>NZ_JAHYBZ010000009.1 GCF_019430885.1 Roseomonas alba | reverse complement strand
GTCCGGGGAGGGCGCGGGCGGCGGCGTCGGCGGCGTGGGCGGGGCCTGCTGCGGCGAAGGCGGCGTCGGCGCGGTGGCCGGTGCCGGCGGCGGCGGGGGTGGCGGCGGCGGCGGCTCGGGCGGCGTATTGCGTGGCGGTTCCGGCGCCGGAGGTTCGGGCGTCGGTGGCTCCGGCGTGGCATTGGGCGAAGGCGGCGCCGGAATCGGGCGCTGCACATCGGCCTGGGCGAGCTGCGGCGGGCCGGGGGAGACCAGTTCAACCGCGATGCCCTGCTCCTCGGGCTCGGGGATCGGGCGGGCGAGCACGAAAAGCGTGCCGATCACGAGGATCAGCACGTGCATGCCCGCCGAGACGATGCCCCAGCGGTTCAGGTCCATCCGTGCGGTCCAGGAGGGCGTGCCCACCCTTCCGCTCCCTTTCCTCAGTTGCGCTACTGCGCGCCGGGGCGGCGGGCCGGTGCCGGCGCGGGCGTGCTGCCCGGCTGCGCGGCACCGCCCGGCTGTTCGGCCAGCAGCGCGACACGGGTGAAGCCGGCGGCGGCGATGGTCCCCATCACTTCCATGACCTTGCCGTAGGCGATGGCCCGGTCACCGCGCACGAAGATGCGGCGTTCCGGCGCACCCTGCGGCTGGTTCTGCATGATGGCGCGCAGGCGGGGCACCAGTTCCTCCATCGGCACCTCGGTCTCCTGCAGGAAGACGCGCCCCTGGGGATCGACCGAGATGGTGAGCGGCTCCGTCTCCTGGTTCAGGGGGGACGCCGCGGTGCGCGGCAGGTCGACCGGCACGCCGACGGTCATCAGCGGGGCCGCGACCATGAAGATGATCAGCAGCACGAGCATGACGTCGACCATCGGGGTGACGTTGATCTCGGCCAACGGGCGATAGCGGGATCGCCCGTTGGTGCGACCGCCGATGAGCGGACTGGCCATCGCCTTACTCCGCCGCCGTCGCGGCCGGGGCGGCCTTGTCGTTCGCCGCGACCTCGGTCTGGCGGGACAGGATGGCGGCGAACTCGGTCGCGAAGGATTCCATCCGCCCGGCCAGGCGCGCGAGATCGGTCGAGATCTTGTTGTAGGCGAGCACCGCCGGGATGGCCGCGACCAGGCCGATCGCGGTCGCGAACAGCGCTTCCGCGATGCCTGGCGCGACGACGGCGAGGTTGGTGTTCTGCATCCCCGCGATGGCCGCGAAGGAGTTCATGATGCCCCAGACCGTGCCGAACAGGCCGATGAAGGGCGCAACCGAGCCGACCGAGGCGAGGAACACCATCCAGCGTTCCATCCGCTCCATCTCACGCCCGATGGTCACGCCCATGGCGCGCTCGACGCGTTCCTTGGCGCCGCCGAGCAGCGCGCCGTTGCCGGCCGACCGGCGCCATTCGCGCATCGCCGCGCCGAAGACGGCGGCGAGCGGATGGGTCGGCTCCTCGCCTTCCTTGGCATAGAGGTCATCGAGGCTGCCGCCCGACCAGAAGCGGTCTTCGAAGGCGTCGGCGGCGCGGTTGGCGCGGCGGATCGAGGTGACCTTGTCGAAAACGATCGCCCAGACCCAGATGCTGGCGAAGAGCAGCCCGATCATGACGGTCTTCACGATCCAGTCCGCCTGGAGGAACAGCCCCCAGAGCGACAGGTCGTGTGCAGCCTGTCCCAAAGCCTGAGCGGTCACACCGTCCACGCCCAATCTCCTTTCCCGCCCCGCCCGGGGCCTGCGCGGCTTGCGCCGCCTGCAACACGATCCGCGGCGATCAGCCGGTCGCCTCGGCTACAACGAGATCCCGCAGCACCGTCCGCCACGGTTCGGGCAGAGGCACCGGTTTCAGGCTTTCCTGCCCCACGCAGACCAGGCCGATCTTCAGCCCCGCCAGCCTTTCGCCGGGTGCGCCGCTATCCTCGGCGACCGCACGGACGGTCTGGCTGACAAGGATTTGCGCACCGGTCACCCGCCGGATCACGCTTTCGATCACCACCAGGTCATCCAGGCGGGCGGGCCGCCAATACTCCACTTCGACGCGCCGCACCACCAGCAACGCATTGTGACGTTCCATCATAAATTGGTGCGGCAAACCTATGGCACGCAAGGATTCGGTGCGCGCCCGCTCCGCCCAGGCCAGATATCGGGCGTGATAGGCCACCCCGCCGGCATCGGTATCCTCAAAATACACGCGTAGGTTGTATCGGTGGATCTTGTCCAGCGATTCCGGTTCCGCTTGCGTCACGACTCCGAATCCCGCAACAGGTCGAGCTGCGCGGCGAGCGCGGCCGGCGGCGTCAGCCCAAGATGCCGCCAGCCGCGATCCCCCAGCATCCGCCCGCGCGGGGTGCGCAGGACCAGGCCCTCCTGGATCAGGAAGGGCTCGACGACTTCTTCCAATGTGTCGCGCCCTTCGGCGAGCGCCGCGGCCAGCGTCTCGATCCCGACCGGCCCGCCGCCATGGTGTTCCGCGATGCGGCGCAGATACCGCCGGTCCATGGCATCGAGGCCGAGCGCGTCCACCTCCAGCCGTTGCAGCGCCGCATCGGCCATGGCGCGGTCGGCGGTGCGGTTCTCGACCATCGCGAAGTCGCGCACCCGGCGCAGCAGCCGCCCGGCGATGCGCGGCGTGCCGCGCGACCGCTTGGCGATTTCCATCGCGCCATCCTCCGACAGCGCGAAGTGCAGCTTGCGCGCGCCGCGCGTGACGATGCCGTGCAGTTCCTCAGGCGTGTAGAATACCAGCCGCAGCGGAATGCCGAAGCGGTCGCGCAGCGGCGTGGCCAGCAGCCCCGCCCGGGTCGTCGCGCCGATCAGCGTGAAGGGTGGGATGTCGATGCGCACGGTGCGCGCCGCCGGCCCCTCCCCGATGATGAGGTCGAGGACGAAATCCTCCATCGCCGGATAGAGCGTCTCCTCGATCGCCGGCTGCAGGCGGTGGATCTCGTCGATGAACAGCACGTCGCGCGGCTGCAGGTTGGTCAGGATCGCCGCGAGGTCGCCCGAGCGCTGCAACACCGGCCCCGAGGTGGCGCGGAACCCCACGCCGAGTTCCCGCGCCACGATCTGCGCCAGAGTGGTCTTCCCGAGGCCTGGCGGACCGTGGAACAGCACATGGTCCATCGGTTCCGCCCGCGCCTTCGCCGCGGCGATGAAGACGGTCAGGTTCTCGCGCAGCGATTGCTGGCCGGTGAAATCGCCGATCGTCTGCGGGCGCAGCGCGTGCTCGCCGTAATCGTCTTCCTGGCGTTCAGGGGAGGTCAGGCGGTCGTCGCTCACCTCGCCATCTCCTTCAGCCCGTCACGGATCAGCGCGTCGAGCGTCGCGCCCTCCCCCAACCGCTTCGCGACCCGCGCGATGGCCGAAGCCGCCTGCGGCTGCTTCCAGCCGAGATTGACCAGGGCGGAAATCGCATCCGCTTCCGCCCCCTGTTCCGGCGGGGCGGCGGGCAGCGCGCCCTCGCCATCCGCCTCGGGCGTCGCGCGGCCGACCGCCCATTTCTGCATCGCGGGTTCGTCCACGATGCGGTTCGCGGTCGCGGCGCCCAGGCCCTTCACCTCGGACAGGCGCTTGCGCTCCTTGCCCGCGATCGCCCGCGCCAAGCCATCCGGCGTCAGCGAGGACAGCACGATCAGCGCCTTCTGCGGGCCGACCGTCTTCACCTCGATCAGGGCACGGAAGGCCTCGCGCTCGGCGGCATCGGCGAAGCCGTACAGGGTGATGGCATCCTGGCTGACACGGGTCTCGACCAGGAGGCGCTGGACGCCGTCCTTGCCCGACAGGGCATCGAGCGTCTTGCGGGAGCAGGACAGCAGGTAACCGACGCCGTTGACGTCGAAGACGCAGCCGCCGTCATGGGTGGAGTCGAGACGGCCTTTCAGCGCACCGATCATGGGCAGCGCACACCAGAGGGGGCCTTGCCCCCTCCGGACCTCCCCCACCAAAGGCCGAAAGGCCTTTGGAAACCGTCACTTGGCGAGCGGCGCAAAGGGCGTCCCGACAGGCCATGCGGCCTTTGCGCCCGTCGTGATCCTGGCGCCGCGCCGGACGGGCGCCCACCACGGCGACGCGCGCGCCCTGCCCGGCACCAGGTGCCGGCAGTCCAGGATGCAGGGCATCCAGGGGCCCCATTGACGTCGCCTCGCAACGTCGATGGGAACCCGGGCGGGGTAGCTTGGGGGGGCAAAGCCCC
The DNA here is from genome assembly GCF_019430885.1 of Roseomonas alba. Lineage (GTDB taxonomy): Bacteria > Pseudomonadota > Alphaproteobacteria > Acetobacterales > Acetobacteraceae > Neoroseomonas > Neoroseomonas alba. The sequence continues at coordinate 341,596 of NZ_JAHYBZ010000009.1, read as the reverse complement.
TCCAATCGTCAGGCACAACCGCATCATGCCGGCTGGTATCCCCGCGCCAGCGCCTGGCGGGAATGGCGGTGATGCGCATGGCAGATCGCCACCGCGAGCGCATCGGCGGCATCCGCCCGCTTGAAGGTCACGCCGGGCAGCAGGTGCTTCACCATCGCCTGCACCTGTTCCTTCGCCGCATGCCCGTTGCCCACCACGGCGCGCTTCACCTCCATCGCGCCGTATTGCGCCACCGCCAGCCCCGCGAGCGCCGGCGCCAGCACGACCACCCCGCGCGCCTGCCCCAACTTCAACGCGGAATCCGGGTTGCGCGCGACATAGGTGTTCTCGACCGCGGCCTCGTCCGGCGTGTGCTGGTCGATCATGGCGGCCAGCCCGCGATGCAGGGCGAGCAGCCGGTCCGGCAGATCCTCGGCGGCGGAGGTGGACACCACGCCTTCGGCGACGAAGCGCAACCGGAACCCGTCATGCTCGATCAGCCCCCAGCCGGTGTGCTGGAGGCCGGGGTCGAGGCCCAGGATGCGAATCGGACGTGGCCGCATGGCGCCTTCATAGCAGAGCCGCGCCTGCCAAGCCCCGCCATGGCCGGCACCGCCGCCCCGCATTAGCCTCGCGCCACGGATGGCAGGGAATGCAGGCATGGATTCCAGACTGGCGGCGCGCCTGGGCTTCGATGCCGATGCGCGGCTCCTCATCGTCAATTGCGACGATCTCGGATCAAGCCATGCCGCGAATCTCGCGACGCATCGCGCGCTCGCCGAGGGGATCGCGACCGATGCCACGCTCATGGTCCCCTGCCCCTGGGCGCCGGAGGCGGTGCAGCTCTGCCGCGGCTTCCCGCTCGGCATCCATCTGACGCTGACCAGCGAATATGAGGGCTGCCGCTGGCGCGGGCTGACGCAAGGGGCCTCGCTGCATGATGCGCGGGGCTTCCTGCCGCGCAGCGCCGCCGAAGCGCTGGATCGCCTTACCCCCGAAGACGCCCGCGCGGAATGCCTGGCGCAGATCGAGACAGCGCTGTCCTGGGGCGTGGATGTCACGCATCTCGACGCGCATATGGGCGTCATGCAGGACCGCGCCGACCTGTTCGAGGTCTATCTCGACCTCGCCGCGCAATTCGGCCTGCCGGTCCGCATGGCTTCGGCCGAGGATTGCGCCCGGCAGGGTTTCGGGGCGCGCGAACGCGCCACGGCCCGCGGCATCCTGTTCAACGAGCAGATGCTCTACGCCTGGCCGACGCCGGCGGGCCCGACGCTGCGCGCGGCGCTGCCGCGGCTCGCACCCGGCGTCACCGAAATCTTCGCGCACCCGGCGCTCGACGGGGAGGAACTGCGCGGATGCAGCCCGGCCTCGGCCGCGCTGCGGATAGACGACGCGCAATCGCTCCTTGATCCGTCGCTGGCGGAGGACATCGCGCAGCACGGCGTGCGCCGCATCGGCTTCCGGGCGCTGCGGGACGCGCAGCGCCGAGGCGGCTGAGCCCGGCAGTCACGCCGCCGAAAGCCGCTCCGCCGCCGCCTCGTCGACCTCGAAATTGGCATAGACGTTCTGCACATCGTCGTGGTCGTCCAGCGCGTCCACCAGCTTCAGGATCTCGCGCGCCTTGTCCTCGTCGAGGTCGATGGTGGTCGACGGCCACCATTCCAGCTTCGCCGCCTCGGCCTGGCCGAAGGCCGCTTCCAGCGCGTCGCGCACGGCGGCGAAATCCTCGACCGAGCAGGACACCTCATGCCCTTCCTCGTCGGATTCCACATCCTCGGCGCCGGCCTCGATGGCGGCTTCCAGCATGGCGTCGGCCGAGGCGACATCCGGCTTGTAGCGCAGCACGCCCTTGCGCTCGAACTGGAAGGCGACCGAATTGGTCTCGCCCAGCGCGCCGCCATTCTTGTTGAAGATGGAGCGCAGGTCGCCGCCGGTGCGGTTGCGGTTGTCGGTCAGCGCCTCGACGATGATGGCGACGCCATTTGGGCCGTAGCCCTCATAGCGCACCTCCTCGTAATCCTCGCCCTGGCCGGCCGTGCTGGCGCGCTTGATGGCGCGGTCGATGGTGTCGCGCGTCATGTTCGCCACCAGCGCGGCCTTCACGGCGGCGCGCAGACGCGGGTTCATCGCCGGGTCGGGCATGCCCGTCTTGGCGGAGACGGTGATTTCGCGGATCAGCTTGCCGAAGGCCTGGGCGCGCTTCGCGCCCTGGGTCGCCTTGCGGTGCATGACGTTCTTGGCGTGCGAGTGGCCGGCCATACGCCTCCCCCTCTCGTGAATTTCGGTGTCGATGGAATGGCGGGGCTTTTACCGGCCCGGCCGGTCCAGGGGCAAGCGCCGGGCTGGCGCGAGGCTCCCGGACCGGGCCACACTGCCGGACCATGGACACGCAGACCCCCGCCGATCCCTTTGCCGTCACCACCGAGGCCCAGCTCCGCGCCCTTTATGCCGAGCCGCTGGAACTCGCCGTAAAGAAGGTTTCGCCCCGCATTGAGGCGACCGCACGCGCCTGGATCGCGTCCTCCCCCTTCTGCGTGCTGTCCACGGTGGGCAGCCGAGGCGTCCACGCAACGCCGCGCGGCGATGCGCCGGGCTTCGTGGCGGTGGAACCGGACGGCACGTTGCTGATCCCGGACCGACGCGGGAACAACCGGCTCGATGCCCTGCGCGACATCCTCGAGGACAGCCGCGTCTCGGTGATCTTCTTCGTCCCCGGCGCGTCGGAGGTGCTGCGCATCCATGGCACCGCCCGCATCAGCGCCGATCCCGCCCTGACCGGTCGCTTCCCGGAGCGCGGCAAGACGCCGACCACCGTGCTGGTCGTCACGGTGCAGGACCTGTTCATGCAATGCGCCAAGTCGATCATGCGGTCGCGCCTGTGGGACGGGAAGGCGCGGCCCACGGGCCTGCCCACCATGGGCCAGCTCATCGCCTCCCACAGCGGGCGCGACCTCGACAGCGCGGCCTATGACCGCGACGCGCCGGCGCGGCTCGAACAGACCATGTACTGAGCGGCCGTGCCCGGTCCCCTTGCGGCCCGGGCAGGCGGAACCACCTGCGGCTGGCGCCGTCCTTGCACGGCATTGGGCGCGACTGCCCGCTCCCCTACGATTGGATGCTTCATGCCGGCCTGGCTACCGCTGCTGCTCGGCTTCCTGACCGCGGTCGGGCCGATTTCCACGGACATGTATCTGCCTGCCTTCCCGGCAATCGAGGCCGAACTCGGCACCGCGCGCGGCAGCGTGGAGATCACGCTGGCCGCATGGTTCGTCGGCCTGGCGACGGGCCAGCTTGTCCAGGGGACGCTCGCCGATCGGCTGGGCCGGCGGACGCCGCTTCTGGTGGGCACGGCGATCTACACGGTGGCCTCGATCGGCTGCGCGCTGTCCAACGACATGGCGATGCTGGCCTTCTGGCGCTGCGTCGCGGCCTTCGGGGGTGCGGCGAGCGCCGTCATCCCGCGCGCCATCGTGCGCGACCTGGCCGAGGGCCTCGCGGCCGCGCGGCTGATGTCCAAGCTGATGCTGGTGATGGGCGCGGCGCCAATCCTCGCACCAACGCTCGGCGGCCTGCTGCTGGGAGTGGGCGGCTGGCGCAGCATCTTCTGGTTCTCGACGGTCTATGGGGGACTGTCCTGCCTCCTCGCTTGGCGCCTGCTGCCCGAGACGCTGCCGCCCGATCGCCGCGCGCGCCGGTCCTTCGTCGCCCTGATCGCCGATTTCTGGCAGATCGGCCGGGAGCGCAGCTTCATCACCCACGCCGTGATGGGCGCGATGGCCATGTTCACGGTCTTCGTCTTCATCAGCGGCGCGCCAGGTGTCTACATCGAGTATTTCGGACTCAACCCGACGCAATTCGGGCTGCTCTTCGCCGTCAGCGCGTCGGGCTTCATCGGCGCGTCGCAGTTGAACCCATGGCTGCTGCAGCGCTTCGGCGCGGGGCGGGTACCGATGCTCGCCATCCGGCTGGCGGGTGCGGCCGTCCTGGTGCTGACCGTCTTCGCCGTAACCGGCATCGGCGGGCTGATGGGCATCTTCATCCCGGCCGCGGTTGGCCTGGCCTGCACCGGGCTGGTCTTCCCGAACGCGGCCGTGGGTGCTCTGGCCCGGCACCCCGCGCGGGCCGGGAGCGCATCGGCCCTGCTCGGCACGCTGCAATTCACTTGCGCGGCGTTGGGCAGCGCGCTGGTGGGCGCGCTCGCGGACGGGACGCCGCGGCCGATGGCGCTGCTGATGGTGCTGGGCGCGGGCGCGGCGATCGCGGCGGAGGCGGCGCGGCCTCGGTTGTGACGGCGGATCGGGAAGGGCTCTGCCCTTCCCCGAACCCCCACCCGCCAAAGGCCTCAAGGCCTTTGGAAACCGTCACATGGCACCGTGCGCTCTCGGCCGAATGGTGCCGGAAGCCGCATTTGCGCAGAACTCGCGTTGAGCGGGGAGCGGAATGGCCGTTGCGCCGGGCACCAATGGACTACGGCATCAAGGATGCCCGGCATCCAGGGGCATTCACTGGCGTTACGAAGCAACATCAATGGCACCCCGATGGCGGGGTAGATCGGAGGCATGGCGCACGGGGTTGGTAAGGCGGCCGCGGGCGAAGCCAAGACTCTCAAGACTCTGACGCCGTGTCAGGCGTCAGCCTGGCCGATATCCGGGCCCCTTCCGATCTCGCAGCCTAGGGGGCCCGCGCTCCGCGCCGATTCGTGCCTACCCTCTTGGCAGCACCCGGCACGCCTCGTCCGCCGCCCGCGCCAGCAGGATCATCCGGCGTGCCGCAACGGCCCCGGCGGCCGTCTCGCCGGCGACATGCTCGGCGATGCGGCTGCTCAGCACCCCGCGTAGAACCGCTTCCACGGCCACATCCGTCGCAGCGACGGTCGCGGCATCGGCCGCCACGCGACGCAGCAGGGTCAGCGTGCCGGCGATGCCGGGACGAAAGCCGTGCAGGGCCGCGACCTGCCGCACCAGCCGAATGCCGCGCCAGGCGAAGACCAACGCATCCAACCCCGGCGAGGGGCTGATCGCGGTCACGGCGAAGGCTTGCATCGCGGCGGCCCGGCCGAGGGATTCCGCGTCGCGGCCGATGGGCGCCAGGGTGCGGGCCTCGACCAGGGCACAGGCCGCGTCGATGGGCATGTCGGCCAGGCCCTCGGCGCGCGGGCGCTCGGGCGGCAGCCGAGCCTGCCAGTCGCGCAGGGCGACGCGCAGCGCCGCGACGTCGCCGCGCGCATGGGCGGCGCGGGCACGATCGACGGTGCCAAGGGCGAGGTAGCCCCGCACCTCCCGCCCGATCGCGGCGAAGAGCAGCCCGAAGCCCGCGATAGCGACCGCCAGGCTGATCCAGCCCAGGGCGTCGCCGCGGGCGAATTGCGCGGCGACGAAGTTGCCGGCCTCCAACAGCGCGAAGCCGAGCACCAGCACGGTCAGCCCCGCCCCGGCCAACCCCAGGGACGACCAGCCGCGCGCCGGCGGCGGGACGACCGCCACGGCGGTCTCCCAGCCGAAATCGAGGCGCTCGGTCGGCGGCGCCGGGTCTTCCAGGATCACACGGGGCTGTGGGGTTGCGCTCACAGCGCATCCCCCAGCAGCCAGGCCAGCAGCCCGTCCATGCCGAGATGCGGCACGCCGGATGCGCCCTCGGGGTCGAGACGGGGTGGGCGGAATTCCGGCATCCGGAAGAAGCCGGACTGCCAGAAGGCGGGTTCGGGCGGTTTCATGGGCACCTCGCCGGGATAGATGGTGGCGCCCCGGCCCTCGTTCAAAAGGATGCCGCGCACGGCGGCGAAGGGCTGGCCTTCCAGGGTGGCGACGGCGTCCTCGGTGCAGCGGATGGCGGCGAGGGCGTGGAAGGAGGTCGCGGCACCCGCGGCCTCGGCCCGGCCGCGCGCGCCCAGGGCGAGATGTTCCAGCAGCGCGGCGAGCGCATCCCGCGCGCGCGTCGGGACGTGGTCGGCCTTGGTCGCGGCGAAGGCGACGCGGGTCGGCGCGGCGCCCAGCAGGCGTTCCAGCCAGTTTCCGCCCGAAACCACGGCAGCGACGGCGGCCAACGCCTCGGCCGTGTCCTCGAAGGCTTCCTGCCCGGCATGCAGCGCGCCGAGCACGTCCACCAGCACGACCTGGCGATGGAACCGGGTGAAATACGGGTCGAGGAAGGCCGTGCGCTGATCGTCGAGATAGGCGGCGTAGCGCCGGGCGCACAGCGCCCCGAGGCCGCCGCCCTGGGCAGCCGCCGGCAGCGGGAAGAACCAGAGCAGCGGCGCCTCCCCCCGCGGCCCGGGGTTCAGGAACCGACCGGGTTGCAGGAAGCGCAGGCCGTGTTCATCCCGGCAGACGCGCAGCGCGTCGCGGTAAAGGGTGAAGCCCCTCTTCGCCAGCGCGTCCTGTGCCGCCGCATCGGCCGGCAGCGCGTCGATGAAGGCGAGGAAATCGGCGGCCGCCTCGGCCCGCGTGCCACGCCGCATCCGCGTGAGCGTCGCCGCCGACCAGTCGGCGTAGTCCTGCCGCAGCATGGGCAGGTCGAGCAGCCACTCGCCCGGATAGTCGAGCAATTCCAGCGTCACCCGCCGATCCGGTAGCAACCCTCCGAGGGAGGTGCGGCGCTCGACATCGATCGCGATGGCGAGGGTGGAGAAGTCCTCGGTGCGCTCGGGCCAATGCGGCGGATCGGCGGCCAGCGCGCCGAGATGCGCGTCGGGGTCGAAGCGCGGCACCGTCTCGGTCCCCGCGGGGACCAGCGCGACGCGGCGGATGCGCCCGCCCACCGCGGCGTCCAGTGCCGGCAGCGTCCGCGCCCCCCGCCCCGCCGCCAGAAGGTTCGCGATCAGCGAAGTGAGGAAGACCGTCTTGCCGGCGCGCGACAGGCCGGTGACGGCGAGCCGCAGGCGTTCGCGGCCAATCAGGGCACGGGCGGCATCCTCGGTGGTGTCGAGCATGCCGCGCAGCAGGGAGAAGGGGTCCATGTGGATCAGGCGCTGAGGCAGGCGCGATGGGTCATGCCCGAACCTCGCATCGCGGCGCCGATGCGAATAGCCCTTGCATTCGAGTGTGTTTCGATATATCTAATTTATCGATACATCGAAACTGGAGAGGAAACTGATGCATCACGGACATTTCCACCACGGGCGCCATCACGAGGGCTGCCGACACGAACGCCGCTTCGCCCGACGCGAAGGCATGCATGAACGCCACGGGCATCGGGAGCGCGGCGGGTTGGGACGCTTCTTCGCCCATGGCGACCTTCGCCTGGTCATCCTGCACCTGATCGCCGAGAAGCCACGCCACGGCTACGAGGTCATCAAGGCCATCGAGGACCGCGTCGGCGGCACCTATTCCCCGAGCCCGGGCGTCATCTACCCGACGCTGACGCTGCTCGAGGAACTCGGCTACGTCACCGTCACGGCCGAGGAAGGCACGCGCAAGCTGCACACCATCACCGATCAGGGCCGGGCCTTCCTGGAGGCCAACCGGCCGACGCTGGAGGCGCTGCTCGCCCGCATGGACGAGGCATCCCGCCGCCAGGGCGACGGGCCTGCCCCGCAGATCGTGCGCGCGATGGAGAATCTCAAGCTGGCGATGCGCATGCGCCTGTCGCGCGGGCCACTGACCGACGAGCAGGCCAATGCGGTGGCGGCGGCCCTCGACGCCGCGGCCCAGGCGGTGGAGCGGAGCTGATGCTGCACTCCGAAGCCCGCGTGGCGACCGCCCTGCCCCGCCGCTACCTCGGCCAGTTGGTGAAGCACTTCGCGCACAAGATCCCGGCCACGCATGACGAGACCACTGGGCGGATCGAGTTCCCCTTTGGCCTGTGTGAACTGACGGCGGAGGGCGAGGAGGCGCTGGTCATGCGCGTCTCCTCGGCCGATGCCGAGGAGCTGGAACGGCTGGAAGGCGTGGTCGCACGCCATCTGGAACGCTTCGCCTTCCGCGAACCGCCCGTCATCGCCTGGAGCCGCGCTGACAGCCCTATTTCCTGAACTGTGGAACCGAGAGGGGCTTTGCCCCTCTCGGGCTCTCCCCACCAAAGGCCACAGGGCCTTTGGAAACCGATACCTGGCGCCGCGCGCTGCTGTCAAAATAAACGCCCGAACCCGCCCCTGCGCACGACACGTCCCAGGAGGGTATGGACTGCCTGAACCGCCCCATGCCAAGTGACGGTTTCCAAAGGCCCTGTGGCCTTTGGCGGGGTGGTTTGGAGGGGCAGAGCCCCTCCAATTCCGCCCTCAGCGCATCAGCGCTGGATCAACTCGATCTTGTAGCCGTCCGGGTCCTCGACGAAGGCGATGATCGTCGTGCCGAACTTCACCGGCCCGGCCTCGCGCGTCACCTTACCGCCGCCGGTCCGCACCTTCTCGCAGGCGCCGGCCACGTCCGGCACGCCCACGGCGAGGTGCCCGAACGCCGTGCCCTGCTCATACTTCTCGACGCCGTAGTTGTAGGTCAGCTCGATCTCGCCCTGCCCTTCGGCATTGCCCTCGCCATAGCCGAGGAAGGCCAGCGTGTACTTGCCGTCGGGCACGTCGCGGCGGCGCAGTTCCTTCATGCCCAGCAGGTCCGTGTAGAACTTCACGCTGCGGTCGAGGTCGCCGACGCGGATCATCGTATGCAGGAAGCGGCCCGTGCTCATGCTGTCGTTCCTTCTGTGAAGTGCTCCGGGTCGAAGGCGAGCAGGAACACCCCTGCGGCCGTCGCCCGGGCGATGGTGGTCTCACGCTCCAGAAGGATGGTGCCGTTCGCCTCGAAGGCCAAGCCGCGCAGCCCGGCTGTCACGGCATTGTCCACGGTGCGCGGGCCGATGGTGGGCAGGTCCGCCAGGCGCGACTGCCCCGGCTTCACGCATTTCACCAGCACGCCGCCAGGGCCTTCCCGCCGCAGCCCGCCGGCGCGGGCGAGCATGGCGTCGGTGCCCTCGATGGCTTCCACCGCCAGCACGAGCCCTTGTTGGATCACGCAGCCCTGCCCCACATCGACCGATCCGAGCGCACGGCACACCGCGAGCCCACGCTGGATGTCGGCGCGCGCGACGTCGTCCGGTTCCGGGCCGGACAGCAGCGCCGCGGCCGGCAGCAGCCCGGCCAGCACCTGCTGGGCGCCGATCACTTCGAAACCGTCCTCGGCCAGCACCTTCATCACCGCGCGCAGGATGGAATCATCGCCGGTGAAGGCCGCGCGCCCGATCCGGGCCAGCAGCTTGAAGCCCGCGGCGTCCGGCCGCAGCGACAGGATCGACGGGCGCGACACGGTGCCGGCGAGCACGACCTGGTGCACGCCATGCTCCTTCAGCCAGGCGAGCATCGTCGCCGCCAAGCCCCAGCGGAAGGCGCGGGAGGGATAGGCCGCATAGGCCGAGGCATCGCCATGCCCGTCCAGCACCGCGACGACGACATCACGGCCGGACGCCGCGACGGCCTCGGCCACCCGGACGGGCAGGCCGCCGCCGCCGGCGATAATGCCGAGGGGGGTCATCGGACGCCGCTGTGGCAGCGGAGGGGCATGGCCCCTGCGGACCACTCCGCTGCGGGTACCCATTCACGTCGCTCCGCCACGCGAATGGGGGTCCACATAGGCCCGAGGCGTTTCGAAACCATCACTTGGCGCCAGGCGCCACTGGCAGAACCCGTGCCGAGACCCGCACTTGCGCAGCGAAGGCGCTGTGAGGGTGGAGAATGTCGTTCGTGCCGGACGCCAAGTATCCGGCTTTCCAAATGATCCATCATTTGGCGGCGTGGTCCGGAGGGGCAGAGCCCCTCCGGTTCCGCGCTTGTCAGGACGGCACCTAGGCCTCGCAGGAAGCCGGACCGTTCCCGGTCTCGACCCAGGCCGGGTCTCACGACCCGTCCCCGTTCTCCTCTTCGACCCCGCCCAGTTCCGGCGCCGCCATCCGCCCGGGGCGGACGAGCTGCCGCCGGCGTGCGGGGTTGCGCACGAAGGCGATGATCTCAGCCACCAGGGGATCGGCGCCGTAGCGGCTCTCTGCCTCGGCCAGCTTCGCAGAGAACTCGCCCGGTTCCTTGAACAGCAGGTTGTTCACATCACGCAGCGTGCGGAGTTGGTCGCGCGACGCGCCACGGCGCAGCAGGCCGATCTTGTTGAAGCCGACGAGCCGCGCCGGCAGCCCGAAGACGTAGCCGAAGGGCGGGATGTCGTTCGTCACGCCGGCGAGGCCCGAGACCATCGCCAGCCGTCCGATGCGCACCGTCTGGTGCACCGCGGCACCGCCGCCGATGAAGGCGCCGGCATCGACATGCACATGCCCGCCCAGCATGACGTTGTTGGCGAGGATGACGCCATCGCCCACCACGCAGTCATGCGCGACATGGGCGACCGCCATCAGCATGCAGTTGGCGCCGACCGTGGTGATGCCGGACCCGCCGACGCTCGCGCGATGGATGGTCGCACCCTCGCGCACCAGCGTGCCGGCGCCGATCACGCAGCCGGTCGGCTCGTTCTTGTACTTCAGGTCCTGCGGCGCCATGCCGATGGTCGCGAAGGGGAAGACGCGCACGCCCGCGCCGAGGCGCGTGCGGCCCTCGACGATGACGTGGGCAATGAGCTCGACATTGTCCTCGAGCACGACCTCCGGCCCTATGACGCAGCCCGGGCCGATGCGGCAGCCGTCGCCGATCACGGCGCCCTCGGCGACCGAGGCAGTCGGATGGATGTCGGCCATGCTTACTTGTCCAGGATCATGGCGGCGTAGGTCGCTTCGGCCACGACTTTGCCGTCGACCTTCGCCTCGCCGTTGAACTTCCAGATATTGCCGCGCTGGCGTTCCTTCTTGACGTGCACGCGCATCTGGTCACCGGGCACCACGGGCTTGCGGAACTTGGCGTTGTCCACGCTCATGAACAGCACGAGCTTGCCGGCCCAGTCAGGGCCGAGCGTGCGCACCACGAGCACCGCCGCCGTCTGGGCCATGCATTCGATGATCAGCACGCCGGGCATCACCGGCATGGTCGGGAAGTGGCCCTGGAAGAAGTTCTCGTTGATCGTGACGTTCTTGATGCCGGTGCAGCTGTCGTTCAGCGCCAGATCGACGACACGGTCCACCAGCAGGAACGGGAAGCGATGCGGGATCGCCTGCATGATCTCCGCGATCTCGAGGGTGCTGACCTCGCCGGTCTTGATCTCTTCGTTCGTCATGGCGTCCCGCCGGGGGTTCCGTCCTTCTTCGGCGCGGCCAGCTGCCGCAGGCGCGCAAAGGCGCGCATCGTCTCTCGGGCTGGCCAGGCAGGACTGCCGACCACGTCGGTCGCCGCTGGAACGTCGTTCATCACGCCGGCCTGCGCGCCGATGCGCGCCTTCGAGCCGATTTTGATGTGCCCGACAAGCCCCGCCTGCGCCGCGATCACCACGAAGTCGCCGAGTTCGGCCGACCCCGCGATCCCGACCTGCGCGACGATGACGCAGCCGCGGCCCGTCTTCACGTTGTGGCCGATCTGCACGAGGTTATCGAGGCGGGTGCCGGGACCGAGCACCGTATCGCCGCCGGCGCCGCGATCGACGCAGGAATTGGCGCCGATCTCGACCCGGTCACCGAGGATGACGCGGCCGATCTGCGGCATGGTCACATGCTCGCCGGTGGCCGTGGTGACGAAGCCGTAGCCTTCGTTGCCCACACGCGCGCCCTGGGCCAACACCACCCCGGCCCCGGCGATGCAGTATTCCATCGAGGCGTGCGCCCGTAGCTCCGAACCGGGCCCCAGCACGCAGCCCGCGCCGACCGTCACATGCGGACCGATGATGCAGCCGGCACCGATCTCCGCCCCCGCGCCGATCATGGCGAAGGGGCCGATCTCCGTCCCCTCCCCGATCCGGGCGTCGGGCGCGACGTGGGCGGTGGGGTGGATTCCTGGCACCGGCGCGCGGCGCGGATGGAACAGCGCCGCCACCCGCGCATAGGCAAGTTGCGGCTGTTCCGTCACCAGGGCGATGCAGCCTTCCGGCACGTCCTGCGCCATGGCGGCAGCGACCAGCACTGCGCCGGCACGGGTCTCGCGGAGTTGCGCCATCATGCGCCGGCCTTCGAGGAAGGCAATCTCCCCCGGCCCAGCCAGGTCGAGGGGCGCGACACCGGTGAAGAGCCGGTCGCCGCCCTCGGCCAGCGCCACGCCTGCGGCTTCGGCAACCGCCGAGAGGGCGAGCGGACCGCGCGACGGAAAGAAGCGCGGATCCGCGCCCATGGGCCTCAGTTCCGCCGCTGTTGGCCCTGCGCCGGGCGCTGCTGCCCCTGCGCCGGGCGCTGCGGCTGCTGCTGCGCGGCGGCGGGCGCATCGGCGGCGCCTTCGGCCGGCAGGTTCACGTTCGGGATCATGCGGTTGAGCTGCGCGGCCACTTCTTCCGTCAGGTCGAAAGGCGGCTCGTTGAAGATCACCAGCGGGCGGGGCAGGACAAGGTTCACCCCGCGGCTCGACGCCACTTGGCGGATGACGATGCCGAGCGCCTGCTCGATCTCGCGCAGCGCGCCCTGGGCAAGCTGCTCGATACTCGCGGCCCGGTCACGCAGCGTGCGCTGGGCGTCGGTGATGCGGTCCTGCAGGTCGCGTTCGCGGACGCGGAGCTGCTCGGGCGACAGCGTGGCGCGGTCATTGGCGAGGCGCTGCTGCTCCTCCCGCCAACGCGCCTGCTCGCGCTGCAGGTCCTCGTTCAGCCGGGCGCGGCGCGCTTCGATCAGTTCGCGCACCTGGGTGAAGGCCGTCGAGACGCGCTGGATCTCGGGCACGTCGACGATGCCGATCACGGCGGCGGGCGGCGGCTGCCCCGGGGCGAGGGGCGGCGGCGTCGGGGCGGGGCGCTGGGCCGGCGCCTGGGCCGGGCGGGGACCCTGCTGGGCGGGCCGCTGCCCCTGCTGCTGGCCCTGCTGGCCAGGCACGAACCACTGCTGATTCTGCTGCGCTGCGGCAGGCAGGGCAAGGAGCATCGCCGCAAGCGCGGCCGGAAGGGTACGAACCATATCAGGCATCATCCTGGATCAGAAACGGGTACCGAAACCAAGGCGGAAGACCTGCGTCTCGTCGTAGGACTTCTTCACCACGGCCTGGGCGAGGTCGATGTTGATCAGGCCGATCGGGCTGCGCCAGGAGACGCCGACGCCGACGCCCACGCGCGGACTGGCGTCGTCGCGCACGCAGTTCGGCACCGTGCTGGGGCAACCCGAATCATTCACGCTGTCCGGCAGGCCGTAGTTGCCGCCCACATCGACGAAAGCGCGGCCGATGAAGCCAAGTTCCGACGGCAGCGGGAGTGGGAAGCGGAACTCCGCCGAGGAGGTCCAAAGCACCTGGCCGCCGAGCGCGTCATTGGTCGAGATGTCGCGCGGGCCAGCACCGCCCAGGGCGAAGCCGCGCAGGTTCTCGCCGCCCAGGAAGAAGCGGTCGACGATGCGGCTGTCGCCGCCATTGTAGGGCAGCAGCCAACCGCCGCCGACCGCGAGCACCAGCACATAGTCGGGGTCGCCCAGCAGGCGCTCGAAGGGAATGTAATACTGGCCGTCGCCGCGCAGGCGGACGTAGTAGACATCGCCGCCCAGGCCCGCGAGATCCGTGCCGGCACGCGCGACATAGCCGTCGCGCGGCTCGATGCGGCTGTCGCGGCGGTCATAGGTGACGGTGGTGGAGACCTGGCTCAGCAGGGTCGAGCCCGACTGTTCCTGGATGAAGCGAGACGCGTTCGGATCGACGTCGTAGAGGTCGCGGTCAACGAGCGTGTAGGACCAGCTCTGGCGCAGATGCTCGTTGATCTCGTAGCCCATGCGCACCGCGAAACCGGCACGGCGCTCGTTGTAGCCCGAGGTCGATTGCAGGTTGCGCTGCACCAGGAAGATGTCGGCGCCGGCGACGAGGTTGCGCTCGAGGAACTGCGGATCGGTCACCGAGATGTCCACCTGGCTGCGCTTCTGCGCCAGCGTCAGGTTGGTACGGGCATCGATGCCGGTGCCGAGCAGGTTACGCTCGCGCAGGCCGATATCGGCCAGGAAGCCGGCGTCGGTCGAGTAGCCGCCGCCCAAGGTGAATTCGCCGGTGGCTCGTTCGGTGACCTGGGTGTTGAGGATGACGCGGTCCGGCGCATTGCCCGGCGTCGAGTTCACTTGCACGTCCGAGAAGAAGCCCAGCGCCCGGATGCGCTCACGCGAGCGGCGCACCTGCTGGGTCACCAGGGGATCGCCTTCGGCCAGGCGGAATTCGCGGCGGATGACACGGTCCTGCGTCCGGGTGTTGCCGCTGATCTCGATGCGCTCGACATAGGCGCGCGGGCCTTCGGAGATGTCGAAGGTCAGGTCGACCGTCCGCGCCTCGCGATTGCGCACAACGCGGGGCTCGACATTGGCGAAGGGGAAGCCCCGCGCGGCAAGCAGGTCGGTGAGCTGCGTGTCGGCGCGGTCCACCGCGTCGCCGTCATACCAGTTGCCCACCGAGACCGGGATGTCGTTGCGCACCGAGGTGGGGTCGAGGCCGCGCAGGGAGCTGACCACCTGCACGTCGCCGATCCGATACCGCGGGCCCTCGTCGATCGTATAGGTCAGGAAGAACCCGCTGCGATCCGGCGCGAGTTCCGCCGTGGCGCCGGTGATCTGCACATCGGCATAGCCCTGGCGCAGGTAGAAGCGGCGCAGCAGCTCGCGGTCGAAGTTGAGGCGATCGGGATCGTAGGTGTCGGTGCTGGAGAGGATCCGGTACCAGGCCTGCTCGCGGGTCGCGATGACCTCCTTCAGGCGGCTGTCCGAGAAGTCGTTGTTGCCGACGAAGTTGATACGGGCAACGAGCGCGACCTCGCCCTCATTGATCTCGAAGACCACATCGACGCGGTTCTGGTCGAGTTCGATGATCTTGGGTTCCACCGTCGCGCCGAAGCGGCCGCGACGGGCATAGATCTCGAGGATGCGCTGGCGGTCGGTCTGGGCGGCGGCAGGGGTGAAAACGCCGCGCGGGCGCAGCTGCACCACCTCCCGCAGCACGTCGCTGGTGATGCGGCGGTTGCCCTCGAATCCGATGCGGTTGACGATCGGATTCTCGACCACGTTCACGATGACCCGTGAGCCGTCCTGCCGGATGGTCACGTCCCGGAACAGGCCGGTCGCGAACAGCGCGCGCAGGCTTCGGTCGAGCGTGTCGGGATCGGCCGTGCCACCAGGCTGCACCAGCATGTAAGAGCGGATCGTGTCCGCCTCGATGCGCTGGTTGCCCTGCACCTCGATCGCCGACACGCGCCCTGGCGCCTGTGCCGAAAGAGGGACTGCCACGATCAGCGCGGCAAGGACGAGGAGGAGGGTGCGCAGCCTGGTCAACGAATCGGCACCTGATCTGGGGGCTTACAGAGGGGCCGGACACTACCCGACGTGCCCGTCCCGCGTCACCCCTTGGCGCCTCTTCGCGGCAGCAAGAAGGCAGCCGAACCGTCGGAAGCCTTGTGACGACGGCTTCGTGGGTCAGGTGGCGACCGCCACCCGACCTTCCGGCTCTATCTCATCCGACGAGAGACGTCACCCAACGCACTACCCCAAGTTGTGTCAGGTCGTTCCAGGTGGCGAGCAGCATCAGGGTAATCAGCAGGGCGAAGCCGCCGCGGAAGGCGTATTCCTGCGCCCGCAGCGGCAGGGGCCGGCCGCGCAGCGCCTCGGCCGCATAGAGCACCAGATGCCCGCCATCCAGGACCGGGATGGGGAACAGGTTGATCAGGGCCAGGTTGATCGACAGCAGCGCGATGAAGGTGATCAGCGGCAGGATGCCCATATCGGCAACCTCACCCGACATCTGGGCGATGCGCAGCGGGCCGCCGATTTCCTCGGCGCCGCGCTGGCCGGAGATCATCTGCCACACCCCGGACAGGGTCTGGCCGCTGACCACGACCATGTGCCAGGTCCCGGCCACGAGGGCGCTGGCGGGATCGAGCCGCTCCCGCTGGATCGTCCCCCCGCCCTGCACGCCGATTCGGCCGCGGCCATCCTCGGCCCGGGCCGTGGGCGTCGGGGTGACGGTCAATTCCTGATCGCCGCGGCGCACCAGCATCGAGACCGGCTGTCCGGGCCGCGCCTCGATGTAGTGCTGCAGGTCGGTGAACTGCTGCATCGGCGTGCCGTCCAGCGCCAGGATGCGGTCGCCGGCGCGCAGCCCTGCCTCCGCAGCCGGGGATTGCGGCACGACGCGGCCGACCACCATCTGGTCTTCCGGCCGCTCCACCGGGTTCTGCACCGGCCGGCCGACGGTCGCGAAGATCGCGGCGAACAGCAGCGCCGCGAGGACGAAATTGAAGAACGGCCCGGCGAAAACGACGATGGCGCGGTCGCCGACGCTCTTTTCGTGGAAGGCCTCGCCCGGACGGTAGCTGGCGGGGTCAGGCTCGGCCTCCCCCGCATGCTCCATCCCGTGCATCTTCACGTAGCCACCGAGCGGAATCCAGCCGATCCGCCACTCGCAGCCGCGCTTGTCGGTCCATTGCGCGATGGCGCGGCCGAAGCCGATCGAGAAGCGTTCCACATGCACACCCCGCCAGCGCGCGGCGAGGTAGTGCCCGAGTTCGTGGACGAAGATGAGAACGCCCAGCACCACCGCAAAGGAGACGATGGTGCGGAAAGGCTCGGGGAGGAATTCCATCGCGTCCTTCGATCCGTCTGAGCGCGACCGGTCAAGCGGCCGCGCGTTCCGCGGCGATCCGCGCCGCTTCGTTCCGTGCCGCGCCGTCGAGCGCCAGGATGGCGGACAGGTCCGTCACCGTCGGCGCCCCCAGCCGATCGAGCGTCTCCTCGACCACCGCGGCAATGTCCAGGAAGCCGAGGCGGCGGTCCAGGAACAGCCCGACGGCCGTCTCGTTCGCAGCATTCAGTATGGTGGTTGCCCCGCCGCCCGCGCGCAAGGACTCCCTGGCCAGCCGTAACGCTGGGAAACGCACGGGGTCGGGGGCGAAGAAGTCGAGCCGCCCCAGCGTCACCAGGTCGAGCCGCGGCACCGAGGCCGCCATGCGCGCCGGCCAGGCCAACGCATGGGCGATCGGGGTGCGCATGTCCGGCGTGCCGAGTTGGGCCACCACGGACCCATCCGCATACTGCACCAGCCCATGGACGGTGGATTGCGGGTGGACCAGCACCTCCACCCTGTCCTCGGGCACCGGGAAGAGGCGGACGGCCTCGATCAGCTCCAGCCCCTTGTTCATCATGGTGGCGGAATCAACGCTGATCTTGGCCCCCATGGACCAGATCGGGTGGCGGATCGCGGCCTCCGGCGTCACGGCGGCCATTTCGGCCAGCGTCATGGTCCGGCAGGGCCCGCCCGAAGCGGTCAGCACGATCTTCTCGACCGTGGCGTAGGGATCGGCACCACCGCCCCGGGCCTCGAGCGCCTGGAAGATGGCGTTGTGCTCGGAATCGACGGGCAGCAGCGTGGCGCCCGCGGCGCGGGCGGTGGCGAGGACGATTTCCCCCGCGCAGACCAGGCTTTCCTTGTTGGCGAAGGCGAGCACCCCGCCCCGCGCCAGCGCCGCGAGCGTGGCGGGCAGGCCGACGGCGCCCACGATCGCCGCCATGGTCCAGTCGGCGGGGCGGGACGCCGCAGCGACCACGGCACCGGGCCCGGCGGCGGTCTCGATGCCCGTGCCGGACAGGGCATCGCGCAGGGCGCCATAGCAGGCAGGGTCGGCCACGACCGCGCAGCGGGCGCGCAGGCGGCGGGCCTGGGCGGCCAGGCCCGTCACGTCGCGATGGGCGACCAGGGCCTCGACACGGAAGGCGCCAGCGGGGGCTTCCTCCAGTAGGGCAACGGTGCTGCGGCCGACGGAACCCGTGCTTCCGAGGATGGTGACGCTACGGGACATGGGGCGCCGTCAGAGGGGGCTTTGCCTCCTCCGAAACTCCCCCACCAAAGGCCACAGGGCCTTTGGAAACCGATACCTGGTGCGCTGCACCAGGGGCCGGACAATCGCCGAAAGCCGCTCCCGCGCCCGAAACGTGATCACGGAGTTCGGAATGCCCGATGCGCCCGGCGCCAAGTATCGGTTTCCAAAGGCCCTGTGGCCTTTGGTGGGGAGGGGTCCGGGGAGGGGCAAAGTCCCTCCCCGCCTGCATCACCACCACAGCGGCTGCCCCCGCCCCAGCGCATACGCCACGACGGCTGCGACGGGCGCGGCCGCCAGCACCCCGTCCAGCCGGTCGAGCAGTCCGCCATGTCCCGGGATCAGCGCCGAGCTGTCCTTCACGTCGAAGTGCCGCTTGATCCAGGATTCCAGAAGGTCGCCGGCCTGCGCCATGACGCCCAGCATAGCGGCCGCGGCGGCCGCGCGGGAGGTCCCACCCGGCGCCAGCACTGCGGCGGTGACGACGCCGACCAGCATCGCGCAGGCCAGCCCGCCTGCCGCCCCCGACCAGGTCTTGTTCGGCGAGATCGCCGGGGCGAGCTTCGCCCCACCGAAGATCCGCCCGGCCATGTAGGCGCCGATATCCGACGCCCAGACCACAAGAAACAGGAACAGCACATTGGCGCGCCCAGCTTCGTTGTCGTGACGCAGTTCGATCAGCGCGATGCCGGCCAGGCCGATATAGAGGACGCCCGCAGCCAGCCAACCTGCCGGCTGGCCCTTCTTCGGCTGCGGCAGTTCCGCCAGCCACCAGGCCAGCCCCCAGAGCATCACCAGCAGGCCCAGCGCCGCGCGGGTGTGCTCCGTGACGGCCAGGATCCCCGCAGCGAAGACGAAGACCGGTACGGCCATCCCCGGCATGGCGCGCGTCCGGTAGCCGCAGAGATGCACCCACTCCCACGACAGCAGCGCGACCGCGACGGCGATCAGCATGGTCCAGGGTTCGGAGCCCAGCCAGATGCACAGCAGCGCCGCCGGCCCCAGCACCAGGGCCGAGAGGAAGCGCTTGCGCAGATCCCGCCAGCGCTTGGGCTCGACCGCGTTCAGGACCATGTCGCTCAGGGCCGGGCTCCGTAACGGCGCTCGCGGCGGGCGAAGGCGGCAACCGCCTCGGCCAGGTGCTCGGCACCGTAGTCGGGCCAGAGCACGTCCTGGAAGACGAATTCGGCATAGGCCGCCTGCCAGAGCAGGAAGTTCGACAGCCGCTGCTCGCCCGAGGTGCGGATGATGAGGTCCGGGTCAGGCATGCCTGCGGTCTGGAGAAAGCCGCCGAAGGTCGCCTCGTCCAGCGCCTCCGGGGCGAGACGCCCCTCGGCGATGGCGCGGGCGGCCATGCGGGCGGCGGAGACGATCTCGTCGCGCCCGCCATAGGACAGGGCGACGTTGAGGTTGAGGCGCATCCCGCCCGCCGTGGCCTGCTCCGCGGCGCGGATGGAGCGCGTCATCTCCGGACCGAAGCGTTCGAAATCCCCGATCACCCGCAACCGGACGCCCTCCTTGACCAGATTCGCGACCTCGGAGCGCAGATAGAGCCGCAGCAGCCCGGTCAGGGCCGAGACTTCCTCGAGCGGCCGGCGCCAGTTCTCGGAGGAGAAGGCGAAGAGGGTCAGCCAGGAAATGCCCTGGTTCGCCGCGGCCTCGATGGTGCGGCGGACAGCCTCGGCGCCGGCCTTGTGGCCGAGTGCGGCCGGCAGCCCGCGTGCCTGCGCCCAGCGGCGATTGCCATCCATGATGATGGCGACATGGGTCGGCGCTTCGGCCGGCGCGGCGTCCGCGCGAACGGGATCGGAGACGGCACTCACGCCCGCTCGGCTCCAACGCAACGGGTCTCGACCAGGCTCACCTGCAACACGTCTCCGACCCCCCTGTGCATCCGACGGCGACTCACACCGTGCGGATATCTTTCTCCTTTTCGACCAGCGCCGCATCGATCTGCTTCACATACTGATCGGTCAGCTTCTGGATATCGTCCTCAGCCCGCTTGGCCTCGTCCTCGCTGAATTCATGCTTCTTCACCCAGCCCTTGACCTGCTCCATGCCATCGCGGCGCACGCCGCGGACGGACACGCGGGTCTGCTCGGCATAGCGGGCGGCGGCCTTGGCGAGGTCGTTGCGGCGCTCCTGCGTCAGCGGCGGCAGGGGCACGCGGATCACCTGGCCCTCTGCCTGGGGGTTGAGGCCGAGATTGGCCTCGCGGATCGCGGATTCGACGGCCTTGGTGACGGCCTTGTCCCACACCTGCACGGACAGCAGGCCCGGTCCGGCGACCGAGATATTGGCCACCTGGTTCAGCGGCGTGACCGAGCCATAGGCCTCGACGCGGATCGGTTCGAGCAGCGCGGGGCTGGCCCGGCCGGTGCGCAGGCCTTGGAATTCCTTCTTCAGGGTTTCCATCGCGCCATCCATGCGGCGCGTCAGATCCTGCTTCAGGGCCTGGAAATCTGCAGCCATGGGCCGGCCTCCCTCAGAGCTGGTTCTCGTGAACGGTGGTGAAGAGCCCCTCGCCCTTCATCACCGCGGTGAAGGCGCCGGGCTCGTGGATGTTGAAGACGATGATCGGCAGCTTGTTCTCGCGCGCCAGGCTGATCGCCGCCGCGTCCATCACGGCGAGGTCGCGCGCCAGCATGTCGAGATAGGTGAGCGTGACATAGCGCTCCGCCTTGGGATTCTTGCGCGGGTCGGCGGAATAGACGCCGTCCACCTGCGTGCCCTTCAGCAGCGCGTCGCAGCCCATCTCGGCCGCGCGCAGGGCGGCGGCGGTGTCGGTGGTGAAGAAGGGGTTGCCCGTGCCGGCGGCGAAGATGACCACCCGGCCCTTTTCCATGTGCCGCACGGCGCGGCGACGGATGAAGGGCTCGCAGACCGAGGACATCGGGATCGCCGACTGCACCCGGGTCGGGACGCCGACCTTCTCCAGCGCGGACTGCATGGCGAGCGCGTTCATCACGGTCGCCAGCATGCCGATCGAATCGGCCTGGGCCCGGTCCATCCCCGTGGCCGCGCCGGCGACGCCGCGGAAGATGTTGCCCCCGCCGATCACCAGGCAAACCTCGACCCCGAGGTCAATGACGCCCTTCACGTCGTCGGCGATGCGGCGGCAGACGGCGGTATCGAGGCCGTAGTCGCGATCGCCCATCAACGCCTCACCCGACACCTTGAGCAGGACGCGCTTGTAGGATGGCATGTCGCTCATGGTCAGGCGTTTCAATTCCGAGTTGGGTGACGGGCGCGGCACCATAAAGGCCGCGCCCCTTAGGCGACAATAAGGCGATCAGGCGGGGCCATAGCCCCGCCCGGGCGGGCTTCAGCCCTGGCCGGCGGCCGCGGCGACCTCGGCGGCGAAGTCCGAGGTCTGCTTCTCGATGCCCTCACCGAGCTGGAAGCGGGCGAAGCCGGCCAGCGTCATGCCCGCCTTCTTCACCACTTCCTTCACGCGGCTCTCGCCGTCATGCACCCACACCTGCTCGAGGAGGACGACCTCCTCGTAGTACTTGCGGATGCGGCCCTCGACCATCTTCTGGATGACCGCCTCCGGCTTGCCGGAGGCCTTGGCCTGCTCGCTCAGCACGGCCTTCTCGCGCTCCAGCGCGGAGGGATCGACGACCGAGATGTCCAGCGCCTCGGGGCGGGTCGCGGCGACGTGCATGCCGATCTGGCGGCCCAGCGTCTCGACCACGGCTTCCTCGGAGGAACCTTCGAGCGCCACCAGCACGCCGATCTTGCCCATGCCCGGCTTCACCGCCGAATGGACATAGGTCGCGACGACGCCCTCGCTGACATGCAGGCGCTTCGCGCGACGGATCGACATGTTCTCGCCGATCGTCGCGATCAGGTGGGTGAGCTGTTCGCCGACGGTGCGGAAGGACGTGCCGCCCTCGACCAGGTCCAGCGAGCCCGGGTAGCGGGCGGCCTTGATCGCCTCGATGTCGTCGCCGACCGTCAGGACCAGCTCGGCCACCGCCGCGCAGAAGGCCTGGAAATGCTCGTTGCGGGCGACGAAGTCGGTCTCGGCGTTGATCTCAACCATCGCGGCGGTGCGCGGGGCCGAGGCGACGGCGACGAGGCCTTCCGCCGCGACGCGGCCGGACTTCTTGGCCGCGGCCGACAGGCCCTTCTTGCGCAGCCAGTCGATCGCGGCCTCCATGTCGCCGTTCGATTCAACCAGCGCCTTCTTGCAGTCCATCATGCCCGCGCCGGTCTTCTCGCGCAGGTCGCGCACCATCGCCGCAGTGATCTCGGCCATCGGACGACTCCGTGGTTGCCAGGTGGGAAGAAAGAACCGGGGCCCTGAAGGGCCCCGGCAGGTCAGGCTCAGGCCTGGGGCTGCGCTTCGGCGGGCGCCTCGGCCGGGGCTTCCGCCACGGCTTCGGGCAGCGCCTCCGGCAGATCCTCGGCGGCGAGATCCTCCGCGCCGCCGATATCGACGCCGGACGCCTGCAGCTCGGCCGAGATGCCGTCCAGCACCGCAGACGCGATCATGTCGCAATACAGGGTGATGGCGCGGATCGCGTCGTCATTGCCCGGGATCGGGAAGGTCACGCCCTCAGGGTCCGCATTGGAGTCGACCACGGCGATGACGGGGATGCCGAGCTTGTTGGCCTCCTCGATCGCCAGCTTCTCCTTCACGGTGTCGATCACGAAGATGATGTCGGGTAGGCCGCCCATCTCCTTGATGCCGCCGAGCGCGCGATCAAGCTTCTCCTTGTCGCGGGTCAGCATCAGGACTTCCTTCTTGGTCAGACCGCTGGTGTCGGTCCCAAGACGCTCGTCCATCTGCTTCAGGCGCTTGATCGAGCCCGTGATCGTCTTCCAGTTGGTCAGCATGCCGCCGAGCCAGCGATGGTTGACGTAGTACTGGCCGCAGCGGGTCGCGGCTTCCGCCACGTAGTCGGCCGCCGCCTTCTTGGTGCCGACGAACAGCACGCGGCCGCCGGCGGCGACGGTGTCGCGCACGGCCTTCAGCGCGCGCTCCATCATCGGCACGGTCTGCTGCAGGTCGAGGATATGGACCTGGTTGCGGACGCCGAAGATGTAGGGCGCCATCCGCGGGTTCCAGCGCCGCGTGTGGTGGCCAAAGTGAACGCCTGCCTCGAGCAGGGCACGCAGGGTGACTTCGCGCATCGCCATGGGGCGAGCCTCCTTTCCGATAGTCCGGTTGAGCCTCCGCGGCACATGCCCCGGATGTCTCCCGGGGACCGGACCCTGCCTCGGTCAAGGAAGGGCGCGCCGCGTGCGGATTTGCCGGGCGAGGCGAACCCCGACCGGCGCGTGGGGATATGGCGGAAAGCGGCGGCTTGGGCAAGCCCCGGGGATCGGTGGGATCCCGTGGCGGGGAGAGGTTCGGAGAGGACAAGGGTCCCTCTCCAATCGCCTCACTCCGGCCGGATGCCGGCGCGTTCCGCGGTCGCGCGGATCGACGCCCGTTCCCGTTCCAGCCAGGAGGCGAAGCCCTCCGGCGATTGCTCGCTCTCCGCCACGATCTCGGCCCCGAGTTGGGCCTGACGGTCGCGATAGCTCGCATCGGCGAGCCCGGCCCGCACCGCCGCCGCCAGGGTTGTCACCGCCACGGGCGGCGTGCCGGTCGCCGCCACCAGGCCGGCCCAGGACCCGCCGGTCAGGTCGAGCCCGCTCTCCTTCAAGGTCGGGACATCCGGGGCGATCGGCATGCGCCCGGCCGAGGACATGGCCAGGATGCGGATCTGCCCACCGCGCCAGAGTGGCAGGATCGTCGAGATCTCGGCCATCACCAGCGGGATGTTGCCCGCCACCACGTCCGGCACCGAGACGGAGGATCCGCGATAGGGCACATGGGTGAAGCGCACCCCGGCGGTGGCCATGACCTGCTCGATCAGGAAATGGGTCGCGCTGCCCTGGCCGGAGGAGCCGATCGCCACATCCCCGGGTCGCGCCCGCGCGGCAGCGAGCACATCCACGACGCTGCGCCAGGGGCTGTCGGCCCGCACACTGAGCGTCAGCGGGCTGCGCGTCATCATCGCCACCGGCGCGAAGTCGCGCGCCGGATCATAGGGTAGCCGCGCCTGGAGCACCGGGGCATTGGTCAGCGGCCCGTTCGACCCGAGCAGCAGCGTATGGCCGTCCGGGGTGGATTTCGCGACGGCCTCGGCGCCCACCGTGCCACCGCCGCCGGCGCGGTTCTCCACCACCACGGGCTGGCCGAGCACCGGGGCCATCCTCTCACCCATGATCCGGGCCTGGAGGTCGGAGGAGGTACCGGCGGCGAAAGGCACCACGATGCGGATCGGACGATCGGGGAAGGCCGCGCACGCCGCGCGAGGCACAATCGCGAGGGCAGGCAGCGCCAGGGCGGCGCGGCGCGGAAAGGTCATTCCTGGATACTCCCCGAACGTCTTGTCTTGTTGGGCGATCAGGCCATAGGGACGCGCGGGGCGATAGCCCCCTGGACCGCCGGCGACATAACGCAGGCTTCACTCCCACAGGACCTGCGGGCGCGGCATGGTCCGCCGCCGGCACTCAGGATCGATCCGCATGGACAGCGTCGCCCGCCACATTCTCGACCTCTCCCGCCGGCGACTACTGCGCGGGGCGACCGGGCTTGCCGCCTTGGCTGCGCTGGCACCACCGGCGCGTCCCGCCTTCGCACAGGAGCTGCCCCGGGGCTCTCTCTTCACGCTGGGCGTGGCGAGCGGCGAACCCTCACCCGATGGCTTCGTGATCTGGACGCGGCTGGCCCCCGAGCCCTTTGCCCAGGACGGAGGCTTGCCGCCGCTGTCGGTTCCCGTCGGCTGGGCGGTCGCGGAGGACGAGGCCTTCACGCGCATCGCCCTGCGCGGCATGACCGCGGCCTGGCCGCAGAAGGCCCATGCGGTCCATGTGGAGGTGCGGGGCCTCGCCCCGGGCCGGCCCTATTTCTACCGCTTCCAGGCGGGGGGCCAGGCGAGCCCGGTCGGCCGGGCGCGCACGGCCCCGGCGCCGGATGCGGCGCCCGAACGGCTGCGCTTCGCCGTCGCCGGCTGCCAGCACTACGAGCATGGCTTCTTCACCGCCTGGAAGCACATCGCGACCGAGCCCGACCTCGACTTCGTCTTCCACTATGGCGACTACATCTATGAATATGCCGGTCGGCAGGCAGGCCAGCGCGGCTGGGGACCGCTGGTGCGGCAGCATGTCGGGGGCGAGACCATGACGCTCGCCGACTACCGGTTGCGCTATGCGCAATACCGCACCGATCCGGACCTGCAGGCGGCCCATGCGGCGCACGCCTTCCTGCCGAGCTACGACGACCACGAGGTCGACAACAACTGGGCCGGATCCTTCAGCGAGGAGGATGGCCGGAGCCCGCGCCACCCCGTCGCCGTCCCGCCAGAGACATTTGCCCTGCGCAAGGCGGCCGCCTTCCAGGCCTGGTACGAGCACATGCCCGTCCGCGCCGCCGCCCTGCCACGCGGGCAGGACATCACGGCGTATCGCCGGCTCGATTTCGGCAGGCTGATGCGGGTGAACGTGCTCGACACGCGCCAATTCCGCGACGACCAGCCCTGCGGCGACGGATCGAAGCCTGCCTGCCCCGACGTCTTCCGCCCCGACGCCCAGATGCTGGGGGCCGAGCAGGAACGCTGGCTGGTCGCGGGCATGACGGACAGCCCGGCGCGGTGGAACATCCTCGCCCAGCAGGTGCCGATGATGCGGCGCGAGCTGCGCAACGGCGCGTTGTCGATGGACAAGTGGGACGCCTATCCCGCCGCGCGGCAGCGGCTGCTCGATGCCGTGGCGGAACGCCGCACGCCCAACCCCGTGGTGCTGTCGGGCGATGTGCATGTGGCCCTCGCCGCGACGATCCGCCGCAAGCCGGAGGATACGGCGAGCCCACCGGTCGCGACGGAGTTCACCGCGACCTCGGCAACGAGCGAGGGCGACGGCGCGGTGATGACGCCAGGCGGACAGGAGATCCTGCGCCGCAACCCCGACATCGCGCTGTTCCATGCCCGCCGGGGATACTGCGTGGGCGAGGCGACGGCCGCGCGGATGACGACGGAATTCGTCGCGCTGGACTACGTCACCCGCGAAGGCGCGCCGCGCGAGACGGCGGCGCGGCTGGTGGTGGAAGCCGGGCGGCCGGGCGTGCAGCGCGGGTGATCGGAGAGAAGGCCGCGACCCACTTCAGCTTGGCGGCTGCAAGGGCGCGAGAGGCCCGCTTGCTGCCGCTGTTGCCATTGGAGGGGCGCTGCCCCTCGGAACCACCCCACCATCGGGATCCCATTGACGTTGCTTCGCAACGCCAATGGGCGCCCCTGGTGCTTGGAGCACTTGGAACGCAATCTTCCGGTGCCGGGCGCAATCGCCGTGCTGCACCCGCCTAACACCCTTGATGCGCAGGAGCGGGTCTCGGCGCCATTCCGGCCGTGGCGCACGGAACCAAGTTGAGGTTTGCAAGGGCCCTTCGGCCTTTGCTGGGGCGAATCCGAGAGGCGCAACGCCCTCTCGGTCCCATAGCGGAAGTACAAGAGTGATCAGGAAGCAGCGGCCGCGCGCATTGCGCACGCGCTTCGGCATCCGCAACACATGCCCTGCCCAATGCCAAGTGACGGTTTCCAAAGGCCTTGTGGCCTTGGGCGGGGAGGGTTCGGGAGGGGCAAAGCCTCTCCCGCCTACGATCCCACCTTCAGCGTGCTGGTCAGCCCACGCAGGCAGGCGACGATCGACAGCGGCGTGATCTTGCCGGTGCGGGGGTTCTCCTCACTCGGCACGTTCTCGATGGTCATGGTCAGGCGTGCGGCGGCCGCCTCGACGCGGATTGTGTGCGTGTTGCGCGTCACGCCGGGGTCCGCCCAGATCTCGACCATGGTGCGCTCGGGCCCGATGCCGGCGAGGGCGAGTGCAGCGGCGACGTTCACGTTCGCCGGGAAGCCTTGCGCGGCGTCGAAGGCATTTCCCTTGAAGACGCACGTCGCAGTGGTGACGGCGCCGACATCGATGGCGTGCTGCTTCAGATAGGGCGCGCCTTCCAGCCCACGCGGCGGCTTGCGCGTCTCGATCGTCACGCTTTCCACCTCGCCTTCGGCGGCCGCGCGCACGGCATCGAGGCCGAGCAGCGCCCCGGTCGGCACGATGATGCGCGCGCCGGTCTGCTTCGCGCGATCCACCAGATGCATGCGCGGCAGCAACGCGCCGACGGAAGACGGGACGAAGATCTTCCCGGCTTCGATCGCGGCGGTGGCGATCTCCTCGAAGGCCGCGGCGGGGGCGGCCTCGACGACAATGTCGCAGGCGGCGAGCTCGGCATTGGGCACGACCATCGGCGGCACCTTGAAGCCGCCGACATTCGCCTGTGCCTTCTTGAGGTCGCGGGCCGAGACGGCGGCGAGGCGCAGCCCTTCCACGCCCGTATCCAGCGTGCGCGCCAAGTGCAGGCCGATCGCCCCAAGACCCGCGATGCCGACCGTCAATTCCTGCGCCATGGCCCCCTCCGGAAACTGAGGCGCGGGCGTTAGCACGGCCGCCGGCGCCGCAGAAGCCTCATCCCGGCCTTCCTGCGGCCGGCGCTGGGACGGCGCGCGGCGTCATTCCTCCTTGAAGCCGTATTCGGGGATGCCCTGCTCGGCGCCGTAATACTTGTAGGGGAGGAACTTGCCGCTCATGGACAGCTTGACGCGGTCGCCCTTCGCGTTGGGCTCGCGCTCGATCTCCATGTTGAAGTCGATGGCGGACATGATGCCGTCGCCAAATTCCTCCTCGATCAGCGCCTTCAGCGCCGGCCCGTTGACCATCACCAGTTCGTAGAAGCGGTAGATCAGTGGGTCGGTCGGCGGCATGGGCATGCCGCGATAGGGGACCTCGTTCAGCATGGCCGCCTCGGCCTCGGTCAAGCCGAACAGATCCTTCGCCTTGGCGGCGAGCGGCTTGACGAGCTTCATCTGGCCGAGCAGCGCGCCGACGACGAGCATGGGCGACATGCCGCCGATCGCCTCGGTGATCTGCTTCCAGGTGAGGCCCTTCTCACGCTTGATATCGAGGATCTTCTCGGTGAGTTGGTCGCGCGTCATGCGTCGTCTCCTTGCCATCCCGGTGCCGGACCGGGAGCAAGGGGTGTGCCGCCCGGCGCAACGGCGGTTTGCCGCCGCGCCGGCCGCCGGCCGTGAAACGCACGCCTCCTTTCCGGGCAGGAATGGCCCATGGCGCTTGCCCCGGGGTGCTGGCATCGGCCACAACCCGCCCCGCATGACCGACGCCCCTGCCCTCGCCCCGCGCGACAGCCTGCCCGACCGCATCCGCGACCTCGCCGCCAACGAGATTGCCGAAGTCGCCTATCTCGGCTTCGAGGACCCGGAGGTCATCAAGCTCTGGGTCGGCGAGGGCGACCTGCCAACGCCGGCCTTCATCACCGAGGCCGCGCACAAGGCGATGGTCGAGGGCCATACGCGCTACACCTGGTCCACGGGGCTGCCGCGGCTGCGCCAGGCGCTGAGCGACTACCACCGCCGCCATTGGGGTGTGGAGGTCGCGCCGGATCGCTTCACCGTCACCGCCGGCGGCATCAACGCGCTGATGCAGGCGATGCAGGCGATCCTCAGCCCGGGCGAGGAGGTGATCTACCCGGCGCCGCACTGGCCGAACCTCGATGCCATCATCCGGCTGCTCGGCGGTGTCCCCGTGCCGGTGCCATTCCAGCAACGCCCGGACGGACGGCTGGAACTCGATCTGGACGAGGTGGCCGCTGCGATCACGCCGCGCACGCGCGCGATCGCGATCAACTCGCCGTCCAACCCCACGGGCTGGGTGATGCCGCGGACACAGATGACGGCGCTGCGCGACCTGGTGCGGGAACGGGGTCTCTGGCTGATCTCGGATGAGGTCTACAACCACTTCACCTACGGGAACGCGATCGCACCGTCGTTCCTGGAAATCTGCGAGCCGTCCGACCGGCTGCTGGTGGCGAACACCTTCTCGAAGAACTGGGCGATGACGGGCTGGCGTGCCGGCTGGCTGATCTTCCCCGAGGGGCTGGCGCAGGTCTTCGACAATCTCGGCCAGTACAACACGACGTCGATCCCGACCTTCCTCCAATACGCCTGCATCGCGGCGCTGGAGCAGGGCGACGACTTCATTCGCACCATGGTCGCGCGCTGCCGCGCGGCGCGGGACATCTTCGTGGAAGGGCTGTCGGCCATCCCGGGGATCACCATCGCGGCGCCGGAGGGGTCGTTCTACCTGTTCCTGTCCGTGGCGGGGGAGACCGACGCCAAGGCGCTGGCGATCCGCATCCTGCGCGAGGCCAAGGTCGGCCTCGCGCCGGGCACGGCCTTCGGCCCGGCGGGCCAGGGGCATCTGCGGCTGTGCTTCGCCGTCGATGTGGCGCTGGCGCGGGAGGCGATGCGGCGGCTGCGAGCCTTCTTCACGCGGTGACCGCCGCGCCCCGGGCGGTCACTGCGCGCCGGGGCCAGGCACGTTGGGATCGTAGTCGCGCACCTCGCCCTCGGCATTCCAGAGCATGACATGGCCCTCGAAATCGTCGATCTGCATCGGCGGGACGCGGGCCAGCCGCCAGTTCCAGTCGAATGCGAATTCCCGGTCCGCGCCGCCGACGCTCTGCGGGTCGGAACTCGCCACCACCTCCGCCCCCGTCGCCACCGCGAGGGATTGGCAGAGGCTCTGACCGTCCGGCGTGTCGGCCACCTGGCAGGCACACAGCCAGATCCGGTCGATCAGCCCGTGGACAGCCCCCCACAGATGCACATTGCCCAGATGCAGACCGGTGCCGAGCGCCACGCCATCCGGCCCGGCCATACCATGGGCGTTGATGATGACGGCACGCAGCCGGCCGGATCCCGCCGCTCCGCTGACCATGTCGATGATGGATTCGGGGCGGATGATGCGCCGGACCACCACCTCATGTTCCATGGTGTAGTGGCTCGCGGTGGAGAAGTCGCTGGAGTTCAAGGCGAGGGCCGGCTGCGGGATCGGGATCATGGCGGGTCTCCTCCTGCTCGGGAGACCCCACCACGATGCCGCGTCCTGCAGCCAGGAACCGTTTCACAGACGGTCCGGTCAGCCCAGGTCACACAACGGGCGAGGACCCACCATCCACATTGATCGCGGTGCCCGTGACATAGCCGCCCATCTCGGAGGCGAGCAGCAGCGCCATGGCGGCGAATTCCTCCGCCTTGCCGATGCGCCCCAGCGGGACCGGCTTGCCCTGTTCGGCCTTCCATTCCTCCCAGGTGACGTTGCGCTTGTCGGCGGCGTGGCGGCGGACCCACTGGTCGCTTTCGATAATGCCGACCAGCATGGCGTTCACCAGCACGTTGTGCGGCGCGAATTCGTTCGCCAGGGCTTTCGTCAGCGCCATCCCTGCGGCGCGCGACACGGAGGTCGGCGTGCTGGCGGCCTTGGGCGCCTTCGCCCCGATGTTCAGCACGTTGATGATGCGGCCCCATTTCCGGTCGCGCATGCCCGGCAGCACCTGGCGGCACAGCCGCACGGCCGCGAAGAGCTTGAGGTCAAGGTCGTCCTGCCACAGCGCATCCGTCACTTCGAGGAACGGCCCGCGCTGGGAGGTGCCGGCATTGTTGACCAGGATGTCCACCTGGCCGAGCGCGCGAACGGCGCCGGCATAGGCCTGTTCGCAGCCTTCCGCGGTGCGGATGTCGGCGGCGATGGCGACGGTCTTCGCGGTCGGCGCTGCCTCGCGGAGTTCGGCTTCCGCTTGGGCCAGGGATTCAGCGCCGCGGGCGACGACCGCGACATGGCCGCCAGCCGCGGCGAAAGCCTTGGCCATGGCAAGGCCGAGGCCCTTGGAGCCGCCGGTGATCAGGGCCGTGCGGCCATTCAGTGTGATGTGCATGGATGTTTCCTCTCGCGTCGAGGGCATCCTGCCGCAGCCACGGAACCGCGCAAGGCGGCGCCGGCCAAGCCTGCCAGGGGGAAGACCGGACCTTGAACGGCCGAAGCCTTGCCGGTGCAGCAAGGCCCCCTCCACCCAGGCATCGCGGCGATATCAGAACGTATCCCGCCCATGAATGACGGTGGTTCCCTGGGGCTATTTGCCATGCGCCGAACTGGGCGCTAGCGCTGTCGGGGAGTCTACCCAGGAACTACCGCCTCTATGACCGAACCGACATTGTCGCGTCGCGCCCTGCTCGGCGCCGGAACAGCCGCATTCGCCGCATCCGGCGGCATGGCATCGCACGCAGACCCTGCCCAGGACCTCACGCTGCTGTCGGCGACGGAAGCCGGCAAGCTGATGCGTGAGCGCAGGATCAGCGCGGTCGAGTTGACCGACGCCTATCTGGCCCGCATCGACAAGGTGGATGAGCGGCTCGGCAGCTTCATCCATGTCGCGCGGAACCATGCGCGGGCCGCCGCCCGGCAGGCGCAGGCCGAACTCGAAGCCGGCCGGGATCGCGGGCCGATGCACGGCATTCCGTTCGGCGTGAAGGACCTGTTCTTCACCGGCGACATCCCGACGACCAACAATTCGCGCGTCGATCTGTCCAGCCTTTCCGGTCAATGGTCCGGGGCGGTGGTCCGGCTCAACGAGGCTGGCGGCGTCCTCCTCGGCAAGATGGATACCGGCGAGTTCGCCACCGGCACGGTGCGTCTCTATGGTGACCTGCCGCATCCCCTGGCCCGCAATCCCTGGGATCTCACCCGGTTTTCCGGCGGGTCTTCCACCGGCCCGGGCGCTGGCGTGGGCGGCCGCACGACCTTGATCGGAGTCGGATCGGATACCGGCGGGTCGGTGCGCCTCCCGGCAGCGGCCTGCGGCGCCCAGGGTCTCAAGCCCACCTATGGCCGTATCAGCCGGTTTGGCGCGCTGGAAAACACCTGGTCGCGCGACACGGTGGGGCCGATCGCTTGGTACGTGGCCGATTGCGGCATCGCCCTGCAGGCCATGTCGGGCTTCGATCCCCGGGATCCGACCTCGCTCGACCTTCCCCCCTTCGCCTTCAATCCGGCGATCCCCGCCGATCTTCGGGGCGTGCGCGTGGGTGTCGTCGCACTGGACGGCGAGGAATGGTCGAAGGTGACGCCGGCCATCGCCGCAGGCCTCGCGGCCACGCGCGATGCGCTGCGTAGCCGCGGTGCCGAGCTGGTTTCCGTCAGCCTGCCGCAATCGCTTGCAACCTATGGCCGCGTCGCAGGCGTGATCGGTGGCGTCGAATTCTACATCTCCAATATCGGGCTCATCGAGCCGGACCCCTCCCGCGTCGGGCAGGGCATCCGCGACCGCCTGCCGCGTGCGACCGGCACCAACGTGCTCGATTATGCGCGCGCGACGAAGCGGGCGGCCGAACTGGGGGCGGAGATGGAAGTCTTCCTGCGGGACTACGACCTCGTCCTGCTGCCCGGCACCTTCCATGTGGCCGGCCGTTTCAATCCGCCGTCCGAGGTCGCCGACTTCATGCTGCAGAACGCGATGGTCCCGGCTTCGGTCACGGGCCATCCCTCATTGACGCTGCGTAGCGGATTTAGCGAGGCCGGCTTGCCGACCAACGTGCAGTTCATCGCCCGCCGGCTGGGCGAGCAGACGCTGCTGCAGGTCGGCATGGCGCTGGAACCGCTGCTGGACGGCACGGGGCCGCGGCGGGTGCCCACTGCACTCGAAAGCTGATCGGTTGGCGGCCACGTCCCCGGTGTAGGATCGCCGCACGTGGCGCCCGGCCTCGGCGACGGCCAGGGCCTTCGTGATGGCCCTGATGCCTGCGCTGTGGAACCGAGAGGAGCTTTGCCCTCTCGAGCTCTCCCCACCAAAGGCCCGAGGCCTTTGGAAACCGTCACTTGGTGCCGTGCGCTGCCGGCAGAATGCTACCGTGACCCGCCTTTGTGCACGATGCGAGCGATAA
Source organism: Roseomonas alba (assembly GCF_019430885.1). Taxonomy (GTDB): domain Bacteria; phylum Pseudomonadota; class Alphaproteobacteria; order Acetobacterales; family Acetobacteraceae; genus Neoroseomonas; species Neoroseomonas alba. The sequence continues at coordinate 308,958 of NZ_JAHYBZ010000009.1, read as the reverse complement.
GGAACCTGGGGTAGCGGCCACGCCCGGCACCAACAGACTGCGCTCCAGGGGCTCCAGGCCCCAGGGCACCCCATGACGTTGCGCAACGTCATGGGGACCCCGATGGCGGGGTGGTTCGGAGGGGCGGCGCCCCTCCGTTCTTCATCAGCGGAAGCAGGTCGGTCGCCCCTTCGCCGCCCGCGATCACGTCGCAGCGGGGGCGATCGGCAGGGAGGTTTGGCCGGAAGGCAGGGCGCATCCTGCCCCAGCCGCGGGATCGCGCAAGGAACCCCGCCGGGCGGCTGCACCCCGCCGATGGCGGTCGCGCAAGGACGGTGAGGTGGAAATTGGAGGGGCGTCGCGCTCTCCGCGCGAAAATTGTGGCGACGGTGGCGCGGGGAAGGCTCCCTCCCCCCCCAACCCCCACCCGCCAAAGGCCGATAAGGCCGCTGGTATCAGGAGATCCCGGTCAGATCGACCAGTCGCCCGGCGATGAAGACCGGGTTGCAGCGGCGCAGGACGGGGCGCCCTCCCCGTTTGAATTCCTGTGTCGGCTCGAAGATGTTGAACAGCAGGTAGCCGAAGTGCCGCAGCGTATCCTCAAGGAGACGGAACGGCACATGCGTGCGGTTGTAGGGGTTCATGCTCGCCTCGACCTGCACGAAGTCCACCGAGTCCAGCATCGGCGCGAAACCCAGGATGACGTCGAGATCGTGGCCTTCCGTGTCGATCTTCAGGAAGGAGATCGCCTCCACGCCCAGCTCGTCCGCCATGGCTGCGCCGGTATCGAGCCGCACTGCCTGCGTCTTCACCGCCACCCGCTCCTCGGGGCCCAGCAGCCGGTTGCCCGGGGTGGTCCCGATGGCGGTCATCCGTGCCTCCCCGGCGCGGCAGGACAGGCCGATCGGGTGTGCCGTGATGTTCGGGTAGGGCTCGATGCGTCTCCGCAGTTCGGAAAAGGTCTCGGGCACGGGTTCGAAGGCATGGATGGCGGCGTCAGGAAAACTCGACGCGTAGGTCGTGCAGCTCTGCCCGATATTCGCGCCGACATCGAAAATCACGCCAGGACGCCAATCCGGCAGATGCTTCGTGATCTGGCGAAAAACCGGCGCCATGGCCGCGACGGCGGCGGTCTGCGACATGTGGAAACCCCTTCCGCACAGGCGGCACGGTCTAATGACGGCCCAAAGCTAGCCGGCACGGGCGACAGGCAGCAAGGAAGGGGGTGGGGCGACCAACGGGACTCGAACCCGTGACATCCAGGACCACAACCTGGCGCTCTACCAACTGAGCTATGGCCGCCACCGGAGGCGCGGGGAATACGGCCGCGATGCCCGTCTCGTCAACCGCGCGTGCGCATGCATGGCTGATCTGCGCGGCGGGAGCGGTTGCCGCGGCGCGGAACGGAATGAGATGGTGCGGGACGACCGGGAGCGTCCGCATGAGCCTGTCCACCGCCGCTTCCCGCGCCGCGCTGCCGGCGGGGATCCTCATTACCTGTGCCGTGGCAGGGGCGATGCTCGCCATGGGGCTGCGGCAATCCTTCGGCCTGTTCCTCGCGCCGATGACCGAGGCCCATGCCTGGTCGGCCTCCGGCTTCGCCTTCGCCATCGCCCTGCAGGTCCTGCTGAACGGGGTGTCCCAGCCGCTGACCGGGCAGCTCGCCGACCGGTTCGGCGGGCGGACCGTGATCATGGGGGGTGCGCTGCTCTACGCGGCGGGCATCCTCGGCATGGCGATGTCGGACGGGCTGCCGGTCTTCACTTTCTTCGCCGGGCTGGTGATGGGCGTCGCGGTCTCGGCGGCCGGGATGCCGACCATCATCGCCTCGCTGACGCGCCTGCTGCCGGAGGAGAAGCGTGGCCGGGCCGTCGGGCTGGGCACGGCGGGCTCGTCGGCCGGGCAATTCCTGGTGGTGCCGCTCGCCGGCCTTGCCATCCAAGGCTTCGGTTGGCAATGGGCGCTGATCGCCATGGCGGCGGCGGCGCTGCTGATGATCCCCCTCGCCCTGCCGCTGGCCGACCGGCCCGCCCCCGCGAAGCCCGGCGCCGAGGATGGCGGAACAGCGTCGATGGCGCTGTCCCGCGCCTTCCGCGACCCGTCCTTCTGGTGCCTGTTCTTCGGCTTCTTCGTCTGCGGGGTGCATGTCTCCTTCCTGACCGTGCACCTGCCGGGCTTCGTCCATAGCTGCGGCCTGCCGCTCTATGTCGGGGCGGGCGCGATCTCGATGATCGGTCTGTTCAACATCGGCGGGTCGCTGTTGTCGGGCGAGCTGACGCAGCGCTGGAAGCGGCGGGAATTGCTGGTCTGCATCTACGCCGCGCGCGGCGTGCTGATGACAGGCTTCCTGTTCGCCGAGAAGACGACGGTCAGCGTCATGATCTTCTCAGCCCTGATGGGCGTGCTGTGGCTGTCCACGGTACCGCCCACCGTCGCGCTCTGCGCGCGGAACTGGGGGACGCGCTGGCTCGCGACCATCTTCGGCATCATCTTCCTGGGGCACCAGCTCGGCGGCTTCACGGGGGCCTTCCTGGGCGGGCTCGTCTTCGACCGCACCGGATCCTACGATCTGATGTGGAGCTTCGGCATCGCCGCCGCCGCCTTCGCCGCCCTGATCCACATCCCGGTGCGGGATGGCCCGCGGGCGGTTCCGGCGGTCGCCTGACCCCCGCCGGCTTGCCGCGACCGGGCCGGCCGGGTCATACCGGCATTCCCGCCGCGCCGGAAGGAGCACGTCCATGCGCCACATCGCCCGCTGCCTGATCCTCGCCGTCCCGCTGATGACGAGTGCGGCCGTGGCTCAGCGGGCCGGTACGCCGGCCCCCGCGCCTGCGGCACCGGCAGCCCCCGCCGCCCCTGCCCCGCGCGCCGCACCACCGCATGAATGGCTGTTCGGGTCCTGGACCGGTGGCATCTACCCGCCCGGCGATACCGAGTCGGCCCGCTGCTTCGGCCAGCCCACCGTGATCTTCACGCGGGAAGCGGTGCTGCGCACGGGCATCCTCGACCCCGCCTACCGTCAGCGCCTCATCGAGACGGTGGCGACCCGGCCGGACGGGGCCACCTTCCGCTTCATTCCCGTCGCGCCGGCCGGTGGCCGCGTACCGCCCGAAATCGGCTTCGGCTGCCCCGGCGGCCCGGACACGCTCGAAGTCGAGCAGACCGGCCCCAACGAGATCACCTTCCCGAATTGCCGCGAGATGCCCTCTCCGCTGCGCCGCTGCGGAAGCCCGAATCAGTGAGTGCCCCGAGGCGAATCGCCCTGATCCACGCGCTGCGGCATTCACCGCCGCCGATCGAGGCGGCCTTCGCGCGGCTATGGCCCGGCCAGGTGCTGATGAGCCTGCTGGATGACAGCCTCTCGGCCGATCTGGCGCGGGAGGGAAAGCTCACGCCACGCATGACGGAACGCTTCCTGACGCTCGCGCGCTATGCCGCCGGCACGGGCGCGGATGCGATCCTGTTCACCTGTTCCGCCTTTGGGCCGCCAATCGAGGCCTGCGCCGCCGACCTCGCCCCCATGCCGGTGCTGAAGCCGAACGAGGCGATGATCGAGGAAGCGGTGACCAGGGGCACGCGGATCGGGCTGCTGGTGACCTTCCCGGGCACCATCCCGTCCATGACGCCGGAATTCCCGCCGGGGGTCACCGTGGTGCCGAAGGTCGCCGAGGGGGCGCTCGCCGCGCTCGATGCCGGCGACGTCGCGACGCATGACCGGCTGGCGGCCGAGGCGGCGAAGGATCTGGCGGATTGCGACGCCATCGCGCTCGGGCAGTTCAGTCTGGCACGGGCGAAGCCGCTGGTGGAGGCAGCGACGGGCAAGCCCGTGCTGACCACGCCGGACAGCGCGGTGCTCAAGCTGAAGGGGCTGCTCGGGGGCTGAGGCGCGCGTTGGGGCCTTCACCCCAGGCGCGCGCGGAATTCGGGACTGGCGGCAATGGAGAGGCACTCTGCCCCTCTCCAAACCTCACCCCGCCAAAGCGCCGAGGCCTTTGGAAACCGTCACCTGGCGCCGGGCGCCGCTGGCACGATCAGAACCGAGACCCGAATTCGCACCCGGAGCGCGCTGTGAGGGCGCAGCATGCCGTTCGCGCCCGGCACCAAGTATCGGGCATTCCAAATGCTCTCAGCATTTGGCGGGGTGGTCCGGAGGGGCAGAGCCCTTCCGGTTCCTGCCGGACGGCGCATCGGCACCGGGCTTTCCCGATGCGCCGGACCGGGGCACAAGACGCCCGACATGACCCCTTCCATCGCTTCCGCCCTGATGCCACTGATGCGCGGCCTGGATGCCGAGACCGCGCACGGCATCGCGTTGAAGGCCCTGGCCGCCGGCCTGGCCGGGCACGCTTCCGGGGCCGACGATCCGGTCCTCGCGACCGAGGCCTTCGGCCTGCGCTTCCGCAACCCGATCGGTCTGGCGGCCGGCTTCGACAAGGATGCGGTGGCGGTGCTGCCGCTGATGCGGCTTGGCTTCGGCTTCGTCGAGGCCGGCACGGTCACGCCGCGGCCGCAGCCGGGCAATCCGCGCCCGCGCCTGTTCCGCCTGACCGAGGACGCAGCGGTCATCAACCGCATGGGCTTCAACAATGGCGGGCTGGACGGCTATGTCGCGCGGCTGCGCGACCTGCCGGCAGAACGGCCCGCGGTGTTCGGCGCCAATGTCGGCATCAACAAGGAAGGTGCGGATCCGGAGCGCGACTATCCCGCGCTCTATGCCGCCGTTGCGCCCTTCGCCGACTACGTCACGATGAACGTGTCCTCTCCCAATACGCCGGGTCTGCGGGACCTGCAGGGGGAGGAGAAGCTGGCGGCGATCCTGGACGCCATCGCCGCGAAGCGCGCGACGCTGCCGCGCACGCCGCCGCTGCTGGTGAAGATCGCGCCCGACCTGGCCGATGACGCTCTGGCGCCGATCGTGCAGGCCTGCCTGACGCGAGGCGTGGCGGGGCTCATCATCTCCAACACCACCATCGCGCGGCCGGCGACGCTGCGCTCGCCGCTGGCGAAGGAGGCCGGCGGATTGTCAGGTGCGCCGCTCTTCGAACCCTCCACCGAAGTGCTGCGCAAGGTCTTCCGCATCGCGCGCGGGCGGCTGACGCTGATCGGCGTCGGCGGCATCGCGACGGCGGAGCAGGCCTATGCCAAGATCCGCGCCGGCGCCGCGCTGATCCAGCTCTATTCCGGCTTCGCCTATGCCGGGCCCGTGCTGCCACGACGCCTGGCCGACGGCCTCGCCGCGCTGCTGAAGCGCGACGGATTCACCTCAGTCGCCGACGCCGTCGGCAAGGATGCGTGATGGAAATCCTCGAGGGCATCGCGCCCATCGCCGACCGCTATGACGGCTACGTGCTCGATCTCTGGGGCGTGGTCCATGACGGACGCAAGCCCTATCCCGGCGTGCCCGAGGCGCTGGCCGAGTTGAAGTCACGCGGCAAGGCGATCTGCTTCCTGACCAATGCACCGCGCCGTGCCTGGGTGGTGGGACAGATGCTCGACCGCATGGGGCTCGACCGCGCGCTGTATGACGGGATCATGTCCTCGGGCGAGGCGTCCTGGCGCATGCTGCACGATCGCAAGCACGCCTGGTTCGCGAAGCTCGGCCATCGCTGCATCCATATCGGGCCGGAGCGCGACCTGTCGGTCGTCGAGGACGGCGTGGCGGAGATCGTCTCCGATCCGTCCGAGGCGGATTTCTTGCTCAATACCGGCCCCGACGATCGGCTGGGGCCGACCAGCGCCGAACCCTATCGCCCGATCCTGGAGGCCTGCGCACGTGCGAACCTGCCCATGGTCTGCGTGAACCCTGACCGCGCCGTGATGGTCGGCGGGCGCAAGGTGATCTGTGCCGGCGCGCTGGCGGACATCTATCTGGAGCTTGGTCAGGCGGTGATGGAAATCGGCAAGCCCGACCCGGCCGTCTATGAGCCGGTGCTGGAGGTGCTCGGCCATCCCGCGCGGCATCGGGTCATCGCCATCGGCGACACGCCGCATACCGACCTGGCCGGTGCCCAGGCCGCGGGGCTCGATGCGCTGTGGGCTCTGACCGGGCTGGCGGCCGAGGCCCATGGCGACAACCCGGCCCCCGAACGCCTGGCCGAAGTCGCGCATGAGGAAGGTGTTCGCCCCATCGCCGCGCTGCGGAGCCTGCGCTGGTGAGCGCCCGCGCGCAGTCCCGTCTGCGCGCGATCTGCCTGGCCCTGCCGGAAGCGGTGGAACAGGAGACCTGGGAGGCGCCGACCTGGCGCATCCGCGGCAAGATCTTCTGCATGTGGCGCCCCATGGAAGACGGCAGCGGCGCCCTGTGGTGCAAGGCGCCGCGCGGCGTGCAGGAAATGCTGGTCGAGGCCGACCCGGACCGCTTCTTCCGCCCACCTTATGTCGGGCCGAAAGGCTGGATCGGGCTGGTCCTGTCCGGCCGCGTGGATTGGGACGAGGTTGCCGCCCTGGTGGAACGGTCCTGGCGGATGACGGCACCGAAGCGGGTGTCGGCGACACTGGCGAAGGATTGAACTGAAGGGCCGGTGGATTGGAGAGGGGCACCGCCCCTCTCCAAGCCTCACCCCGCCAGGCTGCCGTGCAGCCTGGACCGCCGGAACCTGGCGCTTGGCGCGACAGGCATGCCGGGATGACGAAGCGCGCTCAAGGCACGGCGCCCGGAAGGAAGCCGGGCTTACGGACGTGGTGCATCCGCCGTTTCTCGGGAATCCCTGTCGTGCCCGGCACCAAGTGACGGTTTCCAAAGGCCCTGTGGCCTTTGGCGGGGTGAGGTCCGGAGAGGGGCGGCGCCCCTCTCCGGTCGCCATCGCCGCACAGGAGCAACCCTTTCACACGATCTCGGTGAACCCGGCCCCTGCCTCCGTGGCCAAGGCTTCCGCCACGGCCTTCAGCGCACCACGCAGCGAGGCCCGCCCCGGGGCCGCTCCCAGGGAGAGCCGCACCCCCGCGACGGGCGCCGCGGCGGGATCGACCGTGAAGGCGTCGCTCGTCACCACGGCGAGGCCCTGGCGCCGCAGATGCGCCGCGAAGTGCAGCCGGTCCCACGGCGCCGGCAGACGCAGCCAGAGATGCAGGCCCTCGGGATGGGCATTGATTGCCTCGGCAGGCAGGATCTCGCGGGCGATGCGTTGGCGTGCCGCGCTTTCCCGCTGGATCGCGCCGAGCACCGCGTGCGCCGTGCCGTCGGCGATCCAGTCCACAATCAACCCGGTCAGCAATGGCGAGGCCATCAGCACCTGCGCTCGCAGTGCCGCGGTCAGCCGGGTCGCCCAGGACGCATCGGGCGCCACGAGGAAAGCGAGCCGCAAAGCCGGGGAGATAACCTTCGATAGCGTTGCGACGTGGAAGGTGAGCGACGGCGCCAGGGTGGCGATCGCTGGCAGGGGTTGGGCGGGGAGCAGCCCATAGGCATCGTCCTCGACGATCGGCAGGGCGTGGCGCAGCGCGACCTCGGCGATCGCCGCGCGCCGCGCCGGCGGCATGGTGATGGCGGTCGGATTGTGCATGGTGGGGACGAGGTAGAGCGCCTTCGGGGCCTGATCTCGGCAGGCGGCATCGAGCGCCTCCGGCAGCATGCCGTCCGCGTCACCGGGCACGGCCAGCAGATGCAGCCCGAGCTGAGCGGCAAGGCCGCGTAGCCCGGGGTAGGTCAGCGGATCGGTCAGCACGGTTTCGCCGCGCGCCGCCAAGCTGCCCAGCACGGTTGTGAGGGCGGGCTGCGCACCGGGTGTCACCAGCACCCGCTCGGGCGCGACGGCGCCGAGCGTGGGTTCGAGCCAGGTTGCCCCGGCGGCCTTCTCCGCCGCGCTGCCTGCGCCGGTCCGATAGGTCAGGCGCCCCGCGACATGGCCTTCAGTCAGCAGCCGCGCGAAGCCCTGCTGGAGCAGCAGGGGAAGGGGCGGATCATCCAGGATCGGCGGCAGGTTCATGCCGAGATCGACCGGGGCCTGGCCCTCGCCGAGCCGGGATATGGCCCGTGCCCCGCCGCCCCGGACGAAGGTGCCGCGGCCTACCGTCGCATCCAGCAGGCCGCGGCGCCGCGCCTCGGCATAGGCGCGGGTCACGGTGGTCAGATCGACGCCGAGCGCCTCGGCCAGCGCACGGTGCGTGGGCAGGCGGCGGCCGGGCGGCAGGGTCCCGTCGGCGACCGCGGCGCCGATGGCATCCGCGATGGCGCGATAGATCGGGCCACTGTCCGGGGCCAGCCGCGGCAGCCAGTCGCTATTGTCGGATGAGGTCATCTTGTCACGAAGCCATACAATACGTATAAATCATCTGCGGTGAAGTTGATTGTATGTATATCAACGAAAATTGTATGGCAATAGGGCCGTGCAAAGGCTTCGCCGGAACGGAGGGACCGATGGCCGGGTCATCCAGGATCCTCGAGGGCGTGAAGCGCGGTCTTCGCCTCCGCTGCCCCGAATGCGGCGAGGGGCATCTCTTCCAGGGCTTCCTAAAGGTGCGCCCGCGCTGCGAGGTCTGTGGCGCGGACAATGCCGCCTATCCGTCGGACGACGCGCCGCCCTATCTCGCCCTGCTGCTGGTGGGGCACATCGTTTTCCCCTTCGTCTTCTGGTCGGACAAGGTCTGGGCGCCCGAGTTGTGGGTCCAGTTCGCCATCTGGCTGCCAATCGTCCTAGGCGTCACCGTCGGCCTGCTGCCCTTCATGAAGGGCATGGTGATCGGCTTCGCCTGGGCGACCGGCGTCACGCGCAGCAGCGCGCGGCAGTGATCCGAACCTGTCTTGCGGATCCGGCGTCGGGCCATGCCCCGACCCGCCAGCCATCCGGGATACGCACGAGGTGCCGGCCGGTTGCCCGACTTCAGACGTCGCCGTCAGGTGACGTCTGAGACAGGTCTTCAGTCGACTATGAACAGCTTCGCGCCTGTCGTCGTGCGCGACAGGTGCGGCTCCGCGCCATCCGCGACCTGGTAGGACATGCCCGGCTTCAGCGTGAAGACGCGGCCATCGGCGAGGGTCGTCTCCATCTCGCCTTCCAGCACCAGCAAGACATGCCCCTTCTGGCACCAATGGTCGGACACATAACCCGGCGAGTGCTCGACCATGCGGACGCGGATCTGGTTGCCCTCTGGCCCGACATAACGGGTGCGCCACAGGGATTCGCCCTTCTCGCCGGCATGGCGGGTGGGCTCGATGTCCGACCAGTCGGTCGTATCGAAGGGAATGGCGGACATCTTCATGCGGGTGGTCCTCAGGCGCGGCCGGCGGTACCGGACAACAGGGCGGGGTCGATGCGCAGCTTCGCCAGCGCAGCTTCCCAGGTGTGGCTCGTATCGTCGCGGAACACCAGGGACCCGTCCGCCGGCACGTTCAGCCAGGCATTGCGCTGGATCTCGTCCTCGAGCTGCCCCGGCGCCCAGCCGGCATAGCCAAGGGCCAGGACGCAATCCTTCGGCCCGCCACCCGAGGCCACCGCCTTCAGGATGTCGAGGCTCGCCGTGAGGGCAAGGCCCGGCACGACGGGCAGGCTGCCCTCGGTGGACCAGTCGTCGCTGTGCAGGACGAAGCCGCGGCTGTTTTCGACCGGGCCACCATCGACCATGCGGATGCGCCGCTGCGGCGGCAGCGGTTCGACCTGCAACTGGCGCAGCAGATCGTCGAAGGACAGGCCCGATAGCGGCCGGTTTACCACCAGCCCCATCGCCCCGTCCTCGGAATGCGCGCAGAGGCACACGACCGAATGATCGAAGCGCGGATCCTGCATGCCCGGCATGGCGATCAGCAGATGCCCGGTCAGGTTGCTGCCATCGGTGTCGGTCGGCGGCGGGGAGGAGGAGGCCATACCTGCCATCTGGCGCCACCGGCCGGCCGACGCAAGCCTTTGCCGCCCGATGACAGCCCGCCCGGCCCGCGCTACACCCGACGCTGCAGCGAGGAGGACGATATGCCGATCAGCGTTGGCGACAGCATTCCGGCGGTCAAGGTCATGCAGGCGACGGCCGAAGGGCCGAAGGAACTCGACACGGGCGAGTTCTTCAAGGGCCGCACCGTCGCGCTGTTCGGCGTGCCTGGTGCCTTCACGCCGACCTGTTCGGCCAAGCATCTGCCGGGCTTCGTGCAGCAGGCCGATGCCCTGAAGGCGAAGGGCGTGGATGCGATCGCCTGCATGGCGGTGAACGACGCCTTCGTCATGGGCGCCTGGGCGAAGGACCAGGGCATCACCGACCAGGTGGTGATGATCGCCGATGGGTCGGCCGTCTTCACCAAGGCGATGGGCCTCGAATTCGACCTGACGGCCCGCGGCCTCGGCGTGCGTGCGCAGCGCTTCGCCCTGGTGGCGAAGGACGGCAAGGTGACGCATATCGCCATCGAGGCGCCCGGCGCCTTCGAGGTCAGCAAGGCCGAGGCCGTGCTGGCAGCCCTTTGACCCCATTCGATGCGTGGCGCTTCCTGGCGGAAGCGCAGATGGTGATGCTCCGCCGCAGCCTGGCGCTGTGGGCGGAGCCGCACAACGCCGCGCCGGCGCTGGCGCGGATGGCCGTGGAAAAGCACGTTGCCTTCACGCAGGGTGCCGCTGCGGCCGGAATGGCGATGGCGCGCGGGGCGACGCCGGATGCGGTGATGGCGGCCGCTCTCAGGCCGGCGCGCCGGCGGGTGCGGCGGAATGTGAAGGGACAGGGCTTGTCCTAGGGCGAGCATGCCGACCGGGCGCAGTGTTTCCGGCCGGCCGCCAGAACGATCGCGGACCGGCGCCTACTCGACGAGGCGGAGGCTGCTCAGCGAATTGGCGATCTCGGTGAAGGCCCGCTGCAGATCCGACGCGGACGGAGCCTCGAAGTAGTAGGGGGAGTTCGGCGTGCTGGCGCAATTCTGCAGCATGGTGCGCTGCGTGCTGTTCGCGACCTCGAACCCGATCACGTAGATACGGATGCGGTGGTTGTTCGGGTTGTCGCTGTTGGCGAGCGTGCTGTCAGGGTTCTTCATGGCCCGGCAGATAGCCGCGAAGCGCGTATCGAGCGCGGCGTCCGCATTGGTCTGCGTGACCGAGGTAATCTGCGAGGACGGGAACATCGTGTTCCAGTTGGTGACGGTGTCGGGCGGCCGCGAATCCGGGTTGATCCGGCCGTAGGCGTTGTAGAGCAACTCCGAGTTCGCCGGCGAACCCCGAACGCTGTTGCCGGCATAGGCCGCCTGCCAGTTATTGTCGCCATCGGTCAGGATGACGACGGCCTTGAACATGTTGCGCGTGTTGTAGGCGAGCGGCAGGACACCGAGGTTAGGGCTGACGGCGCTGCCCGGCCACCAATTCCGCCATTCAGGGCTCAGCGTGTACCAGGCCCCCTGCATGCCGGCGACGATGGTCGTGCCGCCGCTCTTGATGGGTGCCGTGATGGCGTTGACGGCGGCCTGTACGGTGGCGCGGCTGGCGGTCAGGGGCAGGATGGGACTTTGCGCGCACAGGGTATTGCGGCCCGCGGCGGCGACCGTTGAATCATTGGCCATGCCGGCTTCCAGGCCCTGGCTGATTCGGTCGGCATATTCGGCATTGTAGTTCGCGTTGCCGCTGTTGGTCGAAAGCGTGACGGTCGAGTTCCAGTCATTGTCGCCGCGGCAGAAGGCAACGCGGTAGTTGGTTGTCGAGTTCGCCGTATCCGAGGCGTAGAGCGCGACCGTGATCGCCCCATAGGCGTTGGCGGTCGTGCACACGCCGGTGCCGCTGTTGCTCGTGCCACCGCCGCGATACTGCGGCACGCCGGTGGCGTTGGCCCAGAGCGTCGCATTCCTGGCAAGCGTCGCGACCGTATTGCTCGGCGATGCAGGGCTCCCGGTGACGGTGGCCCAGCCGACCCGGCGGAAGGTGCTGGCGTAGAAGTACGGTCTGAGCTGGCCGGCGGAGGTCGTCGGGCCGATATCGGTGATGTCTTGGCCGCCACCGCGCGATTCGACACAGCCGTTCCAGCGCGCCAGGTCCCAGCCGCCGGGCATGCTGGTGGTGTTCAGGAAATTGGCGTTGCCGGGGCCGATATTGATCGTGCGTGCAAAGGGAACGACCGAGACGAAGAGGTTTCGCTTCGTATCGTCCGAGCCGTAGAGCGTGGCCAGCATCGTTCCGACCGCAGCCTGCGCGGCGGCAAGCTTCGAGCCGCGCATGGAGGACGTCTGGTCCATCACGACCGCGAGTTCGAGCCCGGTGGCCTCGCGCTCCGCCACTGTCGTCTCGGCCAATGGCGTGGTCTGGCGGGAGATGATGCCAAACAGCGTCGTATCGAGCGTCGCCGTGGCGGTGAGCCGAATGCGCGTATCGCTCAGGCGCTGGATCACCGGCTGTGCCGGCGTCGTGGGGACGGTCGAGCCGAGGAACCGGTTCGACCAGCCATTCTGATTGAAATTGGCCCAGAAGAGCTGCCGCGTGGACGTCTCGTCGACCGTCGTGCTCGTCATCGTCCGTGCGGCGTTCAGGCTCGCGGCATCGACCGCCGTCTTCAATCGGGCGCTGAGCATCCAGATCCGGCTGAGATCGATGGCGAGACCGGCAAAGCCCACGACGGCCACCATGACCAGGGCACTGACAGCCGCGACGGCGCCGCGGCGATCGAGGGTCGCTTTCATCATCCTGTGCAATCCGGGGTCTGGCTGTTGGTCGGCGCGGTCAACAGCGTGGTGGGATCGGGCGCGCGGGACAGGAACAGGGTCGTGCCGTAGATGTTCGCCGGCAGCACCGTGCCGATCAGGCCGGCGCTCAGTGCAAAGGGCTGCACGGTGGCGAAGACCTCGGTGACCAGCAGCGTCTGCGAGGCCGGAACGACGAAATTGTCCGAAATCGTCGCACTGCCGCCGACATTGGCACCGAGACGACTGACCCTCTGCGTATTGCCGGTGCGCATCTGCCAGGCGAGCCGGTTGGCGTTGTTGTTCCGGCCCACCGCGCTGATCACCATCGCTCCGGTACCGTCTACATTGATGATGGTGCCGGCGATACGCCGCCCATGGGCCCAGAAATTGTCGCGGTCGCCCGGCGTGGTGATGGTGCGGCACTGTGAGACGATCTGGCCGATCTGCACCGCGATGGTCTCGACGCGCAACTGGGCGCGAAAGAGCTGGATCAGGTCGGCGCAGGCGAGCGCGATGACGAAGAAGACCGGAGCGATCAGGACGAATTCGACGGCCGCAACGCCCCGGCGACCGACTGCCGGACAGCGGGCTTCAGCAGGACGCATTTTCGAACGGCTCGTTCTTCACGATCAGGAATGCCTGATGGGTAAAGGAATCGGAGCCGAACAGCGTTGCGGCAACGATGCCGGTAATAAAGGGCTGCCGATAGGTGAGGGCGTAGGAAACGATCTGGCCGGCTGCTCCCGCCCCGGCCGTGCCGTTGCCCGTCGAGCCGGAAACGCTTGACCAGTTCGTCGTCGCGACCGTGAGCCGCGACGCATTGATCAGTCCATTCGTGGATCGCGTGACGAGCCAGGGGATGTTCTGGGATCGGCAGGTCGGCACATTCTGCTGGCCCGTCGTGAGCCATGAGGGAGGGGTATCGCTGCCGGTGATGCCATAGCGGCTCGCACGCAGCGCGGCGTGGTCCAGGGCGAAGCCGGTGGCGAGTTGCCACGCCACTTCCATGATCGCGATGATCACGATGAAGAACGGAATCGCAACGAGCGCGAACTCCGTCGCGGCGGCGCCGCGGCGGTCCAAACGCGGGCCGAACCGGAGATGCAGCAGACCGCGGTAACGGCGCTGCGATGCCTGGGCTGTCATGATGCAGTGCCGTTTTGGGCAGCAATCTAGGGTGGTTAACGATACGTTGCTATAATGCGATTATCCACTAAAAATTTCCAATAAATTGAACCAGGCTCGTTAAACAGAACGATCCCGACCTCCGGGCTGTGCGGCGTATCACCGTGCCAGGGCTGGCGCTAGGCTGCGGGGCCGCTAGTCTCACAACCCTGCGCTGTCGGCGCCGCCCGATCATTCGGGCGGGGCGAGCGCCACAGGGAAGGAGTCGCGCTGCATGCTCTGGGTGATCCTCGGCATCATCGTCGTCGTCATCGTCTGGCTGGTGATCGTCTACAACCGCCTGGTCACGCTGCGGCAGGTGACCGGCCAGTCCTGGTCCGACGTCGATGTGCAACTCAAGCAGCGCCACGACCTGATCCCGAACCTGGTCGAGACGGTCAAAGGCTATGCCGCGCATGAGAAGACCACCCTCGATGCCGTCATCCAGGCCCGCAACGCGGCGGTGACCGCCCAGGCCCAGGGTCCGGCCGCGGCGGGACCCGCGGAAGGTGCGCTCGGCGCCGCCCTCGGCCGGTTGTTCGCGCTGTCCGAGGCCTATCCGGACCTCAAGGCCAACCAGAACTTCCTGTCCCTGCAGTCGGAGCTGTCGGATATCGAGAACAAGATCGCCGCCGCCCGGCGCTTTTACAACTCGTCCGTCGCCGAATACAATGCCATGACCGAGAGCGTGCCGGCCGTCTTCTTCGCGCGGTCCATGGGCTTCCAGCAGCGCGGCTTCTTCGAATTGCCGGAGGGCGAGCGCACCGCGGTCCAGGCCGCGCCCACGGTGAAATTCTAGGAACGGAGGCCCCGCCATGCAGGCCTTCGGCCTGCGCACCCACGCCTGGAACACCGCTTGGCGGTCCATGCTGCTGCTGGCGGGCTTCCCGCTGCTGCTCGCCGTCATGGCACTGGGCGTGGGGATGATCTTCGGGTCCGAACAGCGCGATCTCGGCCGCGCTTTCGGCAATGCCCTGCGCAACCTCCCCTGGCTCTATGCCATGGCCTGGGTCGGGGCGTTGATCTGGTTCGCCATCGCCTGGGTTGCCCACAACAAGATCCTCGACTGGGCGACGGGCGCGCATCCCGTCACGCGCGCCGAGGAACCGCGCCTGTGGAACCTGCTGGAGAACCTCTGCATCTCCCGCGGCATGCGCATGCCGCGCCTCGCGGTCATCGAGACCGAGGCGATGAACGCCTACGCCGCCGGCCTGTCGCGCGAGGCCGGCTCGGTCACCGTCACCCGCGGGCTGATGACGGCGCTGGATGACCGCGAACTCGCCGCGGTGCTGGCGCATGAGCTCAGCCACATCCGGAATGGCGATGCCCGGCTGGGGCTGATCGCGGCGGTCTTCGTCGGCATCATCTCGCTCGGCTTCGACATGATGACGCGCACGCGCCGCGCCGTGCGCGCCGGGCGGGTCAGCGATTGGCGCATCAACACCAATTCCCGCAACAACAACGCCGGCTGGGCGGCGCTGATCGGCGTGCTGATGATCGCGCTCGCCTGGCTGCTCGCCACCGTGCTGCGCATGGCCCTCTCGCGGAACCGGGAATTCCTGGCCGATGCGGGCGCGGTGGAACTGACCGCCGACCCCGACGCCATGATCACCGCCCTGCGCAAGGTAGAAGGCCACGCCGACATGCCCGAGGTGCCGCCCCAGGTGCGCGCGCTGTTCCTCGAGGATGCCTCCGACAACGCGCTGTCATCTCTGATGGCGACGCATCCGCCGATCGGCGACCGCGTCGCGGCGCTGGTGAAGTTCGCCGGCGGGCGTGACCCGGGACCCATCGCACCGCCACCCATGGTCGAGGCCGAGACCCCCGCCTGGGCACAGCACGACGCGACCGACGAGACGGTGCGCATCGCGCCGGGGGCTGCGGAGACGCCCGCGCCCTGGTGGCAAGGGCCGGCGCAGGGGACCGGGACGGGCGCGTCGCCCTGGGGGAAGCGGTAGAACCGGAGGGGCGCTGCCCATCCGGACCACCCCGCCAAATGCTGAGGGCATTTGGAATGCCAGATACCTGGCGCCGCGCACCAACGGCATGCCGTGCCGTCACAGCGCGCTTCGTGCGCCAATACGGGTCGCGGCGCTGATCCTGTAAGCGGCACCCGGCGCCAGGTGACGGTTTCCAAAGGTCTCGGTTCTATGCGGGTGCCCATTCGCGTTGTGAAGCAGCGTGAATGGGTTCCCCTGGCGGGGTGGCTTGGAGGGGCAAAGACCCTCCAATCTCCATCGTGCGGGAACGGCGCCACCAGTTGACGCGCCCCATCCGCCGCGGTCAGAAGCGCCCGGTCACACCAAGAAAGAGCGCGCGTGCGGGGCCCGGCCTTCATCGTCGCGGCGATGGCGCTGTTTGCGCTGCTCGACGCGAATTCCAAGCTGCTGTCGGGGCGATATCCGGCGGACCAGGTCATCGTGCTGCGCTATGCGACCCTGCTGCTGGCGCTGTTCGCCGCGCGGGCCGTGGTGCCGGGTCTGGGCGGGACGCTCGCCACCGTGCATCCCGTGCTGCATCTGACGCGCGCGGTCGTCATGATCGGGTCGGGTTTCGGTTTCTTCCTCGCCTTGCGGGAGATCCCGATGGCCGAGGGCTACCTCGTCTATTTCACCGCGCCCTTCATGACGCTGGGATTGGCCGCGCTCGTGCTGAAGGAACGCACGGGGCCGGCGGTCTGGGGCTGGTCGGTGGTGGGGTTTTCGGGGGTCATGGTGGCGATGTGGCCGGGGCTTGCGGCCGGCGGGCCGGTGCATGCCTATCTCTGGGCCTTCTTCGCGACCATCTGCTACGCGACGGTCCTGACCATCAACCGCCTGCTGCGGCACGAGACCGGCTTCGCGGTGCTGATCCTGTGGTCGTCCCTGCCGGGGCTGATCCTGGTCTCGCCCTTCGCCATGACGTCCTGGGTGACGCCGTCCTGGCCGGACCTGGCGGCGCTGTCGGTGAACGGGCTGCTGGCGGGCGGGGCGACGCTGTGCCTCGCCATCGCCTTCCGCCATGATTCGGCGGCACGCCTGGCGCCGCTGGAATTCAGCGCGCTGCTCTTCGCCCTGTCCTTCGACTTGTTGATCTGGGGCGTCTGGCCGAGCGCCTGGACCATGGGCGGCGCCCTGATCGTCGTCTTCGCCCTTCTGATGAGCCAGCAAGCGGCTCAGGCGAAATCTGCGGGGAAGACGTGACGCCCATCGGGGCCGAGCGGCAGCGCCACCACCCGCGTCACCGCCGCCATCGGCAGCGATGCGTAGAGATGCGGGAACAGCCCCGGCCGCGAACTGCCCGCGGCCGGTTCCCATTTCAGCGCCGCGCCGAGCGCAGCGACATCCGCTTCGACCAGCCGCAGATCCGGCACGCCGGCCCGGTGCTTCGCGGCACTCCCCTGCACCTGCGCCGCGGTCGAGAAATGCAGGAACCCGTCCCGCGCATCGTCCGCGCTGCCGGCATAGGCGCCGGCGGCCTCGGCCGCGCGCCAGTCGGCCTCGCGAACCAGGGTGTAGATGAAGCGTTCCATGGGCGGGGCTTCTATCAGACGAGGTCCTCAGCCCGATAGAAGCACAGCCCACCGATCTCGGCCGCCGCCGGCCGGCCGAGCGCCCATCCCGGCAGCGCCGCCGCGTCATGGTAATGTGTCGCCCCGCCCGTCGGATCGGGCAGGCCGCCCCCCATCGCCCGCGCCGCGACGCGCCGGCAGATCGCCAGCGCCCCGTCACCGGCCGGGATCTCCCGCAGCGCCGCGTGCCGCGGGTGGTTGCGGTTCCAGCACGGAAACTGGAACGGCGCGCGGCAGACCCCCGCGACACCCCTGCCCCAATGGGCCGACCCGTCAGGTTCCGCCGCCCGCCGCGCCCGGTTCATCACCAGCGCCGCCAGTGCCTCGATCGCCCGCACGGGGCGATCGGCGGCCTCGCCCCACAGGGTCAGGGCCAGGATCTCGGCGGCCGCCTCGCGCGGGCCGGCATGCAGGGCGGCGCTCATTCCCGGTCCTCCAGCCGGCGCGCGGCCTGCGCCGCGGCGATCCCGGCGCGCGAGACCTCCTCGATCTTCTCCTCGATGCGCAGGAGATGATCGGAAATCCGGCGGTCGAGGTCGCGGATCAGCGACAGCGGCACATAGGTGCGCGCCACCTCGATCTTGAACTGCGCGAGTTCGTCCCGAGTGCGCGTCAACGCATCGGATTCCCGCTGGTCGCCGCGCTCAAAGCGCTGGTGCATGTCGGTGCGCAGCCCGTGGATCATCCAGAACAGCGCCACGACGATCGGCGCCTCCACGGCCGTGATCCACCAGGTGGGTTCGATCTGGATCGGCATTCTTCGCCTGCCTTTTGCTGGAACCTTGAAGGGAAAGCGGCGCCGGCCCACCCTTGAGGGAGCACCCCAGGGGACCCGACGCCGTCACATGTGGAACGAGCCCTATCTCGAGACCTGCTGCCGCTCGGCCCTGCACCGGCTGACGCTGGTGGGGCCGCACGGCCGCCCGCCCGGTCTCAAGGACGGGCCCTGCCTGCTGCGCCTGACGGGCATGGGACTGGCCCAGACCCGCGCGGATGGGCGGTTCGAGATCACCGACGCAGGCCGCGAACGGCATGCGAGCGAGATCCTCAAGAAGCGGGCAGCCTGAAACAAAGGGCGGGGGAGAGAACTCCCCCGCACCCCCTCCTTTTTCTGCCTGTCAGCAAGACGGCGCCGACGCGACAGGACGGCCCATCTAGAGCAGATCCTGGCCGGATGAACTCATCCGGACAGGTGAAGATGCTCGCAAAAACAGATACCTAGAGCTTTGGAGGTGAACGCAAGTTCACCGGAAATGCTCTAGGCACGCCAGTCAGGGGCGCGCGCCGCAGCCGAAGCGCGGACCAGACGCACGGGCTCGGCCAGGAGGCAGCCGGCCACGGCGTCCAGCGCATCATCGCGCGCACCCACGGCATCAGGGCGCCATTCCGACATCTCGCCCGGAAACGAGGTGCGGAAGACGCTCTCATGCGCGTGCAAGCGACGCGCGGCGAGCGACGGCTCCAGCGCCGCCAGGATGCGATCCGCCTTGGCCCGCGTGCTGGCATGTTCCACCACGCGACAGGCGACACCCGCCCGCGCCAGCTCCCGCCGCAACAGGGCGGGCAGGAAGCGGCCGAGGCCATTGGTCTCGACCCGCACCACCGGCAGCAGCGTCTCTCTCAGCACCGCCGCCACGGCGCGGCATTGCTGCGTCGCCGGGTCGTCGGCCGCGTCCGGGTCATGCGTCAGATAGGTAAGCCGATGCAGAAAATGGTGCCCTTCCCCATCGGCATAGGTGCAGGCCAACACCGAAGCGTCGCCCGCACCCGGCCGCCCATAGGCCGGGTCCCAGAAGGCGCCGCCGGACACCATTCGCCGGCCAAGCAGCGTGAGCACGCCCCTGCCCTGCGCCTCGCGGTAATCCGGGTCCTCGCCGTATCGCACGATCGCCGCGGGATCGAGCCGCACGGCGGACGACGCTACCGGCTGCAGCATCATCTGCCGCTGGAACTGCAACGGCCCCACACGATCGCGCAGCGCCGCCACCGCCTCGCGCGAGAAGCGCTCCGGCCAGGCGGAGGCCCCTACCGCACTCATCACCGGCACCGCCAGCCGGCGATACCCGCGCAGGAAGGCCCCCTCCTCCTTGGGATGGCGATAGAGGCTGTCCTCGCAATGCGGCGTGCCGACGAACAGGATCGTGCCGTCGGGCACCAGGATGAACTCCGCCTCCGCCAGCCGCTCGCGCAGCTCCGCGCGCTTGCCCGGCGTGTCGCAATTGCCGGCGACCTCGACATCGTCGCAGATGATGATCTCCGCGCGGCTGCCGGTGACATTGCCACCGATGCCCTGCGCCATCATCGACGGATCGCGCAGCGCGCCATCGCGCGCGACGGTGAAGCGATCCGACGCCCAGGCCTCCGCCGCCGCCGGCACCAGGTGCCGGCACAGCGGATGCCGTTCGATGATGCGCCGGACGGAAGCAACCATCTTCACCGCCAGCGAGGCATCCGCCGCCAGCACCAGGATGCGCGTCTGCGGCCGCCGCGCGAGCTGCCAGGCGCACCACAGCCCGATCAGCGTCGACTTGCCGCAGCCGCGGAAGGCCATCAGCAGCAGGCGGCGTTCGCCTGCCGTCTCACGCCCTTCCAGCCACCGTGCGATCCGGCGGTGCACCGACGGCGTGTCGTTGTGCAACCGCCGGTTCCAGACCCAGACGAATTCGAGGAAGCCCGCATCAGCACTGCTCCTCCTCGCCATGCAGATCCTCCTCCTCGAATGCTGCGAGTGCCTGGCGCGCCTCGATCAGGAAGGTCGTCGCCTCCTCGATGCCGCTGTCAGGCTCGCCCATGGCGCGGGCGAGCTTGAGCAGATGCTCGAGATGCGCGAGCGCGGCGCGGCACGCGGCGTGATGCGCGGCGAAGGCCTTGGTGTCGTCGCCGGTGCCGGGCTCCGGCCCGCCATGCAGGAAGCGGAAATACTCCTCCGCCACCACATCCATCGCCGCGCGCAGATCCGGCCCGCGCGGGACGGCCTCGCGGCGGCCGGTCACGCCTTCACCACGCGCGCGCGCACCGTGCCGGGATTGAGGTCGATGGCCGCGCCGCTGCGGTTCCAGGCGGTGACGGTCACGACATCGGTCGCACCCACCTGTGCCAGGAACACCACGCCCGACGTCGCCACCGAGAAGGCCGCCGAGGCGAAGTCGCCCGGCCGCGCGCCAGGCACCGTCACATTGGTCTGCGCCGAGGCGCCCGCCGCGATCGAGGCCGGGTCCCATGCCGCTTCCGCCACCAGCTCCCGCGCGCCATGCGGCAGGCTGGGCTGGCCGTACAGCAGCGGCGGCGTGAACAACGGATCGCAGCCGAGCCGCATGGCGCGCACCTCGTAATCCGTGCCGATGCGCGCCAGCCCGATGATGGCGTAGGCCACCTGCGGTTCCAGATGCACGACCTGCGGGCGCGTCAGCGTATCGTCCGCCATGTCGGCCGAGCCCTGGTACCAGCGCGCCGCCGCGTTCCACACCAGCGACTGGCCCGAGGCCCGCACCAGCGGCGTGCCGCTGTCGCTCAGCAGATTGCGGTTCGCGTCGAAGCACATCACCGCAAGCCGCGGGAGATCCGCGTCGACGGCCAGCGCGAAGTCTCGGCAGCGCCGCGCATCGACCACGAAGCCGAGCCCACGCCCGCCCGTCAGCACCGCGCCGGTCTCCGTGAAGCCATAGGAATCCAGTGCCGCGAAGGCGAAGTCCGACAGCGTCGAGGGCGACCCCGAGACGTTGGAGGACAGGCAGGCGAGTTTCTCGAAACCCCATTCCGTGTTCGACCAGCGGATGCGCGCCGCGCGGAGGTTCGGCACGTTGCCGACCTCCCGCGTTGCCTCGCGGAACGCCGCTGCCTGGTGGAAGGCGCGCACGACGGCGCCGGTGCGCGTCGCGCTCGGCGTGTAGTCCACGTCGATCAGATAGGCTTGGCTCGCCCAGGCGACCTCATAGACATGGTCCTGCGCGCCGCCAGTGTGCCGCGCAACGAAGGGGCTGCAGCCTTCCATGCGGATCGCCCGTGCCCAGACCGACCGGCTGTTCACCTCGACGAGGAAGGGAATGCCGGTGATCGGCTTGTCCCTGGCCTGGAGTTCGAAGCCCGGCCCATCGAACAGATGCCGGTTGTGCGCGACATAGGCGCCCGGCGCGGCGGAGATACGCACGCCGAAGCGATCCTTGTCGGTATGTACCGAACTGCCGATGGCGAAGTGCCCGCCATAGTATCGCACGGAGGTATTCCAGGCCGCCGCCGTCTCGGTCCGCACGTCGAGACCGATCTTGTTGTTCACGATGCGCCCGAGGATGAGCGTCGTATCCTCGAAGCCGCGCTCCACGCCCTGGGTGCGGATGCCGATGGTGAAGCCTTCGATCTGCCGGATCTCGACCAGCGAGGCATCGAGGTTGCGCATCACAAGGCCGATATCGGCCTCATTCATCCAGTCCGAGATTGTGGCGCGGATCACCCGCAGCCCTACGTAGCGCTTGGCGGCATTGCGCACGGCGGCGCCGTCGCCGAGCGTCAGCGCGGCCTGCCCATCCGGTCCGGCATAAAGAATGGAGCCCAGCATCACGAGCCCCGCCGCACCGCCGCCCAGCACCAGCGGCTGCGTCGTGCGGAAGGTGCCCTCGCCGATCTCCAACACATGACCCGACGCCGCCGCGGCCGCCATCGCAGCCGCGAGCGCCGGCCCGTCATCGGTCACGCCGTCGCCCGTCGCGCCGAAGTCGCGCGCGGTCAGGCGCTCGCCAAGCTTATCCTCCACGCTGCGCGGCACGCCGCCCGGAAACGGCACGCCGAGCTTGCCGGTATCGCGATCGAATAGGGCGATCCCGCCCGACCCATCGAAACCGAGCACGCGGTTCGCGCGCGCGCTGCGGGCGGGCAGCACCAGATTGCCTGCCTCGGTCGGCGGCAGGTGCACAGTGCCGGCGACATCGTCGGCCACCTGCTGGATCGCCGCGACCTGGTAGTCGAGCTCGTCATTCAGGTTGCGCGCACGCAGGATGCCGTTGTCCTGGAAATCCGTCGCGCGGGCGATCTTCAGCCGGCGGCGTAGCGTGATCTCGCTGCCCGCGGCAGGCGGTTCGGCGAAGGTGACGACGCCACCGTCGGACGATCCGGCGCCCGCGATGGTCGTCCCACCCGCCAGCACCGTGCCATCGACGCGGATCTCGAGATCCTCCTCCGCAAAGATCGGGAAGGGATAGGTGAAGTCGGCCAGCACGCCGTCCGCGACATACTGCACGCGCGGCGCGACATCGCCGATCGTGATGTGTTCGGCCATGGGTGGTCCTCGATGTCCAGGGGGTGGGGCGGCTTAGGCGAGCAGGTTGCGCACCGCGCCGCCGAGCGTCTGTCCGGCACGCAGATAGCTGTTGAAGCTGCCATCGGCGGCGAGCAGCGACCGCCGTCCGGCAGCGAGCCGCGCGCTCATCGTCGCGACATCAGCCGCCGCGTCCTTCGCCGCATCGGCGCGCAGGCCGGTGGTCAACGCGGCGGCGGAGCCCTCATCGGGCGAAACACCGCTCGCCGCCGCGCGGGCGCGCGCCGAGGCGATGGTGCGCGCCAGCTTGTCCTGCCGGTCGCGGTCATTGGCCGCGGCCTGCGCCGTGGCCTGTTCCTGCTGGGCGACCTGCTGCTGGCGCAGGTTCTCGGCCTGGGCGTTGTTCGTCGCCTTCTGCTGCTGGCCCTGGCGGACCTGGCCGTAGACGGCGAGGCCGGTGCCGGACAGCGAGGCGATGGTAGCGAGCTGGGCCATCAGTCGGTGATCCTGATCTCGGTGGTGACGGAAAGCAGCGTCATGGGCAGGGGCGCATCGCCTGTGATGCGCCACAGCGGCTTCAGCCGGTCGCGCCGCCAGCCGAGGCCCCGCAGCGTGACGTCGCCGGTGAAGAAGGCCGGTGCCGCATCGAGCAGCGCGGCATCCAGCCGCCGGAACGGCACGGGTTCCGCACCACGGCCGAGATCGACGGCCAGCGCCTTGGTCTCCAGCAGGCGGAAGGTCGCGGCGACCAGGCGCAGCGGCCCGGTCGCGGCGCTGGTGGCGGCGATGATGTCAGGCGGCAGCGGCTCGATCTCGTGGCTGAAGGCGAGGCCGATCTGCACGGCATAGGCCGGCTCATCCAGCGTGACCTTGCCGCCCGAGACGAGCCCGGGCGCGCGCGGGGCGCCATCGGCCAGCACGCCGACCGCACGGCCTTCGAGATGCCCGAGGCCGAGCCATTCATCCTGCGGGCTCGACGCCGCGCCGGTCAGCGCGGCATCCAGCGCGAGGCCGTCCTCGAAGCGTTCCAGCGCGAAGGCGCCGGCGCGGTCGGTGACCAGCCAGACCGTGCCTTCGGATTCCGCCACGGCGCGAAAGGCGCCCTGGGTTTCCTGCCGCGTCCAGGCGGTCACTTGCTCGGCGCGGTAGATCGTCAGCGTGCCGAGCGAACCATCCGCCATGACCATGTGCAGCAGCCGCGATCCCTGGTCATAGGCCATGGAGACGGGCGTCTCGACCAGATGCCGCGCCAGGATCGCGAGGTCGTTCGCCTGATAGGCCTGGCTGACGTCTGTATAGGCAAACTCATGCACGCTGCGCCCGCTGCGCGCGACGAAGATCGTCGACCCGTCCACATCGACAGGCGGCACCAGGCGATCGACCGGCGATCCCACGCGCGTCTGCCGGTTCAACTGAATGCTGCCCGGCGTCAGCGGATCGCCGCTGACCATCCATTCGGCGCCCGAGGTGAAGACCTGCAGATGCCGGCCCGAGAACAGCCCGCGGATCGCATTCACCTGGTCCGACACCAGGCCGAACTCGATCGCCTCGTCGTCCAGGCCTGTGCCCATGTCGAAGTTGAACAGGTCGCCGGTGCGCGACAGCCACAGCCGATTGGGCGCATCGCGGGATCCGCCGATCACCAGGCGATCCTGATGGAAGCAGCAGGTCACCGGCCAGCCACGCCCGCCGCTGAAGGCGTGCTCGTCCCAATCGACGGTCGCATCGGTCGAGGACAGCGTGTCGAGCACATCGGCGATCACGCGCGTGCTGGAATTCACAGAGGTGATCATCAGCCGCTTGCCGCCGATGCGCAGGAAGGCCCCGCCATGGTTGCCGTTGAATACCGCGGCGCTGGCATCGACCACGATGCTGCCCATCGTCGCACTCGGCGTCAGCGTCACGTCGCCGGCGACGAAGCGCAGAAACGGCGTGACGGCGAAGCTCCAGCCCGCGATGGTCCAGCCGGACGCGGTACGGGTCACGCGCTGGGGCACCATCTCCGAATGCACCAGCAGCAGCGTGTCGGCGTTCTGGGTGAAGCCGATCTGCGGCAGCATCGCCGTGTTCCACGGGCCGGCCAGCACGGCGATCTCGGCATCGCCCTGGAAGACGCGCAGCTCGCCGTCCGTCAGAACGACCAGGTAGGTCTGCTCAGTGTTGAACTCGAAGGGGATCAGCCGCGCCGGTCCAGGCAGCGACGTGACGTGGCGCAGCCCGGCGCGTCGCGTCAGCCCGCCGGTCGGCTGGATGAAGACATTGCGCAGGCGCCGCGCACCGTTCTCGAAGGCGCTGATGTCGCCACGGCCGAGCAGCTCTGGCGCAAGCTCCCCGGCCGTGAAGTTCGTCTTGGCACGCTTGACGACGGCCATGGGTCAGCCCCGCACATCGATCAGCGGGAAGGCTTCCAGCACGCGAACGCTCGCCTGCTGGCTGTCAGCCTGACGCGCGACGCGCAGCTCGGCCTCGGCCAGGCGATACAGCATCTCGGAGCGGGAGGCGTTCTCGGTCAGCGGGATGCAGAACTCGGCCGCCAGGCGCGCCACCAGCGCGGAGGCGAAGAAGGGCGGAAACGCGCTCTCGTCCGGCCGGAAGACATAGGTCAGCGCCACCGCATCGGCATCGGTGAACAGCCGGTCCTCCTGCAAGCGATAGACGATGCCGCGCGCACGCCCGGCCGTGCCGGCGGACAAGGCGCGCAGGAACCCGGCGGGCAGCTGGAAGGCATGGGTGAAATCCGCGCGCGGCGTGGCAGCCAGGCGCGCCAGCGCGGCCTGTGCGGTCGCGAAGGACCAGGGATGCGCCGAGAGCAGCGCATCGCGGATGCCGGGATAGAGGTTGGCAGCCACCTCGGCCTCGGCCGTGCCTTCTTCGAGCGAGGCGACAGGCTGCGCGCCGATCTTCAACAGGGCACGCGAGCACAGCGCGAGGGCGGAGAGCGCCATCGGGTGATCCTCCTGGGACTGTCGGGAAGAAAAGAAAGGTCGGGGGAGGACACCTCCCCCGAATCCCCCTCCGTTTTCTGTCTTTTGGGAACTGACCTCCGAGGTCAGTCTCCAGGTGACCAAAAAAAGGAGGGGGGTTTGGGGGGAGTTCATCTCCCCCCAACCTTCATCACTCCTTGGCGCGCATGCGCACGACGCCGGTCGGATCGATCATCACCGCACCCTGCGACATCATGTTGTTCACGAAATGCGCGGCGCGATCGCCATGCCAGGTGATGTCGGTGACGACTTCGGAAGCCACCGCATGGCCAATCGCCGTCTTATGGTAGAAGTAGCAGTAGCGCAGCACGCCCGCCTTGGTCAGGCCAGAATGCGGCATCCACAGCGCGCCGAGCCAGCGCTTCGCCTGCGTGCCCTTCCACGGCAGCGCATCGTCGCCGACATAGTCGGCCCGCGCGAACTCGTCGATCTGCAGCAGCTCGGACCACTGCTTCCAGCCGACCACGGCGAAGCGGTTGCCGTCATCCGGCACATCGGCCGCGCCCAACATCTCGAAGGCCATCAGCACCTTCTGCTTGGTCAGGCCATCGGTGTCGGCAAGGCCCGTGCCGACGCCGCTCGCCTCGGCCGTCGCGGTGTCGAGGGCGGCGACGATCAGCTCATCGGTCTTGCGGCCGAGCGCATAGGCGCCGGCATTGGCGATCACCGAGCGCTCGTCGATCGCGGTCTTGATCTCGTCGAGGCGGTCGATCCACTCGCCGGCGTAGTAGTCCTGCAGGAAGCACTCGGCGTTGGCGTATTCCAGGTTCATCACCGGCACGACGCCGTTGCGCGCCTTGGCCGCGGCCGTGCCCTTGCCAACGCGCGGGAAGATGGTGGACGCGCCCTTCACGCCGCTCTTGGAGCGCACGGTGGGGCGCAGCTTGCTGCCCTGGCGCTGATAGGCCTCGGCGACCTCGGCCTCGAACTGCTTGACGAAGGCCTGTTCGATGGTGCCCGACATGCGGGTGTCCCTTTCGATCTGTGTTGGATGGGAAAGCGCCGAGACCCGGTTGACCGCGAAGGGCCAGGCAGCGACGCGGCCCGCGCGCCGGCGAGACCGGTTATGCGCGGGCGAAAACGGACGGGGGCGGGCAGCACGAAGCCGCCCGCCCCCGGGCCACCGCGCGGGTCGCGCGGGGCCTGCGGCGCGGCGAGCGGAGGAGGAGCCGCTCGAGCCGCGCCGGGAGGCGAGGTGTCAGGATGTTGGTCGTTTGGACGGGCGCGGATCGCCGGGACTGTCAGAACATGATGGCCGGCGGCGCGCAGGCACCGGATATCTGGATCACGCGATCAAACGATCGGTTGGAACGTGGTTGGTGAACGCAGGCGAACCAATCGCGTTCCAGCGCCGCATCGCGCCGAAAGGCCCTCAGTCGGTGACAGCCTTCGCTGCATCGTCACCCGGGCGATGGAACCAGCAGAGGTCGAGGAAGGTGACTTCGTGATCCAGTGCCTCCCATTCCCGCCGGATGCGCTGCAGGATAGCGGCCTTTCCCCGTGCCTGCTCGGGCCAGGGGGTGCTCGGCGGATCAGCATAGGGGCTCGTCACCGCCACGAAGCCATGATCGAGCAGCAGGGAGACGAAGTTGAGCATGCGCTCCGTGTCGTCGGCGCCGGGCGGGGGCCGATCGAGGTCCCGCAGCGCATTGAGGATGATCGGGAAGCTGACATCATCCATCGCTGCGGCCACGCGCAGTTGCGAGATCCTTTCCTCGATCATTGTCATCGCCACCTCCACAGGAATGGAGCTTGGTTATTTCGAGGAATCCAGGGATATTAACGTCAATCGCCGGGTTGACACTGGATGATGTCGGGCGGTAGCCGATGATGCTACCATCATCAAGACGATACATTCGCCCAGGGTGTCCTCGCGGAGTAATATTGACTGCTCCCCGCCCCTCGATCAATCGTCTCAGCATCGCCTCTGCCGCAGGTTGGTCGCCTGACAAGGAACGAATGTCAGAGATCGAGCCGCGCAATCGTGTCCCGATTGGCCGACCTCCCGGCGCAATCATATCCACCAGTTCCTGGCTGCGTGGCGAGACGGTTGGTGGCGGCGCCCCTTGCACGGAGCTCCGACCGGCCGGCGACCGATACGCGCCGCCACCCCCGGCGGCCCCTTCCAGGATCGTGTCCGGACGCCGTCCGATGATGCCGTCACGACGCCGGCGACCCATCACCGGCGCGACGGAACTGCCATCCAGCAGATTTCGTCGCGCGATCGCCAACCCATGGAGACCGGACACCGGCTGCTGCCGAACTGCGCCGGACCTGTCCTCGGCGCGGGATGCCGATCCGGCATCACGGGATTCCGCACTGTCTCGGGACGGCGCGCCGCGCACATGTGCCGCCACCGCATGCCCGTCCCGCACAAATGCGCGGACATGCATCACACCACCACTGCCCGCACGGTCGTTGCTGTAGAGCGCCTGGTATCCATCGGCGACCCAGCTCTGCCATGCGCCCCGCTCCGGATGACCAGCATTCCAGTACCGCTCATCCGCCACGGCGGCACGCAGACGCGCGGCATCGATCGGAACACGATCTGGCATTTGTGCATCCTTTGCCCAAGGGAGGCGGATCGGCCTCCGCGCTTCGCGAACGGCCGACCCAGCCGCGAGCCTACGAAGCCCCGCCCACCAGCCGCCGGAACCCATCCGTCACGCGCTTGACGAATTCCGGCTCGCGCGTCCGCCAGTAGCGCGGGTCGCGCATCATCGCGCGCAACTCGCCCTCATCCGCCGCGCCCGTCGCATCCGCGCGCGGCGCGAGGCCCGGCTCCTTCGCCTCCATCATCCGATGCAGCGCGATCACGCCCTCGGCGGTGGTGGACAGCGCCTCCATCACCGGCGCGGGCAGTTTCGCCTTGCCCCAGGCCGTGATCTGCTGCGCGACGCGACGGAAGCGCTCCTCGCCGCCGAAATGCGCGCGCAGCGTCTCGACCTGGCGGTCGGCCTCGAACTGGCCGGCGGCTTCGGCGATCAGCGGCAGCAGGCGCTCCGCCGCCAGGTCGTAGACGAGCTGCGCCTGCGGCTGGCTGAAGCCGGCCTGGTGCAGGCGCTGGTTGATCGCGTCATCCGCGCAGCACAGCTCATGCTTCGCCTCGATCGCGTAGCCGTCCGGCGCATCCGGCACGCCGATGGCGCGGCGGAAGCGGATACGCTCCTCCTCCGGCGCATCCTCGCCCGGCGGGGCGATGCGCTGGGACAGGCGCTTCTCCAGTTCGCGATACGACTTCAGCAGCGCGTCGATGCGCAGCGTGCCGGTCTCGGCATCCCAGAACTTCTCGGGCACATCCTCGGGCCGCGCGCCCTTCTGCGGCGCGGCGTCAGCGGCGAGCGCGGTCTCCAGCAGATCCTCGGGCATGGGCTCACTCCTTGTGGGGTTGAACGGGGGGAAGGACGATCTCGGCGGGCGCGGACAGCGTGCGTCCGAGCCAGCGCGCCGCCGCGGGCATGTCGATCTGGGCGATGGCCTCGTTGCCCATGGCCCGCACCGCCTGGAGGAACAGCAGCGTGTTCGCCGCATCCGCGCGCCCCTGCACCTGGGCGAGCGGGCTGCGGTAGCGCAGCACCGCCTCCTGCCCACCGAGCAGCAGCGGCGGCACCTCCCCGCGCCGGCGCAGGATGGCGAGGCAGCGCGAGACCAGCGGCGTCAGCAGTTCCGACTGCAAGCGGCCATAGGTGGCGCCGAGCAGCCGCGCGGTCTCCGCCGCGCGTTCCAGCACCTCGGTCGCCGTCATGTTGTCCTTGCGCTGCGGGCCGAGCCGGTCGGCGAGCAGCGCGCCGCGAATGCGCGACCGCATGTCCGACAGCACGAGCTGCGAGACGTCGAAATTCCCGGGCGCGGCGAGCGGCGTCAGCCCCGCCGACCCGGGCGCCTTCGGAATGATCGCCCCCGGTTCCAGCCGCACCGTGGCCGGGTTCAGTACGCCGTCATCATCGGCCTGCCAGATCCCCGTCGCGGCGATGGAGGCGTTCTTCAGCACCAGCTCCACCACCTTGTTTGCGGTGCGGATGTCGGGCAGTGCCTTGGCGACGGGGCCGCGGCCATAGGTCTCGCCCGGCGCCTTCAGCCAGCGGAAGGCGATGAAGGGATTCTCCGCGAAGCGCCCCTCGGCCAGCACGACGGGACCGGACTCCGTCGCGGCAATGGCCATGAAGCGGGTTCCGTTCCAGTCGGGCCACACCGCCTCGACGACGCGATGGCGCGGCTGGTCGGCATCGTCGTCGGATACCGGCGGCAGCGGCGCGGCGGGATAGCGGCGGCGCAGCTCTGCCTCGGTCAGCCGCGCGGCCCGATAGACGGTGTCGAGCCGGCCGGACGGTCCTTCCTCCAGCACCGCCTCGCGCAGCGGCACGGCGGTGAAGCGCAGCGCGGAGGCCTCGCCGAGCGGCGCTTCCTCGACCAGCAATACGCCCGTGCCGGCGATGACCAGGTCAAGGAAGGCCTGGTGCATCTCGAGCGCGAAGTTGGAGCGGTCGAAATGCCCCTGCAGCGTCTCGGCCGCATCTTCCAGCGCCATGGCAGCGTCGGTATCACCCTCGACCGAACGTGCGGGCGCGAGGCCGAACCAGCGCGACCAGGGCGGCGTCAGCTCGGCGAGCAGCGAGGCGGCGAGCTGTTCCGCCGCATCGGCGGCCGTCGCGTCATACAGCGCGACGCGCCCGCCGGTCGCCGGCGGCAGCACGTGGTCGTAGCAATCCTGCCACAGCGCGTCCTGGTCGCGGCGACGGTCGATGGCGCGCGCCTGGCGCGCCAGGATGTCCTCCGGCGTCATGGCGTCATTCCCCCAGCAGCGACTTGCGGGTCGCGGCGAAATCGGGCCGCGCGTCCAGCAGGCCGCGGGCCGAAGTGGCGATCGTGCCGGCAAGACCCCGCGTGGCGCGGCTGCGTGCCTCGGCGCGGGACGCGGCGGCGGTTTCCTCGGCGGCCTGCGCCGGGTCGGTGGTGGTCGTCGCCGCCGCGGCCGGCGGCGCGACGACGACAGGCTTCGGGGCTCGGAACAGGCCACCCATGCGCGCGCGGCTCCTCTTCGGATGCAGGGAGGGATCTCCCTCCGCGTGGCCCCAAAAAGCCGCGGGCCCGCCCCTCGATGAGGAGGAGCGGGCCCGCGCAAGTCTTCGGGGGGAACGGGAGGAAGGCCATCGGGCGCAGATCGCCCCTTGGCGAGAGGGGTGATAGATCAGCCCGCGGCCGCGGTCAAGACTTTTTTCCTATATTCGCCACGAATCTTCGTGAGCCGCCGGAACAGCCCCCAGGGGGTCAGCGCGAAGGGCGCGCCGGCGCCCAGCACAGCCCGGCACAGCCCCACGCAGTTCATCGGCAGCAGCCCCGGCAGCCGCGTGGCGAGGGGCGGCCCGGGCTCGAACGGCCCAGCCACGACCAGCCCCGCGCGCACGTAGAATCCCGGCAGGTCGAAACCCGCCGGGACCGCAAGGCGCATCACCACCAGCCGGCCCGACAGGGGCTCCAGCACCGTCCAGCCGGCCTCGTCACGCAACGCGGCGAAGCAGTGCCGGAAGCCACGGCGCAGGGGCCGCAGCCAGGGCTGGTCGGCGTCGCCGCCGAAGGCGATCCAGACCTCCTGCCCCGCCTCGCGCGCCGCGCGCAAACCCGGCCTCACGCAACGATTCCCTTGACCCGTAGCGGCCATTCCAGGCGATTCATCGCCTCACGCCACTGCGCCGCGTCGGCACGCTCGGACAGGTGCCGCGGGTCGGGCGCCTGGCCGCGCTCGCCCCAGACGCGCATGACGCGCGCATGGATCAGATCGATCCGGCGATGGCGATACAGCCGGTCGAGGCACTTGATCACGTCGTCGGGTTCACAGGGCCGGACCTTCTCGCCGCGGCCGGCGGCGATGCGCGCGCCGTCGCGCCGGGCGATCAGCGCCGACATAGTCCAGAACCAGGCTTCCTCGGCCGAGCGGAAGGGCTCGGCGGCGGTGATGCTGGCGTAGCGGGGCGCATGGCTGGTGCGGGGGGCAGGGCGCATGGGGGGATCTCGCCTGATAGGTGAACAATACAAGAACATTAACCGCGACAGTTGCGGCCGGCAAGTCCAAAAAGGAAAATCTACCTGTTGCTTCGCGAAACAAAACCTAGGATAGGTTGCCCAGGAACGACACAGCATCTGGATTCGCGTCCTCCACCAGGACCGGAGCAAGGAACCCCCACCACCCATGCGGCACGACGACATCTGGCGCGCCCTCGATGCCCTCGCAGCCGAGCACGGGCTCTCGGCCTCGGGCCTGGCGCGCAAGGCCGGGCTCGACCCCACCGCCTTCAACCCCTCGAAGCGCATCGGCGCCGATGGCCGCGCGCGCTGGCCCTCGACCGAGAGCGTCGCCAAGGTCCTCACCGCGACCGGGCGGGGGATCGAGGATTTCGCCTCCCTTGTCTCCGGCCTGCCTGCCCTGCCCCGCGGCGGCAGCGGCCGGGTTGGCGCCGGCCGCCGCATTCCCCTCATCGGCCTCGCCCAGGCCGGCGGCGAGGGCTATTTCGACGATGGCGGCTATCCGGTCGGCGGGTCCTGGGACGAGATCTCCCTGCCCGAGATCGGCGACCCCAACGCCTACGCCCTCGAGATTTCCGGCGAGTCCATGGAACCCGTCTTCCGCGACGGCGATGTGGTGGTGGTCTCCCCCGCCGCGCCGGTGCGCCGCGGCGACCGCGTGGTGGTGCGCACCCAGAAGGGCGAGGTGATGGCCAAGGAACTGCGCCGCCAGTCAGCCAAGCGCATCGAGCTGGCCAGCCTGAACCCGGCGCATCCCTCCTACAGCTTCGAACTGCCGGAGATCACCTGGATGCACCGGATCATCTGGGCGAGCCAGTGACGGATCAGACCGCGACCCAGGCGTCGCGGTAGCCATCCGCCTCCAGGCACCGGATCACCGCGAAGCGCCTTTGCAGGTAGATCAGCACGGCCGCGAAGTCCGGCTGTGCCAACTCCGCACGCGGCAAGCCGACATGGACTGCACCCGGCTCGCCCAGATAGGCGCGCGCGCCGACGCTCCAAGTCTCCTCGGTGAACAGGTAGTCGAGGAAATTGTAGTCGTAGTCCGGCGCCTCGCCAGGCGCGGCGTCGGCCAGGTCGCGCGAATGCAGGATCTGGGGCGGCGGCGCCTCATCCTCCTCCGGCAGTCGCGCCGGATCGAAGGGGGTCGGCGCCACGCCACTCATGCCATCGCACCCCGCGCCGCGATCGGCCACAGGCATTCCACCCGCCCCTTCCGCACGCCGACATACCAGTCGTAGCGATCGACCGTCGGGTCGCAGTGACCGGGCGCAAGACGCAACTTCTCGCCCAGCGCCGGCGCGGTTCCGTCCTCGATCAGGATCTTGCCGTGCTCGTCCGAGGCCCCCGCATAGCGCAGCCCCGGCCGTTCCCACACGCCCGGCATGCCGGAATCCACCGACACGCCCTTGTGCCCGCAATCCACCACGGCGACGCCCGGCGTCGCGCGCGACATCACCTGGCTCAGCACGAACAGCGACTGCCGGAAGGGCGGCGCATCGTCGTTCTTCGCGTAGTCCACATCCATGAAGGCGTAGGACCCGGCCTGGATTTCCGTATAGACGCCGCTGGTCGCTTCATGGCGGAAGGTGCCGGTTCCCGCGCCGCCGACGATCGGGCAGTCGAGACCTCTCTGCTTCAACTGCTCCACGGTTCGGCGCGACCGCGCCACGGCTTCGGCGATTGCCGCCGCGCGCGCTTCCGGCGCGCGAATGTGCTGCGCGCTCCCGTGATAGGCCTGCAGCCCACCAAACATCAGGTGCTTGCTCGCCGCGATCCTCTCCGCCAGCGCGACGGCCGCGGGACCATGCTCCACTCCGGCGCGGCCCATGCCGACATCGATCTCGACCAGCACGGGCAGGCGCACGCCGGCGGCTTCCGCGGCCTGTTCCGCCAGCGCGACCTGCGCCGGGTCATCCGTGCACAGCCCGACCTTGCAGATGCCCGCCAGGGCCGCGAGTCGCGCCAGCTTCCTCGGCGCCACGACCTGGTTCGTCACCAGCACGTCCGGAATGCCACCCCAGGCGAGCTGCTCCGCCTCCCCCACCTTCTGCACGCATTGTCCGACCGCGCCGCGCGCCATCTGCAGCTTCGCGATCACCGACGATTTGTGCGTCTTGGCATGGGCGCGCAGCTTCGCACCCGTGGGCGCCAGCAATGCCGCCATGGTGTCCAGGTTGTGCTCGAAGGCATCGAGGTCGATCAGCAGCGCCGGCGTATCGACCTCATCCTCGCGCATGCCGGGTTCGGCGGGTGGCGCTTGCAGCATGGTTCATCCCTTCACTCAGTCGCGGCATGATGCGGCCATGTTCCCCTCCGATCCAGACGTGCTCGTCATCGGCGCCGGCTGTGCGGGCATCGCCGCGGCGCGCGAGCTCGCCGCGCGCGGCCGTTCCTGCATCGTTCTGGAGGCAGGCCCGCGCGTCGGCGGCCGCGCCTGGACCGAGAGCGCCAGCCTCGGCCTGCCCTTCGACCACGGCGCATCCTGGCTGCACCAGGCGCATGACAATCCGCTGAGGCCGCTCGCCGCAGCGCTCGGTCTCGAGACCCTCGACCATGACAGTGTCCGCGAGCGCCGGATTCTCCTGCACGGTCGCCAAGCCACGCGCGAGGAGCGCGCCGCCTTCGCTGCCGCCGACGATGCCTTCTGGGCCGTCATCGACGCTGCGGCCCGGGACGGCATGCCCGATCGCCCGGCCTCCAAGGCCGCCCCGCGCGGCGGCCCCTGGAACCCGACGGTCGCGCATTGGGAGGGTTCGCAGATCTGCGCCGCCGAACTCTCCCTGATGTCGCTTCACGATTTCGCCGCGACGGCGCTCGATGGCCCGAACCTGATCCTGCGGCAGGGCATCGGCGGGCTCGTCGCGCGCCTAGCCGATGGCCTGCCCATCCGCCTTGACGCCCCTGTCGCCCGGTTGCACTGGGGCGCACGGGAGATCACCGCCGAAGGCCCCTTTGGCAGCCTCGCCGCACGCGCCGCGATCGTCACCGTCTCGACCGGCGTGCTCGCCGCCGAAGGCATCGCCTTCGACCCGCCCCTGCCGGCCGAGACACAGGACGCGATCCACGCCCTCCCGCTCGGCCTGCTGACCAAGATCGCCTTCCGTGCCGACAGCCCGGATGCCCCCGACCTGCCCCCCTTCGTCACCCAGCACCGCGCCGTCGAGCATGACGGCGACAGCCCGATGTCCTGGGTATCGCGTCTGTTCGGCGACCCGCTGATGATCGCCTTCTGCGGCGGCGCCCGCGCCTGGTCCTTCGCCGGCGATCCGCGCCGCGCCGAAGCCGAGGCCCGCGCGGAAGCCACCAAGCTCTTCGGCGCCCGCGCCGCCGCGGCACTCGGTCCCGTCACCGTGACGCGCTGGGCGGAGGATCCGCTGTTCCACGGCGCCTACAGCCATGCCGTGCCTGGCGCTCGGGCCGCGCGGACCACACTGGGGCGGCCGCTCGCCGATGGCCGGCTGTGCTTCGCCGGGGAGGCCTGCCACCCGCGCTTCGCTGCGACGGTGGCCGGGGCGTGGCTCAGCGGCGTCGAGGCGGCGCGCGCCGTGCCGTGAAGGGCGGATTGGAGAGGGGCAAAGCCCCCGGTTCCACTATGGCCAGCCGCGCGCGACCTCCGCACGCCAGACCGATGCAATCCAGGCGCGTGCCCGCACCGCTCCGCGCGCGGTCGTCACCGTGACCGGCGTCAGCACGTAGTCGCGGCCTTCATAGGTCGCGAGCCGAGCCAGGATGGCCGGCCCCACCCGCAGCACGGCGCCGTCCACGGCCTCATCCGCATCGCCGATCAGCGTCGGATAGGGTGTGCCGCGCAGGAACACCCGTCGCCACCCTGCCAGCCGCGCCGGCGCCAGCCGCCGCACCAGCCCCGGCTCGCCCGAAACCCGGGCCAGCACATCGGGATCGAGCAGCGTCCCGTAGAGGAAGAGCGGTGCGCTCAGTGCCCCGCATTCTCGCCGGAGAAGTCCGGCGCCTCGAGCCCGCTGGCGACGAGCTGCTTCACGAGCTGCGCCTTCAGCCGTTCGAGGCCCGCCTCGCTCGTCGCCTCGCAGCGCGCGACCAGCACCGCCTGGGTGTTGGACGCCCGCAGCAGCCACCAGCCGTCATCGGTCAGCACGCGCACGCCGTCCACGTCCTGCACCTTGGCACCCTCGGCGGCGAGGCGGTCCTTCACCTCCTGCACCACCTGGAACTTGCGGGCTTCCTCGCAGTTGAAGCGCAGCTCCGGCGTATTAATCACCTGCGGAAGGGCGGCGCGGACTTCCGACAGCTTCTCCGTCATCCGCGCGACGATGCCGAGCAGCCGGACCGCGGAATACGGCGCGTCATCGAAGCCGTACCATTTGTCGGCGAAGAAGATGTGGCCCGACATCTCACCGGCGAGCGGGCTGCCGGTCTCGGCCATCTTCGCCTTGATCAGCGAATGGCCGGTCTTCCACATCAGCGGCGTGCCGCCGGCCTTCGCCACCTCGTCGAACAGCACCTGGGATGCCTTGACGTCGGCGATGATCATCCCGCCCGGCTTCGACTTCAGGACATCGCGCGCCAGCACCACGAGAAGCTGATCGCCGAACAGAATGTGGCCTTCATCATCGACCACGCCGATGCGGTCGCCATCGCCGTCAAAGGCGATGCCGAGGTCGGCCTTCTCGCGCTTCACCTCGGTGATGAGCTGTTCGAGGTTCTTCGCCACCGTCGGGTCGGGATGGTGGTTCGGGAAGGTACCGTCCACATCGCCGTTGATGACGAAATGCGTCCCCGGCAGGCGCGCGGCGAGCGCGCGCGTGATCGGCCCCGAGGACCCATTGCCCGGGTCCCACACCACCTTCAGCTTCCGGTCGCCACCGTCCCAGTCCTGCAGCACGCGGTCGGCATACCGCTCGGCGACATCGACCTCGCGGTCGCTGCCCGCCTGCTCCGGCACCACGTCGCCTTCCGCGGCCATGCGCCCGATCTCCTGGATCTGCGCGCCGTAGAAGGGCTTCTTGCCGATCATCATCTTGAAGCCGTTGTAGTCCGGCGGGTTGTGGCTGCCCGTCACCATTGCCGCGCCATCGGCCTGAAGGTCATAGGCCGCGAAATACAGCATCGGCGTCGCGCACAGCCCGATGCGGCAGACTTCCAGCCCGCACGCCCGCAGGCCGGCGACGAGCTGCGCCTCAAGCTCCGGCGAATGCAGGCGCCCGTCATAGCCGACCGCGACGCGCTTGCCGCCGCCGCGCACCACGATGCTGCCGAAGCAGCGCCCGATGGCAAAGGCATCCTCGGGCTTCAGCGTTTTCCCGACAATGCCGCGGATGTCGTATTCGCGCAGCGAGGTCGGGTCGAAGCGGTGACGGAAAGCGGTCATGGTCACTCCGTTACGGGCGGCCGATGGAGGAATAGGTCAGGCCGGCCGCGCGCATCGCAACCGGGTCCCAGACATTGCGCAGGTCGAGCACGATACCGCCCTTCATGGCGGCCTTGAGGCGGTCGGGTGACAAGGCGCGGAACTCATTCCACTCCGTCAGCACCACCACCGCATCCACGCCCTCGATCGCGCCCATGGCGCTGTCGGCAAAGCGCACGGCGGCCGGGAGCGCCTGGCGCGCATGGCCTGGCTGCGGATCGAAGACCGTGACCTCCACACCCGCCGCGACCAGCTTCGGCAGAATGACGAGGGACGGCGCATCGCGCATGTCGTCCGTCTCGGGCTTGAAGGTCACGCCGAGCACGCCGACGCGCCTGCCCTTCGCCTCTGCCCCGAGAGCGGCGAGGATGCGATCGGCCATCTGCTCCTTGCGCGATTCGTTCACCGCGATGGTGGTCTCGACCAGGCGGACGGGCGAGCTGTAGTCCTGCGCGGTGCGCGCCAGCGCCAGCGTGTCCTTCGGGAAGCAGGACCCGCCATAGCCCGGGCCCGGATGCAAGAACTTCCGCCCGATGCGCCCGTCGAGACCCATGCCCCGCGCGACGTCATGCACGTCCGCGCCGACCTTCTCGCAAAGATCCGCGATCTCGTTGATGAAGGTGATCTTCACCGCGAGGAAGGCGTTGGCGGCGTATTTGATCAGCTCCGCGCTCTCGAGCGACACGGCGAGCACCGGCGTCTCGATCAGGTAGAGCGGGCGATAGAGCCGCTTCAGCACGGTCTCCGCGCGTTCGTCATCGACGCCGATCACCACGCGGTCGGGCCGCATGAAGTCGCCGATGGCATTGCCCTCGCGCAGGAACTCCGGATTCGACGCCACCGAGATCTGCGCATCGGGGCGGACACGGCGGACGATGGCCTGCACCTCGCGCCCCGTGCCGACCGGCACGGTCGACTTGGTCACCAGCACCAGCGGTCCGCTGGCCGCCTTCGCCACCTGTTCCGCCGCCGCGTAGACATAGGACAGATCGGCATGGCCATCCCCCCGTCGCGTCGGCGTGCCGACCGCGAGGAAGACCGCATCCGCGCCCTTCACCGCCTCGGACAGCTCGGTGGTGAAGGTCAGCCTGCCGTCGCGCACATTCTCCGCGACGAGCTTGTCGAGACCCGGCTCATAGATCGGCATGCGCCCGGCGCGCAGGCCCTCGATCTTGTCGGGGTCGACATCCATCACCGTCACGTCGACGCCGAACTCGGCAAAGCACGCACCGGACACCAGGCCGACATAGCCTGCGCCAATCATGGCGATACGCATGGGGGCTCCTTGTCAGGCGGGAAGCACGGCGCTGGAATGGCGCCTCGTCGCCTCTCTGGCAAGACGATCAGGGGGCATCCTCCTCACGCGGCAACAACGGCAGCAGCGCCGAGAGGTCCCTCTCCGCTCGACAGAGAAGGTAGCGCGGACCCGGCCCTTTTCCCTCCAGCGGCAGGGATGTGAGGCCGATATCAGCATAGACACGCAACAGTCCGGCGCCCACCCGCCAGAAGGCGGGGTCCACGCGCGCGCTGTCACACAGGTCACGAAACCGCCAGATCGCGGAGATCCGGTCGCGCTCCTCCCCGGCCGGATCCCCCAGGGCGACCCAGACGCCATCCCGCTTCACGAAAGCGACGGCGGCACGGCCGCCCTCCCCCTCGATCACGCCATCCGCGGCGCCGAGGGCCGGCGCCATGGCGCCGAGTGCGGCCAGGCGCTGCCGCGCAGCCTCGTCATAGGGCAAAGCGACCACGCGGGCCGGGCGCAATAAACCGGCGGCGGCCACGATCAGCATCACCCCGGCGACCCCGACCGCGAAGCGCACCGTCTCGGGCGTATCGCCCGACAGCACCACACCCCACCAGGACAGGTCGGCGAAGGGACCGGCATAGGCGATGCCGGCCAGCGTCAACGCGCTCAACGACAGGGCGGCGAGTGCGGCGACGGTCTCTGCCGACAGGGGCTCCTTGGTCAGCCGCGCGCTGCGATAA
This sequence comes from Roseomonas alba, assembly GCF_019430885.1. Classification (GTDB taxonomy): domain Bacteria; phylum Pseudomonadota; class Alphaproteobacteria; order Acetobacterales; family Acetobacteraceae; genus Neoroseomonas; species Neoroseomonas alba. The sequence goes on along the minus strand of NZ_JAHYBZ010000009.1, from coordinate 270,063 downwards.
AAGGCCGGCCGCACCGTTGTCAGCAGCGCCGCCAGCAGCAGGAAGCCGCCGGTCAGCCACCAGGGCTCGCCGCGCAGCCAGACCACCGCTGCACCGTTCAGCAGCAGCGCCAGCGTCGCCCACCAGGCGATCGCCAGCCGTCGCATCAGCCCATAGGCCGCGACCAGCAGCAGCCCGCCGACCACAGACGCCGCGAAATGGCTCGCCGCATCGTCCAGCAGGTCGAAGATGCCATCCAGCAGGTTCGGCTTGGGCGGCAGCGCCCCAATGATGATCAGCGTCATCGCCGCGAGGCCGGTCAGCGCCGCCATGGCCGGCACCTCGAAGGAGATGGCCACCCCGCGCTCCGGTGCGAGGCGCTCCATCAGATGCCGCCGCTGGCTGATCTCAAAGCCCGCGAACATCAGCCCTGCGATGAACAGCGGCGCGATGTAGTAGTAAAGCCGGAACAGCAGCAGCGCCCCGATCACCACCGGCGCGGCCAGGTAGTTCGACAACCCGATCAGGATCGCCCCGTCGAAGACGCCGATCCCCCCCGGCACATTGGCGATGATGCCCGCCGACAAGGCCAGCACGTAGATGCCGAGGAAATGCAGGAAGGTCAGCCCCTCCGCATGCGGCAGGAGCATCCAGAAGACCAGCGCCGTGACCGCGACATCGGCCGAGGCGAGCGCCGTCTGCGCGACCGCCATGCGGAAGCCCGGCAGGTCGATCTGATGCCCGAAGATGCGGAAATGCGGCACGAAGCGCGCGAGCAGCATGTAGGAGGTGACGATGCACCACATCACGGCGCCCGCGGCCTGCATCACCCAGCGCGGCGTGCCATCCCCGAAGAAGGGCAGCACCTCCGGCTCCGCGATCAGCACAAGCCCGCCCAGCGCGAAGCCGCCGAGCCCGAAGGTGAGCGAGGTAAAGGCCACCACCTTGGCGATGGCGAGCGGCGGCAGCCCCCAGGCCGCGTAGAAGCGATACCGGATCGCCGCCCCCGACACCGTCGCGAAGCCCAGATTGTTGGCCAGCGAATAGGCGACGAATGAAGCGAGCGAGGTCCTGAGATAGGAGACCGGATACCCCGCATAGACCGACCCCAGCCGGTCATAGGCCGTCAGCACGATATAGGCCGCGAGCGTGCAGCCCCCGGCCAGCCACAGCGCCTCGGGCGGCGTATTGTCGAGCGCACCCTTGATGTCCGCCCAGGACAGGGTGCGGAATTCCCGCTGGACCCCATAGAGCGCGGCACCGAGCAGCAGCAGCCCGAAGACCGTCGCCCCGTGCCGCTTGACGAGTGCGAGCGCGCTCCGGCCCATGGTCACGCCGCCGGCGTTTCCCGTGCCAGCGCCGTCTCGATCAGCCCGATCGTGCCGGCGATGCCGTACAGCGCGACGAAACCCCCGAAGCGCGGCCCTTCCTCCTGCCCCAGCAGCACCTGGTAGAGCGCATTGAACCAGGCGCGCGACACGCCCGCCGAGCCGTCCTTGTTCGGCTGCAGGAAGGGCTCACGCCGGCCGGCGTCATAGACCAGGTCCTGGATCTCCTTCGCGCGCTCCTCGGGGGCCATGGCCTCGAGGTCCGTCGCGCGGTCGCGCAGCGCGGCCATCAGCACGGCCAGCGCCTCTCGCTCCGCCTGCGTCGGCACGCGGAAGCGCTTGGTGGGCGCGACGAAGTCCCGATAGTAATGCACCGCATGCTCCACCAACTTCGCGAGCAGCGGTTGGGTTGCAGGCGTCGCCCCCGGCGCGTAGCGGGCGAGGAAGCCCCACAGGATCTCCGGGTCATCCGCATTCACCACGCTGGCGAGGTTCAGCAGCATGGCGAAGGAGACCGGCGGTTCCGGATCGTTCGGCACCGCCCCGCCATGGATATGCCAGGCCGGGTTGGCCGGGTCGGCGGCAATGCGCAGCCGGGTACGGTGCTGGATGTATTCGTCCACCGCGCGCGGGATCTGATCGAAATAGAGCCGCTTCGCCCGCTGCGGCTGGTTGTACATGAACTGCGACAGGCTCTCGGCCGGCGCGTAGCGCAGCCATTCGTCGATGGTCAGCCCGTTGCCCTTCGACTTGCTGATCTTCTGGCCCTGCTCGTCGAGGAAATGCTCGTAGGTGAAGGCCTCCGGCGGCTCGCCGCCGAGCACGCGGCAGATCGCCGAGGACAACCGCACCGAATCGATCAGGTCCTTGCCCGACATCTCGTAATCCACGCCGAGGGCGAACCAGCGCAGCGCCCAATCCGCCTTCCACTGCGCCTTGCAATGGCCGCCGGTGATCCGCGTCGCGTGCCGGGTGCCATCCGCGGGGTCGCGCCAGATCAGCAGGTCCTCGGCCGGGCGAACCTCCTCCATCGGGACCTGCATCACCACGCCGGTCTTGGGATGGATGGGCAGGAAGGGGGAATAGGTCGCGCGCCGCTCCGGTCCCAGCGTGGGCAGGATCACCGCGCGGACCGCCTCGTGCTGCTCCGCCATGCGGATCAGCGCGTCGTCGAAGCGGCCGGACTTGTAGTAGTCGGACGAACTCGCGAATTCGTAATCGAAGCCGAAGGCGTCCAGGAATGCCCGCAGACGGGCATTGTTGTGATGCCCGAAGCTCTCATGGGTGCCGAAGGGGTCGGGGATCGCCGTGACCGGCCGGCCGAGATGCTGGGCCAGCATCTCCTTGTTCGGCACGTTGTCCGGCACCTTGCGCAGCCCGTCCATGTCGTCGCTGAAGGCGATCAGCCGCGACGGCAGCCCGGTCAGCAGCGTGAAGGCGCGCCGCACCCAGGAGGTGCGGGCGACCTCCCCGAAGGTGCCGATATGCGGCAGGCCGGACGGGCCGTAGCCGGTCTCGAACAGCGCGCTGCCCTTGCCCGATTTCTCCAGACGCGCGGCGACCTTCCGGGCTTCCTCGAAGGGCCAGGCCTTGACGGTGGTGAGATCGGCAGGGGTCGGGGTCGTCACGGTCACGAAACTCTCGGGTAATCGGACGGGCGTTATACGGGGGTGGGCGGTCCTAGGCGACCCCGGGCGCGCCCATTCCGGGATGGGGGGCGCAGTGCCTTCGGTGGTTCCTACCTGCGCCGCGGTTGCCGTTGGAGGGGCTCTGCCCCTCCAAACCACCCCGCCAAGTGCTTGGAGCACTTGGAACGCAACCTTTTGGCGCCGGGCAGCGCGGGCACGCTGCGCCCCCCCAGGCGCGCTCCCTGCACAAGTGCGGGTCTCGGCACTGTTCTGGCAGCGGCGCACAGCGCCAAGTCGCGGTTTCCAAAGGCCTTTCGGCCTTTGGTGGGGTGAGCCCGAGAGGGGCAAAACCCCTCTCCTTTCCACAGCGGAGGTATCTGGCCGCCCTGTCGGTGGCGCCGACAGCCATGTCCTCGGCGAGGGTCCGCCCCGCCCGTGAATTCGCCCCGCGGCGGCAAGGAAACATTGGTCCCCCCGCCGCTTTGCGCTAAACAACCTCCCCCTTCCAATCGTCGAAAGGACAGAGAGGGACCAATGCGTGTCGGTATTGTCGGCGCCACCGGTGCGGTGGGCCGCGAGCTCGTGGACGTTCTGGGGCGCCGGGCCTTCCCGGTCACCTCGCTGAGGCTGTTCGCCTCCGCCCGCAGCGCCGGCACGAAAACGAAAACGCCCTTCGGCGACGTCACGATCGAGGAATTCTCGGACGCCGCCGTGCGCGACCTCGACCTCGCCCTGCTCGCCGTCTCGGGCGACTTCGCCAAGGCCCATGCGCCGAAGATGGTCGAGGCCGGGGTGACGGTGGTGGACAATTCCTCGGCCTTCCGCCTGCAGGACGACGTCCCGCTCGTGGTGCCCGAGGTGAATGCGGCCGCCGCCGGCACCGCACGGCTGATCGCCAATCCCAACTGCACCACGGCGATCCTGGTCGTCGCGCTGGAGCCCCTGCGCAAGGCTTTCGGCCTGAAGCGCGTGATCGTGTCCACCTACCAGGCGGCCTCGGGCGCCGGGGCGGAGGGCATGGCCGAGCTCGAGCGCGAATCCCGCCGTGTCCTGGTCGAGGGCGTGAAGCCCGCGGCCGAGGTGTTCCGCTGGCCGCTCGCCTTCAACGTCATCCCACAGATCGACAGCTTCCAGCCCAATGGGTACACGCGGGAGGAAATGAAGGTCGTGTGGGAAAGCCGGAAGATCATGGGCGTTCCCGATCTTCCCATCTCCTGCACCGCCGTCCGCATCCCGACCATGCGCGTGCATGCCGAGGCGGTGACGATCGAGACCGAGCGCCCCGTCACGCCCGAAGCCGCGCGCGAGGTGCTGCGCAACGCGCCGGGCGTGAAGCTGGTCGATGACCCGGAGAACGGAATCTATCCGATGCCGATCAACGCGACCGGCCAGGACGATGTCGAGGCCGGGCGGATCCGTGCCAACCCGGTCTTCGGGAATTGCGGCCTCGATTTCTTCCTCTGCGGCGACCAGCTCCTGAAAGGCGCGGCCCTGAACGCCGTGCAGATCGCCGAGGGACTGACGATCCAGGCCCGCAAGGCCGCCTGATCACCGGATCCGGAGAGGGTCTGCCCTCTCCGGATCGAACCGGTCTCCTGGTACCGGACATTGCCTTGCCAGGGCTTGCAGCCACTCGGGATAGTGACGGCGATGTCCACGCCCGAACCATCGCGACGGCGAAGCCGCGCCGCCGTCCGTTCCCTCACCATCGCCTCCGTGGCCGCCTTCGCCGGCGGCACGGCCGTGGTCGCCGTGCAATTCGGGCTGGGCCTGGTCAGCGCGGGCTACCCGCCCGTCGTCCAGGCTCTCACCTGCAGCGCAGGAGAGTCCGAGGATGGCGGCGAGGTTGCCCTCCTCGCCCAGGAGGGGCAGGTCACGCCCATCGCCGAGTTTCCCGTCGGCCGCCGCGTATCCTGCCGCATCGATGCGCCGGGCGCCGACTACGCGACCTGGAGCATCATCGGCCCGACCACGGTCATGCGCTCCGGCCCCCTCAACGCCGCCCAGCCCTGCCAGACGCCGGAGGATTTCTCGGCGCAGGACCCTTCCCTGCTGACGCTCTCCGCCTGCCAGAGCTTCGTTCCGCGGAGGCCGGGCCTGTATCTGCTCTCGGTAACGGTCATGCTGCGTGGCCTGGAGGCGGTGGACCGGATGCGCATGCTGGTGCGCGTCGTGCCGGCACCCACCGCCGCGCGGGCCACGTCGACACTGCGGCGCGAGCGTCTGTCCGTCGCGCTGCGACTGCCCGCGGCCGACGCCGAGGAGACGCGTACGGCGGACCTCTCCGCCAGCTTCGGCGAGCACGGGTTGCTGCCGCAGAGCCGGACCTTTCAGCGCACAGCCTATCGCCTCGCAGCGGACGAATCCTTCGTCTCCGCCACCTTCCGCGTGCGCAGCGCGTCCAATGCCTCGGCCGTCACCCTCGCCTACGAACCACAGTCGCGCAGCGTGACGGCGCGCTACACCTTGCGCAGCGGGCCGCTGGTCGATCGCTGGCGCGGCTGGGTGACCGGGACAGTCGAGGTTCGCGTGCGCCGCGGCCGGGCCGCGCAGGACATCGCCCTGCCGGACGTCGAGTTGCCCATCCCGGGCAGGACCGAACTCGCCCTGCCGGCGGGCGTGGACACCGCCGAAGCACGCATCCTCCTGCGTCGGCCGGAGTCGTCCGCGGTCGTCGAAGTCCTGCCCGGCAACAGCGCGCTGATAGATGGTGCGCGCATTACCCCGACGCTGTCGGGTGACCAGATCATCCTGGCCGGCGAGCCCGAATAGCCAGCGCTCGACCGTCGCGAAATGATTGAGCGGAGGTCGCCGCCGGGCGCACGCTTCCCGCCAACGGAAGCGCGCCGGACACGTCCCATGGCACTGCCGCCCGCCATCGCCAGGGCGGACGCCATCCCCGCGCTAGCCTCGGGCCGCTCCTGGAACGGCGCGGTCGTCAACGATAGGGCGGGGATGCCGGGCAACGCATCGCATGCCTATGGCCGCGGCTCCCTATGGCGAAGGTGCGGTGTCGATGCCCGTGGAGATGACGGCCGTGTTCAGCCGCCCGTCGCGGCGATCCGCCGCCGACGCCACGATATGCGCCATCGGTGCCCTGGATGACTGGTCGGGACGGTAGCGCGACCGGCGGAAGGACAGCATGCCGAACGGCCGCGGCGAGGCCGAATGCCGCGGCTGCCGCAGCCAGCCCGGCAGCGCATCCCAGCGCAGCATGGGCTGCTCGGCGGCATCGAGGAAGGCGGCGGGATCGACGCCCTCGGCATAGACGGCGCATTGCGTGCCGGGTTCGAGCAGCATGAGGGTGAAGGAGGCCGAGCGGCCGCGCACACGCCAGCCGGCGGTCTCGCGCGCCGCAGTATTCGCGCGCAGGTGCTCCGGCGGGATGCGGGGCGATCCGGCCAGTTCTTCAGCAGCGACCGCATCCGGCGGCTCGTGCCGCAGCAGGGCCGCGATGCAGATGCGCTCGAACAGGGCGAGCGCCCACTCCCCCCACCGCCGCGCCTGAATCAGGCGCCGGCTCGGCCGGGCCCATCTGCGCCCAGGCGGGGGCGGCGCGCAGCGCCGCCGCCAGGGCGAGACCCATCCGCGACCGGACCATGCCTGCCTCCCCACCCCTTCGTGCCGGCACGGCAGCATGGCGCGCCGATCCGGCACGGGGAGGCGGGCGGCTGCCGGTCCCACTGACCGGAACCTCATCGGCCCTCCCGGGTGCGATTGCCCGGCGCATCATCGCGCCCCCCTCACAGCGCAGGACAGGCGGAGCCGGACGACGCGCCCTGCCGCAATAGGCATGCCGCGCACCGGCCCCGGCCATCATCCCGGCAAGGTCGCGATGGCGCTGAGTCCACCACCCGCCCGGTTGCGCAGCACCACATCCCCGCCGTGGGCGCGGAGGATGTTCCGCGTGATGGTGAGGCCGAGACCCGTGCCTCCGGTTTCCCGGTTTCGGCTGCCCTCCAGCCGCCGGAAGGGCGCGAAGACCGCCTCGAGCTCGGATTCCGGAATGCCCGGCCCGTCATCCTCGATCACCAGACGCACCAGGCCGTTCTCGGCGCGCGACAGGTGGATGCGCGCCGCACCGCCATACTTCAGCGCATTGGTCACGAGATTGGCGACGGCGCGCTTCATCGCCACCGGCCGTGCGCGCACCGTCAGCCGCTCAGGGCCATCATAGCAGACAGCCTCCGCGCATTCGGGCGCGGCATCCGCCGCCTCATCCGCCACGGTGCGGCACAGCGCGGCAAGGTCCAGCGGCGAGGCCGGCTCCGCGGCGGCATCGTCGCGCGCGAAGGCCAGCGTCGCCGCGATCATCTGCTCCATCTCGTCGAGGTCGGAGAGCATCTTCCGCCGCTGCTCGTCGTCGTCCATGAACTCGGCACGCAGGCGCAGCCGGGTGATCGGCGTGCGCAGGTCGTGCCCGATCGCCGCCAGCATCTGCGTGCGATCGGCGACGAAGCGGCGGATGCGCTCGGCCATGAGGTTGAAGGCGCGGGCGGCGGTGGCGACCTCGGATGGGCCGGTCTCGTCCATCGGCGGGGCGTTCACATCACGGCCCAGCCGGTCGGCCGCGGCGGCGAGCAGCCGCACCGGCCTCATCAGCCGCGCCACCGCACCGAGGATCAGCAGCATCGCCGCCACCGTCATCAGCACGAAGGCGGCAAGGAAGGTGGTGGAATGCCAGGGCCGCGGCGGCGGCATGCGGATGCGGATGTTGAGCCATTGCCCATCCGGCAGGCGCATGGCCACCCGCACCCCGCCGGGGAGGTCTGGCCCGAGCCGCACCTCCCGCGGGCGCAGGCGCTGCGGGCCGGAATTCAGCAGGTCAAGCCGGAACAGTCGCACGACATCGGGCGGCGGTGGAGGCGCGCCGCTCCGCACCGCGGGATGGTCCTCGAGCTCGACGCTCAGCCCCTCCGGCAGGTCCAGGTCGGAGAGCATCTGTTCCCGCCGATCGGACGGCGCCAGCACGGCAGTGCGCCAGGCGCCGAAGGCCCGCCCGGCAATCTCCCGCGCCTGGATGAAGCGCTGCAGGTCAACCCGGTCGAGCGCATGGATGGTCAACCCCGCCGCCTGCACCAGCATCAGCGCCAGGATCAGCCAGAATGCGGTGCGGCCGCCGAGGCTCGCCGGCCAGCCGCGACGGCGCGGCTCGGCGACGGGCGCTGCGGGCCGCACCTCGGCGGCGGGCGGGATGGTGCCGTCAGCCACGCTCCACCGTCGCCGCCAGCACATAGCCGCCGCCACGCACCGTCTTGATCAGGCTGGGGTTCCGCCCGTCATCCTCGAGCTTGCGGCGCAGGCGGGAGACGGCGACGTCGATCGCCCGGTCGAAGGGCCCGGCCTGGCGGCCGCGCAGCAGGTCCATCAGCATGTCGCGGGTCAGCACCCGGTTGGGCCGTTCCACCAGCACCAGCAGCAGCTCGTATTCGCCGCCGGTCAGGGATACCTCGGCCCCATCGGGGTTCAACAGCCGCCGTCGGCTCGGCTCCAGCGTCCAGCCGGCGAATTGGATAGTCTTGGCCGGGGGTTCCTTGGCGGGCCCCTCGCCGCTTGCGCGGCGCAGCACCGCGCGGATGCGCGCCAGCAGCTCCCGCGGGTTGAAGGGCTTGGCGACATAGTCGTCGGCGCCGAGCTCCAGGCCCACGATCCGGTCCGTCTCCTCCCCCATCGCGGTCAGGATGACGATGGGCACATCGGACTGGCCACGCAGCCAGCGGGCGAAGTCGAGTCCCGGCTCGCCGGGCATCATCAGATCGAGCACCACCAGGTGATAGCGGCCGAGTGGCCAGACACGCCGCGCCTCCCGCGCATCGCGCGCTGCCGTAACGCGCATGCCCTGCTTTTCAAGGAAACGGGAGAGCAATTCGCGGATCTCGCGGTCGTCGTCGACGACCAGGATGTGCGGGACGGGTTCCATGGCTCTGTTACAATAGCGCGGAGCGGCGCCGTTACATGGGGGCAAGAGGTTTCGATGCGTAACAGGCGCCCGAACGGTTGCCCTGCGTTGCAATTCCGTCGCGCCGAGGGCTTCGTGGCGGCCATGGACATCCCATCTCGTTCCTCCAGGAGCCCAGCGTCTTCCACTTCCCCCGGACGCAGCTCCGGGGCGGCGGGGGTTTCCCCCCCTCGCATCCAGGCCCCCGCCGCCTCCCCCCCTCTGCCCGACTGGGCGCGGGCGGGTATTGTCGAACTGACGCGCCTCGACCCGGATTTCGACGGCATCGAGGCTGCAGCCGGCCCGCTGCCCTGGCGCAGCCGCGACCCCGGTTTTGCCGGCCTGCTGCGGACCATCTGCGGTCAGATGATCAGCAACCAGGCCGCCGCGGCGATCTGGGGGCGGCTCTCCGCCCTGCCCGGCGCGCAGGATCCCGCCGGGCTGCTCGCCCTGTCCGAGGAAGACCTGCGCGGCGCCGGCCTATCCCGCCCCAAGGTCGCCCATGTCCGCGCCCTGGCCGTGGCGGTGATCGAGGGGCGGCTCGACGTCCCCACCCTGCGGGCGATGTCGGATGCGGCGGCGGTGGCGGCGATCTCGGCCATTCCCGGCCTCGGCCCCTGGACCGCCCAGGTGCATCTGCTGTTCGGCTTCGAGCGGCCGGATGTCTTCCCGGCAGGCGACGTGGCGCTCGCCGCCGGCTTGGCTCATCTGAAATCGCTGCCGGCGCGGCCGGACCCGAAGGCGCTGGCCGCGATGGCGCAGGCCTGGTCCCCCTGGCGGTCTCTCGCGGCCCGGCTCCTCTGGCACCATTGGCGCCATGTGACCGGCCGCCCGGCCGGAGAGGCCGCATGATCAATCCGCGTCATGGCCAATCCAGGTCATGTCGCGAAAAGAATGCTGGGCTATGCTGCCCCGCATCATGCTCCGACGCACCCACCGCGGCATCGGCCGCCTGCCCTATGAGAACGTCGCCCTCGTGCTGCAGGGCGGCGGAGCCCTTGGCGCCTATCAGGCCGGCGTCTACCAGGCGCTCTGTGAGGCCGAGATCGAACCGACCTGGGTCGCCGGCATCTCGATCGGCGCCATCAACTCGGCGATCATCGCCGGCAATGCGCCGGAGGATCGGATCCCGGCCCTGCGCGGCTTCTGGGAAAGCGTGAGCGCACCGGCCGGCGGCCTGCTCGGCGGCGCCTGGGACTCGGCCTTCGACACGCCGCCCCATGGCAGCGACATGCGCCGCTGGGTGAACGGGCTGCATGCGGCCCAGGCCCTGTTCAACGGTGCGCCGGGCTTCTTCGACCCGCGCCTGCCCCCGCCCTATCTGCACCCGCCGGGCAGCGCCGAGGCGACGAGCTACTACAACACCGCCAAGCTGCGCGCGACGCTGCTCGCCCATGCGGATTTCGACCGCATCAACCATGAGACCTCGCCGCGCCTGAGCCTCGGCGCAGTCAACGTCCGCACCGGCAACTTCGTCTATTTCGACACCCGCACCGACGAGATCCGGCCCGAGCACGTCATGGCCTCCGGCGCCCTGCCGCCCGGCTTTCCATCGGTCGAGATCGACGGCGAGTTCTACTGGGATGGCGGTCTCGTCTCGAACACGCCGCTGCAATGGATCGCGGATGCGCGGCCGCTGCGCGACACCATCGCCTTCCAGATCGACCTGTGGTCGGCCCGCGGCCAGCTTCCGCGCGACCTGTCCGAGGTCGCGATGCGGCAGAAGGAAATCCAGTATTCCAGCCGCACACGCCTCGTCACCGACCAGATCGCGCAGCTTCATCACCTGCGCGGCGCGCTGCGCACGCTTCTGGGGAAGGTGCCGCCCGAGCTGCTCGATTCGCCCGAGGTCCAGACCCTGTCCCGGGTCGCAACTGACACCGTGCATCGCATCGTCCACCTGATCTACCGGTCGCGGCAATTCGAAAGCGATTCGAAGGATTACGAATTCTCCCGCCTGTCGATGCGCGAACATTGGGAATGCGGCTACCAGGACGCCGTGCGGACCCTGCGCGATCCGAAGGCGCTCGAACGCCCCTCCGGCGAGCAGATCGTCGCGATCTACGACCAGGGCGAGTCCAGCTACGGCTGACCTTCTTCGCTCCCTCCCGCCACCCCTCACGGAAGCCCGCAATGACCGAAGACGAGATCCGCAAGCACGCCTTCGCCATGCCGTTCACATCCCCGGCCTATCCGGTCGGGCCGTACCGCTTCGTGAACCGCGAATTCATGATCATCACCTACCGCACCGACATGGATAAGCTGCGCGCCGTCGTGCCCGCGCCGCTCGAGGTGACGGAACCGCTGGTGAAGTACGAATTCATCCGCATGCCGGATTCCACCGGCTTCGGCGACTACACCGAGACCGGCCAAGTCATTCCCGTCAGCTACAAGGGCAAGAAGGGCGGCTACACCCACTGCATGTTCCTCAACGACCACCCGCCCATCGCGGGCGGGCGTGAGCTGTGGGGCTTCCCCAAGAAGCTCGCCAACCCGACGCTGCATGCGGAGATCGACACGCTCGTCGGCACGCTGGACTACGGCCCCGTGCGCGTCGCGACCGGCACCATGGGCTACAAGCATCGCGAGGCGGACCACGCCGCGGTGCTGGCCTCGCTCGCCACGCCCAACTACCTGCTGAAGATCATCCCGCATGTGGATGGCACGGCGCGGATCTGCGAGCTGGTGGAATATTACCTGCAGGACGTGACGCTGAAGGGCGCCTGGACCGGGCCCGCGGCGCTGTCGCTGTTCCCGCACGCACTTGCCCCGATCGCCGAGCTGCCGGTGCTGGAGGTGGTCTCGGCCACCCATCTCGTCGCCGACCTCACCCTCGGCTTGGGCGAGGTCGTGCACGACTACCTCGCCTAGAGCGTGATGACCGAAGGCGCGCAGGCGCCGGAGGTCTGAATCACGCGAATTGACAACAGGTTGGAGCGTGATTGGTGAACCGATCATGCTCGAATTACCGCCAACACATACGGAGAGCGGACCATGCGTCTCAAGGACAAGGTTGCGATCGTCACCGGCTCGGCGAGCGGCATCGGCAAGGAAATCGCCAAGACCTTCGTGCGCGAAGGCGCCAAGGTGGTGATCGCCGACCTCAACCTCGACGCCGCCAAGGCGGCGGCAGCCGAGCTCGGCGGTGACGGCGTCGCCCTCGCCGTCGCGATGGACGTGACGAAGGAAGAGGCGGTCGATGCCGGCGTGGCGGAGACGGTGAAGGCCTTCGGCGGCGTCGACATCCTGGTCAGTAATGCCGGCATCCAGATTGTCGCCCCGGTCGACCAGTTCGACTTCGCCAAGTGGAAGCTGATGATGGCGATCCACCTGGATGGCGCCTTCCTGACCACCCGCGCCTGCCTGCGCGAGATGTACAAGCAGGGCCGCGGCGGCTCGATCATCTACACCGGCTCGGTGCATTCGAAGGAAGCCTCGAAGCTCAAGGCGCCCTATGTCACGGCGAAGCACGGGCTGCTCGGCCTCTGCAAGGTCGTGGCCAAGGAAGGCGCCGAGCATGGCGTCTTCGCCAATGTCGTCTGCCCCGGCTTCGTCCGCACGCCGCTGGTCGACAAGCAGATCCCCGAGCAGGCCAAGGAACTCGGCATCTCCGAGGAGGAGGTGGTGAAGAAGGTGATGCTCGGCGAGACGGTGGACGGCGAGTTCACCACCGTCCAGGACGTGGCCGAGGCGACCCTGTTCTTCGCCTCCTTCGGGTCGAAGGCGCTGACGGGGCAGTCGCTGGTGGTCAGCCACGGCTGGTTCATGGAGTGATCGTCGTGCCGGGAAGGCTTTCGCCTCTCCCGGCACGCCGTTGCGAAGGGGTGGCGACCGCGTCAGGACAGGCGCGGGCCGCTCTTGAACCAGGCCCTCAGGATCTTGCTGCCCTCAACCTGGTAGATCGCGATCACCTCGACCTCGCCAGGCCCGTCGGGAAAGGATCGCGTCACGCGCTCCCGGTCGACGACGAGGTTACCGACTGAGAAGCGGGCCAGAAGTTCGCCGAACAGGTGGGGTTCCTGGAAGCGCGCGACATGCCGGCGCCGCACCTCCGCCGCGCCGCGGGCGAGAAGCGTGTCGGGAAACTCGCGGCATTCGCAGTCATCCGCCCAGCAGCGCATGAAGGCCTCGATGTCCCTGGCATTGTAGGCATCGAGCTGCATCCGCACGGGCAGCTCCGCTTCGGCGTCGTTGGTCATGGTTTCATGGGCTCCAGAATGCAGAAAGCCCCCGCAACGTCCGTCGCGGAGGCTCATCGGCTGATCGAGATGGTTGCCGGATCTAGGTGAGGATGGTTCCCGTCACCCTCGCAACCGCACAACGCCCCACGCGCCGTAGCCTCCATGGCAAGGGCGACGTCGGTCCCGGCGATGCGCGATCACGTTCATCTCGGCGCCAAGCTTCCAGCCAATCGCGCGAACCCGTCAAGCAGGGCTGGACTTCGGGCGGCCATGCTGGAAGGGTCCGCGCCCCATGCCTTTGCTTTCCCCGCGCATCCGCGACACCCAGAACCCGCCCATCCCCGCCGTCCGCGCCTGGGCGGGGCGCTACACCGGCGCGGCCGGGCCAATCCTCGACCTGACCCAGGCCGTCCCCGGCTACCCGCCACATCCGGACCTGCTCGCGAAGCTCGCCGAGGCCGCCGGCGGCCGCGCCGCCGCGACCTATGGCCCGATCGACGGCGAACCCGCCCTGCGCGAGGCTCTGGCCACCGACATCTCAGCCTTCTACGGCGCCCGCGTGCCGACTGATGCGGTGGCCATCACCTCAGGCGGCAACCTCGCCTTCACCATGGCGATGACCGTACTGGCCGGCGCCGGCGAGGCGGTGATGCTGCCCTCCCCCTGGTACTTCAACCATCGCATGGCTCTGACGGCACTCGGCATTCCCTGCGTGCCGCTGGAATGCCGCGCCGAGGACGGCTTCATCCCCGATCCCGCCCGCGCCGAGGCGCTGATGGCCGGCGTGCGAGCCATCGTGCTGGTCAGCCCGAACAACCCGACCGGCGCGGTCTATCCGCCTGAGGTCATCGCCCGCTTCGCCGCCCTGGCCCGAAAGCACGACGCCTGGCTGGTGATCGACGAGACCTATCGCGACTTCCTCGCGCCGTCGCAGTCGCCGCCGCATGGGCTGTTCGCCGATCGCGACTGGGGCGAGGGCTTCATCCACCTCTATTCCTTCTCCAAGGCCTATTGCGTGCCGGGGCACCGGGTCGCGGCCATCGCCTCGGGTTCGGCCTTCCGCAGCGAGCTGATGAAGGCGCTCGACACCATGCAGATCTGCGCCCCGCGGGCGGCGCAGACGGCGCTGGCCTGGGGCGTGGAAGCCCTGCGCGACTGGCGCATTGCCAATCGCGACCTGATGTCCGGGCGCGCCGAAGCCTTCCGCCGCGCGGCCGCGCAGCTTCCCGGCTGGCGGCTCGATGCGCTCGGCGCCTACTTCGCCTATCTCCGCCTGCCTGAAGACGCACCGGAGGCGGTCGCCATGGCCGAGACGCTCGCCGTGGAGCGCGGCCTGCTCGGGCTGCCGGGACCATTCTTCGGGCCAGGCCAGGACCGCTATCTGCGCCTCGCTTTCGCCAACGCGGCGGAGGAGACGATCGCGCAGGTGCCCACGCGGCTGTGACGCGAAGGGTTTCAGCGCGGGCAGGCACGATCGGCGCTGCGCTGCCGCGGCCAATCCCAGGGGAGTCTGCCATGACCTCGCGCCGCCTGATCCTCGCGCTGCCCGCCCTGCTTGCCGCGCGCCCCGGCACGGCGACCGAAGCGCGGCGGCAGGAGCAGCCGCCGGCCTTGCGCACGCCGCGCCCGGTGCAGTTGCGGCCCGGCGCACCGGCGGCGATGCTGCACGCTTCCGTCGATGAACTCGGCCGCAGCCTGTCCGTCCGCTTCAGCGGCACCGGCGCGCCGGAGACGGTGTTCCGATTCACCTCCTGGTATGGCTACGGGCGCGTCTTCGCCGTGCTCCCGCTGCGCGGCCGCCAAGTCGTGCTCGCGGCCTTCGAAGGCAACACCGGTACCGGCGTCTATCAGGAATTGCAGGCGGTCATCGGACAGGAGGATGACGGCACGGCGCGCATCCTGGCAATCGAGACGCTGCGCGCCCGCGAAACCCCGATGTGCAACGAGGCCGCGTATCTTTCCGTCCGCATCGTGCCGGATGGTGGCGGGTTGCGGCTGGAGCAGGAGGCCCGCGGCGTATCCGGCACCTGCGACCCACGCCGCCCGCCTGCCCGCTTTCGCGAAATCTGGAGTACGATGCTGCGATGGAGCGGGCGCGGCGTGATGCAGGCCACGCCCGCACCGCGCAATCCCGGTCCCGGCCAACGCAAGGTCGACCTGGCGCGGGTAAAGACGCTGGAATGGCTCGCCGCCGCGCCGCGCAGCGACGTCACGGTCGAGGATCTGCAGCAGCTCGGCCTGATGGAAGTCGTCCGGACCGCCTGATCACCTCGGCGGGGCGGGATCGAACCCATTCGGCGTTACCCCGCGCGGGCGGATGAAGTCATAGGGCCCGCGCGGCAGGAAGCGCCCCGTGCCGGGTTCCGCCTGCACCGTGCCATCGCGCATCACGACCACGCCGCGGCGGATGGTCGCGACCGGCCAGCCGGTGACCTCCATCCCCTCATAGGGCGTGTAGTCGATCGCGTGCTGCATCAGCGCATTGGTGATCGTGACCTTCTTCGTCGGGTCCCACAGCGCCAGATCGGCATCCGCCCCGACCGCGATCATGCCCTTCCGTGGCGCCAGGCCCATCAGCCGCGCCGGATTAGTGCTGGTCAGCCGCACGAATTCGTCCAGCGTGATCCGCCCCTTCGACACGCCTTCGCTGAACAGGATCGGCATTCGCACGGCGAAGCCCGGAATGCCGTTCGGGATGTCGCGGAACACGGCATCGGACCCGTTCTGCCGCTTGCCCTTGTCGCCCTCATACGAAAACGCGCAATGGTCGGACGAGACCACGTCCAGCGTGCCGCGCCGGATCATCTCCCAGATGCGCGCGTGTTCCTCCTTCGTGCGCGGGGACGGGCTGCACATGAACTTCGCTCCCTCGAAGCCAGGACGATCCATGTCCTCCGCGGTCAGGGCGACATATTGCGGGCAGGTCTCGCCCCACACCTTCACGCCGCGCGCCTGGGCCCGCGCGATCTCCTCGGCCGCCTCGGCGCAGGAGACGTGGAAGACCTGGATCGGCTGGTCCACCAGCTCCGCCAGCGCGATGGCGCGATGCGTCGCTTCGCGCTCGACGATCGGCGGGCGCGACCAGGCGTGGTATTTCGGCGCCGTCATGCCGTGCTTCAGCAATTCGGCCGTGCGCCAGGAAATGGCGTCGTAATTCTCGCAATGCACCGTCACCAGGCAGCCGAGCTCGCGCGCCTTGGTCAGCACACGCAGGAACTGGCCGTCCGACAGGTGCAGCGGCTCATAGGTCAGAAACACCTTCAGGCTCCGCACGCCCTCGGCGACCACCCGCGGCACTTCCTCATCCATCACGACATCGGTCGGGTCGCTGATGATCTGGTGGAAGGAATGATCCAGCATCCCTTTGGCCGCGCGGGCACGGTAGTCGGTGTAGCGCTCCCACACCCCGAAGCCTTTCCATTGCGGGACGAAGCAGACGACCGAGGTGGTGCCGCCGGCAAAGGCGGACGCCGAGGCGGTCACGAAGCTTTCCTCGTTCACCGTGATGGGTGGTTCGGCCGCACCGGTGCTGGCATAGCCACCCCGCGCCGGCTCCTCGATATGGCAGTGGGAATCGACGCCACCCGGCAACACCAGGAGCCCGTCGGCCTCGATGACCTGCGCGGCATCGACGATGCGTTCGGCAAGCGCGACGATACGGCCACCCTTCACGCCGACATCGCAACGCACCGTGCCGAAGCCCGTCGCCACCTGCCCGCCGCGCACCGCGAGATCGTATTCCGCCATCGCCCGCACTCCATTCCCTACGGTGTCAGAGTGCGGCGCGGTATCGCGGTGGGGAAGGTGGAATTTGGTGGCGCGGAACGAGACGCTGGTGTTGCGTCGCCGCGCTGCGTGCCGCGCACGAGGGCAACCGTCGGCATGAATCACCGCGGCAGCGCCCGGTGCAGGGTGACGGTCTGCAACGGCCTCGGGCCTATGGGTCCCCGTTGAGTTTGCGCAGCAATGTCAATGGAATCCCGTGGCGAGGTGAGGTCCGGAGAGGGGCGGCGCCCCTCTCGGGCCCGTCACCGCCGCGCGATCACCACCTGCATGCCACCCTTCGGCCGCAGCGCCAGCCGGCAGTTCGGCCGTGGCATGAATCCCGGCGCCAGCGAGAACCGGAACCGCCGGAACAGCACCGCCGCGAAGACGGTGACCTCCGCCATCCCGAAGGCCGCACCAGCGCAGATACGCGGTCCGATGCCGAAGGGCAGATAGGCGAAGCGCGGCCGCTGGCGCGCCGCCTCGCCCAGGAAGCGTTCGGGACGGAAGGCGTTCGGCGCCTCCCACAGTCGCTCATGCCGATGCAGCAGCCAGGGAATGGCGAGCACAATGTCGTCCCTGCGGATGTCCCAGCGACGGATACGGTCAGGCTGAATTGCCTGGCGCGCAAAGACGGCAACGGGCGGATAGAGCCGCATGGATTCCTGGATCACGGCACGGGTGAAGGGCAGCGCCATCAGCGCCGACAGATCCGACACGTCCCCGGGCAGTTCCGCGGCCATGCGGTCCGCCGTGGCCGGGTGCAGCGCGGCAAGCATCGTCGTCCAGGTCAGCGTGATCGCAGCCCCCTCGGCCCCGGCGAGGAGGAACATCACCACCTCGTCCAGCAGCCTTTCGCCGCTCAGCGCCGGCGTCCCGTCGGCACGGCGCGCGGCGCGCAGGGCCTTCAGCAGCGGTGTCCCGCCATCCGGCCCGGCAGCCTCCAGCAGCCGCGCGACGCATCCCCGCAACTCGGCCGCAAGACGCAGCGCCCGCCGCCGCGTCAGCCAGCCGAACACATCCGGCAGTCCCATCAGGCCGAGCAGATCGACCACCTCCGCCGCCTCCTGATAGGCGGTGAAGGTCTCGGCGATGGCGCGGGCTTCCTCGGCGGTCGCCAGGTTCCCGAACACGGCGAGCAACAGCACATGGCTGATCGCGGCGGCGTAGGCGGCGGCGACATCGACCGGACCGGACGCCCGGGCGAAGGACTCTGCGCAGGCCTCGGCCGCCTGCAGGAAGCAGGGGTGGAACTGACCGAGACCCGAAGGATGGATCGGCGGCGAGATCGCCTCGCGCCTCTCGGCCCAGTCATCGCCCCAGGCGATGAAGCAGGACCCACCCACCACCGGACGCAGTGCGTCCTCGAGGAATCGCGACTTCCGCTGGTAGGTCTCGTGCTTGGTGATGAAGATGTCCCGCACGACCTCCGGCGCGTTCGCGACCAGGATCAGCCGCCCCGGCAGCCGCGTCGTGAAGACCTGACGGCGATAGGCATCGGCCGGGAAGATCGAGAGCACGTCCCGTCGCGCGTTCCATAACCCGGCCAGCGCCGAGGGCTCGCGCGCCGCGCGCGGCGGCATGGGGGGGATGAAGTCGGCAAAGGCCTCCATGACGACAGGTTACGCCACCCGAGCCGATCGGTCACCGCCGGGCGACCGAGAAGCCCGCGCCGCTGCGTCAGGCCACACGGCATCGCCCGGACCGCGCACCGCCGCGACGGCGAGACACGCGGTTGCCCCACAACTCCCGGTGACACGGCGGCGCATGGCGGTCCCTGCGGTGCGGGACCCGCGGGCTGCCGCGCCGCCTCCGCGATTTCGCGTTTCGGCCGACCATCGGCCCCCAGCCGCCCGACAAATCGTGTAGCCTCCCATCCAAACACTCAGGAGGAGAGCAGGATGCACCCGATCCGCCCGGCTTTCATGCTGATGGCCATGCTGCTCGGCGGCCCGGTGGCCGCGCAGCCCAGCCCCGATCCGGTCGCCGACAGCATCGTGCGGAACCTGACGCGCGGCCTGCGCATCCAGGGTCAGGGCGGCACGCCCCCCACCAGCGAGACCGCGCCTCCCGTCCCGGGCGTCGATGCCCGCACGACCGCCCAGCCGGGACAGGGTGCGGTCTCGCTCATGATCGTCTTCGCGACGGGCTCTGACGCCCTGACGCCGGAATCCCAGGCGCTGGTCGCCTCCCTCGCCCGCGCGCTCGGAACCGAGCCCCTCACGACCGTCCGTTTCCGCATCGAGGGTCACACGGACACCGTCGGTGGCATGGCGATGAACCAGGCGCTGTCGGAACGCCGGGCCAAAGCCGTGCGCGACGCCCTCGTCACCCGCTTCGGCATAGATCCGGCGCGGCTCGAAACCAGGGGCTACGGGGAGACCCAATTGCTCGTCCCGACCCCCGACGGACAGGGGGAAATCCGCAACCGGCGAGTGCAGGTGGTCACCCTCGCCCCATGATGCGGCACGCACGGGAAAGTTGCAGAAGCGGTCCATATCACGCGGAATCAACCCGAATTCATCAATCAAATGTTCATTTCTGTGAGATTCAGGCTATCTGTATGCAACTTTCCAACCGAGTGTTCCGCGCGTGGCCCAGACCGAGTTTCCGTCCCCACGCCGGGTCCCCCATGGCCTGGCGCTAGCCATCGGCTTGACCCTGCCCGGCACGGCGCTGGCGCAGGTACCGGTGACCGTGCCACGCCCGCCGCCCCCGCCGGTCGACCTGCAGGACCGAATCCTCCCGCCGACCGCGCCCTCCCTGTCCCCTCGCACCCAGCCGCCACCGCCCGAGGCGCGCCGCGGCCCCGGTGAGGGCCAGCAGGTCGCGATCAGCATCGCCACGGTGCAGGGCAACACCGCGCTCGATATCGCTGACCTTCGCCCGATCCTGTCGCCCATCGAGGGCGAGACCATCGCCCTGTCCCGCATCGAGGATACCCGCCTCGCCCTGCTCGGCGCCTATCGCCGCGCCGGCTATCCGTTCGTATCGGTCGCCGCGGCGCTGGTGCCGGGCGCCGACGGCCGCGCCGAGGTGCGCTTCGCGATCACCGAGGGCTATGTCGCCGAGGTCCGCCTGGACGGTGATATCGGCCCTGCCGGTACCCAGGTGCTGCGCTTCCTTGAGAGAGTGAAGGAGGAACGTCCGATCTCCACCGCCGCGGTGGAACGCGCGCTGCTGCTGGCCTCCGATGTCCCGGGCGTGCGCGTGCGCGGCGTGCTGCAGCCGATCCAGGGTGAACCCGGCGCGCTGCGCCTGATCGCGCAGGTCACGCGCTCCGCCGTCAGCGGCTATTTCAACGTCGACAACCGCGCCTACAATCTGACCGGCCCGTGGGAGGCGCTGCTCGTCGCAGGCCTCAACTCCCTCAGCGAGTTCGGCGAACGCACCGAGGTGACGCTGTTCGGCTCCGAACAGGGTACCCAGTGGTTCACCCAGGCGAGCTTCGAAACCTTCATCGGCGGGTCGGGCCTCAAGCTGCGCGTCTATGCCGGCATGGGCAACACGCTGCCGTCCGGCCAGCTCGCGCAGATCGGCTACAATGGCGAGACTTCCCTTGCCGGCGTGGTCGCGAGCTACCCGATCATCCGGTCGCGCCCCGCCAATCTCTGGGCGGTCGGGCAGTTCGACATGTTCGACAGCACGACCTACACGGGCGTCGGCACGCCTTCGGGGCGCTCGCTCGCCGGCCGCGACCACATCCGGGCGGTGCGCGGCGGCTTCGACGGCCAGGCGCTCGACAGCTTCATCCCCTTCTTCCCGCCGGCGACGAACCAGGGCGGGTTCCGCGCACATCAGGGCGTCATCGACTGGGACGCCACGGCGAATGACGATCCGCGCGCGACGCGCATCGGCAGCGAGTTCGACTTCACGAAATGGACCGGCGAGTACCAACGCGTGCAGCCGATCTTCTCGCCCTTCGAAGGGGCGATGATCAATTTCCAAGGCTATGTGAACGGCCAATGGTCGGCCAACGTGCTGCCGAATGCCGAGAAATACTATCTCGGCGGCAACCGCCTCGGCCGCGGCTTCTATTCGGGCCAGGTGACGGGCGACTACGGCTACGGCTATGCGCTCGAGCTCCAGCTCGACCTCGCCTACGAGATCCCGGCCGAGCCCGCGCTCGGCAACAATCGCGGCTGGTCGCAGTTCTATCTCTTCCGCGACATGGGCTGGGCCTACCAGAACCTCGATACCGATGCGGACCGGCGCCTGTCCTCTTGGGGCGGCGGCGTGCGCACCATCGTCGCCGACACGGTGCAGGTCGATGTCGAGCTCGCCCGCCGCATCACCACCCAGCCCGACGGGCAGTTCTCCGAGCCGCTGCGCGCGACGCAGCTCTACTTCCGCACGCTGATAAGGTTCTGAGCCCATGCCGCGTCGCGCGCCCGCCCGCCCCGCCCGCCGCCGTCCGGCGAAGTCCGCGCTGACGCTGCCGCCGGTCCGGCGCGCACCCCAACGCTGGTGGCTGCTGGCGACGACGGCGCTGCTGCCGGTCACGGGCACGGCGCTGGCGCAGACATCCGGGCCTACCGGCGGCCAGGTCGTGGCTGGCCAGGCGGCGATCGCGCAGACGGCGAACCGCACCACCGTCCGGCAATCCACCGACCGCGCGGCGATCGACTGGCAGCAGTTCAACGTCGGCAGCCAACATACGGTGCAGTTCGTCCAGCCGAACCAGGGATCCTGGACGCTGAATCGCGTGACCGGCCCCGACCCCTCGGTCATCGCCGGGCGGGTTCAGGCCAATGGCGGCGTGGCCATCGTCAATCAGTCGGGCATGGTCTTCGCGCAGGGCGCGCAGGTGGATGTCGGCGCGCTGATTGCCTCGGCCGCCAACATCACCAACAACAACTTCATGGCCGGGCGCATGGTCTTCGACGGTGCGCCGCGGCCCGGCGCGCGGGTCGAGAATCGGGGCCGCATCACCGTCGCCGATCGCGGCCTCGCTGCCCTGGTCGGGCCGGGCGCGTCCAATTCGGGCGTGATCCGCGCGCGGCTGGGCCGCGTCGCCCTGGGTGCCGCCGAGACCTTCGTCCTCGACCTCGCCGGCGACGGGCTGATCGGCATCGACGTGACGCGCGCCGTGACGTCCGCGCCCGACGGCAACGCCGCGCTGGTCACCAACAGCGGCGTCATCGAGGCCCCCGGCGGCTCCGTGCTGCTCACCGCCCACGCCGCGTCGGGCCTCGTCGAGGATCTGGTGCGAAACACCGGTCGCATCGACGCGCCAACGGCTGCCGGCCGGCGCGGCGAGATCGCCCTGCGCGCCGAAGGCGGCAATGTCGTGCTGGACGGCACCTTGACCGCGACCGGCGGCGTGCAACAGCGCGGCGGCCAGGTTGCCCTGCAGGCGACGGGCGAAGTGCGCGTCGGCGCCAACGCCCGCATCGACGCCTCGGGCGGGGTGGGTGGCGGCCGCGTCCTCGTCGGCACCACCGGACGCGGCCGCGACCAGACCATGGCCGCCCGCACCACCATCGCGCGCGGCGCCGAGATTCGCACCGATGCCACGGTCCGCGGCAATGGCGGCGAGATCGACATCAACAGCACCGACCGCACCGAGATGCGCGGCACCCTCACCGCGCGCGGCGGCGCGACACGCGGCGATGGCGGCTTCATCGAGGTCTCGGGCCAATCCGCCTTCGTGCTGGACGGCGTGGTGGACCTGCACGCGACGAACGGCACCAACGGCCAGTTCCTGCTCGACCCCCTGAACATCTTCATCGCGGATGCGGGCACGCCCCTCGACCTCGACGGCAACACCGTCACCGAGACGCCAGGCGACCTCACCACGATGGGCGGCAGTGTCACCGGTCCAGGCGCCATCAGCGCGACGACCGGCACCGGCACGGAATGGGTGCAGATCACCCCCGATGTCATCGAGGCCTTCACCGGCGGCTCGATCATCCTCGAAGCCTCGCGCCAGATCGTCATCGGCAGCGTGGTGAGCCGCGACGAGGCTGGCGATGTCACGCTGCGCGCCGGCACCGGCGGCGTGGCGGGCACCGGCGACATCATCCAGCGCACCGGGGCGAATGTCTCGGTCAATGGCGTGCTGTCGCTGGAAACCGGCGCGGGCGGCATCAGCCTGGCCGCCGATCTGCGTGCCACGGGCGTGGTCCTGAGTGCATCCGGCGACATTACCCAGACCGGCGGCAGCATCGCGCACCGGGTCGCCGGCACGGAACTGTCGCTGGCGATCACGTCCAGCGGCGGCGCCGTCAGCCTGCTCGGTGCCAATAATGGATCCTTCGCGCTCGCCGCCAGCAGCGCATCGGGGGACTTCGCCCTGACCGGCTCGGCGATCCGGCTGACAGGGACGCTCGAAGGCAACGGCGTGCAGCTCATCGGGACGGAGGGCGCCGTGGCGCTCGAAGGCGATGTGCGCGCGACCGAACTCGGCGTCGCGGCCACCACCGGCATCAGCCAGGCGGCCGGCACGACCGTCGAGAACCGCGGCGGCGCCGCAACGGCCCTTGGCGTGACGGCGCTGGTCAGCGGCACGGGCGATATCGCCCTCGACCGGGACAATGGCAGCCTGGTGCTGCGCAGCGGCGGGACAGACGACGGTGCGATGCAAGTCCGCAGTGCGCGGCGGCTGGAAATCGGCAGCGGGGCGACCGTCTCGGTCGCGGGTGCGGCGACCTTCACGGTCACCGGCAACGGCAATCCGCTGGTACTGACCGGCAACCTCCATGCCGACAGCGTCAGCCTCGCGGCCGCCGGCAATGTATCCCAGCCCGGCGCGGGGGTGATGGCGCGTCGCGCATCCGGTGGCGGGGCGGACCCGACCGCCGAACTGCCGCTGACTGTGGCCGTCACGGGCAACAACCATACCGTCGCCCTGACCGGCGGCAACGGGTCACTGCAGGTGCTGGGCGCTTCGACCACGGATGGCAGCATCGCCATCCGCGGCGGCAGCATGACAGTCGCCGGCGCCGTGACGGCCGAAGCCAATGGCGCGGCGCGCAGCGACGTCACGCTGGCCACCGCGACCGGCGGACTCGCGCTCGACGCGACCGTCACTGCGCGCAACGCTATCTTCAACGCCGCCGGCGCGGTGACCCAGACGGCCTCGCTCGATCTCGGCGGCACCGCTGGCGGCAGGCTGCGCGTGCGCGGGGCCAGCGGAGCAGGCGCCAGCGCGGCGGCCAGCATCGATCTGGCGCAGTCCAATGCCGTGACCGAGCTCGATGCGCGGGTCTCGGGCACGCTGGCCTTCACAGCCGCGGGCGACCTGCTTGTGACCCAGGCGCGCGGCGCCGGCGTGGCCCTGGTCGGCGGCGACCTGACCGTTCCGGCTGGCCAGAGCGGAATCATCAGCTCCGGTGCGGCCGGCGTGACAGTGGTCGCGGACAGCCTGACCGTGCCCGGCACGCTGACCGCGGCGAATGGCCGGACGATCTCGCTGCGCGTCGATGCCCTGGATCTGTCGGGCGGCACCGTCTCGGCCGGTACCGCCGGCACGGTCGAGATCGGTCCGCGTTCCAGCGACTATGCCGTGCAACTCGGCACGGCGGGCAATCCCGCCGGCACCTTGGAACTCGCGACCGCCGATCTCGCCGCCATCACGACCGGCGCGCTGCGCCTCGGCCGCACCACCATTGCCAGCGAACCGGTCGCGACCATCACCGCACTCGGCCTGACGACGGTCGAGGCCCTGAGCACCACCGCCGACCTGTCGCTGCTGAGCGCGGCCGGCATCAGCGTGCAGGCCGCGCTGACCGCGCCGACGCTGTACCTCGAAGCCGGCGCGAACGACATTCTGCTCGGCGCCGTACCACTGACCGCGAGCGGCGCCGGCGCCGCGATCACCCTGCTCACGCCGGGGGCCATCGTCCAGGATTCCGGCGGCACGCTGGTCGCGCCGGCCGGCACCACCGTCGCGCTGATCGCCCACGCACCGGGCGGCATCACCCTGTCGGGCAGCGGCGACTTCACCCTCGCCGGTGGGCTGACGCCGAGCGGCGCGGGCGGAGAGCGCTCGCTCTACGCCCATGACAGCATCAGCTTCACCACCACCGGCGCGCTCACCGTCGCGAGCGAGGTGGAGTCGACCGTTGCGGGTGCCACCGTCGCCCTCGGCGCCGGCAGCCTCACCATCGCGGCGCCGGTCATCACCGCCCCGACCGGCACCATCGCGCTGAGCGCGACCGGGGCCGATGCCGGCAGCACCATCACCCAGACCGCCGCCGGTCTGCTGACCACCGGGACGCTGACCCTCGACGCCGATGGCGCGATCGACCTTGCCCAGGCGGCGAACGTCGTAGGCACGCTCGGCAGCGTCGCCTTCAACGAGAGCTTCGGATACCGCAGCACGACGGGCTTCACGGTCTCCGGCCCACTCGCGCCGACCAATGCCGGCAATGCCGACATCACCATCATCGCCGACAGCGGCACGATCAGCCTCAATGCTCCCATCGGGGCCGGCAGCGGCACGGTGCGCCTGACCGCGACCACCGGCGACATCGAACAGGCCGATGCCGGTGCGGCCATCACCGCCGGGCGGCTCGAGGTCACCGCGGCAGGCCATGCGCAGCTCGCCCCGACCCTGTCGGCGGATCAGAATGTCGTCGGTGTGCTGGGCGGCAGCGCGGTCGGCACGACCTTCAGCTTCGCCGCGGCGGGCGACCTCGCGATGGATGGCAGCATCACGCAGACCGCCCCCGGCGGGTCGGCGCGCATCGACGCGGCCGGCGCGCTGACGCTCAATGCCGGCGCCATCCTCGGCTTCGACAGCATCACCCTCAACGCGCAGGGGGCGCTGACGCTGCGCGGGACGGTCGGGATCGACCAGGCGACCCCGATCAGCCTGGTCCGCCTCGGCGCCGGCGCCGGCATCACGCAGGAGGCGACGGGCCGCATCGTCGCCGATACCCTCGGTATCCGCGCGACCGGCGACGTGCTGCTGACCACCGGCACCAACGACGTGCGCCACGTCGCGGCAGGCACCGATGGCGCCTTCGCGCTCGACACCGCGGGGGCGCTGGCGACCGGCACGGTCGATTCCGTGCCACTGTGGGGCGAGGCCGCGGTGGCGGTCTCCGGTGTGCTCGGCAGTTCGGTCACGCTGTCAGCCGGTGACCTGACGATCAACCCGGCATCGCTTGGCGTCATAGGACTCGGCGTTCATGCCTCGGCGGTCGACGGCGTCCTGACGTTGCGCGCCGATCGGCTGGCGCTCAACGGCTCCATCGGCGCCGGCGATGTCTTCGGCGCCCCCGATCTCAACGGCACGATCGACATCGCGCCGCGCACGCTCGGCCGCGCCGTGGTCATCGGCGGCACCGATGCCGGCGCGCTGGCGCTGTCGCAATCCGACCTGCTCGGTCTCTACGCACGGCATCTCATCATCGGCCGCTCCGAGGCCGGGGCGGGCGGGCTGACCGTCGCGAGCGCCGTCTCCACACTCTACATCAATACGGTACTGCTGCGGGGCGGCGGCATCACGCTCGATGGCACCTTCACCCTGCCGACGGCCGATGGCTTGCTGACCCTATCTGCGGTCACCGGCGACATCGTGCAGAATGCTGGCTCCGTCACGGCCACGCATCTGCTGGCGCAAGCCCTTGCGGGTTCCGTGCGGCTCGACGGCACCGCTGTACTGAACCAGGTCGGAGACATCGCGGGCAGCGCCGGCACGGGCGAGGATTTCGCGTTTCGTGGCGCGGGCAGCTACGGCATTGCCGGCCCCGGCATCGCGGCGCCGGACGGTACGGTCACCCTCCGCGCGCCCTCGGGAAGCATCGCCCAGGCGCTGGGCGCGCCGATCACCGCGGATCGCCTGGCGGTAACGGCGGCCGGCGCGGTGATGCTGGATGGCGGCGGCGCAACGGCAGGGATGGCGGATCTCAACCGTGTCGCGACACTCGGCGCCACCGAGGGCACCAGCGTCACCTTCCGCAATGCCGATGCGCTGACCGTCGAAGGCGTGACGGCGAACGGCTTCACCGGTAGCGCGGTGGTGCTGGAAGCGCCGACGCTGGCACTCGCCGGCGATGTCGTCGCCAGCATCGCCGATGGTCGCATCGTCCTGCGCACCGGCGCCGATTTCGACGCGCCCGGGGCCGGCACCGCCATCACCCAGACGGCCGGTGTCATCCGCACGCACGACCTTTCAGCCTCGGCCGGGGACGAGATCGCGCTGACGCGCAACAACGAGGTGACGCGCCTCGCTGCCGGAGTGGGCGCGGCGTCGGCCAGTGCCGATAGCGTCGTGCTGCGTGACGGCGGCACGCTGTCCTTCACCGATGCGGCGGGCGGCGTGGAGGTTGCGGCGCGCGTCAATGCCGGCGCCGGCAGCGCGGTGCAGATCGTCGCGGACGGGCTCACCGTCGCGCCGGCAATGGCCGGTGCGGTCTTCTCCGCACCCGGCGGGGTCGTGCGCTTCCTGCCCTTCACCGCCGGGGCGACGATCGGCCTCGGCGGATCGGGCGATACGACGAACTACGCCACGTCGCTGCTGCAGCGGGTGCAGGCGGATCGGCTTGTGATCGGCGCGGACGATGCGGGCACCCTGACGCTGCGCCAAACGCTCGATCTGACCGGCGCCTCGGCCCCGCTGGTGCTCGAACTGCACAGCGGCGGCGATATCCTGGCCGGCGGCTTCGCGCTCTCGCTGCGCGGCATCAGCGCCTTCGCCGCCGGCGACGTGACGCTCGGCACGACGGCCAGCGCCATCCAGCATGTGGTGGCGGGAGAGAGCCGCAGCGGGGGCATCGTCGCGGGCGGTACCATCGCGATGACCACAGGCGGCACGCTCGCCGTGGATGCACCGATCGCGGCGGCAGGCGCCAGCCTCACGCTGACGGCGCAGGATTTCGTCATCGCCAATGGCGCGACGATCGCAACCGGTGCGGTGCCGGACGCGCTGCTGCGCATCGTCTCGACCAATCCGGCGGGGCTGCGGCTCGGCGTGGCCGGGGGCGATCCGGGGCTGTCCCAGGCCGAGATCGCGTTGCTCGATGCGGGCGGCGGCACGCTGCACCTGGAAGGCGCCACCATCACCTTCGCGGGAACCGTCGCCGTCGATGGCGCGGCAGCGGGGCTGGTGGATATGTCCACCACAGGGTCGATCACCCAGACCGACGGAGCGCTGTCCGTCGCTGCCTTGCGCGCCGCAGCCGCCTCCGTGCAGCTCGACCGCGCAGGCAATGTCCTGCCGCAGATCGAGGCCGTCGCCACCGGCAACATCGCGATCGCGACCGATGGCGCGACGACGCTGCGCGGCACGCGCAGCGCCAATGGCGACGTGACCGTCACGGCGGGCAGCATCGCGCTGACCGACGCGGCCGGCAGCATCGCCGTGCGCGCGGCCGATACGGTCAACCTGACCGCCACGAATGGCGACATCACCGGCACCGCCGACCTCGCCGCCATCCGGGCCGCGACGCTGAACGCGACAGCAAGCGGCGCGATCACCCTTACCGGCGACAACGCCGTCGGTACCCTCGCCGCCATCGCCGGCACGGGCGTCACCTTCGACAACACGCTCGACCTCACTGCCGGGGCGACCGGCGCCGGCGGGACGGCCGTCGCGGGTGGCGTCACGCTCTCGGCCCCGTCACTGCGGCTGAACGAGACCCTCGCCACCGGCACGGTGGACCTGACAGCGACTGCAGGCGACGTCACGCAGGCGACGGGCACGCGCGTCGCCACCGGCACGCTGCGGGCGAGCGCGACCGGCGTCGTCACGCTCGACGCCGCCAATCCGGACGGCACCGCACGCAACCAGATCCAGGACATTGACGCGCTGTCGGCCGGCACCGACATCACGCTGCGCAATGCGCTGGCGCTGACGCTCGACCTGCCGGTCTCGGTCGGCGCGGGCCGCGTACTGACGTTGGAAGCGCCGGCATTGACCATCGGCGACAGTCTCTCGGCCGGCGCTGGCGGGCGCATCGTGCTGCGGACTGGGTCCTTCAACGGCGGTGTCGCTTCGGGCGGCGACATTCTCCAGACCGGCGGGACGATCAGCACGCCGGAACTCGCCGCGCTGGCGGGTGGCGCGGTCAGCCTCGACCAACCGGCCAATGCCATTGGTGCGCTGGGCGGCGGCCGCAGTGCGGCGGGAGTGGATCTCGGCCTTGGCCTGGTGGCGGGCACGAACGGCGTGGTGCGCAGCGGCGGCTTCGGCGGCTCCGCGAGCCTCGGTGTCACCGGCGCGCTCGATATCGGTACGGGGGGCTCGCTGCTGCTGCGCGCGGATGATTTCGCCATCGCCGCGGCGATCCGTGTGCCCGATGGCACCGTCACCCTGCTGCCTGTCACGACCGATGCCGGCATCGGCTATGTGCTCGGTGGCGCATCGGGCAGCACGCAGGCAGGGCGGATCACGCTCGACAGCACGGAACTGTCCTTCTTCCCCACCGGCACGCCGGCGGCGGAGCTCATCCTCGGTGCCCTCGGGGTCACCGGCAGCGTGGATATCGAAGGCACGGTCTCCCTCGCCACCGGTGGCGCCACACCGCGCGTCAACCAACTCACCCTGATCGGCGACGGCGCGCTGACCCAGGCCGCCGGCACCAGCATCGACGTCGCCGCGCTGCGCGCGATCTTCCCCAATGGCGCGGTGCGGCTCGATCCGGGCATCGCGGGCAACCGCATCGCCGCGCTGGCCGGCATCGTCGCTGGCGGCGATGTCGCGATCCGCGGTGGGGCCGGGCTGATGACGCTGCGCAACGGTGGTGGCGGCTCGGCCATCCGCACCAGCGCTTCGGGGTCGACCATCACGCTGCGCGCCGACGACCTCGACATCCAAGCTTCGGTGCAGACGCCCAACGGCACCATCAACCTGCTGCCCGAGACGATCGGCACGACCGTCACCCTCGGCGGCACGGGCGCGGGCACGCTGGCGCTGACGGCCGTCGAACTCGCTCGCCTCGGCGGCAGCGGCGAGACGCTGGACGCGCCCACCGCCGCGAGGCTGCGCATCGGCGCCGACGGCACGCAGCGCACGGCAGGCGACATCCGCGTGGTCGGCGACGTGCCGCTGCGCGGCCGGGTTGGGACGCTGGACCTCGTTGCCGGCCAGCCAGGCGCGGCGGGCGGTTCGGTACGCCAGACCAATGGCAGCGTCGACGTCGCGACCCTCACCGGCACGGCGCAGGGCGATTTCCGCCTGGGCCTTTCCGGCAATGCCTTCGACACGGCGACGGGCATCGCCGCCGGCACCCTGCCGGCCGCCGGCGCGACCGGTGTCATCGACCTCGCCACCGCCGGCGCCCTGGCGGCGACGGGCATCACCGCGCCGGTCTCGATCCGTCTGGCGGCCGGCGCGGCGCTGACCGCCGGCGGCATCACCGCGCCCACCATCCTGTTGCAGGGCGGCGCGGTGCGCCTGACCGACCTGATCCAGGGCAGCACCAGCGTCGCCATCGAGAGCACGGGCGGCGTGACCCAGGATCCCGGTGCGATCGTCGTCACCGGCCTCTTCACCCTGAATGGCGGCACCATCGCCCTGCCCGAGGACAACCAGATCGTCGAGCTGGACGGCCTGGTCGCGACCGGTCCGGTGCTGTCGCTGAACACGGTGCTGCCGCTGCTGGTCAGCGGTGCGGTGTCGGCGGTCGGCAGCCTGTCCTTCCATACCGACCAGGGCCTGACCGTCGCTGATGCCGGCAGCATCAGCGTCGCGGGCGGTCCGGGCACGGCGACGCTCTCGGCCGGCGGGGACATCGACTACCGCGGCGGCCTGTCCACCTCGGGTGCGTCCAGCCTGACGGCCGGCGGAGCGCTCGCCTTCAGCGGCGTGGCCAATATCGGCGGGGCACTGACCCTCGGCGCCGGGGCGGGCATGACGCTGGCGGGCAGCATCACCACCGGCAGCGCGATCGGGGCGACAGCGACCGGCACGCTGACCAGCACGGCGACCCTGGACGCGATCGCCGGCATCGAACTGGTTGCCGGCACCGACCTGGCACTCGGTGGCGCCTGGTCGGCGGGCGAGGCTGCGCGCTTCGCCGCCGGTGGCTTACTCACCTACACCGCAACGGGCCGAGGCGACGGCAACGTCACCCTCACCACGCCGGGCGCGATCGAGGCTGCGTCCGGCAGCAGCATCATGGCGGCCGCCACGCTGCGGTTGGATGCCGGGACCGATCTGACGGCCGTGGGCAGCCTCGGCGGCGGCCCCCTGGTCACGCTGAGCGCGGGCACGGGAGCGATGACCCTCGCCGGCACGATCGGCGCCACCGGCGCAGTGACCGGAACCGCCGGCGGCGCCATCACCACGACCGGAACCGTGACGGCGGAGGGTACGATCAGCCTGACGGCGGGTGGCGCCCTCGCTGCGTCAAACAGCCTCGACGCCGGCGGCGCCCTGACATTGGATGCCGGGGCGGGGCTGTCGCTCGACGGCGCCTGGTCAGCGGGTGGCGCTGCGACCATCACGACGACCGGCGCCCTGGCCTATGCGGCGGCGGGCACGGGTGCGGCCGACATCACCCTGCGCGCCACGGGTGCGATCACCGCCGAGGCCGCCAGCACCATCGCCGGCGCCGGCACCGTAAGGCTGGATGCCGGAACCGATCTCACCGCCCAGGGCACCGTCAGCGGCGGCCCGCTGGTGGCGCTGACGGCCGGGACCGGCGCGGTGACGCTGGTGGGCACCATCGGCGCGACAGGCGACCTGACCGCGACCGCCGGCGGCGCCCTGACCACGACGGCGGCGCTCACGGCCGGCGGCGACGCCACGCTGACCGCCGGCGGGATGCTGGTCGCGTCGAACCGCCTCGCAGCCGGCGCTGCGCTGACCCTTAACGCGGAGGGCGTGATGGAGGTCGGCGGCACCTGGTCCGCCGGCGCCGCCGCGACCTTCGCCGCAGGTGGAACGCTCAGGATGACCGCCTCGGGCACCGCCGGTGCCGATGCCACGCTGGCCACGCCGGGCGCCATCGTCGTCACCGACGCCAGCGTGATCACGGGCGTCGGCCAGGTGCGGCTGGCCGCCGGCACCGACCTGACCGCGGCTGGTACCCTCAACGGCGGGCCGCTCCTCGACCTCGCCGCCGAGGCGGGGGCGATGACGCTTTCGGGCACCATAGGCGCTGCGGGTGCCGTCACGGCGCGCGCTGGAGGCACGCTCGCGACCTCGGCCGCGCTGACCGCCGGCGGCGATGTCGCGTTGACGGCGGGCGGGGCGCTCTCGGCCGCGAACAGCCTGACCGCGGGTGGCACCCTGCGCCTCGATGCCGGTGCTGGCATGACGGTCGGCGGTTCCTGGTCGGCCGGCGGAGCGGTCACCTTCAGCGCGGGAGCTCTGCTGGCCCATGATGCGACGGGCCAAGCCGGCGGCGCGGTGACCCTCGCCACGCCGGGTGCCATCAACGCTTCGGCCGGCAGCAGCATCACGACGCCGGCGACCATCGCATTCGCGGCGGGGACGGATCTCCTGGCGCTTGGGACGCTCGACGGCGGTCCACAGATCACCCTGACCGCCACGAGCGGCGCCATGACGCTCGACGGCACGATCAGCGCGACCGGCGCCGTGGCCGGCACGGCGGGCGGCACGCTCACCACCGACGCCGCGATCACGGCGGGCCAGACGGTCAGTCTGCTGGCCGGCGGCGCGCTCCACGCGACCAACCGGATCGCTGCGAATGCCGGCGACCTGACGCTGCGCGCCGGGACCGACCTGTCCGCCGACGGCACCTTCACCACGGGCGCCAATGCCGGCCTGACTGCCGCTGGCGGTGCCATGAGCCTCGACGGCACGATCGAGGCGACCGGCACCGTGACCGGCACGGCCGGCGGCGGCCTCGCCACCGACGCCGCGATCACGGCGGGTCAGGCGATCAGCCTCCTCGCCGGCGGCGCGCTCAATGTGACCGACTGGATCGCTGCGAATGCCGGCGACCTGACGCTGCGCGCCGGGACCGACCTGTCCGCCAGCGGCATCTTCACCGCGCGCGCCAATGCCACCCTGACGGCGGCCGGCGGAACCATGACCCTGGCGGGCACCATCGGCGCCGGCGGCGACCTCGCCGGCACGGCGGGGGGCGCCCTGGTCACCGGCGCAACCATCACGGCAGGCCGGGCGATCAGCCTCCTCGCCGGCGGCGCGCTCGACGCCACCAACCGGATCGCCGCCACTGCCGGCGACCTGACGCTGCGCGCCGGGACCAATCTGTCCGCCACGGGCATCTTCACGGCCGGGGTCAATGCCAACCTGGCCGCCACCGGCGGAGCCATGACCCTCGACGGCACGATCGGGGCGAACGGCACCGTGACCGCCACGGCGGGCGGTGCGCTTACCACCGCTGCCGCGATCACGGCGGGCCAGGCGGTCAGCCTCATTGCCGGCGGCATGCTGGATGCGTCCGGCCGCATTGCCGCGAATGCCGACGACCTGACGCTGCAGGCCGGCACCGGCCTGTCCGCCAGCGGCACTTTCATCGCGGGCGCCAACGCCACCCTGTCGACCTTCGGCGGGCCGTTGACACTGGTCGGCACCCTGTCCGCCACGGGCAGCATCGCCGTGGCCGCCGGCGGCAGCCTGCAGAGCACCGCGACGGTAGAGGCCGGCCAGGCCCTCACCCTCACCTCCGGCGGCGACATGACGCTCAGCACGCTGCACCGTGCGGGTACGAGCCTGTCGGCCGCGGCGGGCGGCACGCTTGCCGCCTCCGGCACGCTGGCCGCGAACCAGGACATCGCGCTCCGCGCCGGCCAGGCCATGACGCTGCAGGGGCTGGTCCAGGCCGGCGGCACGCTGGCCGCAACCGCGGACGGGGCACTGACGCAGTCGGGTACCGTCCAGGGTGACGCCGTGGCGCTCAGGGCAGGCGGCGTGCTGACGCAGACCGGCGCTGTCTCGGCCGCGGCCGCGATGACGCTTTCAGGCGCCGGCGGCATTGCCAGCAGCGGCACCGTGTCTGCCGGCGGCCCGGTCACACTGGAGGCCGGGGGCGGCCTCAGCCAGTCGGGATACCTCCGATCCGGCCAGGATGCGGCTCTCTCCGCCGGTGGCGCCGTCTCCCTCGGCGGCCAGGCCGTCGCAGCCACGGACTTCACCGTGCAGTCCGGCGGTACGGCCACGCTGACCGACGGCAAGATCACCGCCGGCGGCGTGGTGCGCCTGACCGCCGGCCAGGGCGCCACGCTCCAATCCTTCCAGATCGATCCGACAGTCATCGAACTGCGGACAAGCGGCGCCCTGGACCTGACCGCGGTGACCCTGGTGTCGAGCGACGCGATCATTCTGTCGGGCAGCACGGTCACGCTGCGTGGCAACAGCATCACCACCGGCACGCTGGACGTCGATGCGGCCGGCCGGCTGACGCTGGATGGCGGCAGCTACGTCATCGGGCGCGCGGTAAGCTTCACCGCGCCGGGCGGCATCACCACGCCGAACACCATCACCGTCTCGCCGCGCGGCAGCCTGCGGCCGGCGGTGGTCTTCGATACCCGCGCCGCCGGGACGCTGCCCGATCCGCTCGATGTGGTGGAGCCGGACGTCCCCGGCCTGCCCAACGCCCAGCAGACGACCCAGGTGCGCCTGCCGGGCACCGAGGTGCCTGGCGCCTTCGGCCCGGCCTCCACCGCGGCCGCGGGGCCGATGCAGATCGACATCGACGCCGGACGCAGCGCGATCTTCCTGCTGCTCGACGGCGGCACGGTCACCGGCAACATCGTCTCGGCCGGACGGCTGGGCATCCATGGCACGGGGGGGTCGGCCGAGCTGACCGGCCAGATCATCGATATCAGCGGCACGCCGGTCGGCGGCACCACGGCCGCGCGCTTCGCCGACAGCACGCGCCCAGCCAGCACGGGGGCACTGACGCGTTACCGCATCAATGGCTGCGTGGTCTCCTCGGTCAATTGCGTGGTGCCGAGCCAGGTGCTGACCATCCCGCAGGCGCCGCCGCAGCGCATCGACATCCGCCTCGGCGGCGGCGCGATCACTGATCCCGATGTGCAGCTGCCCAACATCGCCGAAGAGGATTACTGACCCCGTGCGCCGCCCCCTCCTTGCCATCGGCGCAGTGCTCGGCCTGTTCGGCTGCACCGAACCGCCCCCCGACGCCTATGCGACGCGCACTGTGGGCAGCATCGCCGGCGAGCCCGCCGGCACGGACGCGCGCAACGAGGCCTGCCAGGCGCAGCCTGGCCGCGCCAGCCCGGCCGACCGGCCGGTCCTGCGCACGCGGGAGGTCTATTGCGGCGGCTGGACCCAGCCTGCTGCCCGCATCACCGAAATGTCGGGCAGTGCGACATCCGCCGACCTGGATGCCATCGCCGCGGCCGGGCTGTGGCGCAACTGGCTCGACCAGCGCGTGACCTGCGCGGCACCCACCCGCACCACCATCGCCGGCGGCACCGAGGCGCGGCTGCTCGCCTGCACCCGCCGCGCGGGCGGCTGGCCGCACGTCGCGATCGTCACGCGCGGCGCATCCGGGCCGGTCGTCGCCGACGGCGTTGCCACCGCCCTGCCTGTCATCGAACGCCTGGCCACCGGCCAGTCCTCCGGCTCGGGCAGCGGTTCGGGCGGTCGCTCAGCGGCACTGGAACTCGCCGTCGCGCGGCTGTCCGCGGATGCCTTCGGCGCCACCGATGTCGGCCGCTACGAGCAGCTCATGACGCTCGGCCGCGACCTGAACCAGACCGAGAACTTTGCCGCCGCCGAGGATGCCTATCGCGCCGCCCTCGCCGTGCAGGAACGCGTGCTGGGCCGCGACAATCCGAATACCGCGACGGCGATGCTGGCCCTCGCCGTGAATCTCTCGAACCAGAAGCGGCTGGCCGAGGCGCAGCTGCTGCTCGATCGTGCCGCGACCCTCGCCCCCCAGGCCGCCGATCCAGCGACCCCCGCCCGCGTCCTGCATTACCGCGGGCTGCACGCGCTCAATGCGGATCAGCCTGGGCAGGCCATCCCTCTGCTGCAACAGGCCGAGACCGCCTATGCCGCGCTCATCCCCGGCGGCGCCGCGGGACGCGAAGGAGACGGGACTGAGCTTGTCGCTGATCCGGTGGTGCAATCGGCCGTGCTCGGCCTCGCCGAGGCCAAGCGCAACCGTGCCGTCGCCCTGACGCGCACTGGCCACGCCTCCGAAGCGCAGGATCTCGTCGCCGAATCCCGCCAGGTGCTGCGGCGCGCCGGCCTTGAGCCCAACATGATGGTCGGCCGCGCGCTGCGCACCGAGGCCGGGGCCGATATCCGCCTCGGACGCACCGAGGCGGCCGCGCAGCTCCTCGAACGCGCCGCCGGGCGCTTCGGCATCGCCGCAGCCGGCGAACGGCCGGAGGCGGTGACGCTCTTCCTCGCCGGCCAGCAGCGCATCCGCTCCGGCCGCCGCGCCGAGGCGCTGGTAGCCTTCCGCACCGGCGCGGGCATCCTGCGCGCCCGCCAGATCGGCCTCCCCGTGCCGCTCATCGTCGCCTATCTCGACGCGCTGGATCAGGAGGCGAACGCCTCCCCCGGTCAGGCGCCGGCGCTGCGTGCCGAGATGTTCGGTGCGGCGCAGCTCGCGCAACGGTCCAGCACGGCGCGCTTCGTCCAGCAGGCCTCCGCGCGCCTCGGCGCCTCGGAAGGCAATCCGGCGGTGCAGGGCGCGGTGCGCGGCCTGCAGGACGCCGATCGCGAATTGCGCGAGCTGTTTGCCGAGCGCGACGC
Source organism: Roseomonas alba (assembly GCF_019430885.1). GTDB lineage: Bacteria > Pseudomonadota > Alphaproteobacteria > Acetobacterales > Acetobacteraceae > Neoroseomonas > Neoroseomonas alba. The sequence goes on along the minus strand of NZ_JAHYBZ010000009.1, from coordinate 233,626 downwards.
CTCGGGCGGCCAGAATCAGGCGCTCGACGACCGCATCGCCGCCGCGCAGCAGCGCCGCGCCCAGGCGGAAGGCGAGGTCGCCGCCGCGGCCCCTGGCTACCGCCAGCTCCTGCTCGCTTCGGTCGATGCGGACAGCGTCGCGCGTTCGCTCAGCCGGGGCGAGGCTCTGTTGACCATGCTGCTCGGCCCGCGCGAGGGCTTCGTCATGGTGGTGCGCGACGGCCGCGTCGATGCCCGCCGCATACCGCTGGGCGAGGAGGCCGTCGCGGCCCTGGTGCATCGCGTACGGCAATCCTCCGAACTGGGCGCCGGCGGCGTGCCGCGCTTCGACACCCAGGCCGCCTTCGAATTGCACCGGCTCCTCGTCGCCCCCCTGGCCGCCAGCCTGGACGGCGCGGAGAACCTGGTGGTGGCGCCCGACGGCCCGCTGCTCGCCCTGCCCTTCGGCCTGCTGCTGGAACAGCCGGCCAGCCCCGACGCGCTGGGCGGCGCCCCCTGGCTGATCCGCCGCCACGCCATCGTCCACGTCCCGTCCCCGCAGACGCTGGTCACGCTGCGCGCGGCGGGAACCGGATCGACGGCGCCGAACCCCTATATCGGCTTCGGCGATTTCGTCCCGCCCTCGGCGGGGCAATTCGCGCGCGCCTTCCCGGCCAATCGCTGCGGCACGGATGCCCGCCTCGCCACCGGGCTTGGCCGCCTGCCGGGGACGCGGGCAGAGGTGCTGACCTCCAGCCAGCTCCTCGGCGCCGGGCCCAGCCGTGCGATCCTCGGCGCCGAATTCACCATTCCCTTCCTCAAGCGCCAGCCGCTCAACCAGTTCCGCGTCGTGCACCTCGCGACCCACGCGCTGTTGCCCGGCGAGCTGTCCTGCCTGACCGAACCATCGATCGTCGCCTCCCCCCCGGCCGGGGCGGCCTCGGCCGATGCCTCCTTCCTCAAGGCCAGCGAGGTACTCGACCTCAAGATGGATGCCGACCTCGTCATCCTCTCCGCCTGCAACACGGGCGGTCCGGGCGGCGAGGGCGGCGGCGAGGCGCTGTCGGGCCTGGCCCGCGCCTTCTTCTATGCCGGCGCGCGCGGCCTGATGGTCACCCATTGGGCGGTGGACGACGCAGCAGCCGCACTGACCGTCGCCGACACGCTGCGGCGCCAGCAGGGGCGCGCGACCTCGGCGGCCGCGCTGCGCGGAGCGCAGTTGCTGATCCTGGACGAAGCCGGGCGCAATCTGCCGGCGGCCTTCGCGCATCCCTACTACTGGGCGCCCTTCGTGCTGATCGGGGACGGACGTCGCGGCGGGCAGCCGCGGACGTAGGGCGGAAGCGGCGGGGAGCCGCTTCGACCCTATCCGGACCTCACCGCGGTAAAGGCCGCAACGCCTTCCTGGTGGCTCGCCTGATTCCACTGTCGCAATTGGAGGGGCCTTGCCCCTCCAAACCACCCCGCCACCGGGTTCCCATCGACGCTGCTGCGCAACGCCGATGGGTGCCCCTGGTGCTTGGAGCACTTGGAACGCAATCTTCTGGTGCGCCGGGCGCGTCGTCCCCGCTGACGCCCTTCATGCGCAGGAGCCGGTCTCGGCGCCATTCCGGCAGCGGTGCACGGCGCCAAGTATCGGTTTCCATAAGCTCTGTGGCCCTTGGCGGGGTGAGGTTTTTGGACGGGGCAGGCCCTTTTCCGCTCGCGTCGCTTCCACCGATCTGCCGCGATTCGCGCGCCACATCAGCGCGCCGCAGTGACGGGGATCGCACAGCATGGCTGACAAAGTCGCGTGATGACGACATATCCCCCGAGAGGCTGTAGCATCGCTGCACTGCCGTTGCCGGACGCTGGAGACCCCGTCAGCCCATGCTGCCACCCGAGCTGAACCAGAAATACGAGGTGCGCGGCACGCTCGGCGCAGGGGCCATGGGCACGGTGTATGATGCGGTGGACCGCATCATCGAGCGCCGCGTCGCCATCAAGGTCGTCAACCGCCCGAACGAGAGCGACCCCGAGGCCGTCGAGGCGCATGCCCGCTTCCGGCGCGAGGCCCAGGCCGCCGGCCGCCTGTCCCACCCGAACATCGTCGGCGTGTACGATTACGGCGAGAACGCGTCCCAGGCCTGGATCGTAATGGAACTGGTCGAGGGCGGCTCGCTGAAGGGTCGGCTCGACAAGCAGGAACGCTTCCCGATCCCCGAGATCGTGCGGATCATGGGCGAGGTCTGCGCGGCGCTGAACTATTCCCACCAGCGCGGCGTGGTGCACCGGGACATCAAGCCCGGCAACATCATGATGACCACCGACGGGCAGGTGAAGATCGCCGATTTCGGCATCGCCCGGCTCGAGAATTCCTCGATGACCCAGGTGGGCACGCTGATCGGCACGCCGTCCTACATGGCGCCCGAGCAGTTCCGCGGCGAACCGGTGGATCTGCGCGCCGACATCTGGGCGGCCGGCGTGATGCTGTATCAGCTCCTGACCGGGGAGAAGCCCTTCGAGGGCGGCTTCTCCGCCGTGATGCACAAGGCGCTGAACACGGAGCCCCCGCCACCCTCGCAGCTTTCCGTCACCACACCACGCGGCTTCGATGCGGTGATCGCCCGCGCATTGGCCAAGCGGCCGGAGGATCGGTACCGCTCAGCCGCCGAGTTCGGCGAGGCCATTCGCAACGCCGTGAACGCTCCTGCGGCGACGGAGCCGACCGGCCTGCCGGGACTGCCCGGCCTGAACGACGATGCGACGATGGTCTCCGCACGGCCTGCCGGCGGCGGCCCCACCGCGCCTCGTCCGATGCCGCCGGCACCTGCGCCGGACAGGAAGGGCGCGCCGATCGGGCTGATCGCCGGCGGTGCCAGCGCTGTGGTGGCCGCGGCCGCAGCGGGTTGGTTCTTCCTGATCGGCCCCGGTGCCGGACCTGACCCGGCCCTGGAGCGTCAGCGCCAGGAACAGGAATCCCGCGACGCGGCCGAGGCCGCAACACGCGAAGCCGCCGCCCGCGAGCAGGCCGCGCGTGACGCCGCGGCGCGCGAACAGGCTGTCCGTGACCAGACCGCGGCACAGCAGCGCCTTGCTGCCCAGCGCGAGCAGGCCGCCCGCGATCAGGCGGCTGCCGAAGCCGCCGCACGCGACGCAGCCGCCCGCGAGGCCGCCGCCCGCGACCAGGCCGCGCGTGAACAGGCCCAGCGCGACCGGGCAGCAGCAGAAGCCGCAGGCCGCGAAGCCGCCGCCCGCGAGCAGGCCGCACGGGAACAGGCGGCCCGCGACCAGGCCGCTCGCGAGCAAGCCGCGCGGGACCAGGCCGCACGGGACCAGGCCGCGAGGGACCAGGCGGCGCGCGATCAGGCCGCCCGCGAGCAGGCCGAACGGGACCGCATCGCGCGCGAGCAGGCGCAACGGAACCAGGTGGCCCGGCTCGACCTGCGCGCCGCGGCACAGGCGATTTCCGTCTCCACCCCCTGTTCGCTCATCGCCTGGTCGGCAACCGACCGGCAACTCACCCTCTCCGGCGTGGTGCGTCGCAGCGACGAGACCGCAATCCGGCAGGAACTCACCCGGCGCGGCGTGCCCGAGGATGCCGCGCGGCTCGACATCACCCCCTTCGACGGCGATTTCTGCGAGGCGCTCGACCTGTTGCGCCCCGTGCTCGGCCCGGCCGGCGTGGCGCCGACGGTCAGCGTGGTCGGCCGCCTGCCGCTTCAGAAGGAAGAGCTGATGCGCCTCGACGTGACGATGCCGGATTGGCCCGCGCATCTCTACGTCGCCTATTTCATGCATTCGGGTGAGGTCGCGAACCTCGTTCCCTCCACCCTGCAGCAGCCCAGCGCGCAGATGCGCCTCGGCGAGCCGCAGGGCAATTTCCCGGGCTGGGTGGTGGACGAGCCCTATGGCACCGACCTCGCCGTCGTCATCGCCTCGGACCGGCCGCTCTTTGCCACGCCGAGGCCAGTGGTGGAACCACAGGCAGGTTATCTCTCGGCGCTGGCAGCGGCGCTGCGCAATGCGCGGGCGAACGGCACCCGCGTCGTGGTCCGGCCGGTGGTGGTGGAGACCGTCGCCCGGCGGTAAGCGCCTTTTTCGATCGAACAGCGCGTGGAGGCAGCAGCCCTCCCCAGCCTGCCGCACAGTGGCGGGATGGGTTGGAGAGGCGTCATCCTCACGCTCTATGCGAACACCTGCCGCACCGCGCGCCTTCGCGCCTACCGCGGCGCACCCTCGCGCAGCGCCGCCCGCAATGCATCAGCCCGCGCATCATCCAGCCCGGCATGGGCGGGAGTGAAGAAGCGCGCATCAGGCGTGTAGATCAGATAGGCCATGGCCTCGTTCAGCATCACCTCCTCGATGCCGGGATCGTAGCCCTCGCGCTGGAGGAAGGCGCGGAAGTGCGCGCGTTCAGCCTCGGTGAAGACCTCCCGCCAGACCCGCTCGACATGGGCGGCGAAGGCCGGGTTTGTGAAGAAATGCCCGTGACCGATCTCATGATGCAGGATCGCTGCGCGCATCGACTCATCCACGCGGGAATCAACCCCGGGCACGGAGATGACCGCGAATTCCGTCCCGGCTGGCAGCAGCGTGCGAATGCGCGCCACCTGATCATGCAACCAGGTCTCCTCCGGCGTCAGCCTCACGCCGTCCCGCGCGGCGAGGTCGAAGAATCGCTCGAGGTCGCGGCCGCGATAGTTGTGACCGTAGTAATAGGTCGCCGGCGTCTCCCCGGCGCGCGCGATGGTCGAGGCCAGCGCGGCATCGTCCAATACGCGGTCACGCGGTGCGCCGGCCTTCTCGATCAGCGCGGCCGCGCGGTTCAGCGCAGCACCCTGCTGGTCGAGATTCGGGAAATCTGAAACGAAGACATGCGGATTCTCGACCAGCCGGAACATGGTCGGTTCGGCGCCGCGGTGATCGCGGATCGTCTCCTCCGTCGCGATCGCGATGCTCAATGCTGCGGGCGGCGCGACCCTCGGCGTGGTGATGACCGGTCCGGGCGTCGGTGTCGGGGCAGGCAGCGAAGCGACCGATGCCTGCGGCGCCAGCGCCACCGTGTCCGGCTTTGGCGGAGGCTCCGTGGGGCTTGTATCGCGCCCCAGCCAGAACCACGCACCCGCCCCGGCGGCGAGCAGCACGCCGCTCGCCGCCGCCAGGATCACCAAGCGCCCGCCCCCGGTCTGGAGAGCGGGCGGCGGTCCTGGCGGCAAGGCTGTCCCGGGCCGTTCGAGGCGGACCGTCGCGTCGTCGTCGACCACGCCAGACCTGTCAGCTGCCGATATTCACGACCTGGACACGGCGGTTCCGTGCGTTGGACGTCTGCGGAGGCGTCGGCACCAGAAGCTGGCTGTCACCCAGGCCAATGGCCACCAACCGGTCCGGCGCCACGCCGAACTTGGCGATCAGGTATTCCCGCACGGCCGCGGCCCGGCGTTCCGACAGCGCCTGGTTCAGCGCCGCGCTGCCGACCGTGTCGGTATGACCCTCGATGCGGAAGCGGAAGCCAGCCAGATCCTGCGAGGACAGCGCACGTCCGAGCGGCGCCAGCGCCCGTTCCGCATCCGGCGTCAGCTCGGCCGAACCGGAGGCAAAGGTCACGGTGATGGAGGCCGACGGCGCGTCCGAGGTCGTCTCGCGCACCGGCGGGCGGGCCACGGCCTGGGTCGGGCGGGAGGTCCCGGTCGTCGGGTTGGCGGTCGGCGCGCCGGGCCCGGCGACAGAGGTGCCCGCAGGCTGCGTCGGCTGCTGGCCGTAGATCGGTGCGGGCTGCACGGGGGCAGGCGCCGGCGCCGTGTTGTCCACTGCGCCCGGCACGCGGATGCCGCGCGTCTGGCCGCCAGCCTGCGGCCGCAGCCGCTCGATGAGGGACAGGGCCGCCGGATCGGATTGTGCCTGCACCGACGGCGTCATCGTGACGAAAGCCAGCGCGGCGGCGCCGGCGAGTAGCAGCGAGCGGGTCATGGAGAGCCCTCCTTCGATACGCTCATGAGTAGCATGGGCACCACCCCCATGCATCCGAAGCGGTTCACAACAGGCCAAGCCCACGCCACGCCCCGAGCCGCATCGCGAGCAGCTGTTCGATCGAGCCTGTGGCGTTGGTCAGCATCTCGGGCGGCGCGTCCCCGGGGATCAGCCGCTGCGCGATCTCGGCCGGCATGGGCGGCACGCCCTTCTGCAATTCGATCAGCACGGCCAGGTCCGACGGAGACGCCGCGATGGCGCTGCCAAGCGCCGGCGCCACCGCCCCCAGGACCGAGCCGCCGGCAGCCCCTTCCTGCGCGACGCTGGTCAGCAACTGCACATTCGACCGCAGCGCCCGTTCGACCGTGACCGGATCGCGCGTGATCGGCCGCCACAGCGGATGGGCCGACCCGCTCTCGATCAGCATCACCGCGATTTCCATCATGGTCAGGTCGCCGAGGCCCGGCAGGGCGGCAAGCTCGCCCAGCATTCGCGGCCCGTCGGCGAGCGCGCCGGCCAGGATGGCCTGGTGCTCGGCCTTCAGCACCGCCTCCCCAGCCGCGGTCGCGATGGACGTGTCCATCAGTTCCGGCGCGACGGCGAGGACAAGCGGGATCTCGGCGAGCGCCCGCCCGCCGCCGCTGCGACGCCCGCGCACATACAGATCCGTGCGGAAGCGGCGCTGGAGAAACAGGTCGAACAGCGTTTCCCGATGGATGCCCGGCGGCGCCTGCTCGATCGCCGCACGCTGCTCCGCGTTCAGTTGCAGCGTCGGCAAGCTGCGGGAGGGATTGGCGCTGCCCGCATAATCCAGTCGCGCCGCCTGCAGCGCCGTCGCGATGTCCGCGTGATAGACCGGGCGCCAGAAGGAGGTCAGCCATTCATGCACCATGTAGCCGGGTGCGCGCTTGGCGGAGTCGATCATGCGGGCCAGCATCTGCTCCTGCGGCAGATGCAGCGCGCCGGCCGATTTCAGCATCTCGATCGCTGCGAAGGCGGCCATGCCGCGTTCCTCCAGCGATCCCGTGGTGTTGCGGCAGGCTTCTTCGAGCAGCCGCTGCATGACCAGCGTGTCGGAGTATCCCGGCAGCGCGTTGTAGGCCATCAGCACCACGCCGCCCGGCTTCACGCGGGATTTCAGCAGGCGGACCACGCCTTCCCGCGCCGCGTCCGGCACCCAGGTCCAGACGCCCCAGCAGACGACGATGTCGACCTCGGGCAGCAGGCGCTCGAAGCCCGCCTCGTCATGCTCGGTCAGGTCGACTTCGAGAAAGTGGACATTGTCCACGCCCGCAGCGGCCGCCGCCTCGCGCGCCTCGGCGATATGCGCGGGCTGGAGGTCGATGCCATAGACATCCCATCCCGGATTGGCCGCCGCCAGCAGCCGCGCCGTCACGCCCAGGCCACAGCCTATGTCGAGCACGGTCAGCCGCTCGCGGTCCGCCGGCGCCCAATGCGTATCGGACAGCGCCAGGGCGTAGTGCAGCCGCGCGGGAGAGGCCTCGGCCTGGAAGGCGGTGACGTAGCGGACCTCGGCAGCGCCGTAGTGGGAGGTGGGGGCGCTCATGCGGTGACGTCTCCGGGTGGCGACTGATGGAAGCGGAGGGGGCTCTGCCCCCTCCGAGCCTCCCCCGCCAAAGGCCACAGGGCCTTTGGAAACCGATACCTGGTGCCCGGCATGACAGGTGTTCCGCTGTGTCCCAGCGCGCTTGGTGCGCAGAAGCGTGCTTCGCCCCCCGTCCTGACCATGATGCACGATGCCAGGTGACGGTTTCCAAAGGCCTCGGGCCTTTGGCGGGGTGGTTTGGAGGGGCGGAGCCCCTCCAACTGCGCCAGCAGAAGATGAGAGGCAGTCAGGAAGGCCTTTCGGCCTTTGGCGGGGACGGTTCGGGAGAGGCAGAGCTCCCCCCGCGCGCGGCGCCGCATCACACCACCTCCCGCGGTTCGAACAGCGCGTCCCGCGCATCGGCCTTCCTGGGCTTCGACGTGCCGGACCATGACGTCCAGCCGAGCCGGCTCGTGCTGCCAAGCGCGCCCATCGGCACCTCTTCCTTCTTCAGCACGAGGTTCACCGCGAAGGCTGTATCCGGCCCGACGAACAGCCGCGCGAGCTGCGTCACCCGCATCCAGGCCGGCGTGCCGGGCAGCAGGCTGTCAAAGGCGGCGCGGTCGAGCGGCCCGAACCGGATGATGAAGCGCGCCTGCGGGTCCCAGACCTGCGCCCCGGCAGTGGTGGACACGCCGAGCGCGCAATGCTGCGGCGCCCCGCGGCCCTTCGGCATGCGGCTGCGTTCTTCCTCCGGCAAGCGGATATAGCCGCCGGCGAATTCCTCGATCTCGACGCGGCGGCCGGTCTCGGCTTCCAGCATCGCACGCAGGCGTTCGCCGCTGCGGCTGCGCGCGGCGAGGTTGCCGGCGTGATAGAGCAGCGCATCCTCCGGCAGCGGCATGCGCCCGCCCAGATGCGGCGTCCCCATGCCAATCGCAGCCGAGAGCACCCGACCCGCCGGTTCGGCATTGCGTGTCGGCCGATACTTTGCCCCGGCCTTCGGATACAGCCCCGTCGTGCGCCGCCCCAGCATGTCGAGGAAGGCATGCAGTGCGAGCGACCGCTTGCGCTGTTCCGCCGCGACCATCGCACTGTGATGGCGCGGCAGCACGCCCCCCGCGCCGACCAGCCCGAAGGTGCCGAGGGTCAGTTCGCCCTGCTCCGGCTTCGCCGCGACGACGGCACCAACGGGCATGGCGAGGCGTGCCGCGGTGCGCAGGTCGAGTTCCTCCGGCTCACCGGCCGGCAGCCCCGCAGCACGCAGCGCGACGGTCGTGGCCTGATCCAGATCGAAGCGCGCCGGCTCCTGCTTCAGCCGATCGACCGGCGAGACCGGCCTGAGCAGCGGCGCCGGCGGCGGTTCGGGCAGCGGGCGCGAGGCTTCGGCAGCCTCGGGCGTCGCTACCGCAAGCTCAGTGATGTCCGGAATCGTATCCGCGGGCGGGCCGTTCGGGTCCGGGGCGGCGGTGTCGCTCACAGCAGTGTCCGCGTGCCGCTGCGCGGCGCGAACCGCGCCACCACGCCCGGCCTGCCGCGCAGCGCGATCAGTGTGCGGGAGAAGGCGTTCACCGAGACCTGCAACGCCAGGAAGCGTTCCAGCACCTGCGCCAGCGGATAGAGCCCCGCCGCCTGCCATGCCGCCGGGTCGAAGGTGAGCGTGACATCGAGCCCCCGCGCAAAAGCCCCTGCCCGCCCGCCGGGCAGGCGCGCGATGCCGGCCCGCGTATCGACCGCGACGATGGCGCCCAGGGCAGCGCGTGTCTCGGCGGTGTCGCGCAGATCGTGCAGGCGCAGGATCTCCCGCAGCGCCGCCGCCCCGCCTTCCCCGCCCGTGACCGAAAGGTGGTTCAGCGCCAGATGCGAGATCAGCCGCCACGCGCCACGATCGTTCAGCCGCGGCCGCAGCGTCGGTGTGGGCGGGGAGATGCAATCGACCGCGGAGACCGGCGCGCCGCCCTGCGCCACGCGCAGCCGCGGCTGGCCGGCGCCGAAGGGCAGCAGGGCAGGCAGGTCGCGGTTGCAGCACAGCGCCTCGACGGTCAGCACACCTTCCGCTGGCTGTGCGGGGTCAAAGGCCGAATCGCGCAGCTCGATCCAAGTCTGGGTGCCCGTGATGGGCAGCGTCGCGCCGCGGCGGAAGCTGACGTAGTTCACCTCGGACAGCAGCGCCTCATCCGTCTCGGACCGGCCCAGGCGATAGAAGGGCAGCACGGTGCGGCGACGACCATCGGAGCGGCTCTCGCGCACGCCCTCAACCGAATAGATCTCCAGGGCCCCTGGCCGCCGCGCATCGGGCACCACCATCCATTCGGATTGGGTGCCGTCGAGTGAGATCGGCTCGCAGCGCTGGGGAAACAGGTTGATCGCCGGCGTGCAGCCCAGCGCCACGTTCTCCGGCCCCAGCGTGCGCTCGAGCTCCGGCATGGCGCGGGAGAGATAGATGAAGATGTCGAGCTTGTCGGACTCCTGCAGCAGGGTGCGCGCGTCGAGCCCGTTGATATCGAGGTAGAGGAACTTCTCCGGGAAGGCGAACCACTCCGTCAGCATGCGATAGCCGGCGAAGGAGCGGTTGGGCCAGGGCAGCGCCGCTTCCTCGGCGGCGAAGCCGGCCGGCTGGAGCGCCTCCGGTTCCAGCAGTGTCGGGCGTGGGTCCACCGGGCTGTCGGCAAGGGCGAGGCCCAGCGTCGAGGTACAAAGCAACTCATGCAGCAGCGCCGCCTGCGCGCCGATGCCACGCAGATGCAGCCGCAGCCTGTCGAGCCCCAGCTTGGCGAAGGTCAGTTCCGGATTGGCCGTGCGCAGCGTGATGCGCAGCACCGCCAATGCGCCCTGCACCCGGTTGTTCGCCGGCGCGGTGATAGGCAGGCCCGACAGGCGGAAGGACTCCACCGTCACCGGCCAGACGGTGACGTCATGGCAGGTGGAAAAGCGAACCGGCTCGCCGCGCACCGGCTCCGTTTCGACCATCAGGCCGCGCGGCACCTGGGTCGGGCCCTGCGCCTCGGGCGGCGGCGAGAGCTTCAGCGTCGTCATCGACGGCACCGGCGCCAGCAGATGCGGCGACAGCATTTCGAGCAGCGTCTCGCTGAATTCCGGCAGCTCGTCGTCAAGCCGCTGCTGCACGCGCGCGGCGATGAAGGCGACGCCTTCGAGCAGGCGCTCAACATAGGGGTCGTCCACCGCCTCCGGCGTCACGCGCAGCCGCGCGGCGACCTTCGGATAGGCGTCGGCGAATTCCCCGGCGAGCTTGCGGATCGCCCGGAGTTCCCGGTTGTAGTAGGGCAGCAGCGATTCAGACATGGTTCAGCCCTCCCGCACCGCGACGTCGAGCGTCGTCGGCCGGACCACCGTCTCGAAGGAGATGTGCTCCGGCACGGGATCGGTGCGCAGCACCGCCTCGATGCGCAGGCGCAGCACGCGGTCGATGGACTCGCCTTCGTTCTTGTGCAGTTGCACCTTCACTGCCGTCAGGCGCGGTTCGAAGCGCGTGATGGTGGCCTGGATCTCGCGCGACAGGGCCGCGCGGCGTTCCTCCTCGGTGAAGGATCCGGCGGTCGGGTCCGGCACGCCATAGCCGATCGGCGACATGGGCAGTTCCGCGAGGCCACTCGGCGGCGGCAGGCGCCGGCGCCGGGCATTGAGCAGGGCCTCCAGGTCACGCCGCACGGCGGTGCGCAGCAGGTCCACCGCCATGGATTGCGACAGCGGGGGATCGCGCGGGCTGTCGGGATCGGCATCGAGCAGCCGGTCGAGCAGCGGCAGGCGGATGCGGGAACTGGAACGATTGTCGCTCATGATTACGACGGCCGGACATTGGAGGGGCCCTGCCCCTCCAAACCACAACGCCAAAGGCCACAAGGCCTTTGGAAACCGATACCGGGTGCCGGGCTCAGAGGGCGCTCAGCCGCAACAGGAACCTCTCTGCGCATGGCGGCCGAAATCGAGCAATCGCGACATGCCCCGCGCATACTGGCGCATTCGGCCTGCCCACCCCGCCCAACGCCAAGGTCGAGGTTTCCAAAGGCCCTTCGGCCTTTGGTGGGGTGAGGTCTGGAGAGGGACAAAGCCCCTTTCCAATCGCCCTGCGCAGCGGTCCCGATCAATCGAACGTCACCTCGGTGAGTTCCGCGAGGGTCTTCGCCTCCTCTCCCACCAGGAATTCCCGCATGCCGAGCCCGCGCACCAACCCGTTGTCATCCTGCCATTCCGTCCCGCGCCCGAGCCTCAGCGGATTGGGCAGCGTCTTCGCCGTCCAGGGATAGATGGTCGGCACATAGACCACGCCTTCCTGGCCGTCCTTCATCTCGATCGAGCAGCGCCGCCAGTAGAGGTCGCGCGGCCGCTTCGGTTCGTCGAAGGACAGGGCGCGCAGACGTTCCACCGGAACCCACATGTACTCGCCGCCAGAGGTATGGACCTCGACGATCGCGGCCAGCACGTCATCCGCGTCACGCAGGTCTTCGAAGGCGACACCATCGATCTTGCCCGGCGCGCGCGGACGCAGCGTCTCGACCTCGGCCGCGGCGGCCGCGGCGCCTGCCGTGTCGCCGGCGCGCAGCAGGGTCACCGCATGCGCCGCCGCCTTCTGGGCGTCGGTCGGGTCCTCGCCCTGGAACTTCGGCACGCGGCCCTCGGTGAAGACCTGGCGGCGCGCGACCTCGGCCCGCAGCAGCTGGCGGAACTCCATCACGGTGGGGGACGGCGTCTCCTCGATCACCGCATCCAGGGCGCGATCGGCACGCTCATAATCGCCCGCGAAGAGCAGCATCTCCGAGAGCAGCCAGCGCGCCCCCGCATCGCGGGGACTGGCCTTCACCGTGGCCATTGCCGCGGCCACCGCCCCTTCGATGTCGCCTGCCTTGAACGCTTCGCCTGCCGTGGTCATGCCGCTTGCCTCGCCGCCTGGAGATCTGTCACGAGGCGGAAGGCCGCCCCCACCTCGTCCAACTGGTAATGCGGCTGCAGCATGATCGTGCAGCCATAGACACCGGGCTGGCCCGGCTTCTCGCGCACCTCGACCCGCGCGTCGCGCAGCGGGTAGCGCGCACCCGCATCGCCCGCGCCGCCGGCCGAGATATTGGTGAACCCCTGCAGCCAGCGCTGCAGCCGGTACTGGATTTCGTCCCCCGTCTTGAAGGACCCGACCATGTCGCGGCCCATCAGCTTCACGCAATGGGCGAAGCGGCTGACGCAGAGCATGGCGTTGAACTGAGCCGAGAGCCGCTGGTTGGCGTTCGCCGCCGCCGCCGTCTCGCCCTGCATGCGCGGCGGGCGATGGATGGACGGCGTCGCAGCGAAGGAACCTTCGGGCAGCAGTTCGAGACCGATGAAGGGAATGAAGCCCGCCTCGACGGCCTGGCGTTCCTGCTCGTCGGTCAGCGCGACCTCGACGGGCGGGCGCAACGGGCCGCTGCGCGGATCGCCGGACAGATGCTCGGCCGGCAGGTTGTCGATGACCCCGCCGGTGGCCTCCGTCGCGATCGCTGCACCGCGTACATCGGCCGGCCAGGACGCCTTGGCAAAGGCACGGATCGCCGCGGCGGCCAGTGCATAGGCCGGGCTGATCCAGACCCGGGAATCCGACCCCGGTGCGTATTCGCGATAGCGGAAGCGATCCGCGCGCGTCGCATTGTCCGGCCAGGGCGTGCGGCCGAGCACGCGCGGCAGCACCACGGCGAGGAACCGGCTGTCCTCCCGCCCCTGGAGAGAGCGCCAGCGCGTGCGGTCGGTGCCGCGCAGCACATCTGTCAGATCCGCCGCGGCATTGACGCCCGCCCAATGGTCGAAGCCGAGCAAGGCCGGATGGGCAGCGATCGCCGCCGGAGCGAAGGCCGCCGCGGCCACGCCGGCCAGCCCGTCAAGCCCCGCCACATCGTCCGTCGGGCTGCCACGCCCCGGCGCGTGGCGCACTTCGTAATCGGCGACCAGCATGCCGAAGGGCTCGCCGCCCGGCGTGCCGAACTCGCCCTCATAGACCTGCTTGAACAGCACCGACTGGTCGAACTCGCTGGCGCGCTCGAAGTCGCGGCAGAACTCGGCCCAGCGGGCGGTGAAGACGCGGACCTTGACGCGCGCGCCGAAGGGCACGCGGTCCACCAGCCAAGCCAGCGCCCGCCAGCTCCCTTCCAGGCGCCGCAGGCGGTCATGATGCAGGACGGCGTCGAGTTGCGCGCCGATCAGCCGGTCGAGCGCGGCGATGTCGCGATCGACCGCTTCCTCCAGCCGCGCCATAGCATCGGCGCGGCCGGCGGCGGAGCCGTCATGGGCGACGATGTCGGCAAGCCGCGCCCCAAACCAGGCGCGCAGCGCCTCGACCGGGGATCGCTCACCCATGAAGGCGGTGAGGGCTTCTGCCCCCTCCGCCCCCGAACGGCCAAGGTAGTTCCCCGAAAGCGCGACGGCGCGCAGCGGCACGGGCGGGTTGGTGTCGGGCGGCTGTAGCACCACGCCGCATTCCCCTTCCCGCCCTGCCGTTGCGTCAGGCCTTTTGCGGAATACGCGCGACCATGCGCATGGAGGTGGTGAGTTCCTCCATCTGCAGCCACGGACGCAGATAGGCCACGGCGTTGTAGACGCCGGGCTTGCCCGGCACTTCCTTCACCTCGACCTTCGCCTCGCGCAGCGGGTAGCGCGCCTTGAGATCCTGGCCCGCATTTTCGTTCGCGTTGACGTAGTTCTGGATCCAACGGTTCAGCCAGATCTCGACATCGCTCGATTCCATGAAGGAACCGATCTTGTCGCGCGCCATCACCTTCAGGAAGTGGGCGAAGCGGCTGGTCGCCATCAGGTACGGCAGGCGGGCGGAGATCGCCGCATTCGCGGTGGCTTCCGGCCGGTCGTACTTCTTGGGCTTCTGCACGGACTGCGCCCCGAAGAAGACCGAGTAGTCGGTGTTCTTGTAGTGGCAGAGCGGCAGGAAGCCGAGGCCGGAGAGCTCTGCCTCACGACGGTCGGTGATGCCGATCTCGGTCGGGCACTTGGTGTCGCTGTCGCCGTCGTCCGAGGTGAAGACGTGGGTCGGCAGGTTCGACACCTTGCCGCCGCCCTCGGCGCCGCGGATCGCGACGCAGAAGCCGTACTGGGCGAAGGCGTCGGTCAGGCGCGCGCCCATGACATAGGCGGCGTTCATCCAGCAATAGTGCTGGTGCTCCATCGCCTTCGGCTTGCCGTTGGCGTCATAGGGCGCTTCCTCATAGGCGAAGTCCTCGACCGGCACGGTCGCGGCGCCATAGGGCAGGCGGGCGATGGTGCGCGGCATCACCAGGTTGAGGAAGCGCGCATCCTCGGTGTCGCGCAGGGCGCGCCACTTGGTGTACTCGGCCGTCTCGAAGATCTTGGCGAGGTCGCGCGGCTTGGACAGCTCGCGGTAGTCGTCCATGCCGAACATCTGCGACGAGGCCGCCGAGATGAAAGGCGCGAAGGACGCTGCCGCGACGGACGACATCAGGCGCAGCGTCTCGACATCGTCCGGGTGGGAGGTCCACTCGTAGTCGCCGATCAGCGAGGCGTAGGGCTCGCCGCCCGGGGTGCCGAATTCGTTCTCGTAGATCTTCTTGAAGAGCTGGCTCTGGTCGAACTCGACCGCACGCTGCAGGTCGCGCGACAGCTCACGCTTGCTGATCTGCAGCAGGCGCAGCTTCAGCGACGTTCCCGTCTCCGAATTCATCACCAGGTAATGCAGGCCGCGCCAGGAGCCCTCGAGCTTGCTGAAGCGCTCATTGTGCATGATCTGGTTCAGCTGCTCGCTGACCTTGGCGTCGATCGCGGCGATGGCGCGGTCGAAGGTCTGCTGCAGGTTGCGGCTGAAGGTCACGGTGCCCTTCAGCGCTTCCTCGGTCAGGGCCTTGATCAGGTCCTGCGCGCGGTCCTTCTCGGTCTGCTTGGTCGCGCCGATGACCTGGTCGAGGAGGCCAAGGCCGCCTTCGAGTTCAGTCGTCGTCGTGGAGCCGGCGGCGGAAGACTGAGCGTCGCTCATCGATCAGCCCTCCTTCTTGTCGAGGCCGAGTTCGGCCGACAGCTTGTCCAGCTTGTCCTTGTCCTGCAGCACCTGCTCCAGCAACCCTTCGAGCTCGTCCGAACGGTCCACCTTGGACATCAGGTCACGCAGCTTGGCCCGCGTCTCGAGCATCGCCTTCAGCGCCGGGACCTGCTCGGCCACCCGCGTCGGCTCGAAGTCGTCGAGGCTGTTGAACTTCAGGTTGACCGCCATCTGGCTGCCGTCGCCGGCGAGCGTGTTGTCGACCTTGATGTTCAGGCCCGGCTGGATGCGCGCCATGACATCATTGAAGTTGTCGCGGTCGATCTGGACGAATTTACGCTCGGCGAGCGGCTTCAACGGCTCGGAGGGATCGCCGGCGAAATCGCCCATGATGCCCATCACGAACGGGAGCTCGCGCTCGATCTGCGCGCCTTCAGTCTCGACTTCGTAGGTGATGTGGACGCGCGGCTTGCGGACCCGCGCGAGCTTGTCATGCACGCTGCTCATGAAGTTCCTCCTCAGGGCGAGGTCCGTGGCCCAACGGATTGCGGTGGCGGGAGACTACGCACCCCCAACGATCCGGGTCAACGCATCCGGACCATGGGGTGTGATACATGTGACGGCACGTCATTCGTCGGCAACCCGGATGCCGAGCGCGGTGAGCAACATGCGGCGCGCCGAATAGTCGGGCAGCACCTCGGCGAGCAGTTCCGGCAGGGGAAGGCGCGCCCGGCGCACCGCGTCGTCCAGCGTGAAGGCCAGAGGGGAATGCGGCTCCGTCTTGCGGAAGAAATTGGCGATGTCCTCAAGCTGGCGGATGGCATCCTCGCGGGTGCGCAGCGGCTTGGGGCCGCCCCCGCCCACCGCCGCGACGGCGCCACTGCCCCCCCCAGCCACGGCGGGTGCCCCGGCATCAGCGTCATGCGCCTCCTCCTCCGCCGCGGCAGTCGGCTCGCTCGGTGACCCGGCGATCCGGGTGACGAGGTCGATGATGCTCTGAAGGGCTTCAGACACCCGACGGGTGGAAGGCGCGTTGCCGCCGAAGCGGTTGCCGAGCGCCGTATCCATCGCGGTCCAGGCGTCGAGCGCGCGGCGCGCCTCCTGCCCCACGGCGCGCAGGGCCGCTGTGCTCGCCCGCGCCTCGTTCTGCAGCACGTCGAAATCCGGAACGCCGGAATCGAGCCGTGCCTGCTTCCGCTCGGCATCGGCGATCGCCGCCGTCTCCTCGGAACGCTGCCAGGTGAACAGGTCGCCATCGCTGCCGTCGCCGCGCTGGAACAGCGGATAGCGGCGGATGGAGGCCATCAGCGTGCCGTCCGCCCCCTCCCCCGACAGGCCGCCGATCGGCGCGCTGCGGTCTTCGAGGCCGTCCTCGCTCTCCAGGCTCGGGAAGCCATTGTCCCAATACTGGTCGCAGAGCCCCCCGATCAGCAGCGCCGCATCGGTCAGGCCCGGCAACCCATCCACACGCACCAGCGCCTCGGCCATCCAGGCGGCGATCTCGAAGTCTTTCGACTTCCCGCTGATCGCTTCGGCACCGAGCTTCTTCACCTCCCGCCAGGCGCTGGCGATGGCCGCGGGATTGGCCTCGGGATCGCCGCTGTCGATGGCCCGTTCGCCGGTGCGGGCGTCGTTCCGCTGGGTGCGGACACGCTGGTAGAGCGACGTGTAGGAATCGTCCGCCCGCAGGTCCTCCCCGCCGCCGCCGCCATCGGCGAGCGGCGCAAGCAGCGCCTCGAGATCGAGTACACCTTCACCCATCGTGAAACCCTCGCAAGCCACCGATGTGATGCCCCTTACACGGGTGAAAGGGGACCATCGCCAACCCACGCTAGCATGCTGGACTCGTTTCGCACGCCCCCCTAACGTCCCGTTCCGCGTGAGCGAAATCGCTTTGCGCGTTCCTGCTCATCTGGTGAGGCACGTCCGGCATGGTGGCGATCGACCTGAAATCCCTCGTCGGGCGCATGAACGCGCTCACGCGTCGTCAGCTCGAAGCGGCAGCAGGGCTGACGCTTTCCCGCACGCACTACAATGTCGAGATCGAGCACGTGCTGCTCAAGCTGGTCGAGACCAGCGGATCCGACGTCGCGGCGGTGCTGCGCAAGGGCGGCGTCGATGCCGGACGGGTCGCCAACGAGCTGACCCGCGCGCTCGACAAGTTCAAGACGGGCAATGCGCGGGCGCCCTCGCTGTCCCCCGACATCGTCACCTGGCTGCGCGAGGCCTGGCTGCTGACCAGCCTCGAAAGCGGGGCGCCGAAGATCCGCTCCGGCCATCTGCTCGCGGCGCTTCTGAATGACGAGACGCTCGGCCGCACGGTGAAGGACAGCGCGCCGTCGCTGCTGAACCTGCCGGCCGATGCGGTGCGGCGGAACCTCGGCGAGATGGCCGAGGGCAGCGAGGAAGCCGCCGAGGCCGGGGCGGAAGCCGCCGCCGGTCCCGCCGATGGCAGCGCCCCGGCCGGCGAGGCCCCGCGCTCCGGCGGCCCACTCGACCAGTTCTGCACCGAGCTCGTCGCTCAGGCGAAGGCCGGCAAGATCGACCCGATCCTCGGGCGCGACGGGGAGATCCGCCAGATGGTGGATATCCTCACCCGGCGCCGCCAGAACAACCCGATCCTCACGGGCGAGGCCGGCGTCGGCAAGACGGCCGTGGTCGAGGGCCTGGCACTGCGCATCGCCGCCGGCGACGTGCCGGACGCGCTGAAGGGCGTGAAGCTCTACTCACTGGACATGGGCCTGTTGCAGGCGGGCGCGGGCGTGAAAGGCGAGTTCGAGAACCGCCTCAAAGGTGTCATCGATGCGGTGAAGTCCTCGCCGACGCCAATCGTGATGTTCATCGACGAGGCGCATACCCTGATCGGCGCCGGTGGTGCGGCCGGCCAGAACGACGCGGCGAACCTGCTGAAGCCGGCGCTGGCGCGCGGCGAGATGCGCTGCATCGCGGCGACCACCTGGGCCGAGTACAAGAAGTACTTCGAGAAGGACGCCGCCCTGACCCGCCGCTTCCAGGTGGTGAAGGTCGAGGAACCCTCCGAGCCGCTCGCCGCCGCCATGCTGCGCGGCCTGGTGACCACGCTCGAGAAGCATCACGGCGTCCGCATCCTCGATGAGGCGATCACCCAGGCGGTGAAGCTGTCGGCCCGCTACATCCCGGCGCGGCAGCTGCCGGACAAGGGCGTGTCGCTGCTCGACACCGCCTGCGCCCGCGTGGGCATGTCCCAGGCGGCGATCCCCGCCCCGGTCGAGGACCGCCAACGGCGCCTCGCGCTGATCGACACCGAGCTTGGCGCCATCCGGCGCGAGGAAGCGACCGGTGCCGACCACGCGGCGCGCCGCGTCGCCCTGGAACAGGAGCACGCGAAGGTCTCCGCCGAACTCGAAGAGGTCCTGAACCGCTGGGAGGAGGAGAAGGCGCTCGTCGCGAAGATGCGCGACCTCCGCCACCAGATCGAGGCGGCGGCGGTGCCGATGCCCGGCCCCGACGGCAAGGCGCCGGAGCCGGTGGACACCGAGGCACTGAAGACGGAACTCGGCGAGACTGCCGCGGCGCTGCACAAGCTCCAGGGCGAGGAACCGCTGGTCTTCCCGGTGGTGGACGGTCAGGCGGTCGCCGACGTGGTCGGCACCTGGACCGGCATCCCGGTCGGCCGGATGGTCTCGGACGAGATCAACAATGTCCTGAAGCTCAAGGACCATCTGATGGAGCGCGTGGTCGGCCAGGACCATGCGCTTGACGCGATCGCCCAGGCGATCCGCACCTCGCGCGCCGGGCTCACGGATCCACGCAAGCCGATCGGTGTCTTCCTGATGGCCGGCACCTCCGGCGTCGGCAAGACGGAGACGGCGCTCGCGGTCGCCGACCTGCTCTATGGCGGCGAGCAGAACATGACCACCATCAACATGTCGGAGTTCAAGGAGGAGCATAAGGTCTCGCTCCTGATGGGCTCACCGCCGGGCTATGTCGGCTACGGCGAAGGTGGCGTGCTGACGGAAGCGGTGCGTCGGCGTCCCTACTCCGTGGTCCTGCTGGACGAGATGGAGAAGGCGCATCCCGGCGTGCAGGATGTCTTCTTCCAGGTCTTCGACAAGGGCGCGATGAAGGACGGCGAAGGCCGCGACATCGACTTCCGCAACACCGTCATCATCATGACGTCGAACGCGGGCACCGACACCATCGACAAGCTCTGCGCCGACCCCGAGATGGCGCCGGAGCCCGAGGCGTTGCGCGACGCGCTGATGCCGGACCTGCTGAAGTCGTTCAAGCCGGCCTTCCTCGGCCGCACCAACGTCGTCATCTACTATCCGCTCGCGCCCGAGATCCTGAAGAAGATCGCGGGCCTGAAGTTGCGCAGCATCGGACGTCGCCTCAAGGAGGCGTACAACGTGCCGCTGCAGGTGGACGATGCGGTGATCGACGCGATCGTCGAGCGCTGCAAGGAGGTCTCCTCGGGCGCGCGCAACATCGACAACATCCTCAGCCGCACGGTGCTGCCGGAACTCTCCGCGCGCATCCTCGAACGCCTCGCCGAAGGTCATGAAATCCTTCAGGTGAAGGTGGGTCTGAACGACGATGGCTCGTTCCGGTACGAGGTCGGTTGAGGTAAGGTTCTTCGTATCAGGAGGCGACAGGGTGTCGCCTTCCGGGGGTAGGTTGGGAAAGGGAAAACGCAGATGCCTATTCTGATGCAGTACCAGGGTGTTCCGGGTGAATCCAAGGTGAAGGGCTTCGAGAAGTACATCGAGCTCACCTCCTTCGAATTCGGCCTCGGCCGTCGCATCACCTCGGGTGTGAACTCGGTGCGCGAAGGTTCGGTGGTGAACATGTCCGAAGTGGTGGTGAAGAAGTCCACCGACGGCACGACGATCAAGCTGTTCGAGCAGGCCTGCAACGGCAAGCTCAACAACGACGTGAAGGTTTCCTTCGTGCGCACCGGCTCGGGCGACCCGCAGGAGTTCCTCGGCATCTACCTTAAGGCCACCGGCGTGTCCGGCCTGTCCTTCAAGGCCGCCGGCGGCTCGGGCGTCGACAGCCGCCCCGGCGAGACGCTGCACATGAACTTCGGCGAGATCGAGGTGAAGTACAACCCGATCGGCGACGACCTGACGGGCAGCCCGTCCTCGGCCAGCTGGAAGCTCGCCAGCATCACGAAGTGATGCCGCGCCGCGACGCGGCGTGATCTTCCGGCGCCCATCAGCGGCGCCGGCCAGAAGGATCGGCCATGCCGTCCGGAGCGATCCGGGCGGCATGTCCATAGAAGGCCCCACGCGGAGCTGAGCCAGCATGTCGGGCAGCGACGGCACCACCACCATCTACATGTGCTTCGGTTCCGTCCGCGGCGAATCCGAAGTGCCCGCCAAGGTGCGCAAGGCACCGGCGAGCGGCGGCTGGATGCAGGTGATGAGCTGCAACTTCGCCGGCGCCATGCATTACGGCCAGCGCTTCGCGCAGGAAACGGAAGGCGGCGGCCAGGTCTCGCCGATCGTCATCACCAAGCAGACGGACGCCTCCTCCACCGGCCTGTTCCGCGAGGCGCTGCTCGGCACCTTCGACAAGAACGTCGTCATCACCTTCATGCGCAGCGGGACCGACGGGCCGCAGGAATATCTGCGCCTCGAACTCCAGGGCTGCGGCCTCGTCGACTTCCAGATCGACGGCGGCCATGACGAACGCGCGACAGAGCGCTTCGCCATCCGCTACGGGCAGATGTCGATCATCACCGGGAATTTCGACAAGGGCGGCACGGCAACGGGCAACGCCATCGCCAGTATCGTCAACCAATCCTCCGGCCAGGCGGCACTGCCCGCCCCGACCGTGACCCGCCCCGCACAGGGGCAGACGGAGAGCACCGGGATGTCAGGAAGCGAAAGCACCATCTTCATGTGCTACGGCTCGGTCCGCGGCGAATCCGAGGTGCCGGCCAAGGTGCGCAAGGCGCCCGCGAGCGGCGGCTGGATGAAGCTGCTCACCTGCAGCTTCGCCGGGTCCGTCAACTACGGCCAACGCTTTGCGCAGAAGACGGATGGCGGCGGCGACGTGACGCCGGTAACCGTCACCAAGGTGACCGACGCCTCCTCCACCGGCCTGTTCCGCGAGGCGCTGCTCGGCACCTTCGACAAGAACGTCGTCATCACCTTCATGCGCAGCGGCCCGGACGGCCCGCAGGAATACCTGCGCCTCGAGCTGCAGGGCTGCGGGCTGGTGGATTTCCAGATGGACAGCGGCGGGGACAAGCGCGCCACCGAACGCTTCTCCATCCGCTACGGGCAGATGTCCGTCATTTCCTCGGGCTTCGACAAGGCGGGCATCGCCTCGACCCTGGGCTTCGCGACCGTCGTCAACCAGGCCTGAAGAGGAGGAAGGTCCCATGCCGCTCCTGATGCAGATCGCAACCATCCCCGGCGAAAGCGAGGTTGCGGGCCACACCACCTGGCATCCGCTGCTGGGCTTCTCCTGGGGCGGCACGCGTGAATCGCGCAGCATGAATGTCGGCTCGCATCGGGCCGATACGCGCGTCTGGGCGCCGCAGCTCCGTCACGCCTCGATCAGGCGCTTTACGGATTCGCGCTCGGCGCTGTTCTGGGAGGCCGCCTTCCGGAACATGGATATCGGGATGGTGAAATTCGAATGGCTGCGCACCGGCGAAGGGGCACCGGTCTGCTTCTTCGCCATCACGCTCACCGGCGTGCGCATCCTGCGCCTGTCGGCCGGCGCGGTCGGCGGGCGGCCGATCGAGGATGTCGACCTCAGCTATCGGGAGATCGAGCTTGGCGTGCGCGACGTCGGCAACACGCTGACCGGCGCACAGGACATCGTCACCTACAAGGTTCCCTCGCATGAGGGCGGCTGAGCACGTCTTGCCGGCCCGGCCAGGGATGCCTCGAAGAACCGTATAGATTCACGGATGCCATGACCGGGGGGGGCTCCGCCCCTCCGCATGCGACCAGCCCGTCACCGCAGTATTGCGGGCCGCGACGTCCTCCACCTCAGCCGACGCAATCCACTCCGATGGCGCTGACATTGTCCCGCGCGCCGCGGCCGACGGCCTCGGTGACGATCGCCAGGACATCGGCGCCGCCCCGGAGCATCGCCCCGATCTCAGCCTCCGCCATGGTCTTGAACAGGCCGTCTGTGCACAGCAGGAAGCGGTCACCCTCGGCGATGCGGCCCGAGACCTTGTCGAGTTCCAGCTCCCCCTGCGCGCCGACCGCGCGGGTGATGACATTGGCCTGCGGGTGGCTCTCCGCCTCTTCCTCGCGCAGCGTCCCCTGATCGACGAGCTCCTGCACCAGGCTGTGGTCCTTGGTCACCCGCGACAGCGTGCCCTGGCGCAGCAGATAGGCCCGCGAATCGCCGGCCCAGAGCATCGCGAAATGCTCCCCCCGCGCGAGCATGACGACGACGGTCGATGCCAGGATGCGGCCGGGCCCGCGCCGCGCCGCCTCCTCCTGCAATTCGCGATGCACCGCAGCCAGGCGCAGGCGCACCTGGGCGAGCAGTTCCGCCGCGGCCAGACCCGGCGGAATGACGCCCATTGCCGCGACGATGGCGTTCGACGCGACATCGCCCGCACCATGACCTCCGGCGCCATCGGCGACGACCCAAAGGCCGATATCGGGACGCTCGAGCAGCGCATCCTCGTTGCGGGGACGCACGGCGCCGGGATGGGTCGCGGCGAGGGAGGCAAGGCGCCAGGTCATGCGTCGGCTTCCAGCAGGCGGACGAATTCGGCCGGGGGCAGCAGCGCGGCGATTGGCCGGACGGCGGGCGGCAGGCGCCGACCCCCGCCGGTCCACCAGCCGCCCTCCGGCGGAGCGGCAGGGACCTCCGTCGGCGCCGCGAGCGGCGGCGGCACGGCCTCGGCCGGCAACCGATCCACGACGTCCTGGATCGGCGAGGTGGGCGACGCCACCTCGATAGGCTCAGCGATCAACGGCGATGCGCCCGAGGCGATCAGCGCGGCCAGCGGATCGGCCGGACCGGGCTCGACGGCGTCGGACGCGCCGCCGGGCAGGAGCGCCGCCGGGCTCTCGGTCGCGCCGGCGCCCTCGCCGAGCAGGAAGGCCAACGTGCCGTCGGACGCCGCCGGATCCTGCGATGCGGCCGGCGCTACCGATGCCGAGCCCATCAGCAGCCCGAGCACGTCGTCGTCCCCCGCGGCTCGGTTCGCCCCGTCCGTATCCGTGCCCAGCACGTCCCCCGAGGCCGCCGGCATATCAGTGCCCGCCAGCAGGCCCAGCATTTCCTCGGGCGCCGTCGCGCCACCGCCCAGTAGCCCGATCACATCGTCCGCAGCCGCTGCGACCGCGCTATCCGCGGCGGGCATCGCCGCCGCTGCCCAGGCCTGCCCGAAACCCTCGGCGTCCGTCGGCGCTGCCGGTGGCGGATCGATGGCCTCCAGCAGCGGCCAGGACGCCACGACGTCCGACAGTTCGGCATCCGGTGCCGGTATCGCCGCAGCCAGCCCATCCGCATCGAGCCGTCCCGCGCGACCGGCGATCGCCGCCGCCTCCAGCGCCGCGAACCAACCTGGGGCCGGCAGGGCGCCATCAGGCGGCAGGATGGCCGCCAGGGTGATGGGGAAGCGTCGGCCGACCATGTCCTCGCTGGACAGCATCACGCCGGCCACCGCATCCGGCCCGCAGGCACCTGCGGGCAGGGCGAAGCGCCAGGGTGGCGCGTCATCCCAGACCGCCGTCCAACGATCGCCCAGGCGCTCCCGCGCCTCCGCCATGCCCTGCTGCAGCCAGGCATCCCAGGGTCCGACGAAGCTCGTCGGCAGGCGGCGGCGCACGAAATCCCCGTGCGCCGGAACCTTGCCGTAAAGGCCGGTCAGGGGGAGAGCGTCGGGCATCGGAACTCCGTCAGCTCACGCAGGCCGAAAGGGTGCTGCGTGCTGCCCGCGCGCAGCTCGAAGTCGATGACGCGATCGCCCTGGGTCACGCGCAGCCGCAACCGCTCGGGCGACGACCCGCGCGCCAGCGTGCTGCCCCGTCGCATCACCAGACGCAGCGCCGACCAGGCGCCGTCATAGGCGAGCGGCCCCGCCAGCGACGGCGGATCGAAGCTCAGCGTCGTATTGCCGCGCGCCGGCCAGGCCAGGGGGATCGGCCGGAAGGCAGAGTTCCGCGTGATCTCGGTCCGCGTCCCTTCGGCCTCCAGCGTCGCCGAGATCGCCCCCGGGTCCATGCTCTGCGGCACCAGTTCAAAACGCAGGCCGATGGACGCGACGCCAGGGAAGAAAGCGTCGCGGATCGCCCGTGCCCGCTGGAACTGCATCAGGTCGGCAGCCGAAATCGGCGGCGGCAAGCCATCGGTCGCCACCGGCCGCCAGGGCGTGCTGGTGGTGTCGACATACTGCCGGACGTTCTGCGTGAAGAACTGGTCGAACACGCCGCCGGGGCCGAACAGGCGGATGAAGTCGTCCACCGGCAGGTCGTCACCGGCGATGTTGAAGGGGAAGCGCCGGTCGAGCCCGCGGCAGAAGGGCGCGAGCTGCTGCGCCCCCGCCGCCGCCAAAGCCGCCTTCGCGCCGCCGCCGCGCGCAGCCGCGGTGGCGGTGACCATGCCGTTCAGCCAGCGTTGCAGCGGCTGGGGCTGGCGCGCGGCCTCGGCCTGGAGGCGTTGGCCGGGGTCGAGGCCGACGCTCGGCGGCGGCAGTGTGCCCGGCGGCGTGGTCGCCAGGCGCTGCACCTGGACGAACAGGTCGTTGACGATCTTCAGCACGTCGTCGAGCGGCTGGCCCGAGGCGGTGCGGATGGCCTCGAAGCGCGGATCGACGATTTCGGCGACGGGCTCGGCGCCGGTGGGCTCGGGCGGCTGCGCCGGCTGGCCGGGCTGCTGCGCCGGCCGCGGCTGGGCGCCTGGCCGCGTCCAGCCCTGCGGCGGCGTCGCGAGCGTCACCTGCCGTACGATGGCGCGCAGCAGGTCCTTGATGGGCGAATTGGGCGCGCCGAGCAGGTTCAACGCCTCGGCCTGCTGCGCGAGCGCCGGCGGCAAGGGCACCAGGTTCAGGTCGTCCAGCATGGTCTGCCACTGCTTGACGTATTCCTGCGCGTAGAGCCGCAGCACCGCCTGCTCCAGCCGCACCGGATCGTCGGTATTCGCGCCGGCGCCCTCGGCCCCCAGCACCCAGTATTCGGCGACGCCCTGGCGCACCACGTCACCCAGGACCGGCAGCAGGCCGCGATACAGACCGTCCAGCGTGTAGAGCGCCGGGATGCCTTCGGTCAGCGGCTGGCCGGAGGCGCGCACGAAATACCGCTGCCCCGCCTGGCCCAGCGCATCCGCCGGCCGCCAGGGCTGGAGCGCGTTCGCCGAGGCCGCGGCCGCCGTCTGCAACCGCGAGAAGACACGTTCCGCGAGCGGCAGGCGCGAGAAGATGCGCCGCGCCGCGTCCACCAGCGCGCCATCCACCGGATAGCGCTGGAAGTTGCGCGCCAGCGTGGCATTCAGATGCCCCATCAGCGCGTCGCGGATCGGCTGGTTCACCGCGCCGGGGAAGCTCTGCTGCCAGTCCCGCGCGAACCACGCCCGCACCACGTCGATGTCGAGCGGGCCTTCCTGGCCGAGCATCAGATAGGTGCGCGTCGTGTCGTACAGCTCGTCCGGCCGCTGGAAGGAGCCCCGCATGACGATCTCGAGCCGTGCCAGCAGCCGCGGCAGGAAGGTCCGGTCCAGCGCGCGGCGATAGGCGGCGTTGGCGCCGGCCTCCAGCTTCGCGCCCTGGTCCAGTCCGAAGGGTGGGCCATCGCCCTGCGCGGCCGGCGGCAGGTCGCGCGCGGCGTCGAGGTAGGGCAGGACGCGGCGGAACTCGGCCTCGGTGATGCGCTCGAAGGGGATGCCCTGGGACGCTTGTTCAGCCTTGCCGATCTGCTCGGCGAGGCGCTGCGCGCGCGCCTGTTCCTTCGCCCAGGCGGTGTAACCGAAGAAGCTGCCTCCGGCGATAACCAGCGCGGCGATCGACCAGGCGGCGATGGCGACGACGCGCCGCCGCTTGTCGGCCTTGCGGTCGTTCGAGGCGAGCCGCGCCTCGTTGAACACAACGTCCTTCAGCAGCTTGGTGATGAAGTAGGCGCGCCCCTTCTGCTGCATCACCGCCGCCGGGCGACGCGGATCGAAGCCGAAGGACCGCGACAGCGCGCCGGCCAGCCGATCCAGCGGGCTGCCCTCCTGCGTGCCGGAGGTGAAGTAGACGCCGCGCAGCATCGGCGCGGGATCGAGCCGCGTGCCGCCGAAAGCCGCCGCGACGAAGGCGCCGAGCGGCGCCTCCAGCGAGGCGAACTGGGACGGAAACCCTTCCAGCGCCGCGCGCTGCTGCGGGCCGCGCTCGTTCTGCAAGCGCTCCAGCGTGCGGTCCTGAAGGCGACCCAGCAGGAGCTGGAACTCCTCCGCGAATTTCGCCGCATGGCCGGCCTCGCCGCCACCCTCGACGGGAAAGGTGAAGCCCCAGACCTGCTCGCGCGCTGTCTTGTCGAGGTCGTCGAAGAACTCCATGAAGCCGGCGACGAGGTCGGCCTTGCTGATCATGAAATAGACCGGCAGGCGCTGGCCGAGCTTGTCTTCCAGTTCCTTGATGCGCCGCCGCACGGTGCGGGCGTGCTGCTCGCGTTCGGCAGGGCCGAGGCGGGAAATCATGTCCACGCCGAAGGTCACCAGCACGCCATTCAGCGGCAGGCGCGGCCGGTTCTTCTTGAGAAGGCCAAGGAAGCGTTCCCACCCCGCCTTGTCCGCCGCCGCGTCGGAATCCTGCGTGGTGTAGCGCCCGGCCGTGTCGATCAGCACGGCGGTGTCGGTCAGCCACCATTCGCAGAAGCGCGTGCCGCCGACGCCCTGGAGCTTGCCGCCGTCGGACAGCGGGAAGTCGAGGCCGGAATTGGCGAGCGCCGTCGTCTTGCCGGACCCGGGCGGGCCGATGATGACGTACCAGGGCTGGTCGTAGAGATAGCCGCCCTTCTTGCCGGAGGCGGATTTGAGGCGGTCGAGCGCGGCGGTCAGCCGCTCGCGCATCTCGCTCTCTTCCTCGGCGGCGCGGTCGGCGCCCGGGTCCGGGGCGGCGATGCCGGCGACCAGCAGCAGGTCGCGCCGCTTCTTCTTCCGCTCCACGACCCACAGCACGACCAGGACGACGAGGAACAGGACGCCGCAGACGATCCAGCGGGTGATCTCGCTTTCCAACGGCCGGATGCCGCCGATTTCGACCAACGGACCGAACAGGTAGATGATCGGCCACAGCAGCACGACCGCCATCATCGCCGCGAGCGCGCGGCCGGTCATGAAGGGCTGGAAGACGTTCAAGGCTTCCATGTCAGTTCGCCCCCCGCATCAGCACCACTTCGATGCGTCGGTTCAGTTCGCGGCCCTCGGCCGTCCGGTTGTCGGCAATGGGCTCGGCATCGGCGCGGCCCTCGGAGGCGAAGCGGCCGGCATCGCCGTTCGCGGCGGCGATGATCGCCTCCGCCGCCTCGGCGCGCGCCGCGGAAAGGTGGAAGTTCGACGGGAAGCGCACGGTGCGGATGGGCTGGTTGTCGGAATGGCCGACCACCATCACGCGGCCCGGTTCCGTCCGCAGCCCCTCCCCGATCCGCCGCAGCATCGGAATGAAGCGCGGCTCGACCGTCGCGGAACCCGAGGCGAAGAGCCCGCCGCCCTTGATGCGCACGGTCACCGACCGGCCATCGCCAAAGACGGACAGCAGCCCCTGGTCGATCTCCGGCTTGAGGAATTGCTGCAAGGTCAGCAGGAAATCCGGCCGCGGCGGCGCGACCGAGGGCGGTGGCGGTGGCGGCGGCGCCGGCGGCCGTGGCGGATCGACGCGCTCGATCGTCGGCAGCGCGCCCGGCGGCAGCGCCGCCATGCGCTCATAGAGCCCATCCGAACCTTCGTTCATCGCATTGGCGAGCCACGCATAGCCCATGCCGAGCGCGAAGATCGCCACGCAGGCCGCGACCCAGGCCGGGATACCGCGGCGCGGCCCGCGATGCGGCGCGTTCACGCCCTTCCAATGCGGCGAGAGCTCCCGCTCCCATGGTGCACGCACCTGGGTCAGAAGCTGATAGAGGCCGGTACGGATGTGATCGAGTTCCGAGGCCCCGCGCGGCGATAGCCGATAGCGCCCCTGGAAGCCGAGCGAGAGGCAGAGATAGGTGACCTCCAGCGCATCCTTCCAACGCCCGGGGTCCTTCTGCATGCCGGCGAGCACGTCGAAGAAGCGGTCGCCTGACTTCACCTCCTGGTGGAAGGTGGCGACCAGCGACTGCACCGACCACACGGACCCCTGGCCCCAATTGTAGGACAGCACCACGTCATCGAGGCTGGCGCAGAGGATATAATGCGCCGCGCGCACCTGCTCGGCGGAGATCCCGGCCGCGGCGGCGTCGGTCTCGAACTGGCGGAAGGCGCGCAGCGCGCGCTCGCGCAGCTCGCCGCCCTGCGGCGGGGCCGTCATGCCCTGGTTCGCGAGACGCCCCAGCAGGTCGAGCAGCGGCTGGGCCGCGGCGGCCAGCGGCCCGACGCCGGTCTTGGGCACGGCCTCGGCTTCGCCCGCCAGGCGCGGCG
This sequence comes from Roseomonas alba, assembly GCF_019430885.1. Lineage (GTDB taxonomy): Bacteria > Pseudomonadota > Alphaproteobacteria > Acetobacterales > Acetobacteraceae > Neoroseomonas > Neoroseomonas alba. The sequence continues at coordinate 204,611 of NZ_JAHYBZ010000009.1, read as the reverse complement.
CGGATTCGACGCGACCGCCGCCTGCCGCGGCACCGGTCGGCAGGCCGGGCATGCCGCCCACTGGGCCGGCGGGCGCGCCGAAGGCCGGCGGCGGCGCGGCAGGTTGGGGCGGCGGCGCACCGCCGCCCGGTCCACGAACGACGGTGCGGTCGTTGTCATGCGGTTCGGCGAAGGGATTGTCGCTCATCGCGCGTCCTTCGGGTCAGGCCCGGGCCGGCAGGGGGTCAGCCCCTGATCGCCCAGAGTTCCATCTTGAGGTTCGGGAAATCGCCGGAGACATGGATGGCGAAGGCCCCGGAATTCTGCATCTGCGCCCAGTGCGGGCTGCCGCGGTCGAGCTCGAAATAGACCGCCGCCGCGTGGAACGGGATCTGCCGCGGCGCGACCGGCAGCGGCCGCACCTGGATGCCCGGCAGGGCGACGTTGACCAGTTCGCGGATGTGCTCGACGGCGCCGATCTTTACCTGGTTGGGGAAGACGCGGCGCAATTGCTCGGAGGGCATGTCCGCCTGCACGGTCAGCACGAACTGGCTGGCACGCAGGATGTTGCGGTCGACGATAGGGCCGACGCGCACGCCGAACTGGCGTTCCTGGAGCGGGATGGAGACGGCGTTGGTCTCCAGCACCATCGACAGGCTGCGGCGGATATCGCTGACGACCGGCGCGAAGGACCGTTGCAGGTCCTCATGCCGATAGGCCGGGTAAGTCGCGGCCATGCGCTTCGGATCGGTGAAGGTGGCGAGTTCGCCCGCCAACTGCACCAGCGCCGAATAGAGCTGTTCCGGATGCACATTCCCCGCATCGGCCCAGTGGGCGAGCAGCGGCTGCCAACGATTGACCGCCTGCAGCAGCAGGAAGTCCGCGACCTCCGCGACGCCGCGCGCACCTGGCTGGGACAGCCGCGCGCCCAGCGCCTCCGCCCGCTGCCCGAGCATGCCGACCAACTCGCCGACCAGATTGGCAAGCGGCGGCGTGGCCGAGACCCGCAGGCAGGGCGGGATGAAGCGCTCATCGACCAGGACGCGGCGGTCGGCCTGTACCTCGACCACGCGGGTCAGGCCGATGGTGGTGAAGCCCGCGCGTTCCTCCGTCTCCAACATGAAGCGCAGTCGCGGGCGGCCGACCTGGAGCTCGGCCGGCACGGTCGCGTCGGAATGGGTGTCGAACGCCTCGAAGCCACGCATGCCGTAGCGGGCATTGGCCATGTCGGGGCCTTCGGTGAAGGCGATCTCCGGGCTGCCCGGCTGACGCACCGGCAGGGCCAGATAGACGACGCAGTTGCGCGTGCCCTCGGGCAGGTCGAGCGGCGGAGGCTGGTCGGCATGGCCCGGCACGGAGAAGGCCGTGCCGTCCTCCATGATCCCGGTCGCCGAGGCGATGGCGAATTTCCCCGCCGCCAGCAGGTCACGGTCGAGCGAGAGTTCCGTGATGCCCCAGGGATGCGGGCGCAGCGGTGCCGCGCGGGCCTGGAGCATCCATTCCGCGTGCCGGTCCTGCTGCTGGAAATGCTGGGCCCGGAGGAACATGCCCTCCTGCCAGACCACCTTGTCGTGCCACAGCATCCGAAGCCTACCCCCCTGTCCCCCGGCCTAGCCGTCGCGCCGTGACGCCTGTTCGTAGGCGCGCGCGAATTCCTTGCCGAAGGCGCTGTCGAAATCATCGTCGAATTGTTCGGTGACCTGCTGATGGAGGCGCTTGTAGGCGTCCCACAGGCGCTTGTCCTTGCTCGCGAAGAGGCCGCCGCCGCCCTGGTCGCCGCCCTCGAGCCCCTCGGGCGCGAGGCGCGCCAGCAGCGCCCGGGCCGCGGCCTGGGTCGCGGCCAGCGTCGCGACCTGGTGGGCCGTGAGGTCCTCCACCGTCTCGCGCACCGCGCGCGGCCCCGCCTGGGGGCCGGCGGAGAGCAGCGCGGCGAGCGCCTGTTCGTCCGACGCAGCGAACTTGACCGGGTTGTTGCCGGCCGAGCGCAGCATGGTCTGCTCGATGCGGAACTCGCGCTTCACGTCGGCACGGGCGATCAGCAACTGCCGCAGGCCGGACACCGCCGCGTGGAAGGCGGCACCGAGCGCGCGCAACGCCACTTCGGGATCCGCCTGGCCGGCGAGACCCGGCGGCAACCCCGCGCCGGCGAGGAAGGCCGCGAGCCCGGCATCGGCCCCGCCAGCCGAAGCCCCGGCGGGACGCGCCGGCGCCGGCTCATGAACCGGCGGTGACGGCGGCGCGGCCGGACGCGGCGGCTCGGCGAAGGGGTCCGCATGCGTGGCGGGTGGCGACGGTGGCGCAGCCCTGGCCGGCGCCGCACCCGCGAAAGGATCAGCGGGCGGCGGCGGCGCAGGGGGGGCTGCGAAAGGGTCCGCCGTGCGGGGCACCGCAGCCGGCGGCGCAGCATAGGCTGCGGGCGCCGCGAAAGGGTCCGGTTCCGCGGGATGGGCCGGCGGCGGCGCGAAAGGATCATGCCCCGATGCCGGCGGCGGCGTATGGGGGTCGCGCCTCACTGTCGGCGGCGCGGCGAAGGGGTCGGACCCCGCAGGCTGGGCCTGCGGCGATGGCGCATAGGAATCGGGCCCGCGCGCGGCCGACGCAGCGAAGGGGTCGGGTCCGGCGGAGCGTGACGACGGTGCCGCAAACGGGTCGGGCCCGCCGGCTGGTGGCGCGGCAAAGGGGTCCGGCCCCGCGGGGCGCGCCTGCGGCGGTGGCGCATAGGGATCGGGCCTGCGCGCCGCCGGCGCGGCGAAAGGATCAGGTCCGGCCGGATGCGCCGGCGGTGCCGCGAAGGGATCAGGCCCTGCAGGCGGCGGAGCGGGCCGCTGCGGCGCGGCCGCAGGGCCCGGTGACAGATCGACGTTCCAGTCGTCCGGAATGTGGTTCGGCGCCCCACCCGGAGCGGGTGGCGGCGGGGCCACCGGCGTCGAGGGCGTCGGCCCCAGATCCCAGCTGTCCGGGATCACCGAGACCTGCTGCATCGGCCGCGGCGGCGTGAAGGCGTCGGCTGTCGAGGGGCGATGATCCGGCATGGCCGGCCCCTCGTTGAACGGATCGAAATTCGTCGGCAGGCCCGACGCGCTCGGCAGGCCGGGCGCGCCCGCTGCAGGGGGCTTGGCGCCGAGATAGGGATCGCCCGGCAGACGCGGCTGCAACGGCTCGTCGCGCTGCGGCTGGCCACCCCAGGCATGCTGCTGCGCGGGTGGGGCGCCCCAATCCTGCGCCGGCGCGGCCGGCCCACTGGCCCAGCCCGGCGAGGGCCCAGTGTCCCAGCCACCGGCCGCCGATGGGCTCGCTGGCTGGTCCCAGCCGCCACCCACGGTGTTGCCGCCGCCCGGCAACCCACCACCGGTCCAGGCGGGCCCCGCGGACTGGCCGCCGGCCATGGCGACGCGCACCTCGATCTCATAGGCGCCGAGCCGCAGCCGGTCGCCATCCTCCAGCATCTTCACCTGGTCGCGCCCGACCGGCGTGTCGGCGTGGTTGATGAAGGTGCCGTTCGTCGACAGGTCGCGCACCTGCCATCCGCCGCCACGGAACTCGACGACGCAATGATGCTTCGACAGCAGCCGGTCCGGATCGGGCAGCACCCAGCTCGCATCGGCGCCGCGCCCAATGACGTAGTCGCCGCCGGGCACGCGGCGCTGCTCGGGCACCACGCTGTCCGGGCAGCGGATCATCGTCAGGGTCAGTTCCATCGGCGCGCTCCTCAACAGGTCGGCATGGCGCGGATCGTCACGGCATCCTCGGCCGCGGTGCCGGCGGGGGCGCCGGGATGGGCCTTGGCTTGATGGCGGGCGGCGGCTCCTCCGGCGGCGGCGGTGGCGGCGGGTCCTCCGGCTGCAGGCGCCCGGCCCCACCGCCCGCGATGTCGCGGGCGCTGACGAGGAAGCGCTCCAGCCGTTCCTTCTGCTTGTCCGGCACGTGGCGCACGGCAGCGAGCATCACGGCCCCGGTCACCGCCGTCGCGGTCAGATGATCCGGCGGCGGGACTGCCATCTGGCCCTCCGGCGCCATGCTCCCGCCGCTCCAGAAGGCGCCCATGGCAGTCCAGGATTCCGGCGTCGCGAACTTCGTCTTCTCGGCCGCGGCGGCGGCGGCACGGCGCGCGGGCTCGTCGGGACGGCGCACCCAGCCCTCCGCCGCGGTGATGGCGCCGCCATCCTCGGGCGGCAGGGCGGCATCGGGAATGGCGCGCGCGCACATGCAGGCCCACCATACCGCCTCGCGCTTCGGCAGCGCATGGGCGACCAGTTTCACCGCATCCTGGTGCCGGCCGGCGGCGACGAGACGCTCCACGCCGGCGCCAGCCGAATCGGCGCCGGCGATGGCAGCCTGGCCATCGCCGTCGAGTTCAAGCCGCGGCAGCAGGGGCGCGAGCGGCACGGCAAGCTTGGGGGGGATCTGGGTCATCAGTTGATGAGGACGATGCCCCCCTTCACGATGGTCACGGCACTGCCTTCCACCTGGTTCAACATCGCCTCGACCTTGCTCATGAGGCCGGCCTTGGCCTCGAACATCATCTCCGCGTCGTTCTTGATCATCATCGACTTCAGCTCGATCTGGAAGGGCGACATCTTGATCGAGCTGCCACCGCAGATCAGCTCGATCGCCTGCGGCGCCTTCAGCGTGATCTTGCCCGCCTTCGCCTCGACCGTGATGTTGCCGGTCTTGGACGTCTGGGTGATGTTTCCGTTAACCGTGGACGTGGAATTGCCGGTACCGACCGTCAGCGTCTGGTGGCCCTTCTGGACCTCGGTATCGAGGTTGCCCTCCTTCACCCAGACGCCAAGGTTGCCCTTGTCGACCACCGTGCCGTGGTCGCCCTTCTGGACGAAGACGTTGAAGTTGCCGGTGCCGACGACGGTCTCGCGGTTCCCCGTGTCCACCCACTCGTCGTAGTTGCCTGTGTGGACGGTGACGTATTTGTGGCCGTTCTTCAGGTAGTAGGTGTCGTCGCCGTCGAAGCTGCCGACATTGATCGTCTCCGTCCTGGCATTCTTGATCAGGACGTTCATGTCCTTCTCGGCCTGGATGAAGAACTCCTCGGACGACTTGGTGTCGTCGAAGCGCAGGATGTTGGCGTTGGACGTGCCACCCTTCTTCGACGATCGGGTCGAGAAGCCCCCCTGCTCCTTCTTGGAGGGCATCGGGAAAGGCGGCGGTGCGTCGTCGCTGTAGAGCGAGCCGACGATCACCGGCTTGTCCGGATCGCCATCGACGAAGCCGACCAGCACTTCGTCCCCGATGCGCGGCAGAAAGAAGGTGCCACCCCATTTGCCGGCGAATGGCTGGGCGACGCGCACCCAGATCTCGCAGGCAGTGTCGTCGGCCGGCCAGTGGCGGTCCCACAGGAAGCGGATTTTCACCCGCCCCAACTTGTCCGTGTAGATCTCCTCGTTCTTCGGTCCCACCACGATCGCGGACTGCAGGCCCGGCACATGCGGGCGCGGACGCGGATGCCGAGGACGATAGGGGCGGTCCGCCGGCATCATGGTGATGGCGCAGGAATAGCCCTGGCTGCCGCCATCGACGATGTGCGTCTCGTCGAAGGCACTGTGGACCACCTGGGTCAGGAGGAAAGGCGTCTCGGCGTCGCTGCTCGGGTCCGTGACAACCTTGATCTGCGCGCCGGCGAGCAGCGCCGGGTCATAGGCCGTCGCCCGTGCGACTTCGGCCTCCGCCTCGTAGGTCTGCATCGACAGCAGCGCCGGATCGGCGTCCGCCTTGGTATGCTGCCCGCCCGGCCACTGGAACATCTGGAAGGCCGCGTCGTTGTAGACGTCGGTGATGTTGGTCGCCGTCGTGCCGTCCAGCAGCACCGAGTGCTTCTGCAGATCGTAGTCCAGGCTGCGCACCGCCGAGGGCTTCAGTCGCGCGCGCTGATGGAAGCCGGTCAGCGAATCCCACGCCGTCGAGCCCGAGCTGACCCTGTATGGTCCCGAAGAAACCGGCAAATAGTCCGCCAGCGACGAGGCGACGAGCATGACATGCTCGTTGTCGCCATGGATGAAGTAGTAGCCGGCGCCGATCTCATCCATCAGCCGCTGGCAGAAATCGAAATCCGTCTCGTTGTACTGCAGGCAATAGGGCCGCGGCGTTTCCGGCGCGGACATGAAGACGGGTGCCGACGCCGCCCCTTCCTGGCAGAGCTTCTTGATGATCGCCGGCACCGACTCGTTCTGGAAGACGCGCACATTCGACTTGCGCGTGAGGTTCCAGAAAGTCGGCACGATCTCGAGCCCATAGGAGGCGTATTTCGTTCCAAAGACGCCGAGCTTGCGGAAGGCCGCGATCATGCCGTGGAACTGCCGCGGCTGCTCGCTCTCGCCGCGCGTGATGGTCACCAGCGCGGATTGGCCGATCATGTCCGCCGCGGTGATTGCCTTGTCCTCGCTCAGGACCTCGACGCGCACCAGATAGGGCCGGGAGATCGCCTCCACGGCTTCGACCCTGCGCAGGACCAGCTCCTTGCCGGTCGAGGTGGCGATCGCCAGCAGACGCGGCCCCTGGCTCAGCTCCTCGGACATACAAACGGCTCCTTTGCCCCGGCGCGCAGCATAGCCACCTCTGTCCGCGTCACGAAACAGCCGCGCCGGGCCCGGGCGGTCGCAAGATGAAGCGTTTCATCCGGCCTGTCGCGGTCCAAAGCGGAGCGGCGGTCTTGCGCCAGCGCAAGGCGTGCGCCGCGTCACATCGGGCAGAAGGCGGCATGCTCGATCAGCCCGGCCCCGCCAACCCCGCCGAGGACACGCTGCTGCGCCATGCGGCGATGCCGCTGCCGCGCTACACCAGCTATCCGACCGCCCCGCATTTCGCGCCCCTCGCGCCGGAGGAGGCGGCCTCCTGGCTCGGCGCCTGCACGGCGGAGGATGCGCTGTCCCTCTACGTGCATGTGCCCTTCTGCCACGCGCTCTGCTGGTATTGCGGCTGCCATACCGCGGTCACGCGATCCGCTGCGCGCATCGCGCGCTACGAGGCCGGGCTGGAGCGCGAGGCCGCGATGATCGCCGCCCTGCTGCCGGCGCATGGCGGCGTCGCCGCGCTGCATCTCGGGGGCGGCACGCCGACCGCGCTCGGCGCCGAGGGGCTCACGCGCCTGGCCGCGGCCCTGCGCCGCCTCTTCCCCTTCCGCGACGATGCCGAGATTGCCGCGGAGCTCGATCCCCGCACCCTCGAAGCGCCGATGATCGCAGCCCTCGCCAGCATGGGCGTGCGGCGCGCGAGCCTCGGCGTACAGGACATCAACCCGGCGGTGCAGGCGCTGATCGGCCGCGTCCAGCCCGCCGAGATGGTCGAGGCCGCGGTGCGCGGCCTGCGTGCCGGCGGCATCGGCAGCATCAACATGGACCTGATCTACGGCCTGCCCGCCCAGGGCGTGGCCGAGGTCGAGGCCTCCGCCCAATTCGCCGCCAAGTGCGGCGCCGACCGCGTGGCGGTCTTCGGTTACGCCCATGTGCCCTGGATGAAGGCGCACCAGAAGGCCATCCGCACCGAGGATCTGCCCGGCGCCGCGCTGCGCATGCGTCAGGCCGAGGCCGCGGCCCAGGTGCTGACCGATGCCGGCTATGTCGCGATCGGCCTCGACCACTTCGCGCTGCCGGGCGATTCCATGGCGCGCGCAGCCGCCACCGGCATGCTGCGCCGCAACTTCCAGGGCTACACCACCGACACGGCGCCCTATCTGCTCGGCATCGGTGCCTCGGCGATCGGGCGCACGCCACAGGGCTATGTGCAGAACGAGCCGGATGAGCGCCGCTGGCTGGCCGCCGTCGAAGCCGGCCGGCTGCCCGTCGCGCGCGGGCGTGCCCTGACGGAAGATGACCGGTTGCGCGGCACGCTGATCGAACGGGTGATGTGCGAGGGCAGCCTCGCCCTCGATGCGGTGCCGCCAGCCGTGTTGCGGGATGCCGGCCCACGGCTCGACGCGCTGCTCGCCGAGGGCTTCCTGCAACGCCGGGGCGGCCGCCTCGTGCTGACCGACCTTGGCCGGCCCTTCCTGCGGCACTTCGCCGCCTGCTTCGACGCCTACCTGGCGCCGGCGGCCGGGCGGCACAGCGCGGCGGTGTGACCGGGCAGGCTGCGCCAAGCCCGGCCGGTGAAGGCTACCGGCGCCCCTCGCACAGCCGCGCCAGCACCGCCGTCAGATCGGCCGGGTCATAGGGTTTCGGCAGCACCGGCACCCCGCGGTGCCCCGCCGGTAGGCCAGCCGCCCCATAGCCCGTCGCCACCACAAAGGGGATGCCGAGCGCGACCAACGCATCGGCGACCGAGACCGAATTCTCGCCGGCAAGGTTGAGGTCGAGCACCGCGGCGTCCGGCCGCTCCGCCTCCAGCACCTCCAGCGCCTGGGCCACCGAGCGCACCGGGCCGATCACGCCGAAGCCGGCATCCTCCAGCGCGTCCTCAACCAGCATGGCCACCAGAGCCTCATCCTCAACGACCAGGATGCGGTGGGTGGGAGACTCGGGGGGCATTCGACGGTTCCTTGGATTACTCTCTGGGATGGCGCGGCACGAAAGGGGGGCGGCCGGCATCGGGGCCGCGTCGATACCACGACCGGGATGGTTTCAGACAGGCCACAAGGGCGAACGATACATCAGCGTCGCGTGATCATCAGGACCAGGCCGAGTCCTGCCAGACCCACCACCGCCATGGTCACGACGGCGAGGCGCGGCCCGGTCGCGTCCGCCAACGCGCCGACCAGCAGCACGCCGAGCGGCCCGGCCCCGATGCAGGTCGTGGTCAATCCCAAGATCCGGGACCGCGCATCGGGCGGCGCCTCCATCATTACGAGGCCGGTCTGGAGGTTTGAGAAGGCTGCCGTGCCAAGCCCGCCGATCACCAGCAGAAGCACGGCCAGCGGCAGGGAAGGCGCCAGCGCAGCGAGGAACAGCGTCACCAGGAAGCCGCCCGCGCCCGCCGCCATCAGCAGCCGGCCCGGCGCCGCCCCGCGCCGCAATGCCAGCGCCAGGCCGGTCAGCAATGCGCCGAAGGGCTCGCCCGCCGCCAGAAGTCCCACCTCGGCCGGGCTGGCCTGGAAGGCGATGGCCCCGAAAGCAGGCAGGATGCCGGTATAGGAAAAGCCGAAGACATTCATCACCACCGTCACCCCCAGCACTAGGCGCAGCGCGGGATGCGCGAGGGCGATGCGCGCGGCTTCGGTGATCTCGCCAGCCAGGCGGCTCAGAACCAGGGGGCGGCTCTGCTGGCTGTGCCGCACGCCGAGCACCAGCAGGAAAGCCGTGAGGTAGAGGCCGGCGACGATGCCATAGGCCGCGGTGACGCCGACGGCCCCGTAGAACACGCCGCCGGCGACCGGTCCCAGCATGCGCGTGGTCGAGGATGTCATGCTGTCGAAGGCGATGGCGCGGCTGATATGCGCAGGCCCCGCGGCCTCGGCCACCATGCGCCGGCGCGTTGCGAGTTCGTTGGTCCAGGCGAGCCCGCCGACCAGCCCGTTCACGAAGAGGTGCCAGGGCTGGAGCAGCCCTGTCGCCGCCAACACGGCGATGATCAGCGCCGTCACCGCCTGCGTCGCCTGCCCGGCCATGAGCAGGCGCCGGCGATCGAGGCTCTCCGCGATCGCGCCGGCCAGCGCGCCCATGGCGAGCATCGGCAGGGCGCGCGACGTGAGCACGAGCGAGACGGCGAGCGCCGAATCCGTCAGCCCAAAGGTGAAGAGGCCACTGACCAGCATGTCCAGCCAGCGCATCGCGTTGGTGATCCCCCCGGCGGCCCAGAGCCGCCGGAACTCAGCATTCGCGAAGAGCGCGCGGACCGGACTTCGGCCAGGGCCGGCCGAGAGCGTGTTCAATATCCGGAATCGTCCAGCCTCAGCAGCGGGAAGGCACTGTGCACATGCGGCAGGTTGGTCGGCATCGCCGCATGCACGAAGCCCGGCCCGAGCTCGGCCACCGACGTCACGCCGAGCAGGCCAAGCGCCGAGCGAAACTCGTTCTCGAGGATTTCCAGCAGCCGCACCACGCCGGCCGCGCCATCGGCCGCAAGCGCGTAGCAGTAAAGCCGCCCGAGCCCGACCGCCTCCGCGCCGAGGCACAGCGCCTTCACGATGTCCGTCCCGCGCGAGAAGCCGCCATCGACCCAGACCTTGGCGCGGCCGCCGACCGCCTGGACGACCTCTGGCAGCACCTCGATCGACCCGCGCCCGGCGTCGAGCTGCCGCCCACCATGGTTGGAGACATAGACGACCTCGACACCATGCTGGACGGCGATCATCGCATCCTCGGCGGTCGCGATGCCCTTGAGGATCAGCTTCAGGTCCGGGTGCTGGTCCTTGATGCGCTTCACATCGTTCCAGTTGAGCTGTGCCTGGTAGTGTTGCGCCTGGTTGGTCGCGCTGGCGCGCCACGGCTTGGCGAAGCGGCGGACGATGTCGCGCTCGCGCCGCGAATAGATCGCGGTGTCCACGGTCAGGCAGAAGGCATCATAGCCGTGGGCCTTGGCGCGCTGGATGCTGTCCTCGATCGAGGCGGCATCGCCGCGGACATAGAGTTGGTAGATCTTCATCCCCGTCGCCGCGGCGGCGACATCCTCGAGGCCCGGCTTCGAGACGGAGGAGAGCATGATCGGCACGCCGAAGCCCGACGCCCCCTCGCCCGCCGTCACCGCGCCATTTGCGCCGACCGCCATGAATTCGAGTCCACCGACCGGGGCGAGGAAGACCGGCAGTCGGATCGTCTTGTCGAACAGCGTCGAGGTGCTGTCGATCTCCGACACGTCGCGCAGCACACGCGGGCGCAACGCCAGCGCATCGATGCCCATGCGGTTGCGCCGCATGGTGGTCTCGGTCTCGGTCGCGCCGACCAGGTAATCCCAGAGATTGGCGTCGAGCCGCCCCTTCGCGACCTTCACGAATTCATGGAGCGCCAGGTACTTATCCTGCAGCGCGGCCAGGGTTTCGGGATTGACGGGCATGGTGTGTCTCGCGTCCGGAGGTCAGAGGAAGTCGCGTGCGGCGGTGGCGTAGTCGGCCTCGCGCGTCACCTGCTTCATCAACGCGGCGGGGGCGATGCCCTGCAGGTCGGCCGGCGCGGTGCCGTCACGCAGCGCCTTCAGCGTCGCGTGGATGGCGGCGACCGCGGCGGCGAAGGGCTGGTGGCCCTGCAAGGCGACGCGCACGCCATGCGAGGCGAGACGCGCCTTGTCGGCCATCTTGGCCGGCGTGCCTCCGAGGATGATCGGCAGCCCGCCCGACACGGCCTGGATGGCGGCAAGCTGGTCCCAGTCGTTCACCCCGGTGAAGAACAGGCCATCCACGCCGGTCCCCACATAGGCCTTGGCGCGCCGCACGGCCTCGTCGAGGTTCACGAGGTTCAGCGCGCTGGTGCGGGCAATGACGACGAGGCCCTTCTCCTCCCGCGCCGCCACCGCCGCGCGCATCTTGCCGAGACCGGCTTCGAGGCTCAGCAGGCCCGGCTCGCCCACGCCATGACCGCGCGGCAGATCGGTGTCCTCGATGGTCAGGGCGGCGATGCCGGCGGTCTCCAGTTCCTCGACCGTGCGCATCACGTTCAGCGCATTGCCGTAGCCGTGATCGGCATCGACCAGCAGGGGCGGCGCGCCGCCGCGGCAGATGCGCCGCGCCTGGTCGGCGAATTCGGTCAGCGTCAGCACAATGATGTCCGGCGCGCCGAGAACGGTCAGCGAAGCGACGGAACCGGCGAACATCGCGGCCTCGAAACCGAGATCGGCAGCGATGCGCCCGGCGATGGGGTCATGCACGGAGGCGGGATGGATACAGTCCTTCCCCGCCAGGATCGCGCGAAAGGCTGCGCGGCGTTCGGCCGTGCTTGGTGGACGTCCCATCCCGGTTCCCTCGGAATTGTGTTGCCGCACTCTGCAACCGCGCGGCCGGTCGGTCTAGGCTGCCCCCATGCAGCCGAGGAATGCAGCATGAGCGAAGCGGTCGCCGAGGCCTTGTTGGCCCGGAAGGACGAGATCCTGGAACGGTTGAAGGCGCTGCTGCGCCTGCCGAGCGTCAGCACCGATCCGGCCTATGCCGAGGGAATGAAGGCCACGCGCGAATTCCTGATGGCGCGGCTGAAGGAGGGCGGCGTCGAGGATGTCCGCCTGCTCGACGGCGGCGGCCAGCCGGCGATCACGGGTGCGTGGAACGGCGCGCCGGGCAAGCCGACGCTGCTGATCTACGGCCACTACGACGTGCAGCCGCCCGACCCGTTGGAACTGTGGAAGACCCCACCTTTCGAGCCGACCATCCGCGACGGCCGGCTCTATGCGCGCGGTGCGTCGGACGTGAAGGGCTCGACCCTGATCGCGGTCGAGACGGTGATCGAGTTCATCAAGGCCGGCGGCTGCCCGGTGAACATCCGCTTCTTCCTCGAAGGCGAGGAGGAGATCGGCAGCCCGTCCCTGCGCAGCATCATCGACCGCTATCCGGATGCGCTGGTGGGCGATGCGATGATCTCGGCCGATGGCGGGCGGGCCAGCACGACGCTGCCCACCGTCAGCGTCGGCTCGCGCGGGCTGACGGCGCTGCGCTTCACCCTGCGCACTTCGGCCAAGGACGTGCATTCCGGTCGATATGGCGGGGCGCTGCGCAATGCGAATCACGAGATCGCCCGGCTGATCGCCTCCCTGCACCATGAAGACGGCACCATCGCCGTCGAAGGCTTCATGGACGACATGGCCCCAATTGGCCCGCGCGAGAAAGAGGACGCCGAGGCCCTGCCGGTGGACGAGGCCGAATTCTACGGCAGCGTCGGCGGAGCACCCTATGGCGATCCACGCTACAGCGTGCGGGAGCGTATCACCCTGCTGCCCACCATCGAGGTGAACGGCATGTGGGGTGGCTACATTGGCGCAGGATCCAAGACCGTGCTGCCATGCGAGGCGCATGCGAAGTTGACCATGCGGCTCGGCCCGGGGATGGACCCGGTGCGCGCCCAGGCGAAGGTGCGCGACCACCTGATCGCCAAGGCGCCGAAGGGTGTGAGCCTCGATTTCGAGGAATCGGGCAATGGCACCCCGGCCTTCACGCTCGGTGAGGGCCATCCGCTGCTCGCCGCGGCGGAGACCGTCATCCGCCGCACTCGCAACCGCGCCCCGGTGCGCGCGCGGGCCGGCGGGACCATCCCGATCACGGCGATCTTCAAGGAACGGCTCGGCCTCGACACCATCACCTTCGGCTTCGCCATGCCGGATGAGGATGTGCACGCGCCGAACGAGTTCTTCCGGCTGTCCTCGCTGGAGGAAGGGCTGCGGTCCTGGCCGCTGCTGCTGACGGAACTCGGGAAGGTCGCGCCGGAGGCACTACGCGCGGGCTGACAGTGAGATACCGCCGCGCCGTCGGTCACGACGCGGCGGTCGGGAACCAAGGGGAGCCCCTCCCCTCGAGCCACCACCCGCCGCGTTCATGCTGCTGGCCAAGACAACGGGGCGCCAGCCGGGCGTCCGCATACGGCGCCGGCCTTGCCCATGGTCGTGCTCAGTTGGCCGGCGGCGGACCGGCACCGGCCTCGCCGGCCAGCGCCTCGACGAACACATTGCAGTATCGTGCCGCCGTCACCTCGAACACCGCGCGCCGCAGCGCCGCATGGCGTTCCTGGCGCTCCTCCAGCGACATCTCCAGCGCGGTGTTCATCGCCTCGGCGATCTCGTCGGGGTCGTAGGGATTCACCAGCAGCGCCTCGGTGAGCTCCTCCGCCGCGCCGGCGAAGCGCGACAGGACCAGCACGCCCGGATCGGCCGGGTCCTGTGCGGCGACGAATTCCTTCGCCACCAGGTTCATCCCGTCGCGCAGCGGTGTCACCAGCCCGATGCGCGCGATGCGGAACAGACCGGCAAGCTTCGTCCGCGCCACTGTCTGCGTCATGTAGCGCAGCGGGACCCAGTCGAACTGGGAGAAGCGGCCGTTGATGTCGCCCGCCAGCCGGTCAAGCTCCCGCCGCAGCGCCTGGTATTCCACGACATCCTCGCGCGATCGCGCGGCGATCTGCAGCAGCGAGACGGTGCGGTGATGCTGCGGGAAGCGCGCGAGCAGCCGCGCGAATCCTTCGAAGCGGTTGGGCAGGCCCTTGGAATAGTCGAGACGCTCCGCGCTGATGGCGAGCGCGCGCCCGGTCAGGCTCTCCGTGAGTCGCCGGATATAGTCCGTGCCGGCGGACCGCGCCGCGACGCGCGCGAAGCTCGGCGCGTCGATGCCGATCGGATCGGCGATGGCGCGCACGCGGCCGCCTTCGGTCACCACCTCCTCGCCTTCCACGGCGAAGCCGCCGAAGCGCCGCGCGCAGTCGAGGAAGTCCTGCAGATGCGTGCGCGTCTGGAATCCCACCACATCATAGGCGCAGAGCGAGCGCATCAATGCCCGGGCCGGCGGCAGCGCATCCAGCACCGAGGGCGGCACGAAGGGGATGTGCAGGAAGAAGCCGATGCGCCCGGTGAAGCCTCTCGCCCGCAGTGCGTCGGCGAAGGGAATGAGGTGGTAGTCGTGCACCCAGATCATGTCGTCGGGGCGCAGCATGGGAATCAGCGCCTCGGCGAAGGCGGCATTGACCGCCAGGTAGCCTTCGAAATCCTCGCGCCGGTAACGCATCAGCCCGAGCCGGAAATGCAGCAGCGGCCAGAGCGAGGAGTTGGCGAAGCCAACATAGAAGCGGTCGTAGTCCTCGGCGCCGAGATCGATGGTGGCGTAGGTGACGCCGCCACCATTCACGATCTTCGGCTTGCCCGGGGTCCGTTCGGTCACGCGGCCGGACCAGCCGAACCACAGCGTCCCTGAGGAAACGAAGGATTGCAGGGCGACGGCGAGGCCGCCGGCGCTGGCGGCCCCCTTGGCGCGAGGCGGCGGGACCCGGTTGGAGACGATTACGAGGCGCGCCAAAGGCCTTCCTCCCAGGATCGGGACAGGCGCATGGCCGACAGGATGAGGCCCACCTGCGAATAGGTCTGCGGAAAATTGCCCCACAGGGCGCCCGTCGCGGGATGAACATCCTCCGAGAGCAAGCCAACGTGATTGCGCCAGGACAGGGCGCGCTCGAACAGGGCGCGTGCCTCGTCCTTGCGGCCGATGCGCGCCAGCGTGTCGATGTACCAGAAGGTGCAGACCAGGAAGCCGACCTCGGGCGTGCCGAAGTCATCCTCGTGGTCATAGCGCAGCACGATGCCGTCGCGGACCAGGCGCTTCTCCAGCACTTCGACGGTGCGCAGGAACAACGGGTCCGTCGCGCGGATCAGCCCGAATTCCGGCAGCAGGAAGGTGGAGGCATCGGCGACCGGCGTGCCGTCCAGCACGCCGGACAGCCAACCCTCCCCCGGCACCGTCGCGGCGTCGATGATGCGCAGGCGCAGCCCCTCGGCGCGACTGTCCCAGTCGCGGGCCTCGGCCTCCAGCCCCAAATGCTGCGCGATGGCGCCGAGCCGGTCGAGCGCCGCCCAGCACATCGCCGCCGAATGGGTGTGCGCCGCAGCATGGCCGCGATACTCCCACAGCCCCGCATCAGGGGAGAAGGCGGCATGTTCCGCCTGCGTGCCGATGACGGCGAGCTGGCGATAGAGCGCGATGTCCCCGGTGCGGGCGAGGCGCTGGTCGTGGAACATCTGCGCCGCGGTCATGATGATGGCGCCATAGCCATCGTTCTGGATCTGGGAGACGGCGGCATTGCCGATGCGCACCGGCCCGTCGCCGCGAAAGCCCGGCAGCGCGGTGGCGATGCGTTCCTCCACCCGCGTCCCCGGTGCGATGGGAAATAGCGGCGCGATCGGGCCCGGCGCACCGTCATGCACCGCATCCATGATGAAGCGCATGAAGCCTTCCATGGTGCGCGTCGCGTTCAGCCGGTTCAGCGCGCCAACGGTGAAGAAGGAATCGCGCAGCCAGGAGAAGCGATAGTCCCAGCAGCGGCCGCTGCCCGGCGCCTCGGGGATGGAGGTGGTCAGCGCCGCGACGATGCCGCCGGTGTCCTCATAGGAGCAGAGCTTCAGCGTGATGGCGGCGCGGATCACCGCCTCCTGCCAGTCGAAGGGCAGGTTCAGCCCACGCACCCAGTCGAGCCAATAGCCCTCGGTCTCGGCGACCATCACGCGGGCGACCGAATCGGGTGCCTCGGGCAGGCTCTCATCGGGGCCGAGCACCAGGGTCATCGGCCGGTCGAGGCCGAGCTCCGCCTCCTCCGTCACATAGGACAGCGGCGCGTCGGTGGTGAGCCGCAGCACCGTCTCGGCGCCGATATAGCGGATGTGGTTGCTGCCGATGCTGGTCCGCCCCGGATCGGCGCCATCGCTGAAGGAGGGCCTGATGCGGATGCGGATGCGCGGCCGGCCCGAGACAGGTTCCAGCCGCCGCAACAGCATGGGCGGTCGGTAGACGCGCCCGAAGCGGCGGAAGCGCGGTGCCACGTCGATGACGCGCAGTGCCGCGCCCGAATCGTCGGTCAGCAGCGTTTCCACCACGGCGGTATTGCGGCGGTAGCGTTGCGTCGCATTCGCCTGTCCGCGCAGCACCACATCCATGAAGCCACGCTGCGGATCGATGCCGCCGAGCAGCGCGTTGAACACCGGCTCGCCATCGAGGCGAGGAAAGCAGAACCACTCCAGCCGTGCCGTGGCGGAGATCAGGGCAGCGACGTTGCAGTTGCCGACGACGGCATAGTCAAGATTGGGCAAGGGGCTGCTCCTGTGTCAGGCGACGGGCGGCGCGGGCGAGCCAGGCGCGCACCTGTGGCGGCCCGCCGGTGAAGTCGCGGCCGACATGCAGGCCGAGGCCGCCAAGGTCGCGCGCCGCGGCCATCCCGTCCTCATCCGTCACGTCGTCGCCGACGAAGACCGGGCGGCGGCCGAGGAAGGGCGGCGCGGCCATCAGCGCAGTGACGGGCCGCGCCTTGGTCGCGGCGCGCGGGCGGATCTCGAAGGCCATATGGGCGGGCAGCAGGACGAAATCGTTCGGCGCCTGCAGCACGAGTGCCTGCATCGCGGCGCGCACGGCCTCGCCTTGCGTCGGCACGGCGCGGTAGTGCAGCGCGATGCCATGCGGCTTGCGTTCCAACAGCAGCCCGTCGCGCGTCGCTGCGAATCGGGTCAGGGTGTCGCACCAGGCGCTCGGCGGCGCCGGCACGGTGTCGTCGCCAACCGCGGCGCCAACAGCGTCGCGCAGTTCGGCACCGTGGCCGAAGCCGCCGGTGGGCAGGAATGGGGCCAGGAGCTGGTCCGCCGTCTCCCGCGCCCGCCCGGTCACGATGGCGAGCGCACCGCCCAGCCCACCCGACAGGCAGGCCAGCACCGATGGCAGGTCAGCAGGCACAATGACGGCGTCAGGCGTGGGCGCGAGCTCGAGAAGGGTGCCATCAAGATCGAGGAAGAGCGCCCAATCGGCCTCGATCTCGGGAACACCGGGAGGAGTCACTCGTCCTAGTTAGGTTACATTGCCAAGGATTGCACCCCTGTCATCGGTCCGGGGCCCGTGACATATGGGCGACGCGGCCGCGCCCGATGCGCGCGGCAGGGGGAATCGGCACGAAAGGAGGCACGAGGCCGCAGGAGCAGGACGATGGATCAGCAGGCGCGAAACGAGGGGCTGCAACAGGACGGCCCGGCGCCCGATCGCGTGACGTCCGGCGTGGTGCTCGGCTTCCTCTCCTTCGCGGCCTTCTCGTTCAGCGACGCCAGCGTGAAGGCGATCGAGGGCGCGCTGCCGGCCTACGAATCCTCCTTCTTCGGCGCGCTCTTCGCCTTCCTCGCCATGCCCTTCCTGATGCGGCCCGGCGATCGCTGGACCGACATCTTCGCCACGGGCAGCCGGGCGCTGTGGCTGCTGCGCTTCGTCGCCTATCCGCTCGGCGTCATCGGGTCCGTCATCGCCTTCACCCATCTGCCGATGGCCGAGGCCTTCGCGCTGATCTTCCTGCAGCCGGCCTTCGTGACGCTGATGTCCATGACCTTCCTGCGGGAGCGGATCGGCATCCGCCGCTGGGCCGCCGTCATCATCGGCTTCATCGGCGTGCTGATCGTGCTGCGGCCAGGGCTGCGGCCGCTTGAGATCGGGCATCTCGGCGCGCTGGTCGCGGGGCTCGGCGGGGCCGTGGTGGTCATCACCTTCCGCGCGGCGGGGCCGGAGGAGAAGCGGATCTCGCTGTTCGGCGCGGGCATCCTCGGCACGGTGGTGATCTGCGGGTTGCTCATGGTGCCGGGCTTCCGGATGCCGAGCGCGCTGCAATGGGGATTCCTGGCGAGCTACGGCCTGCTTGCCGCGCTGGCCAATATCCTACTTATGGCCGCGGCCTTCCGCGCGCCGGCGGTCGCGCTTGGCCCGACGCAGTACAGCCAGATGCTGTGGGCGATCGTGCTGGGCTACCTGTTCTTCGGCGACGGCGTCGACCTGCCCATGCTGGTCGGAATCGCGTTGATCATCGGGTCGGGACTGCTGACGCTGCTGCGGGAGCGCACCCGCGGCACGCCCCTGCCGCCACCGGTGGCGACAGGCCGTCCGGCATCATCCGTGGCGCTGACGCCGGAGCAGGATGACTGAACGGAGCGTGGCGAGGAGCGCTTGAGGCATGCCGCCTCACTCACACCGCTGCACTCGTTCCCATATCTATCTGATTTTGCGCGATTCTGGCGCGCCCGGGAAGATTCGAACTCCCAACCCCCAGATCCGTAGTCTGGTGCTCTGTCCAGTTGAGCTACGGGCGCAGCCCGCCCGGCGGTGAAGGGAGAAGTGGCGCGCCCGAAGAGATTCGAACTCCTGACCCCCAGATTCGTAGTCTGGTGCTCTATCCAGCTGAGCTACGGGCGCCCTTGCCGCTCACCGCGGCGAGGCCGGGGGAATAGCGGAGGCCGCGATGGGGCGCAACCCCCTCCCCCACGAGATTGACGCGACGGGAAGACCGATGGCGGGGGCTTTGCGCGCTCCGGGCCTCGGCAACGCTTCCATGACGACGTGTCGGTTTCGCTGCGATGGAGATCGGAGGGTCTCTGTTCCTCCGAATCACCCCACCCTCAGGGTCCCGCTGATGCTGCTTTGCAGCGCCAGTGCGTGCCCCCGGATGCTGGGCGTCCTGGACTGCGGTCTTCTGGCGCGGAGCAGGACGGACCCGCCAAGCGCGCGTCGTGCGCGAGTGCGGGTCCGGATGCTGTCCTGCCCGTGGCGCACGGCACCGGGTTGAGGTTTCCAAAGGCCCTTCGGCCTTTGGTGGGGAGAGCCTGAGAGAGGCAAAGCCCCCCTCGGACCGTCATCGCCTGCGTCACGCGACCACCACCCCAGCGGCCGCGATCAACAAGACCAGGCCTACCGGCGCTGCGATCCGCCTGCCCCAGCGGCTGTTCTTCTCCAGTGCCATGACGGCGCCGAGCACCAGCATCCAGCCCAGGCTGCCGGTCCCGACTATGAACATCAGCAGCATCAGCAGCCAGCAGCAGCCGACGCAGTAGGCACCATGCGCGACGCCGAGTCGGACGCTCTCCCACATCGGCCGTTCGCCGCTCCAGCGTGCGAAGACAAAGGCGAGCGGCGACCGGCACCCGTCAAGGCAGCGATATTTCATCGGCGAGAACTGGAACAGTCCGGCCGCGAGCAGAATGCCCGCCCCGATGACCCACCCGTTGAAGGTCAGCCAGACCGAGGCCCGCGCAAGCACGAGCAGCCCCAACCCCAGCAGATGCGCCATGATGCCAAAGGCGAACCAGACCGAGAGATAGCCGGCGAAGAGTAGCGCCAGCAGCCAGGCGCGGTCGGCTCGGTCGCGCGTCACCCGCCGGAACACGATGACCAGAGGTAGCGTCGTGGGCAGCATCATCGCCGCCGTCATCAGCACCCATCCGCCGGCATAGAGCAAGGCCGGCCCGACGATCTCGCCCGCCGGCAGCGCCGTGCACAGGCTCGCGGCGATGCCGATCTGCGTCCAGTCATGTCGCAGATAGGCGGCATAGGGCGACAGGTCCCACACGCCCAGCGCCGCCCAGGCCAGCAGCACGGTGCCGCCGAACAGCGGCACGAACCATCGATCATGCGGCGTCAGCCCGCCCATCGCCGTGTTCGGCGTCATGGCGGCGCCACCTCAACTCTGAAGTTCGAAGAAGCCCTGGATGGCGTTGTGGCCCTTCAGGCTGACATCGATGCCGAGCTCCGGCTGTGTCAACCGGAACTCCGACGCCTTGCTGACGAAGGCGGGCGAGCCGGGAATGGTAGAGAAAATGCTCTCAACCAGTCGTGTCGGTTCGCCGGTGGGGCCGCGATAGGGCTCCATCACGGCGTGGACGGCATCGCCGATCCGCAACGTCCCCTTGCCTTCCTTCACATCGAAGGTGAAGCGCGCGCGCCGGGCGTCCACCTCCTCCCCGACCAGGCCGGCGAGTTGTGCCATCGGCCCGCCAGCCTCGCCGCGGAAGACCTTCAGCAGCGCCGCTTCCTGCGGACCGCTGGCGCGGTCATCGACATAGCGGACCACACGCCATTTCCCGGCGAGCACATTGCCCGGAATGAAGACAGCGACCCCGAAATTCAGGCCGGAGACATCGACCCCGTCGATCTCGCCCTTCTCGATGCGATAGGCGAGCGACGAACGGCAGGTGCCGTTGTCCGGGTCTTCGCCGATCCAGCAGGGGCAGAGGGTGTTGCAGTCGCAGACCTCGAGCAGCTCACCCTTGAGATGATAGCCCATGGTGTTCCCTCCCAGCGTCGCGGCCCCGCGAAGGCGTGGGCCGAAGGCAATTCGATACGGAATGCCTGGCACCGCACCGGGCGGTACCAACGGGATCGGAAGACTGATTCGGGATCAGACTGACCCTGATGCGTTCCGCTGTCACGCGGAATCGCATCAGGCGTGGTGCAGTGCAGAAGCGGCCGGGGCGCGACCGCTACTCGATATCAGGCGGAGAGCTTGTCGAGCTCGCGCACCACGGCCTCACCCATCACGGTGGTGCCGACGCGCGCCATGCCAGCCTGCATGATGTCTGCCGTGCGCAGCCCACCGGACAGCACCTTGGCGACCGCGGATTCGAGCAGATCGGCATCCTCGTCCATGCCGAAGGACCAGCGCAGCAGCATGGCGAAGGACAGAATCTGCGCCAGTGGATTGGCGATGCCCTTCCCTGCGATATCCGGCGCGGAACCATGGATCGGCTCATACAGCGCATGCCGCTTGCCGCTGGTCGGATCGACCGCGCCAAGCGTCGCCGAGGGCAGCATGCCGAGCGAGCCGGTCAGCGCCGCCGCGAGATCCGACAGCACGTCGCCGAACAGGTTGGATCCGAGGATCACGTCGAACTGCTTCGGCCGCGAGCAGAGCTGCATGGCGCAGTTGTCCGCGTACATGTTCTCGAGCTCCACATCGGCGTATTCGGCCTTGTGGATCTCGCCCACCACGGCGCGCCACAGGCGGCCGGACTGCATGACGTTCGCCTTCTCGACCGAGGTCACCTTCCCGCGGCGCTTGCGCGCCAGGTCGAAGGCGACGCGGGCCACACGGGCGATCTCGTCCTCATGATACACGTCGGTGTCGAAGCCGCGGCGCTTGCCGTCGGGCAGGGTCTCGACGCCGCGCGGTTCCCCGAAATAGACGCCGCCGGTCGATTCCCGCACGACCATGATGTCCACGCCGCGCACGATGTCGGGCTTCAGCGAGGACGCATCGACCAGCGGATCCATCACCAGCGCCGGGCGCAGATTGGCGAAGAGGCCGAGATCCTTGCGCAGGCGCAGGATGCCGAGTTCCGGCCGCTGCTCGAACGGCAGGCCATCCCACTTCGGCCCGCCGACCGACCCGAACAGCACGGCATCGGCGGCCTTGGCCTTCTCCACCGTCTCATCCGTGATCGGCGTGCCCTGTGCGTCGATCGAGGCCCCGCCGACGACGCCCTCCTCCATGTCGAAGGTCACCGCACGACGCCGGTCCATCCAGTCGATGACGCGGCGGACTTCGCGCATCACCTCGGGGCCGATCCCGTCGCCGGGCAGAATGAGGAGTTTCTTGTTGGAGGGCATGTCTCGGGACGTCTCCTGATAGTCGGGGAGGCGCCCCGGGAGGGCGCCACCCGGGGGTGAGTCAGCTCAGGCGTAGAGCCAGGGCTGTGAAGCCTTCTGCTTCGCCTCGAAGGAATCGATGGCCGGCGCGTGCTGCATGGTCTGGCCGATATCGTCGAGGCCGTTCAGCAGCAGGTGCCTGCGCAGCGGGTCGATCTTGAAGGGGATCTCCTCGCCATTGGGACGCACCACCACTTCGCGTTCCAGGTCGACGGTGATGCGGGCATTGGGGCCCATCTTCGCGTCTTCCATGAGCTGCGCGCAGACTTCCTTCGGCAGCCGGACCGGCAGCACGCCGTTCTTGAAGCTGTTGTTGTGGAAGATGTCCGCGAAGTCCGGCGCGATGACGCAGCGGATGCCGAAATCGAGCAGCGCCCAGGGCGCGTGTTCGCGCGATGAGCCGCAGCCGAAATTCTCGAAGGCGATCAGCACTTCTGCCTTGCGATACGGCTCCTGGTTCAGCACGAAGTCCGGGTTCTCCGACCCGTCCTCCATGAAGCGGAAATTGGCGAAGAGGTGCTTGCCGAATCCGCTGCGCGAAATCGACTTCAGGAAGCGCGCCGGGATGATCTGGTCGGTGTCGACATTCGCCTTAGGAAGCGGCGCCGCGATGCCGGTGAGCTTGGTGAAGGCCTGCATCACACGCTCTCCTTCGGCTGATAGTCGCGCACATCGGCTAGGCGGCCTGCCAGCGCCGCGGCCGCGGCCATGGCGGGGGAAAGCAGATGCGTCCGCCCGCCCGGCCCCTGGCGCCCTTCGAAATTGCGGTTCGAGGTGCTGGCGCAGCGCTGGCCCGGCGTCAGCTTGTCCGGGTTCATGCCGAGGCACATGGAGCAGCCGGCCTCGCGCCATTCAAAGCCCGCCTCCCGCAGGATGCGGTCGAGGCCCTCGGCCTCCGCCTGCTTCTTCACCAGGCCGGAGCCCGGCACGACCATCGCGCGCACATGGTCCGCGACCTTGCGACCCTTGGCGATGGCAGCGGCGGCGCGGATGTCCTCGATGCGGCTGTTGGTGCAGGACCCGATGAAGACGACGTCCACCGCGAGGTCCTGCAACCGCTGCCCGGGCGTGAGATCCATGTAGTGGATCATCCGCTCCATCTGCACGCGCCTCGCCTCATCCGCCTCGTCGGCGGGGTTCGGCACCACGCCGGTGATCGGCAGCACGGCTTCCGGGTTGGTGCCCCAGGTGACCTGCGGCGCGATGGCATGCGCGTCGAGCTGGACGACCGTGTCGAAATGCGCCCCGGGGTCGGTGGGCAGCGTCTTCCACCACTCCATGGCGCGGGCGAGTGCCTCGCCCTTCGGCCCGTTCGGCGTCTTCGCGACATAGTCGTAGGTCGTCTGGTCGGGGGCGACCATGCCGGCGCGGGCCCCGCCCTCGATCGACATGTTGCACACCGTCATGCGTCCGGCCATGTCGAGCGCGCGGATCGCATCACCCGCATATTCGATCACATGGCCCGTGCCGCCGGCCGTGCCGATGCGTCCGATGATGGCGAGCACGATGTCCTTGCCCGTGCAGCCATAGGCCAGGTTGCCATCGACGCTGATGCGCATGTTCTTGGCCGGCTTCTGCAGCAGCGTCTGCGTGGCGAGCACGTGCTCGACCTCGCTGGTGCCGATGCCGAAGGCGAGCGCGCCCATCGCGCCATGCGTCGAGGTGTGGCTGTCGCCACAGACGATGGTCATGCCCGGCAGCGAGCGCCCCAGTTCGGGGCCGATCACATGCACAATGCCCTGCCGGTCATCGAGCAGCGGAATATAAGGCACGCCGAATTCGGCGACGTTCTTCTCGAGCGTCTCGACCTGCAGCCGGCTTTCCGGGTCGAGAATGCCGGTGCGGCGGCTGTCGTCGGTGGCGATGTTGTGATCGACCACTGCCAGCGTCGCATCGGGGCGACGCACGCGACGGCCCGCCGCCCGCAGGCCGTCATAGGCCTGCGGCGTGGTCACTTCGTGGGTAAGGTGAAGGTCGATGTAGAGCAGAGCCGTGCCGTCGGGGAGCGTGTCCACCACATGGGCGTCCCAGATCTTGTCGAACAACGTGCGCGGCTTCTGCGCTGACATATTCTTCTCCCTTCCCGACGGCCGCCGCCCCATGCGGCGGCCCGTGGAATAGTTACGCTTCGGTGGCCGGAGCCGCCGGCGCCGCGGCCGGGGCGGCAGCAGCGGCAGAGGCAGAGGCCTTCGGCGCCAGCTTCTCGGCGATGCGCGCCGACTTACCGGTGCGGCCACGCAGGTAGTACAGCTTCGCGCGGCGGACCTTGCCACGGCGGACCACCTGGATCTCGGCCACGTTCGGCGAATAGAGTGGGAACACGCGTTCCACGCCCTCGCCATAGGACAGCTTGCGGACGGTGAAGTTGCTCTGCACGCCCTTGTTGTTGCGCGCGATCACCACGCCCTCATAGGCCTGGGTACGGACGCGCTCGCCTTCCTGCACCTTCACCATCACGCGGACGGTGTCGCCCGGCGCGAAGTCGGGCGTCGCGCGGGCGGCGCTGAGGCGGGCCAGCTGATCGGCCTCGAACTGCTCCAGAAGGTTCATAACCTGGGTCCTTTCGATGATTCTCTTAAGCGGCGGCAGGGTGGCCGTCCATGCCCCCAGCCCCGCGTTGTTTCGCTTCGTGCCGTGCCCAGAGGTCGGGTCGGCGCTCTTTCGTGATCCGCTCGCTCTCGGCCCGCCGCCAGCGCGCGATGTCAGCGTGGTGGCCGGAGAGCAGCACCTCCGGGATGGCACGGCCCTGCCATTCGGCCGGGCGTGTGTAGTGCGGGTATTCCAGCAGGCCTTCGCCGCCGTGGCTTTCCTCGGTGGCGCTGTCCGCCGCCCCCATCACGCCCGGCAGCAACCGGACGCAGGCATCGAGCAGCACCAGCGCCGCCGTCTCGCCACCGCTCAGCACGTAGTCGCCGATCGAGACCTCGACCATGCCGCGCGCCTCGATGACGCGCTGGTCGATGCCTTCGTAGCGGCCGCAGAGCAGGACGCAGCCCGGCCCCTCGGCGAGGCCGCGGACCATCGCCTGGTCCAGCAGCCGCCCGCGCGGGGTCAGGTAAATCAGCGGACGGGCATCGCCCTCGGGCATGACGCCCGCGATGGCGGTGTCCAGCACGTCGGGGCGCATGACCATCCCCGCCCCGCCGCCGGCCGGCGTGTCATCGACGGTGCGATGACGGTCGGTCGCGAAGGAGCGGATGTCGGTCGCCTCCAGCGCCCACTTGCCATCGCGCAACGCGCGACCGGCGAGCGACAGCCCGAGCGGCCCCGGGAACATCTCCGGGAACAAGGTCAGGACAGAAGCCCGCCAGCTCATGCCGCGTCCTCCTCCCCCGCCTGCGGGCGCACCAGGATCTCGCCCGGCATCACCACCGTGACGCGCCCGCCCGCCAGGTCCACCACCGGCACGACGGCCTTGGTGAAGGGCAGCAGGTGCTCGCGCGTCCCGCCATCGACGATCAGGAAGGCGCCGGCGCCGTGGTCCTCGACCGCGCGCACCCGCCCCAGGGTCTCCCCATCCGCTGTCACGGCCGACAGGCCGATCAGGTCGGTCAGGTAGAACTCCTCTTCCTCCGTCGCCGGCAGCCGGTCGCGCTCGACATAGAGCTTGGTCCCGGTCAGGCGCTGCGCCGCGTCGCGATCGGTGACACCCGCGATGGCGGCGATATCGCCCCCCTTCAGGGTCAGCTCGAAGCGCCGCGCACCACTCTCGTCGGTCAGCGGGGAGTAGGCGGCGATGGCGGCCGGGTCCTCGGTGAAGGCGCGCAGGCGCACGAGACCACGCACGCCATGCGGCCTGCCGATCTCGCCCACCATCACGCGCTTCACCGCCACGTCAGATCACCCCGTTCGGAAGGATTCAGCCCGCCGCGGCGGCGGCGCGTTCCTGCGCCTTCTTCTTCGGCGCGGACTGCTTCGGCTGCTCACGGAACACGGGCATCGGCGCCAGGCCGGCCTTGCCCAGGAACTTCGCGACGCGGTCCGTCGCCACCGCACCCTGGCTGATCCAGTGGGTGATGCGCTCATCCTTCAGGCGCACGCGCTCGGCGTGGTCCGACGGCAGCATCGGGTTGTAGGAACCCACGGCCTCGATGAAACGGCCATCGCGCGGCGAACGGCTGTCGGCCACGACGATGTGGTAGTAGGGACGCTTCTTCGCGCCGGCGCGGGCAAGGCGGATCTTGAGGCCCATAGAGAGGCTTCCTTTCGCTGAGTGTCGTCTAGAATGGTCGCTTGTTTCCGGCCCCGGGCAGCAGCGCGGCGAGCCCGCCCCGCATCAGCCCCTTCTGGCCGAGCTTGTTCATCCGCTTCATCATCGCGGACATGTCATCGAACTGCTTGAGCAGCTTGTTCACTTCCTGAACCGAGGTCCCCGACCCCGCGGCGATGCGCTTCTTGCGCGACGCCTTGATCACGTCGGGGAGGCGACGCTCCTTCGGCGTCATCGAGGAGATGATCGCCGCCTGTCGCTTCAGGATGGAGGTATCCAGATTGGCGTCGCTCAGCTGCTGCTTGATCTTGCCGACACCCGGCAGCATGCCGAGGATGCCCTGCAGGCTGCCCATCTTGCCGATCTGCTTGAGCTGGGAGGCGTAGTCCTCCAGCGTGAACTGGCCCTTCTGCATCCGGGCCGCGAGCTTCTCGGCCTCGTCCTGGTCGATCGTCGCCGCGGCCTTCTCGACCAGCGACACGATGTCGCCCATGCCGAGGATGCGCGAGGCGATCCGGTCCGGATGGAAATCCTCGAGCGCATCGAGCTTCTCGCCCGCGCCCAGCAGCTTGATCGGCGCGCCGGTGACGGCCCGCATGGACAGCGCCGCACCGCCGCGCGCATCGCCGTCGATGCGCGTCATGACGATGCCCGTCACGCCGACCTTGTCCTGGAAGGCCTTGGCGGTGTTCACCGCGTCCTGGCCGGTCATGGCGTCCACGACCAGCAGCGTCTCGTGCGGATTGGTGGCGAGCTTGACCTGCGCCACCTCCTCCATCAGCGCCTCATCGATGGCGAGGCGGCCGGCGGTGTCGAGGATGACGACGTCGTAGAGCTCGCGCCGGCCGACATCCATCGCCCGCATCGCGATCTGCATCGGCGTCTGGCCGGCCACGATCGGCAGCGAGGTCACCTCGGCCTGCTGTGCCAGGGTCTGCAACTGCAATTGCGCCGCCGGGCGATGCACGTCGAGCGAGGCGAGCAGGACCTTCTTCTTGTCCCGCGACCGGAGCCGCAGCGCGATCTTGCCCGAGGTCGTCGTCTTGCCCGACCCCTGCAGGCCGACCATCAGGATCGGCACCGGCGACGGCGCGTTCAGGTCGATGCCGCGCTTGCCGTCATCGCCTTCGCCGCCGCCCAGCGCCTCGACCAGCGCGTCGTTGACGATCTTGATGACCTGCTGGGCGGGGGAGACGGAGCGGATGACCTCCTGCCCCACCGCGCGGTCGCGCACCTTGTTGACCAGGTCACGGACCACCGGCAGCGCAACGTCGGCCTCCAGCAACGCCACGCGGACCTCGCGCAGCGCCTCGGTCACGTCGGCCTCCGACAGCGCGCCGCGGCGGCGCAGCCGGTCGAAGACCCCGTTCAGCTTGCTGGACAATGCCTCGAACATCGGGCGGTCCGTTCCAGTCCTTCACAACGCGTTGCGGTTGCCCCAAACGAGTTTGCGCCGCTGCGCGAGCCTTCGCGGAGCGGCGGTGCCAGCCCATCAGGGGCCGACAGACGGTTCGGGGCGAACCGGGGAATGGGCGTTTAGGGCGGGTCGGGGGGAAAGGTCAAGAAGGAAGGCCCGGGGAAGGGTCTGGCCGCCCGCAGAGGCGAGCCGACGGCGAAATCCCCGTCCGATCGGAGGGGCGCCGCCCCTCCGAACCACCCCGCCAGGGGCTTGGAGCCCCTGGACCGCAATCTGTTGCGGCCGGGCACGGCGGTCATGCCAACCGTCCCAGCCGGCGTCGTGCGCCAGTATGGGACGAATACCATGCGTCAGTGGCGTCTTCCAAAGGCCCCAGGCCTTCAGCGGGTGGCGCAAGGGGCCGATTTCCCCTGTAGCGCCAAGGGGATGGCTGCCCAGGCCCTCGGCTCCGTTTATAGCGCGGGACCTCTCCGGGAGCACCGCCGATACGCTATCTCGAGACGTCAGACGACGAGCCTCGCGACAAGGCGCACCACCGCGACTGGATTCCCTGACAAGGAAGACGAGACCCATGGCCCCCGACGACCCTGCCCGCCTGATCGACGCCCGCATCCAGGAACTGGGGGATTGGCGTGGCGAAACCCTCGCGCGCATCCGCGCCCTGATCCACGAAGCCGACCCCGAGGTGGTCGAAACCTGGAAATGGCGCGGCGTGCCGGTCTGGGAGCATGCCGGCATCCTCTGCACCGGAGAGACCTACAAAGCCGTGGTGAAGCTGACCTTCGCCAAGGGCGCCGCGCTGGAGGACCCCTCCGGCCTGTTCCACAGTAGCCTGGACGGCAACACCCGCCGCGCCATCGATATCCGTCAGGGGGAGACGATCGACGCGGCGGCCTTCAAGACCCTGATTCGCGCCGCGGTTGCCCTGAACAACAAGAAGGCCCGGCGCTGACCGGGCCTTTACTTCGCTTGCACCAGGAGGCGCCGACAGGCGGCAGGATCGCTCTCCCGCGAGGCGTAGCGCCGGCAATCCGGAACAGTCCCGGCGTTCAGGCATCCAAGTGACCGGCAGGAGGGATACCCCTCCCCTCCGCTCACTTCGGTGCCAGCACCATGATCATCTGGCGGTTTTCCATCCGCGGGAACTGCTCGACCTTGGTGGTCTCGGTCAGCTCGTTGCGGATGCGCTCAAGTACTTTCGCGCCAAGATCCTGGTGCGCCATTTCGCGGCCACGGAACCGCAGCGTCACCTTCACCTTGTCGCCTTCCGAGATGAAGGTCTTCATCTGGCGCATCTTCACATCGTAGTCGTGATCGTCGATGTTCGGACGGACCTTGATTTCCTTGATCTCGACGACCTTCTGCTTCTTCCGCGCCTCGTTCGCCTTCTTCTGCTGCTCGTACTTGTACTTGCCGTAGTCGAGGATCTTGCAGACAGGCGGGACCGCATTGGGCGAAATCTCGACCAGGTCGAGGCCGACATCATAGGCGCGGATCAGCGCCTCGCGGGCGGTCATCACGCCCTGCATTTCGCCATGCTGGTCGATCAGGCGGACCTGGGGAACGCGGATCTCGTCATTGATACGCGGGCCGTCGCGGGTCGGGGCCTGGGCGGCGGGTACGGGGGGTCGGGCTATGGTCGTCTCCTGTCGACGTTTCGAACGGATTTCGGGCGAGTTATGGGGCGGCGGTCACGTTGCTGCAACCGCCGCCGTCTTCACGGCGCCATATTCTTCAGATCGGGGGCGGTTGCCTCGGCTGCAAGGCGGGCCACCGCCTCGGCGAGCGGCACCGTCTCCTGCTCGCGGCCGGGCAGCCGGCGCAGGACGAGCGAGCCCTCCTCCGCCTCCCGCTTGCCGACCACGGCCAGGACGGGGACGCGCTGGTCGATATGGTCCACGATCTTGCGGTTGATCTTCTCGTTCCGCAGATCGAGTTCCACGCGCAGCCCCGCCGCACGGAGCGCCTCGGCCGCCTGCTTCGCGAAGGGCGCGGCGTCGTCCACGATGGTCGCCACCACCACCTGCACCGGGGACAGCCAGAGCGGGAACCGCCCCGCATGCTGCTCGATCAGGATGCCGAGGAAGCGCTCGAACGACCCCAGGATGGCGCGATGCAGCATGACCGGGCGCTTCCGGGTGCCGTCCTCGGCCACGTATTCGGCGTCCAGCCGCTCGGGCAGCACGAAGTCCACCTGCAGCGTGCCGCATTGCCAGTCGCGGCCGATCGCATCGCGCAGGACGAATTCCAGCTTGGGGCCGTAGAAGGCGCCCTCCCCCGGGTTCAGCTCGTATTCCACACCGGCGATGCGGCAGGCCTCGCGCAGCGCGCCTTCGGCCTGGTCCCAAACCTCGTCGGTACCCGCGCGCTTCTCCGGACGGTCGGAGAACTTCACGCGGAACTCCTCGAAGCCGAGCTCGCGATAGATGGAGGACAGCAAGGCGACGAAGCGCACCGTCTCATCGGCGATCTGGTCTTCCGAACAGAAGATATGCGCGTCGTCCTGGGTGAAGGACCGCACCCGCATGATGCCGTGCAGCGCCCCCGAGGGCTCGTAGCGATGGCAGGCGCCGAATTCCGCCATGCGCAGCGGCAGTTCGCGATACGACCGCAGGCCCTGGTTGAAGATCTGCACGTGGCAGGGGCAGTTCATCGGCTTCAGCGCCAGGACGCGATCCTTCTCGGACTCATCCTCGACGGTCGCGATGAACATGTTCTCGCGGAACTTCTCCCAATGGCCCGAGGCCACCCAGAGCTTCCGGTCCACCAGCTGCGGGGTCTTCACTTCCTGGTAGTCGGCGCCGTCCAGCCGGCGGCGCATGTAGTCCTCGACGGTGCGGTACAGCTTCCAGCCCTTCGGGTGCCAGAAGACCGAGCCGACCGCCTCTTCCTGGAGATGGAACAGCCCCATCTCCTTGCCGATCTTGCGATGGTCGCGCTTCTCGGCCTCTTCGAGCTGATGCAGATACGCATCCAGCTCCTTCTGGTCACGCCAGGCGGTGCCGTAGATGCGCGAGAGCATCGCGTTGCGGTGGTCGCCGCGCCAATAGGCGCCGGCCACCTTCATCAGCTTGAAGGCGGTGCCGACATCACCGGTGCCGCGCATATGCGGGCCGCGGCAGAGGTCGATCCAGTCGCCCTGCTTGTACAGGGTGATGGTCTCGCCCTGCGGCAGGTCCTGGATCAGCTCGACCTTGTACTTCTCGCCCTTCTCGCTGAAGAGCGCGATGGCCTCGTGCCGGGTGGTGACGATGCGTTCGAAGGCGGCGTTGCGGGCGACGATCTCGCGCATCTTCGCCTCGATCGCCGCGAAGTCGTCCGGGGCGAAGGGCTCGTTGCGGGCGAAGTCGTAGTAGAAGCCGTTCTCGATCGACGGGCCGATGGTGACCTGGGTGCCGGGGAACAGTTCCTGAACGGCCTCGGCCAGCACATGGGCGGCGTCGTGGCGGATCAGCTCCAGCGCCTCGGGGTCCTTGCGGGTGATGAAGCGGAGCTTCGCGTCGGACTCGATGGTCCGCGCGAGGTCCTGCATCGCCCCGTCCACGGTCATGGCGAGCGCGGCCTTGGCGAGGCCCGGCCCGATGGCGGCCGCGACCTGCGTGCCCGTCACCGGCCCATCGAAGGACCGGACGGAACCATCAGGCAGGGTGATCGCGGGCATCGGGAAGGCATCTCCTTCGTGGGAAAATCGGGCGCGGACCATGAGCACCGCGCCCCTTCGGGTCAAGTCAGGCGGGGCAGTTCGGCCGCGACGTCCGCCGGTTCCAGGCCTGCGAGAGGAACATGGCGCAGAAAGGTGGCCCGCCGGCCACGGGGGGCGCAGAGCGCCGGGTCGCTGTCCTCGCCGAACAGGGCGAGCGTCGGACAGCCTGCCGCGGCCACCAGATGGGTGGGGCCGGTGTCGTTGCCGATGCAGAAGGCGGCGCGGCGAGCCAGAGCGGCGATATCGGCGAAGCTCGTCCGGCCGGTCAGGTCCATCGTGCCCGGCGCAGCCGCGACGATGGCCGCGGCCAGCGGCGTCTCGGCCGGCCCGCCGATCACCACCGCCGGCAGGGCCAGCGACGCGGCCAGGGCCCCGAACCGGTCCTCGGGCCAGCGCTTGGCTGGCCGCCCCGGGGAGGCGCCCGGGACCAGCAGGCAGAATCGGTCCGGCAGGGCGAAGCGGGACAGATCGGCATCGAGCCAGGACAGATCCGGCTCCGGAAACGCCGTGATGCCCGCCATCCGGAGTTGGTCGCGCTGCCGGTCGACCGTGTGCATCGCGTCGCGCGCCGGGTTCGCGTGCGGGTGCGAGGCCCCGCGCGCGATCCCCGACCATTCGGCCTGGCGACCGACGAACCAGCGGTATCGCGAAGACCGCGCGGAGGTCTGCAGGTCATAGACCCTGTCGAACCGCGCGCCGTGCAGCCGGCGCGCGAGGCGCCACAGGGCGGGAATGTCGGACCAGGACGGCCGGCCATCCTCCCACACCTCGTCGAACCAGGGCGCCATCCGGGCGAGCGGCGCATAGGCCCGCGTCGTCAGGAGCGTGATGCGCGCCCCCGGATGATGGGCGCGGATCGCCGCGAAGGGCCCGAAGGCCTGGGCGAAATCCCCCAGCGCCGCGAGCTTGATGACCAGCACCCGCATCACAGGACGTCCCGGTAGACGTCCAGCGTCGCCGCCTGCATCCGGGCCGTGGTGTAGCCCGCCAGCACCGCCGCCCGCGCCCGCGCGCCGGCGGCCGCACGATCCTCCGGCGTCATCGCCAGCACCCGGCCGATCGCCGCGGCCAGCGCCGCCGGATCGCCGGGCGGCACGCGCCAGCCGGTCACGCCCTCCTCCACCGTCTCGGTCGGCCCGCCAAGATCGCTCGCGATGACGCAGCGCTCCATGGCCTGGGCCTCGATGACGGTCCGCCCGAAGGCCTCGGGGTCGGTCGAGGCATGCACCACCACATCGGCCAGAAGAAGCGCCGCCGGCACATCCGCCGCATGGCCCACGAGGCGCACCCGCGCGTCGAGGCCAAGTGCGGCGATGCGATCCTGAAGCTCGTCGCGGAAGGCCGGCTTGGCACCGGCATCACCGACCAGCAGTGCAACGGCATCGCCGGGCAGTGTCGCCATGGCCTCGACCAGCACGCCCTGCCCCTTCCATCGCGTCACCCGGCCGGGCAGCATTACCACCGGACGCCCGGGCGCGAGACCCCAGGCCGCACGCAATGCCGCGACGCGATCGGGGGCCACGGCCGCGGGATCGAAGCGTCGCTCATCGACGCCGCGGGGGATGATGCGCAGCCGGTCCTCGCCCACGCCGTGCCGCGCCCGCACCACGCCGGCGATGAAGCGGCTGATGGCGATGACCCGGTCGCCGCGCGCCATCACCGAGTTGTAGAGCCGCTTGCCCGGGAAGCCTTCATTGTAGGTGCCGTGATAGGTGGTGACGAAGCGCGCGCCCGTGCGCCGTGCCGCCAACAGCGCCGACCAGGCCGGGGCGCGGGACCGCGCATGCAGGATGGCGACCTGTTCCGAACGCGTAATTTCGGCCAGTGTTGCGGCGTTGCGCCAGATGCCGAGCGGCGACTTGGTGTCGAGTGGCAGGGTCAGATGCCGGGCGCCGAGCGCCTCCAGCGCCGGCACCAATGGCCCGCCGGCCGATGCCACCAGCGCGCGAAACCCCGCCGCAACCAGGGCCTCGGCAATCTCGAGCGTGCCTCGCTCCACACCGCCCGAAACGAGCGTCGGGAGCACCTGCAGGATGGCGGGGGAGGAGCGCAGGCTCACGCTTCCCTGAAGTGTTTCATGGCGAGTCACATAATTTGCCGCAACGCAGCATGCCGGGTCTTGCGCCGATGGCGCGCGGGACGCAAGTGGATGCCATGTCGACCTATTTCCTCGCCATGATACTGCTGTCCGGCGGGAGCTTCATCCGCACCCGCTCGATCGCGCCGGAAATGCGGCCGGCTTCGGCCGCCTCGGACGTCGTCTGGAGCGTGGTCGCACGCGCCTCGTTCTGGATGTGGCTCGGGCTGATCATCTGGGGCTTCATGCATTATCATTGGTCGCAGCCGGTTGCCGCAGTGATGATGTCGCTCGTTGTCAACGCGGTGATCGCCCTGCGCGGTCCGATGCGGACCTGGCCGGGCCTGTCCCTGCTGTTCTGCGCCGCCGGGCTGATGTCGGGCGCGGCGACCTTTCTCCAATACTACCAACCCTGACACCCCGCCCGGCGGGACGGGGTGCCCGCCGTCACAGCGGCGGCAGATGCAGGGCGACGACATCGCCGCCCTGCCCCGGGACGGCGGGGAAGCGGGCGCGCACCGCCGGGTCGTGGCCGGGAATGACGCGGCTGTCATCGCCGCCGGCGAGCTTCTTCGCCGTGCGCCACCCCGCTGCCATGGCACCGAGGTCGAAGATAATCGGGAAGGGATTCCCGCTCAGCGCATTGGCGTAGAAGTGCATGGCGTCCGAGGCGACGACCACCGGCCCGCGGGCCGTCTCCACCCGCACCACCTGCAAGCCATCGGAATGGCCGCCCACGCGATGGACGGTGACGCCGGGCGCAACTTCAGCATCGCCGTCGTGGAATTCCACCCGGTCGGCGTAGAGGGCGCGGACCATGGCGACGACGTGCTCCGCCTCGAAGGGATGGCGGATGGCGTGAACGCACATGTGCCGGCCGACGGCGAAGTGCATCTCGCGTTCCTGGAGGTGGAAGCGCGCCTTGGGGAAGATGCCGAGGCTGCCGGCGTGATCGTAGTGCAGATGGGTGACGATCACGTCCTCGACCGTCGCCGGGTCGGTGCCCATGGCAGTGAGGGATTCCGCCACGGATCGCGACAGCTTGCGCCCCCGCTTCGCCGCGAGTTCGTGATCGAAGCCGGTATCGACCACGATCTCCCGCCCGCCGGGGCCACGCAGCAGCCAGACATAGTAGTCGAGCGGCATGGCCTCATGCGGATCGGGTAGCGGCAGCAGGTGATTGGTCTGCGCCTCCCGATCGTGTCGGCCGTAGCGGATGGCGTATGCCTCCCAGATCATGTTTCCTTGTTCCCTCCCAGGACCGTGCCGCTCATCTGTTCCGAGAGCTTGGCCACGGCGGTGTGATCCGCGCCCGGCCCAAGCAGGGCGGCGGCCGAGGCCCACATCTCCCGGCACAGCGCCGCGAAAGGCGTGGGCGTCGTCGTCTCGCGGCCGACCTCGAGCGCGATGGACAGGTCCTTGACCATGAGGTCGAGGCCGAAGCCCGCGTCGAAGCGCCGCGACAGCACGTATTCCTTGAACTTCTTCTGGGTCGAGTTGTTCATGCCCGTGCTGGCATTGAGGACATCGACCATCTTCGCCGGATCGAGGCCGAAGCGCTGGCCGATCAGCAGGGCCTCGATGCCGATCAGGTAGCCGCCGGCGGAGACCAGGTTGTTCAGCGCCTTCATCGCCTGCCCCGCGCCGATCGGCCCGCAACGGTGGATGGAGGTGCCCATGGCCTTCAGCACGGCATCGGCGCGATCGAGATCGGCGTCCTCGCCACCGGCCATGATGGCAAGCTGGCCGGTCTTCGCCCGCGGCACGCCGCCCGAGACCGGGCAGTCGATCATCGCCACGCCCTTCCCGGCCAGCACCGCTGCGATCTCCCGCGTGCGGCCCGGCTGGCCGGAGGTCATGTCGATGACCAGCATGCCGGGGGCGAGCGACGGGGCAATGCTCTCCATCGCCTCGGCCACCTGCTTGGAGGTCGGCACGATGGTGATGACGCAGTCGACACCCTTCGTGGCCACGGCCGGGTTCGCCGCCGCCTTGCCGCCGGTCTCGGCGGCGAAGGCGTCCGCGCGGCCCGGCACCACGTCGGCAACGGTGACATCGAAGCCTGCCTTCACCAGGTTGGCCGCCATCGGCCAACCCATGTTCCCGATGCCGAGAAAGGCAACACGCTTGATCGGCGCGGCCATCACTTCTTCCCCGGCAGCGCGCCCTCGGCGACCAGCACCTCATGAGCCGCCTTGAAGGCGTCGAGGCCGGCGGGGATACCGCAATAGGCGGTGGCGTGCAGCAGGGTCGCCTTGATCTCATCCACCGTGATGCCGTTGTTGAGCGCGCCCTTCACATGCAGCTTCACCTCCGGGATCTTGCCCAGCGCGGTGAGCATCGCGAGGTTCAGCAGCGAGCGCGTCTTGCGATCCAGCGTCGGGTCGCCCCAGGCCCAGCCCCAGGCCCAGGCGGTCGTCGCGCGCTGGAACGACATCATGAATTCGTCAGCCTTGGCCATCGAGGCATCGACGTATTCGGCGCCCAGCACCGCGCGACGGATCGGCAGGCCTTTGTCGAACAGG
Organism: Roseomonas alba; assembly: GCF_019430885.1. Lineage (GTDB taxonomy): Bacteria > Pseudomonadota > Alphaproteobacteria > Acetobacterales > Acetobacteraceae > Neoroseomonas > Neoroseomonas alba. The sequence continues at coordinate 168,706 of NZ_JAHYBZ010000009.1, read as the reverse complement.
GCGGCATCGTCGGACATTTGGCGTCACTCCCTCAGGATGATTGAGGGCGGCACGCTGGCCCCTCGGGGCGGTACGGTCAACGGGCCGGGGCGATGTCCGGGCCGGCAATGCGCCGCAAGCCCGCCAGCATCGCAGCGAAGGGCTCGGCGCCGAGCTGCCCTGCCCATTCCGCATGGATGGTGCGCAGGCAGGCGAAGATGGTCTCGCACAGGGCGCGCCCCCGCGGGGTGAGGAAGACCAGACGCCGCGCGGCGCCTTCCGGGCTGCGGCGTTCGAAATAGCCTAGCGCTTCCATCTGGGCGATCAGGTGGTTCGCCGCCTGACGCGACATGCTTGCTCGCCGCGCGAGTTCCGAGGGCCGCACCCCATCCGGCGCGGGGTAGGTCAGCAGCGCCCAATGAGCGTCCTGCAGGTCGGTGAAACCGGCCTCACGCGCCGCCTGCCGCATGCGGGCCCGCACCTGTTCCAGGCAGAGCCGGAGCAGGGCGCCGACGAAGGGCGGGCCTTCGGTCAGCGGCGATGATTTCGGCATTGACTCGAACGTAAAGCCATTTTACGCCTCCATTCGTAAAGGGATTTTACGTTCCGGAGACCGCCCATGGAAGCCCAAACCGCCCCGCGCACCGTCCGCATCGGCGCCCTGGAACTGCATTTCCACGTCGACGAGACCGACGGCGCCGGCGATGTGGTGATGTTCGACTTCGTCGTCCCGCCCAATGCGCGCGTTCCGGCGCCGCACTACCACGAGGCCTGCGACGAGATCGTCTACGGCCTGGACGGCATCATGACGACGACACGCGCCGGCGTGGTGCATGAGGTCCGCAAGGGCGACGTGGTCTTCATCCCGCGCGGCATCGTCCATCACCACACCAACCTGCATGACGAGATCGCACGCGCGCTGATCGTCATCGCGCCAGGCACCATCGGCCGCCGCTACTTCGAGGAAATGGCCGAAGCGATCAGCCAGCCCGGCCCGCCGGACATGGCGCGACTGAAGGAGATCATGCTGCGCCACGGGCTGGTGCCGGCCTGACAGCGAGGGCGCCTTACCGGAACTGTGGAACCGGGAAGGGCATTGCCCCTCCCGGACCCACCCCACCAAAGGCCGAAAGGCCTTTGGAATCCTCAACCTGGCGCCGGGCGCCACTGTCAGAATGAGCGCCGAGACCCGCACTGGCGCACCGAACGCGCTGTGAGGGTGCAGAATGTCATTGGTGCAGGCAGCCAAGTATCCGGCTTTCCAAATGATCCATCATTTGGCGGGGTGGTTTGGAGGGGCAGCGCCCCTCCAATTCCGCCCTCACCGGCTATTCCTGGGCCCCACCGGCATGACAGCCCCGAAGGTCCCGAGTGCAGGGTCTGACGACCGCGCGCTTTCATGCCACGCTGTGGGTCGGAGGGATCGGCCCATGTTCTTCGACGGCTTTGCACTTCAATACCAGGAAGCGGCAGGCAAGCGCTTCCGCCTGCGCCGCGGCGGCGAGGGACCGCCGCTGCTGTTGCTGCACGGCAATCCGCAAACCCATGCGATGTGGCACAAGGTCGCGCCGGTGCTGGCGCGGCGCTTCACGGTCTATTGCCCCGACATCACCGGCTACGGCTTTTCGGCCAAGCCGCCGGTCAGCGCCGACCATGCGCCCTATTCCAAGCGGTCGATGGCGGCGGATCTCGTCGCACTGATGGCGGGCTTTGGGCATGCGCGCTTCCAGGTCGTCGCGCATGACCGCGGCGCACGTGTCGCGCATCGCATGGTGCTGGACCATCCGGCGGTGGTGGAACGCCTCTGCACCATGGACATCATCCCGACGCTCGAGCATTTCGAGCGCGTCGATATGGCCTTCGCCATGGGCTACTGGCACTGGTTCTTCCTCGCCCAGCGCCATCCGGGCCCGGAACGCATGATCCGCGCGGAGATCGAGCCCTGGTTCGACTTCCACACATCGCGCGAGCCGAAGCCCGCCGATTTCTTCCATCCGGAGGCGCGGGCCGATTATCTTGGCGCGCTGCACGAACCGGGGACCATCGAGGCCATCTGCGAGGATTACCGCGCGGCGACGACGATCGACCTCGACCACGACCGCACGTCCCGCGATGCCGGGGACACGGTGCGCTGCCCGATGCTCGCGCTGTGGGGTGCAAAGGGCAGCATCCCGAAATGGTACGACGCGGCGGAGGTCTGGCGGCGTTATGCCTCCGGTCCGCTGACCACGGGCGACGTGCTGTCAGGCCACTACCTGGCGGAGGAAGCGCCGGACGCGGTGCTCGCGCATCTGGACGGCTTTCTCAGCCAATGACGGCGTCCTCGGCCGGCAGCACCAAGTGCAGCCGGTTGCGGCCATCCGCAGTGCGCTTATAGACGAGCTCAGCGGCGACGCGGCGCAGCAGCGGCACACCCAGGCCGCCGACCGGCGCATCCTTCAGGCTGCCGGGCCTGACCGGCAGGGCCGCCTGGGTCGGATCGAAGGGCGCGCCGCGGTCCTCGAAGTCCAGGCCAGCATGCGCCCCGTCATGCCAGGCGGTGACGACGAGTTCCGGCGTGCCCCCGGCGGCGAAGCCATGGCGCAACGTGTTCAACGCGAGTTCTTCCAGCAACAGTTCGGCCCGCGCCGCGGTGTTGGGGCCGGCACCCTGGTCGCGCAGGAACGCCGCGACGGCGAGCTGCGCGGCGCGCAGCGCCTCCGTGCCCTCGTGCAGGATCAGGCGATAGGTCGCGCCCGCCGGCATCACGCCTTGATCTGCGCGCGGGCCGAGGCCTCGTCCACCAGCACCGGGATCAGCTCATCGAGGGCAGTGGTGCGGAAGACCTCGGCCACGGCGGGCTGGACGCCGAAGATCACGACCTTGCGGCCGGCCCGGTCGGCGGCGCGCGCGGCCGCGACCAGCATGCGCAGGCCGAGCGAGCCGACGAAGCTTACCGCCGTCATGTCCACCATGGCATGGCCGGCGGCGGCACGGATGCGAGCAGCGAAGACCGTCTCGACCTGCTCGGTGCCCGCCGCATCCAGGCGACCCTTCAGCACCAGGCGCAGCGGCCCGCCAGCACCATCCACCACCACCAGTTCCATCAGCGGATCTCCCAGTCTCGCCCGGCATCGCGCCGGGGCGTCATAGCAAGGAGCGGTGGCATGACACGGGCCTCAGGCGAAATCGAGTGCGACAAGTGACACATCGTCATCAAGCGGCCCCGGCCGCGCGGCGGTGCGGACGGCGCGCCAGAGGCGTTCAGGCTCGGCGATGCCCGGCATGGCGGCCGCCGTCAGCAGGGGCAGGAAGTCGCCGATGGTCAGTTCGCGGCCATCGGCGGTGACGATCTCGAAGGCGCCGTCGCTGAACAGGTGCAGGCGGGACCCGGGTGGGACGGTCACCTCAGCGCGGCGATAGGGCCAGTCAGGCATCATCCCCACCGGCGGGTTCTTCACCCACAGCGCCTGGGGCGCGGCCTCACCAGGCACAAGCAGGAAGCCCGGATGCTGCCCGGCGCAGCCGAAGCCGAGGATGCGCGTGCGCGGGTCGAACACGCCGTACCAGATGGTGAAATAGAGCCCGCCCTGGCGATCCATCTGGAAGCGGTCGTTCAGCGCGGCAAGCACTGCGGCCGCGTCGGTGAAATCGGTCCCCGGCAGTGAATGTACCCGCAGCAGGTTCATCACCGAGGCGGCAAGCAGCGCCGACCCCACCCCATGCCCGGAGACGTCCAGCAGCCACGCCGCGAAGCGATGCTGGTCGAGCCAGCCATAACCGAAGCCGTCCCCGCCGATATTCGTGGAGGGCACGAAGCGCCAATGCGCGCGCACCGGGCCATCCGGGATGGGCGGAGGCAGCAGCGCCTCGACATAGCGGCCGGCGCGGGCGAGGTCCTTCTCCACCTCCTCGGTCCGCGCGAAATCGGCGGCACGGCCGCTGCGATAGACGAGCGTGACCGGGCCGAGCGTCAGGCGCGCCCCGGGCGTCAGGCGCGTCGGCCCGTCGATCCGTCGCCCATCCACGATGGTGCCGTTGGTCGAGCCGAGATCGGTGACGACCGCCGCCTCCCCCTCCAACGCAATGACGCAGTGGCTGCGCGAGACATCGCCCGAATCCAGCACCAGCCCGGCCTGGGCGCCGCGGCCGATGGTCAGCGGCACGGGGCCGATGGCGACGCGGCGGGCCGGCTGGCCCTCGGTACCTTCAAGGTCGAGGAGATGGACGATGGGTTCCGCCGCCGCGACCGGCCCAGCCCGGCGGACCATGGTCCGCTCCTCCTCCGGCGGGTGGCGCTCGGTCGCGTCGCTGGTCATGGCAGCAGGCCAAGACCCTTGAGGTCCACGGCCCAGGGAAGGTCGGTGTCCTCGGTCGTCGCGCCGGAAGCGGTGATCAGCGCATGGGCCTGGCCGCGATGATGCGTCTGGTGGTTGAAGAAATGGGTGATCGTGATCCAGCGCGGCTGGGTCAGTTGCTGCTGCGTGGCACCGGAGAACCAGACCAGCGGTTCGGCCAGATGCTCGGGCGTCAGGCGACCGGCCCAGGCCTCGATACGGGCATCGGCCTCGACGCGCGCGGCCTTCAGCGCCGCCCAGTCCGCAACCATGTCCGGGCTGCCCTTGATGCCGACCGGCGGCTTTTCCCAGCCGTCGAAGCGGCTCATCCACTGGGTGTCGCCCCAAAGGAGGTGCGACAGGGTGCGGTGCAGGGACCCGAAGAAGGCGCCGCGGTCGAGGCGGCGCGCCGCATCGTCCAGCGTATCGGCGGCACGGTAGAGGCGGCGGTTCATCTCGGCATTGTAGGCCGCCATCATGCGGCACCAGTCCGGGCTGATCATCGCCTCTCTCCTATGGATCAGAGAGCCTTCCAGAAGAAGACGGTATCGCAGGGGCGGCGCTCCGAATCGATCTCGTAGCGCGGGATGCGACCGAGTTCGACCCAGGATTCGGCACGGTAGAGCGCCTCGGCCGCGCTGCCGGCCCGGGCGTCCAGGGTGAGGATATGCCGGCCATGGGCGCGCGCGGCCTGTTCCGAGCGGCGCATCAGGGCGCGGCCGATGCCGCGCCGGCGCATCGCCGGATCGACCATGAGCGTGCGGATGGTCGCGGCGTTGGGCGTCGTTTCCTCCACCGCGAAATCGATGGTGGCGCTGCCCGCGAGCCTCCCGTCGAGCCAGGCACCGAGCAATACGCGCGTCCCGGCTGCGACCGCCGCCGACGCCGCCTTCCAGAACAGCGTCGCGCGGTCGCGCGAGAGCGGCGGCAGGAAGGTGAGCGACGCGCCGTCGGCCACGCAAGCGATCAGCAGCTCGGACAGGCGGCGTTCGGCGGAAGCTGCCGCGGCGGCGTCCAGCGCCTCCACCACCAGACCCGCCGCGGGCTTGGCGTAGCGGAATTCCAGCGAGTGGGAGATGTCGTCGAGGATGCGGATCGAGCCGTGCCGGACATAGCCGAGCTTCTCGTAGAAGCCGTGCGCCCGGGTGAAGCGCGTATCGGTCCAGAGCACCATGCGCTCGGCACCCGATGCGCGCGCATGCGCTTCCGCGGTGTCGAGGAGCGCCGTCGCGAGGCCGCTGCCGCGCGCGGCGGCATCGACATACATGCGGCAGATCTCCCAGGCCTCGTCCTCCTTCAGCGGGCGAGTGCCGACCATGCCGACGAGGCGGCCATCCTGTTCCGCCGCCCAGAGCCTGCCGCCCTGGTCGCGGAACCAGGTGGCGAGGGCGCGCAGTTCGGGGACCTCGCCATCCACGTCGAGGATGCAGCCGGGGTACTCCGCCCAGCAGGTGCCGATCAGGGCGATGAAACCCTCGGCGTCGTCGTCGCGACCTTCGCGGATCATAGGAAGCGCAGTCCAAAAAGGTCGGAGGGGCTCTGCCCCTCCGAACCACCCCGCCAGGGGCCTGGAGCCCCTGGAGCACGATCTGTTGGTGCAGGACGCGACGGCCGCGCCAGGATGCTCATAGCGCGTGTCCTGCGCAAATGCGCGTCTCGGCAACCACTTTGCCAGCGGCGTCCGGCGCCAGGTTGAGGTTTCCAAAGGCCTTTCGGCCTTTGGTGGGGTGAGGTCCGGAGAGGGGTAGAGCCCCTCTCCGGCCGCCCTGGCCGATCACGCGAGTTCCTTGCAGAACTCCTGAATCCGCGCGCAGGCCTCGCGCAGGCTCTCCATGTCGGTCGCATAGGAAATGCGCAGATAGGGCGACATGCCATAGGCCGCGCCCTGCACCGCGGCGACGTATTTCTCCTCGAGCAGCGCGAGGGCGAAGTCGGCATCCGTCTCGATCTTCGTGCCGGCCTTGCTGGTCTTGCCGAGACAGCCCGCGACGTTCGGGAAGACGTAGAAGGCGCCTTCCGGCTTGTGGCAGACGATGCCGGGCGCGGCATTCAGCATGTCCACCACCATGTCGCGGCGCCGGCGATACTCCTCGGCGCGTTCGCGCACCAGATCCTGCGGGCCGTCCAGTGCGGCCGCCGCGGCGGCTTGGCCTACCGTGGACACGCCCGAGGTCGCCTGCCCCTGCATGTTCATCATCGCCTTGATGAGCTGCTTCGGACCACCGCAGAAGCCGATGCGCCAGCCCGTCATGGCATAGGTCTTGGAGGCGCCGTTGACCGTCAGGGTGCGGTCCTTCAGCTCGGGCGCCACCTCGGCGATCGTGCAGAACTCGAAGCCGTCATAGACGAGGTGCTCATACATGTCGTCGGTCATGACCCAGACATGCGGGTGCTTCTTGAGCACGGCGGCGATGGCCTGCATTTCCTCACGCGAGCAGGCGGCCCCGGTCGGGTTGTTCGGGAAGTTCAGCATCACCCACTTGGTCTTCGGCGTGATGGCGGCGTCGAGATCCTCGGGGCGCAGCTTGAAGCCGTTGTTCTGCGGGCAGGAGACGAGCACCGGCTTGCCGCCGGCGACCTTCGCCATGTCGGCATAGGAGATCCAGTAGGGGGCGGGGATCACCACCTCGTCGCCCGGATCGAGCGTCGCCATGAAGGCGTTGAAGATGCACTGCTTGCCGCCATTGGTGACGAGGATCTCGTCAAGCGCGTAGTCGAGCTTGTTGTCACGCTTGAACTTGCGCTGGATGGCGGTCTTCAGCTCCTTGGTGCCGTCCTGCGGCGGGTACTTGGTGTCGCCGGCGAGCGCAGCCTTGTGGGCGGCCTCGATCGCATGCATCGGCGTCGGGAAGTCCGGCTCGCCGGAGGCGAGGCTGATGACCTTGATCCCCTTCGCCGCGAGCTCGCGCCCCTTCATCGTCATCACGACGGAGGCGGAGATGGAGACCTCATTCATACGGGCGGCAAGGGCGGGCATCGGCGGGCACTCTTCCTTGGTGCTGGGAGGAGGCGACCCTATGCGCCCCGCCGCGCCCCGCCAAGCCACCTTCGGAAAGGGGGAGGCATGCCCGGCGGACAGTGCCCGGCCGCCAGGTGGGGGTCGATGCCGCTGAGCACCGCTCATGCCGTGTCATCGACGGGGCGGACGGCATGGTGCGCGGTGCCGGCGTCCCGGCAGCGCGCGCAGCCGTGGAGTCGCGGCCTCGCGGCAGCCGAAGGGTCCGCCGGTAGCGGGTTGCGCTTTGTTGCACGCAACCCCGGCAGGCCGCGGTCGGAGGCGGGCAGGATGCCAACAGTGATCCTGCCACGCCGCGGCCTGCTGGCCGGCATCGGCACCGCCATGCAATGCCGGCCGTCGCATAGAGGGCGCCCTCGCCCGGCCCTGCTGCGCCACGCCGGCGAGACCTGCCGCCTCACCCCACAGGCCATCGAGGGGCCCTTCTATCGCGACCCGAGCCTCGAACGCGCCGACATCACCGAGGGCAAACCAGGGGTGAAACTCGACCTGCGGCTGCAGGTCGTCGAAGGGGCGAATTGCCAGCCCCTGCCCGGCGCACGCGTGGATGTCTGGCACGGTGACGCACTCGGCGCCTTTTCGGGCTATCCTGGGCAGACCGATACGCATGCCGTGTCCACCGTCGGGCAGACCTTCCTGCGCGGCACCCAGTTCGCGGACAGCGCGGGACAGGTGGCGTTCAACACCATCTATCCGGGCTGATACCGGGGCCGGACGCCCCATGTGCATTTCAAGGTCTTCCTGGACAGCCGAACGGTGCTCACCGGCCAGTTCTACTTCCCCGACGCGCTGACGCCGTTCCTCTATGACAATGCCAGCCCCTGTCGCGATCGTGGCCGGCGGCGCGACACCACAAATGCGACAGACGGAATCCTGCGGGCGAGCGGCGGCGGACCCGAGCACAGCACCAGATTGGGCGAACCTCTCCCTTGTTCCCGGCCAGGGCGGAGGACGATAGCCGAGTCGCCTCGCGCTACGGCAGCGCGCCCGGCTCGCGTTCGCATAGCCAGTCGAAGGACTGTTCCGCGATGACGCGGAAGCCCTGCTTCTGCCAGAAGCCAAGGACGGCGCTGCCCTTCAGCACCTCGATCCGCACCGTCAGCGCCGCATGGCGGCCAGCCACGGCAGCGAAAACCGCGGCACCGAGGCCCCGCCCCTGCACCGAGGGCTCGAGATAGAAGGAATGGATCTCGACATGATCCGCGGCCGGCGTGGCGGCGATGCAGCCGACCCGGCGGCCATCCACCTCGACCACGGAAAGCGTGGCCGGATCGAACCCCGCGCGCATGCGCGTGCGCCGGCGATCAGGGTCGAAGCGGCCGACCCGATCCAGGTCGGCCCGCAACACGCGAATGGAGAGGTCGAGGAGCGGCTCGAAATCCGCTTCCTCGACCGGGCGCAGCGTGAAGGCCGCGCTCACTTCATCCCGGCGCAGAAGGCCTGGATGCGGGTGCAGGCTTCCTTCAGCGCCTCGTCCGAGGTCGCGTAGGAAATGCGGAAATGCCCCGGCGACAGGAAGGCCGCACCATGCACGGTGGCGACGCCGGCTTCCTCGAGCAGGGCGATGGTGAAGTCCTCGTCGGTCTCGATCTTCTTGCCGCCGGCGGTGGTCTTGCCGATGCAGCCATGGATGTCGGGGAACACGTAGAAAGCGCCCTCGGGCTTGTGGCAGCGGATGCCCGGGGCGGCGTTCAGCATGTCCACCACCATGTTGCGGCGGCGCTCATAGACTTGGCGCATCGCCTCGATGCTCTCCTGCGGGCCGGCCAGCGCCTCGACGGCGGCGGCCTGGGAGATCGAGGAGGTGCCCGAGGTGGACTGGCCCTGCAGCTTGTCCATCGCCTTGATCAGGGCGACGGGGGCGCCGGCGAAGCCGATGCGCCAGCCGGTCATGGCATAGGCCTTCGAGCAGCCGTTCATCGTCACGGTGCGGTCGCGCAGGCGCGGCTCGACCTCTAGGATCGTCGCCGGCTTGAAGCCGTCATAGACCAGCTTCTCATAGATATCGTCGGTGAAGACCCAGACGTTCGGGTGCTTCATCAGCACGTCCGTCAGCTTCTTCATCTCCTCGGCGTTGTAGGCGGCGCCGGTCGGATTGCAGGGGTTGTTCAGGATCAGCCACTTGGTCTTGGGCGTGATCGCGGCTTCCAGATCCTCGGCCGTCATCTTGAAGCCGTTGTTCTGGCCGCACTGGACGATCACCGGCTTGCCCTCGGCGAGCTCGACGATGTCCGGGTAGGACACCCAGCACGGGGCGGGGATGATCGCCTCGTCGCCCGGATTGATGGTGGCGAGCAGCGCGTCGAAGATGACCTGCTTGCCGCCGGTGGAGACGATGATCTCCTCCGGCTTGTAGTCGAGGCCGCTGTCGCGCGCGAACTTCTCGCAGACCGCCTTGCGCAGGGCCATGGTGCCGGCGACGTCAGTGTACTTCGTCTCGCCACGCTGGATCGCCGCGATCGCCGCATCCTTGACGTTCTGGGGCGTGTCGAAGTCGGGCTCGCCCGAGGACAGGCCGATCACGTCCTTGCCCGCCGCCTTGAGGGCCCGCGCCTTCGTCGTCATGGCGATGGTGAGCGACGGCGAAATGCGGTTGAGGCGATCGGCGATCAGGTTCATGGCTGGCCCGGAACGGTGTGTGGGGAAGGGCCGGACCCTAGTCCCGCCCCGGGCCGGCATCAACCCGGGACGGGCGCCCTTCCCCGCGCGATCAGCCCGGCAGGACGAAGGGCTTGGCGGCCGCCTCATAGGCCGCATAGCCCAGGGCCTGGCGGAACTCCGCCGGCGGCAGGGCGCCATCGGCCGCGGACTTGCCGGCCTTGAGCGCCGCCAGTCCGGCCTTCATCCCCGCCATCGCGGGGGATAGCGTCCCGGTCGGGAAGGTGCCGATCTTGAGGCCCAGCTCGGCCGCGCGCGCCTGGGTCGGCGTCTCGCGATCCGCACCCGGGGACAGCACCGCGAAATGCGGCCGGCCCTTCGACGCCGCGACGGCGCGCTTCACCTCCTCCTCATCCTTCGGGCTGTCGAGGAAGAGGATGTCGGCGCCTTCCTCGACATACATCTCGATGCGCGCCACGGCCTCCTCGATCCCCGCAGTCGGGCGGCAATCGGTGCGCGCCATGACCAGGATGCCGCTGTCCTTCGCGGCCGCGACGGCCGCGCGGACCTTCATGCGTACCTCCTCCCGCGGCAGGCAGGGCTTGCCGGCGGAGGTCAGGGCACGCGGGGTGATCTTGTCCTCGATGAGGATGGCGGCGGCCCCCGCGCGGCCATAGGCGCGCACCGTCCGCTGCACGTTCATCGCATTGCCGTAGCCATGGTCGCCATCGGCCAGGATCAGCAGATCGGGTGCCGCGCCACGCGCCATCTCCAGGCTGTTGAGCATCTCGGCGAAGGAGATGATGTCGAGATCCGGCCCGCCGAGGCGGCTCGCCGCGACGCAGGACCCCGAGAGGAAGGCCGTCTCGAAGCCGGCATCGTGGGTCAGCTTGGCGGTCAGCCCGTCCCAGATCGCCGGCATGGCAACGAAATCGGGCTTGGCGAGCAGGGCGCGGAAGCGGTCAGGCGGGGTCATGGCAGGTCCTTATTCATGGGTAGTCTCAGGGTCTGATTGGAAACGCGCCTTGCGGCACGATTCCATGTGCGGCACTGGCCCGCACCCCAACCCGGCCACTCACGTCAGTATCCTGGAATGGGTGGCCGGGCTGGGGGTGCGGGCCGGTGCCGGACTGTCCAAACAGTCTCTCAGTCGCGCCAGGGTTTGCGCGCCCAGATGGCGCGCAGCCTGACATCCTCCTCGAGGAAGAGGCGCTCCTGCGCCTCCGCCGTCATCGGGCGGAGTGGCAGGTTGAGCCGCGTCGCCTCGGCGATCCAGACGGGGTCGGCATTGGCCTCGGACACGGCATGGCGCAGCGCGTCCCGCATGCCGGCGGGCAGGTTCGGCGGGGCCACCATGCCGCGCGTGGACCCGCCCAGAACGGCGACCGCCTGGTCGCGGAAGGTCGGCACGCCCGGCGTGCCCGCCCAGCGTTCCGGCCCGCCCTGGGCGATGCCGCGCAGCGCGCCTTCGCGCAGCAGGGCGAGACCCTCGCTCATGTTGAAGGATCCGACATCGATGCTGCGGGACAGCAGGTTCTGGATGATCGGCGGCGTGCCGTTGAAGGGCACATGGGAGAATTCGACCCCGGCCGCGTCCTGCAGGGCGAGCACCAGCAGATGGTCGTCGCTGCCGATACCGGCCGTGCCGATCGTCACCTGCCCCGGCCGCTGCCGCGCCGCGGCGATCAGTGCCGCGACGCTGGTGATCGGGCTGTCGGCGCGGGTCCACAATCCGCAGGGGTCCTCGATGACATTGCCGAGGAAGGTGAAGTCCTGCACGCGGTAGCGCACCTGGCGTTCGATTGGCAGGGTGATGGAATTGGGCGCCTGGGCCGCGCCGATGGTGAAGCCGTCGGGCGCGGCCTGGGCAATGCCCTCGAAGGCCTGCTGACCGCCGGCGGTGGGGCGGTTGACTACGACGAAGGTCGCCCCCGCGAGGCGCTGTTGCATGAAGGGAAGAAAGCTGCGGGCCAGGATGTCCATCCCGCCGCCGGCGGGTCCGGGCACCAGGACCTGAATCGGCCGATCGCCTGGCCAAGCCGCGCGGGCCAGTCTGGGGGCCACCACTGTCGCAGCAGCGACGGTCGCGGCCAGGATGCTTCTCCGGCGCATGGTGTTTCCTCCTCGATGGGGCGCGCCCGTGCCGGGCGTCGTTGCGACGGCGATGCTACGGACTCGCGCCGGGAAGGCAATCCGCCGCGACTCAGCGCCGCGCGCGCATCAGCACTGTCGCCAGCGCAAGCATGGCGCCAACGGCGAGCACGATCACCGCACCGAGGGCGTTCACCTCCGGCGTCAGCCCACGCCGCAGCATGGCGAAGACGGCCATGGGCAGCGTCGTCCCTGCTGGCCCCGACACAAAGGACGCGATGACCACGTCGTCGAGCGACAGGGTGAAAGCGAGCAGCCATCCCGCCGCCAGGGCCGGCGCGATCAATGGCAGGGTGATGGTGCGGAAGGCGGTCGCGGGGGTTGCGCCGAGATCCATGGCTGCCTCTTCCAGGCTGCGGTCGGTCTCCGCCAAACGCGCCTGCACCACGACCGCGACGAATGCGGCGCCGAGCGTCGCGTGCGCCAGCAGCACAGTGAAGGCGCCACGGCCGTCCGGCCACCCCGTCGTGACTTCCAACGCCACGAAGAGCAACAGCAGCGAGAGCCCGGTCACGACCTCGGGCAGCACGAGCGGCGCGCCGATCAGCGCGCCGAACAGGGCGCGGCCGCGAAAGCGCCCGTAGCGCGCCAGCGCCCAGCCCGCCGCGCCGCCGAGCAACACCGCGAGCGTCGCCGCCCCCGCCGCGATGCGCAACGACAGGAACGCCGCTTCGACGATGCGTTCGTTCTCCGCCAGCGCGGCGAACCAGCGCAGCGAGAAACCGCCCCATTGGAAGGGAATGCGGTCCGCGCTGAAGGCGTAGATCACCAGCAGCAGGATCGGCAGCCAGAGGAAGGCGAAACCCGCCGTCAGCACGGCGGTAACGAAGCGGCCGCTGCTCATCCCCGTGCCTCAAGCCGCTGGAACAGGCGGATCGGGATCAGCAGCAGGACCAGCAGCGTCACGGCGAGCGCCGCGGCGACCGGCCAGTCGCGGTTCTGGAAGAACTCCTGCCACAGCACGCGGCCGACGAGCTGGGCCTCGGGCGGTCCCATCAGTTCGGGAATGACGAACTCGCCGGCCGCCGGGATGAAGACCAGCAGAAAGGCGGCCGCGGCCGCGGGCAGCGTCACCGGCAGTGTTACCGTGAAGAAGATCGTCGCCGGCCGCGCGCCGAGATCCGCCGCCGCCTCACCCAACGTCGGGTCGAGACGCAGCAGCGCCGCGAAGAGTGGCAGCACCGCGAAGGGCAGATAGGCGTGGATCATGCCGATCAGCATCGCGCCCTCGGTGTAGAGCAGCGGCAGCGGCTCATCCGTGATGCCGAGCCCCATCAGCAGACCGTTGATCCAGCCCTCGTCGCGCAACAGGCCGATCCAGGCGCCGACGCGTAGCAGGAACCCCGTCCAGAAGGGGAGCATCAGCGCGGCGAGCAGCAGTACGCGCCGCCCCGGCACCGCCCGCGCAATGCCCATGGCCATCGGATAGGCAAGCAGCAGGCAACCCCCGGCGGTCATCGCCGCGATGCGCAACGCGGCCAGCAGCGCGTCGAGGTAATAGGCATCCTGCGTCAGCGTCGCGAAGCCGGCGAGCGACCAGGCGAGGCGAAAGGGTGGCAGCCCGGAATCCGCCTCGGCCAGGGCGATGGCGAGGAGGATGCCCGCCGGCGCCGCGACGAAGACCAGCAGCCAGACCCAGACTGGCGCGAGGACCGCGAGGCGCCCCATCACGAGGCCAGCGCCACGACGTCGTCGGCATCCCAGGTGAGGGTCACGGCATCGCCGCGGGCGGGCGGGGCGCCGTCTTCCTCCGCATGGGCGACGCGCAGCACGGCACCCCCCGGCAGGCGCACCAGCAGCAGCGTGTCGTCGCCGCGGAAGGCGGCATCCTCGACGACGCCATGGGCGGTGTTGGGACCTTCGGCGGAGGGAACCACGCGGATGCGCTCGGGGCGCAAGGCCACGGCGACCGTGTCGGGCGCGATCGCGCCGGCGAAGGTGACGCCCGCCTCGGCGCTGTCGAAGCCCTCCGCCGCCGCCCGGCCTTCCAGCACATTCGCCGCGCCGAGGAAGCGCGCCACGAAACGGGTCGCCGGACGTTCGTAAATGGCACGCGGCGGACCGAGCTGCGCGATGCGTCCGCCCTCCAGAACAGCAACGCGGTCGGCGAGCGCCAACGCTTCCTCCTGGTCATGCGTCACCATCACAAAGGCGGCGCCGGTCTCGCGTTGCAGGGCGCGCAGCTCGAAGCCCGTGCGCTCCCGCAGCCCCGCATCCAGTGCGCCGAGTGGTTCGTCCAGCAGCAGCAGGCGCGGGCGCATCACCAGGCTGCGAGCCAATGCGACGCGCTGCCGCTGCCCGCCGGAAAGCTGATGCGGCCGGCGCGTCCCGAAGCCGTCGAGATGGACCATGGCCAGCGCCGCGGCGACGCGCGTCGCCGCTTCCGCACGCTTCACCCCGGCGCGGCGCAGGCCATAGGCGACATTGTCCGCCACGCTGAGATGCGGAAACAGCGCATAGGACTGGAACATCATGTTGATCGGCCGCGCCCAGGGCGGCGTCGCGGCGATCTCTGTGCCGTCCAGCAGCAGCCGGCCGGAATCCGGCGTCTCGAAGCCCGCGATGATGCGCAGCAGTGTGGACTTGCCGGACCCCGACCCGCCGAGCAGCGCGAAGAACTCGCCTTCAGCGATGGCGAGGTCGAGCGCATCCAGGGCCAGCGTCGGGCCGAAGCGCTTGGTGATCGCCTCGGCACGGAGAAGCGTCTTCAACGCCCCGCCTTGAAGCGCGACCAAAGCCGCGTGCGCAGCCGCTCCGCCTCGCGCGGCGGGGTGCTGGCGACGAAGGTGCGCGACAGCGCCTCGGCCGAGGGGAAGACATTAGGGTCGTTGCGCACCGCCTCGTTCACCATCGGCCGGCTGGCGGGCACGGCGTTGGGGTAGCGCACATGGTTGGTGATGCCCGCCATCACGTCGGGCTGCAGGATGAAGTTGATGAAGCGCTGCGCATCCTCGGGGTTCGGCGCATCGGCCGGGATCGCCATCATGTCGAACCAGAGCTGCGCGCCCTCGCGCGGCATGACGTAGCCGACCTCGACGCCGCGCCCGGCCTCGCGCGCCCGCACGCCGGCCTGGATCACGTCGCCGGAATAGGTCAGCGCGACGCAGGCCTCCCCCGTCGCCAGCGCATCGAGGATGGACGACGACGCGATGATCGCGCGCACATGCCGGCGGATGCCCATCAGCGCCTGTTCCACGGCGCGCAGATCCTCGGGCGCGTTGCTGTTGGGGTCGCGGCCGAGCCAGCGCAGCACGGACGGGATCACGTCGGTCGGGCTGTCCATGACCATGATGCCGCAGCGGGCGAGCTTCGCCGCATTCTCCGGCTTCAGCAGGATGTCGAGGCTGTCGAGCGGCCCCTCTCCCAGCGCCGCGCGCACGCGATCGATCCGGATGCCGAGGCCCACCGTGCCCCACAGATAGATCGCACCATGCCGGTTGTCGGGGTCGATGGCCGCGACGCGCGCCATCAGCACGGGATCGAGGTTGGCCCAGTTCGGCACCGCCGCGCGGTCGATCGGGCGCAACGCCCCGGCGCGCACCAGGCGGGCGAAGGTCGGCTCGCTGGTCGGGACGATAATGTCGTAGCCAGACCGACCCGCGGACAATCGTCCTTCCAGGGTCTCCAGGCTGTCATAGACGTCGTAGCGGACCCGGATGCCGGTCTCCCGCGTGAAGCGGGCGACGGCATAGGGGTCGATGTAGTCGGACCAGTTATAGACATTCAGCACCCGCTCCTGCGCCGCGGCCGGAAAGGCCAGGAACAGCAGGGCAAGCAGCGGCAGCAGGCGTCGGAGCATCGGCGCGGGTCCCTCGGGCGACGGTCGGCGGGGTCGAGGCAAGACTAACACGCACAGCCATCCTGCCATCCCCCGGCTACAGAAACAGGAATAGGTATTTTTACCTTGACCGCAGGTTGAATGTCCTGTATCCACCCGCTCACCACGGGGCGAGATGCGTCCGGCATCCACCCTGGTCCACCCCGACAGCCTGTCCCCCAGCACCCGCCCCCCGGCGGAAGGCCCGCGTGCGCCCTCCGCCCATGGCGGCCGAGGAGCCCCGCATGTCTTTTCTCCCCAGTGGCCTTTCGGCGCTGACCAACGCGAACGGCTTCACCCTGTGGCACTACCGCACCGAGGACAGCCGGACCACGGTGCTGGCGCCGGGCTACTTCGCCTCGGCCGGTCCCATGCTGCAGCCCGGCGACATTGTCATCGTCCAGGCCTCCGATGCCACGGCGCTGGTACCGATCCGCGGCGGCGCCATCACCGGCGGCGGCGTGACGGTGGATGCCGCGGGAGCCGCGCCGGCGCTGCTGCGCTCCGCGACGCTGCTGATCGACGTCGCGGTCGCGGCCACGGTCACGCCGCGGGCGATCGTGCTGGACCCGCCGCCCAGTCCGCTGTCCCAGGGCGACATCTTCACCACGGGGGCGAGCATCACCGGCCCCATGTCCCAGATCACCTTCCATTTCCGCACTGCGACCGGGGCGGAAGTCAGCGCGCCGCACACCGTCGCCGTCTTGGCCGGGCGCGCGGTAACCAGCTTCACCGCACCCCCGCCGGCGGGGGGCTACCGGCTGCTCGCCGTGGATGCCGCCGACCCGGCGAACTTCGCGCTGTCACCGCCCTTCGCGGTGACCCAGCCGCCCCGCCTGCTGAGCGAGACCGGCGGGTTGCTGCTGCTCGAGAGCGGCGGCGCACTCCTTCTCTAGGCCCCCCTTCCGTCCCGAGCCACAAGGGAGACTTTCATGTCCGATTCGAAGATCAGCCTGCTGCCCGCCATCGCGGCGGCGGCGGACAGCGACGTGCTGCCCATCGTCCAGGGCAGCGGCGGTTCCGCCGTCACGCGCCGCACCACGCTCGCGCAGCTGCGCAGCGGGATTCTCGCCGATCGTGCCTATCACGTCCGCGACTTCGGCGCCGTCGGCGACGGCGTGACCAATGACGCGCCGGCCATCCAGGCCGCGGTCGATGCCATGAACGCCGCCGGCGGTGGCGTGCTGGAGTTCGGCGCCCGCGTCTATCGCCTGGCAAGCCCCATCGTCGTCGACAGCGTCTCCATCATCTTCCAGGGCGCGGGCTTCACCGAAGGCTCGAACACCGCGGACGGCACCTGGTTCAGTATCACCACCACCGGCTTCACCCCCTTCACCTTCACCGGCGGCGGCGCACGCGGATCGGCCGTGCGCGACATCGCCATCCGTCAGACCCACGGCGCCGCGCAGGATGCGAGCTGGGCGCCGACCGACTACGACTTCGTCTTCCGGGTGCAGGACTGCCTCGGCCTGGTCGAGTTCCGCAACGTGTTCTTCGCCAGCATCAATCGCGGCATCTGGTGCGACAATTCGGGGCGGCTGAACATCGAGGGCCTGCGCGGCCAGGTCTTCACCACCGGCATCGAGATCGACCGTGCCTACGACACCTGCCGCATCCAGCACGTCCATTTCTGGCCCTTCGGCACGGCCGACGACGACGTGGTGCGCTGGCAGCAGCAGTATTGCGATGCGATCGTGATGCGCCGTGTCGACGGCATCTTCCTCGACGACCTCTTCGTGTTCGGCGCTCGGTCCATGCTGCGCTTCGCCTCCTCGGCCAGCGGCACGACCAAGAAGTTCTACGTGGGCAACCTCTATTCCGACTTCGTGCTCTATTCGATCTGGATCGAGGGCAACAACGTCACCGGCCAGATCGCGAACGCGACGACGCAATCCGAGATCTACAGCGGCGGCGGCCAGCCGCTTGCCGGCTCCAACGGCATCCGCATCGACGGCAACAATGCGCGTCTGCAGATCAGCAACCTGCGCCTCGATGATTCCCAGAGCAACGCCATCCGGGTCAACGGCTCCGGCAACCGGATCGACCTCTTCTCCCTGCGCGTCGAATACTACAACACGCTGAACGACGGCTCGGCGGCGATCCACCTCGCCAACGTCGCTTCGGGCACGCCGAATGTGGTGTATCTCGGCAGCCCGGCGCTGCTCGGGAACGGCAACTCCGGACCGTTCGTGAACAGCGGCACCAACGGCTATGTCTCCCTGGGCGCGCCGGCTGGCCGCAGCGATCGGCCGGGCTTGCAGGTCGGCGTCGACAACAGCGGCCTCTTCGCGCCGTCCGCGACGGAGGTCGCCGCCTCCGCCGCCGGGATCGAGGTGCTGCGAGCGAGCTCCAGCGGGGTCATCTCATTGGGCGGTGCGTCCGGGGCGCATGGCCTCGGCATCACGACGCCGGCCAACAGCGTCAATCGCGTGCTCATCAGCTCCGCGGCCGCCTCCGGCGTGCCCTCCATCGCCACCCAGGGCACGGATACCAACATCGCGCTCAACCTCGCCGCCAAGGGCACCGGCACAGTACGGCTGTGGACCCAGGGCCAGGTCGCCTTCGAGGCCTATTCGGCCGGCGGGCTGCCGCGCAACTACCTTCGCGCGGACGCTGCGGCGGCCGGCGGCACGCCACGCCTGTCCGTGCAAGGCCTCGACACGGACGCGCATCTCCAACTCACGCCGAAGGGTGCCGGCTATGTCGAAAGCACCGCACCGCTCCGCCTGGCGACCTACACTGTCTCCACCCTGCCTTCGGCGGCCGGCTTCGCGCGCTGCCTGGTCTTCGTCAGCGACGGCACATCGAACAAGCGCTTCGCAGTCAGCGACGGCACCAATTGGCGCTGGCCGGACGGCGCGGTGGTGAGCTGAGCGGCCCCCGGGTGAAGGACAGACAGCCATGACCGCTCTGACCGACTATGCCAAGAACCTCCTGGCCCGCGCCCTGATCGGGCGGCAGCCGAGCCTGCCGGCGGCTGTTTGGGTCGGCCTCGGCACCGGCGGCACTGACGCCGCCGGGCTGACGGGTGAACCTTCCGCCGCGGCTGGCTACGCCCGCCAGCCCTCTGCCTTCACCGGCAGCGGTACGCAGCGCAACGCGGCGTCGATCCGCTTCGGCTTCACCGGGGCCGTCGGCACCCTGACGCATGTCGGGCTGTTCGACGCAGTCTCGGGCGGCAATGCGCTGGCCTGGGCGGTGCTCGGTTCGCCGGCCACACTCGGCGCGGCGGGCAGCATCACCATTCCGGCCGAGAGCCTGACGGTGCTCGCCGACTGACCGTCACCAGGTCCGGGAGCGGATCCCCGCCCCGGCCGACCGGCCCGCATCCAGCAGCGCCTGGGTGCGGTCCATCGCCCAGGTCGCGCCCATATGCGGCCGCACATCACCATCGCGCTCATCCGTCACCGCGTAGGTGACGAGGTAGCCGCGCCCCGACCGCCCGGCGATGACGGCGAGTTCCACCACCATGAAGCCGATGTGCAGATCGGGCGTGCAACTGTCGTTGCGCTCGATCGCCATCCGCACTTCGCGCTGAAGCCCAGCGGTGAAGGCGAGCGTATCGTCCCGCGCCTCGGCATGGCGATCGACGCTGATGCAGGACGCCGCCGCCCCGCCCGACGAAACGGCGAGGCCCAGCATCGCCCTCGCCACGGTCTGACCGATCGTCACACGCACCCCCTGCCCTGTCCCGCCGAGGATGCCCCGGATGCCGAGCACCGGGCCAGCCTCACCCATCCCCCGTGAGGAACCCCCATGGATCCCCGCCAGACCCGCGGCTATCGCAACCGCAACCCGGGCAATCTCGACCATGTGCCGGCCAATCGCTGGCAGGGCCTGGCCGACCCGCCGATCGAGACGGTCCCGCCCGGCGGGCGGGCCCGCTTCGCCCGCTTCGTCTCCCACGAATACGGCATCCGCGCCCTGGCCGTGCTGCTGACGACCTATCAGGACCGGCACGGGCTCGACACCATCCGCGGCATCGTCTCGCGCTGGGCGCCGGGAGTGGAAAACGACACCGAGGCTTATATCGCCGCCGTGGCACGGCGGATGGACCGCCACCCGCGCCAGGCGCTCGACCTGCATCGCTACGAGGATCTCCGCCCGCTGGTCGAGGCCGTGATCGTCCATGAGCTCGGCGGCAATCCCTATGACCGCGCCACGATTGATGCCGGGCTGCGCCTCGCGGGCGTGGTGCCCGCAGGCCGCGCGGCGGTCGCGCAGACCGGCACGGCGCGCGCCGCGGCCGGCACGGCCGCCGCGGGGGCCGCGGCCGTGACGGTCGTGCAGCCCGCCCTCGATGCCGTCAGCCAGGCCGCCCCGGCGCTGAGCGTGCTGCAGACCCTGGCACCCTGGCTCGCCGTCGCGGTGATCGTCGCGGTCGCGGCCTGGTTCATCTGGCAGCGCGCGCGACGGGCGGCATGAGCGCCCTGACAGCCCTGTTCGCCGCCGCCTGGTCGCGCGCGGCGGGCTGGGTCGCGACGGCGGGGACGGTGCTCGCGCTGCTGCTCGCCGCCTATGCCGCCGGCCGGCGCGACGGCGGCGTTGCACAACGCCATGCAACCCTGGAACGCGCGGCCCGCGCGCGGGAGGTCAGAGATGAGGTGGACCGCGTTGTGGATCGCTCTGGCGATGCCCTTGGCGAGTTGCGCCGCGACTGGCGGCGGCGCTGACGCCTGTGGCCCCTGGCGGCCGGTCCTGGTCGACGACGCTGACAGCCTGACCCCGACCACGGCCCGCGCCATCCTGGCGCATAACCGCACGGGCGCGCGGCTCTGCGGCTGGTAACGCTGTCCGTCCGGATACTTTCCGGTAACCCTACCGGCCTATCCGGGCGATATGCGCGCTGCTCATGGCGCCTTCGCGTAAATTCTCTTGCATCAGGCGAAGTCACTGCATATTTTCCGGCCCGCGCCTGATGGTTCGGGCGCTGACGCCATCGCACGTGCCGCGAGGCCCGACCTTCCTGACGGGCCACAGCAACGACGGGACGCGTCCTTTGTTCGATCCGGCCATGCGTGTGGGCCGGAAGGTTCGAGGGAGCCGCCTGTGTCGCCTGACCGCCGCCTTGCGATGAGTAGCCATCGCATCAGCCGCAGCGCCTGATCCACGACGCTGCGCCGCCGTCCCGCCCCTAAGCCCGTTCCGCGGGCCGAGGGGATCGCGGGGCGTCGTCCGTGGCGGTCCGCCGGCAGGCTCCCTCATTCCCCGCCGCCGCGCCTGGCCCTTCCGGCCGTGGCGCGGCGGCGGGCGCGCCCACCCGTTTCCTCCAAGGCCAGATGCGATGACCCAGTTCCGTCCCCGTGGCGCCGTCGCGCCGCTCCGCCGCCCTGCCAGCACCCCGCGCCGCCCGAGCGTCGATGCGGTGATCACGTCGCTGCGCCCGGAGGAGCCGCTGCACTGCCTGCGCCCCGCAGCGGTGTCCGCGGCCGCGCGCGCCTTCGTCGCCGCCTTCCCGGGTGATGTGCTCTATGCCGTGAAGTGCAATGCCGAGCCGACCATGCTGCGCGCCATCGCGGCCGGCGGGGTCACGCATTTCGACTGCGCCTCGGAAGCCGAGGTGCGGCTGGTGCGCAGCATGTTCCCCGACGCCGCCATCCACTTCATGCATCCGGTGAAGTCCCGCGCGGCCATCCGCGCCGCCTGGTCGCAGGCGGGCGTGCGCGACTTCGTGCTGGATACCGATTCCGAGCTGACCAAGATCCTCGAGGAGACTGAGGGGGGCGCCGGCGATCTCGGCCTGGTGGTGCGGCTCGCGCTGCCGAAGGGCAATGCGGCCTATGACCTGTCGGGCAAGTTCGGCGCCGCGCCGGAGGATGCCATCGCGCTGCTCCGCGCGGCGCGGCCGCATGCCGCGCGGCTCGGGCTGTCCTTCCATGTCGGGTCGCAGTGCTGCGATCCGGCAGCCTGGACGCGCGCCCTCGCGCTCGCCGCGCAGGTGATCGCGGTCGCCGGCGTCGCGGTCGAGATCGTCGACGTCGGCGGCGGCTTCCCGGTCGCCTATCCGGGCAGCGAACCGCCGGCGCTCGACACCCTCATGGACGCGATCCGCGAAGGCGCGGCGCTGCTGCCCGAAGGCGTGCGCCTCTGGGCAGAGCCGGGCCGCGCGCTGGTCGCCGGCGGTGCCTCGGTCGTCGTGCAGGTGCAGTGCCGGCGCGGCGACGCGCTCTATGTGAATGACGGCGTCTATGGCGCGCTGTCGGATGCCGGCGCGCCCGGCTTCCGCTTCCCGCACCGGCTGGTCCGCCTGGATGGCGAGGCCGCCGCGGTGGAGCGCGCCTTTACGCTTTTCGGTCCGACCTGTGACAGCGCAGATGTGATGCGCGGTCCCTGGATGCTGCCCGCCGATGTGCGGGAAGGAGACTGGATCGAGATCGGCCAGCTCGGCGCCTATGGAACGGCGCTGCGCACGGCCTTCAATGGCTTCGATCGGGCGCATGTCACGGAAGTGTCTGATTCGCCCATGCTCGCAACGCCGGGCTATGAAGCCGCCGCGGCCCGCGCCGCCTGATACGGGGAATATTGTGGAAATGAAGCACGCCGCCTTCGACGGCCGCCTGGTCATGCTCGGCTTCGGGTCGATCGGCCAGGGCGTCCTGCCGCTGATCCTGCGCCATATCGACATGCCGAAGGACCGCATCGAGATCGTCACATCCGACGATCGCGGCGCTTCCATCGCGGCCGAATATGGCATTGCGCACAGCGTGCTGCCGCTGACGCGCGACAACTACGAGACCGTGCTGCGCGGCAAGCTGTCGCAGGGCGACTTCCTGCTGAACCTGTCGGTGGACGTGTCCTCGGTCGCGCTGATCATGCTGTGCCGCGAGATCGGTGCGCTCTACCTCGACACCTGCATTGAGCCCTGGCTCGGCGGCTACACCGACCCCTCGCTCAGCCCGTCCCAGCGGTCGAACTACGCGCTGCGCGAGAGCGCGCTGGCGCTGAAGACCGGCACAGGCCCGACCGCCGTGACGACGCATGGCGCCAATCCGGGCCTCGTCTCGCATTTCGTGAAGCAGGCGCTGCTCGACATCGCGCGCGACACCGGCCGCGATGCGACCGCGCCGACGACACGCGAGGGCTGGGCGAAGCTCGCCGCCGATCTCGGCGTGAAGGTCATCCACATCGCCGAGCGCGACACCCAGGTCGCCGCCGGCCAGCCCAAGAAGCGCGGCGAATTCGTCAACACCTGGTCGATCGACGGCTTCACCGGCGAAGGGTGCCAGCCGGCCGAACTCGGCTGGGGCTCGCATGAAAAGGCGCTGCCCGTGGACGGCATGCGCCACGAGTTCGGCTGCGACGCGGCGATCTACCTGATGCGCCCGGGTGCCTCCACGCGCGTGCGGTCCTGGACGCCGCTGGAAGGGCCGATGCATTCCTTCCTGATCACCCACAACGAGAGCATCTCGCTCGCCGACTACTACACGCTGCGCGATGCCTCGGGTGCCGTCGTCTATCGCCCGACGGCGCACTACGCCTATCACCCCTGCGACGACGCCGTGCTGTCGGTGCACGAATTCGCCGGCCGGAACTGGGAACTGCAATCCGAGAAGCGCCTGATGATGGAGGAGATCACCTCCGGCATGGACGAGCTCGGCGTGCTGCTGATGGGCCATGAGAAAGGCGCCTACTGGTATGGCTCCCGCCTCACCATCGAGGAAGCGCGCAAGCTTTGCCCGCACAACAACGCGACTTCACTGCAGGTCTGCGTCGCGGTGCTGGCCGGCATGGTCCATGCGATCGAGAACCCGAATGCCGGCGTGCTCGAAGCCGATGAGCTCGACCACGCCCGGGCGCTCGAGATCTGCTTCCCCTATCTGGGCGAAATGGCCGGCGTCTATTCCGACTGGACGCCGCTGCAGGATCGCGGGCAGCTCTTCCCCGAGGAAGTGGACGCCGACTGCCCCTGGCAGTTCACGAACTTCCGCGTGTCCTGACGCGCCGGAGAGGGGCGCCGCCCCTCTCCCCGCCCGCGCGAGGCTGGACTTCGGGCGTGATGGCCGGTTCTTATCCTCCCCATGGAGGAAACGCCGATGACCATCATCCGCCCGAACCGGCCGGCCCCCGTCGGCGCCGAGGCCGTGCCCGATGCCCATGGGCTGAACCTCTACCGCGCCGATCCGATGCTGGCGGCGCTGCTGCCGCTGTATCTGCCGCGCGATCTCGACGCGCATCTCGCGCCGCATCTCGACCGGCTGGGCGCCATGGCCGGCGGGCGGCTGTCCGACCTGGCCTCAACCGCCGATGTGAACCCGCCCGTGCTGCACATGCGCACGCGCCGGGGCGAGGACAGCCAGTCCATCGCCTATCACCCCGCCTATCGCGAGCTGGAACGCGTCGCCTTCGGCGATTATGGCCTCGCCGCCCTGTCGCATCGCGAGGGCGTGCTGGACTGGCCGAAGCCCATGCCGGCCGCGGCGAAATACGCCATCACCTATCTGTTCGTGCAGGCGGAGTTCGGCCTGTGCTGTCCGGTCTCGATGACCGACAGCCTAACGCGCACGCTGCGCAAATTCGGCTCCCAGGACCTGATCGACCGCTATCTGCCGGCGCTGACCAGCCAGGATCTGGACGATCTGTACCAGGGCGCGATGTTCATGACCGAGCAGGGCGCCGGGTCGGACATCGCCAACACGGCGGTCACCGCCTCGCCCCAGGATGACGGGTCCTGGCTGCTGACCGGCGACAAGTGGTTCTGCTCCAACGCCGATGCGGAACTGGCCATGGTGCTGGCGCGGCCGGAGGGTGCGCCGTCGGGCATCAAGGGCGTGTCGCTCTTCCTGCTGCCGCGGGTGCTGCCGGATGGTTCGACCAACCGCTATCGCATCGTGCGGCTGAAGGAGAAACTCGGGACACGCTCCATGGCGTCCGGCGAGATCAGGCTGGAAGGGGCCACCGCCTGGATGATCGGCTCACCCGGCGCGGGCATGCGCCAGATGGCGGACATGGTGAACAATTCCCGCCTGTCGAACGGCGTGCGTGCCGCGGGGATGATGCGCAAGGCGGTGACCGAGGCACTCTACATCGCCCATCGCCGCATCGCCTTCGGCGCGCCGATCGTGACGCTGCCGCTGATGCGTCGCCAGCTCGCCAAGATGCTGATGCGCGCGGAACAGGCGCGCTCGATGGTCTTCCAGACCGCCGATGCGCTGCGCAGGTCCGATGCCGGGGAGGCCGGCGCCTATGCCTTGCTGCGTATCCTCACGCCCTTGATCAAGTTCCGCGCCTGCCGCGACGCCCGCGTCGTCACCGGCGATGCGATGGAGGTACGCGGCGGCTGCGGCTACATCGAGGACTTCCCCGATGCGCGCCTGGTGCGCGATGCGCATCTCGGGTCGATCTGGGAAGGGACCTCGAACATCGTCGCGCTCGACGTGCTGCGCGCGGCGCAGCGTGAAAGCTCGCTGGAGGCGTTGGAAGCGCATCTTGCCGCGCTACGCGCGACGACGCCGGAAGATCTGCCCCAGCTTGACGTTGCGACGGAGCGCGCCTTCGCGCTCGCCCGTCACGCCGCGGGGGATGGCGGGCCTGTGCTGGCACGCCAGGCGGGGACGGCGCTCTACAACATCGCCTCGGCGACCGCGATGGCATGGGAGGCCGCACGCATCAACGCGCCGGAGCGGCGCGAACTCGCGCGCCTGGTTCTGGTGCATCGCGTGCTGCCGCGCGACCCGCTCGCAGCCATGTCGGAGCCCGTCCCCGACGCACTGCTGCCCGATCCGGCGCCAGCGCAGGCGGCATAGCGGGCAGTCGCGTCAGGTGGCGGAAGCCATGCCCGCGTCTTCCGCGCGGGCCACCTCCACCGCCTTGACCAGCGTCACCAGGACCCGGTTGACCGGTGTCGGGATGCCCAGTTCCGCTCCCTTGCGCACCACGATTCCATTGAGGTGGTCGATCTCCGTCGGCTTGCCTCGGGACAGGTCCTGTGCCGTCGAGGATTTCTGCGTCGCCATGCTGCGCGCAAGCCCCAGAACGGCAGGAAGGATATCCGGCGCGACCGACACGCCCGAGGCGGTCGCCACCGCCACGCATTCCGCCACGATATCCCGCATGACCGCTTCGACACCGGCCATCTGCAGCAGCCGGCCATAGGGAAGCTGTGTCAGCGCCGACAACGCGTTGTAGGCACAGTTGACGATGAGCTTGCCCCACAGCGCATCCATGGCCTGGTCGGACACCTGTACCGGCACCCCCGCCGCCGCGAAGCGCGCGACAATCTCCGCGTCACGCGGGCTTGGCCCCATGACCAGATCACCGCGCCCCTTGTGCCGCACATGGCCTGGCCCGGCCATCTCGGTCGCGACATAGACGGCGACCGGCACCACGGTCCGGCTGACCACAGCCTCCAGCCGCTCGGGATTGTCGACGCCATTCTGCAGGCTCAGGATCGTCACGTCGGGTCGCAGATGGGGTGCGATCTCCCGCCCCACCGCCTCCGTATCGCCCGACTTCACGCAGAACAGCACCAGATCGGCATCGGCCACGCCCCTGGCCTCGGTCGTCGCGGGCATGGGCACGCGGTGCTGCTCGCCGCCGACATCCATCAGCAGCCCACGCTCCGTCACCGCGTCGACATGCTGGCGGCGGCCAATGAGCGTAACGGGCAGCCCGGCCCGCGCGAGCAGCCCCCCATAGTAGCAACCGATCGACCCGGCCCCCATTACGGCAACCTTCATCTTCCGCCTCTCATCTCCATCACGTCCGGCGCGGGATACTGCAACGCTGCCACCGGCCTGACGAGCGGCATGCGGCGATCGGCTCCGCGATCCGTCCTACGCGGGCGACCATGGCCCGTTCGGGCGCCAGTCATGCAAGCAGTGTCGTCCACGCCGGCCGGGCGGCGGCGCGCCCGACCAGCGCATCGGTCAGGCCTTGAAGTACCATTGCTCCGGATGCCCGCCCCAGGGCGTGCGGATGTGCTGGGACACGCCGGTCCGGGCGGGGACGTTCTCCAGTTTCTCGTTGACGACGCGCACACCCATGAAGGCGGGCGACAGGCCGACGACGCCGATCCCCCATTGCTGCTCGACCGCGATCTTCCAGATCTCCTGCGCGGTACGGGTGCGCTCTGCCTGGCGCTGCCCGGCCGCGGCGCGCATGAGCTGGAAGGCGCGCAGCATCTCCGGTTCGGTCGGCGGCGTGCCGCGCTCCCCGTTCGACGCGTACCAGAGCGCATGCGCATTGCCCATGACGCCGGCCGTGGGATCCACCGGCAATGCATAGCGTGGATAGAGGTACAGGCTCTCCGTCCCGTTGTTGGTCCACATCAGGATCTGGTTCTGATCGTTGAGCGCGCGGGTGATGGCAAGGCCGCGTTCCATCACCTTCACATCGCCCGCCAGGCCGATCTGCCGCCAATGCTGGACGATCATCTCCGCCTGCTGTGGCCAGGTCGGCGAGAGCGTCTGCGCTACCGCGATCTCGATGCGCAGGCGTTCGCCATTGTCGCGGCGCAGACGGTATCCCTCGCGATCCTTGCGGGTGAGCCCGACGGCATCGAGCAGCGCATTGGCCTGCCGCGGGTCATGGATGGACCATTTCGTGCGCCATTCCTCGCCCGGGCTCTCGGGAATGATGCGGTCGGGCACGACCGACCCCGGCGTCCCGAGGCCGAGCCAGAAGGCCTCGTTGAGCTGTTCCCGGTCGATGCCGAGCGACATGGCGCGACGAAAGCGCGCATCGGCCAGCAACGCCCCGATCTCGCGATCCTCGGTGTAGGTCAGGTTCGGAAACAGCACCGTGTCCGAACCGTTGAAGCCGGGATCGAGATGCACGCGATAGCGGCTGCGCGCGCGGTTCTCGAGCAGGATCGGCAGCTTGCCGAGGTCGATGAAACGCTCCTGGTAGTCGTAGTCGCCGGCCACGGCGCGCAGGTTCACCACCTCCGGATTCTCGGCCAATGTGAGCTGCACGCGATCAATGTAGGGAAGCTGGTTGCCTTCGGTGTCCACCGCATAGAAGAACGGGTTGCGTTCCAGGATCCATTGCTGGCCGGTGATCGGCTGCACCATGCGCCACGCACAGAGCGTCGGCAGGTCGCGGTTCAACCGCCAGTCCGACCGCGCGCGGAAAAGCTGCACCCAGTTGTTGAAACCCGCCGCACGCGCCTGATTGTTCAGCGTCTCGATCGGCGTGTATTTCGGCAGGAACTGGCTGAGATAGTGCTTCGGCGCATAGACACTGTAGGCGCGGCCTTCCGATTGTTGCCGCGTCTGGCCACCGCCCACCAGCGTGTCGCCGGCAAGCAGATAGGGGAAGAGGTAGTTCGGATCGTCGAAGACGAAGGCGACGGTGTGCTCGTCGACCTTCTCGACCCGGCTCGGCTTGCCCCCGGCCGACATCTCCGGTGCCGGGGCGGCGACGAGGTCGCGGTTCTGATACAGATCCTCGAACCAGAAGACCCAGTCATCGGCGGTGTGCGGCGTGCCGTCAGACCAGCGCATGCCGCGGCGCAGGAAGACGGTGGTGCGCTTGCCATCCTCGCTGAGCTCATAGCCCCTGCACAGGCAGGGCGCGATCTCGGTGCCGGTCTTGTCGAAGAAGAAGGGCTTGTCCGCCGACATGATGCGGTTGCCGTTCTCGCTGTCGCTCGGGCCGATGAAGCCGCGGCGCCAGGTGCCGCCATACCGGCCGATGCTGCGCAGCGGCTGGATCACCATGACATCCTGCGGCAGGCGCTGATCCACCGGCTGAAGCCGGCCCGCACGCACCTGTTCAGCGAGCATCGGCGCTTCCTTGAACTGCCTCGGCCGCCGTGCCGGATCGTCGATCAGGGTCGGACCTTCAAGCTCCCCAACCAGTCCGGATTCCCGGATCTGCCCGGCCGATTGTGCCAGGGCCGCATGGGCGAGTGCCGTTCCCGCCATCAGGGTCGCCCCGAATTCGCGTCGCTTCATGGTGTCCTCCCGTGTTCCTGTCAGGCCACGCCGGCGAGTTCGATCTCCCCTGCGCGGTGGCAACTCGTCCATCGCCCCGGTGACACTTCGGTCAGTTCCGGGCGGTCCGTGCGGCAGCGGTCCTGTGCATAGGGGCAGCGCGGATGGAACGCGCAGCCCGGGGGCGGCTTCGCAGGATCCGCGACTTCGCCCGTCGCCTTCATCTCCCGGCCGCGGCGCATCGGGTCCGGCGCCGGCACGGCGGCGAGCAGGGTCTCTGTGTAGGGATGGCGTGGCGTGCGATACAGCGCATCCGTCGGTGCGATCTCGACGATGCGCCCGACATACATCACCGCGACGCGGTCGCTGACATGGCGCACGACGGACAGGTCGTGCGCGACGAACAGCATGGACAGCTTCAGCCGGTCCTGCAGGTCCAGCAGCAGGTTGATGATCTGCGCCTGCACCGAGACATCGAGTGCGCTGACCGGCTCATCCGCCACTACCAGGCGCGGGTTCAGCGCGAGCGCACGGGCGATGCCGATGCGCTGGCGCTGCCCACCCGAGAAGGCGTGCGGAAAGCGCGTGCGCGCCACCGCCGGCATCTGCACCAGGTCGAGCAACTCGAGCACGCGCGCGTTGCGTTCCGCGGCGGGCACGCCGTTCACCTTCAGCGGCTCGGCGATGATGTCGCCCACCATCATGCGGGGGTTCAGCGACGAGTAGGGATCCTGGAAGATCATCTGGATATGCCGCCGAAGCGGCCGCATCGACCGCTTCGGCAGGACGGCGAGATCAACGCTGCGCCCCTCCTCCGGGCTGAAGCGGATGGCGCCGGATGTCGGGCTCAACGCCCGCAGGATGCAGCGGGACACGGTGGTCTTGCCGCAGCCGCTCTCGCCCACCAGCGCCAGCGTCTCGCCCGCCGCGATGTGGAAGGACACGCCATCGACGGCACGCACGCGCCCGACCTCTCGCCGCAGCATGCCGGCATGGATCGGGTAGTGCTTCTTCAGGTCGTCGACCTCGAGCACATTCATGCCGGCACCTCGAGGAAGCAGGAGGCGCCGGCTCGGCCCGGCGCGAGGGGCGGCGGCGATGCGGCGTCGCAGCGGCCTGGCATGAAGTCGGTGCAGCGCGGATGGAAGGCGCAGCCCGAAGGTCTTGCGCCGGGGTGCGGCACCGCGCCGCCGATCGTCGCCAGGCGCTGGCGCGGTGTGGCGAGAATGGACGGCACCGCACGCAGTAGCGCCCGCGTATAGGGATGGCGCGGCGCAGCGAAGAGATCGGCGACCGGCGCATACTCCACGACGCGGCCAAGATACATCACCGCCACCTCGTCGCACATCTCAGCGATCACGCCCATGTCGTGGGTGATGAGCATCAGCGCGATGTTCTTCTCCCGCTGCAGCCTCCGCAGCAGGTCGAGCACCTGCGCCTGCGTCGTGACATCGAGCGCGGTGGTCGGTTCGTCGGCGATGACGATGTCCGGATCCCCCGCCAGGGCCATGGCGATTCCGACACGCTGGCGCAGCCCGCCGCTGAGCTGGAAGGGATAGGCATCGACCCGCAGTTCCGGACGGGGAATGCCGACCTCGCGCAGCAATTCGATGGCGCGGTCGCGCGCGGCAGCCTTCGACAGGTTCGAATGCTGGCGCACTGCCTCGATGATCTGGTTACCCACGGTGTAGTGCACCGACAGCGCCGTCATCGGCTCCTGGAAGATCAGGCCGATTCGACCGCCCCGGATGCCGCGCATGCGCCGCGATTCCGGGTCCGTGGCGATCAGGTCGACTTCCTCCGGCATGCCGGGGTCGAGCAGGATGCGCCCGCCCACGATCCGTCCCGGTCGGTCGAGGATGCGCAGGATGGATCGCGCGGTGACGGATTTTCCGCAGCCGCTCTCGCCCACGATGCCGAGCGTCCGCCCGGCATGCAGGTCGAAGGAGACGCCTTCCAGCGCACGCACCGTGCCCTGTTCCATCTCGAAATGGACGGCGAGGTCGCGCACGGCGAGGGATGTCTGTTCAGCCATAGGGATCCGCCGCGTCGCGCAGCCCGTCACCGAGGAAGTTGAAGGCGAGGATCACCAGAATCACCGGCACCGCCGCCGAAAGCAGCCAAGGCGCATTGGCCAGCACCTGAATGTTCTGCGCGTCCTGCAACAGGATTCCCCAGGAGATCGCCGGCGGCCGCAGCCCCAGGCCGAGGAAGGACAACGCCGTCTCCGACACGATCATCGCCGGCAGCGCGAGGCTGACCGCGGCGATGATGTGGCTGGCGAAGGATGGCAGCATGTGGCGGAAGATGATGCGTCCCTGGCTGGCGCCCGCCAGTTCCGCCGCGACCACGAAATCCTCCTCGCGCAGCGACAGGAAGCGCCCGCGCACCACGCGCGCGAGATCCGTCCAGCCGATCAGCGAGATGATGACAGTGATGGCGAAATAGACCTGTGTCGTGCTCCAGGTATTGGGCAGCGCGGCGGCCAGCCCCATCCAGAGAGGGATGGTCGGAATGGAGCGCAGCACCTCGATGACGCGCTGGATGAAGGTGTCCACCCAGCCGCCATAGAGCCCGGATATGCCGCCGAGGATGACGCCGAGCAGCAGGGACAGCGTGACGCCCGCGAGGCCGATGGACAGCGAGACCCGCGTCGCGACGATCATGCGCGAGAACAGGTCCCGCCCGAGCTGATCCGTGCCGAGCAGGAAGATGCCGTCCGTGCGCTGTCCGCCCTCGATGCCGATCAAATGGATGTCGGTCTCGAACAGGCCAAGGAGGTTGTAGGAGTATCCTCGCGTGAACAGCCGCACCGGCAGCTTGCGGTTCGGGTCGGGTGTGTAGGTGAGCTGGAAGGTCTGCATGTTCCGCACGCCGCGCAGACCATAGACATGCGGGTTGAAGCCGTCCTTGTCGAACAGGTGGATGCCCTGCGGCGGGATGAAGGACCGCCTGGCATCGGTCGCGTGCGGGTCGTTGATCGCGAGGAAATCCGCGAAGGCCGCGACAAGGTAGAAGAGGACAATGATCACCAGACTGATCACTGCCAGCCGATGCCGGCGGAACCGCCACCAGGTGAGCTGAAGCTGCGTCGCCTCCGCCCAGCGGTCCTGGGCGGCGGCGGTGGTCGCGCTCATGATCGTCCCTCCAGTCGGATCCGCGGGTCGATCCACATCAGCAGCAGGTCGGAGATCAGCGTGCCGATCACCGTCATGACGCCAAGCAGCAGTACGATCGCGCCGGCCAGGAACATGTCCTGCGCGACCAGCGCCTGCAGCAGCAGGGGCCCCACTGTCGGCAGGCCGAGCACCAGAGAGACGACGATGCTGCCCGACACGAGATAGGGGAACAGATACGCGATCGACGACGCGAAGGGATTGAGCGCGGCGCGCACCGGATACTTCAGCACGACGCGCCGTTCCGAAAGCCCCTTGGCGCGGGCCGTCACCACATAGGGCCGCCGCAGCTCATCGAGCAGATTGGCGCGCATGATGCGGATGAGCT
This sequence comes from Roseomonas alba, assembly GCF_019430885.1. GTDB lineage: Bacteria > Pseudomonadota > Alphaproteobacteria > Acetobacterales > Acetobacteraceae > Neoroseomonas > Neoroseomonas alba. Next base: position 136,450 of record NZ_JAHYBZ010000009.1, on the reverse strand, counting down.
GCGCCGTGCCCGCCAGCGCCAGCACCGCGGCCGGCAGCGGCAGATGCTTCATCAGGTCCCAGACACGGGCCCAGCTCCAGTCGGCCTGCACGAATTCCGGCGAGAACAGCCCGCCCACCGACAGGCCGAGATAGCGGAAGCCGAGATACATCAGGATCAGCGCCAACAGGAAGTTCGGCACCGCGAGCCCGATGAAGCCGAGCGTGGTGAAGGCGTAGTCGCCGATGGAATACTGCCGCACGGCGGAATAGATGCCGATCGGCAGTGCGATCGCCCAGGTGAGGAAGAGCGCAGCCAGCGAGACCACCATCGTGAGCCAGAGCCGGTCGCCGATGACCTCATTCACCGGCCGGCGCCAGACCATGGAGACGCCGAAATCCCCCTGCAGGACGCGCCCCATCCACCGCGCATATTGTACGATCACCGGCTGGTCCAAGCCGTATTCGATACGCATGGCCGCCGCCTGATCCTGGGAGACCGAACTCCCGCTCGCGACCAGGTTGGCGATGTAGGCATCGACGAAGTCGCCCGGTGGCAACCGGATGATCACGAAGGTCAGCGCCGAGATGAAGACGCAGGTGATGAGCGCGAGACCAAGGCGCTGCAGAAGGTAGCTCAGCATGCAGGCACGCGGCCTGGTCGGGCCCCGGACATCCTCTCGTTTCCTCTCCATGCGCCCGGTCGAAGCCGGGCTTCTTGCAGGGAGTAAACACTCCGCTCCCCGGCGCGGCAAGGCACCGGTTGCGCCGCATCGGTATCTTCGCAGGTGCGGCATTGCCCGTACGACGATGCGGCTCCGCTCATCCACCCTGCCGCCAGCAATGGGTGGGCGAAGCTGACGCGGCTTGCTGGACGCTTCGATGCCTGTGCCGACGGCCGCGGGCTTGCTGATCCTCGCTGTCGTGCTCCACGCGCGGCCCATGGCCGCGTTCCACGTCATCGAGGGCTTCTCCGCTGGCACCACCCGCCCAGGGCTACCTCTCGCCCCTCGAATTCGAAGCCAGGACGAAGCTCACGAACGACTGGCCTCTACGGCGAGCCATCCACGGAGCCCTGAGGAGCTTCAACTCCATGTTCGATGAACGGATCACCACACATGAGCCAGGGGACTCATGTTCATCATTCTCCGGCAAGCCAAGCGCGATTCAGCCGCCATCCGCGACAGCTTGCCTTACGATGCAGCACGGTCTCCATGCGTCGAGAGCGCTTGCGCAATCGCCCTGGCCAGCACCCCACCGGCGGGCGGCAAGCTCGGCATCATCGACCGGCCGCTACGGCTGATCTTCAACGAGACCGGCATCGTGATCGGCAGGGCCCATGCGCTGCTGCCCTTCATGGTGCTCGCGATCATGGGCAGCCTGCAGACCATCGACAGTGCGCTCGACGATGCCTCGGCAAGCCTCGGCGCCAGTCTTGGTGCGCGAAGTCGTCCCCTTCACCGCCCATGCCGGCGAGGCTGTCGCGCTGATCGGCGAAAGCGACCGGGGAAGTCGATGATAGCGCTGACCACCCTCGGCCTGCTGGTGCGTCACATCGCCGATCGCGTGGCGGTGATGGATCTCAGGCGCATCGTCGAACGGGGGCAGTCGCCGCCAAGCCACGCCCTTGAGGCTTCCTCGGTTCGCCGCACCGGCAATGCCCCAGGCGTCTGCACAAGATGGCCAAATGCGATGCGCGATGCCATGGTACAGGCGACCGACACGCACTGACGCATCAGCCATCCGGCAGTGATGCGACGGCAGCGGCGACGGCCTCGACGAAGCGTTCCATCCAGCCGCCCTGATCGCCCATGCGCCACGCATAGGCGCCGAAGGAGAAATCGATCGCCGGCTCGAAGGCACGGCTGGCGCCACCTGTGGCCGCATGGCTGCGGGCCGTCATCGGATCGACGATGGCACAGCCGAAACCAGCCTGGACGAGTTGCGCCGCAGAGAAGGCCTGCATCGTCTCGATCGCCACGCGAAAGGGTACGCCGCGCTGGGCGAAGGCCTGCTCGGTCTCCACCCGCATCAGCGAATGCGCCGCCAGCGCGACCATGGGCTCGTCCGCCAGCATCTCAGGCGTTAACGCGTGCGTCTCGCCCTCCAGGCGATGCCCGGCCGGTAGGATGACACACCCGCGCATCGGAAAGGCCGCGACCTGCCGCCCGATCTCCGGTGCGGGCGCGATCGAGGCGAAGACGATGTCGCAGCGGCGCTGGGCGAGCATGCCCAGCGCCTGCTGCGACGGCACGATGTGCAGGCGCACCACCGGGGCGCCCGCCAGTGTCTGAAAGCCCCTCAACACCGCGGGCAGCAGCGTGTTGCCCAGAGCCGGTATGGTGGCGATCGTGAGCACACCGGCACGGCGCGCCCGGATCTGCCCTGCCGTATCCAGCACGCGCGCTAGGCCGAGGAAGGACCGTTCGACCTCGTCATAGAGGTCGACGCCGTCCGCCGTGGCGGTCAGGCGCGTGCCGCGCCTGTCGAACAGCCGCAGCCCGAGCCCCGCTTCGAGGTCTGCCAGCAATCGGCTGACCGATGGCTGGGAGATGTTGAGCATGCCGGCCGCGCGCGTGACGCTGCCGCTTTGCATCACGGCGCGGAAGGCCTCGACCATGCGATGGGTGACCATGCGTGCGCCCGCCTTTCATAGCACCAGCGCATGACTAGCCGAACAAATACGATTGGACACTATGAGAGATCGCCCGTGATGATCGTGCCGCGGCGCGAATAGCCCCGACTGTTCCGACCATCCTTCAGGGAAGACAGCTCAGTGCCCATCTCCAGAAGAAGCCTGCTGGCCGCGGCCGGCACGAGCCTGCCCATGGTGGCCCTGGCCCAGGGCAGCAGCCCCGGGCCGATCCGGCTCGTCGTGCCCTTCGCACCCGGCGGTTCGGTCGATGTGCTCGCGCGCCTCATGGCGCCGCACCTTGGCGAAAGGCTGCACCAGGAGGTGGTGGTCGAGAACCGCACCGGCGCCGCCGGTCTCATCGCCGCGGAGAACGTCGTCCAGTCGCCGGCGAACGGGATGACCCTGCTGGTCGCCTCGGGCGGGCAGGTCACGATCGCCGCCGCGCTGCCGCAGACCCTCAGCTTCGATCCGATGCGTGACCTGGTACCGGTCACGCATCTGGTGGACACGCCCTACATCTTCTCCGCCGGGCCGTCGTTGCGCCAGCCGGGGCTGAACGAGATGATCACCGACACCAAGGCACGTCCGGGCAGCATCACCTATGCCTCGCCGGGCACGGGATCGGTGACGCATCTGATGATGGAAATCCTGAACCAGGAGACTGGCGCGGGCTTCCTGCACGTTCCCTATCGCGGCACGGGCCAGGCGATGGCGGATCTCATGGCCGGGCGCGTGGACATGACGCTGGGTTCGGTCGCGTCGGTGAAGCCGGCGCTCGATCGTCGGGAACTGCGCGCGGTCGCCACCGCGGGCCATGCGCGCCTGGCACAGCTCCCAGCCGTTCCGACCACGACGGAGCTCGGCATCCCGGGCATGGATGTGCGGGTGTGGATCGGTCTCGTCGCCCGCGCAGGCGCGCCGGACCCGGCGATCGCACGGATGGACGATGCGGCACGGGCGGTGCTCGCACTGCCCGAGTTGCGTGCGCGGCTGGAGCCGTTGATCCTCATCCCGGTGGGCGATGGCCCGGCCGCCTTTGCTGCGACGCTCGCGGAAGATGCGGCTCGCTGGAAGCGCGTGGTCACGCGCGGCAACATCACCCTGAACTGAGACGCCGCGGGGACCGTGCGGTCCCCCGCGCCCAAGGATGCCTCGCATGGACACCGACGCGATCATCGCCACGCTGCGGCGATACGACACGCCGACCGTCTGGAACGCCCTGACGAAGCTGCGCGGCCACAGCATCGAAGGGCTGACCCTCGGCCGCCCCATCGCGAGCGATCCCACGATGCGCATGGTCGGCCATGCGGTGACGGCGCGCATGACCTCCGACCATCCCGCCCCGCTCACCCAGGCGGAGAAAGACCACATCCGCTTCGGCTACTACCGCATGGTGAACAGCGGGCCAGCCCAACGCATCGTGGTGATGGAGGATGTCGGCGAGAGGCCCGGCCTGGGTTCGATCTGGGGCGAGGTGCATGCCGCGATCCATCGCGGCCTCGGCTGCGCGGGTGTGATCACCAACGGCGCTGTGCGCGACCTTGATGCGCTGGATGGCTTTCCGATCCTCGCGGGCAGCGTCTGCCTCGGCAATGGCTTCACGCAGATCCGCAGCATCGGGGAACCCGTCACCGTATTCGGACTGACGGTACACCCGGGAGACCTGATCCACGCCGACCGGCATGGCGCGATGATCGTGCCGCCGGACCACCTCGATGCCCTGCCCGACGCGATCGAGGCACTGCTCGCGACTGAGCAGGCGATGATCCGCGCCGCTCGCTTGCCCGGCTTCGATGCCGAGGCGCTCATCTCCCTCTGGCAGAAGACGCACTGATGAAGATCCTGGTCATCGATCCGCTCTACGACACCGAGCCTGATGTGGAGGAGGCTGCCGCGGGCGCGGGCGTCGAGCTCGTCTTTCGCCGCTCGGTGAAGGGCACGCTGCCCGATCCCGGTGACTATGCGGGTGTGGATGCGGTGCTGAACTGCCGTAGCGCGCACCGGCTGCCGGCGGAGATCATCGCCAGGCTCGACCGCTGCCGCTGCATCGCGCAGGGCGGCGTCGGCTATGGCCATGTCGATCTCAGGGCCGCCGGGGAGCGCGGCATCCCGGTGATCAACACACCGGACTATGGCACGACGGAAGTGGCGGACCACGCCGTGGCGCTGGCGCTCGCCCTGTTGCGCGGCATCCAGGCCTATGACCGTCGCCTGCGCCGGTCCAACGACAGTTGGGATGCGCGGCTGCTGAAGACCGTGAGGCGGCTGGGTGGTGTGCGGGTCGGGCTGGTCGGGCTGGGCCGCATCGGCACCGCCGCCGCACGCCGCTTCGACGCCTTCGGCATGAAGGTCGGCTACTACGATCCGCATCTGCCGGTCGGACATCAGCTTTCCTTCGGCTGGGAACGGTTCGACACGCTGGATGGGCTGCTCGCACGCAGCGACCTGCTCAGCATCCATTGCCTGCTGAACGAGGAAACGCGCCACATGATCGACGCGCGCGCCCTCGCCCTGCTGCCCGAAGGCGCGGTGCTGGTAAACACCGCGCGCGGGGGCATCGTGGACTTCGCCGCCGTCGGCGATGCGCTGCGGAACGGCCGGCTCGGCGCCGCCGGCCTCGATGTCTTCGAGGAGGAGCCGCTCGACCGCGAGGATCCGCTGATCAAGGCCTGGGCCGCCGGCGAGGAATGGCTGGACGAGCGGCTGATCCTCACGCCGCATTCGGCCTTCTACAGCACGGCAAGCATCCTCGACATCCGTCGCCTGTCCATGACCTATCTGGTCGATTACCTGCGCAGCGGTCGCCTGCGTACCTGCGTGAACGCACAGTACCTCGTGAATCCGAGGTGAAGCCGCTGCCGACCAGCATCGCGGGGCTGCGCGAGGAGGCTCACCGCTACCTGCCGCGCTTCGTCGTGGATTACCTGGAAGGTGGGGCGGGGCAGCAACGCACCCTCGCGCGCAATCGCGCCGCGCTCGACGCGCTGGCGCTGCTGCCGCGCACGCTGCGCGACGTCTCGCATGTCGATGTCACCACCCGGTTCCTTGGTCTCGATATGGCGGCGCCGGTCATGGTGGCGCCGACCGGCGTCGCCGGCATGATGCGCCCCGGTGCGGATGGCATGCTCGCAAGGGCCGCGGCGCGGATGGGCGTGCCGTTCATTCTCAGCGCAGCGTCGAACATGCCGGTCGAGCAGGTTGCAAAGGCTGGCGGACAGGTGTGGATGCAGGCCTTTCCGCTGCGCGAGCAGGGCGCGACGCAGCGGCTGATGGGGCGGGCGAAGGACGCAGGCTGCACGGCACTGGTCCTGACGGTCGACACGCCTGTCGCCGGCATCCGCCATTGGGAGGCGCGGCACTTCTCGCCGTCGGGACGGCCGCGACTGTCCACGCGGATCGATGGGTTGCGCCATCCCACCTGGCTGGCGGCGACACTGCGGCATGGGCCACCACGCTTTCCGAACATCGCGATGCAGTTGCCGGACAACAGCGTCCAGTCCGAACGGAGAGCGATCAACGAAGGCAAGGATCCGGCCTTCAGCATCGAGAGCCTCGCCCGGCTCCGCGATGCGTGGCAGGGGCGGTTGATCGTGAAGGGCGTGGTGGATCCGGAGGATGTCGCTCGCATCGCGGCCGTCGGCGCCGATGCCGTCGTGCTGAGCAACCACGGTGGGCGGCAATTGGACGGCATGGTCTCGACGGTGGAGATGCTTCCTGTCTGCCTGCAGGCCGCCGGGGAAATGCCGCTGTTGCTGGATGGCGGCATCCGCGACGGCGTGGATGTGGCAAAGGTCCTCGCATTGGGTGCCAAGGCCGTGCTGGTCGGCCGCGTTCCGCTCTACGGCGTGGCCGCCGCCGGAGAGGCCGGCGCTGTCCGGGCGATCGAGCTTCTTCTGGTCGAACTCAAGCGCGTGATGGCCCTGCTGGGTCGACCGACTATCAGCGAGCTGAGCCGATCCAGCATAGTGCCCGGGTGATGGTGGGGCCGGGCTTTCCGGCACGAGCGCAAGCCGCAATGCTCGGGCATGGGCCGGTATCCCCAGCAGAATGAGAAATGCCACGCTGCGTTGATTGCACGGGCCTACCGGGCATCATTCTCGACGCTGCGCAGTGGATGGCTCTTTGGCGTCGTGCATCCGTCCTTCTGGCTCCCGATGACCGCCCGGCCTCGGGCGGGATTGTCGCGACCAGCACGGGTTGCGTCGTGGTGCTTCCGAGGGGCAAGGCTCTGGACGTCATCTCTGCTGCCTGCATCGGAGGGTGGTCCAGCGATGCACCGCGATGGGAAGCGTGGTTTCGGGCACGCTCCGGAGCTGCGTCCGCGGGTTCGTGTGGGCTCAGCCGCTTGAGAGCTGCACCAGAGGCGGGCGCGCCGTCTTGCCCCGGGGGCGCAAGCCATAACCGAGAAAAGATGGCCGAACGAGTCAGCCTGAGCGCAGGTGCCGAGGCCGACCGCTCCGACGCAGCTACGAATGCGCGACTGAAGCCGCGTTCTGCGCTCGGCTATCGGCTGCCAGCGCCGGAGAGAGCACCAATGGCCAAGCCACAGATCTGCTCTGGAGACGGCACGGCGGCGGCCGCCCATCAGAGTATCCTTCCGGACCATTCGACGAGGGCTGGCCAGGTGTCGAACCGAGAACGGCGTCGGTGCCGAGGTGGCCATTGAAATTTTGCCCGCGTCCGTACGCGTACTTGATCGGCCAGGTCAGGAGGTACGGAGAGAATTGGCCCACGGAGAGAGATTTTCGGCCGTCTGCATGCCAAGCCAGTCAACAGGCCCGCCCCGAAAGCCCCAGGAAACCTGCCACTCAGAGCGGCGGTCGGTCTGTCGGAGAGCGGGACGCCCGAGGGAACTGGCGGAGGAGGTGCGACTCGGTACAGGCGGTCTCTAGGCTGGAGCCTTGGAGAGCGGCGTCCGCCTCAGCGGGTGCGTCAGCGTTTCCCTTGAACTCCGCTCGTATTTCCGGATATGTTACCGGAAATTGTTGAGGGTACCCTATGCCTGCGAAGTCCACACCCAAGCCGCCCTCCGCCGTGGCCGAGCATCGGCGCCGCCTGCGCAGCCGTGGCCTGCAGCGCATTGAGGTGCAGGTACGCGGTGAAGATGCGCCGCTCGTCCGGGCGGTGGCAGCGGCGCTCGCCGACCCCGACCAGGCTGGCGAGGCGCGCGCCCTGCTCCGTCGCCGCTTTGGGCCGGAGCTGACGCGCAGCCTGAAGGACCTGCTCGCCGCGGCACCACTGGATGACATCGATCTCACCCGATCCCGCGATACCGGACGTCCAATCGACCTATGACCTGGCTCGTCGACACCAACATCATCTCGGAGATCCAGAAGGGGCCGCGATGCCATCCGAGCGTCGCCTCCTGGTGGGCTGCGGTCGAGGATCGCGATCTGTTCCTCAGCGCGTTGACGCTCGGCGAGATCCGAAAGGGAATCGAGAGCGTCCGTCCGCGTGATCCGTTGAAGGCGGGAGCGCTGGAGCGCTGGCTTCGCGAAGTGTCCGATGTATTTGGGGCGCGCATCATCGGCGTGGATCCAGCGGTGGCCGACGCATGGGGGCGAATGTCGGCATCACGATCCGTCCCGGTCATTGATGCCCTGCTTGCCGCGACAGCGCAGGTCCACGATCTCGTTCTCGTCACACGCAATATAGCCGATGTAAGTGGGCTCGGAGTGCGGACGTTGAACCCGTTCGACGAGGCACAGGCGTAGGGCAACCGACCGATGCCGGACCGCATAACCGATCGGACCCAGGCGAAGCGGCGTCCTGCACGATCAAGGACAAAGGTCCGGCCAACGACTGAGTTCTACGTGGTGCAGATCGAACGATGGGAGTGGAGCTTCAGCTTCGGCGTAAATCCGAGCCGCAAGCACTTCCCTGAGCCATACTCCGATTATCGCCATCTGGAGGTCCACGGCCGGCTCCTCCGGCCGAAGGCCACGAAGGCCGAGATGGCCGGTCTCACCTTCCTGCCTCGGTTGGATTTGGACCTTGCAGTCGTGGCGGACCTCCCTGCATCTGCAGAGCCTAAAGCTGTTGGTAACGCTCATGTCCGAGCGGGCGTGTTCCAGGGTATGCTATCGATGCCGCACGACGTGCTGGCTTGCCTCATGACCGCTCTGGCGGCAGGGCAGCTGCGCTATGTGACGCTGGATGGCGAGCCGCTCTTCCGCAGTCAGGCCATGATTCGCCGCTTTACCTTCCAGGCTGCCTACGATCCGGATGACCTGCCCGACGAGGCCGGCCGTGCTCGATAATTCGCCGACAGGGATGAACGGTGGCGCGCCTCTGACGCGGCGCGAACTCTACGACCTCGTTTGGGCGAAGCCGATGATGCACGTTGCTGCCCAGTTTGGTGTGACCGGCACGGGCTTGGCGAAGATCTGTGAGCGGTACGCTATCCCCACCCCGCCGCGAGGCTACTGGGCGAAGCTCCAGCACGGGAAGAAGGTGAAGCAGGAGCCCTTCGTCGAGGTGGAGGATCCAAGACTGCAGACACTGGAGATCCACGCAGGCGCATGGCGTCTCCCCGATGAGGTGCGAGAAGTCATCCAGTACGCGAAGGCGCGCCAGGCGGAACGCCAGCGTCCACCGCCCGCTCCACGTGAGAAATCCCCAGAGGCGGACGTCGCACCTGCGCCGCCATGGCCTGTCGCGGATGTCCACCCGCTCCTTCGTCGCACCGCGCAAGCGCTGCGGAAGGGTAAGCCGAACGCGGACGGAGCGATCCAGGCCAACGGCGAGGGCATGGCCGGCGTGGCCGTTGGCAAGGACGCCGTCGAGCGCTCGATCTACATTCTCGACGCGCTGATCCGCTCTCTCGTGGAGCGCGGCCTTCCGCCGACCATGGCTGGTGACGGGATGCGCGTTGAACGCGGCAAGGACTCGGCGTCGATCGCGATGTCTGAACGCATCCGACGAGAGAAGCACGTTCCGACGCCCGAGGAGTTAGCCGCGGAGGAGCGGCGCAAGAAGCGATTGGAGCGATACTACGCGACGCGTCGGACGTGGGATGCGCCCTCGTCTTCGGATCTCTACGCGCAGGCCTACCCGGCGATCGACACCATCCGGACCGGCGAACTGGTCGTCCAGATCCAGGGCTGGGGTGATGGTGTACGACGGACATGGGCAGACGGCCGAACCCAGCGCCTAGACCGAATGGTCGAAGATGTGGCTACCGGCCTTGAGGCGATCCTGGCCGCGCGTCGGCTCCAGCGGGAGGAGAGAGAGGAGCGGGAGCGGCGCTACCAGGAACGGGCAAGGCGCCACGCCCTGGCTCGTCAGCGAGCGGAGCGAGAGAAGAAGCGCGAAGCCTTCCTAGACCGGCTCATGGAGCTCCGACGGGAGGTAGATGCATTGGAGGCTTGGCTCGCGCTGACCGGACCGACGTCCGCGCTAGTTGGATCACACGCCCGCCTGATTGGCTGGGTTACCGCGAGATTGGAAACGATCAGCCGGCGCCTTGAACCCGACCAGATCAGCGCGGCGCTCGATGCCGAGAAGCTCTTTCCAGAACCAGACGAACTCCATGACCCTCTGGGCGACCCCAACGAACCATTGGGATGGTAGTGACTTGGACGCCCATTGGCTCAGTGGCAGCCAACGAGGCGACCCAGTTCGAACCGCCGCCAGTCCGTCTTATCGCCCCAACACACAAGGACAAAAGAAGAACCCAAAACGCTCGACACTTCCGACGCAGGCTTCCCAATCGCGAGCAACATATGCGGTCAGCTGCTAATGCATCCGAGGCTGAGACCGTGCGAATGCACAGAATCGTTTTCAATGCAGAGCGAACCTGTTCAGAATGCGGGTAAGTCTTGTATCCGGCCGGGCGGCTGGCCTGGGCTGGCGATGGCCGGCATCACTCCAATGAGGCACGAGGAGCGCACATCATGTCTGGCGGCAGTCAAGGCGGGGGAGGTGACTGGCGACCGGGGCCCGGCGGCAATGCAGGCGGGAGCGGAGGTGGTGGCGGAGGCGACCCTGCTGACCCGTGCGAAATCCATGAGATCACCAACCTGAGTTCGCCGAACCCATCGGTAGTGCGGACACTGACGCCGGGGGACGTGCTCCAAGTCCAGCTTAATCCCGGGCCACCGCGTGTGGTCGAGCCGCCCTACTAGGGACCCGTTGCCCCGTGCGACACCGGCCGTCCTCGAGCCTCTCGACTGGCCGGTGCGCCGGACGCTTGGGCCGTGTCCCCCGGCGAACCCGGGGCCGCTCCTTTTGCGCGACGCCATGCTGGCGCGGCGCTCGGTCCGGGAGATGGCGCCCGCGCCCCTCAGGTCCATCCTTGCCCTCGTCGGCTGGGTGACAGTTGCGCGCGCCATCCGGGTCGCCGACCCGCTCGGCCGCACGCGTCGTGTGCCGCCCTCGGCGGGCGCCCTGCATCCAGTGGAGGTGATCGTGGTCGCGGGTGGCCGCCGTGCACCGGTTCTGCTCCGCGTGGATCCGGGCAGCGCCCGGGTGCAGGTGCTTTCGGAGCGTCGTACGGGTCGAGCGGGCCGTCTCCTGGCGCGGTTGCCCGAACTGCTGCCCCGGGCACGCGGGACCGCGCTCGTACTGCTTGCCGATTACGGCAGGACAGCCGCCGTCTACCGGAAGCCGGACAGCCTGCTCTGGCGGGATGCAGGCGCGCTGCTGGCCAGCCTGCAGCTCGCGGCTGGTGGCATGGGCCTTGTGGCCTGCCCGACGGGGCTGCTCGGCGAGGAGGTCGGCGACGGGCTGTTCCACACCAATGAAAGGGTGCTGGCAGCTGGGACAATGCTCGTCGGGCTGGGGAGCGCTGATCACCCAGACGGCAGCCGTAACGCGGACGCGTTGGCCTTGACTGCCTGAAGTGAGCCATCGGCATCTATGGTCAGCTGATCCAACTCCAGGAGATCTCTTGACGATTGGCCACGAAGCATTGGCATCAGATCTTCTGAACAATTTGATTGACAGAACCCATGGACAAAAAAAGAAAGAGTGTTGCTTGGCGCGAATACCAGGAAAAAGTTGCTGACCTCTTTCGGAGGATGGGCTGCGACGCAGCCGTCGAGGAGACGCTCGAAGGCGCGCGCGGAAAACACGAGATAGATGTAGTCGTACGAACTACAATGGCCGGATTGCCAATCATTTGGATTGTCGAGTGCAAATACTGGAAGACCGCTGTACCGAAGGCGCAGGTTCTGACTCTCGTCCAGATCGCCCAAGACGTCGGTGCTGACCGGGCCTTTCTGCTGTCTGAGAAGGGCTTCCAAGCCGGGGCGGTGGCTGTCGTCAGGAGGGCAAATGTCTCGCTTACCAGCCTGAACGAACTGATGGCTGCAGCCGCGGACAGCATCGCTGACGCCTCGATTAGGCAGTCCCTGCAGGTGGTGAAGGGCATTGAGGACGAACTGCGGACGGTGATGTTTGAGCAAAGACCGCGGAACCCACCCCCACCGCTTCTAGATGAGACGATTACCCTTCTGGGTACATGCTTTGAGGTAACAATGGCCGCGATGGCGACCATGATGCTCCGCTTCCCGGTGCGCCTACCGCAGATCCTCACGCAAACCTCGCCGGATCGGACAAGTGAACCAGCGGAGGTGGCTGCAGCGATCGTCTCCACCTTGGCAGCGATCAGACCCCGGTTCTCTGCACTCAAAGCCGCATTGAGCGCTGCCAGGAACCTAGGCTTTACCAACTCAACAGAACTGGCGCGCAGGGTCCGTGAGCTGCTTGCCGTCGGCGATACTCTGCTCGCTGAGGTCGATGTGGGCGATGCCGAGGAGGCGAAGCTCAGGCGCGCGCTCGACGTCATGTCAGCTATAGGAGACGTGCTGCAGGCTCTTCGAGAAATACCGAGTGAGCGGGCCTTTTCGGCTGTTAGCGCGCCGAGAGGCGATTTGCTGGACGGCGTCTATCTCTGGCTTGCCGATCCGGCGCGGACCGCAAATCGTTGGAACGAGTTGAAGGCTTCGACCGAGCGCGCAATTGCAAAGCTTGAGGAAGCTACCCGCACGCTGTCGCCTTCGAGCGCTGGTCCTCCTTAACTTCGCGACACTGCCGCGTTACCAAGGCTCCTGCTGTCGCGATCGCCCGGGCTGAGGCGGCGCATCCGGCGGCCTCGACGGCGAGGTCGCCGAACCGCCGCATCTGCTCCCAGATGACGGCGTCCAGCAGCGCTGCGCGGATACCTATGGCTTCGGCCAGGTCCAGAAACGCTTCCTCGAGTTGGCGGTAGTTCCGCTGGGGCGTCCACGCCGGGTCGAAGACACCGGCCACCACCCCGGCGCGGATCACGTGCACGTCGATGATGGCGACCGCGCTCGACGCACGGTGGTTCCGGACAACCCAAGACGCGGTCTTCCACCCCAGGCCCGGCAGCCCGAGGAGGGCATCGCGCAACTCGCGGTCGCCCTCCGGCTCCCTCAGCGTCTCGAACGCCCACAGGCACCCAGCCAGGTGAGCCGCCCGCTGCCTCGGAAAGCGATAGCGACGCAACGTGCTCTGGACGGCCAGCGGCTCCGACAGGGCGGCCTCCAGAACGTGCGCGGGGGCGGGGCCTCGCAGCAGGCCGCGGTCGCGCAGGCGCCGAAAGGCGGCCAAGCCCAGCTCGGCGGGCATGCCCCAGCCGCCGAGCAGGCAGGCGGCCACCTCCTCCCGCAAGTCGGAGCCGAGCCGGAAGGTGCCGTGCCAGCCCAGGAGTTCAGCCTGCCAGCACTGCCCCTTCCAGTAGGCGGGCGTCATGAGGTCATCGACCCGCCCCCACCGTACTCCCGGCAGGACCTCATCGTGGGGGGCAGGCAGACGCAGGGCGAGGGCATCTTCATCCCCGCCAAGCCAAATCTCTTGTTGCAACCGTTTTTCCTCCCCCGGCCGATCGAGAGAATCATGCAACCTCACAAAAGGGAATCCCCCGCTGGTCGAAGCGACCCGGCCCCCGCCCGGTTGTCGGCACCACGGCCCGCAATTCAGCGGCATGAAGGGAGCCGCTGTCAGTTCGCGTTGGCTCTGGTATCCAGCGACTATGCTTGCGCGGCGCCGCCCGAGCGGGCCCTTCGCGGGAATGAGGAAGAGCAGTGCAGATGAACAGCGACTGGGAGGCGCGGCAGGAGGCCTGGACGCAGCGCGAGGACGACGCGCGGACACCCTTCGACGTCGACTACGCCCGCGTCATTCACTCTGGATCGTTTCGACGTCTCCAAGGCAAAACACAGATCCTGAACCTTGGCGACAGCGATTTTTATCGGACGCGGCTCACGCACTCCCTGGAGGTGGCGCAAGTCGCAAACGGCATCCGGATGCATCTCGCGATGGTGGATCTCCCGGAGGACGCCAAGCGGTACCTACCACCCGCCAGCCTAATTCAGGCCATCGGCTTTACCCACGATCTAGGGCATCCTCCCTTCGGCCACGGTGGCGAGGTCGCTCTCAACTACTGCATGCGCAGCAACGGCGGGTTCGAGGGAAACGGCCAAACCCTGCGCATCCTGGCCCGCCTGGAGGATTTTTCGAAGGCGCATGGGTCGAACCTCACCCGGCGCTGCCTGCTCGGAGTCCTGAAGTACCCCGTACCCTACAGCAAGCTGGTACATCCTGAGGTGAAGCCGTCGCTCCGCACTGACACGACGGCCATCCGCATTATCGACCGCGAGGCATGCAAGCCGCCCAAATGCCACCTCGACACCGAGGCCGACGTGGTCGAGTGGATCCTGGAGCCCTTCACTCCGGCGGACCGCAAACGCTTCATGAGTATCGATGAGCGCGAGGGCAAGCATAGCAAGCCGCGCTACAAGTCCTTCGATTGCTCCATCATGGACGTCGCCGACGACATCGCATACGGCGTCCACGATCTCGAGGATGCCATCGCGCTCGGGCTCATAACGGCACGAGACTTCGTAGGGCACGTCAAGCCAGAAGAATGCGTTAGCTTCCTGGAGAGCCCCGGGATGGCCAGGGATGCTGAGAAGCAAGGGAAGAGCCCATACGACGTACTCGTCGACGGCCTGTTCGGGCCAAGCGGCAGGCGGAAGCAGCTGATCAGCCGCGCCGTAGGCTACCTCATCAATAGCGTAGTGCTGCATGAGGATCCTGGCTTCGATCACCCTCTCCTCCGGTTTCGCGTTGCCATGCCTAAGGGTCCACACGCATTCCTACGGCAGCTGCGGGACATTGTTGACGCTCAGGTCATTAGGTCGGCAAACGTCCAGCACCTCGAGTTCAAGGGCCAGCAGATGGTGGTCGCTGTCTTCGAGGCCCTTCTCTCCGAGCCGAGAAGCTTCCTGCCTGCTGATGCCTACGCGGTCTTCGATGCCGCGGGGAAAGACCCGAGGGCCATCTGCGACTACGTCGCTGGGATGACCGACCACTTCCTGCTGAAGACATACGACCGCCTGTTTAGCCCGCGCATGGGATCCGTGTTTGACAAGCTGTAGTGGTCGGAATTTCCGGGCTACGGCACTCGCCGCTTCGTCACCTGCACGGACAGCGGTGCCGCGGCCAGATCAACCGTCGACGCGCTGACGTTCCGCGCCGTGACGCGCACGCTGTTGTTGGACCAGACATGGCAGTCCAGCACGAAGGCGATGCTGCTGGTGTCGGCCGTGGCGTCGGCGAAGTCGCCGCGCCGCGCACCTGGCACGGTCACGTCGATGTTCGCCGTCGAGCCAGCCGTGAGGCTCGGCAGATCCCAGGTGGTCTCCAGCGCTAGGCTGCGCGTCCCGATCGGCACCGAAGGACAGGCATAAAGCACCGCTGGCGCCGCCTCGGGCAGCCCGAACAGCCGCAGCGCCTCAAGCTCGATCTGACCGTCGAAGCCCACGATCCCGACCTGCGCAAAGGCGACGCCGGCACCCACCCGGATCGTCTGCCGCCGGTTCAGCGAGGCATCCGCCATCACCGCGCCGGCGTTCCAGCCTTTCGCCGGCGCGTTCCACTGCATAGTGGTGCCGGAGGCCAGCACGTCCCCGGCGATGTTCTCCCGCACATTCGCCGCGCCATCGAAGACCCGCACGAATAGCCGCCCGCCATCGACCCCGCCGACCAGCCAATGCGCCAGCGCGAACTCCTTCGCCGAGGAGGTGTCCACCACGAAGGCCATGCCGCGATTGGCATCCAGGAGCAGGCCGCGCGCGGTCGCCGCGATCCCGTCCAGCCCGTTGAAGCACAGCCCTGCCAGCGTCGTGGCCGCAGTGGTGGAGGTCGCCAGCGTCGCCAGCTTCTCCACGCCGATCTCGGTCCCACTCTGCCGGAAGGCCGCGGCGCGGAGGTTGGGTACCGCGTCCAGAACCCGCAGCAGCCGCGAGGCCGGCGCGCGGTGACGGTTGATCACCGCATTGCCGGCGCGGTCCGCGGTCGAGGTGTAATCCATCCGCACGGCATACGTGTTGGCCCAGGCCACCTCGTATTCGCAGTCGGTGGCGCTGCCGGTGTGACGCGCCACGATCGGCGAGCAGGCTTCGCCGGCGAGGACGACGTCCCCTGCCCGCGCGAAGGCCGGCGGGATGCGCGGGAAGCCGGCGCTGTCGGCCGTGGCCTCCAGCGAGGGCAGGCTGCGCCAGCCTGGTCGACGACCGGTGCTGGCCTGCACTGCGGCCAGAGCGAACCGCCCGCAGTTCCAGTGATGCGCATCGAACGGACGCGCCTCCGACGCGGCGAGCAGCGCTGCGAGCCGCGCGTGCCAGTCCGGCAGCCGGGTCATCAGCTGGCCGGCAGCCGGATCTCCGCCTCCTGCAGGGCGGGGACGAACTCGAAGAAGCGATCGCCCGGATACTCGGCCTGCTGGTCGGCATCGGTGTAGCGCCGAACCTCGGCACGCTCGAGGTCGACGAGGCGGCTCTCGCAGGTGAGCGAGATGCGCGGCTCGGCCCCGTCGACCACCTGCATGGTGTCCATCAGCCCGGCCCAGAGGGGAAACGGATCGGCGACGAAGGCGCCCTCGGCATCGAGCAGCGCGCCCCACAGCCGCGCCGGGCGCAGCCGGAAGGACTGCTCGGCCAGCGCGATGTCGACCACCTCCTGCGGCACCGGCGAGAGGGTGAGCGTGATGCGCACCGCCCTGAGTTCGGCGGTCTCCTCGATGTCGGAGACGGCGCCGATGGTGCCCATGCCCTCGTAGGTGACGCCTGCCCAATCGAGCGGCCCGAGCCCGGTCCAGGCGCGGATCGGGCCGGAGGCGAAGTCGAGATCGACCAGGACGACGGGCGTCGCCACCGGCGTGGTCGCCGCGGCGGCGGCTTGGGGCGAGAGGCGCGGCGTGGCGGTGATGCCGTCGGTCATGGCAGCACCTCCTCGAGGCGGATGGTGATGGCGGTGACTCACAAATAGCCTGCCCGTCTTCGCGCCGGGCCAACCGATACCGACCATCGTCGTCCCCGACGTTTCCGACAAGACGAGCGGGTTCTGGTCGTTGTGGCGGATCAGCCTGCACACGTCCGGCGGGCGGGAGCAGCGCTTTCTGGCTCTTTTCCTCGCCGACGACGGCCGCGTGTTTGGACCGACAGCCCGCACGATCTGGGAACGCTTGATCGACCTCCCCAACGGTCTGAGCCAACCAGGTGAGGAGATTTCAGGTTCCACCGCGGTGGATGCGTTCGATGCCAGCCGCAAGGCTGCCGAAGCGCAGGGCGCTGCGGTGTTTGAGGAGCTGGTTGGTTCTCATCAGATGAGCATCATGCGTGAGCGCAAGAAGGGCACGCACGCATTCTCATCGCGCCGGCGTGCCATCGAGCGGCTCGGGCTACCCCAGGTCCGGGCGCATCGTCTTCGGATTTTGGGGGACGAAGAACAGGCATGGACCCGAGAGCTCGCGGCGCGGGAAGCTGCGCTCCCTGATCTCGCCGCCGTCGTCATGGTTCGCGTTGCGCCGATGGGAGCCAGCGCATGAGCACCTCGTTGCCTGGTGGCACATGGCGCGAGCCCATCCTGGCGCAGTTCAGCCGCGACATGGCCAGTGTCGCGCGTCTGACCGTCGTGGCGGACCCTGACGAGTTGCTGACGGAACAGGGTATCGTTGATGGTATCCGCCAGCGCGGATTCGAGATCGTGCCGTTCGAGGACCACGTCGCGTTTCGATACGCCTATGAGCGACGTTTCCGGGAGGTTTGGGACAACGGCTACGACACAAATCTGGTCGTCGTCCTGCGAGCGGCGCGCTCGGACATCAGTGGCCTTCCCTTTGACCTGCTTCAGCAGGCAGAGCGTGAACGGCGGTTGCTTTCGTTCAGCCTGGCGGAGCTTTTCCCTTCGCTCGCCCCTCATGTGCTTTCCGAGATCGATCGAGGTGAGCTCGATGCCGTGTCTGCCGCCCAGCAACTTTTCAAGCCAGAGCGTATGGGCGAGAACGCGACACGGGACTTTCTTCTGCGAAATGTGTTTCGACTCGATCCCGCACAATTCCAAAGTGATGCAGACCTGCTCCGCGCGCTTCTGCGGCGCCACTACAGCGGCAAGATAGTTCCCAAGTCACTGGACGAGCGGTTGATCCATCTTCTGCGATCGACCGGGCGATGGCACGATTGGCCGCTCGATCAGATTCTCCCTAGCCGCGCGAGCTTTCTGGAGTTCCTGCAAGAGAGATGGCCGATCTTCGTTCAGGATCATTTGGGCTCGCAGGCAAGCGGCGTGCGCGAGGAGCCCGAACCCTACGATCTGCAGTTCTCAGGTCCAAAACATCTTCCCTTCG
This sequence comes from Roseomonas alba, assembly GCF_019430885.1. Taxonomy (GTDB): domain Bacteria; phylum Pseudomonadota; class Alphaproteobacteria; order Acetobacterales; family Acetobacteraceae; genus Neoroseomonas; species Neoroseomonas alba. The sequence goes on along the minus strand of NZ_JAHYBZ010000009.1, from coordinate 118,182 downwards.
ACCACGACGATGTGCGGATCTACGTTGACAACCTTTTTGCTGACGGTTTGCTAACCCCGACGAACAGAGTCTCTCGATTGCTCGTCGAGGGAACGTGGATGGCTGTCGGTGTGGCGGGATCCCAGCCTGCCGACGACACATCGCGCTTCCGAAGGCTCCTGGAGCTATTACGCTCCAGCGGTCCATCTGCGAGCAGCGATCATCACGAGTTGGTTCAGGCGGCGGCTCGGTGGGCCGAGATTGTTGCACTGCGTTGGTCCCTGCCCGGAGACGTGTCGTCCGAAGACAAGGATCGCTTCAACGCTGCACACCAGCTGATTGAGCAGAGCTTTTGTGCGTGGATGGACGCGCACTACGCCACGTTGCACAGCCTCTCGTACTTGCCTCGCCCGGTCATGGTTCATCAGATTCCAAAGTACATGGCGCATCGGCTTTCCGCGAAGGGAACCAAGGCGAAGTTGGCTGTCGTTATCATCGACGGTCTGGCCATGGACCAGTGGGCGATCGTCCGTCAGGAAATGCCGCATCGGCAATGGGTGACCGAGGAATTCGGCGCCTTCGCCTGGGTGCCGACACTGACGTCGGTGTCGCGCCAATCGATCTTTGCGGGCGACCCTCCGTTCTTTTTTGGGCAGTGTCTCGACACGACGCGCAAGGAAGAGCAGCACTGGTCTCGCTTCTGGGAAGATCGCGGTTTCCGGAAAGGCGACGCCGTTTATGCGTGTCAGGGCACCCTGGAAGACGACGACGCCTTCATCGCCAGGGTCAGCGGGAAGCTCGACGAGCCGCGCTGCAGGATCGCGGGCATCGTGGTCGGGACAATCGATCAGATGCTGCATGGCATTGTCACCGGCACCGATGGGATGCATGCCGGGGTCCGTCATTGGGCCAAGAGGGGTTCGCTTTGGCGCCTCCTGGACGCTTTGCTTGATCGCGATTTTGAAGTTGTTGTCACCTCCGATCATGGAAACGTAGAGGGGATCGGCATAGGAAAGCCTAACGTTGGCGCGACAGCCGACGAGCGCGGGGAGAGGGTCCATGTGTTCCGGGACGCTCTGCTGCGATCCAATGCCTCGGCGAAATATCCGGGAACTCTGGAGTGGCCGAGCGTCGGGTTACCCGATGACTATCTCGCCTTGATAGCCCCACCGTTACGCGCCTTCCTTGGTGAAGGAAAAAGAACGGTGGCGCATGGCGGAATATGTATCGAGGAAGCCATCGTGCCCTTCGTGACAGTGGCAAGATCGGCATGAGCATGGGAAGAAAGACCACGATCGGCTTCGATCGAACGATCGACATCGAATGGCTCGATATTGCCGCCGCGCGGGTCTCCACCGGCGAGCTTCCCACGGAAACACGGAAGGTCCTGTGGGACTTTCTCGAAGACCTCGTTCCGGGCAACACCAACAACAGTGGCCGTGGAAAGACCCTTACGGTCCTGACCCGTATCTGGCTGACGGTGCCGGAGCAGGTCGAACCGTTGCGAGACCGGGCTTTCAAGTGCCTCGCTGCAGCAAATGGCGAGAACCGTGTGGCTGTTCACTGGGCCATGGTCGTGGCTACGCATCCATTCTTTTTCCATGTTGCCACGCATGTCGGAAAGCTTCTCGCACTGCATGGCCAAGCCAACAGATCTCAGATCAAGCGCCGTATGACGGAATCATGGGGCGACCGCTCTACGTTGGAGCGCACAATCCAGCATGTGCTCAAATCCATGGCTCAGTGGGGGGTGCTGAAGCCCGGCTCGGAGAAGGGATCACTCGTCGTCGCTCGCAACCCGATTCGGGTCTCCGAGGAGATCGCTGAGCTATTGGTGCACGGTGTCATGCTGAGCCAAGGACGCGGCATGTCACTTTCGCAGCTAGTCAGCCACCCAGCCATATTTCCATTCAAGCTGCAGCTGAACGCCGCCACGCTCAGAAGGCACCCATGCCTCCGCGTTCAACGTCAGGGCGATCAAAGCGACTTCGTCGAGTTGGCTGAGAACCCGTGTCACCATTGATGGTTTGCTTGTCCGAGCGGCATGCAAACTCTGTATGCCAGAGCGGATCGCAAGTCGTTGTTCGGCAAGGCCCTTCGCCGGCGTACCAAATCCGGCAGGTCAACAGGTTCGGAGAGAACCGGGCCTCCGGAGACCCGATCCGGGCCATTCCCGGCCCCCCGGCGGTCAACAGGTCAGGGCCCGAACCCGCAGGAAACCTGCGCCTCACGGCGGGGCGGCCCTGGGTGGAGACTGCGCTTCGCAAGGCAACTGGCGGACAGGGAGGGATTCGAACCCTCGATACGCTTTTGACGTATACGCACTTTCCAGGCGCGCGCCTTCGACCGCTCGGCCACCTGTCCGGAGGGCGCGGAACATAGTCAGGGTGCGGCTGAAGGGCAACCCGTCAACCACACCCTTTTGCCGATCAATCCGCGAACTGCCCTGCAGCCTGGATCAGCGGCCGCCACTTCGCGATATCGGCCATCCAGAACTGGCGGTGGACCTCGGGCGTCGCACGCGTCGCGGCGACCGGCGCCGTGCCCAGATCCGCGAATCGCTGGGCCACGGAAGGCGTCTCAAGCGCCTTCACCAACGCCTGGTTGAGCCGCGCGATGATCGGCGCCGGCGTGCCCTTCGGGGCGTACAGCCCGTGCCACACCGACACCTCGAAGCCCGGCAGCCCGCCCTGCGCGGAGGTCGGCAGATCGGGCAGTGCCGCAACGCGGTCCTCGGTCGTCACGGCGAAGGCGCGCACCGTACCGGCGCGGATCTGCTCGGTGGTGTTGGTGGTCTGGTCGCACATGATGTCCACCGTGCCGGCCACCAGATCATTCATCGCCGGCCCTGTGCCGCGATACGGCACGGTCGTCATGCGCGTATCCACCGCTTTCATCAGCAGCAACCCGCACAGATGGCTCGCCGCGCCGATGCCGGCATTGGCATAGTTCAGGCTCTCCCCGCGCTGGCGGATCAGCGCGACCAATTCCTGCAGGGTATTCGCCTCGATGTTGCGGCGCGCGATCAGCGTCATCGGCACTTCCGTGACCAGGCCGACCGTCTCGAACCCGTTCACCGGGTCATAGGCCAGGCGACGGTACAGCGTCGGGATCGTCGCCATGCCGATATGATGCAGCAGGATCGTATAGCCATCCGGCCGTGCCTGAGCGACGCGCTGCGCGCCGAGCGTACCGCCCGCGCCGCCGACATTCTCCACCACCACCGGCTGGCCAAGGTCAGCTCCCATCGCCTGGGCGATCAGCCGGCCGACCGTGTCGGTCGGGCCGCCGGCGGCGAACGGGATGACCATGGTGATCGGGCGGTTCGGATAGGCTCCCTGCGCCATCGCCGGCGCGGCAAGACCGACACCGAGCGCAGCGCCAGAGAAGACCCGGCGGGTGATGTGCGTCATGCGACGTCCTCCTGGGTTGGCGGGCGTTACAGCCAGGGAGCCCGCAATTCACTATTCGTTCAGATCAAGCCTGATCCGTGACAAGTCAAGAGGTCGCGCACCGCCCTACCGCGGCAAAAACCGCGGAACAGCAGGCCGTTCGAAGGCGCGATGCAGCCGGTGGAAGACGGGCCCGCTCAGGCGTCCATCTTCAGTGCGGCGATGAAGGCGCTCTGCGGAATCTCGACCTTGCCGAACTGCCGCATGCGCTTCTTGCCTTCCTTCTGCTTCTCCAGAAGCTTGCGCTTGCGGCTGATGTCGCCGCCATAGCACTTGGCGGTCACGTCCTTCGACAGCGCGCCGATCGTCTCGCGCGCGATCACGCGCCCGCCGATCGCCGCCTGAATGGGGATCTTGAACAGCTGGCGGGGGATCAGGTCCTTCAGCTTCTCGCAGATCTGCCGGCCGCGACGCTCAGCCTGACTGCGATGGGCCATGAAGGACAGCGCATCCACCGGCTCGTTGTTCACCAGGATGGAGATCTTCACCAGATCCCCGTCCTCATACCCGTCCATCGCGTAGTCAAAGGACGCATAGCCGCGGCTGACCGATTTCAGCCGGTCGTAGAAGTCGAAGACCACCTCGTTCAGCGGCAGGCGATAGACCAGCATGGCGCGCGCACCGACATAGGTCAGTTCGACCTGCTGGCCGCGGCGTTCGTTGCACAGCGCCAGCACCGGGCCGAGATAGTCGTCCGGCAGCATGATGGTCGCCTTGATCCACGGCTCCTCGATGCGGTCGAGCACGCTGCCATCCGGCATGTCGGCCGGGTTGTGCAGTTCGAACATCTCGCCGTTGGTCTTGTGGACCTTGTAGACGACCGATGGCGCGGTCGCGATCAGGTCGAGGTCGAATTCGCGCGACAGCCGCTCCTGGATGATCTCCAGATGCAGCAGGCCCAGGAAGCCGCAACGGAAGCCGAAGCCGAGCGCCGCCGAGGTCTCCGTCTCATAATGGAAGGACGCGTCGTTCAGCCGCAGCTTGCCGAGCGATTCACGCAGCTTCTCGAAATCATCGGCATCGACCGGATAGAGTCCACACCACACCACGGGAATGGAGGGCTTGAAGCCCGGCAGCGGTTCGGTCGCCGGGTTGCGGTCGTCGGTCAGCGTGTCGCCGACATTGGTGTCGGCCACCGTCTTGATGGCCGCGGTGACATAACCCATCTCGCCCGGCCCGAGGCTGTCGGTCGGGGTCAGCTTCGGCGCGAAGACGCCCACCTGCTCGATGGTATGCACCGCACCGTTCGACATCATGCGGATGCGCTGGCCCTTGCGCAGGAAGCCATCCTTCACCCGCACCAGGATGATCACGCCGAGATAGGCGTCGTACCAGCTGTCGACCAGCAGCGCCTTGGTCGTAGCGCTGGCATCGCCCTTGGGCGGCGGCAGCCGCTGGACGATGGCTTCCAGTACGCCCTCGATGTTCAGCCCGGTCTTGGCGCTGATCTCGACGGCATCGGACGTATCGAGGCCGATCACGTCCTCGATCTGCTGCTTCACCCGCGCCGGCTCCGCCGCCGGCAGGTCGATCTTGTTGAGCACGGGCACGATCTCATGCCCCGCATCGATCGCCTGGTAGACATTGGCCAGCGTCTGCGCCTCGACCCCCTGGGAGGCATCGACCACCAGCAGCGACCCCTCGCAGGCGGCCAGGCTACGCGAGACCTCATAGGCGAAGTCCACATGGCCTGGCGTGTCCATCAGGTTGAGGACGTAGGTCTTCCCGTCCTTGGCCGGATAGGTGAGCCGCACCGTCTGCGCCTTGATGGTGATGCCGCGCTCGCGCTCGATCTCCATGTTGTCGAGCACCTGTTCCTTCATCTCCCGCGCCGTCAGGGCGCCGGTCTGCTGGATCAGACGGTCGGCAAGCGTGGACTTCCCATGGTCGATGTGGGCGATGATCGAGAAGTTGCGAATCAGGGCGAGCGGGGTGTCGGTCATGGGTATCCGGGGTCGGGACAGGGGCCGGGGCGCGCCCCGCGGTCTGAAGGGGGACATAGGGCAGTCGGCCCCCAAGTCAAAGCACCTCCTGATGGCCCCCATACGTCTGCTGCGGAGGTTGCCGGGCCTTTGCCCCTCCAAACCACCCCAGCAAGGGCCGAAAGGCCTTTGCAAACCTCAACCTGGCATTGCGCGCCGCTGGCAGGACCAACGCCGAAATCCGCTCCTGCGCTCGAAGCGCGCCGTGCGGGGGCAATGCTGGCTTTCCGCCGATCGCCAAGTGCCTGCGGTCCAGGATGCCCAGCATCCTGGCGGGGTGGTTCGGAGGGGCAGCGCCCCTCCGATTTCCGACAGCAGCAATAGGCGAACAACCAGGAATCACCTTGGCGTCCTGACCCTGCTGCTGACCCTTCTCGGCTGTGCCGGCGCGGATCGCGGCATCAACCCCGCGCTGACCCCGGGAGCGCGAAACGGCGGTTACGGCCTGGCCGAGATCAACGCCTCGGGCGGCCGGCCGGACCTGTTGATCTTCGTCGCCTTCTCGGGCGGGGGTAAGCGTTCGGCGGCCTTCGGCCATGGAGCCCTGCGCGGCATGCGGGACGTGCCTGTCACCCTCGGCGGCCCGCCCTCGACCCTGCTGGCCGAGGTCGACCAGGTCGCCGGTGTCTCCGGCGGCAGCTTCACCGCGGCCCATTACGCGCTTTACGGCGAACAATCCTTCGAGACCTTCCCCCGGGACTTCCTGCACCGGGACCTCGCCGCCTATGTCTGGGGCACCTATATCCTGCCCTGGCAATGGGGCTGGCTCGTGGACCCGGCCGTGGGCACCAATGACCGCATGACCGAGGTCTATGACGACCTCATGTTCCGCGGCGCCACCTTCCGTGAGCTGATGGCCCGCGGACGGCCCCGCCTGTCGATCAACGCGACCGACCTCGCCAGCGGATCGGCCTTCCCCTTCCTGCCCCATGCCTTCGACGTGATCTGTTCCGATCTCGGACGCTTTTCCGTCGCGCGTGCCGTCGCGGCCTCGAATGGCTTCCCCCTGCTGTTCACACCGATCACGCTCGCCAACCATCGCGGCCCGAATTGCGACGCGCCCCTGCCGGTGAACCTCTCGGTCATGCCCATGCTGGCCGAATACAACCGCCGCCGGCTGGTGGACGTCGTCGCACGCATGGCCGACCGCGATCGCACGCCCTGGATCCATCTGCTGGATGGCGGCATCTCAGACAACCTGGCCCTGCGCGCGACCCTGAACTTCGCCATCCTGGGCGGCACGGACGAGCCGGACTTCGCCAGCTTGGTCCGCCCCGTGCGCCGCATCCTGATGATCAGCGTGGATGGTCAGTCCGCCACCGACCCGGCCCTGTCCCGCCAGCGCATGGTCAACGGGCTGGTGCAGATCTTCGATGCGGTCTCGGGCGGGCAGATCGACAACTACAACCTGGAAACACTCGCCGTCACCGCGGCCGAGGTCGAGCGCATGGTGGGCCGGCAGCGCGAGAATCGCTGCCAGCACGCACCCGCGATCGATGGCTGGCCGTGCGAGGACGTCCAGGGCCTGCTGGTCCATGTCTCGCTGGCCGACCACCCGGATCCGGCGCTGCGGAGCCGGCTGCGCCGCGTCCCGACCGGCCTGACCCTGCCCGATGACGACGTTGACCTGCTCGTCGCCGCTGGGGAAACGGTCATCCGCGGCAACCGTGCGATCGCCGGCTTCCTCGGCGCCGATGGCAGCGTGCCGGCGCCGCGTCCGGTTCGTGCCGCCCATCGCTGACCCGCCGCGGCGTTCCGTGCCGGGCCGCGATCGGCGTCCGTCCCGGGGATGGACGCCCCTACCCCGTCGTCCCGCCCGCAAACCCCCGTGACAGCGCCCGGTGCACCACCCCGATCAGCGCCAGCACCGGTAGCGACGCCAGCACCCCGATCGCCGAGAGCTGCCCCCACAGCGTCTCGTCCTCGTTGATCCGCGTCGCGATGAAGGTCGGCAGGGTGAAGTTCGATGGCGATTGCAGGAACAGGAAGGCGAACAGGAACTCGTTCCAGGCGGCGATCGCCACCAGCACAGCGGTCGCCGCCAGCCCGGCCGCGGTGACCGGGACCAGGATCTCCCACAGGATGCGCGGCAGCCGGGCGCCGTCCATGCGCGCCGCCTCCTCCAGCGCCACCGGCACGTCGCGGATGAAGCCGAGCAGCATCCAGATGGCGAAGGGCAGCGCATAGATCTGCTGCGCCAGCACCAGCCCCGGCAGCGTGTCCAACAGCCCGAGCACCCGCAGCACCTGGTACAGCGGCACGGCCAGCACGATCGGCGGGGTCAGCTTCACCAGCAGCACGAAGACCAGGAAGACGAGATCGAGCCGCCGCGGAAAGCGCAACCGCGCGAGCGCATAGGCCGCCGGATAGGCCGCGAGCAGCGCCAGCAACGTCGTGCCCGCCGTGACGATCAGGCTGTTCACCACCGCCCGCCCGACCCGCGCGCCGGCCACCGCCTCGTAATGCATCAGCGTCGGATGGCGCGGCCAGAGCGAGGCCGAGGCCGCCGCATACTCCCCCGGCGGCTTGAAGGACGTCCCGAGCATCCACAGCAGCGGCAGCGCGAAGATCGCCGCCGCGACGATGCCGCCCGCGATGCGCCAGGGGCCGGCCGGGCGATCCATCACGCCGGCGGCCGCATCAACTGCCGCGCATAAATGGCTGCGAGCCCGCCCGCGACCACCACCATCACCAGCGCCGCGGCACTCGCCATGCCGATGTCGAAGAAGCGGAAGGCCAGGCGCTGGACGAACATGGACAGCGTCTCGGTCGCATTGCCGGGCCCGCCGCCGGTCATGGCATAGACCTTGTCGAACAGCTTGAAGCTGTCGAGCGTCCGCATCAGCCCCGCGATCAGGATGTAGGGCCACAGCAACGGCAGGGTGATGTCGCGGAAGCGCGCCCAGGTGCCGGCGCCGTCGATGCGCGCCGCTTCATGCAGGTCGGGCGGGATGGACCGCAGCCCGGCATACAGGATCAGGAAGCAGAAGGGCGTCGCCTGCCAGAGATCGGCCAGCGCGATGGACGGCAGCGCGAGCACGGGGTCGAACAGCCAGGGCACACCCGGCAGCCCCACCCCGCGCAGCGCGGTATTGAGAAAACCGACATCGTAGTGGAACCAGGCCCGCCAGATGGCCCCCACCACGATGGTCGACAGCACATAGGGCGCGAGCAGCACCAGCGTGACCAGCCGCCGCCCGCGGAAGGCGCGGTCCAGCAGCAAGGCGAGGGCGAGGCCCAGCACCACCTCCCCCACCGTCGCCATCACCGCGAAGGCGACGGTGTTCCAGGCGGCACGGCGGAAACCCCGGCCCTCGGCCAGTTCCGCGAAGTTCGCCAGGCCGACGAAATCCGCGCCCTCGAAGCCGTAGTCGGAATCGGTGAAGGCCAGCAGCAGCACCCGCAGCAGCGGATACAGCGTCAGCAACGCGAACAGCACCAGCGATGGGGCCAGCAGCACGACGAGCAGGCGTGTGCTGGCCCGCATCGCCCGGTCAGCGCGCCAGCGCGCGCTGGATCTGGCGGTTCGCCTCGCGTAGCGCCTCGGCGGGCGTGGCCTGGCCGACCAGCGCGATCTGCAGCTGCTCGCCGAGGATCGCCTCCACCCGGTTCCACTGCGTGATGCGCGGGCGCGGCTGCGCGGCCTGCAACGCGGCAAGCTGCGCCGGATACCAGCGGAAGCGCTGCACCAGCTCCGGATCGTTGTAGAGCGCGGCCAGCGTCGGCGGATTGCCCGTCTCGAGCGCGATGCGCTTCTGGTTCTCGGCGGATACGACGAAGCGGATGAAATCCGCCGCGCGCGCCGCGTTCGGGCTGTCGGCGGCGACACCCAGCAGCCAGGCGCCCAGCATCGGCGCGGGGCCGCTGCGCTCGCCCGGCGGGGCGACCAGGGTCACCTGGCCCACCACGCGCGACCGCGCGGCATCATCCAGCGTGCCGGCCCAGCCGGGCCAGAATTCCAGGGCGATGGCGACGCGGCCCTGCTCCATGGCCTCACGCACCTCGGTCGCGTTCCAGGTCTCGACGCCGCGCGGCAGATAGGGCTTCAGCGACAGGAAGTATTCCAGCGCCGCGAGCGCCGCCGGGCTATCCAGCGCCGCACGCCCCTGCGCATCCACCACCGCGCCGCCGAAGGCGCCGAGCACCGGCATGAACCCGGTCACGATCGGGTTGCCACGCACGCCGCGGAAGGCGATCGGCGTGATCCCCGGGTCGCGCTCGCGCAGCGTGCGGGCCGCCGCGGCGACGGCGGTGAAGGTCGTGGGCGCCGGCAGGCCCGCCGCCCGGAACAGGTCGGCGCGATAGGCGAACATGGCCACATTCCCGACCATCGGCGCGGCCAGCCGCTGCCCGTTCGCCCCGCGCGACACGGCATCGGCCGGCCCGACGAAATCCCCCGGCACGCCACCCAGCGTGTCGAGATTGGCCAGCCAACCATTGGCCATGAACTCCGGCGCCCAGATGTCATCCAGCATCAGCACGTCGAGCGCCTTGGTGCGCTCCCGCGCATTCACCGCGATGCGCTCGTAGAGCGCACCGCCGGGCAGCTCGAGCCGCTCGATGCGCAGGCCCGGATTGCGGGCCTGATAGGCCTCGACCATGCGGGACAACGCATCGCCGAAGGCGGCATCGCGGCCGGCGATGACAAGGCGCTCCTCAGCGCGCGCAGGCAGGGCGGCAAGGGCAAGCATGGGGGCAACGAGGCACAGGCGGCGCAGGATGCGCATGCGGGAATCCTCCTCGGGGAGGCGCACTGCCTGCCGGGAGCACGTGACACCGGCATGTCGGTTTGGCTGCGGGGGCGTGAACACTATGGTGGGCACACCGGGAACGGCGCCGCCCCAAATGCGCGAAGACCATGGCAATCGCGGAGCGGGGAAGGGCTCTGCCCTCCCCCGGACCCCCACCCGCCAAAGGCCACAGGGCCTTTGGAAACCGATACCGGGTCTTGAGCAGCACGGGCTTTCCCGGCGTCGGCGCATGCGCCGGGCTCATCGGCTGGGCCGCCAGGCCCGAGGCGGGGCAGCGGAATCCGGGGGGCGTCAGCGCGCCTTGGGCAACAACGGCGCCAGCCGCCACATCGCCACCGCCCCAAGCAGCGGCCCGATGCCCAGCAGCGCGAAGGCCGGCCCCGGCCCCATCGCCGCCATCAGATAGGGCAGCACGCCAATGACGACCGCCGTGAGCAGAAACCCCATCGAGGTCTGCACCGTCAGCATCGTCCCCACATAGTCGGGCGGCGACAGGCTCACGACACAGGCCGAGAACTGCGCCGAATCCGCCACCACCGTGAACCCCCACAGGAAGGCGAGCCCCAACGCCAGCCCCGGCCAGGCGGAAGCCGCCCCGATCAGCAGCGCGCAGCCCCCCGACACCACCATGCACAGCGCCGCCACATGCGCGCGGCTCCAGCGATCCGCCGCCAGCCCCGCCAGCACACACCCCGCCGATCCCGCCGCCATGACGCCGAACACCCAGGCCCCGACCTGCGCCCGCCCCAGCACGCCGGACAGGAACACCCCGATCCAGGCCCACATGGCATAGAGCTCCCACATGTGCCCGAGATACCCCAGGTTCGCGAGGCGCAGCCCCCGGTTCCGCCACGCCTCCAGCATCTGGCTGGGATGGAAGGGCGGCCGCACCCCGATCGCCGGACCGGGCCGGAACCCCAGCACCATCAGCCCACCCAACGCGGCCAGCACCCCTGCCCCGCCATAAGCCACGCGCCAGTCCACCGAACCGACGAGCCCCGGCAGCAGATGCGGCAGCGCCGACCCTAGCGTCAGCGCCCCCACCACGATGCCGATCAGCAGCCCGAGATCCCCCTTCGCCCAGGATGCGGCGAGCTTCATCCCGACCGGATAGACGCCCACCATGGTCGCCCCCGCGACGAAGCGCAACAACAGCGCGGCCACGCCGGAGGGCGCGACCAGCGTCTGGGCCGCCGTCGCCACCGCGGCGACCAGGGAGCAGGCCAGGAACAGCCGCCGCCCATCGAGGCGGTCGGCAAGCGACAACGCCGCGCTCACCAGCGTGCCGACCACGAAGCCGAGTTGCACCGCCGCGGTCAACCAGGCCGCCCGGCCCGGCGTCACCAGCCCCGCGCGGATCAGCCCCGGCACGGCGACGGTTCCCGCGAACCAGACCGACAGGACCAGGACGAGCGCCGCGGCCAGCAGCGCCAGATACAGGCGCTTGCCGGCCGCGGCCCCGGTCATGCGCGCAACGTCGCGCCCGTCGCCTTCGCCACGGCGGCGACGACGCGGTCGGCGATGTCCTCGATCTGGGTGTCGGTCAGCGTCGCCTCCCGCGGCTGGATCGTGACCTGGATGGCGAGGCTCTTGGCCCCGTCCGGCACGCCCTTGCCACGATAGACGTCGAACAGCGCGACGTCCGTGATCAGCGTCTTGTCGGCACCGCGCGCGGCACGCAGCAGGGCTTCGGCCGCGACGGCATCGTCCACGATGAAGGCGAAGTCGCGGCGCAGCGGCTGGAAGGACGGCAGGTCGGGCGCGCCCTTCTTGCGGCGCTTGGGTTCGGGAACGGCATCGAGGAAGACCTCGAAGGCTACTGCTGGCCCGGGCAGGTCCAGCGCCTCCAGCACCTTGGGATGAATTTCCCCGAAGGTGGCGAGCACGACCTTCGGCCCCTGCCGCACCACGCCCGAACGGCCCGGATGGTAGAAGCCCGGTGCATCCGCGGTGACCTGCAACGCCGCCATCGGCACCCCGAGCGCGGCGAGCACCGCAATGGCATCACCCTTGGCATCCATGGCGTCTATGCCGCGTGCCGGTTCGGCCCAATGGCGCGACGTCGACCCATGCCGCACGCCGGCAGCGACGGCCGCCTGACCGTCCGGCGTGATGTCGCGATAGGCCGCGCCGAGTTCCGCCAGCGCCACATCCCCGAAGCCACGCGCCGCGTTGCGCGACGCTGCCAGCAGCAGGGACGCCACCGGCGTCGGGCGCATCTGGTCCAGATCCGCCGCGATGGGGTTCACGAGGCGCAGCGCCTCCGGCGTCGCACCGAACAGCGCGGCGGTCTTCGCTTCCATGAAGGCGAAGGTCACGCTCTCCTGCATGCCGCGCGCGGCCAGCACGCGACGCGCCAGAGCGGCACGCGACTGCTTCGCCGTGAAGGCGGCCGGCGGGATGATGGCCGTGGTCGGCAGCGAGACCGGCGGCACCGCATCCAGCCCGCCGAGCCGCAGCACTTCCTCGACCAGGTCGGCCTCCGGCTCGATGACCGCGCAGCCCTCCGCGGCCTTCGCGGCCTTGGCCGGATCCAGCCCCGCGAACTGCGTCAGCGCCCCGCCGCCGGCCCGATAGGCCGAGAGGTCCGACGCCACGTCGTTGCGCCAGGACGGCACCGCGACGGTGACCGACGCATCGTCACGCGCCTGCACCGCGAAGCCCAGCCGCTCCAGCCGTCCGACCGATTCCTCGGCCGGCAGGTCGAGCCCGCCATAGCTGCTCACGCGCTCGAAGCGCAGCGTCGCGCTGCGCGCCCAGGCGGGCTCGGCACCCGCCGCGCTGATCTCGCTCGCCTCGCCGCCGCACAGTTCGATGATCATGCGCGTCGCCGCTTCCAGCGCATCCGGCAGGAAGGCAGGATCGAGGCCACGCTCGAAGCGCGCCCGCGCATCGCTGCGCAGGTCGTGCCGCCGCCCGGACAGCGCGACGCGCACCGGGTCGAACAACGCGCATTCGATGAAGCACTCGGTGGTGGTCTCGTCGCAGCCCGACGGCTCGCCGCCCATCACGCCGCCCAGCGCCTCGGGCCCCGCCTCATCGGTGATGATGCCGTCCTCGGGCGTCAGCGCGTATTCCTTGCCGTTCAGCGCGTGCAGCGTCTCGCCTTCGCGCGCCATGCGCATCGCGAGCGTCTTGCCCTTCACCTTCGCCACGTCGAAGACATGCAGCGGCCGGCCGAGGTCGAAGGTGAAGTAGTTGGTGATGTCCACCAGCGCGCTGATCGGCCGCAGCCCGATCGCCGTCAGCCGATCCTGCATCCACTTGGGCGAGGGCCCGTTCTTCAGGCCCCGCACTGCGCGGCCCAGCACCCAGAGGCAGGCGCGCGGGTCCTCGATGGTCCAGGTCAGCGGCGAGGGATAGGCCGCCGCGGCCTTCGGCGCCGCCCACGGCTTCAGCGTGCCGAGCCCTGCCGCCGCCAGGTCCCGCGCCACGCCGCGCACCGACAGCGCATCGCCGCGGTTGGGCGTGATGCTGATCTCGATGATCGGATCATCCAACCCTGCCCACTTCACGTAAGACCCGCCGACCGGCGCATCCTCCGGCAGGTCGACGATGCCGCTATGGTCGTCGCCGAGGCCCATCTCCCGCATCGAGAGCATCATCGCCTCGGACTTCACGCCGCGGATCTCGCCGACCTTCAGCGTCACGCCCGTGCCCGGCACGAATTCGCCGGGCAGCGCGGCGACGCCGACCAGCCCCGTGCGCGCGTTCGGCGCGCCGCAGACGACCGAACGCTCGACGCCATCGCCGATATCGACGCGCAGTTGGCGCAGGCGATCGGCGTTGGGGTGCTGCACGGCCTCGATGACGCGGGCGATGCGGAAGTTGGCGAGGGCGGCGCCGCGATCCTCAATGCCTTCGACCTCGAGGCCGATGGCGTTCAGCGTGCGGGCGATCTCGTCGACGGAAGCGTCGGTGTCGAGATGGTCCTTGAGCCAGGAGAGCGTGAACTTCATCGCGGCAGCCTCGTGGGGCTTGGCCCCATTCGTGTCAGTTGAAGGTTGGAGGGGCTTTGCCCCTCCAAACCACCATCATTGTTCGAAGGGGCTCCGCCCCTCCGATCCACCCGGCAAAGGCCGAAAAGCCTTTGGAAACCATCACTTGGTGCGGTGCGCGGTATGCGGCGATCGTGTGTTCCGGTCGCGTCCCGCGCATCAGTCCAACGGACAAAAATAGAAGGGGGATTCGGGGGAATACTTTCCCCCGATGGGAGGGGTTTGGGGAGGGCGAAGCCCTCCCTGACCTCACACCCCGTCATGCAGCGTCGCCGGCGCCAGCGGGCTTGCCGCGTAATGCTTCAGCCAGCGGATATCTGCCTCGTAGAACGGCCGCAGGTCCGGGATGCCGTGCTTCAGCATGGTGATGCGTTCGATCCCCATGCCGAAGGCGAAGCCCTGCCACTCGCGCGGGTCGATGCCGCAATTCGCGAGCACCTTCGGGTGCACCATCCCCGAGCCCAGGATTTCCAGCCAATCCCCGCCCTTGCCGAGCTCGCCGGTCTTCTTCGACCAGCCGATGTCCACTTCCATCGAGGGCTCGGTGAAGGGGAAGTAGGAGGAGCGGAAGCGCACCGGCAGGTCGGCGATGCCGAAGAAGGCGCGCAGGAAATCGATCAGGCAGCCCTTGAGGTGGCCGAGGGTGATGCCGCGGTCGATCACCAGGCCTTCGACCTGGTGGAACATGGGCGAGTGGGTCGCGTCGTGGTCGGCGCGGTAGGTGCGGCCGGGGACGATGACGCGGATCGGCGGTTCCTGCCCCAGCATGGTGCGGATCTGCACGGGGGAGGTGTGGGTGCGCAGCACGGGGCGGCTGCCGCCGGCCTCGGGCAGGTAGAAGGTATCGTGGTCCTGGCGGGCAGGGTGGTGGTCGGGGATGTTGAGCGCCCCGAAGTTGAACCAGTCGCCTTCGATGTCGGGCCCTTCGGCGACCTTGAAGCCCATGGCGCCGAACAGGGCGGTGAGTTCCTCGGTCGTCCGCGCGATGGGGTGGATGCCGCCATCGGAAGCGGTGCCCGGGGCGGAAGCGCGCGGCGGCAGGGTCACGTCGATGCGCTCGGCGGCCAGGCGCGCATCCAGCGCAGCGGCGTCGAGCACGACGCGGCGGGCTTCCAGCGCGGCCTCGATGCTGCCCTTCAGCCGGTTCAGCGCGGCGCCGCGCTCCTTGCGCTGTTCGGCGGGCACGCCGCCCAGGCCCTTCAGCAGGCCGGTGAGGCTGCCGGACTTGCCGAGGACGCCGACCCGCACCGCGTCCAGCGCGCGCAGGTCGGTGGCGGCGGCCAGGGCCGTTTCGGTCTCGGCCTGCAGGGTGGCCAGATCGTCTGACATCAGTGTCTCGTCCGTCCCAGGATGTCGTCGATGAGAGGTCGTGTGTCGCGCTCGGCCGTCTCGGTCATGGGGTCGCCGAGATCGGCACCCTCGCCGGCCTCGAAGGCCTCGAAGACCGCGCAGAAGAGGTCCGGACGCCGATTTTCGTCGTCCCGATCCAGCCAGACATGCCAGATCACGGCGTTCACGACCCTGTCGCAGAAATCGAAGTCGAGCGTTCGCGACGCGAAGCCCCGCGCCAGGTGAAGCCCGAGCGCGTCCAGCACGTCCCCGCGGTCCAGGCCGCTCTCGGCCTGCCAGGCGTCGAGGTCGACGTCCTCGACCGCAAAGGCCTCGCCGTCATTGTCGAAGCGGATGCGCAGTTCATCGACGATCCTGGCAATGGTCATGGCGGTGTCTGGGCTTGGCTCAAGCACGAAGGGCCGCGCCCCGGTCACCCGGGATGCGGCCCTCTGCTAAACGCTGAAGCGGTCCGGGGGAACCCCCCGGGCCTGGGCGGTCAGGCCAGCTTGGCCTTCGCCTGCTCGACCAGCGCCGCGAAGGCCGCCGGTTCGTCAAAGGCGAGGGCCGCCATCACCTTGCGGTCCATCTCGATCCCCGCCGCCTTGATGCCGGCGATGAAGCGGGAATAGGTCAGGCCATGCTCACGGACCGCGGCGTTGATGCGCTGGATCCAGAGACCACGGAACTCCCGCTTCTTGTTGCGGCGGTCGCGATAGGCGTACTGCAGCGCCTTCTCGACGCGCTCGAGCGCGGGGCGATAGGCGGTCGAAGACCGGCCGACATAGCCCTCGGCGAGCTTGAGGACCTTCTTGTGACGGGCGTGCTTGGTAACGCCGCGCTTTACACGAGCCATTGCTGCGCCCCTTCCTTACCGGTCCAGCCCATAGGGCAGCCACTGCTTCACGGTATCGCCGTCCTGCTTGTCGAGGACGAACATGCCGCGGTTCTGGCGCTTCATGGTGGTGGTCTTGGCGGTCAGCATGTGGCGCTTGTTGCCGGCGCCGGCCTTCACCTTGCCCGTGGCGGTCAGTCGGAAGCGCTTCTTCACGCTCGACTTCGTCTTCATCTTGGACATTTGGCCCTCCTTGCGGGGTGGGTGCGTCCCGGATCGCCACACCATGCGGCGGGGACGCGTCTTCCCGGCCGGGCATGTCCATGGGGCCACGACGCGGGAGGCGGGCGTATAGACCCCTGCCCCGCCCATGGCAACCGGACCTTCACGCTTGCCGGTGTTTCCTGTCGTTTTCCCGCCGATCCGACGGAAGGCCATGCCCTTGGACACCGCCCCCGCCTTGCCGCCCGACAGCCTCGACCAGGCCCTGGCGCCGCATTTCGCCGCCCTGCGCGCCTTTGTCGACCGCCGGATCGCCGAACTCAGCGCCGAGGTCTCCGCCTCGGTCCAACTGATGGGCATGACCGAGGAGGCCCTCGGCAACCGCATCGCCGAGGTCCATGCCCAGATCGCCCGGCTGATCGCCATCCCGGCCAGCGGCGCCCGGAATTCCGGGCTGGAGCTGGAAGCCGTGGTCCAGGCCACGGAATCGGCCGCCGACACCATCCTCGAAGCCGCGGAGGCCATCCAGACCTGGCTCGACGACGGCGGCAACGACGCCACCGCCCTCGCCGCCCTGACCGAGCGGGTGAACACCATCTTCCAGGCCTGTTCCTTCCAGGACCTGACCGGCCAGCGCATCCGCCGCGCCATCAAGCAGCTCCAGCAGGTGGAAACCATGCTGGAAGGCCTGGTGCCAGGCATCGGCACGCCTGACGCGCCGCGCGTCGAGATCCTCGGCCACGCCCCCACGGTGGAACCGGCCGCCGCCGCAGGCCCGGACCTCGCCCAGGCCGAGATCGACCGGCTGCTGAACGGCTGAAGAATCGTTCGGAATGCACCGTTCGGCGCATTTCAGTGTCCGGCCCGCACGCCCACCAAGCCACCCAGTTCAGCATACTGTCCTTGGGTTGCCGGTCAGGGGTACAGGCCGTGCCACACGTTTCAATACGGTCCCTGACCCCTGGCAAATCCGGAACGGTCGCTCCAAAATACATCCCGCAACCGGAGGCAACGGCGCCGTCATGCGGGATTTCCAAGCCATCTTCGCCCTCGCGGCCGCACGCAAGGGCGGCCCCGCCGCGCTCGAGGCCATGCTCGCCGAAACCGCCCCGCGCAGCCCCGCCGAGATCGCCGCGACACCCGATGACCGCATCCTCGCCGAGATGACCCGGCGCATCTTCAACGCAGGCTTCTCCGCCAAGGTCATCGCCGACAAATGGCCGGCGTTCGAGGCCGCCTTCGAAGGCTTCGACCCCCGCCGCAACGCCTTCATGACCGAGGAGCAATTCGACGCCCTGCTCAAGGACCGCGGCATCGTGCGCAACGCGGCCAAGATCCGTGCGGTGCAGGTGAATGCGCAATTGCTGCTCGACCTCGCCGAGAAGCACGGCAGCGCCGCGCGCTTCTTCGCCGACTGGCCCGACAGCGACCATGTCGGCCTGCTGGACCTTCTCCGCAAACGCGGCGGCCACCTGGGCGGCGACGCCGCCGGGCGCTTCCTGCGCGGCATCGGCAAGCCCGCCTTCATCGCCACGCCTGACATGGTCGCCGCCCTGGTCCGCGAAGGCGTGATCGACAAGGCCCCCACCGCAAAGCGGGACTTCGCGGCGGTGCAGGCGGCGTTCAACACCTGGGCCGAGGAGTCCGGGCGGGACCTGACCGCAATCAGCCGCGTGCTCGCGATGAGCGTGGACAGCCCCGGGCATTGATGGCGGCCGGAGAGGGGCTTTTCCCCTCCCCGGAGCCCCCTAGGCCGAAGGGCCCTTGGAAGCCTCGACCAGGCGCCGTGCGCCGCTGGCAGAATGGTGCCGAAACACGCGTTCGCGCAGGAACGGCGCTTCAAGGGGACGGCGTACGCTCTCGGCCCATCGCCAGACGCCTGCGGCCCAGGTGCTCCAAGCACCTGGCAGGGGAGGACTGGAGGGGACAGCGTCCCCTCCAGTCCCGCGCTCCTCAGCCCCGCGCCCGCCAAGGGTTTCGGCCGGCCGGCCGTCGCTCTATATGCGCTGGTGAGATGATCCCCTTCCGCAAGATGCACGGCCTGGGCAACGACTTCGTCGTGCTGGACGGGCGCGCCGCCGCGCTGCCGGTCACGCCCGCGCGCGCCGCGGCCGTGGCCGACCGGCATTTCGGCATCGGCTGCGACCAGTTCATCGTCATGGAGCCCCCGCCGGCGGGTTCCGACGTCTTCATGCGCATCCTGAACCCGGACGGTTCCGAGGCCGGCGCCTGCGGCAACGCCACGCGCTGCATCGCCTCCCTGGTCGCCGAGGAGCGCGGCGCCGACCGTGTCGTGGTCCGCACCATCGCCGGCGAACTCCCGGTCGAACGCCTGCCCGGCGGACTGTGGCGCGCCGACATGGGCCCCGCCCGCCTCGGCTGGCGCGACGTGCCCCTGGCGCGCGAGGTCGACACGCTGCACGTGCCGCTCGCGCTCGGCCCGGTATCGGACGCCGCGGCCTGTTCCATGGGAAACCCGCACGCGACCTTCTTCGTGGACGACCTCGACGCCAGCGACGTCGCGACCATCGGTCCGAAGCTCGAACACGACCCGGTCTTCCCCGACCGCGCCAATATCGGCTTCGCCCAGGTGCTGGCCCCGGACCATATCCGCGTCGTCATCTGGGAACGCGGCGCGGGGATGACGCTCGCCTGCGGGTCGGGCGCCTGCGCGACCATCGTGAACGCGGTGCGCCGCGGCCTGACGGCGCGGCGCGCGACCGTCTCCATGCCCGGCGGTGACCTGACCATGGAATGGCGCGAGGCCGACGGCCACGTGCTCATGACCGGCCCCGTCGCGACCGCCTTCAGCGGCATGCTCGACCTCGAAAGCTACGCGGCGTGACGGTCGAAATCCTCACCTTCGGTTGCCGCCTCAACACCTATGAGTCCGAGGCAATGCGGGATCTGGCGACGAAGGCGGGCCATGCCGGCGCCATCGTCGTCAACACCTGCGCCGTTACCGCCGAGGCCGAACGCCAGGCCCGCCAGGCCATCCGCAAGGCCCATCGCGACAATCCGGGCGCGCGCATCATCGTCACCGGCTGCGCCGCCCAGATCGCCCCGGAGACGTGGGCCGCCATCCCCGGCGTCGAACGCGTCATCGGAAATGGCGACAAGCTGAAGCCCGAGACCTGGGCCGCCCTCGACGCGCCCCCCGCCCCCGTCACCGACATCATGGCGGCGACCGAGACGGCGGCACATCTGGTGACCGAATTCGCCGGCCGCGCCCGCGCCTTCGTGCAGGTCCAGCAGGGCTGCGACCATCGCTGCACCTTCTGCGTCATTCCCTACGGCCGCGGCCCGTCCCGCTCCGTGCCGATGGGCGCAATCGTCGAGCAGGTCCGCGCCCTGGTGCAGGCCGGCTACAGCGAGGTGGTGCTGACCGGTGTCGACATCACCTCCTACGGTCCCGACCTGCCGGGCCGGCCGACGCTCGGCCAGATGATCCGCCGGCTGCTCGCCCTGGTGCCGGAACTGCCGCGCCTGCGGCTATCCTCGCTGGATCCCGTGGAAGTCGATGACGACCTCTGGCGCCTGATCGCCGAGGAACCCCGCCTGATGCCGCACCTGCATCTCTCGCTGCAGCACGGCTCCGACATGATCCTCAAGCGCATGAAGCGGCGCCATCTGCGCGCGGACGCGATCGCGCTCGCCGACCGCGCGCGCAGGCTGCGCCCCGATGTCGTCTTCGGCGCCGACCTTATTGCGGGCTTCCCGACCGAGACGGACGAGCACTTCGCCGACACCCTCTCGTTGGTCGAGGCCTGCAACCTCTCCTTCCTGCACGTGTTCCCCTATTCCGAACGTCCCGGCACCCCGGCAGCGCGCATGCCGCAACTGCCGGTGCCCCTGCGCAAGGAACGCGCGGCCCGGCTGCGGGAAGCCGGGGCCAAGGCAGCCGCGCGCCTGTTCGCCGCGCGTATCGGAGCGGAGGAAACCGTGCTCTTCGAACATCCCGACCGAGGCCACACCGAACACTTCGCCCCCCTTCGCCTGGCCAGCGGCGCCGCGCGCCCCGGCGAGATCCGCCGCCTGCGCGTGACGGCGGCGACGAACGACGCCTTGCTGGCCGAGGCCGCCTGATGGCGCTGCGCGACCTGTGGACCCGCCTGCGCGGCGGGTCGGACCCGGTGCCGGACCAGCCAGGCCCACCGCCTGCCCCCCTGCCCGAGGCGCCGCCCCCCTCGCCCCCGCCCAGCCCGCCCCCGGAAAACCCGCCTCGCCCCCCCGAGCCGCCGGCCGAACCTCCGCCGCCGGTCGAGGAACCGATCCCGGAGCATCCCTCCGAGACGCCCCCGCCCTTCCGGGACCCGCCCATCGAGGCCCCGCCGGTCGAGCTGCCCCCGCCCGCGCAGCTTCCCCCCGCCGAGGCCCCGCCGCCGATGATGCAGGAGCCAGCCCGCCAGGGCTGGTTCTCCCGCCTCAAGGCCGGGCTGGCGCGCTCCACCGCGAAGCTCACCGACAGCGTCACCGGCATCTTCACCAAGCGGAAGCTGGACGATGCGGCGCTGGAGGAACTCGAGGAGACACTGATCGCCGCCGATCTCGGCGTCGCCGCGTCGCACCGCATCGTCGAGGCCTTCCGCCGCACCCGCTTCGGCAAGGAAGTCACCGATGAGGAGGTGAAGGCGACGCTGGCCGACGAGATCGCCGCCATCCTCGCCCCCGTCGCGCAGCCGCTCATGCTCGACACCTCGCGCGCACCACATGTCGTGCTGGTGGTTGGCGTGAACGGCACCGGCAAGACGACGACCATCGCCAAGCTCGGCAAGCAGTATCGCGACCAGGGGCTGAAGACCGGCTTCGTCGCCGGCGACACCTTCCGCGCCGCCGCCGTCGAGCAGCTTCAGGTCTGGGCCGACCGCACCGGCGCCCGCTTCTTCCCGCCTGCCAAGGCGGGCGCCGATGCGGCCGGCCTGGCCTTCGACGCGCTGACCACGGCGCGCGCGGAAGGCCTCGACGTGCTGCTGGTCGATACCGCCGGCCGGCTGCACAACAAGTCGGCGCTGATGGAAGAACTGCGCAAGGTCATCCGCGTCATCCGCCGCGTGGACGACACCGCACCGCATTCCGTGCTGCTCGTGCTCGATGCCACCACCGGCCAGAACGCCGTGCAGCAGGTGAAGGTGTTCAAGGAGATGGTGGATGTCTCCGGCCTCGCCGTGACGAAGCTGGACGGTTCCGCCAAGGGCGGCGTCGTCGTCGCGCTGGCGCAGGAATTCGGCCTGCCGGTCCACGTCGTCGGCGTCGGCGAGAAGGCCGAGGACCTCCGTCCCTTCGCCGCGCGCGACTATGCGCGGGGGTTGCTGGGTCTGGACTGACCCACGATTCCGGCGTCATGGTCCGCGCCTCTCATGAGGAACGCCATGACGAAGAAGCCAATCGCCCGCACGCCCATTCCTGACGTCAACACGCTGCCCGAGGACATCCGCACGCGCATCCTGACCGTGCAGGAGAAGTCCGGATTCATCCCCAACGTCTTCCTGATGCTCGCGCACCGGCCGGAAGAGTTCCGAGCCTTCATGGCCTATCACGACACCTTGATGGACAAGTCGGAGGGCCTGACCAAGGCGGAACGCGAGATGATCGTCGTTGCCGTCTCCGCGCTGAACCAGTGCCAGTATTGCGTCGTCGCGCACGGGGCGATCCTGCGCATCCGCGCGAAAAACGCGCTGATCGCCGACCAGGTCGCCGCCAACTGGCGCAAGGCCGACATCACCGACAAGCAGAAGGCGATGCTGGAATTCGCCATCAAGGTGACGCTGCGCGCCAATGAGGTGAACGAGGACGACCACAAGGCCCTGCGCAAATCGGGGTTCGATGACGAGGCGATCTGGGACATCGCCGCCATCGCCGCCTTCTTCGGTATGTCCAACCGTCTGGCCAACGTCACCAATCTGCGGCCCAATGACGAATTCTACGGCATGGGAAGAGGGTGAGATGACTGAAGTCCGCTGGGAACGCCTGACGGCGCCGCAATTGCGCGCGCTCGCCGAACGCGACGCCGTTGTGGTCGTGCCTGTCGCGAGTCTCGAACAGCATGGCCCGCACCTGCCGGTCTGGACCGACAGCTTCATCGGCCATTCCGTTTCCGTCCGCGCTGCGGAGCTCTGCGAGGACCTCCCGGCGGTCGTCCTGCCGCCGATGTGGCTCGGCCTGTCCGAGCATCACTTCCCCTTCGGCGGCACGATCAGCGTGGACTACGCGACCTTCGCCGGCATCCTGCGCTGCATCGTGCGCTCGCTGCTCGCGGACGGCTTCTCCAAGGTCATGCTGTTCAACAGCCATGGCGGCAACATCGATCCGCTTGCCGTCTCGGCGCGGGAACTCGCGCATGAATTCGGCATTCCCGTGCTGACCACGACCATCACCAAGGTCGCGCCCGCCGCCATCTCCGCAGCCCTCACCGCGCAGAAGGCGATCCACCACGCCTGCGAGGGCGAGACCAGCATCTGGATGCATCTCGACCCGTCGCAGGTGCGCATGGAGGAGATCGCGAACTCCGTCTCTCCCGGCAATTTCGACGCCGGCAGCCAGGCCTCCTCGCGCTTCTGGTCCTTCTCGGAACGCGCCCCGGTCACCGGCGTCCGCGGCGACGCCCGCGCCGCCACACCCGAAAAGGGCAAGGCCATCTTCGAAGCCATGGCCGAAGGCCTCGCGCGCGAGCTGCGCGACACCGCCAACTGGTCCCCGCCCGACGATGTCTGGCGGCGCGGCCGCGCGCAGGGACCGCGGTGATCCCACCCTTCCACGGGCAATGGGAATCGGCGGAACGTATCGGCGAGATCCTCGCCGGTACGCTCCGCGCGGCGGACGATCCGCTCTGGCCGCGTTCCGGCGCGGCCGGCGCGGCGGACTACGAACGCTGGGCGGACCATCTCTGCGGCGTGGCCTGTCTGCGCATGGCCCTCGCCGCCCAAGGCATCACCCCGCCCCGCGCCTTCGACCTGGCGCGGGAACTGACGCATCGCGGTGGCTACGTGCTGCGGCCCGACGGGGACATCCGCGGCCTGATCTACGCCCCGGCCGTCGCCTGGCTGCGCGACGCGCACGGCATCGCCGCCGAGGTGCGCGTGGACGTCGCCGCCGAGGCCATCCCGGAGATGCTCGCCGGCGGGGGCCTCTTCATCGCCTCGGTGCATCCGGCCATCCGCCGCGCGGGCGCGGGCGCGGAGCCGCCATCACAGGGCGGGCACCTCGTGCTAGTGTTCGGCGTGCAGGGCGGCCTGCTGCGGTTCCACAACCCGTCCGGGGACAGCAAGGAAACCCAGATGGATGCGCGGCTGCCACTGGCGGAATTCGCACGGTTCTACGCCGGGCGCGGCATCGCCCTGCGGTGACGGTGAGGGGCTTTGCCCCTCCCCGAACCCCACCCCACCAAAGGCCGCAAGGCCTTTGGAATCCTTGAGTTGGGCTGGCAGTCCGCTGGACAGGGGACGTCGTTCTTGATATGTTCCTAGATCAAGGCGGCGCAATTTGTCCAAAACAGCACACGCCGACGTGAGATCCACTTCGGCACCCGACAACGGATGACGGTTTCCAAAGGCCCTGTGGCCTTTGGTGGGCTTGGCGGCACTGCCGCCAAGGTCTGGAGAGGGGCAAAGCCCCTCTCCGGTCCGTACGCGCCAAATTTGGAGCAGAGCCCCGCCAACTTGCGCCCTTACCCCGACCGCGCCATGTCCACGCCCATGCCTGACCTCCTCCGCGTCCAGCCCGACCCGACCGATCCGCGCCTGACGCGCCGTGTCACTGGCATCGACCAGACCGGCGCGCCGATCGAGACGAGCGTCACGGTGGAACGCCCGCTCACGCTCTACCTGAACGGGCAGGAGATCGTGACGATGATGACGATCCTCGACCGGCCGGAGGATCTCGCCATCGGCTACCTGCTGAACCAGGGCATGCTGAAACCCGACGCCGAGGTGACGGGCGTCGACTACGACGACGACCTCGGCGTGGTGGTGGTGCGCACGCCGGAACGCACGGATTTCGAGGAGAAGCTGCGCAAGAAGACGCTGACCTCGGGCTGCGCGCAGGGCACGGCCTTCGGCGACCTGATGGAGGGCTTCGCCCAGGTCCGGCTGCCGAAGACGGAGCTGCGGACCTCGTGGCTTTATCGCCTGCTGCACCGGATCAACACGCTGCCGACGCTGTATCTGGAAGCCGGCGCGATCCATGGCTGCGCGCTGTGCTGGGAGGACCAGCCCGTCGTCTACATGGAGGATGTCGGCCGCCACAACGCGGTGGACAAGATCGCCGGCTGGATGTTCCGCAATGGCGAGACGGGCGGCGACAAGATCTTCTACACCACGGGGCGGCTGACCTCGGAGATGGTGATCAAGACGGTGCGCATGGGCATTCCGATCCTGGTCTCGCGATCGGGCTTCACCGCCTGGGGCGTGGAGCTGGCGCGCGAGGCCGGGCTGACCGTCATCGGCCGCTGCAAGGGCAAGCGCTTCATCGCCCTGTCGGGCGAGGACCGCATCGTCTTCGATGCTGACCTGCACTACGTCGAGGAGGAATCCGCGAAGCATTGGCGCAAGAACAGCGCCGAGGCGATGGCTGCGGGCGACGATGCGGGCTGACACGCTGGGCGTGGTGCTGGCCGGCGGGCTCGCACGCCGCATGGGTGGCGGCGACAAGCCGCTGCGCATGCTGGGCGGCCGGCCGATGCTGGACCATGCGCTGGACCGCCTGGCGCCGCAGGCGGCCGCGGTGATCCTGAACGCCAATGGCGATCCGGCACGCTTCGCACCCTATGGCCTGCCGGTGGTCGCGGATGGGCTGCCCGATCATCCCGGTCCTCTGGCGGGAATCCTCGCCGCGCTCGACTGGGCAGCGGAACAGCGACCCGACCTGCCCTGGGTGATCTCGGTCCCGGGCGATTCCCCCTTCATCCCGGCCGACCTGGTCGCGCGCCTGCACAGCACGCGGGAGGCTGCCGGCCTCCCCCTCGCCTGTGCCCGGTCCGGCGGCCAGACGCATCCGCCGGTCGGCCTCTGGCCGGTCTCGCTGCGCCGCGACTTGCGTGCGGCGCTGATAGCCGGCGAGCGCAAGATCGACCGCTGGACCGCCCGCCATGGCTGCACCCATGCCGACTGGCCCGACACGCCGGTCGACCCGTTCTTCAACGCCAATGCCCCCGAGGACCTGGCGGAAGCCGAGCGCCTGCTACCGCTGTTGCAAAGCGCCGACCCGATCGCCATAGACAAAGCGTGAATTGAACGCGGGAAGCGCCAGTCATGAAGGCCATTCTGTTCGGGATCGTCATCGCGGCCCTGGTCGCCGTCGGTGCGGCCTATGTGCTCGACACCAAGGTGCAGGAAACCGCGGCGGTCGCCTTCACCTCCAACGCCGCGCGCCTCTGACGCGGCCGGGCGTCAGCGCAGCGCCTGCGCGGCGCCTAGGCCCAGCAGACCCAGCCCGACCACGAAGGGCAGTCCGGGTCGGGTCGGCAGATCGATGCGCGTGGGCTCGGACGGATCGTAGAGCAGCGGCACCGCGCCCTCCCCTTCCCGCCGCGCGATCAGGCGGAGATCGGTGGTGACGATCTCGATCGTGCCGCCGGCCGGCAGGGTGAAATCGATCCGCCAGGACGGCCCGGAGGCCGTCGGCAGGAAGACGATCCGACCGATGGCGCGCCGCCAGGTCAGCCGCCGCACCAGCCCGTCCAGATCCCGCCGCAGCAGCACCAGACCGAGCACGCACAGCAGCAGCGCGGAGGCCGTCCCGTCGATCACAACAGGCCGGCGAAGGGCAGCACCATGATGCGATCGCCGGGCGCGACGGCGGTCACGTCCTCGGGCAGTTCGGCGAAGCCGTCGGACTCCGTCAGGGAGGAGAGCAGCCCGGCCCCTTCGCGCGGGAACTTGCGCGCCTGCGTCACGCCATCTGCCTCCGCCAGCGTCACCCGCACATATTCCCGCCGCCCCGGCTTCTTGCGGTAGGCGAAATCCGCCACGGCGCCGAAGCGCGCCAGGGGCGTGCCGGCCGCGCCGGCCAGGCGCAGCAGCAGCGGCCGCGCCAGGTGCAGGAAGCAGACGACCGCCGCCACCGGGTTGCCCGGCAGCCCGACGACCGGCGTGCCGCCCACCATGCCCATCGCTGCCGGCCGGCCCGGCTTCACCGCCAGGCGCCAGAAGACCAGCGTCCCGCCGGCCTCGATGGCGGCGCGGACATGGTCCTCCTCCCCGGTCGAGACGCCGCCGCTGGTCAGCAGCAGGTCATGGGTGCGCGCGGCCTCGGCGAGCGCCGCCGCCGTGCGGCCAGGATCGTCCGGCAGGATGCCGAGGTCGCTCGCCGCGCAGGGCAGCCCGCCCAGCAGCGCCAGCAGCGTGAAGCGGTTGCTGTCGTAGGTCTGTGCCGGGCCCAGCGCCGCGCCGGGCTCGGCCAGTTCATCCCCGGTCGAGAAGACCCCCACGCGCGGCAGAGGACGCACCGCGAGATGCGTCCGCCCAAGCGCCGCGGCGAGTCCGATCTCCGCCGGCCCGATCCGCCGCCCGGCCTCGAGCGCGACCGCGCCCTGCGCCACATCCTCCCCCGCCGGCCGCGCATTGGCGCCACGCTTCAGCCCGGGCGGCACGAGGATGGCGCCGCCGTCGCGCGAGACGTCTTCCTGCATCACGCAGGTCTCGGCGCCCGGGGGCATGGGCGCGCCGGTGAAGACGCGCACCGCCTGGCCCGGCGCGACGGGCGCGGCCGCCACATGGCCTGCGGCCACCCGTCCGGCTTCGACGAGCCGCGTCGGACCATCCTCGCGCAGATCGGCATGGCGGAAGGCCCAGCCATCGACGGCAGCGTTGGCGAAAGGCGGCAGCGGCAGCGGCGCAACCAGCTCACGCGCCAGCACCCGCCCGCGCGCGGCGGCCAGCGCGACCAGTTCCTCGCCCTCGGCCGGCGGAATGCGCGCGGCGATCAGCGCCTGCGCTTCCTCCACCGCCATCAGCGCGCCGCCGAAGGCAAAGCAGTCGTCGCTGAGCTGCGCCACTCAGGCCTCCTGCCGCTCGGCCCAGGCGATGGCGTCGAGCGGCTGCGCATGCGCCATCACCAGGCCGGCGATGGCCTCGATGTCGTCCAGCGCCGCGCGCGGCAGGTCATAGGGTGGCGGCACGTCGGACGCGACCGCCACGATCCCCGGCATGTCCGGTCGCATCCAGGGCTTGCCGTTCGCCACGCGGTGCACCTCGATCTTGGGGTGGGCGTCGCGCTTGTAGCCTTCGACGATGATCAGATCCGCCGGGTCCATGCGCGCGACGAGTTCGGGCAGGGTCGGCTCGCGGGCCGTGCGGAGTTCGGTCATCAGCGCCCAGCGCGCGCCGGAGGCAACCATCACCTGCTGCGCGCCCGCCTGCCGGTGCTCCCAGGAATCCTTGCCCGGCTGATCCACGTCGAAGCGATGATGCGCGTGCTTCAGCGTGGAGACGGACAGCCCGCGCCCGATCAGGCAGGGCAGCAGCTTGACCATCAGCGTCGTCTTGCCTGCCCCGCTCCAGCCGGCGAGGCCGATGATGCGCGTCACGTCAGAACTCCCGGAAATACGACGGGCGCATGACAACCGCCATGCGCCCGTTCCATCTGCGTCCGGTGCGGCCCAGGGTCAATCGCCGCCGGTCGGTTTCGCCCGCACCGGCGGGGTGGCGCCGCGTCCCTTGGCGAGTTCCTGCTCGACCCAGAGGTTGTGGTGCTGCTTCGCCCAGTTGAGGTCCACCTGGCCGGTGGTCATCGCCTCCACCGCGCCGTCCATGCCGATCGTGCCGATGTAGATATGGGCCAGCATCACCGCGATCAGCAGCACCGCCGGGATGCTGTGCAGCATGTGGCTGAGCTGCATGCCCTGGATATCGGTGAAGAAGAACGGGAAGATCAGCATGTAGCCGCTGGCCGCGACCAGCGCGCCGCCCAGCACGGTGATCCAGAAGATCCCCTTCTGGCCGGCGTTGAAGCGGCCGCTCGGCGGTTCGCCATGCCCGACCAAGCCACCACCCGCCTTCAGCCAGCGGATGTCATTGCCGTTCGGGATGTTGTCCTTCGCCCAGAGCAGCAGCATGAACAGCAGGCCGAGGGTGAAGGGGAAGGCCAGGAAGTTGTGGGCGTACTTGCCGATCTCGGTGACGGTGGTGAAGGCCGAAGGCCCGATCAGCGGCAGCAGCACATGCCGCCCGAAGGTCAGGTTGAGGCCCGACAGCGCCAGCACGATGAAGCAGGAGGCGACCATCCAGTGGTTCGTGCGCTCGAACAGGTCGAAGCGCAGGATGGTGCGGCCCGAACGGCCACCCTGGATCGGGATGCGCCCGCGAATCAGGTAGAAGGCGGTCAGCAGCACCAGCATGCCGACCACCGCGATGCCGCCCACCCAGGCCAGGGTGACGTTGTGGAATTCGCGCCATTCCCGCCCCTGCGGCTGGATCAGATTGGCGGCGCGCTGGTCTGGAATGGTCACCCGCCCGTGCACGGTATTGCCCTGCAACAGCGCCTGGATGGCGAGTTCATCGGCGAGCGGCGGCGTGCCCGATGGCTGTTGCTGCGCGAAGGCAGGCGTACCGGCCAGCAGCGCGGCGAACAGGAGGAGGATGCGGATCGACATGGCGTGCCTCCTCAGATCGTCACGGTTTCACGATAGGCGGTGCGCCAGCCCCAGGCGCCGGAGCCATAGCCGCGCTTGACCACGCGTTCGCGATAGATCTGGGCGATCACCTCGCCATCGCCGGCGAGCAGCGCCTTGGTCGAGCACATCTCGGCACAGAGCGGCAGCTTGCCCTGCGCCAGGCGGTTCGACCCGTACTGGATGAACTCGGCTTCCGAATTGTCCTCCTGCGGGCCGCCCGCGCAGAAGGTGCATTTGTCCATCTTGCCGCGGGTGCCGAAATTGCCGATGCGCGGATACTGCGGCGCGCCGAAGGGGCAGGCGTAGAAGCAGTAGCCGCAGCCGATGCACAGATCCTTGTCGTGCAGCACCACCGCATCCGCCGTGGTGTAGAAGCACGACACCGGGCAGACCGCCTGGCAGGGCGCATCCGTGCAGTGCATGCAGGCCATGGAGACGGAACGCTCCCCCGGCTTGCCGTCATTCAGCGTGACGACGCGCCGGCGGTTGATGCCCCAGGGCACCTCGTTCTCGTTCTTGCAGGCGGTGACGCAGGCGTTGCATTCGATGCAGCGGTCCGAGTCGAGAAGGAACTTCATGCGGGCCATGGTCGTGTCCCTCCCTTACGCCGCACGGATCTGACAGAGGGTGACCTTGGTTTCCTGCATGAAGGTCACCGGGTCGTAGCCGTAGGTCGTGACGGTATTCACGGATTCGCCGAGGACGATCGGGTCCGTCCCCTGCGGGTATTTGCTGCGCTGGTCTTCCTGCATGAACCAGCCGGCGAAGTGGAAGGGCATGAAGGCGACACCCGGGCCGACACGCTCGGTCACCAGCGCCTTCACCTTCGTCCACTTGTCACGCGGCATTTCTGGGCCGGCCACCAGCACCCACTGCCCATCGCTGATGTTGCGCGACGCGGCATCCGCCGGGTTGATCTCGACGAACATCTCCTGCTGAAGCTCGGCGAGCCAGCGGTTGGAGCGCGTCTCTTCGCCGCCGCCCTCATATTCGACCAGACGGCCGGAGGTGAGGATGATCGGGAAGTTGGGCGCCAGCTCCTTTGCCCGGTTCTGCACCGACTGGCCGAGATGCGGCAGACGGAAGCCGCGCCGGTCGGGCAGCGTCGGGTACTGCGCGATCAGGTCGGTGCGCGGGGTGTAGATCGGTTCGCGATGCACCGGGATCGGATCGGGCAGGTTCCAGGCATTGGCGCGTGCCTTGCCGTTGCCGAACGGAATGCAGCCATGCGCGATGGCCACGCGCTGGATGCCGCCCGACAGATCGGTGGACCAGGACACGCTGTCGATGTTCTCGCCGAAATAGCGGCGGATGTTCGCGAGTTCGTCGGCGGTCAGTTCCTCGAACCAGCCGAGCCGCTTGAGCACCGCGATGGTGAATTCCGGATAGCCGTCGGTCAGCGCGCTGTCCTTGGAATAGGACCCGTCGGCGAGCAGCGAGACGCCATTGCGTTCCACGCCGAAGCGGGCGCGGAAGGTGCCG
The DNA here is from genome assembly GCF_019430885.1 of Roseomonas alba. Lineage (GTDB taxonomy): Bacteria > Pseudomonadota > Alphaproteobacteria > Acetobacterales > Acetobacteraceae > Neoroseomonas > Neoroseomonas alba. The sequence continues at coordinate 87,545 of NZ_JAHYBZ010000009.1, read as the reverse complement.
CCGCCATCCTTCACCGCAAGGTTGGTGTTGTAGAGGATATGCGTGCCCGGATGCCGGAACTCCGGTGTGCCCCAGCAGGGCCAGGGCAGGCCGTAAAAGTCGTTGGCGATCTCGGCCGGCGCATCCGCCTTGGCGCGCAGCGTCACCAGGTCGAATTTGTCCTGGTGCTGCATGTGCAGCTTCAGCCGCTCCGGCGACTGCCCGCAATAGCCGGTGGACCAGCCGCCGCGGTTGATCTCGCGCAGGATGCTCTCGGGGCTGGGCTCCTGGCCCTTCACCTCGATATTCCTGAACATCTCGGCCTGGAAGCGGATCGGCATGTTCCGCTTCTCGGCCGCGCGGTCGAGCGCGCCGCAGAGGCGATACATCGCCTCGTAGTCCGTCTTGCTCTCGAAGATCGGGTCGACGATCTTGTAGCCCCATTGCAGCGAGCGGTTCGACGCCGTGCGGCTGCCATCCGTCTCGAAGTTGGTGCAGATCGGCAGCAGGTAGGTGTTGTCCTTGCGCCCCGACAGAACCGAGAAGGTCGTCGGATGCGGGTCGCACACCACCAGCAGGTCGAGCTTCTCGAGCCCCTTCACTGCGTCCGGCATGCGCGTGACGGTGTTGCCGCCATGCCCCATGACGAACATGGCCTTGAAGTTGTCGCGCTGCTCGACTTGGTCCTTCGGCAGCGTCACCGCGTCGAAGTACCGCGTGGTCGGGATGCCCGGCGTCTCCATCATCGCCTTGCTGTCGAAGCGCGCGACCATGCTTTCGTAGGAGACATCCCAGACGCGGGCCCAATGCTTCCAGGCCCCGTCGGCCAGGCCATAGTAGAGCGGCAGCGACGTCACATCGAGGCCGAGATCCGTCGCCCCCTGCACATTGGTGTGGCCGCGGAAGATGTTGGCCCCCGTGCCCGCCGCGCCGACATTGCCGGTCGCCAGCAGCAGGATCGAGTAGGCGCGGACATTCGCCGTGCCGACGGTCTTCTGCGTGGCGCCCATGCACCAGATCAGCGTCGAAGGCTTCTGCGTCGCGAAGAGTTCCGCGACCTTGCGAAGCTGCGCGCCGGGCACGCCGGAGACACGCTCGACCTCCGCCGGCGGCCATTTCGCGACCTCGGCCCGGACCTCATCCATGCCGTAGACACGCTGGCGGATGAATTCCTTGTCCTCCCAGCCATTCTGGAAGATGTGCCACAGGATGCCCCAGATCACCGGAATGTCGGTGCCCGGGCGCAGCCGGACGTATTCGGTCGCGTGCGCCGCCGTCCGCGTGAAGCGCGGATCGATGACGATCATGTTGGCGCGGTTGATCTCCTTGCCCGACAGCACGTGCTGCAGGCTGACCGGATGCGCCTCTGCCGGGTTGCCGCCCATGATGATCATGGTCTTGGCGTTGCGGATGTCGTTGTAGGAGTTGGTCATCGCGCCGTAGCCCCAGGTATTGGCTACGCCCGCGACGGTCGTCGAATGGCAGATGCGCGCCTGGTGGTCGACGTTGTTCGTCCCCCAGAAGGCCGCGAATTTGCGGAACAGATACGATGCCTCGTTGGTGTATTTCGCGCTGCCCAGCAGGAACACCGAATCAGGGCCCGAGGCCTGGCGGACGGCCATCAGCTTGTCGCCGATCTCCTCCATCGCCTGGTCCCAGCTCATGCGCTGCCATTGGCCGCCCACGAGCTTCATCGGATATTTCAGACGCCGGTCGCCATGCACCAGCTCGCGCACCGACGCGCCCTTGGCGCAGTGGGTGCCGCGGTTGATCGGGCTGTCCCAGGACGGTTCCTGCCCGACCCAGACGCCGTGTTGCACCTCGGCGGTGACCGTGCAGCCCACCGAGCAATGGGTGCAGACATTCTTGATGCGGGTGACCGGCTCGGCATGGTTCACCGGCCCGGCCGCGGCGGGGCGCACGGTGGTCAGCGGAATGGCCCCGAGGGCCGAGAGGCCCACGCCCGTCACTCCGGCCTGCTTCAGGAAGGCGCGGCGGTCGAGGCCGCCTGAGGACAGCCCGGCATAGGCCGCTGCGAGGCGCTGTTTCCCGGCGCGCGCTTCGGAACGCTTGATCAGCATGGGGTTTCGCTCCCTCGTCTCGCCGCGCTCAATCGCCGTAGCGGTTGGTGCGGTAGAAGGCCTGCACATCGGCCGCATTGGCCTGGTAGCGGGCCTTCACACGTTCGGCTTCGTTCTCCTTGCGGGCGAGGCCGGATGGCACGGAATCGGCACGCTGGTAGCCCGCCGGCTCGGCCGCTTCCGCGACGCCCACGGCCGCCGCAGCGGCAACGCCACCGAGGCCGAGCGTCCTCAGAAAGCCTCGGCGTTCCGCCGCGCTCTTGTCTGTCCTGCTCATGGTTCAGCCACTCCCGGTCCCATCATGCCGGCAGCCCGGAGGCTGCCTGTTCGATCTCGATCGCCGTGCGGCCGAGCCGCCCGACTGCGCGGTAGAAGCGCGCGGCCTGCGCCGATTCGAGATCGGTGAAGAAGCGCCCCGCCCAGGGGCGGAGATGCGTGTCGAAGAAGGATGCAGCTGCGTCCGGCCCGCCGTCGAAGCTGCCCGAAAGCAGCCCGGCATAGACCTCGCAGACCGACCCGATCTGGTCCTCCGGCTCCGCCACGCCCGCCGCGCGCTCCAGCCCCAGCCGCGCGAGGGTCGCGCGCAGCTCGGCGAGCGGGCGTTCATGCAGGAAGCCGGTCAGGTAGTAGGAGGCGAAGGGCAGCAATTCGCCGCGCGCGACGCCGATGAAGAGGTCGTGGAACTCGCGCTCGACCGCCACGCTGTCGGTCTCGATGGCGGCCTCGGCGACCACGCCATAGGCCTCGCCGAGCGGGGTGCGATCACCGCGCAGCGCGGCGAGCGCGAGGAGCAGCCGCGCATCCGGCGCAGCCACCAGAAGACGCCCGAGCAGCGCGAAAAGCCGCGCGCGCTCGGTCGTCATGGCCTGGTCCTCGATGTCGGCGACGCCCGGTGCGGACATGCCGAACGCTCTCCCTGCTCCCAATCCCGAGGATTCTACTCTGGATCGCAATCGCAAAACAACGCATTGAAATCATTGCGTTTTGTTGCGAGTCATTCTCAACTCGGAAGGGCGGAGCCGTGGCGGCGGGGGATGGGGTCTTCGCTGCGTACGGGGGCGGATTCCAGGGCCTCCGGTGCGGGGATCGGCACAGGAGCCTCGGCAAGCACGATCGGTGTCTCGTCGCCGGTCGGCAAGCCCGCGTCCGGTGCCTCCGCTTCGGGCGCCGGCTGTTCCACCTCAGCCGGCGGCCTCTCGGCATCGGCGAAAAGCCGCGCGACCATCTGCTTCACATCACCCGACAGGTGCAGCGCCCCGCCCGGCACGCCATCCGACGCGTTGTAGTCCCAGGCGTAATCCGCCAGGCCGATGAAATCCCGGATCGCCGGATCAAGCGTCCAGGCCTTGCGCAGCGCGGCGCGCTTCAGCGCCTCGGGCACCGCCTTGTGCAGGAAGGCGGCGAAATCGCTCTCGGCGGTCAGGCTTTCGATGGATGGCAGCGAGGCGAGGTCGAAGGGGGGCTCCTCGACCTCCTGCGGCGCAGCCGGCGCGGGCGCTTCGGCGGGCGCGGGGGTCTCGACCGGCGCGGCCTGCGGTTCCTCGACCGGGATGCCGGCCTCGGCGGCGCGCTTGCGGCGCGACCAGCGCGACAGGAAGCCTTCGTCGCTCATGGCTCCTCCACCGGCGCCCGGCGGCCCAACGCCTCGGTATCGGCGCGGTCGCGGCGGCGCTTGTGGAAGGTACGCTCACGATGGTGCTCGGCGATGAAGCGTTCGAGGATCAGGCGCAGACCGCGCGGCAGGGGCAGGGCCTCGACCAGGTCGTCGCCGGCCTCGGTGAAGATCTGCGCCTCCCCCGCATCGAGGGTTGCGGCCTGGAGGCGGTAGCCGGGGGCTTCCTCGACCGGGCGCAGCACCACCCAGATGTTCGGCGCCGCCTGCTGGAGGTTGTGGATGTAGTTGTCGGTGTCGCTCGGATAGAGCGCGATCTCGGCCACCCCGGCGAAGAACAGGGTGCGGCCGGCATCCTCCCGCAGGACCGACCAGGGGGCGACCGGGGGGATGTCCTCCAGCACATCCACCGCCGCCCAGGCATGTTCGGCCCAGGGAGTCACGCCGGGCCGGCGTTCCGCCAGCACGGCGACAGGGATGCGGATGCTGCCCGGAACGTCGAGGGTCATGCCGCGTCCTCCTTCGCTCGCAAGGGCAGGCCGGCGACCAGGTTCTGCGGCTTCATCCGCAGCCGGTTCGCCGCATCCATCGCCAACGCCAGATAGACCGGCCGCCCGGCGACGCGCGGCAGCACGCGCGCAGTGTCGGCGAATTCCAGCACGCCGAGCCAGAGGATGCGGGCCAGCCGTTCCTGCTTCACGCTGCGCCCGTTCCACAGGTCGTTGGCGATGGCGGTGGCCTCGGCATCCAGGCCGACATGCCAGGTCCAGGCGGCGTCGTCGATCACAGGCACGGCGCGGATGGTCACCACCTCGCCGAAGAGATGCGCGATGAAGCGTTCCAGCGCGCGGGCCAGGCCACGCTGGCCGTCGCGGCCCTCTGCGATGTCGAGGGCGAAGTCGTGCCCGTCGGAGCGCCCGTGATAGAGATGCGCATTCTCCGCGGCGAGCACGTCGAGTTCGACCTCGCGCGGCGGCGCGCCGGCCTCCACCAGCAATTGCCCGAGCGCGCCGAAGCCGCCGTCGCGGCCGCGCATCTCCACCACTTCCTCATCGGCCAGCAGCATCGCGCCCTGGTGGATGCCGACGCGCTGGGTGCGGAAGAACAGTTCGCCGGCGCGCAGGGCGAAGGGATCGCCCTCCCCTTCCAGCGCCGCGCGGGTGACGAGGTGGGTGAGCATCTGCAGCAAAATCGGCGGAATGCCGGCCACGCCGTCGCGATACAGCGCGATCCAGGCGGCCTCCAGCGAGGGCTCCGCCATCACGCGGTCGCGGAAGGCGAGGAAATGGCCGAAATTCTCCCGCGCATCCGGGTCGGCGAGGGCCGTGAGGCGGTCGGCGACCACCGCCTGCACGGGGTCGTCCATCAGCGCGGCATGCAGCGCGCGCTCGGCGTCGCAGGCTTCCTCGGGCGGGATCAGCTCCGGCCGGGCGAGGAAGGCGCGCCACAGATCGGGCGTCGCCGCCAGCCGCCCATGCTCCACCACGTCACAGAGGTGATGGCCGGAGGCGACCCAGAAATCGCCGGGGGAAAGCAGGTCGTTCATGGCGTGCGCCGCGCCATGCGGGCGAGGTCGGGGCGGATGGGTTCCTCCTCCTCACCCACCACTTCGACCGTGGCGAAGACCGGCAGGGTCTCGACGCGCTGCGGCGCGCGATCGTGCAGGGTGCGGAAGCGTTCGCGCAGTTCGCCGGCCTCGATGCTGCGGGACAGGGCGACGATGGTCCCCGGCGCGTGCTCGCAGAGCGATTCGGCGAAGGCGATCTCGTCCTCGGCCGCGGCGCGCGCGGCCGTGTCGTCGGGCGCGCCGTGGGTAGTCCGCAGATGCACCGCGAGAGCCGTCACCGCCGCCGCGCGGTCCTCGGCGCTGGCCTCCGCGACCGCGACCAGCGTCGACCAGCCGAAGGACCCGAGGCCCAGGAATCCCGCCCGGAAGGCCTGGCGCCGCTTGCCGGACAGCGTCGAAGGGTCCTCGTCCCAGAAGCAGAAGCCGCCCGGCACGGCCCATTCGCCGGGCTCGGCCGCCGCCGGGAAGACCACAGCATCGGAGGCATCGAGCCGAATGGTGCGCAGCAGCCGCGTCATGCCGGCACCGCCAAACGGAGCCGGCCCGCGTGCCACACCAAGTCCCCCGTGCCGGGATCGAGATGCGCCCCCGCCGCCAGCGTCGGATCGAGCCGCGCCAGGTAGCGATGCGCGAGCGCGTCGAAGCCGCCCGCCTGCCAATCGGCCAGCGTCGCCATCAGGTGCCGCGCCCAGGCGGCGGTGAGCTCGGCGGGCGTCGTTTCGACATAGCCTTCCTCATACAGCGTGGTGCGATCCGGGTCGCGACCGGGTTCGACCGCCAGCTTCGCCGCGAAGGCCAGTTCGATGCCGACGACCAGCCAGTCGGGCACGGCATCCTCGGCGCAGCCGGGCGGTGCCGCGAGCCGCGCCGCACCAACCGTGCCGCTGTTCACCCGGATGGTGGCGGGCCAGTCGAAGGTCAGCGGCATTTCCGGCGTGCCATGCGGCGACAACGCATCGGCCGCGGCCGACACGGCGGCGAGTAGCGCCGCCCGCGCCACGGCGAGCGGTTCTTCCGGTTCGAGCACGATCGCCGCCTCGACCCGCGCCCAGGACCGCACCCAGACCAGCGTGCCGGCGCCATGTTCCGGCGCCATGGCGATGGCGCGCGTCATCGCGTCCCCGCCCTCGCGCAGCGCGACGATGGGGGTGAAGACGCTCGGCAGGTGTGGCAGGCCCTCGGACACGCCGCTCCCTCGCAAGCTGCTGACAAGGGCCATATATGCGGCCCGCCCCACAGGTCCAATCGGGGCGCCGGGGAGAGTCGAGGGTTCATGAGCGGAACGGCTGGTCGGATTGCCCTGGTGTGCAGTTGCGAAGACACGATGCGCCTCGACGGGAAGGCGATCGCCCGCGGCTGCGGCGCCGAGTTGCGCACGGCCGAGCAGCTCTGCATGGCGCAGCTCGATCGTTTCATGGCCGCGCTCGCCACCGGCCGGCCGCTGACCGTCGCCTGCACCGCCCAGGCGCCGCTGTTTGCCCAGGAAGCCGCCGAGGCCGATGCCCCGACGCCGATTTTCGTCAATGTCCGCGAACATGCCGGCTGGTCCGCCGAGGGCCGCGCGGCCGGTCCCAAGATGGCCGCGCTGCTGGCCGCCGCGGCCGAACCCATGCCGGCCACGCCCCTGGTGCCGCTGGAAAGCAAGGGCGTCACGCTGGTGCTCGGCCGCGATGCCGTGGCGCTGGAGGCCGCGGCGAAGCTGCAGGACCGGCTGGACCTGACCGTGCTGCTGGCCGGCGCCGAGGAGGTCACGCCCCCGCGCGCGGCCCCCTTCCCGGTGATGAGGGGCCGGGCGCGGACCGCGACGGGCTGGCTCGGCGCCTTCGAGGTGACGGTGGATGGGGCGGCGGTACCACGCCCGTCATCCCGCGCGCGATACGAGTGGGGGCCGGGCAAGGATGGTGCGGTCAGCCGCGCCGACATCGTGCTGGACCTGACCGGGGCCGCGCCGCTGTTCCCGACGCCGGAGGTGCGGCAGGGCTATCTGCGCGCCGATCCGACCGACGCCGCCGCGGTCGAGCGCGCCATCACCGCCGCATCCGATCTGGTCGGCACCTTCGACAAGCCGCGCTTCATCGCCTTCGAGGGGTCGCTCTGCGCCCATGCGCGCAATCGCCGCAACGGCTGCACGCGCTGCATCGACCTCTGCCCCACCGGGGCCATCACGCCCGGCACCGGCAAGCTGCGCGACCAGGTGGTGATCAGCGCGGAAATCTGTGCCGGTTGCGGGGCCTGCGCCGCCGTCTGCCCGACCGGGGCGGCGACCTACACCCTGCCGCCGCCGGCCGCCCTGGCGCGGCGCCTGCGGCGGCTTCTGCTGGCCTATCGCGAGGCCGGCGGCGACGCGCCGGTGGTCCTGTTCCACGATGAGGCGCAGGGCGAGCCGCTGCTCGACGCCCTGGCGCGGCATGGCGATGGCCTGCCCGCCCGCGTGCTGCCCCTGCGGGTGAATGAGCCGACCGCGCTCGACCTGTCGCTGATCGCCGGCGCCTTCGCCTGGGGGGCGAGCGCCATCCGAGTGCTGCTGCCCGGCCGCCATCGCCATGGGGTCGAGGGCGTGGCGCGCAACATCGACTATGCCAATGCGGCGCTGGACGGTCTGGGCCTCGGTCACGCCACCCCGCGTGCGGGGATGATCGAGACCGACGATCCGTTCAGCCTCGGCGAGGCGCTGGCCGTCCTGCCCCGCGCACCGTTCGGCTTCGCGCCCTCCACCCATGAGGCGATCGGCAGGCCGCGCGAGATGGCGTTGCAGGCCCTCCGTGCCCTGCGCCACGCCGCCGCCGCGCCGGCCGAGACGGTCGCGATGCCGGCCCTCGCGCCGTTTGGTGTCGCGCAGGTGAATGCCGAGGGCTGCACGCTTTGCCTCGCCTGCACCGGCGTCTGCCCGACCTCAGCCTTCAGCGCGAATCCGGAGCGGCCGCAGCTTCGCTTCCTCGAGGATGCCTGCGTGCAATGCGGCCTGTGCGCGGCGACCTGCCCGGAGAAGGTCATCACCTTGGAGCCGCGGCTGAACTTCTCCCCCGCCGCGGCGAGCCCGCGCGTGGTGAAGGAGGAGGAGCCGGCGGCCTGCGCGCGCTGCGGCACGCTGTTCGGCACGAAATCCTCCATCGCGCGGGTGAAGGCGAAGCTGTCGGCGCATTGGATGTTCACCGACCCGGCGCGGATCGCGATCCTCGACCTGTGCGAGGCCTGCCGCATCGACCAGGCGACCTCGGGCGGGCTCGATCCCTATGCGGGACCGGCACGGCCGGTGACGAAGACCTCGGAAGACTATCTGCGCGAGGCCGAGCGCAAGCGGCGCGGCGAGGGGTAAGCCCCGCACACGCAAGGATGCGGGATTGGAGGCAGCTTTCTTGGAGGCGCCGGCCTGGCGCTCCTTTCATGCCTTTCGGAGGGCTGTGCCAGCGAAGCGGTGCCGCCCTCAGTTCCGGGGCAGCCGTGCGACGCTCGGCGCATCCGGGTTCTGCGCGCGATGCCGCAGCAGATGGTCGGCCAGGACGATGGCCAGCATCGCCTCCCCCACCGGCACGGCGCGGATGCCGACGCAGGGGTCGTGGCGGCCCTTGGTCTGGACCTCGACCTCCCGGCCCTGGCGGTCCACGGAGGCGCGCGGGGTCAGGATGGAGCTGGTCGGCTTCACGGCGAAGCGCGCGACGATGGCTTGGCCGGTGCTGATGCCGCCCAGGATGCCGCCCGCGTGGTTGGACTGGTAGGCGACCGTGCCATCGGGGTTCATGCGCATCTCGTCGGCATTCTCGGCGCCGGTCAGTGCGGCGGCGCCGAAGCCGTCGCCGATCTCCACACCCTTCACGGCGTTGATGGACATCAGCGCGGCGGCAAGGTCGGCATCGAGCTTGCCGTAGATGGGCGCACCGAGGCCGGGGGGGACGCCCTCGGCCGTGACCTCGATGACGGCGCCGACCGAGTTGCCGGATTTGCGGAGATCGAGGAGCTTCTCCTCCCAGCGCGCGGCCGCCGCCCGGTCGGGGCAGAAGAAGGCGTTGTCGTCCACCGCCGACCAGTCCCAGGCGGCGGGGTCGACCCAGTCGCCGCCGATGGCGACCAGGGCGCCGCGGATGCGGATGTCGGGGCCGAGCACCCTGCGCGCCACGGCGCCGGCGGCGACGCGCATGGCGGTCTCGCGCGCCGAGGACCTTCCGCCGCCGCGATAGTCGCGGATGCCGTATTTCAGCTCATAGGTGATGTCGGCATGGCCGGGGCGGAAGCGCTCGGCGATGTCGGAATAGTCCTTGGAGCGCTGGTCCGTGTTGTCGATGTGCAGCGCGATGGGCGTGCCGGTGGTCTGGCCCTCGAAGACACCCGACAGGATGCGGACCTGATCCGGTTCCTGCCGTTGCGTCACGAATTTCGACTGGCCGGGGCGGCGACGGTCGAGGAAGGGCTGGATATCGGCCTCAGTCAGGGCGAGGCGCGGAGGGACGCCGTCGACCACGCAGCCGATGGCCGGGCCGTGGGATTCGCCCCAGGTGGTGACGCGGAAGAGGTGGCCGAAGCTGTTGTGCGACATGGGGTGCTCAGGGCGCGGCGGGGGTGGTGGGGACGCCGGCGGCGCGCGAGGCGGGCGTCGTGGTCGGGACGGTCATGGCCTCAACGGTCCGGGCGGGGCGCGCCACGATAAACGCAGGTCAGCATGCCCAGCGGCGCGGTGGCCCCCGGATTGGCGGGCGAAGGCGCAACCTCTTCGGTCATCCGCTCGACCACCACCGATCGGGCGAGGTCGCAGTAGCGGGCGATGAAGGCACCGAAAGGCTGGCCGGTATCGGTCAGGAAGACCAGCGCATCGCCCTGCCGGCAGTGGATGCGCGCCCGCTCATCCGCTTCGCGCTCGCTGACCCGCATGGTCTCGGGGCCGGTGACGCGGATGGCAACCCAGCAGCGGGCTTCGTCGGGAAGCTGGGCGCGCGCCGGCAGCACCGCGCCGGCGCCGAGCAGGACAGCCAGAACGGCAAGGCGCAGCGCTGGCAGGCGGATCGTGGAAACCATCAGGCGCCGGGTTAGCCCGGACCGGCCGGCGCCTCAATGGGCGGGTCGTTGCTCAGGCGGAAATGCGGCCTGGCCGGCGGGTCAGCCCTTCTCCACCGTGATGTCCGGCGCGTCGGGGTTCTTCATGCCGACGATGTGGTAGCCGGAATCGACGTGGTGGACCTCCCCCGTCACGCCCTGGGACAGGTCGGAAAGCAGGTAGAGGCCCGAGCCGCCGACCTCCTCGATGGTGACGTTGCGGCGCAGCGGGGCATTGTACTGGTTCCACTTCAGGATGTAGCGGAAATCGCCGATGCCGCTCGCCGCCAGCGTCTTGATCGGGCCGGCCGAGATCGCATTCACCCGGATGCCGCGATCGCCGAGATCGGCCGCCATGTAGCGCACCGAGGCCTCGAGCGCCGCCTTGGCCACGCCCATCACGTTGTAGTGCGGCGTGACGCGCTCGGCCCCCAGATAGGACAGGGTCAGCAGCGACCCGCCTTCGGCCATCAGCGCGGCCGCCCGCTGTCCGACCGCAACGAAGGAGAAGCAGGAGATGTCCATCGCCTGCAGGAAGGCCGCCCGCGGTGTGTCGAGGTAGCGGCCGCGCAGGAACTGCTTGTCCGCATAGCCAATGGCATGGACCAGGAAGTCGATCCTGCCCCAGGCCTTCTCGACCGCCGCGAAGGCCGTGTCCATGGAGGCATCGTCCGCCACGTCGCAGGGCAGCAGCATGGTCGAGCCGACGCTCTCGGCGAGCGGCCGGACGCGCTTCTCCAGCGCCTCGCCCTGATAGGTGAAGGCGATCTCCCCGCCCTGGGCCGCGACGGCCTGGGCGATGCCCCAGGCGATCGAGCGATCATTCGCCACGCCCATGATCAGGCCCCGCTTGCCCTGCATCAGGGTGCCGGTGGCGATCCGGGGCTCTGGCGCGGCGTCATTCATTGTCTGGGGGCCCGTGCGATTGCTGAGAACGGGCGTGGTGCCATGGCAGGGGGTGGCGAGCAAGAGGTTCCCGCCCCTTGCCTGCCCCGCCCAGCCCCCCGATACAGGCGCGGCAAGGAGCAACCGCGCATGGCCGCCACCGAGGACCCGATCGCCGCCTTCCAGGCCTGGATGGAGGAAGCGGCGAAGACCGAACCGAATGACCCCAATGCCGTCTGCCTGGCGACCGCGACGCCGGAGGGCATTCCCTCCGCGCGGATGGTCCTGCTGAAGGGCGTCGATGCGCGGGGCTTCGTCTTCTACACCAACCTCGAAAGCCGCAAGGGCGGGGAACTCGCCGCCAACCCGAACGCCGCGCTGTGCTTCCACTGGAAGACGCTGGCGCGGTCCGTCCGCGTGGAAGGCGCGGTCGAGGCCGTCACGGGTGCGGAGGCGGATGCCTATTATGCGTCCCGCGCGCGCACCTCGCGCCTCGGGGCCTGGGCGTCGAAGCAGTCGCGGCCGCTGGAATCGCGCTTCGCGCTGGAAAAGGCGGTGGCGGAATACGGGCTGAAATACGCGGTCGGCGAGATCCCGCGGCCGCCCTTCTGGTCGGGGTTCCGGGTGCTGCCGCGACGCATCGAGCTGTGGCGGGACATGCCGTTCCGGCTGCATGAGCGGCGGGTGTTCCATCGCGAGGGGGACGGGTGGCGGTTGGAGACGCTGTATCCCTGATGAGGGGCAGCGCCCAGTTGGAGGGGCTCTGCCGCTCCAAACCACCCCGCCAACGGCCACAGGGCCTTTGGAAACCTCGACTTGGCGCCGTGCGCGGCGGTTCGGCCATCAAGGGGCTCGCGCGTTGTGGCGCACGCTGCGTTGCCCCGCTCCATTGGCGCCGGAATTGGAGGGGCCTTGCCCCTCCGGACCTCCCCGCCAAAGGCCAGAAGGCCTTTGGAAACCTCAAGGTGGCGCCTTGCCCCTTTGGCAAAGCGGTGCCGAAACCCGCCTTTGCGCACGAAGCGCGCTGGACAGGCGACGTGTGGCGGTTGTGCGAGGTACCAATGGATTGGGGCCCAGGCGCTCCAAGCACCAGGAGCACCCATTGGCGTTCTGAAGTAGCGTCAGGGGGACCCCGATGGCGGGGTGGTTTGGAAGGGCAGGGCCCCGCCGACCTCGTCGGCCCAGGTCGGGACCGATGATCCCGCCATCCCAGGCCGAGGCCGCCGCCTTCCTGTCGCGCCTGTCCGGCACCGCCCCGATCGAGACCCACATCTCCGCCGTCTTCGTCGGCCGCGACACGGTCTGGAAGATGAAGAAGGCGGTCTCGCTCGGCTTCCTCGACTTCACGCGGCTGGAGGATCGTGCGCGGTTCTGCGCGCGGGAGCTTGAACTGAACGGCCCGCATGCGCCCGGGATCTATCGCGATGTGGTGCCGCTGACGCGCGGCGCCGATGGCACGCTGCGGGAAGGCGGGGACGGACCGGCCGTGGAATGGGCGCTGCGCATGGCGCCGATCCCGCCGGGCGATTTCCTCGATCATGTGGTGCCGGATGCGTCGATGCTCGATGCCCTGGCGGACGCGGTCGCGGCGATGCATGGGGCCGCGCCGCGCGCGGATGTGGACACTCCAGCGGCAATGCGTGCGATTCTGGAGGGCAACGTGCCCTCGGCGCTGAATGCCGGTCTGCCGGCGGATCGGGTCGCAGCCTGGGCGGAGGCAGCGCGGGCGGAACTCGCGCGCATCGCGTCGATGCTCGCCCGGCGCGGTGCGAGCGGCTTCGTGCGGCGCTGCCACGGAGACCTGCATCTGGGAAATCTGTGCCTGTGGCAGGGCAAGCCGACACCCTTCGACGCGCTTGAGTTCGACGAGGCCCTGGCGCGCATCGATGTCGGCTACGACCTCGCCTTCCTGCTGATGGATCTCGATCTGCGGCACGGGCGCTGGGCGGCGAACCGCGTGCTGAACCGCTATGTCGCGCGGACCGGTGATGCGGGGCTGGTCGCGGGGCTGCCCTTCTGGCTGTCGCTGCGCGCGATGATCCGCGCGCATGTCGAGGCGCGTCGCGGCGGCGCCTGGGACGCGCTGCTCGCGACCGCAGAGGCGCATCTCGTTCCGATGCCGTCGCGCCTCGTCGCGATCGGCGGGCTGCAGGGCACCGGGAAATCGACGCTGGCGCGGGCTCTGGCGCCGGAGCTCGGCCGGTGCCCCGGCGCGCTGCTCCTGCGCAGCGACGAAGCCCGCAAGCGCCGCTTCGGGACCGCGCCGGAAGAACGCCTGCCCCAGGATGCCTATCGCGAGGAGGTCAGCCGCGCGGTGCATGCAGAGGTCTTCGCCATGGCCGCGACGGCGGTCGCGGGCGGCCAGGTCGTGGTGCTGGATGCGGTGTTCCTCGACCCCGCGCAGCGCGCGGCAGCGGAACAGGTGGCGCGCGAGGCAGGCCTGCCCTTCGACGGCATCTGGCTGGAAGCGCCGATCGAGGTGCTGCGCGCGCGCATCGCGGCGCGGCGCGGCGATGCCTCGGATGCCACGGAGGCGGTGCTGCTGCGCGCCGCAACCGCCGATCCCGGCACGATCACCTGGCATCGCATCGCGGCGGATGACCATGCTGTCATCGCCGCGCGCGGGGCACTTGGCATGGACCCCCCTGGCATGTGCTAGTGTGGTTGCGCTGCTCGATGCGGAGCGCAGCGTGGAAGGGATCTTCACGTCATGGCCTATCGTCGTCTCCTGCTGCCGCTGACCGGAACTGCCGCCGGGGAAGCTGCGCTCGCCACTGCGCTGATCGCCGCGCGCATCTGGGGCGCGCATGTCCACTGCCTCCACGTCCGCGTCGATGCGCGCGACGTCGCACCGCTCGCCGGCGAAGGGCTGTCGGGCGCGATGATCGAGGAGATGATGGCCGCGACCGAACGCGAGAGCGGGGAGCGCGCCGAGCGGGTGCGGTCGCTGTTCGAGCGGTTCACCTCGGGCCTCGGCGGCGTCTCGCTGGCCGACAATCCCGACACCGCGGCGAAGACGGGCGGGCCGACGCTGTCCTTCGAATCCATCGCCGGGCGCGAGGAGGACATCGTCGCCCAGCAGTCGCGCCTGTACGACATGGCGGTCGTGCCGCACCCGGAAGCCGGCGAGGACGTGTCGAGCAGCGACGCGCTGCACGCCATCCTGTTCGATTCCGGCCGGCCGGTGCTGATCGCCCCGCGCGTCGCGCCGCTCGACATCGGCAACCGCGTCTGCGTGGCCTGGAACGGCACGGCGGAGAGCGCGGCCGCGGTCGCCGCCGCCCTGCCCTGGCTGCACAAGGCGAGCGCGGTGCAGATCCTCTGCTCCGACGAATACCAGCGGCGCGGGCCGAGGGCGGAAGGCATCCAAGCCTATCTGCGGTGGCATTCCGTCCCGGCGGAGATCGTCCCTTTCAAGCCGCAGACCCGCGAAGTCGGCGCCGGACTGCTCGGCGCGGCGCGCGACTTCGGTGCCGACCTGCTGACCATGGGCGCCTATTCGCATTCGCGGCTGCGGCAGCTCATCCTGGGCGGCGTCACGCGGCACGTGCTGGAGAATGCCGAGATTCCCGTGATGATGTGCCGCTGAACGCAGCGTCATCACGCGTCTGAATGGGCGCCATCCGGCGCGCTGCGTGGCGCGCCGGAATCGCGATCGCTATGTCCGTCTGCGAACAGAAGGTCCGCCCGCGGACCGCAGACGGAGCAGACGACATGATCGAGATCCGCCCCTTCGCCAGCCTCGGCAAGGCGAGTTTCGGCTGGCTCAACGCCAACCACCATTTCTCCTTCGGCCATTACCGCAACCCCGATCGCGACCAGTGGGGCCGGCTGCGCGTGTGGAACGACGACGAGATCGCGCCGGGCACCGGCTTCGACCCGCATCCCCACCGCGACATGGAAATCATCACCTATGTCCGCGAGGGCGCGATCACCCATCGCGACAATCTCGGCAATGAGGGCCGCACCGAAGCGGGCGACGTGCAGGTGATGAGCGCCGGCACCGGCGTCGTGCATGCCGAATACAACCTGGAACCAGGCAAGACGACGCTGTTCCAGATCTGGATCATGCCCGACCGCCGCGGTGTGAAGCCATCCTGGGGTGCGAAGAAGTTCCCCAAGGAGCAGCGCGAAGCGCGCTTCGAGGTGCTCGCCTCCGGCCGGCCGCAGGATGCGGGCAACGGCGCCCTGCCGATCAACGTGGACGGCGCGGTGCTGGCGACGACGCTGAAGAAGGGGCAGACGCTGGTGCAGGGCCTCGGCGCGGGCCGCGCGGCCTATATCGTGCCGGCGCGCGGCGCGGTGACCGTGAACGGCGCGGCGGCACAGGCGCGGGACGGCATCGCGGTGCAGGACGAACGCGAATTTAGCATCACGGCGACGGAGGATGCGGAGCTCGTGATGGTGGAGGTTGCGGCGGCGTGACGCGCGCTCGGGGAGGGGCTTTGTCCTGAACGCGCGAAGAGTGCGGCGCTGGCGGATCGGGGAAGGGCTCTGCCCTCCCCCGATCCCCCACCTGCCAAAGGCCACAGGGCCTTTGGGAACCGATACTTGGCTCCGGGCGCCCCGGCAGGAATAAGGGCCGAGACCGCTCTTGCGCACGAAGGGCGCCTGGCGAGAACAGCATACCGGCTGCGCCCAGCGCCAAGAAATTGCGTTCCAAGTGCTCCAAGCACTTGGCGGGGTGAGGCTTGGAGAGGGGCCGCGCCCCTCTCCAATACCCGGCCGCGCTCCATCTTTCCTCGTATGGGGTTTCGCCCTCTCCGATCGCTCCGGTCAGTGCAGGGCCATCGGCGCTCGCCGCCGCCGGAACTGCCACCCTTCCTCCCGCATGCGCCCCGCCAGGCCGATCAGCGGCGGGTCGAGGAAGATCAGCGCGGCCTCCCGCACGAAGGATGACAGCACCAGGGACGGGTCTTCGGCACCCAACGCCGCCTGGGTGACGGCGTGAAGGATCAGCGCCTCATCGTCTGAGACATGGGAACAGTGCGGGCAGCCGACATCGACCACGCGCGTCGCCTGGACCGCGATGCCATGCATCAGCGCATGGGTCGACAATGCCAGCGTTGCGGCGCCGCCGGCAGCTTCCAGCGTGGCAAGCACGGCCGGCAACGGGTCTTCCTTCTGCCGCACGGCGGCCACCCAGGGGCGCAATCCGTTCAGCAGCAGCCAGGTCGGCGCGGGATCGAGTTGCGCGACCAGACCGGGCCAGGCGGGCGCCTGGCGCGTGAAGGCGAGGATCTGTCCCATGGGTTGGTCCCGTGTGGCGGCGGCTTGCTTCTGGCATTTTTGCGAATGCCTCGCAATCTCAAAACTCTGTCACGGAACCGTCGTTGGATGACCCGACATGCCCCGGCGATACCGCTGCGGCACGCAGCCCCTGGGGATCACCATGGAATATTCGCGCCGCTTCAAGTTCCTGCTCTGCGCCCCGGCCTTCGACGAGGCCGGCGACCTGGAAGGCGAGCGCCTGGCTCACATCACGCGGGAGATCGAGCAGGACGGTTACCAGAGGGTCCGCGCCCGGCGCGACGATGATGCGGAACTGGTCGTGCGTACCGATGCGGCGATCGGCTGCCTGATCGTCGACTGGGGCAAGAAGGGGCTGCAGGGCAAGGCGGCGCAACTGATCTCCCTGACGCGCAAGCGCGGCCTCGATGTGCCGGTCATCCTGCTGGTCCGCCGTCATCGGCTGGAAGACATCCCGGTCGAGGTGCTGGACGACGTGGACGGCTTTGTCTTCCTGGCCGAGGAGACGCCGGACTTCATCGCGAAGAACCTCGTCTCCCGCCTGCGGCAATATGCCGAGAGCCTGAAGACACCCTTCTTCGGCGCGCTGGTCGATTATGCCGAACAGGGCAACATGCTGTGGACCTGCCCGGGGCATAATGGCGGTGTGTTCTACCGCCGGTCGCCGATCGGGCGGATCTTCGTTGAGCATCTCGGCGAGGCGGTGTTCCGCGACGACCTCGACAATTCGGTGCTGCAACTGGGCGACCTGCTGACGCATGAGGGGCCGGCGGCGGCGGCTGAACGCGCGGCGGCGGAGATCTTCGGCGCCGAGCGCACCTATTTCGTGCTGAACGGCACTTCCACCTCGAACAAGGTCGTCCTGTCGGCGCTGCTGGCACAGGACGACCTGGTCTTGTTCGACCGCAACAACCACAAGGCCGCGCATCACGGCGCGCTGTTCCTGGGCCAGGCGATCCCCGTCTATCTCGAAACCGACCGCAATCTGCATGGCCTGATCGGCCCGATCTGCCCGGAAGCCTTCGACGAGGCGCGCATCCGCCAGGCGATCCGCGACAATCCGCTGGTGACGGACAAGTCCCGCGCCGATGCCCCCCGCCCCTTCCGCGCCGCCGTGGTCGAGCAATGCACCTATGACGGCACGATCCTGTCGGCCGAGCAGGTCATCGCCCGCATCGGGCACCTTTGCGACTATATCCTCTTCGACGAAGCGTGGGCCGGCTTCATGAAGTTCCACCCGCTCTATCGCGGACGCTTCGGCATGGGGCTGAAGGATCTCGGGCCGGACAGCCCGGGCATCATCGTCACGCAGTCCACGCACAAGCAGTTGGCGAGCTTCTCCCAGGCCAGCCAGATCCATGTGAAGGACAGCCACCTGGGCGACCAGCGCCGACGCGTCGAGCATCGCCGTTTCAACGAGTTCTTCCTGCTGCACGCCTCCACCAGCCCCTTCTATCCGCTGTTCGCGTCCCTGGATGTCGGCGCGCAGATGATGAAGGGACGGTCGGGCGAGGTGCTGTGGGACGACACGGTGCGGCTCGGGATCGAGCTGCGGAAGAAGATGCGCATGACGGCGCGCGACTTCGCCGGCGCGCAGGACGCCGCGAAGCGCTGGTTCTTCGATCCCTTCGTGCCGGACCACGTCACCGTCGATCGGCGCGAGGTGCGCTGGGAGGAGGTGCCGACGGATCTGCTCGCCACCGATCCCGGCCTGTGGGAACTCCGCGAGGGCGAGGCCTGGCATGGCTTCCGCCACGTCGCGCCGGGCTGGGCCATCACCGACCCCAACAAGCTGACCGTGCTGACGCCGGGCTTCGACCGCGCTGCGGGCACCTATACCGAGCACGGCATTCCCGCGCCCATCGTCGCCGAATACCTGCGCCAGAACCGCATCGTCTGCGAGAAGAACGACCTCAACTCGCTGCTGTTCCTGCTGACGCCGGGCGTCGAGAGCAGCAAGGCCGGCACGCTGCTGTCGCATCTCGTCTCCTTCAAGATGCTGCATGATGCGAATGCGCCGCTGGACGAGGTGATCCCCGACTTCGTCGCGCGCCGGCCCGCGCGCTATGGGAAGATGCGGCTGCGTGATCTCTGCGCCGGCATGCATGCGCTGCTTCGTGAGGCAGGGGTCTCCGCGCTGCAAGGCGCGCAGTTCCGCGCGGAGCACCTGCCCGAGATCGCGCTGCCGCCGCATGAGGCGGTCCGCGCGCTGACGCGCAACACCGTGGACTACCTGCCGCTGGATCAGCTCGAAGGCCGCATCGCGACGACGCTGTGGGTGGTCTATCCGCCCGGTATCGCGACCATCGTCCCGGGCGAACGCCTGACCGCGCGGGCCAAGCCGATGATCGACTACCTGCGCGCGTTCGAGCAGGCGGCCAACACCTTCCCCGGCTTCGAAAGCGAGGTGCAGGGCCTGCATCGCGAAACGCAGCCGGATGGCAGCGTGCGCTTCTTCACCTACGTTGTGCGGGAGTAGCCATCTCGGGAGAGACCGCCATGCCGACATTGCCGGACGGCACCGCCATCCCCGCCCTGGGCCAGGGCACCTGGCACATGGGCGAGAACCGCCGCGCGCGGGACGCCGAGGCCGACGCGCTGCGCCTCGGCCTCGATCTGGGCATGACGCTGATCGACACGGCGGAAATGTATGGCGAAGGCGGCGCCGAGGAAGTCGTCGGCGATGCCATCACGGGACGGCGCGAGGAGGTCTTCCTCGTCTCCAAGGTCTATCCGCACAACGCCTCCCGCCGCGGCACCGTCGCGGCCTGCGAACGCAGCCTGAAGCGGATGCGCGTCGAGACCATCGACCTGTATCTGCTGCACTGGCGCGGGTCCGTGCCGCTGGACGAAACCGTCGAGGCCTTCGAGGCGCTGCGCGAGGCCGGGAAGATCCGCCATTGGGGCGTGTCCAATTGCGATGTGGACGATCTGGAGGAGCTGGGCACCGCGCTGGCCGACTGCGCGACGGACCAGGTGCTCTACAGCCTGGAGCATCGCGGCGTGGAATTCGACCTGCTGCCCTTCTGCGAGCGGCATCGCATGCCGGTGATGGCCTATTCGCCGGTCGGCCAGGGCGGGCGGATGCTGCGCAACGCGGCGCTGATCGAGGTCGCGCAGCGGCATGATGCGACGCCCGCGCAGATCGCCATCGCCTGGACACTGCGCAGTGGGAAGGTCATCTCCATCCCGAAGGCGGCGAAGGCGGAGCATGTGCGGCTGAATGCCGCAGCAGGCGGGATCGCACTGACGGCGGAGGATCTCGCGACGCTGGATGAAGGATTTGCACCACCGACGCGGAAGCGGTCGCTCGCGATGCTGTAGGCCGAGATGCCTTGCCGGCGGCGGCACGGATAGGCGGTCTGCGTCCCCGCTCCTGTCGCCCCAGCATACCGAGACTCTGGTTCTCGGTGAGCCCTGAGACGCGCCTCGTCCGTTTCGATAGTCAACGGACTCCGCTCACGTCTGGAGGAGGATCATCTGCGGCGGAGCCGCGGACGCCGAAAGGCCGATCGGTCCGCTTGCCAGAAAAAACCCGCGACTATTAGCTTTCCACGCCTCACCTGATCCGGGAAACAATCGCCCGGCGGATCGGGCCGAACGCCATCCATCCCATCAGAGTTCGCCCACGATGATCGAACTTTTCCTCCTTCTGGTCGGCGGCCCGGTCGTGCGGCGACGATGGCGCGTCCTCATGGCACTCGGCCTCGTTTGGATGGCGGTGGGCGCCTTGCTGTTCGTGAATGCGGCGATGGAGGATCTTCGCATCCCGCCGATCTACTTCACGATACCGCTCCTGATCGACGCGGCGGTGTCGCTCATCGCCGGTCTCGGCGGGGTGGGCGCCTATCGCGGCTTGCGTTTCGGCAAGGCGACGCTTCTGGTCGCGGTGTCGCTGCTCATCGTGCTGCGCCCCGGCGGTTCGGACATTGCGATCGGCCTTCTCGTCGGCGTCATCCTCGTGGTGGATTCGATCTGGCGCGCCACAAGCGCCTATGTGGTGCGCTTTGCGGCGTGGCGCCGGTCCCTCGTGGCTGCGGGTTTCGAGTTCCTCCTGGGCATCTGGTCCTTCGTTCCCTGGCCGACGCAGTGGCAGGGCGAGGTCGGGCTCGATGTCGGCACGCTGATGATGGTGACGGGCGCCAGCGTGGCCGGCCTGGCGCTGAAGCTGCGACGGTTGCCGCCGGGCCTGCCCATATCCCGCGTCCTGAGCAATGGTTGGCCCCGCCAGAAAGTCGACGATGCCGGATCCGACGCCCTGGCCCCGCAGCGCTCCGGCAGCCTCACCGTCCATGTCTGGACGCCGACCGGCTCCATGGCGCCGCTCAGCCGCGGCGTGGCGCGCTACGTGGCGGCGCTGGACGAACACGGTGTCATCTCCACCGGCCACGCGGCCCTGGAAGCACCACCCGACATCTATGTCAGCCACTATCCGGCGGTCGAAATCAGCCGCGATCAGGCTAATTTCGCCAACGCGCTCAAGGCGACGGCCGAGAACGACGTCCCCGGGAAGTTCCAGCCGAGCTACGCCGTCGAAAGCCAGGACTGGTGTCCCTCGACCCGGCAGATCGACCTGCACAACATGAATATCGGCGCGTTGCAGGCGTTCTGGACCGAATACCGGCAGGACGGGACCTACAATCTCACCAATCGAAACTGCTCGAGCGTCGTCGCGAAATCACTCGACGCCGCGGTCGAGGGCATCTTCGCCGACCACTCCCGCTCGCCGTGGTTCCTGCTGCGCCTGTTCCTTCTCCCGGAGCTGTGGGCCGCAGGTGTCATGCGCCGGCGCGCCGCGGCGATGGCCTGGACCCCGGGCATGGTGCTTGATTACGCGCGGGCGCTGTCCTCCGTCCTCGCGCTGCCCGCGCGACTCAACCTCACGAGGCCGGGCACTTGACCGGCGCAGTTCCGGGCCGCCGCGCCCACGGCGCCGCCTTCGCGAAGAGCACCAACCTCGGAGCAAGAGCTTGCCGCAGGTAGCCCCCGGCGGCGCCCTGGCCGCACGCACCGCCATTGTCGCGGTCGCCACGATCTTCGGCCTCACCTACAGCCTCGCTGCGGCGCTGATCGCGCTCGACCTGTCCGAACGCGGGCTGAGCGAGACGCTGATCGGCGCGAATGCCGCCATGCACGCCCTCGGCGTGCTCATGATGGCGTTCCTGCTGCCGAGACTTGCCGCATTCCTCGGCCTCAAGCGGGCGGTGATCGGCGCGCTGCTGGCGGCGTCGGGGCTGTTGTGCCTCTTCCCGCTCCTGCCCGTCATCTGGATCTGGTTCGTGCTGCGCATCTTCCTCGGCGCGGCGTCGGAGACCCTGTTCGTCCTGTCCGAAACCTGGCTGAACGCGGTCAGCGCCGAATCGAGCCGCGCCCGCACGATGGCCGCCT
Source organism: Roseomonas alba (assembly GCF_019430885.1). GTDB lineage: Bacteria > Pseudomonadota > Alphaproteobacteria > Acetobacterales > Acetobacteraceae > Neoroseomonas > Neoroseomonas alba. The sequence continues at coordinate 65,758 of NZ_JAHYBZ010000009.1, read as the reverse complement.
ATACGGCCGCGCTGTCGGTCGGCTTCGCGCTTGGCCCGCTCATCCTCTCCTGGGTGGGATCGGACGGCTTCGCACCCTATGGCGTCGGCGCCGCGCTGGCAGCCGGGGCAGCGCTTATCGTCATGTCGCCAGCCGTCGCCTCGGTGCGCTTCGAAGCGCCGCAGCACGCCAATCCACTGCGTTACATGCGCCTCGCCCCGATCGCGATGGCGGCGACCGCGCTGAATGCGGCGGTCGAGACCTCCGGCCTCACCTTCCTCACGCTCTACGCCATGGCAGTGGGTTGGCAGGAATCGGACGCCACGCAGCTCATGGCCTGCATGATGTTCGGCGCCATCGTGCTGCAACTGCCGCTGGGCTGGATCGGCGACAAGGTCGACCGGGAGCGGCTCATTGTCGCTCTGGCGATGCTCGCCGCGCTCGGCGCCCTGGCCTGGCCGTGGGCGCTGGGCTCGCAATGGGCCACCTATGCGATTCTGTTCGTCTGGGGCGGCATTTTCGTCGGCATCTACACGATGATGCTTGCCCTTGTCGGCAGCCGCTTTTCCGGCAGCGACATCGTCGGAATCTACGCCGCCATGGGGCTGTTCTGGGGGGCCGGCGCCCTGGTGGGGCCTTCGCTGGCCGGCATGGCGATGCAGTCATCGACCCACGGGCTGGTCTTCTTCATCGCCTTGGCGTGCGCCGCTTTCGCACTCTGTGCCGCTGCGTTCCGCGGCACGCGGAAAGGGGCGAAAGAAGGCGCCGCCGCGCTGTAGGGTCCGCGAGCATGTGATCACCGGGCTGTAGTTCCGGGCACCGGGGATACGCCATTACAGGAAGGTCGGCAGGGGCGCCTCTCTTTCGATGTCACTCGATCTTCCCCAGCGCCCGCACCACCCGCACCAGCCGTGCCGCATCCTCCGCATAGAACTGCGCGAAGGCGTCCCCGTCGCGGAAGTCCAGCGTGTTCCCGCTCGCCGCCATGGCCTTGCGGAATTCGCTGTCCGCGGCGACCAGCCGCGACGATTCCCGCACGCGGTCGATCACCGCTGCCGGCGTGCCGGTGGGGGCGAAGAGGCCGACCCAGATGTAGAACTCGCAGTCCGGGTAGCCTTTCTCGATCAGCGTCGGGACGTCCTCGAAGCCGGCGAGGCGCGTGCGGCCCCAGGTCGCCAGCGGTCGCAGCGCGCCGCTGCGGATATGGGGCGCGATCGGGCCGGGGCCGGAGGCCATGCAGTTCACCTGGCCGCCGAGCAGCGCCGTCAGCGCCGGACCGCCGCCCTGGAAGGGGACGTGCAGCATGTCGAGCTGCGCGGCCTGGGCGAGCTGCGCCATGGGCACGTGCAGCGCGGAGTAATTGCCGGCCGAGGAATAGGAGACCTGGCCCGGCCGCGTGCGGACCTCGGTGACGAAGTCCTCAAGGCTGCGGATGTGGCTGGCGGCGGGAACAACCAGTACGGTCGGATCGGCGGAGAAGAGCGCGATGGGCGCCAGTTGGTCAGGTTCGTAGGCCGGGGTGCGGCCGTTGACCCGCGCGGCCTCGGGCAGCAGGGCCATGGAGGAGAGCGCCATCAGCAACGTGTAGCCATCCGGCGCCGCGCGGGCGACGGCAGCGTTGCCAATCTCGCCGGCCGCACCGGGCCGGTTCAGGATGGGAACGGCGATGCGCCAGATACGTTCGAAGGCCGCGGCGACGGGGCGGCCCACCACATCGGCCTGGCCGCCCGGCGGGAAGGCGACGACAAGCGTCACGGGGCGGGCGGGGAATCCTTCCTGCGCGCGGGCCGTCCCCACGGCGAGGGCAGCGGCGGTCCCGGCGATCAGGGCGCGTCTTTGCATGACGTTTCTCCTCCTTGTTGTTCAGTGCAGCGTGCGATACCCCTCGAACCACTTCATCGCATCGTCCATCGCGTCGTCGGAGGTACCGCAGACGCCCGCGACCAGCGAGTGTTCGTCCACCACCCACCCCTGCGGCCCAGCCGCCTCGGCCAGGCCGCCCCGAAGCTCCTCCTCGATGACGGTGTAGAGCCCGTCCTCACGCATCAGCAGCACGAGCCGGCGCCGGCCCTCGGGATGCTCGACGATGCGCAGGCGGATATACATGTCAGGCGACCGGATTCTCCAGGACGCCGATGCCCGGCACCTCGATGCGGACGGTGTCGCCGGGCTTCAGGAAGCGCGGCGGGGTGAAGCCGATGCCCACCCCCGCCGGCGTGCCGGTCGCGATGATGTCGCCCGGTTCCAGCGTGATGGCCGCGCTGATGGTGGCGATCAGGGTGGGGATGCCGAAGATCAGGTCGTCGATGGCGGCGCGCTGGCGGAGTTCGCCATTCACCCAGGTCGAGATCGCAAGGCGCGGCGGCATGCCGGCAGCGTCCGCCGTGACGATGGCCGGGCCCATGGGGCAGAAGCCGTCGATGCCCTTGCCCAGGATCCATTGGCGATGCTTGTGCTGCAGCGTCCGCGCGGTGACGTCGTTGACAATGGTGTAGCCGAAGATGTGGGCATGGGCCTCGGCGGCGGGGATGCCGCGGCCGGGCTTGCCGATCACCACCGCGATCTCGCCCTCGTAATCCGTGCTGTTCGAGGAATCGAGGTAGGAGGGGATCGGGTCGTGCGGGCCGATCACGCTGGTGGGTGGTTTGGTGAAGACCACGGGCGCCTCGGGCACGACCTCCTTCGCCGTGGCGTCGAAGCCGCTGGAGGCGAATTCCTTGGCGTGCTCGTGGTAGTTCTTGCCGACGCAGAAGATGTTCTTCGCCGGGCGCGGGATGGGGGCGAGGAGGGTCGCGCCCTCCGCCACCGGGGCGCTGTCCGCCGCGGCGCGGGCCGCAGCAAGCGCCGCCGGGCCGCCGGCGATCAGGCCCAGCATGTCGCGCGGCAGGGCAGGATCGGCGGCGACGAGGTCGAGCACTTGCCCGGCCCCATCCAGCGCCCCGATGCGCGTGCCCCGCGCGTCCTTGAAGGTCACCAGCCGCATCGTTTTCGTTCCCTCCCCCGGCGTCCCGGGCCTTATCGCTTGCGCACGAACTCCGTGCGCAGGACCAGCCCCTTGATGGTGTCGTGGCGGCAGTCGATTTCCTCGGGATCCTCGGTCAGGCGGATCGAGCGGATCACCGTACCCTGCTTCAGGGTCTGGCTGGTGCCCTTCACCTTCAGGTCCTTGATCAGCGTGACCGAATCGCCATCGGCCAGCACATTGCCGGAGGCATCGCGCACCACCACCTTCGCGGCTTCGGCGGCTGCGGCCTTCACTTCGGAGGCCGGGCGCCATTCGCCGGTGGCCTCGTCATAGACGTAGTCATCGTCGTCGCTGGCCATGTCAGGCTCCCGGTGCGGTCGCGGCCGGATCGGCCAAGGGGACGGTTGCGGCACGTTCCAACGCGCGGGCGCCACGGAAGGCGAGATCATCGCGATAGAGCGCGGCAACGATCTGCACGGCACGCGGCATCCCCTCCCCGTCCAGGGCCACCGGCACGCTGATGGCGGGCTGGCGGGTCAGGTTGAAGGCGAAGGTCCAGGGTGCCCAGTCGCGCCACAGGGACATTTCCGGCTGCGTCGTCGGCTGGTCGGCGGCGAAGGCAGCCGTCGGCGTGCAGGCGGTCAGCACCAGGTCATAGCGCTGGTGGAAACGCGCCATGGCGTTAGCGGCCTCGAGCCGCATCGCCTCGGCGGCGAGGTAGTCCACCGCGGTCATGTCGCCGTTCTTGCGCGCGACCTCGACGATACCGGGGTCGAGAAGCTCATGCTTCTCCGCCGGGATGGTGGCGAGGACGCGGGACAGCGCGACACCCCAGACGCGGCCGAAGATGGCGCGGGTATCGGGCAGGCCGGGATCGGCGTCCTCGACGATCGCGCCCTGTTCGGCGAGCAGCGCCGCCGCGCCATCCAGCACAGCCGCGCCCTCGGCGTCGAGCGGCGGCTCGAAGCCCATGCGGCGCACCACGGCGACACGCAGGCCGGCGACGCCGTCCTCGATCCCCTGGCGCCAGTCGCGCGGTTCATCCGGCAGGCAATAGGGGTCGCGCAGGTCGAAGCGCGCCATGGCCGAGAACATCAGCGCCGCATCGCGCACGGTCCGCGTCATCGGCCCGGCCACGGCGACATGGCCGAAGGCGCCAAGCGGCCATTGCGGAATGCGGCCGAAGGACGGCTTCACGCCGACCAGCCCGCAGAAGGCCGCCGGGATGCGGATAGACCCGCCGGCATCCGTGCCGATATGCAGCGGGCCGAAGCAGGCCGCGCCGGCCGCACCGGCGCCGGAGGAGGAGCCGCCCACCGTGCGCTGCGGGTTCCAGGGGTTGCGGGTGATGCCGTTCAACGGGCAGTCGCCCGGCGACTTCCAGCCGAATTCGGTGGTGGTCGTCTTGCCGATGATGACGGCGCCCGATTCCTTCAGGCCCATCACCGCCGGCGCATCCTCGGTGGCCGGGGTGGCGTCGGTGGCGCGGCTGCCGCGCCGGGTCGGGAAGCCCGCCAGGTTCAGCAGGTCCTTCACCGTGGCCGGCACGCCGTCCAGCGGGCCGATCGGGCGGCCCGCAGCCCAGCGAGCCTCGCTCTCGCCGGCGGCCTGCAGGGCGCGGGGGTTCATGGCCGCGAAGGCGTTGACCCACGGGTTGTAGCGGGCGACGCGCTCCATCACGGCCTTGAGCACCTCGACCGGCGAGAGCGCGCGGCGGGCGTAGAGGCCGAGAAGGGTCTCGGCCGACATCAGGGCGGGGTCGGTGTCGCTCATGGGAGGCGCGGGTCGGGGGTGTGCATGGGGCCACCATGTCGCCCCGACCCGCGCGGTTCAAGTCAGCCGGAATGTCATTCCGCCGCGAGCGGCAGTCGGTCCTTGCGGCATTCCATCAGCGGCTGGATGCGCGTGCCGAATTTGTCCAGGCCTTCGAGGAAGTCGTCGAAGGTCAGCATGATGCCCTTCACGCCGGGCATGGTCGCGACCTCGTCCATCATCTTCGCGACATTGGCGTAGGACCCGACGAGCGTGCCCATGTTCCAGTTCACCGGGGTGGGGGACCGCAGCACGGCCGCGGCCATCGAGGTGTCGGCCGCCGTCGTGTCCTCGGCCGCCTTGCCATGGAGATAGGCGAGCGCCTCCTGGTCCGCGCCGTCGATGTAGGACTTCCACTTGGCCCAGGCTTCCTCGTCGGTCTCCTCGGCGATGATCATGTAGAGCATGTAGGCGCCGAGATCGCGGCCGGTCTTTTTCCCGGCTTCCAGCACGCGGGCCGGGACCGAGGCTGCCTTGGTCGGCTCGTTCACGCCCTCGCCGAGGCAGAAATTGTAGTCGCAGAGCTGGGCGGCGAATTCCATGCCGCGGTCCGATTGCCCCGCTGCGACGACCTTCACCGGCTCCTTCGGGCGGGGGGACAGGACGCATTCGTCCATCTGGAAGTATTCGCCCTTGAAGTCGGAGACGCCCGTCTCCCAGAGCTGGCGCATGATGGTCACGTATTCTGTGCTGTAGTCATAGCGCTTGGCAAAATGCTGGTCGCCGGGCCACAGGCCCATCTGGCTGTATTCCTTCGAATGCCAGCCCGAGACGATGTTCACGCCGAAACGGCCATGGGAGATGGAATCGATCGTGCTCGTCATGCGGGCGATGATGGCCGGCGGGACGGTCAGCACCGCGACCGAGGCGAAGAGCCTGATCTTCGTCGTCACCGCGGCCAGGCCGGCCATGAGCGTGAAGCTCTCCAGCCCATGGTCCCAGTATTCCGTCTTGCCGCCGAATCCGTGCAGCTTGATCATCGAAAGGGCAAAGTCGAAGCCGTAGCCCTCGGCCTTCTGCACCACCGCCTTGTTGAGATCGAAGCTCGGCATGTATTGCGGCGAGGTGGCTGAAATGATCCAGCCATTGTTGTTGATCGGGATGAAGACGCCGATATCCATGGCTCGCTCCGCTGGAGACTGCGCCACGCCGGGCCCGGCGCGACGGATTGACCCCGGTAAACTCGCAACTATCGTGCCAGCGACCTGACAGGCGGAGATCACGCATGAGCGACGGCAAGGCGAAGCCCTGGGAATGGAGCGAGCCGGAATGGCGGCGGATCGTGGGGCGCGCCCGCGGCGGCCGCTCGCTCGCGCCGGCCGCCTGGCCGGGCGGAGCGCGCTGCGCGGTCGCGCTGTCCTTCGATGCGGATCACGAGACGATCCCGCTGCGCGACGCCGATGAAAGCCCGATGCGCATCAGCCAGGGGCAGTACGGGTCCCGCCAAGGCGTGAAGCGCATCCGGGCGCTGCTCGACCGCCACGGCGTGCGGGCATCCTTCTTCTACCCCGCCGTCGCCGGCCTGCTGCATCCGGAGGAGATCCGCGCCGTGGCCGATGAGGGCCACGAAATCGGCATCCATTCCTGGATCCACGAGGCCAACACGCAATTGCCGCCCGGCGTCGAGCGCGACCTGACCCTGCGCGCCGCCGACACGCTGGAAAAGCTGTCCGGGCGCCGGCCCGTCGGCATCCGCACGGCGTCCTGGGACTTCTCCGTCGATACGATGGACATCATCCGGGAGCTGGGGCTTCTCTACGATTCCTCGCTCATGGCGGATGACGATCCCTATGAGCTGGAAGTGCAGGGCGAACCCACCGGCATCGTCGAGCTGCCGCCCGAATGGATCCGCGACGACGCGGTGTATTTCAACATGGTGCGCTTCTCGGCCCTGCGTCCCTACACGCCCCCCTCGGCCGTCGAGGAGATCTTCCGCGCGGAGTTCGAGGGCGCGCTGGCGGAAGGCGGGCTGTTCCTGCTGACCATGCACCCGCACGTCATCGGCCATCGCAGCCGCATCGCGATGCTCGATCGGCTGGTGACGCTGATGAAGGGGACGCCCGGCGTGTGGTTCGGCACGCATGAGGAAGTCGCGCGCTGGTGCGCCGAACAGGGCGGGCTGCGCTGAAGGGTTGGAGGCGTCCCGTCTCTTACGCCGGTAGCGCGGGAGAGGGGCTCTCCCCTCTCCCATGCGATACGGGACACGCGGCAAGGTCTCAGGTGCCGCCGCGCAGGGGCGGCAGGAACCTCCGGGGTGAACAGTCCCCTCCTGGGGCGGGACTTCCGCTTCGTCATTCCGATGAACCCGGACCGTCGCCTGGCCTCCTGGCGGCACCTGCTCGAAACCTCCGCCGCCAAAGGCCGGGAGGCCTTCGGCAACCATCACTCCGCGCCGAGGACGAAGGGCGCGGTCACCCTGCCTGAGGCAGGCTGACCGCCAGCCAGCCGCGGCCATCCATCTCGGCCTCGTCGCCGGCGAGCAGCAGCACGGTCGTCGTGTCGCTCTCGACGATGGCGGGGCCGCTGATCATCTGGCCCGGCGCCAGGGCGCCGAAATCATAGACCGGCACCTCGGTGTCCTGCGCCGCCAGCCGCGCGCGGCGCGTCGCCATCGGCGCCGCCTCGTGCCTGCCGGCGGCGGCCTCCGGCACCGGCATGGGCGGCAGGCGACCGATGACCGCCAGTCGCGCATTCACCAGCACCACCTCCTCCTCATGCAGCGCATAGGTGAAGAGGGATTCGTGGCGTCCATGGAAGGCCTCGATGACGCGGCCGGCGAGGCCCGGGGCCTCCCATTCCACAGCCTCCAGCGGCACGGCGATCTCGAAGACCTGCTCGCCGTAGCGCATGTCGGCGGCACGCTTCGTCTCGACCTCGCCGCCGAACCAGGAGGCGACGCGGGCACGCCCCTCGGCCTCCAGCCCCGCCCAGATGGTCCGCAGCGCGTCGTCTGCCGGCACGCCGCCGGTGCCGAGCTCGCTGCGCGCCATCTCGTAGCGCAGATCGGTGTGCAGCATGCCCCAGGCGGACAGGCCGGCCGCAAAGACCGGCACGGCCACGCGCCGCATGCCGAGTTCCCGCGCCACCGCGCTGGCATGCAGCCCCGCCGCGCCGCCGAAGGCGAGCAGCGTGAAGTCGCGCGGATCGACGCCGCGCCGCACCGTCGCGACGCGGATGCCATCGGCCATGCGGACATTGGCCAGGTGATGCACGCCTTCCGCCGCCGCCATCGGCGCGATGCCGAGCGACGCGCCCAGCCTCCCGAAGGCCGCGAAGGCGCCGTCGCGATCCAGCTTGCGCGCGCCCCCCAGGAAGTTGTCCGGATCGAGATAGCCCAGCACGAGATTGGCGTCGGTCACGGCGGGTTCCGTGCCGCCCTGGCCATAGGCGACCGGCCCCGGCACCGCCCCGGCGCTGCGCGGCCCCACCTGCAGCGTGCCCCCGGCGCCAACATGGCCGATCGACCCACCACCGGCGCCCAACGTCACGATGTCGAGGCTTTCGAGCGCAATGCGCTCACCCCCCACCGTCCGACCGCGGCCCAGCGCCGCCTCGCCATCCTGGACCAGCGCGATGTCGGTCGATGTACCGCCAACATCGAAGGTGATCAGGTCCTTGCCCAACCCGCGTTCCGCCAGCGCGACACCCGCCGCGACGCCGCCTGCCGGCCCGGACAGCGCGGTGCCCGCGGCGAGCCGCGCCGCTTCCTCAACCGGTGCAACGCCGCCATGCGACAGGATGACGAAGACCGGGCCGGTATAGCCCGCCTCCGCCAGCCGCCCGCGTAGCCGTGCGAGATACCGCGACACGATCGGCCCGACATAGGCGTTCACGCAGGCCGTCGAGAAACGCTCGAACTCCTTGATCTGCGGCAGCACTTCCGCCGAGGTCGTGACGAAGACACCCGGCAGCGCCGCGCGCACCGCCTCGGCCGCCGCACGTTCATGCGTGTCATCGCGCCAGGCATGCAGGAAGCAGACGGCGACCGCCTCCACCCCTTCCGCCTTCAGCGTCGCAATCGCCGCATCCAGTGACGCGCGATCCAGTGGCACCTCGACGCTGCCATCGGGGCGGATGCGCTCGACGACCGGCAGGCGCAGCCGGCGCGGCACCAGCGCCGGCGCGGCCGGCATGCGCAGATTGTAGCGGTCGGGCTTCAACCCCTCGCGCATTTCGATGACGTCGCGATGGCCCTCGGTGGTGAGCATCGCGACCTTCGCGCCCTTGCGCTCCAGCAGAGCGTTGGTCGCGACTGTGGTGCCGTGCACGATGCGCTCGGTGCGGGAGAGCAGCCCGGAGAGCGGCAGGCCGAGGCGCTCGGCGAGCACGGCGAGGCCATTGACCACGCCCTCGCTCTGGTCAGCGGGCGTGGACGACGCCTTGGCGAGCGTCGTCACGCCATCGGAGGCGACGCAGACCACGTCGGTGAAGGTGCCGCCGACATCGACGCCGATGCGGAAGGTGGCGCTCATCGGCCGAACTCCAAAGCATGAAAGGTCGGGGGAGAGAACTCCCCCGAGCCCCCTCCTTCTTTTGGATATTCGGAAAGGACCGCGGGGGCCGGTGCCAGGACATCAGAAAAGCGAGGGGGGTTCGGGGGGAGTTCGTCCCCCCCGACCTTCGGCGCGTGCATCACAGTAGCCCCTCTTCGGCATCCCGCGCACGAGCCGCCGGGTCGCGCTTCTCCGGCGGTCCCCATCCGCCACCGCCGCCCGCGCGGACATGCAGCGTGTCGCCGGGCGCGAGGGGAATGCCGACCTCCTTCGTCCGCAGGTCGCGCGATGTCCCGTCGGCCCGGTCCAGCGTGTAGTGGTGCGGCGCGCCATCGTGGCCGCCGAGCATCCCCGCCGCGCCATAGCGCACACCGTCGCCCGCGCTGTTCGCCACCGCCGGCCCGTCCGTCTCCAGCCGCATCACCAGCTCGCCGCCGAGCCCGCCGCGATAGGTTCCATCGCCGGCACTGCCGGGGCGGAATTCGTGCTTCGCGAAGAACAGCGGGAAGCGCGCCTCGGCCATCTCGACGCTGCCGAATTTCAGCCCGCCAGCGGAATGCCACTCGCCCGCGCTGGACCAGCCATCGCCCTGCGACGACCCGCCGCCACCGGGGCGCGCATGGAACAGGTGCCAGACGAAGGACCGCCCCGGACGTCGTGCATCGCTGCCCTTGATCGCCACGCGGAAGCGCCGGCCCCAGCCGCCCATCGCGCGGTCAGGGCAGGCATGGGACAGTGCCTTGATCACGGCCTCGACGATCTCGTTGGAGCAGTGGGAGGTGCACATGGTCACCGGCGCGCCTTCGCGCGGCAGGACGATGGTGCCTTCCTTGGCGATGATCTCGATCGGGCGGAAGCAGCCATCGTTCTTGGCAACCTCCGGGTCCAACAGATAGGCGATCGCCATGCGCACGGCGCTCGCCGTATTGGGCCAGGAGGAGTTGAGGAAGGAGGGCACCTGCGGGTCGGATTCCGTCAGGTCCACTGTGATTGCATCGCCCTGCTTCGTCACCGTCGCCCGGATCGCTATGTCGTCATGGCCGAAGCCGTCATCGTCGAGGAAAGCCTCGCCCTTCCAGGTCCCGTCCTGCCAGGTCGCGATGATGCGGCGCGCATGCGCCTCGGTCAGCGACAGGATCGCCGTGATCGCGGCCTGGGTTTCCACCGCGCCGTATTTCTCCATCACCGTCAGCAGGCGCTTCTCGCCCAGATGGGCGGCGCCGATCATCGCCATCAGGTCGCCGCGCACCTCCCTCGGCAGGCGCGAATTCGTGGTGATGAGCCGCACCAGGTCGGGCCGCGCGACGCGGTCCTGGCCCAACAGGAAGGGTGGCAGGCGCAGCCCTTCCTGGAAGATCTCGGTGGCCGCAGGATTGTAGGCGCCATGCGTGCCGCCGCCGATATCCGTGTGATGCGCGCGCACCACCGAATAGAAGACCGGCCGCCCGCCGCCGAAGACCGGCACGATGATGGTCAGGTCCGGCAGGTGCGACCCGCCGTGATAGGGATCGTTGAGCAGGTAGATGTCGCCATCCGCGATGGTGTCGCCGAAGGCCTCCAGCACCGCCTGCACCGCGAAAGGCATCGCACCCACATGCACCGGAATGTGGTCCGCCTGCGCCAGCAGCCGCGCATTCCCGTCGCAGATCGCGATGGAGAAGTCGCGCGAGGAATTCAGGATCTGGGAATAGGCGGTGCGCAGCATCGCCTCCCCCATTTCCTCGACGATCGCGCGGAAGCGGTTGTCGAGGACGGAGAGCGTGACGGGATCGGGTGCGGTCATGACAGGGCAGCGTCTTTTGCGTCGCAGCATCCGTCAAGCCTTGCGGCCCGCGCCCGTCTCGGCATCATCGCGCGCAACGTCCAAGGAAAGCCGTGCCCATGACCGTGACCATCGAATCCCCCGACCTGCGCATCGTCACCGATGGCCTGCGCTTCCCCGAAGGCCCGGTCTGCATGCCCGATGGCAGCATCGCGCTGGTCGAGATCGAATCCCGCCGCATCACCCGCGTGACCGAGAACGGCGCGAAATCCACCATTGCCACTGTCGCCGGCGCGCCGAACGGCCTGGCGCTCGGGCCGAAGGGGCTGCTCTACCTCTGCAACAATGGCGGCTTTTCCTGGCATGAGGAGCCGGGCCTGCTGCGGCCGATGGGTCAGTCGCCCGACTACTCCGGCGGCCGGATCGAGACGATCGCCCCTGCGACAGGCGCTGTCTCCACCCTTTACAGCGCCGTGAACGGCATGCCCCTGCGCGGGCCCAACGACCTGATGTTCGACGGCAGGGGCGGGTTCTGGTTTTCCGACCTCGGCAAGGTGCGCGCGCGCGACCGCGACCATGGCGGCGCCTATTGGGGTGCCGAGGACGGATCGAAGGTCGTCGAGGCCGCCTTCCCCATCTTCGGCGGCGCCAACGGCATCGGCATCAGCCCTGACGGGAAGACCGTCTATGTCGCGGAGACCGAGACCGGCCGGCTCTGGGCCTGGGATGTCGAAGCCCCGGGCGTGCTGAAGAAAGAACCCTGGCCGTCGTCGAATGGCGGGCGGATGATCTGCCAGTTCCCCGGCTATCGCCGCCTCGACAGCCTGGCCATCGCGGCATCGGGCAACATCATCGTCGCGACCCTCGTCTCCGGCGAGATCACCACCGTGTCCCCCGCCGGGGAGATCCTGCGCGTGGTGAAGATGCCCGAACGCATGCCGACGAATATCTGCTTCGGCGGGGCGGATATGCGCACCGCCTACATCACGCTTTCGACCAGCGGAAAGCTTGCCGCGATGCAATGGGACGAGCCCGGCCTGCGCCTGCCGCACGGTTGACAGCGCGAAGCGCGAAGCCGAAACCTGGCCTCAATCAAGCAAGCCCCATCGGGAGTATCGTTCATGACCGGTCCGCAGATCGCGCGCCGCGCCCTTCTGGGCACGGCGCTGGCAGCACCTATCATCCGTCCGTCCTTCGCGCAGGGTTCCGATCCCTACATCATCGGCACGCTGTTCCCGATGAGCGGCCCCAACGCCGAATACGGCTCGCTGTTCACCAATGGCGCGGCACTCGCGATCGAGCATGCGGCCGCGGACAACATGCTGCGCCGGCCGATGCGCATCCAGGCCGAGGACACGCAGGCCCTGCCGCAGCAGGGCGTGATCGGCATGACCAAGCTGATCAATGTCGACAAGGCGCATTACGTGCTGGTCGGCTTCACCTCCGTTTCCAAGGCGGTTGCGCCGGTCGCCGACCGCGGCAAGACCGTCACAGTCAATGGCGGCGCGGTGGGCCCGGACCTCGCCGGCCTGTCGCCCTATTTCTGGAACGTCATCCCGCTCGCGCATCTGGAAACCCAGGCCTTCATTCCCTTCCTGATGCAGCGGAACCTCAAGCGCATCGCGCTGGTCTACGTGGATGATCCGCTGGGTGACGCGATCCTCGGCCTGCTGCGGACCGAACTGCCCAAGGCAGGCGGGACGCTGGCCGGCACCTTCTCCATCCCGCGCACCGCGCAGCAATTCGGCCCGGTCGCGGCGCGCATCCGCCAGGCGCGCCCCGATGCGGTCTACATCGCCTCCTTCGGCGCGCAGCAGGCGCAGATCATCAAGGGGCTGCGCGACAACGGCATCCGCACGCCGCTGGTCGGCTACTCCGCGCTGTCCATCCCGACCGTGACCGCCATGCCGGAAGCCGAGGGCGTGATCTTCACCAGCCAGAAGTTCGACTACACCGGCGGGTCCGAGATCACCCGCCGCTTCGCCGCCGACTTCAAGGCGAAGTACGGCTCCGAGCCCGGCGCATACAACGCGAACTACTACAACGCCGTCCGCCTCTTCGCCCTGCTGGCGAAGGAGCTTGAGGCCGAGAACGCCACGGTGGATGGCGAGAATCTCCGCCGCACCCTGCTGCGCGTGCGGGAATTCGACCTGGTCGGCGGCAAGGGCCGCTTCGACGACCAGGGCAACATGTCCGCCGACATCCAGGTGAACGAGATCCGCGGCGGACGCGTCGTCCCGATCGCCTGAGCCTGACGTGCTGTTCCTCCAGCTCCTGCTGCAGGGCATCCAGACGGGTGCCCTGTACGCGCTGACCGCCGCCGGCTTCGCGCTGATCTTCGGCGCGACGCGCATCTTCCACTTCGCCCATGGGACCGCCTTCACCATCGCGGGCTACGTGTTCCTGGCCTGCTGGCGGATCGACCAGCCCGTGCTCGGTGCGCTCGCGGCCATCGCTGCCGCGGTGCTGTTCGGCCTCGGCATGGAACGCTTCGTCTATCGGCCGATCCAGCGGCATGAAGGGTCGTTCTTCACCGTCTTCGTCGCGGCCTTCGGCGTGGCAGTGGTGGTGCAGAACCTGGTCGGCATGATCGCGGGGCGCGGCTTCGCCTCGGTCGATACCTCCCTGTCCATGGCCGAGGAGGTGCTGCCCGAGATCTTCCTCGCGCCGATCTTCTGGGTCGCGATCTCGGTCGCCGTGGTGCTGTTCGCTGCCCTGTCCGCCTTCCTCACCCGCACCCATGCCGGTGTCGCCCTGCGCGCCCTGGCGCAGAACCCGGACCTGCTACGCGCCTATGGGCTGTCGTCGAACCGGCTCTCCATGCTGGCCTTCGCCGTGGGGTCCGCCATGGTCGCCCCCGCCGCGATCCTGACCGCCATGACCACCGGCCTGAACGAGGCCGTCGGCCATCACGTCATGCTCATCTCCATGGCCGCGACCATCGTGGGCGGCGTGGGATCGCTGCGCGGTGCGGCGCTGGCCGGGCTGATGCTGGGCGTGGCGGAATCCGTCGCGCTGCAATTCGTCGATACGCAATGGGCCGAGGGCGTGTCCTTCCTCGTGCTCTTCGCCTTCATCATCTTCCGCCCGAGCGGAATCTTCGGGGTGGCCCAGACGCGATGATCGCCTATGCCGCCAATCTCGCGACCATCGTCGCGATCTTCGCGATCCTCGCCGCGACGCTGAACTTCATCGTCGGCTATGCGGGGATCTTTTCGGTCGCCCATGCGGTGTTCTTCGGCCTCGGCGCCTATGCCGGCGCTCAGGTTGCGCTGCTGCTGATGCCCGATGCGCTGCTCGCCTGCATCGCCGGTGCCATCGTCGCGGGCGGGCTGTCGCTGTGTCTCGCCCTGCCGGCCCTGCGCGTGCGCGGCGAGTATTTCGTCGCGGCCTCGCTCGGCCTGCAGATGATGGCGACCACGCTGTTCTCCGAGGCCAAGGCCTTCACGGGCGGCATCGGCGGCCTGGTCGGCATTCCGCGCCCGACGCTGTTCGGCATCGAGGTCGGCGTGCTGCCGCTCGCCCTCGTCGCGCTGGCGCTGATCCTGTTCCTCACGGCCAGGCTGCAGCGCGGCGCCTTCGGCCGCACGCTGCAATCCGTCCGCGACGCGGAAAGTGCCGCGGAGGCGCTGGGCAAGAATGTCGCCGCGGCGAAGACGCTCGCCATGGCCTTCGCCTGTGCGGGCGCCGGCATCGCGGGCGCGCTGTTCGCGCTGCACCTGTCCTTCGTGAATGTCGAATCCTTCACCATGGACCAGTCGGTGCTGGTGATGGCCATGGTCATCATCGGTGGCACGGGCACGCTATGGGGGCCGGTCGTGGGCGCGATCATCCTGCTCTCGCTGCCTTCGGGCCTCGCCTTCCTGCCCTTCATCCCGCCAACCGAGGTCGGTGCGGTGCAGCAGATCATCTACGGCCTCGCGATGACGCTGCTGATGATCTTCCGGCCGGCCGGACTGGTCGGCGACCTCTCCAAGGGGAGGGCCACGTCGTGACCCAGGAAGTCCTGCGCACGGAAAGCCTCGCCCGCGCCTTCGGCGGCGTGCAGGCGGTCGCCGGCGTGTCGCTCAGCCTCTATGCCGGCGCGGTCACCGCGCTGGTGGGGCCGAACGGCGCCGGCAAGACGACGACCTTCAACCTCATCACCGGCAATCTGCGCGCCGATTCCGGCACGGCGCAGATCCGCGGCAAGCCGATCATGGGGCTGAAGCCCTGGCAGGTCGCGCGGCTCGGCGTCGCACGGTCCTTCCAGGACCTGCGGCTGTTCACGCATATGACGGTGCGGGAGAATGTGCTGGCCGCGACCGAGACCGCGTCCTGGTTCTGGCAGCCGGGCGGCCGCGTCGCGCGGCGGCAGCGCGAGACACGGGCCGATGCCGCGCTCGATGCAACCGGCCTGACGGCACTGGCCGATGCGCGCGCCGTCGACCTCGCCTATGCCGAGCGTAAATTCCTCTCCATGGCGCGCATCCTCGCCGCGCAGGCGGATATCTGGCTGCTCGACGAACCGGCCTCGGGGCTCGATCTCGCCTCCCGAATCCGGTTCGGGCAATTGCTGAAGGATGCGCAGGCGCGCGGCGTGGCGATCTGCCTCATCGAACACAATCTCGACGTGGTGGTGGAACTGTCCAACCGCATCGCCTTCCTCGACCAGGGCAAGGTGCTCGCCGAAGGCGACCCGCAGACCATCCTCAAGGACCCGGCGCTGGCCGCGATCTATTTCGGCGACCGGCCGCAGGAGGCAGCGTGAACGATACCGCCATCCAGGCCCTGGGCCTGTCCGCCGGCTATGGCGGGCGCGAGGTGCTGCAGGACGTCTCACTGTCGCTGAAGGCCGGCGAGATTCTGTGCCTGATCGGCCATAACGGCGCGGGCAAGTCGACGCTGCTGCGCGTGCTGTTCGGGCTGCACCGGCCTTCGGCCGGCAACATGCGCGTCTTCGGGCAGATGCCGGCGAACTACACGCCCGCAGCGCTTGGTGCGGCCGGCGTCGCGCTGGTTCCCGAAGGCCGTGGCGTCTTCCCCGACCTGACGGTCGATGAGATCTTCGGCCTCGCCCTATGGTCGGCCGGCGTCGCGAAGTCCGCGCAGCGCGAGCGCATCGAGGAAGTCCTCGAGGTCCTGCCGCGCATCAGGGAATTCCGCACCCGCCGCGCCGGCACGCTGTCCGGCGGTCAGCAGCAGATGGTCTCCATCGGCCGCGCGCTGCTGACACGGCCCAAGGTGCTGCTGCTGGACGAACCCTCGATCGGCCTGGCCCCGAAGCTCTTCCAGGACCTGATCCGCCCCATCGCCACACTGCGCGAGACCCGCGGCATGGCGATCCTGCTGGTGGAACAGAATGTCCGCGAGGCCTTCGCCATTTCCGACCGCGTGCTGGTCATGCGGTCCGGGAAGTTCATCTTCGAGGGCGCGCCGAGCGACCTCGACGACCACGCGAAGCTGATGGAGCTGTTCTAGAGCATTTCCGGCGAACTTCCGTTCACCTGCAATGCTCCAGGTGTTTGTTTTTGCAGCCATCTTCACCTGTCCAGATGAGCTCATCCGGACAGGATCTGCCCTAGAACCGTTCCTGCTCGCCCCGGCTCGCGGCAACTTTCCTGGACCCTTGTTCCTGCGAGCCTCTTCACCCGATCAGGTTAGTCCATCGGATCGGGCTCTGCTCTAGCCCTGGTGCCCCGACACCTCGGCCCCTGCATCGCGGGCCAGCCGCATGTGCAGCGGCACCGAGAGCAGCACCACCAGCCCGGCGACCAGGAAGCCGCGCGAGAAATCCACCGGCAGCAGATCCGCCCGTCCGGAAAGCTGCTGCGAGACTTCCAGCGTCGCCGTCGCCAGCACCACGCCGAGCGCCGGCGTCAATTGCTGCACCGTGCCGTAGAGCGCCGTCGCCGCCGACATCCGCTCATGCGGCACATCGGCAAAGGCGAGCGTGTTCAACGCCGTGAATTGCAGCGACCGCGCCAGCCCGCCCAAGGCCAGCAGCACGAAGATGGCGAAGGATGGCCAACCCGGCCCCACCAGGGCCAGCGCCGCCACGCCGAGGGCCGCGATCACGCCATTCGCGACGAGCGTCGCGCGGAAGCCCGTGCGCTTCAGCAGCGGCCGCACCAGTGGCTTCATCGCGAAGGCCCCGAGCGCGGTGGCGAAGGACACGAAGCCGCTCTGCGCCGCGCTCATCCCAAAACCGATCTGCAGCATCACCGGGATCAGGAAGGGCACCGCACCGGCGCCGGTGCGGAACATGCTGCCGGCCACCGCCGGGTCCCGGAAGGTCGCGATCGAGAACAGCGACAGGTCGAGCGCGGGGCGCTTCACGCTCCGGCAATGCCGCACCGCGAGCGCCCCGGTCGCCAGCCCCGCCAGCAGCCCCAGCCAGGACATCCAGCCCGGCACGACATGCCGGCCCACCGTCTCCAGCCCGAACATGACCAGCGCCAGCGCCGACCCGGTCAGCGCCAGCCCCACCAGGTCCGGTGGTCCGGGCTTCGTCGGCTCCACATGCGGAATCTTCCAGGCCACCAGCCCGAGGCCAATGATCCCGATCGGCACGTTGATCCAGAACACCGCCCGCCAGGAGAACAGGTCCGTCAGCACGCCCCCCAGCGGTGGTCCAGTCACTGGCCCCAGCAGCGCCGGCATGGTCAGCCAGGCCATGGCGGAGAGCATGTCCTTCTTCGCCACCCCCCGCAGCAGCAACAGGCGCCCCACCGGCACCATCATCGCCCCGCCCATGCCCTGGAAGATGCGGAACAGGACGAGCTCGCCGAGCCCCTGCGATCGCCCGCACAGCACCGAGGCCACCACGAAGGTCGCGATCGCCATCATGAAGACGCGCTTCGCCCCGAAGCGGTCGGCGATCCATGCGGAGAAGGGAATGAAGACCGTCAGCGCCACCAGGTAGGAGGTAATGGCCGCGCCCAGCCGCGCCGGGTCCTCGTTCAGGTCCCGCGCCATGGACGGCAGGGCGGTGGCGAGCACCGCACTGTCGAGATTCTGCATGAACAACGCCGAGGCGACGATCAGCGCAATGCCGCGATGGTCGCGGTGTCGCTCGGCGGCGCCACTCATCGCGATCGTCCCAGGACGCCGGAATGCATGATGATGAATGAGCCGGGATTGCGCATCAGTCTGACCGATCGGCCGTGCGGACAGGTGTCGGCCATGGCGCACATTGTCGGGAAGACGCCCTGACTTGGCAAATGCGGCCCCATCGGGTCAGGGCCGCAGCACCACCCTGCCGGCGCTGCGCCGTGCCCGGACCTCGGCCATGGCTTCGCGGAAGCGATCGAGCGGGAAGGCGGCATGGACTTCCGGCTTCAGCGCCCCGTCCCGCCACCAGCCCATGAGCTGCGCCCACAAGGCCCGCGCCCGCGGCGCGTAGAGACGCCGGTTGTCGCCCGGCGACCAGCCGACATAGGTGCCCCAATTCACTCCGGCGACCGCGATGTTCTTCAGCAGCAGGATATTCGCCGCGACCGTCGGGATACCGCCGCCGGCGAAGCCGACCACCACCAGCGTGCCGCCGTCCCCGAGGCAGCGCAGCGATTCGTCGAAGGCATCGCCGCCGATGGTGTCGAGCACGCAGGCCACGCCCTGCCCGCCGGTCGCCTCCCGCACCGCATCCCGGAACGGCGCGGCGCTGTCGAGCACGACATCCGCCCCGCGCGCACGCAGCAGCGCGTGCTTGGCCGCGCCGGCCCGCGCGATCACCCGCGCACCGACGGCCTTGGCGATCTCGACGCCGGCAAGCCCCACGCCGCCCGTCGCGCCGTGCACGAGCACCCAATCCCCGGCCGCGATGCGCCCGCGCCAGAGCAACCCCGCCCCCGCCGTCGGATAGGAGATCGGAAAGGCCACCGCGGGTTCGGCCGGCAGACCGTCGGGGATCGGCACGACATGGATGTCGTCCGCGACCGCCTCCTCGGCATAGCCACCCCAGTCGAGCACGGCGAAGACGCGCGTGCCGGGGGACGGCGCGTCCGCGTCCAGCGCCGCCTCGATCACCGTCCCGACCACTTCGGTGCCCGGCACGAAGGGCAAAGGCGGCCGGC
The DNA here is from genome assembly GCF_019430885.1 of Roseomonas alba. Lineage (GTDB taxonomy): Bacteria > Pseudomonadota > Alphaproteobacteria > Acetobacterales > Acetobacteraceae > Neoroseomonas > Neoroseomonas alba. The sequence goes on along the minus strand of NZ_JAHYBZ010000009.1, from coordinate 46,693 downwards.
GCTGATACTTCCCCGCGACGACGAGTTGCGTCGCGAAGGACACGCCCACAGCCTCGACCCGGATGCGCACGCCATGCGGGCGCATCGGCGGCGGCGGGATGTCCTTCACCTCGAGGTCATCGAAGTCCCGCCAGGATTCGCACAGGATCGCCCGCATCATTCCATCCGGATATTGGCCGCGCGCACGATGGCGCCGAACTTGTCGTATTCGCTGAGGCAGAAGGTCGCAAAATCCGCGGGGCTGTCCGCCACGGGGTCGGCGCCCAGCGTCGCCATGCGCGCCCGCACATCGGTGTCATTCACGGCGACCGCCACGGCACGCTGCATGCGCTCGGTTATCGCCGCGGGCAGGCGCGGCGGCGCCCAGACACCATACCAGGTCGAAATGACAAGGCTCGGGAAGCCCGCTTCCGCCGAGGTCGGCAGGTCGGGAAAGGCGGCGATGCGCCGGGCCGTCGTTGTTGCCAGTGCCCGCAGAAGCCCCTGTCGCACCGCGCCGGCGCCGGCCGGCACACTGTCGAACATCACCTGGATATTGCCCGCGATCAGGTCCTGGATGGCCGGCCCCGCGCCGCGATAGGGCACATGGGTCATGTCCACGCCCGCGGTCTGCTTGAACATCTCGCCCGCCAAATGCTGTGCCGCGCCAATGCCCGAGGAGCCATAGGACAGCTTGCCCGGATTGGCCTTGGCGTGGTCGGCGAGTTCCCGGAGCGAGCGTACCGGCAGGGTCGGGGTCACCAGCGCGACCAGCGGCACCATCGCCATGTTCGTCACCGGTGTGAAGTCAGCCAGCGCGTCATAGGGAATCGACCGGTTGAGATGCGGGATGATCACATGGATCGACGCATTCATCAGGAAGGTCTGCCCATCCGGCACTGCGCGCGAAACCTCCGCCGCGCCGATGGTGCCGGAGGCACCGGCCTTGTTCTCGATCACCAGCGGCTGGCCAAGCTCCTGCTGCGCGCGCTGGGCGACCACGCGCCCGACCAGGTCGGTCGGGCCGCCCGGCGGGTAGGGAATCACCACCCGCACCGGCCGCGAGGGCCAATCCTGCGCCAGCGCAGGCGTGGCCAGCACCGTGCCCAGCACGACGCGCCGCGTCATCCTCATTCCGTCCCCTTCCCTTCGCACATCTTCGCGTCAGGATAGGCGGGGACGTCCAAGGAGGAAATGCGATGGATGAGGCGATGCGGCCCTACAAGGGCCTGCGCGTGCTGGATGCGGGCCAGGGCATCGCCGGGCCCTATTGCGGCATGATGCTCGCCGCCTGCGGGGCCGACGTCATCAAGCTCGAACCGGCCGAAGGCGACTGGTCGCGCGGCCTCGGCACGGCAAAGGACGGTGTCTCGGTGATGACCGTCTGCTTCAACCGCGGCAAGCGATCCGTGGTGCTGGACCTGAAGTCGCCCGAGGGCCGCGCGGCGGCGTCGCAGCTCGCCTCCCGCGCCGATGTGCTGATCGAGGCCTTCCGCCCCGGCGTCGCTGCGCGAATCGGCCTCGGCCCCGACAATGCCAAGGCGGATGCCGTGTGCCTGTCCATTTCAGGATTCGGCCAGACCGGCCCCTATGCCGAGCGCCCCTGCACGGATTCCGTGGCACAGGCCTTCACCGGCTTCGTCGCGCTGAACCCCGGCGCGGACGGGTCCCCGCACAAGGCCGGCTGCTTCGTCGCCGACATGGCGACCGGCATCTACGCCTTCTCCGCCGTGCAAACCGCACTCGCCGCGCGCGCCCAGGACAGCACGCCGCGCCGCCGCGTGATCGACATGTCGCTGATGGCCGCGACGACGAACCTCATGACGCACCAGATCGCGGAATGGGGGTACCAGGGCAAATCCGCCGCGCCGCCCAACGTGCCCGCCGGTGCCTACCAGGCCGCGGATGGCATCTGGGTGATGGTGACGCTGGTGCGGGAGGCCGAATGGCTCGCCATCTGCGACACGCTCGGCATTCCGCATGTCGCGCGCGACCCTCGCTTCATCGACTTCGCGCAGCGCTTTGAGAATCGCGAAGCCCTCTACGCCATCTTCCGCGAGACCTTCGCCACCCGCCCTTCGGCCGAATGGGTCGCGTTGCTGCAGGGCGCGCGGCTGCTTGCCGATCGCGTGAACTCCCCGCTCGACTGGCTGGCGAACGAGCACGTCGTCGCCTACGGCGCGGCGTCGCGCGTGGCGCAGGCGCAGCTCGGCGAGGTGCCGCTGCCGATGCTGCCGGGGCTCGGGCACTGGCAGGCGCAGGCGCCGGGGCTCGGGGAACACACGGCCGAGGTGCTGGCGGAGCTGGAGCACTGACAGCCTGACGTGAGGATGCGGTGCGGGCGGCGTCGGCGACGTAAGGAACACGGCCTTTCGCGCAGGTATCGTGCACTTCGGCCGATGGCTGTGACGCGACAGGCGGGAAGAGAGGCTATGCGCTGCAGGCGAGCATCGGCGTTTCGTCCCGCCGGAGTGTCAGGACTTCGAAGCCATCGCCGGTCACCGCAACCGTGTGCTCGAACTGGGCGGAGAGCTTCCGGTCATTGGTCACGACCGTCCAGCCATCGTCCTGGGTGGAGACCTTGTGGGTGCCCTGGTTGATCATGGGCTCGACCGTGAAGACCATGCCCTCGCGCAGCCGGATCCCGGTCCGGGGCCGGCCGAAATTCATGACCTGCGGCTCCTCGTGCATCTCACGGCCGATGCCGTGCCCGCAGAACTCCCGGACGACGGTATAGCCGTTCTTCCGGGCGTGCCGTTCGATCGCGAAGCCGATGTCGCCGATGTGGGCGCCGGGGCGCACCTGGCTGATGCCCTTCCACATCGCCTCATGCGCGACACGCACGAGCCGCTTCGCGGCGGGCGAAGCGCTGCCGACCATGTAGGTCTTGCTCGAATCCGCGATGAATCCGTTCTTCTCGAGCGTGATGTCCAGGTTGATGATGTCGCCGTCCCGGATGATCTCGTCCGCATCCGGCACCCCGTGGCAGACGACGTGATTGATCGAGCCGTTGAGGACGAATTTGAAGCCATACTGGCCCTTGCTCGCCGGGCGCGCCGCGAGGTCCACGGTGATGAAGCGCTCGACCAGATCATTGACCTGCAACGTCGACATGCCCGCGAGATCCTGCCCATCAAGCATCTCGAAGACGGAAGCCAGCAGCTTGCCGGAGATGCGCATGAGCGCCAGTTCGTCCCGGGTCTTCACCATGTCAGGGCGCCGCGGCTTCGGGAAAGCGGACATGCGCAGCGGCAAACCGTGCCTTGACGATGTCATTGAAGGTGAAGGTGGGGTTGGCCTCGGCGAACATGCCGATCTTCATCCAGAACTCGGCCTGCGCATTGATCGACCGGCACATCACCGTGCTGGCGCGACGGATTTCCTCATGCAGAGCGTCGTCGATCTTCACGATGCCCATGAACAAGCCCCCAATTCGAGAATAAGCGCTTCGTATACGAATCGTATATCGCGCGCAATCCAGAGGCCGGGGACACGGCACGACGGCGCTGCCGGCGGAGCCGGACCGCAGCGCTGACATGGTGGGATGGAGGCGGAGGCTGCGCTCCCCACCAGGCACAGCCTCCGTACTCCGGCCCTACGGAGCCGGATCGGGCGCCGCGTGGCCGCGCGCCGCGAACGCCGCGCCCATCGGCGTCGTCATGGACCTTCCTCCACGAAGCCCGGTCACATCACGCCGGCTGCATCCCGATCCGTCGCACCAGCGCGCCATAGGTCTCCCGCTCCCGCGTCACCCGGTTCGCGAAGACCTCGCCCTGTTCGAAGGTCGGCGCCATCCCCATGGGCGCCATGCCGATCGCCGCGGCCGGCATCCGCAGTGCCTCTCCGACCGCGCCGGCCAGGCGATCGATCACGGCCCGCGGCGTGCCATTCGGTGCCGCGATCCCATACCAGGGCACCGCGAGTGCGTTCGGATGCCCGAGTTCCGCCAGCGTCGGCAGGTCCGGCACATCGGGGTTGCGCTGCTCGGCCAGGGTCGCGAGCCCCAGCACGCGGCCATCCTTCACCGCTGGCAGCGCCACCGGGTCGAACTGCAACTGCACGCGGCCGGCGAGCAGGTCGGTGAAGGCCGGGGCCGAGCCGCGATAAGGTACGTGTTCCAGCTTGATGCCCGTGGCATCGGCGAAGAGCTCTCCCGAAAGCTGGGTGATCGTCCCGTTACCCGCCGAGCTGAATCGCAATGCCCCCGGATTGGCCTTGGCATAGGCGATCAGCCCCGCCACGTCGCGGAAGGGCACCGAGGGATGCGCCGCGATCACGTTGTAGGCGATGGATGTCATCGCCACCGGCACCAGCGCGGTCGCGGGATCGAAGGGCAGCCGCATCACATGCTGGGCGATGACCAGCACCGCGCAGGGGAAGGCCAGGAAGGTGTGCCCGTCGCGCGACTGCACCACGGATTGCGCGCCGATCGTCCCGCCGGCGCCGGCCCGGTTCTCGACGACGATGGGCTGGCCAAGGCTGCGGCTCAGAGCCTCGACGATCGGGCGGATCGACAAGTCGGTCGTCCCCCCGGGCGGATAGGGCGCGACCATGGTGATGGGCCGGTTCGGCCAGGTCTCGGCCAGGGCGAGGCGCGGCGCGGCGAGCAGGGGCGCGGCCAGGAGCAGCCGCCGCCGCAGAGGCGTGGTGATGGTCATTCTTCCTCCCAATCCCGCCATCTCAGGCGGATTGGCCGCCACTCTAGCAGCCGGAGCCGCGATGGCGAGCCTGGAGGGCGCAGGCCCGGAGTGTTTCGCCGCACGGGCACGGTGACCAGGATCGCCGCGCCGCACGGCCGCCTGCGATAGGCCCCGGCCCGCCGTCACCACGCATCGGGACCTTTCGTGACCACCAAGACGCTTCTCGCCGCCCTGGGCCTCGCGGCCCTCTTCGCCGTGCCCTGCCGCGCCGCCAGCTTCGACTGCGCCGCCCCTGCCGATGCCTGGCAGCGCGCCATCTGCGCCGATCCGGCCCTGTCGCGCCTCGAAGGTGAGGTCGCGACATATTATGGGGACATGCAGGGCACGCCCTGGCTGCACGGGCTGCGCAGCCGGCACGAAGCCGCCATGGCCGTCCTGCGCAACCAGGCAGGAGACGCCGGCGCCCTGCGCCGCGGCCTCGAAGCCCGTCTCGCGGCGCTGCGGGAAGAAGCGGGCTGGTCGTCTGTGGAGGAGCTCGAAGGCACTCCCGACCGCCGTGTCCGCAGCCGATGCATCGGCCTCCTGCCCGAGGAGGATGACAGCCCCGCGCTGCGCCGCCGCGCCTGCCGTGTCGCGGAATTCGGCGTGCTCGGCAGCGTCGATGGCCGGCGTTACGCCTATGCCCTCTACGAATACACGCCCGATCCGCGCGGGGAGATGCCCCATGAAACCGGCGTTGTCGTCCTCGCCCCCAGCTCTCCGGGATCATGGACCGTCGAGATCGCCGAGCGCCTCGCCTATGCGGCCTGCCAGAAGCCGCGCCTGATCCCCCAGGGCGGCGAGACGCTGCTCTCGATACCCTGCGAAGAGGTCGGCACGGCCGGTGCCCCCCTGCCCCTGCTGTACCACCGCACCGGCCCGGCCTCCTTCCGCCGATGGCAGCCCATCGAGGCCGAGAGCTGGCGCGCAGCCCTCGACCGCCGGCTGCCGCCCGGCCTGGAGCCGCGCGGCTCCGGCAATCTCGATCTCGCCCGCATGATGGCGACCGTCACCCTCCAGCGCGAGACCGACCAGCCCTGCTGCCCGACCGGCGGCCGCGCCGAGGCACGCCTTGCCATCGAGAATGACCGCCTGGTGCTGCGCGACCTCGCCATCCTGCCTCCCCCGCCCCGGCGCTGAAGCATCGCGTCCCGCTCGGTGGCCGTCTCAGACGGCCGCCGATGTGAGCTTCTTCACACCGCCATCACCCCCCTGCTGCCGGATCGGCATGTCCCGTGCCATGCTGCCGCCAGCAACGCCAGAACCCGGGTCCATCATGCGCCAGCTCCTTCGCCTGCTGTTTCTCCTTGTCCTGGTCGTCCCGGGTTTCGCCTCGGCACAGAGCTTCGACCTGCCCGGCCTCGGCCGCGACTCCGGCCAATATCAACAGGAGATGCAGCGCCGCTTCCCCGCCGGCGCCTCCCCCCAGCAGCGCGCCGCCGCGGAGCAGCGCGCCATGCAGGCCGAACAGCGCAACGACTGGGCCGCGGCCGCGACAGCCTGGGAGGAGCGGATCGGGATGGGCCGCCCCGATGGCGACCAGTGGCTCGCCCTGGCCCGCGCCCAGCTCAACCGCCAGCCGCCGAGCAACCAGCGCGCCCTCCAGGCCGCCTGGCGCGCCTTCCAACTCGCCAATTACGGCGAGCCCGAGGTTCCCTCCCTGCTCGTCATCGCCGAGGCGCTGCGCCGCCTCGACCGCCCGGTGCAGCAGATCGAGGCGCTGGAAGCCGTCCTCGAACGCTCCGACAGCCCCGAATCCCGCCAGCGGCTTGAGGCCGCGCGCCGCGCCGCCGGCATGCTGGTCCGCCGCGTGACCACGGAACCCGAGGCGGAACCGGCCCGCGCCTGCCTCACCTTCACCAACCCGCCCGCGCGCCGCACCGACTGGAATCCGGGCGATTGGATTCGCGCCGACCCGCCGATCCCCTCCCTCGCGGTCGAGCGCGAAGGCGATCAGATCTGCGTCGCCGGCCTGCCCTGGGGGGCGTCCACCCGCCTGATCCTGCGCGCCGGCCTGCCGGGCGAGGACCGCCAGAACCTGCGCCAGGACACGCCGGTCGCGATCGCCATGCCGAACCGCGACCCGCGCATCGCCTTCGATACGCGCAGCTTCATCCTGCCGCGCGGCCAGGACCCGCGCCTCGGCATCGCGACCATCAACATCACCAATGTGAGGATGCGCCTGGTCCGCGTCGTCGAGCGCAACCTCGTCGCCCTCGGCCGCGACTGGACGCCGGGCGAGGCCCTGGAATCCTGGTCCGCCGACAGCATCAGCGACGATCTCGGCCGCATCCTGTGGGAGGGCCGCGCCGAGCTGCGCGGCGTGCAGCCCAACCGCACCCTGCGCTCCGCCCTGCCTCTGCCCGACGTGCTGCGCAATGCGACCCCCGGCGCCTATGTGCTGGTGCTGCGCGACGCCGATGCGCGGCGTGGCGGCGGCGAGACCGCGGTGCTGCCCTTCTTCGTCACCGACATCGCGCTGACCGCCTGGCGCGGGGCGGACGGCCTCGCCGTGCAGGCGCGCGGCTACCAGTCCGCCGCCGTCACGCCCGGCCTGCGCGTGATGCTGATGGCGCGCAACAACGAGGTCCTCGCCGAGACCCGCACGGATGCACAGGGCCTCGCCCGCTTCCCCATCGCGCTGCTGCGCGGCACCGGCCCGCTCGCCCCCGTCGCCGTGCATGCGGAGACGGATGACGACCTCGCCTCGCTGTCGCTTGAAGCCGCGTCCTTCGACCTGTCCGACCGAGGGGCGACCGGCCAGCCCCAACCGGGGCCGGTCGATGCCTTCCTGTGGCTCGACCGTGGCATCTTCCGGCCCGGCGAGACGGTGAACGCCAGCGCCCTGATCCGCGACCCGGCGGGCCGTCCGCTCGACCTGCCGATCCGGCTGCGCCTGCGCCGCCCCAACGGCCAGATCGCCGCCGAGACGGTGCCGCCGCGCCAGGATGATGGTTCGGTCTATTGGCCGCTGCGCCTGTCGGCCGGCGCGACCTTCGGCGTCTGGACGCTGGAGGCGCTGACCGACCCCGACGCGCCCCCGGTCGGCCGCACGACCTTCCGCGTCGAGGCCTTCCTGCCCGAACGCCTGGAAGTCACCGCCGGCCCGGTCCCTGGCCCGCTGGTGCCGGGCCCGAACGGCCTGCGCGTGCCGATCACCGCGCGCTTCCTCTACGGCGCCCCCGGTTCGGGCCTGACGGGCCAGGCCGAGATGCGCCTGCTGACCGATCCCGAACCCTTCGAGGCCTGGCGCGGCTGGCGCTTCGGCCTGGCGCAGGAGCAGTTCGCCCCCGACCTGATGACCTTCGAGATCCCCGAGACCGACGACCAGGGCCGCACCACCCTGACCCTCGACCTCCCCCAGGCGCCGGACACGACGCGCCCGGTGAAGGGCGAGGTCACCGTGTCGATGAGCGAGCCCGGCGGCCGCGAGACGCGCACCCGCTTCACCGTGCCGGTGCGCGCCCGCGGCACGCTGGTCGGCGTGAAGCCCGCCTTCGAGAACGACGCGATCGACGCCGGCGGCGAGGCCGCCTTCGACATCGCCGCCGTCTCGCCCGAAGGTCGCGCGACCAATGCCACGCTGCGCGTGCGTCTGGTGCGGGAACGCCCGAACTGGCGCATCGTCGTGCGCGGGTCCATCGCGCGCTGGGAGACGGTGTGGCGCGACGAATCGGTGGACGCGCAGGAAATCCGCGTCACCGCCCAACAGCCCGCCCGCTTCGCGCGGTCCCTGCAATTCGGCCGCTATCGGCTGGAGGTGTCTGACGCCAACGGGCTCGGCCTCACCTCCATCCGCTTCCGCTCCGGCTGGGCCGGGGTGGAATCGGCCGAGGTGCCCGACCGCGTGGATGTCGCTGCCGATCGCCGCGCCTACATGCCCGGCGACACGGCCCGCATCCGCATCACCCCGCCCTTCGCTGGCCGCGCATCCATCGCCGTGCTGACCGATCGCCTCGTCTCGCTGCGCGACATCGACGTCGCGCAGGGCGGCACCGAGGTCGAGGTCCCGGTCGATTCGGCCTGGGGTCCCGGCGCCTATGTCACCGTCAGCGTCTTCCGCCCCGGCGAGACCCGCAACGGCCAGCCGGCCCGCGCGCTCGGCCTCGCCTGGGTGGGCATCGACCCGGCGCCGCGCACCCTCGGCGTCGCCATCGACACGCCGCAACTGGTGCGCCCACGCCAGCGGGTCGATGTCCCGATCCGCGTGACCAATGCCTCCGGCCCGGTCTTCCTGACCCTCGCCGCGGTCGATGAGGGCATCCTGCGCCTGACCAACTTCGCCTCGCCCGATCCGGCGGCGCATTTCCTGGGCCGTCGTCGGCTCGGCGTCGATATCCGCGACGATTACGGCCGGCTGATCGCGCCGGCGGAAGGCGAACTCGCCGTACTGCGCCAGGGCGGCGACGAGGATGGTGGCGCGGATGCGCTGCAACCGCCGCAGCGCATCGTCTCGCTGTTCTCGGGCATCGTCCGCGCCGATGCGAATGGCGTGGCGACCGTCCCGCTCGACATCCCCGACTTCGCCGGCGAGCTGCGCCTGATGGCCGTCGCCTGGGAAGGCACACGCGTCGGCCAAGCGTCCAAGCCGGTCACCGTGCGCGACCAGGTGGTGGCCGAAGCGCTGCTGCCGCGCTTCCTCGCCCCTGGCGACGAGGCCCGCCTGTCCGTCCTGCTGCACAACATCGAATTGCCGCAGGGCGAGATCGTCGCGGAACTGACCACCAGCGGCGGCCTTTCCATCGTCGGGCCGACGCGCCTTGCAGCGACGCTCGCGACCGGCGCCCGTGCCCAGCCATTCACCACGCTGCGCGCGACGGAAGGTGGCACCGGCACGCTGCGCATGGCGGTGACCGGCCCGAACGGCTTCCGCGTCGAACGGGAGAGCCGCATCACCATCCGCTCCTCCCGCCCGCGTGTGACGGAAGTCGCGGGTATCGAGTTGCCGCCGGGCGTCGAGCTGCCGCTGCCCGTGCCGGCGGATCGCTTCGTCAACGGATCCTGGCGCGCCGCAGCGTCCTTCGGGGCGGCCGTGCGTTTCGACCCGGCGGCGATGCTGCGCGCGGTGGAGGACTTCCCCCTCGCCTGCCTCGAGCAGTCGGCCTCGCGCGCCCTTGCCCTGTCCGCCGGCATCGCCGAGGAAGCCGATCCCGACCGCGCCATCCGCCTGCAGCGCGCGGTGGACGCCATCCTCGACCGCCAGCGCTACGACGGGTCCTTCGGCATGTGGAGCGCGAGCGGTGAGACCCAGCAATGGCTCACCCCCTATGCCGTGGAGGCCCTGATCCGTGCCCGCACGGCCGGCGCGACGGTGCCCGATGGCGCGCTGCGCGAGGCGCTGCGCTTCCTCGACGACGCCATCGAGGACACCAGCGCCGACAACCCCGAGGAGCGTGCCGCGCAGGCCTATCGCCTCTATGCGCTCGCGCTCGCGGGCCAGCCGCGCCTCGGCGCCGCCCGCCGCCTGTTCGAGAGCCTGAACGACCTGCCGACGCAGATCTCCCGCGCCCAGCTCGCCGCCACCTTCGCGCGCGGCGGCGACACGGTGCGGGCGGAACAGGCCTTCACCGCGGCCCTCGCCGCGACCGGGCGGCGCTTCTGGTTCTTCGACTACGGCACGGCGTCGCGCGATGCGCTCGCCACCGCCGCGTTGCTGCGCGAAAGCGGCGTCATGGCCGATCGCCTGAACGCGGCCATGTCGGTGCTGCCCGGCGCCGACTTCACCCCGGCACGCAGCAGCACGCAGGAACAGGCCTGGGCGGTCTTCGCCGCACAGGTGCTCGGCCAGGGCCAGCGCAACGCCACCGTCGCGGTGAACGGGTCCGCCCTGCCGCCGCGGCCCGTGGTGATCACCGCCCTGACCGGCCCCGGCACCGCCCGCAACATGGGTGCCAACGCGGTCTGGCAGGCCGTGTCCATCACCGGCATCCCGCGCGACCCACTGCCCGCCGCGCGCAACGGCTTCCGCGTCACGCGCCGCTTCTTCGCGCTGGACGGCCAGCCGCTGAACCTGGATGCGCTGTCGCAGAACACCTCCTTCATCCTGCTGATGGAACTGCGCAGCGAGACCAACGACCGCCATGAGGCGATGATGATCCAGGGCCTGCCCGCGGGCTGGGAGATCGCCTCCCGCCTGCCGGCCGGCAACATCGCCGGCATGCCCTGGCTCGGCACGCTGACCGCCGTGGACAGCCAGCCCGCGCTCGACGACCGCTACGCCGCGGCGGTGACGATCACCCAGAGCCAGCCCTTCGCCCGCATCGCGGTGCGGCTGCGGGCGGTCACGCCGGGGGTGTTCGAACTGCCGGGCGCGGAAGTGCAGGACATGTACCGGCCAGGGGTTTTCGCGCGGCAGAATGCCGGGCGGATCACGGTGCAGCCGTGAGGGCGCTGATGGAGGGGGCCCTGCCCCCTCCAAACCTCCCCCACCACGGGATCCCATTGACGTTGCGTGCAACGTCAATGGGGACCCATCGGCCACAGGGCCTTTGGAAACCGTCACCTGGCGTCGGGCAGTACGGGCGCGCCCAAGAGCGAAAGCATGGTCGGTGCTCGACGCTTGGCCGTGATTCCGAACGCCGGGCTCGGCGCGCGTTGTCCTCGTCTGTCGAACCTTGGCGCCCGGCGCCAAGTCGAGGTTTCCAAAGGCCTTTCGTCCTTTGGCGGGGTGAGGTTTGGAGAGGGGCAGAGCCCCTCTCCAACAGCACCCCGTGAAATGGGCCTGCGCCCTCCTCGTCGCGTTGATCGGCGGTGCCTTCGCGCTCGACCGCGCCTGCCCGCCTGACCTCACGCGGCTTCAGGCCACGGGTGCCGAAGTGCTCGACCGCGACGGCCGCACCCTCACCGTCCTGCCCGCGCCGGGCGGCATCTGGCGCCTGCGCACCACCACCGCGGATGTGCCCACCGAACTGACAGACCTTCTCATCGCCGCCGAGGACCGCCGCTTCCGCAGCCACCCCGGCGTCGATCCCATCGCGCTGCTGCGCGCGTCGTTCCAATGGGTCCGCGCGGGGCGGGTCGTCTCGGGGGGTTCGACGCTGACGATGCAGGCGGCGCGGTTGCTGGAACCGCGGCCGCGCAATCTGCGCTCCAAGCTCATTGAGATCTTCCGTGCCGTGCAGCTCGAGGCGCGGTTCAGCAAGGACGAGATCCTCGGCATCTGGCTGACGCTGGCGCCGCAGGGCGGGAACATCGAAGGGGTGCGTGCCGGCAGCCTGGCCTGGTTCGGGCGGCCGCCGGCGCGGCTCGACGCTGCGGAATCGGCGCTGCTGATCGCGCTCGCGCGGCGCCCGACCTCGCTGCGGCCGGATCGTCATCCGCAGGCCGCGCGTGCGGCGCGCGATGCAGTGCTGGCACGGCGCGGCGGCCCGGCTTCCGGCATGTCGGCGTCGGATCGGGAGCTTGCGATGGCCGCCGAGATGCCGCATCGCCGCCGCGCCATGCCGAGCCTCGCGCCGCATCTGTCGCGGCAGATGGCACGGCCGGCGACCACGGTGACGCTGACGCTCGACGGCGCCTTGCAGCGCGCGACGGAACGCCTTGCCTGGGACACGCTGGACACGCTGCCCGAACGCACCGCGATCGCCATCGTCATCGCCGACATCGAAACGCGCGACATCCGCGCCCTGGTCGGCGGCGCCTGGGGCGAGGAATCGCGCGCCGGCATGTTGGACCTGACACGGGCGGTGCGTTCGCCCGGGTCCGCGCTGAAGCCGTTCCTCTATGCCATGGCGTTCGAGCGCGGCATCGCCACGCCGTCGACCATCGTCGCCGACCTGCCGCGCCGCTTCGGGACCTATGCGCCAGAGAATTTCTCGCGTGATTTCGCTGGGCGCGTGACGGCGGCCGATGCGCTGCGCATGTCGCTGAACCTGCCTGCGGTGGCGCTGCTCGACCAGGTGGGGGCGCTGCGCTTCGCCTCGGCGCTGAAGCTGGCCGGCGCGGCACCGCGGCTGCCGCGCGGGGCGGATGCCTCCCTGCCGCTCGCCTTGGGTGGCGCAGGGACGACACTGCGGGAGATGGTCGCGCTCTATGCGACGATCGCCGATGGCGGCCAGTCGCGCCCGCTGCGCCTGACGCCCGGCCCGGCCGAGGAACCGCAACAGGCCGTGGAACGCCGCGCGGCGGAGGCTGTCGCCGGTATCCTCGTGCAGAACTTCCCCGGCGGCGGCCGGACGGGCGTGGCGTGGAAGACCGGCACCTCCTGGGGCGGGCGCGATGTCTGGGCGATGGGCTTCGATGCGCGGCATATCGCCGGGGTGTGGATTGGCCGGCCCGACGGGACGGCGATGCCTGGTGCGACCGGGCGGCAGGGCGCCCTGCCCGTTCTGTCGCGCGTCTTTGCCTTGCTGCCTGAGGCGCCGCGCGAACGGCTGCGCGTGGTCGCCGACGCGCCACGCCAGCAGGCGCCGGCGGACAGGCTTCGCCTGCTTTTCCCGCCGCCCGGCGCTGCGCTCACCGCAGACGCTGGCCCGGTCACGCTGCGCGCGGCCGGCGGGCGGCGTCCCCTGGCTTTCCTGGTGGATGGCATACCCATCGAACATGAAGCGGCGCGGCGGGAAGTCGCCTGGACCCCGCCGGGCCCGGGCTTCTATCGCGTCACGGTGCTGGATGCCGAAGGGGCGGCGACCTCCGCCCAGGTGCGCGTGCGCGCCGCGGAAGAGCCGCCCCCGAACACCGTCGTGCTGACCCCGATTTCCGCCACGCCGTAACCGCGCGCCCGCGGGTCGGAACCGCCCGCCGCGCCCTCCACCAGACCCCCGGCATTCCAAAGTGCCCCGCACTGTGGCGGCGTTGGTTCGAAGGGGGCAAGGTCCCCTCCCTTCGTCCCTCAGATCACCAGTCCCAGCCCCCACATCGCCGCCACGCCCGCGAGAATTGCCGCGACCAGGCTCCCCGTGACCGCCTGTGCCGCCACCACGACCACCGCCGCGAGGAACCCCTTCGCCCCCTGGCTCGCCAGGGTCGGCGCGACATAGGCGACGAAGAGCGGCCCTGGCAGATGCTGCAGCGTCACCTCGACGTAGCGCGGCGGCCGGAAGGCACGGAACAGTGCGTAGCCGCCCGCGCGGCAGAGATAGGTCGCCAGCGCCATCCCCAGGATCGCCAGCAACACGTCGAGCCGCAGCGTCATCGCCGCCGCAGCTCCATCCAGGCGCCGAGCGCCGCCCCGGACAGCGCGCCCGCCAGCAGCGGCCAAGGCGCACCGAGCCCTATCTCCCACGCGCCCAGAGACACGGCGGCCGCCAGTATCCAGGGCAACAGGTCCCGCCGCACTCCTTGCCAGACCGGCACCAGCAGCGCGCAGAAGGTGGCGACCGCGGCGAAATACAGCGGATGTCCGGGCGGAAGCTGCACCACCGCCCCCAGCACATGGCCGAGCCCGACGGCGACCATCCAGAACATCCACAGGATCAGCGCGACGCCGAGCAGATAGCCCGCATCCCGCCCGCCGCGCCGGATCTCGGCAATCGAGAAGGCGTAGGAATGATCCACCAGCGTCGCCAGCGTCCCCCACAGCTTCCAGCCGCGCAGCCGATCCAGCCAGGGTGCCAGCGCCGCCCCCATCGGCGCGAGGCGAAGATTCACCACCAGGGCAGCGAGGCTCGCCGCCAGCACCGGCGCCGGATCGGTCCACAGTTCCAGCGCCAGCAATTGGGACGCCCCGGCGAAGACCACGCCGGACATCACCAGCGTCTCGAGCAGCGACAGCCCCTTGGCGCCGGAGATCACGCCCACCACCAGCCCGAAGGGAAAGGTCCCGATCACCAGAGGAATGCCGACCTGCATGCCCCGCAGCACCCCGGCGCTAGTGAAGGTCACGCCGCCGCCGCTCATGCCCGGCGTGCCGCGATCAGACGGTCCTCGGCCTCCGTCGGGTCCATGTCCAGGGCGCGGCGCGCCACTGGTTGCGCGAAACCGCCGCGTGCCAGTGCCGCCAGCGCCTTGCGCCGCGCTTCCACATCCGCCTCGACACGGGCGAAGGGGCCGATCCGGCGGCGGCGGCAATAGGCGAGCGCCGCGTTCAGCTCCGCCTCGGGGTCTTCAGGCAGGGCCGTCGCCGCGGTCTCGGCATCCACGCCCTTGGCGGAGAGGTGCGCCGCGATGGCCCGCCGCGACCGCCCTGCGCGGGCCAGGCGACGCGCCCGGCTCTCGGCGAAGGCGGCATCGTCGACCGCCCCGGCGGTGACCATGGCCTTCGCGACCTCCACCGCCGCGGTGCGGGCGCGGGCGGCGGCCATGGACACCTGCTCGTGCGGCTGGCCCTCCGCCTCGGCCGCGCGGGCCCAGCGATCGACACGGCGTTCCAGCACGCGGCGCAGCGCCACCTCGGTCGCGGCGAAGCGGGCCAAATGCGCGAGCGCGATCTCCCGCAGCCTGGCCTCGGTCGGGGCGTGGCCCGCCGGGCGCGGTGCCCGCCGGCCCCGCTTGTCCTGTTGTCCGTTTCCGTCGCCGGTCATGGGCGCCTTCTCGCACGGGGCGCGGCCGGGCGCCACGCAACCCCCGGGGCGCAGCGCCGTTCCCTTCCTGCCAAGACATTGCGCCGGGAGACCGCCATGCGACCGCTTCATCTGATGCCCGCGCTGCTGCTCGGCGCCGGGATCGCCACCGCCCAGCCCGTGACCCCTCCGCAGCAAGGCGGCCCGCAACCAGGCCAGGTCGATACGGTCGGCCGCGATGCCGGCCCCGCGACCCAGCCGCCGCGCACCGATTCCCCCCACGCGGTGAATCGCGGCACCGACGGGTCGGCGGCGGGACACGATAGGCCGGGTGCCACAGGCATCACGCCTCAGGGCATGATGGGCGACGCGACCGCCGGGTCGCATGATCCCGACAAGCCTGTGCCCCCGCCGCCGTCGCGGTAGCATCGCCGCCTGGACGGCTGCGCCGGGCCCGCCTATCCCGGATCATACCGATCACGGAGAGAGCGCCATGCCCCAGCCTGCCCATCCGGCCGCCATCAACGGTCTGACCCTCGCCCAGTCCGAAGCGATCGCCAATGCCGCACTTGCGAAGGGTCGCGCGCTCGGCCTGCTGCCGCTGACCGTGGTCGTGCTCGACGCCGGCGGCCAGCTCAAGGTCGCGAAGCGCGAGGACGGCGCTTCGATCCTCCGGCCGGAAGTGGCTACCGGCAAGGCGTTCGGCGCGCTGGCCATGGGCTTCGGCACGCGGGAACTCGCCCGCCGCGCCCAGGCCGTGCCGGGCTTCACCAACGCCCTGTCCGACCTGTCGGGCGGCAGGGCCGTGCCCGTGCAGGGCGGCGTGCTGGTGCGCGACGCCAACAACGTGCTGCTCGGGGCCGTCGGCATCAGCGGCGATGCCTCGGCGAAGGACGAGGAATGCTGCATCGCGGGCATCGAGGCGGCGGGTCTCCTCGCCGACCACGGCGACCCGGCCTGAATCCTGCAACCCACGGCATTGCGGGCACGTTGCGATGACATCGGATGACCACATGGGAGAGCCCCGATGTCTTTTCTGCCCCGCGCCGCCGTGGCGTTGCTTCTGATCGGCGGCCTCGCCGCCTGCGACCATCGCGGGAGCGATCCCGCGAATGTCGAGCCCGTGCGCGCCACCGACCGCGCGCTTGGCACCAACATGTCCGGCGCCTACCCGTCGCAGAGCGAGGGCACGGCGGCCAACCCGCCGGGTACGGCCGCTGGCCGCGCCGTCGACCGCGTCACGGGGACCAACATGTCGGGGGCCTATCCCTCGCAGAGTGACGGCACGCGCAGCAATCCGTCGGGCACCGCCGCGGAGCGCGCTCTCGGCACCAATCCGCCGACGCGGCGTAACCCGAACAATCCGGGTCTCTGACGCTCGTCGGCCATAGCAAGGTCAGGTCGGAGGGGCCCGCCCCTCCGAACCTCCCCGCCATCGGGGTCCCCATGACGTTGGCTCGCAACGTCATGGGGTGCACCTGGGGCCTGGAGCCCCTGATCCGCAATCTGCTGGCGTTTGGGCACCACAGTCGCACCAAACCCCTCAAGGCCCGCTTGGTGCGCCAATGCGGGTTTCGGTGTTCGTCCTGACCGCGGTGCCCGGCACCAAGTAACGGTTTCCAAAGGCCTCAGACCGGGTGGCACAGAGGGGTAAGGCCCCTCCAACGCTGTCCCGGAGGTGGCGCAACGCTGCCATGTAGAGCCAAATCATTAGGATCCTAATGATTTGTCTTAGAACGATCGTTCATGACCTCCCCCCGCCTGCGCTTCGGCCTCGCCTTCGTTCTGCTCGCCCGGCGCTGGCGACGCACGCTTGACCGCCATCTGGCCGACCTTGGCCTGACCGACGCCACCTGGGTGCCGCTCGTGCATCTCGAGGAAGCGGGCGAGCCCATCAGCCAGACCGAGCTCGCCGCGCGCGTCGGCGTCGAGGGATCGAGCCTCGTGCGCCTGATCGACATCCTGGTCGGACGCGGCCTGATCCTGCGCACCGTCGATCCGCTCGACCGGCGCACGCGCCGCATCAGCCTGACCGCCGCGGGGCGGGATTCGCTGCGCGACATCCGCCGCATCCTGGCCGAGGCCGAGGCCGAGATGCTCGCCGATGTCGGCGATGCCGAAGTCGCTGGTGCGCTCGACCTGTTTGCCCGCATCGACCGCCGGCTGCGCCTGATGGCGGAGACGCCGCGATGACCGGCGCGTCGCTCGCGCGCTGGGGCTTCGATCCGGCGCGGCTCGCCTTCGCCGGTCGCACGGCGGCGACGGCCTGCGTCGCGCTCGCCATCGCCTGGGCCATGGGGCTCGAGCATCCGCAATGGACGGCGATGACGGTCTGGGCCTCGGCCCAGCCGGTGCGCGGCATGCTGGTGGAGAAAAGCCTGTTCCGGGCGGCGGGCACGGCGATCGGCGTCGTCGCGGGGGTGGCGCTGCTGGTGCTGAGCGGCGGCGACCAGCGGCTGCTCGTGTTGGGAATCGCGCTGTGGATTGCAGCCTGCGCGGGGCTGGGCAACGTGCTGCACGGCTTCGTCTCCTATGGCGCGATCCTCGCGGGGTATTCGGCGGCCATGGTTGCGCTGCTTGAGGTCGGGCATCCGGGCCATCCTCTCGCGCTAGGGCTCGACCGGCTGCTCACCGTGCTGGTGGGCGTGGCGATCGGTGCGCTGTCCGGCCTGCTGTTCACCCCGCCCGAGGCCGAGGATGCAGTGCAAACCGCCCTGCGCGGCGAGGCCGCCCGGCTGCTGCGCGGCATGGCGCTTCGGCTGCACGGCAACGATCTTCCGACGGAGCAGATGCATGCCCTGCTCGGCGCCATGGCGGCGATCGATGAGGCGCTCGACCGGCACGGCGCGGGATCGCTGCGCAGCCGCCGCGCCGCCCGTCGCATGCGGGATCTGCTCGGCGCCCAGCTCGCCGGCTTCGCCTGGCTGGGCGACCCCGATGCGGATCGCCCCGATCCGCTCGCGGCCGAGGCCCTCGATCGCGCCGCCGCCGCGCTCGAGACCGCGGCGGAACCGGCGCTGACGCTTGCCGCGATCGACGCGGCGCTGGCGCGCGCCCAGGCGCGGCCGGCCCTGCGCGACGCGCTGATCGAGCTGCGCGCGACATTGGGACAGCGCCTGTCGCGCGCCGAGACCATGCCGCCCGCGCCGCATCTACTGCTGATCCTGCATCGCGACTGGGTGGCCGGCGGGCGTGCCGCGCTGCGCGCCGGCGTCACGCTGCTGCTGGTGGGCCTGGCCTGGCAGGTGAGCGGCTGGGCGGAGGGGCCCTATCTGATGCTCGGCACCGCGGTGATGATCTCGCTCTTCTCGACCGCGGAGAACCCGGTGCTGACGATGCGCCAGGTCGCGATCGGCCAGGCCTTCGGCGTGCTGGGCGCGCTGGCCTGCCGGTGGTTGGCCTGGCCACATGCGGGCACCGAGGCGCAGCTGATCCTGATGATGATGCCCTTCATCCTGCTGGGGGCGCTGGTCGTCGCGCACCGGCGCAGCATGGGCGGCGGGATGGACTTCAACATGGTGATGCTGCTGCTGCTGCAGCCACATCTGCCGCTGACGGGCACCGTTGCTGGATCGGTGCTGACCGGCATCGCGGTGATCCTGGCGCCGGTCATCGCCCTGGTCGCCTTCCGCCAGCTTTTCCCGGCCGATCCGGCGGACCGGATGCGGCGGCTGGTCGGCGCGATGGTGCATGACGTGCAGGGCATGGCGGCGGATGCGGAGGCACCAGGCCGCCGGCCGCTGTGGCGCGCGCGGCTGCGCCATCGGCTGCTGCGGCTCGTCCGGCTGGCGGAACGGCGTGGCATGCGTGGGGTGGCGATGGAGGGCGGCATGGCCGCGTTGCGGGTCGCCGCCGCCATCACCGGGCTGCAGGCCCGGCGCACCGAACCCGACCTGGCCCCGGGCACCCGGCGGGCCATCCTGGCGGCGCTGCAGCGGCTGCGCCGGGTCGGGGCGGATCCGCAGGCCGCCAGCCGCGCGCTGCTGGCCGCCGCGCGGCGGCTGCAGGCCAGCGCGCCGGAGGAGGCGCTGCGCCTGCGCAACGCCGCCGCCGGGCTTGCCGCGCACCCCACTTTCTTCCGTCTGGGCGGGTCCCACGGCGCAGCCTGACGCCCCGGGCGCATGTGACTTTCCCGGGACGCATGGGCGAAAGACCATCGCCGGCCTTCCGCCCGACCGGCTCTTGCGGTTAGTCTCCCGCCTTTCCTTCCGGCAGTGCCGCGATGGTCGCGGCCCTGCGCGTGGAGGAAAGACTGGAGAGTGGTTCCCCGTGATCCCCGCCCTGATGCCGACCTACAACCGTGCCGACCTTGCTTTCGAGCGGGGCGAGGGCGCGCGCCTGTGGACGGTGGATGGGCGACGATTCCTGGATTTCGGCGCCGGCATCGCCACCACCTCGCTCGGCCATTCCCACCCGCACCTGGTGAAGACCATCGCGGAGCAGGCCGCGAAGGTGATGCACGTCTCGAACCTGTATCGGGTGCCGCAGGCCGAACAGCTCGCTGCCCGCCATGTCGCCGCGTCCTTTGCGGATTCCGTCTTCTTCTGCAATTCGGGCGCCGAGGCGAACGAAGGCATGGTGAAGGCCGTCCGCAAGTACCACGCGGAGAACGGCCACCCCGAGCGGTTCCACATGATCTGCTTCGAGGGCGCCTTCCATGGCCGCACCCTCGCCATGCTGTCCGCGACCGGCAACGAGAAGTATCTCGCCGGCTTCGGCCCGCCGGTGCAGGGCTTCGAGCATGTGCCCTTCGACAACATGAATGCCGTGCGCGCGGCCATCAACAGCTCGACCGCGGGCATCATGATCGAGCCCATCCAGGGCGAGGGCGGCGTGCGACCCGCGCCGATCCGCTTCCTGCAGGAACTGCGCAAGGTCTGCGACGAGTACGGGCTGCTGCTCGCGCTCGACGAGGTGCAGACCGGCATGGGCCGGTCCGGCAAGCTCTGGGCCCATGAATGGGCCGGGATCGAGCCGGACGTCATGTCCTCGGCCAAGGGGATCGGCGGCGGCTTCCCGCTCGGCGCCATCCTGGCCAAGGAGCATGTCGCGAAGCACCTCAAGCCCGGCACCCATGGCACGACCTATGGCGGCGGTCCGCTGGCCTGTTCGGCCGGCAATGCCGTGCTGGACGTGATCCTGGCGCCGGGCTTCCTCGACGGCGTGGAGAAGGTGGCGCGCTATCTGTGGAATGCCATGGAAAGCCTCGCCGCCAACCACCCCGCCGTGGTCGAGCGCGTGCAGGGGGCCGGTCTGCTGGTCGGCCTGAAGCTGAAGCCCGAGGTCTCCAACGGCGAGATGCAGTCCGCGGCGGTCGCCGAGGGCCTGCTGACCGTCGCGGCGGGGATGAACGTGCTGCGCCTGGCGCCGCCGCTCATCATCACCGAGGCCGATGTGGATGAGGCCATCGAGATGCTCGACCGCGCCTGCCGTCGCCTGACGCCGTCCGCCGCCAAGGCGGCGGCAAAATGAGCGCCATGCTCAAGCCAGTCGGTGGGGGGCAGCCAGCCCCCCGCCACTTCCTCGAGATCATGGATTTCGACGCGCCGACCCTGCGGCGCATGCTGGATCTCGGGACGAAGACGAAGCGCGGGGAGGTCACCGACAAGCCGCTCGCCGGCAAGACCGTCGCGCTGATCTTCGAGAAGCCCTCGACCCGCACCCGCGTCTCCTTCGAGGTCGGGGTCCGCCAGCTCGGCGGCGATGTGGTGGTGCTGTCGTCGAAGGACATGCAGCTCGGCCGCGGCGAGACGCCGAAGGACACGGCGCGCGTGCTCTCGCGCTACGTGGACGCGATCATGCTGCGCACCGACGACGTGCGGAAGATCCGCGAGCTTGCGGAATACGCCACCATCCCGGTGATCAACGGCCTGACGGACGTCTCGCATCCCTGCCAGATCATGGCCGATGTGATGACCTTCGAGGAGCATTGCGGCCCGATCGCCGGCCAGGTCATCGCCTGGACAGGGGATGGCAACAACGTCGCGCAATCCTTCATCCAGGCCGCGGCGCGCTTCGGTTTCATCCTGCGCATCGCGACGCCGCCCGAACTCGCCCCCCCGGCGCAGCTCATCGACTGGGCGCGCGCGCAGGGGGCGAAGATCGAGCTGACCTCGGACCCCGAGGCGGCCGTGAAGGATGCGCGCTGCGTGGTGACGGATACCTGGGTGTCGATGTCGGACGAAAAGCCCGACGCCGGCACGATCAGCCGCCACAACCTGCTCGCGCCGTACCAGTTGAACGCCGCGCTGCTGAAGAAGGCCGCGCCGGACGCGATCGTCATGCATTGCCTGCCCGCCCATCGCGGGGAGGAGATCACCGACGAGGTGATCGACGGCCCGCAATCGGTGGTGTTCGACGAGGCGGAGAACCGGCTCCACGCGCAGAAGGGCGTGCTGCTGTGGGCGCTGGCGGGCAAGTGATCCGCCCCTGCGCCGCGCGCGTCATGCCGCGCGGCGCAGCCCGAGCCAGCCAAGGCCTGCCAGCACCCAAAGCAGGATGAGCAGGCCGACGGGAAAGCCGATCAACAGCACCAGGACCATGCCCTGGAAGCCCGCCAGGGTGATCAGCGCCGCCGCGATGACCCAGAGGCCGATCCGCAGGACAGGCCGCGCTCTCTGCAGCGCCGCCCCATGCAGCGCCATCGCCGCCCCGGCGAGCAGCCCCGCCGACAACAGCATTGCCCGCCAGAAGGCCAGCACCAGCAGCACCATGCCCCAGGCCCGGTCGGTGATGCCGCCCGCCCGGCGGAAGCCGATGGATGCGGGCTGCGTGTCGAATCCCGGGAAGGGCCCCGCCCAATCCCCGGCCAGGACCGGCGCCGGCGCCCGCGCATCCGGCGCATAGCCGGCGGAATCGGGGACCCAGACCGTCGGCCAGGGCGCCTGGCCGAAGACGAAGGCCCGGCAGGCGTCCGTCCGCGCCGCCTCAGGGCAGGACAATGCGGCCGCGACCCCCGCCGGCGTCCAGGCGAGAACCCGGCCCATCCTGTCGCGGACCTGTACCCGGACAGGGTCGGCGGCGATGAAACCGTCGCCATGCAGCAATTCGATGCGTCCGGGACTGCCATCGGGCAGCGCCAGCGGCCGAACCTCCGATACATGCGGCCGGCTGGCCGGTTCCGCCCGTGCCGCAGGCGCGGCGAGCAGGAGAAGGGCCAGCATCGCGGCCGGGAAACGCGCAGGCATCATGGCATGGCCATAGGGCGACAGCGGCGCCTCGTCGCTGAACCGCATCACGGCCCGACCCGTTTGAGGAGAAATCTTCAGATGCGCTGCGGCCGCACGCTTGGATCGCCCCCCCTGCCCGCCCTATCTAGGCGCGGTGTCCAGTCCCACCGAACCCTCCCGCACCCCTGACTTCCTCAATCATGACCGCCCGCCGGTGCCCGATCTCGTGGTGCCGCGCGGCGTGCAGCAGTTCCACCTGCGCGACAAGCCGGTGCGCGGGCGGCTCGTCCGCCTCGGCGCGCTCGCCGATGCGCTGCTGACGCGGCATGACAACCATCCGGCCGTCACCGCGCTCGCCGGCCAGGCGCTGGCACTGACCGCCGGGCTCGCCGCGGCGCTCAAGTTCCGCGGGTCCTTCAGCCTGCAGGCCAAGGGCGACGGGCCGGTGCCCATGCTGCTCGCCGACTGCACCGATGGCGGGGCACTGCGCGGCTATGCGCGGGCTGATGCCGACCGGCTCGCGGCGCTGGTTGCCGATGGCGCGACGCCCTCCGCGGCCGATCTGCTGGGCAAGGGCTACCTGGCCTTCACCTGCGACCAGGGCCCCGACATGGATCGCTACCAGGGCTTGGTCGCCATCGAGGGCGACAGCCTCACCGACATGACGGGAACCTATTTCCGCACCTCGGAACAGCTCGCGACCCATGTCCATCTCGCCTGCGCGAAGACCGATGCCGGCTGGCGCGCCGCGGCGCTGATCCTGGAGCGCGTGGCCGGCGCCGGCGGCCTCGGCCAGGCGATGGACGCGGAGGCGCAGGAGGAAGCCTGGCGCACCGCCGTCGCACTCGCCGCGACGCTGACCGATGCCGAGATGCTGGACGACGCCCTGCCCGGCGATCGCCTGCTTCATCGACTCTTCGCCCTCGAGGGGCTTGCGCTTGATCGCGCCCGCGCCCTCTCCTACGGCTGCCGCTGCTCGCGCGCGCGCCTTGCCGGCGTGCTGGCGGGATTCGGGCCGGAGGATCTCGACCACATGGCCGAGGAGGGGACGATCACGATGACCTGCGAATTCTGCAACCTTGGATTCCGCTTCGACCGTGCCGAGATCCGCGGCGCGGTGCAGGGCTGATGCCGGGGCTGGACCGCCGCGGAGCACTCGCCGCGCTTCTGGTGACCGCTGCCTGCGGCGGGCGGCGGGAGGAACCGCCACCCGCGCCGGTGGGGCCGCCTTCCTATTCCTACCTGCTGCCGCTGCGCCTCGCCGTGGCGCGGATCGAGGTGCAGCCGGCGACCGATCCCTCGGCCACGCGGACCATGCCACCGGCGCCGCTCTCGCCCGCCCAGGTGGTGCTGGCCATGGCGCAGGACCGGCTCTCGGCGACGGGCGGGCCGGGGGCGGCGCGCTTCCGCGTCCAGATCGCCACGCTGACGCGCGAAAGCGCCGGGTCGGGCGGCGTCTTCACCGATGCGACCGAGCGCCTGACCTGTGTGATGCGCTGCCGGCTCGAGGTCCTGGGCGATGACGGGGCGCCGGCCGGCTTCGCCGAGGCCGAGGTCCGACGCACCGCGACGCGCCCGGCCGGCAATGCGGGAGAACGCGGCCGCTCCGCCGAGGAGATCGTCCGCCAGACGGGTGCCGACCTGAATGTCGAGTTCGAATATCAGGTGCGTCGCAACCTGCGGTCCCTGCTGCGCGGCCCCGCCCCGGCAACGCCACCGGCCGGCGAGGCCCCGGCGGCCACGTCGCCCGGTGGCACTGGCACCGCCCCGCCGGTAATCGAGCCGGGCCCCGGCCTACGACCCCCGACACCGAGGAGCTGAACGCCCATTTGGACATGCGCCATGCGGCACATGTCCGTGTCCGGCACGGCCCACCAGCCGGCCACCCGATTCCAGCTTGCTGTCGTTGGGTGGCCGGCCGGGGGGCGAGCCCGTGCCGCATTTTCAGACTGGAGCTGAAGCATGGCGAACGTCACCTTCTCCAACCCGGCCGGCGCGCCGGTGCCAGCCTCGCGCTACTCCCAGGCCGCGCTGATCGAGGGCCCGGGCCGGCGCCTGGTCATCTCCGGCCAGATCGGCGTGCTGCCTGACGGCACGCCCGTCAGCGGGCCGGAGGCGCAGATCGGACAGGCGCTCGGCAACCTCTCCGCGGTGCTGGCGGGGCACGGCATGACTGTCGCCAATCTCGTGAAGATGACGGTCTTCCTGACCGATCCGACGCTGATCCCGCATTGGCGACGCCACCGCGACGCCTTCCTGGGCGGCCATGCGCCGACCAGCACGTTGCTGATCGTCGCAGGCCTCGCCAGCCCCGATTTCGTGGTGGAGGTCGAGGCCGAGGCCGTCGCCTGACGGCATGCGCCGCCCCGCAGGGCGGCGCGGCACCATCAATAGGGCACGCGGTCGGCCTTGTTCTTGTACTTCTTCCAGACCTCGACCGCTTCCTCCTGCATGATCTGAACGCAGGTGATGGAACGCTGCGCAATCGGCTTGCGCAGTTCGCCATAGATCATGCTGTCGTCGAAATCGCCGTATTCCAGCGCGTCCTCATTGGTCGAGGCGTAGAAGACGCGGGTGATGCCGGCCCAGTAGCTCGCGGCCATGCACATCGGGCAGGGTTCGGCGCTGGTGTAGAGCGTGGCCCCGGTCAGCTTGAAGCTGCCCACCTTCTTGCAGCCGTTGCGGATGGCCTCGATCTCGCCATGCCAGGTCGGATCGTTCTCGGCGACGACGCGGTTCGCGCCCTCCCCGATGATCTCGCCGTCGCGGACGATGACGGTGCCGAACACCCCGCCCGCGCTGTCGATCAGCGATGTCTTCTCCGACAGCGCGATGGCGCGCCGCATGAACTTCTCGTCGTCGCTGGTCATCATGGTTCCCTTATCCGGGGTTGGCGGACCGCACCGGCGGTGCGGCCGTTTATGCATCGGTCAGAACAGCCGGGAGAGCACCCCCATCTCGACCGCATAGAGGGCGACCATGACGAGCGCGCCGAGCAGCTCGCACCGCCCGCGATGGGCGGCCGGGGGATCGAGCCACCACGCCATGGCCCGCTGCGCGAGCCCGACCAGCGGCCAGGACACCAGGGCAACACTCAGCGCATTGCCGATGAAGGTCGCGACCGCGATCGGCAGGCCCGCGAGGATGGGGCTGAGGAAGCGCATCTCGAGCATCACGACGGGGAACAGGACGAGCAGCACGAGGGCGGTCTGCTTCCATGCCGGCGGTCGCCGTCCCGACTCATCCGCCGCGAACCAGGCGCCGAACCCGCCGGCGAGGCGCCGGCTGGACCAGTGCGACATGGTCGGGTCGGCGCGGTCGAGCAGCGCCCGGCGCTCGCCGGAGGCGAGCCAGGCATCGAGCTGCTGCGGCTTCGCGAAGCGCACCAGCGCCGCCCAGCGCGGCGGGTCGCCCGTGACCGGCGCCTGGACGAAGGTGCCCATGTAGCCGGGGAAGCGCGACTGGGCGGCCTGCACGCTCTCGCTCCAGGCGAGGAACTCCGCCTCGCGGCCCGGTTCCACGGCGGTGGTGATGACCTCGGCCACGGCACCGAAGGCGTGGTGGTCAGGGGCGGCTTCCTCTGTGGGATCGGGCGCGCCGGCCGCCTTCATGGCGATCAGTTCGGCCATCAGCGCCCGCCGCGGCGGATGCGCCAGCCACCCCTCCAGCGCGGCCGGCCCGGCGAAGCGTTGGATGACCTGCCATTCGGGGGAAGTGTCGTAGGTCGGCAGGATCTCCACGCTGACGAAGCCGGGCTGGGCGGAGATCAACCGCGTCAGCGCCGCCTGCCACATGGCGAAGGCGGCGACGGCGCCGGCATCGAGCCGAACACGTGTCACGATGGCGCTGATCCTCGCCTCGTCTGGTCCGATCTTCACCCTGGCCCATTCGCTCCCATCGACCGCATGCAGCTTCACGGACAATCGAGCCCGCGAGAAGGCCATAATTGCAGAGCCGGACCCAATCTCACCCGATGGTTGCGGCCTGCCGATCCACGCGTCATGACAGGGTCGACGCCCCGCGCTAGCCTGTCCGCAACGACAATGCGGGAGGAGGCCAGGATGCAGCGACGCATGGTCCTGACGGGCATGGTGGCACTGGCGGCGGCGCGCATCGCCCGCGCGCAGGAGGTCTATCCCAGCCGCCCGGTCCGCATGGTGGTGCCCTTCGCGCCCGGCGCTTCCTCGGACACGCTGGCGCGGCTGATCACGGCCAAGGCCGGCGGACCGCTCGGCGGGTCCTTCGTGGTCGAGAACCGCGCCGGGGCGGGCGGGCTGATCGCGGCCCAGGCCGTCGCGCGCGCGGCGCCGGATGGCTACACGCTGCTCTGGGGCGGCGGGACGGCGGTGACCCATGCGGTGATGCAGGCCAATCCCGGCTACGACATCTTCCGCGACTTCACCCCGGTCACCGAGATCGCCGAGAACCCGGCGGTGCTTGGCGTGCGGACGGCCTCCCCACTGCGCGACATGGCCGGGCTGATCGAGGCCGCGAAGCGGCCGCCCGGATTGCGCTACGGGTCGGGCGGCGTGGGCACGCCCGCGCACATGGCCGCGGCGGCGCTGCTGAAGGTGATCGGCGCCGAGGGCACGCATGTCCCCTATCGCGGTGCCAACCAGGCGACGCTGGCGGTCGAGCAGGGCGAGGTCGATTTCGCCTTCGCCATCAGCAACATCGCCCTGCCGCGGCAGCAGCAGGGGGCGGTGCGCGTCCTCTGCACCGCCGGATCGCGGCGCATGACCGCCCTGCCCCAGGTGCCGACGCTGGCCGAGGTCGCGCCCGGCATCCCGGCGGTGACAAGCACCTCCTCGGTCGTCGGCCCGGCCGGGTTGCCGCCGGAGGTGACGGCGAAGCTGCATGCCGCCTTCCGCGACGCGGTGCAGGGCGATCCGACTCTGCGGGCCTCCCTGGAAGCCGAGGGCGGCGAGATCATCCTGTCGGAGAGCCCGGCCGCCTATGCCGCCGCCTGGCCCGCCGAGGTGCAGCGGCTGCGCGACCTGGTGCGCATTTCGGGAGCGACCATCGAATGAACCCGGCTGCCTTCTTCGCCGATTACGACGCCTTCGGGGAACGCCGCACGGGCAGCGAAGGCGATCTCGCCGCCGCCGCCTGGCTGCGCGACCAGGCCGAAGCCATGGGTGCCGAGGCAAGGCTGCTCGACGCCCCGTTCACGCGCCTGACGCCCGGCCGCGCGGCGCTGGAGGGCACGGGATTCAGCTTCGAGGGTCTGCCGCTGTTCGATGGCGGCCTGACCGGGGAGGACGGTATCGCCGGAGTGCTCGGTCCGCTGGGTTCGGATGCGCCCATCGGCGTGGCGGAGATGGACCCCGCCGCGGCCAGCCTGCCCGGCAATGCCTTCGCCCGGGCGCGCGCCGAGAGCCGCCATGCCGGCATCGTCATCGCCCTGCGGACCAAGCCGGATGGGCTCGCGCCCCTGAACGCCCATGACGTGGAGACACCTTTCGGCCCGCCGGTGCTGCAGGTTGCAGGGCGGGACGGTGCGCGACTGCTGGAACTGGCCGAGGCGGGCATCGCCGCGCGACTGGTCCTGACCGGCCGGCGCGGGCCGTCGGTGTCGCAGTCGGTCCGCGCGGAATTGCCAGGCTCCGCGCCGCCTCTGGTGCTGCTGACGCCGCGCACCTCGTGGTGGACCAGCACCGCGGAACGTGGCGGCGGCATCCTCGCCTGGCTGACGGCGTTGAAGGCGCTGGCGGCGGCGCCGCGCGGCCGCGGGGTGGTGGGGCTCGCCACCTGCGGGCATGAGCTCGGCCATATCGGGGCACACCAGGCCTTCGCGGCGGAACCGCATCTGGCAGCCGGCGCGCCGCTGGTCATCCATCTCGGCGCCAATCTCGGCGCGGCAGAGGATGAACGGCTGACCGTCCGCTCGAACGTACCGGGGCTCGCGGACCGCATGGCGGCACTGCTCAAGGCCGCCGGCCATCCGCGCGCACCGCTCGAGGTGGTGACTGGCGGCAAGGCGAATGGCGAGGCGCATGAGATCGAGGAACGCGGCGGCCATTACCTGTCGCTGATCGGCAAGAACCCGTGGTTCCATGCACCCGAGGATCGTTGGCCCGTCAGCGTGGATTGCGGACGGGCCGGGAGCATCGCCCGCGCCGTGGCGGCCATGGCGATCGAGGCGGCAGGCTGACACGAAAGCGTTCCGCCGCACCATGAAACCCTGCCTTCGTGCGTGCGGCCTCGGGTAGGCATGATGCCCCTTCGGGCACAGAGGAGCGGGCCGTGGGCACCATCAGGACGATGCAGATGTTCGGCCCCTACACACGGCCGGACTGGGCGGGGCCGGTCACCATCTCGGACAACGACCCCTTCACGCTGTATGAGATCGCCGACGCCAATCCCCGCCGCGTCATGGGCATCATCATCCCGGTGACGACCAAGGGCCGGCCCTCGGCGCCGGTGCCGCTCAGCGGCTTCAGCACGGGCATGAACTGGGGGACGGACAAGGGGCACCTGATGGCCCTCGACCTCGGCGGGCCGGACATCTCGGCGAACATCGTCCCGCAGACCAGCCTGTGGCAGCAATCCGGCGGCTGGCGCGCGGTGGAGACCAATGCCCAGACGCTGGCCATGCAGTGGATGGGGATCGGCGGCGTCTATGACCCGGGCGAGGATATACCGATGCCGGCCGCCGCGGCCTTCCTCTCGGTCGCACCCTATTCCGAGGTGCAGGTCACGACCGGGCAGCCGCTGCAATACATCGGGACCGTGACCAAGGTGATCCCAACCGGGAATGGCTACAACGTCCACCCGGACGAGGAGACGCACATCTTCCAGATCGAGCCGGACGGCACCTGGTGGCCGCGCGGGGCGAAGGCCTGGTAGGGCCGTTGCCGAACGCCCGGCGTCGACGTCCAGGGCCATCCTGATCGCGAAGGTGGACATCGGAGGGGCTCAGCCCCTCCGAACCACCCCGCCAAGTGCTTGGAGCACTCGGAATGCAGGAACCTTGCGCTGAACGGGAAGGGCTTACCGCTCCCCCCGAAGCAGCTTGCGGGCGCAAAGGCGGGTCTCGACGCTCTTCCTGCCAGCAGCGCACCGCACCATGTATCGGTTTCCAAAGGCCTTGTGGCCTTTGGCGGGGTGGTTTGGAGGGGCAGAGCCCCTCCAATTCCGCAGCGAAAGCGGGCCGCGCGCCAGCAGCGCTCTTCAGCGATGACCGAGGTGAGGTGCGGCCCCGTCGAGCCGCCTACCCTTCCCCGGTGTGCCGGCTGCCCTGGATCATCGACAGGAATTCCCGCCGCGTCGAAGGATCGTCCCGGAAGGCGCCCAGCATGCGCGACGTCACCATGGACACGCCCGTCTTGTGCACGCCGCGCGTGGTCATGCACTGGTGCACCGCCTCGATCACCACGGCGACGCCCTTGGGCTGCAGCACGTCCTGCAGGGTATTGGCGATCTGCGCGGTCAGCTTCTCCTGGATCTGCAACCGCTTGCCATAGGCTTCCACCACGCGGGCAAGCTTGCTGATCCCCGTCACGCGCCCGTTCGGCAGATAGGCGACATGCGCCTTGCCGATGATCGGGCACATATGATGCTCGCACATGGATTCGAGGCGAATGTCGCGCAGGACGACCATTTCATCATAGCCCTCGACCTCCTCGAAGGAGCGGGCGAGAAGTTCGACGGGGTCGTCCTCATAGCCGCAGAACCATTCGCGATAGGCCTGGGCGACACGCTTCGGCGTGTCGATCAGGCCCTCGCGATCGGGGTCGTCGCCGGCCCAGCGGAGCAGGGTGCGGACGGCAGCCTCGGCGTCCTGCTGGGAGGGTCGCAGGGCGTCGGTGGCCTGGTCATCGGCGGCCGGAGCGGCGGGGCTCTGGATATTCACGGGCGGCAGTCTCTTACGCGCCGCCCCACGCCCGGGACGACTTCCTGTCACAGGGCAGATAAGCCTCTGTCGCCGTAACGCAACCCGCCGCGGTCAGTGCAGCCGGCCGGAGGGCTGGTGCGGGCTGTCCAGGCTGAAGGCCGGGATGGCGACGTCGAAGGCCTCCCCGCTGCTGGTCACCACCATGTGGTAGGCGCCCTGCATGAAGCCGGACGCCGTCGCGAGCGGCGTCCCGGAGGTGTATTCGAAGCGCCCGCCGGGTTCGAGCACCGGCTGTTCCCCGATCACGCCCGCCCCCTGGACCGTCTGGGTGCGGCCGAGCCCATCGGTGATGTGCCAGGTGCGGCGCAGGAGCTGCACCGTCTCCCGCCCCGTATTGGCGATGACGACGCGATAGGCCCAGACATACTGCCCCTCGTCGGGCTTCGACTGGTCAGCCAGATAGAAGGCGCGCACCGAGACGCGGATGTTGCGCGTGGTCGCGCTGTATTCGTCCTTGCTGGCCATCTGCGGGTCGCTCCCGACGTTCATTTGAAGCGTCGTCCTGGGGGTGTTGTCCACTGCGCTGCCATTCAGCGCAACACGGCGGCGCGCAACAGGGTTTCGAGCCAGGCCGCGAAGACCTGCAGCCGGCGCGAGAGATGCCGGCGATGCGGGTAGAGCAGCGCCATGGGCATGGGCTTGGCACGGTGGTCGGGCATGATTTCGACCAGCTCGCCGGCCGCGATGTGGCGGCGGATGTCGAATTCCGGGATCTGGATCAGGCCGAGCCCGGCGAGGCAGCAGGCGATGCTGCCCTCGGCGCTGTTCACCGTGACGCGGCTGCGCAGCGGCATGCGGTGCAAGCCGCCGGCTTCCATCCATTCCCAGGGTTCCACGCGGCCGGTGGAAGGCGAGGCATAGGCGACCGCCCAATGGACATCGAGGTCGCGGGGGCTGCGCGGCACGCCATGGCGGGCGAGATAGGCGGGGCTCGCGACATTGACCAGCGGCAGGGTGCCCAGCGGCCGCGCCACGAGGCCGGAATCCCCCAGCGTGCCGACGCGCAGGACGCAGTCGATGCCGTCCTCGATCATGTTCACCGCCCGGTCCGTCATGCCGAGGTCGAGCTCAATGCCCGGATAGCGGTCGAGGAATTCCGGCAGTGCGGGGGCGACGATCAGGCGGCCGATGCGGCCAGGCATGTCCACGCGCAGCCGGCCGACCGGCTGGGCGGGGGCCTGGCGGAACAGGGCCTCCGCTTCCTCGACATCGGCGATCAGGCGCTGGCAGCGGTCGTAGAAGGCAGCGCCATCCTGGGTGGGGGCGACGCGGCGGGTCGTGCGGTGCAGCAGCCGCGTCCCGAGCCGGCCTTCCAATTCCTGCACCGCGGCCGAGACCGAGGAGCGCGGCAGGCCAAGCGTATCGGCCGCACGGGTGAAGCTGGCGCTTTCCACCACGCGGGCGAAGATGCGGAAGAGGTCGATGCGGTCCAGGTTGCGCCCCGATTGTTCGGCAATTCCGACGAGTGATGCCAGGATGCGCGGCTTTATCCGTGAAATCCAGACGGCATGCTGCGCTTCGACACGCGGCCAGCCGGTGCGGCCGCACAGGACAGAAGGACGCTGGCCATGGCCGTTCACCGCATTGCAGGGAAGACCGTGCTGATCGCGGGCGGGGCGAAGAACCTCGGTGGGTTGCTGGCGCGCGACCTGGCCGCCCATGGCGCGAAGGCCATCGCCATCCACTACAACAGCGCCGCCGCGAAGGCGGATGCGGAGGCGACGCTCGCCGTATTGAGGGCCGACGGGGCCGAGGCCATCGCCTTCCAGGCCGACCTGACCCGCGCCGACGCGATGGAGAAGCTCTTCGCCGACACCGTCGCCGCCATCGGCCGGCCGGATATCGCGGTGAACACGGTCGGCAAGGTGCTGAAGAAGCCCATGCTCGACATCACCGAGGCCGAATACGACGCAATGAGCGCGGTGAACGCGAAGTCCGCCTTCTTCTTCCTGAAGGAGGCCGGGAAGCATGTGAACGACAACGGCAAGGTCTGCACGCTGGTGACCTCGCTGCTCGGCGCCTTCACGCCCTTCTATGCGAGCTATGCCGGCACCAAGGCGCCGGTCGAGCACTTCACCCGCGCCGCGGCGAAGGAATTCGGCGCGCGCGGCATCTCGGTGACCGCGATCGGGCCAGGGCCGATGGATACGCCCTTCTTCTATGGGCAGGAGGCGCCGGACGCGCAGGCCTATCACAAGGGCGCGGCGGCGCTGTCGGCCTTCACCAAGACAGGGCTGACCGACATCGCGGACATCGTGCCCTGGATCCGCTTCCTCGTCTCGGACGGGTGGTGGATGACGGGACAGACCATCCTGGTGAATGGCGGCTATACGACGAAGTGACGGGGGCATCCGGCAGGGGTTCGCGCATGCATATGGCGATGGTGATCGGGGGCGGGCTGGTGATGCTGGGCCTGTTCCTGCTGTTCGGCTGGTTGTGGGGGGCATCGACAGCGGCGATGGGGCTCGCCGCGCGGGCTTTCGTGCCGGCCTGGTTCATCGTGGCGGTGGTGAACCTGTGGGTCGGCGTGACCCGGGCGGGCTACACGGTGCGGGAGGAGTTGCCGATCCTGCTTCTCGTCTTCGCCGTGCCGGCGGCTGTCGCAGTGGTTGCCGCCTGGCGGCTGGCGCGATGAGCTCGGCCTCCGCGCGCCGCCCGCCGCTGCGCCACAGCAACGGCCACCACGCCCGCGTGACCTTCGAGGAACTGTTCTTCGACCTGGTCTATGTCTTCGCGGTGACGCAGCTCAGCCACGGGCTGCTGCACCATCTGAGCATCACCGGGCTGACCGAGACGCTGGTCCTGTGGTTCGCGGTCTGGCTCGGCTGGCAATACACCGGCTGGGTCACGAACTGGTTCGACCCGGAGCACCCGCGCATCCGCGGCCTGCTTTTCGCGACCATGCTCGTCGCGCTGGTCATGTCCGCCGCCATTCCGGGGGCCTTCGGGGATCGGGGGCTGGTCTTCGCCCTCGCCTATTCCGGCATGCAGGTGGGGCGCAGCGCCTGGGTGTTGTGGGAGCTGGGGCCGGATCATCCGCTGGCGGCGAATTACCGGCGCATTCTCGGCTGGCTGCTGATCGCCGCGGTGTTCTGGATCGCCGGCGGCTTGGTGGAGCATTGGGCGCGCATCGCATTCTGGGCGATTGCGGTGGCCTGCGAATATGTCTCGCCGATGTTCGGCTTTCCGCTGCCGTGGCTCGGCCGGTCGCGCACCAGCGACTGGACCATCGAGGGCGGGCATCTGGTCGAGCGCTGCGGGCTTTTCGTCATTGTGGCGCTGGGGGAGACGCTGCTCGCCACCGGGGCGAATTTGTCGCGCGCCGAGGTCTGGGACGGCGCATTGCTGTCGGCGATGCTGGCGACGTTCTTCGGGACCATCGCCATGTGGTGGCTCTATTTCGGCACATCGAGCCGCGACGCGACCGAGGTCATCACCCGCTCCGACGATCCGGGGCGGCTGGGGGCGTATCTGCACTACGTCCACGCCATCCTGCTCGCGGGCATCATCGCGACGGCGGTGGGCAACGACCTGGCGATGGCGCATCCGCATGATGTGCCGGGGATGGCGCAGCTCCTCGCCATGACGGGCGGGCCGGTGGTCTATCTGCTCGGCAGCGCGATCTACAAACGCGTGGTCTATGGCGTGGTGCCGCTGTCGCATGTCGTCGCGGCGGTGGCGGTGCTGCTCGTCCTGCCCTTGGGCGGAGGGATGGACCTGCTCGCTCTGTGCTGGATCACCACAGGGATCCTGCTGCTGGCAGGGTTCTGGGAGGGCCGCAGGCGGGCACGGCCGTGACGGTTGGCCATTGAAGGGGCGCGGACCGGCAAGCGCGAAGACGGGACTGTCGCGTCGGAGAGGGGCCTTTTGTCCCTCCCCTCACCGCGAAGCCGTGCTTCGCGCCCCAGCAAGGGCCGGAAGGCCTTTGTAAACATCACTCAGGCGCCGGGCATCGCTGCCAGAATGAAAAGCTGCGACCCGCACTTGCGCACCAAGCGCGCTTTGGGGGGCGCAACGTGACTGCTCCGCCGAGCACCAACAGATTGCGGTCCAGGGGATCCAATCCCCTGGCGGGGTGGTTCGGAGGGGCAGAGCCCCTCCGATCTCAACCTCGACTTACGCGCGACGCATCGCCGCCGTGGCGATCCCGGCCCCGATCAGCACGGTGCCGCCGCCGCGGTTGAAGGCGCGCCGCACCGACGGCCGTCGCACCGCGCCCGACAGCCGTGCCGCGAGCAGCGCATAGATCAGCGCGTTCAGCGCAGCGAGCGTCACGAAGCTGCCGACGAGCACCACCGCCTGCGCCAGGAAGGGCGCGCCGGCATCGACGAAGAGCGGCACGAAGGCGACAAAGAAGGCGATCGACTTCGGGTTCAGCGCGGTCACGACATAGGCGTCGCGGAAGGCGCGGCGGGCGGAGACGGGCGGCTGCGCACCTTCCTCCACCGGCGCGCGCCACAGCTTCACGCCGAGCCACACCAGATAGGCCGCGCCGGCGAACTTCAGCACCGTGAACAGCGCCGCCGAGGCCGCCATCAGCGCCCCCAGCCCGGCCAATGACAGCGTCATGGCCGTGAGGTCACCGAGCGCGACGCCGGCGACCAGCGGCAGCGCCGCGCGGCGCCCGGCACCGAGCGATTGGCCGATCACCAGCAGGATGGTGGGGCCGGGGATCGCCAGCATCACCGCGGTCGCGGCGAGGAAGGCCAGCCAGGTGTCGACTGCCATGCGACTACTCCGCTGCGCGGGCCGCCGGGGCGGCGGCCGCGTCGAGGGCTTCGGCCAGGTCGTCGATGATGTCCTCGACATCCTCGAGGCCGACCGACAGGCGCACCGTGCCATCGGTGATGCCGAGCCGCGCGCGTTCCTCGGCGCCCACGCGCATATGCGTGGTGGTCGCGGGGTGCGTTGCGAGCGACTTGGAATCGCCGAGGTTGTTCGAGATGTCGATCAGCCGCAGCGCGTCCATGAAGCGGAAGCACGCCTCCTTCCCGCCCTTGAGGTCGAAGGTGACGAGCGTGCCGCCGGCGGACATCTGCGCCTGGGCGAGCTTCTGCTGCGGATGGTCGGCGCGGAAGGGGTAGAGGACGCGGGCGATCTCGGCGCGTTCGGCCAGCATGTCGGCGACCGCGGCCGCGTTGCGGCACATGGCGGGCACGCGCAGGTGCAGGGTCTCCAGCCCCTTCAGGATGACCCAGGCGTTGAAGGCGCTGATGGACGGGCCGGTGTTGCGGATGAAGGGCTGCAGCGTGTCCTCGACCCACTTCTTGGGGCCGAGCACGGCGCCACCGAGCACGCGGCCCTGGCCGTCGAAATGCTTGGTCGCGGAATAGACGACGACGTCCGCGCCGAACTGCATCGGCTTCTGCAGCAGCGGCGTGGCGAAGACGTTGTCCACCACCACGATCGCGCCGGCGCGATGGGCGAGTTCGCTGACCGCGCGCAGGTCCACGATCTCCAGCATCGGGTTGGACGGGGTTTCGAGCAGCACCAGGCTCGCCGGGCGCGACAGCGCGGCCGCCCACTGGTCGAGGTCGGCGCCGTCCACGAATTCCGTCGCGATGCCGTAGCGCGGCAGCAGGGTCGAGACGATCCAGTGGCAGGACCCGAACAGCGCACGGGACGCGACGACACGATCGCCGGTCTTGAGGTGCGACAGCAGCGCGGCATGCACGGCGGCCATGCCGGTGGCGGTGACGCGGCAGGCCTCGGCCCCTTCCAGCGCGGCGATGCGGCCTTCCAGCATGGCGACGGTCGGGTTGCCGAAGCGGGAATACTGGTAGTGCTGCTCGGTGCCGGCGAAGGTCGCCTCGGCCTGGGCGG
Source organism: Roseomonas alba (assembly GCF_019430885.1). GTDB lineage: Bacteria > Pseudomonadota > Alphaproteobacteria > Acetobacterales > Acetobacteraceae > Neoroseomonas > Neoroseomonas alba. Next base: position 10,707 of record NZ_JAHYBZ010000009.1, on the reverse strand, counting down.
CGCTGTCATAGACGAAGCCGGAAGTGAGGAAGAGCGCCTCGCCGGTCTCGTCGAAGCCCGAGCGCATCAGCCCGCCGCGCACGAGCTGGGTGGCCGGGCGGAACGGGCGGTTCGGGGGCGACTTGGCCATGGGGCGGCACCTTCACGTCAACGGCGACGTCCGGCCCCTTCACGGGCGGCGGATGCGGGGCATCCGCACGGCCGTTTAGCGCGCTTGTTTTCCGCGTCCCGAAGGACACGCCCCGGAAGGGACCTCGCCGCAAGCTGGCCGGACAAATCGCGAGGGGCGTCACCGCCAAGGGGGTGGTTACGCCCGTGCGGGGCGAAGGGTCAAGCGGCCATCTTGCCCGACGCGGGCGGGCATGCCTATAGAAGGGCGGCTGCGGGCGTAGTTCAGAGGTAGAAACCCGGGATCGCGGTTTTCTGCGGCCTCCACTGTCAAAAATTCGGCGTGGATTTCGACCTTTGCCGGCGGGCTGGCAAAGGCGTTCTAACTTCGTTCCAGCCCATGGCACCCCTCCGCAGCACAAAAGTGTGTATCTAAACACACAATTTCTGTTGCCTGCATGCGCGATAGTGTGTATAAATGCGCACATGGACAGCAGGGCAGTCATAGCGGCTCTTAAGGCCGACGGGTGGGAGCAGGTGGCCCAGAAGGGCAGCCACTGCCAGTTCAAGCACCCCACCAAGCCGGGCCGCGTGACCGTCCCGCATCCGAAGCGCGATCTGCCGGTCGGCACGCTCCGGAGCATTGAGAAACAAGCCGGCATGAGGCTGAGTTGACCGATGGCTGAGTACATCGCCCTGATCCACAAGGACGCCGACAGCGATTTCGGCGTCTCGTTTCCGGACTTCCCGGGTTGCGTCACTGCCGGCGCCACCCTCGATGAGGCGCGAGCAATGGCAACCGAGGCTCTCGCCCTTCATATCGAGGGCATGGTCGCCGACGGTGAAGCGATCCCGGAGCCGAGCAGCCTCACTGCGGTGATGGCGGAGCGAGAGAACCGCGATGCCGTTGCGCTGCTGGTACCGGGCCCGGCCAAGGCGGTGAAGGCCGTGCGGGTGAACATCACGCTGCCGGAGGACACGCTGAAGGCGATCGACACTTTCGCCGAGAGCCAGGGCCTGACGCGGTCCGGCATGATTCTGGTGGCGACGAAGCGGATGATGGAAGCGGCCTAGCGCCGCTCTGCCGACCGAATCGGCCTCACCTCACCCCCTCGGCGCAAATGATGTTCTTGCGTTGTTCTCCCGGCTGGGGAATCAAATGGGGGCCATGGACGACCATCTCACCCCCGCGAACCCGGCTGACATCGAGGAGGCGATCCATTACGCGCTTCGGTTCGGCAGCTCGGGTAAGCCCCTGGCCAAGGGGACACGCGTCGATGCCAAGATCCTGGCGCGCAGTGTTACGGAGCAGCTCCTACGCTCGAATTTCCTGATCTTCCGCCGGCGCCATGAGCCTGGTCCGACGCCGGGACGGTGTGGCGAGCCGCCGAACCGATCATCCTGACGTTCAGCAAAGCGCCACCAGGGCGTAACCACTCGCCAGCAGTAAGTTGCGCTGCGCGGATTCGGGAGGACGGCATGTGCAACCTCTACTCAATCGTGTCGAACCAGCAGGCCATCCGCCAGCTTTCGATGGCGCTGCGGGACAGCACCGGCAACCTGCCGGCCATCCCCGGCGTCTTCCCCGACTATGCCGCGCCGATCGTGCGCAACATGCCGGAGGGGCGCGAGCTCGCCATGGCGCGCTGGGGGCTGCCCTCCCCGGCCTTCGCGCTGAAGGGGCGCACAACGGACCCTGGGGTCACCAACGTCCGGAACACCGCGTCCCCGCACTGGCGCCGCTGGCTGGGGGTCGAGCACCGCTGCCTGGTCCCGTTCACCAGCTTCAGCGAGCCCGAGCCACGGCCCGATGGCAAGCGCCCGCCGGCATGGTTCGCGCTGGCGGAGGACCGGCCGCTCGCCTTCTTCGCCGGGATCTGGGTGCCGCAATGGACATCGGTGCGGAAGGTGAAGGAGGGCGAGGTGACGACCGACCTGTTCGCCTTCCTGACCTGCGAGCCGAACCGCGAGGTCGGCGCGATCCACCCCAAGGCGATGCCGGTGATCCTGACCGAGGAGCATGAGCGCGAGACGTGGATGACAGCACCCTGGGCCGAGGCGAAGGCGCTGCAGCGTCCTCTGCCGGATGAATCGCTGGTGATCGTGGCCCGGGGCGAGAAGCGGGACGGGGCATGACGAGCAGCGCGGAACTGCCTTTGCCGGCCACGGTCGATCTGTCCCGCCGGCCGGAGCCGACGCCCACGAAGCCCGTCGGCCCTCTCGGCGGCCCGAGCTATGAGCACCGCGGCGCGGTCATCGACTGCCAGCCGGGTGGCTACATCTGCCGGCTGCTGCTGCCGGGATGCCCGCTGCACGGCCATTCATTCGGGGCGGCCGGGACGATCCCCTACCTGGTGGATCTGTGGCTCGACCATCAGCGACTGCCGCCCTGGATCAAGGCGGCGCGGCCGGCGCCAGGGCATCGCGACCCCTAAAACGACAAAAGGCGCCGCCGGGGTCTCCCCCGACGGCGCCACGCATAGCATCTGCATAATCTGGGCGGGATTTGCAGATCACCCCGTCACCCGCAGCGCCGCCTCGTACCGACGCTGCACGTCATCGAGGCCGGTCAGGCCGCCGTTGATCGCCCGCCGCCATCCCTCGACGTCGCCGGCGTCGGCGATGGGGTTGCACCCCTTCCAGCTCGCCCATGCCCAGCACGCCACCGCGGCGGCGCAGTTGGGCTGCGCGGCCAGGTCGGGCTGCTGTTCCAGCGGCAGGCCCGTCGCCGCACCCGCCTGGCGATATCCGTCCCGCCCGGTCACCTGAATCAGCCCGCGACCTCGATAGTTCCAGCCATCGCCGGACCCCTCCGGCCCGTTGCCCATGCGCCCGCCATAGGCCCGCTCGGCGATCGCGCGCTGGTCGGCGGTGCGGACGATGCGCCCGCCGACCTCCACACGCCCCATGCGCTCGGCATCGGCCGCGCTGAAGCGAGACGGCCACGTCGCCGTCAGCGCGTCCACCCTGTAGTTCAGGCTTTCGACAAGGGATGTCCCGCCGCCGCTTTCGTGTCCCACAGTCGCCGCGAAGGCCGCGACGCGCCGGCCGCCCCGGATCTCCCAGCGTTGCGCCGGCAGCGCCAAGTGCCCGGCCCACAGCTCCGGGTCCGCGAATCCGGCGGCGCGCAGGATTGCCGGCCAGTCGGGATCGCCCACAGCCTGGACCGGAATCGGCGTCGGGAACGGCACAGTGGCGGGTAGCAGCGGCGCCGGCGCTGGCGTCATGAGGCTGCGCAGCCATTCGATGAACGTCATGGAGCGACGATCTCCCTCACCGCCGAGAGCCGCGACCGGCAGTCCGCGCCGGCCTCGGCCAGATCCAGAATCCACCGCGCCAGCGCCGGATCATCGGGCGCCTCTGGCGGTATCGGTGCCGGCTGGCATCGCAGCAGGCTGGGTGGCACCACCAGGGGTGCTGGCATCCCCGCGCAGGCCGCGCAGCACAGCGCGCATGGCAGGGCTATCCACACAGGCGCGCGTGACCGGGGCGGCATCGACGGCTCTCCTGACGGTTTGCATGCGGGCGGCGCGCTCGGCGGCGTCGGTCGCCTGGCGCTCGAGCGCCGCGATGGCCAGGTCCCTGCCCTGCACCGCGGCCTCTGCCGCCGCGGTGCGCAGATCGGCGCTAATGCGTCCCGCGCGCTCGATCCAGCCCCATCCGGCCAGCCCGACGAGCACCACGCCAAGCGCGGCCCAGCGGGCGAGTGGGCTAAGCAGGAGGGCGAGCATCAGCGGCAGGCCGGCGGGATGCTGTCACCAATCAGCACGACGGCGCCGACGACCGCGCCGCACACCAGCAGGAACATCAGGCACAGAAGCGCGTGATCCCACCAGGACAACGCCGGAGTTGCCGCCGGCGGGATGAAGCCTCCGGGCGGTAGGGTGGGCGGAGGAACAATCGCCTTGACCATCACCCTGCCCCCGCCTGCACGCGCGCCAGCTCGGCCCCGCACATCGTCAGCAGCGTCTCCCGCGGCACCCGCAGTCGCGCGATAGCCGCCGGCAGGTTGTCCTGCGCATAGTCCGCCATGCGCCCGATCGCGGCCTCGACCCGCATCCCGCCGGCGATGTCCTGCACAGCCTGCTGCGCGGCATTGGCGATCGCGCCGCGCAGCAGCGTGTTGTCCGCCCCGTTGATACGCACCTCCAGGTAGCGCACCAGCAGCGGCAGCCGCGCCATCAGCAGGCCGGCCAGCGTCGTGACGGCGAGCGCAGCCGCGCCCACCGCCGCACCCGTGAGGGGCGATAGGTCGACCATCACAGCACCACCGCAATGCCATAGGCGGTCGCCAGCGCCGCAAGGGCCGGCCAGCCGGCATCGCGCAGCGCGCGCGGCTTCCAGATCCACGGCGGGATGCGGTTGCTGCCAGCCCATTCCTCGGACTGGCGGCGCTCTCGCCCGACATAGAATGCGATCGCGGCGGCGGCGCCGAGCCCGGCGGTGACGCCGAGCAGACGCGCCGGCACGCCGACAAGCAGCGTCAGCACGACGGCGATTGCCGCGTGCGCGAGGCCCGGGGGCATGGTGTCTCTCCGATGCGATGATGGTGCCGGCACCCCGCCGGCGGGCGCTCAGGTCACGCGCTTGCGCAACGCAGCCTCGAGCAGATCCAGCGCGCGGGTTCCCAGCGCGCCAGCAATGCCGGCTGCGCCGGCGACAATCAGCAGAGGCCATCCGGCGTCGCGCAGCGACGGGTCAACCCAGACCGCGATGCCCGCAGCCATGACACCGAGCGTCGCGCCGACAAATCCCTCGATCGCCAGGCGCCAGCCCCGCGATCCCCCGTGCATTGCGATCGCAATGCGGGCACTGCCACCCGCCGCAGCAGCAGCCGCGGCCATTTTCGCTACAGCCATCGTCGGTTCCTCTGCCATCAATGTCCCCTCGGAAATCACGAATCGTCAGGCCGTCGACGCGCTGTGGCGCTCATGGCTCAGGCATGGCCCAGCTCCCGCCCTGCCGGGCGGGAGGCTTGGTCAGATCGTGATCGCCCGCCGGCGCTGCATATACGACTTGACGGCGGCATAGACCGCCGTCTCCTCGGTGAGCGAGAGCGCGCGCGAGTAGATGCCGGCGAACGCCACGTGGATCGGCTCGCCCGTGGAGGCGTTGGCACCGATCCGATAGGTCTGCGCCGGATAGGGATATCGCGCGAGCGCCGAGGCCGTCGCGCCATCCTGCGCCGTGGTGCGATTGGCTACCCGCACGCCGACGCCGCCCTGCACGCGCGCGACGCACAGCGCCCACTGCGTCAGATCGGCGACCGGATAGATGTTGCGCTGGACCGTCTGCGCTGTGCCGCCATTGTTAAATGCGCCCCAACCGTAGATCGTCCCTTTCTCCGCCGGATCGCCCGCCAGCCCTTTCTGGAAATAGATCTGTGGCCCGTTGTTCGGCGCCTGCGTCGCGCTGAGCATGAATGCGAAATTCGTAACCCAGGCAAATCCCGGCGGCATCCGCGCCACCGCGATCAGCGTGCAATCCCCGGCGTCGGGCACTGCGGTTTGCAGATGGGCACTGCCGCTCAGCACCAGGTGCGTCGATGCGACCGTCGGCGTCCCGACGACCGTCGCGGCCGCCTTGCCTGGTGCGAGGTTCTTGACGGAGGCATCGAGGCTGCCGCCGAGGTAGTGCCACGCCTCCAGACCGTCCGCGACGGGCGGGATAAACGCATGCGGGACCGCCGAGAAATCAGCGCCGGGGACACGGATGATCGTTGCCACAGGGGCCTCCTCAATCGATGCTGACGGGCAGGTCGAACGCGCAGCACCAGTTGTGCAGCGGGTAGGGTTTGCCCACGAGGCTCGCGATATTCTCGCTCGCGTCCTGGCCGGAGCCCGGCGCGTAGACGTAGGTCAGCGCGGCGCGCCACGGGTCGCTGTCGCATAGGCACCCGTTGCCGTTCGCTGCTGATTTCGCGGCGTAGACCAGCGACAGAGCGCCCGACACGTCGCGGCCGAGCGTGATCATCACCGCGGTGTCGGACACGATCTCAACGTCCGCGATCCCGACCGCGCCGCCGGCGTCACGCGCCGAAAACCCCTTGCTGGCATAGTCGGTCGCCGTGGCGATCACGTAGGGCAGCGCGAATTGCAGCGGCGGCTCCGGCACGTGGAAATCGACCAGCACGCTGCGCCCACGGCGCGTGAGGCGTGTCGGATGCAATGGTCGCCAGCCCTCGTTGCGCAACAGCACCTTGGCCATGACCTTGCCGCACTGCTCGCCCCACCAGCGGTAGCCGTTGGCGGTAAGGTGGCCGTCCTTGTCGGTCATCGGATAGACTGGCCCGACCAGCCACCAGTGCGGTTCTTCCAGCGCCAATTCGAGCTGCGCCATGCCGACGGCCATCTGCTGCGCATCGGAGGTGAACCCACCACCAGTTTGATAGGTAAACACGCCGAACGGCCGCGCCTGCGCCGCAATGGCCGCCTGCACGTCGGCCCGGATATCCGCCACGAGTTGCTTGACCAGCGCCTTGTAGGCGGCGCGCGTCGTGCCGATCACATAGTCCTGCTCGCCCTGTAGGTAGATCAGCGCTGGGACGCAGTAGTCGCCGCCGGCCGTGGCCGCCACGGCCTTCGCGGCCGTCGCGCAATCCGTGACGCGCCCATAGTATCCGTTGCCTTTGCTCAGCGACGCTACCGACAGGCCAGGATAGCCGCAGGCCGAGACGACGATCTGCCGCGCCGCATCGTCGGCCGCACCCCACGCATTGTTTTGCGCGCGGCGGAACGCCAGCGAAGCCGCTTCAAGCGGCGTCTCGCCCCAATTGCCATCGCTGGGCGCCAGAGCCGCCTGCTCCGCTCCGCTCAGGAGTTCGAGGCGCCCCCCTTTGAGCACCTGCGCCGCCAGCGGCAGGAATGCCGAGGCGCCGAACGGTGCCCACGCATTGTTGCCCACGTTGCGGGTGTGCACGGACTGCCCCAGCGTCAGCAGGCCAGGATAGGGCTGCGCGGTGGTCAGCGCCGGGAACCCCTGCGCGCCCACGGACAGGCTCTGCCCGTAGCCGAGGACGTGGTTGTAGGCCGCAACGGGCCGCTGCACATCCTCGTCGCCGAGGCGTACGATCTGCGCGGAATAGGCCAGGGCGCGCGCATTGCGCTCGGCGATCTCGCTGGCCGAATAGGCCGCGTTGTCGGCGCTGGCGGCACCGCTGACCAGCGTGCCGTCCGGCAGCAGTGCGACGCCGATATAGCCCTCGTCGTCACGCCAGCCGACGACCAGATCGTCGCGGCCGACCGTCTCGTAGGACAGATCGCCCAGCGACGGGATCAGCGCATCGCCGCCAGGACCGCGCAGCGTGCCATCCGCCTCGATGCGCAGCGCGCCGATATGGCCAGAGCCGTCCTCCGCTACCGCAATCGCGGCGTAGTCGCTTTCGTCGACCACGCGAACTCCAGCAGGTCCTGCGGCCTCGGCCACCGCAGCCGCGCCGAGGTCGACGCCCTCGGCCGTCAGGTGCAGCGATCCGCCGATCGCATCAGCACGCCGCAGCAACACCGATGCATCGTCACCGCGCACCAGCTCGGCACCCGCGGTCGCGAGCACCGTGCCGTCGCCGGACAGCGTCAGCGCAGCGGCGCCCGTCTCATCCACTACCGCGAAGGCGATGCCGGCCACGTCCGGATCGCTGCGCACGGCCTCGGCCACCGCATCGACGCTGTCCACCAGGTCAGGGATCGTCGGCCCCTCGCGGGTCCATGCGCCGGACAGGTAGCGGTACTGCCCGCGATCGTCGCCGACACCATAGACCACGCCGAGCTGGCCCTCGGTGGCGCCCGTGACGGCCTGCATCTCCGCGAGCGTCGCGCGCTGGATGGCGGCATTGGTTACGGAGGCTGCGGTGCTGTCGGCTGCGGATCTGGCCAGCGCCGCGGCCGAACCTGCTTCCAATGCGTGCAGCACGGCGCGCATCGCATCGGCGCTCGCGCTCGCAGCGGCGTCCGTGGCCTGCGCACTGTCGACGATGATCGACGATACGCTGCCGGCGATCACATCCAGCGCGGCCTGCGTCGCGCCCACGACGCTGTCCTCGAAGCCAGCGACCAGCGCAGCGACCTCCCCGCGCGCCGCTTGCGTCGCCGTCTTGTCCTCCGCGATCACCGCCCCAGGCTGCACCAGGTAGATCCGCTTCAGCCCTTCGCCAAAGTCGATCCTCGCCCCGTCCGCACTGCTGTCGAAGGTGGCCCCACGCTCGATGACGCCGGCAGCGGACAGGGTGACGCGCACCGTCTCCCACGTCCTGGCCAGCGGGTCCTCGATGCAGACGTCGCAGGTGTCCCCCACCACCAGGCCGGCGGCGGCGAAGTCCTGAAATCCGGCCACAGCCTGGCCCAGGACCATGTCGCCGGTACCCACCGACGACGACAGCACCATCACCCGGTCCGCATAGCGATGCGTCATGGCTCACCTTCGGATTCACGATGGGAAAGAGCGCGGCGCCGGCACGGCGCCGTGACAGCTACAGCAGCGCGGCCGACCGGAAGGCGACGTCGATCGCTTCGGGCGTCTCAAGGCCGACGGCGGGGGCGAGCAGCGCGATCAGCGAGTGGCCTCGCTCGTAGCGCGTCGCATATTCCCATTCGACCTGTGCCGGTGCGCGGTCGGCCTCCGGCAGGGCGGCGATGGCAGCGTCCACGCTCGCCAGCGGAATGCCCTGCGCGAGCAGCCACAGCCGGAGCTGGCGGGCGGTGATATCCGGCACGGGGATGTCCTCGGGGCCAGATGGGGCCGGTGCGGCGAACGTCTCGCCATTCCATGTCCAGCCCTCGGTCACCTCGATCCCCTCGGGCACAGGCTCCAGGGTCGCGACCAGGTCGGGGTGAAACAGCTTCTCGACCTCGGGGCCATCGGACGGGATGCGGATCAGCTCCGCGACGATGCCGGCAGAGATGCGGGCGTAGGTCTTCATGATCAGCGCCCCTGGAATTGCAGGATGGCGCGACCCGGCGCGCCCGCGGAGCCCGCCGCGAATGTGGAACCTCCCGCACCGCCGCCACCACCGCCCGGGCTGGCGGCGCTGTTGCCAGTCGCGATGGAATAGCCACCCACCAGCGACACCATGAATGTCCCGCCGCCCGACCCGCCGATCGTCGAGCCCCCGATCGCGAGCCCGCCATTGCCCGGGTTGCCCGGAAGCATGAGCTGCCCGCCCGCACCCGCGCCACTGCTGGGCGTCGGCAGCGCGGCGCCGCCGCCGGAGGCCGACGCGCCGCCTGGGCCACCAGGTAGTGACATGTAGGTGCCGATCGAAGTGGTGCCGCCAGCGCCTCCATTCGTCGGCGCGCCGGTGCCAGCCGCGCCCCCGGCGCCAATCGTTACCGGGATAACCTGTCCCGGCACGACGTCGAACCAACCCTCACCATACCAACCACCGGCGCCACCCGCAGCTCCACCGCCGCCAGAGCCAACGCCGCCGCCTCCACCACCACCGGACCAGCCTTGGGCGCGCATGCGGAACATGCCCTGTTCCACCGTCACGTCGGTGGTCGCGCTGATGACCTGCATGCGGCTTCCGATGCCGCCCAACGTGTACCAGGTCACGTCGCCGTCACCGACGATCGACAGCCGCTGCCCGACGACAAGACGGACATTGTTGGTGCCGTCGACCGTGTCCGCAGTCGTCTTCCGCGCCACGAAAACCTGGGCAGCGGCCGTGTCGATCCGCACGAAGTCAAACTTCATCGGCCGGCCACTGGCCTCCGCCACACCCGGCAGCGTCAACGTCGTGGGACCGGAGGCATTGACGAGCACCAGGCCGGCATCATCGGGGGTGAGCGTCGTATTGCCCGTCACCATCCGGACGTTGCCGCCCGCGACGCGACGGATGTGCTTGCGGAGCTGGTCATGCAGGGCCGCGTCAGGCGTGATGCCGCTGTCCTCGAAGGCGAGCGCAACAGCCTCCTGCATGCCATTGTACCACTCGTAGCCAGGCACGGTGGCCGGCACGCCGCTGACGTTGTTGGGGCGCGCGAAATATCCCGGGGTGCCCGGCGAGGCCGGCGGCACCGGCAACGTCGCTGCGGCGGTAGCCCGTGTGACGCGTTGCATCAGGCGGTTTTCCTCATGCTGATGGATTGCAGGTGGCGCTCGCCCGCCGCGCGGGCCGCCGGCGGCCAGTTGAACTGCAGGCCCTGGCCGTAGGAGACGATGCGCGTCGCGGCATAGGCGATGCCCGCCGGGTTCACCGTCCCGCCCCGGATCGACAGGGCGTAGGTCCCGTCCGGGACATCGAGGGTGAGCTGGTCCTCGGCGGCGTAGGCCAGATCCACGGTGTCAACCGGCGGCAGGATGTCGCTGCCGCCGCCGCCCGGCTGGATCTGGGGTCCGCCCAGGCGCAGGATGAAATCGACATCGACGCCGGCCGGGAACACGATGCGGGCGCGGTGGCTCGCACTGACGGCGTCAGGGTCCGTCACCTGCCAGGTCAGCGGCACGCGCTGCGTCCGCAACGGTGCTCCGGTCGGCACCGCCGCCTGTTGCAGGAACGTCGATCCGATGCCGCCGGCGGCGTAGTGCCACAACGTCAGGCCCGAGAATGACGCGTCGGCCACGCTGCCCGCCAGCAGGCGCCAGCGGAACCAGCACGACCAGATG
>NZ_JAHYBZ010000008.1 GCF_019430885.1 Roseomonas alba | reverse complement strand
CCCGCGGCCGCGGTTGGGGCGGCGGCGGTTCGCGCTGCGGCTGGGGCGGCGGTGGAGGCGGTGGTGCCGGCAGGGGCTCGGGCAGCGGGTCCGGCGTTGGCTCGGGTTCGGGCGCCGGGTCCGGGGGCGGCGGCTCCGTCACCGGTTCCGGTGGCGGGGGCTCCTGCGGCATGGGCTCCGGCGCCGGAGGCTCGGGCGGTGCGGGGTCGGGCGGCGGCACCTCGGGTGGCGGCGGTTCCGGCGGATGGGGTTCGGGGGGCGCGGGTTCGGGTGGTGGCTGCGTCACCGGCTCGGGTGCCGCCGCGGGTTCCGGTTCGGGCTCGGGGAGGGGCTCCTCGACCGTCGGCTCGGCCATGGCGATGACGATCGGGATCTCCTCCGACACCGCGGCGCTCGGGGGGGTAACGGCGGGGGAGAGCAGGAGGAACGCCACCAGCCCGCCATGCAGGAGCACCGCGATGCCGGAGGCGATGACGCGAAGGCGCGACGTGACATCGGCGCAGGCCGGCAAGGGCAGCGCGTCGAAGGATACGATCGAGGGCTTGGGCTGGCGCATGGCCATGGTTCAGCGCGCGGTCCCGCCGGACTCGACCTCCGCGATCAGGGAGACGCGCGTGATGCCGGCCGTGGTCACGCGTCCCATGATGCGCAGCACCTCGCCGTAGGCCACGGCGCGGTCACCGCGCACATGCACGACGATCTCGGGATTCTCGGCCTTCATCATGCCAAGCCGTGTGGCGAGGGCGCTCTCCTCGATGCGCTCTTCCCCGATGTGGATCAGGCCTTCGCGCGTCACCGTCAGCACGACGGGAGGCGTGGGGCTGGTGGCGCGGGCCGCGGCATTGCGCGGCAGATCCACCGGCACGCCGGTCACCATCATCGGCGCCGCCACCATGAAGATGATCAGCAGGACCAGCATCACGTCCACGAAGGGCGTGACGTTGATCTCGGACATCGGGGCGGCGTCGTCCTCGTCCCCGCTCTCGCCGCCGACGGACATGGCCATGGCGCGCTACTCCGCCGCCCGGGCGGCGACGTGGCCGCCGCGGGGCGGCCGGGCCGACAGCCGCGCGCCGATCGCCGAGATGGCCGCAAGCCCTTCCGCCCGCAGCCCCGCGACGCGGCGCGCGATGCGGTTGTAGCCGATGACCGCGGGGATGGCGGCGAACAGGCCGATGGCGGTGGCGAGCAGTGCTTCGGCAATACCCGGCGCCACCACGGCAAGCGAGGTGTCGCGCGACTGCGCGATGCCCTGGAAGGATCCCATGATGCCCCAGACCGTGCCGAACAGTCCGACGAAGGGCCCGACCGCGCCGGTGGTGGCGAGGAAGGCCGTGCCGTGCTGGGCGCGGCGGAGCGCGACGGTCAGCGTCTCGCGCATCGCGCGTTCGATGCGTTCGCGGTATTCGGCGCGGCTCTCGCCGGCATCGCGGCCGTCGGCCCATTCCCGCGCGGCGGCGCGCTGGATGCGCGCGGCGAGGCCCTCGCCATTCACCGCATCTCCCTCGCTGGTCGCGCCGAGGCGCCTGATCTCGCGTTGCAGGCCCCCCAGCAGGAAGCCCTTCTCGATCATGATCGTCCAGCAGACGATCGAGGCGAGGACCAGCGCGCCCATGACGCTCTGCACGACCGGGCCCGCCTGCAGCACCAGATGCATGAGCGAGTGGTCGCTGGCCGCCTGGGCGACCTGGTCGACCGGCGCGCCGGCGAGAACGGCGGGGTCGGCTCCGGCGGGCGGCATGGCGGGTGCCGCGCCGGCGGCCAGTGAGTCGGCAGGCAGGGCCGGAGCAGCTGCGGCGGCCGGATCGGCCGGCGGAGAGGCCGCGGCAGCGTCGGTCGTCAACGAGGTGGTTGGCTCGCCGGCGGCGGGAGTGGGTGCGACGGCGTCGGCTGGCGCGGTAGCGGAGCCCGTCTGCGCGGGCATGGCCGGCGCAACAGCCGCATTCGCGGCGGCATCGGTTGGGACGGGCGCCGCCGGACTTATCGGGGCCGTGGCTGTCGGCGCGGCAGGCGCCGGGGAGGCGGGCGCAGTCGGCGGCGCGGCGGTGACGGGAGCGGGCGTGGCGGGAGCAGGGCTGGCGCCGGGCGCTGGAGTGTCAGGATTCATTGCTCTGCCCATGGCCTGAGGCGGTGGTGAGAGAGGCCGGTCGCCGGTTTCGCCCAGGGACGGCGCCGAAAAGCAGATCGAAGGTCATGACGGTGTCGCACTGCATGCGGGGACACCACAGGCCGCGCCCGCGGACGGCGCGTGCGGCATGGGCGTCTTGATGCGAAGCGGCACGGTGGAAACTCCCGGCGGGGGGCGATGGACTGCGGCGCAGCATATGCAGTTGAAAGTGACTCGCAATAGCAAAACTGCGTAACGCGCCTCATCGCCGGGCAGATCACGCCGGCCGCAGCCGCAGTCCGGGCAAAACAGGACCGGGAGCCTGTCTGCAAACGCGCCATCCGGCGCGCTGCCAGGGAAGGCGATGACCCCCGCGCCTCCGCCTGGCGATCCATATCAGTATCCGGAATGGGCGAGCAGTTGGGGGGGCGAGCCGGTGCCCAACCTTCCCGACAGGCTCCGGGCCCTCGTTTTCTCGCGAAGTCGCGTCCTGAGACGCTTACAGGCCGAGCACCCCGGCCGCCTCCGCCACCGCCGCCTCCAGGGCCCCGGGCGCGAAGGGTGACGTCAGTCCGGTCGAGGCCACCAGCCCCTGGAAGGGCATGGACCCGCCGCGCGCGCACAGCGCCACATAGGCGTCGAGCGCCGCCTGCGGATCGCGCCGCGACCACACCCAGAACTGCAGCGCGACGCAGAGCGCGAGGGTGTAGTCGATATAATAGAAAGGCGAATTGTAGATGTGACCCTTTGCCTGCCAGCGGCCGCCCATGGCCGGATAGGCGAGATCTCCGTAGTCGGTCCACGGCATGTAGAGCCGTTCCAGCCGCTGCCACATCGCGTGCCGTTCCGCCGGCGTCGCATCGGGGCTGGCATAGACCTCGTGCTGGAAGTGATCGACGCAGACGCCATAGGGCAGGAACATCAGCGCCGAGATCAGGTGCATCGCGCGGTAGCGGTCCGCCGCCGCATCGCCCACCAGCAGCCCCATATGCGGATGCGTCAGGTATTCCAGGCCCATGGAGTGGATCTCGGCCGCCTCCATGGTCGGCCACAGCGTGTCCACGCCCGGCAGGCCACGGCTTTCCCAGCATTGGAAGGCGTGGCCCATCTCATGCGTGAAGACGCCGATGTCGTGATGCGTGCCGTTGAAATTGGCAAAGATGAAGGGCGCGCCCACGGTCGGGAAAGCCGTGCAGAAGCCGCCCCCGGCCTTGCCCGGTCGGTTCTTCAGGTCGAGGAAGCCGCCATCCCGCATCATGGCGTAGAAATCCGCCAGGCGCGGGTCCATGCGCGCGAACATCTCCTGCGCCGCGGCGACCAGCGTGTCGTGATCGCCGATCGGCTTGGGATTGCCGGCGGGGTCGATCAGCGCCTCGTCCCAGTACATCAGCCGGTCCCAGCCGTGCTGGGCGCGGCGCTGATCCAGGACCCGAGCGACCAGCGGCGTGACATGCTTCGCGACCGCCTCGCGATACCGCGCGACATCGGCCGGGCCGTAGTCGAGCCGGCGCATCCGGCGATAGGCGAGCGGCGTGAAGGTCGCATCGCCCAGCTTGCGCGCCATGGTCGTGCGCAGCTTCACCAGCCCGTCATAGATGGCGTCCAGCTCCTCGCCATGCGCGGCGAAGAAGGACCAGCGCGCGGCCTCGGCCTCGTGGCGCAGGCTGCGGTCGCGGTCCTCGGCGAAGGGGGCGAGGCCGGAGAGATTCACCTCATTGCCGCGAACACTGACCTTTGCCCCGGCGAGCAGCGCGGTGTAGCGCGCGCCGAGCCGGCTCTCCTCCTCGCTTTCCGCCGCGATGACGGGGTCGAAGGTGGTGATGTCGGTCTGCCACAGCGCCACGACATGCCTGCCGGCCAGCGCCTCCAGCCCCGCGCGATCCGGGTCGTCCAGCAGGCGGCGCTTCAGCGCCGTCTCATGCGTCGCGGCCTCGGGCGCCAGGGCGTCGGCGTATTCGCGCGCCGCCACCGCATCCCTGTCGGTCGTGTCCTGCGCGAAGGTCAGGTGCACGAGGGACGACCAGGTCTCGTATTCCCGCCGCGCCTGGTCCCACGCCGCCAAGGCCCCCGCGCGGTCCCCGGCATCGAGCCGCGCCGCGATCGCCGCATGGCCGGCCGCCAGGCTCTCCTTGTCTGGGCGGGGGGCGGTGATCTCGGCGAAGCGAAGGGTCATGACGGGGCCTGCCTTTGCGTTTCCGCAGTCACCTCGCGCGACCGGGGCGCCGCGGTCAAGCGGTGGACGCCGCGGGAGGTTGCGGCCAAGGTCGCCTCTCGCGGAGGAATGCCATGGCCCGATTGATGTCCACCCTCGCCCTCGCTGGCCTGCTGCGGGATTCCGCGGAGGCGTTGGAAGCCGCGCTCGGCGCGCCGGTCGAAATCGAACTCGCCCCCACCAAGGCGCTGGAAGCGCGCATCCGCGATGGCATCCGCGCCGACGCCGCGGTGCTGACAGCGGAATCGGTGGCGGCGCTCACCGCCGAGGGCGTGTTGAACGGCACGACGGCGCGGGCGCTCGCCCATTCGCGCGTCGGGCTCGCGGTGAAGGCCGGCGCGCCGCTGCCGGACATCAGCGATGTCGCCGCGCTGCGGCGGTTGCTGCTGGAAGTGCCGTCACTCTGCTATTCGCGCGCCGGGGCGAGCGGGATCTTCTTCGCCGGGCTGATCGAACGCCTCGGCATCGCGGAGGCGGTCAACGCCAAGGCCATCGTCATCCCGCAGGGCTTCACCGCGGAAAAGCTGCTGACCGGCGAGGCCGTGATCGCCTTCCAGCAGATCAGCGAATTGATGGAGGTCGAGGGCATCACCGTCGTCGGTCCGTTGCCGGACGGCGCGCAGACCGTCGCGGTGTTTGCCGGCGCGGCTTTCGCCGGCGCGCACGACGGTGCCGCGCTGGTCGCGGCGGTGGCGGCATTGTGCACGCCGGCGGCCCTTCGGGCGAAAGGGCTCGAAACGCCGTGACGGGGAAGCGGCGGGGATGGGTGCCGGCTGCGCGAAGGTCGGATTGAAGAGGGCGCCGCCCCGCTCCAGACCTCACCCCGCCTGAGTTCCCGGTGACGTCGCGGGCCAACGTCAGGGGGAACCCTGGCCAGGGATGACGTGGACCGCCCGCATCTGGCGTCGGTCTGTTGCCCTGCCGACGCAGTTCTGGTGCTGGGACAAGTCTTGTTCATCGTTTCCGCCGTCATGCCCGGCGCCAGGTGATGGTTTCCAAAGGCCTCGGGCCTTTGGTGGCTTGGGGTTCGTGGGAGGGCAGAGCCCTTTCCCGGTCCACCGTCCTCACACTCTTTGTCCGTCCCAGGCGGGCTCCGGCCTCTACGCCATGCCCCCGTTGATCGAAATCGTCTGCCCCGTGATGTAGGCGGCGCGGTCCGAGCAGAGAAACGCGACGAGGTCCGCCACTTCCTCGACCCGCCCCAGGCGTCGCGCGGGGACGATCTGCCTGATCGTCTCGGGTTTCACCGAGATGCTGATGGCGGGACTGTCGATCAGCCCTGGCGCGACCGCGTTTACCGTCACACCGCGCGGTGCGCATTCCAGCGACAGCGCGCGCACCGCGCCGATCAGGCCGGCCTTGGCCGCGGCGTAGTTCGCCTGCCCGCGATTGCCCATGATCGCCGAGACCGAGGACATTGCCACGATCCGTCCGTTGCGCGTGCCCATCATCGGCAGCAGCAAAGGCCGCGCGACATGGAAGAAACCGTCCAGCGAGACGGCCATGACGCGGCGCCATTGGTCCTCGCGCATTGCGGCCATCGGCACGTCGTCGTGGGTGCCGGCATTATGCACCAGCACTTGGATCGGGCCGGCGTCCAGCAGCGATTCGCAGGCCGCCAGCGTGGCGTCGTGGTCGGCCAGATCGAAGGCGGCGTATGTACCACCGATCTCGGCCGCCAGGGTGGCGGCGCGTTCCGCCTGGCTGTGCGCGTGGACGATGACGACGCAGCCCTCGCGCGCCAGCGCACGGCAGATGGCTTCGCCGATCGGGCTGGTGCCCCCGGTGACGAGCGCGCGGCGCATCACACCGCGCAGACGGGCGCGGCCATGTTGCGATGGGCGGACAGATCCTTGATCGTCGCCTCCGGCCCGCACAGCGCGCAGGCCGGGTCACGCTTCAGCCGCACGGTGCGGAAGCGTGCATCGAGCGCATCCCACAGCAGCAGCCGCCCCTTCAGCGGATCGCCGATGCCCATGATGAGCTTCAGCACCTCGGTCGCCTGCAGCGTCCCCATCACGCCGGTGACGGCACCGAGCACGCCGGCCTCGGAGCATGTTGGCACCAGGCCCGGCGGCGGCGGTTCGGGATGCAGGCAGCGATGACAGGGGCAGGTGCCGCCATGGCCGGCGAAGATGCTGAGTTGCCCCTCGAAGCGCAGCACCGCCGCACTGACCAGGGGACGTTCCAGCAGGTGGCAGGCATCGCCGAGCAGGAAGCGCGTGCCGAAATTGTCCGTCCCGTCGCAGACGATGTCGTAGCGCGGGATCAGTTCCAGCGCCGCATCCACATCCATGCGGCGGACGTGGATCTCGAGATTCGTCTCGGGGTTCAGGGCGCGCAGGGTCTCGGCGGCGCTGTCCGCCTTGTTGCGGCCGATGCGCGCGGTGGTGTGGGCGACCTGGCGTTGCAGATTCGACAGTTCCAGCCGGTCGTCATCGATCAAGCCGATGGTCCCGATGCCGGCGGCCGCCAGATACAGCGCGAGCGGCGAGCCCAGCCCGCCGGCGCCGACCACGAGAACCCGAGCCGCGCGCAGCTTCGCCTGGCCGATCGCGCCCACCTCCTGCAACAGGATGTGGCGCGAATAGCGGTGCAGTTCCGCTTCGGTGAAGTCGAGCTCCATGATGGGGATATGGGCGCGCCCTGCCCTGGCGCGCAAGGACGCTCCTGCTTCGGCTGAAGGAGATCGGAGGGGCTCTGCCCCTCCGAACCACCCCGCCAGGTGCTTGGAGCACTTGGAACGCAGAAACCTGGCGCCGGGCAGAATAACGCAACCATTCCCCTGGAAGCGCCTTGCGGGCGCCGATGTGGATCGCGGCGCTTTTCCCGCCGGTGGCGCACCGCATCAGGTATCGGTTTCCAAAGGCCCTGTGGCCTTTGGCGGGGTGGTTTGGAGGGGCAGAGCCCCTCCAACCGCGACAGTTGAAGGCTCAGCGCCACCAGCAGGACGCTTGCGGCACGGCCCGGTCCGGCGCGATATGCGCCCATGAATGGGGAGGACCTGATCCGCCGACTGGCCGTGGCGCTCGCGATCGGCCTGCTCGTCGGTGCGGAACGGCATTGGCGGGAGCGCGATGCCTCCCCGGGCCAGCGCACGGCGGGTGTGCGGACCTTCGGATTGATCGGCCTGACGGGCGGGATCGTCGCGGCGCTGGCCGTCCCGGCGGGCCCGCTGGGGGGTGCGTTGCTGCTCGGCGCCGGCGTGGTCGCCCTGATCGCGGTGCTGCTGCCCTTCGCCCTGCTGGAGGCCCAGGCCGAATCGAATTTCAGCGCCACCAGCATGGTGGCGGCGATCGGCACCTATGCGCTCGGCGCCCTGGCGGTGTCCGGCCAGATCGAGGCCGCCGGCGCGGCGGCGGTGGCGATGACGGCGGTGCTTGCCGCGCGCGACCAGTTGCATGGGCTGATGGCGCGGGTGACCTGGGCCGAGATGCGCTCGGCCATCCTGCTGCTGTCCATGACGCTGGTCGCCCTGCCGCTGGTGCCGGATCGGCCGATGTCCTGGCTCGCCGGGGTCAATCCGCACAAGGCCTGGACGTTGGCGATCCTGCTCGCCGGGATTTCTTACCTTGGCTACCTGGCGGTGAAGCTGGGCGGGGAGAAGCGCGGCCTGCTGTTGGCCGGCGCCGCCGGGGGGCTGGTGAGCTCCACGGCGGTGACCCTGTCGAATGCCACGGCCTCGATGGAAGGGGGCTCGCCGCGCGGGCTGGCGGCGGGGGCGCTGGTGGCGGGGGCGATTTCCTGTCTGCGGACGGTGGTGCTGGTGCTTTTTGTCGCGCCGGCAACGGGGCGCGTGCTGCTGCCGGCGCTGGTGGCGGCCGCTGTCGCCTTCGGGGCGGCGGCCGCCGTCCTGGCGCTGCGCGACAGCAAGGGGGAGGCATCGCCCAAGCCGCCCTCGAACCCCTTCGAGATCATGGCGGTCCTGCGTATCGCCGCGCTGCTGGTGGGTGTCGGCGCCTTTGCCAAGCTGGGCGCCGAATGGCTGGGTGGCGCGGCCGTGCTGCTGATCGCCGCCATCACCGGGCTGACGGATGTGGACGCCATCGCGCTGTCGGTGCCCCCGATGGCGCCGGATGTGATTACGGCGGCGCTGGCCGCTCAGGCGGTCGCCGTGGCGGTGGCGAGCAACATCACCGCGAAGGCCGCCTACGCCGCAGCGCTCGGCAACACGGCCTATGGCAAGTTGTTCGGCATCGGCTCCCTCGCCGCCCTGGCTGCGGGCGGCGTGGTGCTGCTGGTGACGCTGCGCTGAAGTGCCGTCATCCGGCGCTGGGCTGTTCCACCGTCGCGACGGGGGCAGGGGACGAGGGCGGCAGCGCTCGTGCGGTCAGAGCCCAGGCGACGGCGAGCGCCGGCAGCGCCCATGCGCCGTTCGGCACCAGCCCGGTCACCGCAAAGGCCAGTGGCATGAAGGCCGCCGCCCAGGCCGCGGCAGTGCTGCCCGTCAGGTCGAAGATCGCGAAGCCGGTGACCGCCATGGTCACGCCCCAGATGGGCAGTAGAATGAACAGCATGCCGGATCCTCCTTCCTGTCGAGGTCCGGCACCCTGTCCCGGGATCAGTTAAGTCCGGGTTACCAACCGTTGACGCGGTCCCAGGTCGCGATCACCTCCCGCCCGCCATCGACGACATGGTAGCGGTCATGCGCCGCGACGGTGAGGCAGGTGTGGTTCGGCGCGATGCGCAGCAGCGCGCCGATCGGAAGGCGGTCGAAAGGCAGCGGGCCATCGCCACGGACCTCGCCATGTTCCTGATGGGTGCGGGCGACGATGGCCTCGCCGAAGGACGGCTTGCCGTCGACATCCAGCACCAGGCCGAAGCCATAGTCCTTCGGCGCCTTCTCGGTGGAGCGGTCCTTCGACAGGGCGATCGCCCCGGCATCGACCAGGACGGCGTTCCGGTCCGGCTTGCGGCCGGTGACGGCCGTAAGCACGGTGACGGCGATGTCATTCATCGCATGCGTGCCGATCTGCGCCTGGAACAGGTCGCCGAACATGTAGACGCCGGCGCGGACGTCTGTGATGCCCGACATGTCCTTGCTGTAGAGCGCCGTCGGCGAGGACCCGAGTGAGACCACATCGACCGCGACACCCATCCCGCGCAGCCGGTCGGCAGCGAGGACGGCGCCGCGATGCTCCGCCTCCGCGACCGTGGCGACGGCGGGGATGCTGCGCTCGTTGTAGGAATGGCCGGCATGGGTCATGACGCCGGCGCAGCGCGCGCCGAGCCGCCCGGCGATCTCCGTCAGCAGATTGCCGTCCGGGGTGACGCCGCCGCGCCCTTCGCCGCAATCGACCTCGACCAGCGCGCGCAGCGGGCCGGCATGGGCGGCGATGGCGGAGGCCGCGTCAGGGTCGTCGGTGATGACCTTCACATCGGCGCCCTGCGCGTTCAGCGCGGCGATGGCGTCGAGCTTCGCCGGCGTGATGCCCACGGCGTAGATCTGGTCGTGATAGCCGCCTCCGGCGAAATAGCGCGCCTCGGCCACCGTGCTGACGGTGATCGGCCCATGGTCCGGCGCCGCCAGTGCCGCGACTGCCAGGGACTTCGCTGTCTTCATGTGAGGCCGCAGCGTCAGCCCCGGATGCCGCGCCACGGCTTCGGCCATATGCGCGAGGTTGCGCTTCAGGATACCCAGGTCGAGTACCAGGCAGGGGGTCGGAAGATCGTCGAGAGTCATGAATCCATTCACCAGCGTCGCGCCACCGACAGTTCGATTTCCCCGCCCCCATCAACCCCACGCAGGCTGATATCGGCATAGGGTGTCTGCCAGCGGGCCACGATCCCGCCCCCGCCCTGCTGCGTGCCGAGGGCCGAGGCGTCCTGCAAGCAACCCGCGACCTCCCGCTGCAGGGCAGCGAAGCGCTCGCGCAGCTGGGCCGGGTTGGCGTCGTGCCGGAACATCACGGCGATATAGGCGCCGCGGACCGGCCCATCTTCCGACCGGACCATGCCGCGCCGCTCATCGAGCGAGCCCGGGATGTTGTGGCTCATGCGGGGCAGCCAGTCGAAATCGCTCTGCGCGGCCTGGACGAGGCCCTGCAGCCCCTCGCAGAAGGCCCGGTCGGCCTGGGCTTCGAGGGGCAGGCTCGCGAGCAGCGCGAGGGCCAGGATCTTGCGGCGCACGGGATGTCTCTCCGGGATATGATGCGAGGCTCAGAGATTGTCTGAAAGGTCCGGCACCGGCCCGCACCCCCACCCGGCGACCCACGTCAGTATCCTGGAATGGGTGGCCGAGTGGGGGTGCGGGCCGGTGCCGGATCCGGAAACGTGCCGACCGGCACGGTTCCAAACGGCCTCTTAGCGCATGGCCCGGTTCAGGGCCAGGACGCCTCGGCATCGATCGGCAGGACCGGGCGCGGCAAATGCTGCCAGTCGAAGCGGGTGAGGATGGGGGAGGTCAGGCCGGGGCAGTCCACCTCGACGATCTGCTCATGCTTGAAGAACTCATCGAAGCCGCCGCGGAAATGGCCGCGGGACTTCACCACCACCGCGCGCGAGGCGCCGATGTCGAGGCCGAGATGCTCGAAGAAGACCGGATCGGCGCATTGCGCACGGCCCTCCGTGACCACGACCGACAGACCGCCGATCTGCAGGCAGACGGTGCGCCCCAGCGTCATCGCCGTGCCGCGATAGATGCCGCGGCGCCCGGTGACGTTGCCGTCCGAGACGGCGCGCACCGTGGCCTCGACTGCGTAGTGCTTGCTGAACGGATCGTCGGCGGCCATGTCGCGGTTGAACCGCGCAGTGAAGCGCGCGCCGACACCGAGGCCATGCGCCTCCACCGCCAGTGGCGCGTCGAGCAGCATCCCGATCAGCGCATTGTCCACGCCGGCCTCGTGGAAGGCTTTGAGGATCCAGACGGTGTTGCCCCGCCCGCCGCCGCCCGGATTGTCGGCAACATCGGCGAAGGCGAGCGGAACCGGGCTCTCCTTGGCCCGGCGCACGGCCTCGTCGAGTGACGTCAGATGCGCGACGAAGCGCGCGCGACGATCCCAGGCGGCCTGCGCCAGCGTGTCGGCCGTCGCCTCGGCCGCGGCGGCATCCGTCGCGGTGACGATCACCGCCATGCCGTTGAACGGCGTATCGCCATAGGCGAAGCCGCCCATCACCGAGACATTGGCGATACGCGCGTCCTTCGCCGCCAGGTCCTGGCCGAGGTCGATCACCTCCGCATAGGGCCCCTGCGCCGTCAGCATGGACACGGTGGGTGCCACGATCGGCAGGCGGCGGAAGGCGCGTACGAAGCGTTCGCCCGCGAGCAACCGGCGCAGGAGCTGCGCGCTCTCCTCACCCCGCTCGCGCATGTCGAGATGCGGGTTGGTGCGGTAGCCGACGAAGGCGTCCACCGTCCCGACCATGCGTTCCGAGACATTGGCGTGCAGGTCGTAGGAACAGACGAAGGGGATGTCGCCGAGGATCTCGCGCACCATCGCCTGGATGGTGCCCTCGGGGTCGAGATCGTCCTCGGACAGCCCCGCGCCATGCATCACGCAATAGACGCCGTCCACCTGGCCCTTCGCGGCCTCCAGCCCGGTGCGCCAGATCGCCATCATCTCGGCAAAGAGGGGCGCGCGGACCGGCCCGTTGGGTTCCGCCATGGCGAGCAGGATCGGCACCGGCTGCCAGGGACCGGCGGCGTCCATGTCGGCGACGAAGCCCGGCATCTCAGCGAGCGCGCGCGGCGCGGGACTGCGGGCGTCGGTCACGATGGCCTCGCCCTCCAGCCAGCAGCGGCCGGTGAAGTCGGCACGCTCGGCAGGTGGGGCGAAGCGGTTGCATTCAATGGAAAAGCCCAGCAGGGCGATGCGGGGAATCATTCGCCTTCCTTCGTCATGTCCTGGTGCAGCCAGACCATGCGGTCGATGAACCACAACTTGGCCAGCATCGCCACGGCGACACCGGCAATCACGATCCAGCCGGCGCGCATGGCGAGCCCACCGATGGCCAGCAGCACCCCGGTGGCACCAATCGCCGAGAGAATGTTGGGCGCACGGCGATGATGCGCCGGCACCGGCGTTTCGTCGCGTGCCAGCCAAAGCCTTTCGCCGAGCACGCCGCGGGTCATCCAGGCGGTCTCGTCGCGCGGCGGGGGGAACAGCCGCGGATTGACCCAGAGCCAGGCGAGCAGCACCGCCATCGGCACCAGCGCCCACCAGCCGAGCCAGGCGCGGGACCAGATCGCCAGCGCCAGCAGCGGCAGGGCCGGCACACGCGTCCAGCCCGACCAGGGATTGGTGTGGCGCGCCCAGGCCGCCGCGTCCATGCAGAAGGCGGCGGCGATGCGGCGTTCCAGTGTCACGCGATCAGATCGCGACGCCGAGAAGCTCCGCGATGCGCGGCGTCGCCTTCAGCGCGGTGCCGGTCAGCACCACCACCGTCGTCTCGTCCGCCGCGATGGTCCCTGTCTCCAGCAGCTTCGCGAAGGCCGCGGCCGCCTGGGCGCTGGTCGGTTCCACATAGATACCGGTCTTCGCCAGGTAGAGCACCGCCGCGGCGATCTCCTCCTCCGACAGCATCACCGCGCCGCCCGCGCTGTCGGTCAGCACCTGGTTGACCTCCATGGTGCGCAGCGGCTGGGCGATGGCGGTGCCCTCGGCAATGGTGGGCTGGGCCGGAACGGGCGGCTCGGCCAGGAAGGCACGCGCGATCGGCGCGCAATTCGCCGGCTGGGCGGCGAAGATGCGCGGCAGGCGGTCGATCTCCCCGGCGCGCAGCAGTTCCGCGAAGCCGATGCCGCAGCCGAGTACGTTCGATCCCGCCCCACAGGGCACGATGACATTGTCCGGCGCGCGGAAGCCGAGGTCTTCCCACAGCTCATAGGCCAGCGTCTTGGTGCCGTGCAGGAAGAAGGGGTGCCAGTTGTGGCTCGCGTAGAAGATGCGCGCCGATTCCGCGAGCGCCGCATCCGCGCAATCCTGCCGCGTGCCCGGAATCAACTGGATCGTCGCCCCGGCGGCACGCGACTGCACCGTCTTTGCCGGTGACGTTGAAGCCGGCACGAAGATGGTGGCGTTCATGCCGCCGGCGGCGGCATAGCCCGACACCGCCGCGCCGCCATTGCCGGAGGAATCCTCCAGCACATCCATCACGCCCTGTGCGCGCAGCAGCGACAGCATCACCGACGCCCCGCGATCCTTGAACGACCCTGTCGGCATGAACCATTCGCATTTCAGCAGGGCCGAGGCCCCGCCGATGACGCGCGGCACCAGCGGCGTGCAGCCCTCTCCCATGCTGATCGGGTCTTCGGGCAGGAAGGGCAGCGCGGCGGCATAGCGCCAGATGGACCGCTCCTCGGCGCGGATCGCGTCGCGCGTGATGCCGGGCAGCGGCGTCAGCAGCAGCGGCGCCTGGTCGTCGCCGCACCAGCGCGGCGTGTCGAGCGGATAGGTGCGCCCCGAGCGGGGGTCGAGATAGGCAATGTCGGTCATGGCGGGGCCACCCTCGCTTGCCCGTGCGCGCCCGGCAAGGGATGCTGCGCCCCATGACCGAAGATGCCGATGCCGTGCTGCGCCTGGCCGCCGATCTGGTGGCGATCGACAGCCGTTCCGCGATCTCCAACATCCCCGTCGCCGATCGCATCGAGGCCGAACTGACTGGCTTCGAGATCGAGCGCGTGGACTACACCGATGCCAATGGCGTGGCGAAACGCGCCCTCGTCGCGCATCGGGGCCCGACCGGCGGCTACGCCCTGTCCGGCCACATGGACACGGTGCCGGAGACGGGCTGGACCGATCCGCCCTGGACGCCGCGCGTGATCGACGGCGTGCTGCATGGCCTCGGGTCGGTCGACATGAAGGGGCCGGTCGCCGCCTGCATCCTCGCCGCACGCGGCCTGCCCGCCGATGTTCCCGTGACGCTGCTGCTGACGACCGACGAGGAGACCAGCAAACAGGGTGCACGGGCCGTCGCGGCGTCGGGCTTCGCCCGTTCGCTGGGCCTGAAGGGCATCGTGGTCGCCGAACCCACCGGCCTCGCCCCCGTGCGCGGCCATCGCAGCCATATCGAGTACACCGCGGTCGCGACGGGGGTGCAGGCGCATTCATCAACCGGGCTTGGCACCAACGCGAACTGGGCGCTGATCCCCTTCCTCGCCGAGATGAAGACCGTCTTCGAGCGCCTGCGCCACGATCCGATCTTCCATGACAACGCCTATGACCCACCCTTCTCGGACTTCAACCTGGTGATCGACAATCACGGCACGGCGGTGAACGTGACCGTCGCCAAGGCCACCGCGCGCATCAAGTTCCGCCGCAGCCGCAGCATCGACTATGCCGGCATCGAGGCGGCGGTGAAGGATGCGGCGGAGCGCGCCGGCGTGATCCTGACCGAAAAGCGCGAAGGCCGTCCGCCGGAATTGCCGCTCGATCATCCGCTGGTCAGACTGGGCGAAGGTGTGACCGGGCAGGTCGCGCGCACCGCGCCCTACGGCACCGATGCGAGCGAGCTGCAGGACCTCGCCCCATGCCTGGTGCTGGGGCCTGGCAGCATCGCGACCGCGCATACGCCGCATGAATGTGTGGCTGTCGCCGACCTTGCAGCAGCGGTGTCGCTGTTCCGGAAGGTCCTGGGCAGCGCGTGATCCTGGGGAGGGGGCCGCTGCTCTGGAGGGCTCTCCGAGCCCAAGGCCTTCATGGTGATTGGGATAGTTCCGCGGGAGAAGATCGGAGGGGCTCTGCCCCAACCAACCATCCCGCCACCGGGGTCCCATTGACGCTGCTTTGCGGCGTCAATGGGTGCCCCTGGCGCTTGAAGCACTGGGCGCCGGGCAGAAGGGTCATGCCGTTCCCCTCGAAGCGCCCTGAGGGCGCAAGGGTGGATTTCGGCGTTCTTCATGCCAACGGCGCACGGCGCCAGGTGACGGTTTCCATGGGCCCCGCGGCCTTTGGCGGGATGGCTCGGAGGGGCAAAGCCCCTCCGATACCGGCAGTGAAGCCGCCAGCTATTCAGGATGGCCTCGCGGTCGATCGGACCTCGTAGGCGCCAGCCTGGCGGGAGGGTGTCCCTCCGGCAGCGCCCTACGCCGGCAAGGCGACCTTCACCGCCCCTACCGGATTCCCATTACTGTCCCGGATCTCGCCTTCAATGGCTTCGGCGAGACTCTCCGCTGCCTCCAGCAGCCCCAGCCGCCCGAGCAGGGCTGCGAAGACCCCCATCTTCCCGCGCGACGCCCCATCCGCGAACTTCACCGTGATGCCGATTCCGGCATCCGGTACGAAGCCGACGACATAGCCCTCCGCGCCGCCCTTCAGCAGCACGCGGCCCTGGGTTGCGCGCACGATCTGCCCGGTGGGCGATCCGCGGCCCGAGAGATGGTCCGGATAGGCCCGGATGGCGTCCTGCAACCGTCGGATCGCGGCGCGGCGGCTTTCGCTCGAGACCTTCGCCGCGGCCCAGCGCGCCGCGCCCTTCGCCATCGTCGCCATGGGCAGGGCGATCGCCGGCAATCCGCAGCCATCCACGCCGCGCGGCAGCTTCGCCGCATCCTCGCCGAGCAGTTCCGAGAAGGCTTCGAGGTACAACTTCTGCGCCGGATGGGCCGGGTCATTGTAGGACCCGATCGGCGCGCCGAGGTGCTTCGTCAGCGTCAGGAAGCCGCAATGCTTGCCGGAGCAGTTGTGATAGATGCGCGACCGGTCGCCGCCGGCGCGCCAGATCGCCGCCTGGTCGGCCTGGCTGCGCGGCATGTCCGGCCCGCAGACCAGCGCGGATTCGGTCAGGCCCAGGCGGTCGAGCCAGCCGCGCACCAGTGCCACCTGGAAATCCTCGGCGGAATGGGATGCGCAGGCCAGCGCCAAGTGTTCCTGGGTCAGCCCCGCCGCATCGGCCGCGCCCGTCTCGACCAGCGGGATCGCCTGGAACGGCTTCAGCGAGGAGCGCGGGAAGGTGACGAAGGACGGATCGCCCCAGGATTGCAGGATGCGGCCTTCGGCATCGGCCACCACGGCGATGCCCTGGTGGACGCTTTCCAGGAAGCCGCCGCGGCGGATTTCGGCGAGAGGAACGAAGGTCATGGCGTGGTCTCGGGAATGGCGTCGGTGCCGGGCCGGCCTTCCAGCACGGCATCGAACAGTTTCACCTGCTTCGGCAGGCAATGGGCGTGGAGGTCGAATTTCTCGAGCATGGTGCGCCGGGCCGCCTTGCGCAGCGGTTGGTAGCGATCGGGATTGGCGAGTGCATCGACCACCGTGTCGGCCAGGCGGGCATGGTCGAAGAAGGGCAGCAGGATGCCGTTCTCCTCGTGGCGCATCACCTCGGCCAGGGGCGGCGTGTCCGATCCGATGATCGGCGCCTCGCAGCCCATCGCCTCGACCAGCGACCAGGAGAGCACAAAGGGATAGGTGTAGTAGACATGCGCGCGCGTCAGGCGGAACAGCGCGACAAGGCCCTCATGCGGGATGCGGCCGGTGAAGTGGACGCGCGGCATGTCGAGCTTCGCGCCGACCTCTTCCATGATCACCTGTTTCCACGACCTGCCGTCGGCGGGCAGGCGGCCATAGCCGCGCTCCTCGCCACCCACGATCACGGCATGGGCTTTGGGGCGGCGGGCGAGGATCTCGGGCAGCGCGCGCATGAAGATGTCGAAGCCGCGATAGGGTTCGAGGTTGCGCGAGACGAAGGTGATGACCTCCTCCTCCTTCGACGCGACGAAGCCATCCGGCAGCTTGACGTTGGAGGCGCCGTCGGGCGTCGCGAAATTCGCATCCACCCCCTCATGCACCACCGAGGTCTTGGCGCGGATGAAGGCCGGATAGCGGCTGCGCTGCCACAGCGTCGGCGACACGCTCCAATCGGTCGCTTCGAGCGACGTCAACTGCGTCATGTTCAGCGTGCGGACGCGGGCCATCTCGTCCAGCGTCACCTCCTGCGACGGGTCGAAGCCGACATCGCCTCCGGTGGATTGGTAATAGAATTCGCAATATTGAAGCAGCTTCGCATCGGGAAAGACGTCGCGCAGGAAAAGGCCTTCGCCCCATCCCGGATGACAGCAGATGATGTCGGGCACGAAGCCCTTCTGCTTCAGCCCGACCAGGGCACGGGCGACAGCCTGACCGCGGCGCACGGCGGATTCGACGGGACGCAGGTAGCGATGGGTCTTCTCCCCGGCCCCTTCCGGCGCGGGATAGCGCAGATGCGTCGGGCCAGGCGGGGACTGGTTGGCGCGTTCGCCGAGGCCGACGACCCGCGCGCCCTTCCGCCGAGCGATGATGGGCGCGAGATGCCGATATTGCCCCGGGAAGTTCTGGTGAAGAAACAGCGCCTGGACCACCCGCGAGACTCCCCTTGCCGCGCCCCTGTTGCTTGATGCCGTCAATTGCGCGGAGGAGCAACCGCGGGCCCTGGCCGTGGAGGCCGTCGCGGGCCAGGATGCGCCCGCTTCAGACTGGAGAGACCGGCATGAATTTTGACTTCACGGGCAAGCGCGTTCTGGTGGCGGGCGGGAGCCGCGGGATCGGGCGGTCGATCGCGCTCGGTTTCGCGAAGGCCGGGGCGAAGGTCTCGGCCTGCGCGCGGGGCGCCGCGGACCTCGCAGCCTTGCAGGCGGAGGGCGTGGCCCATGTGAAGCCGACCGACCTTGCCGATGTCGCGCAGATCGGCGCCTGGGTCGCGGAGGCCGCGGCGAGTTTCGGCGGCGTCGACGTGCTGGTGAACAACGCGTCCGGCTTCGGCGCGCCGGATACCGAGGAAGCCTGGAAGCGCGGCCTCGACATCGACGTGATGGCGATCGTGCGCGCGACGCATGCCGCGCTCGATCACCTCAAGGCGTCGCGCGGCTGCGTGGTGAACACGACCTCGATCTCGGGCTATGCGCCGTCCACGCGCTCGCCGGCCTACGCGGCGGTGAAGGCGCTGGTCATCAACTACACCGCCTCCCAGGCCGCGATGTATGCCAAGGACGGCATCCGGGTGAATGCCGTCGCGCCGGGGTCGATCGAATTCCCCGGCGGGTCGTGGGAGAAGCGCAAGACCGACGATCCGACGCTCTACAACCGCATCCTGGCGGGCATTCCCTTCGGCCGGCTGGGCGAGCCGGAGGAGGTGGCGGATGTCGCGATGTTCCTCGCCTCGCCGCTGGCACGCTGGGTGACGGGCCAGACCATCGTGGTCGATGGCGGGCAGATGCTGACCTGATCCTGTACGGCTTGCGAAACGTTTCTGCTGCGGGAGGCTCCCCCCGACCCTAGGATGTCCGGGTCGGGACAAGGAGAATGGCCGTGAGGCGGATCGGTGCAATCGTGGCGATGGGCCTTCTCGGAGTGCTGGCGCGGCCGGTGGTGGCGCAGCAGCTCGATCCGCAAGTCGCCATGCCGCTGATGCAGTTGATCCAGGCGGCGGGTGCGCAGTGCCAGATGGGCAACCAGCAGGCCTGCGCCCTGGTGCCGCAGCTTCAACAGGCGGGGAACGAGCTGATGCAGGCGCAGTTCGGCTGCCAACAGGGCAATCCGCAGGCCTGCCAGATGTTCCAGGCCGGCGCGCAGCAGGTGATGATGGTCTGGCAGCAGAATTTCGGCGGCAACGCCATGCCGCAAGCGACCCAGCCCTATTCGCCGCAGCAGCAGGCCTGGGACCATCAGCAGCGGATGCAGCAGCAGCAGATGCTGTTCCAGCAACAACAGCAGCAATATCAGCAGCAGCAGCGCCAGAACGACATCCAGCACCAGCGGTTCATGGAGACGCTGCGGCGCTAGGGGTCTGTCTGGAAACGCGCCATGCGGCGCGTTTCCGCGCCCGACACCGGTCCGCACCCCCACCGCCCACCCAACGACCGTATGCGGTATTGGGTGGCCGGGTGCGGCCCGCTGCCGGAAGATCCAATTGAAGGCTATCCGCGCGGCGCGGCGTCATAGGCGCGCTGCGCCGCCAGCACGGCCGCCATGTTGCGCTCCGCCCAATGGGCCAGGGCGGAGACCGTCTCGGTCAGCGTCTGCCCGAGGGGCGTCAGCGCATATTCCACCGTGACCGGCACCGTGGCGAAGGCCGCGCGCGAGACCAGTCCGTCGCGCTCGAGTTTCTTCAGCGTCTGCGACAGCACCTTCTGCGAGATGCCGCTGATGTCGCGCCGCAGATGGTTGAAGCGCACCGGCCCGGCATCGAGCCGGTCGAGAATCAGCACCGCCCATTTGTCGGCCAGGCGGTCGAGCACCATTCGGGTCGGGCAACGCTCCTCATAGACGTCGTAGGGCTGGTCCATCCTGTGCCGTTCTCCGTGGCCGCCGGTTTCCCCGAGGGAACCATGTGACCTGCAAGTGCTCTCTTCTGCGTCGCCGCAACGGCGCGTATCTGTCCGTGGGAAACAAGGTTTCCATCGGAAACTAAGGAGAACGGAAATGGCAGGCAAGATCCTGGTCCTGGGCGCCACGGGCCATGTCGGGCGCCCACTGGTGCAGGCACTTCTGGCGAAGGGGGCGGCGGTGAAGGCCGCCTCGCGATCCGGCAGGCCGGTGGATGGCGCCGAAGGCGTGGTATTCGACTATGCCGACCCGGCCACCTTCGGCCCGGCCTTCGACGGCGTGGACCGCGCCTTCGTCCTGCTGCCCACCGGCAATGTGGCGATCACCGACCTGCTGCTGCCCGTCATTGCCGCCGCTGCGGCCCGCAAGGTGAAGGTGGTGCTGCAGAGTGTGCTTGGCGCCGATGCGGACGACGCTATCCCCTATCGCCAGGTGGAGATCGCCCTGGAAACATCGGGCACGCCCTTCGTCATCCTCCGCCCCAACTGGTTCGCCGACAATTTCCACACCTTCTGGAAGCCGGGCCTGGACCATGGCCGCATCGCTTTGCCCGCGGGCGAGGGCAAGTCGAGCTTCATCGACGCGCGCGATATCGCCGAGAGCGCCGCGGCGGCGCTGACAACCGACCGTTTCGACGGCCGCGCCTTCAACCTGACGGGGCCGGAGGCGCTCGGCTACGCCGATGCAGCGAAGATCCTGGCCAAGGTCGTCGGGCGTCCCGTGGACTATGAAGCCACGGACGACGCCGCCTTCGTCGCCATGCTGACCGGCGCCGGCGTGCCGGAGGTCTATGCACGGTTCCTGGCGACGATCTTCCACCCGGTGCGGGAAGGCTGGACGGCGGCGGTGACGGGCGACGTCGAAACGCTCACCGACCACGCGCCGCGGTCGCTGGCGACCTATGCCGCTGACCATGCCGTGGATTTGAAGGGCTGACGTTCGGGGTGGTTGCGTTGGAGAGGGGCGCCGCCCCTCTCCAAGCCTCTCCCCGCCAGGATGCTGGGCATCCTGGACCGCAGGCCATTGGCACCGGGCGCTACGGGACGTCGCAGCCCTCATGGCGCGGTCTGTGCGCCAAGGCGGGCCACGGCGTTGCTTCGGCCCGTGTCCATTGCCGGCACCACGCCGAAACCCGCTGCCGCGCACGCAGGGCGTTTGGCGGGGGCAGTGCGGCTGTCCTTGCCCAGCGCCAAAAGACTGCGGTCCAGGTGGCTGGGTGGTTTGGAGGGGCTGAACCCCTCCAACTGCGACAGTCGAAACACCGGGGCCACCAGCGGGCGTCGCGGCCTGTGGTCCAGACAGGGCCGAACCCCCTCTCTGGCCCCCCGCTGCCGTCCCGCCTATGCTGGCCGCCGAAGAAACTGAGGCCAGTCATGCGCGATCCCCTGATGACCGGATATACCCCCCACCTCGTGGAGGGCGTGACGCCCGAGCAGCGTGTCGAAGTGCATGCCCGCAAGGTGCCCTGCGACGGGGATGTCGCCGGCGCGCTCGGCCATCCGCGTATCTGGCTGACCATCACGGATCGTGAGGTGACTTGCCCTTATTGCTCGATCACCTACGTCCTCGCTGAGGGCGCAGGCGAGGACCATGGGCACTGACGAATCCCGCGCCCCCGAGGCCGGCCGGCCGAGGGGTGCCGCGATGGCCGAGGCGACCGCCGCCTCGGAAGCCTTGCCCGAGGTGAAGCCGGGCGAGCGCCACCTGATCCTGGTGGATGGCTCGGGCTACATCTTCCGCGCCTATCACGCGCTGCCGCCGATGACGAACCCGGAAGGCGTGCCGGTGAATGCCGTCTATGGCTTCACCACCATGCTGTCCCAGTTCCTCACCCGGCATGCGGCGAGCCACATTGCCGTGGTCTTCGATGCCGCGCGGCTGAATTTCCGCAACGAGATCTACCCCGAATACAAGGCGCACCGCCCCGACCCGCCCGAGGACCTGATCCCGCAATTCGCGCTGATCCGCGACGCGACGGATGCACTGGGCGTGTGCCGCGCGCAGCTCGAAGGCTTCGAGGCGGATGACCTGATCGCGGCCTATGCCAAGGCCTACCTGGCGGAGGGGCCGGGCCAGGTGACCATCGTCTCCTCGGACAAGGACCTGATGCAGTTGGTCCGGCCGGGGGTGCAGCTTCTCGACCCGATCAAGCAGAAGCCGATCCGCGAGCCCGAGGTGATGGAGAAGTTCGGCGTCACCCCGGACAAGGTGATCGAGGTCCAGGCTCTCGCCGGCGATTCCACGGACAATGTCCCCGGCGTGCCGGGCATCGGGATCAAGACCGCGGCGCAGCTCATCACCGAATATGGCGACCTGGAATCGCTGCTCGCCAATGCGGAGAAGATCAAGCAGCCCAAGCGCCGCGAGGCGCTGATCGAGAATGCCGAGAAGGCGCGCATCTCGAAGCGGCTGGTGACGCTGGACGATGCCGCGCCGCTGCCCTGCCCGATCGCGGACATGGCCGCGCGGCCGCCGGCCGATGGCCGGCTGGAAGCCTTCCTCAGGGCGATGGGCTTCCGCTCCATCCTCGCCCGCATGGGCAAGCTGGGGGACGGCGCCGAGCCCTCGCGCCGCGGCGGGACCCATCATGCCGTAACGCATGCTCCGGCCCCCGGCCCGGCGGCGCCCGACCTCGCCGTGCCCTTCGAGGGTTATGAGACCGTCACCACGGAAGAAGCCCTGGCCCGCTGGATCGCGGATTGCCTGGCCGCCGGCGTGATCGGCATCGATACCGAGACCGACAGCCTCGATGCGCGGCGCGCAAAGATGGTGGGCTTCTCGCTCGCCACCGCCCCGGGCAGGGCCTGCTATGTCCCGATCCGCCATGGCGGGGAGGTCGACATGCTGACCGGCCCGGCGCCTGAGCAGATCGCCCCCGAACGTGCCTTCGCCCTGTTGCGGCCACTGCTGGAAGACCCCACCGTGCTGAAGGTGTTCCAGCACGCGAAATACGACCTGGAGGTCTTCGCGCGGGAGGAGAATGGCGGCTTCACCGCCGTCGCGCCGGTCGACGACACGATGATGATCTCCTACGCCATGACGGCGGGGAAGCACGGGCAGGGCATGGATGAGCTGTCCGTCCTTTACCTCAACCACGCGCCCATCAAGTTCGACACGGTCACCGGCACCGGCAAGGCGCGCATCCCGTTCGGCCAGGTGCCGCTCGACAAGGCGACCGCCTATGCGGCGGAGGACGCCGACGTCACGCTCCGCCTGTGGCTGCTGCTGAAGCCGCGGCTGCGCGAGGAGACTGCCCTCGCGCTCTATGAACAGGTCGAGCGCCGCATGGTCGCCGTCCTGCGCGACATGGAGTCCGCCGGCATCAAGGTGGACGGCGCGGAACTCGCCCGCATCGGCGAGGATTTCGCGACCCGCCTCGCGGTGCTGGAGAAGCAGATCCATGCCCTGGCCGGGCGCGAGTTCAATGTCGGCTCGCCGAAGCAGCTCGGTGAGATCCTGTTCGACGAGATGAAGCTGACGGGTGGGCGCAAGGGCAAGACCGGCGCCTATTCGACCGATGCCTCGGTGCTGGAGGATCTGTCGGGGCAGGGCGTGGAACTCGCCGCCCGCGTGCTCGACTGGCGGCAATTGGCCAAGCTGAAATCGACTTATGTCGAGGCGCTCGCCGCGCAGATCGATCCGGTCGATCGGCGCGTGCACACCTCCTACGGCATGGCGGGGACCAGCACGGGCCGGCTGTCCTCGAACGACCCGAACCTGCAGAACATTCCGGTGCGGTCGGAAGAGGGCCTGCGCATCCGCCGCGCCTTCGTCGCCGAACCCGGCAATGTCATCCTCTCGGCCGACTACAGCCAGATCGAACTGCGGCTGCTGGCCCATCTCGCCGAGGTCCCCACCCTGCGCGAGGCCTTCGCGCATGGCGAGGACATCCACGCCCGGACGGCCGCGGAGATCTTCCACCTCGACCCCGGCAAGGTGGACAAGGAGGCGCGGCGCCGCGCCAAAACCATCAATTTCGGCATCATCTACGGCATGTCTGCCTTCGGCCTCGCCGGCCGGCTCGGCATCCCGCCCGCCGAGGGCCGGTCGATCATCGAGGCCTATTTCGCCCAATACCCCGGCATCCGGCAGGAGATGGAACGCTGCAAGGAGGAAGCCCGGACCAACGGCTTCGTCCGCACCCCCTTCGGCCGCAAGCTGTGGATCCCGGACATCGCGGCCAAGGACCCGGTGCGGCGTGCCGGTGCCGAGCGCGCCGCCATCAACGCTCCCTTCCAGGGGGGTGCTGCCGAGATCATCAAGCGCGCCATGGTCCGCCTGCCGCGCGCGCTGAAGCACTCCGGCCTCACGGCGCGCATGCTGCTGCAGGTACATGACGAACTGGTCTTCGAGGTGCCGGCGGCCGAGGTCGAGGCGACCTCAGCCCTGGTGAAGGACATCATGGAATCCGTCGCCAAGCTCCGCGTGCCGCTCTCGGTCGAAGTCGGCACCGGGCAGTCCTGGGCCGAGGCGCACTGACATGGCTGCGGGCTGGACGGCCGGCGAGCGGGCGACGCTTGCCCAGATCTGCGGTGCGCATTTCGTCAGCCACGTCCATGTCCTGACCCTGGCGCCGCTGTTTCCGCTGCTGCGGGACCAGATGCAGGTCGGCTATGTCGAGCTCGGCCTGGTGCTGACCGTCTTCAACGTGGTCTCGGCCCTGACCCAGGCGCCGATGGGCTTCGTCGTCGATCGCGCGGGGCCGCGACGGATGCTGATCGCGGCGCTGCTGCTCGGCGGTTGCGCCTTCGTGCTGGCGGGGCTGACCGGAACCTATGCCTGGCTGATCGCCGCCGCGGTCATGGCCGGGCTCGCCAACAGCGTCTATCACCCGGCCGACTACGCCATCCTGGGTTCGACGATGGCGGAACAGCGCGTCGGCCGCGCTTTTTCCATCCATACCTTCGCGGGCTTCCTGGGTGGGGCCATCGCGCCGGGCCTGATGCTCGGCATGGCGGCGTGGCTCGGTACCGGGGCGGCACTGGTCGCGGCGGGGGTGCTCGGGCCCATCGCCGCGCTGCCCCTGCTGGTCTCCCGCGCCACGGAGACCGCCCCGAGGCCTGTCGCGCGTCCCGCCGCGGCGGGGGGTTCGGCCCCGCGCTCGGTGCTGTCGCCCGCGGTGCTGGCCATGGCGGCCTTCTTCCTCACCCTCGCCATCTCGAACAGCGGCATCCAGAGCTTCGCCGTCGCCGCCTGGGTGGATGGGCGCGGCCTGTCGCTGACCCTCGCCAATGCGGCGCTGACTGCCTTCCTGTTCGCGAGTGCCATGGGGGTGCTCGCCGGCGGGGCGATCGCCGATCGCACGCGCAATCACGGGCTGGTCGCGGCGGTCGGATTCGGCTCCTCGGCGATGCTCCTGCTGCTGGCGGGGCATGGCGGGCTGCCGGGGGTCGCCCTCATGACGGTCATGGCGGCATCCGGGTTCCTCTCGGGCATGATCATGCCGTCCCGTGACATGCTTGTGCGTGCCGCCGCGCCGCCGGGCCAGGCGGGCGCCGCCTTCGGCATCGTCTCGACAGGTCTCAACCTTGGCGGGATGATCGCGCCTCCGCTCTTTGGATGGTTGTTGGACAGTGGCCGGACCAGCCTGGTTTTTACAGTCAGTGCCGCCGTCATGCTCGTCACGGTAGCAATGGCGCTGGCACAGGAATGGCGCCTGCGCCGTCAGCGCCAGCTCGAGGCGCTGCCCGCGGAATAGTCCGCCGCCTTCACCTGCTCTTGATGCAGTTTCGTGTCATACTGAACCGCTTTCAGGGGAGCGCAGGGGCGCAGCGCGGCATGGCATCGGGCCATGCCGGGCAGGGGCTGAGGAACAGGTTGGGGTGGTCAACCGACCCATCACGACGCGATTGGGTGAACGGTCGACGCGGCCTGGCGTCGTGTTGATCGCGGCCGTCGTCCTGCCTGCGCTGCTCTTCATTTTCCTGATCCGCCAGGACACCGAGACGCGCCGCGAGAATCTGCAGGAACAGGGCGCGATCGCCACCATGCTGGCGCGCGAGCAGACGCTGCGCCTGTTCGACAGCGGTCTCCTCGCGCTTGACCGGGCGGAGGACGCCACGGGCAGCCTGACTTGGGCGCAGATCCAGTCCCGGCGGGCGGCCGTGCAGGCCGATCTGAACCACATCAAGGCCTCCCAGGCCGCCGCTGTCGCCAGCCTTGCCCTGGTACGCCCGGATGGGCGCATCGCCGTGGCGAGCGGGGCCGATCCGCCACCAGGCCTCGATACCGGCGCGCTCGACGCCCTGCGCGTCGCGCGGGAAGGCCGACGCGGGATCAGCTTCGAACCCGCTCCGGCCGAGCTGCGCGGTCAGGAGGGCAACATCCTGATCGGCCGCAGCCGCGCGGCGGATGGCCGGCCCTTCGACGGCGCCCTGCTCGTTACGCTACGCGCTGATGCTCTGCTCGAAGCCTGGCAGCGCGCCGCCAACCAGCCGGGCGGCCGCTTCGCCCTTCTGCGCGACGACGGCGCCGTCCTGCTGCGCCAGGATGCCAGCCCGGCGATGCCGGCGGCGTTGGAGCCGGGCGATCCACTGCTGCGCGCCTTCGGCAGCCGCGACCGCCAGGCGCGGCCCCTGACCGGCGACCCGTTCCATGACGGGCAAGCGCAGCTCATCCTCTGGCGCCGGGTGGGCGATCTGCCGCTACGCATCGTCTATACGGTGCCGGCGCGGATCGAGCAGCGGATGGCCCTCGCCTCCCTGGCGGTGAGCGGGATCATCTGCCTCGGCGCGGGATTGCTGCTGGCGTTGCTCGCGGTCACCGGCCGGCGCCGCGTGCTGCGCGACCAGCAGACCCTGGCGCGGCTGGAGGCCAATGCGGCGGATCTGCGGGCCGAGATCGCGCGGCGCGAGGCTGCCGAGGAAGGGCTGCGCGCCGCTCAGCGCATGGAGGGCCTCGGCCGGCTGACCGGCGGCGTCGCGCACGACTTCAACAACCTGCTGACGGCCATCCTCGGCACGGTGCGGGCGCTCGAACGCCATCTCGGGGCACGCACGGATGAACGCACGCGGCGCCTGCTGAGCGCGGCGGTCGCGGCTGTAGATCGCGGGGCGCGGCTCAACGCCAGCCTGCTGGCTTTTGCGCGTCGCCAGCCCCTGGTGCTGGCAACCGTCGACGCCAATGCGCTGGTGCAGGATTTCCGACCACTGCTGCGCCGGGCCCTTGACGAATCCGTCTCACTGGAACTGTCGCTGGACCATCGCCTGCCGCCCTGCCGCGCCGATGCCGCGCAGCTCGAAGCGGCCCTGCTGAACCTCGCCATCAACGCGCGGGATGCCATGCCGCGCGGCGGCGCCATCCGCATCGTGACCCGCCGCGCCTGGCTGCAGGAACAGGCGCTGGCGGGCAATCTGGAAGCGCAGCCCGGCCCCTATGTCGCCATCGAGGTGCGCGACACCGGTGAGGGTATGCCGGCCGACGTCCGCGATCGGGCCTTCGAGCCCTTCTTCACCACGAAGAAGGACGGGCACGGCACGGGGCTCGGCCTGTCGCAAGTCTTCGGCTTCGTGCGCCAGATCGGCGGGCATGTCGCGATCCAGTCGACCCCGCGGCGCGGCACCACCGTCACGCTGTACCTGCCGCTGGGGTCGGAGATCGAGGCCGCGGCCAATCGCGCCGCCGCCGCCGCCGCCGCGGCCGGTGCGGCGCAGGTGTCGGGCGAAGGCGTCTCCGTGCTGGTGGTGGAGGACGAGCCCGCCGTGCGTGCCGTGGCGGTGGAGATGCTGATGGATGCCGGCTTCTCCGTCCTCGCCGCGCCGGACGGTCCGACGGCGCTGCAACTGCTTCGCGAAGGCGTGGCCGTCGACATCCTCTTCTCGGACGTCGTGATGCCGGGCGGGATGAGCGGCGTGGACCTCGCGCGCGAATCCCGCAAGCTGCGG
This sequence comes from Roseomonas alba, assembly GCF_019430885.1. Taxonomy (GTDB): domain Bacteria; phylum Pseudomonadota; class Alphaproteobacteria; order Acetobacterales; family Acetobacteraceae; genus Neoroseomonas; species Neoroseomonas alba. The sequence continues at coordinate 325,437 of NZ_JAHYBZ010000008.1, read as the reverse complement.
CCGGGTATCGGCGTACTGCTGGCCTCCGGCTATGCGGCCGAGGCGCTGGACAAGCATGGCGGCGCGGGCGGTTTCGACCTCATCAGCAAGCCCTATGACTTCGATGTCGTGTTGACGCGCATCAACGCCCTGGCGCGCCGCGGGCGCGGCGCGGCACAGATGGTGGGGCTGCAGACGGCGCTGGCGCGGCGGCGGTGACGCCTGCACACGTTCCTGAAGCCGCTGTCATGTTTGCGACTGAGTGTCATTTGCGCTAGTTTGCCGCCCTCGTCGCCCGCTTCCACGGAGCAGCACCGTGATCATCCGTCGTGCCCTTCTGGCCACCGCCCTGGTCGGCGCGGCGCCGCCTGCCTTTGCGCAGGCCCAGCCCGCGAAGCGGGCCATCCTCGCCACCTATGCCGATATCGCCGCGGCGACCTATGCCGATGCCCTGACCGGCGCCAAGGCCCTGCAGCAGGCCGTTGCCCGCCTGGTGGAAGCGCCGTCCGAGGAGACCATGGCGGCGGCGCGCCGGGCATGGATCGCCTCCCGCCCCGCCTATCAGCAATCCGAGGTCTATCGCTTCGGCAATCCCATCGTCGATGAATGGGAAGGCCATGTGAATTCCTGGCCGCTCGACGAGGGGCTGATCGACTATGTCGACACCGAGCGCTACGGCGACACCAGCGACGAGAACCCGCTCTTCACCGCGAACATCATCGCCTCGCGCCAAATCACCCATGCCGGCGAGATGATCGACGTCAGCACCATCACGCCCGAGGTGCTGACCCGCCTGCACGAGGTCGGCGGCGTCGAGGCCAATGTCACCATCGGCTACCACGCCATCGAGTTCCTGCTCTGGGGCCAGGACCTGAACGGCACCGGCCCGGGGGCGGGAAACCGCCCCTATACCGACTACGTCCGGGGCGAGGGTGGGACCGGCGGCAACCAGGACCGCCGCGCCGCCTATCTGACCACCGTCACCGGCATGCTGGTGAATGAGCTTGAGACCATGGCCGCCAACTGGGCCCCGAACGGCGCCGCGCGACGCGCGCTGACCGCGCGCGGGTCGGATGCCGGGCTGGTCGCGATGTTCACCGGCATCGGCAGCCTGGCCTATGGCGAACTGGCCGGCGAGCGCATGAAGCTCGGCCTGATGCTGCATGACCCGGAGGAGGAGCATGACTGCTTCTCCGACAACACGCATAACAGCCACTTCTACGACGTGGTGGGCATGCGCAACGTCTATCTCGGCGAATACCACCGCATCGACGGGTCGGTCGTGCGCGGGCCGTCGCTGTCCGACTTCGTGCGCCACGCGGCCCCGGCGCTGGATCGCGAGATGCGCCAGCGGCTGGATGCGACAGTCGCGGCCTTCCAGGCCATCAAGACGCGCGCCGAGACGGTCGAGGCCTATGACCAGATGATCGGCGAGGGCAACTCCGAGGGCAACGCGCTGGTCCAGGCCGCGATCGACAAGCTGCTGGAGCAGACCCGCACGGTCGAGCGCATCATGGCCGCCCTGCGCCTGCGCGCGGCCTTCGAAGGGTCGGAGAGCCTCGACAACCCCGCGGCGGTGCGGCGGCGCTGACGCCATGCGACGGTTGATGCTGCTGGCGGGCGCCGCGCTGTGCGCCGGCGCGCTGGCGGCGCAGGACGGGGCCGACCCGTCGGAGCTGATGCCCGGCGGCGCGGCATCGGTACGCGTGTCGCGGGATGCGCGGGCTTTCTCCCAGAACTCGGCGACGCTGCCCTTCGACCGGCAGCTCGATTTCCGCGTCGGCGACGGGGTATTCCGCAAGCTGTGGGTGTCGGCACCGTCTTCCACCACCAGCTCGGACGGTCTCGGGCCGCTCTACAATGCGCGGGGCTGCCAGTCCTGCCACCTGCGCGACGGGCGCGGCCGGCCGCCGGAGGTTAATGAGGCCGCATCCTCCCTGCTGGTGCGTATCGGGGGGGCGGATGGCTCACCCGACCCGGTCTATGGCGGGCAGTTGCAGACCTTCGGCGTCCAGGGTCATCCGGCCGAGGGTCGGGTGCATCCCGACTGGACCGAGGAGGAGGTGCCGCTCGCCGGCGGCGAGGTCGCGCATCTGCGCCGCCCGCATTGGCGCATCGATTCCTGGGGCTATGGCGATCCGATGCCGGGGCTGCGCCTGTCCGCGCGCATCGCGCCGCCGATGATCGGGCTCGGCCTGCTGGAAGCAGTGCCGGAGGCGGAAATCGTTGCGGGCGCCGATCCGGAGGATGGCAACCGTGACGGCATCCATGGCCGCCCGGCCTATGTGACGAGCAACTTCCATGGCGGCCGCCCGATGCTCGGTCGCTTCGGCTGGAAAGCGCTGGCACCGACCATGGAAGACCAGATCGCGGACGCCTTTCGCGCCGATATGGGCTTGTCCACGACGCTGCATCCCGAAGGCTTCGGCGAATGCACCGAAGCCCAGACCGCCTGCCGCGAAGCGCCCAATGGCGGCGAGCCCGAGGTCGAGCCGCGCCTCTTCACCCTGACCGCCTTCTATGCCCGCAACCTCGGCGTCCCGATGCGGTCCGCGCCATCGCCGGAGGCGCTGCGCGGCCGGGTGCTCTTCCGCGAGGTCGGCTGTTCCTCCTGCCATCGCCCGTCCTTCACCACGGGCCATGTCGAAGGCCGGCCGGAGCATTCCGGGCAGCGCATCTGGCCCTATACCGACATGCTGCTGCACGACATGGGCGACGGCCTCGCCGACGACCGTGCCGAGGGCGATGCCAATGGCCGCGAATGGCGCACCGCGCCGCTCTGGGGCCTGGGCTTCACGCGCATCGTCAGCGGTCACACGCAGATGCTGCATGACGGCCGCGCCCGCAACGCGCTCGAGGCCATCCTGTGGCACGGTGGCGAGGCACAGGCGGCGCGCGACCGCGTGGCCGCGCTGTCCCCTGCCGACCGCGCCGCCCTGCTCGCCTTCCTGGACAGTCTCTGATGACAACACGCCGCGCCCTATTCGCCGCCATGCTCGCCGCGCCGGCCGCGGCACGCGCGCAGCCCTCGGATGACGCGCTGCGCCGGACCATCCGCCGCGTCATGGCCGAGCACATCATTCCCGGCGCGAATGCCTTCGCGGAGGCCGCGCAGGGCTTCGCCACGGCGACCGCGAACCCTGTGCCACCGGATGGCGCCCGGGCCGCCTGGGTGGCGGTCTCGCTTGCCTTCCAGCGCATCCGGCATCTGCGCTTCGGGCCGCTCGACGAGTTCGATCGCGGGCTGCGCATCGACTTCTTCCCCGATGTGCGCAACAGCATCGGGCGCGAGATGGGCGAGCTGCTGCGCGCCGCCGACCCGGCCCAGGTCACGCCCGAGGCCTTCCAGCACGGCCGAGTTGCCGCGCAGGGCCTGCCGGCGGCCGAGCGCCTGCTGTTCGGCGACGACGCACCGCGCCTCGCCGCGCCGGATCAGCCTTTCCGCCGTGTGCTGCTGGCGGCGATCGGGGTGAACCTCGCCACCATGGGCGACGCGATGCGGACCGAGTGGCAGAGCTACGGCCCGATCCTGGAAGGCACGCCGACCGGCGGCTATCGCATCCCGCAGGACGGCATGCTGGTGCTGTTCAAGACGCTGGTGGGCGGGCTGGAATTCCTCGCCGAGCGCCAGGTGGCGCGGGTGCTGGGGCCCTCGGCGCGCGAGGCTTTCCCGCGCCGCGCCGAGGCCTGGCGCAGCGGGGAATCGCTCGCGCTGGTGCGGGCTTCCCTGGCGGCGCAGCAGAACTACTGGGCGACGGGTTTTGCGCCGATGCTGATCGGCGGCCAGGCGGCCCTGGCGCGCGAGGTGACCGACGGCTTCGCCCAGGCCGAGGCGGCCGCCGCGCGCATCACGCCGTCGCTGGAAGTCGCCGTGGTGCAGAACCGCGCGCCGGTCGAGGAGCTGCTGCGCATCCTCGGCCCGCTGCGGCGGCTGATCGCGGATCGCGTCTCGGCGGCGCTGGATCTGCCCGTGGGCTTCAACTCCATGGATGGCGACTGATGGCACGCTTCGGACGCCGGGCCGTCTTCGGCCTGATCGGCTTCGCGGCCGCCGCACCGGCAATGGCCGCGAGTCCCGCCTATCTCTCGGCGGCCGCGGATGAGGACGGCCGATGGCGCGCCGTGGCCTTCGGGCTGGACGGCGCGCCACGCTTCGACGTGCCGCTGCCGGCGCGGGGGCATGGCGCGGCGGTGTCGCCGGATGGCGGCGTGGCGGTCCTGTTCGCGCGGCGGCCGGGCAGCTTCGCCCTGCTGCTGCATCCGGCGAGCGGGCGCGTCGGCGAGACCATCCCCCGCGCGACGGGGCGCTGGTTCTGCGGCCATGGCTGCTTCTCGGCCGATGGCGACCTGCTGTATGCGACCGAGCTGGACGAGGCTGGGGACGGGGTGGTCGGCATTTATGCCGCGACGCGCGGCTTCGCGCGCATCGGCGAGTTCCCCACGGGCGGCGCCGATCCGCACGACATCCGCCTGACGCCGGATGGGCGTGCGCTGTGGGTTGCGAATGGCGGCATCCGCACCGATCCCTCCGTGCCGCGGGCGCGGCTGGATCTGGAGACCTTCGACAGCGATGTCACCCTGCTGGACGCCGCGAGCGGCCGGAAGCTGTCGCGCCGGGTGTTGGAAGGAGAGGAGAATGCGCTGTCCCTCCGCCACCTGGCCCTGGATGCGACGGGTGTGCTGTTCGTCGCCATGCAGCATGAAGGGCCGCGCTTCGAGCGCCCCGCGCTGATCGCCGCGACGACCGCGGACGACATCACGCCGCTGGACGGGTCGGATGCGCTGTGGCGGGGCCTGGATCACTACACGGGCAGCGCGGCGGCCGGCCAGGGCGGCGAGGTCATTGCCGTGACCAGCCCGCGCGGCGGCCGCGGCGTGCTGATCGAGGCGCAATCGCGCCGCGTGCTCTCGGAATTCGCCATGCGCGACGGCTGCGGCGTGGCGGCGGCGCCGGGCGGGTTCGTGGTGACGTCGGGTCTCGGTCAGGTGGCACTCGTGGGCGTAACGGCAGCGCCGGCGGATCTCGGTGCGGCGTGGCTGTCACGGCTGCGGTGGGACAATCACCTCGTGCCGCTTGGCTGAGCGAGGCCTGGAGAAGGGCTGCCCCGATACGTCTGATGTGGCCGTTGGAGGGGCTTTGCCCCTCCAAGCCACTCCAGCAAAGGCCGAAAGGCCTTTGCAAACCTCCACTTGGCGCTGCGCGCGACTGGCGGAATGCGTGCCGAAACGACATTTGCGCACGAAGCGCGCTCAGCGGATGGAGTATGTCCGTTCTGCCCAGCACCAATAGATTGCGGTCCAGGGGCTCCAAGCCCCTGGCGGGGTGGTTCGGAGGGGCGGCGCCCCTCCGATTTCCGGCAGCAGAGTCAGGGGGACCATCAGGAAGGCCTTACGGCCTTTGCTGAAGCGGGTTCCAAGGCCCCTCTCCGGTTCACCCCGCCGCCCGGCGCCGGATTTCCGCCTGAGCGTCCTCCATCGTCTCCTGCAAGCAATCGAGCGGCAGGCGCCCGGGGCTCCGCGCGCAGGCGTCCCGTGCCGCGATGTAGCGGGACAGAAGCGTTTCGAGTTCGGCGAGGGCTGCCGGGTTGCGCGCCAACCTGCTCCGCGCGGCTTCGGCATCGCGGATGACCGCGGCATCGAGGTCGCGCATGCCGGGCGTGGCGCAAACCTGCGCCGCGACCCAGCCCGGCGTGCCGGGGCAGGCGATCGGGCGCAGGGTCGTGGGCGCCGGCGGCGCGGCCGGGGCGGGCTTGGCGTCGGGCAGGGCGGCGGTCTGGGTCATCGCCTCCAGGTCGCGGGCGCGGATGCGCATGACGCGGCGCAGGCAGGATTGCGCCTCCCGCGCCTGGGGGCCTTCGCAGCGGCGGCGATCGGCCAGCCAGGTGCGCTGATCGGCCTGGAGCTGGGCGCGCTGGTCGGGCGCTGCCGTCGCCGTCGCCGCCCGCCAGGCTGCGGCGATCCGGCGGTCAAGCTCCGCGAGGTCTGCCTGGGCGCAAATCTGCCGTTCGTCCCAGGCGCGGGCCTGGCGGCAGTCGAAGGACGGCCCGGACTGCGCCAATGCGGGCAGGGGCAGCAGGGCCAGGGCGGCGAGGATCAGGGCGCGCTTCATGGCGCGCAGACCAGCACGGGCCGGGTCCGCGCGTCCATCGCGCCGGTGCCCTATCCGCGCCGCGCGTCCTGCGCCACCCTGCGGCCGGAAACCAAGTGGAGGAAACATGGCCGGTGCCCTCGATGGCCTGCGTGTGATCGACCTGACCCGGGTGGTGGCGGGGCCGCTCTGCGCGCAGATGCTGGGCGATCTCGGCGCGGATGTCGCCAAGGTGGAACGGCGCGGCGACGGGGACGACCTGCGGGCGCTGGGGCCGCCCTTCGTGAAGGGGTCGGAGGACAGCACCTATTTCGTCTCGCTGAACCGCAACAAGCGGTCGGTGTCGGTCGATTTCGCGAAGCCGGAGGGCGCGGCAATCCTGAGGCGCATGGCCGCGCAGGCCGATGTGCTGATCGAGAATTTCCGCCCTGGCACGCTCGCCCGCTACGGGCTGGGGTATGAGGATCTGCGGGCGGTCAATCCGCGTCTGATCTATTGCTCGGTCACGGGGTTCGGGCAGTCCGGGCCCTATGCCGGCCGGTCGGGCTACGATTTCGTCGCCCAGGCCATGGCCGGGCTGATGGAGGTCACCGGCGAGGCCGACGGCATGCCGGGCGGCGGCCCGCAGCGTGTCGGCGTGCCCGTCGCCGACATGTTCACGGGCTTCGCGGCAACGGTGTCGATCCTCGCTGCCCTGCGCCATCGCGATGCGACCGGCGAGGGTCAGGCGATCGACGTGAACCTGTTCGAGACCATGACGTCGCTGATGCAGGCGCCGATGTCGTCCTGGCTGAATGCCGGGCGCATCTTCCCGCGATCCGGCAATGACAGTCCCGTTGCCGTGCCCTACGGCGTCTTTGAGGGATCCGATGCGCGCTTCGTTATCGGCGTCCTGAACGACCGGGAATTCGTCCGCCTGGCCGAGGCGCTGGGCCATCCCGAATGGTCGGAGGATCCGCGCTTCCGCCGCGCCCGCGACCGGGTGGAACACCGCGACGCGCTGCTCGATCGCATGCGCACCCTGCTGAAGACTCGCCCGCGCGCCGAATGGCTGGCGAAGCTGGAAGAGGCGAAGATCACGTCCGGTCCCATCAATACCGCGGAGGATGTCGAGACCGATCCGCATATCGCGGCCCGCGGGATGATCCGGGACATCACGCACCATGCGGCGGGCACGGTGCGGGTGGTGGGCTCGCCGCTGCATCTCTCGGCAACGCCGCCGGAGATCCGGTACGGAATCCCGGCGCCGGGCGGGGATACGGATGCGGTTCTGGCGGAATTCGCCGGCATGGACGCGGCAGAGATCGCAGCGGCGCGCAAGGCGGGGATCGTGTGATGGCGGAAGTGCCCGGGCGCGCGCGACGATCGGGCGAGGGCTGAGATCGAGGCGGGCTTTAGTTCCCTCCCCAGGCCTTTCGCCGCCGAAAGCCACCCGGCCTTCCGTGGATGGGGTCGGCCGGGGAAGGGCGGAGCCCTCTCCCGAGCTGCCGGCGCCATCATCGCCATGTCGGCCACCGGCGCCTGCAAAAGTTCCCTGGTTCCGCGCTCCGTGCGCCGCGACACTCCGCGGCGGCCGCAAGGCTGTGCCATGATGGCTCGACTCACGCACAATGAGCCGGGAACCATCGCATGAGCACAGGGCTACTCGCGCTGCTGGACGACGTTGCGGCCATCGCCAAGGTGGCGGCCGCGTCGCTCGACGACGTCGCCGCGCAGGCAAGCAAGGCGGGCGCGAAGGCCGCCGGCGTCGTCATCGACGATGCGGCGGTCACGCCACGCTATGTGGTGGGGTTCGATGCGTCGCGCGAATTGCCGATCATCGGGCGTATCGCGCTGGGCTCGCTGTTCAACAAGTTCGTCATCCTGCTGCCGGCGGCGCTGCTGCTCTCGGCTTTCGCGCCCTGGGTCATCACGCCGCTGCTCATGCTGGGGGGCCTCTATCTCTGCTTCGAAGGCGCGGAGAAGGTGATGGAGTGGATTCGTCCTCATTCGCCCGAGGCCCATGTCACGGCGCCGACCGTGGCGGATGCGGGGCATCTGGAAAACGCCCGCGTCAAAGGCGCGATCAAGACCGACTTCATCCTCTCGGCCGAGATCATGGCCATCGCGCTCGCCACCATGCCGGAGTCGAATGTCTGGACCCAGGCCATCGCGCTGGCCGTGGTGGGGTTCGGCATCACCGTCGCGGTCTATGGCGTGGTGGCGATCATCGTGAAGGCGGACGATGTCGGCGCGGCCATGGTCCGGCGGGGCATGGATACGGGCGCGCTGCTGGTCCGCGGCATGCCGGTGGTGCTGAAGGTGCTGTCCATCGTCGGCACCGTCGCCATGGTCTGGGTCGGCGGCGGCATCATCCTGCATGGGCTGGAGGCTTTCGGACTCGGTGGACCGCAGCATGTCGTCCATGGTCTGGGCACGGCGGTGGGTGGTGGCCTCATCGGCTGGGTGGTGGAAGCCGGCCTGTCCGGCGTGGCCGGGCTGGCGGTCGGCGTGGCGGTGGCGCCGGTGCTGTCCCGCGTGCTGGGGCATTGACGCGGCGCGCAGTCCAGGGAGGATCGCGGCGGGAGAAAACGCCATGACCGGACTGCGCTTCGATCTTCGCGACCCGCCCCCGGGCGCGGCCGCCCTGCGGGCGGAGGTGCGCGCCTTCATCACCGAACAGGAATCTCGCTGGACACCCGAGGTGCGGGCACGGTCCTGGATGGGCTTCGACCGCGATTTCACGCGCGCGGTCGGGGCGAGGGGCTGGATCGGCATGTGCTGGCCGAAGGCCTATGGCGGCGGCGAACGGTCTTTCCTCGAACGCCTGATCGTGCTGGAGGAGATGCTCGCGGCCGGCGCGCCCGTGGGGGCGCATTGGATCGGCGACCGGCAATCCGGCCCACTGATCCTGCGGCTGGGGACCGAGGCGCAGCGCGCGAAGTTCCTGCCGAAGATCGTGACCGGCGACTACGCCTTCTGCATCGGGCTGTCGGAGCCGGATTCCGGGTCGGATCTCGCCTCCCTGCGCACGCGGGCGGATCGCGTGGAGGGTGGCTGGAAGCTCAACGGGCGGAAGATCTGGACCACCTTCGGCCACCTGTGTGACTGGATGATCGCGCTGGTTCGGACCTCGGCACCGCCCGAGGGCGGTTCGAAGCATCAGGGCCTGTCCCAGATGCTGGTGGATCTGAAGGCGCCCGGTGTCACCATCCGCCCAATCCGCGACCTGGTCGGCGAGGAAGGCTTCAACGAAATCACCTTCGACGACGTGATGCTGCCCGACGACGCGCTGGTCGGGCAGGAGGGCGCGGGCTGGGCGCAGGCGACGAGCGAGCTCGCCTTCGAACGCTCCGGCCCCGATCGGTATCTGTCGTCGCACCCGCTGCTGGAGGCGTCGCTGGACGCTCTGCGCAACGATGCTTCCGCCGCGCCCGCGCTGGGTCGGCAGGTGGCGCGGCTATGGACGCTGCGCGCCATGTCCACCGCGGTCGCCGGCATGCTGCAGGACGGTGCCGATCCGGTGCGCCAGGCGGCGCTGGTGAAGGATCTCGGCAATGATTTCGAACAGGCGCTGCCGCATGCCATGCGCGGCCTGATGGATGTGGATGCCATGCCGGAGACGATGCGCCGCCTGCACGACTACCTGACGCAGATCACGCCGACCTTCTCGCTGCGCGGCGGCACGCGGGAGATCATGCGCGGCATCATTGCCCGCGAGCTGGGGCTGCGCTGATGACTGGGATGACGATTGCCGCGGAGCTCGCGGAACAGGTTACGCGCGCGCTGGCGGATGCGACGGATGTGGCGACGCTGCGCGCGGTGGAATCCGGCGCCTTCCCCGCCGAGGCCTGGGCTGCGCTCGATGGCCTTGGCCTTGCCGCGGCGCTGGTGGCGGAAGACCATGGCGGCGCGGGCCTCGGCTTCCAGGATGCGATGCCGCTGATCGAGGCGCTGGGCCGTGCCGGCGCGCCGGTGCCGCTGGCGGAAGCCATCGCCGCTTCTGCATTGTTGGCCGCCGCCGGCATCACGCCACCCGAGGGAACCCTGACCTTTGCGGCGGCCGGCGCGCGCGTGCCCTGTGCCCGCCATGCCCTGCATGTCGCGCTGGCCGATGGTGCGACCGTAGCGCTGTATGCCGCCGGCGCGCTGCGCATCGAACCCGGCACCAATATCGGGCGCGAGCCACGTGATACTGTCGCTGTCACGGGCGCGCCGGTCGCCCAGGGCACATTGCCCAATGCCTGGGGCAGCGAGGCCGCCCTGCTGCTGACCGCGCTGATCCGCGCCGCGCAGATCGCCGGTGCCATGCAGGCGGCACTGGCCTTGGCGGTGGAACACGCCAACACCCGCAAGCAGTTCGGCCGACCGATCGGTCGGTTCCAGGCCATCCAGCAGCAGCTTGCTGTGTTCGCGGCCGAATCCTCCGCCGTTTCGGTCGCCGCCGCGGCGGCCGCGCGGGCCGCCGACCAGCGCGGCCTCGCCAATGCCGCTTTCGAGATCGGCTGCGCCAAGATCACCGCTGGCGAGGCCGCCGCGCGCGGTGCCGCCATCGCGCATCAGGTGCTTGCCGCCATGGGCATCACCGAGGAACACGCGCTGCACCATTATACTCGCCGTCTCTGGGCCTGGCGCGACGAGGGCGGGTCCGAACGGTTCTGGTCCGCACGCATCGGCCAGGCAGCGCAACAGGGCGGTGCGCTCTGGCCCTTCCTGACATCCCGCGACGAGGAGTCCGCCGCATGACTGGCTTTCTGAAGATCGAGCGCGACGGCCACGTCGTCACTCTCACCCTGAACCGGCCGGAGAAGCGCAACGCCATCTCCACCGCCGAGGAATGCGCCGAGGTCGCCGACACCTGCCGCGCCCTGAACCGCGACGACCATGTGCGCGTGGTGATCGTGACCGGCGAAGGCTCCTCCTTCTGCGCCGGCGGCGACCTCAAGGGGATGCGCGACCGCACCGGCATCACCGGCGGGCATTCCGGGGCGGAGATCCGCGAATCCTACCGCCGCGGCATCCAGATGATCCCCCTCGCGCTGTACGAGATGGACATTCCCACCATCGCCGCGGTGAACGGGCCGGCGATCGGGGCCGGGCTCGATCTCGCCTGCATGTGCGACATCCGCATCGCGTCGGAAGCCGCGCGCTTCGCGGAATCCTTCGTCAAGGTCGGCATCGTGCCCGGCGATGGCGGGGCCTATCTGCTGCCGAAGGTGGTGGGGATGCCGAAGGCGCTCGAGATGTCGCTCACCGGCGACCCGCTCAACCCGGCCGAGGCGCTGGCCTGCGGCCTGGTCAACAAGGTCGTGCCACCCGGCGAGCTGATGCAGGCCGCGCACGCCATGGCCGAGCGCATCGCGGTGAACCCGCCCCAGGCCGTGCGCCTGACCAAGCGCCTGCTGCGCGAGAGCCAGCACATGCGCCTGTCCACGCTGCTGGAGATGTCAGCCGCCTACCAGGCGCTGGCCCATGGCACGCGCGACCATCGCGAGGCGGTGGATTCGATGCTGGAAAAGCGTGTGCCCCACTTCGAAGGCCGCTGATCTCATTCCGCCGAGCCTTGCTGGTGATCTCGACAGCGACAAGGCTCGCCGGCATGGCGCGCGGGTCTGGTGGGGCGGCCGTGCGCGACGCCAAGACTCCAATGCCGGGTCAGCCGTAAGGCTGGCCGGTATCAGACGGGATCCAGCCGCAGGATCCCACCATCGGGCGCATCCACCAGCAGGTAAAGGCGCCCGTCGGGCCCCACCACGACGTCGCGCAGGCGCTGCCGGTCCCACAGCAGCCGCTCCTCCCCGATGATGGCGTCGCCGTCCAGTGTCAGCCGCACGAGTCCCGGCGTGCTCAGCGTCGCGAGGAAGAGGCTGCCACGCCAGCCCGGAAAGGCCGCTCCGTCATAGAAGGCAATGCCGGATGGGCTGACGGAGGGCACCCAGACCCGGGCGGGATCGGTGATCCCCGGGGCGCTGGTGTCGCTGGAGATCTGCGGCCCCCAATATTCCCGGCCATGGCTGACGATCGGCCAACCGTAATTCGCGCCGCGCCGGATGATGTTGATCTCGTCGCCGCCGCGCGGGCCGTGCTCGGCCTCGAACAGGCTGCCGGTCCAGGGGTTCAGCGCCAGGCCCTGCGGGTTCCGATGACCGAAGGACCAGATCTCCGGCCGCGCGCCCTGCTGGCCGATGAAGGGATTGTCCGGCGGCACCCTTCCGTCGCGGGTCAGCCGCAACACCTTGCCGCCGAGATCGTCCAGGCGCTGGGCGCGGGCGCGTTCGTTCCGCTCGCCTGTCGAGAGGTAGAGGTAGCCGTCGCGGTCGAAGGCGATGCGGCAGCCGAAATGCAGCCTGCCGCCCGACTGCGCCGGCACGGCGTCGAGCAGCCGCCGCACCCCCGTCAGCGCGTCGTTCGCAGGTGATAGCCGTGCGCTGATCAGTCGCGTCAGAACTCCGCCCTCCACCGCTGCGGCGTGGCACAGGAAGACTTCCCGCGTCTGCGCGAAATCCGGCGCCAGCGCGATGTCGAGCAGCCCGCCCTGGCCCGCTGCCTCTACCCGTGGCACCCCGGCGAGCGGCGCCGAGACGCGCCCATCCGGCGTCACGCGCCGCAGCCGCCCGGGGCGTTCGGTGACCAGCAGGGAGGCATCCGGCAGAAAGGCCGCGCCCCAGGGATGCTCCAGGCCCGAGGCGAAGGTCGTGACCCGGAAGGTCGCGCGCTCCGTGGCGATGCGGTCCTGCGCGAGGGCCGGCGCGGCGACCAGGGTCAGGACGGCGATCAGGGCGCGGCGGAACATGGCTGGCAGGTGGTCCCGGCGCCGGTCGCCCGCAACCATCGTGACCGTGAGACTCGGCCGCCGAGGCTTGCGCCGTGTCGAACGAAGGAAGAACATCGGTGCCATGGAGCCGTTGACCATCCCCGCCCGGACGCTCGCCGTCACCCGCGCCGCTGCGCGCTTCTGCGCCCTGCGCGGCTGGGCGCCGGTCGAGCAGGTCCCGCTGCCCGATGGCCGCCGGGCCGATATCCTCGCGCTGCGCCCGGATGGCGACTTCGTGATCCTGGAGGTGAAATCCTGCGCGCGGGATTTCCTCACCGACGGCAAATGGCCCGACTATCGCGCCTGGTGCGACCGCCTCTACTTCGCCGTCGATCTCGACTTCCCGCAGGACCTGCTGCCTGAGGATGTCGGCCTCGTGGTCGCCGAGGACCGCGAGGCCGCGCTGATTCGCGAGGCAGCGGAACACCGGCTCGCCTCGGCACGCCGGCGGGCGCTGATGCAGCGCATGGCGATGCTGGCGGCCGGACGGCTCGCCGCGCTGGCCGATCCGGCCGGGGCGGCGGAGATGCGGGCAGCGCTGCGGTTGGAATAGCGGCGGGGCCGAAGACAGGCTTGGCGCTCATCTGCGGATGCGAGGGGCTTCGCCCCATCCGCCCGAGCGCATGGTGCGTGACGGCGGGCGGAGATGGATGCTGCCTCGCTCCAAACGTCATCCCGTTACGGGATGCTCTTGACCTGGCGTTGCAACGTCCATGGCGAGTCATGGCCACAGGACTTTCGGAAGCCTGGACCTCGTGCCCTGCGCAACGGTCCGGCCACGCTAATGCGCGGGCTTCGCGCTCGGCACCGAGAGGCATCACCGGGCGTCATGCGGTGTACGCACCGCGACATCTCGAAACGGGCTTCCTGCCAAGTGCGAGGTCTTGGCATCCACAGGCCCCATCGTGGTTGCTGGGGCGGAGTCCGGGGAGGGGCGAAGCCTCTCCCCCGTTGCGTCACGAGCCTCGTCTTCGCGTGTCTGGGGCAGCGCCACTCCCGGAATTCACCGCGCCGGATCGTTCCGCTCGATCGACCCGATGGGCCGCAGCGAATCGGTCCAGCGTCCTTCCAGCCCGTGCCGGTACCCGTACTCGAACAGCGCGCGCATATAGGCCGTGTCGAAGGGTTCCGACCGCGGCGCGTCGAATTCCGGCCCGATATAGGCCAGGCGGAAATTCACCCCGTCGCGCTGTGTGGTGAGGAAGATGCGGGTGATATCGTTCACCGCGCTGAAGTGCAGCAGGGTGGAAGCCGAGCGCGACGCGATGCCGAGGATCGACCGGGTGGTTGACGCCCACTCCGTGTCGAGCCGCCCGTTGCGCACCACCCAGGCCGTGCGTTCGCGCTGGGGTTGCCGGGCGCGTGCCTGATCCCGCAACGTCAGCGTCGGCGGATAGAGGAACATCTGGATCGACGCCCCGCCATCGACATGCATTTCCTGGTAGCCGCGCCCGGCGACATCCACATCCACCAGCACCGGCGGGAAGGCACCGGGGATGGAGGCGGAGGCGAGCAGGATGCGGCGGAACAGCTCGAGCGCCTGGGGATGGCCGCTCGCGGCGATGGCGCCGATGTTCCACAGCACGGGCCGGCCGAGGTCGAGATTGGTGGTTCCAATCAGCAGCAGCCGTCCGCGTTGGTATTCGGCGGCGATGGCGGCCATCATCGCCGCGTTCACATGCGTCGCGATCAGGCGGTAGAGCGGCGAGGTATCGGCCAGCGCCTCGCCGAAGAGCACGGCGCGGATCATGCTGCCCATCTGGATCACGTCATGTGGCGCGACCTCGGTGAAGACTTCGCGGAGCTGCGGGTCGTAGTCGGGGCCGAGGAAAGCGAAGGGCGCGATCAGGGCGCCGGCAGAAATGCCCGTCACCACGTCGAAGGTCGGGCGCCGGCCGGATGCGGTCCAACCGACCAGCAGTCCCGCGCCGAAGGCGCCGTTGTCGCCGCCGCCGGACAGGGCGAGGAAGTTGCGTGCCGGCAACGGCTGTCGCGGCCCCGCAACCTGCGTTTGGCGGGCACGCAGCTGGTCGATCTCGCGGATCAGCGGCGCGGTGTCGGAATCGGGCCAGAAGCGGGCATTGTCGATGCCGAGGATGGGCAGGGTCTGCGTCGCCGCGAGCGGCGGCGGATCGAGTCGGTTGATCGTCCCGCAGCCGGTGAGCGCGAAGAGCGCGAGCAGCAGCCCGGCGAGCAGGCGCCGCGAAGGCGATGACGTCACGGCGGATCTCCCCGTCATTTCCCGGACAGCAGCGCGGCGAGCCAGCGGCTGCCCTCGAAGCGTTCGCATAGGGTCAGTCCGGCGATCAGCGCCGGCACGCCGATGAAGGCTCCAGGGATACCCCAGAGGAAGGCGCCCACGAAGACCGCGACCAGCACCATGAAGGCCGAGATCGCCAGCCGCGACCCGGCGAGCCGCGGTTCGATATAGCTGCCTGACAGGAACTGGATGATCTGCAGGCAGGCGAAAACGGTGATCGCCGATTGCCAGGATCCGAATTGCAGGATGGCGAACACCGTCGGGAACAGGGTGGCGAGGAAGGAGCCGATGAACGGGATGTAGTTCAGCACGAAGGCGATCACGCCCCATTCGACCGCGAGTTCCAGGCCCATGGCATAGGCGAAGAGACCGACGGCGATGCCCGTCAGCACCGACATCACCGTGCGCACCGCCATGTAGGTGCGCAGCTTCGATCCCGTCTCGCACAGCGCATCGAGCACCTGCCCGGCGGTCCCGCCCATCGCGTGCAGGCGTCGCGCCGCGCCGCCGGTCTCGAGCAGGCCGAGGATCATGTAGACCAGCGTGATCGCGACGAAGGTCAGCATGCCCTGGAACTGGCCGAGCATCCCCTGTGCCAGCCGCACCAGGGACCGGGCGTTAAGGTGTTCTGCGAGGATCGGTGCGATCTCCACCCCCTGCTGCGCCGCCCAGTCGAGCTTGCGGACGTACATCTCCTGCAGCATGGCGGCATTGGTGATGACCCAGCCCCCGACCCGCCCGAATCCCCAGGCGACGAGCAGCACCATCACCGCCACCACCGCGAGCGTGACCAGCAGCGTGACCACCATCGCCGCGGCACCGCCGATGACCGGTTCCAATCCACGCTGCAGCGGCCAGGCCAGCGCGATCAGGAACAGCGCGAAGGCGATCGGTGCCAGCACCGATTCCGCGAGCGACAAGGCCGCGGCGACGAGGATCGCTGTGGTGATGCCGGCGAGTGTGCGGAGCGCATTGTCCTTGGTCATACCGTTCCATGCCTGGGGTCGTGGTGTTGCATGCAGCCTCCATGCCGGCGAAGCATGGCGCAAGGGTTGCACGGAGCTGTCATGATCGGGTTCGTTTCTCGCAGCCTGAAGCGCGCCGCGTTGGGCGTGGCCGGGTTGATCCTGCTTATCGCGGTCTTCCGCGCCTGGGATGTGCAGAGCGGCCCGCCGCTTGGCCCCTGGCACGAATTCGTCCCGCCGGAGCTGTCCGTCGCGCAGATGGACGCGGCCGACTGGCCAGCCTGGATCGGGGCCGAGGAGGTCGCCTTCGCCGCCATTCGCGCCGCGGTGACGGACCGGCTTCCGCCCGGGGATCGCGTGCCCGCCAATCGCTGGTTCGCGGGCAGCCCGGTGAACCCGGGGCGCCTCGCCCATGACTGGAATCGGTCCTTCATCCTGGAACCGGACGGCCCGCCGGTCGGCGCGGCGGTCTTCCTGCATGGGCTGACCGATGCGCCCTACAGCCTGCGGCACCTGGCCGAGGCCTATCGCGCGCGCGGCTTCCTCGCCATCGGCATGCGCATGCCGGGCCATGGCACGGTGCCGGGAGGTCTCACCGAGGCGGTCTGGGAAGACTGGATGGCGGCGACGCGCTTGGCCGTGCGCACGGCGCGGGCGCGCGTGCCGGCCGGGCCGCTGCACCTGGTCGGCTATTCCAATGGCGGGGCGCTCGCGCTGAAGCATGCGCTCGATGCCACCGAGGATTCGCGCCTGCCACGGGCGGATCGCGTGGTGCTGGTCTCGCCCATGGTCGGCGTGACGGCCTTTGCGCGCTTCGCCGGACTCGCGGGCCTGCCGGCCTTCCTGCCGCGTTTCGCCAAGGCCGCCTGGCTCGACATCCTGCCGGAGTTCAACCCCTTCAAGTTCAACTCCTTCCCCGTGAACGCCGCGCGGCAGACGCATCGGCTGACCGCGGCGCTCCAGGCGCAGCTTGAGGCTTTATCCCGTGCCGGGCGGCTCGGGGCGTTGCCGCCGGTGCTCACCTTCCAGTCGGTGGTCGATGCGACCGTGTCCACGCCGGCCATCCTGTCGCGCCTCTATGCGCTGTTGCCGGAGAACGGCAGCGAGGTGGTGCTGTTCGACCTCAATCGCAGCCTGAAGTTCGGGCCACTGTTCACCCAGGGCGCCGATGCGGCGCTGTCGCGCATCCTGCCGGCCGCCCCGCGGCGCTTCGCCGTGACGGTGGTGGGCAATGACGGGGATGGCCTGGCGGCCGTCGCCCGCCGCACGCCAGCGGGCGCGACGATCGAGCAAGCGCAGCCGCTCGACCTCGACTGGCCGCGCACGGTCTATTCGCTGTCGCATGTCGCGCTGCCCTTCCCGGCCTGGGATGGTCTTTATGGTGGGGATCCCGATCCGGCCGATGCGATGGGCGTCGCCCTCGGCGCCGTCGCCGTGCGCGGGGAACGCGGCGTGCTGGTGTTGGATGCGAACCACTTCGCCCGCATCACCTGGAACCCCTTCTTTCCCTATCTGCTGGAGCGGCTGCGCGGGGGCATGCCCTGACCCGGCGCCTCCGCATCATGGAAGGCACTTCCAGGGTATGGAATTCCCGCCTATAGGGGCGGGGTGAGGAACACGGGAAAGTCCCGCCGCGCCCCGTTGCGGCGACTGGCTGCCGCGTTCCCGCCACGCTGAGGAACGCCGCCATGCCCCGCCTCGACCTGCCGCCCGAAGAGGCGATGACACCCGAGCAGAAGGCCGCCTGTGCCGAAGCCGTGTCCGGCATCCGCGGCCGCGTCCCCGCCCCCATGGTCGCCTGGATCCAGAACGCTGCGCTCGCCAGCCGCGCCCAGAAGCTTGGCGAGCTGCTGCGCTACCAGACCTCGCTGGAACCGCGCCTGTCGGAACTCGCCATCCTGGTCTGCGGCCGGCACTGGACCTCCCACCATGAATGGACGGCGCACAAGCGCGAGGGCCTGAAAGCCGGCATGGACCCTGAGGTCATCGCCGCCATCGCCGCCCGCCGCACCCCGACCCTGCGCGATGCGCGCGAGCAGGCGGTCTACGACGTCTCGACGACCCTGCTGAAGACGGGCCGCGTGCCGCAGCCGCTCTACGACAGCGGCGTCGCGGCGTTGGGCCAGGCGGGCATGGTCGAGCTGGTGGGCATCCTCGGTTACTACTGCCTGGTCGCGCTCACGCTGAACACCTTCGAACTCGGCATCCCCGGCAGCATCGCGCCGGAGCTCGAGGACCCGGACCACCCGGCGCCCTGAGGCGCCGCGACGTCGACGCAAGGAGGACCCAAGAATGAAGCTGACCGCGACCCTGGCGGCCCTGATCGGCCTCTGCGCCGCTGCCCTGCCCGCCACTGCGCAGGACCGCTACCCATCCCGCGCCATCCGTTTCGTTGTGCCCTTCGCCGCCGGCGGGCCGAGCGACATCATCGCGCGCATCCTGTCCCCGCACATGGCAGCGAGCCTCGGCCAGCCCGTGGTGGTCGAGAACCGCGCCGGCGCCGGCGGCGTGACTGGCGTGGACGTGATCGCCAAGGCCGCGGGCGATGGCTACGCCTTCGGGATTGGCAGCGCCGGGGCACTCGCCATCTCCCCGCATCTCGGCCGCGGGACGCCCTATAACCCGGTCACCGACCTCGCGCCGATGACCCTGGCCGCGCTGGTGCCCGAGCCGCTGGTGGTGCCCGGTGCCTCGCCCTTCCGCAGCCTTCAGGATCTGATTGCCGATGCGCGGGCACGGCCGGGGGCGCTGAATTTCGGTTCCACCGGCAGCGGCTCCATGCCGCATCTCGCCGCCGAGCAGCTCCGCGCCGCGGCGAACATCGACATCGTGAACATCGCCTACAATTCCGGCAGACAACTCGCGACAGCGATTCTGCGCAACGAGGTGCAGCTCGGCTTCGCCGACCTGCCCGTGCTGCTGCCGAACATCGATGCCGGGACGATGCGCGCACTCGCAGTCGGCACCCCCGAACGCCTGTCCTGGCTGCCGAATGTCCCGACCTTCGTTGAACTCGGCCTGCCGGGCGTCGACGCCAGCAACTGGCACGGGCTGGTCGCGCCTGGGCGGATCCAGGCAGAGCCTCTTGCGATGCTGCGCCGCGCTGCCATCGCCGCGCTGCAGGACGCCGAAGTGCGTCACAGGCTGAACCAGCAGGGCGCCATCCCGGGCGGCAATAGCCCCGAAGCCTTCGGCGCATTCATCGCCAGCGAAGGACAGAAATGGGGTGAGGTGATCCGACGGAACAACATCTCGGCAGAGTGATGTCGGAGGGGCTCTGCCCCTCCGAACCGCCCCGCCAAGTGCTTGGAGCACTTGGAGCGCAGGAACTTGGTATTGGGCAGAAGGGTCACACTGCCCCCCTCGAAGCGCGCTTCATGCGCGATGACGGGTTTTGGCGCTCTTCCTGCCAGCGGCGCACAGCGCCAGGTGACGGTTTCCAAAGGCCTTGGCCCTTGGGCGGAGTGAGGTTTGGAAAGGGGCAAAGCCCCTCTCCATAGCCGCCCCCAACCGCTCTTCGCGCCAAGGCTGCGGCGCCGTTCTCGGCTCCGCGTGTCAGGAAACGGCGTGAGGTGCGCCGGGTGCGAGGATGGTCTTTCTCCCGCCGTCAGGCCAGCGCCGACAAGGCCCGCGCCGCCACCGTCACGGCTGCCAGATCCCGCGCCACCGCAGCTTCCCGCACCAGTGCGGCAGCGGCTTCGGTCCGGCCGGCATCCGGTGCGCCACCGGCCAGGCGTTGCGCGGCGAGGCGCATCTGGCTCGCTCCCACCTCCTCCGCCAGTGCGGCCCGGGCGCGTGGCCCGAAGGCGCCCGGCGCCGGCGCGGCGGCGATGCCGGCCCGCAGCGCGTCAAGGGCGAAGGCCTCGCCGATCGCGGCCCAGGCCGAAGCGGCCGCCGTGGCATCCACCCCTGTCTGTCCCGCCAGACGCACCACGGCCGGCGCGGCGGCGAGACGCGGCGCGGCGGCGGCCAGCGCCGCAGCATCGGCCGGCAGGCCGTCCGGCAAGGCGTGGCCGCGATCTGCCGCCGCAGCGGCGAGGGCCGCGATTCCCGGCCGTAGCGTCGCGAGCGCCTCATCCAGCGGCTGGACAGGGGCGTTCAGCAGCTGCTGCGCCGCAGCTTCCTGCAGGCGACGCAGGGAGAGCAGCGCCGACAGCCGCGTTTCCGCCGGCGCTGTCGCCGCATCGATGGCGTCGCAGGCCGCCTCCAACCCGAAGGCCTCGGCCGCGAGCAACGCCGCGCGGCTCGCCTCGACCGGCCCCGCGGCCATGGTCAGCCGCGCGAGCGCCGCGCAGCCCAGACGGTTCGCAACGGCATTGGCCATGATCGTCGCGACCAGGTCGCGGCGCAGCCGATGGCGCTCGATGTATCGGGCATAGGCTTCCCGCAGCGGATGCGGGAAATAGGCGATGAGCGCCGGCAGCAGCGCCGGATCGTCGGGCAGGGCAGAGGCCTCGATCTCCTCGGTCAGCCATAGCTTCGCGAAGGGCAGCAGGGCGGCGAGCTCGGGGCGCGTCAACGCGTCGCCGGCGCCCATGCGCCGCGCCATGGCCGCCGCGTCCGGCAAGCCGGCCACGGCGCGATCAAGCAGCCCGACATGTTCGAGCTTCTCCATCAGCGCCGCATGGGCGGCGATATCGTCGGCGCCGCCCATCTGTTCCAGCGTGATGGCGAGCGACTGCATCGCGTTGTCGCGCAGGACGAGGTGGGCGACCTCGTCGGTCATGGCGCGCAGCAGCTCGTCGCGATTGCGGCGCGTCAGCATGCCTTCGGATTCCGCGTCGGCGAGCAGGATCTTGATGTTCACCTCATGGTCCGAGGTGGACACGCCGGCGGAATTGTCGAGCGCATCGGTGTTGATGCGGATGCCCTGGCGCGCGATCTCGATGCGACCGGCCTGGGTGACGCCGAGATTGGCGCCCTCGCCCACCACCTTCGCGCGGATGTCGTGGCCGTTCACGCGGATCGCGTCATTGGCGCGGTCGCCGGCATCGCCCTGGGATTCCGTGCTGGCCTTCACATAGGTGCCGATGCCGCCGAAGTAGAGAAGGTCCACTTCCATGCGCAGAATGGCCTGCATGATGGCGGCGGGTTCGGCGCGGTCAGCGGCAATGCCCAGCATGGCCTGAGCCTGCGGCGACAGCGGCAGGGTCTTCGCATTGCGTGGGAAGACGCCGCCGCCCGCGCTGATCAGCCGCGCGTCGTAATCGGCCCAGGAGGACCGCGGCAGGGCGAACAGGCGCTCGCGTTCCGCATAGGACGTGGCGGGATCCGGATCGGGGTCGAGGAAGATGTGGCGATGGTCGAAGGCCGCGCGCAGCTTCGTCTGCTTCGACACCAGCAGCCCGTTGCCGAACACGTCGCCCGACATGTCGCCCACGCCGACCGTGGTGAAGGGCGCATCCTGCACGGACCGGTGCAGCGTCTCCTGGAAGTGGCGATCGATCATCACCCAGGCGCCGCGCGCGGTGATGCCCATGCCCTTGTGGTCGTATCCCGCGCTACCACCCGAGGCGAAGGCATCGCCCAGCCAGAAGCCGTATTCGGCCGACAACGCGTTGGCGATGTCCGAGAAGGTCGCGGTGCCCTTGTCCGCCGCGGCGACGATGTAGGGATCGTCGCCGTCGCGCCGGACGATGCCGGGCGGTGTGACGACCGCCGTGCCCTGGTAGTTGTCGGCCAGGTCGAGCATGGCGCGGACCAGCATGCGGTAGCAGGCGATGCCCTCGGCCTGGAAGGCCTCGCGGTCGGTCGCCGGCGGCGGATGCTTCAGCACGAAGCCGCCCTTCGCGCCGGTCGGCACGATGATGACGTTCTTCAGCCGCTGCGCCTTCATCAGGCCGAGGATCTCGGTGCGGAAATCCTCCCGCCGGTCGGACCAGCGGATGCCGCC
Source organism: Roseomonas alba (assembly GCF_019430885.1). Taxonomy (GTDB): domain Bacteria; phylum Pseudomonadota; class Alphaproteobacteria; order Acetobacterales; family Acetobacteraceae; genus Neoroseomonas; species Neoroseomonas alba. The sequence continues at coordinate 303,459 of NZ_JAHYBZ010000008.1, read as the reverse complement.
GCGCGCGACCGGCCCGGCGCGCAGATGGCAGCCTTCCATGCGCACGGAATGGACGAAGATCTCGCGCCAGGGGCGGGGCAGGGGCATCTCGCCCGCCGCCGCGCTGTCCAGCTTGAAGGCGAGATAGGCCTTCTGCTGGTAGAAATTGGTGCGTAGCATCGCATCCAGCAGCACGCGCAGCCGCGACAGGATGCGGTCCTCATCCGGGTTCTGGATGCTGTCGAGCAGCACCGCCCAGGCCGCTTCCGCCTGGGTCGTGTCGCGATCCGCCACGGCGGGGTCGAAGCGGCGGTGGAAGATGTCGATCAGCAGGCGCGCGGCGTCGGGCTGCGCCGACAGGGCGGCCTCGACGCTCGCCTGGGCGAAGGGGAAGCCGACCTGCTTGGCCCAGCGGAACATCGCGCGCAGCAGCCAGCATTCGCGCCAGTCGAGCCCCGCGCGCAGCACCAGGCGGTTGAAGCCATCCGCCTCCGTCGCGCCGTCCAGCAGCGCGGCCAGCGCGCCGAGGATCTCGTCGAAACGGTCCTCGGGGCAATCGGCGCCGGCTTCGAGGCGGTAGACATGCAGCACGATCGGCGAGGCATCCGCCGGATGCAGGTGGTAGGGCTGTTCCTCGATCGCCCGCAGATCGAGGCTTTCGAACAGCGGCAGCGCATCGGCGAGCGGCAGTGGCCCGCCTGGATTGACCAGGCGGAGGGTCAGCGACCTCGCGCCTTCACCGGGGGACCGCAGCAGGTCGGCGCGCGGGCGGTTCGCGGCCAGCGCGTCCTCGGCCAGCAGGATGTCGGCGACGCCCTGCGCGGCAGTCGCCGTCTCGCGATAGGCCGCCGGGAAGGCCTCCCGCCAGCGGACGAGGCGGGAGGCGGCTTCCGCCTCGCCTTCGGCAGCGGCAAAGGCTTCGGACAGCCTCTCGCCGAAGCCGCGCGCGGCCTGGGCAATGGCGGCTTCGAGCACCGCGACATCGATATCGGGCACCTCGCCCGGCTTGGTCGCGATGATGTAGTGGATGCGGGCGAGCGGCGCGTCGCCCAGCGCGATGTAGAAGGCCGACAGCCGCCCGCCGAAGGCGCGCGCGATCACGTCGCCGACGCGCTCGCGCAGCCGTGTGTCGAAGGTGTCGCGCGGCAGCCAGGCGATGGCGGACACGAACCGTTCGAAGGGATCATGGCGCAGCACCAGCGCGGCGCGCGGGCGGATCGTCAGGTCCAACGCGCGTCGCGCGCCGTCCAGGATCACCGTCTCGGGCGCCTGGAACAGCTCGTCGCGCGGCCAGGTGTCGATGATGTTGCGCAGGGCGCGCCCGTCATGGCTGTCGGCCTCGATGCCGGCCAGCGCCAGGATGTGATCGACCTTGTGCCGCAGCAGCGGGATGGAGCGCGGATTGCGGTTGTACGCCGCCGCGGCGAACAGCCCGAGGAACAGCCGCCCACCGATGACCCGGCCCTGATCGTCGAAGATGCGCGTCGCGACCACATCGGCATGCTGTGGGCGATGCACCGTCGATCGCATGTTGGCCTTGGCGACGGTAACCGGCGTCGGATGCGACAGCGCCGAAACCACCGCAGGCGGGATGGCATCGAGGTCGCGCAGCGCATCGAAGACGGGAAGCAACGGGTCGGCCAGCAGGCCAAGATTCTCCTCGGGCACGATGACGAGCCCGCCGCCCTCGCCGACCGCGAAGCGGCGATGGCCGATCAGGACGAAATTGTCCTCGGCGAGCCAGCGCAGGAAGGCGGCGGCCTCCTCGCCCTCCGCGCCGCCGCCGGCCACGACCTCGGTCTCGGCCCGCTGGAGCAGCTTCAGCATGGCCGGGAAGGCCGAGGTGGCGGCGCGCACATCGACCAGCGCCCGCGCAATCGCCTGTTCCAGCGCGACCAGCGGCTCCGGCGGGCGACCGAGCGGGCTCGACAGCACCGGACCCGCGGTGCCGAGGGCGACGCGCATCATGCTCTCCCGCTGCGTCGCAGCAGGGGCAATCGCGGTCAGATGCCCAGAGGGGTCACGTTCCACCCGCACCACGGGATGCAACAGCGACGCCACTGCCCGCCCATGCAGAGCCAGCGCCGCGAGCACGGAATCGACCAGGAATGGCATGTCGTCGGTGACGATCTCGGCGACGGGGCGTGGCCCCGTCCCGGGGCCCGCGGGCAGGATGCGCACCTTGGCGATGCCGGGCTTCCGCTCGGTCGCGAAGCCGTAGAGGCTGGCTGCCGCGGCGGCGAGGGTCTCGGGCGGGGTGGCGGCCAGCTCGGCCGTGGGCACCGCGGCATGCAGGGCGCGCAGCAGCAGCGCCGCATCCGTCGGAAGCCCCGGGGCCAGCGCGGTCAACGCCTCGGTCGCGGCGCGCAGCACTTCCTCCCGCATCGTGTCGGGCAGGGCGCGCGAATCATCCGCCATGGCTGGTCCTCCGTTTCCTTCCCCCGGCGGGGAGCCTGCCCCCGGGGTGCTTGCCGCGTCCAGCGCGACGCTGACGCGATCGGCCGATTGAGGCTAGAGTTGGTGTCATGACGATGTCTTTGCACGACCTGCTGGCGCCGATCACCCCGGAACGGTTCTTCGCCGAGTTCCACGACCGGCAGCCGCTGCACATCGAAGGCCATCCGGCGCGCTTCGCCGACGTGCTCGACTGGGCGGGGATCAACCGCCTGCTCGACATGTCCCACATCTGGACCCAGACGAGCCTGAAGCTGGTGCTCGATTCCGTCACCGTGCCGGCGGAGCAGTACAGCGTGAAGGCGACGTCCCGCGACGGCGCGCAGGTGCAGCAACCGGTCGCAGCGAAGGTGCAGGACTGGGTGGCGCGTGGCGCCTCGGTCGTGATGAACGATGTGGACAGCCTGACGCCGGGTCTCGCCGCCGTCTCCGCCGCGCTGGAAGGGGCGGGGCTGGGGAAGGCGCAGGCCAATGTCTACATCTCCTTCCAGCAGCACAAGGCGTTCCACTCCCACTACGACACCCACGATGTCTGGGCGGTGCAGGTGGAAGGGGAGAAGACCTGGAACATCTGGGAGGGCCGCGCCGACTACCCCATCCCGCACCCGATCTTCCGCGGCCAGAAGCAGGACCATCACGACCGCGCCAAGGGCAAGCTGCTGCGCCAGATCGTGGTGAAGAAGGGCGACATCCTCTACCTGCCGCGCGGCTGGTATCACGACGCGCTGGCCGAGGCGCCGAATTCCGTCCACATCGCCTATGGCGTGCACGCGCCGCTCGGGATGGACGTGATGAACATCCTGTCCGAGCGCATCCTCTACGACACCGAGTTCCGCAAGCCGCTGCCGCGCCAGGACGGTTCGGCCGCCGCGAAGTTCGCGCTGTCGCAGACCCTGGCCTCGCTGGGCGCCAGGCTGACGGAACTCGCCAAGGACCCGAAGGTGCTCGAAGTGCTGGAAGGCTTCATCCGCGACTACCGCTTCCAGCGCGGTGGCTACGACCTGCTCGCCGCACGCGGGGCAGCGCCGGCGGCGGCGGAGCCGGCACCCTCGGGTCCACGCTTCCGCGTTGCGGAGCCGGGCGCCAAGCCTGTGCGGCGCGGCAACGAATTCGGCCTGAAGACAGCCAGCGGAGTGATCCCGATGAGCTACGCCGAAGTCGAAGCCTGCGCCTGGGTGTTGGCCCGTCCGATGCTGACGGAGGCTGAACTCAGCGCCGCATCGCCGGCGATCGATGCGGGCGCCCTGATCGGCCGGTTGAAGCAGGCCGGCGTGTTGGCGGGAGCATGAGCGTGGCAATGGCGACCGAAGGGGCGAGCCGGCCAGATGCGATGGTGCGGGTAGACGCTCCACAGTGGCAATCGGAGGGGCTCTGCCCTTTCGAACCACCCCGTCCATGGGTGCCCCTGGATGTTGGGCATCCTGGATCGCAATCACTTGGCGCTGGGCACGACGAAAATGCCATGCCCGCCAGGCGCCCTTCGTGCGCCCGTCCGGGTTTTGGCACCATTCCGTCCGCGACGCACGGCACCAGGTGGAGGCTTCCCAACGCCTTGCAGCCTTCGGTGGGGCGGCTTGGCGCGGCAGAGTCCCGCAGTGGAGACAGCGGGGTCATCGGAAAGGCCCATGCCCATTGGATTGCCGATATCTGGCGATCGTCGCGGCAGTCCATCCTGGCCACCTTCGCGCAGATCGATGCGTTCCGACGTTGGCTTCATCCGCATTGCCAAGTACCAAGTGACGGTTTCCAAAGGCCTTGTGGCCTTTGGTGGGGAGGGGGCCGGGGAGCGGCAAAGCCCCTCCTCGGCCTGACCCTCGCCCTGTCGCTCGCCCTCCCTGCCCATGCTGAACCCCCCGCCTTCAACTGCGTCGGTGCCGAGCAGATCGAGGATGACGTCTATTCCGTCCCCTTCGCCCGCGGTTCGGCGCGCCTCGGCGATGCTGCGCGCACACCGATGGATTCGATCCTGGAGGTGATGAGCGCCAACCCCGACCGCCCCGCCTGCGTCCTGGGTCATGCGGGACAGGAGGGCGGCGCAACCACCTCCATCCGCCTTGCCGCCGAGCGTGCCCGCGCCGTCAGCCAGGCGCTCGTCTCGCGGGGCGTGGCGGCGGCGCGGCTGCGGTCGGAGGCGCGCAGCGCCCATTTCAGCCCGCGTGTGCGGGCGGCGCTGCCGCCGTCGCGCACGGTGACGGTGATCGTGCTGCCGGCCGCCGCGCCGGCCGAGGCGTCGCGGGACACGCAAACCCCCTGAAGCGCGGCATTTTTTCTGGCGACCGTGTCCTGGCGGCGCTTGCGGAGGGCGCCGCGCAACCAGCATCCTGGCGGGTGTCTTGACCCCCGGATGACCCTTCATGCGCCTGCCTTCCCTGGCGATCGCTGTCTGTCTCGCCTTCGCTCCCCTTGCGGCCCTGGCGCAGCCGGCGCCGCGCAATGCCCCCCAGGCCCAGCCGCGCGAACGCGAAGCCACCATCACGAACCAGTCCGGCCAGACGCTGCGCGAGCTCTACGCCGCGCCACCGGGTGCCGCCGAATTCGGGCCTGACCTGCTGGGGTCGGACACCGTGCCGGATCGCGGCACGTTCCGCGCGCGCCTGGGCACCGCGCCCTGCGACCTGGAATTCCGCGCCGTCTACCAGGACGGCACCGAGGAACGCCGGCGGCAGAACATCTGCCAGAATCGTCGTGTTCAGTTCGGCGATCCCTCGATCCCGCTGCGTGAGGTGACGGTGCGCAACGAGACCGACGCCATCCTGCTGCAGGTCTTCGCAGCACCGCCCAATGCGCCCGGCCGCGGACCGGACCGGCTGGGCGAGAACATCATCCCCGCCGGGCGCGAGTGGCGCGTGCGCCTCGGTCGCACGCGGGACTGCGTCTTTGACGTCACCGCAGTGTTCGAGGATGGCGAGGAGGAGACGCGCCCGGCGCTGAATCTCTGCCGCGATGCCCGTGTGACCTTCGGCGATCCCAATGCGCCGCGGCGCGAGGCGCGCATCGCCAATGCCTCCGATCGTGCCATGCGCGAATTCTACGCGAGCACCCGTGCGCCGACCGCCTGGGGTCCGGATCGCCTCGGCAGCGATCTTCTGCCCGCCGGGTCTGCCTTCTCGCTGCGTGTGCGCGGCGCGGCCTGCCTGTGGGATCTCCGCGCGGTCTATGAGGACGATGCGGAGGAGGTGAAGCAGGGCGTCGATCTCTGCCGGCAGCGGGAGGTCAGCTTTGACGGATCCGGCGCGCCGCGGCCGCCGGAGCGGCGCGTGACGTTGGTCAACCGCCACGGCGCCGCGGTGCAGGAGGTCTACATCTCCGGCAGCGCCGAGGAGGATTGGGGCCCCGATCGCCTTGGCGAGGACGTGCTGGCGCGCGGTGGGCGCATCGAGGTCGCCGCCCGGCTGCGCGACTGCGAGGCCGATCTGCGCATCGTCTTCGAGGACCGCCGTGGCGCCGAGGAACGCGCCGCGATCAATTTCTGCGAGACGCCGGTGATCGTGCTGCGCCCGGGATGGACGCTCGCTGACCGGCTGGATGAGGGCGAGAGCGCGGATACCGGCCCGCGCGCTGGCAGCGTGCGGCTGCGCAACGGCGGGGACACGCCGATCGCCGAGCTCTACGCCTATCCGGCCGGTGGCGAGCGCGGGCCGGACCGGCTCGGCCGCACCGTGCTCGGGGTGGGGGAGACGCTGGACTTCGCCCCGCCCGACGGCGTCGGCTGCCTGGCGGAACTCGCCGTGGTGTTCCGCGACGGGCGGGAGATCCTGCTGACCGGCCTCGACCTCTGCGCCGGCGAGGAGCTGGTCCTGCAATGAGGGTTCCGCTGCTGGCGCTGCTGCTGATGGCGGCGGCGCCGGCCATGGCGCAGGGCGTGCCGGAAGCGCTGCGCGGCACCTGGGCTGCCGGGTCCTGCACCGCGCCCGAGGCGCTGCTGCATGTCACGGCCCGCGCCGCGGTGCGGTTGCCGGCGGATGGGGCCGCCCGGCTGGTCCGTTTCCGGTCCGTGCGCGCGCTGTCGGGCTGGACGCTTGGCACCGGATCGGGGGCCGAGGCGCCGCGGGTGATGCTGCGCGCGGATGGCGATGCGCTCGAACTGGCCGAGCCGGATGCCAAGGTGCGGGACGACCGACTGCCGGGCGCGACCCCCGTCACGCGCTGGCTGCGCTGCGAGACAGGCGGTCCCATGTTGGCACTGCTGCATGGCGAGGGGCTCGCCTTCCTGGGCACATTGGAACGGCTGGAAGCCGCCTGCCAGCCGGGGACGATGCCGGCCTGCATTGCCGGCCTGATCTCGGCGGCGGATATATCGGGCGACGGCAAGCTGAGTGTGGCGGAGATTGCGCGGCTGTTGCGGGGTGCCGCCTGGGCGCTGGCAGCGCAGGAAGGCGCCGCGCCGGAGGGCATTGCGGCCGCGACTGGCCTCGGTGGCGGCGTGGCGCTGGCGGCGGCGCGGCTGATCGTCTCGAGCCTCGACTATGACGGGGACGGCGTGCTGTCGGTGGGGGAATTGGGGCAGGACCGGCTGGTCTTCCCGCCCGCTGCCGGCAGCCCGGACGGGCAGCCAGGTACGATCGAGGCCCTGGCGGAGGGCGCTGGCCTGTTGCGGAGCCTGATCGAACGGGTCGCGTCGGAATGATCCGAGCGGCCCTTGGAGATGACCGATGCGGGCGGAATAGGAGGGGCGGCGCCCCTCCAAACCACTCCGCCAAGCGCCTGGCGCACTTGGAATGCAGTCGTTTGGCGCCGGGCAGCATGGGCATGCTGTGCCCCTCAGGCGCGCTCCGTGCACAGGTGCGGGTCTCGGCGCAGTATTCTGGCAACGGCGCACGATGTCAGGTTGAGGTTTGCAAAGGCCCTTCGGCATTTGCTGGGGTGCGCCCGAGAGGGGCATAGCCGCTCTCGGTTCCACAGGACATGAATTGGGGCCGCTCGCGTAAGGGCGCACGGCCGGGCGGAGCGATCAGACCGCCGTCAGGCGCAACCCCTGCAGGAAATCGGCAAGGCCCGGATCGAAGACCAACTCGGCGGCTTCCTCTGCCGGGACCCAGCGCTTGCGCCGCTGGCCACGCTCGGGCCAGTCCTCGGCGCGTGCTTCCACCGCAAGCGCGTAGACTTCGACTTGGCAGGTAACGCGGCGCCCATTCGGCAGGCGCTTGCGCGAGCAATAGACGCCGAGTGGCTCTTCCTGCGCGCGGCCCAGCAGTCCCGCTTCCTCATAGGCCTCGCGCGCGGCGAGGTCGTGCGGCGCAACGCCCTTCTCGGCCCAGCCCTTCGGGATGACCCAGTGGCCACGCCCGCGCGTGGTGATGAGCATGACATGGATTTCGCCGTCACGCTCCCTGATGGGCAAGGCGGCGCATTGCTGGCGACGTCTGCGTCCCCAATCCGCAGATCTCGGACGTGACACGCGAATTTTCCCCTATTCCATGGCCGCGAATCGACCATCCCCCGCCAGCAGAATCGCAGCTTCCACCTTCGCAAGTCCAGAGCAAGGACGCATTCAGGCTGGGCGAGTTGCCTCATATTGTGGCATGGTGCGCGAGGCCGCGCTGTGATGCAGCGAACGGTGCTGGCACGAGGGCCTTTCGTGGGACGGCGATCGCTACGGGTCAGGGTGGTGAACCACCGGCACTACCGGATCGAGGTCTTCGACGAGATCGGCGGCGGTTGGCGCCTCCTCGTCCATGCGCCGGGCAGCGACGCCCGACCTGAGGTGTTGCGGAATCACGTGCCGAACGGCCTCGAGGAATTGCTGGCTGAAGCGCGGGAGCGCATCGATCGGCGCCTGCACCGGGACGTCGGCATGACCGAACTGCCCTGATGCCCGGCCTTGCCGGTGATACCTCACCGGCAAGGAACGCGGTGCCTGGGCGCGCAGTCGCGCTCCCTAGTGCCGAACCAACCGGGGGGCTGGCCGGCGCGAGGCGCGCCGGCTGCCGGGATCTACAGAATGAAGCGCGACAGGTCGGCATTGCCCGCGAGTGGCGCCACCTTCCCGCGCACCATGTCGCCATCGACGCGCATCGTCTCCCCGCCGCGGTCGGAGGCGGTAAAGGAGATTTCCTCCAGCAGCCGTTCCAGCACCGTGGCCAGGCGCCGCGCGCCGATGTTCTCCACCGTCGCGTTGATCTCCGCCGCGAGGTCGGCCAGCGCATCCACCGCATCGGCGGTGAAGTCCAGCGTCACGCCTTCGGTGCCGAGCAGCGCGGTGTACTGCTTCAGCAGCGAATGCTCCGGCTCGGTCAGGATCTGGCGGAAATCGTCGCGGGTCAGGGCGGCGAGTTCCACGCGGATCGGCAGACGACCCTGCAATTCGGGCAGCAGGTCGGACGGCTTCGCCAGGTGGAAGGCGCCGGAGGCGATGAAGAGGATGTGGTCCGTCTTCACCGGCCCGTGCTTCGTCGTGACGGTGGTGCCCTCGATCAGCGGCAGCAGGTCGCGCTGCACGCCCTCGCGGGAGACGTCGCCGCCGCGGAAGCCGCCCTCGCCGGTGCGGGCGCAGACCTTGTCGATCTCGTCGAGGAAGACGATGCCGTTGTTCTCGGCATGCGACACCGCGTCGCGCACCAGCGCATCCTGGTCGAGCAGCTTGTCGGCCTCTTCCTTCGTCAGGGCGATGCGGGCCTCGGCGACGGACATCTTTCGCGGCTTCTGGCGGCCGCCAAACATCTTGCCGAGCATGTCCTGCATGTTCTGCATCTGCAGGCCCTGGTTGCCGGGCAGGTCGATCATGCCGATCGGCATGCCGCCGGCGGCGTCGGCGATCTGTACCTCCACCTCGCGCGATTCCAGTTCGCCGTCGCGCAGCATGCGGCGGAACTTCATCTTGGTCTCGCCCGAGGCGGCCTCACCCACGAGGGCGGCGATCAGGCGTTCCTCGGCACTCAGTTCCGCCTTGGCCTGCACGGTGCGGCGGGCCTGTTCGCGGCCCATGGTGATGGCGGCCTCGACCAGGTCGCGCACGATGGATTCCACGTCGCGGCCGACATAGCCGACCTCGGTGAACTTCGTCGCCTCGACCTTGAGGAAGGGCGCGTTGGCGAGCTTCGCCAGGCGGCGCGCGATCTCCGTCTTGCCGACGCCGGTCGGGCCGATCATCAGGATGTTCTTCGGCACGACTTCTTCGCGCAGCCCCTCGGGGAGCTGCTGGCGGCGCCAGCGGTTGCGCAGGGCGATGGCGACGGCGCGCTTCGCGTCCTGCTGGCCGACGATGTGACGGTCGAGCTCGCTGACGATCTCGCGCGGGCTCAGGTTGATGGCTTCACTCACGAGTCGAGACTTTCGAGAACGATATTGCCGTTGGTGTAGACGCAGATGTCACCGGCGATCTTCATCGCACGGCGGCAGATCTCTTCCGCGTCGATGCCTTCGACGGGGAGAAGTGCACGTGCGGCCGCGAGCGCATAGTTGCCGCCCGACCCGATGCCGATGATGGCGTCTTCCGGCTCCAGCACGTCGCCCTGGCCGGTCAGCAGCAGGGATCGCTTCGAATCGGCCACGGCCAGCAGGGCTTCGAGGCGGCGGAGGTAGCGGTCGGTGCGCCAATCCTTGGCGAGTTCGACGCAGGCGCGTTCGAGCTGGTCGGGAAAGCGCTCCAGCTTGGCTTCAAGGCGTTCGAGGAGGGTGAAGGCATCGGCCGTCGCGCCCGCGAAGCCGGTGAGCACCTTGCCGCCGGCGATGCGGCGGACCTTGCGGGCATTGCCCTTCACCACCGTCTGGCCGAGCGAAACCTGGCCGTCGCCGGCCATGGCGACGCGGCCGTCCTTGCGCACGCACAGGATGGTGGTGCCGTGCCACCCGAGGGGATCATGTTGTGAGGAGGTCATGGTGGCCCGAAAATGGGCTCAGGGGCGCGCGGACTCAATGGGGTGGAGGAGAGCGCAGGGGTGCCGACCCACTGGCCGGCCGGCTCCTTGAACGCAGCGGCAGGAGCAGGCAATCTCGCTGGGCCGTTGACCCAAGTGAAATACCCGCTCGAGGTGGCAGCGGACGTGGGCAGAACATCCGGATTGTGGTGCGAAGGGAAGCCCGGATTAGGGGCATCAAGACGCTGCGGCCCATCGGCGTCCAGTTTCTGTGCGGTTGGCAGTTGCGGATGGGATGAATGATTCGGTCTATGAAATCATATATCTTGCCGATACCCATAATATAGACCGATATCTGATCCGTAATTTCGATAGAATCTATTCTTGAAATCGGCGACACTTTCACAAATCACTTTATCCTTCCCGTTTGAGTAATGCCAAACCTTACCATTGAGATGGATGCCGATGTGTTTCTTGCTGATATTTCCCATGATCAAATGATCGGTCTTCGATTTAACATTATTTTCCGGGGTTACAAATATAAGGCATGATTCCATGCTGCTGTTCTTATCGTCCCACTCTCCGCGAAGTATACAATAATTAAAGACATCATCGACGCGAATGGATGCGCCCTTCCCGCGCGTCTTAAAAGTCATATCTCCACATTTCATGCCTATTCCGACATCCAGGGCGTGGCATACAAAATGTGCGCAATGATTCAAGGATGCGTCGGTGAGTCCGCTGTCGCAGATGAGGGCAATGTTCTTTCCTTCGAATGCTGACAGTTTTTCCGCCGTCAGACCTTTAAGATCCAGGCCGCTCATGTTTGTTTCTCCAATTCGATTTAAATCAAAATATGAGGTTGGTCGACACGCAGGCAAATCAAATGCGGTGCCGTTTCGAGGCATCTGTGAACCATCTCACATCCGATCGGCTTGAGCTTCAGAAGTCATGCCGGTGCCGCAGAAGGCGACCCTTCTGCGGCGCTGGAGCCATTCATCTATTCAGGCGGATCCTGGGAGCGCTGCGAGACCCTGCGCATTGTCACGGTCAGGCGGTGCGCGCCGGCCTCCGGCATGCCTGAAGACCTGCCGTCCCGTGAATGCGCGCTTGGACGTCTCGGCCGGTCAACATCAGCAATTCTTTCGTGGCGGCTTGACCTGCCGCTTGGTGTGGACGGCCGGCGGATTGCGTAAGGCCTGCAACGGGGATGGGCAGCTCCCCGAGGCGTTGCGGTCCCAGACCCATTGCCGCGATGACGAATGGGAAAGGATTGCCGTGGTTTGCTTTGCGCTCTGTCTATCCGTCGAGCGAGTGACCCCATTCATGACCCAGCAATGCGCTTCACCGCTGCCTGGAGGGCAGCCCGGCTTGCCGGCACGGACCAAGGTCTCCGACCGCCGCGCCCATGACCGTGTGCCGCTCCGTCGCGCGGCCATGCTGGAACTCGCCGGGCGCCGGACCGCCGTGAACCTGCTGGACCTGTCCGAGGGCGGCGCGGCCGTGCAGGTCGAAGGGCTTGCGGCGGCCCCGGGCACGCCGGCCGCGCTGATGCTCGATACCGCCCTGCTGCCGGCCAGAGTCGTCGCGGCAGAGGATGGGTGCTTCCATCTCGCCTTCCAGACCCTCTCGCCAGGCGCCGCGGCGGTCGTGAATCGGTTGCTGGCGCCGGATGCGGGACGCGCCCTCGCGGCGTGACGCGGCCCGCCTGCCCGGCATGATTGCGGGACTGGGCGATAGGGGCGTAGGAAGCGCCCCATGGACGTCCCCCCGACCCCGGCGCGCCGCGCCGAGATCACCCGCAAGACCGCCGAGACGGATATCCGGGTTGCCATTCACCTCGACGGCACCGGCCGCGCCGGGATCGCCACGGGAATCGGCTTTCTCGATCACATGCTGACCGCACTGGCGCGGCATTCGATGATCGACATGGACATTGCCGCGACCGGCGACCTGCATATCGACTTCCACCATACCGCCGAGGATGTCGGCATCGTGATCGGCCAGGCGCTCCGAAAGGCGCTCGGGGACAAGCGCGGCATTCGTCGGTACGGCGCGTCCCTGCTGCCGATGGATGAGGCGCTGGCCGAATGCGCCATCGACATCTCCGGCCGCCCCTTCCTCGCCTGGTCCGTCCCCTTTGTCCGCGACAAGGTGGGCGAGATGGACACCGAGCTGTTCGAGGAGTTCTTCCGCGCCCTCGCCTTCAATGCCGGCATCACGATGCACATGACCTTGAAGGCGGGCACCAACGCGCACCATGTCGCGGAAGCGTGTTTCAAGGCTGCCGCCCGCGCCCTGCGTGAGGCGGTTGAGCCTGACGCGCGCGCGGCGGGGGCAATCCCCTCCACCAAAGGGGTGCTGGAGGCCTGAAGATGCGCGTCTACACGGTGCAGGTCAGGCCCCCCGCTGGCGCAAGGCCGCCCCGGGCGGTGATTCTGCGGGATGGCTTCGCCTTCTGGGCCTTCGTCGCGCCCGTGCTGTGGTTCCTGTTCCATCGCTGCTTCGCGCTCGCCGGGCTGACCCTGGCGGCCATGGTGGCGATGGGCGCGCTGCTGCCGCCGGCGGCGGTGGGGATTCTGACGCTCGGTCTGCAGCTTTTCATCGGATTCGAAGCTCGCGCCCTGCGGGCTTGGTGGCTCGGCCTGCGTGGGTGGAGGACCGAGGCGGTGGTCATGGGCCGCTCGGCGGAGGCGGCCTTCCTGACGCTCGCCTCGGGGCGCCCTGACTTGGCGCGGCTGGCGGCCTGAAGGGGAAGCGGGAATGGTGCAGCGCGTCGCGGTGATCGACCCGGGGTCGGGCAACCTGGCCTCTGTGGTCCGTGCCTTCGAAAAGGCGGCCGAGGATCATGACATCGCGGCGGTGGTGAAGGTCGTCACGGCGGCGGCCGACCTGCGCCTGGCCGATCGCATCGTGCTGCCTGGCCAGGGCGCCTTCGCGGCCTGCCGGCGCGGCCTCGATGCCCTGCCCGGCATGGTGGAGGCGCTGGAGGAACGCGTGCGCGGGCAGGGCGTCCCCTTCCTCGGCATCTGCGTCGGCATGCAGCTCATGGGCGACAAGGGGCTGGAGCACGGCGAGACGCCCGGGCTCGGCTGGATCCCGGGCGTGGTGGCGCCGATGGACCCGCTCGGGGTCGATGGCAAGCCGCTGCCCCTGCCGCAGATGGGCTGGAACGCATTGTCCTTCGAGGAAGGCTTCCACCCCGTCCTCGACGGTATCCGCCCGGGCGACCAGGTCTATTTCGTCCACTCCTACGCCTTCGAGGCGGAGGAGCCCGAGGATGTCATCGCCACGACCGACTATGGCGGGCCGGTGACCGCGATCATTGCGCGGGGCAACCTCGCCGGGCTGCAATTCCATGTCGAGAAGAGCGGCCCGATCGGGCTGACCATGCTCGCCAATTTCCTGCGGTGGGAACCGTGAACAGCTCCGTCGCCGTCGAGAATGCCCGCCAGCTCGCGGTCGAACGGGTCGAGCGCCTGTCCGAGGCCGACCTCGCCGACCTGGCCGAGGCGACCGATGCCGCCATCATCGAGGGCGGCGGCTTCGGCTGGGTGGAACCCCAGGGCCGCGCCGCGCTGGAACGCCATTTCCGCGGCGTGCTGCTGGTGCCGGAACGCGAGCTGTTCGTCGCGCGGCTGGACGGGCATGTGGTGGGGTCCGCCTTGCTCGTCCGCCCGCCCCGCAACAACGAGGCCCAGGCTTTCGCCGCGACCCTGACCCACGCCTATATCGCGCCCTATGCCCGCGGCCATGGCCTGGCGCGGCTGATGGTGCGCAAGGTCGAGGAGCGGGCGGCGGCGCTGGGGCACCGCGTCATCAACCTCGATGTGCGGGAGACGCAGACGACCGCGATCTCGCTGTTCGAGAATCTCGGCTACCAGCATTGGGGGACGCACCCCTTCTACGCGCGCGTGGCCGGGCAGACGGTCGCCGGGCGGTACTACATGAAGACGCTGGAACCGGGACGCGGGCGCAGCACGGGCACGCTGATCGACGGGGCGGGCTGATACCGGCGGCCCCATGTCCTGACCTGTGGAACCGAGAGGGGCTTTGCTCCTCTCGGGCTCTCCCCAGCAAAGGCCGAAGGGCCTTTGCAAACCTTCACCTGGTGCTGTGCGCCACGGGCAGAACGGCGCCGAAGCCCGCACTTGCGCACCAAGGGCGCTGTGCGGGCCGGGCATGGCCGTGGCGCCCAACGCCAAGAGACTGCGGTCCAGGATGCCCAGCATCCAGGGGCACCCATTGGCGTTGCGAAGCAACGTCAATGGGACCGCGATGGCGGGGTGGTTTGGAGGGGCGGCGTCCCTCCAATTGCGCCATCTTCAGTCATGCCCCGGGGCCGCTGGTATGACCCTCCGCCTCACGCCCTTCCGCTGACCGATCGGTTGGGAAAGTGGCTCCGGCCCCCTCGACAGCAGGGCGCTGCGCTGCTTCCCTGCCGGCCGACTGGAACCAGCAGGAGGAACCGCCCCCGCCATGAGCATCAACGGCGCAGCCTATATCGTCGGGGCTTTCGAGCATCCGACGCGCAAGGCCGAGGGCCAATCCGTCGCCCAGCTCCATGCCGAGGTCGCCTATGGCGCCCTGCAGGATGCCGGGCTGACCAAGGACGACGTCGACGGCTTCTTCTGCACCGGTGCCGCCCCCGGCCTCGGGCCGATCAACCAGGCCGACTACATGGGGCTGACCAAGCTGCGCCATGTCGATTCCACCGACATGGGCGGCTGCTCCTACGTCATGCATGTCGGCCACGCGGCGCAGGCCATCAAGGAAGGGCGCTGCAACATCGCGCTCATCACCCTGGCTGGCCGGCCGCGCGCGGAAGGCATGGCGACCGGCACCGTGCCGCGGTCCTGGGCGCCGAACATCCCGGACGATCCGTTCGAGATCCCGATGGCGCGTACCGTCGTGACCTCCTACGCGAATGTCGCGCAGCGCCACATGTATGAATACGGCACGACCTCCGAGCAGCTCGCCTGGATCAAGGTCGCCGCCTCCACCCATGCCCAGTACAACCCGCACGCCATGCTGCCGAAGGTCGTGACGGTCGAGGACGTGGTGAATTCGCCGATGGTGGCGGACCCGCTGCACCGGCTCGATTGCTGCGTCATCTCGGACGGCGGCGGCGCGCTGATCGTCGCGCGGCCGGAAATCGCAAAGTCACTGAAGCGCCCGATGGTGAAGGTGCTCGGCTGCGCCGAGGCCACCAAGAACCAGGCCGGCGGCGCGACCGACCTGACCTATTCGGCCGTGAAGCAGTCCGGCGCGGCGGCCTTCGCCGAGGCCAAGGTCACGCCGAAGGACATCCAATACGCCTCGATCTACGACAGCTTTACCATCACGGTGCTGATGCAGATCGAGGACCTGGGCTTCGCCGAGAAGGGCAAGGGCGGTGCCTTCGTCGCCGACGGCAACCTGATCAGCGGCGTCGGCAAGCTGCCCTTCAACACCGATGGCGGCGGGCTGTGCAACAACCACCCGGCGAACCGCGGCGGCATGACCAAGGTGATCGAGGCGGTGCGTCAGCTCCGCGGCGAAGCCCACCCGAAGGTCCAGGTACCGGGCTGCAAGCTGGCCCTGGCGAACGGCGTGGGCGGCCTGCTGGGCCATCGCCACGGCGGCGCCACCCTCATCATGGAGCGGGAGTGATCATCATGGCGACCCCAGCTGCCAACCGCGCCATCCCGGCGCCGAAAGAAGACCCCACCACCAAGCCGTTCTGGGACGCCGCCCGCCAGGGCAAGTTCCTGATCGGGCTGTGCAAGGATACCGGGAAGCATTTCTGGTATCCGCGCGGCTGCTCACCCTTCACCCTCTCGAACAATGTCGAGCTGGTCGAGGCGAAGGGGACGGGGACCATCTATTCCTTCACCGTCATGCGGTCGAAGGAGCCGCATGCGCCGGCCTATGTCGAACTCGACGAGGGCCCGCGCATGTTCACGAACATCGTGGATTGCGACCTCGATACGTTGAAGATCGGCCAGAAGGTGAAGCTCGTCTTCAAGCCGACCGAGGAAGGCGGCGCCCCGGTGCCGATGTTTACGCCGGTTTGAGCGCTTGCCGGAGGGGCCAGCCCCATCGCGCAAAGAGGTTAGGTGACGGCGGAGCGGGGGAGGGCGGTGTCCGTCCCCGCTCTGCCCTCGCCGCGTTCTTCAGGTCCGAGGGCGAGGCTCCCTCTGTTTCACCCCGCGGGCGGCCGATGCTGCGCCCAGGGCCGGTCCTGTTCCAGAATGGCGCCGAGCCGTAGCAGATCCATGTCGCCACCCCAGGGCCCGACGAGCTGCACCGCGGTCGGCAGGCCGTCCTGCGCGAAGCCCGATGGGATGGTCACGGCCGGATGGCCGGTCAGGTTGAAGGGGTACATGTAGCTGCTCCACCCCTGGCGGGTGATGCCGCATTTTTCCCCGTCGATTTCCACCTCGTCATGCGCGGCGTCGAAATCGGCGGGCAGCGCGGTGCGCGTGAGGGTCGGCGTCACCAGCACGTCGTAGCGCGTGAAGAGATCCTGGATCGTGCGGAACAGGCGCGTGCGCGCGAACTGCGCCTCGCGGAACTGCGCCAGCGAGAACTTTCCGCCCCGCTCCATGAAGGCAAGCAGCACCGGATCCATCCGGTTGTGCCAGTCCGGCAGGTACTGGGCGCAGCTCACGGCGAAGCCGGCCTGGTACATGATGCGGCCGGGGAACTCCATCCAGTCGATCGCGTCCGTCACCTCCTCGATCAGCGCGCCGCGCGCCGCGAAGGCGTCGAGCGAGGCGATCGTGTTGGCGGCCATTTCCGCTTGCACCTTCGCGTTGCAGGCGCGCGGGATGTAGCCGATGCGCAGCCCGTGCAGGTCGCCGCCGATCAGCGCCGGCGAGACGGGCGCAATGCCGGGGCCACGCAGACTCTGCGCGTCGCGTGGACTGGGCCCGGCGATGACCGAGAGCATCACCGCCGCATCCGTCACGGTGCGCGTCATCGGTCCGGCATAGACGTTGTTCGCGAAGGTATCCGCCGAGGCTTCCCAGGGCACGCTGCCAAGCGTCGCCTTGACGCCCACGATGCCGCAGCAGGCCGCCGGGATGCGCACCGATCCGGCGCCGTCCGTGCCCAGCCCCAGCGGCCCGAGCCCCACCGCCACCGCGGCTGCCGCGCCGCCCGACGACCCGCCCGCGGTACGTGACAGGTCCCACGGATTGCGCGTGGTCCCGAAGGCCGGCCCGTCGGTCAGGCCCTTGTGGCCGAACTCCGGCATGGTGGTCTTGCCGAGCAGGATGGTGCCGGCCTCGTGTAGCCGCGTGACGGTGATGTCGTCGCGGGCGGGGAGGTTGTCGGCGAAGATGGCGCTGCCATGCGTGGTGCGGATGCCCGCCGTGTCCACCTGGTCCTTCACATGCACCGGCACGCCATGCAGCGGCGGGAGCGGCACGCCCTCCATCACCGCCTGTTCCGCCCGACGCGCCGCGTCCATGGCGGCATCGTGCAGCACGGTGACGAAGGCATTCAGGCGTGGCTGCTCGCGGTCGATCGCGGCCAGCACCGTGCGCGTCAGCTCGACCGGCGAGAGCGCCTTGCGGCGGATCAGCGCAGCGGCGCGCGTGGCCGGCATGAAGAGCAGCTCGGTATCCACCATCGTCGCGATTCCTCCTTGCGTGGTCACAACGTGCGGGTGCAGGCTGGCATAGGATATATCGAAAGGCGAGGCCCCGAACCCGCCGCCGCGGAGAGGAACTGACAATGTCCCTGATCCATCTGGGCCGTCGTGGCATGCTCGCGGGCGGTGCTGCGATCGCCGCTGCCGGCATCATCCGCCCGCGCGAGGCGCGCGCCGCGACGCAGCTTCAGCTCGTGCTGGAATCCGAGGTCGTCATCCTCGACCCCTACATGACGACCGCCGCGATCACGCGGACCTTCGGCTTCCACATCTTCGATACGCTCTTCGCCATGGACAGCGGGGGGCAGATCCGCCCGCAGATGGTCGAGGGGCACACAGTCTCGACCGATCGCCTGACTTGGACCTTCACGCTGCGGCCAGGGCTGAAGTTCCATGACGGGCAGCCGGTGACGGCGACCGATGTCGTCGCCTCGCTCGAACGCTGGATGCCCAAGGACGCGCTGGGCCGCATGTTGCGCGATGCCAAGGCTGGCCTGGTCGCGAAGGATGCACGCACGGTCGAGCTGACGCTGACGCGCCCCTTCCCGCTGGTGCTCGAGATCCTCGGCAAGCCCAATGCGCCGGTGCCCTTCATCCTGCCCGAACGCATCGCACGGACGCCGGGCGACCAGCGCATCACCGAGATCATCGGCTCAGGCCCCTTCCGCTTCCGACCCGACTTGTGGCGGCCGGGCAATGTCATGGTGCTCGACAGGTTCGACGGCTATGTGCCGCGTGAGGAAGCGCCCGACTTTCTCGCCGGCGGCAAGCGCGTGAAGGTGGACAGCATCGCGTTGCGGGTCCTGACCGACCAGATCACCGCAGCGACCGCGCTGATCGCGGGCGAGGTGGACTATCAGCAATACGTGCCGTTCGACATGATCGACCGGCTCGAACGCGCGCGGAACGTGAAGCTGCTGTCGCTGGGTGGGTTGCACCAGTTCCAGGGCAATTACCGTCTCAACCACGCCTCTCCGCCGTTCGACGATCCGGCGGTGCGACGCGTGCTGTGGAAGCTCGCGGATCAGGACGGTGCGCTGCAGGCGATCGGCATTCCGCCGCGCTTCCGCACCGCCTGCGACTCCTTCTGGATGTGCGGCACGCCGCTGACCACCGATGCGGGCGCCGAGGTGGCGAGGCTGTCGGTCGAGCAGGCCAAGGCGGAACTCGCGCGGACCTCCTATCGCGGGCAGCCGGTGATCTTCCTCGGCGTCGGCGGGTCGATCTCGCAGATCGCCGGGGCGGTGCTGCTCCAGAACATGAAGGATGCCGGCTTCACGGTGGATGAGCAGGTGATGGATTGGGGCACCGTGCTCGCCCGCCGTGCCCGCAAGGACGGCTGGAGCATGTTCTCGGTCTATTCCAACGGCGTCGACATGATGTCGCCGCTGACGCATTTCTACACGGCCAATACCTGCGCCGATTACCCGGGCTGGTCCTGCGACGAGCGCATCCCGGCCCTGATGCGGAACTTCGTGAATACGGAGAGCGCGGATGACCGCAAACGCATCGCCGCGGAGATCCAGCGCCTGTCCTATGCGCTGACGCCCTCCGTCATGTGGGGGCAGTTCACCATCCCGGCGGCCTATCGGACGTCGCTGAACGGGCTGATCGAATCCTCCTTCCCGATGTTCTGGAACGTCGAGAAGGCCTGATCCGCGAGGGGCCGCGCGCTACGGCGCCGGCCCCTGTCCGCCGGCGAGTTCCAGGATCTCGTTGGTGATCTCCTCCTGGCGCAGCCGCCGGGACTTGGCCGTGAGATCGTCGAGCGTCCGCGCGACATTGCTCTTGGCGGTGATCATCGCCCGCATGCGCGCCTCGTTCTCAGCGGCGAAGGACAGCATCACCGCCTCGCACAATTCGGCGAAGACGTACTCCTCCGCGAGCCGCGCGAGCAGGCGTTCCGGCGGCAGCGTGATCAGCGGGGACTGGGCGCGGCGCGAGGCCGGGAAACGGTGGAAATCAAAGGGGATCAGGATCTTCTCTCGGATGTCGAATCCCTCCGACGACCCGGGAACCGCATGGACGATGGTGACGCGGGAGACGCCGTCCCGGTCGATCCGGCCATAGAGCTCCTCAACGATCCGGCTGGCCAGCGCGGTCGCCTGCCCGATATGGGCGACCATCGGCGACGACCAGGCGACGGTGAGTTTCCGCGTCTCGGCCGCCATCAGGCCGCGATCGCCCACGATCAGCAGGCGCGTCGCACCCGGCGCTGGCGAGACCAGCCTCTCGGCGGCATCAAGGACGCGTTCGTTGAAGACCCCGGCGAAGCCCTGTTCGGCGCAGAACGCCACGATGGCGTGATGGCGGTCGGCTGGCGCGGCGACGGCGGCGGGCGGCGCCGGCAGGAAGGCCAGGGCCTGGCCGATGGCCGTGGCGATGGTCTGCGCATAGGCCCGCACGCCGGCGAGCCGGCTGCGCGCCTCGCGCGAGCGCGCCCCGGCGATGCCCTGCATGGCCGTGATTACCGCCGAAAGCTGGCGCACGGAATGAATGCGGACGGCGACGTCGCTGAGCCGCTCCGTCATCCACTGCCGCCCTTCAGGCTCTCGGCCAGGGCACGTACCGCGGCGACGAGGGCCGCGCTTTGCGCCTCATCGACCGGCGCGTCGCCGCTGAGGCTCTTCACCAGCTCCGGCACGGTCGTGTCGAGATGGCCAGACAGGCGGGCGCGCAGGGCCGGCACGGCGTCGACCGGCAGGGTATCGAGGACGCCCGCGGCGAGTGCGGCCAGAAGCGCGACCTCACCCGCCGGCCGCAACGTCGCGAAGCGCGGCTGGGAGAGCAGCGCGCGGATGCGCTCGCCGCGCGCCATCTGCGCCTGCACATGCGTGTCCGTCATGCCGCCGAAGCGGGTGAACATCTCCAGTTCGAGAAACTGCGAGTAGTCGAGCCGGATCCGCCCGGACACCTTGCGCAGCGCCGGATGCTGCGCCTTGCCGCCGACGCGACTGACGCTGAGCCCGACATCCACCGCGGGCCGATGATTCGCCGCGAAGAGCTGCGTGTTGAGCACGATCTGCCCATCGGTGATCGAGATCAGATTGGTGGGGATATAGGCGGAGAGATTCCCGGCATCCGTCTCTGCGATCGGCAGCGCGGTCAGGGACCCACCGCCGAGCTGCGATGACAGTTTCGCCGCGCGCTCCAGCAGCCGCGCATGCAGATAGAAGATGTCGCCGGGATAGGCCTCGCGGCCGACCGGTTCGCGCGTCAGCAGCGCGAGCTCGCGATGCGTCGCGGCATGCTTCGTCAGGTCGTCGATGACGATTAGCGCATGCTCGCCGCGATCGCGGAAATACTCGGCGATGGTCATGCCGGCGAAGGGCGCGATCCATTGCAGCCCCGCCGACGACGCCGCGGAGGCGACGACGAAGATGCAGCGTTCCGGCGCGCCGTGCTCGCGCACCGCCTCGATCACGCGTTCCACCGCGGTCGCGCGCTGGCCGACCGCGACATAGATGCAGATCAGGTCAGAGTGCTTCTGGTTGATGATGGTGTCGACGGCAATCGCCGTCTTGCCCGTCGCGCGGTCGCCGATGATCAGTTCACGTTGCCCGCGTCCGAGCGTGAACAGCGCATCGATCACCAGGATGCCGGTATCCACCTGCTCGGAGACCAGGTCGCGCGCGATGATCGCCGGCGCCGGGCGTTCCACCGGGTGATGCGCCTCCGCGACGATGGGCTTGCCGCCATCGAGCGGCCGGCCGAGCGGATCGACCACCCGCCCGAGCAGGCCCGGGCCGACCGGCACTTCGAGCACCTTGCCCGTATGCGCGACGCGCGTGCCGGCCTCGATCGTGCTGGCCTCGTCCAGGATGACGGCGCTGATGGTCTCGGCATCGAGGGTCAGGGCGAAGCCGGTCTGGCCGCCTTCGAAATGCAGCAGCTCGTTGAGGCGCGTTTCCGGCAGGCCGGAGATCTTCGCGATGGCATCGGCGATGCGTTCGACGCGCCCGACGGACATCGCCTCCGGCGCAAGCGGCGTCTGCGCCAACCTCTCGCGGCTGCGGGCCAGCCAGGCCTCGGCGGCGGGGTCGGCGGTCACGGCGCCGGTTCCATCAGCCCGGCCGCGATGCGGTCGAGATCGGCGCGCAGGCTGTTGCGCACGGCCGCATGCGGCATGTCGATCTCAAGGCCGGCGATCAGGTCGGGCTCGACGACCGGCGCGATGTCGATCGGGCGGCCGAGGGCCTCTGTCAGTCGCGCGCGGCAGGTGGCGATTTCTTCGGGCGTCAGGGCGCGGGGTGCTTTCAGGCGGATCGGTGCGCCATCGGCACCCAGGGTCGCGCGCACCGGCGCCGGCAGGTCCGCCAGCCCGGTGACGATGCCGTCGAGGAAGCCGGCGACGCGCGCCTCCTCCGGCAGCCGGGACAGCAGCCTGGCTGCGATGTCGAGGGCCAGCCGGCTTGCGCGGTTGGAGGCGTCCGCGGCCGCCTGCTGGCGGTCCCGCGCGATGTCGGCGGCGGCGGCGGCGCGCAGGCGGTCCGTTTCCTCGCGCGCGGCGGCGAGGCTGCTGCGCTTCGCGGCTTCGGCATCCTCGGCGGCGCGCTTCAGGGCGTCGGCGCGCGTTGCGGCGATGTCCGCCGCCTCCTGCTGCGCCTTCTGCCGCTCGGCCTCCGCGGCAGCCCGCGCGGCGTTCGCCTCATCGAGCTGCTTCGTCGCCGCGGCGCGCCGTGCCTCGATCATCGCGGCCAGCGGTCGGAAGAGGAAGCGGCTCAGGATCCAGATGAGGACGAGGACATTGACCGTCTGCAGGCCGAGCGTCCACCAGTCGATCCGCATCGACCCCGCTCACCTCACGAAGGGGTTGGCGAAGAGCACCAGCAGCGCAATCACCAGGCAGTAGATCGCCATGGTCTCGATCATGGCGAGGCCGACGAAGAGCGTGCGCGAGATGGTGCCGGCGGATTCCGGCTGCCGCGCGATGGCATCCATCGCGGCCGCGACGGCGCGCCCTTCGCCCAACGCCGGGCCGATCGCGCCGAAGGAGACGGCCATCGCCGCCGCGATGATGCTGACGGCCTCGATCAGGTTGTTCATCGTGTCTCCTGTTGCTCTGCCTCGGCGCGGCGGGGTGGCCGCCCCTCGCTGATCGCCGCGCCGATGAAGACGCAGGCCAGCACGGCGAAGATGTAGGCCTGCACCGCCCCGGTCAGCAGGTCGAGCGCCATGAGCGGGATCGGCACCAGGAATCCGGCCAGGGAGAGGATGATGCCGATGACGAAGACGCCGCTCATGATGTTCCCGAACAGGCGCACGATCAGCGAGAAGGTGCGGGTGATCTGCTCGACCAGGTTGAGCGGGATCATCACCCAACTCGGCTCCGCGAAGGTCTTCAGGTAGCCCGCTGCGCCCAGGCTGCGCACGCCATAGAAGATCGTGGCACAGAAGACGATGACGGCGAGCGCGGCATCGGTTTCGAGATGCGCGGTCGGCGGCTCGACGCCGGGGATGAGCGAAGACCAGTTGGCGAGCAGCACATAGATCAGGATGGTGCCGATCAGCGCGCGATAGGGGGCGGGATCGGCCTGCATCGTGTCGGCGATCTGGCTGTCGACGGCGCTGACCATCGCTTCGAGCGCCGCCTGGCTGCGCGAGGGATGTAGCGAGAGCCGCCGCGTCATGAGATGCGCGACAAGGGACAGCACGACCATGATCGCCCAGGTGACGAGCACCGGCTCGGTGATCGGCACCGGGCCGATATGGAAGACGGCGTCGAGTGTCAGCGGCGAGGTCATGGCATGCCTCCGACCCGCTTCAAGACGATCCGGCGCATGACGAGCAGGCCGAGCGCCCCGCTCAGCAGCGCCGCCGCGCCCAGCCGCGCCAGGGCGAAGAGCACCAGGCCCAGCACGGCGAAGCGCAGGATCTGGAGCCCGAACCCATAGGCGATGCCCTTGCCGAGATAGAGATCCGTCGTCCATCGCAGCGTCGCGAAATGCACGAGGCCGAGCACCGCCCCCGTGGCGAGCCCGATCGCGACGGCGAACAGCGTTCCGGCGGTCACTGGCGGTGCATCCATTTCCAGGCCGACCACAACCCGATGCCCGCCCCGATCATGAGGAATGGCGCCGAGAAGAACACGCCGCTGGCGAAGACCCTGTCGAGCCAACGCCCGAGGAGCAGCCCGAGCAGCGTCGGCACGACGATGGCCCAGCCGAGGATGCCGATCTGGCCGAGGCGCGCGCCCAGCGAGGGCTCCGGCGTGCGGGCGCCGCTCTCCGTGCGCCGGGCCGCCTCGCGCGCGGCGGCACTCATCCGGTCCGGCCGTTGCGGGTCGGTCGTCACGCCGCGCTCCCGTCATCGGTCGAAGGCGCGGCATCGCCGTTCCGCAGGCCGCCCGGCGGCATGCCTGCGGTGTGGCCGGGACGCAGATAGCGCATGAGCTGACGGACCGCGCGCGCATGCAGGCGGGTCTGCTCCGTCCGGGCACGCCGCGCAAGGTCCGTTTCCGCGGCATGCATGGCGGCGACCTCGGTCTCGAGCTGCACCAGATCGTCGCCGACCGTCCCTTGGCGACAGGCGAGGGCAACATGTCGCCCATCCGTCACCGAGAAGACGCCGCCATCGACCACGCAGTAGTGCTCGGTGTGGTCGGAACCGCGCCAACGCACCACCGAGGCCGGCAACACCGTCAGCAGGTCCGCGTGATCGGGCAGGATGCCGAAGCCACCGCTCTCATCCTCGGTGCGCACCGAGACGACGTCGTCGCGATCGATCAGGACGGAGGAAGGCGTCGTGATCGTCAGGTGCAGGGCGGTGTTCACGCCGTCTGCTCCTGCCGGGTGCCGTGCAGCGCGGCTTCCTTTTGCCGTCCTTCCTCCAGCGTGCCGATCATGTAGAGCGAGCTTTCCTGCCAGGCATCGCATTCCCCCGCCAGGATCACGCGGCAGCCGGCGATGGTGTCGGCGACGGTGACCGAACGGCCCGCCACGCCGGTGAAGGCTTCCGTCACGGTGAAAGGCTGGGTGAGGAAACGCTGCAGCCGGCGCGCGCGCTGCACGATCCGACGATCTTCGGCGCCGAGCTCCTCCATGCCGAGCAGCGAGATCACGTCCTGCAATTCGCGATAATGCTCGATGGTCTGGCGCACCTGGTTCGCGACATCGACATGGTCCTGCCCCACGATCAGGGGATCGAGCAGAATCGAGGAAGAAGCGATGGGATCGACGGCCGGATACATGCCCTCCGCCGCCATGGCGCGGGACAGCACCACCATGCTGTCCACATGGCTTGCGATGGTCGTCACCGCCGGATCGGTGAAGTCGTCCGCAGGGACATAGACCGCCTCGATCGCCGTGACCGCGGCGCTGCCGACCGAGGCGATGCGCTCCTGCAACGCCGCGACCTCGCTGGCCAGGGTGGGCTGGTAGCCGACGCGGGACGGTTGCCGGCCGAGCAGCCCCGACACCTCGGCCCCCGCCTGGACGAAGCGGAAGATGTTGTCCATCAGCAACAGGACGTTGCGATGGGTCTCGTCGCGGAAATGCTCTGCGATGGTGATGGCGGTCATGGGCACGCGCCAGCGCGCGCCAGGTGGCTCGTTCATCTGGCCATAGACGAGGACGGTGCGCTCCAGCACCTTCGATCGCGCCATGTCGAGCAGCATCTCATGGCCTTCGCGGGACCGTTCGCCGACCCCGGCGAAGACCGAGATGCCCTGGTAGGTCGCGACCATGGCGTGGATCAGTTCCATCACCAGCACGGTCTTGCCGACGCCCGCGCCCCCGAACATCGCCGCCTTGCCGCCCTGTGCGAGAGGCGTGAGGAGGTCGAGCACCTTGATACCCGTCGCGAAGAGGTCCGATGTGCCCTTCTGCTCGGCGAGCGGCGGCGCGCCGCGGTGGATCGGCCGACGGGGCACGTCCGCGGGCAGATCGCCCTGGAGGTCGCCGATCCGCCCCGTGACATCGAGTAGGCGCCCCAGCACGGCATCGCCGACCGGCACGGTGATGGAGCCGCCGGTCCTGGTGACGTCATCGCCGCGTCGCAGCCCGGTCGTCGCCTGGATCGCGATGGCCCGGACGGTTCGCTCGTCCAGATGGGCCTGCACTTCCGCAACGATCCTGTCGCCGCCCGGGCCGATGAGGACGGCTTCATTGATGTCCGGCAGGGCTGCCTCGCCAAACGCGATGTCGACCACCGCGCCGCGTATGGCGGTCACCCGTCCCCGTGTCTCCATGCCGCGGCTCCTCGATAGCCAGGACAGGCGCCAAGCCCAGCCCGTATCGGTCGTGGGTTTCGCGAGGTTAGTCGATCGAGCCGTGCCTCGCCATACTGGCCGGGGGCAGGCAGGGCCATAAATGTGCCGGACAGGAAATGAGTCACTTGTCTGGACGACGCGATCCTGTTGGCCAGAGGGTCTTGCCCGTGCGACACTGAATGTTCCTGACCGCCTGGTCAGCGATCCGAGAATTGGGCTGTCGCGCGGCGCTCGTCGGCGAGAATGATGGGAATTCGATGGCGCGTTCTGAAATCAAGGCGGCAGCAGGGGAGGCGATCGAACCTGCCGACCGCATGCTTCAGATCCTGACGCATTCCGCGCGCCTCTTCGCGACCAAGGGTTTCGACGGGACCTCGATGCGCGACATCGCCGAGGCCTGCGGCATCTCCAAGTCGCTGCTCTATCATCACTTCACCGACAAGGACGAGATCTACGCGCGCATCGCGCTGGGCTCTACGCAGCGTCTTTGCGAATTCGTCCAGGACCGGCTGCCGGAAGGTGCTTCGCCACCGGATCGCGTGCGCGCCTTCATGACCGCGACGGGCGACTATTTCCAGCGCTACCGGTCGAACTGGATCGCCTCCACCGCCGCCTTCTGGAGCGACCCGGAGCAGCGCCGCCGCAAGGAGCGCATGATGTGGCGCGACCGCTATGAGGGGCTGATCCGCCAACTGATCCAGGATGCCATCGACGCCGGCGACTTCCGCCCCGTGGATGTCCCGCTCACCGGCCGGCTCGTGCTGTCATCCCTCAACTGGATGCATCGCTGGTACAAGCCGGAGAAGGGCATGACGCCGGCGCAGATCGCCGACGCCTATTTCGATCTCATCTTCAACGGCCTGAAGGCACGCTGACGCATCAGCGTGTGGCGGGCCTGACCGCCATGGGGTCGTTGCGCTCGTCCATCCGCGCCTCATAGGTGATCCCGCTGCGCATCGCCCACAGCGCGTTCTGCAGGTAAAGCGGCACCAGCATCCGGTCGTCCAGCGCGATGGTGCTCGCGCGGCGCAGCAGTTCCTCGCGCTTCGCATTGTCCATCTCCACCTCGGCCGCGGCGACCAGCGTATCCATGGCCGGGTTGGAATAGTGAAGGCGATTGGCCGCGCCGTGGCCACGCTCGCGATTGGGCGTGCGCAGCACGGAGTTCAACAGGACCGAGACCTCGCCCGTGGAATTGCCCCAGGTGAGCAGGGCGGCCGGGGCCTCGCGCCGCGTCGCGCGGCCGATGAAGGTCGCGTAGGGCTGAGCTTCGACCGTGGTGCGCACGCCGATGCGCGTCCACATCTGGCCGATCGCCTGCACGACGCGGGAATCATTCATGTAGCGGTCATTCGAACCGATCAGCGTGAGCTGGAAGCCCTGCGGATACCCGGCCTCGGCCAGCAGGCGGCGCGCCGCTGCGGGATCCGCGGCTGGCACCGGCCGGTTCGGGATATAGCTGTAGGTGTCCGGCGGCATGAACTGCGTCGTCGCCAGTGCGGCACCTTCCATGACGCGCTCGACGAGCTGGTGACGGTCGATGGCCATGGCCAGTGCCTGGCGCACGCGCGGCTCGGCGAGCGGATTGCGGTCCAGCGCTCCGCCATTGGCCGCCGCCAGCAGCGGCACCGGCGGTTCCCGCGTGCCGTCGAGCGTGATGTACATGACGCGCAGACTGGTCGTCTCCGCGACATGGAAACGACTGTCGTGTCGCACGCGTTCGAGGTCGCTGGTCGAGATCTGGTCGATGAAGTCGACGTCGCCCGACAGCAGCGCGGCGGTGCGTGCCGCGTCATTGGTGATCATGCGATAGGTGACGCTCGCCCAATGCGGCTTCGGGCCCCAATACTGCGCGTTACGCTCGACCACGATGCGATCGCCGGGCGCATGCGAGACCAGGCGGAATGGGCCTGTGCCGATCGCCGCCTTGCCGCTGTTGAAATCGCTCGTCGTCGCCTCGGCATGCAGGCGGCGGCTGAGGATCATGACCTGGGAGAGATAGGTCGGCAGCAACGGTGCGGCTACCGCGGTATGCAGGCGCAGCGTGCGCGCATCGACGATCTCGACCCGCTGCACGGGCCGGATCAGGGTTGAGAAGGAGGCACCGGGACCGCGCATCTGCGGGATGCGTTCGAAGGTGTAGGCGATGTCGTCCGGAGTGAGCGGCGTGCCGTCATGGAAGCGGACATTCTCGCGCAGGGTGAACTCCCAGACGGTGTCGCCCACGGCCCGCCAGCTTTCCGCGAGGCCGGATCGGAGCTGCGCCCGCGCATCGGTGGCCAGCAGCCCATCGAACAGCATCTGCGCCACCTCGTTGTTCGAGCGGAGCAGGTGATAGTGCGGATCGAGCGACGAGACCGGCGCACCGACACCCATGGTCAGGGTTTGTGCGCCGGCCATGGCCATGGTCCAGGGAAGTGCGGCGAGGCCGAGCAGCCATCGGCGGGTGCTGCGGAACATGGACGGTCTCCTCTGCATGCGGCCGATGCTGCGCTGGGGCAGCATTGGCCTGACCGTTCGGTCAATTGAGGTGACGCTACGACGGCATGTTTATGGCCGCAAGGCGGGTTGGTACGCATCTACTGGCCCGAATGGACCCCTATTGCCGGACCGCGTGGATCAAGTCAGACTGCCAGCCTGACTGACCGGTCGATCAGTAGAGGCAGGCTGACGAACCGGCGGCGAGGGAAGGGAACGACGCCATGCCAGCCATCCGACGCCCATCACGCGAAGCGACGCGCCGCGCGCTCCTTGGTGGTGCTGTCGGCTTCGTGGCCGGCCTGCCGCAGGCCTTCGCCCAATCCTATCCGACGCGGCCCGTGCGCATGATCGTGCCCTTCGTGCCGGGTGGTGGCGCGGACCTTACGGCGCGGCTCGTGGCCGAACCGCTTGGTACCGCACTCGGTCAGCCGGTCGTCGTCGAGAATCGTGGCGGCGCCGGCGGCACCATCGGAACCGCGGCCGTCGCGCAGGCGCCGGCGGATGGCTACACGCTGCTCTACGGCACGCCGGGACCGCTGATCACCAACCGGCATCTCATGGCGTCTCTGCCCTATGATTCGGATCGCGACTTCGCGCCGGTCAGCCTGCTGACGCGCGGGGCCTACGTGATGGCGGTCCATCGCGACGTGCCGGCGCGCAGCGTCGCCGATGTTATCGCCCTGGCCAAGGCGCACCCGAACGAGCTGACCTTCGCCAGTTCCGGCATCGGCGCCGGCAGCCACCTGGCGGGTGAGCTGCTGTGCATGGAAGCCAATATCCGCATGTCGCACGTGCCCTATCGCGGTACGGGGCCGGCCCTGCAGGACGTGGCGGCGGGCCGCGTGACGATGTCCATCGACTCCTACGGGCCGATGGTGCCGCTGCTGCAATCGGGGCAGCTGCGCGCCATCGCCGTGACCAGCGCGCAGCGCATGGAAGAACTTCCGGACGTGCCGACCATCGCCGAGACCATCCCGGGCTTCGAGGTCGGCGTCATCAACTACGTATGCGTGCGTTCCGGCACGCCGGCACCGATCATCCAGCATCTGAACCAGACGCTGGTCCGGGTGCTCGCCGATCCCGAGCTGAAGGAACGCATGCGCGTGGCCGGATCGAGCCCGCCGGTGTCCAGCACGCCCGAGGAACTCGGCACCATGCTGCGCAGCGAATCCGCGAAATGGGGCGAGGTCATCCGTCGCGCCGGTATCCAGGCCGGTTGACCGCGCCGATTGTCATCACTCAGGAGAAGAGCACGTTCATGTCGTCCGATGTCGTGAAGTTCGAGGTGGCCGACCATATCGGCCTGGTCACGCTGAACCGGCCGCCGGTCAACGCCGTCAATGCCGAAGTGCGCGACCGCATCATCCAGATCTTCGATCACGCGACCGACCGTGACGATGTCCGCGTGCTGGTGCTGACCGGACAGGGGAAGATCTTCTCGGCCGGCGCGGATCTCAAGCAGCGGCCTGATCCGAGCATCCCGGGCGCCTATTGGCATCACAACCGCATCACGCGCGAGACGGGAAACGCCATCCGCGAATGCGCCAAGCCGGTGATTGCGGCCGTGAACGGGGCCGCACTCGGCGCCGGCTTCGGGCTGATGACGTCCTGCGACATCATGATGGCATCGGAGACGGCCTATTTCGCCATGCCCGAGATCGATGTCGGCCTCGCCGGCGGCGCGGCCATGCTGAACGAGTTCTTCACCCGGTCCTTCGCGCGGCGCCTGATGTTCACCGGCGACAAGCTGCCGGCTCCGGAGCTGTATCGCCTCGGTGTCATCGACTCCGTCTGGTCGCCGGACGAGTTGCTGCCGGCGGCGATGAAGATGGCCGCGCGCATCGCGGAGAAGAGCCCGCTGGGCATCAAGTATGCGAAGAACAGCTGCAACCTGGTCGAGCTGATGCCGCCCCGGGACGCCTATCGCTTCGAGCAGAACTTCACCTACGAGCTCTCCAAGACCGAGGACGCGAAGGAGGCCCGCACCGCGCAGCTTGAGAAGCGCAAGCCCGTCTTCAAGGGACGCTGACCCGCATGGCCGCCCCCATCGACTACGGTGCCTTCCGCGAGGAGGTCCGCGACTTCGCGATGACCCGCTGCCCGCCCGAGATCCGGGCGGTGGTGGCGACCTATCGCAAGTTGTCGCGCAAGGTCTGGTATCCCTGGCAGAAGATCCTCTTTGCGCATGGATGGGGTGCGCCGGGCTGGCCGAGGGAATATGGCGGCACGGGCTGGGACCTGAAGCAGCGCCACATCTTCGACGAGGTGATGGCCGAATGCGACTGCCCGCCGCAGTATCATCACGGGCTGCGGCATCTTGGCCCCGTCATCATCGAATACGGGTCGGAGGAGCAGAAGCGCCGCTTCCTGCCCGGCATCCTCAACGGCGAGGATTGGTGGTGCCAGGGCTATTCCGAGCCCGGCGCAGGGTCGGACCTCGCCTCGCTGCGCACCGCCGCGCGGCGCGAGGGCGATGAGTACATCGTGGAGGGCCAGAAAACCTGGACCTCCCACGCGCATGAGTCGGACTGGATGTACACGCTGGTCCGCACATCGAAGGAGGCGAAGAAGCAGCAGGGCATCAGCCTGCTGCTGATCCCGCTGAACTCCCCGGGCATTACCATCCGTCCGATCCGCACCATCGATGGCTGGCATCATGTGAATGAGGTCTTCCTCGACCAAGTCCGCGTGCCGGTGGCCAATCGCGTGGGCGAGGAAGGGCAGGGCTGGACCTATGGCAAGTTCCTGCTGGAGCGGGAGCGCCTGGGCGGTGCGAATGTCGCGCCCGCGCTGAAGAACCTGGAGCGCACGCGCACGCTGCTGGCGCAGGAACTGGCCGATCCGCGCCACGCCCTGAAGCGCAGCCTGCTGGAGGAGCGCCTGCTCATGGCCGAGGCCGAGCTCCGCGGGGCCCAGGCGTTGGGGCAGGAAGCGGTCGCCGCGACCATGGAGGGGCGTCCGCTGGGGCTGCTGCCCTCGGTGCTGAAGCTGTCCACCAGCGTGACGTCGCAGCATGTCGCGGAAATCGCGCTGGATGCGATGGGCGAGCGCCTTGCACCGCGTTTCCGACCGACCGATGCCGCCGGCGCCAATGCCGAGGCGCCCGGCATCGAGTGGATCCAGAACTACATGTATGGCCGTGTCCGTACGATCTATGGCGGCAGCAGCGAAGTGCAGAAGAACGTCATCGCCAAGCAGCTTTTCGGGTCCTGACGCATGCCCTTCACAGCCAAACCCATCGTTGGTGGCGACGCTTTCGACCAGGCCTGCGAGATCGGGCGTGCGGCGGATGCCGAGCTCGCGCTGCTCGCCGATGCGGCGGACCAGGCGGCCTGCCTGAGGCGGCACTGGGACGCGATCATCGGCCTCGGCTGGACCACGACCGCGATCCCGGAGGATGCGGGCGGCGCGGGGGGGGATATCTCCGACCTCGCCGCGCTGGTGGGCGGCGCAGGGCGTGGCGGACTGCCCCTGCCGATCGCCACATCCTGTGGCGTACTGCCGCATCTGCTGGTGGAGCATGCCGAGGTGCTGACTGCGCTCGCAGAGGGCCGCGCGCGCATCGCGCTCGTCCCCGCCGAGGCCGCCATCGATAATGCCGCTGCCGCCCCGCAGCTCGCGGATGGCCGTCTGACCGGCACGGTCGTCGGCATCGAGACGCCGCCCGATCCGACACATGCGCTGCTGGTCGTCGGTGATGCCCTGTTGCTGGTCCCGGCTGGTGCAACAGGAGTCGGCGTCACGCGCTACCAGCGCATCGACGGGCGGCCTTCGGCGGATTGGCGTTTCGTCGGCGTTGCCGTCGATCCGGCCTGGATTCTCGCACATGGCGAGGGCGTGACGCACCGTGCCGCCGCGGCCCGCGACCTCGGCGCCCTGCTGACCTGCATCGAATCCGTCTCCGCTGCGGGTGCGCTGATCGAGCAGACCATCGAGTATCTGCTGAACCGCGTGCAGTTCGGCGTGCCGCTCGCCACGCACCAGGCGCTTCGGCACCGCGTCGCGGAGATGTATGTCGAATACGAGACCCTGCGCGGCCTGGCCGCCCAGGCGCTGCGTAGCGTAGGCGCCGGCGATCCCGGCGCCTGGCGCGACATCGCCTTCGCCAAGCTGCGCCTGGGCGAGGGTGGCCGCTTCATCGCCCAATCCACCATCCAATGTCACGGCGGCATGGGCATGACGGAAGGGCTGCAGGCGATCCGCCTGGCGCGGCGGATCATGATGGCGGAATTCGAATATGGCGACCGCAGCGTGCAGGCCCGGCGCCTGCTCGACGACGCGGCGCGCCGCGCAGCCTGAGAGGCATCGGTATGCATCCCTTGGAGAAGATGTTCAGGCCACGTTCGATCGCGGTGGTCGGCGCGTCGGGCGATCCGGAGAAGCTCGGCGGCCGTACGCTGCTGCATCTGAAGGAACTCGGCTATCAGGGCCGCATCTACCCGATCAATGTCAGCGCGACGGAAGTCCAGGGCCTGCCCGCCTGGCGCAGCGTCGCGGATCTGCCGGAAACGCCGGACAGCGCACTGATCCTGCTGCCGGCGGCATTGGTCGCGAAGGCGATCGACGATTGCGCCGCCAAGGGCGTGCACCATGTGCAGGTGCTGTCCTCGGGCTTCGCGGAGGAGGGCGGTGAAGGCGTCGCGCTGCAGGCGCGCCTTGCCGAGCAGGCGCGCGCCCTGGGCATTCGCCTGACGGGGCCGAACTGCCTCGGCAGCATCAGCCCGCCCGACGGATTCTTCGGCACTTTCTCAAGCCTGCTCGCCACGGCGAAGCCGCCGCCCGGCAGCGTCGGCGTGGCGACGCAGAGCGGCGCCTACGGCTCGCACATCTATGCCGTCGCGGGCTTCCGCGGCATCGGCATCAGCCGTGCCATCGCCACGGGCAATGAGGTGGACATCGATGTCGCGGAAGCCATCGACTATCTGGTGGATGACCCTGGCACGCGTGTCATCTGTGCCTCGCTGGAAGGTTGCAGCAATGGCGATGGCCTGCGCCGCGCCCTGCTGAAGGCTGCCGCCGCGCGCAAGCCCGTCATCATCATGAAGGTCGGCAGCACCGAGGTCGGCGCAGCCGCGGCGGCGACGCATACCGGCTCGCTGGCCGGCGAGGACCGCGTTATCGACACGGTCTTCCACGAATGCGGCGCGCTGCGCGTCTCCTCCATCGAGGAGATGCTGGATGTCGCCTATCTCTGTTCCATCGCGCCGCTGCCGCCCATGGAAAGCGCGGGCGTGCTCAGCGTCTCCGGCGGCATCGGCGTGCTGATGGCCGATGCCTGCGTGGAGGCTGGTCTCGCCGTTCCGCCCATGTCGGCGGAAGTGCTCGCCGAAATCCACGCCGTCCAGCCGATGGCGGCCGGGTGCAATCCGATCGATACCACGGCGCAGCTGGCCGGCCGGCTGCATGTCATCGAGACGATCAGCCAGGCGATGATGCGTGGGGCCGATCTCGGCGCAGCGATGTTCTATCTGGCGCATCTCGGGCGCGACATGCAGCGCTTCCCGAAGATCGAAGGCGCCTTCCTCGCTTTGCGGCGCAACCAGCCGGACCGCACCGTGGTCGCGGTGATGACGCATGTGGACGAGGTACGGCTGCGCCTCGAAGCCGAGGGCATCCCGGTCTTCGAAGACCCGACCCGCGCCGTGCGCGCGGTCGCCGGCGCGGCGCGGCTGCGGCGTCTCCAGCAGGACGCTGAAGCGGTGCCGGCCATCGCGCCGGCCGCGCCGCTTGGCCTCACCATCGCGAATGAGGCAGCGGCCAAGGCGCTGATTGCCCGCGCCGGCGTTCCCGTGTTGCCGGAGGAAGCCTGCGCCACGGCCGAGGCCGCTGTGGCGGCCGCGGATCGGCTTGGCTATCCGGTGGTGATGAAGATCCTGTCCGACGACATCGCGCACAAGACCGAGGTCGGCGGCGTCATGCTGAACATCGCCGATGGCGATGGGGTCGCCGCTGCCTTTGCTGCGCTGATGCAGCGGGCGCGTGCGGCGCGGCCCGATGCCAGGCTCGACGGCGTGCTGGTGGCCCCGATGATGCATGGCGGGGTCGAGACGATCATCGGCACGCTGCGCGACCCGGTCTTCGGCCCGATGGTGATGTTCGGCCTCGGCGGCGTGGCGGTGGAGCTGTTCCGTGACGTCGCCTTCGCCAGCGCGCCGCTGACGCCGAAGCGGGCCGAGGCGCTGATCGGTGCCTCCCGCGGCGCGGCCCTGCTCAAGGGATGGCGCGGTGGCCCGCCGCTCGACCAGGCGGCGCTGGTCGAAACGCTCTGCGCCCTGTCGCGCTTCGCGGCCGCCCATGCCGGAGAGGTCGCGAGCGTCGAGGTCAATCCCTTCCTCGTGCGGGAGAAGGGAGCCTTCGCGCTGGATGCGCTCGTTGTCTTCAGCGCTGCAGGCGGGGGCCACTGAACAGCCTCCCAGTCTGTATCGATATGTTGCGACGCAGCAATTCGGCTTGACCCAGATCAGGAAACTCGCCAGTTTCGCATCTGAAAACTGGTCGGTTTCCCTGAGGTATCCATGCCGGATCTTGCTTACCGCCGGAGATTCCGCCGGCGCGCGACGGTGGCGCTCGCGCTGCTGGGTGTTCTGCCGCTGCTGTCGGCCTGCGATGATGGGCCGGGCCAGACGGCGGCCCGCGCGGCCACGCCGCCGCCGCGGCCGGTCGAGGTCACCGTCGTCACCCTGCGCCGCCAGCCGACGCCGGTCAGCACGGTGCTGCCCGGCCGCACCACGGCTTATCGCGTCGCGGAGGTCCGGCCGCAGGTGGGCGGCGTGCTGCGCGAACGGCTGTTCACGGAGGGCCAGGAGGTCACCGCCGGCCAGCCGCTGTTCCGCATCGACCCCGCCCCTTTCCAGGCCGCGCTGGAAACCGCCGAGGCCGCGCTCGCCCGCGCCAAGGCGACGGCCGACCAGGCCGAGACCACGGTGAACCGCTACCGCCCGCTGGTCCGCGCCCGCGCCGTCAGCCAGCAGGATTTCGACGCGGCGGAGGCCGCGTTGCGCCAGACCCAGGCGGACGTTGCCTCCGCCCAGGCCGCGGTGGACACGGCGCGCATCAACCTGGGCTATACCGTGGTCAATTCGCCGATCGCCGGGCGCACCGGGCGTGCCTCGGTCACCGTCGGCGCGCTGGTCACGGCAAGCCAGGCCAATGCGCTCGTCACCGTCACCCAGCTCAACCCGATCTATGTCGATGTCACCCAGCCCAGCGCCGCCCTGCTGCGCCAGCGCCGCGATATCGCCGAGGGCGTTCTGAAGCGCGAGACGACGGATCGCGCCGTCGCCACCCTGCTGCTTGAGGACGGCACCGAATACGCCCATCGCGGCGAGATCCAGTTCTCCGAGGTCATCGTCGACCAGGGCACCGGATCGGTCACGCTGCGCGCCGTCTTCCCCAATCCTGACGGCCTGCTGATGCCCGGCATGTTCGTCCGCGCCCGGGTCGAGGAAGGCGTCATCGACCAGGCCCTACTGGTGCCGCAGCAGGCCGTGCAGCGCACCCCGCGCGGCGAACCCATGGCCTATGTCGTCAATGCCGAGGGGGTGGTGGAGCAGCGCATCCTGCGGACCAGCCGCGCCATCGGCACGAACTGGCTCGTCGCGTCGGGCCTCAACCCCGGCGACCGCGTGGTGATGGAAGGCGTGCTGCGCATACGCCCTGGCGCCAAAGTCACCGCGACCGAGGCGACCGCTCCCGCCGCGACCGCCGAAGCCACGCCCGCCCGCAACGGCGGCTGATCCAGGCACCTCCCCATGGCCCGTTTCTTCATCGACCGCCCGGTCTTCGCCTGGGTGATCGCCATCGCGATCATGCTGGCCGGCCTGCTCTCCCTGCGCAGCCTGCCGGTCGCGCAATATCCCGCCATCGCGCCGCCCGCGATCTCGATCCAGGTCTCCTATCCGGGCGCCTCGGCCGAGACGGTGCAGTCCACCGTGGTGCAGGTGATCGAGCAGCAGCTCAGCGGCATCGACAACCTGCTGTATTTCTCGTCGAACGCGGCGAAGGACGGCAGCGCGACCATCACCCTGACCTTCGCCCAGGGCACCAACCCGGACACGGCGCAGGTGCAGGTGCAGAACAAGGTGCAGCTCGCCGTGCCGCGCCTGCCGCAGACGGTGCAGCAGCAGGGCATCCGCGTCGCCAAGTCGACCAACAACTTCCTGCTCGTGGTCGGCTTCGTCTCGACTGACGGGCGGCTGAGCAATTTCGACATCTCCGACTTCGTCGTCACCAACATCCAGGATCCCATCAGCCGCACGCCGGGCGTGGGCGACTACCAGATCTTCGGCGCGCAATATGCGATGCGTATCTGGCTGGATCCGGCGAAGCTGGTGAATTACGGCCTGACACCGGGCGATGTGGCCACCGCCATCCGCGCGCAGAACGTCCAGGTGGCGAGCGGCGAGATGGGCGCGCTGCCCTCGGTGCAGGGCCAGCAGTTGAATGCCACCGTCATCGGGCCATCCTACCTGACCTCACCGGACGCCTTCGGCTCCATCCTGTTGCGCGTGCAGACCGACGGTGCCCAGGTCCGGCTGCGCGACGTCGCGCGCGTTGAGGTCGGTGCCGAGAACTACGCCATCAGCGCGCTCTACAATGGCCGCCCCGCGGCGGGCATCGGCATCAAGCTCGCCTCCGGCGCCAATGCGCTTGATGCCGCGACGGCGGTGCGCGCCACCATCGACAGCCTGCGGCCG
Source organism: Roseomonas alba (assembly GCF_019430885.1). GTDB lineage: Bacteria > Pseudomonadota > Alphaproteobacteria > Acetobacterales > Acetobacteraceae > Neoroseomonas > Neoroseomonas alba. The sequence continues at coordinate 266,205 of NZ_JAHYBZ010000008.1, read as the reverse complement.
CTGTTGCCGGACGGGGTCGAGGTGATCTTTCCCTACGACACGACGCCCTTCGTGCGCCTGTCGATCGAAAGCGTTGTGCACACGCTGTTCGAGGCGGTGGTGCTGGTCTTCCTGGTCATGCTGCTGTTCCTGCAGAACATCCGCGCGACGCTGATCCCGACCATTGCCGTGCCGGTGGTGTTGCTCGGCACCTTCGCGGTGCTCCAGATGGCGGGCTTCACCATCAACACGCTGACCATGTTCGGCATGGTGCTCGCCATTGGCCTGCTGGTCGACGACGCCATCGTGGTGGTGGAGAATGTCGAGCGCGTGATGGCCGAGGAGCACCTCTCGCCCCTCGAGGCCACGCGCAAGTCGATGGACCAGATCACCGGCGCGCTGATCGGCATCGGCCTGGTGCTGGCGGCGGTGTTCCTGCCCATGGCCTTCTTCGCCGGATCGACGGGCGTCATCTACCGGCAGTTCTCCATCACCATCGCCACCGCAATGGGCCTGTCGGTCTTCACCGCCATTTTCTTCACGCCCGCGCTCTGCGCCACGATCCTGAAGCCGCACAAGCCGGGCCAGACGCAGAAGGGCTTCGCCGGCCGGTTCAACCGCGGCTTCGAACGCGTGACGCGCGTCTATACCCGCTTCGTCACCGCCAGCCTGCGCCGACCGATCCGCATGCTGCTGGTCTATGGCGCGCTGCTCGGCGCGCTCGCCTTCGGCTTCCTGCGCCTGCCCGGCGGCTTCCTGCCGGATGAGGACCAGGGCATCAGCTTCGTCCAGGTCGTAGCCCCGCCGGGTGCGACGGCCAGCCGGACCCAGGCCGCGCTCGACCAGATCACGCAGTACCTGTTGGAGGAGGAGCGCGACACCGTCTCCTCGGTCTTCTCGATCAACGGCTTCAACTTCTCCGGCCGCGGGCAGAATGCCGGCATGGCCTTCATCCGGCTGCGCGACTGGGACGACCGCAAGACCGCCGCGCAGCGCGTCCAGGCCCTGAACGGGCGCATCATGGCCCGCTTCGGCGCCTATCGCGACGCGATGGTCTTCGCCTTCGCCCCGCCCGCCATCACCGAGCTCGGCAATGCGACCGGCTTCACCTTCCAGCTCCTCGACCAGACCGGGCGTGGCCATGCCGCACTGATGGAGGCACGCAACCAGCTGCTCGGCCTTGCCGCGCAAAGCCCCGTGCTGATGGCCGTGCGCCCCAACGGCCTGAACGACGAGGCGCAGTTCCATCTGGTCATCGACTGGGAACGCGCGAGCGCGCTCGGCCTGACGGTCAACGACATCAACACGACGCTGTCGACAGCCTGGGGCGCGACCTACGTCAACGACTTCATGGACCGTGGGCGCGTGAAGCGCGTCTATCTCCAGGGCGATGCCGAATCGCGCATGCTGCCAGGGGATCTCGACCGCTGGTTCGTACGCAACGCGGTGGGGCAGATGGTGCCCTTCTCCGCCTTCGGCCGCACCGAATGGGTCTATGGCTCGCCGCGTCTCGAACGCTTCAACGGCATCGCCTCCCGCGAGATCGCCGGCGCCCCCGCGCCCGGCCGCACCACCGGCGAGGCCATGGCCGAGATGCAGCGCCTGATGGCGCAGCTTCCGCCCGGCTTCGGCTATGCCTGGTCGGGCCTGTCCTACGAGGAACGGCAATCCTCGGGCCAGGCGCCGGCGCTCTATGCCATCTCCCTGCTGGTGGTCTTCCTCTGCCTCGCCGCGCTGTATGAAAGCTGGTCGATCCCGGCCTCGGTGATGATGGTGGTGCCGCTTGGCGTGCTGGGCGCGGTCATGGCGTCGATCGCACGCGGCCTGTCCAACGACATCTACTTCCAGGTCGGGCTGCTGACGACGGTCGGCCTGTCGGCCAAGAACGCCATCCTGATCGTCGAATTCGCCAAGGAGAATTTCGACAGGGGGATGGAGCTGATCGAGGCCGCGACGGATGCCGCGCGCCAGCGCCTGCGGCCGATTATCATGACCTCGCTCGCTTTTGGCCTCGGCGTCGTGCCACTGGCCATCGCGACCGGTGCTGGCGCGGGCGGGCAGAACGCCATCGGCGTCGGCGTGCTGGGTGGCGTGGCGGCCGGCACGGTCCTCGCGATCAGCTTCGTGCCCATCTTCTTCCTGGTGGTGCTGCGCCTGTTTCGCACGCGCCGCCGGCCGGCTGCCGAAACCCCAACACCGGCCGCCCTGCCGCAGGCCGGAGAGTGACGCCATGATCCGCCTGCCTGTCCTATCCTTCGCGGCGCTGCTGATGGCTGGCTGCAGCCTGATCCCCGACCAGCCGGCGACCAATCCCTCGGTGGCCGCGGCCTGGCCGGAGGGCCCGGCCTATCGCAGCACGGCCGGCACGACGCCGGTCCCGGCGAGCCCGGCGCGGGAGGCCGATGCCATCGGCTGGCGCGATGTCTTCGCCGATCCGCGCCTGCAACGCGCGGTCGAGACGGCGCTCGCCGGCAATCGCGACCTGCGCATCGCCGTGCTGAATGTCTCGTTGGCCGAGGCGCAATACCGCGTCCAGCGCGGCGAGCTGTTCCCCAGCGTCGGCGCGAGCGGCAGCCTGGACGCTACCCGCACGCCGCTCGGCGTGGTCTCGAGCACCGCGCCGATCGATGCGACGGCCGGCGTGACGCGGCGCATCTGGGGGGCGGGCATCGGCATCAGCGCCTACGAGATCGACCTGTTCGGCCGGGTCCGCAGCCTCAGCCAGGCGGCCTTCCAGCGCTATCTTGGCTATGCCGAGACGCGGCGCGCCGCGCAGATCAGCCTGGTCGGCCAGGTCGCCGAGGCTTGGCTCGCCATCGCCGCGGATCAGGAGGCGCTCGACCTCACCCGCCAGACGCTGGCCAACCAGGAGGAGGCCTTCGCCATCACGCGGGCGGCCTTCCAGGGCGGCACCGCCACCGAGCTCGCGCTGCGCCAGGCGCAGACCTCGGTCGAGACGGCGCGCGCCAGCCTCGAACGCTACTCGCGGCTCAAGGCGCAGGATGTCAACGCGCTGGCGCTGCTGCTCGGCGGGCCGGTGCCGCAGGACATGCTGCCGGATTCGCTGTCGGCGCTGCACCAGCCGATCGCGGATGTGCCGGCCGGCGTCTCCTCGGCCATCCTTCTGCGCCGTCCGGACGTTCTGGCGGCCGAGCGCAACCTGACCGCCGCCAATGCCGAGATCGGCGCTGCGCGAGCCGCCTTTTTCCCGTCCATCACCCTGACCGCGAGCGGCGGCACGGCGAGCGCGAGCCTGTCCAACCTGTTCAGCGCCGGCAGCGGAAGCTGGACCTTCGCCCCGCAGATCAACCTGCCGATCTTCACCGGCGGCACTCTGCAAGGCAGTTTGGACGCGGCGAAGATCCGCACCGATATCCAGGTCGCGACCTATGAGCGCGCCGTCCAATCCGCCTTCCGCGAGGTCGCGGATTCGCTGGCCGCGCGCGGCACCTTCGACCGCCAGATCGCGGCGCAGCGGGCGCTGGTGCAATCGTACCAGGATGCCTATCGCCTCGCGCTGATGCGGTTCCGCAGCGGGCTCGACAACTACCAGGCCTCGCTCGATGCCCAGCGGCAGCTCTTCACCGCCCAGCAGGAACTCATTGCCCAGGAATTGCTTCGCCAGCAGAACCGCGTTTCCCTGTATCGTGCCCTGGGCGGCGGCTGGGAGGAGCGGAGCGGGACGATGACGCAGGCGGGTGCAACCACACCATGAGCACGACCGCGGAGGCGGCACCGCGGCGCCGCCTGGGCGAGGCGGATCGCTTCCGCCTGCTGCGCGAGGCGGCCGAGACCGTCTTCCTGCGCGACGGCTATGCCACGGCGCGGATGGACGATGTGGCGCAGCTCGCCGGCATGTCGAAGCGCACGCTCTACCAGCATTTCGCTTCCAAGGCGGAGCTGTTCCGGGCGGTGATGGAGGATTGCCTCTGCCCCTTCGCACTCGATTCCTCGCTGGATGACGAGCCGGACCTTGCCCTCGCGCTGCGCAGCATGCTGGTCGCGCTGACGCGCCATCTCTTCAATCCCCGCCAGGTGGCGATCTTCCGCCTCATCATCGGGGAGGTGAAGCGGTCGCCGGAACTCGCCGATGCCTTCAATCAGGCCGGGCCCGCCAAGGGGGCGGGCGCGCTCGAACGGCGCCTCGCCGCCGAGATGGCGAAGGGGCGGCTCAGTTTGGCCGATCCGACCGAGGCCGCCCGCATGCTGTTCGGGATGGCGATCGGCGCGGCACACATGTTCCTGCTGCTCGGCTTGCAGGGGCCACCGTCGGAGGCGGAGATGGAACGGCGCGCCGGCGACGCGGTGGCCGTGTTCCTGCGGGGCGCCCTGATCACACCGGCCGCCTGAGGAAGGGGCGGCGCCGCCTGCCGCGCCGCCTCACTTGGCCGTCTGCGCCCCCATTGCGGCGCCGGCGCGCCGCAGCGTCGGGTCGAAGGGATTGAGCCCGCGGCTGATGCCCGCTGCGTCGCGCTTCAGCATCTCGGCAATCACGGCCCGGCGATCGGGTGTCAGCCGATCGGTCGTCGTGCCGATGCTGATGGCGGCGACGGCGCGCCCCTCATGGTCCAGGATCGGTGCCCCTAGCCCCGCCATGCCCGGGATCAGCCCGCTGGCGCCGCCGCAATGGCCCTCCCGACGGACCTGGGCGAGTTCGGCGCGCAGCGTGGCCTCGTCCGGCCCGCCGAATTCGCGCATCCGCGGCAGGTTGTGGCGGATGATCTCGTCTTGCTCGGGCGGTGGCAGGAAGGCGAGGATCGCATTCGCCCCCTGCCCGATGCCGAGCGGCACGCGCCCGCCGATGTCGCCGGTGAAGGAGCGGATCGGCAGCGGCCCGGCCGTGCGCTCGATGCACACGGCATCGTAACCATTGTGCACCAGCAGGAAGAGCGTCTCGCCCAGGGAGGCGGTCAGGCGCAACAGCGTCGGCCGCGCCAGTTCCCGCAGGCCGAGCGTGTCCCCGGCGCGCGCGGCCAGCAGGAACAGGCCGAGCCCAAGGGTGTAGCGCTTGCTGCGCGCATCGAAGGCGACAGCGCCCTCGGCGGCCAGGCTGCGCAGCATGCGATGAGCCGTGGGGCGCGGCAGGCCGGCGCGGGCGGCGAGTTCGGTCAGCCGCACGCCGCCCGGGCCGCTTTCGCCCAGCAGGCGCAGCAGGCTGAAGGCACGGCCAATGCCGCTCGTTCCGGCATCCTGGACATCTTCCGACAAAGGACGATCTCTTCGGGCTATTGGCGGATTCGTTTCCGCTGAGAGAGAAAATGATGGACAAGCTACCGCTTGGAGAAAATTAGGCCTTGCGAACGTCCGGAATGCAACAGGATAGTCATGGTCTGTTCGTTCTTTCGCGATGGGGAAAATCGGCATGGCCCGGTGGCGTGTTGGCGTGGACTCCGGCGGAACCTTCACCGATGTCTGCCTCTTCGATGAGGAGGCCGGTCGGGTCGAGGTGTGGAAGGTCTCCTCCACGCCGGACGATCCGTCCCGCGGCATCGCCCAGGGTGTCGAGGAGGGCATGCGTCGCGTCGCCCCCGATGCCGACCAGCCTGGTGCGTCGGTGGCCTATTTCGGCCATGGCACCACGGTCGCGACCAACGCGCTGATCCAGCATCGCGGCGTGAAGACCGGCCTGGTGACGACCGACGGCTTCCGCGATCTGCTTGAGATCGGCCGCCAGAAGCGACCTGACCTGTATGACATGCAGGCGGACAAGCCGCCCACCCTGGTCTCGCGCGACCTGCGGCATGAGGTGCCGGAACGCGTGCGCCATGACGGGCGCATCGACCTCGCGCTCGATGAGGACCGCATGCGCGCCGCGGCCAAGGCGCTGAAGGAAGCGGGGGTGAAGGCGATCGCCGTCTCCTTCCTCTATGGCTTCATCCGCCCCGAGCACGAGAAGCGCGCGGTCGAGATCCTGCGCGAGGAGATGCCCGAGGTCTTCATCAGCGCCGGCCACGAGATCGCCCCGGAATTCCGCGAGTTCGAGCGCCTGTCGACGGTGGTGCTGAACGCCTATCTCGGCCCGGTCATGCGCAACTACATCGAGCGCCTGACCCCGCGACTGCGCGACATCGGCATGACGGCGACGCCGCATCTGACGCAGTCCAATGGCGGCGTCATCGGCTTCGGCACGGCCGCCGAGATGCCGGTTCGCGCGGTGCTGTCCGGCCCCTCGACCGGGGTGGTCGGCGCCCAGGCGATCGGTGCCCTGGCGGGCTATGAGGACCTGATCACCTTCGACATGGGCGGCACCTCGACCGATGTGGCGCTGCTCAATGGTGGGGCGTGCAAGCTGACCTCGGAGGCCATCGTGCATGGCTATCCGATCAAGGCGCCGATGCTCGACATCCACACGGTCGGCGCGGGCGGCGGGTCCATCGCGTACATTGATGCCGGCGGGCTGCTGAAGGTCGGTCCGCGGTCCTGCGGTGCGGATCCCGGCCCGGTCTGCTACGGTCGCGGCAACACCGAGCCGGCGACGACCGACGCGAACGTCGTGCTGCAGACGCTGAACCCGGAATACCTGCTCGCCGGGCGCATGAAGGTGGATCAGTCGCTGGCCAAGGCGGCGATCGCCAGGCTCGCGGAAAAGCTCGGCCTTGGCGTGATGGAGACGGCGCAGGGCATCATCTCCGTCGTCACCGCGAACATGGCGCGCGCGATCCGTGTCATCTCCGTGCAGCGCGGCTACGACCCGCGCGACTACACACTGATGGCCTTCGGCGGGGCCGGCCCGCTGCATGCGGCGCGGCTGGCCCGCGAACTCGACATGAAGCGCGTGCTGGTGCCGCCCTATCCTGGCATCCTCTGCGCCATGGGGCTGCTGCTGACCGATCTGCGCGCCGATTTCGCCGCGACCAAGCTGCTGCCGGCGACGCCAGCCTCGGTCGGCGAAGTGGCCGCGGCCTTCGACGGGCTGGCAACGCGTGCCACCGAATGGTTCGCGCATGAGGAGATCGCGCCGGCGGATCGTCACCTGACGCGCACCGCGGACATGCGCTACGCCGGGCAGAACTACGAACTCGCCGTGCCGCTGCCGGAAGGCCCTGTCACCGCGGCGACCATCGCCACGCTGGCCGAGGGCTTCGCCGAAGCCCACAAGCAGCGCTACGGCTTCATCGCGGAAGGCGAGCCGGTGCAGCTCGTCACCCTGCGCCTGGAAGCCACCGGCCGGGTGAAGAAGGCGGAACTCAAATCCTTCCCCGATGCCGGCCCGGATGCCTCCGGTGCCATTATCGGTGAGCGTGAGGTCTGGTTCCCCGAAGCCGGCGCCTTCGTCGCCACACCGATCTATGCCCGCGACAAGCTTCGGCCCGGCAACAGCTTCACCGGCCCGGCCATCGTCGAGCAGATGGACACCACCACGGTCGTCCTGCCCGGCATGTCGGCGCGGGTGGATGCGTACCTCAATCTGATCCTGGAGGTGGCGGCATGAACGACGCGCCCGCGACGCACTCCCCGGTGCTCGATCCCATCACCGTCGAGGTGATCGGCGCCGCCCTGTCCTCCATCGTCGAGGAGACGGGCGAGGCGCTGATCCGTGCCTCCTACTCCACCAACATCAAGGAACGGCGGGACTGTTCCACCGCGCTGTTCGACACGGATGGCAATACGCTTTGCCAGGCGGAGCACATCCCGATCCACCTCGGCAGCTTCATCGGCATCGTGCCCCATGTGCTGAAGCTGCACCGGATCGAGGACATGAAGCCCGGCGACGTCTTCGTCGGCAACGACGCCTATGAGGGCGGCGGCACCCACCTGCCCGATATCGTGCTGGCCGAGCCGATCTTCGTGGATGGCGCCATCGTCGCCTGGACGGTCAACCTCGCCCACCATTCGGACTTCGCCGATCGCGGGCATGCGCACATCTACCAGGAAGGGCTGCGGATTCCGCCGGTGCGGCTGTACCGCGCGGGTGAACTGCAGAAGGATGTCCTCGACCTCATCCTGCTGAACTGCCAGGTGCCGCGCGAGCGCCTGTCCGACCTGCGCGCGCAGATGGCGGCGAACCGGGTCGGCGTGCAGCGCTTCCAGGCGCTCTGCGCGAAGTATGGCACCGCGACGGTGACTGCCGCAGGCCGCGCGCTGCTGGATTATGCCGAGCGCAAGATGCGCGCGGGCATCGCCGCCATCCCCGACGGCACCTGGACCTTCGAAGACGTCTTCGAAAGCATGGAGGTCAAGGAACAACTGCCGCTGCATGTGCGCGTCACGGTGCAGGGCGATTCCATGACCTTGCATTTCGACAGCCCGAAGCAGCTCCGCGCGGGCCTGAACATGACCTGGACCGCGCTGGCGGCGACCGCCTACTACGTCGTGAAGTCCGTGGTCGATCCGACCATCCTGCCCAATGCGGGGCTGGCGCGGCCGCTGACCGTCACGGCCCCGCCGGGCACCGTGCTGAACTGCGCGCATCCGGCCGCGGTGAACGGGCGGGTGCAGACCTGCCAGCGCGTGTCCGACCTGATCCTCGGTGCCCTGGCGCAGGCCGTGCCGGATCGCGTGACGGCCTGTTCCAACTCCGTCTGCACCGTGGCGAGCTTCATCGGCCAGCGCGAGGAAGATGGCGCGCTCTGGGTCTATCTGGAGACCATGGGCGGTGGTGGCGGGGCACGCGCGACGAAGGATGGCCTCGATGGCATCCATGTCCATGTCACCAACACCTCCAACCTGCCGGTCGAGGCGCTGGAGATCGAATATCCGCTGACCCTGCTGCGCTATGAGCTCGTCGACGGTTCCGGTGGCGTCGGGACGCAGCGCGGCGGCATGGGGTTGCGGCGGGTCTATCGCGCCGATGCCGATTGCCGCGTACGGGTCGATGTTTCGCGCCTGTCGTCGAAGTCGTGGGGCCTGCTCGGCGGCGGCGCCGGCGGGCATGGCGCGGTGGAATGCGGTCCGGGCGTGGTGTTCGATGGCGACAGCGCGGTGCTGAAGCCGGGGCAATGGTTCGCCGTGGTCAGCCCCGGGGCCGGCGGCTACGGCCCCGCCGACAAGCGCGCGCCCGCTGCGGTCGCCCGCGATCTGGCCGAAGGCGTCATCTCCGCCGACACGGCGCGCGAGGTCTATGGCTACTCTGGCTGATCCTTGAGTCTCGTCACGTCTGGGCAAATGCAAGAAGGAGAGTGATGCATGGGACCGATTGCCACCCGCCGCGCCATGCTGGCCGGCGCAGCCTCCGCCGGGATGCTGCCTTTCCTCCGCATGCCCGGCGCCCGCGCCGCGACGCCGGGGGAGCTCACCTTCGGCCTGTCGAGCTTCCCGCCCAGCATCCAGCCCTGGCAGAACACCGGCACCGCCGCGGCCACGATGAAGCTGCTGATGTATCGCGGCCTCACCTCCTACGGTCCGGACGGCGCGCTGCGCGGTGAGCTCGCGGAATCCTGGCAGCCCATCGGCACCCAGGGCTGGGAATTCAAGCTGCGCGATGCCCGCTTCCAGAACGGCGAGAAAGTCACCTCCGCCGACGTGAAGTGGACCATCGAGCAGATCGCCGCGGAGCGCTCGACCGCCTATTTCCGCGCCGAGATGCAGGGTGTGGAACGTGTCGAGACGCCCGATGACCGCACGGTGCGCATCTTCCTCAAGGCCCCCGTGGCGACGCTGCCGGTGATGATGGCGTCCTACCACCTGCCGATCATCTCGCGGAACTCGCCGCGCGGCCAGTTCGTCGGTGCCGGGCCCTTCATCCTGAAGGCGCAGGAACGCGGGGTCTCGCTGGAATTCGAACCCTTCACGGGCTTCCACCGCGCCGGCCTGCCGAAGCTGAAGAAGCTGAAGGCCATCGCCTATGCCGACGAGAACCTGCGCGTCGCGGCGCTGCGCTCGGGCGATGTCGACCTGATCGAGTACGTGCCCTGGCAGTCGATGGATGCGATCACCGCTGATCCGGCGCTCAGCCTCGACACGGTCGACGGCGCCTTCATGTTCCTGGTCTTCAATGGCGGCCGGCCGCCTTTCAACGATCCGAAGGTCCGCAAGGCGGTCGCGCACGCCATCAAGCGAGAGGATCTGGTGCGCGCGGCCTTCTTCGGCCGTGGGTCGCCGCTCCAGCAACTCCCCATTGCCGAATCCAGCCCCTTCTACAACCCCGAATACAAGGATGGCTGGAAGTACGACCCGGAGCTGTCGAAGCGCCTGCTGGCCGAGGCCGGGCATGCGAATGGCGTGTCCTGCTCGCTGCTGTCGACCGCGCAGTACGGCATGCACAAGGACACGGCCGAGGTGGTGCAGCAGCACCTCGCAGCGGTCGGCATCCGCGCCGAGCTGAACATGCCCGACTGGGCGACGCGTGTCGCGATCGGCAATCGCGGCCAATATGAGCTCGCGGTGATGGGCACCGCCGCCGACAGCAACGATCCGGACGGCATCGCGAACTTCATCGATGGGTCGCTCGCGCCCTCCTATGTGCGGTCCTATGGGCTGAAGATCGATCGCATCACGGAACTCCTCGCCGCGGGCCGCGCCGAATTCGACGATACGAAGCGCAAGGCCATCTATCGCGAGATGGAAGGTGTTGCGATCGAGCAGGTTCCGATGGTCGGCCTGACCTGGCGCAGCCAGGGCTACGCCATGCGCAAGGCGGTGACCGGCTTCAGGAACCTGCCCGGCGCGTTGACCTTCTATTCGGGCCTGACCTTCGAGACGACTGAAGTGGCCTGAGCCGGTGCTCGCCTTCGTCGCGCGCCGGCTTGTCATATCGGTGGGCCTGGTCTGGGCGGTGGCTTCGCTGGTCTTCCTGGTGATCCATCTGATCCCGGGCGATCCGGCGGAGCTGCTGCTCTCCCAGGGCGGCATCGCGCCGGATCCGGCGGCGGTGGAGGAACTGCGCGAACGGCTGGGGCTGAACCTGCCGCTATGGCAGCAATATGTGAGTTATCTCGGCGGATTGCTGCAGGGGGATTTCGGCCTGGCGCTCCAGGACGACCATCCCATCGTGGACGAGATCGCGCTGCGCCTGCCACGCACCCTGGAACTGGTGGGCATGGCAGGGCTGATCTCGGTGGTGTTCGGCGTGCCGCTTGGTGTCGCAGCGGCGCTGCGTGCCGGCGGGGCGCTGGACCGCGTGTTCTCGGCCGCGGCGGGCCTGGCCCTGTCCATTCCCGTCTTCGTCGTGGGTACGCTGACGGTGCTGGTTCTGGCGCAGCAGCTCAAGCTGGTCCCGGCGGGCGGCTACGTGCCCTTCGCGCGCGACCCGGCGCGGCACATGTTGCTGCTGATGATGCCGGCCGGGACGATTGCGGTCGGTCTAGGTGCGGTGGTGTTCCGCGTCATGCGCTCCTCGGTGCTGGAGGTGCTGGAGCGGGAGCATGTCCGTGCCGCCCAGGCGCGCGGCGTGGCGCCGGCCACCATCATCCGCCGGCATGTGCTGCGCAATGCGCTGACGCCGGTCGTCACGGTGGTTGCGCTGCATCTCGGCTCGCTGCTGGGCGGCACGGTGCTGGTCGAGTTCGTATTCAACTGGCCCGGCCTGTCCGGCTACCTGGTGCGCTCCGTCGAGGCGCGCGACTACCCGGAAGTGATGGGCATCGTGCTCGTCATCTCCGCGCTCTTCGTGCTGCTGAACTTCCTGGTCGATCTGCTCTACGCGGTGATCGACCCGCGCGTGCGGCACGGCTGATGCGGCGCGCGAAGATTCGCCCCCTGATCCTGCCGGGCGTGCTGGCGCTGGCCATCATCGCGCTGGCGGTCGCCGCGCCGATCCTGCCGCTGACCGATCCGGTTCGGCAGGATGTGGCGAGCCGCCTGACTGGGCCTTCCGCCCTGCATTGGCTGGGACAGGACGAGTATGGGCGTGACGTGCTGTCGCGCATCATCTGGGGCGCGCGGGTGTCGCTATCCGTTGCCTTTGCCGCGGCCGCGGCGGCGGCGGTGGCCGGCACGCTGCTCGGCCTGCTCGGCGGCTATTTCCGCGGCGTCGTCGAACTGCTGACGGTCCGCGCCTCGGAGATCGTGCTCTGCTTCCCGCCGCTGCTGCTGGCGCTGCTGGTGGTGACGCTACTCGGGCCGGGCGCGGCGACGCTGGTGTTGTCGCTCGCCATCCTCTTCGCGCCGGGCTTCGCCCGCGTCGCCTATGCCGAGACGCTGTCGGCCCGGGCGCTGGACTACGTCACGGCGCAGCAGGCGCTGGGCGCGCCCACTGCGCGCATCCTGGCGCGCACCCTGCTGCCGAACATCGCGCCGCCGCTGATCGTGCAGTTCTCGCTGACCGTCGCGGCGGCGATGCTGCTGGAAAGCGGGCTGTCCTTCCTCGGCCTCGGCGTGGTGCCGCCTTCGCCGTCCTGGGGGCTGATGATCCGCGGCGCGCGTTCGGCGATGGAGCAGGCGCCACTGCTGCTGTTCTGGCCGTGCCTCGCGCTGACCGGCACGGTGCTGGTGCTGAACCTGTTCTGCGACCGGCTACGCGATGCGCTCGATCCGCGCGGGCGGGCCTCGGGCAAGCCCGGCTTCCTCGGACGCGTCCTGGCGCTCCCGCCGGCTCCGCAAACGCCGGCCACGCCCGCCTTGCTTTCGGTCGAGGGCCTGACCTTGCAGGTGCCGGGTCCGAAGGGGCCGGTGACTGTGGTGCGCGATGTCGGCTTCACCTTGGCGCCGGGCGAGACGCTCGCCATCGTGGGCGAGAGCGGATCGGGCAAGACGCTGACGGGCCTCGCCATCATGGGCCTGCTGCCGGCGGCGGTGAGGCCGGTCGCCGGCCGCATCATGCTCGCCGGGCGGGATGGCACGCCACGCGACCTGCTGCGGCTGCCTGAACCCGAGCTGCGCGCGATGCGCGGCCGCGACATGGCGATGATCTTCCAGGATCCGTCCTCCAGCCTGAATCCGCTGCTGCGCGTCGGCGCCCAGGTGGGCGAGAGCCTGCGCGCGCATGGCGTGACGGACGGCATCCGCGACCGCGTCGTCACTCTGCTGCGCCAGGTCGGCCTGCCCGATCCCGAGCGCGCCGCCGTCGCCTATCCGCATGAGCTTTCCGGCGGCCAGCGCCAGCGCGCGATGATCGCGGCCGCCATCGCCAACCATCCGCGCCTGCTGCTGGCCGATGAGCCGACCACCGCGCTGGACGTCACGGTGCAGGCGCAGATCCTCACGCTGCTCGCGGAGCTGAAGCGGGCCGAGGGCGGCATGGGCATGGTCTTCGTGACCCACAACCTCGCCGTGGTGGCCGAGATCGCGGACCGCGTCGCCGTGATGTATGCCGGCGAGGTCGTCGAGGAAGGCCCCGCCGCCGAGGTCTTCGCCGCCCCGCGCCACCCCTATACCGCCGCGCTGATCGAAAGCACGCCGGAGGGCGATGCGGAACGCCTGTCGGCCATTCCCGGCGCCGTGCCGCAGCCCTGGGCCATGCCGTCCGGTTGCCGCTTCGCCCCGCGCTGCGCCATGGCCGAACCGGCCTGCACCGCCGCCGCACCGGCGATGGAGGAAACCGGTCCCCGCCGCGCCGCGCGCTGCCGCCGCTGGAAGGAGGTGGCATGATTGCGCCGCTGATCCGCGGGGAGGGCCTGACCCGCATTTTCCATCGCCGCGGCGGCTTCCTTGGCCGCGGCGTGCCGATGCTGGCGCTGCGCGGCGTCGACATCGCCGTGAATCGCGGCGAGGCGGTCGGTGTCGTCGGCGAATCCGGCTGCGGCAAGAGCACCCTCGGCCGCGTCATGCTGCGCCTCATGGCCCCGTCCGGCGGGCGCGTGCTGTTCGAGGACCGTGACCTCGCCACCATGGGCGGGGCCGAGCTGCGCGCCCTGCGCCGGCGCATGCAGATGGTCTTCCAGGACCCCTATGGCAGCCTCGATCCGCGACGGTCCGTCGGCGCACAGATCGCCGACGGCATGGCGATCCACGGCATAGCCCAGGGCGCCGAGGCGGCCGAGCGAGTCGCCGCGCTGTTGCGGCAGGTCGGGCTCGATCCCACCCATGCGCAACGCCTGCCGCATGAATTCTCAGGCGGGCAGCGGCAGCGCATCGCCATCGCGCGGGCGCTCGCGACACGGCCGGACTTCATCGTGGCGGATGAGCCGGTCTCCGCGCTCGACGTCTCCATCCAGGCGCAGGTGGTGAACCTGCTCGCGGATCTGCGGGCGGAGCTGGGCCTCGCGCTGATGTTCATCAGCCACGACCTGCATGTGGTGCGACATCTCTGCGACCGCGTGGTGGTGATGTATCTCGGCCTGGTGATGGAGGAAGGTCCGGCCGCGGAGATCTTCCGCGCCCCGGCGCATCCCTATACGCGGGCGCTGCTGGCGGCGACGCCGTCCATGCATCATCGCGCCATGACCGCGCCTCTGGCCGGTGAGGTGCCGAGCATCGCGCGCCCGCCTTCCGGCTGCGTCTTCCGCACGCGCTGCCCGATGGCGCAGCCCGCCTGCGCCGAATCCATCCCCGTGCTGCGGCCCTTGCCGGGCGCGGATGGCCGCCAGATCGCCTGCCGCCGGGCCGAGGAGATTGCCGCATGATGGACCCCGCCGGCCGTGTGGCCATGGTTTCCGGCGCGACACGCGGGATCGGCCGCGCCGTCACCGAGCGCCTGATCGCCGCCGGCTACACGATCAGTGCCGGCGTGCGCGATCCGTCGCGCCTGCCGCAGCATGATCGCCTGACCGGCCATGCCTTCGAGGCCGCGACGCCCGGCAGCGCGGATTCCTGGGTCGCCGCCACCATGGCGCGCCACGGCCGCATCGATGCGCTGGTGAATGCTGCCGGCATCAATCCGCGCGCGACGATGCTCGATGCCGATGAGGCGAATTTCGACGCCATGTGGACGGTGAATGCGAAGGGCCCCATGCGCGTCATTCGCGCCGCCTGGCCGCATCTGATCGCGGCGGGTGAGGGGCGGGTGGTGAACATCTCCTCGCTGTCCGGCAAGCGCGTGCGCAACGACAATCTCGGCTATGCGATGAGCAAATTCGCCGTGATGGCCCTGACGCAGGAAGTGCGCCGCCAGGGCTGGGAGCACGGCATCCGCGCCACCGCGGTCTGCCCCGGCTTCGTCGATACTGACATGACGTCCCACGTCACGAAGGTCTCGCGTGAGTCCATGTCGCGCCCCGAGGATCTCGCCGCCCTGATCGAAGCCGTCCTGCGCCTGCCCAACAACGCCACCGTGGCGGAACTGCTGGTGAACTGCCGGCACGAGGATACGCTGTGAAACTGGTTCGCCTGCGCGACGCTTCCCGCCCGCGCATTGCCCTGACACTGGAAGGCGCGCCGATCGAGGCGCTGCAGGGCGATACGCTGTTGACGGCGCTGCTCGCCGCCGACGCAGGCCATCTGCGGAACTCCGAATTCGGCGACGGTCCGCGCGCGGGCTTCTGCCTGATGGCGGCCTGCCAGGATTGCTGGGTGGTGGTGGAAGGTCTCGGCCGGGTGCGTGCCTGCGCGACGCTCGCCGAGGATGGGATGGAGGTGCGGCGCGGATGAAGGTCGCGGTGGTCGGCGCCGGCCCCGCCGGGGTGCGCGCCGTGGAACGTCTGGTGGCGGCCGGTCTTTCGCCGGTCTGGATGGACGAGGCCCCGGATGGCGGCGGCCGCATCTACCAGCGCCCGCCGGCCCCGCTCGCGCGCGATGCACGCACGCTCTATGGCTTCGAGGCGAAGCGCGCCACGGCGATCCACGACACGCTGGACGCGCTGAAGCCGCGCACCGACTGGCGGCCGGAAACCCTGGTCTGGCACATACGCGCTGGCGCGAAGCAGATGCAGGCGCTGCACCGCGGGGCGCAGCAGCGGATCGATTTCGACGCCGCGATCCTCTGCACCGGCGCGATGGATCGCGTCATCCCCGTGCCGGGCTGGACACTGCCCGGCGTCACGACGCTGGGCGCCGCTCAGATCGCTCTGAAGGCGCAGGGCTGCGGCATCGGGCGGCGCGTGGTGTTCCTCGGCACCGGGCCGCTGCTGGTGCTGGTCGCTTACCAATATGCGAAGGCCGGGGCGGAGGTGGCGGCGGTGCTCGACACCACGCCCTTCGCCACCAAGGCGCGCGCGGCACCCGGCCTGTTGCTGGGCGGGGCGACCTTCGCCAAAGGCCTCTACTACACCGCCTGGCTGAAGCGGCACGGCATTCCGATGGTCGAAGGCATCACCCCACTGGCGATCGAGGGTGATGCGCAGGGTGTCACCGGCGTGCGCTGGCGCGACGCGCGGGGTCGCGAACAGCACACGGCATGCGACGCCGCCGGCATGGGCTGGGGCCTGAAGCCGGAGGCGCAGCTTGCCGATCTCGCCGGCGTGCCCTTCCGCCATGACGCGGTGCAGGCGAACTGGGTGCCCGTGCGCGACGATGCCGGCCGCACGCCGGTTCCCGGTATCTATCTGGCCGGGGATGGCGCGGGCATCGGCGGGGCCGAGGTCGCCGAACTCGCGGGGGCACGTGCGGCGCTGGCGCTGCTGCAGGATGCCGGCCATCGCATCGACCCGATCGACACCGTGACGCTCGACCGCCGCCTGGCCGGCCTGGCACGCTTCCGCGCCGCGCTGGAACGCGCCTTCCCGTTTCCGGCGCATCTCGCGCGCAGCCTGCCCGATGATGCGATCCTATGCCGTTGCGAGGGGCTGCGTGCCGGTGAACTCCGCGCCGCAGCGCGCGCCGAAGCCGCGACCGGCCCGGCGCCCGAGATGAACCGCGCCAAGGCCTTCACCCGCGTCGGCATGGGCCGTTGCCAGGGCCGCGTCTGCGGTGCTGCGGCGGCGGAGATCCTCGCCGCCGAGCTTGGCCGGCCGGTGCCGCGGATTGGCCGGCTGCGCGGCCAGCCGCCGGTCAAGCCCATCCCCATCGTTGCGGGAGCCGCGCCATGACCACGACCTGCGACGTGCTGATCCAGGGTGGCGGCGGGGCGGGCTGCTCGGCGGCGCTGCATCTCGCCCAGCGTGGGCTGCGCGTGATCCTGCTGGAGCGGGGGCTGGTGGGTGGCCAGGCCTCGGGCGTGAACTATGGCGGGGTGCGCCAGCAGGGGCGGCACCCGGCGGAACTGCCCATCGCGCGGCGCTCGCGCGAGATCTGGGGGCGCCTGAAGGATCTGGTCGGCACCGAGGCCGAATTCACCGTCACCGGCCATCTCAAGCTCGCACGCAGCGATGCGGAGGAGGCGGATCTTATCGCCTATCTCGATGTCGCGAAGCAGTACGATCTGCCGCTGCGCATGGTCGGACGGAACGCGATCCATCGGGAGTATCCGTGGCTCGGGCCGAAGGTCGTCGCAGGCTCCTTCGCGCCGGAGGATGGCGCGGCCAATCCACGCCTGCTTGCGCCGGCCCTGGCGCATGCCGCGCGCACCGCCGGCGCGGATATCCGCGAACATGCGGAAGTCGTCGCCCATGCGCATGACGGCGCGCGCTTCACCCTGCGCACCAAGGCGGGCGACGATTTCACCGCGCCGGTGCTGCTCAACATGGCAGGTTTCTGGGGCGGCGCCGTCGCGGAAGCCTTCGGGGAGTCGGTGCCGGTCGCCCCGCTGTCCCCCAACATGGCGGTGACGGAACCGCTGCCCTACTTCATCGAGCCCAACCTCGGCGTCGTCGGCGGCAACGTCTATCTGCGCCAGATCCCGCGCGGCAACGTCATCCTCGGCGGCGGGCACGGCGAGAACGACGCCGCCATTCCCTGGTCCCGTCCGCTGCCGGAGGTGACGATCGAGGCCACGCAGCGCGCGGTCGAGCTGGTGCCGGCCCTGGCCGGCGCGCAGATCATCCGGTCCTGGTCCGGCATCGACGGCAAGATGCCGGACGCCATTCCGGTGATCGGGCGCAGCCGCACCACGCCGGGCCTGTTCCACGCCTTCGGCTTTTCGGGGCATGGCTTCCAGCTTGGCCCGGGGATCGGTGCGATCATGGCGGAGCTTGTGGCGGACGGTCGCACCGACATCCCGCTCGAGGCCTTCCGGATCGAACGCTTCGCGACCTGACCGCCGCTGCGCCGAACGGCGTGAAGGATTCCGCAACGCTCTGCCCGCACACTGCATCGGTTGTTCCGCTGCAGGAGGCAGCCCCGCATGCGTTCCTTCCAGGATCTGACCGGTGGCATCGCGCCACGGGTGAAGGTGGTCGACATCGGCGCCAACCCGATCGATGCCGAGCCGCCCTATGCCGGGCTGCTGCGGGCCGGCCTGGCCGAAGTCGTGGGCTTCGAGCCGAACCCGGCCGCACTCGCGGTGCTGGAGACCCGCAAGGGGCCGCTCGAACAGTATTTCCCGCATGCGGTCGGCGATGGGGGGCGGCACGTGCTGCATATCTGCCAGGCGCCTGGCATGACCTCGCTGCTCGAACCCGATCCCGCCGTGCTCGCCTTGTTCCATGGCTTTCCCGATTGGGGCCGCGTGCTCTCGACCGAGGAGGTCGATACGGTGCGGCTGGACGATGTGCCCGCCACGGCGGGCGCGGACCTGCTGAAGCTCGACATCCAGGGCGCCGAGCTGATGGTGCTGCGCCACGCCGAGACACGACTGCGCGATGCGGTGGTGATCCAGGCCGAGGTGGAGTTCCTGCCGCTCTATAAGGGCCAGCCGCTGTTCAGCGAGATGGAGCTGTTCCTGCGCGGCCACGGCTTCGCGCTGCACCGTTTCTTCCCCACCGTGACGCGCGCCGTGCAGCCGATGATGGTCAACAACGATCCCTATGGCGGGCTCGGCCAGATCGTCTGGGCGGATGCGGTGTTCATCCGCGACCTGACGCAGCTCGATGCCCTTTCGGATCGGCAGTTGCTCGCGACCGCGGTGATCCTGCACGACGCCTATGGCGCCTTCGACATCGTCTTCCGCCTGCTGGCCGAACATGACCGCCGCCGCGGCGGCGCCGTGGCGCAGCGCTACCTGGCGGGCCTGCAAGCCCCCCTGCCGCATGCCGCCTGAGGACGAGACGCCATGACCCTGCTCGCCGAATCCCTGCGCACCGTCCTGCATGTCGGCTGCGGGATGGCCGACCCGCGCAAGCTGCCCTCCGCCTTCTTCGAACCCGGAAGCTGGCGGGAAGTGCGGCTCGACATCGACCCGGGCGTCGCGCCCGACATCATCGCCACCATCACCGACATGCACGCCGTCGCCGATGCGAGCGTCGATGCCGTCTGGTCGGCGCACAATGTCGAGCACCTCTTTGCGCATGAGGTGCCGCTGGCGCTCGCCGAGTTCCGTCGCGTGCTGCGGCCGGAAGGCTTCGCGCTGATCACCGTGCCGGACCTGCAACGCGCGGCCGAGCTGGTGGCGCAGGACCAGCTTGCGGAACCCGCCTATGTCTCCCCGGCAGGTCCGATCGCGCCGCTCGACATGCTGTATGGCCACGGCGCGGCGATCGCGGCCGGCAACCACTTCATGGCGCATCGCACGGGCTTCACCGCCCGCACGCTCGACGCGGCGCTGCGAGGTGCGGGATTCGGAACGGTGCGGGTGATCCGCGACAACGCCTTCGCCCTGTGGGCGACGGCCTATGTGGCGCCGGCGGCCTAGAGCATTTCCGGCGAGCTTCCGTTCACCTGCAATGCTCTAGGTATTTGTTTTTGCGAGCATCTTCGCCTGTTCGGATGAATTCATCCGGACAGGATCTGCTCTAGGGCCGCAGGACGATCCTCTCGTAGGCCGCTTCCATCCGCGCGGCGAAGCCCGCAGTGTCGCCCAGACTGCGCACCCAGGCATCGCCCGCGAGGCGCTGGCGCGCCGCCGCGTGCCGCGCCGGATCGGTCGCGAGCGCGACCGCCTTGGACACATAGTCATCCAGCGTCGTCGCGATGCCGTCCGTTGCGCCCACCGCCGTCAGCAGGCTGGTCGCCATGCGGGAGGCGAAGGCGCGGCCTGCCAAGGTGACGATCGGCAGCCCCATGCGCAGCGCATCCGATGCGACCGTGCCCGCATTGTAGGGGAAGGTATCGAGGAAGAGGTCCGCCAGTCCGAGCCGGGCGAAGTATTGCAACGGATCGCAGCGCGACGCGAAGACCAGACGATCCGCCGCGATGCCCGCCGCCGCGGCCTCGCGGCGCAGATTGGCGATGCCGGTCGCATTGTCCTCGGTCAGCCACAGCACGGTATGCGGCGCGGCGCGCAGGATCGCCATCCACGCGGCGAAGACCTGCGGCGTGATCTTGTAGAAGTTGTTGAAGCAGCAGAGCAGGAAGGCGTTCTCGGGCAGTCCCTCCGAGGCACGACTGATCGCCGGCAGCGCCTGGTCGCGCCCGTCATTCGCCTGGTAGCATCCCTCGATCGGCAGCGGCCGTGGCGCATAGTGTCTGGCCTGATCCGGTGGCACGGTGACGGCGTCGCAGAGCATCCAGTCGAGTTCCGGAAGCGGCACCGGTCCCACATAGCCGAGATAGGTTGCCTGCACCGGCGCCGGCTTCCAGCGCAGCGCGCCGAGCCGCGCGCCGGCCGTCAGCCCGTTCAGGTCGATCAGGACGTCGATCTCATCGGCCCGGATGCGGCGAGCGGCTTCCTCCTCGGACAGATGGCCGATCGGGACGTGGTGGTCGAAGGCCGCGATGATGCGGCGGCGCAGATCGCTGCCATCCTCCGGCGTGGAGCAGTAGCCGAAGACCTCGAAACGATCGCGGTCATGATGTTCGAGCAGGCCGACGATCAGGAACCCCATCGCGTGGCGGCAGAAATCGGAGGACAGATACCCGATGCGGATGCGGTCATGCGCATAGCCGCGGGCCGGGGACAGGCGTTCCGGCGCGGCGGGGACCTTGCGCGCGATCCAGGCCTCCCCGATGCACCGTTGAAGGTCGGGATCGTCGGTCAGCGCCAGGGCCCCGAGCGGCCCGCCGCGCAGGATCAGCGCCTCGGCGGACAGGCCTGGTATGCCTTCACCCTGCAACGGCCACAGGCACCCCTTCTGGCGCAGATGAGCCCAATGCTGGATGACATCGGGCTGGTCGGCGTCGGTCAGCAGGCTGGCATGCAGCGCGCGTTCCGCCTCGGCATAGCGCTTGTGTGTCTCGAGCAGTCGGCCGCGCTGATTCAGCAGGGCCGTTCGCGCCGCATCGGGTTGCAGCGCCTCCCCCCACAGGGCGAGCGCCTCGCCGGGCCGCCCTTCCGCTTCCAGCATCAGCCCCAGATTCACCGCGGCCTGATGCAGATCAGGCTTCAGGGCCAGCGCCTGGCGATAGGCGATCATCGCCGCCGCCCGGTCCCCCGTCTGGCCCAGCAGGGCGCCGAGGTTGAACCACGCCGCAAAACGCTGCGGCGAGGCCGGATTGGCCGCGAGCCACGCCCGATAGGCCGCGACGCCCTGCGCGGGCGGCAGCGCACCGAGCCCCGGCAGCAGCGCTTCCAGGGGCAGGCCGGCGAAGCTGGTCGGCGCGGCGCTGTCGAGCGGCGCCACGCTCAGCACCGCCCATCGGCGGGCAGCGGCGCATAGGCGTGTCGCCGCGCCCGCGCCGCCTGCCAACGCGCGTCATAGTCGGGCTGGAAGGAGGTCTCGACCGCGTCGTGGTCCATCGCTGCCCCGAGTTCCAGATAGGTCTCGAGATTGGTGAGATCGGGCTGCTTCAGCCGTCCCATCGCGAAATCGTCCCACATGCGGCGGAACAGTGTTTCCAGTTCCCGCACCAGCCGCGGCGTGTCGAACAGCAGCGCCGTGTCGCGCCCGGCCACCAGCCTGTCGCGATGCGCCGCCAGAGCGGCACGGTCGCGTCCGAGGGCAATGCCGCGCGCGACATACTCCTCGGCCGAGGCGCAGACGAGGTCCGGCAACCCTGCCGCATGCACCAGACTGGCGCAGACCCGCCCCGCGAAGCCTCGCCCTGGCACGGTCAGCACCGGCACTCCGGTCCACAGCGCGTCCGAGGCCGTCGTATGCGCCCCATAGGGCAGCGTATCGAGGAACAGATCCGCGAGGGCATAGCGGGCCAGATGCTCATGCGCCGCGACGATCGGCGCGAAGACCAGCCGCTCTGGCGCGATGCCGGCGGAAGCGGCATGGGCGCGGAGCCGGTCCTCCACCTCGTCGCAGGATTTCAGCAGCCACAGCACGCTGCCCGGCACGTCGCGCAGGATCGCCATCCAGCGCGCGAAGACGAAGGGCGTGATCTTCTGCGTGCCGTTGAAGGAACAGAAGACCGTCCCGTCCTCGGGCAATCCGTGATCCGCGCGGCGCGGCGGCACGGCGCCGGCGGTCGGACGGCGCCGGTCGTTCGGCTGGTAGCAGGGCAGCCGCAGCACCGTCTCGGAATAGAAGCGCTCGCTACCCTCCGGGATGATGTGCGGATCGGCGATGATGTAGTGGTGGTACGGGCTGCCCATGCTGCCCGGATATCCGAGCCAGTTGACGATGATCGGCGCCGGCCGCCGCGCCAGCAGGCGCGTCCGGGCACTGCGCGTATGGCCATTGACGTCGACCAGGATGTCGATGCCGTCGCCGAGCATCAGCGCCTCGGCCGCCGCATCGTCCAGCGCCGTGATGTCGCGCCAATGCTCGACGCTGGTGCGGATGCGGAGCTTGGTCGCGTCCTCCTGCGGGATGCCGCAGTAATAGACGAAGACCTCGACCGCCGAGCGGTCGTGCAGACCGAACATCTCGGCCATCAGCGACCCGATCGCGTGGTCGCGCAGATCGGATGATAGATAGCCGATGCGCAGCCGGCGCCCCGGCACCTCGCCGATGCGGCCGGCGAAGTCTGCGGTCACGCGGAACTGCTCCGGCGTTCCGACATCCTCCCGCACATGGGCGACGGCGACGGCCAACTGCATCAACGGATCATCCGCGAGGCAGGCCATGCTCAGCGGCGCGATGCGTCGTAGCAGTGCCGCGCGATCATGCCCGGCCACCGGCACCAGCAGCGGCCATTGGCATTGCCGCTGGCGCAGGCTGATCCAGTGCTGCACCACGTCGCGCTGCCAGGGGGTCAGCTCCGCCACCTGACGCAGCGCATCCTCGGCCGCCGCAAGCTGACGCCCGCCTTCCAGCACCTGCGCCATCTGCTTCAGCGCCGTGGCCTTGTAGGCGACGGTCTCACTGGTCACCCCGGCCAGGCTGCCCGACACATGCGCCCAATGCCCGTAGGCCTGGGCCTTGGCACCCAGCTTCTCGCAGGCCGCGCCGAGATTGATGTAGGGCGGCAGGAATTCCGGCCTGCGACGGATCGCGGCGGAGAAGGCCTCCACCGCCCCCGCGAGGTCCCCGGCATCGGCCAGCAGCACCCCGCGGTTGAAATGCACCGCATGCAACAGCGGGTCGTCCGGGTTCTGCCCTGCCCAGTCGCGATACAGCTCCGCGGCCAGCGCACCTTGGCCCGCGGCGGACAGCGCCTGCGCGCTGCCCACCAGTTCGGCGATGCCCATTCTGGCCATGCCGCACTCTCCTTCGTGGTCCGTCGGGCCTATCCGGCCCCGGGTCAGGTAAACAGGGCGTTAGCCTGAGCGGTGGTCATCGCCCCGATCTGTGTGGTGGTGAAGCCGGCCACCTGGGCATCGGTCAGCGCCGCGATGTCGCTCGTCTCCAGCGCGCCAATCTGCGTCGTGGTGAAGGCGGCGATCTGGTCCGTGGTCAGCCCTGCGACCTGGGTCGTCGTGAGGGCGGTGACCGCAGTGGTGGTGAGTGCCGTGATCTGAGTGCTGGTCAACGCCCCGATCTGGCTGGAGACCAGCCCGGCCTCCTGCGTCGTGGTCAGCACGCCGATCGCCGTGGTCGTCAGCGCCGTGACCTGTGTGGCCGTCAGCGCCCCGATCTGGGTCGAGGTAAGCGCCCCGATCTGGGTGGTGTTGAGCACCGCGACGTCGGTGGTCTCCAGCCCGCGCACCTGCGTCACGCCCATGCCGCTGATCTGCGTCGTGGTCAGGGCGCCGACCTGTGTCGTGCTCAGTGCCGCTACCTGGCTGGAGCTGAGCGCCCGCACCTGCGTCGTGCCGAAGCCCCCGAGTTGCGTGGTCGTCAGCGTGCCGATCTGGGTCGTGGTCAGGCCACCCACTTGGCTGCTGGTCAGCGCCGCGAGCTGTGTCGTGGTCAGCGCCCCCACCTGCGTCGTGCTCAGGGCGGCGACCTGGCTGCCGTTCAGCCCGCCGATCTGCGTCGTGCTGAGCACGGCGAGATCGGTGGTCTCCAGCGCGCGCACCTGGGTCGTGCTCAGTCCGCCGATCACCGTCCGTGTCAGCGCGCCCACCTGCGTGGTGGACAGCGCGGCGAGGTCGGTCGTCTCCAGCCCCAGCGTCTGGGTGAGGGTCAGGGAGGCGAGCTGTGTCGTGGTCAGCACGCCGATCTGCGTCGTCGTCAGCGCCGCCATCTGCGCCGAGCCCAACCCGCGGAACTGCGTGGTGGCGAGTGCCGCGACCTGGGTCGTGGTCAGCGCCCCAACCTGCGTCGAGGTCAGCGACCCCATCTGGGAGGAGACCAGGCCGCCAAGCTGCGTCGTGGTCAGTGCCGTGACCTGGGTGGTGGACAGCGCCGCCATCTGGGTCGTGTTCAGCCCACGGAGTTGCGTCGTGGTCAGCGTGACGAGATCGGTCGTCTCGAGCGCTACGGCCTGGGTGCTGGTCAGCCCGGCGATCTGCGCGCTGGTCAGACCCGCCACCTGGGTCGTGGTGAGGGTGGCGATATCGGTGGTGTCCAGCCCCCGCATCTGGGCCGTGGACAGGCCGGCCACCTGGGCCGAGGAGAGCGCGCCGAGCTGCGTCGTCGTCAGGGCCGAAACCTGGGTCGACGACAGTCCGGCGATCTGGGTGGTCGTCAGCCCACCGAGCTGCGTGGTGGTGAGCACGCCGATCTGCGTGGTGGTCAGCCCGCCGAGTTGGGACGCCGCAAGGCCACGGACCTGCGTCGTGGTCAGCACCGCGAGGTCGGTGGTTTCCATCCCCCGCAGTTGCGTCGTGCTCAGCGCGCCGATCTGCGTGCTGGTCAGCGCGCCGATCTGTGTCGTGGTCAGGGCCGCAAGATCCGTCGATTCCAGGCCGCCGACCTGTCCCGCATTCAGGGCCGCGACCTGGGTCGTGGTCAGGGCGGCCGCCTGGGTGGTGGTCAGCGCCGCAATGTGGCTGGCCGCCAGGCCCGGCAGCGTGACGGCGCCGATCGCGCCAAGCTGCGTCGTGGTCAGGGCGGCGATCTGCGTCGTCGTCAGCCCCCCGAGCTGAGCGCTGGTCAGCGCCGCCACCTGCGTCGTGGTCAGCGCGCCAAGCTGTGTCGTGTTCAGCCCGGCGACCTGGGAGGTGCCAAGCCCACGGATCTGCGTGGTGGTCAGCGCGGCCAGGTCGGTCGTCTCGAAGCCGCCGATCTGGGTGGTGGTGAGGGATGCAAGCTGAGTGGCTGTCAGCCCCCCGACCTGGGTCGTCGTCAGCGCCGCCACGTCGGTCGTGTTCAACCCCTTGAGCTGCGCCACCGTCAGCGCACCGAGCTGCGTCGAGGTCAGGGCGCCCAGCTGCGTGGTGGTGATGGCGCCGATCTGGGTCGAGCTGAGCCCGATGATCTGCGTATTGGTCAGCGCCCCGATCTGCGTCGTGGTCAAGGCCCCGAGCTGCGTGGTGCTGAGCGAGCCGAGCTGTGCCGAGGTCAACCCGCGGATCTGCGTCGTGGTCAGCACACCGAGATCGGTGGTCTCCAGGCCGCGAAGCTGGGTCGTGGTCATCGCCGCGAGCTGCGTGCTGGACAGCGCTCCCATCTGGGTCGTGGTCAATGCCGCGATGTCGGTGCTCTCGAAGCCGGCGATGCGGGCGGGCAGCAGGCCGGCGATCTGGGTCGTCGTCAGCGCCGCGACCTGGGTGGTGGTCAGTGCCGCGATCTGGGAAGTGCTGAAACCGACAAGCTGCGTCGTGGTCAGCGTGGCAAGGTCGGTCGTCTCCAGCGCCGCGATCTGGGTCGTGGCGAGGCCGGTGATACGGGCGGCGAGCAGCCCCGCCACCTGCGTCGTGGTGAGCGCCGCGATGTCCGTTGTGTTCAGTCCGGCCAATTGTGCGGTCGCCATCGCCCCGATCTGAGTCGAGCTGAAGGCCCCGATCTGCGTCGTGGTCAGCGCGCCGACCTGGCTGGAGGTCAGTCCCAGCACCTGCGCATTGGCCAGGCTACCGATCTGCGTGGTCGTGATGGCACCGATCTGCGTGGTCGTCAGCGCTGCGATCTGCGAGGACTTCAGGCCACGGATCTGCGTCGTGGTCAGCACAGCAAGGTCGGTGGTCTCCATCCCCCGCAACTGCGTCGTGCCCAATGCGCTGAGCTGCGCGCTCGTCAGCGCGCCGATCTGCGTCGTGGTCAGGGCCGCGAAGTCCGAGCTCTCCAGCCCGGCGACCTGTGCCGTGCTGAGCGCCGCGACCTGCGTCGTGGTCAGGGCGGCCGCCTGGGTGGTGGTCAGCGCCGCGATCCGGCTGGCCGCCAGGCCCGGCAGTGCGGCGGTCCCGATCGCGCCAAGCTGTGTCGTGGTCAATGCCGCGATCTGCGTCGTCGTGAACCCGCCAAGCTGCGTGGCCGTGAGTGCCCCGACCTGCGTCGTGGTCAACGCACCAAGCTGTGTCGTGTTCAGCCCGGCGACCTGCGAGGTACCAAGCCCACGAACCTGCGTCGTGGTCAGCACCGCGAGGTCGGTCGTCTCCAGGCCGGCGATCTGCGTCGTGGTCAAGGAGGCAAGCTGCGTCGCCGTCAGCCCGCTCATCTGTGTCGTGGTCAGCGCCGCGACATCGGTCGTGTTCAATCCCTTGAGCTGCGCCACTGTCAGCGCACCGACCTGCGTCGAGGTGAGCGCGCCGATCTGCGTCGTGGTCAGTGCACCGACCTGCGTCGAACTGAGGCCGACGATCTGCGTATTGGTCAGCGCACCGATCTGCGTTGTGGTCAGTGCGCCGAGCAGGGTCGTGCTCAACGAACCGAGCTGCGCCGAGGTCAACCCACGGATCTGCGTCGTGGTCAGCACGCCGAGATCGGTGGTCTCCATGCCGCGAAGCTGCGTCGTGCTCATCGCCGCGAGCTGCGTGCTGGACAGCGCCCCGATCTGGGTGGTGGTCAGCGCCGCGATGTCGGTGCTCTCAAAGCCCTTGATGCGGGCGGGCAGAAGCCCGGCGATCTGGGTCGTCGTCAGCACCGCCACCTGTGTGGTGGTCAGTGCCGCGATCTGCGACGTGTTCAGGCCAACAAGCTGCGTCGTGGTCAGCGTAACAAGGTCGGTCGTCTCCAACGCCGCGATCTGGGTCGTGGCGAGGCCGGTGATCCGGGCGGCGAGCAGCCCCGCCACCTGGGTCGTGGTCAGCGCCGCGATGTCCGTCGTGTTCAGTCCGGCCAGTTGTGCGGTCGCCATCGCCCCGATCTGGGTCGAGCTGAAGGCCCCGATCTGCGTCGTGGTCAGCGCAGCGACCTGGCTGGATTTCAGCCCCAGGACCTGCGTGTTGGTCAGGCTGCCGATCTGCGTGGTGGTGATGGCGCCGATCTGAGTCGTGTTCAGGGCGCCGATCTGCGTCGCCCCCAGACCCCGGAGCTGG
This sequence comes from Roseomonas alba, assembly GCF_019430885.1. Taxonomy (GTDB): domain Bacteria; phylum Pseudomonadota; class Alphaproteobacteria; order Acetobacterales; family Acetobacteraceae; genus Neoroseomonas; species Neoroseomonas alba. The sequence continues at coordinate 238,871 of NZ_JAHYBZ010000008.1, read as the reverse complement.
GTCGTGCTCAGCACGGCGAGGTCCGTCGTTTCCAGCCCAGCGATCTGCGTGGTCGTCAGGGCAGCGGCCTGGGTGCTGGACAGGGCGCCAATCTGTGTGGTCGTCAGCGCCGCTATGTCGCTGCTTTCCAGCCCTGCCACCTGGCTGGCCGCCAAGGCACCGATCTGCGTCGTGGTCAGGGCGCCGACCTGGGTCGTGGTGAGCGCACGGATGCTGGAGGCCGCGATGCCGCGGATCTGCGTCGTGTTGAGCGTCGCGAGATCCGTCGTCTCCAGCGCCGCGAGCTGCGCCGTCGTCAGCGAGCCGACCTGCGTCGCGGTCAGACCCGCAATCTGGGTCGTGGTCAGGTTGACGATGTCAGTGGTGTCGAAGCCACGGATCTGGACCGTGGACAGCCCCGCCACCTGGGCCGAGCTCAGCGCCCCGAGCTGCGTGGTGGTCAGCGCCGCCACCTGGGACGAGGCGAACTTGGAAAGCTGCGTCGTGGTCAGGGCGCCTATCTGCGTGGTGGTCAGGGCGCCGATCTGCGTCGTGTTCAATGCCCCGACGGCCGAGCCGCTGAGCGCCCGGAGCTGCGTCGTGGTCAGCACCGCAAGGTCGGTTGTCTCCAGACCGCGGATCTGGGTGGTCGTCAGTCCCGCGACCTGGCTGGTCGTCAGCGCACCTACCTGGGTCGTGGTCAGCGCTGCGACATTGGTCGTGTTCAGCGCCGCCACCTGGCGTGCCGCCAGGCCCGCGACCTGGGTCGTGGTCAGCGCCCCGACCTGGGTGCTCGTCATCGCGCCCATCTGAACGGTCGACAGGCCCAGCAACTGCGCCGTCGTCAGCGTGGCGAGGTCGGTGGTCTCAAGCGCCTGCACCTGGGTGGTGGTGAGCGCGCCGATCTGGCTGGACCGCAGGCCCGCGACCTGGGTTGTGGTCAGCGCCGCAATGTCTGTGGTGTCGAAGCCGCGGAACTGCGCGGCAGTCAGGGCCCCGACCTGCGTGGAGGTCAGGGCCCCGAGCTGCGTCGTGGTCAGCGCAGAGACCTGCGCCGAATTCATCGCCGCCACCTGGGTCGTGCTGAGTGCCCCGACCTGCGTCGTGGTCAGCGCCCCGACCTGCGTGGTGTTCAGCGCGGCCATCTGCGCGGAGGACAGCCCGCGGATCTGCGTGGTCGTCAGCACCGCGAGGTCGGTCGTCTCCATCGCGCGCATCTGCGCGGTGGTGAAGGCGGCGACCTGGGTGCTGGTCAGCACGCCCATTTGCGTGGTGGTCAGTGCCGTGATGTCGGTGGTGTCCAGACCCGCAAGCTGCGTGCCGGTCAGCGCGCCCACCTGCGTCGTGGTCAGCGCCGCGACCTGCGTCGTGTTGAGCGCGCCGATCCTGGTCGGCGCCAGTGCCCGCACCTGCGTCGTGTTCAGCGCGGCGAGGTCGGTCGTCTCCAGCGCCGCGATCTGCGTCGTGCTCAGCGCCGCGATATGCGTCGCCTTCAGCACCCCGAACTGCGTCGTCGTCAGCGCCTGGATCTGCGTGGACGCCAGGCTCGCGATGTCCGCGGTGGTCAGCGCCGCAATCGTCGTCGTCGTCAGCGCCGCGATCTGCGTCGTGTTGAGATTGGAGATGACAGGCATCGCGGGCTCCCGGCTGGCCGCCGCCCTGATTGGACAGCGGCAGGCAGCCGCGGCGGCGGCTGACGGCATGACCCTGCGACTTGGACGTCCTGTCGGCCGAAGGTCCCGCTCAGCATGGCGGGCTCACGGTTTCCCGAGCGTAAACGCGACTGCGACACTCAGGGTTCGCGGAGGCTCTCCTGCGCGCCACGGATCAGCGGCATCAGAAACGTCGCCAGCACGCTGCGGGTTCCGACATGAATCTCGGCCGCGACCGTCATGCCGGGCAGCGGCCGCACGCCAGCAGGCAGGCCGCGCAGCGCCGCATCCTCGATCACGATCTGCGCGCGATGATGCGGCCCGGCGGGATCGCCCTCGGCGCGGGGAAGCTGCGAATCCTGCGCGATGGCGCGCAGTCGGCCCGTCAGCGTGCCATGTCGCTGGAAGGGAAAGGCATCGACCTTCACCACCACCGCATCGCCCGGTCGCGCCTGGCCGATATCGGCCGAGCGCAGCGTGATCTCCGCAATCAGCGGCGCGCCGGCGGGCACCAGCGTGATCAGCGGCTCGGCCTCCCGCAGCACCGACCCGGCGGACCGCCGCGCTACCTCCAGCACCGTGCCATTCGCCGGCGCCGTCAGCACGGTCAGGTCGGCGAGCCGCGTTGCTTTGGCGAGGGCTTCCTCCACGCGGTCGATCTCCCCGCTCAGGCGGGTGAGGTCTTCCATCAGCTGCCGTCGCCAATCGTCCAGGAAGCCCTGCCGCTCGGCCTCCTTCTGCGCGAGCGTATGCCGCAGCCCGGTCAGCCGTCCGCGATCCTGATCGCGCTGCTGCTCGGCCGCGACGCGCCGCGCCCGCGCTTCGAGGAATTGCAGTCGCGATCCGATCTGGCCTTCCAGCAATCGTGCCCGGAGCATCTCCACATCCCGCGCGATCGCGACTTGCTCGGCGAGCGCGGCCTCGGCCTCCTCCAGCGAGCGGATTGCGGCTTCCTGCCCGCGGATCTCCTCCGCTAGCGCGTCGAGCCGCGCGGCAAGGAAGGCTTGGCGCTGGGCATGCAGCCCCGCCTGCAAGGTGCTGTCGCGATCCTCGGCCGGCGGAGGGGGCGAGCCGGCGAGCTCCGCCTCGATCCGCGCGCGCTGCGTGGTCAGCAGGCGCCGCTGTGCCACCAATGCTGCGCGATCTGCCTCGGCGAAGGACGGATCCAGCACGGCCAGCACCTGGCCATGACGCACGCTGTCTCCTGGCCGCACGCGGATCTCGCGGATTACGGCGCGTTCCATCGGCTGCAACACGATCGGCGGCGCGTCCGGCGCCAGCCGGCCGGGCCCCGTGACGACCACATCCACCTGCGCCACCGCCGCAAGCACCAGCAACCCGACAAAGAGGGCGGCGACCAGCCAGTGGATGCCGCGCAGTGCGCGCGGGGGTGGCTCGGCGATCAGCGCCTCCAGCGGGTCCTGGAAAGGAAGCGCGTCAGCGGCGAGGTTGGGCGGGCGGCGGCGGCGCGCCTGGGGGCGGGGCTTCATCGCGGGCGCACGGGGTGGCGAAGGGCGATTGGAGAGGGGCTTTGCCCCTCTCCAAACCTCACCCCGCCAAATGACCGTATCATTTTGAAAGCCGGCTTCTGGCGCCGCGCGGTGCAGGCGCCCTGCTCCCCGTCCAGCGCGTTTCGTGCGCAAGGGTGGGTTTCGGCATGGGGCCCGCCGAACGCGCACAGCGGCAGGTACCGGTTTCCAAAGGCCCTGTGGCCTTTGGCGGGGTGAGGTCCGGAGAGGGGCGGCGCCCCTCTCCGGTCGACCGTGCCCGTCACCGCAGATGCTGCGTCTGTTGCCGCCACAGATGGCGGTAGATCTCGCAGCGTTCCAGCAGCACCTCATGCGGCGCGCAATCCATCACGCGCCCCTGGTCCAGCACCAGGATCGCGTCCGCGCCGACTAGTGACGACAACCGGTGCGACACCACGATCAGTGTCCGCCCGCGCGCGATGTCCTTCAGGTTTGCCTGCAGGATCGCCTCGCTGTCGGGGTCGAGCGCGCTGGTCGCCTCGTCCAGGATCAGCAGCGGCGGCTGGGTGATCAGCGCGCGGGCGATGGCGATGCGCTGGCGCTGGCCGCCGGAGAAATTGCTCGCCCCTTCCTCGACCAGCGTCTCGAAGGCGTGGGGCAGGCGCTCGATGAATTCCAGCGCGCCGGCCAGGCGGGCGGCCTCGATCACCTCAGGCAGGCTCGCACCAGGACGGGCAGCGGCGATGTTGTCGCGCAGAGTGCCGCGGAACAGCAGGTTCTCCTGCAACACGACGCCGACATGGCGGCGCAGGTGCTCCAGATCGATGGTGCGGATATCGGCCTCGCCGAAGCGGATCAGGCCCTCCTGCGGTGTGTGGATGCCCTGGATCAGCCGCGTCACCGTGGTCTTGCCCGATCCCGACCGCCCGACCACGCCGACCACCTGGCCCTGCTCCGCGATGAAGGAGACGCGGTCGAGCGCCGGCGTCACGGAACCGGGGTAGCGGAAGGTCACGCCCTCGAAGCGCAGCGCGCCGGTGATGGGCGGGCGTGACAGGCGCTGGCCGGCACGCACCTCGGGCTGGGCGTTCATCACCGTGCCCAGCATGCGCACGGACAGTGCTGCTTCCTGATATTCGTTGATCAGCGTGACGATCTGTACCAGCGGCCCGGTGACGCGACCCGACAGCATGGTGAAGGCGACCAGCGCGCCAATGGTCAGATGCCCTTCGAAGACCAGCGTCGCGCCGAGTCCCAGCACCGCGATCTGCATCAGCCGCTCCAGCACGGAGGTCGCGACGCCCCCGGCGGCGGAAATCCGCCCGACCTCGGCATGCGCCCGCACGGCCGCTGCAAGTTGCGTATCCCACGCCCGCCGCCGCGCCGGTTCGAGCACCAGCGACTTCACCGCGCGCATGTTGTGCAGCGTCTCGACAAGATGTGCCTGGCGGGCGCCCTCGGCGGCATAAAGCATGTTCAGCCGTTTCCGGAAGGCCGGCACCATGGCCCCGATCACTGCCGCGATCGCCGCCGAGAACCCCAGCACCACCAGCGTCAACACGCCGGAATAGACAGCCAGCAGCACCAGCAGCACGGGCAGCATGGCCGCATCCAGCAGGGTCTGGAACAGCCGGCCGGTGAGGAAATGCCGCAGCTTCTCGGTCTGCTGCATGTGGCGCACCAGCACACCGGCGGTGTGTCCCTCGAAGAAGGCCAGCGGCAGCGACAGCAGATGCGCGAAGGTGCGCGACCCCAGCCGCGCATCCACCTTGTTCGACGCCAGCAGCATCAGGCGCTGCCGCGCATAGGCAAAGAAGCCGTCGAACATCGCCAGCATGACAAAGACGCCGACCACGACGGACAAGGTCTGCCAGGCCTGGTGCGGCACCACCTTGTCGATCAGCACCTGGAACAGCAGCGGGATGGCGAAGCCTATCAGGTTGGACAGCAGCGCCGCCACGGCGATGCCGGCGAAGAAGCTGCGGTGCCGCACGATCTCGGGCAGGAACCAGGCAAGGCCGAAAGGGCGATCCTCGGCGCGTACGGTCGGCGCGCGGCACAGCACCAGCGTCCCCGACCAGGTCGCCAGGAAGCGCTCCCGCGCGACGAGCCGCACCCCGGCCTCTTCCTCCGCCGGGTCCAGCACGGCCGCGGCGGGCGCGCCGTCAGCCCCCGGCATGACATGCACCAGCACCACCCAGGACCCGTCCCGCCGCTGCGCCAGCGCCGGATAGGCAGTGCCGAGGCCCGCCGCCGTCTCCCACCCGCCGCCGGTCAGGGCGCGCGCCTTCAGCCCCTGCCGGCGCAGCGCGTCGAGCAAGGCGGGCAACATCGCCGCCCCTTCGGCCCGGGGCAGATCCTCGGGCGCGATCTGCCGGCCGTGATGCATGGCCAGCAGGAAGAGGCAGCGCAGGGCTGTGAATTCTGGCGCCAACATCCTGTCCGGCCCGGGATCCGGCAGGACGATACCGTTGGCAGTCTTGCGCTCCGGTTAAGCCGGCGCCGTCACACGCCGCGCGAGCAGTGCAGCGCGGTCACCGGCCGCCCCAACCCCGTCTGGAAATCGATCTCGTCCGGCCGGGACCACCCCAGCGTCTCGATTCCCGTTCCCGGGTCGCGAGCCCGTTCCTGCGGTGCGCCGAAGGCCCGTTCCAGCCGGGCGCGCAGCGCGGGCGCCTGCGTTTCCTCGCCCTGCATCGACACGCAGACCAGCCCGCCCGTGCGGCCGTCGAAGGCGAAGGCGACGTTCAGGCGCAGGGGGCCGCTGCGGAACTCACCGGCCAGCAGGTACTCCATGCGAGCCGAGGGCACCGGCCGGCGCTCCGCCGGGGAAAGCGCCCGCACCTGCTGGTTCCGCAAGGCACGCAGCACCTGCTGCTGGTTCATGCCCCAGCGGGTGTTCTCCCAATGGGCGGCCGCTGGCGCGGCGGAGGCGACCAGCAGCAGTGCCGCGACGCAGCCGAGCCGCACCGCGTCAGGCCCGCCCGTGGCAGGCCTTGTATTTCTTCCCCGACCCGCAGGGGCAGGGGGCGTTGCGCGGCGTGCGGCTCCAGGTGGACGGGTCGTTCGGATCCACCCCTTCCGCGACCGGGCGTGGCGCGGCGGTGCCGATCGCCATGGGCACGGGTTCATAGGTCGTGCCGCCGCCATTCGCCATTTCGAGCTCGGCCGAGGCCATGGCCGGGTCCGGGTGCCGCATATCGAGGAAGCCGATGCCCTCCGGCGAGGGTGGCGGCGCCTCGGGGCGCAGCTCGATGCGCAGCAGCAGAGACGTCACGCGTTCGCGCAGATCGTGCAGCATGGCGTTGAACAGGTTGAACGCCTCGGACTTGTACTCGTTCAGCGGGTCACGCTGGCCATAGGCGCGCAGCCCGATGCCCTGGCGCAGGTGATCCAGCGCCAGCAGGTGTTCCTTCCACACCTGGTCGAAGACCTGCAGCAGCAGAGACTTCTCGACCTGGCGCATGATCTCCGGGCCGACATTGGCGGCGCGGGATGCGTACGAACGGTCCGCCGCTTCCTCCAGCCGCTCGCGCACGGCGTCGTCGTCGATGCCTTCCTCGCGCGCCCAGTCGGCGACCGGGACATCGAGGTTCAGCACGTCCTGCACCTGGCGCTGCAGGGTCTCGAGGTCCCACTGCTCGGGATAGGCGTTCTCGGGGATGCAGCGGGCGACGAGTTCCGCGATGGTCTCGTGACGCATCTCCTGGACAGTCTCGGCCACCTCGTCGGCGAGCATGAAGGCGCGGCGCTGGGAATACACTTCCTTGCGCTGGTCGTTCATCACGTCATCGTATTTGAGGAGGTTCTTGCGCATGTCGAAGTTGCGCGCTTCGACCTTCTTCTGCGCCTTCTCCAGCGCCCGGTTGATCCAGGGATGGACGATCGCCTCGCCTTCCTTGAGGCCGAGCTTCTGCAGCATCCCGCCCATGCGGTCCGACCCGAAGATGCGCATCAGGTCGTCTTCCAGGGACAGGAAGAACCGCGAGGCGCCGGGGTCGCCCTGGCGGCCCGAGCGACCGCGGAGCTGGTTGTCGATGCGCCGCGATTCGTGGCGCTCGGTGCCGATGACAAAGAGGCCGCCCGCGGCCTTCACCGACGGTCGCAGCGCCTCGACTTCCGCCTTGTGCCTCGCGACCGCGGCTTCGTATTCGGGGCCCTCATTGGTGCCGACTTCCTGGCGCGCCAGCATCTCGTAGTTGCCGCCGAGCTGGATATCGGTGCCGCGGCCGGCCATGTTGGTCGCGATCGTCACGGCGCCGGGCCGGCCGGCCTGGGCGACGATGCCGGCCTCCTGCTCGTGGTAGCGGGCGTTGAGCACCTGGTGCGGGACGTTCTTCTTCTTCAGCAGCATCGAGATGAGCTCGGACTTCTCGATGCTGGTGGTGCCGACCAGGCAGGGCTGGCCGCGCTCGCGCGCCTCGGCGATCAGGGCGGCGACGGCCTCGTACTTCTCGGTCGCACTGCGGTAGACCTCGTCGTCATTGTCTAGGCGCGCAACCGGGACGTTGGTCGGGATCTCGACGACTTCGAGCTTGTAGATCTCGGCGAATTCGTCCGCCTCGGTGCCCGCGGTGCCGGTCATGCCGGCCAGCTTCGGGTACATGCGGAAGTAGTTCTGGAAGGTGATCGAGGCCAGCGTCTGGTTCTCGGGCTGGACCGTGACGTGTTCCTTCGCCTCCAGCGCCTGGTGCAGGCCGTCGGAATAGCGCCGGCCTTCCATCATGCGGCCGGTGAACTCGTCGATGATGATGATCTTGTCCTGGCGGACGACGTATTCGACGTCCTTCTTGAACAGCGTATGCGCGCGCAGGCTCTGGTTCAGGTGATGGACGACCGAGACATTGTGGATGTCGTAGAGGTCGCCCTCGGTCACCAGGCCGGCGTCCTTGAGCATCTGCTCGACGCGCTCGCCGCCTTCCTCGGTCAGAGTGACGGTGCGCTGCTTCTCGTCCTTCTCGTAGGTCGCCTCGTCGGTGACGAGCGCCTTCACCACCTCGTCCACGCCGCGATAGAGGTCGGAGGAATCCTCCGATGGGCCGGAGATGATGAGCGGCGTGCGTGCCTCATCGATCAGGATGCTGTCGACCTCATCGACGATCGCGTAGGCGAAGTCGCGCTGGACCATGTCGTCCAGGCGGTACTTCATGTTGTCGCGCAGATAGTCGAAGCCGTATTCGTTGTTGGTGCCGTAGGTGATGTCGCAAGCGTAGGACGCACGCCGCTCCTCATCGGTCAGGCCATGGACGATGATGCCCGTAGTCAGGCCGAGGAACCCGTAGAGCTTGCCCATCCATTCCGCGTCGCGGCGGGCCAGGTAGTCGTTCACGGTGACGACATGCACGCCCTTGGCGGGCAGCGCGTTCAGGTAGACGGGCAGGGTGGCGACCAGCGTCTTGCCTTCGCCGGTCTTCATCTCGGCGATCTTGCCTTCGTGCAGGACCATGCCGCCGATCATCTGCACGTCGAAATGCCGCATGCCGAGGACGCGCTGGGCGGCCTCGCGCACCGTGGCGAAGGCCTCGGGCAGGATGTCGTCCAGCGTCTCGCCCTTGGCCAGGCGTTCGCGGAACAGCACGGTCTGGTGGGCCAGCGCCTCATCCGACAGCGCCTGCATCGTCGGCTCGAGCGCATTGATGGCCGGCACGCGCGACTGGTAGCGCTTGAGGGCGCGGTCGTTCGAGGTGCCGAAAATGGCGGCGGCGAGGCGAGCGAACATCGGGGGCGTCAGTCTCCGTCGGGCGGGGCATGCCCGGTCGCGTGCGCGGTCAGGCAACACGCATTACGCCGCCCGGCAGGGAGGCGACGCAGCCGCGGGAGAGATAGGCGGGCAGGGAGGTCGGGTCAACGAAGGCGGCATGCGATGCCGTCCTGATTCGGCGGCCATGCCGCATGGCATGGATAGAAAATCGTTCAGGAATAATGCGTTGCAACCGACACGCCGTCGGTACTCTAGGCCGATCTCCGGCCGGGGGGGGCGGGCTGTGGATATGAATCCGGGTTCGAATTGAACCGCGGGCATGCCGGGCCCGAAGCCACCCAGCTCTGCAACCGTCGTGAAGGTCTTCAGCGCCGGCGTTCGATCGGCCGGGCACGGTTCCGTAACCAATCATGCCGGAGACCGGGAATGAAGAGCAGAGTGTTGGCGCGCGGGGCACTTGCGCTGGGCATGGCCGTCATCGCCGGCGGGTTCGGAGCCAATCACGGCATCGGCTCCGCGGGCCTCGAGGTCTCTCGGGCGCAGACCCTTCTCGCATCGCTTCTCCCGATCAGAAGCGCGCATGCCCAATCCACCCTGACGCGCTATGCCGGCGGCTACGACTATCCGCGGCTGCTGCGCGAACCGGCTGTGGCCACGGCGCTCGATGCGATGCTGACGCGCCAGGAACGGCAGCATCTCGTCCGCAGCTTCAACGGCGTCGTGATGCCGATGCGCCTGGAGGCGGGGCGGCTGTCCGGCGCCGGGGGGGTGCCTCGCCAGATGGACTACAACACGGCCTTCATCAGCGTGGACGTGGCTTCGATGGCGGTCGAGGTCGGGCTCCTCATGGACGGCAAGGCGAGCATGGTCAGCCGCGGGCCGCGCGATGGGTTGAGCCCGGCCGCGCGGGCCTGGATGGCGGAACTGCCGGCCGATAGCCGGAACGTCCGCTTCCGCCAGGCCGGCGCTGCGGGCGGCGGCGCGGGCGCCGCGGCCCCCTCAGGCGCGGCACCGGTCGCCCAGGCCACCGCCTGGCGGCTGACCGCGCCGAGCCCTGCCCAATGGTCGCTGTCCGTTCCTGCAACGGAGCGCGGCGGCAGCCTGGAACTCAGTTGCACCGCCGGGCGTGGCAGCCCGTATGTCCTGACGACCTACCTGTCCGCGCCGCGCGGCTGGCGCTTCACGGGCTTCCAGACCACGATCCAGATCGACGGCGTGACGCGCGCCATGGAAGTCGACGGCGCCGACAGTGGCTTCGTCCTGTCGGATGCGACCGAGAACAACACCTCCACCTTCTCTCAGGAGACGCGCCGGCTCCTGGCGACGGGGCGGGAATTGCGGGTCAATGGCCTGGTCGCGAGTGGAAGGCCGCGCACGCTGATGTTCAACATCGCAGGCGGCGAGCCGCTTTTCGCTGCCTTCGACCAGCGCTGCCGCGGCCTTCGCTGACACCGGCGGCAGGCGGGGCAGGGGCCCGACCAGCACCCGTCCCCCGGTGCGCGGCCGCGGCGCCATGTGCAAAGGGCGGGATGCAAAGGGCGGAATGAGGGCGGAATGCAAGGGGCGGGCCAGGGCCGCGCGGAGGGCCAGCGAGCGGCCGCGGATGGGACGGTCGCGGCGCGTCTGCTTGTAGCGCCCTGCGCCATCGGCCATGTTCCGCGCGTTTCGCTTCCCCGAGGCATCATGACCCTGCGCCCCCGTCCCGCCCATTCCCTTCGCATGGGCCTTGCCCTCGCGGCCGTGCTCTGCGCCGTGCAGCCGCTCGGCGCGCAGCAGCCTGCGCCGGCGCCCGCGCAAGCCCCCGCGCCGGCCACGCCGCCGGGTGAGACCGTGGTCGCACGGGTGAATGGGGAGGCGATCACCCTCGCCGACCTCGCCGCCGCCGCGCGCGACCTGCCGGAGGAACTGCGCGGCGCCCCGCCGCAGATGCTCTACCCGCTGCTGCTCGACCAGCTCATCGCCGGCAAGGCGGTGACGGCAGCCGCCCGCCGGGCCGGCCTCGACCAGGATGAGGCGGTCCGCGCCCGCATCCGCCGCGCCGAGGAGCAGGAGCTCCAGCAGGCCTGGCTCTCGGCCGAGATCGCCTCCCGCATCACTGAGGATGCGCTGCGCGCGCGCTACCAGCAGCAGGTGGCGAACCGCCCGGCCGAGGAGGAGGTGCATGCGCGCCATATCCTCGTCCCCACCGAATCCGAGGCGCGCGCCGCCCTTGCCGAGATCCGCGGCGGCGCCGACTTCGCCGAGGTGGCGCAGCGCCGCTCCACCGGCCCCGGCACGCGCGAAGGGGGCGATCTCGGCTTCTTCAAGCGCAGCGACATGGTGCCCGAATTCGCCGAGGCCGCCTTCGCGCTGCAGCCGGGGCAGATCAGCGAGAACCCCGTCCGGTCCCCCTTCGGCTGGCACGTCATCAAGGTCGAGGAACGCCGCCAGGCGACCCCGCCGAGCTTCGAGGAAGCCGCGCCGCAGATCCGCCAGCAGCTCCTCCAGGCCGAGGTGCAGGCGGCGGTGGAGCGCGCCCGCAATGCCGTGACGGTTGAGCGCTTCAACCTCGACGGATCGACCCCGCGCGCGACCGATTCGGCGGAGCCCCCGGCGCCGGCCGCCCCGCCCGCTTCCCGCCCCGCGGCGGCGCCGACCCGGCGCTGATCAGGCCCATTCCAAGCGTCACCCAAGGACACGCCCGCCATGGCCCATCCCGTTTCGCCCCTGGCCCTGCCGATGCCTGACATGCCGCCCATCGCCGGCGTGCAGGTCGCGACCGGCATGGCCGAGATCCGCTACAAGGCGCGGGAGGACGTGATGGCCATGGCCTTCCCGGCCGGGACCACCGTGGCGGGCGTCTTCACCAAGAACCGTTGCCCCGGCGCGCCGGTCGAATGGTCCCGTGCCGCACTGAAGGGCGGCAAGGCGCGCGGCCTGGTCGTCACCTCAGGCAATTCCAACGTCTTCACCGGCAAGGCCGGGCGCGAGACCTGCGAGAGGACCGCCGAGGCCACCGCGAAGATCCTGGGCTGCAAGCCGAAGGAGGTCTTCCTGGCCTCGACCGGCGTGATCGGGGAGCGCCTGCCGACCGAGAAGCTGGTCGGCGCCCTGCCCAAGGTCTTCAAGGCGGTGTCCGAGGCCGGCTTCACCGAGGCCGCGAAGGCCATCATGACCACCGACACCTTCCCCAAGGCGTCGGTGCGCACGGCGGTGATCGGTGAGACGACCGTGACCATCGCCGGCATCGCCAAGGGCTCGGGGATGATCGCGCCGGACATGGCGACGATGCTGTCCTTCCTCGCCACTGACGCGAAGATCCCGGCGGCGGCGCTGCAGGCGCTGCTGAAGAAGGGCTGCGACAAGTCCTTCAACTGCGTGACCGTCGATTCCGACACCTCGACCTCGGACACGGTGCTGCTGTTCGCCACCGGCGCCGCGAAGCATCCTCGCGTGCCGGCCGAAGGCGGCAAGATCCTCAAGGATTTTGCCCGGGCGCTGAACGAGGTGTTGATGGACCTCGCTTTGATGGTGGCCCGCGACGGCGAGGGCGCGCAGAAACTGATCCGCATCGATGTGACCGGCGCGGTGACGGCGCGCTCGGCGTACAAGATCGGCATGTGCATCGCCAATTCGCCGCTGGTGAAGACCGCGATCGCTGGCGAGGACGCGAATTGGGGCCGCATCGTCATGGCGGTCGGCAAGGCCGGCGAACCGGCCGACCGCGACACTCTGTCGATCGCCGTGGGCGGGGTGTGGATGGCCCGCGATGGCGGCGTGGTGGACGGATACGACGAAACTCCCGTCGTCGCGCACATGAAGGGGCGCGAGGTTGAGATCACCGTCGATATCGGGCTCGGCAAGGGCAAGGCGACGGTTTGGACCTGCGACCTGACGCACGGGTATATCGACATCAACGGGTCCTATCGGAGCTAGTGCGGCGGATGGCGGAACCGGGGAGGGCGCCGCCCGCCCCGGACCCCACCTGCCAAGGGCCCACGGCCCTTGGATCCCGTCGAATTGCGCTGGCGGTCCAGGGCGCTGCTGTCAGTTCCTTTGGGGGCGATGGACGCAGCCTTGCTCTTCGGGGCTGCCAGACTGATCAACGGTTTCCAAAGGCCCTGTGGCCTTTGGTGGGGGGAGGTCCGGAGGGGGGCAAGGCCCCTCTCCGGTGCGCCCTGTGACGGTTTTACTCGGCCTGGCCGCGCTGCTCGCGACCCTCGCCTGGCTGGCGGGCGTCATCTGGTTCCTCCGCTTCTTCCGTGCCCCGGCCATCGAGGTCCCCGGCCGCGTCACCTTGCTGTTGGCCGTGACCGGCCGCACGGCGGGCCTGCCGGCTCTGTTCGCCGCCCTGGCACGCCAGACGCTGCGCCCGCGCCGCATGCTGGTGGCGGTGGAGTCCGAGGCCGACCCGGCGCTGGCCCAAGTGCGCGAACTCCAGGACCTGTTGCCGTTTCCGATCGACATCGTGGTGGCTGGCCTGGATGATTCCCGCAGCCAGAAGGCGACGAACATGATCGCCGCGCTGGCGCGGCTGGACGCCGAGGACGACGCGCTGGTGCTGCTGGATGCCGATATCCTGCCGCAGGATCATTGGCTGTCCTGGCTGGCGACGCCGGCGATGAACGGGGCGGCGGATGTCGTCACCGGATACCGCTGGCATGCGTTGGATGGGGCGGGCCCGGGACGGCATGTGGTGGCCTGGCTCGACCGGTCGCTGGCGCTGGGGCCGCGCTTCCTGGCGACCGGGCTGGTCTGGGGCGGGTCGGTGGCGATCTCGCGGGATGCGTTGGGGCGGATGGATTTGCCGGGGGCGCTGGCGAACACCTTCTCGACGGATGGGGCGATCAGTCGGCGGGCGAGGGCGCTCGGGCTGCGGGTGCTGACGCGGCGGGCGGTGCTGCTACCGACGCCGCCGGAGGGCGGGGATCGCGAGGCCATCGCCTTCAAGACGCGGCAACTCCAGATCGTCCATGTCTATGTGCCCAGCCTCTGGGTTTGGCTGGGCCTCGCGTTGCATGCCGAGGCATTGGCCCTGCCGGTCGCGCTGCTGGGTCTTGCCGGGGATGGGCTGGCGCTGGGGTTCCTCGCCGCTGTCTCGGCGGTGGGGCTGGGGCGGGCCGTGCTGCATGACCGGGTGACGCGGGCGGTCGGCATCCGGGAGGGCGCGGTCGCGCGTGGCGTTCAGCTTGTGCTTGGCGCCCTGGCGCCGGTGACGGCGCCGGCCGTAGTGGCGCTGTTTTGGACCAGTGCCCGAACCCGCGTGATCCGCTGGCGTCACATCGAATACGAGGTCCTGGGCCCCGAGGAGGTCCGCGTCCTGCGGCGCCACCTCCCTGGCGCCACGGCGTGACGCCGGGCGTCTGCCCCATCACGGGGGAGCCCGCGCGGCGGGTGCAGGAGGTTTCGGCGGGCCTGCTGCGCGGCCTGTGGCGCCGGACCTTTGGGGTGGACCCGACGCCGTTGCCCGTGGGTCGGATCGGCATCTGGCGCAGCCCCTGCGACCTGATCTTCTTCGCCCCGGCCGAGGAAGGCGACGGTGCGTTTTATGAGGCACTGTATCGGCGTCTCGACGCCGGCGGCCGGGTCCGCGCCGCGGGCCGCGACCGTGCCGAGTATCCCCACGCCGCCGCCCGCATCCGCCCTGGCGATGCAGTGCTGGAGGTCGGTGCCGGCGCCGGCGCCTTCGCCCACCTGATCCCTGAGGCGCGCTATGTCGGCCTCGACCCCAACCCCGGAGCCTATGCCGCGCCGGGGGCCGGGATTCGTGCCGAAAGCCTCGCCGACCATGCGGCGACGCATGAGGCTGCCTATGACGCCGCCTGTGCCTTCCAGGTCATCGAGCATGTCGCTGATCCGCTGCATCTGGCGCGGGACATGGCCCGCTGCCTGAAGCCCGGCGGGCTGCTCATGCTCGGGGCGCCGACCTGGCCTTCGGCCATGACGGCCATTCCCGACTTCGTCTTCAACGCCCCGCCGCATCACCTGTCGTGGTGGAGCGAACCCGCCATGCGGGCGCTTGCGGATCGGCTGGGGCTGGCGGTGGAGGCCGTGCTGCCCCTCGGCCCGGTCGCGGCCCAGCCGTTGATTCACTGGATGGGACGGCTTGCGCCGATCAAGGCGCCGCCCGACGGGCCATGGTTTGCCGCCCGGCGGTCATGGTACGCCGCGCTGGCCGCCTCGGCGCTGCTTGGGCGCCTTGCCGCCGCCGTGCTGCCGCTGCCGCGACACGCTCCGCCGATGTTCGTCTTTCTGGTCGCGCGCAAGCCTTGACGGCAACCGTCCCCTCGCCGTTCCTGGCGGCTGGATGCCCGACTCCGCCCTGACCTTCGCTCCGCTCGAGACCGAGCGCTTCCTGCTGCGCCCGCTTCGTGCCGAGGATGCCGCCGAACTGCACCGCCTGGTCAATGACTGGGAAGTGGCGAAGACCCTCGCCCGGGTGCCCTTTCCCTATCCGCGCGACCTGGCCGATGAGTGGATCGCCTCCACCGCAGACCGCATCGTCGAGGGCGAGGCCTATCACCTTGCCATCGCCCGCAAGACGGACGACGTCCTGGTCGGCTGCGTCGGCCTGACCCGCGACCGCGACGACCGGTCCGCCGAGCTCGGCTACTGGGTCGGCCGCCGCCACTGGGGCCAGGGCATCGCGCCCGAGGCCGCTGGTCGCCTCACCCACTGGGCGCTGGCCAATCTCGACCTCGACCGCATCACGGCGAGCGCGCTGACCGACAACGCCCGGTCCGCCGCCGTGCTGCTCCGCATCGGCTTCCGCGAGACCGGGACCGGGGCGCAGGATTTCCTCTCCCGTGGCGGCGCCATGCCGGTGCGGCTGTTCGAGGCCGGCCGCGCCGACCTCTCGCCGGCCCAGGCCGCGCCCGCCGCCGCGCCCGCCCTGCCGGAAGGGGAGGGGAAGCGCATCCTCCTCGTCGCCGCTGTCGGCCTGATCGACCCGGACAACCGCGTGCTGCTGGCCCGCCGGCCCGAGGGCAAACCCCTGGCCGGCCTGTGGGAATTCCCAGGCGGCAAGGTTCATGCCGGCGAAACCCCCGAGGCCGCGCTGATCCGGGAGTTGAAGGAAGAACTCGGCATCGACGTGTCCGAGGCCTGCCTCGCGCCCTTCGCCTTCGCATCGCATGGTTATGAGAGCTTCCACCTGCTGATGCCGCTCTACCTGTGCCGGCGCTGGGACGGGATGGTGACGGCGCAGGAAGGGCAGGCACTGGCCTGGGTGCGGCCGCAGCGGCTGGGGGACTACGCCATGCCGCCGGCGGACAAGCCGCTCGTCGCGCTGCTGCGGGATTTTCTGTGACGCAGGGCGTGGCGGGGAGGGGCTTTGCCCCTCCCCGGACTCCTCCACACCAAAGGCCGCAAGGCCTTTGGAAACCGATACTTGGCGCTTCGCGGCGCTGTCGGGGCCGACCGGGACGCGCCGCCCGTGCCCTCGGGCCTATTGGGCGCAAGGGCTGCGCTTCCTTGGCTGGCGTGCCTGTCGTGCGCGGCGCCAAGTCGATGTTTCCAAAGGCCTTTTGGCCTATTTGGGCCCCATTCACCTTGCCGGGGCAACGTGAATGGGTACCCGTGGTGGGGTGGTTTGGAGGGGCAAAGCCCCTCCAATGGTCCCTTCGCCCGCAGTGGGGCGCCCGCTGATCATGCACTCCCGCCTGGCCGGCGTTGCCCTTCAACTGGCCGCGCTGGCGACCTTCGTCTGCATGGACACCCTCATCAAGCTGCTCGCCGCGGGATTTCCGGTCACGCAGGTGATGTGGGCGCGGTTCCTGTTCGGCTTCATCACGGTCGCCATCGCCTTGCGGGTCATCACCGGCCATTTCCCCTGGCGGTCGAAGGCACCTGGCTGGCAGACCCTGCGAAGCCTCACCCTCGCGGGCTGCAACTTCATCTTCACCAACGCGCTTGTTCATATCCCCTTGGCCGATGCGACGGCGGTGGGATTCGCCTCGCCGCTCTTCACCATCACGCTCGCGGCCATCGTCTTGAAGGAGGCTGTCGGATGGCGCCGTTGGGCCGGAGTGGCGATCGGGATGTTCGGGGTGTTGGTGCTGCTGCGCCCGCCCTTCCTGTTTGGCGGGGCGCCGATGCATTGGGCGATGGTGCTGCCGCTCGGCACAGCGGCGCTGTTCGCGGTCTACCAGATCCTGACCCGGCGACTCGCCGGGTTGGACGATCCGCGGACGACCATCTTCCACACCAGCCTGTCGGCCTCGTTGGTCCTGACCGCGACGACACCCTTCATCTGGACCTGGCCTGGCCCGAGCGGCTGGGGGGCGCTGATGCTGCTCGGCGTGCTGGGCGGGATCGGGCATGGGCTGCTGGTCATGGCTTTCGCGCGGGCGCCGGCAAGTCTTCTGGCCCCCATGTCCTACACCCAGATCATCTGGGCAGTGCTGGCGGGCGTGCTCGTCTTCGGGGACGTGCCGGATGCTCTGACCGTGGTCGGCATGGTCATCGTGGCCCTGGGCGGCGTACTGGTGGCCCTGCCGGATCGCAGGCGGGCAGCTTGACCCTGCGTCCCGATGCTGGGACCACAGATCTGTTCCGCAGTCGCAACCGCAGGCTGTGCTTGCGCGGGCGGCGCCGGTGGTCTAGCGAAGCGCCGCAACGCCTGCATGGTTTCGGCGGCCGAGGGGTCCGCCGGGGTGCTGCAGCCCTGGCAGACGGGGCGCGCGCGTGAGGGAATCGATGGCGGACATCGGAATGGCCAAAGGGGCCGAGGAGCGTGGGCATGCCCGCGCTGCGCTCGATGCCGCCAGCGTTCGTGAGGCCTATCGCCGCTGGGCGGGCATCTATGACGTGGTGTTCGGGGGCGTGTCGGGCTTCGGCCGGCGCCGGGCCGTGACCGCGGTGAACCGCCTGGCCGGGCCGCGCGTGCTGGAGGTGGGCGTGGGCACCGGCCTCGCCTTGCCGCTCTACCGGCGTGACCTGCAGGTGGTCGGCATCGACCTGTCGCGCGACATGCTCGAGAAGGCGCGCGAGCGCGTCGCAACCGAGAAACTTGCCAATGTCGGCGGCCTGGTCGAGATGAACGCCGAGGACATGGCGTTCGCCGACGGGTCCTTCGATATCGCGGTGGCGATGTTCACCGCCTCGGTCGTGCCGGATGCGAAGAAGCTGTTCGCCGAGATGTCGCGCGTGGTGCGGCCGGGCGGGCATCTGCTCTTCGTCAACCATTTCGCGGCCGAGGGCGGGCCGCGCTGGTGGATCGAGCGCACCATGGCGCCGCTGTCGCGCCGACTCGGCTGGCACCCCGACTTCGCGCTGCGCGACCTGTTCGCCCCCGAGACGACAGCCGTCGAGTTCATCGAACCCTGCCCCCCCGCGGGCATCTTCACGCTGGTCCAGATGCGCAATCCGGCCGCTGCGGCGGTCGCGCTCGCGGCCGACTGACGGGCGCGAAATTCGTTTCATCGGCGCCGTTTGCGCTGGATCAATGCGTGGTCACTTGTGCAGTGCGGGGCGCCCCGACTATGGTCCGCCCACGTTGCCGGAGTTGCGATCGGCGGCGAGCGCATCGTCTGGCCGGGCGATCGCGCGACACGTGAAGTCTTGGGGTTGCGCGGCAACGCGGACAGGGAAACGGTGATGCGGTTGAGCGGATGGAAGCGCTTCTGGGCGGCAGCGTTCTGCCTGGCGATGGCGGCGATGGTGACGCCGGCCCTGGCCGAGGAACAGATGGTGGGCGCACCCCATGCATGGGGCATAGGCCTGCAGGCGGCGGGCGGGCCGATCAAGGAAGCCATTCACGACTTCAACGCGCTCGTCTTGGCGATCATCGTGGTCATCACGATCTTCGTCGCGGTGCTGCTGGCGTATTGCATCTGGCGCTTCCGCGCCTCGGTGAACCCGACGCCGTCCACCACCAGCCATAACACGCTGCTGGAAGTGGCTTGGACCGCGGTGCCGGTGATCATCCTGCTGGTCATCGCGATCCCGTCCTTCCGCCTGATCTACTACGAGGACCGTACCCGCGACGCCGACATCACCATCACGGTGCAGGGGCGCCAGTGGTACTGGCACTACACCTATCCGGATCACGGCAACTTCGCGTTCGACAGCTACCCGATCCCCGAGGATCAGCTTCCGCCGGAGCGGCGCGATCTCTATCGCCTCGCGGTCGACAACGAACTGGTGATCCCGGTGAACGCCAATGTTCGCGTGATCACGCAGGGCTATGACGTGATCCATTCCTTCTTCGTCCCCGCGCTCGGCGTGCAGCGCTACTCCATCCCGGGCCGCGCGCTCGAGACCTGGATGCGCGCGGATCGCGAAGGCATCTTCTACGGCCAGTGCAACCAGATCTGCGGGACGAACCACTGGTTCATGCCGATCGCAGTCCGCGCCGTGAGCCGCGAGGATTTCGACAAGTGGGTGGCCGAGGCGCGCACGCGCTTCGCCAGCGCCGACGCCCCGGCCGCGCCGGCTGCTGCAGCACCCGCCGAGACCGACACCGTTCAGATTGCTGAGGTGCGCCGCTAAGGCGCGCGGAGGACATACCCATGGCGACCGCTATCGACGCCCATCACGACGACCACAAGCCCGGTTTTGTCTCGCGCTGGCTGTTCTCGACGAACCACAAGGACATCGGGACGCTCTACATCATCTTCGCCGTCTTCGCGGCGGTGATCGGCGTGGCCATCTCGGTGCTGATGCGGCTTGAGCTGCAGCAGCCCGGCATGCAGTTCTTCGCCGACGGGCAGATGTGGAATGCGCTGGTCTCGGCGCACGGCCTGATCATGGTGTTCTTCGTGGTCATGCCGGCGTTGATCGGCGGGTTCGGCAACTGGTTCGTGCCGATCATGATCGGCGCGCCGGACATGGCCTTCCCGCGCATGAACAACATCAGCTTCTGGCTGCTGGTGCCGGCCTTCATGTTGCTGCTGGCCTCGGCCTTCGTGGGCGAGGGGCCGGGAGCGGGCTGGACGATCTATCCGCCGCTGTCGTCGAACCAGTACCACCCGTCCATGGCGATGGACATGGCGCTGTTCTCGCTGCACCTGGCGGGCGCGTCCTCCATCATGGGCGCGGCGAACTTCATCACCACCATCCTGAACATGCGCGCGCCGGGCATGACCCTGCACAAGATGCCGCTGTTCGTCTGGTCGATGCTGGTCACCGCCTTCCTGCTGCTGCTCTCGGTGCCGGTGCTGGCGGGTGCCATCACCATGCTGATCACCGACCGCAACTTCGGCACGGCCTTCTTCAAGCCGGAAGGCGGCGGCGACCCCGTGCTCTTCCAGCACCTGTTCTGGTTCTTCGGTCACCCCGAAGTCTACATCATGATCCTGCCGGGCTTCGGCATCATCAGCCACGTGATCTCGACCTTCGCCCGCAAGCCGGTCTTCGGCTACCTGGGCATGGCCTATGCCATGGTCGCGATCGGCTTCGTCGGCTTCATCGTGTGGGCGCACCACATGTTCCAGTCGGGCATCGACGTGGACACCCGCGCCTACTTCATGGCTGCGACGCTGGTGATCGCGGTGCCGACGGGCATCAAGATCTTCTCCTGGATCGCCACCATGTGGGGCGGGTCGATCGAGCTGAAGACCCCGATGCTCTTCGCCATCGGCTTCATCTTCCTGTTCACCGTGGGTGGCGTGACGGGCGTCGTGCTGGCCAATGCCGGCATTACCCAGGTCCTGCACAACACCTACTACGTCGTGGCGCACTTCCACTACGTGCTGTCGCTCGGCGCGGTGTTCAGCATCTATGCCGGCTTCTACTACTGGATCGGCAAGATGAGCGGCCACCAGTACCCGGAATTCTGGGGCAAGGTGCATTTCTGGCTGACCTTCATCGGCGTGAACCTGACCTTCTTCCCGATGCACTTCTCGGGCACCCAGGGCATGCCGCGCCGCTATCCGGACTATCCGGAGGCGCTGTGGGGCTGGAACATGCTGGCCTCGATCGGGTCCTACATCTCGGCCGCCTCGCTGCTGCTGTTCCTCTACGTCGTCTACCTGACCTTCCGTTCGAAGGAGAAGCTGGCCGACAACTACTGGGGCGCCGGCGCGACCACGCTCGAATGGCAGGTCTCCTCCCCGCCGCCCTTCCACACCTTCGAGGAACTGCCGCGCATCCGCTGAGGCGCGCGGCCTGACGGAGCACCCATGAGCGACACCGCCATGGAACCGGGACAGGGGGGCGCCGCCCCCCTTCCTGCATCCTACGACATGTCCGAGGTCGGCGACTGGATCGCGCTGCTGAAGCCGCGCGTGATGTCGCTGGTGGTCTTCTCCGGCCTGGTGGGCATGCTGGTCGCGCCCGGCGCGGGGGCGATGCATCCTGTGCTCGCGGCGACGGCCATCCTGTGCATCGCCGTCGCCTCGGGCGCGGCCGGTGCGATCAACATGTGGTACGACCGCGACATCGACGCGGTCATGCGCCGTACCGCCAAGCGGCCGATCCCCGACGGGCGCATCGCCCCGGGTGCGGCGCTCGGCTTCGGCATCACCCTCGCGGTTGCCTCGGTCACCGTGATGTGGATGGCGACGAATGTCGCGGCCGCGGTGGTGCTGGCGCTGTCCATCGCCTTCTACGTCTTCGTCTACACAATGTGGCTGAAGCGCCGGACGCCGCAGAACATTGTCATCGGCGGCGCGGCTGGCGCCTTTCCGCCGGTGATCGGTTGGGCCGCCGTGACCGGCGACGTAACGATGGTGCCGCTGATCCTCTTCGCCATCATCTTCTTCTGGACGCCGCCGCATTTCTGGTCGCTCGCCCTTTGGGCGCATGACGACTACGCGCGCGCCGGCGTGCCCATGCTGCCGGTGACCAACGGTGCGAAGGAGACGCGGCGGCAGATCGTGATCTATGCCGCGCTGCTGCTGCCGATCGGGTTGCTACCCTGGGCCGTGGGCTTTGCCGGCCCGGCCTATGCGGCCGTCGCGGCGGTCCTCGGCGGCGGCTTCCTGCTGCGCGCCATCTTCGTGCTGCGCGACCAGCAGGACGAGGATGGCCGGAGCCTGACCCGGGATGCGCCGGCGCGGGCCTGCTTCCGCTTTTCGCTCTACTACCTGTTCATCCTGTTCGCGGCGCTGGCAGTGGACCGGCTGGTCCTCGGGTCATGACCCCCGAGGAACGCGCGGTCTTCGAAAAGCGCCGGCGCGGGCGCAACATCGCCATCATGACCGTGCTGATCGGGCTGGCGGTGCTGTTCTACTTCGTCGGGATGGCGCGGCTGCTGCGCGGCTGAGGCCCGGCTTGGTGAGTGCGGGACCGAGAGGGGCTTTGCCCCTCTCGGGCTCACCCCACCAAAGGCCCCAGGGCCTTTGGAAACCGATACCTGGTATTGGGCAGGACGGGTTTTCCTACGGGTGACGTGCCCGATGTGCTCAGCACCGGGATTCTGAGCCGCATTGTGCCGATTGCATCCTTCAATTCGCAGGACCGGCTGCCGCGCCCGTCACCAACTCAAGATGTCCAGAGGCTTTTCGACCTTTAGCGGGCGCGAAGCACCACGCCACGTTGCGGAGAGGGGCAGAGCCCCCTCTCCAATCACCAGCGCGTCTCCGTCTTGCCATCCGCCGCGGGCGAGCGCACATCACGCCCATGGACGAGACACGGGCCGCGGCGATCAAGCGCCGCAACAAGCGGGTCGGCTTCGGCATCGCCGGGGTCGCGGCGGGCATGGTCGGCCTCTCCTTCGCCTCGGTTCCGCTCTACACCCTCTTCTGCCAGGTCACGGGCTACAACGGCACGGTGCAGACCGGCCAGGCCGCTCCAGGGTCTTCCGGCGGGCGCAGCGTGACGGTGCGCTTCGATGCCCAGACCGATCGCAGCCTGCCCTGGCGCTTCCAGCCCGAGCAGCGATCCATGACGCTGCCGGTCGGCGAGGAGGGCCTCGCCTTCTACACCGCCGCCAATGAGGCCGGCACGCCGGTCACCGGCATCGCCGTCTACAATGTCACGCCGGAGAAGGTCGGCCGGTACTTCCACAAGGTCGCCTGCTTCTGCTTCGACCAGCAGACGCTCGAACCCGGGCAGCGCGTGGACATGCCTGTTTCCTTCTGGGTCGATCCGCGCATCGCCGAGGATCCGAACACCAGCGACGTCACCACCATCACCCTGTCCTACACCTTCTATCGCACGATCGAGGACGCGCAGCGCGCCGGCGCGCTGGCGAATGCCGGGCCGCATGTCGGCCGCCTCGGGGCGCCCCGCACCAACTGATCCGGCGGTGGCCGCGCCACCGCTGTGGTTGCCGTGCCACCATCTGCGTCCGGACACCCGCGTGGGCTTGATCCGGCGGGGGTTTTCGGGATTGATGCAGCACCATGCGGGTGGGTGGCGCAGGCCGTCCGCGCGCGACTGATCAGGTTCCAGGGATTCCGATGGCCAGCACCAGCCTCGCGCACGCCGATGCGGCAAGCGGCGACACCGCGCCGCACCACAAGCACCCTTACCACCTGGTGGATCCGTCCCCCTGGCCGCTGATCGGGTCGTTCAGCGGCGGCGCGCTGGTCTTCGGCATCGTCCTGTGGGCGCATAACGGCGTGCACTGGATGTTCGGGCTCGGCCTGCTCGGCGTGCTCGCCACCATGTTCTTCTGGTGGCGCGACGTGGTGAAGGAAGCGCGGACGCCGGGCCTGCACACCCCGATCGTCCAGCTCGGCCTGCGCTATGGCATGACGCTGTTCATCGCCTCCGAGGTGATGTTCTTCGTCGCCTTCTTCTGGGCCTATTTCCACTACGCGCTGTTCCCCGAGCATGTCTCGGGCGCCGCGGCCCCGCCGGTGTGGCCGCCGCGCGGCATCCACACCTTCGATCCGTGGAGCCTGCCCTTCCTCAACACCATGATCCTGCTGCTGTCGGGCTGCACGGTGACCTGGGCGCATGCCGCCCTGCTGAATGGCGACCGCAAGGGGCTGATCCAGGGGCTCGGGATCACGGTGCTGCTCGGCATCCTGTTCACCTCGCTGCAGGCCTGGGAATACTCGATGGCGCCCTTCCCCTTCGCGGATGGCGGCGTCTATCCCTCGGTCTTCTTCCTCGCGACCGGCTTCCACGGCTTCCACGTGATCGTCGGCACCACCTTCCTGCTGGTCTGCTGGATCCGCGCCTACAAGGGCCACTTCACCCCGGAACGCCATTTCGGTTTCGAGGCCGCGGCTTGGTACTGGCACTTCGTGGACGTGGTGTGGCTGTTCCTCTTCGTCTGCATCTACTGGTGGGGTGCCGGCGAGATCGCCCAGCACTGAGGGTCCGCGCGGCGGCCTGTCCGCTGCGCCTTGCGTCGTCTTCGCCCGGCCGGACCCCCCAAGGTCCGGCCGGATGTCATTGGAGGGTCTGCGTGTGTCCGTGACCCAGGGGTCTTCGCTCGTCGCCGCCGCCCTGCTCGGGCGCTGTCCGCGTTGCGGGAAGGGCAAGCTGTTCCGCGGCCTGCTCGACATCCGCGACAGTTGCGATGTCTGTGGGCTCGACCTGCGGGCCCATGATGCGGGGGATGGGCCGGCGGTGGCGGGCATCTTCGTCATCGGCGCGCTCGCCGTCGGCCTCGCCCTGTGGGTCGATGTGCGGTTCGAACCGCCGCTCTGGGTCCATGCCGTCGTCTGGCCGCTCTTCGTCCTGCCGCTGTCGGTCCTGACCATGCGCTGGGCCAAGGCCGCGCTGGTGGCGCTGCAATGGCGGCACCGGCGCGACTCGGCCTGACGCGATGGCCGAGTCCGCGCGCCGCGGCCGGCGCCTGTTGCTGCCCTCCCTGGTGTCCTTTGGCGCGCTTCTGGTGCTGCTTGGTCTTGGTGCCTGGCAGGTCGAGCGCCTGGCCTGGAAGACCGCCCTGCTGGCGCAGTTCGATGCCGTGGAGGCCGGCCCGCCCGTTCCCGTGACGGCGGCCGAACCGCCCGCCTATGCCAAGGTCGCCGCGACCGGCCGGTTTGACCATACGCGCGAGGCCTTGCTGGGCCTGGAAGTCCGCGGCGACACCCTCGGTGCCCATCTGGTCACGCCGCTGATGCGCGATGGCGCGCCGCCCATCCTGGTCGATCGCGGCTGGGTGCCCTTCGAACGCACCAGCACCGTCGCCCATCCCGAAGGCGCGGTGACCGTCACCGGCTGGGTGCGGCCGCCCGAAACCGCCGGCTGGTTCTCGCCCGCCGACGACATCCCAGGTCGGCGCCTCTATACCTACGATCCGAAGACGATCGGTGCGGCGCTCGGGTTGACCGCGGTGGTGCCCTGGACGCTGGTGGCGCTGGCCGATGGTACCGACCGAACCACCCTGCCGCAGCCCGCGCGCGGCCTGCCGCGGCCGAACAACAACCATCTCGGCTATGCCATCACCTGGTTCGGCCTCGCCGCCGGCCTGGTCGGAGTCTATCTCGTCTGGCTGCGCCATCGCCTGAAGGAGAATGCCTGATGCCCAATGCCGCCCTGGCTCGCCTGAAGTCCCGCTTCGCGCGCATCGGCGTGCTGGGGGAGGCGGCAGGGATGCTGCATTGGGACGCCGCGACCATGATGCCGGATGGCGGCGGCGCATCGCGGGGGGAACAGCTCGCCGCTTTGGCCGGCCTGTCGCATGAGCTGATGACCGCGCCGGTGGTCGAGGAGGACCTCGAGATCGCCCGCGCCGAGGGCCCGTGGGAGGAGGCGAACCTCGCTTTGATGGCCCGCGCCCATGCGCGCGCCACCGCCCTGCCGACGGACCTGGTCGAGGCCACCGCCCGCGCCAATTCGGCCTGCGAGAAGATCTGGCGCGAGGCCAAGGCGCGCGCCGACTTCGCCATGGTCCGGCCGGCCCTGACCGAGGTCGTCCGCCTCCAGCGCGAGACCGCCCAGGCGCTCGCCGCGGCGCTCGGCATGGACCCCTATGACGCGCTGATGGATGGCTATCAGCGCGGCGTCACCGCGGCCGATGTCGAGCCGGTCTTCGCGGCCTACGAGGCCTTCCTCGCCTATGCCCTGCCGCGTGCCGAAGCGATCCAGGCCGCCAGGCCTGCCCCGATCCCGCTGCCCGGCCCTTTCCCTGTCGAGATCCAGCGGAGCCTGTGCCGCAAGCTGTCGGAGCGGGTTGGCCTCGACTACGACCATGCGCGGCTGGACGAGTCCCTGCACCCCTTCTGCGGTGGCACGCCGGCCGATGTGCGACTGACCACCTTCTACGACCCGCAGGATGTCTCGAAGGCGCTGCTCGGCGTGCTGCACGAGACCGGCCATGGCCTCTATGAACGCGGCCTGCCCGAGACCTGGGCGCGCCAGCCTGTCGGCGACGCCGCCGGCATGGCCGCCCACGAATCCCAGTCCCTGATCGTCGAGATGCAGGCCTGCCGGTCCGACGCCTTCCTCACCTTCCTCGGCGGGGAGCTGCGCCACGCCTTCGGCGGGCCGGCCGAGGCCTGGTCGGCCGCCAACCTCGCCCGCCACTGGCGCCATGTCGAACGCGGCTTCATCCGCGTCGATGCCGATGAGATCACCTATCCTGCCCATGTCATCCTGCGCTTCCGGCTGGAACGCGCCCTGATCGGCGGCGATCTCGAGGTCGCGGACCTGCCCGGAGCGTGGAATGAGGGCCTGCACCGCATGCTCGGCATCACGCCGCCGAACGATGCCAAGGGCTGCCTGCAGGACATCCACTGGCATGACGGTGCCTTCGGCTATTTCCCATCCTACACCCTGGGCGCGATGGCTGCGGCGCAGCTCATGAAGGCCGCGCGCGCCGCCACGCCGGACCTCGACGAGGCATTGGCGCGCGGGGACATGGGTCCGCTGCTTGGCTGGCTGCGGGCCAATGTCCATGGCAAGGGCTCGCTGCTCGGCTTCCAGGACCTGTTGCGGGCGGCGACCGGCAAGCCGCTCGATCCGGCGGATTTCACCGCACATCTGACGGCCCGCTACCTGACCGCCTGACCTCGGATGAAAGGCGCGAGCATCACCCTGGTCGCGGGCTATCCGCGATCGGGCACCACCTTCACCGCCGGTTCCTGCGCTGCCTCCGAAGCCTGGTGGCACCAGGGGGAGGGGATCCTCGAACTGCGTGACAAGACGCGGCCGCGCACGGGCTTCCAGCTCGATGCCGGGCTCGACCGGGCGCAGTTTGACCGGTCGGTCGCGACGCTGCGGCGCTTCTCGGTGCGCACCCACAGCCCGCCCGCCGCCGTGCGCGCCCAATTCCCCGAGGTCTGGGACCGGGTCGGCCGCATCCTCTACGTCCAGCGCCATCCCATCGAGGTCGCACTCTCGGTCTGCCGCTACGTCATCGCGACCCAGGGCCTCATCCCGGGCGCGGGTGCGCCGGAGACGTCCTTCGAGGCCGCGGCCGAACGCGGCGAGGTAGCCGCCTTCTTCCGCCGCTTCTGCGCCCATCGCGGCGCGCCGAACTTCCTGGAGGCCTGGGGGTCCTGGTCCGACCACGTGGCGTCCTGGCGCGAGGCCATGGCGGCGTCCGGCTTGCCCGGCGCGGTGCTGTCCTACGATCGGCTGGTGCGGGAACCGGTGGCGCGGCTGCTGGCCGCGGCGGATACGCTGGGTTTGCCCTGGCAGGAGGAACACGTTCGCAAGGCCGTCAAGCAGATGGCGCCCGAGAAGGTGCGCGCGGGCATCGGGGCGTTCTTCGTGGGGAAGGACCCGGAGGCGCTGCGCTATCCCGACCTGCTCGGGGAGGACGATATACGCCTGGGCTTCGCGACCTTCGGGGCGGAGATGCTGCGCTTCGGCTTGTGAGGGCGAGGGGGGCGGCACGCCGGGTCCGACCGGCGGCCGACGCCACAGGGGCCGGGGCATGGCCCCGGCGCCCGATCAGCCGAGCACCTCGATGGCCGTCATCCCCGACGCGAGCAACCGCCGCAACTCGGCTTCCGGCAGGGCGATGCAGCCTTCCGTCGGCGGCAGGCCCGGCCGGGCGAGATGCAGGAAGATCGCGCTGCCGCGCCCGCGCCGCACCGGCGCGTCGTTCCAGCCCAGCACGCCGATCACGTCATAAACGGCATCGTCACGCCACAACGTCTCATGGCGTGCCGCGTGCGGCAGCCGGATCTGGCGGTTGTAGTCAGGATGCGTGGGATCGTCGCACCAGCCATCCGCGGGCGCGATGGGTTCGGCAGGCAGGGCGCAGGCCGGCCGCGGGCCGCGATCGGCGCGCCACAGAAGCCGGCGGAGCGGCAGCAGCCCGGCCGGGGTGGCGCCATCGCCTTCGGATTTTTCGGCGCGGACACCGCCCGCGCCGATGGCGCAACGCAGGGTCTCGCCGCGGAAGCGCAGCAGCCCGTCCGCGGTGACGCGGGCAATGACGCTCATTCGGGCAGGAGGTGGCCGAATCGCAGGGCCTTGGTCTTGAGATAGCCGTCATTCACCCCGTTGGGATCGAAGGCATGGGCCTCGCGCCCGATGACCTCGATGCCGCAGGCGGCGAGGCCGGCGATCTTGTCCGGGTTGTTGGTCAGCAGCCGCACGCGCTCCATGCCGAGCGCCCGCAGCATGGTGGCAGCGACCAGGAAGGTACGTTCATCCGCGCCATAGCCGAGCGCGCGGTTCGCATCCAGCGTGTCGAGCCCGGTATCCTGCAGCGAATAGGCGCGCAGCTTGTTCACCAGGCCGATGCCCCGCCCTTCCTGCGCCAGATACAGCAGCACGCCGCCCCCCGGGTCCTGCGCCATGCGGGTGATGGCGCCGCGCAGTTGCGGCCCGCAATCGCAGCGCAGGCTGCCGAGAAGATCGCCCGTGAAGCACTCGGAATGCGCGCGGACCAGCGGCGCACCGCCGGCGGCAGCGGACTTTTCCGGGCGGCCGACCAGGATGGCCAGGTGCTCGATGCCGCCATCGGCCGCGCGGAAGGCGACGATGCGCGAATCCTGCGCATCCTCGAGCGGGACGTGCGCCTCGGCGACGCGCGCGAGGGTGGTTGCGGCGGTGGCAGGATAGGCGAGCACATCCTCGGCCGCGACGGTGAGCAGGTCGAGCCGTTCGGCCGCCGCTTCGGTGGCCGGGGCGGCGATGAGCGCGGGCAGCAGCCGGCCGAGCTTCGCCAGGGCGATCGCGGCCTGGGCCAGGGGCGGCACCGAGACACGCTCCGGCGCCTCGGGCAGGATCCGTTCCACGGTGGGATCGGCCAGGCTGCGCAGGGCCTCGGGGGCCATCAGGCTTGGCGGCAGGCGCAGGGCGACAGCACCCTCATCGTCGGGGGCATGCGGCACGGGACGCTGGAGCACGGCCGCCGCACGGACCGGGGCAAGCAGCAGCACGGGGGCGCCGAGCGCCGAGCCGGCCAGTTCAGCCATCCCCTGCGCGCCCACCGTCTCGGCCGCCGCGACAGCCAGGCAGGCGTCCGGCCCGCGCAACAGGACCGGTGTGCCCCGCCGCAGTTCTGCCATCGCCCGATGAACCTGGCGCAGCGCGGCGACATGCGGATCGCGGCTCGCCTTGGACGTGGGCTCGGTGGCAAGATTGCCGTGTGGCGTCATTGGCTGGCAGTTCCGTACTGACGAAGGATGGCGCACCCCGAATGTGGCGCGCCAAAGGCGGCACTTCGAGCCCTGGATGTGGTACGACGGCACAACGCGTCCAGATGAGTGAAGTGGCAATCACAGATGCGAGATTTTGCTTCGGAGCCAGCGCGGACCCTGGCACAACCGTAGCCGGCAGGTCATACCTCAAGTGAATACTGCGTGGTTTGGCCGGAGGGGCGGCCGGAACCCCAGCAACCGAGGGGATAGGCAAGGGATGGCGGGGCCGCGTCCTGTACTGATCATCGAAGATGACGTGGCGTTGGCTGGAACCCTGACTGACCAGCTGGCGCTTGAGGGCGAATTTGAACCCGTGGCGGCTGGCAGCTTGGCCGAGGCCGAGACGCTGCTCAACGCGGCGGGTGCAAGATTCGACCTGCTGCTGCTGGACCTGACGCTACCGGATGGCGACGGAAGGGAGTTTTGCACGCGGCTGCGCCGTGCCGGTTTCCGCATGCCGATCATCATGCTGACCGGTTCGGATGGCGAGGCGGATATTGTCAGCGGACTGGATGCCGGCGCGAATGATTACATCGCCAAACCTTTCCGGTTGGCGGAATTGTTGGCGCGTATCCGTGCGCAACTGCGCGTCTATGACAGCAGCGAGGATGCGATCTTCCAGATCGGGCCATATCTGTTCCGTCCGGCGGCCAAGCAGCTTCACGAGCAGGCAAGCGGCAAGCGGCTGCGCCTGACCGAGAAGGAAGCGGCGATCCTGAAGTACCTCTACCGGGCCGGCGGCAAGCCGGTGCCGCGCCAGGTGCTGCTGAACGAGGTGTGGGGCTACAACAGCAACGTCACCACGCATACGCTGGAGACGCACATCTACCGGCTGCGGCAGAAGATCGAGCCGAACCCGGCGGAGACGCGCATCCTGGTGACGGAGTCGGGCGGCTATCGCCTGGAACTGGGCAGCCCGGCCGAGGCGGGCTGACCCGGCGTGACGCGGCTGGTGTCCTATGACGAAGCACCGCCCGAGGTTCGGGCGGTGTTCGACGACATCAAGGCGCTGCGCGGCGTCGCCGACGTCAACAATTTCTGGAAGGCGTTGGCGGTGCATCCGCCCACGCTCGCCCGCACCTGGGACAGCCTGAAGCAGGTGATGGCGCCGGGTGCGCTCGACCCCCTGGTGAAGGAGATGCTGTATCTCGCGGCCTCGGCGGCGGCGGGATGCACCTATTGCGTCGCCTCCCACACCGCGGCGGCGAAGGCCAGGGGCATGACGCCGGAGATGCACGGGGAACTGCTCGCCGTGCTGGGCATGGCGGCGGAGACCAATCGGCTCGCCGAGGCGCTGCGCGTGCCGGTGGATCCCGGCTTCGAGTGACCGCAGCCCGGCGTCCTATGACGCCGCCCGCCGCCGCATCGCGTCTGCGTAGATGCCAAGGGCCGTGACACAGACCGCCAGGAATCCGGCCGCCGTCAGCAGCGGGGCCGCCGCGACGCCCGTCAGATCGCGCACGAAGCCCGCGAAAGGCGGCAGGAGCGCGAGGCCCAGATAGAACAGCGTGTAGTGCACTCCCATGCCGAAGGCGCGGCTCTCCGCGCTCAGCGCCCGGCCGGCGAAAGCCATGATGAGGCTGGACGGTGCGGCCGCGAGCAGCCCGAAGGCTGGCAATGTCAGCCAGGCCGGCGCCCCCGCCGCGGTCAGGACCAATGCGCCGACCATGCCGAGCAGGCATAGGACGCAGACCAGCATCGGCCGGCCAAGCCGCTCGGCGATGGCGCCACCCCAGGGCTGCAACGGCAGGATGGAGAAGCCGATCAGCGAGGCCAACGCCCCGGCCTCCGCCCGCGTCATCCCCTGCGCCACCAGGAAGGCCGGGGCAAAGCCGACCGCGACGGCAAAGGCGGCATTGTAGCCGGCCCAAACGACGCCCAGGGCGATCAGCGGTCGCCATTCCTGCCGCAGCAGCCACATCCGCCTGTGCGAGGCAGCCTGCGGCCCGGCGCCCCGCACTGTCAGGCTCACCAGCAGAAAGGCGAGGCCGCAGAAGCCGGCGGACAGCCACAACCCGGTCCGCCACGCCGTCCCCAGCAGCGGCAGGACCAGCAGGGCAAGGCCGATCCCGAAGGGCCAGGCCATCAGCATCATGCCCATCGCCAGCGCGACGGCCGGTCCGGCAAAGCGATCCAGCACCATCTTCGCGCCGGCGATGGTCAGCAATGCCCCGCCGACGCCCGATACCAGTCGTCCGGTGAGCGCCACGGCGAAGTCCGGCGCCAGGGCGAGCAGCACCCCGCCCAGCCCCATGAGGCCGACGCCGGCGAGCAGCACCACACGGTCCCCGAAGCGCGCGAGCAGCCATCCGGCGGGAAGGGCGACGAAGACACCCGCAAGGGAATAGGCGCCGATCAGCGTGCCGAGTGCCGCCCAATCCGCCACCAGGCCACCGATCAGCAGCGTGCCGAGCGCGCCCACGACCTGCAGCTGCGCGCCCATCGAAATGCGGGCGAGGGCCAGCACCCCGACCTCGCCCCAGCGACCGAATGTCATGGCGGCTGCCTACGCGGTGCCAGGGGGCGTGGCAATCAGGCGTCGGAATGCGAAGGGCGCGACGGTTTCCCGCCGCGCCCCTGCGCCAGACCCGGCCGGATGGCCGGCGATCAGTTCAGCCGTTCGCCGTGCAGCGTGACGTCGAGGCCTTCGCGCTCCTCTTCCTCGGTCACGCGCAGGCCGACGATCACGTCCACCACCTTGAGGATGATGAAGGTCGCGACCGCGGTGAAGACGATGGTGGCACCCACCGCCGTGCACTGCTTGATGAACTGCTCCATCGACCCGCCCGAACCTTCCGGCGCCGCCGTGGTGGCCGAGAGCGGGCCATAGGCGAGGAAGCCGACCAGCAGCGCGCCGACGATGCCGCAGATGCCGTGCACGCCGAAGGCGTCGAGGCTGTCATCGTAGCCGAGGGCGTGCTTGAGGCCCGTGGCGCCCCACAGCCCGGCGAGGCCGGCCACGACGCCGAGGAGCAGCGCCGAACCCGGCATCACGAAACCGGCCGCCGGGGTGATGGCGACGAGGCCCGCCACCGCGCCGGAGATGGCGCCGAGCACGCTGGGCTTGCCCTTGGTCATCCATTCGGCGAAGCACCAGGACATCGCGGCGGCGCCGGTGGCGATCTGCGTCACCAGCATCGCCATGGCGGCGCGGCCGCCGCCCGAGGACCCGGCCGAACCGGCGTTGAAGCCGAACCAGCCCACCCAGAGCAGGGAGGCGCCGATCACCGCGAAGCCCAGATTGAAGGGCGACATGTTCTCGGTGCCGTAGCCAATGCGCTTGCCGAGGACGAGGGCGGCCACCAGGCCGGCGACGCCGGCATTGATGTGCACCACCGTGCCGCCGGCGAAGTCGAGCGCGCCGAGGGCGAAGAGCCAGCCATTCGGATGCCAGACCCAGTGGGCGATCGGCGAATAGACCAGCAGCGACCACAGGATCACGAAGAGGATCAGCGCCGAGAACTTCATGCGGTCGGCCACCGCGCCCGTGATCAGGGCGGCGGTGATGATCGCGAAGGTCATCTGGAACATCACGAAGATGCTTTCCGGGATGGTGAAGGCCACCGCGGAATCGCCCGTGCCGAGGGTGAAGGGCTTGTCCCAGTTCTCGGCGAGGCCGGCGAGCATGATGCGCGAGAAGTCGCCGAAATAGGCCCCACCCTCGCCGAAGGCGATGGAGTAGCCCGCAACCAGCCACAGCACGGTCACGAGCGCCGTGATGAAGAAGGACTGCATCATCGTGGCGAGCACGTTCTTCTTGCGGACCATGCCCGAATAGAAGAGTGCGACGCCCGGCACCGTCATCATCAGCACCAGGGCGGTGGAGGTCATCATCCAGGCGGCGTCGCCGGTGTCCACCTTGGCGTCCTGCGCCATCGCGGGGCCTGCCGCGAGCAGCAGGGCAGCAGCGGCGCTGCCGCCGCGCGCGAGCATGCGCTTCACTGTCTTGGGTTCCTTTCCGTGCATCATGGCTTCGGCCTCACAGGGCCGAATTGTCGGTTTCGCCCGTGCGGATACGCAGGGCGCGCTCCACATCGAGGACGAAGATCTTGCCGTCGCCGATCTTGCCGGTGCGCGCGGTCGTGGCGATTGCCTCGACCACGGCATCGGCGAGCTCGGCCGGGACGGTGACTTCGATCTTCACCTTGGGCAGGAAGCTCACATGGTATTCGGCCCCGCGGTAGATCTCGGTCTGGCCCTTCTGCCGGCCGAAACCCTTGACCTCGGTCACCGTAAGGCCCTGCACGCCGAGCGGGGTGAGCGCCTCGCGCACCTCGTCCAGCTTGAAAGGCTTGATCACAGCCATCACCAGTTTCATGGCGCCGTCCTGTTCCCTCTCTGCGGCGGACGGAAAGGTGACTTCCAAGTCTTGTGCCAGAGGCGGGCGCCCGCGCCGGCCCCGTCTGCCGTGCATGGGCGGACGGGAATTGGCGCGAATTTATGCAGTTGCGTTATATGTGGGCATGAAACGTAACAGGCGGTTCACCCCTGGCGTTGCCGCGCCGCGTGGCGCACATCCGGATCGAGATCCGCAAGCAAAGGCAGCCTGTCCCGCATGACCACACCCCTGTCCGTCGATGTCTGCATCCTGGGTGCGGGGCCGGTTGGTGCCACCCTCGCCGCGGCGTTGGCGGCGGGCGGCGTGCGCGCCGCGGTGGTCGATGCCGCGCCGCTGCCGCCCATGGAGCTGCCGGCCTTCGACGGCCGCGCCTACGCGATCGCGCTGACGTCGCGGCGGCTCCTCGATGCGGCCGGGGTCTGGGCGCATCTGCCGTATGACCCTTGCCCGATCCTCGGCATCCGCGTCGCCGATGGGCGGCCGGGGGAGCGTGCCTCGGCCCTCGCCCTGGAATTCGACCATGCCGACATCGGCCCTGATCCCTTTGGCTGGATGGTCGAGGCCCGCGCCCTGCGTGTCGCCCTGAACGCCCGGCTGCCGCTGCTGCCGGAACTGACGGTCTTCGCGCCGGCCACGGCGGCGGTCGCCCGCGATGCCCAAGGTGTGGTCATTCGCCTTTCCACTGGGCAGGAAATCCATGCCCGGTTGGTGGTGGGTGCCGAGGGGCGCAACTCCCCGTTGCGCCGGGCGGCGGGGATCGGGGTGACGCGCATCGACTACCATTGCCTGGGGCTGGTGGGCGCGGTGGCGCATGAGAAGCCGCACCACAACATGGCGCTGGAGCAGTTCCTGCCTTCCGGCCCCTTCGCCCAGCTTCCGATGCAGGGCATTCCCGGCCATCCCCATGTCAGCGCCATCGTCTGGACCGAGCGCACCGATTTCGCGCGCCGCTGCCTGGCGCTGGACGATGCCGCCTATGGCCGGCAGATCGCCGCGCGGATGGGGGGGCATCTGGGGGCCGTGACGCCGATCGGGCGGCGCTGGTCCTATCCGCTCTCGGCCATGCATGTCGCGCGCTACACGGCCGAGCGGCTCGCGCTGGTGGGCGATGCCGCGCATGGCATCCATCCGATCGCGGGGCAGGGGCTCAATCTCGGCTTCCGCGACGTGGCCGCGCTGGCCGAACTGGTGGTCGCGGCGGTCGCCGCCGGGCAGGACCCGGGCGGCCCGGAGCTGCTGGCGCGCTACCAGGCGGCGCGGCGGCCGGACAATCTGGTGATGCTAGGCGCGACGCATCTGCTCGAGCGGCTGTTCACCGCACGCCTGCCGCCGGTGCGGCTGGCCCGGCGCCTGGGTATCGCGGCGGTGGACCGGATGCCGCGGCTGAAGCGCTTCTTCGCCGCGCGGGCCATGGGTTTGGCGCTGCAGGATCCGGATTCCACGACGCAGGCGACGCATCATCAGAATAACGAGGGACCGAAACGGTAATTCGTCGTTATCGCCAACCGCGCTCAATGTTGATGCCGATCACGCCACCATGTCTTGATACGTTGGTGCTCTGACAGGTGGTCCCGGAAAAGCAGGTGCCGGAATCAAAGCGCGGGAGAATTCGAGCCGACGTCGGCAGGCGTTCGCAGTCGCCGCGGCTGTGGCTGGCCGCAGACAGCAAGGTCGCGCCAACATCCTGTCGCCAGCCTTTGCGTTGGGGACCACCCTGGGCGCGGCTCCTTGTTGTGGTTCTGCTTTCCCTCGCGCTCTGGGCGGGCATCGTGTTGGGCATTCGCGAGGCGTTACGCGTGCTTTCGTAGCGCGATTGAAATCAAAGCCTGGAATATTCTGGTACCGAAATTTAAATGTCCCGCGATCTCACCTCAGCCGCAATGCTGGCGGGGATGCACGGATCTATTTCGGTTATTGCAACAAAGTGACGGGCGATCCCGTAAGCCAGAAGTCGAATGCCGGGCGTGGGGCGGCACGGATCGCCCCCTTCCCTCCCCGATCGCGGTCCTCGTGGCGCTGGCGAGCTGGGCGGACGTCATTCACGGTATCAGGCAGCCGTCACGGCTGGTCAGCCGGACTCCCGGCCCGTCCTGCCGGGTTGCGGCCGGGCCGCATCGCCTTAGAGCAGATCCTGTCGGGATGAACTCATCTGGACAGGTGAAGAGGCTCGCAAAAACAAATACCTAGAGAGTTGCAGGTGAACGGAAGTTCGCCCGAAATGCTCTAGCTCGTCGGTTCCAGCAGGTCCGGCAGGTTCTCGACCACGGCGCGCACCACATCAGCGCGGCTGACGATGCCGACCAGCACGCCGTCGCGCAGGATCAGGACGCGCTTCACCTTCTGCTTCAGCATCATGTCGCCGATTTCCGCCAGCGAAGCATCCTCGCCGGCGCTGAGGACCGGCGCGTGCATCAGGTCGCGCGCATGGCGCTGGTCGATCCCGATGGCGGCCAGGAACTGCTCGGAAAGCTCCTCGCCCTCGGCGAGCTGACGCAGCCACTGCGCCCGCTTGCCCTGGAACTCCGCACCGAAATGGCGCAGCACATCACCTTCGCTGACCACGCCGAGCGGTCGCTTCTGCGCATCGACCACCGGCACGGCGCTGACGCCGCGCGCCAGCATCAGCTTCGCGATCTGCGCCACCGTCGCCTCCGGTGAGACGGTCACAACATCCTTCGTCATCACCGACTTGGCTGGAATGGTCACCCGCGCGCCTCCCGATGCAGAGCGCCATCCTATCGCAGGACGGCGCGATGGTCGCCTTGATGCCGCGCAATGAGGCGAACCGATTCGACACCGGGTCGTTTGCGCGGAATTTGCGTCGCCCCGCCCACTCTCCTGCGGTGCCTTTACGCGCGCCGGGCCTACTCCGATGCGCCATGGAGGCCCGCATGCCAGCACACGCCGTCCCCGCCCAGAAGACCGTCGCACGGCCGCGCCAGACGCGGCTGCGGCAGGTCGTACAGAACGCCAGGCCACCGTCGTCCCGCCGCGACACTCCGCAGGCCGGCGGGATCGACATGCTCGACGCCGCCGACGCCGTCCCGCAGGACCGCGTCCTCGTCATCGGCGGACAGAATGCCGAGTTGCTCTGCGCCAGCCTGCGCCGCGGCTGCCGCTCCGCCATCGCCGTGGTCGGCCCGGCACCTCTCCCCGAACCCGCCGACCTCGTGCTTGCCCCGCGTGTCGCCACGGCCGACCAGGCCGCGGCGATCGGGGCCCAGGCCCGCCGCGCCATCCTGGCCGGGGCGCGGCACGGCCGCCTGGCCATCGGCCTGATCGGCGCCGGCGCGCTGGCGCTCGGCCGGGCAGCGGCGCGGCGGCTGCGCGACTACGGCTTTGCCCGGGCGCGCCTGCGTGCGCGGGCCGAGGGCGGCATCCTGCTGCTCTGCGATTTCGACGCCCCCGCCCCTGCCGTCCGCCGCGATGGGAAGGCCTGACACCATGCCCACCCTGTCCGTCTTCAGCCCCGAGGGCTCCATCCCGGCCCTCGTCACGCCCTTCCTGCGGGGTGATCCCGCGTCGCTCGACCGGCCGGCGCTCGCGCGGCTGGCGCTACGGGCCGCCGAGCGGGGATCTTCGGCCGTCGTGGTCTGCGGCAGCACCGGCGAGGGCCCCGCGCTGTCCGCCGAGGAACACGCCGAGGCGGTCGCCATCGCCGTCCGCACCCTGTCCGGCCGCGTGCCGGTGATCGCGGGTGTCGGCGCACCCTCGACCGAGACGGCGGTCAGCCTCGCCGTCGGCGCCGAGCGCTGCGGCGCGGCGGCACTGCTCGTCTCCGCCCCACCCTATGTGCGGCCGAGCCAGGAGGGGCTGCGCGCCCATCTGCGCGCCGTCGCCGCCGCCTCGGGCCTGCCGATCGTGCTCTACGACGTGCCCGCGCGCGCCGCCGTCGCCTTCTCCGACGAGACCATCGGCCGGCTGCGCTCGGAAGGCGTGATCCGCGCCATCAAGGACGCGTCGGGCGACCTGGCCCGGCCGGCCCGGCTGCGTCAGCTCTGTGGCGATGACTTCGCGCAGCTTTCGGGCGACGACGCCACCGCCCTGGCGCATCGCGCCATGGGCGGGGTGGGCTGCATCTCGGTTACGGCCAACCTCGTGCCCGCACTGTGCGCCGCGATGCACGCCGCCTGGGACGCTGGCGACACGCTGCGCGCCCGGCATGTCGCGGACCGCCTTGCGCCGCTGCACGCGCTGCTCTTCACCGAGACAAACCCGGTCCCCGTCAAGGCGGCACTCGGGCTGCTCGGCCTGTGCGACCCGACGCCGCGGCTGCCACTGATCCCGGCCCTGCGCGAGACACGGCAGCGGTTGACCGACCTTCTTCCCGCGCTGGCGGCTGAGGACGAACTGTTGCTGCCGCGGGCCCGCCGCGTGGCGTGATGTCGGTGGCTTTTGGAGGCCTTGTCCTGGCGCCGTGCGCGGCGGGCCGGGCGAGTATCGAAACGGGCGCTTGTCCATGGAGCGCGCCTGGAGGCGGGACGCCCGCCCCGCACGGCGCCGAAGAAGACCCTTCAACCATGCGATCATGCGGAGCGGTCTTTGACGTGCGAAGCCCTTGGGATCGCCATGCTTCGGCATGTGGCGCGCCCACTCAGAATGGTCGCCAAGCCCTGCTTCCGCGCCTGTCGGGTGCCTGAAGGTTCCGACATGCCAACGGTGCCTTGCACCAAGTCGAGGTTTCCAAAGGCCTTTCGCCCTTTGGTGGGGGGAGGTCCGGAGAGGGGCAAGGCCCCTCTCCAGGTCCCTGCGCGCCTATTCCAGCCGAATGTTGTTGCGCTGGATGATCGCCTGGAACAGCGCCCGCTGCTCCGCGAGGTAGGTGGTGAAGGGCCCGGTCCCGCGGGGGATGGGTTCGACCGAGATGCCTTCGAAGCGGCTGCGCACCTCAGGAGCGGCCATGCCTTCCACCACCACGACGGCGAGACGCTCGGTGATGGCTGCGGGCAGGTTCGCCGGACCCATCAATCCGACCCAGGCACCCGCGTCGAAGCCCTGCAGCGCGCCGGGCTGGGTTGCGAACGGAACGACGCCGGGCGCAAGGGTGCTGCCGCCGGCGAGCGAGATGCCGAGCGCGCGCAGCGCGCCCTGGCGGACCAACGGCCAGGTCGCGGCCATGGTCTCGATGCCGTAGGTGATCTGGCCGCCGATCAACGCGGTCATCTCCGGCGCGCTGCCGGCGAAGGGAACGTGCAGCGCGTCCAGCCCCGCGGCCGCGTTGAAGGCCTCGGTGATCAGATGGGCGGTCGCGCCGGTGCCCGACGAGCCGAAGGTGTAATGGCCCGGCCGCGACCGCACGAGGGCGATAAAGTCCTGGATCGTCTGTGCCGGGAAGTCCGGCTTCACGACGAGGAGGTAGGGCGAGACGCCGAACATAGCGATTGCCGTGAAGTCGTGCTGCGCATCATAGGGCAGGCGCTGGAGCAGCGGGGAGATGGTGAGCGGCCCGGACGACCCGGCGAGCAGCGTGTAGCCGTCCGGCGCCGCCTTGGCGACGACGTCCGAGCCGATGGTGCCGCCAGCGCCGGCGCGATTCTCGGGCACCACTGGCACTCCGAGTCGTTCCTGCAGGCGCTGGGCGATGACGCGTCCTGCGAGGTCGGTCGCCTGGCCCGGTGGCCAGGGAATGACCATGCGGATTGGCCGGTTCGGCCATGGCGCCTGTTGCGCCGCGGCGAGGCCGGGCAGGCTGAGAAGCGCAACGGCAAGGGCAAGCGCCAGGCGTCTGGCCTGCAACATGGAAACGTTTCCTTCCGGGAAGACGAAATTGGCGGTTGGCCCGCCATACAACATTACGGATTGTGCATAGCCGTTTCGCGCGTCGCAAGGGGTCGGGACGATGCCCGACCCCCGGCTTCGTCAGTGGTGGCCGCCCGCCGCCCGCGCGCCGGCAGCCTCCACGGCGAGTTCCACCTGCACCGTACCGGCATGCTCGAAGCGCAGCGTCAGCGGCACGCGGCCGCCCTGCTGCAAGGGTGCGGTGAGGCCGATCATCATGATGTGGAAGCCACCCGGCCGCAGTTCGACGGTCGCGCCCGAAGCGATCGGGATGCCCTCCACCGGGCGCATGCGCATGACGTCGCCGTCGCGCGTCATGGTGTGGAGTTCGACCGTACGCGCGATGGGGGAGCTGGCGGAAATCAGCCGGTCGGGCTGGGACCCATTATTGGTCAGCCGCAGGAAGCCGGCGCCGTTGCCGTTGGCACCGGCCGCGCGGGTCCAGGGGTGCGCGATCGCGATGTCGCCGGCCGTGTAGTCATGTGCGGCGGCCGGCAGGGCGGCGAGGATCGCCGCTGCGGCAATGGCGAGGGTACGACGGGTGGTGGTCATGGCGTGTTCTCCTTGATGGGATCAGCGGCGGGCCAGGCGATCCGGCCAGATGGAATCGGCGTTGCCGGCGCGGGCCTCGATGCGGCCGGCGAGGCGGGCGATGCGCGCGGCTTCCAGCGCGCCGGCGGCGGGATCGCCGGTGTCGCAGGCAGCGCGGGCGGCCGTCAGCGCACGGTCGAGCGCCGCCGCCTCCGTCGCATTCGCCTGGCCGCGGACGGCCTCGGCCCAGCTCGTGGCCGGGTTCAGCGCCGCGGTGCAGACCGCGGTGAGCTCGGCGTTCATCGCCTCGGTGTCGCAGGCCCGGGCGAGGGGTGGGGCGGCGAGCACGAGACCCGCCAGCAGGATGGCGCGCATGGGTGGAGTCCTCAGCGGGCGATCAGCCGCATCGCGGCGGCGGGGTGGGGGTAGTCGGAGATGCGA
The DNA here is from genome assembly GCF_019430885.1 of Roseomonas alba. Classification (GTDB taxonomy): domain Bacteria; phylum Pseudomonadota; class Alphaproteobacteria; order Acetobacterales; family Acetobacteraceae; genus Neoroseomonas; species Neoroseomonas alba. The sequence continues at coordinate 198,555 of NZ_JAHYBZ010000008.1, read as the reverse complement.
CGGCCCTCGGCCGGGATCTCCGACCAGTCGGTGACCGCGCCGCCCTCGCATTCCTGGCGCACGGCGAACCAAAGCGTGGCGCCGGGCTCGTTCGGCGCGCGGAAGCGCAGGACAAATTCGTCGTAGTGCTCGTTGGGCAGGCGGCCGCCTTCCCAGGTGATGGCCGCCACTTCCGGGGCGGAGCCATGGTCGCCGGGGGCTGCCGCTTCCTCGCGCGGCGTGATGACGAGCGTCCAGCCGGGCTTCGGCATGGGCCGCGCGCCGGTGACGCCATCGGGCATCCGCACGGTCAGGCGCACGGTCGCGGCGGTGCCGCAGCCATGGCCGACGCGCAGCGCGGCGCGGACATAGGCATGCGGTGCCGCCTGGGCGGGATCGACGGTGACATGGGCGCCCGCGGGCAGCGCGGGCAGGGCCGCGGCGGCGAGGGCGAGCAGCATCTTACGCATCATGGCGTCTCCTCAGAATCGGTATTGCTGACCGGCGCAGACGGACCGTCCGTTGCCGGGGACCTGCCGCGCCGCGGCTTCGGCTTCGGCGCTGGACGGATGGGTGGGCGTGCTTGTCACGCGCCGGGCGGTGACGATCATGGGCGGCAGGGTGGCGCCCTCGGGGGCGGGTTCCTCGGCCAGCGCGGGCTGGACCAGGGCACCCGCCGCCACCGCGGCCAGGACGGGCCGCGAGACGGAACTGGGAGTCACGAGACGTTTCTCTTCCTGAGGATCGGAACGGCAGGCGCAGGCGCGGCCGTTCCGAAGGGAACGGCCTCAGGAGAGAGCGGGTGGTCCGGTTGGCCGGTAGGGCGGGCCGCGGGCGGGGGGCTGCCGGCTGTCGGCACCGGCGATGAACCAGGCCGGCCCGACCTTCACCCAGGCCGGCGCCGGGGCGGCGGGCGGTTCGGGCAGCGCCGCATGGGCCAGCCCGACGCAGACGACGCAGAGGCCGTCACCGGCAAGCTGCTGAGGCAGTTCCTGCCCGTCCGGCCCGACCAGGATGGTGCGTTCCATGCCGGCAGGGGAGCAGAGCACGGTCTCGAAGCCGGCCGGCGCGGCCGCCATCGCCAGGCAATGCAGCGGCGCCAGCACGACCTGCAGCAGCAGGATCGCGGCGATCAGGCGCGCGACGGGGCGGTAGGCCACGGACACGCGCAAGGCGTAACGCGAGCCGGGAACATCGGCAAGCACGGCCCCCTGCGGCTCACCGACGCGAGCTGCCCGATGCCCGGCATCGGGCCGGCGGCGCAAAGCGGCCCGCGCTTGGGCCGGCCGTGGCCGCCGATACGCCCGTGCATGGCGCGAAAACCGAGACCCGAATGGCGGCGCCGGATTTTCCAAGCAGTCTCTGGGGCCAGCAAAAGCGGCGCCGCTAGGCGGCGCGGGCGACCAGGTCGTACTCGACCTCGGACGTGTACACCGACGCCTCCTTGCCCAGGCGCGAGGAGAACAGGGTGAAGCACTCCACCCGCACCGGCTCGGCGCGGAACAGGTTATGCGCCTGGACGTAGGAAATGACCTTCTCCGGCGGCGCCCGGTCCGTGCGCGCGATGGTGACATGGGGGGAGAAGGACTTGCGTTCCGGCGGCAGGCCGACGCGCTGGAGCGCCGTCTCTACCTTGCGCTGCAGATGCGCGAGCGCGTCGTTGCGCTCCGCTCCCACCCAGAGCGAATGGATCCGCCCCGCCTTCTCGAAGGTGCCGAGGCCCCGCAGCGTCAGGTCGAAGGCATTGCCGCGGATGGCGGCGAGCGCGTGGTCCACCTCCTGCGCGCGCCAGTTCTCGATCTCCCCGATGAAGCGCAGCGTCAGGTGGTAGTTGTCGGGTGGTACCCATTTCGCGCCCGGTATGCTCCCCGCCAGGGCCGAAAGATCGGCGCGGCATTCCGGGGGCAGGTCCAGGGCGACGAACAGGCGCAGCATCTCAAGCCCCCCAACTGAGGCCGGAGACGGGTCAGCCCGCGGGCACCCGCCCCAGCAGCGACTCCACGGCCGGAAGCATGCGACGGACCAGTTCCGCGACGCCAGCCTCATTCGGATGAATGCGATCCGGCTGATTGAGTTGCGGGTCGCCGGCCACGCCATCCAGCAGGAAGGGATAGAACACGATCTCGGGATGCTCTTCCGACAATCGCGTGAAGGTCGCGGCAAACTCCCGTCCATATTCGGCGCCCAGGTTCGGCGGCGCCAGCATCCCCGCCAGCATGACCGGCAGGCCGCGCGCCTTCAGCGCGTCCAGAATCGCCGCGAGATTCGCGCGGGTCGCGCCCGGTTCGATGCCGCGCAGCCCGTCATTGCCGCCAAGGGCCACGATCACCGCATCCGGCTGGTCGGCCATGGCCCAGTCGAGCCTGGCCCGCCCGCCCGCGCTGGTGTCGCCCGACACCCCGGCGTCGATCACCCGCACCTGCTGGCCCTTGGCGCGCAGCGCGGCCTCGAGCCGCGCCGGCAATCCCTGCCCGCGCGCGAGCCCATAGGCGGCGGTGATCGAATCGCCCAGCATCAGCAGCCGCAGCTCCGCCGCCCGTGCAGGCATCGCGGCCAGCAACGGCAACACTCCGAAACAGGCGGAAAGTTTGCCAAGCGCGGCGCGGCGCCCATATCGGTTCGAAAGCCGCGGAACCCTGAACGACATGGATGCCCTTCCACAGACCACCCCGACGCATGCGGGGCGCGACGCGACGCTGATCCTCGCGACCGACCTGCACTTCAAGGTGAGGGCCCAGTCGGGCGAGATCAATATCCTGCGCGGCGTGGATATCGCCGTGGCTGCGGGCGAGGCCGTCGGCATCGTCGGACCGTCCGGATCCGGCAAGACCTCGCTGCTAATGCTGCTTGCGGGCCTCGACCGCCCGACCGGCGGCACACTGACCGTTGCCGGCCACGACCTGACGCGCATGGATGAGGACGCACTCGCCGTCTTCCGCCGCGAGACCGTGGGCATCGTCTTCCAGGCCTTCCACCTGGTCCCCACCATGACCGCGATCGAGAACGTCGCCGTACCGCTGGAATTCGCCGGCCGCAGCGACGCCTTCGACCGCGCGGAGGAGGCGCTGAAGAGCGTCGGCCTCGGTCATCGCCTGACGCACTACCCCGGCCAGCTTTCCGGCGGCGAGCAGCAGCGCGTCGCGCTCGCCCGCGCCTTCGTCGCGCAGCCGCGGCTGCTGCTGGCGGATGAGCCGACGGGCAATCTCGATCGCGGCACGGGCGGGCAGGTGATGGACCTGCTGTTCGGACTGCGCGAGCGCTTCGGCACGACCCTGCTGCTGATCACGCACGACCCGATGCTGGCGGAACGCTGCGAACGGCAGTTGCGCATGGAGGACGGGCGGATCGTGGCGGATAGCGCGCGATGAACCCGGCGCTGCCGGACCAGGAGGCGCTCTGCCCCTTGCGCGCGAAGATGAGGCGCAGCGGGCGATTGGAGAGGGGCGCCGCCCCTCTTGAAACCTCACCCCGCCAAGTGCTTGGAGCACGTGGAACGCAATCGTTTGGCGCTTCGCGCAACAGGCATGCTCCGCCCTCCAGGCGCCTTTCGTGCGCAGGAGCGGGTCTCGGCGCCGTTCTCGCAGGGATGCCCAGCGCCAGGTATCGGTTTCCAAAGGCTCTGTGGCCTTTGGCGGGTGGGGGCTCGGGGGAGGGCAGAGCCCTTCCCCGGCGCGCCATCGCCTCAATCGTCGCGCGTATAGGGCGGCGCCCCTCGCGGCCCCTCGCCCGATGAAGACGCTCGCCCTCGCCTTCCGCTTCGCCCGCCGCGACCTGCGTGGCGGCGTGAAGGGCCTGCGCATCGTGCTCGCCTGTCTGGCTCTGGGTGTCGCCGCCATCACGGCCGTCGGCACGCTGCGCGCCGGCATCGAGGCTGGCATCGCCACCGATGGCGCGAAGCTGCTGGGCGGCGAGGTTGAGGTCGCATCGCAGCAAGGGCCGTTGCCGCAGGCGGCGCTGGATTGGCTGACGCAACACAGCGCGCGGCTGTCGCGCGTGACGTCGATGCGCGCCATGGCCGTCGCTCCGGATGGCGATCGGACGCTGGTGGAACTCAAGGCGGTTGATGACTTCTATCCGCTGTTCGGGGAACTGGTGCTCGATCCGCCAGGCCAGATCGGGTCGGGCGAGATCGCGGTCGATCGCCTGATCGCCGACCGGCTCGGTGTGGCGGCGGGAACCGAGTTGCGCATCGGTGAGGCGCGCTTCGCCCTGCGCGGGTTCGTCGCGGCAGAGCCGGACAAGGTGACGAATGTCTCCATTCTCGGCCCGCGCGCGATGATCCGCATGGCGGATCTGGATGCGACGCAACTCGTGCAGCCCGGGAGCCTCGTGACCTTCGAGTATCGCGTCGCGTTGCCGCCCGGCGCGAGTCGCTCAGCCTTCGTGGACGCCTTCCGCGAGGCCTTCCCGCGGAATGGCTGGCGCATCCGCACGGCCGATGCGGCGGCGCCGTCGGTCAACCGCTTCGTCGATCGCGCAGCCTTCTTTCTGACGCTGGCGAGCCTGACGGCTCTGCTCGTGGGCGGCATCGGCGTGGCGACCGGCGTGCGGTCGTGGCTCGACCAGCGCGCGCGGACCATCGCGACGCTGCGCTGCCTCGGGGCGTCGCCGGGGGTGATCTTTGCGACCTATCTCGTGCAAGTGATTGCGCTGGCCGCGGCGGGCATCGCGATCGGGCTGGTGGCGGGCTTCGGACTGACCTTCGCGGCGGCTTCGGCGCTGGCGGATGCGCTGCCGGTGCCACCGCGGCTCGGCCTGTATCCGGCGGTGCTGGCGCTCGCCGCGCTGTATGGGATGCTGACCGCGCTTGCCTTCGCCTTGTGGCCGCTCGGGCGCGCGATGGAGATCCCCGGCGCGGCGCTGTTCCGCGATACGTTGCAGCCGGCGGGCGTGCGGCCGCGGCTGACGCTGGTGCTCGGCACCATGGCGGCGGGGCTGGCGCTGGCGGCGCTGATCGTCGGCACGGCGGAAAATCGCATGTTCGCCGTCTGGTTCGTGATGGGCGCGGCGGGGACGCTGGTGGTGTTCCGGCTGGGCGCCTTCGCGTTGATGGCGGCCGCGAGAAGGCTGCGCTTCGTAAGGCGGCCGGCGGTGCGGCTGGGCCTGGCGAATCTGCACCGGCCCGGCGCGCCGACGCCGCTGATCCTGGTCTCGCTCGGCATCGGGCTGACGACGCTCGCGGCCATCGCGCTGATCGAAGGCAACATGCGCCGCCAGATCACCGAACAGATCCCGGACGCGGCGCCGAGCTTCTATTTCATCGACATCCAATCCAACCAGGCGCGCGACTTCGACCGCGTTGCGGCGGAGCAGCCGACGGTCAGCGAGGTGAAGCGCGTCCCGTCGCTCCGTGCGCGCATCGTCGCGGTGAACGGCGTGCCGGCCGAGGAGGTGCGCACCACCCCCGAGACGGCCTGGGCGCTGCGCGGCGATCGCGGCTTGACCTACGCCGCCACGCCGCCCGAGGGCACGCGCATCGTCGCCGGGCAATGGTGGCCGGCGGATTATCGCGGTGAGCCGCTGGTCTCCTTCGACGCCAACCTCGCGCGCGGCTGGGGCATCGGGCTGGGCGATACCATCACGGTGAGCGTGCTTGGGCGCGACATCCCGCTGCGCATCGCCAATCTGCGCGACATTGCCTGGCGCGGGCTGGGGCTGAACTTCGTGCTGGTGGCCTCGCCCGGCCTGCTGGAGGCGGCGCCGCACACCCACATCGCGACGGTGCGTGCGGCCCCGGCCGAGGAAGGCGCAGTGCTGCGCGCGATCAGCGAGGCTTTCCCCAACGTCTCCGGCGTGCGGGTGCGCGATGCAATCGAACAGGTCGCGGCCCTGCTGGCGCGCATCGGCACGGCGCTGACGGCGACCGCGTCGATGACGCTGTCGGCCGGGGCGCTGGTGCTGGCGGGCGCGGTGGCGGCCGGGCAGCGGCGGCGCGTGCGCGATGCGGTGGTGCTGAAGACCGTGGGGGCGACGCGCGCGCAGATCCGCAGCGCCTTCCTGGTGGAATTCGGCCTGCTGGGCGCGACGGCGGGGCTGATCGCGGCGGTGGCGGGGACGCTGGCGGCCTGGGGTGTGGTGCGCTTTGTCATGGGGGGCGAGTGGGTGTTCCTGCCCGGCACGCTCGCCGCCGTGGTGCTGGCCTGCACGGCGCTGACGCTGGTCTTCGGCCATGTCGGCACGGCGCTGGCGCTGCGCGCGCGACCGGCTCCGCTGTTGCGTAACGAATAGGCGGTAACACGCCGTAAACTGCTGGAAAATGAACGCGAAAGCGGCGCGCATCCGGCTACCGCCTCGGCACGGCTTCCTGTAAGGTCCGCGCGGCCGAATTCAACCAGGCCGCCTTCCCATCGAGGATCTGCCATGACGCATCCCTCTTTCCCGCGCCGCAAGCTCGCCGCGATCGTCGCCCTTCCGCTGCTTGCCCTCGGCGCCTGCGCCAGCGAGCCGCAGCAGCCGGTGACCCCGCCGCCGCCGGTCGTGGTCTCCACTGCGCAGGAAGCGGTCGGCGTCGTCCGCTCGGTGGATCTGCGCACCCGCCACGTCACCATCCTGACGCCGGCGAACCGCACCATCACGCTGGTCGTGCCGGAAAGCGTGCAGAACCTCGGCCAGGTGCGCCGCGGCAACCGCGTGCGCGTCCGCTTCGAGGAAGCCGTCGCCGTGCAGATGACGCCGCGCGGCACCAACCTGCCGGCCGAGATCGATGTCGGCGCCGCCCGCGCCGAACTCGGCGAGCGTCCGGCCGGCGCGGTGGTGACCACCCTGCGCGACACCGTGACGATCAACGCGGTCGACCAGACGACCAATGCGGTGACCTTCACCTCCTCGCGCGGCGTGCGCCGCACGGTCGTGGTGCGCAATCCGGAGATGCAGGCCTTCGTCCGCAACCTGCGCCCCGGTCAGCGCGTGAACGTCGCCTTCGTCGAGGCGACCGCGATCTCGGTCGAGCCCGCCGCGGGCTGACCCGGTCAGGGGCCGCGCTTCCGGCGCGGCCCCGCCTGGCCGGCGTTTACCGCCCGGCCATACCAACGTGCCAAATCGCAACAGTGACACGTTCTGGGGATGCGGCGGAACGTGCCGCGCCCCATCTTACACGCGGGCACCGGCCATTGACGGTCAGCGGCGATCGCCCGTTGATCAAGATGAAGAAGTGTCCATATTCTTCACCTGCGGGGAATCATCCCCTTCGGAGGAGTTTTCCACACCATGGCCTTTGGTCCCGACACTCGATACACGACGGGTGCGCCTGGCTGGGGTCGCGTCGCGACCGCCGACGCGGCCGCCGTCGATGCCGGGCTGCGGTCCTACATGCTCCGGGTCTACAACTGGATGGCTTCGGGGCTGCTGCTGACCGGCATTGTCGCCTATGTGATCGCCGCGACGCCCACGCTGATGAACCTGTTCTGGTCCGTCGGCTATGCGGCGAACGGCATGCGCGTCGTTTCTCCGACCCTGCTTGGCTGGGCTGCGATGTTGTCGCCGCTGGCCTTCGTGTTGGCGCTGTCCTTCGGCATCAACCGGATGACGAAGAGCACGGTGCAGCTGCTGTTCTGGCTGTTCGCCGCGGCGATGGGCGCGAGCCTGTCGAACATCTTCCTGCGCTACACGGGTCAGTCCATCGCGACGACCTTCTTCGTCTGCTCGGCGATGTTCGCCGGCATCAGCCTCTACGGCTACACGACGAAGGCCGACCTGACGAAGATGGGCAGCTTCATGATGATGGGCCTGATCGGCATCATCCTCGCGTCGCTGATCAACATCTTCCTGGCCTCGAGCGCGCTGGCCTTCGCCATCAGCATCATCGGCGTGGTGGTCTTCGTCGGCCTGACCGCTTGGGACACCCAGCGGATCAAGACCGACTACATTTCCTATGCCTATGCCGAAGGCACGGAACTGGCTGGCAAGCGGAGCGTGATGGATGCGCTGGCGCTCTACCTGAACTTCGTGAACCTGTTCCAGATCCTGCTGTCCTTCATGGGCCAGCGCCAGGAGTAAGGTCCCGGGCCGCCTGATCCAGGCAGCACCGAAAGGGCCCCGGGGAGCGATCCCCGGGGCCTTTTGTCTTTGGCGCCCGACCCCGGATCAGGACCCGGTCGTGGATGGCGGGCAATGGGCGCACAACCGGCCGATCCAGTCCTCCGGGCATTCGGCCATGGCCTCCGCGATCATGGCCTGGGTCTGGGCGGCCGGGCTCCTCCCCAGCTTGGCGAGGACGAGGGGCCATATGATTGTCGGGCCCGACCATCTCGTCGCTTTCCAACCATTCGACGGCAGCATCGACGGGATTGCGGCCGGGTTCGGTGCCGTGCTGCCAGTCCGTCGCGTCCTCGGTGATCACGGTCCCCGACAACCGACCCGTCTCGGACGCGACCGTCGGCCTTTCGTCCGGCCGCGGTCCCAGCAGGTCCGCGATGGCGCCGGCGAAGCGCGTCATGGCCACGGAGGCCTCCGCTTCGGTCGCTGTTCCCGCAACCAAGGGCATACGCCCGGACCGCCGCCGTTTCCGTCAGCGCCGGCGCCCGAGCTAGCCTGGCGGGGATGATCCGCCATTGCGTTCCGCCGCGCGCCGGACGAGCCGGGGAAGCTGTTCCCGGATACCTCTGACGTTGAGCTTCGGGAGGCTGTTCTCTGGCATGCGGCTGTGTGCCGCCGCCCAATTCCGGGGGGACGACCTTTCCCCGCCCCACCGGGCCATCGGGGGGGTGTCACGGACGCTGCTGCCCGACGCCAATGGGTGCCCCTGGGTGGAGCGCAATCACCTCTGGCGCCGAGCGCGGCAGGCACGCCACGCCCACCGAGCACCCCTTGGGCGCAAAGCGGCCCCCTTCTGACTGTGGCCCGCGGCGCGAGATCGAGGTTTCCAGGGCCTTTCGGCCCTTGTGGGGTTAACGATCGAAGCGGGCCAGCCAGGAAGACCTTGCTGCCCCGCCCGAACGATCGCGGCGCGCCTCAGTCCTCCGAGTCGGCATCGGCATCTGCCTCCGCCTCTGCCTTTGCGGCCTTGTCGCCCTTCTCACCCTTCTCGGCCTTGCCGAGATAGGTCAGCAGCTTCTCGATGGCCTTGGTCTTGTCGGTCTTGTCGATCGCGGCGACCTCGGCGGCCAGACGGTCGAGCGCCTGTTCGTAGATCTGCCGTTCCGAGAAGGACTGGTCGGGCTGGCCGGCATTGCGATGCAGGTCGCGCACCACCTCGGCGATCTGCAGCGGGTCGCCGGAGTTGATCTTTGCCTCATATTCCTGGGCGCGGCGGGACCACATGGTGCGCTTGATGCGCGCCCGGCCCTTCAGCGTGTCGAGCGCGGCCTGCATCGCCGCCCCGGCGGCAAGCTTGCGCAGCCCCGAGGACGCGGCCTTGTTCACCGGGACGCGCAGCGTCATCCGGTTCTCCTCGAAGGTCACGACGATGACCTGCAGCGAGTAGCCGGCGGCTTCCACCGTCTCGATGCCCTGGACCGTGCCGACGCCATGGGTCGGGTAGACGACATGGTCGCCGGCCTTGAAGTCCTCCTTCGGGCGCGGCGCGACCTTGGCTGCGGTGGCGACGACGGCCGGGGCAGCGGCCAGGCGATGCGGCGGCCGATGCGGAGGCGGCGGCATGGCGGCGCGCGCGGCGGGCGGCGGGGCAGGTGGCGGCGAGGCCGGCATCGGCTTTGGCGCGGCAACGGGCGCAGCGGCCTTCGGCACGGGGGCCGGGGCGGGCGCGGCCTTGGCTGCCACAGGCTTCGCCGGCGCGGCCGGCTTGGCGGCGACCTTCGGTGCGGCGACGGGCTTGTCGGCCGGCGTGGTCGCCGGCTTCGCCTCGGCTTTCGGCTTCGCCGCGGGCCTGGGGGCGGTCTTGGATTGCACCTTCACCGCCTTGGCGGCCGCTTTGGGCTTGGCCGGCGGTGTCGCCGGGGTCTTGGGTCTGGTGGCGGGCTTCGCCGTGGCAGTGGTGCTGGACCTGGTCGGCGCCTTGGGGCGGGCCGTTGCCTTCATCGCGGAGTCGCTCCTGCTACCGTGACGCCAGGGAGCGTCACGGTCGGACCGGCCGGAACGGGCCGGGCCGAAAATGCCATGGCCGCGGCGCGCGCTGGCGCACCGCAGCCATCCATTTGAAACCATAGCAGAAAAAAGCAACCCCGTCACCCCACGGGCGCGTGGGGCTGTCAACCCCCAGGGGTGCTGGCCGGTGCCGGGCCCGGACATGCGCCAAACGCTGCATGTCCGAACAGCCTCTCAGCCCGGATTGGGGCTGAGCAGATCCTTCTTGCCGGGCTTGCCCTTCCAGTCATCGGCATCGGCCGGCGGTTCGCCCTTGCGGGTGATGTTCGGCCACTGGCCGGCATAGGTGCGGTTCACCTCCAGCCATTCCGTCGCCTTGTCATCGCTGTCGGGGACGATGGCCTCGGCCGGGCATTCCGGTTCGCAGACGCCGCAGTCGATGCATTCATCCGGATGGATGACCAGGAAGTTCTCGCCCACGTAGAAGCAGTCCACGGGACAGACCTCCACGCAGTCCATGTACTTGCACTTGATGCAGTTCTCGGTGACGACGTAGGTCACGGGCGGAAGGCCCCCGGTGCTCGTGGTTGCGGCGCACCCAAAATGGCCGCGGCGACGCCGTGTCGCAAGTCACCTGACTTACATCACTGCGGCGTGCCTGCAATGTCGCCCGAGACTGCCAGAACCTTTGATGCCCGGCTTCCCACGCGCGGGAGCCGCCATGCCGACCTGCGGAAAGCGGGCGATCGGGCCATGCCACCCATAGCTTCCCGCCAGGACATCCATTCCCAGCGCGGTTCTGATGCATCCGCGGCAGATGTGAGAGGGGTGTTGCCCCTCCGATACCTCCCCAGCGGAGGCCGAAAGGCCTTTGCACATCTTAACCTGGCGCCGTGCGCGTTGGTCAGCGCGAATGCCGAAGCCTGCTCTTGCGCAGGGAGTGCGCTGGGAGGGGCGCCGGAACGACAATCCTGCCCGGCGCCAACGGATTGTGGTCCAGGATGCCCAGCATCCTGGCGGGTGGAGGTTCGGAGGAGGGCAGAGCCCTCCTTCGACCTTCGGCCCCCGCAGGACGATTCAGGCCCCCATCAAGTCCATCGTCCGGCCGACGATCTTCGCCTCGTCGAACTTGTCGAGCGCCACGGCCTGCCCGGCCGCCCCCATGCGCGCCCGCAGCGCCGGGTTCGAGGCGAGGCGCGACAACGCCTCGGCGAGCGGCGCGTCCGTCATCGGCGGGACCAGCAAGCCGGTCTGCCCGTCCACCACCTGCTCCCGCGGGCCACGGATGTTGGTCGCGACCACCGGCAGGCCGGTCAGCATCGCCTCGATGATCGACATGGGCAGGCCTTCGAAATGGGAGGGCAGGCAGAAGACATCGGCTGCCGCCAGGATGCGCGCGATGTCGTGGCGATAGCCGAGGCGCTGCACCCGCCGACCCAGCACCGCCTCGGCACGCGCGAAGTGCGAGTCGAGATCCTCCCCATGGTCCGAGGCGAGGCGCTCGCCGACCACCCAGAGCACGGCGTTGTCCGGTGTCGCCTCCATGGCGCGCAACAGTTCCGGGTGGCCCTTGTGCCGCACCAGGCGGGAGACGACGACGATGACGCAATCCGTCTCCGTGGCGCCGAGTTCGGCGCGCAGGGCGGCACGGGCGGCGGCATCCGGGTGGAAGATCGCCGGATCGCGCCCGTTCAGCACCGCCGTCGCGCGGGGATGGATGCCGAGGCGGCGGGCATCCTCCGCTTCCTCGGCGCTGACGGTCAGGAACACGTCGGTCATGCGCCCGCCGAGCCTTTCGAGCTGCAGCGACAGGCCGCGCCGCCACCAGGGCCCCGGCTGGTTGAACAGGAAGCCGTGGCAGGTATAGGCGATGTGCGGCACGCCCGCGGCCTTGGCGGCCAGGCGGGCGAGCAGCCCGCTGATCGGCATGTGGGCGTGGACCAGGTCGAACTTCTCGCGGCGGAAGAGGTCGAGCAGCGCCCGGAAAGCCCGCGCCTGCGGGATCGGATTGAGGCTGCGGGCGAGGGGCATCGCCTCGATGCGGAATCCTTCGGCGCGCGGCAGGTCGAGCAGCGGGCCTTCGGCGCAGACGCCCACCACCTCATGCCCCCGCCCGCGCAGGCCGCGCATCAGCGGCAGCAGGAAATGGCGCAGCGAGAAGTCGACATTCGTCAGTTCGCAGATCTTCACGGAAGTCCTTCTGGCCGCAAATCGGGTGCACCACTCCCCGGGTCTGATCCCCCGGGAAGGCCCAACGGCCTTTCTCATCAGCGGTTGGTGTCGCCTGTGGTCTGGAGGGGCGCCGCCCCTCCAAACCACTCCGGCAAAGGCCGAAAGGCCTTTGCAAACCTCCATCAGGCGCCCGACTGGGCCGTTGCGCCATGGCTGGACCCGACATGCCCATGCATTTCGCTCAAGCCCCGCACGCCCCGCGCCAGGCTGCGGTTTCCAAAGGCCCTGTGGCCCTTGGTGGGGGGGGGAGATCTGGAGGAGGGCAAAGCCCCTCTCCAATCGCGTCCCCCCGCCCGCGACATTCAGAACGTCACGCGATCCCGTGGCGCCGGCGAACCCGCCGGATCGGCCCCGTTGCGGACCATGCAGTCGTGATAGAGGCGCGGCAGCAGCACCAGCAGTTCCTGGCGCTGCTGTTCGTTATTGGCCGCGTTGCCACCGGCCATTTCACCGTAGAGCCGATATTGCGGGCTGTTGGCGGCCTCCCGCCGGCATTGCGCGGCGACCGGGCCGGGGTCGTCCGGCACATTGGCCCAGACGCCGCCCGTGTCGCAGCCGACGATCATCGGCACCATCAACCCCAGCAGCGGCAGGGCAGACCGAATCTTCATGCGCGTCTCCTCGAATCGCGGCGTCTTCATACCGGCGGCGTGAGCACCTTGTCGCGATAGTTGCAGAAGGCGCGCGCCACGCAGCGCCAGCATTCCGGCGCGCGCGCCTTGCAGACGTAGCGCCCGTGCAGGATCAGCCAGTGATGGGCGTCGCGCAGCAGGTCGGGCGGGATGCGCTTGACCAGGCGGTCCTCGACCTCGCGCACCGTCTTGCCGGGGGCAAGGCCGGTGCGGTTGCCCAGGCGGAAGATATGCGTGTCCACCGCCATCGTCGCCTGGCCGAAGGCGACGTTCAGCACGACATTCGCGGTCTTGCGGCCGACGCCGGGTAGCGCCTCCAGCGCCTCGCGATCGCCGGGCACGGTGCCGCCATGCTTTTCGACCAGGTCGCGCGCCAGGGCCGCGACGTTCTTTGCCTTGGCCTGCCACAGGCCGATCGAGCGGATATGCGGCCCGATCCCCTCCGCCCCCAGTGCCGCCATGGCCGCCGGCGTCGGCGCGGCCGCGAAGAGTGCGGGCGTGCAGCGGTTCACCGCCGCATCCGTGGTCTGGGCCGAGAGCACTACCGCCACGAGCAGGGTGAAGGGGTCATGATAGATCAGCTCGGTCTCGGGCGCGGGGTTCGCGGTGGCGAGGGCGCGGATGAAGGATTCCGCCTGGGCGGGCGGCATCATTCGGGCACGGCGGGGCACGGTGGCGCTGCCGTGGTCGGGGCGTTTGGGGCGGGCGGGAAGAGGCATGGCTGGCGTGATGCCGATCCTCGCCTATCTTGGCCGATGATGGCAGCCCCCGCCGAACCGGTTCTTTTCCAGGCCGTCTGCACCCCGCCGCGTTCCTTGAATGCGCGCGGCTTTCGGGCGTTCGTCGTCGTGCTGCTGCTGTTCACCGGCATCTCGGCGGGATTGTTCGTGATGGTTGGGGCCTGGCCGATCCTGCCCTTCCTGGGCGTCGAGGTCGGCTTTGCCCTCGCGCTGCTCGCGCTGCATATCCGCGGCGCGGCACGCATGGCGGAGATCCTGGTGCTGACCCCACAGGAGCTGAGGGTCACGCGCATCGACGGGCGCGGCCGGCGGCACCAGGCGGTGCTCGACCCCTATTGGGCGCGGGCGATCTACCGGCCGGACCCGGCGCATGCGGGCGTGCTGTTCCTCGAAAGCCGCGGCCGGCGGGTGGAGATCGGGCGGCACCTGGTGGCCGGGGAGAAGGCATCGCTGCAGGCGGCGCTGGCGCAGGCCCTTGCCCGGGCACGGCGCCCGGATTTCGACAATCCGCAGTTGCGGTGAGGCGCCGCCCCGAGCGTGGGAAAGTGATGGGGATGGCGACCGGGGAAGGGCTTTGCCCCTCCCCGCCAAAGGCCCTGTGGCCTTTGGCGGGGTGAGGTTTGGAGAGGGGCAGAGCCCCTACTCCATTGTCGTCAGCGCCTTGTCTTCGCGCCAGCGGGGCATCTGCCCCGTGGGACGATACCAACGAGCTGCGCCGCCGCTACAGCCGCGGAAGCCCCGCCCTTAGAACGTCACCCGTCGCACCCGCTCCACCCCGCCGCGGATCGCACCGCGGCGCTGCATGCAGGTGGTCCACAGCCGCGGCAGCAGTGCCAGCAATTGCTGGCGGATGATCTGATCCTGACCCCAATTGGCCGAGCTGACGCTGTCCGCCAGGCGCTTCGCCTCGGGGTCGTTCTCCGCCTCGACGCGGCAAGCCTGGGCGTCGGGGGAATCGTCGATGGGCACATTGGCCCAGACGCCGCCATTCTGGCAGCCGCCCAGGCCGATCGCCGCCGCGACCAGCAGCGCCATGCCTGCGCCGGTCCTCATGACGCCATCCAGTCCTCGATCAGGCGCCGCGCGATCGAATCCGCGCGTGGCAGGGAGAAGCCGAGCGCCTGATGATTGCGGATCTGATCCCGGGAGAACCATCGCGCGTCCTTCAGTTCCTCGGGCTGGATGTGGATGTCCTCGCTCAGCCCTTCCGCGTGGAACCCAAGCATGATGGAGGAGGGAAAGGGCCAGGGCTGGGAGGAATGATACAGGACCTCGCCGACCTCGATGCCGGCTTCTTCCTTCACCTCGCGCCGGACGGCCTCCTCCAGGCTCTCGCCCGGTTCCACGAAGCCCGCCAGGGTCGAATACATCGTGACGTTCGGGAAGCGGTGGGAATGGCCGAGCAGGCAGGCATCCCCGCGGACCACGAGCATGATCACCGCCGGGTCGGTGCGCGGGAAATGCTGCGCGCCGCAGCCCTGGCAGACCATGACATTGCCGGCCGAGCGCGGTTCGCAGCGGCTGCCGCAGACACCGCAGAAGCGGTGCTTGGTGCGCCAGTGCATCATGCCGCGCGCATGCGCGAGCACGCTCGCCTCGCCCGGCGGCAGCAGGCCGGCGACCTGGCGCAGATCGGTGAAGGTGCCCATGCCCTCGGGCAGCAGCGGCAGCGGGTCGTCGGCGTGGGAGCAGTCCACGGCGAAGCAGGGGCGACCCTCCCACAGGCCGAGGAAGGCCCAGGGGCCATCGGCCATACGCACGGCTTCCGCTGCGGCGCCGGTCAGCAGCACGGCCTCGGGGTGGCCGTCGGCGACGCCCTTCATCAGGCTCCGCGCCCGCCAGACGGGGGCGAAGAGGCTGTCGGGGTGGGTCAGCGCGGCGGCGATGAATTCCGCGTCGTCGCGCTTCTCTCCGGCACGATCGAGCGGGCTGCCGGTATAGGCATTGGGACGGCTGGCGGGGATCATGAGCATGGGGGCCGGAACCTGCCATGCGGTCCGCCCTGCGTCCATCCGCGCCCGGGACCCGGAGCCAGCCAGGAAGGTCCGGACATGCGTCGGGCGGCGGTTTTACGGACGGAGGCTCAGGCCGCGATGGCCGCCCCGAGCCGCCGCAGGGATTTCATTCCGGTATCACACATGATGGTCACGACCGTGGCATCGGATCCGAGCGCCTCGGCCTGGCGCAGGGCCACGACGACATTGGCCCCGGTGGAGGGTCCGGCGAAAAGGCCTTCCTCCTGCGCCAGGCGTAGGGTCATGGCGGTGGCCTCCGCGGTCGAGACGGGCTCGACCGCTTCGGCGATCCCGGGGTCCCAGAGCGGGACGACATAGCCGGCGCCCATGCCGTCGATGCCGTGCGCGCCGGAGGGGCCGCCGGACAGCACGGCGGATTCCGCCGGTTCCACCGCGACGATACGGATGGCCGGATGGCGGCGGCGCAACGCCTCGGCCAGACCGCGCAGGCTGGCCGCCGTGCCCACCGACTGCACGAAGGCCGTGACTGGGCCGTCGATCTCGGCGGCCATGCGGTGATAAGCGGCGAGCTGGTCGCGGTTGTTCATCTGGTCGGTCCAGAAGGCGCCGGTCCGTTCCGCGATGACGCCGGCGGCGGCGATCATGTCGCGGGTCAGCTTTTCCGTCATGCGGCCGGACTCGCTCGGGATGACCTGAAGCTGCGCGCCGAGCAGGCGCATGTGATCCAGCTTCTCCCGCGCGAAGGCGTCGGAGGTCACCACATGCAGCGGATGGCCCTTGACCGCGCAGACCAGGGCAAGGGACACGCCGGTGCTGCCGCCGGTGTATTCGACGACCGCCCCGCCGGGGGGGAGGCGGCCATCGGCCTCCGCCGCCTGGATCATGGCGAGCGCCATGCGGTCCTTCATGCTGCCGGTGGGGTTGGTGCTCTCGATCTTCAACAGGATGCGGGCGCCGCTGCGCGGCAGGATGCGCCGCAGGGGCAGCAGGGGCGTGCCGCCGATGGTGTCGAGGATCGTCTTCATGGCCGATTTCTTTGCATATGCAAATTTTGTATCTGCATATAGAATGGCCGGCAGCCATGCAACCGAAATCCACCTTGCGGACCGATGCCCGCGCCTTGCTCGAATCGTGCCCGGGCTGGAACAGCCGCCTGCTCGCCCGCCGGGTCACCCAGGCGATGGACCAGGTGCTGGCGGGACAGGGGATGACCTCCGCCCGCATCGGGCTGATGGCGCAGATCGCGAGCGCCGAGGACGATACCCTGGGCGCGCTGGCCCGCCGGTGCGGCATGGATCAGTCCACCCTGTCGCGGAACCTGCGGGTGCTGGAACGCGAGGGGCTGGTCGAACTGGTCACGGCCGAGAAGGACCTGCGCCGCCGCGCCGTGTGGCTGACCGAGGCAGGGGTGCGGTCCCTCGAAGCCGCGCTGCCGGCCTGGCGCGCAGCCCAGGCGGCGCTTGTGGGACACCTCCCGCCCGACCTTGGCCGGACGCTGGCCGGGGCGGCTGAGGCGCTGCGTGATGGGGAAGGCTCCGATCCCGCCGAACCTCCCTCGCCAAAGGCCGAAGGGCCTTCGTGAGGGTCACGACGGTTCCGGCCGGGAGGCGGCCCGCCTGTGCGGGCCGGCGCTCCTCCCGGCTGCGTCACTCGCCGGCGAGCGCCGGCCAGTTCGCATCCGCCCGAGCGACGCGGCCCGGGATGTCCCGCGCCCAACGCCGCTGGATCGCGCGGTCGTAGTTCAGGAACAGCCGGCCATCGACGATGCGCCAGGCCTCGGGGTCGATCGGGGCGGTGTAGCCTTCGCTGACCGCATAGGCGCAGAAGCCGCCATAGGCCGGGGCGTAGCGTTCGGGGTCCGCGGCGAATCGGTCGCGGTTGGCCGCGGAGGCGAATCGCCAGGTCGCCCCCCGCCACGCGAAGGTGATGTCCGGCCGCCCGGCGACCGCGCGCCCGTCGGTGAAATAGGCGACGACATCGGTGCCGCGCACCGCCACGCCGTCCTCGGCATTCACCGGCGCGGCCTGCGCCAGGTCAGGAAAAAGCAGGGTGCCGACGGGAACGGCGATCGTCGCGCCGGGGACCATCCACAGCATGGAACGGCGGGAAAACGACATGGCGGTGTCTCCTTCATCCGCCTCTTCGCCACCCCGCCGGGACCGGTTACGGGACCCCCCCATTGGCGTCCGACCCCCGCGACATGATATGGTGTCCTCGGAAGGTCGGCGGCGGACGGGCTCCCCGCCAACCCGGTCAGGTCCGGAAGGAAGCAGCCGTAACGGGTTCTCGCTCGGGTCGCTTGCCGGCCTTCCACCCTTCGCCCCCGGCCCGCGTGGCCACGCAGCCCCAGGGAACGCATGGCCTCGGACCTTCTCGGCTCCCCTTCCGCGCAGGACGCGGACGCGACGGTCGAGGAAGGCCTGCCCGAGCCGCCCGCCCCTGACGGGCCGGGCCTGTTCGGCGATCCGGCGCCGCCCCCCGCGGCCCCCGCACCGACACCCGTGCCCGTCGCCGCTGCCGCGCCGGCGGCACCCTATCGCGTGCTGGCGCGGAAATACCGCCCGACCACCTTCGACGACCTGATCGGCCAGGAAGCCCTGGTCCGCACCCTGCGCAACGCCTTCGCCCAGGGGCGCGTGCATCACGCCTTCCTGCTGACCGGCGTGCGCGGCGTCGGCAAGACCACCACCGCCCGCATCATCGCCCGCGCCCTGAACTGCGTCGGTCCGGACGGCAAGGGCGGACCGACCGCCGATCCCTGCGGCGTCTGCCCGGAATGCCGTGCCATCCTCGCCGACCGTCACCCGGATGTGACGGAGATGGACGCGGCGTCCAACAACAGCGTCGACGACGTCCGCGAACTGCGCGAGGCGCTGCGCTTCCGCCCCGCCCAGGCGCGGCAGAAGGTCTTCATCCTCGACGAATGCCACATGCTCTCGGGTGCGGCTTTCAATGCGCTGCTGAAGACGCTCGAGGAACCGCCGCCCTCCGTTACCTTCATCCTGGCCACGACCGAGCTGCGCAAGGTGCCGATCACCATCCGCAGCCGCTGCCAGACCTTCTCCCTGCGCCGCGTGCCGGTGGACATGCTGCGCGACCATTTCGGCCGCATCGCGGAAAAGGAAGCGGTCGAGGCGGAGCCCGAGGCGCTCGGCATGGTCGCGCGTGCGGCGGATGGGTCGGTGCGCGACGGGCTGTCGCTGCTCGACCAGGCGATCGGCCTCGCCGGCGGCGGCGCCGTCACGGCCGAGAGCGTGCGGGAGATGCTCGGCCTCGCCGACCGCTTCATGGTCTTCGACCTGATGGAGGCGGTGATGGGCGGCGATGTCGCCGGCGCGCTCGCCATCCTCGACCGGTCGCATGAGGTCGGCGCGGATCCGCTCGCCGTGCTCCAGGACCTCGCGGACCTCACGCATCTGCTGACGCGCTTCCGCGCCGCGCCGGCGCTGAAGGACGACCGGACCCTGCCGGAGGCCGAGCGCGTCCGCGGGTCGGCGCTGGCCCAGCGCCTGTCCGTGCCGATGCTGGCGCGCGCCTGGCAGATGCTGCTCAAGGGCCTGGCCGAGGTGCAGCAGGAAGGCGTCGATCGCCGCGCCGCCGCCGAGATGGTGCTGATCCGCCTCGCCCATGTCGCGGACCTGCCGACGCCAGGTGAACTGGTGAAGCGGCTGACCGGGCAGGGCGGCGATGCCGCGCCGCAACCTGGACCTTCAGGCGGCGGATCGGGCGGCCTGCGTGCCATGGCCGGTGGCGGTGCCGTCGCGGCCGTCGCCCCGGCGCCCGCCGCTGCGCCGCAGCCGCGGGAATGGCGGGAAGTGGTTGCCCTGGCCTCCGGCGTGAAGCCAATGCTGCACGCGCAACTGCTGCATTACGTGCATCCGGTGCATGTCGCGCCGGGCCGCATCGAGATCCGCCCGCAGCCCTCCGCCCCCCGCGACCTCGCCGCGCAGCTCACCGCGCTGCTCGCCGAGCGCACCGGCGCGCGCTGGACTGTCACCGTCAGCAACGCCGAAGGCGAACCGACCCTTGCCGATCAGGGCCGCAACGCCGAGGCCGACCGTCGCGAGGCCGCGCGCAACCATCCGCTGGTTCAGGCCATCATGCTCGCCTTCCCCGGCGCGACCATCGAGGCCGTGCGCGACGCCGCCGCCGACGATTACGGCCTGGTCGCGACCCCGGCCGCCATCACCGCCGAACCCGACGACGACGCCATGGATGGCCGCGACTTCGCGCCACCCGAGGCTGAGACCGCCTGGTCCGACGACGACGACGACACCAACGACGATTGAGAAGAGGCACGCCCCACCATGAAGAACCTCGGCAACATGCTGAAGCAGGCCCAGCAGATGCAGTCGCGCATGCAGGAAATGCAGGCGAAGCTGGAAGCGACCGAGGTCGAGGGCAGCTCCGGCGGAGGCATGGTCAAGGTGCGCCTGACCGGCAAGGGCGACCTGCGCCGTGTGACCATCGACCCCTCCCTGATGAACGCCGACGAACGCGAGGTGCTGGAGGACCTGCTGGTCGCCGCGCACGCCGACGCGAAGCAGAAGGTCGAGGCGACCATGGCGGAGGAGATGCAGAAGGCCACCGCCGGCATCAACCTGCCGCCGGGGATGAAGCTGCCGTTCTAAGGGAAGGTTGGAGGGGCTCTGCCCTCCAAGCCATCCCGCCACGGGATCCCCATGACGTTGCAGAGCAAACTCATTGGGGACCCATCGGCCCGAGTCCCTTGGAAACCATATCCCTGGCGCCCGGCATGACGGGCGCGCCATCCAGATGATCGCCAACGATCCCATCGAGCACCTGATCACGCTGCTGTCGCGCCTGCCCGGCCTCGGCCGGCGCAGCGCGCGGCGCGCCGTGCTGAAGATGCTGATGGATCCGAACGACAAAATGCTGCCGCTCGCCGACGCGCTGCGCGCTGCCGCCGATTCGGTGCGGCCCTGCGAGGTCTGCGGCAATCTCGACGCCGCTTCCCCATGTCACATCTGCTCGGATCGCCATCGCGACCACAAGCATGTCTGCGTCGTCGAAGGCGTGGCCGATCTCTGGGCGCTGGAACGCGCGCACGCGCATCGCGGAACCTATCACGTGCTGGGTGGGCTGCTCTCGGCGCTCGGCGGCACGGGGCCGGAGGATCTGTCCGTGACTCCGCTGCTTCGTCGCATCGAGGCTGATGGCATCGAGGAAGTGATCCTCGCCCTGCCCGCGACGGTCGATGGCGCGACCACGACACACTACCTCACCGACCGGCTGAAACCGACCGGCTGCACCATCACGCGGCTTGCGCAGGGCGTGCCCATCGGCGGCGCGCTCGATGTGCTGGACGACGGGACGCTGACGGCGGCATTCAAGGCTCGGCGGACGTTGTGATGGCGACGGGTGGACCAGAGAGGGGCTTTGCCCCTCCCCTGACCCCTCCCCACCAAAGGCCACAGGGCCTTTGGAAACCTTGTCTTGGCGATGGGCAAAGCGGTCGGTGCTCGATGATTGGGACGCATTCGGCATGACGGTAGGGCAGGCTTCCGGGCGCTGCGCCCGTCACGCGCGGACCATGATGGCTGAACCGTCACGCCCGGTGCCACGTATCGGTTTCCAAAGGCCCTGTGGCCGATGGGCCCCCGTGGACGTTGCAGGCAACGTCCACGGGAACCCGTGGCGGGGTGGCTTGGAGGGGCAGGGCCCCTCCAATTTCTCCCGTCGCGCCATCCTGACCGCCGCCTTCGCGACCCTCGCCGCGCCGGCCGTCCGCGCCGCGGAGGCCGCCCGCTGGTTCACGACGAGCGATGGGGTGCGGCTGCGCTACCTTGACGCCGGCACCGGCCGGACGGTTGTCTTCGTCCCCGGCTGGTGCATGCCGTCCTGGATTTTCGAACCGCAGATCCAGGCTCTGTCGCGCCGCTGGCGCGTGGTGTCGCTGGACCCGCGCGGCCAGGGGGAGAGTGAGGTCCCGCGCGGCGGGTATGACCCGGCCCGGCGGGGCCAGGACATCCGCGACCTGCTGGCGCATCTCGGCGGTGGGCGTGTCGTGCTCGCCGGCTGGTCGCTCGGCGTGCTCGATGCGCTGTCCTACACCGACATGGCGGGCGATGGGCGGCTGGCGGGGCTGGTGCTGATCGACAATTCGGTGGGCGAGGGGCGTGCGCCGCCACCACGATCCACGCCGTCGCGCTTCTTCATCAACCTGCGGCAGCGGCGCGACGTCACGGTGCGCGGCTTCGTGCGCAGCATGTACAAGACGCCGCAGGATGAAGCGTATCTCGATGGCATCACGCGCCAGGCGCAGCGCATGTCGGTCGAGGCGTCCATCCAGCTCCTGTCCTATCCCCGGCCGCGGGAGTTCTGGAAGCAGTCGCTCTATGCGGTGCGGCGGCCGGTCTATTACGCGGTGACGCCGCGGCTGCGCAGCCAGGCGGAACTCGTCGCGCAGAACCATCCGCAGCCGATGGTCGAGATCTTCGACGGTGCGGGCCACGCGCTCTTCGTGGATGAGGCGGCGCGCTTCAACGCGTCGATGGAGATCTTCCTCTCGCAGAAGGCGGCCTGGGGCTGATGCAGTCGCTGATCCCGCTGTTTCTCATCGCCGGCGCGGGCGTCGGCGTGGAGATCGCGCTCACCCGCTTCTTCGCCGTCGCGAGCTGGTCGGAATATGGCTACTGGGTGATTTCCATTGCCATGACTGGGTTCGCCGTCTCGGGCGTGGTGATGGTGCTGGGGCGGCAGGTTTTCCTGCGACATGCGCGCTGGCTGCTGCCGCTGCTACCGATCGTGATGCTCGCGGTGGGTGGCGCGGGCTGGATCGGCGCGACGCTGAACGGGTTCAATCCGCTGGAACTGCAGAACCCGATCACGGCGGAAGCACAGTTGTGGAACATCGCGTTGTATTACGCGGCGCTGTTCCCGTTCTTCTTCCTCGCGGGCCTCGCCGTGTCGCTGAACTTCGTGGTGCATGCGGACCAGGTCGGGCGTGTCTACGGCTATGACCTGCTGGGCGCGGGCACCGGGGCGGTGCTGGCGCTGGCGTTGATGTTCGTGCTGCATCCCTTCGTGCTGATCCCGGCCCTGCTGCCGCTGCTGGCCGTGGCGGCGATGATCTCGGGCGGGACGCCCTGGCGGATCGGCGCGGTCGTGGTGCTGGTGGCGACGGAGGCTGCGGTCTTCGCCCTTGCCGCGCCGCGCGTGAACGAGTTCAAGCCGATCTACGCCCCGCTGAACGTGCCGGACAGCCGCGTGGTGGCGGAGGTGCTGTCGCCGCGCGGCGTCTATCAGCTGCTCGACAACTTCACCGAGCGGCTGGATGTCGATGTGTCGAACAATGCCAGCACGATGGGCGTACCGGCGCCGCCGCGCAGCTTCGGGCTGTATCGCGACGGGTCACGCATCGCCGCGTTGCCGATGGAGCCGCCGAGCGCCGCGCATGCACCGGCGGAACTGGATGCGGCGGCCTATGCGCTGCTCGACGCGCCGCGGGTGCTGGTGTTGGGCGGCGGTGGTGGGTTCCGGGCGACGGAGGCACTGGAACTCGGCGCGTCGCACGTCACGGTGATCGAACCGGAACCCGTGCTGCGCGGTGCGCTGCGGCATGGGTTGGGACCTTCGCCGGCACTCGCGGCGGATGACCGCGTGACGATCTCCGCCGCGCATCCGCTGACGGCGGAAGGTCAATACGATCTGGTGGATTTCGCCGGCGACTTCCTCGGCGCCGACGACCAGAACCGCAACGTCTATACCGCCGAGGCGCTGGCCGGTTTCCTCGAACGCCTCTCGCCGGGCGGCATCATCTCGATCCCCGTCGGCATTCGCGAATTGCCGGTCTATGCGGTGCGCGTGCTGGCGACGGCGCGGCAGGCGCTGCGCCTCGCCGGTGTGGCCGAACCCGCGCGGCATGTCGCGGTGATCCGGTCGGCCTGGAACCTGCGCGTGCTGATTTCGCGCGATGCCTTCGACGACGCGCGTGTGGAACGCCTCGCCGCCTTTGCCGAGGAGCGGTCCTTCGACCTGTCCTACGCCCCCGGTCTGCCGGTGCAGGGGCGCGAGATCTGGAACGACCTGCCGCCCGTCTCGCTCGAATCCAATACCGTCGAGCAGGGCGGCGAGGCGCAGGACGCCGTGGCCCGGGAAGCCGAGCAGGTGCTCGCCGGGACCCCGCCGCAGGATGCCTTCGACCGGTCCCCGGTGACCGCCGACCGGCCCTGGCTGTCGCCGCTGGTGCGCCTGCCGTCCCTGGGCGCGGCGCTGGCCCGCATCGAGATCCTGCCGCAGCAGGAAATCGGCCTGCTGGTGAATGTCGCGGTGCTGGCGCAGGCGGTCGTGCTGGCGCTGGTGGTCTCCCTGCTGCCGCTCGCCGCGCGCGGGTCGCTGCGCGTGCCCTTCGGCGTGCTGGGGCGCGCGCTGATCTACTTCCCCGCGCTCGGCCTCGGCTTCCTGCTGATTGAAATCGCCTTCATCGAGCACGCCGCGCTGCTGCTCGGCGACCGCACATCGGGTTTCGCGCTGGTGCTGACGACGATGCTGATCTTCTCCGGCATCGGCGCGATGTGGGCCGGGCAGGTCGTCGCGCATGGGCGGGCCTTGCGGCTGGCGGTCCTGGTCGCGGTGGGCTGCGCGGCCGCCGCGCTGTTCGGCGTGCGGGCCGGGGTTCTGGCGGCGCTGGACTGGCCCTGGGCGCTGCGAGCGGTGCTGCTGGTCGTCGCGCTGGCGCCGATCTCCCTGGCGCTGGGCTTTCCCTTCCCCCTCGGCCTCGATCGCTTTCAGAAGGAAGGGGTGGGGTTGCTGCCCTGGGCCTGGGCGCTGAACGGGGCCTTCTCGGTCGTCGCCACCCCGCTGGCCAACCTGCTGGGCCATGGGGCGGGCCTCTCCTGGCTATTGGTCGCGGCCATAGTTTGTTACGCTGGGGCAGCACTGGCCTGGCCCAAGGAACGCCCATGACCCTTTCTCGCCGCCCCCTGCTGCTTGGCGCCCTCGGCGCACTTGCCGCGCCGCCGCTCGCGCGGGCGCAGAGCAGCACAGCCTGGACGCGGGACGCCTACCTCGCCGCCATGCGTGCCTCGGGCCGCGAGACGAACATCTCGGAGCAGACCTTCGCCGCCATCCAGGCCCGCAAGCCCGCCGCGATGCGTCGGATCGAGAGCTACCTGAAGTCCCGCTTCAACGGGGAGGCCGACCCCGCCGTGCTGCGCGCCTTCGAGACGCTGCCGCGCGAATACTTCCACTGGAACTATGAAGGCCGCGCCAATGGCGCCGTCAACGCCTACGAGACAGACCCGAAGCCCTGGGGCCTCGGCTATGGCTCGGCGCTGTCGGACTATCTCGGCCAGGCCTACATGACCCAGGTCTGTGCGCCGAAGCCGGAGCATGTGGTGCTCGAGATCGGCACGGGGTCCGGTTACCAGTCCGCTCTGCTGTCGCGCATCGTCGCCAAGCAGTATTCGATCGAGATCATCAACCCGCTGGGTTCTGCGGTGCGGCACATCTTCGCCCCACTCGGCTACAGCAATGTGGAAACTCGCGTTGGCGACGGCTTCTTCGGCTGGCCGGAAGTGCAGGGCGGTTTCGATACGATCATCGTGACCTGCGCCGCGCAATACGTCCCGCCGGCGCTGATCCAGCAGCTCAAGCCCGGCGGGCGGCTGGTGATCCCGATCGGGCAGCCCTTCCGCCGCGGGCAGTTCCTCTACATCTACACGAAGGACGAGGACGGGCGCGTGCGCAGCCGCAAGGATGTGGGCGTGTACTTCATCCCGATGACGGGCGCGATGATGAACCGGCCGCGGCCGCAGGGTACGCCGAATCCGGAACCCGCAGCGCCGACGCCGGCACCGGCTCAGCCGGCCGGGTGAGGGATGAGGGGCTTTGCCCCTCCCCGGACCCCGCCCCGCCAAGGGCCACAGGGCCATTGGGAACCGTCACTTGGCGCGCTGCAGGATGGGATTGCCTGACATCTGCAGGCGCGATGCGCTCGGCGCCATGCATTCCCGAGTGCCGGGGGCAGTTCCGCCGGCAGGATCCGAAGGCGATCTGCCCCTCCGAGCCGGCTGGTTGGAGCACCTGGACCATAGGGCGCTGGTGTTCGGCCGGACGATCGGCCGATCCCCTCGACGCGCCTTGCGGGCGCAGGGGCGTGCCTGGACGTATGCCCTGGCAGCGGCGCAGGGCGCCAAATCAAGGTTCGCAAAGTCCTCTCGGCCTTTGCTGGGGTGGTCTGGGGGGCCAACCTTCACTTCTTCAACCCGCGACCACGCAGCACCGCGTCTTCCCCGAACTTTGCCCGCAGCGCTTCCACCGCCTGCCACCGCGCGGCGCGCTTCGGCGCCTCCGGGTCGGCCAGGTCGCCGCGATCCGCCTCCGCCGCCGGGGCAAGAGGCTGCGCCCCGATGCCGATCAACCGGAACGCCGTGCCGTCGGCTTCCTTCGCCAACATCGGCCGCGCCGCAGCGAACAGCACATCCGGCAGCCGCGTTGGCTGTGGCAGGCGGACCGCGCGGGTGCGTGTCGCGAAGGCTGCCGTCTTCAGCTTCAGCGTGATGCCGGCCGCGGCGAAATCCTTTTCCCTCAGCCGGCGCGCGAGCTTCTCGCACAGCCGCCACAACGGCGCTTCCAATGCCTCGCGTGACGACAGGTCGGTCTCGAAGGTCGTTTCGGCGCTGATGCTCTTGGTCTCACGATCGGGGGTGACGCGGCGCGCATCCTCACCCCGCGCGCGGGTGACCAGCGAGAGCCCATCCTCCCCGAAGCGCCGCACCGCCTCGCGCGCGTCGAGCGCGGCAACTTGCCCGAGCGTCGCGAATCCTGCCGCGTGAAGCCGCTTCGCCATGGCCGGCCCGACGCCCGGCAGCAAGGATACGGGCTGCGGCGCGAGCCAGCCGGCAGCCTCGCCCGCACTGATCACGGCGAAGCCTCGCGGCTTGTCGCGCTCCGCGGCCAGCTTCGCCATCAGTCGGTTTGCCGCCAGGCCAATGGACACCGTCACGCGGATCTCCGTCTCCACCGCCCGGGCAAACCGTGCCAGCACCACGGCGGGCGGCGCACCGTGCAGCGCCTCGGTGCCTGCCAGGTCCAGCACCGCCTCGTCGATCGACATCGGCTGCACCAGCGGTGTGAGCGCCTCCATCATGGCGCGGATGCGCCGGCCCTCGCGCACATACTTCGCCATGTCCGGCTTGATGACGACGGCATCCGGGCAGGCGGCCAGCGCCTTGAACATCGGCATCGCACTGCGCACGCCGCGCGTCCGGGCGATGTAGCAGGCGGCGGAGACCACGCCACGCTTGCCGCCCCCGACGATGACGGGCCTGGTCAGCAGCTCGGGCCGGTCGCGCTTCTCGACGCTGGCGTAGAAGGCGTCGCAATCGACATGCGCGACGGTCAGGCGGAACAGGTCGGGATGCGTGACGACGCGGCGCGAGCCACAGGTGGCGCACCGTGCGAAGTCGGCCTCGGCATGGGCGAAGCAGTCACGGCAGAGCGAGGGCATGGTGGCGCTCGGGAGAACGCCGCTCCATACGCGCGAAGTCCTGGCGGGGGAAGGTGATCGGAGAGGGGCTCTGCTCCTGCCCGGGCCTCGCCACCAATGGCCGAAAGAGCCTCCCCGATGACCCGTCCGGACGGAGCCGGAGGGGCGCCGCCCCTCCGGGCCACCCCGCCAGGCCACAGTGCGGCCTGGACCGCCGGCACTTGGTCCTGGGCGCAGCGTGCATCCTGCTCTCTCCCAACGCCTGCTGTGCGCAGGAGCGTGTTTCGGTCCTCATCCTGACCGCGGCGCAAGGTGCCAAGTGGCGGTTTCCAAAGGCTCTGTAGCCCTTGGTGGGGTGAGGTCCGGAGAGGGGCGAAGCCTCTCTCTGGCCTACCCGCCGTCCCACAGCCGCGCTGCCCCGAACACGCCCGACGAATCCCCATGCTTCGCCTGCACGATCGGCGTGCGGGCGACGTCCCCGAACACATGCCTTGCCATCAGCGCCGGCACCTCCGTGTAGAGGTGCTGCATGTTCGACAGCCCGCCCCCCAGCACGATGACGTCGGGGTCGAGGATATTCGCGATCATCCCGAGCGCCCGCGCCAGCCGATCCGCATGCCTGGCCAACGCGGCCGCGGCCTTCGCCTCGCCCGCCGCGGCGCGGGCGGGGATGCTGCTGGCGTCGCGCGATCCGGGCCCGTCGCAGTCCAGGGCGAGGCCCGTCCCCGACAGGTAGGTCTCGAGGCACCCATGCCGGCCGCACCAGCAGCGATGGCCGGGGAATTCCTCGGGCCGCATCCAGGGCAGCGGCGTGTGGCCCCATTCGCCGGCGGTGCCGTTCGGCCCGTCCAGGATGCGGCCGGAGCTGACGATCCCGCCGCCGCAGCCCGTGCCCATGATGACCGCGAAGACCGTGCGGAACCCGGCCCCGGCGCCATCTGCCGCCTCGCTCATCGCCAGGCAGTTGGCGTCGTTGGTCACGCGCACGGGGCGGCCGATCGCGGCGATCAGGTCCTGGTCCAGCGGCTTGCCGTTCAGGGACTGGTTGTTGGCGTTGCGCACCAAGCCGGTGACGGGACTGAGGCTGCCCGGAATGCCGACGCCGACCGATCCCTTGATGCCGGTCTCGCGCTCGGCGCCGGCGACCAGCGCGGCAATGGCGTCGATCGTATCGGCGTAGCTCGCAGGCGATGGTACCCGCCGGCGCAGCCGGACCGTGCCGTCATCCTCCAGGGCCACGATCTCGATCTTGGTGCCGCCGAGGTCGATACCGAAACGCATGCTTATCCTCCGCGCGGGCCGAAGAAGGCGCGCGCCGCCGGGTGGAAGGGCAGGGGCAGCGGGGCCCCGGCGGTTTCGCGCCGGATCATCAGCGCGGCGGGGCCGCCGGTGCCGGCGACGCCCTGGCCTTCGAACAGGCGCTGCAGCAGCGCGGTGATCTCGGCCCTGGTGAGAGCCTCACCTGCCAGCAGAACGGCCTGGGTGGCAACCGTGGAGACCGCTTCGGCCTGGCCGGGATAGGTTCCGGCGGGAATGGTGAAGCGGATCAGCGGGTCGTCCTCGCCCGTCAGCGCAGCGATCGCGGCCTCGTCGAGCGGCAGCAAGCGCAGCGGTACGGCCTCGCCCAGCCGCAGCACCGCCTGGTTCGGGACAAGGCTGACGCCGATCGCCGCCGCGATGCGGCCGTCCCGCAGCGCGCCGGCGATGGCCGCGGGCGGCAGGGCGACCCGCGGCGTGGTCGCGGGGTCTAGGCCGTGGGCCAGCAGCACTTCCTCCGCCGTGACGCGCGCGCCGGATCCGAGGGCGCCGACGCCCACCGACTTGCCGGCCAGGTCGGCCATCCGCCGGATGGGCGAATCGGCCGGCACACCGACATGCGCGGCCTCGGGATACAGAGCGGCCAGCGCGCGCAGCCCCGGCAGGGCCGGCAGGTCCCACTCCGGCGCCCCGCCGCGCAGCGCGCGCAGCGCGACATCGGCCTGGGCGATGCCGGCGAGCGCCGTGCCGTCCGCCATCAGCCGAATGTTCTCGACACTGCCGGCCGAGGGCAGCGCCACCGTCGGCCCCAGCCCCGGTCCCGGCGGCAGATGGGCGATGGCCTCGGCCAGGCGCGCATATTCCGACCCCGCCGCGCCGCCGGCGAGCGGCACGCCATGGCGCAACCGTGCCTGTCGCGCCTCGATGTTGCGCCAGGCCTGCGCGAGTTCCTGCTCGATCACCGGGGTCATCTCGGCCCCCGTGGCGCGCGATCCGGCGGTCAATGCCGTGCCGATGGCGGTGAGCAGGCGTTCGGCCTGGCTGCCCTGCGGATCGAAGGCGGTGGGCGGACCCTCGTCCCAGGCGGCGGCGGGCAGCGGAACCCAGCGCCCGGCCTCCTCGCGCAGCCGCAGCGCGCCGTTGACGCGCAGGACGTCGCCGGCGCGGTTGCCCTCCCGGTTCGCGCCGCTGATGGCGCGCGGCGCGGCGCCCAGGGCGGCGGCCAGGGTCTGGAGGTTGCGCCCGTCCCAGGCGCCGAACTGATGGTCGCGCGTCAGCCGCATGCGCATCGCGAAATAGGCGATGCGCGCCCCGCCCGCCGGGTCCGGCGCCTGGCCCATGCGGCGGAATTCCGTGATCTCGAGCA
Organism: Roseomonas alba; assembly: GCF_019430885.1. GTDB lineage: Bacteria > Pseudomonadota > Alphaproteobacteria > Acetobacterales > Acetobacteraceae > Neoroseomonas > Neoroseomonas alba. The sequence continues at coordinate 168,940 of NZ_JAHYBZ010000008.1, read as the reverse complement.
GGCCGGGGCCTGCGGCATCGGTGATGCGGGCCTCGACCATACCGCGCAGCGTCGCGGTGTCGGGCAGGGCGAAGGCAGGCGGCGCGACCAGCAGCAGGATCAGAAGGAGGAGGCTGGCGATGGTGCCATGCCAATGGCCGCGCTGCAGAACCGGGAGGGGCCTTGCCCCTCCCGGACCCTCCCCACCAAAGGCTGAAAGGCCTTTGGAAGCCTCGACCTGGCGCCGGGCGCCGCGGTCAGGCTCAAGGCCGAAACCTGCTTTTGTGCACCAAGCGCGTTGGGAGGGGATCGGGATGTCCGCGCTGCCCCGCGCCAAGTGACGGTTTCCAAAGGCCCTGTGGCCTTTGGCGGGGTGGCCTGGAGGGGCAGAGCCCCTCCAATTCCGCCCGCGCCGGTCATTCACACGCGGCACTAGCATCACTCCCCGTAGATCGGCAGGCTCAGCGCCCCGGTCAGCACCAGGGCATTGGCCAGGTCGATGAAGAAGGCGCCGGTCAGCGGCACCACCAGGAAGGCGACCGGCGCCGGGCCGTAGCGGTTGGCCACCGCCTGCATATTGGCGATCGCGGTGGCCGTCGCACCCATCGAGAAGCCGAGGAAGCCGGCGGTCGCCACCGCCGCCTCGTAGTTCCGGCCCATCACGCGATAGACCACCAGCACGGCATAGATTACGCTGAACACCGCCTGGGCGCCGACGATCGCCATCAGCGGCCCGGCCAGCGCGGCGAGCTCCCACAGCCGGATCGTCGCCATGGTCATGGCGAGGAACAGCGCCAGCGCCATGCTGCCCACCAGGTCCACCGAGGCATCCGACACCGGCAGCCGGATGACCGGCGCGATCAGGTTGCGCACCAGCACCCCGGCGAAGAGGCACCAGAGGAAATCCGGCAGTGCGATGGGTGCCCCGGCCGTCAGCCCGGCCAGCCAGCCGCCGAGCAGCAGGCAGAACAGGACCAGGCAGGTGGTGACGATCGCCCCTTCGGTGGTGGCGGGCTCGGCTGCCTCGACGGTCCGCGTCGCCGCCGCGGCAGGCGCGACAGGAGCGTGCCCCCGCAGCAGGAACTGCGCGACCGGCCCGCCGACGACGCCGCCGAGCACCAGCCCGATTGTCGCCGAGGCCATGGCGAGGCCCATCACCCCCGCCAGGCTGTGCGTCTCCTCGAAGATGCGGGCATAGGCCGCGCCGGTGCCATGCCCACCCACCAGCGTGACCGACCCGCCGATCAGCCCGATCAGCGGATGCTGGTCGAGCGCGATGGCGAGCCCTGTCCCGACGACATCCTGCAGCGCGAGGAACGGCACGACGCAGGCGAGGAACAGCAGCAGCTTCGGACCGCCCTGGCGCAGCCGCTTCAGATCCGCCGACAGCCCCACGCTCGCGAAGAAGGCGAGCAGCAGCGGCCCGCGCAGCGTGGCCGAGGTCTCGACCACCAGCCCCGACCAGGCGTGCAGCGCGGCGGCGACCAGTGCGAAGGCGAGGCCGCCCGAGATCGGCTGGGGAATGTTGTAGCGCGCCAGGGGCGCGATGCCGGCATTGAGGAACCTCCCGGCCAGCAGGATCGCCGCGGCAAGCGCGAGCGTTCCCGTCGAATCGAGCGTCATCGAGGCACCTCCGGGGCATAGTCTGCACTGCGTCGGGCGCGCGGCGGAACCCCATCCGCCGCGCTTGCCCCGGACCGCGCCGGGTGGTGCAATCCGGTGATGGGTGAAACGCTCCTCGACGTGAAGGGCCTGACCTGCCCGTTGCCGGTCCTCAAGGCCAACAAGGCCCTGCGCAGCCTGCCCGGCGGGGCAAGGTTGACGGTGCTGACCACGGACCCCGCCTCGGTCGCCGATTTCCGGGCCTTCTGCAAGGAAACGGGGCATGCCCTCGTCGCCTTCGGCGAGGAGGCGGGCGCCTACCGCTTCGTCATCCGCAAGCGCGAGGACACGCCGGCATGAGCGTGCTGCTGCTGACCCATCGCGCCTGCCTGCATCACGATCCCGGCCCGCACCACCCCGAATGTCCCGACCGGCTGCGCGCGGTGCTGACGGCGCTGGACGCCGGCGAGTTCGCCGAGCTGATCCGCGACCAGGCGCCGCTGGCGACGGTGGATCAGCTCACCCGGGTGCATCCGGAGAATTATGTCGCGGCCATCCTGGCGATCCGGCCAGAGCCGGATGAGCGGGTGCCGCTCGACGGCGACACCATCATGTCCTGGGGCAGTGCGGAGGCTGCGCTACGATCGGCGGGCGCCGCGGTCGCCGCGGTGGATGCGGTGATGAAGGGTGAGTTCCGTCGTGCCTTCTGCGCGACGCGCCCGCCTGGGCATCATTGCGAGGTGGCGCGGCCGATGGGTTTCTGCCTGTTCGCCAATGCCGCCGTCGCGGCGCGGCATGCGCAGGCGGAATACGGGGCGAAGCGCGTCGCGGTGGTGGATTTCGACGTCCACCACGGCAACGGCACCCAGGCCTGCTTCGAGACGGATGCCTCACTGTTCTATGCGTCCTCGCATCAATGGCCGCTCTATCCCGGTACGGGGGATGTGACGGAACATGGCGTGGGGAACATCCTGAACGTGACGCTGCCGCCGGGGGCCGATGGGGCGGCCTTCCGCGCCGTCTGGGCCGACCAGATCATTCCTGCCGTCGAGGCATTCGATCCCGACCTGCTGATCGTCTCGGCCGGCTTCGATGCGCATGCGGCCGATCCGCTGGCGCAGCTCCGGGTGCGCGAGCCGGACTTCGCCTGGCTGACCGAGGCGCTGTGCGCGCTCGCCGATCGCTGTTGCGAGGGGCGGTTGGTTTCCCTCCTGGAAGGCGGCTATGACCTCGACGCGCTGGGGCGGTCGGCAGCGGCACATGTGCGGGCGTTGATGCGGGCGTGATCGCCAGGGAGGCGCCATGGCTTCCGATACCACGGGTTCCGGCCGCCTCGCGGTCCTGATCGACGCCGACAACGCGAATCCCAAGGTGGTCGAGCCCCTTTTGGCCGAAGTCGCGCGCTATGGGGTGGCGAGCGTCAAGCGCGCCTATGGCGACTGGACGACGCCGCAGCTTGGTGGATGGAAGACGGTGCTGCTCGATCACTCCATCCAGCCGATGCAGCAATTCGCCAACACCAAGGGCAAGAACGCCACCGACAGCGCGATGATCATCGACGCCATGGATCTGCTGCATACGCGCGGTCTGGATGGCTTCTGCATCGTCTCCTCCGACAGCGACTTTACCGGCCTCGCCCGGCGCATCCGGGAGAACGGTCTGCTGGTGGTCGGCTTCGGGGAACGCAAGACACCCAAGCCCTTCGTCGTGGCCTGCGACCGCTTCGTCTATACGGAGCTGCTGCTACCCCAGAAGGCGAAGGCTGCAGGCAAGGCGGCGCCGGAACCGAACCGGGAATTGCTCACCCTGATCCGCACGGCGATCGACACGGCCTCCGACGACAGCGGATGGGCGGCATTGTCGGCGGTCGGCAGCGCCATCGCGAAGCAATCCCCCGCCTTCGACTCCCGAAGCTGGGGGCACGCCAAGCTGAGCGGCCTGGTGAAATCCCTGCCGGAGCATTTCCAGGTGGAGGAACGGTCGCGCGGGGATGGGAAGGCGCTGTTCATCCGCGACGCGCGCAGCGTGGCCTGAGGCGGGCGGACGAGATTTGGAGAGGCGTAAAGCCCTCCCGATTACCGCGATGCTTCCGCTGTGGAACCGGGAGGGGCGCTGCCCCTCTCGGGCTCACCCCGCCAAAGGCCGAAGGGCCTTTGGAGACCTCAACTTGGCACCGGGCGCGCCGGTCAGAATGGCGCCGAGACCTCCTCTGGCGCCCGAAGCGCGCTGGGAGGGAGGCAGCATGGCTGTTGCGCTCAGCGCCAGAAGATCGCGTTCCTGGTGCTCCAAGCACTGGGGGCGCCCCTTGGCGTTGCAAAGCAACGTCAGCGGGACCCCGGTGGCTGGGTGAGGTTTGGAGAGGGGCAGCGCCCCTCTCCAATCGCCCGCGGCGCCTCATCTTCGCACGCATGGGACTGCGCCCCTCCAATTGCGTCCCGGCGCGCGAGGCCCTATTCCCCCGCCGACCTACGGGAAGGAAACCGTCCATGCACCGCCGTGCCCTGCTTGCCGCCCTGCCGGCGGCCTCCCTCCTTCCGGCCGCTGCCAGCGCGCAGGCCGCCTGGCCCGACCAGCCCATCCGCGGCATCGTCCCCTTTGCCCCCGGTTCCGCCACCGACACCGTCGCCCGCGTGGTGGCCGACGGGATGCGTCCGACCCTCGGCCAGCCCGTGGTGGTCGAGAACCGTGCCGGCGCCAATGGCCTGATCGGCGCCGAGGCCGTTGCCCGCGCCGCCCCTGACGGCAACACCGTGCTGATCGGCACCAATTCCACCAATGCCGCGGCGAACGCCCTGTTCAAGCGGGTGCCCTTCGACATGGAGAACGGCTTCATCCCCGTCTCCACCATCGCGACGGTGCCGCTGCTGGTCGCGGTTAAGGCGGACAGCCCCTACCGCACGCTCGCCGACCTGATCGCCGCGGCCAAGGCGCGGCCGGAGGGGGTGACCTTCGCCTCCGCCTCCTCCTCCCAGCGCGTGGCGACCGAATCCCTCGCCGCGGCGGCAGGGATCAAGATGCTCTACGTGCCCTATCGTTCTTCGCCATTGGCGGTGCAGGACCTGTTGTCGGGCCGCGTGGACCTGTTCATCGCCGACCAGGCGGTGATCCTGCCGCAGGCCCAGGCAGGCGCGCTGCGCATCCTCGCCGTCACCTCCGGCGAGCGTTCGGCCGCCGTGCCCGATGTCCCGACCGTGCGGGAGGCCGGCGGCCTGTCGGAATACGAGGTCATCGCCTGGTTCGCCCTGTTCGTCCCCGCCGGGACGCCGGCGGATCGGGTGGCGAAGCTGAACGCCGCCGTCGTGGCCTCGCTGGCCCTGCCCGAGGTGCGGCAGCGCCTGGGCACCTTCGGCATGAACATCCGCCCCTCCACCCCGGCGGAGGCGGTCGCTTTCGTCCGCGCCGAAACGGTCAAGTGGACCAACGCCATCCGCCAGGCCGGCATCGAGCCCGAATAGCCGCCGGCGGGCTGGGCTGCTAAACTGCGGCGGCATGGCCAGGACAAGCACGGCGGGCGGCGACGCGCCGCCCGATATCGAGACCCTCACCTTCGAGCAGGCGCTGGCCGAGCTCGAAGGTATCGTGAAGGCGCTGGAGAGCGGACAGGGGGCCCTGGAGGCCTCGGTCGCTGCCTATCAGCGTGGCGCCGCGCTCCGCGCCCATTGCGAACGCAAGCTTGCCGAGGCGGAGCAGAAGGTGCAGGCGATCGTGGAAGGCCCCACGGGACTGACGCTGCGCGATGTCGAATAGCACCCTCGCGTCGGACGAGGCCCTGCGCGCCGCCATGGCCGGGGCGGCGGCCGAGATCGACCAGGCGCTCGATATCCTGATCCCGCCGCCCGAAGGGCCGGAAGCGAAACTGTTCGAGGCCATGCGCTACGCCACCATCGGCGGCGGCAAGCGGTTGCGCGGCTTCCTGGTGCTGGAAGGGGCACGGCAGTTCGGCGTGGCGCGCGACGCGGCCCTGCGCACCGCGGCGGCGATCGAGATGCTGCACGCCTATTCCCTGGTCCATGACGACCTGCCCTGCATGGACGATGACGACCTGCGCCGCGGCAAACCGACGGTCCACAAGGCCTTCGACGAGGCGACCGCGGTGCTCGCCGGCGATGCGCTGCAGGCGAATGCCTTCTACGTGCTGGCCGAGCCCGGGACGCACGCCGATCCGGGGGTGCGCGCCGAGCTGTGCCGCGGCCTGGCCCGCGCCGCGGGGCCGCGCGGCATGTGCGGCGGGCAGATGCTCGACATGCTGGCCGAGGCCGCCGAGGAACCACTGGAAGAAGCCGAGATCGGCCGGCTCCAGCTCCTCAAGACCGGCAAGCTGATCGAATACGCCGCCGAGGCCGGGGCCATCCTCGGCAAGGCGCCGTCGCAGATGCGCCATGCTTTCGCCGCCTATGGGCGGGATCTTGGCGCGGCCTTCCAGATCGCCGACGACCTGCTGGACGCCACCGCCTCGGCCGAGGAGACGGGCAAGCGCACCGGCAAGGATGCCGAAGCCGGCAAGGCGACGCTGGTGGGGCTGCTCGGCATTCCCCGCGCCCAGGCCCAGGCGGAAAGACTCGCCGCTCAGGCCGCGGCGCATCTGGACGCGCTCGGTGAGCGTGCCGATCTGTTACGGGCGCTCGCGGGCTACGCGATCGCACGGAGGACCTGATGACCCGTCCGGCGACCCCCCTTCTCGACCGCGTGCACGTGCCCGCCGATCTGCGCAATTTCTCCGCCGAGCAGCTCAAGCAGCTTGCCGAGGAACTGCGCGCCGAGACGATCGACGTGGTCAGCACCACGGGCGGGCATCTCGGGGCGTCGCTGGGCGTGGTGGAGCTGACCGTCGCGGTCCATGCGGTGTTCGAGACGCCAAAGGACCGGCTGATCTGGGACGTCGGCCACCAGGCTTACCCGCACAAGATCCTGACCGGGCGGCGCGACCGCATCCGCACCCTGCGCCAGGGCGGCGGACTGTCGGGCTTCACGCGGCGGTCGGAATCCGAATACGACCCCTTTGGCGCGGCGCATTCGTCCACCTCGATCTCCGCCGGGCTCGGCATGGCGGTGGCGCGCGACCTGAAGGGTGACGACCGCCAGGTGATCGCGGTGATCGGCGACGGCGCGATGAGCGCGGGCATGGCCTATGAGGCCATGAACAATGCCGGCGCGTCGAAGGCGAACCTCATCGTCATCCTGAACGACAACGACATGTCGATCGCCCCGCCGGTGGGCGCGATGTCGGCCTATCTGTCGCGCTTGATTTCCTCGCGCCCTTTCCTGTCGATCCGCGACCTGATGGCGCGGGTGGCGAAGCGCTTCCCCGCGCCGCTGGAACGCGCCGCACGGCGCGCCGACGAATATGCCCGCGGCTGGTTCACCGGCGGCACGCTGTTCGAGGAGCTGGGCTTCTACTACGTGGGCCCGGTGGATGGTCACAATCTGGACCACCTGCTGCCGATCCTGCGCAACCTGCGTGATACGGAGCATGCCGGGCCGATCCTGCTGCATGTCGTGACGCAGAAGGGCAAGGGCTACGCGCCCGCCGAGGCCGCTGCCGACAAGTATCACGGCGTTCAGAAGTTCAACGTCGTCACCGGCGAGCAGGCCAAGGCCCCGCCCGGCCCGCCGAGCTACACCAAGGTCTTCGCCAATGCGCTGATCGCGGAGGCCGAAGCCGATGACCGCATCGTCGCGATCAATGCGGCGATGCCCTCCGGCACGGGGCTCGACCTGTTCGGCAAGGCCTTCCCGAAGCGGACCTTCGATGTCGGCATCGCGGAACAGCACGCCGTCACCTTCGCTGCCGGCATGGCGACGGAGGGGATGAAGCCCTTCTGCGCGATCTATTCCACCTTCCTCCAGCGCGCCTATGACCAGGTGATGCACGATGTCGCGCTGCAGTCGCTGCCGGTGCGCTTCGCCATGGACCGCGCGGGGCTGGTCGGCGCCGATGGCGCGACGCATGCGGGCATCTTCGACATCGCCTATCTCGGCTGCCTGCCGGGCTTCGTGCTGATGGCGGCGTCGGACGAGGCCGAACTCGCCCATATGGTCGCGACCGCCGCGGCGATCGACGACCATCCGGTCGGCTTCCGCTATCCGCGTGGCGAGGGCTTTGGCGTCGAGGTGCCGAAGCGCGGCTCGGTGCTCGAGATCGGGCGCGGGCGCGTGGTGCGGGAAGGGACCTCCATCGCCATCCTGTCCTATGGCGCGCGGCTGCGTGAAGCGCTCAAGGCCGCGGATGAGCTGGCGACGCATGGCCTGTCCTGCACGGTCGCCGATGCGCGCTTCGCCAAGCCGCTCGACACCGACCTGGTCGAACGCCTGGCGCGCGAGCACGAGGTGCTGGTGACGATCGAGGAAGGGTCGATCCTCGGCTTCGGCGCGCTGGTGATGCAGCATCTCGCGACGCGCGGGTTGCTGGATGGCGGGCTGAAGATCCGGCCGATGTGCCTGCCCGACCGCTTCATCGACCATGATTCGCCGAAGAAGCAGTATGACGAGGCCGGGCTGAACGCGTCGCAGATCGTCGGAACGGTGCTGGCGGCGCTGGGTCAGCCGGCCCGGGCGCTCCCCGCGCGGGCCTGATGGCCCGCCAGCGCGCCGATGTGGCGCTGGTCGAGCGCGGCCTGGCGGACAGCCGGACCAAGGCGCAGGCGCTGATCCTGGCCGGCAAGGTCTATTGCGGCGAGCGCCGGATCGAGAAGGCCGGCGATCTGCTGCCCGAGGGGTTGCCGATCATCCTGCGCGGCCAGGATCATCCCTGGGTCAGCCGCGGCGGCATCAAGCTGGCCCATGCGCTGGACCATTTCGGCCTGTCGCCGGAGGGGCGCGTGGGGCTGGATGTGGGCGCGTCCACCGGCGGCTTCACCGACGTGCTGCTGCAGAAGGGCGCGGCGAAGGTCTATGCCGTCGATGTCGGACATGGGCAGCTCGACTGGAAGCTGCGCAACGATCCGCGGGTGGTGGTGCTGGAACGCGTCAACGCCCGCTACCTGACCGCCGAGCAGGTGCCGGAGCCGGTCGGGGCGGTGGTCTGCGATGCCTCCTTTATCGGGCTGCGGACGGTGCTGCCCGCGGCACTGGCGCTCGCCGCACCGGAGGCCTGGGCGGTGGCCCTGATCAAGCCGCAATTCGAGGCCGGGCCGGAACGGGTCGGCAAAGGCGGGGTCGTGCGCGACCCGGCGGTGCATGCGGAAGTCTGCGCCACCATCCATGACTGGTGGGCCGGGCTGCCGGGCTGGGACGTGATCGGCATCGAACCCAGCCCGATCACCGGGCCGGAAGGCAATCGCGAGTTCCTGATCGCGGCGCGGCGCAAGGCGTAGGTGGCTCTGCCGTCCCGGACCCTTTCGCCCGAGGGTCTTCGGACGTCTTGATCAGTGATGATGCAGGGCGACGCGTGCGGCTTGCCCTGCGCGGAACACCAGTGGCCGCGCCCCGTGCTGGATGGCCCGTTCCACCGGCCCCGGCCTTTGGCACAGATGGCTCGGAGGGGTGCCGCCTGCGACGTCAGCCGCGTGGGGCGGGCACGGCTGTCCGGCTGATCTCCGCCAGGATCGCCCACACCCGTTCCGCGTCCATCCGCGTCTCCGGGTCGTTCAACAGGCGGTCGAGCTCATCCATCCGCCGCTCCATCTCGGCTTCCGACATGCAATCCTCCAGTGCCGCGCCCGCGGCACGATACGACAATCGCGATCAAAAGCGCCCGAATCATGAAGAGGTTGCGGCACCAGCCGGGCACGCTGCCGTGACCCGAAACACGATTCCGCCCTACCATGCACCCCGCACCGCATCGGGGGACTGCATGCTGAAGGTCTGGGGCCGGGTGAATTCGGTCAATGTGAAGAAGGTGCTCTGGCTGCTCGAGGAGCTGGATCTGCCCTACGACCGCGTCGATGCCGGCATGGAATTCGGCTTGGTCAACGAGCCCGCCTACCGTGCGATGAACCCCAATGGCCGGGTGCCGACCATCGAGGATGACGGTTTCGTCCTCTGGGAATCAAACTCGATCCTGCGCTACCTGGCCGCGAAGCATGGCAGCCCGCTCTATCCGGCGAGCCCTGCCGCCCGGGCCAGCGCGGACCGCTGGATGGACTGGCAGCTTTCGACCCTGGGCCCGGCGGAGCGCAACCTGTTCTGGGGCATGGTGCGCACGCCGGCGGACCAGCGCGACATGGCCGCCGTCATGGCCGCGGCCAAAGCGGCCGGCGAGTGCTGGGCGATGCTCGACGCCCATATCGCGGCCCATGGCTGGCCCTTTATCGATGGCGAGCACATGACCGTCGCCGACATCGTGCTCGGCTGCTACGCACGCCGGTGGTTCGGGCCGGAAGTGCATGTGCCGGGTATGCCGCATTTCCCCGCGCTCGCCGCCTGGTACGCGGCGATCGGCGCGCGGCCTGGTTTCAGGCGCTGGGTCGCGGTGCCGATGACATGACCGACCCGCCCGCGGACCACGATGCCTATCTGCGGGCCTATTACGAGGGCAACCGCGCGGAACGCGAACGCCTCGCCGCGCGGCTGGACCGCCGACCCTTCGGCGAAGGGCTCGCCCGCAAGCTCTGGCGGACGCTGCTCCGCTGCCAGGACGGCGAGGGGCTGATCCACGAACATCACCGCGACTATTGCGGGCATGCGCTGATCCGTAGCGGCGGCGGCGTGGCACTGTGCGAGATCCAGGACGGCCACTACCCGAGCCGCACCCTGGCGCAGTGGCGGGAGGAGGCGGACTTCGTCGCCTTCTTCGCGCGGCAGTCGGATTGGAGCTGCTCAGGCTGGGAGCCGGGGGAGCCGGTCTTCTACACCGAGGATCCCTGGAGCCGGTCGAACCAGCGGCTGACGCGGGCGATTCTGCGGCGGTTCGTGCCGCTCTGGTGAGGCAGGGGGGGGCGGCCCCCCTCGAACCCCTCGCCAGGAAACGCAGATTCCTGGACTTTCGGGCCGATCGCGCGCAGCGCGATCGGGATGCGGTAGGGCCTTAACGTCCGTCACGCCGCAAGGCGTGCCAGACGACAGGAAGCGATGGATGTGAAGGCGATCAGGCCTTCACATCCGTCACGCCGCAAGGCGTGCCGGACGGCAGGAAGCGATGGATGTGAAGGCGATCAGGCCTTCACGTCCGTCACGCCGCAAGGCGTGCCGGACGGCAGGAAGCGATGGATGTGAAGACGATCAGGCCTTCACGTCCGTCACGCCGCAAGGCGTGCCAGACGACAGGACGCGATGGATGTGAAGGCGATCAGGCCTTCACATCCATCGCCTGGCGCAACCCATCGGACAGCAGGTTGAAGCAGATCGACGTGATGAAGATGCACACGCCGGGCAGCACCGCCACCCAGGGCTGCACATAGATCGCGGTGCGCAGCGTGTTCAGCATCAGGCCCCATTCCGGCTCCGGCGGCTTGGTGCCGAGGCCGAGGAAGGACAGGCCCGAAGCCAGGATCATGCAGACGCTGATCAGCGACGTCGCATAGACGAAGATCGGCCCCAGCACATTGCCCAGCACATGCACGCGCACGATGGTGAAGGCGGAAGCACCCGACGCCCGTGCCGCATCCACGAAGTCGAGGTTGCGCACGCCGGTCGTCACGCTCTCCGCCACACGGATGATCTGCGGGATGAAGACCAGCGTCAGCGCAAGGATGGCGTTCAGGATGCCCGCCCCCAGCGCGCCGGAGATCGCCACCGCCAGCAGAACCGAGGGGAAGGCGTAGAAGATGTCGGTGGTGCGCATGATCGCCATGTTCACCTTGCCGCCCGCGAAGCCCGCCAGCACGCCGAGCGAGGTGCCGATGACGAAGGCGAAGACGACCGGCACGATGCCCATGAACCACGACAGCCGGCCGCCATAGAGAAGCCGCGTCAGCATGTCGCGGCCGAGCTCGTCGGTGCCGAGCGGATAGTTGGGCGTTCCGATCGCGCGCAGCCGGCGGATCATCGACCCCTGATAGGGATCGTGCGGCGCGATCATCGGCGCCAGGACGATGGCGAGGAACATCGCCAGCAGCACCAGCGCGCAGCCGATGGTCACCGGATCGCGGCGCAGGCGCTTCCACACGCCTGCCCAGTAGCCCTGGCTCTTTACCGCGGCCTGCCGGGCCTGGACGGCGAGTTCCGCCTCGGCGGCGGAGGGAGTCGTGGACATGCTCATCGGCTCTCTCCCGTTCAGGCGCGCTTGATTCGTGGGTCGAGCGCGGTCTGCACCAGGTCGACGACCAGGTTCAGCGCGACGAAGAACATCGCCAGCACCAATATGGTCCCCTGGAGCACCGGCAGGTCGCGCTGGAAGATCGCATTGTTCAGCAGCAGCCCGGTGCCGGGCCAGGAGAACACCGTCTCCACCAGGATCGACCCGCCCATCAGGTAGCCGAGCTGCAGGCCCATCACGGCGAGCGCGTTCGGCGCGGCGTTCTTCACGACATGGACGAAGATGCGCCCGCGCGTCAGGCCTTTGCCGCGCAGGGCGGTCACGAATTCCTGGCTCATGATCTCGGCGATGATGCCGCGCACGGTGCGCGTCACGATGCCCATCGGGATCACGGCGAGCGTCACCGCGGGCAGGATCAGGTGCTGCATATGCTCCCAGTTCCAGGCCCAGTCGCCGGACCCGCTGGGTCCCGCGCCCATCGCCGGCAGCATGTTGAGCTGCACCGAGAACACCACCACCAGCACCATGCCGAGCCAGTAGTGCGGCACCGACACGCCGGCGACGGCGATGCCCACTGCTGCACGGTCGACGACGGAGCCCCGGAAGGTGCCGGCCAGGCCACCCAGCACGCAGCCCATGATGAATCCCAGGCCGGAGGCGACGATCGCCAGGCGCAGCGTGTTCACGATCGCCCCGGACAGGTCCGACCAGACGCTGCGCCCGGTCGCCAGCGACCGCCCGAGATCCCCGTGCAGCACCTTCCACAGCCAGATGCCGAACTGCACCGGCAGCGGCTTGTCGAGGCCGTAGTCGCGCCGCACCTGCTCGACCACGTCGCCAGGCGCATCGGCCGGCACGATGGCGTTGATGGGATCGCCCGGGGCGATCTGCACCAGCATGAAGCAGAACAGCCCGACCGCGAGGGCGATCGGGATGGCGTACAGGATGCGGCGGAGCAGGTAGAAGAACATGCACTCTCCCTGAGGCGCCGGCCGATGGGTTCCGGCGCATCTTCGGCAGCGCAGCAAGGGGTGTGCCATGCGCAAGGGCTGCCCGTGTGGGACGATGCACACAGTTTTTGCTCAGGAGCGGTGCAGATTGCCCGCTTCCGGGGCGGGTCGCCGACTCGTCCGGTGCGCTCAGGCCTGCGGTGCGGCAGCAAGCAGCAACAAGCGGTGAGACTCCCTGAGTGCCGAAGGTGATGGGAAGGCTTTCCGTGTGCCGGCTGTGCCTTGCGCCCGTCGCGCGGCCATGCTGATCCCGGCCCATGCGTCTCCTTCTGCTCAACGGCAACACCGATCCGGCCATCACCGCACTGATCGCGACCCGCGCGGCAGAGGCCCTGCCGCGCCTCGGCCTGCCCCCGGCGGAGCTGGTGCCTGTCACCGCACCCTTCGGCGCCCGCTACATCTCCACCCGCGCCGCCGTCGCGATCGCCGGTCACGCGGTGCTGGCCGCGCTCGCCGATCATATCGGCCGCGACAACCCGGCCGGCTGCGACGCCGCCATCATCGCCTGCTTCGGCGAACCGGGGATCGAGGCCGCACGCGAGCTGCTGCCCATTCCCGTGGTCGGCATGGCCGAGGCCTCCATCGCCGCAGCCCTGGCGATTGCACCGCGGGTGGCCCTGCTGACCGGTGGCGCGCTCTGGGTGCCGATGCTGGAGGAATTCGTCCTGATCCGCGGCTTCGGCCCCGACCAGGTCATGGTGCGCGGCATCGCCCCGACCGGCGACATGATCGCCCGCGACCCGGATGGCGCGGCGGCGCTCCTCGCCGAAGCCGCCCAGGCCGCCGCGGCGGAAGGCGCCGGGGCGGTAGTGCTGGGCGGCGCCGGGCTGGCAGGGATTGCCCCGCGCGTGGCGCCGCTTGTGTCGGTGCCGGTGCTGGACAGCCTGGATTGTGCGCTGGCCGCGGCACTAGGCGGTGGGGCGGCGCGGGAACGGGTCGCGCAGGCGCCAATGGTCGGGGTATCCGACGACCTTCGCCGGTGGTTCGCGTGAGGCTCGCGCGATGGAGGGGGCTTTGCCCCCTCCAAAGCTCCCCCACCAAAGGCCACAGGGCCTTTGGAAACTGTCACTTGGCGCTGGGCTCGGCGTACAGCATGCGGCGGGGGCTGGCCTTTTCCGCCCGGGGCCGCGGATTTCTTCCGGCACGCGTGCGTGTCGGGTCATCAAAGCGTCCGTCGCCCCCAACACCAGGTATCGGTTTCCAAAGGCCCTGCGGCCTTTGGTGGGGGGAGGCCCGGAGGGGGGCAAAGCCCCTCTCCGGTCACCCATGACGCCCCCGGACCTCCCCGTCGCCGAGGCGCTCCCCGCGTTGCGCGAGGCGCTCCGCGCCGGATCGAATGCGGTGCTCATCGCCCCGCCGGGCGCGGGCAAGACGACGCTTGTCCCGCTGGTGCTCAAGGACGAGCCCTGGGCGGAGAACGCCCGCATCCTCGTGCTGGAACCGCGGCGCGTCGCGGCACGCGCGGCGGCGCGGCGGATGGCGGAGATGGTCGGCGAGAGTGCGCCGGGCGGGACGATCGGCCTGGCGACGCGGCTGGATCGCGCCTTTTCCGACCGCACGCGGGTGGAGGTCGTCACCGAGGGCCTTCTCGTGCGGCGGCTGCAATCGGATCCCGGCCTCGAAGGCGTCGCAGCGGTGCTGTTCGACGAGGCGCATGAGCGCAACATCGACACTGACCTGGCGATGGCGCTGTGCCTCGACCTGCAACGGGCGTTGCGGCCGGAACTGCGGCTGCTGGCGATGTCGGCGACGCTGGATGGCGGGGCCTTTGCCGGGCTGCTCGGCGATGCGCCGGTTATCGAGAGCCTGGGGCGCGCCTATCCCGTCACTGTGCAGTCCCGCGCGCGGGACCTGAAGGATGCGCGTGACCTGCCGGAGGCGATGGCCGGCACGATCCGCGAGGCGCTGCGGGAGCATCCGGGCGACGTGCTGGCCTTCCTGCCGGGCTGGGGGGAAATCAGGCGGACGCAGGACAGGCTAACGGGCCTCGATGCGCTGGTGGTGCCGCTGCATGGGGAATTGCCGCCGGCGGAACAGGACATCGCGCTGAACCCGGCCGCGGATGGGCGACGGAAGGTGGTGCTGGCGACATCCATCGCCGAGACCTCGCTGACCGTGCCGGGCGTGCGGATCGTTGTTGATGGCGGGTTCCGCCGCGCGCCGCGGCTCGATCCGGCATCGGGCCTGTCGCGGCTGGTGACGGTGCGAATCAGCCGGGCGGCGGCAGAACAGCGCGCGGGACGCGCGGGGCGCACGGCGCCCGGTGTGGCGATCCGGCTGTGGACCGAGGCGCTGCATCGCGGCCTGCCGCTCGCGGACCGGCCGGAGATGCTGGAGGCGGAGTTGTCCGCTCTGGTGCTGGACGTGGCGGGATGGGGAGCGTCGCTGGGCGACCTGGCTTTCCTCGACCCGCCGCCGGCAGGGGCAGTGAAGGCGGCGCAGGCGCTGCTGCGGGACCTCGATGCGCTGGACGGGGATGGCCGCATCACTGCCACGGGGCGGCGCATGGCGCGGTTGGGGACGCATCCGCGGCTCGCGCGCATGCTGGTCGCAGCGGCGGATGAGGGTGAGCGGGCGCTCGCCGCGGACCTAGCGGCGCTGCTGGAGGAACGCGACCCGATCCGTGACCGCGAGGCGCCCTCGGACGTGCATCTGCGGCTCGACCTGCTGCATGGCGCGGATCGGGCAGATGCGGACCGGGCGACGATCCATCGCATCCGCCGCGCCTCGGCGCTGCACCGCCGGCGACTGGGCGTGCATGGGCAGACGCATCCGGATGGCGATGCGGGCGCGCTGCTGGCGGCAGGCTTTCCGGATCGCATCGCCGCGAAGCGCGGCGCAATGGACGGGGCGTTCCGGCTGGCCTCGGGGCAGGGGGCACGGCTGCCGGCGACCGATCCACTGGCCAAGTCGGCGCTGCTGGCCGTGGCGGACCTGGCCCTTCAGGGGACGGAGGCCCGCATCCGCATGGCCGCGCCCCTGGACCGCGCCGTGCTGGAAGCGCGCTTCCCCGAACGGCTGCGACGGGAGGAAGGTGCGGCCTTCGACGCCCGGGCCGGTGCGGTGCTGGCGCGGCGGCGTCTGATGTTCGGGCCGCTGGTGCTGGAGGAAGCGCCACTGGCCCAGGCCGACCCGGCCGCCGTGGCCGCCGCCCTGGCCGCCGCGGCGGCGGAGCGCGGCCTGCGCGATCTCAACTGGACCGATGCGGCACGCCAGACCCAGGCTCGCATCGCCTGGATGCGCAAGGCCGAAGGCGAGGCCTGGCCGGACGTCTCCGACGCCGCATTGGCGGCCTCGGTGCAGGGTTGGCTCGCGCCGCAGATCCTGGGGCGCACGAAGCTGTCGGAGCTCGGTGCGCTGGACGTCACCGCCCTGCTGCGCGACGCCCTGCCCTGGGACCGGCAACGCGCCCTGGATACGGCGCTGCCGCCACGTCTCGCCCTGCCCGGCGGGCGAACCGCAGCCATCGACTATGCGCGGGAGATCCCGACCCTGGAGGCCCGCGCGCAGCACCTCTTCGGCCTCGCCGGCCTGCCCCCCCTTGCCGGCGGGCGGGTGCCGGTGCAGGTGGCGTTGCTGTCGCCGGCCGGACGGCCGATTGCCGTCACCGGGGACCTGGCCGGTTTCTGGAAAGGAAGCTGGGCCGAGGTCCGTAAGGAAATGCGCGGCCGCTATCCGAAGCACCCTTGGCCGGAGGACCCGATTGCCGCCGGTTGAACCCCCCGAGAGGGCAGCGCAGATTGGGCCCGTGAGAATGCCCCCGATCTCCCCCCCCGAGTCGCCCGCGCTGCCGCGCCGCCTTGCGCTGCTGTTGCCCCTTGCCGCCCTGCCTGGCTGCGCCGGTCCGGCGCGCGCCCAGCGCGGCCTGCCTGATTTCGCCGACCTCGCCGAAAGCGTGCTGCCGGCCGTGGTCAGCATCCAGGTCACCAGCCGGGAGGAGAACGAGCCGCGACGCAGCCCGGTCGATCGCCGGCGCGGCGGCGGCAGCCATCTGGTGCAGGGGGCCGGGTCGGGCTTCGTCATCGAGCCCTCCGGCATCATCGTCACCAACGGGCATGTCGTGGGCAATGCGACGCGTGTCGTGGTCACCACCCAGGACGGTACGGAATATCCCGCCCGCGTCATGGGGGTGGACGACCTGACCGACCTCGCGCTGGTGAAGATCACGCCGCGCGGGACGCTCAACGCCGTCTCGCTTGGCGCGTCGTCCAGCATGCGCGTCGGCCAATGGGTGCTGGCGGCCGGGAACCCCTTCGGGTTGGGCGGGTCGGTCACGGCGGGGATCGTCTCGGCCCGCGGCCGCGACATCGGCGCCGGGCCCTTCGACGATTTCATCCAGACCGACGCCCCCATCAACCCGGGCAATTCCGGTGGGCCGCTGTTCAACATGGCCGGCGAGGTCATCGGCATCAACACGGCGATCTACTCGCCTTCGGGTGCCTCGGCGGGCATCGGCTTCGCCGTGCCGTCGGACCTCGCCAAGCCGGTGATCGAGGCCCTGATTCGCGGCGGGCGGGTCGAGCGCGGCTGGCTCGGCGTATCGGTCGCGGACGCCGAGGAGCAGGGCCGCGGCCGCCGCGGCGCCGTCATCATGGGCGTGGAGCGCAATAGCCCCGCCGCCCGCGCGGGGCTGCGCCAGGGCGACCTGGTGACGGCGCTGAACGGAGAGGCGGTCGCGACCTCCCGCGCCCTGGTGCGCGGCGTCGCGGTGCTGCCGCCCGGAGAGACGGTCCGCCTGACGCTGCTGCGTGGCGGGCGGCAACAGGAAATCGCCGTGCAGATCGGCCGGCGGCCGAACGAAGGGTAGGGACGAAGCCTCATGCGCATCCTGTTGGTCGAGGACGATGCCGAGGTCGCGCGTTTCGTGCGCAAGGGCCTTCAGGAAGCCGGGCATGTGGTCGAGCATGCGAGCAACGGGCGCGATGGGCTGTTCCTCGCGGCGTCCGAGCAATTCGACATCCTGGTGCTGGACCGCATGCTGCCCGGCGGCGTGGACGGCGTGCGCCTGGTCGAGACCCTGCGCGGGCAGAGCAACCGCACGCCTGTGCTGTTCCTCTCCGCGCTCTCCGCGGTCGATGAGCGGGTGAAGGGCCTGAAGGCGGGCGGCGACGACTACCTGGTCAAGCCCTTCGCCTTCGCCGAGTTGCTGGCGCGTGTCGAGGCGCTGGGCCGCCGCCCGACCGTCGATGCGCCGGCGACGCGGCTGAAGATCGCGGATCTGGAGATGGACCTGTTGTCGCGCACCGTCACGCGCGGCGGCCGGCGCATCGAGATCCAGCCGCGCGAGTTCCGCCTGCTGGAGCACCTGCTGCGCCATGCCGGGCAGGTGGTGACGCGCACCATGCTGCTCGAGAAGGTGTGGGACTATCACTTCGACCCGCAGACCAACGTGATCGACGTGCATGTCAGTCGGCTGCGCCAGAAGGTGGACAAGGGCTTTGACAAGCCGCTGATCCATACGGTGCGCAACGCCGGCTACATGATCCGCGCGGAGGCGTGAGATGAGGGCTGGAGGGGCGTTGCTCCTCCTGGCTGCTCCGTTGTGGTGTGGCACATCGCGCCGAGGCAGTTTGCAATGCCCGGTGCCAGGAGACTGCGGTCCAGGTGCTCCAAGCACCAGGGGCGCCCATTGGTGTCGCGAAGCAACGTCAATGCGACACCGTTGGGGGGGGCGTTTGGAGGGGCAGCGCCCTTCCAACCGCAACGGTGCAAGCATTCCGGTCATCAGGAAGGCCGTCTTGGCGGGAAGGGGCGAACCCCCTCACCGATGCTGACCGTGCCGCAATCGACAAACGCCTGGGACCCCTTGCTGCGCTTCCTGCGCGGCGCCTCCTTCCGCTTCGCGCTGCTGTTTGCCGGCGTGTACAGCGCGGCGACCATTCTCTTCGCGTTGATCCTGTGGTTCGCAACGGCGGGTTCGCTCGATCGCCAGACCGATGCCGCGCTGCGCACCGATGCCTTTGGCCTCACGGAACGGTGGCGGGAGGCGGGGCCGAGCGCGGTGGCAGAGGCCATTTCCGAGCGTCTCGCCGCGGATGTCGAGAACCACGCCATCTATCTGATGACGGATGCCGACGGGCGGCGCGTTGCGGGCAATCTCGACCGCTGGCCGCCCGATACGGCCGGCGATGGTGAGTGGGCCGCGACCGCCGTGGCGCGGGAGGGCGTGCAGGTCGAGGCGCGGCTCTACACCATCGGCCTCGATGGCTATCGCGTGCTGATCGGGCGTGATGTCGATGAGAAGCAGCGCCTGCGCGACCTGCTGGCAGAGGGCATCGCCTGGTCCGCCATGGCCGCCGCGGTGATCGCCCTGCTGGGCGCGGCGGTGCTGCGCCGCGCGCTGGAACATCGCCTGCGCCCGGCATCGCAGACGGCGCGGGCCATCGCGGCGGGCGATCTGTCGCGGCGCGTGCCCAATTCGGGGCGCGACGACGAATTCGACCGTCTGGGGGAAAGCATGAATGCCATGCTCGACCGCATCGACCGGCTGATGGAGGGCATCCGCGGCGTGTCGGATTCCATCGCGCATGATTTGCGCACGCCCATCGCCCGCGCGCGGGCGAAGCTCGAGGAAGCGCAGGCCGGCACCGGCGATGCCGAGGCGCTGCGCGCGGCGATGGAGCAGGGGATCACCGACCTCGACAACATCTCCCGCGTGTTCGAGGCCCTGCTGCGCATTGCCGAGGCCGAGGCCGGCGCGCGACGGGCGGCCTTCGCGCCGCTCGACCTGGTGCCGGTCCTGCGCGACGTCGCGGAATTCTATGGCGTGGTGGCGGAGAGCCGCGACCAGACCATCGCGCTCGACCTGCCGGAGCAGCTTGAACTGGTGGGCGATCGCGATCTGCTGGCGCAGGCAGTCGGCAACCTGCTGGACAATGCGCTGAAATTCACCCCGGCCGGCGGCACGGTGCGTCTGTCCGCGCAGGCTGTGCCGCGCGACGGGGTGGAGGTGACCATCGCAGACAGCGGTCCCGGCCTGTCTGCCGAGGGCCGGGCCCGCGCGGGGGAGCGCTTCTTCCGCGCCGATGCCGCCCGCGCGACGCCCGGATCGGGGCTGGGCCTGTCGCTGGTGATCGCGGTGGCGCATCTGCATAGCGGGGAACTGGTGCTGGACGACGCCGAGCCTGGCGCCGATCAACCGGGCCTGCGCGCAACACTCCGGCTGGGTGGACCGGGGGCCTCCATCCGATGAACGGGCGTTCATCCGAAGGCCACCGCGATGCGAGGCCGGTGGCGGCATGGTACGGACGATGCGTGCCTTCTTGCCACTTGCCATTCTGTTCGCCCCGGATCTTGTCGCCGGAGGGGAGCCGATGCCGCAGGTCACATCCGACAGCCGCGAATACTGTGTCGAACTGGCCGATCGCCTGGGCGCGATGCCTGGGGCACGGCAGGAATCGGTACGCCGCCTGGTCGAGGACGGCATGCGGCTGTGCGACAATGGCCATCCGCGCACCGGGGTCGCAAAGCTGCGTCGGGCGATCCGCGCGGCGCAGGCTCCCGAGCCGCGCTAGATCTTTTTTCGGTCGAACCGCACCAGCCCACACCCCCACCCGGCCATCCATCCGGGATGTTGTCGCGGGGTGGCTGGGTGGGGGTGTGGGCTGGTGCCGACCCAGCGTGAGCGAAAAATGCTCTGGTAGCCGGGCCTGGACGCAGGGGGTGGCGGCGTGACCCGCGCGCTGTTCGCGCCGGCCTTGGCCGGGGCGGCCGCGACCTGCTCGGGCATCGGGCTGGCGCGCTTCGCCTATGTGCCGCTGTTCCCGGCCATGGTCGCCGCCGGCTGGGTGGATGGCGCAGGGGCCGGGCTGCTCGGGGCGATCAACCTGACCGGCTATCTGATCGGCGTGCTGGGCGCGCCTGGGGTCGGGCGGCGGCTCGGCATTCCGCGGGCGCTCGATGCCGGGATGGCACTGGCGGTGCTCGCGGCCTTGTGCTGCGCGTGGCAGGGCGGGCTCGCCTGGCTCGGGCTGTGGCGCGCGGTGGCGGGGGTGGCGGGCGGCACGCTGATGGGGCTTGCCGGGCCATCCGTGCAGGCCGTGGTGCCGCCGCAGCGGCGCGGGGTCGCCGGCGGGGTGGTGCTGCTCGGCGTCGGGACGGGGATCACGCTCGGCGCGCTGATGGTGCCGGCGCTGGTGGGACATTCGGTCAATGCGGCCTGGCTCGGTCTTGCGGGCGTGACGGCGGCGCTGTGGGCGGCGGCGCGGCGCTTCTGGCCGGCGCCACCGCCCCTGCCGAAGCCGCAGGCGGCCGGGGAAGTGCCTTCCGCCTGGAAGCTGGTGATCGCCTACGGCGTCTCAGGCGCCGGGCTAGTGCCGCCGATGGTCTATCTCGCGGATCTGGCGGCGCGCGGGCATGGGCTCGGCGTGCAGGCGGGTGGGCTGATGTGGGTGGTCTTCGGCGTCGGAGCGGTGTCGGGCAGCCTGGCCGGCGGGGCGCTGGCGGACCGCATCGGCGGGCGACGCGCGCTGCCGATGACGCTCGCGGTGCAGGTGGCGGCGCTGGGCACGGCGCTGCTGCCAGGCGTGGCGTGGCTGGTGGTCTCGGGGCTGCTGTCGGGTATCGCGGCCGTCAGCGTGACGGCCGTGACCCTGGCGGCGGCGCGGGAGCGCGCCGGGCCGCTGGCCGGGCGCATCTGGGTGCGCACCACGGCGGCCTTCGCCGTGGCGCAGGCCGTGACGGGCTTCGCCATGGCCGCCCTGTTCGGCGTGACCGGGGAGAGCCATGCGGCGATCTTCGGGCTGGGGCTGGCGCTGTCGGTGGTGTCGTTCGGGGTGGGGGTGGCGGATCGGGGGTAGCGAAGGGCGGGGCAGAGAATCTCTTGCCTCGCCTTGGTGGCAGCGGCGCCGGCCAGCAGAGGCGCTCCGATGCTTCGGCTGTCGAATTGGAGGGGCCCTGCCCCTCCAAGCCACCCCGCCAAAGGCCACAGGGCCTTTGGAAACCGTCACTTGGCGCCGTGCGCCACGGCCAGGATGAGGGCCGAAACATACTCTTGCGCATAAAGAGCGTTGGGAGGGGGCCGCATCATCCTGCCCAGCACCGGGTGCCGGCGGTCCAGGCCACACTGTGGGGCCTGGCGGGGAGGTTTGGAGGGGCGGCGCCCCTCCAATTTCACAGTGGAGGCATTGGGGCTGCCATAAGGGCTTCTCGTCCCGCCCGCTACTACTTCAGCCGCCACACCTCCACAGGCCCGCGTTCCTCATAAACCACCGCCGCCAGGTCGTAGTGCTCGGCCAATGCTTCCTCGATCATCGCCGCGATCCGGGGCCGCACATGCGGCCACCAGCCGCGGTCCACGACGATCACCTGCGGGTTGGTCGACAGGATGCGGGCGACTTCCTCGTTCGGGTCGATGCCAGTGACGCGCCAGTAGGGGCCGACGAGTTGCCCCGGGAAGGCGTAGCGCGTGGCGAGCCCGGCCTCGGACAGCACGTAGAGCGCGGGGTGGTAGTTCACCACCCAGATCGGGTCGCCGGGTTCGATCTCGCGCCGGATCGCCGCCGCGACTTCCCGTACCGGATCGGGGCCGCCAAGGCCGATTGCCCCGTACAGCCGCGGCACGGTCGAGGACCGCCAGGCATCGACGGACACGCCGCCCACCAGCACGGCGAAGGCCACCACCACCAGCCCCGGCCGCGCCACGCGCGCCAGCCGCCGCGCGCCGAGCGCCGCGAGCAGCGACAGCGGCGGCAGCCACAGCAGGAAATAGTGCTGGTAATACATGCCTGGCATGATGACGGCGCCCGTGGCGGCGATGAACCAGGCCACAGCCACCCAGCGGAGCAGGGCGACCGGTCCCTGCTTCACGCGCGGTCGGATCAGCGCCGGCGGCACCAGGGCGAAAGCCCAGAACAGGATCATCACGGCGATCAGGATGAAGCGCGCCGCGTCCTGCAGCGCGACGGGCGACCCGGCATAGCGCAGCGGCCCGATAAAGGTGCCGTTGACGAACGCGTCGAACTCGCCGCGCAGGAGGTAGGCGAAGCCGAGAGCCATGGTCGGCAGCGCGCAGAGCACGGCATAGGTCAGCGCATAGACCACCACCCGCCGCCAGGAGAGCAGGCCCCGCCACCAGGCTGGCCCCACCAGCAATGCCCAGGCGAGGCAGCCCTCGAACACCGCGACGGGCTTCACGGCGAGCGCGCCGCCGATCATCAGCCCCATGCCGAGGATCTTGGCGAAGGGCGGGGCCTCGTCATGTTCCAACGCACGGCGCGTAGCCCGCAGGCCGAGTGCGATGGACCAGGCGGTGAGCGGGATGAACAGGATCTCGGTATTGGTCGCGAGGCCGCCGAGCAGCGTGGTGTGCGCCAGGTAGAGCAACCCCGCCGCGAGCCCCAGCGCCGGCGGTGCCGTGGCGAAGCGCACGATGGCAAACAGCGCCCAGGCCCCGGCCCAGGTGGTCAGCACGCCGAGCAGCCGCGGCACCCAGACGGCGTCGCCGAAGATCGCCATCATCACCGAGAAGATGGCGGGCGCGCCGACCGGGTGCATGTCCCACACGCCGACGAGCGGCCAGTTCCCGCGGAGCCATTCGCGGGCCTGGAGCATGTAGAGACCTTCGTCGGTGTCGATCACCGCCGCGGCGAAGGCGAAGGCGCGCAGGACGAAGGCCGCGGCCAGCAGGAAAAGCGGTACCGCCGCGCTGCGCAACAGCCGCCGCACCCGCGGCGAGGGCAGGCTGAGGCCCTTCGGCGGCGCGGCCGGGGCGACCAGGGTGATGGGGCCTTCGGGGCTCATGGCCGTGTCGCCGCGTGCCGCGCTCAGGGCGCGGGACGCATCGCCTTCCAGGGGGCCGCGCGCTCATAGGCCGCGGCGGCGCGGTAGACGGTCGCCTCGTCGAAATAGCGTCCGACGAGTTGCAGGGCGAGCGGCAGGCCCTCGGCCTTGGACAGGCCGCACATCAGCGTCATGGCCGGATGGCCGGTGACATTGAAGGGCGTGCGGGCCTGGCGGGGATAGGTAAGTTCCACCGCATCGGGATCGTCAATGCGGCAGGCGGGGTCCATGGAGGACGCGGTCAGCAGCAGGTCCACGCCGGACAGTGTCTGTTCCACGGCGGCGATCAGCTCGCGGCGGCGGCGCTGGGCCTGGACGTAGTCCTCCGCGCGGACGAAGAGGCCCGGGGCGAGGCGCTTGCGCGTCAGGTTGGAATAGCCCTCGGGCGCGGTGCGCAGCCAATGGCCGTGGATGGCGGCCGACTCGCCCATCATGATGGCGCGGTTCACGCCGGCGAACTCGTTCAGCGGTGGCAGGGTCACGGTCTTCACCTTCGCACCCTCCTTCGCCAGCAGCTTGGCCGCGGTTTCGAGAGCGGCGGTGACCTCTTCCGTGGCGGGCTGGTCGGTCTCGTGGAAGTGGCGCACGAAGCCGATGGTCAGGCCCTTCAGCCCCTTCTTCAGGTGGCGGGCGTAGTTCTCAGGGCGACGGACCGCCGAGCCGGGATCCTCCGGGTCGTGCCCGGCCATGATGCCGAGCAGCATGGCGTTGGAGGCGACATCCTTCGTCATCGGCCCGACATGGTCGAGGGTGAAGGCGAGGGGAAAGACACCGCGGCGTGAGACGAGGCCATAGGTCGCCTTCATGCCGACGATGCCGCAATGGCTCGCCGGGTGGCGGACCGACCCGCCCGTGTCGGTGCCGAGCGCGGCCGGCAGGAGGCCCGCCCCGACCGAGGAGCCGGAGCCGGAGGAGGACCCGCCCGGATGATGCGCCCGGTTCCAGGGATTGCGTGCGGGCGGGAAGGGCAGGTCGAAGGCTGGCCCGCCGATGGCGAATTCATGCGTTGCGAGCTTGGCCGGGAAAACCGCGCCGGCGGCGCGCAGCGTCGTCACCACGGCAGCATCCGCCGACTTCACATTGTCCAGCAGGTGGCGCGAATGGCAGGTGGTCGGGTGCCCCGCGAGGTCGATGATGTCCTTCAGCCCCACCGGCAATCCGTCGATCGGGGAGCGCGGGCCGGACCGCGCGATGCGGCGCTGGGCCTTCTTCGCATCCTCCCGCGCGCTGTCCCACAGCGGCAGGATGGTGGTGTTCAGCGAAGGCTCGAGTGCATCGAAGCGTTCGCGCAGCGCATCGAGATATTCGACCGGGGAAAGGCGGCGCTTCGCGATGGCCGCCGAGGCCTCGGCGAGGGTGTAGTCGACCGGGCTGCTCATCGCCGCGCCGCCTTGGGCGCGGGGACGGCATAGGCCGGGATCGGCTCGGCGGTCTCGTCGGCGGGGCGCGGGAAGGCCTGGGCCAAGCGGCGAGCCTGGGCGGCAGCCTCGGCGATCTCGGCCTGGCGGTTGCGCCATGGTTCGCCCAGCCCGGCCGCGCGGGCGAGTGCCTCGTCTTCCGTCATCGGTACAGAACTCCATTCCCGGTCGCGACACTCTGCCGCAAGACCAGGAGAGGAGGGAACCTGCCCCCGTCCGATGGCGATCCCGTGGCAGTCTTGGAGGCCGTTTGAAAAGTCCGGCACCGGCCCGCACCCCCAACCCGGCCATCGACGTCCGTATCCTGGTATGGGTGGCGGGGCGGGTGCGGGCCGGTGCCGGACGTGGAAATGCGCCGATCGGCGCATTTCCAAACGGCTTCCTACAGGAGATCGAGGATCCTCGACCCCGACCCGCTCGCTTCGACCGAGAGGGTCACCTCCCCGGTCGCGAGGTCGAGGCTGACCTTGCCATAGCCGGGATAGCCGTCGAGCTGATGGGTAAAGCCATTCGGGCCGCTCAGCTCGGCACGGACCAGGTCGATCAGCTGCTTCGTCTGGCCCACCGAGGACGCCGACAGGAGCGTGCCCGACGACAGGCTCATGCCCCCGAAGACCCAGGCATTCCAGGCCTTCCCGGCCGTGCCGGCCTTGAGCAGGATCTCCTGCGTGTCGTCGCGTGCCTGCGCCTGGTGTGTCGGATGGCCGAGGGAGCCGGCATAATGCGCAACGACGCCCTCTTTCGTCGCAGGGCACCAGAGGACGAGGCCGACGCAACTGCCGAAGCTCGTCGATCCGAGGGTCCCTGCCGTGCTGCCCATCACCCAGGTGCACTCGTGGGTGAGCGACAGGACATTGTAGGGAGCCATGCTCCCCTCGCAGAAGCGCGCCATGTCGTCCTCGATTTCACACGCCGTGGTGGTGTTGACGGCCTTATTCTAGCGCCACGCGCGAGGGCGCGGTGCGAAGGACTTCAGGCCACGGCCTTGCGCATTACCCCGGCGAGGAGGGTGTAGGCGGCCGTCCAGGCATCCTGCGCCTCGGTGGTCCAGGCTGGCCCCAGCCCGCGTTCCAGTGTCCAGAGCAGCGCGGCGCCGACGCTGTCATACTGTGCGCTCGTCACCCCATAGCCGACATGGCGGCGTGCCAGCGCCTCGGCGGCGGGAATGATCTGGTCGGGCCGTGCCAGGCCGGTCACCACGGTGCTCAGCATGGTCATCAGCTTGCGCTTCTGTTCCGGCAGGGTTTCCGCCTTGAAAAGCGGCCGGGTCGTCGGGTCGATTGCGAACAGCCGATCGTAGAAGAGATCGGCTGCTGTGTCGGCGATGGGCACCACATGCTTCCAGGTGGATTGGACGATCTCGGTCTGGGCGGGCGTCATGACGGTCCTCTCCTGATCGTGCGGCAGGGGCAGTCTGCGCCATCATCCCGGTGCGATGCAGCAACGATCATGGCGATCGGCGCCAAAGATTGGGGGCGGCGCAGGGGATGCGCCGCCCCCAGTGACGGCGGCCCAGGGGGAAAGGGCCGCAGGCGCCGGGGAGGGAGGAAGCCCCGCGCCTCGTCCAGGGTTGCCGGAGGCTGAATGCGCCGGCGGAGACAGTCTCCCCCCATGGGCCTTGCCGGAGTCTTGCCGCGTGCCACGCAATCTTCGCGGAAGGCCCGTTCTGGCCTATGGGTCGCGGGATGAGCGCACCCGCCACGCTGCCCCTCGCCGGGCTGAAGATCGTCGAACTCGGCCACTATATCGCCGCGCCCTTCGCCACGCGCCTGCTCGCCGATCTGGGCGCCGAGGTGGTGAAGGTGGAACCGCCCGGGGGCGATCCCGTGCGCGGCTGGGGCAGCAGCGTGGACGGCAATCCTGTCTGGTTCAGCGTGCATGGGCGCAACAAGCTGTCGGTGACGCTCGACCTGAAGAAGGACGAGGACCGGGCGAAGCTGGTCGCGCTGCTGAAGCGCGCCGATGCGCTGGTGGAGAATTTCCGTGCCGGATACCTCGAACGCATCGGCCTCGGGCCGGAGGTGCTGCATGCGGAGAACCCGCGGCTGGTGATCGGGCGGATCTCCGGTTACGGGCAGGGCGGGCCGTATCGCGACAAGCCGGCCTTCGGCGCGATCGGGGAGGCGATGGGCGGGCTGCGCCATCTGACGGCGAACCCGGGCCAGACGGAATACCCGCCGCCGCGCTGCGGCGTGTCCATCAGCGACGACCTCGCCGGGATGTATTGCGCAATGGCCGTGGTCGCCGCGTGCTGGCAGGTGAAGGGCGACCCGATGGCGAAGGGGCGCGTGGTGGATGTGGACCTGGTGTCCTCCGTCTTCTCGCTGATGGAGGGCATGCTGCCGGAATACGGGCTGTTCGGTTGGGTGCGGCAGCCGCAGGGCGCGGCGATCAAGACCGCGGCGCCGACCAACACTTATCCCTGCGCGGACGGCAAGTGGCTGTGCATCGCCGGCAATTCCGACCTGATCTTCAAGCGGCTGATGGCCGCGATCGGTCGCCCCGAGATGGCCGCCGATGCGCGCTTCGCGAACAATGCCGGGCGCTGTGCGCATGTCGCGGAGCTGGATGGCGCCATCGCCGACTGGACGCGCACCAGGCCGGCGGCGGAAGCCGAGGCGGTGCTGGAAGCGGCAGAGGTGCCGTGCTCGCGCCTGTTCGACATGGAGGATTGCGCGAAGGACCCGCATTTCCGCGACCGCGGTTGGGTGATGGAAGTGCCGGACCCGCTGCTCGGGACCGTGCTGCACCCGGCGGCGCCGTTCCGCTTCGACGGCGTGAGCCCGCAGGAGATGGTGCGCTGGCCGGGCGTCGCGGCAGGGGCGCACAATGATCTGGTGTTCGATGCCGTGGCGCGGGGGGATGCGACGCCGCTGTCGGCGGCTGGAGGGGCTGTGTCTCTCCGGGCTGCTTCAGCGAAGGCGTGAGGGCGTTCCGGATTGGCCTCGGCGCAATAGGAGGGGCTTTGCCCCTCCAAGCCACCCCACCAAAGGCCGAAAGGCCTTTGGAAACCTCGACCTGGCGTTGGGCGCGGAGGGCATCCCCCGTGGGGCGCGCGCTTTCGGCACGCCGTCACGTCATGCTGTCGGGGTCGTGGTGCCACATGCGCGCCGATCGGATCGGACGCCTGTGGTGCGAGGCACCAGGTGATGGTTTCCAACGGCCCTGTGGCCTTTGGTGGGGAGAGGTCCGGAGAGGGGCAAAGCCCTTCTCCGGTCGCGTTTGACGTAACGGAGATTCCATGACCCTCGCAGTGACTGCCCCGCGTTCCGCCTTCCGCTTCTGGGGCCTCGCGCTTCTCGGTTCCGCCGCCCTTGCGGCTTCCGCGCAGGTCGCGCTGCCCATGTGGCCGGTGCCGGCGACGATGCAGACGCTGGTCGTGCTGCTGCTCGGTGCGCTGGGCGGGTCGCGCTTCGGCGTCGCGTCGGTTGCGCTGTATGTGGCGCAGGGTGCGATCGGCCTGCCGGTCTTCGCGCATGGCACGGGCGGGCTCGCGGTGCTGGCCGGGCCGACGGCGGGGTATCTGGCGGGCTTCGGGGCGGCGGCGTGGTTTGCGGGCTTCGCCGGGCGGGGCCTGGCGCGGCAGGCGGCTGTGCTCACCGCGGCGCATCTGCTGCTGTTCGTTCCCGGCGTCGCGTGGCTCGCCGCCTTCGTGGGGTGGGAGCGTGCGCTGCTGGCCGGCTTCGTCCTGTTCATCCCCGGCACGCTGGTGAAGACCGCGCTGGCCGTGGCGCTGATGCGCGTGCTGCGGCCTCGCGCAGCGCGCTGAGGCGTGGGACAACAGGCACAGATATCAGGAGGAACCCATGCCCGACACCGCCATCATCAGCGAGGTCGCTCCGCGCGACGGCATCCAGTCCATCACCGGGGCGCTCGTGTCCACCGAGGCCAAGATCGCGCTGATCCAGGCCTGCTACGATGCCGGGCTGCGGCGGATGGAGGTGGGGTCCTTCGTATCGCCCAAGGCGATTCCGCAGATGGCGGGCACGGACATCGTGCTTGCTGCCTGCAAGAAGCTGCCGGGGCTTGAATCGACCGTGCTGGTGCCGAACCGGCGCGGCTTCGATGCGGCGATCGCGAATGGCGCGGACCGGCTCGGCTTCTTCATGTCGGCGACGGCCGGGCATAACAAGGCGAACCTGAACCGCACGCGGGAGGAATCCTTCGCCGAGTTGGCGACCCTGGTGCAGGACACGCCGAAGGGCACGAAGGTCCGCTTCAACCTGTCCTGCGTCTTCCATTGCCCCTTCGACGGCGTGGTGCCGGAGGCAGAGGTGATGCCGTGGATCGAGCGCATCGTGGCGCTGGATCCGGAGATGGAAATCGCGCTCGCCGATACCACCGGCAATGCGAGCCCCGACCAGGTCGGGCGCATCTTCCGTCACGCCATCCAGAACTGGGGCAACCGCTTCGCCTTCCATGGGCATGACACCTATGGCATGGGCGTGGCGAACGTCTCCGCGGCCTGGGAGGCCGGCTGCCGCGTCTTCGATTCCGCCGCCGGCGGCATCGGCGGCTGCCCCTTCGCGCCCGGTGCGACGGGCAATGTCGCGACCGAGGACGTGGCCTGGATGTTCCACCGCATGGGCGTGCCGACCGGCATCTCGTGGAACCGGCTGCTGATCGCGGCCGACATGGCGGCGGCCATTCCCGGCGCCGTGCCGGGGGGGCGCATGCGCGCTGTGCCGGCGGCGCGCAAGGCGGCATGATGGAGGCCGGCCGCGCTCTTTCAGCGGCGCGGCCGGCACCCAATCTGGTTTCCGTGATGCGCCATACCTCTGCCCTGATCCTGCTGCTGCTCGCCGCCGCCTGCGCCCCGGTCGAGGCCCCCTCGCCCGAGGCTGCCGCCCCTGCTCCGGGCGGGCCGGATGCCGGCGGCACGTTCGTGACCGACTATGGCGGCGGGAATGCGCCGGTTGCGCGCTATGTCCGGCTGCCTGACGGCACGGCAGTGCCGGCCGATCGTGGCGGGGCCGGCGCCCCGGGCGCGGCCGGCCCGCAGCCGGCCCGGCCGGCCGATGGTGACGCGGTCGCGGAAGTGCCCGAACCGCCATCCGCACAGCGCGCTGGGCGGCCGATCGCGACCGGCTCGGCCTTTGCGGTGACGGGGAATGGCCTCGCGATCACCAACGCCCATGTTGTGCAAGGCTGCCGTTCGGTGGTGGACGATCAGGGGCGCGCGGTGCGCGTCGTGGCGGCCGATCGCCGGCGCGACCTCGCCATCATCGATGTCGGGCGCCACTTCCCCTCTGTCGTCCGCTTCCGCGATCGCAACGCGGTGGATCTGGGCGAGACCGTTCTCGTCTTCGGCTTCCCCTATGGCCAGGCGCTCGGCACCGGGCTGAATGTGACCAATGGCATCGTCACCGGGCTGGCGGGGCCCGGGGGCGACGTCTCCCGCTTCCAGATGAATGCCGCGGTGCAGCCGGGCAATTCCGGCGGACCGGCGGTGGACGATGCGGGGCTGTTGCTCGGCGTCGCCGTGGGGCGGCTGAACGACATCGCGGTGCTTCGCGCGACGGGATCGCTGCCGCAGGGCGTGAACTTCGCGATCCGGGCGGACCAGGTGGCCCGCTTCCTATCGGAGAACGGCGTGCAGCCGGAACGCGTGCCGGCGATGACCGGGTTGGGGGCGCGGGCGGTCTCGGCGGCGGTGGCGCCGGCGGTGTTCCAGATCCTCTGCCGGGGGTGAGAGGGAGTTGGAGAGGCGCTGCCTCTTCAGGTCTTCCGTGCGGATGGAGCAGCGACCGCCGCTGCGCGCCGGCGATCAGGCCGTCAGTTCGAACAACAGCATCAGGCTCCGTTGATTCGGCATGTGATTGTCGTCGGAGACGATGGCAACCAGGGTGCGGCCCTCATGGCTCAAGGCCGCGACGCCCTCGAAATTCTCCGCGGGGACCGGCTTGCCATCCATGCGCAGGATCTCCCGGCCTTCGAGCGCGGCACCGGGGCGCAGCGCCTCGGCGGGCAGGCGTTTCAGTCGGCCGGCGAAGCCGTTGTACCAGCGGAAGCGACGTTCCAGCACCAGCGCCCCGCCATCAGGCAGACCAGCCGCATCGACCGGCACGAAGCCGGGGGTCGGGCGATAGGTCAGCGGCGCCCAGCGCCCCGGTCCGCCGATCCAGCCTCGCCTGAGGCCGGGGCTGTCGGCCGGGGCGAGTTCCTCGGCGACGGCGAAGAGCCGGCCATCCGCCAGCAGCGTCAGGGATTCCAGCCCCCCATTGCGCGGCGCCGCATCGAGGCCCGGCGGAGCTTCGAAATACTCCCCCGCACCGTCGAGATGCGGGTAGGCGCGGATGCGGTGCCAGCGTTCATAGGCGACGAGCCAGGTGCCATCCGGCAGCCGCGCCAGCCCCTCCGCATCGCCCGCGAAGCCGACCGGCAGCGGCACACCCGCCCCGTCATGCAGCGCGCCAGAGGTGATGGGCACCAGTCCCGCGGCCACGCCATCCCGCAGCACCAGCTGCGCCTGCGCCCAGCGAGTGCGGTCGTCGAGGACGGTAACGACGAGATCCCGATCCAGATGCAGGCCTGACAATCCGCCGGCCCCCAGGATGGCATTGTCGATGTCGAGGCCGCCCAGGCTGCGGAGCGGGCCGGTCGTCGGGATCGGCGGAAGGATCGCGGCGGCACCGCCCGGGGGTGGGGTGGGGGCGGCGTAAATGCAGCCGGTCGTCGCGAGCGCCGCGGCGAGGACGGCACGGCGGGGCAGGGCCTTGCCCGCCCCCGGACCCCCACATACCAAGGGCCACCGGGGCTTTGGAAACCGAGACGCGGCGCCGGCCGCGTCAGCCTGCGCCTTCGGCGCTGTGTCGCTCCTGCGCACGGAACGACCTCAGCCTTTGCGCCGAGGTGACGAGCAAAGCGCCAGGTATGGGTTTCCAGAAGCCCTGTGGCCTTTGCGGGCACCCACCGAGGTCGCCTCGCAACGCCAATGGGTGCCCTGGGGTCCGGAGAGGGGCAGGGCCCCTCTCTGGTCGCCTGTCACACCAGCACCGGCCCGCGCTCGGCGGCCGCCCGCTGCCAGGCTTCCGCGGCATCCTCGTCGAACAGCTCGGCGAGCTTCTTCATCATCGTCCCGCCGAGTTCCTCGGCATCCACGATCGTCACCGCGCGGCGATAGTAGCGGGTCACGTCATGCCCGATGCCGATGGCGATCAGTTCAACCTGGTTCCGGCTTTCGATCTCATGGATCACCTTGCGCAGGTGGCGTTCCAGGTAGTTGCCCGGGTTCACCGACAGGGTGCTGTCATCCACCGGCGCGCCGTCGCTGATGACCATCAGGATGCGGCGGTGTTCGGGCCGCGGCAGCATCCGCTTGTAGGCCCATTCCAGGGCCTCGCCGTCGATGTTCTCCTTGAGCAGACCCTCGCGCAGCATCAGGCCGAGATTCTTGCGCGCGCGGCGCCAGGGCGCATCGGCGGCCTTGTAGACGACGTGGCGCAGGTCGTTGAGGCGGCCCGGATTGCGCGGCTTGCCTTCCTGCACCCAGCGCTCGCGCGACTGGCCGCCCTTCCAGGCGCGGGTGGTGAAGCCGAGGATCTCAGTCTTCACCGAGCAGCGTTCCAGCGTGCGCGCCAGGATGTCGCAGCACATGGCGGCGACGGTGATCGGCCGCCCGCGCATCGACCCTGAATTGTCGATCAGCAGGGACACGACCGTGTCGCGGAAATCCGTGTCGCGCTCATGCTTGTAGGACAGCGCATGCATCGGGTTGGTCACGACGCGGGTCAGCCGTGCCGCGTCAAGGATGCCTTCCTCGAGGTCGAACTCCCAGGCGCGCTGCTGCTGCGCCAGCAGGCGGCGCTGCAGCCGGTTGGCGAGCTTGGAGACGACGCCCTGCAGGTGGGACAGCTGCTGGTCGAGCTGCTGGCGCAGCCGGGTCAGTTCGTCCGGGTCGCAGAGATCCTCGGCATCGACCACCTCATCGAACTGGGTGGTGAAGGCGTGGTAGCGGGTGGTGTCGTCGACCTGCGGCACCTCGCGGCGCTGCTGCGGGCCGCCGGGCTTGTCGTCGCCATCGGCGGCGGCGCCATCCTCCTCGGTCTCCTCGCCCTCCTCCTCCGAGGCCTCGCCCTGCATCTGCTCGGGCTGGGCGCCGAGCATCTGTTCCTCCTGCTCGGACTGGGACTGGCCTTCGCCGGACTGGTCCTGCTGGGGGCTGCTCTCGCCGCCTTCCTCGCCTTCCTCGTCCTGCTGCTCGGACTCCGCCTCGACTTCGGCCTCGGCGAGATCAAGCGCGGTCAGCAGCTTGCGGGCAGCCTTGGCGAAGGCTTCCTGGTCGTCGGCGGTCGTGGCCATCTCGGCCAGCGCGTCATCGGCCTTCTCGCCCAGCGTGTCGCGCCACAGGTCGAGCACGCGATGGGCGACCTCCGGGGCGGGCTCGCCGGTCAGCTTCTCCCGCGTCAGCATGGCCAGCGCCGCGGGCAGCGGAAGCTGGTCCTTCCGCGTCATGCGGTCATAGCCCTCGGACTCGCATTCCTCCGCCAGCTTGGCGCGGAGGTTCGCGGCGACGCCCGACATGTGCTTGGAGCCGACAGTCTCGACGCGCACCTGCTCCAGCGCGTCGAAGACCTCGCGCGCCTCGCGCCGGCCGGGCACGCGGGATGCGTGCAGGGCCTCGTTGTGGTGGCGCAGGCGCAGGGCGGCGGCATCGGCGGCGCCGCGCAGCTTCGCCATCTCGGCGGCCGGCAGGGCGCGCGTGGGCAGCGGCAGGCGGACGCGCTTGCCCGCGACGCCGGAGGGGCCGGGCTGGAAGGCCACCTGCACCTCGGGGTCGGCATGGGCGATGGCGCGCAGCGCGCCGGCGGTGGCCCGCTTGAATTCTTCCTGGCGGGTGAGGTCCTGCTTGCCGCTCATGGCTTGGGTCCTTCGGTGGCCATGGCGCGCTGGCGGGCGGGCCGGGCCTCGATCGCGGCGACGTAGCGCGCGACATCGGGGCCGGATTGCAGCCGGCCCATCTGGTTGATGAAGGCGAGCAGACCGCCCACCACGAGATCGGCGGCGCTGAAGCGCTCGCCAAGCAGCCAGGCCTTGCCCTTCAGCGCGGCCTCGATGCGGGCGACGACCTGCTCCATGGGCGGCCAGCCGATAGCGACCGCCGGGGCGGCCGCCGCGCGCGGAAAGACCGCATCCGCGAAGGCGGGCTCGGCCACGCCCGGCCCATAGGTCATCCAGAAGCAATAGGCAGCGCGGTCGGGCGTCCCGATGGCCGGCGCGAGGCCGGCCTCGGGGACAAGATCGGCGAGGTAGGCAGCGATCGCCGCCACCTCGGTCACCACCACCTGCCACGACCCGTCCGGCCCGCGATCCACCAGGGCAGGCAGCTTGCCCGCCGGATTCACCGCCAGAAAGGTCGGGTCCTTCTGCGTGCCGGCCTGGAGGTCATGCCAGTGCAGCGCATGGGCTGCGCCGGCTTCCTCCAGCATCCACAGGGCGCTGACGGATCGCGTTCGCGGCGCGTGGTGCAGCAGGAAGCGAGGCGCCGCCATGCGTCACCCCGCCTTGCGCAGCAGACCCGTCGGGATCTCCTCGTTGAAGCAGCGCTGGTAGTATTCGGCCACCGTGCTGCGCTCCGCCTCGTCGCACTTGTTGAGGAAGGTCAGGCGGAAGGCGAAGCCGATATCGCCGAAGATGCGGGCGTTATCGGCCCAGGTGATGACCGTGCGCGGCGACATGACGGTCGAGATATCGCCCGCAATGAAGCCCGCACGGGTCAGGTCGGCCAGGGCCACCATCGCCTCGACCTGCTTGCGGACCTTCGGGTCGCTCTCGGCGCCGAGCTTCGCCAGCACGATGTCGGTTTCCTGCTTGTGCGGCAGGTAGTTCAGCGTGGCCACGATCGACCAGCGGTCCATCTGGCCCTGATTGATCTGCTGCGTGCCGTGATAGAGGCCCGTGGTGTCGCCGAGGCCGACCGTGTTGGCCGTGGCGAAGAGCCGGAAATACGGGTTCGGCCGGATCACCTTGTTCTGGTCGAGCAGCGTCAGCTTGCCCTCGACTTCCAGGACGCGCTGGATCACGAACATCACGTCCGGGCGGCCCGCGTCATACTCGTCGAACACCAGCGCGCAGGGGTGCTGCAGCGCCCAGGGCAGGATGCCTTCGCGGAACTCGGTGACCTGCTTGCCGTCCTTCAGGACGATCGCATCCTTGCCGATCAGGTCGATGCGCGAGATGTGGCTGTCGAGATTGACGCGGATGCAGGGCCAGTTGAGCCGGGCGGCGACCTGCTCGATGTGGGTCGACTTGCCGGTGCCGTGGTAGCCCTGGATCATCACGCGGCGGTTGAAGGCAAAGCCCGCGAGGATGGCGAGCGTCGTCTCCTTGTCGAAGCGGTAGGTCTCGTCGATCTCCGGCACATGCTCCGTGCGCACCGAGAAGGCCGGGACCTCCATGTCGATGTCCACGCCGAAGACCTCGCGGGCCTTCACCGTGAGATCGGGCGCCTCGATCGCTGAGGTCGGGCGGATTTCGGAGATCTGGGCAACCTTGTTCATCGCAAGTCCGGTTCCGTGACGGTCAAGGGACATACTAGGCGTGTCGTGGCGGCCCGGCTACCCGGCCGCGGCGGTTTCCGCCTGGGCAGGGGCCGGCCGGTGGTTCGGTACCCGGCGCTTGAGCAGGCTATAGGCGCGGTTGATGTCCTTGAGCTTCTCTTCCGCCTGGCGATCACCGCCGGTCGCATCCGGGTGATGCCGCTTGGCGAGGTCCTTGTAGCGGGCGCGGAGCTCCGTCTGGTCGAGCGGCCAGGTGAGGCCGAGCAGGTCGAGTGCGGCGCGCAGCTCCGGCGGCGTGGTGTCGGTGGCTTCCTTCCCCCGGCGGCGGGCCGTCGGTGCCTCCTGCCCCAGCACCGAGAAGGGATCGCGCAGCAGGTCCGGGTCGAAGCGGCTGGCCCCGCCGAGCCGCCCGAGCGGCCAGGATGGGCGCTGCCAGGCGCTGTCGGCGCGCAGCGCCTGCTCGATCTCGTTCGGGCCCATGCCTTTGTAGTAATCCCAGGAGGCGTTGTAGGCGCGCACATGGGGCAGGCAGAACCAGTGGAATTCCTTGAGCGTGCGGTCGCGTGGGGCGCGGAACAGGCCGGCTTCGGCGCAGCCCGGATGGTCGCAGCGACGCACGGGCGCGCTGTCCTCCTCGAGTGGCGCCGCCGCCTGTCTGCCGGATCGGGACATTCGCCCGTTATGGGAGGCCACGGCGCGTCCCGCAAGCGGCGATGGCCCCTTGGCAGCGCAGTGCAGAGGCAGGAGAAGCACGCATCATGACGACCCGCGCCGATCGCATCCGTACCGCCCTTGAAACCGCCTTCGCTCCCGCCCGCGTGACCGTGGCCGATGACAGCCATCGCCATGCCGGCCATGCCGGGGCACGGCCGGAAGGCGAGACGCATTTCTCCGTTCTGGTGGTCTCGTCGGCCTTCGCGGGGCAGTCGCGCGTGGCACGATCGCGCGCGGCGCATGCGGCGCTGGACGCGGAATTCTCCGGCGGCATGCATGCGCTGGCGCTGAGATTGCTGACGCCGGAGGAAGCGGCGAAGGGCTGAGAGTCGCTTGGGAAATGCGCCATCCGGCGCGTTTCCATGACCGGCACCGGCCCGCACCCCCACCCGGCCGCCCATTCCAGGATACGGACGTGGCTGGCCGGGTGGGGGCGCGGGCCGGTGCCGGTCACTCCAAGCAGCTTCCCGGGCGTCAAAACGGCAGGCGCAGCCGGGCGCCCGGCGCGGGGTTGCGCAGCAGCCGGTCCTCCCGTGCCCGCAGGCTGTTGGAATCGTGGCTCGTTGCGGCCTGAGGATCGTCCGGATCGATCAGCGTCGGGTTGATCTGGGGCCGCGACGTATCCGCCCGATCGCGCGGCGCTTCGAGGTTGTTGTTCGGCACCGGGGCGGGTTCGCTGAGGTCGTCGGGGTCCGGCGGCGGTGGCGGCGGCAAGGGCAGAGGCAGTTGCGACTGCCGGCCGGCACGCGACGCCTGCTGGGCCAGGGCCGGCATGGCGATCAGCGCGAGGCCGGCGGCGGCGAAGGTCCGGCGCGCGATCATGCCGCGCTGCCCGGCAGCGGCCGGACGCCGCGCGGATCCTCGGGCGGATTCAGCGCGACATCGCTGGTGCGGCCCTGGCGCCAAGCCTTCAGCGCCCAGCGCGTCGAGGGGAAGGCAATCTCCTCCCATGGGATGTCGTCCCAGGCGAAACGACGCACTTCGAGGCTCTCCGGGCCGGCTTCGAAGCCGGGTTTCTCGAAGCGGGCGCGGAAGATGACCTGCACCTGGCCGATGCGCGCGATGGAATAGACGGCAAGCACGCCATCGAGGGCGATGCGCACCCGCGCTTCCTCCCAGGCCTCGCGGCGGGCGCCTTCCTCGACCGTCTCGCCCATCTCCATGTAGCCCGCAGGGATGGTCCAGAAGCCGGACCGGGGCTCGATGGCGCGGCGGCAGAGCAGGATCTCATCGCCCTCGGCGACGACCGAGCCGACCACGACCTTCGGGTTCTCATAGGCAATATGGCCGCAATCCGGGCAGGTCAGACGCTCGCGATCATCGCCTTCCGGGACGCGCCGGACGAAACGGGACATGGCAGGAAGATGGGCGCGCAGCCCGCGTCGACGCAAGGGGCGCCGTGTTTCAACGGGAGGCGGCCGGGCCGCGCGGGCGAGCGAGGCTCAGATGTCGGAGGTACTTGGTTGTGCGCTGTGGAACCGAGAGGGGCTTTGCCCCTCTAGGGCTCACCCCACCAAAGGCCACAGGGCCTTTGGAAACCGATACCTGGTGCGGTGCGCTGCTGCCAGGAAAGACGCCGACGCCCGCCCTTGCGCCCGTAGCCCACTTCAAGGGGAAGGGCACGACCTTAGTGCCCCATACCAAGTGCCTGCGTTCCAAGTGCTCCAAGCACTAGGGGCACCCATTGGCGTTGCGAAGCAACGTCAATGGGACCCCGGTGGCGGGGTGGTTTGGAGGGGCAGAGCCCCTCCAACTGCGACAGCGGACGTACTGGGCGACCGTCCC
This sequence comes from Roseomonas alba, assembly GCF_019430885.1. Lineage (GTDB taxonomy): Bacteria > Pseudomonadota > Alphaproteobacteria > Acetobacterales > Acetobacteraceae > Neoroseomonas > Neoroseomonas alba. The sequence goes on along the minus strand of NZ_JAHYBZ010000008.1, from coordinate 131,019 downwards.
CGCGCCTCACGCTCCCGGGCAGCCCACCACCACGCGTTGGAGCGTCCGCACGCCTTCGGCTGTCTGGCTCCAGCGCGGGTCGGATTGCGGCGGGTTCAGCAGGCGGGACGCCTCGGCAAGGTCGCTGCAGCGCTGATCGTCGGCGCCGCAGGAGACGGAGACACCCATCATGCGCGCGCTCGCCCCGTGGAAGCGGGCGGAGGCGTTCCCGGGGGAATCGCGCAGCAGCGTGTCGGCCTCGCTGCGCATCAGGTCGTTGTCGGGGCAGATGCTGGCGCGCGGCTGGACGGCGCGGCGGTCGTAGATGGCGGCGAGGAGTTCCTCGCGCCACGCGTTGCGTTCGTCCTGGGTATTGGCTCCGCTGGCAGCGAGCGCGGCCTGGCCCGCGGTCACCGCACAATCGCGATAGCCGGCGCGCTGGTCGGTCGGCACGGTGGCAGCCTGCCGGCGGCAAGCGCGGGCACGCAGTTCCTGCGCCTCGGCGCAAGGCTTGTCGGCGGGGCCGGTGCAGGCGGCGACGGGTTCCTGCGCCACGGCGCCCCAGGCGCCTTGGGCGGCGGCGGTGGACATGCGGACGAGCTGGGTGGTGCCGGCACTGGCGGCCTGACCGGCGACACCGCCGGCGATCTGCCCGGCCGGGCCGCCCACCGCGCCCGCCACGGCTCCGGCGGCGGCGCTGCCCGCCGCGCTGCCGGCAGCGGCGCCGACCGTGCTCGTCGCCTGCTCGCAACCCGCCAGCAGGCCGAGGCCGAGCAGCAGCATGGCGGGACGGTAGGGCAAGCGGCGGACCGGCATGGCGTGTCTCCTCGTCTCATTCCAGGGTAGAGCAGCCACGGCGGTCCGGGAACCGCACCGGCGTCACGGCGCGGCGTGTTGCCCCCGTGCCACCCTCGCGCCACGCTGCGCGCCTTCGACACAGGGGCCTGGTCCTATGGCACGCCATCAACTCTTCGTTCGTCTCGGCGAGACGCGGTATCGGGTCGAGCGCCCCTGGGGCGAGGTGCCGAAAGGCTGTGGCGGGCCGAGCGACGTGGCCTGCGATGCCGAGGGCCGCGTTTATGTCCTGCTGCGCCAGGATCCGATGGTCGATGCGGAGAATCCGGCGGTGGTGGTGCTGGCCCCGGATGGGCGCCGCGTCGATGCCTGGGGCGGGGCCGAGGTGGCGGATGGCCACATGTTCTCGGTGCATCCCGATGGTCGCGTCTTCGTGGTCGACCGCGATGCGCAGGAGGTCATCGTCTTCTCGCGCGAGGGCAAGCGTCTGGGCGGGATTGGCCGGCGGCACTATCCGGGCGAGCCCTTCAACGCGCCCTGCGACGTGGCCTTCGGGCCGGACGGGTCGATCTATGTCGCGGATGGATACGCGGCGTCCGTGGTGCACCGCTTCACCGCCGAGGGCACGCCGATGGGACGCTGGGGGCGCGAGGGTTCGGGCCCCGGCGAGTTCACCACGCCGCATTCGGTCTGGGTGCTGCCCGATGGCCGCGTGACGGTGGCGGACCGCGAGAACAACCGCGTGCAGGTCTTCAGCGCGGACGGGTCGTGGCTGGATGACTGGCGCGGCAACCACAAGCCGATGACGGTGCATGGTGCGCCGGGTGGTGGCCTCTATGTGACGGACCAGGTGCCGCAACTGTCGTTGCTTGGCCCGGACGGGACGATCCTCGGCCGCTGCCGTCCCGTGCTGAACGGCGCGCACGGCATGTGGCGCGCCCCGGATGGCCGCCTGTTCCTCTCGGAACAGAACCCGTCGCGCCTGACCTGCCTCATCCCCGTGGAAGACTGACGTTTCCGCGGGCGCCAGTATCCAGAAAACGGAGGGGGATTCGGGGGAGGTGTCCTCCCCCGTTCTTTCTTTTTCCTACTCCGCCCAGGATGACCGCCCCTGGATCGCCCAGCGCCCGTCCTTCAGCGTCACGATGTAGAACGACTTGTACGACCCGATCCGCGACCCGTCCGCGCGGAAGCGGCTGAACTGCACGCGGAAATGCACCTTGCCCGGCCCGGCATCGACCAGTTCCACGTAGTCCCAGGCGCTTTTCGCCCATTCGCGGGCCTGACCTTTCCGGTCGAAGACGATCGAGTGGAAATCCTCCGGGCGCTCAAAGACCGTGACCTTGCCGCTGTGGAAGCGGACATGGGGGAAGTGATACCAGCGCGTGCGGATGGCCTCCGCGTCCTCGGCGCTGAAGGCCTCCATGAAGCCGTCCATGGCGGCGCGGGCGGCGGCGATGTCGGTGTCGCTCATGCTTCGGTTCCGTGCACGGTGACCCAGGTGTCGAGCAGCATCGCGCGGCGCCGGGCGAACAGCGCGCCCCACTTCGCCCGCCGCGCCTGGTCCGGCCCGGCGGCGGCGCTGTTCCAGAAGCGGCTCTGCTCCCAATGGGCGAGCGACGGGTACCAGGTCATCAGCAGCACATGCGCGGGTTCGCTTTCGGCGCGGTCCTGCCAAAGGCCGAGCGGCTCGCTGCCGGTGTCGCCCTCGAAGCCGGTCCAGGCCTCGGTGGTGATGGCGACCATCTCGGCGACATGCTGCGGCGGCAGGATGAACCAGCGATGGGTGACGATGCCGCCGCGCGCCGGGTCGGGCGGGGTCTCGCCGCGGGTGAGGATGTCCAGCATGCGGGTGTTCACGTGAACGACGTCGGGGTCCTCGGCTTCGGGCGTCGGCGGCGCTTCGCCGGGCCAGAGCGAGGCGCGGGTGACCCGGTTCATGCTCGGGCCGATCTGGGCGCGCCAGAGGCCGAACATGCGCCCGCCCGGCACGGTGCCGAGCTTCGCGTGCAGCGCGGCCGCGCGGCGCGGTTGCGCTGTGAATTCCTCGAAGCGCAGCAGGGGCATGCGGTGGTTACTCCAGGGTGAGGCCGGTGCGGGCGACGATGTCGCGCCAGCGGATGCGCTCGGCGGCGAGGAAGGCGCGGAAGGCCTCGGGGCCGAGGAAGGCCGGGTCGAAGGCGAGGCTGCGCAGCCGCTCCGCGGTATCCGGTTCCGCCATGATGCGGCCGAGCAGCGCGCCGGTGCGATCGACGAAAGCCTGCGGGACGCGCGCCGGGGCCGAGAGCGCGTAGAAGGCGGAGTGGTCGTATTCGGCGAAGCCGGCCTCGACCATGGTCGGGACATCGGGCAGGGCGGCCTGGCGCGCCGGGCCGGTGACGGCGAGGACGCGCACACTGCCTTCGCGCAGCAGCGGCAGCAGGCCGCCTGCCGAGACCGCGTAAAATTGCAGCCGGCCCGCCACGAGATCCTGCAGCGCCGGGTTCGCGCCCCGATAGGGGATGTGCTGCATGTCCAGGCCGAGGCCCTGGCTCATCATCTCCCCGATCACATGGGCGAGGGTGCCGGGGCCGGCCGAGCCGTAGTTCACGCGGCCGGGATGCGCCTTCGCCCAGGTGACGAACTCCACGACAGTCCGTGCCGGCACCGAGGCATGCACGGCGATCGCGTACCAGGAGATGACGAGCCGGCCGATGGGGGCGAAATCCTTGTCCGGGTCGTAGGGAATCGCACGGCGCAGCAGCGGGTTGCGCACCAAGGAGGAGTCGCTGCCGAGCACGAGGGTATGGCCATCGGGCTCCGCTGCGGCGGCGGCCTGCATGGCGAGGTCGCCGCCGGCACCCGGCTTCGGTTCCACCACCACGGTCTGGTCGGTGAGCGCGGTGATGCGCAGGCCGACGAGGCGGGCGAGGGCATCGGTCGCGCCGCCTGGCGCGAAGGGCGTGATGATGCGCAGAGGGCGCTGCTGCGCGAGCGCCCGGGCGGCAGGCAGCGACGCGGATGCGGCGAGCAGGGCCCGGCGTCCGACCATGGTGTTTCCTCCGGGGAGGATGCTGCGACGAGGCGGGGTGTTTGAGAAGGGGGGCGGTCGGCGGGCGCCTTGTCCTGATCTGTGGAACCGAGAGGGGGCTTTGCCCCTCTCGGGCTCACCCCAGCAAAGGCCGAAGGGCCTTTGCAAACCTCAACCTGGCGCCGGGCGCCGCTGGCAGAAGCAACGCCGAAACCGGCGCATGCGCACGAAGCGCGTTGCGAGGGGGCGATGCGGGCTTTCCGCCGAGCACCAAATGCCTGCGGTCCAGGTGCTCCAAGCACCAGGGGCGTTGCACGGCAACGTCATTGGGACCCCGATGGCGGGGTGGTTTGGAGGGGTAGAGCCCCTCCACTCTTCCAGCCACGCCGGGGATGAGTGAGAGCGGTTGGATTACTTCGGTGCGTGCCGGTCCAGCAGTGCGTCGGGCAGTGGCATGACCCGCGCGCCATAGGTCCAGACCAGGGCGCAGTCCACGTGCCGGCCGGGGAAGGCGGCGCGCAGCAAGGTGCGATAGGCCGCCATCTGGCGCAGGTAGAGCGGGGCGACCGCTTCCGCGGCAGCGGGCGGGGGGCGGTTGGTCTTGTAGTCCAGCACCAGCACGCGATCAGGCGTGACGAGCAGCCGATCGACCTGGCCGGCGATCAGCGTCTCGCCCACGCGGCCGGCGAGGGGGGCTTCCGCCAAGCTGTCGGGGCCGAGCGCGGCGGCAAGCATCGGGTCGGCGAGCAGCGCCAGGACCTCGGCGAGCACGGCTTCGCGTTCGTCCTCGTCCAGCCCATGGCCGGGGCGGGCGAGGAAGCGGCGGGCCATCTCCGCGCGCTGGGCCGGCGGCTGGTCGGGCAGGTGCTGCAACAGTGCGTGGACCAGCCGGCCGCGGCGGAAGCGCAATCCGCGCGGATCGTCGGAGGGGCGTGGCGGGGCGGCGGGGGTTTCCTCCTCCCCGGGCAGGGAGGAAGGGGCGATGGCGCCTTCGGGCGCCTCGATCGGGGCCGGGCGGTGGGCCCAGGCGGGCAGGGCGGTGGCGGCGACGCGGGCGCGGGGCGGGTCCTCCTCGCGCGGAGCGGCGGCCTGGCCGCAATCGAAACGGCGCAGCGTGGCGTCGGGCGGGAACAGGCCGGGCGCGGCACCGAAGGTGGTGGGGTCGAAGGGCGCGGCGGTCGCGGCCAAGCGGTCGAAGCCGCGTTCGACCAGACGGTACCAGGACCCGTCCGGAACCTTGTCGCTGCCTTGCCAGCCGCAGACGATGATGCGGTCCTCGGCGCGGGTCAGGGCCACGTAGAGCAGGCGGTGGCGTTCGCGCGCATCGGCGTCCTGGTCGTCCTGGCGGCGCGCGGCCAGCGCCTCGGCGTCGAACCCCTTCTGGCGCGGGGCCCAGGCGGGCAGGTCGGGTTCCAGCCAGCGCAGGGTGGTGCGGTCGCGCGGTTCGGCGGTGGTGTCGGGCAGGATGACGATGGGCGCCTGGAGGCCCTTCGCGCCATGCACGGTCATGATGCGCACGGCATCGCCGGCGCCCTCGGCCTCGCGCTTCACCTCGGCGCCGCCCTGGCGGAGCTGCTGCACGAAGGCCTGCAAGGACGGCGGATGCGCGCGTTCGTGCTGGAGCGCGGCGTTGAGGAACTCATCCAGCGGATCGGCCGCATCGGGGCCGAGGCGCGCGAGCATCCGCGCCCGCCCGCCGCGCGGGTCGATCGGCCCCGGCGCGCCGAGCACGCCGGCGAAGAGCGCGTGCGGCGTGGCGAAATCCGCCCGCTTCATCAACGCATCCAGCCAATCCGCGACGCGGCCGAGGCGGGAATCACCCCCGCGATGCGCCGCCAGCGCCGACCACAGCGCACCACCGCGCGGCTGGGCGAGGGCGAAGAGTTCCTCCTCCTCCAGCCCAACCAGCGGCGATTTCAGCAGGGCGGCGAGGGAGAGATCGTCCTCCGGCAGCAGCAGCACATCGGCCAGGGCGAGCATGTCCTGCACGGCGATCTGCTCGGCGAGCACCATGCGGTCCACGCCGCCGACCGGGATGCGGAGGTCCTTCAGCGCCCGCACCAGGGCGGGCACGAAGCCCCCACGGGCGCGGGCGCGCACCAGCACGAGGATGTCGCCGGGACGGATGCGCCGGCCCGCAGGCTGTTGGTCGCCGCGGCCGGTATCGACGCGCGCGGGCAGCGTCTCGGTGGCGACCATCGCGTGGATACGCTGCGCGAGCAGCGTCGCGAGGCGCTGCGGCGCGCCTTCCGCATCCACGGGGCTGTCCGGTGGTGCCCAGGGCGGGGGTTCGGCGGCCGCGTCGGCGGTCAGCAGCGGCCACAGCTCGACCTCGCCCGCATGGCCGGCGCGGTCGGCGAAATGGCGCAGGGTTTCGCCCTCCGCCACCACGCCGGCGCGCGCCTCGCCCTCGGCGAAGACGGCATCGACCAGGGCCAGCACCGGCGCGGTGGAGCGGAAAGAGACGTCGAGCGTGACCGGGCGGAACTCGCGCTGCGCCTCCGGGACGACCTGCGCGTAATGGCCGCGTTCCCGCGCGAAGCCCTCGGCATCCGCGCCCTGGAAGCGGTAGATGGACTGCTTCTCGTCGCCCACGGCGAAAATGCTGCGGCCGTCCTCCCGCGCGCCCTCTCCGGCGAAGAATTCTGAGGTCAGGGCACGCACGATGCCCCATTGGTCAGGGTTGGAATCCTGCGCCTCGTCCAGCAGGACGTGGTCCAGGCCGCCATCCAGCTTGAACAGCACCCAGGCGCTGCCGGGGTCTTCCAGCAGGCGCTCCGCACCGCGGATCAGGTCGTCATAGTCGAGCATGCCGGCGCGGCGCTTGGCGGCGTCGTAGCGCTGCAGGACGGGCGTGCCGATGGCGAGCAGCGCGATCGTCGCGGCGAGCAGCCGCGCGGCGGCGCGCGCTTCCTGCACGGCGGCGACGCGCTCGGCCTCGGCGGTCAGCGTGTCCTGGATCCAGGGGGCGTCCGCGCCGGCCTGCTTGGTGGCGAAGCGCTTGCGCGGCGCGTCGTCATTCGTCAGCAGAATGCCGCGCCAGCTCTCCCACTGCGCGGCCCGGCCGGCGAGGTCGCGCGCCAGCCAGGCGGCGATGGCCGCGCCGCGCTCCTGGTCATTGGCATTGCCGCTGGCGCGCAGCAGCGCCCCGGCGCGCGACAGCGGCGTGGCATCGGGGTCGCAGGCGGCGGCGATCAGCGCGTCCTCGCGCGTCTCGCCCGGCGCCAGGCCCAGCCGGCGCGCCAGCGCCGGTTCCAGCCCGCGCAGCCCCTGCCGCGCCTCGACCGCGCGCAGCAGCTTGCCGCGATCCTGCGCCAGCGTGCCGACCACCTCGGCGAAGCGCGTCGGCGGCACCAGCCGCGCGAGGTTGGTCAGCGCCTCGCGATCCGGCGCGGCCGCGAGCACCGCCTCGCGCTCCCGCGCCAGCATGGTCCGCGCTTCCTGTTCCTCGACCACCGCGAATTGCGGGGCGAGGCCGGCCTCCAGCGGGAAGGCGCGCAGCAGCGACTGCGCGAAGGCGTGGATGGTGGAAATCCGCATCCCGCCCGGCTGTTCCAGCACGCGGACGAACAGCGCCCGCGCCTCGCGCAGCTCCTCTGGCCCCGGGGTGCGCCCCGTCAGCCTGCCGATCAGCGGGGCCAGCGTCGCGTCATCCGTCGTCGCCCAGCCGCCCAGCGCGCGCGCCAGGCGCGTCGCCATCTCCGCCGCCGCCGCCTTGGTGAAGGTCAGGCACAGGATGCGCCCGGGCTGCACGCCGGCCAGCAGCAGGCGCAGCACCCGGTCCGTCAGCAGCTTGGTCTTGCCCGACCCCGCCGAGGCCTCCACCCAGGCTGAGGCCGCAGGGTCGGAGGCCCGCGACTGCGCCTGCTCGGCGCGCTCGCGCGGGGTCGGCGCCGCGTTCAGAAGGGGCGCCCCGCCGCCGGCTGGCCGATATACGGCGCCACCGCATTGGCCAGGAAGGCGAACAGCGCCGCGTCATCGCCCCGCCCCTGCCGGCTGCAGCTCACGAAGGCCGTCCAGACGATGCGCTGGGTCGTGCGGTCGCGCAGATCAACAGTCCCCGAGACGCGGATCGTCGGCGTGCTGCGCCCGCCCATGCGGGGCGCGTTCTGCGCCCAGGTCACGTCGTCGCTCTCGCGGAAGGTGCGGCCCGGACGGTCGTCCTGGAAGGCGCCGAAATTGTCGCCCTCGATCGAGGTGCCGCCGCGCCAGGACAGGACATAGGGCGCATTCGCATCGACCCGTCGCCCATGATTGGCTAGGGCACCGAGCACCGCCTCCCGCAACAGGCGGTCATTGGGGCTGCCGCCGGGACGGTCCGCGACGGCGATGGCGGCGTCCCGCGGCACCGGCGCAAAGACATTGGCCGAGATCTGACCCGGACAGGCGGATTGCGCGAAGGCGGGCACGGCGCCGAACAGCAGGGCGGCGAAGACAGCGGAACGAAGGGCGGGGCCGCGCATGGGGTTTCCTCGGGTGAATCGGTCGCCCGAGAGTAGAGCACGGCTGGCAGAGGTGGAACCAAGGGCGGGGGAGAGAACTCCCCCGCACCCCCTCCTTCTTTTGTCTTTCACCAAGGCGCAGCGGTGGGACAGGCAGAGCCCATCCGGCCGGGTGCCGAAGTCACGGCGGGGGTGCGGGGGCAGAGCCCCCGCTTCTTACAGCGCGCCGCCGCGACGGCCGGCCATGGCACCGAGGCGCAGGCGCAGCGCGTTCAGCTTGATGAAACCCTGGGCGTCGAACTGGTCGTAGGCGCCCTGATCGTCCTCAAAGGTGACATGCTTCATCGAATACAGGCTGTTCGGCGACTGCCGGCCCGTCACGATGGTGTTGCCCTTGTAGAGCTTCAGCCGGACGGTGCCGGTCACGCTCTTCTGGCTTTCGTCGATCAGGGCCTGGAGCATACGGCGCTCCGGGCTGAACCAGAAGCCATTGTAGATGACCTCGGCATAGCGCGGCATCAGGCTGTCCTTCAGATGCGCGGCCTCGCGGTCGAGCGTGATGGACTCCATGGCGCGATGCGCGACGTAGAGGATCGTGCCGCCCGGCGTCTCGTAGCAGCCGCGGGACTTCATGCCGACGAAGCGGTTCTCCACCAGGTCGAGCCGGCCGATGCCGTTCTCCTTGCCGAGCGCGTTCAGCTTCGTCAGCAGCGTCGCCGGCGACAGGCGCTCGCCATTGATGCCGACCGCGTCGCCATGCTCGAACTCGATGGTGATCTCGGTGACCTCGTCCTTCGCGTCCATCGGGCTGATGGTGCGCTGCCAGACCATCTCATCGGGCGCGTCCCACGGTTCCTCGAGGATCTTGCCCTCGGAGGATGAGTGCAGGAGGTTCGCGTCGACGCTGAAGGGCGCCTCGCCGCGCTTGTCCTTGGCGATGGGGATCTGGTGCTGCTCGGCGAACTCGATCAGCTTGGTGCGGCTGGTCAGCTCCCATTCGCGCCACGGGGCGATGATCTTGATGTCCGGCTTCAGCGCGTAATAGGACAGCTCGAAGCGGACCTGGTCGTTGCCCTTGCCGGTCGCGCCATGGGCGACGGCATCGGCGCCGACGGCCTCGGCGATCTCGATCTGGCGCTGGGCGATCAGCGGACGGGCGATGGACGTGCCGAGCAGGTACATGCCCTCATACAGGGCGTTCGCGCGGAACATCGGGAAGACGAAGTCCTTCACGAAGGTCTCGCGCAGGTCGTCCATGTAGATGTTCTCGGGCTTGATGCCGAGCAGCAGGGCCTTCTCGCGCGCCGGGCCGAGTTCCTCACCCTGGCCGAGATCGGCGGTGAAGGTCACCACCTCGCATCGGTAGGTGGTCTGCAGCCACTTCAGGATCACGCTGGTGTCGAGCCCGCCGGAATAGGCGAGCACGACCTTCTTCACGTCCTTCACGCGCATCGGGCGCTCCCAGTCTTGCAAATCCGGGGCGGTATGGCGCTGGGCGGGGCGGGAGGCAAGGCCGGCCGGGCCGAAAACCCCCTTTCGCAGGAGCCATCATGGCAACGCATGAACCAAGCTTCCTTGTCATCACCGGCGGGCCGGGCTCCGGCAAGACGACGCTGATCGAACATCTGGCGGGCCGCGGCTACGCCCATGTGCCGGAGGCCGGGCGGGGCATCATCCAGGCGCAGACTGCGATCGACGGCCCGGCGCTGCCCTGGCGCGACCGGGCGCTCTTCGCGGAGATGATGCTGGGTTGGGAGCTGCGGTCCCACGCGATGGCGCATCGCCTGGCCGGGCCCGTGCTGTTCGACCGCGGCGTGCCCGATGTCGTGGGCTATCTGCGGCTGGAGGGGCTGCCGGTACCGGACCACGTGATGCGCGCCGCCGGGCAGGTCCGCTACGCCCGGCAGGTTTTCATCGCTCCGCCCTGGCCGGCTATCTACCGGCAGGATGCGGAAAGGCGGCAGGATGGCGAGACGGCGCGCCGCACCTGCGAGGCGATGATCCAGGTCTATGGGGAGCTCGGTTACGAACTCATCGAGCTCCCGCGTTCAACCGTGGCCGACCGCGCGGCCTTCATCGGGGCGGTGATCGGCCCGCCGGGATAGCCCGGGGGTCGGCGCCGTCAGACCCGAAGCGTTCCGGCCTTCGCCGCCGCGTACCGCTCGCCGATCTTGTCCCAGTTCAGCACGTTCCACCACGCGGCCAGGTAATCCGCGCGGCGGTTCTGGTAGCGCAGGTAATAGGCGTGCTCCCACACATCGTTGCCCATCAGCACCCGTCCGCCATCCATCAGCGGCGTGTCCTGGTTGGGTTTCGACGCCAGGGAGAGCTTGCCGTCCGGGGTGACCGCAACGAACACCCAGCCCGAGCCGAAGACGCGGGTCCCGGCCGTGTTGAAGTCCGTCTTGAACTTGTCCATCCCGCCCAGGTCGCGGTCGATCGCGGCCTTGAGGTCGCTGGAGGGCTCGCCGCCCGTCCCGCCCATGAGGTCCCAGAACATGGAATGATTGGCGTGGCCGCCGCCATTGTTGCGGATAGCCGTGCGCACCGTGTCGGGCACCTGGGACAGGCGCATCAGGATCTCGTCCACCGACATCTGCGCCAGGGCGGAGTGATCCTTCACCGCGGCGTTCAGATTGGCGACATAGGCCGCGTGGTGCCGGTCATGGTGGATTTCCATGGTCATGGCGTCGATCGCGGCCTCGTTGGCGTTCGGCGCATAGGGCAGGGGCGGCAGGGTGAAGGGGCCGGAGGGCGCCTGGGCATAGGCCGGGCGGCGGACCATGGCGGCAGCCGCCATAGCGGCGCCCCCCAGGAACAGGTTGCGGCGAGACGTCATGGCGGAGGCGTTTCCTTCGGTGGTTCAACGCCTGGGGTAGATGGCACTTGGCCTCGCCGCGTCAACGGAACGATTGGGTGGCGAGAGCCGGTTCCTGTTGTGGCGGACCTTGGAGGCGGGCGGAGCCTGGCCTTCAATCGCGAACCGAGGGGTCTTGATCAGAGTTCGCCGAAGCGTCCCTTCCGGGGCGCCGACGCGCGCGGTGCCCGCGCTGCGTCTCGCGTTCGGCCGTGGCACGCGCCACGCGCCCGCTCGCCGTTCCAGCCTGTGATGCCCGGCGTAACATGCAAGATTTCCGAAGGCGTCGCGGCCTTTGGCGGGCTTGGCGGCGCCGCCGCCAAGGGGCGGAGAGGGTGAGGCCCCTCTCCGATCGACGGTGCCAAGGCTCCGCGCGTGCGGAACGGCGCCCTCAGCTTTCCTCGTCGCGGTCCGCTTCGACCTCGATGTCCTCGCCGAGATCCTCGGTGTCGTCCTCGAGTTCTTCCGCGTCCTCGATCGCCTCGTCGCCTTCCACGTCCTCCACCTCGATGTCGTCGGCTTCTGCCTCGGGGGTGGCGGCACGCTTCTTCAGCTTCTCGTCGGGCAGGGGCACGGCGGCCGCGCGACGCAGGCGCGGCTGTTCGGCCGGCTGTTCCGTCCCGCATTTCGGGCAGACGGCCGGGGTGCGGGTCAGGTCGTAGAATCGGGTGCCGCACGCGACACAGGTCCGCTTCAGGCCGAGTTCAGGCTTTGCCATGGGTCAATCCGTCTTGCGCGCACCGGGGATGCGCCAATCGCAAAGGGTCGGGCGCATTGCCACGCCCTGCCCGGCCGTGTCAAACGCCGCGCCATGTCGCATCCAGATCCTCGTCCCCTCAAGGCCCGCGCGCCGGGTGCTCCGCTCGCCGGACGCTTGGCCGTGCCAGGCGACAAGTCGATCAGCCATCGCGCCCTGATGTTCGGGGCGCTGGCCGTCGGCACCACCGAGATCACCGGCCTTTTGGAAGGCGAGGACGTGCTGCGCACCGCCGCCGCGATGCGCGCCCTGGGTGCCGAGGTGGAGAATACCGGCCCCGGCGCCTGGCGCGTGTCGGGGCGCGGCGTGGGGGGGCTGGTGGAGCCGGCGGATGTGCTCGACATGGGCAATTCCGGCACGGCGGCGCGGCTGCTGCTGGGGCTGCTGGCAGGGCATCCGGTCTTCGCGGTGATGACGGGCGATGCGTCCCTGCGGAAGCGGCCGATGAAGCGCGTGACCGATCCGCTCTCGGCGACAGGCGCGACCTTCTGGACGCGGGAGGGCGGGCGGTTGCCGCTTGCGGTGCGGGGCGCGGTCGATCCGCTGCCGCTGGACTATGTGGTGCCGGTGCCCTCGGCCCAGGTGAAGAGCGCATGCTTGCTGGCCGGGCTTTGCGCGCCGGGGACAACCCGCGTGGTCGAGAAGGAAGCGACCCGCGACCACACCGAGAACATGCTGCGCCATTTCGGCGCGACCGTGTCGGTGGAGGATACGCCGGATGGCCGGGTGATCCTGCTGGAAGGCCAGCCGGAGCTGATCGCGGCCCCGGTGCTGGTGCCGGGCGATCCGTCCTCGGCGGCCTTCCCGATCGTCGCGGCGCTGCTGGTGCCGGGATCGCGCGTGGTGGTGGAGAATGTCGGGCTGAACCTGCTGCGGACCGGCCTGTTCACCACCCTGCGCGAGATGGGCGCCGCCCTGCGTATCGAGAATGAGCGCATCGCCGGCGGCGAACCCGTGGGCGATGTGGTCGCCGAATACACGGAGCTCACCAGCGTGACCGTGCCGCCCGGGCGCGCGCCGTCGATGATCGACGAATATCCGGTGCTGGCCGTGGCCGCCGCGGCCGCGCGCGGAACGACGCGCATGAAGGGCCTCGCCGAATTGCGGGTGAAGGAGAGCGACCGGCTGGCCGCCACTGCCGCGTTGCTTGCGGTGAACGGCATCACCGCCGAGATCGAGGGCGACGACCTGATCGTCCAGGGTACCGGCGGCGCCATCCCCGGCGGCGGCACCGTGGAAACCCACATGGACCACCGCATCGCCATGTCGGCGCTGGTGATGGGCCTGGCGGCCCGCACGCCGGTCACGGCGGACGATGCGGCCTTCATCGACACCTCCTTCCCCGGCTTCGCCATGCTGATGAACGGGCTGGCCGGTACCGAGGCCCTGGCCGCGCCATGACGCCCGGCACCGTCATCGCCGTGGACGGCCCGGCGGCGGCGGGCAAGGGGACGCTCGCGCGGCGGCTCGCGGCGGCGCTGGGGCTGCCCTATCTCGACACCGGGTTGCTGTACCGGGCGGTGGGGCGGCGGGTGCTGGATGCCGGCGCCGACCCGCGCGACGCAAGGCAGGCCGAGGAGGCCGCGCGCAGCCTGTCGCCCGCCGACCTCGAACGCGACGACCTGCGCGGCCCCATGGCGGACATGGCGGCCAGCGCTGTCGCCGCCATTCCCGCGGTGCGCGCGGCATTGCTCGATTTCCAGCGAGGCTTCGGGCGGGAGCGCGGGGCGGTGCTGGACGGGCGCGACATCGGGACCGTGGTGTTCCCGGACGCCGCGGTGAAGCTGTTCGTGACGGCGAGCGTCGAGGAACGCGCCCGCCGCCGCTTCCTGGAATTGCAGGGACGCGGGGTGGCTGCCGACCCGGCGCAGGTGGAAGCCGAGATCCGCGACCGCGATGCGCAGGACGCGAACCGGCCCGTGGCGCCGCTGCGGCCGGCGGATGACGCGGTGGTGCTGGATACGACGGTGCTGGACGCCGAGGCGGCCTTCGTTGCGGCGATCGACCTGGTGAAGGCGCGGCTGGGTCGGGCGGCGATCTGACGGGCGTTGCGCGTTGCCTGGCAGGATCAGCGCGCCATGGCCGCCGCGATCAGCGCCGCCGCGGCCTCCGGTGTCACGGCGTCGGTGTCGATCGTCAGGGTCGCCGGTGGCATCCGAGCCATGCTGGCGTCGAAGGAATCCCGGAGATCCCGCAGCATCGCGACCGAGCGGAGCTTGCCGAAGGCGGCGCGCGATGGCGCGTCGATGCGCCTTTCCTGCTCCTCGGGGCTGACGGTCAGGGCCACATAGGTGACGCGCCCGCCGACGGCTTCGACGTTGGCCTGGACGCGCCCCGGGAATTCCGTCGGCACGGTCGGCTCCGGCGCGAAGGTGAAGATCAGTGACCGACCGGCCCGCGCCGCTGTCCCGATCACGTCGAGCCACAACCTCTCGCGCAGGGTGCGGAATTCGTCCGAGCCGAAGGGGAAGACGGCCAGGACGGCGTCGACGACGAGGTGATTGTGGAACACCGGCAGACCGGTGCGATCGGCGAGGGCCCGGGCAACGGTAAGCTTTCCTGCCGCGGCTTGGCCGTAGAGGAAGACCAATTCCATGCCCGACTTCTATGTCCGTCGTGGCGCGGTTGTCATGGGGTGGGTCTCGGGGCCCCTTGTCGCGGCTTACAATGTAATATTATAACATTGCAAATTGAAGCCCTGAGGCCGCCATGTCCTTTCTCTGCGAGGTCTTTCCCCCCGCCAGCGGCCTGAGCTCGGAAGCCGTCGCGATGGCCTGCGCGGCCTCCAGCGCCGATGAAGCCGTCCTTCTCGAAATCGCACGCCCCGAGGTCGCGCTCGCCCTGTGGTTGAGGCCGGAACCCTCAGGCTGGCGGCGCCTGACCGCGTCGCTGCTCGCAGCCGCGCCCTTCACCGCCGTGGCCGAGGGAACGCCCGAGCAAGCCCTGGACAGCGTCATGGCTGCCCTGCCGCATCCCGCGCCGACGGAACTCGCCGCGGACGTGCTGTGGCTCGCGCGGGTCTTCGCGGCGATCGCGCGCCAGGAGCATGTGCGCATCCGGCTGGAGGGCGTGACGCATGATTCCTGCCGGCGCTTCCACCTCGATTCGGTCGGGCTGCGGCTGCTCTGCACCTATCGCGGTGCCGGCACGCAATGGACGATGTGCGGGCCTGATTGCGCCGCACCGCACCAGGCGCCGGCCTGCGCCGTCGCGCTGCTGAAGGGCAGCCGCCACGACCCGCCGCCACCCGCCGGCTGCCTGCACCGATCCCCACCCGTCAGCCGCTTGCCGGAGAACCGGCGCGCGCGGCTGCTCCTCTGCATCGACGAACCAGGGTTCTTCGCATGACCATCGCTGCCGATACGCGCCTGCCCGTCACCGTGCTCTCGGGCTTCCTGGGGGCCGGAAAGACCACGCTGCTGAACCATGTCCTCACCAATCGCGAGGGTCGGCGCGTCGCCGTCATCGTCAACGACATGTCCGAGGTGAACATCGACGCCGCGCTGGTGGACAACACCGGCACGCTCTCCCGCACCGAGGAGAAGCTGGTCGAGATGTCCAACGGCTGCATCTGCTGCACCCTGCGCGAGGACCTGATGCAGGAGGTCGCGAAGCTCGCCCAGGATGGCCGCTTCGACGCACTGCTGATCGAGAGCACCGGCATTGCGGAACCCATGCCCGTTGCCGCCACCTTCGACTTTCGGACAGAGGACGGGTTCTCGCTCGCCGATGTCGCGCGGCTCGATTCCATGGTGACGGTGGTCGATGCCAAGGCGTGGCTGGAAGACTACGGCTCGGCCGACACGCTGGAAAAGCGCGGCGAGACGGCCGGCGAGGGCGACACCCGCCTGCTGGTGGACCTGCTGGTCGAGCAGGTGGAATTCGCCGACCTGATCGTGCTGAACAAGGCGGATCTGGTGGATCAGGCCGATCTGCGGCGCCTCGCCGGCATCATCGCGACCTTCAATCCGAATGCCGAGATCGTCGGCTGCGTGCAGGGCCAGGTGCCGATGGACCGCATCATCGACACCGGCCGCTTCGACTACGACGCCGCGCGCCAGGCCGCCGGCTGGGTGCAGGCGCTGTCCGGCAACCACCTGCCGGAAAGCGAGGAATTCGGCATCACGAATTTCGTCTGGCGTGCCCGCCGCCCGCTGCATCCGGCGCGGTTCAAGCGGCTGATCGAAAGCGACCTGTCCGGCGTGATCCGCGCCAAGGGCTTCTTCTGGCTGGCCAGTCGCCTGGACTGGGCCGGCGAATGGCACCTCGCTGGCCGGGTGGGACGGCACGAACCGGCCGGCCTGTGGTGGGCCGCGCAGCCGCGCAGCCGCTGGCCCGAGGATCCCGCCTGGCGTGCCGGCGTGCAGCAGCATTGGGTCGAACCCTGGGGCGACCGGCGGCAGGAAATCGTCTTCATCGGCGTCGGGATGGATGAGGCGGCGCTGCGGCGCGACCTCGACGCCTGCCTGCTGACGGATGCGGAGATGAAGACCGGGGAGAAGGGTTGGGCGAAGCTGCCGGATCCGTTCCCGCAGTGGTGAGATTGGAGGTGCGCGGTCTCATGGGGGCGAAGTTCTGGCTCGTCCCGTAACGGGGGCACCTTGTTCTTCCGAACGCTTTTCCGCCAAAGGCTGAACGGATTGTCCTGATACTTCCGCTGCCGCCGTTGGAGGGGCTCTGCCCCTCCAAACCACCCCGCCAAGTGCTTGGAGCACTTGGAACGCAATCTTCTGGTGCTGGGCACAGCAGGCATGCCCAGCCCGCCCGGCGCGCTTCGTGCGCAAGAGCGGGCCTCGGCACCATCCTGTCAGTGGCGCACGGCACCAAGTCGAGGTTTCCAAAGGCCTTTCGGCCTCTGGTGGGGAGAGCCCGAGAGGGGCAAAGCCCCTCTCGATTCCACAGTGGAAGAATAGCCCCTTTCGACCTCCGGAGACGCGTAACCCCGCTACGCTGCCTTCTTCGCCCGGATCGCTTCCGCGAGCCCGCGTACCTGGTCCAGCACCTTGCGCACCGTGTCCGGCTTCGCGCGGCCCTGTTCGTCGAGGCTTGCCGCCAGCGTGTCCACCAGCGCGGTCCCGACCACCGCGCCGTCCCCGATGCGGGCCGCTTCCGCCGCGGCTTCCGGCGTGCGGATGCCGAAGCCGATGCAGATCGGCAGGTCGGTCACCTTGCGCAGGCGGGGGATGGCGGCGGCGAGGTCGGCGCCGGACGCGCTCTTCGTCCCGGTGATGCCGGCGATCGCGACGTAGTAGACGAAGCCCGATGTCGCCGCGAGGACGCGTGGCAGGCGGGCGTCGTCCGTGGTCGGCGCGATCAGGCGGATCAGGTCCAGTCCGTTGGCCTTGGCCTGGGGCTCGATCTCATCGGCTTCCTCGGGCGGGACGTCGACGATGATCAGCCCGTCGACGCCGGAGGAGGCGGCGTCGTTGCAGAAGCTGTCCACGCCATAGGCGAGGATGGGGTTGTAGTAGCCCATCAGCACGATCGGGGTGGCGTTGTCGTCCTTGCGCATGTCGCGCACCAGGGCGAGTACGCCGTCCAGCGTCGCGCCGGCCTTGAGCGCGCGCAGGCCGCCACGCTGGATGGACGGGCCGTCGGCCATCGGGTCGGTGAAGGGCACGCCGATCTCGATCACGTCCGCGCCCGCGCCGGGCAGGCCGCGCAGGATGGCCAGCGAGGTCTTCGGATCGGGATCGTAGCCTTCGACGAAGGTGACGAGCGCGCCGCGCCCTTCGGCCTTCAGCGCCGCGAAGCGGGTGGCGATGCGGCTCACAGCTTGACCCCCAGATGATGGGCGACGGTGAAAATGTCCTTGTCCCCCCGGCCCGAGAGGTTGAGGACGATGATCGCATCCTTCGGCATGGTCGGCGCCATCTTGATGATCTGCGCGATGCCATGCGCCGATTCCAGCGCGGGGATGATGCCTTCGAGCTTCGAGCAGAGCTGGAAGGCCTCCAGGGCCTCGTCGTCGGTCGCGGTGACGTAGTTCACCCGGCCCTTCTCGTGCAGCCAGGAATGCTCGGGGCCGATGCCGGGGTAGTCGAGCCCCGCGGAGATCGAATGCGCCTCGATGATCTGGCCGTGGCTGTCCTGCAGCAGGTAGGTGCGGTTGCCGTGCAGCACGCCGGGGCGGCCGCGGGTGATGGAGGCGGCATGTTCCTCGGTGTCCACGCCGCGGCCGGCGGCCTCGACGCCGTACATCGCGACACCCTCGTCATCCAGGAAGGGATGGAACAGGCCCATGGCGGAAGACCCGCCGCCCACGGCGCAGACGAGCGCATCGGGCAGCCGGCCTTCGGCGGCGAGGATCTGCTCGCGCGTCTCGTCGCCGATCACGCATTGGAAGTCGCGCACCATGGCCGGGTAGGGGTGCGGGCCGGCGACGGTGCCGATGCAGTAGTAGGTGTCGTGGACGTTCGCGACCCAGTGGCGCAGCGCCTCGTTCATCGCGTCCTTCAGCGTGGCGGCGCCGGAGGTGACGGCTTCCACCTCCGCGCCCAGCAGCTTCATGCGGAAGACGTTGGGCTGCTGGCGGGCGACGTCGGTCGCGCCCATGAAGACCGTGCAGGGCAGGTTGAACAGCGCGCAGGCCGTGGCGGTCGCGACGCCGTGCTGGCCCGCGCCGGTCTCGGCGATGATGCGCGTCTTGCCCATCTTCTTGGCCAGCAGGATCTGCCCCAGCACCGCGTTGATCTTGTGCGCGCCGGTGTGGTTCAGCTCCTCGCGCTTGAAGTAGACCTTCGCGCCGCCGAGGTGCTGCGTCATCCGCTCCGCGAACCACAGGGGCGAGGGACGGCCGACGTAGTGCGTGAGAAGCCTGCGCCATTCGGCCATGAAGGCGGCATCGTTCTTCGCCTCCTCATAGGCCTTCTCGACCTCGAGGATCAGCGGCATGAGGGTCTCGGCGACGAAACGGCCACCGAAGATGCCGAAACGGCCACGGGCATCGGGGCCCTGGCGCAGCGAATTGGGCAGAGGCTTGTTCAAGACGGTCACTCGGCGTTCCCAGGAAGCGGAGGGTTTAGCGGAAGGGTGCCGGCCGGGCCAGGGGTTCGCCAGGACTCTCGCGGCTTTCGCAACCGCGGCGGCGCGTGGAGGTTCATCGACCCGGACAGGGAGGACGACATGCTGGACCACATCGGGATCGACGTGAGCGACATCGATCGCAGCCGGCGCTTCTACGCGGCCGCGTTGGCGCCGCTCGGCTACATCATGACCAAGGATTTCGGCCAGGCCGCCGGCTTCGGCGTGCCGGACGGCGAAAAGAAGTCCTCCGATCCGGGCGGCGAATTCTGGGTGGCCAAGGGCGATCCCCATCCGCCGCTGGTCCATGTGGCGTTCAGCGCGGCATCCCGGGCCGCGGTCGATGCCTTTCACGTGGCGGCCCTGGCGGCCGGCGGACGGGACAACGGCGCGCCCGGCCTGCGCGAGCGGTACCATCCGGACTACTATGCAGCCTTCATCCTGGATCCGGACGGCTACAACATCGAGGCCGTCTGCCACGCGCCGGAGACGGGCTGATGGCCTGACCCCGAAATCCCCGAACGTCGGTCCCACGCCGCCAGCCATCGGCTTTGGATGGCTGCTCGTATGCCGCGAGGAGCGGGTGTGGAGCCGGATCGGGTAAAGGCGCCTGCGAGAAGGGGCGCCCGGAGGCATTCCCGTAAGCCGGGATGATTTAGCAGCCCTCGATCCCACGGCGCGCCGCCACCGAGCAGCGCAGCGCGACCGGTTGCCCGTCGATCTCGAAGGCGCGGAAGGTCTCGCCATTCGAGCAGGTGGCGCGGATTGACCCGCCTTGCAGCCGTTCGGCCCGTGTCACGCGCGGGCAGACGGATCGGTCGAAATTCGCACGGATGATGCGCTGGGCCACGGTGACGGGATTGCCGGCGGGTGCCGCCCGGAAGACCGGCTCACCCTGTCCCTGGCCGCGGGCGGCGGCGAGGGGCAGGGCAACGAGGGCGACGGCAGCAGCCAGCGCGAGGGGAAGGATCATGGACGCGATGTTAGGGGCGGAGGTCGCGTAAGGGAATCCTGCCCTGTCGCCTCACCGCGGCCGGACGCTGATGACATTCTGCTGCATATGCCCGGTGACCTCGCCCACCGCGCGGGTGTGCAGTGCCGCATCGCCCTGGGTTTCGGTGCCGAGAGTCCGGCAGGCTTCACGCGAGCGCACATAGTTCGCCAGCGTCTGCTCATTCGCCCCGATGCGGAACAGCGAGACACCGGAGATGCCGGAGGTGCGCTCTCGCCACAGCCCGTCCGGCCCCTGTTGCCAGACGCAGCGGGTGATGTTCTCCCCCTGCGGATTGGCGCGCACCGCGCCGGGCGGGTCGTCGAAGCCGTGGCGGGCGTTCTGGTAGGTGCTGACCGTCACATTGCCGCCCGCGGCGCGGAGGTAGGAGCCGAGATCGTCGCAGGACGGCTTGCCGGTGACGTTGTCGCGGTCGCCGACGATGATGCGGATCGGCCGCCGCCCGGTGTCGCGGTTGCCGACGCGATAGGCGCAATCCGGCTGCACCGCCGCGACGGCCAGGAAGCGCGCCGCATTGGCCGGCCGGCCGGTCTGCGCCCAGACATGGGCGGCCAGGATGGCGCCGCCGCCCCCACCCTCCCCGAAGCCGACCAGCCCGGCGCGGCGGGTGTCGATGCGGGAGTTCTCCGCCGCCTTGTCGAGCGCGCCATAGGCATCCAGGGCGAAGTCGAGCGTGGTGAACCAGGCGCGGCTTCCCGGCGGCTGCGACGGGTCGATGCTGCGTGGCCCGTAATGGTCCAGCACGATCACCGCCGCCCCGGCACCCTTCAGCGCATCGACATAGGCCTGGAGCTGCGCGTCGCGCTTCCCCTGCACGCTGTGGGACAGGATGACGACCGGCACGCGCTCGGTGCCGGGCGGCATGTGCAGTTCGGCCACCATGGGCTGGCCGCCGGCGCCGGTATAGGTGAAGGGATCGGGCCGTGGCCCGCCACCGCCACAGGCCGCGAGGAGCAAGGCGAGAACCAGGGGCAGGGCGCGACGCATCGGGCGTTTCTCCTTCGGGTTGCGCAACGCTGGGGCGGAGCGCCCCGCCGCGTCAACGCCCCTTCGCCGCCGCGACGAAGGCCCGGATGAGGGCCGGGTCCTTGACGCCGCGGCTCCGCTCGACGCCCGAGGAGACATCGACGCCCGGCGCGCCGGCGGTCCGGATGGCCTCGGCGACATTGCCCGGCGTCAGCCCACCCGCGAGCAGCCAGGGGCGCGGAATCGCCTGCCTCGCCATCAGGCGCCACTCGAAGGGCTGGGCGTTGCCACCGGGCAGCGGCCCGCCGGGTGGCGGCTTGGCGTCGAACAGGAAGCGATCCACGACGGGGGCGAAGGCAGCGGCGGCGCGCAGATCCTCCTCCGTCGCGATGCCCAGGGCCTTCATCACCGGAATGCCGAAGCGCGCGCGGATGGCGGCGACACGCTCGGGGGTCTCCTTGCCGTGCAATTGCAGCAGGCGCAGCGGCGCGGCGGCCAGCACGGCGGCGATGGTCTCGTCCGAGGCATCGACGAACAGGCCGACCGGGACCGGCCCCGCCGCCGGCAGCCGGGCGATCAGGGCGCCGGCCTGGTCCGGCGTCACGGCCCGGGGCGACGGCGGGAAGAAGACGAAGCCGACGAAATCCGCGCCGGCGGCCACGACAGCGTCAAGGCTGGCCTCATCGCGGAGGCCGCAGATCTTCACGGAGACGGTCATGATGCGGGGTCAGTCAGCGCCTTGGAGAGGGGCTTTGCCCCTCTCCTGCACCGCGAAGCAGTGCTTCGCGCCCACCAAAGGCCACAGGGCCTTTGGAAACCGGCCCTTGGCATTGGGCGAGACTGTCGCGGTACGTATGCGAAGGGCCGGCTGTGCTCGGCGATGGGCAGATTCTTGGCACGTCGGGCGCAAGAGTCTGCCGCCCTGCTCAGGACGCCTGTCGTGCTCGGTGCCAAGTTGAGGTTTCCAAAGGCCTTTCGGCCTTTGGCGGGGTGAGTCCGAGAGGGGCAGAGCCCCTCTCGGTTCCGCATGTCGCCCATGTCAGCCCGGCAGGCTCGCCGCGATGGCCGCTGCGGCGGCGGCCGGGTCCGGTGCTGCCGTGATCGGCCGCCCGATCACGATCCAGTCGGCCCCGGCGGCGACGGTCTCCGCCGGCGTCGCGGTGCGGGCCTGGTCGCCCACGGCGCTGCCGGCCGGGCGCACGCCGGGCACCACCAGCACCGGGTCGGGGCCGAGTTCGGCACGTAGCATCGCGGCTTCTTGTGGGCTGCAAACCAGCCCATCGGCGCCGGCGGCGACCGCCATGCGGGCAAGGCGCAGGACCTGCGCCGCGGGGGCATCCACTACGCCGGTCGCCGCGAGGGTCGCAGCGTCGATGCTGGTCAATACCGTGACGGCGAGGAGCAGCGGGCGATCGGCCTCGGCCTTCTCAGCCTCCGCGCGGGCGGCGGCGATCATGGCCGGCCCGCCGGCGGCGTGCAGCGTGATCATGGCCGGTTTCAGGGGCAGCAGGGACCGCAGGGCACCCGCCACGGTGTTCGGGATGTCGTGCAGCTTCACATCCAGGAAGACCGGGCGGTGGCGGGCGGCCGCGATCACCGCCGGGCCGCCGGCGGCGCAGAACAGCTCCAGCCCCACCTTCAGCAGGCCGCAATGGGGGGCCAGCGCGGCCGCCAGCGTCTCGGCGCGGGCCAGGTCGCCGGTATCGAGCGCGGGGATGACCCGCGCCGCGCCGCCCGAGGGTCTGGTAATCACGGGGCGGTTCCGGCCAAGCGGTTGGCGGCCTCGGCGCGTTCGCGGGCGCGGATCGCGTCCATGTCGCGTTGCAGGACATCGGCGCGACGGACGGCACTACGTGCACGGCTGCGCGCCGGTATGCCGGAGACCCAGACGATGCCCGCCCCGATCAGGAAGGACACCGCCGCGGCGATCAGCACCGCGACGGAAAGCGGGGTCTGCCAGACCAGGTCGAAGGGCCAGAGGCGAAGTTCGACCGGCTGGCGGTTCGACAGGGCGAACAACACCACGAGCCCGGCGAACGGGACGAAGAGGATCCAGCGCATGGGCGCCCGTATATCAGGCGGCGTTGGTCGCGCGCAAAGCGGGGCGGGGGGCTGCCGGCTTGTTGATGCGTTCCCGCAGTTCCTTGCCCGGCTTGAAATAGGGGACGGACTTCGCGGTGACGTCCACCGCCTCGCCCGTCCGCGGGTTGCGGCCGGTGCGCGGGTCGCGCGTCTTGGTCGAGAAGGCGCCGAAACCGCGCAGTTCGACCCGGTCCCCTCGTGCCAGGGCGGCGGTGATCTCGGTGAAGATGGTGGCGACGATCAGCTCGACATCCTGCAGCCGCAGGTGCGGGTTCGCACCGGAGAGATGCGCAATCAGCTCGGATTTCGTCATCCCTGGCCTTTCCGTCGCACGCCGTCATGGCCGTGGACGCCTTCGTCGGTTCGCAGGGCCGTGGTGGCCCCTGCCTCCATCACCGGGCAGGCTGCCAAACGGCGAGGGGGGCGTCAACGCCAAGCCATTCCGACAAAAGGGTTTTCATGATGCTCTCGGTCGCGGAACTGAGCAGTCTCTCGGCCCGGCTGCGCGTTTCGATGTCACGGATGGGCAGGGACTCGGGCACCTGGCGTTCGGCGGCGAGCCAGGCGCGCGCCTCGCGTTCCCCGCCGATCGCGTCGATCAGGCCGGCTTCGAGGGCTTGCCGGCCGGTGAAGACGCGGCCATCGGCGAGCGTCCGCACGCGCTCGGGGTCCATGTGGCGCCCGGCGGCAACGATCGCGACGAATTGTGCGTAGAGATCGCCGATGACGCGGTTGAGCGCGGCGCGGCCTTCCTCGGTGAGCGGGCGGAACAGGCTCGGCTGGTCCTTGAGCGGGCCGGAGGCGATGACCTGGGGCTGGATGCCCAAGCGGTCGAGGAGCTGGGAGATCTCGACCGATTGCAGCAGCACGCCGATCGACCCGGTGACAGTCGATTCCCGTGCGAAGACGCGCTGCGCCGGCATGGCGATCATGTAGCCGGCCGAGGCGGCGGTCGCGCCCATTACGGCGACCACCGGCTTGTGCCGGGCGATGCGCGCCAGGGCGGTGTGCAGCGACTCGCCGCCGGCCATGGTGCCGCCGGGGCTGTCGATGGCGACGAGGACGGCGCGGACGCTGTTGTCGGTCGCGGCGGCGTCGAGGGCTTCGAGGACGCGGCGATCCTCGGTGATGGTGCCGGACACCGGCAGGCGCAGGACGTGCTGCGCACCCGGCAGGGCATCCCGCGCGCCGGAGCCGAAGACCAGCGCCAGCGCGCCGAACAGCGCGAGGATGGCAAGGCCGCGCCACAGGGTGAGACGACCCCGCAGGCGGCGGCGATCGGCGAGGAGGTCAGGCTCGAGCGACATGGCGCAGCAATGGCGCCGCCCCGGCGGGGTTGCAAGGGCTGTCAGGTGATGGCGGCCAGCCTCCAGGGCGGCGGCATGGCGCGCCAGGGCGCGGCGCATTCCAGGGTCAGCAGGGCGCCGTCCAGGGTCTCCGTCCCTGCTTGCGCCGCGATGCGGCGCGCGGCCGCCGTCCAGCGTCCATGGCCGGTCGCCTGATGCAGCCGCAGCAGCGCCAGGCCCCGACCGAGCGGATCATGGGGCCGCTGGGCTGCGATCGCCCGGGCGAGATGGCCCGGCAGCGCGGAGGCGTCATGCGCGAGGGCCCAGAGCCAGACGGACCCGCCGGCCACCTCCGCCAGGCGGGTTTCGAGGTCCGGCGGCGCGGGCAAGGCGCCGGCTTCGGCGAGGGCGAGGGCAGCATGCAAGGTCGCGGCCTCGGCGGGTAATGCGGCCAGTGTCGCCGCCGCCCAATCCCGCAGCGGCGCGGCGTCCAGCCCGCGCAGCGCTGCGCCGTCCAGGATACGGGCGGCGAGAAGCATCGCACCCGGCGTCGGTTCCGCGGCGGCCAGAAAAGCCCGCATCGCCGCGGCTTCCTCCGCCGGGTCGGAGCGCGCGCGGGCCACCTCTGCCGCCACGGCGGAGGCGACCAGCCCCGCACCAGCCTGCGCGGCGTGGAGGTCGGCGAAGGCCAGCATCTCCGCATCCTCCGTCAGCAGCGCGGCGCGCAGGGTCAGCCAGGCGGTGGCCTCGGGTGTCGCATCGGCGGGCAGGACACCGCGCCACAGCGCCGCGATGACAGCGGCCGCGGGCGGCGGCAGGGTGGATCGGGGCGAGCGGCCAGCGGCGCGGAAGGCGCGCGCGAAGGCCGCCATATCGCGGAAGCGCTGCTCCGGCCTGGACGCCATGGCCCGGCGCAGCACGGCCTCTACGCGCGGCCAGGCGGGCACGCCACGGGCGGGGAAGGGCAGTGGCGGGCGGGTCGCGATGCGACCCAGCAGCGCCATCCGATCCGCCGCCGGGCGGATCGGGTGCAGCCCGGCCAGCAGCAGGTAGGCCAGCACCGCGACCGCGTGCTGTTCCGCCGCCGGCGTCGCGGCCGGCGATGCCCGCCCGGCAAAGAGGGCGGCGGCCATCTGCGGGTCGTGGAACTGCGGCAGCCCGGCACGGCGCAGGTCGATGCCGCCCTGATCCGCCGGCCGGGCCTGGCCGAAATCGATCAGGCTGACGCGGCCATCCTCGGTCGCCAGCGCATTGCCGGTGTGGATGTCCCCATGCAGGATGCCCTGCGCATGCAGCCGCGCATAGGCATCCAGCAGGCGCGCGACGAGGCGCGCGAGCCCCGCCCGGTCCCCCGCCGCGCGCAGCCGCTGCGCGGCCACCGAGACCGGCACGCCGGCACACCATTCCATCGCGAACCAGGCGCGGCCGGCCTCGATCCCCTGGGCGACCAGCCCGGGCGTGTCGCCACCGCTCAGCGTGTCGAGAACGCGGGCCTCCTCCGCCAACGCGGCCGCCGCACGGCCGTCGCGGGCGAGCTTGAGCGCCACAGGCGTCCCATCCGGCAGGCGGGCGCGATAGACCTCGGTGTCATCCAAGGCGCGCAGCAGGGCCTCGATCTCCAGCCCGGCAAAGGCCTGGCCGGCGCCGAGACTGGGTGCGGCCGCCCCGGCTTCGGGTGCCTCGGCGGGCACCAGCAGCCGGCCATCCACCAGATCGGCCAGGGCCGGATAGCTGAGGTCGAGGATCGCCAGCGGATCCTGTCCCTCGGCCCGGCTGAAGCGCGCCACGGCCTCGGTCACCAGGCTGGCGGTGCGGAACTCGCCGAGCAGCGCCGCGAGCGCCGCCGGCAGCAGCCGCGCGGTGACGCGGAAGCCCGGGCGGGTCAGCACGACGGCTTCGTCCTCCGCCTCGGGCCCCAGCGTCGCGCGCAGGCGCGGGGCGAGGTCGCGGACGGCCATCAGCCGCGCCTCCGGCGGCAGGATCAACGGCGTGTGTTCGAGGTCTGGCTGGGTCTCGCTCATGACGCGCAGAGCCAGGCGTCAGGGTCGATCCCGGTGGCGGCGAGACCGCGCCGTGCGGCGGTGACGGCCGCCTCGCCCCGGGCCGGGCGTGCGGCGAGGATGGCGGCGGCGATGCGCCGCGTCACCCAGGCGCGCCAGCTCGCGGCTTCCGACCCCGGTGGCGGGTCGATGCCCCAGGACAGCAGGCCGTCCTCGGACAGCGCGGCGGTGAAGGGCACGCCCTGGGCCGGACAGTGGGGCAGCGCCCGCGCGAGGGCGGCGGCGGTCGCGGCGAGCTGACCGCGATCGGCGAAATAGGCGACGATCTTGTCCGGCCGCAGCAGGCCGCCCAGGCCGCGCCCGACCTTGAAGGCACGCACTTCCATCCGATCGAGCACGGTCGCGATCGTCGGAAAGGCCTCGGCCAGCGCCGCCGGCGCCGGGCTGACATAGAGCTTGCAGGCCGCCGGCAGGCCGTTGCCACGGGCGAAGCCGATCCAGCCCGGGTAGGTGGTCGCCTCAAAGGCCGCTTCGAGCCGGATGCGCGCCGGCCCACCGGGGGTCAGGCCGAGCACGGCCATGGCGTCGTCGCCCGGGCCGAAGTCGCGTTCGGCCTCGGGCGTGCGCGGCGCGGTGCCGAAGCGGTAGAGCCAGCGCGCCAGGCGCGCCGGCTCCTCCCCCGGCAGTTCGGCCGCGATCCGCAGCGCCCGGGATGACAGGGCGGCGATGCGGCCCGGCATGGTCAGGTGCCGAGGCTCTTCAGGGCGCCTTCCAGCTCGGCGCGCACCATGGCGACCTCGGCACCCATCGGCGCCTGGGCCTTGGCCGCGCCATCGACGTACTGGACCACCAGCGCGAGCTGCTTGCGCAGCCGGGGCAGTTCGGAGACGCGATGCACCTCCCGCCCGACATGGACCACAGGGGTGATCGGCGTCGGGATGGTCTCCAGCGAGGTGCCGCCGCAATCCGGATTGGGCATGCCGACCGCGCCGCCGCCCATCGCAGCGTAGGCGGCACTGGCGACCACCGCGGCGCCGATCTCGTGGATCGCGGCGCGGATGCCGGGGTCGCCGCCGGGCTCACCGCGGATGAAGGCCCGGCCGATGGCGTCGAAATCCTTCCGCGACTGCAAGGCATCGAGGATTGTCGCCCGCACCGTCTCGATGATGCCGATGTTCACCAGCACGCTGGCGATGGGCGAGATGGGCGACGGTGGCGTCTCGTCATCCGGTCCCGGCAGCCACGTGCCGCCGCGGCTGCCGCCGCCGATGCTGACCGCCAGATCCTTGATGACGAAATCCTGCCGGGCGAGTTGCTTGCGCATGATGCGTCTCCCGCTGGACCGGCGGGTGAGGGAGCCCGCCGGGCTGTGCGACCGGACGCCGGAACAGCCGGGGGTTGCGCGGCCGGCGTGCCGACATCCCCCTCCTTGAGGTCGGAGAATCCCACTCGCCCGGCCGAGGGGCAACGTAAATCGTTTCGATATCGGTGACGCTTGTCACGCCGGCCTGGATGCGCGGCGTTCGGCAGGCAAGAAAAAACCCCCGGGAACCTCGCGGCTCCCGGGGGTCCGTTCCGTCACGCCCGGAGGCGTGGCGGGATCACTCCTCGCCGGCCATCTCGCGGCGGCGGCGGATCGCCGCGCCAAGGATGTCGCCCAGCGACGCGCCGCTGTCGGCAGAGCCGTATTCGCGCATCGCCTCGCGCTCCTCCTCGATCTCCTTGCCCTTGATGGTCAGGGCCAGGCGACGGGCGGCGCGGTCCACGGCGGTGACGCGGGCGTCCACCTTCTCGCCGATCGCGAACTTGTCCGGACGCTGGTCGGCGCGGTCGCGGGCGAGCTCGGCGCGGCGGATGAAGCCGGTCAGCACTTCCTCGACCTTCACCTCGATGCCGTTCGCCTCGACCTTCGTCACCACGCAGGTGACGATGTCGCCCTTGCGGACGCGGTCCAGGACCTCGGCGGCCGGGTCGGCCTCAAGCTGCTTGATGCCGAGGGAGATACGCTCCTTCTCCACATCGACGTCGAGCACCTTCGCCTTGATGACCTGGCCCTTGTTGTAGGCGTTCATCGCGGCCTCGCCGGCCTCTTCCCAGGACAGGTCGGACATGTGGACCATGCCGTCGATGTCCGGGCCGACGCCGATGAACAGGCCGAACTCGGTGATGTTGCGGATCTCGCCCTCGATCACGCTGCCCGGCGGGTGCGCCTCGAGGAACAGCTCCCAGGGGTTGCCCTGGGCCTGCTTCAGGCCGAGCGAGATGCGGCGCTTCGGCTCGTCCACGTCGAGGATCATCACGTCCACCTGCTCGGAGGTCGCGACGATCTTGCCCGGATGGACGTTCTTCTTCGTCCAGGACATCTCGCTCACATGGACGAGGCCCTCGACGCCCGGCTCCAGCTCCACGAAGGCGCCGTAGTCGGTGATGTTGGTGACGCGGCCGGCGAACTTCGCGCCCACCGGGTACTTGAGCGCCACGCCATCCCACGGGTCGGACATCAGCTGCTTCATGCCGAGGCTGATGCGCTGCGTCTCGGAGTTGAAGCGGATGACCTGCACCTTCACCGGCTGGCCGATGGTCAGGGCCTCGCTGGGGTGATTGATGCGGCGCCAGGCGATGTCGGTGACGTGCAGCAGGCCGTCGACGCCGCCCAGGTCCACGAAGGCGCCGTAATCGGTGATGTTCTTCACCACGCCGTCGAGGATCATGCCTTCCTTGAGGCCCTGGATCAGCTCGCTGCGCTGTTCCGCACGGGTCTCTTCAAGCACGGCGCGGCGCGACACGACGATGTTGCCGCGGGCGCGATCCATCTTGAGGATCTGGAAGGGCTGGGGCGAGCCCATGAGCGGGCCGACATCGCGCACCGGGCGGATATCGACCTGGGAGCCCGGAAGGAAGGCCACCGCACCGCCGAGGTCGACGGTGAAGCCGCCCTTCACGCGGCCGAAGATCACGCCATTGACGCGCTGATTGGCCTGGAAGGACTTTTCGAGATTGGTCCAGGCCTCCTCGCGGCGGGCCTTCTCGCGGGACAGGACGATCGAGCCGTCGCGGTCCTCATAGCGCTCGACGAAGAGCTCGATCAGGTCGCCGGGCTTCACCTCGGCCTTCTGGCCGGGGGCGGCGAATTCCTTGAGCGGGACGCGGCCCTCGCTCTTCAGGCCGACATCGACGACCGCGACATCATCATCCACCCGGATGACCTTGCCGGTGACGACCGAGCCGGCGAAGCCGGTGTCGGCACCCAGGGTTTCGTCGAGAAGGGCGGCGAAATCTTCGCTACCCACGCGGTCGGCGGTAATGGTTGCCATGCAGTGATTTGCTTTCCCGGTATCGACCCGCCGGGGAGGCGGGAGATGCGGTCTGCGCGCCCACCTGAAGCGGGTACGACTTGATCCGGCGCGCCTTTCGCGGCTGCGGACACGGATCCCGATGGATGGGCGCGTGACGGTCCGCCCGGTTCCGGCCCCGCGCAAGGCGGAGCTATGCCCTCCCTATATGGGGGGACAGGGGCCGATAGTCTCGGGTCTGGTGCGAGTCAACAGATTGTTGAGCATGCGGTGCGTCATGCTCTCGCTTGCAGGCGGACAGGATCGCCGCCGAGTTCGCGTGTCACCTGAACCGCTTCGCGCATCGTCAGGGCGCGACACAGAGCTTCCATCTCGGGGGTGAAGCGGTAGAGGGGCACGGAAATGCCGATCGACCCGGCGACCCGGCCGCCGGCGTCCAGCACCGGCGCGGCGATGGCGGCGAGGTCGGGATGGCGTTCCGCACGGGTGACGATGGGCAGCGGCGTGCCGGGCGTGTCGAGCGCGATCAGCGCCCGCCCATGGGCGCCATGGCCGAGGGGCAGGACTTCCCCGATCGGGGCATAGGCGCGCACGAGCTGCGGCGCATCGAGCCGGTACAGGCATCGCCGCCGGTCGCCGTCGCGCACGAAGAAGACAGCGCTCTCGGCACTTTCGGACCGCAGGCGTTCCAGGGCGGGCAGGACGTGGTTCTCCAGCCGCAGACTGCGACGGAAGCGTTCGCCCAGCAGCAACAGGGCGGGTCCAAGCAGGTAGCCGCCCGCGGGAAGGCGCTGGATGAAGCCCTGGCCTTCCAGCGTCTGCAGCAGGCGCAGCGCCGTCGTCATGTTCAGCCCGACCCGGCGGGAGATCTCGGCGAGGCCGAGAGGCCCGTCCTCATCCCGGAAGGCGCAGAGCAAGGCGAGGGCTCGGTCCACCGCGCGCACGCCGCCATCGGGGGAAGCGTTGCGCGGTGCCTGGGCGTCGGGGCTGTCGGTCACTTGCCCAGGATAAGGGCATTCCGCCGCGCGCGGTATCCGGATGCGTTTCGGAAGTGCGTTGCGCAGGGTGGAAGTCGCCGATACGGTCCCCGGCCGCTGCCAGCAGGAGGAAATCCGCTTATGTCCAGGCGTTTCGAGGGGAAAGTCGTGATCGTGAGCGGGGCCGGCTCGGTCGGGCCCGGCTGGGGCAATGGGCGCGCCGCGGCGGTGATGTTCGCGCAGGAAGGGGCCGAGGTCTTCGGCGTGGACCGCAACCTGGCCGCGATGGAGGAGACCGCCGCGCGCATCGCCGAGGCCGGCGGTCGCTTCACGCCCTTCGAGGCCGATGCGACCGACCGTGCCTCGGTGCGCGGCATGGTCGAGGCCTGCCACGCGCGCTTCGGCCGCATCGACGTGCTGGTGAACAATGTCGGCGGGTCCGCCGCCGGCGGGCCGGTCGAGATGAGCGAGGAGGTCTGGGACGCCCAGGTCGATTTCAACCTGAAGAGCGTCTTCCTGTCCTGCAAGCACGTGCTGCCGATCATGGAAGCGCAGGGGAAGGGTGCGATCGTGAACATGGCCTCGACCTCCGGCATCCGGTGGACCGGGGCGGCGCAGGTCGCCTATGCGGCCTGCAAGGCGGGGGTGATCCAGTTCGGCAAGGTGGTCGCGGTGCAATATGCGGCGAAGGGCATCCGCGTGAACACGGTGGTGCCGGGGCAGATGCACACGCCGATGGTCGAGGTGCGGCTCGCCGGGCAGCGCGCCGGGGGCGATGTGGAGGCGCTGATCAAGCAGCGCGTCGCGCGCATTCCGATGGGTTTCGCGGGGGATGGGCGGGACACGGCGAACGCCGTGCTGTTCCTGGCGTCGGATGAGGCGCGGTTCATCACCGGGACGGAGCTGGTGGTGGATGGGGGGATGTCCGTGCGCTGCGGGTGATGGATCGGAGGGGGCTATGCCCCCTCCAAACCTCCCCCACCAAAGGCCCGAGGCCTTTGGAAACCGTCACCTGGTGCTGGACGGAGCAGGATTTCAGGGCGTCCGCGCGCGCAACGTGCCTGGCGCCAGGACTTCTCCTGGCGTCGCGCCAACTGGGCCTTCCGCCGTGTTAGCCGACCCTTCGTGCCCGGCACCAAGTTGAGGTGTCCAGAGGCCTTTCGGCCTTTGGCGGGCGCGAAGCGCTGCTTCGCGGTGCGGAGAGGGGCGGCGCCCCTCTCCAATGACTCAAGCCTTCGGCGGCACCGCGATCCCCCCGCCTTCCATCATGATCTTCCGCCGCGGCCCGCCCCGCCGCGTCGCGAGGCCTTCCAGCGCCAGGTACACCACCGGCGTCGTGTAGAGCGTCAGCACCTGCGACACGAGCATGCCCCCGATGATGGTCACGCCGAGCGGCGTCCGCAGCTCGGCCCCCGCGCCGGTCGCCAGCGCCAGCGGCACGGCGCCGAACAGGGCGGCGAGGGTCGTCATCAGGATCGGCCGGAAGCGTTCGCGGCAGGCTTCGAGGATGGCCTGCATGCCGCCTTCGCCGCCCTCGCGTTCATGTTCCAGGGCGAAGTCCACCATCATGATGGCGTTCTTCTTCACGATACCCATCAGCAGGATGACGCCGATCAGCGCGATCAGGGTGAAGGACAGCGTCGTCGCGAGCAGCGCCAGGAGTGCGCCAATTCCCGCCGTGGGCAGGGTGGAGATGATGGTCAGCGGATGGATCAGGCTCTCGTAGAGCACGCCGAGCACGATGTAGATCGCGACGATCGCGGCGAGGATCAGCAGCGGCAGGCCGGACTGGAAGTCACGGAAGCTGCGGGCATTGCCGGCGAACTCGCCGCGGATGGTCGCGGGCATCTGGATGTCGAGCGCGGCCTTGTCGATCGCGGCGGCGGCCTCGCCCAGGGAGACGCCGGGGGCGAGGTTGAAGGTGATGGTCGCGGCGGGGAACAGGCCCTGATGCGTGATCTGGCGCGGCGAGATGCCGCGTTCGAGCCGCGCCACGGCGCCGAGCGGCACCGGCCCGTCGCGGCCGGGGAGGAAGACGCGGTCGAGATTCTCGGGTGACTGCGTCAGCTCCGGGTCGATCTCCATCACCACGCGGTACTGGTTGCGCGGGCGGTAGATGGTCGAGACCTGGCGCTGCGCGAAGGCGTTGTTCAGCGTCGCATCCAGCGCCTGCACCGAGATGCCGAGCCGCGCGGCCGCATCGCGGTCGATGATGAGGCGGGAGACGAGGCCGGTGCGCTGCTGGTCGGAGGAGACGTCCTCGACCTGCGGCACGGTGCGGAGCTGGCGGACGAGTGCCTCGCTCCAGGTGAACAGGTCCTCGACGCTGGGGGAGAGCAGCACGTACTGGTAGGACGCATTGCCCTGCCGCCCGCCGATGACGATGTCCGAGACGGGGCGCATGAAGGTCTGCACGCCGGACACGGCGGAGAGCGGCCCGCGCAGCCGGTTGATGACGTCCATCGCCGTGGTGCCGGGGCGCTGGTCCTGCGGCTTCAGCGAGATCTGCAGCCGCACCGAGGCGGAGCCGCCGAAAAAGCCGCCGCCGCCGACCGAGGCCGAGACGTTCTCCACCGCCGGATCGGCGCGGATCACCTCCATGACCTTCTGCTGGTAGACGGTCATCTGCTGGAAGGAGGTGTCGGGCTGCGCCTGGGCGGCGCCGAAGATCAGCCCGCTGTCCTGGTCGGGGAAGAAGCCCTTGGGCACCACCGTGTAGAGCCAGACGGTCAGCCCGATCAGCCCGATGGTCAGCGTCAGCATGGTCCGCCGCCAGCGCAGCGCGACGGTCAGGGTGCTGATGTAGTGGTCGATCAGCCAGTCCATCCCGGCTTCGAAGGCACGGCCGAAGCGGCCGGGCGGGCGCGGATCGTGGCTGGCGAGATGCGCCGCCAGCATCGGCGTGACGGTCAGGGAGATCAGTGCGGAGATGCCGACCGCAATGGACAGGGTCGCGGCGAATTCCCGCAGCATGCGTCCGACGATGCCGCCCATGAACAGCAGCGGGATGAAGACGGCGATGAGCGAAAGGCTGATCGAGACGACGGTGAAGCCGATCTGCTTCGCGCCTTCCAGCGCGGCTTCCATCGGCTTCAGCCCGCGCTCGGTGTAGCGGGCCATGTTCTCGATCATCACGATGGCGTCGTCGATGACGAAGCCGACCGAAATGGTCAGCGCCATGAGGGTGAAGTTGTTGAGCGAGAACCCCGCCAGCCACATGCAGCCGATGGTGCCGAGCAGGGACAGCGGCACCGCGACGCCGGCGGCGAAGATCGCCGATTTGCGCCGCAGGAAAGCGGCGACGACGAGGACAACCAGCGCGATGCTAATCAGTAGCGTGATCTCGACTTCCTCGACGCTGGCGCGGATCGTCTCGGACCGGTCGCGCATGACGGTGACGTTGATGCCTGCCGGCATCCAGCGTTGCAGGTCGGGCATCAGGGCCCGGATGTCGTCCACCACCTCGAGCACATTGGCGTCGGCCTGCTTGTAGACGGTGACGATGACGGCGGGACGCCCGTTGTAGAGTCCGGCCTGCCGGCGGTCGCGCGCGCCGACCTCGACGCTGGCGACGCCGTCCAGGCGCACGACCGCGCCGCCGGACTGCCGGACGATGATGGCGCCGAATTGTTCGGGCGTGGTCAGGCGGTCGTTGACCGCGATGGTCGCGGCCTGCTCCGGTCCATCGACGATCCCCGTCGCCTGGGTGACGTTGGCGCGGGTGATCGCGGTACGGATCTGGTCGAGCGAGACATTCGCCGCGGCCGCGGCGGCGGGGTCGACCGAAACGCGGATGGCCGGCTGCTCGGCCCCGGACAGGCTGACCTGCGCCGTGCCCGGCACCTGGGCGATGCGGGGGGCTAGGATGCTGTCCGCGGCGTCATAGATCGCGCCCGGGGTGACGGTCTCCGAGGTCAGCGCCAGGATCAGCACCGGCGCATCCGCCGGGTTCAGCTTGCGGAAGGAGGGCGGGGCAGTCAGGCCTGAGGGCAGGTCCGGCCCCGCCGCGTTGATCGCCGCTTGCACGTCCCGCGCGGCCGAGGCGATGGAACGCGACAGGTCGAACTGCACGATGACGTTGGTGCTGCCGAGGCTGGAGGTCGAGGTCATCTCCGTCACGCCCGGGATCTCGCCCAGGCGGCGTTCCAGCGGCGCGGCGACGGAGGACGCCATGATGATCGGATCGGCGCCGGGCTGGCTCGCCGTCACCGCGATGGTCGGGAAATCGACCCGCGGCAAGGGCGCGACCGGCAGGTTGAAATAGGCGGTGATGCCCGCGAGCGCGAGGCCGATGGCCAGCAGCGTCGTGCCGATCGGCCGCGCGATGAAGGGGGCGGAGATCGACATGGCGCTATTCCGCCGGCTGCGTGCGCGCGGTGGGGCGGGCGAAGCGCGCGCGCAGGTCCTCCATCGCCAGGTAGATGACCGGCGTGGTGTAAAGCGTGATGATCTGGCTCAGCATCAGCCCGCCGATGACCGAGATGCCGAGCGGCAGGCGCAGCTCATTGCCAGCGCCATGACCGAGCACCAGCGGCACCGCGCCGAGGATGGCGGCGAGCGTCGTCATCATGATCGGGCGGAAGCGCAGCAGGCAGGCTTCAGTGATCGCCTCGCGCGGGGACAGGCCATGGTCGCGCTGCGCCTCGATCGCGAAGTCGATCATCATGATCGCGTTCTTCTTCACGATGCCCATCAGCAGCACGATGCCGATCAGCCCGACGACGTTGAGGTCGAGCCCGAACAGCCGCAGCGCCAGCAGCGCGCCGATGCCGGCCGAGGGCAGCGTCGAGAGGATGGTGATCGGGTGGATCACGCTCTCGTAGAGCACGCCGAGCACGATGTAGATGACGATGATGGCGGCGAGGATCAGCCAGCCCTGGCCGGCGAGGGACCGCTGGAATTCCGCCGCGTCGCCGCCATAGGTGCCGACCATGGTGTCGGGCATGCCGAGGCTGCGTTCGGCCTGCGCGATGGCGTTCACGGCCGAGCCCAGCGACACGCCGGGGGCGAGGTTGAAGCTGAGTGTCACCGCCGGGAACTGGTCCTGCCGGGTGACCGTCAGGGGCCCCGAGACACGCTCGATGGTGGCGAGCTCGGCGAGCGGCACCTGGGCCGCGGCGGTCACGTTGTTCACCGTGGCGCTGCTGCCGGGCACGCGCAGCCGGCCGATCATCGCCGGGTCGCCGGCCATGGCCGGGTCCACTTCCAGCACCACGCGATACTGGTTGGCCTGGCCGTAGATGGTGCTGATCTGGCGCTGGCCGAAGGCGTCGTAGAGCGTGTCGTCGATCGCCTGCATCGTCACGCCGAGCCGCGCGGCACGCGCGCGATCCACGGTGACGGACAGGCGCAGTCCGTCCTCGCGCTGGTCGGTGGCGACGTCGCGCAGCTCGGGCAGGGCGCGCAGGGCGTCGAGCAGCCGCGGCGCCCAGGTGGCGAGCTCGGTCGCGGAGGAATCCATCACCGTGTACTGGTACTGGGTGCTGGAGGTGCGCGTGCCGATCTGGATGTCCTGCACTGCCTGCGGGTAGGCGACGATGCCGGGAATGGCGGCGAGTCTCGGGGCCAGCCGGTCGATCACCGCCTGGGTGTCGTCTGCGCGTTGGTCGCGCGGGCGAAGCACAACGGTCAGGCGGCCGGTGTTCTGCGCCGGGTTGATGGTGCCGGCCCCGGCGACGGAGGCGACGGCCGCGACTTCAGGGTCTTCCGCGACCACCTCGGCGACACGGCGCTGGAGGTCGGACATGCGCCGGAAGGACACGTCCTGCGGCGCCTCGGTGGTGATGGCGATGATGCCGGTGTCCTGGAGCGGCAGGAACCCTTTCGGCATGGCGATGTAGAGCCAGACCGTGCCGCCCAGCGTCAGCAGGGCGAGCAGCAGCATCAGCCCCTCCCGCCGCAGCGCCCAGGCGAGAGTCACGGCGTAGCCGCGGCGCATTGCTTCGAAGCCGGCCTCGAAGGCACGGTTGATCAGGCCGGGCTTCTCTTCCTCCGCCGGCCGCAGCAGGTAGGCGCACATCATCGGCGTCAGCGTCAGCGACACCACCATCGACACCAGCACCGAGACCGACAGCACGATGGCGAATTCGCGGAACAGCCGCCCGACCACGCCTTCCATGAACAGCAGCGGGATGAAGACGGCGATCAGGGAGACGGTCAGCGAGACGATGGTGAAGCCGATCTGCTTCGCGCCCTCGAAGGCCGCCTGGAGCGGGGGCATGCCCTTCTCGACCAGGCGGACGACGTTCTCGATCATGACGATGGCGTCGTCGACGATGAAGCCGGTCGCGATGACCAGCGCCATCAGCGACAGGTTGTCGATGGTGAAGCCCGCCAGCGCCATGATGCCGAAGGTGCCCATGATGGACAGCGGCAGGGCGATGCCCGGCACGATGGTCGCCCGCAGGGTGCGCAGGAACAGGAAGATCACCAGCACCACCAGCACCACGGCGATGATGAGGGTGAGCTGCACCTCGGTCACCGAGGCGCGGATCATCTCGGTGCGGTCCGACACGACCGACAGATGCGTGCCGGCCGGCAATGCGCGTTCCAGCGTCTGCAACTGGGCGCGCAGCGCGGCGACGGTGGCGACGATGTTCGCCCCCGGCTGGCGCTGGATGTCGAGCAGGATGGCCGGCCTGCCGTTGAACCAGGCGGCGGTGAGCGTGTTCTCCAGATCCTCGACCGCCGCGCCCACGTCGCGCAGGCGCACCGGCGCGGTGCCGCGCCATGCGATGACGATGTTCTCGAAGGAAGCTGGCGTGCTGAGCTGGTCGTTCGCCATGACCGCGGAGGCCTGCTGCGGCCCGTCCACTGATCCCTTCGGGCCCGCGACATTGGCCGCGACGACGGCGCTGCGGACATCCTCCAGCCCCAGCCCATAGGCGGCGAGGCGCTGCGGATCGACCTGCAGCCGCACCGCCGGCCGCATGTTGCCCTGCACCGCGACGCGTCCGACGCCGCCCACCTGCGCGAGGCGCTGCGCCAGCAGCGTGTCCACCACATCCGACAGCCGCGCGACCGGCTGGGTGTCGGAGGTGAGCGCCAGGGTCAGGATCGGCGGATCGGCCGGGTTCACCTTCTGGTAGGTCGGCGGATAGGGCAGGGAGGAGGGCAGCGTCCCGCGCGCCGCGTTGATCGCGGCCTGCACATCCTGCGCCGCGTCGTCGATGTCACGGCCGAGGTTGAATTGCAGCGTGATGCGGCTGACGCCTGGCCCGCTGACCGAGACGACCTCGTTCAGCCCGGAGATCTGCGCGAGCTGCCGTTCCAGCGAGGCGGTGACCAGCACCGCCACCGTGTCGGGCGAGGCGCCGGGAAGCTGCGTCGTCACTTGGATGGTGGGGAAATCGACCTCGGGCAGGGAGGAGACCGGCAGGCGCAGATAGCCATAGATTCCCGCCAGCAGCATCGCCACGGCGAGCAGCGAGGTGGCGATCGGCCGCGCGATGAAGGGGGCCGAGATGCTCATCGCGGCGGCCTAGCGCGGCGCGCCGGGCGGGCCCGCGGCTGGCGGGGTGCCGGCGGGCTGGTCGCCCCCCGGCTGGCCGGGGCTGCCTTGGCCATTGCGGGGCTGGCCGGCCCCTGGCGGGCCGCCCTCGCCGCCCGGACGGCGGCGCCGCGGCTGGTTGGTATTCGCCGGCGGGCGCACCGGCTCGGCCACCTGCACCAGCGCGCCCGGGGTCAGGCGCAGCGCGCCGGAGGTCACGACGCGCTCGCCCGGCCGCAGCCCCCGCTGCACCACCGCCTGCGTTCCGGTGAGGACGCCGAGGGTGACCGGCCGCTGCTCCACGGTGCTGTTCTCCGCGACGACGAAGACATAGGGGCCATCCGGGCCGCGCTGCACGGCGACCAGTGGCACGGCCGTCACGCCATGCAGCACGGCGACCTGCAATTGCACGTTCACGAAGGCGCCGGGCCAGAGGCGCTGGTCCTCGTTCGGGAAGGTCGCCTTCAGCCGGATGGTGCCGGTCGCGGCATCCACTTGGTTGTCGAGGGTGACCAGCGTGCCGACCGGGTTGGGCGGCGGCGTGGCTCCGTCGGCCCGCGGGGTGGTCGGCTCGGGCAGCCGCGCGACGACCGGCACGGGGCCGGCGGCGATCGCCTCCTGCACCTCGGGCAGGGCCTGCTGCGGCAGGGTGAAGGTCACGCTGACCGGGCGGATCTGGGTGATGGTCACGATGCCCGAGGAGCTTGACTGCACCAGATTGCCGACATCGACCTGGCGCAGGCCGATGCGCCCGTCGATCGGCGCACGGATCACCGTGTAGTCGAGCTGCACCTGTGCATTGTCGATCGTCGCCTGGTCGTACTGCACCTGGGCCTCGAGCTGCGCGACCGAGGCGCGCTGCGTGTCCAGCGTCTGCTGGGACGCCCCGTTGATGCGCATGAGCTGCTGGTAGCGCTGGAGGTCGAGGCGCGCATTGGCGAGCTGTGCCTCCCGCTGCGCCTTGGTCGCGACCGCCTGGTCGAGCGTGGCCTGGAAGGCGCGCGGGTCGAGCCGCACCAGCACGTCGCCGGCCTTGACCTCCTGGCCCTCGGTGAAGGCGATCTCGGTGATGCGGCCGGTCACCTGGGGGATGATGGTGATGGTGTTGAAGGCCTGCACCGTGCCCAGCGCATCGAGCACGATCGGCACGTCGGTCACGGCGGCATCGGCCGAGGTCACCGGGATCGCGGGCCGGCCGCGCGGCGGCCCGCCCGCCGGCGCGGTCGCGGTGGTGGCCGCGGGTGGAGGCAGGAAGGGCAGCAGGCCGCGCGTCCAGGCATACCAGCCCCCGCCGGCCAGCAGCAGGACCAGCAGCAGCCACGGCCAGCGGCGCCGGCGCCGCGGCGCACCCTCCTCCGGCGTGCTTTCCAGCGTGCGCGGCGCTTCCGCAGGCTTCGGCGGACGGGGCAGCTCATTCATGATGCGGTCCTCGTCCGGGTCTGGCGCGCGATATCCACCGTCCAGCCACCGCCGAGCGCGATGAACAGCGCCGCGGCCGATTGCAGGCGCGAGGTCTGCGCCTGGGCGAGCGCCGCGCGTGCGGTGAACAGGTTCGACTGGGTGATGAGCAGGGTGAGAAGGTCGATGGTGCCGGCGCGGAACTGCGCATCCGCGACGGCGAAGGCGCGCTGGGCCGCGTCCACGCGGGCGGCCTGCAGCGTGACCGATTCGCGGTCGTTCGCCAGGGCGGACAGGCTCGTCTCGGTGTCCTGCAGGGCGGCGAGGATGGCGCGACGGTAGTTCGCCAGCAGTTCCTCCCGCCGCGCGCGGGTCTGTTCGAGCTGCGCGCGGAGCTGGCCGCCATCGAAGATGGTCTGCGCGATGTTCGCGCCGATGCCGTAGATCGTCGCCCCCGGGCGCAGCAGGGTCTGCAGGGCGATGCTCTGCAATCCGCCCTCCGCGGTCAGGGTGATGGTGGGGAACAGGGCGGCGCGCGCCACGGTGACATCGGCGCTGGCGGCGGCGAGGTTCGCCTCCGCCTGGCGGACATCGGGGCGGCGGGTCAGCACCTCGGCGGGCAGGCCGGCCGCGATCTCGGGCACCCGGATGGTGGCGAGGCGCTGGGCCGCCACCGTCACCTCGGCCGGCATCAGGCCGGATAGGGTGGCGAGGGCGAAGGTGTCGGCCTCGATGGTCCGGCGCAGCGGCGGGACCTGGCCGCGCTGCTGCGCCACCACCGTCTCCTGCTGCGCGACGTCGAGGCCGGTGGCCGTGCCGACCGTCAGGCGTTCCCGCAGGATCAGCAGGGTGCGCTCGGCGGTGCGCAGGTTTTCCTGCTGCACGGCGAGCTGTTCCTGGGCGCCGAGCAGGTCGAACAGCGTCACGGCGACCGAGGATTGCGTCGCCAGGGTGACGGTGCCGATGTCGAATTCCGCGGCCGAGACGCTGTCCTGCGCCGATTGCTGCTGCGCCGCCAGCTTGCCCCAGAAGTCGATCTGGTAGCTGGCGCTGAGCGACCCGCCATATTGCCGCCCCGCATTGGCCGGCGTGCCGGGGGTGGAGGAGGTGCCGCGGGTCCGCGCGACCGAGGCACTGGCATCGACGAAGGGCAGCAACTGGGCCCCGGCGATGCGCAGGGCCGCATCGGCCTGGCGCAGCCGCGCGATCGAGGCCGCCATGTCGAGATTGCCCGCCATGGCGCCGGCCATCAGCCGGTCGAGGTCGGGCGCGCCGAAGGCCTGCCACCAGGCCGGGTCGGGCCCCAGGGCGGGCGCCGCCGCGCCGCCCCCGGCGACGAAGCGGACCGGCGCCGTGAGGCCGGACTCAGCCGGCTCGATCGGCAGGGCGCAGGCGGACAGGGCAAGCATCAGCATGGCGGCGCCAGCAGCGCCGCCCCGGCGGGTCGGTGATGGGAAGGACGATACGGAGCCGGACATCAACCTGAATTGCCACCATGGGTGCGAACCCTTCTCAACTCTATTTGGCCTGCCCGCCTGGGCTGCGCCAGTATCGAATGGCAACAGGGGATCGCCGGGACCGGGCCGCCTTCGCCCCGGACTTCCGGCCCCCACGGGCCAATGGAAACGTCATGGACAACGACACGACCTATCTGTGCACCGCCGACGAGACCTCCATCACCATCCGCGGCAAGGATCTGGTGAGCGAACTGGTCGGCCACCTGACTTATACCGAAATGGTGTTCTTCCTGCTGCGCGGACGCGTGCCGACACCGGCCGAGACCCGGGTGCTGGACGCCTGCCTGGTGGTGCTGATGGAGCATGGCCTCACCCTGAACACCCTGACCGCCCGTTTCGTTGCCAGCGCCGTGCCGGACCAGATGCAGGTGGCGATGGGCGCCAGCCTGATGACCATCGGCGACACCTTCATGGGCACCATGGAAGGCTGCGCGCGGATTCTTCAGACGGGTGTGCGCGAAGGCGGTGATGCGCGCGCTTATTGCGCCGGGGTTGTCGCGAAGTTCCGTGGCGAGAAGAAGGCCGTGCCGGGCTTCGGCCACCGCTTCCACAAGCCGGACGATCCGCGCTCCCCCCGGCTCTTCGCGATCGCCGAGGAAGCGGGCGCGGCCGGGCCCCACATCGCCATGCTCCGCATCCTGGCCGAGGAGGTGGACCGCGCCGCCGGGCGGCACCTGACGATCA
This sequence comes from Roseomonas alba, assembly GCF_019430885.1. Taxonomy (GTDB): domain Bacteria; phylum Pseudomonadota; class Alphaproteobacteria; order Acetobacterales; family Acetobacteraceae; genus Neoroseomonas; species Neoroseomonas alba. The sequence goes on along the minus strand of NZ_JAHYBZ010000008.1, from coordinate 89,452 downwards.
ACGCGACCGGGGCGATCGGGGCGCTGTTCTCCGATATCGGCTTCGGGCCAGAGGTGATGCGGGGGCTCGCGGTGGTGTCGCGCAGCGGCGGGCTGGTCGCGCACATCGCCGAGGAACGGCAGAGCGGATCGGCGCGGCTGATCGAGAAGCTCGCCAAGCAGGCCGTGCAATACCGGGATCCGCCAGCGGGCTGAGGGCGAGGCGGCTGCCTTTACCCCTCCAGGCAACAGAAAGGGGCGGCCCGTTCCCGGAACCGCCCCTTCCGAAGCCCTTGTCCGGCCTATTGCTGCAGCGGCAGGACCACGTTGGTCACTTCGCACAGGTTCACGCCGCGGCGTTCCTGCGACTGGCCGTTCTGGTAGACGAAGCGCATGTCGTACATGCAGTCCCCTTCCGGCAGGCGGATCGCATAGACCGCGCCCGGGGCGACGGTGTCGTTGCCCAGCCGGTCGGGCCCCCAGTTCTGGTCGGTGGCCAGCGAGGCATAGACCTCCATCACCGGCTGCTGCCCCTGGTTCACCAGGTTGAAGGACGGGTTGCCCTGCTGGCCCTGGCCCGGGCGGGCCTGCGGCTGCTGCGGCGCCTGCTGCTGCGGCGGCCCACCCTGCTGCTGGCCGCGGCCGTCGAAGGCGAGCTCGGTCAGGTTGCACAGGTTGATGTTGCGGCGTTCCTCGGCCGGGCCGCCCTGGCGGTCATAGACGACGCGGACGTCGTAGATGCATTCGCCCTGCGGCAGGCGGATGACGAAGCTGCGCCCCGCCGGGATCACATTCTGGCCGAGCCGGTCGGCCCCCCAGTTGCTGTCCGAGGAGGGGGAGGCATAGGCCTCGTAGATCACCCGGCTGCTACGGTTGACCAGGTTGAAGGACGGGTCACCCGTCTGGGCCATGGCGGCGGGGGCCAGGCCGGTGGCAGCGGCGAGGGCTGCGGCGGCTATGGCCAGGCGTCGAAACAGCATGCAGGCTCTCCTTCCCGACGGGGGCCGGGCACGGCGCCCGTTCATTTCGTCGGAAGGCTAGCCGAGCAGGCCGGCACCGCCAACCGCGCCGGATCACACCGTGCGAAGCGCTTCAGCCGTAGCGGGTCAGCGCGCGTTCCAGCGAGGCAAAGGCGTTGCCGAGGGCGGCGGTCATCGCGGATGCCGCCTGTTCGGCGGTGGGCGGCGCGGTGCCGCCGGGCAGCGGCGCCGTGCCTTCCGAGACGAGCTGCCCGACCAGCCGGCTGCCGTTGCGCTCGTCGATCAGCAGCAGGGTCAGCTCGGCACGGGCGATTCCCTGGCCCTGATCGGCGATCAGCGTGGTCAGCTCGCCTTCCATGATGAAGTCCGGGTTCAGCCGGCTTCCGGGCGCGAGGATGGCCGAGAAGAGCCGCGAATCGATCAGCCAGCGGCGCAGCGCCTGCTCGGCGCCTTCGGCCGGCAGGGCGGCCCATTCGGCGTAGAAATCGACCTGCACGGTGCCGTCCGGGCGCAGGACGCGCAGGTTGCGCGAATCGAGCCCCGCCCCGGCGCCCAACGTGCGCAGCAGCAGGGTGCGCCGGCCGAGGCGCGCCACGGGTGCCCCGGTCCGCCGGGGCTCCAGCGGGAAGCGCTCGGTCGGGATGTAGGGGCGATCGGGCAGCACCGAACAGGCGGCGAGCGCGGCCGGGGCGATCAGGATCAGGCGGCGTCGTGTCATTCAGCGGCGGTCCCGGGGCGGTGGCGGCGGCTGGCCGAACAGCGATTGCGACGGGCTGCGGCGGAGCTGCTCGGCGGTGTCGCGCAAGGAGGAGACGGTGGCACGCAGGTCGCGCAGCAGCGGGCCGAGATCGGCCTGCGCATCCCCCGTTGTGCCGCGGATGGTGCGCAGCGTGGCTTCCATCGCCTGGATCACGGCGGGCAGGCGGGCCAGCGCGACGCGCAGATCGGCGGCAGCCTGGCCGATATTCTGCGCGGCATTGGCGACTTCGGGGCTCTGCAGCAGGGTCTCGGCCGCCTGTCCCGCGCCGCCGACGCGCGTGGCGGCCCCGCGGATCTCGCGCACCGTTGCGGCGAGTTCCGCGCCCTCGATGGCCTGGCGCAGGGCCGTTATGGTCGCCGCCGCCTCGCGCAGCGTCGTGCCGAGGTCCCCCTGGCTGCCCACTTGGGTGCGCAATTCCTCGAAGAGCTCGGTCGCGGAGGTGAACAGGGCATCGATGTTCACTTCGGACAGGCGCGTCATCAGCCGTTCCGCCGCTGTCGTCACCTGGGTAATCGTGGAGGGCACGGAGGGGACGTAGGGGAAGGCCGGCGTCCAGGGCACCCGGATCGGCGGAAAGCGCGCCGGATCGACGAAATCGGCCTCCAGATAGGAGACGCCGGTGACGCCGGTGCTTGCGATGCGCACGCGCAGGCCGGCCCGCACCGCGTCCTCCACCGGCGTATGGCCATAGCGTTCGGGATCGACGGCGAAGCGGATCACCACGAGCCGGTTGGCGCTGTCATCGAGCCCGCCATCGGAGGCCCCATAAATCACCGTGGCGAGGCCGAGTTCCGTCACCCGTCCGACCGGCACGCCGCGAAAGCGCATGGCCGCGCCGACATCAAGGCCGGCGACGGATTCCCGCACATAGGTTTCGAACACCATCTGCCGCCGGCCGAAGCCGCCGGAAGTGAGGAAGAGGATGAAGCCGATGGCGAGCACGATGCCGGCGACCACCAGCATGCCGACGCGCAGGTAGAGCGAGCGACCGGAGCGGGGCATGGTCAGGCGGCCTCCCGCCGGAAGAAGGCGCGGACGGTGGGTTGCGTGCTTTCCGCCTTCAGGCGGCGCGGGTCGCCCTCGGCGATCATGCCCTGAGCGTCCTTGTCCAGCATGATGCAGCGGTCCCCGATGGCGAGGATCGATTGCAGTTCATGCGTCACCACCACGAAGGTGGTGCCGGTGTCGCGCGCGATGTCCTTGATCAGCTTGTCGAGCCCCGCCGAGGTGATGGGATCGAGCCCGGCCGAGGGCTCGTCCAGGAACAGCAATGGCGGGTCCAGCGCCATGGCCCGCGCGATGCCCGCGCGCTTGGCCATGCCGCCGGAGATCTCCGCCGGCAGCCGCCCCGCGGCATCGCCGAGGCCGACCAGGCCGAGCTTCGACCGCGCGACGGCCTCCCGCGCGGCGCGGGGCAGGTCGGTATGCTCCTCGAGCGGCAGTTCGATGTTCTCCGCCAGGGTCATGCTCCCGAACAGGGCGCCGGACTGCCACATCACGCCGATGCGGCGCAACAGCGCGCGGCGGGCGGCGTCGTCCTCGGCGGCCAGTTCCTCGCCCAGCAGCCAGGCATGGCCGGCGGCGAGCGGGACGAGGCCGATCAGGGCCTTGAGCAGGGTGGACTTGCCGCAGCCGGACCCGCCGAGGATGACGAAGATCTCCCCGCGGCGGACGTCGAAGGTGACGTCCTTGAAGATGGTGCGGCTGCCGAAGCGCACGGCCAGGCCCTCGGCGCGGATGACGGGTTCCTCGGCCATGGTCAGATGCCCAGCCGGAAGAACAGCACGGCGAAGACGCCATCCATGGCGACGATGGCGACGATGCCGCCCACCACCGCCGCGGTCGCCGCATCGCCCACCGCGCGCGGCCCGCGCCCGGCCGACAGGCCCGCGCGGCAGCCGATGCCCGCGATCACCAGCCCGAAGCAGGCCGCCTTGAACAGGCCGCCGAACAGGTCCTGCAGCGACAGCCATTGCTGCAGCTGGTTCTGGACCGAGGCCCAGGGGTAGCCGAGCGTGCCCATGATCAGCGTCATGCCCGCAAGGCCCGCGACGTTCATCAGCAGGGCGAGCACCGGCATGGCAAGGGTCGCGGCGACGAGGCGCGGCAGCACCAGCATGGCGGTGGCATCCACCCCCATGATCTTCAGCGCGTCCACTTCCTCGTTCACCGTCATGGTGCCGAGTTCGGCCGCGAAGGCCGACCCCGTGCGCCCGGCGAGCACCACCCCGGCGAGCAGCGGCCCCAATTCGCGCAGCAAGGAGATGCCGACCAGGTTGGGCACGAAGACCTCGGCCCCGAAGCGGCGCAGCGGGATGGAGGACTGGTAGGCGAGGATGACGCCGATCAGGAAGCCCAGCAGCAGCGTCAGCGGGAAGGCTCGCGTGCCGACCTCGTCGAGATGACGCAGCACCTCGGACCAGCGCAACAGACGGGGCCTGGTGAGGACGCGCAGCGTCGTCACCACCGCCTCGCCCATGAAGGCGATGCCGGCGACGGCCGTGCGTGCGCGTTCCACCGTGGCGTGGCCGATGGCGGTGATGGGCCGCCAGCGCGTCGGGGCGCTGACGGGCGGTGCGGTGCCGAGCGCGCGGCGCGTCCGTTCCAGCACGGCGGCGGCCTGTTCGGTCGCGCCCCGGAACTCGGCATCCGGTGCCGCGGTCAGCAGCAGCACCGCCCCGGCGGAATCGATGCCCTTGAGGCCGGACAGCTCCAATGCCGCGAAAGGCGCGCCGGCGGCGGCCTTCATCGCCTCCGGCCACAGCCGGGCGGCCGCCTCGGTGTCGATGCGGCCGGAAGCGCGCAGCACGCGGCGGCCGCCTTCCTCCTGCGCCTCGATCTGCGCCGCTGCTTCGTCGGGGCTCGGGTCCATCGTACCGATTGGACAGATACCATGACGGACCGCAAGAGCCTCCTGTCACATTGTCACAGGATTGACCCCGGCGTCAGGGTGCGCTGAGCGCGTGGATCAGCACCGCGGCGGCGACGGAGACGTTCAGGCTCTCCACCGGCCCGGCCGCCGGCAGGGTCACCCGCGCGGCGCAGGCGGCAATACTGGGCTGGGCGAGGCCCGCTTCCTCATTGCCCAGGACCAGGGCGATCGGCTTGCCCCGGGGGATCGAGATGGGCGGTATGCCGCCGCGCGGCACGGCGGCGAGGGTGAGGACGCGCGGTGCCAGGGCACGCAGTCGGCCCGGGAGGTCGTCGGCGCGGAAGACATCGAGGGCTTCGAGCCCGCCTTCCGACGTGCGGAAGGCGGCGTCCGACAGGCCGGCCTGGCGCGGGTCGCCCGACAGCACCAGGGCACGGCAGCCAAAAAAGGCGGCCGAGCGCGCGATGGCACCGAGATTGTGGGGATTGCCAATCCCGTCCAGCACCGGCGTCACCCGCGAACCGGCGATCGCCTCGGGCAGGTGCAGCAGGTCGAGGGCCGGGATCGGCCGCGGCAGGGCGAAGGCAACGAGCCCATGATGGTGCTGCGTGCCGGCGATGCGGGCGAGCTCGGCGGCCGGGACCTCGCGATAGGGGCGGCGCAGCCGGGCGAGCACGGCGCAATGCGGCCCGGCCTCGCGCCGGCGCTCGGCAGTGTGGAACAGGCGCATCACGTCCTGCGGCCGGCGTGCGAAGAGCGCAGCGACGGCCGCCGGCCCGCAATGCCGGTCGAGATCGGGGCGGGCGGTCGTCACGCCGCGGCGAGGGCGCGCAGGCGCTGGTGGAGCGCGTCGGGGATGTCGATGCCTTCGGCGGCGGCACGGGCGGCGAGGGCATCGCGGCGGCTGCCGGGCAGGCGCACCCCGTCCTCGGCGGCCATGGCGGCGACGAAGGTCTCGATGCGGGCGGCGAAGGCGTTGGCGCCGGCGAGCGCGCCGGGATCGACGACGAGCAGCGCATGGCCGAGGCGCGGGCGGTTGCCCTCGTCGGTGAAGAAGCTGTCGGCCTCGAAGCCGAAGGCGGCACCGGTCAGGGCGCAGCAGAGCAACTCGACGACCATGGCGAGCAGCGCGCCCTTGGCGCCGCCCATCGCCAGCATCGCCCCGGACAGCGCGGCCTGCGCATCGGTGGTGGGGCGGCCTTCGGCATCCAGCGCCCAGCCTTCCGGGATGGGGCGGCCTTCCTTGGCGGCGACCATGATCTTGCCGCGCGCGACCTCGGACAGTGCCATGTCGATGACGAGCGGCGCGGCGTCGCGGCGCGGGAAGGCGGCGGCGACGGGGTTGGTGCCCATCAGCGGCCGGCGTCCGCCGGGCACCGGCATGGCCGCGGGCGAATTGGTGAAGGCGAGGGCAACGAGCCCCTGCGCGGCGAGCCGCGCGACGGGCAGCCCCATGGCGCCGGAATGGTGCGAATTGGTGATGCCGGCGATGGCGATGCCATGCGCGCGGGCGCGCCAGGCGGCTTCGGATTCTGCCAGCGCGAGCGCGGGATAGGCGAGGCCATGCCGCGCATCGATCAGCACTGCGCCGCCGCGTTCGTTGACGATGTGTGGGATGGCGGTGCCGTCGGCGCGGCCATTGCGCAGGAAGGCCGCGTATTGCGCAACGCGCGACAGGCCGTGGCCGACCTGGCCCGCGGCCTCCGCGGCGAGCAGGGCCCGTGCCGTGGTCTCGGCCATGGCCGCGCCGGCGCCGGCCTGGCGCAGCGCTGCGCGGACCAGATGCTCCGCTTCTTCCAACGACAGACGTGTCACGTTCTGCGCCGCCTTGTCCGCATATGCTGATGTAGCGGATGCCGTGCCTTGGATGCGATGGCAAGGGGGCAGGCGATCGGGTGGAGCGCGCGCTCCACCCGGACCGAACGATATCAGGCGCTTTCGTAGAGCCTGGTCAGGCTGAATTCCCGGTGACCGAGAATCTCGGCCGCGGTGTGCTGCCCATCCGCGGTGCGGATCATGCAATCGAGCAACGCCTCGCCGGCTTCGTCCATCGTCATGCGCCGCTGCAGCAGGCCGGTGACGTCGACGTCGATGTGCTCGGACATGGTGCGTTGGGTGCGCGGATTCGCGGTCAGCTTGATGACCGGCAGGATCGGGTTGCCGATGACGTTGCCCTGGCCGGTTGGAAATGTATGCACCGCAAAGCCGGAGGCGGCGCAGAGCGTGACCATCTCCGCCGCCGCGGAGGATGAGTCCATGAACCACAATCCCGGATGGGTGGGTTCCTCGGCCTTGTCCAGCACACCGTCGACCGTGCACTTCTTGCCGATCTTGGTGATGTTGCCGAGCGCCTTCTCTTCGATGGTGGTCAGGCCGCCCTCGATGTTGCCCTTGGTCGGCTGGCTTTCCGTCAGGTCGTTGGTCTTGTTCGCATCGACCACCCGCTGGTAGCGGTCGAACATCGCCTGGAACTGGTCGGCGATCTCCGGCGTGCGGCAGCGCGCCTTGACCAAGTGCTCGCCGCCGGTGAGCTCCGTCGTCTCGCCGAAGACCAGCGTGTTGCCGTTCTCCCACAGCTTGTCGAATGAATCGCCGACGGTGGGGCAGGAACCGAGGCCGGAGGTGGTGTCGCTCTCGCCGCATTTGGTCGAGACCCAGAGGTCCTGGAGCGGCGCCTTGGTCTTCTTCAGCGATGTCGCATGCTTCACCATGCGATAGGCGGCGCGCGAAGCGTTCGCGATGGTCGCGATGTCGCCATTCTGCTCGATGGCGAAGAACTCTACCGGCTTGCCGGTCTTGGCGATGCCCTCGGCGACCTTGCCGGCCCAGCCGAGCTCGATGCCGATGACGACGACCGCAGCGACGTTCGGATTGCAGCCCGTGCCGATGATGGTGCGGAAATGCAGGTCGAGATCCGCGCCGAATTGCAGGCGCCCATAGGCGTGCGGGATGGCGATGCAGCCCTGGATGTTGCGCGCGACGCCCTCGGCCGCGGCGTTGGAGATGTCATCGACGGGGAGGATCAGGACGTGGTTGCGCACGCCCATGCGGCCATTCTCGCGGCGCCAGCCGTCGAAGGTGGCGGTCTTGAGGTTCATGCCCATGGGATCACCACCGCTTCGTCTTGACGTTGTGGACGTGCAGGTGCTCGCCCGCGCCGATGGCGGCGACGGCGCGCCCGATATCGACGCCGTACTTGATGATGGTGTCGCCCTTGGCGATGTCCTTGATGGCGACCTTGTGGCCGATCGGTATGTCGGACCTGGCCGGGAATTCGATCATCCGATCCTGGTCCATGATCCAGCCATTGAGAGTCTGGCCGGACTTGATCCCCTCGACGACCACGACGCCGACGGAATCGCCTTCGTCATGGACGCAGAAATGCACGGTCATCGTGCTCCCTCCCGCTTGTCGTTGCGATGACGCTAGGGCGGGGCGGGTGGTCGGTCAACGCATCAGGTGATCAACCGATCGGACGTTCATCCGCGATGACCTTTCCGTCCTTCGGCAGGCTGCCCGGCGGGACGACTTCCACCGCGCCGCGCAGCCGCGTGACGGCGAGCAGCGAAGCGGCGAGCGCATCGGCGATGTCCTGCGACGCTGCCTCCGCGCGCAGCGTCATCGCGTCCTGCTCGCCGACGCGGGTCACCACCAGGCGCAGCCGGCCGAGTTCCGGGTGGCGCTTCGCGATCTCGGCTACCTGTTCCGGCCGCACGAACATGCCCTTCACCTTCGCGGTCTGGTCGGCGCGGCCGCGCCAGCCGACGATGCGCGTATTGGTTCGGCCGCAGGGCGAGGCCCCCGGCATGACGGCAGACAGATCACCCAGGGCGAGCCGCAGCAGCGGGTGATCCTCATCGAGCACGGTGACAACCACCTCGCCGATCTCGCCTTCGGGCACCGGGTCGCCGGTGCCGGGGCGGACGATCTCGACGATCACCTCCTCGGCGACGGTCAGCCCCTCGCGTGCCGGCGTCTCATAGGCGACGCAGCCGAGATCGGCAGTGCCGTACATCTGGAAGGCATCGATGCCGCGCGCGGCGAATTCCGCCTGGAGCGAGGGCGGGAAGGCCGCGCCCGAGACCAGCGCCCGGCGGATCGAGGAGGCATCCCGCCCCGCCGCTGCGGCGCCGTCGAGCAGGATCTTCAGGAAATCCGGCGTGCCGACATAGCCGACCGGGCGGAAGGCGCCGATCAGCTCGATCTGTGTCTCGGAATTGCCCGGCCCGGCCGGGACCACGGCGCAGCCGAGCGCCTGGAGGCCGAGATCCATCATCCAGCCGCCCGGGGTGAGGTGATAGGAGAAGGTGTTCAGCGCGATGTCCCCGGCCCGGAAGCCGGCGGCGAAGAAGGCGCGCGCCATGTGCCAGGGGTCGACCGCCCGGGCCTCGCCCTCGAAGATCGGCCCCGGCGAGGTGAAGAGCCGCGCGAAGGACCCTGGCGCCGTCGCGACATGCCCGCCGAAGGGCGGATCGGCCTTCTGCGCCGCGGGCAGGTCAGACTTGCGCAGTACGGGGATACGGGCCAGGGCTGCTCGGTCCGTGACCAGCGCCGGATCGATCCCCGCCAGGCGCGTCGCCCCCGCCGGGGCGCGGGCCGCGGCGGCGATCACGGCCGGCAGCCGGGCGGCCAGCTCGGCCGCGCGCGCATCGGCGCTGCGCGTCTCCCGCGGGTCAAAATGTTCTCCGATCATGTTTCCTCCTGGCAGGCCCTTCTCCGGGTGCCGCCTTCGTGGCACATCCTTTGCCCCCACTTGGCCTGGAGGAAGTGATGGCCGGCGTCTTCTGGTATGATGGCACATGGATGACCGAGGAACCGAAGATCCTCGGCCCGATGGATCACGCGTTCTGGCTCGGTTCGGTCATTTTCGACGGCGCGCGGGCGATCAAGGGCTGGGCGCCCGACCTCGACCGCCATTGCGCGCGGGTCGTCGCCTCCGCCCATGCGATGCTGATGAAGCCGACCAAGACCGCGGCCGAGATCGAGGCGCTGTGCCGCGAAGGCATCCGCCGCATGGGGCCGGAGGCCGAGCTTTACGTCCGGCCGATGTTCTTCATCCGCAAGGGCCTGGGCGCGGCGCGGCCGGACCCGGACAGCACCGACTTCATCCTGTCGATCTATGACAGCCCGCTGCCGAAATGGGCCGGCTTCTCCGCCGTGATGGCGCCCTTCCGTCGTCCGACGCCGGAGATGGCGCCGACCGACGCCAAGGCGGCGTGCCTCTATCCGAATGGGGCGCGCGCCTCTTCCTTTGCGGCGACGCAGGGCGCGGACAACGCCGTGATGTGCGACGCGATGGGGCATGTGGCTGAATTCGCCTCCGCCAACATCTGGTTCGCCAAGGACGGCAAGGTCATCACGCCCGCGGTGAACCACACCTTCCTCAATGGCATCACCCGCCAGCGCGTCATCGCGCTGTTCAAGGACGCCGGCGTGGCGGTCGAGGAACGCACCGTGAAGGCGCCGGAACTCGATACGGCGGATGAGATTTTCTCCACCGGCAACTATGCCAAGGTGCAGCCCTGCACGCGCTACAATGGGCGCGACATGCAGATCGGCCGTTTCGCGACGCAGGCGCGCGACATGTACTGGCGTTGGATGGAAGGTCAGACGAAGGTCGCCTGACGCTCTGCCAGGGAGGGGCGGCGTTCGCACCTCTCCGGACCCTGCTCCACCGATCGGGTCTGCGGAGGCGGGCGCGCCTCCGCGAAGTGGATGCCGAATGATGGGCGCGGCGATTCAGCCGCATTCAGGCGGCCTACTCTTGCCTGCACCCTGAGCATCCTGCACGCAGCCCTGCTCATCGGGCGGTCGCTTGTGTTGCTGCGCCGCATTCTGTCCCGACACGCCGGATTGTGCTGTGCTGGCTTCGGGATTTTGCTCTGCTCCGCATCGCGCGCCTCTGCCGCGATAACGGAGAGCTCCCATGCCCGCTCCACGCAGGATCCGCCTCGGCGTCTCCATGATCGGCATGGGGTATCACCTGGCGGCCTGGCGCCATCCGGAGTCCTCGGCCGGCGGCAACATGGAACTGCAGCACGCGGTGCGCGTGACGCAGGCGGCCGAACGCGGCCTGCTCGACATGGCGTTCCTGGCGGATGGCGTCGGCATCCGCTTCAACGACGTGCCGAAGGGCGCGCTGTCGCACACCTGCAAGAATGTGCAGTTCGAGCCGCTGACGCTGCTCTCGGCGCTGGCGATGGTGACGAACCATGTCGGCCTCGTCGCCACTGCGTCGACCACCTACAACGAGCCCTACCACATCGCGCGGAAATTCGCCTCGCTGGACCATATCAGCGGCGGACGCGCGGGCTGGAACGTGGTGACCAGCGCCACCGACATGGAGGCGCAGAATTTCGGCCTGGTCGGCGCGCCCCCCAAGACCGGCCGCTACGACCGCGCCGCCGAATTCGTCGAGGTGGTGAAGGGGCTGTGGAATTCCTGGGAGGACGACGCCTTCGTCCGGGACAAGGCCCAGGGCATCAACTACGACCCCGACAAGCTGCACATCCTGGACCATGAGGGCGCGCATTTCCGCGTCATGGGCCCGCTCAACGTGGCGCGCACGCCGCAGGGGCGGCCGATCATCGTGCAGGCCGGCGCCTCGGATCAGGGGCGGGAGCTCGCCGCCGCGACGGCGGACGTGATATACGCGGCGTCGCAGACCCTGGAAGACGCGCGCGCCTATTACGACGACGTGAAGCGTCGCATGGCGGCCTATGGCCGCGAGCCGGACCAGCTCAAGATCATGCCCGGCATCATGGCCGTGCCCGGCGCGACCCGGCAGGAAGCGCAGGACAAGTACGAGGTGCTGCAGCAACGCGTCGAACCCATCGTCGGCCTGGCCGCGCTGGCGAATTACCTCGGCGACCTGTCGGCCTACGACCTGGACGGCCCGCTGCCGGAACCCGATCCGGCGGACCGGCGCGACCACAGCCGCGGGCAGATCTTCCTCGACATCGCGCGGCGGGGGAATCTCTCGATCCGCCAGCTCTACCTCTCCATCGCGGGCGGCAACGGGCATCGCCTGGTGATCGGCACGCCGTCCGACATCGTCGACGCGATGCAGGATTGGTTCGAGGGCGGCGGCGCCGATGGCTTCAACCTGCTCCCCACCTGGCTGCCCGGCGGGCTCGAGGACGTGGTCGAGACGGTGATCCCCGAGATGCAGCGCCGCGGCCTGTACCGCACCGCCTATGAGGGGAAGACCCTGCGCGAGAATCTCGGCCTTGCCTGGCCCGAGCATCCGGCCACGGCGGCGAAACGCGCCGCGATCGCCGATGCGGTCGGCCACGCCGCGGAATGAAAGACCGGAGAACCCCCATGATTCGATCCATCCGCGCCATGGCGCTGCTGCTGGGCGCGCTGGCGGCCGCGCCGGCGGGCGCGCAGACGCTGCGCATCGGCATGAAGGCCGCGGTGGACGGGTCGGACCCGCACCAGTCCTACAGCCCCAACCGCAACGTGCAGATGCAGGTCTATGAGTCGCTGACCTTCCAGAATTCCTTCCTGCAGCCGGAGCCGGGTCTCGCGGAATCCTGGCGCGTGGTCGACGACAACACCTGGGAATTCAAGCTGCGGCCGAATGTGCGCTTCCACGACGGATCGCCCCTGACCGTCGAGGACATCGCCTTCTCGATCGAGCGCGCGCGCAACGCGACGGGCCTGCGCACCTATGGCCCCGCGGTGCGCGCGGTGACCGGCGTCGAAAAGGTGAACGATACGACGCTGCTGATCCGCACCAGCGGCCCGACGCCGCTGCTGCCCGCCTACCTCACCTCGATCATGATCGTGCGCGCGGCCCTCGCCGAGGGCGCGACGGAGGAAGACTTCAACGGCGGCCGCGCCGCGGTCGGCACCGGCCCCTATCGCTGGGTGCGCTTCAACCAGGGCGCCGACGTCACGCTGGAACGCGCGCCCAACTACTGGGGCACGCCGGAGCCGTGGGAGCGCGTGGTCTATCGCTTCATCCCGGTGGACAGCGCCCGCATCGCCGCCCTGCTGGCCGCCGATGTGGATGTCGTGGATGCGGTGCCGCCCGGGCTCTATGCGCGGGTGCGGTCGGATGCGCGCTCGCGCCTGGTCACCGACACCGCGGCCTTCAACAACTACGCCTATATCGATAGCGGGCGGGAGGTCTCGACCTTCGTCACCGGCCCGGATGGGCAGCCGCTGAACCCGAACCCGCTGCGCGACGTGCGGGTGCGCCAGGCGCTGTCCATGGCGCTGAATCGCGCCGCACTCTCCGAACGCGCGATGGAAGGCGGCGCCGTGCCGTCCAACCAGATCGCCCCGCCGGGCTTCAACGGGCATGACCCGTCCCTGCCGCCGCTCGCCTACGATCCGGCCCGCGCCCGCGCACTGCTGGCCGAGGCCGGCTATCCGCAGGGCTTCGGGCTGACAATCCACTGCACCTCCAACCGCTTCGCCGGCGATGCGCGGGTGTGCCAGGCGGTGGGTCAGATGCTGACCGCGATCGGCATCCGCACGGAGGTCGAGGCCATCCCGACCGCCATCTTCTTCCGCCGCGGTGCCTTCGGTGGACCGAACCGGACGCCGGAATTCTCCGTCTCCCTGTCCATGTTCGCGACCACCACGGGCATGGCGACTGAGGGCATGACCTCGATCATCCGCACCTACGATCCGCAGCGCGCCCACGGCGCCTCGAACCGCGGCCGGTATTCGGACAGCGTGCTCGATGGGCTGCTGACCCAGGCGGAGACACAGCTCGATGACGCGCAGCGCCAGGCGACGACCTTCGCCGCGGTGCGCCGGGCCATGGACCAGATGGCCATCATCCCGATCTTCTTCGTGCAATCCGCCTGGGGCATGTCGCGCAACATCACCCTTGTGCCCCGCGGCGATCAGTACACCATGGCGACCGGCATCCGCCGCACGCCGTAAGAGGGGTCCATGACTAAGAAGCAGCTCAAGCTCGGCGCCTTCCTCAGCACGCCGGGCAATCACCTCTCCGGCTGGCGTCACCCCGACGCCGCCGTGGACACAGACATGGACTTCGCCTGGTACATGCGCCTGGCGCAGATGGCCGAGAAGCACCTCTACGACACCATCTTCTTCCAGGACACGGTGGCGGTCGGCGGGTCGGACGCGCTGAAGGCGGGCGACATGACGCGCACGCGGCTGTGCCGCACCGTCAAGCTCGAACCCACCGCCTGCCTCGCCGCCATGGCGATGGGCACCAGCCATATCGGCCTGGTGGCCACGGCGACGACGACCTTCAACGAGCCCTACAACATCGCCCGGCGCTTCGCGACGATCGACCATATCTCGGGCGGGCGTTGCGGCTGGAACCTCGTCACCTCGCAGATCGAGGACGAGGCCGGCAACTTCAACCTCGACACCCATGTCGACCACGCCGCGCGCTACGAGCGCGCCATCGAGTTCTACGAGGTCGTGGCCGGCCTGTGGGATTCCTGGGAGATCGACGCCTTCCTGAAGGACAAGGAAAGCGGCGTCTGGTTCGACTACGACAAGATGCATTTCCTGGATCACCACGGGAAGCACTTCCATGTGCGTGGACCGCTCAACGTCTCCCGCACGCCGCAGGGCCGGCCGGTGGTGGCACAGGCCGGGTCGTCGGAGCCGGGCAAGGAACTCGCCGCCCGCACCGCCGATGTGGTGTTCACGGCGCAGACCGAGCTCGCCGCCGCGCAGGAGTTCTTCGCCGATGTGAAGGGGCGCACGGCAAAGTACGGCCGCACGCCGGACGACGTGAAGATCATGCCCGGCATCACGCCGGTCATCGGCCGCACGATGGAGGAGGCGAAGGAGAAGTACGACCAGCTCCAGTCCCTGCTGCCGGACGACGTGGCGCTCGCCGCGCTGGCGCGCTTCACGCGCGGGGTCGACATCTTCTCCTACCCGCTTGACGGGCCGATGCCCGACCTGCCCGAGGCGAATTCGGCCAAGTCGCGCCAGCAACTCATCATGACCATGGCGAAGAAGCACAACATGACCCTGCGGGAGGTGGCGCGCTCCGTCTCCGCCGCGCAGGGCCATCGCGTGCTGGTCGGCACGCCGGAATACATCGCCGACGAAATGCAGGAATGGCTGGAGAAGGACGCCTGCGACGGCTTCAACGTGATCTGCAACTACTACCCGAAGCCCTTCGAGGATTTCTCGACGCTCGTCATCCCCGAACTGCAGCGCCGCGGCATCTTCCGCACGGCCTATGAAGGCAAGACGCTGCGCGAGAACCTCGGGCTGAAGGTGCCAGAGAACCGCTACACGGCGGCGCGGCAGGCGCAGGCGGCGGAGTAAGGCGGGGAGGGGCTTTGTGCCCCTCCGGACCTTCTTTTCTGCGGCTGCGGCGATCGTAGGGGCTTTGCCCCTCTGAACCACCCCGCCATCGGATGCCCTTGGTGGTTGGCGCCTCTGGACCGCAGTCTATTGGTACCGGGCGCCGCAGGCATTCTGCCCCCGCCAGGCTCGCCCGGTGCCAAGTCCTCGCCGATCCTGCAGCAGCCTGCCATGCCAATTCGCAAAGCGCGGCCTAGCCGGGAAGCACGCCGGCGCCACTGCTGACACTCTGCGCCGGCCCCAAGGTCATGGGCAGAGGAACGGTGCATGTCTTCAGGAACTCCGCCAGCACGGGCAAGGACGCTCGGATCCTTCGCCGCGATTCTGGTCGTGGCCGGCGCTGGCGTCGGCGCATTCGCCTATGCGGCCGGATGGCTGACGCCGGATCGCCTGACCCCGGCGCGGATGCTGGCGGCGCTGGACGGGCCGAAAGGGCCGGCGCTTGGCCATCGCCGCAATCATGCCAAGGGCATCTGCTTCACCGGCATCTTCGCCGCGAGCGGCGAGGGGCGGGAGATCACGCGCGCGAGCGTGCTCGCCAGCGGTCAGTATCCGGTGGTCGGGCGCTTCAATCTTGGCACCACCGAACCGGACTCTCCGGACGCCACGGTCCGGGTGCGCGGCATGGGCTTGCAGATCACGGCACCGGATGGCGCGGTCTGGCGCATGGCAATGATCGACCCGCCCTTCTTTCCTGTCGCTACGCCGCGGGCCTTCTACGACCTCCAGGTCGCCTCCCACAGCACTGAACGGGGCGCGATGCCGGCCTTCATCGCGCAGCATCCGGAATTCCGCGCCTTCGCCGAGTGGGCCGGCAGCGCGCCCTGGACCGGGAGCTATGCGGAAACCGGCTTCAACAGCCTCGACAGCTTCGTGTTCACCGATACGCAGGGCTATGACCACCCCGTGCGCTGGTCGCTGCTGCCGGACGCGACCGTCACGGCGCTGACCCAGGCGCAACTCGCGGCCATGGGCCCTGATCACCTGGAGCAGGAGATTCGTGCGCGCGTGGCCGCCGCGCCGCAGAGCTGGCGCATGGTGGTGACCCTGGCCGATCCCATCGACCAGACGGCCGATCCCAGCAAGGCCTGGCCCGAGGACCGGCGCCGCATGGAGGTCGGCACGCTGATCGTCCAGCGCATCGAGGCCGAACGCGACGGACCCTGCCGCGACATCAACTTCGACCCGACAGTGCTGCCGGACGGGATGAGCGTGTCGGACGATCCGTTCCCGGCCGCACGATCCGCGGCCTATGCGCGATCCTACAACCTGCGCGCTGCGGAGGTCCGCGACTATCCCTATCAACGCGCCGCCGCGACGGAGGCTTCCCGATGACCAGGTCCTTCACCGCCTGGCAGCGCCTGCTGCACTGGGCGATGGCGATTGCAATCCTTGGCATGCTGTTCATCGGCGTGGGCATGGTCTCGACGATAGCGCCGTCCTATCTGCCGCTGATCGCGACGCACCGGACGCTCGGTATCGTCATCCTGGTGTTGGCGGTGGTGCGGCTGGGCTTGCGCTGGCGTTATGGCGCGCCGCCGTTGCCGGTCAGCATGCCGATACCGATGCGCCTCGCGGCGCATCTCTCACCCTATGCGTTCTATGCGCTGATGCTCGGCATGCCGCTGATCGGTTGGGCGATGATGTCGGCCGCCGCCTATCCCATCGTGCTGCTGGGCCATATCCGCCTGCCGCCAATTCTGCCGCAGAGCGATGCGCTGCATACGCTGCTGTGGAAGGCGCATGTCTATCTGGCCTTCGCCTTCTTTGCCCTGGTCGTAATGCACGTGGCGGCCGCGCTGTATCACGCCCTGGTCCGGCGCGACGGCGTCTTCGAGACGATGGCGTCGGTGCGCGCCGATCGCGCGGCGGCGGAGTAGCGGATCGCGCCGGCCCTGCGGCCGGTGCAGCCGCGCCTTCTCCCGCGTCACCGCGCGCTGCCCGCGCTTGAAGGCCATCAGCACGGGGGCGACGGCGCGGCGCGCCATCGCCGGCTTCTCCGCATCCAGCACCACCAGGTTGCCCGGATTGCCGACTGCGATGCCGCAATCGTCCTGGCGCATCGGCTTCGCCGCATCCTGCGTCGTCATGTTCCGGACCGCGCGAACCCCAGGGTCCGATGCGCGATGGATGACGATCGCCAGCATGTTCGCCTGGCGCAGCACCTGGCCGTCCCCGAAGGACGTGAAGGGGTTGATGACGGTGTTGGACGCCACCGAGCACGGCGCGCCCTGTTCCGCCAGCCGGTTCGCATCCACCACGGTGGGCGGCACGTTGTGGTCCACATGCCGCCCGCCGAGATTGAGATCGGCACGGCGCTGACCTGCCCCGCATCGGTGTGCGACCTGGCACGCTCGGCGCCGAAGGCTATACGGCGCTGATCCGCGCCGGGAACATCCGCGTCGACTGACGCCTGCTTTCAGCCTGAGAGGTAGGCCAGCAGGTCACGGACCGAGCCACGCAGCAGGATCGCGGCCAGGAGGCAGGCCACTGACAGGCCGGCCATCGCGAGACGGCGGACGATCGCCTCCTCCTCGAGCAGATCCTCGAACTGGCCGTCCCAGTTGCGTTGGAGCGCGGTGGCCAGACGCCACAGCGCGATGGCGCTGTACGCCGCCAGGGCCAGAATCAGGATCTGGACTCCGTCCATCGTGCCGTCCTCCCCCAAGAGCCGCGCACCATTTTGACCCCCAGCATGCGGTGATGCGGCCGGTCCTGGCCAGGATTATCCCGCAAGCGCCGCCGCCAGGGCGCCGAAGGCCTGGTCGGGGTCGCTCGCCTCGCCCTTGGCCTGGGACAGCACCTGCTCGATGGCGGGGGCGAAGCGCACGGCCTCATCCGCCAGCGGGTCATGCCCGCTGCGAAAGGCGCCGAGGCGGACCAGGTCCTTCACCTCGGCATAGGTCGCGAGCAGCCGCCGCGCCTCCGCGACCAGCGGCCGTTCATGCGCATCGAGCACCCCGGGCGCGGTGCGCGACAGCGACCGCAGCACGTCGACCGGGGGATAGCGTCCGCCCTCGGCGATGCTGCGGTCCAGCACGACATGCCCGTCCAGGATGCCGCGCACGGCATCGGCGACGGGCTCGTCATGGTCGTCGCCTTCGACCAGCACGGTGAACAGGGCGGTGATGGCTCCGCCACAGCCCTCGGGCCCCGGGCCGGCGCGTTCCAGCAGCCGCGGCAATTCGGTGAAGACCGACGGCGGAAAGCCCCGCGTCGCGGGCGGTTCCCGGACGGCGAGGCCGATTTCGCGCAACGCCAGGGCGAAGCGGGTCACGCTGTCCATCAGCAGCAGCACCTGCCTTCCCTGGTCGCGGAAATGCTCGGCGACGGTCATGGCTGCATAGGCTGCCTCCCGCCGCATCGGCGCCGCGGTGTCGGAGGTGGCGCAGATGACCACCGACTTCGCCAGTCGCGCGGGGCCGAGGTCGTCCTCGATGAACTCGCGCAATTCGCGCCCGCGTTCGCCGACCAGGGCGAAGACGATGACCTCCGCATCCACCCCGCCGGCGAGCATCGCCATCAGCGTCGACTTGCCGACGCCCGAGGCCGCGAAGAGCCCGAGCCGCTGCCCCTGCCGCACCGGGGCAAACAGGTCGAGCGCCCGCACCCCGAGCGCGAGGCGCGGCCCGAGCCTTGCGCGCTGCCCGGCCGGCGGGGCCGGTGCATGGGTGGCGCGCGGCGTGGCCCCCGGTGCCGGTGGCGGACCGCCATCCATCGGCCGGCCCATTGGGTCGAGCACGCGGCCCAGCCAGGCCTCCGAAACCGCCAGGGCCGGCCGTGGCGCCAGCACCGCCCGCACGCCGTCCGACAGGCCGGCCAGCGGGCCCATGGCGATGGCCTCGGCGCGGCCGTCGCGGAAGGCGGCGATCTCGGCGAGGACGGGCGCCGCATAGGGCGATTCCAGCCGCACCCGGTCGCCGATCGCCGCGAGCGGGCCGAACCCTTCCAGCGTCACGCCCAGCCCGCCGAGCCCCGCCACGGAACCGTGCACCGTCTCCCGTGGCAGGAGGTCGATCGCGGCGGCGGTAGCGAGGAGGTCGGGCGGCATGCGTCCCATGCTGCCCGCGTACGCCTTGGCGAGTGGTAAACTGCGGCGCCGGTCAGCCCGCCGGCGGCAGCACAATCGTCACCGCCGCACCGCCACGCGGATCGTCCGCCATCTCCAGCCGGCCATCAAGGCGGTGCGCCATGCTGCGCATCACCAGCAGGCCGAGGCTGTCGCCGCCTTCCGGCGGCGCCGCACCGAAACCCGGCCCGTCGTCGCGCACCGTCAGGCGGCGTTCGCCGTCGGGCGTCTCGGTGAAGGTGATCTCGACCAGACCTTCCTCGCGATCGGCGAAGGCATGCTTCAGGGCATTGGTCACCGCCTC
Source organism: Roseomonas alba (assembly GCF_019430885.1). Lineage (GTDB taxonomy): Bacteria > Pseudomonadota > Alphaproteobacteria > Acetobacterales > Acetobacteraceae > Neoroseomonas > Neoroseomonas alba. The sequence continues at coordinate 70,169 of NZ_JAHYBZ010000008.1, read as the reverse complement.
GGCGATGAACATGGCGAGCGAGGTCGCATCCGCCGGCGTCGTCGCAAGCCGAGGGGCCACCACATGCAGATCCACGCCTTCCCGGCCGCCGGCATCGAGGATCTCGCGCGCCAGGACGCGCAGCGCGGCTTCGAGCCCCGCTTTCCCCAGCGCGGGATCGTTCAGCCGGCGATGGATGGTCGCGATCATGGACAGGCGGGTCACCGCATCCTCGAGCACCGCGGCGGCGTCCTCGGCGCTGTCCACGCGATCCGCCTCCAGCGACAGCAGGCTGGAGACGAGCTGGATGCCGTTGGCGATGCGGTGCTGCAATTCGCGGAACATGAGGTGTTCCGATTCGCGCAACGCCTCGATCTGCGCGCGCTTCCATTCCAGCCGGGCGACGGCGCGGGTCAGCCCGTGCACCAGGGAGATCTGGGCGCCCGCCACGGCGGCGAGCAGGCCGATGGGCACGATGGGCAGCGGCCAGGGCAGCCGTTCCACCTGGCCGGGGGCCAGGAACCAGGCCAGCACCACCAGAACGGACGCGACCGCGACGGCAGTGGCCGGCGCCCAGCCTCCGGCGAGCGACGTGGCCAGGACGGCGAGGAGGAAAGCGACGAAGGTCAGCCCGCCGGCAGGGTCGGCAAGACCGTGCGACGCCGCCCAGGCGGCCGCAAAGCTGACCGCCCCGACGACCCACCCCGCCCCATAGGCTCGCATTGTGGCAACCAGCATGGCCGGGCCGGTACCTTACCTTGTGGAAAGCGATGCTGCATCGTGCTGGGGCGACGCGCACTAACATGCGATAAGCGGCGCCGATGGAGCCGCCCTTCGATTGCCGAGCCTGCCCGCTGCGGGCGCTGCCGACCTTCAAGGCGGTCACCGCCGCGGAACTGGCCGCGATCCAGGGCGCCAAGATCGGCCAGCGCATGATGACCGCCGGGGCGACCATCCTCGCGGGAGGTCAGGCGACGACGCGGCTCTACGTGCTGCTCGCGGGCTGGGCCTTCCGCTACAAGACGCTCGAGGACGGACGTCGGCAGATCCTGAACTTCCTGCTGCCTGGCGACCTGCTCGGGCTGCAGGGGGAACTGCTCGCGACCCTGCCGCATGGGGTGGAGGCGCTGACGGAGGTCAATCTCTGCGCCTTCGCGACCGACGCCGTGCCCACCTTCTTCCGCGACCTGCCGGGCATCGCGCTCGACATCACCTGGCTTGCTGCGCATGAGGAGCGGCTGGTGGACGACGCGGTCCTGTCGGTCGGCCGCCGCACCGCGATGGAAAGCGTCGCCGCGCTGCTGGTGCATCTCTACAAGCGCGCGGCGTCGTCCGGGATGGCGGCAGAGGACGGCATCCCCTTCCCGATCACCCAGTCGCACATCGCGGACGCGCTGGGACTGTCGCCGGTGCACACCAACCGCGTGCTGCAACGGCTGCGCAAGGGGGGCTTCATCCGGCTGGAAGGACAGCGCTTGCAGATCGGCGACCTGCGCGCGATGCGCCGCGTCGGGCGGTACTGGGAACAGCCGGCGCCGAAGCGGCCGCTGCTGTGAGGGACGAGGCTGGCGAGGGCGCGCCGGAAAGCGGCTTCGCTCCTCTCCGGAGCGCGCCGCGGCACGGTCGGCCCTGATGACCCGGAGGGAGGATCGTGGTGTTCTGCCCCTCTGAACCACCTTGCCATCGGGACCCGGCTGACGGCGCCTTGCAGCGGCAATCGGTGCCCCTGGTGCTTCGAGCACCTGGGCCGTAGGCCGTTGGCGCTGGGTCGAAAGACCAGGCTGATCCCCTCGAAGCACCTGGTGGGCGCAAGAGCGGCTTTCGGCGTGCATTCTGCCGGCGGCGCACGGGTACCAAATGGAGGTCTGCAAAGGCCCTTCGGCCTTTGCCGGGGTGGCTTGGAGGGGCAAGGCCCCTCCAATCCTTCGACCGAGACTCCGCCGCCGCTGGACGCCGTGAGCGTCGGAGCCGTGCCCCTCAGATCACCAGTTCGATCAGGAATGGCCCCGGACGCGCGAAGGACTGCGCCATCAGGTCGCCGACCTGATCCAGCGTCGTCGCCTGAGCCGCCTCGACGCCCATGCCTTCGGCGAGCTTCACCCATCCCAGGTCGGGATTGCCGAGATCGAGCATGTCCATCGCCGTGCGCCCCGGATTGGCGCCGACATTCTGATACTCACCCAGCAGGATCTGGTACTTGCGGTTGGCGAGGATCACGGTGGTCACCGGGAGCTTCTCGCGTGCCTGGGTCCACAGCGCCTGCACCGTGTACATCGCCGACCCGTCGGCCTGCAGGTTGATCACCCGCCGCCCGCCGCCGCCGACCGCCGCTCCCGTGGCCAGGGGCAGCCCGCAGCCGATCGCGCCGCCGGTGATCTGCAGCCAGTCATGCTTCGGCGCGGCGAAGGTCTTGGGGAAGAAGCCGCGGCCGAAGGACACGCTCTCATCCGCGATGATCGCGTCTTCGGGCATCAGCGCCGCGACGGTCTGCGCCAGGCCTTCCGGCGAGGGCGCACCGCGCGCGACATCCGGGCGCTTGCCGACATCCGGCATCGGCACGGCGGGGGCGTTGAGCTCCTCGCACAAGGCGCGCAGCGCGGCTTCGGCATCCTGCTCGTAGCGCGTCAGGACGTGGACCTGCGCGTTCTCCGGGTAATGCTTCGACGGCTTGCCCGGATAGGCGAAGAAGCCCACCGGCGCCTTGGCGTTCACCAGGATCAGGTGCTCCACCCAGGACAGCGCGTTGATGGCAATGTCCGCCGGATAGGGCACGCGCTCGAGCGGCAGGCGGCCCTGGCCGCGCTCGGTGCGGCCGTTCGATCCCTCGGCCAGCAGCTTCGCGCCGGTCGCCTGGGAGGCACGCCAGGCGAGCGCCTGCGCGCCCTCGCGCAGCGCCTTGCCGCCAAGCAGGATCAGCACATTCTTCTTCTCGCGCAGGATGCGCGCGGCGGTGCGGATGGCGTGCGGGTCGGCCTCGGGCACCGCGACCTTGGGCAGCGGCGCGGCGACCACGCCGCCTTCGTCCCAGCAGGTGTCGGAGGGCAGGATCATGGTCGCGATCTGGCCGGGCGAGGTCATCGCCGCCTGCACCGCGACCGCGGCATCCGCGCCGACATCGGCCGCGCGCGAGGAGGTGCGCACCCATTGCGAGACGCCGCGCGCGAAGCCCTCGGTATCGGCCGTCAGCGGCGCGTCGAAAATGCGGTGATAGGTCGCCTGGTCGCCGACGCAGTTCACGATGCCCGACCGCGCGCGGCGCGCATTGTGCAGGTTGGCGAGGCCGTTCGCGAGGCCCGGGCCGCAATGCAGGAGGGTGGCGGCGGGCTTCTCGGCCATGCGCCAATAGCCGTCGGCCATGCCGGTCACGACGTTCTCCTGCAGGCCCAGCACGCATTTCATGCCGGGGATGCGATCCAGCGCGGCGACAAAATGCATCTCGCTCGTGCCGGGGTTCGCGAAACAGACTTCCACACCACAGCCCAGAAGCGTGTGGACCAAACTCTCAGCGCCGTTCACCGCGTATCTCCCAATTCAGGACGGCGCAGCCTGCGCGGGACCGCGCGGCGGGGCAAGGTGGGGCGTGCGGCCTCCGTTGCGGGGCTTCTGACCCCGCGCCATAAAGCAATTCCGGTGAACTTGCGTTTACGTCCAATGCTCTAGGTACTTGTTTTCGCGAGCATCTTCATCTGCCCCGATGAGTTCATCCGGACAGGATCTGCTCTAGGCGGCGAACCGCGCGAAATCCCGCGCCAGCCGCACATAGATGTCGCGCTTGAAGGCTACGGCGAGGTCGGGCAGCTCCGCCAGCCGCGCCCAGCGCCAGGCGTCGAATTCCGGATACGGATCGAGATCGAGCCGGATGTCGCCATCCACCCCGGTGAAGCGCATCGCGTACCATTTCTGCCGCTGGCCGCGATACTTGCCACCCAGCGCCTTGCCGACCAGTTCGGGCGGCAGGTCATAGGTCATCCAGTCGGGGTGTTCGGCCAGGATCTCGGCGCGGGCGGTGCCGATCTCCTCCTCCAACTCGCGGAAGACGGCGACGGCGGGGTCCTCGCCGGCATCCATGCCGCCCTGGGGCAACTGCCAGCCGCCCGGCGCGCCCTCGGCATTCGGCAGGTCGGCGCGGCGCGCGACCAACACCAGCCCGGCATCGTTGAACAGCACGGCACCGACATTGTCTCGATAGGGCAGGGGGGCGTTCATGGGGCGCTCGCGGGGCGGATGGGGGTGGCGGAGGTCTCGGAGGTAAGCCCCTCCGGGCGGCGGATCATGGCCGAGACCGGCGCCAGCATCAGCCCCCGCGACTCGAGTCCCTGCGACCAGGCGGTGATGCGTTCGACCAGCACCGGCGTCACCGACCCGGCGAGGCCGAGCGCCGCGCCGCGATCCCGCGCCAGGGTCTCGAGCTCCGCGAGTCGCCGGTCGATCTCCCCGCGCGTGCCGGCCGGTTCGTCGAGGATCACGTCCACGCTGCGCCCCCAGGCCCGCGCCGGCGATGCCGCGCCGGGCCGCGGGTCGATATAGAGCAGCCCGCGCAGGCGCAGCGTGTCCTGCACCGTGCCCATGGCCTCCGTCAGGGTCGCGAAGCGCTCGCCGCGCATGGCGCCGAGGGCCCCGATCACGCCGACATAGCCCTGCGACCGGGACAGTACCCAGTCGAGCCGGTCCATGTTCTCCGCCATGGACCGGCCGGTCAGCAGCGCCTGGTCGCCCGGGTTGTTCAGCGGATAGCCGGCCGGTTCGAGCGGCAGGGAGATCAGCGTCTCCATCCCCCGTTCCCGTGCCCGTTCCGCCGCCTGGCCCGGCCGTGCGGCATAGGGCGACAGCGCGAGGGCGACGGCCGGCGGCAGGCGGCGGATGGCTTCCTCGGTCTGGGTCGCGTTCAGGCCGATATCGGCGATGATGATGCCGACGCGCGGCCGGGTGTCCCGCCGGTCAAAGTCGCGCCCATAGGCCCGGATCGAGGTCCGCCCATCCGCTCCGGCGCGGGGCAGCATGCCGTGGCGGCTGTTTTCCAGCAGCGCCGGATCGGGCGCCGGTATGGGGCGGGATGCGGCGCGCGGCGCCATCGCGGCGGCCAGCGGTGGCGGTTCCGGCGCGCGGGGGGGCGTGGCGGCGATGGCCGGCACGGCCGGCGGCTGGGCCGCGGAGTCGCTTGCCGCCGGCGATGATGCGGCCGGCGATGCCTCGGCGGCCTGGGGTGGCGCCGCCGGGGTTTCGGAGTCGCCAGCCGGTGTGGCTGGCGGCGTCGGGGCGGTTTCGGCCGTGGGCGCGGCAGCCCCAGCCGCCGGCGCTTCCGGCGGGCCGAGCCGTTCCAGCCAGACCGCCCCGCCGGCGGTGGTCCCGATCACCACCACCCAGAAGGCCGCGAGCGCCCGCCAGCCTGGCACCCGCATGCGACGCGCCTTCCCTGTCGGGTTCAGCGCGCGGCGCGGCGCTGGCCGTTCGGCGCCGCGGCGATGCCGCGCAGCAGCTGGATGGCCTGCTGGAGCTGGTGATCCGTCTCGGGCTTGGTCGGGTCGAAGGCGGCGGCGCCCTCGGCCGGCATGCGCTGGATACGCTCGGTCAGCCCGGCGGGCAGGTTCAGCGGCGGCAGCGGCGGCGCGGCCGGCGTCTCGCGGCCATTGTCGTTGCGCAGCGCGTGACGCAGATCGGCCTCGCGGTCACGCCGCGCGGCGGCCACCTGCTGCGCATCCTCGCGCGTCGCCAGCACCTCGATGTCCGGCTCGATGCCGGTGCCCTGGATCGAGCGGCCCGAGGGCGTGTAGTAGCGCGCCGTGGTCAAGCGGATCGCGCCATTGCCCGGGATGGGCATGACGGTCTGCACGCTCCCCTTGCCGAAGGACTTCACGCCCATGACGATGGCACGGCGATGGTCCTGCAGCGCACCGGCGACGATCTCGGACGCGCTGGCCGACCCGGAATTGATCAGCACGACCACCGGCAGGTTCTGGGCGATGTCGCCGCCGCGGGCGTTCCAGCGCTGCGCATCCTCCGGCCGGCGGGCGCGGGTGGAGACGATCTCGCCCTGGTCGAGGAAGTCGTCCGACACCTGCACCGCCTGGTCGAGCAGCCCGCCCGGATTGTTGCGCAGGTCGAGCACGATGCCCTTGAGGTTGCCGCCCGCCTGCTGGCGGAGCTGCTGCATGGCCCGGCGCAGCCCGGCCTCGGTCTGCTCGTTGAAGGAGGTCAGGCGGATATAGCCGATATCGCCGGCTTCCAGCCGGAAGCGCACCACCTGCGGGCGGATCACGTCGCGGGTGATGGACAGCTCGATCGGCCGTTCGGTGCCCTCGCGGCGGATGGTGATGCGAATCGCGGTGCCGCGCTCGCCGCGCATCTGCTCGACCGCCTCCTGCAGGGACAGGCCCTGCACGGAATTGCCGTTCAGATGCGTGATCAGGTCGCCCGGCTTCACCCCGGCGCGCGCCGCCGGCGTGTCGTCGATCGGGCTGATGACCTTGATGTAGCCGTTCTCCTGGCTGACCTCGATGCCGAGGCCGCCGAACTCGCCGCGCGTCTGCACCTGCATGTCGCGATACATGCGCGGGTTCATGTAGGAGGAATGCGGGTCGAGGCCGGTGAGCATGCCCTGGATGGCATTCTCGATGGCGTCGCGATCATTGACCGGTTCGACATACTCGGCGCGCACGCGCTCGAAGACATCGCCAAACAGGTTCAGCAGGCGATAGGTCTCTGCCCGTCCGCCGGTGTCCTGGGCCCAGGCCGCGACCATGGGTCCGGCGACCACCCCGGCCGCGAAGGCCGCGCCCACAGCCGCGAAGGTCATGCTCCTGCGCCGCATTCCAATTCCTTCCTTCCGTGACGCGGGTCAGGCAAGCACCCCCGCGCGAGACATCAAGCTGTAGCCTATGGCGCCCCCCGGGTGCAGCCGGAAACCGCGTCGAAACAGTGCTGTTACCAGCCTTACCGTTCGGCAAGCTTCAGGCTTACCGATCGGACAAGCCCGGCCGGGTCATCCTCCACTGCCACGTGCCCCGGCGAGCCAGGGCCGCGGATCCATCGTCTGGCCTTCGCGACGCAGCTCCAGATAGAGCCGGTCGCGCCCGCCCTCCCCTTCGCCCATCACGCCGACAGGTTCCCCGGGCAGCAGGCGCGCACCCGTCGACGCGTCGAGCCGCCCGAGGCCGGCCAGCACGACATGGTGGCCATCGGCGCAGTCGACAATCAGCAACAGGCCATAACTTCGGAAGGGACCGCTGAAGACCGCCCGCCCGCCACAGGGGCTGACGACCCGCGCCCCGGCCGGGGTCTGGATGGTCTCCCCGCGTGCAGCCCCACCTTCCCCCTGGTCGCCGAAGCCCCGCAGTACCCGCCCGGCGACCGGCATCACCCGCGCGCCCGACGCCACCGAGGCGACCTGGGTCCGTCCCGGGGGCGTCGGCAGCGGCTCGGATGGCGGCGGGGTGCGGCCTGCGCGGGCCGCGGCACGTTCCTCGCGCGCCCGCTGGGCCGCCGCGGCCCTCTCGCGGGCAGCCTGGGCAGCGGCTTCGCGCGCCTGGTCGCGCTCGATCCGGGCCAGCATGTCGGCCAGATTCGAGGCTCGGGCCAGCGCGTCCTGCGCGCGGCGGTCCGCCGTCCGCTCGGCCTGGCGGGCCTCGGCCTCGCGCATGCGGGCGGCGGCGATCTCGGAATCCAGCGCGGCGGCGGAGGACAGCGCCTCCTCCCGGGCCGCCGTGACCAGCAGAGCCTCCGCCGCGGCGACGCGGGCGCGGCGGGAGGCCTCCCGGTCCGCCTCGCGCAGCGCCTCGACATCCTGGCGGATCTGGCGGGCGATGCCCTGCAGGACCAGCACGCCGCGCAGGGCTTCCTCCGGAGGCAAAGGCACGGCGAGCAGCGTCTCGGCCGGCCAGAGCGACAGGCGCCGCATCGCCGGCAGCATCGGGGCGAGGGCGGCGGCCCGGCGCGTCGCCTCGTCTCGCGCTGCGATGGCGGCGTGAACGGCACGCCGCTCCCGTTCCTGAGCCGCATCGAGCACGGATTCGGCCTGCTGGACGCGCTCGGCCATGGCCACGCGCTGGCGGGCCAGACCACGCTCGACCTCGGACGCCTCGCGGGCGAGGCGGGCGGCGTCTTCCGCGGCGGCACGCTCGGCCTCGGCGGCGCGGCGGGCGTCCTGGACGGATTCGCGGGAGGGCTGCTGAGCGAGAGCGGAGGTGGAGAGCAACAGGCAGAGGCAGAGTCGGAGGGGCTTTGCCCCTCCAAGCCACCCCACCAAAGGCCGAAAGGCCTTTGGAAACCTCAACCTGGTTCCGGGCGCGGCGGGGGTTTCGGGTTTGGCACACGGGCTCCGGTGCAGGGTGCCATGAAGATGAGCGGGCTCGTATGCGCAGCACGCGTTTCGCATCGGCGGCGCGACGGGCGTCCTGGACGGATTCGCGGGAGGGCTGCTGGGCGAGAGCGGAGGCGGAGAGCAACAGGCAGAGGCAGAGTCGGAGGGGTTTTGCCCCTCCAAGCCACCCCACCAAAGGCCTTGTGGCCTATGCGGGTTCCCATTCGCGTTACATGGCAACGCGAATGGGTCCCCGTGGTGGGGTAAGGTCCGGAGAGGGGCAAAGCCCCTCTCTGGTTCAGTCCGCGGCGGCCGCTTCATGCCGTGGACGGAGCAGCGACGTCCCCGTCATCGCCGCCGGTTGCGCGACCTGAAGCAGTGCCAGCAGCGTCGGCGCGATATCGGCCAGGCGGCCATCCTTCAGCGCCGCGTCCTTGGGCGCGCCGAGCAGGATGGCCGGCACGGGGTTGGTGGTGTGCGCCGTGTGCGGCCCGCCGGTGACGGGGTCCTTCATCATTTCGGCATTGCCGTGGTCGGCCGTGACGAACAGCGCGCCGCCGGCGGCGCGGATGGCATCGGCGATGCGGCCGAGGCCGGTATCCACCGTCTCCACCGCCTTGGTGGCGGCGGCCAGGCTGCCGGTATGGCCCACCATGTCGGCATTGGCGAAGTTCAGCACGATCAGATCGTAGGTGCCGGACCCGATCGCCGCCACGGCCTTGTCCGTCAGCTCGGGCGCGGACATTTCTGGCTGCAGGTCATAGGTCGCGACCTTGGGGGAGGGGACCAGGATGCGGTCCTCGCCGGGGAAGGGGGTCTCCTCGCCGCCGTTCAGGAAGTAGGTGACGTGCGGGTACTTCTCGGTCTCCGCCATGCGGAGCTGCGTCATCCCCTGGGCGGAGACGACGCTGCCGAGGATGTCGGCCATGGATTGCGGGGCGAAGAGTGTGGCGAGGAAGGGGTTCAGCGCCTCGCTGTATTCCGTCATGCCGGCGGCGGAGGCGAAGCGGACGACGCGCTTGCGGGCGAAGCCAGAGAAGGACGGGTCGAGCAGCGCCGCCAGGATCTGCCGCACCCGGTCGGCGCGGAAATTGAAGCAGAGCAGCCCGTCACCATCCTGCATGCCGGCATAGCCGCCGATGACGGTGGCGGGGATGAACTCGTCCGTCTTGCCAGCGGCGTGCCCGGCCGCGATGGCCGCCTGCGCGTCCGTGGCGTGGGTGCCCTCGGCGACGACCATGGCGTCATAGGCCTGGGAGACGCGTTCCCAGCGATTGTCGCGGTCCATGGCGAAGTAGCGGCCAATCACCGTGGCGATCGAGACGCCGGGCAGTCCGTCGATATCGGCCTCGAACTTTGCCAGGAACTCGGGGGCCGCCTTGGGGGCGGTGTCGCGGCCATCGGTCAGGGCATGGATGGCGACCTTGATTCCGGCTGCGGACAGAATCCGGGCGAGGGCGACCGCATGGTCCTGATGGGCATGCACCCCGCCCGGGGACAGCAGCCCCATCAGATGGCAGGTGCCGCCGGTTTCCTTCAGCTTCTCGATCAGTCCCGTCAGCGCGGGCAAACTCGCGATCGAGCCATCGGCGACGGCATTCCCGATGCGCGGCAGGTCCTGCATGACCACGCGGCCGGCACCGATGTTCAGGTGGCCGACCTCGGAATTGCCCATCTGGCCAGTCGGCAGGCCGACATCGGGGCCCGAGGTGCGCAGGAACGCATGGGGGCATTCGGCCCAGAGCCGATCGAAGGCGGGCGTCTTCGCCTGCAGCACGGCGTTGTCGGCGCGGTCCTCACGCCATCCCCAGCCGTCGAGGATGACGAGCATGACGGGGCGCGGGCGACTGGCGGGCATGGCAGGGTCCTTATGTTGCCCCGGGCTTAACCCCTGCCGCGCCCGCCCGGCAAGGCCGGTCGGCTATTGCGGGAAGTGCTCGACATGGGTTTCGCCGGTCCGGCCGGAATACACTGCGCGGCGGCCAGGGAAGGAGACGACATAGCCGACGCAGCCGGCGGCCATCGCCTTGGTGCAGAAGCCGCCATAGGTGTAGCCGGGGACGAGCTGCTGAGCCTCGCGGATCGCGGCCTGGAGGGCAGGCACATCGAAGGTCTCGGCGATCGAGACCGCATGGCGCGGTGCCGACAACGCGACGCTGTCGCCATCGGGCCGGTAATAGGTTGCCGTCGCGCGGCGGAAGTCGATGGCGTAGCTCTCGAAGCCGGCCCGCATCAGCGTGGCGACGATTCCGGGGAAGGTCCGGCTGCCGGTCTCGGCGCCGTCCAGGCAGTCGGCGGCGATGGCGGCGAGGTGGTCGTCCATGAAGGCTCCTGGGTGTTGGGGTTCAATCGATGGCGACGGTCGTGACGCCGAGATGGCGAACCATGTCCCTGAGGATGCGGCCGAGCGCCGCTCGGTCGGCATCCGGCAGATGGCCGAAGCAGGCCGCGTCATTGGCATCGGCCAGCGCGGCGAGGCGCGGCACGAATCCCGCGCCCGGTTCCGTCAGGGAGAGAGTCTGGGCGCGGCCGTCCTCGGGGCTGGCTTCCCGGACCAGGAGGCCCTTGGCGATCAGGCGGTCGGCCAGCTTGGTGACGGCGCCGCGCGTCATGCCCATGCGGTCGGCGATGCGGCTGGGCGCCATCGGGGCCTCGCCATGCAGCACGCGCATCAGCGCCCATTCGGCGACGGTCACGTCCTGATCGGCCAGGCGGCGGGCGAAGGCGTGCGAGACATGGTTCGACACCTGGCGCAGCCAGTAGCCGAGATGATCGCTGAGATCGGGGATGGCGGTCATGCATCGAAGCCTATTGTTGACTAGGAAACTAACGACATTTGATTTCCAAGTCAACTATATCGACGCGGCGCGGGGCTGACTGGCGTCCCGGTCAGCCAGGAATCAGCACCGGCACGCCGAACAGGATGCGATGCCCATGCAGTACGCCTGCCCAGAGCAGCAGGCCCGCCAGCGGCGCGATCCAGCCGATCTCTCGCAGCACCAGCCGGTTTCGTCCGGCGAGGATCGCCCCGAACGGGAGGATCGAAGTCTCCGCCGCGAAGCCCGGCCACGCCTGCGGATGGCGCCGCGCCATCTTCGCGTCGATGGATGGCATGCCGGCCAGCGCGGTGATCAGCAGGGTGCCGAAGAAGACAATGGCTGCCGTGTCGCCATTGCCCAGGATGTGCAGCGCCGCCCAGCCCGCGAAGGCGCAGAGCATCGGATGGCGCGTAACGCGCTGGATACCGTGTGCCCCCTTCGCCAGCAGCCCACCACCGCCCGTCGCAGTGGGGTTGCCCATCAGCGAGCAGGCGAAGAGCACGAAGACCGGCAGCATCAGCACGGCGATGACCCAGCGCAGCCAACCCTGCGCGAACCACAGCGGCGCAGTCTCGGCCCCGCGCCAGGCGATCACCATCAGGGCGAGCAGGGCCAGGGAAACGGCCGAGAAAGCGGCCATGAACATGGCCTCGCCGGTCCGGGCTACGACGCGCCCGCGCAGTGCCGTGCCGGACACGCCGACATGCACGGCGATCCACAGCAGCGCGACGAGGATGAGCAGCAGCATGACGCCATGATCCGCGCGGCGCCCGTGTGGCGTCCAGCGTCACTTTGAAGGCCGAGGGACGTGTTTCCTCATGGGGTCGTCCGGCGAGGCGGCAGTCGGAGGGGCCTCGCCTCCTTGAGGGCAGGGATAGGCGTTGCCGGCCGAACCGGAGAGGGGCGCTGCCCCTATCCGGACCTCATCCCGCCATCAGGGTCGCCAGGCGCGATGGTAGGGATGGTTCTGCCGGATGGCCTGTGCCCGGTAGAGCTGTTCCGCCAGCATCCCCCGCACGAGGAAGTGCGGCCAAGTCATCGGCCCCAACGCGATCCGCCGTTCCGCCCGCGCGGTCACCGAGGGATCGAGCCCTTCCGCCCCGCCGATCAGGAAGCAGGCGGTACGGCCGGCCTCCTCGATGCGGGTGATCAGCGCGGCGAAGCCTTCGCTGTCGGGGGCGTCGCCGCCGAGGTCGAGCGCAACGGCCGCGGCATCCGGCGGCAGGGCGGCGAGCAAGGCGGCGCCTTCCCGCCGGCGGATCTCGGCGGCAGAGCCACGGGCTTCGGGGATTTCCGTGACCTCGGGCGGCGGGCGGAGGCGCGCGGCGTAGTGCGCGTAGAGTGCCGCCTCCGGCCCCGATTTCATCCGCCCGACGGCGAGGATCCTAACCGGCCGCGGCGTCGCCGGCCCCCGGGCTTTCCGGGCCCCACATACGCTCGATGCGGTAGAGTTCCCGCGCATCCGGGCGGAACAGGTGGATCACCAGGTCGCCAGCGTCGATCAGCACCCAGTCGGGCGAGGCCTGGATCGAATCGCGCTTCAGGTTCAGCCCGGCCTTGCCCAGCGCCTCGTCCAGATGGGTCGCCATGGCCTGGAGCTGGCGCTCCACCTGGCCGGTGGCGATGATCAGGCGGTCGGCGTAGTCGGCCCGGCCGGTGACATCGAGCAGCACGATGTTCTCGGCCTTGTCGTCCTCGAGCGAGGCCATCGCCGCGGCGACGAGCAGCGACAGGCGATCGGGCGAGAGCTTTTCCCGCTTGCTCGTGCGGGCGGGGCGGGGGGCTGCGGGCGTGGCCGTGCCCTTCGGCGCCGCGGACTTCGCCTTGGTCGTGGCCGCTTTCGCAGGTGCCTTCGATTTCGGCGCAGCCTTGGCCTTGGCGGTAGCGGCCTTGGCCTTGGGCTCGGCTTTTGCCTTGGGTTTCGGCGCAGCCTTGGCCTTGGCGGTAGCGGCCTTGGCCTTGGGCTCGGCTTTTGCCTTGGGTTTCGGCGCAGCCTTGGCCTTGGCGGCAGTGGCCTTGGTCTTCGGCTCGGCTTTTGCCTTGGGTTTCGGCGCAGCCTTGGCCTTGGCCGCAGTGGCCTTGGTCTTCGGCTCGGCCTCGGCCTTTGCCTTCGATTTCGGCGCAGCCTTTGCCTTCGATTTCGGCGGAGCCTTGGCCTTGGCGGTGACGGCCTTGGTCTTCGGCTCGATCTCCGCTTTCGTCTTCGCCTTCGACACGGCCTTCGCCTTCGGCGCGGTCGTCGTCTCGGTGGTCTTCGGCGTGCGGGCTATGGCCCCCTCCTCTCGCCCGTGGATCGCTCCGCCTGCGCGCGTCGTATCGCGGTGGCGGATGCGGCGTGCTCCCGCGCCGGAACCAAGCACCAAGCGGCGTGGGGCGCAAAGGATTCCGTCAGCACGCCCCCGGGCACGCGCCGGTGATGTGCCAGCACATGCGCCGCGCGGCCGGCCAGTGCCCGGCGTGTCCAGCCGGGCCGCGGCAATACGCCAAGCGCCACGGTGCGCGCAATGGCCCGCCACTGCTTCCAGCGCGGCAACTGCACCATATTGTCCGCCCCGATCACGAAGGCGAAGCGCGCGCGGCGGAAGCGCCGGCGCAGCGCGGCCAGCGTATCGGCCGTGTAGCGGGTGCCGAGCCGCGCCTCGATATCCGTCGCGATGATGCGCCGCCCATCCGCGATGCGCCGCGCCGAGGCCAGGCGTTCGGGAAGCGGCGCCATGCCCTGCACCGGCTTCAGCGGATTGCCCGGCGAGACCATCAGCCAGATTTCGTCCAGCCGCAGCGCCTGCATAGCCCGGCGCGCGACATGGCGGTGCCCCTCATGCGCCGGGTTGAAGGAGCCGCCAAGCAGCCCGATGCGCCGTCGCCGCGCATCGCCGAATCGTCCCGGTGTCACCGTGTTCGGACGCTCACGCTGACCGGCTGCGCCACCAGCCCGTCATAGCGCACCGTATAGGTGCGCCCGGCTTCCAGAGGCAGCGTCGGCGAGTAGCCGGCGACCGACAGATACTGCCCGGCTTCGAGCTTCAGCCCGGCGCGGGCCAGGTCCTCGATCAGGAAGGCCACGACATCCAGCGGATGGCCGAGGGCCGCCGTCCCCGGCGCGGTGGCGCGGACCTGCCCGCGGTCATCGACCATGGTCACGGTCATCGACCCCAGCCGGTCCACGAAGTCCTGCGTCGCTTCCGCCGGGATAGGCGTGCCGAGCACGCCGAGCCGCGCGCCGACATTGATCGCCAGCAGGTTCGGCCCGTCGAAGCCGCCTGACAGCACCAGGTCGGGCAGCTCGATATAGGGAATGACCACGTCGAGATGCCGCAGGATCTCCAGTCGGTCATGGCCGGCCTGGTTGATGCCGTCGTCGCGCACGCGTACCAGGAAGTCGCTCTCGATCACCGGCACGGCGCCGAAGCGGGCCGGGATTTCGGCGCCGGAGCGCAGGCTGACGCTGCTTTCCAGCAGCACGCCGCGCACCGGGTGGTTCACCCCGAAGCGCTGCTGCACCGGCGCGCTGGTCAGCCCGACCTTGTAACCCACCGGCCGGCCCCAGGCGCGTTGCAGCTCCTCGACCAGCCGTGCCTGGGCGCAGAAGCCGTCGGCGAGCGATGTCATGCCCGTGAAGGCGGGCGAGGGCTGGTTGTCTTGCAGCGCCTCGGCCAGGCGCTCGATCGCCGCCTCGTCGGGGCATTCGGCCTGCGCGGCGAGGGGCAGGGCGATCAGGCTGGCCAGCAGCAGCATCCGGCGCATGGTGTTGTTCCTCCGCGTCGGCGCGATGCTAGCGGGGAAGCGCGCCTCAGCGAAAGTTCACCTCCGCCGAGCCGAGGCCGGGGATCGACAGGCGCCAGGTCTCGCCGGCCCGGGGCGTGAGGGGGGAGGGGTCGGCGAACAGCGCGACCAGCTCGTCCCGCCGCAGTGGGCGGCCCTCATTCGCCATGTCGCGGGCGAGGTCGGCGATGAGATCCGCCGGCGGGGCGGCCAGGCCGAGCCGCGGCAGCGCCGCGATGGTGCTGCCATCCGCCTGCAGAAGCGCGTCCGGCGCGGTGGCCGGCAGCGGGGCTTCCGTCCCCACCACGCCGAGCCGCAGGCCAAGATTCCCGGCAATCCGCGCCACGGCATCCGTCCTGCCCGCGAAGGCGGCGAGGTCCAGCAGCGCCAGGAAGGGGCTCGCCGCCACGGGTTCGCCATTCGCGCCGATGCGCAGCAGCACGCCGGGCGCGACCGCCGGACGGGCCGCATAGCCGATGTCGATCGTCGCCCCCGACCGTGCGCGCAGATTGGCGAAGAGCAGCGACCCTTGCAGCGGCGGCAGCCGCGCGGCATCGAGCGCGATGCCCGAGACATCCCCCCAGGGCTGCGCCAGGAAGGCGACAAGCTTGCGCTGCGCGCAATGCGCCTCGGTCTCCGTCGCGATGTCGAAGGGCGCGGGGACCCGGCGCTCCAGCAGCGCCATCGCGAAGCGCGCGGCGGCCGGCAGGTCAGGGCAGTCGGCGCGCGCCGGCGTGGCGGCGAGCAACGCCACCAGCGCCAGCGCGCCCCGCATCACGGCCTGACCTGTCCGGTGCCGAGCACCAGGTAGCGATAGGTGCAGAGCTGTTCGAGCCCCACCGGGCCGCGGGCATGCATGCGCCCGGTGGCGATGCCGATCTCGGCGCCGAAGCCGAATTCGAAGCCGTCGCAGAACTGCGTCGAGGCATTCCACAGCCCCACCGCGGAATCGAGCCCGTCGAGGAAGGCGCGCGCCGCGGCCTCGTCCTGCGTGATGATCGCCTCGGTGTGCTCGGACCCGTAGCGACGGATATGCGCGAGCGCATCGGCGACGCCGTCGACCACCGCGACCGAGAGAATGGCATCGAGCCATTCGGTCGCGAAATCCTGCTCCGTCGCCGGCTTCAGGCCCGCGACGATCGCACGCGCGCGGTCATCGGCACGGAAGTCGCAGCCGAGCGCACGCAGATCCTCGATCAGCAACGGCAGCAGCGTCGGCGCGATCTGCGCGTCGATCAGCAGCGTCTCCGTCGCGCCGCAGATGCCGGTGCGGCGCATCTTCGCATTCGCCACGATGCTGCGCGCCATCGCCGGATCGGCGGCGGCGTGCACATAGGTGTGGCAGAGGCCTTCGGCATGGGCGAGGACCGGCACGCGCGCTTCTTCCAGCACGCGCGTGACCAGCCCCTTGCCGCCGCGCGGCACGATCAGGTCGATCAGGCCGGAGGCGCGCAGCATGGCGCCGACGAAGGCCCGGTCGGCGGTCGGCGCGACCTGGATCGCGGCCTCGGGCAGGCCGGCGGCGCGCAGACCCTCGGCCAGGCATTCATGGATGGCGGCGGCGGAGCGCGTGCTCTCCGACCCGCCGCGCAGGATCACCGCATTGCCCGACTTCAGGCAGAGCGCCGCGGCATCGGCGGTGACGTTCGGCCGGCTCTCGAAGATCATGCCGATGACGCCCAGCGGCTGCGCGATGCGGCGGATGACGAGGCCATTCGGCCGCGTCCATTCGGCGAGCGTCCGCCCCACGGGATCGGGCAATTCCGCGACTTCCTCAAGCCCCTGCGCCATGGCCTCGATGCGCGCGGGCGTCAGCGTCAGCCGGTCGCGGAAGGCCACGCTGAGGCCAGGGGCACCATCCACATCCGCCCCATTCGCCGCGAGGATCGCATCCTGGCGCGCGCGCAGCGCCGCAGCCGCCGCCCGCAATGCCGCGTCCTTCGCCGGTCGCGGCGCACGCGCGACGATCGCGGCAGCCTCGCGCGCGGCGCGGGCAGCGGTGTCGAGCAGGCGGGTAGCGTCCTCAGCGATGACGTTCACGGTCCAATTCTCCTTGGCGGCGGGCGACTTGCCCACCGCGCGCCCATCAGATGGTGGCGCCGGCGCAGATTACCCGATCCGCGCGACGGTGTCGTGTCCGCACCCTTCCGTGGAATGTCCGCGCACGAGGCCGGGCGGGTCATTGCAAACGACAATGAGCCTGATTGCCCGTTTGCTTTCGCAGGCGGGAACCGGAGGGGCGCCGCCCCTCCGGACCACCCCGCCAGGATGCCGGGCATCCTGGACCGCAATCTATTGCTACTCGGCGCAACGGACATGTTTGGCCCACCCAGCGCGCTTCGTGCGCAAGGGCGGGTTTCGGCTCGCATTCTATCAGTGGTGCAGGGCGCCAAGTTGAGGTTTGCAAAGGCCTTTCGGCCTTTGCCGGGGTGGTTTGGAGGGGCGGCGCCCCTCCAATTCCACAGCGGAACTCTCCGGTCGCCGGGGCTCTATTCGATGCGGATGCCGCTTTCGCGGATGATCGGTTCCCACTTCGCACGTTCTTCCGCCCAGGCGGCGGCGAGTTCCGCGGGCGTGCTCGGCTTGGGCTCCAGCCCGTTGCGGTTGAGGGTTGCGGTCACCTCGGGTTCGTCCAGCGCCGTGCGCATGGCAGAGGCGAGCCGGGCGATGGCCGGCTCAGGCGTGCCACGCGGTGCGACCACCGCATACCAGCCCGGCACGTCGAAGCCGGGCACGCCGCTTTCCGCGACCGTCGGCACGTTCGGCAGCAGGCGGGATCGCGTGAGGGTCGGCACGGCCAACGCGCGCAGCTTGCCGGCCTCGATCTGCGGCAGCACCGAGGGCGCGGTGGCGAAGGAGAAATCGATGCGGCCGGACAGCAGGTCGGTCACGATCAGCGCGCCGCCGCGGTAGTGGACGGGCGTCGTCTCGATGCCGGCCATGCGGTCGAACAGCACGCCGGCCAGATGCGGCCCGCCGGCGATGCCGCTGGTGCCGTAGGATAGCCGGCCCGGCGCGGCCTTCGCCGCGGCGATCAGTTCCGCCGCGTTGCGCCAGGGCCGGTCGGCGGGAACGACGAGGATGTTGAACAAATCCACCGCCATCGAGACCGGCACCAGGTCACGCTGCGGATCGAAGGACAGCCGCATCGCCATCGGGCTGACCACCAGCGCACCGATGGTGGCGAGCAGGATGGTGTAGCCGTCCGCCGGGCTGCGCACGGCGGCCTCGCTCGCGATGTTGGATCCCGCGCCGGGCCGGTTTTCGATCACCACGGGCTGGCCAAGGATCTCACCCATGCGCGGGGCGAAGGCGCGCGCCGAAATATCCACAGCGCCGCCTGGCGTGTAGCCGACAAGCATACGGATCGGGCGATTTGGAAAAGCATCCTGCGCCAAAGACGGGGTCGCAAGCGGTACTGCCGCAGCGGCCAGAATGGCGCGACGAGAGAAGTGATCGATCATGGATGTTCACCCGGTTCGATGATTGTCGTTCTTCGCAGTGTCGCATGGTGTCGATCCGCGACAAGTCATCATTCGCGGATCGCATGGCGGCGATCATCACCACGCGTTGGGAAGTTCAGCGTTACCGGACCATCTCTGGCGGCGAAGCGGTGGACAGGAAGTTTCCTTCCCCCGTGACCGATCAAAGGAAGAACGAACATGAACCGCATCGCTATTCGCTTCGCCGCCGCTGCCCTTCTGGGCCTCGCCGCGACGCAGGGTGCGCTCGCTGCCGATGCCGGCCTTGGCTACGCCTATGTGGGCGGCACCGGCGAGAATGAGTCCGTCGCCTATGCCGGCGCGACGCCGCAGGGCGTGCTCGCGGCACCCGCGACCATCACCGGCAGCGGCGAGAACGTCTCGGTCGACGTGCCGCACACGGTGCTGCCCGGCGTCGCGCAGTACAACGCCGTGGTCGACGGCTCGGGCGAGAACCAGTCCGTGCGCTACGTGCCGGTCGCGCCGCGCGGCTGATCCTGGCCTCTCTCCCAACATCTGCGCCATCCGGCGCACGACTTTGAATTCGGGGTTGCGCCCGACGGCGCATCTCCCTCAGCAAGGAAAAAGATCATGAACCGCATCATCGTTCGCTTCGCCGCTGCCGCCGCTCTGGGTCTTGCCGCGGCGCAGGGTGCGCTCGCCGCCGATGCCGGCCTCGGCTACGCCTATGTGGGCGGCACGGGCGAGAACGAGTCCGTCGCCTATGCCGGTGCGACGCCGCAGGGCGTTGCGCTGGAACCCGCAACCATCGTCGGTAGCGGCGGCAATGTATCGGTCGACGTGCCGCGCTCCGTCCTGCCGAGCGTCGTGCAGTACCATGCCGTGATTGACGGCTCGGGTGAAAACCAGTCCGTGCGCTACGTGCCTGTCGCGCCGCGCTGACCCGTCCCGGCTGTCGGGCTGCGCCCCCAGGGCGCAGCCCGCAGGCGACAACGGCCCGCATCCCCCAACGAGGTGCGGGCCGTTGTCGTGTCTGCCCTACAGCAGGACGAGGTCGTCGCGATGGATGATCTCGTCGCGGCCGCGCCAGCCGAGAAGCGTCTCGAGCTCCTCGCTGCGGTGGCCGGCGATCAGCCGCGCGGCTTCGGCATCATAGGCCGACAGGCCACGCGCGACTTCGCGGCCCGTCTCGTCGCGCACGCTGAGCGGATCGCCGCGCGAGAAATCCCCATCCACCATGCGTACCCCCGCCGGCAGCAGGGAGGAGCCGCGCTTCAGTGCGCGCGCCGCCCCCGCATCCACCGTGAGCACCCCGAGCGGTGCGAGGCTTCCCGCGATCCAGCGCTTGCGCGCCGTGCGCCCTTCCGGCGCGGGCAGGAACCAGGTGCAGCGCGCACCATCAACCAGCGCCTGCAGCGGATTGTCGCGCTTGCCGAGTGCGATCGCCATCGCGCAGCCCGCGCCAGTCGCGATGCGTGCCGCGATCAGCTTGGTGCGCATGCCGCCTGACGAATAGCCCGGTGGCGGTTCGCCCCCCATGGCCATGATGTCGTCGGTGATGCGATCGACCGCGGGGATATGCGCGGCGTCGGGGTCCTTGCGCGGATCGGCGGTGTAGAGGCCATCGATATCCGACAGCAGCACCAGCGCATCGGCGCCGATCATCTCGGCGACGCGCGCGGCGAGGCGATCATTGTCGCCGAAGCGGATCTCCGCCGTCGCGACGGTGTCGTTCTCATTGATGACGGGCACGCATCCCAGATGCAGCAGCGTCGCAATGGTCGCGCGCGCATTGAGGTAGCGGCGGCGATCCTCGGAATCCTCGAGCGTCAGCAGGAGCTGCGCAGCGTTCATGCCATGGGCCGACAGCGCCTCCTGCCAGGCGCCGGCCAGGCGGATCTGGCCGACCGCGGCGGCGGCCTGCTTCTCTTCCAGACGCAGGGCACGGCGTGTCAGCCCGAGGGCACGGCGGGCGAGCGAAATGGCGCCGGAGGAGACCAGCACCACCTCCGCGCCCCGCGCCCGGAGGGCCGCGACATCCGCGGCGACCGAGGCGAGCCAGTCAGCGCGCGGTGCCGCGGTCTTCTCATCCACCACCAGGGCGGAGCCGATCTTGACGACGATGCGCTTGGCGCCGGCGAGGGAGGGAGCAGTCGGATCTGACATGGCGCGCGGCTGTAGCACGCGGGACGGCGGGTCTGAAGGCCGGGACGCGCGACACAGACCCTTTGCTTGCCATGCCCCGCGGCCCGCCGCATGGTCCGCCCGCCGCATGGCATGAGGGAGCACCACGCATGGCCGACCTGATCATCATCGCCTATCCCGACCTCGCAACGGCCGAGGCGGCCCGCGCGAAGCTCATCGAACTGCAGAAGGAATACCTGATCGAGATCGGCGACGCCGTGGTGGCGGAACGCCAACCGGACGGCGCGGTGAAGCTGCACCAGCTCATCAACACCA
Source organism: Roseomonas alba (assembly GCF_019430885.1). Taxonomy (GTDB): domain Bacteria; phylum Pseudomonadota; class Alphaproteobacteria; order Acetobacterales; family Acetobacteraceae; genus Neoroseomonas; species Neoroseomonas alba. The sequence goes on along the minus strand of NZ_JAHYBZ010000008.1, from coordinate 49,410 downwards.
CCGCGGCCGGGGCGGCCGGCGGGGCCCTGTGGGGCACGCTGATCGGGCTGCTCTTCCTGAATCCGCTGCTGGGTGCGGCGGCGGGCGCGGCCGGCGGGGCGATCAGCGGCTACCTCACCGATGTCGGCATTGACGACAAGTTCCTGAAGGACGCCGCCGCTGCCTTGACGCCTGGCCAGGCGGCGCTTTGCGTCCTGGTGCGCAAGGTGACGGCGGACAAGGTGCTGCCGGCCATGGCGCATTTCGGCGGGACCGTGCTGCGCACCAACCTGACGACCGAACAGGAAGGCAAGCTGCGCGACGCGCTGAAGGCGGGCTGATCCCGCGAAGCCCCTACGGAACGTCCGGCACCGGCCCGCACCCCCACCCGGCCACCCATCCAGGGTCCTGTCATTGGGTGGCCGGGCGGGCGCGCGGGCCGATACCGGGTATGGCGACGCGCCGAGCGGCGCGTTTCCAGGCAGCCGCTTACAGCACGGCCTGCCCGGCCAGGTCCTGCATGACGGTGCGGAAGACGGCGCGGTAGTCCTCGGCGACGCGCAGGTCGACGCCGTCCTCCAGCGCATCGGGCGCCAACCCCGGCCAGGCCCCGAAATGCCCGCCCAGGGCGCCGCCGCGCCCGAAGGCCATGACCGTGCCGGCGCGGCCGTGATCCGTTCCGCCGCTCGCATTGGCGCGCAGGCGGCGGCCGAACTCGCTCACCACCAGCACGGTCCAGCGCCGCGGCAACTGGGCCATGTCCGCATCGAAGGCCGCGAGGCCGCGCGAGAGCGTGCGCACCTGGTTCTGCAATCGAGCGGCCTGCGCCTCATGCGTGTCCCACCCGCCCAGATCGACCTGGGCTGCGACCAGCCCGCCATGCAGCTTGGCCGCCTGGGCCACTGTCGAGAGCGCCGCGCCGAAACTGCCGGCCGGCCGGTAATCCGCGCCATTGGCGGGACGATAGGGGATCGGCCGGTCCTCGCCGTTCCGCGGCAGCAGCGCATCCAGCGCGAGCATGTCGTCGATCGCGCTGCGCACGGCGACGGAGACCATGTCCTGGCCGCCCGCATGCAGAGCCTCAAGTGCCGCCGCCCCCAGGCGCCCGCCCGGCAGCCGCAGGCCGCCGGCGATGGAGGGCAGCGCCAGGGCGCGGTCACCGCCGAGCAGCTCGGGCGTCAGCCCGCTCTGCGCGGCAAGTGCCGCGGGGCCGCTGTTGCCGTGCCCGACGGCCTGCGCCCAGGCCGCAAGCCAGCCCCGTGCGGCGCGCGGGTCGTTCTGTCGACCACGACCGCCGGCAATCATGGCCTGGGCCTCGAAATGGCTGCGGGTCGCTTCCGGCACGCCCGCGGCCGGCCACAAGGCCATGCGGCGGTCGCGCCAGATGTCGGCGAGACCCTCGGCTTCCCGGTGGAGACGGAAATCGATCCCCGGATGGGCATCGAGGCGATGGCCTGCCATGCCGCCTTCGGCGGTGCTGCGCAGATCGGCGGTGCGCATGGCGACGAAGCTGGCATCGTCGGCCGGCGAGAGGACATGCAGCGAATCCATCCCGCCGCGCAGGAAGACCACCACCAGCAGCGGCGGCGCGGCGGCCGCATCGGCAAAGGCGAGGCCGCGAAGCCCCGGCATGGCTGCGATGGCAAGACCTGCCCGGAGCAGGCCACGGCGGCCGATGCGCGTGATCATGTTTGCTGGAACCCCGGCGCGAGCAGCGTCATGCCGGCCAGCAGCGCCGCCTCCTGCGGATTGCGCAGCCGGTCGGGGCGGCGGTCCACGGCCCAGGCCCGCATCAGGCGGTCCGCCACGGCAGGGCCGGCGCTACTGCCGAGGGCGAGGGTCGCCACCCGGCCTGCCGCCTCCGCCACCGGCCGCCCGGCCATCTCGGCATAGAAGGGTGAGGTGCCGGTGCCCCAGTCATTCCGGGCCAGGCCGAGCAGGAGAGACCACCGCGCCATCAGCGCGCCGCCACCCAGATAATAGGCGGCGTCGATGGGCTGCCCATCGGGAGGGAACCACGCGAAGAGGTTCTGACCGGCACGGGTCATCCCATCCGTCAGGGGCGGGCGCGGGACGAGCGGGATGGCAAGCGCGCGCGCCGAAGCGGCCACGATGTCGAGCGGCCGGCGCACGCGAAAGACGGCCGGGTCGGTCACTTCCGGCCCGTCGAGCAGGGCGCGAAGCAGTTGCGCGATCTGGTCCGGGGAGGCGCGATGCCGCAGGAAGGCGGCCTCGGCCCGGGCCACCGCAGCCGGCGGCGCGGGGTCGCCGAGCAGGAAGCGGGCGAGCTTGCCGCACACATGTCTCGCCGTGGCGGGATGGGTGGCGGCGAAGCCGAGCACAGCGCGGCCGTCAGCCAGGGCCGGCGCGAAGGGCGTCAGCTCCTTCCCCAGCACGCGCTTCTGGTAGCCGTCATGCCAACGCTCGACATAGGTGAATGCGCCGGTCTCCGGCAGGGTCCGCGCCGCGTCCACGCGCTGGCCCATGGCAATCGTCCAGCCTGTGAGGGCGCGCGCAGCTTCCCACACATCACCATCGAAATAGCCGACCGGCTCACCTGCCTCGGCCCCGGGCACGTCGTGCCAGGTGCGGGCGTCGGGGTGATAGGCGGCGGCGCCGAGCGTGTGCAGCTCGAACAATTCGCGGGCGTAGTTCTCGTTGGGCGCCCCAGCCCGTGAGCTGCTGTTGTTGAGATAGGCCAGCATGGCCGGACTCGAGGCCATGGCTTCGAGCAAGGCGCCGAAATTGCCGAAGGCGTGCTGCCGGATACGCGCATCGTGGTCGGGCAGGGAGACCAGCACGCCGGGTCCAGCCTGCCAGGCGACAGAGAAATGGTCGTGCCAGAATTCGACCAGGCGCTCCCGCAACTGATCCGGTGCGACCACCTTGCGCGCCATCGTTGCGGCAGCGAGTTCTCGGTAGGGTCTTTCGCGTTCCTGATACGCGACCGCCAGGCGGTTCTGTGCCAGCGCCCAGCGCTTTTCCTGGGTCCAGCCGAGAGTGACGAGGGGGCGGTCCTCGTCGACGATCTGTTCGCCCGGCCCGGAGGCGTAGCGGATGGGGATCGTCAGGGTAGCGAGATGGGCGTCGACCTCCGACCCTCCGGTGGGCAGGGCGAGTTGGGCCTCGATCCAGTCGGCCGCCGTCATCTGCGCGACAGCCGGCACATCCTGCGGCCGCGGGCCGTAGGCGATGCGGTTCAGCAGGCGTCGAGCGGCGTCCTCGCCGAGCGGGGCCCTGGACATGAAAACATTCTATCGCATCCAGCGCCGGTGCGGGATGACGGTTGCGTCAGCCGGGAACAACCTCAGCTTCAGTCTGGCGCCGTGCGTGGATGGTGTCGGCTAGGGCGCGCAGGGCGGCGGGCACACCCTCGCCGGTCGCGCCGCTGATGACGAGGACGGGTCGGCCGCAGGCGCGTTCCAGCGCCTTCACGCGGGAGGCCCGGGCCTGTGGCGTCATGGCATCGAGCTTGTTCAGCGCCACGATCTCGGGCTTGTCGGCGAGGCCATGGCCATAGCCTTCCAATTCGTCGCGGATGGTGCGGTAGGCGCCGGCGGGGTCGGCCTGGGTGCCGTCGATCAGGTGCAGCAGCACCGCGCAGCGTTCGACATGGCCGAGGAACCGGTCGCCGAGTCCGGCCCCTTCATGGGCACCTTCGATCAGGCCGGGGATGTCGGCGATGACGAATTCCTCGGTCGCATTGAGGCGCACGACGCCGAGTTGCGGATGCAGGGTGGTGAAGGGGTAGTCGGCGATCTTGGGCTTGGCGGCCGAGACGGCGGCGAGGAAGGTCGATTTCCCGGCATTGGGCAGGCCGACCAGCCCGGCATCGGCGATGAGCTTGAGGCGCAGCCAGATCCAGCGTTCCTCTCCGGGCCAGCCCTTGTCGGCGCGGCGCGGGGCGCGGTTGGTGCTGGTCTTGTAGGTGGCATTGCCGAAGCCGCCATCGCCGCCCTTGCAGATGACGATGCGTTTGCCGACCGCATCGAGGTCGGCAAGCAGGGTTTCCTTGTCCTCGGCGAAGATCTGGGTGCCGACGGGGACCTTCATGATCACGTCGTCGGCGGCAGCGCCCGTGCGGTCGCTGCCCGCGCCATTGCCGCCCTTCCGCGCCTTGAAATGCTGCGTGTAGCGGTAGTCGATGAGGGTGTTGAGGCCGTCCACCGCCTCGACGATCACGCTGCCGCCCCGGCCGCCATTGCCGCCGTCGGGGCCGCCGAACTCGATGTATTTCTCGCGCCGGAAGGCGACGACGCCGTCGCCGCCGTCACCCGCCTTGGTCCAGACCTTGGCTTCGTCGAGGAATTTCATCGTGCGGGGGACCTGAAACGCAAACGGGGGCCCTGCGGCCCCCGATGACGGACGGCGCTGGGCGCAGCCTTATTCGGCGGCCAGGGTCTCGGGCTCGACCGTGACATGGACGCGGCCCTCGGCCTTGCGCACGAACTTCACGCGGCCGGTGACGGCGGCGTGCAGGGAGTGCTGGCGGCCGGCATAGACATTGGTGCCCGGGATCATCTTCGTGCCGCGCTGGGTCACGATGATGGAGCCGGCATTCACGGTCTGGCCGCCGAACAGCTTCACGCCAAGGCGCTTGCCTTCGGAGTCGCGACCGTTGCGGGACGAGCCGCCTGCCTTTTTGTGAGCCATTGGGAGTGTTCCTTACGCCGCGGTGATGGCGGCGATCTTCAGCACCGTCTGGTGCTGGCGATGGCCGTTCTTGCGCCGGCTGTTCTGGCGGCGGCGCTTCTTGAAGATGATGACCGTGTCGCCGCGGGTCTGTTCGACCACGGTGGCGGTGACGGTGGCACCCGGCACGGTGGGGGCGCCGACGGTCAGCCCGGCTTCACCAGCCAGGAGGAGGACGTCGTGGAAGGTCACGGTCGAGCCGGGCTCGGCCTCGAGCTTCTCGACGGTGAGCACGGCGTCGGGGGTGACGCGGTACTGCTTGCCGCCGGTGCGGATCACTGCATAGGTCATGGGTCGCCCCGGGACTCTCTCGAACTGTTGTGGTTTGTGGGTGTCGGCCCAAAACCGATCATCGGCGGCACCCGAGGTGCTGCCGTGGGAGCGGGCGTATAGCGCCGGGGGAGGGCGGGCGTCAACCGCAGAGGAGGGGGCGTTGCGCCACGCGAGGGAGATGATTATACGGCGGGACCCCTCGACCGGGGAACCTTGTGGGGCGGCCTGAGCCGGCCCGATGCGGAGAGGTGCCGGAGCGGTCGAACGGGTCGGTCTCGAAAACCGAAGTACGGGCAACTGTACCGTGGGTTCGAATCCCACCCTCTCCGCCAGTTTTCCCCGCCAGAGTGTTGATTGATCAGCGAATAATCAGGCGGCGAGTTTTCCAACCCCCATTTCTATCCCCAAGGATGCGCCGGCTACACGGACGATGCGGACTTGCCGAAGCTGTGGGGGTTTGCGGCGGAATGCCTCAAGCTCGCGCCGAGCCAACACCATGAGGAGAGCTTCAAGGTCATTCCCGGAAGCTGCCAGCAGATCGTGAACCGGCTCGGCGCGCTGCGGAACAGGATCAGCGATGCGCACGGGCTCCGTCTCCCTTCAACGCACTCTCGCACAGTCCCAGGGCATCCAAGGGCGCAGGGTCAGCACCTCAAGGGAATCCCCGGAGTCCACACCGCCTGAAGCTTCGCAGGATGAAGTCGGTCAGCACCGTGACCTATCGGCGCTCAGTCCGAACCCTTCTCGCCCTGTAGCGCGCGCCGGCTCGGATCACCGCGTTGTTAAGCATGGGTGGCCACGCCGCATCAGGATGGCGTGGCGCCGGCGCACAACGCGACGTCGTCTCCGGATCGGGTGGTATCACTCAAAGAACGAACCACGACACGTCAACAACGCCGGTCGCGATAACGACGATGGACAGGTCGGCCGAACGATCGGCGTCAATGTCGCCCTCGATCAATCGCAACGCGCCGATGTCCGTCCAGCGCAGTTCGCCCGCCCGGCCGCTGAACGCAGCCGTGCCGATGAAATGGAAGGCGTCATTGGCCTCGGTACAGGCAATGGCGTCGATGGCGGCAAGGTCGAGCTTCTCCCCGCTCTGCGGGCGGAAATCCTCGATGGTCGTGCCGTTGGTGCTGGCGGCGCCGATTGCCGATTGCTGGAAGCGAAAGGTGTCGGTGCCGTCCTTGCCGATCACGGTATCGCGGCTGCCGCCGATGACGAAGATGTCGGCCGTCTCAAAGCCTCGGATGGTCTCGTTGGCCGCGGTGCCGGTGATCGGGTCGTCATTGGTGATGACGGCCACCGCCCTCGCCTTCGCCAATGCGACGCCGGCAGCTGGGCCGGAGAGCACGAAGGTGAAGGCCTCATCCTGCTCGCCGGTGCGGTCGCCGGACACCTTGACGAGAACGGTTTGCACATCCTGGCCCGGCGCGAAATCGATCTTCCCCGCAGGCATGTCGGAACGGCCGAAATCGCTGGCTGAGGCCGCCCCGATGCCGGCGACGCCGCCGCCATGCACCGCCCAGTCGACGCTGGCACCAAGTGAAAGGTCCGCGCTACGGACCACATCGAAGGCAAAGGTCGTCGTAGCGCCGGTGCGCTCGAGCCTCGCGACGAGCGGCGTGACGACCGAGAGCGTTCCGCTGCCTGGCATGTCGTCGTCGCGAATGATCCCGGTCACGCTGCTCCTACCGATCGACACACCTGTGCTCGGGTCGGTGAGGTGGAGTGTGAAGCGCTGATCACCCTCGATCAGACTATCGCCGGCGACAGGCACGACGATCGATGCCGACCTGGCGCCAGGCGCGAAGGTGACCGTGCCGTTGGGCAAGACCCCGCCGACGAAGTCCGCCTCGTTGGCGCCGCCGGAACGGCTGATCTCCACGGACCAGTTGGCTGACGCGGCGCCATCGGCCCTGCCCGATCGAAGCGCCGTAAAGACGACGGCGCCGTCGCTGCCCGCCTGCCCCTCGGCATTGGCGGCACCGGCAGACACCAGGTCGATCTGGGCGTCGTCGTTGCGGATCGTGCCGAACGCCAGAGCCGTGCCGATTGTCGCGCCGGACGAGGGCTCCGTCATCCGCACGGCGAATGTCTCGGTCCGTTCGAGGGTGCTGTCGGCGGCGACCTCCACCACGATGGACCGGGTGGCCTGGCCGGGCGCGAATTGCAGCGTGCCGGAGGGCAGCACGCCGGCCGCGAAGTCCGATGCATCTGCCGGACCGCCCTCCTTGCCGGTAATGCCCTCGGTAGACCAACGCACCGAGTGGGCGACGGAGAGGTCGCCCGACCGGGTTACGGCGAAAGCGTATCGCGTGGTGCCGGAGTTGCCCTCCAGCTTCGGCGCTGGCGCGGCGGTGATGGACAGGATGGCGGCGTGGTCACTGTGGGCGAGGATAAAGCTGTCCGGCGGCATGTTCGTGGCATCGACACCCACCAGGAACGCGCGGACAACACCTCCCTTGTCGAGCACGACGGAATGTTCCCCTCCCGCGAGGAGGTCCAGGTCGGCCAGCGTGCGGGCGCCAAGGCTGCTGACATCGAGACGATCCTGGCCGGTGGCAAACTCATAGATGTAACTGACTCCCGCGCCGATCACGAAGGTGTCGATGCCGCCACCTGCAACGAGCGTGTTGGTGCCGCCGCCGCCATCGATCGTGTCGGGAAGCGTACCGTTGCCGGCGTAGATGATGTCGTCGCCCGGGCCGCCGACGAGCAGGCTGCTGCCCGATCCTCCGGTAATCACCGCACCGCCGGTGCCGGCGAAGATGCGATGATTGCCGGCACCGCCGAACAGACCGTCATTGCCCGGCCCACCCCGCAAGGTGGTCTCGCCGCTGCCCGCCGCGAGCTGGTTATCTCCGGCAAAGGCCGACAGCGTGGCATCCATGCCGCCGGCGGACATCCAACTGCCATGCGGGCTGCCAAGGATGTCGGTGTGGCCTGGGCCCGCCACCTCCTGGGTCATATCCTCCGGATCGTGAGCGCCATAGAGACCTGAGTGCGGCGTGAAACTGCGATCCAGCATCGCCGCATCGATCGCGGGGGTAGCGGGCGCGACGGCTGCGGCATCGTTGCCGACCAGTGCCAGGGCGTTCCAGTCGTCGAGAGACGTGCCCTGCTGCAATCCCCAGATCCACAGGGCGCCGGGACCGGAGCGGCCGAGCGCGTTGCCGGTGATGATGTTGGACGTCTGCGCCGTGACGACCTCCTGCACCTGTATGGCCGCGGCGTCGGGATGCGTGGCGAATACCGTGTTGCCGGTGATGACGTTGTGCTGGCTGTATCCGGGAGCGAACAAGGCTTCCCCGAAGAAGATCTCGGCCATCGCGATGACGTGAGTGCCGCCGCTGTCGACCATGTTGCCATGCACGATATTGCCGGCGACGACGCTGCCGCTCGCGGCGAATACGTTGATCCCGCAGCCATCATTGCCGAACACCAGGTTGTCGATGACGAGGGTGTCGTCCGACCAGTGATCGAGCTGGATGCCGTTGCCGTCGTAGGACGCGCCGTCGCGTTGGTGGGCGATGATGTTGTTGCGGATGACATTGCCGTGCGCCTCGTGGCTGGCAGTCCCGACCACGTGGATTGCAGACATGCCGGCGAGCCCGGCAAGACCGTTGTTGACGACGGTGTTGCCCTCGACGATGGCGTGCCCGGCATGCAGCGCGATACCCTGCTGGCCGTTTCTGTAGATGGTATTGCCGCTGACCAGGGTGGCCGCGCCGATGCAGAGATCGGTGCTGTCGAGCCAGACCCCCATGCCGTCATTCTCATAGATGCGGTTGCCGGAGATGACGTTGCCATCGGCGACGTTGCCCCGGACCACGACGCCGATCTCACCCCCGTGAATGCTGCAGTTGTCCACCGTGCTGAAACCGGTCGCATTGGTCAGGACTACGCCGTAGCCATCGCCTGGCTCGATATCGAGGTTGGTCAGCGCGACGTATCGTGCCCCGCTGAGCACGACAGTGCCGTCCACTCTGGCGTTTCCGACACCATAGGAGCCTATGACAATCGGCCGGTCGGGCATGCCCTGGTCGGTGATGACGAAGGACTTCGACACGGTGCCGCCGCGTAGCAGCGCCATGTCGCCGGGCAGGAGCGTGACGCCATCGAGTGACTGCAGCGGCCGATCCATCGAGCCGTCGCCACCGGCCGCGGCGGTAGGATCGACATAGATCACGCGCGGATCGAGGGGCGAGGCCGGTGCGTCATCGTTCAGGATGGTCTGCGTGGTACTGGGGGCGAATGCCTGCCCGGTCACGGTGCCGGAGACGGTGAAGCGCAGCGCCTCCACCGCCTCATGCACGGCATCGGCGGCGATCCGCAGGGTTACGATCCGGCTGCCTTCGCCCGCGGCGAAGCTCAGCGTTCCGCTGGGTAGGGCGCCACCCGCGAAGTCGGCCCCGTTGACGGGGGACGCGCCGGATCCCGCGACGGACCAGGTGAGTGTCGTTGCCTGCCCGAGATCGGCGGTACGTGTGACAAGGAAGGCGACCTCCGTCGCGCCGCCGCCGTTTCCCTCGGCTCGGGCCATGCCGGCCGGGGCGACGGAAAGCAGGCCGTCATCGTCCAGGATGAGGGCGCCGGCCGACGCGCTGCCGATCGTGGCGCCGGCCGAGGGATTCGACAGGGTAACCTGGAAGCGTTCATTCAGTTCTCCCGCGACGTCGGCCGCAACGTTGATGGTGACGACCTTGGTGGTCTCGCCGGCGTCAAAGCGGACCCTGCCGGTCGGCAGGACGCCACCCGCGAAGTCGGCGGCGACCGCGGGAGCGGCTCCTGAGCCGGTCACTCTCCAGGTCGCGGCATGCGCGGCCGAGATGCCACCGGTGCGAGTGACCAAGAAGGTGAATGGCGTAGTGCCGTCGGAGCCCTCGGTATTGCTGGCGTCGAGTGCCGCGATGCCGATGGTCGCATCGTTGTTCGTGGTGGCGGCAGGCGCCAGGGCCACCCCGGATCGCGTGTCGGACAGCGCCTGCGCGACGTTGCCGGCGGCTTCGATCACGCTGTCAGCGGAGGCCTCCGGCGGACCCCGATGCGCCAGGAAAACAAGATCCATCCCAGCTTGGCTGACCGGGCCCCGAACGAGGTCGGCCTCGTCATGCGACAGCAGGGCCAGCAGCCATTCCTCCGGCGCGTCGGGCCCTCGCAGAGCCCGGCCAAGGTCGACCACGTGCGATAGAGATCGGCTGGACCTGAGCGTCATGATCGGATCCCTCCGTTGATGAAAGGCGCCGTCTGGGAAATCGGCGCAATCCGCATCGCCGCGTATAGAGTGATAATAAGCGTGGTCGGATTTCATCTCTATTCCTCTGGATAGTTGCCAATTCATTTTAGAATCATCAATATTCGTATAATTTTTCTTGGGAGAGATTTTCGCGATATGCGTTGGTGAGGCTGGATGTTTTGCTCGGATTTTGGTCGTGCCATCTTCTCCTCGGCTTGGAGGGACACGCTATGGGTCAGGGTCGCCACGGCTGCGCCGCGCGACTGACGCGGCCGGTCGCGCGATCCAGGATAGTCAAGAGAGTCGGAGGGCCTTGGCTCGTCGCCCGGGCGTGAATCCGAACACCATCACCCAGCGGCGAGCGCGAGCTGATGTCGCCTTCCGCCGTCACACCTTGCTGTCGCTGGACGACTGTCTCTTTGCCCCGCAGCGCTACCATCGCGCACCTGGCGCGCTCGGCTCTGCATGCACTCGCGGCGCGCCGTAGGTCTCATGCGAACCAGCCTGGATCGTCCGGATCCGACGCAGCGGGGCGGCATCGGCCTGGGCATCTCCAATACCGCCGTCTCAAGCCTCGGGGTCTCCACGAAAGCGGGTCAACCTCACCTTCAGAGTTCCTCCAACGATATCGGCAATGACAGCAAGAAACTCAGGAAGGTGCATCGCGTGAACACTGTGCCGCGCCCCATCTCCGTCGCGCGCCTGTGGCGCGCCAATCTCCATGATGCAGGCATGCGATCGCGCACGGGACTCAATCGTGTTCCTCGTCGGGCACGTACTTCACGGCATGCTCCGAAGGCTGGCATGATGCGAGGTGAACGACACGACGATCATGGAAGCTCCTCGATGACCAACATCACGCCGTCGGATTGCGCGCCTCTCCTTGTGGTTGGTGCTGGCGCGGTCGGCGGCTACATCGCTGCTCATCTCGCGGCGCGGGGCGAGGCGGTCGCGTTGCTCGAACCATGGACGCCGAACCGAGCAGCGATCGCCGCCAGTGGCTTCGCCGTGAGCGAGCCGAGCGGCGAATTCGTGGCGCATCCACGCGTGATCGCGACACCCGAGGAAGTGCCCGCCATAGCGCCGCGGCTGACCATTCTCTGCACCAAGCTCGCCGATGCGCCCGCCATGGTCGCGGCGATCGAGCGCCATTGGCGTGGCACCTGGCTGGTCACGCTCAATGCGCTCGCCGATCTCGCCATGGCGGATGAACTCGGCCATGACCGCGTGATCGGCTGCATCGTCACAGGCTTCTTCGCCAATCTCACGCAACCCGGCGCCATGCGGCGGCACCGCGCGCGTCGCGATGGCGGCGCACCGCTGTTCCGGATTGGCGAGACGGCGGGTCCGGCAACACCGCGCATCGCGGCGCTCGTCGATCTCTTCAGCGGTATCGATGGCGCAGAGGCGGTCAGCGACATGGCGGCGGCGCGCTGGACGAAGCTGACCTTCAACTGCATGACCTCACCGCTCTCCGCGTTGCATGGGCGGCCGATCCGCGACCTTTTTCTCGAGCCGTCGCTGCGGGCCGAGTTGCTGTCCATCGCGCTGGAAGTTGTCACGGTGGCCACGGCCGGCGGCATTGCGCTCGATCGGATCTGCGGCGTCGCAGGGGACGCCTGGCTTGGAGTGGCAGAGGGCGACGTCGCGAAGCGTGCCGAGGTGGAAGCCGGGCTGATCCGGTATGGCGAGCACCTGAACCCGACGGCAATCAGCGGCATGGCGCAGGATCTGGGCCGCGGCCGTCGTACCGAGGTCTCGCTGATCAATGGCGAGGTGGTGAAGCAGGCGCGACGCCGTGGCATCGCGGCGCCCGCCAATGCGGCCGTGGTCGAGAAGCTCGAGGCTCTCCGTCCCGCCTGACCGTCGCGCCTAATCCTGGGGCGTGATGCCGGCGTCCTGCACGATCCGGTCGAGACGGACCCGGTCATCCCGGATGAGTTGAGCAAAGGCCTCGGTGCCGAGTTTGCCCGGCACGACGCCGATGGCGGCATAGCGTTCGGCGAAGGCCGGTGCATCCAGGATCGGCCGCATCGCGGCGGCAATGCGCTGTACGATCGGCGCCGGCAGGCCGGCCGGTCCGCTGACGCCCCACCAGACATCCATCGCGAAGCCTGGAAAGCCGGACTCCGCCACCGTCGGCACATCTGGCAAGATTGACAGGCGATCCGCGCCCGATACGGCCAGGACGCGGATGCTGCCCGCCGCGATGTGCGGCAAGGCAGGCGCGACGGACAGAAAGGCGCAGGGCACGCGCCCGGTCGTGACATCGACCAGCGCATCCGCGTCACCCCGGTAGGGAACGTGATCCAGGGTGATGCCGGCGCGATGCATGAACAGGCTGCTTGTCAGATGCGGCCCTGCGCCGACGCCCGATGACGCATAGCTGATCGATCCCGGCGGCCGCGACTTCACATAGGAGACGAACTCCGCGACGCTTCGCGCGGGAAAGTCCTTGTACACCATCAGGAAGTAGGGCGAACGAGCGCCCAGCGCGATCGGCGTGAAGTCGCGCACCGGATCCCAGTTCAGGTTCCGCCGCACGCTCGGCGCCAGGACATGAGCACTCGAAATCGAGAACAGCGTGTAGCCGTCCGGCGCTGCCCGCGCCGCAGCTTCGGCGGCAATCCCGCCGGCCGCCCCTGCACGGTTCTCGATCAGTACCGGCTGGCCGAGCGCATCGCCGAGCGGCGCGGCGATGCCCCGCATGACCAGATCGTTGGCGCCGCCGGCGGGATAGCCCACCAGCAGCCGGATGCTGCGCGTCGGCCAGCCATCCTGGGCAAGCGCAGGCGCCGCGAGCACCGTGCCGATACCGGCCAGCCAGGCACGTCGGGACGTCATCATCGCTGCTCTCCTTCCTGTGGGGACCGGGCTACGTGTCAGTCGAGCTGAAGATTCAGCGGCGCGATGATGCCGCGCCAGACCTCGACCTGCTGCGCGAGAGAGTCCGACATCTCCTGCACCGAGCTGCTGCGCGCGTTCTGCACCTGGCTCGCGGCATGCTCGCGGAAGGATGGGCTTTCCACCGCCGCAACCAGTGCCTGGTTCAGCGTCGCCATGATCGGCGCGGGTGTCGCGGCCGGCGCGAACAAAGCCAGCCAAGCATTCACCGCGAGATCGGGATATCCGACATCCTTGAAGGTCGGCACCTCGGGCAGTGGCGGCGCGCGCTCGGGGCTTGCCAGCGCCAGCAGCTTGATCGTCCCGTCGCGGTGATACGGCACGATGTTGTGGATGCCCTCGAAGGTCATGTCGAGCTGGCCGCCGAGGATGTCCGTCACTGTCTGCTGAAAGCCGCGATAGGGGACCGAGACCATTCGCGTGCCGGTCGCCGCCATCAGTTTCTCGCCGAGCAGATGGCCGACGCCCCCGGTGCCGGTATGGCCGAAGGACATGCTGTCGGGCCTGGCGCGCGCCTTCTCGACCAGTTCCGGGATACTGCCAGCGGCGCGCGGCGCCACGCCGAGGCCGAAATACTGTTCGAGCGCCATGCCTACCGGCGTGAAGTCGGACAGCTTGTAGGACAGGTTGCGCATCAGCAGCGGCGCCACGAGCATGGTCGATCCGCTGGTGAACAGCAGCGTGTAGCCGTCGGGCCGGGATCGCGCGACATACTCCGCGCCGATCGCGGTGTTGGCGCCGCTGCGGTTCTCGATCACCACGGGCTGGCCGAGCGTCTCTGCCATGCGGCGACCGACCTCGCGCGCCGCGATGTCCGTCCCGCCACCGGCCGAGAAGGGCACGACGATGCGGATGGGCCGATCCGGGAAGGCCTGGGCGAGAGCCGGTCGGGCGAACGTGCCGGCCAGCGCGGAGCCGATCGCCGCGCGGCGCGAGATGCTGATATCGGTCATCGAAGCCTCTTCAGTTGATGTTCGCGCCGCCATCCACGTCGATGACTTCTCCGGTCATGTACATGGGCGTTGCGGTGGCCAGGAAGGTAACGACGACGGCGATGTCCTCCGCCGTGCCAAGGCGTGCCAGTGGTGTTTCCCTGATGACGTGATCGAGATGTGTGCCGAGATTGGCGCGCGTCCGCTCTGTCTCGATCGCGCCGGGGCAGACGGCGTTCACAACGATGGTCGGCGCCAGCTCGCGCGCCAAGGCACGCGTCATGCCGAGAATGCCGGCCTTCGCGGTGCTGTAGGCGAAGCGGCTGACGGAGAAGATGCGCGGGCCGGTATTGGCGGAGACGGAGGAGATGTTGATCATGCGTCCGCCGCCCGCGGCGAGCATCACCGGCGCAACCGCCTGGCTCCAGTTGAAGTAGCCCTTCAGGTTTACCGCCATGCCGGAATCCCATTCGGCTTCGGTGATCTCGAGGATACGCCTGGGCTGCGGCACGGCGGCATTGTTCACCAGCACGTCGATGCGCCCCCAGCGCGCGGCGACGTCCGCGACATGCCGGCGGGCGGCTTCGTAGTCGCTGGTATCGGCCATGATCGGCATGGCATCGACGCCGAGTGCCGCGACCTCCTGCGCGGTCTGCGCGAGGTCCTTCTCGCGCAGATCCACGAGCGCGATGGCGTGGCCCTGCTGGGCGAGGGACAGGGCGATGGCACGACCGATTCCGCGGGCGGCGCCTGTGACGATCGCGGTTCGCGTGGGTGCGGCGGTCATGCGCCGCGCTCCTCGATGAAGCGCAACGCCTCGCGCGCCGAGCGCTCCGGCGCGGCGTCGCCGATGTTGTGCGGCATGCCCTCGAAGACAACGAGTTCCGCATCAGGGATGGCGGCGGCCATCGCCTCGTAGTGGTTGCTACTGCCGATCGGTTCATGGCCGGGGGCCACGATCAATGTCGGGCAGGTGATGCGCGGCAGGTCCGCGGACCAGTCGCGGCTGGCCATGTGGGTCACGAAGCGTCCGAGATAGGCGGGATCGTTGCTGCCGGTCTGCCGGCAGAACCAGTCCACCAGCGCCGGATCCGCATCCGATCCGAAGCGGTCCGCGGCGGTCGCGCGCATGAACGCCTCGAGCCCCATCGCGCCGATGCGTTCCGGCCATCCCGCTGCCTGGGTGCCGCGCAGCCCGGGCGTGGAGGCGAACAGGCTGAGCGTCGCGACGCGCTGCGGATCCTCGATGGCCAGGCGCTGGCCGACATAGCCGCCGGCCGACAGGCCGACGACGTGGGCGCGCGGGACATCGAGGTCGTCGAGCAGCTCGCGTGCATCCTGCACCAGGCGCTCCAGGCTGAAGGGCAGCGAGGGAGGCGGCACGTCCGACGCGCCATGCCCCCGCAGCTCAAGGCTGATCACCGGGAAGCGCCGCGCGATGATCGGCAGCCAGGCGTACCAGCGCCGATAGGCGCCCATGGCCGCGTGCAGCATCAGCACCGGCACCGGGTTGTCCCGCCAGGGGTCGCTGAAGTCGTCCACGCGATAGGCGAGCCGGATACCGTCGCTGGTGCGCAGGAAGGACATGGAAGGGGTCAACATGACAATGGGCTCCGTCGGTGAGCGAAGGTCAGTCGCGGATCGGCGCGGGCAGGATGACCGCCGGTCGCAGCGGCGGGATCGACGCCACCGTGACGGCGGCGAAGGACGCACTCCAACGACTGGTCGCGGCGATCAGCAGTGCGAAGATGTTGCCGAGCGGCAATGTCCGCACCGGCCCTGAGCGCGCCGGCACGCCGGCGTCCGCAAGCGGGAACAACACCGTGCCCGGCGCGATGACCGACGCCGGCTTACCGATCATCTTCGGCCGAAGGCTCGTCTCGGCCGCCATCATCGACGCGATGGCGGGAAGGCTCTGCGTCACGAACGATGCGACCGTCTGCACCGGCAGCGTCACCCTCAGCGCGGCGATCCAGCCCGGTCGAACCATGCCGTCAGTCCGGCCGGATGTTGCCGGCGCGGATCACCTCGGTGAAGCGCGCCGTCTCGCGGCGGATCGTCTCGCCATAGGCGGCCGGACCGCCGCCGGCGGGCACGAAGCCGAGGTCGTTCAGGCGCTGCCGAAGATCATCGCGCATCACCGCCTCGGTGAGCGCGGCCGAGACCCTCTGGACGATCGCATCGGGGGTGCCGGCCCGCATCAGCACGCCCCAATGGGTGTACATGTCGACGCCCGGCACCCCGGCCTCGGCAAAGGTGGGCACATCGGGGAAGGCAGTGGCCCGTGCATCGCCCGTCACCGCCAGCGCGCGCACGCGACCGGCGACGATATGCGGGCGGGAGGCGCTCAGCCCGTTGACCGCGAGCGGCACATGCCCGGCGATGACGTCGTTCATGGCCGGCCCGGTACCGCGATAGGGCAGGTGGGTGATGTCCACGCCCGCGGCCGTCTTGAACATCTCGCCGCCGAGATGCGTCGGCGCGCCGTTGCCGCCCGAGGCGTAGGCGAGCGCGCCGGGCCGTGCCTTCGCCAGCGCGATCAGCTCCTGCAGGGTCTGCGCAGGCACCGTCGGATGGGCAAGCAGCACGATCGGCGCATTGGCGAGGATCGCGACCGGCGCGAAGTCGTGCGCCGGATCATAGGGCAGCGTCGGGAAGAGCCCGGGGTTGATGCAGAAGGTGGAATCGAGCGCCAGCAGCGTGTAGCCAT
Organism: Roseomonas alba; assembly: GCF_019430885.1. Lineage (GTDB taxonomy): Bacteria > Pseudomonadota > Alphaproteobacteria > Acetobacterales > Acetobacteraceae > Neoroseomonas > Neoroseomonas alba. The sequence continues at coordinate 32,681 of NZ_JAHYBZ010000008.1, read as the reverse complement.
CCGCATCGGATCGCGCGACTGCCTCGGTCCCGACGATGCCGCCGGCGCCCGGCCGGTTCTCGATCACCATTGGCTGGCCGAGGCTGCGCGACACATGCGGCTCGAGGATGCGGACCAGGATATCCGTGCCTCCGCCGGCGCCGAAGGGAACGATCACGCGGATCGGGCGCGACGGATAGACCGCCTGCGCGGATGCTAGACTTGGCGATGCCAGGACAGCGGCGGTTCCTGCGAGGACATGGCGGCGGGCGATGCGCATCGGTCTCGTTTCCCTGCTGCAGGCTGTTCAGGACGGTGTGTGGGCCGCATCGTGAAAGGAGACGGCATCGCGGATCGTGTCAGTCGGATCCGGTTGCACCTCCATGCCGATCATGCTGGCTGCGATCATCAGGTAGTAGCCGGCGATGATGTTGACGTCAGTCAGCTGGCGCGGGTTGAAGTGCCGCAGCAGGCGGTCGAAGACCTCCTGCGGCACGCCCTTCAACGCGGTGTAGGCGAGCACATACTCGGCGAGTGCCGTATCGGCTTCCGACAGGCCCGGTGGGACGAGGCCGGCCTGGATCGCGTCCATCTGCGCCTCGTTCAGCCCCGCCTTGCGTCCCAGCGGCGCGTGGTGGTGCCAGGCATAGGCAATGCCGCGGCCGGTGAGGAGGATGACGATCTCCTTCTGCAGTTCGCTGAGCGCCGTGCCGTAGCGGCAATAGCCGCCGAGCCCGACGATGGCGTTCAACCCCTCCGGCGCATGCGCGAAGGACTTCATGATGTTGGAGACGATGCCGCGGGTGCGGCGGAATTCGGCGTAAGCCGCTTCCAGCTCCGGCGACTGGGTGGGATCCGCGTCCGGAAGGCGCATGGCGTCAGCCCTCTGCTCGAATGTTGGCGATGCGGACTGCCTCGCCGATCAGGCGCGTGGAATCGACGATCGCCTGTTCCATGACCGGGAGAGCGGGATCGGCCGGGTCGGCGCCGCCGCGTTCCAGCGTCGCGCGCACCTCCTCGATCGCCATGATGCGCGTCATCATCTCGTTGAGGCGGAGGATGATCTCGCGCGGCGTGCCGCGCGGCGCGAGCAGCCCGAACCAGCCGGACACGTTGTATCCGGGCAGCCCGGCTTCCTGCATGGTCGGGACGTCCGGTGCCGAGCGGGCGCGTGTCGGGCCGGTGACGGCGAGCGCACGCACCCGGCCGGCCTCGCGATGCGGCAGCGCCGGCGCGACCGAGCCGAAATACATCTGCACGCGCCCCGCGATGATATCGATCAGCGCCGGCGTGTCGCCGCCATAGGGGACATGCGTCATGGTCAGCCCGGCCATGGCGTTGAACAGCTCGGCGGCCAAGTGGGGCGGGTTGCCGACGCCGGAGGAGGCATAGGCGAGCTCGCCCGGCCGTGCCTTCGCATAGGCGATGAAGCTGCGCACATCGGTGACCGGCAGCGCGGCGGGCACCACCATCATCTGCTGCGTGCGGGCCATCAGCGCGATCGGCGTCAGGTCGCCCACGGGGTCATAGCCGAGATTGGGGTAGAGCGCCCTGGCCAGCGCGATCGCCGAGGAGCCGAGCAGCAGCGAGTAGCCGTCGGGCGCCGAGCGCACGACGTTCTCGAGGCCGATGCGTCCCGCCGCGCCGGCGCGGTTCTCGACGATGAAGGGCCTGCCGGTCATGTCGCTCATCCGCTGGGCGCAGATGCGGGCATAGATGTCGCTGGCGCCGCCGGCCGGGGCCGGCGCGACGATGCGCACGGGCCGGGAAGGCCAGTCCTGCGCCAGGGCCGGTGCGGCCAGGCCGGCGGTGCCGAGAGCGAGCGCGATGCGCCGCGTGACGGGCGTCATCTCAATAGGCCGAACGCCCGCCATCGGCGGGAATGGTGGCACCCGTGATCATCTTCGACTCCTCTGATGCGAGAAAGAGCGCGATGCTGGCGATGTCCTCTGGCCCGCCGACCCAGAAGGGGTAGTCCTTCAGGCGACCGGCCGCGTCCTGGCGGTCGGGCACGGGACCGGCCTGCCCCGGGGCGCCGATGCTGTCGAGGATGCGCTTGCTGAGGATCCGCCCGGCGGCGATCGCATTCACCCGCACGCCCTCCTTGGCATAGGTGCCGGCGAGAGCGCGCGTGAGCGAGATGATCGCGCCCTTCGCCGCGGTGTAGACATGGGCCGGGCTCGCACCGCGCAGCGCGGCACCGGAGGACATGTTCACGATCGAGCCGCCGCCGGCCTTTGCGATCTCCGGGATCGCGTGGCGGCAGGCGAGCATGGTGCCGAGCAGGTCAAGCCGCATCGTGTGCTCGAATACGGAGAGATCGACATCGGCGATGAAGTCGTCCTCGGCGATCGAACCGCCGGCCGAGCACATCAGCACGTGCAGTGCGCCGAACTGTGCGACCGTGCGGCCGATCGCGGCGCGCACCTCGTCGTCCTTCGAGACATCGGCCTGGACGAAGATCGCCTCGCCGCCGATGGCCCGGATCTCGTCGACGGTCGCCTCGCCACGTTCGGGCAGGATGTCGCAAACGGCGACGCGCGCGCCTTCGCGCGCGAAGGCGGCGGCCGACGCCGCGCCGATGCCGCCGATGCCGGCGCCGGTGATGAAGGCGACCTTGTTGTCGAGGCGTGGCGGCATTTCTGTTCCTTGAGCGATCAGGCGCGGTTTACGAAGACGCAGGCCGACGCAGCGCAGCGGCAAGCCGCTGCGGTCGCGCGGCATGGCGCGGCGGTGCAGGCAATCGAGGGGGTGCGCGATCGCGCCCTTTCCGCAGCAGCATCCGTGCGACGCGCCGTGCCCTCTCGAGCAGTCAAAGGCCCGGTCAGCGCGTGGATCAGCGAACTCCCTGGAGCGCGAGTATGTCCCGGGGCCAAAGGCGATCAAGCTGGAACGCAGGCGTGAATGCAGGCATCACATTTGTGCTGCCTATATCCGCTAACGGAATATACTGCTGGGCGTGGTGGAAGATCGTGTCATCAAGTCGGTCGGTAGGACGCTCGACCTGTTGGAGTATTTCGACGAGGTGCGGCGGCCGGTCAGCGTGATGGAGGTCGCGCGGGCCCTCGGCATGCCGCAGTCGAGCAGCTCGGCCCTGCTGCGCAGCATGGTGGCGCGGGGCTATTGCGACATGGATGCGGCGACGCGGCGTTACGCGCCGACCTCGCGGGTCACGCTGCTTGGATCATGGATCGAGGCGCAGCTGTTCGAGGACGGCGCGCTCATCCGCCTGCTCAACGAGGTGCATGAGGCGACCGGCGAACTGGTGCTGCTCGGCGCGCTGAACGGGCTCACCGTCCGGCATATCCACGCGCTCGCGGCCCGTGAAGCAGACCGGCCGAGGACGCGGCGTGGCACGGTGCGGCCGCTCGGTCGGTCCGGGATGGGCAACCTGTTCATGGCGACGCTACCTGACCGGCAGATCGGCCGGCTCGTTCGCCGACTCAATGCGGAGGAACGCAACCCGGCCTATCGGATCGACCTGCCGGCGTTGATGGATGAAATCGCAATCATCCGCCAGCGCGGCTATGCGGTCGCGATCGACAAGATGGAGACGGGGATCGGGGGCGTGAACGTCCTGCTGCCGCCGCTCGGCCGCATGGGCCCGATGGCGGTGGCGGTGTCGACACTGTCCGACATAGTCGCCGCCAGGCACGAGATGCTCTTCGGCCTGATCAGGAATGCGGTGTGTCGCCATCTTCGTATGGACACGCCACGCATCGGACCTGGGTGACCGCCTGCACCATGCCGCGCGGCGGTCTGGCGCGGCATGCGACTGTCATGCATAGTCGATCGTCATGAACACGCGAGCCATTGAGCAGTTCCTCAAGGTCGTGGAACTGCGGAGCGTCTCCCGCGCCGCTACCGTGCTCGGCCAGAGCCAGCCGGCATTGAGCCGCGCGCTGCGTCAGCTCGAGGCCGATATCGGCACCGAGCTGCTGTATCGGGATGGCCGGGGCGTGAGGCTGACCGATCAGGGCGAGCGCTTCGCGCGCTGGGCCGCGGAGTTCGTCGATCAGATTGACCAGATGCGGCGAGACCTGGATGGCGAGGCCGGTGGACGGCTGCGCGGCGCGACGATCGGCCTGCTGCCGGCTCTGAGCCGCCAGCTTGCCGTGCCGCTCACGCGCGCGCTGCGCGATCTCTATCCGGACGCGCTGCTCCGCATCGTCGAGGGATCCTGCGGACATCTCGTCGAGTGGTTGGCGGATGGGCGGCTGGATATCGCCATCGTCTTCGACAAGCCGCCGCTGAGGCGCCTGAACCCGGAGCCGGTCGCCACCCAGTTCCTGCACCTCGTCGGTGCGAAGAGCCTCGGCAAGCTTGGCTCCACCATTCCGTTCCGGGAATTGGCGGACCGGCCGCTCATCCTGTCGAGCCGGCCGCTCGGCAATCGCGGGGAGCTGGAGGGCATCGCCCAGCGGCTGGGCATCGAGCTCGACGTGGTCATGGAGGTCGACAGCCTCGACAGCCTGTTGAAGCTGCTGGAGGCCGGGGAAGGCTGGTCCATCCTGCCCGCCAAGGCATTGCAGGAGGAGATCGCCCACTATCGTCTCCAGGCCGCAGAACTCATCGAGCCGCGGATGGATCGCACGCTGGTGTTGGTGTTGCCGGTCAACCGCGTGCCGATGCCCGGGGCCGCGGCCCTGGTTCGCGCGATCAAGTCGGAGATCCAGCGCATCTACGCCGTCGAAGGGCGTCGCCCGCGCGACACCGGCATCGGCTGGGCGGATCGCGCGCAGCCGATGCAGCGCGGCGCGGAGTAGCGGCCGCGGGTCAGCCGGAGGCGGCGACGCGCGACAGTGTCGTCTCCAGCCCATCGCCTGGCATCGCCTGTCCGGCTTCGATGCGAAGGATCAGCTCTTCCAGCGCATCGATCATCGGCGTCGCGATGCCATGGCGGCGCGCCAGCGTGCGGATCGGCGCCAGCTGTGCCGGAACCTCCGTCTTCCGCCTGCGCACGGCGAGGTCGCGCCAGATCCCGCTGCGCTGCTTCGCCGAGGCCCGCCGGATCGTGGCATGCGCCTCGAACATCCGTGCCAGGGACGCCGTGTCGGCTTGCGGGAACGCTTCCGGGTCGAAATGCTGGAACGCATGCAGATGCAGGCCGAGCGCATGCGCCACGGCCACCACCTCGCGCACCAGCGCGATCTGCGCGTCGAGCATGTCCGGCCGAGTGATGAAGTCCGCAATGGTGTCGTTGGTCAGGGCGGAGGCCTTCAGCAGCACAGCCAGGGCCATCTTGCTCCAGAGATCCGCGTAGATGTCCGTGGTGATCTCCGCCCCGGGCTCGAAATCCCGCAACACGGCGAGTAGCGCCTCGAGCCGGGGTGTCACCTGCCCATCCAGCTCGCCGATCGCGAAGGGGCCGCGATTGCCGAGCAAGATGCGTCCGGGCGCCAGCCAATCCGGTGCGAAGGCGACCTGCGCGGCGAGCGTCCGCGGCGCGCCGACGATATCGGCGATGACCGGCGGGTTCAGCCCGTTCTGGCACGACAGCACGAAGCCGTCCTCGTGCAGATGCGTCAGCAGAGCCTGCGTGGCCGCTGCCGTGTCCTGCGCCTTCACGGCGAGCAGGATGCGGCCGAACCGGCCGCGCAGTTCATCCGGTGTGCAGGCGTCGGCACCGACGGTGAAGTTGTCGACCGGTCCTTCGATCGACAGTCGGCCGGCGCGGATCTCGGCCACATGCGCGGCCACCCGGTCGACCATCAGCACGTCGTGGCCCGCCTGTGCGAGGTAGGCGCCGATCGTGCCGCCGATCGCGCCGGCACCCCAGATCACGATCGGGTCGGGCATCAGAAGGTGCCGCCATTCACCGACAGCACCTCGCCGGTGATGAAGGAGGCCATCGGCGAGGCGAAGAAGACGGCTGCGTTCGCGATATCCTCGGGCGTGCCGAGACGCCGCAGCGCGATGCGCGACATGAAGCCGCGCTGCTTCTCCGCGGTGTAGCTGTCCCACCGTTCCTGCTTGATCGGGCTCGTCATCTGTAGTCCCGGCGCGACGCTGTTCACGGTGATGCCGAACTCGCCGGCATCGAGAGCGAGCTGCCGCGTGAACCCGACCAGCGCGTGCTTCGCCGCGGCGTAGCCGTGCAGGCCGGACAGCGACGCCTTGAGGCCGGCGCCCGAGCTGATGGTGATGATGCGGCCCCACCGGGCCTTGCGCATGCCTGGCAGGGCGGCGCGCGCCACGGCGAAGGCCGCGTGTATGTTGGCGGCGAACAGCCGGTCCCAATCCTCGAAGGAGAACTCGTCGATCGGCCGCAGCGGTATGCCGAGCGGACCGCCGGCATTGTGCACGAGGATGTCGATGTTGCGGCCGACCTTCGCCTCGACGTCATGGACCCATTCAGTCGCGGCCGTGCGGTCGGCGAGGTCGATCTGCGCGGTCGCGACCGGCGCCTCGGCCCTGGCGAGCGCCAGGGCTTCGGCGGAGATGTCACAGCCATGCACCGTCGCGCCCATCGTGGCGAAGGATCGGGCGATGGCGCGGCCGAAGCCTGACCCTACGCCGGTTATGGCCACGCATTTGCCGTCGAATTGAAAGTCCATCGCCGCGATCCGCTGGTTGGCTCGACCGAGCCTACCTGCTTCGCCCAGGGGCAGAAGACATCAACATGTGGATATCAGATATGAGATCCCGCCGTCATTGACCCCCGGCCATGCGCGAGCCAGCCTCAGAGGCATTCGGGCCAATGCGGCGCTTCGGTGCGGCCCGTCTCGACGAAAGGTTGCCGGCAATGTCGTCTGTCCTGCAGGCCGTGGAAGGGTCGCGTCTGATGCGCGACATTGCGGAAGTGGCGCGCTGGACCAAGCTGGCGGGCACGCCCACCGAGGTCGAGAGCCTCCGATATTTCGCCGCTGAGTTGCAGACCATCGGCTTCAGCGCCACGCTGCTTCACCACGACGCCTACATCAGCCTGCCGGGCCCCGCGCGGATCGTCGTCGCCGGGCAGGTCGTCGCGGCGATCACGCATTCCTTCTCGCGCCCCTCGCCGGCGGAGGGACTGACCGCCGGGATCGTCGACATCGGTCGGGGCCATGCCTCGGACTATGCCGGCCGTGACCTGCGCGGCCGGATCGTGCTGATCGACGGGATTGCGACGCCGGAGACCAGCAAACTCGCCTCCGCGGCGGGCGCGATGGGCCAGATCCACGTCAGCCCGCATGAGCAGCGCTACGCGATGTGCATCTCCCCGGTCTGGGGCAGCCCGACCATGGAGTTGCGCGATCGTCTGCCCAGCACCGTCGTCGCCACGATCTCTGGTCCCGACGGCAGGCGCCTGCGCGAAGCACTGGCGGTATCGCCCGTCGAGGCCACGCTGTTCGCCGAAGTCGATACCGGCTGGCGCAAGACGCCGCTGCTGGTTGCCGACATGGCAAGCGAGGCGGGCACCCCGGACGAACCCTTCGTCCTGCTCTCGGGCCACAACGACACTTGGTATTTCGGCGTCATGGACAATGGCGCGGCGAATGCGACGATGCTCGAGATCGCCCGCGTCCTGGCGCCGCAGCGGGCGCGCTGGAAGCGCGGCCTTCGCCTGTGCTTCTGGTCCGGCCATTCGCAGGGACGCTATTCCGGGTCGGCCTGGTATGCCGACGCGCATTGGGCCGAACTGGAACGCCGCTGCGTGGCCCATGTGAACGTGGATTCCACGGGCGGCATGAACGCGGTCGATCTGTCAGAGACCGCCTCCATGTCGCTGCTGCATGCGCTGGCGAAGGAGGCCGTCGAAGAGCATGCCGGCCAGAGCTATGTCGGCAAGCGGCGCGGCCGGTCCGGCGACGACAGCTTCGGTGGCATCGGCGTGCCGTCAATGTTCGGCCCGGTCAGCGAGCAGCCCAAGGGCGATAGCAACGGGCGCCGCAATCTCGGCTGGTGGTGGCACACGCCGGAGGATCTCGCCGACAAGGTCGACGAGGCCCATCTGGTGCGCGACACGCGCGTGGTGGGCCACGCGGTCTGGCGGCTGGTGACCGACGAGATCCTGCCGATCGACCTTCAGGCCCAGCTTCGCGACCTGCAGGCGCAACTTGAACCGCTGAGCGCGGCAGCGGCGGCGCGCGATCTGTGCGAGCCGATCGCCGTTGCTGCCGCCAGGCTCGCGGCGACCATCACCGACACGACGGCAGCGCTGAAAGCTGGCGGCATCGCCGGGCAGGCCATGCTGAACGAGGCGATCCGGTCCGCCTGCCGGGCCCTGGTGCCGGTGGACTACACCTCGGGCGACCGCTTCGCGCATGAACCGGCGCTGCCGGTCCCCGCCTGGCCCGCACTGGAACCGCTGCGCCGCCTGGCGCGCGAGGCCAACGAGGCCGACATCCCGTTCCGCGCCGTATCTGCCATGCGGGCGCGCAATCACCTGCTGCATGCGCTGCAACTCGCCGACGCAGCCTTCGCGCATGCCAGCCAAGCCCGCGACCAGCGCTGAACGCCAGTCGGCCGGCGCGGGCGTCACCGCTGCATTCAAGCAGCTACTGTCAGGAAGGATTGTAGGATGGATCTCGAGATCAAGGGCAAGCGTGCGCTCGTCACCGGGGGCTCGAAAGGCATCGGCAAGGCGATTGCGGAATGCCTGGCCGCGGAAGGCGCGAACCTCGTCATCGCGGCGCGCACCGCCGCCGAGCTTGAGGCGACTGCCGCCGACATCCGCTCGCGCTACGGCGTCGAGGTGACGGCGATCGCCGCCGATCTCGGCACGGCCGAAGGGATCAAGACGGTCGTCGACGGTGCCGGCGAGGTGGACATCCTGGTCAACAACGCCGGCGCTATCCCGCCCGGCGGCCTGCTGGCGGTGAGCGAGGAAGCCTGGCGGACATCCTGGGACCTCAAGGTGTTCGGCTACATCAACCTCAGCCGCGCGATCTACCCGGGCATGGCGGCGCGCAAGAGCGGCGTGATCATCAACGTCATCGGCGGCGCCGGCGAGAAGTTCAATCCGGGTTACATCGCCGGCACCGCCGGCAATGCGTCGCTGATGGGCTTCAGCCGCGCGCTTGGCAAGTCGAGTACCGCGGACGGCATTCGCGTCATCGGCCTCAATCCCGGCGCCACGGCCACCGAGCGTCAGACCATGCTCGCCAAGAGCCGCGCCAAGGCGCAGCTCGGCGACGAGAATCGCTGGCAGGAACTGTCGAAGTCCATGCCCTTCGGGCGCATGGCCAAGCCTGAGGAGATCGGCTGGGTCGTCGCGTTCCTGGCCAGCCCGCGTGCCGGCTACGTGTCCGGCACCATCGTGACGGCCGACGCCGGCAGCTGAGTCGGCGCGGCGATCGGGAATCATCGCAAGCGAAGGAGGTTTCGTGATGAGGCGTAGGAATGTCCTGGCGGCCGGGCTGCAGCTCGGTGCGGGTGGCCTGCTGGCGGCGCCGGCTCTGGCGCAGGGCGATTATCCGTCCAGGCCGGTGCGCATCGTCGTGCCGATTGCACCCGGTGGCGGCACGGACATTCTGGTTCGCCTCCTCGCGCCCAAGGCTTCCTCGGTGCTGGGCGGCTCGATCGTGATCGACAACCGCAGCGGTGCGGACGGCGTGATCGGGACCGAGCACGTCGTCCGCTCCCCACCCGACGGCTATACGTTCCTGTTCAGCGATTCCAGCGTCTATATCAACAAGATCGTCCGCGCGCAGATGCCCTACGATCCGATGACCGACCTCATTCCCGTCATGCGGACAGCCATCGGGTCGCTGGTGCTTTTCGCCAATCCGCGCCTGGACGTGCGTGGCATGCAGGACCTGCTGGCCAAGGCGCGGCAGAGCCCCGGCGCGATCAGCTGCAGCACGGGCAGCACGGGCGCGGCCCTGCTGACTGAATTGCTGAAGATCCGCACCGGCGTGGACATCGTGCATGTGCCCTATCGCGGCGGCGGGCCGGCCATGAACGATGCCATCAGCGGCCATGTGCAGCTGACCTTCAACGGCGCCAGCAACGGCCGGCCCTTCATTCGATCCGGTGAACTGATCGGGCTCGGCTCGACGGGCACCGCGCGCAACCCCTCGATGCCCGAGGTGCAGACCTTCGAGGAGCAGGGCCTTCCCGGCTTCCCTGCTGCATCGGAATGGGGCCTCTTCGCGCCGCTGGGCGTTCCACAGCCGATCATCGACCGCGTCTATGCGGCATTTCGCGAGGCCCTGTTCGATCCGGCCATCGCCGGCCGGCTGGCCGAGCTTGGCTTCCGGCCGGACGGCGCAGGCACCGCGACCTATCAGGCGGACAAGACGGTCGAGATGCAGCTCTGGGCCGAAGTCGCGACGGCGGCTCGGCTTACCCAGCAATAGCGGACGATCCCATGTCGGGCACACGCGACGGCGCCATCGGGCGCGCAAGGGCCGCCTTCTCAGGCGGCCAGTATCTCGACCATCTGCGCCGCCTTGTCGCGGTGCCGACGGAAAGCCAGAATCCCGGGAGCGCCGGGGAGTTGCGCCGCTACTGCGCGGAAACCATTCCCTCGCTCCTTCAGGGTCTGGGATTCGCCGGGCGCGTCGCGCCCAACCCGCTGCCCGATCGCGGTCCGGCCCTGATCGCCGAGCGCCGCGAAGGCGCGGGGCTTCCGACGGTACTCATCTACGGTCATGGCGACGTGGTACGCGGCATGGCGGGGCGCTGGTCGGACGGGCTCGATCCCTGGGCCGTCACCATTCGCGATGACAAGTGGTATGGGCGCGGCACGGCGGACAACAAGGGTCAGCACCTGATCGCCATCGAGGCGCTGCGCGCCGTGCTGGAGGAACGCGGCCGGCTCGGCTTCAACGCCGTTCTGTTCATCGAGACCGGCGAGGAGGTCGGGTCGCCTGGCCTGCGGGAGATCGTCCGTCGCGAATGCGCCGGCGTCGGCGCCGATGTCTTCATCGGCCTTGATGGGCCACGGCAGGCCACGATGGTGCCGGAACTCAGGCTGGGCTGTCGCGGCGGCGTGGCCTTCGATCTGCGTGTGGCGCTGCGCGACCGTGCCCATCATTCCGGGCATTGGGGTGGCGTGCTGGCCGATCCGGCCGTCCTTCTCGCGCACGCACTGGCCTCGATCCTCGGCGAGGACGGCCGCATCCTGGTGGAAGGCTGGACTCCGGCCGCGATACCCGATGCCGTTCGACGCGCCTGCGCCAGTCTGGTCTTCGAAGAACTGCCGGGCCTGCCGCAGCCTGACGCGTGGTGGGGCGAGCCGGGACTGACGAAGGCGGAGCGCATCTTCGCATGGACCTCCGCCGTGGTGCTCGCCGGCATCACCGGGAATCCCGAGGCACCGGTCAATGCCGTCCAGGCGGAAGCCAGACTGCGGATGCAGGTGCGGCATACGGTCGATGTCGATGGCGCGACGATCGTTCCCGCGCTGCGTCGCCACCTCGATGCGCACGGCCATACGCGGGTCGAGATCCATCCGGTGAAGGAGCGCGACATGTTCCCCGCCTCCCGGACCGATCCCGACGATCCGTGGATCGTCGCCCTGGCGGAGAGCCTGTCGCGGAGCGCGGGTGTGCCGGCGAACCTGGTGCCCAACTCCTCGGGTGGGAATCCTTCCGCGATCTTCGCGGAGGAACTCGGCGTTCCCGTCACCTGGATCCCCAGCGGTCATGCGGGCAGCAATCAACACGCACCAGACGAGCATGCCTTGTCGGCGTTACTGGGCGCCGGCCTGGCGTTGATGACCGGCGTCTGGTGGGACATCGGCGAGGGCCGTCACCCGCCCGCACGGTCTCGCGGTGCGGGCTCGGATCGGGGATAGTCGATCCTTCCTGCTCGCCGGCGGGCGTGACGCCCGTTCAGGTTGCGGATCCGCGGCGTGCCATCGACCGCCCGATGGCGCCGCTTCACGATCGTCCGGAGTGGTTCCGATGAACATGTCTGCCGAGTACACGCCCCCCAAGGTCTGGACCTGGACCAAGACCGACAATGGCCCGTACACGGAGCTCAATCGGCCGGTTGCCGGACCCACCCACGAGAAGGAACTGCCAGTCGGCCGGCACCCCCTTCAGCTCTATTCCATGGGAACGGCGAATGGCGTGAAAGTCACGGTCATGCTGGAGGAGTTGCTCGCTCTCGGGCACGCCGGCGCCGAGTACGATGCATGGCTGATCCGCATCCGCGACGGCGACCAGTTCGGCAGTGGCTTCGTCGCCGTGAACCCGAACTCGAAGATACCGGCACTCATGGATCGAAGCGGCGCGGCGCCAATCCGCATCTTCGAGTCTGGCGCCATACTCGTCTATCTCGCCGAGAAGTTCGGCGCCTTCCTGCCGACCAGCCCCCCAGCCCGGGCCGAGTGTCTGTCCTGGCTGTTCTGGCAGATGGGCAGCGCACCGTATCTCGGCGGCGGCTTCGGGCATTTCTATGCCTACGCGCCGACCAAGATGCAGTATCCGATCGATCGCTTCGCGATGGAGGTGAAGCGCCAGCTCGATGTGCTCGACCGACGTTTCGCCGAGAGCGAATACGTCGCCGGGGACAGCTTTACGATCGCGGACATGGCGATCTGGCCCTGGTACGGGGGCTTGGTGAAAGGCTGGACCTACGGTGCGGCGGAGTTCCTCGACGTGTCGTCATACAGGCATGTTCTTCGCTGGGCCGATCTGGTCGGCGAACGTCCGGCTGTGAAACGCGGGCGCATGGTCAATCGGACCAGGGGCGAATTGTCGAGCCAGCTTTGGGAACGCCATGATGCGACTGATTTCGAGACCAGCACGCAGGACAAGCTGCGCGCGGTGCGTTGATCGCGCTGCGGCGAGGCACGGCGTCTTGCCCGGTTCCGAACCGCGCCGGCTTTGCTGGAAGCTACTGTGCGGGAGTTGTGTAGGCGGGGTGCCAGACTCCCATGCGGCATATCAGAGGGTGTCTGCTGCGTGGGGCACGTTGCCGGCCGATCCGGGCAGGCCGCCGCCGCCGATCCGGCGCCGCCATTCGATAGTGAATTCGAGGCAAGGAAGAGTAGTCCCGCGCGCAATGGACGGTGTTCGATAGCGATAAAAGCTCGCCTCCGACACACCCAGGCTGCGGCAGACCTCTCCAATCCTGTGCCCCCGCGCCAGTTCCCCCTCGGGCTGCTGCGGCAGGCTGAGGTGGAATTGGCCCAAGGTCGGACGGTGGGGGAGGTCTGCCGCGGCATTGGGGTTTCGGAAGCAAGCTTCTATCGCTGGCGGTCCGAGTACGGCGGACTGAAGGTCGATCAAGCGCGACGACTGAAGGAGCTTGAGCGTGAGAACGCCCGGCTGGCCAAGAACGCGGAGACGGAGGAGGAGCGAGCAGCCCTCACCGAACACGTTGGCGAGATTGCCCAAGAGTGAGCCGAGAAGGCCGTTGCGCGAGTGGGTGTGATGGAACCCATGGGGCCGAGGTTCGATGACGTTCCTGGGGTGATCGAGGCCGAGAGGTTCCTCGAACGTGCGACAGGGAAGCTAACCCCGACCACTGAGCATCTCGAAGAATGGCTCTCGACCTGTGCCATCTCCGAGAAGACCAAGGACATGCGGAGGTCTGACGTTAGGCGCCTGACCCCGGAAGATTTGCGGCAACCATCCAAGGGGGTAGGATCGAGCAGGCGGCTGCGCAAGCCCCCGGTGGGGGGCTACGTCGTCGCTACCAGACGGCCATACTCCCGAAGCCACCCCTCCGCGACCAGCGTTTCAAGGTTGCGTTTGTCTCCCACGGTGAGTGCAGTCTTCTCCATAGCCAAGGTGAAGATATCGCCCTGCGCGATGTCGGGTTGGTATGTCTGGGCGCTGTAGTTGCCGTGGCCATCGAGTGTTTTCCCCATGTGCTCGAAAGACATGTTCTAAAATGCCCTGATCATGACGACCTCGGCGGACTTCTTTCATCAACACAGGCATGTTGAGAAAGGAGAATTTGTCATAATTACTTCAAACATAGGCCGTCTATATTCACAAGAAATCCATTTCTTCGCTTGTTATGGCCTTGATATATTTGACTCGCAAACGCGTCTGCTGTGTCATGTTGTTGGTACTCCGTTCGTTGCGAGGTTCCGCATTTGCTTGGCGTTCCGTCCCAAATACTCCCTGGGGCGTTTTTTGGGCAGCCATTCGAGCGGGCAGGATCGAATAAGAGGATGCGCGGCTCCTCACGCCAGCCTCCCACAATCGAAGCAGGCTACCCGCTCGGGATACCCCTCGGCGGGAGTGCAGAGGAAGAAGCGCGGGTTTGTTGATTGACAGATCGCCACCCCAGCGCATGCTTAGTCAGCGCAACAATCGGACAAAAGTCGCTGTGGCGATCAACATCAAATGGGCGCGACCGTTGCTGGTCGCAAGAAATAGGAACCTTGCGGAGATCGACTACGACGAGATCGAGAACGCGCCGGGCGTGTATTTCTTCTCCCGCAAGCACGGCACGGCATACATCCCGTTCTATGTAGGTCGCACAAGGAATATGCGTGCACGCCTGAAGCAGCACTTGGCCGTTGCTAACATCCAAAATGTGCTGTGCCAAGTGAAGCGGCGTGACGTGCCGTACATTGGCCACGGAGCGCGGTATTTCCATCAGGGGTACTTTGTTTCAGGGCCCGGACAAGTCACCAACAATTGCCTTGCCATCGTTGAGAAGCATCTCATCCGCACTGCGCTGGAGGAGGACTGTCCGCTGCTCAACAAGCACTTCACGACGGTGAGGACCCACGAAATCGAGTTCAGCGGACCCAGAATTGGTCACGGTGTCTTCCGCCGTCAATCGAAGGTGCTGCGCAACTAGGAGCGCGTCCGAGCGTCACGTAAGCACTCGCAGCGGCCGCTTCGCATAATCGCTTTCGCGCAGTGTGGCGGCGATCACCCAGGTCAGCGCGTTCACAGTGGCGATGATGCCGTCGATCTTGTCCTCTGTTCTCCCCGGCGGTCTACGTCCGGGCAGGGAGACTGTTTGAGGCGTATTGGTCGCGGGGGCTTCGGGCATTCGATTGGCGGCCCTGACGGACCGCCTAATCGAGCCTCAAAGATGTAGGGAAAGCCTGTATGGAAACAGGCTATAACCTACTGATTTCTTTGAAGAAAGTTGGGGGTGGTGGAGCCAAGGGGAGTCGAACCCCTGACCTCTTGAATGCCATTCAAGCGCTCTCCCAACTGAGCTATGGCCCCCCGGGAAGAGGCGCGGGGTATAACCTCGCTCCTCGGACCCCGCAAGGGGGGGTTTGCCTCTTTCGGCAAGACGCCGAGAACGGTAGGGAGAAGCCCTCGAAGGGCTACGGGAATTGGGGAGTGTCCATGGGCAAGGTCTATCCTGACGCCAAGGCCGCATTGGCCGGCGTGCTGCGCGACGGCATGGTGATCCATTCCGGCGGCTTCGGCCTGTGCGGCATTCCCGCCCTGCTGATCGAGGCGATTCGCGAATCCGGGGCGAAGGACCTCACCGTCGTGTCCAACAATGCGGGCATCGACGACGCCGGCCTCGGCCTGCTGCTGAAGACGCGGCAGATCCGCAAGATGATCAGCTCCTATGTTGGGGAGAATGCGGAATTCGCCCGCCAGTTCCTCGCCGGCGAGCTCGAGATCGAATTCAACCCGCAGGGCACGCTGGCCGAGCGCATCCGCGCCGGCGGCGCGGGCATCCCCGCCTTCTTCACCAAGACCGGCTTCGGGACCGAGGTCGCGAAGGGTAAGGAAACCCGCGAATTCGACGGCGAGATGTATGTGATGGAGCGCGGTATCTTCGCCGACCTCGCCATCGTGCATGCCTACAAGGGCGATACCGAGGGCAACCTCGTCTATCGGAAGACCGCGCGGAACTTCAATCCGATGATGGCGACCGCGGCGAAGATCACCGTCGCCCAGGTCGAGCACCTGGTGCAGCCGGGCGAGATCGACCCCGACCACATCCACACCCCCGGCATCTTCATCAAGCGCATGATCGTCTGCCCGGTCGGCTATGAGAAGCGCATCGAGCAGCGCACCGTGCGCAAGCACCCGGCCGCCGCGGCCGCCGGCGTCGAATCCCTGGCCTGAGGAGGACGGACCATGCCCTGGACCCGCGACGAGATGGCCGCCCGCGCGGCCCGCGAACTGCAGGATGGGTTCTATGTGAACCTCGGCATCGGCATCCCGACGCTGGTGGCGAACCACGTCCCCGCCGGCTTCAACGTGCAGCTCCAGTCCGAGAACGGCATGCTCGGCCTCGGCCCCTTTCCCTATGAGGGCGAGGAGGACCCGGACCTGATCAATGCCGGCAAGCAGACCATCACCGCGCTGCCGACCAGCAGCTACTTCGATTCCGCGCAGTCCTTCGGGATGATCCGCGGCGGGCATATCGACCTGTCGATCCTGGGTGCGCTGCAGGTCGCGGCGAATGGCGACCTCGCCAACTGGATGATCCCCGGCAAGATGGTGAAGGGGATGGGCGGGGCGATGGACCTCGTCGCCGGGGTGAAGAAGGTGATCGTGCTGATGGAGCACACCGCCGGCGGCAAGCCCAAGCTGCTGAAGGCCTGCACCCTGCCGCTGACCGGCGCGCGGGTGGTGGACATGGTGGTCTCTGAGCTCGGCGTCTTCGAGATCGCCCGCAAGGGGCCGGAGAAGCTGGTGCTGACCGAGCTCGCCCCGGGCGTCACGCTGGATGAGCTGCGCGCCAAGACCGAGGCCGAGTTCGAAGTGGGCATGAAGGCGGCGGCGTAGCGCGCCGCCCCGGACAGGGAGGCGAAGGCGCCTCCCTGCCTTGCGTTTTTCGCCCCAGCCGGCACCCTCCGCCCGCAAGAACCGTCCGGAGAGCCCGCCATGACACCCATCACGCCCCCCGCCCCGGTTTCCTTCATCGGCATGGGCGTCATGGGCGCCGCCATGGCGGCGAACATCCGCAAGGCCGGCTTCGCGCTGACCGTCAGCAGCCGCAGTAAGGCCAAGGCCGAGCCGCTGCTCGCCGCCGGCGCCGAATGGGCGCCCTCGGCCCAGGATGCCGCGGACGGCGCCGCCTGCGTCTGCCTCTGCGTTCCCGACACGCCGGATGTCGAGGCCGTGCTCTTCGGCGATGAAGGCGTCGTCCACGGCGCCGCACCCGGCACGGTGGTCATCGACTTCTCCACCATCGCCGCCTCGGCTTCGGCGGATTTCGCGCGGCGCATGGCCGAACGCGGCGTCATCCTGCTCGACAGCCCAGTGTCCGGCGGGCCTCAGGGCGCGATCGACGGCACGCTCACCTGCATGGTGGGCGGGGCCGATGCCGGCTTTTCCGCCGCGCGGCAGGTCCTCGACGCGGTGGGCAAGACCATCACCTTGCTCGGGCCGGCCGGGTCGGGGCAGATCTGCAAATCGGCCAATCAGCTCATCATCGTCGCTGCCATGCAGGCCGCCGCCGAGGCCCTGACCATGGGCCGCAAGGCCGGCCTCGACCCCGCACGGATGCGCCAGGCGCTGCTCGGTGGTTCCGCCCGGTCCTTCGTGCTTGAGAACCACGCCAAGCGCATGCTCGACCGCGCCTTCAAGCCAGGCTTCCGTGCGGAACTCATGCGCAAGGACATCCGCCTGGCCCTCGGCGCGGTGCGCGACAACGCTGTCTTCGCGCCTTCGACCGCCCTTGCCGCGCAGATGATGGAAGCCCTGGTCAATTCCGGCCGTGGCGGCGACGACTGCGCCTCGCTCGGCGCGCTGGTCGCCGAGCTTTCCGGCCTGAAGGACTGAATGCCGTCCGGGGCAACACGGCTGCGGGCGCGGCTGCATCACTACTACTACGGCCACGGGCCCGCCTGCCGCCGCTTCCGCTACGGGGTGCTGACGCTCGACCTGGCGACGGTTGCCTTCGTCATCGTCACGTCCTTCCTGCCGCGTCACCCCGTTATCGGCGTGGTCGACCTGGTGATCGGCCTGGTGCTGGCCGCCGAGTTCGCCACGCGCCTCGCCGCCAGCCGGCGCCCGTGGCGGGAGGCGCTGCGCCTCACCTCCCTCGCCGACCTTCTTGCCATCGCGTCTTTCCTTGCGCCGCTCGCCGGGGAAGGTCTCGGCTTCCTGCGCGTGGTGCGCACCCTGCGCCTGCTGCATTCCTACCGGATGCTCGGCATGCTGCGGGAGGACTTCGCCTTCTTCCGCCGCAACGAGGAAGCCACCCTCGCCGCAACGCACCTCGTCGTCTTTGTCTTCATCATGACCGCCGTGGTCTATGAGACGCAGCACGCCACCAATGCCGAGATCGGCAACTACGCCGATGCGCTCTACTTCACGGTCACGGCACTGACGACGACGGGTTTCGGCGACATCACCCTGCCAGGGACGACCGGGCGGCTGATCTCCGTCATCATCATGCTGGCGGGGGTGACGCTCTTCCTGCGCCTGGCCCAGGCGCTGTTCCGCCCGGCCAAGGTGCGCTTCACCTGCACGGCCTGCGGGCTGCAGCGGCATGAACCGGACGCCGTGCACTGCAAGGCCTGCGGGGCGTTGCTGAACATCCCGGATGCGGGGATCGACTGACAGGGCGGCAGACGCGACGATCTGCTCCGGCGCAGCCGGCCCCCATAGGTGCGGGGATCATGGCGCGGTGGAACGGGGAAGGGCTCTGCCCTCCCCCGCCCCCCCACGCGCCAAGGGCCGAAAGGCCCTTGGAAACCTCAACTTGGCGCCGGGCGCTAACGGCAGGATCAATGTCGAGACCCGCACTTGCGCACGAAGCGCGCTTGGAGGGCCGGAGCCCCTCCCGGGGCGGCGGCGGAGGCGTCTGGGTCATCACGAATGCCGTGGGATCCCTTGGCTGGGAGAGGCCGGGGAGGGGCACAGCCCCTTCCGCCATCACGGCCGCAGATGCACCACCGGCAGCCCCACCGCTTCCGCCACCAAAGTCCTGTGGCAATGCTGCGGATCGGCTTCCAGGCACAGCAGGCAGACCCGCTGCTGCCGCGCCAGGTCGGACAGGTTCGCCAGCGCCGCCTGTGCCTCCGTCCCGGCGAGGTGCCGGGCGAAGATGCGCCGCATCTCGGCCGGCTTGCCGGACCGCACTGATGCGCGCCCCTCGGCCGGCGTCCCGAGCGCGCGCAGATGCAGATACCCGATCCCCGCCTGTTCCAGCGCCGCCGACAGGGCTGTCTTCGCGAAGCCCGGCTTGCGGCTGTTGGCCAGGGCGCGGACATCCACCAGCACCCGCACGCCCGAGTCCTGCAGGGCCGAGATCAGCCCCGCAGGCGTCGTGTTCTCATAGCCGACAGTAAGGACTTCCTCCGTCACTTCTGCGCCGCGGCATGTGCGGCGAGGCAGGCGACGTCGAGAAGCTGGTTCACCCCCGCCTGCATCGGCACGACCTGCGCCGAATGGCTCAGTCCGGTCAGCAGCGGGCCGATCACCGTCGCGCTGGTCAGCCTGGGGACCGACCGCGTCAGGATGTGCGCGGCGTGCAGACCGGGCATGATGAGGACGTTCGCAGGCCCGCTCAGCCGGCAGAAGGGATAGAGCGAGGCGCGCAGCCCCGGATCCAGCGCCACATCGGCCGACATCTCGCCGTCGAACTCGAAATCGGCGCCGCGTTCGGTCAGCAGCTTCACCGCATCGCGAATCGACCCCGGGATGGTCCCGCGCGGATCGCCGAAGGTCGAGAAGGACAGGAAGGCAACCCGCGGCTCCAGCCCCAGCCGCCGTGCCGCCGCGGCGGACCCGCGCGCGATGCCGGCCAGCGTCTCGGCATCCGGGCGCTCATGCACCGCCGTATCGGCCACCAGCACCGTGCCGGCGCGGCGGGAGACGATGATGGACAGCCCGAAGACGACACGCCCCGGCACGGGATCGATCGCCATGCCGATGCCTTCCATCGCGACCGAATAGGACCGCGTGGTGCCGGTCACGATGGCATCCGCATCGCCGGTTGCCACCATGCAGGCGCCGAAGACATTCCGGTCCTGGTTCACCAGGCGTTGGCAGTCACGCAGCAGGAAGCCCTCGCGCTGGCGCTTGGCGTAGAGGTATTCCGCATAGCGCCGGTTGGAGTCCGACAGCCGCGCATTGTGGATCTCGATGCCGTCGGGCATCGGGATGCCGAGCGCGGCGGCCACGGCGTTGATCCGGTCCTCCCGCCCCACCAGGATCGGCGTGCCGTAGCCGGCATTGCGAAAGGCGATGGCTGCGCGGATGACCTTCTCCTCCTCGCCCTCGGCGAAGACGACGCGCTTGGGATTGTCGCGCACGGATTCGGCGATCGCCTCCAGCGCGCCGACGGTCGCGTCGAGCCGGTTGGCGAGATCGCGCGCATAGCGCTGGAGATCGATGATCGGCGCGCGGGCGACGCCGGATTCCATCGCCGCCTTGGCGACGGCGGGCGAGACGCGGGAGATCAGCCGCGGGTCGAAGGCGTTGGGGATGATGTATTCCGGCCCGAAGCGCAGTGCCTTGCCCGCACCGGCGCCGGCCACTTCCTCCGGCACGTCCTCGCGCGCCAGCATGGCAAGCGCCTCGGCCGCGGCGATCTTCATCGTCTCATTGATGGTGGACGCCCGCACATCGAGCGCACCGCGGAAGATGAAGGGGAAGCCGAGGACGTTGTTCACCTGGTTGGGATAGTCCGAGCGCCCGGTGGCGATGATGCAGTCGGGCCGTGCGGCACGCGCCTCGTCCGGCGTGATCTCGGGGTCCGGGTTGGCCATGGCGAAGATGATCGGCTTCGGCGCCATGGCGCGCACCATGTCGGGCGTCAGCGCGCCCTTAACCGACAGGCCGAAGAAGACATCCGCGCCGTCCAGAGCCTGGGCGAGGGTCCGCGCCTCGGTTGCCGTCGCATGCGCCGACTTCCACTGGTTCATGCCTTCCGTGCGGCCACGCCAGATGACGCCCTTGGTGTCGCAGAGGATGACGTTCTCCGGGCGCATGCCCATCGCCTTCACCAGCTCGGCGCAGGCGATGGACGCTGCGCCGGCGCCGTTGATGACGAGGCGCGTCGTCTTGATGTCGCGCCCGGTCAGATGGATGGCGTTGATCAGCCCCGCCGCGGCGACGATCGCCGTGCCATGCTGGTCGTCATGGAAGACCGGGATGTCCATCAGCTCGCGCAGGCGCTGCTCGATGACGAAGCATTCCGGCGCCTTGATGTCCTCGAGATTGATGCCGCCGAAGGATGGGCCGAGGTAGCGGATGGAATTGACGAAGGCGTCCACATCCTCGGTATCGACGCAGAGGTCGATGGAATCGACATCGGCGAACCGCTTGAACAGCGCGGCCTTGCCTTCCATCACCGGTTTCGACGCCAGCGCGCCGAGATTGCCGAGCCCCAGCACCGCCGTGCCGTTCGAGATGACGGCGACGAAATTGCCCTTCGCCGTATAGTCATAGGCGAGCTTCGGATCCCGATGGATGTGCAGGCAGGGTTCCGCGACGCCCGGGGAATAGGCGAGCGACAGGTCGCGCGCGGTGATCAGCGGCTTGGTCAGCCGGATCTCGAGCTTGCCTGGACGGCCCTCGGCATGCATCGCCAGCGCTTCTTCCCCCGTCACGCGGGCCGTCCGCGTGTCCTCGGTGGGTGGGTGCTTCATGTCGTCCATCGGAGGGATTCCCGTCGCGTGTTCGCACCATTGTGCAGCCGCGGAAGCCGCGCGGCGACCCCCCGGCTTCGCAGGCGCGGCATGACCTCCGCATTCTCGACACAGTGCCCGGCGAGATGACAACGGCGCCTGGTGTGAGGCGTTGTGGGCGCGGGCCGGAGAGAGGGGAGAACCTGATGCAGCGCCGCTGCCAGGTCGATGCTGCGGCGCGGATGCCGCGCGGCCGGCGGCAGGCGGGGTTGGCCGTGCTGCTGCTGCTGCTGCCTGCGGTCGCCTTCGCCGCGGCCCCGGACACCCCTTCCGGCGGCTGCGAGGTGCCGGAGCCGACGCAGGATCTGCAACTTACTTTCGCCCGCCTCGCGCCCTTTGCCCGCGACGTGCTGGCGCATCATCGCGTCCACGCCTCGATCGAGGGCAGGGGGCGCGAGGCGCGGGTGCAGATCCACCTGCGCGCCCTGCGCGAGCTGGAACTGCCCGAGGGCCATCCCTCCACCACCTATCTGCCCGGCGTGGACGGAGCGGCCATCCTGCAGGACCGCCGCTCACGCCATCCGGCGCTGTGGCGCGTCGATACGGCGACTGTCTCCGCTGCCAACCGCGCCTACGACGTCCATGACGCCGGGCCCGGCACATCGCCGCGGCTGGAGGCGAGCGAGGATGAGGAGGGCCTCGAGGACTACCGGCTGGTCCGGCTTGTCACCGACCGCTACAGTGGCTTCGCCGCCATGGTGCTGGAATCCCGGCCCGGCGCCGGGCCGCCGCATCGCATCTATGCCATCGCCGGCACCCACGTCTTCGAGCGGACCGATCTGCGGAGCTGGGCCTCGGGGTTGACGATGGGGCGGGCGCAATACGTCTCCAACGCCGCGCTGCGCTTGGTGCGGGACGCCGCGGACTACGCCGGCCGGGGCGGCGAGGTCTTCATCACCGGCCAGAGCCAGGGCGGCCTTGTCGCCCAGGGCTTCGGGGTGATGCTGCAGGCCTATCTCGAAGCGCGTGGCGCCCCGCATGCCCTGATCCATGTCGTCTCCTGGGGGGCGAGCGGCGTGCGCGAGACGCTGGCCCGTGCCATCGCCCAACAGCGCGCCGGCGGTGGCCGCGGCTTCCCCGGCCAGATGGAACGCCATTGGGCCGAGACCATCCCCGACCAGGCCGAGACCATCCCCGACCAGGCCGAGACCATGGCCGTGTGGGACGCCATCGCGTCGCAATGGGCCGCCGTGGCGCCGGGCCAGGAGGATGCCTGGCTCACCGCCATCGCATCACGCATGCGCGTCGTGGGCTTCTTCTTCGAGATCGACCTGTTCGCGCGCGGCGGCAGCTTCCTTGGCACTGCCTTCGCGTTTCCCACCGCGTTGGTGTTGCCCCAGGAATGCGACATGACGGTCGCCGAGCTGATCATCGGCATGCAGCCCGGCGCCTTCGGCGTGCGGCTCGAATCGCATTTCCTGAAGGGGTACCGCCGCGCGGTGGGGCGCGGTGCGATCGCCGTGGCACGGCCGGCCCGGCCGGCGCGCTGGGAGTGGTTCTCCGACCTGATGCCGACGCTCGAGGATGTCGGCGACCTGTGGCTCGAGATGCTGCACCTGTCGCGCGACGCGACCACGGAGGTGCATTGGCGAGGCTGCACCGCGAGTGCCGAATGGTTCACCACGGCCAACCGGTACTGCCGGGCATCGTGGTGGCCCGGCTGCGGCGCGGCGCCGGACGAGGAACGCTGGTGCCTGGTGCGCCGGCGGCGATGACGGCTGGAGGGGCCGTGCCCCATGCGCGCGACGATAAGGCACGCGGCGCGACAGGGAGGGGCAATGCCCCTCTCCATCTCCGTCAGGGCCTTATCCCGCCGGGGCGCATGGGGCGCCGTCCCTTCAGTGCCTGTTCTACGCGACTTCCGCCGGCACCTTCACCACGCTGGTCCAGCCATGCGGGTCATTCGTCCGCCCGTACTGGATGCCGACGATCGCGTCGTACAGCTTCTGCGTCAGTTCGCCGGTCTGGCCGCCATTGATGGTCACGTCCTCGCCCTTGTAGCCGAGCGTGCCCACCGGGGAGACCACGGCCGCCGTGCCCGTGCCCCACATTTCCTTCAGCGTGCCGTTGCGCCCGGCTTCCATCACCTCGTCGATGGTGATGGGGCGCTCGCTGACCTTCAGCCCCCAGTCGCGCATCAGCTGCAGGGTCGAGGCACGGGTCACGCCGTCCAGGATGGTGCCGGCGAGCGGCGGCGTGATCACCTCGTCGCCGATCTTCACCATGATGTTCATGGTGCCGACCTCGTCGAGGTACTTCCGGTGCACGCCATCCAGATACAGCACCTGGGTGTAGCCGGCCTTTTCCGCATCGACCTGGCCGGACAGCGACTGCGCGTAGTTCGCCGCGGTCTTGGCCTCGCCCGTGCCGCCCTTGACCGCGCGCACATGGGCGTCGGAGGCCAGGATGCGCACCGGCTTCACTCCTTCCTTGTAGTAGGACCCCACCGGCGAGAGGATGAGGAAGTACAGGTAGCTGTGCGAGGGATGCACGCCCAGCATCACATCCGTCGCGATGATGGTCGGCCGGAGATACAGCGAGGTCCCCGCCTTGCGGGGCACCCAGTCGGCATCCACGCCCACCAGTGCCTCGAAGCTGTCGCGGATCACGTCCACCGGCAGTTCCGGCATGCTCATCAGCTTCGCCGAGCGATTGAACCGCTGCGCGTGGCGATCGGCGCGGAACAACCGGATCTGCCCGTCATCGCCGCGGAACGCCTTCAGCCCGTCGAAGATCGCCTGGCCGTAATGCAGCACGGAGGTCGCCGGATCCAGGCTGAGCGGCCCATAGGGGACGATGCGCGGATCGAACCAGCCCTTCCCCTCCTCATAGTTCATGAGGAACATGTGATCCGTGGTGACCTTGCCGAAGGACAGCGAGTCGTCAGCCGGCTTGGCCTTCGGCGTGGTGGTGCGGGTGAACGGAAACTGGCCCATGCTGCGGTTCCTTCCAGCGACACTTATGCATTCGCGCTGGCACGGTGCTCCAGTCGGGTCATTGAGTTGCTATGTGGAGGCCGTGCCAGACGAAAGAATGTTGCTTCAACGCCTGTGAAGTTAGAATGACAGAACTGATCGGTCAATGATACTGACCCAAGAGGAGGTCCACGCCCGAACATGCCAGCCCCACGCCCAGCGCAGATCGCAGAAGCCCCGGAGCGCAGCACCCTGCCCGCCGGCCGCAACCTTCTCTTCCTGCGGGAGGAGGAGCTGCGCATCGCGCAGGACCTGCTCTTCTTCGGCTACCGCGACTTCACCGCCGGCGCGGACGCGATCCTCGCCGAGCTCGGCATGGGCCGCGCCCATCACCGCGTCCTGCATTTCGTCGGCCGCCGCCCCGGCATCACGGTGGGCGACCTGCTCGGCATCCTGTCCATCACCAAGCAGAGCCTCGGCCGCGTTCTTCAGCCCATGGTCGAGGACGGCTACGTCACCCAGACCCCCGGCCGCAACGACCGTCGTCAGCGCCTGCTGACCCTGACCGAAAAGGGCGCCGCGCTTGAACGCCGCCTGTTCGAACGCCAGCGGGAGACGGTGATGCAGGCCTATCGCGAGGCCGGACCTGTCGCCGTGGAAGGCTTCCGCCGCGTCATGCGCGGCCTGATGGGCGACCAGGCGCGCGCCGCTTGCGACACGCTCGAGGGCCATGTCGCTTCGGCCGGGGGGGCGCGATGAGCAGTCCGGGCGACAGCGCGCATCTGCTGGTTGTCGATGACGATGCGCGCCTGCGCGGCCTGCTCCAGCGCTTCCTCAGCGAGGAGGGCTTCCGCGTCACCGCCGTGGACAGCGCCGCCGCCGCGCGCCAGGCCATCTCGGCCATGATGTTCGACCTGCTGGTGCTGGACGTGATGATGCCCGGCGAATCCGGCCTGTCGCTGACCGAATCCCTGCGCCGCGAGCGCAACGAGGTCCCCATCCTCATGCTCACCGCCCGCGGCGCGCCCGAGGACCGTATCGCCGGCCTGGAGCACGGGGTGGACGACTACCTGGCCAAGCCCTTCGACCCGCGAGAGCTGGCGCTGCGCGTGCGCACCATCCTCCGCCGCGCCGCGCCGCCGGTGACGACCCAGGCGCTGTCCACCGCCCCGGTCCAGCTCGGCCATAGCTGGTTCGACATCGAGCGCGGCGAACTCCGCGGCCCCGAGGGCATCGTCCGCCTGACCGGCGGCGAAGCCGCCCTGCTCCAGGCCCTCGCCCGCCGCGTCGGCGAGGTGCTGTCCCGCGAGGAGATCGGCGCCGCCCTCGGTACCCCCGAGGCCGGCGAGCGCGCCATCGACGTGCAGGTCACCCGCCTGCGCCGCAAGGTCGAGGCCGACCCGCGCGAACCCCGCTTCATCCAGACCGTGCGCCACCGCGGCTACGTGCTGCGGCCCGGGCCGTGACGATCGCCGGCCTGCTGCGCCGGACCGTCCCGCGCGGCCTGCTCGGCCGTGCGCTGCTGATCATCCTGGTACCGCTAGTCGTGCTCCAGGTCATCTCGCTCTACCTGTTCTACGGGAACCATCTCGACGTCATCTCCCGGCGCCTGGCCGGCGGCGTGGCCGGCGATGTCGCGATGGTGGTCGAGCTTCTCGCCCGCAATCCCAAGCCCGAGGACCGCGGCTGGATCTTCCGCGAGGCCGCCTGGCGCCTCGACCTCTCCCTGGCGTTCGAGGCCGGCGCGACACTCGGTCCCTCCGGTAACCGCGGCGCCTCCCTGCCGCTGCTGCCGCTCGAGGAGGACCTCGACGCCGCCATGCGCGAGCGCGTCCGCCTGCCCTTCGACACGGACTGGCAGACCGACCCGCGCAGCGTGATCATCCGCGTCCAGCTCCCCGACGGCGTCCTGCACGCCGAGGCGCCGCGCAAGCGCCTGTTCAGCGGGACGCTCTACCTCTTCGTCATCTGGGTGGTCGGTTCCTCCCTCCTCCTCTTCGGCGTCGCGGCCCTGTTCATGAAGAACCAGGTGCGCGCCGTGCGCCGCCTGGCCGACGCCGCGGAAGCCTTCGGCCGCGGCCGCGACCTCGGTCCCATCAAGCCCGAAGGGGCCGCTGAGGCGCGCCAGGCCGCCATCGCCTTCAACTCGATGCAGTCCCGCATCCGTCGCTTCGTCGAAAGCCGCACCGAGATGCTGGCCGGCATCAGCCACGACCTCCGCACGCCCCTCACGCGCCTGCGCCTCGGCCTCGCCATGCTGCCCTCCGATGCGCAGGAGGACGCGGCGGCGATGACCCAGGACGTCGAGGAGATGGATCGCCTCATCGCCGCCTACCTTGCCTTCGCCCGCGGGGAGGGGATGGAGCAGGCCGCCCCCGCCGATCTCGTCGAACTGGTTGGCGAAGCCGCCGCCAAGGCCCGTCGCGACGGGGCGCAGGTGGACCTTTCATTCGGCGAGCGCACCATGGTCCTGCCGGTACGCGCCGATGCCCTGCGCCGCTGCCTGGGCAATCTCCTCGACAATGCGCGCAAGCATGCCCGCCGCATCGCGGTCGGCCTGTCCAGCGTGCCGCGCGGCGAGACCGGAAGCTGGGCAGTGGTGACCGTGGACGACGACGGGCCTGGCATACCCGAGGAACAACGCGAGGAAGCCTTCCGGCCCTTTGCGACCTTCTCCGCCGGTGGGACTGGGCTGGGACTCGCGATCGCCCGCGATATCGCTCGGGCGCATGGGGGGGACATCGAGCTGGAGGACAGCCCCCTGGGCGGCCTGAGGGCGAGGGTGCGACTGCCGGCGTGATCCGTCGGGGGGCTCCGGGACTGTGCGGCTTCCAACGCTTTGCTTCGGTGGCCTGGAGGACTCAGCGGGCACCCCGCGGATGGCAGAGGGGTTCGAGGATCTCCCTGGCTATGCGGTGCGGGCGGAGAAGGCTTCGAGGGGCCGCGGTTGCGCCGGGCAGAGCGCAGCCAGCAGGGAGGAGCCCCCCGCCGATCGGGCACCCCGCGCGCCTGATATGGGCTGCGGTGGATTGCGTGGACGTTCCACCCTCTGCCGGAGCGGATCTTGGCAAGAGAGGGATGCGGGCCACGCGGTCACCGACCCGGCGATCCTGCTCGTGCTGCGGCGGTCTGCCCCTCCAGCTCCGACGAGCGGGTTTGCAGGACCGTCCGGAAGGTTTTCGGCGGAATGAGATCCGCGCAGGGGCAAAGCACGTCCCGGTTCCGCCGACCGGGGGCTATTCCGTGGCTCTGAGCGTCACCGCCTCCGACGCATCGGCGGCGAGTTCGAGCTCGGCCGTGCCCGTGCGCCCGTCAGCATCGCCCGCGATGCGGTACCGCCCGGGCGCCAGGCGGATCTCCGCGACGTCGCCTCCCGGCCAGTCGTCAAAGACGACCTCGTCCTTGCCGAGATCCGTGATGGTGATGCGCGGCGCATCATTGCCGAACCCCTCCCGCCGCAGCGCGATCGTGCCGAAGCGGATGGGGATGCGCAGCACCACCACCTCGCCGGCGGTGACGGCGCCTTCGGCGGAGCCTGTCGCCGTGCCGATGCGCGCGGTCAGCCTGTGGGTGCCGACCGGAACCAGGAAGGAGGGACCGCCTTGCGCCTCGGCGCTGCGGCGGTCGCCGTCCGGAAGGTCGCCCAGCGCCTCCCACTCCAGACCCGCCCGGTCGGTGACGTCGGCACCCGAAGGCTCGCTGCGGACATCGCCGACCAGCCACCCGGCATCCAGCACCACCTCGGCGCGGCCCACGCCGGACCCCGGCACCGTTGCTGTGACGGGGCCGCGGGTGAAATAGGGGGTCTCGACGCTGACCTGGTAGTCGCCCTGGTCGAGGTCGAAGAACCGGCCGAAGGGATCGCCATTGGTGGCGACCACGTCCTCCCCGCGGCGCAGCAGGATGCCGGCGTCGCCGGTCATGGGCTCGCAGGTCGCGCAGAGGCGCAATGTGACGATCAGTCGCGGCTGCGGGACGGGTTCGGGGCGCGGGGCGGCGGCACGGGGCCCGGGTGTCGGGGCTGCCGCCGCCCGGTCCAGGGCCTCGGCCAATTCGTTCGCGTCCTGGGCGGTGACGGCGCGGCCGCCGGTGGCCTCGGCCATGCAACGGAGCTGGGCCGCGGCCGCCGGGTCGCTGATGCCGAAGCCGACCGTGTGGATCACCAGCCGAACGCCTGACCGTGCGATGGCCTGGGCGACGGCACAGGGATCGGGGTGGCAGGTCTCGATGCCGTCCGAGACCAGGATGACGCTGCCGCCGCTGGGCCCGAGCGCCTCGGCGGCCAGGCGCACGGCGTCCGCCATTGGGGTCCGGCCGCGCGGAGTGATCCGGCGCACCAGGGCGGTGATGGCGGTCGGGTCGGGCGCGGGCTGGGCCAGCACCTCGATATCCGCGCAATCCCCGCTGCGGCGGTGGCCATAGGCCATCAGGCCGATCGGTCGCCCCGCCGGCCAGCGGGACATCAACCCGCCCACGACCTCCCGCGCGACCTCGATCTTCGTGCGGCCCTCGATCCGCCCCCACATGGAGCCGGAGGCATCGAGGACGAGCATGGCCGGTTGCGCGGAGACGCTGCCAGCGATCAGGCAGAACAGCAGCGTGAGGAGGGCGGCGCTTCGGCGCATCGTTGGGTCCTGTTTCCCGAGCGTCGGCATGGAAGCTGCGATGCTTTCGGATGGCAAGCCGCCCCCACCTGCCCCATCTTCGTGGTGCAAGCGCGCTTGGTGTGCATATAGTAAGCATCAGCGCATATATCGTTCCGGAGTGACGCACGATGAGCGGCAAAGCCACGATCCGCGCCTTCTTCGACGAACCGACCAACACGGTCAGCTACTTGGTGTGGGACCCGGCGACGAAACGCGGAGCGGTCATCGATCCGGTGCTGGACTGGGACAACCGCTCGGGCACCGCCGATGTCGCCTTCGCCGATCGAATCCTGGGCGCCGCGGCCGAGGAAGGCGTGACGATCGATTGGGTGCTGGAAACCCACGCCCATGCCGACCACCTGACCGCCGCCCCCTATATCAAGGCGAAAACCGGCGCGCCGATCGGCATCGGCGAGCACATCAGGGACGTCCAGGCGATCTTCCGCCCCGTCTTCGCGGCGGATGACGTGAAACCCGGCGGGGGCGATTTCGACCATCTGTTCAAGGATGGCGAGCATTTCCCGATCGGATCGCTCGAGGCCGAGGTGATCCACACCCCGGGCCACACGCCGGCCTGCGTTTCCTATCGCATCGGCGGCGATGTCTTCGTCGGCGACACGCTCTTCATGCACGATTACGGCACGGCGCGGGCCGATTTCCCGGGTGGCGATGCCCGAATTCTGTACCGGTCGATGAAGAAGCTGCTCGCCCTGCCGCCCGAGACGCATCTGTG
Source organism: Roseomonas alba (assembly GCF_019430885.1). Taxonomy (GTDB): domain Bacteria; phylum Pseudomonadota; class Alphaproteobacteria; order Acetobacterales; family Acetobacteraceae; genus Neoroseomonas; species Neoroseomonas alba. The sequence goes on along the minus strand of NZ_JAHYBZ010000008.1, from coordinate 2,945 downwards.
GATGTGCCACGACTACAAGGCACCAGGGCGCGACGTCTTTGCCTGGGAATCCACGGTCGCCGAACAGCGCGCCCACAACCCTCATGTGAAGGACGGCGTGACCGAGGACGAATTCGTCGCCTTCCGCACCAAGCGCGATGCGACCCTGTCGGCACCGCTGCTGCTGCTGCCCTCGATTCAGGTCAACATCCGGGCCGGGCGGTTTCCACCGGCAGAGAGCAACGGGGTCCATTACCTCAAGGTGCCGGTGACACCGCGGAAGGCAGAGGCGCTGGCCTAGAGCAGATCCTGTCCGGATGAACTCATCCGGACAGGTAAAGATGCTCGCAAAAACACACACCTGGAGCATTGCAGGTGAACGGAAGCTCACCGGAAATGCTCTGGAGGCAGGCTTGGGGGGGAGCACCACCTCCCCCCGCCCATGATCCGGACGCGGGGGACGCCGCCATCCCCATTTCCGCGAGAGCCGTGTCGACGGCGGCCTTGACGCGCCTGGCCCAGGGCCCTTGCCGTCTCAATCCACCTGGGCGCCCGAGGCTCGCACCACCGGCGCCCATTTCTCCACCTCCGCCCGCATGAACGCGTCGTAGTCGGCCGGCCCCAGTGGCCAGGGCTCCGCCCCGTAGTCGCGCAGCCGCTGCGCGATGCCGGGATCGTTCAGTGCCGAGACAATCTCCGCCCCCAGCCGGTCGCGGATCGCCACCGGCACTGCGGCCGGCATGGCCACGCCGTACCAGGACGCCACGTCGAAATCCGGCACGCCCTGATCCTGCAGCGGCGCCAGTTCCGGCATCATCGACGCGCGCCGGGCGGTAGACACGCCGAGTGCCCGCAGCATGCCCGCCAGCACCTGCTGCCGCGACACCGGCGCGTTGTCGATGTTGAACAGCACCTCCCCGTTCAGCACCGCGGCCATGGACGGGGCGGTGCCGCGATAGGGGACATGGGTGACGTCAATGCCCATGCGCATGCCGAACAACAGGCCGGACAGATGCGACGACGTCCCCGACCCGGCCGAGGAGAAATTCGCCCGCGACGGATTCGCCTTGCAGAAGGCGACCAGGTCCTGGACCGACCGGATCGGCCCGTCGCCCTTCACGATCAGCACATTGGGCATGGCCGCGATGCGCGCCACCCCCGGAAGGTCCTTGAGCGGGTCGAAGGACAGCCGCCGATACAGCGTCGGCCCGATGCCATGCGAGGCGACGTGGTTGACGTAGAAGGTGTAGCCATCGGGGGTGGAGCGCGCGGTGACCTCGGCACCGACCATGCCGCCGGCGCCCGGGCGCGGCTCGATGATCAGGGGCTGGCCGAGCGTCTCGCGCAGCCGGTTCTCCATCATGCGCAGGAAGATGTCGGAGACCCCGCCGGATGCGCCGCCGATGATGAAGCGGATGGGCTTGTCCGGCCAGGCACCCTGGGCCCGGACGGAAGGCGCAACCAAAACTGCGCCGGCAGCGCCGAAAACGGCGCGACGGGTGATCATGCTGTGTCTCCTCCCAAGCCTCATGGGCTTTGGGAGGAAGCCTAGGGCAGCGATGCGCCCGAGGGGGAGCGGATTCGCAGCCTAGCGGGCGGCGAGCAGCAGCCGGTTCACCCGCTCCAGCCCCCGGGCAAGGGCGGCGAAATCCTTGGTGAAAGCCTCGCGCGAGGTGCCGTTGGCGGCCAGTTCGTCGCCGATCGCGCCGATGCTGCGCACGCCGTCCACCCGCGTCAGGATCGCCTGGGCCAGGCGTGGCAGGGCGAGCGGCACGGACAACCCATCGAAGGCGATGCGCAGCACGCCATCAGGGGGAATGGTCGCGGCCAGCTTCGCGCCGTCCAGTTCGCGCAGGATCGGCACCGCAGCCGGGTCGTCCCAGGCCGGTGCCGGCGGCGCCTCCCCGGCCCGGACGCAATAGGCGATGTGGATGCCCATGTTGCCTGCAGCCGCCTCGGCCAGCGCGGCGCGCTGCACCGGGTCGAGGTTCGCGGTGCGCTCCCGCAGCCGGGGGTCGGTCAGGAAGCTGTCCGGGTCGTAGCGGAACGGTTCGACCAGGCAGCGGATCTCGAGCCCCGCCGCCGCGATCAGGGCGGCGAGCCGCGGGACCGTGAAGGCGACGTCGCGCGGGTTCAGCAGCAGGTCATAGAGCCCCGCATCGCCGCCCTTAACATGGTCGGTGATCCAGGGGTTGCGGCGCAGCCAGTTGGTCTCGGGCATCTGGCGCCACAGGCGCTTGGCGATCTCGACGCGCTCGCGCGGCGGCTCGCCGGCGGGCGCGATCAGCCGCAGCGCGTCCTGCACCATGTAGACCCCGGTGCGGCCGTGCGGGGCATAGACCATCAGCCCCACCCCGCCGCCTGGCGCGAGCACGGAGACCAACGCCTTCAACCCCGCGAGCGGATCCGGCAGGTGGTGCAGCACGCCGCAGCAATCAATGTAGTCGAAGGGGCCAAGGCCGCTGGCCGGCAGGTCGAGGAGCGAGCCTTCCTCGAACACCACATTCGCGAGCTTGCGTGCCGCCACCCGCGCCCCGGCCACCTTGCGCGCGGCCGCCGAACGGTCGAGCCAGGTGACGGTCCCCGGACGCAGGGCGGTCGCCATCTGCTGGGCCAGCATCACCGTCGCGTCACCGGACCCGCCGCCGGCCATCAGCGCCTTCAGTGGCTTCGCGGCCTGGCGCCGGGCGCCGAAGACCCAATGGTCGATCTCCCGCAAATGGCTGGGGCTCCCGACGATGAGGCGCTTCGACTCCTCGCGCGGGTCGCGCTGCGGGTAGGGGTAGGCTTCGTACTGGGCAGCCAGGGCGGCATCGGCGGCGTCGCTCATGCCCTGCGTGTTACGCCGGGATGCGATGCGGGACCAGCAGGTCCGGGAGGCTGTTTGAGAATGCCGGCACCGGCCCGCACCCCCGCCCGGCCACCCATGCAGCATGGTGTCGTTGGGCGGCCGGGCGGGGGTGCGG
>NZ_JAHYBZ010000007.1 GCF_019430885.1 Roseomonas alba | reverse complement strand
GACCGCCGGGTTCCAGTCCCACACCGCGGCGTCCTCCTCCTCCAGGGTGAGGTCGACACCCCCCTCGGCGGCGAGCGACCAGGCGGTGACCCGCGCCGGGAAGGGCGCGAGCCGGTCGAGCGCCACCGTTGCCGCCTCCCACGGCCGCAGCCGCAGGGCGGAGAGGTTGGCGGGAAAGGCCACGGTGCGCTGGCGGCGGTTGCGCTCCAGCTCGACCTTCATCAGCCGCTGGACCGTGCTGACCGAGGTGGTGAGCGGGAATTCGAGGTCGCGATAGATCATTTCGCCGCCATCCTGGGCGACGTAGTTGCTGGCCAGCAGCGGCGGCGCGTCGGTCGGCTGCCAGTTGGCGGCCGGCTCGACATAGACAGCGCGCACCCCGTTGAAGAGATCCCGCCGCGGCCGAGCGCCCTGGATGGTGACGTCGCCGCGGAGATCGTCCGAGGTGAGTGTGGCGGCCGGCAGCGCCGGCGCCCCGGCATGGATGAAGAACCGTCCGCCGGAGACCACCAGCGCCCCGGCCATGGCGGCGGCCAGCTTGCGGGTGATGGCGATCTTGCCCTCGGCGAGGGACAGCACGCCGTTGGCGGTGTAGCGGCGCTCGTAGACCCCCGCCCTTGTGCCGACCAGCTCGTCGCAGATGTTGGCGGCGGCCATCAGCGCCGGGATATCGATGTCGGCCCAGGCGGCGCGCCAGCCGAAGGGCACGGTGAGGTACCAGGCGAGCAGCAGAGCTGGGTTGTCGGACCACCCGACCGCGCCGGTGCGCGGGTCGAGGATGGTGTCGGCGCCCTCGACGATGGCGGCGATATTGGGCGGGCCGGCGGGGAAGGCCTCGGCAGTGAGTTTCAGCCGCACCGCGACATAGGCGCGTCCGCGGCCGCGATGCTCAGCGGTCCACTGGCCGCCGGTTTCGGCGATGAGGTTGGCGTCGGCGGCCTGGTCGGGATCACCGAGATGGCGGTCGATGCGCACCAGCCCGGTGAGCGACGGATCGCTCTCGACCTTGTCGCCGAGGAACACCTCGCCGATGGCGCGGACGCGGTGCGCGGCCAGCACCACCACGGAATAGAAGTACCCGTCCGCGCGGCCCTCATCGTCGGTGGCGGAGTGCAGGAAGACGATCGGGCCTGACACCTTGCAGCGGCCGAGGACGAGCTGGTGCTCGGTGACCGGCTGGCGGAAGGCCTGGGTGCGGCCGGCGCCGGGCTGGCCGGCGTCGAAGCCGGCGATCGCGGCCGCCTGCGGGCTGAGGCTGGCCTGCCTTTTCTGCTTTTGCGGAAAGACCGACTGGCCGATGGCGGAGACGATGAAGGCCGCGCCGGCGCCGACCACGGCACCGATGATCCCGCCGCCGACCGCTGCCGAGGCGATGCCAGCAGCGGCGACGGCGATGAGGGGGACAGCGGCAGGCATCGGGCGCGGTCCTCCGAGGCATCAGTCGATGCGCCAGGCAGTGGTGCAGGTGGTGAGCGGGACGCGGACCAGGCCGTGGGGACCGACGAAGGCGGCGCGGCCGCCAGCGACCGCGACGCCGAGGCGGGGCGGGTCGCCGGCGAGGACGACGTCCCCGGGGCGGGCGAAGGCCGGCGGGACGCGCGGGAAGCCCGCGCTGTCGGCCGTCGCCTCGAGCGAGGGGCGCATTCGGATGCGCGCCGGTGCGCCGGTGCAGGCCTCTACGGAGGCGAGGGCAAAGCGCCCGCAGTTCCAGCGATGCGCGTCGAAGGGACGCGTCTCCGCCGCGACCAGCAGGGCTGCCAGCCGCGCAGGCCAATCCGGCAACCGGGCCATCAGCTGGCCGGCAGCCGGATCTCCGCCTCCTGCAGGGCGGGGACGTACTCGAAAAAGCGGTCCCCTGGATACTCGGCCTGCTGGTCGGCATCGGTGTAGCGCCGCACCTCGGCGCGCTCGAGGTCGACGAGGCGGCTCTCGCAGGTGAGCGAGATGCGCGGCTCGGCGCCGTCCACCACCTGCATGGTGTCCATCAGCCCGACCCAGAGCGGGAACGGGTCGGCGACGAAAGCGCCCTCGGCATCGAGCAGCGCGCCCCACAGCCGGGCTGGGCGCAGCCGGAAGGACTGCTCGGCGAGCGCAATGTCGACCACCTCCTGCGGCACCGGCGACAGCGTCAGGGTGATGCGCACGGCGCGCAGCTCGGCGGTCTCCTCGATATCGGAGACGGCGCCGATCGTCCCCATGCCCTCATAGGTCACCCCGGCCCAGTGCAGCGGCCCGAGCCCGGTCCAGGCACGGATCGGGCCGGAGGCGAAGTCGAGCTCGACCAGGACGACGGGGGTGGCGACCGGCGCGGTCGCCGCCGCGGCAGCCTGGGGCGACAGGCGCGGCGTGGCGGTGATGCCCTCCGTCATGGGAGTGCCTCCTCGAGGCGGATGGTAATGGCGGTGAAGCGCCCCGGCCGGGTGGGGTTGGCCCCCTCATCGTCGGAGGCGAGGCGCATGGCGACGGTGGGCGTCGTCAGCACCAACGGCTCGGCGAGCGGGGCCGCGGCGCGCAGCGGCGGGGCGATCGGGATGGTGGCCGTGCCGGTGCCGGAGGCCACGACACCTTCCGTGGCCATGTAGAGCCGGCCGGCGAGGCCAATATGATCCCCCGCCCCGACCGCCACCGCGTTCGGCCACCAGCCCTGCGTTTGCAGGGACAGCGCCCCACGCGCCGCACCGGCCGCCAGCGACGGCGTGCCGCTGCCCACCACCAGCCCCGTCCCATCGGTGAAGATGGTCGCGTCCGAGAAGGAGTAGGGTCCACTCGGGACTTCCCCTTGGCTCCGCGGATCGCCGGTGCGGTACTCGCGCCGCCAGTCCCAGATCCGGACCGTGTTGGCCGAGCCGGCGAGCGCCGCCAGCAGCCCCTCCAGCACCCCGGCCTGGGTGCGATTGAGGGGATCGAAGCTGGCCTCGGCGATCCAGCGGGCGCCGTCGCGGCGCAGCACCTGGGTGGCGCGGCTGACCGGCGAGACGAAGCGCAGCGTGTTGTGCTGCAGGTAGAAGCTCAGCCGCGACGGCCGCAGCGCGGCCGGCCAGGCGTATTCGGTCATGCCGGCCTCTCCCCGCTACCCGCGCACCGTGTCGTAGGCCGCGCCGCCGCGACGGATGGCATCCAGCGTCATCGCCGAGGCCTGGCGGGCGATCTGCCCGGCCAGCAGCCGCAGCCGCGCCTCGACGCCCGCATCGGCACCGCGCGCGTCGATCGTGATGCTGGTGTGGATGGTCGGGCCGCCCGCGCCCGGCGCAGTGCCGTTCGGCAGGACCGTGCCTGCCTGGCGGGGGACGAACCACTCCGGCCCGCGCTCGCCGACGATGTAGGGCTGGCCGGCGGCGACCGGCCCGCCCTCGGCACGGAACAGCCCACCGAGCCAGGAGCCGACATCCGTGAACAGGCTGTCGAAGGAGATCCCGGACAGGCCGGCCGAGACGGCGTTGCCGAGCGGCTCGGTGATGACCTTGCGGGCGAGGATGCGGGTGATGTCCTGCAGCAGGCCCTCCAGCACGGAGGAGAACTTCTCGCCCTTGACGATGGCGTCCTCGAAGGCGCTGGAGAAAGTCAGGCCCAACTCACGGACAGTGTCGGAGGTGCGGGATGCTCCCTCCTCGACACGGCGCTCGGCACGTTCCAGCTCCTCCATCGCCGCGACGGCCTCGCGCTGGATGGTCTCGTCGGGCACCGTCCGGCCAGCCCGTTCCGCCCGCTCCACCAGGCTGGAGAGATTGGCGAGGCGCCGCTGGTAGCGCTCATAGGCGGTCTCGTTCTGCCGAATCAGTCGCTCGCGCTCGCGCAGCAGCTCGTTGAGTTCCCGCTCCGCCTCCCGCGCCTCCCGCGCGCCCTCGGTGCTGGCACGACGGACCGCGGCGACGCGGGGTTCCAGCCGCCGCAGCGCCTCGTCGCGCTCCTGCAGCGCCAGGGTCTCGAGGCGGGTGCGCTCGGCCGCCGTGACGCCACCGGCGGCCTCGGCCTCGCGCAGCCGGCGGACGCGCTCCTCGTATTCCCGGTTGATCCGGAAGCGGTCGTCGAGGTCGCGGGTGAGGTCCTGCACGTCCTGCGTGGCGCGGCGCCGGCGGGCCTCAGCCGCGGCGGCGGCCGCGGTCTCCTGCTCCGTCCGCTGGCGCTCGCCGGCGGCCTGCTCGCCGCGGGTGATCTCGGCCTGGAGTTCCGTGTATTGCTGGCGCAACTCTTCCAGCCGGGTCGCGCGATCGATCCCGGCCTGCTGCTCGGCGGTGCCGACCAGGCCAGGACGGATGCTGCCGCGGCGGACCGGGGCGGTGAGGCTGGCGCGGCCGTCCTGCTGGCTTTCCAGCCGGGCGATCTGCGCGGCCAGCGCCTCGGCCTGGCGGCGCATGCCGGCGAAGCGCTCCTCCTCGCTGAGCAGGCCGGCGCCCTGGCGGACGCCGTCCACCGCTCGTGCGGCGGCGGAGAGGGCGCGGGCGAGCGCGTTCGACAGGCCGATGGCGCGGTCGAGCTGGCCGAGGAAGTTCTCGGTCGCCGCGGTCAGCTGCCCAAAGGCACGGCCGAGCGAGAGCGGCGCGCGGTCAAGTTCGACGCCGAGGCGTTCGGTGGCGCGCAGCAGGGCGGGGAAGACCCGCTCGGCGGTGAGCTTGCCCTCCGAGCCGAGCTTGCGCAGCTCGCCGATCGAGACGCCGAGTTCCTTGGCCAGCCCCTCGGCGAGCAGCGGCATGGCCTCGAGGATGGAGCGCAGCTCGTCGCCCTGCAGCACGCCGGAGGCCAGCGCCTGGGCGAGCTGGAGTGTGGCGCTGCTGATCTCCTGGGTGGAGGCGCCGGAGACGATGGCGACGCGCTGCAGACCGCCGACGAGGCGGACCACCTGGTCGGAGGTGGCGCCGATTTCGCGGGCGGCGATCGAGAAGCGCTGGAAGGCATCGACGCTCTCGGAGACCGCGACGCCGGTGGAGAGCGCGTTGCGATAGAGCGCCTCGTAGACCTGGCCGGCCCGCTCGACTGAGCCGGTGGCGTTCTGCAGGCGGGAGAGGCTCTGCGTCAGTGCATCGCCGGCCTGCACCAACGCGCGCGCCGCGACCGCCACGCCGGCGAGTTGGATGCCGCGGACGGCGACGTCCAGCACTTCGAGGGAGCGCGAGGCCCGCTCGGCGCCGCCCTTGATCTGGTCGAGCGAGCGCTGGCCGGTCTCGCCGACCTCGCGCAGCTCGGCCTTGACCCGGGCGGCATCGTCCAGCGAGAGGCGGACCGAGACGCGGCGGGTGGCGTCGGCCATGTCAGGTCGTCTCCCCCTCGCGGCGGGCGGTGGCGCCCTCGGCCATGCCGATGCGGATGGCGAGCAGCAGTTCGGCGGCGACCCATCCCGACGCGCCCATCTCGCGCGCCGCGGCGAGCGCGCCGGCGGTGTCGAGCGTCAGGCCCGCCATCGTTGCCTCCGCGCAGCCCGTGCCAGCGGCCCAGCAGGCGTGGCCTTCGAGACTGGTGGGGGCCTGCGCGGCGTAAGGGCAAGCGTCGGCGCAGTTGCGCTCCAGGGCGGCGCAGCCGCGGCAGTAGTCGGGCCCGTGGCCGAAGTGCCAGGCGGCGCGGGCCCTCAGCCGTTTCCCTCGGCGGCCACCGCGGCCACCGGCGCCGTGGCGCGGTCCCAGAAGGCGGCGGCGATGTCGTCAAGGTCCATCAGGCGCTCGACCGCCTCGGGGGAGACCGGCAGCTTCTGGCCGGCGGCGTCGCCGACGCCCTCCCAGGCCGTGACGGCGTGGCGGGCGAGCGCCTTGACCAGGAAGGCGAAGGACAGGCCGCGCGACATGTCGGGATCGAGATCCGGATCCGCGATGCGGATCGCAGCGAGCCGGCGTGCGGCGGCGGCCTGCGCCGCCGCCATAACAGCGGTCGTCACGGGCCGGATCTCGACGCGGACGCCGCGCGGCAGGTCGAGCCAATACGGCTCGGCCGGAAGGTCGAGGGTGAGCATGGAAATCTACTCCTCCATGGGTTATGTATTTTGCAGAAACCAAGGAACTCTCCGATGACCGAGCCCATGCTCAAGGTCCCGGCGGCCGAGGCGCAGCGGAACTTCGGCCTCTATCAGGACAAGGCTCTCACCCAGCCGGTCGCCATCACCCGGAACGGGCGGCCACGCACCGTGCTGCTCTCCATCGAGGAATATGAGCGCCTCAAGCGCCGCGACCGCGAAGTGATGCGCAGCGAGGACATGCCGCGGGATCTGGCCGAGGCTATCCTGAAGGCCGAACCGCCAGAGGAGAGCAAGCGGTTCGATCATGAGGTCCGATAAGCCGGCGCTGCCGGTTATCGGCGATGTGATCCGCTACGCGTATCTGTGGAGCCACGAGCACGCGGCAGGACGCGAAGAGGGCAGCAAGGATCGGCCAGCGGCCGTGGTCGCCCTGCTGCGCGGCGAGAACGGTCGTGACGAAGTGGTGGTATTCCCCATCACCTCGACGGCTCCTGTCGAGGACGGAGCCGGTATCGAGATCCCGGCTGCCACCCGGGCGCGGCTTGGCTTGCAATCGGAGCCGTGCTGGGTGGTGGTGACGGAGGCGAACGTCTTTGCCTGGCCTGGGCCGGATCTTCGTCGCCCCGAGACCGGCGAGAATGGTTTCGTCTACGGCAGCCTGCCGCATGCGCTGATGGCGACAATCCGGCAGGCCTTTGCGGCGTGGCGCGCCCGGAAAGGTGCGCGAACGATCCGGCGCACCGAATAGCCGTCACGCGTAACCGGCTGCGGCCTGCTGGTTCTTCAGCACGGCGGACATCATGCGGGTGGCCGTAGCGTTGTAGGCCGCGCGGAACTCGAAGCTCGCCTCCACCCCGGCCGGCCCCTCGACCGGGGTCTTTGCGAGCGCCAGATACACCTCGTGCAGCGTGAAGGTCAGGCTGCGGTTGGCGTCGATCGTGTAGCTGAAGGCGAACTCCGCCGGCGCGTTGTTCTGCGCCTGGGTCAGCAGCGTGGTGTCCGCGAAGCGCGCGGTGATCTGGCCGGTGGTGCGCGCGATGCCGGGATCGACGCCCTCCACCTTCCGGTCGGCGCGGATGGTACGCACCATCTCCATGCCGTTGGCGTAGGTGAGCCGCGCCCCGGTCACCTGGGCCAGCGCAGAGCCGTTCCGGCTGATTGCCCCCTGCGCCTTGTTGAAGGCGGTGTAGGCGGCGCTGGTCGACGTGCCGCCGGAACTCGCGGTGCCGCGCGTCGAGCCCTGCCCCATCAGCCCGAAGGTGGCGGTGGCGGGGCCGGTCGGCGAGAAGTCGATCTCCAGCGTGTCGGCGCGCACCCCGGTGCAGAGATCGTAGTTCGGTACGTCCGGATAGCCGATCTCGATGCTGTTCGAGGGCAGCGCCGCCGCGCCCGAGCCGAAGCTGTGGATGAAGTTCGGGCTGGTGCCGGTCGTGGTCGGCGGGCCGAGCAGCAGGCGCAGCCAGTGGCCGATGTTGACCAGGTCGACCGGCACCACCGCCTGGCCCTGCACGGTGACGGTGTCGAGGAAGGGAGCGGCAGGATCGCGGCTGCTGCCGACGCCGATGACGTCGGCATCGAGCAGCGGCTGCTCCGCGCCGAGATCGCAGGAGAGGAAGGGCATACGCAGCCAGTCGCCCGCGGGCGCGGTGCCGTAGGTCGCCTCGGGGATCATGAGCAGACGGCAATTGGCGCCGATGGCACGGGGCATCGGGGGTCTCCGGGATCAGCGGGGAGGAGAAGCGTCAGGCCAGCGGCGAGCCGGCGACGGTGAAGAACAGCGCGACGGGGACCGAGGCCGCGCGGGCCGCGGCGGCGCCCTCGAACTCGACATCCTCGAAGTCGGGCGCACCGGGCTGCGCCCATTCCGCGCCGCCGCCGAGGGTGCGGTCGGCGGTGATGGCGGCGGCGATGTCCACCAGCAGCGCGTCGAGCAGCGCGGTGCGCGCCGCGGGCGTCGCGCCACCAGCGGTGACCTCGACCTCGGCACGATGCTCGATCGCCCAGGCGAGCGGCGACAGGATCGCCGTCTCCTCGACGGTCTCGCCGTCGCGGATGACCACCAGCCCGCCCGGCGGCAGCCGCTGCGGCACAGTCTCGCCGCGCAGGACCAGAGGCGCCGGATTCCTGCTGGCCAGGAATGAGGCGAGCCGGCTGTGCAGCGCCGCGATTGCAGTCTCGCGCATGCTCACGGTGCCGTCCTCCCGCTCTCGCGCTCCCAGGCCGCGACAAAACGTCCCGGCAACCGACGCAAGCCGCGCTCGGCGGCACCCTTCACGTCCAGCCGCTTGGCGAGCTTCACCTGCGGCAGCAGCAGGAACATCGGCACCATGCCGCGCTGGAGCATGCCGCGCGCCCAGGCCTCGCGCCCCTTGCGATTGCCGGTGCCGATCTCCGCGAGCCCTCCGGCGACCAGCCGGGTGCGGCGGCGCCGGCCGGTCTGCTCGCCCTGCCGGAGCGGCAGGCACCACACGAAGCCCCGCCCGGATTGGAACGGTCGCAGGAAACCCTGGCCGGAGGCGACCATCTGCGCCGGCGTGACGCGCAGCCCCTTCTCGCCCCGTCCCCGGCGCCCCCTGGCCGCGTTGAAGCCGGTCGGGATGGCCAGGAACTTCCGGCCACCCTTGGCGCGGATCAGCGCGCCGCGCTCGAAGGCGTCGATCACGTTCGGCACCTTGCTGAACACCAGCCCTGCCGGCCGCAGTGATTGCCCAGTCCGCGGGAAGATCATCGACCGCCAGGCATTGGCGATGCCCCGCGCGTTGCCGGCGAAGCTGCTGGTGACCTGCCGCCGCAGCTCCTGCTTCACCTGCTCCGTCTCAGCGCGGATCGCCGTCATCGCCGCGCGCTCGCCGGCACGGATCTCGGCCGCGAGCACCTGGCGGAGGTCGCCGACGATGCGGGCCGCGAGCCTCACGGCGCGCCGCCGGGCGGCAGGCCGGTGCGGTGGCGGATGATGGCGACGGCGAGGTCATGCAGCGCCGCCTGGCCGAGGTAGCCGAACACGAAGGCGAAGAGGAACCGGCCGTACTCGTTGAACTCGAGGAAGCCGCCGAGGGCGTAGCCGGCGCTGCCGACCAGCGCGGCGGAGGGCACCTCCCAGGCGAGGCACCAGCCGAAGCGCCGGCGCTCGGGGTTGTTCCAGCGCACGAAGCCTCCGGCGAGGCCGGCCGCGGCGCCGAGCAGCAGGTCGCGCAGGATCTCCAGCAGGGTGAGGGCGTTCTGCGGCATGGGTGGAGCTCCTATCGCTGGCAGAGCACGCGCCAGGCGGTGCCGGAGGCGTCGCGCTCGGCGTGGGTGACGGTGAGCAGGTCGGGACCGAGGACGAAGCTGTCGCCGGCGGCGAGGTCGGGCAGGACGGCGATGGCGACGGAGAGAATGTCGGTGGCGGAAAGGATCTCGGTGCCGAAGGCGTCGGCCACGCGGTCGGGCGACGATCGCAGCACGCGCAGGGCGATCGGCACGCCGGTGCCGCCCTGCCGGTAGACGGCGTCGGCCCCGAGGTTCGGGTCGGCGGCCAGCACGTCCATTGCCGCGGCGAAGGCGTTCATCGCCCGCAGGCTCCGCGGACGCGCGCGCGCAGATCGCCATAGTCGTCGATCATGCGCGCCAGCACCGATCCATTCGGCAGCGCGGCCAGTTCTTCAGCGGCCTGTCGCTGGGTCTGGCCGTCATACGGCACCAGCGCGAAGCAGGCCGGTTCAGAACCGGCCGGAGCGCAGGCGCCCAGCAGCGCCGTCAGCGCGATACTCGGCAGATGCCGCATCGGCTCTCTCCCTGGCCTCAAGGCTGTCCTGGGCCACCTGCCGTTCGATCTCCGCGCGGCCCTGCCGCCGGCCCACGGCCAGCAGGGCGAGCACCGCGCCGCTGCCCGCGAGGACCGCCGCCGCCCAGCCGCCGATGCGGGACCACAGGGCAGCAAGCAGCGCCGTCATGCCGGCCTCCGCAGGCGCCAGAGCAGGACGCCGAGGATGGCGGCGAGGATCACGGCGATGGCGATCATCGGCGCCAGGCCGCCCAGCGCCTGGATCGCCGGCGCGGCCTGGGCCGCGACCGTGGCCACGCCGGCCGCACCAACCGCCACCGCTCCGCGGCCGGTGCCGGTGGTGGTGGCGACCTGCCGCAGCGTCTCCGGCGCAGCCGGCGGTACCCCGGCCATGGTCAGGGCCCGGCCGATCACCGCGGCCGGATAGGTCAGCCCGGCGCATTCATGGGCGATGATCGCCTCGACCAGCGGGCGAAGGTGCGTGTGCCGGTGCAGGTCGATCGCATCATCCGGCCCGACGCCAATCCGCGGCGCCACCACCGCGACATAGGCGGCGGTGTCGTTCTCCACCTTCGGCGCCCAGCGCTCGATGATCGCGCGCGGCGTGCGCAGCTTGTGCCGGTCCTGGTAGGTGACCAGCAGGGCCGCCAGGGCGCGGATGCCGAACTCATGGCTGGTGAAGCGGCAGAAGCGCCCGTCCGTGGGCGGATCGGCCAGGCCCTGCCATTTGTTGGCCGGGACGTGCTCGATGTTGCCCGGATTGCGGTTTCGGTAGCCGCGCGTGACCTTCGGGTCCACGGCGGTCAGGCCCCGCTCGCCGGCACGCGCTGCAGCACCACGCGCACCGTCGCGTCTGCCGCGAGCGAGGCCTGCGTCGCGATCCCCACCTGGAAGTTGCCGGTCGCGGTGGTGGTCAGGCGCCGGTTGGTGTTGTCCCAGAAGAGGCGCGCACCGGCGGTGATGGCCAGCGCCGGCTCCTTGGTGATGTCGAAGACGCCCTTGGTCTGGCATTCGATGACGGCGTTCTGCACGCCATCGACGGCGGCCACGCCGAACAGGGCACCGACCAGCAGGCCGTCGCCCGAAGTGACGCCGCTGGCATAGGGGATGGCGAGCGCCAGGCTGTCACCGGGCTGCACATAGTTGCGCATGGGGGTGAGGTCTCCTCAGAAACACGAAGGGCGCCCAACGAGGCGCCCCGCGTGTCGTCATGGCTGTTGGGGTGGCAGGGACGATCAGGTGCCCGGATTGAACCAGGCGCCACGCCAGTCGATGGCACCGACGCCGAAGTCGAAGATCACCGAAACCTCGACGCCATCCACACCCTGGACATTGCCGGTGGTGACCTGCGGCCCCTCGGCACCGTTGAGGTAGCCGTAGACGTAGACCGGGGCCGCCAGCGGATCAGAGAACAGGTACCAGCGGTTGGCCGGGATCAGCGGCTCGACCAGCGGCTGCACGAAGCCGGCATAGACGTTGGCGTTGCTGGTCTGCGTCGCCTGCACCGACACGGTGAGTTGCCGCGCGGCGAGTTCCTGGTTCGGCCCGACCAGCAGCCGCATCTGCGCACCGACCGCAATGGGCAGCCCGTCGAGGGTCTTCTGGCGCATCACCGCGGCACGGCCGAGCGCCAGGTTCGGGAGGTCGAGCGCGGTGCCCGCACTCGCCTTGTTGGCCCGCGCCGCCGCCGTGCCGAAGACCGGCGCGGCGCCGGTGGTCAGCGTCGGGCCGTCGCCGCTGGCACTGTTCACCAGGGCATAGGCCGTGGCGTTCTCGAAGTCGGCCACGCGCCGGCCGATCATGGAGGCGAAGTCGGTGAAGGCGCCGAGATCGTCATTGACCAGCATCTGCCGCGTGACGCGGATGCGCCGCGCGAAGGTCTGCAGGAAGACCAGCTCCTGGCTCTCGGACATGGTGCCGGCCTGGACCTCGCCATTCTCCGACAGCGGCAGCAGGGTCGGGAAGTCGCCGACGCGCAGGTGCCGGTGCGGCTTGAAGTCACGGAAGTCGCGGCGGAGGAACAGCGTGCGGTAGGTCGGCGCCGCCGGCGCATAGGCCGCCAGCAGCATCTTGTTGGCGGCGGCCGAGAGCAGTGCGGGGAAGTCGCTGGTGGTGTGGAAGGCGCGCTCGGCGAGGATGGTCGGGTTGCGCGGCACGTTGCGCTCACCGCGGGCGCGCAGCAGTTCGCCGATCATGTCGGAGGGGCGCCAGCCGAGGAACTCGGTGTGGCGGCCGGTGGTGGGCGCCTGGTAGCCGGGCATGGTGCGGACGGCCAACGCCTCGGCCATGGCGTCCAGGATCTGCACCGGATCGGCGTTGGAGAGGCCGGTCTCCGGCCGCGCCGGCAGGGAGGGGCGGGCAGCGCCGCTGGTGAAGGCCTCCCACAGGCGGCCACGCAGCACCTCGGGGGAGACGCGGTCGCGAATGGCGGCCTCGCGCATCGTGTCGAGCATGTCGGGGGTCACCAGGCCGCGGGCGGCGGCGAGGACCGGCTCATAGCCAGCGATGCGTTCGACGGTGGCGCGTTCGGCCTCGGCGCGGATGGCGTCCAGGTCGGGCGCCGGCGGCACCGCGCGCGTGGGCTCGGGCGGAGCGGTGGGCGGGGTGGCGGGTGCGGTGGTCACGGTGGTCTCCTGGGGCGGGGCGGTGGGCGGCGCGGGCGGCGCCGGCGCGGGATCCGGCGAAGCCGGCGTCGTCTCGGGCAAGGTGGGTTCCTCGGTGATGGTCAGGGCGGGTTCGATGGCGGTGGCGGGGGTGCCCTGGTCCCCCTCGCCCCGCACGACAGCGGCCGCGTCGACCGGGACCGGCACGATCGAGATCTCGTAGGGCTCCCAATCCACCGCGCGGTGGATGGTCTGGCCCGTCCTCGGGTCTGGCCGGGGCTCGTAGTGATGCACCCGGTAGCCGACGCTCACGCTCTGCAGCGTACCGTCGGCGACGCGCTGCCAGACCGGCTCGACGTCATCGGCGCCGCTGAATTGCAGCGTGGCGTAGCCGCGGCCGGCCTCGAGGCGGGCCGCGGTAACGCGGCCCAGCACATCCCGCGTGCCGGCGCGCCGGTGGGTGTCCAGCACCGGCGCCCGGCCGGAGCGCAGCGCGTCCATGCGCACCGCCTCGGGCCGCATGTCGAGCTCCTCGATGATGGGTCCCAGCGGGGGGACGAAGTTGCGAGCCCGGGCGCCGGTGCTCCACACCACCTCGACGGTGCGCGCGGCGCGATCGACGGTGACGGGTGCGGCGAGCGCGCGGCAGGCGGTGATCGACTGCCCAACGGCGGGCAGTCGATCGGGCGCAGGTTCTTGCTCCGGCGCGGGGGAGGTCCCGCCTGGCTCGATCGGCTCAGTCATGAGGAGTTCTCCTGGGCAGCGCCGATCAGGGCGCGGCGAAGCCCTGCGCGTTGACGTAGACCTGTGCGCCGGTGGTGAGGCAGGCGACGTTCATCGCCGTGGCCGCGGTGCCGCGCAGCGGCGTGGGAAAGGTGATCTCGACCGGGGCCGCCATCGCCGCCGGCAGCAGCTGGCGCCAGATCACGGTGGCGCCGTCCTTGATCACCACCTCCGTGGCGACCGTCGCGTGCGCGTTGCGGATGTCGATCGAGGTCACGTAGTTCCGGATGCCGGCCGCGGCGGCCGCCCTGAGCACCACGTCGGTGGTGTTGATGATCCCGCCCGCCACCGCGGCGTACTGCCAGTCCGCCTCGGGGATGGCGTAGGGCTTGGTCACCAGCGCGCCGATCAGCGTCGCCAGCAGGTCCACGCCGCGGGCGGTGGTGACAGCGGTCGGATTGGCCGAGTATCCGGTCGCCGCCAGCACCGGCACCGCGCCGCTGGTGTTGCGCGCCTGCCCACCAATGGGTGTGACCGCGTTCAGCACATTCACGCCCAGCCCCTGGCCGGCGACCGACTGGCCTCGCCCGGCGGTGATTTCGGTCGTCAGCTCGGCGTAGTCGGCGATGGTGACGAACTGGACCTTGATGTCGGTGTTCGACGCCGGCGCGAGATTCCGCGAGACCGAGGCCCAGCCAGTGTTCAGATAGGCGCCCGAGAAGGTCGAGCCGACCAGATCGAAGCTGTTCGCGTCGATCACCGTGATGGTGAAGCTGCCATTCGCCCCGGGCACGCCCGATACATCGGCGACCGTCACCACGTCGTTCGTGGCAAATCCATGTGCCGCGCGCGTAATGCGCACGGCGCCGGAGCCGTTGTTGGCGACCGCCGAGATGCCGCTGATGTACTGCCGGTTCCGCACGCGGATCCGAAAGCGATACAGCGCATTCGGCTCCGGGATCTGCTGGTGGCGGACATAGGAGTTCGAGCGCGCTGCCGTGGTGTCGAGCAGCCTTCCGTGGAAGTAGCATTCGTCGTTGGTCGGCTCGAGCTCCAGCACCGACCAGCCCGCCGGCGCCGTGGTCGGGATGGTGCTGCCCGAGGTGCTGCCGAGACGCGGGGCGCCCTCGCTCTGCACCTCGTAGTTCGCGAGTGTCGCGCTGGCGCCATCCAGCCGCCAGGCCGCCGCGTTGCGCCCGTCCGGCTGGCCGGTGGTGGGGTCGATGCTGACCAGCTCCAGCCAGACGGACTGGCCGACGATGCGCTGGCTCATGTTCACCGCCACCATGACCCGGAGTGGGATGGTGAAGGTGGTCCGGCTGGTGAGCGTGAGCTCGTCATCGAGCGTCGTGCCAGTGGAGATGGTGACCGCGCCATCGGCGACGGCGTGGGTGATGCCGCCGCCGATGGCCGCCACCTCCCAGCGTGCCGGGTTGATCTCGGTGCCGTTGAAGCTGTCGCGGAACTTCTTCTGCATGCTCTTGATCTTGAGCATGTCGTCGGTCCAGTCGTAGGCGCCTGCGATCATGGGGATGCTCCTGGGGTGGCGGCAGCATCATCAGACCGGGGGGATGCAGCACCGGTGGCGGCGATCTCGATGGCGGCAAGCTGGGCGGCGTCCTGCGCGGCGCCCGACTTGGCGACGCGGCGCGGATCGCTGTCGAGCGAGAGACCCGCCTCATCGAGTAGGGCATTGGCCTCGCGGATCATCTCGACCACCTGGCGGAAGTCGTAGCCGAAGGCACCCACCGCCTCGGGCTGCGGCACGAAGCCGGCGCGGACCTGGGCGATGAGCGCCGTGGTGTCCTTGAGGGGATCGATCATCTCGTGCGCCGGCGGGACGTGCGACAGGCCCTCCGGCACCTCGGCACCCCACAACCCCAGCAGCGCGCCCTGGGCATGGAAGCGGTTGGCGATCGGCCGCACCAGCATCGGGATGAGCATGCCGTACTGCACCTGCTCGCAGAGCCGGCGGAACTCGATCTTGCCGGCGCGCAGGCTGGAGTAGTTCGCCTGGGTGAGGTCGCCGGCGACCTGGTCATAGGTCAGGCCGGTGCCGACGGCCGATGCCTCCAGCGCGCGCCTCGCAAAGGCGGCATGGCTGCCACCGCCGGAGGGATTCACCACCTCCACGGATCCCATGCCACGGCGATAGAGGATCATGCCGGGCTCGAAGCTCTCGACCGTGCGGCCCTGGGCATCGCGCAGCAGGCCCGAGGCCGGACCAGTCATGGCGTCGTCGCCATCCTCGGAGACCACGGCCGCCAGGCAGGCCTCGATCTTGGCCTTCATGAGCAGGGCGGCCTCGTAGTCGCCGAGATCGCGCAGGCGGGTCAGAACCGGGGCGAGCCAGGAGACGTCGCGCAGCTGGCCGGGGCGGCGCTTGCGGTAGACGTGCAGCACGTCCCGCGCCGGCACCGCCTCGCTGGTCAGGCGGCCGCCAGAGGGGATGAGCCACGAGGCGCCGGGATGGATGCGATGCAGCCAATAGGCGGCCGGGGCGCCGGCCTCTCCCAGCGCGATACCCTGCAACGTCGGCAGTCCCTCCACCACGCCGTTGCGGGCGGTGTCGAGGTGGTCGCTTTCCAGTACCTGCAGCCGAAGGCCGATCGGGTTCGCGCGCGTGATGTCGGCGGGCAGCAGGCGGACGAAGCATTCGCCGCTCTCCACCACGGCGCGCATGACCAGGGCCTGGATCCCATAGAGGTCAAGCCGCCCCTCGGCGTCGCAGGCGGTGCTGTCGGACCAGCGCCGCCAGGCCTCGGCATGCGGCTTGTCCGGCCAGCGGGTGGTGATTCCCGCGCCGACGGCATTGCCGGTCCAGAGATCGACGATGCGCGCGGCATACGGATCGTTGCGGACGGCGTCACGGGCACGGCGCGCGACGGTGGAGGCCGCCGCACCGACCTCCGCGGTCGCGCTGCTGCCGGACGCCGCCCAGCTCGAGGCGCGGCTGTCCTGCGCTGCGGCATAACCACGCAGCGCGTGCCAGGCATCGCGGAGACGGCCCATCACTTGGTTCCCGCGCGGGAGAAGCTGGCGAAGGTCACGTTGGGGCGGCGTGCGGCGGTGTTCTCGGCCGCGTGCAGCACCGACAGCGCCCGGCCGAGCTCATCCAGCGACCGGTATTCCACCGTGCGGCCGTCGAAGGTCACACGCGTGGTGCCGCCGGTGAAAGCCGCGGCCAGGACGGCGGCGCGGCTGCCGGCAGGCTGCGCGAGCGCCCAAGCGAGGACGGTCGGGTCCATGCGCATCCTCCCTCAGCGAAGCCAGTTGCCGCGCGGCGCCAACCAGCCGCGCGGGCGCTGGGTGTCGGGCGCGGCCGGCGGCTGCGGTTCAACAGGCGTCGGCACGGGTGCTGCCGCGAGCGGCGCATCCGCCGCCTCATCCCGCAACCGCGTCCAGAACTGCTCGCCATAGCGATCCGCGCCCAGCAGCCAGAGCGCGGCGCGGGCGAGCACGGCGCAGTCCAGCGCCTCGTTCCGTTCCCGCAGCTTGGCCCATTCCTGCCGGGCGAAGCCGCGGCGGTCCTTCGTGGTGCGCAGCTGCTCGGCGACCAGCTGCTTGATCCACTCCACCTCGATCGCGCGCGGCAGATGCACCCAGCCGGGCGGCAATTCGTCTGCGTCGCCGCGGCCAAGCCAGAGCCGGCGATAGAGATCGGCCTTCCAGGTGGAGACCGAGACGGTCCAGAGCTTGAGCCCTCGCCGGAGCTTCTGGCCGTTGACCAGCGCGTCCACCGGGGTCGGGCCCTGCACCGGCTGCGCCCGGTTCCAGCCGTCGATGCCCTTGGTCGGCGCGATGCGCGGATCCCGCAGGCGGCGCAGGTGGCCATAGACGGCGGCGGTGTCGCGGCCGCCGGTGTCGACGCAGAGGCGGGCGATGCGCATCGCGCCACCACCCTGGCGCGGCCAGTCGCGCGCCAGCACCCGGGCGAGTTCGTCCCAAGGCTCGCGATCCCGCGGGCTGCCGGGGATCACCGCGTGATCGACCAGCCAGGAGGAAAAGCCCTCGGCCCAGCCCCAGACATCGCACTCGAGGCGGTCATCCTGGACGTCGACGCCGGCGGTGAGCACCAGTGCGCCGGGCGGCACCACACCGATCGGGAAATCTTCGCGGCGCTCGACCAGGCGCTCCCAATCCGGCGCCTCGCCCTGCTCCTGCCAGGTCTCGCCCAGCACCGTGTTCTTGAAGGTCTTGATGTCCTCGGGCTTGCCTTGGGCGGCCTCCCAATCCCGGGCGATTTGCGCCCAGGACAGCCAGCCCACCGGCGAGTAGAGCGCTGAGATATGGAAGCCGATGGTGTGCGGATCCTGGCCCTCGGCCGTCGCGCGCCATTCCCCGCCGCCGAGCATGGCGGTCTTGTCGTGCTCCTGCATCGGGTGGTCGCAGGCAGCGCAGTGATACCGCGCCGTCTCCGGCGCGCCCTTCTCCCAGAGCAGGCGCTCAAAGCGCAGCCACTGCATCTCGCCGCACGCCGTGCACGGCACGAAGAACCGCCGCTGATCGCTGGCGAGGTACTCGCGCTCAATGCGGCTGCGGCCAGCAATGGTCGGCGTGCTGACCAGGAAGGCCTTGCGGCGCCAGCCGAAGGTGCGGGCGCGCGCCTCCGCCAGCGCGATGGGGTCGCCCTCGCCGGCGACATCGCCGGGATAGGCGTCCACCTCGTCGAGGAACAGAAACCGCGCCGTCATCGAGCGCAGCCCAACCGCGCTGTTGGCGCCGGTCAGCACCAGGATGCCGCCGGGGAATTCTTTCGACAGCATGGTGTTGCCGCTGTCCCGCGCCCGCGCCGGCGCCACCCGCTCCCGCAGCGCCGGCGTTTCCTCCAGCAGCGGGTCGATGCGCTGCCGCGAGAAGCGCTTGGCCAGTTCCACGGTCGGCTGCACCGCCAGCGCGGGCGCCGGCACGTGGTGCATGATGTAGCCGAGCCAATTATTGCCGCTTTCCGTCGCGCCGACCTGCGCGCCCTTCATGAACACCACCCGGCGTGCCGGATACACCGCCGACAGCGCGTCCATCACGTCCTTGAGGTAGGGCGTGCGGCTGGTGCGCCAGGGACCGGGTTCCGCCGACGCCCGGCTGCCGAGCATGCGGTGGCGCTCGGCCCATTCCGAGACGGTGAGCTGCGGCGGCGGGCGGAGCATGGCGCCGACGCGGCGGCGCACATGGCTACGCGTCCGGGGACCGATCCCCTCCGAGGCCTGCTGGGTCGAAGCGATCGGCCGCCTCCGTCAGCAGGTCGTTGATGTGGCTCTGCAGAATGGTCTGCAGCAGATGCGGGTCGACGTTGATCTCGGCGGCGATCAGGCCGGAGACGCGGGCGGGCCAGTTCAACAGCGCGTCGCGCATCGTGCTGCCGATCTCGTCGAGCGCGGCATTGGCCTCGGTGACATCCACCAGGCGGCGCTTGGTCTCGTCCAGCGAGAGGCGCTGCGCCTCCACCTTCAGCGCGAGTTGCGCGACCTTCAGTCGGGCGAAGGGCGTGCCCTCGGCGCCGGCGCCGCTGGCCAGGGGAGAGCGGGCGGGGTCGGCGGTCTCCACCAGGCGGCGGCGGGTCCCGTCGATGTCCCACTGGCCGTCCGGCTCGCGGGCGATGCGACCGGCGCGTTCGGCCTTGTGGATAGCGGTGTCGCTGACGCCGAGGCGACGGGCGGCCTCGCGCGTGGAGGCGGTCAGTTCCGGCATGGCGGCGACCTCCCGCCGCACGAGGATGGGCTACGCGCGTGCTTACCGAGGGCGCAGTGCGTGCTGACGGGCGGCTTCAAAGGCGGTGATGGCGGTGGGCCAATCGAGCGTGGCGCCTCCGCCAAGCATCTGCACCGGCGCGAGGGCCACGCGGCGGCGCGACCAGTAGTTGCCGTCCAGCGTGGCGAGCCAGCCGGCCAGGCCCTGCGCAGCGAGCGCCACGGCGGCGGCTTCTACCTCGGCCTCGCTGGGTGGCGCGGCGCGCCCCATGGTCACGTGCCGGCCGTCCTGCGCGAGGATGATCCAGCGTCGCTCCACGAACCGCGGCTTCTGGCTCATCATCGTCTCCGTCGTGGCGCGGCGGGATGCCCTGCGCGTGACGGACGATTCGCGCTGTATCGGAACGCAGCCAACTCGAATGATCGATGTGCTCTGTAGGGTTTCGATGGGCGCCGCGATGCGCGATATGCATCATTGCGCGACGAGCGGAGGACGGCGGAGATGCCACAGCCGAGTGCGCCGAAGGACATCGAGAAGATGGTGGAAGCGACCGCGAAGGCGATGGCGCTCGCCGAGCACCGTTGCGGCACGCCACGCATGGTGAAGCTGTATATGGATGATGCGCGGAGGGTGCTGCTGGACGTCGCCATGGCGGCGAAGCGCCTGAACTGGACGCCCGATGAGCTGGTGCGTGCGCTCAAGCCTCCGAAGCGCCCGGCAAGGTATTGGGACAAGCACGAAGGCCCGCCGCTGCGCGGCGAGCCCTGATCAATCCCGCTCGGCTTCACTCCGCCAGTGCGTAATATGCGGAGTCAAAGATTATGCATTATGCGGAGCTTCGCATAGTGCGTAGATGGTGAAGGAGCCCTTCGCGCCCGTCTTGTTGGGGCCGACCATCCGCTCGCGCGACTTCACCTCGACCGCGTGGCCCTTCTTCTTGAGCCCGGCGAAGAAGCCGCGGACCGTGTGCTGCGCCCAGCCGGTGGCCTCGGCGATCTGCGCGACGGTGGCGCCCTCAGGCCGGCGCAGCATGGCCAGCACCTGCTCCTGCTTCGTGCCCTCGCGCGGCTTGCGCGGCGCGCCGGGCTCGCGGGCGACGCGGGGAGGCTTGCCGGCGAGCAGCGTGCGCAGCGCTTCCATCGGCGCGTCCAGAGCGCCGATCATGTCGCCCTCGCGGTTGGCCTCGTCATCCCAGGCGGAGAGGATCGCCGCGGCAGCGTCGCGCAGGCTGGCGCGCGGCGTGACGGCGCGTGCCGCGAGGGCCCGGTCGAGCAGGGCGGTTTCCTCCGTCAGGGGCGCGGGCTGGGCGGCTTCGGGCGGCGGGGTGTCCTCACCCTGCGGCGCCGGGGCCTCGGCGCCCGCGGGCGCCGTGTCGGCCACCGCGTTGCCCTCGTTCGGGTCGACGCCGATGGCGCGCAGCCCCTCGTCGGTGATGTGCGCCACGATCCAGGTGCCGTCGTCATCCTGCCGCCAGCCGAGGCCGACATGCTCCCGCGGCGCGTTGATCTCGGTCAGCAGGTTGTTCTTGATCAGGCTGCGGAACACCGCGTTGCGGGCGGCAGCCGGCAGGGTCTTCGGCGCGCGGGCGAGGCCCATCTCGTGCTGCGCGGCGGCGCTGAGGATCACGCGCTGGGTGTCGGAAAGCTTGGTCATCGTGGTGGTCTCCGGTTCCGGGCGCCGGTCATCGGCCCCTACTGCCGGGAGCCCCGCCGGGCAGATCCCGGTCGGGGCGGTGCGGGAGTGGCCCGCGCCGAGTTCCCATCGCAGCAAGCTGCGATGGGGTCCCGTCAGAGGGCGTATTCGCCCCGGCGGAAATGCTGGTCCGCGACGTCCTTCAGCTTCGCGGTGGCATCCGAAAGCCAGGCTGCTTCGCCCCAACGCACCGTCTCGGGGTCCGCGCCGAAATGGTCCTCGCTGGCCTGCTGGAGTTCCGCGAGGAGGGCGTCGAATTCCGCCTTCTTCGCGAGGAAGGCGGCCAGGCTGTTTTCCTGGTTGCGGGCGGCGCGGTCGGTCATGGTCGTCTCCGTCGTGGTGCAGGGCCTCCCCTGCGTGTGACGGACCATTCGCGCCGTGGCGCGCACGAGCCAAGCAAGATGCAGCGTCGTGAGATTGCTATGATTCGGCGGTCTGGATCACATCATGATCGATGATGCCGCGGGCCGCGGCGATGTCGGCGAAGACGCGATCATCGCCTTCCAGCACGGCCGCCTCGCCGGTCGTCTCCTGCCAGCGCCGCACGATGACATCGGTATAGGCGGGGTCGATCTCCAGCAGGACGGCGCGCCGCCCGGTGCGCTCCGCCGCGATCATGGTGGTGCCCGAGCCGCCGAAGCAGTCCAGCACCGTGTCGCGCGGCTTGCTGCTGTTGCGGATTGCGCGCTCGACCAGCGCTACCGGCTTCATCGTCGGATGCAGGTCGTTGCGCGCCGGCTTGTCGAAGTGCCAGACGTTCCCCTGGTCGCGCGCGCCGCACCAGTAGTGCTGCGCGCCGGCCTTCCAGCCGTAGAGCATGGCCTCGAACTGCTGGTGGTAGTCGGCCCGACCGAGCGCGAAGGTGTTCTTCGCCCAAATGATGGTGCTGGACCACTTGCCGCCCGCCTCCTGCCAGACGCGATGCAGCGTCGGCCATTCAGACGAGGACATGCAGACGTAGCAGGCGCCCTTGGTGACCGAGAGCATGTTGGCCAGTGCCGGCCGCAGGAACTCGGGAAACCCGCCGCCGAGTGCGTCATTGGCGATGGTCATCTTGGCGGCGGTGCCGCCCTCGTAGGCGACATTGTAGGGCGGATCGACGAAGCCCATGTCGGCGAGATGGCCGGCGCCGAGGGCGCGCTGCACGTCGACCAGCTTCGTCGCGTCGCCGCAGAGCAGGCGGTGCTCGCCGCAGCGCCAGAGGTCGCCGGTGCGGGTGACGGGCACCACGGGGGGCGGCGGGGCCTCGTCAGCATCATCGCTAAGGCCGGCATCGGCGGCCGCCAGCAGCCGGTCCAGCTCCATGCCCGAGAAGCCGAGCACATCCAGGTCGACCACCGCCTCGTCGCGGATGCGGGCGATCTCGGCGGCGAGCAGGCCTTCGTCCCAGCCGGAGTTCAACGCGATCTGGTTGTCGGCCAGGCGGAGCGCCCGCGCCTGCGCGGGCGACAGATGGCCGAGGCGCAGCACCGGCACGGAGGCGAGCCCGAGCTGCTTCGCAGCCATGACGCGGCCGTGGCCGGCGATCAGCATGCCCTCCGCGTCGATCAGCACCGGGTTCACGAAGCCAAACTCGGTGATGGAGGCGGCGATCTGCGCCACCTGCGACGGCGAATGCGTGCGGGCGTTCTCGGCGTAGGGGACCAGCGCTGCGACCGACAGAGTCGAGACGACGAGATCAGGCTGCATTGGCGGTGACCTCCGTTCGCGCCGCGGCGACGGCATCGTAGTCGCGGCCATCGTCGGCCAGCGTCACGGGCAGATCGGGATGCAGCATCCGCCAGCGGGCGATCGCCAGGTCGACATAGGCGGGCGCCAGCTCGATCGCGCGCACGCGGCGGCCGGTGCGCTGGCCGGCGAGGATGGTGGTGCCGCTGCCACCGAACGGCTCGAACACCACCTCGCCCTCATCCGTGTAGGTCCGCATCAGGAACTCCGGCAGCACCACCGGGAACACTGCGGGGTGTTCGGTCTCGATGCCGCGGCCCTTATGGCGGGTCAGGCGCAGCACGTTGTCCGGGATCCGGAAGTCCTGCACCGGCATGCCGGCATGCTGGTATTCCGAGATGGTCCCGTCGGCAGCGCGCAGGCCGCTGCCCTTGTTCGGCGTGCCGGCCCATTTGCAGGGCACGATCTTGTTCGCCTGGCGGGCTTGGCGATTGAAGTGGAAGACGAACTCGAAGGCGGGCGCCAGGCGTCCATTCCAGTCGCCGGGCAGGCCGGGCCCCTGGTCCCAGGTGTAGAGCCCGAACCGGCGCCAGCCGTGGGCGCGCATCCAATCGAGCCAGCCGGCCCAATAGTGCTGCCATTCGTTCTCGCGATGGATCAGGCCGAGGTTCACCAGCACCTGGCCGTCGGGCCGCATGGCCGCGTCGAGATGCTGGAACACGCCCTGCATCAGGACGTCCCAATCCGTGCCGCCGCCGGTTGTGTAGTCCCGCTGGTTCCCATAGGGCGGGCTGGTGAACAGCAGCGCGGCGCGGTCCTCGCCCATCACGCGAGCGACCGAGGCAGCATCGGTGCTGTCGCCGCAGAGAAGGCGATGCTCGCCCAGCAGCCAGAGGTCGCCCGGGCGGGTCACGGCCTGGCGCGGCGGTTCCGGATCGGCGTCGGCGGGATCGTCCGCCCCAGCCCGATCACTCGGAGCGCCAGCATCTTCGCTCACTGCGGTTCCGCCCGTCGCGACAGCAGATTGATCGGAGAACTCTGCTACGGCCTCCTGCGCCATGGCGAGGATGTCGGCGATCTCAGCTGCCCCGAACCCAGTGAGTTCCAGCTCGACAGTATGATCGACCTGCAACCCGGCCAGCGCATCGCGCAGCAGCGCCTGGTCCCAGGTGGCATTCTCCGCGATCCGATTGTCGGCGAGCCGCAGTGCCTCCTTCTGCGCCGCGGACAGGTGCCGCAGCACAATCACCGGCACCTTCGCCATGCCGAGCGCCGTCGCGGCTTCGAGCCGACCGTGCCCCGCGATCAGCACGCCGTCCTCGTCCACCAGCAGCGGGTTGGTGAAGCCGAACGCCAGCATGCTGGCCTTGATCTGCTCCAGCTGCTCGGCGCTGTGCACGCGGGCGTTGCCGGCATGCGGGCGCAGCTCCGCCACCGGACGCAGCAGGATCTTCGCCGCCATCCAGGGGAGCGTCATCTGGCCATCCGGTTTGCAGGAGGTTTGCAGGGCCGCGGCGCGGCGTCGGTTTGCAGCTAACGGTTTGAAGCGGTGCGGAAAGGCTGCAAACTGCAAACCATATTTTCGGCCTGGCGCTAGCGATGTTGCGCGCTTCCGCCCCCCGCATACAGCGGGGCCAGGAAGGACCCTGCGGCTCGAGAGCCACTGTGGCTGATCAGCGAGCGAGTGGCTCGGGAGCCGCGGTGCTCGACGCACCTTCTCGACGTGTCACCATCATACCTAACTCGATTTGCGCGCCGCCACGGGGTGAATTGTAACGGCGAGTGGGTTGCCGCTTACGCCCACAGACCAGTTGGCCTCAGCGTGAAAGCCCGCTTTGCTTCGAGATCGGAGACGAAGTCCTGCCACAAGGCAGGTCCCATTCGCCTCGCAGCAAACGCGCCGGCAGCTGCGACAAAGCCTCGGAGAACGATGGAGAGGTTCTCGATATAGCCGGACAAGATGGTCTCCACGGCGTTGCCGTAACCAAGGAACAACGCCTCCCGATAGTTTGCCTTCCCCCGATACCTGATTGCCTGGTGCATGAAGCATAAGCTGCGGGAACGGAGCCGCGCATCTCGAAGCTCGCGGGCAGCTTTGGTCCTGAAGTTTTGCACGCCAAGCGCCCTGAAGTCCTTCGATGTTCGAAGTGCCTCCTCTGTTCGCCAAGCCCACCAACTGACGCTGCCTCGTAGGTACGACCGGCATGCAGCGTGCGCGTCGTCGACAGTACGGGGGGTCGTCGTCAGTGCGGCACTGAAATCCTGACCGGGGAACTGCGCGATCTCAGATGCGGCTTCGCTCTTCACCAAGCTCGATACGCGGAGTGCGAATGGGCTGGGAGCTAAACCCCGTGCAGCAATCTGCTGGTCCCAGCAATTCGCTGTTCCAGCATGGTCATCCTGGAAAGAGCCATCCTGAGCGACCACCATCGCCGAAGCAGCCGAGTAGATGCCGTAGTACCAGGTGATGATGCCCACTCGCGCAACGTCAGCGCTTCGCGGCACACTCATCATGGCTTCCAGCGCCGAAAGCTGGTGAGCCGCGAAGATCATCTGCTCAAAAATGGAGTTCTCTTCGTGCGTTGTCATCTGGCGTCTCTGCACGCCGCTATAGGTCTTCGCGGCTTCCTTGAAGGAGAGCCCCGAATCCGCCACGAGGAGTGCCAGCGCCCGCATCCAGTTTGCCGTCGACGGCAGTGCGAATTGTGGATCGGGAGCGCCATTCGGCTCGGACAGCGTGCCCTGCTCAACAATGCGGCGATAGGCGGAAAATTCGGTCATCGGAGCGGCTTCCGCATCAACTAGCGACTGCCGCAGCATCTGTGCGACCGCAGCCCTTATTCGCCGACAATACTAATCCGAAATGGGCTGCAAGCACACCCAATACGGCAACGAGGATGCCGCAGGCGATCGGCTGCGGCACGGGCCTGCCACTCCAGCCTCTGCGTGCCGCCCATTCCCTAACCGACATCTCGAGCCCCACGACGAACCAGACGCAGGAGCCGGCTGGGCTGTCGTGCCCACCCAGGGCATCAATCGCCGCAAGCACGCGGCGACGGGCGTCGAGCTGGCGGTTCGAGAGCCGGTCGGCCGTCGAGCCGGGCAGGCGGATCAACTGCGACGTGGAGATGCTGTCGATGGCGGCGCTGCGGAACAGTGTCCGGAAGATGCAGCCTGCTTCGTGCATCTCCGGCGTGATGCTGCCATGCGCCAGCATCAGGCCGAGTGTGTCTACGGCGCGGCGATGCTGGACCGGGCTGCCGGTCTCGGGATCCGCCTCGCGGACCGGCTCAGAGAAGCCACCATGCTGCAGCCGCCACTTCGAAGGCTTCGCGAGATCGTCGGGCTTCGCCTTCGCCGCCTTCGTCTTGCGCTTACCGGCCATGCTGGTCCCCTCCGTGCCGACGCCCCCAGCGCCGGCTTGCTTCGTTGATGACGGCCTGGCGTAGCCAGGGATCGGCGATGTCCTCCACGGCCAGGGCGGCGACGCCGTGCCGGTGCCAGGCAGCGGCGCGCATGGCGTCGAGGTCCATCGCGGTTGACGGGCTGCGTGCCAGGTCCAGACACGACCGGGGCGGACGCGGCGCATCGGGCAGCCTCATGCCCGACCACCCTGCGGATCGGTCGCCCAGAGCAGCAGCGCCAGAGCGTCGGCCTCATTGTCGTCGGCCGGCGCGAAGCCGCGGGCGCGCATCGCGGCGATGATCGCCGCCTTGTCCGCGTTGCCACGGCCGGTGGCGAAGCGCTTGATGGTGCCGACGGGCACGCCCTCGTAGGGGATCTCGTGCTCCTCGCACCACGAGGTCAGCGTCGCCAGGAAGCCGCCGTAGACGTGCGCTGCATCGGTGCCGGCGTGTCGGCGGACTTCCTCGAACACCAAGCGGCCGATGCCGTGGGCGTGCGTGGCGATCTCGACGAGCCAGTCGACGAAGCGGACATAGCGCATGCCGCCGCCCTCGAAGCGGCGGGGCTTGAAGGTCTCGACGCCGGAGGTGATCCGGCCGGTGTCGAAGCGCAGGGCCCAGCCGGTGGTGGTGCCCAGATCCAGGGCGAGGATGCCCGGCTTGCGCGGCAGAAAGAGCGCCGGCTCGGGCAGGGCGCCGCTTGCATCGGCCGAGGGCATGGGGAGAGTCGCGAGATCCATGGTGGTCTCCGGGAGGGGACGGCTGTGGTGAGGGCGGCGACGGCGCGGTTCTTGGCGGAGCTCGCCGTCGCTGCCCGGCTGGCGGGCATGGTGACCATCGGGGCGGAGCCCGAGCCCGAACCGCACCGCCCCGGGGATGGTGTGCGCGCGCCGCTGAGGCGCGCACGCACACCCCCCGTAGGGGGGTGGCATTTTGCGGAACTTGCGGAACTTGCCTAACCGCTTGTTCGGGCTGGACATTTTGAAGTTCCGCAAGCCAGTTCCGCAAAGCCCGTTTGCGGAACTTGCGGAACTTGGCGAACCCATTGGAATGCTTGGGCAAATCAAGTTCCGCAGGGAAGTTCCGCAGCGCTGCGGAACTTGCGGAACTGCCAAGTTCCGCACCAAGTTCCGCACGGTGCGGAAGCGTTCCGATCGGGTCGATCATGCTTCGACCTCCGGGTCGTTCAGCACCCAGACCTCGGGGTTCTCGACCGGCAGGACGGCGCTGTTGGTGTCCGACTGGAAGTGGCTGGGCAGCAGGCGAACCAGCCTGGGCGTGATCTCGCCGGTCTCCGGATCCACCGCCTCCTCGCCCGTCGCGAAGAGCATGTCCTGCACCAGCAGATAGCCCTTGGAGGATTTGCTGGCAGGAATGCCGTGCTCCGGGGCCGCGCGCAGGAACTTGATGTAGCCTTTGTTGGCGAGGACGTTGATGCGGCGCGCGATGGTGTCGTTGCCACCGAGACCGTGGGTGTTCTCGAACTGCGCCGCGAAGGCGCCGCCCGTGAACACGCGCCCTTCGCGGGCCTCCTGCGCGATGATCTGCAGGATGACGTCGTGGCGACGGCTCCGCTCGGCGTCCAGGCGGGCGCCGACGTCACGCCGCACGATGCGCTCGCCCTTGCGGTCGAGCTCGACCCAGGCCCCGCCGCGCTTGTCGATGAGGAGCGGATTGAGGCCGGGCCCGTTGCGCAGCTCGACATGCAGCTCGCGCTCGGTCTGCTCCTCGTCGGGCCGGAAGAGGATCATGCCGGAGGTGTAGAAGCCGCGCAGCGCGGAGGCGCCGGAGAGCGACAGGAAGGGATCGTCCTTCACCTGCTGCTTGCTGAGCTTTTTCGTGTGGTGCGCGAGGATGATGCCCGCCTCGGGGGCGACCTCGTCGCGCAGCGCCTCGACGCGGCTCTGCAGAAAGAACAGCATCGCCGCGTTGTCGTTCTCGCCCTCGCCGCCCGGGCCGCCATCGAAGAGGTTGCGGATCGGGTCGATGCAGATCACGTCCGGCGGTGCGTCGGGGAAGGCCTGGCGGATGGCGGCAGCCACCAGCGGCACGCCGCGCTCGTCGAGCAGCATCCGGAGCTTCGGGGTAACGACGAGGGTGTCGCGCGCGCGGGCAACGACGGCGCGGTCGAGGCGCAGCTGCTGCAGGCGCTCGCGGAGGTAGTGGTACTGGATCTCGGCCTGCAGGTAGAACACGCGGAGCGGCCGCGGCGCGGTGAAGCGCAGGAAGGGCGCGCCGGCGGCGGCGTGCACGAGCAGGCTGATGAGGAAGTCGGATTTGCCGACCTTCGGCGCTCCGCCGAGCACCAGCATCCCACCCGGGGTCAGCAGGCGAGGGCCGATGAGGTCCTCCGGCATGGGGGAGGTGTCGTCGAGCAGCGCGCCGAGCGTGTGGGCGGGGACGGCTGCCGGTGGTGCGGCGTTGGCACGCAGTAGCGGCGGCCCGTTGCGATCAAGATGCAGCGCCCAGATCGCGTCGGCCTCTGCTTTCAGGCGGTCCAGCGGCCAGGCCGGGCGGAGGCAGGCGGCGTTGTAGCTGCAGATGGCCTCCCAGCCCTGGTCGGGCGTGAGGCGGCCTTCATGCACCTGGCGGACGAAGTGGCCGATCGCGGCGCTCGCCCCTTGGAAGCGCGTCCAGGCGTCCTGGGCGCCTTCTCGCACCGGCGTGGTCAGGACGGCATCGAGCCCTGGCCGATTGGCGCCAGCGGCGGCAGTGGGCGCCACGAGGCCCGGCATGGTGGGCATGGCCGCGACGGCCGCGGCAAAGTCGGCGAGTTCCACCTCGACCCTGGGGCGGTGCTCCAGGATGGTGACGCG
This sequence comes from Roseomonas alba, assembly GCF_019430885.1. Taxonomy (GTDB): domain Bacteria; phylum Pseudomonadota; class Alphaproteobacteria; order Acetobacterales; family Acetobacteraceae; genus Neoroseomonas; species Neoroseomonas alba. The sequence continues at coordinate 417,577 of NZ_JAHYBZ010000007.1, read as the reverse complement.
CCGCTGTGTGCCATGCTTCTGGTGAACGGTGCCGGGTACCCGGATCGGCTGGTGAGCGGAGCGGAAGTGAAGATCGCCACCAACCTTCTCCGCGATCTCGCCGCGCAGCGCGCAGACCCGCGCCAGGTCCTCCCCCTCGGCCGGCTCGGTGAGCCGCCACCAGACATGCAGCTTAGCGGCGCCCTCAGGGGTGCGGCCGCCGCTCTCGACCACCAGGGTGGGCGCGCCGAGGTGGTGGACCAGATGCGCCAGCCTGGCGGCGATGTCGCCGGCATCGAGATCGACCACCACCGTCTGCATCTGCAGCACATGCTCGGCGCGGGCCTGGCCCTGTTCGGCGACGGTGCCGGGAATGACATAGACCGCGCTGCCCTCACGTGCGGCCCAGGTGGCATACGCGCTGAGAGATGCGGCGGCGTGCCGATCGGCCGGCACCCAGATGTTGTGCGGCTTGGTGTCGAGGCCTTGGCCCTGGTCGACGAAGCCGCGGACCGGGATCAGGCCATCGCAATAGCCAAACGCTACGTCGAGGAAGACGGCGATCTGCTCGATGTCCGGCGCGATGGGCTGCGCGGCCGCCGGCATCGGCTGCCCAGCACCGGGAAGTCGATCGAGGGCGATCTGCCCAGCGGCGGGAATGTCGCCGACGCCCTGCTCCAGCAGCGGCGCGGCATCGTTGAAGTCGCGCCATTCCGTCATGCAGGCTGCGCCCAGCAGCGCTTGGCCCAGGGACAGAAGCGACACTCGAAGTGGTCGGCCTGGCTGGCGAGCCGGGGCAGCAGTTCGCCAGCATCCGTCGCGGCCAGGATCCGGACTGCCCGATCGGACATGCGTTGCGCCAGCTCGGCGTTGAACGGCACCAGCTCGTGGTGCATCTCCGCCGTGTCCTTGTTAATGGCGGTGAAGAGCGCCGGATTGTCCGCCACGCCTGGGACACTGGCATCCATATAGGCCTGGTAGACCGCGATCTGCGCCGCGTAGATCGGCTTGGCCGCGGCGACGCCTTTGCTCGACGTCTCGCGCCACGACTTGGCGTTCATGGTCTTGCATTCCCACAGCGCCGGGAACGCCATGCCGGGGATCGCGGGGCCGCCGGCGAAGACGCCGTCCACATGGCCACGGATGCGACCGCCGGCGACGGAGAAGCCGAACTGCTCGCCATGCTCGCCACCGCCGCGGCGGGTGTAGAGATCGAAGCCGGCACCCCGGAGCCAGGCGACGGCGACGTCCTCCAATGCGTGCCCGATCCCGAAGATGCGGAGCAGCCGGCCGTCGAAATCTGCGCCCTCATCCTTCGGCGCCTTCACGAACTCGAACTGCAGCGCGCGCTCGCAGGCATGGCCGAGGCGGGAGCCGCCCAGGTAGCTGCGCGGCGGCGTCGCCTGATTGGCGGCGACCAGCGCCGCGTCGATGGCGGCATTCACATGCGCTGAGGTCTGGCTGCGGCTGTTGAAGTCGAGCATCAGAACGGCACCTCCGTCGCAGCGTCCTGCCGGGCGATCGCCTGCATCGCCTCCTGGAAGCCGCCGACGGCGACCTCGATCAGCGTCAGCACCTGCGCCTCGCTCAGCTCCTGGAAGCGGGTGCCCCAGCCGATCTCGGCCATGGTCTCCGCGACGCGGCGCATGGCGGCGCGCATCGCCGCCTTCTCCTGCTCGGTGAGGTCAACCATGGCGGACGACCTCCCCGCCAAGCGCGACCAGAAGCCCTGGCAGGCGATGCAGCAGAAGCAGACCGAGGGCCGCGGCTTCTTCCGCGGCGCCGGGTCGAACCAGCCAAAGCCACGCGCCGGGCGGGAGCAGACGGCGCAGGGCGGTTCCGGGGAGCGGGCCATCGATCATGCGGCCTGCCCCAGCGCCGCGGGCTGGGCGCTACGCACGAGATGCTGGATGGCCTGGCGGTTGAACTTGAAGGTGAGCAGCGCCGAGGCCTGGTACCGGGTCATGCCGAGATCGGCCCGTGCCGCCGGGGGCAGATGGATCAGCTGGCGTTCGGTCGGCGGCTCCCGCAGCCAGCGCCGGCTCTTGTGGGCGCTCTCGTCGGTCTCGTAGGCGTTCAGCCAGTCGTCCGCCGCGGCGAGCGCCACCAGCCGCTCGCCGATGGACAGCAGGCGCGGCCGCTCCTCCTTCGCCCCGCCGACCGCGTGCCAGGCTCCGTTCAGGAAGAAGATGCCCGCCCAGCCGTTGAAGCCATTGGCCAGCAGCGCGGCGTCATCGCCGAACAGATCGCACCACTGGAAGGCAGAGCGCCGGAGGAGATCAATCTCCGTCATGATGAAGTCGGTGAGCGGCGCCGTCTCGCGCCCACGGGGTTCGAAGGCGTGCCCGCAGATCGGGCACTCCATCACTGCGATCGGCACCTCAGCCTCGCAGGAGGGGCAGGTCTTCGTCGGCGGCTCACCTTCGCCGGGCTGGCTGTCGAGATCCACGTCTTGCTCCAGGCAGCCGTGGATCTGTGAGGAGATGCCGAAGTCGAGGACGATGCAGTCGCGCTTGACGATGCCGGGATGCTCGACCGGATCGACGGTGCGCAGCCCGCGGCCCACCATCTGGATCATCGTGCACTTGAACGAGCTGGGCCGCAGCAGCACGACGCAGGAGGTGGGCGGGTGGTCCCAGCCCTCGGTCAGCACCGCCACGTTGACGACAATGCGCGCCTCGCCCTTCGCATAGGCGGCCAGGACGGAGCGGCGCTCGCCCTCCGGCATGTCGCCGGTGACCACGACGGTGGGGACGCCAGCCGCGTTGAAGGCAGCGGCGACGTGCTCGGCATGGGCGATGGTGGAGCAGAAGGCTACCGTCTGGCGGCCGCCGGCCTTCTCCTGCCAGTGCTTCACCACGGCGTCCGTGACCGGCACCGTGTCCATGACACGGGCGACCTCGCCCATGTCGAAATCGTCGCCGCTGCGGCGCACCGCGCGGAGCTCATCCTGGACGCCGACATCGATAATGAAGGTGCGGGGTGCCACCAAGTGGCCGGAGGCAATAAGTTCGCCGAGGCGGATCTGGTCGGCAACGTTGGAGAAGACCTGGCGCAGCCCGATCTTATCGCCGCGGTTCGGTGTGGCCGTGACGCCATAGATGCGGCAGGCCGGGTTGCGATCCAGGGCGCGGTCGATGATGCGGCGATAGCTGTCGGCGACGGCGTGATGCGCCTCGTCGATCACCAGCAGGTCCAGCGCCGGCATTGCCTCGAGGTTCGCCTGGCGCGTCAAGGTCGGCACCATGGCGAAAGTGACCTGGCCGCCCCAGGATTTCTGGCCGGCATCCACCACCGAGGTCGAGACGCCCGGGTTCACGCGACGGAACTTCGCCATGTTCTGCGTCGTCAGCTCATCCCGATGCGCGAGGACCGCGGCCTTGGCGGCACTGCTGCCGATATGCTCGCCCACCGCCGCCGACAGCATGATCGTCTTGCCGGCGCCGGTCGGGGCGACGCCGAGGGTGTTGCCGTGCTCGCCGAGCGCACGAAGGCTGCGCTCGACGAAGAGCTTCTGGCGGGGGCGGAGCATCATGCTGGTGCGGCCCTCCCTCAGCGCGCCCAGGCGGGACGCGGATCGGTGCCAGGAGCGGGCTGCTGTGCCGAGGCCGGGAAGGCGCCCTGGTGCATGGCCGGCGCGGCGGGCGGCGCCGTGTGCGCGGGCGGGGCGTAGCCCTGTGCCGGCGGGGCATAGGCCGGTGGTGCGTATCCGGCCGGCGCAGCGGTGCGTCCCATCGCCTGCGCGTAATCGCGATGGTCCGGCGTCACCGCCATGCGGATTTCGTTCTTGGTCTCGCCGCCCGCATCGGTGCCGTGCTCGATCTTGGCCACGAACTCGAGGCCATCGAGATCCGCGAAGCCACCGATGCGGCGCGCCGCCTGCGCCTGGGGCGAGACATCCTTGTCGGAGATGCCGCGGGCGGAGTTCAGCATCCCGCGCAGAAAGCTGCGGCCCATCCCCGCCCATTCCGGCCCCTTCGGGCTGTGGAGGCCGATCAGCGTGAAGACCTTGCGCTTGGCGTAGGGTCCCTCCAGCACGGTGAACTCGCCATTGAGATAGACGGCGCCAGTGCTGCCGCGCGTGGCGTAGCCACCAGTCCAGCCCTGGCTCGGATCGTCGAAGCCGCCGGGGCGGATGGTGAGGCGGACCTTCGCCAGCGTCCCCTTGGGGATCAGGTTCGGGTTGGACTGAGCGTCGTTGTAGTCGTTCCAGGCAGCCATGGTGCTTCTGCTCCGATCAGGTGTTGGGGGTGGGGGCGGGCAGCGCGATCGACGGCGCGCCGTGCACGTCGATCGGCGGCGATGGGCTGCGGATTTTCTGGAAGAGCTGCCCGAGATGCGGCGGCTCCAGCATGTCGAGCCGGCCGCTGCGATCCTTCGCGGGATAGCCCCAGGGGTTGAGCGTCTGGCAGACCAGACCTCGGAAGGATGCGACCGCAGGCTGGCCGGGAGCGGCGTCCGGCTTGATCTCGGCCAGCGTCATGACCTGATCGACGATGCCGGGCAGCTCGAGGCCGGTCTTGCTGCCGTCGATCTGCGGCACGAAGACGCGGCGATTGAAATCGTCGAGCTTCTCGTCGAGGATTCCGACGAAGATCACGTTGCGCCCGCGCGCATGCTGCAGATGCGTGAGCCAGGCGATCATCTCGCGGCCATGCAGGCCGTAGGCGCCGCGAATGTCGGGCTTGCCGGTCTTCTCCGAATGCGCCTCGGGCTGACCGCGGCACCACTGGAAGCAGAGCCGGCCGGCGACCGTGATGCTGTCCACGAAGATGGTGGCGAAGCCGTCCATGCGCGCCGGATCGCCATAGGCCTGCAGGACGCGCGCATACTGCGCGGCGGAATAGGGCTGGTCGTCGCGCAACGCGGGGTTGGGGCCGGCCAGGAACAGCGCGAGGTCGCGGCATTCCTCCCAGGTGCGCGGGCGGATGGATGCGCCACGCCAGTGCTGCACGGCGAGATCGCCCGCCTCGAGGTCGATGAAGAGCGTGCTGCCCTCATCGAGCGTAAGGAGGAGGTAGGTCTTGCCGATGCCGCTCTTGCCGAAGATCACGGCCTTGATGCCGCGCGCCTCAGCCTGCCGCTCGTCGGCGGTGATGATGCGCAGCGCCATCAGCGGCCTCCCCGCAGCGGGATGACGCCGGCGGCATGCGGGCTGTCGCGCAGCGCCGTCTCGGACATGATGGCGAGGCGATAGGTGGCGCGGCCGATGCGGACCGTGCGTGCCGGCTCGAAGGCCTGGCGGATGCGATCGGGCCAGGCGGTATAGGCTCGCTCAGAGACCTTGAAGCTGACCTCGACGTACTGGCCGGGATCCTCACCGCCGGCGCGGATTTGCTCCGACAGCGCGGCGAGCCGCGCTTGATCCCAATCCACCTTCTTCGGCAGATCGACCGCGATCTCCACGGCGCCGTCCTGGAAGCGGACCGTGCCGGTGTCCTTGCCGGCAGCGGCACGGGCGCCGATGGCGCGCTGCTCGTAGCGGAGCGCGATCGCGGCCTCGATCCAGTCCTGCATGCGCTTGGCGGCATCCAGCGCCTCGCGCGCATCGGTCTGCAGCAGCGCCAGATGCTCGGCGGGCAGCGCGATGACGTCGCTCACCTGCATGTGGCGCAGCGCGTCGAGGGTCGGGCGGTTGGTGCGGAGCGCGTCCATCACGCGGCCTCCGCGAGCAGCATCGGCAGGATGGCGGAGGAGGCGCGGCGCGGGCGACGGCGGGCGACGAGGATGTAGTCGTAGTCCTCGTAGCCGTGGCGGCGCTGCACGATGTCGGCAAGGCCGAGCTCGGCCAGCTTCCAGGCGCGGGCCGCCAGGCGCTGCAGCGCGGTGCGCTCCGGCTCGGGCAGGCACTGCAACTGCGGGCAGACCTGCCGGGCGAGCGCGCCGCGGTGGTAGGTGATGCTGTCGCCGGGAGCCGCGGCGCCCAGCCAGGCGCAGAGGGAAGCCTCGGTGAGAGGCGCCACCACTGCGCGGATGTCGGTGATGCTGGTGTCCATGACAGCCATTACTCATCCACCTCCAAATCCGTATCAGGCGGCGGAGGGGATGCCGGCGGCGAGCAGCCGCAGGCGGATTTCCCGGATGCGGCGATAGATGCGCATGCGCGGCATCGTCTTCTGCTCGCCGAACTCGTGCGGCGTGTGCTCGCTGAGCGCTGCGCAGAGCGGGTAGTCCTCGGGGGCGACTGCGCCGGCCGCGCGCTCCAGGTCGAGGCGGCGTTCCAGCGCGCCGATGGCGTCGGTGGACTGGCCGCACCACGCGCCGTATCCATCCGCCTCCGCGATGGTGTCGCCCAGCGTCAGGCCTTCGGTGTTGGGAACGGCATCGTCGAGGGAGCGCGGATGGCGGGCAGCGCGCTGGCGACGGGCTTTGCCGGCGATCAGTGCGGCAGCATTCCGGATGCAGACCCGAGCGAAGGCGCCGAACTCGCCCTTCGCAGGGTCGTAGGCAGGAAGACGGGTCAGAAGATCGACAAGAAGATCCTGGCGGAAGTCTTCGCGATCCTCAGGCGGCAGGCCGAGGCTGCGGCACAGGGCCGAGGCTGCAACGCCGGCGAGATGGTGGGCCGGAGCGAGGTCGGGGAGATTGGGGCGGGAAGCCATCGGTGGTCCTTTCCATCGAGTTGATGGGCGGACCGTGCCGTTCGCGGGGGGATTCAACCTGTGTGGAAGCTATCCGAACCTATGTGGAAGCTATTCTGCTCGTGCGTCCGAGCGTCGAAACCAGATGCGGTCAGCCGGCAGCCGAAGCTCGTACCCTACACCGCGAACGGTCCGGATGAGCGCGTCCGAGGCTTTCTCTTCCGGTGACGCTGCTGCCGCAATGACCTTCTTGATGGCCGAGATGACCAGTGTCACCTGCTCGTCTCTCGGCTCCTCGCCATGGGTCGAGTATCTGGCGAGAACATCCAGGATCGCACCCCTCGAAACGATGGGATCGCGGTCGGCAGCCGCACCGGCGAGTTCTCGCAGGGCGTGGAATTCACGGGGGGTCAGCGAAAGCTCGCTGCCCCGAAAGGCCGCAACCGAGCGAATCTCGTCGATCTGCAGAGCATCCTCGCGCGGAGACGCATCCTGTCCGCTGACAAGATCGTCGAGCAGGATTCGGAAAGGCGCGGGCAGGGCGCCAGCTATGCGCTCGGCGACGGGGCTGATGGTGACGCCGAGTGGCTGAATCAAACGAAGCGTCTCGGGACTGAGGAAGCGCAATGTCGGTGTCATGATGATCACGCGACCCGCACCATGGCGTGCCTTGATGGCCGACAAGGTGTCCAGCGCATTCCGGTCGGACAGGAGTCGTACCAGGTAGACGCCGCACGGGTACGGTTTGGCCGGGACGGCACCGATGCGCACAACCCGTGCGTCCAGCAGTTCCAAAGGCGGACCCGTGATCCCGCTGTCGCGGCGGATTGCGACCGCCGTCGCGCGAAAGTCGATGTCGAGCGAACGCGCATGCAGATCATCTTGGACGACGGTGAGGTAGGGCTCGCCATCAACAAACTCGACATCCGCTGCGTCCGCCTCGTCCAGCGGTGGACGCCAGGCCAGGATGCCCACTTGGCGGAGGTGATCTCGAAGCGGCTCCCACCCTACGCAGGCTGCGGCGGGCAGCGCGCGGATGGGATGCAGATCAATCTGCTGCAGCAGCGAGGCGAGCAGGGTCGTCATCCATCAGAAATCCGTTGAGCCGAAGGTGCTCGAATATCCGGGCCTCGAGCAGATGGTCGCGAAAGGAGACTGTGTTGGGCACCTTGATCGCGACCGTGACGTCGCGTCGCTCCCCGTCGATTTCGAAGCGCATCCGCATCTTCAGCCCCGATACCCTCAAGGTCGAGAGATCGATGTCTGGACACACGCGCTCGACCCGGGACACGGAATTCAGGGTGTCGGTCATGCGGAGGCTCCACGGGGAACCTCCGCGGCCGCCTTTGCCTGCTTGCCCCTCATCGATCTCGATCTCGACGACCTTGACGCTTTTCAGATCGTCGTCCCAGTCGTTCTCGAACTTCCAGGTGGTGCCCTTCTTTTCGATGGGCGCCAGATGGTAAAGTTGATCGCTCTTCGGACCAAAGAAAAAGTCGGGATCGTCGAGGAGATGTTCGGCGAATAGGTGCACCAGCTTCAGGCGCTCGACCTTGGCGCGGGCCGCCACCTTGATGAGCCCCGTCTCCGGCTCGAAGCAAATGGCGTCTGCTGTGATCTCGCGGACAGGACGTGTCGTCTGCCGGCCGCCCTCTTCTACGGGAAGGATCACGGCGTTCATCCCGTGCTCGACCAGCAGGTTGATGTGGGTGGCTTCCGGGTACCAGTAAACGTCGCAAATGCGCCCCTGGTAACGTCGCGCGAAGTATTCCCGGCAGGCGGCTTTGAAGGCTTCCCGTGCCGTCTCGTCCTCGTGCCGCGGCACCACTCCTTTCCTGGCTCCGATCAGCCTGAGGGGGGATGATGCGAAAAACGCGTGCCGATGGACCGCTCGCTGAAAGATATCGCGGTGGTGCAGGTAGGCGATCAGCGCGAGATGGCGCGCGGTCAGGCGCTTCCGATCATCGGCGGGTGCCGGTTCGGCCTCCTCGGCCAGTCGCACGCCGCGCTCATCGGCAATCTCCTGAAGCGCCCGCGCTCCATTCGGTGTCGAAAGTGTCAGTATTGAGTGAAGCGCATCCAACAATATATCGGGGAACTCGTCACCGCGCTCCCGGAAGAGGTGGAAGAGGGCATCCCGCTGGGCAGATTCGTCTTCAGGAAGCTCAAGCCACTTAAAGGCCATGTCTGGCTCATGCGGCGCAAGGAGTTCTTGAAGAAGGCCAAGGTCGACCGTCTGCATGAACAGGCGGTTCACGAAGTTTCGGACGTTCTTGGCCAAGCGAAGCTCCAATTGATGATTCGTAATCTTTCTATCGGAGGTTGTGAGCACGGCGCAACGGTCACGTGATACGGATTCTGGCCTTGCCGAGTAATGGCTTGGGATGAGCCTTCCCGCATCCGGCCCGATGAACCAGCAGCTCCCGTCGCACCTTCGGGAGGTTTGCTCGATCCTGGCCGCCGGCCTGGTGCGGCTGCGCAGCCGCGCTGCCGAAGACCATGCGCGGGATGCACAGATAGCTCGGGGGGTGGGAGACGTTCGCCTACACTCCACCGCCCACCAGCGCCTGCATGCGAACCCCAACAGGAAGGGACTCGCATGACCAGACGATCCACTGCGCCCGCGCTAGCGCCCACAATCCCGAAGATTCCACCGACGCAGGTGCTGCCGCGGCTCGCCGCGCTGCAGGCGGCGCCCACCGCCGCGCTGAAGGAGCAATGGCGGGAGTTGTTCGGCAAGGAGCCGCCGCCCTGGAACCGGGCCTACATCCAGAGCCGACTGGCCTATCGCATCCAGGAATTGGCCTATGGCGGGCTGAAGCCCGAGACCGTTGACCGGCTGGTGGCGCTGGGCGAGCAACTGGATGGCGGCAACGTCGTCCTGCGCCGAATCCGCGCCGACAGCCGCCCGCTGGCCGGCACACGCCTCATCCGGGAATGGCAGGGCGTGCAGCACGTGGTCACCGTGCGCATCAACGACTTCGAATTCGAGGGGCGGCCGTATCAGTCGCTGTCGGCCATCGCGCGGCACATCACCGGGACGCGGTGGAATGGCTGGACGTTCTTCGGGCTGCGCGCGCGGGGTGATGCATGACCCGTCGCGCCCGCATCGAGCCGGCCATGCCGGCGACGACCAAGAAGCTCCGCTGCGCTGTCTATACGCGTAAGTCTACCGACGAAGGGTTGGAAAAGGAGTTCAACACACTCGACGCGCAGCGCGACGCTTGTGAGGCCTACATCACCAGCCAGCGAGCCGAAGGCTGGGTACTGGTCCGCGACCGCTACGACGATGGCGGGTTCTCCGGCGGCACGCTGGAGCGGCCGGCGCTACAGCGCCTTCTGCGCGACATTCAGGCCGACCTGGTCGACGTGATCGTGGTCTACAAGATCGACCGCCTGTCTCGCTCGCTGATGGATTTCGCTAAGTTGGTGGAGGTGATGGATGCGCACGGCGTCACTTTCGTGTCCGTCACCCAGAGCTTCAACACGACCACCAGCATGGGACGGCTGACGCTGAACATCCTGCTCAGCTTCGCGCAGTTCGAGCGAGAGGTCATTGGCGAGCGGATCCGCGACAAATTCGCCGCCTCGCGCGCTCGCGGCATGTGGATGGGGGGCAAGGTGCCGCTCGGCTACGATGTCGTGGCACGGAAGCTGGTGGTGAATGAGGAGGAGGCACCGCGGGTGCGCCGCGTGTTCGAAATCTTCGCCGAGACAGGATCGGGCATTGAGACGGTGACTCGCCTCCGGGCGGAGGGCGCCACCAGCAAGGCAGGGCGAACGCTCGACAAGGGCGACGTCTATAAGCTGCTGAACAACCGGACCTATGTCGGCGAGGCCGCGCACAAGGGGCAGATCTATCCCGGTGAGCACCAGGGCATCGTGCCGCGGGAGCTGTGGGACCGGGCGCACGCCGTGCTGCAGGTCAGCCCGCGGGTCCGCGCCAACCAGAATCGGGCGCAGACGCCGGCGCTGCTGAAGGGGCTGATCTTCGGCGTGGATGGCCGGGCGCTGTCGCCGACCCACGCCCGGAAGAATGGCCGGCTCTACCGCTACTACGTGGCCCAGCGGGTCCTGAAGGGTGATGCGGCCGGCGACGCCAGCATCGTGCGCCGGGTTTCGGCGGCGGAGATCGAGGCGGCGGTGGTGGATCAGGTGCGGGCGCTGTTGCGGCAGCCGGAGATCGTGGTCGGCACCTGGCGGGCGGCGCGCAGGGAGGCGCCCGACCTGACTGAGGGCGAGACGCAGGACGCCCTGCATCGGCTCGACCCGCTCTGGGAGCATCTGTTTCCCGCGGAGCAGGCGCGGATTGTGCGGTCGCTGGTGGAGCGGGTGGTGGTAGGGCCGGCTGGTGCCGACATTCGGCTGCGGCTTGACGGGCTCGGCGGACTCGTCCGCGACCTCGGCGCCATTGCGCCCGATGCGCTGAGGTCGGCAGCATGACCACGGCGACCAGCATCACGGTCCGGGTGCCGCTGGCCATCCGGCACCGGCCGGGCAGGAAGACGGTCGTGATGCCCGATTCGCAGGTTTCGTCTTCGACCACCACCCGCGCCGACCCTGCCCTGGTGAAGGCAATAGCCAGGGCGCATCGCTACCAGCGCATGCTTGACCAGGGCCTCCACGGGTCGCTGACCGAGTTGGCGGCGGCCGAGAAGATGGATCGGTCCTTCCTGGGGAAGCTCCTCAGCCTGACGCTGCTGGCGCCGGAGCTGGTCGAGGCGATCCTGGAGGGCCGGTGCGACGTCGGCCTGCCAACTCTGCTTCGGCCCTTCCCGGCATCCTGGCACGAGCAGGCCAGCGCCTTGGCCGCGGGGAGCAGGCCGCCTTCGTTGCGGGAGACCAGGGCAAGAGGCTAAGGTGCCGCATCGGCTGCGGCACCCTCTGGGACTTGCGGCAAGAGGGGGAATTCTTGAGCGGGTTGAATATCTCGAACTTCATTTGGGGAATCGCCGACGACGTTCTCCGGGACGTTTATGTCCGCGGAAAGTACCGTGACGTCATCCTGCCGATGACGGTCATTCGCCGGCTTGACGCGATACTTGAACCGAAGAAGGAAGCGGTTCTCGCCCGCAAGGCGTTTCTTGACGAGAACGGAGTCCGGGACCAGGACCAGCCCCTGAAGCAGGTGGCCGGCGAGGCCTTCTACAACATCTCGCCCTTCACGCTGCGCGACCTCACCGCGAAAACGCGCCAGCAGCAGCTGAAGGCCGACTTCACCGCCTACCTCGATGGCTTCTCGCCGAACGTCCAGGACATCCTGACCAAGTTCAAGTTCCGGAACCAGATCGACACGCTGGTCGAAGCCGATGCGCTCGGCCCCCTCATCGACAAGTTCCTCCATCCATCCGTCAACCTCTCCCCCTATCCGGTGAAGGATGAGGACGGCCGGGTGCGTGTGCCTGGTCTCGACAACCACAGCATGGGGACGATCTTCGAGGAGCTAATTCGTCGCTTCAACGAGGACAATAATGAGGAGGCTGGCGAGCACTTCACGCCGCGCGACGTCATCGAGCTGATGGCGAACCTCATCTTCCTCCCTGTCGCAGAGCGCATCGAGTCCGGCACCTATCTCATCTATGACGCCGCCTGCGGAACGGGCGGCATGTTGACGGTCGCGGAAGAGGCGCTGACCAAGCTCGCTGCAGATCATGGCAAGGAGATCAGCACGCATCTCTTCGGCCAGGAGGTGAACGCCGAGACCTACGCCATCAGCAAAGCCGACCTGCTGCTGAAGGGCGAGGGGGCCGAAGCGGAGCGCATCCAGCACGGCTCCACGCTCTCGTCAGATGCGTTCCCCTCGCTCGAATTTGACTTCATGCTGTCCAACCCACCCTACGGCAAAAGCTGGAAGACCGACCTCGAGCGGATGGGCGGCAAGAAGGATCTGAAGGACCCGCGCTTCGTCATCCAGCATGGCGGTGACGCTGAATTCAGCCTCGTCACGCGCTCCTCGGACGGGCAGCTGATGTTCCTGGCCAACAAGCTGGCGAAGATGAAGCGCAGCACGCCGCTCGGCAGCCGAATCGCCGAGGTGCACAACGGCTCATCGTTGTTCACGGGTGATGCGGGATCTGGCGAGAGCAACATCCGCCGCTGGGTGATCGAGAACGACTGGCTAGAAGCCATCGTCGCCCTGCCGGAGGGCATCTTCTACAACACGGGCATCGCGACCTACGTCTGGGTGCTGAGCAACCGCAAGGCCGATGAGCGACGAGGCTTGGTGCAGCTGATCGACGCGACGGCATGCTCCCGCCCGCTACGCCGCAACCTCGGGAAGAAGAATTGCGAGATGGGGCCGGACGACATCCGAGAGGTCTCCGACGTCTTTCTCAGCCAAGCCAATCTGCCGGAGCCGGCAGCAGCGGGTGAGGTGCGGCGTGTGCGCACCAAGGTGCTGCCGAACGCTTCCTTCGGCTATTGGAAGGTGGTTGTGGAGCGTCCGCTCCGGCTGGCCGCACGGCTTGATGATGCCTCGCTGCGCAGCCTGCGTCGCGCCGCGGTGGCGGCGAAGGACGAGGCGCTCGCTGACCTCGTTGACGCAGTGGCGCCGACGCTCGGCGCCGGTCCCCACCTGGACATCAACGCCGTGCTCGCGACGATCCGCACCGCGGCCGCGGCGAAGGACGAATCCCTGACCGCCAAGCGGGAAAAGCTGCTGCTGGCCGTGCTCGGGCGGCGCGACCCGAAGGCGGCGCCGGTCATTCGCAAGCAGTCGAAGCCCAAGCCCGGCACCGAGCCAGAGCAGGAAGCGCTGCACGGCCGCTACCAGCAGAAGCTGGGTGGCCGCACGGTCGTGGTGGAGTACGAGCCCGACCCCGAGCTGCGCGACACGGAGCAGGTGCCCTTCCTGGAGGAGGGCGGCATTGAGGCCTTCATCCGACGCGAGGTGCTGCCGCACGCGGAGGATGCCTGGGTGGACGAGGACCGGACGGAGATCGGCTACGAAATCTCCTTCACGCGCCACTTCCATCAGCCGAAGCCGTTGCGCGACCTGGCTGCGATCGAGCAAGACATTCTGGCGCTGGAGCGGGAAGCCGCGGACCTGCTACGCCAGGTCGTTAGCGCGGCCTGAACCATGGGGTCGAAGCTATCGCCTTATCCAGAATATCGTGAGAGCAGCCTTGCTTGGCTGCCACGAGTGCCGAGCCAGTGGGATGTTCGGCGCTTGAAGTATGTCTTTCGTGAGGTGGTCGACCGGACCGAGACCGGCGAAGAAGTTCTGCTGTCTCTCCGGCAATTCCGGGGCTTGGTCCCACATAAAGACGTCTCGAAGAAGCCGATCGATGCCTCGGACGTGATCGGCTTCAAGCGTGTCCAGGCTGGTCAGTTCGTACTGAACCGCATGCGCGCTTCGAGCGGTATGATGGCATTCTCCACGCGCGATGGCTTGGTCAGCCCGGACTACGCGGTCTTTCAACCCTTATGCCCGGCCGACCCTCGTTTCCTCGTCTACCTCATGCAGACCCGCGAGCTTGGCGCCGAATTCCGACGGCAGTCGAAGGGCCTTGGAACCGGGACCGCAGGCTTCCTACGACTTTACACGGATCGGTTCGGGGCAACGGCTATTCCCTTCCCGCCACCCGAAGAGCAGCGACGCCTTGCTGATCACCTTGACGCGCACGGGCGGCTGACGACACGTCTGATCCGGAACCGACGCCGCATGCTTGCTGTGCTGAAGGAGCGCCGTCAGGGCATTATCAACGACGCCGTAACGCGGGGCGTCAATCCGGCCGCGGCCATGAAGGCAACGCCGCTCGACTCGGTCCCGCTGATCCCGTCGCATTGGCAGTTGAAGCGGCTGAAATACCTGACCCGCTTCTCCAATGGCATTGCGTTCAAGCCCTCGGATTGGAAGGACGCGGGTACACCGATCATCCGCATCGAGAACCTCAACGGGAGCGACCAGTTCAACTACACAGATCGGGCGGACCTTCCAGAGCGACTGCTGATTCAGCCGGGAGACCTACTGTTCGCTTGGTCAGGCAACCGCGGGACGTCATTCGGTTCCTTTGAATGGGATCGGGCCTTCCCCGCATACCTCAACCAGCACATCTTCAAGCTGGAGAGCTTCTCGCTTCATCGCCGGTTTTTCTTCTACGCCCTGCGCGCAGTCACCAAGCGGGTCGAGGATAACGCGCACGGCATCATCGGCCTGGTGCACGTGACGAAGCCCGAACTCGGCGCGATTGAGGTCCCCGTACCGCCGCCCGACGAGCAAGAGGCGATCGCCAACCACCTCGACCGTGTGCTGGGCGAGATCAATGCCGCAGCTGAAAAGCTCGTTAGAGAGATCAAGTTGGTCGAGGAGTACCGGGAGCGCCTGATTGCCGACGCAGTTACCGGGAAGCTCGACGTCCGCGCCGCAGCCTTGGCGATGCTCGCCGACGAGAGCGACGGCGAGGCTCCGCCTTTGGAGGATGAGGAGGCAACGACAGCCGAGGATGCCGACGACGAGGACAATGCCGACGTGGCGCTTGCCGAGGTCGATGAATGACGGCTGCACCGCCAGCGAAGCCGAAGATCTACCACATCCTGCATGTGGACCGGCTTGCCTCAGTGGTGGCGAACAAGCGGCTCTACAGCGATGCCGCCATCAGGGCGCGCGCCGGTGCCGGAACGGTCATCGGCATGCAGGGGATCAAGGACCGCCGGCTCACGCTGCCGGTTACCTGCCACCCGAAGACCTATGTCGGGGACTACGTTCCGTTCTACTTTTGTCCTCGCTCGATCATGCTCTACTTGCTATATATGGGGAACGCGCCGGGGCTCGATTACCGGGGCGGCCAAGTCCCTATCGTCACGCTTGAAGCGGACCTCCACACCGTGGTGGAGCGCGCGGACAAGGTGGGGCGACGGTGGGCCTTCTCGCTTGGGAATGCCGGCGCGAACTATCAGTCGTTCAGGAAAGACTTGAGCCAGCTCAGCGATATCAACTGGACGGCGGTCCAGGCCACGGATTTCCGCTCATCCGATGTGAAGGAAGGCAAGCAGGCTGAATTTCTCGTCCACGAACGCTTCCCGTGGTCTCTTGTCGAGAGGATCGGCGTTCGGACCATCGATATGCAGAAGCGCGTGAGGGAAATACTGGACGGCGCGGACCACATGCCGCCTGTTCAGGTCCGGACGGACTGGTACTACTGATGCGGAGGAGAATCGGATGATCACCAGCAAAATCGGAGACCTCCTCGCCGAGCCGGCCGAGGCGCTGGTGAACACCGTGAACTGCGTGGGCATAATGGGCCGCGGCGTGGCACTTCAGTTCAAGAATGCCTTCCCGGAGAATTTCAAAGCCTACAAGGCCGCGTGCGACCGGGGCGACGTGCAGCCTGGCCAGATGTTTGTCGTCGAGGTCGGACAGCTGACCCGGCCGCGCTGGATCATCAACTTCCCCACTAAACGCCACTGGCGCGGCAATAGCCGGATCGAGGACATCGAGAGCGGGCTCGTCGCCCTGGCCACCGAGATCCGGGCGCGGGGCATCCGCTCCATCGCCATCCCGCCGCTGGGCAGTGGCCTTGGCGGCTTGGAGTGGCGCGACGTCAAGCCGCGCATCGTCGAGGCGCTGCGCGGCATCAACGATCTCGAGGTCATTCTGTTCGAGCCCGCCGGCGCCCCCGTGGATGGCCGCGGCATGGCCTCGAGCAAGGTCCCGCCGATGACCGCCGGCCGGGCTGCGCTGGTCGGGCTGATGCACCGCTATCTGGGCGGCCTGATGGACCCGTTCGTGACGCTGCTGGAAGTGCACAAGCTCATGTACTTCATGCAGGAGGCCGGGCAGCCCCTGCGCCTGCGCTATGCCAAGGCGCCCTACGGCCCCTTCGCCGAGAACCTCGGCAATGTCCTCGCCCAGGTCGAGGGGCATCTGGTTGCGGGCTACCGTGACGGCGGCGACGCCCCGGACAAGCAGCTCACCCTCGTGCCGGGTGCCGTGGATGACGCCATGACCTTCCTCGAAGGAGAGGAGGCGACGCGGGCGCATTTCGATCGCGTGGCTGCGCTCGTCCAGGGCTTCGAGACGCCGTTCGGGCTGGAGCTACTCTCTACCGTGCACTGGGTCGCCAAGGATGCCCCGGACGCGACGCCGGCGGACATCGTCGTTCGTGTGCATGGCTGGGGTGAGCGGAAGCGCCGCTTCTCGCCGCGGCAGATCGGCCTGGCGCTCGACACGCTGGCCGGTCAGGGCTGGCTGCCGGGCCGCGTGACCACGCCCGCGGCGTGAGTACCGACACCAGCGAGAAGGGCCTCGAAGCGCTCATCGCGCGATCGCTGGTCGATGACGCCGGCTATGTGCTCGGCGACCCCAAGGACTACGACCGCGACCACGCGGTGGATGTGCCGAAGCTCCTGGCGTTCCTCCGAGCCACACAGCCCGAGGCGGTCACGCAGCTTGGGCTGGAGGATGAGGCCAAGCGCCTCAAGTTTCTCCATCGCCTGCAGGGCGAAGTTGCGAAGCGCGGTGTGATCGACGTGCTTCGCAGCGGGGTGAAGGACGGCCCTGTCTCCGTCGAGCTGTTCTTCGGCACGCCCTCGGCCGCGAATGCCAAGGCCGTCGAGCTGCACGTCGCGAACATCTTCAGCGTCACGCGGCAGCTGCGCTACGCCAAGGATGGCGGTGCGCAGTCGCTCGACATGGCGACCTTCATCAACGGACTGCCGATCTCCACCTTCGAGCTCAAGAACAGCCTGACGAAGCAGACCGTCGCGGACGCGGTCGAACAGTTCAAGCGCGACCGCGATCCGCGGGAGGCGCTGTTCAAGTTCGGGCGCTGCGTCGTCCACTTCGCCGTGGACGATGCCGAGGTTCGGATGTGCACCCATCTGAAGGGGAAGGAGTCTTGGTTCCTGCCCTTCAACAAGGGCTGGAACGATGGAGCCGGGAATCCGCCCAACCGAGCCGGGTTGAAGACCGACTACCTGTGGCGCGACATGCTGACCAAGCCGCGCCTGACCGAGATCCTGGAGAACTACGCTCAGATCGTCGAGGAGCGGGACGAGCACGGCAAGAAGAAGCCTCCGCGCCAGGTGTTCCCCCGCTACCATCAGCTCGACGTGGTGCGGGAACTGCTGCGCCACGCCGGGGATCACGGTGTCGGGCGGCGTTACCTGATCCAGCACTCGGCCGGCAGCGGCAAGAGCAACTCTATCGCCTGGCTCGCGCATCAGTTGGTCGGGTTGGAGCATGCGGGGCGCCTGGCATTCGACACCGCAATCGTCGTGACCGATCGGCGGCTGCTCGACAAGCAGATCCGGGACACGATCAAGCAGTTCGCTCAGGTGGCATCGGTTGTCGGGCATGCCGATCGGTCCGGCGCGCTGCGCGAATTCCTGAAGACGGGCAAGAAGATCGTCATCACGACGGTGCAGAAGTTCCCGGTGATCCTCGACGAGATCGGCGATGAGCATCGTGGCAAGCGCTTCGCCATCATCATCGACGAGGCACATTCCAGCCAGGGCGGCCGCACCTCTGCCAAGATGAACATCGCCCTCTCGGGCGCTGGCGGCGAGGGGCAGGAAGAGGACGAGACGGTCGAGGACACGATCAACCGGATCATGGAATCGCGGAAGGTCCTCCCCAACGCCAGCTACTTCGCCTTCACGGCCACGCCGAAGAACAAGACGCTGGAGGTGTTCGGCACGCCGTTCACTGAAGGCGGCGTCACCAAGCACCGCCCCTTCCACACCTATACGATGAAGCAGGCCATCCAGGAAGGTTTCATCCTGGACGTGCTGGCCCAGTACACGCCCATCCGGAGCTACTACCGCCTGGCCAAGGCGGTGGAGGACGACCCCGAATTCGACTCCAACCGGGCGAAGAAGAAGCTCCGCAGCTACGTCGAGGGGCACGAGCACGCGATCCGCCAGAAGGCGGAGATCATGGTCGATCACTTCCACGACCAGGTCATCGCCCGAAGGAAAATTGGTGGTGACGCGCGAGCGATGGTGGTGACGGGGGGCATTCAGCGCGCGATCCAGTACTTTCACGCGTTCCGAGATTACCTGCGGGAGCGGAAGAGCCCGTACCAGGCCATCGTCGCCTTCTCGGGCGAGCATGAGTATGGCGGGCAGAAGGTCACCGAGGCATCGCTGAACGGCTTCCCGAGCAGTGCCATCGAGGAGCGCATCCAGAAGGACCCGTATCGGTTCCTGATCTGCGCCGACAAGTTCCAGACGGGCTACGATGAGCCCCTGCTTCACACGATGTACGTGGACAAGGCGCTCTCCGGGGTAAAGGCGGTGCAGACCCTGTCGCGGCTCAACCGTGCGCACCCGAAGAAGCACGACACGTTCGTGCTCGATTTCCAGAACGATGCTGACGTGATCGAGGCGTCCTTCGCGCCCTACTACCGCACGACGATCCTCAGCGAGCAGACCGACCCGAATAAGCTGCACGACCTGAAGGCCGCGCTCGACGGCCACCAGGTGTACGACGCGGCTCAGGTGGACGACCTCGTCGCCCGCTACCTGTCCGGCGCGCCACGGGATGCTCTGGACCCCATCCTGGATGCCTGCGTCGCCACATACCTGAGCGACCTGGATGAGGATGGACAGGTCGACTTCAAGGGGAAGGCGAAGGCGTTCGTTCGGACCTACGGCTTTCTGGCGTCCATCCTGCCGTACACCAATGCGGAGTGGGAAAAGCTCGCCACCTTCCTCAATTTCCTGATCCCGAAACTGCCAGCGCCGCGGGAGGAAGACCTATCGAAGGGCATCCTCGAGGCGGTCGACATGGACAGCTACCGGGTTGAGGTCCAGGCATCGATGGCTGTGGCCTTGCCGGACACCGATGCCGAGGTCGATCCAGTGCCGACCAGTGGCGGCGGCCGAAAGCCAGAGCCCGAACTGGACCGACTGAGCAACATCATCCAGGCGTTCAACGACCAGTTTGGGAACGTCGACTGGAAAGACGGGGACAAGATCCGGAAGGTGATCACCGAGGAGTTGCCGGCCAAGGTGTCTGCGGACAAGGCCTTCCAGAATGCGGTCCGGAACTCCGATCGGCAGAATGCCCGAATAGAGCATGACGCAGCTCTCCAACGGGCGATGAACGACCTCGTCGCGGACCACGTCGAGCTTTTCAAGATGTTCCAGGACGACCCGTCGTTCCGGAAATTCCTCACGGACAACATTTTTGCCGCCACCTATCGGCCCGATAAGGGGTCCGGCTCGGGTGCGTCGCCGCCCTGAGTTGGCGCCGGGTTGTCATTGGCAGGCGAAGCCGACCGCAACTCAAAGCAGTGCGGGCGGGTTGGATAGCGAACAAAATCAACGTGTTGTCGGCTTGGGAAATAATCGCCCAAGTCCCGAGGTGCAGAGAGAATTGGTCGGTCGGAGAGAGAAAGTGCCAACCTCGGGGCAGTCGCTATCCCGAGCTTCGGGCGCAAAGCCCCGCCAAATCTGGCCGTGACCGCCGGCTACTGCTGAACAGAGAATGAGGTTGGGAAACCGGCTGGAGCAGCGGTGGGAACCCGAATCTAACCTTCTCTGGCCTGAATTCACGGTCGTCTGATGCCGTAGAGGCCCGACGATCCGCACCAGTCGGCAAGTCAGGGTCTCCGCGGCTGCCACCGGACGGCGGGAGAAGTATCCCCGCCCATCCGGCAACCGGGCCGATCACTGCCGCCAGAAGGGCTTGCGGCATTCGGCTCGCGCCTCGGCGCGTGTCAGCCCGAGGTCTCGCAGAATATGGTCACTGACCACATCGAGGTCGGTGTAGCCGACCAGCGCGCGTCGCTCGCGATACCGCTGCATCCACAGTCTCACGAGCGCGACGAGGTGGGCGATCCGGTTCTCCGCCCGGTCGTGATCGACCATCGTTCCGCTCATGCCGATGGTCGGCCCGGCGGGTTCGATGGCGAGGCGCATGCTTGAACGCATTTCCGTTGCTCCTGTCCTGGCGACCTGCGGCCGCTCGCTGTTGAGGAGCCGGATGAATAAGGGCACGGTGCGATGGACGTCGAAGCATCGTTTCTCTAGCCTGCCCTAGTTTTCCTCATGCCCTCCCGGGTGCCATGCCGCGTCGCCTGCCGCCGCTGAATGCGCTGAAGGCCTTCGAGGCCGCCGCGCGGCACGAGAGCTTCACGCGCGCCGCCGAGGAGCTCTGCGTCACCCAGGGCGCCGTCAGCCACCAGGTCAAGGCACTGGAGGCGGGCCTCGGCCTGCGCCTGTTCGACCGCGGCACGCAGGGCCTGGTCATCACCGAGGCCGGGCGCGCCTATCTCGAAGTCGTGCGCGACGCCTTCGACCGCATCGCCTCCGGCACCGAGCGCCTGCTGGAACGCCAGGGGGCGGGCACGCTTACCGTCAGCACCTCCCCGAATTTCGCGTCGAAGTGGCTGGTCCATCGCCTCGGCCGTTTCGCGGAAGCGCATCCCGAAATCGAATTGCGCGTCAGCGCCTCGCTCCAGCACATCGACTTCGCGCGGGAGGATGTGGACCTCGCCATCCGCCACGGCGACGGATCCTGGCCGACGCTACACGCGACCCGGCTGTGCGAGGAAGCGCTGTTCCCCGTCTGCAGCCCGGCCTTGCTTCGTGGGCGCCGTCCGCTGCGCGCGCCAGCGGGACTGCATCACCACACGCTGCTGCACACCAACGACCGCCGCGACTGGTCGCGCTGGGTGGAGGAGGCCAGCGCCAAGGGCGTGGATGCCGGGCGCGGCCCGGTCTTCAACCAGGCGAGCATGACGATCGACGCGGCGGTGGACGGCCAGGGCGTGGCGCTGGCGCGCACAGCGCTTGCCGCCTGGGATTTGCTTTCGGGCCGGCTGGTGCAGCCCTTCGGCCCGCGCCTCGCGGTGCCTTATGGCTACTGGATCGTTGGACCCAGGGCGACATCCGGCCTGCCGAAAGTGATCGCCTTCCGCGACTGGCTGCTGCGCGAAGCGGCGGAGGACACGCGCCGGCTGCGGGAGATCCTGACGTGACTGTGGTGACGACGCGCCTGCTCTGGGCGCGCGCACTGCGCGACTTCGGTGACGGTTTCGTAGCGGTGCTCCTGCCGGTCTATCTGACCGCGCTCGGCCTCGGCCCGGCCGCCATCGGCCTGGTCGCGACGCTCGCGCTGCTGGGGTCGGCGCTGACGACGCTCGGCATCGGTGTGGTCAGTGGCCGGTTCGGGCAAAGACGCCTGCTGATGGCAGCCTCGGTCGTGATGGCGGCGAGCGGATTTGTCTTCGCGGCGACGGATGCACTCGCCATCATCCTCCTCGTCGCCCTGGTGGGCACGATCAATCCCTCGGCCGGCAGCGTCAGCATCTTCGTGCCGCTGGAGCATGCCGTGCTGACCCGCGCCGTGCCGGACGCGGAGCGCACGCGCAGCTTCGCTCGCTACAGCCTGGTCGGCGCCATGGCGGCGGCGTTGGGCGCGCTCGCCGCGGCCTCGCCGGATCTGCTGGCGCGGACCGGGCTGTCGGAGATCGTCGCGTTGCGCGCAATGTTCGTACTCTACGCCGCGCTCGGCATCGCCGGCGGGCTCGTCTATCGCAGCCTGCCGCGGGAGGCGCCGGCTGAGGTGGGCTCAGGCCACAGCGTTCTCGGCCCGTCGCGCGGCATTGTGGTGCGGCTCGCGGCTCTGTTCTGCGTCGATTCCTTCGCGGGCGGCTTCGCGGTACAGTCGCTGCTCGCGCTGTGGCTATTCGAGCGCTTCGACCTCTCGCTCGCCGAGGCCGGGCTGTTCTTTTTCTGGTCCGGCGTGCTCTCGGCCTTCTCCTTCCCAGTGGCGGCCTGGCTCGCCACCCGCATCGGCCTCGTGAACACCATGGTGTTCACCCACATCCCGTCCAGCCTCTGCCTGATCGGGGCCGCCTTCGCGCCGCAGGTGGAGGTCGCGCTCGGACTGCTGCTGCTGCGCGCGGCGCTGTCGCAGATGGATGTGCCGACGCGCTCCTCCTACGTCATGGCCGTGGTGACGCCCCCCGAGCGCACCGCCGCGGCCAGCTTCACGGCTGTGCCGCGCAGCCTGGCGGCGGCGGCAGGACCGGCGATTGCCGGGGCGATCTTTGCGGCAGGGTGGCAGGCGACGCCCTTCATCCTCTGCGGTGTCCTCAAGATCGCCTAGGACTTCGCCTTGCTGTGGGCGTTCCGTCAAATCCGCCCGCCGGAGGAACGCCAAGCCTAGAACGCTGCGTACTGGACAGACGCGGCGCGCGAATGCTACCCGCCGTCGCGTGCCGAAATCCGTTGTCCGCCGCGTCCGGATGCTGCTCGCTGCGCTCATGCTCCTGACCGGAGTGCTGGGCCAAGTGGGACATGCCTGGGCGCATCACGGTGGTCCCGACCCTGCGGCGGCTTGGCTCGCAGCCCTTCAGGCCGAACGCGACTGGCTCGCCGGTGGCGCCGCGGATAGCAACGATGCGTCGGTGCAGGTCTTCGGTACCGAGGGCCGCCACAGCCATGGCGACGGGCCCGCGCATCAGCATGACGGGCCGGACGGTCTCCTGGCCGACCACGCCCATGGGGTCGCCTTCCTGCTGCCCGCCGCATCGGGTCTGGCTCAACGTGACCTCGGCGCATCCATGACCCGGGCCTTGTTCGCCCGACTGTCCGGGGCGCCGTCCGGCAATCTCGACCGTCCGCCACGAGGCGACGCAGCGCTCGCCTGAGCCACCGGCGCCACCGCGCCGGCCCGCGTCGTTTCTCGTGGAGTTCCCATGCCTCATCTGCTGTCGCGCGCCCGTGCCGGGCTGCGCCGCCTTGCCCTGTGTTCACTCCTGCTTGCCACGCCCGCCTTTGCCGGCCCTGGCGGCCCTGACCACCAGCATGGTCCGGAACCCACCGCCACGGCCCTGCCGCAGAGCCCAAGGCTCGTAGCCGTCTCCGAGGCCTGGCAGCTCGTCGGCATCCTCAAGGGCGGCGCGCTGACGCTCTACCTGGACCGCCAGGAGGACAACGCGCCGGCCGCGGGCGTGACGCTCGACCTCGACATCGCGGGCCGGACGGTTCGCGCCGAGGCGCAGCCGGACGGCAGCTTCCGCATCCCGGCCGAGGCGCTCGGCACCGGGGAGATCGAGGTGCTCGCCACCATCGGCGGCGCGGCGCCCGACCTGCTGGTCGGCACCATCCGGGTCCCTGGCGCTGCGGCCGCACCCGCCGCGGCGCACGGTCACTCCCACGCCCTCAGTGATTTCTTGCACCGCCGCATCTCGGTCGAGACGGTGCTCATCGCCCTGGCCGCCACCGGCGCCGGCGCCCTTGCGATCGGCTTCCTGTTCGGCCGTCGCCGCGCCGGCATCGCGGTGCTGGCGCTGACGCTGCTGGCTGTCTCGCCCTCGACGGCGGGGCCGGGCGGCCCGGACCACAGCCATGGCCCCGAGACGGCAACCGCCGAGGACGGCGACGCGCCGCGCCGCCGCGCCGATGGCATGGTCTTCGTGCCAAAGCCGACGCAGCGCCTGCTCGAACTCCGCACGCGCCGCGTCGTGCCGGAGGAGACCGCGCGCCGCGTCACCCTTGCCGGCCGTGTGCTGCCGAGCCCGGACGCGCAGGCCGTCGTCCAGCCCGCGACCGCCGGCCGGATCGTCGCCATCGACGGCGCCCTGCCGCGGCGTGGCCAGGCGGTGCGCGCGGGCGATGCGCTCGCCCTCGTAGTGCCGTTCGCCGCCGCTACCGGCGAGATCGCCGGTGCGGAAACGCTGCGCGCGCCGGCCGATGGCGTGATCGCGACCGTTGCGTTGGCCCAGGGCCAGACGGTTTCGCCCGGCCAGACCCTGGTGGAGATCCTCGACCCCGCTCGCGTGCGGATCGAGGCCGAGGCCTTCGCGCCGCTGGCGCTCGCGCCCACTGCCGCCGCCAGCATCGAGGCGCGCGGCATGGCGCCGGTGCCGGCCGCCCTGCTCGGCCGCGCGCCCGCGCTCCGCGGCCAGACCGCGCTGCTCGACTTCGCGCCCCGCGCCGCGGACCATGGCCTCGAGATCGGCCGCCGCGTGCAGGTCGTGGTGGAACTGCCGGAGCGCCGCACCGCCATCATCCTGCCGCGCGACGCGGTGGTGCAGGCGCCGAACGGCCTGCCCGTGGTGTTCCGCCACGCCGAGCCGGAGCTGTTCGAGCCACGCATCGTGCGCTTCGAGCCGCTGGACGCGACCCGCGTCGCGATCCTGGCCGGCATCGAGCCGGGCGAGCAGATCCTCGTCCAGGGCGCCCTCCTCGTGAACCAGATCCGCTGAGGGGGCGCGCATGTTCAACTTCCTGGTCTCGGCCAGCCTTCGGCACCGCGTCGCGGTGCTGGCGGCGGCGGCGCTGCTCGTCGCCTATGGCCTCTATGTCCTGCCGCGCGTGCCGGTGGATGTCTTCCCCGACCTGACGCGGCCCTCCGTCACCATCATGACCGAGGCCGAGGGCCTCGCGCCGCCCGAGGTCGAGCGGCTGGTCACCGCGCCCGTCGAGGCAGCGCTGCGCGGCGCGCCGGGGCTGGCGCGCATCCGCTCCACCTCCGCGCCCGGCCTGTCCATCGTGCTCGCCGAATTCGAGTGGGCCGCCGACCTGACCGCAGCGCGTGCCGATGCGGCAGAACGCCTGACGCGCCTGCAGGGACGACTCCCGCCAGGCCTCGCTCCGCAGATGGGCGGCATCGGCACGGTGATGGGCGAGATCCTGCTCATCGCCGTGACCGCGTCCGGGCTCGATCCGGCCGGGCTGCGCGACGTGGTGGAGGCTCAGGTGCGCCCGCGCCTGCTCGAAGTTCCCGGCGTGGTGCAGGTGAACCCGATCGGCGGTGCCGTGCGGCAGATCCGCGTCAGCCCCGACATGGCCGCGCTGGCCGAGGCCGGTATCGGCATCGACGCCATCGCGCAGGCGATGGCCCGCGTTGGTGCCTCGGCCGGTGGCGGTTTCATCGAGAGCCGTGGCGTCGAGTTCGTGCTGCGCGCCAGCACACCGACGCCGGACCTCGACGCGCTGCGCGCCCTGCCGGTGGCAACCCCGCGCGGCGCGGTACCGCTCGGGACGGTCGCCGAGGTGGACTTCGCCACCCGCACCCGTCGCGGCGATGCCGGCTTCAACGGCCAGCCCGCCGTCATCCTCAGCGTCCAGAAGGCGCCGACCGCCGACACGCTGCCGACCACACGTGCGGTCGAGGCGCGGCTGGCGGAGGTGCAGGCGTCGCTCCCCGCCGGCGTCACCGCGAACCAGATCCAGTTCCGCCAGGCCGATTTCATCGAGACCTCGATCCGCAACCTGCGCATCGTGCTGATCGAAGCGGCGATCGCGGTGACGCTGGTGCTCGCCCTGTTCCTGCTGAACGGGCGGGCGACGGCGATCTCGCTGACGGCGATCCCGATCTCGATCCTCGTCACGGTACTGGTCTTCGACGCCTTTGGGCTGACGTTGAACACCATGACGCTGGGCGGGCTGGCGATCGCCATCGGCGAGCTGGTGGACGACGCGGTGGTGGATGTGGAGAACATCCTGCGCCGCCTGCGCCAGAATGCCGAGCGACCCAACCCGCTGCCATCGATGGTGGTGATCGCGCAGGCAAGCCAGGAGGTGCGCTCGGGCATCCTCTATGCGACCTTCATCATCGTACTGGTACTGCTGCCGCTCTTTGCGCTCGCCGGCCTGGAGGGGCGGCTGTTTGTCCCGCTCGGGGTCGCCTACATCGTCTCCATCCTGGCCTCGCTGCTGGTCTCCATCACAGTCACGCCGGCGCTGGCGAGCTTCCTGTTGGTAAAGGTGCCCAAGCGCGCGCATGGCGACACGCCTGTGCTGCGTGCGCTGAAGCGTGCGCAGGCGCGCGTGCTTCAGGGCGCCTTCCGCCGGCCGCGCCTGGTGATCTGCGGCGTGGCGGGGGCGGTGGCGCTGGCGGCAGTCGGTGCCGTGCTGCTGCCGCGCGCCTTCCTGCCGCCCTTCAACGAGGGCACGGCCCTGGTCGGCATGCGTTTTGAGTCGGGCATCGGCCTCGAGCAGAGCCAGCGTCTCGGCCTGATCGCCGAGCGCCTGGTGATGCAGGTGCCGGAGGTGGTGAGCGTGGGCCGTCGCACCGGCCGCGCTGAGCTCGACCCGCATGCCGAGGGCGTGCACGCGGCCGAGATCGACGTGACGCTCCGCCGCTCCGACCGCCCGCGCGAGACTGTGTTCGCCGAGATCCGAGAACGGCTCGCGGTGCTGCCAGCCTCGGTGGTGATGGGCCAACCGATCAGCCACCGCATCGACCACATGCTCTCCGGCGTGCGGGCGGCGCTGTCGTTCAAGGTGTTCGGCGAGGATCAGGAGGCGGCACGCATCGTGGCCCAAGGGCTGCGCGCGCGCATGCAGGCCATCCCAGGCCTGGTGGACATCAATGTCGAGGCGCAGACGCTGGTGCCGCAGGTCGAGATCCGCGTTGACCCGGCCGCCGCCGCGCTGCACGGGCTGACGCCGCAGGCCGTCACCGCGGCGGTCGAGGCGCTGGCCGGCGGCCGCGTGCTCGGCGCGCTCGGGGAGGGTACGCGGCGGACCGAGATCGTCCTCCGCCTGCCTGAGGCGGGGCGCAATGCCGACGCGCTGCGCGACCTGCTCGTGCCGACGCCGCATGGCGCGGTGCCGCTGGAGCGCCTCGCCGAGGTGGTCGAGACCACGGTGACGAACCAGATCCTGCGCGAGGACGGCGCGCGGCGCATCGTCGTCTATGCGAACAGCGACGGCTCGCGCGACATGGCGGCGCTCGCCGCCGATCTAGCGCGGCTGGTGGCCGAGCCCGCGCCACCACCCGGCATCCGCATCGTGCTGGACGGCACCTTCCGCGCGCAGGAGGCGGCAAGCCGGGCCATCGCCATCCTCGGCGCGGTCTCGGCGCTGCTGGTCCTGCTGGTGCTGTGGCAGCGCTACCGCTCCGTCGTGCTTGCGCTGATCGTGCTGGCGGTGGTCCCGATGGGCCTTGTCGGCGCCGTCGCGGCGTTGTGGATCGCGGGGCAGCCGCTCTCGGTCGCTTCGATGATCGGCTTCGTGACGCTCGTCGGCATCGCGGCGCGCAACGGCATCCTGAAGGTCTCGCACTGGATCAACCTGGCGTTGCATGAGGGCGAGACCTTCGGGCCCGGCCTCGTCCTCCGCGGGACGCTGGAACGGCTAGGGCCGGTACTGATGACCGCGCTGTCGGCCGGGCTTGCGCTGGTGCCGCTGATGATCGGCGCCGGCGAAGCGGGGCGCGAGATCCTGCACCCCGTGGCGGTGACGATCTTCGGTGGGCTGGTCACCGCGACCCTATTCGACGCGGTGCTGACGCCGGTGCTGTTCCTGCTGTTCGGGCGGCGTCCGCTCGAACGCCTGATCGCCGCGCGCGATGCGGCGGCTGAGGCCGGCGCTGCGCCCGGCCACCACCTTCTGAACCCGAAAGGAGAGACCCCGATGAACCGACGCATGATCCTGGCCGGCTTCGCCGTTACCCTTGCTACCCCGGCGCTCGCCCAGCAGCGCGAGCGACGCGGCCCGAATGGTGGGCTGCTCGCCGGGAGCGACGGACATGAGGTGGAACTGGTCGCCAATGGCACGGCGATCCGCGTCTACCTGGTGAATCACGGCCGTGTGGCGCCGCCGCGCAGCGGGGCGACGGCGCGGATGGTGATCCAGGAAGGCCAGGCGAACCGCACGGCGGCGCTCACGGCCAGCGGCGACGGCTTCTCCGCCACGCTGGAGACGCCGATCACGCCAGGCGCCCGCGTGGTGGTCACCGGCCGCATGCCGGACGGCCACACCGTCCAGGCGCGCTATGTGATGCCCTGATGCACACGCACGGCCGGTGCCGAGCGGCGCCGGCCGGACTACGCTAGGCTAATTCGCTCGGAGGACGCCGTGCTGTCGCCGCTGTCGAACCTGACCTACCGCCACCTGTTCCTGGCCCAGGTGTTGTCGCTGCTCGGCACCGGGCTAGCGACGGTCGCGCTCGGCCTGCTGGCCTACGAACTGGCAGGCGCCGATGCCGGTGCAGTGCTCGGCACGGCGCTCGCGATCAAGATGATCGCCTATGTCGGCATCGCGCCCGTCGCCGGCGCCTTCGTCCACCTGGTGCCGCGGCGCAGCCTGCTGGTGACACTCGATCTCCTGCGCGCCGGTGTCGCGGTCTGCCTGCCCTTCGTCACCGAGATCTGGCAGGTCTACCTGCTGATCTTCCTGCTGCAGGCGGGCTCGGCCGCCTTCACGCCGACCTTCCAGGCGACCATCCCCGACATCCTGCCGGAGGAGGCGGAGTACACGAAGGCGCTGTCGCTTTCGCGCCTCGCCTACGACCTCGAGGCGCTGGCGAGCCCCGCCATCGCCGCGGCCCTGCTTGGCGTGATCGGTTTCCACTGGCTGTTCGGGCTGAACGCGCTGGGCTTCCTCGCGTCTGCAGTGCTGGTGCTGTCGGTGGTGCTGCCCTCGCCGAAGCCACCGACGACTTCCGAGGGTGCCTGGGGGCGCACGACGCGCGGGGCGCGCATCTATCTCGCGACGCCGCGGCTGCGCGGTTTGCTGGCGTTGAACCTCGCCGCGGCCGCGGCGGGCGCGATGGTGATCGTGAACACCGTGGTGCTGGTGCGGGCCGGCTTCGGCCTCGGCGAGCGAGAAGTGGCCTGGACTTTGGCCGCTTACGGCCTGGGCTCCATGGTCGCGGCGCTCGCCCTGCCGCACCTGCTCGGCGATCGGATGACCGACCGGAGCGCGATGCTGGCCGGCGCCGCGCTCCTGGTCACTGGGCTGCTGCTGGCGCCCCTGGTGCCGTCATGGCCGGTGCTGCTGCCGGTCTGGGCGCTGCTCGGCCTCGGCAACGGGCTTGTGCTGACGCCGAGCGGGCGGCTGCTGCGGCGCTCCGCGCATCCCGGCGACCGGCCGGCGCTGTTCGCCGCACAGTTCGCACTGAGCCACGCCTGCTGGCTGCTGACCTATCCGCTGGCCGGCGGCCTCGGCGCAGCGATCGGGCTCGGGCCCACTTTCCTGGTGCTGGCCGTGCTGGCGGTGGCAGGGCTCGGTGCGGCGGCGGCGCTGTGGCCGCGGGATGACCCGGAGGAGATCGAGCACGACCATGCTGGCCTCCCACCGGAGCACCCGCATCGCGCAGCTGAGCACCAGCCGCTCGTGACCGGGCCGGACGGCTTCCGGCACCGGCATGCCTTCGTGATCGACGAGCTGCATCCAGAGTGGCCGGCCAGGACGCGGTAGCGGGATGGCTCTTCGCTGCCGAACCGAGCTGACCGCTCCGCGGTGACCCGAGCGACACAGCCGGCGCCCTGAACAGCAAGATCACCGAAGGCCGCTCATCTTTGCGCGCCTCTCCACGACCAAGGCATTCGGCGATTGCGAACCGACCAATCCAGCGATTCTTAGATGTTTGGTCCCGGCATTTCGTGGTGCGGATTTGCCGTGAACCGGTGAGGTTCTGCGGCCCATGAACGGCAAATGAACTCGTAGGGGGTGAGGCCCTTCAGGGTCTTGAGCCGCCGGGCGTAGTTGTAGGCGTCGAGGAACAGGGCGAGGTGACCGCGGAGCTCGTCGTGGCTGCTGTAGTGGTAGCGCCGGACGGTGGCCTCCTTGAGCGTCCTGTTCATCCTCTCGACCTGGCCGTTTGTCCACGGGTGGTAGGGCTTGGTCAGGCGGTGCTCGACTTGGTTCTGAGCGCAGGCGAGTTCGAAGGAATGGGCGCGGAAGATCTCGCCGCGGTCGATCGCCTCGCGGATGAGCGGTGCGGCCGAGGCAATGTTGCCCGGCGAGGTGAAGTGCTGGCCGTTGTCGGTGAGCACGGCGTGCACGCGGTAAGGCACGGCCTGCAGCAGGGCGCGCAGGAAGTCGGCGGCGATGCGCGTGGTGGCGCGCTCGTGCAGTTGGGCAAAGGCGAACTTCGAGGTGCGGTCGATGGCCACGAAAAGGTGGAGCTTGCCCTGTTCGGTCCTGACCTCGGCTATGTCGATGTGAAAGTAGCCGATCGGATAGGCCTTGAAGCGCTTGCGGACCGGCTTGTCGCCCTCGGTCTCGGGCAGGCGCGAGATGCCGTGGCGCTGGAGGCAGCGATGCAGAGCCGAGCGCGTCAGGTGCGGGATGCTGGGCTGCAGGGCATAGAGGCAGTCGTCCAGCGGCAGCAGGGTGTGGCGGCGGAAGGCGACTATGATCGCCTCCTCGTCGGCCGAGAGGGTGGTTGAGCGCGGCTGGGCCGGGCCCGTGCGCCGATCAGCGACGTCGCCTCGCGCCCGCCACTTGGCGATGGTTTTCGGGTTCACGCCATGCCGGCGGGCCAAAGCCCTCAGGCTCTCTTGACTATGCTGGATCGCGCGACGGACCGCCTCAGTCGTGCGGGCGCAGCCGTGAAGAACCTGGCCCATAGCGCATCTCTCCATGCCGGCGAGAAGACTGCACCATCAAAGCCTGGGACCAAACATCTAGAGCGCGCTGCGTTTACACGGAAGCGTAGCCTGCACCCCGCTTGCCGATGGTGAGTTCCACGACCACCAGCGGCACGCCCAACGCCAGCGCGATCAAAAGGTTCACCAGCAGAAAGGCGCCGCCGTTCTCCCCGGCCAAGTAGGCGAATCGCCAGATGTTTCCGAGGCCTGCGGCCGCGCCGATGGCGGCAAAAATTAGCCCGCTTCTGCTACCCCATTGCTCACCCATTCCCGCTCAGGCGAGGACCCGCAGAGGCGCCGCCCGCGCCAATCGTGGCGGACAGCGCGCGCGGCTCGCGGACAATCATCACGTCGCAATGCAGGCAGATGAGGAGACGTTCGGCGGTGCTGCCCATCAGGATGCCGAAGCGACCGCTTCGGCCATGCGTCCCCATCACGACGAGGTCGATGTCGTTGTCCCAGACATGCGTTCCGATCACGCTCTCGGCTGTTCCGTAGCGGATCAGGTACTCCATCTGCTCCAGCCTGTCTGGCGGTGCGCCCACGCTCGGCAGGAACGCCGCACGCTGACGCTCGGCATCCGCCAGCAACTCCGCCTCATGCGCCGCGCGGCTGATGAAGCCTTCGAACGGCACGCGGTACGCATGCGCCAGTATCATCCGGGCATCCGGGAATACGCTCAGTGCCTGCCGCAAGGCGTGGGCGGAAGTCTCCGAAAAGTCGGAGGCGACGACCACCGTCGGGTAGGCGCGCCAAGGGCGCATCTTCACGATCAGTACAGGCATCGGCGCACGATGGACCAGCCTCTCGACCGTCGTGCCGAGCACCGCTCGGGCAAGGTTTCCGCTGCGGGCTATGCCGGTGACGATCAGCTCGCAGTCGAGTTCGTTCGCCGTGCGCAGGATGATCTCCGCGGGATCCCCCCGCTCGATCACGATCTCCGCTTCGACGTCATGATTGCGCGTGGCGGCGCGGAGGTGACGCTCGGCAAGCGCCCGCACCGAACCGCCGGGAACCGGTTCGGGGCCTTGCTCCGGCTCATTGCCTTCCAGCACATACAGCACATGCAGTTTGGCACCCCAGGCCGATGCCAGCATCACTGCGCGGTCCAGGGCGCGGTCGCAGCGGCAGCTGAGATCCGTCGCGAGGAGCAGGCTTCGCGGCGGACTACCTAGCCCGGCATCCCGCCGTTCTGAGTCTTTCTGCATCGCACAACCTCCGTTTCCATCTCGGGCGCCCATCGCGCCGTCTGTGGCCGCCTGCGCTGGCGGCGGTGCTGCCACCGAATGGAT
The DNA here is from genome assembly GCF_019430885.1 of Roseomonas alba. GTDB lineage: Bacteria > Pseudomonadota > Alphaproteobacteria > Acetobacterales > Acetobacteraceae > Neoroseomonas > Neoroseomonas alba. The sequence goes on along the minus strand of NZ_JAHYBZ010000007.1, from coordinate 385,441 downwards.
CATAGCAGGTGCAACACGGTTTCGGCGTAAGCGCGGCGCTGCGCGACGGTCAGCTCGGAGCGCAGTGCCTCATCGCCGACGCAGCAACCTGCCGCGTCGAAATCGGCGGCAAGCTTGTGGATCACGTCGGCATCGCCCGGTTCGGCATGATCCACCCACATGACGTCTAGCGCATAGCGGGGCAGTTCCGCCTCGGGAAGGCCGAGCCGACGCCCCGCCCAGAGCCCGATGAGCAGGTTCCGCCTCGCCCTGGGGCTCTCGGCCGTTGCCTGCTCCAGGCTATGCAGTGTGATGTCGGCGGCGAGGGCGGTCTGAATCTGGGTCATCAAGTGATCTCCTCTACGTGGTTGTTGCTCCGGCGCCATGGTCCCGTCATGTCCCGCCCGTCGCGATCAGGAACAGCCCCGAGGATACGGCGCGTCCGAGCGAACCCGGACACGACCGCCCATGAAGGCGAGCCACATCCGGGCCGGGATTGCCGGGCCAGTCGGCGGACAGGATCGAGTCGAGGACGTCCATGCGGGCAGCGGGCTCCAGATCGAGGTACGGCGGCCCAGCGTGGCGTCGCATCGGACGGCAGGGCAGCCGGGCACCGTCCCGCGGAAGACATCGCCGCGCCGGCCGCCCTGGGCAAGGCGGGGTACGGCCGCCCCGTGCGGTTCCGCACGTGCAAGTTGGGCAGTTCCTGCGCAGCTGCGTCGGGCGTGGCGCCCGTATGGGACGTGACGGTGTTCACCAAGAACCGGGACCGGCTGCTGGGGACCGAGGTGGCGAGCAAGTTCTTCGCCGCCGTGCTGGCCGACCCAGAGGTCAAGCCGCTGCTGCCCTCGGCGTACTTCTCGGTGGCTGGCACGTTGATAGAGGCCTGGGCTTCGATGAAGAGCTTCCGGCCGAAGGACGGCTCCGGCGAGGCGCTCGGCCCCGGCCGCAACGGCGAGCGCGACTTCCATGCCGAGAAGCGCAGCGACGAGACGCATGCTTCGACCACGGACCCGGATGCGCGGCTGGCGCGCAAGTCGAACGGCCAAGCATCGAAGCTCTGCTACGCCGGGCACGTGGTGATCGAGAACCGGCACGGCCTGGCGGTCGCTGCGACAACGACGCAAGAGACGGGTATCGCGGAGCGCGACGCCGGCGAGGCGATGATGGCAGGGCTCGATCGTGCCGCGCGCAGCACGCTGGGAGGCTACAAGACCTACGACACGCGGGCCTTCGTCCGGGCAATGGGCGACATGGGCGTGACGCCGCACGTGACGCAGCACGCCAATGGCCGGCGCTCGGCGATCGATGGACGGACTACGCGGCACCTGGGCTACGCGGTGAGCCAGCGCATCCGCAAGCGGGTCGAGGAGGTGTTCGGCCGGCGCAAGGAGATCCGCGCATGCGCCGCACCCTGCTGCGCGGGCTGGAGCGGGTCGGATGGAGCTTCACGCTCCGCGTCGCCGCCTAAACCCCCGTCCGGCTGCCGAAGCTGTTGGCGGCGCCTGCCTGACTGGCGCCGCCAACAGGCCTCAACGCGGTAGTCCGCGGCGGTTGGCCACCGAAAACCACGCCCATCAGCCCGCCAAGCACCTCACAAAAACTACGCCGGCCAGGAAAACCAAGCCCTTGGCCGCGAATTTCCGCAGCCTGCTAGATCAGGCTAGCGGCGACGACCGCCCCCGCGATGGCCAATACCAGGATGGCGGCGGCGGCGCCTTCGCGGAAAACGTCCTCGATCCGGTCCAGATCCTCGCCGATGACGGTTTGCGGCTTCGGGCGCGATCGGCGCAGCGACCGCGACCCGGCACGCTCGGCGGCCCTTGCGGCGGCGCTCAGGGCCGCCACCCGGCGTTGCACCGGGCCAAGCGCATCGCCTTCTGGCAGGCTAGGCGCCTTCAGCCCGACCGCGACCGCGCCCGCAATCATCAGCGCCGCAAGCCCCAGCGGCCAGGCCTCGAAGATCAGCGACCGCAGGTCTGCGGCCAGCGGGGTCTCGCCGGTGATCCTGGCGTACAGAAGCCAGGGCAGCCACAGCGCCGCCCCGGACAGGGCGAGGAACGGCAGGGCCATCAGCAGCGGCGGGCGGCAGCGCGATTTCGCCCTTGGCAGCACTGCCAGACAGCGCGCCATCGCCAGCGCCGTCGTTAGCGCCGAGAGGCCGATCAGCGTGGCCCCAAAGGCCCCGGCCTGGTCCTTGAGCGCCGATTTGACCAGCGCCCCGGCCAGTAGCTGCATCCCGGCCAGCGACGAGCCCAGCACCGCCAGCGCCCCCAGAAGCCCCCAGCGCCAGGCCCGCCCGCAGACCGGTGCCAGCCCGACGCCCAGGAACAGCGCCCCCTTGGCGAGCCCGTGATGCAGCGCGAACAACGCCACCGCCGGCAGCACGGCCGCCGGCGCGCTGCCCCCGGCCAGGGCAAAGCCCAGAACCCCCATGACCAGGCCCATCTGGCTGACCGTCGAATAGGCCAGCACCGCCTTGGCGCCGGCCTGCGCCAGCCCCATCAGCGCCGCGAGGAAGAGGCCGGAAAAGCCCAGGATCATCAGGACATTGCCCGCGACCGCCGCCGGCATGCCCAGCGGCAGGAAGGCCACCAGCCCGAAGATCCCGGCCTTGACGATGGCGCCCGACAGCACGGCCGAGGCGGGCACCGGCGCGGCCGGATGCGCCACCGGCAGCCAGACATGCAGGGGCATGAGTCCGGCCTTGATCCCGAAGCCCGCGATCAGCAGCGGCACCGCCGCGGGATGCGCCGAAGGCAGGGCAAGGCCCGCGCGAACCGCCTCGATGCCTATGGCGCCGCCCGCCCCGAACGAGGCCAGCATCAGCCCTACCAGGATCGCCACCTCGCCGCAGACAGCCAGCACCAGATAGACCGTCCCCGCCCGCATCGAGGCGGGCTGGCGATCGTGGATCACCAGTGGATAGGCCAAAAGCGAGACCAGCGCGAAGAACACGTAGAAGCTGACGATGTCGGCGGCGATAAAGACGCCGAGATTGCCGGCCAGGACCAGGTTCCAGAACAGGGCGAAGCCGGCGGGCCGCTCGTCGCGCCGCATGTAGAAGGCGGCGTACACCCCGGCCCAGAACCACAGCGTCGCCGCACCGCCGAGAAACAGCGCGCCGGTCGCGCCCAGCTCCAGGCCGCTGTCCAGCAGCACCCCCGGCAGCGCGACGGGAACGTCGCGCGACGCGACGAGGGCCGCCGCCAGGGCCGGCAGTGGGCCAAGCGGCAGCAGCAGCACCATGCGCGACCCCCAGCCGGGCAGCAGGGCCAGCCCCGCCAGGAGCATCGGCCAGAGTACGGCCAGCGGCAAAAGCAGCGTCGGATCGGCGATCATCGCAAATAGCCCAGTCCGACCAGCGTGGCCCAGCCAAGCGGGCTGAAGGGCAGCGAGGCGAAGATGCCCGCCCCCAGCGACACCACCGCCGTCACCACCGCGGGCAGGATCAGCATTCGGTCGCGGGTGGTGGCCAACTCGGCGATGGCGGGCCGGCCGGGCGGCGGCGGCAGCAGCCATGCGCGGTACAGCAGCGGCAGGAAATAGGCGGCGTTCAGAAGCGACGAGCCCGCCAGCACCGCGACTGCCCAGGCCGCATCCGACTGCAACGCCCCGACCCCGAGATACCATTTCGAGATGAAGCCGGCCACCGGCGGCATCCCGATCATTCCCAGCGCCCCGACCGAGAACGCCGCCATCGTCACCGGCATCAGCCGGCCCGCGCCGTCCAGCTCGGCGATCGCCTTGATCCCCATCCGGTTGGCAAGCGCGCCAGCGCACATGAACAGCGTGATCTTCATGATGCCCTGATGCACCAGATGCACCAGCCCGCCGATCACCGCGAAGGGCCCGACCAGGCTGGCACCCAGCACGATGTAGCTGACCTGGCTGACGGTGGAATAGGCCAGCCGCTTCTTGAGGTCGCTCTGCATCAGGGCCCGCACCGAGCCGTAGAGGATCGTCGCCGAGGCAAGGGCGGCCAGTGGCACACCCAGGCCCAGTTCGGCCACGGTGCCGATGCCGTAGACATCGTAGATCACGCGCACGATGCCGAAGGCCCCGGCCTTGACCACCGCGACGGCGTGCAGGAGCGCGCTGACGGGGGCAGGGGCGGCCATCGCCTCGGGCAGCCAGCCATGGAAGGGGATGATCGCCGCCTTGACCCCCAGCCCGCCGATACACAGGATGAAGATCAGCGTCAGGGTCAGGGGCGGGATGGCGCCCAGATCGGCCGGGGCGGAAAACTCGATCGCGCCGACCAGCGATTGCAGCCACAGGATCCCGGCCAGGAAGGCGACGCTGCCCGCCAGCGTGTAGGTCAGATAGATCTGCCCCGCCCGCAGCGACTTGTCGTCGCCCCGGTGCGCCACCAGCGGCCAGGTCGCCAGCGTCAGCAGTTCGTAGAACAGGAAGAAGGTGATCGCGGTGCCCGACATCGCCACGCCGGTGGCCGCCAGCACGCACAGGTTGAAGAAGCCGAAGAAGCGCGGCAGGTTCGGACCCCGGTCGAAATAGGCGATGGCGTAGATCGTGGTCAGCAGCCACAGAAACACCGAAAGTGTCACGAACAGCAGCGCCAGCGGGTCCAGCCGCAGCACGAAATCGTAGCCCGGCAGGAATTCGTAGCGCCATTCGAACACCACGCCCGCCTGCGCCTGCACCAGCAGGTAGGCCACCACCAGGAGCTTGACGAAGGCCACGCCGATGTTCGCCCCGTTGCGCCAAGCCGAGAGACGCTCGGGCAGGGCAAAGCTGACCAAAGCGGCGACCACCGGCAGCAGGACCAGCAGAAGCGGCGCGAAGGTCATCATGGCGCGGCCGCGCCCGGGGCGGCCCAGGGCGCGGCAATCGCCGACAGATTGTGCAGCGCGCTGCCGCCGAAACCCATGGCGATGGCCAGCCCCGCCAGCACCAGCGGCGCCGCCGTGCAAACCCCGCGCGTCGCAGGCTCACGCGGCGCCGGCCCGGCGGCAAAGCAGGCCGAGAGCGTCCGGAAAAAATAGACCGCCGCCAGCAGACCGCCCAGAATCATCACGCCGGCATAAAGGAAGGCGCCCTGCGCGATCGCCGCGTTCAGAAGCAGGAACTTGCCGGTGAACCCGCCCGAGGGCGGCAACCCCATCAGCGACACCGCTGCCAGGCCGAAGGCGGTCACCGTCAGCGGCATCGCCTGCGCCAGCCCGCCGAGATCGCCGATCCGGTCGCCGGCGGCGGCCTTCAGCATCAGCCCGGCGGCAAGGAACATCGCCGCCTTGGCCAGCATGTGCGCCACCGCATGAAGCATCATCCCGGCCCAGGCACCGGACGGGTCCGGCGCGCCTGCGACCAGCGGAAAGGCGAGGAACAGGTAGCCGACCTGGGCCACCGTCGAATAGGCCACCAGCGCCTTCAGCCGCTGCTGCCGCATCGCCTGGACCGAGCCGTAGATCACCGCCAGCGCCCCCGGCCCGCCCAGCACATGCAGCGCGGTCGGGCCGGTGACGGCCGGAAAGGCCTCGAACCAGAGCCGCAGCAGGATGACAAATCCCAGCTTGACCGCGATCGCCGACAGCAGCGCGCTGGCTGGGGCGGGGGCGGCGGCGTGGGCGGGCGGCAGCCAGCCATGCAGCGGGAAAAGCGCGGCCTTGATCAGAAGTCCCGCCGTCATCAGCCCCAGCGCCAGCATCGTCGCCAGATCGGGCTGTGCGACCTGCGAAAGCAGGGTGACGTCCACGGTGTTGTAGCGCCCCACCAGAAGCGCCACTCCCAGGAGGTAGGCCAGCGAACCGACCAGCGCGATCATGAAATAGCGCAGCGCCGCCTCCAGCGAGCCCATCGCCGCCAGCGCCACGGCGGCCAGGCTGACCATCTCCAGTGTGACGTAGAGGTTGAACAGGTCGGTGGTCAGAAAGCCCGCATTCGCCCCCGCCCAGAGCAGATAGATCAGCGGCCAGAAGGTCTCGGCCTGGGCTGCGTTGCCGGCCTTTTCCGGCGGATCGACCAGCGCGTGCAGCCCGACCGCGCCGATCACCAGCGCCGTGGCCGCCACCATAAGCCGCGCCACCCCATCGGGGCGCAAAAGGATGCCCAAGGGCAAGTCCCAGTGACCGACCAGATAGGCCGCATCGGGCGGCACCAGTGCCAGCCAGAGCGCCAGCCCCGCCATCGCGGGCACCGCCGGCAGGATCAGCCAGCGCGCGGCCCGCCCTGACAGCAGGGCGGCCAGCATGAATCCGAGCGGCACCGCCACCAGAAGGTCAAGCGGGCTCATGGCACGGGCTTTCCGCCGTCGGGCCGTGTGGCGGCGTTCGTCGCCGCGCGCGCCTCGGCCAGCCGCACGATCATCGCCGCGCCGAAGGCGGTCAGCGCAACGGCCACGACGATCCCGGTGATGACCAGCGCCTGCGGCAATGGATCGGTCGCGTCGGGTCCTCGGCCCAGACCGCCCAGGATCAGGAAGATGCCTGCCCCGACCACGTTGATCGCAAGCAGCTGGCGCAACGGATGGCGCAGGATGATGAAGGCAAAAAGACCCAGACCGGCCAGGATCGCGCCGGTCAGGGCGTAGACATGCCCCGTCACCATGAAGCCGGCCTCAGCAACCGCTGTTCCTGCCGGCGCCACCAGCGGGGCCCGCCGGCCCGATGACATTGGGCCCTGCCACCAGCAGCGCCAGCGTCGCCCCGATCGAAAGGGCCAGCGAGTATTCGATCGCAAGGATCGCCGCCTTGGCCAGCCCTTGAGGATAGACCAGAAAGCCGCCGAACCCCGTTCCGGCCAGGCCGATCAGCAGAAACACCAGCGGTCCCAGGACCAGCGCCACCCGCAGCCCCGGAAGGTCGCTGCGCGGCAGGCCGATCGCGCCGCCTATCGCCGACACCATCAGCCCGCCCGCAAGAACGGTGCCGGCCTGAAAAGCTCCGCCCGGCACGTCCGATCCGGCCCAGACCAGATATGTCGCCATCACCAGCGCCACCGGCAGCAGAAACCGCCCGAAACTGCCGGCCACCCGGCGCATCGGCCCATCGGCCATGCCGAGATCAGCCGGACGGCCCGGCCAGACCCCGGCGGGCGCCAACGACCAGACCGCGACCAGCGCACCCAGCAGCACGAAGCTTTCCAGGAGCGTGTCATAGGCGCGAAAGGCCAGCAGGACACCGGTCACCCGGTTCTCGATGCCAAGCCCCGGCATCAGCGGTGCGACCGCGCGGTCAAGCCCGCTTTCCGGCGGGATCGACAGCACCGCCGCAGCCAGCAGCAGCACGAAGCCCGCGCAGGCCGCAAGGGCGCCCGCCCGCAGCCACGCGGACGTATCGGCGCAGGTCGCGTCATCGCCCAGCGCCAGAAGCCGCGCCCGGGCCAGGATCAGAAGGACCCCGGTGACCCCGGCGCCGAGCGCGATCTCGGCCAGCGCCACGTTGACCGCATCGAGCCCCAGCCAGGCCAGACCCAGGAGGTTGCCGAAGGCGATGAAGAAGGCGATGGCCGCCAGCGCGTCGCGCACGAAAAGCGCGATGCCCGCCGCGCCGAGGATCATCAGGCACAGGATGATGTCGAAGGCGCCGGTCATGGCTGGACGCCGTCCCGATGGCTGCGGGTCCCGTCCAGGCGGGCCTGCCGGGCCAGCAGTTGCGAGGTGATGCCGGCCGCGATCACCGCGAACAGCCAGACCAGCGCGATCTTGGCGGCCACCGCCAGCGAACCCCAGTGGAGCGCCGCCGCCAGCGCCACCAGCCCCAGGCCGAGGTTGTCGGCCTTGGTCAGCGCATGCAAACGCGAGGCGGTGTCAGGAAAGCGCAGGAGACCCAGCGAGCCTGCCCCATAGAAGGCCAGCCCCGCGCCCAGCAGCGCCAGAACCGCCAGATCGGTCAAGCTCATCCGCTGCCGTCCGGCCGGTCGCCGGGCCTGGCGGCGCTGCGCGCGAAGGCGGTCACCGCGACGGCGGCCAGCAGCGTGCCGATCAGCGCCGCGTCCAGCATCGCCGCATCGCGCCGTGCCGCGCCGAGGACGACCGCCACGCCGATAACTCCGGTGCCGGCCAGTTGGGCGGCCATGATCCGCTCCACCGGACCGGGCCCGCGCCAGCAGCGCACCAGCGCGACCGCGACGCTCAGAAGCAGGAAGACGGCCGCAAGGGTGAACCAGTCAGCCATTCGCGACATTGTGGCTGTCGATGCGCCGGTCGAACAGGCCAAGAACCCGGCGTTCATCGGCCTGCATCCCGTCGGCGGAGTATCGCGTCACGTTGAGAAGGTGGACGTCCATCTCCGCGTCACCGGGCCCCGCCGCGAGGCTTCCGGGCAGGATGCTGACCACCCCGCCCAGCAGGACACCGGCCGCTTCATTCCGGTTGGTGAGTTGAGCGCGCACCCACCCAGGCGCGATCGGCAGGCGGGGGTCGAGGGCACGCCGCGCGACATCGAGTCCACCCATGAAGGCGTCCGCCAGGAAACGCGGCAGGAACCCCGCCACCCGCCAGAGCACGATGCCAGGCTGGTCCGCGGGATACAGTCGCAGACTGAGCAGCGTCGCAGCAGCAACCGCAAGCCCGCCATAGATCAGCGCATCCGCCGATCCACCCGTCAGGGTGACCCAAAGCAGCGCAAAAAAAACCGACCGGTTCAGAGCTGAGGCAAGCCGCATCGTCTCTCGAGTGCCTTTGTGGGTGGCGGGTCGGATAACAGTACTTTCCAGGATTCCGACAACCGGAAAACAGGCAAGCGCCCGTGGGCAGCGCTTGCCTCCCCGCAGAAGGCTCATCGGACCGCATAGCGGCACAGCATACCGCGCCCGGCGGGTTTCTGCCATGCCGCCCTGAGCCGCCGATGCTGGCCGGCGACCACCGGGACCTCGCGCGCCATCGCGACGCAGCGGGTCGGCCGCCGGTCGCGACAATCGGAGGTCGAACGGGCCAGCCAGGGTCGGCTTGCGCTTGCGGCGACGCGGATCGTCGTCGCGCAGCGACCGTCGTCACGGCCGGGGCCTCGCGGCGGCATCAGCGGGAGAGCGGACGGTTCCGCGACGCAGCCGCGTACGGCCTCCGGCGGCTGGCGGGTCATCAGGGCAGCGCCGCCGGAACCGGCAGCAGGAACGCCGCCCAGGCCGCCGCCAGGCCAAGAATGAGCCCAGGCACCACCCGGCCGGCAAAGCCGCCGCGCCCGAGCGTCACGGCCAGGACGACCCGGACGCCGGTGTTGGTGCTGATCGCCGCAAGGATCGGCAGCACCGCGTCCTGCGGCGCGATCTGGCCCGCCCCGACCATCAGCGCGACCGAGATTGCCGCCGACTGCGTGTTGACCATGCCGGCCAGCGCGGCGGCCGCGACCATGGCATTCAGCCCAAACTCCTGCTGCACGGCGGTGGACGCCAGCATGATCACGGCCAGGGCCGCCGAAAAGGCCAGCGCCCCGGTCAGGCTGATCGCGCGCGGCTGCACGACCGGGGTGGCGCCCTGGCCTGGCGGTGGGTTCTCAGCGAAGGGCGACGGCGCGCGCAAGGCCGCAACCGCCCAGGGCGCGGCGTAAAGGGCTGCCGCAAGACCTCCAGCCAGCAGTGGCAGCGCCATCGCGTTCAGCGTGGCCAGGCTGGTCGCCGCCAGCGCCATCGACATCGTGACGACCGTCGAGAGCGAGGACAGACATGCCCCCGCGGTCGCCCCCCGGATCGGTGCCGGTGCCGTGCGCGTCCGCCGGGCCATGTCACGGATCGTCGCCGTGCTGGAGACGAAACCCGAGGCGAAACCGGTCAGCGCCAGTCCGTATTGCACCCCGTAGAGCCGCACCGCCACATGGCCGGCTGCGGCGATGACCATGACCATGATCACGACCGACCACATCAGATAGGGGTTCAGCACGCCGTAGGGGCCGAAGGTCCGGTTCGGGAGGATCGGCAGCACCACGAGCGTGGCGGCCGCCAGCAAGAGCCCATCGCGCAATTCCTGCTCGGTCATCACCGACCGCACGAAGCCGCGCAGATAGGCCCGCGATGCCAGAAGCACCGCCACCACGACCCCGGTCCCGGCGGCCACCACGGGATGCGTCACCGACAACCCGCCCAGCAACACGGTCATCACCAGGGCGACCTCGGTGGTCAGGCCGATGTGTTCTGACTTGTCGCGCCAGTAGGCCAGCCCAGCCAGCATCATGACGCTGATGATGACGGTGGCCAGCAGGATGACACCGCCGGCCTGCTGCGCAACGGCGCCCAGAAGCGCCGTGATGGCGAATGTCCGGATCCCGGCCAAAGACTTGACGTCGGGCGACATGCGCTGCTCGCGCTCGGCCCCGATCAGGAGGCCGATCCCCAGCGCTTCGGCGAGATTGAACAGGATCAGCGCCTCCTGGTTCATCGGCTGGCCCGGCAGGCGTTGCCCTCGGGTTTGCGGCCGAAGGCGGGCGAGCGCCCGATTCCGGCGAGGCGGAAATCCTCATGGAAGTCGTCGGCCATGTCCTGGCCGGCGTGGTCGCGGGGAAGCGCGAGCCCGCGAGCGACACCCTCGGCGAAGCCGCCGACGCGGCGGCGCACGTCATGGCGGATCGGTTCGAGAGTCTCGAAGCGGGTGGCGCGTGGCGCGGCGTGGACGCCGACGCGCTCGGCCGGGCGGTGACCGACGGCGATGAACACCGCGACCTGCCGGCCGCTGGTGATCGCGGTGGTCGGGCCGGTGCCCCGGAGGGAGTCGACCGTCGCCGGCATGGTCGGGCGGTCGTGGCTCCGCGGCCCGCGTGGCCCGCCGCGCTGCGACGGGGCGGGCAGATCGTGCGCGCGCACAAGGCGCGGCACCCCCGGCCGCGCCGTCTCTCTCGTCGCCATGTCCGTCCCTCCGGCCGAAACTGTCCGCCCACGCGACGATAGACCGCCCCGCCTGATCCGCCGAGGGACGACGGGCACGGCGCGCCGTCCGCGGCTCCGAGTAGCCGTGCAGCATCGCACATAGGCTTTCTGCGCATGGCCATGAACCGCCTCGTGCCTGGCCGCCTCGCCCGATGGCTCTCACGCTGCCACCGGACTACATCGCCGGCGTACCGCTTCTAGAGGGGCAGGTCACCTGAATGTCCGTTGATATCGCTCACCATCTTCCGGACGATTTCCCACCGGTCGGACATTCATTCACAAACTCTCACGCCAAGCGCTTCGCGGCTTCCATCGCTGCCTCGACGTCGGCCCGAATCGCCGCCTCATCCAGCAGGACAATGGCGCGCGGCCCGACCCGGAGGCGGCCGAGACGGACGAGGTCCGCCAATTCACGCGACACCGCCTCGCGTCGCGCCCCGATCCGCGACGCGAGTTCGGGCCGGGCCGGCGGCGGCGAGATTGCAAGACCTCCTCCTGCCTCCGGCGGGCGAGGCCGCGCAAGACGAAGCAACTCGGCGCAGAGTCGCTGCCGCGTCGGCAGCACGGCGTATTCGAGTAGGCGTCGGTTCTGGCTCCGCACCCGCTCCGCCAGCAGCGCGATCAGCCGCCGCCCGAGCGGTGGCGAAGCCAGGATCAGTTCCACGAAGGCGTCGCCCGGCATCACCGCAATCACCGCGCGATGGAGGGCGTGAATGCCAGCCGAGGGGGAAACGGCGGGGCCCGCGAAGGCTGCCAGCTCGCCCACGAAGGCGCCCGGGCCCACCTCGGCCACGATCTTCTCCCGCCCCCCGCTCGATCGCATGAGGACCCGCAGCGGCCCGCCACGCAGGACCACGCGCACCTCGGTGGAGGGGCAGTCGAAGTCGAGCACTAGCTCGCCGGCAGCGACTCGCACGACCCGCGACGCAGCCTCCGCACGGGCGAGCGTCGCGGCGTCCGCATCCCTGAAGAAGGCAAGTCGCCCGAGGCCCGGCGCGAGGCGTTCCTTGTCCACCGCGTTCCTTAACCGGCTGCGGCGGGTAGTGTTCCGTGCGATGGCCTTTCGCGCAACCGGGAAGTGTTGGTTTCGATGGCGGCGAGGACGGGAGGCGGTCCCTCAGATGCCGCGCTCCAGGGCGGCGATGCGGTCGCGCACGGCCAGGCGCTCGCGCTTAAGAGCGCCGAGTGCGGCGGCGTCGGGCCGCGGTCTCGCCGCCGCCTCCGCGATCCGGCGCTCCAGCGCCGAATGGTGAAGCCAGAGCCGCGACAGGAGCCAAGTGAGAGAGGCCAAGTCTTCAGGCAGCTTATCGCTGGATTGCAGCGCGCTTCGCTCAAACGAGAGCCGCGTGGGGAACAGCCGGTATCCCTCCCGCAAGGCCTGGTGGCGACACGTGACGGCGGTCGGCGTGGAAGCGATCGGGGGGCGGGCGTCGGCGGTCATGGTCGGCGTCTCCGTCTCTGGCGCCCGTTGGTCGGACGCGCAAGGTGAAGGTCCGACATCACGCCGCCCCAGCGTTCGGATCGGCGTCAGAGGCACCCGGACCTAACACGGTGTACATCCGGACTGCTGGTGCGTGGTTCAATCCGGCTCCGGCCGAGACCGTGCGGAACCGCACGCGGCGGGCGTGCCCGCGCTTGCCTGGCGGTTCAGGCACGGCGATGTATGCCGCAAGACGGTACCCGGGTTCCTCTGGCGCGATATGCAGCGTCATGTCGGACCGTCGCGCCCGCACATGGAGCCCGGTTTCAACATGGACTGCTGCGACTCGATCCTGGTCGGCAACTGGACCCGGCAAGCCTGCCTGGACGCGGCGCGCCTTCATGGCAAGCGTCATTGGCCTGCCGGTCGTCGACCTCGGGGCGCTGCACGCCCGGAGCGGAATGCGCGAGAGCCTCAGCCTGTCGGCCGGCTGCATCGTTCTCGGACTGACCTTGGGCGACCGCGTGCGCTCCATTTTCGCGGTGCTTCTGCTCAGGACGGGCGCGCCGATGCGGGTCTTCGCGGGCAACGAACACGACGTCGGCAGGTTCCGCGCGTCGGGCGTGCCGACCACACCGGCCAAACCAACAATCTGGAGAAGATGCGATGATTCGGGACTTCTTTCTTTGGCTGCTGATGAGCCTGGTAGTCGAGCCGATGCAGGCGGAATGGAGCACGCGGCTGCAGGCGGCAGGCGCATCGCCATCGGTCGTCGCCGACGTGACGCGCTGCACCTCGGAGGCGGGTCCGGCACTCGCCGCGCGCGCGGCCGATGACCCATGGTGGGGGATCACCACCGCCGCGGGCGTGCTGATCGGCTTCCGCGATGGCGTCGTGATCGTCGCGGAGGCGACTCCGGGGTGCGCCGCGGCGGTGCAGGCGGCTGGACCGTTCCTGGCTGGCCTCCGCTCCTGAGCGGGCGATCAGGGCATCAGCGCGGGTTGAATCACCAGCTGGCACTTCCACCGATGGAGGCGGGAAGCCATCGGCGCCGCGAGCCTGTCCGCGGCGCCGACCTAGTAGTGTGGCCCGCCCCGCAGGGGCGTGTCGCTCCCAAGCGGGACGCGGCGACAGGATTGAGGCGCAGGAGGATCCCGCGGTGTGGCACCCCGTTGCCGCCGGGCTCCGCCTCGGTCATGGTGCCAGCCTGCGGTGCCGCTGGTCGTGCAGGCGGCTTCGTCATCGCCGACCTTCGTGGTATGGCTCCCCGCTCCGGCACGCGGGTCCTGATGCCACGGGAATGTGACCGCCGTGATGGACTTCGCCATCCTCAAGCCGAAGGCCGTCGGCCGGACACCATGCCGCCGGCCGGTCCGTTTCCCGGACGGATGGGATACCCGGAGGCGGTGCGCGCCCGATGCGTGAGCAATGGGGCAGCCAGACGGGCTTCATCCTCGCCGCCATCGGCTCGGCGGTTGGGCTCGGAAACATCTGGCGCTTCGCCTATGTCGCCGGCGAGAACGGCGGTGGCGCGTTCCTGCTGGTCTATCTGGTCATCGTCCTGACGCTCGGCCTGCCTCTGGTCGTCGCGGAGATCGCCATCGGGAAGCGCAGCAGGGTTGACGGCGTCACTGCCTTCGAGCGCCTCGCGCCTGCCTCGCCTTGGCGCCGGGTCGGGTGGCTCGGCGTGGCGGGCTCGGCGCTGATCCTGGCGTATTACTCCGTAATCGCCGGCTGGGCGCTGCGCTACTTCTCCGCCGCCGCGTCCGGGACGCTGTGGGACCGCCCGCCGGGCGGCTTCGCGGCCTCCTTCCGCGCCTTCATCGCCCATCCGCTCGAACCGCTCGGCTGGCATTTGGGCATGATGGCGATCAGCATGGCCATCGTCGTCGCCGGCGTCGCCCGCGGCATCGAACGCAGTTGCCTGTGGCTGATGCCGATGCTGGCCTTCATCGTCCTGCTGCTGGCCGGCTTCGCGCTGACCCTGCCGGGCTCCTCCGGCGGCGTCGCCTTCCTCTTCATGCCCCAGTGGTCGGCGGTGTTCGACCCGCGCGTGGTCCTGGCGGCAATGGGGCAGGCTTTCTTCTCGATCGGCCTCGGCATGGCGGTCTACATCACCTACGGCGGCTACATGAAGCCCGAGCAGCGCATCGTCGGCTCGGCCGCGGTGATCGTCGCCGGCGACACCTGCTTCGCCATTGTCGCCGGCCTGGCGATCTTCCCGGCGGTCTTCGCGATGGGTGGCAACCCGGCTGCCGGGGCGGAGCTCGCCTTCATCACCCTGCCCGACATCTTCCTCGCCATGCCGGGCGGCAAGATGTTGGCCAACGCCTTCTTCCTCCTGCTCAGTGCGGCGGCGCTGACCTCGATGATCTCGCTGCTCGAGGTTCCGGTCGCTGCCCTCATGCAGCGTGCCGGCCTGCGGCGCCGCACGGCCGTCCTCGCTGTCGGCGGCGCGGCCCTGCTGGGCGGCGTGGCGCCGGCCCTCGGATACGGACCGCTCGCCTGGCTCAACGTGACCGGCGCGCCGCTGCTCGAGGAGGTGGACCACGTGGTCTCCAACCTGGTCCTGCCGCTGGCCGGCCTCGGTCTCGCCCTGTTCTTCGGCTGGGTGCTGCCGGCCGGCACCGCCCGCGACCTAGCGGGAATGCGCGGCCTGGCCTGGGCGCTCCTGCTGTGGGCGATCCGCTGGCTCGCACCGGTGTTCATCATCGGCCTGATGCTGTTCCGGCTGCTCGCCGGCTGAACGGAACCCGCTCAGCCCTCGGGCTTCACCGCGACGAGCTCGGCGGCGCGCTCGGCGGCGTCGTGGAAGGGCAGCAGCACCAGGTCCGCGCCGCGCCCCAGCAGCTCGTTGCGTTCGGACCGCCCATGGGCGGTGACCGCGATCCTGCCGCCGAACCGCTCTCCGCGCAGCGCAGCGATCAGCGCCAGGCGATGGTCCTCGTGGGTCAGCCCGCCAGCATGGCTCGGGATGGCGGAGATCGCCCAGCGCGCACGCCCGAGCGGCAGCGTGGCGACGAGTTTGGGATCCGTCGCGTCGCCATAGACCGCCTCGAAGCCGCGGCGGCGCCAGGCGCGCACCGCCTCGGGGTCGAAATCAACCCCCAGAACCGCCAGGCCGCGCGCGCGCAGGCGCTCGGCGATCGCCCGGCCGAAACGGCCGAGCCCGAAGATCACCACATCGGGCGCGGCCGCCGCCTCGGCCGCCATGCCGCCCGTCTCGGCCGCCTCGCGCCAGGGGTGATCGCGCTCGAAGTTCCGCAGCGGCCGGTCGAACCAGGCGGCGAGCCGATGCGAATGCGTGATCATGTAGGTCGACAGCGCGATGGTGATCAGGCCGATCAGCGTCACCAGGCCGAGTGCCGGTTCCGCCACATGCCCCAGCGCGACGCCCATCGCCATCAGGATCAGCGAGAATTCGCTGATCTGCGCCACCGTCAGCCCGGCAAGGAAGCCGGTTCTCCGCCGGTAGCCCATCGCCCCCATGATGGCGACCACGATCAGCGGATTGCCCACCAGCACGAACACCGAGAGCACCGCCGCAGCGCCCAGCTGCTCGCCCATCGCGCCAAGGTCGAGCCGCGCGCCGAGCGCGATGAAGAAGAACAGCAGCAGGAAGTCGCGCAACGCCGACAGCCGCGCGGCGATCGCCTCGCGGAACTGGGTGGAGGCCAGCGCGACGCCGGCGAGCAGGCCGCCGATCTCCTTGCCGATCCCGAGGGCGTCGCCGACCGCCGCCAGCAGCGCCGCCCAGCCGATGGCGAAGCCGGCCAGCAGCTCGGGCGCGTGGGCCAGCCGGGCGGTCAGCGGCTCGGCGGCGAAGCGGATCACCAGCCCGACGAAGACCAGCATCGCCACGCCGCCCGCCGCGACCCGCAGCAGGCCGCCCAGCGCCGCCTCCCCCACGCCGGCGGCCAGGGCCGAGACCACCACCATGGCGATCACCACGACGATGTCCTGCACGATCAGGAAGCCGAGCGCGATGCGCCCGTGCAGGCTGTCGATCTCGCGCTTGTCCGACAGCAGCTTGACGATGATGATGGTGCTCGAGAAGGTCAGCGCCACCGCGACATAGATGCTGGTCACGGTGTCGAGCCCGAGCAGCAGGCACAGGCCGAAGCCGACCACCGCGGTGAAGGTCACCTGGCCGAGCCCGGTGGCGAGCGCCACGGCGCCGAGGCTGCGGATCAGGCCGATATCGAGCTTGAGCCCGACCAGGAACAGCAGCACGGCGATGCCGAGCTCGGCCAGCAGGTCGATGTGCTCGTCCGAGCGCGCCACGCCGAGCACCGCGGGTCCCGCGATGATGCCAGCGCCGATCAGCCCGACGATCAGCGGCTGGCGCAGGAACAGCGCGGCCAGTCCGGCCGCGGCGCCGAGCGCCAGCAGGGCGGCGACCTCGTAGAACACCGAGGCCGCGATCAGTTCCACCAAGACTCAGGCCCCCGCGCCGGATCGCGTTCTCATCGCGGCGTCTCGGGCGGCACGGCGAGCGCGTCGCAGCGCACGGCGGCCAGCACCTCGGCGGCGACGCTGCCCAGGACCGCGCGGCGCAGGAGGCTGGCGCCGGCGGTGCCGATGACCAGAAGGTCGGGGCGCGAATGCTCCACCGCCTGTTTGACGACCGTTGCCGCCCGCCCCGCCACGACGCGCTGCTCGGGCCGGTAGGGCAGGCCGAGCGCCGCGACGAAACCCGCCAGTGCGGCGGCGGCCTCGCGTGCCGAATCGGCCTCGTGCGCCGCCACCGCGGCCGCCGGTACGTCGGCCAGTGCCAACGCCCCAAGGCCGGGCGGCTCGAAGACGTGCAGCAGCGTCAGCCGTGCCTGGTCGAGCAATCCGAGTCGTACTGCGGCACGCAGCGCGCGCGCCGCATGCTCGGAAAGGTCGGTGGCGGCGAGCACGTGGCGGTAGGGGCCCGCCGGCGCCCGGTTCACCATCAGTACCGGGCGGCAGCCGTGGCGCATGACCCGCTCGACCGTGGTGCCGGCGAAGATGTCGCGCAGCGGCCGGCGCCGGTGCTCGCCGAGCACGATGAGCTCGGCCTCCCACGTTTCGGCGGCGCGCAGGATCGCCTCAAAGGGATCGCCTTCCTCGATCAGCGGGAGAACGGGATGCGCCGACGCCTGTCCGAGCGCAGCCACCTGCTCGCGGAGGATCGGCGATGCCTCGCGACGCTCGGCCTCGACGACGTGGCGCGGCTGGTCATCGTCCACCGCGTGCAGCACGAGCAACTCGGCGCCCGCCGCAGCGGCGACGAGCGCGGCGCGGCGCAGCGCGCGGTCCGCGCGCGATGAGAGATCGGTGCCGGCGACGATCCGCCGGAGAGCGGTCCCTGGATCGACATTGCCAACAGAATCCGACATCTGCCTATGCCTTCAATTGCCGCGACGCTGTTCTGCCAGGCGCCGGTGCGGCCGCCGCATTGCCGGCTGCTGCGCCCGCGCGGCGGCGGCGGCGTGCCGTCCGCCGGGCATGCCGGCGACACCTTCGCGCAATGCCGCCTGCTCCGCCATCGGCGTCCCCGGTCACCACCAGCCGAGCGCCACGACCGCGAGATGCAGCGCATAGAGCGCTCCCGCACTGATGGCGACCACCCATGCCAGCGCCAGCAGGCCAAGGCAGAGGCCGACGAGCACCGCCGCGCCGTCGCGCGCCAGCAGGCCGAGACCGAGCAGGATCAGCGCGATGCCCGGGGGCGGATTGCCGAACGGCACCGGCAGGATGAGAGAGAAGCCGAGCAGGACGATACTCAGCCCAAGCAGCGGCCGCGCGGCCGCGCCGGTGAGCCAGCGCAGCCGTCCCGGCCGCAGCCATCGTTCGATCTGCTCCACCCGCGGCAGCGCGCGCCGGAACACGGCGGCGAGGACGGCGCGGGGCAGGCCGATGCGCAGCAGCGCGCCCGGCAGCCTGAGCCGCCTCGCACCCAGGCCGAACTCCACGCCGATCATCATCAGGAGCGTTCCCGTCACCGGGCCGGTGGGCAGGAACGGCACCGGCAGCACCGAGGGCAGCGCCAGCAGCACCACCGCCAGCGGCACGCCCGCCGGGCCCAGGCCGTGGAGCACCATGCCGATGGTCGTCGCCTGCCCGGTCCCGATCCGGTCCGCGACACGCCGCAGCGCCGTTGACGCGGGGCGATCGGGTGTCGCGCTCATCGGCACAACGAGCGGCGAGCCGCGCCGGGCCCGCGCGGTGCGTGGCGGCGGGACGTTGGCGAACGCCGTGCGGCTCCCGATCTGGGGAGGGCATGCCGCTGCGACGCGCCCTTCCCGCCCTGCTCGTCGGCGCCTGTGCCGCGCGGCTCACGCCGTCGGCGGGGCCGCCGCTGCAGCCAGGCCCTGCGCTGATCGTCATCGCCGAATCCTGGCACACGGAGATCTGCCTGCCGGCTCACGCGCTGGCCTCCACGGCGCTCGCGCCGGTCCGGGCCGGCGCCCCGTCGGCGGCGGCCTTCAGCTTCGGCTTCGCGCTGGAGAGCTGGATGCGCGCCGACCGGCCCGGCCTGACCGAGGCGTTCGAGGCGCTGACCGGCGGCGTCGCGGTGGTCTCGATCCGGGCGCTTCATGACGCCGTGCCGCCCGGGGCGGAGGAGGCGATCGCGCTCCGGCTCCCGGCGGGCGGCATCGGCGCCATTGCCGCCTTCGTCGCCGGCCAGATGCGCGTGCCGGTGCCGCCTTCCCTGCCGCCCGGCGCCGGGTTGCGGCTGGTGCCCTCGGTCATCGCCTACTCACTGCACTTCACGTGCAATACATGGGTGACGCGCGCCCTGGCGGAAGCCGGGCTGCCGGTCCCGTTCGCAGGGATCGTCCTGCGCGGCCAAGCCATGGCCGCGGTACGGGCGGAGGCCGTGCGCCAGGCCGGCGCGCCGGGACGGGCGGAGCCGGGCGCGCCGGAGCGGCAGCCCTGACAAGGCCCGACGGGCCCCGTGCCGCATTCAGGCGTGATCGCCACCTTCATCACGCCGTCCCGCTGGTGGCTGAACAGGTCATAGGCCTCGACGATCCGATCGAGCGGGAAGCGGTGCGTGACCAGCGGCTTGAGGTCGAGCCGCCCGTTCGCGATCACATCCATCAGCCGCCGCATCCGTTCCTTGCCGCCGGGGCAAAGCGTGGTGACGATGGTGTGGTCGCCGAGCCCGGCGGCGAAGGCATCGCGCGGGATCGTCAGGTCGGTCGAATAGACGCCGAGCGAGGACAGCGTGCCGCCCGGCCGCAGCACGCGCAACGCGCCCTCGAAGGTGGATTGCGCGCCGAGCGCCTCGATCGCCACATCGACGCCGCGGCCGTCCGTCAGGCGCATGATCTCGCGCACCGGATCGGCCTTGGAGAAGTCCACCACATGGTCGGCGCCGAGGCGGCGCGCGATGGCGAGCCGCTCCGGCACGCGGTCCACGGCGATGATGGTGGTGGCCCCCATCAGCTTCGCGCCGGCGGTGGCGCACAGCCCGATCGGCGCCTGGGCGAAGACCGCGACCGCGTCGCCGATCTGCACCTTGCCGCTCTCGGCCCCCGAGAAGCCGGTGGACATGATGTCGGGGCACATCAGCACCTGCTCGTCGGTCAGCTCGTCGGGCACCGGGGCGAGGTTCGCCATGGCGTCCGGCACCAGCACGTATTCGGCCTGGCAGCCGTCAATGGTGTTGCCGAAGCGCCAGCCGCCCATCGGCCGCCAGCCGTGCTTCGTGCCGGCGCCGTCCTGGCTGCACCTGCCGCACAGGCAGGCATTGGACCAGCCGGAGGGGGTGATGGCGCCGGCGATGGCGCGCTGGCCCTCGCGGTAGCCCCGCACGGCGGACCCCAGGCGCTCGATGACGCCGACCGCCTCATGGCCGATCGTCAGTCCCTCGGCGACGGGATACTCGCCCTTCATGATGTGGACGTCGGTGCCGCAGATCGTCGTGGTGGTGACGCGCAGCAGCGCGTCGAGCGGCCCGACCTCGGGGACCGGCTTCTCGCGCAGCTCGATCCGGCCGGGCTCGACGAAGACCGTGGCCTTCATGGTCCTGGGCATCGCAATGTCCTCCGCGAGATGCAGTTCGCGGGCGCTCAGCGCGCCCCGAGCAGGAAGGGCGGCGGCGCGGCGAAATCGGTCTCCACGCGCTTGACGCCGGGCACGCCCTCGGCCAGCACCCGCAGAGCGCGGCGGATGTCCTCCGACCTGCAGAAGCCGTGCAGCCGCACGGCGCCGTCCGCGACGTCGAAGAACATGAGCTGCCGGTCGAACCAGGGCTGCTCGCGCAGCGCGGCGGACAGGGCGCGCCGGATCTCGGCGTCCGACCGGGCGACGGCCGTTCCGGCCTCTCCGATGATGAGGGCGCGCAGCAGGTCGGCGCGCGAGACGACGCCCACCAGGACGCCGTCGCGCAGCACCGGCACGCGACGGACCCCGCGCGATGCCATGATGTGTGCGATCCGTTCGGCCGTCTCGTCCTCGTCCACGCTCGCGATGTCCGTGGTCATGGCGTCCTGCACGGTGCGGCCGCGGACCCGGGCGAAGCGCGCGGCCTCCTTCTCCGCTGCGCTGAACAGGCTGGCGAACCAGCCGGATTTCGGCGCGGCCGCATCGGAGAGGCGGCGTATCAGGTCGCCCTCGGTGATGATGCCGACCAGCAACCCGTCCTCCCGCACCACCGGCGCGCCCGAGACGCCGCGCTCGGCCATCGCGCGCGCGGCGGCCTCCAGGCCCATCTCCGGCAGGAAGGTCAGCAGACCGGTCGACATCAGGTCACGCGCGAGCATCTCGATTCTCCATTCTGCGACCCCCGCCTTTTGGAGGTCGGCATGCGTCAGTGGTTGCGCCGGGCGTCCTGGGGCTCGGACGCGTCGGCCGGCAGATCCGGCGCCGCCTCGCCCTGGGACCCAGGCATCGCGGTCGTTCCATCGGCGGCAGCGCCCGGGAATCCGGCGGCGCTTCGGGTCTCATGCGTCCCGAGAAACGCCTCGAGGTCGTGGGGGATGACGCGCCACTCGCGTCCCAGAGCGATGGCCCTGAGGTCCCTCTGCTTGATCCAGTGGCGGACGGTGGCCTCCGAAACCTGGACCAACTCGGCGACCTCCTTCACCGTCAGGAACCGCCGCGTCAACATCACGCCCCTCCCGTCCCGACGCTCGTCAGGCCCGGCAGGGTTCCCACGAGCGTCGCCGGCCGTCATTGACCTGCGTCAACCCCTGCTGGGCGCAACCGGGCGCATCCCCGCGCCCGCGTCACTGGGCAGCCTGCGCGCGGATCGCCGCCGCGATCCGCGCCCGGATCGCATTCACGATCCGCTGCGCCTCGGCCTCGCCCGTGCCTTCCGCGGCCAGGTCCGCCGGCATGCAGGGAGACAGGAACTCCACCGAGAGGCGGCGGAACCGCGGCAGCCGGCGTGATCGCGGCCACGCCTCGAAGGTCCCGCGCAGCACCACCGGCACCACCGGGATGTCGTTGCGGTGCGCGAGGAGCACGCCGATGCCGGCCTTGAACGGCTGCAATTGCCCGTCGGCGGACCGGATGCCCTCGGGGAACCAGGCGAGCCCATGGCCGCGCCGCAGCGCCGCACTGCCGAAGGCGACGCTGGCCGCGGTGGCGCGCCCGCCGTCCACGGGCAGGATGCCGGCGATGCGGGCGAAGGCGCGGCGCAGCGGTCCGGTGGCGATCAGTTCGCTCCAGCCGGCCCAGTAGATCCGCTCGAGCCGCGCCGCGTCCAGCGCGGCGGCGATCGCGAAGGGGTCGAGGTAGCTCGCGTGGTTGGGCGCGAGCACGAAGGGGCCCGTGGCGGGAAGCGCCTCGGCGCCGCGCACGCTCAGCCCGAACAGCCGGCGGACCACCAGGCGGTTCGCCGCCGCGAGCACGCGGCCGGCGATCCGCCGGCCGCTGCCGCGCGGTTCCAGCCAGCGAAGCCCGCCCTCGCCCAGCACGCGCTCCGGCTCCTCGAGCGGCAGCCGCGCATCGGCCCCGGCATCGCCGCCCTCGGCCACCCGAACCAGCAGGTCGCGTACGGTGCGGATCTCGCCGATCGTCGCATCCGACAGCGTGACCCCGGCCCGGTCGGCGATCTCGAGGGACAGGTCGAGCCAGCCGATCGAATCGATCCCGAGATCGAGCTGCAGGTCGCTGTCGGGTCCGATGCGGCGATCCGCGAAGCGCGCGCCGAGCATCCGGAACACCGCCAGCGCCGTGTCGTGCTCGAGCAGCGCGCGGTCGTCGGCCGACAGCGTCTCGACCGGCACGGGGCCGGTCTCGCGGCGGGCCGCCTCGCGCCCGTCCTGCCCGGCCCGCGCATAGGCCTGCGCGATGAGCTGGCGGCGCGGCTTGCCCAGCCGGGTGCGGGCGATGGGCTCGACGGTCAGGCGGTATTCGGCGAGGCGCTGATAGGATGGCAGGCTGTGCGAGACCTCGCGCACGGCCTCGCGGATCGCCGCCTCGCCCTCGTCCTCCGCCCGCGCGGCGCGCGCTGGCACGATCAGGCCGGCGAGGCGGCCGTCGTGCTGGAGAACCGCGATCTCCTCGATCGCCGGATGCGCCTGATACGCCTCCTCGATCTCCTCGGGCTGCAGGTTCTTGCCGCCTTCGGTGACGATCACCGTCGAGCGCCGCCCGGTGAGATGCAGCCAGCCCGCGTCGTCGAGCCGGCCGAGATCGCCGGTGCGGAACCAGCCATCCGCGGTGAAGGCCTCCGCCGTCTTCTCCGGCAGCGCATGATAACCGGCGAACACGCCCGGGCCGCGGACCAGGACCTCGCCCTCGGCGTTGCCCTCCGCCGCGCCCTCGATCCGCAACTCGGTCTCCGGGATCACGCCGCCGACGGTCTCGAAGCGCATCGCGCCCGGCGGGTGGATGGTGAGCATGGGCGAGGTCTCGGTGAGCCCGTAGCCGCTCGCGACCTCCCAGCCGAGCGCCTCCATGGTCCAGGCGGTCTCGGACCTGAGCGCGGCGCCGCCGGAGACGACGACGCGCAGCGATGGGCCGAGCCGGCGGTGCAGCGGCGCGAACAGCATGCGGCCGATCCGCCAGCCGAAACGGCGGCGGACGAGGCGCGACAGCCCGAGCGCGCCACGAAACAGCGCCTGCGCGACAGGCCCGCCATGTCGCATCCGCTCGGCCACGGCGCTGGTCAGGGCATCGAACAGCCGCGGCACGCCGATCATCACCGTCGGCCGGCCCGATTGCAGCGCGGCGACCACCTGCGGGCCGGTGAAGCCCGCCGGAAGCACCACCGCGATGCCGGCGGCGAGCGGCGTGAGCACGCCGAGCACCAGCGGATAGACATGGTGCATCGGCAGCGGCAGCAGGACACGATCCTCGGCCGACACGATGCCCGTGCCGGCGAGCACGCGGAGCTGGTAGATCAGGTTCCCGTGCGTCAGCGGCACGCCCTTGGGCGGCCCGGTTGTTCCCGACGTGTAGAACAGCACCGCGCGATCCTCGGGACCGACGCGCGCGAAGGTGGCGTCCCGGCTTTCCTCTGCCGTTTCGTCCTGGGCCAGCGGCAGCGCGCGCACGCCCTGCTGGTCGAGCGGCCGGCGCAGCCTCAGTGCCGAGGATGGCGCGATCAGCGCGACGCGCGCTCCGCTGTCGCGCAGCACGTGGCGGAAACTGTCGGCGCCGAGCGTCGCGTCCACCGGGACTACGCATGCACCGCAATGCAGGATGGCGAGGCAGGTCAGGATCCAGTCAGCGCCGCCCGGCCCGCAGAGGATGACGGGATCTCCCGGGCCGACACCCGCATGCGCGAGACGGCGCGCCTGGCGCGCCACCTCGGCGGCGAGATCGCTGTAGCTGATCACCCGCGTCCGATTCACCTCGAAGGAGACGATCGCGTCGCGTGACCCGGCCTGCGCGAGGTCATGCACCGCGGTCTGGAGTGTCGGGGGCAACGCGCGCGGTTTGTCGTCGGTTGTCATGCCGTCCCAATACTCCTC
The DNA here is from genome assembly GCF_019430885.1 of Roseomonas alba. Lineage (GTDB taxonomy): Bacteria > Pseudomonadota > Alphaproteobacteria > Acetobacterales > Acetobacteraceae > Neoroseomonas > Neoroseomonas alba. The sequence goes on along the minus strand of NZ_JAHYBZ010000007.1, from coordinate 361,324 downwards.
GCGGTGTCGCCGCGCAGCGCCACCGCACATTGCCGCGTGCGAAAACGCACGCGGTCGCCGACAAGGGCATCGGCTCCGCAGCCTCCCTCAAGATCAGGAGACGCCGCGTGAGCACCGCGCTCCTCACGTCTGAACGCTCGTCAGACTGCGACGTGTATCCGCAGGCGCGACTGGCCGGCATTGATGTACATCATTGCTCAATCAGCGCCGTTGAGTGCATCTGAGCGCCGCGGGCCGAGCCGGCGCAGCGGGCCCGGGCCGATGGCGTGACCAGGCGCGGAAGGACAAACGGAGAGCGAACGGAACAGCGCTCCGCGGTTCGGCAGCGCGCCATGCTCTTGAAAACCGACCTCGTGCGCGCCTCATGCTCGCGGGGTCCGAATTGAACGTGAAGGAGGCTGGGATCGTGGCTGTCACTACAATCGCGCTGCATGTGGAGCCGGACACGCTGGGCGCGGTGGATGCGTCCATCGCCCTGCCTCTGGCCCTGGCGGAGGCGCATTCGGCGCATGTTGCGGCACTGGTGTTCGCGGCGAGCGTCTATCGCCCCGAGCCGCCGGGCGGAGACGCCGAGATGCCGGAGACCGAGCTGGCAGCGCACGAGGATGGCGTGCTGCTGCACGTCCGGGCGGCGCTCGAGACGCGGGGCCTGCGCTTCGAGGTGCGCGGCCGCAGCAGCTTCGCCTACGGCGTCGGGGAGGTCCTCGCCGATCAGATGCGGGTCAGCGACCTCGGTGTCATGTCCTTCGGGTCGGGCGCCGACATCGGCAAGCGCTTCGTCGCCAACGGCGGCATCTTCTCGTCCGGACGCCCCATGCTACTCGTGCCGCCCAGCCACGCCGCCGCGTCGCCGCCTTCACGCGTCATCGTGGCCTGGGATGCCTCGACCGCTGCGGTGCGCGCGGTGCATGGCGCGCTGCCGCTCATGAAGCGGGCGGATTCGGTAACTGTCGTGAGCGTCACCGACGACAAGGAATTCCGCCCGGGGCAGTCGGCGGTCGAACTGACCCACCTGCTGGCGCGGCACGGCGCGAAGGCCAACTTCCGGCCCGTGCAGCGCGGCAGCGGCGGCGTGACGCGCGCGATCCTGGACGCCGCGCGGGAGGCCCAGGCGGACCTGCTGGTGATGGGCGCCGTCCGGCATGCACCGCTGCACAATCTGGTGTTCGGCAGCGCGACGATGGACCTGCTCGACCAGGGGCCGACGCTGCCTACGCTGCTGGCCGCATAGGCGGACCGGTCATCCGAGCGGTGGGCAGGTCGGGTCCAGCCGCGCACCACTGGACGACACTTGGGACCATGACCATCGAGGAGAGGCGGCATGTCGCTTCCACCAGGCCCGGCACCGCCGCGCGCACAAAACGGAGGCGGCGCCGGCTGGCATAGCCTGGCGACGGAGCAAGCTTTGGGCCGTCTTGGTGCGGCGCCCGCGGGCCTCACGCGCGGTGAGGCCGCCCGGCGCCTCTCCGAGCACGGCCCGAACACGCTGCCGGCGGCCGCGCCGCGCAGCGCGTTCCGGCGCTTCCTCGCTCAGTTCAACCACCTGCTGATCCAGGTCCTGATCGCCGCGGCGGCCATCACCGGGGTGCTCGGCTACTTCAAGGACGCCATCGTCATCCTGAGCGTGGTGCTGGTGAACGCCACCGTCGCCTTCGTCCAGGAAGGCCGCGCAGAGCAGGCGCTCAATGCCATCCGCGACATGCTCAGCCCGCACGCTTCCGTGCTGCGCGACGGCGCACGGATCACCGTGGACGCGGCCGATCTCGTACCCGGCGACGTGGTGCTGCTCGAGCCGGGCGAGCGCGTTCCCGCCGACCTCAGGCTGCTGCGCGCGCGCGGCCTGCGTGTCGAGGAGGCGGCGCTGACGGGCGAATCGGTGCCGGTGGACAAGACGTCCGATCCCGTGGCGGCGGACGCGCCGCTCGCCGACCGGACCTCCATGGCCTTCTCAGGAACGCTGGTCGCCGCGGGGCAGGGCATGGGCGTCGTCGTCGCCACCGGCCCGGCGACCGAGATCGGCCGCATCAGCGGCATGATCGGTGCCGTGCAGACGCTGACGACGCCGCTGCTACGCCAGATGAACCTGTTCGCCAGGCGGCTGACCGGGATCATTCTCGGACTGGCGGTCCTGATCTTCGCCTTCGCTTGGCTCTTCCGCGGTTTCGGCGCCGAGGAAGCCTTCATGGCCGTGGTCGGCATCGCGGTGGCCTCGATCCCCGAGGGGCTGCCGGCGGTGATGACCATCACGCTCGCGATCGGCGTGCGGCGCATGGCGGCGCGCAACGCCATCGTACGGCAATTGCCGGCGGTCGAGACTCTCGGCGCCGTTTCCGTCATCTGCTCCGACAAGACCGGCACGCTGACCCGCAACGAGATGGCGGTCGCGGTCATCGACTCCGATTTCGGCCGTTTCGAGGTCTCGGGCTCGGGCTATGCGCCCGGCGGCAGCGTCGCCCTGGCCGGCGAGACGCCAGGCCCCGCCGCGCTGGCGCTACTGCAGGAACTCGCGCAGGGCGTCGCGCTGTGCAACGACGCCGCGCTGCGCGAGCAGCCGGACGGCGGCTGGACGGTGGCGGGCGACCCGATGGAGGGGGCGATGCTCGCCTTCGCCGCCCGGGCCGGTCTGGCGCCCGAGACGGCGCGGCTGCGCCATCCGCGGCGCGACGAGATCCCCTTCGACAGCCGCCACCGCTACATGGCGACGCTGCACGCCGGCCACGACGCTGCCTTCGTCTGCGTCAAGGGCGCGCCGGAACGGGTCTTGGCCATGTGCGCCGCGGTCCGGCGGGAAGACGGCACCGCACCGCTGGACGCCTCCGCTTGGCGTGCCCGGGCCGAGGCGCTGGCCGCCGACGGGCTGCGTGTCATCGCCGTCGCCACCAGGGCCGACGTGCCGCACGGCACCGACACCCTGGCGCCCGCCGACATCGAGGGCGGGCTCGTGCTGCTGGGGCTGCTCGGGCTGATCGACCCGCCGCGCGAGGAGGCGATCGCCGCGGTGGCGGAATGCCAGGCCGCCGGCATCCGCGTGAAGATGATCACCGGCGATCACGCCGCGACCGCGAGCGCGATCGCGCGCCAGGTCGGGTTGCGCGGCGCGGGGTCGGTGGTCACCGGCGCCGAGCTTGACACGCTCGACGACGCGACGCTGCGCGTGCGCGTGTTGGAGAGCGATGTCTTCGCCCGCACCAGCCCCGAGCACAAGCTGCGCCTGGTCGAGGCGCTGCAGGCCGGGGGCGCCGTCGTCGCCATGACCGGCGACGGGGTGAACGATGCCCCCGCGCTCAAGCGCGCCGATGTCGGCGTGGCGATGGGCCGCAAGGGCACCGAGGCGGCCAAGGAAGCGGCCGAGATGGTGCTGGCCGACGACAACTTCGCCACCATCGCCGCCGCCGTGCGGGCCGGGCGCACGGTCTACGACAACCTCACCAAGACCGTGACCTTCCTGCTGCCGATCAATGGCGGCGAGGCGATGAGCATCGTGCTGGCGATCCTGCTCGGCACGCAATTGCCGATCACGCCGACGCAGATCCTGTGGGTGAACATGGTGAGCTCGGTCGCACTCGCGCTCACCCTCGCCTTCGAGCCGACCGAGCCCGGTACCATGCGCCTGCCGCCGCGCCCGGCCGACCAGCCCCTCCTTACTGGCTTCGTGGTCTGGCGCATCGTCTTCGTCTCGCTGCTGTTCTTCGGCTGCGTCTTTGGCATGTTCAAATTCGCCACCGCGCAGGGGCTGTCTGTCGAGACGGCGCGGACGATGGCCGTCAACACACTCGTGGCGGCCGAAGTCGCCTATCTGTTCAGCGTGCGCTACCGGCACGGTGCTTCGTTGAGCTGGCGCGGCATGCTCGGCACCCGGGCCGTGCTGATCGGGGTCGCGGCGGTCATCGTCCTGCAGTTGCTTTTCACCTACGCGGCGCCCATGCAGTTGCTATTCGCGTCCCGGCCGCTGGATCCGCTCGCGGAAGGGTTGCCCGTGCTGGCGGTCGCGGTGTTGATCTTCGCGCTGCTCGAGATGGAGAAATGGGCGATACGTCGCTTGCGCCCCTTGATCGTGTCTGCTGCCTGATCGCCACCCCCCCCATCGCCCCAACAAGAAGGACCCGACATGGCGCCGGACCAGGAACCCCTCATCGACCGGCTGCAATACGTCATCCGCATGTGTGTCCGCGCCATGGCGATCATGATGATCTTCGTGATCATCATGGGCGTCGTGGATATCGGCTGGGTGATCTGGCAACGTATGGTCTCGCCGCCGCGCTTCATCCTGACAATTGCCGACATGCTGGCGACCTTCGGCGCCTTCATGGCCGTGCTGATTGCCATCGAGGTCTTCGTCAACATCACGATCTACCTGCGCGAGGAAGTCATCCACATCAAGATCGTCATCGCCACCGCCCTGATGGCGGTGGCGCGGAAGGTGATCATCCTGGACCAGGAGACGACCCAGCCGATGGAGATGTTCGGACTCGCTCTTCTGGTCGTCGCAACGAGTGTCGGCTACTGGCTGGTCCAGAACACGCCCCCGGTCAGCGTGCGGTTGGCGCGGAAGGACAACGCCGAAACACCGCCAGCCCGCCGCGACGGGGACGCCGGCACTTGACCGCCCGCCCGCCATCCGGCACCGCAATGCCGCCGGTCCGGCTCGAACTCGCGCTGCAGGGCGGCGGTGCGCATGGCGCCTTCACCTGGGGCGCGCTGGAGCGGCTGCTCAACGAGGACGGCATCGAAATCGTGGCCATCAGCGGCGCGAGCGCCGGGGCGGTCAATGCCGTGCTGCTGGCGCACGGGCTGATGGAGGGCGGCCGCCCGGCGGCGCAGCGCACCCTGTGGCAGTTCTGGAAGAGTGTCAGCCGCGCGGCGCAGGCGGCGCGGCTCGCGGCCGGTCCCTTCGGCGCGGCGCTGCCCGAATGGGCGCCCTTCGCGCTGTGGTCGGCCACCCAGGCCGCCTGGCGCGCCTTCGCCGAGACGGCGATCGGCGGGCTCGGCGGCGGCACGGCACTGGGCCAGAATCTCAACCCGCTGCGCCGCCTGCTGGCCGAGGCGGTGGATTTCGAGCGCCTGCGCGCCGCCGACGCGCCGCGGCTGTTCCTCTCGGCGACCGACGTCGCGACCGGCGCCTTGCGTGTCTTCCGCAACGCCGACCTGACGCCCGAGGCTGTGCTGGCCTCGGCCTGCCTGCCGCATCTGTTCCGCGCCGTCGAGATCGACGGCCGCGCCTACTGGGATGGCGGCTACCTGGCCAATCCGCCGCTGGCGCCGCTGATCGCCGAAGCCGACGCGAGCGACCTGCTGATCGTCCAGCTCACCCCGCAGGAACGGCGCGAGGCGCCGCGCGGCGCCGCCGCGACCGCGGAGCGGCTGAACGAGATCGTCTTCAACGCGAGCCTGGTGAACGAACTGCGGGCGATCGCCGCGCTCCAGCGCGCGCTGGCAGAGGGCGGCGGGGCGGGTGCCGGCGCCGAGCCGCTGTTCAACCGGCTCGGCTCGCTGCGGCTGCACCGGATCAGCGCCGACGAAAGCGTCTTCGCGCCCGGCGACAGGGCGCGCCTGCCCGAGTGGTCCTATCTGCAGTGCCTGCACCAGCAGGGCTTCGATGCCACCGGCGCCTGGCTCGCGCGCCACCGCGCCGATCTCGGCCGGCGCGCCACGCTGGCCGTCCCGCCCGACGCCGGAATGCTGCCGTGAGCGGCATCCTCGGCATCCTCGCCGCGCTGGCGCTGCTGATCCTGCTCGCCTATCGCGGGGTCAGCGTGCTGGTCGCCGCCCCGCTCGCCGCCCTGGCCGCGGTGCTGGCGGCGGGCGCGCCGGCGCTGGCCTCGCTCACCCATGTCATGATGCCCGCGCTCGGCGGCTTCCTCGCGCAGTTCCTCGCGCTGTTCGTGCTCGGCGCCATCTTCGGCAAGCTGATGGAGGAGACCGGCGCGGCGCGCGCCCTGGCCGCGGCGCTGGCGGCGCGGCTCGGCCCGGCCAACGCCATCCCGGCGGTGGTGCTGGCCTGCGCGGCGCTGACCTATGGCGGGGTGTCGCTGTTCGTCGTCGCCTTCGCGGTGCAGCCGCTGGCCGCGGAGCTGTTCGCCCGCGCCCGCCTGCCGCGGGCGCTGATCCCGGCGACCATCGCGCTCGGCGCATTCACCTTCACCATGACCGCGCTGCCCGGCACGCCGGCGATCCAGAACGCCATCCCGATGCCCTTCTTCGGCACCACCGCCTTCGCCGCCCCCGGGCTCGGGCTGATCGGCGGCGCGGTGATGCTGGGCTTCGGCCTCGCCTGGCTGCTGTGCCGGGCGCGGCGCGGGCGCTTCGCCGCCGATGCGCCCGAGCCGCCGGCGCCGGCCGCGGCGCGGCTGCGCGAGATGGCGCAGGGCGAGGGCTTCGACATCGCCGAGGCGCTGCGCGACGGCGCGCCTGCCGCACCGGCACCGCCGCTGGCGCTGGCCGCTGCGCCGATCCTGCTGGTGGTGGTGCTGAACGGGCTGTTCGCCGGGGTGGTCCTGCCCTCCCTGCTGGCCGGGCAGCCGGCCGATCCGCGCCTGGGCGGGGCGGATCCGGCGAACCTGATCGGGTATTGGGCGATCCTGCTCGCGCTCGCCGTCACCATCATCTTGACGCTGCTGGCCAATCTGCGCCGCCTGCCGCGGCTGGGCGAGACGCTGGGCGCCGGCGCCAATGCCGCGGCGATCCCGGCGCTCAACACGGCGGTGCTGGTCGGCTTCGGTGCGGTGGTCGCCTCGCTGCCGGCCTTTGCCCTGGTCCGCGACGCGGTGCTCGGCATCGCGCCGGGCAATCCGCTGGTCTCGCTCTCCATCGCGGTGAACATCCTGGCCGGCATCACCGGCTCCGCCTCGGGCGGGATGAGCATCGCGCTCGGCACCATGGGCGAGACCTACCTCGCGCGCGGGCTCGCCGCCGGCATCGCGCCGGAAGTGCTGCACCGGGTGACCGCCATCGCCACCGGCGGGCTCGATGCGCTGCCGCACAGCGGCGCGGTGGTCACGCTGCTGGCGATCTGCCGGCTGACGCACCGCGAATCCTATGGCGACATCTTCGCCGTCGCCTGCGCGGGGCCGATCCTGGCGCTGGTGGTCGTGCTGCTCCTGGCCGGCCGGTTCGGCGCCTTCTGACGCTTGCGCCTCACGCCACCGGCCAGATCGACCATACATAGACGACATAGAGCGCCATCAGCGCCGCGCCCTCGCGGCGGCCGATCCGCCAGCCGGTGCGGGCGACGACCAGCAGCAGCAGCGACACGCCCAGCATGACCCAGACGTCGTAGGCGACGATCGCCGCGGGGATGGGCGTGGGCGCGAGCAGCGCCGTTGCGCCGCCGATACCGAGGATGTTGTAGATGTTGGACCCGAGCACATTGCCCAGCGCCACATCGGCGTGGCGGCGCAGCGCGGCGATCACCGAGGTGACGAGCTCCGGCATCGAGGTGCCGATCGCGACGATGGTCAGCCCGATCACCGTCTCCGACACGCCGAGGCCGCGCGCCAGGCCGGCCGCGCCATCCACCAGCAGGCCGCCGCCGAACACCACCAGCACGAGGCCGCCGAAGGCGAAGCCGGACGAGATCGCGACCCCCTTCCAGCCCGCCCCCGGCGCCGAGGCATGGGTCACGTGCAGGCCGCTCGGGTGGACTTCCTCGAAGGCCAGCGCCTTCTCGAAGGCGGCGGTGTGGTCCGGTTCGCCGCGGCTCTCCTCGCGCCAAGCGTAGGCGATGTAGGCGACCAGCCCGGCCAGGAACAGCGTGCCCACGGCGCGGTCGAGCATGCCGAAGACGCCGACGCCGGCGAAGGCCAGCGCCACCGCCGCGCCGATCGTGCCGTCGCGGCGCAGCGCCCCGCGCCCGACGGCGATCGGCGTGATCAGCGCGGCGATGCCCAGGATCACCAGGACGTTGGCGATGTTGGAGCCGACGATGTTGCCCACCGCGATTCCGGGCGAGCCGGCCAGCGAGGCCTTCACGCTGGTCACCAGCTCGGGCGTCGAGGTGCCGAAGCCGACCAGGGTGAGGCCGATCAGCAGCGGCGACACGCCCATTCGCTCGGCGATCTGCACGGCGCCGCGCACGAACAGCTCCCCGCCCGCCACCAGCAGGATCAGGCCACCCGCGATCAGAAGAGCGTCGTTCATTGGTCGTCCTCATGTTGGCAGGTCCCGATCGGCGGGCGGCGCACGAATCCGGCCCGTGGAGTCTGGGCAGATCCGACGGGCCCTGTCATGCCTGCCGTATCGTCTCCCTCGGAAGCGTCCGGAAGGCCAAAGGCCCCGCCGCCAGCGAGATGCCCCGTGTCGGCCCGGAACTGCGCGGGCGCGCGGCTGCGATCGTACTACAGCACGGACGGTCAGGGCGCAGCGCCGCGCGCGTCGCCCGGACCGGCGGGCCGCGCCGGGCCGTCCGGCGCACCCGGCATGGACGCGATGGCCGGCGCCGGGATGGCAGCGGCCTGCTGCACCGGGGCGGGAGAGGCGGTTTCGTCATCAATGGCATGGCGCGGCAGCACGCCGGCCAGCGCGTCCTCGGCGCTGCCCGCCCACAGCGGCGCACCGCCGATATAGGCGGCGCGGCCGAGCGCATGCGAGGAAAGCGGCACCGTCACTAGCAGGAACAGCACGATCAGCCCGACGCGCAGCCAGGCATCACCGCTGCCGAAGGCGAGGCCGGCGCCGATCAGGATCAGTCCCGCGCCGACCACCCCCGCCTTGGTGGCGGCGTGCATCCGGAGGAAGGCGTCGGGCAGCCGCGCCACGCCGATCGCCGCGATCAGCGCGATGGCGGCGCCCAGCACCAGCAGCAGGGCGGCGAGCGCGTCAGTCATCGCGCGCCTCCGGCGGGCGGGAGGCGCGCGCGATGAAGGCGGCGACGCCCACCGCGCCGACGAAGCCCACGAGGCCGAGGCCGAGCGCGACATCGAGCAGCGCGAGGTGCCCGCTGGCCAGCGCCGCGAGCGCGGTGGCGCTGACCGCGAGCAGGCCGAGCAGGTCCATCGCCACCGCGCGGTCGGCGATGCCCGGGCCGCGCAGCATCCGCCAGCCGGTGAGCGCGACCGCGACCGCCAGCAGCATGTAGCAGGCGGCGGCCAGCAGCAGGCCGAACAGCAGGGCGAGCAGCGTTTCCATCTCAGAGCCGCCCCGCCCGTGCGAACCGTGCCGCCTTCATGCCGCGTCCTCGCCCAGGAAGGGCAGCACAAAGGCCAGCGCGAAGCCCAGCACCACGAGATAGACGCCGATGTCGAAGGGGATCGCGGTGCCGATCGGCAGGCCCTCCATCCACTGGTGCGTCAGCAGCGGCTCGGCGTGCAGCAGCAGCGCCGGCAGGCCGGAGCCGGCGGCCAGCAGCAGCCCGATGCCGCCCCAGGCCAGCGGGTCGAGCCGCAGCACGCGCCGCGTCGCCGCCGGGCCGCGCGCCAGCGCGTGGAAGACGAAGCCGAGCGCGCCGATCAGCCCGCCGATGAACCCGCCGCCCGGCTCGTTGTGGCCGCGCAGCAGCACGAAGACCGACAGCGCGACGCAGGCCCACAGCACGTAGCGCGCCGAGGCGCGCAGGATCAGGCTGTCCAGCATCAGCCCGGCTTCCCGGCCCGGCGCAGCAGCACCGCGATCTCGCCCAGCGTGTCGAGCGCCCGGAAATCCACGATGATGACATTGACGACGTTGCGCCCCCTCGCCTCCGGCACCGCGGCCTGACCCATCCATTCAGTGATGAAGGGGTCGAAGGGCACCGAAAGCACGGCGAGCAGGATGGCGGTGCCGGCCGCGCCCACGCCGGCGGCGAGCAGCGCGTCACGCCGGCGCTCCGGCGCGCGCCGCGCGTCCGGCGCGTGGAAGGGCAGCCGCGCCAGAATCGCGACCAGCAGCACGATGGCCAGGATCTCGACGGTGAACTGGGTGAAGGCGAGGTCGGCCGCGCCCAGCGTCAGGAACAGGATGCCGACGCCGAAACCGACGAGTGCTGCCGCCATCACCTGGCCGAACAGCGCACGCAGCCGGCAGGCGGCCAGCGCGCCGGCGAGGATGACAGCCGCGAGCGCGAGTTGTGCCGGCCCGGCCCACGGACCGGGCAGCGGCAGCGCGAGCCCCCCGCGAGCCATCAGAACCAGCGCCGCGCCGGCGAAGACCAATGCGAGGCTCGCCGCCAGGTAGCCGCGCAGGCTGCCGCCTTGCACCCGGCGCGTAAGCGCCACCGCGACGGCCGAGACGGCGCGCATCGCGCGACCATAGCCGGCGTCCGGACCGTAGGTGTCGAGCCAGGTCTGGCCGGCCAGCGTGGGCTGCAGGCGCCGCCAGCCCAGGAACATCAGCAGGCCGAGGCCGAGCGCGGCGAAGGACATGGTCATCACCACCGTGCCGCCCTGCTTCTCGCCGAGCGCGATCCCCGTCGGCCGGCCGAGGATGGCGCCGGCCGCAGGCTCGATGATGGCGGCGGAGATGAGGTGCGGCGCCATGCCGAACACGAGCCCAAGCGTCGCCAGAACGATCGGCGCGACGAGCAGCGCAGGCGGCGGATCCTTCGCCACGTCGCGGGTTTCCATTGGCTTGCCCATGAAGGGCCGCGCCGCGACGACGCCCGCAACCACCACCATCGCCGCGTTCACCACCAGCGCGACCGCAGGCAGCAGTCCCGGCACGCCGAGTTGAACGGTGAACAGCAGATCCTTCGCGAAGGCGCCGATGAAGCCCGGCGCGCCCGCCATGGAGAGCCCCGCCAGCAGCGCCGCGGCTGCGGTGATGGGCATGCGCCGAGCCAGACCGCGCAGTTGCATGGCATCGCGCGTGCCGGCCTTCTTGTCCACGATGCCGGCAATCAGAAAAAGGCTCGCCTTGTAAAGCGCATGGACCAGCAGGAAGACGACCGCGGCGGTCGCGGCGAGCGGGTCCTCGATGCCGATCAACGCGACCAGCGTGCCGAGCGCCACCACCGTGGACCAGGCGAGCTTGCGCTTGAGGTCGCGCTCGCGCAGCGCCAGCACCGCGCCGGCCAGCATGGTTGCGGTGCCGAATCCGGTGAGCAGGCCCTGCCACAGCGCCATCTCCTGGAAGGCGGGATTCAGCCGCGCCAGCAGATAGACCCCGAGCTTCACCATGGTGGCCGAATGAAGATAGGCCGAGACCGGCGTCGGCGCCGCCATGGCGTTGGGCAGCCAGAAATGCAGCGGCCACTGCGCGCTCTTGGCGAAGCAACCGATTGCGATCAGCACCACGATCCAGGGCGCCGCCGGATGCGCGGCGAGGGTGCTGCCCTGCGCCAGGATGGCGGAAATGCGGAAGGTGCCGGCGGCATCCCCCAGCACCAGGATCCCTGCGAGCATGGCGAGGCCGCCGGCCACCGTCACCATCAGCCCCTGCTGCGCGGCACGGCGCGCCTCGGCGCGATGGGCGTCGAAGCCGATCAGCAGGAAGGAGGCGAGGCTGGTGAGTTCCCAGAAGGCGAACAGCAGCAGCAGGTCGTCGGCCAGAACCGCGCCCAGCATCGCCGCCATGAACAGCGTGAGCACCGCGAGTAAGCGGTGCAGCAGCGGGTGCCCTTCAAGATAGGCGGCAGCGTAGAGGAACACGCCGGCACCGATGCCGGCGATCAGCAGCGCGAAAAGGCGCGACAGGCCGTCGAGGCGGAAAGCTCTACGCCGAGCGTCGGGATCCAAGGCAGGCTGAACATGGCCCCGTCGGGGGTCGTGAGGACCAGCAGGAACAGCGCCGCCGGGAGCGCGGCGAGCCAGGGCGCCATGACGGGGGCACGGCGCAGCCCCCAGCCAACCAGCGGGACGCAGGCCAGGGCAAGGAGCGGAATGGCGGGCAGCGCGAGCATGCCGCCTGATTGCAGGCTTCGCACCGGCAGGTAAAGGACGCACCGCAGTACGAAGGCATGCGGACGCCGTTCTTGCTTTCCAGCGGCGCTAGCGCCGGGACGTGGGGATGTGTGCGGGTTCCGACAACTTCGCCCCGTGACGACGGCCCCCGTGCTGGACCCAGTCCTCGCGGTCGTCTTCCGCACGACGGATGACCGGCGCGAACGCGTCCCAAGGTTGAGAACCATCTGGGTCCACCTCAGCCAGATGCCACGCAAGCACAGGTCGGGCGAGGCTGTCTCCGCTTAGCGCTTCTCCCGTTGCTGCGGTTGGACGCTGCGGTTGAGCGTGCTGACCAAGTTGATCAGCGACAGCATCCTGGTCGGCTTCAAGGCCGGCGCGGGCATTACCATCGCCATGACCCAGTTGCCGGCGCTGTCGCAATCCGCCGTGGCGGAGAAGGCGGGATCGCGCACGCCGCTCACGCTGATCCTTGCTTCCGTGGCGCTCGGCCTTTGCCTGCTGTTCCTGACCGGGCTGTTCGCGAACCTGCCGAAGGCGGTGCTGGCGGCGGTCGTGCTGACGGCCGTGGCCGGCCTGATCGACATTCCGGCGCTGATCCGCCTGTGGCGCGTCAGCCGGCCCGATTTCGCGGCCGCTGCGGTCGCGCTGGCGGGCGTACTGCTGTTCGGGATCCTGCAGGGCATCCTGCTCGCGGCACTGGTGTCCGTGCTGATCATGCTGGTGCGGACGAGCCGGCCGCATGTGGCGTTCCTCGGCCGCGTGCCGGGCACGACGCGGTACAGCGACATGGCGCGCCACCCGGAGAACGAGCCGATCCCGGGGGTCATCGCCTTCCGCCCGGAAGGATCGCTGCTCTACGTCAATGCGGAGGCTGTGCTCGATGCCGTCATCGCGCGGTTCGGCGCCGCGGGCCCCGCCACGCAGCGCCTTGTGGTCTGCGACCTCTCCGCCGCGCCCTATCTCGACCTCGCGGCCACGGCGATGCTGCGGAAGCTGCATGCCGAGGTGGAGCGCCGAGGCGCACGCCTGGCCGTGATAGGGGCGCACGGCGCCGTGCGCGACCTTCTGCGACGGGAGGGCTTTGCGGACCTGGTCGGTGACATAGGCCGGGCTTCGACGCTTGAGGCCGTTCTCGACAACACGCCAGCCATGAGGCCGTGAGCCGCGGCACGATCGGATCGCTCCGTGGGCTTCATCCGGTCTGTGGGCTTGTGCGTTGGCTGCGGCGAAGTCGCGTGAACGCCGTTGGGGTACGGCCGCTATCCATAGCGTGAGGCGCCAATATCAGCTCGGCTGATGTTGGGTGCAGGCGAGATAAATTGAACGGCGGCGGATCATCGGCCCGAGCCGCCGCGTTCAGTTGAAGGCACCTGTCCCGGACCAGCCGCGCGTCTCGCAAGCGCCGTTCGGCCGCATCGGCCGGCCGGGCTCGATGAATCCGAAGGCTCTTTTTTAGGCGGGAATAATCCCTGCGTGCCCCCTCCCGCGGATGGCTCCCCCAAAGTGCCAAAGATTCGATCCCCCCTCCCCATTGCTGGCGTCAGCCGCAGGGAGCGTCGATCTGCGCGCGGGCAAATGAGGAGGTTGGAATCGTGGTCGCGAATCATCAGGGCTCGCGTCGCCTCAGCGGCGCGTCCTGATCCAATCGCGCGCGGGTCAGCCCACTACTCTATAGATCGTGTAGCTTCCGCGCGCGCCTTCCGTGTTGGGGCCGACCTGGCGGATGCGCTCAAGAACCTGCACCTCGATCCCGTGGCGCTTCTTCAGGCCCGCGAAGAAGCCGCGGACCGTGTGCTGCTGCCAGCCGGTCGCCTCGCAGATCTGCGCGATGGTCGTACCCTCCTCGCGACGGAGCAGGGCGAGCACTGCCTCTTGCTTCGTGCCCTCGCGCGGCCTGCGCGCCGCACCGGGCTCGCGGGCGGCGCGCGGCGGCTTGCCTGCCAGGGCGGCGCGTAGGACGCCCATCGGGCCGTCGAGGGCGGAGATCATGTCCGTCTCGCGATTGGCCTCGTCCTGCCAGGCGGCCAGCACCGCCGCGGCGGCGTTGCGCAGGCTCGCGCGCGCGGCGGGCGTGGGCGCGACGTGGGCGGGTTCGGCTTCCTCCGCGGGGGCAACCCCCTCGGCAGCGGCGTCCGCGCCCGTGGGCGCCGTGTCGGGCATGCTGCTCTCAATGCCCGAGCAGTCGGGCTCGCCGGCCCCCGCGTCGCCCTCGCTCGGGTCGATGCCGATGGCGCGCAGCCCGTCGTCGGTGATGCGCGCGACGATCCAGATCCCGTCCTCATCCTGGCGCCAGCCGAGCCCGACATGCTCCCGCGGGGCGTTGATCTCGGTGAGCAGGTGGGCCTTGATCAGGCTGCGGAACACCGCGTTGCGGGCGGCGGCCGGCAGGGTCTTCGGCGCGCGAGCGAGGCCCATCTCGTGCTGCGCGGCAGCGCTCAGGATCACGCGCTGGGTGTCGGAAAGCTTCGTCATCGTGATGGTCTCCGGGGTCGGGTGCCGAACATCGGCCCCTACTGCCGGGAGCCCCGCCGGCGCTGCCGGTCGGGGCCGCGGCGGGATGCGGCGCGTGCTACTCGGCGAATTCGTCGCGCTCGAAGTAGCAGTCCGTCACGCTCGCCAGCCGGCTGTTCCAGTGTCCCAGCGTCGCGGCCTTGCCCCAGAGAACATCCTCCGGATCCGCCCCGAAGTGGTCCGCGCTCATCTGCTGCAGTTCGGCGACCATCGCGTCGAAGCGGGCCTTCTGTTGCAGAAAGGCTTCGAGGCTCTTCTGCTGGCTTCGGGCGGCGTGGGCTCCGCGGTCGGTCATCATTGTCTCCGTCGTGATGCAGGGCATCCCCTGCGCGCAACGGACCATTCGCGCTGTGCCGCGCGCGAGCCAAGCGAGATGCAGCGTCATTCTATGGCGATTATGACGGGTGCCGGATCACATCATGACCGTCGCGCAGCCCGTCATCGGGCGGAGGATCAAGGCGCTCCGCCATGCTGGCGAGCAGCACGCCGATCTGCTCCTGCAGCAGGGTCTGGACGAGATGCGGATCGCGGCCGATCTGCGCGGCGATCTGTCCAGACACGCGGGCGGGCCAGTTCAACAACGCGTCGCGCATCGCGCCGGCGATATCGTCGATGCGTGCATTGGCAGCGTTCACCTCCATCAGCCTCCCCTTGTCGCGATCCAGAGCAAGACGCTGCGCCTCGACCAGCAGGGCAAGACGGGCGAGCGTCAGCCGGCCGAGGGCTGAGCTCTCTAGCGGCGGCGACAGGGGCGAGCGAATCGGGCGAGCGGATGCAGCGAGATCGCGCGCGACGCGCGCGAGGTCCCAGGTGCCATCCGGCTCCTGCGTGATGCGTCCAATCTGCGCTGCCTTCTGGATGGCCGTGTGCGACACGCCGAGGCGTCGGGCGACTTCCCGAGCCGAGGTCACGCGCTGCGGCATGTATCTTCACCTCGGTGTGACGGTGGGACCCCGGCTCGGTCGCTGCCGTTCCGCCCCGATGCTCGCGTGGCAACCTGGCAACCTGGCAACCTGAATTTTCACCTGTCGCTAGCGAAGTCGCGCGCTGCTGCTCCCCGCATACGCCGGTCCCAGGAAGGAACCAGGGCCTCGAAGCCGAGGCCGGCACAGCTTCTCAACGTAGCGACAACTTACCCCGACTGGTTTCCGCTCCGCTACTGCTGTGCAGCACCTCGAAGCGCGGTGCTGGCGGTGCGCGCGACACCGCCAGCGTCCGACGCTACGCCGCCTCGCGCATCCTCCGCACGAGACCGTAGTGTACCGCCAGGACCGAGAGCGCGGCGGTGAACATCCCCTGCGCCTGGGCGGGCGCGATCGGCTTCCCCTGCCAGCCCTGCGACATGGCCCATTCACGGATCGAGCACTCAAGCCCGAGCACGTGCCACGCCGCCGAGCCGCCCGGGCTCCCTGGTCCGCCCAGCGCATCGAGAGCGGTTGCTACCTTGTCGCGCGCCGCGACCTGTCGCTCCGTCAGCGTGGCGCCCGCGCCCTTCGGCATGCGGATGAGCTGCGTCGTCCGCACGCCGTCGAGCGCCGCGGATCGGAACTGCGTCCGGAACACGCAGCCGGCCTCGTGCATCTCCGGAGAGATCGTGCCGTTGGCCAGCATGGCGCCGAGCGTGTCGACCGCGCGGCGATGCTGCACGGGCGTCCCCGTCTCCGGGTCGGCCTCGCGGACGGCCTCGCCGAAGCCACCATGCTGCAGGCGCCATTTCGACGGCCGGGACAGATCCTCCGGCTTCTGCTTCGCGCGCGCCTTTCCCTTAGCGGCCATGCACCCTGCCTCCGTTGCGTCGCCCCCAGCGCCTGGCTGCCTCGTTGGCGATCGCCTGGCGCACCGTCGGATCCGCGATCTCATCCACCGGCAGCATGGCCAGGCCCTGCTCGTGCCACGCCCGGCGTTGCATGGCGTCGATCTCCGCAGCGGAGGTCGGGCTCCGTGCGCACTCGAGTGAGGAGCGCGGAGGCCGGGAGCCACCCGCCACTGCTGAGGTCGGCCACGGCTGCGTGCCATCGGTGCGCATGGGCCTCACGCTCCGCTTGCCGCACGAGCAGCCCGCCGGAGCGCAGCGGGCAGCGACGGGTGATCCGGTCGAGGCGTGACCCGATCCGACGACCGGTCTACGGGAGCCGGGCAAAAATGTTGCACGAGGCGCTCGATGCTGTTGGCGGTCGCGATCGCTGCATGCGCCCGCAGGAACGGAAGGACGTGCTTCGTTCGGAACGGCAGCCATTCGGCCTTCTCCGGCACCCACACGGCTTCGAGGATGTGATGCGGCGTGCAGAACTCGACGTAGTGCCCACCACCTTCGGGGATGACCCAGGCGAGGACCTGCATGCCGTCCAGATGATCCGGACCGATGTGGTCGATGAAAGGCAGGAAGTTCAGAACCTTGGTCAGCGCGGCGTGCCACGGGATCCCCCCGCCGTTGCAGACCGTCTTCGCACGCCCGATCCATTCGGGCTTCTGCGCCTCGATGATCTCGCCGTGCAGATAAGTGGTGATGGTGTCGTTCTTCACGATCGGTGTCCTTTGGATCCTGATGGAGAGCAGCCGGCGGTCGCAGTGGCATGGTGGCCCGCGGGCACGCGGTGTCACGGAGGGCGCATGGCCAGCCGCACGCGGCCGCGTCGGAACGATGGGTCCGGGTGGGTCCAGGTCTGGGTCCGGGTTGGGTCCGGGTCTGCGTGGCGAAAAAACCGCAGAAATCCGCCATGGGTCCGGGTGGTCCGGGTAGGTCCGGGTCGTTCCCTTACTCTTCCTATACCCCACTATGCGCGCATCACGCGTGACGCGCGCGATGCACGTGATGCGTAGGGGGCCTGGTACGAAAGAGAACACGACAGACCCGGACCACCCGGACCCACCCGGACCCATCCAGGTATTCCGCGGCTTTCCGGACAGCCACGGACCCGGACCCATACCCGGACCCGGGGCGGCAGACCCGGACCCAACCGAGGCCGCGGCGCTCATTTCGGCACCGCCGACGAAGGCGTGCGCCGATACCGGCGTTCGCGCTTGCCCTTCGGGCCGTGCCCGCCCTTGCGGGCGCGGCACAGCTTGAAACCCATGCTGACCAGGCTGCGGACGACGCGGTTCTGATCCACCTGCGTCCAGCGCGCCTTCTCGATGCCGAGCGCCCGCTCCATCACCTCGGCGACGGAGACGTCCTGCAGCGGTGCCGGGCGCGGCCGGCGGAACGGGTTGCGCTCGCCGAAGCCGTTCTCCAGCCACTCGATCTCGTTCTCGAGATAGGCCTGGATCGGCTCGTCCCAGGCATCGCCCTGGTAGCGTTCCGCCTGCTCCTCGGCCGCCAGTGCATCGAGCTCCTGCGTCTCGAGCCACCAAGGCTCGCCGCGACGAAAGCGATCGCGCGCCTCGGCCCAGAGCTGATCCCGGTCACGGCGCAGCGCATCGAGGTCGATGCTGGTGCAGACCACCGGCCAGAAGCGTCGGCCGCCGGTCGGGTCCTTCAGATAGCCGCCCTCCGGATTGACGCTGCCGGCAAAGACGCATTGCCGCGGCAGGTCGACCAGCCGCTTGCCGTAGGGCGGCCGAAAGCGGTCCTGGGTGCGCGACATGAAGGCCTTGACCGTGCTCACCTCGGCGCGGCCCATGGTGTCGAGCTCGGCGATCTCGATGATCCAGACGCCGCGCGTCTCCATCGCTGCATCCTTGCTGGAGAGGTCGGAGAGGCGGTCGGTGAACCAGGGCGCGGCGAGGGCCATCAGCGCCGAGGACTTGCGGATCCCCTGCGGCCCTTCGAGGATCAGCGCGCAGTCGGCCTTGCAGCCGGGCACGTAGATGCGTGCGACGGCGGAGATGAGCCAGCGCGGGCCCACGGCGCGGTGATAGGCGTTGTCCTCGGCGCCGAGATAGCGGAGCAGCCAGGCCTCGAGGCGGGGCGTGCCGTCCCAGGACAGCCCATCGAGGTGCTCGCGGACGGGATGGAAGATCCGGTCGCGCGCCACGACCTCGACCGCCTGCCCCGCGATGGACATCGGCACCATGATGTCCTGGTGCTGCAGCCAGTCGGCGACGAGGGCGTCGTCGCGGTCGGCCCAGGGCGTGTCGGACCAGCCCGCCGGATCCCGAACCCAGGGCGGCGGCTTGCGCGCGACGGTGGTCGTGGCGAAGGCGTCGTGCCACAGCACGCCCTGCCATTGCGGCGCACCGCGCAGGGCGGTGATGGCGTTCGCCAGGACGGGCCGGGGCTCACCGTCCTCGTTGAGCAGCAGTTCCTTGCGCCATTCGTTGGAGAAGGCTGCGGCGGGCCTGGACGCGGCGATCAGCATCCGCACGGCGTCCGCGCCGTCCGATTGCAGGACGTCGTTGAAGTCCTGCCCGGGTGGCGGCTCGGCGACGGTCACCTCGTGCCCGCGGGCCCGGAGCACGGTGACGGCCTGGCGGAGCTGCTGGTCGGCCTTGCTGTTCGGCTCGTCGCCGTCGCGCGCGACGAGGACGGGTGCGCCGTCTGACAGGGGCGCGCGGGCGATGTTGCTGATGCCGAGGCAGGCCCAGCTCTCCTGGCCGGTGGCCTGCCAGACGGAAAGCGCCGTCTCGACGCCTTCGCAGAGCACCACTGGCGCGGTGCCGGGGATGCGCACGGCGGCGACATCAGCCCAACCGTCATGCGCCTTGTTGGTGCGCTTCTGGATCTTCAGCGGCGCCTTGCGGCCGTCCTCGGTGAGGTAGATCAGCTGCAGGCCGTGAACCTGCCCCTCGGGATCCGTCGCCAGCGCAACGAGCGCGCCGTAGTGGTTGTAGGCGTTCGGCAGGAACCGGATGCATGGTGGGAGCGGCGAGGCGATGATCGCGCGCCGGCGCAGGTAGGTCTCGACCCGCGTGCCAGCCGCGTCCTCGCAGCCGGCGACGATCTCAGCGACTTTCGCGGCCCGCTTCGCATCCTCGGCCGCCTTCTTCGTAGCGGACGACAAGGGCCGATCCTGCCATGGTGGCGGTCCCAGCGCGTTGTCCGCCGTCGGGGCTGGATCTGACGAGGATGGATCGGACGAGGCCGCGTCCGTATCGGCCGCTGGCAGTGCCGTTTCGTCGGGATCGGATGGCGACGGGGTTGGTGCTGGTGCGTGATCAGCCTTCTTCCGGCGCGGAGCCGCCCGCATCCCGAGCCACTGGCGGGACCAGTCGAGCGCGGCGCCGTTGCTGAGCCCGCGCCGGTGCCGGAGCAGTTCGATGGCGGCGCCGCCGATGCCGTGCTCATGGTCGAACCAGCGCCCGGCGTCGTCGCCCTCGAGCTCGACCGCGATGCTGCCATGCGTGCCGAAGCGCAGCTGCCGTGGCGTCGACAGCTCGCGGTTCGGCTCGCCGAGCAGCTCGCGGGCGAGATCGCCGATGCGCGCGGTCAGCGCCGCGACGACGTCCTTCGCGCCGGCGCCGCTCATCGGGCACCGCGTGCGTCTGGTCGGCGTGCTGGGCGAATCGACATCCGGCCTCCATGGCGTGGGGAGGCCGGTAAAAAGACATGCGTGATCCGCTCGCGCTGCGTCGGAGCGGGTCCGGCTCCGCGCCGCTCGAAGGGCTCAACCGTTCAGGTCAGGACGCGGCGCGGCGTCACCAGCCGCGCTTGGCACCCCCGCGCTGCGAGGACGGCAGACGGATCAGCGTCGCCATCGCATCCGCCAGGTTCTGCGACACCGCCTCGCCCTCGACCGTCTGCTCACGGAACCAGTCGGCCAGCAATTCCTTCTTGCCCTGCACGCGCGCATTGATGCCGTTCTCGGCGACGGCGCGGTCGAGCAGGTCCATGTACGGCGTGCGATATGGCGCACCGGTTGCCGGATCCATCGCGGGGGCTGGCTGCGGCGGTTCGACGACCGGCCAGATCGCCAGCACCATGAAGCGCGGCACGCGGATGTCGATGAAGTGCCCGTCCAGCAGGTTCAGCGCGTCGTTGCGCCCACTACGCTGCCCGGCACGCCATTGCTCCGGCGCGATGCTGCTGTGGCGACCCGAATGGTAGCGCCAGCCGTCATTCTCAGAATGCCAGGATGCGGCACGCTCAGTCGACAGGCGCCCGGTGGCGTGGAGGTCACCATCGCGCAGTGCCACTTGGATCTCGTCCCACGCAGCGTCCCGCGCGACCGGGCCGAGATCCTTCGGTGGCTGCCAATGCACTTGCGGTCGAATCGCCTTCGCCAGTCGTTCCGGATCGGCTGAGATGTACGCGATGAGCTGCGCGGCCACGTGACCTTGCGCGTCGTCCAAGGTCCAAAGGGTCCGATCCAGGGTCTCGATCAGCATCGGTGGGGTCCTGTGAGGTCAATGATGGTGGAGGTCGGCGGCGAACATAATGGGAACATTAAGAGGGGTGAAGGGTTCAACCCACCGCCCCGCGGCCAGCCCGGACCGCATCGCAGGTAGCAAGAGGGGGCGGCCCGAGGCTGGATGTGCGGCATGCCAGCCCTACTCGCGGCTCCATGCCGCCCCGCCCCACCAAACCCCCACCTCCGCGAGGTCTGTGATCTGCTCGCGCGTGGCCTGCTGCGGCTGTGCAGCCGCGCTGCCGAGGATCTCGCTCGTGATGCCGCGCAGGTTGAGGCTCGCGGAGACATTCGCCTACCCTCCACCGCCAGGCAGCGCCGTCATGCGAACCCCAGGAGAAAGGGAGTCGCATGACCAGACGATCGACCGCGAAGGCGAGGCAGCACGATGCTGCGCCGCCGGCGCCCACCATCCCGAAGGTCCCACCGGCGCAGGTGCTACCGCGACTGGCTGCCCTCAAGACGGCACCGATCGCCCAGCTGAAGCAGCAGTGGCGGGAGTTGTTCGGGAAGGAGCCGCCACCGTTCAGCCGCAGCTACATCACCAGTCGGCTGGCCTATCGCATCCAGGAACTCGCCTACGGCGGGCTGAAGCCGGAGACCCGGGCGCGGCTCGAGGCGCTGGGCGAGCAGCTGGACGGCGGGAACGTGGTGCTCCGGCGGATCCGCGCCGACAGCCGGCCGCTGCCGGGCACGCGGCTGATCCGTGAGCATGACGGCGTGCAGCATGTCGTCACCGTCCGGGCCGATGACTTCGAGTACGAGGGGCGGCCGTATCGCTCCCTCTCCGCCATCGCGCGGCACATCACCGGCACGCGGTGGAATGGTTGGGCGTTCTTTGGGCTGCGCCAGCCGGGCGGTGGCGCATGAGCCGGAGGAAGCCTCCTGCCGACGAGGTGATGCCGGCGACCACGAAGAAGCTGCGCTGCGCGGTCTACACCCGCAAGTCCACCGACGAGGGGCTCGACAAGGAGTTCAACACGCTCGATGCGCAGCGCGAGTCCTGTGAAGCCTATGTCGCCAGCCAGCGGGCGGAAGGGTGGACCCTGGTTAGAGACCGCTATGACGATGGCGGGTTCTCTGGCGGCACGCTGGAGCGGCCGGCGCTGCAACGTCTGCTGCGCGACATCCAGGCCGACTTGGTCGACGTCATCGTGGTCTACAAGATCGACCGCCTGTCCCGCTCGCTGATGGATTTCGCCAAGCTGGTGGAGGTGATGGACGCGCATGGCGTAACCTTCGTTTCCGTCACGCAGTCGTTCAACACGACGACGTCGATGGGTCGGCTGACGCTGAACATCCTGCTGAGTTTCGCGCAGTATGAAAGGGAGATCATCGGCGAGCGCATCCGCGACAAAGTGGCTGCGTCGAAGGCGCGCGGCATGTGGATGGGCGGCAAGGTGCCGCTTGGCTACGACGTCGTCGACCGGAAGCTGATCGTGAGCGAGCCAGAGGCTGTGCGCGTCCGCCGCGTGTTCGAGTTGTTCGTCGAAACCGGCTCGGGCGTGGAGACGGTGCACCGCCTGCAGGCCGAAGGCATCGCCAGCAGATCCGGCAAGCTCCTTGATAAGGGCGACGTCTACAAGGCGCTGAACCTGCGGACCTACGTCGGCGAGGTCACGCACAAAGGGAACGTCTATCGTGGCGAGCACGAGGCCATCGTGCCGCGGGATCTGTGGGATCGAGCGCACGCCATCCTGCAGGTCAGCCCGCGCACCAGGGCCGCGCAGAACCGGCAGCACGCACCGGCGCTGCTAAAGGGGTTGATCTTTGGGATGGACGGAAGGGCGCTATCCCCGACGCACGCGGTGAAGAATGGCCGGCGCTATCGATACTACGTCGCTCAGCGCGTGCTGAAGGCGGACACAGCCGTCGACGACAGCATCGTACGGCGCGTCTCGGCGGCGCAGATCGAGGGCGCGGTGATTAGCCAGGTCCGCGCCCTGCTTCGACAGCCGGAGATCGTGGTCGGCACCTGGCTAGCCGCTCGACGCGAGGCTCCAAACCTGACCGAGCGCGAGGTCCGGGACGCGCTGCACCGGCTCGACCCGCTCTGGGAGGAACTGTTCCCCGCCGAGCAGGCGCGGATCGTGCGCGCGCTGGTCGAGCGGGTGGTGGTCGGGCCTGCCGGCGCCGACATTCGCCTACGCGTCGAGGGGCTGGCGGGGTTGGTCAGGGATCTCGGCGCCATCGCGCCCGACGCGCTGAGGGCCGCCGCATGACCGCCGCCACCAGCATCACGGTCCGGGTGCCGCTGAAGATCCGGCGGCGGTCGGGAAGGAAGACGGTGGTGATGCCGGTCCGCGACGACGGCGAGGCCGCCATCTTGACGCGCGCCGACCCGGCACTGATCAAGGCATTGGCGCGGGCGTTCCGGTACCAGCGGCTGCTCGACGAAGGGCGCTACGGCTCGATCACCGAAATGGCGGCGGCAGAGAACATCGACCGAGGATATCTAGGCCGTATCCTCCGCCTGGCGCTCGTCGCGCCCGACTTGGTCGAGCATCTCCTCGGCGGAGGCGCCATCTCCCAATCTGCGGCCTCCCGCCTTGTCGAAGCAGTGCCTGCTGAGTGGCAGCAGCAGCACAGGATGATTGGCATCTCGCGGGCTACACAGCCCGCGTGATCCGACAATCTGCCACCTGCGCCAGGTGATGCCGGCGTGGCTGCGCGGGCCACCGATCCTCAGGCCGCCTTTGCCAGGCGCTCGAAGGTTGCGTCGGAGGCATCCTCCTGCACGACCTTGGCCGCCTGGGCGACAACAGGAAGCAGATCCCCGAACGCATCCTTCCGCCGCACCACCGCGATCCGTGCAGGCGCGTTCTCCAGCAATGCGATGTCATGGAACTTGGCTGCCGCGAAGGCCACGGACACAGGCGCGGGTGACACGACGTCGAACAGCGCCAGCCCCCGCTCCATCTCCACCGCGGCATCGACCTGCCACGCATGGGTCGAGACGCCGCGAACCTCCACCTCACCGCGAACCTGCCGGTCAGGAAACAGCCGATGCAGGCGCGCGACCAGCCGATCCGCCGCGGTCTGCGGTCGGCGATCGGCGGAACGGACCATGGCTCGCTCGAAGGCGCGCAGAACCGCGGTCGCCAACGTCATCGCGGCGCCTGGCAACTCGTCACGCGCGAGGTCCCCGAGCCACAGCGTACCGTGCGTGGCGATCAGGCCTTGCAGCCGCGCGATCTCCTCGGCCTGGCGCCGATACACCCGGGCGAAGCCGAGCGTTTCAGCCTCATCGTGTCCCTGGCCGAGGTCGGTGATGCGGTAGCGGTCGGTGTCCTCCTGCTCGATGACCACCACCACGGACGATCCCGAGGGCAGAAGCATCGGCGTGCGAAGATAGGCCCGGCCGCCGAAGACCTCGGCATTCGCGAGGCCGCGAAGGATCTCCGCCGCGATCTGGTCCAGCCCGGACGACGCCGGGGCATTCGCAATGAAGCTTGTGATCGTCATCTGCCACGCCCTCCCCGTCGCATGTTGTCCGCGAAAGGCAGCAGGTCATATTGCCATGGCGGGGGCGGCACGTGAACAAGGTCGGGAATGAGCCAGGCCGCAGCAGCGGCAGCCGCGAAGGCGGGCCAGTCGGCAGGTTCAGGGTCGAGCGCCTCCGCCGCAGGCAGATTCTCGGCCATGGCCGCCGCCAGCCCGGTCGAGACGCGTGCGTTGAGCGCGAGCGGGTGGCGATGACTGGTCTCGATGATCCGGTGCCGATGCGGTTTCGGCACGATTGCCCTGTTCGTGTGGCGGTCGTGTGGTCGCCACTCGCAGCGCTCGAAAGGCTGCGGCCGACCCGAGGCCGCCTGCCAGGTGAGGACGAGGGACACGCTGCGATCGGGCATCACGGCATGCGCACGGCCCAGCAAGCGAACCCGGTCGTCCGTCACTTCCCCGACATCGAGCGTGGAGGTGAAGCGGAGATAGCTGCCATCCTCGACCCACCGGATCGGTGTGGTCAGGGATTTCTGGACGGCCAGGAATGCCGAGAGATCCCGCAGCAGCGCGGCGTTGTCGGCATCCTCGGTGTCGGGCTCGGGCGCCATCAGCCAAGCCGGGCCGCGACTGCCCGGAAGCGTGCCAGGGCGGCTTCCAGGTCGTCGGCGATGCTGGCGGCGATTTCGGCCGGCGGCGGCAGCGAGGCCGGGTCGGTCGTGCCGTCCTCGCGCAGCCAAGTCAGGTTCAGGTCCAGCTTCTCGCGCGCGGCGAGCTCGGCGTAGGTGAAGCGCTTGAACCGCTCCGTCTCCTGCCGCTTCGTGCGGTCGGAGAGTTTCGCCAGGCCGACGAACTCCTCCATATCCGCATAGCGAAGCGGGCGTTCCTTCAGGGTGAAACGCTTGTTGGTGCGCAGATCGTAGACCCACAGCGCCTCGCTCCAGGGTTCCTTGCGGCGCGGGCGGGCCTCGAAGAACAGCACGTTCGCCTTCACGCCCTGGCGGTAGAAGATGCCGGTCGGCAGGCGCAGCAGGGTGTGGCACTCGAACTCGTCGAGCAGGCGACGGCGGATGCGCTCGCCGGTGCCGCCTTCGAACAGCACGTTGTCGGGCAGCACCACCGCGGCGACGCCCCCCGGCGCCAGCACGGTCATGATGTGCTGGACGAAGTTGAGCTGCTTGTTGCCGGTGGTCACGCCGAAGTCGGGGCGTTGGTAGTCCTCGCGCTCGGTCTCGGCCTCGCCGTCACCGGTGAAGACCTGGATGGACTGGCGGCGGCCGAAGGGCGGGTTGGTCAGGATCACGTCCCACCGCTTGCCGGGGTCGGCCAGCAGCGCATCGGCGCGGTGGATCGGCGTGGTGTCGGCGCGGCCGAGGCCGTGCAAATAGAGGTTCATCGCCGCGAGCCGCGCCACGCCGGCGACGATGTCGTAGCCGGTGAAGCCTTCCTCCCGCATCCGCCGCCCCGTCTCGCGGTCGCGCGCCTCGGGCTTGTGGCGCATGTGCTCGTAGGCGGCGAGGAGGAAGCCGGCGGTGCCGCAGGCGGGGTCGCAGACGGTCTGGCCGGGCTTCGGGTCCACCACCTCGACGCAGGCCTGGATGACGGGGCGCGGGGTGAAATACTGGCCGGCGCCGGACTTGGTGTCGGAGGCGGTGCGCTCCAGCAGGCTTTCGTAGATCGCGCCCTTTACGTCGACGCCGAAGCCGGACCAGGTTTCGGCGCCGATCATGCGCACCAGGCGGTGCAGGTGGGCCGGTTCCTCGATGGTGTTGCGGGCGCGGGTGTAGATGGTGCCGACGAGGCCGGGCTGCGCGGCCAGCGTTTCCAGCGTGCGGGCGTAGTGTTGCGCGAGTTCGCGGCCCGTGAGCGCGGCGAGGCGCGCCCAGCGGCAGTCCTCGGGCAGGAGGGAGGGCAAGCCGTCCTCCTCGCGCTCGGCATCGAGCTTGAGGAAGAGCAGGTAGGTGACCTGCTCCACATAGTCGCCGGAGCCGACGCCGGCATTGTTCATCACATGGGCGAGGTTCCAGACCTTCGCGGTGAGGATGTTCTCCGTCTCGCTCATGCGGGCGTCTCGATCAGGTCGGGCGGCGCGGCGGCGCGGCGCTGGCGCGGGCGGCGCGTGGTGGCGGGGGCGGCGCGCAGGCGCGCGAGCAGGGCGGCGGCGGGTTCGTCGGCCGGGTCCTGCGGGACGAGGCGGCCGGTGAAGGCGGCGTGGAGGATGGATTGGCGGAGGCGCGCAGCGAACTCATCCGCCGGCAATTCCGTCGCATCGGTCTGTGCCTCGCGAACTGCGGCGACGATGGCGACGAGTTCGCGACGAGGCGGAAGCGGGACAGGGCATGCGCGAATGGACGATCCCGCAATACCCTTCTGACCAGCAGTCGTCCTGATGTTCCTGGCGATGTATGCGCGGCTCGGCCCGGCATTCAGCGCCACTTCCAGATACTCGGCGAGATCGCTGAAACCGGGCAGAGGACGTGCGCACATCACCTTGTCGGGGAACAGCAGCGGCTCATCAAAGCGCACGAGACCACAGACGCCGACATACTGCTCCGAGCCTGAGTAGCGCGTGACCAGGAGATCGTGCCGCTGCGTCGTGGCGCCGGCCAAGTTCTCCGCTGGCAAGGGGCGGTAGAAACGATGCTCGGCGTGATCCACCTTGAGCGGACGGACCGCCGAAATGCGGAGAATGCGTCGATCCGTTGTATCGCCGTCCGGCGCTCGGGCGAGGCCATTTCCGAGGAAGTTCGTGACCTGATCCACCGACGCCCAGCACCACCCTGATGGCAGCGGTGCCTCATCGGTAACATCCGGCGCGAGAATGGCGCGCGCGCGCCGGCTGCTGTCCTCGCTGCGTGCCGCGAGCAACTGATGGAGCAAATCCTCGCCCGTCTCGTTCGTCGGGTTCGCCGCGCGCCAGTCGGCGGTGAGGGCTCCGGTGCAGGCGGCGTGGAGGAGGCTTGCGCGGAACTGCGTCAGGCCCTCGCGCGCCCGCGCCAGCGCGGCTTCGCCGGCCTCCACATCCTCGAACAGCGCGTTCACCGCGGCGACGATGCGGGTCTGTTCGGCCTCTGGCGGGACCGGCAGGGTGATGCGCCGTAGGTTCTCTTGCGAGATGTTGCGCATCGAAAGCTGCGCGCCGGTCGCATACTGCTCGATCTGCACACGGCCGAAATGCGACTTGAGGAACAACTCAAGCCAGCGATCGAAGCCCTCGACGACGCGCAGCCGCAGAACCTTGTCGCTCAGCACCAGACGGCGCCGGAACTGCTTCACGATGACCGGGGCGCCGACCAACTCAATCGTGTTGGCGCGCGAGATGAGGAAGTCGCCGGGACGGATCAGATGCGCCGGATCGATTGCGGCGCCCGGCGGCAGCGCCTTGCTTTCGTCCTCGTCGAACTCGCCCCAGGTGACGGCGCTCACCTTCACGATCCCGGTTTCGCTATCCTCGGGCGGACGACCAATGGCGGCGACGTTCTTGCCGGCTTCGATGCCCTTGATCAGATCGCCGAGCGGCGCGACGGCCCAGCCGGGCGGCGGCGTCTCACCGGGCAGCGCATCCATCCTTACGCCACCAGCGCGTCGGCCAGGTCATCGACCAGTGTCGGCAGCCGGTCAGCACCGAACAGCACACGCGCCCGCGCCGTGCCGCCGCGTGAGGAGAAATCCGGAACCTCGCGGAGATCGTTCATCGTCAGGTCCACGTTGCTCGCCACCCATTCCTTCATCAGTCGCAGCCACTCCATCTGCGCCTCGGTGTAGTCGCGCCCGGCCTTCTTCTCGCGGCCGAGCCAGAGTTCGAAGTTGCGGTTCACGTCCGGCGCGAAGGGCGCCAGCACCGCCCGCGCGCCGATGGCGTAGCGCACCAACCCGACCAGATCGGTCAGCAGCCCGGCCGGCGCGCGCGTCTGACCCGCATGCAGGCGGCGGTAGCATGCCCAGACGTTCCTGTCGTCCAACAGCCAGGGCGGCCGCGCCATGGCCTGCCGCAATTCCTGCAGCATGGCGTAGGTCAGGCGCCGCTGCGCGTGCGGGCGGGCATAGAGGATGGCCAGCGCCGCCAGCCGGTCCTGTTCCTCGTCCAGGAAGCGGGTGAAGCGTTCGGTGATCTCGGTGGCGCGCTTCAGGTCGAAATCGGCGGAGAGGACGGCGTCGGGCGTCAACTCGTCCACAATGATCTCGGTCTGCCGCTGCGCCTCGAGGATGGCGCGGCGCAGCGCGGGGTTGGCGGCGATGGGCTTGCAGGCCTCGGCGCGCAGGGCCTCGGCCGCGGCGTCCCAGGCGGCGTCATCCTCGGGGGAGGCGGCGCCGGTCTCGCGGGCCTTCGCCTCGATGCGGATAGGGTCGGCGGCGTCCACCAGGGCGCGCGCCAGGTCGGTCAGGGTGGCGCCGTGGGCGGTCTGCCGCAGGTCGGCCTTCGCCGGGTCGGGCAGGCGGCCTTCCAGCCGCGCCAAGCGGCCGGCGAGGGTGGCGCAGGTGTCCTCGTCCGTGTGGCCGAAGGCGACGCGTTCCAGCAGGGCTTCGAGGCTGAGGGTGCGGTCGCGTTCCAGCGGCTCGGTGGGCGTCTTCACGCTCTCCGTCACGCCGACCGCGTCCACGATGATGAAGCGGTCCTTGCGCTCGGCCGAGGGGGTCGCGCGTTGCAGGTCGGTGGGCAGGATGGTGCGGGATCCGCGGCCGCGCATCTGCTCGAAATACTGGGCGCTGCGCACGTCGCGCAGGAAGATCAACACCTCCAGCGGCCGGATGTCCGTGCCGGTGGCGACCATGTCCACGGTGGTGGCGATGCGGAACAGGTGGTCGGTGCGGAAGTCCTGGATCAGTTCCTGCCCCGTTCGCCCGGTGGCCTTGTAGGTGATCTTCTGGGCGAAGCGGGCGTCGCCCTCGAAGACTTCGCGGGCGATCTCCGTCACCGTCTCGGCGTGGCTGTCGGACTGGCAGAAGATCAGCGTCTTCGGCACCTCGGCCCGGCCGGGGAACAACTGCGTGGGCAGGGCGTCACGATAGGCCTGCAGCACGGTGCGGATCTGGTTCGGGTTCTCGATCGCGCGGTTGAGTTCGCTGGGGGCGTAGGGGCGGTCCTCCTCCAACGCGGCGAGGCGGCGACGGCGGGTTTCCTTGTCGCGGTGCGGGACGGCGAAGCCGGCGGGGATGGTGCCGCCGCGCTCGCCGACCTCGGTGCGGACGCGCCAGACCTCGAAATCCACGTTCACGCCGTCAGCGACGGAGCGCTCGAAGGGGTATTGGCTGACGATGTTCTGCTGGAAGAAGCCCAGGGTGTGGCGGCCGGGGGTGGCGGTCAGGCCGACAAGGAAGGCGTCGAAGTATTCCAGCACCTGGCGCCAGGAGCCGTAGATGGAGCGGTGGCACTCATCGACGATGATGAGGTCGAAGGTCTCGGGCGGGATGTCGGGATTGTAGGTGACGGGGCGCTGGGCGTGGTCATCGGGGCGCTCGAAGCCACCGCGTTCGTCGTCCTCATCGTCCAAGGGTTGGCCGCGCAAAACGGAATAGAGGCGCTGGACGGTGGAGATCACCACGCTGGCCGAGGGGTCGATGGCGCTGCCCTGCAGGTGCTGGACGGTGAATTCCTCGCGGAACAGCAGGCCGGCGCCGCCGGGAGTGAAGGCGTCGAACTCGCGCTTGGCCTGGGTGCCGAGATTGGCGCGGTCCACCAGGAACAGGACGCGGCCCATGCGGACCGGGGGCGAGAGCAGCCGGTGGGTCAGGGCGCAGGCGGTGTAGGTCTTGCCGGCACCGGTCGCCATCGAGACGAGGGCACGGGGCTTGCCCGCAGCGAGGGATGTTTCGACGCCCGCGATGGCCTCGGCCTGGCAGGGGCGGAGGCGGGAGGCGTCAAGCGGCGGCAGGGTGGCGAGACGGGCGCGCAGGCTGTTGCCGGCCTGGAGCATAGCGCGCAGGGTCTCGGGCCGGTGCGGGGCAAAGATGCGGCGCGGGCGGGCGTGTGGGTCTCGGGCGTCCTGGAACAGGGTTTCCGCGCCGGTGGAGACATAGACGAAGGGGAGCGGGTCGGCCCAGGCGGGATACCGGGCCGGTGCGGCGCGGGTGTAGTCGGTGCCCTGGTTCACGACGCCGAGCAGGGTGGTGCCCTCCGGCTTGGCTTCGAGGACGCCGCAGGCGCGGCCGTCGAGGAATAGGAGATAATCGGCCGGGCCGGTGGCTGTGGGGGTTTCACGGACGGCGATGCCTGGGCCCGCGTGGAGGTTCACCTCGTCGCGGTCCTGGACGATCCAGCCGGCGATGATGAGGGCGGCGTCGATGATTTGCCGCGCGCGCGCCTCTGGTGCTGCTTCGCGGTGTCCCCGCCCCTGACCGTCCATGCCGGAACAGTAACACAGTATCGGAAATTGCCATGGCTTGGGGGCGAAGCGCGGGAATTCGTGCTTCTGGGGGCATTGCCCATGCAACAGCGTCGCTGAATGCTCGAAGCTCACCACCGTAGAAGGCTGTGGAAAAACAACGCACTAAAGCTTGTAGACTGAATCGCCCAAGTCCCGAGGTTCGGAGAGAACGGGAAGAACAGAGACGCCCACCGGGCCTCTGTTGCGCGGTCGAAGTATCAAGGTCCGCGCGCGAACCCCGGCCAAACCTGCGCCTCAGCGCGGTGCCGTGACCAGGAGAGACAGGTTGTGAGAGAGAAGAATGGAGCGGGCGAAGGGATTCGAACCCTCGACCCCGACCTTGGCAAGGTCGTGCTCTACCCCTGAGCTACGCCCGCGCTCCGTGCGGAGGCCGGGCTTCTACCATGGCCCACCGGGATTGCAAGCCACCCTGTACGGCAAATTTCGAATTCTCCTCGACAGCGATGCCCGGCCCGAATCATCCTTTCCGCAACGAATCTCTCCGGGAGGACTATCGCCATGGACCGTCGTTCCACGCTCGGCCTTGCGGCCGCGCTTGCCTTGTCGGCGCCGCGCACCCTGCGCGCACAGACCTTTGACCACGCGATCCGCCTCATCGTGCCCTTCGCCCCGGGCGGCACCTCGGACATCCTGGCCCGGCTCCTCGCGCCCGATCTCACCCGCGCCCTCGGCCAGAATGTCGTGGTGGAAAATCGCACCGGTGCGGGCGGCAATATCGGCGCCGACCTCGTCGCCAAATCCCCGCCCGACGGTCACACCCTGCTGCTGATCGACGTCTCGACGCTCGCGACCGCACCGTCGCTCTACACGCGCCTGCCCTTCGACCTGAAGCGGGATCTCGCCCCGATCACCATGCTGATCTACGCGCCCTACATCCTTGCCGTGCACCCGTCCGTTCCGGCGCAAAATGCTGCTGAACTCGTCGCCTTCGCCAAGGCCAATCCGCAGCGCCTGAATGTCGGCCATGCCGGCATCGGCGTCGGCAACCATCTTACGGGCCTTCTGGTCACCCAGCATTGGGGGGCGGATCTCACCCAGGTGCCTTATCGTGGTGGCGCGGCAGCACTCACCGCCGTTGCGGCCGGCGAATCGCAGATGATCATCAACGGTGCCACGGCGACCGCCCCCTTCTGCAAGCAGGGCACGCTGCGCCCCATTGCCGTCACCGGCCCGGCGCGCCTGGCTGACTTCCCCGACATCCCAACCTTTCACGAACTGGGCTGGCCGGCCGCCGATTCCGGCACGTGGCAGGGCGTCCTGGCCCAGGGCGGCACCCCGGCGCCCACCGTGGTGCGCCTCGCCTCGGAGATCGCCTCCGCCATGGCCATGCCGGCCACCGCCCAGCGCATCACGGCTCTGGGCGCGGTGAATCGGGTCGAGGGACCGGAAAACTTCCGCACATGGCTCGACAATGAGATCGAGGTCTGGTCCAGGGTGGTGCGCGCGAACAACCTCCGACTGGATTGAATGCCCGAGACGCCCGAAGGCCTCCTTGCCCGCCTCGCCGCTGCCGGTGTTGCCGCGGAGACCCGCCACCACCGCCCGGTCTTCACCGTGGCGGAGGGGCGGGACATCGCAGCGACCTTGCCCGGCGGCCATACCAAGAACCTCTTTCTTCGTCCGGCGAAGGGGGAGGGGCCCTTCCTCCTCGCGACGCTGGAGGCCGACCGCCAGGTCTCGGTGAACGCCCTGGCCCGGCTGGCCGGGGCCGGGAAGGTTTCGATGGCCAGTGCCGCGGAACTTGAGGCGACCCTCGGCGTTACCCCCGGTTCGGTCACGCCGCTCGCCTTGGTCAATGCGGCGCCCGGATCGGTCCGCTTCGTCATGGACCGCCACCTCGTCGAGGACTGCGCCCGCATCTGGGTCCATCCGCTGACCAATGCCGCCAGCACGGCCCTTGCTCCGGCGGAACTGCTCGATTTCCTGGCCGATCTCGGCCACCCCTGCGCGGTGTTGGACCTCGACGCTGACTGATCAGAACGCGTATTCGGCCAGCAGGTCGAAGGCCAGGGTCGGGAAGACCGTCTCCCGCACCAGCCGCAGTCCACGGACCGGAACCTCCACCGACAGGGCCGGCAGCCGCCCCGGCAACCGTAGCTGCTCGGGGTCGCGGACACGCAGCAGGGTTGCGTGGGTGATCTGCGGCCGACGCACCGGCCGTTCCGGCAACCCGCAGCCCCCGGCGAGCGCCGCGCGCAACTCCGCCAGCGGATTCTCGTCGTCCAGGGCAATGACCGCCCGCGCCTCGGCGCGCAGCCGGGTAAAGCGCAGACGGAACGGCGCCATCCGCCGGCAGGCCTGGGCGCTCGCCGCCCGCCAGCCCGCCTCATGCCGCGCCCAGATCTCCGCCTTGGGCTTCGGGAGCTGCTTCGCGGCATCGATCAGCGGCAGCACAGTGACATGCAGGGCTTCCGGCGGGATCAGATGCAGCCCGTCGCCGCCGGCATCCGCCAGCGCCCGCTGCACCGCGACCAGCCCCCCCCCCGCCGCCGCCAGCCCGATCTGCAACTGGTAGGATTCACACGGGCAGCCATAGAGCGGGTCCGCCTCGAAACGCGTGCCCATCGTGGTATTCGGTCCCCTGGCTCCGGCCTTCGCGGCTTGCTTCCGGACCGCGACGGCGCATTTATGCACCAAGACCTGAGGAATGCCTGCCATGGACGTGATCTTCGACCCCGCCCGCCAGGGCGCGCCCGCCGCCGAAGGCGCCATCAAGGATGGCGACCAGAAGACCTTCATGCAGGACGTCATCGAGGCGTCCCGCCAGGTTCCCATCCTGGTCGATTTCTGGGCCACCTGGTGCGGCCCCTGCAAGACGCTCACCCCCGCGCTGGAAAAGGTCGTCGGCTCCGCCGGCGGCCGCGTGCGGCTGGTGAAGATTGACATCGACAAGAACCGCCAGCTCGTCGCCCAGCTCACCCAGATGGGCCTGCCGCTGCAATCCGTCCCGACGGTCGTGGCCTTCTGGCAGGGCCAGATCCTTGACCTCTTCCAGGGCGCCCTGCCGGAATCCGAGGTGAAGCGCTTCGTCGAGGGGCTGCTCAAGGCCGCCGGCGGCCAGATGCCCGGCGCCGACCTCCTCGCCGAGGCCGAGGCCGCTGTGGCCGAGGGCGACCACCAGACCGCTCTCGAACTCTTCGGTGCCCTGTCCCAGCAGGAACCCGAGAATGCCAAGGCGCTCGCCGGCGTCGCCCGCGCCCTGCTCGCCCTGGGGCATGAGGAGCAGGCCCTCTCCGTCCTCGACAGCGCCCCTGCCAAGATCAAGGAAACCCCGGAGCTCACCGCCGCCCGCAGCGCCATCGAGGTCGAGATCGAAGGCCGCCGCGCCCAGGCCCAGCTTGCGGAATTCGAGGCCCGCATCGCCGCCAACCCGGACGACCATGCCGCGCGCATCGACCTCGCCATCGCCCAGAGCGCCAGCGGCGACCGCAACGCCGCGGTGGACACGCTGATCGAGGCGATCCGCCGCGACCGCGCCTGGAATGACGAGGCCGCCCGCAAGCAGCTCCTGAAGCTGTTCGAGGCCTGGGGCTTCGAGGATCCGGCGAGCAAGGCCGGCCGCCGCAAGCTCTCGGCCGTCATTTTCCGCTGAGCATCGGACAGGTGCCATGCCGGCCTTCCACCCGCGCTTCGCAGAGTTGCCGGAGGAGATTGCGGTCTTCCCGCTCTCCGGCGCCCTGCTGCTGCCGCAGGGAAGGCTGCCGCTGAACGTCTTTGAGCCGCGCTACCTGGCGATGACGCTCGACAGCCTGGCGCGGGGACGGATGTTCGGCATGGTCCAGCCCGATGCCCGCCTTCCGGCCGGGGCGACCGGGCCGGGCCTCTACGCCATTGGCTGCCTCGGCCGCCTCACCTCCTTCAGCGAGACCGAGGATGGCCGCCTGCTGATCACCCTCACCGGGCTGATCCGTTTCCGCATCGCGGAGGAACTGCCTCTCGCACCCGGCGGCTACCGCCGGGTGCGCGCGGACTATGGCAGCTATGCCGGCGACCTCGCCACGGACCCCGGTCCCACCGCCTGTGACCGCGCGGCGCTGCTCGCCGCGCTGCGCCCCTATTTCCGCGCTCGCGGCATCGAGGCGAACTGGGAGGCGGTGGAACAGACCGCCGACGCCATGCTGGTCACCACCCTGTCCATGGTCTGCCCCTTCGAGGCGTCGGAGAAGCAGGCCCTGCTGGAAGCCGCCGACACCACCGAGCGTGCCCGGACCTTGGTGACACTGCTGCGCATGGGGGGCGCGGCCAACGCGCCGTGCGAGGGCCGACCGAGCTGAGGCGGCGAGGGCGTGCGGACCCATCCTGGCGCATGGGGTGTCCTCGATCGCTATCTTCCCGCACCATCGGCGGTGGCGGGGGCCGGGTTTCCGAATTCTTTCGGTTGTTTATATGCGAAATCGCTAATATATAGCGGCGAGAAACGCCGCAGCCTGGAATCCCCATGTCCTCCCCGCACGCCGCTTCCGCCTTTCGCCGCCTGGTGCGCCTGGCCTGCCTGCTCGCCGCCCTCCTGCTTCCCGGCGTCGCGGCGGCGCAGGCCCCGCTGACGGTCGAACCCACCACGGTTGAGGACCCTCGTCCGGTCGTCGCCACGGTCGAAAGCGTCCGTGAGGTCGAGGCCCGCGCGCGCATCGCCGGCACCCTGACGCGCCTCACGGTGCGGGAGGGCGACGCCGTCACCACCGGCCAGGTGATTGCCCTGGTCGTCGATCCCAAGCACCCGCTGCAACTCGCCGCCCTCGATGCCCGGCTCGGCGCGCTCGATGCCCAACGCCACCAGGCGAGCCTCGAACTCGACCGCACCCGCGCCCTGCGCACCACCGGGGCCGCCACCCAGGCGCGGCTCGACGAGGCGACCACCGCGGTCCAGGTGCTGGACGGCCAGATCGCCGCGAGCCGTGCCGAGCGCGAGGTCTTGGTCCAGCAGCAGCGCGAGGGCGAGGTGCTCGCCCCGCAGGGCGGGCGCGTGCTCACTGTCCGCGGCAGCGTGGGCGCGGTGACCATGCCCGGCGAGACCATCGCCACCATTGCCACCGACAATTACGTGCTGCGCCTGCGCTTGCCCGAGCGCCATGCGCGCTTCCTGCACGCTGGCGATGCGGTCAGCGTCGGCGGTCGTGGTCTGTCGGGTGGTGCGCCGCTCGGCCAGGGCCGCATCGTGCTGGTCTATCCCGAATTGCAGCAGGGCCAGGTCGTCGCGGATGCCGAGGTCGCCGGCCTCGGCGACTTCTTCGTGGGCGAGCGCGTCCACGTCACCATCCCTGCCGATCGCCGCCAGGCCATCGTCATCCCCCGCCGCTACCTCATCACCGGGCCGGGCGTGGACATGGTGAAACTCGCCTCCGGTGCCCTGGTGCCGGTGCAACGCGGTCCCATGCATGGGCAGGACAATATCGAGATCCTGTCCGGCCTCGCCGCCGGCGACGTGCTGGTGCAGCCATGAGCCTCGGCCTGTCCGGGCGTCTCGCCCAGAGCTTCATCCGCTCGCCGCTGACGCCGCTGCTGCTCATCGTCTCGGTCGCGGTCGGTCTGATCGCGCTGATCGCCCTGCCGCGCGAGGAAGAACCCCAGATCAGCGTCCCGATGGTGGACATCAGCGTGCGCGCCGATGGCCTCGCCGCACCCGATGCGATGGAACTGGTGACCCGCCCGCTGGAGGCGATCGTCACCGCCATCCCCGGGGTCGAGCATGTCTACAGCCAGACTGTGGATGATTCGGTGCTGGTCACCGCGCGCTTCCTGGTCGGCACCTCCGCCGACGACGCGATCCTGCGCGTGCACGAGAAGCTGCGGGCCAATTGGGACCGCCTGCCGCTCGGCATCCCCGAGCCGCTGGTGGTCGGTCGCGGCATCAACGATGTCGCCGTCGCCGTCGTCACCCTGCATCCGCGCACGCCCGATGCCCGCTGGAACGACGCCGCTCTGCACGAGGTCGCCGACCGGCTATTGTCGGATCTCGCCACCATTCCGGAAGTCGGCCTGACCTACATCGTGGGTGGGCGGCCGATGGAACTGCGCATCGAACCCGACCCGGCGGCGCTGGCGCGGCACGGCATCACGCTCAACCAGATCG
Source organism: Roseomonas alba (assembly GCF_019430885.1). Taxonomy (GTDB): domain Bacteria; phylum Pseudomonadota; class Alphaproteobacteria; order Acetobacterales; family Acetobacteraceae; genus Neoroseomonas; species Neoroseomonas alba. The sequence continues at coordinate 324,819 of NZ_JAHYBZ010000007.1, read as the reverse complement.
TGGACAAGCTGCGGGGGGCGAATGCCTCCTTCCAGGCGGGGCGGCTGCGCGCGGACGGCCGCACCCTTTCGGTGCAGGTCGGCGAGACCCTGCAGGGCGTGCCGGATGCCGGGCTGCTGCTGCTCACCGCCTCCGACGGTCGGCCGGTCTATCTCGGCGACGTGGCGCATATCGGTGTCGCGCCGTCGCCGCTCGAATCACGGGTCTGGCGGCTGACCCGCCAGCAGGACGGCGCCTTCCAGCAGGTCCCTGCGGTCTCCATCGCCATCGCCAAGCGCCCCGGCGCCAATGCGGTGACGGTGACGCGCGCGGTCGAGGAACGCCTCGCCGCCCAGCAGGGCCGGCTGATCCCCGCCGGCATCGTCGCCGATGTGACGCGCGACTATGGCCAGACCGCGCAGGACAAGTCGGACGAGTTGCTTTTCCATCTCGGCCTCGCGACCCTGTCCATCGTCGTGCTGGTGTGGCTGGTGGTGGGCTGGCGCGCGGCGCTGGTGACCGCCGTGGTCATTCCGGTGACCATCCTGCTGACGCTCTTCGGCGCGCTGATGCTGGGCTACACGCTGAACCGCGTCTCGCTCTTCGCGCTGATCTTCTCCATCGGCATCCTGGTCGACGACGCCATCGTGGTGGTGGAGAACATCGACCGCCACTGGGCGCTGGACCCGACGCGCGACCGCGCCACCGTCGCGGTGGAAGCGGTGGCCGAGGTCGGCAACCCCACCATCGTCGCCACGCTGACCGTCATCGTCGCGCTGCTGCCGATGATGTTCGTCTCCGGGATGATGGGGCCCTACATGGCGCCGATCCCGGCGGTAGCCTCGGCGGCCATGGCCTTTTCCTTCTTCGTCGCCATGGTGCTGACGCCCTGGCTGATGGTGAAGCTCGGCGCCTCCCATGCCAGCCATGGGGAAGGCTTCCTGGCACGCATCTATCGTGCCGTCGCGTCGCGCATCATCGAACGGCGTGCGGTCGCCTGGTCCTTCCTGGCCTTCACCGGCATCGCGATGGTCGCGTCCATGGCGCTGTTCTATACGCGCGACGTCACGGTGAAGCTGCTGCCCTTCGACAACAAGTCGGAGCTCGCCGTGGTGCTCGACATGCCTGCCGGCAGCAGCGTGGAAGATACCGAACGCGCCCTGATCGGCGCCGCCGACCTGCTACGCGCGGTGCCGGAGGTCGAAGGCGTCACGCTCAACGCCGGCACCGCCGCGCCCTTCAACTTCAACGGCCTGGTACGCCACAGCTTCGGCCGGCAGAGCCCGCGCCAGGGTGACCTCGACATCCAGCTCACTGACCGCCATCGCCGCACGCGCGAGAGCCACGCCATCGCCATCGACATCCGCAACCGGCTCGCCGCCCTGCCGTTGCCGGCCGATGCCCGCCTGCGCGTAACCGAGGTGCCGCCTGGCCCGCCGGTCATGGCGACGCTGCTCGCCGAGATCTACGGCCCCGACGCCGCCACCCGCCGCGCCGCGGCCGAGAAGGTGCGAGGGGTCTTCCGCGGCCTCGACTTCCTGGTCGATCAGGACGACACCATCGCCGATCCGGGTACGCGGCTGCGCATCCGCATGCTGCCCGACCAGCTCGAATTCCATGGCGTCGAGGAAGCCGCCGTGGCGGATACGATCCGGGCGCTGCTTGGCGGCGTGGCGGTGGGCTGGTCGCATCGCGGGGCGGGGCGCAACCCGCTCGCGCTGATGATCCGCCTGCCCAAGGACCGGCTGCATCTCACCGAGGAACTCCTCGTCACCCCGGTGCCGGGCCGCCGGGGCCCCGTGGAACTCGGCGATCTGATCCGCGTCACCGAGGAGCCCGCCTCCCCGCTGATCTACCGCCGCAACGGCCGCAACGCGGAAATGGTGATGGCCGAGCTCGCCGGCCGCTACGAGGCGCCGATCTACGGCATGATCGCTGTCGCCGACGCGTTGCGCGGCATGCCCGGCGCGCCGGAGATCCGCCTCTGGGGCCAGCCCGACGATCCCACGACGCCCGTGCTGCTGTGGGATGGCGAATGGGAGGTCACGCGCATCACCTTCCGCGACATGGGCATGGCCTTCGCGGTGGCGCTGCTCGGCATCTATGTGCTGGTGGTGGCGCAGTTCCGCAGCTTCACCCTTCCGCTGGTCGTGCTGCTGCCGGTGCCGCTCGCGCTGCCCGGCGTGGTGCTCGGCCATGCGCTGATGGGCGCGGCCTTCACCGCGCCGTCGATGATCGGCTTCATCGCCCTCGCCGGCATCATCGTGCGCAATTCCATCCTGCTGGTGGATTTCATCCGCCATGCCCCGCGCGACGGGCGCAGCATCCGCGCCGTGGCGCTGGAGGCCGGCGCGGTGCGCTTCAAGCCCATCGCCCTGACCGCCGCCGCGGCCATGATCGGCGCCGGCTTCATCCTGGCCGATCCGATCTTTCAGGGGCTGGCCGTGGCGCTGCTGTTCGGGCTGCTGTCCTCGACGTTGCTGACGGTGCTTGCCATCCCGGCGGTGTACCGGGTGTTGCGCGACCCGACGTGACGCGCCATTGAGGCACCGGGAAGCCCCAGCCAGAGGACGCTTCGTTCCATGTCCACCGAAACCGCCCCGCCCGCCGGCACCGTCGATCCGCGGCTGCTTGAAATCCTCGTCTGCCCCGTGACCAAGGGGCCGCTGCGCTACGACCGGGAGAAGAACGAGCTGGTCAGCGAGCGCGCCGGCCTCGCCTACCCGATCCGCGACGGCATCCCGATCATGCTGCCCGACGAGGCACGCAAGCTCGCCGGCTGATGTCCGCGCCCTCCGAGATCCGGTTGAAGCGTGCGGAACAGGTGCTGGAAATCGCCTGGCCGGACGGTGCCCGTTTCCGCCTGCCGGCCGAGTATCTGCGTGTGGAAAGCCCTTCCGCCGAGGTCCAGGGCCATGCCCCGGACCAGAAGGTGATCGTCGCCGGCCGCCGCCATGTTGGCATCATGCGCGTCGAGCCGGTCGGCCATTACGCGGTGCGTATCGTCTTCGACGATCTGCACGACACCGGCATCTACGCCTGGGACTACCTGCGCAGCCTGGGCGAGGAACAGGAGACCCGCTGGGCCGCCTACCTCGCCGCGCTCGGCGCGCGGGGCCTGTCCCGCGACCCGCCTCGGCGGGGCGGCTGATCAGCCGGCCGGGACCTCATCGACCATCGCGGTCAGCCAGCGGCCGGCCTTGTCGCGATAGATCACCCACCAGGGATCGCCCGCCTGCTCCGGGGCGATGCCATAGCGTGCCAGGCACTTGCCATGCGGCGTGCGGACGGCGATCGGCAGGGTGAAGACGTGGAACATGGTCTCTCTCCGCTTCAACGACTGCCACGGTAACGGCGCGCCCGGGCCTGTGGTTCCCTCCGGTCACGCCATTGTGCGCCAACCCACGGCGTTGCGGTGGCGTTCACCCTGCGACCGGCCCTGACGCCGGCATCACACAGCAGGAGAGACCAACATGCCGAACACGAATCGGATGCTGCCCGCCGCGCTGGCCGCCGCCCTGGTCGTCGCCCCGGGCTTCGCCTTCGCCCAGACCGCCCGCGACGGCACGCCGTCCAACCCGCCTTCCGACGCCGTCGGCCGCACTGTGGACCGCGCCACCGGCCAGCCCACCCGGCCCGACGGGACGCCGGGTAACCCGCCGTCCACGGCGGTCGGTCGTACCGTGGACCGCGTGACGGGCCAGCCGACCAATCCGGACGGCACCGGCAACAATCCGCCCGGCACCGCCGTGGGTCGCGCGCTTGAACGCGCCGGGACCGCGGTCAGCGACGCCGCCCGCTCCGTGACGCCGAACAGCGCGCCCGCGACGACCGCGACGCGGGAGGTCCGGCCGAGCAACCGCGCCAGCAAGATCATCGGGGCCAACATCTACAACGAGGACGGCCAGTCCATCGGCGAGGTCGAGGACCTGATCGTGCAGCGCGACGGCGGTGCGCCGGTCGCTGTCGTCTCCGTCGGGGGCTTCCTGGGCATCGGCGCGCGTCTGGTCGCCGTGCCGCTGAACGAATTGCGCTTCGCGGAGACGGATTCGCGCTGGACCCTCGCCGGCGCGACCAAGGAAAGCCTGCAGGCCCGTCCGGTGGTGAGCTACGCCGCGCGCGGCTGACGCAGAGCCGGGGAGGGACACCGTCCCTCTCCGGGATCGGCCTGACGCTGCATCGTGGCGTCAGGCCCCTTCCTCAGACGAGGGTTGCGGGATTCCGTCCCGCATAGACATCGCCGCTATTCGCCGCGTGCGGCAATTCGGCGATCCAGCGAGCCATGGCGTCCAAGCCCTGTGGCACGGGATGGGCGAAGGCCATGCTCTCCCCCAGGCAGGCGTTGAAGTGCCGGTAGCCGAGCGCCGCCAGCCGCTCCAGGCAGGCCAGGGCAATGTTCCGCTGGATGGTGGTGAACTCGAAGGACAGCGCGCGTGGCGGTCGTGACAGGCCGCGCAGCACCTCGGCCTCGAAGCCCTCCACGTCGATCTTCACGAAGTCCGGTACGCCATACCGATCAGCCAGCGCGTCGAGCGTGGTGACCGGCCGGACGATCTCCGCATCCCAGCGCTGCCCCTCCCAGCCCGCCGCGCCATCCGCCGCTGCGATGAAAGCGTCGGACGCCGTGGCGACGGTCGGATTGGCCGTGTTCAGCCGAAGCACCGCCTCGCCCGGCGCGGCGCCGAGCAGCGCCGGCACCAGGGCGACCCCCGGATCGCGATGGAAGATCAGCCGCAGGGCCCGGAGCAGCCGCGGCTGCGGTTCGACCGCCACGACCCGTGCCCCCAGTCGGCGGAAGCAAGCCGTCCGGTCGCCGACATGCGTCCCGACATCGAAGGCGAGGTCACCGGCTGACAGGAAGTGCCGGTAGAACGCGTCCAGCAGCGCGGCGCGGCCCGGGGCGTAGTAGGTGCGCAGGGATGCGCCGACGGCCTTCGCGAAGGTGGTCAGGGCGCAGGAAGGTCGGGGGAGAGAACTCCCCCGAACCCCCTCCTTTTTCTGGTCACCTGGTACCGGCCGCCGCTGTCAGTCTCCAAGAGCGAAATAACGGTGGGGGATTCGGGGGAGGTGTTCCTCCCCCGTTCTTTCTTCTTCACGCGAACACAACCGCTGCGCCTGCGGCAAAGGCAGGCGGTACCATCACCCCGCTCGGTGTCTCGACCGTCGGAATGCCCTCCAGCACCTTCCGCGCGGCCGCGCCGCCATCCGAGGTCCGGATCACCATCCCCGCCATGAAGGGGGAGGCCGGCGGCGTCACCCCCGGCAGCACGCCGGGCAGCGCCGCCTCGGGCAGCATGCGCACGCGGGTTTCGATCGCCGGGGCGAAGGGGCCGGCTGCGCCGGCTGCACCGGGGAAGCGCAGCAGGAAGCCGCCGGCCGGGTCGGGTTCCACCGGCAGCCCGGTCAGGCGGGACAGCCGGGCGGCCGTCTCGGCCGGTTCGGCGGCGGACAGGATCACTTCCTCCAGCGCCTCGGCCTTGTTGGCGTGGTCCATCCATTTCGGGTTCCACACCAGCTCGGGCGTCAGGTGCTGGATGAGCTGGACGCGACCCTCGGGCGGGTCGGGGAAGGGCAGGCGGGCGAATTTCGCGATGGGGCCTCCGGCCTCGACCGGGCGTTCCAGCCAGGCGATGCCGGGGATGTCCAGCCCCGCGGCGCGGAGCCGCGCCAGGTTCGCCTCGGCATCCGTCACGGCCAGGGCGAGGATGTGCATCCCGGCATAGCGATCGAGGAACTTGTTGAGCGTGTTGTCGTAGAGCGCCGGGTCGAGGATCGCGATCAGCTCGATATAGCCGTGCTTGAGGAAGGCGCAGCGATTGCCCGACCCGAACTGCTCCACCGGCAGGTCCGGCCGCCGCCGCCCGGATTGCTGGGCGATGGGCGACAGCGAGAAGCCGAGCCGTTCATAGGCCGCGGTCAGCGGCCCCAGGTCGCGCGCGGCGACCCCGACATGGTCCAGGGCTACGGCGATGTTCATGCAGGGTTCTCATATTTGTCGAGGAGCCAGGAGGCAGGTTCGGCCGCCGCATCCGCATACCAGCGTTCCATCAGCGGATGTGCCCGTACCGCAGCGACATAGGCCTTCGAGGTCGCGGTCAGGTCCGGCTGCCAGGTGAGGAAGCGGCAGACCACCGGGGCGAACATGACATCCGCCGCGCCGAACCCGGCGCCGAACAGGAAGGGCCCGCCATGGGCCGCCAGCGCCTCAGCCCAGAGGGCTTCGATCCGCGCGATGTCCTCCAGCGCCTCGGGCGTCCGGCGCTGGCCGGGGAATTCCCGCAGGATGTTCATCGGCATGGCCATGCGCAGCCCGCGGAAGCCGGCATGCATCTCGGACCCGACGGAGCGCGCATGCGCCCGCACCACGCGGTCGGCCGGCCACAGCCGGGGCGCGATCTCGGCGCAGTATTCCAGGATGGCGAGGCTTTCCCAGATCCGCGCCCCGTCATGTTCCAGATACGGCACGGTGCCGGACGGCGTCAGCCGCTTGACCTCGGGCGAAGATCCGCCGGCGAGGGGCAGCACCACCTCCTCGACATCCAGCCCGGCGAGCCGCACGGCGAGCCAGCCGCGCAGCGACCAGGACGAATACCGCTTGGTGCCGATGACGAGGCGACCTTGAGCCATGCACGCGCCCTCCTCCCGGCGCGGGCGGAGACTGCCACGGGGGCGCCCCGGCGCCTATCGCTTCAGCCGGTGCAGGCCGAGCGTGGGATAGACCAGCATGGTCAGCACCCCGCCGCCGACCAGGCTCGCCGCCTGCCAGCCCGGCATGGCACCGCCCTGCACGGCGATGGCGGCGATGGCGACGACCAGCGGCAATTGCGTGCCGGCATGCAGTGCCAGCGCCTGGCGTTCCGGCCGGTCCAGGTCCTCGCGCGCCAGCAGCAGCATGGGCAGCCCGCGCACCAGCAGCATCAGTCCCGCGAAGACTGGCACCATGGCCAGCGCGCGCAGGTCGGTAACCAGCGCGACGACATCGAGGCGCATGCCCGAGGTGATGAAGAAAAGCGGGATCAGGAAGCCGTAGCCCAGGCCGTCGAGTCGCGCGAGCAGCGCCTCATGCTGATGGTGGGGCAGGGCGGCGCGCACCACGGCGCCCGCGACGAAGGCACCGAGGACGAGGTCGATGCGCAATTCCTCGGACAGCGTGATCAGCGTCACCATCAGCAGCATGACGAGCCGCAGTGGGAGCTGCCCGGAACTGTCCATGGTCCGCGCCACGAGTGCGGCCAGATGCCCGTGGGTCGTCCGCGCGGCGACCATCACGGCGGCGGCGGCGCCCACCGCGAAGCCGACCAGGATCAGCGCCTGGCCCGCCGCTCCGGCGCTTCCCGCGAGGATCAGGGACAGGGCGATCAGCGGCGCGGCCTCCCCGATCGCCCCGGTCGCCAGCACGATCGGGCCGTAGGGCGGGCCGAGCCGCCCGGCATCCCGCAGGATGGGCAACAGCGCGCCGACAGCCGTGGTGGTCATGGCCAGGCCCGTCAGCAGCGGGGCCTCGATGACCCCGACCGCGGCCAGGGCGAATCCCGCCGCGCCGGCCAGCACGGCCGACAGCGCCCAGCCGCGCCAGGCGAGCCGCAGCGGTCGGCCCTTCAGCACATCCGGATCGACCTCGAACCCCGCCAGCAGGAACAGCACGCAAAGGCCGAGGGTGGACAGCACCGTCACGACAGGCCCGGGGTGGACGAGGCCCAGGATCTGCGGCCCGATCAGCACGCCGGCGGCGATCTCCAGCACGACCCCCGGGATGCCGAGGCGGGGAAACAGGGCGGGCACGCCGGCGGCCACCGTCATGGCGGCGAAGACGACCACGACGCTCAACAGATCGATATGGGTCATGGCTGCCCGATTGCCCCGCAGGTGATCCGCGCCGCATCCGGCCGTGTTTTCCGTCACCATACAAGAGGTTACCGCAGTCCCGCGCACCGATCCCGGGACGCGCCGCTTGCCCCCGGACGCGGCAAGGTGTTGTTTGCCGGCCTGCCCGCCCGGAGACCCCGATGAACGAGATCAGCCGCCCCAATTCGCTCGACGCCTATTGGATGCCGTTTTCCGACAACAAGTACTTCAAGGGCGACACCTCGCGCATGCTCGCGCGGGCCGAGGGCATGTCCTACTACACGCCCGACGGGAAGGAGGTCCTGGACGGCACGGCGGGCCTCTGGTGCTGCAACGCCGGCCATGGCCGCGTCGAGATCAAGGAGGCGATCCAGAAGCAGGCCGCCATCCTGGACTACGCGCCGACCTTCCAGCTCGGCCACCCCATCGCCTTCGAGGCCGCGGCGCGCATCGCCGAGATGACGCCGGAAGGCATGGATCGCGTCTTCTTCACCAATTCCGGGTCCGAGAGCGCCGATACCGCGCTGAAGATCGCGCTGGCCTACCACAAGGCGCGCGGGGACAGCGGCCGGGTGCGCATGATCGGGCGGGAGCGCGGGTATCATGGCGTCGGCTTCGGCGGCATGTCGGTGGGCGGCATCGGCGGCAACCGCAAGCAGTTCGGGGCGCTGCTGCCCTACGTGGACCATCTGCCGTCCACCCACCTGCCGGCCAAGAACGCCTTCTCCCGCGGCCTGCCGCATCATGGCGTGGAACTGGCCGACACGCTGGAGAACCTGGTCGCCCTGCATGGCGCGGAGACCATCGCCGCCGTGATGGTGGAACCCGTGGCGGGGTCGACCGGCGTGCTGGTGCCGCCCGTCGGCTATCTCCAGCGCCTGCGCGAGATCTGCGACAAATACGGCATCCTGCTGATCTTCGACGAGGTCATCACCGGCTTCGGCCGCCTCGGCACGAATTTCGGCGCCGAACGCCTGGGCGTCGTCCCCGACATCATGACCATGGCCAAGGGCCTGACCAACGCCGCCGTCCCGATGGGCGCGGTGGCGGTGAAGAACGGCGTCTATGACACGGTGGTCAATGGCGTGGCCGGCGGGATCGAGTTCTTCCACGGCTACACCTATTCCGGCCATCCGCTGGCGGCGGCGGCGGCCATCGCGACGCTGCAGCTTCATCAGTCCGAGGACCTGCCCGGCCGCGCCATGGCCATCGAGCCGTATTGGCAGGACGCGATGCACAGCATGAAGGACGCGCCGAACGTCATCGACATCCGGGATTTCGGCCTGATCGGCGGCATCGAGCTGTCCTCGCGCCCCGGCAAGCCGGGCGCCCGGGCCATGGACGTGTTCCGCCGCTGCTTCGATGCCGGCGTGCTGGTTCGCGTGACGGGGGACATCGTCGCGCTGTCCCCGCCGCTGATCATCGAGAAGCCGCATGTGGACCGCATCGTGAATACCCTCACCGACGCGATCCGCGCCGAAGCCGCCTGAGCCCGGCGATGTCCGAGTCGGAGCCGGAAGCGCCCGTCAGGCTGCAGGTGCTGCTGGTCGATCCCATGGCCAGCTCGCGCGTCGTGACGCTGACCATGCTCGAGGAGCTGGGGCACATGGTGTTCCCGGTCTCCGACTGGGACACCGCCGAGGACATCCTGCTGCGCGAGGATGTCGAGGCGGTGATGCTCGCCTTCACCGGCGATGGCTTCGACGGCCCGGACGCGGCGGGCCGGCTGCGCGACCGCCTGCCGCCCCAGGCCGACCTGCCCCTGGTCGGCACCACCGATGGCCTGCGCCGCGGCGAGGAGGACGAGGCGATGGAGGCAGGATTCGACATCCTGCTGGTCCGGCCCTTCACGCCCGAGGAACTCGCCGCCGCGCTCGCCCAGGCGCGGAAGATGCGCACCCCGCCGCCCGTGCTGGATGCCGAGGTCCGCGCCTCCCTGCGCAAGGACCATGGCCCCGCCGCGCTGGAAGCCCTGGAGGATGCTGCGATGGAGGTGCCCTCCGGCCGTCTCGTCCCGCTGTTCCGCGACGGCGGCAAGGCGGAGGACTACGCGGCGGCTGGTGCCGCAGTGGCCGAGGCGATGGACCGCATCGGCGCCATCGCCGCCGCCGCCGCGGCCCGCCGCATGGCCGAGAACGCCGAGGAAGGCCGCCGCTTCCTCTTCCCCCTGCTCTCCGCCGTGGTCGCCGCCCGGGTCGCATTGCGCAAGGACCGGTTCTCCGCGGCGGCCGCCGACCCCATATGGGCGGCAAGCGATACACCTTCTTCGGGAGAATCCCCGTGAGCGACACCAAGGAGCCGGTGCCCGTCACCGTGCTGACCGGCTATCTCGGCGCCGGCAAGACCACCCTGCTGAACCGCATCCTCACCGAGAATCACGGCAAGAAGTTCGCCGTGGTGATCAACGAGTTCGGGGAGCTCGGGGTGGACAATGACCTCGTCGTCGATGCCGACGAGGAAGTCTTCGAGATGAACAATGGCTGCATCTGCTGCACCGTGCGCGGGGACCTGATCCGCATCCTCGGCGGGCTGATGAAGCGGCGCGACAAGTTCGACGGCATCATCCTCGAGACCACGGGCCTCGCCGACCCCGCGCCGGTGGCACAGACCTTCTTCGTCGATGACGACGTGAAGCGCGCGACGAAGCTCGACGCCATCGTCACCGTGGTGGATGCGAAGCACCTGCTGGCGCGGCTGTCCGACAGCACCGAGGCGCAGGAGCAGATCGCCTTCGCCGACATCATCGTGCTGAACAAGATGGACCTGGTGACGCCGGATGAGGCCGACGTGGTCGAGAAGCGCATCCGCGCCATCAACCCCTATGCCGAGATCCGCCGCGCGACCAAGTCCGACGTGCCGATCGACAGCGTGGTCGGCCGCGACGCCTTCAACCTGAGCCGCATCCTGGAGCGCGAGCCCGAGTTCCTGTCGGGTGACGACCACCACGAGCATGATTCCGAGGTGAACAGCGTCTCCTTCGAGGTCGAGAAGCCGATCGACGCGGAACGCTTCAACGCCTGGATCACCCAGGTGCTGGCGTCGAAGGGCCAGGACCTGCTGCGCACCAAGGGCATCCTCTACTACGATGGCGACAGCCGCCGCTTCGCCTTCCAGGCCGTCCACATGATCGCCGATGGCGACTTCATCGGCGAGGTGAAGGACGGCGATCCGCGAAAGTCGAAGATCGTCTTCATCGGCCGCGACCTGAACCGCCCCTGGCTGCGCCGCGGCTTCGAGGCGTGCCAGGCCGGCGAGGACGAATCGAAGATCCAGGCCGAGATCGCCCGCTGGAGCCCGCCGCCGGCGTGACGGCGGGGGGGCAGGGCAGGGCGCCACCGGGATGAGCGCCGTCACGCGGCTGCGGGTCGGCGACGAGGCATTCCTCGTCGCCGCCATGATCGAGCGCTGCCCGAAATCCATGATGATCCGGGAACTGCTGCAGAACGCCCTGGAGGCCGCCGGAAACGCGCCCGAGGGGCAGCGGCGCGTCGAGTTCTCTGCCCTCACCCTGGCCGGCAGCCGCAAGCTCGCGATCTGGAACGCAGGCCGCGGACTGACGGCGGATGAACTCTACCGGATGTGCGACATCGCCGCCTCGATCAACAAGGAGACGGGGCTCGACGCCAATTTCGGCATGGGCGCCAAGGTGGCCTCGCTGCCGTCGAACCAGCATGGGCTACGCTACCGCTCCTGCCGCGACGGAACGGTGCATGAGGTGATCCTCGGCAAGCGGGACGGGATCTACGGGCGCATCCGCCAACCCGGCCCCGATGGCCGACCGACCGAGGTCATCGAGGCGACCGCCGCGGCACAGGCCGAGGGCCGCGATACGCGTCAGGACTGGACCGAGGTGGTCCTGCTGGGCAATCGCCCCGACCAGGACACGGTGGCCGACCCCTATGACGGGCATCCCTCCAGCCCAGGCAACTGGCTGACCGAGTCCATCGCCGGTCGCTTTCTCCGCTTTCCTTCCGGTATCGACGTGACCCTGTTGCCTGGCGTTCGACCGGGCACGCCCCGATCCCACACGCTGCGCGGCGCTGAGCGGCGCATCGTTGCGCTGCGGCACCATGAGCGCGTCACGCTGCGCAATGGCATCGCGATCCACTACGCCTATGATCCGCCCGACCCCGATCGGCCGGCACGGAACCTCAGCCAGGCCTCTGGGCCCGAGAATGCCGAGGGGCTCGCCGCCGTGGCCTATCGCGGCGAGATGTACAGCATGCTGCGCGGCGCGCATTGGCGCCGGGAGGCCCCGAGCTTCGGCATCGCCACCGGGGCGCGCCATGTCTCCGTGGTGATCGAACTGCCGGCGAGCTTTCCGGTCCAGATCGAAGGGTATCGCGAATTCCTCCGCTATCGCGGCGACCTGCAGCGGCCGTTGCGGCTGCTCGATTTCGCCGCCATGGCGGCGGAGAACCAGCCAGATTGGCTCAAGGACATCCTGGCGAGCAACTCGCCTTCCGCCAGCCTGGTGATCGATGCCCGTTTCGCCATGGAGGCGTTGCTGCGCGAACTGGGCGTGACCCGGTTGCGGCGCGCGCGTGCGGTGCCCGCAGCGCTTGCCGAAGCCGCTGCACCGCCGGCGGAATCGACACCTGCCCCCGCCGGGAAGGCCGCCGCCCAACCGCCTCCGGCGCAGCGGGTGGATGACCCGAAGGCTCCGCCGCAACCGGTCTTCGAGACGGCCCCGGAGATATTCCTGCTGCGCGAGCCGGCGGAGATCGCGGATGTCGGTCTCACGCATCGCGCCGCCTGCTACTATCCCGAAAGCCATCAGCTCCATGTCAACCTCGCCTATCCGGCGGTCGGATCCTTCGCGCGGATGCTGGCCGGCGTGGAGGAGGACGGGGAGCCCATCGCCCCCGCCGCCGTGGACGTCGCGGAGCGTTTCACGGTGATGCGTGTAGGCCGCGCCCTGGTGCATGCCCTCGCGAAGCGGGGACGGCCGCGCGAATGGAACGAGGCCCAGCTTCGCGCCGTGTTGTCGCCGGAAAGCCTGACGCTTGCCGCAGATGACGTGCATGCCGGGTTGACCGACGCGCGGGAGGCCTATCGCCAGGCGGTGACGATCACGGCGGACGACGCATGATGCCCGAAGCGTGCTTCTCCTGAGGGCCTCTCATGCGCGGGGCCGAGGCCGCACGCCGGATGCCCGCTGCGTCACGGTTCAGGTCGGCATGGCGGCACGAGGGGGCATGGCAAGCGCGGCAGCGACGGGCCATACAGAGGGCATGACGAGGAACCTGCCATGAGCGCGACCGACGCCGATTTCCTTCTCGAATCCCGCGGACGGTCGCAGGACCTCGGCGCCTGGGTCGTCGGCGTCGTCTTTGGCCGCGAGGGCCGGTCCTGCATCTTCGCCCTGGGCGACGGCACCGTGCGGCTGGCCGATGGGTGGCAGTCCGTCGCCGCCCATGAAGGCGCCTGCCTGTCCATCGCGGCGGATGCGAAGGACGGCGCGATCACCGGCGGCGACGATGGCCGGCTGATGCGCATCGCGCCCGATGGCACGACACAGGAACTGGCGAAGTACGGCAGCAAATGGGTGGATCATGTCGCCGCCCATGAGTCCGGCCTGCGCGCCGCGGCGGTTGGCAAGGCGGTGCATCTGATCGACGGGAAGGGTGCGGCGCTCCGCTCGCTCGCCCACCCGTCCACCGTCACCGGCATCGCCTTCGACGCCAAGGGCAAGCGCATCGCCGCGAGCCATTACAACGGCGCCTCGCTGTGGTTCACAACATCGAAAGAAGGCACGCCGCGGCTGCTGGAATGGAAGGGCAGCCATACCGGCGTGCTGATCAGCCCGGACGGCACGCATGTGGTGACCAGCATGCAGGAGAACACGCTGCATGGCTGGCGCCTGGCGGATGGCCAGCACATGCGCATGGCGGGCTATCCGTCCAAGACCAAGTCCATGGGCTTCACCGCCAAGGGCCGCTGGCTCGCGACCGCGGGCGCGGATTGCGTCGTGCTCTGGCCCTTCTTCGGCGGCGGTCCGATGGGCAAGGCACCGACCGAACTCGCCGGCGGCGACGGCGTTCTGTGCACCGCCGTCGCCTGCCACCCGTCGCAAGAGGTCGTCGCGGCCGGCTTCGGCGATGGCCTAGTGCTGATGGCGGAGGTCGCGTCGGGTCGCATCGTGCCGCTCGCCGCGCCGCGCGGTTCGGCTGTGTCCGCCATCGCCTGGGATAGTGCCGGCACGCAGGTTGCCTTCGGCACGGAAGCCGGCTTCGCTGGTGTGATTGACCTTTCCAAGCGCTAGGACATCGCATGACCCCGATCCTGGAGACCGCGAAGCTGCGCATCCCGCGCATCGGCCTCGGCACCTGGCCGATGAAGGGCGCGGAGGCGACCCGCGCGGTGGAGACCGCCCTCGCCCTCGGCTACCGCCACGTCGACACCGCGGCCATGTATGGCAATGAGGAAGCGGTCGGCGCTGGCATCGCCGGATCGGGCGTGAAGCGGGACGACATCTTCCTCACCACCAAGGTCTGGTGGACCGAACTTGCGCCCGATGCCCTGCGCGCTTCCGCCGAGGCCTCGCTGAAGCGGCTTGGCACGCCCTATGTGGATCTTCTGCATATCCACTGGCCGGCGAAGGGCATGGACCTTCCCGCCGCGCTGGTGGCGCTGGCCAAGGCGAAGGAAGACGGCCTGGCCCGCAATGTGGGCGTCTGCAACTTCCCGCCCGCCCTGCTGAAGCGGGCGCTCGACCTCGGCATCGCGCCGATCGCCTGTCTCCAGGTCGAGTGCCATGTCTATCTGTGGCAGCCCAAGCTGGTCGAGCTGTGCCGCGCCAACGACCTCGCGCTGACGGCCTATTCGCCCGTGGCCAAGGCGGCGGTGAACGACGATCCGGTGATGCAGCGTATCGCCGCGAAGCATGGCGCGACGCCGGTGCAGATCGCCATCGCCTGGCTGCTGGCGCGCGACGTCGTCGCCATTCCGAAATCGGCGCGCGAGCAGGGGCAAAAGGAGAATTTCGCGGCGGCGTCGATCGCGCTGGACGCGGAAGACATCGCCGCGATTGACGCGCTGCCGAAGGGGCGACGGCTGGTGAATCCGGAGTTCGCGCCTGATTGGGCGGCGTAGGAGGAGCGGCGAGGGGCCTTGGCCCCTCTCGAACGGTGTTCGTTGCCCGGTAGGGTGGCGGGTGCGGCGACGCAGGGGACGCCGAAACCCACGAGCCAACTCTGGAGTAGGGTTCCCCCTTCAAACCTCACCCTACCGCGGGATCCCAAAGACGTTGCTGTGCCACGCCAATGGGGACCCATCGGCCCCGGGGCCTTTGGAAGCCGTCACCTGCGACCTCGCACGGACGGTCCGGCCATCATGAAAAGCGCGCGTCGAGCGCAACGCCGGGCAGCATGATCGGGCTCATGCACCTCGCGCGCTTCGATATCCCGAGATGAACGCCGCGCCCAATACCAGGGATTGGTTTCCAAAGGCCCTGTGGCCTTTGGCGGGTGGGGGTTCGGGGGAGGGCGGCGCCCTTCCCCGTTCTGTCATCGCCCCAATACGCGCGCGCATGGGGTGGTGCCCCTCTGATTTCCGGCGCAGTGGATCGATCCCTGCGATTTAGAGCAGATACTGTCCGGATGAACTCATCTGGACAGGTGAAGATGCGCGCAAAAACAAATACCTAGAGCATTGCAGGTGAACAGAAGTTCGCCGGAAATGCCCTAGGCTCCCGCTGCGATGATGCGCCGACGAGCCCCTCGTCGGCGCATCTCGCGCTTGGCAGGCGCTTCCAGCATCACCTCAGGCCGCGAACAGGCACAGCACGTTGCCTTCCGGGTCCGCCGCATGCAGTGCGAACTCGCCTGAGGGCAGGCGCGACGGCGGGTCGAGCACCGCGACCTGTGCCATCAGCAGCCGCCGATGCCAGCGTTCCACCTCGTCCCGGCTGTCGAGTCGGAAGGCGAGCATCACCCCCGGCAGTCCCTCGCGTGGGAACAGCGCGTCGCCGCGCGCCCGCAGCGCGATGCTGACCTGGCCGAGGTCGAAGCGTGTCCATCCCGCGCGCGCTTCGGTCT
Source organism: Roseomonas alba (assembly GCF_019430885.1). GTDB lineage: Bacteria > Pseudomonadota > Alphaproteobacteria > Acetobacterales > Acetobacteraceae > Neoroseomonas > Neoroseomonas alba. Next base: position 308,956 of record NZ_JAHYBZ010000007.1, on the reverse strand, counting down.
GCGCGCCTTCCAGGATGCGTTCATAGAAGGCGCGCTGCCGGGCAAGGTCGCGGCAGGGGATCACCACGGCATCGAGATGGGGAAGATTTGGTTTCACGCGGCTCCGGTCCAGCGGGCGGCCGCGGTGTCGTCCTCGGCCTTGGCTTCCACCCAGCGATGCGTGCCGGAGGCGAATTCCTCGCGCTTCCAGAACGGCGCCTTGGTCTTCAGCCAGTCGATCAGGAAGGCGCAGGCTTCGAGGGCGGCCGCTCGGTGGGATGACGCGGTCAGCACCAGCACGATGGGTTCGCCCGGCAGGATGCGGCCATGGCGGTGGATCACGGTGCAGGCGGTGAGCGGCCAGCGGGATTCCGCCTCGGCCGCGATCCGCGCGATCGCCCGTTCGGTCATGCCGGGATAGTGCTCGAGCACCAGGGCGGACAGACCGTCATCCGCGCGGCAGATGCCGACAAAACTGGCGACGCCGCCGACGTCGACGCGGCCCGCGGTCGCGGCCGCGGTTTCGGCCGCCATGTCGAAGGCCGCTTCCTGCACGAGGATTCGGGCCATGTCAGCCGCCGGTAACCGGGGGGAAGAAGGCGATTTCGTCATTCGCGGCGACGGGATGGTCGGGCGTGGCGAAATCCTGGTTCACGGCGGCGCGCACCTGGCGCGGATCGGCGAAGGCGGCGGCATGCGACGGCGAGCGGACAGCGAGCCAAGCGATCAGCCCGGCCACGTCGCGCACCTCCGCGGGCGGCGAGACCTCCTCCTCGGCGGTGCCGACCTTTTGACGCAACCAGGCAAAGTAGAGAACGCGCATGGCGATCAGCGAGGCGTCGGGATGGTGGTCACGCGGCCGCCCGGCTGGATGACGGTGGTGGTGCCGCCATCGCGCACCGCGACGCCGCCGGCCGCACTGCCGGGCTGGCTGAAGGTCTGCACCCGGTCGGTGCCGCCAGTGACGGTGCCGGGGGGCTGCCCGGGGATCTGCACCTGGGTGCCTTCCACGCGCTGCGTGGCCGGCGGCAGGACCGGCGGGACGGCACGCGCGGGTGCGGGCGTCGGCGCCCGGTCCGGCACCGCGATGGCATCCGGCGGGGTGGAGGAGCCGGGGCGCCGGCGCGTCACGGCATCCAGGTCGGGCCGCGGCACGGGGCGGTATTCGGGAATGCCTTCCATGGCTGCCGTCGGGCTTTCCGGTGCCCGGTTCAAAGCCGCCGTCACCGCCTGTCGCAGTTCGGGCAGGTGTTCGGATTGCAGCGGGGTGAACTGGGCATCCTGGCCCGTTACGCGCATCACGGTCAGGCTGTCGCCTTCCACCGCCGGATTGCTGGACATGTTCCACGAGGGCTGCCAGTCCGGTCCGCAGCCGGCCAGCAGGGCGGCGGCCAGGAGGACGGTGCCGGTATATGTACGCCGCATCGTGCTTCGCTCCGCGATCATGGGGTGAAGATGCGCCTGGGAGAGGTCGTGCTCAAGGGCGGGCCACTGTCTCGTCGACGGCGGAAGATTCGGGGCGCGCATCCGCCTCGCCGGCATGGCGCAGGCCGGCCTGCAGATAGTCCCACCCCGTTGCGAGGGTGAGCACGGCGGCGACCCAGAGGCCGAGCTCGCCGATCATGGAAATCGGCAGCGCGCCGAGGCCGATCACCGAGGCGCCTGTATCGCCGGCGAGCAGCGTGCCGAGCGCGCCCATCTGGAAGCCGGTCTTCCACTTCGCCAGCCGCGTCACCGGCAGGCCGACGCGCAGTTCCGCGAGGTACTCACGCAGGCCGGAGACCATGATCTCCCGCAGCATGATGACGATGGCGGGATACAGCGCGGGGTGCGAAAGCCGGTCCATGCCGACCAGCAGCATCAGCGCCGCGCCGACCAGCAGCTTGTCGGCGATCGGGTCGAGCATGCGGCCGAAGGAGGAGGTGACGCCGCGGTCGCGCGCGATCTTGCCGTCGAAATAGTCGGTGATGCCGGCCGCCGAGAAGACCAGGCAGGAAGCGAGGTCCCCCCAGCGCGTCCCGAGCGCCGCGAAGACGACCAGCACAGGGATGGCCGCGATGCGGGAGATCGTCAGCAGGTTGGGCAGGTCGGTCGGCATGGCGTGATGGACTGCTTAGCCGGTCCCGTCGCGCGGGGCCACCGTGGCACCGGGATGGAAATGCTCGTGGATGCGCCGGGCGACGGCGGGGCCGATGCCGGGCGCGGCTGTGAGGTCGTCGAGTGCCGCATTGCGCACCCCCCTGGCGGACCCGAAATGGTTGAGCAACCGGCGCTTGATGGCGGTGCCGACGCCCGGAATCTCGTCGAGTTCCGAGGTGGTCAGCGCCTTGGAGCGGCCGGCGCGGTGGGTGGTGATGGCGAAGCGATGCGCCTCGTCGCGCAGGCGCTGCAAATAGTAGAGGACCGGGTCGCGCGGCGGGAGCTGGATCGGCTCCCGCCCTGCCATGTGGAACCATTCGCGACCCGCGTCACGGTCCGGACCCTTGGCGACGGCGACGAGAGGCAGGTCCTCGACACCGAGTTCGGCCAGCACCTCGCGCGCGGCGGAAAGCTGGCCGGCGCCACCGTCGATCAGCACCAAGTCGGGCCAGTTGCCCGAGTCGCGCGACGGGTCCTCGCGCAGGGCGCGGCCGAAGCGGCGCTCGAAGACCTCCCGCATCATGGCGAAGTCATCATTGCCCGGCGCGGTCTTGATCGAGAATTTGCGATAGGCCTGCTTCATGAAGCCGGTCGGCCCGGCCACCACCATGACGCCATAGGGGTTCGCCCCCTGGATGTGGCTGTTGTCGTAGATCTCGATGCGCTCGGGCGGGGCGGGCAGGGCAAACAGGTTCGCTACGCCGTCGAGCAACTGCGCCTGGGCGGTGCCTTCGGCGAGACGGCGTTCCAACGCCTCGCGCGCATTGGTCGCGGCGTGGTCGACCGCGGCCTTCTTGTCGCCGCGCTGGGGGCGGTGCAGTTCGACCTTGCGGCCAGCCTTCAGGGACAGCGCCTCGCCGATCAGCGAAGCCTCGGGCGGCTCGTGGCTGACCAGCACGAGGGGCGGCGGCGGCAGGTCGTCGTAGAGCTGGGTGAGGAAGGTGCCCATCACCTCCTCCGGCGACTGGTCCTGTTTTCCGTGAGTCAGGAAATAGGGACGATTGCCGTTGTTACGACCGCCGCGGAAGAAGAAGACTTGCACACAGGTCTGGCCGGCCGCCTGGTGCAGCGCCACCACATCGGCATCGCCCATGCCGTCGAGGTTCACGCGGTCGGTGCCCTGCACATGTGTCAGGCCGCGGATGCGGTCGCGCAGCGCGGCGGCGCGTTCGAATTCGAGATGCGCGGCGGCCTCCTCCATCTCGGCGGCGAGGCGCTTCTGGATGGAGGGCGTGCCGCCCGAGAGGAACTCCTTCGCCTCGCGCACCAGCGCGGCATAGTCGTCGTGCGAGATCCGCGCGACGCAGGGCGCCGAACAGCGCTTGATCTGGAACAACAGGCAGGGGCGCGTGCGGCTGTCGAACACCGTGTCGCGGCAGGATCGCAGCAGGAAGACGCGCTGCAGCGCCGTGATGGTCTGGTTCACCGCCCAGGCCGAGGCGAAGGGGCCGTAATAGGACGCACCCTTGCGCCGTTCGCCGCGATGCTTGGCGATCTGCGGGTAGGGATGATCGTCGGTGATGAGCAACCAAGGGTAGGATTTGTCGTCGCGCAGAACGATGTTGAAGCGTGGTCGCAGCCGCTTGATGAGATTCGCTTCGAGCAGCAGCGCTTCCGCTTCGCTCGCCGTCGTCACGATTTCGAGGCTGCGGGTCTCGAACACCATGCGCCGAAGTCGTTCCGACAGGCGCGACACCTGGGTGTAGGATGTGACGCGCCGGCGCAACGAGCGAGCCTTGCCGACATAGAGCGCATCGCCCTTGGCATCGAGCATCCGATACACGCCAGGCGCGAGTGGCAGGGTGGGCAGCGCGGCCTCGATGATGGTGAGGCCGTCCTCACGCGGTGCGGTTGAATCCGGGGCGTCGGTCATGTGACGCCCATGGAAGCGCCACCCCCCTGGGAATTGTCCACCAAAGCTGTGGACAACTCTGTGGGCGAAAGGCTGGGGAACGCGTGCCGAGCGTGGTTACAAAAGGGTTTCATCGGCCTGCCGCGGAAATGGGCGGCCGCGTCGATGAAATTCAAGAGATTGATTTTTAAAGAAAAAATTTCACGGCTGCGGAAAGACCCAGCGTCAAGTCGGATTCTTTGCTTGACGTGCCCCCCATGCGGCGCGGCGCCGGCAGGCAGTGGACAAAATTTGCCGTGGCCACATTTCAAAATCGCGTCCTTTCAACGACAACGCCAACACTCATGACATCCGTCAACACGTCGGGCTTCTCGATCTGCACGCGCACACGCAGAACGCGAACATCATCGAGCAAGGCTGTCGCAATGCGTTCCGCGAGGGTCTCGGCGAGTCGTACGTGCCCGGCGCAGGCGATGCGCCGCGCGGTCTCCGCGACCGCGCCGTAATCAACGACGCGGGACAACTCGTCCGGCCCGACGCCTGATGGCGCATGCGGATCCCGCACCGCCAGATCTATGCCAATGACTACACGTTGTGATTGCGTCTTCTCGTGGGGATGAACGCCAAGATGCGCCTGCACCGTCAGGCCGCGTACGAAAACGTGACGCACGCCGGCGGCTGCGTCGGGACCGATGCTCATTCCTCGGGCTCCCCGCCCTGGGCTGGTGACCATTGCATGTGCTGTCCGCCATCGAGGGCGATCATCTGCCCCGTCATGGACGGCAAGGAGAGAATTGCGATGAGGGCGTGCGCCACCTCCTCGGGCGAAGTGCCATGGCGCAGCGGCACGGAGCGCGCCTGGCGGTCGAACTGATCCTGCGACTGGCGTGGACTCGGCAGGGCCGGCCCGGGCCCGATCGCGTTCACGCGGATGCGCGGCGCGAGGGCCAGCGCCAGCGTCTGTGTCAGCGTCCACAGCCCCGTCTTGGAGACCGTGTAGGACACGAAATGCGGCGTCAGCGACCAGACGCGCTGGTCGAGCATGTTGACGATGACGCCCTCGCGGCCTTTCGGCAGGGCGCGTGCGAAGGCCTGCGCGAGCACGAAGGGCGCACGGAGATTCGGTTCGATGTGGCGATCCCAGGACTCGCGCGTCGCGTCGTGCCATTCGTCGCGCTCGAAGCGCGAGGCGTTGTTCACCAGCGCGCCGATCGGACCGAGCGCCTCGGTCGCCGCCGGCAGCAGCGCGGCGACGTCCTCCTCGCGCCCGAGTTCCGCGCGCAGCGCGACCGCGCGGCGGCCGAGCGCGCGGATGGTCGCGACGGTGTCCTCCGCCTCCGCCGGGCTGTCGGCGTAGTGGATGGCGAGGTCGAAGCCGGCCCGCGCGAGGGCCAGCGCCATCGCCTGGCCAAGCCGCTTCGCGCCGCCGGTGACCAGCGCCGCACGCGGAATGGTCTCGGAAATCTCCATGGCGCTGTGAATGGCGCTTCCCCCGCGTCAGGGCAACGCCCATCTGCGGGGCCATGGAACGCCCCTGCATCAAGGTCTGCGACTACGACGACGACACCGGCTGGTGCCGCGGCTGCGGCATGACAAAGCCCGAACGCAAGGCATGGAAGCGCGCACGGGAGTATCGCGAGGCGATCCTCGAGAACCTTCCGGCGCGGTTGGAGGCGATGGAAAAGGCGGGGCACGCGACGGGCGAGGCGGCGCGGAAGCGCAAGTGACGACGTTGGCGAGGGTCTGGGCAGGCCGGCCCTGGGTGCATGCTGTGGGCATCGGAGAGGGGCAGTGCCCCTTCCGAGGTCACCAGCGCCGCACCCGGAGGAGCCGCTTCCCGGGCCTCTGATGGACGGCCGTCAGCGCATCAGAACTGTCGCAACAGCCGGTCGATGTAGTCCAGCTCCGCCGGGGGCCTTTCGCGCTCGGCGCCACGCCTCCGCAGCTCCTCCTGGATCCGGCGCGTCTTTAGCAGTTCTGCCTCGTCCGGCACATGCGTGTCGGACGCATTGTCCTGCCCCCCGACCTGTTCCCGCGACCGCCGCCCAAGCGGGTCCCGGCCCGGCCCCTGCTGCTGCGCCTGGTCCTGGCCCTCGCCGCCCTGTTGGCCATTGGCCATTCCGTCGCCTTCGCCGTCCTCCTCCTCGCCCTCGCCGGGCTGGGACTGGCCGAACTGGCGTTGCATCTGCCGTGCCATCTGACGGCCACCCTCGGTCAGGGCGCGGATGGCGCGCTGTTGGGCGTCGCGGCTGTCACGGCCCTCGGTGAGCGCCTCAGCGGAATCGCGCATGGCGCGGTCGGCCTCGCCAAGTTGCGGCGGCACATCGCCGGTCAGGTCGCCGAACTGCTGCATCAGCTCACCGAGCGCCCGCCGCAGGGCGCGCTGGGTGCGGGCATCCTGCTGCCCCTCCGCCTGCTGCTGGCGCTGCTGGTCCTGTGCATTGGGCTGGGGGGGCTGCGGGCGCGGCGGCCAGGTGAAGGATTGCTGCTGGCGCCGTTGCTGGGCGCGTTCGCGTTCGGTCTCATCGGCGCGGAGCTGGCCGCGGTCCAGCATCTGGGCCTGGCGCTGCACCATGTCCTGGATCGCGCCCATTTGCTGCTGGCCGCGCTGTCGCTGCTGCTGCCGCTGGCGGTCCTCGGCGCGCATGTTGCGGCCTTCCTCCAGCGCACGGAGCATCTCCTCCAGCTCGGCCAGCTCGCGCTGGGCGTCCTCGGGGCGGTCCTGCCGGGCGGCGTCGCGCATCCGCTGGGTGCGGCGGTCGAGTTCCCGCTGATCCATCAGCCGCTGCTGAGGGTCATAGGGGATGGCCTCGGCATTTTCGCGCTGCAGGCGCTCGGCCAGGGCTTCGAGATGGCGGCGGATCGCCTCGCGCAGGTCCTGGATGCGGCGTTCGACCTCGGCGCGCTGTTCGTCCGTGCGGTTCTCCGGGTTGCGGCGGGCTTCCTCGAGCGCCTCCCGCAGCGCTTCCCGTGCCTGGGCCAGCGCGCGGGCGGTGCGGTCGGTCCGGCCCTCCTCAAGCGCCACGGCGACGTCCCACAGCGTCTCCTGCACTTCGGTGATCGCGGCGGGCCGGCGGTCGCGCAACAGGCGATGCCGCGCGCTGCGCAGCGCGAGGAAGGTGCCCGTGTCATCCTCGAAGGCCTCGGGTGCGGCGGCGATGCGGTCGAGTTCGCGCCGAGCCGGCTCGCGTCCCGAAGGATCGACGGACAGCGCCTTGCGCAGGGCAACAAGCTGCTGGGAGACGGGATGGGTGAAGCTGCGTTCCGGCAACTCCAGGAAGGCGCCCTCGCTGCTGCCTTCCTGCCCGGCGTGGTCGCGGGCGACGAGCCGCGCCTCGACCTCCAGCCCGGCCCAGGGATGGGCGGACAGATCGGGCTGGCTGGCGCCCCGCGCCGTGCGCGGGCTGCCGCCCGGCAGCGGCAGGTCCAGCACGACCGGCTCCGCGTCCGGCCGCAGCTTCAGCCGCAACTCCACGCGCAGCCCGGAGAGGCCCCAATCATCCTCCGCCCGCCAGGGCAGGCGGATGGCGAGGCCGCGCTGCGCCCGCGCCGGCGGCTGGTCCCAAGCCACGGAGGGCGGCGCGTCGGCGCGCACCGTCAGCGACCATTGCACCAATTCCGTCCCATCCCGCCGCACCGCCAGCCGCGCGCCGGTGTTGAGCAACGTTTCCGCAGTGAAGGAGGTCCGGTCGAGCGCCCGGAACGGCGTCGCCGCCCCGTCCAGCACGAGATCCGGCACGCCACCCGTCCCGCCGGACACCGCGACCTGCAGCCGGCTGCCCGCTGGCACGCTGACGGCACCGCCCGCGGCATCGAGGAAGATCGGCGCCGCCCCGGTGTAGGCCGGCGGCGTTACCCAGGCTTCCAACCGCACGGCGGGGGTGGTGGGCAGCGCCGCTCCGCCGAGATGCGGCAGCAGCGCGCGGCGGATGCGCTCGGGCGCTTCCGGCCCGGCCATGACGAGGGCCGCAACGAGCGCCACGACCAGCCCGCCCCGCAGCGCGCGCGGATCCTGCTTCGCCAGCCCCGGACGCGGCCGCGACAGCCGCAGCTTCGCCAAGCGCTCGGCCGCGCGGCGGCGATGCGCCTCCCACAACGCGAGCGCGACCGGGTCGTCATCGGTCGGCCGATCGCCCAGCGTGGCAATGGGACGATGGCTGAGGCCGGAATCGCGCTCAAGCCGGCGCTCGGCCGCGGCGATGCCCGGCAGCGCCAGCATCCGCGCCGCGCGCCAACCAGCCCAGCCGAGCACGCCGGCGAAGGCAACCAGCAGCAGGACGTGCAGCACCGTCGGCAGCAGCAGCGGCAGGCCGGAGACGGCGACGACGAGGAAGACGCCGATCACGCCAAGCGGCGGCCAGAGGGCCGGCCAAGCGGATTCCCACCACAGGACCAGGCGCGCCAGGCGGGTGCGACGGGTGAGGAGACTCATGCTGCACTGTCCCGGAAGGTTGGAGGGGCTTTGCCCCTCCAAGCCACCCCACCAAAGGCCACAGGGCCTTTGGAAACCGATACCCGGTACCGGGCGCCACGGTCAGGATCAGCGCCGAAATCCGCTCTTGTGCAGGGCACGGGCGATGGGGGGGCGCAACGACTCTCGTGCGAAGCGCCAAGTCGAGGTTTCCAAAGGCCTCTCGGCCTTTGGTGGGGGAGGTTTGGAGGGGGCGAAGCCCTCTCCAATGCCCCCGCCGCCGTCACGTGGTCAGCCACTCCGGCACGTTCTGCCCGTGCAGCAGCGCGTCGAGCGGCTGCCGTCCCCGCACCACCGCGAAGTTCGTCCCGTCCACCAGCACTTCCGGCGCCAGCGGCCGTGCGTTGTAGGTGGACGACATCACCGCGCCATAGGCCCCGGCATCGAGGAAGGCGATGGCATCCCCGGGCTGGAGCGACGGCAGCAGCCGCCCGCGGGCGAAGGTGTCGCCGGTCTCGCAGACCGGCCCCACCACCTCGGATTCCGCAAGCGGCGCCGTGGCGCGCACCGAGGAGAGCGGCACGATGCCGTGCCAGGCCTCGTACATGGACGGCCGCACCAGGTCGTTCATGGCGGCGTCAACCACCACGAAGCGATGCGCCGCCCCCTGCTTCTGCAACACCACCGAGGCGAGCAGCACGCCCGCCGGCCCTGCGATCCAGCGGCCCGGTTCCAGCATCACCGGGAGGTCGAGCTCGCCCAGCGAGGCGCGGATGGCGCCGGCCAGGGCCTCGGGCGAGGGCGCCGGTTCGTCGCGATAGGAAATGCCGAGGCCACCGCCGCAATCGATGCGCTCCACCGGCAGACCGTCCGCGCGCAGCGCCTTGGCGAGTTCGGCAAGGCGGGCATAGGCGGCGCGATAGGCGGACATGCCGGCGGTGATCTGGCTGCCGATATGCGTGGCGATGCCGACCGGGGCGATGCCCGGCAGCGCGGCCATGCGGGCATAGATGTCCGCGGCATCGGACAGGGCGACGCCGAACTTGTTCTCGCTCTTGCCCGTGGTGATCTTGGCGTGGGTCTTGGCGTCCACGTCCGGGTTCACGCGCAGCGCGACGCGGGCGGTGCGGCCCATCTCCGCCGCGACGGCGGAGATCATGTCGATCTCCTCCGCGCTTTCGGCGTTGATCTGGAAGATGTCCTCGGCCAGCGCCTGGCGCAGCTCGCCGAGTGTCTTGCCCACGCCCGAGAAGACGATGGCCGAGGCCGGGATGCCGGCGGCGCGGGCGATGTGCAGCTCCCCGCCGCTGACCACGTCGGCGCCCAGGCCCTCGGCCCCCAGCACCTTCAGCACGGCGAGGTTGTCGTTGCACTTCATGGCGAAGTGGACGGTCGCGGTCAGACCGGCATGGGCAAGCGCGGCCTTGAGGCTGCGCGCGCGATGCCGCAGGGCACCGGCGGAATAGACCCAGGCGGGGGTTCCGATCTCTTTCGCGATCCGCGCCAGCGGCACCTCCTCCATCATCAGCCCGTCCATGGCGTGGAGGCTGAGATGCGGGCGCAGCGCCAGGAGCTCGGCGAAGGTCGGATCGGCGGTTTCAGGCAGGGGGAGTGGGGCGGCCATCCCGCCATTGTCGGGAGCCGACCGGCGCTCCGCAAGGGGCGAGTCTCTTTGTGACGCAGGCCGAAGGTCAGGAGGGGCTTTGCCCCTCCCGAACCCTCCCCACCAAAGGCCACAGGGCCTTTGGAAACCATCAATAGGCATCGGGCAGGGTGGGCGGTTTGAGAGTCTGGGGGGTCGTGCCCTGCGCAGTGCCGATCAGACCATTTCGGCGTTGCGTAGGCCGGGCCTTTCCCGTCGGCGCCGGACCGTTCTGCCCGGCGCCAAGTATCGGTTTCCAAAGGCCCTGTGGCCTTTGGTGGGGAGAGGTCCGGAGAGGGGCAAAGCCCTTCTCCGGTCTGCTTTCACCCCACTCCGAGCAACTCAACCTCGAAGATCAGCGTCGCGTTCGGCGGGATCACCCCGCCGGCGCCGCGGGCCCCGTAGCCGAGCTCGGGCGGAATGATCAGGGTGCGTTCGCCGCCCACCTTCATGCCGGCGAAGCCCTGGTCCCAACCGCCGATCACCTGGCCGACACCGAGCTGGAATTCGAAGGGCTGGCCGCGGTCGCGGGAGCTGTCGAACTTGCGGCCCTTGTTCTCGGGCGCGCCTTCGTCGAACAGCCAGCCGGTGTAGTGGACCTGGATGTACTGGCCGGGCGTGGCCTCGGCGCCGGTGCCGATCTTGGTGTCGATCATGGTGTCCTGTCCTTTCGGGTGAGGCTCTATGCCGCGGCCTCGGCGGCGGCGGAATAGGGTCGCAGGCGTTCGGCGATGATCCGGCCGACGGCTTCGACCGCGGCGCGGCGGGGGAAGGCGGCGCGCCACACGATGCGCACGGTGCGCGAGACCCCGTGCCGCAGCGGCAGCAGGGTGATCCCGGCATCCTGCGCCGCGCCGGCGGCGAGGCCCGGAATGAGCGTGGTGCCATAGCCCGCCGCGACCATGTTGATCAGCGTGGCAAGCGAGGAGGCCCGCAGCGATCCGCCGCGCGGCCCGGCCAGGCCGCAGGCGGCGAGCGCCTGGTCGCGCAGGCAATGCCCATCGGCGAGGACCAGCACGTCCGGGGCGAGGTCTTCCTCGCTGACCCGGTTGCGGCCGCACAGCGCGTGGTCGGGCGGTACGGCGGCGAGGAAGGGCTCGGTAAAGAGCGGCTCGCTCAGAAGATCGTTGCCGTCCGGCTCGGTCGCCAGCAGCACGGCGTCGAGCTCATGCGCCCGCAGGCGTTCGAGCAGGCTGGCCGTCACGTCCTCCCAGGGCTCGATCTCGAGGCCTGGGAGGCTTTCGCGCAGCGGCCCGAAGATGAGCGGCAGCAGGTAGGGGCCGAGGGTCGGGATGACCCCGAGCCGCAGGCTGCCCCGCAACGGGTCCATCGCGGCGCGGGCGAGGGCTGACATGGCATCGACCTCGGCCACCGCGACGCGGGCGTGGGCCAGCAGAAGCTCGCAGAGCGGCGTGGGCACCACCTGCTTGCTGTTGCGTTCGAACAGCACGACGCCGAGCACCTCCTCCAGCTTGCGAAGCTGTACCGAAAGCGTGGGCTGGCTGACGCGGCAGGCCTCGGCGGCCTTGCCGAAATGGCGGTGCTCGGCGAGGGCGAGTATGTAGCGCAGGTCGCGCAGATTCATGGATCGACCAGTTCCGTCAGTGCTGCGGCGCAGCAGGATTCTTGCGGCTGGACAAGCCCATGTTGCGCAACCCCACGGCTATCCGCGACGATTGGCAACGTCTATCGGGCCTTTCGGAAGTTGTCACTTCCGCAATCGTTCTTGGGCTGACAGGCTCCCCTCCGGCGGCCAGGACTGTCGGGCGACGCATAGGCGGCTGCCCGGCGGAATCGGCCGTATCGCCAGTGACTGCACGATCCTGTCCCAGGGCCGGATCGCTCAACGCCAGCCAGGAACGGAGAGAAAGATGGACGGAAACACAGCGGGCGCCGGCAAGTGCCCGGTGATGCATGGCAGGCCGACGGCGGCACGCTTCACGACCCGGTCGAACCGTGACTGGTGGCCGAATTCGCTCAACCTGCGCATCCTCAGCCAGCAATCGGCCAAGTCGAACCCGCTGGGCGCGGATTTCGACTATGCCGAAGAATTCAAGAAGCTCGACGTCGCGGCGCTGAAGAAGGACGTCATCGCGCTGATGACGGTCAGCCAGGATTGGTGGCCGGCCGATTACGGCCATTACGGGCCGTTCTTCATCCGCATGTCCTGGCATGCCGCGGGCACTTACCGGACGGCGGATGGGCGCGGCGGCGGATCGACCGGTGCGCAGCGCTTCGCGCCGGAGAATTCCTGGCCCGACAACGCCAACCTCGACAAGGCGCGGCGCCTGCTGTGGCCGATCAAGCAGAAATACGGCAACAGCATTTCCTGGGCAGACCTGCTCGTCCTCGCCGGCACCTGCGCGATGGAATCGATGGGGCTGAAGACCTTCGGCTTCGGCTTCGGCCGCGCCGACATCTGGGAGCCGGAAGAGGACATCTACTGGGGGTCCGAGGACACCTGGCTCGGCGACATGCGCTACACGGGCGACCGCCAGCTCGAGAACCCGCTCGCGGCCGTGCAGATGGGCCTCATCTACGTCAATCCGGAAGGGCCGAACGGCAATCCCGACCCGGTCGCCTCGGGCCGCGACATCCGCGAGACCTTCTCGCGCATGGCGATGAACGATGAGGAGACGGTCGCGCTGACCGCCGGCGGCCACACCTTCGGCAAGTGCCACGGCGCCGGTGACGCCACGCTGGTCGGTCGCGAGCCGGAAGCCGCCCCGATGGAGCAGATGGGCCTCGGCTGGAAGAGCACCTTCGGGTCCGGCAAGGGCGTCGATGCCATCACCTCCGGCATCGAGGGCGCCTGGACGCCCACGCCGACCAAGTGGGATGTCAGCTATTTCGACATGCTGCTCGGCTTCGACTGGGAGCTGACCAAGAGCCCCGCCGGCGCGCATCAGTGGAAGCCGAAGGATCCGGCCGCGCAGACCCTGGTCCCCGACGCGCATGACCCGTCGAAGCGCCACCCGCCGATGATGACGACGGCGGACATGGCGATGAAGATGGACCCGATCTACGCCGAGATCTCCAAGCGCTTCCACGCCAATCCGGACCAGTTCGCCGACGCCTTCGCCCGCGCCTGGTTCAAGCTGACCCATCGCGACATGGGGCCGAAGGTCCGCTACCTGGGCCCGCTCGTCCCGGCCGAGGACCTGATCTGGCAGGACCCCGTCCCGCCGGTGACGCACGCGCTGATCGACGATGCAGACATCGCGACGCTGAAGGCGCAGATCCTCGCCGCGGGCCTGTCTGTCCAGCAGCTCGTCTCCACCGCCTGGGCCTCGGCCTCGACCTTCCGCGGGTCCGATCGCCGCGGCGGGGCGAATGGCGCGCGCATCCGCCTCGCGCCGCAGAAGGACTGGGAGGCGAATGAGCCGGCGAAGCTCGCCGAGGTACTCGGCAAGCTCGAAGCGGTGCAGAAGGCGTTCAACGCCTCCGCGACCGGCGGCAAGCAGGTCTCGCTGGCCGACCTGATCGTGCTCGGCGGGTCCGCCGGGATCGAGCTCGCGGCCAAGGCAGCCGGCCATGACGTGACGGTGCCCTTCGCGCCGGGCCGGACCGATGCGACGCAGGACCAGACCGACGCCCATTCCTTCGAGCCGCTGGAGCCCGAGGCGGACGGGTTCCGCAACTACCGCAAGGCCCGCTACACGGTCTCGGCCGAGGAGCAGCTTGTCGATAAGGCGCAGCTCCTCACGCTGACGGCGCCGGAAATGACGGTCCTGGTCGGCGGCCTGCGCGTGCTCGGCGCCAACCATGGCGGGTCGTCGCACGGCGTCTTCACGTCACGCACGGGCACGCTGACGAACGACTTCTTCGTCAACCTGCTCGACATGGGCACGGCCTGGGCGCCGACGGACGAGACGGCGGAAGTCTTCGAAGGCCGCGACAGCAAGACCGGCGCGAAGAAGTGGACCGGCACGCGGGTGGACCTGGTGTTCGGGTCGAACTCGCAGCTCCGCGCGCTGGCGGAGGTCTACGCGCAGGCCGATAACGGGCCGAAGTTCGTGAAGGACTTCGTCGCGGCCTGGGTGAAGGTGATGAACGCGGATCGGTTCGATCTGCGGTGAGGGCGTGTTGGAGAGGGGCTCTGCCCCTCTCCAAACCTCACCCCGCCAAAGGTCACAGGGCCTTTGGAAACCGTCACTTGGCGCCCTGCGCCGCGGTCCGGCCATCGTGAGACGCGCGGTTCGCGCCCAGCGTCAGGAAGCAGGACCGGGCGCTGTGCGCCGTGCGCGCTTCGAATTCTGGGAGGGGGCCTCCCCGCCCAGCTCCAGGTATCGGTTTCCAAAGGCCCTGTGGCCTTTGGTTGGGGGAGGTCCGGAGGGGCAAAGCCCCCTCCGGTCTCACGGGGCGCAAGACCCCGAAGGGAGGAAGGAAATGGCCAGCACCGCGGACAACGCGGCGCGCGAGGAGGTACGCCAGGCGGGCCTGTCCGCTGACGGCCCCGTGCCGCGCCTGCTGACGCTGTTGCGCACCGCCGAGGAGACGCATCTCGACATTGCCGAGGCGCAGCGCATCGCCGCCGAGGGCGGCCTGGCGATTGGGCGTGCCGAGATCGGCGACCTGATGGAGGCGATGGTCGCGCATGGATTGCTCGGCCGTGTGCCGACGGCCGGAGGCGTGCTGCTCTACGACACCATCGCGCATCCGCATTCCCACATGCTGGATGAGGCGACGGCGACGATGGTGGACCTCGATGTGACACCGGAGACGCTGTCGGCGATCGTCACGCGGGCGATCGCCGAACAGCCGGGCCGCGTCGAGGTCCTGCTGCGCATCCGCGCGCCGGAGAAGGCGCGCGACGGTCCGACGAAGCGCGGCAGGCCACGGCGCGGAGCCTGAGGCGGGAGCAGTTGCCCTCGCGCTCGACTGCGTATCAACCAATGGTTGATGTGTGTGAGGCACCCATCCGCATCCCCACCCCTTGCGCCCGCCCCCCCGCAACCCCTACTCCCTCCCCGCGCGGCGCCGGCGCCGCCCGAGGGACTGCGATGAACTGGATTTCCGACTGGGCCCTGCCGAAGATCTCGGGCCTGTTCAAGCGGGACGTGCCCGAGAACCTCTGGCACAAATGCCCCGCCTGCGAGCAGATGATCTTCCGCCGCGACCTTGAAGCCGCGCTGCATGTCTGCCCGCATTGCGGCCACCACATGCGCATCGCGGCCGTGCGCCGGCTGGAGATCACGCTCGATCCCGGCTTTTCCCGCATCGAGCTGCCGCGCGCCCCGGCCGATCCGCTGCGCTTCCGCGACCAGCGCCGCTATGCCGACCGGTTGAAGGAAGCGCAGGTGAAGTCGGCGATGGACGATGCCGTCGCGGTGGCGCATGGCGCCATCGACGGTCAGCGTGCCGTCGTCGCCGCCATGGAATTCGCCTTCATGGGCGGGTCGATGGGTGCCGGCGTGGGCGAGGCCATTGTCACCGCCGCCAAGCTCGCCGTGCTGCAGGACGCGCCGCTGATCGTCTTCACCGCCTCGGGCGGGGCGCGCATGCAGGAAGGCGCGGTGTCGCTGATGCAGATGCCGCGCACGGTCATCGCCTCCCGCATGGTCAAGGAAGCGGGGCTGCCCTTCATCGTCGTGCTGTGCGACCCGACCACGGGCGGCGTCACCGCCTCCTTCGCCATGCTGGGCGACATCCAGATCGCCGAGCCCGGCGCGATGATCGGCTTCGCCGGTGCCCGCGTGATCGAGCAGACGGTGCGCGAGAAGCTGCCCGAGGGCTTCCAGCGCGCCGAATACCTGCTGGAGCATGGCATCCTCGACATGGTGGTGAAGCGCGGCGAGATGCGCGCGACGCTCGCGCGCGTCATCGGCCTGCTGCGCGTGCCCCTGCTGCCCTCGGCCGAGGTGCCGCCCGCGATCGAGGAAGAACCACCGCCGTCGCCACCACCGGCCGAGGAGACTACCGCCCCGGCCCAGGGCTGATCCCATGTCCCGCGCCGAGGCCATTATCGACCGCCTGCACGCGCTGCATCCGAAGCTGATCGACCTCAGCCTCGATCGCATGCATCGCGCGCTGGCGAAGCTGGGTCATCCCGAACGCAAGCTGCCGCCCGTGATCCATGTCGCGGGCACGAACGGCAAGGGTTCGACCTGCGCCTTCCTGCGCGCCATCGCGGAAGCGGCGGGCCAGCGCGTGCATGTCTATACCTCCCCCCACCTGGTGCGCTTTCACGAGCGCATCCGTCTGGCCGGCGAGTTGGTGAGCGAAGACGCGCTGATCGCCGCGCTGGAGGAGGTGGAGACAATCAACGCCGGCGAGCCCATCACCGTCTTCGAGATCACCACCGCTGTCGCCCTGCTGCTGTTCAGCCGCGTGCCCGCGGACCTGCTGGTGCTGGAGGTTGGCCTGGGCGGCATCTACGACGCGACGAATGTCGTGGACCGGCCCACGGCCACCGCGATCGCGTCCATCTCCATGGATCACATGGATTTCCTCGGCGACAGCCTGGCCGGCATCGCCGGCGAGAAGGCCGGCATCATGAAGGCCGGCGTGCCCTGCGCGACCGGCCTGCAGGACCCGGTTGCGATGGCGGTGCTGGAGCGCGTCGCGGCGGAACGCGGCGCAACGCTGCTCGCCCGCGGCCGCGACTGGCGCTGCGAGGTCACCGAAGCCGGCATGCGCTACGCCGACGCGCGCGGCGCGCTGGACCTGCCGCGCCCCGGTCTCCCCGGCCCGCATCAGGCGGACAATGCAGGCATCGCCATTACCGCCCTGCGCGCCTGGGGGCCGCACTGGCTGACCGACGACGCAATCGCGCGCGGCGTTGCCGCCGCCGAATGGCCGGCACGGCTGCAGCGGCTGACCGGTGCGCTGGCGCAGTCGCTGCCCGCCGGCTTCGAATTGTGGCTCGACGGCGGCCACAACGCCGGCGCCGGCGTCGCGCTGGCGGAACACCTCGCGACCTGGCGCGACCGGCCGCTGCATCTCGTCGTCGGCATGAAGACGGGCAAGGCCAGCGCGGCGTTCCTGCGCCCGCTGATCCCGTTCGCGACATCCCTGCATGCGGTGGCGGAACCGGGCCAGCATCTGGCGATGCCCGTGGCGGATATCGTCACGGCCAGCGGCGGCGTTGCTGTTCCCGGCCCGACCATCGCCGCCGCGCTTGGCCGCATCGCGCGCGACCAGCCCCCGGGGCGGGTGCTTATCTGCGGCAGCCTCTACCTGGCCGGGGAAGTTCTGAAGGCCGAGGCCGCACCGGAGCTGGCCGAAACCGGGCCCGTCCGACAACCCTGACTGTCCCGGCGAGTTATCCTCCGGGAGCGCCGCGGGATGGCGCCCGTTGTCATGGGGGTGCTTGCGATGCCGAAATGGTATGTCTTGGGGGTCTGCATGCTGGCCGGCGCGCTGGCCTCGCCGGCCGCCGCCCAGACCACCCTGCCGCCCCCCGATCCGGAGGGCACGCTCGGCCTGTCGGTCGAGAACGACGTGCTCAACGGCACCGATCGCAACTACACCAATGGCCTGCTGCTGACCTGGCGATCCCCGTCGGCGGATCTGCCTGGGCCCCTGGCCTGGATCGACCGGCAGCTCGACCTCATCCAGGGGCCGGGCCGGACCCGCTGGGGCCTCGCCTTCGGCCAGTCCATCTTCACCCCCGCCGATACCGAAGCCACCATCCCCGATCCCAATGACCGACCCTATGCCGGGCTGCTCTACGGCGCCCTGTCGCTGTCGCGCGTCACGGACACCTCCCTATCGGTGCTCGAGCTCCAGGCCGGGATGATCGGACCCTCGGCCGGAGGGAAGTTCGTGCAGAACGGATTCCACTCCTTCATCGGCACCACCAGTTCAAATGGCTGGGACTACCAGCTCAATGACGAACCCGTCGTGGCGCTGATCCTCGACCGCAAATGGCGCGTGCACCTGGCAGGGGACGAGAACTTCGCCGCCGAGTTGCTGCCCTCCGCGACGATCAGCGTCGGCAATCTCGCCACCTATGCCGGTGGCGGCGCCCTGTTCCGCATAGGCCGCAATCTCGAAGCTGATTTCGGCCCGCCGCGCATCCGTCCCGCACTGGCCGGCAGCGCCTTCTTCCAGCCGCAGGGCGACAGTTTCGGCTGGTATCTCTTCGCCGGCGCGGAGGCCCGTGCCGTCGCGGTCGATGTGCTGCTGGACGGCAATACCTGGTCGGACAGCCGCAGCGTGGACAAGCGGCCGCTGGTGGCCGACCTGCAGGCGGGCGTGGCTGTGATGTGGCGCGGCGTGCGCATCGCGCTGACGCAGGTGTGGCGGACCGAGGAATTCTACGGCCAGCGCGGCGGCATGCAGCAATTCGGGTCGCTGAACGTGTCGTTCAGGTTCTGACGCCGGCCGGCCCGCTCGACAGGCCTGCCGCGCGGCGGGCGGAGCTCGGAGGGGCAAAGCCCCTCCCCGACCGCGTCAGGCCTGCTTCCGCTCGATCAGCTCGCGCCGGATCTTCCGTCCGCGCCGGATGCGGTCCTCGATGAATTCCGCCTGCCCGTAGCGCACCGCGCGGCCAAGCGCGTGCGCATCCTCGCTGAACCGTGCGAGCATTTCGAGCAGCGCCTCGCGGTTGTTGAGGAAGACGTCGCGCCACATGTCGACATCGCTCGCCGCGATGCGCGTGAAGTCGCGGAAGCCGGACGCCGCGAACTTCATCACCGCCTCCTTGGTCTCCTCGGCCAGGTCGTCCGCCGTGCCGCAGATGGTGAAGGCGATCAGGTGCGGCAGATGCGACACCATCGCGACGATCTTGTCATGCGTCGTGGGGTCCAGCGTCTCGATCATCGACCCGCAGCGGCGCCACAGCTCGCGCACCTTCTCCACGGCGCCGGGGTCGGACCCCGGCAGCGGGGTGATGATGGCGTAGCGGCCGTCGAACAGCTCGGGGAAGCCGGCATCCGGGCCGGAATATTCGGTGCCGGCCATGGGATGCGCCGGGACCAGGTGGACGCCTTCGGGCAGCAGCGGCGTCAGGTCGCGGATCACGCTGCCCTTGGTGGAGCCGACATCCGTCAGGATGCAGCCCTTCGCCAAATGCGGTGCGATCTGCGCCATCACGGTCGCATAGACGCCGACCGGCACGCAGAGGATCACGCAGTCGCAACCCTCCACGGCCTTGCCGATGTCGTCCTCGACCACATCGACGATGCCGAGTTCGCGCACCCGCGCCAGCGTCTCCGCCCGGCGCGTGGTGGCGACGACGGTGCGGGCGATGTCGCCGCGCTTGCGCGCCACGCGCGCGATGGACGACCCGATCAGCCCGATGCCGATCAGGCAGAGCCGGTTGAACAGAGGCTCAGCCATGCATGAACGCGGTCAGCGCCTCGATCACCATTGTGCATTCCTCGGCGGTGCCGATGCTGATGCGCAGGCAGGACCCAAGGCCGTAGCCGCCCATGGCGCGCACGATCAGCCCGCGGGATTTCATCGCGTCATCCGCCGCCTTCGCCTTCGCCGCCGTGCCGAAATCGGCGAGCAGGAAGTTGCCCTCGCTCGGCCAGACCTTGATGCCGGCGGCTTCCAGCCCCGCCGTCACCTTGGCGCGCCATTCCGTGTTGTGGGCGACGGACTTCTCGATCCAGCCCTTCTCGGCGAGTGCGGCGACGCCGGCGGCCATCGCCGCGGCATTCACGTTGAACGGCCCGCGCACGCGCGACAGCACATCGACGATCGGCGCCGGCGCGTAGGCCCAGCCGAGCCGCATCCCGCCCATGCCGAAGATCTTGGAGAAGGTGCGCGTCATGACAGTGTTGCCGGAGGCATCCACCAGCTTGGCGCCCGCGTCGTAGTCCGGCCGCGTGACGTATTCGGCATAGGCGCTGTCGAGCACCAGGAGGATGTCCTCCCGCAGCCCGGCACGCAGGCGGTCCACTTCCGACTGCGGCAGGATCGACCCGGTCGGGTTGTTCGGGTTCGCCAGGAAGACCAGGCGGGTGCGCGGGCCGACGGCGGCCAGCATGCCGTCCACATCGGTGGTCAGGTTCTTCTCCGGCACCTTGATGATCTGGCAGCCGGCCCAGCGGCCGGTGATCTCGTACATCAGGAAGCCATGGGCGCTCATCACGATGTCCGTGCCCTCGCCGCCATAGGCGAGGATGATCAGCGCCAGCAATTCGTCCGACCCATTGCCGACTACGATGCGTGCGGGGTCGAGCCCGAAGCGGGCCCCGATCGCCTCGCGGATCGCCTTGCCCGACCCGTCCGGATATCGATGCGCCTCGGCCGCCATGGCGCGGATCGCCTCAATGGCGCCGGGCGGGGGACCGAAGGCGCCCTCGTTCGAGGACAGCTTCACGATCCGGTTCACGCCCGGGATCTTGGACTCACCGCCGACATAGGGCTCGACCGACAGGATCGAGGGGCGGGGCATCACGGTCATGGCTGGTCTCCAGGAACCGGCGCGGAATAGGCGCCGAGAATGGTGCGCCGCGGCCAGGGCAGCGCGGCGAGGCGCGGATCTTCCGCGCCCAGGAATCCTTCGACCTCGGCCAGGGCGAGGGTCTCGTCCGCCGCCCGGGCCAGCAGCAGGGAGGTCATGGTGAAGCCGGCCTCCTCGAAACCCTGTGCGATGCGACCGCGAGAGGCACGGGCCTCGGCCTCGACCAGCACCAGGCTGCGATCCTCGCCCGAGGGATCGGGCGGCACCGGGGCGACGACCAGCGCACCGACCCCGTCCGTCGCGGCCATGAAGGGCAGCCGCGCGACCACCTGCAGCCGTGGCACGTCGAGCCAGGCCCACCAGGCGGTCGCCGCTTCCTCGCCTTCCGCCGGCAGCGGCAGTACGGCGACCGAGGCCTCCCCTGCGCTGACCGCGGCCAGGGCGCGGGCGGGAGTCGGATGGACACGCATCGGCGCGATCGGGCCGAAATGTTCCTGCGCCAGACGGGTTTCGCCCGCTGGGGCATGCACCGCGACCGAAACCGCGCCCTGGATGGCCGAGCTTGCCATGAAGATTTCACGCCAGATGCGCACGATGCGCTCGCGCCCCAGGCGGCCGTCATGGCGGGCGAGCAGGCGGCGCAGCACCGCCGCCTCCCGCCCCGGCCGCAGCGGTGATCCGACGCCCTTGGCCCGGCTGCCGGCAAGCCGGCCGACCACGGCGGAACGCCGCATCAGCAGGTCGTGCAGCGCGTCGTCGAGCGCATCGATCTCGCCGCGCAGGGCAGTGATCTCGTCGGGCGACACGGGCGTAGAAGGCGTATCGGGCATGGGTCCGGTTCCAATAGACGGCCGCGAAGGGCACGCCAAGCGGCCGGAACACCATCGGGGCGGCGCGCCACCCGGCGCGACCGGCGGCCCCGGACTTTCCCATGGCATTTCCCCGGGTTTCGCGCCATATGGGCGCCCGGAGGGACCCGGCCGGGATGTGCCAGGCCCCCCGACCGCCGCGATCGCGGCGGGCTGACAGCGATCGCCGCGGGCCTCAAGGACCTGACTTGCCGCGGCGTTTCCGGCCACATGGGCGGCCTTCCCGTCGCGTGACCCGCGATGGGCCCTCCCCATGCCGCCCGAGACGCCGACCAACCGGCCCCGTGTCCCGAACTCCCCGGCTCCGACCTGTTCTGCCCTCCGCGTCGCATTCCGGGGCGTGATCCGCCCCATTCCACCGTGACGGCGCCCCAGGAACCGGGCGCTCACGGTTCGCGCCGGATCCTGGGGGTCCGGCGCCCAAGAGGACGACAGATGTTCGAAAACTACTTCCGCAAGGAAATTCCCTGGGGCGGCAAGACCCTGGTGCTCGAAACGGGCAAGATCGCCCGCCAGGCCGATGGCGCCGTCGTGGCCCGCCTGGGCGACACCATCGTGCTGTGCACCGCCGTCGGCGCGCGCTCGGTGAAGCCGGGCCAGGACTTCTTCCCGCTGACCGTGAACTACCAGGAGAAGGCGTTCGCCGCGGGCAAGATCCCCGGCGGCTTCTTCAAGCGCGAAGGCCGGCCTTCGGAATTCGAGACCCTGGTCTCCCGCCTGATCGACCGCCCGATTCGCCCGCTGTTCCCCGATGGGTTCCGCAACGAGGTGCAGGTCGTCGCGACGGTGCTGTCGCACGACATGGAGAATGAGGCGGACATCGTCGCGATGGTCGGCTGCTCGGCCGCGCTGACGCTGTCGGGCATTCCCTTCTTCGGCCCGATCGCCGGCGCCCGCGTCGGCTACATCAACGGCCAGTACGTGCTGAACCCGACGCTCGAGGAGCGCAAGACCAGCGCGCTCGACCTCGTCCTCGCCGGCACCTCCGAAGGTGTGCTGATGGTGGAATCCGAGGCGCATGAGCTGACCGAGGAGATCATGCTCGGCGCCGTCGAATTCGGCCACAAGGCGTTCCAGCCGGTGATCGAGGCGATCATCGCCCTCGCTGAGGTCGCCGCCAAGGAACCCTGGGCGGTTCCCGAGGAATCCGAGGCCACCAAGGCCCTCAAGGCCCGCATCTCCGAGCTCGGCCGCGCCGACATGGCGGTCGCCTACACCGAGACGCAGAAGCTGGTCCGCCAGGAGAAGGTGGGCGCGGTGAAGAAGGCGGTGGTCGCCGCCCTGGAAGCCGAGGGCGCCGACGTCGCCGCGGCGAAGGGCCTGCTGAAGGAGCTGGAGGCGGACGTCGTCCGCAACAACATTCTCGACACCGGCCTGCGCATCGACGGCCGCGACACCAAGACCGTGCGCCCGATCATGGCCGAGGTCGGCGTGCTGCCGCGCGCGCATGGCTCGGCGCTGTTCACCCGTGGCGAGACCCAGGCGCTCTGCGTCGCGACGCTGGGCACCGGCCAGGATGAGCAGATCATCGATGCCCTCACGGGCGAGTACCGTGAGGACTTCATGCTGCACTACAACTTCCCTCCGTACTCGGTGAACGAGACGGGCCGCATGGGATCCCCGGGCCGCCGCGAAGTGGGCCATGGCAAGCTCGCCTGGCGCGCCATCCACCCGCTGCTGCCGGAGAAGGAGAAGTTCCCCTACACGGTGCGCGTCGTCTCCGAGATCACGGAGTCCAACGGCTCCTCCTCGATGGCGACCGTCTGCGGCACCTCCCTGTCGCTGATGGACGCCGGCGTGCCGCTGAAGCGCCCCTGCGCCGGCATCGCCATGGGCCTGATCAAGGAAGATCGCGGCTTCGCCGTGCTGTCCGACATCCTGGGCGACGAGGACCACCTCGGCGACATGGACTTCAAGGTGGCGGGCACCGAGGCGGGCGTGACCTCGCTCCAGATGGACATCAAGATCACGTCCATCACCTTCGAGATCATGAAGATCGCCCTGGGCCAGGCCAAGGACGGCCGCCTGCACATCCTGGGCGAGATGTCGAAGGGCCTGACCGGCCACCGCACCGATGTGGCGGCCACCGCGCCGCGCATCACCGTGATCAACGTGCCGAAGGACAAGATCCGCGACGTGATCGGGTCGGGCGGCAAGGTGATCCGCGAGATCACCGAGCAGACCGGCACCAAGATCGACATCGAGGATGACGGCACGATCAAGGTCGCCGCGACCTCGACCGAGGCGGCGCAGAAGGCGATCGACTGGATCCGCGGCATCGTGGCCGAGCCCGAGATCGGCGTGATCTACAACGGCAAGGTCGTGAAGACCGCCGATTTCGGCGCCTTCGTGAACTTCCTCGGCGCCAAGGACGGCCTCGTCCACATCTCCGAACTGGCCCAGGACCGCGTGAACAAGACCACCGACGTCGTCAAGGAAGGCGACCAGGTGAAGGTCAAGGTCATCGGCTTCGACGAGCGCGGCAAGGTGAAGCTGTCCATGCGCGTGGTCGACCAGGCCACGGGTGCGGACATCACCGAGCAGGTGGGTGCGAAGCGCCCGCGCGCGGAAGGCGAGGACGACCGTGGCCCGCGACGGGACCGTGGCGATCGCGGCCCGCGTCGCGACCGCGGCGAAGCCGCCAACTGACACTGTAACGGCGCGGCCGGGGAGCCTGACAGGAGCCCCGGCCGGTGCCATATGATCGTCATGTTCTTTCCGGGAGCGTCCGTCTCTTGAAGGCCATCAACGCGATCCGCATGGGCGGCGTCGACGTCCTGCCCCTGGTCGAGGGCGGCAAGGGAGTTTCCGTCTCCAACGGGGCCTCCTGCGGCGCCTGGGCGGCCTCGGGCGGGGTCGGCACCTTCTCCGCGGTCAATGCCGATACCTATGACGCGTCGGGCAGGCCGATCCCCCAGGTCTATCATGGCAAGACCCGCCGCGAGCGGCATGAGGAGCTGGTCCGCTACGCCATCGACGGCGCCATCACTCAGGCGAAGAAGGCGTGGGAGATGGCCGGTGGCAAGGGCCGCATCCACGCCAACATCCTGTGGGAGATGGGCGGCGCGGAGCGCGTCGCGCGCGGCATGCTGGACGGGGCCAAGGGCCTGATCCACGGCATCACCTGCGGCGCGGGGATGCCCTATCGCCTGGCCGACATCGCGCGCGACTACGGCGTGCACTACTACCCCATCGTCTCCTCCGCCCGCGCCTTCAACGCGCTGTGGAAGCGCGCCTATTCCAAGACACGGGAATGGCTCGGCGGCGTGGTGTATGAGGATCCCTGGCTCGCCGGCGGCCATAATGGCCTGTCGAACAGCGAGGACCCGCGCAAGCCCGAGGCCCCCTATGCCCGCGTGCTGAAGCTGCGCCAGCAGATGCGCGAATTCGGCCTGGACGACACCCCCATCATCATGGCCGGCGGCGTCTGGTGGCTGGAGGAATGGGAGGACTGGATCGACAACCCCGAGCTTGGGCCCGTCGCCTTCCAGTTCGGCACCCGTCCGCTGGTGACCCGCGAAAGCCCGATCTCCGACGCCTGGAAGCAGCGGCTGATGACGCTGAAGAAGGGCGACGTGCTGCTGCAGCCTTTCTCACCCACCGGCTTCTACAGCAGCGCCGTGCGCAACGAATTCCTCCAGGAGCTGGAGGAGCGCAACGAGCGCCAGGTCGCCTTCACCGCCGAACCGATCGGCGAACACCTGGCCGAATACGGCGTCGGTCCGCGCAAGCGCATCGTCTATGTCACGCCGCACGACCTGGCCCGCATCAACCACTGGGAGGCCGAAGGCTTCACCGAGGCGATGCGCACGCCGGACAACACGCTGATCTTCGTGGTGCCCGAAAAGGCGCGGGAGATCGTGAAGGACCAGGTGGACTGTATGGGCTGTCTGTCCCAGTGCCGGTTCAGCAACTGGTCGCAGCACGAACCCGATTTCTCCAACGGCAAGAAGGCCGACCCGCGCAGCTTCTGCATCCAGAAGACGCTGCAGGACGTCGCCCATGACGGGGCGATGGAACACAACCTGATGTTCGCCGGGCACAATGCCTATCGCTTCGGGTCGGACCCCTTCTACTCGAACGGGTTCGTGCCGACGGTGAAGCAGTTGGTGGAGCGGATCCTCACGGGCCGGTAGGTGCGATGGCAATCCTGCAGCTAACAGCACGCTGGATTGCTGCTCTTGCCGCCGTTTTCGTCGGTCTGAAGATCTGGCTGGCCATCGGGGCCAACAGTCTTTGGATCGACGAGTTCTACAGCATGGGACTGGCGTATATGCCGGTCCATGCGCCGACGCGCGGGCCGTATGTGCTCCCCATCGGCGTGCTGCGCTGGTCGGTGTTGCTCAGCACGGATGTCGATCCGCATTTTCCGACCATCTATGCGATCACGCGCCTGATCTCCGACGCGATCCACTTCAATGGCCTGTCGCTGGAGTATTTCGTCAGGGCCCCCCTGGTTCTGACGCTGATCGGCGTTGCCGGCCTACTCATCTGGATCTGTCTGGCGGGACGGCAGGATGCCGAAGCGCCCCTTCTCGTGTCGATCATCCTGCTCTGTCTCGTCCTCGATGCCGCATGGCGCGAGCACAGCGCGGAAGCGCGCATGTACGGTCTGATGTCGGTGACCGGAATCGCCATGCTCTGCGCCATTTCCCATGGCCGTCTGGTCCTGGCGTCCTGGCTGGGCCTGGCGCTCGCCCTGCTACATCCCTTCGGGGCGATGTTCGGCTTCGCGCCCGCCATCGTGACGCTCCTTGCCTTCCGGCAGGGCCTGTCGCGTGGAGTGGGCCTCGGAATCCTGGCGGGGCTCACCGTCGCTGCCGTGCTCGTCAGCCTCTGGATGCTCCTCAAGTTCATCCTGAAATCGTCGAGTGGCTTCACGGCCGGCGGAGGTTCGGACGACATATTCCGGGTTCTGTCCGCCCTGAACGTCTATGCCGTCGGCGGGGCGTTCCTGCTCTCGGCAGCCTGCGTCGTCGCATTCCGCAAAGGCGGCGGCCTGGACTACCGGACAGCCCTGATATTCCTGGCCCTGCTGCTGTCGGCCCTGGCCTTCCTCGGATTGCTCATCCTTCTGAAGCCGAGCACCCCGCCCTATGCAAGATATGTCAGGTGGGCGAATCCCGTTCTGTTCGTCATGGCGGCGATGGGTGCGATCATGCTGGCGCGGCATGCCGCGCCGAAATCCTTCGGCATCGCAGCTCTTCCGATGACACTCCTTGCGTCGGTTGCAGCCGTCGCCGTGGCGCGGGCCGAGCCCTTCGGACCGCCCTGGGGCAATGCGCTGCGCGAGGCCGCGCTCTATGCGAATGCCGTGGCCGATGACAGCAGCATCGTGACCCACGACTCTTTCGAGATCTTCGACCTGCCGCCGGCGTTCCGCACCGGCTTCCGTTGCTTTCGCGCCGGCCAGTCCGTGGCCTACCTGTCCCCGACGGTCCGGGAGCGCATGCCATGTCAGATTGGCAATGACGTCGCGATCCCGGCGGAGGTTCGGCAGGTCTACCTCATCCGCGAGCCGATCGCCTGGGTGGGACCGCGCAGGATCGATCTCGACGCCTTCGACAGGATCGCGACGGTCCCTTTTGGAAGCGCCTCGGTTGACGTATATCGCCGCCGCGCGGAATGAGCCGCCGCTTCCCCAGATCCTGACGGCAGGCCGATGACCCTCACCCTTTATCCCGCCATCGACCTCAAGGGCGGGCAGGTGGTCCGCCTCAAGCGCGGCGAGATGGACCAGGCGACGATCTATGCCGAGGATCCAGCTGCCCAGGCGCGGGCCTTCGTCGAGGCCGGCTTCACCTGGGTGCATGTGGTCGACCTCGACGGCGCCTTTGCGGGCAGGCCGGAGAATGCGGAGGCCGTGCGCGGCATCCTCGGCGCCGTGCCGGGCGCACGGGTGCAGCTCGGCGGCGGCATTCGCAGCATGGCGGTGGCCGAAGCCTGGCTCGCGGCCGGCATCAGCCGAATCATCCTGGGCAGCGCGGCGCTGAAGGATCCGTCCTTCACCCGCGAAGCCTGCCGTGCCTTCCCCGGGCGCGTGGCCCTCGGCATCGATGCGCGCGACGGCATGGTCGCGACGGAAGGCTGGGCGGAGACCTCCGATGTCACGGCCACCGACCTCGCAAAGCGCTTCGAGGATTCCGGCGCGGCCGCGGTCATCTGCACCGATATCGGCCGCGACGGCATGCTGGGCGGCGTGAACGTCGCCGCCACCGCGGCGATCGCCCGCGCCGTGACCCTGCCCGTCATCGCCTCCGGCGGCGTGGCGGGGGTCGAGGACCTGATCGCGCTTCAGGATGCGAAGGCCGGCATCGAAGGGGCCATCATCGGCCGCGCGCTGTATGATGGGCGCATCGAGCCCAAGGCCGCGCTGGCCGCGGCAGCCTGAGCGAAGGCAGCCCTCCGCCGGACGTTTGATAGAGGGGACTATTCGCTCGAACTGCTTCCGCCGTC
The DNA here is from genome assembly GCF_019430885.1 of Roseomonas alba. Lineage (GTDB taxonomy): Bacteria > Pseudomonadota > Alphaproteobacteria > Acetobacterales > Acetobacteraceae > Neoroseomonas > Neoroseomonas alba. The sequence goes on along the minus strand of NZ_JAHYBZ010000007.1, from coordinate 281,248 downwards.
GGAGCTGCCGCCGCTGTCCGAGCCGGAGGAACCCCCGGAGTCGGACGAGCCGCCCCCGTCGGACCGCGCCCCCCCCACGACCCGAACCACGATCCGCCGGTCTCGGTCTTCTTTTCCGCGGTCTCCAAGACCATCTCCGCCGAGGCGCCCGCGACCAGGACGGATGAGGAGGCGTCGTCGCCAGTATCGTCCGAGGAAGAGGACTCCGTCTCCTCATCCTGTTTCTTCCGCGTCAGGCCGCGGCGCGCTAATGCACGATCGAACGCCGCGCGCTTGCGTGGGCCCCACCAGAAGCGGGGCGTTCCCCGCTCGAGCTCATCCTCGGTGAAGACAAAGCCATCCTCCAACACGCCGATTCCGCGCATCAGATCTGCTCCCTCGTCCCGATCGCTTCACTTGACCGGACGCATCATTCCGCCGCACTCGACTGTCACGGAAGTCCAAGCCGTCACAGGCGTCGTTTTCCCGACAAGATGAAAGGTCATCCGCCCGGTGCTCGCCCTGCGCGTCATTCCCTGCCTGGATGTGAAGGACGGACGCGTCGTGAAGGGCGTGAATTTCGTCGAACTGCGTGACGCGGGCGACCCGGTGGAGCAGGCCCGCGCCTATGACGCCGAGGGCGCGGACGAGGTTACCTTCCTCGACATCACCGCCTCCCACGAGAACCGCGACACCATCCTCGACGTCGTCTCCCGCACCGCGGCCGAGGTCTTCATCCCGCTGACCGTCGGCGGCGGCGTGCGCAGCGTGGACGATGCCCGGCGCCTGCTGCTCGCCGGGGCGGACAAGGTCTCGATCAATTCCGCGGCGATTGCCGATCCCGATGTCGTGCGCCGCTGCGCCGAGGCCTTCGGCAGCCAGGCCATCGTCGTCGCCATCGACGCGCGGAAGAAGGAAACCGGCGAGGGCTGGGAGGTCTTCACCCATGGCGGCCGCCGGGGCACCGGCATCGATGCGGTGGAATGGGCGCGGCGCGTCGAATCCCTCGGCGCGGGCGAAATCCTGCTCACCTCGATGGATCGCGACGGCACCAAGCAGGGCTTCGACCTGCCGCTGACGCGCGCGGTGCGCGCGGCGATCCGCCTGCCCATCGTCGCGTCCGGCGGCGTCGGCGCGCCGGAACACTTCGTCGAGGGTGCGAAGGCCGGCGCGACCGGGCTGCTCGCCGCCAGTGTGTTTCACTACGGGGAATTCAGCATCGCCGATGCCAAGGCCGCGCTTGCCGCGGCCGGCCTGCCGGTGCGCCGGGCCCCGCGCAGCAGGAGGGCCGCGTAATGGCCAAGGAGACGAAGAAGAAGGCCGTCGCCAAGAAGGCCACGACCAAGAAGCCGCCGGCCAAGGCACCGAAGGTCCCGCTGCCCGCCGGCGTGCCGGCGACCGCGCGGGCGGCTGCCAAGGCCAAGCTGCCCAAGGTGCTGCGCAAGGCCGAGAAGCGCATGCTCGCCCCGCTGGCCCCGGCCATCGCGGGGGCCGACGCGACCATCCTCGACCGGCTGTGGAAGGTGGTCGAGGATCGCCGCCAGGCCGGCGACACCATGACGTCCCACTCCGCCCGGCTGCTCGCCCGCGGCACCGCCAAGGTGGCGCAGAAGCTCGGCGAGGAAGCGGTGGAATGCGTCATCGAAGCCGCGACCGGCAACCGCGACGCCACGGTGCTCGAGAGCGCGGACCTGCTCTATCACCTGATGGTGGTCTGGGTGGATGCCGGCATCCCGCCCCAGGCGGTCTGGGCCGAGCTCGCGAGGCGCCAAGGCATCTCCGGCATCGCCGAGAAGGCCGCGCGTCCGCGGGGTATCCTGCGCGCGGCGGGAACCAGCAAGCTGCCGTGACGGCCGGGCGGCGGCGCCGCTCTTCTTCCTGATCTGTGGAACCGAGAGGGGCTTCGTCCCTCTCGGGCTCTCCCCAGCAAAGGCCGAAGGGCCTTTGCATACCTCCCTTTGGCGCCGTGCTCCGTTGTCAGAATGCTGCCGGCACGCGCTTCGGCGCACGAAAGGCGGTTGGAGCGGCAGAGCCCTGCCACTGCGCCAGCGGAAGTGACCGGGTCGTCAGAAAGTCTTGGGAGACCTCCTTCGGGTGCTGGATACCTCGGGCAAACCCGATGCCTAGACCTGCTTTTGCGCACGGAACGCGCTGGGCGGGGCATGGAACGACCGCACCGCGCGGCATCAAGTGACGGTTTCCAAAGGCCCTGTGGCCTTTGGCTGGGAGGTTTGGAGGGGCGACGCCCCTCCAATTCCGTCGGCGCCGTCCATTCACGCCGCGTGGCGGCAGGACGGCCCGGCGAGAAGTTCCTCCAGCGCCTCCACCAGAGCATCCGGCCGCGTGGCCGCCGCGATCGCCGCACCGAGGGTCTTCGCCGCGGCCGCGTAGCGCGGTTCGCGCAGCAGCGTCGTGATGGCCTGGCGCAGCGCGGGGACATCGGCATCGGGGGTCAGCCGGATGCCCGCCCCCCGGAAGGCGACGCGCGCCGCATTGTCGTTCTGGTCGCGCCCCATGGGCAGGCAGAGCATCGGCCGCCCATGCGACAGCGCGCGCATCACCGTGCCGTGCCCGCAATGCGTCACCACCAGTGCGGCCGACCGCATCATCGCGTCATGCGACGCGCCATCGATCACCTGCGCATTCGCGGGCACGCGCAGCGCGGTGCCGGCGAGCCCCGGCCCCAGCGTGGCGACGATGCGCGCGGGCAGCGTCTCCACCGCATCCAGCAGCCGCTGGATCACGCCGGCCTGGTCCATGAAGGTCGAGCTGAGCGCGACCAGGATCATCGGGCGGGTATCGTCCGCTGCCCAGGGCGAATCCCAGTCCGGCGCCCAGCCCGGCGCATCGAGCAGCGGGCCGACATAGCGCAGCCCGGGCGGCAGCCGCGTCGCCGGGAAGTCGAAGGCGGGGCTGGTGGCGAGCAGGGTCATCGCCGCACGGGCGTGCTGGTCCTCGGGCCGCGAGACCGGTACCAGGCCATGCGCCGCGCGTGCCGCATTCAGCACCGGCAGCCTTTCGTCCAGCGCCGCGCGGAACCAGGCGGCGACGCCGGCGGCGACCTCATGCTCCTCGGCGGTGGTGGGTGGCGCTAGGCCGGGGCCAACCGGTGGCAGGCCGTCCATCGGCATGAGGTTGATGTTGCAGGCGAAGATCACGACCGGGATGCCGGCAGCCTCGCCGGCGATCGCCGGGCCGAACAGCAGGTCGGAGCACAGTAGCGCATCGGCGGGCTGGCGGCGCAGCTCGGCCATGGTGTCGGCGGCATAGTTGGCGGCCTCGCCGATCATGATGGTGTCCAGGCCACGCAGCAGGCCGCCACCGGGCTCGGTCGCCACCCAATCCTTGATGGGGTCGGAGTCCCCCCGGCGGTCGGCGCGGTTCGGCGCCGTGGTCCAGGGGCGGAAGGTCGCGCCGGCGGCCTCCATCTCGCGGCCCAGCACCGCGTCGCCCAATACCCGCACGCTGTGCCCGCGTGCCCGCAGGCGCCGGATCATGCCGAGCACGGGCGGGACATTGCCGCCGCCTTCGAAGGTGGTGATGAGGAAATCAGCCATGGTCGTTGCTCCGGGCCGCCAGGATAGCGGCGATGAGGGCGGCGATGGCCGCCTCGGTTTCGATGCGGCTGCGCCCGGCATCCCGGCGGAGCAGCTTCCAGCTGTAGACATCGGTGGCGACGATGAGCCGGTCGGTGAGCGCCTCGCGTTCCGCGGGCGGATGGGATGCGATCGGGCCGGCCAAGACTTCCCCGATCCAGGTCCGATGGTGGCGGCGGCCAAGGTCCAGCAGGGTGAACAGGCCCGGATGCCGGCCTTCCTGCGCCAGCAGGCGGATGAGCATGTCGCCGCTCGTCTCGTAGTCCGCGCCAACCGCCCGGGCGACGGCGATGGCGGTGGGCCCGGGCATCAGGGTGCGGCGGATGACCACCCCTTCGCGCATCCAGTCGACGACGGCGTCCAGCAGGCCCTCCTTGCCGCCGAACAGGCGGATGACGGTCTGGCGGGTGGTGCCGGCGGCGGTGGCGAGCTCATCCAGGGTGATCTCGTCCAGCCAGCGCTGGGCCAGCGCCTCGGCGAAGGCGGTGACGATGCGGCGGCGCGTTTCCTCGGTCGCGGCGGCGCGGGCGACTTGGCGGTAGGGGCGGGATTGGGTTTCGGCGGACATTCGCGTTACGGTCTGTTATTCGAATAACTCACCGTTATTCGAAAATGGCCCGCCTTCGCAACCAGAAAATGCGACCCGTCTTGCGCATCGCGGCCGCGCGGTGAGGATGCGCACAACGCAGCGCGCAAACCCTTGGAGTCCCGCCATGTCCGTGACCGGCCTGCCGCCCTATGACGACGCCAACATCTTCGCCCGCATCCTGCGCGGGGAGATCCCGTGCAAGAAGGTGCATGAGGACGAGCACGCCCTCGCCTTCCACGACATCAATCCGCAGACGCCGGTGCATGTCCTGGTGATTCCGAAGGGGCGCTACGTGTCGATCGCGGACTTCGGCGCGACGGCGTCGGAGGCCGAGATCGCGGGGTTCTGGCGCGCCGTGTCGAAGGTGGCGAAGGAACTCGGGCTGGAAGCCGCGGGCTATCGCGCGCTGACCAACATGGGCAGCGATGGGGGACAGGAAGTCCCGCATTTCCATGTCCACCTGTTCGGTGGACGGCGGATCGGGCGGATGGTGCCGAAGGCGGAAGGGTAGGATCGGGGAGGGGCCTCGCCTCGCGGCACCGCCCTGCCCCCTGCGGCACCGGCCTGTGCGGGCCGGTGCCGGACCTGGACATGCGCCAGACGCCGCATGTCCGGACGGCGCCTCATGCCGCCGAGCCTTGCTGATGAACTTCTCACCGGCAAGGTGAACGGTATGGCGCGCGGGGTTGGTGGGGCGGCCGCGCGCGAAACCAAGACTCTGATACCGAGCCAGCCGAAAGGCTGGCTGGTATCAGATGAGGATGCCGGTCAGCAGCCGTACCGCGATGTTCACGAGGATCGCCACGCCGATCACCGCCAGGGTGAAGGTCACGGCCTTTTCCTGCGGCACGCGCATCACCAGCGGCACGCCCAGATAGAGCGTGTAGAGCGAGTAGAAACCGCCGATCAGCGCCACCAGCCAGCCCAGGATCGGCACGATCATCGCGGCCCCCGACACCCAGGCCGCCGTGGGCGCGAAGGCGGCGAGCTTCAGCGCCGCGTCGGCATCCTGGGGGCCGCCGAAATTGGGCGCCAGCACCTCGATGATCTTCGCCGTCACGAAGACCGCGATCAGGGAGAGGATGTAGCCCACGATCGCCCCGGTCAGGGCATGGAAGGGCGCCCAGATCGCCACCAGCAGGAAGCCGGCCACGGCCGGGATCGCCGCCAGGATCATGACGTAGCGGGTGAAGAGCGGGACCAACTCCACCGGCTCGCGCGCAATGGTCCGCCATTCCTGGGCCGGCGCCAGGATCATGCCCTTCACGCGGGCGATCAGCTCGTTCATGCAGTCCTCTGCAGGGATCGTTGCCGGCGCGATACTGCGCAGCGCCGGGGCGCCGGAGCAAGCCTGCTGCGCTGGCGATGTGACCTGGCTTCTGCCAGCTTGCCTCCATGTCCGATTCGGCCTTGCCCCGCTGGCGCGACCGGCGCTTCCTCGTCCTCCTCGCGCTCGGCTTTTCGGCCGGAGTGCCGCTGCCGCTGACGGCCTTCACCCTGCGGCAATGGATGTCGGAATCCGGCATCTCGCTGGCGGCGATCGGGATGACCGCGCTGATCGGCCTCGCCTATTCGCTGAAATTCCTGTGGTCGCCCGTGCTCGACCATGCATTGCCGCCGGCCTTCCGGGGGTTGGGGCGCCGACGCGGCTGGCTGGCGGTCATCCAGCCGGCTCTGGCGCTGGCGATCCTCGCACTTGGCCTGACCGACCCGACGGCGGATCCGACGATGACGGTCGCGATCGCGGTGGGGGTCGCCTTCCTGTCGGCCAGCCAGGACATCGTCATCGACGCCTATCGCATCGAGGTGCTGCCCGAGCGCGACCAGGGCTATGGCCTCGCCTGCTACGTCTGGGGCTATCGCGGGGCGCTGCTGGCCTCGGGCGCAGGCGCGCTGGCCATGGCGGAGCTCGGCGGCTGGTCCTTTGCGTTTGCGATGTGCGCCGTGATGATCGGGGTGGGGTTCCTGGCCGTGCTGGCCGCCCCCGATGCCGGCCCCGCACCGGTCGAGCACCCGCATGGCTGGGCGGCGCGGTTGCGCCTCGCCGTGGTCGATCCCTTCGCGGATTTCGTTCGCCGTCCCTATTGGTTCGCCATCCTCGCCTTCGTCGCCCTGTTCAAGCTGGGTGAGGCGCTGGCCGGCATCATGACCGCGCCCTTCTACCGCGAGATGGGCTTCTCGCGGCTGGAGGTGGCATCCGTCTCCAGCGTCTTCGGCCTGTTCGCGACCCTGCTCGGCGCGCTGGCCGGTGGCTGGTTCGTGGCCCGCATCGGCACCGGCCGCGCGCTGATCATCACCGGCATGGCGCAGATGCTGTCGAACCTGATGTATGTCGCCCTGGCCCAGGCGGGGCACGACATCCCCATGCTCTTCGCCCAGGTGGGGGTGGAGAACTTCACCGACGGCCTCGCCGATGCGGCCTTCGTCACCTACCTGTCGTCACTGACCAGCCGGTCCTTCACCGCGACGCAATATGCGCTGCTGTCGTCCCTGGCTGCGGTGCCGCTGCGCACGCTGGGGGCCAGTTCGGGCTGGCTGGCCGAGATGCTGGGCTGGCCCTCCTTCTTCCTGATGACGACCGTCGCGGCACTGCCGGCGATGGGCATCATGCTGTTCCTGCTGCGCCGCCTGCCGCCTGCGCCGGTCGGCGCCGAGGCCGCCGCGGCCCGCTGAGGCGCAGCCGGCATGTCCCGCGACGGCCTGCCGGCAACCTTCGCCTTCGATCTCCGGCTGCTCAATCCGGGGGAGGGGCTGCGCAGCGGCCTGGCCCTGACCTCGCTTGTGCTGATCGCCGTCTGGGCGGATCTGCCGATCCTCGTCTGGCCGGCGCTGGCGGCTTGGCTGAGTTGTCTGGCGGATCCCGGCGGGCCGCTGCGCGACCGGGTGCGGTCGCAGATCCTGTTCGGGATCGGCGGCGCGTTGCTGACCGCGGGCTTCGGCCTGCTCGGGGCCTTCGCGCCGCTGCCAGTGGCGGTCGCCGGCGGCACGATCGGGATCTTCCTCCTCGCGCTGCTGCGGGCCTTGGGCATGCCGGGCGTGCTGATCAGCGTGCTGCTGTCCGTCGTGCTGGTGCTGGCGCTGTCACAAGGCCCCGCCACCCCGCGCCTGGCGGAGGAGGCGGCGGTGCTCTTCCTCCTGGGTACCGGCTGGGCTGTCCTGGTGACGGCGGTGCTGTGGTGGCTCCGGCCTTTCCAGACCGCGCGCCATGCCGTGGCCCGAGGCTGGCGGGCATTGGCGGGGCTCGTCGCGGATCTGGAAGGCATGCTGGGTCCGGCCGGCGAGAACCGTGCGACATGGGACCGCCATGCGCGGGCCTATCGCCGCGATGTGCGGCTGATCTTCGAGGAAGCGCGCGCCCGCATCATCGCCCATGCCGGCGCGGCGCCGGGCGGGGCTTGGCGGCTCGATCCGGTCTGGCAGCGGCTGGAGGCGGCCGAGCAGGTCTTCGACGCGCTGGTCGCCCTGGCCGACCTGCTGGAGCACACCGACGCGCCGCCCACCCGCGCCGCGGCGTCGCGGCTGTTGAAGGCGCTCGGGCCGCTGCTGGAGGAACTCGCTGTCGCGACCGTGGCCCAGCGACCGTGCAGCGTGGCGCCGCGCGCGGAGTTGCTCGCCCATGTCGCGGCCCTGCCGGAGAGCGCATCCCTGCGGCCGGTGATCGAGCGGCTGCTGGACGGCCTGGATGCCGCCGCGGCGCCGGCGTCGCGTGGCAACGCGCCGACCTGGGGCGAACCGCCCGGGGGGACCGGCTGGACAGCGATCCGGGCGCAGCTCCGGCCCGGAACGCCGCTGCTGCGCCATGCGCTGCGGCTCGCGGTCCTGGCGGCGGGCGGGCTGGCGCTGACCCTCGGCTGGCGGCTCGATCACGGGTGGTGGCTGGCCGTCGCGCTGCTGGTCACGCTGCTGGGGGCGTCGCTCGGCGCGGGTGCCGCGGTGCTGCTGCCCTCGCCATTGGTGGCGGCCTTCGCGGTCTTCCTCCTCGCCGCGCCCACCGCCGCGGTGCGCCGCGTCAGCTTCGGTCTTTTCGTCACCGGGCTTTCGGCCGTGGTGGTCGTGCTGCTCGAACTCGAACGGCCGGGCCATACCGATGCGCTGCGCGTGGCGCTGGAACGCGCCTTGTACACCCTGGCCGGCGGCGCGGCGGCACTGGCCGGCGCGGCGCTGCTGTGGCCGGACTGGGCCGGGGCGCGGCTGGCGCCGGCGCTCCGCGCCGCGCTGGTCGCCAATCTGCGCTACGCTGCCCTCGCGGTCTCCGTCGAGGCGGGGGAGGGCGCGGTGCTCGCGATCCGCCGCACGGTCGGCCAGACCAGCGCCCAGGCCGAGGAGCTGCTGCAGAAGGCTCTGTTCGAAAACGCCCTGACGCGGACCGAAGGCCTGGCGGCCGCGTTGTCGGCGGACGCCGCGATGCGGCGGGCGGCCGGGCGTGTCGCCGCACTGCGATTGTCCGGCGCAGGCGATCCCACCGTCTGGCGCGCCTGGTTCGAGGACGCGGCCACGGCGCTGGCCGCCGGTGCCACGACGCTGCCACAGCAGCCCACGGAAGCCGCCGCGCCGATCCTCGCCGAGATCGGCCGGCAGTTCGCTTTGGCTGTGGAGGGTCTGGGCCGGCTGGAGCGCTCGGGTCGCGTGATATGATCTTGGGCGGCCCCGGCAGCAGGGCCAGACTGCGCGGCACCGGTCCTCAAGGAGTTTCCATGTCCGCCTGGCTGCTGACGCCGCTGCTGCTCGTCGCCTCCAACGTGCTGATGACCTTCGCCTGGTACGGTCACCTCAAGCAGCCATCCTGGCCGATGTGGCTGGCGATCGTGATCTCATGGGGCATCGCCTTCTTCGAATACTGTCTCGCCGTGCCGGCGAACCGGATCGGCTACGGCACCTTCACCGGCCAGCAGCTCAAGGTAATGCAGGAGGTCATCACGCTGGCGGTATTCGCCGTGTTCAGCGTGGCCTTCCTGGGCGAGACGATCCGCTGGAACTTCCTCGCCGCCGGGGGGTGCCTGATCGCCGCCGTCGTGTTCATCTTCCTGCCGGTGGAGTGAAACCCAAGGAAGAACACCATGCGCGTCGGCGTCCCGAAGGAAGTGAAGATCCACGAATACCGGGTCGGGCTGGTGCCCGGCTCGGTCCGCGAACTGGTCCTGCACGGTCATGAGGTCCTGGTCGAGACCAACGCCGGCGCCGGCATCGGCTTCCCGGACGAGGCCTACCTCGCTGCGGGCGCCCGCATCGCCCCCGATGCCGCGACGGTCTTCGCCGAGGCCGAGCTGGTGGTAAAGGTGAAGGAGCCGCAGCCCGCCGAATGGATACGACTGCGGCCGGACCAGGTGCTGTTCACCTACCTGCACCTCGCCCCCGATCCCGAGCAGACGCAGGGGCTGATCGCCTCCGGCTGCACGGCCATCGCCTATGAGACGGTGACGGATGCACAGGGCGGGCTGCCCCTGCTGGCGCCGATGAGCGAGGTCGCCGGCCGCATGGCCGTTCAGGTCGGCGCGCGCTGCCTGGAAAAGGAAGCCGGCGGCGCCGGCATCCTGCTGTCCGGCGTGCCCGGCGTGCCGTCAGGCCGCGTCGCGATCATCGGCGGCGGCGTGGTCGGATCGAATGCCGCGCGGATCGCGAGCGGGATGCGCGCCCACGTCACGGTGCTCGACCGCAATCCGCGCGTCCTGAACGCGCTGGACGTCGAGTTCAACGGCATGGTCGATACGCTCTTCGCGACCAGCGACGCGGTCGAACGCACGGTGCTGGAGGCCGATCTGGTGATCGGCGCCGTGCTGGTGCCGGGTGCCGCCGCGCCGCGGCTGGTGACGCGGCAGACCGTGTCGCGCATGCGGCCAGGCAGCGTGATGGTCGATGTGGCGATCGACCAGGGCGGCTGCTTCGAGACCTCCCGCCCCACCACCCATGCCGACCCGACCTATGTGGTGGACGGTGTCGTGCATTACTGCGTGACGAACATGCCCGGCGCCGTGGCGCGGACCAGCGCCGTGGCGCTGAACAACGCGACGCTGCCCTTCACCCTGCAGATCGCCGACAAGGGCTGGCGACGCGCGGCGGCGGAGAATCCGCATCTCGCCGCAGGAGTGAACGTGCAGGGCGGCAGCGTCACGCATCCGGCGGTGGCGGCGGCGCTGGGGCTGCCGCTGAAGTCCTTGGCGGCTTAGGTGCTTCATCCTGGACTGTGGAAACGAGAGGGGCTTTGCCCCTCTCGGGCTCTCCCCGCCAAAGGCCGAAAGGCCTTTGGAAACCTTGACTTGGCGCCCTGCACGGCAGTCCAGCCAACCTGGATCGTGCGGTTCCCGCTGAGCGCCAGAATCATTCCCAGGCGCCGTGCACCGTGCGCGCCTCGATAGTCTGAACAGGGCTTCCCGCCCGGCACCAGGTGTCGGTTTCCAAAGGCCCTGTGGCCTTTGGCGGGTGGGGGTTCGGGAGAGCCGTTCCCCGTTCCGCGGTCGCCCGGATCGTCGCGCCGATGGGGCAAAGCCCCTCCCCATCTTGCCGCTAACCGATCCGCCGCCAGCCCTCATAGACCGTCTCCCGCGCGATGCGTCCGTCGCGCATCGCGAACAGGTGCATCAGCCGCAACTCGACCAGGCTGCCGACCGGCAGCGGCGCGTTCGCGACACCGTCGCCGGTCAGGCGGAAGCGCGCGGTGCAGTCGTCGATGACGTGGTCCTCGGTGGCGAAGCGGGTGCCTGGGATGATCTCGACCTCGGCCATGGAGCCGAACATGGCCCGGTAGTTGGCCTCGATGGCGGTGCGGCCGACCAGGGTCAGCCCGCGCGTCGGCATCTCGAGTACGATGTCGTCGGTATAGAGATCCATGACCGCGGCGGGATCGCGCGCTTCATCGCGAATATGGGCCTCGACCACGGCGAGGTTGCGGGCGATGGGGTCCATCGACGGAGCCTTTTCGTCAGAGAAACTGACGATATATAGACAGTCTCTCTGACTATGCGTCAAGATGGTGCATGGACACCAAGCCCGTCACCGAACACCGGCGCACCCTCGGCGCCTTGTTGCGCCTGCCTTATGAGGCGATGCAGAGGGAGGTCTATGGCGCGCTCGCCGTGCGCGGCTTCCCGGAGATCCGCCCCGCCCATTCCGCGGTATTCCGCCACATCGCGCCGGGTGGATCGCGGCTGACAGTGCTCGCCGAACGGGCGGGCATGACGAAGCAGTCCATGGCCTATCTGGTGGAAGGCCTGCAGGAGGCCGGGCTGCTGCGTAGCCTGCCCGATCCCTCGGACGGCCGGGCGCGGATCGTGCGCCTGACTGCGCGCGGCGAAGCGGCGCTCGACACGCTGCTGGCCCTGAGCGCGGAGGCCGAGACACGCGTGGCCGAGCGCATCGGCGAGAAGAGGGCGGCGAAGCTGCGCCGGGCCCTGGAACATTGGGTCACGGCGCTGGAGCAGGAAGCCGGCTGATCAGCGCCGGTGCAGCGCCACCAGGTATCGGCAGGGCCGCACGGCGGAGGGATTGCGGAAGGCATGCCCCTTCGGCGCGGCCAGGTCGAAGGCGAGGCTGTCGCCGGGACCGAGCAGCGCCTCCTCGGTCCCTTCCTCGACCGTGAGGCGCCCGGCCAGCACCCACACCACCTGGCCGCGCAGGAAGGCGAAGGATCCGGCCGTGTAGGCGACGCGCGCGCCGGGCGGCAGTTCGACCTCGACGAGTTCAGGTTCGGCACCGGGCGGCGAGACGGCGCGGCGGCGATACCCCGTGGCAGGGTCAGTCCAGAGTGGCTGCGCCGCGGCCCGGGCGATGCGCGCGGGGCCGGCATCGGCCTCGGCCCGCGCGAGCAGTGTCGAGACGGTGAGATGAAGCGCCCCCGACAGCCGCCCGAGTAGTGATGCGGTCGGGCTGGCCTCGGCCCGCTCCACCTTGCTGATCATGGCGCGCGACACGCCGGAGGCAGCGGCGAGATCGGCGATGGACCAACCGCGGGCCTCGCGCTCGCGGCGCAGCCGGGCGGCGATCAGCGCATCGATTCCGGGGGCCTCGGGCGCATCCAGGATAGTGGACATGGTGGCACGATAGTGGATAATCGTGTGCATGACCACGCCGCCTTCGCTCGGCCACAACGGTGGGCCGCCGCTCGATGACGATGTCTCCGCACTCGGCTGGAATGCCTGGAATTGGCGTCGGGCGCGCAAGCGCGCCTGGAAGACGCCGCCGCGGGAAGTGGCGCTGCGCCGCCTGGCACGGGCTGAGGAACTCGGCATGACCTATCGCGAGTACACGCTCGAGATCATGGAACGGGGCCGCTACCTGTGAGCGTGACGATCACCGAGGGCGGCCTCGACGATGCCCGCGTGCAGGCGCTGCTGACGACGCATCTGACGAAGGCGCGCGCAGCGACGGCGGAAGGCTTCGCCTTCGCGCTCGACCTGTCGGGGCTGCGCGTGCCGGAGATCCGGTTCTTCAGCGCCTGGGACGGGGAGACGCTGCTCGGCGTCGGCGCGCTGAAGCGCATGGCGGATGACCATGGCGAGGTGAAGTCGATGCACACGGCCGAGGCCGCGCGCCGCCGCGGCATCGGCGGCATGATGCTGCGCCACATCATGGACGAGGCCCGCGCCGCCGGCATGACACGGGTCAGCCTGGAGACCGGCACGAGCGCCTATTTCCAGCCGGCGGTCGCGCTGTACCTCGCGAACGGGTTCGCGCCGTGCGGGCCGTTCGGGGATTATGCGGCGAGCGGCGAGAACCGGTTTCTGACGCGCGCGCTGTAGGAGCAGTCGGAGGGGGGCGCCGCTCGCGCCAGACAGGACGCCGAGACGCACATCTCGCCCTTGCCTCCGCATCCTCGCGACCTGCGACGCCCATCCTGGCCGCGGAAGCTATCTTCACGGGCGGTGCCAGCCCGGCCTAGCCTCGGGTCAGGGAGGCATCACCATGCGTATCGTCCGTCATTCCCCGCGTGCCGTCGCGCTCCCCGACCGCGTGGCCGATGCCGGCGGGCCTCTCCTCCTCCGCGGGCCCGGGACTTTCACCGGCTGCCTGCACCACGAACTGCCGCGCCGGCGCCAGATGGTCGCCGATGCGGGAATCAAGCCGGAGTAACCACATCATGCTGCCTGTGCTGTCGGGGCTGCGTGTCCTTGACCTGACCACCGTCATCTACGGCCCGCTGATCGGGCAGGTGCTGGGCGACCTCGGCGCCGAGGTCATCAAGGTCGAAGGGCCGGAAGGCGACCTGGCCCGCGCCATCCAGCCGCGCGGCCCCCAGGGCGACAGTGCCATGTTCGTCTGCAACAACCGCAACAAGCGCAGCATCGTCCTGGACCTGAAGACCGAAGCGGGCAGGGAGGTCTTCGACCGCCTGATCGGCTGGTCGGAAGTCTTCCTGCACAACATGCGTCCCCAGGCGATCGACCGGCTCGGCTACGGCTTCGCCAAGGTCGCGGCGATCAATCCGGACATCATCTATTGTGCCGCGCTCGGCTTCGGCAGCGGCGGGCGCTATGCCGGCCGCCCGGCCTTCGACGACGTGATCCAGGCCGCCGGCGGCATCGCCGCGCTGCCGTCCTATCGCGGGGCCGATCCCGCCTATGTCCCGGGCGTGATGGCCGACAAGGTGGCGGCGCTGACGGCGACCTACGGGCTGCTGGCGGCCATCGCTTCCCGCGCGCGCGGTCGCACCGGCCCGATTGAGGTCGAGGCCGCCATGTTCGAATCCGTCGCCGCCTTCGTGTTGAACGAGCACCTGGCCGCCGCCGCCTTCGGCGGGCCGCCTGAATCCGCTGGCTATCATCGCATGTTCGCCGCCGATCGCCGGCCCTACCGCACGCGCGACGGCTGGATCGCGGCGCTGCCCTATACCGAGCAGCAATGGCGCCGCCTTCTCGAATTCACCGGCCGCCGTGACGTGCTGGACGCGCCCTGGTTCGGTGATCCGGGCGAGCGCAGCGCCCATATCGCCGAGCTCTACACCGTGCTCGCCGAGGAGATGACGCGCTTCACCACGGCCGAGTGGCTGCGCGCCCTCCAATCGCTCGACATCCCGCACGCGCCGGTGAACCGGCTCGAGGACCTGTTGCGCGACCCGCATCTGCAGGATGTGAACTTCTTCGAACCGAACGGAACCGGCCTCGCGCGCGCGGCGCGCCAGCCGGTGCTGTACCCGGGCTATGAGGAGCAGCCGGACCGGCCGGCGCCGCCCTTGGGCGCCGATACGACGGATGTGGCGACGATGCTCGGCTACGATGAAGCGGCAATGGGGGCCCTGCGCGCGGCGGGCGCCTTCGGCAGGACCGGCTGAACGGCGCCCTGGCCCTGCGGCTTGTTTTTGCACCCGCGAAGGGCCATACTCCGCTCACCGCGCGGTGATGCCGTGCGCCACGCGCCGCCCGGCCGCGTGATCGGTCCCCGCGTTGCGGTGTGGGCCCGGGTCGGGAAACAGGCGCGCCACCCACCGGACAGTCCCAATCCCGCGGGGCTTTCTCACCGCAGCGACGTGCGCGGCGCGAAAGCCGTGCGCGCGTGACAGGATTGATCAGTGACCGATACCTTCGAGGCCCTCAGCCTCGACACTCGCATCCTCCAGGCCCTTGCCGAGGAAGGCTATACCGCCCCCACCCCCATCCAGGCCCAGTCCATTCCGATCGTGTTGGAAGGGCGCGACCTTCTCGGCATCGCCCAGACCGGCACCGGCAAGACCGCTGCCTTCAGCCTGCCCATCCTGCACCGCCTGGCCGCGACGCCCGGCCGGCCGCCGCGCGGCGGCTGCCGCGTGCTGGTTCTCTCCCCGACGCGTGAGCTCGCCTCGCAGATCGCCGACAGCGTGAAGGCCTATGGCCGTCATCTCGGCCTGTCCGTCGCCGTCATCTTCGGTGGCGTCGGCTTCGGTCCGCAGCGCAGCGCCCTGGCGCGCGGCGTGGACATCCTTGTCGCGACGCCGGGCCGGTTGCAGGACCTGCTCGACCAGGGCGCCGGGCGGCTCGACCATGTCTCGACGCTGGTGCTGGATGAAGCCGACCAGATGCTCGACAAGGGCTTCCTGCCGGCCATCCGCCGCCTGCTGAAGGCCATTCCGGCCAAGCGCCAGACGCTGTTCTTCAGCGCCACCATGCCGGGCGAGATCAACAGGCTCGCCGCCGAGATGCTGACCGACCCGGCCCGCGTCGCCGTCGCCCCCGTGGCGACCACGGCGGAAAAGGTCGCCCAGCGCGTCATCCACCTGGCGGCCGCCGGCAAGCGCCGCGCCCTGGCCGAGATCCTCAAGGCCGAGGGCATCGGCCGCACCCTGGTCTTCAGCCGCACCAAGCACGGTGCCGACCGCATCGTGAAGCAGCTCGACCAGGACGGCATCAAGGCGAACGCCATCCACGGCAACAAGGCCCAGGGGGCGCGCGAACGCGCGCTCGCCGCCTTCCGTGACGGCTCCGCGCCCGTGCTGGTGGCGACCGACATCGCCGCTCGCGGCATCGACGTGGACGGCGTGACCCACGTCATCCAATTCGACCTGCCTGAGGTACCCGAGACCTATGTCCACCGCATCGGCCGCACCGCGCGCGCCGGCGCTTCGGGCGAGGCGATCGCGCTGTGCTCGCATGAGGACCGCGACAAGCTACGCGCGATCGAGAAGCTGATCCGCATGCAGATCCCGAGCGAGAAGCGCGAGACGACGGCCGAGGACATGGCCGCGCCGCGTGAGGCGCCGCGCCCGCCGCGTGCGGCCCAGCCGCCGCGTGGTGCGCACAAGCCGGCGCGGCAGTCGCAGCACCGCCCGGCTGGGCATGGTGGGAAGAGCGGCAGCCCTGCCGCGAAGCCTGCCGCGAATGCGGGCGAGCAGGCCCGGCGGCGGTCGGGCGGGGATGAGTCCCGGCGGGACCGGTCCTGGCGGGAAGGCGATTTCCGGGACGGGACGCCGGTGCCGGCGTTCCTGCGCCGCGGACGGTGAAGAAAGGCCGGGGGAGCGAACTCCCCCGGACCCCCTCCTTTTTCTGACTGGAGCGCTGGCGCGCTTGCGCGCCGGCCGCACCCATTGGCTTCGGCCGGCGCAATTGTGCGCACCCCCCTCACCGGCACATCAGTGCAACGGTCAAAAAAAGGAGGGGGGTTCGGGGGGAGTTCATCTCCCCCCGACCTTATTCCGCCCAGCGCCCGGCTTTCCTTGCCGCGCTGCGCACCGCCTCCACGATCCCCTGATATCCCGTGCAGCGACAGATGTTCGACGCCAGCGCCTCGCGCAGCGTCGCCTCGCTGAGGACTTCGTCGCGTTCCAGCAGCCAGGTGCTCAGCATCAGGAAGCCGGGCGTGCAGAAGCCGCATTGCAGCCCGTGATGGTCCTGGAAGGCCTGTTGCAGCGCGTTCAGTGTCCCGTCGGGCGCGGCGAGGCCTTCCACGGTGCGTATCGCCGCGCCGTCCGCCTGCACGGCGAACATCAGGCAGGCGCGGGTGGGGATGTCGTTCACCAGCACGGTGCAGGCGCCGCAGACGCCGTGCTCGCAGCCGAGATGCGTGCCGGTCAGGCCGCAGGACTCGCGCAGCGTGTCGGCCAGGGTGCTGCGGGCCTCGACCTCGACGCGCTGCGCGACGCCGTTCACGGTGAAGGTGACGACGTGGCGGCTCATGCGCGGGCCTCCGCCGCGCGGATCGCGGCGCGGATGCGTGGCGGCGTCGCCGGAATCTCGAACAGCTCGACGCCGAAGGGCGACAACGCATCGCTGATTGCATTCGCGATCGCGGCAGGCGCGCCGATGGACCCGCCCTCGCCAAGGCCCTTGGCGCCGGTCAGGGTGAAGGGGCTGATCGTCTCGCGGTGGTGGATCTCGATCTCGGGGATCTCCATCGCGCTCGGCAGGGTGTAGTCGGCGAGGGTGCCGGTCAGGATGTTGCCGTCCTCGGCAATGACGATTTCCTCGAACAGCGCATTGGCGATGCCTTGCGCGACGCCGCCACGCACCTGGCCGTCGGCGATCAGCGGATTGATGATGCGCCCTGCATCCTCGACCACCAGGTAGCGCTCGATGCGGACATGGCCGGTTTCCGGATCGACTTCGACGATGGCCGCATGGCAGGCGTTCGAGAAGGTGCCGGGCGGGTCGTAATGCGCGCTTTCGGCCAGGTTGAAGCCGTCGAACAGGTCGCTGCGCTGATGTACCTGCTTCGCCAGCGCGGCAAGGGCGATGGAGGAACCATTGCCCGCCACGGCCTCGCCATCGCGCAGGGTGATGTCGTCTGCGCTCGATTGCAGGATTTTCGCCGCGGCGGCACGCAGCCTGGCGGCCAGCTTGTCGGCCGCTTCCTGGGAGGCGCCGCCGCTGATGACCATCGCGCGGCTGGCGAAGCTGCCCCAGCCATAGGGCGTGCGATCAGTGTCGCCATGGATGACGCGCACGCTCTCGGGCGCGATGCCGAGCCGGTCGGCGACGAGCTGCGCCAGCGCCGTGCGCAGCCCCTGCCCATGCGGCGAGGCGCCGATGCGCAGCTCCACCTCGCCATTCGGCGTCATGGCGATGTCCACCACCTCATATCCCGGCACCACGCCCATGCCGCGCGCGGCGAAGGCGGGCGTGCCGTAGCCAGTGCGTTCGTTGAACACCGACAGGCCGAGGCCGAGATAGCGGCCCTGCGCCCGCGCCGCCTTCTGCCGCTCGCGGAAGGCGGGGATGTCGAGGTGCTGCGCAGCATCGTCCAGCGTCTCGATGTAGCTCGCCTCGTCCAGCGTCAGGCCGGTCGCGCTGCGATGCGGAAAGCTGTCCACCAGGTTCATCCGGCGGATCGCGACGGGGTCGATCCCGATCCGCTTCGCCGCGACATCCATCAGCCGTTCCAGCCCGAAGGTGATGACCGGCCGCGACACGCCGCGATAGGGCGCCATCGGGCAGGTATGCGTCAGCACGCCGCGCGCCCGTGCGGCATAGGCCGGCACCTTGTAGGGCCCGGGATACTCCGCGAAGGCCATCAGCGGCTCGACCCCGCAGGTCGTCGGATAGGCGGAGAAGGCCCCGACATTCGCCAGGATGTCGGCTTCCAGCGCGAGCAGCGTGCCATCCGCCGCGAAGGCGCCGCGCAGCCTGTGCTCCTGATCGCGCGAATGGGCTGAGGCGATGAGGTTCTCGTTGCGGTCCTCGATCCAGGCAAAGTCGCCGCGATATCGCCGCGCCAGCCAGACCAGCACCGCGTATTCCGGGAACAGCGCCATCTTCTGCCCGAAGCCGCCACCGACATCCGGCGCGATGACCTGAAGGTCGGCTTCCGGCATGGACAGCAATTCGGCGATGCCGGTGCGCAGCATGTGCGGCATCTGCACCGAGGCCGTCAGCCGTACGCGCCCCGTCGCGCGGTCGTATTGGGCGCAGCCGCCGCGCCCTTCCATCGGCGAGGCATTCTGCCGGCGCGACCGCAGCGCGATCTCGACCACATGCGGCGCGGAGGCGAAGGCGGCCGCGGCTTCCGGCGATTCCATCACGCCTTCGACCGCGACATTGCCCGGCGCCACAGCATGCACGGCCGGCGCACCGGGGTGCAGCGCGTCGTCCATGGCGACCAGCGCAGTCTCGGACCCGATATCGAACGTCACCGCCTCAAGCAGGTCTTCGGCCATCGCGGCGCTCGGCGCGACGATCGCCGCCACGGCCTGGCCGACGAAATGCACGCGATCGGCCGGCAGGATCGGCTGCTCCACGGCGCGATAGGCGAAGCGGTACAGCATCGGCCGTATCGTCCCGATCGCGCCGAGTTCGGCCGCGCTGACGAACAGTGAGCCGGGCGGCATGTCCTCGGGCGGCCGCAGAGCGGTGATGCGTCCATTCGCAACGGGACTGCGCAGGAAGCGCACGGCGCGCGCACCGACGGCGACATCGGCGGTGAAGCGGCCCTCGCCCCGCAGCAGCGCGGGATCCTCGAAGCGGCGCAGGCGGCGCCCGACCCAATTCATGCGGCGATGGCGTCCTCGATGGCGCGACGGACCATGACGCGCACCAGGTCGCGTCGGTAGTCCGCCGGGGCGTGGATATCGTCCTGCGGGTCGCAGCCGGCGGCCGCGCGCTCGGCCGAGGATTGCGCGGCATCGCGCGGGAGCTGCCCGATCAGCGCGGCGGCCGCATCCGGCGCCAGCTCCGGCCGCCCGCCGATGCCACCCAGCGCGATGCGCGCCTCGGCGACGCGCCCGGCGTCCAGCCGCAGCGCCACCACCGCCATGGCCAGCGCGAAGTCGCCGGCGCGGCGCGCGAATTCCGCGAAGCCGCAGCGCCAGTCGGGGCCGAGCAGCGGCAGGCGCACTTCCGCCAGCATCTCGCCCGGCGCGATGGCCGTGGTGAAGACGCCCTGGAACCAGTCTTCGGCGGCGACGGCGCGCTGTCCGTCCGGGCCGGCGACCATCAGCGTCCCGCTCAGCGCCAGCGTTGTCGCGCACCATTCCGACGCCGGGTCCGCATGCGCCAGGCTGCCGCAGAAGGTGCCGCGCTGGCGGATCGGCGCATGGGCGATGTGGCGCGCCACGCGGGCGAGCAGCGCGCCCACCGGCCCCGGCGCCACGGGCTTCTCGAATGCCGCATGCCGCGTCAGCGCGCCGATGCGCAGGATGCCGTCCTCGGCGCGGAGGAACGCCAGGTCCGGAATGCGGTTGATGTCCACCAGCACGCCCGGCCGCGCCATGCGGAAGGCCATGGTCGGCACCAGGCTCTGGCCGCCGGCCAGGATGCGCGCTTCCTCACCATGGGTGGCGAGCAGCGCGACCGCCTCCTCCACCGTCCGGGGCGCATGGTAGTCGAAGGCGGCCGGCTTCATCCGGCCCCGCGGGCATGGGATCGCATGGGCGATGATGGTAAGGGCGCCCTGCGCGTCAGGTCCATCGGCTTGCGTGCGGCCGGCAGCGTGCAAGGATGCACCGCGCCAGTGAACACACCATCAGAGGAGACGCGCGTGGCCCGCGCCGCTGCCAAATCCAAGACTGCCGAAGCGCCGGAAGCCCCGCCCACCCGCCCACGCCGCCGCGCCGTCGCGCGCACCGAGGACCTGGTCTCCATCCTCGAGGTCGGCGGCTACGACCAGCCGGCCCAAGGCCGTATCGTGCAGATCTTCGAGGTCGCTTGCCGCATGTTCGCGCAGAACGGCTTCGATGGCGTGTCCATGCGCGACATCGCGCTGGAATGCGGGATTTCGAAGGCGACGCTGTATCACTACTTCCCGGACAAGGATTCGCTGCTGCGGCCGCTCGCCATGGGCGTGACCAAGGCGCTGTACCTGCACGTCGCCCGCCATGACGACCCGGCCCTGCCGGCCGCCGACCGGCTGCGCAGCCTGATCGGGGAGACGGCGCGCTTCTTCGACCGCCACCGCTGGGCCTGGATCGCCTCGGCCTCAACCTTCTGGAACGATCCAGAACTGCGGTTCCGGCGGGAGCGCATCGGCTGGCGCGATCGTTACGAGAGGCTGCTGCGGGAGATCCTGGAAGCCGGCGTCGCGGCCGGCGAGCTCCGCACCATGGATGTGGCGGTGGCGGGGCGGATGATCCTCGGCGCCGTGAACTGGATGGCGCGCTGGTACGACCCCAAGGGCACCCTGACGGCGCCCGAAATCGCGCTCGACTTCTGTGACATGGTGCTGGGCGGGATTCTGGTGCCGACGGCGCGCGGCCGCCGGACGCGGGCGGAGGGGTAGCCCCCGCCCGCTGCGGCGTTCAGGCCGTCGGGAACAGCACGCCCGAGACGACGTGGATGATGCCGTTGGAGCAGAGCAGGTTCGGCCGGATGATGCTGCCCGAGGCGCCGGAAGGCTGGGTCGCACCGGCCCGCACCGCCTGGATGCGCGGCTCGGTGGGGCTGCCGCCGACGACACGGATCTCGATTCCGCTCAGCATGCGGATGCGGCCGTTGCGGGCGGCGATGTCGCGCAGGTTCAGCCGCCCGCCCGCGATCAGGTTGCGCAGCATGTCGGCCCCGCCGTCCCGAATCGCCGCCGGCGCGGCGCTCCAGGCGTCGTTGGTCGGCGCGAAGACGGTGTAGGCTGTCGGGCCGGAAAGCAGCTCGGACAGGTTGGCGCGGCGCAGCGCCGAGCGGAACTCCGACAGGTCCGACTGGGTGCCGAGCACATCCATGATCGGGAAGCGGCCATCGGCGGTAACCTGTTCGCCCGCGCAACCGGCGAGGACCAAGGCTCCGCCGCCGGCGGCGAAGAGGGAACGACGCGTGATCACCGGCGCTTCTCCTTTGTAACGGCGCGAATCGGGGCCCGCGAGCGGGGCGCGGCCTTTTCGCGCCCCCCGGGGCGCAGGGCAAGTCCCGAGCAGCGCAGCATGGATTTGATATCCAAACAAAATCGCGGGCAGGGTCTTCACACGGCCGGCGGAAATCGCGCTACACGGGCATCTGCGCAGCCTGTCCGAGGACGTCCCGTGGTCCAGATCACTTCCCCCGCCTTCAAGCAGAACGCCGCGCGGGCGCTGGGCGATGCGGGACTGCAGAAGGCACTCGGCAAGGCCAAGGGCGCCTTCCTCCAGCGCCGCGCCGACGCCGTTTCCCGCCTGCCGGAATTTGAACAGCTCCGCGACATCGGGCGGGACATCAAGAATCACACCCTCGCAAATCTGGATTTCTACCTCGAAACATTCGCGGCCAATGTCGAGCGCGCCGGCGGCACGGTGCATTGGTGCTCGACCGCCGAGGAGGCGCGGGCGACGGTCCTCGACATCTGCCGCAAGGCCGATGCGAAGACGGTGACCAAGGGGAAGTCGATGATCTCGGAGGAGATCGCGATCAACGACCATCTGGAAGCCCACGGCATCACCCCGGTCGAGACCGATCTCGGCGAATACATCATCCAGCTCCGCCATGAGCACCCGTCCCACATCATCGCCCCGGCCTTCCACCTGAACCGCGAGGATTGGGAGGCGGATTTCCGCCGGATGCACACGGATCTCGACCCGAACCGCGTGTTCAACGAGCGGCGCGACATCCTGGCGGAGGCGCGCACCAAGCTGCGGTCCCGCTTCCTCGCCGCCGATGTCGGCATCACGGGCGCGAATTTCCTGATCGCCGAGACGGGGTCGTCCGTCATCGTGACCAATGAGGGCAATGGCGACCTGACGCAGACCCTGCCGCGCGTGCACATCGCGCTGGCGTCGATCGAGAAGGTGGTGCCGACCCTCGAGGATGCGACCTCGCTGCTGCGGCTGCTGGCGCGGTCCGCGACCGGGCAGGACTTTTCCGTCTACACGACGTTCAGCACCGGCGTGCGGCGGCCGGGCGACCTGGACGGGCCGGAGGAATACCACGTCGTCCTCATCGACAATGGCCGGTCCAACATGATCGGGTCCGAGTTCCAGGAGATGTTGCGCTGCATCCGCTGCGCCGCCTGCATGAACCACTGCCCGGTCTATGGCGTGACCGGCGGGCATGCCTATGGCTGGGTCTATCCGGGACCGATGGGGTCGGTGCTGACGCCCTCGCTGGTCGGCATCGACAAGGCGGCGCTGCTGCCCAATGCCTCCACCTTCTGCGGCAAGTGCGAGAGCGTCTGCCCCGTGAAGATCCCGCTGCCGAATCTGATGCGCCATTGGCGCGAACGCGAGTTCGAGCGCCACCTGACGCCGCGCGCGGTGCGGCGGAATCTCGGGCTCTGGGCCTGGTTCGCGAAGCGGCCCGGCATGTATCGCCTGGCGACGCGGGCGGCGATGGGCACCCTGTCGCTGCTGGCGCGCGGGAAGGGGGTCTTCCGGTCGCTGCCGCTCGCCGGCGGCTGGACGGAAGGACGCGACCTGCCGGCACCGGAACCGGGCGGCACCTTCATGGCGCGCTACGCGAAGATGCAGCGTGAAGGGCGGTGAGGCCATGACCAAGGACGCCATCCTCGCCTCCATCCGGCGCGGCCTGAAGCGCGGGCCGCTGCCGGCCGACCAGCGGGCGATGCTGGAGGGGCGGCTCGCCACCCATCCGCGCCACCTGATCCCGGCCCGGTCGCGCGTGCCGCGGCCCGAGCAGATCGCGCTGTTCATCCGCAATGTGGAGAAGGAGTTCGGCTCCGTCGCGCGCATCGCCGCGGGAGAGGAGGTGCCGGAGGCGGTGGCGGACTACCTCGCCGCGCAGAACCTCGCGCCGCGCTTCGTCCTGGCGCCGAACCCCGAATTGCAGGCCCTGCCCTGGGCCGAAAAGCCGATGCTGGAATTCGAGGCACGGCGGGCCCAGGCAACCGACGCCGTCTCGGTGCAGCATGGCTATGCCGGCATTGCGGAGACCGGGACGCTCATGCTGCCCTCGGATGCCGCGCGGCCGACCACGCTCAACATCCTCGCCGAGACCGAGATCGTCGTGCTGCGCGCCTCGGCCGTTATCGGCGCCTATGAGGAAGCCTGGGACAGGCTGCGGCGGGAAAGGACCGATCCGGTCACCGGCGGATTCATGCCGCGCAACGTCATGCTGGTGACCGGCCCCTCGCGCAGCGCGGATATCGAGCAGACCCTCGAACTCGGCGCGCATGGGCCCCGGCGTCTGCACATCATCCTGATCGACGACGATCCCGCCGCCTTGCCCGTGGCATGACGCGCCGCCGGCTGCGTGGCCTGTCGGAGGCCGACCGCGCGCTGTGGCGCGCCTATGCCGCCGAGATCATGCCCCTGCCGGGCCGGGAATTGCCGCCCGAACCGCCGCCGGCCGCGCCGGCCGTTGCCCGGCCGGCCGCCCCGCCCCAGCCGCAGCCGGTTGCCGCGCCCACGCGCTGGACGCCGCCGGATCTCGCCGTGAATACGCCGCCCGCGGGGCTGGATGACCGCCGCTGGCGCGACCTGCGGCGCGGCAAGATGAAGCCGGAACGCACCATCGACCTCCATGGCCGCCGTGCGCAGGACGCCCATGCGGCCGTCCACGCCTTCCTTGCCGACGCCTATGCCGAGGGCCTGCGCTGCGTGGCGGTGATCACCGGCCGGGGTTCCTCGGTCGAGGGCGGGGTGCTGCGGCGCGAATTGCCGCATTGGCTGAACGCCCCGGATCTACGGCGCATCATCCTGGGCGCCGCCCATCCGCATCGTGCCAATACCGGCGCGGTGCATGTGCTGCTGCGCCGCCGGCGATGACGGCTGAACCATGATGTCTGCAACCGCCCTGTGGGCCGCGCTGCACGCCCCGCTTTTCCTGTGGCTGTCCATGCGCATCGTGCCGCTGCGCCACGCCGCGCGCGTCACGCTGGGCACGGGCGGCGATGCGGCGCTGGAACGCGCCGTGCGCGCCCAGGCGAACTTCGCCGAATACGCCCCTTTCGCCCTGTTGCTTCTGGCCCTGTCCGAGGCCGGCGGCGCGCCGGGCTGGGTGCTGCATCCGCTGGGCGCAGTTCTGCTGGCCGGACGCGGCGTTCATGCCTGGGGCATCACGCGGCTCGCCGAGGATATCCGCCTCCGCGCCGCTGGGATGATCGCAACCTTCGCGGTCATCGCGCTCGCGGCCGTGGCGGCGCTGGTCGCCTCCGCCGGCGGATGGCGCTAGGCTGGCATCACCGGAACAGGGAGAACCGCCGATGACGCTCACCGTCCAGAAGATGCTCGCCGATGCCGAGGCCGTGGTGCCGCGCATCTCCCCCGATGAGGCGAAGGGGCTGGTCGGCCGGCCGGACGTCGTCTTCCTCGATGTGCGGGAACCGCCCGAGGTCGCGGCCTCCGGCAAGGTGCCCGGCGCGCTCGCCATCCCGCGCGGGCTGGTGGAGTTCCGAGCCGATCCGGCCTCCCCGATGCACGACGCGCAGTTCGACACGGCGAAGACCGTGGTCGCCTATTGCGCCTCGGGCGGGCGTTCGGCGCTGGTGCTGAAGACGCTGCATGACATGGGCTACACCAATGTCCGCAACCTCGGCGGCTTCAAGGGCTGGGTCGATGCGGGCGGGCCGATCGAGAAGGCCTGAACCCGGCGGCCGCCTTTCCTGATCTGTGGGACCGACGAGGCTTTCCCGACGCATCCCACGGAGGGCCGCAAGGCTTCCCCGATTGCCGGGATCGTTCTGCTGGAGGAAACCGGAGGGGCAGCGCCCCTCCAACGCCACAGCGACAGCATCGGGGCAACCAGGAGGCCTCCGGATGTCAGCCCGGCAGCGCGTGCTGCCGGAAGAAGCGCAGCATCTCGCGGGATGCATCGGGTCCTCGCGGGTCGGTATACGATCCCAGGTTGCTGCCCCCCGACCATGCATGCCCGCCGCCGTGTACCAGCCACTGCTCGAGAACGCTCGTCCCCGTAGGGGTGAGGTGGTTCGTGCGGCTATAGGCATGGCCGCCCGGTACCTGGCCGGCATGCGTTTCCACCGTGACCGCGCCCATCGCAGCGACCTGCGCGGCAATGAGGTCGCCGTTGCTGGGATGCACGGTCCTGTCCTGGTCCGCGTGGAAGACGATGGTCGGCACCGCGAGCGGCTTGGCGTCGGCCGCGCCCAGGCCTGATGGCTGCTGCTGGGTAGCTGCACCCCGCTGCATGGCGGCGAAGGCCGTGGGGATGTCGCGTGCGGCACCGCAGGGCAGACCCGAATGCACGCCAACCGCGGCGTAGAGGTCGGGATAGGCCTGCGCCATGATGGCCGCCGCCGCGCCGCCCGCCGACAGGCCGGCGACGTAGATCCGCCGTCCATCCACTGCGTGTTCCTGCATGACCTGCCTGGTCATGCCGGCGATCAGGGCGGGTTCGCCGCGATCGCGCCGCTGGTCGGCCGGGCTGAACCAGTTCCAGCACTTCTGCGCGTTGGCGGCCTTGCTCTGCTCGGGATAGACGACGAGCAGGCCGTATTCCTCGGCCAGGGCGTTCATCCGCGTCCCGGCCGCGAAGTCGTCGGCCGACTGCGTGCATCCATGCAGCATCACCAGCATGGGCATCGGCGCGCTGCGCTGCCCGCCAGGGATATAGAGCTTGTAGTCGCGCGTCGCGCCCATGTTGCCGATGGTCTGGCGCAGGAAGCGGGCGCCTTCCGGAACGGGCGCGGGCGCGCGAGCCAGGGGCCCCTGCGCGAGGGCGCCGAGGGCGCGCAGCGGCCTTGGCATCCAGCTTGCGGGAGTCTGGACCGGATCGCCCGTCTCGGGATCGACGTCGATGGTGCGCCGCGGTGGTGTCGCGGCGGGTCCTTTGGTGTCGGACCATGCGGTGGCAGGCGGGTCGGGCGCGGTCGCCCCGCCAAGGGCCCGATGCAGCAATGCGGTGGCTTCGTGCAGCCGGCCCTCACGCGTCAGGCGGGTGGCTTCGAGCATGGGGTTGAGCGGAATCGCATTCACGGAAGAGGAATTCCTTCGTAACGGGCGAGCGCGGACCAGCCTTCGCAGAGGTCGGTCCTGCGTCTCGTGGGGATGGCGTGGAACGAACGGGCGGCCGCGGCTGTTTGTTGCGGCGCAGCGCGACTTATCGCGGTGTGGTGCGCCGGCCGGTCAGGCCATGCGATCGGCGAGTGCTGCCTTGACCTCCGGGCTCGCCTGCAGCGCGCCCAGGATGGCGATGGACGCGATCGTCGCCCTGGCGAGCTCGGGCGACACGTCCCGGGCAATGGTGGCCAGGCCCAGCACGCGGATATCGAGGCGCTGGCCGGCCGCCTGGGCCGCTTCGAGGTCGGCGCGGGAGAAGTGCCGCATGCCGAGATCGAGCCCTTTCCGCGCAACCGATTGCCGGGTCGCTTCGGCATGGCGCTCGACCTGGTTGCGGATTGCGGTGCGGATGAAGTCGGTCCGGTTCGCGTAGAAGCCGTCCTGCACGAGCAGGTCGATATGCCCGAGATCGACATGACCGAGGTTGATCGTGATTTTCTCGGTCTCGCCGCCGGGCCGGGGCCGGAGTTCGTGCACCGTGCTGGTCATGCGATATCCCTCACCATCCAGGTGGATGGTAGATGGATGCTGAATGGATGTTTTCAAGCGCCATCGGGCTAATCGCTTGCCGGCGCGCTCGACTTCTTTCACGGAACCGTGTGCCGGTTTGGACAAAACCCCGCCCTGTTATGGGTAAAAATACCTAATCGCGGGCGCTATGTCCATCCGTGCGGCAGGCCGCTGGCAGTTCCAAGGGCCGTTCGGTCCTTGGCGGGCCCGTCAGGAGGGGATCACGTCCCCTCCGGGCGCATTACGCATGCCGCTTCCAGGTCAGCACCAGCACGTCCCGGCACGATGGCAGGCTCGCATCGGCAGGCGCGACCGGTGTCACCCCGTGCATCACGCGGGGATCGTCCACCATCGCCGTATCCAGCGGGTCCCGCAGCACGAACTGCGCCAGCCGGTTCCCGTCATCGTCCTCGATGATCGTCTCGCCGCCTTCGAGGTTGGTGCGCGCGATCATCACGATCAGCACGCAGTCCACGCCGTCATGGTGCACGCCTTCCGGCGTTGGGTAGCCCGGCGCACCCGCCGCCGCCTCGATGCGGAACTGGTGGGCTTCGACGAACCAGGATTGCGGGCCGTGCAGGGCCTCGGCCATGGCGCGGCCGAGGCCGAGCAGGGCGGTCATCGGCGTGCTGGAAGCGATCTCGTCCTCCATCGCCGCAAACCAGCGGTCGACGCCGCCGTTCAGGGTGTTGTGGACCACTGCCTGGAAGTGCGGGCGGTGTTCGCCGCGGACATGTCCGGGGATGCCGGGCTCGGCCGAGAAGTTCGCGATGCGCCGGCGGCGGTACCGCCCGCCGTCGCGCATGAAGGCGTCCGTTTCGAGCCGGTTCCAGGAGTCGAAGAACGGCGCCAGGGCAGCGGCGTCACCCGCCCTGCCCATCAGCGCGGCCATGGTTGAGCCTGGCACGCGTGCGAAGCCCCGCGCGGCGACTTCGGCCAGCGGACCTGCAGGAACAGTCATGACACACTCCCTTCGCCAATCGGCGGAACGTCGTTCGTCATGCCGGCCAGGACCTCGGCCACATGACGCACCTTCACCGGGCTGCCCTCGCGCTTCAGCCGCCCGGCCATGTTGAGCAGGCATCCCAGGTCGCCGGCCAGCAGCGTGCCGGCACCGCTCGCCGCGATGTCGCGGACCTTGTCGGAGACCATGCGTGTCGAGATCTCCGGGTATTTCACGCAGAAGGTGCCGCCGAAGCCGCAGCAGATCTCGGGCTCGGCCATCTCGGCGAGGCGCAGGCCCTCGACGCTGGACAGCAGCGCGCGCGGCTGGGCCTTCACGCCCATCTCCCGCAGGCCCGCGCAGGAATCGTGGTAGGTGACGCTGTCCTCATAACGCGCGGCGACGCGCTCCATCCCGCGCACGTCGCGCAGGAAGGAGACGAGTTCGTGGGTGCGCCCGGCCAGCGCCTCGGCCTTGGCGCGGTACTGGGGATCGTCGTCGAACAGGGACGGGTAATGGTGCGCGATCATCCCCGCGCAGGACCCGGACGGTGCGACCACGTAGTCGAAGCCGCCAAAGGCGTCGATCACGGCGCGGGCCATGTCGCGGGCAGTGGCGCGGTCGCCGGCGTTGAAGGCGGGCTGGCCGCAGCAGGTCTGGGTGGGGGGCACCTCGACCAGGCAGCCGGCTTCCTCGATCAGGCGGATCGCCGCGAAGCCGACCGTCGGGCGATAGAGATCGACCAGGCAGGTGACAAACAGGGCAACGCGCGGCTTCGGGTCGGACATGGCGGGAAGAATAGGATTCTCCCCGCCATCGCGACAGCCCCGTTTGCCCGCTTCCTGTGCAGGCCGGCTATTCGACGCGGATGCCGGCCTGGCGCGCCACCGCGCCCCATTTCGCGCTTTCCGACCGCAGGAAGGAGGCGAGTTCCTCGGGCGTGCTCGCCACGCCATCCACGCCGGCGCCGGACATGCGGCTCGCGACCGTCGGATCGGCCACCGCGGCGGCCACAGCCTGCGACAGGCGCTGCACCACGGCGGTAGGCGTGCCGGCCGGCACCATGACGCAACCCCAGGATGTCGCCTCGGCCTGCGGGTAGCCGGCCTCGGCGATGGTGGGCACGTCCGGGATCAGCGGGTGCCGCCGTGGCCCGGTCGCGGCCAGGGCGCGCACCTGGTTCGCCCGGATGCTGCCCGCCGCGCCGGCGATCTGCACCAGCATCATCTCGATATTGCCGGCGATCAGGTCGTTCATCGCCGCACCCGACCCGCGATAGGGCACGTGGACCATGTCGATCCCGGCCTGCTGGCGGAACAGCTCGGCCGCCGTGTGGGTCGAGGCGCCGTGGCCCGAGGAGCCGAAGGAGAACTTGCCCGGATTGGCCTTGGCCAGCGTCACGAACTCGGCGAGCGTCGTCACGTTCAGCTTGTTGGTGACGACGATGGCCATGTCGGCGGTATAGGCCATGGACACCGGCGCCAGGTCGCGGTCCGGATCGAAGGGCATCTGCCGGTAGATGTGCCTGTTGGTGGACAGCAGCCCGGTCACGCCCATCAGGAGCGTGTAGCCGTCGGGCGGCGCCTTCGCGACGATATCCCCGCCGATGTTGCCGCCCGACCCGCCGCGGTTCTCCACGATCACGGGTTGGCCCAGCGTGGAACTCATATGGTCGGCGATGAAGCGCGCGCCGACATCGGTGCTGCCCCCGGCGACGAAGGGCACGATGAAGCGGATCGGGCGGTTCGGGGTCCAGGTGCCCTGGGCATGGGCGCGCGCGATCGGCACGGCGAGGCCCGCCGCGAGCAGGGTACGGCGATTCATGGTACATCCTCCGGCATGAATTGCGGCGTCTCTAACACTGACCGACCGGTTGGGCGATCCCGGCGCCGGG
This sequence comes from Roseomonas alba, assembly GCF_019430885.1. Classification (GTDB taxonomy): domain Bacteria; phylum Pseudomonadota; class Alphaproteobacteria; order Acetobacterales; family Acetobacteraceae; genus Neoroseomonas; species Neoroseomonas alba. The sequence continues at coordinate 251,473 of NZ_JAHYBZ010000007.1, read as the reverse complement.
GGAAATCCTACCGCTCGCCTCGCCGATGACAGGTCCTCGGTGAGGCGAACGGCACGGCGCGCGGGGTTGGCGGGGCGGCCGCGCGCGAACCCAAGACTCTGAAGCCGAGTCAGCCGAAAGGTTGGCCAGTATCAGTTGAGGCGTTGCCGCAATTCCACGGTCAGCGCGCGGATGCGCGACGCCGCCTCGCCTTCCGGCACCAGTTCCAGGAAGCGCTCGAAGCACTCGAGTGCCGCGCCGATCCGGTCCAGCCGCTGGTTCATCAGCCCGGCTTCCCGCCACTGCGGCGCGGCATCGGGGGCGAGGCGCAGCATGTCCTCCGTGCAGGCCAGCGCGCCGTCCAGGGCGCCGGCGCGCAAGCGGCGCAGCTTGATGTTGTTCTGCAGCCGCAGCAGCACGTCGCGGCGGGACATGGGGCGCAGCAGGCCAGGGCGCAGCTCCGCGGCCTCTCCTTCGATGCGCTTGAGCAACGCGCGCAGGGCGGGGGCCTCCAATGCCGGTCCGCCGGCAAAGACATCAACCACCAGCTGGCCGCGCTGGCCTTCCAGCGCGATCAGGAAATGCCCAGGGAAATCCACGCCATGGGCGGCCCAGCCCGCGGCCTCGGCCGCATGCAGCCAGAGGATGCCGAGCGCGACCGGCAGCCCGCGCCCGCGTTCCAGCACCCGGATCAGATTGGCATTGGCAAGGTCGTCATAGGTCTCGCTGTCGCCGGTGAGCCCGAAGCTGCCATGCACTACCCCGGCCAGCGCGATGCGGCGCCGTTCGAGGTCGCCGGCATCCGCGTCCGGATCCGCTGTCGCCGCCAGCACCGCGGCGCGCGCGATGTCGGTCAGCCGCGCAGCGGCGGCGCGCCAATCGGCGTCGGGGGCATCGACCCGGGCAAGCTGCAGCGCGACCGAGGCGATGTCGAGTTCGGTGTCGGGCAGGCGACCGGCAGCATCGAGCGCGGCACGGGCCTCCCCCAGGATCGGCGGTGGCATGGAGGCAGTGTCGCGGCGCAACGCGGCCTCTTCAAGGCGCGATGCGGCCGTGGACACTCTCGCATTCGTGACAAGACATACGTTACAGTCGCGACGTGCGAGAAGCCGGAACGTCGCGAACCAAAAGCGATCACGACCGCGAGGAAAATCCATGCCCAGCCGTCATCGTTCCACCGCCCGCGCAGCCCTGCTGTTGGCGCCCCTGGCCCTGGCCGGCTGCGGCAGTGCCCTTTCCGACGCGACGGCCCTCGGCAGCGATCCCCGGCCGGCACCCTATACCGGCACCATTGCCCTCACCTCGGAACCGCCGGGGGCGCGCTGCGTGCTGACCAACACGGCCAGCGGAAACCAGGTCGCCGCCGTCACCACCCCGGCCACCATCACCCTGCCGCGAGGGACCGCGATCATCGAGGCGACCTGCACTGCCAGCGGCAGCATGCCGACCACGGCGTCGATCCGGCCCGTGCGCGATTTTGCGTCCAACGTCTTCCATCCGCAGCCGGTCGGCACGGGCATCGCGCAGAATGCCGCGGTCGTCGCTTCGGGCGCGACGCGTCGCTACAGCGACACGGTGGTGCATCTGCCGCCGCAGCCCTTCGCCTCGGCCGCCGTGCGCGATGCCTGGTTTGCCGAACGCGCCGAACAGACCCGCCAGGCCGCGGCGCCGGCAATCGCCCGGGCGCAGCGGGTCCCCGGTGCGACGATCGACACGCCCGAGACGCTGAACCGCTACCTGCAGGAGGACCTGGCGCGGCTCGACGCGCAGAAGGCACAGGCGACGATCGCGCCCCCCCTCGCGTCGCGCTGAGCGCCGCTCAGTCGAGCCGGCCTTCCAGCCGGGCGATGCGCGCTTCGAGCTGCCGGGCCTGGTGAGCGGCGACGATCGAGAGCGTCTCGGCCAGCAGTCGCTGCGCCTCGACCAGTGCAGCGGCTTCCATGGTGGCGAGGCCCTCGCGGAGCTGCGCGAGCGTGACGGCGAGGTCGCCGGGCGCCGCGGCGCCGGGCATGGCCATCGGTGGCGGTGGCGTCGGCGCGGCCTCGGCTGGCGTCACATCCTCCGGCCACATCACCGCGACGCCGAGATTGCGGCCTTCCGGGCTGCCCGCGACCTCATCGACGAGTTGGCGACGCGCCTCCGGCCGGTTCTCGACGCGCTGGAGGTGGTGGCGATAGCCATCCTCGTCAGGCCAGCGGTTCAGCAGGACCGTGTAGAGGTTCACGACGAATTCGTGATCGCTGCCGTTGAGCAGGTCGGTCCCGTTCACTTCGCGCATAGACTTTCGCCTCGTCCTGATCCGTCACGCGATGAATGGACGGCCCGGCGGCGAGGGTCAACGCCGCGCGACGAAGAACTCCCGCAGCAGCGCGGCACAGTCGGATTCGCGCAGGCCGCCAATGATCTCGGGCGTGTGATGGCATGAGGAGGCGGCGAAGATGCGCGCGCCATGCTCCACCCCGCCGCCCTTGGGGTCATAGGCCCCGAAGACGACGCGCTTCACCCGGAAGAAGGACGCGGCCTGGGCGCACATCGGGCAGGGTTCGAGCGTCACCGTCAGCGTGCAGCCGGGCAGGCGCGGGGAGCCCGTTCGCTGGGCGGCGGCACGCATCGCGAGAATCTCAGCGTGGGCGGTGGGGTCGTTCCGCGCCTCGACCTCGTTGCCGGCACGGGCGAGGACCGTGCCGTCGGCATCGGTGACGACAGCGCCGACCGGGACCTCGCCGCGCGCGGCGGCGGCGGCGGCTTCCTCGAGCGCGATCTCGATGGGGGAGGGCGTCACGGCGCGGGGGTCCTGGAGAGGGGCTTTGCCCCTCTCCAGACCTCTCCCCACCAAAGGCCGCAGGGCCCTTGGAAACCGTCACTTGGCGCTGGGCGGTCGTGGCGTGCCAAGACCCGCATGGCGCGTGCGGTGCGCAGGAGCGGGTTTCGGCAATTGTCCTGAACAGCGGCGCCCGGCACCAACAGATTGCGGTCCAGGGGCTCAAAGCCCCTGGCGGGGAGAGGTCCGGAGAGGGGCAGGGCCCCTCTCCGGCGCGCCGCATCGACGTTCATGACGGGCATCGCTGACAGAGATGCCCGCCGGAAACAAGCGGGGCGGGCCGAGGCCCGCCCCGTGCGGCGTCAGTTCTGCTGCGGCTCGGCCGGCGGGGCCGGCGGGCGCGGGCGGCGTTCGGCCATGAATTGCTCGAATTCCGCGCGGTCCTTGGCGAAGCGCAGCCGCTCCAGATAGTCGGCGAAGTCCTTCTGCTCCTCCTCGAGCCGGCGGATCGTCTCCTCCCGGTACTCGTCGAAGGCGGCGTTGCCCGAGGAGGAGCGGCGGCTACCGCCGCACCAGGCGGGCCAGGCCTCCGCGCCGGCCGGGCCGTTGCCGCCGGGCTCCATGCCGAAGCGCTGGCCCCAGCGGCGGCCGATGCGGCCCGACCCGATCATGAAGAACAGGATCGCGAGGCCGATCGGCCAGAACAGGATGAAGCCGAAGACCATGGCCACGATCATCAGCGGCTTCGGCATGTTCCACGGCGCCCAACCCCCGCAGGGGCCGGAGGTGTAACGGGAATCCCGCCAGCGGCGCTCGCGGCGGCCGGGATAGTCGGCGGCGTCGGGATAGGCGGTACCGGACATGGTGCTCCTCATCGGGTTCGGCCTGCAGGATGTAAATGCAAGCAACATTTACATTGGGCATCGGGCCCAGGCGGGTCAAGCGGAATCGGGACAAGCGACGTTTCGTTACCCGCCGCCGGCGAGGCCAAGGCTCTGCAGATAGATCAGCATGCCGGCTTCGAGCAGGTCCTCGGGCGCCATGGGCAGCTTCCGCCGCGCGCCATCGGGCCGGCAGAACAGCGAGGCGGTGCCATGGGCCATGGTCCAGACATGCAGCGCGACCATCAGCGCGGGCGGGCGCCTGCCTTCAGGCAGGTCGGCGAGCAGGCGTTCGGTCGCTTCGCGCAGCACGCCGAAGGCGCGGTCGCCGGCTGCCGCCAGGCCGGGATGCGCGGCGGTGTCGAGGCGCGTCTCGAACATCGCGGCGTAAAAGGCGGGTTCGCGGCGGGCGAAGGCCAGATAGGCGCGGCCCAGCGCCTCGAAGGCAGTGAGCGGGTCCGGGCGGCCGCTGGCCCAGGCGGCGGCGAGCGCCTCGGCGAAGCGGTCGTAGCCGCGCAGCGCGACCTCGGCGAGCAGCGCCTCGGCATCGCGGAAATGGCGGTAGGGGGCGCCGGGGGAGACGCCGGCAAGGCGTGCGGCCTCGGCGACGGTGAAGCCCGCGGGCCCGTGCTGGGCGATCAGTTCCACCGCGGCACCGATCAGCGCCTCGCGCAGATTGCCGTGATGGTAGCCGCGTCGCTCACTGAACCGGGACATGTGAATAGCATTTGCATTGCCGGTGGCGTCGCGCCAAGCCCCTGCTGGACGCGGGACGGTCGCGCTCGCTACCAAGCGCCATGCGCACCCGTCCCCTGATCGGCGTCACCCTCGATTCGGAACCAGCCGGCGGCTGGTCGAAGCTGCCCTGGTACGCCCTGCGGCAGAACTATTTCGATGCGGTGGTGGCCGGCGGCGGCCTGCCCGTCGCCCTGCCGCACCGGCCGGACCTGGCCGAAGCCTATATGGACGAGATCGACGGGCTTCTGGTGACCGGCGGTGCCTTCGATGTCGATCCGGCCCTGTGGGGGGGCGGTGCGCCGCATCCCAAGGTGACGTTGAAGCCGGGGCGGACGGATTTCGAACTGGCGGCGACGCGCGCGGCGCTGGCGCGGGACAAGGCCGTGCTGGGCATCTGCGGCGGGCAGCAGCTTCTGGCGGTCGCCTTCGGCGGCACGCTGATTCAGCACATTCCCGACGAGGTGGCGGGCGCGCTGGCGCATGAACAGCCCAATCCCCGCACCGAACCGGGGCATGAGGTGGCGATCGCGGAAGGGACCCTGCTGTCGCGCATCGTGGGCGCGCCGCGCATGGCGGTGAATTCGGCGCATCACCAGGCGGTCGCGACCGCGGGGTCCGGCATCGTCAACGCCCTGGCGCCGGATGGCGTGGTGGAAGGCGTGGAGCATCCCGGACATCGCTTCGCCCTCGGCGTGCAATGGCACCCGGAATACGCGATCGATCCGCGCGACCCCGCGATCTTCGCCGCCTTCGTCGAGGCCGCGCGATGAGCGAGGACGACGCCGACGACCCCAAGCGCGGCGAGCGCATCGCGAAATGGCTGGCGCGCGCTGGCGTCGCCTCGCGGCGCGATGCGGAGAAGATGATCGCCGAAGGCCGCGTGAAGCTGGGCGGCAAGGTGGTCGAGACGCCCGCCACCTTCATCACTCCCGGCGACCATGTGACGGTGGATGGCAAGCCGGTCGCGGCGGCGGAGCGCACGCGCCTGTTCCGCTACCACAAGCCCGACGGCCTGGTGACGACACATCGTGACCCGGAAGGCCGGCCAACGGTCTTCGAGAAGCTGCCCCCCGGCCTGCCGCGGCTGATCAGCGTCGGCCGGCTGGACCTGACCAGCGAGGGCCTGCTCCTGCTGACCAATGACGGCGCGCTGGCCCGCAAGCTGGAGCTGCCGTCCAACGGATGGCTGCGCCGCTACCGCGTGCGGGTGCATGGCAAGGTGGACGAGAAGGCGCTCGCCGCCCTGTCGCGCGGGGTGACGGTCGAGGGCGTGCAATACGGGCCGATCGAGGCCGGGCTCGATGCGCGCCAGGGCACCAATTCCTGGCTCACCGTGTCGATCCACGAAGGCAAGAACCGCGAGATCCGCCGGGTCATGGCGCATCTGGGGCTCGAGGTGACGCGGCTGATCCGCACCGCCTATGGGCCCTTTCAGCTCGGCGTGCTGCCGCGAGGGGCGGTGGAAGAAGTGAACGCCAAGGTGCTGCGCGACCAACTCGGCCTCGAAGCGCCGAAGCGGCTGCGCGAGGTCGCGCAGGAGCCCGTCGCCGAGCCGCTGCCCGAAGGCCCACGCCGGCCGCCCAAGGCGCGCAATGCCGGGATGGGGCCGCGACGGCCGGTGCGCGGGCGGGACCGCCGCGGCCGGGATGACTGACAATCATCGAATGACATAAAACAGATATTGTCATTTTAGATGAGCGAGAGCATCTTCCGGTCACCCGACCGGAGAGCCTCGTCCCATGTCCATCGCGACCCCTCGCCACCTCGGCGGTCTTGATCACTTCCCCATCGGCCTCGGCTGCATGGGCATGAGCGATTTCTACGGACCGGCCGATGAGGCCACGTCCATCGCGACTATCCACGCCGCGCTCGAAGCCGGCGTGACCTATTTCGACACCGGCGATTTCTACGGCTCCGGCCACAATGAGATGCTGCTCGGCCGCGCGCTGGCCGGGAAGCGCGACCGCGCCTTCGTCGCCGTGAAGTTCGGCGCGTTGCGCGATCCGGCAGGCGGCTTCACGGGCTATGACCTGCGGCCCGTCGCCATCCGCAACTTCCTGACCATGACGCTGAAGCGGCTCGGCACCGATCACGTCGATCTCTACATGCCCGCGCGCATTCCCGAGGGCGTGGCGGTCGAGGAGGTCGCCGGCACCATCGCTGACCTGATCCAGGAAGGCTGGGTGCGGAATTTCGGCATGTCCGAGGTCGGTGCGGCGACGCTGCGCCGGGCGCATGCCGTGCATCCGGTCGCCGCGCTGCAGATCGAATTCGGGCTGATGACGCGCAATATCGAGCATAACGGCATCCTCGACGCGTGCTGGGAGCTCGGCATTCCCATTACCGCCTATGGCGTGTTGAGCCGCGGTCTGATCGGCGGCAGGCGAGCGATGCATGCGCGCGACTTCCGTGCCCATTCCCCGCGCTTCCAGGGCGAGAACCTGGCGCGCAACACCGCGCTCACCGACGCGCTGGCGCAGGCGGCGCAGCGTTTCGGGGCGACGCCAGCGCAGGCGGCGATCGCCTGGGCGCTGTCCCGCGGCGAGACCATCCTGCCGCTGATCGGCGCCCGCACGCCGCAACGCCTGGCCGAGGCGCTCGGCACGCTCGCCCTCGACCTCGGCCCCGAGGCCTTCGCCGCCTTCGAGGCGGCGGTGCCGGATGGGGCCGTGGCCGGGACACGCTATCCCGAGGCGCAGATGCAGTGGCTCGACAGCGAGCGCGCCCCGGCGGCATAGGAGGGGAATGGACGGTTCCACTCCGGATACGCGCAGCAGGATTCTGGACGCCGCCGCGGCGCTGCTGCGGCGGCACGGGCCTGACAAGCTGACGGTGCTCGACGTCGCCAAGCGGCTCGGCATGAGCCATGGCAATGTCTACCGCCACTTCCCCAGCAAGCAGGCGCTGCGCGCGGCGGTGGCGGAGGACTGGCTCGCCGCCGTCACCGCGCCGCTCATGGCCATCGCGGCGGATCGCGGGCCGCCGCCGGCGCGCCTGGCTGCCTGGCTGTCCGCCCTGGCCGGCATCAAGCGCCGCAAGGTGCTCGATGACCCGGAGATGTTCGCCGGCTTCCACCGCGTCGCGGTCGAAAGCCCCGAGGTCGTCGCCGCGCATCTCGGCCACATGATCGAGCAGGTGGCGGGCATCCTCGCGGCCGGCAAGGCCGATGGCACGCTGCCGCTGGTGACCGACCCCGAAGCCGATGCGCGCAGCGTGCTGACCGCGACGCTGCGTTTCCACCACCCCGACCTTGTCGCCAGCACCGGCGATGCGGCAACCGCCGAGGCCGAACTGGCCCGCATCACCGCGCTGCTGTTGCGCGGCCTCGGCGCCACGCCGTGAGGGTCATTGCCGGGCGCCATCGCGGCCGGGTGCTGAAGGCCCCGGACGGCGAGACCACACGCCCCACCGCCGACCGCGTCCGCCAGGCGCTGTTCGACATGCTGTGGCACGCGCCCTGGGGCGGGCGGACCATGGTGCAGGACCAACTCGTGCTCGATGCCTTCGCCGGCACGGGGGCGCTGGGGCTGGAGGCGCTGTCGCGCGGCGCCGACCACGCGACCTTCATCGAAAAGGACCGCGCCGCGTTGGCCGCGCTGCGCACCAACATCGCCGCCTGCAAGGAGGAGGCGCGCAGCGCCGTCCTCGCCGCCGATGTGACGAAGCCGCCGCGGGCGCGGGTGCCGTGCGGGCTGGTCTTCCTCGATCCGCCCTACGGCCAGGAACTGGTGCCGCAGGCCGTCGCGGCACTGGAGGCGGCGGGCTGGATCGCGCCCGGCGCGCTGATCGTCGCCGAGATGGGGGAGGGCGAGACGCTCGCGCTGCCGGGCTATCGCGAACTCGCCCTGCGCAGCCATGGCGTGGCGGCGCTGCATATGCTGCGCGCGCCGGGCGGCGCGGCGGAGTAGCGCGCATCCCCAATGAGCGGCGCCGGTCGGCACCGCTACCCGGCGTCCTTCATCTCCAGACCAGGCGGCCCGTTGCCTCGCATCGGGCCGGGAGCGCACGGCGCGACCGCGCCCAGACCATCAGCCGCGCCCGCTGCATCAGTGCGGGGCGCGCAAGCCAAGCCCGCGGATGCGGGCGCCGGCGCCTGAGGCACACATCAGCGCCGGCCGAACATCCGTTCGAGCGCAGCGCCGTCAAGCCGCAGCACCGTCGGCCGCCCATGGCTGCAGGTCGCCGCGCGCGGCGTCGCCTCCATCTGGCGCAACAGCGCATCCATCTCGGCCGGATTGAGCCGCCGGCCCGCGCGCACACTGCCATGGCAGGCGAGCCGCGCGACCGCGGCGTCCAGCCGTTTCTGCAGGGATGCGGCCTCGCCGAGTTCGGCGAGTTCCTCGGTCAGGTCGCGCAGCAGAGGTGCCGGGTCCGGATTGCCGAGCAGCGCCGGCAGCGCCCGCACCAGCACCGCGCCGCCGCCGAAGCCTTCGAGTTCCAGCCCCAGCCGCGCGAGGTCATCGGCGTGGGCGACCAGCCGCTCCGCATCGGCGGGCGGGAGGTCCACCACCGCGGGCATCAGCAGCGGTTGCGACCGCACGCCGCCCTCGACGAGCTGCGCGCTCAGCGCCTCATGCGTCAGCCGTTCATGGGCGGCGTGCTGATCGACCAGCACAAGCGCGCCATCGGCGGCCTCGGCGACGATGTAGGTGTCGAGGATCTGCGCCACGGCGCGGCCGAGCGGGTGGTCCTCCGGCGCGCGTTCCACCACCGGGAAGGGCCGCGGCGCGCTGCGCGGCGCGAGGCCGAGGCTGCGTTGCACCGGGGCCGGGATCGACAGCGGCGGCGGCGCGAAGGCGACCGCCGCCTCCGCGAAACCGGGCATGGCGGGTTCCGGTGGTGGCGGTGCTGCTGGGGTGAAGGCGGGCATGGCCACCGCCGTGCCCGCGCCCACGGCGATCGCCCGGCGCAGGGCGTTGATCACCGTGCCGCGGATCGCATCCCCGTCCCGGAAGCGGAGTTCCGTCTTCATCGGGTGGACGTTGACGTCCACGGTCTCGGGCGGGATGTCGAGGAAGAGCGCCGCGGCCGGGTGGCGGCCGACCTCGATCACGTCGCGATAGGCGACGCGCAGCGCGACGCGCAGCAGCGGGTCGCGCACCGGGCGCCGATTGACCACCAGATGCTGCGCCAGGGTGGTCGGGCGCGTGTAGGAGGGCAGGGCGGCGAGGCCGCGCAGGTCGAGCGTTGCGCCGACCGCTTCGACCGGCACGGCGGCTGCGGCGAAGCCCGGCCCGAGCACCTGGCGGATGCGGCCTTCCCAATCGGTGGCGGGGAGATTCAGCACCTCCCGCCCGTCGCTCTCGACACGGAAAGCGACGGCGGGCCAGGCGAGGGCGAGGCGGCGCACGGCGTCGATGGCGTGGTCGGCCTCGGTGCGGGGGTGACGGAGGAACTTGCGGCGGGCAGGGGTGGCGAAGAACAGGTCGCGCACCTCGACCCGCGTGCCCGGCGCGCCGGAGGCCGGGGCGACGGCGGCCACATGCCCGCCTTCCACCGCGATGCGATGCGCCGGCCCGCCGGGCGGGCGGGAGGTGATGGACAGCCGCGCCACCGCGCCGATGGAGGGCAGCGCCTCCCCCCGGAAGCCCAGCGTCGCGATGCGGAACAGCGTCGCTTCCTCGGGCAGCTTGGAGGTGGCGTGGCGCTCGACGGCCAGGGCGAGGTCATCGCCGGACATGCCGCAGCCGTCATCCTCGACCAGGATGCGGTCCATGCCGCCGCCTTCCAGCACGACGGCGATGCGCGACGCGCCGGCGTCCAGCGCATTCTCCACGATTTCCTTCACCGCGGCGGCCGGGCGCTCGACCACCTCGCCGGCCGCGATTCGGTTGGCCGTGGTCTCGGGCAGGCGACGGATCAGGGGGCGGGGGGGCGACTCGGCCGCGGCGGCGGACATGTGAGGACCATAACACGCCCTGCGAAGGCCTTCCTTCCGCCGGTTGCGTCGGCGCGTCATGCTGCGCGGTCGAGGAAGTACCGGGGATCAGGGTGGACGAATCGGACCGGCGGCCCATCGCGGCCCGCAATCTGGGGGCGACGCAGCGCATCGCGGCGGCGCTGGTGGCGCGGGGGGCCTCGCCCAACGGCATATCCATCGCGGGCATGGTGGCCGGCATGGCGGCGGGGGTGGCCTTCGCCGCCGTGCCGTGCTGGCCCGGCGGAGCCTGGCTGTTGTGGCTGCTTGGCGCGCTGCTGGTGCAGGCGCGGCTGATGGCCAACCTGCTGGATGGGATGGTCGCGATCGGGCGGGGCGTCGCCTCGCCGGTCGGGGAATTGTTCAACGAGGTGCCGGACCGCGTCTCCGATACCTTCGTGCTGGTCGGCCTGGGCGTCGCGGCAGGCTGGATGTGGCTGGGGCTGGCGGCGGCGCTGATGGCCATGCTCACCGCCTATATCCGCACCACGGCGCGGGCGGCGGGCGCGCCCTCCGATTTCGGCGGGCCCATGGCCAAGCAGCATCGCATGGCGCTGGCGACCGGGCTTGCCGTCTGGTGCGCCGTGATCCCCGGCGAGGCCGGCGGGGTCTGGGCCGTGCGCGCGGTGCTGGCCGTCATCACGCTGGGGTCGCTGCTGACCGCCTGGCTGCGTCTGTCGCGGGCCGCGGCGGCGCTGAGGGCCCGCGCATGACCCGGCTCGGGACCTTCGACCATCCGGTCACCGTCGCCATCGTCGCGGCGGCGGCGGGGGTGATTGCCATCGCCGTCGCGGTGATCGGCGTCATGACCGTCACCGGCCGCGGCACGCCGGAACTGCGCCGGGAGCTCTGGCTGCGCACCGGATCCTGGTGCCTGCTGTTGCCGATGATGATGGGGCCGGTGCTGCTGGGGCGCGAATGGGTGATCGGCGCGGTGACGCTGCTCGGCCTGGCCTGCCTGCGCGAATTCGACCGTGCCACCGGCCTGTTCCGGGAGCCGCTGATCACGGGCATCGTCGTGCTCGGCATCCTCTTCGCGAATTTCGCGGCGCTGGATCACTGGTACGGGTTCTTCGTGGCGCTCTGGCCGCTGACCGTCGGCGTCATCGTCATCGGCACCATCCCGCAGGACCGGCCGGCGGGGTATGTGCAGCGCACCGCGCTCGGCATCTTCGCCTATATGCTGTTCGGGGCGGGGCTCGCGCATCTGTCCTACATGGCGAATGACCCGAACTACCGGCCCATCCTGCTGATGCTGCTGACCACGGTCGCGCTGTCCGACGTCGCGGCCTTCGCCTTCGGCAAGCTGATCGGCGGGCCGAAGCTCGTGCCGGCGACGAGCCCGAACAAGTCGATCTCGGGTGCGGTCGGCGCCTTCTGCGTCACCACGCTGCTGGTGGCGGGGCTGTCCTCGCTGATCTTCGGCGGCACGCCGATGGCGCAGGCGCATTGGCTGCTGGTCTTCGGGGCCATCGTCGCGATCGGCGCGCAGGCGGGCGACCTGATGCTGTCCTCGATCAAGCGCGACATCGGCATCAAGGACATGGGCACGATCCTGCCCGGCCATGGGGGCGTGCTGGACCGGTTCAATTCCCTCCTGCTGGTCGCGCCGGCCGCCTTCCACTTCATCGGCTATTTCGTCGGCTTCGGGCTGAACCAGCCGACGCGGCTGATCACGGGGGGCTGATGGAATTCCACCTCCGCCCCGCGCGCGACCATGGGCTGAAGCCGGAAGACCGGCTGCGCAGCCTGTCGCGCGAGCGCGGCCTCGGCAGCCTCGTCCTGGGCCGTCTCTGGCGGGCGGGGCTGCGCGGCTACCTCGCGGCATTCCATCGGCTGGAGGTGACGGGGCGGGAGAACCTGCCCGAACCGCCCTTCGTGCTGATCGCCAACCATTGCAGCCATCTCGACGCGCTGACGCTGTCCGGGGTGCTGCGCGGGGAAGCGGCGCGGCGCGCGCATGCGCTCGCGGCGGGGGACACCTTCTTCAGCTCGACGCTGTCCTCGGTCTTCGCGGCCTATGCGGTGAATGCCCTGCCGGTCTGGCGGAAGCGCACGCGGTCGGGCGAACTGGCGACGCTGCGTGAACGCCTGGTCGAGGACCGGCTCGTCTACATCCTGTTTCCGGAAGGCACCCGCGCGCGGGATGGCGTCATGACGGCGTTCCAGCCCGGCATCGGCGTGCTGGTGGCGGGCACCAGCGTGCCGGTGGTGCCCTGCCATCTCGAAGGCTGCCACGCCGCCTGGCCGGCGCATCGGCGCTGGCCGAGACCCGGCCGTCTGCGCCTGTCCATCGGTGCTCCGCTGACCTTCGCCGATCAGCCCGCCTCGCGCGCCGGCTGGGAGGCAACGGCGCGACGCTGCGAGGACGCCGTGCGCGCCCTCATGGCGCGACCAGCAGGACCCATGTCGGCAGGGTGACCACCGCGGCGATGTGCTCGGTCGTGGTGATCGCCGCCATCAGCGGCGCGTCGCCGCCCAGCGCGCGGGCCATCACATAGGATGTCGCGGCCGTCGGCAGCGCCATGAAGATCACCGCCACCGCCGTCAGCAGCGGCGGTACGCCAAGGATCAGGCACAGCCCCCAGGTCAGCGCCGGCATGATGATCAGCTTGATGAAGCCGGTCACCGCCTGGGTGCCGACGCGGTCGGTGAAGCTCTCGAGCGACAGCGCTGCCCCCACGCACAGCAACCCGATCGCGACCGAGGCCCGCCCCAGCGCCTGCACCGTCGGCGCCAGCCCCGGCGGCAACCCACCCAGCGCCGCGATGGCGAAGCCGATCGCCACCGCCAGCAGCAGCGGGTTCAGCGCCAGGTTGCGGATCACCGTCGCCGGCCTGGGCGGCCCGCGATCCGTGCCGAAGGCGAAGATCAGCGTCACCACCACCTGCACGAAGGGCACGATCATGCCCGTCGCTACCGCGCCGAAGCCATTGCCCTCGGCGCCGAACAGCGATCCCGCGATGGCGAAGCCCATCAGGTTGTTGAAGCGGATGCCGCCCTGCACCACCGAGGTCATGGCCGCATGCTCATGCCCCATCGCGCGCGCCAGCAGGATCGAGATCACCGTCCCGACGCCGAGCGACACCCAGATCGCCACGGCGATCCGCCCGAGCGGCAGCGTTGCGAGGTCGAGTGGCGCCAGCGCGCCGACGATCAGCGAGGGCAGCAGCACCCAGTAGATCAGTCGCTCCATCCCCGCCCAGACGGTGTCGTCGCGCAGCAGCCGCCGCTTCAGCAGGGCACCCAGCGCGAGCAGGGCGAAGGCGGGAACGAACGCATCGAGCCAGGCATTCATGCGGTGATCACGGGCGTCGGTCGGACGTCGTCCAGGGTGGCGGGGCGGGCGCCGCGGCGATGGCGGAAAGGCAGGCGGATTCGGTCACGCTCTCCCCGCTGCCCAGCGCGCGGGCGGCGGCATGACCCACGAAGAGCGACGAGCCCTCGGCATGCAGGATGACATCGAGACGACACGCAGGGGCCTCATACAACCAGATCTCGGCGGCCCCTTCCGGTCGCCGGATGGAGGGCTCGCCCAACATGCGCTGCAACTGGTCCGCCGTCACCCCGAGCAGGGCAGCGGCGACGGAGGGCGGCGCGGAACCGCGCTGGCGGGGTGCGCCGGGGCGGGGGATCGACGGCGGTGGCATGGCGGCCGTGGAGGCGGGCGGTGGCGCAGGCGCCGGGCGGGCGCCGGTGATCGCCAGGCTGGCCTGGGTGGAGGCTAGGGCGTGACGCATCAGCGCCGCGGCTTCCTCACCGTCATCGGCGGCGCAGGCGGCGAGGAGCGCGCAGAGGAACAGGGCGGGAAGGCGGCTTGTGCCGGTTCCGCTGCGGAATTGGCGCGGCTCGACTCCTCCAGGCCACCTCGCCAAAGGCTGAAGGGCCGTCCGGACGGCCCCGATGCTTCCGCTGTGGGCCCGAGAGGGGCGTTGCCCCTCTCGGGCGCGAAGCAGTGCTTCACGCCCCACCAAAGGCCGAAGTGCCTTTGGAAACCTCGGCCGGGCGCCGCGCGCCGCCGGCGGAATGGCGCCGAGGCCCGCTCTTGCGCAGGGCAGGCGCTTGGAGGGGGCGGGACGGGCGTCGTGCCCGGCACCAGAAAACTGCCTTCCAAGTGCTCCAAGCAGCAGAGGCACCCATTGGCATTGCCAAGCTACGACAATGGGACTCCGGCGGCGCGGTGGTTCGGAGGGGCGAAGCCACATCGATGTCCGATGCGGCGCATGTGTCCGGACCGTAGGCGAGGTGTGCGACCGCTCACCGAGCTGTGCTCCGCCAAATGCCACGGCAACTAGCGCGCTCAAGAGGCCAGACCACCTCTGGTCCCTTCCGGGCGAGGTCAGGAACGGGATCACGACGGCCCTCGCTCCCGTGACCGGGGCGCCACGCGGCTTCGCTGGCCGGAGAGGGGCACCGCCCCTCTCCGTGGATTTGTCAGGCCTCGGCCGGCTCTGCGCTGCGGGGGGCGGGCGCAGGCGCCATGCGCGCGATCGGCGCCGTAGAGGATTCGGTGATCATCTCCATCTTGCCGGAGAGCTGCCCGCCATCCTCGACCGACAGGCGGCGCGACCGCGCCACACCCAGCACGCGGCCGGTCGAGCGGATGGTCAGGCTGCCATTGGCGGTCAGCGTGCCGTCGAAGACGCCGGCGATCTCGGCGTCCTCAACCTGGACCTCGCCCTTGAACACGCCGGAATGGCTGATGATCAGCTCCTGCGCCTGGAGGAGCTGGCTTTCCATCGTGCCCTCGATGACCAGGCGCTCGGCCTCGGTCACCGTGCCCTGCAGGCTGATGCCCTTGCCGACCACCAGGGTGCGACGCTCGACCGTCTCCGGCCGAGGGGTGGGTGTGCGCAGCGCGGCGGACTGGGCCGGCGCGCCGCTGCGGGCCATGCCGGCGCCGGCGGGCGGCGAATTGGGCTTCGGCGCGACGGGGCCGGTGGCGGCCGGTGCGGCGGTGCTCACCGGGGTGGTGATCCCGGCCGGGCGAAAGGGCGGCATGGCCAGATCCGGATCGCGCGCCGCCGGGATGGTCGTCGGCGCGCCCTCGCCCCCGGTGGCGCCAGTGGCGGGCTCGTCCTTGCGGCGGAACAGCGACATCGCAGACTCCCTCGATTCCCTAAGCGTGACGAATGGCACGCCGGGCTAGCACGCCGTCTTCGGCCGCCACAACGCCGCGACCGGGCTTATCCCCAGGAATCCTGCGATCACAGACGCGTGGATCTATGAAGTATGTGTACGGATGCCGCAGTTCCGAGCACCGGGATCAGTAGATTCAGCAGCGGCACGAGAGCCATGAGCGCCAGGACCAGCCCCAGAACCCAGCCCGACAGCCGGTTTCGTGCCCAGGCCATGCGCGCTGCCGGCATGTCCATGCGCAGCAGCGCCGTTTGCAACACCATCCCCGCGCCGAGCGCATAGGCGGAAATCACCAGCGCGAGAATGAAGCCGACCAGCGGAACGAACAGCATCGGCACGAGCAGGATCTGCAGGAGCAGCAGCTTCAGGCCGAATCGCAGCCCGAAGGCGATCTGTGCCGCGATAGAAGCGCCCCTGGCCGGCGGCAGCCACGGGTAAAACCGGCGCTCGACCGCCGCGGCGACCGGTTCCACGAGTTGCGCGGCGATGGCCGCGGCGACCGGCAGGAACAGCCACCAGGCGAGCAGCAGTCCGGCAGCGCCGCCCCCGGCCTGCGCCAGCCAGGACAGCCAGCCCGTCCCGCCCGCCGCCCAGGAAGCGGCTTCCACCGCGCCCCAGATCAGCAGGGCCAGCGCCACGGCGGCACCGAGGATCCCGAGGAACAGCGGCCGACGGAAGGCCGGATCGCCGATCTGGCCGAGGGCGAGGAGGAAGGCGGCAGGCATGCGCGCGCATATAGCGCCTTCGGTGCGCTTCGGGCAGCGGGGGCCTTGGCGCGGCCTGCGGTGGGCGCCAGATTGGCGGCCTCTCTCGGACAGGAAGGCAGAGACGATGATCGGACGGCGTGGCGCGGTCGCAACCGGGTTCGCCATGATGGCGGGCGGGGCCCGGGCCGAGGCGAACTGGCCCGATCGTCCGCTGCGCCTGGTGGTGGGCTATCCGGCCGGCGGCCCCTCGGACGTCTTCGCCCGGCTGATGGCGAGCCAGATGGGCCCGCGCCTGGGTCAGAACGTGGTCGTGGAGAACCGCCCGGGCGGCGGTGCCGTGCTGGCCAGCGAGATCGCTGCGCGCGCCCCGGCCGACGGGCTGACCTGGATGCATGTCGACAACGGCATCCTGGTCTACAACCCCGCGCTGTATGCCCGGCTGCCCTATGATCCGGACCGCGACTTCACCGGGGTCGGCTTCATCGGCAGTTTCCCGCTCTACATCGTTTGTCGGGCGGATTCCCCCTGGGCCGATATTCCGACGCTGCTCGCCGCGAGCCAGGCGCAGGCGCCGACCTATGGCAGCCCGGCCGTCGCCTCGCCGCACCATCTGGCGATGGAACTGGTGAAGCGGCGCTCCGGCCTGGCCGCCGAGCACGTGCCCTATCGCGGCGGCCAGGCGGCAATGCAGGACCTTCTCGCCGGCAATGTGGACCTGGTGATGATCGACACCGCGACCGGCCTGCCCTTCATCCGTGACGGGCACGTCCGCGCCCTGGCCGTCCTGACCGAATCCCGCACCGCCGAGGCCCCAGACGTGCCCACCATGCGCGAATTCGGCTACGATGCCGTCGCCTTCGGCTGGCAGGGGATCAGCGTGCCCAAGGCGGTCCCGGCGCCGATCATCGCCCGGCTGAATGCCGAACTCGTCCGCGCCGTCGCCTCGGACGAGGTCCAGCAGCGCACCAAGGGCCTCGGCATCCAGACCAATGGCTGGTCGCCCGCGGAATTCGACGCCTTCGTGGCCGCGGAGAACGCCTTGTGGCGGCCGCTGATCCGTGAGCTCGGCATCCGTCTCGACTCTTGACCGGCCGCTGCGGCGGGCCAAGATTCCGGGCATGACACGTCGCGCCTGGATGCTCGGTCTGATGGCCTCGGCTGTGGCGCTGCCCGCAGCGGCGGCGCAGGACGGTGCCGTGCAGCGGGCCGGACGCGCGGTCGAGCGCGGCGCCAAGCGCACCGGCGCGGCCGTCGAACGTGGCGCCCAGCGCACCGGGTCGGCGCTGGAACGTGCGGCGAACTGGACCGGCGAGCGTTTGCGCCGCGCCGGGACCTGGGCGTTCGGCAACTGACGCCGTCGCCCGCTTCCTGCCAAGAGGGCACACGAGAGTATCCGGACCAACCCCACCATCGACCCTCTGGAGGCTTCGATGCGCTTCCTTCTTGCCACCGCCCTCGCCGCCCTGGCCGTCGCGCCTGTCCTCGCGCAGCAGGCCGGGAGCCTGCCTCCGCCCACGCCGCGCGTGGTGGAGCCAGCCCCGGCGCCAGCACCCGCGCCCGCTGATGCCGCGCGGCAGCCCGGTTTCGGGGAGCGTGCCGGCGCGGCCATCGACCGCGGGGCGGAACAGACCGGCCGGGCGCTGGAACGCGCCGCGGATGAGACGGGGTCCGCCCTTGGTCGCGCCATGCGCTGGACGGGGCAACAGATGCAGGGCGCCGGAGATTGGACGGCGCGGCAGGGCGAGCGCATGACCGGCGAAGGCGGTTCCGCGCAGCGGCAATAGGCGGGCCGGAGCCGGTCCGTCTGGACCGGCTTCGTCTCACCCCACCACGGTTGCGGGGTCGCAATTCGCCCCGCACACCACCACGCCGATCCGGGCACCTTTGGGCGGGGTCCAGGCCTCGCCCAGCACGGCGGCGAGCGCCGTGGCGCCGCCGGGTTCGGCGATCAGGCGCACGCGATCCCACAGCCAGCGCTGCGCGTTGCGGATCACCTGGTCCTGCAGCACGACCGACCGGCCGCCGACCTCCTGCATCACGTTGAAGGCCAGATCACCTACGCGCTTCGCGCCCAGGCTGTCCGCCGCGACGCCACCCGAGGGCACGTCGACCGGCTGGCCCACCAGGCCGGCCATGAACAGGGTCGGGCATTCCTCGGGTTCGGCGATCACCATCTGGGCGCGGCCGCGATACCAGGAGGCGATGCCGCCATAGAGCCCACCGCCGCCCGCCGCGACCACGATATGGGTCAGGTCGGGGGCATCGGCCTCCAGTTCCATGCCGACGGTGCCCTGGCCGGCGAGGACTTCGTCCTGGTCATAGGCGTGGACCATGAGGGCGCCGGTCTCGGCGGCACGGGCCTCGGAGGCGAGGCGGGCCTCGTTGTAGTTCGCCCCGCCGACGACGAGCTGGGCGCCGGCATCGGTGATGCGGGCGCGCTTGGCCTCGGGGGTGATCTCGGGGACGAAGATCTCGGCCTTGATGCCGAGGACGGAGGCCGCATGCGCGACGGCGAGCCCATGATTGCCGCCCGAGGCGGCGATGACGCCGGCCTTCGGGACGTCGGCCGAGAGCAGCCGGTTGAAGGCCCCGCGCGGCTTGAAGGACCCGGTGACCTGAAGCAGTTCGAGCTTCAGCGTCAGCGGGTTCTCGAGCCCGGTTTCCGCCGGGGAGAGGCGGATGACGGGGGTGCGGCGGATATGGGGGGCGATACGGTCCGCGGCGGCGCGGATAGCGTCCTGACTGGGCATGGCGGCGGCAAGGTGGCACCGGGCGGGCGCGCGGGCAATCGAACACGCGTTGCCGCGTGAAAGGATTCAGGAGGCGAGGTCCTGCGCCTCCTGCAGCCGGCGATAGGGGCCGCCTGCGGCGATCAGCTCCCCATGCCGTCCCTGCTGCGCGATGCCGCCATGGTCCACCACCACGATGCGATCGGCATTGCGGATCGTGGCGAGGCGATGGGCGATGACCAGCGTGGTGCGGCCTTCCGACAGCTCCGCCAGGGATTGCTGAATGGCGCGCTCGGTCTCGGTGTCGAGGGCGGAGGTCGCCTCGTCCAGGATCAGGATGGGTGGGTTCTTGAGGAAGATGCGCGCGATGGCGAGGCGCTGCTTCTGCCCGCCCGACAGCTTCACCCCGCGCTCACCGACGATGGTGTCGAGGCCTTCAGGCAGCTCGGCGATCATGGCGTCGAGCCGGGCGCGGCGGGCGGCATCGCGGATCTCGGCCTCGGTGGCGTCGAGCCGGCCATAGGCGATGTTCTCGCGCAGCGTGCCGCCGAAGAGGAAGACATCCTGCTGCACGATGCCGATCTGCCCGCGCAGGGAGGCGAGCGTCATGTCACGGACGTCGATGCCGTCGATGGTGATGCGCCCGCCCTGGGCGTCGTAGAAGCGCGGCAGAAGCGAGCACAGCGTGGACTTGCCGGCGCCGGAGGGGCCGACGAAGGCGATCGTCTCGCCGGCCGCGATGGCGAGGTCGATCCCGCGCAGCACGGGGCGGTCGGGATCGTAGCCGAAGCGCACGCCCTCATAGCGGATGTCGCCGCGCAGGCAGCCGACCGCGATCGCGCCCGGCTTGTCGGCGATATCCGGGCGGGTGGCGAGCAGTTCCAGGTAGCGGCGGAAGCCCGCGATGCCCTTCGGGTAGGTCTCCAGCACCGCGTTGATCTTCTCGACCGGGCGGAAGAAGACGCCGACCAGCAGCAGGAAGCCGACGAAGTCGCCCGGGGTGAGCTGGCCATGCAGCACGAACCAGGCGCCGGCGACCATCACCACCATCTGGGTCAGCCGCATGCCGAGGTAGGACAGCGACAGGGACGCCGCCATCAGCCGGTAGCCCTGCAGCTTGGTGTCGCGATACCCGGCATTGTCCCGGTCGAACAGGGCGCGCTCGTGTTCCTCATTGGCGAAGGCCTGGACCACGCGGATACCGCCGACATTCTCCTCGATACGGGTGTTGAAGGCGCCGACGCTGCCGAAGATGGACCGCCAAGTGCTGGTCAGCCGCGCACCGAAGCGCGTCGAGACGATCGCGACCGGCGGGACGATCAGCGCGGTGATCAGCGCGAGCGTCGGATTGACCATGAACATCAGCACGAAGGCGCCGATGAAGGTCATGATCGCGATGAAGAGGTCCTCGGGGCCATGATGGGCGACTTCGCCCACCTCCTCGAGATCCTTGGTGATGCGGCCGACCAGATGGCCGGTCTTCTGTTCGTCGTAGAAGCGGAAGGACAGCTTCTGGAGGTGGTCGAAGGCGCGGCGCCGCATCTCGGTCTCGATGTTGATGCCGAGCATGTGGCCCCAGTAGTTCACGATGGCCGTCAACGCGCCGTTCAGCAGATAGACCATCATCAGCGCCGCGGCGGCGGCCAGGATCAGGCCCCAGTTCTGGCCGGGCAGGAGGTGGTCCACGAAGACGCGCACGGCCATGGGGAAGCCGAGCTCCAGCAGCCCCGACAGCACGGCGCAGCCGAAGTCGAGGAGGAACAGGCCCTTCCAGGGGCGGTAATAGGCGAAGAACTGCCGCAGCAGGTCGTGCTTCAGAGTAGAGGCCCCTTCTTCAGCCAGGAACTGGCGAACAGCGGCGGCTCACTGGGACCACACCGGGGCACCAAAGCCTCGCGGCCTGGTATCTGGTATCTTGAGAACAGCGTTGGTGCCCTCGACGCACAAACGCTCCCCATCATGCAGGCGACGAATCGCTAATGAATAGCATGGGCGGTCATTCCGTATACGCGGTGCAGAATAGGTCGTCATGCTGCGGCCAGGGCGCTCCCGATTCGAGGCAGTACGGCGACGGCGTTGCCAATCATTCCCAGACGAAGGGAGGAATGTTGAGCATCGACCAAACTGGTACTTTCGTCGACAGCGCATTCGGCGGCGGCGCTCCGCCCTAGGCCATCGATCCATTCTGGAATGAACGGCCGCCCGTCGGGACCGACGACGATCCAGTTCTGCTGATCAGCTGTGGCGCACGGACCGGCAGCACCGGGCCAATCGCAGACGCTGGCGAGGATACCGCCGGATAGCACGAACTTGCCGTCCGGACGGATCGCAATACCGTTGGCCTTGAGCATCTCGGCGAGGTTCGCGGAGGTGAAGGTATCATCGGGGCCGTGGAGGCGGGCGCAAGGAATGCCGGCGCGGACCGCGAAGGTGTACGACTCGCCACTTGCCGGGTCCGTATAGGCCACGCGCACGATGACGTCCTCGGTAGTGCCCAGGGGCGCACCTGTGCGGGCCCGGATTGATGCACCATTTCGGTCCACAAGGCATGCATCGCGCATCAGAATGGCGGTGATTGTGTCAAAGTGGCCGTTGTCGGTGAGGCAGACATGGCCTGGCGTCACGCGCAGGCCGCGCAGATCGATGATGGTCCGCGCGACGTTCTCGAATGTGCGCGTGACGCGTCTAGGCGTCAGTGCCCCGCGGCCTTGGTCGGTATCGGGATCGAAGGCCATAACGAGGTCACCAGGACGGATTTGCTCGATCGGGCGTTCAGTGCCATCGGCCATCAGGATGGGCGTGCCGGCAACGAAGCAGTGGCTGGGAAAGGTAATATTCGGCGTCCAGCCTTGGGCCGCAGCCTCATCCATGCGACGGAAGAGTTCAGTCTCGTAGGCGGCGGCCTCAAGCGGAACACTCAGATCGTACACTGGCCCACCATCCGCAGGCGACGGGATGGCTCCGGGCGCCTCTGTCGGGAGATCATCAATCAGTGAGCGCAGCTGAGACCATGTATAACCTGTTGGAGCCCGTATATTGATCGCGCCACCCGACGTGAATTGGGGAACTCCAAGAGTATTTCCTACGGTCAACTGAACGTATACATTATCGTCGTATGTGCTACCAACACCGATCGCGGAAAAGCCAACGAAGGCGCTTCCTCTACCTAACGGCGCCTCCAGCTCAGATAATGGCACTCCGGGCGGCAGCACTGAAGCCAAGTCTACACCAAGCCCTGCCGCTCCGCTCCACGCAGCAGTAGAAAGAGAAAATGAACCTCGCGCCTGAATCTGGAGGCCACCCCCATACCCAATCTGCAATGATATCGTACCGTCTTGACGAACTTGCGGGCGCACAGAAATAATTCCCAGGCGAAAACTAAGCCCGGTTTGGAGGTACGGGTTACTTAGAAAATATTCCCACACTCCCATTTACGGTCTCCCTAAAAGCATACGGCATGCAAAATTCTGCGAATAGCTAATCCATAAACAATAATCATAAATGGATAAGCTATAAAATATTTTAAATAGAGATTATTTTTCTCCCCTACTTGAAGCTTAATAAGCTCTGATTCATCTGATCGAAAAACTATTTCTCTAAGCCCGCCATCAACGTTACCAAATAATGCATTGGTTAAAAAAACTACAATATCATTACTTATTAGAAATAAAATTATTAATGAAGCCATAAAAATGTAATTTTATACAAAAAACTCGCATGCGCTACCTCATTCAATATTTTTTTACTTTCACAGTTTATTAATTGATCTAATACGATGAGTATCGATAATATTAAAACCAGAAAAATCAATAAAGAAGCTACAATCTGTAAAGATTTTATCATATCGAGTGCCTACAATTATCCAAATTATCTCCAAAATTAATAAGGATAACTCGAGAATATACCATTTCCGATGAGCATGTCACATGCACCAATGCTCGTCCCCGTGTCTTCGCAAAAGACATTGCTTCACAATATGATCTCAATCATAAAACATAATCCCGCCCGCGTCGATGCAAACACATTCTCGCTGATATGGTAGGTTCAAGCGCCCTCAGGCACAAAGGCGCTTAGCCGGCAATTGTCATACCGCTCAATACCACGAATAGAATTCACACCAAACTGCTCACCACCAAATAGGAACTCGATATCCAAGAAGAACTGTCCCTTCCAGGAGCGGTAATAGGCGAAGGATCGCCGTAGCAGATCATGCTTCAAAACAGCAGGCCCTTCTTCAGCATGCCATGCACGCCCTTCTCGCCGTTCACCGTCTGGGTGACATGGAAATCCACGGCCAGGGAGCAGAACTGGTAAGCATCCGCATCCGAAAGGTTGGTGCGCGAGCAGATGAAGGCGATCATCTCCCGCAGCGCCTGCTTCATGGCGAGGTCGAGATCCTCGTTCAGGCCCATGGTGATGTAGTGGGTCTTGGTCTCGGCGCGGGGGAACTTCAACACCGGGTCCTTGGCGCCTCCGCCCTTCACCAGGGACAGGCGGAAATGCCCGGTGAGGCAGATTTCCAGCGCGTTGATGCAGACCTCGCCGTCGCCCTGCACGCCATGGCCGTCGCCGGCGGAGAACAGCGCGCCCTCATTGAACACCGGCAGGAACAGGGTGGTGCCCTCGGTCAGTTCCTTGTTGTCCAGGTTGCCGCCCATCGCGCGCGGCTCCTTGGTGTTGATCATCCCCCATTCGCGCGGCGGGGCGACGCCCATCACGCCGAAGAAGGGGGCGAGCGGCAGGTCCATCCCGCCTTCCTTCGGGCCGAAGGGCAGGCGGCCGGTCATCGCTTGCTTGTCGACCGGGATGTGCAGCGTGCGGCGATAGGGAAAATCCTCCGGCAGCGTGCCAAATAGCGGGCGGAAGCCGCAGAAGCCCCAGTCGTTGCCGAGTTCGATCTTCTCGATGTCGATGCGCAGCGCATCGCCGGGCTCGGCGCCGCGGACCTCGACCGGGCCTGTAATGATATGGGCGCCGAGGCGCGGCAGCTTCGCATGCACCTCCCGCAGCATCGGGGGCACGGCGAGCATCTGCTCATCCCGCGGCATCACCTCCGGCCCGCCGGAGAGGCATTCGAGGATCACCACCTCCCCGGGGTCGATCGAGGCCACAGGCGGGAAGGACGCATCGAAGGCGCCCCAGCGGCAATTGGTCAGCGAGGCGGCGACGCGGGTCGGTTCGGCCATGGGATCTCCTACAGCCAGCCTTTGCGGCGGAAATACAGGACTGGCAGGATGGCGCTGACCACCATCGCGATCAATGCGATGGGATAGCCCGCGATCCATTTCAGCTCGGGCATGTCCTCGAAGTTCATGCCGTAGATCGACGCGATCAGGGTCGGCGGCATCAGCGCGACCGAGGCGACGGTGAAGGTCTTGATGATGCCGGTCTGCTCGATGTTGATCAGGCCGAGCACGGCATCGAGCAGGAACTGCGCCTTGCCGTTCAGCGCATTGGCGTGGTCGACCAGGGAGCGCACATCGCGCACCAGGGTCTTCAGGATGTTCTGGTTCTCCTTGCGCACGGACGCCCCCTTCTCGGCGCCGACGAAGGTGAGGATGCGCGTGAGTCCGAGCAGGGTCTCCATGATGCGGCTCGTCACCTCACCGACCTGACCGAGCACGATGATGGTCGCCTTGAGCTGCTCGTCGCGCCGGTTCGCCTTGATGTTGGCGCGCGCGGCGTGGAAGGAGCGCTGGCTGGAGCGGTCCATGTCGGCGCCGAGGCGTTCGAGCACGTCGGCGAGCCGGTCCACGATCTGCTCGAACAGATGCAGCATCACCCCGTCCGGCGAAATGAGTACCGCACCGGGCTGGCGCTGGGCCCGCACGCCGAAGGTGGTGAAGGCCTTGGGCGTGGCGTAGCGCACGGTGATGAGCGTGCTGTTGGTCAGCACGAAGGTGATCGGCGTCGATCCGTATTCGCCGACCTCGACGCCGTAGAGGAAGCTCGCCGTCAGGAACAGCGCCTCCTCCTCGCGGTAGAGGCGGGAGGAGCTCTCGATCTCTTGCATTTCCTCCCGCGTCGGGATCTCGATGCCGAGGGCGGACTGGACCGCCTGCTCCTCCTGCGGGGTGGGGTTCAGCAGGTCGATCCAGATCGCGTGCCGCAGGCTTTCGGGTTCGGCGACGGCGCTCGCCGCGGCGCGCAGCTCGGGCGCCGGCAGCGACGCGGTGACATCGGACACTGCGCCCTCGCGGACACGACAGCGGCCATCCTCGACCGTCCAGGTCGTGAGCATGACAGGTAACCTCCGCTGTGGGCCTGAGGGGCTTCTAGACGCTTGTCGAGGGAGCCGCCAAGCCGGGCCGGATGACAAGGCTGCGCAGCACCGCCACGGGCCGGAAATGTACGAGTTCGAGGCGATCCGCGCGGCCGGGCCGCAGGCCGGACCACAGGGGCGCCAGATAACCGAAGGCTTGGCCCATCCAGCCGGCTTCGGTTGCGGGGCCGCCCTTCGCAAGGGTGATGTGCGGCACCCAGGCGCCGGGTCGGTAATGTGGGTCGCCGGGCAGGTCGGACAAGGCCTCGGCCAGGGCCTGATGACGCATAAGCAATGTCGATGTCACGACAGGCGCGAGGTACAGCACCGGCACCGGCGCGGCGAAGATGCCGAAGCCGGCGATGCGCAGGTCGATCGCGTCCCAGGAGGCCGCGCAGCGCGCCATCGCTGCGCCGATCCGCTCCGCGTCCACGCCATCGGGATGGATGGTCAGCGTGACATGCGGCGGATAGCCGAGGGCGAGGCTGTCCTCATGCAGCCCCGCATCGGCGAGGGCACGCCACATGGCCTCGATGGGCGCGGCCGCTTCGGCGTCGAGGCGCAGCGTGACCGCGTAGGGCATCCGTGGTCAGCCCGGGGCGGGCAGGCCGAACCTGCGCGCGACCGCGGGGAAGTCGGCGGCCTGGGGGTGGCGGTCGCAGGGCTGCGTGCCGTCCGCCTCACGTACGAGCTGACAGGTGGCAAGGCCCGCTGCCTTCGCCGCGTCCAGCTCCTCCGCGACATCCGACAGGAACAGGATGTCAGCCGGCGCCAGATGCAGCCCGGCGGCGATGGTGGCGTAGGAGGATGCCTCCCGCTTGCCGCCCACCTTCGTGTCGAAGAAGCCGGTGAAGAGCGGCGAGAGGTCGCCCGCGACGGAATGGCCGAAGAGCAGCTTCTGCGCCGCGACCGATCCCGAGGAATAGACCGCGAGTTGCAGGCCGGCGCGCGACCAGGCGCGCAGGCAGGGTGCGACATCGGGCCAGAGATGGCCCTTCAGCCGGCCGTCGAGATAGCCCGCCTGCCAGATCAGCCCCTGCAGGGTTTTGAGCGGCGTGACCTTGGCGTCCTCGCCCATCCAGGTGCGCAGGACGGATCGTGGTTCGAGGTGCAGGGCGATGTGCCGGACCTCGTCCATGATGGCCGCGACCGCAGGGTCTTCCTCATGCGCGTCGAGGAATGCGTCGAGCTCGGCCTCGGCGAAGGGGAACAGCGTTTCCTTGACGAAGGCGATGGCGCTGGTCGTGCCCTCGATGTCGGTCAGGATGCAGGACAGCGCCATGTCGCGTTCAGCCCACCGAGACGGGGATGCGCGCGGCGATGTCGCTGCCCGTGTAGTGCGGCGTCCAGCCCGTGGTGTCGGTGAAGACGCGCAGCGCGGTGACGTGCGGGACCTCCCCGGCATCGAACCAGTGCTTCGTGTTCGCGGGCACGGAGATCAGGTCGCCGGTGGTGCAATGCGCGTCGTAGATCCTGCCATCCACATGCATGACGAAGTTGCCCGCGCCTTCGTGGAAGAAGCGGACCTCGTCCTCGGTGTGGATGTGCTCGGACAGGAACTTCGCCCGGATCGCATCCTTTTGCGGATGGTCGGCGGTCAGGCGGATGACGTCGGCCGTGCCGGCCTTGGTTTCCTTGAGGAAGGCGTCGAGATGCGGGCGGTAGGCTTCGAGCACCACGTCGGGCTCGGCGCCTTCGGGCAGGGCGGCGACGGGCCAGCGTTCGAAGCGCACGCCGATGGGGGCGAGCGCCTCGGCGATCTTCGCGGCGTCGTCGGTGCGGAAGGTCTCGGCGCCGGTGGCGGCGTCGCGGATGGTCAGCAGGCTCATGGCGTTGGCCTCCGTTCTTCTTCGAGATGGCAGCGGAGCATGAATTCCAGCGCCTCCAGCCGCGTCATCGCGTGGTCCATGGAAGCGCCCCAGACATATACCCCGTGGCCGCGGATGATGTAGCCCGGCGGGGCGTCCGGCGTGGCATCCCACAGCCGGTCGAGCGCCGATTGCAGGCGCGGGATGTCCTGGTCGTTGTCCAGCACCGGGACGGCGACCGCCGTGTCATGCGTCGGCCCGCCCGGAAATGCCTTCAACAATTCATATCCGGCGAGGCGGATCGGCCCCCGGTCGCGTCGCGACAGCACCGTATTCGCCAGGGAATGGCCGTGCAGCACCGCTCCCGTATCCGGGAATCGGCGATAGATGCCGCAATGGAGCAGGGTCTCGTAGGAGGGCCTGGCACCTGGATCCCGCGCCTGGCCGGCGGCGTCCACCACCATCACATCGGCGGCGGTCAGGGCGCCCTTGTGCCGGCCCGACCGGGTGATCGCGATGTCATCCTGACCGAGCCGGACGGAGATGTTGCCCGCCGTGGCCGGCACCCAGCCCAGCGCATCCATCCGCCGGCCGGCGGCGACGATGGCGCCGGCGGCATCTTCGAAGCTCATGGGGCGGTATTCCCGAAGACAGGCCGGACATGGCACCGGCCCGGCCCTGCCCCGCGGCGACCCTGGCGGGCCGGCAGGTCAGGACGCGGGCCGGTGCCCCGGTCCGGTCAGGCGCGTCACGCCGCGGGGCGGTTGCCCGACTGCGGCTGCGCCTGGGTGGCGGAAGCCTGGCCCGCCTGGGGGCCCGAGATGTTGCCGGCCGGCGGGGTCGCCGGGGCCTGCGCCTCCATGGAGGCGTCCTTCTCGTCTTCCTTGATGTTCTGCTTGAACGACTTGATGCCCTTGGCCAGGTCGCCCATCAGCCCGCTGATCTTGCCGCTGCCGAACAGCAGAAGAATGACGAGCAGCACGACAAGCCAGTGCCAGATGCTGAACGAACCCATGGTGGCGCCTCGATCCCGTTGCCGCCGCCCCCTCGGGGGGCGGCCCTTTCCGTCAGAACGGGGCGCAACCTAGTGTCCCGGCGGCGCCCACGCAAATGCACATGGGCCATCCGGCGCCCGGCCGCAACCGGTCTTGACGCCAGCACCCGCCGAAACCATGTCCCCGGTCGATCCGGGCCCCTCTGGCGGTCGCGCGCCCTTCTTGGCAGCGTCCGTGATGTCGGATCGCGTGGCGAAAACCGCGCGGTCCGGGCCCTCTCTGCAAGGCCTGCGAAGGTAACGGGCCGCGCCAGAGAGGAAAGTTTGAGGGATGGATATCCTTTCGGCGGAATGGTTGGACAAGCCGGTCTGGATGTGGGCCGGCTTCCTGGGCGTCGTGCTGGCGCTGCTGGCCTTCGACCTCGGCGTATTGAACCGCAAGGACAGGGAGATGGGGATCGCCCAGAGCCTGTGGCTCTCGGCTTTCTATATCGGTTTCGCGATGATCTTCGGCGGGGGCATCTGGTGGGCCCATGAGACCGGGATCCTGACGACCGCGGACGGTACCCATGCCGGGGTCGCCTTCTTCACCGGCTTTTTCATCGAGAAGGCGCTGTCCATCGACAACGTCTTCGTCATCAGCCTGATTTTCACTTATTTCGCGATCCCCCGCGCCTACCAGTACCGGGCGCTGGTCTGGGGCATCCTGGGCGTGATCGTGTTGCGCGGCATCATGATCGCGGTCGGCGCGGCGCTGGTGCAGGAATATTCCTGGATCCTGTTCCTGTTTGGCGCCTTCCTGATCGGCACCGGCATCAAGATGCTGGTGGTGGCCGATGACGGCGAGCAGGACATCGCGCAGAACCCGGTGGTTCGCTTCATGCGCCGCCACATGCGGGTATCCGACCGGCTGCATGGGCAGAAGTTCTTCGTGAAGGAGGAAGACCCGAAGACCGGCGCGCTGGTCCGCACGGCCACGCCGCTGTTCCTGGCCCTGGTGGTGATCAACATCGCCGACCTGGTCTTCGCGGTGGATTCCGTGCCGGCGATCTTCGCCATCACCACCGACACCTTCATCGTCTACACGGCCAACATCATGGCGATCCTGGGCCTGCGCGCGCTGTACTTCGCGCTGGCGGCCATGGTGCACCGCTTCCACTATCTGAAGTATGCACTGGCCCTGGTGCTGGTCTTCATCGGGGCGAAGATCTTCTGGAACCAGATCGTGGGGAAGGTCGATCCGGCGATCTCGTTGGGGGTGACGCTCGCCACCATCACGGGCGGCATCCTGTGGTCGCTGTGGAAGACCCGGAAGGAGGCAGAAGCCGCCTCCTCATGACCCCGGGGCAGGAGGGCGGGGCCGGCAACGGTCCCGCCCTTCCCGGTCCGGGCCAGATATCGGCGGCGGCCTGCACCGTCAGCGGCGTGCCGCCGGCACCCTCACCGGCGATGGCGAACCCTGCATCGGCGGGGAGCCCGGTGTTGAGCAGCGTGAGCACCCGGTCGCCCTCTGCCGTTGTCACTGTCCATTCGCCGCGCGGGCTTCGCGCAGCAGGCGGGTCGACCCATGCCCGCGACTTGCCCGGGACGCCTCCGGCATGGTCAGCTTCGCGGCCCTCGCGCCGCCAGGTCGCCGCCCGCAGCGACCTGCCCCCCCGCCTGTCCCTCGAGGGTCAAGAACGACACGGAGGAAACGGACATGCATCGCATCATTGGCCGCCGCGCCCTGCTCGCCGCCCCGGTCGCCGCCGCGCCGGCCCTTGCGCAGGACGTTTTCCCCTCCCGTCCGATTACCATCGTCAACGCCTATGGCGCCGGCGGGCAGACCGACATTGCCACCCGGCTCACGGCCGAACGGCTCGGCGCGGCGATCGGCCAGCGCGTCGTGGTGGAGAACCGTGTCGGGGGTGCGACCTCCATCGCCTCGACCTATGTCGCGCAGGCGCGGCCGGACGGATACACGCTGCTGGCCGGCACCAGTTCGCTCGCGATCAACCCGACCTTGCAGCCGCGCCTCACGCCGCGTGATCCGCGGGCGGAGCTGGCGCCGGTCGGCATGGTCTATCGCGGCGCCTTCGTCTTCCACGTCTATCCCGGCCTGCCCGTGCGGACGCTGGCCGAGTTCATCGCCTATGCGAAGGCGAACCCCGGCAAGCTGAACTATGGCGGCGTCGTCGGCACCGTGGTGCATCTGGCGACGGAGATGCTGTGCCAGAGAGCCGGCATCGAGATGACCGCCGTGCCGAACCGTGGCGGGGTGGAAGGGCTGCTCGACCTCCAGGCCGGACGCATCCACTGCAACTTCCAGTCGCCTGTGGAGGCCATGCCGTCCCTGCAGGACGGCAAGACCCGGGCGCTGGCCATCTCGTCACGCCAGCGGCTGCCCAATCTGCCGGACATCCCCACGGTGGCCGAGACCCTGCCGGGCTTCGAAGCCGTGCTGTGGATGGCACTGTTCGCGCCCTCCGGCACGCCGGATCCGGTGATCGACAAGGTGGGCTCGGCGCTCGCGACGGTGACCGCGGACCCGGATTACCAGGCGCGCATGGCGCAGATCGGCCTGGCCGCCGAGACCGGCAGCGCGGCGGATGTCCGGACGCTGCTCGCGGAGGACACCGTCAATTGGCGCAAGGTGATCACCGAGGCGGGGATCCGCACCGACTGACCATCGCCGGTGCGCCATGGCGTTCGGGCATTCGTCGTGCACGCCGGATCGCCGGCATCGGCGTTCCGGGCGGGGCTGCCGCACGCGCGGGCCATCATCGAAGCTGAGGTTCGTGACGCGATGGGGACGGGCCTTGCCCCTCTGCTTCGTCGCCAGTCCCCGATCTTCGGGCCCGTAGGGCGGCGCCCCACGATCGGTGCCCTCACCCCACTTCGATCTTTGCTTCCCGCACGATGCGGCCCATCAGAGCGCGCTGTTCCGCGACGTAGCGCGCGAAGACGTCGGGATCCGTCCCAACCGGGATGGCGCCGAGGGCGTCCAGCCGCTGGCGCACCGTCGCATCCGCCAGCGCGTGCTTGGCCGCTTCGTAGAGCCGCTGCACCGCCGGCGCCGGCGTGCCGGCCGGGGCATAGAGCCCGTTCCACTCGTTCAGTTCATAGCCTTCGAAGCCTTGTTCGGCGATGGTCGGCACGTCGGGCAGTGGCGGGATGCGCTGCGCCGTCGTGACGCCGAGTGCCACCAGGCGCCCGTCGCGGACGAGCTGCAGCGTCGACGAGACCGTGCCGAAGACGAAGACGATCGCTCCGCCGAGCAGATCCTGCAGGGCCGGGGTGCCGCCGCGATAGGGGACATGGGTGATCTCGAGGCCCGCGCGGTTCAGGAACAGCGCCGCCGCCAGATGCGCCGCCGTGGCGTTGCCCGAGGAACCATAGGAAAGCTGCCCGGCCCGCGGCCGCGCCCAGGTGATGAACTCCTGCACCGTCTTGGCCGGGCAGTGCTGCGGGTTCACCGCCAGGATCTGCGGCAGCACCACGACCTGGCTGATCGGCGCGAACGCCGTGGCGTAATCGAAGCCGAGGCCGCGGATGACATGCGGGTTCACCGTATGAGCCAGTGCATCGACCATAATGGTCTGCCCGTCCGGCGCGCTGCGGGCGACTTCCTGGGCGCCGATCGACCCGCCGGCGCCGCCGCGGTTCTCCACCACGACGGATTGCCCCAGGAAGGTGCCCATCGGCCCGGCGAGCAGGCGGGACGTCGTGTCCACCCCGCCGCCCGGCGGATAGGGCGCGATCAGGCGGATGGGGCGGGTGGGGGCCCAGGGGGCCTGCGCCATGGCGGGCGTGGCGATGGCGGCGGCGAGCAGCGCGCGGCGGTACATTCCGGTTATCCTCCCGATTGACGGGAGTTCCATGCCCCGCCGGGGGCTAGCTGTCGAGCCGAATGCCTTCGTCACGGATCAGCGCTTCCATGACGCCGCGCTCCTCGGCAAGGAACCGGGCGAAGGCGGCCGGGCCGCCGGCCGCCGGCGTCAGGCCGAGCGCGGCCAGGCGCGGTGCCAGTTCCGGCTGGTTCACCGCATTCGCGGCCGCGGCGGCGAGCCGCGCGATGACCGGCGCCGGCGTCGCGGCGGCGACCAGCAGGCCGAGCCAATCGCCCATGGCGAAGCCGGCGAAGCCTTGCTCGGCGATGGTCGGTACCTCGGGGAACTGGCTGGCGCGTTGCGCCAGGGAGACGGCGACCGGTCGCACCCGCCCGTCGCGGATCAGCGGCGCGGCCAGCGCGACCGAGGTGAAGCCCATCGGCACGTCGCCGCGCAGCAGCCCGGCAATCTGGTCAGACCCGCCGCGATAGGGGACGTGCTCGCCGGGGATGCCGGCTCGCCGCAGCAATTGCGCCATGGCGAGATGCGTGCGCGCCCCGACCCCGACGCTGCCGTAGCGCGCCTGCGCCGGATCCGCGCGCAGCCCGGCGAGCAGGTCGGGCAGGGTTGCCGGGCCGAATTCGGCGCGCACCACGAGGATCAGCGGCAGGGTCGCGAGCAAGGTCACGGGCGCGAGGTCGCGGACATAGTCGAAGGACAGCCCGCGCATCAGGAACGGGTTCACCGTCTGCCCGCCGGAATCGAGCAGCAGCGTCGTCCCGTCCGGGGCCGATTGCGCGACAAACCCGGCGCCGACGGCACCCGACGCCCCGGAGCGATTCTCCGGTGTCACGGTGCTGCTCAGCACCTCCGACATGCGCGGCGCGATCAGCCGCCCGAGGATGTCGGTCGATCCGCCCGGCGGGAAGGCTATGACCAACCGGACCGGCCGGTCATGTGTCTGGGCCAGGGCCGGCGTGGCGAAGGGCAGGGCAAGCAGGGCGCGGCGGAGCATGGCGCCCCCGTCGCGCCGGACCGGGTTCGCGTCAAGCGACAGTGAGATGACACCCTCGCCGCCCCGAATCGCGACCCGTGGGCGAGGAATTTCCTCGCCCATCATCAGGGTTGTGGATGCGGCGGGGCGGTCCGGGCGGGTACGGAATCCGGGCCTCCCTGGATCGTGATGCGCCCGCGCCCGCACAGACCTCCGGACCGGTGCGCGATCCGCGGGGGCGGCATGTCAACAATGAAGGCTAGCGTCGCGCCCGGACGACACCGCCGTCGCAGCCCTGTCGAAGGAAAGCGTCCATGGCCTACATCCTGGGTACGGCGGCTGCGAACATCCTGAATGGTACCGCCGCGGCCGATGTCATCTACGGCAACGCCGGCAACGACCGGATCAACGGGCTGGCCGGCGACGACATCCTGATCGGCGGCCTCGGTGCAGATACCTTCGTCTATTCGCCGGGCAGTGGCTTCGACGCCATCGTCGATGGCGGCGCCGGCGACGTGCTGCGGGTCGAAGGCTACGCCCATGGCTACAACTGGTCCGTATCCAACGACACCGACCTGGTTGTCTGGTTCGTCGAGGATGCGGACTATCGCGGCGACCCCTCCTCCGGCGTCCGGTTGGTGAACCATTTCCGCGGTAGCGCGATCTCCTACATCGAGGGCGATTTCACCACGAGCAACGCCAGCTACGGCACGGATGTCACCCTTTCGCGCCTCTATTTCACCCCCGGCGGCACGGGCATCGACCAGGGGAACCACGCGGAAATCCTGATCGGCACCGCGCAGGATGACCTGATCACCTCGGGTGGCGGCTTCTTCCATGAGATGTTCGGCCAGGATGGCGACGACACGCTGCTGGCAAGCCCGGGGACGACCTATGCCTTCATGCATGGGGGCGACGGCAATGACCTCCATCTCGGCGGCGATGGGCGGGATTCCTTTCGCGGCAACCGGGGATCGGACACCTTCGATGGCGGTGGCGGCACCACGGATGCGATCGAATTCCGCGACAGCACCGATGCGGTGAAGGTCGACCTGGCCAGGACCACCCTCCAATATGTCAGCGACTATGACGGCGGTGACATCATCCTCAACGTCGAACAGGTCTATGGCAGCCGTTGGAACGACACGCTGCTGGGCAGCGCGTCGGGCGATATGCTGGTCGGGCGCGATGGGCGCGACATCCTCAACGGCCGCGCCGGCGCGGACACGATGGATGGTGGTCAGGACAACGACATCTACTATGTCGACAATGCCGGCGACGCGGTCTGGGAGTCCGGCTACCACAATGTCAGCGGCTACGATCGCATCGTCTCGACCGTATCCTATGCGCTGAGCGACTCCGTCTATGTCGAACGCCTGAGCCTGTCCGGCGGCGTCGCGGTCAATGCTCAAGGCAACTTCCTGAGCAATCGCCTGGACGGCAATGCCCTCGGCAACACGCTGAGCGGCCTCAACGGCAATGACCTGATGTTCGGCTTCGCCGGCAACGACACGTTGCTTGGCGGCGAGGGCAATGACCGCCTGCTGGGCGGCGCCGGCGCCGACAGTCTCGTCGGCGGCAACGGCAATGACCGCTATGAATGGGATGCAATCACCGACATGACCGGCGACCGCGTCGTGGGCTTCGTGAAGGGCCAGGACATCCTCGATCTCGCGACCATCGACGCCAACACGGCCACCCCGGCCTACGAGGATTTCACCTTCATCGGCAGTGCCGCCTTCACGGGGGCGGGGCAGGTCCGCGCCCAGCTGGTCGGCGGCAACACGGTGGTGCAGGTCAATGTGAATGCCGCGCTCGCCTTCGATGCGCAATTCACCCTGGAAGGCTTCACCGGCACACTGGCGGCCAGCGACTTCGCACTGTGACAGCCCGTCCGGAAACGCGCCCTTCCGCGCGTTTCCGTGGCCGGGCTGGGGCTCGGGACGGCGTCGGCCTATGATGGGCCCATGGCACCCCGCCCTCCACTGCCCGACCTGTTCGGGGCCGAACCTGTTGCCACGCCAGGCGATGCCGCGCGGGGCGAAGCCGCAGCGCGCCCGCTCGCCGACCGCCTGCGCCCGCGGACCCTGGCCGAGGTCGTCGGCCAGGACCACCTGCTCGGCGAGGAGGGCGCGATCGCGCGCATGCTGGCGCGCGGGTCGCTCGCCTCGCTGATCCTCTGGGGCCCGCCGGGGGTGGGCAAGACGACCATCGCCCGCCTGCTGGCTGAGGCGGCGGGGCTGCGCTTCACCGCGCTGTCGGCCGTCTTCTCCGGCGTCGCGGATCTGAAGCGCGCCTTCGACGAGGCTCGCGCGCGCAAATCCAACGGCCAGGGCACGCTGCTCTTCGTGGATGAGATCCATCGCTTCAACCGCGCCCAGCAGGACGGCTTCCTGCCGGTGGTCGAGGACGGCACTGTCACCCTGGTGGGTGCGACCACTGAGAACCCGTCCTTCGCGCTGAACGGCGCGCTGCTGTCGCGCTGCCAGGTGATGGTGCTGAAGCGCCTGGACGATGCCGCGCTGGAACTGCTGCTCGAACGCGCCGAGGCGCTGACCGAACGCAGCCTGCCGCTGGACGACGCCGCGCGCGCGACGCTGCGCGCCATGGCCGATGGCGATGGTCGCTACCTGCTCAACATGGCGGAACAGCTCTTCGCCCTGCCGGCGCGCACGAAGCCACTCGACACCGCCGCGCTGTCCACGCTGCTGGCGAAGCGTGCCGCGCTCTACGACAAGGATCGTGAGGAGCACTACAACCTCATCTCCGCCCTGCATAAGTCGATGCGCGGGTCGGACCCCGATGCGGCGCTCTACTGGTTCGCGCGCATGCTCGTGGGCGGCGAGGATCCGCGCTACATCGCCCGGCGTCTGACGCGCTTCGCCGCCGAGGATATCGGCATGGCCGATCCCCGCCTGCTGCCGTTCGCCATCGCGGCCTGGGAGACCTACGAACGCATGGGCTCGCCCGAGGGCGAACTCGCACTGGCGCAGCTTGTCGTGCACCTCGCCACCGCGCCGAAGTCGAACGCGGTCTACAGCGCCTTCGGTGCGGCGATGCGCGCGGCGCGGGAGACCGGCAGCCTGATGCCGCCCAAGCACATCCTCAACGCGCCGACCAAGCTGATGAAGGAACTCGGCTACAGCGCCGGCTACGAATACGACCACCAGGCGGAGGAAGCCTTCTCAGGCCAGGACTACTTTCCCGAGGAGATGCAGCGCCAATCCTTCTACCGCCCGACCGATCGCGGCGCCGAGGCCGCGATCGCCGAACGCATGGCGCATTGGGAGACGGTGCGACGCAAGCGCAGGCGCGGCTGAGACAAGCGTCAATACGGGCGACGCGCCACCCAGCGCATCGCCCGACGAACGGGTCAGCGAACTACTTCGAACACGTCGACGTAGTTCACGCCAAGGAACTCGCCAGCGTAGGCCTCGAACATGTTCCAGGTGAAGTCGAAGGAATCCTTCGCGCTGATCCGGTATTCGCCCATGTTGGGGTCGAAGAAGTAGAAGTGCTTGCCGCCCAGAACCGAGCCGTGGGAGGAGTAGCTTGCGACCATGTGCCCGGCATCGCCGGTGCTGGTCGACAGGCCGATGCTCCAGAGCGCATAGGTGCCGGGCGGGTCCGCGACGTCGGTCGCCGTGTCGGCGAGCTTCCTGAAGTCGCTGCTGAACACGCCCTTGCAGTTCGATCCCACCCGCAGGGAATAGGCCTTCAGGGCCTCCCCATACATCTGGGTCATCGCGGTGTAGCTGTCGCCGTCATTCGTGCCCGAGGCGACGTGGATGTCCTGCGACTTGCCGCCCCAGATGAAGGCGGCGTTGGTGTAGATCGCCCTCATGCGCTGGTCGGCGGTCTCGTTGTGGAACATCATCCGCCGCGCAACCCAGATCATCGAGAGGCCGGTGCAGATGCCGTTGCGCTTACCGTCCGACAAGGGCGCGTTGTAGAGCGCCTGGAACAACTGGTCATTCCCGAGAAACTGTCCCTGGTCCAGCGACCAGGTCTTCTCGTAGCCGTCGACCTTCATGGTTCATCCTCCAGATGACGTTGCCTCGCGCTGAGCGGGAATGGCTGGCCACGCGCCGATAGTCCGCAGGAAGGAAACGGCAGGCGGCCGCAGCGCATGCCGGGTCGGGCCGCATGCGTCGTTGCGACGGTCTGTCCGGGCTTTCCCGACGGCCTTCAGCCGAAGCGCCATCCCTGATCACGTGATCGCGACGCTAATCCGGCGAAACGACCGGCACAATCGGGTGCCGTGTCATGATGTCTCTCGCTGTGCAATATTTCATGGCGTCGCGTGGAGTCCGCCATTCATGGCCGCTGTCAGCCTGATCTCAGTCACGCTCGTCGCCCTCGGCGGTGCGGCGGGATCGGTCCTGCGCTATCTGACGTCAGTGCTGGCGCTCGAATGGCTTGGCGCAGCCTTCCCCTGGGGCACGCTGACGGTGAACGCGATCGGCAGCTTCGCGATCGGCGCGCTGGCGGGTGCCGATGTCGAGGGCGGCGCGCGGCTGCTGCTGGTGACCGGCCTGCTCGGCGGCTTCACCACCTTCTCGGCCTTCTCGCTCGAAGCGACGATACTGTGGGACCGCGCGCCGGCGCTCTCCATCGCCTATGTCGCGGTCTCCATCATGCTCGGGGGCGCGCTCTGCCTCGCCGGCTTCTGGCTGTTCAGGCGGTAGGCCGGCCGCCCCAGATTCGGGCGGGGATATAGACCTCGCCGGCCATCAGCTTGCGCGCGGTGCGCAGCGTGCCGCCGCCCAGCACCTCGACGCCGTCATTGCCCAGGCGCTTCGTGCTGATCACCGCCTCCATCTGGCCGGTCGGATGTTCCAGCACGATGGTCTCGCGCTCGTTCGGCCCGATGCGTGCCAGGCCGTCCGCCACTGTCCCCGGCAGCATGCAGGCAGTGGCGATGCAGATGCCGCCCGTCACGGCCATCGCCTCATGGCACGCCAGGGGCGTGAAGTAGCGCGCCGCGATCCCCGACCCGCCCGCCGGCTCGGCGACCATGGCGAATTTCGGCATCACCTTGCCCTCGGCATCGCCCATGCCCATCGCGAGCGACGCCGCGCGGCGGATGCGCTCGATCCGCGCCATGAAGTCGCGATCGGCGTCGAGTTCCTTCGCACTCTCCCGCGCCGTCTTGCCGAGATCCGCCGCGCGCGCGATCACCACCGGCATGCAGACATCGAGGCAGGTGACCTCCACCCCCTCGATCGCATCCTTGGCATTCCCGGTCGGCATCAGGCTGCCCGTCGCTCCACCGACCGCATCGGCGAAGTTCAGCACGATGGGCGCGGCCGTGCCCGGCACGCCGGCGATCGCCGTGTCGCCGTCATAGGTCACGCGCCCGCCCGGGGTCTGCACCACCGCCTCGATCAGCGCGCCGGTGTTCACCGCGCGGATCAGCACGGAGGTCTCGCCCGCATGCGCCGGCACCAGGCCTTTCTCGATCGCGAAGGGTCCGATCCCCGCCAGCATGTTGCCGCAGGTGGGCCCGAAATCGACGAAGGCCTTGTCCACCGAGACCTGCGCGAAAAGGTAATCGACCTGCTGCTTCTCGCCCTTGGCGGCCGGGGACACGATGCAGACCTTACTCGTCAGCGTCGTCGCACCCCCCAGCCCGTCGATCTGCCGCGCATCGGGCGACCCCATCGCGGCAAGCAGCACCTGCGCGATGCCGTCCCGCGTATCAGGCAGGTCGGAAGCCAGGAAGTAGGGGCCGCGGCTGGTGCCGCCGCGCATCAGGGTGCAGGGGATCGCGGTCTGGGTCATGGCCCGCATTCAAGCGCGAAAGCGGGCGTCTGTGCAGTGCGGTGGTTGTGGGAATGAGGTCCTATCAGAGCGAAAGGCGCTATTGGAGGGGCTCTGCCCCTCCAAACCACCCCGCCAGAGGCCCGAGGCCTTTGGAAACCATCACTTGGCGCCTTGCCCGAAGGAATGCCCGTCGTTTCGCGCCCGTTGTGCACAGGAACGGGCTTCCTGGGCCTTCATGCATGAAGTGCCCGGCACCAGATCAAGGTTTCCAAAGGCCCTGTGGCCTTTGGCGGGGAGGGTTCGGGAGGGGCAGGGCCCCTCCCGCTGAGCCCCGCGAAAGGCTAAAGACAAAGGTCTCAAATCGCCTCACCCCTGCTCGTGGTATTCTCCCCCCATGCCTGTGATCACCCGCACTGTCCGTCCAGCGGATGGCGAACTTCGGCTCGACCGTTGGTTCCACCGCCACTACCCGATGCTCACCCAGGGTGCGCTGCAGAAGATGCTGCGCACCGGCCAGATCCGCGTGGACGGCAAGCGGGCCGAGGCCAATACGCGCCTGCTTCCCGGCCAGGCCATCCGCGTCCCGCCCATGCCCGAGGGCCAGGCCCCCCTGGCCGAGGCCAAGCCGGTCGATCCCCGGGAGGCAGCGGCGCTTGAGCGCCTGGTGATCTACCGCGACGACAGCGTCATCGCGCTCGACAAGCCGCAGGGCATGGCAGTGCAGGGCGGGCCCGGGATCATCAAGCACCTGGACGGCATGCTGGATGCGCTGCGCTTCGGCTTCGAGGAGCGGCCGCGCCTGGTTCATCGCCTCGACCGCGACACGACCGGCGTGCTGCTGCTGGCCCGCACGCCGGCCGCGGCGTCGAAGCTCGCCGCAGCGTTCCGCGGGCGCGATGCGCAGAAGACCTACTGGGCGATCGTGGTCGGCCGGCCGCACCCGTTGGAAGGTCGCATCGACATGCCACTGGCCAAGCACGCCGGCGGCCATGGCGAACGCGTCGTGCCATCCGATTCGAAGGATGCCGCGCGCGCCGTGACGCTGTTCCGCACCATCGATTCGGCGCAGAAACAGGCGGCGCTGCTGGAACTGACGCCGCTCACCGGTCGCACGCACCAGCTCCGTGTCCACTGCGCCTCGGCGCTGAAATGCCCGATCCTCGGCGACGGCAAGTATGGCGGCGCGGCCGCGCATCCGGAAGGATTCGGCGACCGGACCCTGCACCTGCACGCCCGCGCCCTGCACCTGCCGCACCCGGAGGGCGGGATGCTGGAACTCGCCGCCCCTCTGCCGCCGCATATGAAGGAAACCTTCACCTTCCTCGGCTTCGACAAGCCGCGCACGCCGTCCTGCCGGCGCGTCCGCGGATGAAGCGCGCGACCAAATGGGCCGTCGGCCTGCTGGCCGGCGCGGTGCTGCTGGCGGGCAGCGGCCTGGTCGCGCTGACCTATGCGCTCGATGCCGGGGCGATGACGCCGCGCCTGATCGCCGCCATCTCCGCCGCGACGGGGCGCCTGGCCAGCCTGGGGAGCGTGTCGCTGCATCTCGGCCTGACACCGCGCCTCGTGGTGGAACGCGCGAGCCTCGCCAACCTGCCCGGCGGATCGCCGCAGCCCATGGCGAAGATCGGCCACATGGAGGCGAGCCTCGCTCTGCTGCCCCTGCTGCGGGGGGAGATCGCCTTTCGCCGCATCGCCATCGACGATGCCGACATCCTGCTCGAGCGCCTGCCCGACGGCACGCCGAACTGGGTGATGCATCCCGCCCCGCGCGATCCTGCCGCACCCGCGGCGCCCCGACCCGCGGCGCCGCGCGCCGAGACCGGGCAACGGCCGATCACGGTCGGCGTCATCACCCTGACCAACAGCCGCATCACCCTGCCGGACCCACGGCTGGGCGTCGTCACCGTGCCGGCCGCTCGCATCGAAGGCCTGGCTGGCGAGACGGTGGAGAGGATCACCGCGCGTCTCGGCGTGCAGGGCGTGGCGTTCGACCTAACGGGGACGGTGCCGGCGGCCCCGGCGCCCTTGCGCGCGACGCTCTCCACGGGGCGGAACAGCCTGACCGTCGCGGGGCGGCCCGACACCGGCTTCACGCTGGATGCGACCCTGCCCGAAGCGGCGGCGCTGCGACCCCTGATCGTCGCGTTCGCGCCGGGCGTCACCCTGCCCCCCGCCTTGCCCGAGGTCGCCGGCCAGCTTCGGCTCGGCCCCGATGGGCGGCCCCTGGCCGCGACCCTGCGCGCCGGCGCGGTCGACCTGGCGCCGTTCCGCCCGGGGCTGCGGCTGACGCGGCTGGAGGCATCCATCCCCGCCCTGGATCAGCCGGCCGCCATCGCGATGGCCGGCAGCCAGGCCGATCTGCCCTTCACCGCGCAACTGACGGTGGGCCCGGCGACACTGCTGCTGCCCGGCGCGGCCGAGGCGCCGCTCACGGTCTCCCTCCAGGCCGAAGCTGCCGGTGTCCGCGCCGAGGCCAGTGGCCGGATCGAACGGCCACGCAGCGTCCAGGGCGCGGCCTTCGACATCCGGTTGACCATACCGGACCTCGCCGCCCTGGCCTCGGTCCTGCCCGATCCGCCGCCGCTGCGCGAGGCGACCGTTGCGGCCCATGTCAGCGCGGATACGCCGCTGACCGGCCCCTATGTGGTCGAGGGGCTGCGGATCACCGGTCCCGACCTCGCGGCCCAGGGGCGTTTTCGCATCACGCCGGGTCGTCCGCTCGGCGTGTCAGGGCAGTTGCAGGCCGACCACATCGACCTCGACGCTCTCACGCGGCGACGGGCCGAGGCGGCACAAGCCGCACCCCCACCGCCGGCTGCACCCCCGTCCGCGGCGGTACCGCCTTCCGCGGCGGCCCCGCCACCATCCACCGCGCTGCCGCAAACCGAAGGCGGGCGGCGCGTCATTCCCGACATCCCGCTTCCGCTCGCCGGGCTCGCCGCCTGGCAGGGCCAGGTCGCGGTCCAGGCCGCCACAGTTCGCGTCGCCCGCGAGGAGTGGCGCGACCTGCGTACCACCGTCCTGAACCAGGATGGCGTGCTGCTCGTCGAACCCCTGGCGGTCACCACTCCCGGCGGCCCGGTGCAGGGGCGGCTGCGGATCGACACGCGCAACGACCCGCCCGCCCTGGCGCTGTCCCTGCACAGCGTCGGGCGGGGCCTCGACCTTGCCGCGCTGCGCCGCGCCCGGGGCGAGCCGCCCAGCCTCGAAGGCCGGGCTGAGGTCATCATCGACATGACGGCGCGTGGCCGCACGACCCGCGCCGCCGCGGCCACGCTGTCCGGCGAGGCGGGCCTCGCCATGATCGAGGGCCGCCTGGATCACGCCGGGGCGCTGCGGCTCGGCTCGGATCTGGTGCGCCTGCTGTTCCCAGCCATGCCGCGCGAGGGCGTCGCCCTGCGCTGCCTCGCCCTGCGCGTGAGCGCTGAGGACGGTATCGCCCATACCCGTGCCCTGCTGCTGGAAACCTCCGCCGGTCGGGTCGAAGGCTCCGCCGCCTTCAACCTGCGCGAGGAGACGGTGTTCGCGCGGTTGCTGCCGGATGTGCAGCTCTTCGGCGTACAGGTGCGCGCGCCTGTCGCCATCGGCGGCACCTTCGCCGATCCTCGGATCGGCGTGGACCCGGCTGCTGCGCTGGTTCAGGTGCTGCGCGACACTGCCGCCAACCGACTGTGGGATGACGCGACGCTGGAATGGCTGCGCGGCCGGATCACCGGCCATCACCCGGCCGGGGAATGCCCGGATCAGCTCCGCCTGGCGCGGATGGGCGGCGACGGGCCAGTGCCGGCGCCCACGCCGATCGTCCCGGGCGTGCCGCGCGAATTGCAGGGGACGACGCAGGATATCCTGCGGGGGCTGGATTCAATTCTGGGCGGCCGGCGGCGGTAATGCGCAGGGGACGGCCCGTAGGGGGCCGATCCCCCGGGCGTCACTCGGGCAGCCGGTAGCGCACATAGACGCCGCCACGCGCCTCGTTCCAGTTGGCCGAGCGATCGTATCGCAGCATTGCCCCCAGCGCGAGGTCGCGGGTCAGCGCATATTCCACGTCGCCGCGCAGGCTGCCGATAAGCCCGCTTTCGCTCTGCGAGGCGTATTGCGTCTGCAGCCCGGGGATAGTCACCGCCTGGGCGACAAGCTGCGCCTGCAGCCCCGGATCGTTCGGGAAGACCGGTGAACTGTCTTCCTGCCACACCGCGTAGCCGATCGACCCCCCGAGCCGCCAGGTCCAGTCGGCCGACCGTGCCCGCCAATCCACCGGCAGGTTCACCGCGACATAGCTCTGCGGGCTGAAATAGCCGCCCTGGCCCAGGGTGAAGAAGCGCAGGTTGTCGTTGTAGGCGAAATAGACGAGGTCCATGCCCAGATTGACCGTCTGGTCCCGCTCCCGCACCACGGCATAGGACATGCCCGCGCCGAGCTCGACCCGTGCATTGTCCTTCACGTCGCTGCCTTCGAAGACGGCATAGCCGCCGCCGGCGTAGAAGCTGGCAGGGCCGGTCGCGTACTCGATCTGTCCGCGGCCGCCGGTGCGGATCACGCCGCCCCAGGTCTGGCCCGTCAGCGCATCGCGCTGACCGGCCCAGGACAGCAGGCTGTCCGTCACGGCGCGGCGCTCGCCGCTCAGGCGCAGGCGCCAGCCGCCGCCGAGACCGGGTGCGACTTCGAGCCCGCCGACGATGTTGTTGTAGCGGAAGCCGACCGGCGTCGAGCCGACATCGGCGGCGAACCAGTCGCGCCGATAGCCGAGGTTGAAGGCCACGCCGCTCGCCGTGTCGTCGCGCGGCGGCAACATACCGCCCGGATAGGCGATGGGATTGGCGCCGAAGGAGACCAGCGAATTGAGGTCCTGCGGCAATTGCCCGGAACTGATCGCGACGGGCGTGACGGTCGCCGTCAGTCGCCCGCCGATGCCCGGCGGGGCGACCGAGGCCTCCATCGGCATCGACAACTCGTTCAACCGGTCCAGCCCCGCCGTGCCGGAGCGTCCGCGAATGGTCGGTGCCACGCCGAAGCGCGTCGCGGAGGCTTCGCGCGCCAGTTCGATCTCCTGCCCGATCTCGGCCGACAGCGGATCGCGCGCCAGCGGCGCGCCCACCTGTACCCCGGCCGTGCGGAAGGGGTTTGGCCCGGCGCCCGACATCGGCGCGAAGGACAGCGGCACCACCTCGCCGACCTGCGCCTGGCGCTGCTGTTCCGCCTGCCGCGCCGCGACCAGCGCCCCGCGCGAATCCCCGCGTGCGCGCAGCAGCCGCGCCTGCATCAGGGAGATGCGTGCCTCGTTCGGCGCCAGCACGCGGCCTTCGTCGATGAGGGTCTGGGCCTGGCGGTAGTCGCGCGCCGCGATGGCGGCATCGACGGCGCCTGCCCGGGCGTCGAGGTTGCGCGGGTCGCGCGCCAGCACCGATTCAGCGATGCGCTGGGCCTCGTCCGGCCGCCGCGCGCCCTGGTAGAGCCGCGCCAAAGCGAGGTTCGCCGCCGGGTCCTGCGGATTCTGCGCCAACACCGGGCGCAGCCGGTCGAAGCCGGCCGCCTGGTCGCCGGCCTCGTTCGCGCGGTCGGCAGCGCGGATGGCAGCGCCGGAAGCCAGCGCCTCCGCCTGCCGGCGTGCATCGGCGGTCAGCGTCCCGTCATTCTGCAGGCCGCGGGCGAGGGCGGTCGCCTGCGCCTCGTTCCCGGCTTCCAGCAGCGCGCCGGCGATGGCGAGCCGCGCCTGGGCGGACGGCGCCCGGTTTACGGCGAGCGCGACGCGCGCCGCTTCCTCCGCGCCACGCGGGTCATTCATGCGGGCGAAGGCGCGGATCACCGCCGCCGCGGTCGATCCCGTCGGATCCTGCCGCGCGGCGAAGGCCATCAGCCGCTGCCGCCCCTCGAAGCCGCCGATCGCCGCTGCCTCGTCCACCTCGGCCGCGATGCGGGTGCGCTGGGCGAGCCGCGCCATGTCCGGCGAGCGCCGCCCGGGGGGGATGCGCCCGATCAGCGCCGCGGCATCGCCGACCCGCCCCTGTTCCTCGGCGAAGAGCGCCGCGGCGAAGATCGCGTCGCTGCCGGGATTGGCTTCGGTCAGCGGCGCCTCGATGATCGCGCGCGCCTCGGTGCCGTCGCCTTGCCGTGCCAGGGCGCGGGCCAGGTCGAGCCGGATCCAGGGATCGTTCGGCGCCTGGGCCTGCGCCGCACG
Organism: Roseomonas alba; assembly: GCF_019430885.1. Taxonomy (GTDB): domain Bacteria; phylum Pseudomonadota; class Alphaproteobacteria; order Acetobacterales; family Acetobacteraceae; genus Neoroseomonas; species Neoroseomonas alba. The sequence goes on along the minus strand of NZ_JAHYBZ010000007.1, from coordinate 206,811 downwards.
CAGCAGGCCGATGGCGGTCGCGGTGTCGGAGGCCCGGGCGGCCTCGGCGCGCAGCCGGGCCCCGGCGCCACCGCCCCCGCCGCCGCCCGGCGAGGCGACGCGGAGCTGGCGCGCCAGTTCATTTGCCTCGGCCACGCGGCCCTGCTCGCGCAGGGCGCGCTCCAGCCCCTGCACGGCCGGCTGGAAGCCAGGCCGGCGGGCAAGGGCAGCGCGGAAGCGTTCCTCGGCGCTGGCATAGTCGCGCCGGCGCAGCGCGATCTCGCCCAGCGCGGCCTCGGCATCGGTGCGGTCGGCGGCGTCGCGCGCCACGGCGCGGCGCAGCGTCGCCTCGGCGGCGTCGAGGTCGCCGCGGCGCAACTGCGCGCGCCCCTCGGCGAGTTCCGCACTGTAGCTCGCACCATCCAGCGCCTGCTGCCAGTTGGCCGAACGCGCCGGATTGGCGGCGATAGCCCGTTCCAGCAGGCGGCGGGCTTCCTCGGTGCGGCCCTGGCGCAGCCGCACGATGCCCAGGCCGCCCAGCGCATCCGCATCGTTCGGGTTGCGCACCAGGGCGGCCTCGAAGGCGGTGGCGGCGTCGGTGAGGCGATTGCCCTCCAGCCCCTGGAAGCCCTGCTGGCGTTCCGTGGCGCCAATGGTCGCGGCGCGGCGCGCGGGATCGCGCACCTCGGCGAGGCGCCGTTCGATCGCGGCATCGCCCGGACGCACCGCGAGGAAGGCCTGCAACGGCCCTTCCGCCTGCGGCCCATCGCCGAGCCACAGCAGCGCCTGACGCCAGGCCTGGATTGCCGCCGGCGCCGTGCCGGGATCGCGCGCCAGCTCGGCGAGCATGGTGATGCCCTGGGCGCGGGTCGGCTCCCGCCAGGTGAGCAACTGTGCAAGCGCGACGCGCGCGCGCCCGTCGCTCGGCCGCCTGGCGACGAGGGCGGCGAGCTGCTGCCGCGCCTCCTCCCAGCCGCCCTGGGTGCCGCCGAGGGTCAGCCAATATTCGACGGCATAGGCATCGGGCGGTGCCCCGCCGGCGAAGGCGTCGCGGTAGCGCGTCAGGGCTTCGGGGATGCGGCCTTCGCGCGACAGGCGCCGCGCTTCCTCGATGGCCGACCGGTCCACCGTCGCGGCGCGCAACGCATCCCGCGCGCCGGCCACGGCGACCGCACTTGGCGCGACCTCCCGCAGCCGGGCGAGCAGCGCCTCGGCCGCTTGCCGGTTGCCCATCGCCGCCTGCGATGCCGCCGCGCCGGCGAGCGCATCGGCGTTGCGTGGATCGACGGCAAGCACGCGATCGAAGGCGTTCAGGGCGAGGTCCGGGCGGTTCTGTTCCTGCCAGTGCCGCGCCTGCTGCAGCAGGACCGTGACGGCCGCATTGGACTGGGCGAGCGCCGGCCCGGACAGCGAGGCCACGGCGACGGCGCCGAGCAGCGCGGAACGCAGGCCCCTCACGACGCGCGCCCTCGCAGGCGATGCACCGCGCGGCGACGCAGATGGCCGAGCAGCGGCAGGCCGATCAGCAGGCTCGCGCCGAGCATCAGCAGCAGCAGAGCCCATGGCTGGTTCCCCAGATAGTGGTTCGGCCACAGCCAGAACGGCAGCGATCCGACGGTATAGGACGGCGCCGTGCGGAAGGCCTGCAAGCCTTCTCCGGACAGCACCACCAGATCGCCCTGGAAGCGTGGCACGCGTGCCGGGTCGCGCAGCGCCTCGGCCATGGCTTCCAGCGCGGCGGGGGTGGGCGCGGCGAGGGCGATGATCGACCGTCCGTCATGCAGCGGCGACTGCGCCCCGGCGACGAAGCCGAGTCCCTCAGCCGGGGCCGAGAGCGCCGCGGCGGCGCGCACGCGATCCTCAGGCGGTGCGCCGTCCCAGAGGAAGCGGGAGAAGCCTTCGAGCTGGTCGGGCAACGTCATGGCGATCCGCCCGGAGTCGTCGATCGACAGCGGCGTCTGCCGCAGCAACTGGGCCAGCGCCGGCTGGCGGCCGAGCGTGCCGATCACGATCAGGTCGCGATCCGCCACCTGCTGCAACTGGCCCGGCCGCACCACCGTCAGCCCCGTCGCGGGCACGCCGACGATGGTAGACAGCCCGCCCACCATGCCGAGGAAGGTGCTGACCTCGACCGGGTTCGGCCGGTCCGGCAGCACCACCGCCGTTTCCGACAGGTCGGCCAGGCGCGTGAAGGGGAAGCCCGCGCTGGCGAAGAAGGCGAGGTTCGGCAGCGTCGCGAAGCGATGGGCGCGGGAGATGTCGATGGTGCTGGTCGGGTCGATCGAGGCCTGCACATCGGCCGGGATGGAGACGCAGTCGCCGCGGTGCAGCGGCCGCATGTCGAAGCGGAGCTGCAACTCGTTGCGGCCGGCGACGAGCCAGGTCGGCACATTCGCCGAGGTCCAGCGCGGGAACTGGTCGATGCCAACCTGGCGCAGCATCCACGACCAGGGCCAGCTCTCGCGTTCCCGCAGCGGCACGGCGCGCAGGAAGCTGCCGCTCACCGAGACGTCGAGGCGCGAGACCTCGGTGTCCAGGATCGGGCCCGGCGGACCGCGGAAGCCGATATCGATCGGGAAGCCATGGCCACGCCAGGTGGTCAGGTCCGGCGCAGTGCGCAGCGGCACCGTGACCGCGCCGGGGGCATAGCCCGTGACCTGCAATTCATTGCGCTCCACCAGCTCGCCGAACTGCACCGGGCGGTCCGGGGGCATCCAGCGCGGCGCCTCATAGGGCCGGCGCTGCGGCAGCCGCGGCGTCGCGACGGTCGCCGTGGTGCCCGAGAGAAGCTGCGGCGCGGCGGCCAGCGCGACCGCGGCGGTCGCGGCCTCGGCCGGATTGCGCCCGGCGAGGACCAGCAGCACCGCACCTGGGTCGTGTGGGTTGGGCACCACCGCAACCGTCGGGCCGTTCAGCGCGGGCAGTTCGAGCCCCGCCGGCGCGTCCTGCGGCGTCGTGAGCACCACCGCATTGCCGCTGTCCGGGATCGACGCCGAGACCGGGAAGCGCGCCCCGCGGTATTCCGCCTGCACCGCGAACCAGGAGGCGGCGACGGCCGCACCGCGCAGGATCTCGTTGCCCGCGCTGTCCGGCAGCACGAAGGGCAGCACCAGGGCCTGGCGAAGTTGGCGCGGATCGAAGAAGGGTTCCGGCAGGCGCGCGAGGTCGGGCGGCAGGGGCAGACGCTCGAGCGTCATCTGCACGCTCGTCGTCTCGGCGATCGTCATCCACAGCAGGTTGGACAACGGATCAACGCATTCCGCCGCGTAGCGCCCGGTGAAGGCGAAGTTCAGCCGGTTCATCTCGGTGAAGAAGGCCGGGCTGATCGGGAATTCCTGCGGGCCGAAGGACGGCCGCGCCGGATTGGGCTGGATCACACCGAGCAACTGGTCGTTCAGCGTAATGGTGAGCTGGCTGAGATCCGGCACCAGCGCCGGTGACGATGCGCCGGACACGACGAGCCGCGCATCCGTCACCACTTCATCGGCGCGAACGCCGAACTGCACGCCCTGCAGGGGAGAGACGCCGCGGAGCTGCATCGGGCCGTTGAGGCCGAGCTGGCGGAGGGTGCGGGTGACGCGCCGCGTCGGCGCGGCGGCCGGGGGCGGTGCGACCGACAGCGGCGCGGACGCATTGGCCGACGGCACGAAGGGATCGAGGGAAAACGGGACGGCGCCGGGCAGCGCCGGCGGTTCCACCATGGGGGCGGCTTGCGGCGTCGGCGGCACTGCCGGTGCGGGGGCCGCCGCGGGCGGACGCGGCGGCGTGGCCTGCGGGGCACGCTGGGCCAGCGCCGGCGTGGCCAGCAGCATCAGCGCGAGTATGAGCGCGCCGTGACGCGTGCGGGGGGCGAGGATCTCCGTCCGCCGCTCGGCGGCCACCGGCGCGACGGGCCGGCGCAGCGCCTCCCGCCGTTCGCGCCGCGCGCGCCACCAGGCGAAGGAGAGCTGCGACCGTCCGCTGAACACCGCGCTGACCGTCGCCACCACCTCGACCAGGGAACGCAGGGGGCGGTCGGGGCGATGCTGGTCCCAGGACAGCCAGGCATCGGCACGGCCGAACACGGCGCGCACGATGGTCGCTTCCTCGGCGACACTCCGTGGACGGAAGGAGAGCTGCGCCTCCGCGCGTTCGAGCCGCACGAGGTGTGCCGGGATGGCCAGCAGTTCCTCACCCATCGGCAGTTCGAGGCGCACCGAGGTATCGGCATCGAGCTTCGGCGTCTCGGCCAGCACCAGTCCGGCGCCGCCGAGCGACAGGTCGCGGGTGCGCGCATCGACACGGTGGCCGTCGGGCAGCACCAGCATGGCGGGCAGGGCCGCCTTGACGCGCGCACTGCTGCGCACCTGCCGCCGCTCGCGTCCCGCCGCCACCGAGGCCAGCGCCGGGACCAGGCACAGCGTCGCCCAGATGCCGTTCAGCAGGAAGGCCTGGCTGTCGAGGCTGCCCCAGGGGCTGGTGATGACGCCATGGATGCCCGAGGCGACACCGAGCGCGAGCAGCGCCGTCAGCACCACGCTCGGCCAGACCGCGCGCCAGTCGAAATATCCCTCGGGCAGCAGCCCGCCCTTCTCAGTCACGTTGAACTTCCCCTTCTTGGGGTCGAGCAGAGTGGCGACCGTCATCGGCAGCAGCCACAGCGCGAGCACGGTTTCGTAGATTTCCGACCAGAAGGAATGCCGTACGCTGCCGGTCACGCGGCTGCCGGTGGCGATCGCATGGAAGATGTGCGATCCGGCATAGGCGATGATGGCGAGCGGCGAGGCCGCGATGACGCTGTATCCCAGCAGCAGGAAGGCGAGCGGCGCGGTGAGGAACACCACGCGCGGCAGCGCGAAGAAGAAGTGATACATCGCGCTGAAGTAACAGATGCGCTGCGGCAGGGTCAGGCCGCGGCCGAACATCGGATTGTCCATGCGCATGATCTGCACCATGCCGCGGGCCCAGCGCATGCGCTGGCCGATGTGGATCATCAGGCGCTCGGTGGCGAGGCCGGCGGCGAGCGGCACGCGGATATAGGCGGTGTTCCATCCGCGCCGCTGCATCTTCAGCGAGGCATGGCAGTCCTCGGTCACCGTCTCATGCGGGATGCCGCCGATCTCGAGGATGGCGGAACGCCGCAGCACGGCGCAGGACCCGCAGAAGAAGGTCGCGTTCCACAGATCGTTGCCCGGCTGCACCAGGCCGTAGAACATCAGGCCCTCATTGGGCACGTCGCGCCCTTCGGACAGGTTCCGCTCGAAGGGATCGAGCGAATAGAAGTGGTGCGGCGTCTGCAGCATGCCGAGCTTCTTGTCGCGCAGCATCCAGCCCATGGTCATCTGCAGGAAGGCGCGGGTGGGCACGTGGTCGCAGTCGAAGATGGCGATGTATTCGCCGTCCGTGTGTTCCAGCGCGTGGTTGAGGTTGCCGGCCTTGGCCCCCTTGTTGTCGGGGCGGATCATGTAGCCCGCGCCACAGGATTCGGCGAATTCGCGGAAGGCCGGGCGGCGCCCGTCATCGAGGATCCAGACGCGGAACTTGTCGGCCGGCCAGTCCATGGCGAGGGCGGCGAGCACGGTCGGGCGGACGATCTCCAGATCCTCGTTGTAGGTCGGGATGTAGACATCGACGGTCGGCCAGTCGTCCGGGTTCTCGGGCAGCGGCACGGGCCGGCGTTCGAGCGGCCACAGCGTCTGGAAATAGCCGAGCAGCAGGGAGAGCACGGCATAGGCCTCGGCCAGCGCCAGCCCGATCATGAAGAAGCCCTGGCCGAAGGTATCGGGTTCCAGCGTGTCGGCGATGCGCCAGTGCAGGTAGCGCAACGAGATGAGGCAGGAGAGCACGGCGAGGATGATCGTCACGCGCCGGCTGGTGAAGCGGTTCAGCACCAGGAAGGCGACGATGCCGCCGATGGCGAGCATCGCCTGGCCCTGCGGTTCGAGCGGCGTTGCGATCACCGCCCAGGCGATGACGAAGCCGGTCAGGACCAGTCCTGCCGTGAACATCCGGCGCACCAGTCGGGTCATGGCCGCATCCAGGGAAAGAGGGGCGAGGCGACCGGCGCCGGGGCGGGCGGCGGCAGGGCGCGCAGCAGGGCGGCGGCGAGGTCGGCGGTGTCGCGCGCCGCGCGGCTGGCGGGCGCATGCGCGCCGATCGGCCGCTGGCAGGCCAGTGCCTCGGCCATCGCCTCATCGCGGCAGACCGCACCGGCGAGGCGCGGGCCGAGATGCGTCGCCACGCCCTCGGCCGCTGCGACCGAGAGGCGCGAATGCCGATCCACCTGGTTCAGCGCGACCATCAGCTTCGGCCCGGTCAGCGTGCCGAGCGTGCCCTGGCCCAGGAAGCGCCCGCTCTCGATGTCCGGCAGCAGGGCGGTGCTGGCGGCGTCGGCGAGCAGCACGGCGAGCACGAGCGCGGTCTGCGGCATCAGTGCCGCGAGTGCCGCCGAAGCCCCGGGTGGCGTATCGGCGACGACGATGGTCGCCGGATCGGCGAGCATGGCGCGCACGGGACCGGCGAGCAGCTCCGGCTCGCGCTCGATCATCATGGCCGAGGCGAGCGCGCTGCGCAGATCGGCCTCGCCATGCGGCAGCAGGTCGATGCCCGCCGGCGTCTGGCGCAGGAAGCTGCGCCAGTCCGGCCGCTCCGGCAGCCGGGCGAGGTAGCCCGCCCCATCGGTGATCGGCAGGCCGAGATGCAGGCGCAACGCGTTCTGCGGGTCGCAATCGAGGGCGACGACGGTGCGGCCCGCGCGGCGCAGCGCATCGGCGAGGCCGGCTGCCACGGACGTCTTGCCAACCCCGCCCTTGGGCGAGGCGATACAGATCAGCGGCATGGTCTCAGAATCCCTGCGCGCTGTCGGTCTCGGACACCGCGAAGCGCAGCGCGGCGAAAGGTCGGGCAGCCTCCGGCACCGTGTCCGGGACCGGCGTCGGGCGCTGCGCGGCGAGGGCCAGCGCCGAGCCGAGCAGCGGGAAGGCCGCGGGCGGGGACGTCGCGGCGATCGGCGGGGGCTGCCACGATGGCGGTGGCATGGAGATCGCGGCCGGTGCCGGCGGGACAGCCGGTGCCGGCGATACAGCCTGTGCCGGCGAGACAGTCTGTGGCGTCCAGACAGCCGGTGGCGGCATGGCGGCCGGGGCTTCGGCGACTGCCGCCGTCACGGGCGTGGCTGCCTCTACGGCTTCCACCACGGCTGGCGGTTCGGCCGCAGGGACGGGGTCGGGCATCGGCGCCGGCACGAAGCTGCGATAGCGCAGGCCGCGGAGCCCAAGGCGCTTGGCCAGGGCAGCGATGTCGGGGTCGCGCGCCGTCATGAGCTACGCCTTCCGGTCGGGCCGGTACGGCATCTTGCCGTCGTACTGGTCATCGGGATTCGCTTCCTGCTCGATCCGCCGCGCCTTTCCGTCTGCTCATCCGATGCGCAGCCCGGACATGCCGCAAGCCAGGCGGACCAGCAGTGTGAGTGAGGCGGAATAGTAATCCTGGGAGTCGTTGACGCTTGGTAAGCCCTGGACCTCGGTCGCGCCAGCGATCCGCGCCGCGGCGAAGGCTGCGATGGCGCGCATGCCCGGCGGCGCCGGGTATTCGGCGGTACTGCCTGTGACAAGGTCCACCCAGGCGGGAGGCACCGTCCACCGGCTGTCGCTCCAGAAGTGGTGCGCGCCGATCAGGGCGGGATGGGTGGTATGGTTCGCCCAGGCCAGCATCAGCGGCACGCGCACCGCGTCATAAGAGAAGCGCGGCGGCCAGCGTTCCGGCAGGTCGAGTGGCAGGTTGGCGCGATGCGGCTGCCGTACCCAGTCGGGGCTCAGCCCCCAGGCGCCGAAGCGGGCGCGGCGCAGCAGCGTCAGTCCGTCGGTCGCGATTCGGCTCCATCCCGCCTGCGGCAGCAGGCGATGCAGCACGGCGAAGGCGGGCAGCACGATGTAGGATGGGTTCAGCACTGTGCCGGCGGGGGAGTCGAAACCCTGCACGCCGGGCAGCAGCACCGCGAGACCGGCCACCGTCCGGCGCGCCACCCGCATCAGGTCGTGCGCGATCGTCAGGGCCTCGATCCGGTAGGGTGCATGCTGCCAGCGTTCGGCCGCCATCAACAGGCCCCAGAGAATGTAGAGGTCACCATCCGTCGCGTTGTTCGGGTCATCGACATGCGGCGTGGCAGTGGGCCGGTAGCGCCAGGCGTGCAAATTGTCCTGCGGCCGCTTCAGCGTCTCCCGGGTCCATTTCCGGATGAGGTCGAAACTGTCCCGGTCGTCATGCGCGGCAGCGAACATCAGCCCCCAGCCCTGGCCTTCGCTGTGCGAGACGGCCTGGTTGCCGGAATCGATTACACGGCCGCTGTCGGTGACGAAGCGATTGCGGAAGGTGATCCAGTCATTGGGGCTCTGAGCCCTGGCCACGTGCGGCGCCGCCAACGCTGAAAGCGCCGCTGCCAGCGTGCGGCGACGGGTCGCGCACGGACCATCGTTCCGCGCTTCCGGCAGAAGGGACGGGTGGCCAATCATACGCTGCGTCAACACCCGGAATTCAGCCGTCCCCGTATCCTCATCCTCAGGCATGAAATCTCACCGGTAATCGCTTGATGCGACAATGCACGATTTCTCGATTCGCTCCTTGCCGCTTATTGCCGAAAATGGACAAATTCGTGCGCGGCTGCGTTACTGAAGCAGCGGCGCCACAATCACGGCGTGCTCCCGGAGGTCCCGCTCTACCGCGGCGCGGGCAGCGTCCGGATCGCGTTCTGCCAGCGCATGCAGCAGGTCGTCATGCGGATGTCCGGACGGAGAGACCGGGCGCGGCAGCCCCGACAGCAGGCTGATGGTCGGCCCGGCCTGGGTCCACAGCGATTCCACCAGGCGCTGCAGCACCGGCATGCGCGCCAGGGCGATGACGCCGAAGTGGAAGCGTTCGTTTTCCGCGAGCAGCACCGCGCCATCGCCGATGCGCCGCGCCTCCATCACCCGCGCATGGATGGCGCGCAGCCCGGCGATGTCGGCCGCCGTCGCGAGCAGCGCGGCCTGCGCCGCGGCACGCCCTTCCAGCATCACGCGCAGTTCCATGATCTCGGCGTAGCGGTCGGGCGGCAGGCGCGGCACCCAGGCTATGCCGCGCGCATCGAGATCGAGCGCGCCGTCCGAGACGAGGCGCAGCAGCGCCTCCCGCACCGGGGTGGGGCTGACGCCGAGTTCCAGCGCCAATTGCCGGTGCACCAGCTTCTGCCCGGGCACGAGCCGCCCGCCGACGAGCGCGCTGCGCAGCCGGGCATAGACCTTCTCGGACAGCGTCTCGTCGCGGTCGAGCGGCGTGAAAGGGGTCGCAAGCGCCATGCCTCGCTTGTCCCGGCCGGTGGGTTGACCTGTCAAGGTATTTGGCATTTGCTATAGCAAACAGCAAAGCCCTGGTGAGGAGACCCGAGATGCCGGATACCGGCCTGCCCGCGAACGCGAATGTCGCCCTGCGCCTGGCCGAGGCGCTCGCCCGCCATGGCGTTGTCACCACCTTCGGGCAGTCGCTGCCATCGGCCTTCCACCTCGCCGCGCCGCATGCCGGCATCAGCCAGACCGTCTATCGGCAGGAGAACATGGGCGGGGCCATGGCCGACGGCTATGCGCGCATCGGCCGGCGGCTCGGCGTCGTCACGGCGCAAAACGGACCGGCGGCGACGCTGCTGGTGCCGCCGCTTGCCGAGGCGCTGAAGGCCTCCATCCCCGTGCTGGCGCTGGTGCAGGAGGTGACGCGCGACAGCACGGACAGGAACGCCTTCCAGGAATTCGATCATTTCAAGCTGTTCGACGGTGTGGCGAAGTTCGTCCGCCGCATCGACCGCGCCGACCGCGTCGAGGACTACGTGGACATGGCGGTGACCGCGGCGCTGTCGGGCCGCCCCGGCCCTGCGGTGCTGCTGCTGCCGGCCGATTTGCTGATCGAGAAGGCCGCGGCGGTGTCCCGGCGCCGTGCCTCGCTCGGCACCTTTCCGCTTGACCGCACCCTGGCCGACCCCGCCCGCATTGCCGAGGCTGCCGCTCTACTCGCCACGGCGAAGCGCCCGGTGGTCATCGCCGGCGGCGGTGTGCACATCTCCGGCGCGGCGGAGGAACTCGCCGCCCTGCAGCAGCACGCGCATCTGCCCGTCGCGACCACCTTCATGGGCAAGGGCAGCGTGGACGAGACGCATCCGCTGTCCATCGGCGTGGTGGGCAATACGCTCGGCCGCGGCGCGCGCGCCCACACGCTGCGGCCGATGATCGCCGAGGCCGATGTTGTCCTGTTGGTCGGCAACCGCACCAACCAGAATGGCACGGATAGCTGGACGCTCTACCCGCCCGGCGCGCGCTACATCCACATCGACGCCGACCCGACGGAGGTCGGCCGCAACTACGAAGCCCTGCGCCTGGTCGGCGATGCGAAGCTGACGCTCGCCGCACTGCGCGAGGCGATGACGGATCTCTCCGCCCGCGCCGCGGCGCGCCCGGCGGTCGAGGCACAGATCGCCGAGGGCATCGCCGCCTGGCGCAAGCTGGTCGCCGGCGTCATCACGCGCGACGGCGGCCCGGTCCGCCCCGAGCGCGTCGCCACCGAGATCGACAAGCGCATGCCGGCGGACGGCATCATGGTGGCCGACGCCTCCTACTCGTCGAACTGGATCAACATCTACATGACCGCGAAGCGCGCCGGGCAGCGCTTCCTGTCGCCGCGCGGCCTGGCCGGCCTCGGCTGGGGTGTGCCGATGGCGATCGGCGCGCAGGTCGCCGCGCCGGACCAGCGCGTCGTCTGCCTCGTCGGCGATGGCGGCTTCGGGCATTCCTGGGCGGAGCTGGAGACCCTGCGCCGGCTGAAGGTCCCGGTCACGGTGGTGGTGCTGAACAACGGCATCCTCGGCTTCCAGAAGCACGCGGAGGACACCAAGTTCGGCGAGCACACGGATGCGGTGGACTTCGCCGAGGTCGACCACGCCGCCATCGCGCGCGCCTGCGGCATCGCCGGCGTGCGGGTCGAACGCGGGGAGGATGTCGGTCCCGCGCTGGATGCGGCCTTCGCCTCCGGCGCACCCACGCTGATCGAGGTCATGACCGACCCGGACGGCAAGCCGCCGCTGACCATGTATGCGAACTACCCGGAGCCGTTCTGACCATGCTCGGGGCTCCGACCATGCTGGCGCTGCGCAAGACGCAGCCGGGCTTCGGGCTCGAGGCGCTGGAAGTGCCATCCCCCGCCGCGCCCGGTCCCGGCCAGGTGACCGTGCAGGTCGAGGCGGTGGGCATCTGCGGAAGCGACGTCCACGCCTATGAATGGACCGATGGCTACCAGCACATGATCCCCTACCTGCCGGTGACGATGGGCCATGAATTCGCCGGTCGCGTCATCGCGGCGGGGGAGGGGGCCGCGGTGCCGACCGGCACACGCGTGTCGGTCTATCCGCGCGTCACGCGCGGCGACGGGTCCATCGCCTGGCCCGGCGATCCGCGGGCGCGCGGCGATCGCCTGACCATCGGCCTGACCACGGATGGCGGCTTCGCGTCGCTGCTCAACGTGCCGGCCGGCAATGTGCTGCCGCTGCCCGGGGCCGTGGATGCGGAACTCGGCGCGCTGGTCGAACCGCTTGCCGTCGCGGGCGAGGCGGTGCTGGTCGGTGGGGTCGGTCTCGGCGATACGGCGCTGGTGCTGGGGCCGGGCACGATCGGGCAGGGCCTGGCGCTGATGGCGCGCGCGGCCGGTGCGGCACGCGTCATCGTCGCCGGCCGCGGCGACGAGCCGCGCTATGCCGTGCTGCGGCAGCTCGGCTTCGCGGACATCGTCGACGTCGCGGACGGGCCGCTCGGCGACCAGGTGCTGGCGCTGACCGGCGGCAGGCCCGTCGACGTGGTGCTGGAGGCAACCGGCCATCCACCTTCCATCACCGATGCGCTGCCGGTGCTGAAGCGCGAGGGCGTGCTCGTCGTTGCCGGCATCCATGCCGCGCCGCTGTCGCTGCCGCTGACGGTCTTCGTGCGCAACCGGCATCAGCTCCGTGCCTCCCACGGGTCCGAGCCCGGCACCTGGGAACGCGTCATCGCCCTGCTGGCGCGCGACCCTGAAGCCTATCGCCCGATGATCACGCATCGCCTGCCGCTGTCGCGGGGGCTCGAAGGCTTCGAACTCGCGCGGCAGCGCGCGGCCAGCAAGGTGATCCTGACGCCATGAGCAACGCCGACCGTGTCGCCCTCGTTACCGGTGCCGCGCGCGGACTGGGCGCGGCCATCGCGCGGCGCCTCGCCGCGGCGGGTCATCCCGTGGTGCTGGCCGATGTGCTGGACCGTGTCGATGACACTGCCGCCTCCATCGTCGCGGACGGCCATCAGGCGCGCGCCATCCGCCTGGATGTCGGTGACGAAGCCGCCATCGCCGCGCTGCCCGACACGCTCGGCGATTGGTGGCCGCGCCTCGGCGTGCTGGTGAACAACGCCGGCATCTCGCCCAAGGTGAATGGCCGCAAGCGCCTGGTCGAGGAGATCCCGACCGAGGAATGGCAGCGCGTCATGGCGGTGAATCTCACCGGCCCCTTCCTGCTGTCGCGCCAGGCGATCCCCGTCCTGAAGGCGCGCCGCTGGGGCCGCGTGATCATGATGACGAGCCAGGCCGCGCATGTGCCGAGTACCATCACCGGCTCCTACTACGGCGCATCGAAGGCCGGGCTGATGGGCTTCGCGCGCAACCTCGCCGCGGAACTCGGCCCCTTCGGCATCACGGTGAACAGCGTCGCGCCGGGGCGCATCCGCTCCGACATGGTCTCGGGCGCGGCACCGGGGATGAACGAGGCCTTCCTCGCCCGCATCCCGCTCGGCCGGCTGGGCGAGCCGGAGGATGTGGCGGAGGTCGTGCATTTCCTCGCCTCCGATGCCGCCTCCTACCTGAACGGCACCACCATTGACGTCGGCGGCGGCAGCTACATGCCCTGACCGGCCTGCGCATTCCACCAAGGGAGAACGATCCATGAGCAATGTCCTCGGGCGCCGGCAGATGCCGGCGCTGATGGCCGGGCTTGGCCTGGCGGGCACCGCGCAGGCGCAGACGGCCTGGCCGGAACGCGAGATCCAGCTCGTCGTCAACTACGGCGCCGGTGGCAATACCGATGTCTCCGCGCGCGCCTTCTCGCGCGGGCTGGAACGCCAGCTCGGCAAGCCCGTGGTGGTGCTGAACCGCCCTGGCGCCGAGGGCACCATCGGCCCCGCCTTCGTCGCCACCCAGCGGCCGGACGGCTACACGATGGGCGTCGTCACCTACTCCACCGTCGCCATCCAGCCGCATATCCGCGACGTGCCCTACACGTTGGAGAGCTTCGACTTCATCGCCGGCTATGGCCGCTTCCGCTACGGCGTCGTGGTGCGCGCCAATTCCCCGCACCGCACGCTGGACGACCTGGTGCGTGCGTCGAAGACCGGCAACGGGTTGTTCGTCGGTGCGCCCTCCGCGCCGAACAACCTCGCGATGTTCGAGCTCGGGCGCCTCACCGGCGGGAAGTTCGAGCAGGTCCAGTTTCGCTCGGGTGCGGAGACGGTCACTGCATTGCTGGGTGGCCATGTGGACGTGATCGTGCAGAACCCGTCGGACGTGGTGGCGCAGATCCGCGACGGCGCGCTGCGGTTCCTGGCCTCCGCCAGCCCGATGCGCTGGCCCGAATTCCCCGATATCCCGACGATGCGCGAGGCGGGATACGCGGTGGAGATCGATTCCTGGCTCGGCGTCGCCATCCCGCGCGGTGCGCCGGGCGTGATCGTCGAACGCCTGGAAGCCGCGGCGCTCGCTGCGCTGCGCGACCCCGCCGTGGCCGAGCAGATCACCGCGACCGGTGTTGATGCGCAGGCACTGCCGGGGCGCGAATACGCCGCGTTGCTGGCGCGGGGTTTCGAGCAGATGGGGCCGATCCTGCGGCAGGCGGGGATGGCGAAGCCGTAAGGGTGCTGTCGGAGGGGCGCCGCGCATTCGAGCGAAGATAAGGCGCAGCGGGAGATTGGAGAGGGGTGCTGCCCCTCTCCAAACCTCACCCCGCCAAGTGCTTGGAGCACTTGGAACGCAATCTATTGGCGCTGGGCGCAACAGACATGCTGCCGCCCTCCCAGCGCGCTTTGTGCGCAAGAGCGGGTTTCGGTGCCATTCCCGACAGTGGCGCCCGATGCCAAGTTGAGGTCTGCAAAGGCCTTTCGGCCTTTGCCGGGGTGGCTTGGAGGGGGCAAAGCACCTCCAACTGCAACAGGGCCGTCAGCGGTACCGTGGAAGCCTTGCCGTGACGCTGTGACGCATCGCGCCACGGCCTCCGCGCATCAGTTGCTCCCGCCATCCACCACGAAATGCTGCGCCGTTACCATCGCGCTGTCATCCGCGGCGAGCCACAGCACCATCCGGGCGATGTCGTCCGGCATCACCGGCCCTTTCAGGCATTGGTTCGCCTGGCTCCGCGCCTCCGCTTCCGGCGTGAGCCACAGCGTCTTCTGCCGTTCCGTGTGCACCCAGCCCGGCACGACCTCGTTCACCCGGATGCGGTCGGGGCCGAGGTCGCGCGCGAGGCCGCGCGTCAGCCCGCGGATCGCCGCCTTGGCCGCGGTGTAGGCGGGCATGCCGCCGGCGCGGTTCATCCAGGAAATCGATCCTAGGTTGACGATCGACCCGACGCCCGCCCGTCGCATCATCGGCACCACCGCCTGGATGCTGAAGAAATGGTGGCGCAGGTTGGTCGCCATGCGTTCGTCCCAATAGTCGGGCTCCACGTCTTCCAGCGCGTGGCGGTCGTCGCGTGCGGCGTTGTTCACCAGCACGGTGATGTCGCCCAAACGCTCCGCGGCCGTGGCGACCGCTTCACGCAGGGCGGCGATGTCGCGCAGGTCGCAAGGCAGGAACAGCGCACCGGTTGCCGCGGCGAGTTGCGCCCCGTGCGCGGCGTCGACATCCAGGAAGCTGACGCGCGCCCCTTGCTGCGCGAAGCGGGTCACGATCTGCGCGCCGATGCCGGTTGCTCCGCCGGTCACCAGGACATGACGCCCGTCCAGGCTGGGGTAGCGGGCGAATCCATCGGACATGGGGCTCTTCCTAAAACGACGCAACATTGTTGACAGCTTGCCGAGTAGCCGGCGAGCATCACCGCGGGAGACCCATACAACAGAGAGGCATTCACTATGGTCAAGCGAGGCCTTGCGGCCGCGTTCGCGCTGCTGTCGGCTGCCGTCACAGGCGGTGCCGCCCAGGCGCAGAGTACTGTCCCCAGCCCCACCCTCGACGCGATCCGCGCGCGCGGATCGCTGGTCTGCGGCATCAATACCGGCGTTGCCGGCTTCTCGCTGCCGGACAGCCGGGGCGTGTGGCAGGGCCTTGATGTCGAGATGTGCCGTGGCCTGGCGGCCGCGATCTTCAACGACGCCACGAAGGTGCGCTTCGTGCCGCTTTCCTCGTCCACGCGCTTCACCGCGCTGGGGTCGGGGGAGGTGGACGTGCTGTTCCGCACCTCGACCCAGACCATGCTGCGCGACACCACGCTCGGCCTGCGGTTTGCGACGACCTATTTCTACGATGGCCATGGCTTCATGGTGCGCGCCAATTCCGGCGTGACCCGTGCACGCGACATGGCCGGGGCGACGATCTGCCTGCTGCAGGGCACGACGAATGAACAGGTCACGGCGGATTATTTCCGGTCGATCAACGTGTCCTTCCAGCCGGTGATCTTCGAGCGTGGCGACCAGGCCCAGGCCGCGTTGCTGTCCGGCCGCTGCGATGCCTATGGTACCGATGCCTCCTCGCTGGCCGCCATGCGGTCCACCATGCCCAACCCGGCCGACTGGACGGTGCTGACGGAGCGGTTCTCGAAGGAGCCCTACGGCCCCTATATCCGCCGCGGCGATGACAACTGGTTCGACATCGTGCGCTGGTACACCAATGCGGTGATCGAGGCCGAGGAACTCGGTCTGACCCGCGCCAATGTCGAGGAACAGCGTCGCACCAGCGTCAATCCGAATGTGCGCCGCTTCCTCGGCGTGACGCCGGAACTCGGCCAGTCGATCAAGCTCGATCCGGCGTGGGCCTTCAATGTGGTGCGCGCCGTCGGGAACTACGGCGAGATCTATGAACGCACGATGGGTCCCGACACGCCGGTCGGCCTGCCGCGCGGTCCGAACAACATCTGGACCGCCGGCGGCCTGCTCTACGCCCTGCCGATGCGCTGATGCCTCGTCCATCCCGCCGCCGTTGACAGCGGCGGGATGCGACGGCGACGATCCCGGAACCAGAAAGCACACGGGAGCGTTTCATGTTTTTCAGACGAGGCCTCGCAGCCACCTTCGCGGCTGCCTGCATGGCATTTGCGGGCACCGCCCAGGCCCAGCAGAATACCAATCCGAGCCCGACGCTCGATGCCATCCGCGCGCGCGGACAGCTCATCTGCGGCATCCATACCGGCGTCGCCGGCTTCGCCTCGCCGGACAGCCGCGGCGTGTGGCAGGGGCTCGACGTCGATCTCTGCCGGGGCCTCGCGGCGGCGATCTTCAACGACCCGTCCAAGGTGCGCTTCGTGCCGCTCTCGTCCTCGACGCGCTTCACCGCGCTGGGGGCGGGCGAGATCGACGTGCTGTTCCGCACCTCGACCGAGACCATGCTGCGCGACACCACGCTCGGCCTGCGCTTCGCCACGACCTATTTCTATGACGGCCACGGCTTCATGGTGCGCGCCAATTCCGGCGTGCAGCGCGTGCGCGACATGGATGGCGCGACGATCTGCCTGATCCAGGGCACGACGAATGAGCAGGTGACCGCGGATTATTTCCGCTCGGTGAATGTGCGCTTCCAGCCGGTCGTGTTCGAACGCACCGACCAGGCGGCCGCGGCACTCGCCGCCGGGCGCTGCGACAGCTTCGGCACCGACGCCTCGCAGCTCGCTGCCGTGCGGTCCAGCATGCCCACGCCGGCGGATTGGACCATCCTGCCGGAGCGCTTCTCCAAGGAGCCCTACGGCGCCTATGTCCGCCGCGGCGACGACAACTGGTTCGACATCGTGCGCTGGTACACCACCGCCATCATCGAGGCGGAGGAGCAGGGCATCACTCAGGCCAATGCCGAGGAACAGCGCCGCACCAGCGTGAACCCGAACACACGCCGCCTGTTGGGCGTGACGCCGGAACTCGGCCAGTCGATCAAGCTCGACCCGGCCTGGGCCTACAACGCCATCCGCGCGATCGGGAACTATGGCGAACTCTACGAGCGCACCATGGGTGAGGACACCCCGGTCGCTCTGCCGCGCGGGCCGAACCGGCTGTGGACCAATGGCGGGCTGCTCTACGCCCTGCCGATGCGGTGATGCGTTGTCGGGAATGCGCCACACGGCGCATTCCCGCGCGCGGTACCGGGCCGCACCCCTCAACCAGGCGCCGGCCGCCAGCCGGGCGGCGCGAGTTCGAAGCCGGCGAAGTCGAAGGCCGGCGAGACGGTGCAACCCACCAGCGTCCAGCGCCCCAACGACACTGCCGACTGCCACCACCCCTTCGGCACCATCGCGAAAGGCCGCTGATGCCGCGCCAGGTTGGGGCCGAGATGCTCCGACTGCGTCTCGTGCCCATCGGATGACAGGGACAGCGCCAGCGGCGCGCCCGCGTACCAATGCCAGGCCTCGGCCGCATCGACGCGGTGCCAGTGGCTGATCTCCCCCGCCGCGAGCAGGAAGTAGATCGCCGTCCCGGCCCCGCGCGACCCGTCCGGCGGGGCATCGCGCCAGATCTCGCGGTAATGCCCGCCCTCGGGATGCGGGGCGAGGTCCAGCGCCTCGATCACCTGCGTCGCGGTGACCGAGGCATCGCGCAGATCGATCACGGCCGCGGCCTCAACGGAAATTGTCCTTCGCCGTGCGGATGCGGGCGAGCGTCGCCACGTCCCGCGCGCGCAGGAAGGGATTGGTCGCGAGTTCCAGTCCCATCGTCGTCGGCACTGTCGGCTTGCCCGCGGCGCGCAGCGCATCGACCTCCTTCGCACGGGCCTGCAATGCGACGTTCTCCGGCTCAACCGTCAGGGCGAAGCGGGCATTGCTCTGGGTGTATTCATGGCCGCAGCAGACCAGCGTCTCCGCCGGCAGGGCGGCCAGGCGCTGGAGACTGTCGAACATCTCCGCCGCCGTGCCCTCGATCAGCCGGCCGCAGCCCAGCGAGAACAGCGTGTCCCCGCACAGCACGAAGCCGCATTCGGGGAAGTACAGCGCGACATGGCCGCGGGTATGTCCGTCGCTCGCCAGCACCTTCATCGGCACGCCGAGCACATCGACCGTCTGGCCGGGCTCCACGACGATGTCGAGCGGCGGCAGGCGATGCGCATCCGCCTTCGCCCCCAGCACCTTGGCGCCGTAGCGGTCCACCAGCTCCTTCACGCCGTCGACGTGGTCGCCGTGATGATGCGTCAGCAGGATCAGGTCGAGACCCTTGCCCATCGCCTCGACCGCCGCGATGACGGGCGCTGCCTCGCCCGGGTCGCACACCGCGACGCGGCCATCCGGCGCGCGGAGCACCCAGGCGTAATTGTCGGACAGGCAGGGCAGGGCGGTGACGGTGACGGGCATGGGCTGCTCCTGGAAGATGCGCGGGGGGCATCCCACCCCGCGCCACTCTCCCCTATATCCCGCGCATGACTGGAGAGGTCCACGGGCTCGCCGCATTCTATGCCTCGCCCCCCGGGGCGATGGCCCGAAGGCTGCTTGGCCAGAGACTGCACCTGCTGTGGCCTTCCCTGCGCGGCCTGGCCGTGCTCGGCATCGGCCATGCCGGGCCGTATCTGCCGCTTTGGCAGGACGAGGCGGCGCGCGCCGTCGCCCTTTCCCCCGCCCAGCTCGCTCCGGAGGCCACCGGTGCTGCGCTGATCGCGGAGGAGGAGCGGCTGCCCTTCCCGGACCTCAGCTTCGACCGCGTGCTGCTGGTCCATGGTCTTGAGACCAGCGAGAACACGCGCCGCCTCCTGCGCGAGGTCTGGCGGGTGCTGAAGGATGACGGCCGCGTGCTGGTGGTGGCCCCGAATCGCCGGGGGCTCTGGGCCCATGCCGAGCACACCCCCTTCGGCCACGGCCAGCCCTATTCGCCGGGCCAGGTGACGCGGCTGCTGGAACGGCACCTGTTCCGGGCGCTGCGACGCGATTCGGCGCTGTATGTCCCGCCTTTCCGCCCCTTCCTGCGTACGGCCGGGGCCTGGGAGGCGCTGGGGCGCGCGGTATGGCCGGCGCGCCACGCGGGCCTCGCCATTGTCGAGGCGCGGAAGGAATTGCTGGCGGTCCGGCCAGCCGGGTCGCTGGCGGTGGGGCGGGTGGTGGTGCCGGCCTGATGCGCGGGGCGCCGCCCGCGGGCCGGACCCCGGTGAGGGCGACGGCGACGACGGGAAGAGGCGTCCCGGTGCTGGTGCTTTCGAAGTTGGAGGGGCGCCGCCCCTCCAAACCACCCCGCCAAGTGCTTGGAGCACTTGGAACGCAGTCTTTCGGCACTGGGCACGACAGGAAGAATGTCCCCGCCGAACGCCCTTCATGCGCAAAGGTGGGTTTCGGCACTCATCCTGACCGTGGCACGAGGCGCCAAGTGACGATTTTCATTGGCACTTTGCGCTGATTTCGGAATGAGTGCCCAGGCCTGCCTCTGTGCACGGCACGCGTGGTGGGGGGCGGAAAGCCGCTACCGCACGGCGCCAGGTGACGGTTTCCAAAGGCCTCGGGCCTTTGGTGGAGTGGGGTCCGGGGAGGGGCGAAGCCCCTACCCGGCCCGCCTTCGCCATATCGTCGCGCTTACGGGGCCGGCGCTCTTCCCCATGACTGTGCCTATCCCTTTTAGCCCGATCCACGCGGCCCTCCCCCCACCGGCCGTTCCGGGCTATCCCCCGCGCCATGGCCCAGCCTCTCGACCCATCCTCCCGTGCCCTGCTGCTCCGCCTCTGGCACGGGCATATCGTCGGACATCGTCGCGGCATCGTGCTCGCGCTGGCCTGCACGCTCGGCGTCGCCGCGACCACGGCGCTCTATCCGGTGGTCATCCAGCAATCCTTCGACCGCTATACGGAAGGTCGGCACGACTGGCTGTGGCTGGTGCCGATCGTCATCATCCTCGTCACCTCGCTGAAGGCCATCGCCCAGTTCGGCCAGGCGACCGCGATCCAGTCCGTCGTCCTGCACGTCATCGAAGGCTTGCAGAACGACCTGTTCCGGGCGCTGACTCGCGCCGACCTCGCCACCGTGGCGCGTGAGGCGCCGGCCCGCCACGCGGCTCGCTTCACCACCGATGCCGCCCTGATCCGCGAGGCCCTGACCAAATCCATCAGCGCCGTCGCCGATGCGCTGACGGTGGTCGGCCTGGTCGCCTCGATGGTCTGGCTCGACTGGCAGATGTCGCTGATCGGCGCCGCGCTTTACCCGATCGCGGTGGTGCCCATCCTGCGGCTTGGCAAGCGCATCCGCCGCGCTTCGGGCGGCATGCAGGAACGGGTGGGCGAGGCCGCCGCGGCGCTCACGGAATCCTTCGGCGCCGCCCGCGTCGTCCGCGCCTATCGCCTGGAGGAAGCCGAGGAAGCCCGCGCCGCCGGCCTTTTCGCCCGGCTGCGCGAGAGCCTGTATCATATCGCCCGCACCCGCGCCTCGCTCGACCCGATGCTGGAGGCGCTGGGCGGTTTCGCCGTCGCCGCCGTGCTGGTCTTCGTCGGCTGGCGCGTTTCCTCTGGCTCGGGGACGGTCGGCGAGTTCACCGGCTTCGTCGCCGCGCTGCTGATCGCCTCGCGTCCCGCCCGGGCGCTGGGCTCGCTGAATTCGGCGCTGCAGGAGGGGCTCGCCGGCCTCGCCCGCGTCTATGGCGTGGTCGATGTCAGGCGCCGCATCGTCGACGCGCCCGACGCGAAGCCGCTGCCGCCAGGCCATGGCCGCATCGCCTTCGCCGGTGTCGGCTTCACCTATGACGACGTGCCGGATGCTGCGTTGTCCGGCCTGACCTTCGCGGCCGAACCGGGCCAGACCGTGGCCCTGGTCGGGCCGTCCGGCGCAGGCAAGTCCACCGCCATCGCCCTGGTCCCCCGCCTCTATGACCCGACAGAGGGCTGGGTGCTGATCGACGGCGCCGATATCCGCAGCGTGACGATCGCCTCGCTGCGCGACGCCATTGCCTATGTCGGGCAGGAGGCGACGATCTTCGACGACACCGCCTTCGCCAACATCGCCTGCGGCCGTCCCGGCGCGACGCGGGAGGAAGTGGAGGCCGCCGCCCAGGCCGCCGCCGCCCATGATTTCCTCTCCGCCCTGCCGCAGGGTTACGAGACGGTTCTCGGCACGGGCGGGTCGCGGCTGTCTGGCGGGCAGCGGCAGCGTGTCTCTCTGGCGCGCGCCCTGCTGCGGAACCCGCGCATCCTGCTGCTGGACGAAGCGACCAGCGCACTGGACACCGAGAACGAGGCCCTGATCCAACAGGCGCTGGCCCGCCTGCGCGCCGGGCGCACGACTCTGGTCATCGCCCATCGCCTCGCCACGGTGCGCGATGCCGACCGGATCGTGGTCATGGACAAGGGCCGCGCCGTTGAACAGGGGACGCATGCGGAATTGATGGTCGAGGACGGTCTCTACGCCCGTCTGGTGCGCAGCCAGGCTTTCGGCTGACCGGAGAGGGGCTTTGCGCCCTGTCCGAAAGCGCACCCCACCGAAGGCCGAAGGGCCTTCCTGATCGCTGGCCTGCTTCCGCCACGGATTGGAGGGGCTTTGCCCCTCCAAACCACCCCAGCAAAGGCCGAAAGGCCTTTGCAAACCGCGACTTGGCGCCGTGCACCACCGGCAGAATCAACGCCGAAACCCGCGTTTGCGCAGCAAGCGCGCTTGGCGGACCCAGCAGATCTGTCGTGCCCAATACCAAGAAGACAGCGGCCCAGCCGCCCCGATGGCGGGGCGGAGCCCCTTCGGCGTCTTCCAGCGAAACCATCCAGGCAGTCAGGAAGGCCTCTGGAACGCTCGATCGGGTGCCGGGCACCACAGGCTGGGCCGATGGCGACGTCCGCACCGGCGCGCGAGAAGGTCGGCGCCGTCTTCCAGCCCGGCACCGCGGCCTAAAGCAATTCCGGCGAACTTCCGTTCACCTGCAATGCTCTAGGTGTTTGTTTTTGCGAGCATCTTCACCTGTCCGGATGAGTTCATCCGGACAGGATCTGCTCTAGAGAGGCGAGGCCATTCCCATGATGCAAGCCTCGGCCGCCGTTCATGAGGGCTGCGGGGATCACTCCCCGATGTTCAGCAGCGCGCCGCGCACCCGCGCCTGGTGGAACTGGGCGAGGAAGATCCACGCCGCCACGGCCAGCCAGACGATATCCAGCACGAACGCCCAGGCCAGATGGTCCCAGGCCGTGACACCGTGGGTCAGCGCGGCGCGCATCCCTTCGAAGACATGCGCCGCCGGAATCGTGAGCGCGACAGGCTGCAGCCAGCCCGGCAGGATCGCGACCGGGTAGAACACCGCGGCGAAGGGCGCGATGCCGAACATCACGCCCCAGGCCAGGGCCTCGGCCCCCGCGCCGTGGCGTAGGATGAGCGCGGTGACGGCCAGCGCCACCGCCCAGCCCATTGCCATCAGCGCGGCGACGAACAGCACCAGCACCGGCCCCAGCGTCCACACCCCGAAGCCGTAGAGGAAAAAGGCCAGCACCATCGCCGGCAGTACCGCGGCGACGGTGCGCAGCACGCTCATCGCGGCGAGGCCCGCCACCAGTTCCCACGGCCGCAGCGGCGAGACGAAGAGGTGCCCCAGATTGCGCGACCAGACTTCCTCGAGGAAGGAGATGGCGAAGCCCATCTGGCTGCGCAGCGTCACCTCCCACAACAGCACGCCACCGAGCAGCACGCCCGCCGCGACCGATGCCGTATTGCCCTGCACGCCGGCGAGATAGGCGGTGATGAAGCCCCACACCACCATCTGCAGCACCGGCCAGTACATCAGCTCCAGCACCCGCGGCCAGGACCGGCGGTAGAGCGCCAGGTGCCGATACATCAGGCCCCAGATGCGGCGCGCGGCGGAACCGGTCATGGGTTGGCTCCGAAGCGGAGGGGGCGCTGCCCCCTCGGGATCTCCCCCGTCAGGCTGCCGTGCAGCCTGGACCGCCGGGACTTGGTGCCCGGCAGGCCCGTCACATGAAACCCTCCAAGCGCGCTTCGTGCGCAAGCGCGGGCTTTGGTATCCGTCCCGCCAGCGGCGCCCGGTGCCAAGTGACGGTTTCCAAAGGCCACAGGGCCTTTGGTGGGGAGGGTCCGGGAGGGGCAAAACCCCTCCCGCGCGCCGCGCCTCATGCCACGCTCTCCCGCGCCCGTCCGCGTGCGATGTCGAGGAACACCTCCTCCAGATCGTCCCGCCCGTAGCGTTGCAGCAGGTCGTCCGGGCTGCCCGCATCCACCACGCTGCCGCCCTTCAGCATCAGCACGTGCGAGCACAGCCGCTCCACCTCCGCCATGTTGTGGCTGGCGAGCAGCATCGCCGCGCCGCTGTCCGCGCGGTAGCGTTCCAGCGCGCTGCGCACCCAGTCGCCGGTGTCGGGGTCGAGGCTCGCCGTGGGTTCGTCGAGCAACAGCAGCGCCGGCTTGTTGATGAGTGCCTTGGCCAGCGCGACGCGCGTCTTCTGCCCGGCGCTGAGCTGACCCGCGGGGCGCCTGGCGAATTCGGTCAGCGCGAAATGTTCCAGCAATTCCGCGATGCGGTGCTTCATGTCCGGCACGCTGTAGAGATGCGCATAGACGCGCAGGTTCTCCTCCACGGTCAGGCGATGCGGCAGCGCGATGTAGGGGGAGGAGAAGTTCATCCGCGCCAGTGCCGCGAAACGGTCCGTCGCCATGTCGTGCCCGAGCGCGACGACGCGGCCCGCGCTCGGCACCAGCAGGCCGAGCAGCATGGCGATGGTGGTGGATTTCCCCGCCCCGTTGCCGCCGAGCAGCCCCCAGGTCTGGCCCAGGGGCATGGTGAAGCTCAGCCCGTCCACGGCCGGCCGGTCGCCGGGGCGGTAGGTCTTGGTGAGGCCCTCGACGAGCAGCGCTGGCGTTTCCATCAGCGCCCATATCGGCGCTTCCGCGCCGGTCGCCAATGGGGCGTCAGCCCTGCGGCCGCCGGCCTTCCATCAGCCTGCCCTGGAACAGAGTGATGCCCATCTCCCACCCCCAGGCGATGGCGGCGGGACGGTCGACGCCGGACAGCACCACGGCGTCCGGCGCGCTGGGCATGGCCGCGCGCAGCGCCTCGGCCTGGGGGGAGCCGAGGGCGGGCAGGGCATCCGACCAGCGCAGCCGCACCAGCGCGATACCCGCCCGTGCGGGCGGCAGGGTGACCAGGGCCGAGGGGCCCGTCGCGTCCAGCATGGTGCGGTGCCCGCGCGCGCGCAGGAGGTCGCGCGCGAAGGCGAAGCCCGCCGGATCCATCGCCGCGTCCTCGATCGCGAGCGCCACGGTCAGGTCCCCGCGCAGCGCCAGCGGCCACAGCGCATCGAGCCGGAGGAAATCCGGAGAGGTCACCGCATCGATGCCGAGCGCGAGGCTGATCGGCCCGATGCGGCGCAGCTCCTCGGTGCGCGCCAGTCCTGCGAGCAGACGCCGGTCCAGCACGCGCCGCAGCCGCCGCGTCAGCCCGGGGGCGAGCCTCAGCTCGGTCCCCGGCAGCAGCGCGTCGCGCACATCGTGCAGGGACAGGCGCAGATCCTCCCACAACGCCTCGGGCGCACCGCCGCCGGGCGTCAGGCGACAGACCTTGCGCCGCCGCAGGAAGGCCGAGACATCGGCCGAGGCGAGCGCCCGTTCCGCCCCGGTGATCGCTTCCCCGTTCGGCGCGCGCCCCGTTGCCGTCTGGGTGGCGGCGCGGACGGCCGCCAGCAGGCCGAGCGATTCCTCGACCGCCGCCAGCACCGCCGCCGCCTGGTCGGGCAGCCGCAGCAGGGATATCGAGGCCGCCGCCTCGGCCGGTTCCAGCATGTCGGCCAGGCTGCGCTCGGCCTCCAGCAGGTGATGGGCCGGGCAAGGTTCGATCGCCACCAGCCCGCCGCGCGGCAGGGCGAAGACCCGGGTGCGGGAGGTCCGGCGCAGCCCGTCCCAGGCGCTGCGCAGCAGGGAGATCTGCGGCTCCCGCCGGCGAGCGGGGGCGAGGCGGCCGGGTCGGAACACCAGCACGCGGCGCTCGACGCCGGCGGCGACGGCTTCGCGCACCAGCCCGGCCAGGGCGACTGCCGCGGCTGCGCCCGGCGAGGGCCCCATGGCCCCGAGGACGGGCACTTCCTCCAACGTCATGATGCCGCCTCGGCCGGCAGCAGCCCCGCGAGCAGGGCGCGGTCGGCGCAGCCCTGGCGGCCCTCCGTCGTCGCGGCCCGGGCGCGGGCGGCACAGGCGGTGCGGGTGCAGGCTGTGGCATGGGCGCAGGCGGCCATGCGTTTCGCGGCCATTAGCGTGTCGATCCAAGGGCCGGCGAAGCGGGCGATGCCGAGGCCGAACCCCCATTCCAGCGCCGGCGACCCGTCGCAGCCGGTCAGCACCAGCCGGGCGGGATCGACGCGCCGCAGGGCGCTGGCGGCGGCGCGGTCGGCAAGCGCCGGTGACCAGCGCAGCAGCAGCAGGTCAGCCGGTAACGCTTCCGGCGCCAGCAGGGCGAGCCGTGTCGCGTTCAGCCCCCGCACCGCCAGGCCCCAGCCCGCCTGGCGCAGGGCCGCGCGGCGTTCCGCGAGGCCGTCGGTCATGGCTTCGCCGACCGACAATGTGGCGACGAGGGCCGGGGCGGGGGCAGGTTCCTCCTCCGCGGCCGGGGCGGGCAGCTCGGGCAGCAGGGCGAGCGGCAGGTCGATCAGCAGCGGTACGGGCGGCATGGCGCCGAGCAGTCCGTCGCGCCGCGCCGGCTCGGCGAGGGCGGCGAGCAGCCGCCCGCGCAGCCGGTCGCGGGCATGCCGTGCGACGTCGCCATCCTGCGCCGCCGGCCCCAGATGTGGCGCCACGGCGGCGACCGGCAGGCGCAGGCGCAGCAGGGCCAAGCGTTGCGGGGCACCGCGAGCGATGTACAGCACCCCGTCCCGCCGCAGCAGCGCGGGCAAGGGCGCGGCATCGGCCAGGGCCTCGATGCCCGTGGCAGAAGGGGCGACCGCCTGTGCCGGGGCAGCGGGGGCGAGGCCGGGCAGGGCGAGCAGCCGCGCCGCGCCTTCGGGCAGATCGAGCCGTTCGACAGCGGCTCCCAGCAGCCCTTCGAGCAGGTCGGCGACGCGTGTGCCGTCGACCGAGGCGGCCTCGGTCAGCAGCAGGTCGCCCTCGGCGGTTTCCAGCACCGTGCCGCCGCGTGGCCGGCCGGCTTCCTCGAGCAGGGCGAGCGCGACCCGCCGGCGTGCGGGCATTGCCGGCGCGGCGAGGCGCAGGGCCAACCGGCCCGGCGGTCCCCGCAGGGTGCGGCGGATGGCGTCCGCCCCAGGCCCCGATGGCGCGGGCGCGGCCTCCTGGGCGGCGGGACTCTCCGACACGGGCATTCTGGCATCCTGCGCAGGCGCGGCCGGACGACCAGCGCGCAGGGGCCAGCATCGGCCGGGCGGATGAACGAAGCGTTGCGCCCGGACCCCCATCGAAACTTCGCAGCGGATCGCCTATATTGCGCAAAGTTCATGTCGGAGACGCCAAGACCGATGCGCCGCACCGCCACTTTCCTGACCGCCATGGCCGCCCTGGCCCTGGTCCTCGCGCCCGCGCTGGCCGAGGCCCGGGCCGGGGGCGGCTTCTCCTCGGGCAGCCGCGGCAGCCGGACCTATTCCGCGCCGCCCTCGACGCCGACCGCGCCCAGCGGCGGCACCCAGTTCAACCGCACCACGACGCCACAGCCGGGCTCCCCGGCGACCAGCCCCGCCGCGCGTCCCGGCACCGTGCCGGGGGCAGCGCCGAATCGCGGCTTCTTCGGATCCTTCGGCGGCGCGCTGCTGACCGGCGGGCTGATCGGCGCGCTTCTGGGCTTCGGCCTGTTCGGCGGCGGCGGCGGTTTCGGCGCCATGCTGGGCATGCTGCTGCAGATCGCCCTGATCGGCTTCGCCATCATGTTCGTGATGCGCCTGATCCGTGGTCGCCGCCCGGCGACCGCGGGCGGGCCCGCGCCCTATGCCTATCAGGCGCAGCCCGAGGCGAAGCAGTTCGGCGGCATGGGCGGCATGAAGGCCGCCGAGCCAGTGCGGGCCGGCGGGCCGCTGCAGATCCGCCCGGCCGACTTCCAGGACTTCGAGCAGACGCTGAAGGACATCAACGCCGCCTGGTCGCGGCGTGACCTGCAGGGCCTGCGCACCCTGGCGACGCCGGAGATGGTCGGCTTCTTCGCCCAGGACCTGCGCGACCTCGAGGCCCGCAACTGGCGCAACGAGACGCGCGACATCCGCCTGGAACAGGGCGATCTGGCCGAGGCGTGGAGTGAGGACGGCGAGGACTACGCCACCGTCGCCATGCGATTCTCGATGCTGGACGCGACCTTCGACAATGCGACCAACCAGGTCGTCGAGGGCAGCACGACCCAGCGGCAGACCGCGACCGAGCTCTGGACCTTCGTGCGCAAGGGACCGGGCGGGCGCTGGATGCTGTCGGCGATCCAGCAGACCCAGCCGGCGTGAGGCGGCGCCGGAGAGGGGCAAAGCCGCTCTCCGGACCTCTCCCCGCCACGGGATCCCATTGACGTTGCTGCGCGACGTCAATGGGGACTGATCGGCCCAAGACCTATGGAAGCCGTCAGTTGGTGGTGGGCAGGGCAGGGCGTTCCCAAGAACAGACGACGCACTGTGCCCGGGGGGCGGATTGTTCCTGGGCGTCTTGCCCGCAGCGCGTTTCACCGCACGGGCAAGACCGTCATGCCCGATGCCGAGTTCCGGTAGTCCAGCGTGCACGGCACCCCGGCGGGGTGAGGTTTGGAGAGGGGCGGCGCCCCCCCCAATCACCATCGCCTACTTCGCGGGACTCTTCAGCCGCGATAGGCGCAGCGCCGCGGCCGCGTTCACCGCGTTGTCCGGCATCTTGCCAATCGCGAGCGCGGCGACCTGCCGCACCGTATCCATCGCCTGATGTTCCATGGCCTCCGGTGTCATGCCGCCGATATGCGGTGCGGCGATCACGTCGGGCCGCTGCGCGAGGAACAGCGATGGCCGCTGATCTGCCGCGCGTCCTACATCCATCGCCGCCCCGGCCAGTCGCCCGCTGTCGAGTGCGGCCGCGAGCGCCTGCTCATCCACCAACTCCCCGCGCGAGAGGTTGATAAAGCGCGCCCCCGGCTTCATGCGCGCGAAGGCTGCGGCGTCGAACAAGTCGCGTGTCTCGGGGAGGGAGATGGCGAGGCACACGACGAAATCGGATTCCGCCAGCACCTCCGCGAAGTCGCGCTTCAAGACCCGCGTGTTGGACACGCAGGCATGTGGGTCGGCGGCCAGGACCCGCATGCCGAGGGCGAGCGCGACCTCCGCCAGGCGCTGTCCGATGCGGCCATAGCCGACGATGCCGAGCGTGGCCGCGGAAAGCTGCGTGCCCATCTGCCCGGCGGGTTCCTGGCCGCGCCGATAGGCCTGCACATGTCCCGACACCCCGCGCGCGAGATCGACGAGGAAGCCCAGCGCCAGCTCCGCCACGCTGTCCACGAAACCCGGCGTGGCGCGGGTGACGAGCACGCCCGCCGCGCTCGCCGCCGCGACGTCGATGGTGCTGATGTCGACCGCGACACGCAGGAAGGCGACAAGGTCAGGGGCGGCGGCGAAGGTCTCGGCGGTGCCGGGCGTGGCGCGGTCGGCGACGATGGCCTGGCAGCCGCGCGCGGCCTCGGCGAGGGCCGCGCCGGACAGCACCGTGTCGCCGGGATTGCGGACGACCTCGGCATGCCTGCGCAGCGCAGCGAGGGCGCGGTCGCCGTAGTAGCCGGCGAACATCTCGGGCGTATGGGCCAGGAAGACGCGCATGGGGGTTCCTCCCAGTGTCAGCGGGCGGTCGGGGCGCCCTGCACCTGCCAGTCGCGGACGGCTTCGACGGGCCATAGCAGCATGAGCACATTCAGCGTCAGGTTGTCGCGAATCACCCAGGCCGCGACGCCTTCCAGCGCCAGCACCGCCGCCACCGCCCCCCAGACCGGCAGTCGCGCCGCGATGGCGAAGCCGACCAGCATCGCGACATTGTCGCCGACGGAATTGACGATGCTGTCGCCGTAATAGTCCAGCGAGGCCGTCACCTCCCGATAGCGGTCGATGATGAGCGGCGTGTTCTCCAGCACCTCCCACGCGCCCTCGATGACGAGCGCGGCGACGGCACGCCAGGCGAGGCTCCAGCTCGGCCGCAGCCAGGCGAGCAGCGCATAGAACAGGAAGCCGTGGACGATGTGGGACAGCGTGTACCAGTCGGTCAGGTGCTGGGAATTGCCCGAGGACCAGACCTGGTTCTCCCACAGCTTGACGTATCCGCAGGAGCAGATGGGCACGCGCCCCATGGCGAACTGGATGGCGGCCACCGCGGCGAGGATGCCGACGATCCCCGCCCAGGGCCACCATCGTGCCCTCACGCGCGCCACCGCGCCAAAGCCATCATCACCCCGCCCGCGAGCAGCCCCCAGAAGGCGCCTCCGATGCCGAGGAAGGCAACCCCCGAGGCCGTGACGACGAAGCAGACCAGGGCCGCCTCGCGCCCCTGCGGCGCATGCACGGCGCCGAGCATCGCGCCGCCGAACGGCCCCAGCAGCGCGAGCCCCGCCACCGCCTGGATCAGCACCGGCGGCGCCGACGCCACGAAGGCGGTCACCGCCCCGGCGGCGAGGCCGAAGACGACATAGACCGCCCCGGCCACCACCGCCGCCACCCAGCGCCGGGCCGGGTCGGGCCCTGCGCCGTCCCCTGCGCAGAGTGCTGCGGTGATCGCCGCGAGGTTCACCGCATGCCCGCCAAAGGGCGCGCCCGCCAGGCTGAACAGCCCGGTGGTCGTGAACAGCGGTCCGGCCTCAGGCCGGTATCCGTTGGCCGAGAGCACCGCCAGCCCCGGGATGTTCTGCGAGGCCATGGTCACGATGAACAGCGGCAGCGCGATTCCCGTCAGCGCCGCGACCGAGAAGCCCGGCACCACGATCTCCGGCCGCGGCATCCAGCCCCCTGTTGGCAGGGGCGCCGACGCCGCGATCACCGCGACTGCCACCACCACCGCCGCCGGCACCGCCAGCAGCCGGTTGATCCGCGCCATCACCGCCCAGGCCAGCACGATGGCCAGCCCCGCCACCGGCTGTTCCGCCACCGCCCGCACCGGGGCAAGGCAGAGCGTGAACAGGATCCCCGCCAGCATGGCATTCGCCAGCGGCGCCGGAATGGCCGCGACCGCCCGCCCCAGCGGCTTCCACAGCCCCGCCGCCGTCAGCAGCACGCCGCAGATCAGGAAGGCCCCCACCGCCTCGGCGAAGCCACCCGTCGGAGCGACCGTCGCCGCCAGCAGTGCCGCCCCCGGCGTGGACCAGGCCACGCTGATCGGCAGCCGCAGCCGCAGCGACAGCACGATTCCCGCCAGCCCCATCGCGATCGACAGCGCCATCAGCCCCGAGGCCGCCTGCGACGGCGATGCCCCCACCGCCACCAGCCCCTGCAACACCACGGCGAAGGAGGAGGCAAACCCCACGAACCCGGCCAGCAACCCCGCCGAGACAGCCTGCATCACCGCCGCCCCTTGTGCAGGGAATCGAGCACCGCGCTCATCCGCGCTGCGGCCTCGGGCGTCACCTGGCGCACCTCACGCGCCAGCCGATTCGCGAAATCCGTCACGGCCGGATCGAGCCCCGACGTATCGAGCACCACCCGCGGGTGCGATTGGCGCGCGAGCCGCACCAGTTCCTCGGCATCATCCCAGATCAATCCAAAATACTCGTTCACCTGATGCACCAGCCCGGCCGAAGGCCGGCCCCGACGGCCATGCTCCAGCGCGGAGAGATAGGCCGCGGAGACCTGCAACGCCGCCGCGAGGTCCTTGAGCGTGACGCCGCGCTGCGCCCGCAGGTCACGTAGGCGGGCGCCGAAGGGGGTCACGACGGGGTATGGGCAACAGGCATGATGCGCCGTTATCGGCGATAGCGTCGCGGCTGGGCAAACGTTGGGGGCGTGGAGCAGCGTCGATCCAAGCGCGTCGGGGCCGCCGGGGCAGAACCGGAAAGGCCCTGCCCCGTGCTCGCGACGATATGGCAATGGCGCAGCGGGAGGGGCCCCGCCCCTCCCGAACCCACCCAGCCAAAGGCCGAAAAGGCCTCTGGACACCTTGAGTTGGCGCCGGGCACGACGGGTAGCTGCCTCGCCGCAGCGCGCATCCTGCGCCGTGGGGATCTGCACACGAGTCCCCAGCGCCATGCGGGCGCCTGATCTCGCCATCCTGCGAGAGGAATACACATGGTTCCTCGTGCGGACGGATGGGCGGTGGCCTCGGCCTCGGCGCGACAGTCTGACAGCCGGTTTCCAAAGGCCCTGGGCCTTTGGCGGGGTGGTTTGGAGGGGCAGCGCCCCTCCAAGGATCACGCCCCTGACAGCCGCGTCTTCGCGAAGGGCAGGCTCCGCAGCCTTTGCCCCGTCAGCGCGAACACTGCGTTCGCCACGGCAGGCGGCACCCCCGGTGTGCCGGGTTCACCGACCCCGCCCATCGGCGCGCCGCTTTCCACCACGCGCACATGCACCTGCGGCATGCGGTCACGCCGCAGCACGCGGTAGGTGTCGAAGTTGCGGGTCGCGACTTCGCCGCGGTCGAACTCAATGGCCTCGTACATCGCCGAGGACAGGCCGATCGCCGCGGCGGACTGGACCTGTTCGGCGATGGTGCGCGGGTTGACCACGCGGCCGGGGTCGATCGCGACCCAGATGTCGTGGACGACGACCTCGCCCTCGCTGATCGAGACCTCGGCGATGGTCGCAACCTCCGACCCGAAGGGGGAGGCCATCGCGACGCCGCGGGCGCGGCGCGTGCCGTCCGGCGCGGTGAAAGGCCCCCGGCGCCAGCCGCCGGACAGGTCGGCGGCGGCGTTCAGCAAGGTGCGGTGACGGTCGCTGTGGTCCAGCAGCGACAGGCGCAGCGCGAAGGGGTCCTTGTTCGCCGCGGCGGCGATCTCGTCGAGGAAGCTCTCGAAGAAGAAGTCGTTCATCGAGTGCCCGACCGACCGCCAGAAGCCGAGATTGATCCCCGGCGGATGCGGCACCGGCACGAATTCCACGCGCTTGGTCGCGAAGCGATAGGGCTTACCGGTCAGCCCTTCCATGATCGACCCATCGACCGCCGGCGTGCCGAGGGCGCCCGTGCCGAAATGGCGGGTGATGGGGCCTTCGCCGTGGCCGGCGGCGTGGAAGGCGACGATCTCGCCGGCGACGTTCAGCCCGGCGCGGAAGGTGGCGAGCGCCATGGGGCGATAGGCGTCGCGGGCGAATTCCTCCTCGCGCGTCCAGATTACCTTCACGGGGCGTTCCACCGCCTTGGCGAGCAGGATCGCCTGTGGATGCGCATTCGCCGCGCCATAGGCGAAGTGCCGGCCGAAGAAACCGCCGAGCGGCGGGGAATGGATGCGCACGGCCGAGGGCTCGATGCCGGCGGTCCGCGCGGCGCTGGCCTGGAAGATGTCGGGGGCCTGGTTGGGGACCCAGACGTCCAGCGTGCCGTCCGCGTTGAAGCGCGCGGTGGCTGAGGTAGGCTCCATCTGCGCATGGGCGAGGTAGGGGGCGTCGTACTGCGCTTCGATCACCCGCGTTGCGTTGGAGAAGGCGACGGCGATGTCGCCGGCTTCCTCGGCGGTGTTGCCATGCGTGCCGGCCGCCGCCTTCAGCCGGCCGAGCATGGTGTCGGCGCCAAAGTCGGCCTCCATCACCGGGCCCTGGAGGGCCTGCCAGGCGATCTGCGCCTGGTCCGCGGCTTTCTTCGCATGCCACCAGGTATCGGCGACGACGGCGACCGCGCCGGGCAGGCGATGGACGGAATGCACGCCGGGCAGGGCCTTCAGCGCGTCCTCGTTGGTTACGGCGGCGGGCTGGGCGCCAGCGCGCGGGGCGTGCACCACGGCGGCGAGCAGCATGCCGTCCACCTTGGTGTCGATGGCATAGGCGATCTTGCCGGTGGACCGTTCCCGCACGCCCAGCCGGGCGAGGGGCTGGCCGATGGTGCGGAAGGCCGAGGAATCGCGCAGCGGCGGATTCTCGGGCGGGGCCAGCGCCGCGGCGGCCTGGGCGAGCTCGGCATAGGTAATGCTGCGCTCGCTGGCGCCGGTCCCCTGGACCACGCGGCCGGGCGCGGTGGTGAGCGCCGCCGCCGGCACGGCCAGACGTTGCGCCGCGGCCTCGATCAGCATGGCACGGGCCGTCGCGCCGAGAGTGCGGAAATGCGCGAAGGAGGACCGCACCGAGAAGGACCCGCCGGTGAAGCGGGCATTGCCGCCCTGCATGACGCGGAAATCCTCGCCCGGCGGGGCGCAGGTGACGACGAAGGCGGCCGGGTCGGCGTCCAGCTCCTCGGCGACGATCTGTGCGACGGCCGAATCGATGCCCTGGCCGCCCTCGACGAAGGGATTCTGCAGATGGATCGTGCCGTCCGGGGCGATGCGGAGGTAGGCGTTGACCTTCCCGGCATGGCGCAGCGCGGCCCCCGGCGCGCCCTGGGCGCGCGGCGCGCGGACCGGGATGGCGAGGCCGAGGAACAACCCCGCCCCGGCGGCGGCGAACATGCCGCGGCGGGACAGGTTCACCGGCCGGCGGGCCGGCATGGTGGCGGCGAAGGCCGCGGCGAGGCCGGCGCTCACAGCTTCTCTCCGGCCAGCGAGATGGCCCGCGCGATGGCGTTGTAGGTGCCGCAGCGGCAGATGTTGGTCATCGCCGCCTCGATGTCGTCGCGGGTCGGCTTGGGCGTGGTGGCGAGCAGGGCCGTTGCCGCCATGACCTGGCCGGACTGGCAGTAGCCGCATTGCGGCGCCTGGGCCTCGACCCAGGCATCGACGACGTGACGGCCGATGGGATGGGTCTCGATCGCCTCGATGGTGGTGATCTGGGTGCCCACCGCGGCTTCGACCGGGAAGGAGCAGGAGCGGGTCGCCTGCCCGTCCACCAGCACGGTGCAGGCGCCGCACTGCGCGATACCACAGCCGAATTTCGTCCCGGTCATGCCGAGCTGTTCCCGCAGCACCCAGAGAAGAGGGGTGCCGTCCTCTGCCTCGATCGTCCGGCTGACGCCGTTCACCGTGAGCTCGACCATCGTCTCGCGCCCCTTGCCTGCATTCGGCGGATAGATGGGGTGGGGGCGCGGTGGCGAAAGACCGTGACCGGACGCCCATCGGGGCAATCGGGAAGCACGCCGGCCTCACACTCGGGGGGGCGGCGTCAGGGCCAGGCGACTTCCGGCGGCAGGGACATCAGGATCGCCTCGACATTGCCCCCGGTGCGTAGGCCGAACAGCGTGCCGCGGTCATGCAGCAGGTTGAACTCGACGTAGCGGCCGCGGCGGACGAGCTGGGCGCGGCGTTCCGCCTCGGTCCAGGGCTCGTGCATGCGGCGGCGGATGATGGCGGGATAGGCGTCCAGGAAGGCGAGGCCGACATCCTTGGTGAAGGCGAAATCGGCCTCGATGCCCTTGCCTGGCGTGCGGTCGCCCAGCCAGTCGTAGAAGATGCCGCCGAGCCCGCGCGGTTCGTTGCGGTGGGGCAGGAAGAAGTACTCGTCGCACCACTGCTTGAAGCGCGGATACCAGTCCGGATCGACCTTGTCGCAAGCGGCCTTGTAGGCGGCGTGGAAGCCGGCCGCGTCCTCGGCCGCCTCGGGGCTGTCGGGGAACATCGGCGTCAGGTCGCCGCCGCCGCCGAACCAGGCGCGGGTGGTGACGATGAAGCGGGTGTTCATATGCGCCGCCGGCACGCGCGGGCTGCGCATGTGGGACACCAGGGAGATGCCGGTCGCCATGAAGCGCGGATCGGCCTCGGCACCCGGGATCTGCTTGCGGAACTCCGGCGAGAACTCGCCGAACACGGTCGAGACGTTGACGCCGACCTTCTCGAAGACCCGCCCGCGCATGATCGACATGACGCCGCCGCCGCCCTCGGGCCGCGTCCAGGCGGTGCGCTCGAAGCGGCCTGGCGGCAGGGCGGCGTGCGGGCCGGCGGAGAGCTCATCCTCGATGGACTCGAACGTGGCGCAGATGCGGTCACGCAATGATTCGAACCAGACGCGGGCCGGCTCGGCGAAGGGATGCGCGGTGGCCGCGGCAGGGGCTTCGGTCATGGCGGTCTTCTGCACCGCCGGAGGCGCCGCGGCCATCCCTCCGGCTGAGAGCCTGTTCCGGAAGTCGCCTGATGGCGACTTCCGAGGAGCGGCACCGGCCCGCACGGCCACCCATTCCAGGATACTGACATGGGTGGCCGGGTGGGGGTGCGGGCCGGTGCCGGTCTTTCAAGACAGGCCCTGAGGCAAAAACACCATACTGTGGGCGCATTGCATCGCCGAAGGGCGCGAAGGCGCCGTGGTGGCATGGACACCCCGCGCGGGAGCAACCTATAAGGTCCGCCGCGCGGAGAAGGCAGCGCACGTGGCCGCGTGCCTGCCTTCTACCGCTCCCGGGTGCCCGAATGGCGCCCGGACTCGGGATGATGCGGCCGGCCTCGCCACTACGGCATGCCGGCGGAAGGGATGGTGAGGCATGGCGGATAGTGGAGAGGCCACCGCATCCGGCGGTACGCCGCGGCGGGACTTCCTCAATCTTGTGACGGCGTCCTTCGCCGCCGTGGGCGTCGGCGCCATTGCCTGGCCCTTCATCAACTCCATGCAGCCGGCGCGCGACGTGCTCGCCCTGGCCAGCACCGATGTGGACCTTGCCCCCATCGCGGTGGGCCAGGCCGTCACGGTGATGTGGCGCGGCAAGCCGATCTTCGTGCGCAGCCGTACCGCGCAGGAGATCGAGGCGGCGCGCGCCGTGCCGCTGAACGACCTGAAGGATCCGCAGACCGACCAGGCGCGCATCCAGCGCGATCCCTGGCTCGTCGTCATCGGCATCTGCACCCATCTCGGCTGCGTGCCGCTCGGCCAGAAGCCTACCGATCCGCGCGGCCCCTATGGCGGCTGGTTCTGCCCTTGCCATGGCAGCGCCTATGACACCTCGGGCCGGATCCGGCAGGGACCCGCGCCGCTGAACCTGGCGGTGCCGCCCTATGCCTTCACTTCCGACACCAAGATCCGGATCGGCTGAGGACCCTGCAGATGGCAAGCGGCCTGCATAACAGCGACATCCCCAATCCCGTGCTGCGCTGGATCGACCAGCGCATGCCGATCTTCACCATGATGCAGAAGGAGTATGGCTCCTTCCCGACGCCGCGGAATTTCAACTACTTCTGGAATTTCGGCGCGCTCGCCATGGTCAACCTGATGATCATGATCGCGACGGGCATCTTCCTCGCGATGCACTACACGCCGCATTCCTCGATGGCCTTCGACAGCGTCGAGCGCATCATGCGCGACGTGAATTTCGGCTGGCTGCTGCGCTATGTGCACGCCAACGGCGCGTCGATGTTCTTCATCGTCGTCTACATCCACATCTGGCGCGGCATGTACTACGGGTCCTACAAGGCGCCGCGCGAATTGCTGTGGATGCTGGGCGTCGTCATCTTCCTGCTGATGATGGCCACGGCCTTCATGGGCTACGTGCTGCCCTGGGGCCAGATGTCCTTCTGGGGTGCGACCGTCATCACCAACCTGTTCAGCGCCTTCCCGTTGGTCGGCGAATGGATCGTCACCCTGCTGTGGGGCGGCTTCTCGGTCGACAACGCGACGCTGAACCGCTTCTTCTCCCTGCACTACCTGCTGCCCTTCGTGATCGTCGGCGTGGTGTTCCTCCACATCGTCGCGCTGCACATCACGGGTTCGAACAACCCGCTCGGCATCGAGCCGAAGGGCCCGCAGGACACGCTGCCCTTCCATCCGTACTACACGGCGAAGGACAGCTTTGGCCTGGTGATCTACTTCATCGTCTTCGCGGGGCTGGTGTTCTTCGCGCCGAACTACCTCGGCCACCCGGACAACTATATCCCCGCCGATCCGCTGGTCACGCCGGCGCACATCGTGCCGGAATGGTACTTCCTGCCCTTCTACGCGATCCTGCGTGCGGTGCCGGACAAGCTCGGCGGCGTGCTGATGATGTTCGGCTCCATTCTGGTGTGGTTCGTGCTGCCCTGGCTCGACCGTTCGCCGGTGCGCTCCATGCGCTTCCGTCCGATCGCGCGGATCTGCTTCCTGCTGTGGACCGTGTCCTTCCTGGTGCTGCTGTGGTGCGGCGGCAAGCCGGCCGAGGAGCCCTACGTCACCATCAGCCGCTTCGCCGCGGCCTACTACTTCGCGTATTTCCTGGTGATCCTGCCGCTGCTCTCGCGCATCGAGAAGCCGCTGCCCCTGCCCGAGAGCATCTCCCGCGCCGTCCTCGGCGGCGGGCCGCTGCCCGCCGGCGCCGCGGCGAAGCCGATGGAGAAGGCCTGACCATGCTGCGCACTTCGCTCAAGGCCCTCGCCATCCTTGGCGGCCTGCTCGCCGCCGCACCCGCCGCCCAGGCGGCGGAAGGGGCCGCGCACATCCCGAACCAGGGCTTCTCCTTCCAGGGGCCATTCGGCGTCTATGACCGCGCCAGCGCGCAGCGCGGCTTCCAGGTCTATTCGCAGGTCTGCTCGGCCTGCCATGCGATGCACCTGATGTCCTACCGCAACCTGCGCGACCTCGGCCTGACCGAGCAGCAGGTCGCGGCCATCGCGTCCCAGGTGCAGGTGCAGGACGGCCCGAACGATGAGGGCCAGATGTTCGAGCGGCCGGGCCGCCCGTCCGATCGCTTCCGCAGCCCGTTCCCGAACCCGCAGGCGGCACGTGCGGCAAACAACGGCGCGCTGCCGCCGGATCTGTCCGTCATCGCCAAGGCGCGTGAGGGCGGTGCGAACTACATCTACGCGCTGCTGACCGGCTACGGCGACCCGCCCCCCGACGTTCATATCGCCGAGGGTATGCACTACAACGCCTACTTCCCCGGCCATCAGATCGCCATGGCGCGGCCGCTGAACCCGGACCAGGTCGAATTCGCCGACCACACCCCGGCGACGGTCGAGAACATGGCGCGTGACGTCGCGACCTTCCTGCAATGGGCTGCGGAGCCCGAGCTGGAACTTCGGCATTCCATGGGCATCAAGATCATCGTCTTCCTGCTGGTCCTCGCCGGCCTTGCCTACGCAGTGAAGCGCAAGATCTGGGCGAACGCGCACTGACCAGCATGCGCCGCGGGGGCGGCGCGCTAGAGTATTTCCGGCGAACTTCCGTTCACCTGCAATGCTCTGAGTGTTTGCCTTTGCGAGTATCTTCACCTGTCCAGATGAGTTCATCTGGACAGGATCTGCTCTAGCCTTCTTCCAGAAGGAAGTTCCGAACGGCGGGATCGGTGGCGAGGCCCACCGCCCGCCGTTTCGCGTCCAGGGCCTCCTCGGCTGCACCGGCCCGCGCTGCGATAGCCGCAAGTGCGGCCCAATAGGGCTGATAGTCCGCCAGCCGCGCATCCGTTCCGGCTACCCGCAGCGCGGCGAGGCCGGCCGAGGGGCTTTCCACTTCCGCCAGCACCACGGCGCGGTTCACCGCGGCCACGGGCGATCCCGTCGCCGTCACCAGCGCGTCGTAGAGCAGCAGGATATCGCCCCAGGGCGTGCGCCCCAGCACCCGCCGCATCGCATGAGCCGAGGCGATCGCCGCCTCCCATTGATAGCGTCCCGGCTGCGCGAGTGTGGCGGCGCGGCGCAGCAGCGTTTCGGCCTCCGCCTGGCGTGCGGCGTCCCAATGCGCCGGGTCCTGCGCGGACAGGGGCACATAACGCCCTCCGCCGTCGCGCCCTGCCGGCCGGCGCGCTTCGAGATGCAGCAGCAGTGCGGCAAGGCCCTGCGCCTCCGCATCCTCCGGCACCATGGCGGCGAGCAGACGCGCGAGCCAGGCGGCCTCCCCGGCCAGCGTCCCGCCATCGGCGGGGTCTGCCGCACCGGCAGCATAGGCGGCGTAGATGGCGGCGAGCACCTCCGGCAGCCGTGCCGCGACATCTGTCTGGTCAGGCAGCCGGAAACGTGCGCCCGCTTCCTTCAAGCGCCGCTTCGCGCGGACCAGCCGTTGGCCCATCGCCGCCGGCGCGACCAGGAAGGCCGAGGCTATGCGCGCCGCGTCCAGCCCCAGCACCGTCTGCAGCATCAGCGGCGCCCGGGCGCCAAGTTCGACCTCGGGAGCGGCGCAGGCGACCAGCAGCGCCAGCCGGTGATCCGGGATCGCATCCGGCGTGGTCTCGGCCTCGGCCAGCGCCCGCCGCAGCACTTCCGGCGCGGCCTCGGTGGCGGTGGCGCGGCGGCGATGCGCGTCGGTCAGGCGCCGGCGCGCCGCCGTCAGCAGCCAGGCCTCAGGCCGTTCCGGCACGCCCGTCGCCGGCCAGGTGGCCAAGGCGGCGGCGAAAGCGTCGGCGAGGGCATCCTCGGCTGCCGCGAACCCGCCGCCCTGCGCGAGCAGGAAGGCGAGCAGCCGGCCATAGGAGTCGCGCGCCGCCCGTTCGGCCGCCGCGGCTGCGCTCATCGCGTCGCCGGATCCGGCCAGAGGGGACGGACCTCGACCGCGCCGTGTTCCGCGCCGGGGCAGCGGGCGGCCCAGCGGATCGCCTCCTCCATATCCGCGACCTCCAGCAGGAAATAGCCGCCGAGCTGCTC
Organism: Roseomonas alba; assembly: GCF_019430885.1. Lineage (GTDB taxonomy): Bacteria > Pseudomonadota > Alphaproteobacteria > Acetobacterales > Acetobacteraceae > Neoroseomonas > Neoroseomonas alba. The sequence continues at coordinate 167,170 of NZ_JAHYBZ010000007.1, read as the reverse complement.
GCGCGTCTCGGCATAGGGACCGTCGAGCACCTGCGGTACGCCGCCCTGCATCCGCACCGTCGCGGCCTGGGCGACGGGCGCCAGGCGTTCGCCGCCCCGCATGACGCCGGCGGCCTTCAAGGCTTCCACATAGGCACCATAAGCGCCCAGCATTCGTGCCTGCTCGGCCTGTGGCATGCCGTCCCAGGCCGTCTCCTCCACCCAGATCGTCAGCATCGCCTGCATCGCATCATCCTCCATGCGCAGACGGCATCGTCGCCGCCACCATGATGACGCGCGAGGGGGGGCGGTTTCGACACAGCCTGATCCGGGCGGGCCGGAGAGGGGCCTTGTCTCTCCGGACCTCTGCCCGCCAGGGGGACCCATTCCCGTTGCAGCGCAACGCGGCTGGGCGCCCGCACAGGCCGAAAGGCGCTTGGAAACCTCGACCCGGTGCTCGGCGGCGCGGTTGCGATGATCGTCGGAATTCGCTCCTGCGCACCAAGCGCGATGGGACGTAGCGGACCGGCCGTGGTGCCCGGCGTAAATTGCCGGTGTTCCAGGGTGCACGGCACCTTGGCGGGGAGAGGCTTGAAGAGGAGCGCGGCCTTCTCAAATGGCGACCGTCATGCCGGGGTTCCGCTCCCCTTCAGGCGTCCCGGACGCCATGCCACGACCTCCCGCGGCCGCCGGCGCAGCGCGCGCGGCTAGCGGGTCGCCGGTTCCGCGCCGCTCTCCGCGCCATAGGCCCGCCGGATCACCTCGGCCGCGGCGGCGGCGGCGGCATCGAGTTCCGCCTCGCTCGGCGTCGGGGGAATGCCGAGGGCGCCACGCAGCAGCACGGTCCCGCGCAGCATCGAGATGAAGTGCTCCGCCGCCAGGCGCGGATCGGCGTCGGCGCGCAGCCGGAAGCGGCGCTTCTCCTCCTCCATCCAGGCCGTGACGCGGTCGCGGCCGGCGAGGGGTCCCGCCGCGTAGTAGGCGCGGGCCAAATCGGGGAAGCGTGTGCCCTCGCCCAGGGCGATGCGGAACATCGTCACCACCTGGGGGGCCAGGAAGAAGTCGAGCAGATGCCGGCCGAGCCGCCGCAGCGCCAGATCGAGCGGCGCATCATGTACGGCCGCGAGTTCCAGCGTCTCGGCCATCGCCGTGCAGCGATTGGCCACCACGGCGGCGAACAGCGCCTCCTTGCTCGTGAAATACGCGTACAGGGTGGCCTTGGAGACGCCGGCCTGGCGCGCGACCGCATCCATCGACACAGCGGCGTAGCCATTGTCGAGGAAGAGCTTCCCTGCGGCGTCGAGCACGGCGGCGCGCTTCGGGCTGCGATAGGTCTCGGCGGGGCAGGCGGTGGCGGACATGGCCGGAGATATGGCGCACATTGTCGGCCGGAACAAGACTGAACGGTTCAGTTCAATTTCTTCTTGACCGGAGGGGCTCATCGCATCAGATAGGCGCAACTGAACTGAACGGTGCAGTCCGATGCCCGAAGACAACCCTCCCGCCTCGCGCCGCAGGCTGCGTCGCCTTGCCCCGGTCCTGATGCTCGGCGCCCTCGTCGGCGGCGGCCTCGGCGGTAATTGGTGGATGCATGTCGGCCGCTTCCAGGAAAGCACCGACAATGCCTATGTGCAGGGCGACATTGCCGTGCTCGGGCCTGGCATTGAGGGCGACGTCGCCGCCATCCTGGTGAACGACAATGACACGGTCACCGCCGGCCAGCCGCTGATCCGCCTGGTCGATACGGAATGGCGCGCCCGTCGCGACGCTGCCGCCGGAGCGCTCGCCCAGGCCGTGGCGGGCACCGTCACCAACCGTGCCCGCATCGACCAGCAGCATGCCCAGATCGCCGAGGCGGACGCCCAGGTCGCCCAGGCCGTCGCCGAGCGCGACCGCGCCGTGCAGAACGCCGCCCGCTACGGCACCCTCGCCAATTCCGGCTATGGCAGCCGCGAGAATGCCGACCGGACGCTGGCCGATCGCCTGAAGGCCGAGGCCGCCCTACGGTCCGCGCAGGCCGTCGCCGAGGCCGCCCGCGCGGCCCTGCCGGTGCTCGAATCCGAATGCGCCGCCGCCGAAGGCAAGCGCGCGGAGGCCGCCGCAACCCTGGCCCTGGCGGAACGCAACCTGCAGCAGACCGTCATCAGCGCGCCCTTCGACGGCGTGGTAGGCAACCGTTCGGCGCAGCTCGGCGCGCATGTACGGCCCGGGCAGAACCTGATCGCCGTGGCGCCGCCGCCGGAACGGCAATGGGTGGTCGCGAACTTCAAGGAGACCCAGCTCGCCGGCATGCGCCGCGGCCAACCGGTGGAGCTGTCCTTCGACATCGGCGGCCCCGTCCTGCGTGGCCGGGTGGAGAGCCTCGCCCCAGCCACCGGCGCGCAGTTCAGCCTGTTGCCGCCGGAGAACGCGACCGGCAACTTTACCCGCGTCGTGCAGCGCGTGCCGGTGCGCATCGCCATTGCGCCGGGCCAGGACTCGGTGCGGCTGCGTCCGGGTCTTTCGGCGCGCGTCGAGGTCGATACCCGCGCGGACCCCAACGCCCCGGGTGGGCTGTTTGGTGCCGCGGCCGCGACCCTCGGCCTGAACTGACCACGCCATGAGCGCCACCGCCGCCCCGCCGCCGGTGACGGGCCGGCAATTCGCCGGCTTCATGGTGATGGTGCTCGGGATGTTCATGGCGATCCTGGACATCCAGATCGTCTCGGCCTCCATCGCCGACATCCAGGCCGGCCTGGCCGCCAGCCCCGACGAGGCCTCCTGGATCCAGACCTCCTACCTGATCGCGGAGATCGTCATGATCCCGTTGTCGGGCTTCCTGTCGCGGCTGTTGTCCACGCGCATACTGTTCTGCCTGTCCGCCGCGGGCTTCACGATCTTCTCGCTGGCCTGCGCGATGGCGACCTCGCTGCCGCTGATGATCACCTTCCGCGCGGCGCAGGGTTTCCTCGGCGGGGCGATGATCCCGACCGTCTTCGCCACCGCCTTCATCCTGTTCCAGGGGCCGCGCCGGGCGACCATGTCGGTGCTGATCGGCCTGACCGCGACGCTCGCGCCGACCATCGGCCCGACGCTGGGCGGGCTACTGACCGAGACCTTCTCCTGGCACTGGCTGTTCCTGATCAACGTGCCGGTCGGCGTGCTGATCGTCATCGTCGTCTCGCGCACCATGACGATCGACCAGGGCGACCGGTCGCTGCTCGCCCGCTTCGACTGGCTCGGCCTCGCGCTGATGGCGGCCTTCCTCGGCAGCCTGGAATACGTGATGGAGGAGGGGCCGCGCTGGAACTGGCTGGAGGATGAGACCATCGCGATGTTCGCGGTCGTCGCCACCGTCTCGGGCGCGCTGTTCTTCCACCGCGCCTTCACGCGCGACGAGCCGATCGTCGATCTCTACGCCTTCGCCAACCGCAATTTCGCGATCGGCTCGCTGTTCTCCTTTCTCGTTGGCATCTCGCTCTATGGCTCGGTCTACATCATCCCGCTCTTCCTCGGGCGTATCCGCGGCTACAACTCGCTGCAGATCGGCGAGACCATGTTCGTCACTGGCGCGGCGATGTTCCTGACCGCGCCCCTGGTCGGCCGCCTGTCACAGAAGCTCGACACGCGTGTGCTGCTCGGCATCGGGCTCGGCATCCTGGCGATTGCGCTGTGGTTGACGGCGCGGCTGACGGCGGAGTCCGGCTCGCTCGAGCTGATGCTGCCGCTCGCGCTGCGCGGCGTGGGCACGATGATGTCGATGGTGCCGGTGAACCAGCTCGCTCTCGGCACGCTGCCGCCGGCGCGCATCAAGAATGCCTCGGGTCTCTACAACCTGATGCGCAACCTCGGTGGTGCCGTCGGTCTCGCGCTGATCAACACGCTGGTGACGGATCGCAGCGCGGCGCATCGCCTGCACCTGGCGGAATCGGCGGGCTGGGGGCGGGCTGGCGCGACGGCATGGCTCGATTCCGTGACGGCGGGGATGACCGCGCGGCTCGGCGAAGCCCAGGCCGGGTTGGCCGCGCTGCGCCGCCTGTCGAACCTGGTGCAGCAGCAGGCGCTGGTGCTCGCGTACAACGACACGCTGCTGGTCATGGCGTTCTTTTTCGTGATGTCCCTGCCGCTGATCCTGCTGGTGCGGCGGCCCGGGGCGAGCGGCGGTGGCGGCGCGCATTGAAGCCCATGCAGGCGGCCGCTTCCGTTCATTGAGGCCGTCTATCGGTCCCGGTCAGGCGCCGCCTCGCCAACCCTGCGCGTGACGCCGGCTCCAAGTCAGCGTTTTCAAAGGCCTTTCGGCGGTTGGTGGAGGAGGTCCGGAGGGGGCGGAGCCCTCTCCGGTTCCACCTCCCCCTGAGCGTCCGACCTCGCCGGCCGTTTGCCGCGGCCGCGCCGCCCGTGCTAACCGCCCGCATCTTTTCGGCGCTGCTGCTGCGCCCGATGCGAAGGGTCCTGTCATGTCCGACCAGCCGATTCCGTCCCCGATCCCGAATGGCGGCATCGACCCCGCCACGGGGCCTGTGGTGCTGAACATCCAGTTCACCAAGGACCTCTCCTTCGAGGTGCCCGGCGCGCCCGAGATCTACCTGACCCTGCGCGAGGCGCCGCGCATGGACATCGCCCTCGACGTCCAGGCCCGCCGGCTGCAGGAAGGCCAGGAGACCTACGAGATCTCCCTACAGATCCGCGCCGATGCGAAGACCGCTGACGGCAAGACCGCCTTCATCGCCGAGCTGGTCTATTGCGGCATCTTCACCCTGAACGGCGTGCCGAACGAGATGCTGGAGCCGGTGCTGCTGGTGGAATGCCCGCGCCTGCTCTTCCCCTTCGCGCGCAACATTCTGGCCGATGTGACGCGTGACGGCGGCTTCCCGCCGGTGCTGCTGGCGCCGATCGACTTCGTCCAGCTCTGGCAGTCGCGCCGGGGCCAGTCCTCGGCAAACATGCCGATCGCGAACGCCTGAGCGGCGACCCGGGAGGCGATGCGGGCCCCGCCCGCATCAACCGGGGCAGCACCATGAGCCAGCGCCGCATTGCCATCGTGTTGTTCAACCTGGGTGGTCCGGACAGCCCGGAAGCTGTTCGGCCCTTCCTCACGAACCTCTTCACCGATCCGGCGATCCTGCGGGTGCCGGGTTTCATCCGACCCTTCCTCGGGCGCTACATCGCCTGGAAGCGGACGAAGCCGGCGCTGGAGAACTATGCGATCCTCGGCGGCAAGTCGCCGCTGCTGGAACTGACGGAGGGGCAGGCCCGGGCGCTGGAAGCGGCGCTGGCGGGCGATCCCGGCACGGCGTTCCGCTGCTTCGTCGCGATGCGCTACTGGCATCCCTTCTCGGACGAAGCGGCGCGGGAGGTGAAGGCCTGGCTGCCCGACGAGGTGCTGCTGCTGCCGCTCTACCCGCAGTATTCGACCACGACGACGGGCAGCTCCGTCACCGCCTGGGATGAGGCCTGCCGTGCCATCGGCTTCAGTGTGCCGACGACGACGCTGTGCTGCTGGCATTCGCATCCCGGCTTCGCGGCGGCGACCGCGGCGCTGGTCCGCCGGTCCTATGACGCGGCGCGCGCAACGCTGCCGGCCGATGTGCCGCTGCGCATCCTGTTCTCCGCCCATGGCCTGCCCGAGAGCATCGTGAAGGCCGGCGATCCCTATCAATGGCAGGTCGAGCGGAGCACCGCCGCCGTCGTCGAGGCGCTGGCGATCGACGGGCTGGACCATGCCATCTGCTACCAGTCGCGGGTGACGCCGGAGGTCTGGATCGGCCCGTCCACCGAGGCGGAAATCGAGCGCGCCGCCCATGACAAGGTCGCGCTGCTGGTCTGTCCGATCGCCTTCGTCTCCGAGCACTCGGAGACGCTGGTGGAACTCGACGTCGAATATGGGGAGCTTGCCCACAAGCTGGGCGTGCCCGGCTATTTCCGCGTCCCGGCGCAGAACAGCGATCCGGCCTTCATCGTGGCGCTGGCCGACATCGCGCGCGATGCGCTGGGCTCCGGCCGCGCCCTGTGCTCCTTCGCCGGCCCGCGGCAATGCCCGAAGCAGCACGGCGACTGTCCCCACGGCGCGGCCCGGATCGCCGCATGAGGCCCCAGGCCGTTCTCTTCGACTGCGACGGCGTCCTCGCCGACAGCGAGATGCTGGTGAACGCCATCGTCGCGGAACAGCTCACCGCCCTCGGCTGGCCGATGCAGGCGGCGGAGGCGCGCGAAACCTTCCTCGGCCTCGCCTTGCCCGACATGGTGCCGCGCATCGAGGCGCGGGTCGGGTCGCTCCCGCCCGGCTGGGCACAGGAGATCGCGATGCTGCTGGCGATCGAGATGACCCGGCGCACACCCGCCATCCCTGGCGCCGTCGAGGCGGTGCACCGCATCGTCGCGGCCGGCGTTCCCGTCGCCGTGGCGTCCAATTCCGGCCGCGCGGAGCTGATGGCCAAGATGCGCGGCCTCGGCCTGGCGACGGTGTTCGGCGACCGCATCTTCTCCTTCGAGGATGTCGACCGTCCCAAGCCCTGGCCCGACATCTACCTGGCGGCGGCAGCCTCCTGCGACGCGGCGCCCCAGGATTGCGTGGTCGTCGAGGACAGCGTGCCCGGCGTGCGCGCCGGCATGGCAGCCGGCTGCCGCGTGCTGGGCTTCGCGCATGAAACGCCGCGCGGCGTGCTCGCGGCGCATGGCGCGACCCCGTTCCTGGCGATGGACGAGCTGGACGCGCTGCTGGGGATCTGACGGCCCCTTGCAACCCTGGGCCGCTTCGGACGCTCTCCTTCCGAAGGAGAGACGGCCATGATGCTTCTGCTCGTCATCATACTGCTGCTGCTGGTCTTCGGCGGGGGCGGCTATTACGGCTACCGGTCCGGCTACTATGGGGGCGGTGGCTTCGGGGGAATCCTGGGACTCCTGCTGATCGTCCTGGTGCTTTACCTGATCTTCGGCGGCGCCTTCGTGTCCGGGCCGGTCGTGCCGTAGCGGCCGGGTTGCGGCACCGAAGCATTCCCGAAGAGACTGCGGCCCGGCCCATGGATGTTCGGGCCAGTCGCTTCGGGAGACACCATGGCGCAGCCGCAAGTTCCTATCGACGTGGATCCGGAGACCGGGATCTGGCGGACCGACGGCCTGCCGATGATCTACCTGCCCCGGCATTTCCTCGTGAACATGCAGAAGGCCATCGAAACCGCCATCGGCGCCGACGCCTATCGTGAGATTCTCTACACCTCGAGCGATCTCTCCGCGCTGCAATGGTGCCGGGCCGAGGCGAAGACCCACGGCCTCTCAGCGGTCGAGACCTTCCGGCACTACCTCAAGCGGTTGTCCCAGCGCGGCTACGGGCAGATGGACATCACCGCGCTCGACGCGGATGCCGGCACCGCCGCCGTCACCGTGCGGCATTCCGCCTTCGCACTCGGCTATGGGCCGGAGGCGGGCCGGACCGTTTGCTATACCTTCGAAGGCAGCTTCGCCGGCGGCATGCGCTATGTCCTCGAAACGGCAGGGCGGGCGGGAACGCCGATCTGCCGGGAGGTCGCCTGCGCCGCCGCGGGGCACCCCGAATGCCGCTTCGAACTAAGCTGCGAACCGGTGGCCTGACTTGGCGATGGCGGAACCGGGGAAGGGCTTTGCCCCTCCCCGGACCCCTCCCCACCAAAGGCCGCAGGGCCTTTGGAAACCGTCGCTGGGCGCTGTGCGCCGCTGGCAGGATGGCGTCGAGCCGCACTCGCGCACGAAACCCTTTGGGTCGGGGTGGCGTCGCCGTCGCGCCCCACCGCAGGCTCGGCGTCGTGCCCATTGCTCCTTCAGGCAGGTTGGCTTGCCTGCTTGCCTGGCATCAACTCAAGGTGTCCAGAGGCCCTCCAGCCGATGGGTCCATTGACGTTGCGCAGCAACGTCAATGGGATCCCGTGGCGGGGAGAGGGTTTGGAGAGGGGCAGAGCCCCTCTCCAATGCCACCGCGCGGGTCTCCCTCAGCCTCAATGGCTCGGATATAGCCGCGGATAGGTGATCTGGTCCGGCGGCCCCGGTGGGCGCACCGGTCCTACCTTGCCGCAGGCCGCCAGCAGCAGGGCCAGGGCCAGGGCCCCCAGGACCGTCCGTGTCATCCGAGCTTCGCCTTCCACTCCGCGGCCATGGCCGCGACATTCGCCGGCGCCGTCCCGCCATAGGAGGTGCGCGACCGCACCGAGGCCGCCACCGACAGCACGTCGTACACGCCTTCATGGATGCGCGGCTCGGCCTCGCGCATCTCCTCGATGGTCAAACCTGCGAGATCGACGCCGAGCCCCTCGGCCTTCGCCACCAGCGCGCCGGTCACATGGTGCGCATCGCGGAAGGGCATTTTCAGCTCCCGCACCAGCCAGTCGGCGAGGTCGGTCGCGGTCGAGAAGCCCGCCCCCGCCGCCGAGGCCAGGCGCCCCACATCCGGCTTCAGGTCGCGCACCATGCCGGCGACGGCGGCGAGGACCAGCGTCATGGTCTCGGCCGCGTCGAAGACGCCTTCCTTGTCTTCCTGCATGTCCTTGAAATAGGTCAGCGCCAAGCCCTTCATCACCGTCAGCAGGCCGACCAGCGCGCCGACCACGCGCCCGGTCTTGCCGCGCACCAGCTCGGCGGCATCCGGGTTGCGCTTCTGCGGCATGATGGAACTGCCGGTCGTGAAGGCATCCGACAGCTTCACGAACCCGAAATAGGGGTTCGTCCAGATCACGATCTCCTCGGCGAGGCGCGACAGATGCGTCGCGCACATCGAGCAGGCAAACAGGAACTCAGCCGCGAAATCGCGCGACGCCACGGAATCGAGCGAATTGCGCGTCGGCCCGTCGAAATCGAGCGCCTTGGCCGTCATGTGCCGGTCGATGGGGAAGCCCGTGCCGGCCAGCGCGGCAGCGCCGAGCGGGCACTCGTTCATCCGCGCGCGGCAGTCGCGCAGCCGCGACAGGTCGCGCGACAGCATCTCGACATAGGCGAGGAAGTGATGCCCCAGCGTGACCGGCTGCGCGGGCTGCAGATGCGTGAAGCCGGGCATCACCGTGCCGGCATGCTCCTCGGCGCGGGCGACCAGGGCACGCATCACATCCTCGATCTGGCCGGACAGCCCGTCGATCGCGTCGCGCACCCACAGGCGCACGTCCAGCGCCACCTGGTCGTTGCGGGATCGTGCCGTGTGCAGCCGCTTGCCGGCATCGCCGATCACGGCTGACAGGCGGGCCTCCACATTCATGTGGATGTCTTCCAGCGCCTCATCGAAGGGGAAGTCCCCCTTCTCGATGCGCGCGGCGATGTCATTGAGGCCGCGCCGTATTTCCGCCTCGTCTTCCGCCGAGATGATCCCTACATGCTTCAGCATCGCGGCATGGGCCAGGGAGCCGCGGATGTCCTGACGCCACATCTTGCGATCGAAGCCGATGGAGGCATTGATCGCTTCCATGATGGCGGAGGGGCCTTCCGCGAAGCGCCCACCCCATTGCCGATTGGCGTTGCTGCTCACTGGGGGATTGTCTTTCGTGCTGGTTCCGACGCGCCGTTCCATTCTCAAGGCCGCCCCGGCGCTGACGGCGGGCGGGACCCTACTCGGCACCCTTCCGGCGCGGCAAGGCTTGGCCGCCACGCCCCGCGGGCTGAACCGGCTGCGGGAGGAAGAGGCGACGCTGCCCCCCATCACCTTCACCGATGCCGAGGGCAAGGCCATCGCACCCTCCGACTTCCCGCAAAAGGCGCTGGTGATCAATCTCTGGGCGACCTGGTGCCCGCCCTGCGTGGCGGAGATGCCGTCCCTCGACCGCGCCGCGGCGGCGCTGTCCGCGGAGGACATCCTGGTGCTGCCGCTCTCCTCGGACCGCGGCGGCGCGCCGGTGGTCCAGGCCTTCTACGAGCGGACGCAGGTCCGCACCCTGCGGATCTGGCTTGATCCCCGCGGCACCGCGGCCCGGGCTCTGGGCGCGCGGGGCCTGCCGACCACCATCATCGTCGACCGCCAGGGGCGCGAGCGCGCGCGGCTGGAGGGCGATGCGGCCTGGGATGCGCCGGAGTTCCTCGCCGCCATCCGGCGCCTGGCCGGCCCGGCCCAGACCGACCCCACGCGTCGCGCTTGATTCCGGGCAACCGGCGGGCTCAGGCTGCGTTCGGGCCCCCGGGGATGCCGGTGCCATGAGTCACACGACCGCGAAACCATCGCTGACCGTGCGCAGGCGCCTGGTGCTGCATGTGCCGGGCTATGAACCCTTGAGTGGTGAGGCGCAGCGGCGCCGGCTGGCCCGCACCCTGGACCGCAGTGCTGCCGCCTGGGGTCTCGTCGCCAGCACGGGGCCGGGGGAGGTCTCGGCCGGCGGTACCGTGCATGCCTTCCAGGCGCGGCTGTCCGGCCCGGATTGGGCTACCCAGGCGGAAGTCCGCATCCTCGCCTGGGACGATCTGATCGCCGGCGATCTGGCCAAACCCATGCCCGTGCTGATCCCGAAGGGTCTCGGCGCCCTGGCAGGACTGCTGATGGATGGCACCCTGGCGCGCTACCGCGCCGCACATTGGCGATACCTCATCTTCGTGGCCCTGCCGTTGCTGGCGCTGGCCGGCGCGATATTGGGCGGCGTCCTGGCGGGGCTGCTGCTGGGCGGCTGGCGGGGCCTCGCCCTGGGTGTCGTGACCTTCACCGCCTTGGCCGTCGCAGCGGATCGCTGGCTGCATCTGCGTCATCTGATGGCCGACTGGGTCTTCGCCCGCGACCTCGCCCGTGGTGCCCGGCCGGACATCACGGACCGCATCACCTGCTTCGCCGACGAGATCATTGCCGCCCGCCGCAGGGATGTGGATGAGGTGGTGCTGACCGGCCACAGCCTTGGCATGGTGCTGGCGGTCGAGGCGCTGGCCGAGGCCCTGGATCGCGACCCCGATCCCCCCCGCACGGCGCCCCCCCTGGCCCTGGTCGGGCTCGGCTCCTCCCTGCTGAAGATCGCCCTGATGCCGGAGGCGGGCCGCCTGCGGGCCTCGGTGGGCCGGATCGCGGCGCTGCCGGGGCTGGCCTGGCTGGAATTCACCTCCCGACGCGACCTGGTCTGCTTCCATGGCGCCGACCCGGTCGCCGTGCTGGGTCTGCCGGGGCAGGGGCCGCGGCTCGAGCGCATCCATCCGCGTGCCATGCTGGACCATGCTGCCTGGTGCCGGGTGCGGCGGTCGATGCTGCGGGCGCACCGTGTCTATGTCACCGGCTGCGGCCGGCGGTATTTCTACGATTGGGGCCTGATCGCCTGCGGACCGGGTGCGGTGGGGCGTGACCCCTTCCCGGACCGGATGATCGGGCCCGATGGCGGCCTCGCCGCCCCGCCGCTGGAGCGCGCTGCGTGACGCCACTCATTGCGAAATTGCTGCATGCGGCCTGCATGGTCGCTTGGTGGATCATCCGTCTTCCTTTCGAGCGCAAGACACGCCGCAACGTGCTGCGCCGCGACGCCATGGACGGGCGGGAGAAGCTGCTGCTGCTCATCTCGCTGACCGGCCTCGGCATCATCCCTGGGATCTACATCGCGACCGGATTCCCGGCGGCGCTGGACCAGGCGTTTTCGGCGCCGCGCGCGGTCTTCGGGCTGGTGGTGTTCGTCGCCTCGCTGGCCTTGTTCCGCGCCACGCACAAGGCGCTCGGCCGGAACTGGTCGGTCACGCTGCAGGTGCGGGAGGAACATGCCCTGATCACCGCCGGCGTCTATCGCTTCGTGCGCCATCCGATGTATTCGGCCTTCTGGCTTTGGGCGATCGCCCAGGCCTTCACCTTGCAGAACTGGCTGGCCGGCCCGGCCGGGCTGATCGGCTTCGGCACGCTGTATTTCTTCCGCGTCGGGCGGGAGGAAACGCTGATGCGTGAAACCTTTGGCGCTGTCTGGGATTCCTATGCCGAACGAACCCCGAGAGTGATCCCCTTCCTCCGTTGATCATGACCATTCCGCCTTCGCCCGATCGGGCTGCATTGCCGCGCCGCGCCGCCATTGCCGGACTCCTCACGACCCTCGCCGCCTGCGGCCCGACGCGCCTCGCGCCCTTGGCCGGGCCGGCCCGCGGGCGCGTCATCGTCCTGCGCGGGCTGTTCAACGTCTTCTCGACCGGCATGAATGTGCTGACGGCGCAGCTCCGCGCCCACGACTTCGACGCCGTCGTGCACAACTACATCGACTGGCGGAGCCTCGCCGCCAATGTCGCCGCCGCCTCGCGCGACGGGACGCTTGCGCGGCCCTTCGCGATCATCGGCCATTCCTTCGGCGCCGACGACGCCGTGGCGATGGCGAACCACCTCGGCGGCATGGGCGTGGCGGTGGATCTGCTCGTCACCTTCGACCCGACGGCGGCGGCCCCGATCGGCCCTGGCGTCCTACGCGTGCTGAATTTCTATCAGGACCGGGACACCGCCTTCGTGCGCGTCCTCGCCGGCGGTCCCGGCTTCACCGGCGCGCTGGAGAACCGGCTTGTCGATGGCGAGTCCCACATCTCCATCGACAAGGACCGGCAGCTCCACGCCGTGATCATCGCACAGCTGGAATCGCTCGCCGCTGCGCGCCTGGCGCCATCGCCTGTCGTCGCGCCGATGAGCCCGGTCAGCTACCGGCCCCCGGCGCCGCCCTTGCCGCGCCCGCCCATCCCGCCGGTCAGGGCAGGTCGCTGAGTCGCCGTTCCAGCATCGCCCGCCACGGCGCATCCGCCGGCGTATCCGTCAGCAACGCCTGCCACTTCGCCCGAGCCTCGGCCGCCCGTCCGCCCTCCGCGTCGATCAGCCCGGCGAGGAAGCGCAGCCGCGGATCGGCCGCTTCCGCCGCCAGCCCGCGCGTGATCCAGGGTTCCGCCGCTGCGGCATTGCCGCGTTCCAGCTCCAGCTCCGCGATGTCACCAGCGATGTTCGCATCAAGGCGGATCGTCGCCGCCCGCTCCCAGGCCTCGATGGCGGCATCGGCCCGGCCGCGCCCACGCTCCGCATTGCCGAGCAGGATCCACCCCCGCCGCGCCTGTTCCGTGCCCTGGTCCAGCGCCGCGACCCGCGCCCGCATCAGCGCCATGATCTGATCGTCCCGCGCCTGCGCCTCGGCCCGCAGCGTATAGGGCGCCGACGGCATCCCAGGCGTCCCACGCAGCAGGTACAGCCCCAGTCCCGCCACCGCGAGCAGGCCCGGCAGCGCCAGCAACATCACCGCCCCGCGCCCCGTCGTCGGCGCCGCTTCCGTCCGGTCCGCCGCGGCGATCAACCGGCGCTGCACTTCCAGCGTCGCCGCGCGGTGCTCCGCCTCGTTCAGCCGCCCGACCTCCCGATCGCGATCCAGCTCCGCAAGCTGCGCGCGATACAGCGCCATGTCGGCCTCGCGCCGCCCCCGCGCCGCGCCCGGCTTCAGCAGCGCGTAGCCGAGCGGCAGCAGGGCGGTCAGCGCCAGAAGCGCCAGCAGAATCCAGAGCATCATGCCGCGCCGTCGCGCTCCAGTTCAGCGAGGCGCCTGCGCTCCGCCTCGGTCAGCGGCGCCGGCTCCGCCGCACTGCGCCGCCGCCGCGCAAAGATGGCGATCAGCCCGCCCCCCAGTGCGATGATCGGCATGGCCCACAGCAGCGCCGTGACCGCGTTGAAGGGTGGCTTCAGCAGCACGTAGTCGCCGTAGCGGTCGTGGATGAAATCCACCACCGCCGCATCGCTGTCACCAGCCGCGACGCGCTCCCGCACCAGGCGCCGCAGGTCGCGGGCCAGGTCGGCATCGGAATCCTCGATGGACTGGTTCTGGCAGACCATGCAGCGGAGCTCGCGGCCAATCGTCTCGGCACGGGATTCCAGCACAGGATCGGCGAGGCGGTCCTCGGGACGGCCAACGGCGGCGAGGGCGGGGAAGGTCAGGACCAGCAGCAGAAGAAGGACCGGGGAGGGATTTGCCCTCCCCGAGACCCCACCCACCAAAGGCCGAAAGGCCTTTGGAAACCTCCAGTCAGTCTGGCGCACCGGGCGCGACTGTCGGGCCCATCCGGCAGCGCAAAAATTGGGTTCCAAGGGCCTTTCGGCCGATGCTGGCCCCCATGGACGTTGCGCAGCAACGCCAATGGGTACCCGTGGTAGGGGGAGGTGCGGAGGGGGGCAAAGCCCCTCTCCGTGATGCGCGTGCCGCGGCATCACGCGTACCGCCGCAGCAGAGGGCGCAGCTCGTTCTCCAGCGTCTCCGCCAGGATGGGCCCGGCATAGCGCCAGCGGATGATGCCCTGCCGGTCGATCAGGTAGCTCTCCGGCACGCCATAGACGCCCCAGTCGATCGCGACACGCCCGGGCTCATCCACACCGAGCCGCGTGAAGGGATCGCCGCGCCGCCGTATGAAGGCCAGGGCATCAGCCGTCTTGTCCTTGTAGTTGATGCCGAGCACCGGCACGCCGTCGCGCGACAGGCGCATGAGCTGCGGGTGTTCGGCGACGCAGGGCACGCACCAGGACGCCCAGAAATTCACCAGCACCGGGCCGGGCAGGGGGCCGCGCAGATCGGCGGCGGACAGGCCGGGACGATCGGCGCCGTCCAGTGGCGGCAGGCTGAAATCCGGCGCGGTGCGGCCGATCAGTGCCGAAGGCACGCCGGTCGGATTGTAGCTGCCGGTTTGCAAGCCGCGCAGCATCACCCAGAAACCGGCGCCGGCCGCGGCGGCGAGGCCGAGCGGCGCATAGAGCATCCAGCGCCGGGACTTTCCTGTCTCGCTCATGCCGGCACCGTGGCGCCCTTGGGGGCGGGGGCGGCGACGCGCATGCGGCGGTCGGACAGCGACAGCATGCCCCCGAAGGCCATGGCGAGCCCGCCGAACCAGATCCAGGGCGCGAAGGGGTTGTGATGCAGGCGCAGCACGGCGGCGGTGCCGCGCTCCTCGCCCAGCACGGCGTAGAGGTCGCGCAGGGCGTTGGTGTGGATGGCGGCCTCGGCGGTGGTCTGGCCGTCGACGATGAAGGTGCGGCGTTCGGGGGTCAGCACCGTGACGACAGACCCATCCTTCAGCACCGTCACGGTCGCGCGGCGGGCGCGGTAGTTCGGGCCCGTCACATCCGACACGCCATCCATGCGCCATTCATAGCCGGCGAGGCGCGTGCTCTGGCCCGCCTGCAACTGCACGAGCGTGTCGGTCGCGACGCCCATGCCCGAGATGCCGGCCAGGCTGATACCGATCGCGCCATGTGCGATGGCCGCGCCCCAGGCCGCGCGCGGCAGGGCCAGGGCGCGCCGGAACGCCTGACCCGGCCGGCGGAACAGCGCGATGCGGTCCGCGATATCCGCCGCCGCGCCGAAGATCAGCCAGGCGGCGAGCGTCATGCCGAGCACCGGCCACACCGGATACCCCGCCACGGCCAGCGTGACGAAACCGATCGCCAGCGCCGCCACCGCCGCCCACCACAGACGTTGCAGTACGGCCCAGAGATCCGCCCGCTTCCACGGCATCATCGCGCCGATCGGCATGGCGATCACCAGCGGAATGGCGAGCGGCGCCGTCGCCGAATTGAAGAAGGGCGGGCCGACGGAGATGCGCGCCCCGGTCAGGATATCCGCGAACATCGGCCACAGCGTGCCGGCCAGCACCACCGCGGCGATCGAGCAGATCAGCAGGTTGTTCAGCACCAGCGCGCCTTCGCGCGAGATCGGCGCGAAGATCCCCGTGGGCGCGAGCCTCGGCGCGCGCCAGGCGAACAGCGCGAAGGCCCCGGCGACATAGACCATCAGCAGCGCCAGGATGAACACGCCGCGCGCCGGATCATTGGCGAAGGCATGCACGGAATTCAGCACGCCCGATCGCACGAGGAAGGTGCCCAGCAGCGACATCGCGAAGGCGAGGATCGCGAGAAGCACCGACCACACCTTCAGCGTGTCGCGCTTCTCGACCACGATCGCGGAATGCAGCAGCGCGGTGCCGGCGAGCCACGGCAGCAGCGAGGCGTTCTCGACCGGGTCCCAGAACCAGTAGCCGCCCCAGCCGAGCTCGTAATAGGCCCACCAGGACCCCATGGTGATGCCGACCGACAGGAAGCACCAGGCGCCGAGCGCCCAGGGGCGTACCCAGCGCCCCCACGCCGCGTCCACGCGCCCTTCGAGCAGCGCCGCGATGGCGAAGGCGAAGGTCACCGCATAGCCGACATAGCCGAAGTAGAGCGTCGGCGGATGCATCGCCAGGCCCGGGTCCTGCAGCACGGGATTGAGTCCCCGCCCATCCGGCACCGGCGGCCACACGCGCGTGAATGGGTTCGAGGTGAACAGGATGAACAGTAGAAACCCGACCGCGATCCACCCCAGCACGCCGATGACCCGCGCCTTCAGCGCGGTCGGCAGGGCGCGCCCGAACAGTGCCACCGCCGCCCCGCAGAACGACAGGATCAGCACCCAAAGCAGCATGGAACCCTCATGGTTCCCCCAGGTGCCGGAGATCTTGTAGATCAGGGGCTTCGCCGAATGGCTGTTGGCGACGACGTTCACCACCGTGGTGTCGTTCACCACATAGGCCCAAACGAGGCACAGGAACGCCGCACCCACGGCGACGAGCTGCCCGAGCGCGAACGGCACTGCCGTCCCCATCAGCCGCGCATCCCGCCGCGCCGCGCCGACGACCGGCAGCACCGACTGCGCGATGGCAAGCACGCAGGCCAAGGCGAGGGCGAAATGGCCGAGTTCCGGGATCATGCGGGGCGTCTCCGATGGCGCCGGGCTTGGTTGGTGGCGCGCGGGTGGATTGGAGAGGGACGCCGCCCCTCTCCAAACCTCACCCCGCCAGGGTGCCGTGCACCCTGGACCGCCGGAACTTGGCGCCGGGCACGACTGTCACGTTGACGGGCCGAAGTACGCCGCAGGCGCGACGGCTGGTCTTCGGGCGTGGCGCATCCGGCGTATTCGCGAATTTCCTGCTGCGCCCGGCGCCAGGTATCGGTTTCCAAAGGCCCTGTGGCCTTTGGTGGGGTGAGGTCCGGAGAGGGGCAAAGCCCCTCTCTGGTCCACCCGGCGCCGCTCAGCGCCGCCATCACCCTCCGACCCGCCCTTGCCGCGGTGCGGTATTCCAGCTCGCCGCCGGCGGGGCCGCGCCCTCCGACGGGTTCCAGTGCCCGGTGCGGCGCAGCGCGTCCGCGACCTCGGGCGGCATGTAGGTTTCGTCGTGGCGGGCGAGGACTTCGGTCGCGCGGAAGCTGCCATCGGGTTGCAGCTTGCCCAGGGTGACGACGCCCTGGCCTTCGCGGAACAGGTCCGGCAGCACGCCGGCATAGGTCACGCTCACGGTGTTCGGCCCGTCCGTGACGCGGAAGGTGGCGGTGGGGCGGCCATCGGCGCCGGTGTGGCGCTCGACGGACCCGGCCTCGACCAGGCCGCCCAGGCGGAAGGCGCGGTCGCCGCCGGGGTGGCGCGCGGCGACGTCCGAGGGCGAGAGGAAGAAGACCAGGTTGTCCTGGAAGGCCGTCAGCGTCAGGGCGGTGGCGGTGCCGAGCCCGAGGCCTGCGAGCAGCAGGACCATCAGGCGGCGCTTCTTGCGGGTCATGACTCTATGCCTCGGCGACCGGTGCGATCCCCGGCACCGTGCAGATAGGCCGGCTTGTGCGCCGCCTTCTTGACGCAGCGCAAGTCACGAACGGTCACCGCGCGGGTCGAGCTTCGCCAGCATCCGCTTCGCCGTCCGGTGCCGCAGCGCGGCGCCGCCGGCGAGTGCGCCGAACACCACGGCCGTCAGGGCGTAGGAGATCAGGACATGCCACCAGTGCAGGGTCATGCCGGGGTGGCGTCCTCGCGCCGGGCGCGGGCGAGTTGCAGGGCGCGGACGCGGCGTTCCATGACGGCGGCGCGGGTGCGGGCCAGGACCACGGCGGCGAAGAGCAGCGTGTAGCCCAGGGTGCAGACCAGCAGCGGATAGAGGATGTCCACATGCATCGCCGGCGCGCCCATGCGGGTGACCGAGGCCGGCTGGTGCAGCGTGTTCCACCAGTCGACGCTGAACTTCACGATCGGCACGTTCACGAAGCCGACCAGGGCCAGGATCGCCCCGGCGCGGGCCCCACGTTCCGGATCGTCGAAGGCGCGCACCAGCGCGGCGTGGCCGAGCCAGAGGAAGAACAGCACGAGGACCGAGGTCAGCCGCGCATCCCACACCCACCAGGTGCCCCACATCGGCTTGCCCCACAGGCTGCCGGTGGCGAGGCACAAGGCGGTCGCGGCGGCGCCGACGGGCGACAGCTCCCGGGCGGTGAGGTCGGCCAGCGGATGCCGCCAGATCAGCGACATGACCGACAGGATGGCGAGGCCCGTGTAGCCCCCCATGGCCAGCCAGGCCATCGGGACATGGACGTACATGATGCGGACCGTTTCGCCCTGCTGCCAGTCGGGCGGCGAGAAGACCAGCGCCCAGGCCACGCCGAGGGCCAGCACGGCCAGTGCCGCCGCCCACAGGACAGGCATCAGCCGCCCCGTGGCGCGCAGGAAACGGCCGGGATTGGCGAAGCGGTGCAGGTTGCGCCCGCCGGCCGGGCGAGGCGCCGCGGCTCCGGGGCCGAGGGTGAGGGGTCCGTCCACGCGCCCTGATTAGGGGATTGCCGCCGGTTATTGAAGCGCCGTAGGTGCGATGGGGACCGAGGGGGATGCGGATGCTCTTCGCCGTGACGATCGAGGACAAGCCCGGCATGGGCGCGACCCGCCGCGCCGTGCGGGCCGCGCATCTCGACTGGCTGGACCGGCACCGGGCGATGTTGGTCATCGCCGGCCCGATCATGGATGCCGAGGGCAATTCCATCGGCTCGGTCCGCGTGATCGAGGCCCCGGACCGGGCGGCGGTGGAGGCTCTGACCGAGGGCGATCCCTTCGCCAAGGCCGGCTGTTTCGCGCGGGTGTCGATCAACCCCTATCGCATCGTGTTCAAGGATGGAGCCCTGTCGGAATGAATCACTGGCTCGTCAAATCCGAACCGGACGCCTTTTCCTGGGACCAGCAGGTCGCCAACGGCGTCGAGCCCTGGACCGGCGTGCGCAACCACATGGCCAAGGCGAATCTGGCGGCGATGAAGAAGGGCGACCTCGCCTTCTTCTATCATTCCAATGTGGGGAAGGAGATCGTCGGCGTGGTCGAGGTGGTCCGCGAGGCCTATCCCGACCCTTCGGCGGAGGAAGGCAGCCCCTGGGTCTGCGTGGACATGAAGGCGGTCGGGCCGGTGCCGAAGCCGGTGACGCTGGCGGACATCAAGGCCGAGCCGAAGTTGGAGGGCATCGCCCTGGTGCGCATGTCGCGCCTGTCGGTCATGCCGATCTCGCCCGAGCACTGGAAGGTCATCGCGAAGATGGGCGGATGGAAGGGCAAGTGACCGGCGAAAGGGTGCTCTGCGCCCTGGAGGACATCCCCGACGGCAATTCCAAGGGGTTTCCGGCCGCCCCCGGCGGCTTCGTCGGGCTGTTCGCCGTGCGGCGCGGGGACCAGGTCTGGGTCTATGTGAATTCCTGCCCGCATATCGGCGTGCCGCTCGACCCCGTGCCGGATCGGTTCCTGGATACGAAGAAGCTGCACATCCTCTGTTCGACCCATGGCGCGCGTTTCCGGGTCGAGGACGGCTTCTGCACCCAGGGTCCCTGCTACGGCGAATCGCTGGAGGCCGTGCCGCACCGCATCGACGACCACGGCCGCGTGCTGGTGCCGGAGGATGCCGGGCTGTAGGCCCGGCCGCCATCGCTTCGCCACGCCTGCCTTGACCCCGCCGCGATCGCCCCGAAAGGACCTTGCCGCCGCCGCGGACGGGCCCCGGCCGCGGGGTCAACTCCTCCTTGCGCTCGGACCAACACAGGAGGACCAGATGCGCCAGATCTCCCGGACCGCCTTCCTCGCCACCGGCCTCGTTCTCGCCGTCGCCCCGGCCTTCGCCCAGGGCGGCAGCCCGGCCGTCACGGGCACCGCGCCCGCCGCTCCCGCCGCTGCCGCGCCCGCGCAGACCCAGCATCAGACGCAGGCCCAGCCCGCGCGTCCGGCGACCGGCACGACCCAGGCGACCCGCCCGGCGACGCCGCACAACCCGGCTGGCTCGGTGACCGGTTCGGCCCAGCGTCCCGCGACGCCGTCCGCGCCGCAGACGGGCGCCACGACCACGCCGCGGACCGACCAGCGCAGCCAGGCGACGCCTGCCACGCCAGCGCCCTCGCGCACCAACTGACGCCCCTCACCCCTCCCGACCAACCCGCGCCGCCCGCCCGGAATTCCCGGGCGGGCGGTTGCTTTTCGGCGTCTTGAACCGAAGCCCTTGCGAAGGTTGACCTGAATCAAAACGGGGCAGCAAATCCGCAAGCAGAGAATAACCCAAGGTCAGGGAGGCCACCCATGGCGGACGACATCATCGCAGTGAAGCCCGAGATCGCCGCGACGGCGCGGATCGACGCCGCGAAGCGCGCGGCGATGGTCGCGGCAGAGGCGCAGGACGCCAACGCCTTCTGGCGCGGCGAGATGGGCCGCATCGCCTGGATGAAGGAACCGACCAAGATCAAGGCCGTCGACTTCACCGGCGACGTCTCGATCAAGTGGTTCGCGGATGGCGAGCTCAACGCCTCCGTCTCCTGCCTCGACCGCCATCTCGCCAAGCGCGGCGACCAGGTCGCGATCATCTGGGAAGGCGACGATCCCAACAGCGACGCCAAGGTCACCTATCGCGAACTGCATGCCCGCGTCTGCAAGCTGGCGAACGCCATGCGCCGGCTCGGCGTGAAGAAGGGCGACCGGGTCTGCATCTACCTGCCGATGATCGTTGAGGCGGCGGTGGCGATGCTCGCCTGCGCGCGCGTCGGTGCGATCCATTCCATCGTCTTCGGCGGCTTCTCCCCGGACAGCCTGGCCTCCCGCATCCAGGATTCGGAATGCTCCCTGCTGATCACCGCCGATGAAGGCCGGCGCGGCGGCCGCAAGGTGCCGCTCAAGGCCAATGCGGACGAGGCCCTGCTGACCTGCCCGTCCATCCGCAATGTCATCGTCGCGAAGAACACCGGCGGTGCGGTCGAGATGATGAAGGGCCGTGACCATTGGTGGGATGCGATTACCGAAGGCGAAGGCACGACCTGCGAGCCCGAGAAGATGAACGCGGAAGACCCGCTGTTCATCCTCTACACCTCCGGCTCCACCGGTAAGCCCAAGGGCGTGCTGCACACGACCGGCGGCTACATGGTCTGGGCGTCCTTCACGCATGAGAACGTCTTCGACTACCGCGACGGCGAGATCTACTGGTGCACCGCCGATGTCGGTTGGGTCACGGGGCACACCTACATCGTCTATGGCCCGCTCGCGAACGGCGCGACCACGCTGATGTTCGAGGGCGTGCCCTCCTGGCCCGACAACAGCCGCTTCTGGCAGGTCTGCGAGAAGCACAAGGTCAACATCTTCTATACCGCGCCGACCGCCATCCGCGCCCTGATGCGCGACGGCGAGGCGCCGGTGAAGAAGTGGGACCGCAGCACGCTGCGCATCCTTGGGTCCGTGGGCGAGCCGATCAATCCGGAGGCTTGGCTCTGGTACTACCGCGTCGTCGGCGACGAACGCTGCCCGATCGTCGACACCTGGTGGCAGACCGAGACCGGCGGCATCTTGATCTCCCCGCTGCCCGGCGCGGTCGCGCAGAAGCCCGGTTCCGCGACGCTGCCGCTGCCTGGCGTGAAGCCGGCGCTGGTGGACAATGAGGGCAACATCCTCGAGGGCGCGACCGAGGGGAACCTCGTCATCCTCGATAGCTGGCCCGGCCAGATGCGCACCATCTATGGCGACCATGCGCGCTTCGGTCAGACCTATTTCTCGACCTTCAAGGGCATGTACTTCACCGGCGACGGCGCGCGGCGCGATGCCGACGGCTACTACTGGATTACCGGCCGCGTGGACGACGTGATCAACGTCGCCGGCCACCGCATGGGCACCGCCGAGGTGGAATCCGCGCTGGTCGCCCACCCTGCCGTCGCCGAGGCCGCCGTCGTCGGCATGCCGCACGACATCAAGGGCCAGGGCATCTACGCCTATGTCACGCTCAAGGCCGGCGTCGAACCGACCGAGCCGCTGCGCAAGGAACTGGTCGCCTGGGTCCGCAAGGAGATCGGTCCGATCGCGACGCCGGATGCCATCCAGTGGGCGCCGGGTCTGCCCAAGACCCGCTCGGGCAAGATCATGCGCCGCATCCTGCGCAAGATCGCCGCGAACGAGACGGAAGGCCTCGGCGACACCTCCACCCTCGCCGATCCCGGCGTGGTGCAGGAACTGATCGACAACAAGGTGGGCTGAGGCGCGCGCCATGCTGCAACCTGCGCGGTACCGGGATGTCTATATCGGGGGGCCCGATCTGGTCATGCCGGTGCTGCGCGGGCGCGCGGCCTGCATCGAGGGCGCGCCCTATCGCATCAGTCCCTTCTTCCCGCGCTCCGGCCGGGACGTCTTCGCCGAGGTCGTGGAACGCATCCGTGACGGCGCGCTGACGGGCCGGCAGATGGCGTCCGCCTGCTGGTGCGCCCTGGTCTCTCCACCCGAAATCGCCGCGCTGCTGGACGAGATGTACGGCGAGGGGGAAGCGGAGAGCCCGCCAGCCCTGGAGGCTCTGCGCCACTTCGTCGCGGCACTGCCGAAGGATTGCACCTTCGCCCTGGTGGCGCAGGCGTTCTGAGGGGGCGCGCTTTGGGGGGGGGAGGGGCTTTGCGCCTCTCCCTGGCAAGGGCCGAAAGGTCTTCCTGATTTCGGCTGACGCAGTTGGAGGGGCTCCGCCCCTCCAAGCCACCCCGCCAAAGGCCCGAGGCCTTTGGAAACCATCACTTGGCGCCGGGCAACACCGAAAGAATGGATGCCGATACCCGATTTTGCGCACGAAAGGCGCTTGGCGGGGCTGTTCCGACTGTCATGCCCGATACAGGAGATTGCGGTCCAGGAGCTCCGAGCACCAGGAGCACACATTGGCGTTGCGGAGCAACGTCAACCGGAACCCGATGGCGGGGGGCGGAGGGGCAGGCCCCTCCGGTTCTCGCCAGCGGAAGCGGGCCCGTGGTCGCCTGGTTGGGAGGCCTCGGGTAGGGAGCAGCGGAACCCCCTCCCCATACGCCGTCGCCTCAAAGCCGCCCCGGGCAGCAGGGTTGCGCCTCGCGCAGCTTGCCGGGGGCGGTGCTGCGGCGCAGCGTAGCGCCATGACCGCCCCTGAAGACCACGGCGCCAGCCGCGCCCGGATGAATCGTGTGCTGGCGATGTATGGCCCTGCGGTCTTTGCCGGGGCGCTGGCGACGCGAGCGACCGACCCTCTGGTGGTGGATATCGCGGCCGATCTTGGTAGCACGGCGGCGCAGGTAGCGCTGCTGGGTACGGCCTATACGTTGCCTTTCGCGCTGGTGCAGCCGATTTTGGGGCCGGTCGCGGATGCCATCGGCAAGCGGCGGGTGGTCACGGCCTGTCTCAGCCTGCTGGCGGTACTGCTGCTGCTGTCGGCGGTGGCGGCGTCCCTGGGGTGGCTGATGGCGTTCCGGGCGCTGTCGGGCGCGGCGGCGGGCGGGATGATGCCGTTGACGCTCGCCATCATGGGCGATGCGGTGCCACTCCGGGACCGACAGGTGGCGCTATCACGCATGTTGGTCTTCGGCATTTCGGGGCAGATCGCCGGCGGTGCCATTGCCGGGCCGGTGGCGGCCCTGGCGGGTTGGCGCGGCATGCTGGCGCTCTGTGCCCTGGCGGCGGTGCTGGGATTGGTCACCCTGCTGGCGGCGTCGCGCGGCGCAGCACGGGAGCCGATCACGCACTACAATCCCGTGCTGGCCATGCGGCGCTACGGAACCATCCTCGCCAATCCGCAGGCGATCCCGCTCTATGCGACTGTGGCGGCGGAGGGCGCGCTGGTCTTCGGGTCTTTCCCCTTCATGGCCTCGCTGATGATCGCACGCGACATCGGGGGGACGGCCGAGGCCGGCCTGGCGATCGGAGCCTTCGGCCTGGGGGGGCTGACCTATGCGGCGCTGGCGCATTGGCTGCTGATGCGCTTCGGCCAGGCGCCGGTGGTGCGGCTGGGCGGCGTCATCGGCCTGCTCGCGCTGGTGGGCCTTGGGCTGGCGCCGGCGCTATGGGTGGCGGTGCTGTCGGGAGTGTTGCTCGGCACCGCCTTCTACATGATCCACAACGCGATTCAGACGCGGGCGACCGAGCTGTCCCAGCAGTTCCGCGGCAGCGCGGTGTCGCTGCACGCCTTTTCCTTCTTCACCGGGCAGTCGCTGGGGCCGGTGCTCTTCGGACTGGGCGATACGACGGTGGGGCTGGGCCTGACGCTGTGTGTCGCCGGGGTGCTGCTGGCGGCGCTGTCCTGGTCCCTGGCGAGCCGGCCGGCCTGACGCCACGAACCGGCCGTATGGAACAGAAAGTGATTCTGGCCGGCGGAATCGCCATAGCGACCCCGTTCCGAATCAGTCACTTGGTCCGAGTCGCGCGAACGAATCGCTGACGCCTGCAGGCGAGTCGCGAACCCCCACGAATTCAAGACTTTGTGCCTCGATCAACCGGGGGAACACAAGGCCGTTCCTGCTCCGTGCGGCACCATGGCCCGAGTCGCAGCGTGCCAGGACCACGAAACCATCGCGCGGAACGAGCGTTGAACCGCCGACGGATAAACTCATCGCAGGATAATCGAGCGGCAGAGAAATCGGAAAAAGGGTGAGAATCGTAAAGGATTCTCCAATTTTCATTCGGCGTTACATCTGGTCTTAAGGTCATGATGACGCCAGATTCCAGACAATATTCCGGCATATCTGCCGCGTAAACCTGCAACGTCCGACAGAAGAGGAGATTAACATGCGTCAGAACGCAATTCGCCTCGCCATGTTTGGCCTTGGCCTCGCCGCTACTCCAGCCCTTGCGCAAATGCAGGGCGGGACCGTCTATTCGGCTCCGGTCGCGACGCCGCTGCCGGCGCCGCCCGGCTATGATGCGCAGATGGCGCCGAACGCGCCGGGTATCCCGGCCCGGCCGGTAACCACGCCGGCCTACCCCGCGCCGAACCCCTCCGCCTTGCCCGCCCCCGCCGGCTATACGCCGCAGATGGCCCCGAATGCGCCGGGCATCCCCGCGCCGGCCCCGTTGCGCCCGACAGTCGTCCCGGCCAGCCCCGGTTATGTCGCACCCATGACGCAGCCGGCCCCCGCCCGGCCGGTCATGCCACAGGCTTCGGTCGATCCCCGGCTGCCGATGCAAGGTGACGTCCTGAACGGCGGCGACCGCACCGCGGCCGTGGCGGATTCGGTCGCGCCGACCGGGTCCCCGACCGCGCTGCTGGGCCAGGCGGAACAGGCCGCCCGGCAAGGCCGCCTACCGCTCGCCAGCGAGCTGGTGGAGCGCGCCGAGACGCTGATGCTGACGCGGTCGACCATCGCCGGCACCGAGGGCATTCCGATCCGCGATGGCGCCGTGGCCAAGCTGGCCCAGGCCCGCGTGGCCCTGGGGCGCCGCGATGTCACCAGCGCCACGACCCTGATGGCCGAAGCGGCCAGCATGACCCGCAGCTTGGGCATGTGACGGGATCGCGGCGCCGGCGACGTCCCCCAATCGCCCGGCGCCGCCCCCGTTGCACGGTGGCCCGCGGCCGGATCCCCATGGCCGCGGGCCGCCATGCGCCTCCGTCAGAGGAGGTGCCGCCCTTTTTCCCTCGCATTCCGACGCTCGCCCCCCTATGTGTGCGGCGCACAATCCGCTGACGAAGGACACGCCACCAGCCCGGTACCGGGGCCGGGGCGCGGTTTGCCGTGTGGCGCCGAGACACAGGAGAGCGCGGATGAGCGCCGCCCATATCCGCAACGTGGCCATCATTGCCCACGTCGACCACGGCAAGACGACGCTCGTGGACCAGCTGCTGAAGCAGGCCGGCGCCTTCCGCGCCAACCAGCAGGTCGCCGAGCGCGCGCTCGACCGCAACGACCTGGAACGCGAACGCGGCATCACCATCCTTGCCAAGTCGACCGCGGTCGAATGGAAGGGCGTGAAGATCAACATCGTGGACACGCCGGGCCACGCCGATTTCGGCGGCGAGGTCGAGCGCATCCTGTCTATGGTCGACGGCGCCATCGTGCTGTGCGACGCGGCCGAAGGCCCGCTGCCGCAGACCAAGTTCGTGCTGACCAAGGCGCTGGCCCGCGGCCTGAAGCCGATCGTCGTCATCAACAAGGTGGACCGCCAGGACGCCCGTCCGCACGAGGTGCATGACGAGGTGTTCGACCTGTTCGCCGCCCTCGGCGCGACCGACGAGCAGCTCGACTTCCACACCCTGTTCGCCTCCGGCCGCCAGGGCTGGGCCGATGAGTCGATGGACGGTCCGCGCAAGGACCTCTCGGCCATGTTCGACCTGATCCTGTCGCATGTGCCGGCGCCGGTGGTCGATTTCGACGCGCCCTTCGCGATGAACGCCTCGATCCTGGAGAGCGACAACTTCCTCGGCCGCATCCTCACCGGGCGCGTCGAGCAGGGCGTGGCGCGGCTCAACATGCCGGTGCGCGTGCTGCGCCAGGACGGCACGGTGGTCGAAACCGGCCGCCTGACCAAGCTGATGACCTTCTCGGGCCTCGACCGCGTGCCGGTCGAGGAGGTGAAGGCGGGCGACATCATCGCCATCGCCGGCCTGTCGGACGCGACCATCCCCGACACCATCGCTTCCCCCGAGGTGACCGCGCCGCTGCCGGCCATCCCGGTCGATCCGCCGACCCTCGCCATGACCTTCCGCATCAATGACGGTCCGCTCGGCGGGCGCGAGGGCAAGAAGGTCACCTCGCGCCAGATCCGCGATCGCCTGATGAAGGAGATCGAGGGCAACGTCGCCATCAAGGTGAAGGTGTCCGAGGAAGTCGACGCCTTCGAGGTCGCCGGCCGTGGCGAACTCCAGCTCGGCGTGCTGATCGAGACGATGCGCCGCGAGGGCTTCGAGCTCACCATCGGCCGCCCCCGCGTCCTGACGCGCGAGAATGCCGAGACCGGCGAGAAGGAAGAGCCCTTCGAGGAAGTGCTGATCGACGTGGACGAGACCTATTCGGGCGTCGTCGTCGAGAAGATGTCGCTGCGCAAGGGCCAGATGCAGGACATGCGGCCGTCGGGCGGCGGCAAGGTTCGCCTGACCTTCCACATCCCCTCACGCGGGCTGATCGGCTACCACGGCGAATTCCTGACCGACACGCGCGGCACCGGCATGATGAACCGCCTGTTCCTGGGCTATCAGCCCTGGGCCGGCGTGATCGAGGGCCGCCGCAACGGCTCGCTGATCTCCAATGCCGATGGCGAGGCGATCCAGTACGCGCTGTTCTACCTGCAGGAGCGCGGGACGCTGTTCGTGAACCCGGGCGACAAGGTCTATGTCGGCCTGATCCTCGGCGAGAATTCGCGCGACAACGACCTCGACGTGAATCCGATCAAGGAGAAGAAGCTCACCAACATCCGCGCCGCCGGCAAGGATGAGGCGCTGCTGCTGATCCCGCCCCGGCGCATGTCGCTGGAACAGGCCATCGCCTACATCGAGGACGACGAGCTGGTGGAGGTCACGCCCTCGGCCGTGCGCCTGCGCAAGCGCTACCTCGACCCGCATGAGCGCAAGAAGCACGCCCGGCGTGCGGAGAGCGAAGCGGCGTAAGCACGCCTGCCGTCACGCCGGCCCTTCCGCCGGCGTGACGCAGGGTGGCAGTGCGGCGATCGCGGCATCGCCAGCCAGCCGGCGCAGATCGAACTGCGTCAGCGCAACGAAGCGCCCGGTCTGCGCCGTGCTGACCCAGGTGCCGATCATCAGCGGCCCGTCGCCGATCGAACCGGCGCGACAGGCGTCGGCAGCGATGCCGATGGTCATGCGGCGTGCCCCGGGCGCGCGGCGGAACGCGTCCAGCGCGTCGCGCCCTTCGGATGTCAGGCGGAATGCCAGGATGCGGCGGCCCGGGGCCGGCGGCGCATCCTGCCGGGCCAGCCGGGAAGCGGCTTCGTCTTCCTCCAACCCGAAACGACCCTCCCTGCCGCCGAGCTGGAACACCAGCCGGGCGGTTCCCGGTCGTGGGCGCAGCGCGTCCGGCATCTCCACGGCAGCCCGCAACGCCGCAAGGTCGGTCGTTGCCGGGTCCGTCGTCTGCAGCGCCCGCATGGTGGCAGCGGGCACCGGCGCACAGGCTGGAACCGTCAGGGCAAGGAGCAGCGTGATCAGGCGCATGTTCAATTCTCATGTTGATTTATTATCGTGATACGATAAATTTCTGCCTGTCAACGGAGTGCCGAGATGTCATCGCCCGCCCATTCCGCCGCCCGCCGTGCCGGCATCGCCGTCCTGGCCGCGATCCTCTTCGCGGTGGTCGCGCCGGTAGTGATCTGGTTCGATGACCGGCTGATCGCGCTTGCCCTGCTCGGGGACGGTGTCGTGCTGGGGCCCGTCTCGCCGGCGCTGCGCGCCGTCGGCATCGCCACGACGCTTCTGCCCTCGCTTTGCCTCGGCTGGGGTCTGTTCGCCCTGATGCCGGCCCTGCGCCCGATCGGGCGCGGGGAGGTCGCGCCGCGCGTCGGCATCGCGTTGCATCGGCTCGGCCTGTCCGTGCTGATCGTGGGGCTGTACGAGCCGCTCGGGCGGGCTGTCCTGCTCGCCGCGCTGACCCTGGCGCCGGGGCGCCTGGCGATCGAGATCGGCATGTCCACGAATGCCGTGCTGCTGGTCGCGCTCGGCGCCACGTTAATGGCGCTCGGACCCGTGCTGCGTGGCGCGGCCGCGGCGCTGGAGGAAAACCAGGGCTTCGTCTGACCCGTGCCGATCCTCGTGAATCTCGATGTGATGATGGCGCGGCGGAAGATCCGCGGGCGTGATCTCGCCGCGCGGATCGGCATCACCGAGCAGAATCTCTCTCTGCTGAAATCCGGCAAGGTGAAGGGCGTGCGCTTCGACACGCTGGACAGGCTCTGCGCCGCGCTCGAATGCCAGCCTGGCGACCTGCTGGAATACCGGCCAGGAGATCCCGACCCAGGCTGACGAGCCGGCCGGGCGGGGGAGCGCCCCCGCCCGCATGACGCGTCAGCCGATGAAGACTGACTCCGGGTCGGTGACCCCCTGCAGCACCACTGCGCCCTGGAGGAAGAGGGCATCGCCCCCGCCGTTGGCGTCATAGACCAGCAGCAGGTCGCCGCCGTCATCGGTCACCTCGAAGCGGCCATTGCCGACCTGGTCGCCGCGGATGAAGGCATATTCGCCGTCCGTCAGTTCCAGGTGCTGGTGATGGGGCGCGAAATCATCCAGGCCGACGGGCGCATCCGCTTCCCGCGTCGCGCCGATGCGCAGGCGTTCCCCGGCCGTGTAATCGGTGATCTCGTCCATCACGCCGACGATGATGTCGCCTTCGCTCACCACGCCTGCGCCCGCGGGTGGGGGTAGCCAGGGCAGATGCGGGCTGCCGGACTCGTCATTGACCACGCGCAGGTCGCTGCGGTTGTTCAGGACGAAGCTGTCGAAGGCTTGCCCGCCCGTCAGGACATTGCCTTCGCCGATCTCGTAGAAGCCGCCATGGCTCACACTGGTCAGCCGATCCGCGCCGTTGCCGCCATCCAGCAGATTGCCTTCGCCGACCGCGACAAGGACATCCACGCCATTGCCGCCATAGAGCCGGTTGTCGTCGCCCACCACGCGCAGCGAATCCTTGCCGTTGCCGCCCAGCAGGAGGTTGAAGTCGCCGCAGGCATACAGGACGTCCTCGCCATTCCCGCCGTCCAGGACGTTGTGGTCGCCATCGATGCGGATGGTGTCGCTGCCATTGCCGCCGGAGACGCGGCTGAAATCGCCCCAGTCGGGTTCATCCCGGGAATCGAAGTTGTCGCTCCGGTTGGTCAAGGTGAAACGCGGCATGTTCGAATCCTCCCAGATGATGCGGTCAGGCGCTTACCGACCTGGCCCGTGAGTCGTCCGTGCGGCGCCGCCGAGGCGGGTGCGATGCGCCGTGTGGCGGGCAGGTGAAGGCTATCCCGCGATGCGTGTCGGGGTCGAAATGAATAGACCGGCATGTTAATAAACCGGTGATGTAGGTGTCGGCGGGCAACCCCGCCTGGCTGGCGATGCCGGACGAGGTGGGCTGGCCAATGCCAACAACGCCCCTCGCCGCCTTGCCCCTGACCCGGTAAAGACCGCCCCATGCGCTATGTCTCCACTCGCGGCCAGGCGGCGCCGCGCAATTTCGAAGCCGTCCTGCTGGCGGGCCTTGCCGAGGATGGCGGCCTCTTCGTCCCGGAGACCTGGCCGACACTGACGACGGCCGAATGGCGCGCATTGCGCGGACTGCCCTATCCGGCGCTCGCCGCGCGCATCCTGTCGCTGTTCGGCGCCGGCGACCTGCCGCTCCAGGCGATCTGCGAGGATGCCTATGCCGGCTTCGGTCATCCGGCGGTGGTGCCGCTGGTGCAGCTCGACCACCGGACCTTCGCGCTGGAGCTGTTCCATGGGCCGACGCTGGCTTTCAAGGACATGGCCCTGCAGGTGCTGGGGCGGATGTTCGACCATGTGCTGGAAAGGCGCGGGGAGAGGGTGACGATCGTTGGCGCGACCTCGGGCGACACCGGTTCGGCGGCCATCGAGGCGTGCCGCGATCGCGCGGCCGTCGACATCGTCATCCTGCACCCGGAGAACCGCACCAGCGAGGTGCAGCGCCGCCAGATGACCACGGTGCTGGCGCCGAACGTGAAGAACATCGCCGTCCAGGGCGATTTCGACGCCTGCCAGGACCTGGTGAAGGCGATGTTCAACGACGCGCCCTTCCGGGCTGAGATGCACCTCTCGGCGGTGAACTCGATCAACTGGGCGCGCATCGCCGCGCAGGTGCCCTATTACGTCGCGGCCGCGCTCGCGCTGGGTGCGCCGGACCGGGAGGTCGCGGTCAGCGTCCCCACGGGCAATTTCGGCAACGTCCTGGCGGCCTGGGTGGCGCGGCGCATGGGCCTGCCCATCAGCCACTTCATCATCGGGTCCAACCGCAACGACATCCTGGCCCGCTTCCTGGCGTCCAACGACATGTCGGCCCTGCCGGTCGAGCCCTCGCTGTCGCCGTCCATGGACATCCAGGTCAGCAGCAATTTCGAACGCCTGCTGTTCGAGCTGCTGGGCCGCGACGCGGCGGCCACCGCCGAGACCATGACCCGCTTCCGCGCCGAGGGCCGCATGCCGGTGCCCGACGCTGCCTGGAAGCAGGCCGCGGCGTTGTTCACCGGCTTCACCCTGGACGATGAGGGCACGCTCGCCGAGATCCGCCGCCTCTGGACCACGGCCGGATACCTGGCCGATCCACATACCGCGGTCGGCACCGCCGCCGCCCGGGCCCTGGCGCCGGCCGACGCCGCCATCCCGGTCATCGTCGCCGCCACGGCCCATCCCGCCAAGTTCCCGGATGCGGTGGAACGCGCGACCGGCATCCGCCCCCCTCTGCCAGCGCGTCTCGCCGACCTATATGACCGCGAGGAGCGCTTCGGCGTGATGCCGAACGATCTCGGCGCCATCGAGGCCGCCGTCCGCGCCCATGCCCGCCGCAACGCCGCCTGAGGGAAGCCCCCACCCCACATGACCGATGCCGTCCGCGTCACCCGCCTGCCCAATGGCCTGACCGTCGTTTCCGAGACCATGCCGCGCGTAGAGACCGTCTCGGTCGGCGCCTATGTCGGCGTCGGCACGCGGCACGAGGCGCCGGAGGTCAACGGCGTCTCCCACTTCCTCGAACACATGGCCTTCAAGGGGACGGCACGCCGCGACGCGGCCGCCATCTCGCGCGAGATCGAGAATGTCGGAGGCCATCTCAACGCCTACACCGCGCGCGAACAGACCGCCTTCTACGCCAAGGTGCTGAAGGAGGACACGGGCCTCGCCGTCGACATCATCGGCGATATCCTGACCCATTCCACCTTCGCGCCCGAGGAGATCGAGCGCGAGCGCGGCGTGATCCTGCAGGAGATCGGCCAGGCCAACGACACGCCCGACGACATCGTCTTCGACCATTTCCAGGAGACGGCCTTTCCCCAGCAGGCAATGGGCCGCCCCGTCCTCGGCACCGAGGACACCATCAAGGCGATGAGCCGCGATGCGCTGACCGGCTACATGCGCAGCCATTACGGCCCGGGCCAGATGGTCGTCGCCGCAGCCGGCGCGCTGGAGCACGACGCGTTGCTCGATCTGGTGAAGACCCACTTCGCCGACCTGCCGCAGACCGGCGTCGCGACCGCCGAGGCCGCCCGCTACGCCGGGGGCGAGTTCCGCGAGACCCGCGACCTCGACCAAGTGCACATCGTGCTCGGCTTTCCCTCGGTCCAGCACGGCGATCCGCTGCACTACCCGACGCAGCTTCTCTCGACGCTGCTCGGCGGCGGCATGTCCTCCCGCCTGTTCCAGGAAATCCGGGAGAAGCGCGGGCTGGTCTATTCGATCTATTCCTTTGCCTCGCCCTTCCGCGATGGCGGCCTGTTCCAGATCTACGCCGGCACGGGCGAGAAGGAAGCCGCCGAGCTGATGCCCGTGACGATCGAGGCGCTGCGCGCCGTCCAGCACAACGTCACCGAGGATGAGCTGGCCCGCGCCAAGGCGCAGCTCCGTGCCTCGCTGCTGATGTCGCTGGAAAGCACCGGCAGCCGCTGCGAGCAGCTCGCCCGGCAGCTGCAGGTCTTCGGCCGGGTCATCCCGGTCGAGGAGACCAAGGCGAAGATCGCCGCCGTCACGGTGGAGCAGGTGCAGCAGGCTGCGGCGCACATGTTCCGCGCGGCGCCGACGCTGGCGACGATGGGGCCGGCCGAGCACGTGCCCGCCGTCGACATGATCATGGAGCGGCTGGCAGCCTGAGAGCCCAATTGAGAAGACCGGAACCGGCCCGCGCCCCACCCGGTCACCCATCCGGGATACTGTCGCTGGGTGGCCGACCGGGGGTGCCGGCCGGTGCCGGCATTGGGCATGCGCCGCATGGCGCGTTCTGAAGCGGGCTCTGACATCACCCGGTGCTGGCGGGCATCATGGCGAAACTGAAGGCTGGACCGGAGTGACGCGATGAACTTTTCCGCCCGCCGCATCAACGCCCTGGCCGGTCGCCTGGGCGTCGAGCGTTATCTCGAGATCGGCGTCAGGGCTGGCGCGACCTTCCTGGACGTCGAGGTGCCGGAGCGGGTGGCGGTCGATCCGGGCTTCGTCTTCGATACCGCCGTGCATGCCAATGCCATGACCCGCTTCCATGCGATCACGAGCGATCGCTATTTCTCGGAGTTTCCGAAGGACGGGGATTTCGGGATTGTATTCATCGACGGCTTGCATGTCTTCGAGCAGGTCGTGAGGGATCTGACGAATACCCTCGCGCATACCACGCGGCGTTCGGCCATACTGATCGACGACACGCTGCCCGACGATGTCTATTCGGCTCACCGGCAACAGGCGGAAGCGCATCGCCTGCGGCATCAGGCCGGCGACAAGAGCAACGCTTGGCATGGAGACGTGTTCAAGATCGTCTTCCTGATCCACGACTTCTTCCCGTTCCTGGACTACAGGACCATCAACGAGAACGGGAACCCGCAAACCCTTGTCTGGTATGGCAAGGGCACGGCGCGAAAGCCGATCTACGATGATCTAGAGGCCATTTCGCGCATGACGTGGTTCGATCTCCAGCGCCATCTGCCGGTCCTGCGGCTGGCCAAGGAGGCCGAGGCCATCGACGAGTGCTGCCAGGCGATCGCAGGACATTGAGGGTCGCCGCCCCTGCTCCCCCATACCAGACGGGTAACATGATGGACCGCCTCACCACGCTTTCCGACCTGATCGCCGCCGCGAAGCGCGCCGGGGCCGATGCCGCCGATGCGCTGCTGGTCGCCTCCACCTCGCTCTCCGTGCGCCGCCGTCTCGGCGCCATCGAGCAGCTTGAGCGTTCCGAGGGCTGCGACCTTGGCCTGCGCGTCTTCCTCGGCCGGCGCGTGGCGATCGTCTCCTCGACCGACCCGGACCCCAAGGGCTTCGCGACGCTCGCCGAACGCGCCGTCGCCATGGCCCGCGTGGTGCCGGAGGACCCCTTCGCCGGCCTGCCCGAGGCGGTCGCCATCCCGCCGCGCGACCTCGACCTCGCGGATACGGCGGAACCGAGTGCGGATGACCTGCTCGCCCGTACCGCGGCGGCCGAGGAAGCCGCCATGGCTGTGCGCGGCGTCACGAATTCCGACGGCGCCGATGCCGGCTGGGGTCGCTACGAGATCGCCCTCGTCGGGTCCAACGGCTTTGCCGGCCGCTATGCCCGCACGTCCCATTCCCTCTCAACCACCGCGGTCGCGGGTTCGGGCACGGGGATGGAACGCGACTACGACTGGTCCTCGACCGTGCATCTCGCCGATCTCGGCGATCCGGTGGCGATCGGGCGCAAGGCGGGGGAACTTGCGGTGCGCCGGCTGAACCCGACCCGCCCCAAGACCGCGCGGATTCCAGTGGTGTTTGACCCACGCGTGTCCGGCAGCCTGCTCGGCCATCTGACCGGGGCAATCAACGGTGCGGCGGTCGCGCGCGGCACTTCCTTCCTCAAGGACCGGATGGGCGAGCGGGTCCTCGCCGCCGGCCTGACCGTGCGTGACGATCCGCTGCGCCGGCGCGGCCTGCGCTCCCGCCCCTTCGATGGCGAAGGCATGCCGGGTGAAGCCCGCGCCATCGTCGAGGATGGCGTGCTCAAGACCTGGCTGCTTGACTGGCGTTCCGCGCGGCAACTTGGCCTGGGGTCCACCGGCCATGCCAGCCGGGGCACGGGAGGCCCGCCCGGCCCGGCGCCGACCAATCTCTGGCTCGAACCCGGAACCATGACGCCAGCGGAGTTGATGGCCGACATCGCCGAGGGCCTCTACATCACCGATCTGATCGGCATGGGTGTGAACGGGGTGACCGGCGACTACAGCCGCGGCGCCTCGGGCTTCATGATCCGCAACGGCCAACTTGCCGAACCGGTGAGCGAACTGACCATCGCCGGCAACCTCACGGACATGTTCCAGCGCATGACTCCGGCCAATGACCTGGAATTCCGTCGCGGAACGGACAGCCCCACGGTCCGGCTCGAGGGCCTGACCATGGCAGGCGCATGACCGTTACCTTGCGTTGCAACACAACCATAGGGTAGGGCTGGCAACATGACAGGCCACGTGTCCGACCCCGACCGGCCGATGCCGGAAATCCCTGTGGCCGAGCTGGCGGAGGCCATCCGTGGCCTGAAGCGCGCCTCCGTCCTTGTGGTCGGCGACGCGATGCTCGACCGCTATGTCTATGGCTCGGTCCGCCGCATCAGCCCCGAGGCGCCTGTCCCGGTGCTCGCCGTGGACCGCGAGGTCGCGATGCCCGGCGGGGCCGGCAATGTCGTGCGCAACCTCACGGCGCTGGGTGCCGCGGTCGCCTTCGTCTCCGTGGTCGGTGACGACCAGGCGGGCAGCGACCTGACCGGCCTGATTGGTGGCCAACCCGGCGTCGAGCCCTGGTTGCTGGTCCAGGGCGGCCGGACCACCACGACCAAGACCCGCTTCATTGCCAATGGCCAGCATCTGCTGCGCGCGGATCAGGAGGTCGTGCAGTCCATCCATCCGCGCCTCGCGGACCGCATGGTGAAGATCGCCGGCGATGCCGTCGCCGCGACGGCCGTTCTGGTGTTGTCCGACTACGGCAAAGGCGTGCTCGGCGGCGATACCGCGAAGCGCCTGATCGAGGCCGCGCAGGCCGCCGGCCGCAAGGTCGTGGTGGACCCCAAGGGGCGCGACTACGGGCGCTATGCCGGCGCCGACCTGGTCACGCCCAACCGCAGCGAACTGGCCGAGGCCACCGGCATGAAGGTGGACACCGAGGACGGGATCATCGCCGCCATGCGGGCGCTGCGCGACGCCCACGGCTTCCACGCCGTGCTGGTGACGCGCAGCGAGGATGGCATGACGCTGCTCGAAGGCGACCGCATTCACCACTTCCCTGCCGAGGCGGAGGAGGTGCATGACGTCTCCGGCGCCGGCGACACGGTGGTTTCGACGCTGTCGGCGGCGATCGCATCCGGACGACCCCTGCCAGTGGCGGCGCGGCTGGCCAACATCGCGGCGGGCATCGTGGTGGGCAAGGTCGGCACCGCCGTGGCGCGCGAGGAAGAACTCACCGAGGCGCTGACGCCCGAGCGCGGCGCGCTGCGCAAGGTGATGTCCCGCGCGGCCGCGGCTGAGCAGGTGGAACGCTGGCGCCGCCGCGGCTGGCGCATCGGCTTCACCAATGGCTGCTTCGATCTGCTGCATCCCGGGCACGTCCATCTGCTGGAACAGGCGCGGTCCTGGTGCGACCGGCTGGTCGTTGGGCTGAATTCCGATGCTTCGGTTAAGCGCCTGAAGGGCCCGGCGCGGCCCATCCAGGGCGAAGCGGCCCGTGCGGCGGTTCTGGCATCGCTCGCCACCGCCGATTGCGTGACGGTGTTCGACGAGGACACCCCGGTCGAACTGATCCGCCTGCTGAAGCCCGACGTGTTGGTGAAGGGCGCCGACTACACGGTGGAGCAGGTGGTCGGCGGCGACATCGTGCAGGATTACGGCGGCGAGGTGCGGCTGGCGCAACTCCTGCCGGGGAATTCCACGACGGCGACGGTCGCGAAGATCAAGGGGTAGGACCCCGGGTCCTCTTCAAGTGCCGTGGAACCGGGAGGGGCTTTGACCCTCCCCAGCAGAGGCCGAAAGGCCTTTGCAAACCTCGATGTGGTGCCGGGCGCCGCTGGCAGAATGATGCTGAAACCCGCTCCTGCGCACGGTGCGCGCTCGGAGGGGACTGGCGCGGCGGTGCTGCCCGGCGCCAAGTGACGGTTTCCAAAGGCCTTGGGCCTTTGGTGGGGTGGATTGGAGGGGCAGAGCCCCTCCAATCATCCGAAGCCGTCCGTTACTCCGCCGCGGCGGGCAGCGCCGGATAGTCCGTGTAGCCGCGCGAATCCCCGCCATAGAAGGTCGACGGATCGGGCGCGTTCAGCGCGACGCCGAGCCGCAGCCGCTCCGGCAGGTCCGGATTGGCGAGGAATGGCACGCCGAAGGAGATGACGTCGGCGCGCTTCGCGGCCAAATCGGCCTCGGCTCGTGCCGCGTCGTAGCCGCCGTTCAGCATCAGCGGCCCGTCGAAATGCCGCCGGGCGATGCCGGCCGCATCGTAGTCATAGGCCCCGCCGACCAGATGCAGATAGGCGAGTCCCTTGCCGCTCAGCGCCGTCGCGATGTGGGTCAGCGTCGCCGCGCCGTCGGTGTCGGCGACGTCATTGAAGGTGCCGCCCGGATTGACGCGCAGCCCGACGCGACCCGGCCCGATGGCTTCCGCCGCCGCGGCGACGGCGCCGAGCAGGAAGCGCGCGCGGTTCTCGACCGACCCGCCCCATTCATCCGTGCGCTGATTGGCGTTGGTCGCGAGGAACTGGCTCGGCAGATAGCCGTTGGCGCCGTGGATCTCGACGCCGTCCAGGCCGGCCTCGACTGCCAGCCGCGCGGCGCGGCCGTAGGTCGCGATGATCGCGGGGATTTCCGCGGCGTCCAGCGCGCGGGGGACGGGCAGGGGCTTCGGGCCCTCGCGCGTGATGATCGTCCCGGCGGCGGCGATGGCGGAGGGCGCGACTGGCGTGCCGCCATCCAGGAAGTCGGGATGGGAAATGCGCCCGGTATGCATCACCTGGGCGAAGATCCTGCCGCCCTTGGCATGCACGGCGTCGGCGACCTTCTTCCAGCCGGCGACCTGCGCGGCGTCATACAGGCCGGGGATGTCGATGTAGCCGCGCCCGCCGGCATCGGGCGTGGTGCCCTCGGTAATCAGCAGGCCGGCCGAGGCGCGCTGCGCGTAGTACAGGGCATTGAGGTCGGTCGGGATTCCGCCTGGGCTACGGTTGCGCGTCATCGGCGCCAGGGCGATGCGGTTCTTCAGCGTGACGTCGCCCAGGCGCACCGGGGTGAACAGAAGACTCGTGTCGGTCATGAAGGCCATGTCCTTGTGACAGCGGAAGGGGCGGGGGATGGCTCCCCCGCCCCACTTGCCCGTCGATGTGGTGTGGCTTCGCTCAGGCGCCAGCCGGGACCACCTGCCGGCCGAGCAGCCGGTTCAGGTCGAGGGCGAAGGCACCCGCGCCGAGGCCCGCCTGCACCAGCAGCAGCACGGTCCAGAAGGCGGGGAATTCCCAGCCGCCGCCGCGGGTGCTGAACACCCAGCCATTCGGCGCATGCTGCAGCGTCGCGCCGATCAGGATCGGCACCGCCAGCAGGCTGACGACGCGCACGCCGATGCCGGTGATGAGCGCCAGGCCCGCGCCGATTTCGGCGAAGATGACGATGGCGCCGAAGATGGGCGGGAAGCCGATGGAGCCGAAATAGCCCATGGTGCCGGCGATGCCGAAGCCGAACAGCTTCATCACCGCGCCGTGGGCCAGGAAGAGCACGCCCATGCTCACGCGGAGCAGGAAGGCGGCGTAGGGGGTGGTGGTCTTCACGTCGAGCATGGTCGTGGTCCCTGTTTCGGAAGGGCCCCGCGGGCCCCTTTGGTGGCCGGGAACATGCGTCGGGACAGGGGCCATCTTCCAACGGGCCTTCGGAACGGTCATCATCACCGCCACGAATGGCGGACCTCGCGACCCTCGACCTGAACCTGCTGCGCGTCTTCGATGCCGTGGCGCGCGAGCGCCACGTCACGCGCGCGGCGAACCGGCTGCATCTGTCGCAGCCGGCGGTGTCGAATGCGCTCGCCCGCCTGCGCGCGGCGCTGAATGACGAGTTGTTCCTGCGCCGCCCTGGTGGCGTGGAACCGACGGAACTGGCGCTGGCGCTGGCCGGCCCGGTCGCGGAGGTGCTCGACCGGCTGCGCGACACCCTTGCCGTGCATGCGCCCTTCGATCCGGGCACCACGGATCGTGTTTTCGTGATCGCCCTGTCGGAATATGCCGAGGCGGTGCTGGCGCCGATGCTGCTGGAACGCATGGCGCGCGAGGCGCCGGGCGCGCTGCTCGCCATCCGTCATGCCGACCGCACCAACTGGCAGGAACTGGTCGAACGTGGCGAGGCAGAGCTTGCGCTGGGCATGCTGCCCGAGCCGCCGGCGATCTACACGCGCATCCGCCTGCTGCCGGAAGCCTTCATGACGCTGATGCGCCAGGGCCATCCGCTGGCCAAGGGCGTCCTGACCGAGGACCGGCTGATCACCTTCCCGCATCTGCTGCACTCGCCGAATGGGTCGCGGGACGGCGCGCTGGACATGGCGCTCGCCGCGCGGGGCAAGAAGCGGCGGCTGGGGGCGGTGGTCGCGCATCTGTCCGCGGTGCCGGAGATCCTGAAGCGTACCGACATGGTGATGACGCTGTCCTCGCGCCTTGCGCGGGTCATCGCCGAGGATCACGGCCTGGCGCTGCGCGAATCTCCCGTCGAGATCCGCCATACGCGCCTGTCGATGATCTTCCACCGCCGCTTCGAGAGCGATGCCGGCCATGCCTGGCTGCGCCGCCTGATCCTGTCCGTGGCGCGCGAGGTGCCGGCCGTCGAGGCCAGTGGCGCGCCGAAAGGCGATGATGACTGACACCTTCGACCATGTGATCGTCGGCGCGGGCAGCGCCGGCTGCGTGCTCGCCAACCGCCTGTCGGCCGATGGCCGTGCCACGGTCGCGGTGATCGAGGCCGGCGGCAAGGATCGCCACCCCTACATCCATATCCCCGCGGGCTACGCGAAGATCCTCGATCATCCGAAGCTGACCTGGGGATTTCGCACGGAACCCGATGCGGCGACGGGCAACCGCGCGCTCGACTATCCGCGCGGCAAGGTCTGGGGCGGGTGTTCGTCCATCAACGGCCTCGGCCATGTGCGCGGCGATCCGACCGACTACGACCTATGGGCGCAGAAGGGCTGCGCGGGCTGGGGCTGGGACGACTTCCAGCCCTATTTCCAACGCCATGAATCCTTCGAGGGCGGCGGGGAAGGGCGTGGCACCTCGGGCCCGCAGCCGGTCGAGCACCTTGCTGAGCGGCCGGAATTGCTCGATCGCTTCGCCGCGGCCGCCGAGGCCATCGGCCTGCCCGTCAACGAGGACATGAACGGCCCGCGCCGCGAGGGCTTCGCCACCTTCCAGCAGACCCGGCGCGGCCAGCGTCGCATCTCCGCCGCGCGCGCCTATCTGGTCCCGGCGCTGTCGCGGAAGAACCTCACGGTCATCGACGAATCCCTCGCGCTGCGCATCCTCGTCGAGGACGGCCGCACGACCGGCGTGCTGATCCGCCGCGCCGGTGAGGAACGCCTGATCCGCGCCCGCTTCGGCGTCGTCCTCGCCGCCGGTGCGATCGGGTCGCCGCATCTGCTGCTGCTGTCCGGCATCGGTCCGGCCGAGGAGATCGCACAGCACGGCATCACGCCGCTGATGGACGTGCCCGCGGTGGGCCGCAACCTGCAGGACCACTACATCGTTCGCCTGACCTTCCGCCTGACCGATCACCGCTGGTCGGCGAACCGCCGCATCGTCTGGCCGCGCCTGGGCGTCGAGGTGCTGCGCTGGATGACCTCCGGCAAGGGCGTGCTGACCTGGTCGCCGGGCATGATGTCGCTCTTCGCGCGCACCGTCCCGGGGCTCGATGCGCCCGACATCCAGATCAATGGCGGCCCGCTGTCCTGGCAGGATGGCCGCATCGGCGTGCCGGAGACCGAACCCGGCTTCACCCTGGGCGTCTGGCAGTGCCGCCCGCACAGCCGCGGGTCCGTGACGCTGAAATCCCCGCGCCCCGAGGATGCCCCCGCCATCGCTCCCCGCTTCCTGACCGAGCGCGCCGACGAGGACTGCGTGGTGCGCGGCCTGCGCCTGGCCCGCCGCTGGATGGGTGCGGAGCCGCTGCACGGCATCGTCGCGCACGAGGTCCGGCCTGGCCCCGAGGCGGAAAGCGACGAGGCCCTGCTCGCCGTCGCGAAGGCCACCGGCGGGACCGTCTATCACCCCTCCTGCACCGTGCGGATGGGCGGCGACGCCGCAGCGCCGCTCGATGCGCGCCTGCGCTTCCGCGGCATCGCCGGGCTGCGCGTCGCGGATGCCTCGGTCTTCCCTGACATCCCCGTCTGCAACATCAACGCGACCGTGCTGAGCGTCGCCGAGAAGGCCGCGGATCTGATCGCGGAGGATGCGCGGTGAGGTGCGGCGCCTGTATTAGCTGAGAAGGGGCTTCGCCTCCTTCCGGACCTCGTGCAACGCAGGCCGAACGGTTTGCTAGTTCTCCCCTGTGGAACCGAGAGGGGCTTTGCCCCTCTCGGGCTCACCCCACCAAAGGCCACAGGGCCTTTGGAAACCGATACCTGGCGCCGGGCGCCACGGGCAGAATGCTGCCGGAACCGGCTCTTGCGCACGACGCGTGCTTGGCGGCCTTCCCTCTGTCGCGTAGGGCGCCGCGCGCGCTTCGGTATCTCGCGCTGAACGCCGCGCCCAACACCAGGTGACGGTTTGCAAAGGCCTTGTGGCCTTTGCTGGGGAGAGGTCCGGAGACGGGCAAAGCCCCTCTCTGGCGGCTTCCTACGCCGCCTTCACCTTCGCCAGGAACCCCGCGACCTCCGTCTGCAGTCCGCGCATCCTCTCGCCCTGCGCATCGATCGCCTCCGTGGTCCGCCGGACGTCGTCCTGTGTGCGTTGCGCATCCCCGCGCATGCTCGACACGTGCTCCGACACCTGTCGCGTCCCCGCCGCGACGCCGGCCACGCTGCGGGTGATCTCCGCCGTGGCGGCGCCCTGTTCCTCGACCGCCGCGGCGATCGCCGTCGTCACCTCGTTGATGCGGGTGATGGCCATGGTGATGCCGGCGATGGCGCCGACCACCTCGCTCGTCGCCCGCTGCATGCTGGCGACCTGGCCGGCGATGGTCTCGGTGGCCTTGCGGGTTTCGTTGGCGAGCGACTTCACCTCGCTCGCCACCACCGCGAATCCCTTGCCGGCCTCGCCGGCGCGTGCCGCCTCGATCGTCGCGTTCAGCGCGAGGAGGTTGGTCTGGCCGGCGATGCTCTCGATCAGCCCTACGACTTCGCCGATGCGCTGCGCGCCGTCGGTCAGCGACCGCACGATGGCGTCGGTGTGCGTGGAGGAGGTGACGGCCTCGCGCGTCATCTCCGCGCTGTCGGAAAGCTGGCGTGAGATCTCGGAGACCGAGGCGGCGAGTTCCTCCGCCGCCGCGGCGACGGTTTCCACATTCGCGCTCGCGTCCTGGGCGGCACCGGCGACGATGCCGGCGCGCTCCGCCGCGACGCGCGCGGCGCGGCCCATGGCGTCGGCCGTCGCGTGGACGCGGTCGCCTTCCTCGACCATGCCGGTGACGACGCCTGCGACGCGCGCCTCGAAATCCGTCGCCAGGCCGGCGAGGCGGCGATCGTACTCCACCTTGTTCTCCTCGCTGTAGCTTGAGATGGCGAGGTCCATGTCGAGCATCACTGTCTGGGTCAGCGCGCGCAGCAGCCGGGCCGTCTTCGCCTGGGCGGCGGCGGGATTGAGGCGGTTGGAATAGGCGCGACAGGCGAGGGCGAAGAGCCGCGTCATCACGAAGGCATAGCCGCCGATGTAGAAATGCGGTTCCAGCCCGATGCGGCTGTGGATCAGCCCGATCCGCCGCACCGAGCGCATGTAGTCGGCATCGAAGCGTCCGGAGAAGAGGTGTTCCCAGTGCCGCCCCTGGGCCGCCGCGGCGCGGTCCATGGCGGCATCGCCGTCGAACATTGCGGCGAGGTGCGGCCAGGCCCGCAGATGGGCGTAGAAGCCGCGCAGGATGTCCGGCAGCGCTGCGGTCAGGGCGGGGCGGAACTCATCCAGCGCGGCGCGCGTCTCGGCGTCGATTTCGAGGAAGCGCGTTCGTTCGCCGGCACCGGCGTCGTCTTCGGCGGGGCGAGGGTGTCGATCCATGATCAGTAGGCTCCGGAGTAGAGCCGTCATGTTCGGGTGCCGGCACTTGCGGAACGCCTAACCACTGAATTTGCGGGCGGATCGTTCCGCATTCGTGGGCGCGGGAACCATATGCTCTCGCTCGCCCGGCGCCTGTGCTATACGAACGGCATATGTCCCGTGCCGTCGCGCCGCGGGTGCGGCGGACCCCCGCCGCCGCCCCCGCCCGACCTGCACCCCCCGTTCGCGCGCGACGCCGCTTGGCGCCGCGCTTGTTCCGCTGG
Organism: Roseomonas alba; assembly: GCF_019430885.1. Lineage (GTDB taxonomy): Bacteria > Pseudomonadota > Alphaproteobacteria > Acetobacterales > Acetobacteraceae > Neoroseomonas > Neoroseomonas alba. The sequence goes on along the minus strand of NZ_JAHYBZ010000007.1, from coordinate 124,135 downwards.
GCCATCATCGTGTCGGTCTGGGGCTTGGTCGCCGGATTCATCGGCCTGATCTTCTTCGCCTGGGACCTGCCGCGGCCCGAGGATGCGCTGGCCGCGACGCGCCGCCCCTCGGTCACGCTGCTGGCCGGCGATGGGTCACTGCTGTCCACCAGCGGCGACCTCTATGGTGAGACCGTGCGGCTGCGCGACCTGCCCGCCCATGTCCCAGCCGCCTTCGTCGCCATCGAGGATCGCCGCTTCCGCGACCATATGGGCCTCGACCTGATCGGCATGGCCCGCGCCCTGGTGGTCAACGTCACCTCCGGCCGCGTCGTGCAGGGCGGGTCGACGCTGACCCAGCAGCTCGCGAAGAACCTGTTCCTCACGCCGGAGCGCAGCCTGCGCCGCAAGGTGCAGGAGGCGCTGCTCGCCCTGTGGCTCGAAACGCGCTTCACCAAGGACGAGCTGCTGACGATCTATCTCAACCGCGTCTATCTCGGCGCCGGGACCTTCGGGGTGGATGCGGCGGCGCGGCTTTATTTCGGCGTGCCGGCGCGGCGGCTGACGCCAGGCCAGGCGGCGGTGCTTGCCGGCCTGCCCAAGGCGCCGTCGCGCCTCAATCCCCGCGTGAACCCCTCGGCCGCCGCGCATCGCGCGACCGAGGTGCTGGAGGCCATGGTCGAGACCGGCGCGCTCTCCCCCGCCGCCGCGATGGTCGAAGCCGAGCGCATCGCCTTCCCGCCCGCGCCGTCCCGCGCCGCCGGGTGGTTCGCCGATTGGGTGCGTGACGCGATCGACGACCGCGCGCCGGCGACCTCGGACCTGGTGCTGCGTACCACGCTCGATTCGCGTCTCCAGTGGGCGGTGGAGTCACGGCTCGATGCGTTGCTTGCCGGGCCGGGGCGGGCGGCGGACGTCTCCCAGGGCGCGGTGGTGGCGATCGACGCGGCCTCGGGCGCCGTGCGCGCCATGGCCGGCGGCCGCGACTACCGGACCAGCCCCTTCAACCGTGCCACCCAGGCGCGCCGCCAGCCGGGGTCGGCCTTCAAGCCCTTCGTCTACCTCGCCGCCATCGAAGCCGGGGCGCGGCCGGACGACCTGGTCAGCGACGCCCCGATCCGCCTCGGCGGCTGGTCCCCGGGCAACGGTGCGTGGCGGACCCGCGGCGAGATCACGATCGAGGATGCGCTCGCCCATTCCGTGAACACCGCCGCGGTCCGTGTGCTGCAACGCGCCGGCGGTGCCCGCCAGGCGGCCGCGGTCGCGACCCGGCTCGGCCTGCCCGGACCCTTCCCCCGCGATGCCTCCATCGCGCTCGGCACGGGGGAGGTGACGCTGCTCGACCTCGTCGTCGCCTACGCCCCCTTTGCCAATGGCGGCCGCCGCATCGCTCCCTTCGGCGTCGCCGAGGCCCGCGCCGAGGGCCGCCCCATCGCCTGGCTGCCGCCCGCCCCCGCACCCGTGATGTTGCCCGAGGCAGCGGAGGCGATGCGGCGTATGCTACTCGCCACAGTTGCGCGCGGCACAGGACGAGCCGCCGCCGTTCCGGGCCTTGCCGTGGCCGGCAAGACCGGGACGACGCAAGACAATCGCGATGCCTGGTTCGTTGGCATCGCCGGAGGGCTCGTCATGGGTATCTGGCTCGGCAACGACGATGCGACGCCGATGGACGGCGTCGCTGGCGGCGGTCTCCCCGCACGCCTGTTCCGCGACATCCTTGAAGCCGCGCGGGGGCGCTGAGCTCTTGTCGCGCGATCTGCTCGTGTCCTTCGCCCGTCCCGTGCGGCATGAGGCGAACAACCTTCTCGCCGCGCTGTCTGGCACCGCGGAACTCATGCTGCGCTCACCCAGCAGCACGGAACGCGACATCGCCCGGGCGGAGCGGCTGCGCGACGCCTCCGCCCGGCTGCAGGCATTGCTGCACGCCTATCTGGCTCTCGGCGCACCGCCGCCGGCCGATACGGCCCCGGCCTCGGTGATCGAGATGATGCGGCCGCTCATAGGGCTTGCCCTCGGGCCGGGGCGCAAGGTCGAAGTGGCGGTTGCGCCCGACCTGCCGCGCCTGGCCACGACACCGGCGGAATTGCAGTCGCTGGTTTTGGGCCTCGTCCGCAGCGCGGCCGAAGGCGCGGCATGCGCCGACGGTATCCGCGTGGCACTGGACGCCGCGCCGGGTGGGGCACGGCTCAGCGCGCGGCTGGAACCGGGCGGATCGGGGCCGGAACCAGCGTTCCTGTCGGCGGCATGAGGGGCTGGGCGCAGCGGAACGGGCTCTGGACCGTCCCCGCCAAAGGCCGAAAGGCGGTCCTGGTTACTGGGCGGCTTTCGCCGGTGAGAACCGGAGGGGCGCTGCCCCCCCGGACCATCCCGCCAGGTGCTTGGAGCATCTGGACCGCAGGCGATTGGTGTTGGGCAGGAGGTGCATGCTGCTCCCCCCGAAGTGCCTTGTGGGCGCAGAGGCGGGTTTCGGCTCCCATTCTGCCAGCGGCGCGCAAGGCCGGTTTGAGGTTTGCAAAGGCGCTTCGGCCTTTGCAGGGGCGGTTTGGAGGGGGAAAGCCCCTCCAATTCTCCGACTGTGGCCCTCACCCGGCGGCGATTACCCCCGCGCATCCGCTGCGCAGGTCCGGATCCCGAGCAGCGTATAGGCCGGGCAGAAGCGGAACAGCCCGGTCGCCAGCGGCACCAGCCCGATCAGCCCCCACCAGCCGAGCGGCCCCAGCAGCCCGGCCGCCAGGATCGCGAGTCCCGCCACGATGCGCAGGATCCGGTCCACGCCACCCACATTGCAGCTCATCGCGTCATTCCTTCATCGCGCCGGCGAAATCCGGCCGCGTGGCGACTTGTCCTCCCGCGCGAGGGTGCGCGTCGGTGACCAAGTCACGGGGATGCGCCGCCATCCCGGATGCGCGTCAGGGCGTCGGCGTCGAGCGGCGTGACCGCGCCGCGTTCGGTGCGCACCAGCCCGGCCTTGCCGAAGGCGGCGAGGCGCCGGCTGACCACCTCCCGCGCCGTGCCGATATCGGCGGCGATCTCCTGCTGCGTCGCGGCCACGCGGCCCGGGGCGCGGTCCAGCAGATAGGCGGCGAGCCGCGCATCGACGCTGCGGAAGGACAAGTCCTCGATCCGTCCCATCAGGGCGCCGAGCCGTGCCGCGAAGCCCGCGAGGACGAAGGTGCGGAAGGGCGCGCTGTCCTGCACCAGCGCCGTGAACAGCGGCGAGGGGATCAGCATGCCGTCGCACTCCGTTTCCGCCGTGGCCTCGGCCGAATAGGGCTCGTCGGCGAAGAGGCAGGAGGTGGTGATGGCGCAGGGCTGGCCGGGCTCGACCCGGTAGAGCAGCAGCGCATGCCCATCCTCCGCGATCAGGTCCACGCGGGCGCGGCCGCTGCGCAGCAGGACGAAGCCGCGGCAGGGGTCGCCCGGGCGGAACAGCTTCGCGCCGGCGGGCGCCTTCATGGCGAGCGCGCCGGCAGAGATGCGGGCGCGGGTCGCGGCGTCCAGCGCCGCGGGCAGGGGATCGGGTCCGGTCATCCGGGCGGCAGCGTGGCGTGGCGGCCACGCCGGCTCAAGTCATTCCCGGTCGGGGCGCGCGAAACGCTGCCCCGGCAGAGACTTCCATTGTAGCATTGCCAGACAGGATCAAGACGAAGCCACGATGTCCCGCGCCGCCCTGACCGACGAAAGCCCGGCCGCCTCGCGGTCCGCCTCCCGCTCCGGCCGCTTTGCCTCCGACGCCGTGCGCGCCGTGTTGCGGCGGCGGATGATGGAATTGTGCGGCCTGTTCGTCGCCATCACCGCGATCGGCCTGGGTGTGGCGCTCGGCAGCCACAACCCCGCCGACCCGTCGTTCAACACCGCGACCTATGGGCCGACGACCAATCTCGCCGGGCCGGCGGGTGCGGTGGTGTCGGACCTGATGCTGCAACTGTTCGGCTTCGCGGCAGGGCTACCCTGCCTGGCGCTGCTCGCCTGGGCCTTCCGGCTGGTGATGCATCGCGGGCTGGGGTCCATCGTCGCGCGGCTGCTCGGCCTGGTGATCGGCATGCCGATGGTCGCGGCGGGGCTGTCGCTGCTGCCGCTGCCGGCGCTGCTGCCGGTGGATGCCGGGCCGGGCGGCGTGGTCGGGCCGCTGGTCTCGGGCGGCATCGTGGATGGGTTGGCGTCGCTATTCGGGCCGCTCGGGATGTTCGCGGGGCAGGGGCTGGTGATGGTCGCGGCGGTGGGGACCACCTTCATCGCCTGCGGCCTGACGATCGGCGAATGGCGCGGCGCGGGTCGCGTTGCCGTGGGGGCGGGCCAGGTCGCGGTGGGGGCGGCGCAGCGCGGCGCGGCCAGCCTGCGCCGCCGCGACCGCTTCGATGAGGAGCCCGCCTACGAACCCGAGCCCGAGCCCGAAGAACCGCCACGGCGCCCCCGCGGCCCGGGGCTTTTCGCGCGCATGGCCTCGCCCTTCCGCAGCATGGGCCGCGGCGCCGGGTCTCTGTTGCGGCGCGAGCCGACCGCGTCCGTGCCACTCGGGTCCCTGCTGCGCGCGGCGGATGAGGCGGCGACCGCCGTTCCGCCCAACCCCGCCGACCCGCCGGCGCCGCTGCCGGTCCAGGATGGCGAGGCCCGCCCCGGCACCGAGGTCGCGGCCAAACCGAAGCTCACTACCCGCACCAAGGTGCTGGAACGCGCCCCCGACCGCACCCGCAGGCCGCCCGAGCAGCGCACCCTCGACCTCGATGCCAATAGCTGGAAGCTGCCGCCGCTCGATCTGCTGACCGAGGCGCCTGCACGCCGCACCGGCCGGCCGTCCGAGGAATCGCTCCAGGCCAATGCGCGGCTGCTGGAATCCGTGCTCGAGGATTACGGCGTGCGGGGCCGGATCAACGAGATCCGCCCCGGCCCGGTCGTCACGCTGTACGAGCTGGAGCCCGCGCCGGGCACCAAGTCGTCGCGCGTCATCGGCCTGGCCGACGACATCGCGCGGTCGATGTCCGTCATCGCGGTGCGCATCGCGACCGTCCCCGGGCGCAACGTCATCGGCATCGAGATGCCGAACACCAAGCGCGAGACGGTCTACCTGTCCGAGATGTTCGTGGACGAGTCCTGGGGGAAGAACCAGGGACGCCTGCCGCTCGCGCTCGGCAAGGATATCGGCGGCAGCCCGGTCATCGCGGATCTCGCGCGCATGCCACACCTGCTGATCGCGGGCACCACCGGATCGGGCAAGTCGGTGGGGATCAACACCATGATCCTCTCGCTGCTCTATCGCTTCGGGCCGGAGGAATGCCGCTTCATCATGATCGACCCGAAGATGCTGGAATTGTCGGTCTATGACCGCATCCCGCATCTGCTGGCCCCGGTCGTGACCGAACCCCCCAAGGCGATCGGCGCGCTGAAATGGACGGTGCGCGAGATGGAGCGCCGTTACCGCGCCATGTCCCAGCTCGGCGTGCGCAACATCGGCGGGTACAATGAAAAGGTCGTCGCCGCGCGCGGCCGCGGCGAGGTGCTGACCCGCAAGGTGCAGACCGGCTTCGACCCCGACACCGGCAAGCCGGTCTTCGAGGAACAGCCCCTCGCGCTGGAACCGTTGCCGATGATCGTCGTCGTCATCGACGAGATGGCCGACCTGATGATCGTCGCGGGCAAGGAGATCGAGGCCGCGGTCCAGCGCCTCGCGCAGATGGCCCGCGCCGCGGGCATCCACGTCATCATGGCGACGCAGCGCCCGTCGGTGGACGTCATCACCGGCACCATCAAGGCGAACTTCCCGACCCGCATCTCCTTCCAGGTCACCTCGAAGATCGACAGCCGGACCATCCTTGGCGAGCAGGGGGCGGAACAGCTTCTCGGCCAGGGCGACATGCTGCACATGCCCGGCGGCGGGCGGCTTGCGCGCGTCCATGGGCCGTTCGTGAGCGACACCGAGGTCGAGCGCGTCGTCGAGTTCCTGCGCGAGCAGGGCGAGCCCGCCTATATCGAGGAAGTCACCGAGGAAGCCGACGAGGACGGTTCGGGCGCGCTGTCCGGCATGCTCGGCGGCAATACCGATGCCGAGGGGTCGCTCTACGACCAGGCGGTCGCGCTGGTGACGCGCGAAGGCAAGGCGAGCACCAGCTTCGTCCAGCGCCATTTGAACATCGGCTACAACCGCGCGGCCAAGCTGATCGAGCAGATGGAGAAGCAGGGCGTCGTCGGCCCGGCCAACCATGTTGGGAAGCGCGAAGTGCTGGCGCCCGGGCCGAGGGATTGAGAGCCGGTCCCGGAAGCTGCGCGACCACGACATCCGAGGGTCGGCGCAGAGGGTGAAAGCCTTCATCCCCGCGCCACATTTGCCCCGTCACACTGCGCCGCAGAAGGAGAACGCCATGCGTAAGACCCTCGCTGCTGCCCTGATCGCCAGCCTGCCCATCGCGGCCCAGGCACAGGACCGGCCGCAGATCTATCCGACCCGCGACGTCGCCGTGACCTATCGCGTCTCCGGCGGCCAGGCGCAGGCGGCCGAGATGACCATGATCTGGTCCGCCGCCCAGCGCCTGATGCGCATGAACATGCCGGGCGGCATGGGCTATATGGTCGCCGACCACCAGAATCAGCGAGGCTTCATGGTCATGGAGCCGACCCGCATGATCATGGACGTGCCGATGGCCCAGGCGGCGAGCTACCAGCGCGACCTAGAGAACGCCCGCTTCACCCGTGGCGGCACCCAGAAGATCGCCGGCCAGGATTGCACCATCTGGCGCTATCAGGGCCAGGGGCAGGGCGGCGAAGCCTGCATCACCTCGGATGGCGTCATGCTGCGCGCCAGCGGCAATGCCCAGGGCCAGCAGGGGTCTATCGAGGCCGTCCGCGTGACCTATGGCGCGCAGGACGCCACTCAGTTCCGCCGGCCGCAGGGGTACCAGTCCATGCAACTGCCCCAGGGCATGCCGCAGGGGATGGGGACGCCGCGCTGAGCGCCTCCTGACGCGCCGGATAGGAGAGGGGCTTTGCCCCTTTCCGGGCCTTCCCCAGCAAAGACCCGAGACCGTTCCAAACCGATACCTGGCACCTGGCTGGGCGTGCAGTGCGAGGTGCCGGGACGCACGCCTTGCCCTGCGCCTCGGCTGGATTTCTGGTGCGGTGCACGGGTCGCGTCCGTTGCGTCGGCCCTTCATGCCCAGCACCAAGTGACGGTTTCCAAAGACCTTGCGGCGATGGGTCCCCATTGACGTCGCGCAGTAACGCCAACGGGATCCCATCTCCGGGAGAGCGTTGAGACAGGCAGAGCTCCTCACCAATCCCGTCCTCGCCCGCACGGGTGCCGTGCCCCTTCCAACCGCGCCTGTGCCGCGCCACATGATCCCCGCCATGAACCGCCGATCGCTGCTCGCTGCCCCGCTTTTCCTTGCCGCCCCGGCACTCGCCCAGCGTGCCTCCGCCCCACCGGCGGCCGGTGCCGCCGTGCTCACGGATCGCGACCGTTCCGACCTCGCGCGGGTCGAGGCCTATCTCAACAGCCTCACCACGCTGCGGGCGCGTTTCCTGCAGATTGCGCAGAATGGCGCGGCGGCGGAGGGGACGGCCTGGATCTGGCGCCCGGGCCGCATGCGCTTCGAGTACGACCCGCCTGAGCCGCTGCTCCTCGTCGCCGATTCCGGCCAGTTCCTGATGTATGATCGGGAACTGCGCGCGCCCACGACGCTGCTCGTGCGCCAGACGCCGCTCGGCATCCTGCTGCGGCCAGAGGTGAAGCTGTCCGGCGACGTGACCGTCACCGGCGTCGAGCGCTCCGGCGGTTTCTTCCGCGTCACGATGTACCGCACCAATGAGCCCGCCGAGGGCCGCCTGACCCTGGTCTTCAACCCCGATCCGCTGGAACTCCGCCAATGGGCGGTGGTCGATTCGCAGCGGCGGGAGACGCGGGTGAGCCTGTTCCGGATAGAGACGGGGCTGCGCTTTCCCGCCGGTCTTTTCCAGTTCAACGACCCGCGGTTCTTCGAGCCGGGCGGACTGGGCGCGCCGCAGGGCAACGGCGGCTGACCACGCGATGCGCAGCCGCCTGCGCCACTTGCATGGCGGACATGCAGAGTGGTGCAGGGCTTCACGAAAACTCCACGGAATGCCTTGATCCTGACACCGCATCGCGGGAGTCTGTTGTTCCATGAGACCGCTCATCGGCATCTCCTGCTGCCAGAAACCCTTCGGCATTTTCGGCACGCCGAATCACGCCGCCTCCGACAGCTATGTCCGCGTGGTGCGCGGCCCCGTGCAGGGCACGCCGGTGCTGCTGCCGGCGGCCGGTGAGGATCTTTCGGCCGAGCTCATCCCGCATCTCGACGGGCTGATCCTCACCGGCAGCCGGTCGAATGTCTGGCCTGGCCATTATGACGGGCCTGCCCACGCGGAAGGCACGCCCGAGGATCACCAGCGCGACGCGACGACCCTGCCGCTGATCCGCGCGGCGATTGCGGCTGGGGTCCCACTCCTCGCGATCTGCCGCGGCATGCAGGAGCTCAACGTCGCGCTCGGCGGCAGCCTCGATCAGCGCATCCAGGACCTGCCGGGGCGGATGGACCACTCCACGCCATCCGACCAGCCCATCCCGCGCGTCCGCACGGGCAAGGCGCACGGCGTGCGGATCGAGAAGGATGGGGCTCTGGCGCAGGTGCTGACGATGCCGTCGCGCACGGCCGGGCGTCTCGCAGTCAATTCCCTGCACAACCAAGGCGTGCAGCGCCTCGCACCGCGCCTGGTGGCGGAGGCCTGGGCGCCGGACGGCACGGTCGAGGCCGTGCGCGTCGATGGGGCGACGGCATTTGCCCTCGGCGTGCAGTGGCACCCTGAATATGATTGGGAACGCGACGCCGACAGCAACGCGATCTTCCTGGCCTTCGGTGCGGCCTGCGCCGCGCATCGCGCCGCGCGCCTCGGTCTGACGGATCTGGCGCAAGCCGCGGAGTGACCGGACGCACCGGCCTGTGACCTTTGTCAGGCCCGTCGTCCAATTGCCTTTTGATTCCCGGCCCATGCGGGTTTAATGTTTGTTCGCTGGTCCCCAAATAGACCAGCGGTCGAGCCCCGGTGTCCCCTGCCGGCTCGCCCGACCATTCCGATCGGAATAACAATACGGCGCCCGGTCACCCCCCTGACCGGGCGCTTCTTTTGTGGCCCTCGGTAGCCGGATTACGGATCGGACACTACACCTTCCACGCGCAACTTCACGTGACAGGTTAAGTACGGCCATGCCGCCGCCCCGGCTTCCGGCCCGCACCATGCGCCTGTATAGGACGGCATCCCCGCTTCGATCGGAGCTTTCCCCGCATGGTGTCCTACGTCGTCGCCCCGCCCCCGGTCGCCGCCATTCCCGTCAAGGGAAGCGACGCGCTGTTCCCGGTCCGCCGCATTTTCTGCGTCGGCCGCAACTACGCCGAACATGCGATCGAGATGGGCTCCGACCCGACCCGCGAGCCGCCCTTCTACTTCACCAAGCCGGCCGATGCCGTCGTCATCAATGACGCCGACATGCCGTACCCCTCGGTGACCAAGTCGCTGCATCACGAGATGGAACTGGTCGTCGCCATCGGCACGGGCGGGAAGAACATCCCGGTCGCGGATGCGCTGAAGCATGTCTGGGGCTATTGCTGCGGCCTCGACATGACCCGCCGCGACATCCAGAACGAGGCCAAGAAGACCGGCCGTCCCTGGGACATGGGCAAGGGCTTCGACAAGTCCGCCCCGATGGGCCTGCTGGTGCCGGCCGCCGGCATCGACCCCACCAAGGGCAAGATCGAGCTGAAGGTGAACGGCAAGGTCACCCAGACCTCCGACCTGTCCAAGCTGATCTGGTCTGTGGCCGAGGTCATCGCGAACCTCTCCGAACTCGTCGAGCTCGCCCCGGGCGACCTCATCATGACCGGCACCCCGGAAGGTGTCGCCGCGGTCGTGAAGGGCGACGTGCTGGAAGGCTTCGTGGAAGGCGTGGGCGAGGTCCGCACGAAGATCGTCTGATGCCGGCGAAAGCCCCGCTGCGCATCGCCACCTGGAACATCAACAGCGTGCGGCTCCGGCTGCCGCTGTTGTCCGACCTGGTGGGACAGCTCGACCCCGACGTTCTCTGCCTGCAGGAAACCAAGTGCCCCGACCCCCTCTTTCCGCATGAGGGGGTGGAGGCGTTGGGCTTCACGCACCGGCTGGTGCGCGGGATGAAGGGCTACAACGGCGTCGCCGTGCTCTCGAAGCAGCCCATCCTGCTGCGGGAGCAGGATCCCGACTGGTGCGGCAAAGGGGACTGCCGCCATCTCGGCGTCATGCTCGACATGCCGGGCGCGGCGCCGATCGAGTTGCACAATTTCTACATCCCGGCCGGCGGCGACATCCCCGACCGCGAGAAGAACCCGAAATTCGGCCACAAGCTGGATTTCGTGGCCGAGGCCACCGCCTGGTCCGCCGCCAATCCGGCGCGGCGCGCCGTCCTGGTGGGCGACCTGAACATCGCGCCGCTCGAGAACGATGTCTGGTCGCACAGGCAGCTTCTCGACGTCGTCTCCCACACGCCCGTCGAGGTCGAGGCGCTCACCGCCTGGCAGCGCGCCGGCGGCTGGCAGGACGCCCTGCGCCACTTCGTGCCCGCCGACCAGAAGCTCTACACATGGTGGTCCTACCGCGCCGCCGATTGGCGGGCCTCGGATCGCGGGCGGCGGCTCGACCATGTCTGGGTCAGCCCGGACCTCCTCGGCTGCCTCGTCCGCCAGGTGGTGCTGAAGGATGCGCGGGACTGGCCCAAGGCGTCCGACCATGTTCCCGTGATGGTGGAGTTGATGCCATGAGCCGCCGTTTCGGCCGGCGCGCGGGGCTATTCGCCCTGCTCGCCGCTTTGTCTGCTTGCGCGACTCCGCCCGAGCCGGAGCAGCCGGTGGCCACCGCTCCGCCGGAGGATCCCGAGCCGGAGCGCGTCTATTCCCCCGGCGCCATTTCCTGGGCCGATTTGTCGGAGGAGCACAAGCGCCGTGCCCGTGCCGGCCTCGCGCGGATCGGCGATCCCGTGGATGATGACGAGACGCTGCAGGCACGCTGGATGATCATGTCGCCGGCGCAGCAGCGCTACCTGATCCGCCGCCCGCCGCCGCCGCCGGCGCGCCCCGCCCCCAGCCGTACGACGCGGCGCGGCAGCACGACCCAGCGCAGTACCGCGCCTGCGAACCGGCAGCGTAGCGCCACGCCGCAGCGGCGCCCTCCGCCGCCGCCACCGCCGCGCCGCCGGCCCAACCAGCAGTGATTCACCGCGGCGGGGGGGCCTTGTCCCTCCCGGACCGCGCATCTGAGGTCGATACCCGAGGTCCGCTCCCTGATCCGCGGGACCGGGAGGGCTTTCGTCCCGCGCGAGCGGGCGGGGCGCTGACGGATATGGAGAGGGGGGCTCTGCCCTTTCCGGACCTCATCCCGCCACGCGATCCCATTGACGTTGCTGCCCAACGTCAATGGGGACCCATGGGCAACAGGGCCCTTGGAAACTGTCACCTTGTGCCGGGCACGGACGATCGGACGCCACGATGCATGGCGCGAGAGGCAGAACGCGCGCCTGCGTGCTGAGAGGAACCTTCCTGCCAAGCGCCAGGTCGAGGTTTCCAAGGGCCTTCCGGCCTTTGGCGGATGGGGGTTCGGGGAGGGCAGAGCCCTTCCCCGCTCCTCAGCGGCCGCGATCATCACGCCTGGGGCGGCGCCTCTCTCCGATGCTGTCCTCAGCTATGTGCCAGCATCGCCAGCAGTAGCAGCGCCACGATGTTGGTGATCTTGATCATTGGGTTCACCGCCGGCCCAGCGGTGTCCTTGTACGGGTCGCCCACCGTGTCGCCGGTGACCGCCGCCTTGTGGGCGTCCGATCCCTTGCCGCCATGGTGGCCGTCCTCGATGTACTTCTTGGCGTTGTCCCAGGCGCCGCCGCCCGTGGTCATCGACACGGCGACGAAGAAGCCGTTGACGATGACGCCGAGCAGCATCGCACCGAGCGCGGCGAAGGCCTGCGCCTTGCCCGCGATCGCCTGGATGCCGAAATAGATCACCAGCGGGCTGAGCACCGGCAGCAGGGATGGGATGATCATCTCCTTGATCGCGGCCTTGGTCAGCATGTCCACCGCGCGGCCGTAGTCCGGCTTTTCGGTGCCCTGCATGATGCCGGGCTTCTCGCGGAACTGGCGGCGCACTTCCTCGACCACCGACATCGCCGCGCGGCCCACCGCCGTCATCGCCATGCCGCCGAACAGGTAGGGCAGCAGCCCGCCGAACAGCAGCCCGACCACGACGTATGGATTGGCCAGCGAGAAGTCGATCGCCGTAATGCCAGCGAAGTACGGATACTGGACCGAATGGCCGATGAAATAGGTCAGGTCCTGCGTATAGGCCGCGAAGAGCACCACCGCGCCCAGCGCGGCCGAGCCGATCGCATAGCCCTTCGTCACCGCCTTCGTCGTATTGCCCACCGCGTCGAGCGCATCGGTGGTCTGGCGGATTTCCTTGGGCAGCCCGGCCATCTCGGCGATGCCGCCGGCATTGTCGGTGACGGGCCCGAAGGCATCGAGCGCCACCACCATGCCCGCCAGCGCCAGCATGGTCGTGACCGCGATGGCGATGCCGTAGAGGCCGGCCAGCCCATAGGCCGCCAGGATGCCGAAGATGATGACCAGCGCCGGCAGGGCCGTCGATTCCATCGACACCGCCAAGCCGCGGATGACGTTGGTACCGTGCCCGGTGACCGACGCTTCGGCGATCGACTGCACCGGCCGGAAGTTGGTGCCGGTGTAGTATTCGGTGATGAAGATGATCAGCCCGGTCACCGCGAGTCCGATCACGCCGCACAGGAACAGCGAGAAGGCCGTGAAGCTCGCCCCCGCGGCCGTCGCCGTGCCGGTGCCGAACACCAGGTAGGTCAGCGGGAGCAGCGCGACCAGCGACAGCACGCCGGTCACCGCGAAGCCGCGATACATCGCCCCCATGATGTTGTTGCTCGCCGGCAGCTTCACGAAATAGGTGCCTGCGATCGAGGTCACGACGCAGACCGCCCCGATCGCGAGCGGATAGATCATCGCCGCCGTCAGGAAGGACGTCCCCGCGAAGGCGATCGCCGCCAGCACCATGGTCGCGACCATGGTCACCGCATAGGTCTCGAACAGGTCGGCCGCCATGCCGGCGCAGTCGCCGACATTGTCGCCCACATTGTCCGCGATGGTCGCGGGGTTGCGGGGGTCGTCCTCGGGGATGCCGGCCTCGACCTTGCCGACCATGTCGCCGCCCACGTCAGCGCCCTTGGTGAAGATGCCGCCGCCGAGGCGGGCGAAGATCGAGATCAGCGACGCCCCGAACCCGAGTGCGACCAGCGCGTCGATCACGCCGCGGTCGTTGGGCGCCAGCCCGCCGATCACCACCAGCAGGAAGAAGTAGACAGCGACCCCGAGCAGCGCGAGGCCGGCCACCAGCATTCCGGTGATGGCCCCCGACTTGAAGGCGACATCCAGCCCGCCCGCCAGCGACCCGATCGCCGCCTGCGCCGTGCGAAGATTGGCCCGCACCGAGACATTCATCCCGATGAAGCCGGCAGCCCCCGACAGCACCGCACCGAGCAGGAAGCCGATGGCCACCGTGATGCCCAGCCGCCAGGCGACCAGGACGAACAGCACCACGCCGACGACGGCGATGGTGGTGTATTGCCGCTTGAGGTAGGCGCTCGCGCCTTCCTGGATCGCCTTGGCGATCTCCTGCATGCGCTCATTGCCCGGGTCGCGGGAGAGCACGTCCTTCGCCGTGACGACGCCGTAGGCGATGGAGCACGCCCCCAGCAGGATCACGAGCAACAGCGATAGCGTCAGCAAATCTTGGTTCCCCCTGAATGCCTGGCCTTTTCGCGGCCGTTCCGCCCTGTCTTCCGCGGGGCAGAAGAAAGGCTAGAGGGGGAAGGGCCGGGGGCGCAACGGCAGGGGATGCGCCGGGGTATTGCGCAAGGTGGATTTCGCCTTTCGGCAGGGCGTTGCCCTGCGCGCGGCGCAGCAGGCGTCGGGGAGGGACTTTGCCCCTCCCCGGCCCCCACCAAAGGCCACAGGGCCTTCGGATATCGTCACCTGGCGCCGGGCAGGGCGGGGAGTCGCGGCGCCGGAACGCCCGCCATCACCCGGAACCGGGAATCGTCCCCGGCGCCATGCCCGGAGCGCCGTTCCCGATCGTTCCGATCAGCCGCACCCGGTACCAATGCAAGGTTTCCAAAGGTCTTGTGGCCTCTGGTGGGGTAAGGTCTGGAGAGGGGCAAAGCCTCTCTCCAGTTCTACCCCGCGGCATGAAAGGACCCGCGTCCCGCCGTTACTTCGTCTTGGCCCGCTCGATCGCCTCGACGATCAGCTTCTGCGCCACGTCCGCACCTTCCCAGCCCTGCACCTTCACCCACTTGCCGGGCTCGAGGTCCTTGTAGTGCTCGAAGAAGTGCTGGATCTGGTCCAGGGTGATCTTCGGCAGGTCGGTGTAGGTCTTCACATGGGCATAGCGCTGGGTCAGCTTCGGCGTCGGCACGGCGATGATCTTCTCATCCATGCCGCCATCGTCTTCCATGCGCAGCACGCCCACGGGGCGGACGTTGATCACCGCGCCCGGCACGATAGGGCGGGTGTTGCACACCAATACGTCGATCGGGTCGCCGTCGTCCGACAGGGTGTGCGGCACGAAGCCATAATTCCCCGGATAGCGCATCGGCGTGTAGAGGAAGCGGTCCACGAACAGCGTGCCGGATTCCTTGTCCATCTCGTACTTGATGGGCTCGCCGCCGACCGCGACCTCGATGATGACGTTCACGTCCTCGGGGGGGTTCTTGCCGATCGCGATGGCGTCGATACGCATGGGTGGCACTCTCTTCGATAGGGATGCGGGGCGCTGGTAGCAGACCCGCGCCGCCGGGCCAATTGCGGTGCAGCACGGCTTGCGCGGACGGTGCCGCTCCGGCGAGGTTGCGCCCCATGTCCGACCCTGCCGCACGAGCCGCCTTCGCCGCCGAAGCCCTGTCCCGCGCGCCGGAGGTGGTGGCGCTGACCCGCCGCCTGATGGCCGTGCCGTCCCCCAACCCGCCGGGCGATGTGCGTGCCTGCGCCAAGGAAACCGCCGCCCTGGTCCAGGAGCTGGCACCGGACGCCGAGATCAGCCTGCACGCAACCTCGGCCGAGGTGACCAATCTCGTCGCCCGCATCGCCGGCGCCGGCCCGGGGAAGATTCTCGCCTTCAACGGCCATCTCGACACCTATCCGGTGAATGAGGCACTGCCCTGGACCGTCGACCCGCTGGTGGGGGATGTCCGCGACGGTCGGCTCTACGGGCGTGGCTCGGCCGATATGAAGGGCGGCATGGCGGCCTCGATCCTGGCTTTCGCCCTGCTGGCCCGCCACCGTGCCGCCTGGCAGGGAGAGGCGCTGCTGACCCTCGCGGGCGACGAGGAATCCATGGGCTCGCTCGGCACCAAATGGCTGCTGGACAACATTCCCGGCCTGAACCGGGCCGAAGCGGTGATCATCGGTGATGCCGGCAGCCCCCGCGTCCTGCGCTTCGGGGAGAAGGGCTTCCTGTGGATCTCGGTCGAGGCCACCGGCACCGCCGCCCATGGTGCCCATGTGCATCTGGGGGTGAATGCGGTGGACCGGCTGCGGGTCGCGCTCGATGCCGTGGTGCGGCTGCGCGACCTGCCGGTGAACGCCGCGCCGGCGGTGACGGAGGCCATCGCCACCGCCAAGGCGCTGAGCGAACCCCTCGCCGGGGTGGGGGAGGCGCATGTCCTCGGCAGCGTCACGGTGAATATCGGGCGCATCGCGGGTGGCACGGCGCCGAACCTGGTGCCGGCCTCGGCGCGGGCCGAATGCGACATCCGCCTGCCGGTCGGCGTGACCTGCGCGGAGGCCGAGGCTGCCCTGGCCGCGGGCCTCGACGACCTGCCCGGCATCACCTGGCACGTGCTGCGCCGCTTCGAGCCCAACCACACCGACCCCGGCGCGCCCATCGTCCGCCTGGCCCATGCGGCGGCGGAGGAAGTGCTCGGCGGCCCGGTCGCGGTGAATATGCGCGTCGGCGGGTCGGATGCCCGCTGGTTCCGCATGGCCGGCCTGCCGACCATCGTCTATGGCCCCACGCCCCACAACATGGGCGGCGCCGACGAATGGGCCGAGATCGAGGAACTCCAGACGGTGGCGCGGGTCCATGCCCTGGCGGCCTTCGATTTCCTCGCCGGCTGACGCATGCCCTGAAATGTAACAGTGACGCGGGGCGATCCCCGGTCGAGGCTGCGGCCTCCGGCTTCGGCCGGACAAGCAGAAAGGAGACCGGGACGATGACGAGAATTGCCGCTTGGGCAGTGGGTGCGGCGCTGCTGGCGGGCTTCGCCCCCGTGGCGCAGGCCCAGAACCGGGCCGAAGTGATGGTGGAGGGCCGCACCGACACGGGCGGCGCGAACCCGGCCTGCATGCTTGTCGTCAGTGTGCGCAACGTGGGGGATGCGCCGCTCAGGGTCTTCGTCGCCGATGTCACGGCCAGCGATGCCGGGTCCGGCCAGCCCCTGCGCATGCCGATGGTGTCGATCCCGCTGCGATCCATCGAACCCGGGCAGACCAAGGAATGGAGCAACACGACGGTGTCCGATGCGCGCTGCGAGCAGGTGCGCTTGCAGGTCATGAGCGTCACCTGCATGCGGCGCTGCGAATCGGTGACCTGGCGGCAGCAGGGCCTGGCCGCGCTGGCGGCGCCGCAATGACGGTGCGCGCACTCGTTCTGGCAGGCTGTGCGCTGGCGGCGCTGCCGGCCCTGGCCGAGGATTCCCGGACCATGCAGTCGGCCCGGGAACGCGCCGCCGAATCGGCGCCTGGCCCCTGGCAGGGCAATTGGGTGCTGCTGCGCGACGACCCGCGCATCCGCACCCGTGGCGGGGCGGCGACGCTGCGGCTGCATGTGATCCATGACGCCGGCGGCGCCGTGGAACTGCAATGGATCGCCGATCGCGGCATTTGCGAGGACCCCAATGCCGGCCCCTGCGAATGGGTCGGCGGGAACGGCACCGGCCGGGCCGTGGCGGCCGGTGGCGGCGCCCTGGCCGTGCTGCTGCGCATCTCGGCCGATCCCGACGATCCCTTCCTGCTGGTGCTGGAACGCAGTGGGGAAGGGCGTGCGACGGCTCGGCTGGTCTCCGAGAAGGGCGACATTGCCTATCGGCTCGACGCCGAGCGCGAATGACGCCGCCGCGCCGTGCCGGCCACCTGGTGGCCGGCACGATGCCCGGGGCCGGCAGGACCGCCTGCCCCGGATGATGTCCGGCGAGCCGAACAGCGGCCGGGCGCGATGGCCCGTTTGATTTCCGCCGCGGCTGCGGGCAATCAGGGGGCTGCATGGGCCTGTAGCTCAATGGTCAGAGCGGACCGCTCATAACGGTTTGGTTGCAGGTTCGAGTCCTGCCGGGCCCATGATTTCCCCCGCCTTCGCGGGGGAAATTATCCGCCGGAGGCAAGGCGGCGCAGCCGCCTGGGAGACACCCTCGCGCGGCACTGCGAGCGGCGCGAACCCGCCGCGCATATCCGCCCGCGAAGCTCCCGCACCATGCCATGAAGCGCGACATTGCATCCCACGGCACCCTGTCGCATGCCCCGCCCGTGACCCAGCGCGTACTCCTCCTCGGCGCCTATGGCCTGATCGGCGCGGCCGTGGCCGACGCCCTGCTGGCCGAGGGCCACGCCGTCACCGGCATCGGCCGCGACGTCGCCGCCGCCCGGCGCGCACGCCCCGCCATCACCTGGCGCGCCCAGGACATCGCGCGCCTGGCCCGCCCCGAGGACTGGTCCCCCTTCATTGCCGGCATCGACGCCGTAGTGAACTGCGCCGGCGCCCTGCAGGACAGCGCGCGCGACGATGTCCAGGCGGTGCAGGCGACCGCGATGAAGGCCCTGTTCGCCGCCTGCGAGGCGCAGCGCATCACCATCGTGCAGGTCTCCGCCGTCGGTGCCGCCGCGGATGCGCCGACTGCCTTTATGCGCAGCAAGGCCGAGGCCGATGCCGCGCTCGCCGGCTGCTCCTGTCCCTGGGTGATCCTGCGGCCCGGGCTGGTGCTGGCGGCGCAGGCCTATGGTGGCACGGCGCTGCTGCGCGCGCTTGCCGCCTGGCCTGGCCCGGTGGCGATGCCGCATGCCGACGCCAGGGTGCAGACCGTGCCGGTCGGCAGCGTCGCCGCCGCGGTCTGCGATGCGCTGGCCGGCCGCATCGCGCTGCGCGGCGCCTATGACCTGGTCGAGCCGCAGGCGCATAGCCTGGCCGATCTCGACGCCGCGCTGCGCGCCTGGCTTGGCCGGCCGCCGCGGCGGGTGTTCCGCGCGCCGGCCCTGCTCGGCCGCCTCATCGCCGGCGCCGGCGACCTGTTAAGCCATCTTGGCTGGCGGCCGCCATTGCGCAGCGCCAGCCTCGCGGAGCTCGCCCGCGGCGTGCGCGGCGATCCGCAGCCTTGGCTCAGCGTCGGCGGACAGGCGATCCCCTCCCTGGCGGACAGCCTCTTCGCCATGCCCGCCACGGTGCAGGAGAAGTGGTTCGGCCGCGTCTGGCTGCTGCGGCCGCTGATGATCGCGGCGCTGGCGCTGTTCTGGGCCGGCAGTGGCCTGGTCGCCCTGCTGCGTCCGGCCGAGGCCGCCGCCGTGCTTGCCACGCGCGGCACCCCGCAAACCCTCGCCCTGGCCCATGTCCTGGGCGGCGCGCTGGTCGACCTCGCCCTGGGCGCGCTGGTGCTGCACCGGCGGACGCTCGGCCTCGCCACGCGGGGGATGGTGGCGGTGACGCTTGCGTATCTGGTCGGCGGCAGCGTGATGGCGCCCGATCTCTGGCTCGATCCTCTGGGGCCGCTGCTCAAGGCGATCCCGGCCATGCTGCCCGCGCTGCTGCTGCTGGCAACCCAGGAGGACCGATGAGCCCCTGGGTCGAGCTGCTGCGCTGGTTGCATGTGATCGGCGCGACCGTGCTGCTGGGGACCGGCGCGGGCATCGCCTTCTTCATGGTCATGGCGCATCGCACGCGGAACGCCGCCCTGATCGCCCATGTCGCCGGGACGGTGGTGGTGGCGGACACGATCTTCACCGGGACGGCCGTGGTGCTGCAGCCGATCACCGGCGCGCTGCTGGCCCAGGCGATCGGCTGGTCGCTGACCGAGGGATGGATACTGCTCTCGCTCGGGCTCTACGTGCTGGCGGGGGTGTTTTGGCTGCCGGTGGTGGTGATCCAGATCCGCCTGCGCGACCTGGCCCGGGACGCCGCGCGCGACGGGGCGCCGCTGCCGGCCCGGTATGACAGCCTGTACCGCGCCTGGTTCGCCTGCGGGTTCCCGGCCTTCGCGGCGGTGCTGGGGATCATCTGGCTGATGGTGACGCGGCCGGCGCTGTGATGAGACCGGCGGGACCGGAGAGGGGCTGTGCCCCCTTCCGGACCTCCCCCCCCCACCAAAGGCCTCGGGCCTTTGATGGGCTGAGCCCGAGAGGGGCGCAGGGCCCCTCTCGGTGGGCCCTTCCCACCATCGCCACAGCCCGCCAGTCTGCGACCCTCACTGCCGGAACCACCCCATGACCGACCTCCGCCGCATCCGTGTCGACCAGGTCGGCTCCTTCCTCCGTCCCGAGACGCTGAAATCCGCCTTCCTCGCCCATGCCCGCGGCACCCTGTCGATGGAGGCCCTGGTCGCCAAGCAGGACGAGGCGATCCGCGCCCTGGTCGCGAAGCAGGAGGCGCTGGGCCTGCCCTTCGTCACCGATGGCGAGTTCTGCCGGCTGAACTGGCAGGTCAGCTTCTCGGACGTCGCCGGCTGGGATCTGTGGGCCGGGTCCTGGGCGCAGTTCCTGAAATCGCCGAGCAACCTTGGCGAGGGGGAGACGCCGAACGAGAAGGGCACCGACGCGGTGCTGTCCTATCGCACGCCGGCGACGGGCAAGCTGCGCCTGGTCGAGAGCTTCCCGGCCAAAGAGGCCGCCTTCCTGCGCAGCGTCACCACGCTGCCCGCCAAGATCACCCTGATGGGCCCGGATCGCGTCTGCCAGATGTGCGACGTGCCGGGTTCGGCACCCTTCTACGCCGATGCGGATGCGTTCCTCGCCGATGTCGTCGCCATCCAGCACGCCATGGTGACCGAACTGGCCGAGGCCGGCGTCGCCTACGTCCAGATCGATGAGCCGAGCTTCACCGGCTACGTTGATCCGGCGACGCTCGCGCGGATGGAAGAACGCGGGGAGGACCCGCTCGCCAACCTCAACCGCGCCATCGCGGCGGACAATGCGGTGATCGCCGGCCTGCCATCAGGTGTGACCACGGGCCTGCACATCTGTCGCGGCAACCGCGCCAGCATGTGGCACCGCGAGGGCAGCTACGACGCGATCGCCGAGGCCGTCTTCGGCGGTCTGCAGCACGACCGCCTGCTGCTGGAATATGACACCAGCCGCGCCGGCGGCTTCGAGCCGCTGCGCTTCGTCCCCAAGGGCCGCATGGTGGTGCTTGGCCTGGTCACCACCAAGACGGGGGAGGTCGAGACGGTCGAGGACCTGCTCCGCCGGCTCGAAGAGGCGGGGCGCTTCATCGACCTCGATCAGGTCGCGCTGTCCCCGCAATGCGGCTTCGCCTCAGGCATCGGGGGCAACATGCTCCCCGAGAGCGCGCAATGGCGGAAGATGGAGGTCATCCTCGAGACGGCGCGGCGGCTGTGGGGCTGATGACCGTGTCCGACGGGCGCCGCGCGCCGAGCGCGAGCACCGCCGCGATCAGGCAGGCACCACCCGCGAGGTAGAAGGCCGGCAGATAGGAGGCGAGGACATCCCGGCTCAGCCCGCCCAGCCCCGCCGCCAGCGCGGCGCCGAGCTGGTGCCCGGTGAAGATCCAGCCGAAGACGATCGGCGCCTTCTCCCGCCCGAAGGCGGACCCGGCCAGCTTCACGGTGGGCGGCACGGTCGCGATCCAGTCCAGCCCGTAGAACACCGCGAACAGCGACAGGCCGATCAGGCTGAAGCTGCTGGATGGCAGCCACAGCAGCGACAGTCCGCGCAGCCCGTAATACCAGAACAGCAGCTTGCGGTTGTCGAAGCGGTCGGACAGCCAGCCGGATCCGATCGTGCCGATGAAGTCGAAGATGCCGATCATCGCGAGCACCGAGGCCGCCTGCACCTCCGCCATGCCGAAATCGGCGCAGAGCGGGATGAAATGCGTCTGCATCAGCCCATTGGTGGACAGGCCGCAGATCATGAAGGTGATGAACAGGATCCAGAAGATCCGGGTCTGCGCGGCCTCGGCGAGCACGGCGAAAGCGGTGCGCACGGGGTTGGCGCCGGGGGCGGGCGGCGGGGCGACGCGGTCCTCGCCATAGGCCGGCAGGCCGAGCTCCGAGGGATGGTTGCGGCCGAATAGCACCATCAGCAGGGCGGCGATCGCGCAGGCGATCAGCCCGGGGGCGAGGGCGAAGCGCCACCCTTCATTCTGCGCCAGCCAGGCCCCTAGCGGCAGGAAGGCGAGCTGCCCGGTGGCATTCGCCGCCGTCAGCATGCCCAGCACCAGGCCGCGCCGCGCGACGAACCAGCGATTGGCGACCGTCGCCCCCAGCACCAGCGCGGTCATGCCGGTGCCGATGCCGGTGATCGCGCCCCAGTAGAGCCACAGCTCCCACACCCGGGTCATGTTCATCGACAGCAGCAGCCCGGCGGCTACCAGGGTCAGCGCCAATGCGACCATCCGCCGCAGCCCGTAACGCTGCAGCAGCGCCGCGGCGAAGGGCGCCATCAGCCCGAACAGCAGCAGCCGCAGCGCCAGCGCGCCGGAGATGGCGGAGATCTCCCACCCCGTCTCCCGCTGCACCGGCAGCAGCAGAGCGCCGAGCACGCCAAGTGCCCCGGCCGAGGACAGCGCGATCAGGAAGGTCAGGGCGACCATCACCCAGCCATAATGTACGCCGCGGCGGGCGAGGGCGGCGGCAAGCGGTGCTGCGAACATGTCTGGTCCTTCCGGGATCAGGCGAGGTCGGTGGCGAGGAGTTCGGCCAGGAGCACGCGCAGGGCCTGGGCGCGATCCGCGCCGAAACGGCACTCCAGATCATCCTGGGCGGCGGACCAAAGCGGGCGGGCGGCAGCCAACCGCGCCTGCCCTTCGACCGTCAGCGCCAGGCGCCGGCTGCGGCGGTCCTCGGGGTCGGGGGCGATCGTCACCAGCCCGTCGCGTTCCAGCGGATGCAGGTTCCGCCCCAGCGTGGTGCGGTCCATGCCCATCACCTCGGCGAAGGCGGTCATGGCGATGGGCCCGCGCGCCGCGAGCCGTCCGATCAGCGCGTATTGGCCGATGTTCAGCCCGACCGGATGGAGGTGGCGGTCGTAGAACTGGGTCAGGTGCCGGGTGGCCTTGCGCAGGCCGTGGCAGCTGCAGCGGTCGGGTGGCGGGGCAGGCGCGAGCATGTCGGCAAAATAGGCGTATATACACCTATTGCAAGGGTGCACCGCACAAGCTTGGCGCTTCGCCCCATGGGCCGTAGAACCCCGGGCCAAACCCTCCTTGCGCAGGTTCCAGCCCCATGGCCGCCTACCAGTACGTCTACGTGATGAAAGACCTCACCAAGTCCTATCCGGGTGGGCGCGAGGTCTTCAAAGGCATCACCCTCTCCTTCCTCCCCGGCGTGAAGATCGGCGTGCTTGGCCCCAACGGCGCCGGCAAATCGACCCTGATGCGCATCATGGCCGGCCAGGACAAGGAATTCGGCGGCGAGGCCTGGGCCGCCGAGGGTGCGCGCGTCGGCTACCTGCCGCAGGAGCCGCATCTCGATCCGGACAAGACGGTGTTGGAGAACGTCCGCGCCGCCTTCACCGAACTGAATGGCTGGCTCGAGCGCTTCAACGAGATCTCGATGAAGTTCGCCGAGGAGATGAGCGAGGAGGAGATGAACACGCTCCTCGCCGAACAGGCCGAGCTGCAGGAGAAGATCGACGCCGCCGATGGCTGGGAGATCGACCGCAAGGTCGAGATCGCCCTCGATGCGCTGCGCTGCCCGCCCCCCGAAAGCGCCGTCACCAACCTCTCGGGCGGCGAGCGCCGCCGCGTCGCCCTGTGCCGGTTGCTGCTCGAAAAGCCGGACATGCTGCTGCTCGACGAACCGACCAACCACCTCGACGCTGAGTCGGTGGCGTGGCTCGAACGCACGCTGAAGGACTACACGGGCACGGTGCTGATCGTGACCCACGACCGCTACTTCCTCGACAACGTGACCAACTGGATTCTCGAGGTCGATCGCGGCCGGGGCATTCCCTACGAAGGCAACTACTCCACCTACCTCGAACAGAAGCGCAAGCGCATGGCACAGGAGGAGCGCGAGGAATCCGCCCGCCAGCGCCAGCTCGCCGAGGAACGGGAATGGATCGGCCGCTCGCCCTCCGCCCGCCAGGCGAAGTCGAAGGCCCGCGTCGCGGCCTATGAGGACCTGCTGCGCGCCAGCCAGGAAAAGGCCCCCGACCCGACCGAGATCGCCATCCCGCCCGCCCCGCGCCTGGGCAATACCGTCATCGTGGCGGAGAATCTGTCCAAGGGCTTCGGCGACCGGCTGCTGATCGACAACCTGTCCTTCAAGCTGCCGCCCGGCGGCATCGTCGGCGTCATCGGCCCCAACGGCGCCGGCAAGACCACGCTGTTCAAGATGATCATGCAGCGCGAGCAGCCCGACGCCGGCACGCTGACCGTCGGCGACAGCGTCCAGCTCGGCTACGTGGATCAGTCGCGCGACAGCCTCGATGACAACAAGACCGTCTGGCAGGAAATCTCCGACGGGCAGGACATCATCACCATCGGCAAGCGGTCCGTGCCGTCGCGCGCCTACGTCGCCGCCTTCAACTTCAAGGGCGGGGACCAGCAGAAGAAGGTCGGCTCGCTCTCGGGCGGTGAACGCAACCGTGTCCACCTCGCGAAGATGCTGAAGAAGGAGCACAACGTGCTCCTGCTCGACGAACCGACCAACGACCTCGACGTGGAAACGCTGCGGGCACTGGAGAACGCGCTGATGGAATTCGCCGGCTGCGCGGTCATCATCTCGCACGATCGCTTCTTCCTCGACCGCCTGGCCACGCACATCCTGGCCTTTGAGGGCGACAGCCACGTCGAGTGGTTCGAGGGGAATTTCGAAAGCTACGAAGAGGATAAGCGACGTCGACTCGGCGACGCGGCGACCGACCCTCATCGGATCAAGTACAAGCCTCTCGCACGGTGAAAGGGGCGGGGGAGGGCACCTCCCCCGCAACCCCCCTCCGTTTTCTGTCTGTCACCAAGGCGGCCTCGACACCACGCGACCGCCCCCACGGCGGAGGCCGTCGATGAGCGCAGCCATGCAGGCGCTGAAGTCGAGGCGGATCATCAGCACCGAACGGTTGATGATGATCCCGCCCGGCAAGGAGAACCTGCCGGACCTCATCAAGCTGAAAGGCGACGAAGGCGCCTTTGGCCTGATGCTGCACGGCGTGCGCACGCCCGAACGCACGGCCGAGGAACTCGAGGACGACATCGACTTCTGGGAAGTGCGCGGCTACGGCACCTGGTGCGTCTTCGAACGCGAGACCGGCGATTTCCTTGGCATCTGCGGGCTGATGGAACGGCCGGACGGGCGCGGCGTGGCCCTGCGCTATGCCCTCTGGCCCGCCAGCCGCGGCAAGGGCTACGCCCGCGAAGCCGCCAGGGCCGCCATCGCCTTCGGCCACGCCGCGGGACTGCAACGCATCATCGCCGTCGCGCGCTACACCAACCACGCCTCGCGCGGCGTAATGACCGATATCGGCATGCGACCCTGCGGCGACTTCCTGAACAAGGGCATGGCCATGTTGGTCTTCGAAAGCATTGCCCCGGCACGGGCCTGACGGCCGGCCGCGCGCGGCATGGGGGGGGGTGGCGGCAAAAACTGATGGAGAGGGGCTCTGCCCCACTCCAAACCTCACCCCGCCAAGTGCTTGGAGCACTTGGAACGCAATCTTCTGGTGCCGGGCATGACGCCCCTACTGCACCCTCGAAGCGCCTTTCGTGCGCAAGAGCGGGTCTCACTACCATTCCGGCAGCGGCAGCTGGTGCCAAGTATCGGTTTCCAAAGGCCCTGTGGACTTGGGTGGGGCGCGAAGCACTGCTTCGCGCCCGAGAGGGGAAAAGCCCCTCTCGGTTCCACCGGGCCGGAAAAAAGCGCGACCTCAGTCCAGCGACTGCGGCCAGCCGATGAAGATCCCCACATCCCCCGGCATCCCGCCCGGGAAGTCGATGATGCGGGCCGAGAAGGTGAAGCCGCCCGGTTGCAGTTCCTCTTCCCACCACTGGTAGATCTTGTGGAAGACGCCCGGCAGCGTGTCCTGCCATCCGGCGAGGTGGTTGTTGATGCGCCGCCCGCCGTCCTCGCACAGCAGGGAAGGGAACTTGATGAGCATCAACTCGCGTTCCCCGGCTTCGAAGGCACGACGGATGCGCTTGATCGCGCGTTCGCGGTCCTCGGCAGTGATCTCATAGGTCTGGACGCGCTCGGAGAAGGCAGCGAGTTCCGCCTTGTGATTGGCCTCTGCGGCCTCTGCCTCGGCGCGCCGCTTGGCCTCGGCCGCGGCCTTCTCGGAAAACAGGTCCTTGATGTTCAGCGTCGTCATGGCTTCGACCCTCACAGCGGCGGGAGCATGGCGTCCCAGGCACGGTGGCGCAACATCAACCGCCGCCGCGCCACCGGCCTTGATGCAGCGCAGATGGCGCGTGTCGCGAACCGGCAAGGCGCCACCGCATCTGTGTCTCCAGCGCCATGGACAGGCGCAGGGGCGCCGCCGGAATGTGACAGGATCGGTGCCGGTCGCGCATGGCCTGGTCCGGGCATGCCGAAGGGGGCGCCTGCGCAGGACGGCGCATTACCAGGCCCGCGGCGATGCGCGGCGTGCCGGCGATCGGGCGCTCAGCCCCGGCCTTCGCGCGCGGCGAGCTGGGTGATCTGGTTGCGCATCGCGTCGAGCAGCGCCGCGACGCGCCCGCCATTGCGCTGGATCACCGCCGAATATTCGCTGCGCGTGGTCAGGCGCAGCGAGGTCCCCTCGGCGATCACGTCCACCACCTTGGGCTGGCCGTTGATCTCGCTGACCCGCCAGTCGAGCGAGAAGGCCGCCGTGTTGGGCCGCTCGACGATGGTGTTGACCAGCACATCCTCCTCGGTCCTCTGCTGGCTACGGCCGAGCGAGAAGCGCACGCCGCGATACTCGCCGAAGCGGGCCGACAGGTTGCGCACGATGATGTCGTCGAACAGACGATTGTACTCGGCGAGCTCCGCCGGGCTCGCCTGGCGGACGTAGCGGCCCAGGATGAAGCGGCCCGTTCCCTCGATGTCGATGGTCCGGCGCAACGTCGCCGCCACGCGGTCCCGCCGCGTCGTAAGGTCAAGGCGCGGATCGTTGATCGCGAGGACCAATTCGTTGCCCGCCTGCTGGATGAAGGCGGTGGCGCGGGCCAGGTCAATCTCGGCGTGGCCGGAGCGCGACAGCGCGACCAAGCCGGCGGCGAGGACGGGGGCGGAAAGGAGGAGCCGTCTCTTCATGGCGCTCATATGGGGCTGGAAGCGAGCTTGCCGAGTCATTGCGGCGGAACCCGGGCATCGGGACCGGCCGGCTCGGTTACGCCCTGGCCCCAGCCCGTGAAACCCGATGGGCCGACCACGCGGCCGCCCTCCTGTTCGTTGCGGATCTCGTAGCCACGTCGCTGGCGATAGGCTGAGCGCAGTGTGGAATAGGGATCGAGCGAGGTCGCGCGAACCTGGTCGATCGGTTCCAGCAGGGCTTCGCGCGTATCGACCACGGTCAGGCCGAGCCGGCTCCAACCCGCCGTGTCCACCAGCAACCCCTGGCCGAAATAGCTGAGGGGGTTGATCACGAGGTCCACCCCCTGTCCGACCAGATCGCGCGGGTTGGACGGCCCGAGCAGCGGGACGAACAGGAACGGCCCTTCGCCCACCCCCCAGACCGCGAGGGTCTGGCCGAAATCCTCCGTATGGCCGGGCACGCCCAGCTCGCGGGCGACATCGGCGATGCCCAGCACCCCGATGGTCGAATTCACCATGAAGCGGCCGAGCGTGATGCGGGCGCGGGTGACCTCCCCCTGCATCAGGTCGTTGGCCAGGATCACCGGGGTGCGGAGATTGCCCAGGATGTTGCGGATGGCGATCCGGATGCCTTGAGGAACGAGGTCACGATACGCCTCCGTCACCGGCTGGAGCACGTTGCGGTCAATGGCCTCGTGGACTTCGAACATCGCGCGGTTTGACGGTTCGGCGGGGTCGTTGGTCTCGCGGAACTCGGCCAGCGCCTCGGGGTCGTCGTCCCCAGGGCGGGTCGCACAGGCGGCGGCGAGCAAGGCCGTGGCCAGCAGCACGGTCCGCGCCAGGCCGGATCGGGTCGGAAGCATGAATGGGGCATACAATGTCTGGCCGGGCCTTGGAACCGCTCTTGCCGCACGCCCCATACGCTGATCCTCGTCCTTGCCTTCGCCGCAACGCCGCCCATCTGGCGGGGTTGCTGTGTACGCCGCCGGCATCATTCTAGCGCTATCCTGCCGCGATGCAGTGATTCCGTGCATGGCACAGGGTGACGAAGTCTTGCCACAGGGTTCCGGACGGGCCAGAGGAACCGCCCGCCGGGACGCGGCGACTGCCACAGGGGAACCAATACGATGAACCAGGCGATGAGCGGCACCCTCGCCCGCTGGCTGACTGGCCCCCGGATCGCCGGCCTGCCGGCACCGGCCGCCATGCCCGCGCCGCGCCTGTCTTTCGAGTTCTTCCCGCCCAAGACCGACAGGCTCGAGGAACAGCTCTGGGCCTGCATCCGGCGGCTGGAGCCGCTCGCGCCCCGCTTCGTCTCGGTCACCTATGGCGCGGGCGGGTCCACCCAGGAACGCACGCATGCGACGGTCGCCCGGCTGGTCTCCGACACCTCCCTGACGCCGGCCGCGCACCTGACCTGCGTCGGCGCGACGCGGGAGGAGGTCGACGCCGTCGCCCGCCAGTACTGGGACGCCGGCGTGCGCCACATCGTCGCCCTGCGCGGGGACCCGCCGGCCGGGGCCGCCACCTACACCCCGCATCCGGGCGGTTACGCCCAGGCGGAGGACCTCGTCCGCGGCCTGAAGCGCATCGGGGATTTCGAGATCAGCGTCGGGGCCTATCCGGAGGTGCATCCGGCCGCTGTATCAGCCGAGGCCGATCTCGACTTTCTGAAGCGCAAGATCGATGCGGGCGCGACGCGGGCGATCACGCAGTATTTCTTCGATGCCGAGGTCTATCTCCGTTTCCTCGACCGCTGCCTGGCCAAGGGCATCACGGTGCCGATCGTGCCGGGCATTATGCCGGTGACGAATTTCGCCTCGGTGCAGCGTTTCTCGGCCATGTGCGGAGCCTCGGTCCCGGCCTGGATGGGGCAGTTGTTCGAAGGCCTGGACGAGGATGCGGAGACCCGCCGGATGGTCGCCGCCGTGATCGCGGCCGAACAGGTGAGGCTGCTGCAGGCCAACGGCGTGGACGAGTTCCACTTCTATACGCTGAACCGGCCGGACCTGACCTATGCCATCGCCCATATCCTGGGGGCGCGGCCGAAGAAGGGGTGACCCGCGGGCGCCGGGATCCCCCGGCGCCTCCGGCGGCATCAGTCGTTCAGCGGCCCCCAACCGCCCTGGGCGGTCGCATCGGGCGTGAATTTCCCCTCGATCATCTGCCCCGGCGGCGGGCGATACCGCCAGATCCGCTTGTCCGGGTCGATGATGTAGCCGATCAGGTTGTTGCCGTCGGAGATGGCGAGGTCGCCATCCTCGAACACGTCCCAGCCCATGCGGATGCGCGTCACCACGCCGTTGCTGACCGAATAGGTGAACTTCACCGGATGCGTATGGTACCAGGCGACCGGCGACGCATCGCTGGGGCAGCCGAAATTGGACCCGGCATTGCCGACATCGACATGGTGCGAGGAATCGCCCTCGATGGGCCCGGTATGGCCGATCCGGGCTGACGGGCCCTGCCGGTAGATGACCCCGCCCCACTCGCGCTCGGCGCCTGGCCGGGTGGATTTCGTGAAGACGCCCTTGAGCAGTCGGATCGCGAGCTGCTCCACCTCGATCTCCCGCGGATCGGTCGCCTTGGGTTGCCCCGGGGGGAGTTCTTCATCCGCCATCATCGCCTCCTGCCGCGAAAGACCCGGCGGCAGGACGTTACGATTTCGGATGAAGTCCTGTCAGGGGCGATGCGCGCCTTCCGGCGAGATGGGATGCAGCGTTTCACACGGCGTGGGGCGGCCCCGCCTGAAGCGGGGTCAGCGACGCGGCATGTCGCCTTGCCAGCCCCGCAGCCGCGCGTAGACCGGCCGCAGCAGGAAGGGGCTGAGGAACAGCGGAAACTGCGCCAGGGCGAAGAACAGCAGGATCCGGTCATCGGTGGCGGCGGGCAGCACGGCCAGATACAGGGCCATGTTCCGGTTCCCCGCCAGCAGCCCGCCCGCCAGCGCCAGCCCGCGCCCCATGGCCAGGAAGGCCAGCACGGTCAGCACGTTCATGCCGAAATTGCCCGCGAAGGCGAGCCCCAGCCCGCCCAGCACCCAGGCCGGGTCGGCCAGCAGCCGTGCGAGCATCCCGTCCATCACCCCGAAGCCGTAGAGCACCACCAGCCACACCACCGCGCCATCGACCGATGGGCCGAAGCGCCGCAACGTGGGTTCGGCGACCATTTGGCGGATGCCGATCGAGATCAGCAGCGGCAGCCCCACCACCAGCGCCAGGCGCGTCATCAGCCCGGGAAGCGAGATGGCGAGGTCGATCCCCATCAACCCCAGCGCCAGCGGCGGTGCCGTGAAAGGCACCAGCAGGGTCGTCACGATGGCGACGACCAAGCTGATCTCCCCATCCAGCCCCACCAGCCGGGCGAAGGCTGGCGACGACGTGGCCGCGCATCCCGTCGCGCTGATCACCAGCGCCGCCCCCAGCGGCCCGTCGAGGCCCACTGCGGCCGCGACGCCATAGGCGATCAACGGCATGGCCAGCAGCAACCAGGCCGTCAGCGCCCCCACCAGCAGCGGACGCCGCAGATACCCCAGCACCTGCGCCAGATCGACGCGCAGCAGCACCAGCGTCATCAGGCCCGCCACCGTCGGCGTGACGAAGTCGCGGAACAGCGACGCCAGCGGCGGGATAAACAGCCCGGCGAAGATCCCCGCCGCGAGCAGCGCACCGCCCTGCCGGGCCGACCATTCCAGAAAGCGCAGCGGAGACAGGGCAGTCCGTCCAATGGTTGGAGGCGTTCGCGGGAAGTTCTATATCCTCGGTCGTGCACACACCATCCTCGCTCCCCTCCCTCATCGCGGGGCTGGTCCTCGTTCTCGCCGGGCCGGCCTTTGCCGGCTGCACCGACCCCCCCGCCCCCGAGGTGGTCTGGCGACGCTGCCTGCTGGAGGAAAGCGAACTCGCCGGGGCGGACCTTTCCCGTGCCACGCTGCGCGATGCCACCTTCCAGCGCGCCAACCTGGTCGGCGCCAAGCTGGTCGAGGCCGACGCCGCCGAGGCCCGTTTCGTCTCCGCCAACCTCTCCGGCGCCGACCTCTCCCGCGCCACCCTGCGCAACGCGGACATGACTCGCACCAACCTCCAGGGCGCCAACCTCTCCGGCGCCGACCTGCGCCGCGCCACGCTGTTCCGCGCGGACCTGACGGACGCGAACCTCACCGGGGCGAACCTGTCGGGGGCGAACCTGTCCGGCGCCACGCTGGGGGGCGCCCGGTGGACGGACGGGCGCCGGATCTGCGCGGCAAGCTCGGTTGGGAACTGCCAATGAGCAGGAAGACGGGGGAGGGAACTCCCCCGAACCCCCTCCTTTTTCTGTCTGTCGCCAAGGCGCGCCGGCACACCGGGCTCGGCCCATCATGAGCGGGGCGGACTATCTCCAGAGGCTGAATCCGGAACAGCGCGCGGCCGTCGAGGCCGTCGATGGGCCGCTGCTGGTGCTCGCCGGCGCCGGGACGGGCAAGACGCGGGTGCTGACCACGCGCTTCGCCCACATCCTGTTGCAGGGGAAGGCGTGGCCGTCCCAGGTGCTCGCCGTCACCTTCACCAACAAGGCGGCGCGCGAGATGCGCGAACGCGTCTCCGCCATCCTCGGCCAGCCGGCCGAGGGGCTGTGGCTCGGCACCTTCCACGCCCTCGCCGCCCGCATGCTGCGCCGGCACGCCGAACAGGTCGGGCTGACCTCCAACTTCACCATCCTCGACGCCGACGACCAGAACCGGCTGCTCAAGCAGGTGATGGAAGCGCAGCGCATCGACACCAAGCGCTGGCCGCCGAACGGGCTGATGGCCGTCATCCAGCGCTGGAAAGACAAGGGCATCGAGCCCGCCGCCGTCACCCCGGCCGAGGACAGCGACTACGCCGGCGGCCGCGCGACGGAACTCTACGCGGCGTACCAGGACCGTCTGAAGGCGCTGAACGCGGCGGATTTCGGCGACCTGCTGATGCATGTCGTGACGCTGCTGCGCGCCAACCCGGACATCCTCGCGGACTATCACCGCCGCTTCCGCTACATCCTGGTGGACGAATACCAGGACACCAACCTGGTCCAGTATTACTGGCTGCGGCTGCTGGCGCAGCAGCACCACAACATCTGCTGCGTCGGCGACGACGACCAGTCGATCTATTCCTGGCGCGGTGCCGAGATCGAGAACATCCTCCGCTTCGAGAAGGACTTCCCCGGCGCGCAGATCGTCCGCCTGGAATCCAACTACCGCTCGACGCGCCACATCCTCGCCGCCGCCTCGGGCCTCATCGCGAAGAACACCGGTCGCCTGGGCAAGACGCTGCGCTCCGGCCGCGCCGATGCGGAAGGCGAGAAGGTCCGCGTCGTCTCCCTCTGGGACAGCGAGGAAGAGGCCCGCAGCGTCGGCGAGCGCATCGAAACGGCCCGGCGCGCCGGCCACCCTCTCGGCGAGATCGCCATCCTCGTCCGCGCCGGCTTCCAGACCCGCGCCTTCGAGGAGCGGCTGATCACCCTCAACATCCCCTATCGCATCGTCGGCGGCGCACGCTTCTACGAGCGGCAGGAGATCCGCGACGCGATGGCTTATCTGCGCGTCGTCGCCCAGCCCGCAGACGACCTCGCCTTCGAGCGCATCGTGAACCTGCCCAAGCGCGGCCTGGGCGACACGGCGATGCAGGCCATGCACGCCATCGCCCGCGCCGAGAACATCCCGCTCTCGCTGGCCGCCGCCCGCGCGCTGGAAACCGGCGCCATCAAGCAGGCGAAGGCGCGCGAGGCGCTGCGCGAATTGCTGCAGGGCTTCGAACGCTGGCGCGCCCAGTCGGGCGTGGAGGGCCACGTCGTCATGGCCGCGACCCTGCTCGATGAATCCGGCTATGCCGAGATGTGGAAGCAGGACAAGTCGCCCGACGCGCCGGGACGGCTCGACAACCTCAAGGAACTCGTCCGCGCCATGGGCGATTTCGAGAACCTCGCGGGCTTCCTCGAACACGTCTCCCTGGTGATGGAGAATGACGACGCGGCGGAAGGCGAGCGCGTCTCGCTCATGACGCTGCACGCCGCGAAGGGCCTGGAATTCGACATGGTCTTCCTCCCCGGCTGGGAGGAAGGCGTCTTCCCCTCGCAGCGTTCGCTCGACGAAGGCGGCGAGAAGGCGCTCGAGGAAGAGCGCCGCCTCGCCTATGTCGGCATCACCCGCGCGCGCCGCCAGGCCATCATCAGCCACGCCGCGAACCGCCGCATCTACGGCAACTGGCAGGCGTCCATCCCCTCGCGCTTCCTCGACGAACTGCCCGTGGGCGAGATCATCCGCGAAGGCGGCGCGCAGCGGGAGGCTCGTTCCCACGCCTCGGTGTTCAGCGGTGGCGGCCTGTATTCCCAGCGCCCGCGCCGCATGATCGAGGCCGGCGCCTGGGAGGTGAAGGAGCGCCCCACCGTGACCGGGAACTTCGCGATCGGCGAGCGCGTCTTCCATCAGAAATTCGGCTATGGCCGGATCACCGGCATCGAGGAGAACCGCCTCGACATCGAATTCGAGAAGGCCGGCTCGAAGCGCCTGCTCGACAGTTTCGTGGAGAAGACCTGATGCGGCCCTCCGGTCCCGATGCGCCCGGTGCGCTGTCCCGCCGCCGTGCCGAACCGCTCGAAGCCCTGGTGATCGACGGACTGCCCGAACACGCCGTCCCGGTCTTCGAGGCCGCGCTGGAACAGGTCTGCACGACCGTCTCCTATTTCCGCGACGAGCCCACCGACACCTGGCGCGTCGAAGGCGTGCGCGAGGCCGGCGCGAAGGATGACGAACTCGACGCCGCGCTGGCCCTCGCCGCTGCGGTGGCGGGCATAGATCCGCCGGCTGTGCTCGCGGCGCCGGTGGAAGCCGAGGGCTGGCTCGCCCGCACCGTCCAGGCCTTCCCAGAAATGCCGATCGGCCGGCGCTTCCTGATCCGCCCGACCCATGTGCCGGACCCGGCCACTTACGGCCGGACCGTGCTGAAGCTGGATGCCGGTCTGGCCTTCGGCTCGGGCGAGCACGCTTCGACCCAGGGCTGCCTGTGCGCCTTCGAGGGCATCGCGCATCGCCGCCCGCGCAGCGTCTGCGACCTCGGCAGCGGCTCGGGCATCCTCGCCATGGCCGCTGCGAAGACGCTGCCTTGCCGAGTCCTGGCGACGGACATCGAACCCTGGTCGGTGCGCGTCTGCGACCAGAATGCGCGCCTGAACGGGCTGGTGCCGCGGCGGATGCGCAGCATTCTCGCCGATGGCTGGAAGCCGCGGCTGATGAAGGGCGTGCGCTACGACCTCATCTTCGCGAACATCCTCGCCCGGCCCTTGTGCGCGATGGCGCGTGACCTCGCGCTGCATCTCGCGCCCGGCGGCACGGCGATCCTCGCCGGGCTGCTCGGCACCCAGGCGCGCATGGTGCTGGCCGCGCATCGGCGGCAGGGGCTGGTGCTGGAACGCCGGATTGACGTGGGACCCTGGACGACGCTGGTGCTCAGGCGCCGAGGCTGATGGCGCGCTGCCGCAGGGCGTCCTGCTGTTCCAGCGCCTTGGCATTCGCCTCATAGGCGCGGCGCGCCTGGATCACGTCGACCATGGCGCTTTCCAGGTCGCCGCTCGCCTGCGCCGCGGTCAGCCCCTGGTTCCCGGAAGGCGGCGCCGGCGAGGGATCGCTGCCGCGCGCCGTCTGCACCTGCGGCGCCGCGATCGTCGCGGCGGCACGGTCGAGTCGTTCCGTCGCGCGCTGCATGCCCTGGATGGGCGATGTCGGGCTCACCTGCATCGTCTCATCCTGGGTGGCAATGGTTAGCGCATGGTGAAGACCTTGCCGATCCGGGTCCGATCGCGGATCGTCGCGCCATGGATTCGCGTGGAGCGCTCTGGCTTCTGGCACGGACGGCACTGCTGTGCGGGGCGTTGGGCTTGGTGCTGTATGGGGCAGTCGCGTTTCTGGCCGGCCTGCCCAACGGGCAGTGGGTGATCGGGCTGCTGCTGAGCGTGCCGATGACGGCCTTCGTCGGTTGGGTCGTATGGCGGGCCCTGCGGGAGGGCGAGTTTCCCCGGCGCGGCGGCGCCGCGGTGCGGGCTGAACAGCCCGTCGCTTATTGGTTCCATACGCTCTGGTACGGCTTCTGCGCGCTGTTCCTGGCCTGGCTGGCGGTGTGGTGCATGGAGGAACTGTTGGCTGCGCGCTGACGACTCCGTCGCCGCTTCGGTACGGAAGCGGGCCAGGAGCCGATGCCGATAGGATTTTTCTTCGCCCAACGCCGTGCGTCCTGTGACGCCTGCTGGCGCTGAGCGCACGCTTCAACCTGGCCGAGCCGCCGACAGGACATCAAGTTTGGGTTTCCAAAGGCCCTGCGGCCTTTGGTGGGCAGGGTGCGGGTAGGGCAAAGCCCCTCCCGGTTCCACAGTTCAGGACAGGGACCCGCCGCCACCGGAGCGTGCCGCGGCGATCAGGGCTTCGATCGCCCAGCGTTTCACCGCACGCGCTTCCTCGTCGGGAAGCTGCAGCACATCGTGGCAGACGATCATCGCCTCCGGCCCGACCAGCAGGGCGAGTGCCTTCTGCAGCCGATCGAGCGTGGCAGGGCTGAAGTCGCGGCGTGCCGGCGCAAGCGCCGCTTCGATCAGGGGCGAGCGGCGGTTCTGCCGCGCCGGGGCGGCGCTGGCGCCGTCGCGCGCCACGCGCTCGATCGACTGCGCCAGCATCATGCGCAGCGGCGCGTCATTGGCGCGGATCATGTCATGCAGCGCGGTATCGACCCGCACCATGCGTTGCGCCGCGCTGCCTCCGGGATGGTCGTGGAACATCTGCTCGGCCGTGGGGACGGCGACGTCCACCGCGGCCTCCAGCAACAGCGCGTCGATATTCGGGAAATAGCGATAGGCGGTGGCGCGGGAGACGAGGGCCGCTTCCGCGACGTCCTCAAGGTTCGGTCGTCGTCCGTCGCGCATGAGCCGCGCCGCCGCTTCCAGCAGATCCTTGCGGGTGCGGCGACGCTGGTTGGGGCGTCCGGTCGTCTCGTCGCGCGGCATGTCAGTCCTGCGGCAATTGGCGCTGGATGGCGGCCAGGTCGACCCAGACATTCTCGCGCGCGATGGCGCCCGCCCGGGTGAACTGCACGACATGCAGCAGGCGGAATTCGAGCGGCCGGTCGCGCCCCTCCAGGCCGAAGGGCCGGCCCGGCGCACGGCCGCGCCAGACCGATTCATCGACGAGGAAGTCGTCACCATAGAGCCGGCGGATGCAGTCCACACGGCCGTCGGCCAGATCGCCGAACAGGGCCTCGTAGAAGGGGCGGGCACCGTCGCGGCCATGGGTGGGGCCGGAGGGCCAGCCAACGATGTCGTGCTCGACGCCGTCATCGAGGGTGGCGAGCACGCCGGCGACGTCGTCGCGGGCCTCGTAGGCGAAATGCTCGTCCATCTTCTGGTCCATGGCGTCGCGGCTGAGCGGCATGGCGGCGGTCTCCTCGCAGGGTGCGGGATGGGGCTGGGGATCTTGTGACGGGATCATTGTCTCATGGCAAGACATCATCCGGCCCTCCGGGATGGAGGGACCGGGACGAAGTCGAAGACGGGTGTCTCCGGCGCTTCACCCGGCCCGAGAGCGGCCGGCGCAGGCTCGCCGCGCGGGCCGAGGGCGCGGAGGTAGCGATAAATGGCCCGCAGGTCGTCCTCGTTCATGACGGCAAGGGTCGCCCAGGGCATCGGCGGCAGGCCGGTGCGGCGGCGCAGGGCGGCAATCCAATCCGCCTCCTCGGTGGCCTGCGCGGATAGGCGCAGGTTGCTCGGGTAGCTGACGCCCCAGGGGCCGCGGAAGCCGATCGGGGAGCCGGTGAGCCATTCGGACTCGGGTGGCTCGGCCCCGTTGGTCTCGGCGAAGCGGGGGGTGTGGCAGCCATTGCAGTCGCCGAGCACGACCAGATAGCGGCCTGCGGCCACCGGATCGGAAGCAAGCACACGCGGCGTGGGCGAGGCCTGTCCCTCGGCCGGTGCCGTGCTGCGCGAGGCGATGGCCGCTGCCGCCATGGCCGTGGCGAGGACGCCGGCGGCGGCCAGGATGCGCCGGCGGCGGGCAGGGGGATGCGCGATGTGCGGCGGCACGAAGGCCGGTGGCGGGGATGGGTCCGGGCGGCGCATGGGGTTCCTCCGCAGGGGGTGCCGGAACCGTAATGAGACTAGAGTATCGACACAATACAAAAGTCGCGTGGCGCATTGGGGGTGTGATCGGGATCGCAAGTGCGCCCGACCGGCGATGCGCATTCGGGCAGGACGCCACGGCCGGGATGCCGCGCAACGCCGCGAAGGACCGGGAAGACCGTGCCGATCAGCGATGTGTGATGGGGAGCGACAGGAAACGGCCTTACCATCGCCCTCGTTGCACCATGCGAGGATGCAAGGCTTGCGCATGGTTCCCATCGGCGTTCCAGCTCCGCATGATCGCCCGCGTAGTGCCGCCGATCGCTTCGGCGGGCTGGCTGCGGCGCTGTTCGGGCTGTGCGTGGTGCACGCCATGTTCGGGGCGTCGATCCTGCCGCCGGACCATGCAGGCTGGATGCTGTCCGGGCGGATCGGGCCAGACCCAGTCCAATATTGGCTCGGCTGGACGGCCTTCGCGCGGGATGGCTGGCATTGGCCGCCCGGGGCCAATCCTGGCTGGGGGATGGAGCTAGCCTCCTCGATCTTCTTCTCGGATTCCATTCCGCTGCTCGCCTTCCTGTTCAAGGCGCTGCGACCGATCGTCGAGGTCCCGCAATATTGGGGGCTATGGATCTACGCCTGCGGAGCCTTGCAGGCGGCGATGGCCTGGGGGCTGCTCGGCCGGGCAACGCGGGATCCGCTGGCGCGGTTGGCCGGGGCGGGGCTCTTCGTGCTGCAGCCGCTGTTGCTCGGGCGCCTCGGCGGGCATTTCGCCCTGGGTGGGCAGTTCCTGATCCTGGCCGGGCTATGGCTCTGCGTCGTGCCGGGCGCGGGGCCGCGGCGCGGCCTCGCCTGGACGGCGCTGGTTCTCGTGACCTCGCTGGTGCAGGCCTATCTGCTCGTGATGGTCGGCGCCCTCTGGGCCGCCGACTGGCTGGGGCGGGTCGTTGGTTCGCCGCGCAGCGGCGCGGCGGGCAGCGGCGTCGAGGCGGTCGCGGTGCCCGCCGCGGCGCTGACGGGGCTATGGGCCGGCGGCTTCTTCCTGCTCGATGGCGGCTTCGGAGGCACCTGGGGCGGGTTTGGCCAGATGCAGCTCGACCTGCTTGCCCCCTTCGATCCCGGCTACTGGGGCGGCATTCTGCCGGATCTCGGGACGGCCGAGCATATGGAAGCCGGCAATTCCTATCCGGGCCTTGGCGCGCTGCTGGTGATCGGGGGTGGCCTGGTGGCCTGGCTGGTCCATCCGCGCGCGCCGCGCCGTCGCGATGTCGTGCTTCTCCTGATGTTGGTGGCCCTGCTGGGATTCGCGGTCAGCCACAGCGTTCTGCTTGGCGGGCACGAGGTCGCCGCGCTTTCGCTGCCGGCGTCCGTCATCGAGCGGGCAGATGCGCTGCGCGCCTCGGAACGCTTCTTCTGGCCGGTTCTCTATGCGGCGTTGTTCGGGGCCTGCGTCGCCCTGGTGCGTGGCCTCGGCAGCCGGCGGACAGGATATGTCCTGGCCGCGGCCCTGCTGATCCAGGTGGCGGATCTGCGGCCCGGCGCCGCGCGCCTCCAGGACTTCTTCGTTCCCCAGCCGCCGAGCCTGCCGCTGCGCCTCGCCGATCCGTTCTGGGCCGAGGCCGCCAGCCGCTACGACGCCGTGCGCGTGGTGCCGACGGGCATGCAGGCGAGGCATTGGGAGGAAGTGGCGGTCTATGCCGTCTCGCTCGGCCTGCGGACTGATGCGGTCTATCTCGCCCGGCTCGATCCCCATGCGGTGGCCGGCGTCAACGCCACGGTCGCACAGCGCCTGGAACAGGGCGATCACGAACCGCGCACCTTCTACGTGCTGGGCGACCGGGCCGCCCTGATGCGCGCCGTGGCCGGCATGAGCCCGTCCAGCGACCTGCTCGGCCGCTTCGATGGGATCTGGGTGCTGGCGCCGGGCTGGCGCGATCAGGTGGCGGCGAATTCCGCCGCGCGATAGCCCTGGGCGAAGAGCAGCACGCGCAGATCGCCATGCTCCACCCGCGCGCGGGCCGCGGCGGCGACGATCGGCTTGGCGTGATAGGCGACGCCGAGCCCCGCCGCCTGAATCATGTCGAGGTCGTTCGCGCCGTCGCCGACCGCGAGCGTGGCATCGAGCCCGATCCCTTCCTCGGCGGCGAGCCGCTTCAGCGTGGCGAGTTTCGCATTGCGCCCGAGGATCGGCTCGGCGACATGGCCGGTGAGACGTCCATTGTCCTCGAGGAGCGTGTTCGAGTGGTGCTCGTGGAACCCGACCAGCGCGGCGACGCGGCCGGTGAAGAAGGTGAAGCCGCCCGAGACCAGCGCACAGCGCGCGCCGTGCGCCCGCATGGTCGCGACCAGCTCGCGTGCGCCGGGCATCAGCGCGGTTTCTTCCCAGGTGCGTTCCATGGCCTCGACGGGCAGGCCCTTGAGCATGCCGACGCGCTCGCGCAGCGCGCCCTCGAAGTCCAGCTCGCCATTCATCGCGCGCTTCGTGATGGCGGCGATGCGATCCTTGATGCCGGCCTGGCCGGCGAGTTCGTCCAGCGTCTCGGTGGTGACGATGGTGCTGTCCATGTCGGCGATGAGCAGGCGCTTGCGGCGCCCGGCCGCGCCCAACGCGATCACGTCCACTGGCTGGCCGGCCAGCGCGCCGCGCGCCGCGGCATCCGCCTGATCCGGCGCGAGGCCGCCGAAGGGCAGGTCGACGGCCTCCGCCTCCGCCAGCCAGTCCGGCGTGCCGGTGAAGGCGCCGATGGCGGCCAGGGCATCGCGCGCGGCATGCAGCGTCGCGGTGGAAAGGGCGCCCCGCGGGGCGACCAGGGTCAGAACATGATCCATCGGCGCCGGGGTATGCCCCTGCCATGACCGGGGATCAACCTGCCGCGCTGCTGGTCGCCGGGGCGACCGCCAGCGGCAAGTCGGCTCTGGCCCTGGCGCTGGCTGAACGCCTCGGCGGCGTGGTGATCAATGCCGATAGCATGCAGGTCTATCGCGAGCTGCGCGTCATCACCGCGCGCCCGACGACCGAGGAGGAAGCGCTCGTGCCGCATCGCCTCTATGGCGTGCGGCCAGCGGCGGAGGCGGCGAGCGTCGCCTGGTGGCGCGGCGCGGCACTGGCCGAGATGGATGCAGCGCGGCAGGCCGGCCGCCTGCCGATCCTGTGCGGCGGGACGGGGATGTATTTCGCGTCCCTGACCCAGGGCCTGTCGGACATCCCGCCGGTGCCCGAGGACGCGCGCGCCGAGGCGCGGGGCCTGCTGGCCGGGGAAGGCCCGGCAGCCCTGCATGCCCGGCTCGCGGTGGTCGATCCGGCGACGGCGGTCCGGCTGCGTCCGTCCGACAGCCAGCGCATCGCCCGCGCCTGGGAGGTCTGGCGCGGGACCGGAAAGGGCCTCGCAGCGTGGCAGGAGGGCGGCGGCACCGGCCCGGCACCATGGCGCTTCGCGGCCATCCTGATCGACCCGCCGCGCGAGGCGCTGCGTTCCGCGATCGCCACGCGCTGGGCCGCGATGATCCAGGGTGGGGCGATCGAGGAAGTGCGCGCCCTCGCCGCGCAGGGTCTCGACCCAGCCTTGCCGGCCATGCGCGCCCATGGCGTGCCGGAACTCGCGGCCATGCTGGCGGGCCGGATGACGCTGGAGGAGGCCTCCGCCCGCGCCATTCTGAATACCGGCCAGTACACCAAGCGCCAGGCGACCTGGTTCCGCCACCATGCGCTCGCTGATGCGTCCCGAACGCATACGATCCATGCGCGCGTCGCGGGTGTTGCGCAATTTTCGGAAAGTTTTGGAGATGAAGTCTTCGCTTTTGTTGATCGGCTGCGTTGACGCATCGCAGCGTGGGGTCTAAGAGCCCCCTCCCGCCATCAGGGCGGGTCCGAACCAGTCAGGAATGAAAGAGAGACCGATGTCCGCCGCCATGAAGCCCGCCAGCACCGAAGCCGCCCTGACGATGTCGGGCGCCGAGGTCGTCCTGCGCGCGCTCAAGGACAACGGCGTCGAGGTTATCTTCGGCTATCCGGGCGGGGCGGTATTGCCCATTTACGACGCGATCTTCCAGCAGAACGCCATCCGCCACATCCTGGTCCGGCACGAGCAGGCCGCGGTGCATGCGGCCGAGGGCTATGCCCGGTCCACCGGCAAGGTCGGCTGCGTGCTGGTGACCTCCGGCCCCGGCGCGACGAATGCCGTGACGGGGCTTGTGGACGCATTGCTGGACAGCATCCCGATCGTCTGCCTGACCGGGCAGGTGCCGACGCATCTGATCGGCAACGACGCCTTCCAGGAAGCCGACACCACGGGCATCACCCGCCCGGCGACCAAGCACAACTACCTGGTCAAGAAGTCGGAAGACCTCGCCCGCGTGGTGCATGAGGCCTTCTACGTGGCGAAGTCCGGCCGTCCGGGCCCGGTCGTGATCGACCTGCCCAAGGACATCCTGATCAACAAGGCGCCCTATACGGACGCGCCCAAGACCGAGCACCGTTCCTACCGCCCGCAGACCGAGCCGGATGCCGAGCAGATCCACAAGGCGGTGGCGCTGCTGAAGGCGGCGAAGAAGCCGGTGATCTACTCCGGCGGCGGCGTGATCAATGCCGGGCCCGAGGCGTCGCGCCTGCTCAACGACTTCGTGCACATGACGGGATTCCCCGTCACCAACACGCTGATGGGCCTCGGCGCATTCCCGGCGGAGGATCCGCTCTTCCTCGGCATGCTGGGGATGCACGGGACCTACGAGGCGAATCTCGCCATGCATGGCTGCGACGTCATGCTGAACATCGGCGCGCGCTTCGACGACCGCGTGACGGGGCGGCTGAACGCCTTCTCGCCGGACTCGAAGAAGATCCATGCGGATATCGACCCGTCCTCGATCAACAAGAACGTGCCGGTCGATGTGCCGATCGTCGGCGATGCGGGGCGCGTGCTCGCCGCGCTGATCGCCGCGTGGAAGGCGGATGGCGAGGCGCAGGACAAGCCGGCGCTGGCCGCATGGTGGCGCCAGATCGACGAATGGCGCGCCAAGGACTGCCTGCGCTATCGCCAGGAAGGCAAGATCATCAAGCCGCAGCATGCGGTGAAGCGGCTCTATGAGATCACCAAGGAGCTCGGCCGCGAGACCTTCATCACCACCGAGGTCGGCCAGCACCAGATGTGGGCCGCGCAGTATTTCGGCTTCCAGAAGCCGAACCGCTGGATGACGAGCGGTGGCCTGGGCACCATGGGCTATGGCCTGCCTTCCGCGATGGGCGTGCAGATCGCGCATCCGGACGCGCTGGTGATCGACATCGCCGGCGAGGCGTCGATCCTGATGAACATCCAGGAGATGGGCACGCTCGCGCAGTACCGCCTGCCGGTGAAGGTCTTCATCCTGAACAATGAGTACATGGGCATGGTGCGCCAGTGGCAGGAACTGCTGCATGGCGGGCGCTATTCCGAATCCTATTCCGCCGCGCTGCCGGATTTCGTGAAGCTGGCGGAATCCTTCCATGCCAAGGGCATCCGCGTGACGGATGCCGCCGACCTCGATGCCGGCATCCGCGAGATGCTGGCCCACCCCGGACCCGTCATCGCCGATATCGCGGTGGCCAAGGACGAGAACTGCTTCCCGATGATCCCCTCCGGCGCCGCGCATAATGAGATGATCCTGGGCCCGGACCAGGAAGGCGGCGTTGCCGGCGTTACCGACGAAGGCAAGGTCCTGGTCTGAGGGGCGCGTATCATGTCGGAAGCAGGGAACGCGCAGCGCGCGGCGACGATCGCCGTGCTGGTGGAAAACGAGGCGGGCGTGCTGGCCCGCGTCATCGGCCTCTTTTCGGGCCGCGGCTACAACATCGACAGCCTGACCGTCGCGCCGGTGGACGAGACGGGGCGGATCAGCCGCATCACCGTCGTCACCTCGGGTACGGAGATGGTGATCGAGCAGATCAAGGCGCAGCTCGACCGGCTGGTGCCGGTGCACAAGGTGTCGGACCTGACGCTGGAAGGCCCGCATCTGGTCCGCGAGCTGGCGCTGATCAAGGTGGTTGGCCGCGGTGAGGAGCGCGTCGAGGCGCTGCGCCTGGCGGACGCCTTCCGCGCCCGCGTGGTCGATGCGACCACGGAGAGCTTCGTCTTCGAGATGACCGGCGCGGCGGAGAAGATCGACGCCTTCTGCGCGCTGATGCGGCCGATCGGCCTTGCTGAAGTATCCCGCACCGGTGCCGTGGCGATCGCCCGGGGCCCGCGCGGCCTGACCTGATTTTATCGACAGACCCGTAGGAAGAGGGGAGAGCGCAGCCATGCGCGTTTACTACGACCGCGACGCGGACGTGAACCTGATCAAGGCCCGCAAGGTCGCGGTCATCGGCTTTGGCTCGCAAGGCCACGCCCATGCGATGAACATGCGCGATTCCGGCGTGAAGGACGTCGTGATCGGCCTGCGTCCGGGCGGGTCCTGGCAGAAGGCCGAGGCCGCCGGCTTCAAGGTCATGACGCCCGCCGATGCCGCGAAGTGGGCCGATGTCGTCATGGTGCTGACGCCTGACGAGCTGCAGGGTGACCTCTATCGCGACCACCTGCACGCCAACATGAAGCCGGGTGCGGCCATCGCCTTCGCCCATGGCCTCAACGTGCACTTCAACCTGCTCGACCCGCGCCCGGACATCGACGTGTTCATGATCGCGCCGAAGGGCCCCGGCCACACGGTGCGCGGTGAGTATCAGAAGGGCGGCGGCGTGCCGTGCCTCGTGGCCGTGCACCAGAACCCGTCGGGCAATGCGCTGGAAATCGCGCTGTCCTACGCCTCCGCCATCGGCGGCGGCCGCTCTGGCGTCATCGAGACCACCTTCAAGGAAGAGTGCGAGACCGACCTGTTCGGCGAGCAGGCGGTGCTTTGCGGCGGCCTCGTCGAGCTCATCAAGGCGGGCTACGAGACGCTGGTCGAGGCCGGCTACGCCCCCGAGATGGCCTATTTCGAGTGCCTGCACGAGGTGAAGCTGATCGTCGACCTCATCTATGAGGGCGGCATCGCCAATATGAACTACTCGGTGTCCAACACCGCCGAGTATGGCGAATACGTCACCGGCCCGCGCATCATCACTGCCGAGACCAAGGCGGAGATGAAGAAGGTTCTCGAGGACATCCAGACCGGCCGCTTCGCCCGCGACTGGATGCTGGAGAACAAGGTGAACCAGGCTTCCTTCAAGGCCATCCGCCGGCGCAACGCCGCGCATCCGATCGAGGAGATCGGCGCGAAGCTGCGCGCCATGATGCCCTGGATCAGCAAGAACGCGCTGGTGGACAAGGCGAAGAACTGATCCTGCCGCGCAGACAGCATCGCGGGGCGCCGGAGGGGAGACCTTCCGGCGCCTTCGCGTTTCAGGGCGCGCGCGCCTTCACCGCCCAGGCGCGCGCGGTGAACGCGATCGACCCGTCCGCGGCGCGCGGCAGGTCGCGATCGAGGCGCGCCCGCAGGGCCTCGCGCTGCGGCGGGGCGAGGCTCGCGCAATATCCGGGTGCGGGGCCGGCACCGAGCGTGAAGGGGTGCCAATAGTCGTCGAAGTCGCGGAACAGCGTCGGCACCTCGATCGCCTGTGTCGTGACGTTCGTCAGCCCGGCCGATTGCACGAGCGCGACGAGCGCATCCCGCGTGCAGAAGGGAAAGCGGCGCTCCTCCGTGAGATCCGCCGCCGCGGGGTCCAGTGCCACGGCCGCCGTCCAGAAGGCGTGCAGGAAGCCGAGGCCGCCGCCGGGATAATCCCAGACATAGAAGCCGAGCGTGCCGTGCGGCCGCAGAACGCGTCGCATCTCGGCGAGCGCCCAGGCCCGTTCGGGCAGGAAGTTCAGAACGAGCCCGGAGACCACCACGTCGCGGCTCGCCGTGGGCAGCGCCAGGGCCTGCGCGTCGCCGGCCTCGAAGGTGGCGCGCGCATCCGCCACGGCGCGCCGCGCCGTGGCGACGAAGCCGGCCGAGGCGTCGATGCCGATGAGGCTGCCCGGCGCGCAGCGGTCGAGGATGGCCGCCGACAGCGCGCCGGTCCCGCAGCCGACCTCGAGCCAATCGCCACCTTCCTCCACATCGAGCCAGTCGAGGAAGAGCGGCGCGATGGCGCGGCTCCATCGCCCCATATAGGCGTCGTAGCTGTCGCCTTCCTGCCAGGCGTCGTGGCGCGTGGTCGTGCTCATGGTCCTGCTC
The DNA here is from genome assembly GCF_019430885.1 of Roseomonas alba. Lineage (GTDB taxonomy): Bacteria > Pseudomonadota > Alphaproteobacteria > Acetobacterales > Acetobacteraceae > Neoroseomonas > Neoroseomonas alba. Next base: position 79,332 of record NZ_JAHYBZ010000007.1, on the reverse strand, counting down.
CCCGAACCGCGCGCGACCGTCAGGCGCCGAGGAACACGGCCTTCACGAAGGCGCGGTAGAGCATGATCTGCCGTGCCATCAGCGCCGGGTCGCGCGTCACGCGGGATATGGTGATCCCGCCATCCACCATCACCGAGATCATGTCCGCGAGATCGTCCAGATCCACCGGCACTCTCGGCGGATACCGCGCGACGATGGCATCCAGCCGCGCGCGGAAGCGCGCTCGCCAGCCGATGACCGCATCGCAGGCCAGGGCGTGGATCTCGCGGTCGAACAGGTGTTCCTGGTAGCAGACCGAGGCGACCATGCAGCCGGGATGCACCTCGGTCATCGCACCCATCATGTCGGCAAAGAGCTTGAGCGCGACGAGGAAGCCGTGCAGCGGGTCCTCGTTCAGCGCGTCGGCCTGCGCGAAGAGGTCGTCGAGGATGACGTTGTCGCGTTCGATGTAGCGCAGCAGCAGCGCCTTCGCGAGTTCGCCCTTGTCGGGGAAGTGGTAGAAGAAGCCGCTCTTGGAGATGCCGACGCCGACGATGAGTTCTTCGATCGAGGTCGCGCCGAAGCCCTTCTGCAGGACGGCGGTCTCGGCGAGGTCGAGAAGTCTCTCGCGCGTGCTTTCCCGGCGTGACGCGATCTCGTTCATGGCGGAACTGTACCGTAGGTGCAGCCGGGATGTGCGTGATATCACGAGGGCACGTTTCGGGTTTGCTCAAACTGTCCGTAACATACGGAAAAAACGTAAAAATATCTATCGCTGCCGACTGCACCATGGGATGGCTGGTAGCAGCATGGCCCGATGCGCGACACCTGCGCCGTCACGAACCGCGCAGAGGAGCGAACACCATGAGCACCGATATCCGGGGCAACGCCCTGACCTGCACCGCCGATGCCGCGCGGCGCCTCGATGGCGCGATCGCCAGGTTTCATGCCTATCTGGCCGATCCCGTCGCCGATCTCGATGCGCTGCTTGTCGAGCATCCGGATTGCGTGATGGCGCATGCGATGCGCGCGGCGATCCTGGCGACGACGACCGACAGGACCTTCGCGGCGGAAGCCGCGACCAGCCTCGCCGCGGCGGAGGCGCTCGCCCCGCGTGCCAATGCACGCGAACAGGCCCATATCGCCGCGGTGCGGCACTGGGTCGACGGAGATCTGAGCCGCGCGACCGAAAGCTGGGGCGGTATCGCCATCGATCATCCGCATGACCTGCTGGCCGTGCAGTTCGGGCAGCTCGGCGATTTCTTCCTCGGGCAGAGCCACATGCTGCGTGACCGCGTGGCACGGGTGCTGCCGGCCTGGCGGCGGGGCATGCCGGGATATGGATATCTTCTCGGCATGCATGCCTTCGGCCTCGAGGAATCCGGCGACTATGCCCGCGCCGAGGCCGCGGGCCGCGAGGCCATCGCGATCGATCCGCGCGACGGTTGGGCGGCCCATGCGGTGGCCCATGTGATGGAGATGCAGGGCCGGGCCGAGGAAGGTGCCACCTTCCTTCACGCGACGGCTCCGGGCTGGGCGCCGGACAGCCTCTTCGCCTACCACAACTGGTGGCACCTGGCCCTGTTCTGCATCGAGCGGGGCGACATCGCCGGCGCGCTGGCGCTGTTCGATGAGCGTATCTCCGCCGGTGGCTTCGGCCAGGCGCTGGAGGCGATCGACGGTGCGGCGCTGCTGTGGCGGCTCTGGGTGCTGGGGCATGATGTCGGGGATCGCTGGTCGCGGCTCCTGCCCGGCTGCACGGCGCGCATCGATCATGGCGTCTACGCCTTCAATGATGTGCACGCGATGATGGCCTTCGCAGCCACGGGCGATCGTGAGGCGCAGCAGGCGGTCATCGCCACGCTGGAGCGCGCGGCGACAGGGCAGGGGACCAACGCGATGATGTCGCGTGATGTCGGCCTGCCGCTGGCCCGCGGCTTCGCGGCCTTCGGCCAGGGCGACTATCGCGGGGCGGTCGCCTGCATCCTGCCGGTGCGGGGCATCGCCAGCCGTTTCGGCGGCAGCCACGCGCAGCGGGATATCCTCTCCTGGACGCTTTGCGAGGCGGCGGTCCGGGCGGGCGATGCCGCGATGGCCGAGGCGATGGTCGCCGAACGCCTGGCGATGAAGGAGGGTTCGCCGGTCGCACAGGGCTGGGCGCTGCGTGCGAAGGCACTGGCGCGGCCGATTGCCGCGTGACGGCGGGGGGGGCGGTTCGACCGGGCCGCCCCTTCGGGATGCGTTGACCCGCCGGGGCCGGACTGGCCAATCTTCGCGCCATGATTCCCGACCCGAAGACCTTCTATCCCCGCGATTTCCAGGGCTACGGCGCCGACCCGCCGGATCCGCGATGGCCGGGCGGCGCGAAGCTCGCCCTGTCCTTCGTGCTGAACTACGAGGAAGGCGGCGAGAACACGGTGCTGAACGGCGATGCCGGCAGCGAGCTGTATCTGCATGAGGTCCCCGGTGGCACGCCCATCCTCGGCGACCGCAACCGCACCGTCGAATCCCAGTTCGAGTTCGGCGCCCGCGCGGGCGTCTGGCGCGTGCTGCGGGCCTTCGCCGCACGGGGCTTCCCGCTCACCGTCTATGGCGTCGGGCGGGCGCTGGAGTTGAACCCCGATGTCGCACGCGCCTTCGCGGAGGCGGGGCACGAGATCGCCTCCCATGCCTGGCGCTGGATCGACTATCACGGCATGGACGAGGCGACGGAGCGCGCCGAGATCGCGAAATGCGTCGAGACCATCGAGCGCTTGACCGGCACGAAGCCCGTCGGCTGGTACACCGGCCGCATCAGCCCCAACACCCGCCGCCTGGTGATGGAGCATGGCGGCTTCCTCTATGACAGCGACGCCTATGACGACGACCTGCCGCATTACGTGCAGGGTCCGAAGGGGCCGCATCTGGTCATCCCGTACACCCTCGACGCTAACGACATGAAGTACGCCGTGCCGCCAGGCTTCAGCAGCCCGGATGGCTGGGAACGCTATGTCACCGATGCCATCGAGGTGCTGCTGGCCGAGGGACGGGCCGGCGCACCAAAGATGATGTCGGTCGGCCTGCATTGCCGGATCATCGGCCGGCCGGGGCGAACTGCTGCGCTGCAGCGGGTGCTGGCCCGCGTGGCGCGGGAGCCGGACATCTGGGTCTGCCGCCGCGCCGACATCGCCCGCCATTGGTGGACGACGCATCCGCCGGTAGCATGATGCTGTCGCGCTGCCCGGCAGAAGGCGGGCGGCCGCGCCGGCCACGGCCAATCGCCCTGACAGCGAAAGGCTCAGGAATGATGGTCTTGAACATGGCTGCCCGACGGCGGCAGACCCTGATAGGCCTGGTGGGGCTCGTCATGGCGCGGCCGGTGCTGGCGCAAGGCCGCACGGTGGAACTGATCGTCCCCTACCCGCCGGGCGGCGGCAACGACATCGGCGCCCGCGCCCTGGCCCCGCTGCTGGAACGGGAACTCGGCATGCCGGTGGTGGTCCAGAACCGTCCCGGCGCGGGCAGCCAGATCGGCATGGCGCAGGTCGCGCGTGCCCGGCCAGATGGGCTGACCATCGCCTATGGCCTCTGGCCGCAGGCGACGACGCTTTATCTCGATCCCGCTCGCCAGCCGGGCTTTACGCGGGGCAGCTTCACGCCGCTTGCCCTGCACGTGACCGACCCGGGCGCGATCGTGGTGCGCGTCGACAGCCCGCTGCGCAGCCTCGCGGACCTGGTCGCGGCGGCGAAGGCGCGCCCGGACGATTTCCGCATGTCCGACAATGGGCTGCTGGGGCACGAGCACCTCGCCTCGGTCCGGCTCCAGCGCCTGGCGGGCGTTACCTTCAACCAGGTGCATTTCAACGGCGCCGGACCGGCGCTGACGGCGCTGCTCGGAGGGCAGACCGAGGCGGCGATCTTTGCCGTCGGCACGGCCTCCGCCCAGATGCGGCAGGGGGCGACGCGGGCGCTGGCCGTCCTGGCGCCGCAGGAAAGCCCCTTCCTGCCCGGTGTCCCGACGGCTCGTGCGCAGGGCTATGACATCGTGGCGGGTTCGACGCGCGCCTTCGTCGCCCCGGCCGGCCTCCCGCCCGAGGTGAAGGATCGCCTTGCGACCGCGCTCGAACGGGCCATCCTGTCGCCCGAACACGCGGAGAAGATGCGCCAGCTCAACATTCCCATCACCTTCCAGGGGCCGAATGGCTTCGCCGCCTATTGGGAGGAGGAGGAGCGCACGCTGCGTCCGCTGATCGAGGAACTCGCACGGGAGGGACGGACACCATAGCGGGACCGGGGCGGCGCCATGCAGGCGCGACTTCGGTGCTTGCCGCGCCGGCGCGCCCCCCGTATCCTGCACCTGCGATGAACCTGCGCGCCATCCCGGCCGACCTGACCCTGGGGCTTCCTGCCCTGGCCGCCGCGCGTGCGCCCCTCGGGCTCCTTCTCCTTCGACTTACTGGCCCCTGGGCGTAACGCCCGGCTGATCCCGGCCGGACATCGCTCAGGGGAAGCCGAGCCCGAACGCGCGTCCTTTCATCATCGCCAAACAGGAAACGCCTGCCATGGCCATCACCCATCCGTCCTTCGGCACCCTGGCCGACGACCGCATCATCATCTTCGACACCACGCTGCGCGACGGCGAGCAGTCGCCGGGCTTCTCGATGAATCTCGAGGAGAAGCTGCGCATGGCCGAAGCCCTGCACGAACTCGGCGCCGACGTGCTGGAAGCCGGCTTTGCCATCGCGAGCCCCGGCGATTTCGAAAGCGTGCAGTCCATCGCGAAGCGCTTCAGCAAGGACGGGCCGGTCATCGCGAGCCTGTCCCGCGCCAACACCGCCGACATCATGGCCTCGGCCGAGGCGACCAAGCCCGCCGCGCGGCCGCGCATCCACATCGTGCTCGCAACCTCCGACCTGCATATGCGCGTGAAGCTGCGCATGACGCGCGAGGAAGTGCTGGAGCGCATCACGCAATCCGTGACGCTCGCGCGCAATCACGCGGCCGATGTCGAATGGTCGGCCGAGGACGGGTCGCGCTCGGACCTGGAATTCCTCTGCCGCTGCGTCGAGGCCGCGATCAAGGCCGGTGCGACGACGATCAACATCCCCGACACGGTCGGCTATTCGCTGCCGGCGGACATGCATGAGATCTTCTCGACGCTGATCAACAAGGTGCCGGGCGCGGAGAAGGCGATCTTCTCCACGCACAACCACAACGACCTGGGTCTTGCGGTGGCGAATACGCTGGCCGCGATCCAGGCCGGCGCGCGCCAGGTGGAATGCACCATCAACGGCATCGGCGAACGCGCGGGGAATGCGAGCCTCGAAGAAGTCGCGATGGCCGTGCGCACGCGCCACGACGCGCTGCACGCCAAGACCGGTATCACCACGCCGCGCATCCTCAAGACCTCCAGGCTGCTGGCCACCATCACCGGCTTCGACGTGCAGCCCAACAAGGCGATCGTCGGGCGCAACGCCTTCGCCCATGAATCGGGCATCCACCAGGATGGCGTGCTGAAGGACGCCTCGACCTACGAGATCATGACGCCCGAGAGCGTCGGCTGGTCCACGAACTCGATCATCTTGGGCAAGCACTCCGGCCGCGCGGCCTTTCGTGACCGGCTGAAGACGCTGGGCTACGAGGTGGGTGACAACCAGCTCAACGATGCCTTCAAGCGCTTCAAGGAACTCGCCGACCGCAAGAAGGTCGTCTATGACGAGGACATCGCGGCGCTGGTCGACGACGAGGTCGTCCGCGGCAACGACCGCATCCGCCTGACCGGCCTCAATGTCTCGACCGGCATGGGCACCAAGCCGATGGCCACCATCGCGCTTGAGGTGGATGGCGACCGGGTCGATGGCATGGCGACCGGCGACGGTGCGGTGGACGCGACCTTCAACGCGCTGCGCAACGCTTTCCCGCATGAGGTGAACCTCAAGCTCTATGCCGTGCAGTCCATCACCGGCGGCACGGACGCCCAGGCGCGCGTGACCGTGCGCATGGAGGAGAATGGCAAGCTCGTGGACGGGCAGGGATCGGATACCGACACCATCGTCGCCTCGGCCCGTGCCTATGTGCATGCGCTCAACAAGCTGCTGGTGAAGCGTGAGCGGACCGAACCGCCCGTGGTGCTCCGCGCCTGATGCGCCGCGCGCGCCGGGCAATGTTGGCTGTCATGCTGGCCCTGCCCGGCGCCGTGCACGCCCAATCTGCGCCGGAGCCGATCGGCACGGCGCGGATGGAGGCGGACGGGACGATCATCCTTGACCTGGTCGCCCGGCAGGGCGGCACCGTGGGGCGTGGCCGCCTGACCTATTCGCCAAACCATCCCGACTACGATATGATCCGGCGTCACCTCGGCGAAATCCGACCCGGGGAAACGAAGCCCGTGCCGCCCTTCCCCTGACCCCTGTCCGACCCGTCACGGGAATCCGGCTTGAGAGTCCCGCCAGGGGGGGGTAAACGCCCCCGTCCTCTCTCAAGCCCCAACGGTCGCGGCGGCGGTCCATCCGCAGCGCGGGCTGTGCGGCCCCCTCGGAAGGTCCGGTAAGCATGTTCTCTCGCCTGTTCGGCTTCCTGTCCGCCGACATGGCCATCGATCTCGGCACCGCCAACACGCTCGTCTACGTGAAGGGGCGGGGGATCGTGCTGAACGAGCCGAGTGTGGTCGCCATCTCCGATCAGCGTGGCCGCAAGCAGGTGCTTGCCGTCGGCGAGGAGGCCAAGCTGATGCTCGGCCGCACGCCGGGCAACATCGCCGCCATCCGTCCGCTGCGCGACGGCGTCATCGCCGATTTCGAGGTGGCGGAGGAGATGATCAAGCACTTCATCCGCAAGGTGCACAACCGGCGGTCCTTCGCCTCGCCGATGATCATCGTCTGCGTGCCCTCAGGGTCCACGGCTGTCGAACGGCGCGCGATCCAGGAGAGCGCGGAATCGGCCGGAGCGCGCAAGGTGCTGCTGATCGAGGAACCGATGGCCGCGGCGATCGGCGCCGGCCTGCCGGTGACCGAACCGTCCGGTTCCATGATCGTCGACATCGGCGGCGGCACTACCGAGGTCGCGGTGATCTCGCTCGGCGGCATCGTCTATGCGCGGTCGGTGCGCGTCGGCGGCGACAAGCTGGACGAGGCGATCATCTCCTACATCCGGCGCCAGTTTAACCTTCTGATCGGTGAATCGACCGCCGAGCGCATCAAGCTCGAGATCGGCGCCGCGGCCCCGCCCGAGGATGGCGATGACGGCCCGCTAGCCGAGGTCAAGGGTCGCGACCTGATGAACGGCGTGCCGCGTGAGGTCGTGGTCGGCCAGCGCCAGGTCGCCGAGTCTCTCTATGAACCGGTTGCCCAGATCGTCGAGGCGGTGAAGGTCGCGCTCGAGAACACGCCGCCGGAACTCGCCGCCGACATCGTGGACAAGGGCATCGTGCTGACCGGCGGTGGGGCTTTGCTGAACCGGCTCGATCAGGTGTTGCGCGATGCCACGGGCCTGCCCGTCGTGGTGGCAGAGGATGCCTTGTCCTGCGTCGCTCTCGGCACCGGGCGCGCATTGGAAGACATGAAGCGGCTTCGCCACGTCCTGAGTTCGATGTATTGATACCGACCCTGGCCCCGGTCATCCGGTCGGGGCCGGGGCTTCGTGATCCTGGCAGGGGGATGAGGGGCGCGTGATCCGGCTGAGCATTCCGCTCCGGCAGGCTTTGGCGCGGCTATCGCTGCCGCTGATGATCGCGGCCGCCTTCGGCATCATGCTGCTGGGCAAGGCGGACACGCTGCTGGCGGAGCGGCTGCGCACGCATCTTTCCGATGCGCTCTCGCCGATCTATGCGGCGCTTGCCGAACCGATGGGCGCCGTCCGATCCGCCATCGAGGAAATCCGCTCGCTCGCCACGTTGCGTGAAGAGAACGCGCAATTGCGTGAGGAGAATGAACGGCTGCGGCGCTGGCATGCGACGGCGCTCGCGCTCGAGACCGAGAACGACATGCTGCGCCGGCAGCTCAACTTCCTGCCCGAGGCCGCGCCGGCCTTCGTGACGGCACAGGTCGTGGCCGATGGGGGCGGGACCTATGCCCGCGCCGTGTTGCTCGCGACCGGGCCGCAGCACTCCATCCGCAAGGGCCAGGTGGCGCTGGATGAGCGCGGCTTCGTCGGCCGCGTGACGGAGGTGGGCAACCGTTCCGCGCGCGTGCTGCTCGCCACCGACATGAACAGCCGCATTCCCGTCACGCTGGAATCGAGCCGCGCCCGCGCCATCATGAGCGGCACGAACGGCGCGCGGCCGCGCCTCGCGCATTGGCCGGAAGGCGTGATCCCGGTCGATGGCGAGCGTATCGTGACGAGCGCGGAGGCCGGTGCCTTCCCGGCCGGTCTGCCGGTTGGCATCGTGCGCCTGTCCTCGCAGGGTGTGCCGGAGGTGGAGCTGTTTGCCCGGCTCGACCGGCTGGATGTGGTGCGGCTGTTCGACTACGGCCTGCGCGGCATCATTCCGCCCGAGGCGGTGGCGCGTCCGGAGCCTCGGTCCGGGCGCCGCTGAGGGGGAGGATGGCATGGCATTATCCCCCTTTCGCCGCCCCGATCATGGCCGCCCGGCACCGGCGCCGGGCCTGGTGCGCCGGATCGACGCCTTCGCGCGGCTCGCCTTCCCGGGATTCTCGACGGCGTTCCTGATGGTGCTGGCCGCGGCGCCGGTCAGCCTGCCATCCCCGGTCTTCGCCGTGACCCTGCCCTGTGTCGCCTTCTGGTCCCTCTTCCGGCCCGGGGCGATGATGCCGCCGGTCGTGTTCCTGCTGGGGCTGCTGATGGATCTGCTGACGCTCGCGCCGCTGGGATCGGGGGTTCTGGTGCTGCTGGCCCTGCATGCGGCCGCGGTGCGGTTCCGGCGCTTCTTCGCGCGGCAATCCTTCCTGGCGGTCTGGCTGGCCTTCTGCGCGGCGGCCCTGGGTGCGGCATGTTTCTATTGGGCGTTGCAGTCGCTGCTGGCGCTGCGCCTGTCCCCCATCGCGCCGGCGCTGCACGCCGCGCTGCTGTCCTGCGGTCTCTATCCCGCCATTGCCCTGGTGCTCACGCGGGTCCATGAGGCGATGCGTCACGCGGAGAATGCGCCATGAACTGGCGTCCCTGGGGCAAGTCCGGCCTTGGCCGTGAGCGCACGGTCCGCAAGGAGGAAGAGCGCCGCCGCGGCATCTTCACCCGGCGCGCCGCGGTGCTCGGCGTCATCCAGCTCGGGGCCTTCGGCTTCCTCGGATCGCGGCTCTACAGGCTGCAGGTCGAGGAAGGCGCCCGCTACGCCACCCTGGCCGAGGAGAACCGGGTCAGCGCCCGGCTCTTCGCCCCGCCGCGCGGCCGCGTGCTCGACCGCAACGGCAAGGTGGTGGCCGGCAACCGGCTGAACTGGCGGGCGCTGCTGGTCGCCGAGCAGACCGCCGACGTCGCCGCGACGCTCGAGACCTTCTCGAAGATCGTGCCGCTCGGCGATCATGAGAAGGCGCGCATCGAGCGCGAGGTGCGCCGCAACCGCCGCTTCGTCCCGGTCATCCTGCGCGAATTCCTGAGCTGGGAGGAAATGGCGCGGATCGAGGTCAACGCGCCCGACCTGCCCGGCATCGCGGTCGATATGGGCACCACCCGCATCTACCCGGAAACCGAGCATCTTGCGCATGTCGTCGGCTATGTCGCCGCGGCGGCGGAGAACGATGTCGGGGATGATCCGCTGCTGCAACTCCCGGGCATCCGGGTCGGCCGTGCGGGCATCGAGCGTTTCCACGACCGTGTCCTGCGTGGCCGCGCCGGTGCCGTGCAGGTCGAGGTGAATGCCGTCGGTCGCGTGATCCGCGAACTCGACCGGCGCGAGGGGATTCCCGGCCAAGACGTGCAGATCAGCGTCGATGCCGAACTGCAGAAGGCGGTTCGCGGCAAGATCGAGGAAGGCACGACGGCCGTGCTGCTCGACGCCCGCAACGGCGAGGTCCTGGCGATGGCGACCAAGCCGTCCTTCGACCCGAACATCTTCAATTCCGGGGTCAGCGCCGCGCAGTGGCGGCAATGGACCGCGGCGCGCACCACGCCGCTGATCAACAAGGCGACGAACGGCCTGTACGCGCCGGGATCGACGTTCAAGATGGTCGTCGCGCTGGCCGCGCTGGATGCGAAGGTCTGCCGACCGGGCGACATCGTGAACTGCCCCGGGCATCTCGATTTCGGCAACAATCGCTTCCACTGCCATAATCGCAATGGCCATGGCGGGATGAACATGCGCAGCGCGATCATGGCGTCCTGCGACGTGTATTTCTACGAAATGGCGCGCCGCGTCGGCATCGACCGCATCGCGGCGATGGCGAACAAGTTCGGCCTCGGCGTCGATCTCGACGTCGAATTGCCAGGTACGCGCCGGGGCCTGGTGCCGACGCGCGCCTGGCGGCAGGCGCAGGGCAAGCCCTGGTCGATCGGCGACACCATCGTCCATGGCATCGGGCAGGGCTTCTATCAGCTCACGCCCCTGTCGCTCGCCGTGATGACGGCGCGACTGGCGAGCGGGCGGGCCGTGCAGCCGCATCTGACGCGCGCGATCGGCGGGCGGCCGGTCCGTGGCAGCCGGTTGGAGGATTGGCCGAGCCTGGGCATCCCCGACAATGACCTGCGCCTGATCCGTGAGGCGATGTGGGGCGTGATCAATGGCGGTGGCACGGCAGGCATTGCGCGCCTGCCGGCGCAGTATGGCCAGATGGCCGGCAAGACGGGCACGACCCAGGTCCGTCGCGTGACGCGCGAGCAGCGCGAGCGCGGCTTCAACGTCAATGCCGTGCCGCGCGAATGGCGGCCGCATGCGCTCTTCGTGGCCTATGCACCGCATGACAATCCGCTCTTTGCACTGTCGGTGGTGGTGGAACACGGGATGGCCGGCGGCGCGACCGCCGGGCCGATCGCGCGCGACATCATGGTCGAGGCCTTCCAGCGCCTCGGGCCCCAGCGGCCGGGACAGCGCGTGGCGGAGGCGACGCGATGATCTTCGAGCGTCGCCTGCTCACCCGCGACCGCGGGGCCGGGATCCTCGAGAAGTTCTGGCAGATCCCGTGGTCCTTCGTGCTGCTGCTCTGCGGCGTTGCGGCGATCGGCTATGTCGCGCTGCTGTCGGCCGGTGGCGGCAATCCTGACACCTATGCGCAGAAGCACGCGATCCGCTTCGGCTTCGGCCTGGTGCTGATGCTCGGCATCGCGATGGTCGACATCCGGGTGATCGCACGCTTCGCCTGGCTCGGCTATCTCGGCGGCATCGCGCTGCTGGTGTTGGTGCTGCTGCACGGGAACATCGGCAAGGGGGCGCAACGCTGGATCGACATCGGGCCGATCCAGCTCCAGCCCTCCGAACTGATGAAGATCATGCTGGTGCTGGCGCTGGCATCCTGGTTCCACCGGGCGTCCTGGGAGAGGGTGGGCAATCCGCTCTTCCTGATCCCTCCCGCGATCGCGGTGCTGGTGCCGGTGGGGCTGATCCTGAAGCAGCCGAATCTGGGCACGGCGCTGATCACCGGCATGGTGGGCGCCGCGGTGTTCTGGGCTGCGGGCATGCGCTGGTGGAAATTCGCCATCGGCTTCGCGGCCATCGGCGTCGCCGCCCCCATCGCCTATGAACGGCTGCACGATTACCAGCGCGCGCGCATCACGACCTTCCTTGATCCCGAGAGCGATCCGCTCGGTGCCGGCTACAACATCATCCAGTCGAAGATCGCGCTGGGGTCGGGCGGGCTGTGGGGCAAGGGCTTCCTGCAGGGCACCCAGGGCCATCTGAACTTCCTGCCCGAGAAGCAGACCGACTTCATCTTCACCATGATCGCCGAGGAGTTCGGCCTGGTTGGCGCGTTGACCACGCTCGCCGCGCTGCTGCTGGTGGTCGCCTTTTGCTACCTGGTCGCTTTCCGCAGCAAGCATCAGTTCGGGCGGCTGCTCGCAATCGGGCTGGGGACGAACTACTTCCTCTACGTCTTCGTGAATGTGGCCATGGTGACGGGGTCGATCCCCGTGGGCGGCGTGCCACTGCCGCTGATCAGCCATGGCGGATCGGCGATGATCACGGTGATGCTGGGCTTCGGGCTGCTGCTCTCGGCCTATGTGCATCGCGATGCCGAGATGGGACCCATGCGCGAATGAAATCGCATGACCGTGCAAAGGGGCTGGACAAAGCCGCCGAGCACGGTATGAAGCGCCTCCTCGGCGCCGGACCCCATGCCGGCGCCCGGCGGGCGCATAGCTCAGTTGGTAGAGCAGCTGACTCTTAATCAGCGGGTCCAAGGTTCGAGTCCTTGTGCGCCCACCACCGCCTGATCGAGTTATCCACAATCCTGAAAATCGACGCAGACTCCGCGCGGACCCGGCAAGCCGGATCTCGTCCCAGGATGGCATCACGCGGATCGGAGATCTGCGCCAGCTCCCATCCTTGCGGTCTCTGGGGAGTGAGGCCGCATGTGGCGGGGTGCGTGGAGTTGGATCGCGGTTGGTGCCAGCGGGCTTGGCGTAGAGGCTGTCCATCTGCGCCAGTGGATCGTCACGCGCGGCAGCCCGTCGTCCTGGGCTCCGAAGCGGATTGGACGGCCGCCCTCGCGGTCCGGAAGGCAGGCATGACCGTCGCCGCTGTCGCCTGTGGCCAGCGGATATCCCCCTCGGCCGTGGCGATGCGTGTGCCTGCCGGGTGCGTGGGTCAGAACCACGCCTGAACCCAGAGGGGTTCGACGCCTTTGGGCTGGAGGGCAATCGGCATTGCTGCTCATGACCTAGCGGCAGCACTGGGCGCGGCTGCTGCGCCGCTTCCTGGCATGATCCTTGCTGTCACAATCGGTGGACACCGATAGCAGCGCAGCGGGAATGCGGCGAGGAGCCTGCTTGGCCGAGGATGGCGTAGCGCATCACCCCTCCCAGGAAGTGCACCTGGCCGACGGAGCGACAGACGTCCGCGCGTTGCTGTCAGTGCGCGACCTGACGGTCGAATTTCAGACCGGACAGGGGCGCTTCGATGCCGTGCATCGCATCGGTTTCGACGTTGCGCGAGGCCAGGTGCTCGGCGTCGTCGGTGAATCCGGCAGCGGCAAGAGCGTGACTGCGCTGGCATTGATGCGCCTCTTGCCTGACCAGGCTGCTCGGATATCGGGCGGGCGCATCGTCTTCGACGGCAGCGACATCGTGCCGATGCGCGAGGCCGAGATGCGCCGCATCCGCGGCCGCCGGATCGGCATGATCTTCCAGGATCCGACGACCTCCCTGAACCCGATCTTCACCATCGGTCACCAGCTGCGCGAGGGGCTCCGGCTGCATCTTGGGCTCGGCCGCGCCGCGGCGAGCCGTCGGGCGGAGGAACTGCTGGGCCTCGTCCGCCTGCCTTCCGCGCGGGCCGCGCTCGACAAGTATCCGCATGAACTGTCGGGGGGCATGCGTCAGCGCGTGATGATCGCCATGGCGCTGGCCTGCGAGCCTCAGCTCCTGATCGCTGACGAGCCCACCACGGCGCTGGACGTAACCACCCAGGCCCAGATCCTGGAGCTCCTGCGCGACCTGCAGCAGCAGATGGGCATGGCCATCATGCTGATCACCCACGACCTCGGCGTGGTGGCCGAATTCGCCGATGCCGTGCAGGTCATGTATGCCGGGCGCATCGTCGAGCGCGCGTCGGTGGAACGCCTCTTCGCCAATCCGGCGCATCCCTACACGCAGGGGCTGCTGCACAGCATGCCGGCGCTGGAGGAGGAGGACCCGCCGCTGCTGCCCGCGATTCCCGGCATGGTGGCGAGCCCCTTCGCGATGCCGGAAGGTTGCCCCTTCCATCCGCGCTGCGCCCTGGCGTCCGATGCCTGCCGCGCCGCGGTGCCGCCGCTGAACGCGATCGCGCCCGGGCACAGCGCCGCCTGCTGGCATGTCGAAGCAGTGATGGCGGCCTGACATGGAACAGCCCCCGCTTCTGCGCATCCGCGACCTGACACGGCACTTCGCCGTCGGCGGCCGTGTGGTGAAGGCCGTGGACGGCATCAGCTTCGACGTGCGGCGCGGCGAGACCCTGGCCCTGGTGGGCGAGAGCGGCTGCGGCAAGACGACCACGGGCCGTCTTCTCGTGCGCCTGGCGGAACCGGACGGCGGCAGCATCGCGTTCGACGGCGTCGAGATCACGGCCGCCAAGGCCGACGGCCTGCGCGCCTATCGCCGCCGCATGCAGCTGATCTTCCAGGACCCCGGCAGCTCCTTCAACCCACGCATGACCGTTGGCGCGCTGGTGGCGGAGCCGATGCATCTCGCCGGCCTGCCACGGGGGGAGCAAACCGCTCGGGTCGCCGAGCTCCTGCCGCTGGTGGGCCTGTCGGCCGACTATGCCGCGCGCTACCCGCATGAATTCTCCGGCGGCCAGCGCCAGCGCATCGGCATCGCGCGGGCGCTGGCCCTGCGTCCTGATTTCGTGGTGTGCGACGAGCCGGTCTCGGCGCTGGACGTGTCCGTGCAGGCGCAGGTGGTCAACCTGCTCACCGAGCTGCAACGCCAGTTCGGCCTGACCTATCTGTTCATCTCCCACGACCTGCGCGTGGTGCGTCATGTCGCGACGCGCGTCGCGGTGATGTATCTGGGCCGCATCGTCGAGCTGGCGAGCAAGCGGGATCTGTATCGCAGCCCGCGCCATCCCTATACGCGCGCCCTCCTCTCCGCGGTCCCGTCGCATCGTCCCGGCATGGCGCGGCAGCGCCTGGATGCCATTGGCGAGATCGCCAGCGCCGACGCGGTGCCGAGCGGCTGCCGCTTCCACACGCGCTGCCCGCATGCCGTCGCGCTCTGCCGCGCAGAGGATCCCGCGCTGCGTGAACTGGCCCCGGATCACGTCGCCGCGTGTCACCTGGCGGAGAGCCTGCCGTCATGACCCCTCCCGCCCAGGAAATGGCGCCGCCTTCCCGCAACTCTGGCCGCAAAGGACGCCCCCATGCCGACTGACCGATCGAATACCGCTCCCTTCGGCTTGACGCGCCGGGCGCTGGGCCGGGCGGCCCTGGCCGGCGGCGCGGCGGCGGGCCTCGGCCTCCCGCGGCCGGCGCAGGCTGCCGGGAAGACACTGGTGGTCGGCGCCTCGGTCTTCCCGGACTCGCTGCGCCCCGGCATCTCCTCCTTCGCCTCCTCGAGCCTGATCAGCCAGACCAATGAGGCGCTGTACTCCCGCAACAATGCCGGCCAGGCCGTGCCGGGCCTGGCGGAAAGCCACCGCCAGCTCGATGAGGTGACGACGCAGTTCGAGCTGCGCCAGGGGGTGAAGTTCCACGACGGCAGCGAATTCACCGCCGAGGACGCCGCCTACACGATCAACTACGTGATCAACCCGGCCAATGGCTACGGTTCGCTGGCGCGCATCGCGCCGATCACCCAGGCGACCGTGGTGGACAAGTACACGCTGAATCTCACGGCGCGCGCTGTCTTCCCGACGATCCTACAGGGCCTGACCAACATCCAGATCCAGAGCAAGGCGTATTTTGAGCGCGTCGGCTTCGACGGCCTCGCGGCCCGGCCGATGGGCACAGGCCCCTTCGTCTTCCAGCGCTGGGTCCCGGGCGACCGCTACGAGCTGACCGCGAACAAGGACTATTGGGGCGGCGCGCCGAAGGTGGATCGCATCATCGTCCGGGAGATCCCGGACCCCGGCACGCGCATCGCCTCCCTCGTCGCCGGCGAGACGCACATCATCGAGGAAGTGCCGATCGACCTGATCCCGCAGGTCGAGAGCTCCTCGGTCGCCAAGCTCGACGAGATCGTCTCCAGCGTCGGGCTCATCCTGACCTACGACGTGCGCGTGCCGCCCTTCAACAACCCGAAGGTGCGGGAAGCCTTCGACTACGCCATCGACAAGGAGGCGATCCGCCGGGAATTGCTGAAGGGCCGCGGCGAACTGCTGCAGGGGCAATTGCTCACCTCGACCACCTTCGGCTTCAACCCGGCGCTCAAGCCGCGGCCCTTCGATCCGGACAAGGCCAAGGCGATGCTGCGGGAAGCCGGCTTCAACTTCCGCACGCCGATCCCGATCGCCACGCAGTCGGGCAAGTACCTGTCCGACGTGGATATCTGCAACGCGGCTGCCGGCATGCTGTCCAACATCGGCGTCAACGCCACGGTCAACGTCGTGGAGGGCGGCGTCTGGACGCAGATGCAGCGCGCCCAGCGGGCGGGCCCGATGTACATGATCGGCTGGTACAGCCTGGGCGATGCCGATTTCGCGGCGGTCTGGTTCACCGAGGGAAGCCGCCGCTCGGTCTGGAAGAACGACGAGTATGAGCGCCTCTTCGTCGAGGCGCGCTCGACCAATGACCAGGAGGCGCGGGAGCGCGCCTATCACCGCATGATGGAGATCCTGCACGCTGAGAACCCGGCCATGTTCCTGTTCGGGCTGCCGAGCCTCTATGCCGTGAACAAGAAGGTGACCGGCTTCGGCGCCGCCTCGGACAAGATCCTGCGCCTCGCCGCAGCGGACATCGCCTGAGGGGTGGAGAGCGACAGTGCTTGCCTATGCTGCGCGGCGGCTGGTGATCCTGCCGCTCTCCCTGTTCCTCGTGGTGATGGTCACCTTCGTGGTGCTGCGCCTCACGGGCAATCCGGTGGACATCTTCCTCGACGTCACCTCGACGCCCGAGCAGGTGGCCGCCCTGACCGAGAAGCTGCATCTCGACGAGCCGATCCCGGTCCAGTTCCTGATCTTCCTGCGCGACCTGGTGCAGGGTGATTTCGGACAGTCCCTGCAATTCAACGAGCCGGCCCTCCAGACCGTGCTGCAGCGCCTGGGCGGCACCCTGCAACTGGCGGGGACCGGGCTGCTTCTCGCCATCGTGCTCGGCGTTACCCTCGGGCTGGTCTGCGCGGTGTGGCGCGACCGGCTCGCGGATCTCGTCATCTCCTCCCTCGCCGTGGCGGGCCAGTCCATGCCGAGTTTCTGGCTCGGCATCCTGCTGATCCAGCTCTTTGCGCTCAACCTCGGCTGGCTGCCGACCTCGGGCGCCGGCGGCTGGCGGCACATCATCCTGCCGGCCATCACCCTCGCCACCATCCTGTTGCCGAACATCGTCCTCATCACGCGCGCCAGCGTGCTGGAGATGTCGGGCGAGCAATTCGTCATCGCCGCCCGCGCCAAGGGCCTGTCGCGCCTGCGGGTGCTGCTGACCCATGTGCTGCCGGTCTCCCTGAACCCGCTGCTCAGCTTCCTCGGCATCCAGATCGGGACGCTGATGGGCGGGTCCATCATCACCGAGACGATCTTCGCCTGGCCCGGCGTGGGCCGGCTGATGCTGACCAGCATCTCCAACCGCGACGTTCCGGTGGTCGAGGCTGGCGTGCTGGTCATCGCGATCGGCATCGCCCTGACCAACCTCGCCGTGGACCTGCTGCAGATGCTGATCGACCCGAGGATTCGCCGACATTGAGCGCGACCACACT
Source organism: Roseomonas alba (assembly GCF_019430885.1). GTDB lineage: Bacteria > Pseudomonadota > Alphaproteobacteria > Acetobacterales > Acetobacteraceae > Neoroseomonas > Neoroseomonas alba. The sequence goes on along the minus strand of NZ_JAHYBZ010000007.1, from coordinate 61,941 downwards.
GCGGCCGCGCCGCCCCCTGTTCGGCAAGGGTTTCAAGATGACGCTGGGGGGCGGCATCGTGCTGGGGGCCGTGCTGCTGGCCATCTTCGCGCCGCTGGTCGCGCCCTACGATCCCTATCAGCAGAGCCTGTCGATGCGCATGAAGCCCCCCGCCTGGATGGCCGGCGGCAGCCCGGCGCACTGGCTCGGCACCGATGCCTATGGGCGCGACCTGCTGTCGCGGCTGATCTACGGGTCGCGCCTGTCCATCCTGGTCGGCGTCGCCTCGATGCTGTTCTCCTGCCTGCTCGGCAGCGCGGCGGGCCTCGTCGCCGGCTACAAGGGCGGCCGCTGGGAACAGGTGATCATGCGCTTCGCCGATGCGCAGATGGCCTTCCCGGACATCCTGCTGGCGATCCTGATGGTGGCGGCACTCGGCGGCAGCGCCGTGAACCTGATCTTCGTGCTCGGCGTGTCGCGCTGGATGATCTATGCCCGCGTCGTCTTCAATCTCACGCGCTCCCTGCGGCAGCGCCCCTTCGTCGAGGCGGCGACGCTGTATGGCGCCTCGGACCGCTACGTGATCTGGCGGCATCTCCTGCCGCAGATGGTGCCGGTGCTGACCGTGGTGTCCACGCTGCAGGTCGCGCAGATGGTCCTGCAGGAGACCGCGCTGTCCTATCTCGGCCTCGGCCTGCCGGCCCCGACCGCGACCTGGGGCAACATCCTCTCGGAAGGCAGCAGCCGGCTCTTCGTCGCGCCGTGGATCGCGAACCTCGCCGGTCTCGCCATCATCATCCTCGTCTGGGGAATCAACATGTTCGGCAACGGGTTGCGCGAGCATGTGGACCCGAAATCCCGCCTGGCGCCGCGCTGATGCCACCGCCGGACATTCCGCCCACAAGGACGCCCTCATGAGCAGCAAGCCCTTCCATCTCTCGTGGTTTCTCTCGCGCGGCTTCGGGCCGAAGGCCTGGCATCACGAATGGGGCGGCACGGATGCCGCCCAGGCGCGCTGGATGATGCCCGACCTCTTCGTGGACCTGGCGCGGTCGATGGAGCGGGCCTGCTTCGACTACCTGATCATCGAGGACAGCTGCAACGTCCCCTATACCTACCAGAACTCGCACAACGCCTATCTGCGCCAGGCCGCGGCGACGCCGAAGCTCGATCCGGCGACGCTGGTGCCATACCTTGCCATGGCGACGAAACACCTCGGCCTCGTGCCGACGCTGTCGGCCAGCGAGTATCCGCCCTACCTGCTGGCGCGGCTGGTCAATTCGCTCGACCATCTGACCGAAGGCCGGGTCGGCTGGAACATGGTGACCGGCAGCAATGATGGCGGCGCGCAGAACTACGGCAAGGACAAGCACGTCCCGCACGACGAACGCTACGACCGAGCCGACGAGGTGGCGGACATCGTCACCCAGCTCTGGGAAAGCTGGGAGCCGGACGCCGTCGTGTTGGACCGGGACAACGTCATCTTCGCGGATGGCAACAAGGTCCATCCGATCAATTACAAGGGGCAGTACTTCTCCTGCCGCGGGCCGCTGACGGCGCCGCGCTCGCCGCAGGGGCGCCCGGTGCTGTGCCAGGCGGGCGGGTCGCCGCGCGGGCTTCGCTTCGCCTCGCGCTGGGCCGACACCATCATCGCCACCGCGGAATCCGTGGCCGACATGAAGCGCCAGCGCGAGACCATCCGCGCGACCGCCGTCGAGCAGGGGCGCAACCCGGACAACATCAAGGTGCTGTTCCTCGCCGATCCGATCATCGATCGCGACATGGAGACGGCCCGCCAGCGGCGCCGGGACGAGATCGCCTTCGCGGAGCAGAACATCGAGTTCGCGCTGGCGATGATGTCCACGCTGACCGGTATCGACTTCTCGCAATTCCCGCTGGATGAGCCGCTGCCACCGCTGACCTCCAACGGGCACCAGTCGGCCGCGAAGAAATGGGTCGGCCGCACCCCGCGCGAGATCACCAAGCAGCGCGCCAACCGCTCCGGCCTCGACTACACGGGCACGCCAGAACACGTCGCGGGCATGATGGAGGAGGTGATGCAGGAGGTCGGCGGCGACGGGTTCCTGCTCACCTTCGGCGATTTCAGCCGCCGCTATGTCGCTGAGATCTGCGACGGCCTGGTGCCGGTGCTGCAGAAGCGCGGGCTGACGAAGCGTGGATATAGCTACAAGACATTCCGCGAGAACCTGATGGAGTTCTGACCGCGGCGCCGGGGTCTTTGGCGTCACATCCGATCATGCCGCGGGCTGAGCCGATCCAGGTCTGTCCCCGGCGCCAGCGGGTTTCTCGCCTGCATGGCGTCGTTCCGACGCTGCTTTGCGCCCGCTGCCGGCGGGCGTGGGGGCGATGTTCCACGAAAACGCCCTCGGACCACTCGATTGGGGTTGGTCTTCCGGCGAAACCCTCCTGGGACAGTTCACGTCACCGAGGCGATGATCGCGGGCCTGGGTGCGGACCGCATCACGATCCGCCCAGGGGGGCGGCCACGCCGCGCAGTCGTGACAGCGCCTGTCGTCCCTCGGGCGACATGCGGGGCACCGCATCGAGGATGATCTCCTCCAGGAGCGGCCCAAAGCGTTGGCGCTGCCGGCGCGCGCGTTCGATCGATTCCCGCAGCGCTGCGAGATCGACCGGATCACGTGCGATCTCCGAGCGCGCAAGGTCCACCGCCGCGGCGAAGTCGCGGCGTGCCACCAGCAGGTCGGCAAGGCGGATGCGGATGGCATCGCGGAGGATGGTCGAATCCCGCTCGGAGAGTCCGGCGCTCAACAGCCCCAGGCCGCGTTCGGGGTCGCGCAATACCTGGGCCTCCAGCGCCCCGACATTCGGCGCGGCCATGCGCTCGAGCTGCACGGCCCGCCAGCGCTGCGCGCCGATGATGGCAACCAGGAAGAGATTGAGCCCGATCGACATCGCGACCATCACGCGAAGCCGGCGCGGCGTGAGCGGCGGCATCACTGGATCAAGTCCTCCAACTGCAACAGCACGGCGGCATGCCTGGTCGCCGGCGCATCGCCGAGGCCGCTCCCGACCAGCCAGCCGGCCACCAGGCTCGCTGCGAAGGCGGCGCCGATCGGACGGGTGAACAGCCAGCTCCAGTCGAGCAACGGCTCCCCTCGTGCCCGGATGCGCGCCAGGGCGCCGCTGACGATGCGCGCCTGCCGTGCCGGGTCGGGCCGCGGCGCGCGCGCGGCGGCGATCTGCCGGTCGAGCCGCCGTGCCGCGGCCCATTGCGCGCGTGCCGCCGGGGACGCCTCGCACAGTAGCTGCGCCGCCTCGCGCTGCGCCTCGGGCCAGCGCGCCTGGTCGGCGCCATGGATGTCGAGCAGGCGGGTGAACTCGTCGGGGGTCATGGCGTTCATTCCTACATCCTCCCATCCTGGCCGGTCTTGCGCTGCATCTGCTGCCGCAGCGCCCGCCGGGCCCGCTCCAGCAGCGACCAGAAGGCGCGCAGGCTGAGGCCAAGCGTCTCCGCCGCCTCATTTCCCGCCATCTCCTCCTGGTAGAACAGGACGAGCGCGGCGCGCTGGCGCTGCGGCAGGCTGGTCATCGCCGCGCGCAACGCCTGCGCCTCACGCTGCGCGGCCAGCGTCTCGAAGGCGCCGGGCGCCGGGTCGGGGATCTCGAGAGCCGCGTCGATCGGCTCGTGGCGACGCCGGCGCAGCCGATCCACGCAGAGCCGCACCACGATGGTGTGCACCCAGGTGCCGGGCTGGCCGCGCGTCGCATCCCAGCGCGCGGCGTGGCGCCAGATGCGCAGCAGCGCCTCCTGCGTCACTTCGTCCGCCTCCGCGGCCGAGCCGAGCACCGATTGGGCAAGCCGCAGCATCCGCCCCACATGGCGGTCGGCAAAGCGGCGGAACGCCGTCTCATCGCCCCCGGCGATGCGCGCCATCAGCATGGCATCGTCCGGTTCCGCGGGAACGGCGTTCAGCACGGCGCATGGGGCGGCGGGTGGCATCACGTCCCATGCTACGGGCCGGACGGGCAGAGTCGTCGCCGGTGCCGGACAAAAAAACACTGCCGATCGCGAGGACTGCGCCAGGGCCGCCCGTATCAGGCTGCAGAGATCGGGATGCGGATGCATGACAGGCGCGGCTGAGGCCCATATCGACAAGACCGCCGCGGCGCGGCCGGCTGTGGTTGTGCTGGTCGCCCTGCCCTTGCTGGCCGCGTGCGGCGGCGCACGTCTCAGCGGTGAGGTGACCGCCCCGCCCGCGGCATCGCCGCCGGCCCGGCTGCTGGTCGTGACCGATGGCGGCGACGCCATCGCCGACGGTGCGGACATCGCCCTGGCCAGCCGCACCGCGAGCATGCTGAGCGAGGCCGTGATCCGCGGCCTGGCGGAACGCGGCATCCCGGCGGAGATCGCCAGCGCCGACCACGGGAGGCCCGATGCGGCGCGGCTCTCTCTTTCCCTGAGGCAGATCGAGGAAGGCAGCCGCCTCCAGCGCATCGCCCTTGGCTTCGGCCTTGGCCAGTCGCGCCTCGAGGTCGCGGCCAGGCTCGAGCCAGCCGGCGCGCCCTCGCCGGACCTGCTCGCCTTCCAGGCTGTGGCGCATAGCGGCTACCGGCCCGGCCTCGTCATGCCGCTCGGCGTCGGGTTGGGGGTACGGGGCGCCATGGCCCTGGTCGGCGCGGCCGGCATCGGCGTCGCTGAGATGCGCGGCCGCGGCCCGGGCCGCGACCTCAGCGACCTTGCCGACGCCGTCGCCGAGCGCACCGCCGCCTATTACCGGCAGGCCGGCTGGAGCCCCCGGGCCGCGCCGCTGTCCCACCCGGAAGACGGAACGGCCGTGGCCGTCCCCGCAACCGAGGCCCTGCGGCGCGGATGACCCGCCCGCCATCACGATAGGAGATGCCCTGATGTCCATGACCCCCATCGGCCGTGCCGTATTGCCCGCCCTGGCCGCCCTGGCCGCCCTGCCACTGTTCATCGCGAGCCCGGCATCAGCGCAGGGCGCCATGTCGCCCGCGCAACGCCAGGCGGCGCAGGCCTGCATGCCCGATATCCGGGCCTATTGCTCCGGCGTCGAGCGCGGCGGCGGCCGCATCATCGCCTGCCTCCGGCAGAACAATGAGCGGCTCTCCGACAATTGCCGCCAGGCATTGAGCGGCGCGCAGCGCTGAACCCGCCGATCGTCCTGCTTCACACACGGAGAGCCCATTGATGCGCAAAGTCGTCCTTGCCGCGGCGACGTTCGGCGCCGTCGCGCTGGCCGCTTTCGCCTTGGCAGCATGGAGCACGGTCACCGGGTCGCGGGTCCGGGCTGCCACGCGCAACCGTACCGTGACGCGCATGACGTCAGGCCAATGGAGCGCGCAGGGCACCGCCATCGGCCCGCGCGGCTGGTGACGCCCCCCCGGGCCCTCTGGACCGAAGGAGAGGCTTGCCATGGATGACGGCCCCACCATCCGTCAGGGCATGCTGCCGAGCGTGTCGTTGGCCGATGCGCCGCCGCCGCCCCGGCGCCGGGGCGCGCGGCGCTGGCCGCTGCTCGCCGCCATGGTCGGCCTGGCGCTGCTCAGCTGGCGCTATGCCCTGCCAGTGCGCGTCGAGGCGATCGAGGCCCGCGCCGTGCCCTTCGAGCGTACGGTGACCGGTCCTGCGCTGCTCGATGCGCTGGTGAAGGTGGATGTGGGCGCGCGCATCGCCGGCCGTATCGCGGCGCTGCCGGTAGAGGAAGGGGATCATGTTCCCGCCGGCATGGTGCTGGCGCGGCTCGATGTCGGTGATGCCGCGCATCTCGTGGCCCAGGCCGAAGCGCAGAGCGCAGCGGCGCGCCGTGCGGTGACCGAGGCGGAGGCGGATCGCGACGGTGCCGAGGCCGCGCTGCTGCGCGCTCAGGCCGATTTCCGCCGCAAGGAGGAATTGCTGCCGCGCGGCTTTGCGACGCGCGCGGAATTCGACACGGCACGGGCGATGATGGACCAGGCCCAGGCGGCCGCCGAGCGCAGCCGGAGCACCGTGATGCGCGCGCGCGATCAGCTCGCCGCGGCGGAGGCCGGGCAACGCGGCGCCGGCGTGCGCGTGGACGACACGGTCATCGCCGCCCCGGTCGCGGGTGTCGTCACGGAGCGGCTGCGCAGCGTCGGCGATGTCGTCGCCGCGGGCGCGCCCATCCTTCGGTTGGTCGATCCTGGCAGCCTGGTGCTGACAGCCCGGCTCGATGAATCCGTCATGGCGCAGGTTGCGTCGGGACAATCGGCGGCGCTGCGCTATGTCTCCTATCCGGGGCAGGTGTTCCGTGGGCGGGTGCTGCGCCTCGGCCGCAGCGTGGACGCCACGACGCGGGAATTCACCGTGGAGGTGACGCCGGAGGAGCCGCCGCCGCACTGGGCCATCGGCCAGCGCGCGACCCTGATGCTGGTGACGGGTGTCGCGCCGGCCGCCATTGCCGTGCCCCAGGATGCCTTGGCGCCACGCAGCGGGCAGGCCGGGCTGTGGATCGCCGAGCGCGGGCGCCGCGCGCGGTGGCGCCCCGTGCGGCTGGGCCTCGCCACGGATGGCCGGATCGAGGTGCTGGAAGGGCTGGAGGCCGGCGAGGTGGTGCTGCGCCGGCCGCGCGGGCTCTATGCCTTCATGCCGGTCACGCCGGTGCTACCATGAACTACCTGGCCTGGCGGGACATCACCGCGAACATGCTGCGCGTCGTCCTCGCCGCGGCCGGCGTCGGCTTTCTGCTGACGGGATGCATGGGGATCATGGGTCTCTATCGTGGCGTGCTGCATGACGCGCTTCTGACCATCGAGGATATCGGCGCCGATCTGTGGGTGGTCCAGGGCGGGCGTGCCGGGCCCTTCGCCGAGGGTTCGACGGTGTCCGCCACGCTCGACCGGCGCGTGGAGGGCGTGGCGGGCACGGCGAATGTGCGCCGCTTCGTGCAGAACAATCTGCAATTCGACATCGACGGGCAGCGCCGGCGCATCGCGGTCACGGGGCTCGACTTCCCCAAGGACCAGGGCGCCTGGCTGACCCTGACCGAGGGCCGGCTGATCCAGCAGGCACGCGGCGAGGCCATCGCCGATGCCAGCCTGGGACTGGCCCTGGGTCGGGAGATCAAGCTGGGACGCGATCCATACCGCATCGTCGGCATCACCAGCGGGCAGGTGGACATGTCGGGTGACGGGCAGTTGTTCGTCACCATCCCCGACGCGATGGACATCGCCGACAGCCGCAGGTCGGAGCAGGTGCTGCTCGACCGCGCACAGGGCCTTGGCGCGACCGCCGATCGGCCGAGCCGCATTGCCGCCGTGATCCTGACAACCGAGGCGGGCATGCAGGATGAGATCGCCCGCACCATCGCTGCCTGGGGTGACGTGGCGGTGCTGTCGCGCGACGACCAGCGCTCGGTGCTGGTCGATGGCCGGCTGTGGCGACTGCGGCTGCAGATCCTGTTCTTCACCATCCTGCTGCTGGCGGTGACCGGTGTCGTCATCGCCATGACCATCTACAACAGCACGGTCGAGAAGCTGCACGAGATCGCGATGCTGAAGCTGATCGGCGCGCGCGACGGCTTCATCCTGTCCATGATCCTGGAGCAGGCCGTGCTGATCGGGCTGCTCGCCTATGGTGCGGCGCTGATGCTCGCACTGGCGATCTTTCCGCAATTCCCGCGCCGGGTCGTGCTGCTGCCCGGCGATCTCGCATTGATCTTCGGCGGCCTGCTGCTGGCTTGCGCCCTGGGAAGCTGGATCGGCATCGCCCGCGCCATGCGCGTCCGGGCGAAGGAGGTCCTGGCGTGACCCCGCGGGCCGGCACGCCGGTGCTGTCGGTACGCGATCTCGCCGTGCGCTATCGCGGCGGCGACGGCGCGCTCGTCGATGCGCTGGCGGATGTCTCGCTGGACCTGGTGGCCGGCGAGATGCTGGGCATCTTCGGTCCGTCCGGTTGCGGCAAGACCACGCTGCTGATGGCCGCAGGCCTGCTTGAGACGCCGACCAGTGGCGCGGTGCGCTTCGCGGGCGGACCGGCCGTGACGCCGGGCGACGAGGCCGCGCTGCGCGACTTCCGCCGTCGTCACATCGGCTTCGTCTTCCAGAAGCCGAACCTGGTGCCATTCCTGACGGCGGTGGAGAATGTCGCCCTTGCCATGGTCATCGACGGTGTGGCGCCGGCGGAAGCGGAGCGGCGCGCGATGGGGCTGCTCGCGATGCTCGACATCGCGCATCGCGCGGGCAATCGACCCGCACGACTGTCCGGCGGCGAGCAGCAGAGGGTGGCGGTGGCGCGGGCACTGGCGAACGACCCGATGTTGATCCTGGCGGATGAACCGACGGCCGCGCTCGACAGCCGTCGCGGACGACAGGTCATGGAACTGCTGCTGGCAATCGCGCGGCAACGCGGTGCCGCCGTGGCAGTCGTGACGCATGATCCGCGTTCGGTGGGTCTCTTCGACCGGGTGATCGAGATGGAGGATGGGCGCGTGGTGGCAGAACGCAACGGATCGGGTCGAGCCGCCTGAAGCAGATCCCGATCAGATGGAAGCACCAGATCGGGTGAAGATGCTCGTAAGAGCCATGGGCCAGAGACTTTGCCGCGATCCAGGGCAATCGCGAGCGGCTCTGGCACCACGGTTGCTGCGTTGGGACAGTTGCACCGAACATTGATCCGGATGCTGGGCGACGAGCGGCTCGGTACGCATTCGTCCTACCCTGCGAATGCGTAGAGCCGCGCGGGGTTCTCGACCAGGATCCGATGGAGCGTCGCCTCATCCCCCGCCCAGCCGCGCAACCGCGCCGGGGCCGCTCCGTCATCTACCGGATTGAACGGATGCACTGCCTCCGGCGCCAGCCCCGGCGTCACGCCGCTGTGCGGCCAGTCGGAGGCCCACACCACGTGCTCCGGCCCGGCGACGATCAGCGCGCGGGCGATCGGCGCCATGTCGGCGAAATCCGGTGCGCGCGACAGGCGGTGCGCGGCGGACAGCTTCACATAGGCCCGGCCCGCGCGGACCAGCGAGAGCAGCGCCTCGAAGCCCGGCTGCGTCACGCCGCCCGCGCCCAGCGCCCGGCCGAAATGGTCCACCACCAGCGGCACCGGCAGCGCCATCAGCGCATCGTGCAGCGCCGCGATGACGCCAAGATCCGTATAGGTCTGCACATGCCAGCCGAGCGGCGCCACGCGCCTCGCCGCCTGCTCCAGCGCCGCCAGCGCCTCGCCCGGATCGGCGCGCCCGGCGGTGTGCAGGTTGAGACGCACGCCGCACACCCCGACCGCGTGCAGCGCGGACAGTTCCGCATCGGGCGTTGCGTCATCAATCACCGCGACGCCCCGCGCCCGCGCGCCGAGCGCTGCCAGTGCGGCCGCCATGCAACTGTTGTCCGTGCCATAGGGGCTCGGCTGCACCAGCACGACCCGCGCGATGCCGAGCCGGTCATGCGCCGCGACGAGCTGCGCGACCGTCGCCTCGCCGGGCGTGTAACTGCGGTCGGCAGCGTAGCGGCAGGGCCCGCCGGGCGCGCCGAAGACATGGGTGTGGCAGTCGCAGGCGCCTGCCGGTAGGGCTTTCTCGGACATTGGGGGGACCCTCGCCGCGCCGCGCGGCAGCGTCCAGATCGAAATCGGCACAGATTCCATCAATGCCGTTTATGGCCTAGCCTCGCTGCCATGAACCTTCGCCAGTTCGAGGTCTTCCACGCCATCATGCGGACCGGCTCGGTCACCGGCGCGGCGCGGTTGCTCAACGTGACCCAGCCCTCGGTCAGCACGGTGCTCAAGCATTGCGAGGCGCAGCTCCGCTTCCGCCTGTTCAACCGCGTCGGCGGCCGTCTTCAGCCGACGCCCGAAGCGCTCGCCATGCTGCCCGACATCGAGGCGGTGTTCGACCGCCTGGCCGCGGTGGAACGGCTGACCCAGGACCTCGCCGGCGGGCGGCTCGGCACGCTGTCGGTCGCCGCCGCCTTCCCGATCGCGAACAGCTATCTCGCGCAGGCCGTCGCGACCTTCCTGGTCGGCCGCCCCGGCATGCGGGTCGCGCTGCAATCGCTGAATTCCCCGCAGGTGGTGGACCGCGTCGCGGCGCGGGAGGTCGAGCTCGGGGTTGTCCATGAGCCGGTGTCCCGGGCCGAGGTGGAAACCGAGCTGCTGGCGCGCACCTCCATCGCCTGCGTGCTGCCCCATGCGCACCCGCTGGCGCAGCGGGCCTCGGTGCCGGTGACGGCGCTGGCCGGGCAGCCCATCATCACCTACCTGCCGCAGAACATCTTCCGCGGCTATGTCGACAAGGCGTTGGCGGATGCCGGCGTGACGCCACGCATCATCGCCCAGGTCAGCGTCTCCCTCACCGGCATCGTGCTGGCGCAGCACGGTGCGGGCATCGCGTTGGTGGAACCGCTGATGCTCCGCAGCCTATCCTTCCCGGAACTGGCCGCCCGGCCGCTCGACCCGGCGATCACCTTCGACACGGTGCTGGTGCGCCCGCGCGGCGCGCCGGATTCCACCATGCTCGAACGCTTCGTGACCCATCTGCGCCGGACGCTCGTCGAACGGGACGCCGGACCTCATTGATCCGGTGAATGGGCGGCGCAAAGCTTCCTATTGGACGCGCCGGCGCCCCGCGCACACCATTCCGGGCAATGGAGCGCCGCAATGACGGCGGCGCAATGCTTGGGGAGACGGGCCATGGACAATGCCGCGCCGCGCTTCGACACCAACTGGCCCTCGATCCGCGACCATGTCAGCGAAACCGAATGGCAGGCGAGGCTTGAACTGGCCGCCTGCTACAGGCTCGTCGACCTGTTTGGCATGACGGACCTCACCTACAACCACATCACCATGCGGATCCCGGGCACGGAGCATCTGCTGATCAACCTATACGGGCTGCTCTACAAGGAAATCACGGCGACCTCGCTCGCCAAGATCGACGTCGAGGGCAACATCATCTGGAAGCCCGACACCGACTACGGCATCAACAAGTCCGGCTACGTCATCCACGGTGCCATCCACACCGCGCGGCCGGACGTCGCGGGGGTGATCCACACTCATACCCGCGCTGGCATGGCCGTCTCGGCCATGAAGTGCGGCCTGATGCCGCTGAACCAGACCGGCATCCGCTTCGTCGGCCATCTCGGCTACCACGACTATGAAGGCCCGGCGATCGACCTGGCCGAGCGGGAGCGCATCGTCCGGGATCTCGGCGCGCATGATGCGCTGGTCATGCGCAATCACGGCCTGCTGACCTGTGGCGCGACGATCCAGCAGGCGTTCAACACCATGTACCAGCTTGAACTCGCCTGCCGCGCGCAGGTCGACGTCATGGCGGCGGGCGCCGAACTCGTCCTGCCGTCGCAGGAAGTGCTGGAGCGCACGGCGCATCTCTACCAGCCCGGCGCGCGGCGGCCCTATGGCGTGCTGGAGTGGCCCGCCATGCTGCGGCTGCTGGAGGCGGAGCAGAAGAACTCGGGCTACCCGCCCTACTGGGTCTGAACCGGCCGCACAGCCGGACGAAAGAACGAATGACGGGGAGGATGTGAGGATGTTGCAGCACCGCCTGGGCAGGCGTGCCCTGCTGGCGGCCGCCGTCGGCGTGCCCGGCGTGGCCTTCGCCCAGGGCGCGGGCGACTGGCCGGACCGGCCGATCCGCTTCGTCGTGCCCTTCGCCGCCGGAGGCAATACCGACGTCCTCGCGCGTCTCTATGGTAACCGCATGTCCTCCGTCCTCGGCCAGCCCATCGTGGTGGAGAACCGCGCCGGTGCCGCCGGCGCCATCGGAACCGAGGCGGTGATCCGCTCCCGCCCGGACGGCTGCACCCTGCTGATCGGCAGCCCCGGTTCCATCGTCAACGGGCCGCTGCTGATGGCGAACCGCCGCTACGACCCGATCACCGACCTCACCTTCGTCGCCATGTTCGGCAATGTGCCCATGGTGATCATCGTGCAGGCCTCGATGCCGGTGCGCAGCCTGCCGGAGCTGGTCGCCTATTCGACGTCGCGGCCGAACGGCGTGACCATCGGCACCTCCGGGATCGGCGGTGCGAACCACCTGCCGCTGGAGCTGTTCAAGGCGCAGACCGGCGCCAATCTCGAGCACGTCCCCTATCGCGGCGGCGGTGCCACGCTGCCCGATTTCGTCGCCGGCAATGTGGACGGAATCCTGATCGAGCTTTCCAGCGTGCTCGACCTGCATCGCGACGGGCGGGGCCGGATCCTGGGCATCGCCGCGCAGCAGCGATCGGCGCAGGTGCCGGAGGTGCCGACCTTCGTCGAGCAGGGCATTGCGGCGTTCACCGCTGCCTCATTCGTCGGCCTGTTCGCCCCGACCGGCACGCCGGCGCCGATCGTGAACCGGCTCCAGGCGGTGGTCCGGGAAGCGGCGTCTGACCCGGACATCCGCGCCAGGCTTGCCTCCTACAGCGTCGATCCACCGACGCCCGAGGAACTGACGACGGACTACCTTGCCGCCTTTCTGCAACGGGAATTGGCCAAGGCGCGCCGCGCCATTGATCTCGCGGGGCTGAAGCCCGAATAACCCGGCAGGCGGCGGTGGCCGCGGCTTCCCGCGCGGACGCCGCTGGCTCCGGATCGGGCAGGGCCGGCTTCGCCTGCTCGGCCGCTGCCCCTGCGTTCCTGCGCCCGGGTCGATGACGACGTGCGCGGCAGGATGGCCGGAACCGACGGCGTCGACGGCGCATCAGGAGGCGCCGGCTCGCGGCGTCCGCGATACCGTCCTGCAACAGAACCGGCCCAGCATCCTCCCGACCCCGTCAGGAGATGCCCCGATGACCCCCGAGCAGATCACCCGTGTGCAGGACAGCTTCCGCCTGGTGGCGCCGATCCAGGAAACCGCCGCGCGCCTCTTCTACGGCCGGCTGTTCGAGATCGCGCCGCAGCTCCGCCCCCTGTTCCGGCACACGGACATCGAGGAGCAGGGCCGCAAGCTGATGGCGACACTCGGCTTCGTGGTCGGGTCGCTGCGCCGGCCGGACGCCCTGCTGCCCGCGGCTCGCGGCCTCGCTGCGCGCCACACCCGCTACGGGGTCGAGGAGGAGCACTACGCCCATGTCGGCGCCGCGCTGCTCTGGACCCTGGAGCAGGGCCTGGGCGACTCCCTCACGGCGGAGACCCGCGAGGCCTGGGCCGCCGCCTATGCCATGCTGAGCGGTGCGATGATCGACGTCGCGCGGCTGCCCGCCGCGGCGTGATGACCCTAATCCGGTCCGCCGGGCTTCGGACCGGGCGGGACGAACATGTAGCCGCGGCCCCGCAGCGTGACGATCGCCTCGGTGCGCAGCTTCGCCCGCAGCCGGGCGATGCGCATGTCGATGGCGCGATCGCCGGCCTCGCGGCTGTCGGCGGGGGCGAGCGCGATCAGCTCCTCCCGCCCCAGGATGCGGTTGGGGTTCGCGGCGAAGGCGCGAAGCAGCATCAGCTCGCCTGGCCGCAGCGGCTCCGGGGCCTGGCCCAGGCGCAGCAGTCGGGCGGCGGTGAGGTCCACCGTCCCGTGTTCCAACGCGACCAGCTCGCGCGGGCGCGCGCCGGCGCGCCGCAGCAGCCCGGCGATGCGTGCGGCGAGCTCCTGCGGCTCCGCCGGCTTGGCGATCAGGTCGTCGGCGCCGAGCTCCAGCCCCAGCACGCGTTCAACGCTGTCGGTGACCGCCGTCATCACCAGCACCGGCATGGAGAGGTCCGATCGCAGGCGGCGCAGCAGGGACAGACCGTCTTCGCCCGGCATCATGATGTCCAGCACCACCAGGTCGACCTGGCGGCGGGCGAGCAACGCCTCGAACTCGGCGGCGGACCCCGCCAGGGCCACGTCGTAGCCGAGGTCGCCGAGATACTCCGCATAGGCGTCGAGCAGGTCGGGCTCGTCATCCACCATCGCGATGCTGGCACCGCGGCTCATTGCAGCCATCCTTGTCGGCTTTCCGATCTCGCGCCGCTGCCTCAAGGTACGGCGCGCCCATCCGATTCGGCATCGTTCTGTCGGAGCCCCCATGTCGTCAACCATCGCCATCGTCGATGACGAGGAGCACCTGCGCGAGGCCGTCGCGGAGTATCTCGAGGATCGCGGCCTGCGGGTGCTGCCCGCGGCCGATGCGGCGGCGATGCGGGCGCTGGTGGAGCGGGAGAGGATCGACGTCGCGGTGCTCGACATCGTCATGCCGGGCGAGGATGGGCTCGCTCTTGGCCGCTGGCTGCGAGCGCGGGGGGAACGGCCCGGGATCATCTTCGCGACCTCGGCCGGGGCGCCGAAGGACCGGGTGGCGGGGCTGGAACTCGGCGCCGACGACTACGTCGTGAAGCCCTATGACCTGCGGGAGTTGCATGCGCGCATCCAGGGCGTGCTGCGCCGCCTGCCGGAAGAGGTCGCCGCACCGATCGGCGCGCCGGCTGCGGCGCAGCCGCCCATCCGCATCGGTGGCTTCCGCTTCGACCTGGCGAGCCACCGGCTGACCGACCCCTCCGGCCAGGCGGTCACGTTGACCGCGGCGGAGGCCGCGCTGCTCGGCGTTCTTGCCACGCGGCCAAACCGCATCCTCAGCCGAACGCAACTGCTGGACCTGACGGGGGAGGAGCGGGGCGACGGGTCCGCCCGCGCCATCGATGTGCGCGTCGCGCGGCTGCGGGCGAAGCTGCGGGGCGGTGCGGGGGAGGCGATCCGCACCATCCGCGGCGAGGGCTACATGTTCGTCCCTGGGCCGGCGGCATGATCGCCACGGCCCGGCCGATCATCCGGCGTTTCCTGCTGCTGCTGGCGTGTGGCGGCACCGCGACACTGCTGCTGCTGGCGGGGCTCGGTACCTATGCCTACCGCACGGCGCGGGAGGACGCGCTGGAGCAGGCGCGCGCCAGCGCCGAGGCCGGGCGCGCCGCCCTGGAGCAGGTGGTCCAGATCGTTGATCTCCAGGTCCGGCTGCTGCGCAACGCGTTCCTCATGGCTCTGGCGGGCCGTCCCGATGCGGCGGAGCCGGGCAGCCTCGGCCCGCAGACCGATCCGGGCCCGACGCGTGGGGTGACGCTGAGCCTGCCCACAGCGCCGCACAACCCGCAGGCGCGGCGGCGCATGGCGGCAGCGCAGGCGCTCTACCCCTTGCAGCGCGTGTTGCGGGAGGTGATGCCGGAACTGCGCTGGACCTACGTCTTCGATGCGGGGCGGGACTTCGTGAGCGTCTATCCCTGGCTGGATCCGCCGACGATCCTGGGGGAGGCGGAGATGGAGGCGGCGCAGCGGGCTTTCCTCGGTTGGTGGGAGTATGACGTGGCGCTGGGGGCGCTGCCGCAGCGCAACCCGGACCGCACGGGATACTGGACGCCGGTTTATGTCGATGCCGGCGGTGCCGGGCTGATGGTCTCCCATGCCGTGCCGGTCGATGCCGATGGGCAGTTCCAGGCGCTGACCGGCGCCGACCTGCTGGTCTCCTCGTTGTCCGATATGCTCGCCCGGCGCACCGGCGGCGGCCGGTTCGTCGTCATCGACCAGAAGGACATGGCGGTGGCGGATGCGGAAGGGCGTATCGCGGGGGAGATGCGCGCCGCGCAGAGCCTGCTCGGCGGCCCGCCGCCGGTGCCCGAGGCCGGCTGGGTACGGGCCGGTCCCGCCTGGATGATCGCCCTGCCGGTCGCCGGCACGCCCTGGGTGCTGGTGCACAGCCTCGACGCCGCCGCGGTGCGGCGGCAGGCGCTGGCGGATGTGGTGCCCTATCTGATCCTGGCGGGGGTCGTGCTGGCGGGCCTTGGCCTGCTGTTCTTCGCCATGCTGCAGCAATTCCTGCGGCCGGCGGCGGGCCTGGCCGACTATGCGAAGCGCCTCGCGGATTCGCCCGAGCCCGTGCCGCCGCCGACCGTGCCCGCGCCCTGGCGGCCCTGGTTCACCCGGCTGGAGGCGGCGGTACGGGAGCAGCGTGCGATGACGCTGCAACGGCAGCTCGCCGAGACGCTGAAGGCCGCCGTCGTCGATGTGGCGCTCGATGCGGTCATTATCGCCGATGGGGAGGGGCGCGTCGTCGCCTTCAACCCCGGTGCCGAGAGGATCTTCGGCTATCGCTCGGACGACGCGATCGGCCGGCGCATCGGCGAATTGATCGTTCCGCCGGAAACGCGCGCCGCTCATGAATCTGGCATGGAACGCTTCCGCCGCACGCGCGCGGCGACGGTGCTCGGCCGGCGACTGGAGTTGGAGGCGATGCGTGCCGACGGGTCACGCTTTCCGGTGGAGCTTGCGATCCATCACGTCTCGGTCGCCGGGCAGGACAGCTTCGCCGCCTATGCGCGCGACCTGACGCCGCAGCAGGAAGCGGCGCGCGAGATCGAGACGCAGCAGGCGCGCATCCACCAGATCGAGAAGCTGTCCGCCATGGGCTCGCTGCTCGCCGGCGTGGCGCATGAATTGAACAACCCGCTTGCCATCCTGGTCGCGCAATCGACGCTGCTGCGCGAGAAGGCGGGCACGCCGGACCTGCAACGCCGCGCCGAGCGCATCCACGCCGCAGCCGAGCGGGCCGGGCGCATCGTGAAGAGCTTCCTCGCCATGGCACGGCAGAAGCCGCCCGAGCGCGTGCCGGCCTCGCTGAACGAGGCGGTGCGGGCGGCGGCCGAGATGACCGCCTATGGCGCGCGCAGTTCGGGCATCGCCGTGACGATGGCGCTCGATCCCGCGCTGCCGCTGGCCGAGCTCGATCGCGACATGATGGGCCAGGTGGTGGCGAACCTGCTGATCAATGCGCAGCAGGCGCTGGCCGAGCAGCCGGAGCCGCGGTGCATCACGGTGACGACGCGCAGCATCGAGGAAGACGGCGCGCGCTGGGTGGCGCTGGAGGTCGCGGACAATGGTCCCGGCGTGCCGGCGGCCGTCGCGGCGCGCATCTTCGATCCCTATTTCACCACCAAGCCTTCGGGGGCCGGCACGGGCATCGGCCTGTCCATCTGTCGCACCGTGGTGGAGGCGCATGGCGGCAGCATCGCCTTGCTGCAGGCCGCGGGCGGCGGCGCGTGCTTCCGGGTGCGGCTGCGCGCGATCGACGGCGAAGCCGAGGCCGCCCCGCCGGCGCCGCCGCGCGCCAGCGGCCTGTCCTTCCTGCTGGTGGATGACGAGCCGGATCTCGCCGCCTCGCTCGCCGAGATGCTGCAGGGGCTGGGCCACGACGCCGTCATCGCGCCGAGTCCGGGTGTGGCGCTGGAGCTGGCGCAGGAGGGAGACTACGACGGCGTCATCGCCGATCTGCGCATGCCTGGCCTGGACGGCGCGGCGCTGCGGCGCGCACTGGTCGCGATCGATCCCGGCTGGGCGGCGCGCGTGGTCATCATGACGGGCGACACCGTGCAGGGTCCCGTGGCCATCGCGCGCGGGGGCGAGGCCGAAGGCGCGGTGGTGCTTGAGAAGCCATTCGGCCCCGCCGAGCTGCGCGAAGCGATCGCGCCGATCGTCGAGGCCCGGCGCCGGTGACCTGAATCACCCGCGCCTCGTCGCCGCGAGACCGTCCCGCAACACAGCCCGCCGATACCCGCGTCACCGCAGCGATGCCGCTGCTGAGAAGGAAAGGTGACGCAGATGGGTATCATTCCGATCGTCGGCAATGACGGTGACAACAAGCTCTACGGCACGGTCCTGTCGGACATCATCTACGGCAAGGCCGGCAACGATGTGATCTACGCGCAGTCCTACGATCTGCTCGCCCCGGTCGGCGACGAGATCTTCGGCGGCGAGGGCAACGACACGATCTACAGCGGCCAGGGCACCAACTGGATCGATGGCGGCGCCGGCGACGACCGCTTCATCCTCGGCCTCGGCCTCAACAACGTCTATGGCCGCGAGGGCAACGACACCTTCTTCTTCAGCGGCATGGTCGGCGAGGTTGCCTGGGGCGGCACCGGCAACGACACCTATCGCAATGTCGAGAACTGGACCGTGATTACTGAGGCCGCCGGCGAGGGCACGGACACCATCTACTTCAACAACGGCCTCATCCTCGACACCTACACGCTCGGCGACAACATCGAGAACCTGGTCGCGCAGAACAACCGGTCGGCGACGCTGAACGGCAACAAGCTCGACAACGTCATCACCGGCAATGGCGGCAAGGACGAGCTGTACGGCTTCGGCGGCAATGACAGCCTGCGCGGCGGCGCGGGGGCGGATACGCTGAACGGCGGCGAGGGCCATGACAGCCTGTCGGGCGGCAACGACAATGACCGCCTGCTGGGCGAAAACGGCAACGACACCCTGCGCGGCGATGCGGGCTACGATACGCTGGACGGCGGCGCCGGGAACGACCTGCTGGATGGTGGCGCGAATTCCGACCGCATGGTCGGCGGCACCGGCAACGACACCTACATCGTTGAGAGCACCGGCGACACGGTCGTCGAATACAGCAATGCCGGCACCGACGAGGTCCGCACGAGCCTGGGCCTCTACACCCTTGGTGCGAGCGTCGAGAACCTGACCTATTCCGGCACGGGCAATTTCGGCGGCACCGGGAACAGCCTGGCCAATGTCATCACCGGCGGGGCCCAGGCCGATGTGCTGGAAGGCGGTGCGGGCGACGACCGGCTGATCGGCAACGGCGGCAATGACCGGCTCTATGGCGATGCCGGCAACGACAAGCTGGAAGGCGGGGCCGGGGCGGACTGGCTCTATGGCGGCCTCGGCGCTGATACCATGCTCGGCGGCGCCGACATGGATCTGATGTATGGCGAGGACGGCAACGACTCCCTCGATGGCGGGGCCGGCACTGATCTGATGTATGGCGGCGCAGGGAACGATACGATCCGTGGCGGCGACGGCGACGACAAGCTTACCGGCGGCGTCGGCGCCGATGTGATGGTCGGCGGGAATGGCGCGGACACGTTCTTCTTCGGCAGCGTGGCCGACAGCACGGCGGCGGCGCGCGACAAGGTCTATGGCTTCGTCGGCGGCACGGACAAGCTGGATCTGTCCTCCATCGACGCTGATACGACGTTGGCCGGCAACCAGGCCTTCCACCTGGTCACGGGCCACGAGATCTTCGCCAGCGCCGGCGACCTCGCCATCACCCAGTCCACCGGCTTCAACATGCTGGTGCAGGGCGACGTGAACGGCGACGGCAACTGGGACTTCTCGGTGGAACTCGTCATGCCGCTCGGCATCACCGGGGCGGACATCGTCTTCTGACGGAACGCACCGGCCCTGCGCCCATGTCAGGGCAGGTCGGGCGGCGGGCACCCTCATCCGGGCCGCGGGCCTGGATCATGGGTGCCCGCCGGCGGGCGATCAGGGGATCGGTGCGGCCCTCGCAGCAAGCGGAAGGAACCGCCGGTCGCGACAGGGCCGCCCTCATGCCGTGTTGCCCGATCAGATGACTTTGCCTGGCCAGGCCCTGCTCGGGCGCCTCACTCGCCCGGCACGCGCTGTGGCCTGGCGCGCGAGGCCTTCGGCTTCTCCTCCGCGGCCTTCTCTTCCGCGGGCTCCTCGTCCTTCGGCCCGTCCTTCGCGACGGCCAGGATCTCGCGCAGGCGGGCCAGCATCCGGACCGTCGGCTCACTCATCTCCGCCGGGTCGCCGGCGATGTCCTCGACCAGCCGCAACGCGCGGACGCGATCCTCGGCATTCGGCAGCAGGGCCGGCAGGGCGAGGATCGCCGCCTCGGGCTCGAAATCCACCGCCAGGGTCTGCTGGTGGATGATCTGGGTGCGATGCGCTTCGTCCATCGTGTCGAAGGGCGGGGTCGAATGCAGGATCTCGTTCGACCGGTGCAGCCGGGATTCGCGCACCGCACCGCGCGAGCGCGCCATCAGCACCAGCATCCGGATCACCGCCTCGGCGAAGCCGCCCTGGCCGATCTTCTGGAGCGCGGCCTCGACATCCGGCATCTCGTACAGCGTCTCCCCGAAATTCGGGTTCGTCTGCGACGCCTGGTCATCCTGCCCGCGGCCCTGCGACAGTGCGCGCAGGAACGGGTTGCCATAGATCGAGAAGAAGGCGAGTTCCTGCTGCGCGGAGCGGACATCGCTCCAGAAGGTCATCGTCTGCTCGACCATGGAGGCGAACAGCTTCTCCGTCCGGAAGAACGGATTGGTCCGTGCCACCGGCTTGCGCGCCGCGCGCACCTGATCGGCCAGTGTGCCCACCGCCGGCATCACGGGGTTGGCGTCCGACAGGACGCGGCGGCGCAGCCGCATCGGGTTCATCTGCACCATCATGTCGGCCGAGGCCGGCGTGACCATCGCCTGCACGAAGGGGCGCGCCGTCAGCTCGTAGAGATCGACGCCGACCCGCGACACCCGGTCGACCAGCGCGAAGGGCGATTCATCGGTGTCGCCGTCGTCGAGCGCCCGCAGGTCGGCGATGGTGCGTTCCTGGAAGGACACCACGAAGCGCGCGTCGATGCCCTCGCCGATCTGCTGCTCGATGCGCATCTCATACAGGCCCGGCGCCAGCGCCTCGATCATGCCGAGGGTGTTGACGATCTGGTCGTGTTCCTTCGTCGCCACCTTGGCCGAGACGAAGATGCCGAGATGCCCGATGCTGTCATGCACCATGTAGATGATGCGCTGGCCGCGGGCGCGGATCTCGCGTTCATTGCCATAGACCTTGGGGATCCAGTTCAGCGCCTGCTGCGGCGGCGTGATGTCGTCACCCTTGCTGGCAAAGACGATGATCGGCGCCCGGATCTGCTTGAGGTCGATCGCCCCGCGCCGGCCGAGCACCGCATTGCCGTGCTGGAGCTTGTTGCCGATGAACAGGTTCTCGACGATCCAACGGATCTCCGCCTCGTTCATGAAGAAGAAGGTCGACCACCAGCGCTCGAAGCCGATGAAGCGCTCGGCCTCGGTGTCGGCGTTGGCGAACACGTTGTAGTACTTGCCCCACCACGTGTTGCCGGGGTTGCCGGCCTCGAAGTTCAGCACGAGGTTGGCGCCGTCGAACTTGCCGTTGCCGAGGTCGGACATCAGCAGCGCCGGCAGCGCGCCGCCGACCATGCCGCCAAGGTAGCGCATGGGGTTCTTGCCGCGCACGCCGGCCCAGTAGCTCATCGGCGCGCCGTTGATGACCACGGGGCCCGTGACATGCGGGTTGGACGCCGCGAGCAGCATCGCCGCCCAGCCGCCCTGGCAATTGCCGATCACGACGGGGCGCGGCGCGTTCGGATGCCGCAGCGCGACGTCGCGCACGAAGCGGCCTTCGGCGGCGCAGACATCGGCCAGCGTCTGGCCGGGCTCGGGCTGCTGGAAGAAGATGGTGAAGTACACCGAATGCCCATGCGCCAGCGCCACGCCGACCTGGCTGTCGGACTTGAAGCCGCCGATGCCGGCACCATGGCCGGCGCGCGGATCGATGATGATGTAGGGGCGCAGCGTCGGATCGACCTCGACCCCCGCCGGCGGCAGGATGTGGACCAGCGCGTAGTTCACCGGGCGGTCGAAGCTGCGCCCGTCGGTGATCATCGCATACTCGTAGACCAGCACCGGATCGCCGCCGTCGCGGGCTCGCTCGACCGAGGTGTTGCCGACCTGGCGCATCACGTCGAGGAACAGGACGCTGCGCTGCGCCGCATCGGTCAGGTAGTCACCGAAGGCCTGCATCGTCTCGGCCGGCGCCTTGGCGTCGCCCCAGATCTCCTGGAAGGTCTCGCCGATCTGCCGGCCGGAACCGCCATAGGTCCGGCTGAGGGTCTGCAGATGCGCGGCCGACAACCCGCCGAGCGACTGGCCGAGCGCGGCGGCCTCACCCAGGCGCTGCTTCATCGCACCGCCCTTGCGCTCGAGGCCAAGCCCCTCGATCGCCTTGGGGCCCGGGGTCGCGGCCTTGGCCAGCCGCGTGAGCATATCCATGAAGGCGTTGGTCGATGGGGAAGATGTCGACATGGTGTCCTCTTCTCTGGCCGATCGGGTGCGATCGGGCGCTTGCCCGACGGCGGTCGCTGAGGACGCTATGCCCGCCGCGGCGGGGGTTTGGTCGCGACATTTCGATGAAGAGCGGTAGCCCCCGCGAACGGCGTGCGCGCCGTATCGCCCGCGCGGACGCAAGACGGCCATAGGCCGGCCTCTCAGGGGCGTCGGCGCGTTGGTGCGGAAAGATGATATGCCGCCGAGGCAACGCGCAGCCCGTATTGTCGTTCAGCACCCATCCGCTCAACGGAAGGCAGTGCCCGCCATGCTACGAACGCCCCGGAATCCCTTCATGAGCCTCTGGCTCGGCGCAGCGAACCGTGTCGCCAATACCGGCCGTGGCCTGGTGATGGCCGCCGCGCGCCGGCAACAGGCGGCGGCGAGTGCCGCGGCTGCCAAGGAAGTCAGCAATTTCTGGGTGCGTGCCTGGCGAAGCGCGGCGAAGCCCCGCCATCCGAAGGGGCGGTGAGAGGCGCGCCAGCCGCAACTTTGTCAACGCCGGCGCGTTCAGTATCTGTTCGCTCGATTTCGGGCGTGAGCTCATCATTGGTCCTGCAAGGCGCTGGCCGGCATGACCGAGGAAATCACATGCGCATTTCCATTCGCACGGTCCATGCCGCGGGCGTCGGGATCCTGTTATGCAGCGCCCCGGTCCTCGCACAGCAGGCGCCCAAATCCCCTGCCGGTGATGCCGCCATCACTGAGATGCAACAGCAGCAACGGGCCAACCCCTCGACGCCCTATGTGCCCAACCAGAATCGTGAGGCCGCCGTTGCCGATACGCGCGATGGCGACTGGATGGATGCCCGCCAGTGGCTGGTGCAGGCGCAGGCCGCTATGCGAGCGGGCGACATGGGCGCGGCGAACGAGTTCCTCGAACGCGCGCAGACGCGGATCCTGAGCAGGAGCACACCGGCGGCGCTCGCCGCGGAACCGATGCGCGGCGAACGCGCGCTGCAGATCACGGCGGCGCGGGAGGCACTGCAGCGACGCGACGGGGCGGAAGCGATGCGGCAGATCGACCTGACGCTGGCCGCGCGCTGAAGATCAGCCAGTCAGTGTGGCATTCCGCCCCTGCGGGGGTACGCCACATTGGTTGGCAGATACCTCATGCCGCATTGCGGTAGATGCGATGCAACTCGGTGCCACCCGCAGCGCCATGGGAGATGACGGCAGCTGCGGCCCAATCCGTCGGCGCCGGGTGCCGCCGTCAGCGACACTGCCCGGTTCCTGGCTGGGCCTGCGCTCAACGCGGGCCTTCCCCGCCGGATGTCGGGGTGCGAGCACCTCTGCTGCTTCACCCTGCACCCTTGTCGAGCCAGACGACAAAACCGGGACCGCACCTATGGTCACAGCTCCCGCGCAAGGCGGCGCGTCAGCAGCGTCGAGGCGTCCATCGCCGTCTTGGCGTGGGGCGCCTTCGCGAATTGGAGAAACTTCTGCAGGTCGCTCCCTGCGACAAGGCCGTTCGGGGACGCGGCGACCCGGTCGATCGCCGCCCGCAGGCGATCGAGCTGGCAGCATACCTCCGTGTCGCCATTGAGGAATTCTCCCAGGAGCGCATGGGGTGCGAGTATGTGGACGGCTGCGCGCTCCTCGTCCGTGAGACGGAACGTCGACATCGGATGCCTCTCATCCTCCATGGCGTTGAAGTCGCCATCAGCTCACCCAGGACGGCGATCCGTCCGGGCAAAGTAGGTCCATTTTGTGAGATAGGCCGCGATCGCACGGCAGTCTTTGCTGCCGGTGATCACTGATCCTGTCAGTCAGCAGAAGTTATATGGTGATGCGGGCAGCTTCGCGAAAGCTCGTGCCGCGCAATGGAGGCGGGGCGGATCGCCGCATGTGCTGCCGGCCGGCCTGTGCCGCCCGGTGACTCGAACGACCACAGCGAAAACCCGGGAGATCTGGAGCGGGCGATGGGAATCGAACCCACGACATTCAGCTTGGGAAGCTGACGTTCTACCTCTGAACTACGCCCGCGTTCAGAATCAATTACTTAGCAACCAGATTTGCCACCTTTTGCCATAGCTTTTTCCAGGCGGTCAAGGGCGGCGCGGGCCATACGCTCCTGGTCCGCACCCTCAGTATACAGCCTGACGGTCCGGGCGCTATCCCAGCCCTGCGCGGCACCGATCTCTCCGTCGCTGTTCCCGGCCTCCCGCAGCATCTGGGCGCGCAGCCGGCGCAGCCCGTGCAGGCCGCGCTTCGTGTCCCAGCCTTCCTTCTGCAGTTGCTCGCGCACAGCCATGGACAGGGCGCCCTTGGTCCACGGCTTGCCGCCTGGCCGCGTCAGGATGAACTCGGCGTCGGGCGCTTCCTCGCGCCAGCGCCGCAGCTCCCATGCCAGGTCGGATGACACGATCAGGCGAAGCGGCCCCTTGCCCGTCGCCTCACGCTTCCGCCGCGTCTTCTCGGGCATCAGGGTGATGATTCCGCGCTGCGGGTCGTAGGCTGTCCAGCGAAGCGTCGTCAGGTCGCCTCTGCGTTGCCCCAGGTGGTAGTTGAGCACGACAGCGCGGCGCAGGGGCTCCGGCCATTTCTGCATGGCGTGCAGCGCATCGGCCTCCGGCCAGGCCGGGATGTGACCGCCGCCCAACGCCTTCAGCCTGGTCATCGGGGACGCGGCCATGCGCCCACGATCCACGGCCCAGGCGAACAGAGACCCGACAGCCTGGCCGAACACCGTTGCCGCGCCGACGCCGCGGTCGCGCGCGATGGCATCCCGCATGTCGAGAAGATCCGCGCGCAGCTTCCGGAACTCGGCCGGCGAGAGGTCCACGGCCTGGCGGGTCAGGTATTCCGGCACCTCCACGGCGCTCAGATAGCGATTGCGGCTCTCCTTCGTGCTGGCCGATGTCACGGCCCATTCATGCGATGCGCGCCAATCGACCAACAGGGCGCCGATCGTGCCGGCTTCGTGCTTGGGCTGCGGCAGCTTCCGCGCCCTGGCAACGGCCGCGGCGAAATCGGGATCGCTGATGTCGGGAAGCCGCGTGCCGGTCAGGCGGCAATACCAGTATGTAACCTCGGTGCCGTCAGCGCGGCGCGTTCGGACGGGTCTTACGCCGCGGGGGCGGGAGGTTGGCGAGCCCGGCGGCGATGGGGTTTCTGGCATGCGGTGGCTCCGTCGGCGCAGCGTTGTCGTCGGCGGGCGTTCCGTCAACAACGGCGGCGCGGGCCGAGGGCTTCAGGCGGTCAAGCCAAGCGTCCAGATCCTCGCGCAGCCACGCAATGCGTCCGGCCGTCAATTGCACCGGGGCGACCGAAGGCATCACCACCTGCCGGAATGTCGTCGCCGACAGGCCGCAGTATTGCGCCGCGAGATGCTCCCGCAGCGCCCGAGGCCAGTATGGCATGCCGGCGGGATCAGGCATCGGCTGCCTCCCCCTCCAGCGTATTGAGCGGCGCGCCATCGCCGAACGGGATGCCAAGCGCGGCGCAGCATGCCGGGCAGCGCGGCGCGCCGGTGCGGGAGAACAGCCCAGGCATGCACAGCCTTCCGTGAGCGCCGCACACGGTAGTGCCGGTACCGGCGATCATCTCATCCGAGGCGTCCCACCTGATGGCTGATACCCGGTGCAGGTCTCCGCTGCCGCGAAACTGTAGCCAGCGTGACCGCCAGTGATCGGTATCGATCGCGAGGGGCTCATGCATTGGCGATCTCGATCCACACATCGGCGTGGCAGGGCATGCCGATGGGGCACCAGCAGCCGAGGTCGTGGCCGCGGAGCTTGCCGCGGGCCTCCTCTACCAGGTCAGGCTGGTTGACCAGGTCGGCGCGGAAGCGTGAGACGGCGAGGGCGTGCGCCTCGGTCGGACCGTCCTCCGGGGTGATGATGTTGGTGCGCGTGTTGGTGACGCACCAGCCAACGCCCTGGATGTGCTCGACCTTCCACGGATTGCCCCATATCGATGGGCGGGAGACGGAGATGGCGCCGGCCGGCATGCACCAGCCCTTGATGCGGCGAAGCTGGATGCGGCGCGGGGCGTCACCCATCCCCAGCCTCCGCAGCGAGAGCGCGCAGGGCGGAAGTCATGGCCTGGCGAGAATGCCAGTCTGCACGCTCGGCAAACCACGGCACGGCCTCGGCGGCGCTCGGATCGTTGGCTGCTGCGTCACGGCACCGCCGCTCAACCATGCGGTAGGTTGCTGCGGCCTCCCTGTGCTCGTCGACCGTGAGGTCGTATGTCTGCCATGCAGGCGTGACGCTCGGCTTTGTCACCAGCGCCAGCAGCGCGGCGCGCTTGGCGGTCATGACGTGCATGTCCTGATTTCGATGGCTGAGTTTCGGATGATGATCGGCCTCTTCGACGGAGGCAGCCAGCGCCAGAGGCAACGGGAGCAGTCCTGCGTCCAGTCAGGGCGGACGAACACTGCGGCACCGCACTGCGGGCACGGCGCGGGGGCGGACTTAGTCATCCTTCCCTCCCTTCGGCGCGGGCGCGGCGGCGAGCATGGCTTGGATCTTTCGATATGCATTCTCGATCGCCATGCGCCCGTAAGGTTCGGTGTGTTCGCTCAGGTCACAGACAGCATCGTGAAGCGCTTGCCTGTTGATCGTCACCAACTTGCCAGAACGCAGGCCGGCGAGGGTGTCTGCGGGGATGCCGAGCGCGCGCGCGACTGCCGACACGCTGTGCTTCGTGAGCAGACCGCCGCTCTCGATGATGATGGCAGGCACCACCTTTCCGTCTTCCATGGTTTCGGCGCTCATCCCTGCCGCTCCTCCCCGACAGCGCGGGATTCCGGCACTTCCCGCCATTCGCGGCCGTCCAGGGAGGCGCCGGCCGCCTTCTTGCCGACGCGGCGGACCGTCGCGCCGTCGGGGAAGTGGTGGTGCGGACCGGCGCCTTCGACCTCGCTGACAGAGACCCATTCACCGTTCTGCTTGTGGAAATACGGCACGCGGGCGGCCTGGCACTGGTCGCGCAGGCTGCGGAACCAGTCCGGGTGCGAGGGCCGCGCGTGCGGGCCGCTCTCGCCGCCGGCGATGATCCAGTCGAGGCCGTGGAGGACCGACACGAATTCATGCCCCGGGCCGCCATACTCGGGGATGTTGCAGTCCCGCCATGCCTTGCAGGCCTGTAGGTCCACCGGCCCGAGCAACGGCTCGCACGACAGGAACCGCTTGGCCGCCGGCACCGCGAGCAGGTGCGGGATGCGCCGATCGGCCTCGGCCTGGTTCTCGACCGTCGTGCCGAGCCAGACGTTCGGCCAGGGCCAGGTCACATGATCCTCGGCCACGTCTGCCCTGAGCACCGCTCGCCTCGCGGCAATCATCATGGGCCGGATGTTCTGGGGCCGCTTCGTCAGGAGCAGCCAATCGAGGTGCGGCGTCTCGGCGATCAGCGCCCAGAGATCGGCCCGCCATTCGGCCGGAACCGCGTTGTCGAACACATCAGCCATGGAGGCGCAGAACACGCGCGGCCGTGTGCCCGCCTTCCGCGCCTCGCTGTTCCATTTCAGCGGCTGGCGCCAGTAGCTCTCGCTGGTGCGCTTGCGCTCGGCGTGCGGCCCCCAGCCACCCCAGGTCTTCGGCTGGCGCTTCGCCT
Organism: Roseomonas alba; assembly: GCF_019430885.1. GTDB lineage: Bacteria > Pseudomonadota > Alphaproteobacteria > Acetobacterales > Acetobacteraceae > Neoroseomonas > Neoroseomonas alba. Next base: position 34,580 of record NZ_JAHYBZ010000007.1, on the reverse strand, counting down.
GCGCCTCGGCATAGCAGTGGTCGCAGGCGGGGCTCACCGCCTGGCAGCCGGACCAGGGGTTGAACGAGTGGACCGTCCATTCGATGCTGGTGTCAGCGCCCATCGCTACCTCCTCGGGCTGCGAGCATGGCGTCGGCGATCTCGTACGCCTCTTCAGCGATTGCTTCGTGCCAGTTTCTTGAGGCTCCGACCCGTGGACGATAACGCGTGGCGTGCGCCAGCATGCCGTTCAGCGCCTGCCCAGCGATCCAGTCGCGCAGGGACATGCCGCCCTTCGGTTGCCACGACCGTCCATCGTCATCAATATTCGGAACTGGAAACGCCGGCCCGCCGTCATTCTTTTCCATCGCTGCCCCCTTCGATCTCGGTGATGCGGACCTTTGCTGCGCGCCAGCCTCGCTTGCGGAGTTGGTCCCACGTGTATCGGCCTCGGGACTCTGCCGTAGCCGCGCTGATGCAGTCCTTGCGGGTCATGCGAATGGTCCAGGCGATGGCCTGTCCGCCGCGCATAAACGCTGCCCATGCGACCAGCGGCTTCAGCTTCACCTCACTCATCCTTCCCTCCATCACCAAGCGCCACGACCACGGCCGCCTTGATAGCCGCGCTGGTCAGGCCGGTTTCCTCGCGCGCGTGCACCGCCGCGGTGATCATCTCCGGCGTGGGGGCCAGCAGGCGCTCGCGGATGACGGCCAGGGCGGCGTCGGCAAAAACAGCAGGCTGAATGCCGATAGTCTGCGTGGCGGCTAGCGTGATCGCCTGCGCCACGGCCTCGCGGATGGGGGTCATTGCCACCACCTACAGTCGAGCGTCGCCTCGCGCGCGGTCGTGCTGGGCGGGGTGGGGAGAAGGCCGGATGCTTCGATGGCGTCGAATAAAGCGACTGTTGCGATGCGCCACCGCGCAGTGCGCTGCTGTCCGACGCCCTCGGCGATCGCAATGCGCGTCCACTCCACCAGCGCCGCCCTCAGATCCTCCGTCGCCCATGACGGCGCGGGATCGGGGTCGGCGGGGATGAAGCGGGATGGAAACCAAACCCACTCCGGTTCTTCGACAAGCACGATGCCGGCGCCTGTCACTCTGGCGATCGTGTAATCGCCGAGAGGCAGTGTATCTGAACCGATCGTGTTCGTGACCTTCTGTCCCACTCGCGCGGTCTCGGCTGTCAGGCGGTCAGCGGGCATCAATGTTCCTCCGCTCGACGGTGAAGGTCAGGGCGACGACCTCTGGATTTGCGGCCCAGGCCTCTGGGCCGTGGAGGCTGTTCCAGAGCGTCCGGAACTCACCGCGTGGATCGACCCCATATTCGCAGGCCTCGTCCAACGTCATCCCAGTCGGGGGATATGCGATGCCCTCGCGGATCGCGTTCCCCGCGCTGATCTCTTGCAACCGCTCCACCCGCACCGCCGTCACGGTCAGCGTCAGGCGCGACGCGGCCCTGGGCATGAAGCGCCCCATGCGGAGATGCCACGCGTGGGTTGCCGGATCGGCGGCATGGCGCCCCGTTCGATACTCCGCCGGCCCGTCGAAGCGGATAACGCTGTCCCGTGCAACGAAGCGCCACTTCTGGCGCCGCCCCTTGCGTGTCAGTGCCCCCGGAACGGGCTCCCAATGCCCAAACTGGAAATACGACTCCTTCACCCACAGCCGATCCCCAGCCTGCACGCGCTGCCAGGGCGAGGGGTGCCAACAGACACAGGTTCCGGTGTCATCGGCTCCGGAAACCTTGCACCCGTCTGCCCGCCAACCGTTGGAGGATTCTTCAGGCACGGGGAACGGATCACCCCACGCCAGCCGGCGTGTCATGGTCTTCCGCCCGTCGAGCAGCGCGCGCACCATTGGCGCGGAGAAAATGATCGGGCGGTCAGTCATGATCATCATCCCCCGCCCACCACATCAGCACGTTGCCCAGCCCGCGCAGCAGCAGCCACAGCAGCGCGACAACCAGCGCCATCGCCGCCCATACCTCGAAGATGCTGATGGTCACGGCTCGCCTCCCAGCGGAGAGGCGGCGATGGCGGCTTTGATCTCAGCGGCGATGGCGGTCGAATTTTTCCTGTCATCGAGTGGAACAGAATTGAACGCGGCGATAGCCGCCTTCTTCATTGCCTCGCTCGGCTCCCGCATCTCCTCTGCCACGACGGCAAGCGCGTCCTCCGCCAGCGCAACACTCAGCTCATTGAGCCATCCGTGTCCTACTTGCGGGGCATGACGCAGCACGTTCACCGACAAACGCGTCCTCATGCCGGAGGCCATCTTCCCAACCAGCACGTCGCGCGACGTATCCACCTCAGCGCCCATCGCTGCCCCCTCGGGCTGCGCGTGTCGCCCGCCGCTGGTCCAGGCTGATCACCGTCGCGATCGGAGAAACCGCCGCCGGCGGCGGGCACAGCGCCACGCCTTCCCTCGCGGCGATGCCGATGCGCACCGCCTCCAGCACCTGGACCGACGCGACGATGCGTTCCTGCACCGCGCGCAGGCCTGGCTCGTCGCCGAGCAGCACCGCGGCGCGCATCAGTTCGGTCAACGGCGCATCCATCGCGCCGTATAGGGTCGGCGGCATGGCGGTCACCGCACGATCGCCGCGACGACCCACAGGATCACGACCCACAGGGCCAGCGCCAGCAGCAGCGCATCGCAGACACGGCCGCGCGGACAATTGCGCGGCTCTGGCCGTGGTGCGGCCGGGAACGGCGCACCACCGCGCGCGCGACGATTCTGGGGAGGTGGCGACACCAGGAACGACACACCACCGCGGGCACGACGATTCATGCTCATCGATCGGGATCTCCGGTTGCTGTGGTGAGGCCGGCGGCGATCGCGCGCCGGCGGATGGAGGCATCGGCCTCCTCGGCCGTCAGCGGCACGCGGGGCGGATGCGGGAAGCGCGGCGCGGCATCGCGCAGCAGCGTCGCCATGTCGCGCCAGACGCGTTCCTCGGCATCGCCGCGAACCAGGCCGCCCAGGGCCTCGGCCGCTTCCTGCGCAGCATCGGCGACGCGCAGCAGGGCGTCTCCGGTCAGGCCGGGGGCGGCCAGCAGCCGAGTGACGAATGCCGTGTGGTCGGCCGGGAGGTCGTAGGCGCGGCGCACCAGTTCCGCGATCGTCGGTGGTTCCGGCGGCTGGTCGGGGGGAAGGCGAAGCGCCATGTCAGCGGAACTCCCCGATCAGCCAGCCGAGGGTGAGGCGCATCAGCGCGCCGCCGGGGTCCGCATGCTCGGCGAACAGCCAGCCGAGGACGGGGGAGGCCAGCAGGGCGGCGGCCTGCAGGAAGGGGCGGGGCGCCATGGTCAGCGGCCCTCGCCCTTGGCGATGGCGGCCACGACCGCGGTCAGCGCGACGTGCTTGTCGCGGACCAATTCCGGGATGCCTGGGTCGCCGTCGAATGCCTCATCCGGCGGAAGCGGGTCAGTGATGGTCCAGTTGGTCGTGCCGCCCGCCTCGGTGCGGATCAGCGATTCCAGATCCTGTTGGATCTCGACGGCGGCTAGGCGCAGCGCCGCCAGCATGTCCCGCGCGACGGCCTGGCTGATCTCGTGCGAGCAGCGCCCGTCCAGTGGGTTGTCGAGGATGTCGGGCATCAGCCGATATCCCCGTTGACGTGCTCGACGACCGGTGGCGGCCCGGCCGCCGGCGTCTGCGGCTTCTTCGACGCGGTCCTCATCGTGTGCGGCGGCTGCCCGGCGGCCCAGCGTGATTCGAGCTGCTGGAGGTGCCTCAGGAAGGCGGCGGTGCGTTCGAAGTCGCCGCGCACGGCCTCGGCCTTCAGCTCCTTGATCAGGGCGGCGAAGGCGGCAGGGACGTCAGGGAATTGATCGTCGGGCATCGATCGCTCCGTCGGATGACAGCGCGATGATTACCGCCGACAGCGGTTACGTCAACGGTAAAATCCGGTCAGGGCGATTTGCGATCCACCGCCCGGAACTCCAGCCATAGCTCCCGAACCTTCTGCACCTCCAAGCGCAACCTTGTCGGGTCGGCCGATTCCGTCATGGTTCCCCCGCTCGACCGCCAGGCGCGCATGGCAAGACGCACCGCTGTCTGGATGGTCGGCTTGCTGCCAGCGCTGGTCAGGATCGCGTGGATCTCGGCCACAAGGCGTGCCAACGCTTCGTCTATATCTGCGGCATCGGTCAGCGGTGACTGACCCTCGAAGACCGCCGCGACGCTCGGCGGCAGCAGGAACTGTGCTGGGATGCCCAAGATCTCCGCGATCTTTGGCAGGGCTTCGGGCGGAGGGCGGTTCTTCCCGCTTTCCCAATCGCCTACGGCCTGCTGCGAAAAGCCGACAGCCTCCCCGAAGGACTTCTGATTGCGATAGCCCGCAGCAAGCCGGGCCGACTTGATGTCGGCGGCCCAGCGCGGGATGGGCTTGTCGGACTTCCGGGGGCGACCCATGGGCCGCCTAGGACCATGAATGCCGGTTGACGAGAAACCGCCAGTAGCGGTTATTATGGTCCCTGTCATGGCACACGCACCGCACCTTGAACGCCTCGTCGCAGCCTTTGGCGGGCAAAACGCCATGGCGCGGGCCCTGGGAACGAGCCAGGGCACCGTATGGGGATGGCTGAAGGGTGGCTATGTGCCGAGCCGGCGAATCCCTGAGGTCATCGACGCAGCGGCGCGGCTGAATCCGCCTGTCGTCCTCACGCATGCCGACTTCTTCGCGGCCGCGAAGGCCGCATCTGGCGCGAAGGCGGCCTAGCCGTGCGGGCTATCGTTCCTGCGTGTGCCTCGTCCCCGCCTGTTGGGCGGCGCGACATGGTCAAGCAGCCAGCGTTCAACAGCATCGGCGTCGACCTCGTGGAGATCTGCGGGAATGTCGGCAATCGCTTCCATGCGATCCACCAGGAAGGACCGCGCCGCCTTGCGCAGGTGGCAATAGGCGTACACAGCCGTCACGTAAGGGCCGTCGTCGTCTCGGCCGCCACCCAGCGCGGTGATGGTGATGCGACGTTCAGTCAAAGCGCCCTCGCCATCCCGATATCGGATCCAGACTGGGCGGCGCAGCTTCGCGACGAGCAGCTCGCTCTCGTCCGCCGCCTCCGTGTCCGAGGCTTCGATGCCGGCGGCCTCATGGTCTGCCTCGGTGGCAATGCCCGTCATACAGCGCAGCCAGTACTGAATGCCGGCGCGACCGGTGATCTCCTCGCCTGCATGGTTGATCATGACCAGGCTGCTCACGGCAAAGGTCCGTTCGCGGTCTTCTGCATCGCTCCATGCGCGAATGCTCTTGAGCAGGATGGTGCCGTCGGCGTCGCGCTTGGCATCGACGTGGCGGATGGTGATGAAGTCCTCGATCGGCTCCGGCTCGCCTCGGCGCCGATAGCGTATCGCGACATCGGTGCCGGCCGCGGGATGGCGTGGCATTGGGGGCGCCCTTGGCGGCGTCAGCGGCTTGGATTGCAGCGGCTTCGGGGCGTCGTAGGGACTCGGGATATCGCTGACGGCCGCCCGCCCGCCGCCATCGCACCCAGCGAGCGCCAGCACTACCAGCGCGGCCATCACGCTTCGCAGTGCGGCCATCTATCGCGGCTCCACCACGCGCAGCCGCACCAATTCCCGCCCTTGTCGGGCTGGCGGCTCGACGGGCTGAAACAGCGACAGGCAATCCTGGAAGGCCAGCGGGCCGGTGGAACAGCGCGCCTCCCGCATCTCGACGCGCGGATTGCGCGGGCAGGTGCCGTTGATCCAGCCCTGCGCCTCCCTCGCCCCGCCCGCATCGGCGAAGCGGAAGGTCACGTCGGTGACGATACCGGGCTGATTGCGCGCCTCGACGATCAGGGTGACGGAGATGTCGCGGAAATCCTGCCGGGTGTTGTTGAGCACCAGGAAGGACATGCGGCATCCGCCGGCGCGGGACTGCACCATTCCGGTAATCCCCAGCTTGCCGGCGGACGGCCACCAGGCGGGTGGCTGCGGGTCGGCGGGCTGCTGTGCCTGGGCGGCGACCCCGAGCAGGCCCAGCACGACCGCCACCAGCATCGCCCGCATCCCGCCGCCCTCGCATCCCGACAAGACCCCATCCTGCCGCAACCGGCAGGTGAACGGGAAGGCGCGGCATGAAGCGGCGCGGGATCATCGGCGCCCTGCTGGGCGCAGCCCTGTTCTGGCGCCCGCGCAGGGCCGCGCCCGCCGTCGCGGTACCGGCCCCGACGCTGCCGCGCGTCGCCCCGCCCGCGCCACCGCCGCCGCGGATGTCGTATGCCGAACGTATCGCCGCCATCCGCCTCGCGGTCGATCGGCAGGTGAATGCCGAACGCGCCGCCATCATGCGTGGCACCCTGGCCTGGCTGGCCTGGCGCGGGTCGATCAGCCCCGGGGCCGCGGCGCTGATCGCCGCAAATCCATCAGCGCGTCGTGCAGCCGGTCGAGTGCCGCAGCCATGACCGGGCCGAACCCCACGCCATCTGCCGTGTCGTTGGACGGCAACCGCCGGTCCGCCTTCCCTGCTTCGTGGAACAGGCCGCCGGCAACGTACTCGATCTCCTCGTCGGGCAGGCAGCTCGCCATGAGAAGGACAGCCTTCTCCAACGCGATCAGGCGCGCCGCATCGGTGATGTCCGGCATGCAGGTCTCCATGGGTGGGTTGGCACTCCCCATGGTGACGCCCCCCGGGCGGCCGCGCCATGCCGCCGCCGCCCGGGGAACCGCGTGTCGCCGCCCTGTCGGGGGCTCTGATCAGGGCTGCATCCATCGCCCGCGTACCATGCCGGCGCCTCCCGCCCCACGCATCCATAACCCTTCGGAGGCCCGCCCATGACCTCGCTCCTTGCCCCCGCCGAACGGGCGGCGATCAAGACTGCGATGCGCGCGCTGGTCGAGGATGCTGGCGGGGTCGAGGCCGCGGCCTCGGTCACGCGCCTGCACTTCTCGACGCTCGCCGAGACCTACAACCCTCACAAGCCGGACCGGATGCCGCAGGCCGACGTGATCGCGGACCTCGAACGCTGCGTGGCACAGCCGCGTGTCACGCAGGTTCTCGCGCGCCTGGCCGGGTATCGGCTGATGCCGATCGGCGGCGGTGCCGGACCGGTGAACCGTTCGCTGGCGGAGGTGTTCCGCAATGCCGCCGATGTCGGCGCCGCCTGGGCGACCGCGATGGAGGATTCGCGCCTGTCGTCCGCCGAACGCCAGCGCATCGCGGATGAGCTGCTGGAGCTCCAGGCGGCCTGCATGCAGGCGGTCGGCGCGTTGCTGCACGGCGACGCGCCGCAGGACGGGGAAGGGTGATCATGCCGAAGACGCGCCACGATGCCTGGTCCGATGACGCCATCGCGCGGCTGCGCGTGCTGTGGGACGAAGGGCACAGCACGGCCGAGATCGGGCGGCGGATGAATCTCTCGAAGTCCGCTGTCGTCGGCAAGGCGCATCGCCTGCGCCTGACGCCCCGGCCATCGCCGATCGTCGCATCGCCCATCCTGCCGCCTGGCGACAACCGCGACCGCGCCGTCGCGGTCATGCACAGCAGGGGCAAGACGCGGCCGCAGATCGCCGCCGCTCTGCGCATCGGGGAAAGAACGGTGACCGAGACGATCGGACGCCTCGGCCTGCCGGCACGGGACGCCCTGCTGCCCCGCAGCGGCGGCGTCGGGTCGCTGAGCGCCCGTGGCGCCGCCGCGCTGGCCGGGGCGCAGGCCGCCACGGCGCGCCTGCGGGCCGAGGCACCTCATCCCGCCTCGTCGGCCCCTGCTGCCGCGGCCCACCCCATCCCGGCGCAGGCCGGCGATCCTGGCCCGGCAGGTTCACCGGGTGTCGTCGGCGAGCCCGGCGGCGATGTGTCTGGCGTTTCCTCCCGTGACCTACCCCCGGCCGCGACGCAATCGCGGTCGGGGGGATCTTCGGTCCAGCGAGGGGAACGCGCCTGCCGCTGGCCGATGTGGGGCGATGCCGAGCGGCCAACCGGCGTGTTCTGCGGCGCCGCCGTGCGCGTGCGGCCGGACGACACGCCCTGCGTCTATTGCGCCGAACACGCCGCGCGCGCGTTCAGCCGTTCCCGCGATCCTGACGCCGGGGAGCACCGCATCACGCGCAGCACATTCGCGTGGGGAGGGCAGGCGGCGTGACCCTCACCTGGCGCCACGACGCCCATGGATGGATCGCCCGCTGCGGTGAGGAACTGCAGGGCGAGGCCCGCGTCGTCTCGTTCCGCGGCGGCTGGGCCTGGATCGTCGACATGCTGCCCTGCTCGGCCGAGCCGGCGATCGTGTCCAACGACGTCTACGTCCACCTGCCCGACGCGCAGGCCGATGCCGAGCGCCAGGTGCAGGAATGGCCCACCCCGATCGACGGGGCGCGGCGGGTATGAGCGCGGTGCCATGGAAGCGGCGCGAGCAGATCGGCTTAGCCACGCTGTATCTCGGTGATTGCCGGGAGATCGTGCCGACGCTCCAACGTCCGGGCGCGGTGATCAGCGATCCGCCCTATGGCCAGCGGCAGAACACGAATGTGCTTGGCAAAGGCGGTCTCCGCGCGGTCACGCCGCCTGGATGCGGCGCACGTGCCATAGCCAATGTCCAGCGCGCACGGCGCGTTGCTGGTGGCCTGAACAGCACCGGCATCGGTGTGCGGCATCCCGAAGGCATCGCGGGCGATGACGGGCCTTTTGATCCCGCTCCCTGGATCGTGGCGGCAGACCGGGTCCTGTTGTGGGGTGCGCATCGCTTTGCCGATCGACTGCCGACCGGCTCATGGCTGATCTGGGACAAGGTTCCGACGGGCAAAGTTCGAGACCAGGGAGATGGTGAGGCTGCGTGGATCAACGATGATCCGCCGCGGCCGATGCGCATCTTTCGGCTGCTGTGGGACGGTGTCTGCGTAGGCAGTGCGGCACGCCATGAGGTGACGTCTGGTCAGCAGCGGGTACACCCGACGCAAAAGCCGGAAGCGCTCATCGATTGGTGCTTCGCGCGGCTCGCGCTGATCTCGGGTGAGTCTGTCCTCGATCCTTTCATGGGTGCCGGGTCAACCGGTGTCATAGCGGTTCGGCGCCACCATCCATTCATCGGCGTCGAAATCGAGGAACGATATTTCGACACCGCCTGCCGCCGCATCGAAGAGGCCCAGCGCCAAGGCGACCTGCTGCGGGACGTGCCCGCATGACCGACCCCGTCATCGGCCTGTCCCTCCGCACGCCCCCTGCGAACCTCGAGGCCGAACAGGCCCTCCTCGGCGCGCTGCTCGCCAACAACAAGGCCTATGAACGCGTCGCGGACATCGTGCGCGCCGAGCACTTCGCCGACGCCGTCCACGCCACGATCTACGCCGCGATCGCCCGCCGCATCGATACCGGGCAGCTCGCCGACGTCGTCACCCTGCGGCAGGACTTCGAACACTCGGGCCTGCTGGATGATGCTGGCGGCCCGGCCTATCTGGCGCAGCTCCTCTCCGCGATGGTCGGCATCATCAACGCCGACGCCTATGCCCGCGTGATCCGTGATGCCTGGCTGCGGCGCGAGCTGATCAACACGGGCGAGGTCGCCGTGAACCTCGCCTTCGGCGCCGAGGCCGGCGTCGATGCCGATGCCGCGCTGGAACGCGTGGAATCGTCGTTGTTCGCGCTCGGCGAGCAGGCGAAGGGCCGCGGCAAAGGCGATCTCGCCGACGCCTCCGCCATCGCCGCCCAGGTCGAAGCGGCGCATTTCCGCGCGGTCGAAGCGAAGGGTGGCCTCGTCGGGCTCGCCAGCGGCTATCGCGGATTCGATCGGCTCAAGGGCGGGATGATCGGCGGCGAATTCATCCTGATCGGCGCGCGCCCCGCCATGGGCAAGACGGCGCTCGCCGCCGGCATCACCGCGCGCGTGGCGGCGCAGCAGGAACCGGTGCTGTTCGTCAGTGCCGAGATGCCGTCCTACCAGGTGCAGGCGCGCATGGTCGCGGCCAAGGCGAACCTGCCCTTGCAGGCCGTGCTCCGCGCCTTCGTCTTCGACCCCGGCAGCAACCATGGGCGCGGCCTGTCGCAGCGCGAGACCGACGCCTTCATCGAAGCCAACCGCGCCGTCGCCGCGCTACCGATCACCTGGGATGCGCGCGCACGCCCGACCGTCGCGTCGATCCGCACCCGCGCGCGGCGGCTCAAGGCGCGTCGCGGCCTGGGGCTGATCGTGGTGGATTACCTGCAGCTCCTCTCGCCGGGGACCGAGGGCGGGCAGGGCGGCAACCGCAACCAGGAACTCACCGCCATCTCGGCGGATCTGAAGGGGCTCGCGGTCGAGCTCGACGTGCCGGTCATCTCGCTGTCGCAGCTCTCCCGCGCGGTCGAGCAGCGGGAGGACAAGCGCCCCGTGATGTCCGACCTGCGTGATTCCGGCAGCCTTGAGCAGGACGCGGACGTGATCGCGTTCCTGTACCGCGAGGAATACTACCTCAAGGCCAACCCGCCGAAGCGGCGGGAGACCGAGAAGGAAGAGAAGCTCGCCGAGCGCACCGATGCGTGGCGCCGCGCGCTGGCCGATACCGCCGGCGTGGGTGAGCTGATCGTCGCGAAGCACCGCCAGGGTGCGACGGGCACGGTGCGCCTGCGCTGGGCGGATCGGCTGACGTGGTTCTTCGACGAACAGGAAGGTGGCGGTGACACGCCGCCTGGAGGACAGGAATGACGCAGGATTCGGAACCCGGCGGCATCGCGGCCGCGCGACTGCAAAGCCTCATCCAACGCATCGAGCGATTGGAGGAGGAGAAGCGCGCGCTGCAGGAAGACATCAAGGAAATCTACGCCGAAGCGAAGTCGGCCGGCTTCGATCCGAAGGTCATGCGCGCCATGATCAAGGAGCGCCGCATGGCCGAGGCCGACCGCCAGGAATGGCAGGCGCTCTGCGACGTCTACCGCGCGGCCCTCGGCATGCTGGACGGCACGCCGCTGGGCGAGGCGGCGCGCAAGCGCTTCATGCCCGACCCGCCGAGGCCGCCGGGCGACGAGCAGGCCGAAACCGCCGCGTCGGATGCGCCGCCGGAAGCGCCTGCCGCGCCGACCGCGGAGGAATTGCTCTCCGCGCGTGCGCAGGGCGCCGCCGCGGCCGCCGCGGGCCGCAAGGTCACCGAGAACCCGTTCGCCGCGGGCGATGCCCGTCGTGCCGCATGGGATGAGGGCTGGTGCGGTGCTGCTGGGAGTGACGGCATGGACATCCCACCGGCATTCCGGCGCACCACACCGAAGAAGGGCAAGCCGAACGGCAAGGGCGCTGGCGCATGAGCCGCGGAGATCGCCATGCCGGCGTTGTTACGAAGCTGCGAAACATCCTGCCGCGCGGCATCGAGGTCCGGGCGCCTGGTGATGCGGAGGAACCGATCCTGGCGCCGGCCGCCCGCGCAGCATTGTTCGAATGGCTGACCGAACTCCGCGCGGCCGACGAATTGCGCGCTGCCAAGCTGGTGCCTCGCTCGACCTGTCTGCTGCATGGGCCGCCTGGCTGCGGCAAGACCACGCTGGCGCACCACCTCGCCGCGCGCCTTGGCATCCCCATGGTGCTGATCGGCGCCGAAAGCGTTCATGGCAGTGCGTATTTCGGCGAGAGTGAAAGAGGTGTGCGCCAGATCTTCGATGCCCTGGAAGCCGCTGAGACGCCGTGCGTGGTCTTTATGGATGAGATGGAGTCTTGGGGGGGCAACCGGAACATGAATCGTGGTGGCGGCGCCGACAACGCGCGCACGTCCACCCTTGGCGTCGTGCTGCGGAAAATAGAGGAGTTCCGCGGCATCCTGTTGGGCGCGACGAACCGTCCTGAGGATATCGATCCTGCTCTATGGCGGCGCTTCGGTCTGCAGATGTCGGTTGACCTCCCGACGGATGAGGAGCGCTTTGCGATCCTGGCGCGATACCTGCGCCCCTGGGCGCTCCCGGATGACGCGCTGGACGTCTTCGTCGACGTGACAGAAGGCGCGAGCCCCGCGCTGCTGCGCGGTGTGGCGGAAGGGCTGAAGCGTGCGCTGATACTTGGGCCCCGCATGGGCCGACCCGCGGAGGAGTTGGCGGCGATTCTTCGTCGCATCATCGTTGCTGTCCGGCCACCCCCGGAGATCCTGCCGCCGGCGCTCTGGGGCGCGACGGATGCTGCGATCGGGGAATTGGCGTCGATCGCATGGCCGCCGGTCCGCGCCGATGGCGGCGATGCATGACCCGCTTGTCAGCGCGCTGATGGCGGCGGGCGAGGCGGCGCGCCGGGCGATGGTGCTGGGCCATTGCTGCATGGCGTCATCGGGCTGCGCCTTTCCTCCCCGCGCCTGCGCCCAGAGCATCGCGAGGTCAGCGGTCGCGGAGTTCCTCCAGGCGAAGCTCGACACCATCACCCGCATTCGTGCGGAGGCCCGGCATGTCTGACCCTATCGACCTCTCCGCCGCCCGCGCCCAGCGCGACGGCGCCTCGTTCATGGACTGCCCGACCTGCGGCGCCGACAACCCGGACACCAACTGGGCCGTGGTCTGCCGGTTCAATGGCACGCAGCCATTCATCGCCGCGCTGCTCTGCACCGCCTGCGAAACCGAAATCGTGGTCGAGTTCGGCACCCTCGTCGCGGTGAAACCCCATGGCGCCTGACGCGACCCGCGCCGCCCTGGAACTCTTCGCCACGCCGGCCGAGCACGCCGAGCTGGTGGCGTTGATGCTGGAGGCAGCCGCGCTCGACGCGCGGCGACACCGGATCACGGCCTCCATCAACATCCTGCGTCAGCGCCTGGCGCAGCGTCGCCTCGCGGCCGAACGCGGCCGCCCCTTCGTCGGGCCGAAGCCGCGCCTCGCCCCTCCGCCCACCTGACCGAAACCCAAGGAACCGAACATGGAAACGATCACGGACCAGTCCGCCGCCTATCCGCCCGGTGAATGGGCGATCGTCGAGCTCTTCGGCCACACCACCCTTGTCGGCCGCATCGCGCTGGTTGAGCGCTTCGGCGCCAAGATGCTCGCGCTGGAACCGCTGTTCGGTGGCGAACTGCTGCCTGCCGTCTTCCACGGCGGCGCGGCCATCTACCGCCTGACCCCGTGCTCGGCCGAGGTCGCCCATGCCCGCCAGCCGCGCGAGCCCTGGCAGATCCCCGCACCGATCCGCGCCATCCTCCCCGCCGCCATGCTCGCCGCGCCAGTGACGGAGGCCGACCCGGAGGACGATGACGACGACGAGGGCACGGAGACCGACGACGAAGGTGCCGACCTCCTCTTCTGACCGAAACCCAGGAAACCAAACATGGCCCGCGCCTGCCTCTGTGACCGATGGCTCAACCGCGCAGCCGGCGACATGGGTTTCCGGGCCCTGCCGCTGCTCGCGCGCATGCTGTGGTTCGAAATCCTCGCCGCCTCCACCCTCGCGCCGGAAAAGGGCGTGCTCCGGTTTCCCTGTTCGGTTTCCGATGCGGTTTCCCGTCTGGTGAACCGGACGGAAACCGATGTCGAAACCGACCTCGCCGCGCTCGCCGACCTCGGCTGGCTGGATCTCGACGAGGATGGCCGCAGCGTCGCCCTGCCCGGTGTGAAGGCGGCCTCGGCCCGCACGGAAGCCGCGCGGACCAACGGTTTGCGCGGCGGAAGGCCAAGGAAGGGCGAGACCAGGGAGACCGCCCGCGAACGCCGCCAGGGCACGCTGATGCTGCCCATGGCGGGCGGTGCGGCGGAAACCCAGGAAACCGAAACCGAACCCAGACCGGAAAGCTCGCGCGCGGCTGCTAAGCCTATAGCTATTGAGAAGAAAGAAGCTGCTGACGCGCGCGAGGAAACCGACTGGGTCGCCCTGGGCGCCGAGCTATTCGTCCTCGCCGGCCTCGATCCCGCACGCGGGCATCACAGCGCGCTGCCGGTGAAGGGCTGGCTCGAAGCCGGCGCGCCGCCGGACCTGATCCGGGAGGTCGTGCGCACCGTCGCCGCGCGCCCCCGCCGGGACGGCAAGCCCATTGGCAACCTGATGTATTTCGGCCGCGCGGTGATGGAGGCGCTCGACACCGCCCGCGCTCGCCCCGAACCCGCCGCCCCCTCCGACTGGGATCTCTACCAGGCCGAGGTGATGCGCGATTGGGAATCCAACGGCCGCCATGGCGTGCCGATGTCGATCGACGATTGGCGCGCCACCCGGCGGGCCGTGGCATGAACACGAAGGGAAAGACCATGGATGGGATGATCACCCCGGCTGGGGTCGTGGTGCTGGGGCAGGGCCCGCAGCCCTTCACCACTTCCGACGCCATGGCGCGCGATGCGGTGGAAACCGCCCACGCCCGCGCCATGGCCGCGCAGGCGCAGGACATCGCGAACATCGCGGCCCCCGACCCCGGTTTTGCCTTGGGCCGTGACGCGACGTCCTTCTCCTCCCGCCTGCTGCGCGCCCCGGCATCGCCGCGCATGGAGTTCGACCCCACCGCGGCAGCGCGCGCTGCGGAGGAGCATCACCGCGAAGCCGCCCGCATCAGGTGCTTCGAAGCCGACCGCATCCGTGGCCTATGGCTGGCCGGTCGCCTCAGCGCGCCGCAGTACCGCGCGAGTGATGAGATCCACGACTTGATCGTCTGGCAGGAATCCGGCCGCCAGGTGTTGGCCAGTGCCAGCTATTCCGAGCGCATGTCCGCCACGACCGGCGGCGTGCCCCTCAACCAGCGTCTTGAGGAAGCCGAGCGCGAACGCTTCCTCCCCTGGTCCGCCTGGGCCGCCGGCTTTCAGGTGAAGGCGGACGGCAAGACGCTGGAACACCTGGTCCGCGCCGCCTGCGTCCAGCGCCTGGGCGTCGAGCAGCTCGCCAATACCTTCCGCATGCACCGCCGCCGCGCCGAGGCCCTGCTGGTCCGCGCCCTGCACCGCTACGCCGTCATCGCCCGCTGGGAGGCGCAGCAGGAAGTCGCTTGACCGCGCGTACGGTTTCAGTGTCCATTCCGTCTATCGCAGCGATTCGCGCCCGGGTGCCATCAGGCCCCGGGCGCTTCGCGTTTCAGGGGAGGGGGCGCGGCATGTGCTGAACATGTCCTTCGCCACCACGTTCCGGCGCATCGAGATGACGCTGGACGACTTCGGCCGCAAGCAGCTTCCCTTCGCCGCCGCCCTGGCCCTGACCCGCACCGCCGGGCTGGGCCGTGATGAGGTCATTCGCGGCATGCCGCAGACCTTCGACCGCCCGACCCCGTTCACCATGCGGGGCATCACCATCATCTCCGCCCGCAAGACGCGGCTCGAGGCGCGGGTGCTGGTGAAGGACCTCCAGGCCGAATACCTGCGCCTGCAGGAACAGGGCGGCCTGCGCCAGCCCAAGAAGCGCGCGCTGATCATCCCGCATGGCGTGGCGCTGAACGAGTTCGGCAACATCCCGAACCGTGCCCTGCAACGCCTCAAGCGCAAGAAGTCCACTTTCGTCGGCAAGGTGCGGGGCATCGGCGGATTCTGGGAACGCGATGAGGACACGGGGACGGTGACCCTTCTCGCCCGCTTCGACGGCCCGAAGAAGGTCACGCCCCATCCGTTCTTCTTCCCTCGGGTCGAGACCGTGATGCGCCGCGACTTCGATTCCCTCCTCGGCGAGGCGCTCGAATGGGCGATGCGGACGGCCCGCCCCTAGATGTAGGGCGCGGCGGCCTCGTCCCCCACAGCTGGTAGGCGCAACATCTAGGGCTCGCTGCCCATTGCCCCTAGATGTGGGGCTCCACTAGATCTAGGTGGCAGCACCCTCTGCCCCTAGATGTAGTGAGCGGGTCCTTCCCGGGCAGGCCGCCCCCACGGGTATTTCGCGCCGCGGTTAGTCGCTGAATTTTTCAAGGAAAACAACAGGTTCTGTTGTTCTTCCTGTTTCTGTCCGCACAGGCATCGCAGCGGGGTCCCATGGTCACGGTGAACCTGGAAGAGATGGCGGAGAAGCTCCGCATCTCCCTCCCGACCCTGCGCAAGATGATGCGGCGGTACGAGGACTTTCCCGTCGTAGCCGAGGGCAGCAACGGCGTTCCGTGGCAGCTCGACCCCGAAGCTGTCATCGCATTCGTCCAGGCGAAGCGAGACGACGAAGCGGCGGCCCGCGATGCGCGGGACGATCTGCTGTCGCAGGTCAGTCTGCCGCTCGAGGAGTTGCACACTGAGGCCGATCGCGTCGCCACGCCGGCCGAGCGGCTCAAGCTCGCGCAGGCCATGCGCGTGGAAGACGAGGTCGCGAAGCAGCGTGGCTTCCTCGTGCTGACATCAGACATGCGCATGCGCCTGACGGACGCCTGGACGCCGCTGTCGCAGTTCCTGACCGCGCTGCCGGGGCAGCTCGGCCGTCGTCACAACCTGCCTGACGCCGTGGTGCGCGACATGCGCCGGGCGATCGAGGCGCAGCAGCGCGAGCTGCACCGCAAGCTGAAGGATCTGCTCGCCGCCGGCGCCGATCCGCCACCCGAGGAACAGGAGCATGCCCCCGCAGCCTGACGCGGCGCGCTTCGCCTACGCCGATGCCGGGCGAATTCTGTCCGAGACCTTCGACGCCTTCCTGCCGCCGAACCGCATGTCGGTCGCCGACCATGCCGCGCAGCATCGCTGGGTGAAATCGCCGGTCGGTGCGCATCTCGAGCGCTGGTCGCACGACACCGCGCCGTACCTGACCGAGCCGATGCACTGGCTCAGCGACGACCAGTACGACACCGTCGCCATCGTCGGGCCTGGCGCCTGCGGCAAGACGATGATCGCGGAGAACTGGCTGCTCTATTCGGTCGAAAGCGATCCGGCCGACTTGCTCTGGTATCTGAACACCGATGCCGCGCTCGAGGCCTATGTGAAGGCGCGCATCGACACGATGCTGGATCAGCACGACCCGCTGATCGGGCATTTGCGGCAGGGGCGGGACGCCCTGGCGTTCAAGCGATTCCGCGGTGGGCGGGCGGAGTTCCTGACCTTCACCTCGTCGTCGCTGGTCAACAAGCACGTTGCGCGCATCGTCGCGGACGAGATCGACAACTACGACGCGGCGCTCGGCGATCCGATGATGCTGCTGAATCCTCGGCGCCAGGCGGCGGGGGCTGATTCGAAGCTGCTGGTCATCAGCCACCCGGACCGCGGTGCGCCAGTCGATGCGCCCCGGTCGAAGCAGCGCGGCATCATGGGGGTGTATGCCGACAGCACGCGCTGCACCTGGTGGTGGCAGTGCCCGCATTGCGGAACCTATTCGTCGCCGCATCCCGGTACCTCGCGCCGCATGGTGCTGGACTGGCCGAAGGACGCGCCGCTCGACGAGGTGCAGGAAAGGGCGCGGCTCGTCTGCCCCGTCTATGGCTGCCTGATCGAGGATGGCCAGCGTTACGCCATGAACCGCACCGGCCGCTGGGTCGGGGATGGCGAGACGATCGACGAGGATGGCCGCGTGACCGGGGAACGGCGCCGCGTGAAGACGGCCGGGGCGTGGATCCTGGGCGTCATGTCGCCCTTCACGAGGGACGGCATCGGCGGCATCGCGCGGGGGTTGGCTCAGGCGGAACGCGCGGCCGAGCTCGGCGATGTCGAGGGGCTGCGCCAGTTCGTGGTGAAGACCTGCGGCGAGCCCTTCGCGCCGCCTGCGAAGGTCGGCAACATCGATGCCGCGGTGCTGGCGGAACGCGCCGACAAGACGCTGTCGCTGGGCGTCGTGCCGGACGGCGTGCGGTTCCTGACCGCCTGGGCGGATGCGCAGGGATCTCGCTTCGAATGGCTCGTCCGGGGGTGGGGCGAGGGCGGGGCGTCCTGGGTGATCGACCGGCAGATGATGCCGGCCGAGCCCGGGACGAACCCGGAGGCCTGGGATGACCTGATCGAACGCATGCAGGACGCGGTCTATCCGCTCGCCGACGGGTCGGGGCGAGGGATGCGGGTGCGCGGCGTCGGCTTCGACAGCCAGGGCGTGCCGGGTGTGACCGAACAGGCCTATGCCGCCTGGCTGCGGTGCCGGCGCGCGGGCCGCACGCAGAAGCTGGGACTGACGGAAGGCCGCGACGTGTGGAACCTGGTGCCCACGCGCGGCGTGGCGACGCGGTATGCGCCGCGGATCCAGCTCGTCTACCCGAACACGCAGCGTAAGGACCGCAAGGCGGCGGCGCGGGGCCAGGTGCCGCAGCTTCAGTTCAACCCGAACATGGGCAAGGACGCGCTGGCTGCCCAGCTCGCGCAGGAAGCGCCGGCGGCGGGGGCGGTGTCCTTCCCATACGAGCTGCGCGGCGGCGACGAGCCGCCCTTCGAGTTCTTCGAACAGCTCGCGGCCGAACAGCGCGACCCGGTGTCGGGTGCCTGGTCGAAGCGGGAAGCTCACAGCAGGAACGAGGTGATGGACATGATGGTGGGCTGCGAGGTCGTCGCCCGCCTGCATGGCCTGCACCGCATCGACTGGGAACGGCCGCCCGCCTGGGCGCAGCCATGGGAGACCAACAGCATGATCGCGGTGATGGAGGCTGAGGTGGCGCTGGCCGCCGTCCCGGCGGATCTGCGCGCCACGCCAGCGATGCTGCCCGTCGCCGCGCGGTCGCTGGCGCCGCGCCGCCGTGTCATTCCATCGTCCTACATGGGCTGACCCATGGCGACGGTCGAGGAACTGCGCGCCTCGCGTGCCGAGCTGTTCGGCCACATGGCGACGGGCGTGCTGCGCGTGTCGTTCCAGGGGCGGATGACGGAATTCCGCACCTTGCAGGACATGCAGCGCACCATCGCGCTACTTGACCAGCAGATCGCGGCGCTGGAAGCGCCGGGCAAGGTGCCGGTGCGCGTTGTCTATGCGCCGGGGGCGAAGCACCTGTGAGCGCGACCCGGATGCCGATCGGGTCGACCCAGGGTCTCGAGGCCGGTGCTGTCGGCCAGCGGCTGAAGCGGTTCATCCCGCCGCGCGCGCACGTCAATTCGCTGATCGCTGCATCGGGAAGCACGGTGCTGGCGCGGGCCCGCTACCTCGCGCGCAACAACGCCTATGCCGGCAACGCGATCGACTTCTTCGCGAGCCAGGTGGTCGGGACCGGCATCGTGCCGAGCTGGAAAGGCATGGCCGACCGGCCGGATCTGAAGAAGGCGCTGGCCGATGCATGGCTGGCCTGGACCGATGAATCCGACGCCGATGGCCAGTCAGACCTCTATGGCCAGCAACGCGCCGCGGCGAAGGAACTGTTCATCGCGAATGAGGTGTTCATCCGCATGCGCCTACGGCGCCCGGACGATGGCCTTTTAGTGCCGCTACAATTGCAGATGCTGCCGTCGGAGATGCTGCCGATCAACGATAACCGGTCGCTCGGTAATGGCAATGTCGTGCGGCAGGGCGTCGAATTCGACCAGATCGGCCGCCGCGTCGCCTATTGGTTCTGGCGCCAGCATCCGGAGGATTACACGGTGCCGCAGAGCCGCGGTGATGCTGGGCGCCAGACGCGCGTGCCGGCGGACCAGGTCCTGCACATCATGGACGGCACGGAAGCCGGACAGATTCGCGGCCTGACCCGCATGGCGCGCGGCATCGTGCCGCTGTGGCTGCTTGATCTGTATGACGATGCCGAGCTTGACCGGAAGCGCACCGCCGCGCTGTTCGCGGTGTTCCGCAAGATGCAGGCGGAATTCGAGCCATCGTCGCACGGCGCCGAGGACAATGGCGACGGCACAGCGGAGCAGGAGCTCGCCCCAGGCGCGCAGATCATCCTGCAGCCCGGGGAGGACATCTCGGTCGCTGCCCCGGCTGATGTCGGCGGCAGTTATGAGGCCTTCCAGTATCGCAACCTGCTGCGCGCCGCGGCGGCGCTGAACATCCCCTATGTCGGCCTGACCGGCGACATGGTCCGCGCCAACTATTCCAACCTGCGCGGGGCGCTGATCGATTTCCGTCGGCGGGCCTCGACCTTCCAGCATTCGGTGCTGGTTTTCCAGATGTGCCGCCCGATCGTGAAGGCCTGGCTGCCGCTGGCGGTGATGTCCGGCGCCGTGCGCGGGCTGACGCCGGCTGGGTTGGTCGCCGATCGCGCACGCGTGGGGCGTGTCGCCTGGACGCCGCCGAGCTGGGAATGGGTCGATCCGGCGAAGGACGTGAAGGCGGCGAAGGACGAGGTCGATGCCGGCTTCCGCAGCCGGTCCTCGGTGATCGAAGCGCGCGGCGAGGACCCGGACGAGGTGGATGCCGAGATCGCGGCGGAACGCGCGCGCGAGCAGCGGAATGGACTGGGCGAGACGGGCAGTGCCTTCGCGGGAAAGGCCGCCACGGCGCCCGCCGCGCCGGCGCCCGACCCTGTCGAGGAAGAGCAGCCGCCTGAGAATCCGGAAGGGCCGAAGGATGAATGACCTGCCGCGCCTGGCCGGGCGCATCTTCAACCGGCCGCTGATGGTCGAGCCACTCGAGCTCGACGCGATGATGGCGCCGCTTCGGGCCCGGCTCGGCGTGCAGGGCAATGCGCCGTCGGTCGAGCTGGTCGTCGCGCCGCGCGCGATGGACCAGGAGGACGAGGCGGCGGCCCGGCGCGATCGTCGGCCGTACCTGGTGACGGCGGAAGGCGTGGCGATCGTGCCCGTTCTCGGCGTGCTGGTGGCGCGGGCGGGGCAGGTCACGCCGGACTGCACCGAACTGCGCAGCTACGCCGCGATCGAGCGGGACGTGATGATGGCGCTGCGCGATCCGGGCGTGCGCGGCATCGTCTACGACGGGGACACCCCGGGCGGCGAGGCCGCGAATGTGATGGAGCTGTCAGCGCGGCTGCGGGCCCTGCGCGGCACCAAGCCCATCATCGCCGTGGCAAACACCGGGGCCTATTCCGCCGGCTATGCCCTGCTGTCGGCGGCTGATCGCATCCTGCTGCCGCCATCGGGTGGCGTGGGCAGCATCGGCGTCGTGTCCCTGCATGTCGACCGCAGCGAGGAGGATGCCCGGAAGGGGCATCGCTACACCTGGATCGCCGCTGGCGCGCGGAAGCTGGACGGCAATCCGCATGCGCCGCTGACCGATGACGCGGCGGCGGTGATCCAGGCCGAGGTGACGCGGCTCTATGGCCTGTTCACCGAAACGGTCGCGGCGAACCGCAAGGCGGCGGGCATGACCGTCGCCAAGGCGGTGAAGACTGAAGCGGGCCTGTTCTTCGGCGAGGACGCGATCCGTGCGGGCCTCGCAGACGAAATCGGCGGGCTGGCGGAGGCGATCCGCCTTGCCGCCGCCCCCCTGCAATCCGGGCGCGGCCGGCCTTCCGCGCGAAGCCAGCATGCCGGAGGCACCATGGCAGACGACAATCAGGCCGACAGCCCGGCCAACCCCCCCGCCAACCCGGCGCCGCAGGGCGCCGCCGCCGCCCCGCCCGCGGGGCCGGACGTGGCGGCGATCCAGGCTGCGGCCAACGCCGCCGCGCAGGCCCGTGCCGCGGGCATCGCCGCGCTGTGCGAGCTGGCCGGCGTGCCGCACCAGGCGGCGGCCTTCATCGGGTCGAACAAGACCGAGGCCGATGTGCGCACCGAGCTCCTCGCGGTCAAGGCCGCGGCCAGCACCGTCGGCGGGGAGGTCTCCGCGGCGCGCCCGCCCGGTGCCGGCGTCATTGCGCAGCAGCCCGGCGGGCCGCAGGTCATGACCGCCGAGCAGGTGGACGCGCACTGGAACCGCGTCGGCAAGCGGGCCTTCGGCAATTCCTGGAAGGGGATCTGACCCATGACGGTCTTCACCGAACCGCGGCACCCCGCGGAGTTCCTCCTCAGCGAGGGCAACGGCTTCATCAGCCGCGATGTCGTGACCCTGGCGAGCAACGGCAGCACCGCCATCGCCTACAAGGCGGGCAGCGTGCTGGCGCTGGTCACCGCGTCCAGCAAGTACGTCTACTACGACAATGCCGGCACCGACGGCACGGAAACCGCGAAGGTGATCCTGCTGGAAGGCTGCACCGTGCCGGCGACCGGGGACCTGAAGGCCGCGGTCATCGCGCGCGCCGCCGAGGTGAAGGGAAGCGCGCTGGAATACGACCCGAGCCTTTCGGGCGGCACGCTGACCACGGCCCAGGCGGCCGCGGCGGTGGACCTCGCCGCCTACGGCATCATCGTCCGCTGAAGGGGGCGCCGACATGCTCAACATCTTCCAGAACGACGCCTTCTCGACCGTCGCGCTCACGCGGCTGCTGAACGCGACGCCCTACATCCCGAACCTGCTCGACACGCTCGGCATTTTCGCGGAGGAGAAGATCGGTGTCCGGTCCGCCGCGATCGAGCGGCTGGGCAATCAGCTTTCCCTGGTGCCGACCACCCCGGACGGCGCGCCGCCGGCCACCACGCCGCGCGACAAGCGGACCATCCGCGACGTGCGCACCGTGCGCCTGGCGCAGACCGACCGCATCTATGCACATGAACTCGCCAATCTCCGCCGGCCGGGCAGCGAGCTCGACCTCGAGGAGGTCAGCGATTTCGCGCTGCGGCGCATGCAGAAGCTCCGCCAGAAGAACGACCTGACGCTGGAGAACCTGCGCCTGGGCTGCGTCACCGGGTCGGTGAAGGATGCCGACGGCACCACGGTGCTGTTCGATCCGGCGGCCTTCTGGGGTGTGACCCTGCCGACGGCGATCGACTTCAACCTCGACATCGACACCACGGATGTGGACGGCAAGTGCCGCAGCGTCGTGCGCCTGATGGAGAAGAACTCAGAAGGCGGGATGCTGCCGAACAGCACCATCTACGGCTTGTGCGGCGATGCCTTCTTCGACGCCTTCGTCGCCCATCCGAATGTGAAGACCTGGTATCTGAATCGGCCGGCGGCTGACCAATATCTGGCCGGCACGACGACCCGCCGCGTCACCTTCGGCGGCATCGTCTTCATCAACTACCGCGGCACCGACGACGGCACGACGGTCGGCGTCAACACCGACCATTGCCGCTTCGTGCTGGCCGGCGGCGACGAGGTCTTCTCGATGCTGTTCTCGGCCAGCAACGAGAACTTCGAGCTGATGAACCTGCCGGCGCTGCCGGTCTACGCGATGATGAGCATCGATCCATCCGCGCGGAAGGCCTGGGTGGACGTGGACGTGTTCTCCTATCCGCTGCCCATCGTGAAGCGCCCGCTGACGCTGATCTACGCCACCCGGACCTGACCATGCCGGTGGACTTCGATCGGCTCCTCAATATCCCGGCGATGCGTATCGTCGGATCGCGGGAGCCGATCGTCTACACGCGCCTGCGCGATGGCGCGTCCTTCACCGTCCCGGGCGTCTTCGACCGCCAGCATGTCGAGGTCGGCTTCGACGGGGACGGAGCGCCGGTCACCGCCTTTCGCACCGTCGTCTATCTGCGCCTTGCCGACATGCCGGGCGGGCACCCGCCCCAGCAGGGCGACAGTGTCGTGCGCGGCGGCGGGACGTGGGTGGTGGCGGAGGTCCAGCCCGATGCCATCGATGCCTTCTGCCTCGTGCTTGGCGGGCAGGCCGCGACCGATGTCGGCGGCGCGTGGCCGGTCGTTGGCGGCGCACCCGTCAGTTCTGGCCCATGACCACCCGCGCCGACATCCGCGACCAGGTGGTGACCCGCCTGCGCGCCGTGCCGCTGCTCGCCGGCCGTGTCTATCCGTCCCGCGCCTGGCCGCTGCCGGGCAAAGGGCTGGTCGATGCCGGGAAGATGCCGGCGGGCCTGGTCTACGCGAACGGGCTGCGTCGCACGTCCACCAGCGGCGGAACTTCCGCGCCGACCTTCCGCACCATCCTGCCCATCGTCATCCACCTGCGCGCGGAAGGCACGACGGTCGAGGCGGTGGACGCCACCCTGGATGCGCTCGAAGACGAGGTCGACCGCGTGCTGCTCGGCGACCCGACCTTCGTCGCGATCCCGGAGGAACTGCCGAGCATGGAGTTCGCCCGTCAGCTCCGCGCCGACAGCGACACCATCATCGGTGAGACGCTCGTCACGCTCGACATGCAGTTCACCGAGGCCTTCGAGCCGCGCGGCCTGCCGCCGCTGACCGCGGCGCGCATCGTCATCGACGCGATCGACCCGGCGGACCGCGCCGGCTCGTATCCGGCGATCGACCCATTCCCCGCGCCAGCGGGGCCGCCCCGCGACCGCGGCCCGGATGGCCGGCCGGAAGCGGCGGACATAACCATCACCTTCGACACCCCAGCATAGGAGCCCAGGCATGAGCGGGAGCATCAGCTTCAGCACCATCCCGGCGGATCTGCGCGTGCCGCTCTTCTGGGCGGAATTCGACAATTCCCGCGCGGGCCCCAGCACCGTGACGCAGCGCGCGCTGCTGATCGGCCAGAAGACCGTCGCCGCCACGCCGGCCGAACTGACCTATGTGCCGACGGCCGACCAGGTGGCGGACCTGTGCGGCGCGGGGTCGCAGATCGCGCGCATGATGGCCGCCTGGCGCGCCAATGATCCGGTCGGCGAGGTCTGGATCCTGCCGGTCGCCGATGCCGGCGCTGGCGTGAAGGCCACGAAGACCATCACGGTTACCGGCCCCGCCACGGCGGCCGGGACCATCGCGCTGTATGTCGCGGGGGCGCTGGTGACCGTGGCGGTCGCGGCCGCCGATGCCGCAACGGCCATCGCGACCGCCATCGCCGCTGCCGTCACGGCGAATCCCACGCTGCCGGTCACGGCGTCGGCGGCCTCCGCGGTCGTGACGCTGACCGCGAAGAACGCCGGCACCTGCGGCAACGACATCGATGTGCGCCATTCCTACTACGGCCGCGCGGGCGGGGAGGCGCTGCCGGCCGGCGTGGGCCTGACCATCGCCGCGGGCGTCGCAGGCAGCGGCGACCCGGACCTGACGACGCTCGCGGCCATGCTGGCCGATGAGCCCTTCGACTTCATCGTCATGCCCTGGGCGACCAGCACGGCGCTGACCGCCTTCGACACGCTGATGAACGACAGCGCGGGCCGCTGGTCCTATGCCAAGCAGATCTACGGGCATGTCTGGACCTCGGCGCGCGGCACGTCTGGCGCGCTGCTGACCCTGGGCGGCGGGCGCAACGGGCAGCACGTGTCGGTGCTCGGCGTGAACGAAAGCCCGTCCTGCCCGGCCGTCTGGGCCGCGGCGGCGGCGGCGGCCTCCGCCGTGGCGCTGAAGGCGGACCCGGCGCGGCCGCTGCAGACGCTGTCCATCTACGGCGTCCTGGCGCCGCCCACGGGCAAGCGCTTCACGCTGACGGAACAGCAATCGCTGCTGTCGTCCGGCATCGCGCTGGCGGCCTTCGGGCCGGATGGGTCGGCATCCATCCTGCGGATGGTCACGACCTACCGGATCAACAAATGGGGGATGGCGGACCAGTCCTATCTGGACGTGGAGACGCTGTTCACCCTGATGGCGGTGATCCGCCGGTTGAAGGGCACGGTGACGCAGAAATTCGCGCGGTCGAAGCTGGCCGACGACGGGACGCGATTCGGGCCCGGCCAGCCGATCGTCACGCCATCCTCCTTCAAGGCGGAACTGGTCGCGCATTACGCGATCATGGAAGCCGAGGGGCTGGTCGAGGATGCCGATGGCTTCGCCGAGGCGACCATCGTCCTGCGCAACCTGAACGACACCAGCCGGCTCGACGTGCTCTACGCGCCGAACCTGATCAACGGCCTGCGCGTGCTGGCCGTGCTGGCGCAGTTCCGTAGCTGAGAAGGGGCCCGACCGATGGCGCTGAAACGGATCGCTGGCACCGCCTACATCAAGGTGGACAGCGTGCAGCTTGCCCTGAAGGGGTCGATCGAGGTCGACCCTGCCGACGTGATGCGGGAGCCTGTGACCGGCCTCGATGGGGTGCACGGCTACAAGGAAACGCCGAAGGCGCCCAGCATCACCGTCACGGTGTCGAAGACGCCGGACCTGAAGCTGAAGCAGGTGCTCGGCTGGAAGGGCCGGACGGTCACCGCCGAGCTCGGCGACGGCACGACCTATGTCCTGTCCGACGCGTTCCAGTCCGGCGAACTGAAGCTGGATGGGGCGGAAGGGCAGGTGCCCATCACCTTCACGGGCGCGTCCTGCCGGGAGATGAACTGAGCCATGACCACGACCGTGCCACTGACGAAGCCGATCGAGGCGCATGGCGAGACGCTGTCGGAACTGACGCTGCGGGAGCCGACGGGGAAGGATATCCGCCTCTGCGGCATGCCGTTCCGCATCGGCGCGGAAGACGGCAGCATCATCATCGACACCTCGGCCATGGCGAAGATGATCGGCGGCCTGGCCGGCCTCCCGCCTTCCGCGATCGACAAGATGCCGCCGTCGGACTGGTCCGCGGCCATGGCGGCGGTCCTGGGTTTTTTCGGGATGGCGCCGGCGGCTTCCTGACAGCCGAGGCGCTGCTCGAGGCCTATTTCGACCTCGCCCATTTCTGGGGCGACATCGCCTACGTCATGGACCTCGGCCTGTCCGACATGGCGGAACATCACCAGCATGCGGTGCGCATCGGCAAAGCGAGGCGCTAATCGGCATCCCGCCCCATCGCGCGCGCCAGCCGGCGTTTCGCCTCCGCGACTGCCGTCTTCGCGGCTTCGAGCCGGTCTTCGGCCTCGTCCAGAAACCGCATGGCTTCCAGGATATCGGTGCCCTCCATCGCTGTCGCGAGGGCCGCCAGATCATCGGGGTTGGCGCTGGCGAGGCGGCTGATGTCGCCTTGCAGCAGACCGATGCGGTGCTTGCAGGCCCTGTCGAAAGCGCCGGCGGGGCAGGTGCACAGTGCGGTCGCGTCGGCCCCGTCGACGGTGAAAACCACGCGGTATGGCTCCGGCTGGCTGCCGGACACCAGGAACGTGAATTCCATCGCGTTGCCCTTCCGTGATCGTCAGCGCCGAAACTGCCGCTGCTGGTTCTGCCGTCCGGCCGATTCCTCGCTTTGGACGCAGGCTTCCAGCATCGAATAGCTGCCTGGCCCCCCAACGCGCGCGATGCGATCGCATTGGCGTCGGATGCTTTCGGGTAACGCGCTCCAGCGCAGCTTCACGTTGTCGTAGGACGACTGCTCACTGTCAAAGCAGGCTCCGTACATCGCTTCCGAGTAGTTGCCCCCGATGGCCGCGATGCGGCGGCATTGCCGTTCCACATCGTAGTTCGGCATCTCCGCCGTCTGGGCCTGTCCCGCCACCGGCAGGCACAGCCCCGCCAGCACCACCACAACCGCGCGCATAGCATCCTCCGGCATTCCCGTGCCGATTGGACCGCATCGGCGCGCCCAACCGCAAGGGACAGCGCATGAGCGGCACGACCAGCCGGCAGTTCCAGGCGGTCATCACCGTCGACGATCGCACCGCCGGCCCTCTCGCCGTCATCTCTGCCCGGCTGCGCGCCATCGCCGGCATGTCCGGCATGGAACGCATTCGCGCCGCGGCGCTCGGCGTGCAGCGCAGCTTCGGCGCCTTGGCCGGGTCGGCCGCGCGGCTGGCCGTGGTGGGCGGTGGCATCGGGGTCGGCCTGGGGGCCGGCCTGGTCGCGGCCATGAACGCGGCCGTCGATGCCGGCGGCGCCCTGTCCGACCTGTCCGAACGGCTGGGCATGTCGGCGGAGGATATCCAGGCTTACGGCTTCGCCTTCGAGCAGGCGGGGGTGAACAGCGAGCAGTTCGCTGGCGCGATGGAGAAGTTGAACCGCGGCCTGGGGGATGCCGCGGCCGGGCGCAACCAGGCCCTGGCCGGGCTGTTCGCCCGCCTGGGCATCAGCCTGCGCGGCGCCAACGGGCAGGTGCGTTCCGCCGCCGATGTCCTGCCGCAGCTCGCGCAGGCGATGCAACGGAACGAGAATGCCGCCGTGCGCACGCGCATCGCGATGACGGTGTTCGGCCGGGCCGGCGGGCCGCTGATCACCGCCCTCGCGGCCGGCGCGGCGGGGTTGCGGGAACAGACCGACCGCTGGCGGGAACTGGACGGGCAGATCACCGGACAATCGGTGGGCGCGCTCGACGAGGTCGGCGACGGCATGAACGAGGTGCGGCACAGCCTGCTGGGCGTGCGCAACGCCATCGCCGTGCAGTTGGCCCCCGTGCTCGCCCCGCTGTTCGGGCAGTTCGCCACCTGGATCGCCAGCAACCGCGACCTGGTGGCGACCAACGTCCGCGGCTGGATCGAAGGGGTCGCCGAATGGGTCCAGCGGATCGACTTCACGCAGGTGCGGGAAGGCCTGAGCCAGTTCCTGTCCGTCGCGCAGCGTGTCTTCGATGCCATCGGCGGATGGCGTGGGGTCATCGTGGGCGTCATCGCCGTCATCACCGGACCGCTGCTCGCCGCCATCGCCACGCTGACCGCGGCGCTGCTGACCAACCCGATCGGCGCGGCGGTCGCGGCCATCGGCCTCGCGGCGGCGGCGATCTACCTCTACTGGGACGATATCGTCGGCTTCTTCCAGGGGATCTGGGACGGCATCAGCAGCGCCGTCAGCCGCTTCGCGAATTCCGAACAGGTGGTGTGGCTGCGCGACGTCTTCGCCGCCCTGGGGCGCGGGATCGCCGCGGGGTGGGACGCGCTGGCCGGCTTCTTCGAACGGCTGTGGACCGGGATAGGGGACGCGGTCGGGCGCTTCATGGCGTCCGAACAGGTGCAATGGCTGGGCGACGCCTTCAGCACGCTGGCGGGCGGGCTGATGGAAGCCTGGGCGCCGATCGAAGGCTTCTTCCGGTCGCTGTGGTCGGGCGTGTCCTCCGCCTTCACGGCCGCCTGGGCGGTGATCGAACCCATCGTCAATGCCGTGGTGGCCGGCGCGCAGGCCCTGGCGGCGATCCTTCCGGAACGCGGGTCAGGCCGCACCGCGGGCGGCAGCGGGCCGCTGGCACCGCAGGGGCAGGGGCTCGGCCGATCCGGAGCTGCGGGCGGCTTCTATGGCGGTCCGGCGATCGACCCCGATACTGGGCGGCCGGCGTTTGAGCCGCTGTATCGCCAGCAATCGGCGCCCGCCTCGGCGGCGGCGGCCCCGCAGGGGGAGGTGCGGGTGCGCATGTCCTTCGACAACGTGCCGCGCGGCGCGCGCGTGGACGCGGACGCGCAGGGCACCGGCGTGCGCCAGCCCGAGCTGGACGTCGGCTACGCCACCATGGGCGCATTCTGATGTCAGACCTCCTTGGCCGCGCGCAGAACCTAGCCTCCGGCGTGCTCGCCGCCGGTACGGGCGGGCTCGCCGGCTGGCGCGCGGCCTATCGCGCCGCATCCTTTCGTGGCGCGGCGTTCAAGGTGGTCGACCACACCGCCGATGACGGCCGCCGCGTTGCGGAGTTCGAATTCCCGCTGCGAGACAAGGGGTTCACCGAGGACCTCGGCCGGTCCACGCAGCGCTGGCGCATCACAGGCTACGTCATCGGCGACGACTACTTCACCGACCGCGATGCCCTGGTCGAGGCCTGCGGCGCCAGCAACGAACCCGGCACGCTGGTGCATCCCTTCCTGGGGGAGAAGCAGGCGCGCTGCGTCTCCGTCTCCTATCGCGAGAGCAACAAGGAAGGCCGGTTCTGCACCTTCGACCTGGTCTTCGTCGACGCCGGGCAGGAAGCGAGCCCGACCGAGCGCAACGACACGCTCGGCCAGGTCATCAGCACCGCGAAGCGCGTGATGAAGCTGGCGAAGACCGCCTATGCCATCGTCACGGCGGCGCGGGGGGATCTGCTCGGCTTCGCGCAAGGCGTGCTGCTCGGCTTCGCGTCGGACCTGGTCAGCGACCTGACGGACGGGCTGCTGGCGCTGCCGCTGTATGACGTGCTGGGCATTGTCGCGGCGATCGAGGATCTCGCCGACAACCCCTTCACCGACCCGGACAGCGTCGCGGGGGATCTGACCGCTCCCTACCTCGCGGTGGTGGATGCGGACCCGCTGCCGGTCGATGCGCTGGATGATGGCGTGGCGATCGTCAGCCGCAGCGATGCCGAACCGGCGGCCGAGCCATTCCAGGTGCTGGTCACCGCGGCGGCGCTGCCGGTGCCGTTCAGCGCGGACGCGACGGAACAGGCGGCGCTGGTGTCGGCGCATGGCCTCGCGATGGATGCGGCGGTCGTGGCGGCGGCGCAGGCGGCATCGCAGGCGGCGTGGCCCAGCGCGGATGCGGCGCTCGCGGCGCGGGATTCGCTGATGGACCTGATCGAGGCGCGCAGCGATGCGGCGGCGGATGCGGGGCAGGACGCGCTGTTCGCGGGCTGGCGCGCGCTGGCGGCGGCGGTGCAGGCGGACCTGACGGATCGCGCGGCGCAGCTTCCGCGCATCGCGGCCTATGCGCTGCCCGGCGTGCTGCCGGCGGCGGCGCTGGCGCAGCGTCTGTATGGCGGGGCGGGGCAGGCGGATGCGCTGGTGGCGCTGAACGGCGTGCCGCACCCGCTGTTCATGCCGGCGGAAGGGAGGATGCTGCGGGATGGCTGACCCGATCATCGCGGCGCCACAGCCCTTCGACGACGCGGATCTGATCCGCATCACGGATGCTCTGATCGGTGCCGACCTGTCCGGCCGCGCCGTCGCCGACCTCGAGATCCTGATCACCATCACGCAGCATGCGACGGATCGGCTTCTGAACGAGCTCGAGGCCCGGGGTGCCATCGCGATCGAGGATGGCGGGCCCGTCATCCCCTATGTCGCGGACCATGTCGTCGACACGATCCTCACGCGGTGCGATGCATGACCGACACCGTCGACCTCCTCATCGGCGGCAGCATCTATGGCGGCTGGACCGACTTCCGCGTCACCCGGTCCATGGACCGCGCGGCCGGCGATTTCGATCTGTCGGTGTCCGAACGCTGGCCTGGCCGCACCGATGCCTGGCGCATCCTGCCCTTTGCCGAGGTCGAGATCCGCCTCGGCAGCGACCCTGTCCTGACCGGCTATGTCGACGTGGTCGAACCGGAAACCGACGCGCGCAGCCATCGCGTGCGCATCCGCGGCCGCAGCCGCACCTGCGACCTGGTGGACTGCACGCCCGAGCTGCGCGGCACCGAATTCCGTGGGTCCACGCTGGTCGCTATTGCCCGCGCCCTGTCGCAGCCCTTCGGGATCGAGGTCGTCACCGAAGCGCCGGACGGCGCGCCCTTCGGGGTCGAGGCGAAGGACAAGACCGACACCGCCTGGCGCACCATCGAACGGCTGGGACGCCTGCGCGGCGTGATCTGCCACGACGATGAACGCGGGCGCCTGGTGCTGGCGCGCGCGGGGGAGCGGCGCGCGGCCGGCAGCCTCGAACTCGGGCGGAACCTCCTCGCGGCCTCGGCGCGGATCGACGTGTCGAAACGCTTCAGCCGGTACGTGTCCATGACGCAGCGGCAGACCGGCGCGGCGGTCGCGCGGGACGGCGATGGCGATGCCGGCGACAACGAGGAAGCCGAGCAGCCGAATGCCGGCGTGCAGGTGTCCGTCACCGGCATCGCGACCGACCCGGACGTACCGCGATACCGCCCGCGGATCTTCCGCGCCGAAGGGGCAGGGGACACCGCCTTCGCGCAGCAGCGCGCGGTCTGGGCGGCGGCGACGGCCCGGGCGAAGTCGCTGCAGGTAGATGCGACGGTGCAGGGCTGGCGCAAGGCGGATGGCGCGCTGTGGCGGCTGAATGAGCTGGTGAAGATCAAGGCCGACTGGCTGCGCCTCGATCACGACCTGCTGGTGATCGGCACCGAATTCTCCCTGGGCCAGGACGGGCGTCGCACGCGCCTGACCCTGACGCCCAAGGAAGCGATGCTGCCCGAACCGCTCAAGCCCGCGCGCAGCGGGCGCGGCGGCGGGGCGGGCGCGTCCTGGTCCGACGTCGTCGCGGGTTCCGGAAGGCTCTGAACATGACCGACATGATTTCCCGCGGCCGGGTGCGCAGCGCGCGCATCCGGGGCGGGCGCACGCTTGCCGAGGTCGACATGGCCGATGGCGAGCTGCGCAGCCGTGTCGAGATCCTGCTGCCCATGGGCATGTCCGCCATCCCGGAATCCGGCGCGGATGTGCTGGTCCTCCAGATCGGCGGGCCCGACCATCTGGTCGCACTGCAGGCGGACGATGCCGCGCTGCGTGCCCCAGGCCTCGGCGCCGGCGACATCGCCATCCGCGACAAGCGCGGCCAGCAGGTCGTGATGAACGGCGATGGCATCACCGTCTCCGGCGCGGTCAAGCTGACCATCGTCAGCACCGGCGATATCGAGATCACCGCCGGCGGCACCATCGCCATCACCTCGGCCGGCCTGACCCACAACGGGAAGGACATCGGCGACAGCCACGTCCATGGCGGCGTCGTGCGCGGCGGTGCCCAGACGGACCCGCCCGTATGACCGACATCGCCCTGGCCTGGGACCCGCTTCTCGCGCGCGCCGACATCGCCGTCGCCAATGGCGACCTGGTGCGTGACGACGGCCTGCGCACCGCCGTGCTGATCAGCCTGTTCAGCGACGCGCTGGCCCGGCCGGATGACGACATCCCGGACGGCACCGACGACCGCCGGGGCTGGTGGGGCGACACGCCGGCCGACGGCGAAACCGCTGACCCGATCGGGTCGCGCCTGTGGCTGCTGGCCCGCGCGAAACGCACCGAGGAAACCCGCCGCCGGGCCGAGACCTACGCGCGCGACGCGCTGGGCTGGATGGTGACCGATGGCGTCGCCGCCGCCGTCACCGTCTCCGCCGCCTGGGGCGGGGATCGCGGGGATCACCTGCACCTGCTCGTCACCATCGAACGTCGCATCGCCGGCCGCACGGCGCGGGAGGAATTCACGGTGCAGTGGAACGCGGAGGCCACGCGGTGAGCTTCGAACGCCCGACCCTTTCGGCCCTGCGCGTCCAGTCGCGGGCGGACATCGCGTCCCGCCTGGCGGGCACCGACCCCGCCCTGCGGCGCGCCATGGCGCGCGTGCTGGCCGATGCCGCGGCGGCCCTCGCGCACCATCAGTACGGCTATCTCGACTGGATCGCGCGGCAGGTCATCCCGGCCACGGCGGAAGGCGTGTATCTCGACCGCTGGTGCCGGCTTGTCGGCATCCAGCGCAAGCCTGCCACGGCCGCGGGCGGCCTTGCGGTCGCAACGGGCAGCAACGGCACGCCGATCCCGGCCGGGGTGACGCTGACGCGCAGCGACGGCGTCGTCTATGCCGTCACGGCCGCGACAAGCATCGCTTCCGGCACCGCCGCCCTGTCGCTGTTGGCGCAGGGTCCGGGCATCGCGGGCAATCTCGATGCCGGCGCGGCGCTGACCTTCGCCACCGCCATTCCCGGCGTCACCGGGACGGCCACGGTGGATGCCGACGGCCTGACCGGCGGCGGCCCGGCGGAATCCGACAGCGCGCTGCGCGAACGCCTGATCGCGCGGCTGTCCAGCCCGCCGGCCGGGGGGGCGGCACACGACTACGTCGCCTGGACGCTCGAGATGCCGGGCGTCACTCGCGCCTGGTGCCTGCCCCTGCGCCGTGGCCTGGGCACGGTGGACGTCGCCTTCGTGATGGACGATCGCGACGACATCTTCCCCGATGCCGGCGATATCACGCCGGTGCAGGCGCATATCGACGCGCGGCGCCCCGTGACCGCGAACTGCCTGGTCTTCGCGCCCAGCGCCGCGCCGATCAACGTCACGATCACGGGCCTCGACCCGGATACGGCTGCGGTGCGCGGGGCGATCCAGGCGGAACTGGCGGCGCAGATCCAGCGCGATGCCGTACCCGGCGGGACCATCCGCCGATCCCGCCTGATCGAGGCGGTCAGCCGTGCGGCGGGCGAGACCTGGCACACCATGACCGTGCCGTCCGGCGACGTGACGCAGGCCGCAGGTGCGCTTGCCATCCTCGGCACGGTGACCTTCCCATGACCGTCGCGGATCTGGGCGATGCCGAATTCCTGGCCGGGCTCCAGGCCCTGTTGCCGCGCGGACTCGCCTGGCCGCGCGACCCGGATGCCGGCCTGACCGGCCTGCTGGCCGGGCTCGCCGCGACGCAGGCGCGCCAGCATGCGCGCACGGGCGATCTGTCCGAACGCGAAAGCGACCCGGCGCAGGCGCTGGAGATGCTGGCGGATTGGGAAGCGGCCTATGGCCTGCCTGATGCCTGCGCGCCGACGGATGCGCTTGTTGCGAGCCGTCGTGGCGCCCTGCTGGCGCGCATCGCCGAGCAGCGCAACCAGACACCCGCCAACTTCGTCGCGGTCGCGGCAGCATTCGGCATCGACGCGGCCATCACGGAATACCGGGCGCACGTCACCGAGAACCACAGCGAGGACCCCGTCACCGACGAGGATCAGGCCTTCGTCTGGGACATGCTCTCGCCCGAGACGCTGCTGGTCGAGTGCACCACCGAGGACGATACCGAGGTGCCGCTGGAGCTGTGGCCAGTTGGCCCGCATCAATGCGCGGTGCGGCGCCTGGCGCCCGCGCACACGCTGGTGCGCTTCGGCACCTACAAATCGGACTGGGACTTCACCGGCGGCTTGCCTGCGGGCGCGACCCTGGCGCGCACGCTGCCCGGCACCCGCACCACCTATCGCGGGCAGCGCGCCGAGGATGCCGTCGACGTGCCGCGGCTCGACTACGATCCGGCGCTGACCCTGAACGAGGTGGTGAACCCCTGGGGCGACGGCACCGGCCATCCCGATGAGTGGTCCACGATCGCGGGCGGGCTGACCATCGCGGTCGCGGGGCGGGGCACGCGGCCGGACGGCAGCCCCTATGTCGAGTTCACGGTCGCGGGCACGAGCAACGGCAACCAGCAGGCGTTGCGGTGCGAGGGTGCGAGCGGTCAGATCCGCGTGCCGGCCCTGGTCGGGGAGCTGGTGTCCGGCTCGATCGGCATCGAGGTGCTGGAGGTCACG
>NZ_JAHYBZ010000006.1 GCF_019430885.1 Roseomonas alba | reverse complement strand
GGCGCGTGAGAGCGGGCTGAGAACCATCTGGCGATCGCGCAGGACGTGCCAGCCCAGCGCCTCGAACACATCGGCATCGAGGTCGCGGGACGCGCGCTCCCCGGTCTCCAGCCGCATCAGGATAGCGTAGATGGCCGGCAGGTCGGCGACGATGCGCAGGTCCGCGGGCGCGATCATGACAGCGCCTGCCAGAGGTATCGGGCGGCGTAGATGATGCCGGCCCACAGCGGCACACTGAGCGGCACCGCCACAGCGACGCCCTTCCAGAAGCCAGAGGATGGGGCCGGCGCGCGCATCAGTGCCCGCCTCGCCGGCGTAGCGCCTGCACGTCCGCGAAATGCTCCACCGCAGCTTGCACGATCCGCAGATCGTCGTTGCCGGAGATCATCGCCTCATGCGGCAGCGCCTCCGGCGCGCGCACGATGATGGTGACTTTCGCGTCGGGGCGGCCAATCGGCGCCAACACCATCGCGAGGCACCGATCCATGTGCCGCCGCCAGCTCTCAACCTGGGCCTTATCATCGTCGGTCACGAACACCACCCCTGGCGCCGGCTGCGCCCGTCATAGGGCCGTGCGAGGCCCTCGCTGATGAGCACCTGCGCGACGTCGCGACCGTTCGCGTCCAGCACGCGGCCGAGGGTCCGGCCGTAGCGGTCGCGCCCGCGCGTGCGGATCTCGCTGCGCCCGGCGAGCAGCTGCGCCAGCCGGTCGCGCGCCGCGATGGCGAGGCGCGTCTCCTCCGGGCAGCGCCCGTGGATCTCCGGCGCGTCGAGCCCGATGATCCGCACGATGCGCCCGCGCACCTCGATGGTGTCGCCGTCGATGACGCGCAGCGGGGACTGCGCCGCGGCGGACGTAGCGAGCGTGATGGCAGCGATCGCCGCGATGATGCTCGCCCGGGTCACGACGCGCCGCCCGGCGCGGTGCGCTGTTCGGCGTCCAGGTCGATCCATCCCTGGACGATGGCGGTGGCATAGTCCTGCTGTGCGATCCGCGCCTCATTGCGGCGGGCCAGGGGGCGGGACGCGGCGGCGACGCCGGCGTCGAACGCAACGCCGATCAGGCGCCGGATCGCGTCGTTGCGGGTCGGGGGCACCACCGCTCAAACCCTCGCGATATCGAGGGGCACGAGCGCCGGATCCTTCTCCGGTGCCTCGCGGACGTAGAGGCGGATGTATTCCTTGCTCCGCGTCGTGCGCACGGCGCCACTGATCGCGTCCATGGCGAGCTTCCAGGTCTCGTCCTGGATTTCCAGACGGCGCAGCGACAGGATGCGGTCGGCGTTGACCTTGCCTTCCTTGTCGACCTCGAAGGCATCGTTGACGATGGCGCGCAGATTGTGGTTCGCGCCCTCGGTCCAGCGACGCAGGCATTCGTCGACGTGCTGCTTCGCGATCTGCAGCTCCGGCCCGAAGCTGATGTGCTCCCCGACCGCGAGCTGCACAGACAGCGTTCCGTCGAAGCTGCGGAACTGCACGTTGCCCTTCGCGCCGCCACGGGTGCTGCCGTATTGCTGCGCGAGGATGTCCAAGAGGGCGCGGACCTCGGCGAAGGCGTTGGCCTTGAAGGTCGCGAGGGCGTACCGGACCATCTCCGCCTGGTCATGGAGCCTGCGCACCATCTCGTCTTCGAGCAGGTGCTCGGGCTTGATGTTGGCGATGGGGACGAGGCGGCCCGCCGCGTCCTGCATGAAGCCCTCGGGGATCGGGGGCTTGGTGTTGGTGCTGGTCACTGTCGGGGGTTCCCTCACATGCCCAGGGCGCGGCGGTAGAGGTCGAGCAGCGTGTCCTGCTCCTCGACGTCGGCCGGTTCCTGGCGGCGGATGGCGATGATCTTGCGGATCACCGAGACGTCGAAGCCGGCGGACTTCGCCTCGGCCATGATGTCCTTGATGTCGGAGGAGAGTGCCTTCTTCTCCTCTTCCAATCTCTCAACGCGCTCGATGATCGCGCGCAGGCGATCGGCGGCGATGCCGCCGACCTCGGTGTCGTCGGGCGTGGCCGACGCGGCCTTGGCGGTGCTCACTGGACCTCCGGGTTTGCTTGGGTGGTGACGGCAGCAGACACACGGGCGACGCGCGCCGCGAAGTCCGGGTCGCGGGCCAGCCGCGCCGAGACAACGCCGATGCCATGGAGGACCGTGGTGTGGTCGCGGCGGAGCGCACTGCCGATGCGTGGCAGGCTGTGCCGCAGGTGCTTCGCGGCGATCCACATGGCGACCTGGCGCGGTTCGACGATCCAGGCGGCGCGCCGCTCGGACAGGATCAGGTCGGCATCGACGTCCCATTCCGCTGCGACGAGCGAGAGCACCTGGCGAACGCGAGGTGTGAGGCCGCTCTGCAGCGCGGCGCTGATGCGCCGGCGGAGGTCCGCGTTCTCGGCGCGCAGATCCTCGTTCTGCTCGATGACCAGCGTGAGCCGGTCCTTGCTTGACAGGGTCGGCGTCATGCGCGGCCTCCCGCGATGACCACAAGGCCTTCCCGCGCATGAAGCGGGCGCGGCTGGCGTTGGGTGATGGTGGCGCAGCGGAGGCGGAGCTTGAAGATGAAGTCGATCGCGGCCTCCAGCGCCGCATCGTCGTCGTCCGCTTCCGGCACGCCGGGGACGAGCCAGGTGGTGTTGTCGTAGGCGACGCGGCCGACGCGCTCGATCGCCTCCTGCAGGACCGGCTCGCTCTCGCCCTGGCGGAGCAGCAGCGAACCCTCGGGCGCCTTCTGGCCGATGCCGATGACGCCGTCGCGATGGCACCAGGCGTCAGCCACGGGTGCGGCCCTCCGCGGCGGCGATCGTCGCATCCACGCTCTCCAGCGCGGCCTTCTTGCGCTGCGCCACCTGCTCCATCTCGGGATCGCAGAACGTCGATGGCAGCGGTTCTTCCACCTGCCATTCGAACGCGAGGCGCGTCGTGCTGCGGACATGCGCCGCGAGATCCTCGCGCAGCTCGAAGCGCGCGAGCGTCAGCGCCAGGTGCATGGACGTCGCGATATCGGCGGCCAGCGCCATGCGCTCCAGCTCATGCTCCGCGTCCGCGCGCGCCTTGGGGTCCTGCGCCTCGCGCGCAGCGAGCAGGAGCACCTGGAGTGCCCCGACCCAGGTGGCCTTCGGCAGCTTCACATTGCGCCCGCGCCCATCCAGGGGATTGTCCATCTGCCGGGGCATCACGCGGCCTCCGCCTGCAGGGCGGCGCCGCCGCTCAGCCGATCCCACGCCATGGCGATGTGGCCCTCGCCCATCGCCTCGGCGCCATCGCCACCCGCCAGCATGTGCGCCATGCGCACTACCTTGTTGACGTTGCGCAGGGCACCGGGCTTCCGCGCGATTTGGTGCAGCAGCTTGCGTTCGGCCGCGCCCTGCACGCCCCACGCGTCCAGCAGCGCCTCGATATCGTCCTTCAGCACCCGCGGGCGACGCAGCGGCATGCCGATGCGGCTGAAAAGCTGCGCGTACTGCGCGCTGCGCGCCCCGCCTTCGAGGCGGGCATAGACGTGCTCATTGCCCATGAGCGCGATGCCGACGCCCGCGATATCGAAGAAGCTGCGCAACTGGTCCAGCGTCGGGCTGGTGAGGTGCTGCGCCTCGTCGATCAGGATGAGACCCTGGCTGCCCGCCATCTTGCGCATCAGGGACCGCGACATGCGTAGCGCGGACACGCCGGCGGGTTCCACCCGCAGCTCATCATTGAGGGCGTGCAGCAGGGCATTCGGCGAGGACATCGCCGGTTCCGCCGTCACCATCCACACATTGGGATTGCGGGAGGCATGCCAGCGCGCCGCGGACGTCTTCCCCACGCCCGGGATGCCGGTGATGACCACCATCTCCGGCGTGTATTGCCCGTGCTCCAGCGTCGCGAGGATCGCCTCGGCGGTCTTCGTCAGCACGAAGGCGGGCGCGCGGGGCTGCATCGCGCGGGTGCGTTCCTGCGTCTCCAGGCTGTTCAGCCAGGACAGCACCTGCTCGGCCACGCGCTCGTTGCGCCCCTTGTAGGTGCCGCCCATCCAGTTCGTGAACGTGCCGTAAGGCAACTGCATCCGGCGGGCGATCTCGGCCATGGTGATCTTGCGGTCGGCCATCACCGCACGGACACGGACGCGGATTGCGTCCATATCCTCCGGGCTCATTGTGGGTTCAGCGACGTCGCTGGGCATGATAGGTCTCTCTCTGTCGTGGGTTCCGAGGGCCGCTGTTCAGGCCTGGTCCTCGGCGTCTTCGTCCGGCACCAGCCGGAGCGTCGCGGCGGCTCCAACGCCGCGACGCTGCCGCTGGAAGGCGACAAACAGGCGCTCGGACCGTTCCTCCGAGGTCTCCTCCTCCTGATCCGTGATGGGTTTGACCGCGGCATTGCCGCGGAACAGCGGGCGCACCACGCGGGGTGCGGTCGTGGGCGGCAGCGGGCGTTCGAGATCCGCGAGATCGCGCGCGAGCTGCTCGGCATCGATCCGCCGTTCGGCGTCCGCGACCATCTTGATGCCCTTGTTGCGCTGCTTCTTCGCCTGCGCCGTGCGGCGCGCAGCGTCCACGTCGCCGAAGCCGCTGTCGGCGATGCACTCGGCGGTGACGAAGAACTCGCCCGAGGCCAGGAAGATATGCACCGGCGCGTGCAGGTGCTCGGGGTCGAAGCGGATGGTGACGGGCCGGCCGCGCAGCTCGACCAGGCGCGGATCGTGGTAGCGGTTGCCCATCAGATGGACCGTCGCGTCGCGACGCACCCGGACCTCGTCCGCGGCCAGCAGGAAAACGCGGCGCTGTGCGTCCGACGCCATGGTGATCGGCGCCTGCGCGTAGCTCTCGGCGAAGGTCTCGTCGAAGGACCGCCCGCGGCAGTTCGCGGCGGTGCGGCCTGGCCGCGCATTGTGCTCGGCGATGCCGGCCTCCAGCACCGCCAGGAAGGTCGCGAGCGGCACGGCCTTCGAACCGTAGTCGTGCGGCTTGTTCGACGTGCTGTTGCCGGTCCACGCCCCGACGAAGGCCGGGTGCCGCGCGATGTCCCGCGCGAAGTCGCCGAAGGCGCGCTCGATCGGCTTGGAGCGGCCGCTGTACGGCTTCGCCCAATGCACCTCGACGCCCAGCGTCGGGAATATTCCGAGCGGCTCCTCGGCCCGGACCTTGAAGCGAAAGCGGCGCTTCAGGCCGCCCGACATGGTCTTGTTCGCCGCCGCCAGCGTGTTGTCGATCGTGACCCGGCTGGGGATGCCGTACTTCTCGACAACATCGCCGAAGGCGAGGCGGAAGGTGTCGCCGGTCTCGTCCGGCCCCACGCGGTAGCCCAGGAATTTCCCGCTGTAGAGATCCTGGAAGCACACCACCATCGGGCGCGCCTTCTCGCCGTCCGGCCATTCGACGAAGTTGTCGAAGCGATGGCCGTCCGCGTTCAGCCATTCCATCGCGTGCAGCATCGAACGGTCGCGGCGCTGCGTCGGGAACAGGGCGTCCGTCGCCTCCGGTCCCTCGCGGTGCCAGGTGCGCACCACCTCCGGCAGGGCGCAGATGCGGCGATACAGTGTCCGCTTGGATGGCAGCGTCCAGCCACGCTGCGCCGCAACCCTTTCCAGGTCGCGCCAGCACGTCTCGAACGTGGGCTGGTTCGGCAGCAGGTAGCGCGCGCGCAGCCATTCCCAGGCCTCGTCGCTGCAGGTCGCGCGAGCGCCGGTTGCGCCCGCATATTGCGGGACCAGGCGCGCCAGCCAGGACGCGCGCGGCACGCCATCGACCAGACTGGCCCATTCATAGAGCTGCGAGCGCGACACCTGGTGCGTGGCCGCGACTTCCATCATCGCCAGCCTGCGCGGCCGGCCCTGGTTCACCAGGGTGGCCACCGCATCCAGCGCCGCGACACGCGCGGCGGCGCGCGCCTTGTGTTTCTCGGGCTGGCGCTCATAGGCGGCCCAGGCGGCCTCGTCCGACAGGCGCTGGAGCGTCGCGTCCTTCTCGGCCGTCGCCGCCGTCGCCGCAGCGCGGGCCAGGATCTTCGCCTGGACGTAGCTGGGCAGGACCGCGAGGGCGTATTCGACCCCGCCACCGCGCCCCTGGCGGCGGCGCCAGAGGCGACCTTCCGCATCGGGGTGGTTCCATTCCTCGCGCTCGGCCTGCATGGCGAGGCCCCGGCGCGTGTCCGGCAGGCCCGGCAGGGCCATGGCAGAGAGTTCGGTAAGGGTGAGCCAGACGCTCACAGGCCACCCCCTGTCCGCGACAGGCGATCAAGCCGCCGGAGCTGCTGGCGCATCTCCTCGCGCTTCTCGCGGATGGCTTCCTTGGTGATGGCAGGCAGGTGCTGGCGCTCGATGACGGCCCAGCCCATGGGCTCGGCCAGCAACTCCAGAAGGCGCCGGTCTTTGGTGGCGTGCAGCAGCGCCAGGAACCGCGGCACGCTGATCTTGTGGTCCGCCCGCGCCTGGCTGGCGTAGGCATCGAGCATCGCGGGCGAGACAGTCTCGCCGAGATAGGCCGACATGCGTGCTGCGATTTCCTCCCGCGGGATGCCGCATTCCCCAAGCGCCACCGACACCGCGCGCGACAGGCGGGCCGCGAAGGTCGCGGCGCGCACCTGCTCTTCCGGGAAGCGCACCGATGCCTCGGGCGGCTGCCAGTCGAGCAGGTCGAGCTGTGCGGGGTGCTGCGGCGCCATGGTCAGGACGTCGCCTTCCAGATGACGGCGGCGACGAAGGCGACGACGATGGCGAGCGAGACCCCACCGATCAGGCGGAAGACCCCGTCGCCACGGCAGCGTTCCGGGGCGCTCATGCCGCGATCCCCCGGGTGGGGCGCACGAGGCGGTGGACCGCCCCGCGCGCCCCTTCCATCATCGGCGTTGCCACACGACCGATGGAGGAACTGATGACAGAGGAGGAGTTCTGGGCCGAGATCGCGCCCAGGAACCTATCCGACGACACGCGCACGGCGCGGATCGCGGAGTGGTATGCGCGTCGCGCCGTCCTGTCGTTCGGAGAGGAAATGGCCGCGATGCTGGCGGAGCTGCTGGCCGGACTACGCGAGACCGGCTCGATCGATGACGCCGCTGCGGCGGCCGTCATGCTGCGCTGGATGGACGCATTCGCCGAATGGCGGAAGGGCGACGGGAAGCCGAACAGGGACGTGGTCATGGCGACCTATCTCCCTGCGGAATTGGCATGGTGCCTGCCTGGCCTGGCGCCTGCGACTGAGACCCGGCCGACACGGCACGGGAGGAAGAAGCGGCCGCGCGGCGCCCCTCCCGCATGACGCTCACCAGCTCCGGCGGCAAAGCCTTGATCGCGCGCCGCATGGCGTGGTCGGAGGGTTCGGGCAGATCATTCTTCAGCGCGAACGCGAGCGCTCGCCTGAGGCAGTCCGCCATCGAGGGCCGCTCGAGCCGGAGGAACTCGGCCTGAAGGAAGGCACTCACCTCGGGATGAAGCCCGCTCACGGCCGCACCGCCTGCGCCATGATGGCGAGCGCGCGCAGCATGTCGCGCGGGCCGACCAGATCGGCGCCCCAGAGCCAGCCGATCATGCCGGTCGCGAACAGCGCGCCGCCGACGCATGCGGTCAGGGTGACGCGCGGCGGGCGGGGGCGGCGCGTCATCACGCGGCAGCCTCCGCGTCCTCAGCGTCTGTCTGGGCTGCGCGCGAGAGGGCGCGCTCAATCATTTTGCGGTCGCCGCGGATGCTACAGAGCACGTCCAGGAACCGGCGCTTCGCCTCGGTGTGCGATGCCTTTCCCCAGGCGCTCATGATCGCGCGATATTCGCGGTCGATCTCCGCGACCGCACTGACCGGGGGGCGCCCCACGATCTCGACCAGGGCCGCCGACACGGTGCGGGCGGTGGCGCCCTCGCGGACCAGGCGCTCGGCGATCTCGCGCTGACGTTCCGGCGCTTGGCCGGCAAGCTGGTCGAGCTCGGCCCCGCTGTCCGCGATCGGGTGGGTCGCGATCAGCGCCCGGACCTCGGGGGCGATGGCGGCGCGGGCCACCGCGCGCTGGATGGTGCGCTCGTCGACGCCCAATTTCAGGGCCGTCGCCTTCCCGAAGGACCAAACCGACAAGCTTGTCGGTTTGCCCGCCTCCCGCTTCCCGCCCCGCTTGGCTGCGGGGTTCATCGCTTCATAGATGGCCTTGCGCTCGGCCAGGAACACGGCCCGGTCGAGGGCTGATAGCTCGCGCCGGACCAAGTTCTCGTCGATCTCGATCAGCCGCGCCTGCAGCTCGTTGACCTCGACCACCTTGGCGGGGATTTCGGTCCAGCCGGCCTTGCGGGCGGCGGCGACACGATGGCCGCCGGCGACCAGGCGGTAGGCGCCGGCGGCTCCGTCGACCACGGCAACGATGATCGGGGTGTCGAGCCCGCGTTGGAGCAGGCTCTCCGCGATCATGGCGGCGTAATCGTCGTCGACCGCGCGGAGGCGCTCGCCGATGTCAATCTGGTCGAGCGGGATGGACAGGACAGGCGTGTTCACGCGGCCTCCGATTTCTGACGGTGCGGGGTGGGTGCCGAGCGGCTACGTTCCGGGCCGATGGCGACGGGCCGGCCCTTGAGGGGCAGCCCTTCGGCGTCGTAGCGACTGGGCCAGATGTCCTGAGGTCTGACCCCGAGCCGGGCGGCGATGATCGCCTCCGCCCGGGGCCAGGGGACATCCAGGGCTCGTTTGGCAGCGCCGACCGAAAGGCCGGCGGCCCGGGACAGGGCAGACAGGGTGGAGCCGGTCTTGCGGACGGCCGCCTTGATGTCCTCCGGGTGCCAGTCGTTAGGGCGCTTCGGCATCGTGTCTCCTGAGCAGGCGGCTGGCGGGCCGCGTGCTCGGGTTTGTGGTTTGGCAAACGGAGATTGGCCGAAAATGGGAAGACACTCAAGGCCGATTTCGGCCAATTCGCCGCTTCCAGGTTCGGCGCAGGCCGACCGTATGGCCAAAATCGGCCATATCATTGAATTCACTTGGTGAATTCGGAACATGGAAGAGGATGCGGAAGATGGAAGCGGCGTTCCATCTTTGAAGCCCAAAGGTGGAAGGCGGGATCGAGCCCGCGGCGCGCGGGTGAAGATGGCTGTCGCGCGCGTCGGTGGGGCCGAGGATTTGGCAAAACTGGCCAACGTTCCTTACGGCACCATCACCAACTACACCGGGGGTGGGGAAATGAAGCTGTCGAATGCTGTCGCGATCGCGGATGCCACCGGTGTGCGGCTGGAGTGGCTGGCCACGGGCGAGGGGGCGATGCTTCGCGCTGCGCCGGATGCGCCGCAGTCCGAGGCGCAGCCTGTCTCCGGCAAGCGTGCACGCTTGCAAGCGAGCGCGCGAGCCAGGAAGGGCGTCGCGGAGCCCAGTCCAGCGAGGGAGGACGCGACGTCCCTGGGTCTCACCTGGTCGGTCAATCTGGACCGCCTGGCCCGCGCCTATGAGATGGCACTGCAGGGCATCGTGGTTCTGCCCGGCCGGGCGCCTGACCCCAAGCGCCTGCTGCAAGTCATGCTGCTGATCTATGATGAGATGGCGGACGCCGAGGCGGCCTCTGAGAGCGCTCCGACGCCCGATTGAGAACCCTCTCAGAGCCTCAGAGCGCGACCCAATTTTTTCCGGAACCCAATGTCAAAATCATCCAATGAGCCCCGATTTCCGGAACCTGCCGCCCGCGCCTGCAGCGTCGCCGTCGAGCGTCGAAAGCCCAATTTTTCTGGGGGTTTGTCCCGCACTATCCCCGACAATCCCGCATGATCCCGGATGTCCGGAAGGATGTGTCAAGGAACACTGGCGCCGGGCGCGCGCTGGCCATTTCCAGACACGCGTTTCGTATTCAACGTCCGGAAGCATGCCCGAGCGCCGCGCACCAGGCTCGCTTCGACACCACGGAACCGGCTTCCTGCCCAACACCAGGTATCGGTTTCCAAAGGCCCTGTGGCCTTTGGTGAGGTGGGACCGAGAGGGGCAAAGCCCCTCTCGGTCCCACAGCCGCCGTCACCCGCCGAACCGCGTGACCCACCACACCGCGGCCCCCGAAGCCGCCAGCAGCACCAGCCCCAACAACGCTGGCGCATGCCGCGGCCCCCGCGCGACCGAATCGGGCAGCCGCTTCACCCCTGTCACCATCGGCCGCACCAAGTCCTGCCGCTTCACCAGCGCGTAGGCCAGCACCGCCAGCACATGCACGGCGATCGCCGCGAGCAGCAGGTTGATGAAAGTGACATGCAGGATGGACGCC
Organism: Roseomonas alba; assembly: GCF_019430885.1. GTDB lineage: Bacteria > Pseudomonadota > Alphaproteobacteria > Acetobacterales > Acetobacteraceae > Neoroseomonas > Neoroseomonas alba. Next base: position 438,781 of record NZ_JAHYBZ010000006.1, on the reverse strand, counting down.
CATTCCGACGTCGCCTCGGCCACACTGTTCGCGAAAGGTCCGTGGGCGGAATAGGTGAACCCGACATCATGGTTGGTGAACAGCCCGCTCACCGCCTGCACCAGCAGCATCGCCAGCAGCAGCAGCACCATCCAGGCCCCGGCGGGGTTGTGCGTGGTGTCGGTGTCGGGCTCGTGGCGGCCGAAATGCGCCAATTCCCGCAGCGCCGCGATGGGGGACCGCAGGAAGGTCGCGAATCGGGCGTTCTCCGACCCGACCAGCCCCCAGAGGATGCGGAACACCACCAGGGCTAGGATCGTGTAGCCCGACAGGTAGTGCACATCCCAGGCATCGACCTGCGCGCTGACATAGGAGACGACGAGGCAGGCCACCACGCCCCAGTGGAACAGCCGCACCCAGCCATCCCAGACCTTCACCGCCACGCGCTGCCCGCTCATGCCGCCTCTCCTTGGTCCCGCGGAGCCTGCCACGGCCGCTCCCGGCGCGCGACTTCACGAGTCGTTGGTGTTTTCGGCTGCACAGGGACCGTCATTCGGCTGTAAGCATCGCAGAAGACTGGCGGAATCCGCGATGCGGCGCACTGCGCTCCTCGGCCTCGGCGGGCTCGCCCTGCTGTTCGGCCTCATTTACGGCTTGCGGCCCTCCGAGGAGGTGCCGCCGATGGCCGGCGCCGTGCCCACGCCCGCCACCGCGCCGCAGCCGACGCCTGACGCTCCCCAATCGACCGCCGGCCTCGCCGCCCAACCCGCCGCCACGCTGCCGGCCGCCGCGCGAAGTGCCGAATCCGCCCCGCGGAGCAACGAAGCCGCCACTCCGACGCGAGCCACGGCGACCGAGACCACGGCCGCCGCGACGCCGCGATTCGACGTGGTGCGGGTCAGCGCCCGCGGTTCCGCGGTGATCGCCGGCCGCGCCGCCCCGGGCTCCGAGGTACTGCTGCTGCTCGATGGCCATCAGGAACTCGGCCGCGCCCGCGCCGATGGCCGCGGCGAATGGGTCATCCTGCCGAGCGACCCGCTCCCCTCCGGCGCCTGGGAGCTCTCCCTGCGCTCGCGCCTCGCTGGGGAGGAGACCAGCGGTCCCGACGCCGTCGTGGTGGTGGTGCCCGAACAGGTCGCGTCCCGCGCCGCCGCCCGCACGGCCTCCGAGCCTCGCGGCGCCGAGGCGGCGGAATCGCGTAACGCCGAACCGGCCCCCGGCCCCATCGCCGTGCTGATCCCATCCGCCGCAACCGCCGCGCCGCGCATCCTGCAGGGCCCGCAACCGGCCACGCCCGCGCCCCAGCCCGGTCGCCAGGCCGCTCCGCATCTCGGCATGGATTCAGTCGATTACGAGGAGGGCGGCACCATCCGCTTCGCCGGCACCGCCGCCCCCGGCGCCACGGTGCGCGTCTATGTGGGCGATCGCCATGCCGGCAATGCGGTGGCTGATGCCTCCGGCCGCTGGACCTTGGCGCCGGAGGAACAGCCCCCGGTCGGCCGCAATTCCCTGCGCGTCGACCAACTCACGCCCGCAGGCACGGTCGCCGCGCGCATCGAGGTGCCCTTCCAGCGCGACGAACTTCCCGCAAATGCCTTCGATTCCCACCGCGTGGTGGTGCAGCCGGGCACCAATCTCTGGCGCATCGCGCGCGCCACCTATGGCCATGGCACGCGCTTCACCGTGATCTACCAAGCCAATCGCGACCAGATCCGCGACCCGCACCGGATCTTCCCGGGCCAGATCTTTGACCTGCCGGAGGCGGAAGCCGCCACGGTTGTGCGCTGATCCGCCTTAGCGACTTCCTACTTGTCATCGTAGATCGGCCGCACCGCCAGGAGATCACTCCAGGGTGAGACCGGAGCCCGCCCTGTGATTCGTGTCGCGTGCCTGATCCTGCTTGCCAGCCTTCCGGCCTGTGCGCCGGCCAAGGTGGAGCCATCTCCGCCGGTAACCCCCTCCATCCCGCGACCCGGCACAGCCGGAGCGCCCGGCGGGCTGAGGCCGGACCTCGTCACGGGCGAGCGGTTCTGCCGCTCCTCAGGCCAATTCGTCAGAGACGCGGCCGCTGCGCGCGACCGCGGCGTGCCGCGTGCCGCAGCGCTCGCCACCGTTCCGGAGGGGGCGCCGGGCGCCAGGTACAATCGCGGCCTCATCGCCATGGCCTACGATGCGGCCAGTACGGACGGCGCGAGGCTCGAAGCCGATGTCTATGCGGGCTGCATGGACGCCGTGACCAGCGCGCCGCGGAGATAGTCAGCCAGTCAACCCGCCCCTTCCGCCTCCAACGCATCCAGATACGGATCGAGCGCCAGCGCGAAGCGCACCATCGCCGCCACCAGCGCCGTCGCGTTGGACGGATTGTCCATCGGCGCCTCGGCCTCGATGCGGATGCGGTGGTCGGGCAGCAGCCTTGCCCGCCAGCCATCCGGCAGGTGCCGCGGCAGCCCGGCCAGGGCCGCGAAGGCGCGCGGCCGGTCCTGCGGCCGGTCGGCGGTGGAAGGGATGCGCGCCGCATCCGCACTCAGATGGATCGATCCGAGGTCGAATTGCGCCGCGCAGGGTCGGCCGCGCCAGGCAAAGCGCAGCGCGGGGGCTTCGGGCTTGGGGCGAGGGGTCAGGCCACCATCCGGGGCGACGGCGAAGCGGCCGAGTTCGATCGTGTCCATGGCGGCACAGGGTTGTCCCAAAGGGATGAACACACCATAACCGCGGCCAAGATGGCCCTCGGACAAAGCCTTTCCATGGTGCTCGCGCCGCCGCACCCGGCCGCGCGACCCTTCCTGATCGGCGGGGGCGCTGCGGCGCTGCTCGGCCTGATCCTTCTTGGCAACTGGCTGTTCTGGCTGAGCGCGATCTTCATCGCCTTCTGCCTGTACTTCTTCCGCGACCCGGAGCGCTTCCCGCCGGACCGGGCGGGCCTGGTCCTCGCCCCGGCCGACGGGCACGTCGTCTCGGTCGCCGAGGCGGTGCCGCCGGTCGAACTCGGCATGGGCGACGCGCCGCGCTGGCGCGTGGCGATCTTCCTCTCGGTGCTGGACGTGCATGTGAACCGCATGCCGGCGGACGGCACCGTCACCCGCGTCGCCTACCATCATGGCAAGTTCCTCTCCGCCAATCTCGACAAGGCGTCGGAGGAGAATGAGCGCAACGCCCTGGCCATTGCGCTGCCGGACGGGCGCGATCTCGCAGTCGTGCAGATCGCCGGGCTCGTCGCGCGGCGTATCCTCTGTGACGCCAAGGCGGGAGACTCCGTGCAGGCGGGCGAACGGTTCGGCATCATCCGCTTCGGCAGCCGCACCGATGTCTATCTGCCGCTGGGCGTGCTGCCGATGGCGCGGGAGGGTCAGACGATGATCGGCGGGGAGACGGTGATCGCGGAGCTGTCCGCGTGACCAGCGAGGACGGCCGCGTCCGCCGCCTGCGCCGGCGCTTCCGTCCGCGCACGCGCCCACGCTTCGAAGGCCAGTCCTTCAACCGGCTGATCCCCAACATCATGACCATGCTCGGCCTGTGCTGCGGCCTGGTCGCCATCCGCTTCGGCTTCGAGGGCCGCTTCGAACAGGCCGCGACGTTGATCCTCGTCGCCGGTGTCATCGACGGGCTGGACGGGCGGCTTGCCCGCCTGCTGAAGGCGACCTCCCGCTTCGGGGCCGAGTTCGACAGCCTTTCGGACTTCCTCTGCTTCGGCGTCGCCCCGGCGATGGTGCTGTATCTGTGGACCATGCATGACTACCGCTCGCTCGGCTTCGCGCCCTGCCTGCTCTTCGCGGTCTGCATGGCGCTGCGGCTCGCACGCTTCAACGCGGCACTCGATGTCGGGCCGGCGGTGAAGCCGGCCTACGCATACAATTTCTTCACCGGCGTGCCGGCGCCGGCGGGGGCGGGCTGCGTGCTCTTCCCGCTCTTCCTCGGCATCTGGCTGGAACAGATGGACTGGCCGCTGCTGGCCGGCGCGGTGCGCCATCCGGCTTTCGTCGGCATCGTCATGGTGGCGGTGGCCGGGCTGCTGGTCAGCACCCTGCCGACCTGGTCCTTCAAGAATTTCAAGGTGCCGCGCGACTATGTGCTGCCGCTGCTGCTCGGCACCGGCCTCTTCGTCGCCGCGCTGCTCGCGGAACCCTGGCTGGCGCTGGCGCTGGCCGGCGTCTGCTATCTCGGCATGCTGCCCTTCTCGGTCCGGTCCTATCTGCGGCTGAAGCGGGAGGCGGAGGGGCTTCTCGAACCCGTCGTCGTCGGCGGCAGCGGCACCGGGACCGGCGGCTGAGGCGGGGCGCCCCTGCCCAGGACCATCATCCCCGACACGCGCAGCCCCCGCGGGGCGTGGCGGGCCGCGGGGGCGGCATTGCTGGCGGCCCTCGCGCTGGTCGCCCTCGGCGTGCCGCGCATCGTCGATCTCGCCGGCCAGGGCAGTCGCGCGCGTGACGTCGCCTATGGGGCCGACACGCTCTTCGTCGCCCTGCTGAATGCCGAGACCGGCCAGCGCGGCTACCTCCTGACCGGCCAGGAACCTTATCTCCGACCTTATCGCGAGGCCGAGGCCGGCATCGCCGAGGCGATGGCCGCCATCGCCGCAATGGCCGAGATGCGCCCCGAGGACGACCCGCTGCGTCCGGTGCTGCGCAGCCTTCTCGAAGTCGCCGCGGCCAAGCGCGCCGAGCTCGCCAGCGCCCTGCGTCGCTATGCCGAAGCCGGCCTGGAGGCGACGCGCGAACTGGTGCGGGAAGGCAGTGGCCTGCGGCAGATGGACGAGATCCGCCGCCTGATCGGCGAGATCCGCGCCATTTCCGACGTCGCCAGCGCCCGCGCGGCCGATGCCGCCGAGCAACGCCTGACCTGGGGCGGCCTGGTGGTGGCCTGCCTGCTCGCGCTCGCCTTCGCCGCCGGGCTGCGCGGCCAGCGCATCGGTCGCGCGCGCGAGACCGCCGTCGCCGCCCGCACCCGCGCCATCGTCGAGACCGCGCCGCTCGGCATCGCCATGTTCGATGCGACGCTGCACCTGATGATCGCCAACCACGCCTTCGCCGAGGCCTGCGGCTGGTCGGGCAGCACCCCGGCCGGGCGGACCCTCACCGAGGTGCTGCCCGACCACCTCGCCCCCGCGCTGTCCGCCATGGCGCGGCAGGCGCTCGACCATCCGGGGGAACTGGTCCAGGCCGACATGGATGGCGCAGGCCCGGCGCATGAGCGGCGTTCCTGGCACGGCCTCGCCCGCGCCGTGGTCGGGACCGGGCGGGCACGCGCCGTCGTGCTGCTGCTGCAGGACATCACCGCCCGGCGCGACGCCGAGGCGGAACGTGTCCTTCTGATCCACGAGCTGAACCATCGCGTGAAGAACGTGATCGCCACGGTGCAGGGCCTCGCGACGCAAAGCTGGGACAGCGCCGATGGCGATGGCGAGCTCTTCCTCGACCTGTTTGGTGCGCGGCTGCGCAGCCTCGCCCGCGCCCATGGCCTGCTGACCGAAGCCGGCTGGGCCGGCGCCGCGCTGACCGACGTGCTGCGCGTCGCCCTCGCCCCCTGGACCGGCGGGACGGAAAGCGCGCTGGTGGTTTCGGGCGAGGACGGCAAGGTGCCGCGCCTGTCACCCTCGCAGGTGCTCGGCCTCGCCCTGGTGCTGCATGAACTCGCGACCAATGCCACGAAATATGGCGCGCTGTCGGTGCCCGAGGGCCGCGTGACCCTCGACTGGGCGCGGGAGGCCGAGGGCCGCATCCGCCTGACCTGGCGGGAGCAGGGCGGCCCGGCGATCACCGAACCTCCGGCGCACGAGGGCTTCGGCTCCTTCCTGATCGGCCGCGCCTTCGGCAGCGACACCGAGCCCGGCGAGGTGTCGCGCGACTTCACTCCGGAGGGGCTGGTGGCCGTCTTCCGCTTCACGCCGGAAGAGGCCTAGAGCAGATCCTGTCCGGATGAACTCATCCGGACAGGTGAAGATGCTCGCAAAAACAGATACCTAGAGCTTTGGAGGTGAACGCAAGTTCACCGGAAATGCTCTAGAGTCGCTTCCGTTCGCTCCGGCTCGCGGCAACGTCTCCAGCTCCTCGCTTTCGCGGGCATCTTCAGCCGCTCGTATGATTCCATCCGATCGGGATCCGCTCCAGCGACCCTCATCACGACACCGCGATGTTTTTCGTGGCATGGACCAGCCCGCCAGCGCATCGTCGCGCCTACCGCAGGAAGGGGACATCGAGGATGCAACGTCTGGGTTGGGCGGGGCTGCTGGCCTGCGCGCTGCTGATCGCCGGGCCGGCCATGGCGCAGGGCGGGGATCGGCTCGCGCGCGGGCGCTATCTGGTGGAATCCATTGCCGGCTGCGGCAATTGCCACACGCCGAAGGGGCCGCAGGGAGACCTGCCGGGCATGGCGCTCGCCGGTGGCCAGGTCTTCGACGAACCGCCCTTCCGCGCTGTCGCCTCCAACATCACCCCCGATCCCGAGACCGGCATCGGCCGCTGGACCGACGCGCAAATCGCCCGCGCGATCCGCGAGGGCATCCGCCCCGATGGCCGCATCATCGGTCCGCCCATGCCCTTCGAGCTCTACCGCGGCATCTCCGATGACGACCTCGCGGCCATGGTCGTCTATCTCCGTAGCGTGCCCGCGGTGCGCAACGCCGTGCCCACCAGCGAATACCGCATCCCACTGCCGCCCGCGTATGGCCCACCGGTCGCGCAGATACCGAGCCCGCCGGCCAACGACCAGCTTGCGCGCGGGGCGTATCTGGCGGGGCCGCTCGGCCATTGCGTCGAATGCCACACGCCGATGATGGCGACCGGCCAGCGCGACTGGACGCGGATCGGGGCAGGGGGCCAGCCCTTCAACGGCCCCTGGGGCACCTCCGTCGCGCGCAACATCACTCCCGACCGCGAACATGGCATTGGCGACTGGACCGATGCGCAGATCATCCGGGCGGTGACACAGGGGGTCTCGGCGGATGGCCGGCCGCTCTTTCCACCCATGGGCTATGGCTATTATGCGCGGATGACGCCGGCCGACCTTGCCGACCTGCTGGTCTATCTCCGGTCGCTGCGCCCGCAGCCGTGACGCCGCGCGGCGCCGTCACCCTGCTGGTGGATGGCCAGCCCGTGCGCATCACCGGCGGCCCCTTCGATGCCCTGCCGGACGGCGCGCGAGGGCTGTGCCTGGAGGCCCGGTCGCAACGCGCCGCGGAGGCCGAATGGCACCTCGACGTGCCCGATTTCGGCGTGCCGGACCCCGAGGCCCTGCGCGCCGTGCTGATGGCCATGCTGGCCGCGATGCGCGCCCGGCCGGATGATGCCTACCACATCGGCTGCAAGGCAGGGTTGGGCCGGACCGGTATGGCGATGGCCTGCCTGGCGGCCATGACCGGCATCGCCGAACCGCTCCGCTGGGTGCGCCGGACCTATGATCCCGGCGCGGTCGAAACCCCGGCGCAGGAAGCCCTCGTGGCGCGCTTCGCGGTCACCGCCTGACGCGCGGGGTGGACGCGGGGCCCGTCCGGGGCCCACGCTGGTCATTGCGAAGCCGGCCGACCCACGGGCCCGGTCCGCCACAGGGAGAAAACAACCATGCAGCAGCTCAGCCGACGGGCGCTTTTCGGCGCCGTGCCGGGAGTCCTCGCCGCCAGTGCCGCGCAGGCCCAGGCCCAATGGCCCGACCGCCCGGTGCGCATCGTCGTTCCCTATACGCCAGGGGCCTTCAACGATTCCCTCGGCCGCTTGATCGGCGACCGGATGCCTGCCTTGCTCGGCCAGCCCGGTGTCGTCGAGAACCGTTCGGGCGCCGGCGGGTCGGTCGGCTGCAGCGCGGTCGCGCAGGCGCCGCCGGACGGCTACACCATCCTCGTCTGCAATACCGCGAATATGGCGTTCAATCCCTTCATCTATCCGAACCTTGGCTACGATCCGGTGCGGGATTTCGCGCCGCTCGGCATCTGCGCGCGCCTCGCCAACGTGCTGGTGGTCAATCCGGATGTCCTGCCCGTCGCGAATGTGGCCGAATTGCTGGCCTATCTGCGCGCGCGGCCGGGCCAGGTGAACTATGCGAGCAGCGGCGCGGGATCCTCGCCGCATCTCGCGATGGAGCTGCTGAAGGCGCGCACCGGGGTGAATGTCACCCATGTCCCCTATCGCGGCAGCGCACCGGCGACCGCCGATCTGCTCGGCGGCAGCATCGGCCTGATGTTCGACAATGTTCCCAATGCGCTGCCGCATATCCAGGCGGGCAAGGTGCGTGCGCTCGCCGTGACGGGTAGCGAACGCGACGCCACCATGCCGGACGTGCCGACCTTCCAGCAGGCCGGCGTCGACCGCTACGAGATGTATGTCTGGTTCGGCTTCGCCGCGCCGGTCCGCACGCCCGAACCGATCCGCGCACGGTTGACCGCCATGCTGCGGCGCAGCATCGCCGATCAGGAGGTGGCGGAGCGCATCCGCCGCCTCGGCGCTGATCCCTGGTTCCAGGACCCGGCCCAGATGGCGGCGGTGCTGCGCAGTGACCTCGACACCTGGGGCCCGGTCATCCGGGCGGCCGGCATCCAGCAGGGCTGACCTGCCCGCGCGGGGATCATCGCAGCACGGCGGTGGTCTTCGCGCGGATCAGGTCCATGTCGGGCTCCGCGCCGACGCCTGGCGCGTCCCAGGCATGGACCAGGCCTTCCGCATCCACCTCGATGTCGCGCAGCAGCCCGTATTTCTGCGCGCCCTCGGGCAGCAGAACCTCGAAATACTCGGTGTTGCGGATGGCCATGATCAGATGGAGCTGCGCGACGTTGTTCCAGCTGTTGCCGCCGTGGTGCACCTCGAAGGTCTTCGCGAAGGCCTCGGCGAGATGCGCCGCCTTGAGACATGGCGTCAGACCGCCTTTCACCGCGACATCGCCGCGTAGGTAGTCGGTCGCGCCGCGCTCAATCCAGCTTCCCATCATCTCGAAGCCGCCGGAGGCGTATTCGGTCGCGAGGATCGGCACGTCGATCTTCTGGCGCAGCAGCGGGTAGTTGTGCAGGTCGTCCTCGGAGAGCGGGTCCTCGTACCAGTGGAAGCGCAGCTCCTCGAGCACGCGGCCGAGGCGCACCGCATCGGGGAAGCGGAACATCCCCGCCGGGTCGATCATCAGCACCATCTCGTCCCCGGCGGCCTTGCGCACGGCATGGCAGACACGGATCGTCGCCTCCAGCCCGCCTTTCGGCGGGTGGATCTTGTAGGCGCGGAAACCCTTCGCCTTCAGCATGTGGACCTGGTCGGGATAGGCCTCCTCGCTCGCCAGGGTGGAGGATGAGGCATAGGCGGGAATGCTGCGCCGGAACCCGCCCATCAGCGCATGCAGCGGCAGCCCCGCCGCCTGGCCGGCGATGTCCCACAGCGCGACGTCGCAGCAGCCGATGGCACGCAGTGTGACCGCGCGGCGCATGCCGTGCAGCCGCGCGAACAGCTTCTCCCGCTCCAGAGGGTTTTCCCCGCGCAGCAGCGGCAGCAGATGGCGCACCAGACCTTCGACATCCAGCCGCGCCGAGCGGAAGGAGGCCCCGAGGAAGGCCCGGCCGGTGATGCCCGCATCGGTGCGCAGCTCCAGCAGCCCGAGCTCGCTGCCGCCGGCGGCGGGATTGCGGTCGCCATACTGGGCCGGCGGGATGTCGTCCCAGCGGAACAGGGTGATGGAGGCGTCGTCGATGCGCATGGGCGTTTCCGGTTCCCGGTTCCGCCCAGGCTGGGGGCGGGCAGGGCGCCGGTCAACCGGTGCCTGCCCGCCGCGAGGCTACTTCCGCCGCGTCTGCACGATCACGCCGTCGCTTTCCAGCGCCGCGATCTCCGCCTCCGAGAACCCACGCGCGAGAAGCACCTCGCGCCCATGCTGGTTGAACTTCGGCGGCAGGCTCCGCGCCCCGCCCGGCGTGCGCGACAGCTTGATCGGCGTGTTCAGCGCGCGGAAGTCGCCGATCTGCGCCACCATGTTGCGGAAGGCGGTGTGCTCGGCGGCCATCGCCTCGTCCACATGCAGCACGGGTCCTGCCGGCAGGCCGGCGGCGAGCATGCGGCGGGTCAGTTCGTGCCCGTCCTCATCGGCGAAGCGCGCGTTCAGCACCTCGGTCAGCGCGTCGCGGTTGACCACGCGCTCCCCATTCGTCGCGAAGCGCGGGTCCTTGGCGATCTCGGGGATGCCGAGGAAGTCGCAGAACTTGCGGAAGGCGGGGTCGTTGCCGGCGGCGACGAAGATCTCGCAGGTCTTCGTCACGAACTTCGAATAGGGCGCGAGGTTCGGATGCGGGTTGCCCGTTGCCTTCGGCCGCTTGCCCGACAGGAAGTAGTTGGCGGCGTGCGGATGCAGCAGCGCCATGCCGCAATCGTGCAGCGTCATGTCGCAATACTGGCCACGGCCCGACTTCTCGCGCTCATGCAGCGCCATCAGGATGGCGATGGTGCTGAACAGCCCGGTCGCGATGTCGACGATCGGGTTGCCGAGGCGCGTCGGGCCGGAATCCACGGTCCCGTTGATCGACATCAGCCCCGTCATCGCCTGCAGCACCGCGTCATAGCCGGGGAAGCCGCCGAGCGGCCCCTCGCCGCCGAAGCCGGAGACGCGGCAATGGATCAGGCGCGGGAACTTCTTGGACAGCACGGCCTCGTAGCCGAGGCCCCACTTCTCCATCGACCCCGGCTTGAAGTTCTCGATCAGCACATCCGCGCCTTCGAGCAGGCGCATCAGCACCTCGCGCCCCGCCGGCTTGGACAGGTCGAGACCCACCGACCGCTTGTTGCGGTTCACGCCGACGAAATAGGACGCATCGCCATCCGCGTTGAACGGGGGGCCCCATTCGCGGACCTCGTCGCCCTGCGGGGGTTCGAGCTTGATGACCTCGGCGCCGTGGTCCGACAGGACCATGGTGCAGTAGGGGCCGCCGAGGACGCGGGTCAGGTCCACCACGCGCAGCCCGGCGAGCGCGCCGGCGGAAGGGGTGCGGGCAGGACCCGTCGCTTCGGTGAGTTTGGGCGTGCCGTCCATGGCGGTGCTTCCTCGCAACCCGGTTCGGCCGGGAACTGCCCCGGCCGTTATGTCATGTCGAACAACCTGGCGACGGTCAGGTCAAGCCCAGTGCCATCATTCCGAAGGCCGCGGCAACCAGCGCCAGGCCGGAGACGACCAGCTTCGCCGCCAGGATGAGTGACCCACGCCACCCCATCCCCGGCACCAGCCGCCCGGGGTCGCCGGGCGGATGGACCACGCTGTGCCACGTGCCGGGGATCGGCCGATAGCTGTTCCTGACGGGCCAGCGCACATCAAGCAGTGGCCCCGGTTCCTCGGTTTCTACCGTGGTGGTCCGGCCCGACGCATTGTAGCCGACGATGCGCACGCGCCGTTCGATCCAGCGGCGGTAGCGCACCGCCCTCAGCAGCATCCATATCGCATAGATGATGGCGCAGTAGCCGAGGAAGGCGAGCAGCGAATGCACGGTACGGCAAAGCCCTCAGGCCGCCGCGGCGTCATGGCCCCAGACGCGGGTGCAGAATTCGGGATAGGTCTCGACCATCTCCGCCTTCACCGCGCCGCGCAGCAGGGCGAGCTCGGCCTCGGTCGGATCGGGCGTCGTCGGCACGCTGGCCGGGACATCGAAATCGAAGCCCGTGGCCTCCCGTACAGTTTCCACCGTCTCGCCCGGATGCAGCGATTCCAGGGAGAAGCGTGCCCGGTCCGGATGGAAGCGGAAGACGCATTTGCCGGTGACGAGCGCCTGCGCGGTACCACGGCGGAATACGCCAGGCGGCGACACGCCGGGGGCGGAGATGTTGTCCACCTTCTCGACCAGCACGCGGGGCGAGTGTTCCTCGCGGAACAGGATGGTGCGCGGCGTCATGAAATACATGAAGGCCGACCCGAAGGACCCCGGGAAACGCACCGCCTTGCCCGGCCAGTCGCCGGTGCCGACCAGGTTCAGGTTGGCCTGCCCGTCGATCTGCCCGCCACCCAGGAAGAACAGGTCGATCCGTCCCTGGCCGGTGAGGTCGAAGAGTTCCCGCGTCCCCTCGGTGAAGGGATTGCCGCTGCGCTTGTGCAGCAGGGACAGCCGGACCGGATGCCCCATCAGCTTCACCAGCCAGCAGGCCGCGGCCGGAATAGGGGAGGCCGCCCCCACCGCGATATGCCGCGCCGGCGGCGCCGAGGGATCCATGATCAGCCGGGCCAGCGTCGCGGCGAGGCGTTCTTCAAGCGCGATGCTCATTCCGCCGCGACCTTCTGCGCCGCGCCATACACCTCGCGGTCGAGCCAGGCGCGGAAGCCTTCCTCCGTCTTCGCCGCACGCGCGTAGTCGGACACATAGGCCTGGTCGAAGCCGTATTCGTCGAGCAGCGCCGCCGGCCGCGCCCCGCGTTCCGCGATCGCCGTCGCCGTGACGTAGGTCGCGCTGATCGCGCCCGAGGCGAGCTTCTCGTCTTCCAGGAAATTGCCCTCGACCACGCGCTCCACCGTCACCAGCGCGGCCTTCGACGCATGGGCGATGGTCGCGCATTCGCGCCGCCGGCCGAGCCACACATTGCCTTCGCTGTCGGCCATCGCGGCGTGGAACACCGCGAAGTCCGGCTGCTTCGCCGGCAGCAGTACGATCGGGTCCTCGCCCTCGGTCGCGAAGGGATTCGGGATGACCTTCCAGTCCGGGCGGTTTGCCAGGATGTCGGACCCGATGATCCCGCGCAGCGGCATGAAGGGAATGCCCTTCTCCGACGCCTGCAGCATGGAATGGATGGCCGGGCAGGTGGCATCCCGCAGCCGGATGGAGCCTGCCTTCAGCGCGGCGGTGAAGCGCGGCGCGAATCCCGCCTCGCCGAGCGAGACGGCCGAGGTCTCCACCTCCGCGACGCAGCCCGCTCCGATCAGGATGTCCGTCGCGAAGCCCGACACCGGCACGCCCAGCAGGCGCAGTCCCCTGGCCCCCTTGCGGATCAGCGCCTTGGCCAGCGCCACGGAGGGCAGGGAATTGTCGGGCGGCAGCGCGACCAGCGCCCCATCGGGCACCTGGGCAGCGAGCGCATCCACGGATGGCAGCATCATCGGCAGTTCCTCCGCCAGTCATGTTACGCGGGGGCGAGCGGGGCGGCCAGGGGCAGCACATCCCATCCCCGTGTATGAAGGCCGCATGCGCCCGGTCACCCTCGAGACGCCCCGCCTGATCCTCCGCCCCTGGCGGGAGGAGGACCTCGATCCCTTGTTCGCCATCAATGGCGACGCGGATAGCATGCGCCACTTCCCCGCTGTGATGACGCGGGCGGAAAGCGACGCCTGGGCCGCGCGCATCCAGGCCCATTTCACCGATCACGGCTGGGGCTTCTGGGTGGTCGAGGCCAGGGACGATGCCGCCTTCCTTGGCGTCGTCGGCCTGCTCACCATCCCCTGGCAGGCCCGCTTCACCCCGGCGGTCGAGATCGGCTGGCGCATCGCTCCCACCGCCCGCCGCCGCGGCTTCGCCGGGGAAGCCGCGCGCGCTGCCCTCGATTTCGGCTTCGGCCCGCTCGGCCTGCCGGAGATCGTCGCCTTCACCGTCCCGGCGAACGAACCGTCCTGGCGGCTGATGGAGCGGCTCGGCATGCGGCCGGATGGGGATTTCGACCATCCGCGCCTGCCGGCCGGGCACGCATTGCAGCGGCACCTTCTCTATCGCCTGCCGGCACCGCGACGGTAATATCATCGGAAATACAAGTGACCGGCAGGAGGTTTCCGTGTCCCGCATCCATCGTTTCGCGCTCGCGGCTGCCTTCGGCCTGGCGGCGCTGCCGGCCCTGTCGGCTTCGGTGTCCACCGGCTGGGTGGAACTGCGCTCCAACGACCAGGAAAGTTGCATCGACCAGGGCCAGCGCGCGGTGCAGGGCGTCGGCTTCCAGTCGACCGTCTCGCGCGACCGCCAGAGCATCTTCGGCTGGCGCGGGGAGGAGTCGCTGACAGTGCGCTGCATCAGCGCGCGGGGGATCGCGGTAGTCTTCGCCTGGGTGAACGACCAGTCCAACGACAGCGCGCAACTGGTCGAGGCGATCACCCAGGCCTTCCGCAATCCGCAGGGATCGGGCGGCGGCAACCTGATGGGCGGCGGTGGTGGCGGCAACCTGACCGGCAGGGGCGGCAATTTCGGCGGCGGTGGGGGCAGTCCCGGCAGCGGCAACTTCGGTGGTGGCGGCAGCGGCAATCTCGGCGGGGGCGGCAATTTCGGTGGCGGCGGTGTGGTGAAGCGCTGAGCATCGGCAGCCGCCATCAGGCCAGTATCGCGGCAGCCCCAGGCCGATTGCGTGCCGGGGCCTGCGATCAGAGGGTTGCACAGCCGCTCTCTCGCGCGCACCTCTTCAAGATTGCATTTCATCAGCATGCGGCCGCGCCTCCGGCCGCCGGGGGACTGGCTGGATGTCCGTGACGCGTCAGGAATTCCGCGATGCCATGGCGCGATTGGGCGCCGCGGTGAACATCGTCACCACCGACGGCCCCTCGGGCCTGGGCGGCCTGACGGTCAGCGCCGTCTGCTCGGTCACCGATGACCCGCCGACCCTGTTGGTCTGCCTCAACCGCGGCAGCCCGCAGAACCGGCTGTTCAAGGACAACGGCGTGCTCTGCGTGAACAGCCTCGCCCCGGGGCAGGAAGAGCTGTCGGGCCGCTTCGCCGGCCGCAGCGCCGAGGCCGACATGATCGAGCGCTTCTCCCATGCGAGCTGGGGATTGCTCGAGACGGGGTCGCCCGTGCTGGATGGCGCGACCGTGTCCTTCGACTGCCGCATCGCCGAGGTGATCGAACGCGGCACCCACAGCGTGATCTTCGCCGAGGTCGAAGCCGTGCGGCAGGGCGCGGCGAGCCGCGGGCTGATCTGGTTCAGCCGGGATTACCACTCGATCGGGGCGGGGTGAGAAAGGGCGGGGAAGAGAACTCCCCCGCGCCCCTCCTCTTTCTGGCTGTCAGCAAGGCGCGCGGCGCGACCTGATTGCCCATCCTGGGACGGGCGAACATCGGGATCGCGGCTCTGCCGCGACCCCGCCCAGACCGACAGCGATCCTCGGCGCGGCAGCACAGGGCGCGAAGGCAAGGGCCGCGGATGCGTCCCGCCCGCTGTCTGAGGGACGGAAAAACCTCAGCTACGATGATAGCTGCGGCGCGCTTACGCGCGGCCGTAGGTATCTTCGTAGCGAACGATATCGTCCTCGCCGAGATACGACCCGGACTGCACCTCGATCAGCACCAGCGGGATGATCCCCGGATTCTCCATCCGGTGCACGCAGCCGAGCGGCAGATATACGCTTTCATTCTCGCGCAGCATGATCTCCTCCGCATCGCGCCGCACGATGGCGGTACCGGAGACGACCACCCAGTGCTCCGCGCGGTGGAAGTGCTTCTGCAGCGACAGCTTGGCACCCGGTCGCACCTGGATCTTTTTCACCTGGAAGCGGTCGCCGAGGATCAGACCCTCATAATGCCCCCAGGGCCGATAGGCGCGGCGGTGTTCCGTCGCCTCCTTGCGGCCCTTGGCCTTGAGCTGGTCGACCAGCTTCTTCACGTCCTGGGCGCGGCTGCGGTGCATCGCCAGCACCGCATCGTCGGTCACCACGACGACGGCATCTTCCAGCCCCACCACGCCGGTCACGATGCCTTCGCTGCGCACCAGGCAGTTCTTCGCATCGACCAGCTCGATCGGCCCCAGCGTTGCATTGCCGGCGGCGTCCTTGCCGCTGATCTCCCACAGCGAGTTCCACGACCCGATGTCGGACCAGCCCATGGCAGCGGGCACCACCGCCGCATGGTCGGTGCGCTCCATGACCGCATAGTCGATCGAGATGGACGGCGCGGAGACGAAGGCTTCAGGGGCAAGACGCACGAAGTCGAGGTCGCGCTTCGCTCCCTCGACCGCGCTGCGCACCGCGGCGAGCAAGGCGGGTTCGTAGCGCTCGAGCTCCGCCAGCAGTGTCGCCGCCGTCGCGACGAACATGCCTGAATTCCACAGATGCTTGCCCCCGGCGACGAACTCGCCCGCGCGCGCGCCGTCCGGCTTCTCAACGAAGCGCGCCACCGCCTGAACGCCCGACAGGCCGGGCAGGGCATGGCCGGACTCGATATAGCCGTAGCCGGTCTCGGGCGCCGTCGGCTTCATGCCGAAGGTCACGATCCAGCCGGACCGCGCCGCCGCCGCCGCCTGGTCCAGCGCGGCCTTCAGCGCCGGCAGGTCGCCGATCGCCGAATCCGCCGCCATGATCCACATGACGGTTTCGGGGCCGGCCTCCTCGGCCAGCAGCGCGGCCGCGGCGATGGCAGGCGCGCTGTTGCGCCCAGCGGGCTCCAGCACGATGCGTGCGCCATGGCCGCGGAGCTGCTCGGCGACGAGGAAGCGGTGCGCCTCATTGCAGACGACCATCGGCGGCAGGAAGCCTGCCCCCTCGGCGCGTGCCGCCGTCTCCGCCAGCATCGGCTTGTCCGAGGCCAGCGGCCAGAACTGCTTCGGATAGCCCTCCCGCGACAGCGGCCACAGGCGGGTGCCGGTGCCGCCCGAGAGAATGACGGGCAGGATCTGCGAGGTCGTCTGGGTCATGTCGTCCGGTGGTCTGCTACGCGAATGGTTCCCGTATGCGATGCAAAGGCGGCAATTGGAAGGCGGCCTCTTCGCGCCTGCGGCATGCTGTGCCATGGCCTGGATCATGACTGCCCCGGGGCTCGAACGCTCCGGGGCGCCCGATCGGCAGAAGGATGCGGCATGGTGGACGGCAGGGCGGCGGATGGCGTGCTCGAAGGCGCGCCCGGAATCCCGGAGGGTTTCGCGCCCCGGCGGGCCGGGGGACCGTTCCTGGAACCGATCGGCCCGATCTGGCTGCGGCCGGGGGAAGGGGGCTCGACCTTCGGCATCCGGCTGGAACGGCGGCACTGCAACAGCCACTCGGTGGCCCATGGCGGGATGCTCGCGACCTTCGCGGACCTGGTGCTGGGCATCGGCGGACTGGAACAGGCCGGCACGCCGGGGAATTTCATCACGGTCAGCCTGGTGTCGGACTACCTGGCCCCCGCCCCACTCGGGGCTTGGCTGGAATGCCGGCCGGCCCTGCTGCGCCGGACGTCACGGCTGATGTTCGTGGAAGGACGGTTCGAGGCGGACGGGATGCCGGTGCTGCGGGCTAGCGGGGTGTTCAGCACGCCGCGGCCGAAGGCGTAGGGCAGGGTGGGGGAGGGAACTCCCCCGCACCCCCTCCTTTTTCTGACTGTCGGCAAGGCGCGCGGCGCCACGCGGTCGCCCAACCGGCGGAGAGCGCGCCCCAACGGATCGCGGCCCTGCCGCGATCCGGGAGCGCGAAGTGCGACCGCGCCCAGTCCAACAGCAACCCCGGCGCGCCAGTGCACGGCGCGAAAGCCAAGCCGGCGGATGCCGGCGCCGGCGTTTGAGGCACCAAAAAAACGCGGAAGGCGGGTCCCCCAGGGAACCCGCCTTCCAATCATCCGACCAACCTAGCCGGTCGGTACTAGCCTCAGCCGCCTTCCGCCAGGGCCGCGTCCTTGCCCTTGCGGATGTTGGGCAGGAGCATGGCGACCAGGGCGACGGCCGCGATGCCGAGCATCGTCGCGCTGATCGGGCGCTCGATGAACACCATGGGGTCGCCGCGGGACAGCAGCATCGCGCGGCGCAGGTGCTCTTCCATCATCGGGCCGAGCACGAAGCCGATCAGCATCGGCGCGCCCTCAAGCCGCAGCTTCGAGCAGAGGTAGCCGAAGATGCCGAAGACCACCGTCTGGTACACGTCGAACACGTTGTTCTGCAGCGAGTACACGCCGATCGCGCAGAAGATCATGATGGACGGGTACATGTGGCGGTAGGGCACCGCGAGCAGCTTCACCCACATGCCGACCATCGGCAGGTTGATGACCAACAGCATCAGGTTGCCGATCCACATCGACGCGATCAGGCCCCAGAACAGGTCCGGCTGGGCCTCCACCATGCGGGGGCCGGGCTGGATGCCCTGGATGATCAGCGCGCCGACCATCAGCGCCATCACGGCGTTGGCCGGGATGCCGAGGGTGAGCAGCGGAATGAACGAGGTCTGGGAGGCGGCATTGTTCGCCGATTCCGGACCGGCCACGCCCTCGATCGCACCGGACCCGAACTGGTGGCGGTACTTCGAGAGCTTGCGCTCCATCATGTAGGAGCCGAAGGAGGACAGCGCCGCGCCACCACCCGGCAGGATGCCGAGGATGGAGCCCACCGCCGTGCCGCGCAGCACGGACGGGATGGAGCGCCGGACTTCCTCACGCGTCATCATCAGGCTGCCGACCTTGCCGGACATGACCGAGCGCGCTTCCGGGCGCTCGAGGTTGAGGATGATCTCGGCGATGCCGAACATGCCCATGGCGATCGAGACGAAGCCGACGCCGTCCGACAGTTCCGGGATGCCGAAGGTGAAGCGCTGCTGGCCCGTCTGCACGTCCGTGCCGACCATGCCGAGCGAGACGCCGAACACCACCATCGCGATCGACTTCACCACCGAGCCCTGCGCGAGCACGGCGGAGATGACGAGGCCGAGGAACATCAGCGAGAAGTAGTCTGCCGGGCCGAAGGACAGCGCCACCTGCGTCAGCAGCGGGCCGGATGCGGCGACCAGGATGGTCGCGACCGTGCCGGCGAAGAAGGAACCGACGGCCGCAATGGTCAGCGCCGCGCCCGCTCGCCCGTTGCGGGCCATCTTGTAGCCTTCGAGCGTTGTGACGACCGAACTGACCTCACCGGGCAGGTTCAGCAGGATGGCCGTGGTCGAACCGCCATACTGGGCGCCGTAGTAGATGCCGGCGAGCATGATGATGGCCGTCGTGGCAGGCTGGCCGAAGGTGATCGGCAGCAGCAGCGAGATCGTCGCGACCGGGCCGATGCCCGGCAGCACGCCGATCGCGGTGCCGATGATGCAGCCGATGAAGCAGAAGAGAAGGTTGTTGAGTGTCAGCGCGACGCCGAAGCCGTGCGCCAGGTTCGTGACGAGGTCCATGGGTTCCGCTTCCTGTCCTTAAAAGACCGGCCAGACTGGCACGCGGATGTCGAGTTCGTAGATGAACACCGCCCAGCACAGCACGCAGAGGAAAACCACCAGCCCGGCGACGCCGGCCGGCTTGTGCGTTTCGTCGGCGAAGGCAGACAGGATCACCGACGCGGCGATGGCGACCATCAGCCCCAGCGGCTCAAGCACCAGGCCGAACAGCGAGAACGCGGCACTGACCAGAAAGAGGGGGCGCCACGACTTCACGATGCTCGGGATCATGCAGCCGACGAACAGGCCGATACCGAGCGGGTTCCAGCTCGACGACACCCAGCCGTCCATATGCGCCGCGACCAGCCCCGCCGCGGTGCCGCCGGCGGCACCAAGGATCAGGAACAGGGTTTCCGGGCCGGTCCACTTCTCGATCGGGTCCGGCCCGTTGAACAGGCCGAGCACCAGCACGATCACGGACAGGCCGAGCAGCAGCCAGAAGGCCAGCATCGGCATGTAGCCGGGACCCATGCGGCGCGCACTGCCCAGTGTGTGGTCCATGTTCAACCATAGTCCGACGACCGCGAACGCGATAAGTATCGCGGCCGAGATCAGGTCCTTTGTATTCAGCTTCATCCGCTTTCGCCCACCCAATCGAAGACGTTGAAAAACTGCTAGTCGACCGACGCGCCGGAAGCCCGCACGAGCGGCGCCCACGCGGCGACCTCCCGACGCACGAAATCCGTGTAACCGTCCACGGACAGGTCCCCCGAGGCCCCGCCCAGTTCGACGAAACGCGCCCGGATGTCGGGGTCGGCCAGAACCGCCCGCGTCTCCCGGTTCATCCGTTCCACGATGACAGCCGGCGTGCCGGCTGGAAAGGAGAGTCCGAACCAGGACTCGCTCGCGACGTCGAAACCCTGCTCACGGAAGGTCGGGATATCTGGGAAAGCCTGGTGCCGCTGGGCCGAGGCCATGCCAAGTGGCACCACCGATCCCTGCCGGATATGGGCGACGGAGGAGGGCAGGCTGTCCGACATCACCGGCACCTGGCCCGCGATCACCGCCTGCATGGCCGGGCCCGCGCCGCGGAACGGGATGTGGTTCAACTCAACCCCGAGGAGCCGGCTCATCTCCACCACCATCATGTGGTTCGACGACCCGACGCCCGAGGTCGCGACATCGAGCCCGCCCGGCGCTCGCGCCTTGGCGGCGACATCGGCGAGGGTGCGCAGCCCCGCATTCGGATTGGCCACCCAGACCGAAGGATTGGTCACGACCAGCGCCGCATGTGCGAAATCCCTGACCGGATCATAGCGCACGCGATGGCCATACAGCGCCGGGCTGATGGCGTGGCTGGCGATGTTCGACATGACCATCGTGTAGCCATCGGGGGCGGAACGCGCGACGGCCTCGCTGCCGATCGTGGCGCCGGCGCCGGCCCGGTTTTCGACCACCACCACGACGCCCAGCCGTTCCTGCAGGCCCGAGGCCACGAGGCGCGCGACGATATCCGTGGTTCCGCCGGGTGCGAAGGGCACGACGAGCTTGATGTTCTGCGAGGGCCACGCCTGCGCGAAGGCACGCTGCACCGTCATCGGCACCATCGCGGATGCAGCAAACAGAGCACGGCGGCGGATCGCCCAGGACATTGAACCTCCCCTCTTCCCGAATGGCCCTATGGCATGCGACTTGCCCCGCGACAAGTCAGTGGTCACGTGAAACCCTGGCAATGCCTTGCCTGCACGAGTGGCTCACCTATGCTCCGCGCAGCATTTTTCACGCATCGGACCTGAACGCCATGCTCGCCAACGACCCGCAGCGCGCGATCCGCGAGGCCACTGCAGCGGCTGCCCCGCGCCTCATCGCGCTGCGCCGCGACATCCACCGCGTGCCTGAGCTCGCCTTCCAGGAGACCCGCACCGCCGGCATCGTCGCCGCGGAACTGTCGCGCCTCGGCATCGCGCACCGCACCGGGGTGGGCGTGACCGGCGTGGTGGGTGAGATCCGCGGCGGCCGACCCGGTCCAACCCTCGCGATCCGCGCGGACATGGACGCATTGCCGATCCATGAAGAAGCAGAGAGCGACTATGCCTCAACCGTGGATGGACAGATGCACGCATGCGGGCACGACATCCACACCGCGACGCTGCTGGGCGTCGCCGCCGTGCTGAAGGACCTCGCGCCGCAGCTCGCCGGCACGGTTCGGCTGATCTTCCAGCCGGCCGAGGAGGTGCTGGAAGGCGCCGCCGCGATGATCGCGGATGGCGCCGCCGATGGCGTCGATCTCGCGATCGGGTTCCACAACCATCCCGACATGCCGGTGGGTAGCTTCGGCTTCGTCCGCGGTGCCTGCCTCGCGGCCTCGGACCGTTTCGATCTGGTGGTGCAGGGCAAGTCGGGCCATGCCGCGCACCCTTATGCGGCGGTCGATCCGATCGTCGCCGCCGCCGCCTTCATCAGCCAGGCGCAGACCGTGGTGAGCCGCGAGATCAGGCCGCTGCACCCGGCGGTCGTCACCGTCGGCATGGTGCAGGGCGGCACGACCTACAACATCATCCCCGAGCGCGTGGCGCTGAAGGGTACGATCCGCACGCTGCACGGCGATGCGCGCGACACCGCCGAAGCCGCGCTGAAGCGCCTCGCCGGCGGATTGCAGGCAACGATGCGGGTGCGCTGCGACATGCGTTACCAGCGCATGGTGCCGGCGCTGGTGAACGATGACCGGGTGTTGGAACCGGTACTGGCGTCCGTCGCGCGGCAGACCGGCGTGGCGCCGGAGGAGGGTGAGCCCTCCATGGGGTCCGAGGATTTCGCCGCGTTCGCCGCGCGTGCCCCGGCGTTCCAGCTGCGCATCGGCTCCGGCGCGCCCGGCCGCGACGACCGCCTGCACAACGCCTTCTACCAGCCTGACGAGCGCTGCATCGCCCATGGCGTCGAGGCCCTGTCCCGCGCCGCCCTGGACCTTCTGGCGTAACCCCGTTGCCGGTGGGGCGATCGTGCCGCGCCGGTGTGCCTTGGTGACAGACAGAAAAAGGAGGAGGCGCGGGGGAGTTCGCTCGCCCGCCCTGATGTGACCATGACCCACCGCATCGCCGAACTGACCGCCCCCGAAGTCGCCTCCCGCCTCGCGGCCGGCGCCGTGGCCCTGCTGCCCATGGGCAGCCTCGAGACCCACGGCCCCGCCCTTCCGATGGGCGACTACCTGCTGGCGGAGGAGATCGCGGAGCGCATCGCCGCGGCGGCCTCGGCGCAGGGCGCCGACGCCCTGGTCGCGCCCGCCATTCCCTTCGGTGGCGAGGATTACTTCACAGGCATCGCCGGCGGCATCACGCTGTCGGTCGCGACGCTGACGGCGGTGATCGAGGAGATGGCCGAGGCCTTCATCCGCACCGGCACGCGCCGCATCATGATCGTGAACGGCCATGCCGGCACGATCGGCCCCGCCGAGGCCGCCGCACGCGCCGTCCGCCGCCGCCATGGGGTGATCGTCCCCGCGCTGCATCTCTGGCGGGAGGCGGGGAAGCTGCACACGGCGCTCGGCGGCACCGCGGAGAGCTTCGGCCATGGTGGCGACCCTGTCGCCTCGGTGGCCTATGCGCTGCGGCCCGAGCTTTGCCGCCCGCAGGACATGCGGCTGCGCCAGCCGGTGGGCCCCTATCTCGGTCTGCCGCCAGCGAATTTCGGCGTGGTGCGCACGCATGGCCTCGATTTCTCCGTGCCCATGTGGGTGGAGGAAGTGGCGCCGGGCGGCCTGATCGCCCCGGATGCGCGCGTGGCGAATCCCGACCATGGCAAGGCGATCGTCGAGCGCCTCGTCGCCGGCGGCGCAGCAATGTGTGCGCAATTGCGCGACGCCGTCGGGGATTGATGGCGTTTCGGTGACGCGCCTGTCGCGCCGGATGCGGACCCCGCCACTGGCCCTGACCGTGCTGCGAGGTGCCAGCTAACGGAACCCGATGGCCGTGCGGCGTCCGGCGGGGGAGCGGGGGAGGGTGGCGCCCTTCCCGCACCGCCATGACCGTCACGCGCACGGGACAACCGCTCCGATCCTTCCGCGCCGCGCGATCGTGCCGCCTGCCGGACATCGCGGCGGACGGGAGCGGAGCGTCACACGCTCCGGCCATCCGCTTGCCCCTGGCACGAGTCTTGATTACCCACCGCACGACGTCCCGAGGACCAGTCCCCCATGACCCGTATCTGTGTGTTCGGCGCCGGCGCGATCGGCGGCCATCTCGCGACCCGTGCCGCGCTGGGCGGTGCGGAGGTCTCCGTCATCGCCCGCGGCCCGCATCTCGAGGCCATGAAGGCGAATGGCATCACGTTGCACGCCCATGACGGCGTGAAGACGGTGAAGGTGCACGCGGCGGCGAGTGCGGCGGAGATCGGTCCCGTGGACGCCGTGCTGATCACCACCAAGGTGCCTGCCCTGCCCGTGGCGGCCGAGGCGATCCAGCCGCTGCTCGGCCCCGACACACCGGTCGCCTTCGTCACCAACGGCATTCCCTGGTGGTATTTCCTGCGCCACGGTGGCGCGGCGGAAGGCAGGCGGCTGCCGCAGCTTGATCCGGACGGCGTGATCGAACGCCTGGTCGGCATCGAGCGCACGGTCGGCGGCGTCGTCTATTCGGCGAGCGAGGTGGTCGCCCCCGGCGTGGTGAAGTCGGAGCACGCCGACATCCGGCTGATCCTTGGCGAACCCGACGGCACGATCAGCGAGCGCGCCGGGATGATCGCGGGCTTCGTCGCGGCCGGCGGCATGCCCTGTCCGGTAGTGGACGACATCCGCAACCGCATCTGGGCCAAGCTGATGGGCAACATCACCTCGGGCCCGCTGTGCATTCTGTCGCGCACGCACATGAAGGCGACGCTCGCCGACCCCGCGATCTTCGCTGCGGCAGTGCGCGTCGCGGAGGAAGGCGCGGCGCTCGCGCGCGCCTATGGCTGCGAGATCGGCGGCATCGCCGAGGAACGGATGCGGCGCGCGGCGACCATCACGCACAAGCCCTCCATCCTGCAGGATCTCGAGCTCGGCCGCGCGATGGAAATCGATGCGATCCTCACCGTGCCATTGCAGATGGCGCGGGATGCCGGCGTTCCGATGCCGACGCTCGGCCTGACCGCGGGCCTGGCAATGCTCGCCGCGCGCGAGGCGGGGCTCTACGGCGGATGAAACCCCCGTCCTTCCGCGGCGTTGATGGGCACGACCCCATCACGTGGCGGAAGGACGATCCCGATGACCAACTCGAATGCCCTCTACCTGCTCGTCGGCGCCGTGATTGCCGGCGTGATCGGTGCCGGCATCTGGGCGTATCAGGACAGCCGGCGCTCCGGCGTCGAGATCAGCGTCGGGCGCCACGGCGTGTCGATCGAGGAACGCTAGCACCTGTTCGGGTTTCGGATTGGTGCTGGGCTCGCCGCGTGGAGGTTGAGCGGAAGGCGGCGCGTCAGAAGGCCGCCTGCCCGTCATGCATCGGCGCGGTCGTCGTGTCCTCGGCCAAACCCACCGCTGTCTCGGCGATGAATGCGGCGTAGCATTGCCCGTCTCACCCCTTGGCGCGTGACGTATCACCGCCGACCGTGGCGTCGCAGTGGTCCACCATGGCGACGGCGCGCAGACATCGACGTCGCCGAACGTCACCATGGTAAGCGCGCCGGTCGGCAGGCCGGGTTGGGCCGCGTCACGATCACACCGGACTTCTGCGCAATCTGGTCGGCCGGCTCCAATCGCGAGCAGGTCGTTGGTCATGGGGTTGCACGGCCCCGGCGGCTCAACGCTGCCGAGCGGGATGACGATGACAAGGTCGTCGCGCATCCGCTCGCGGAAATCCAGAAGGGTTCTCTCCGCCGGCCTGGGGTTGCCCGTCATCGTCTCCTGCCGCTTGCGCGAAGCAGCGCGCCCATGCCTTGCTGATCGGAAAGGCGCGATTTTTGCATGGAACTAGTCGCGCGGCGGGGTGACGCGCTTCGCGACTCGCGCCTATCTTTCGCCCCCCTCGCGGCCGAAGGAGCCTTGCCATGGCGGAGAAGCGGCAACTCAAGCTCGGCGTCTCGATCCGGGGTCTCGGCTATCACGCCGGCGGCTGGCGCCATCCGGACGTGCCCTCCGGCGGCGCGATGGATTTCGAGCATTTCGTCAACGTCGCGCGCATCGCCGAGGCCGCGAAGCTCGACATGGTCTTCCTCGCCGACGGCGTCGGCATCCGCCAGAAGGACGAACCGCCCGGTTCGCTCTGCCGCTCCAACCAGAATGTCGAGCTCGAGCCGATCACGCTGCTCTCGGCGCTCGCCGCGGTGACGAAGCATATCGGTCTCGTCGCCACCGCCTCGACCACCTACAACGAGCCCTATCACCTCGCGCGCAAATTCGGCTCGCTCGACCACATCTCGAAGGGCCGGGCGGGGTGGAATCTTGTCACCTCCTGGTCTGACGCCGAGGCCTTCAACTTCGGCCGCGAACACCAGATGGCCTATGCCGATCGCTACGAACGCGCGATGGAATTCGCCGAGGTCGTCACCGGCCTGTGGGATTCCTGGGAGGGCGGCGCCTTCGTGCACGACAAGACCTCGGGCGTCTTCTACGACCCCGATCGCCTGCACACGCTGGCGCATCGCGGCAAGCACTTCTCGGTGCTCGGTCCGCTCAGCGTGGACCGCACGCCGCAGGGCCGGCCCATCATCGTGCAGGCCGGGGCCTCCGACCAGGGCCGCGACATCGCCGCGCGCTTCGCCGATATCGTCTTCTCGGCGGAGCAGGACCTCGCCGCAGCCCGGGCCTACTACGCCTCGGTGAAGGGGCGCCTCGCCACCCATGGTCGGCGCACCGACGAATTGCTGATGCTGCCTGGCCTCGTCCCCATCGTCGGTGCCACCCGCGCCGAAGCCCAGGCGAAGCACGAGGCGTTGCAGGAGCTGATCGACCCCCTCGTCGGCCTCTCCTACATCTACGGCAATTTCGGTGACCTCTC
The DNA here is from genome assembly GCF_019430885.1 of Roseomonas alba. Lineage (GTDB taxonomy): Bacteria > Pseudomonadota > Alphaproteobacteria > Acetobacterales > Acetobacteraceae > Neoroseomonas > Neoroseomonas alba. The sequence goes on along the minus strand of NZ_JAHYBZ010000006.1, from coordinate 412,895 downwards.
CGCTTATCCGATCGACGGCCCCGTGCCGGAACCCAAGGACCCGAAGCTGCGCAGCCGCGCTGCCGTGATGTTCAACCTGGCGCAGGAGAAGGGCTACACCATCCGCCAGCTCTGCCAGGCCATCGCCTCCGGGCGCGGCCATCGCACGGTGATCGGCACGCCCGCCGACATCGCCGACACGATGGAAGAATGGGTCGACCAGGGCGCGGCCGACGGCTTCAACATCATCCCCACCCACCTGCCGGTCGGGCTCGAGGATTTCGCCGCGCTGGTGCTGCCCGAACTGCGCCGGCGCGGCATCTTCCGCGAGGAATACGAGGCACGCACCTTCCGCGGCAATCTCGGGCTGCCGGAACCGCAGAATCGCTACACCGAGGCGCGCGGGCAGGGCACGGCGCTGTCGGCTTAAGCGGGGGTGGAGAACCGGAGGGGTTCTGCCCCTCCGGACCACCCCGCCAAATGCTGAGAGCATTTGGAATGCCGGATACTTGGCGCCGTGCCCCAAAGGCATGCTGCGCCCTCATAGCGCGTTCCGTGCGCAGGTGCGGGTTTCGGTATTCTTCCTGTCAGTGGCGCCCGGCGCCAGGTGACGGTTTCCAAAGGCCCTGTGGCCTTTGGCGGGGTGGCTTGGAGGGGCAGAGCCCCTCCAATTCCGCCCGCGACCTTTCAGCGCTTCTCGATGTTCCAGAAGATCGTGATCAGCGACGGGGACCGCACGAAGCCGCTGATGTTGTTCCGCCACGCATAGAGCTGCGCGCGCTGCCCCAGGATCACCGTCGGCATCACGTCCCAAAGCCTGCGGCTCAGCCGTTCGAGGATCTCGCGCTGCTTCGCCTCGTCGGGTTCGTGGATGTATTCGTCGCGCAGCCGGGCGGCTTCCTCGTCGCAGGCCCAGCCGGCGAAGTTGCGCGCGCCGCAGGTTGTGTCCGCAATCGAGTTCGACAGCGGCGAATACACGCCGCTGCCCGAGATGCTGGTGATGAACAGGTTGAAGCCGCCGCGATCCGGCGGGTTGCGGCTGTTGCGCCGCGCCATGAGCGTGCCCCAGTCGCTTTCCGCCAGCACGATGTTGAAGCCGGCCTCGCGCAAATTCTGCGCGGCGAGTTCGCCGGCGACGCCGACGAACAGCGTCTCGCGCGAATTCAGCAGCACGATCGGCTCGCCGCGATAGCCGCTGCGTTCGAGCAGCCGTCGCGCTTCCGCGAGGTTCTGCTGGCGGTAGGGTTCCGACCCCGTCGTGATGCCGTTCGGGCTGCCGCAGACGAAGAAGGAGTGGCAGGGCTGCCCCCATTCCGGCCGCACGAAGGACACTGCCATGTAATCCGGCTGGTGGATGGCGAGCGCGAGCGCGCGCCGGGCATCGGCGTTGTTGAAGGGCGGGTAGAGGCTGTTCGGCCGCATGAAGAACGGGTTGTAGATGCGCGACAGCGCCGCGACGGTGATGCCGCGCCGGCCCTGCATCGCTTCGGCCTGGTCGAAGGGCACCTGGTCGATGAAGTCGATCTCGCCTGCCTGCAGCGCCGCCGCTTTGGTCGAGGCATCCGGCAGGATGTGGAATTCGAGGCGCGGGATGCGCACCACCTTGCCACCCGCGAAGCCGCTCGGCGGTTCCACGCGCGGACGATAGCCGTCGAAGCGCTCATAGACGAGGCGATCGCCGGGGCGGAACTCATTCGCCACGAAGCGGAAAGGGCCCGAGCCGATAAGCTCCGTCCCACGCGTGAAGGGGCCGGCCGAGGCTTCGCGCTCGCGAAGAATCACCGGCAATCCCGACCCGCTGTTGGCGAGCGCCGCGCGCACCGGGAAGGCACGCTTGAGGCGGATGCGGAAGGTGCGCGCATCGACCGGTTCCATGGCCTCGACATCGAGCGCCATGGTGCGGCCCACCACATCGAGCCCCATCCAGCGGCGCAGGGAGGCGATCACATCCGCCGTCGTCACCGGGCTGCCGTCGTGGAAGGCGAGGCCCTCGCGCAGCGTGATGGTCCAGGTCAGGCTGTCGGACGAGACCTCGTCGCGCTCGACCATCTGCGGGTGGATGCGCAGCTCCTCATCCTGACCGTACAGCGCGTCATAGACCATCATGCCGTGGATATAGGCGGCGGTGCCGGCCGGCCCGGTCGGATCGAAGGTGTTGACGTCCGATCCCGGCGTGACGCGGAGGATGGATGTGTCCGATTGCGCCAGCGCCGCGCCGCCCGAGGCGAGCAGGCCGGTCAACAGGCCGATGGATGCGATAGCCCGGATTGGTGACATGCGATCCCCCGCAAGACAGGACCGCGTGCTGACGAGGCGTTTTCAGCAGGATAGGTGAGTGGCGCGGCTGCGCAAGAGACCAGGGCATGCTGCGTTCGCTTTCGCTCGCACCGCATGCTCAACCCCGGTGTATTGCGAGCATCTTCACGTGTTCGGATGAGTCCATCCGAACACGATCCGCTTCATGCGCTTTCCGGCAGCAGCCCGGTGCGGATCACATGCGGCCAGGCGGCGTTGAAGCCGATCTCCTCGGCGCGCTTCGCCGCCGCGTCCCAGTCATAGGCGATGGCCAGCATCTCCACCTGCACCGCATCGCCATCGAGGTGCAGCACGGCATAGCGTGCATGCGGCGACCCCGCCTCCTGCCGATGCGCCGGCTCGCGCGAGATGCGGAAGCCCGGCAGGCCAAGGCTGCCCGGATTGACCACCAGCGGCCCGCCCGGCACCTGCACCATGCCCGATCGGTGGCTGTGCCCACACAACACGACGCGCGCGGCCATCCCCGCCTCGCCGAGCCTTTCGCGCAGCACCGCCATCGGCGCCGGGCGCAGCCGCTCGGCGACGACTTCCTCGATCAGGTTCTGCACGTCGGACCCGGGCGAGCCATGCACCGCCAGCACGCCGGGCGCCGGCTCCAGCGCCGTCGGCAGGTCCATCAGCCAGGCGCGCTGATCCGCGCTCAGCTCGTCATAGGCGAGGCGATCCTGCTTCCCCATCGTCGCGGGATCATGCTCGCTGATCCAACGGTCGTGATTGCCGCGGATGCTCGGGATGCCGGTCGCCATCAGCATCTCCACGGTCTCGCGCGGCCAGCCGGCGCCCGAGGCGATGTCGCCGAGGCAGATGATCTCCCGCAGGCCGCGCGCGGCCGCATCCTCCAGCATCGCATCGAGTGCGGCCGCATTGCCGTGGATATCCGTGATCACCGCGATCCGCATGCCGCCACTCCATTCCCAAGCTGCGCCGCGATTGAACCATCCCGCGGCAACGCCGTCTGCCCCAGCACCCAGCCTTCCCAGGTGCGGATTGCCGGATCTTGCGGCACGAAATCGGGCCGCACCCCGTCGAGCACGCCGATCAGGCCGAGCAGGCCGATCACGGAATCGAAGCGGTCCTCGCCGGCCGCATCGGCCCCGAAGCCGCCCCGAGCGGCATCGCGCAGCGCGGCGCTGGGAGCAACCCGCCGTGCGGCCATCACCGCCAGCAGCGCATCCGCGATCGCCGCCCGATCGGCCCGCACCCGCTTCGACCCGCGCAACACCAGCCCGCAATGGCGCAGCGCCTCGGCCGGATAGACCTCGGCCAGCACCGCGCGCCCCGGCGCCAGCAACCCGTGCAGCGGCCCGTCGAAGGGCCAGATCGCATAGGGCGCCCCCACCGCGAGCCCCGGCGCCAGCCAGTCCCGCCAGGCCGCGATCGCGGCCTTGCCGGACTGGTTCGCCCCCAACGTCCAGAACACCGGTGCCCCGGCCGGCCGCTCGGCCGTCGCCCGGTCGCACAGCCGCGACAGCCCCATCGCATCCGCGAAGCCAAGGGCCGCCGCATGCCCCGCCCGCGTCATCCCCTTCACCCCGCGTGCCGGATAGAAGGGCCGCAGGCGTGAGACCTGATCCAGCGTCTCCGCCACCGCGAAAAAGCCGGCATTCCCCGCCAGCCCGCGCAGGAACGCCACGAACCCCGCCTCCGCCCGCCCCGCCGCGAAGCCGCGCGGCACGCCGAGCGGCAGGTCCAGCCCCAGCGCGACCGGCGCCCCTTCCGCCAGCAGCCCCGCCACCAGCGCCGCGGGATCGCCCACCGGCACCGGCGCCTCGGCGCGCCATCCCCGCGACCCGCGCCGCGCGATGCTCACCCAGCGCTTGCGGGGATCGGTGCTCCAATCCGCGTGAGCGGCGATCATTCCCACCTGCGCGACACCCCCGCCATGCGATACGCTGATGTCGGACGCCAGCGGAGACCCCCCATGGACGCGAGCCAGACCGTCATCCTCCGAGGCCAGGACGCCGCGCATCCGGACGGGCAATACGGCAGCATTGCGAAGTGGTTCCATTGGATCACGGTCGGCCTCATCGCCATCGCCCTGCCGACCGGCTTCGTCATCAAGTACATCACCGATGCGTCGGACGGCGCGACCAAGATGGTCTTCTACGCCATCCATGAAAGCACCGGCGTCACCATCCTGGCCTGCGCCGTCGCGCGGCTGATCTGGCGGGCGATGAACCCGCCGCCCGCCTATCCCGACCATCTGCCGGCGGTGCTGCGTGCCGCGGCGGCCGGGACGCATCACGGGCTCTATGCGCTGCTGATCATCCAGCCGCTGCTCGGCTTCTTCGCGACCAATGCCTGGGGCTTCCCGCTGCAAGGCCAGACCGCCTATCTCGGCTTCATCGACTTCCCGAAGTTCATGGACACTTCGGAAGGACTGGCGAAGATCCTCTCTCTGCTTCACACCATCGGCGGCTATCTCTTCGTCGTGCTGCTGATCGCGCATGTGGGGGCGGCGATCTTCCACCACGCGATCCGCAAGGACGGGACATTGATGCGGATGCTGTGAAGGGGCGACGGAAGGTTGGAGGGGCTCTGCCTCTCCAAACCACCCCGCCTTGGGGACCCATCGGCCACAGGCCCTTTGGAAACCGTCACTTGGCATGGCGCAGTGAGGGCACCCCGTTCCCCTCCCGGCGCGTTTCGTGCGCGAGGGCGGGTTTCGGCATTCATCCTGACAGCAGCGCCCGGCGCCAAGTATCGGTTTCCAAAGGCCCTGTGGCCTTTGGTGGGGTGAGCCCGAGAGGGGCAAAGCCCCTCTCGGTCCCCTGAGCCATATCAGAGCGGCTTCTGCGCCTTCTCCAACAGCCGCCCAAAGAAGCCCGGCTTCTTCGCCGGGGCGGCGGGCTTCGTGGCCACGGCCTGCTCGCGCGCCTCGGCGGCGGCGCGCTTTTCCTTCTCGGTCAGCCACTTCTCCAGGCTCATGCCTGCCTTGGCGGCGCGCTTCGCCTCATAGGCGCGCTGCGCCTCGGTCATCTTCCGATCGCTCATGACGGGGGGTCCCACATACGTCGCCGGGTGAATGGCGCGCGCCGCGACTTCCGGCAAGGGGCTGTGCATGGCAGGGTCGGCGCCATGGAAGCGAAAGTGAAGGCCGGCATCTGGGTGTCCATGGCGATCCGCCTGTCGGACATGGCCGGCCGCCCGGCAGCGGTGCTGCGCAAGGGCGACCCGGATTCAGGCGGCATCCTCTGTGTGCTGCGGGGCAGGGAGGGCTGTATCGTCCTTGCCCAGGCCCGCGACGCCGAAGGCCGCCCCGCCTGGGTCCGCGGCACCGGTCCGGCCCCGGTCGAGGAAGACGCGGCCACTGCCTATGTCGATCGCCAGGTGAAGCGCGACCCCGACCTCTGGGTGCTGGAATTCGAAGCCCCCGACTTGGTGCCGCCCTTCGAGGCCCGGCTGATCTGACGCGGCGGCCCATCGAGAAAACCAAGGCATCTCCCCGCGGACAGTGGTAGGTTCCGTGTCGGCAACATTTCTCCATCCCCTGACCAAGGCCGGAAAGGAGCGGTGCCGATGACCACATACATCATGTTCGGGTCCTGGACCGACCAGGGCATCTCCGCCATCGCGGAATCCCCGCGCCGCTTGGATGCGGCGAAGGGCATGCTCACCGAGATGGGCGGCAAGATGCTCAGCTACTACATGACCATGGGCGAGTGCGACATGATCGCCATCTACGAAGCCCCCGACGACGCGGTCTCGGCCCGCTTTTCCCTGATGCTGGGCCGCATGGGCAATGTCCGGACCCGGACCGTGAAGGCGTTCCCCGAGGAAGCGGCGCGGCAGATCATCGCGTCGTTGCGATGAGGTGGCGGATGGATATCGGAAGGGGCTTTGCCCCTCCCGGACCCACCCCACCAAAGGCCACAGGGCCTTTGGAAACCATGACTTGGCGCTGGGCAGGGCGTGTGGTGCCGGACGTCGAAGTGCACTCTGGCATTCTCCTGGCGCTGCGCCTTCATGACCCTTGGTGCCCGGTACCAGGTAGCGGTTCCCAAAGACCCTGTGGCCTTTGGCGGGGAGAGAGCAGAGCCCATCTGTAATCACCAGCGCCCGGGAGTGCCCCTCCGGGCGTCGGATCATGCCGCAGCCGTCGCTGCGTCGGCCGCCTCGAGACTCCCGGCGATCGCCACGCGGTCCCGCCCGGCTTTCTTCGCGGCGTAGAGCGCCTGGTCGGCAGCGACCAGGGCGCCCTCGAATCCCGCCTGCGGCCGTTCCACCACCGCGACCCCGGCCGAAGTCGTGACCACCGCCCCGTCGCCCGCCGGGTGCGGCACGGACCGACGGATCTCGTCGCGCACGCGCTCGGCGAGAGCTGCCGCCTGCTCCGTCGTCATGCCGGGGCACAGCAGCGCGAATTCCTCGCCGCCGAGCCGCCCCGCGATGTCCGAGGCGCGCACATGCCGCCGCAGGGCCGCGGCCGCCCCACGCAGCACGGCGTCGCCAGCCGCGTGACCATGGCCGTCATTGATGCTCTTGAAGCGGTCCAGGTCGAACATCACCATCGCGGCCGTCTCGCCGCGCCGCTGGCAGGCCTGCAGCGCGGCGGCCGCCGCCGTGGAGAAGCCGCGCCGGTTTGCAAGTTCCGTCAGCGCGTCGGTCACCGAGGCCCGTTCCAGTGCCGTGAGCGCCGCACTGCGCTGGCGCATCAGCCGCAGCGCCAGGATCACGAGAAGTGGTACGCCGGCGTCGTACAGCAGCCAGAGCCAGGCGCCGTCATAGGTCGCCATCTGTTCGCCCGGGCTGAGTGCAGCATGGATATCGTTGAGCGTCAGAAGGCTTGCGGACAGCAGCAGGCCTATGGTGAGGCCCATCAGCAGCCTCGGCCTTTCCCCGCGATCCGCGTCGGTTCGCGCGTGCCACCACACGACCAGCACCGTGACCAGGCACAGCGTCACGATGCAGATGCGGGCCGTGACGAAGATGGTCTCAGTCTGGGTCATGGCCGTTCAGCGGTCGGTCAACCGCACCTCGATGCGCCGATTGCGTGCATAGGCGGTCGATGTTTCGCCTTCGTCAATCGGCTGCGTGTCGCCGAAGCTCGTCGCGGCCACGCGGTTGGCCGGCAGGCCCTCCGCGATCAGCAACTGAGCCACCGCGATGGCGCGCGCGGCGGCGAGTTCCCAGTTGCTCGCGAAGCGGGCGCTGCGGATTGGCGTGCGGTCCGCATGCCCGTCCACCCGCACCACCCAGGGGATCTCGGCCGGGATTCGGGGTGTGACTTCCAGCAGCACGCGCGCCAGGTCGCGCACCTGGGTCCGCCCGGCCTCGGACAACTCGGCCGAGGCCGGGGCGAACAGCACCTCGCCCTGGAAGACGAAGCGGTCGCCGACGATGCGCACCTCGGGCCGTTCGCCCAGCACCTGGCGGAGGCGGCCAAAGAAGTCCGACCGGAAGCGCTGCAATTCCTCGACCCGCGCGGCAAGCGCCGCGTTCAGCCGCTGGCCCAGCACGCTGATCTGCGCTTCCCGGTCGCGCCCCGCGGCTTCCTCCAGGTCCAACGCCGTGACCAGCCGCGCGATCTCGGCGCGCAGCGCCTGGATCTGTTGGGTCAGCAGGGCGACCTGCGCGCGGGCGCTGTCGGCGATGCGGGTCTGCTCGGCGGCGCGCGCCTCGGCGCTGCCGGCGCGGGCGGTGGCGTCGCCACTCTGGGCCACGGCCTGGTCACGCTGGGTCTGGGCTTCGGCGCGCAGGGCCTCGGCCTCGGCGCGGGCGCGCTCCGCGGCGGCGATGCGCGCGGCGGCCTGGCGTTCGGCCTCGGCCCGGGCCTGCTCTGCGGCCTGCTGCACGGTGGCAGCCTGGCGGGCGATGTCCTCGGCGCGTTGGCGCGCCTGTTCCGCCGCGGCGGCGCGGGTCACGGCGTCCCGCGCGGTGACTTCGGCTGAGCGTTGGGCGGTCTCGGCCGCAGTCGCGCGCTCTGCCGCCGCGCGCGCCGCGGTGTCTGATGTGCCGGCCCGGGCGATCGCGTCGCGCGCTGAAGCCTCCGCCGCGCGCTGGGCCTCTGCTGCCGCAGCGGCGCGCTGCGCGGCGGCCCGCGATTCCGCCTCCGACGCGCCGGCGCGCGCATTGGCGGCGGCGGCCAGGCGTTCCGCGGCCTCCCGCTGGCGCTGGGCCTCGTTGATCTCGGTGGCGGCGAGTGCGGCGGCCTGTTCGGCGGCGTGGCGGTTGCGTTCCTCCTCGGCGGCCCGCGCCAGCGCCGCTTGCGCCTGCCGCTCCAGTTCCTCGCGCAGTGCCGTCAGCGCCTGCACCTGCTGGTTCAACTGCGCGAGGTCCGCCAGCCGCGCCTGGATCGTCTGCCGGTCCGCGGTCACCTGCTGGTTCAGCCGTGCTGCCTCGACCCGCAGCGCCTCAAGCTGCTGCCGTGCCGCGGCAAGCTGCTCCGCCGTCTGCGCCGCCTGGCGTTCCAGCGCGGCGCGCTGCTCCTCGGTCTGCGCCAGGCCGCGCCGCGTTTCGGTCAGATCGCGCGCGGTCCGCGCTGCATCGCCGCCCACTGCCTCGGCCCGCGCCAACGCCTCGGCCAATTGCCGTTCCAGCGTCGTCACGCGTTCCTCGGTGCCGCGCGCGCCCATGCCCAGATCCGCCAGCCGCGCGGCCAGCCGTTCCTGCTCGCTGCGCGCGGTGTCGCGTTCAGTCGCGATCCGGTCCCGCTCCTCCCGCAACGTCCCGAACTGCCGCAGTGCATTGTCCCGCGCCGCCGCCGCCGTCGCGAGCTCCGCTGTCGCCCGCGCCAGCCCGCTGCGCAGTTCCTCTGCCTGGCCACGCTCCAGCGCCAGCATCTCGGCCAGTTCCGCGACCTGCCGGTTCAGCCGGTCCAGCGCCCGGTCGCGCGTGGACAGCGCCACCGACAGGAAGCCCTGCGCCAGCACGAAGACCAGCAGCACGAAGATGATGACCATGAGCAGCGTGGACAGCGCATCCACATAGCCCGGCCAGGCATCGAGGCCGCCACCGTTGCGGCGGCGGTTGGGGGAGCCGGCCACTACGCGGCTGACCGGGAAGGGTTTTGCCCCTCCCAGACCCTATCGGTGAGGGGGGCGAAGACTGCCCCGTCAACGCCGCTGTCGAGTTGGAGGGGCTTTGCCCCTCCAAGCCACCCCACCAAAGGCCACAGGGCCTTTGGAAACCGATACCTGGTGTTGGGCACGGCGGGCGCGGCGAAACGGGCGAGCCTACGCGGTGCCCAGCGCCCGGATTTCCCACGAACAGCGCGCGAAACGCGCCCCCCAGTGCCGGACCGCCCCCGATGCAGGGCACCAGGTATCGGTTTCCAAAGGCCCCGTGGCCTTTGGCGGGGAGGGGCAAAGCCCCTCCTCGGCGACACCGCCGCCACCCTCACCGCGGCGGCTCCTCCGCGATCGCCGCGATGGTCCGCGTCAGGATCTTGATCTCGTTGCGGATCTCGGACGTCGCCTGGTTCCGCCCCTGCGCCACTTCCTCGTTCAGCCGCGACAGCAGGATCTCGATGTTGCGGATATGCCCGCGCGTCGCTTCCTCAGTGGCGTTGCCTTCGCGCGTGTCGGCTATCTTCGCCAGCGCATTCGCGATCGTCGATTGCCCTTCCGCGACCCGCACCATCACCTGGTTGTTCGCGCGCATCTGCTCGGTCAGCACGGTCAGCCGCTCGGTCATGGTCATCATGGCCTGGGAGGTCTGCGCGCGCCCTTCCTCCCCCCGCTGCAGGATCGTCTGCAGCCCTTCGAGGTTCTCCGCCGTCTGTTCCAGCAGCGCGTTCACATAGGCCGGGATGCCGCCTTCGCCTTCCTGCCCCAGCACGCCCGAGGACAGCCGCGTCAGCCCCGCCAGCCATTCCTCCAGCTCATTGGTGAAGCGCGTCTGCGCCTGCCCGGCCGTGAGGTCCATGAACCCCAGCACCAGCGCCCCGGCGAGACCCAGCATCGACGACGAGAACGCCGTCCCCATGCCTTCCAGCGGCCGCGCCAGCCCGGTCTTGAGCTGGTTGAACATCTGGTTCAGGTCGCCCGAGCCCACCGACATGTTGCCGATGACATCCGCCACCGACGCGATGGTCAGCAACAGCCCCCAGAACGTCCCGAGCAGACCCAGGAAGATCAGCAGCCCCGTCATGTAGCGCGACAATTCACGCGTCTCGTCGAGCCGCGACACGATCCCGTCCATCACCGACCGCATCGCGATCGCCGACAGCGACACCCGTTCCGACCGCCGCGCCGACAGCATCGACGCCATCGGCGCCAGCAGCCGCGGCTGGACCCGCTCCTCCGCCCCGCGCACCGACCGGAAGCCCTCCAGCCAAGTGACCTCCACCCGCAGCGACAGCACCTGCCGCAGGTTCCACACCACGCCGAACAGCAGCACCGCGACGATCACGGCATTCAGCACCGGGTTCGCCTCGAAGGCATGGCGAAGCTGGCTGTAGAGCAGCGCCGTCACCAGCACCACACACAGCAGGAACCCCAGCATCCGCCACAGATAGACCACCGGCTGCGTCATCGGCCGCTCCGTGCCTCCGCATTCGGGCTTGCCACGCCGGGCGGCACCACGTCCACCGCATCCACCCCCGCGGGCAACCGCCCCAACGGGCGCAGATCGACCCGAGTCGCGTCCAGCCCCCCGGCCACCAGCGCCGCCTTCACCGCCTGCGCCCGCGCCAGCGACGCCCGTCGCGCCAGCGACACGTCATCCGCCGGCCCCGACACCTGCGCCTCGACCGTGATCCGCCCCGCCGGCAGCGCCGCGAACCGCGCCCCCAACGCGCGCAGCACACTCTCCACCGCCGGATCGAGCCGTTCCCCGCGCAGCCTCACCCGCACGATGCCATCCGACCCGGCCACCACCTCCGGCGGCAGCCCACCCGGCGGGGGCGGGGCAGGGGGCGGCACCATCGGCGCCCCCTGCGGCGCCAGCACCGCCGGCGCCGGAGGCGCAGGCGCCGGATCAGGCAACGTCGCCCCCTCCGGCACATCCTGCCCCCGCGCCGCCATGGCCGGCAGCACCAGTGCGACGATCAGCGCCCGGCGCCTCATCCCGCCACGCGCGCCTTCACCGCGGCGATCCCCTCGACCACCACTTCCCGCAACTTCGGCTGCAGCGTCTGGTTCCCCGCCACCACATTCCCCGCGGCATAGGGATCGCCCCCATCCGGGTCGGTCACAAAGCCGCCGGCCTCCTTCACCATCACCAGCCCGGCCGCGATGTCCCAGGGCTTCAGGTTCAGCTCCCAGAACCCCTCGTACCGGCCGGCCGCCACCCAGGCGAGGTCGAGCGCCGCCGCCCCGAACCGCCGCACGCCCGCCACCTGCGGCATCAGCCGATGCAGGATGGAGCTGAACTCCGCCTTCTTCGGCACGGCACCGAAGGGAATGCCCGTGGCGAACACCGCCTCCCGCATGTCCTTCCGCCCCGACACGCGCAGCCGCCGGTCGTTCAGGAAGGCCCCGACCCCCTTCTCCGCCCAGAACAGCTCGTCCGAGGCCGGGTTGTAGATCACCCCCGCCACGATCTCGGTCTTGTCGGCGGAAATCCGCTTCTCGATCCCCACCGACACCGCCCAGTGCGGAATGCCGTGCAGGAAGTTCGTCGTCCCATCCAGCGGATCGACCACCCACCGCCATTCCCAGTTGTCGTCGCCCGACGCGCCCGACTCCTCCATCAGGAAGGCGAAGTTCGGCCGCGCCTTGGACAACTCCTCCTTCAGGGTCTGCTCGGCCCGCAGATCGGCCGTGGACACGAAATCCGACGGACCCTTCACGCTGACCTGAAGCTGCTCGACCTCCCCGAAATCCCGCAGCAGCCGCTTGCCGGCCTTGCGAACGGCCGAAGTGACAACCTGCATCGCAGGGGACAAACGCGGGGACACGGGCGGCATGTTCGGATGACCTTGTGCGAAGGAAACAAAGAACGGGACGGCGAGGCCGCGTCGTAGCGGATGCGCGGTCGGGAGGCGAGGGCGCTTGCCCACCCATCCCCTGGCGATACGATCGCGCGAAACAGAACCGGGACCACCCGACGCATGCACAGCACCCTCAGCGTGGTGACGGCCATCGTGCTGCCCGCCGCCTTCACCCTGGCCGCCGCCCTGAACGGCGCCCCGCTGGATGAGGCCCTGGCCGGCTGGTTCGCCTTCTGGGCCGTCGGCGCCCGCCTGGCCGCGACGGGCCTGAACGACCTGCTCCGCCCCCGCTACACCACCGAAACCATCTTCCGCGTCACCGACCGCAAGGCCCGTGGCCTCACCCGCGAAATCGGCTTCCGCAACCTGGCCCTGGGGACGATCGGACTCGGCAGCCTGGCCTTCCCGGGCTGGGTGACACCCGCGGCCATCGGCGGCGCCGTACTCTACGCCCTGGCCGCGGCCGCCCACGCGATGGCACGGCAGCGGACCCCGGCACGGATGATAGCCATGGGCGCGGAACTGGCGGTCGCAGGAGTGCTGGTGGTGGGCGCGGTGTGGATGCAGATGGAGGCGTGACGGGCAGGGGGGGGCAACAGGGCAGGCGGCGCCGCCCCCTTGCACCGGACCCGCCCACGGCAGATGCAGGCATCTGCCATGGGAACCCCAAGCCCACCCGGGACCGTCCGCGGTCCCCGGACCCCGCGCGATTACTGAAGCACGGCAGGCGAGGGCCAGAGTTGGCCCTGCCCGGGCTTACTTCGCGCGTTCGTAGTAGGTCGAATCCGCCGTCTTCACGACGATCTTCTCGCCCGCCGTGATGAAGGGCGGGACCATGACCTTCACGCCATTGGACAGCACCGCCGGCTTGTAGCTGGACGACGCGGTCTGGCCCTTCACCACCGGATCGGCCTCCACCACCTCCAGCGTCACCTGCTCGGGCAGGTCCATGGAGACGGGCTCACCCTCGATGAGCTTGACGTTGACCGTCATGTTTTCCTGCAGATAGGGCAGGCGATCGCCCAGGATGTCCTGCGGAACCATCGTCTGTTCGAAGGATTCCGGGTCCATCAGCACCAGGTTGTTGCCGTCGGCGTAGGAGTAGGTGAACTCCTTGTCCTCGGTCGTCAGGCGCTCGACCGTGTCGGCGGTGCGCCAGCGCTGGTCCTTCTTCGCACCCGTCTTGACGTTGCGCATCTCCACCTGGATGACCGCCGCGCCCTTCCCCGGGATCATGATGTTCTGCTTGAGGATGGTGTAGCGAGCCCCTTCGAACTCGATGACCATGCCGGCACGCATCTGGTTGGCTTGCATCTTTGCCATGAGAGTCTCGCCTATCGTGAGTCAGGAGGCCGAAAGATTGGAGCGCCGGCATCTACACTTGGACGCAGGAGCGAGGCAACCACGGAGGTAGGATGACACCGAGGACAGGATGGGTAAGGTAAACGCTTTGGGGTGTATGGTGCGTACGTGTGAATCTCATTCGTTCGAGCGTTGAGTGAACGCATATTTGAAGATCGCTGAGGACGTTCTAAAGGACACCGGGCGGCCGATGTCGGCTCGCGAAATTTTGGATTTCGCGTACGAATTCTACCGAGTTCCAAATCATCTCTACGGAAAGACTCAGCACCGCACATTGCAGGCGCGAATTAGTGTTGACATAATAGAGCGCGGCGCAAAAAGTAGATTTCTGCGCGTTGGTCCCGGTATGTTTTTCCTTAGGCCCTTGAGTGAGGGTTTATTTTCAAGTTCTGCTAAAATAAAAGAGTATTTCGCGAGAAGAAGGATAAGAGATTATTCATTTATAGAGATTTTTTTCTGCGATGACGTAGATAATTATATGGAGGACGGAAGAATATTATTACGAAGTGAAAGTATTTCGATATTTGATCGTATTTTTTCCAACGATGTCCAATTTGATCGGTATAAAGATATATTGAAGAGGGAACGATCGTCCATTTTTGCCGTCCTAACGATAATTCAGGCGGGCGATATGACTCTCGTGCATAAAATTGGCAAATTTGACGGAAGAAAAATTGGTTTATTCGGGTTTAGTAGTATCGGATTTCAGTTTTTGCTCGGATATGACGACTTTGATTTATTCCACGATCGACTAGAAAGTGTCGAGAATTGCGCTGTTCGGGGGGCTTGGCTGGAACTGGGTTTGCCTAGGACGCGGCTTTCTAAAGATGTTGTCGGTCACGATGCAAGATTATTGGGACTATTTTGGTCTCGTCGGCGCTCTATCGAGCCCAGTGCCATCGTGGCGGTCGTTAGGTACCGCATTCGCCCCGAAGACAATGCGTTCCGTCGTGCACTGTCCTTTGCGGGAATGCGTTGGATGACCCGGCAAGGAGTCGCTCTTGCCGCCCCGCGTTTCGATCCGTGGTCCAAGGCGATTTGGTCTAATAGGGCGCTAGTTCGCGATCTTGGTTTTGGTCGAGGCAATCAGCGTCTGGATGAAGTCTGATGCCAACCGCGCGCGACAGGATAGAAAGGAGCACCTTGTTAAGTTCAATTGAAGAAAAATATATAGAACTTCAATTGAGAAGCTCAGATACGCGGAATCAACGAGAGGCATTGAAACTTCTTTGTGATCAATATCAGCGAGGGAGGCGCTTCTCGGATACTAGATTTATCGCGCCTATTGTTACGCATTTGCTGTTTAGCAGAGACACCGACGTTGAGCGGTGGGCTATCAAGGCGGTAGCGGAGATGAAAGAGCCTCATTCGCATCTCGAGGCCATCTTGACTAAAATCAGGGGTGGGACAAAGGATTTAGAGAACCTTGCCTGGCTTTTCGGAGCCTTGATATCGATCGCAGATAAGAGGGTCATCGATGAAATAGTCGGAGAAGGGAGAATCCCTTTAGAAGGCCCGAATCTCGTAATGACTAGGATGTTTCCGCATTCTAGATTTAAGACGGAACAAAGAATTCAGCCCATTAATATATCATCATCTGATGATATAACATTGAAGTTAATGTGCCTTCTATATCGATTTGGACGACTAGATAGATCAATCGTAAGAGGAAGAAGGGACGTAAAGAAGGTCATGTCTGATCTAACTGGGCATGATTCCGAAATAGTGGTGCAATATGCGGTGTGATCATTTCTCGAAAGAGATGATGCTTCTATCAGGGATATTGATTTTTCGATGGATGAGATCGATAAGAAGAGTGAAGATACGCGAGCGTATACTTTTCAGCTCGCGATGCGACAGCCGCAATATCTGACTGATCCAGTTGAGTTTGTGGAAAGAGGGTCACTTGATGCTTATAGCGTGGCGCGCGAAGGGCTCGCGTTGGGGGTTGTGCCGTTCTGGACGGAAGGGATCTCTCCAATCCTCCTCAAATGGTGGTCGAGCGAGAGGGTGCCGGCAGTTAAGGCCAGTCTCGTAGAGCACTTTTCCCGATTCTCGGATCGGTCGAGCGACTACAAAGGGCTTGCTCTGGAGGCTTACCGATCCAGCGGACGTGACGATGCCTTGCGCGCGCAGATCGAGATCGCTTCCGGAGGTACAACTTTGTATGCAGAACTCCAAAGATACAAACGGTCGGAACGGGAGAGGGAGATTCTCCCTGGGCTCGCTGGAGGGGCAACTGGAATGGCAGCCGTAAGCATCAATTCGGGCGGTGGACCAATTACGATCGGTCAGCTCGGCGACCATGGCACCAACTTTGGGGAACTGAAGACCCTGGTCGCTACCAAAGCCCCAGAAGGCGATCAGATCTCTGAAATCCTGAAGAAGACGATTGCCGATCTTGAAGGCATTCCTCCAGACGTGCGCGAGGAGGTAAGCCGATCGATCAAGGCAGAAGTCGTTGAGCGGAAGCCCGGATTTGTTTCGAGGATCGGGGCGAATCTTCGTCGCATAGCTGGTGTGGGAGCCAATATGGGCGCAACTGCTGAGAAACTCGTCGCCTTGGCTGAACTCTGGGATCGAATTCAGTAAGTAGCAATCTAGCGCGCAGCCAACGGGCTCATTCCCCCCGAACATTGGGCTTGTGGAAATAGGGTTAAAATCCTACAAACTAGCCCCATGCGCCCCCACCCCTTCCACCCCCTGACCGACCCCGAATTCACCTACCTCGCCACCCACCTCCCCACAGCCACCGCCCCGCGCAGGGGCCGCCGCCCCGCCGACCTCCGCCGCACCCTCGATGCCATCTTCTGGGTCGCCTGTTCCTCCGGCCCCTGGAAGGACCTGCCCGAGGAATACGGCCGTCCCGGCACCGCCTCCCGCCAGCTTCGCCGCTGGGCGCGCTCCGGCGACATGGACCGCCTCCTCGCCCTTGTCGCCGCCGCGACGCCCGAGGATACCATTCCCAACGCCCTCGCCTGGCGCATCTGCCGCGCCTGGCGCCGGGTCAGCCGCATCGTCCCGCTCTCCAGCCTGATGCGCGCCAAGGATCTCGGCTTGCGAGCGGCCTTGCCGGCCCCGCCGAACTTCCTGCCCAATCCGAATTTGTCCAAAACAGCACAAGCTCTCGTGATCGCGGCCCTGCAAACCCCGGCCGCCCACCCGCCCGGCACCTTCAACCGCCTGGGCAAACTCCTGCTCGATGCCGGTGGCCGCCCCCGCCACTGGCGCCTGCGCTGACCATGCCGGCGCGCGCCAAGACTCACGGCGGGGTCCGGGGTAACACGGTTACCCCGGCGGGCTTGGGCCCCCATGGCAGATGCTCGCATCTGACATGGGCGCCGGTGTCGGGGGCGGCGCCCCCGACAACACCCTCACCCTGCATGGACACCACCCCTTCGCAGGCGCACCCTGCCGCCCGTCCAAGACAGCAAGGCGTCCACCCCCGGCGTGTCCTCATCCACCTCCGCGCATCAGCCGCCGCCGCAGCGCATTCTCGTCGGTATTCTCTTCATCTGCCTGGCGGGGGCCTTGTTCTCCGTGATGACCGGCAGTGCGAAGTATCTCGCCACCCACTACTCCTCCCTGCAGATCTCCTGGGCGAGGGCCTTCGGCCACATCCTCTTCCTCCTCGCCGCCTTCCTGCCCCGGCATGGCCTCAAGGTCCTGCGCACGGCGCGGCCTGTCACGCAGCTCGCGCGCTCGGCGTTGCTCTTCACCTCCAACCTCGCGACCTTCTTCGCGCTGGCCTTCATCCCGCTCGCCAAGGCGGCGTCGATCAGCCTGACGGCGCCGCTGATCGTCACCATGCTGGCCGGCCCGATGCTCGGCGAACGCACGACCCTGCCGAGGGTCATCGCCCTGCTCTGCGGCTTCGCCGGCGTGCTGCTGGTGATCCGGCCGGGGAGTGCGGTGTTCCACTGGGCGGCGCTGGTCGTGCTGGTCAGCGCGACCTCCTATGCCGTCTATCAGATCCTCACCCGCAAGGTGGCCGGCGTCGAAAGCCCCGAGACCTCGGCCTTCTACAGCAGTGTCGTCGGCGCCTTCGGCATGCTGCTGGTGATGCCTTTCGTCTGGATCACGCCGCATGGCTGGCTGGATATCCTGCTGTTCTGCGGGGTGGGGGTGCTGGGGGCGCTCGGGCATTACTGCATCGCGATCGCCTTCGGCTTCGGGCCGGCGAACATCCTCTCGCCCTTCCAGTACTTCCAGCTTCTGTCCTCGGTGACGGTCGGCTTCTTGGCCTTCGGGGAGGTCCCGGACGCCTTCACCTGGATCGGCGCCGCGGTGATCGTCGCCAGCGGCATCTTCATCGGCCTCAACCAGGCCCGCCGCCCGAAGGGGGGCTGACGCATGACCGGTTCACCCTCGTGCACCGACCATGCTCTCCCGATTCAGACCTTCCGTGCGTGCGCGCCTTCGGTCCGCACGCTCAGGACGCGCCGATGGGCCGCTTCCCCCCGCCGTGTGGCAACTCCCGCACGAAGGTCGGGATGGCGAGCCCCGGCACCCGCCCGCGCAGCGCCCGCAGCAGGACGAGCCCTTCGTCATCCGGCACGGCAAACCGCGCCGTCCCCGGCGCGGGGTCCAGCGCATGCAGGTAATACGGCTTCACCCGGGCGCGGAGCATCGCCCGGAACAGGTCTTCCAGCGCCTGCACGCTGTCGTTCACCCCGCGCAGCAGCACGGATTGCCCGAGCAGCGGCGTCCCGTTCCGCGCCAGCCTCTCCAGCGCCGCGACGGCGGCGGGCGCGAATTCCCGCGCGTGGTTGGCGTGAACGGCCATGAAGACCGGCTTGCCCACATCCAGCGCGGCGAGCAGCGCCGCATCCACCCGCGACGGTTCCGCGACCGGCACGCGGGTATGGATGCGCAGCGTGTCGATATGCGGCACCGCCGCCAGCCGCCGCAGGATGGCGCCGAGCCGGCGCGGGCTCAGCATCAGCGGGTCGCCGCCGGTCAGCACCGCCTCGCGCACCGCTGGCGTGGCTTCGAACCAGGCGAGCGCCGCGTCCAGCTCCGCTTCGGTCAGCAGCCCGCCATCGGGGCCCACGACCTCGCGGCGGAAGCAGAAGCGGCAATACACCGGGCAGGCGAGCAGCGGCTTCAGCAGCGCCCGGTCCGGATACCGGTGCACCACACCCTTGACCGGGGTGAAGGGGGCGTCGGCGGTGGGGTCCTCGACCTCATGCGGCGCGGTCACCAGTTCCGCCGCGTCGGGGATGTATTGCCGCGCGATGGGGTCTTCCGCGTCGGCGCGGTCGATCAGCCCGGCGACATGGTCGGTGACCGAGATCGCGAAGCGTTCGGCGACGCGCGCGGCGTCGGCTTCGGCGCCGGGGCGCAGCAGCCCGGCCTCGCGCAGCGCGCTTGGTGTCCGAAGGGTCCGTCCCTGGCGTGTCGTGTCACCGTCCGGCATGGTCGCCGGCCCCTACCGGAAGCACCAGGCGCGCACAATGGCGAAACCCGAATGGCACCCCGAACGCCTGGCCGCGCGGCTGCCTTTCCTCGATCGCCGGGCGGCGCTGACCGCCGCGACCCGCGCCTTCTTCACCGCCCGCGGCTATCGCGAGGTCGAAACCCCCTGCCTGGTCCCCGCACCGGGTGCCGAGGTCCATATCCGCGCCTTCGAAACCCGCTTCGATCCGCATATCGGGGCAGGGGAGGGACGCCCGCTCTGGCTGCGCACCTCGCCCGAACTCGCGATCAAGAAGCTGCTCGCCGGCGGGTGCGGCCCGGTCTTCGAACTGGCGCGGGTGTGGCGCAATGGGGAGGTCTCCGCCCGCCACGCCCCCGAATTCACCATGCTGGAATGGTATCGGCCGGGCCTCACCTTCGCCGGCCTGATGGACGAGACCGAGGCCTTCATCCGCGCCGTCTGCCCCCCGGTGGTGGAACACGCCGGGGTGCGCACCGACCTGACCCAACCCTTCGAGCACCTGACCATGCAGGACGCCTTCGCCCGCCACTGCAACGGGCTGGACCTGCTGGCGACCGAGGGCAACACGGCGCGCCTGCACGCCGCCGCCGCGTCCGCCGGCCTGCCCCCGCGCCCGGACGAAAGCTGGGAGGACCTGTTCTTCCGCCTGCTGCTGGAACGGGTGGAACCTGCGATCGGCCGCGACCGCGCGACCTTCCTGACGCATTGGCCCGCGCCCCAGGCGGCGCTCGCGCGGCGCGACCCTGCCGACCCGCGCGCCGCGTTGCGCTTCGAGCTTTTCATCGCCGGCATCGAACTGGCGAACGCCTTCGACGAACTGACGGACCCCGCCGAACAGCGCCTCCGCTTCGCCGAAGCCAATGCCGAACGCCGCCGCATCACCGGCGCGCATGGCTGGGATGTGGACGAGGATTTCCTTGCGGCTTTGGAACAGGGCCTGCCCCCGACAGCGGGCATTGCGTTGGGCTTCGACCGGCTCGCCATGCTGGCTTCGGGTGCGAGGCGGATTGAGGACGTATTGTGGCTGACCGTCACTTGACCCGTCGCGGGTGCGTCGCGTCTAAAGGCCCCCGATGTCGATCGGATCCAGACGCAGCCGGGAACGCCGGCGCCGTACCGGGCAACTCGCCCTGCGGGTGGCCAAATGGCTGTTCGTGCTCGCGATTTTCGTGGGCCTCGGCTTCTGGTCGTACCAGGGCGGCCTCGACCTCGCGCGGTCCGAGGTCACGGTGCTCGAGGAGCGGCTGGAACGCCTGTCCGCCGACACCCGCACCACCTATGCCCGCAACACCCAACTCGAAGGCGAACTGCGCCAGGCGCGCGAGGACAATGTCGCGCTCCAGCGCCGCTATGACCGCGACGTGCCGAAGGGCGATGCCGCGCAGCTTTTCGCCCTGGCCCAGGCCCGCATCGCCGCCGGCGTGCCGCGCCCGCGCATCGAGCAGATCATGCGCGACGCCGGTCCGGTGCGCCAATGCGACGGCCGCCCGACCAGCCGACGCTTCGCCGTCGCCTACGGCCCCCGCGTGCCGGAGAATGCCGGCATCGACCTCCTCGACGGCCTGGTCCGCGTCGTGATGAGCGCGCCGAACCAGACCGACGACCTGGCCCGCGCCGCGACCGTCGTCGTCACCGTCTTCGGCCAGGAGCCGGTGACCCTGACCGGCCTGCCGCAGCGCGTGGCGGTGACGCTGGGCAATGCCGAGCTGACCCTGAACGTGACCTCCGAGATCCGCGGCTTCGGGACCGCGGCGATCTCGACCTGCGGCTGATGCGCGCGCTGTTCGCCCTGCCGATCCTGCTCGCCGCCTGCGCGGGAGAGGATCGCGCGACCGTCGCGCAGGGCCAGCAGATCGCCGAGACCCGCTGCGGCGCCTGCCACGCCACCGGCCGCACCGGCACCAGCCCGCGGGCGGGCGCGCCGGCCTTTCGCGACCTGCACAGCCGCTATCCGGTGGACAACCTCGCGGAATCCCTTGCCGAGGGCATCGTCACGGGCCACCCGGAAATGCCCGAGCAATCCTTCAGCGCGGAGGAAGTGACCGCGCTGGTCGCCTACCTGAAGAGTCTGGAGCGGCCGGCGCAGTAGCGGCTGCTGGGAAAAGGCTGGCCCATTTCGCCGCTGTTGGTTGGAGAGGGGCCCTGCCCCTCTCCAAGCCTCTCCCCGCCAAAGGCCGAAAGGCCTTTGGAAACCTCCACTTGGCGCCGTGCGTCGCTGCCGGAATGGCGCCGAAAGCTGCTCATGTGCACGAAAGGCGCTTGGATGGGCCGGCAAGGACGCTGCGCCCAGCGCCAGAAGATTGCGTTCCAAATGCTCCAGGCACACCCATGGGCGTAGCGAAGCAATGTCAATGGGACCCCGGTGGTGGGGTGGTTTGGAGGGGCAAAGCCCCTCCAATTCTTCGCGCGTGGATAGGGCGCCTAAACCCCCAACTCCGCGAGCAGGATCGCCTCCACCTCCGTCCCTTCCGGCGCGGCGGGCGCGTGTGGCGCGCGCAGCACCAGCGCATCCGCTCGGGCGAGGGTGGCGAGCATCGACGAATCCTGCTTCGCCGCCGGCGTCACCAGCAGCCGGCCATGCGCATCGACCGATGCCGTGGCGCGCAGGTAGTCCGCGCGGCGGTCGTTCTGCCGCAGCGCCTCGGTGGTGAAGGCGCGGCGCGTCGGCGGGGCGGCGCCGGGCAGGCCGGACAGCTTCTCGATGGCCGGGATCAGGAACAGCACGCTGCACACCAGGGCGGAGACGGGGTTGCCCGGCAGCCCCAGCACCGGCGTCCGGCCGAGCCGCCCCCAGATCAGCGGCTTGCCCGGCCGCATGGCGATCTTCCAGAAGCCGAGCTCGAAGCCCTGCTCGCCGAGGGCGCTCTGGATCAGGTCATGCTCGCCGACGCTCGCGCCACCGGTCGTGACCAGCAGATCGAAGGCGTGGGCGGTGGTGGCGACCTCGGCGATGGCGTTGCGGTCGTCGGGGGCGATGGGCAGGACCAGCGGCTCACCGCCGGCGCCGCGCACCATCGCGGCCAGCGCGTGGGCGTTCGACGACACGATGCCACCCTGCGGGATGGGGTCGCCGGGCAGGGCGATCTCGTCGCCGGTCGCGAGGATGCCGATGCGCGGGCGGCGGTGCACCGCGAGCCAGGGATTGTTCGATGCGGCGGCGAGGCCGATGTCGCGCGGCGTCAGCCGTCGACCGGCGGGCAGCAGCGCGTCGCCCTCGGCGAAGTCGAGGCCGCGTCGGCGGATGTGCTGGCCGGCCCGCACCGCCTCGTTCACGCGCACCGATCCGTCGGCGGCGGTCGCGTCCTCCTGCAACAGGATGCCATCCGCGCCGGCGGGGATGAAGCCGCCGGTGAAGATGCGCACCGCCTCGCCGGGCCGGAGCAGGCCGGCGAAGGGCCGGCCGGCGGGGGCGGATCCCGTCACGGCGAGGCTCGCGCCTTCCACCGCGTCCGCCGCATGCACGGCATAGCCGTCCATGGCCGAGACATCCGCCGGCGGCTGGGTGAGCCGCGCGATGACGGGCCGCGCCAGGACGCGCCGCGCGGCCTCGGGCAGCGAGACGGTCTCGGCGGCGGTGGGCGTCAGCGCGGCGAGGATGCGCGCGCGCGCCTCGTCGACGGGCAGGAGGTCACTCGCCACGGAATTCGCCCGACTTGCCGCCGGCCTTGTGGACCAGGCGGATATCCTCGATGCGCATGCCGCGATCGACGGCCTTGACCATGTCGTAGACGGTCAGCGCGGCGACGGTGACGGCGGTCAGCGCCTCCATCTCGACGCCCGTTCGGCCGGACAGCTTCACCGTCGCTTCAATGGCCACGGCGTTGTCGCCCTCGGGTTCCAGGTCGACGGTGACCTTGGACAGCATCAGCGGGTGACAGAGCGGGATCAGCTCGGAGGTCTTCTTCGCGGCCATGATGCCGGCGATGCGCGCGACGCCGAGCACGTCGCCCTTGCCCGCACGGCCCTCGCGGATCAAAGCGAGGGTCGCGGGTTCCATGACGATGCGACCACGGGCGGTCGCGGTGCGGGCGGTCTCGTCCTTGGCCGAGACATCCACCATCGCGGCCCGGCCGGCCGCGTCGAAATGGGTCAGCGCCACGGGGCCGCGCTCAGCGCGCGTCCACCAGGGCGCGGGCGGCGGCGGTCACGTCGTCCTGGCGCATCAGATGCTCGCCGACCAGGATGCAATGCGCGCCGGCCATGGCCATGCGACGGACATCGGCCGGGGTGCGGATGCCGCTCTCGGCGACGGGCAGCTTGTCGGCCGGGACCAGGGGGGCGAGGTCCTCGGTCGTCGCGATGTTGGTCTGCAGCGTGCGCAGGTCGCGGTTGTTGATGCCGACCAGGCGCGTTTCGAGCGCCATGGCGCGATCAAGCTCGCGCCGGTCATGCACCTCGGCCAGCACGGCCATGTCGAGGGAGCGGGCGATGTCTTCCAGCTCATGCGCGCGCTCATCCGTCAGCGCGGCCATGATCAGCAGGATGGCGTCCGCACCCATGGCCCGGGCCTCGAAGACCTGCCAGGGATGGATCATGAAGTCCTTGCGCAGCACGGGCAGGGAACAGGCCGCGCGGGCGGCCTCGAGGTGCTCCCGCGCGCCCTGGAAGTACGGGCCGTCCGTCAGGATCGACAGGCAGGCGGCGCCGCCCGCCTCATAGGCCTTGGCCAGCGCCGGCGGGTCGAAGGGATCGCGGATCAGCCCGCCGGAGGGCGAGGCGCGCTTGATCTCGGCGATCAGGCCGGTGCGGCCCTCGCCGATGCGGGTGCACAGCGCGCCGATGAAGTCGCGCAGCTTCGGCGCATTGGCGGCGGCCTTCTCGATCTCGGATTGCGAGGTGGCCTCCATACGTTCGGCCACCTCCTTCTCCTTGTCGGCGAGGATGCGGACGAGCACGTCGGGGACCGAGGCGGTATCCGCCTGGGCGGTCAGGATGGTGGGCGCGTTCATGCGGCAGCGTCCTTGGGGGGGCAGGCGGCGCGAAGGCGGGTGAGGACACCCTGCGCGGCGCCGGAATCGATGGAATGGGCGGCGATGGCGGCCCCTTGGCGAAGATCGGCGGCTTTGCCGGCAACGATCAGGGCGGCGGCCGCATTCAGCAGCACGACGTCCCGATATGGGCCGCGGGCCCCCTGAAGCAAGGCTTCGAGGGCGGCCGCGTTATAGGCGGGGTCGCCACCCTTCACCGCCTCGGTTGGCGCGCGGGGCAGGCCGGCATCCTCGGGGGCCACGGTGAATTCGCGGAAGGAACCATCGGCTTCGAGCGAGACCACCTGGCTCTCGCCGGCCAGCGTCAGCTCGTCGAGGCCCTGGCCGTGGACCAGCCAGGCGCGCTCGGTGCCGAGCCGGGACAGGGTCTCGGCCATGGGGCGCAGCCATTCGGGCGAGAAGACCCCGGTCATCTGGCGCTTCACCCGGGCCGGGTTCGCCATGGGGCCGAGCAGGTTGAATATGGTCCGCGTGCCGAGCTCGACGCGCGGCCCTGCGGCATGGCGCATCGAGGCGTGGTGGCGCGGCGCCATGAGGAAGACCATGCCGGCCTCGGCCAGCACGGAAGGCAGGCGGTCGATCGGCACGTCGAGCGAAATGCCGAGCGTCGAGATCGCATCCGCCGCGCCGGATTTGGACGACAGGTTGCGGTTGCCGTGCTTGGCGACCGGCACGCCGCAGCCGGCGACGACCATGGCCGCCGCGGTCGAGATGTTCAGCGATCCCGAACCGTCGCCGCCGGTGCCGACGATGTCCATGGCATCCGCAGGGGCTTCGATGCCGGTCATGCGGGCGCGCATGGCGCGGACGGCGCCGGTCAGCTCCGCGACCGTCTCCCCGCGCACGCGCATGGCCATCAGCAGGCCGGCGATCTGCGCAGGGGTGGCCTCGCCCCCCATGATGATGCCGAAGGCCTCCTCGGCTTCGGATTCCGCGAGGCGCTCGGCATTGGCCAGGCGCGCGAGGATGGGTTTGAGGGACATCGGCTCAGGCCGCGGCCGGAGCCGCGACCCGGGCGCCGGCCAGCATCAGGAAGTTCCGCAGCAGGTCATGGCCATGGGCGGAGGCGATGCTCTCCGGATGGAACTGCACGCCCGAGATGGGCAGCGTCTTATGCTTCAGGCCCATGATGATGCCGTCCTCGGTCCAGGCGGTGGGTTCGAGGCAGTCCGGCAACGTCGCGCGGTCCACGATCAGCGAATGGTAGCGCGTGGCCGCAAACGGCGAGGGGATGCCGGCGAAGACGTCCGCGCCCTTGTGGTGCACCTGCCACACTTTGCCATGAACCGGCTCCGGCGCACGGATCACATCGCCGCCGAAGGCCTGGCCGATCGCCTGGTGACCGAGGCAGACGCCGAGGACCGGCAGCTTCACCTCGGCGGCCAGGTCGATCAGCGGCAGGCAGATGCCGGCCTCGTTGGGCGTGCAGGGTCCGGGGGACAGGACGACCGCGTCGGGCTTCATGGCGAGCACGCCCTGCGGGTCGATGGCGTCGTTCCGCCGCACCTCCACGCTCGCCCCCAGGTCACCCAGGAAGTGGAAGAGGTTGAAGGTGAAGCTGTCGTAGTTGTCGATCAGGAGGATCATGGCAGCCGATCCTTGGACCGGAGGGCGGGGGGAATCAAGGCCGCTGGGCAGGCGGTGTGGCATTGCTGCCGCGCGCAATCCGCTCGTGGATGGCGGCGCGGCCGCAGGCGGCACGGCGCTTCCCGTGCATGGGGGTGGTTCGCGGCGCCCACGCAAGCTGGTATCGCCCAGGCCTGACGACGATGCCATGCAGGGGATGTGGGCGATGATGAGGGCGGAACGGGACACGGTGGCCGGAAGACAGCGCGCATGATGGTCGCACTGGACGTGATGCCCTGGGCGGCGCCTGCGCTGCTGACGCTGTTGGTGGGCACCGGGGTGATCCTGCGGCGTGGGCGGCATGCGCGGGCGGCGTCGGTCGTCCTGGGCGCGGCGGCGGTGCTGGCCGCGGCATGGGTGCTCTCCTCCGTGGTGATGGCGCTGCGCGCCGTCGCATGACGGATGGCGCCGTGCTTGCCGCCGCGCTGGTCGCGGGGCTGGCCGGGCTGGCGCGCGGCTTTTCCGGCTTCGGCGCGGCGCTGATCTTCATCCCGCTGGCGAGCGCGCTGGTCGGGCCGCGGGTCGCGGCGCCGTTGCTGCTGGTGGTGGACAACATCCTGGCCGCCCCGCTGATCCCGGCGGCGTGGCGGCGGGCGTCGCGGCGGGAGGTCGCGACGCTCGCGGCCGGCGCGCTGGTGGGTGCGCCCCTCGGCGGCTGGGTGCTGCTGCATGGGGATCCGATCGCGCTGCGTTGGGGGATGAGCGGGCTGGCGCTCGCGATGCTGGGGTTGCTGGTTTCGGGCTGGCGGTATCGTGGGCGGCCTTCCGCCGCAGCGTCGCTGGGCGTGGGGGCGGCGGCGGGGCTGTTCTCCGGTGCCGCGCAGATGGGCGGGCCGCCGGTCGTGGCGTATTGGCTCGGCGGCGCCATCCCGGCGCAGCGGGTGCGCGCGAACATCGTGCTGTTCTTCGCGGTGAGCGGGGCGATCAGCGGCGTGGTCTATCTGGCGGGCGGGCTGCTGGACCAGGAAGTGCTGCGGCTGTCGCTGCTGGTCGGGCCGGCCTATGGGCTCGGGTTGTGGGGCGGCAGCCGGCTGTTCGGGCTGGCGAGCGACAAGGCGTTCCGGGGGATCTGCTTCCTGCTGATCGCGGTCGCAGCGGTGCTGGGGGCGCCGGTGTGGGGGTGAGGGGGGTTGGAGAGGGGCGCCGCCCCTCTCCAAACCTCTCCCCGCCAAGTGCTTGGAGCACTTGGAACGCAGGAACCTGGCGCTGGGCAGACAGGGCATGCCGTCGCCCTCAAAGCGACTTGCGGGCGCCAATGCGGGTTTCGACGCCTTTTCTGCCAATGGCGCACAGCGCCAGGTATCGGTTTCCAAAGGCCCTGTGGCCTTTGGTGGGGTGGTTTGGAGGGGCAAAGCCCCTCCAACGGCAACAGCGGAAGAATGAGAGCCGTCGTGCCCTACGGCCCCACGATCCCGAACAGCCGCGGGTCCCATTCGACCCGCACCGGATCGGTCACCGCGATCCGCGCCGCGGCCGGATGGGCAGGGTTGACCAGGTAGTTCGGTTCCTCCGGCACGATGGCCGAGGGCACGCGCAGCACCGCTGTCCGGCCGGAGACGGCCCATTCCGTGCCGGCCGCCATCGCCGCCGGGCTGTCGATCTCGCGCCAGCCTTCGGGCAGCGGGGAAAGCTCCTCGATCGCCACGGTGTCGGGGATGATCGCGGCCACGGCGTCGCGCGGCGCGGCCATGTCGCCGCCCTGGACCAGGACTTCCAGCATCGACAGGGCCTTGCTCGATGCCGCGTAGATCACGGGCACGCCGACCGCGTTCCAGCGGCCGCCGACCATCGCGGCGCCGATGCCCGACCACACCGGATGCGCTGCGCGCGCGATCCGCACGACGCGCAGGGGCACGTCAGGCCGGCAGGTCGTAAAGGATGTTGGTGAGCAGCCGTTCCACCTGCCGCGCGCCGATCTCGGTGCTGGCGAGTTCGAGCGGCGTGGCCCGGCCGAGCATCGGATGAGCCGTGGTCAGCCAAGCCACGCCCTTGTCCTGGTCGCCGAAGGCGCGTTCGGCGAGGGCCGTCAGCCGGGCGACGCGCTGCACGCGCTCCCCGGCCGCGAGGGGCAGCGGTCCCGGGCGCTTCATCGTCGAGACGGAGGTGAAGAGCGCGGCGAAATCCTGGCTTGGCATGACATCGGCGTAGAGCCGCCCAAGATGCGCCACCGCGGCCTTGGGCACGCCGCCCAGGATGACCTTGTGCAGGTCCAGCATCGAATGGACGGGCGTCTTCAGCACTGTCTCGCCACCCATGGCCTCGGCGATGGTGTGAGGGTCGATGAGGGTGGCTGCGGCGCTCATGTGAGCCAATATGGAAGTCCAGATGAGCTGAAGCAAGGACGATGGTCACGCCGCCGGCGGCAGGTTTCCCGTCCGCACCAGCAGCGCCGCCCGCGCCGCGGCCGCTGCCCAATCGGCCGTGCCGTCCGGGCAGCGCACCAGCCGCACCGAGGGATACCAGACCGGCACATCCGCCGCATTCAGCCAGCGCCAATCCACCGTGCGGCCATGGGTCAGCATCAGCGCCGGGCGGCCGAGCGCACCGGCCAGGTGCAGCACCGCCGTGTCGATGGTGACGACCAGGTCGAGTGCCTCGATCGCCGCGGCGGTGTCGAGGAACCAGTCGGGGCCGGTGTCCAGCTCCGGCCCCAGCCGGTCGAGCGGGAAGGGGGCGTCCTGCTCCTCGCCCGGGCCCTTCTGCAGGGCGAACAGCCGCACGCCGGGCAGGGCGGCGAGCGGGGCGAAGGCGGCGAGCGGCGCGGAGCGGTAGATGTCGACGGGTGCCTTCGGATTGCCCTGCCAGACGATGCCGATGCGCAAGCCCTGGTCGCCGATGCGGGCGCGCAGCCGGGCGACGCGCTCGCGATCCGCCGCGAGGTAGGGAATGCGCCCGCGATACTGCTGCGGCGTCAGGCCGAGGGCGCGCGGCAGGTTCAGCAGCGGCAGCCAGGCCTTGACCGCCACGCGGCCGGGCGTGGTGTTGGATCGCAGGTCGATGCCTTCGGTCAGCGGCGCGAGCAGTTTGTGCAGCCGCGGGTCCAGCACGGCATGGACGCGCATGCCACGCGCGGCGAGCAAGGGCAGGTAGCGGGCGAACTGGATGGTGTCGCCGAGGCCCTGCTCACCCATGACCAGCACCGCCTCGGGCCGGCCCTGGCCGCGCCAGATCGGCATGGGTTCGGGGCCGTTCGCTCCGGGGCGGGTCACGCGGGGGAAGGCGCTGGGCAGCAGGTCGAAGCGGACTTCGTAGGTGTCCCAGGCCTCGTTCCAGAGGCCGGCCTGGAACAGGGTGCGGGCGAGGGCGGCGCGAACCGCCGGATCGCCTGGGGCAAGCGCGGACAGCGTACGCAAGGCCGCCGCGGCCTCGAGCGCTTGGCCGCGGAAGCGGGCCTCCTCGACCACGGCGAGGAGGGGGGTGAGGTCAGGCGTTGCCGCGCTCACGCTTGCCGGCAGCGAAGCGTACCGCCTCCTCCGCGGCGCGGAACAGGGCGCGGGCCTTCTGCTTCGTCTCCTCGTATTCCGCCTTGGGGTCGGAATCGGCGACGACGCCGGCGCCGGCCTGGACATGCATGACGCCGTCCTTCACCAGCGCGGTGCGGAGCGCGATGCAGGTGTCCATGCCGCCATCGGCGCCGAAATAGCCGATGCCGCCCGCATAGAGGCCGCGGCGGGAGGGTTCGAGTTCCTCGATGATCTCCATCGCCCGGATCTTCGGTGCCCCGGTCAGCGTGCCGGCGGGGAAGCCGGCGGCATAGGCGTCGAGCGCATCGAGCCCGTCGCGCAGGCGACCCTGCACCTCGGACCCGATATGCATGACCTGGGAGTAGCGTTCGATCTGGAACTGCGCGGTGACCTTCACCGACCCGATGGCGGCGACGCGGCCGACATCGTTGCGGCCGAGGTCGAGCAGCATCAGGTGCTCGGCGCGTTCCTTCGGATCGGCGAGCAGTTCGGCTTCCAGCGCGCGGTCTTCTTCCGGCGTCGCGCCGCGGCGGCGGGTGCCGGCGAGCGGGCGGACCGTGACCGTGTTGTCGCGGCAGCGCACGAGGATCTCCGGGCTCGCCGCGACGACCGAGAAGCCGCCGAAATCCCCGAAGACGAGGAAGGGCGCGGGGTTGATCCGCCGCAGCGCGCGATAGAGCGAGAAGGGCGGCAGCGCGAAAGGCACCGAGAAGCGCTGGGACGGCACGATCTGGAAGGCGTCGCCGGCGCGGATGTATTCCTTCGCCTTCTCGACCGCCGCGATGAAGCTCGCTTCGGTGAAGTTGCTGTCGGGCTGGGCGAGCTTCGGCAGCACGGCGGGCGGCGCCGGGCGCGGCACGGGGCGATCGAGGGCAGCCTCGGCCTCGTCCAGCCGGGCCTCGGCGGCCTCGATCAGCGCGCCGGGCTCGCCGCCCGGCCAGACCGGGGCGCAGAGCGTCAGCGTGTCACGCACATGGTCGAAGACCGCCATCAGCGTCGGGCGCGTCAGCACCGCGTCGGGGATGCCGAGCACATCGGGATTGGTCTCGGGCAGCTTCTCGATCAGCCGCACCATGTCGTAGCCGAGATAGCCGAACAGCCCCGCGGCCATGGGCGGCAGGCCGGGCGGGACCGGCATGCGCGCCGCCGCGATCACGCGGCGCAGGCTGTCCAGCGCCGGGCCGGATTCAGCTTCGAAGGCGTGCGGGGCGGACAGGGCGTGGCGGTTGATCTCCGCCTTGCCGCCCTGGCAGCGCCAGACGAGGTCGGGTGCCATGCCGATCGCCGAATAGCGCCCGCGCGCGGCGCCGCCCTCGATCGATTCCAGCAGGAAGGCGTTGGCTTGCGCGCCGCCTGTCAGCTTCAGGAAGGCGCCGACCGGCGTGTCGAGGTCGGCGACACGTTCGCGCACCAGGATGGCGCCGTGCCCGGCCTCCAGCGCGGCGCGCGCCGCGGCGATGTCGGATCCGCTCATCGGCCGGTCACCTGGTCCAGAACCTGGGAGTTGATGCGCACATTCGCCCGATCCCGGATGGCCCGGGCGAACTGTTCCTCGAGTTCATCCTGCATCTGCTGCTCGACCTCGGCCCGCACGCGGCCGATCGCCGCCTCGTCGCTGGTCGCGTCGAAGGGCGTGATGGCGGTCAGGCGTGCGACAGCGAAGCCGGCCTGGGTCGGGGCCATGGTGACCTCGCCGACCTTCAGTTCGAAGATCGGGGCGACGAGTTCGCGCGGCAGTTCGCCCGCCAATGCCGGGTCGCGGCTGAAGGGACCGAAGGCCTGGACCGTGAGGCCGGCCTCGGTCGCGGCTTCCTCCATGGTCTTGCCGCCGCGTACCGCGGCCATCAGCGCGGCGGCGCGTTCCTCGGCCTCGCGCCGGCGGGCATCGACCACCCAGGCGTCGCGCACCGCGCTCTCCACGGCCTCGAAGGGGCGGAGCGCGGGGGCGATGACCTGGCGGATCTCGATGGCGACGAAGGCGTCACCCATCTCGCTCATGCGCGGCGGGTCGCCGGGGCGGGCGGCGAAGATGGCGCGCAGCAGCTCGGGCCGCTGGGCCTCGGGCACCGGCAGGGTGGCGGGCTGGCCTTCCTGGTCCTGGCCGGTCGCGCTCAGCGTGGCCGTCGCCAGGGTCAGGCCGAAGCGCTCCGCGGCCTCGGCGAGGCCGGCGCCGCCGGCGAGCGCGTCCTCCACCCGGTTGGCGCGCTCATAGGCGAGGTCGAGGGCGCGTTCATGGGCCAACTCCTGCCGGAGCTGGTCGCGCACCTGCTCGAAGGTCCGCGTCACGGCGGGCTCGATGCGCTCGACCCTGATGACGTGCCAGCCGAAGGGGGACTGGATCGGATCGGTCACGCCGCCCTGGGGCGCGGCGAAGGCCGCATCGCGCACCGCGGCATGCGGCATCTGGGAACGCTCCAGCGGGCCGAGATCGGCGGCGCCCCCATCATCGGCCCGCGCCTGGGCCTCGATGGCCGCGAGGTCGGCCCCACCGCGCCAGGCCTCGGCAATCGCTCGCGCCTGGGCTTCCTGCGGAACCACGGCCTGGTAGATGATGCGCTTTTCCGGCGTGTCGAACTGGGCGCGGCGGGCGTCATAGGCCGCCTGCAGCGCCGCGTCGTCCACCTGGACTTCGCTCGCCAGCGTCTCGGCGTTCAGCACCAGGACCGCGGCCTCGCGGTATTCGGGGGCGGAGAAGCGGGGCGCGTTGTTCTCCTGGAAGCGGCGGAGCTGCGCCTCGGTCGGTGCCTCGGGTTCGGGCATCGCGGCGCGGGCGATCTGCACCACCTCCGCGCTGCGGCGCTCGAAGGCCCAGGCG
The DNA here is from genome assembly GCF_019430885.1 of Roseomonas alba. GTDB lineage: Bacteria > Pseudomonadota > Alphaproteobacteria > Acetobacterales > Acetobacteraceae > Neoroseomonas > Neoroseomonas alba. Next base: position 381,031 of record NZ_JAHYBZ010000006.1, on the reverse strand, counting down.
AGCAGCGGCCCGGACATCGCCTGGGGGGCCGCGGCACCGGAGCGGATGGCGCCGGAAAGCTGCTCGCGCAGGACTTCATCCGACATGACCCGGAGGAACTGCGCCTCCGACAGGTCGTTGTTGCGCAGGAAGCTGTCGAAGACGAGGCGCGAGAAGCTGCCATCGGCCCCGCGCAGGCCCGGAATGGCGAAGACCGCGTCGCGGACGACCGGGGCCGGGGCGGCAAGGCCGAGGTGATTCGCCTCGTTGCGCAGGGCGTATTGGGCGATCAGGCGTTCCAGCGCAGTCGCGGCGACGGCGCGGCGGATGTCCTCATTCGGCTCGAAGCGGTTGCCGAGCTGGCGGGCGATGCGCGCCATCTCCCGCCGCGCGGCGGCCTGGGCCTCGGGCAACTCGATGCTCTCGTCGCCCACGCGCGCGACGGCCGTGTCGCGGCCGAAATTTCGCACGATGTCCTCGATACCCCAAACCAGGAAGGAGGCGAGGAGGAGGAGGAAGAGGAGCCGGGCAGGCCAGGTGCCGGCAAGGCGGCGCATCGCGGTGAGCATGGGGCGCGTGCTTAGCCGGGGCGGGGCGGTGGCGGAAGGGGTGGCCGGGGTGGGTGGCGATCGTGGAGAGGCCCCGGGATCGGCCTCCGGTGTAGAATCGAAGGGGCTTTGCCCCTCCAAGCCACCCCAGCAAAGGCCGAAAGGCCTTTGCAAACCAATACCGGGCGCCGGGCGCCGGCGGCAGAAAGGGCGTCGAGCCCCGCTTCCGTGCACGAAATGGGCTTGGCGGGCGCAACGTGTATGGCGTGCCCGGGGGCAAAAGATTGCGGTCCAGGGGATCCAATCCCCTGGCGGGGTGGTTCGGAGGGGCGGCGCCCCTCCGATGTCCATCGCGGCGGATCCATCAGGTCGGCGCCCTGCGCCGCATCTCCACCGGGCTGGTTAGCTGCGGCCCCTTACCTGCGCGGCAGGCGGCCCGCATAGATGCACAGATTCGCATAGGCTGCCGCGGCGAGCGGTGTGTCGAGGCCATGGCGCTGCGCCCGTGCGACCAGGTCGCCCAGGATCTGGTCCGCTTCCACCGGCAAGCCGGCGACGAGATCGCGATACATCGAGGAGGCCATCGGCGACCCGGGCTGGGTGAGCTGCTTGGTGATCGTCTGCAGGAAGGCCGGGCTGGGCGCGACCCCGTCCGTCGTGATCACGCGCACGACCTCATCCAGAAGGCGCAGCACGAAGTCCCGACCGCCCGGGGCCGCCTCGATCTCGCCGATCGAGCCGCGCATCAGACAGCAGATGCCGCCCATGGTCGCGAGCAGCGTCCACTTCTCCCACATCTCGCGTTCGACAGTCGGCGTGAGCCGCGCCGTGAAGCCCGCGCCCTGCATGGCGGCGTCCAGCGCCGCGGTCCGCTGGGACGGGCTGCCGTCGAACTCGCCATAGGCCAGCTCCTGGAACGGCGCCAACTGCTTGATGCGGCCTTCGGCGTCGACCGTTGTTGCGACCTTGCAGACGCCGCCGATCAGGGCGTTGCCGAAGCGCGCCCGGATCCTGTCGACGTGGCGCATGCCGTTGAGCAGGGGCATCACCATCGTCTCGGGACCGACCGCCGGCGCCATGTCCTGCAACGCCTGATCGAGGCCGAAAGCCTTCACCGCGACGATGACGGCATCGTAGGCGCCGCCGATCGTCTCCGCCGTGACGAGCTTCGGCTGCAGCGTCACGTCGCCATGCGGGCTGAGCAGGGTCAGCCCGCTCCCGCGCAGCCGATCGGCCCGGCCGGCGCGCACCAGGAAGGTGACATCGCGGCCCGCCTGGGCCAGCCGGCCGCCGAAATAACCGCCGGTCGCCCCGGCGCCCACAACGAGAATGCGCATCAAACCACTCCTGTCAGTCCGGCGACGGGCCAGCTGGTTCCCAGTCAGGATGGAGCGTGTGGTCCGTTCCGCAAGTGGCCCGCAGGCGCGGTTCCCGGATGGCCCGCCGGAAAGCGGCCGAACCGCCCGGAGGGCGCCGATCCATCCGGCATGCCCCATGGACAGGCCCCATCCCCCCGGCTAACCCAACCGTCATCTTTCTGAGGGAGCCCACCGTGACGCCTGGACTGCGCCCGCTCATCGCCGGGAACTGGAAGATGCATGGCACCCTGCGCGAGGCCGCGACGCTGGCCGAAGGCGTGCGGGCGGGAGCCGACGGGCTGAAGGCGGAACTGCTGGTCTGCCCGCCCTTTCCTTACATCCATGGCGTTGCCGCGGCGATGCTCGGCCAGCCGGTCGCGGTGGGCGGGCAGGATTGCCACCTGGTGGTGAAGGGCGCCCATACCGGGGATGTCGCGGCCCCGATGCTGCGCGATTGCGGCGCGACCTATGTCATTCTCGGCCATTCGGAACGCCGTGCCGACCATGACGAAACCGATGCCGTGGTGAAGGCCAAGGCGGTCACCGCCATCGCCCATGACCTGATCCCGATCGTCTGTGTCGGGGAGACGCTGGCCCAGCGCGAGGCCGGCGAGGCGGAAGCGGTGGTCCGCGCCCAGATCGCCGGCAGCCTGCCCGACGGCTTCGCTGCGGCGGGTGGCGTCGTCGCCTACGAACCCGTCTGGGCCATCGGCACGGGGAAGACGCCGACCGAGGCCGACATCGCCGCCATCCATGCCGCGCTGCGGGCGGCAGTGGGGCCGGCGACCCGGCTGCTCTATGGCGGGTCCGTGAAGCCCGGGAATGCGGCCGCCATCCTGGGCCTGCCGAATGTGGACGGTGCGCTGGTGGGCGGTGCGAGCCTGGTCCCCGACGACTTCCTGGCGATCGCCAGGGCGGCAGGCTGACCCGTCGCCTCCGGCGCCACACTATGGATGCCGGGGGGGCTTGGGCCGGTTGGGTCCCCGGCGACATTGCATGGCAAGGGCCCCGGGGCCCATGGCGCGGTCATAGGGGGGGTAGCGGCCCTCCCGATTCAGGCATTCCCGTCCTGTTCCCGTTACGCTAGAAGCCGCCGCCATGACCACCGTCCTCCTCGTCCTGCATCTTTTCGTCGCCCTTGGCCTGATCGGCCTGGTGCTGCTTCAGCGCAGCGAGGGCGGCGGGCTTGGCATCGGTTCGTCCCAGGGCATGGGTGCCTTCATGGGCGGGCGCGGCACGGCGAATCTGCTGACGCGGATGACGGCCATTCTGGGCACGGCCTTCTTCGTCATCGCCCTCGCGCTGGCGCTGATGACGCGTGGCGCCGGGCAGCAGAGCCGGTCGATTCTCGATTCGCCGGCACCCGCGGCCGCGCCTGCCGCCCCGGCGGTTCCGGCTCTGCCGGCCGTGCCGAACAACTAAAGCCGTCCTTTCAACCACTTCCGGGCGCGTGGCTGCCCCGCCATCGGCGTGGGTAGCGGCCGCGCGTGCGACTTGTTATGGAGGCCGCCCATGGCGCGGTTCGTATTCATCACCGGCGGCGTGGTCTCCTCCCTTGGCAAGGGCATCGCTTCCGCCTCCCTCGGCGCGTTGCTTCAGGCACGCGGCTACAAGGTCCGGCTGCGGAAGCTGGACCCCTATCTCAACGTCGATCCGGGGACGATGTCCCCGTATCAGCATGGCGAGGTCTACGTCACCGATGACGGTGCCGAGACCGACCTCGATCTCGGCCACTATGAGCGCTTCACCGGCGTTGCCGCCCGCAAGGCGGACAACTGGACGACGGGGCGGCTCTATCTGGACGTGATCGCGGCCGAGCGCCGGGGCGATTACCTGGGCGGCACCGTCCAGGTCATCCCGCACATCACCGACAAGATCAAAGAAGTCATCCAGGCCGAGACGGACCCGTATGACTTCGTGCTGGTCGAGATCGGCGGGACGGTCGGCGACATCGAATCGCTGCCCTTCCTGGAAGCGATCCGTCAGCTCGCCAATGAACTCGGGCCGCAGCGCAGCCTGTTCATGCATCTGACGCTGGTGCCCTACATCCCCTCGGCCGGCGAGCTGAAGACCAAGCCGACGCAGCATTCGGTGAAGGAACTGCTCGGCCTGGGCATCCAGCCGCAGATCCTGCTGTGCCGCTGCGACCGGTCGATCCCGGAGAATGAGCGCCGCAAGATCGCGCTGTTCTGCAATGTCCGGCCCGAAAGCGTGATCCCGGCGCTGGATGCCAGCACCATCTACGAAGTCCCGATCAAGTATCACGAGGAAGGCCTCGACGAGGAAGTGCTGCGCCATTTCGGCCTGTCGGCCTATGGCGAGCCCGGCATGCAGCGCTGGAAGGACATCGTCCACGCGGTGAAGCAGCCGGAAGGCGAGGTCACCATCGCGGTGGTGGGCAAGTACACCAACCTGCTCGACGCCTATAAGTCGCTCGCCGAGGCGCTCGTCCATGGCGGCATCGCGCACAATGTGAAGGTCAATCTGGACTGGGTGGACAGCCAGATCTTCGAGGACGACGCCGAGGCGGTGAAGCGGCTCGAAGGCGTGAATGGCATCCTCGTTCCCGGCGGCTTCGGCGAACGCGGGTCCGAAGGCAAGATCGAGGCGGTCCGCTTCGCGCGCGAACGCAAGGTGCCCTTCTTCGGCATCTGCTTCGGCATGCAGATGGCGGTGATCGAGGCGGCGCGGAACCTGCTCGACATCAAGGGCGCGTCGTCCACCGAATTCGGCCCGTGCAATGAGCCGGTCGTCGGCCTGCTGACCGAATGGCTGCGCGGCAATGAGCTCGAACGGCGCAATTCCAGCGGCGACCTGGGCGGGACGATGCGCCTCGGTGCCTATCCGGCCAAGCTCGTCGAAGGCTCGCTGGTGCGCGAGGTCTATCACGGCGCGGCTGAGATCCAGGAACGCCACCGCCACCGTTACGAGGTGAACATCGCCTACAGGCAGCGGCTGGAAGAGGCGGGGCTGCGCTTCTCGGGCCTGTCACCCGACGGGGTGCTGCCGGAGATCGTGGAATACCCGGACCATCCCTGGTTCATCGGCGTGCAGTACCACCCGGAACTGAAGTCGAAGCCCTTCGACCCGCATCCGCTGTTCTCGGCCTTCATCGGCGCGGCGGTGAAGCAGGCGCGGCTGGTGTGACGCAAACGGGGAGGGGCTCTGCCCCATAAGCGCAAAATGAGGGTGCGGCGGGGGAATGGAGAGGGGCGCCGTCCCTCTCCAAACCTCACCCCGCCAGGCCATGGCATGGCCTGGACTGTCGGATTTTGGCGCTGGGCACGACTGACGTGAGGAACCCCGCCAAACGCGTGCCGTGCGCAGAGGTGGTTCCGGCATCTTTCCTCGCAGCAGCGCCCGGCGCCAGGTGACGGTTTCCAAAGGCCCTGTGGCCTTTGGCGGGGAGAGGTTTGGAGAGGGGCAGAGCCCCTCTCCATTCCCGTCACGGCCCCGTTCTCGCGCCTGTGGAACTGCGCCTCACGCACTCGCCGGATCGAACATCGCCCGCATCCGCGCGAGGTATTCCGTCTCCGAACTCGACCAACGCAGGGCGGCGAGCATCTGCGTGTCGGCGCCGGCGGGGTAGCGCAGCCGCCGGCCATCCTCGGTCGCCGCGGACAGCGTGGCCTGCGCGACCTCGGCCTCGGTACAGAAGGGTGTGGGGTAGGCGGCCATCTTCGCGAAATAGGCCTGGGCGAAGGCGCCGTATGCCTCCGGGATCAGGCCCTGCATGCGGGGCGCACCATTCGCGGTGAAGCGCGTGGTCGGCGCATAGCCGGGCTCGACCAGGCGTGCCGTGATTCCGAAGGGATGCAGTTCGTAGGAAAGGGATTCCGTGAATCCCTCGACCGCCGACTTGCTCGCGGCATAGGCGGCGACGAGCGGCATCGGGCCGATGGTGACGCTCGATGTCACATTGACGATGATGCCGTGCCCCTGTCGGCGCATCTGGGGAATGATGGCGCGGCAGGTGGCGAAGACGCCGAAGGTGTTGGTCTCGAAGAGGTCGCGGATCACGGCATCCGGCGTCACCTCGAAGGCGGAGGCGAGCCCGATGCCGGCATTGTTCACCAGCACGTCGATGGAGCCGAACTGCGCGACGCCTTCGGCGATGGCCGCGTCGATGCTCTGCGCCTCGGTGATGTCGAGCGGCAGGGTCCTGAGCCGCTCGCTGGGTGGGAAGGCCTCGGGATCGGGGCGGCGCATGGTGGCGAGGACGTTCCAGCCGCGTTCGAGAAAGAGCTCGGCCATCGCCTTGCCATAGCCGGACGAGGTGCCGGTGATCAGAACGGTCTTGGTCATGGGGGCCTCCTGTGGGTGCCCCGGTGATATCCAGACAGGACTGGATGGTCTATAATGAGCCAACCTGGATTTGTTATGGATCGTCCAGAATGGACCCACTCGCCACCGTCATCGACCTGCTGCGCCCGCATACGGCGGTTTCCAAGCCGATCACCGGCCGTGGCGACTGGGGGGTGCGCTACGCGGCCCATGACATGCCGGGATTCGCGCTCGTCCTCGACGGCGGCTGCTGGCTTGCCCCTGACGGCCATGCTCCGCTCCGGCTCGTCCGTGGCGATTTCGTGCTGTTCCCCTCGACGCCCGCTTTCGAGATGGTGAGCCGCCCGGGCATCGCCTGCGTGCCGACCGCCCCTTCGGATACCGCCATGCGGCATGGTGACGCCGAGGGCGAGCCGGATTTCCGCATGCTGGGCGGCACATTCGGGATCGAGCGCGTCAACGCGCCTGTGCTGCTCGCGCTGCTGCCGGGCATGGTCCACATCCGCGCCGCCGAGAGCGACACGACGCGCCTCGCCCGCATCGTCGGGCTGATCATGGAGGAATGCGCTGACGATCGGCCCGGCGGAGGCACCATCCTCACCCGCCTCCTCGAGGTGATGCTGGTCGAGGCCCTGCGCCGGGAGACGATCGGAGAGGCGGGATGGCAGGCGGGCCTGCTGGCCGGTCTGCGCGATCCGCCCCTGGCCCGGGTGCTGCGGGCCCTCCATGCCGATGTCGGCGCCGGCTGGACCGTGGGTGAACTGGCGCGCATCGCCGGCCTGTCGCGATCCGCCTTCGCGGTGCGCTTCACGCAAAGGGTGGGCTGCGCGCCGATGGAATACCTGGCGCGGTGGCGCATGGCGCTAGCGAAGGATGCGCTGCATCGCGGCGGCGTGTCGCTCGATCGCCTGGCGGCGGAGGTCGGTTACGAATCGGCCAGCGCCTTCAGCACCGCCTTCCGCCGCCGGGTCGGCTGCGCGCCGGGAGGCTTCGCGCGCGCCGCCCGGCGCGGGCATGGCGGCCCGCCAGTGGCCTTTGCGGCGCCGACGCCCTAAATCCTGCCCAACCTCGCAGCACCGAAGAGCCCCATGCACCACGTCACTGTCGGCCCCGTCACCATCGGCAACGACCTGCCGCTGGTCTTCCTGTCCGGCCCCTGCCAGATCGAAAGCCGCGCCCATGCGCTGGAAACGGCGGCCGCGCTGAAGGAGATGTCGGCCGCCGCCGGCGTGCCGCTGGTCTACAAATCCTCCTTCGACAAGGCGAACCGCACCTCCGTCAGCACGCAGCGCGGCATCGGGCTGAAGGAAGGCCTCGCCATCCTTGCCGAGGTCCGCGAGGTCACCGGCCTGCCCACGCTGACCGACGTGCACACCGCCGAGCAATGCGCGCCGGCCGCCGAGGCCGTCGATATCCTGCAGATCCCGGCCTTCCTGTGCCGCCAGACCGATCTGTTGCTGGCGGCTGGTGAGACCGGCCGGGCGATCAACGTGAAGAAGGGGCAGTTCCTCGCGCCGTGGGACATGAAGAATGTCGCGGCGAAGATCGCCTCCACGGGCAATGAGAACATCCTGCTCTGCGAGCGCGGTGCCTCCTTCGGCTACAACACTCTGATCGCCGACATGCGGTCCCTGCCGATCATGGCGCAGACCGGATACCCGGTCGTGATGGATGCGACGCATGCGGTACAGCAGCCGGGCGGGCAGGGCACGTCATCGGGCGGCCAGCGCGAATTCGCCCCGGTGCTGGCGCGGGCGGCGGTCGCGGTCGGCGTCGCGGCGGTCTTCATCGAGACGCATGAGGACCCGGACCATGCGCCGTCGGACGGGCCGAACATGATCCCGCTGCGGGAGATGCCGGCGCTGATCGCGCGGCTCAAGGCCTTCGACGCCCTGGCCAAGGCGGTCTGATGGCGCGGCCGCCCGGCCTGCCGCCGGTTCCGCGCCGGCCGGTGCCGGCGGCGCTGATCTTCATCATGCTGGCCGCGGTGCTGTGGTTCTCGGTGCCGGCCGGTTTTGCCGCCATGCGCAATTCCGGTTGGCACTGGGAGACGGTGCTGGTGGTGATCGGTGCGCATGCCGTGGTGGTCGGGCCGATCGGCTGGATCGCATGGCTGTTCTGGGCCGGGCGCCGGCCTGGCGATGGCGGCTAAGGCGGGTATGGAGCCGAGAGGGGCTTTGCCCCTCCCGGACCCACCCCACCAAAGGCCGAAAGGCCTTTGGAAACCTCAACCTGGCGCCGGGCGCCTTCGTCGGCATGAATGCCGGAACCCGCCTTTGCGCACGAAGCGCGCTGAGGGGGGAATGGGGCGCCCGTACCGCACGGCGCCAAGTATTGGTTTCCAAAGGCCTTTCGGCCTTTGGCGGAGTGAGGTTTGGAGAGGGGCAGAGCCCCTCTCCAACGGGCCACCCGTCGCCGCGATATCAGGTCCCGAGTTCGAAGCCCGAGCTGACCGCGCGCTGCAGGTCGGCCACCGATTCGGAGAAGCCTTCGCGCCGGGCGATGTTGGTGCCCACCAGCGTGCGAAGCCGGGCGGCGTCCGCGGCGCCGGCCACCGCAGGCACCGAGACGGCGCGCGTCTGGGACGGCGGGATCGAGAAGGTCGCGGCCCGGGCATAGCCCAGGCGCTGGCCGCTCGGCGTTTCCACCGCGACGAAGTCGGGGTTGCGGGTGGGCACGACCTGCACCGGCTGGCTCGCCGCCACCGGGGTCGCCACCGGCGGGGCGGAGGGCAGCGGCGCCGCCTGCAGGGCCACGGCCTGGCGGGGGCGCGTGACGACCGGCTGCGGGCGCGGCGGCGGTGCGGCGCGCGCCCCCGGGGCCACGGTGTCGAAGCCCGGGTCCATCTCTGCCGCGCGGGCCTGGATGCGCTGCTGCACCCCCTGGCTGATGGTGAGGTCGCGCTCCGCCTGCTGGCGCAGGGCGGCAAGGCGCTGCTCCGCCTCGCGGCGCTGGATCTCGCCGGCCTGGGCGGCGGCCTGGACGCGCTGGGCCTCGCGCAGGCGGCAATCGGTCACGGCGTCCAACGTCTGCTGGGACTGCGCGATATGGGCGTTTTCCTGGTCGAGGTCGGTCGCCATGGCGGCGGCCAGCGCGTTGGGGTCGTTGTTGGTGTCCCGCTGCCGCTGCTCGAGGTAGGAGGTGGCGGCAGCGGCCGCGGCGGCGGAACTTGCCGCCCAGACGAGAGCCCCGATGACGCCGGGACGCGTGCCCAGGATACCGCCGGCCCCGATCACGACGGCACCGGCGACGATGGGGGCGGCGAAATAGGCGGCGGTGCTGTCGAACTGCTCCGCCTGGGATCGGCAGGCATCGGTGCCGTCATCGCTTCCGAGCCGTGGCCCTGTCGGTGTCTGCTGCGCCGCGATCTGGGCCGCGACGCAGCCGTTGAGCAGCATGGCCGAGGCCATGGCGACACAGAGGGTGGACCTGAAAGACCGGCGGCCGGGGCGCTGAACGGGCAAGAGTCTCTCCTCCGGAGGCAGGCAAGGCGGGGGACGATACACCCTTCAATCGCGCGGCCAAGCTGGCTCTGGACGTCCATCCGCCCGGCCTAACGCACGCGTTGGCGGACATACGCCGAACGCCACCAATGGGTTGCATATCCGGGTCGTTCCGCGCCGTGCGCCAGCGCGCAGACCGATGGCCTTGGGTCAGATCATCTGGCCGCGCAGGAATCCCAGTGCTGGAAGTGGTGTCCATTTCCGCGGCAGCTCGGAACGGCGGATCGGTGTGACGGAGTAATGCGGCACGGGTTGCTTCGCCCGCACCAGCCAATCCGCATAGGCCTTCACCTGCTGGTCCCGCCAGGCGCGGTCATCGAGGGCCTGGGCGCGGGACCGGAAAACCTCGGCGACGCGGCTCTTTCGCCCGACCGTCGCCACGACGGCCCAGAGCGTATCGTCATCGCCGGCGCGGACACTGACCAGGATCCCCACGGGGTGAACGGTGGCAAATCCCGGGGTGCCGGGTCAAGCGCCGCCGCTTGCCGGTCGCGCTGCGCCGCGCTGTTCTGCACGGGGCAGCGAGGGGGAGATGCGCGTGATCGTGATCGGCCGGGGCAGCGTGCAGCAGGAGGAATGCGACGTGATGGGGCACATGAATGTGCGCCACTACGTCGCGAGGGCATGCGATGCGCTGCAATGGCTGCTGTTCGAGGCGGGGCTGCCGCCCTCCGCCGGCGGCTTTCGGCTGCACGACCAGCACATCCGGTTCCTGCGGGAGATGCCCCCGGGCACGCCCTTCACCATCCTCGGCGGCGTGCTGGAGCAGCGCGGGAAGGTCCTGCGGACCCTGGTTGAGATACGCAACAGCGCGACAGGCGAGCCGGCAGCGACGCTCGTCTCCGACATCGAGCCGGAAGGCCGGCCGCACAGCCTCGATGGGCTGGCGGTCACACTGCCGGACCACGCGGCGCCGCGCGGCCTTTCCTTCGATACGCCGCGACCCGTGCCCGACCGGACGGCCGCCCTCGCCATGGGGCTCGCCGAGGCCCATCGCGGTGTCGTCCGCCCGCAGGACTGCGACGCCCGGGGCGTGATGCGCCCGGAAGGCGTCATCGCCCGCGTCTGGGACGGCGTGCCGAATCTGCGCAACGGCGGCAAGGGACTCGGCGTGAAGGAGGAGGGCATCGGGGGCGCGGCCCTGGAATACCGGCTGCTCCATCTGCGGCCGCTGCGGGCGGGGCAACTCGTCACGGTGACCAGCGGGCTCCGCGCGCTGGGAAGCAAGACCGCCACCTGGACGCATCTGCTGCATGATGGGGAGACGGGCGCTCCGGTTGCGGCAGCGGAGGCGGTGGGTGTGGCGCTCGACCTCGTCGCGCGCAAGGCGATCGCGCTGCCGCCGGATCGGCGCGCGGCGCTGGAGGCCTTGTTGGTGCCGGACCTGGGGCTGTAGGGCCGGGTCCTGATCCTGGCCCGTGGAACCCGAAGAGGGGCGTTGACCCTCTCCGGACCTCTTCCCACCAAAGGCCCTGCGGCCTTTGGTGGGGTGGGGCTCGGGGAGGGGCGAAGGTCTTCCCCGGCCGACATTGCCCGTCTCGTCGTGCGCGCGGGGCGGAACCCCCCTCACGCCATCACAGCACCGGGCTGAACATCGTCAGCGTATTTTCCCACAACCGCCGGGGGATGGTCCGTCGTCGCAGCGTCTCGGGCAGCACTTCCGTCGCACTGCGCAGATAGGTGTCCTGGCGCTCGCGGATCTCGCGCGCGACCTGTTCCGAGCACAGCAGGATGTTGTTCTCGAAATTCAGGTCGATGCTGCGGCGGTCCATGTTCGCCGACCCGACCAGGGCCACCGCGCGGTCCGGTACCAGCGTCTTGGCGTGCAGCAGCCCGCCGTGGAATTCGAAGACCCGGACCCCGGCAGCAAGGAGCTCCGGGTAATACGCCTTGCTGATGGCGCTGACGGCCCAGGAATCGTTGCGGGCGGGCAGGATCAGTCTGGTCTCCACACCGCGCCGGGCACAGGCGACCAGTGCTGCCAGCAGCGGCGCATCCGGCACGAAATAGGGGGTGGAGATCACCACCTCCCGCTCCGCGCCGCCGAGCAGGGCGACGAAGACGTCGGACATCGCGCCCTTGGGTGAATTGGGGCCGGTGCCGAAGGCGATGGCGGGGAAGCCGGTCGGCTGGGACGCTGTGGCCGGCGCGGCGAGAAGCGCCGTCAGGTCCTCGCCGGTTTCGGCCATCCAGTCGGCGGCGAAGAGGAGCTGGTTCTGCACCACGACCGGCCCCTCGAAGGACAGCATGATGTCCACCCAGGGGGCGTACTTCGCTTTCACGCGGAATTCGGGATCGGCGCAGTTCTGGCTGCCGCAGAAGGTCAGGCGGTTGTCGATGACGACGATCTTGCGGTGATTGCGCAGATCGACCCGGTTGCCGAGGAAGACCAGCGGGCCGCGCGCGATGGGCAGGGCGCTCTGCATCCGCACCCCCGCTTCCGCCATGGCGCGCCAATGGCCGGAGCGCACCAGCGGGCGTGACCCGATCCCGTCCGCGATGACCCGGCAGGTGACGCCGCGCCGAGCGGCACGGCACAGCGCCTCGACCACGCGCAGCCCGTTGGTGTCAGCGAGCCAGATGTAGAAGGACAGATGGACCGTGTCGGTCGCCGCGTCGATCGCCGCGACCATGGCGGCGATGGCCGCATTGGAATCGGGGGCCAGGCAGGCCGTGTTGCCATCGACCGTCGGCCCGCGGGCCAGTGCCTCGCACAGGCGGAAGGCGGGGCGGAAGCGTTCCGGGATGGCCTCGCGCGGCGCGGCGGCGGGCAGGCTGGCGGCGCGGGCCTCGCGGGCGAGCAGGTCGAAGACGGCGACCGACCGGGCACGCAGCCGACGCGCCAGCCAGGGTTCGCCCACCAGCAGATAAACGCCGACGCCGATGCCCGGCAGCAGCAGCAGGGCGAGCACCCAGGCCGCGCGCGACATCGGATCCCGGCCATCCACCAGCAGCGCGCGAAGGATCACCAGGACATGAAGCACCGCGAAGGCGGCGGCCAGCAGGAATTCGGTCGAGGGCAGCATCGCGGTCGGGTTGTCCTGGATCGATGGCGTCGTCCATCCCAGCCGCCGCCGGGGGGCAGGATAGAGCGGATGGCCGCTCTCCGTCCCGCTCTCCCGGCTATGCCGGCCCGATCACCTCGTCCACCGTGCCATCCGCGGTGATGCGCCCGCCTTCCAGCCGGATCGCGCGGGTGCACCATTTCCGCACGACATGCATGTCGTGCGTGGCGATCATCAGGATCTCGGCGCCGGTGACAAGCTGGGTCAGGCGCTCCTCGGCCTTGCGCATGAAGTCCGCATCGCCGGCGAGGAACCACTCGTCCATCAGCAGGATATCCGGGGTCATCGCGGTCGCCATGGCAAAGGCGAGCCGGACGTTCATACCAGCGGAATAGCCGCGGATCGGCACGTCGAGGAAATCGCCGAGGCCGGCGAAGCCTGCCACCTCCTCGGCCAGGGCGCGGCCTTCGGCTTCCGACATGCCGCGGAACAGGGCGCGCAGCACGACGTTCTCACGCCCGGTCAGAAGCTGGTCCATGCCCGCCGCGGGGTCGATCAGGGACCCGATCTCGCCTTCCACCCGCAGCCGGCCGGCGACGGGTTCATAGACGCCGGCGATGGTGCGCAGCAGGGTGGTCTTGCCCGCGCCGTTGGGGCCGACCAGGGCGACGCGCTCGCCCCGGCCGATGGTGAAGGTCAGGTCGCGCAGCGCCGCGACGACGATGCGGTTGTCCTCGTCCTTCTTCAGCCGCAGCCCCGAGGAGGCGAGGATACGCTGCTTCAACGAGCGCGCGTTGTGGTGATAGAGCGGGAACTCGATGGCGAGGCCCGTGGCGTCGATGCTGGCCATGGCGATCAGACCCAGAAGGCGATGCGGCCGCGGAAGCGGACGAAGAAGACCCAGGAGATCCAGACCAGCAGCGCCGTCCAGACGATCGCCGCGAACCAGACGACGACGCCCCCCGTGGTGCCCATGATGGGCGCGCGGATCGCTTCCATCACCGCGAAGACCGGATTGATGGGCAAATAGGGTTCCCACCAGCCGAGCATGTCCGGCTTCCAGATCACCGCCGAGACGAAGAAGGCGACCTGCATCAGCGATCCCACGATGGGCGGGATGTCGCGGAATCGGGCGCAAATCATGCCGAGGAAGATCGAGGCGGCGAAACCGCCGATCGCCATCAGCACGAATCCGGGAATGGCGAGCACGACGGTCCAGTGCGGCGCCACGCCGAAGATGAAGAAGATGACTGCGATCAGCGGCAGGTTGTGGGCCGCGACGATGGCGTTGCGCATGACCACGCGCAGGGCATGGACGGTATAGGGCAGGGGCATCTGCCGGATGACGCCCTCGGCCCCCGTCAGGCAGGTGGTGGCGTCGGTGACCGTCTGATTCAACGTGTTCCACAGGATCAGGCTGACCGTCAGCCACGGCAGGTAGTCGGTCATGTCGATGCGGAACAGCTTCGCATAGAGAAAGCCGAGCGCGCCCAGCATCACGCCGGTCGACAGCGTCAGCCACAGCGGGCCGAGGATCGAGCCGCGATAGCGGTGCGTGATGTCGCTGCGCGCCAGGGCCCAGGCGAGCCGCCAGCGCGCCAGGCCGCCCGAGAGATCCTCGAGCGCGATCTCGCGCCGCCGCGGATCGGCGGCATCGAAGGCGTGGACGGGGGTGGTCGTGCTGGACATGGGCGCGGGCTTACACCGGCCGCGCCCGGGCCGGAAGGGCGCCGCGCGGAGCCTGTCCGGAATTCGCAGCGCCGACCCGCGCCCGGCCCGGCTATCCGGCGACAGCGTGCCGGACGGGCGGGCGGATCGGGTCGGCGTCGGCGCCGGGCGCGAAGATGCGCCGCAAGACGCTCTGTTCCGAAGGGGCGCCTACTTCCCGCCCATGGCGTCGACCGGGCCGCCGCCGTAGCCGCCGCGATAGGCTCCCCCGTAGTTGACCGGCGCAGCCCCACCGGCGCGAGACAGGCGCACCCGGTCGGTCTGCGTCATGATCACGCGTTCGCCGACGGCGAGGTTCAGCTCATTGGTCTGGATGACCGAGCGCATCTGCCCGTCATCGTCGCGGATGATGAATTCCATGGCGTTGCCGCGCGTCACGCCTTCCTCGATGGCGCCGCCCGCCAGGCCGCCGGCCAGCGCGCCGATCACGCCGCCCACGGTACGCGCCCGCCAGTCGCCGCCGATGGTGCTGCCGATCAGCCCGCCCGCCACCGCGCCGCCGGCCGCACCCACGCCGCTGCGGGTGCCCTGCACCTGGACGGGACGCATGCCGACGATGGTCCCGGCCGAGACATAGCCCGATGAGCCCAGCGCGCCGCGGCTCACCGTGGAATTGTCGGCCGGGGCGCAGGCGGCGAGTCCGCCGCCGAGGGCGACCACGATGCACAGGGGGGCGAGGCGGCGCAGATCGAACATCGTCTAACTCTCCAGGCGGTTGCGGGCGGCTCTACACGGGATTATCCGGCGATTCGCCATGCTTCGGCCACAGTAAGATGGGTTCCTTCCACCCGTGGCACGGGCGTCAGGCCAGGACACACCACATGCTGCGATGCGTCCGCAATGCTTGACCCGATGCCCGGCACTGGCCTACGCAAGGTTTCAGGATATTGCACTCACGCCCGCTTGGGGGGCTGCCCGGAGGGGCCGGAGGGGGAATTCCGGCATCTCGGCGTTACGGGCGGCGATTTCAGCGGGGTCATGGAGACCAGGGGGAATGACCGGACGCTTGAGGGACGGCGGGAGAGCCGTTCTGGTCGCCGCGGCGCTGTCGATGCTGGCAGCCTGCGCGCAGACGGGTGGCCGCACCGCGGCCAATAACGGTCCCTATTACAACCGTCCCGACAGCACCTCCCCGCCCGGTCCGCCGGGCGACCCTTGGGGGCCGTGGATTCGCGATGCCTCCCGTCGCTTCGACGTGCCGGAGCAGTGGATCCGTGAGGTTATGCGCCAGGAGAGCGGCGGTCGCGCCAATGCGACCTCTCCGGTCGGCGCGATGGGGCTGATGCAGGTGATGCCCGGGACCTATCGGGAGCTGCAGGCACGCTACAATCTCGGCTCCGACCCGTATCATCCCTATGACAGCATCCAGGCCGGCGCGGCCTATCTGCGGGAGATGTACGAGCTCTACGGCAGCCCGGCCTTCCTCGCCGCCTACAATGCCGGTCCCCGGCGTCTCGAGGACTACCTTTGGGGCGGTCGCGGCCTGCCGAACGAGACGCGCAACTACGTCGCCCGCATCGGGCCGCGCATCGTGGCCTACCACCCGAATCGCCGCGCGCCGGCCGAGGTCTATGCGGCGGCGGATATCGGCACGCGCATCGCCGCGGGGCCGCGCCCGATGAGCGCCGGCACGGCGATCGCCCTGCGTGAGCAGCGGGACGCCATGGCGCCGGTGCAGGTGGCGGCTGCGCCGCCCCCGCCGCCCGCCGCCCCGGCGGTGCAGGTGGCTTCGCTCGCGCCGATGGCACTGCCACCGCCGCCCGCTTCCGGCGCGTCTACCTACATGACGGGCGCCGAAAACCCGACCCTGACGGCGAGCGCCCGTGCGGCGCTGGCCGAGGCAGCCCGCCAGTCCGAGGCCGAACGCGCCATGCAGCAGTCCGACGAAGGACCGATGCCGCAGGCGACGCCGGCTGTGATGGCGACGGCGCTCGCCGCGCCGGCCGAACGGCGCGCGCCCTCGGCTTCGCCATTCCGGGGCTTCGGCATAGTCGGCACGGCCCATGCCGGCACGCTGCCGGCACCGTTGCCGACACCGCCGGTGCAGCAGGCGACGCCGGTCTCGGCGCCGGCCCGCACCCAGGTCCTGCCGACGCCGCCATCCTCCTCCGCCGGTGGCGGCAATGGCTGGGCGGTGCAGGTCGGGGCCTTCTCCTCCGAGAGCTTGGCCCGCACCAAGGCGAACCAGGCGCGCGACGTCACCGCCACCTTGGGCTCACGGCCGAGCGTGACGCCGGTCCGTTCCGGCAGCGCCACCCTGTACCGCGCCCGCGTGACCGGCCTGAGCCGGAGCGGCGCGGAGCAGGCCTGTGCCCGGCTGCGCGGCCGCGGCGACTGCACGATCGTGGCGCCGGGCGCCTGAGAGGCTGCTTGGACATGCGCCATCCGGCGCATGTCCAGGGCCGGTGCAGGCCGCTTCAAACGACCCCTCCATCACGAAGCGCTGAGCCACGGCGGTTCGATCTGTTATCGATCCGCGCTCATGCTGACGGATGCGACGGCCGCATCTCGCATCGCCCGGCGAATGTTCGGCGCCATCGGCGCTCTCGACATGCACATCGAAGCTGACAGCGACGCGGCGGTGGCCCTGGCGCCGTTGCGCATGGTCATGAGCGCCGAAGGCCAGGATGAGGACGGCGTCTCGGGCGAGTGGGTCCTTGCGACTGATGCGCGCTGTCTCCGTACCGTGCCCGGCGAGGAGCCGGTCGCCGCGGAAGGCGACCAGGACCAGGCCGACACGCACCCCTGACCGGCATCCGGCGCGGCTTGCCGCGCCGCCGAGCGTCGTCGACCCTGACATGATGGTGCCCCCCTTGCCGCCTGCGGGCCGGGGCGTCACCCTCCGGCTTCTGAACCGGAGAGGAAATGCCCATGCCCGCCGAAGGCGGTTACCCGCGAACATCGTCGTCCCCATCGGGTTTCGCCGCTCTCGACGCCATGATCCGCCCGTCATCCGTCGCCATCATCGGCGCTTCGGACGACCCGACGCGGATCGGCGGGCGGCCGATCGCCTATATGCAGAATCAGGGTTTCGCCGGGACGATCCTTCCCGTGAATCCCAACCGACCGGTCGTTCAAGGGCTGCCCGCCTTCGCCTCGGTCGCTGCGCTGAACCAGGTGCCGGACGTCGCGATCGTCGCCGTGCCGGGCGAGTCCGCCGTACAGGCGGTGGCCGATCTCGGCGCGAAGGGCTGCCCCGCCGCCATCGTCTTCACCGCCGGATTCGCCGAGGTGGACGAGGCCGGAGCCGCGATGCAGGACCGGCTGGTCGCCGCGGCGCGGCAGCACGGCATGCGCATCCTGGGGCCGAACTGCCTCGGGCTGTTCAACGCGGCGGTCGGCTTCTACCCGATGTTCTCGACCAGCTTCGAGCAGGGCTGGCCGCTGCCGGGGAATATCGGCATCGCGTCCCAGTCGGGCGCCTATGGCACGCATCTGTTCGCCACGTCGCGGGCGCGCGGGCTCGGGACACCGGTCTGTGTGACCACGGGCAATGAGAGCGACGTCTCGCTCGGCGAAGTGATCGGCTGGATGGCGCAGGCGCCGGAGGTCGAGGTGATCTGCGCCTATGCCGAGGGAATTCGCGAGAGTGCGCGCTTCATCGCCGCACTCGACCTGGCGCGGCGCAACCGCAAGCCGGTGGTGATGATGAAGGTCGGGCGGTCGGAGCTCGGCGGCCATGCGGCGAAGTCGCATACGGCGTCCATCGCCGGTGACGATGCGGTCACCGAGGCCGTGCTGTCCGAGTTCGGCGTGGTACGCGCGACGACGACCGAGCAGATGCTCGACATCGCCTATGCCGCGTCGCGGCGCATCTATCCGGCGAAGAACACCCTCGGCGTCATCACGGTGAGCGGTGGGGCGGGGGTGCTGATCTCGGACGCCGCCGAGGCCGCAGGCATCCCGATGCCGCCGATGCCGGAGGAGGCCCAGGCGCATCTGAAGGGCCTGATCTCCTTCGCCGCGCCGCGCAACCCGGTGGACTGCACCGCCCAGGCAGTCAACCAGACCGAGACCTTCGAGCATTTCCTCGAAGTCACGGCCGAGGCGGGCGGCTACCAGTCCATGCTGGTCTTCCTGACCCAGACGGGCGGGTCCACCACCATGGCACCGAAGCTGCGGCCGTACCTGAAGCAGGCTCGGGAGAAATTCGCCGACCGGCTCTGGGTGCTGTCGGTCATCGCCTCGCCCGACAAGGTGAAGGGGTATGAGGAGGACGGCTACATCGTCTTCGAGGACCCGACGCGGGCCGTGAATGCCATCCAGGCGATGGGGCGCTTCGGCGCGGCTTTCGCGACGCCGGCGGCCGGGGAATTCGTCGTGCCGCGCGTCACGCTGCCGGCGACGACGCCGACCGAGGCCGAAGGCAAGCGCATCCTCGCCGCAGCCGGCGTGCCGGCGGTGCCGGAGAAGGCCTGCGCGAGCGTGGAGGAAGCCGTGGCCGCGGCGGAATCCTTCGGCTTCCCGGTGGTGGCCAAGATCCTGTCGCCGGACATCCTGCACAAGAGCGAGATCGGCGGCGTGATCCTCGATCTCGCCTCGGCCGATGCGGTGCGGGAAGCGCATGCGACGCTGCTGTCCCGCGCGGCGGAACGCGCGCCGGGCGCGCGCATCGAGGGCGTGCTGATCGCGAAGCAGATCAAGGGTGCGGTCGAGATGGCGCTCGGCGTCGCGCGTGATCCGGTCTTCGGGCCGGTGGCGATGGTGGGCCTCGGCGGCGTCTTCATCGAGATCCTGAAGGACGTCGCCTTCCGCCGCTGCCCCTTCAGCGTGACGGATGCCGAGGTGATGATCCGCTCGCTGAAAGGCTTCCCGCTGCTCGACGGCGCGCGCGGGCGGCCCAAGGCGGATGTGAAGGCCTTGGCGGGGGCGCTCGCCGCGCTGTCGCGCTTCGCGGCCGGGGCAGGGGACCGCCTGCTGTCGGTCGATGTGAACCCGCTGCTGGTGCTGCCGGAAGGGCAGGGCGCCTTCGCCGCCGATGCGGTGATCGAGGTCGAGGAAACCCACGCGTGACCATCAATTACGAGCATCTGCTGAACTACCCGATCCCGGAGATCCGGCAGACCATCCGCTGGCAGGATACGGCGCTGTACAATTTCTCCATCGGCCTGGGGCAGGATCCGATGGACCGGAAGCAGCTCGGCTTCGTCTATGAGCCGGGGCTGAAGGCGATGCCGTCCATGGCGAACGTGCTGGGCTATCCGGGTTTCTGGCTGCGCAACCCGGATACCGGGGTAGACTGGACGCAGGTGCTGCATGGCGAGCAGTCGCTGATCCTGCACAAGCCCCTGCCGGCAGAAGGCGAGATCATCGGGAAGTCGCGCATCAGCGCGATCGTCGATCGCGGACCGGGCAAGGGCGCGCTGCTCTACAACGAGCGCGTCGTGGTCGATGCGAAGACCGGCGAGAAGCTGGCGACGCTGGAAGGGACGACCTTCGCGCGTGGCGATGGCGGCTTCGGCGGGCCGTCGGGGCCGGTGAAGAAGCCGCATGCGGAACCGGAGCGCGCGCCCGACCGATCGGTCGATCTGGTCACGCGGCCCGAGCAGGCGATAGTCTATCGCCTCAATGGCGACCACAACCCGCTGCATATCGACCCGGACGTCGCGGCCAAGGCCGGCTTCAAGCAGCCGATCCTGCATGGGCTCTGCACCTTCGGCGTGGTGTGCCATGCGCTGATGAAGGCGCTGTGCGACTATGATCCCGCGCGCTTCGGGCGGATGGATCTGCGCTTCTCCTCGCCGGTCTTTCCGGGGGAGACGATCCGCACGGAGATCTGGGACGAGGAAGGCGGGGCCGCCTTCCGCGCCCGGGTGGTGGAGCGCGACAAGGTGGTGGTGAGCAACGGGCTGTTCCGGCACCCGTAAGGACGAGAGAGAGACGTGATCAACAAGATCGTTCAGTCCATGGCGGATGCCATGGCAGGCATCAAGGACGGGTCGACCGTGCTGATCGGCGGCTTCGGCGCCGTGGGCCAGCCGGACCAGCTCATCGAGGCGCTGATCGAGCAGGGGGCGAAGGACCTGGTCTGCGTCGCCAACAATGCCGGCAATGGGCGCGTGGGGCTGGCGAAGCTGATGGAACTCGGGCGGGTGCGGAAGATCATCTGCTCCTTCCCGCGTTCCGCCGGGTCCGTGGTGTTCGAGGAACTGTACCGCGCGGGGAAGATCGAGCTGGAGATCGTGCCGCAGGGCACGATGGCCGAGCGCATGCGCGCCGCGGGCGCGGGCGTGCCGGCCTTCTTCACCGCGACCTCGGTCGGCACGATCCTGGCGAACGGCAAGGAGGAACGCGAGTTCAACGGCCGCCGCTATGTGATGGAACACGCGCTGAAGGGCGATGTCGCGCTGGTCGAGGGCTGGGAAGGCGATCGCTGGGGCAACCTGACCTATCGGGCCTCGGGGCGGAACTTCAATCCGGTGATGGCGATGGCGGCCGACCTGACCATCGCGCAGGTGTCGCATCTGCGCGAATTGGGGGAACTGGTGCCGGAGAATGTGCACACGCCGGGCATCTTCGTGCATCGCGTGATCCAGGTGGATCGCGGGCCGGACTGGGCATAGGCATCGGAACAGGAGGGCGAACACATGTCAGGCTTCGACCGCAAGGGCATGGCCGCGCGCCTGGCCCAGGACATTCCGGAAGGCTGGATCGTCAATCTCGGCATCGGCATTCCGACCATGGTCGGCAACTACGTGCCGACCGAGCGCGAGGTGATCTTCCACTCGGAAAACGGGATCCTCGGCATGGGCCCCGCACCCGCGCCGGACAAGGTGGATCCGTGGCTGGTGAATGCGGGCAAGCAGCCGGTGACGCTGCGGCCGGGCGGGTCCTACTGCCATCATGCGGACAGCTTCGCGATGATCCGCGGCGGGCATATCGACCTGTGCGTGCTGGGGGCCTTCGAGGTCGCGCAGAACGGCGACATCGCCAATTGGGCGACGAGCGAGAATGACAGCGCGCCGGCCGTGGGTGGCGCGATGGATCTCGGCGCAGGTGCGAAGCGCCTGTGGGTCATCATGGAACACACGACGAAGGATGGTCGTCCGAAGCTGGTGGAGACCTGTGGCTATCCGCTGACGACGCCGGGTGCCGTGAAGCGCGTCTACACCAATCTCGGCGTCTTCGACGTGTCGCCGGAGAAGGGCTTCGTGGTGGTGGACCTCGCCCCCGGCGTGACGCTGGAGGAGGCGCAGGCGGCCTCCGGCGCGGTGCTGCACACGCAGTGAATTGCTGCGCCTCGCCAGCGGCGGGGCGCCCAGTCAAAAGAAGGAGGGGGGTTCGGGGGGAGTTCATCTCCCCCCGACCTTTGGAAGCGATGAGCCAGGCCTTGGACGAACGATCCGAATCCATCCGCATGATCCGCGACAGCGCGGGCGCGGTCGCGCCGCGCGACGGCGACACCAAGCGCGTGCGCGCGCTGCGCTTTGTCGAACCTGGCTTCTCGCGCGAGGTCTTCGCCGAGATGGGTGCGCTCGGCTGGATCGGCCTGGCGGTGCCGGAGGCGGCGGGCGGTGCGGGCCTCGGCATGTCCGAGGCGGTGGCGCTGCAGGAGGAGATCGGTGCGGGCCTCGCGCCCGAGCCGCTGATCCCGGCGATGCTGTCGGCGCGGGTGCTGGCGGCGGCCGGGGACACGGCGCTGCTTGGCCCGCTGCTGGAAGGCGGGAAAGTCGTGCTGACCGCCTGGCAAGAGAAGGCGGACAGCATCGCCGTGCCGGGCACGGGCGATGCGCCGCGCGTCTTCATCCCGATGGCGGGCGGGGCGGATGCCTTCCTGCTGCCGGTGCGGGAGGGCAACCGCATCGCGCTGGTGTCGCTGGACGCGGCGGGGGCGGACCTCACGCTGGAAAAGGCGATGGATGGCGGCTTCGTCGGCACGCTGCGGCCCGACCTGTCGCGCGCGTCGCATGTCGCGGACGACATCGGCGCCGTGCTGGAACAGGCGCTGGACGAGGCGGCGCTGATGACCGCCGGCCACATGCTGGGGCTGATGGAGAAGGCCTTCGAGCTGACCATCGGCTACCTGAAGACGCGGCAGCAGTTCGGCCGGATCATTGGCACCTTCCAGGCGTTGCAGCATCGTGCGGCGGATCTGAAGATTCATCTCTCGCTGACGCGCGCGGCGGTGGAGAGCGCGGCGGCGGTGCTGGACGACGGTGCGACGGGTGCGGTGCGCCAGGCGGCGGTGTCGAAGGCGAAGCATCGCGCGGTGGAATCCGGGATGTATGTGCTGCGGCAGTGCATCCAGCTTCATGGCGGCATCGGCTACACCGACGAATATGATGTCGGGCTGTATCTGCGGCGCGGCATGGTGGTGATGAACCAGTATGGCTCGGCCGGGCTGCATCGCCGCCGCTTCATGGCGCTGGCGCCGGAGGATGTGGAATGAGCGAGGCCCGCCTTCGCGAGGAGAAGGACGGCGGCGTCCTCGTCCTCACCATCGACTATCCGGAACGCAAGAACGCCATCGCGCCGGCGGTGCGCGCGGCGCTGGAAGACGCGATCGAACGCGCCCATGCCGACCGCGCGGTGCGGTCCATCGTCGTGACCGGCGCGGGCGGCACCTTCTGCGCGGGCGGCGACATCTCGGCCATGGATGTGGGCGATGCGCTGGCGGGGCGGGAGCGCATGCGCCGCACGCACCGTCTGGTGCGGCTGATGGCGCGTGGCGGCAAGCCGCTGGTCGCTGCGGTGGAAGGTTGGGCGGCGGGTGCGGGCATGGCCGTCGCCTGCGCCTGCGACACCATCGTCGCCGCGGAGGACGCCCGCTTCGTCGCGGGCTTCCACAAGATCGGGCTGATGTCCGACATGGGGCTGCCCTATTTCCTGCCGCGCCGCGTGAGCGTTGGCCGGGCGCGGCGCATCCTGTTCTACCATGAGGTGGTGAACGCGCCGGAAGGCGAGCGGATCGGGCTGGTGGACTACCTCGCCCCCCCGGGCAAGGCGCTGGAAGTCGCGCTGGAGAAGGCGCACTTCCTCGCTGCCGAGGCGTCCGGCCCGATCGAGTTGACCAAGAAGATCCTGTCGGAAGGCCTCGACGAGGCGCTGGCCGACGAGCAGACCTTCCAGGGCCTGCTGTTCACCACATCCGACTTCCAGGAAGGCCGTGCGGCGTTCCTTGAGAAGCGCAAGCCCAAGTTCGGAGGCTGAGCCATGGCCGTGTCCATCGCACCGAAGGAAACCGCCGACCTCAACGCCATGGAGGACGAGGCCTTCCGCACCCATGTCCGCGCCTGGATCGAGGGCAACTATCCGGCGGAGCTCCGCAACCCCCCCAAGCGCCTGCATTGGGAGGAGAACAAGCCCTGGTACTTCATGCTGGCCGAGAAGGGCTGGCTCTGTCCCGGCTGGCCGCGCCAGTTCGGCGGGATGGGCCTGTCCCCGGCCAAGCAGATCATCTTCACCGAGGAGGTCGAGCGCTACGGCTGTGCGCGCACCAACGACCACGGCATCGTCATGGTCGGCCCGTTGCTGATCAACCACGGCACGGATGAGCAGCAGCAATACTTCCTGCCGAAGATCCTGAGCGGCGAGCACATCTGGTGCCAGGGCTATTCCGAACCCAATGCAGGGTCCGACCTCGCCGCGCTGCGCACCGAGGCGGTGCTGGACGGCGACGAATATGTCGTGAACGGCCAGAAGATCTGGACCACGCTCGCGATGGACGCGAATTGGTGCTTCCTGCTGGTGCGTACCGACAAGAATGCCAAGAAGCAGGAGGGTATCTCATTCCTGCTGGTGGATATGGCGACGCCGGGCATCACGGTGAAGCCGATCATCAACCTCGAATATCATGACGAGTTCTGCGAGGTCTTCTTCGACAATGTCCGCGTGCCGGCAAAGAACCTGGTGGGCACGCCGAACCGCGGCTGGGACATGGCCAAGGCGCTGCTGTCCTTCGAACGCATCTATCTCGGCTCGCCGCGCCTGTCGGCCTATGCCTTCACGCGACTGCGCCAGCTCGCCGAGCGCATGGGGGTGTGGGAGGACGTCGCCTTCCAGGACACCTACGGCCGCCTGCGGCTGGATCTGGAGGATCTGAAGTCGCTCTACGGATCTTTCGTCGACAAGCTTCGGCGGGGCAAGACGCTCGGTCCCGATGTGTCGATGCTGAAGGTGTTCCAGACCGAGCTGTTCCAGCGCATCACCGATACGATGCTGGAGATCGCCGGCGAGAACGCCGGGCTGCTGGAGCCGATGGAAGGCAACCGCAACCTCAACCCGACCGGGCTCTACATCCAGGCGCGACCGGCCACGATCTATGGCGGGTCGAACGAGATCCAGAAGAACATCCTGTCGAAGAACGTGCTGGGGCTGCCGGGATAGGGAAAATTGTAGAGAGACATCCTGGAGATATCCCGGCTGAGGAGACGCGCCAAAGGGTCAGGCGTATCCTCCGCGCAGCCTTCCGAATGCCGCGCGCCGTCGACATTCGGAGGGGGCGCCCCTTCGCCTGTCACCACCGCGCCCTGGTTCGGTCAGCAGCCGGCTGTCCCGGAGCATGTCGCTCTGCATTCTCCAGCCGGCGGCACGATCTGGTCGGCCTGAAGGCGGGCCTTCGTGGCGTTGTGCGCCCCGTCGCTGAAGTGTCCGTGACCCTGTGCGACATCTCCGCCCGCCTTTCGCGCAACCGAGCGCCGCTCTGCGGCGTTGGCGCAGTCGGCAAGGGAGATGTGGACCATGAAGACGATGCTCTCGCGCACTTCGTCGCCGCCGGATCGTCGGGCCGAAGTGGAAGTCTATTGGAAGGCCTGCGCCGAAATCCGCGACGGTGAGATCGCGATAGGCATCGCGGATATGCTTCTGCTCGCCGGGACTGGATCGCCCGTCCTCCGCAGATGCGTCCGGCGGGTGCTTGCGAAGCATGGCACCGTTCTCCATTGACGATGCTCACTGCATCCATCCAACCCTGACGCAACTATTTCTGAATTTGGCAACCACTGGTTCAATGTTTATTATCAATTCGGTCCGTTTTCCGATTGCTTACTTCTGTGAAGGCGATACTCGTTTCCTGAGTCGTCGAAGTGTGCAATACTTGTCAACCAGTAGATCCGATCCGGGAAAAATCCGATGTCAGAAGTGACCGCAAGACCGGCAATGCTGCAGCTCACGGCGTCTATCGTGGCCGCGCATGTCTCGAATAACCCCGTGCCGGCCGGGGATCTTCCGAGTCTCATTTCGGGCGTCTACGCGGCACTGTCCGGTATCGAACAGGCTGCCAAGGAACCGGCCGCGGTGAAGCAGGAGCCCGCTGTTGCCATCAGGAAGTCGGTCCAGCGCGACTATCTGATCTGCCTGGAGGACGGCCGGAAACTGAAGATGCTCAAGCGGCATCTGGCGACCGCCTACGGCATGACACCGGATCAGTACCGGGAGAAATGGGGCCTGCCGGCGGACTATCCGATGGTCGCCCCGGCGTACGCGGAACGCCGTTCGACGTTGGCAAAGGAGATTGGCCTTGGCACCGGCGAGGCGGGGCGCGCGAAGAAGCGGAGGAGCTGACGCGCCGACCGGCACGGCGCGTGGAGGGCAGGACGGCGGCGTACTCACGCGGTGCTGCGTTCGATCAGTTCGATCCGCACGCCGTCCGGGCCCTCGATGAAGGCGATGCGCGTGCCCGGCCGGGCCTCGCGCGGCTCGGTGACGAACCGCACACCGCGGGAACGCAGGTCCGCTGCGGCGGCATCCAGATCGGGGACGCGCAGACCGAGATGCTCGAGCCCGAGATAGGGCGGCTCGGGCGGATGCGGCGTCGCCGGGGGCACCGCCTCGATGAACAGCGTGAGCCCCCCAAGGTCCAGCACCAGTCGCAGCGCACCCCGGATCTCCGTGCGGCCGGTCTCGCGCGCGCCCAGTGCCTCCATGTAGAAGCGCGCGGCGGCATTGGGATCGGTGCTGCGCAGATGCACATGGTCGATGCCGTAGCCCTTCATAACCCGTCTCTCCACCTTGTCGTTGTCTGGTCTCAGCAGGAGCGAGAGACGCCGTCGTTTTCATGACGACGTCCTTCACCTCCATCGCCTGCCGAAAGCCGCGGCCCCGCGCCTCCGGTCGACGCCGTGTGGGCAGGTGCCGGCGAGATTGCTTACCCGGCGCGGCTTCCGGTGAGCCGGCCCTGCGCGGCCAGGGCTTCCCAGCGGCGCGTCTCGGTTTCCAGGTAGCGGCGATATTCCGCCGGACCGAGCGAGGCGGGCTCGATGCTGATCGTGAGCAGACTGCGGCGTGTCGCCTCCTCGCGCGACGCGGCGACCAGCGCGGAGCCGAGTTGTTCGATGATGACAGCGGGTGTGCCGGCAGGCGCCATGACGCCGAAGATGGACAGCATCTCCGCCGTGGGGAAGCCGGCCTCGCCGATCGTTGGCACGTCTGGCGCGGCATGCCAGCGGGAAGGGCTGGTGACCGCCAGCGCCTTGACCTTGCCGGCCGCTGCATTCGACAGGCCGTTGTCGAGATTGTCGAACATCATCGAGACACGGCCGGTCAGCAGATCGGTCTGCGCCGCGGCGGTGCCATTGTAGGGGACGTGGATCAGGTCGATATCCGCCGCCGCCGCGAACAGCACCCCGGCCAGATGGCTCGCCGTGCCGATGCCGGCCGAGGCGTAGCTCAGCGTGCCGGGGCGCGCCTTGGCCAGTGCGGCCAGATCGCGAACGCTGCCGGCGCCCAGCGACGGATGCACCACGAGCACGTTCGGTGCCGTGCCGACCAGGGCCACCGGCGCCAGACTGCGCAGTAGCGGTTCCCGCGTGTCCCCCTCGATCACCGGGCCGACCATGTCGGCCAGGACGTTGGTGAGCAGCGTGTACCCATCGGGTTCCGCGCGGGCGACGGCAGAGGCCGCGACCCTGCCGCTGGCACCTGGCCGGTTCTCGATCACCACCGTCTGGCCGAGCGCCGCCGACATGGTGCGCGCCGCGATGCGCGCGATGAGATCCGTCGGCCCGCCCGGCGCGAAGCCGACGACGAGCCGGATCGGGCGGTTCGGATAGGACTGCGCTCTCGCCGTTCGGGCGGCGAGGCCCAGCATCGTTGTGCCGGCGATGCCGGTCAGGATGTCGCGTCGTTGCATGGTACGTTACTCCCACATGGCCTGTCCCTTTGGCGGGACCTTGCCGGTACTGTTCTCGTGCTTGCTGGCGTCGGACGGTGCAGAATCGCCGGATCGGTGTCCGACCCGATGGGGTTGCCCTGCCTCGATCGCGCTGTGCTTAGAATGACGCGCCATGCCTTCGCGTCAAATCGACGGGTTGCGGCAGTGGTTGATAGGCGATCGCCCGTCGAACTGGCGGCTGCGCCGGATTTCCGGGAAGTGCGGGGTTACACGCCCGGCGCGGCTGTGCCGGCTACCAGGCGTTGAGGCGGCCGAGCCGCCACGCCCGCACCAGTGTCGCTGCCGCACGGGCTGTCATCCGTCTGGCGCGCAGCATGTCGGCCACGATTTCGCATGTTGCTGCGACAGTGGGCGCATCGTGGCGTTGCAGTGCACGGCCCAGCTCCTGCCAGAACGTCTTGCTCGCCGTCAGGGCGCGATACGCAGGATGAAATGCGAGATCTGCCATCGCCTGCTCCGCAAGCATCGCGTCGAGCACTGCGCGCCGCGCATGGGGCGGAAAGGTATAGAGATAGGCAGGATGCTTGCGAGCCACAGGCGCTTGCTTAGCAAAGTGTGGCGCCAGGAGGAGTCGAACCCTTTGTATCATGGCGCGGCCAGTGGTGGTCGCCTTGCTCGCTCGGCGGCGCGGGGCTTCCGAGCGGTTGGCACATGGCGGAGCACAGGCGCCGGGCATGCGGCTCACGAAGACGGGACTGGCTTCAGGCGGCTCACGGATTCAGCGTCGGGGCAGATCTTCGAATCGGGAGGCGCAGATGCGGGAAGCCAACGAGGTGTCGACACCCATCGCGCGTGGCGGCTGGACAATGCAGCCGGACATGGCCGTGTCTCGCGGCAAGGCGGGTGCGGCATGACATACAAGGCGAACCGCAAGCGGCGGCCGCATGTGCAACGTGGCGGCGACGGCCAGCGCAAGGCGAAGCCATCGGCCGCATCCACGGCACAGCAGACGGATAAGGATGCCGAAATCGCGCGCCTGACCCTGGACCTGGCCGACGCGCGGTCGAAATTGCAGGAGATCGAGGAGAAGGGCACCGACGCCTATTCGGCACGCAAGATCGAATCCCTGTTGGAGGCCGCGCAGATCGCACGCGGACAGGCTTTCGATGCGTCGGTGGCCCGGAACCGGGCGGAGGGTGAACTGCGCATCGTTCGACGGGCGATCCTGGAGGCGCGCGGGCCGTCCGGATGGCTCCTCCGCCGCGCCGCGCGGCGCGTGCTGGCGGCGGCCGCGGCCTCGCCCGGCGACTGACCGGCTTTCCCACGAACCGGCGCGGCACGGCGCCTTGCGGCCGCTCTGCCTGCGCGTGAGCAGGCAGATGTTCCGAGGCCCGATGATCCGATGGCCGACATGGTCGGTTTCTTCGGCACCGTCGGCGCCGCTGGATGGTGCGCTTACGGCCACGCTGAGCGCACCGGCGCTGCAGAAGCTGCGCAACGATGCCTCGGCCACACCCGGGGGCATGCCCGCGCCGGAAATCTGCCATTTCATCCGGGCGGAACTCGACCGCGACAAGCGCCTGCTGGCCGGCACGAACATTTCTCTGAACTGACGGCGCCGGACACGCAGGCGTCACCGGCCGGCGATTGACTCCGCCGGCCGGCGGGCGTGGATGGGGGCATGGCGCTCCCCTTCGAATCCACCGTCGATCCCGTCGCGCCGCCGGGGGCCACGGCCAGCCGGCTGTTCGGCAGCGCCGTCCCGTCCGACCCGCCGCCCTCGGGGTTGATCGCCTTCTACTGGTACTTCATCCGGCAGGCGAAGGCGCTGTTCGTGCTGCTGTTCCTGCTCGGCATGACGGTCGCCGTGCTGGATGCGCTGATCCCGATCTTCATCGGCACCGTCGTCACCTTGCTGAATGTTCACGGCCCGGACCGCATCATCGCGGAGGCCTGGCCGCAACTGGTCGGCATGGCGGCGGTGTTGCTGGTCTGCCGGCCGCTGGCCATCACGGCGCAGAACCTGGTCGCGCAGCAGGGCATCGGGGCGAACGTCACCAGCCTGATCCGGTGGCAGAGCCATTATCACGTCGTCCGCCAGGGCTGGGCCTTCTTCCAGGAGGATTTCGCAGGGCGCATCGCGACCCGCGTATTGCAGGCCGGACCGGCGCTGCGGGAATCCGTCGTCCAGGGCGTGAATGCGGTCTGGTACATCCTCGTCTATGGCAGCACGGCGGTGATCTGGCTGACCCAGGCGGATTGGCGGCTCGCCATGCCAGTGATGCTGTGGTTCGTCGTCTATCTCGCCCTGCTGCGCTTCATCGTGCCGCGCATGCGCGACCGGTCGCGCGCGGCCTCGGCGGAACGGTCGCTGCTGACGGGCCGCGTGGTCGACAGCTACACCAACATCCTCACCGTGAAGCTGTTTGCCCGGGCGGAGGAGGAGGACAGCTTCGTCCGCGAAGGCGTGACCCGGCTGACCGAGGCCTTCAAGCGCCAGATGCGCATGGTCACGCTGAACGGCCTGCTGCTGTCCACGCTGAACGCGCTGATGCTGACCGCCATGGGCGCGGTGTCCATCTGGCTGTGGCAGCGTGGGGAGATCGGCGTTGGCGTCGTTGCCGCCGCGCTGCCGATGGGCTGGCAGATCGCCAACATTTCCGGCTGGGTCGCCTTCAACGTCACCGGCATCTTCGAGAATGTCGGCGTGGTCCAGGAAGCCACCAATTCCATCGCCGTGCCGCCGACCGCACCCGATCCGGCCGGCGCGACGCCGCTGGTCGTGACGCGCGGCGAAATTCGCTTCGAGGACGTCCATTTCGGCTATGGCCAGGAACGCGGGGTGCTGAACGGCTTCGACCTCGCCATCGCGCCGGGCGAGCGCGTCGGCCTGGTCGGCCATTCCGGCGCGGGCAAGACGACGGCGATGAACCTGCTGCTGCGTTTCTTCTCCCCCGAGGCGGGGCGCATCACCATCGACGGGCAGGATATCGAGACGGTGACGCAGGAATCGCTGCGCGGGGCGATCGGCGTCGTCACCCAGGACACCGCGCTGCTGCATCGGTCGATCCGCGACAACATCCGCTACGGAAGGCCGTCCGCCTCCGAGGCCGAGATCATCGCCGCCGCACGTCGCGCCGCTGCGCATGACTTCATCGAACAACTCGGTGATTGGCGCGGCCGCACCGGATACGAGGCCCATGTCGGCGAGCGCGGCGTGAAGCTGTCCGGCGGCCAGCGCCAGCGCATCGCCATCGCCCGCGTCCTGCTGAAGGACGCGCCGATCCTGGTGCTGGACGAAGCGACCAGCGCGCTCGATTCCGAGGTCGAGGCGGCCATCCAGGAGCAACTCGCGGGGCTGATGGAAGGCAAGACGGTGATCGCCATCGCGCATCGCCTGTCCACGCTCGCCAGCATGGACCGGCTGGTGGTGCTGGAACATGGCCGTGTGGTCGAGACGGGCAGCCACGCCGATCTGCTGAAGCGCGACGGCACCTATGCGGCGCTGTGGAAGCGCCAGTCGGGCGGCTTCCTGTGATCAGGCGAGCTGCGGCGTGACGCTGGGGCCCTCGGGCGTCTGCCAGGGCAGGTGGAGCCCCGCCGAGCGGCAGAAGGTGCAGTGGAAGGTCGTCAGCGTGGGCATGACCTGTCGCACCTCGTGAATGACAGTCTCCAGCGGAATGCCGGTCCACAGGTCCCAGCGGTTCCGGATCGTCACCAGCGAGGCCACGCTGTCCATCGGCGCGCCGAAGCGCTGGGTCTGCCGCGTGCGGCGATCGTCCTGCGCATCCAGCATCGCTTCGGCACGGGCATAGGTGATGCGCTTGTCGTCCTCGTCATCGCCGAAGGTGTGCGTCCCCCAGGCCTTGGCGAGCAGGTAGTTGTGGCAGGGTTGGCCGCCGGTGATCTCTTCCGCGACCGTGTAGTCGAACTGCGCGACATTCAGCGCGAACTGCCCTTCGTCGATTACCGCGCTGCCATGCGGAGTGTAGAATTTCAGCGTGACGCCGGCGGGGACGGTGAAGGAGCGGTTCTCGAAGACGAAGCCGCCATGGGCGTCGATGACGCAGGTCTGGTCCTCGGTCTGGGCACGGAAGAGATAGATGTAGCGGCCGATTTCCTCGGCGCCTGCGGGTGTGGGCACGCGCAACCCTCCGTTGTTCCGGTCTGGGGTTTCTTCCCGCATTCAGTGTAGGGACATACGTCCCGGCATCGCAACGCCACGCCCCATTGGCGCGGCGGCGCGGGCATGCTGCGATCGGCGTCTTCCCACGCACGAGACCGTACATGACCGATACCTGGCGCCTTTCCGCTGCTGACCTTGCCGCCGCTATCCGCGCGAAGCGGGTTTCCGCCTCGGAGGCCGCGCGCGATGCGCTGGCGCGCCTCGATGCGGCGAACCCGAAGATCAACGCTGTGGTGGACCATCGCCCGGAGGAGGTGCTGGCCGACGCGGCCGCCATCGATGCTGCGATCGCGCGGGGCGAGGATCCCGGTCCGCTCGCCGGCGTGCCGGTGACCATCAAGGTGAACGCCGACCAGAAGGGCTTCGCCACCACAAACGGGCTGCGGTTGCAGAAGGACCTCATTGCCACACAGGACAGCCCGGTGGTGGCCAATCTGCGCAAGGCGGGGGCGGTGCTGCTCGGGCGGACGAACACGCCCGCCTTTTCCCTGCGCTGGTTCACACGCAATTCCCTCCATGGTCACACGAAGAACCCGCGCGATCCGTCGATCACGCCGGGTGGGTCCTCGGGCGGTGCGGCGGCGGCGGTCACCGCGGGCATCGGGGCCATCGCGCATGGCACGGATATCGGCGGGTCGGTGCGTTACCCCGCCTATGCCTGCGGCGTGCACGGGCTGCGGCCGACGCTGGGGCGCATCCCGGCCTGGAATGCCTCGGGCGCCGAACGGCATATTGGCGGGCAACTCATGGCGGTGTCGGGGCCTATTGCGCGGACCATCGCGGATGTGCGGCTCGGCTTTGCGGCCATGGCGGCGCGAGACACCCGTGACCCGTGGTGGGTTGGCGTGCCCTTCGACGGCCCCGCCGCGCCGAAGCGCGCGGCGCTGTGCGTCGCGCCGGACGGGATGACGGTGCAGCCCGCGGTCGAGGCCGCGCTGCGCGACGCGGCGAAGCGGCTGGAGGCAGCCGGTTGGACCGTGGAGGAAGCCGAGACCCCGCCGCTGCGCGAACCCGCCGCGCTGCAGGCCATGCTGTGGCTCGCCGAA
Organism: Roseomonas alba; assembly: GCF_019430885.1. Taxonomy (GTDB): domain Bacteria; phylum Pseudomonadota; class Alphaproteobacteria; order Acetobacterales; family Acetobacteraceae; genus Neoroseomonas; species Neoroseomonas alba. Next base: position 348,343 of record NZ_JAHYBZ010000006.1, on the reverse strand, counting down.
TCCCGCCGCGGCCTGAATGCCGCCTTGCGGAAGGAAGCCGACCCGGATGCGACCTTCGTCTTCGGCATCATGGAGGAGTTGTGCCCGGTGCCGGACCTTAACGCCTTCATGGACGGGCTGCAGAAGCGCGCGACCTTCGTGCGGCAATGGATGGAATTCTTCGAGCGCCATCCGGTCGCCATCACCCCGGTCTCGGGCGAACTGCCCTTCCGCGACCAGGAGGATGTCGACAGCCCCGAAGCCTTCCGGCGCATCATGGAGGCGCAGCTCACCCAGGTCGGCGTGCCGCTGATGGGGTTGCCAGGGCTGACCGTGACGACGGGGCTGGTCGGCACGGTGCCGGTGGGCGTGCAGCTTCTGGCCGGGCGCTATCGTGAGGATCTACTGCTCGAGGCTGGCGCGGCGATCGAGGCAGCGGGCGTTCCGCCCGCGCCGGTCGATCCGGCGTAAGGCGGGACGGTCGTAAACCGGCCATCATGACGGAACCGGCGTGGGGCTTTGCCCCTCTCCGGACCTTGGCCGCAGTGCCGCCAAGCCCAGCAACGGCCACAGGGCCTTTGCAGACCATCACTTGGCGTCGTGCGCCCGCTCGGCGTCGTGCGCCGCAGCTAGAAAGGTGCCGCAGCCCGCTCGTGCGCATGACGGGTGCCTGGGCAGAGCGGCAAGGGCGCAGCGCCCGGCACCAGAAAATTGCGTTCCGAGTGCTCCAGGCGCTTGGCGGGGTGGTTCGGAGGGGCGGCGTCCCTCCAACCGCAACAGCGGGAGCAGGCCGCTCGTCAGGAAGGCCTTTCGGCCTTTAGCGGGCAGAGCCCGAGAGGGGCGAAGCCCCTCCCGGTTCCATGGTCCAGGAGGAAGGCGCTCAATCCCGCCGCACCGGCGGCACGCTGCCCTGTGGCGGCTGCCCGTAGCCCGGCGGCGGGCCAGCAGGCGGCTGCCCGTACCCGGCCGGCGGCTGGCCGTACCCCGGGGGTGGCGCGCCCGGCCCCTGCGGCGGCGGGTAGCCCTGCGGCGGTGCCTGCCAGCCCTGCTGGGGTGAGGGTTGCCAGCCCTGGGCCGGCGGCGGCTGCCACTGCGGCGGCTGCTGCGGCTGCCATTGCTGCGGCTGGGGCTGCTGCCACTGTTGCGGCTGCTGTGGCTGCCATTGCTGCTGCGGCGGCTGACCCTGCCAGCCCTGCTGCTGCCATTGCGCCGCGGTCCCGCCCAGCGGGTCCGCCCCGAAGCGGTTGGGTCCGGCCGTGCCGCGCAGGAAGCCCAGTTCGATCAGCGCCCAGATCATGCCGATCAGCGGGATGAAGTTGATCAGCACCATCCAACCCGACTTGTCGCGGTCGTGCCAGCGCTTCACCTGCCCGGCGAGCCCGCCCCAGATCAGCGGGATCAGCGACAGCAGCCCGAACGGGCCGATGCCCGCGGTTTCGAAGCCGTAGCCATAGCCGTCGACCGGCGCCGCATCCTGGATCGTCACGAAGCCCAGCGCGATGTCGAGCACCGAGCAGATGATCGAGATCGCCGTCAGCGGCAGCACATAGCCGAGCCACCAGGTCTGTCGTCCGATGCGTCCCTGGAAACCGAACCATTGTCCGATGGTCATCCGCCCGATCCTTCCCGACGAAGCGCTTCACAGCACCATGGCCACGCGCGCCTGCGCAAGCCCGCGCCATCTTGCTCATGTAACCATCGTTGCATACCGTCATTTCATCGAATTACGGGCGGGCCGAGAGGTGCGCCTGCCAAACCCGGGAGATCGCCGTGACTATGCCGCGCCGCCTGCTGCCTGCCATTCTCGCCCTGCTGGGCGCTGCCGCCGTCAGTGCCTGCGCGCCGCAGACGGTCTATGTGCCGACGCCGGTCGGTGTCGCCCCGGTGCCGTCCGGCCCGGGTTGCGATACGCGCTTCCAGCTCGTCAACAACTCCTCCCGCACCATCCTTACCTTCCAGTACAGCCATGCCAGCCTGTCGAGTTGGGGCGTCGATCAGCTCGGCCAGAACGTGGTGGCGCCGGGGCAGGTGTGGAATGCGCGCGCGGCCAATGCCGGCGCCTACGACTTCCGCATCACCTGGGTTGGCGGCGGTGCGGCCGAGCTGCGCAACATCAACATCTGCGCCGCAAGCCGCATCTACGTGACCAACCGCGGCATGTACGCGCAGTAAGAGACTGCGCGGGAATGCGCCCTGCGGCGCATTCCCGGCGGCGGCAGCGGCCCGCACGCCGCCCGGTCCCCCAATCCAGCATGTTGTCGTTGGGTGACCGGGCGGCGTGCGGGGCGGTGCCGCGACCAAACAGCAACTCGTCGTATCCAACGGCGCGCGATAGGCTCCCCGGCGTCACCGACGTCGGGGAGCTTTCATATTATGGCCGAGGAACGCTTGGGCATTCTCCAGCAGCGCCGCATCGAGGCCGCCTTCGCCAAGGGCATCTATGAGGAGATGAAGGCCGAGATCGGCGAGGAGCACGCCAAGGCCATCCTGACCCGTGCCGTGGTCAAGCTCGCCAAGGCCACGGCGGCCGAGATGGCGAAGGATGGCCCCGGCGGGCAGCCCAGCCTCGACCATTTCATCGCCCTGCAATCGCTGTGGACGAAGGATGACGCGCTGCGGATCGACCCCGTGGCGCGCGACGCCACCCACTACGCCTTCAACGTCACCCGCTGCCGCTATGCCGAGATGTACAAGGAGATGGGCATCGCCGAACTCGGCGCGGTGCTGTCGTGCAATCGCGACGGCGCGTTCTGCGAGGGTTACGACCCGGCGCTGAAGCTTGAGCGGACCCAGACCATCATGGGTGGCGCGACGCATTGCGACTTCCGCTATCGCGTCGAGAAGTAGCCGCATGGCGGGCTATGTCGCGACGAGCGCGGAGGCCTATGAGCGCAGCATGGGGCGCTGGAGCGCGCGCCTGGCCGAGGCGATGCTCGATGCGCTGGCCCTGCCGCCAGCGGCGGCCGTGCTGGATGCGGGATGCGGCACCGGCGCGTTGTCGGCCGCCGTCGCCGCGCGCGACCCGGATGCGGGCATTACCGGAGTGGACCTCAGCGATGCCTTCGTCGCCGCCGCGCAGGCGCGCGTGCCGGGGGCGCGCTTCGCCACGGGCGACGTCACGCGGCTCGATCTGCCGGATGGCGCTTTCGATGCCGTGCTCTCCCTGCTCGTGTTGCAATTCGTGCCAGACCGCGCCGCGGCGGTCGCGGAAATGGCGCGTGTCGCCAAGCCCGGCGGCCTCGTGGCCGCGACGATGTGGGACCTCGTCGGCGGCTTCGCCTTTCTGCGCGCCTTCGCCGACACCGTCGCCGCGACGGAACCCGATGGCGAGGCCTTCCGCGCCCGCTACTGGGGCGATCCGGTGGGATCGCCGGGGCGTCTCGCGGCCCTTCTGACCGGGGCGGGGCTGCGCGACGTCGCGGAGCGCGACATCCTGATCCGGCAGGATTTCGTGGATTTCGCCGATTGGTGGGGGCCTTGGGCCAGTGGCGGGCAGGGCATCGCCGGCGCTTTCGTCGCCGCCCTGCCGGAGGATCGCCGCACGCGTGTCGAAGCGGCTGCGCGGCGTGCCTATCTCAGCGGCGGGCCTGACGGGCCGCGCTCTTTCGTTGCTGTTGCGCGGCTCGCGACGGGTCGCCGCGGGGCGTGACGCAGCGACGCGGCCGGGCGATAAGAGCGCCACGACCACAAGGGAAATGTCCGATGATCCGCCTGTCGCGCCGCGCCGCGCTGAGCCTGCCCGCCCTGCTGCCTACCGCCGCCATTGCCGAGACCTGGCGGCCCGGCCAGCCTGTCCGCATCATCGTGCCGGCGGCCCCCGGCGGTACCACCGACATCATGGCACGCCTGCTCGGCCAATACCTGCAATCGCGCTGGGGCACGCCGGTGGTGGTGGACAACCGCTCCGGCGCCGGCGGCACCATCGGCACCATGGAAGCGGTCCGCGCCACGCCCGACGGCCGCACCATGCTGATGGGCAATATCGGCCCGCAGGCCATTGCCTATTCACTGTTCCGCAACCTGCAATACCGGCCGGACAGCCTGGTCGCCGTGGCCAATGTCATCCGCGGGCCGAACGTGCTGGTGGTCAATCCCTCGGTGCCCGCGCAGACCGTGCCGGAATTCGTCGCCTGGCTGAAGCGGGAGGACGGGCGCGCCGCCTATGGCACTTCGGGCCTCGGGCAGTCGCCGCACCTGTCCGCCGTGTGGTTCACCCAGCTCACCGAGACCAAGGCCGAGGCGGTGCATTTCCGGGGCGCCGGCCCGATGCTGATCGACCTTGTCGGCGGCAATGTGCAGTTCGCCTTCGACAACCTGACCTCCTCAATGGAACACATCCGCGCTGGTCGGTTGCGTGCCCTCGGCGTGACCAGCGCCGACCGCAGCCCGGAACTGCCCGACCTGCCCGCGATCCGCGAGACCATGCCCGCGCTCGCGCCCTATGACGTCTCGACCTGGTTCGGGCTGTTCATGCCGACGGGCGTGCCGGCCGACGCGGTCAATGGCGTGAATGCCGAGGTTCAGACCATGCTCGGCCTGCCCGAGACGCGCACCCGCTTCGCCCAGATGGGCGGCGTGCCCGCGCCCGGTTCGCCGGAGGATTTCGCGAACTTCGTGCGCAGCGAGATCCAGAAATGGGGCGTGGTCATCCGGCGCGAAGGGCTGCAGATGGACGCGACCTGAAGGGAAAGGGGCGGGGGAGGGAACTCCCCCGCGCCCCCTCCTTTTTCTGACTGTCACCGAGGCGCGCGGGCGGCACGGTACGGCCCATCAGGGGGATGGGCTTTCGCGGCGTGCCGCGGCAGGCCATGCTCTCCTCCAAGGACGCAGATCCAAGGGAGGACAGGAATGGTCAGGATCACCCGCCGTGCGGCGCTTGCCGCACCGCTGCTCGCGCTGCCCGTCGCGGCCCGGGCGCAGGCTTGGCGTCCATCCGGGCCGGTGCGCATCGTCGTTCCCGCCGCAGCCGGCGGGACCACCGACATCATGGGGCGGCTCGTCGCGCAATTCCTGCAGGCGCGCTGGAACGGCGCTCCGGTGGTGGTCGAGAACCGCACCGGCGCGGGCGGCACCATCGGCACGCTGGAAGTCGTGCGCTCCCGGCCGGACGGGACGACGCTGCTGCTCGGCAATATCGGGCCGCAGGCGATCGGGTATTCGCTGTTCCGCAACCTGCCCTATCGGGCGGACCAGATCGTGCCCATCGCCGGCACCATCCGGGGGCCCAACGTCCTGGTGGTGAACCCCGCGGTCGAGGCACGCAGCGTCGCCGAGCTTGCCGCCATGCTGCGCGCCCGGCCGGGCGAGATCCCCTATGCCTCGACCGGCGTGGGGCAATCGACGCATCTCTCGCCGCTGCTGATGCTCCAGATGCTGCATGCGCAGGCCATCCACGTGCCACATCGCGGTTCGGCGCCCGCGCAGCTCGACATCCTGGCCGGCAATGTGACTTTCCTGATCGACAACCTCACCGGCATCATCGGGCACATCCAGGCCGGCCGCCTCCGCGCGCTCGCCGTCACCAGCGCGGAGCGCCACCCGCTGCTGCCGGATGTGCCCGCGATGCGTGAGACCATGCCGGAACTCGCCAATTACGAGGTGAACACCTGGTTCGGCCTGTTCGGCCCCGCCGGCCTGCCGCCGGCGGCGGTGGCAAGCCTGAATGCCGAGGTCATGGCGATGCTCGCCCTGCCTGAGACGCAGCAGCGCTTCACCGAACTCGGCGGCATGCCTATGCCGGGCGATGCGGAAGTCTTCGCCGCCTTTGTCCGTGCCGAGACCGCGAAATGGGCCGAGGTCGTGCGCAAGGAAGGCCTTCTGCTGGACGCCGGCTGAGAGCCTGCCCTGAGAGACCGTTTGAAAAGTCCGGCGCCGGCCCGCACCCCCACCCGGCCACTCAACGACAGTATGCTGAATTGGGTGGCCGGGTGCGGGCCGGCGCCGGACATGGACATGCGCCGATCGGCGCATGTCCAAACGGTCTCTGAGAGCCCGGCATCGGGACTGCGCCCGATGCCGGCGTCCCGAGCGGAGCCCGATCACGAGGGATGTGCGGCCGGCCTGCCCTAGTGCCGTCCGCACAATCCCGCATGGCAGGCATGACGGACCAGACGCGGGACCGGGGCGGCGCACGGCGTTGATGCGCGGCCGGCTTCGGGTCAGGCTGCGCGCGTCCCGGGAGGACCACCGCCATGTTTCATCGCCGAATCCTGATCGCGGCAGCCGCAGCCTGCGCCGCGCCGGCCTTCGCTCAGGCGCCCTGGCCGACCCGGCCGGTGCGCCTGATACTTCCCGATGCGCCGGGCAGCGGCAACGACACCACCGCGCGGCTGATCGCCCCGCTGCTGGAGGCCGCCCTTGGCCAGCCCTTCGTGCCGGATAACCGCGGCGGCGCCGGCGGGCGCATCGGGGTCGAGGCCGCCTTCCGCGCCGCGCCCGATGGCACCAATTTCCTGCTCGGCAATGCCGGGTCGAACGGTATCAACGCGGCGATCTACCGCGACCTGCCCTATGACCTGACCAATGCCTTCGACCCCGTCGCCCTGCTGGTGGTGGGGCCGAATGCTCTGGTGGTGAACACGCAGGTGCTGCCGGTCAGCGACGTCGCCGGGCTGATCGCGGCCATCAAGGCGCGGCCGGGGCAGTTGAACTACGCCTCCGGAGGGGTCGGGTCGTCCGCCCACATGTCGATGGAGCTGTTCAAGAACCAGGCGGGGCTCGACATCCAGCACGTGCCCTATCGCGGTACGCCGCAGCTCGCCCAAGCGGTGATCTCGGGCGAGGCGCCGGTCGCCTTCGCGAACCTGGTGAACGTGATGCCCTACATCGCCCGCGGCGAGATGAAGCTGCTGGCCGTGAGCACGCTGCAACGCCATCCCGACCTGCCCGAGGTGCCGACCGTCAGCGAAAGTGGGCTGCCGGGCTTCGAGACGGTCGCCTGGAACGGCATCCTCGCCCCCAAAGGCACGCCCGAGGCGATCCGCCAGAAGCTGTGGGAAACGCTCGTCGCGCTGCGCGACAACGCTACGCTGCAGGACCGCGTGCGGCTGCTGGGCGGCACCTATGTCGCCTCGACCCCGGCCGAGTTCCAGGCGCGGATCGAGGCGGACATCGCGAAATGGAAGCGCCTCGCCGAGGCCGCGAATATCGAGGCGCATTGAGCATGCGGATCACCGCCGTCGAGTATCTGGGCGTCAATGTCACGCCGAAGACCAACTGGTCCTTCCTGCTGGTGCGCACGGAGGACGGACGCTGCGGCCTCGGCGAATGCACGCTGGCCAATCAGGAAGCGCTGCTGGAGGCGGAGGTCGCGCGGCTCGCGGCCAATGTGACCGGCGAGGATGCGGCGAACCGCAACCGCATCGCGCGGCTGATCCCGCATGCGCCGGGCGGGCTCGTCGCGCATGCGGTGCTCTCGGCCTTCGAACAGGCCCTGTGGGATCTCGCCGGCCAGGCCGCGGGGCAGCCGATCCATGCGCTGCTCGGCGGTGCGCTGCGTGATGCGGTGCCGCTCTATGCGAACATCAATCGGGGGGCCAATCCGCGCACGCCGGAGGGCTTCGCCGCCGCGGCGACGCGCGCGGTGAAGGACGGCTTCCGCGCCGTGAAGCTCGCGCCCTTCGAGCCACTGGTGTGGGAGGACGCCGCCGATGCATCGCAGCGCGCGGCCTATGAGCAGGGCCTCGCGCGCATCGCGGCGGTACGCGGCGCGGTGGGGCGCGACACCGACATCATGGTCGATGCGCATTGGCGCTTTTCCCCCGGCGGGGCGGCGCGGTTGGTGCAGGATGTCGCGGAATACGCGCTGTTCTGGCTGGAATGCCCAGTCGCGGAAGCGAACCATGCTGCCATCCGCCGCATCCGGTCCATGGCGCATGATCGCGGCATGCGGCTCGCGGGCGCGGAGACGCTCGCCGGCATCGGCGCCTATCGCACCATCATCGAGGCCGGCTGCTACGACGTGCTGATGCCCGACATCAAATACGCCGGCGGGCATGAGGAGATTCGCCGCATCGCCGCCCTGGCGCAGACCGCCGGCATCGAGATCGCGCCCCACAACCCGACCGGGCCGGTGTGCCACGCGCATTCGGTGCATCTCTGCGCGACGCTGCCGAACCTGCTGCCGCTGGAAGTGCAGTTCGGCGAGACGGATCGCTTCTTCACCCTCGTCACCGGACACGATCTGCGCTTCGCGCGCGGCACGGCCACGCTGTCCGCCACGCCGGGCCTCGGTTCCGCGCTGGAGGAAGCCGGGGCGCGGCTGACACCCTGGCAACCCATGCCGAGGCCCTGGCTGGATCCGAGGCTCGGCTGATGCCCATCTGGGTTGCGGCGACGCTGTGCGCCGGCCTGTTCCAGACCTGGCGGACCGCCTTGCAGCAGAAGCTGCGCGGGCAGCTCAGCGTCAATGCGGCGGCCGTCGTTCGCTATCTCTATGGCGTGCCGGTCGGGGTGCTGCTGGTCACGCTGTATCTCACCTTCGTCGGTGGGCAGCTCTCGACGATCTCCTGGCTCTATCTGGTCTATGCGGCGCTGGGGGGGCTCGGGCAGATCCTCGGCACCAACCTGCTCATCATGTCCTTCGGCCATCGCGGCTTCGCGGTCGGTACCGCCTACTCCAAGACCGAGGCGGTGCAGGCGGCCTTCATCGCGCTGATCTTCCTGGGGGAGTCCTTCGCACCGCTGGCATGGCTCGGCATCGCCGTGTCGGTCAGCGGGACGCTGTACCTGTCGCTTGCAGGTCGCGTGTCGTCGTGGCGGGAGGTGATCGCGGCGACCATGCAGCCCTCCGCGATCTATGGCCTTGGCGCGGGCTTTGCCTTCGCGCTCTGCGCGCTGGCCATCCGCGCGGCGACGCAGTCGCTGGACGGGCCGGACCCGACGCTGCGGGCGCTGGAGACGCTGGTGGTGATCAACATGCTCCAGACGCTGATGCAGGGCGGCTGGCTGGTCGCGACGGAGCGGCGGTCCATCCCGCAGCTTTTCTCGACATGGCGGTCCTCCGCGCAGGTCGGGACGCTGTCCGCGCTGGGGTCGGCCTGCTGGTTCACCGGCTTCGCCTATGCCCCCGTCGCGTTGGTGCGCGCGGTGGGACAGGTGGAGATCCTGTTCACCCTTCTGTTCAGCCGCTTCTTCCTGAAGGAGCGGATGAAGCGCAGCGACGTCATCGGGGCGCTGACGGTGGTCGCCGGGGTGGTGCTGGTGCTGCTGGGGCGGTGAGGGGACTATCTCGCCAGGAGGGTTGGAGGGGCTCCGCCCCTCCAAGCCACCCCGCCAAAGGCCCGAGGCCTTTGGAAACCGTCACCTGGTGCTGTGCACCACAGGCATCTCGTCCCCTTCTCAGAGCGCTCGGTGCGCAAGAGTAGGCTTCGGCACCGATCATGACAGCGGCGCCCGGCGCCAGGTTGAGGTTTCCAAAGGCCCTTCGGCCTTTGGCGGGGTGAGCCCGAGAGGGGCAGGGCCCCTCTCGGTTCCACAGCCCAGAAAGGGGCGCGGCCCCTACTTCTTCAGCGCCGCGAAGAACGGCGCGGGCTTCACGATGCGATTCTGCATCTTCACCAGAATCCCGCGCTTCGCGACCTCGGCGAGGTAGGCGCCCCATTCCGGATCGGCGGCCATGGCGGCGCGGCGCTTCTCGCGATCGGCCTGGTCCTCGTAGCCCCACATATGGACCACGGTGTTCAGCTCGCCCTCGATCGTCGTGTACCAGCCGACGCAGTTGCCGAGGTGCTTCTGCTGCAGGGGCCAGCCCATCTTCTCGTAGAGCTCGACGAACTCCGCGACGCGGTTGGGCAGGCAGGTGTAGATGCGCAGATCGACGATCATGGTGTGCTTCCTGTGTTCAAGGCGCGCGCAGCATGTCCCGCCGCGCGCGCCCGGGGAAGCTATTGCAGGGTCACCGGCACCAGGTCAGTGAACCAGGACTGGGCGGGGACGAAGCCCGTCACCCGCCGGCTCATCGCGCGCGGATTGAGGTCATGCACGATGAAGAGCCAGGGCGGGTTGTCCACCACCCGCTCATGCGCGCGGGCATAGGCGCGGGTGTAGGCGGCGGGGTCGCGGGCCTGTTCGAGCTCGCTGAAGGCGGCCTCGAACTGGTCGTCGCTGAAGCCGGGCCAGTTGAAGCCGTTGGGCGGCTGGAAGGCACGCAGGAAGTACCGCGCCATCACCGAGGCATCCGACGATGGCGAGGACGGGTTCAGCGACTGGATATTCGCCACGACCGGCGTGTTCCAGGCGCTGCGCGTGGCGGTCAGCAGGTTGGACCAGTCGGTGACCTCGAAATCGACTTCGACGCCGCAGGCCTCGCGGAGGTTCTGCTGGAGGAACTCGTTCATCGGCAGCGGCAGCATCTGACCCGACCCCGAGGTCGAGATCATGACCCGGAAGCGCAGCGGGCGCTGGGCGTTGAAGCCGGCCTCGGCCAGCAGCGCACGGCCGCGCGCCGGGTCGAGCCGGTAGCGGTTCTGCGGATTGCCGAAGGCGGGGTCGGAGGGCTTGAGCCAGCCGACGGATGGTTCCGCCGTGCCGTTCAGCAACTGCACCAGCCCTTCGCGATCGACGCAGTAGTTCAGCCCCTGGCGCACGCGCACATCCTTGAACGGCGTGTTGTCACCGTTCATCTGGAAGAACCACGGCCAGACATGCGGGTAGGAGCCGGTGCTGATGGTGAAGCCCGCCGCGCGCAGGGACGGGATGGCGTCGGGCGGCGGCACCTCGATCCAATCGACCTGGCCGGACCGCAGGGCGGCCAGGCGGGTGTTCGCCTCCGGCATCGGCAGCAGCAGGATGCGGTCGAGCCGCGCGCGCCGCGCCGTGTCCCAGTAATTGTCATTGCGCGACAGCTCCGCCGATTGCCGCGGCACGAAGCGCGACAGGCGGAAGGGCCCGGTGCCGGCGGGCGCATTGGCGACGCGCGCCCAGTCCCGTCCCGCGCTCTCCCACGCCTGGGGCGAGGCGATCAGGTGATAGACCACCATGTAGGGGAAGTAGGAGGCGACGCGGTTCGTCGTCAGCGCGACGGTGTAGTCGTCGATCTTGCGATAGGATTCGAGGATCGGCGTGCGCGCGCGGGTGATGCCCGATCCGGCGGGTTCGAATTGCGGGCTGTCGTTGCGGAAGAAGCGGTCGTAGTTCCAGATCACCGCATCGGCGTTGACCGGCGTGCCGTCATGGAAGGTCACGCCGCGGCGCAGGTGGAAGATCCATGTCTTGGGATCGTTCGGATCCTGCTCCCAGCGTTCCGCGAGGCCAGGACGCAGATCGGCGGGCTTCGAGGGATCGGACAGGTCCCACAGCACCATCGCCTCGAAGATCGGATAGCCGAGGAAGCGCATGCCCTCGAAGCCATTGTTCGGCATGCCGGTGGTGGTGGGCACGTCGGACGCTGTCATGGCGATGCGCAGGGTGCGCGGCTGCTGGGCATCGGCGGTGCCGGCTGCAGTGAACAGCGCAGCGCCCAGCACGGTGGCGGCAAGCCGCCGGAACTTGGTCATGCAACGATCTCCCCGTATCGGGGGCGCCGTGGTCCGGCGCCCCTGCGCGATTGTATGCAAGGAGTGGGCCGGGGGAGGGCGCGCGGATAGAGGGGCTCCGCCCCTCCAAACCACCTCGCCAGGGCTCTGCCCTGGACCCGCCAAAGGCCGAAAGGCCTTTGGAAACCTCAATTTGGCGCCGGGCGCCCCTGGCCGAGCGACATGCCGAGACGCGCTTTTGCGCACCGAGCGTGCTGGGAGGGGCAACACGGCGTTCCCGCCCGGGCCAGAGATCGGTTTGCAAAGGCCTTTCGGCCTTTGCCGGGGTGAGGTTCGGAGAGGAGTGAAGCCCCTCTCCGACGACCTTCCCACCCCAGGCTTCGCGCGAGAGGGGCAGCGCCCTTCTCGGTTCCGTCCCTTACTGCAGCGACACCCGCGTCAGGTCCTGGAACCACGACTGCGCGGAGACGAAGCCGCTGACCCGGCGGCTCATCGCCCGCGGGTTCAGGTCGTGCACGATCCACAGCCACGGCGCCCCATCCACCAGCCGCTCATTGGCCGTGCGGGTCAGCGCCAGGATGCGCTGCGGGTCGGTCGCGGTCTCCAGCTCGGCGAGCGCGGCATCGAACTGCGCGTCGCGCCAATGGCCGGAATTCGACCCGCGCGGCGAGAAGTTCGAGGACAGGAACCACCGCGCCATCTGCGACGGGTCCGAGGAGACCAGCGAGACATTCGCCGCATCCGCGCCCAGCCATTGCGGCTGATCCGGTGCCACGCGCTGGGAGCCGAGCAGCGTGTTCCACTCCACCACCTCGAAGGTGACGTCGACGCCGCAGTTTTCTTTCATCGACTGCTGCAGGAACTCGTTCATCGGCAGCGGCAGCATCTGGCCCGAACCCGACGGCGAGATCGCGATCTTGATCTTCAGCGGATTTTGCGCGGTGTAGCCGGCCTCGGCCAACAATGCGCGGCCGCGCGCGGCATCGAGCGTGTAGCGGTTCTGCGGGCTGCCGAAGCGCGGGTCGGAGGGGCGGAAGAAGCCGACCGCGGGTTCCGCCGTGTCGTTCAGCATCGTCACCAGGCCGGCGCGGTCGAAGCAGTAGTTCAGCGCCTGGCGCACGCGCTGGTCGGCGACCGGGCTGCCGTTGCGCCCGACGGCGAAGACCCAGGGCCACACATGCGGGTAGGAGTTGGTCACCACCTGGAACCCCGCCTGGCGCAAGGAGGGAATGGCATCCGGCGGCGGCACCTCGATCCAGTCGACCTGGCCCGAGCGCAGCGCCGCGAGGCGGGTCGTCGCTTCCGGCATGGGCAGCAGCACGATGCGCTCCAGCTTCGCGCGGCGCGCTTCATCCCAATACTCGGCGTTGCGCCCGAGTTCGGCCGACTGGCGTGGCACGAAGCGCGTCAGGCGGAAGGGACCCGTGCCCGCCGGCGGCAGCGCCGCGGTGCGCGCCCAGTCGCGCCCGCCCTGCTCGAAGGAATTGGGCGAGGTCATCAGGACCAGCGTCATCAGGTACGGCCAGTAGGAGACGGGCCGGGTGGTCTCGATCTCGACCGTGTACTCGTCGATCTTGCGATAGGCGGCGAGCACGGGAATGCGCCCGCGCGTGATGGCCGACCCGGTCGCGTCGAATTGCGGGCTGTCGTTGCGGAAGAAGCGGTCGAAGTTCCAGATCACCGCATCGGCGTTGAAGGCCGTGCCGTCATGGAACTTCACGCCCTGGCGAAGGCGGAAGCGCCACAGCTTCGGATTGGCGGCATCCTGCGTCCAGCTTTCGGCCAGGCCGTCGCGGATATCGGCGGGCACGTCGGCGCGCGTCAGGTTCCACTGCACCAGCGGCTCGAAGATCGGATAGCCGAGAAAGCGCATGCCCTCGTAGCCATTGTTCGGCATGCCCGAGGTGGTCGGCACGTCAGCCGCGGTCATGGCGATGCGCAGCGTGCCGGCCTGCTGCGCGACGGCGCCGGTTGCCCCCAAAGCAAGCAGTGCGGCGGCGGCAATGGCGCCACCGGCCAGACGATTCTTCAGTTTCATCATGCTCTCCCAGCCCGGAGCCGCCGTGGCACCAGGGTCGCGGCGGGGCTAGCAAGGATCGGGCCGCTTGTGGCGGTGGCGCTCAGGCCATGGAGAGGCATCGCCCTTCTGAGCCAGGCTGCCGGGCGTTTCCATCGGCGTTGCCGTGCAACGTCATCGGGGGGCCGGATGCCGGCATCCCGGACCGCACTCCATGGGAGCAGGCACGACAGACATGCTGCGCCCGGCGGGCTTCCTACCGTGCCAGCCTGTGCAGACTGTCGCGCAGGGCATCGGGGTCCCGCCGAGCCCCGGCGCGCAGGGCAAGGTGCCGGTCCCGTAGCGCCGCCAGTACGGCGCGACCGGCCGCAGGGTCCAGCATACGTGCCGGTTCCGCCGTCGCACGCCGCGCCGCAACGGCATCGAGCCCGAGCGCGACCCGCCGCGCCGCACCCTCCCGCAATCGCTGATCGGCGAGGGGCGAGATGGACCAGCCAAAGGACTCCGCGAGGCCGTCCAGTGCGGCGGCGCTGCCTACCCGCGCCACGCCGGCCCGGCGCAGCGCCGCGGCGACATCCGCGCCGTGGTCGGCCGCCACCTCGGCCAGCAGCGGACCGAGCATCGCCTTCTCGCGCTCGGCCGAACCGATCAGGCTGTCGAGCAGTGCGATCAGCGCGTCGTTTGGCTCCATCAGGCCGCGCGCCGCGCGCGCCCGGCTGATCGCGCCGCCAGCCAGGCGCGCGACACCGATGACGGTCTCGCCGCCCGGCAGGCTCTCGACCAGTTCGGATCCGTCCGTGGCGTGGCGCTCGATCAGGGTGCGTAGCGCCTCGGCATCCTCCATGGCGCGGTCGAGCAGCGCGTCGAACGCTTCCGGATCGCGCCCGGCGGCGACCTCGCCGAAGCCGCGGTAGCTCTCGCGCAGTCCTTCGAGGGCCTCGTGGTCCTGGGCCAGGATCGCCGACGCGGGGGCCAGCCGCGCATCGGCCGCCATCACACCGGGCTGTGCCCGCAGCGCGGCGACGCCGGTGCCGGCAGGGGCGGCGAGGGCCGCGCGGAGCAGCACCAGGTCCCGCGCCCGCTCGACCCGCTGCTGCGCCGCGGAAACATCTGCGGCCAGCCGGCCGGTCGCATGTTCGCCGTCCCGGGCAAGGCGCGCCGCTTCGATCGGGGAGACGCCGGCGCAGGCAGCCGGCAGGGCGGCGAGGGCGAGCGCCATCACCCGCCGTCCGACCATCGCGCCCCCTTGCCGTGGATCGTGGCTGTCGCTTGTCATATGCGGATCATGCCGCGTCGCAGGCAGGGCGCCAGGGTGACGTTGCCGGGCCAGCCTTCGCGTCCTGCGCGCAAACGCGTAGGATCGGTCACGATGAATGCCAGGACGATTCCGCCATGCGCCACCTCCTGCTGACGGCCATGCTCGCCGCCGCCGCGGCCTGCGCGCCCCAACAGCCGATCCCGATCACCTATGAGAATCAGGCGCCGACTCCGGCCTCGGACGGGACGCCGGAACAGCAGGCCTCCCGCCGCCTGAACCGCGCCATGAACCAGGAAACGCGCCAGGACCGGGCACAGGATTCCGACCCCTATGCCGGGTCCATGGCCGGGGCACCGACGCCTGCGAGCGACTTTGAGATCGGCGGCGGCAATCCCGACCCGGCGATGCCGAGCGGGCCGGGGATCGGGATTCCCTTCCAGTGACGCGGCCGGCCGGGGGCGCCCTGCGCCTTCGGCCGATATCTCCCGGCTGGCGCCGGCCTGGCCGGAGATGATGGCCGCGTGGCCGGCGCGGCCGTTCCCGATGCGCGACGCAGTATCGTTGTCGCCCGCTCCACACGCCTGAGTTGATCGATCATGGCGCAGCGGCCCGCATGGTGCGTGCCTGTCTGTAGCCGATTCATGATAATGATCCTAAATCGAAATGATTTGCGCCTGCCGGATGGAAAGCGCACAACAGGCGCGCAACCACCGGCAGAGGATCGGTGGCGCTCCCTGCACGGATCGGTTGCGGAAGGGAGAACGTCATGGCCAATAAGCAGGATACTCGGCGCTCGGTCATCGTGACCTTCAAGCCGAAGGACAAGCGGCCGGACGCGGGCACCGACAAGGTCGAGATCGTGCGCAGCGTCCTTCCGAAGGGCATGCAGACCCAGTTCTTCGCGGCGACGGACATGGTTTCGGGAACCTCCATTCCGCCCATGCCTGATGACCTCATCGGCTACGACGTGAACCAGTACGAGGCGCCGATCGTCACGGCGCAACTGACCCAGGCGGAAGTGGAGAAGCTCTCCAAGAACGGCAACGTCGCGGCGATCGAGGAGGACATGCCCTGCTACGCGATCGACGCCGACCAGTTCTCGCATCTGAAATTCGAGGACCAGCCCAGCGTGCAGGCCGAGACGGTGCCCGCCGGTGTCTCCCAGATCCGTTCCCGGGAAGCCTGGCCGTCCTCGCAGGGTGAGGGGGTGCGCGTGGCCGTGCTCGATACGGGCATCGATTTCCATCATCCGGACCTGGTCGCGAACTACCGCGGCGGGGTCAGCTTCGTGTCCGGCGCGGTGACGCCGATGGACGACCATGGCCACGGCACGCATTGCGCCGGCACCATCGCCGCGCCGATCAACGGCATTGGCGTGGTCGGCGTGGCGCCGAGTGCCTTCCTCTATGCGGTGAAGGTGCTGAACAGCGCGGGCAGCGGCGCCTTCAGCCAGATCATCTCAGGCATCGACTGGTGCATCCAGAACCGCATGCACATCATCAGCATGAGCCTGGGCGCCGGCGCGGCCCCAGCGGCGCTGGAGACGATCTGCAAGACCGCCTGGGCGCGGGGGCTGCTGATCGTCGCCGCGGCAGGCAACAGCGGGGCGCCATCCTCGCCATCGGGATCGACCGTCGGCTTCCCGGCGAAGTATCGCAACGTCATCGCCGTCTCGGCGGTCGATTCCGCCAATGCGCTCGCCCCCTTCTCGAGCCGCGGCCCGGAAGTGGACATCTGCGCGCCCGGGGTAACCGTGCTGTCGACGACGCGGGGCGGCGGCTATGGGAACATGAGCGGCACCAGCATGGCCTGCCCCCATGTCTCCGGCGCTGCGGCGGTGATCTGGGGCGCGCATCGCTTCGCGACGAATGAGCAGATCTGGAACCTGCTCGCCTTCCATGTGGACAATCTCGGCCCGCCCGGCTGGGACGCCAATTTCGGCTATGGGCGGGTGAATACCGACCGGGCCGCGATGGCCTTCGACCCGGCTCCGGTCGTGGCGAAGAAGGGCGTCTAGAGCATTTCCGGCGAACTTCCGTTCACCCGCAATGCTCCAGGTGTCTGTTTTTGCGAGCATCTTCACCTGTCCGGATGAGTTCATCCGGACAGGATCCGCTCAGGCAGCCTGGGACCGGCCCCGGTGGCGCTCGACGCCCGGGGGCCGGTCATTGGCGCAGGGGGCAACCATGCCCGTTGTCGAGACCTGTTCCCTGGTTCCCGGCCTGGCGATGCCGATCCCGGCCACGGGCCGGCTACGGGCCCAGGTGCCCGAGGACCATGGCACCGAGGAGCAATGCCTGCCCTTCGTGGCGGCGGCGGCGCTGGGGTTCCTGCTGCCGTCCCCCCCATTCGCTTCGGGCTGTGCCCGCCCCAGGCGATACCGCACGGTGCGCATGCTTTCCGCTCGCCCTTCGAGCGGCCCGGACCGGACGGCATCTGGCGCGATCCACGCGTTTTCTATGTGTGCGACCGGCCCGAAGCGCGCTTCCTGCTCAACGCCTATGAGATTCCGGCGTCACCGCCCTGGCCGGAGCTGCGCGAGCCGGGCCTCAGCTTCTTCGTCCGGGAGGACCAGGACGACCTATTCAAGGTCCACCTGCCCTATGTCTGGCGCACGCCGGCGGGGCTGGGGACGCTGTTCCTCCCGTCGCTGAGCCGGCCAGGGGTGCAGGTCGTCGCCGGGCTGGTCCAGGCCGAATGGTATGGCAACCCGGTCAACCTCGTGCCGTGCAAGCCCCCGATGGACCAGGCGCGGCATGTCGAGCCGGGGCAGCCCATCGCGCAGGTCGTGTTCCTGAACCGGGCGAACCGGCAATCGGAATTGCGGGTGGTGCCCGAAGGTGGCGCGGCGGCGCGGCGCTTCCACCACGGCCTGCATGCCTGGCACCGCGACAAGCTCGCGGATCGCAGTGCCTACAGGCGGCTCGCGCGCCGACAATCCCCCGGGGGCGGCTGACCGGTCCCGCCGCGGATCAGCGCCGGGGCAGGACGGTCGCGGTGCCGTCCGCCTCGATGGCGCTGACCTCCGCCGCCGCGGCGAGGCTGTCGATCTGCGCCCGCGTCACCGTCGCGGCGGCGCCGGGCAGGCTCTCATAGACCGCCGTCGGCGTGATGCCGAGGCGCTGCAGGACGCCGCGCCGCGTCGTCGCGTCCTCGGTCGAGAAGCGGATGATGACGCCGAAGCGCTGGGCGGGATCGGGCGCGGCGCCGAGTGCTTCTGCCAGGGCAGTGTCGATCTTCATGACGTTCCGGCTCCCTTGTTGCGCCACGCTTCCGGCCGGTGCGCCGAGCACGAGCGACATGGCCAGCAGCATGGCCAGACAGGAGGTGCCAGGACGTCCCGGACGGGCAAGCGACATGACACCTCAGCCTACGGCAAATCCGCCTGTCGGGGAATCGCCGAGGCGGCTCACGCCACCTCGGCCAGCCCTTCCGCCTGGCGGCGGAACAGCCCGGCATAGATGCCGCCTTCCCGCGCCAGCAGCGCGGCGTGGCTGCCTTCCTCCACGACGCGGCCGCGATCGAAGACCAGGATGCGGTCCATCGCGCGCACCGTGGACAGGCGATGCGCGATCACCAAGGCTGTGCGCCCCTCCAGCAGCGTCTCCATCGCATCCTGGATCAGCGCCTCGCTTTCGGAATCGAGCGAGGCGGTCGCCTCGTCCAGCACCAGGATCGGCGCATCGGCGAGGAAGGCACGGGCGAGGGCGATGCGCTGGCGCTCCCCGCCCGACAGCTTCACGCCGCGCTCGCCCACCAGCGTCGCGAGACCGCGCGGCAGCCGGGCGATGAAGCCATCGGCGTGCGCGAGGGTCGCGGCGCGCAGGATCTCCGCCTCGGTGGCGCCGGGGCGGCCATAGGCGATGTTCTCCGCGATCGAGCGGTGGAACAGCACGGGTTCTTGCGCGACGAGGGCGATGGCCTGCCGCAGGCTGTTCTGCGTCACATGACGGATGTCCTGCCCGTCGATGGTGATGCGGCCCTCGGTCGGGTCGTGCAGGCGCTGCAGCAGCTTCACCAGCGTCGACTTGCCCGAACCGGAATGCCCGACCAACCCGACGCGCTCGCCGCCGCGGATGCGGATGTCGAGGTCGCGATAGAGCGGCGTGACATGCCCGCCATAGCGGAAGCCGACGCGGTCGAAGTGGATCGCGCCCTTCTCCACGGCGAGGGGCACCGCATCCGGCGCATCGGCGATGGCCGGGCGCGTGGCTTCCAGCGCGACCGCGTCCTCCAGCTCGTTCACGCTGCGCTGGAGGTTGCTGATGTGGTAGCCGATGTCGCGCAGATAGCCCTGCACCACCAGGTACATGGTCAGCGCCGCGACCACGTCGCCGGCCGTCGCATGCCCCAGATTCCACAGCACCAGCGCGGCGCCGACCACGCCCGCACGCAGCACCAGCAGTGCGACATCCTGCGCGGCATTGGCCGCCGTGCCGCGCAGCCAGGCGCGCGCCGTGCGCTGCCGCCAGCGCGCCAGCAGCCCGCCGAGCAGCGCATCTTCGCGCGGTTCGGCGGCGAAGGACTTCACCACCGCATTGGCGCCGATGGAATCCGCGAGCGTCCCGCCCAGACGGCTGTCCCAGCGATTGGACAGGCGTGAGGCGGGCGCCACCCACAGCACGGACAGCAGCGCCGTCAGCGTGATGTGGCCCAGCGCGCCGATCAGCACGACCAGCCCCAGCCAGGGCGACACCGTCGCCAGCATCGCCGCGGCCGCGACCAGCACGGCGAGCGAGGGCAACAGCGCGATGAGCACCGTGTCGTTCAGCAGGTCGAGCGCCCACATCCCGCGCGAGATCTTGCGCACGGTCGATCCGGCAAAGGTTTCCGCATGCCAATCGGCCGACAGGCGCTGCACGCGCGCGAAGGTGTCCTGGGCGAGGCCTGTCATGTTGCCCAGCGTCAGCCGGATGACCGCGCGGATGGCGCCATAGCGCAGCACCGCCATGGCCGCGCCGAGGGCAACCATGCCGCCGAGCAGCCATAGCGTCGTCGCGAGCGCCCCTGGCGCGCCGGAGGCGACGGCATCGGTGAGCCGCCCGGCGAGCAGCGGCGTGGCGACGTCGCACAGCACGGCGGCGAGCATCAGCCCAGCGCTCAGCGGCGCGGCGGACCCCTCGCGCCGCCAGCGCGACAGGATGAAACGGAAGGCCACGCGGAAGGGTTCCGCGTGGACGGAGGAATCGGTGGACATGGTAACGGCACGGCCTGCGGCCGTGTCTCCCGGGATGTGCAGGAAAGGGGGCGCCGGCAAGGAGCCGGCGCGGGGCGTCAGGTCTGTGTCAGCCGACGCGCGGAGTGTCGGGCGGGCGATGGGACGTCATCCGGCACTCCTTTCCTTCAAGGGTTACGCAAGAACAGTCCGACTTATATGATGCGCTGCGGCAACGAGACAAGGCACCTTTCCGTGTGGGTGCCCGGCAAGGCGTGCGCCGGGTATCTTGGCGCGACGCTTTCGACCGCGAAGGATCGCCGATGCGCGCCACCTGTCTGATCGCCGCCCTGACGCTGCTGGCTGCCTGCGCCGAACGGGCGCCGCCACCGGCCGCCACCCCGGTGAGCGCGACGCCCAGCCCCGCCGGGCCGCAGCAGGGAACGATCGTGCGGCCCGACCGGTCGCAGCTCGCCGAGCCCCCGCCGCCGGAGGAACCCCGCTACGCCCCCTTCGATGTCGGCGGGGCGGGGCAGGGGCCGGTCATCCCCAACCAGGTCGCCCCGGCGTTCCGCGGGCTGTAAGGCTAGGCAGCGACCCGTTGCGGCTCGCGCCGGCCGCGCCCGGCCAGCACGGCGAGCAGCGCCTGCGACGCGGCCGCCTGGCAGGGTTCGATCACCGGGACGCCGCAGGCATCCTCGGCGAAGGCGCGGTGGCCGGCCATGCCGGCGCAGCCCAGCACCACGGCCTCCGCGCCCATGGCGACCAATTCGCGGGCGGCCTCGGCGAGGCGCGCGCGGGGTGCCACAGGATCCGTCAGCACCTCCATGTCGAGGTTCAGCGCCACGGTGCCCGCATGGCGGTCCTCGACGCCGAGCGCCTGCATGGCGCGGCGCTGGCGGGGCCGGGACTTTTCGGTGAAGCCGACGATGCCGAAGCGCTCGCCGCGCATCATCGCCGCCGCGATGCCGCAGCGCAGGGTGCCGAAGACGGGCTTGTCCGTCGCCGTGCGCACCGCCTCGATGCCCGGATCGGAGACGCAGGCGATGACATAGGCATCGGCCGGTTCGGACTCGACCATGCTGCAGAGCGGCTCGGCCACGGAATACCAGTCCCGCCAGGTGACGATGGCGGGCGGACCCTGTTCCAACCGCACGACATCGAGGTGCGGCAGCCCCGGTGCAGCGAAATGGGCCAGCGCGCCGGCGATTCCGTCGGTGCAGGACAGGCTGGAGTTCGGGTTGATCACCAGGATGCGTTCGGTCATGACCCATCCTCGCGCCGCTTGCCCCATGCATTCAAGCCCGCGCCGTGCTTGAAGCGGGGACGCGAAGCGTGCTTTATGTTGCGACGCACAATGAATGTCCTTGTGGCATTCGCTGACCGGCGCACCGCGCCCACCGAGGAGAGGCGCGCGAGCGCCCGCCGAAAGGAACGCCAATGCCCTGGGATACGGAGCCGCCGCGGCCCGAACCCGTCATCGCTTCCCCGCCGCTCCGCGAGGCCTTCCTCCGCGGCGCGAAAGGGCTCTGCCCGGCCTGTGGGCAGGGGAAGCTGTTCCAGGGCTACCTTCGGCTGGTTGATGAATGCTCGCATTGTCACACGGAACTCGGCCGCATCCGGGCCGATGATGCGCCGCCTTATTTCACCATCCTGATCGTCGGGCATGTGCTGGTGCCCTTCGTCTTCATGGCCGAACGCGCCTGGCACCCGCCCATGTGGGTGCACATGGCCATCTGGCCGGCGCTGTTCGGCGGGCTGAGCGCGCTGCTGCTGCGCCCGATCAAGGGGATGACGGTGGCCTGGATGATGCGGCTCGGCCTGACCGGGACCGAGCAAGGCGAACAGACCGCCGTGATGCCGCCACGCCGGACGCCGCGCGATGTCTGAACAGCGCCTAATCCGCGTGGAACTGCCGGAGGAGCCGCCGGCACCTTCCGCCTTCGCCGAGGCCGATCGCAGGCAGGCCATCGCCGACCTGCTCTCGGCCAATCATTTCGATCCACCGAACCTGCCGCCGGGCCCTTACGCGCTGGCCGTGATGGTGCGGGAGGGGCGGCTGGTGCTCGACATCCGCGATGTCGACAACCGGCCGCTGCATGTGCTGGCGCTGGCCCTCGGCCCGTTTCGCCGGCTGATCAAGGACTATCACCTGGTGGTCGAGGCGCATGAGCGCGCCGTCGCCGAAAGCGGCCCGGAAAGCCGCGTCCAGGCGATCGACATGGGGCGGCGCGGCCTGCACAACGAGGGGGCAGAATTGCTCCGACAGCGTCTCAAGGGCCGCGTGGACGTCGATTTCGAGACGGCGCGGCGGTTGTTCACCCTGGTCTGCGCGCTGCATCAGCGGATCTGACTTGGATTCCGGACGGGCGCCGAAGGGCGCTACCGCGCGGCCCAACGCCGACCGTAGTCAGGCCGGTCCCCCGAGGTTTCCGTCCGTCTCGGGATGCGCCGCGTTTTGGCCGCCATCACCGGGGACAAGCCCTTCAGCATGCAAGACCGATTCGATCGCCGCCGACTGGCTGCGCGCGGCCGGTCGGACGGAGCACCATGGTCGCGGGACAATCGCGCAACTTCACCATCGACGTCCTGCGCGGCATTTCCATCAGCGTCGTGCTGATCCTGCACTTTCATCTCTCATATTCGCTGATTGAAAGCCCGTTGGGCGTCGTGCTCCCGGCAGATGCCATCAGTGCCGTTGCGAGAAATGGCAATTACGGGGTCACGATGTTCTTCGTGATTTCCGGCTTCCTGATCACCTCGACCACGATCAGGCGATATGGCAGCCTTGCGACGGTGGATGTCCCAGGCTTCTACGCGTTCCGCTTTGCCCGCATCGTACCTTGCCTGTTGCTCGCGTTGGTCTTGATCGCCGGCCTCGGGGCGCTCGGCCAACCAGCCTTCGTCAATGCAGCGAAACCCGGGTGGCCCGAGGTCAGCATGCCGGTTGCTGTGCTCTCCGTGCTGACCTTCTGGCACAATATATTGATGCAATATGCATGGTATTTCAACTATGCGATGAATGTATATTGGTCGCTTTCGGTGGAAGAAATGTTCTATCTTGTGTTTCCGATTATTTGTATTGCTATCAGAAGAACTGGAATCATAGTAATTATATGGGTGGCAGCGATCGCATATGGGCCTGTTTACAGGTATTATCATAGCGATAACGAGATATATTTCATGTATGCCTACCAAGCCTGCTTCGACGCGATCGCTTTCGGTTGCTGCGCCGCGCTGGTCGCGCGGAAGATCAGCCTCAAGGGCATGGTGGGCGGCGTGGTTCGCATCGCTGCGGCGATCCTGGTGGGGGCAACCTATCTTGCCGGTATCCGCGGGCACGAGGTGTTCGGCTTCACCCTGGTTGCCGCCGGCACCGCCATTCTTCTGGTGGGAGCCGATGGTGAGCGGGTGCCGGCGCTGCTGCAGCGCAACCGCGCGCTGGCAGGTCTCCGCTGGCTCGGCCAGCGCAGCTACGAGCTCTATCTCTTCCATATCATCGTGCTTGGCCTGATGCGCAGCATCTGGCCGCGCGGCACCCTGGCCTATGGCGACAAGGCACCCGCGTTCGCGGCTTTCGTCGGTCTTTCCGCCCTGGCAGCATGGGCTGTCTCGCGCTTCTACGCCGAACCGCTGAACGCCGGCCTGCGCGCCGCCTTCCTTCGAACAAGGGAGCTCTCTGCCCGACAGGCCGGGTAGCCCGGAGTGCGCCCTGCCAGCAATGCGACGGCGAGAGACACGCCCCTGGCCCGCAGGGCGGCCGGGTTGCCCCGGTCTTGGGCACGATTCATGCCCCGGTGATTTCGTCCTGGCGGGAACTGCTCTAAGTCCCGAGGGTCAAAGACCGTTTGGCACGTCCGGTACCCGCCCGCACCCCAGCCCGGCCACCCGTTCGGCATCGTCGGGCCATGGGGGCGGAGTGGTGGGTGCGGCGTTTCCGAACAGGATTTCAGCCGGGCCCACAGGGGAAGCAGCATGAAGATCGACGGCGTCGCCTATCGCAGCATCTGGGTCGAGCCGTCCGATGGCTGGTCCGTCCGCATCCTCGACCAGACGAAGCTGCCCTGGCAGGTCGAATGGCTGCGCCTGACCGATGAGGACCAGGTCACCCATGCCATCCGCGCCATGCAGACGCGCGGCGCGCCGCTGATCGGGGCGACGGCGGCCTATGGGGTGGCGCTGGCGATGCGCCGCGATCCCACCACGCTGGAAGAATCGTGCCGGCGCCTGGCCGGCACGCGCCCGACCGCGATCAACCTGCGCTGGGCCATCGAACGCATGCTCGCCGCCCTGCGCAACCTGCCGCCAGCGCACCGCGCCGCCGCCGCCTATGCCGAGGCCGCTGCCATTGCCGACGACGACGCCGCCACTTGCGAAGCCATCGGCCGCAACGGCCTGCCCCTGTTGCAGGAGATCGCGGACCGCAAGCCGAACATTCCGGTGAACGTGCTGACGCATTGCAATGCGGGATGGCTCGCCACGGTGGATTGGGGCACGGCGCTGGCACCGATCTACATGGCGCATGATGCCGGCCTGCCCATCCATGTCTGGGTGGACGAGACGCGCCCGCGCAACCAGGGCGCGGCGCTGACCGCCTTCGAGCTTGGTGCGCATGGCGTGCCGCACACCGTCGTCGCCGACAATGCCGGCGGTCATCTGATGCAGCATGGCGAGGTCGACATCGTCATTGTCGGCACCGATCGGGTGACGCGCCAGGGCGATGTGGCGAACAAGATCGGCACCTACCTCAAGGCGCTGGCCGCGCGGGACAACGGCGTGCCCTTCTGGGTGGCGCTGCCGCATTCGACGCTCGACATGCGCGTCGCCGACGGCATCACCGAAATCCCGATCGAGGAACGCAGCCAGGCCGAGGTGACGGACCTGACCGGCCGCACCGCCGACGGCCGCATCGAGACCATCCGCGTCGTCGCCGGCGGCAGCCCGGCGGCCAACCCGGCCTTCGACGTGACGCCGGCGCGGCTCGTCACCGGGCTGGTCACCGAACGCGGCCGCATCGCCGCGACCGCGGAGGCCATTGCGGGCCTCTATCCCGAGAAGGTCTGACAGCCTGTCCGGAAATGCGCCAGGCGGCGCATTTCCGCGTCCGGCAGCGGCCCGCGCGCCCCATTCCGCCTACTGTCGTTGGGTGGCCGGGTGGCGGCAAAGCCCGGCGCCCGACTTTCCAAGCGATCCGAGGGCTGACGCTGCCGCGTGCAGGAAACGGCTATCGATTTTCTCTGGCGGACGCCCATGCGGAAGCGGATTCTGGTTGGCCCGATCGCCAGGGACGGAACTGACCATGCGCCTGCATCGCCCCATCCTCGCCGCCCTCCTGACCCTTGCCGCCATTCCGGCGGCGCAGGCCCAGGGTGCGGATGAGCGAACCGGCTGGAGCGTCCAGATCGGCCTCTACGGCTGGGCACCGACCTTCAACGGGAGGCTGAACTACAGCCTGCCGGGCAACCGCGGCGGCACGGCCGCCGTGAAGGCGGAATCGAGCAACTATCTCGACGACCTGAACGCCGCTCTGATGATGATGGCGGAGGTGCGCTATGACCGCATCTCGGTCGTCACCGACATTATCTATGTGGATCTCGGGTCGAGCTCGACGCGCTTCGGGGCCGTGAATCCAGGGCCGCTGGCCGGAAACCCGATCAGCTCCACCCAGACGCTGAACGCGGACAGCTCGCTCGAAGCCACGGTCTGGACTCTGGCGGCGGGCTACACCCTGGCGCGCGGCGGCTGGGGCAATTTCGACGTGGTCGGAGGGTTCCGGCTGCTGAACATGGACGCGCATACGAACTTCAGCCTGGCGGCGGATGTCACCGGACCAGGCGGACGGGACGTGGTGCTGGGCCGCAGCGGGCGGCTGAGCGGAAGCACCGATATCTGGAACGGCGTCGTCGGCGTGCGCGGCCGCGTGCTGATCGGGGATTCGGGCTTCTTCGTCCCCTACTACTTCGACCTCGGCACGGGGGATTCGCGGCTGACCTGGCAGGTGTTCAGCGGCATCGGCTACCAGACCGGCTGGGCTGGGGTGCAACTGGGCTACCGCTATCTGTCCTTCGACCAGGGAAACCAGGCGATGGTGGATTCCCTGTCGATGGGCGGGGCGTATCTGGCGGTGAACTTTACCTTCTGAGGCGGAAAGGCGCTGGCGCGGAGGCGCAGGAGAGGGCGCACGGCACAGGCCGGAGAGGGGCCTTGCCCCTCTCCGGACCTCACCCCAGCAAAGGCCGAAAGGCCTCTGCAAATCTCAACTTGGCGCCCGGCGCTGCTGGCAGAATGGTGCCGAGACCCGCTCTTGCGCACGATGCGCGCTTTGCGGGGGGCATTCCAGCTGACGTGCCTGGCACCAGAAGATTGCGTTCCAAGTGCTCCAAGCACCAGGTTTACCCATTGGCGTTGCGAAGCAAGGTCAATGGGATCCCGGTGGAGGGGCGGTTTGGAGGGGCGGCGCCCCTCCAATGGCGACAGTGCAAGGACACGGGCCATCGGTCCCGCACTCGCGCCCTCCAGGCCTCAGCCGACACCTTCCATCCCCGCCAGCGCCAGGATCGCGGCCAGGGTGCTGCGCATGCCGCGCAGGCATTCGGTGGGTTCGACGTCCAGCCATTCCTCCAGCGAATGCGCGCGCCCGCCGCGCCCGCCGGCGCCGACCTTCAGCGCCGGGATGCCGAGGCTCATCGGTACATTCGCGTCGGTGGAGGAAAATTCGAAGCTAGGGCTGTAGCCTTCGGCCGTGACCGCCGCGGCGGCAATGTCGCGGATCGGGCTGCCGGCCGGGGTCTCGCCAGCGGGCCGGTCGCCGACGCGGGCGATCTCCGCGACAATGCTGCCTGCCTGGGTCGAGCGCGCCGTGTTCTCGGTCGCGACGGCCTTCTCGACGATCGCGAGGAAGGCCTTGTCCAGCTTCTCGAGTTCCGCCGCGGAGGCGGAGCGCAGATCGACCTCGATCGTCACCGCATTGGCGATGGCGTTGATCGAGGTGCCGCCCGAGACGACCGACACGCAATGGGTGGTCGGCGGATTGCGCGGCACTTCGACGGCGGCGAGGCCGCGCGCCGCTTCCGCCATCGCGTACATCGGGTTCACCAGCCCGAAGGCCGCATAGGAATGCCCGCCGGGGCCTCGGAAGGTGACGCGGTAGCGCCGCGACCCCACGCCGCCCGAGACGATCTGCTCCACCTGCGGGCTGTCCACCGTCAGGAAGTGGCGCACCCGCGGGCGGTAGCGGGAATGTTCGAAGAAATGCCGCACGCCGCGCAGGTCGCCGAGGCCTTCCTCGCCGACATCGCCAAGGAACAGGATGTCCTGTCGCGTGCGGATGCCCGCCGCATCCAGCGCGCGCAGGAAGGCGAGATTCACGGCCAGCGACCAGGTGTCGTCCGAAACGCCGGGGGCGAAGAGCTTCGTACCGTCGCGACGCACGCGCACATCAGTGCCGGCGGGGAAGACGGTATCGAGATGGGCGGCGACGACCAGCATCTCGCCATTGCCGTAGCCGCGGCGGATGCCCATGACGTTGCCGATCGCGTCCTGCTCGACGTCTTCCAGCCCATGGGCCTTCAGCATGTCGAGATAGGCGGCCGCGCGCTGCTCCTCGCCGAAGGGCGGGGAGGGGATTTCCGTCAGGGTGATCACGTCCTGCACGGTGCGGCCGTGTTCAGCGGCGAGGGTCTCGGTCGCCTTGGCGAAGCGGGCATCGGCACGGATGGCGGCGATGGTCTCGGAGGCATTCATGCGGCGGGGTCCATCAGGGCGGCTGTGGAGCCCCTCATACGCACACATCGCAGACCGCGTAAGGGCCGCCCCGGCGCTTCGGTTCAGCGCGCCGTCTGTGCTGTCACAAGAGTGATCGGCGGCGCCGCCGCATAAGCGAGGATCTGATCGACCGCCGGGCCCGGCAGTGGTGCCCATTTCTCTGCGCGGTCAGCCTACCCCTCGCATCTCCCCGCGAAGCACGTCGTATTCCGCGACGAAGGTGGCGGCGAGGCCGCGCTTGTCCTCCTCCGGCAGGAAGGCGCCCACGATGCCGTTCAGCATGAAGCGGCGGAGATCGTCGAGGTCGAAGCCGAAATCCTCCACCATCATGCGCCAGCACCGTTCGGGGTCCACGCGGTGCAGCGGCGGGTCGTCGGTGTTGGGGTGGATCAGAAGCCCGGCTTCCGGCATGCGGCGGATCGGGTGGTCCAGCGCCCAGCGATCCGCTGGCAAGGTGCGCAGGTAGTAGGAGTTGGTCGGCACTACGGTGAAGACGATGCCGCGCTCGGCGCAGCGATGCGCAAGTGCCGGATTGTCGAGCACGGTATAGCCATGGTCGATGCGCTCGACCTCCAGCAGGTCGATCGCCGTCTCGATGTTGCGCCAATGGCAGCCGAACTCGCCGGCGTGGGCGGTCAAGCGGAAGCCGGCGCGCTTCGCCGTGCGATACGCCTTCCAGAAGGCCTCGGGCGGGCCGTCATTCTCGCGGTAGTCGATGCCGAGGCCGATGATGCGGTCGCGGCGATGCGTGATCATCCACTCCACCATCTCGGCCGCTTCCTCGGGCGTGCCCTCGCGGTCGATGGACGGGATCAGCAGGGCCGAGATGCCGTGGTCGTGTTTCGCATCGTCGAAGGCCGCGAGGATCGCATCCGCCCCGGCGGCATAGGGAATGCCCGTGTCGCGCGCCGCGCCGGTCGGATTCCAGAAGATCTCGGCATGGCGCACGCCCTGGGAGGCCGCGTCCTCCAGATATTCATAGGCGATGCGGTGCAGGTCCTCCGCGCCGCGCATGATGCGCTGCTCCAGCGCGCGCAGGATGTGCAGCACGCCCTTGGGCTTCGCATCGCGGCGCGCCAGGTCCTCGACTTCCTCCGGCGTGAAGCCGGCGCCCTGCCGCGCCGCCATCTCGGCCAGCGTCGCCAGCCGGATCGCGCCGAGGAGATGCACGTGCAGCTCGACCTTCGGCAGGCGGCGGCAGAATTCCGACAGATCCATCCCGTATCCTTCGGCGGGCCGCTACTTGCGTCCCCAGCGGATCACGCCATCCGTCTCGGGCAGGCGCTCGACCCTGCCATGCTCCTCCAGCCGGCGCAGATGCGCGAGGGTCTCCCCCAGCCCGAAGCCCAGGCTCCGATCGTCCAATGGCCGGCGGAACAGCGAGGGCAGCAGCGCATGCGCCGTGGACGGCTCTCGGCAGGCCTCCTCCAGCGCCGCCAGGCGCTCGTCATGGTGGTCCATGATGGCGTCCAGCCGCACATGCAGCGGCGAGAAGGGCTCGCCATGGGAGGGCAGGACCAGCGTGTCCTCCGGCAGGGCGTGGAAGCGCCGCAGCGTGGCCAGGAAGGCCCCGAGCGGATCGCCCATCGGCTCCCCCGCATGCAGCCCGACATAGGGGGTGATGCGCGGCAGCACCTGGTCCGCGGCGATCAGCACGCCCTCATCGGCGCAATAGAGGCATGCCATGTCCGGCGCGTGCCCCTGGCCGGTCAGGACCCGCCAGTGCCGCCCGCCGATGCGCAGCGTCTCGCCATCGGCGATCGCCCGGAAGGCGCGCGGCAGGGGCGCGACGGCCTTGGCATAGAGTGCGCCGCGTCGCAGCAGATAGGCGCTGTAGCTCTCCGGCGCCCCCGCGATGCGGGCGAATTCGGCCTGCTGCTGGAGCATGTCCGGGCCGGTGTCGTACCAGACCGCGCGCGCCTGCAGCCATTCGATGCGCGTCATCATCGGCGTGACGCCGTGGTTCTCCGCCAGCCAGCCCATCAGCCCGGCGTGGTCGGGGTGGAAATGGGTGATCAGCAGCCCGGTCAGCGGCCGGTTGCCGAAGGCCTCGCCGGTCAGGGCCGTGTGCCAGTGCCCGCGCGTCGTGTCGTCATTGATGCCGGCATCGATGACGAGCCAGCCATCGCCATCCTCCAGCAGCCAGACATTCACGTTGTGCGGCGCGAAGGGCAGGGGGAAGCGCATCCAGCGCAGACCCGGGATGACGGTGCGCGCCTCGCCGGGCGGGGGGATCTCGATCGACATGTGCCGCCAGGGTGGCGCGGGCCGGGCGGGGGCTCAACCCCCGCCCATGTTTCGTAACTGAATGGTTACGTCGGATTGCATCCGGGTCATCTGGCGGACTGCGCCGCTTCATGTGGGGTGGCGCTCAATGAAAGCCTCACGAAAACGAAAGAGCCGGATCCTAGGCCGCTGTCGGGACAGCCCATTCGCGCGCGCCGCCACGCCTGCCCATCCGGAAGGTCGGAGAACTGAGATGGGGCGATCGACTCGCCTGTTCCTGGTGGTGCTCCTCCTCGCCGGCGCGGGTGGCGGATGGTTCTGGTACAAGGAACGGGAGGCGGCGGCGCCCGCCCTCGCCGCGGCTCGGTCCGGCGGCGGCACGCCGCCGGTGGCGGTGTCGACCGAACCGGTGCGGCGGGGCGCCCTGCCCATCGAGATCACGGCCAACGGCCTCGTCGTCCCTGAAGCCGTCGTCACCGTCCGGCCCCGTGTCGATGGCCAGATCGAGCAGGTTCTCGTCGAGGAAGGCCAGATGGTCGAGAAGGGTGATCCGCTCTTCATCCTCGACAGCCGGCTGAACCAGGCCATCCTCGCCCAGCAGGAAGCGCAGCTCGCCCGCGACCGGGCGCTGCTGCAGCGCTACCAGTCCGACCTCGTGCGCTACCAGTCGCTGCGCGGGGAGGGCTACACCGCCCAGCAGCGCTTCGAGCAGGCCCAGGCCGACGCGGCCTCTGCCGCCGCCGTGGTGCGGGCGGATGAGGCGCTGGCCTCCCAGACGCGACTGTCCATCGAATTCGCCTCCATCCGTGCCGAGATGACCGGGCGTCTCGGCGCGCTGCCGCTGCGCCCGGGCAATTTCGTCCGCCAGGCCGAGAATGTCGGCATGGCGACCATCACCCGCATGGACCCGATCCTGGTGCAGTTCTCGGTGCCGGAGCGCTGGCTTGGCGAGATCCGCGCTGCCATGGCCACGCCCGGCGAGGGGCCTGTGGTCCGCGCCATGCCGGCCGAGAGCGACAGCGCCCCGGTCGAAGGGCGCCTTGTCTTCGTCGACAGCGCGGTCGACACCCAGACCGGCACGGTCGCGCTGAAGGCGCGCTTCGCCAACGACCCCGTGCGGCTCTGGCCCGGCCAGTTCGTGCGCGTCACCCTGATCCCGCGCACCGAGCCCGATGCCATCGCGGTGCCCTCGGCGGCGCTGCAGGTGGGGCAGCGGGGCCGCTACGTCTTCGTCATGCAGAACAACCAGGCTCGCCGCCGCCCGATCGAGCTGGTGCGCATGAGCGGCGACCGCGCCGTGGTGCGCGGCGAACTGGCCGAGGGCGACCGGGTGATCGTCGAGGGCGCGCAGCGCGTCGCCGACGGCGCCCGGGTGGTCGAGCGCAGCGGCGGAACGCCGCCCCCCGCGCAGCGCGTTTCCATGGCGACGCCGCAGTAGGGCGCGCGCCATGAACATCTCGGAGCTCTGCATCCGCCGCCCCGTCATGACGGGGCTGCTGGCCATCGCAGCCATCATCGCCGGCGCCGTCGCCTATACGAAGCTGCCGGTCGCCGCCGTGCCGCGCGTCGATTTCCCGGTCATCACCGTCTATGCGAACCTGCCCGGGGCGAGCCCCGAGACCATGGCGACATCAGTCGCCCTGCCGCTGGAGCGCGAATTCTCGACCATCGCGGGCATCGACCAGATCTCCTCGGTCAATGGCCAGGACACCACGCAGATCACCCTGCAATTCGTGCTGAACCGCAGCATCGACGCGGCGGCGCAGGACGTGCAGGCGGCGCTGACCCGCGCCCAGCGGCGCCTGCCGACCGAGATGACCACGCCGCCCTCCTACCGGAAGGTGAACCCGGCGGACGCGCCGGTGCTGCTGCTGACGCTCAACACCAATGGCGACGTGCCGCTCTACCGGCTGAACGACATCGCCAGCACCATCGTCGGCCCGGCGCTGTCGCGCGTGCCCGGCGTGGCGCAGGTGCAGGTCTTCGGCGAGCAGCTCTATTCCGTGCGGGTGCGGCTGAACCCCGACCGTATCGCGACCATGGGCCTCGGCTTCGACCAGGTGCAGCAGGCCGTGGCCGCCGCCAATTCCAATACCCCGGTCGGCATCCTGCAGGGGGACCGCCAGCAGCTTACGCTGCGCGCCAATGACCAGCCGCAGGATGCCGAGGATTTCTCGCGCCTCGTCGTCGGCGGCCGGCCGAACGCCCCGGTGCGGCTGGGCGACATCGCGCAGGTCGTGGACGGCGTGCAGAACCAGCGTGTCGCCTCCTGGCGTGACGGGCAGCGCGCCCTGGTCCTCGCCGTGATGCGCCAACCCGACGCCAATACCGTCGACGTGGTGGATGGCGTGCGCGCGACCCTGCCCGGGCTGCGCGAGGCGCTGCCGCCGGGCAGCGAGCTCGGCGTCATGCTCGACCGCTCGGCTTCGATCCGCGCGGCGGTGCACGATGTGCAGGAAAGCCTGCTGATCGCCATCGGCCTGGTGGTGCTGGTCTGCTTCCTCTTCCTGCGCCGCGTCAGCGCCACGCTGATCCCGACCGTCGCGGTGCCGATCAGCCTGTGTGTCACCTTCGGGCTGATGTATGCGCTGGGCTATGGCATCGACAACGTCACCCTGCTGGGCCTGACCATCGCGGTGGGCCTCGTGGTGGACGACGCCATCGTCGTGCTGGAAGCCGCGGTGCGCCACATGGAGCACGGGGTCGCGCCCTTCCAGGCGGCGATCCGCGGCGCGCGGGAGATCGGCTTCACCGTCATCTCCATCACCCTGTCGCTGATCGCGGTCTTCCTGCCCATCCTGCTGATGGGCGGGGTGGTGGGGCGCGTGTTCAATGCCTTCGCGGCGACCGTCTCGCTCGCCGTCGTTGCCTCCTGCGTGGTCTCGCTGACGCTGACGCCGCTCATGGCCTCCCGCCTGCCGGCGCATCCGAAGCCGTCGAGGCTGGACGCGGTGCTGGAAAAGGGCTTCGTCGCCGTGGAGCGGGGCTATGGCGCGGCGCTCGACTTCCTGCTGCGCTTTCGTTCCATTGTCTGGCTGGCCTTCTTCGGCTCGCTCGCCGCCGCGGTGTGGCTCGCCATCGTCATCCCCAAGGGCTTTTTCCCGGTGGAGGACACCGGCCTGCTCACCATCTCGACCGAGGGCCCGCGCGGTGCGTCGATCGACGCCATGGCGGAGATGCAGAACCGCGCGGCCGATATCCTGAGGCAGTCGCCCGATGTCGTCTCGGTCGTGTCCAATATCGGCGCGGTGGGCGGCTCGGCCTCGATCAACCAGGGGCGGCTTTTCGTCGAGCTCAAGCCGCTCGGTGAGCGCCCGCCCATGCCGCAGGTGCTCCAGCGGCTGCGGCGGGAGCTCGGCGGCATCCCGGGCCTGCGCGTCTTCGTGAACCCGATCCAGAACATCAATTTCGGGGCGCGCCAGTCGCGCACCCTCTACCTCTACACCCTGCAGGGGCTGCGGCTCGACGAGCTCTATGACTGGGCGCAGCGTATCGAGGACCGGCTGCGCCGCCTGCCCGAATTGCAGGATGTGAACACCGACCTCCAGCTCGACAGCCCGGTGGTGCAGGTGACGGTCGACCGCGACCGCGCCGTGCTGCTCGGCGTCAGCCAGGACCAGGTGCGTCAGGCGCTGTATTCAGCCTTCGGGTCGCGGCAGATCTCGACCATCTTCGGCCAGGCGAACGCCTATCCGGTGATCCTCGAGGCGCTGCCCGAGGACCAGCGGGACGAGGCGGGCCTCGCGAAGCTCTACCTGCGGTCCAATACGGGGCGGCTGGTGCCGCTCTCGGCGGTGTCGCGGCTCGATCGCGGGTCGGGGCCGCTGACGGTCGGCCATCAGGGCCAGTTGCCGGCGGTGACCATCGGCTTCAACACCGCCCCCGGCGTCGCGCTGGGCCAGGCGGTGGAGGCGATCCACGGGGTCGAGCAGGAGATCGGCATCCCGCCGACCATCGTCACCGGCTACACCGGCACGGCGCAGATCTTTCAGCAGGCCCTGGCCGGCCAGGGGATGCTGGTGATCACGGCGGTGCTGATCGTCTACCTGGTGCTCGGCGTGCTCTATGAAAGCCTGATCCACCCGCTGACCATCCTGTCCGGCCTGCCGGCGGCGGCGGTCGGCGCTTTCGCCACGCTGCGATTGTTCGATCTCGACCTGTCCGTCATCGCGGTGATCGGCGTGCTGCTGCTGGTCGGGCTGGTGAAGAAGAACGCCATCATGATCGTCGACGTCGCGCTGACCCAACAGCGCGCCGGAAGGCCGGTGTTCGAGGCGGTCCGCGAAGCCTGCATCGTCCGCTTCCGCCCCATCATGATGACGACGCTCGCCGCCGGCGCCGGCGCGCTGCCGATCGCGGCGGGCTGGGGCGCGGCGGCGGAACTGCGCCAGCCGCTCGGCCTTGCGGTAGTGGGCGGGCTGATCGTCAGCCAGGCGCTGACGCTGTTCGTGACGCCGGTGCTCTACCTGGCCTTCGACGGGCTGGCCCAGCGCTTCTCCTTCGGGCGCGGCGCGGTGGCGCCGGCGGAGTAGGCGCGGAGCAAGGGCAGCGGTCCGCTTCGGCGGGGAAGGGCTGTTGGAGAGGGGCGGCACCCCTCTCCCAGCGCCATCACCAGCCGCGATAATACCCCCTCGGAGGGCCGTAATAGGCCCGGGGCGGCGGCGCGTAGTAGCGCGGCGCGTAGTCGTATCGCGGCTGCGACGCCGCCGCGACGCCGAGCCCCGCGGCCGCGCCGATGCCGGCGCCGAGCAGCGCCGTCCGTGTCGGGTCGACGCGCCCATAGGCGTCGTAGCAGCCGGCTGTGAAGAGGCTGGCCCCGAGGGCCAGGAATGGAAGAAGGCGCATGGTCGGTGTCCTTCCCTGTGGTGGCGATGTCATGCGTGGAGGAAACGACCGGTTGATGGAAATCACGCGACCGAAACAAGGCCGGGGCGGGGCGTTCGGTAACGGAGCCTGTCGCTCACCAGCGGTTGCGATAGGGCTGGCGCTCCCAGCTCGCGTAGCGGTCGGGGCCGCGCGAGCGGTAGCGCCCCTGGCGGCGGTATCCATCGTTGTCATTGCTGCTGGCGGCGACGGCGATCAGTCCGCCGATCGCCGCGGCACCGATGCCGAGCGCGGCGGTGCTGCCCCAATCCGTGCTGCCATCCGGGTTCTGGCAGCCGCCGAGGGCGATCGAGGCGGAAAGGGCGAGGGCGGGGAGCAGGCGCATCGGGCATTCTCCTGATGGCCAGGAGATTGCCGGTGCGTCATGGCCTGGCTGCGGCGGGGTCAGGGCGGCGGTAAGGCGGCCAGCGCCGGCTTCGCCACAATCCATGCGTAAGGGGAACGGTGCCTCAACGGGACTGGGAGATCGCCGCCCCGGCCATGCCGACCGATCCGCCGACGCTGACCGACAGCGATCCGGGCCGCGTCGCATCCGGCGCCGGGGCGGTGTCGCGGCAGCCGGCGATCAGTGCGGCCGCCAGCAGCAGGCCCGCCACGGCGAGCTTCATCCGCGCTGGCCGGAGAAGGCGTTGAAGGTCTGCAGCGTGTAGGTGTCCTTCACGCCCGGGACGGTCTGCACCGTCTCCACGACGAACTGGCCGATGTCGCGGTCGGTCTCCAGGTAGAACTTCCCGAGTAGGTCGTACTGGCCGGAGATGGAGTGCATCTCCGACAACTCCTCGATGGTGTCGGCCATGTCGCGGGCCACGCGATAGGCTTGACCCATGTCGCATTTGATCATGACGAAGATCGCGCGCATCGCCGGTTCCGTTCCTTGACCCTGCGCGGCCCTGGCCGCGACTGCCTGGCAGCCTTCTACACCGTGGCGCCCGCGGCGCCCAACCGGCCCGGCCGCATGATGCGGTCGCGGGCGATCCCGCCCAGAAAATAGGCATAGCCGCCACCGCCCCGGAGTCGGAGCCGTCGCACGCGGCGGCACGCCGGTTGCTTGCCACCCTGTCATGACCGTCATCAGCCAGGCGCCCGACCGCGGCGGCCCCGCCCAGCCCCTTCTCAGCGTGACGGGGCTCGTGAAGCATTTCCCTATCCGCGGCGGCCTGCTCGGCCGCCAGGTGGCGGAGGTGCGCGCCGTCGATGGCGTGGACCTCACCATCCTGAAGGGCGAGACGCTCGGCATCGTGGGGGAATCGGGCTGCGGCAAGTCGACCACCGCGCGGCTGCTGATGCGCCTGATGGACCCCAATGCGGGCGAGATGATCTTCGACGGCGAAGCCGTCGGCGGCAATGACGAGACCGGCGGCGTACCGATGCGCGATTATCGCCGCCAGGTGCAGATGGTCTTCCAGGACAGCTACGCCTCGCTGAACCCGCGCCTGACGATCGAGGAGACGATCGCCTTCGCGCCCAAGGTGCATGGCGTCTCGACCCATGAGGCGCGGGAGCGCGCGCATGAATTGCTGGCGGCGGTGGGTCTCGCGCCCGCCCAGTTCGCCCGGCGCTATCCGCATGAGCTGTCGGGCGGCCAGCGGCAGCGCATCAACATCGCTCGCGCGCTCGCCCTGCAGCCGCGCCTGGTCATCCTCGACGAACCGGTGAGCGCGCTCGACAAGTCGGTCGAGGCGCAGGTGCTGAACCTGCTGATGGACCTCAAGGAGAAGTTCGGACTCACCTACGCCTTCATCAGCCATGACCTGAACGTGGTGCAGTACATCTCGGACCGGGTGCTGGTGATGTATCTCGGCAAGGTCGTCGAGACCGGGCCGGTCGAGGAGATCTACGAGCGTCCCGCGCATCCCTATACCCGCGCGCTGCTTGCCTCCCGCCCGTCCATGGATCCGGGCAAGCGGCGGACGGAACCGCCGCTGACGGGCGATCCGCCCAATCCGGTGAATCCGCCCTCCGGCTGCCGTTTCCGCACGCGCTGTCCGCTGGCCGAAGGCGTCTGCGCCGAACGCGAACCCCCCGCGGCGACGCTGTCCGCGGGCCATGAGGCCGCCTGCCACGCGGTGATGCCCGGTTCCGGGCACACCCTGGCGCCGAGGCTCGCGGCATGAGCGCGGCCCTGAAGATGGACGCCGCGGCGCCGCTGGTGCGCGCGCGCGACCTGACGGTGCGCTTCGTCTCCCGCGATGCCACGGTGCATGCGGTGAACGGCGTCGATCTCGACCTCGCGCAGGGGGAGGTGCTGTGCCTTCTCGGTGAATCCGGTTCGGGCAAGTCGGTCACCCTGCGCGCGCTGATGAAGCTGCTGCCGAAGCGCGCCGTGGTCGGCGGCTCGATCGAGGTCGCCGGGCGCAACGTGCAGGCGATGACCGAAAGCCAGCTCTCGGAATTCCGCGGCGGCGACGTCGCGATGATCTTCCAGGAGCCGATGACCGCGCTCGACCCGGTCTTCACCATCGGCCAGCAGATCGCCGAGGCGGTGCGCCGGCACGAAGGCGCCTCGCATGCCGCCGCCGAGGCCCGTGCGCTCGAGTTGCTGGAACTGGTGCAGATCCCCTCGGCGAAGCGCCGTCTCGCGGCCTATCCGCACGAGCTGTCGGGCGGCTTGCGGCAACGCGCGATGATCGCCGTGGCGCTCGCCTGCAAGCCGAAGCTGCTGCTGGCGGACGAACCGACCACCGCGCTCGACGCCACGGTGCAGATCCAGGTGCTGCTGCTGTTGCGGGAACTTCAGGAAAAGCTCGGCATGGGTGTCATCTTCGTCACCCATGATCTCGGCGTGGCGGGCGAGATCGCCGACCGCGTCGCGGTGATGTACGCCGGCCGGGTGGTCGAGGAAGGGCCGGTGGTGCCCTTCATGTCGGGGCCGTTGCACCCCTACCCGCAGGGTCTGCTGGGCGCGACCGTGCATGGCGGCATGCGCGGCAAGCGGCTGACCACCATTCCGGGCGCGCCGCCAAGCCTCGAGAAAGTGCCCACCGGTTGCGCCTTCGCGCCGCGTTGCACCCTGGCCGAGCAGGCCTGCCTGGAAGCCGTGCCCGCTGCGCGTGAAATGGGCGGCGGCCGCATGGTTCGCTGCATAAAGGTCGGCGGAGCCTGACGTTTCGACCTGACGATGGCTTGCTGATTCCTCTCAATATCGTCATGTAGTCAGCAACGTCGGGCAGGCTTTCGATGAAGACGATCACCCAGGTGGCGGTGCTGGCGGTGCTCGGTGGCTTGGGCGCGGGCTGGCACTACTATGGCGAGCAATTCGGGCTGAAGCCGCCCCTCGAGCTGCTGGGCCTGCAGGGGGCCGGCCCGCAGGGCGGCGGGCGCGGCGGCGGTTCCAGCGGCCCCGTCGGCGTCATCGTCCAGGCCGTGCGCGTCGCCCCGGTGGTCGAGCGTGTCGAGAGCGTCGGCACCGTGCGGGCGCGCGAGGCGGTCACCATCACTTCCAAGGTCGCCGGCATCGTCGAGCGCATCGGCTTCACCGAAGGCGAGCGCGTCGAGGCCGGGTCGACGCTGGTGCAGCTCGACGCGGCGGCGCTTCGGGCGGAACTCGACCAGGCGCGCGCCCTGCTGGACGATGCGCGCAACCAGCTCGATCGTGCGCGGCGGCTGCAGCCGGGGGCGACCATCGCGGCGCAGCGCCTCGAGACGCTGGAGGCGCTGTCGCGCCAGGCCGAGGGCCGCGTGCGCCAGGCCGAGGCGCGGCTGGAGGAACTGCGCGTCAACGCGCCTTTCGCCGGCCGGGTCGGGCTGCGCCAGGTCAGCCCCGGCGCGCTGATCCAGCCAGGCACGCCGATCACCACGCTCGATGACACGGCGCGGGTGCGCGTCGAGTTCTCGATCCCCGAGGTCTATCTGGCGCGCATCCATGCCGGCAGCGGCGTGACGGCGCGCAGCGCCGCCTATGGGGCCCGTCGCTTCGAGGGACAGGTGGCGGTGATCGACACCCGCATCGACCCGGCCACGCGGTCGGTGCGCGTCATCAGCGAATTCGACAATGCCGATGAGGCCCTGCGCCCCGGCCTGTTCCTGACCATCGAACTGGTGCTCGAGGAACGCGAGCACGCTCTTCTGGTCGCCGAGGAGGCGATCGATCCGGTTGGCGACCGCGCCTATGTCTTTGTGGTGCGCGACGGGCGCGCGCGGCGGCAGGAGGTCAAGCTTGGCCTGCGTCTGCCTGGCGAGGTCGAGATCCGCGAGGGGCTGAACGCCGGCGAGCCGGTGGTGGTGCGCGGCATCCAGCGCCTGCGCAACGACGTGCCGGTGCGCGTCACCGAAACCCTGACCCGACCGACGAGCTGAGGGGAGCGAGGCGCCGATGGTTCTCTCCGACGTCTCGATCAAGCGGCCCGTCTTCGCCACCGTCATCAGCCTGCTGCTGACGGTGCTCGGGCTGTTCGCGCTGTTCCGCATGCCGATCCGGGAATACCCTGCGATCGACCCGCCCATCATCCAGATCACCACCACCTATACCGGCGCCTCCGCCCCCGTGGTGGACAGCCAGATCACCGAGATCCTGGAAGCCGCCGTGGCGGGGATCGAGGGCATCAAGACCATCACCTCCCAGTCGCGCGACGAGCGCAGCCAGATCACGCTGGAATTCCGCCTGACCCGCGATGTCGACGCGGCGGCGAACGACGTGCGCGACAAGGTGGCCCGCGCGCTCGCGCGCCTGCCGGACCAGGCGGAGACGCCGATCGTCCAGAAGGTCGATGGCGACAGCCGGCCGATCTTGTGGCTCGCCTTAGCCTCGGACCGGCTGACGCCGCTCGACCTGACGGACCTCGCGCGGCGGCGCATCGTCGATCGCCTGGCCATCGTCGAGGGCGTGGCGCAGATCATCATCTCCGGCGAGCGGCGCTTTTCCATGCGCGTCTGGCTGGACCGCCAGGCCCTCGCCGCGCGCAACCTCACGGTGCAGGACATCGAGGAGGCGATCCGGCGCGAGAATGTCGAATTGCCGGGCGGGCGCATCGAGAGCGAGCAGCGCGAGCTGACCGTGCGCACCGACACGCGCATGTCGCGTCCCGAGCAGTTCCGCGAGATCGTCATCCGCCGCGGCGCCGACGGTGCCCAGGTGCTGTTGGGGGAGGTCGCGCGCATCGAGGTCGGTGCCGAGGATACCCGCGGCGCCTATCGCATCAACGGGCGGCCGGCCATCGGCCTAGGCATCCTGCGGCAATCCACCGCCAATACGCTGTCCGTCGCCAATGGCGTGAAGGCGGAGATGGCGCTGATCACGCCGACCCTGCCCGAGGGCGTGGACGTGATGATCGGCTATGACGAGAGCCTGTTCATCAGCCAGTCCATCTTCGAGGTGGAACACGCGCTGATGATCGCGCTCGCCCTGGTCATCGGCGTCATCTTCCTGTTCCTGCGCTCGGTGCGGGCGACGATCATCCCGGCCGTGGCCATCCCGGTCTCGATCATCGCGTCCTTCATCGCGACGGCCGCACTCGGCTTCTCGGTCAATGTCCTGACGCTGCTGGGGCTGGTGCTGGCCATCGGCCTGGTGGTGGACGACGCCATCGTGGTGCTGGAGAACATCCACCGCCGCATCGAGGAAGGCGAGGATCCACTGCTCGCCTCGGTCTATGGCGCGCGGGAGATCGCCTTCGCGGTCATCGCGACCACGCTGGTCCTCGTCGCGGTCTTCGTGCCGCTGTCCTTCATGGGCGGCAATACCGGGCGGCTGTTCACGGAATTCGGCCTGGCGCTGGCGGCCTCGGTCCTGTTCTCGGGGCTGATCGCGCTGACGCTGACGCCGATGATGTGTTCCAAGCTGCTGAAGCCGCATCAGAGCGAGACGCTGCTGGTACGCGTCACCGAACCCTTCTTCCTGGCGCTGAATGGCGGGCTGCGCTGGACGCTGGACCGCGCGCTGCGGGCGCCGGTGCTGGTGCTGGGCGTTTCGGGGGCGCTCTGTGGCCTGGCAGTGGTGCTCTACAACATCCTGCCCAAGGAATTCGCGCCGACCGAGGATCGCGGCGTGGTCATCATCCCGACGACTGGGCCGGAGGGTGCGTCCTTCGGCTACACCATGGAGCATGTGATCCAGATCGAGCGCCTGCTGCAACGCTATGTGGACAGCGGCGAGGCGGCGGCGGTGTTCTCGACCGTGGGCGGCTTCCAGCGGCCGGCGATCGGCAATGTCGCCAACATCTTCATCCGCCTGTCGCCCTGGGCGGAACGGCCCCGCAAGCAGCAGGAGATCGCGGCCGAGGTCTTCCCCGAGATCGCACAGATCCCTGGCGTGCGCGGCTTCGCGCTCAACCCGCCCTCGCTGGGCGCGCGCGGCTTCCGCCCGCCGGTGCAGTTCGTGATCGGCGGGCCAGATTACGACACGCTGGTCGAATGGCGGGACCGCTTCCTGGATCGCGCGCGGACCAATCCGCGGCTGCTGAACCTCGATCACGACTTCAAGGAGACGAAGCCCGAGGTGCGGGTCGAGATCGACCGGCGCAAGGCGGCCGACCTCGGCATTTCCATCGCGGCGGTGGGGCGCACCATCGAGACGATGCTGGGGTCGCGCGAGGTTACGACCTATGTCGTCGGCGGGCAGGAATACAAGGTGCTGCTCCAGGCGCCGAACGAGATGCGGCTCTCGCCTTATGATCTGCAGAACGTCTTCGTCCGCACGGCGTCGGGCGGGCTGGTGCCGCTGTCCAACGTGGTGACGATGACCGAGCGCGCCCGTGCCCAGACCCTGTCGCGCGAGGACCGGGTGCGCGCCATCACCATCACCGCGTCGCTGGCGCCGGGCTATTCGCTGGGGGATGCGCTCGGCTTCCTCGACGGCGTGGCGCGGGAGGTCCTGCCGCCCGAGGCGCGCATCTCCTACCGGGGCCAGTCGCTGGAGTTCAAGGAATCCTCGGGCGCGCTCTACGTCACCTTCGCCATGGCGCTGCTGGTCGTGTTCCTGGTGCTGGCAGCGCAGTTCGAGAGCTTCATCCACCCCTTCGTGATCCTGCTCTCGACGCCGCTTGCCATCACCGGCGGCCTGCTGGCGCTGTGGTGGACGGGGCAGTCGCTCAACATCTTCAGCCAGATCGGCATGATCCTGCTGATTGGACTGATGGCGAAGAACGGCATCCTGGTGGTCGAGTTTGCGAACCAACTCCGTGATCGCGGCCTGTCCATCCGCGACGCGGTGCTGGAGGCATCGGTGGTGCGGCTCCGGCC
The DNA here is from genome assembly GCF_019430885.1 of Roseomonas alba. Taxonomy (GTDB): domain Bacteria; phylum Pseudomonadota; class Alphaproteobacteria; order Acetobacterales; family Acetobacteraceae; genus Neoroseomonas; species Neoroseomonas alba. The sequence continues at coordinate 306,410 of NZ_JAHYBZ010000006.1, read as the reverse complement.
GATCCTGATGACATCCATCGCGACGGTGCTGGGCGCCGTGCCGCTGGCCGCCGCGACCGGGGCGGGGGCCGAGAGCCGTGCGGCGCTGGGCGTGGTGATCGTGGGGGGCATCACGCTGTCCACCTTCGTCACCCTCTATGCCGTGCCGGCGCTTTATCTGCTGCTCGCGCCCTATACCAAGCCGATCGGGGCCATCGCGGCGAAGCTCGCGGACCTTGAGGCCCATCGCGGGCGCGACGGTGGGCATGGCCACGGACCCCAGCCGGCGGAGTGACGCGCCGGCCGGGACCGGCTAGCTTCGCCGGCGACTGATTCCGAATCACGGGAAGGGTGTCCGTATGACTGAAGGTCGGCGCGCGATGGCGGGGCGCACGGGGGGCAAGCTGCTGGCGGATGCGCTGGTGGCGCAGGGTGTGACGCATGCCTTTTGCGTGCCGGGCGAATCCTACCTGGACCTGCTGGATGGGCTCTATTCGGTGCGGAACCGGTTGCAGCTCGTCACCTGCCGCTTCGAGGCCGGCGCCGTCCACATGGCCGAGGCCTATGGCAAGCTGACCGGCAAGCCGGGCGTGGCCATCGTGACCCGCGGCCCGGGCGCCTGCCATGCCGCGATCGGCGTGCATGTCGCCTTCCAGGATTCCACCCCGCTCGTCCTGCTGGTCGGCCAGATCCCGATCGAGGAGACCGATCGCGAGACCTTCCAGGAGGTCGACTACCGCCAGATGTTCGGACCGCTGGCGAAGTGGGTGACACAGATCGACGACGAGAAGCGCATCCCCGAGCTGATGGCCCACGCCTTCGATGTCGCGACCTCCGGCCGGCCCGGTCCCGTCGTTGTCGCGATCAGCGAGGAGATGCAGAAGCGTCTCGCCTCCGTCCCCGACATTCCCCCGGCCGAGGTACTGCCGCCGCATCCGGCCCCCGACGCCATGACCCGGGTGTTGAAGATGCTCGAAGGGGCGAAGAAGCCGCTCGCCGTCATCGGCGGGTCGCGCTGGTCGGACCAGGGCAAGGCCGATATCCGCGACTGGCTGGTCGCCAACGACCTGCCGGTCTCGGTCGCCTTCCGCCGCATGGGGCTCTTCGATGGGACCTCGGCGAATTATGTCGGTGACCTCGGCGTCGGCGCGGATGCCGGGCTGGTCGCCAAGGCCAAGGAAGCCGACCTGATCCTCGCCATCGGCACCCGTATCGGGGAGCCGGTGAGCCAGGGCTACACGCTGCTCGACATGGCCGGCGCGACGCCCATCATCCATGTCTATCCGGACCAGGCGGAGATCGGGCGCGTCTATCGCCCGGCGCTCGGCATCGTCTCCGAACTCAACGCCTTCGCCGCGGCCGCCAAGGCCGCGGGCCCTGTCGCCAAGCCGGTCTGGTCGGCCTGGACCAAGGAACTGCGTGAACTCCGCCTCGCCCAGGCCAAGCCGCAGGATTACGAGGGGCCGCTGAACCTCGCCGTCGCCCTGCAGGAGCTGGAAAAGGAACTGCCGGCGGACACCATCTTCACCACCGATGCCGGCAACTTCGCGACCTGGCCCAATCGCTTCATGCATTTCGGCGAGAAGCAGGACTTCCTGGGCCCGACCAACGGCGCGATGGGCTACTCGGTCCCGGCCGCGATCGGCGCCAAGATCACCCATCCGAACCGGCCCGTGATCGCCTTCGTGGGCGATGGCGGCTTCCTGATGACGGGGCAGGAGATCGCGACCGCGTTCCACCACTCGGTGAACCCGGTCATCTTGGTCTTCAACAACCAGATGTACGGCACGATCCGGATGTACCAGGAACGCGCCTATCCAGCCCGCGTGTCCGGAACCGCCCTGACCAACCCCGATTTCGCCAAGTTCATCGAGGCCTTCGGCGGCCATGGCGAGATCGTGGAGCGTACCGAGGAACTGGTGCCGGCGGTGAAGCGGGCGCTCGCCTCCGGCAAGCCCGCCGTCGTGGAAGTGCGCACCAACCCCGAGCAGGTGACGAACCGCGCGACCATCGCGGATCTGCGGGCGCAGGCGACGAAGGCGGCGGCGGGCGCGGCCGCGCCGGCGCCGGCCCAGGCGGTACGGACCCCGGCGCCGCGGCGGACGGGCCCGCGCACGCGGTAAGGCGGTTCCTGATACGGCCGCTGTTGGACCGAGAGGGGCGCCGCCCCTTTCGGGTTCACCCTGCCGCGGGATTCAAATGATCCCGATGGTTCCACGGGCGCAATTGGAGGGGCGCCGCCCTTCCAAACGACCCCGACACCGGGGTCTCATTGACGTTGCTTCGCGACGCCAATGGGTGCCCGTGGTGCTTGGAGCACCTGGAGTGCGATCTTTTGGCGTCTGGCGCGGCTGATAGGACGCCCTCCGTGCGCAAGAGCGGATCTTGTCACCATTCTGACTGCTGGGCGCCGGGCCAGGTGATGGTTTCCAAAGGCCTTGGGCCTTTGGTGGGGTTCGGGGAGGGGCAAAGCCCGTCCCCGTGGCCGCCGTCGCACGCTCATGGGGGCTGTGCCCCTTCTTCGATCTTCCCCTCGCGCCAATGGCCCAGGCGCTGCCTCACCCCGCGGTGCTGACGTCTTTCAGCACCTCCTCCGCCGTCCGCATCGCCGCGATCGCCGCCGGAAACCCGGCATAGGCGCAGGAATGGGTGATCACCTCGGCGATCTCTTCCGGCGTGCAGCCATTGTTCAGCGCGCCGACCAGATGCCCGCGCAGTTCGTGATGCTGGCTCATCGCGACCAGCATGCCGATCGTCACCATGCTGCGCTCCCGTCGCGTCAGCGTCCCGCGCGTCCACAGAGAGGCGTAGGGGAACTCCTCCGACAGGTGCCGCAGCGCCTGGTTCAGCGGCGAGGTGCTGGCGTCCCGCTTCGCCATGTAGCCTTCGCCGAGAACCTCCCGCATCGCCTGCCGCCCCGTGGCTTGCAGCGCGGCATGCGCATCCGTGTCGGTCATCGCGTATCCTCCTCGCGTGTTGGGCGGCGAGGATAGCCGATGACGAAGACGCTGCTGATGGTCTTCCACTCCATGACCGGCGGGACGCGGCAGATGGCGCAGGCAGCGGCGCGCGCAGCGGAAGGCGAGGGGGTCCGCGTGCGGCTGCTGGAAGCACGTGACGCGGCCGGCGACGACCTGCTCGCGGCCGACGGCTATCTCTTCGCGACACCCGAGAATCTCGCCGCCATCGCCGGCATGATGAAGGACTTCTTCGATCGCACCTACTACGCCGCGCTAGGGCGCATCGAGGGGCGGCCCTATGCCCTGATGGTCTGCGCCGGCAGCGACGGAGCCAACGCCGTGCGCCAGGTGGCGCGCATCGCGACAGGCTGGCGGCTGCGGCAGGTCGCCGAACCGCTCATAGTCTGTACCCACGCGCAGACGCCGGAGGCGATCCTCGCACCCAAGACCATCCCGGCCGACGATGTCGCGCGCTGCGAGGAACTCGGCGCGACCATCGCCGCCGGGCTGGCCATCGGGATGTTCTGACGGAAGATCGAGGGGCTCCGCCCCTCGAGCACCCCGGCAGGAAACTCAGTTTCCTGCATCTTCGGGCGATTTCTGCGAAATCGACCAGCCGATCCAGTCGCGGAAGGCCGGACCCATGACGCGGGTCAGGGCGTCACCGCGCAGCCAGGGCAATTCCTCGGTGAACAGGGTGATGCACTGCGTCCAGGTGCAGGGCATGCGCGTGATGTCCGTACCCCAGAAGAAGCGATCCGGGCCGAAGGCATCATACAGGCGATGCAGCCCGTCATGGATGTCGCGGAACGGATAGCCCTGCTGCGAATACCCCGGCGCACCCGTCGCCTTCAGCGCGACATTCGGGAAGCGCGCCAGCGCGGTCACGGCATCAATGTTCGCGAAGGCCGCCGCACCCTTCTCATGCCGGATCAGCCCGCAATGATCGATGATCAGCCGCAGCTCAGGATGGCGTTCCGCGATGCGCGCGAATTCCGGCAGGAAGCGCCAAGCCATGGTCGCGACCGGCAGCCCTTCGGCCTCCGCGACCGGCCACAGCCAGTCCAGCGTGCCGTCATAGGGCCAGCGTTCCTGGTCCTTGCGGATCAGCGGGTAGCGCAGCCCGCATTGCCCGGGCCGCTGGCGCCAGCCCTTCAGCAGCGCGCGGCTGGTCTCCGGCGTATCGAGCGGCACTTGGCCGAGCACGGCGAAACGGTCGGGGAACCGCTTCGCGGCATCCTCCGCCACCGCATTGGCATCCGGGTCCCAGGAGACCGGCGGATGGATCACGGCGCCGTCCACACCCGCGGCGTCCATCTCCGTCAGCAATTCCTCGACGGTGTAGGACGAAACCTGGCGATGGTCGCCGCTCGGCGTCCCGCTGGACCAGATATGGACCTGGGCATCGATGATGGTCATGGCGTTCCTCCTGATCCCGGCAGTGTCATGGAGGAGAAGCGATTGTCGAGATGCTCGATCTCGAGGAACCCCGCATCCGGCCCATGCGCCTTGTAGATCGGGAAGACCTTCATCACGGCGAGCGTCGCCGCACTTTCCAGCGGAGAGATGAAGGACACGTCGCGATCGAGGAAGCTCGGCTGCCGCACCCAATGCGCAAGCTGCGTTGCCGACAGCGCGAAGAAGCCGCTATGCGGGTTCATCGCGCGCCGGAACACGACCGGCGCGCGGCCTGGCATGGGCAGGTGCAGGAAGGGCTCGTCCGGCAGCGGATCGCGCCACGCCGATGTGGCTCCAGGGCGCAGGTCGCCGTCGATCCAAGTCTTGAGCGTCGGGCCGTTCGGGTTCCATTCGAAGCGGTTCGGCATCAGCAGCCGCTTCCATCCGAATGCATTCTGGAAGGCCCGCAGACGGTCAATGAATCCGGGATCGGCGATGCGTAGATCGTCTTCGGAATAGCAGAACAGGTCGTAGTTATGACGCAGCTCCGCAAACAGCCGATGCGCTGCGAAGCCCAGCATGCGCGGATTGTCCACCTGTGCCGCGACATGCCGCACGCCCCGTGCCTTGGCATGCGCCTCATCCAGCAGATGGTCCGTGCCGTTGGTGACCACCACGATGTCGAGCCCGTCGACCGCCCCGCGCATCCGGTCGAAGCGCTTCGTCTCGATGGTGAGCGTCGTGGTGGCGCCGAGGCTGCCGCGCCAGGAATCGATCACCCGCCGCAGCACCCCGGCCCGTTGCTCGCGCCGGCGTTCGTCTGTCGAGGAGTGGCGGGATTCCGCCTCCCCCTTGAAGTAGTGCACCAGCGCGAGCAGGGCGCGCATCAGCGGCCGACCGCGTAGCCCTGCATGCCGCGCGGATTGGCGCCGGCACGGATGGTGCCGTCCGTCTCCTGCCGCACGCCGGTCAGGCGGCCTTCGGACCACTCGCCGCCCATCTCGGCGACATGGCCGCGAGCCTTCAGGTCTTCCAGCACGGAAGGCGCATAGCGGCCTTCGATCACCACCTTCCCGGGCTTGGCACCGCGCGGCCAGAAGCTGCTGATCCAATGCTCGGAGTGGAATGAGGGCAGGTCGATCGCCTGCTGGATGTTGAAGCCGTGATGGATCATGCGCATCAGCATGATGGGCTGCCACTGATCCTGCTGCTCGCCGCCCGGCGTGCCGAAGGACATCCAGGGCCGGCCTTCCTTCAGCACCATGGACGGCGACAGCGTGGTGCGCGGCCGCTTGCCCGGCTGCAGCCCGTTCGGCAGCGTCTCGTCCAGCCAGAACATCTGGCAGCGCGACCCCAGGCAGAAGCCTAGCTCCGGGATGGCCGGCGAGGATTGCAGCCAGCCCGCGGACGGCGTCGCGCTGACCATGTTGCCATGGGTGTCGATGATGTCGATGTGGCAGGTATCGCCGCCCGAGGCGCCGAGCCGCGACACGGTCGGCTCGCCCGATCCCGCCGCGGCGGCGAGTTCCTTCGAGCGCCGGATAGCCGCAGCGTAGTCGGTGCGATGCTCGCGCCCATCCGGATTGCCGGGGATGAACTCCAGCGAGGCATCCGGCCCGATCAGCTTGCGCCGCTCATCATTGTAGGCCGCCGAGAGCAGCGTCTCGAGCGGCACGTCCACGAAGTCGGGATCGCCGTAGAAGGCCTCGCGATCGGCGAAGGCGAGCTTCTTGGCCTCGACGACGTGATGGATGAAATCGGCGCCGACCGGGTCCATCGCACCCACGTCGAAGCCCGCCATCAGGGCCATGGTCTGAAGCATCGCCGGGCCCTGGCTCCACGGCCCGCACTTCAGGACGGTGTGGCCGTGATAGTCGAGGGTCACCGGCTTCTCGACCGTGGCCGACCACCGCGCCATGTCGTCCGCGGTGATGACGCCGCGATGGCGTTCGCCGGAGGTGTCCATCGCCTCGGTGGTGGCGGCGAACCTGCCGATCGCCTCGGCGACGAAGCCGCGATACCAGGCGGCGCGGGCGGCATCGATCTGCGCCTCGCGCCCGCCCACGGCCTCGGCTTCCTTCACGACGCGCTCATAGGTGTCGGCGAGCGTCGGGTTGGCATAGACGCCATTCGGCGCCGGCCCGCCATCGCGCAGCCACAGCGCGGCGGAGGTCGGCCATTCGGCCTCGAACAGCGGCCGGACGCTTTCGATCGTCGCGCGGATGCGCGGGACCATCGGCGCGCCGCGGCGGGCATAGCCGATCGCATAGGCCAGCACCTCCCGCACGGACCAGGTCCCGTGGTCGCGCAACATCAGCATCCACGCATCGAAGGCGCCGGGAATGGGCGTCGCGAGCAACCCGGTGCCCGGCATGATCTCCTGGCCGAGGCTGCGCATATGCGCGACCGTCAGCCCCGCCGGCGCCGGGCCCTGGCCGCAGATGACCGACTGCGTGCCCGTGCTGGCGCTGTGGATGATGATAGGGCAGTCGCCGCCGGGGCCGTTCAGGTGTGGCTCGACGATCTGCAGCGTGAAGCCGGCCGCGGCAGCGGCGTCGAAGGCGTTGCCGCCGCGTTCCAACACCGCCATGCCGACCTGGCTCGCGAGCCAATGTGTCGAGGCGACGGCGCCGAAGGTGCCGATGATCTCGGGGCGGGTGGTGAACATGCTCGGGGCCTCCTTGGCGGGGAAGCCGATCATCTCCGGCGTCACGACGGACATGTGCGCGGTTCCTCGGTCTTGCGGCGAAACTCGTCGCGCGGCAGAGGGAGCACGTCAATCCTGCCGGGGGTTCTACGTTTCATGCTGATGGCGGTGGTCGGGCCCTCGGGTGCCGGGAAGGACACGCTGATGGCGCTCGCCCGGGCGCAGCTCGACGGCGATCCGCGCTTCCGCTTCGTGCAGCGTGCGATCACGCGACCCGCGGCGGCCGGCGGCGAAGCCCACCGTGCGCTGGACGTGCCCGGCTTCGAGGCCGAACGCGACGCCGGCCGCTTCGCGCTTTGGTGGAACGTGCATGGGCTGCTCTACGGCATCCCGCGGGACATCGAGGCCGACATCGCCGCCGGCCGCGTCGCGGTGGCGAACCTGTCGCGCGGCGTGTTGGCCGAGGCCGCCGCGCGCTACCCGTTGCGCGTGCTGGTGGTGACGGCGCCGGTGCCGGTGCTGGCCGCGCGCCTCGCCGCGCGCGGGCGCGAGACCGCCGAGGACATCGCCGCACGATTGCAGCGCGAGATGACTCTTGCGCCTGGCCTCGACACCGTGACGGTGATGAACGACGCGACGCCGGAAGACGGCGCGGCGCGCGTCGTGGCGGAGCTCACCCGCGCAGCGGAAGACGCTCGGCGATCGTGAAGGGCGCGCCCGGCGCGGGCTGGACGAAGAGGCTGATCGCGCTCACGCGCCGCGTCACCCCCGGCAGGTCGCCGAGATAGTCGGTGACGGCGGGCATGACGACTGCCTTCTCCTCCGCGCTAAGCCGGCGCGACAGGGTGACGTGGAAGCGCCACTCCCCGAACACATAGGGGTAGCCCCAGCGCGTCAGGTTCTCCCGCTGCTCCGCCGAGAGGCGCTCGGGCCGGCGCCGCGCGATCTCGGCCTCGGTCGAGGGTGCGCGATGATCGTCCACCGCCTCGACGCAGGCATCGGCGAAGGCGTGCAGGGCTGGGCAGGGGGCTGTCTCGCGCAGAGCGAGGAAGCCGTCGAGATCGAACACCGCGAGTGGCGGCAGGTCGAAGGACGCCGTGCGCGCCGCCAGCGCCGCCGTCGCATCGCGCGCCGCCGCATAGCCATTCGCGAGGCGGAAGGGCGGCTTCAGCGTCGCATGCAGACCATAGCTGCGCGGGTCCGCCGTGACCTCCGCGATATCGAGCCCCGGCAGGCCGGGCTGGTCCAGCGCCGCGCCGCTCACCGCGTCCCGGCCGAGCCAGGTGCTGGCGCGACCATGCAGCGCGTCGCTCTCCTCCGGCGCCCAGTAGAGCGCGATGCGATGCGGCGTCATGCGACGCGCTTGCCCTCGCGCCAGACGCGCCGCACGACGGGGATGTCATGCACCGGCCGCACCTGCACCAGATCCGCGCGCAGCCCGGCCTCCAGCCGCCCGCGATCGGCCAGGCGTGCCATGCGCGCCGGCATCTCGGCGATCATCGCGACGGCGGCGGGCAGGGTGATACCGGCCTCGGTCACGCTGCGCCAGGCGGCCTCGACCATCGAGGCGGGCACATAGTCCGAGGCGAAGGCATCCGCGGCCCTCGCGCGCACCAGATCGGCCGCCGAGACATTGCCCGAATGGCTGCCGCCGCGGACGATATTGGGCGCGCCCGCGATCACCGCCACGCCCGCGTCGCGCGCGGCCTCCGCGGCTTCCATGGCGACTGGGAACTCGCTGATGGCGATGCCGTCGGCGAGGTTACGGCGCACCTCGTCCGGCGATTCATCGTCATGGGAGGCGAGCGGCAGGTCGCGATGCGCGATGCGGTCCAGCAGCCAGCGGCGCTGCGGCTCGCGCAGGCGTTCGCGCTGCACGAGCAGTTCCTCGATGCGATTCTTCACCTGTTCGAGCGTCATGCTCGTCTGCTTGCGGCGCATGACGACATAGCGTTCGAGGTCGCGATATTGACCCACCCCCGGCGAGTGATCCATCAGCGAGACCATGCGCACGCGCGGATGGTCCGCCACCGGCTCGACGGAGGGGACCATGTCGGGGGCGGGGATTTCGCAGCGCAGATGCAGGAAATGCTCGCTGCGCAGCACGCCGGTCTCGGCCAGCGCGTCGAGATCGGCGACACCTTCGCGGAAGGTCTGCCCGCGCCCCTGGTCGAAGCCGAGATCGCCGAGGCAGAGCGCGTCGAACACTGTCGTCACGCCGGCGGCCGCGCATTGGGCGTCATGCGCGATCATCGCGGAACGGGACGGCCAGCGGGCATTCTGCCGCGGCTGCACCTGGCGTTCGAGGTTGTCGGTGTGGACATCCACCACGCCGGGGATCAGGTGGTCGCCATCCAGGTCGCGCGCGGTCAGCGCGTGGCTGCGGCCGGTCTGGATGTCGGCGATGCGTCCGTCGCGGATCAGCAGCGTGCCGGCGATGGTCTCGTTCGGCAGGACAAGGATGGCGTTGGTGAGGATGGTCTCGGCGGTCATGCGGCGTCCTGGTGGGGGAGCACTTCGAACAATCGGTCGGCGACGGCCTCCCGCACCTCGGCGTCGTGGAAGATGCCGATGATGGCGGTGCCGGCGGCCTTGGCCTCGTTGATCAGAGCCATCACGACGGCGCGATTGGCGGCGTCGAGGCTGGCCGTGGGCTCGTCCAGCAGCAGTACCGGGTAGCCCGGCGCGAAGCCGCGGGCAAGGTTCACGCGCTGCTGCTCGCCGCCCGAGAAGGTGGCCGGCGGCAGGCCGTGCAGGCGCTCCGGCAGGTTCAGCCGGTGCAGCAGCGCGGTGCCGCGGGCGAGCGCCTCCTCGCGCGGCACGCCGCGGGCGATCATGGGCTCGGCGACGATGTCGCGCGTCGCGACGCGCGGGATGACGCGCAGGAATTGCGAGACGTAGCCGAGCGTCTCGCGCCGCGCCGCGATGACGTCGCGCGGATCGGCGGAGACCAGGTCGATCTCGCCGGCGCCGTGCCGCAGCATGATCCGCCCCGCCCCGGCGCCGTAATTGCCGTAGAGGCAGCGCATCAGCGTGGATTTCCCCGCGCCCGATGGCCCCCACAGCGCGACGCATTCGCCCGGATGCACGGCGAGATCGACGCCTCCCAGCACGGGAATGCGCGTGCCGCCCTGAAGATGCAGCGTGAAGGCCTTGGACAGCCCTTCGGTCCGGATGGCGGGCATCATGCGGCAAGCACCGAGGAGACGAGGAGTTGCGTATAGGGATGCTGCGGATCGTCCAGCACGCGGTCCGTCAGCCCCTGTTCGACGACCTCGCCGCGCCGCATCACCAGGATGCGGTCGGCGAGCAGGCGCGCTGCCGCGATGTCATGCGTGACGATCAGCACGGCGAGGCCGAGCTCCCGCGACAGCGACCGGATCAGGTCGAGCAGCCGCGCCTGCACGGACACGTCCAGCCCGCCGGTGGGCTCGTCCATGAAGACCAGCTTCGGGCGCGTGACGAGGGTGCGGGCGATCTGCAGCCGCTGCTGCATGCCGCCCGAGAAGGTGCGCGGCAGATCGTCGATGCGCGTCGCGTCGATCTCGACCTTGGCGAGCCAGGACAGCGCCTCGCCGCGGATATTGCCGTAGTGGCGGGCGCCGACGGCCATCAGGCGTTCGCCCACATTGCCGCCGGCAGAGACCGCGAGGCGCAGCCCGTCGCGCGGGTTCTGGTGGACGAAGCCCCAATCGGTGCGCATCAGGCGGCGGCGCGCGGCCTCGCCCATGGCATGCACATCCTGGCCGAGCCAGCGGACCGTGCCGCTGTCCGGCGCCATCAGCCCGGACAGCACGCGCAGCAGCGTGGTCTTGCCCGACCCGGATTCACCCACGATGGCAACGACCTCGCCGGCGGTGATGTCGATGGCGACGTCGCGCAAGGCGGCGATCGCGCCGAAGTGCAGGTTCAACCCCTCGGCGGTGAGCAGCGGCGTGGTCATTCTGCGGCCTCCTTGGCGGCGTCGGCCTGGCGCTCGGCGCAGAAATCGGTGTCGGAGCAGACGAAGAGCCGCCCGCCGCGATCATCCGTGATCACCTCGTCCAGATAGGTGTCGCGGCTGCCGCACAGCGCGCAGGCCTGGGGCGCGCGGATCGGGCGGAAGGGATGATCCTCGAAATCGAGCGACCGCACATCGGTGTAGGGCGGGATGGCGTAGATGCGTTTCTCGCGCCCCGCGCCGAACAATTGCAGCGCCGGCATGCGGTCCATCTTCGGATTGTCGAAGGCCGGGATGGGGGAGGGAGACATCAGGTAGCGCCCGTTCACCATCACCGGATAATCGTACGCCTTCGCGATATGGCCGAGCCGCGCGATGTCCTCATACAGCCGCACATGCATCAGCCCGTAATCGGCCAGCGCATGCAGGCGCTTCGTCTCCACGCGGCGCGGTTCCAGCCGGAACAGCGGTTCGGGCTGCGGGACCTGATAGACCATGATCTGGTCCTCCCGCAGCAGGCGTTCGGGGATGCGGTGGCGGGTCTGGATGACGCTCGCTTCCGCCGTGTGCTCGGTCGTCGCGACGCCGGCGACGCGGGTGAAGAAGCGGCGGATGGAAATCGCGTTGGTCGTGTCGTCCGACCCCTGGTCGATAACCTTCAGCCTGTCCTCGGGCCCGAGGATCGAGGCCGTGACCTGGATCCCGCCCGTGCCCCAGCCATAGGGCAGCGGCATCTCCCGCCCGCCGAAGGGGATCTGGTGCCCGGGGATCGCGACCGCCTTGAGCAGCGCGCGGCGGATCATCCGCTTCGTCGCCTCGTCCAGATAGGCGAAGTTGTAGCCTTCCAAGGTCGTCGCGCCGGAGGCGCTCGGGGCTTCGCTGGTGTTCATTCCGCGGCCTCCTGGATCGCTGCTTCGGCGCTGCGCCGGATGGTGCGCAGATTCTCGAGTTCCGACTGGAAATCGACGTAGTGCGGCAGCTTCAGATGCTCGACGAAGCCGGTCGCCTCGATGTTGTCCGAGTGATAGAGCACGAACTCGGCATTCTGTGCCGGGGCCGTGATGTCCTCGCCGAGTTCCGCCGCGCGGAGCCCGCGATCGACCAGCGACATCGCCATGGCGCGCCGCTCGCCATGGCCGAACACCAACCCGTAGCCACGGGTGAACTGCGGCGGTTCGGTCCGGCTGCCCTTGAACTGGTTCACCATCTGGCATTCGGTGACGCCGATCTCGCCGAGCTCGATCGGGAAGCCGAGTTCCGGCGGCGTGAATTCCACCGTGACATGGCCGACGCGGATCTCGCCGACGAAGGGATGCGCGTTGCCATAGCCGCGCTGCGTCGAATAGCCGAGCGCCAGCAGGAAGCCCTCATCGCCACGCGCGAGGTTCTGCAAGCGCACCGGCCGTTCCGCGGGGAAGGTCAGCGGCTGGCGCGTCAGGTCGCCAGGTTCGGCGTCTTCGGCGACCTCGCGCTGCATCAGGCCTTCGCGCGCCAGCAATTCGGTCACGCGCGGGGCGCTCTCGACCGGCGTCGGCGCTTCGGGGGCCGCCGCGCGCTCAACACCCTCGGCCGCCAGCGCGAAATCCAGCAGGCGGTGCGTGTAGTCGAAGGTCGGTCCCAGCACCTGCCCGCCGGGCAAATCCTTGTAGGTCGCGCTGATGCGCCGGCGCAGGCGCATCGCCGCGGTGTCCAGCGGCTCGGACGCGCCGAAGCGGGGCAGGGTGGTGCGATAGGCGCGCAGCAGGAAGGCGGCCTCGATCAGGTCGCCCTTCGCCTGCTTGATTGCGAGCGCCGCGAGGAACCGGTCATGGCAGGACCCTTCCGCCATGACGCGATCGACCGCGAGGCCCATCTGCTGCTCGATCTGCACGACGGTGAGCTCGGGCACGGCGGCATCGCCGCGCCGCGTCTCCTCCAGCCAGGCATGCGCGGCGGAGATCGCCCGCTCGCCGCCCTTGACTGCGACATACATGGCTCAGCTCTCCGCGATGGAAACGGTGCGCGGCAGGGCCGCGAGGCGGTCGCCGGCACACAGCACGACATCGACGCCGCAGGGAAAGCCCGCGCGGTTCGCGGCCCAGGCGGCGAGAAAGCCCTCCGGCGCGCCATCGACGCGCAGGCGGTGCTCGGTCTCGATGCCCGGCCCGGTCAGGCGCCAGCCTTCGCCGGCGACCAGCGCCGCCACCTGCAGGATCAGCGTCGCACCGTTCTGCGGTTCTTCCTCGCTGCCCTGCACCAGCGACGCCAGGGCCGGCGCGGCCCCCGTTGCCAGCACAAAGGACGCGGCCCCGGGTGCCACCAGCGGCGCGCCGCAATGGAAGCGCAGCCAGGCCTCCGCATCCGCGCCGGCATCCTGGGCCAGAGGCGTGTCGGCATCGGCGAGCGTCAGCAGCACCGCTGCCGCCGCCTGATTCATCGGCGCCGGCGGGCGCAGCGCGGAACCGGCCGTCACGATGCGGCCCGGGCGGCTCATCGCCTCCAGCACCGCGCGGAAGGCCGCCTGCGCGCCGAGCACGGGATCGGCGAAGCCGGGGGTCAGCGCGCTCATCGGATCGTCTGCATGGCGAGGAAATCCACCTTGGTCGCCGCGGCGCGGCGCGCCTCGGCCTCGCGCGCGGCCTGCTGGCGTGCGGCGAGGGGCGCGATCACGCTGTCCATCAGCGCATCGCGCCGCGCCGGGTCCTGCAAGGCGGCATCGAGCAGAGCGGCGAGTTCCGCCTGCACCTTGTCGCGCCCGGCGACATAGGCATGGCCCACCGCCTCGCCGAGCCGCACCGCGCAGCGCGTGACGGTCATCTCACCGAGGTTGAACGGCGCGCCATCTCCCCCGGCGCGGCCGCGCACCATGACGAGGCCGGTCTCGGGCGGGCGCAGATGCTCGAAGGCGGGCAGGGCGGGAAGCGGGGCCAGCAGATCGGTGATCTCGGCGGCACCCGCGCGGGCAAGCACGGCCATCCAATGGCGGCGCTCGGGGTCGGGATTTGTTGCGGTCTGGGTCATCGGATTTGTCTAGACAGATAGACATCCACCCGCCACAAAGTCCACACGGATATCCCACGGACATGACCAGGGATGGTTGAAGTTTCGATGACGGACGCCCCTCTCGCACGGGGACAAGGTGTTGCGCTGTGGCGGCAGATCGCCGCGGCGATGGAGGCCGAGATCGCGCGCGGCGAACGCGTCGCGGGCGAACGCCTGCCGACCGAGGCGGTGCTGACCGCCCGCTTCGGCGTGAACCGCCACACGGTGCGCCGCGCGCTGGAGGATCTCGAAGCGCGCGGGCTGATCCGCGTCGAGCAGGGCCGCGGCGCCTTCGTGGCCGAGGACGTGCTCGACTACCGGCTCGGGCCGCGCACGCGATTCTCGGAAGTGCTGCGCAAGCAGAACCGGGAACCGCAGGGCCGTATCCTGCGCATCGGCGAGATCCCGGCCGAGACGCAGCTCGCCGAGGCGCTGAACATCCGGCGCGGGCGGATGGTGCTGCGCGTCGACCGGCTCGGCCTGTCGAACGGCCGGCCGGTGGTGCTGGGGACGCATCACCTGCCGCTGCCGCGCTGCGCGGCGGCGGCTGACGTCCTCGGCATCAACCCGTCCATCACCGCGGCGCTCGAGGCCTGCGGCGCGGGCGACTATCGGCGCCATTCCTCCCGCATCACCGCGCGCCTGCCAACGCCTGAGGAAGCGGACCTGCTGCAGCAGTCCCGATCCCGCCCGGTGTTGGTTGCGGAATCCCTCAATGTCGATCCCGACGGGCAACCGGTGGACTGGACCATTTCCGTCTACGCCGCGGGGCGCGTGCAATTGGTGGTGGAGCCCTGAATCGCATGGATTGGCTTGTGACCGGCGGCCGCGTGCTGCGTGGCGCGGTGTTGGAGGACGGCGCGCTCGCGCTGACGAATGGCAACGTGGCGGAGCAGGCCGCGCCCGGCGCGATGCGCTTTGATGCGACGGGGCTGCTGGTGCTGCCGGGCCTGGTGGACATCCATGGCGACGCGCATGAACGGCAATTGCAGCCGCGCCCCGGGGTGAACCTGCCGGTGCCGCTGGCGCTGCGCGATTCGGCCGCACAGCTCGTCGCCTGCGGTATCACCACCGCCTATCTCGGCGTGACGCTGTCCTGGGAACCGGGGCTGCGGTCGCTCGACGCCTGGCGTGCGTTGAAGGCGGCGCTGCCGGCCGCGCGGGCAGAGGCCGCGACTGACCTGCGCGTGCATCTGCGCTTCGAGGCCGACAATCTCGACGCGCTGGAGGACGCGCTGGAGGGCATCGCCGATGGGTCCGTGCATCTGCTCGGCTTCAACGACCATACGCCGGGCATTCTGAAGAAGCTCGACGACCAGGCCGCCGCGGCGAAATACGCTGGCCGGGCCGGGATGGGCGTGCCGGAGTTCAGCGCGCTGGTGCAGCGCGTCGCCGCGCGGCGCGGGGAGGTGCCGGCGGCGCGCGCGCGTCTGGCCGCCGCGGCCGCGAATGCCGGCATCCCGGTGCTGAGCCACGACGATGCCACCACCGAGGACCGCCTGCTGTTCCGTGGTCTCGGCGCGCACATCTGCGAATTCCCGATGGCCGAGGCGGTCGCCGCCGATGCCCGCGCAGCGGGCGAGCCCGTGGTAATGGGCGCGCCCAATGTGGTGCGCGGCGGCAGTCATCTTGGCTGGGCCTCGGCGGCGCCGCTCGCGGAACGCGGCCTCGTGACCGTGCTGGCCTCGGACTATGTGTGGCCGACGCTGCTCCAGGCGGCCTTCGTGATGGTCGATCGCGGCGTGCTCGACCTGCCGCGCGCCTGGGCGCTCGTCAGCCGCAACCCGGCCGAGGCTTGCGGCCTGACCGATCGTGGGATGCTGGCACCGGGCCTGCGCGGGGATGTCGTGATGGTCGATCCCGCGACGCGCGCGCCGGCCGCGGTCTTCGCCGCCGGCGCGCTGGCCTGGATCGCGCCGGGGGCTTCGCTGCGCCTGCGTGGCTGACCGCTGGCGGGCGCATCGGCGGCGCCGTAGCATTCCTGTCACGAGCGATGGCATGGGGGTGCTGCGGCGATGGCCAAGAAGCAGAAGGACAAGGACAGGGATCGCGCCGGGAAGGCCGCCGAGGCCGCGCCGGAGCCTGGCCTGAAGGCGGATGGGCGGCTGTCCCGCAAGGTCTATGAAAGCACCCTGCGCGACCTGCATGTCGAACTGGTCAAGCTGCAGATGTGGGTTCAGCACACCGGCACGAAGATCTGCATCGTCTTCGAGGGCCGCGACGGCGCCGGCAAGGGCGGCACCATCAAGGCCATCACCGAGCGCGTCAGCCCGCGCATCTTCCGCGTCGTCGCGCTGCCCGCGCCGACCGATCGCGAGAAGACGCAGATGTACATGCAGCGCTACGTCCAGCACCTACCGGCCGGCGGCGAGGTCGTGATCTTCGACCGGTCCTGGTACAATCGCGCCGGCGTCGAGCGCGTGATGGGCTTCACCAGCGAGAGGCAGGTCGAGCGCTTCCTGGAGACCGTGCCTTCCTTCGAGAAGGCGGTCGTCGATTCCGGCGTGATCCTGCTGAAATATTGGCTGGAGGTGAGCCCCGAGGAGCAGACCCGCCGGCTGGAGGCGCGCATCGACGATGGGCGGAAACTGTGGAAGCTGTCGCCGATGGATCTGAAATCCTACAGCCGCTGGTACGACTATTCGCGGGCGCGGGATGCGATGTTCCTGGCTACCGACACGGCCTGGGCGCCGTGGTTCGTCGCCTTCTCGGACGACAAGAAGCGGGCGCGGCTCAACATCATCCGCCATTTGCTGCGCCACATTCCGTATGAGGCGCCGAAGCGCGAGAAGATCACCCTGCCGAAGCGGCAGAAGCCGGGCGACTACCTGCAGCCGGAATATGCGTTCAAGCTGGTGCCGGACACCATCGATCCGGCGAAGGGCTCCCCCGCGGCGTGAGGCGCGCAGGGCCGCTCGGCCGACCAGGGTCGACGGCGTGGTGCGTCCAGGCTGTGTGGGAGGGTGGATGTGCTGGCGATGACCGGCGCGCCGCGGCGCCGCATGGCCTGAACCGGCCGCTGGCCGGGCGTCAATCCTTGGTCTTCGGTTCCACCGGCGCGGGTCCATAGCGCGACCTGGTTGATTCGCACGGCAGTTCGGGGAAGGGGGCCTGGGACAGTCCGGTCATCTTGAGTTCGGCCTCGATGCCGGCGCAGCGGTCGCGTGCAGCCTGAAGCCGTGCCTTGGCCGCTTTCAGCGCCTCGCACGCCGCCTCGAGCTCAACGCATGCCTGTACGTAGGCGTCCCGCAGCGCCTCGTCCATCGACTAGCCTCCGTTACATTGGGCCCGAGGGCCAGGCGGGAGTGTAAGCGGCCTGACGGCGGATCGGGCCAGACCGGCCGGCAGAAAATTCGACATCCCGTCGAGAATTGTCCAAGATGTGTTCACGAAGCCGCGGGTTGCACAGCCGGAGGGCGCAACGCTGACAGCGGCGAAATTGCTGGCGAAGCTCGCGTGGGACGGCACGCGGGGTGGGGTTGTTTGCGCGCCCCTTCTTCTCGACGACGCATCCGGTTCGGGCGCCGGCGACGGCAACCCACGCGCGCCGTTCGGCCGGGCGTGGTGTTACAAATTGTATATCAGCGAAGATGTCGGCTGGCGGATCCGCCAGCCTGGACCATTCTATGCTCGCTGAAGTTTGCGGACATCCGGGGCAATGGTCGGGCGGAAACTGCTCGTCGAGGGATGGCGCGGGATCAATCATTCCTACGCCATGGTGAATCAGTGGCAGATCCTCGAACTGCTCCGACGAGGATTGACCATACGGTTCCTCGATACGCCGTTCTTCCGGCAGGAATGGAACAGCCGAAACAATTCCGGGGGATTCGACCCCGCACAGACCACCGCGATTTCCGAACTCCGAGCCCCCGATTCAGACGAGCCCGTCGACGTCACTTTCCGCATTGCCTATCCCTATGATTTCTCGGCGGCCCGTTCGGGCCGTCTTTTCGTTTTCGGGACCTCCGAGGATGGGGTGCTCGATGGCATGGTGCGCGACGGGCTCGACATCGCGCAGGCGCGCGACAATGGCGTGCATGTCGTCACGCCTTCGGCTTGGTCGCAGCAGGGTTTCCTCGCCTATGGCTTCGAGCCGGAAGAGGTCTCGGTCGTGCCGCATGGCATCGATCCCGCGATCTTCCGTCCCGCCGCGCCCGGCGACCGGCAGCGCCTGCGCAGCATGCTGCGCTTCGGCCCCGACGATTTCGTGCTGCTCTCGCTCGGCAGCATGTCGCGCAACAAGGGCGTCGACCTGCTGTTGCGCGCCTATGCCGCGCTGAAGCCCAAGCATCCGCGGCTGCGCCTGGCGCTGAAGGATTCCGCGGACCTCTATGGCTGGCAGGGCCAGGGCATCCTGCGCACCCTGATGGCCGGCCCGCATGCGGCCGCCTTCACCGAGGCGGTGCTGCGCGACATCGCCTTCATCTCGCGTAACCTGAACATCCGGCAGATGCAGGCGCTCTACGTTGCCGCCGATTGCTACGTCTCGGCCTATCGCTGCGAGGGGTTCAACATGCCCCCGCTGGAGGCCGCGGCCTGTGGTGTGCCGATCATCGTCACGCGCGGCGGCGCCACCGACACGTATTTCGACCCGTGCCTGGGCCAGACCATCGAAAGCCGCATCATCGAGGATGGTCCGCGCCGCGCGCTGGAACCGGACCTCGACGCGCTGATCGCCTGCATCGAGGCCGCCATTGCCGCACCGCAGGCGACCGGCGGTGCGGCGGGCAGCCGGCTGGTGCATGACCGCTTCTCCTGGCGCGCGGTCTGCGACACGCTGCAGGACGTGCTGTTCGAGGCGTGCTGATCCGCGCGCCGTTCAGAAGCTGAAGGCCAGCCCCACGCTCCAGCCGGTGACGTTGTCGCCGAACAGGCCAGACCCGCGCAGGCTCACCGCCTCAACGCCCGGGATCAGCAGGTCGCCCGCCAGTTCCAGCCCGGCGCCGAGCTCGGCGAAGCTGGAGAAGCCCAGCGCATCGCTGTTCCGCCCATACATCCCGGTCCCGGAGGCGAAGGTGATCCAGCGCAGGGCACGGCCCGCGACCTCGATCCCGGTCGGTCCCTTCAGCTCGATCACCGCGGTCGCGACGCTGAACCCGTTGGTGGTGTTGAGCGCGGAATCGCTCGCATGCAGCCCCGTGTCGACGAGCTGGTTGAAGCGCAGCCCCAGCATCAGCGTGACATCGCCCCAGATCGAACGTTCATGGGTCAGCGCGATCGCCCCCCCCAGCAGGAGGCTGTTGAGCGATACATCCGTGAGCAGCCCCTGCGTCGCCGTGGCGATGGCGCTCGCATTCGGGCCGCTGAACCGCGTGTTGCTGCTGATATAGGCGTAGCCCGCGAGCAGGATGGGCCGCAGGATCGTCTTGCCGCCAAGATCCTCGAGGATCGGAATGTCGAGCCCGACGCCGGCGAGGACGGTGATGGCATCGAAGGTCAGCCGCGCATCGGTCGAGCCCAGCGCCGCGTCGGTGACGGTGGTGTCGTCCCGCGCATGGAGGTAGCCCGCCGTCAGCTCGACATAGGGCGCGGTGCCTGCCAGCCAGCCTGATGCGATGGGCGCGAAGCTGTGCGACAGCGGCACCTTGTAGCTGTCGAGGTGAAGCCCGTCGGAATCGTAGGTCGCCGCGCTGATGCCCGGCACGCCGCCGAAGACGGAAAAGGAATGCATCGCCCCGCCGATCGCGCCGGCGCGGCCGAGATTGAGCAGGTCCTCGCGCAGCGTCTGGGCGGCGGCAATCCGTGGCCCCACGAGGAGAAACAGGACGAGAAGCAGCAGGCGCGACCGAGCGGAACCGCACATGCGTCACCACCTTTGCGGGAAGATTGTGACGGATATGACACCACACCGCGCGGCACGCCAAGCGCGCCGGATGCCGGTGATGCGCTTGCGGCCGATGTGCCACGCGGCAACCATCCGTAGCTTGTCTGGACGAACGAGGCCTGTCGGCGTCGGGCGGCCCCTGACGGGCCTTCACCGCGTGCCGGCCTCCCGCGCCGCGGCCTGGCGGCCATAGACCCGAGGCGAGCAGCCCATCACGCGCTTGAAGGCCGTGCTGAAGGCGCTCTCGGACTCATAGCCGAGCGCCGGGGCGAGGACCGACACCGGATCGCCCGACCGCGCCAGCCGCTCCGCGGCCAGCGCCATACGCCACCGCGTCAGGTAGTCGAGGGGAGAGGTCCCGACCTTCTCCCGGAAATGCTGCGCGAAGGTCGACCGCGACATGCCGGCGCGGGCCGCCAGCTCGGCCAGCGTCCAGCGATGCGCCGGGGCGTCGTGGAGGCAGCCGATGGCAGCACCCAGCCGCCGATCGGCGAGGGCGAAGAGCCAGCCGACACCGCCCTGCGGAGCCTCGGCCAGGTGGCGGCGCAGCCCCTCGATCAGCATCATGCGGGCGAGGTCCTGGATGACCAGCGCACTGCCCGGCTGCGGGTCGCGCAGCTCCTGCATCATGCGCTCGACGGACCAGCGCAGCGCGGCCTCCTCGCCCTGCGGGCGCAGATGGATGATGGGCGGCAGCACGCGCAGCAGCATCGCCGCATGCGCGCCGTCCAGCGCAAAGCGGCTGCTGACGAGGAAGGTCTCGCCGCCGCCCTGGATCGTCACGACGCCGCCATGGCGGGCCAGAGGAAACATCGTGCCGGCCTCGACCGGCGGCAAGGCGGGATCGCTGGCGAGGCGAAAGGGCCGCCCGCTCGGCAGCAGGAAGGACGCCCCCGCATCGAGGCGCACCGGCGCCGCCACGCCTTCCACCGTGACCCAGCAGGTCCCGCTGACGACGGCGCCGCATTTGATGGTCGCCTGCTGGTCGGGAAAGCGGACGGACCAGGGCCCGCCGGCATCGAAGCCGGCCGACATCAGGTTGCGCGGCTTCAGCAGCCCCAGCACGTCGGAAAGCGGATCCATCACCTCTGCCGGACGATCGCGAAGATATTCCGGAGGCTACGGCATGGAGCGTGCGGCTTCCACGCTCTAGGTGAAGCCCGACCGCATTTGGAGGGGCAGGGCGCCATGCATGTCTTCGTCACGGGGGCGACGGGTTTCGTCGGGTCGGCGGTGGTCCGGGACCTCATCGCCGCGGGCCATCGGGTGCGCGGCCTGGCACGGTCGGAGGCCGCGGCGGCCACGCTCGCCGAAGCGGGTGCCGACCCGCATCGCGGCAGCCTCGAGGATCCCGACAGCCTCGTGCGCGGCACTGAAGGCGTGGACGCCGTGGTGCACACTGCCTTCAACCACGACTTCACGCGCTTCGCGGAGAACTGCGCTCTCGATGGCCGGGTGATCGCCGCGCTCGGCGGGGCGCTGCTGGGGTCGCGGCGTCCGCTGATCGTCACCTCGGGCATCGGCCTGCTACCGCCCGGGCGGTTTGGGCAGGAGACCGACGCGCCGGCCACGGGCGCGAACCCGCGCGTGGCGACGGAGGCGGCCGCGGCGGAGCTCGCGGCGCGCGGCGTGCGAGTCGGTGTGGTGCGGCTGCCGCCTTCGGTACATGGGACAGGCGATCATGGCTTCGTGCCCATCCTGATCGGTATCGCGCGCGCCAAGGGCGTGTCCGTCTTCGCCGGGGAGGGCGCCAACCGCTGGCCCGCCGTGCATCGCGGCGATGCCGCGCGGCTCTATCGGCTGGTGCTGGAGACCGGCGTGACCCAGGCGCGCTACCATGCCGTCGCCGAGGAAGGCGTGCCCTTCCGCGACATCGCCGCGGCGATCGCGCGGGGCCTCGGCGTGCCCTGCGTCAGCCGACCGGCGGAAGACGCGGCCGCGCATTTCGGCTGGTTCGCGCATTTCGCCGAGCTCGACGTGCCGGCCTCCAGCGCCGCGACGCGCGCGGCGCTGGGCTGGACACCCGAAGGGCCGGGCCTGATCGCCGACCTCGACGGGCCTGGCTATGTCGCGGCGTGACTCATACGGCCGAGTCTTGCCGGTGACCTATTCGGCGGCATGGTGCGCGGCGTTGTTGGGGCGGCCGCGCGCGATACCAAGCTTCTGATACCGGGTCAGCCATGAGGCTGGCGGGTATCAGACGCGGATGCCGGCCTGGCGGACCACCTCGCCCCAGACTTCCCGTTCGGTGCGCAGCTTCGTCGCGTAGTCGGCCGGCGATCCGCCGGTCGGGTCCGCGCGCAGGCGCTGCAGCCGCGCCTGCACATCCGGCCTGGCCAGGGCGTCGGTAACGGTGCGGTTCCAGAAGGCCACCCAGTCCGGCGACAGGCCCGAGGCGACGATCAACCCGTAATCCGCCGTGCCGGTGAAGCCGGGCCAGGTCTCGGTCAGCGCCGGGATGTCGGGCAGCGCGGCGTTGCGCGTGGGCGAGGCGACGGCGAGCGGGCGCATCTTGCCGCCTTCGACATGCGGCATCGATTCGGTGATCAGGCTGAAATAGAGATCGACATTGCCCGCCATGACGTCGAGCAGCGCCGGCGTGCCACCACGATAGGGGACATGCTCGACCGAGATACCGGTCAGCGCCGCGAGGCGCGCGATGAGCAGATGCGTGATGGTCCCCGTGCCGGATACGCCCACCGTCACCTTGCCCGGATTGGCGCGGGCATAGGCGATGAATTCGGCGAAGGTCGTGAAGGGGGCGTTGTTGCGCGCGACCAGCAGCGTCGGCACGCGGATCAGCGAGGCGACGGGCGTCAGCGTGCGGTCCGGGTCGATCGGCAGCGTCGCACCGGGGATGACCGGGCTGACGGCCAGGCCGAGATCCGGCGCGAGACCGATGGTGTGCCCATCCACCGGGGCATTCGCGACCGTCTGCAACCCGATATAGGCGCCCGCGCCGGACCGGTTCTCGACCACGACGTTGTGGCCAAGCGTCGGCGGCAGCACCTCGGCGAGCAGCCGGCCGAGGATGTCCACAGTCCCGCCGGGGGCATAGGGGACGATCAACCGCACATCGCGCGTGACGGATTGCGCCCGGACCAGGCGCGGCGCGGCGAGCAGGCTGGCGACGCCGGCGGCAAGCGCGCGGCGACCGGTCAGGATCGGCATGGGCGACAACTCCCGGTGAAGGCCGCCCTGCCCAAGCAAGCGCCGTGCCTGGGTGCGGCCGCGGCGATCCGCGGTCCGCAGGCGCCTTGTCAGGCCGTCATCGGGACGAAGCTGAAGGGCGTCGCGTCCAGGAACTGATCGGCAGCCTCGCCGGCGAAGACCTCGCCATTCTGGATGGTCAGCCGCCTGACCGCGGCGCCGGCGCGGAGGTTGAGCTTCGCCAGCGACACCCAGAAGGTGTTCGGCCGCGTCGCGGAATCGAAATAGTAGGTCATGCTCCGATGGTCGGCGACGGTGCGCCAGATGGTCGAGGAGATGTTCGGCTGCTCCGGCGTGGTGATGCCTAGCGGCACGCTGACTGCGCGCTGCACGCTGAGCACGGCCGCGACGGCCTGATGGGCATAGGACTGTCCCGGCACGCCGCGCATGTAGTGGGGGTCCGCCTTGCGCGGGATGGCGCCGAGCAGGAAGGACGCACGTGCGAAGCGGTCCGCGGCGTTGTTGGTGCCGGGCAGGAACTGCAGGCCGCCGATCCGCGCCCAGTAGGCGTTGATCGCCAACTGCTCGTCATAGGCCGGCGAGTTCGTCATCACTGCGTACTGGCGGCCATGGTGAATTGTCAGCGTCCCGCCGAGATATTCGAGGATGGCCGAATCGCCCGTCGCATCGGAGATCGACAGATGCAGCGTGGCCTTCGCACCATTCGGCAGGGCCGGCGAGACGATCTGGAACGGCTCCTGCCCCAGGGCCGCCACCGCCTCGGCCACCGAGGCGAAGTTGTCGAGCACATATTGCGCCCAGACGCCGTTCGACAGCAGGGGCCGGCTGCCATCCGGCGTCCCGTACTCCGATTCCGCGAGGTAGAGCAGGTTCACCGCCAGCCCCTTCTCATTGAGCCCGTCGGAGGTGCCGTTGTCATAGGCCGAGACGACGAGGCTCCCGTAGTGCGACACCCACGCGATGGAACCGGCCCCGGCCGCGCCGTCACGCGGCATGCCGGCGGGCAGCACCCAGAGGTCGGAGGCCATGTCCTCCTTCCAGTCCATGTTGCGGCCGGTGATGACCGTGCCGTCCTCGCCGACATAGAGCGTCCGGGTGCACACGATGTCTTTCTCCTCTGCCGTGAACTGCCGGCGCGCGGACTGTTGCCCGGATGGGCGTGTCCGTCACGTCCGCGGCGGAGGGGGAGGCGCGCCCGATCAGGCGTCGCGCGTCAGGCATGCTAGGCTCGGATTCATCCGGCATGGGAGACGACGATTGAGTCGCTCAGGGATCTTCGCGGCCGGGATCCTCGCCCTCGCCGCCTGTGCCGCCCCGCCACGGCCGGCGGAGCCCCGATGCGTCGTGCACAGCGAGAGTGAAGGCAGCCCCGGCATGGTGGAGTGTTCTTCCGCCCCGGAGACGCGGGAGGCCGAGTAGCCGTCAGCGTCGCAGGCACACCCCGATCAGCACGCCGGTCAGCATGGCGGCGAGGATGGCCTGGATGGGGCGCTTCTGGATCCGCTGCACCGCCCGGATCGCACAATCCGCGGCCGCGTCGACCGCGGCCTTCGCACTGTCCGCCGCCGCCTGCGCGGCATCCTGCGCCGCTTCGGATGCCCGGTCGATCTGTTCGATGTTGCCGCTCATGGCTGATGCCTCCGTGCTCAGACATGGCCAACGCGCGGGGGGTGGCCCGGGTTGAGATGTCACGGAAAAGAATCGGCGCCATGGCGAGGCGGCGCCGGGTGGCGGTAGCCGCCCGGGAAGTGTCAGGCGCACAGTCGCCGGCCGGACAGGTCGCCTCGTCGTCTCCCGACGTGCTGCCCCAACCGCTTCAGGGCGGCGGCCGGACCCGGCTGGCGAGGAACCGCGCCATGGCCGGGCCCGTCAGGAGCACCACGACGAGCCGCGCCATCTGCATGGTCATGACGAAGGGCGTATCGACATGCGTCGAGGCAGCGATGATCGCGACGGAATCGGCGCCGCCCGGTCTCGTCGCGAGATAGGCCGTGAGCGGATCGATTCCGGCGAACACCACGAAACCCGCGGCGAGGCCGCCGCAGGCTGCGATCAGCGCCAGCGTGCTCGCGATGATGATCGGCATCTTCCGCGCGGCGTGGACCAGAAGCGGGCGGCTGAATCGCGGGCCGATGCGCCAGCCGATGACGGCGTAGGCGCCCGCCAGAAGCCATCGCGGCAGGTCGATCGTCATCAGGCCGGTCTGCTGGAGGACGATGCTGGCGAAGAGCGGGATCAGCAGTCCGCCGGCCCGCAGCCGCAGGCGGCTCGCGACCAGTGAACCGGCGGCGGCGAGCAGCAGCGTCTCGCCGAAGGCGAGCCAGTCGCCGGGCAGCAGTGGCGTTGCCGTATGCACGGTGTGAACGTCCGGAACGCCGACAATCTTCGCGATCACGAAGGCGCTCGCCGTGATCCTGGCCGACCCACTGCCGTCGCTTCCGCCGGCCAGGGCGCCGCACATGGCGGCGATTCTCATGACCGTGTTCAAGGGCTTGGCTACCGTGAGCCGGGAGAGGCCCGCCGTGCGGGGCGTCCTCATCGCCGAGACCAAGGCTATGGTCGGGCTCTATCTGGCGGCCGCGGCGAAGCCCGATGGCTGAACACGCCCGGGAGGTGATGGTCGGCAGGGGTAGGGACGCGCCGCACACCACCGCGGCAAGCGCGGTGATGGTGCGTCGCAATTCCAAGGGCAGATGGCTCCCCGAGTAGGACTCGAACCTACGACCTAGGGATTAACAGTCCCGCGCTCTACCAACTGAGCTATCGGGGAACGGAGCCGGGCGCCGCATATAGTCGTGGGCGACCACCCTGTAAACCCTCCCGCTTCGTGGAGGTCCGGAGCGGAATCGAACCGCTGTAGAGGGTTTTGCAGACCCTTGCCTGACCACTCGGCCACCGGACCCCGCGATGCGGGCGCCCCATATCGTCTGCGCGCCGCCGCGGGTCAAGCACCAGCTTGGCGCATCGGTGCCGCCGGACCTATAACGCCGGCTTCCGGACGAAGGGCGGGCAGAGAATGGATTTCGCCGAGGCACGCAAATTCATGGTCGACGGCCAGCTTCGGCCCAATCAGGTCGATGACCCCCGCATCATTGCCGCGATGCGCGATCTGCCGCGGGAGCGTTTCGCGCCGGCCGCGCTGGCCGCGCGCGTCTATGCCGATGCGGATGTTCCGCTGCCGGGCGGGCGCTTCATGCTGAAGCCGCTGGTGCTGGCGCGGCTGGTGCAGTCCTCGGGCGTGCGGCGTGGCGAACGGGTGCTCGTACTCGGGGCCGGGACCGGATTCGGCGCGGCCCTGCTCGCGACCATCGGCGCGACGGTCACGGCGGTCGAAGCGGACCCGGTGCTGCTGGCAATCGCGCGGACCGCCCTCGCGGCCACGGTGCCGGTCGGCACCGTGACGGTGGCGCAGGGCAGCCCCGAGGCGGGCTATGCCGAGGGCGCGCCGTATGACGTCATCCTGATCGAGGGCGGCGTGCAGGCCGTGCCGCAGGCGGTGCAGGATCAGCTGGTCGAGGGCGGTCGCCTGGTTGCCGTGGGCCTGGCGGGCGGCCCGCCGGGCCGCGCGCTGCTGCTGCGCCGGGTGGGCGGCACCGTCACGACCACGGTCGGCTTCGATGCCCACGCCCCGGCGCTGCCGGGTTTCGCCGCGGCGCCTGCCTTCGCATTCTGACCGGTGTGGCCGGCGCGCACGCCGGCCCGCCTGTCGCATTTCTTTTGCCTCGCCGGGCTGGCGTGGCCCTGTTGCACTGCGTTAGGTTTCCCACGTTAGGCTTTAAGCGTGGCGCGGATGATCGTCTGCGGTCGCGCGCCATCCGGTAGGGGATTGCGGAGTGATGACCAGCCTGCGACGGACCTTGTTTCTTTCCGCCGCATTGACCGTCCTGCCGGCCGCTGCCTCTTGGTCACAGACCTTGCAGGATGCGCTCGCGGCGGCCTACGCCAACAATCCAACGCTGCTCGCCGCGCGCGCCCAGGCCCGCGCGGTGGACGAAAACGTGCCCCAGGCGCTGGCCGGCTGGCGCCCCACGGTCGTGCTTGGCGCGGCGGGCGGCTATGCCGATACCCGCTACCGCTCGCAGTCCACCGTGGCGGTGCAGCGCGATCCTTCAGGCAACGTCGTCAACCTCGACAGCGCGGGCACGCCATACTCGATCTTTTCCGATCAGCCGCGCGACACCGCGAACGTGACCGCGACCGTGACCCAGCCGCTCTATCGCGGCGGCCGCACCACGGCGGGGACGCGACGGGCCGAGAATCAGGTCTATGGCCAGCGCGCCCGTCTGCTCGCGACCGAGCAGACCGTGCTGCTGGACGGCGTGCGCGCCTATGTCTCGGTGGTGCAGAACCGCGAGGAAGTGCGCCTCAACGAGAACAACGTGCAGGTGCTGCTCCGTCAGCTCCAGGCCACCAACGAACGCTTCCGCGTGGGTGAGATCACCCGCACCGACGTCGCGCAGGCTGAGGCACGCCTCGCTGCGGCGCGTTTCCAGCTCGAACAGGCGCAGGGCACGCTGCAGGCCTCTCGCGCCACCTTCGTGCGGGTGATCGGGCTGGAGCCGCTGCAGGTCGTACCGCCGTCGCCGGTGCAACCGCCGGTGCGCAACCTGCAGGAGGCGATCCGTCTCGCCACCGGCAACAGCCCGGCGGTGGTCGCCGCGACCTTCGACGAGCAGGCGGCGCGCGACAACATCGATCTGCAGTTCGGCGCGCTGCTGCCCACGGTCAGCGCCCAGGTGCAGGCCTTCCGCCTCGACAACAGTCAGACGCGTGGCACGCGCCAGACCGGGGCGCAGGTCACCGCGAATCTCTCCGTGCCGCTGTACCAGGGCGGTGCGGAACATTCCGCCGTGCGCCAGGCGCGCCAGCAGGCGCAGCAGGCCCGGCAGGTGCTCTCCGACGCGAAGCGCGTGGCCGAGCAGGATGCGACCCGTACCTGGGAGGCGCTGACAACCGCCCGCGCCCAGGTGCAGTCCTCCCAGGCCGAGATCCGGGCGCAGGAGATCGCGCTGGATGGCGTGCAGCGCGAAGCGATCGTCGGCAGCCGCACCACCCTCGACGTGCTGAACGCCGAGCAGGAATTGCTGAACGCCCGCGTGCGCCTGGTGCGCGCGCTGGCGACGCTGATCACCTCTTCCTACGAGCTGACGGCCTCGCTGGGTCGGCTGACGGCGCAGGACCTGGCGCTGCCGGTGCTGATCTATGATCCCCGCAGCTACTACAACGCGGTGCGCGACCGCTGGGTGGGCACGGGCGACTTCAACGAGCAGGTGCCGCAGGCGGCGGTGGTGCCACAGGCGGTGGTGCAGCCGCAGGTCGGATCGATCTCGGTCCAGCCGCTAGTGCCGATCAACCCCAATCCACCAGCGGTGCAGCCGGCGCGGGGCACGCGGTGAGCGGGCAGGGCACCACGCCGCCGGGCGGGAATCCGCCCGGGGCGGCCTCGGACCAGTCGATGGAGGACATCCTGGCCTCCATCCGGCGAATCCTGAACGAGGATGAGGCCCAGCCGGCGGCGCCCGCGTCCGAAACGCCCGATGCTACGGGCACCGACCCGGCGCCGGGGGCGCCGGAGCCTCTGCTCCTGACCGAGGACATGATGGTGTCGCCGCCGGAGGGGCCGCCCGCGACGCCGGAAGCGGCGGCGGAACTGATACCTGAATCCGAATCGGAACTGGACCCAGAACCGGCGCCTCAGCCGGACCCTGAACCCGCCCCGAGCCGGGCCGTGTCGCCGGAATCGCTGCTTGCCCCGGCTGTGGCCGCGGCGGCGGCGGCGTCAGTCGGACAGTTGCTGCGCGCCGTCAGTACGGAACGCAGTGCCGCCGTGCATCGCGGCGGGCCCACCATCGAGGATGTGGTGCGCGAAGAACTGCGCCCTCTGCTGAAAGACTGGCTGGACCAGCACCTGCCGGGCCTCGTCGAGCGCCTCGTCCGCGCCGAGATCGAACGGGTCGTCGGCCGCGCGCTGTCCTGATCGCGAATTGGCGCGGACGACGCCTCGGCGCGCTTCGGCCTGACCGCGCGGCTGTCGGTATCCCTGGGGCCGTGCCGGGGCCATACGGACCGCGGTGTCCCAGCGATCCGGAAGCCTTGAGCGGGGCCGCTATTCGGAGCGGATGTTGTTGTCCCGCACCACCTTGCCCCAGACCTCCATCTGGCGGTCGAGGAAGACCCCGAATTCCTCGGGGCTCGACCCCACCACGTCGATGCCGAGCGGGCCGGTGAGTCGCTCGCGCACCTCGGGCATCGCCATGGCCCTGGCCATCGCGGCATGGACGCGGCGCAGTACCGGGTCCGGCACGCCGGCGCGGCCGATCAGGCCCCACCAGGCGAGTGCGTCGATGCCCGCGATGCCGGCATCTTGCACCGTTGGCAGGTCAGGAAAGTGCGGGGACCGCCGAGCGCCGGTCTGGGCGAGCGGCCGCAGCGTGACGTTCACCTGGCCGCCGAGGCCGGCATTCGTCGCCATCGGCATGTCGAGCTCACCCGCCGCGGCCGCCGCGCTCATCGGCCCGCCGCCGCGATAGGGCACATGCACCACCTGGAAGCCGCCCGCCTGCTGCATCAGCGACATGGTCAGATGTGCGAGCGAGCCATTGCCGATCGACCCGTAGGTGATGGTGTCCGGGCGCGCCTTTGCCGCGGCGATCACCTCCTGCAGGCTGTGCCAGGGGCGGTCCTTGTGAGTGGTGATGAGCATGGGGGAGGTGCCCACCAGCATCACCGTGGTGAGGTCCCGCTTGGTGTCGTAGCCGAGGGTCGGCATGAGCGAGGGGTTCACCGCATGGGTGTCGAAGACCATCGCCCAGGTCTGGCCATCGGCCGGAGCCCGGGCAAGGGCAAGGGTGCCGATGGCGCCCGAGGCGCCGGGCCGGTTCTCGATGACCACGGGAGCGCCGAGATCGGCGGTGAGATGCGGCTGCAACAGGCGGGAGATGGTGTCGACCGACCCGCCGGGCGGGAAGGGGACGATGATGCGGATCGGCCCGTTCGGCCAGTTGGCCTGGGCAAGGCCCGGGCGCGCCAGCGCGGCGGCCGGCAGGACGAGGGCATGACGACGGGTCAGGCGCATGGATCGATTCCACCGTGGTTGATGCTGGCATAGGGCAGATGGCGCCCGGGTGGAATTGGGGGGAAGGCTTTGCCCCGCATGGGCACTGATGGGGATGGAGAGCGGCTCCGCCCTGCTCCAAACCTCTCCCCGTCACTGGTGACGGGGCCTCTGGAAGCCATCACCTGGCGCCGGACTGGGCGTGCGCCGCGGTGAAGGGCTCGATAGGCACGATGCGTGTGTCGGTGCCTGAAGCGATCTTGCCCGCACGACACCAGGTATTGGTTTCCAAAGGCCTTGTGGCCTTTGGCGGGTGGGGGTTCGGGGGAGGGCAGAGCCCTTCCCCGTCCCGCCATGGCCATGATCTTCGCGCCCTGGCGGGGCGGCGGCCCCTCCATTGGCCAGCAGCCCTGTGCGCCTTGCCCTTGACGGCGGGCCGGCTGGCGGGGAAGGGATGCGCCCATGCTCGACAAGTCCTTCGACCCCGCCGCCATCGAACAGCGCCTCTATGAGGGCTGGGAGAGCGCGGGCGCCTTCTCCGCGAACCCCGCTTCGCCGGCCAAGCCCTTCACCATCATGATCCCGCCGCCCAACGTTACGGGCAGCCTCCATATCGGGCATGCGCTGGACAACACGCTGCAGGACGTCCTGATCCGCTGGCGCCGCATGCAGGGCCGAGATGCGCTGTGGCAGCCGGGCACCGACCATGCGGGCATCGCGACGCAGATGGTGGTGGAGCGCCTCCTGGCCCAGCAGGGCAATGCCGATCGGCGCTCCATGGGCCGCGACGCCTTTGTCGAGCGCGTCTGGCAGTGGAAGACGGAATCGGGCGGGACGATCACGCGGCAGTTGCGGCGCCTCGGTGCTTCGCTGGATTGGCCGCGCGAGCGCTTCACCATGGACGAGGGCCTGTCCAAGGCGGTGCGCGAGGTCTTCGTGCGGCTGTACCGCGAGGGCCTGCTCTATCGCGACAAGCGCCTGGTGAACTGGGACCCGAAGTTCCTGACCGCGATTTCCGACCTGGAAGTCGAGAGCAAGGAGGTCAAGGGCCACCTCTGGCATCTGCGCTATCCGGTGCAGGGCGAGCCGGGCCGCTTCCTGGTGGTGGCGACGACGCGCCCCGAGACCATGCTGGGCGACACCGCGGTCGCCGTGCACCCGGATGACGACCGATTCCGCGACCTGGTCGGCAAGCAGGTGGTACTGCCGCTGACCGGCCGGCTGATCCCGGTGGTGGCGGATGAGTATTCCGACCCCGAGAAGGGCTCGGGTGCGGTAAAGATCACCCCCGCGCACGACTTCAACGACTTCGAGGTCGGCAAGCGCCATGCGCTCGCATCGCCGTCCGTGCTGGACGCCGAAGGCAAGGTGATGCTCGACGAGATCGCGGCATCCATGACCGCGATCGCGGGCGTGTCGGACCTAGACTTCGTCCGCGGCCTCGCCGGGCAGGATCGCTTCGCCGCGCGCAAGGCCATCGTCGCGAAGCTCGAGGAAATGGAGCTTGTCGAGAAGATCGAGCCTCACACCCATGCCGTGCCGCATGGCGACCGCTCGGGCGTGCCGATCGAACCACGCCTGACCATGCAGTGGTATGTGGACGCGAAGACGCTGGCACAGCCCGCCATCAAGGCGGTCGAGACTGGCCAGACCGTCTTCACGCCGAAGCAGTGGGAGAACACCTTCTTCGCCTGGATGCGCGACATCCAGCCCTGGTGCGTGTCGCGCCAGCTCTGGTGGGGCCACCAGATCCCGGCCTGGTACGCGCCGGATGGCGAGGTTTTCGTCGCCTATGACGAGGACGAGGCACGCATCATGGCGCGCGAGAAATTCGGCCGCGAGGTCGAGCTGACGCGCGATGAGGATGTGCTCGACACCTGGTTCAGCAGCGCGCTGTGGCCGTTCTCCACCATCGGCTGGCCGGACAAGACGCCGGAGCTGGCGAAGTACTATCCCGGCGACGTGCTGGTGACGGCCTTCGACATCATCTTCTTCTGGGTCGCCCGGATGATGATGATGGGCATCCACTTCATGGGCGAGACCCCCTTCAAGACGGTCTACATCCACGGCCTGGTGCGCGACGAGAAGGGCCAGAAGATGTCGAAGTCCAAGGGCAATGTGCTCGATCCGCTGGAGCTGATCGACGCGCATGGCGCGGACGCCGTGCGCTTCACGCTCTGCTCGCTGGCCGGGCCGGGCCGCGACATCAAGCTGCCGAAGCAGCGCATCGAGGGCTACCGCGCCTTCGCCACCAAGATCTGGAACGCGTCGCGCTTCTGCGAGATGAACGGCATCGCGCCGCGCAGCGACTTCGATCCGGCATCCGCGAAGCTGCCGCTGTCGCGCTGGATCCTCGACGCCGCCAATGCCGCGGTCGCCGAGGCCAATGCCGCACTCGAGGCCTTCCGCTTCGACGAATACGCCGGCGCCTGCTACCGCTTCACCTGGAACACTTTCTGCGACTGGTTCCTGGAATTCGCCAAGCCCGTGCTGAACGGCCCGGACGGCGTGGAGAAGGAGGAGGTGAAGGGTGCGGCCCAGCACGTCCTCGGTACCATCCTGAAGCTGCTGCATCCGGTGATGCCCTTCCTCACCGAGGAACTGTGGTTCCGCATGGGCTATGGCGAGGAAGGTTCACTGATCCGCACCGCTTGGCCCGAAGCGACCACCGTGGCGGATGCTGCCGAGGCCCGCGCCGAGCTCGACTGGGTCGTCCGCCTGGTGTCGGAAATCCGCACCGTGCGGTCGGAAATGAACGTCGCGCCATCCATCACCGTGCCGCTGCTGCTCTCCGGCGCCTCGGGTGAATCGCTCGATCGGGCGAAGCGGTGGGAGGACGCGATCAAGCGCCTGGGCCGCGCGACCGAGATCCGCGAACTCGCCGGCGAGGCCCCGCGCGGCGCCGTGCAGGCCGTGGTGAACGAGGCGACGATCATGCTGCCGCTCGCCGATGTCATCGACCTCGGCGCCGAGCGCGCGCGCCTCGCCAAGGAACGCGCCCGTGTCGCCGGCGAGGCGCAGAAGATCGAAGCCAAGCTGGGCAACGAGACCTTCGTCTCCCGCGCGCCGGAGGAAGTGGTCGAGGAGAACCGCGAACGCCTCGCCGCCGCGCAGGTGGAAATGGCGCGGCTCGACGCGGCGATGGCCCGCATCGCCGGCTGATGTTCGACAACGCCACCCTCAACCTGTTCATCGCCATCACGGTGTTCGTCATCGTGACGGTGGGTGGCAGGGACCTGCTGGCGAGGGCGTTCGGACTGTCGAAGGCGATCGCCCAGGCGATCTCCGGGCTGGTGGCGATCGGGGTGGCGGTCGGCTTCCTGCTGCTGGTCGGATAGGCGCGCTCAGTCGGGCGGTTCGCCGGGGTATTGCACCGCGCCGGGCGGGATCACCACGCCCGGCAGCTTGCGGTCGGTCCAGATGTGGATCGCCGTGGCGAAATCCACCGGCTCGTCCAGCGCGCCGGCCTTGAGGGTGACCGCCGCGATACCGACGGCGCCCTCATGCCACAGGCGCGATCCGCACTCACCGCAGAACAGGCAGCGGAGTTGCCGGCCGCTATCGGTCGATCGCGTCCAGGAACGCGGCGTCCCGCGCAGCAGGACCAGGCCATCGCGCGGCACGACGAGCGACATGCCGAAGGCCGAGGCCGACTGCTTGCGGCATTCGCGGCAATGGCAGGCATAGAGCGCCCGTGCCGGGCCGCTGCTCGAAAAGCGCACCGCGCCGCATTGGCATCCGCCGAGCCTCGGTCCGGTCATCCCGCCTCCTGTCGCAAGGCCGCTCCGGGCCTCGAACGAATGAGAACTTTACGCGAACATAGACCCTTCCTATCCTGGCGGGGCAGCCGAGGGAAGGGGACATCATGGCCATCGTCGGGCGGCAGGCGGTTGGGCAGATCGGCGTGACGCTGATCGTGCGGGATGTGGCGGCGGCGGCCGATTTCTACCGCGACGTCTTCGGCGCGGAGGAGGTGGAGCGCAGCTTCCGCCTCGCACCCACGGATGCGCCGGGCGACGAGGCGACTGCCGCCGAGCTTCGCCTGAGCGGCGCCTACCTGATCGTCGCGAAGGAGAATCCCCGCTGGCGCGAGGCGCCCCGGCCAGACTGGCCGCGGTCGCCAGCCTCTGCCGGCGCGACCTCGGTGGGCGTGACGCTCTATGTCGATGACGTGGACGAGGTCTTCGCCCGTGCCGTCGCAGCCGGGGTGAGGGCGCTGGGCGGCACCGGCACGGTGGAGGCGACCTTCTGGGGCGACCGCCACATCCAGTTCCATGATCCCTTCGGCCATCTCTGGCGTGTGATGACGCGCATCGAGGACGTCGAGGCCACCGAACTCCCCGCGCGCTTCGCGGCGGAGCGCGCGGCCCATCGCCGCGCTCGCGGGCTGGCATGACCGCCCCCCGCATCCATATCGGCATCGGCGGCTGGGTCTTCGCGCCCTGGCGCGGCAGCTTCTACCCCAAGGGCCTGCCGCAGAAGGAGGAGCTGCGCTATGCCGGCGAACGCCTGACCGGCATCGAGATCAACGGCACCTATTACGGCGCGCAGAAGCCGGCGAGCTTCGCCCGCTGGCGCGAGGAGACGCCTGCCGGCTTCGTCTTCGCGCTCAAGGGATCGCGCTTCGTCACCAATCGCCGCGTCCTGGCCGAGGCCGGCCCCTCGGTCGGGAAATTCTGCGCCAGCGGCATCACGGAACTGGGCGACAAGCTTGGCCCGATCAATTGGCAATTGCCGGCGACGAAACGCTTCGATGCCGATGACATCGCGGCCTTCCTCGCCCTGCTGCCGGAATCCGTGGACGGCATCACGCTGCGCCATGCGATCGAGGCGCGGCACGACAGCTTCCGCGATCCCGGCTTCGTTGCGCTGTGCCGCGATCGCGGCGTCGCCATCATCACCGCGGCGGATGGCGAATACCCCACAATCACCGACCTGACGGCGCCCTTCGCCTATCTGCGGATCATGGGCACCACGGCCGACCACGATGCGGGCTATGCGCCCGACGCCCTGGATACCTGGGCGATGCGTGCCAAGGCCCTGGCGGCAGGGAAGGGGTTGGACGACCTGCACCCGCCCGTCGCAACTGCGGCGGAAACCACCCCGCGCGACGTCTTCCTCTTCGTCATCAGCGGGGAGAAGGAACGCAACCCTGCCGCCGCCCAGGAACTGATCCGCCGCGTGAAGGGCTGACGCGCGGCGCGGGCTGCCCATATCCCGGGGCATGATCCCGCTCTCTGTCCTCGACCTTTCCCCGATCCCGGAAGGCAGTGACGCCGGCCAGGCGTTGCGCAACTCCCGCGATCTTGCCCGTCATGTGGATGCGCTGGGCTTCCGGCGCTTCTGGATGGCGGAACACCACAACATGCCCGGCATCGCGAGCGCGGCGACGGCGGTGGCGCTCGCGCATGTCGCGGATGGCA
This sequence comes from Roseomonas alba, assembly GCF_019430885.1. GTDB lineage: Bacteria > Pseudomonadota > Alphaproteobacteria > Acetobacterales > Acetobacteraceae > Neoroseomonas > Neoroseomonas alba. Next base: position 270,993 of record NZ_JAHYBZ010000006.1, on the reverse strand, counting down.
CAACGCGCATCCGCATCGGCGCCGGCGGCATCATGCTGCCGAACCACGCGCCGATCATGGTCGCGGAGCAGTTCGGCACGCTCGCCGCGCTCTATCCGGGCCGTGTCGATCTCGGCCTCGGCCGGGCGCCGGGCACGGACCAGGTCGCCGCACGGGCGATGCGGCGCAACCTCGCCAGCGATTCCGACGAGTTCCCCCGCGATGTCGTCGAGCTGATGGAATATTTCCGCCCCGCCACCGAAGGTCAGGCGCTACGGGCCGTCCCCGGCGAGGGCCAGGATGTCGAGGTCTGGATCCTCGGTTCCAGCACCTTCGGCGCGCAACTCGCCGCCTATCTGGGGCTGCCCTACGCCTTCGCGTCCCATTTCGCGCCGCAACAGATGATGGATGCGCTGCGCGTTTACCGGGACCGCTTCCGCCCCTCCGAGCGCCTGGCCGCGCCGCGCGCCATGATCGGCGTGAACGTCTTCGCCGCACCGACCGAGGAGGAAGCGCGCTTCCTCTTCACCTCCCTGCAACAGGCCTTCGTGAATCTGCGCCGCGGCCGCCCGGGCAAGCTGCCCGCCCCGGTGGAAGGCTATGAGGAGCGTCTTGATCCCCAAGCGCGCGCCATCCTGGCGCATTCGCTGTCCTGCGCCGTGGTCGGCACGCCGGCCATGGTGCGCCAGGGCCTCGCCGACCTCGCCGCGACGACGGGGGCCGACGAGATGATCATCACCGCCCAGATCCACGACCCCGCCGCGCGGCTGCGGTCCTTCACCCTGGTCGCGGAGGCCCAGGCGATGGCGGAGGCTTGACGCCGCCCGCCCATCCGCGCCGGGATAGGCTCCGCAAGAATGCCGCGTGAGGAAGCCGTCCATGACCGCCTGGGACAAGTCCCGCCTGCCGAGCCGCCACACCACCATGGGCCCGGAGCGCGCGCCGCACCGGTCCTACTACTACGCGATGGGCCTCACGGCGGAGGAGATCGAGGCGCCCCTGGTCGGCGTCGCCTCCTGCTGGAATGAGGCCGCGCCCTGCAACATCGCGCTGTCCCGCCAGGCCCAGGCGGCCAAGACCGGCGTGAAGGCGGCTGGCGCGACCCCGCGCGAATTCACCACCATCACGGTGACCGACGGCATCGCGATGGGGCACCAGTCGATGAAGTCCTCTCTGGCCTCGCGCGAGGCCATCGCGGATTCCATCGAACTCACCATGCGCGGTCATTGCTACGACGCGCTGGTCGGCATCGCCGGCTGCGACAAGTCGCTGCCCGGCGTGATGATGGCGATGCTGCGGCTGAACGTGCCGAGCGTCTTCATGTACGGCGGGTCAATCATGCCCGGGAAGCATCACGGGCGGGACGTGACGGTGCTCGATGTGTTCGAGGCGGTGGGCCAGCACGCCGCCGGCAACATGTCCGACGCCGAGCTGCTCGATCTGGAACAGCATGCCTGCCCCGGCGCGGGCGCCTGTGGCGGCCAGTTCACCGCCAACACCATGGCCTGCGTGTCGGAGGCGATCGGGCTCGCGCTGCCCTTCTCGGCCGGCGCGCCCGCACCCTTCGAGGAACGCGACGAATACGCCGTGGCCTCGGGCAAGGCGGTGGTGGAACTGATCCGCCGCAACCTCCGCCCGCGCGACATCGTGACGCTGGAGGCGCTGCACAACGCCGCGGCGATCGTGGGCGCGACGGGCGGATCCACCAACGCCGCGCTGCACCTTCCCGCCATGGCGCATGAGGCCGGCATCCGCTTCACCCTGCAGGATGTCGCGGAGATCATGCGCAGGACGCCGCACATCGCGGACCTCAAGCCCGGCGGCAAATACGTCGCGGCCGACGTCCACCGCATCGGGGGCGTGCCGGTCATCATCAAGGCGCTGCTCGATGGCGGCTACCTGAAGGGCGATTGCATCACGGTCACCGGGAAGACTCTCGCCGAGAACCATCGCGACGTGATCGTCCCGAAGGACCAGGACGTGGTGTATCCCACCACCAACCCGATCAGCCCGATCGGCGGCGTCGTCGCCCTGCACGGCAACCTCGCGCCCGAGGGCGCGATCGTGAAGATCGCCGGCATGCACAAGTTGCGCTTCGAGGGCACCGCACTCTGCTTCGACTGCGAGGAGGACGCCTTCGCCGCCGTCGAGGCCCGCGCCTACAAGCCCGGTGACGTCATCATCGTCCGCTACGAAGGCCCCAAGGGCGGGCCGGGCATGCGGGAGATGCTGTCCACCACCTCCGCCATCTACGGCCAGGGCATGGGCGACAAGGTCGCGCTGATCACCGATGGCCGCTTCTCCGGCGCCACGCGCGGCTTCTGCATCGGGCATGTGGGACCGGAAGCCGCGGTGGGCGGCCCCATCGCGCTGCTCCAGGACGGCGACCGCATCGTCATCGACGCGGAACAGGGCACCATCGACATGATGCTGCCGGAAGACGAGATCGCCCGCCGCCGCGCCGCCTGGAAGCCCCGCGGCCACGACTACAATGCCGGCGCGCTGTGGAAATACGCGCAACTCGTCGGACCGGCCTATCTCGGGGCGGTGACCCAGCCTGGTGCGGCCGCAGAGACGCATTGCTACGCCGACCAATAGTCACGCGGGCGCCATCATGGCGCCATGCGCAACGCCCCAGGCTTCCCCCGCGTTGACGGGCGGCGGCGCGCTTCGCCGCCCATGTCGAGAGGGCCCGAATCATGTCGCTGCGACCGCTGTTGCTTCTGGGTGGCCTGGGTCTGGCCGGCTGCGTGGCCTATCCGGCGCCGCCGCCCCCGCCGCCGAGACCCGTCTATGTCGCCCCGGCACCGCCGCCGCCGGTGTATGTTGAACCTGCGCCGCGCCGCCGGGTCTGGGTGCCGCGGCGCTGTGATGCCTATGGCCGGTGCTGGGGCGGCTATTGGGGCTGGCGTTGACATGGCCGGGTGACCTGCCCGGCCGCTGAGGATGATATCCATGCGTGTGGCCCTGCCTGTCCTGGCGCTCGTTTCGGCGATTTCCCTGGGTGGTTGCGTGCAATATCCGAATGGGACCTGGGGGCCGCCGCCGGCCCCGCAGCCCGTCGCCTATGCGGCCCCGGTTCCACCCCCGGCCCCGCCTGTCGTCTATTCCCCGCCCAGCTACGGCTATGGTTATGCGCCCGGCGTGCCGGTCTATGTCGCCCCCGCGCCGGCCCCGCCGCCGGTCGTAGTCGCACCCTCGGTCAGCCTCGGCTTCGGTTGGGGGTGGGGGAGGGGATATTGGGGGCCGGGCTATTGGGGCCGGCCCTATTACGGGCGCCGCTGGTAGTATGGCTGCGCACCGCACGCCTGCCATAGGAGGCTTCCCGATGTCCCGACGTCTTGTCCTGGCGCTCGCCGGATTGCTGGTGGCGGCACCTGCCGTCGCACAGGCACCCTACTGGCCGCCCATCCCGCCGCCGCGCGCAGAGCCGGTCCCGCCCCCGCCCGGCGAACGACTGACCTGGCAACCCGGCCACTGGCAATGGGAGGGGCGGGAATATGTCTGGGTTCCCGGCCGCTGGATCGAGCGCCCGGCGCCACACCTGCAGTTCGTTCCCGGGCATTGGGCCTGGCGGCCGACCGGCGGCTGGGTTTGGATCCCGGCGCATTGGCGCTGACGGCCGCCCAGCTCAGCGCAGCGTGACGATCACCGGCGTGTGGTCGGAAGGCTGCGCCTCGCTGCGCGGCAGGGTGTCCACCTCGCAGGATTCCAGCCGCTCGGCGAGCTCGGGGCTCAGCAGCGCATGGTCGATGCGCAGGCCGCGATTGGTCTCGAAGGCCGCGCCGTAGTCCCAGTAGGTGTAGAGCGTCTCGCGCGGATGCAGCGCCCGCAGCGCATCCGTCAGGCCGAGATGCAGCAGCGCCCGAAACCGCGCCCGGCTTTCCGGCCGCACCAGGGCATCGGTCGGCGGCAGCGCCCCCGACGCGAGGTCCGCATCCGTCGGACAGACATTGAAGTCGCCCAGGATCGCAAACGGCGTGAAGGTGTCGAGGCGTTCTGCCGCCACCGCCCGCAGCCGGTCCATCCAACCGAGCTTGTAGGCGAAGCCGGCCTCCCCGCCCGAATTGCCGTTCGGCAGGTAGATGCCGGCGGCGTTCATGCCCTCCGCCGCGACCTCGATGTAGCGGGCATGGCCATCCTCATCGTCGCCAGGCAGATGCTCGGCAACGACCGTGAAGGGCACCCGCGCGATGACCGCCACGCCGTTGCGCCCGCCCGCCTGGCCGACCGCATGGGTGGTGTAGCCCAGCGCCTCGAATCCCGCTGTGGGCACCTGTTCGGCCGTGCAGCGGGTCTCCTGCAGGAACAGGATCTCAGGCTGCACGCGCTCCAGGAACCGCGCGACATGGGCCGCCCGCTGGCGGATCGAATTGACGTTGAATGTCGCGAGTTTCATGCCGGCTTCGATGGAAAGGGGTCGCACCATACCCCCGCCGCCGAAGCCGCGGTCAAGCCGCGGACCCTATGCGGCGATGGCCATGGCCATGCAGGCCAGGAAGACACCGATCCGCAGGATGATGGCAGGCATCACGCCAGGCGCGCGCAGGGGGTCGGTCATCGCTGATCCCTCCGGTTGGTGGTCATGCCGCGTGCGGGTTTTCCGTTGGGGGAACGATATACGTCAGCGATGCTGACCTGCAAGAAAATTGCTGCGGTGCATCATGTGGGCGCCGGGAGGGCTCTCCCCATGCGCCTGAAGATGAAGCGCTGACGGCAATGCAGAGGGGCTCGGCCCCTTTCAAGCCTCACCCCGCCAAAGGCCCAAAGGCCTCTGGACACCTCAACTTGGCACCGGGCGCCGCGCCTGCGCTGGGCCGAAAAGGGCGGTCTGCTGCCCGGCGCCCAGAAAAATACCCGGTGCTCAGCCGCAGCGGGTGCGCCGCATGCGTGACCGCCCCGCGGGCCCGGCACCAAGTATCGGCTTCCAAAGGTCCTGTGGCCTATGCGAGGCCCATCGACGCCGAAGCAACGCCAATGGATACCCGTGGCGGGGAGAGAGGTCCGGAGAGGGGCAAAGCCCCTCTCTGGCCGCCCTCAGCCGCCTTACGCCACCGAGAACGACGTCCCGCACCCGCAGGCAGACACCGCCTGGGGGTTCCGAATGGCGAAATGCGCCCCGATCAGTTCCTCGGCCCAGTCCAGTTCCGCCCCCGCCAGCAGGTCCAGCGAGACAGGATCGACGAAGACCCGTCCCGGCCCATCGCCGACCACCAGGTCTTCCTCGGCCGGGCTGTCTTCCAGCCCGAACTTGTACTGGAACCCCGAGCAGCCGCCCGCTTCCACTGCCAGGCGCAGCCCGGCATCCGGGCGGCCGTCGCGGGCCGCGATCTCGGTGATTTGGGCGTGGGCGCGGTCGGTGACGCGGAAGGCGGGCGTGGTGGTGGTGCCGTCGGGCATGGCTAAAATTCCTCGACGCTTCAGTTTGGTATTCTGCGGGCGCTATCAAGGTTCTTCTAGCAGGTAAGCTTTTGCAGCGGGAAAGGGAGGATCGAAGCGATTCGACATTGAAACTACTCCTGCTGCCGTGATAACAAGATCAGCGTCTTTGAATATAATCATAAAAGTGATGGAATGAGAATAAAGACATGGATCGTATCATAATTATATCAAATGCGGAAATCTTCTGCAAAAGGATGATCGGCTGTGGACGCCTTCGGAATGCAGAAATGAAAACAAATATCAATGAAGAAAAGTGTCGGTATATTATTATGCTCGGAGAGTGCGAGCAATGAAATTGTTCGGATCGGAAGAAAATATTAGGATTTTAAATATCCTTCGCGAAATTCCGGGTAAATTCGCTTGGCTCGGGCTGATGATTTGTGTGGCGTCAGCGTTTGCGTATGGGCCTTGGTTATTGAGTATGAAGTCATACTTAATCATGGGCTTTGCGATCGGTTCACTGTTGGTCATGTTTATATATTCTCGATTTCTAAAAAATATTGATCTTGGGCGCATGGAATCGGGATGGAAGACCTGGTCGATAATAATATTTGTCGGTGCCGGACTTAGAATTTTATGGGCTGTTCTGGTGGATCCAGTATATGGAGGTGATGCTATCTCTTTTCATGAGACGGCGCTCCGCATCTTATCGGAACACCGATATGCGAGCACCTATCAGGATGTGTTAGGTATTATAGATCGTCAAATCGAGCTTCGCTCCTGGAGGCCGCCAGGGTTACCTGTCATGCTGGCCTGTTGGTATTTTATATTTGGGCATGAATCATCTTCTGTTATCGCTTTCAATATATTTGTATATGTAATGACGTCATTAATTCTCATTATATTCTGTGTTAGATTGTTTAATCGAGGTGGAGTGAGTGTGGTTTTGGCGGTTTTTGCGCTGTGGCCAAAGCTTATTATATTGGGTTCTGTCCCACTTACAGAGGCGCCGAGTCTTCTGCTATTCTTGATTTCGGTGCTTGCTTTTGATCGATTTCTGAGGGGGTCGCTTCCATCCTCAGTAGGTGCGGGGTTGGCCTTCGGGGTTGGTGCCCTTGTGCGACCGTCGATGCTTCTGATGCCTTTGGCGTGGGGCGCGATGGCCGCCGCGTCCACGAGGGTATCGTTGCGTCGAGGCGCCCTCGTCCTGGCAGGTGCGACCATCATCGGCATGGCGTGCGTGCTTCCATGGTCGTTGCGCAATCAAGCTGTGCTGGGCGAATTTGTGCTAATCTCTACGAATGGCGGAGACGTACTTTACAGAGCAAATAATCCACGCGCGACAGGGAATTTTACTCCTGCGGGAGAGCGCGATTTAACGCAATTCATTACCAATGAAGCGGAATGGAATAAATTAGGATCTGCGTGGGCTGTCGAATGGATTTTAGAGAATCCGACGGAGTTCCTCAAATCTGCAATACGAAAGCTGGGGTATTTTTGGGGAGCTGGAGAAGATGGAAACACATTTCGTCTGTATTATCCAGATATGAAAGACAGATTCCCATTAATTGTCTTAACGGCAGAAATATTAATGAATTTTTCATGGTTTCTGTTGTTGTTTGCGGTAGGAGGATCTCTTGTTGCGATCCGAGGGGAAATTATAACATCTCCCCTGCTTGTTGGCTTAATGTGGGGGACTTTATTGCTCTCGGGAGTGCATGCGGTCTACGAAAGCCATGCAAGATACAATCTGCCAATCCTGGGTGCTCTCATCCTGATTGCCGCCTCTGGTCCGATGCTTTCGCGCTCGGGCACGTCGTCAGCGCAGTAGACCGGGGAGGAACGTTTTCGGCACGACTTGGCGGAATAACCACGGCGGTGATAGGGCTCCGCCATGAGTCTCGCCCCATACGCCGTCCGGCCCGAGACCTCGCGTGGCCGGCTGCATCCGGAACCGGGCGGGGATGCGCGCTCGCCCTTCCAGCGGGACCGGGACCGGATCATCCACGCCACGTCCTTCCGGCGGCTGCAGTACAAGACCCAGGTCTTCGTCTACCATGAGGGCGACCATTTCCGGACCCGCCTGACCCATTCGATCGAGGTCGCGCAGATCGCGCGGTCGATCGCCCGGCAACTCCATCTGGACGAGGACCTGGCCGAGGCGCTGGCGCTGGCGCATGACCTCGGCCACCCGCCCTTCGGCCATGCGGGGGAGGATGCGCTGAACAGCGCGATGAAGCCCTATGGCGGCTTCGACCACAATGCGCAGTCGCTGAAGGCGGTGACGCAGCTCGAAGCGCGCTATGCCGGTTTCGACGGGCTGAACCTGACCTGGGAGACGCTGGAGGGCCTCGCGAAGCACAACGGCCCGCTGCGCCGGCCCGCGCCCTACATCGCCGAATACGACGCGATCCATTCGCTCGACCTCAGCACCCATGCGAGCGCCGAGGCGCAGGTTGCGGCACTGGCCGACGACATCGCCTACAACAACCACGACCTCGATGACGGGCTGCGCGCGCGGCTCTTCACGCTGGAGGAAGTGAGCGCGCTGCCGCTGATCGGCGATGCGCTGGCCGAGGCGCGCGGCACTTACCCCGGCATGCCCGAGGATCGCGTGGCGCCCGAGATGATCCGCCGCGTCATCAACATGATGGTGGTCGATGCCATCTCGGAATGCCGCCGGCGCCTGATCGGCCTCGCACCCGAGACGGTGGACGATGTCCGCCGCGCGCCCGAGCCCGTGGTCGCCTTCTCCCGCGACATGGCCGCGGCGAACCTCGTCCTGCGCGACTTCCTGTTCACGCGCATGTACCGCCATTGGCGGGTGAACCGCACCATGGCGAAGTCGAAGCGCGTGGTGCAGATGATGTTCAGCCTGTTCCATGGCGGGCCGCAGATGCTGCCGCCGGCCTGGCGCAGCCGTGCCGGCGACCCCGGTTCCCCGCGCTGCGCCCTGGTGGTGTGCGACTACATCGCCGGCATGACCGACCGCTACGCGCTGGAAGAGCACCGGCGCATGACCGACCCCGACATTCCTGGCTGAGGCCACATGATGACCGAGAACATTTTCACCCTGCTGACGCAGGAGGTGCGCGGCGCGCTCGCCGCCCTGGTGCCCGAACTCCCGCCCGAGGCGCTGGCCCGCGTGCAGGTCGAACCGCCGCGCGACGCCGCGCATGGTGACATGGCCACCAATGCGGCGCTGGTCGCGGCGAAGCCGGCGCGTATGCCGCCGCCGAAGCTCGCCGCCGCGCTCGCCGAGAAACTGGTCGCCCTGCCCATGGTGGCCGAGGCGGCCCCGGCTGGCCCTGGCTTCGTGAACATGCGTCTGCAGGAGGACTTCATCCGCGCCCAGGTCCCCGTCGCGCTGCGCGCCGGCGAAGCCTACGGCGACAGCACGCTCGGCGCCGGCGTGAAGGCGAATGTCGAATATGTCTCCGCCAACCCCACCGGACCGATGCATGTCGGCCATTGCCGCGGCGCGGTGGTGGGCGATGCGCTCGCCAACCTGATGGCCAAGGCGGGCTGGGCGGTCACCAAGGAATACTACATCAACGATGCGGGGAATCAGGTCATCGCCCTCGGCTGGGCGACCTATTGGCGATACCTGCTTGCCGTCACCGGCGACACCGACCACTGGAACGCCGAGCAGACAGAACGCCGCTTCGGCGTGACGCTGCAATATCGCGGCGACTACCTGGTCGCGGTCGGCGCCGCGCTCGCGGAGCGCTTCGGCGACAGCCTGATGCCGCGCCACATCGGCAATGACGAGCTCTCGCCCGAGGACACCATCGCCGCCTTCGGTCCGGCGCTCGCCCAGGGCTGGCTGGTGAAATCCACCTGGATCGACACCTGCCGCGAGACGGCGGTCGCCATGATGATGACCGAGATCCGCGAGGATCTGACGCTGCTCGGAGTGAACCAGGACGTGTTCCGCTCGGAGCGGGCCATGGTCGAGGCCGGCGCGGTCGAACACGCGGTCAAGCTGCTGGAAGACAAGGGCCTGATCTACGAGGGCGTTCTGGAACCGCCCAAGGGCAAGACGCCCGAGGATTGGGAGCCCCGCCCGCAGACGCTGTTCCGCGCCACCGAATTCGGTGACGACGTGGACCGCCCGCTGCGCAAGTCGGACGGGTCCAACACTTATTTCGCCAACGACATCGCCTACCATGCCGACAAGGTCGCGCGCGGCGAGCAGCTTCTGATCGACGTTTGGGGCGCCGACCATGGCGGCTATGTCCCGCGCATGACGGCGGCGGTGAAGGCGGTCTCCGGCGGCGCCGTGCCGCTCGAGATCGTGCTCTGCCAGATTGTTCACGTGATGAAGGCCGGCGAGCCGGTGCGCATGTCGAAGCGGGCAGGGACCTACATCACCCTGCGCGACCTGATCGAGGAAGTCGGTCGCGACGCCGTCCGCTTCACCATGCTGACGCGCAAATCCGACGCGCAGATGGAATTCGACCTCGACAAGGTCGTCGAGCAATCGCGCGACAACCCGGTCTTCTACGTCCAATACGCCCATGCGCGCTGCCGGTCCGTGCTGCGCCAGGCCGAGGCGACCGACCCTGCCCTGGTGGTCGATCTCGCAGCCGCGCCGCTCGATGCCCTGACGGATGCGGCGGAAATGGCGCTGATCCGGCGCATCACCGCCTGGCCGCGCACGGTGGAAGCGGCCGCAACAGCGCGTGAACCGCACCGGATCGCCTTCTTTCTCCAAGACTTGGCCGGGGACTTTCACGTATTGTGGAACCGTGGTCGCGACGATTCGACGCTCCGCTTCATCCGGGCGGAGGATCCGGCGGCCACGCGGGCCCGGCTGGCGCTCGTCGCCGCGACGGCGACGGTCATTCGCTCGGGCCTCGGTGTCATGGGGGTGACGCCGGTCGAGGAAATGCGCTGACGGGCTAGCCCACGGCCCAAGGGGGGGAGTTGGGCGTGACTGACGTACCTGTACCATCCTATCGCGTGCGGCCGTCGCATGATGGCAGCCCGCCATGGCGGATGCTGGCGATCGGTGGCGGGATCGCCGCGGCGGTGGTCGTGGGCGGCGCCGTGATGTGGGGTGTCATGCATGTTTCGGGACCGCGCAGCGTGCCGGTGATCGAGCCGGACCCGCGTCCCTTCAAGGTCCGCCCGGACGATCCGGGCGGCTTGCGCGTGCCCAACCAGGACGAACTGATCTTCGAGCGCAACCGCGGCAGCAATGCCCAGCCGCCGGCTGCGCGCCTCGCACCGGAGCCCGAGGCGCCGCGCATCGACGCGCTGCGCGCGCAGGTGGCGCAGCCCTCGTCGAGACCGGCCCCGGCGGCCGAAGGCGTGACCCTGCCTCCGCGCGCCGCCGCGCCGACGGCGGCGGCGCCCCCAGCCACGGCGCCCGCCACCTCCGCGCCAGCCGCCACGACGCCAGCCCCCGCTGCGCAGACGGCGGCGGCGCCCGCGCGGCCCGCGCCGGTGCCGAATGGCCGCATCCGCGTGCAGCTCGGCGCCCTGACCAGCGACGAGGCGGCGCGCGGCGAGTGGGACCGGCTGTCCGGGCGGTATCCTGACCTTCTCGGCGCCTTCCGGCCCCAGGTGGTGCGCTTCGAACGGGAAGGGCAGGCGACGCTGTATCGCCTGCGTACCGGCGGCTTCGCCGACGTCGCGGCGGCCCAGGCCTTCTGCGAGCAGGCCCGCGAACAGCGGATTCCCTGCATCATCGTCCGCTGACGATCCTGCCGTGACCCCTCGCGCGGCGATCATCGGCCTGTCCGGGCCCCGGCTCACCACGGCCGAGGCGGCGCTGCTGCGCGCCCGCCGCCCGATCGGCGCCATTCTCTTTGCCCGCAACGTGGTCGATCCGGCGCAAGTCGCGGCGCTGACGGGCGAGATCCGGGACATCCTCGGCGCCGAGGCGCCGATACTGGTCGATCAGGAAGGCGGCCGCGTCGCCCGGCTGAAGCCGCCGCACTGGGAACGCTTCCCCGCCGCCGCCGCCTTCGAGCACGCGCCGGAACCCGCGCTGCGCGCCAATGCGGCGCTGCTCGGCGCCACCTGCCGCGATGTCGGGCTGGATGTGGTCTGCGCGCCGGTGCTCGATCTTCGCCTGCCGGGTGCGCATGGGGTGATCGGCGACCGGGCCTTCTCCGAGGACCCTGCCGTGATCGCACGGCTCGGCGCGGCCTTCGTCGCCGGGCTGCAGGCGGCAGGGTGCATACCGGTGATCAAGCACATCCCTGGCCATGGCCGGGCGATGGCCGACAGTCATCACGAGTTGCCCCGCGTCGCCGCGTCCGCGACGGACCTCGTGGCCGATATCGCCCCTTTCCGGGCGCTGGCGGGGTCGGGTGCCTGGGCGATGACCGCCCATGTGCTCTATGAGGCCTGGGATCGGGCGCTGCCCGCGACCATCTCTCCCGCCGTGATCGGAAGCATCATTCGTGGCGATATCGGATTCGACGGCGTGCTGGTGACGGACGACCTCGCCATGGGCGCGCTGGCCGGCATGGCCAATGACTTGGCTGGGGCTTCGATCGCCGCGGGCTGCGACCTTGTGCTGCACTGCACAGGCCGGCTGGCGGAGACCGAGGCGGTCCTCGATGCCTGTCCCATGCTGAGCGACCGCTCAGCCGAGCGCATCGCCCGGGCGGCTGCCACGCGCGACGCCTTCCAGCGCCTCCGGCCCGAGGCTCTGCGTGCGCTGCGCGACACCGCGCTCGGCGCCCTGGCCGCTGCCGCCCCCGGCGAAGACCCCACCGCACGGATCGCGTGATGCCCGACTGGCTGCCCAATGCGGCGGTGGCGATCCTCGCCGCTGTCCTTGCGATCACGCTGCATGAGGCGGCGCATGGCTATGCCGCGCTCGCCCTTGGCGACGACACCGCCAAGCGGGCGGGGCGCATCAGCATCAATCCGCTGCGCCATGTCGACCCGATGGGGACCATCATCCTGCCGGGCATCCTGGTGATCGGCCAATTGCTGGCAACCGGCCAGGTGCAGGGCGTCTTCGGCTGGGCCAAGCCGGTGCCGGTCGACATCTGGAAGCTGCGCAACCCGCGCAGCGGCATGGTGTGGGTCGCCGCCGCCGGGCCGGCGATCAACGGCGTGCTGGCGATCGCCGCCGCCGTGCTGGCCCATATCGTGATCTGGGGGCAGGGGGCCTTGGGGCCGGAGGCGACCGGCCTGCTGCTGCGATTCTGCGGGCTATCGATCCTGTCGAACCTGGTGCTCGGCCTGTTCAACCTGATCCCGCTGCCGCCGCTGGATGGCGGGCGCATCATGGTCGGCATCCTGCCGCGGGAACCGGCCATCGCGCTCGCCCGGGTCGAGCCATATGGCATGATGATCGTGATCCTCGGCCTGTTCATCATGCCGATGGTCATCCCGGGCTGGGACCCGATGGGCGTCTTCTTTCGCAATGTCGTGGCACCGGCCTTCGATTTCGTTCTCTGGCTGGCCGGGCACGGGGGCGGCGGCGGATGAGCGAATCCCTGCATCTGCAACTGGACGGCTTCGAGGGTCCGCTCGACCTCCTGCTCGAACTCGCCCGGTCGCAGAAGGTGGATATCGCCAAGATCTCGATTATCGCATTGGTCGACCAGTATATCGCGGTCATCGAGGGCGCGCGGCGGGTGCGCCTGGAACTCGCGGCCGACTGGCTGGTCATGGCCGCCTGGCTCGCCTGGCTGAAATCCCGCCTGCTGGTCCCGCCCGAGGAAGCCGAGGGCGAGGACGCCGAGGCACTGGCCGAACAACTCGCCGACCGGCTGGTCGAACTCGAACGCATGCGCGCGGCGGCGCTGTGGCTGAACCGGCGCCCCTGGCTGGGCCACGACGTCTTCGCCCGCGGCGCGCCCGAAAGCCTGAAGGTCGAGGACCGGTCCGGCCTGCATGCCGACCTGCCATCGCTGTTGCAGGCCTATGTTGCCGCGCGGCGGCGGGCGCTGGCGAAGCGCCCCTACCGCCCCAAGCCGCGCAAGCTGTTCACGGTGCAGGAGGCGCTGGAGCGCCTGTCCCGCCTGGTCGGTGCATTGCCCTCCTGGTCCGTGCTGATGGGTTTCCTGCCGGAGACCATCCTCGACCCGCTGGAACGGCGCGCGGCCCTTGCCAGCACGCTCGTGGCGGGATTGGAGATGGCCCGCGGCGGCGGGATCGAGATCCGTCAGGAGGAGGCCTTCGGCCCCATCATGGTACGGCGCCGGACTGAGGAGGGTGGCACCGATGACCAACCAGGCTGAGGAGCCGAAGCAGAGCGCGTCTGAGCCGGAGGGCGCGGCGCTGCCGGGTGCCGGGCAGGAGACGGTTGCGTCCGCGGGGACCGACGGCCATGTCCCGGAGGACGCCGCTCCCGAGGGCGCCGCGATCGACGACGCCATGGCGGATGATGCTGTTTCCGAAGACGCCGTGCCGCAGAACACCGCGCCCGACGACGCAGATCCCGAGCACACCGGCGCGGAAGACAGTGCCGCGGACGTCGCCGTGTCCGGCGCTTTCGAGGACGCCATCCTGCCCGAAGCAGGGGAGAGCGTGCCCGAACCGGTCGCTGGCGACGCGCTCGACCCGGCGCCCATCGACACCGCGCCTCCTGCCGCCGAGGGCGACGCCCTCGTCGCGTCCGGGACAGATGCTCCCCAAGGCGCCGCACTCGACACCGCCGAGGAACCTCTCGATCCCATCCTCCTCGCCGAGGGCGTACGCATCGCCGAGGCCCTGGTCTTCGCCTCCGACCGCCCGGTGACCTCGCACATGCTTGCGGCCGTCCTGCCCGAGGGCCTGACCGCCGCCCCGGTCATGGCGGCCCTGGCCGAGGCCTGCGAAGGCCGCGGTGTGACACTCACCGAGGTCGCCGGCGGTTGGGCTTTCCGCACCGCTGCGGACCTGGCCCAGCGCCTGACCAAGGTCGTCCAGGCCCCGCGCCGCCTGCCGCGCGCGGCGATGGAGGCGCTGTCCATCATCGCCTACCACCAGCCCTGCACCCGCGGCGAGATCGAGGAGATCCGCGGTGCGGCCCTGGCCCAGACGACGCTGGAAGCGCTGCTGGAACTCGGTCTGGTGGCCCCACGCGGACGGCGGGAGGTGCCGGGCCGGCCGACGCTGTGGGGGACCACGCCGAAGTTCCTGGAACAGTTTGGGCTGAAGGCGCTGTCCGACCTCCCGCGCAAGGAGGAACTGGTCACGGCGGAGACCGCGCCGGTGCTGCCATTGGCGCCCGAGCCGGCAGAGCCAAAGCAGGGCGAGTGATGCTGCGTCCGATGGCAGAGGGCGATTGGAGGGGCTCTGCCCCTCCAAGCCACCCCGCCAAAGGCCGAAAGGCCTTTGGAAACCAATACTTGGCGCCCGGTACGACCGCCGGCGCACAGACGATCCCGCCGCGCTCGGCAGCCGGTCGAGGTTTCCAAAGGCCTTTCGGCCTTTGGCGGGGGGAGGTCCGGAGGGGGGCCAAGCCCCTCTCCGTGCGCCCGTAAGGCTCAGCGATGTCCTTGGTTTTCCACACAATCCACCACGCCTATGGCGACAACCCCGTCCTGCGCGGCATCGACCTGTCCGTCGCCCCGGGCGAGATCGTCTGCCTCCTCGGCGCTTCCGGCTGCGGCAAGACGACGTTGCTGCGCCTGGCCTCGGGGCTCGAACCGCTGCAACAGGGCCGCATCGAGCTCGGCGGGCAGTTGATCGCCGAACCGGGCCGCGAAGTCCCGCCGGAACGCCGCGGCGTCGGCTTCGTCTTCCAGGACTACGCGTTGTTCCCCCATCTGACGGTGGCCGAGAACATCGCCTTCGGCCTGCGCTTCGCCCCGCGCGGGGAGCGCGCGGAACGCGTCACTGATGCGCTCGCCCGAGTGGGGCTGGAGAGCCATCGCGACGCCTTCCCGCACATGCTCTCGGGCGGGCAGCAGCAGCGCGTGGCGCTGGCGCGCGCGTTGGCCCCGCGGCCCTCCGTGCTGCTGCTGGACGAGGCCTTCGCCAGCCTCGATGCCCGGCTGCGGGAGCAGGTGCGCGACGACACGCTGCACGTTCTGCAATCCTCCGGCATCGCTACCCTGCTGGTGACCCACGATTCGGAGGAGGCGATGTTCATGGGCGACCGCATCGCCCTGATGCGGGAAGGGCGGATCCTCCAGCTCGGCGCGCCCGAGACGCTCTACTTCGCCCCCGTGGACCGCTACGTCGCGACTTTCCTCGGTGAGGTGAACCGGCTGCCGGCGCGCATCGCCGGCGGACAGGCGGAAACGGCGCTGGGCGCCTTGCCCGCACCGGACCTGGCCGAGGGCGCGGCCGAAGTGCTGGTGCGGCCCGAGGGGCTGCGCCTCGGCGCCGACTCCGCGCCGCAGGCGCAGGTCGAGGCGTGCCGCCTGCTCGGCGCGACCACGCTGGTCCATCTGGCGCTGCCGGACGGGGCCGGAGGCCTCGTGCATCTGCATGCGCGGCTGCCTCCGGGACGCCGGCTGGTACGTGGAGAATACGTAACGGTTGGAATTGACCCCGAGCGGGCCTTCGTCTTTCCGCCCGAGGCTCCCTAGATAAGGGGTCCGGCGCATTGGCGATTGGCCGGCTTCCTGCTAACGGGGCGTCCCCTGCCGGCAGGAACGCCGGGGGACAAGGGAACGCATGCTAGGGCTCGACTGGTCAGAGATCGCCTTGATTGCCGTGGTGGCGCTCGTCGTCATCGGGCCCAAGGACCTGCCCGACGCCATCAAGGGCCTGGCGCGGGGCATCCAGTCCCTGCGCCGGAAATTCACCGAATTCCAGCAGCAGGCGGATGAGCTGGTCCGCGAGGCGAAGCTCGAGGACGTGCGCAACCAGATCGCGGATGTGCGCAACACGATCAGCGAGATCCGCAGCTTCGACATCAAGGGCCAGATCCAGAAGGCGGTGGACGCCGACGGGTCCGTGACCAAGGCGTTCCAGGAACCGTTGATGGGCAGCGGGTCCACCTACACGCCGCCGCCGGCCTATGAACCGCCGCCGGTGCCCGAGAACGCGCCCGCCTTCGTGCCGCCCGACGTGGCGCGCTGGGCCGCGCCGCCCCCGCCGCCGAAGCCCGCCCCCGCGCCGGCCTTCGTGCCGCCGGAGGAGCCGGTGCCCGAAGTGATCTCCGCCCCCGCGATGCCAGCCGTGGCGACCCCGGAGGCGACCTCCGCCGCCGCGACGCCGGTTGTCGCCGTGCCCGATCCGTCGCCCGCCACCCCGGCTGAGCCGCCGCGGCCGGCCCCCACCACCCCGAGCGTGTAGGCGACCGGTTCATTGGCTACCGACACCACCGAAGACGACGATCCCATCCACGACAAGCCCATGCCGTTGATGGACCACCTGAAGGAGCTGCGCACGCGGCTGCTCTGGTCGGTGGCTGCGTTCCTGATCGCCTTCGCGGGGTGCTACTACTTCGCCGAGCCGATCTACTTCTTCCTGGCCGAACCGCTGATCCACGTCATGCGGGACCTGGGGCATTCCAACCCTCGGCTGATCTTCACCCACCTGCTGGAAGCCTTCGTCACCTATCTGAAGGTGGCCTTCTTCGGCGCGGTGTTCCTGTCCTTCCCGATGTGGGCGACGCAGCTCTGGCTGTTCGTGGCACCGGGGCTGTACCGGTCGGAGAAGCGGGCGATCCTGCCCTTCCTGATTGCGTCGCCCTTCCTCTTCGTGTTGGGGGCGGCACTCGCCTACTACTTCATCTTCCCGTTGGCCTGGCGCTTCCTCGCCGGCTTCGCGACCCCACCGGGCGGGTGGGACGGCGCCTCGGTCGACCTGCTGCCGAAGGTGAGCGAGTACCTCTCCCTCGTCATGCACATGATCCTGGCCTTCGGCATCGCCTTCCAGCTGCCGGTGCTGCTGACGCTGCTGTGCCGCGTCGGCATCCTGAGCCCCGACAGCCTGCGCAAGGGCCGGCGCTACGCCGTGGTGATCATGTTCGTGGTGTCGGCGGTGCTGACGCCGCCCGACATCGTCAGCCAGATCGGCCTCGCCGTGCCGCTGATCCTGCTCTACGAGATCTCGATCTGGGCCGCGCGGTGGATGACGCCGAAGCAGGTGGACCAGAGTTGACCCTGTGACGCCTTGGCCCCGTTGCGGCGGGGCCGTTCCACAGTTCACGGGTTCGGGTCTTCAAAGGGCTTTTTCGCGATGCATGACATCCGGGCGGTGCGGGCAGATCCCGCGGCTTTCGACGCGGCGCTGGCGCGACGGGGCATAGCGCCCCTCTCCACGGCGATCCTGGCGAGCGATGAAGCACGCCGCACGGCGCAGACCGCGTTGCAGGAGAAGCAGGCCAGGCGCAACGCCATCGCCAAGGAAATCGGCATGGCCAAGCGCCAGGGCGGCGACACCGCCGCGCTGGAAGCCGAGGCCGTGGCGTTGCGCGACGAGATGGCCGCCCTCGACGCCGTGGCAGCGGAGGCGGAGCGCGAGCAGACCACGCTGCTCGAAGCCCTGCCCAACCTGCTGGATGCCGAGGTGCCGGACGGCGCGGATGAATCCGCCAATGTCGTTCTGCACCAGCATGGCGACATCCCGAATTACCCCTTCCTGCCGAAGCAGCATTTCGAGCTCGGCGAGGCGCTCGGGCTGATGGATTTCGCCACGGCGACCAAACTCGCCGGGTCGCGCTTCACCGTGCTGAAGGGTGTGCTGGCGCGACTGGAACGTGCGCTGGGGCAGTGGATGATCACCCTGCACACGGACGCGCATGGCTACAGCGAGACGTCGGTTCCGCTGCTGGTCAACGACGCGACCATGTACGGCACGGGCCAGCTTCCGAAATTCGCCGAGGACCTGTTCCGCACCACCGACGAGCGCTGGCTGATCCCCACCGCCGAGGTGCCGCTGACGAACTTCGCGCGCGACGAGATCATCCCCGAGGCCCAGTTGCCGATGCGCATGACGGCGCTGACGCCATGCTTCCGGTCCGAGGCCGGCAGCGCCGGGCGTGACACGCGCGGCATGCTGCGCCAGCACCAGTTCTGGAAGGTGGAGATGGTCTCCATCACCACCCCGGACGAATCGGCCGCCGAGCATGAGCGCATGACGCGCTGCGCCGAGCGCGTGCTGACCGATCTCGGCCTGACCTGGCGGCGGATCATTCTGTCCTCTGGCGATACCGGCTTCGGCGCGGCGCGGACCTATGACCTGGAGGTCTGGCTGCCGGGCCAGCAGGCGTGGCGGGAGATCTCCTCCTGCTCCAACTGCCGGGACTTCCAGGCGCGTCGCATGAACGCGCGCATGAAGCCCAAGGAAGGCAAGGGCAATGTCTTCGTCCACACGCTGAACGGGTCGGGCGTTGCCGTCGGCCGCGCGCTGATCGCGGTGATGGAGACCTATCAGCAGGAAGACGGGTCGATCCGCATCCCGGACGTGCTGCTGCCCTTCATGGGCGGCGTCAGCAAGATCGGCTGAAGGGGACGCTGATCGTCTCGCCGAAAGCGGGGATGCGGAAATCGGCATCCCCGCGCAGCGCGCGCAGGCGTTGCGGCGGCTCGTCGATCGGCTCGCGCGTCAGCTTGAAGACGCCGAAATGCATGGCGATGGACGTCCGCGCCCGCAGCGCGTGATGGGCCTGCATCGCTTCCTCTGGATTCATGTGGACGGATGACATGAACCAGCGCGGGTCATAGGCGCCGATCGGCACCAGCGCGGCATCGAAGGGGCCAAGGCGTTCGCCGATTTCGGCGAAATGCGGACCCCAGGCGCTGTCGCCGCAAAAGAATACCCGTGCGCCGTTGACGCTCTCGATGGCGAAGCCGCCCCAGAGCCGCCGGCAGGCGTCCCAGAGCGTCCGCGCGGAGCCATGGTGCATGGGCAGATAGGTGATGCGGTGGCCGCCGGGCAGGGTGTGCGCCTGCCACCAGTCGAGTTCCGCGACCTCCTCCAGCCCCGACTGCCGCACAAGTGCGGCATTGCCGAGGCCGGTGACGACCGGCGGTGCACCCATCCGCACCAGCTGCCGCAGTGTCCCGATGTCGCAATGATCGTAGTGGCAATGCGACAGCAACACCGCGTCGGCCCGGGGCAGCGCGTCGAGCGCCTGGCCGGGAGCGCGCGCCCGGCGCGGGCCGATGGCGCGGAAGGGGCTGGCGCGTTCGCTCCAGACCGGGTCGGTCAGCAGTACCGGGCCGCCGTCGATGGCGATGCAGAAGCTGGCATGGCCGATGGCGGTGATCGCGACATGTCCTGGCGGCGGCGGGGCCGGCGGTGGCTGCGGCGGATCGGTGATCCGGCGCGGCCAGCGCGCGCCGTCGCCGCCGACCATGAGCTTCAGCACCTCGGTCAGGCGCTTGCCGGCATGTGAGCCGTCGGGGTTGCGGAAACGGCCATCCGCACCCCGGGGCGCGTCATCCCCACCGGGCATGGCTCGCGTGTCCGGTCCGATCCGAGGTCACGGACGAGACCTGGTGAGGCGCCGCACCTCGCCATCCGTCCCGAGCAGGCCCTCCGTGGCCATGCCGAAGAAGATCCCATGCTCGACGACCCCCGTCGTCGCCTTCAGGCGCGCGGCGAGCGTTCCGGGATCGTCGATCGCGCCGCACTGCGCGTCGTAGATCAGGTTGCCGTTGTCGGTGACCCTCGGGACGGACCCATCCATCCGCAGGCGGAGCGGGCCGTCGATGCCGCTGGCGTGCAGCACGTCACGGATGCGCGCCGCCGTCGTCCGATGGCCGAAGGGAACCACCTCGATCGGCAGGGGAAAGGCCCCCAGGCGCGCGACATGCTTGCTGCCATCGGCGATGACGACGCAGCGATCGGAGACTGCCCAGACCAGTTTCTCCCGCAGCAGGGCCCCGCCGCCGCCTTTGATCAGAGCGAGGTCGGGCCCGATCTCGTCGGCACCGTCCACGGTGATGTCGATCCGTTCGACCGCATCCATCTCGATCAGGCGCAGGCCGAGACGTGTGGCGAGATGTGCGGTTTCCACCGATGTCGGCACGCAGGAAAGGTCCAGTTTGCGCGCGGCCACGGCCTCGACGAACCATTTGGCCGTCGAGCCCGTCCCGAGGCCGACCACCATGCCGTTGCGGACCAGTTCCGCGGCGGCCTGCCCGACCGCCTGCTTCTGCCGCTCGGCGTCTGTCATGCGCCCCACGCCTTCGTGCCGGGCATCAGGCGTCGATCCTCACGCCCAGCCGCCCGGCAAGGTCCTGGATGAACTGCCACGCCACGCGCCCCGATCGCCCGCCGCGCGTCACCGACCATTCCACCGCCTCCGCGTGCAGCGCCTCGGTCGAGATGGGCAGGCCGAAATGCGCCGCATAGCCCTCGATCATCGCGAAGAAGGTCGGCTGGTCCGCGTTGTGGAAGCCGATCCATAGGCCGAAGCGGTCGGACAGGGATACCTTCTCCTCGACCGCCTCATGCGGGTTGATGGCGGTGCTGCGCTCATTCTCGATCATGTCGCGCGACATGAGGTGGCGGCGGTTCGACGTCGCGTAGAACAGGACATTGGCCGGCCGGCCCTCGATGCCGCCGTCCAGCACCGATTTCAGCGCCTTGTAGTCGGCGTCATCCTTCTCGAAGGACAAGTCGTCGCAGAAGACCAGGCAGCGGCGGGGCTGGAGGCGAAGCTGCCCGAGCAGCTCGGGCAGGGTGCTGATGTCCTCGCGGTGGATCTCGATCAGGGCTAGGCTGCCGGGGAGCTCGGCATTGGCGGCGGTGTGCGCGGCCTTGACCAGGGACGACTTGCCGGTGCCGCGGGCACCCCAGAGCATGGCGTTGTTGGCGCTGAAGCCGCGCGCGAAGCGCAGCGTGTTGTCCATCAGCAGGTCCTTCTGCCGCTCGACCCCGCGCAGCAGCCCGATGGGCACGGCGGCGACCTTTGGAACCGGCGCCAAGTGCGGGCGCGGCGGTTCGGGATGCCAGACGAAGGCATCCGCCGCCGTGAGGTCGAGTGCCGAGGCCGGCGGCGGGGCGAGGCGTTCGAGCGCCTCGGCGATGCGGGTCAGAACGGGGATCAAGGACGCGTCTTCCATGGTTTCTGCGGCATAGGACGGGACGCTATTGACGGGAAGGGGTGGGCCGCTAGGTTCCGCGCCGTCACGCCGGGAAACGGAGCAGAACCATGTGGAATCCCTTCGCGATCTCGGTCGCGCATGCCCAGGACGCCGCCGCCGGCGGCGCTGCGGGCATCGTCATGCAGATCATGCCGCTGGTGCTGATCTTCGTCGTCTTCTACTTCCTGCTGATCCGCCCCCAGCAGAAGAAGATGAAGGATCATCGCGAGATGCTGACGCAGCTCAAGCGGAATGACCGTGTGGTCACCGCTGGCGGCATCATCGCGACCATCACCAAGGTCAAGGAAGGCTCGGACGAGATCGAGGCGGAGATCGCCCCGAATGTTCGCGTCAACTTGGTGCGCGGCACCATCACCAGCGTGATCCGCCCGCAGGCGGCGAACGACCAGAAGGCGGCCTGACGCGCCTGCTCCCGCAGGCGGATGGCCCGACGGGGTCGTCCGGCTGCCGGGGACACGGCGACTTGGCAACAGCTGGGGTGGCAGGGAGGGTGCCTGCCATCACTGCGTGCATATCGGATTGCCTAGACGTGCATGCGTTGTCCTGCGTATGATCGGGGTGACGAAAGGTTTATATTCGGCCACTCTCCTGCCGGACCGCGTGCATGTCGATTCACCCGCCCACCGTTTTCGCTGTTGCCTGTGTGCTCGCCCTGTTCCTGGGGTGCCTGCAGCTTTGGCTTTGGCGGCAGGATCGTGAGCAGCGTGCCCTGGCGACCATCGGTGGGGCCTACCTGGTCGGGGCGGTCGGGACGCTGTTGCTCTCCGGCCGAGGCTCCCTGCCGAACTGGATCTCGATCGACGCCGCGAACACCCTGATCGCCGTCGCCTACGGGATGATCTGGTGCAGCATGCGCCAGTTCGAGCAGCGGCCGCTGCGGCCGGGCCTGACCTTCCTCGGCGCGGCGGCCTGGCTGGCGAGCTGCCAGGTGCCGGCGATCTACGACAGCCTGCCGGGGCGCGTGGCGGTGATGTCCGCCGTCACCGGCTGCTACTGCATCGCCGCGGGCATCGAGGTGTGGCGCGGAAGGATCAGCCGGCCACTGCCCTCGCAACGGCCTCTCGCCGCGCTACTGATGCTCAACGGCGTGCTGCACGCTGCGCGGACGCCGCTGATGATTGTGCTGCCGGTCCAGGAGCGCGGCCATCGCCTGCCGTCGGAGACGGGCTGGTTCGCCGTCATATCCCTGATCTCCGTCGTGGTCGTCGTCGGCATCGCGATGCTGCTTGTCGCCCTCGCCAAGGAACAGGCGCAGCTTCGCTCCAATGCCGCGATGGCCGCGGCGCGCGATGCCTCGGAGAAGGCGAGCGAGGAGAAGTCGCGCTTCCTTGCGCGCATGAGCCACGAGCTGCGCACGCTGCTCAATTCGGTGCTCGGCATGGCGCAGCTCCTCGCGCGCGATCCCGGGCTCGATCCCGGGCGGCGCGAGCATGCCGCGACGCTCGAACGCGCCGGGCGGCACCTCGTCGCGATTGTCAACGACGTGCTCGACCTCGCGCGGGTCGAGGCCGGGCGGCTCGAACTGGCGCCGCGTCCGGTGGAACTCGGCGGGCTGCTGGATGAGGCGGTCGAGCTGGTCCGCCCCGCCGCCATGGCGAAGGGCATCACCCTCGACGTGCAACTCCGCTCCTCTCTGCCCGCGTCGCTGATGCTCGATCCGGTGCGCATCCGCCAGATCCTGCTGAACCTGCTCGGCAACGCCGTGAAGTTCACGCCGGAAGGCGGCTCCGTCACCCTGGCCGCGAGCGCGGGACCGGCGATGCTCGCGCTCATCGTCACCGACAACGGGCCCGGTATTCCGGAGGCGCAGCGCGCCCGGTTGTTCCAGGATTATGAGCGCATGGGCGCCGATGCCGCGGGGACGGAGGGAACGGGTCTCGGCCTTGCCATCACCGCCGCCTTGGCGCGGGCGATGGGCGGGCAGGCGGCTTATGCGCCGGGGCCGGACGGGGCCGGCAGCAGCTTCGTCATCACCCTGCCGCTGGTCGTCGCCACGCTGGCGATGGCCGCCGAAAAGCCGGCCGCGGAACCGGTCCTGCCGGCCGATGGCCTGCGGATCCTGGTGGTCGACGACATCGCCGCCAACCGCATGGTGGCGGAGGCTCTGCTGAAGCAGGCCGGCCACAAGGTCGCCTGCTACGCCGACGGTCCTTCGGCGATCGCGGCGATCGAGAGCGGGCCGCTGCCGGACGTCGTGCTCATGGACATCCACATGCCCGGGATGGACGGCTTCGCCACGACCGCGCGCATCCGCGCGCTGCCCGCGCCGGCGGGGCAACTGCCCATCATCGCCCTGACCGCCGAGGCCGCGCCGGACGAGGTGCGCGCCTGCCTCGAGGCCGGCATGGACGGTCATGTCTCGAAGCCCATCGACCGCATGTCGCTGCTGCTGGCCATTGCCGAGGCGACGCGGGTGCGCGTCTGACCGATTCCGGCCCTACAGCCGCGGATCGGCGGTCCAGCCCTGACCCGTCGTTGCCGGCACGGTGCCGAGGCCGACCGCGCCGCGCCAGGCGCCATCGGCCCCCGCATCGAGGGCGATGCGCGCGATGCCGATGACGGCGCAGGCGCGGCAGCCGTCGAGCACCGGCAAGGCGAAGACCAGGCGTTGCCCGCCTTCGGGCAGGCTGCGCTGCCGGATGAAGGCCTGGGTACCGACATCGAGCAGCGCGTCGGGATGCGCCGCCAGCAGGTTGGCCTGAATCTCGCGCGCCAACCGTCTCGCCTCGTCCATCACGGCGACGACGTGGCTCTCGCGCAGGATGACGAGCCATTGCTCATTGCTGTTCGCGCGGCGCGCGAAGAAGACTCGCAGGGCGGCGACCGGACCGAAGCGGCGGATCTCCTCGACGCGCAGGGGTTCGTTGAAATGCCGCTGCAACGCCGCACCCAGCGCCGCCGGGTCACCCAGGGGAAAGGCGACACCCTGCGAGGCGGCCGGCACCGCAGCGAAGGCCAGCATCAGCGCAAGGCGGCGGCGCATCGCGGCGTCCTGCAAACGAAAAGGGCGCCAGGGAAGTCCCCGGCGCCCGATTCCTGCCGATCCGTGACGGATCAGGCCGACTGGCCGGAGGTGAAGCCACCCTTGCCCATCAGATCGGCGACAACGTCCCAGTTCACCAGCTTGTCGAGGAAGTTCGCCAGGTAGTTCGGGCGCACGTTGCGGAAGTCGAGGTAGTAGGCGTGCTCCCACACATCGACGCCGAGGATCGGCTTGCCTTCGCCGGTCGAGATCGGGTTCGCGCCGTTCGGGGTCTTCGTCACCTTCAGCTTGCCGTCGGTGCCGATGATCAGCCAGGCCCAGCCCGAGCCGAACTGCGTCGCGCCGGCGGCCTTGAAGTCCTCCTTGAACTTCGCGAGGCCGCCGAGGTCGCTGTCGATCTTCGCGGCGAGCGCGGCGGGCAGGCTCTCGCCATGCGCGCCACCCGGCGCCATCACGTTCCAGAACAGGCAGTGATTGTAGTGCTGGCCAGCCTGGTTCAGCACGGGCAGGCCGTCGGCGCCGGCCTTGCCGGCCTCGGCCACGATGGTCTCGAGCGACTTGCCGCCGAGGCCCTTGCTCTCGATGAAGCCGTTCAGCGCGGTGACATAGGCGTTGTGATGCTTGCCGTGGTGGAGTTCGAGCGTCTCCTGGCACATGCCGTTGGCGGCGAGCGCGCCGGTGGCATAGGGCAGAGGGGGAAGGCTGAAGGCCATGGGGTCTCTCCCGATCGTCGGACGAAGCGCGGGCCGCGCCTCCTGGCCGAGGTAGGCGGCGGCTTATCGCGCGTCAACCGCGTGCGGGCTTCCTTTGCGCGACGGCAGCCCGCATATCGCTGCCCGTGAGCCTTTCCGCCATCGGCGCCTTCGCGCGCACACACGACCCCGATCGCTTCCTCTGCGCCCTGTTCGCGCCTGAGGCGCGGCGCGAGGCGGTCTTCGCCCTGATCGCCCTGAACCACGAGCTGGCGCGGGCGCGGGAGGCCGCGAGCAACCCGCTCGCCGCGCTGATCCGCCTGCAATGGTGGCGTGACGCGGTGGAGGAGGCGCGCAGCGGCCGCCCGGCGCGACGGCATGAGGTCGCCGGGCCGCTGCACGATGCCGTGACCGATGGCGCGCTCGATCCCGATGCGCTTCTCGGCCTGATCGACGCGCGGGAAGCGGAGACGGAGGAGGGCGGCCTCGCCACCGAACAGGATTTCGTGACCTGGCTGCGGGGGACGGCGGGGGGCTGGTCGGCGGTGGCCGGGCGCCTGCTGGGCGCCGCGCCGGAAGCCTGCGAGGTGCTGCGTGCCCTCGGAGCCGCCTATGGCCTCGCCGGCGTGCTGCGCAGCATTCCGGTCCATGCGGCGCAGGGCCGCTGCCTGCTGCCGGCCGACCGGCTGGCGGCCGCTGGCCTGACGGCCGAGGACGCCATCGCCGCCCCCGATTCCCCGCCGGTCGCAGCCTTGGTCCGGGAGATGGCGGCGGAGGGCCTGACCGCGCTGGCCGACGCACGGCGTGACGTGCCGGCCGAAGCCATCGCCGCCGCGCTGCCCGCCGTGCTGGCGCGGCGCGATCTTGCCCGGCTCGCCCGCGGTCAGGCGACGGGGGAACGCGGCCTCGGCGATCGCCTCGCCGTCTCCTGGGCGGGGCTGCGGCATCGCGTGTGATCCACTTCGTCGCCCGATCGCCGGACCCGCAGTAGCAAGCGCGCCACTGCGACTGACGACCAGGAGATTCGGATCATGGCAGCGAACGATGCTGAGTTCGGCGGCACGACGGGCGATAGGAACCTCGCCTTCGCGCAGGGCTGGAACCCGTCCGCAAGGGCGGCCCGCGGCGGCATTTCCTTCCCCCAGCAGGTCAAGATCCGGCCCGGCCAGGTGCTGATTCGCATCGGCCATTCGGTGGACGACAAAGGCAATCCGGTCCCCGACTGGGTGAACCTGACCTCGCCCTGGTGGATGACCAGCAGCACCTTCCACGAGATCGCGGGGCGCAGCGAGGATTCCGGCACCGGGATCAGCCAGATGGTGCGTATGAAGCTCGCCCTGACGCCGGATTTCGGCGTGGCGGACACACTGTTCTGGGTGATCGTGCGCGACACGCTGCGCGCCTGGAACGGGCGCGGCTTCCCGGTGATGGAGGACCCCGACCCGGCGGTGCGCGAGAAGCAGGGCGTGCCCATGGCCTGGTATGGCGGCTACGAGATCTCGCAGAACTTCATCCCCGGCCTGCGCGACTTCGCGGCGTGGAAGCCCTCGCCGATCGCGCTCGCCTGCTTCGACGTGCTGCCGAAGATGCCGCTGACGCAATGGTCCTCGCTACGCGATGGTGGCTTCGCGCCGATTCCCTTCCCGATGCCCTGACCCGGAGCCCGACGATGCATCCCGTCCTCGCTGCCTTTCCGCGACGTCCGCTGACCCTGAAGCCCGGCCGGGGATCGATCGGGGCCTGGCTGATGGCGCTGCTCGGCCTGGTGCTGTTCGGCGGCTTCCTCGCGCTCGTCGCCGTGCAGATCGTGCCGGAGATCCGGGACGATCTCGCCATCCGCGATGCCGCGGTGCCAGCACCGCAGGTGCGGGTGACGGATGGCCGCTGCCGATCCCGCATGTTCCTGTTCCAGGATTGCGAGGTCACGCTGACTTGGCGCGGCAAGGACGGGCAGGGGTCGCGCAAGCTGTCCTACATGTTCGTCGAACCGCATATGGGGTCCTGGTCGGTCATTCCGATGATGGATCCCGCGCGGCCGGGCCTGGTCAGCACCGATCTAGGGCTGGAGCGCCTGACGAACCGCATGCTGACCGCGGCCGGCGGCGTGGTCTTCGCGATCCTGTTGATCGGCGGGCTGATCGTCGCGGCCACCAAGGGCCAGGGCAAGGCGCGCGAGGTGAAGGCACTGTCCGGCCGTCCGCTGGAACCCGTGCCGGTCCGCTTCGCCGGCTGGGGAACGGGGCCGAGCTGGCGCGTGCAGGACGAACGCGGCGCCACCTTCGAATGGCCGGTGCGCAAGAAGGACAAGCCCTTCGTGATCGATGCGCAGCGCGGGATGGTGCTGGCGTTGCGGCCGACGGAAGGCGGTGCGGCCTTTCCGTTGGATGAGAAGCTGCGCTTCGTGACGCTGAGCGCGGAGGAACGTGCCCGGGTGCGTCAGGCCGGCGGGCTGCCGCCGACTTGACGGCCGGGCCCGGCCTGAGAAGCATGGCCGGAACAGTGCGCGGGACAGGCAGGATGATCATCGAGGGTGTGCCGCCGGGGCTTTGCCCGGTGCCGATCGTGATCTTCTCCTTCGACCGTCCCGACTATCTGGAGGTTCTGTGCCGCGGACTGCTGGCGCAGACCCAGGTGACGGTCGATCCGGCGCGGGTGATCCTGGCCCAGGACGGCGGCGTGTCCCGGCGCACGGGCCACCGTCACGCGGAGCCGGCGAAGCTGCGGCGTAGCGTCGAGGTCTTCCGGCATCATTTCCCGCAGGGCGAGGTGCTGGCCTCGCCGCATAATCTTGGCATCGCCGAGAATATCCTGCGCGGCCAGCGTCACGTCTTCGAGACGCTGGACTGCGACACCGGCTACTTCTTCGAGGACGATCTCGAACCCGGCCCGCTCTACCTCGCGGCGCTGGAGGCGATGCGCGCGGCGACCGAACCCTTCGCCGACCAGGTCGGCTACTTCGCACCCTATGGCTCGCAGCCTGAGCCCGAGCCCGGGCCCGAGGTGGGGCTGCGTCAGCTCGGCCATCACTGGGGCTTCGGCCTGCGGCGCGCGGCGTGGCGCCGTATCATCGAGCGCAACGCCGTCTGGTGGGAGGAGATCCGGCGCAACGACTATCGCGCCCGCAACCGGCTGCGCCTGTTCCGCCTGTGGCGGGACCGCGAACTGGCGGTGGGCGGGGTGAGCCAGGATGCCGCCTCCGAACTCGCCTGTGGCGAACTTGGCCTGGCGCGGCTCGGCACGACGGTCTGCTTCGGGCGCTACATCGGCCGCGAGGGGGAGCACTTCAACCAGAAGATCTTCGCCGATCTGGGCTTCGAGGGGATGCGCTGGGCCGAGGCGGAGCGCTTCACCTTCCGCCCCCTGCGCGGCGAGCAGGTCGCGCGCATCGCCGAGACGGCGCGCCATCGGCTGGCCGCCTGGCGGCGCGACACTCTGGAACCGACGATCGCGCGGCTGGAAGCCCGGCAGGACGACCCCGACCGGCTGGCGACCGAGGCGGACATCGCGGCGCTGTGGCACCTGCTGTTGGACCTGCGGCAGGTGCCGCCCGCCGTGATGGCCCGGCATGCGGGCAAGACGACGATCCGCGCCCTGCGGCGCGAGATCGTCCGCATGAAGGATTTCCGGCGCCAGACCGGCCCGTGATCAGGCGCGGCGGCGCTTGGCCGGCTTGACCTCGACGCGTTCCAGCAGGGGGGCGAGGAAGCGGCCGGTATGGCTTTCGGCGACCGCGGCGATGTCCTCCGGCGTTCCTTCGGCGATCAGCCGCCCGCCGCCTTCACCGCCCTCCGGCCCCAGATCCAGCACCCAGTCGGCGGTCTTGATGACTTCGAGGTTGTGCTCGATCACCACGACCGTGTTGCCCTGTTCCACCAGGGCGTGGAGCACTTCGAGCAGCTTGCGCACATCCTCGAAATGCAGCCCGGTGGTGGGTTCGTCGAGGATGTAGAGCGTGCGGCCCGTGGCACGGCGGGAGAGTTCTTTCGACAGCTTGATGCGCTGCGCCTCGCCACCCGACAGCGTCGTCGCCTGCTGGCCGAGATGGATGTAGCCGAGGCCGACATCGCGCAGGACGGAGAGCTTGTCGCGGATGGAGGGCACGGCGGAGAAGAACTCCACGCCCTCATCCACCGTCATGTCCAGCACGTCGGCGATGGACTTGCCGCGGAACTTCACCTCCAGCGTCTCGCGGTTGTAGCGCTTGCCCTTGCAGGTGTCGCAGGTGACGTAGACGTCGGGCAGGAAGTGCATCTCGATCTTGATGACGCCGTCGCCCTGGCAGGCCTCGCAGCGGCCACCCTTGACGTTGAAGCTGAAGCGGCCGGCCTTGTAGCCGCGCGCCCGGGATTCCGGCATTTCGGAGAACCAGTCGCGGATCGGCCCGAATAGCCCCGTATAGGTCGCGGGGTTCGACCGCGGCGTGCGACCGATTGGCGACTGGTCGATGTCGATGATCTTGTCGAGATGCTCCAGCCCCTCAATGCGGTCATGCGGGGCGGGGACCTCGGCCGCGCCCATCAGGCGGCGGGAGGCCGCCTTGTAGAGCGTCTCGATCACCAGGGTCGACTTGCCGCCGCCCGAGACGCCGGTGACGCAGGTGAAGGTGCCGAGCGGGATGGCGGCCGACAGGTTCTTCAGATTGTTGCCGGTCGCGCCGATGACCTTGAGCTGCTTCTTGCGGTCAGGCTTGCGGCGGGTCGCCGGCACCTCGATGCGCCGCGCGCCCGAGAGATATTGGCCGGTGATGGAGGCGGGGTTGGCCGCGACCTCGGCCGGCGTGCCCTGGGCGATGACGCGCCCGCCGCCCTTGCCCGCGGCCGGACCGATATCGACCAGGTAGTCGGCCTGGCGGATCGCGTCCTCATCGTGTTCCACGACCAGCACGGTGTTGCCGAGGTCGCGCAGGCGCCGCAGCGTCCCGAGCAGGCGTTCATTGTCGCGCTGATGCAGGCCGATGGAGGGCTCGTCCAGCACATACAGCACGCCCGTCAGCCCGGACCCGATCTGCGAGGCCAGCCGGATGCGCTGGGATTCGCCGCCCGACAGCGTGGCTGACGAACGGCCGAGCGAGAGATAGTCCAGCCCCACATCGACCAGGAACTGCAGGCGTTCCTCGATCTCGCGCAGGATGCGCCGCGCGATTTCCTGGCGCTGCGGGGTCAGCGTCTCCATCACCGTCGCGAACCAGTCGCGCGACCGGCGGATGGACAGCTCGGAGGCCTCGCCGATGTGCTTGCCGGCGATCTTAACCGATAGCGCCTGCGGCTTCAGCCGGTATCCGGCGCAGACGGCACAGGGCTTCTGCGCCTGGTAGCGGGACAAGTCCTCGCGCACCCAGGGATTGTCGCTTTCCTTGAAGCGGCGCTCGAGGTTGGGGATCACACCCTCGAAGGGCTTCTTCACCTCATAGGCGCGCAAGCCATCCTTGTAGCGCAGGGTCACCACGTCATCGGTGCCGAACAGGATCTGCTTGCGCACCGCGGCCGGGATGTCCTGCCAGGGCGTCGTCATGGCGAATTTGAAGTGCTTCGCCAGGCTGTCCAGCGTCTGCGTGTAGTAGGGCGACTGCACCCCGGTCCAGGGCGCGACCGCACCATCCTTCAGCGAGACATCATCCTGCGGCACGACAAGCTGCGGATCGAAGAAGGTCTCCGTGCCCAGTCCGTCGCAGGCCGGGCAGGCGCCGTGCGGGGAGTTGAAGGAGAACAGCCGGGGCTCGATCTCCTCGATGGTGAAGCCGCTGACGGGGCAGGCGAATTTCGCGCTGAACACCGTGCGTTCCTGGGTGTCGGCATTCTCGGCATAGGCAATGCCGTCCGACAGGCCGAGCGCCGTCTCGAAGCTGTCCGCGAGGCGCGATGCGATGCCCTCCCGTACCACGATGCGGTCGATCACCGCCTCGATGTCGTGCTTCAGCTTCTTGTCGAGTTTCGGCGCCTCACCGATCAGGTAGAGTTCGCCGTTCACCTTCACGCGCTCGAAGCCGCGGCGCTGGAGCTCCGCGATCTCCTTCCTGAACTCGCCCTTCTTGCCGCGGGCGATGGGGGCGAGCAGCAGCAGGCGCGTTCCTTCCGGCATCGCCATCACGCGATCGACCATCTGGGAGACGGTCTGGGCCTCGATCGGCAGGCCCGTGGCGGGGGAATAGGGCACGCCGGCGCGCGCCCAGAGCAGGCGCATGTAGTCGTGGATCTCGGTGACCGTGCCGACCGTGGATCGCGGATTGTGGCTGGTGGTCTTCTGCTCGATGGAGATGGCCGGCGACAGGCCCTCGATCGAATCGACATCGGGCTTCTGCATCAGTTGCAGGAACTGCCGCGCATAGGCCGAGAGCGATTCGACGTAGCGGCGCTGGCCCTCGGCATAGATGGTGTCGAAGGCGAGCGAGGATTTGCCCGATCCCGACAGGCCGGTGACGACGGTCAGCGTGTCGCGGGGGATGTCGAGATCGACGTCCTTGAGATTGTGCTGGCGCGCGCCGCGGATACGGATCTGGCCGGTCATGCAGGGGGGGCTCCGAACCTGGCGCGGCGGAGCCGGCCGGTGATGTTCCGGTGATGTTCTTTTCATATATGAGCCGGGACGGCCTGGAAGGGAAGGGGATGTTGCGATGCGGTCGTTCCGGCCGCTCGCCGTCCTGGTCCGTCGCGCGGATGATCCGCCGGAGGGGCAGGACTGGCCGTCACGCGCTGAAACGGCTATGCTCTTCGGCTCAAAAATCCCCAGGAATCGGCAGGCATGGCGGGCGTCAACAAGGCGATCATTCTCGGGCGGCTGGGCCGCGATCCGGAAGTCCGCAACTTCCAGAACGGTGGCAAGGTCGTGAACCTGCGCATCGCTACTTCCGAGCGATACAAGGACCGCGAAGGCAACCAGCAGGAGAGGACGGAGTGGCACGCCGTCGCCATCTTCAACGAACGCCTGGGCGAGGTGGCTGAGAAGTATCTGCGCAAGGGCAGCGAGGTCTACATCGAGGGCCAGATCGAGACCCGCAAGTGGCAGGACCAGAGCGGGCAGGAGCGCTACACGACCGAGATCGTGCTGCGCCAGTTCCGCGGCGAGCTGCAGCTTGTCGGTGGGCGCGGGTCGGGCGGCGGTGCCGGCGATGACGCTGGCTATTCGGAACGCCCGATGGGCGGCGCTGGCGGCGGATCGCGTGGCGGCTACGAGGGCGGCAGCCGCTCCGGCGGCGGTGGCGCCGCCCGCAGCAGCGGCGGCGGCGGGGGATGGGATTCCAAGAAGACCGACCTCGACGACGAAATTCCCTTCTGAAACAAGGCCCGCGCGGCGGTTGACTGCGGCCGCCGCACGGTGCCTATGGCGCCCAGAACCCCGGCGCGGCCGCTTTGCCGCGCCCACCCCATGACCGGATCGAGCCCCAGCGCGTGAGCGACCCCAGCACCCCCGGCGAGCCCCCGATCGACACGACACCCGTCGCGCTCGAAGAGGAGATGCGCCGCTCCTACCTCGACTACGCGATGAGCGTGATCGTCTCGCGCGCCCTGCCGGATGCGCGCGACGGTCTGAAGCCGGTGCACCGGCGCATCCTGTTCTCGATGCACGAAAGCGGGTTCACGCCCGACAAGCCGTACCGCAAGTCGGCGCGCGTGACCGGCGACGTCATGGGTAAGTATCACCCGCATGGCGACGCGGCGATCTACGACGCCATGGTGCGCATGGCGCAACCTTTCTCGCTGCGCGTGCCGCTGATCGACGGGCAGGGCAATTTCGGCTCGGTCGACGGCGATCCGCCGGCGGCGATGCGTTATACCGAGGCGCGTCTGGCGCCTTCCGCCATGGCGCTGCTGGAGGGCATCGACGAGGACACCGTCGATTTCCAGCCGAACTACGATGAGAGTGCGGATGAACCGCGCGTCCTGCCGGCCGCCTTCCCGAACCTGCTGGTCAATGGCGCGGGCGGCATCGCCGTCGGCATGGCGACCAACATCCCGACGCACAACCCGACCGAGGTGATCGACGCGACGCTCGCCCTCGTCGCGGACAATTCGCTGACGCTCGAAGATCTGATGAAGATCATCCCGGGGCCGGATTTCCCGACCGGCGGGCTGATCCTCGGGCGTTCCGGCATCCGCGCGGCCTTCGAGACGGGCAGGGGCTCCATCCCGCTGCGCGCGCGCGCCGAGATCGAGGAGATGCGCGGCGGCCGCCAGGCCATCGCCGTCACCGAGATCCCCTACCAGGTCAACAAGTCCACGCTGCTGGAGAAGATCGCCGAGCTGGTGCGTGCCAAGGCGATCGAGGGCATTTCCGACCTGCGCGACGAATCCGACCGGTCGGGCATGCGCATCGTCATCGAGCTGAAGCGCGATGCGACGGCGGAGGTGGTGCTGAACCAGCTCTACCGCATGACCTCGCTGCAGACCTCCTTCGCGGTGAACTTCCTCGCCCTGCACAATGGGCGTCCGCAGCAGATGGGGCTGAAGGACGCGCTGATGGCGTTCATCGGCTTCCGCGAGGAGGTGATCCTCCGCCGGTCGCGCTTCCGCCTGAACAAGGCGCGTGAACGCGGGCATCTGCTGATCGGCCTCGCCATCGCCGTTGCGAACATCGACGAAGTGATCCGCGTCATCCGTGCCAGCGCCGACGGCGCCACCGCGCGCGTCGCACTGATGGAACGCGACTGGCCGGCGGGCGATGTCGGCGTGCTGCTGGAACTGGTCGACGACTACCGCAACGTGATCACGCCCGAAGGCACGGTGCGGCTGACCGAGGAACAGGCGCGCGGCATCCTGGAACTGCGCCTGCAGCGCCTGACCGGCCTTGAGCGCGAGAAGATCACCAACGAACTCGGCGAGGTCGGGGAGAAGATCCGCGAGCTGCTGCACATCCTCGGTTCCCATCCCCGCCGCATGGAGGTGATGACCGAGGAGCTGCGCGCGGTGCGCGCCGAGATCGCCTCCCCACGCATGACGCAGATCGTCGATGGCCTCGCCGATGTCGATGACGAAAGCCTGATCGAACCCGGCACCATGGTCGTCACGCTGACGCGCGACGGCTATGTGAAGCGCACGCCGCTCGACACCTTCCGCGCCCAGGGGCGCGGGGGGAAGGGGCGCACCGGTGCGGGGACGCGGGAGGATGATGTCGTCATCCGGTCCTTCGTCGCGCATACCCATCAGTTCGTGCTGTTCTTCACCAGCCGCGGCATGGCCTTCCGCGAGAAGGTCTGGCAACTCCCGGAAGGCGGCGCCACGGGCCGCGGGCGGTCGCTGCGCCAGGTGCTGGCGTTGCAGGAGGAGGAGAGCATCACGGCGGTGTTGCCGCTGCCGCTCGACGAATCGCTGTGGGATGGGCTGCATCTGGTCTTCGCGACGGTGCAGGGCAATGTCCGCCGCAACCGCCTGTCGGACTTCAAGAATGTCCGCTCCTCGGGCCTCATCGCGATGAAGCTGGATGAGGGCGACAGCCTGGTCGGCGTGGCGACCTGCCGCGAGGGTGACGACGTGCTGCTCGCCACGCGCAGTGGCAAGGTGATCCGCTTCCAGGCCGAACCCGATACGCTGCGCCTGTTCGCCGGGCGCGATTCCACCGGCGTGCGCGGCATCCGCCTGGCCCAGGGCGACAGCGTCATCGCCCTGTCGGTGCTGCGTCACAGCGATGCGACGCCGGATGAGCGCGCCGCCTATCTCAAGGCCGCCGCCGCCCGCCGTCGCGCTGCCGACGAGGAGGCCGAGGCCGCGCCGGCCGAGGACAGCGAGGAACCGGTTGCCGACATCGCGCTGACGCCCGAACGCTTTGATGCACTGGCGGAGGCCGAGGAGATCATCCTTGCCGTCACCGATGGCGGCTTCGGCAAGCGGACCTCCTCGCACGAATACCGCGTCACGGGCCGTGGCGGACAGGGGATCACGGGCATCACCCTGTCGAAACGCACGGGGCGCGAGGTCGTCGGGACCTTCCCCGTGCGCGCCGGCGACCATCTGATGCTCGTTACCGATGGCGGCCAGCTCATCCGCATCGAGGCGGATGCGGTGCGCATCACGGGCCGGCAGGGCATGGGCGTAACGCTGATGCGTCTGGCCGAGGGCGAGCGGGTCATCTCCTGCTTTCCCGTCGCCGATGAGGATGAGGGCGGCGAGGAAACGTCGCCCGAGGAAACGACGGATACCCCATGACCGAACGCATCGCCCTCTATCCGGGCACCTTCGATCCGGTGACGAACGGCCACCTGGACGTGATCGGCCGCGCCGCGCGGCTGGTGGACAGGCTGGTCGTCGGCGTCGCCATCAACATCGGCAAGGGGCCGCTCTTCGAGCTTGAGGAGCGCGTGGCGCTGGTAAAGGCCGAGACCGCGCTGATCGCCGAGCGCGACGGCACGGTGATCGAGGTGCAGGCCTTCGAGGGGTTGCTCGTGAGCTTCGCGCGATCGGTCGGCGCGAAGATGATGATCCGCGGCCTGCGCGCGGTTGCGGATTTCGACTACGAATTCCAGATGGTGGGCATGAACCGCCGCCTCGACCAGGAGATCGAGACGGTGTTCCTGATGGCCTCGGAGACGAACCAGTTCATCGCCTCGCGCCTCGTGAAAGAGATCGCGCGGCTCGGGGGGGATATCTCCTCCTTCGTGCCGCGCACCACACTTGAGCGCACGCTTGCCAAGCTGCGCCCCACACAAGCCTGAAGGGAAAGCCAGTCATGGATCGCAGGACCCTCCTCGGCGGCGGTGTCGCCGTCCTCGGCCTTGCCGCCTGTGCGCAGGACCAGCCCGCTCGCGCGCAGACCGCCGCCCCGGCCACTCCGCCGGATCCTGAAAACATCCTGGTGCTGCAGATCCCCTCGGGCGAGGTGCGCATTCAGCTTCTGCCGGAGCTCGCGCCGAATCATGTCGAGCGCATCAAGACGCTGACCCGCCAGGGCTTCTACGACAACACGCCCTTCCATCGCGTGATCGAGGGCTTCATGGCGCAGGGCGGCGATCCCACCGGCACCGGCACGGGCGGTTCGCGTCTGCCGAATCTACGGGCCGAGTTCAGCCCGCCGTCACGCGCGCGCTTCCTCCGTGGCACGGTCGGCATGGCGCGCACCGCCGATCCGAACAGCGCGAACAGCCAGTTCTTCATCATGTTCGCGCCGAATTCGAGCCTGGATGGCCAGTACACCATCTGGGGCCGGGTGATCTCCGGCATGGATGCGGTGGACAAGATCAAGCGCGGCGCGCCGGGCTCCGGCACCGTGACCAACCCCGACCGCATCCGTTCGGCCCGCATCGCGGCCGACATCCGCTGAGGACTGCGCCATGAGCGAGACCACGACTCCCGACCCCGAGAACACGCTGATCCTCGAGCTCGAGCACGGCACCGTCACTATCGCGCTGCGGCCCGATCTGGCGCCGAAGCATGTCGAGCAGATCAAGACCCTGGCGCGCCAGGGCTTCTACAACGACGTGCCCTTCCATCGCGTGATCGAGGGCTTCATGGCCCAAGGCGGCGACCCGACGGGCACCGGCCGCGGCGGATCGGAGCTGCCGGACATCGAGGCGGAGTTCAGCCAGCCTTCCGTCGCGCGGTTCCAGCGCGGCACCTGCGGCATGGCACGCACCCAGGACCCGAACAGCGCGAACAGCCAGTTCTTCATCATGTTCGCGCCGGCGCCGAGCCTTGACGGCCAGTACACCATCTGGGGGCAGGTGACCGCCGGGATGGACGCGATCGACAAGATCAAGCGCGGTGCAGGCATGTCCGGCATGGTGCAGGGGCCGGACAAGATCCGCAGCTTGAAGGTGGCGTCCGACGCCGCCTGAGGCTAATACCCCCGGCGCATAACGACCCGGCGCCGGGTCCAGGCGTGCCCGTAGCTCAGCCGGTAGAGCACGTGACTTTTAATCATGGGGTCCCGGGTTCGAGTCCCGGCGGGCACACCAGGATTTCGTGACGGCGTCCACAGCACCGATCTGCGCCATCGGATGCCCACCGGCGACGCCCGCGGACGGCGGTTCGAACGGTCCGCAAGCCAAGGCTTGCAAAGCCGTTGCGATGCGCAATCCTCCCGAGGACGAGTGGAGGACAACGAGCCATGACCCCCTACATCAACCGTCGCGCGATGCTATCCGGCATCGTCGGAGCGCCCCTTGCCGTGACCGCGGCGCGGGCGCAGAGCGATTGGCCCAATCGCCCGGTACGCTTGATCATTCCGTCGGCCGCCGGCGGGGCCGCGGATTTCATCGGTCGCACCCTCGGCCGCTTTCTCGAGCCGCATCTGCGCCAGCCCGTCGTGGTGGACAACCGGCCGGGCGCGGGCGGCATCACGGGCACCGAGGCGGCGAAGCAATCGGCGCCGGACGGCTATACCTTCCTGATCGCCACCAACTCGACGCATGCGGCGAATGAGTTCCTCTACCGTCGCCTGCCCTACGACCCGGTGAAGGATTTCGCCCATATCGGCATGCTCGGCACCTTCGCGACGATCGCGGTCGTGCCCAATGAGGCGCCCTTCAAATCCATCCCGGCGCTGATCGCGCACGCGCGCGCCAATCCGGGGAAGGTCTTCTTCGGCTACTATTCCTCCTCCTCGCTGGTGCCTTCGGCGTTGCTCAAGGCGCGGGCCGATCTCGACATCACCGGCGCGGCCTATCGCAACATCACCCAGATCCTGCCGGACCTCATCAGCGGGCAGATCCAGTTCGCCTTCCTCGACACGCTGTCCGCGCAACCCGCGCTGCAATCGGGCCGCGTGGTGCCCATCGCCGTCAGCTCGCCGCAGCGCTGGGCGCTGCTGCCGGAGGTGCCGACCGTCGCCGAGGCGGTTCCGGATTTCGTCGTGCAGGGCTGGTTCGGCGTGACCGCGCCCGTCGGGACGCCGCAGCCGATCCTCGCGCGCATGCAGGGGTTGCTCCAGCAGGCTGTGGCCGATGCGACGTTCGCCGAGGCCGTCACGCGCCAGGGCCTGACGCCGGGCTTCATGGACGCGGCTGCGATGGATCGCTTCATCGCCGAGGACCGCCTGCGCTGGCGCGAATGGGTGCGCATCGCCGGGATCGAACCCGAGTGAGCCTCGGCCGCGCGGCGGGCAGGCGCGACGCATGACCATCGCGCCGCCGCCCGGCCTGGTCCCATCCGGCACGCGTCGCCTCGCGATGTCCCGCGCCTCACTCTTCGTCACGGAGGGAGGTGGGGATGGTCCGCCGATCCTCTGTATACCCGGAGGCTATCATGGCGCCTGGTGCTTTGATGCCTGGCTCGGGCTTTTCGCGGCCTCGGGCATCGCCGCCGCGGCGCTCGAGCTGCGCGGGAAGGGCACGCTCGGCACCTCGGCCGACCCCAACACCGACATCGCCGCATACGCAGCCGATGTCGGAGAGGCGGCTGGCGCCCTCGGCACCGCGCCGGTGCTGCTCGGGCATAGCCTGGGCGCCCTGATCGCGCTGCGGGCGGCCGTGGACGTGCCGGCGGTGGCGGGCCTGCTGCTGGTCGCGCCGTCGCCGCCCGGCAACATGCCCGGCGTCGCGGCTGTACGGGAGGTGCCGGAAGGCGCGCTCATTCCGCCACCGGCGCCCGAGGTGGCAGCCCGGCGCTTCCTTGGCGGAGAGCAGCCGGAGGGCTTCATCGCCTATCATGCAGCGTTGTCGCCCGAGTCACCCCGCGCATTGAATGACCGCTACGCCCTGCGCGTCGCCGTCGATCCGGCGCGCCTGGCGGGGATCCCGACGCTTGTTGTCGAAGCCGGCCGCGACGATGCGGCGCGCCATCCCTCGGGCCAGGATGCCGGGATCGCGGCGCTCCTCGGCGGTCAGCATCGGTTCATGCCGGAACTGCCGCATTGCATGATGCTGCGACCGTGGGCCGAGGCCGGCGCGGCACCGATCATCGCATGGCATCGCCGCCTGTCGCGCCGGAGGCCGTGACCTGCGCCGGCTGCGCTGCCGGCCGGGGCACCGTGGCAGGGCGACGGACGGGGCGCGGCTCAGCTACCGCATCTCCCCGCCCGATCGCATCCATCGTCTGGTTTCAGTCCGAATAGACCGGCTTGTAGGCGCGCGACCGGATCAGCGCGCCGATATCGGCGGGCCGCTCCACCCGCGCCAGCCCCTGGTCAAAGATGTATTCGGCGACCCGCGTCGCGACATGCAGGGACGTGGCGAGCATTCGGCTCTGCGGTGGGTAGATCAGGCCGGAGTCCAGCGTCTGCTGGTCGACCTGCTCGGCCACCGCCTTGGCGGCGACGATGAACATGGCTTCGGTCACTCGCTTCGCTTCCGTCGCATAGACCGCCATGCCGAGCGCGGGGAAGATGTAGACGTTGTTGCCCTGCCCCGGGATGAATGTCTGCCCGTTGAGGTGGACCGGCGGGAAGGGGCTGCCGCTCGCGAAAATCGCGCGGCCCTTGGACCAGGTGTAGGCCTCCTCCGCCGTGCATTCCGACCGGGAGGTCGGGTTGGAATAGGGGAAGATGATCGGCCGGTCGTTGATCTCGGCCATGGCCTCAATGACCGCCTGGTTGAACAGCTTCGGAACGGTGCTGACGCCGATGATGCCGGTCGGCTTCAGCGCCTTGATCGCCTCGACGAAATTGCCGATCGGCGGCATGTCCTTGGCGAAGGGCTTCTGGAACCCCGCGAGGTCGGTGCGCGAGGTGACCATCAGCCCGTTGATGTCGAACAGCGCGTTGCGCCCGCGCGCCGCCGTGATGTCGAGCCCTTCGAGCGCCATCGCCTCGCTGATCAGCTCCGCGATACCGGTCGCCGCCGACCCGCCGCCGAGGAAGAGGAAGCGCTGGTCCGTCAGCTTCTCCCCCGAGATGCGCAGCGCCCCATACATGCCGGCCAGCGCCACCGCCGCCGTGCCCTGGATGTCGTCGTTGTAGGTGCAGACCTTGTCGCGGTATCGCTCCAGGATCGGCACGGCGTTGATGTTCGCGAAATCCTCCCACTGGATGCAGCAGCGCGGGTAGAGATCCTGCACCGCCTGCACGAATTCCTCGATGAAGGCGTCGTATTCCGCGCCGCGCACGCGGTTCTGCCGCAGGCCCAGATAGAGCGGGTCTTCCAGCAGCGTGTGGGTGTTGGTCCCGACATCGAGGGTGATCGGCAGGCAGTATTGCGGCGGCACGCCCGCGCAGGCGGTGTAGAGCGCGAGCTTGCCGACCGGGATCCCCATCCCGCCGACGCCGAGATCGCCGAGGCCGAGGATGCGCTCCCCATCCGTGACGACGATGAAGCGCACATCCTTCTCCGGCCAGTGGCCGAGCAGTTCCTTCAGCCGCCCCTTCGCCGTGATGGGCAGATAGAGGCCGCGCGGGGCGCGGAAGATGTGGTCGAACTTCTGGCAGGCCTCGCCGACCGTCGGCGTATAGACCAGCGGCATGAAGTTGGCCGGATCGCCCATCAGCACGGCATAGAACAGCGTCTCGTTGCGCGCCTGCAGGTCCGACAGCAGCAGGTATTTCTGCAGGTCGTTATCGAGGTTCGACAGTTCCTCATGAATGCGTGCGACCTGCAGGTCGAGGGTCGCGACGCCGACCGGCAGAAGCCCTTCGATGCCGTAGCGGCGGCGTTCCGCCTCGCTGAAGGCGCTGCCCTTGTTGAAGCGCGGATCGCGCAGCAGCGCATGGCCGTCGCGGCCGGTCGTGTCGGATGCTGACATGCTTCCTCTCGGGGCTCTTGCTTGGGTTCCGGGCGATCGGCGCGTCAGCCGGCCGCAACGTAGGGATTCACCATCTTCGCGGGATCGACGACGCGGTCGAATTCCTCGGCGCTGATGAAGCCGAGATCGAGCGCCGCCTGCTTCAGCGTCATGTCGTGATCGGCGGCGTGATGGGCGATCTGGGATGCCTTGTCGTAGCCGATCAACGGCGTCAGCGCCGTCACCAGCATCAGCGACCGCTCGACATACTCGGCGATCTTCTTCCGGTTGGGCTGCGCACCGACCACCAGGAAACGGCGGAAATTATCGCAGCCATCGGCCAGCAGCGTGATGGACTGGCAGATATTGGCGATCATCAGCGGCTTGTAGACGTTCATCTCCAGATAGCCGCCGGCGCCGCCCAGGGTCACCGCCATGTCGTTCGCCATGACCTGCACCGCGATCATGGTCAACGCCTCGCACTGGGTGGGGTTCACCTTGCCCGGCATGATGGAGGACCCCGGCTCGTTCTCCGGGATCAGCAATTCGTAGAACCCCGCGCGCGGGCCGCAGGACAGCAGGCGGATGTCGTTCGCGATCTTGTAGAGCGCGCCCGCCAGCGTCTTCAGCGTGCCGGACAACTGCACCAGCGCGTCATGCGCGCCCTGGGCGGCGAACTTGTTGGCCGCGCTGACGAAGGGCAGGCCGGTGCTGCGGGCGATCTCGGCGGTCGCGGCCTCGGCGAAGCCCGGCGCGGCATTCAGCCCGGTGCCGACCGCCGTGCCGCCCAGTGCCAGGCGATACACGCCCTTCAGCGCATCCCCGGTCCATTCCAGGCATTCCTCCAGCATCGCCGCATAGCCCGACCATTCCTGGCCGAGGGTCAGCGGCGTCGCATCCTGCATATGGGTGCGGCCGATCTTCACGATGCCGTCCCATTCGACGGCCTTGGCGGCGATGGCGTCGCGCAGCGCGGTCACTTCCGGGATCAGCCGCTTCGTCACGGTCACCGCCGCGGCGATGTACATCGCGGAGGGGAAGGTGTCGTTCGACGATTGCGACATGTTCACATGGTCGTTCGGATGCACCGGCGTCTTCGACCCCAGCGCCGTGCCGGCCATCTGGCAGCAGCGGTTGGACACGACCTCGTTGACGTTCATGTTGAACTGCGTGCCGCTGCCGGTCATCCAGACATGCAGCGGGAATTCGTCGCGGTGCCGGCCGGCCAGCAGCTCGTCGCAGACGGCGAGGATCAGGTCGTGGCGCTGTGCATCGAGCCGCCCGCCCCCATGGTTGGCGACCGCCGCGGCGCGCTTGAGCACCGCATAGGCGTCGATCATCTCGCGCGGGATCAGGTCGTGGCCGATGCTGAAATGCTCCAGCGATCGCTGGGTCTGCGCCCCCCAGAGACGATCCGCCGGCACCTCCACGGCGCCGAGGCTGTCATGCTCGGTCCGAAACTCGCTCACATTGGCCATCCCATGTCGATGAGGCGTGTCGCATTCCGGTGGTGCTGCGGCGCCTGGTGGAATGCCAGGCACCATATCACCCGGTTTTTGCCTCTCGCACCCGGTATCGACATTACTGATCTCCACGACGACGGCTCGGCTGGGATCATCGCCGGGCGGCGCAAGGCGAAGGTTACCACTGCCGCGCAAAGGGGTGCCTTGTCGGGATGGCCCGACCGCCGGTAGCTTCGCTGTGGCTTCGGCATGGCTGCCCGTGCGATCTCGGGCGCTGGCCGGACCATTTCCGGACAATCGATGCTGGCCGCCCGCACCGGGCACCACCGGGGAACCCATCCGCATGTCCCTTGAATTTGGCCTGGACACCTTCGGCGACATCACCGCCGGGCCGGACGGCCAGGCGCTTCCATCCGCGCAGGTCATCCGCAACGTCATCGCCGAAGGCGTGCTCGCCGACCGGCTGGGCATCGACTTCTTCGGCGTCGGCGAGCATCACCGCGAGGATTTCGCCATCTCAGCGCCCGAGGTGGTGCTGGCCGCGATCGCCGGCCAGACGGCGCGTATCCGGCTGGGATCGTCGGTGACGGTGCTGAGCTCCGACGACCCGGTCCGCGTCTACCAACGTTTCGCGACACTGGATGCGGCCTCGCAGGGGCGGGCGGAGGTGATCCTCGGCCGCGGCTCCTTCACCGAATCCTTCCCGCTCTTCGGCTATCCGCTGGATCAATACGAGGTGCTGTTCGAGGAGAAGCTCGACCTGTTCACGAAGCTGCTGCCGCAGCAGCCGGTGACCTGGTCCGGCACGACGCGCGCCGCGCTGCGCGACCAGCGCATCTTTCCGACGGTCGAGACGCCGCCCCTCCGTACCTGGATCGGCGTCGGCGGCAGCCCGGAATCCGTCATGCGCGCGGCCCGGCATGGGCTGCCGATGATGCTCGCCATCATCGGCGGCGACCCGCAGCGCTTCGTCCCCTATGCGGATTTCTTCCGCCAGGCCTGCGGCAAGCTCGGCCAGCCGGACCTGCCGATCGGCGTCCACTCCCCGGGCTATGTCGCCGAGACGGACGCGGCGGCGCGCGAGGAGCTGTGGCCCGACTACCGCGTCATGCGCGATCGCATCGGCGCCGAGCGCGGCTGGCCGCCCATGACCCGCGCGGAGTTCGACCGCGAGGCGGACCGCGGCTCGCTCTATGTCGGCGCGCCGGAGACGGTGGCGCGCAAGATCGCCGCGACGGTGCGGGCCCTGGGCGCACGGCGCTTCCAGTTGAAGTACAGCGCCGGCGCGCTCAGCCATGATCGGATGATGCGCTGCATCGAACTCTACGCGACGCAGGTCATCCCGCGCGTGCGGGACCTGCTGGCCTGACGGTCAGCGCGGCCCGCAGGCGGCGGCCAGCGCGGCGACGCCTTGCCGGACATTGGCGAGCGGATAGCGGTCGGTCCGCCCGCCGACAGTGATGCGCAGGGTGCGGCCTTCCGCCAGCACGCGGCCGAGCGCCGGGTCGTAGGGCAGCGTCGCGGTCAGGATATCGCCGATCTCCATCGCCTCCGCCCGCAGCCGCAGCGTCACCCGCCCGGCTTCCGAGGCGAATTCGACCGGCACGCTGCGCCCGGCCTGGACGCCGCGCGTCTGGTCAAGCGACACGGTGAAGCGCCGCTGCGGCAGCGCGCAGCCGAGGTAGATCGGCTGGAAATCGGTGTCCGGCTGTTCATAGGCGAGGACCACGCCATCCGCGGATTGGCGGGTCTGCCAGAGCAGCTCCTCCGCCTGCGCGCCGATGCCGCTCGTCATCACCGCCGCTGCCGCCAGCCATGCCACCTTGCTCATCGTCACTCCTCGCCGACACGCCCCCATAGGCGGCGCGGTGCCGCGCGCGCCATGAAGGGATTCCGGGCGTCAGCCCTCGCGCTCGACCGGATGCGCCGCGAGCCAGTCCTCGCGATGGGACAGCAGCAGCCGGCGGCCGGCTTCCAGGCCTTGCGAGGCCTCCAAGGCGAAGCGTTCGGCATCGCGGCGGCGCAGCGTGTCGATCACCTCCTCCGCCTCGGCATCCGCATTGCCCAGGCGGATCAGCGCCTCCCGCCCCAGGACGAGGGCGGATTCGAAGGTCTCGCGGACCTGGAAATCGGCACCGGCCGCGAGCAGCCGCATCGCGTGCTCGCGA
Source organism: Roseomonas alba (assembly GCF_019430885.1). Taxonomy (GTDB): domain Bacteria; phylum Pseudomonadota; class Alphaproteobacteria; order Acetobacterales; family Acetobacteraceae; genus Neoroseomonas; species Neoroseomonas alba. Next base: position 226,777 of record NZ_JAHYBZ010000006.1, on the reverse strand, counting down.
TCGAAGGACCGGCACAGGATGGGGATGCCGCGGAACTCGTCCTTCACCAGATGGAGGACGCGCAGCGCGGTGTCGCGGTCATCCACGCAGCACAGGATCATCCGCGCGCGGCCCGCGCCGGCGGCGTGCAGGATGTCTAGCCGCGTGCCGTCGCCGTAATGCACCCGGAAGCCCCAGGCATTGGCCTCGCGCACCATTTCCGGATCCATGTCGATGACCGAGATCGAACATTGCCGCGTCAGCAGCGACGACCCGACGATCTGCCCGAAGCGGCCGAAACCGATGATCAGCACGCTGGCCGTGTTGTGGTCCGGCGCCTCCAGCCCGTCGAGAGACGGCGCGAGGGGCGGGACGATGCGATCATGCAGGATGACCATCAGCGGCGTCAGGACCATCGAGACGATGACGGTCGCCGTCATCACCGCATTGGCCTCGCCGTCGATGATGCCGACCGTCGTCGCGGCGCCATAGAGCACGAAGGCGAACTCGCCGCCCTGGGCCATCAGCACCGCGCGTTCGAAGGCCTCGCGATGGCCGGCACGGGTCAGCCGCGCGACGCCGTAGATCGCTGCCGCCTTCACCGCCATGTAGGCGATCACGCTGGCCAGGATCAGCGCCCAGTTCGTCGCGATGACGGAAAGGTCCAGCGCCATCCCCACCGCCAGGAAGAACAGCCCCAGCAGGATGCCGCGGAAGGGTTCCACATCGGCTTCAAGCTGATGTTTGAAGGCGCTCTCGGATAGCAGCACCCCGGCAAGGAAGGCCCCCATCGCCATGGACAGCCCGCCGAGCTGCATGGCCAGCGCCGAGCCAAGCACCACCAGCAGCGCGGCCGCTGTCATCACCTCCCGCGCGCGGGACTCGGCAAGCAGCCGGAACATCGGATTCAGCAACCAGATCCCCGCCGCGACCAGCGCGACGATGGACCCCAGTCCGAGCCCCACGGACATCAGCCGATCCGCCGTCGTCACCGCCGCGCCGCCGGGCGCGATGAAGGCGACCAGCGCCAACAGCGGCACGATGGCCAGGTCCTCCAGCAGCAGCACCGCGATGATGCGCTGGCCGGGCGGCGTGCCGATCATCCGCCGTTCCTCCAGCATCTGCATCACGATCGCCGTCGAGGTCAGCACGAATCCCGTCCCCGCCACGAAGGCGACGGAAGGCGTGAGGCCAAGCAGCAGCCCCACCCCGGTCAGCAACGCGATGCAGGCGCAGACCTGGACCAGCCCCAGCCCGAAGATCTGCCGTCGCATTCCCCACAGACGGGAAGGCTCCATCTCCAGCCCGATGACGAAAAGGAACATCACTACGCCGAGCTCGGCGACATGCAGGATGGCTTGCGCGTCGCTGAACAGCCCGATGCCATAGGGACCGATCACAAGGCCGGCAACAAGGTAGCCCAGCACCGAACCAAGCCCGAGCCGCTTGAATAGCGGCACAGCCACCACCGCCGAGCCGAGCAGGGCGACCACGCTGACCAGGTCCGGGCCATGGGATTCGGCAGCCATCGTTCAGGGTTCCATCCGGTGGGGCAGGGGCATGCGGGGTCCTTGGTTTTCCATTCGGCGATGCTGGCCGGGCGAGCGTCATGCTGCAATCGTCATCGCAAGACAGCGTTCCCCCTCTGGACAGGGCGGCGCGCTCGCCCTTCCATGCCGGAAAGGGAAGGGAGCGGGCCGTATGGCACGACGCAGCAAGGTCGTGGCGGATTTCGATGCCGCCGTGGCGGGAATAGAAGATGGCTCGACCATCGCCTTCGGGGGCTTCGCCCTGCCGGGTTCGCCGTTCAACCTGACGGCGGCCCTGCTGCGCCAGGGCGCGAAGCGGCTGGTCTGCGTGGGCAACACCACGGGCGGGCCGCGCAAGCCGCGCAACCCGGACATCGGCATGCTGGTGGAAAACGGCCAGGTCGCGAAGGTGATCTGCTCCTTCACCGCCGCCCCGCGCGCCTCGGACGTGCTGCCCTTCACCCCCTATTACGAGCGGGGCGAGGTGGATGCGGAGACGGTGCCCCAGGGCACGTTGGCCGAAAGGCTGCGCGCCGCCGGCGCCGGCGTCCCGGCCTTCTACACCCCGGCCGGCGTCGGCACGGAACTTGCGGAAGCGCGCGAGACACGCGTCATCAACGGCCGCGAATACCTGCTGGAATACGCGCTGCCCTGCGACGTCGCGCTGCTGCGCTGCTACCAGGCGGATGAGGCCGGCAACCTCCGCTTCCGCCGCGCCCAGCGCAATTTCGGCCCGATCATGGCCATGGCGTCGAAGCTGGTAATCGTCGAGGTGGAGGAGCCCATCCTGCCCGCCGGCGCGATCGATCCGGACGATGTCCACACCCCTGGCATCCTCGTTCATCGCCTGGTGCACATCCCGCCGGCCCCGGCCGCGATCTGGCCCACCCTGAAGGAGACCCGCTGATGCCCTGGTCCCGCCCCCAGATGGCCGAGCGCCTGGCCCGCGAGTTCCAGGATGGCTGGATCGTCAATCTCGGCGTCGGCATGCCGACGCTGATCACCGACGTTCCGATGGGCGACAAGGAGATCACCTTCCACGCCGAGAACGGCGTCATCGGCTTCGGCCCCGTCGCACCCGAGGGGCAGGAGGACATCCACCTGGTCGATGCCAGCCGCCGCTATGTCACCCTGCCGCCCGGCGCGGCCATCGTCGATCACGCGGACAGCTTCGCGCTGATCCGCAGCGGGCGCATCGACGTGACGGTGCTCGGCACCTATGAGGCCGCGGCCAATCGCGACTTCGCCAATTGGAAGGTGAAGGGGTCGAAGGGGGGCGTGATCGGCGGCGCGATGGACCTCGCCGCCTGCGCGAAGAACGTCTTCCTGATGATGGAACATCGCACGCGCGACGGATCGCCGCGGCTGCTCGCGCAGTGTTCCCTGCCGGTGACGGCGCGCGGGCGGGTCAATCTGGTGGTGACGGAACTCGGCCTGTTCGAGCCGACGGGGACGGCCTTCAAGGTCCGCGAACTCGCCCCCGGCGTGACGATGGACGAGGTCCGCGCCGCCACCGGCGCGCCGGTGACGGAGTAGGCCCCATGCACATCGACTACTACGCCTCCCTGAACTCGCCCTGGACGCATCTGGGCGCCGCGCGCATCGAGGCGCTGGCGGCGCAGCACGGCGCGTCGCTGCGCATCTTCCCGGTGGATTTCGGCACGATCTTCGCCGGATCGGGCGGCTTCCCGCTGCCCAAGCGTTCGCCGCAGCGCCAGGCCTATCGGTTGCAGGAACTGGCGCGCTGGCGGGATCACCTCGGCATTCCGATCCAGATCCAGCCGAAGCACTTTCCGCACAAGGAACCGGTCACCGCCGCCTGCGTCATCGGCGTGCGGGAGACGATGGGCGACGCGCCGGCGATCCGCCTGGCCCATCGCGTGCTGAAGGCGTTGTGGGAGGAGGAGAAGGACCCCGCCGATCCGGCGACGCTCGCCGCGCTGATCAGCGAATGCGGGTTGGATGCGGAGCAGGTGCAGCGCCTCGGCGCCGATCCGCGATGGGCCGAACGCCGCATGGCGGATACCGAGGCGGCGCTTGCCCGCGGTGTCTTCGGCGCACCCTGCTACGTGATCGGGGACGACATGTTCTGGGGCCAGGACCGGCTGGACTTCGTGGCGCGCCGTCTGGCGCGGGGCTGAGGCCCGGCGCATCATGCCCCCGGATGGATCACCCGGGGGCCTGCATGTCCAAACTCGCCGCGCTGCGCCAGACGGCGCTCGACTGGATTGCCGCGAATGAAGCGCGGATGTCCGCCTTCAACGAGCGCATCTGGCATTTCGCGGAACCTGCTTGGCGCGAATACAAATCCTCCGCCGCCTATGTCGAACTCCTGCGCGCCGAGGGCTTCGAGGTCGAGGCCGGCTCCGGCGGTATGCCGACGGCCTTCTGCGCGCGCTGGGGGAAGGAAGGGCCGGTCCTCGCCTCCTTCTCGGAATACGACGCGGTGCCGGGGAACTGCCAGGCGGTGGTGCCGCGGCGGGAACCGCGCCCGGGCATGCATCCCTATGCGGCCGGGCATACGGACCCGCATTCCTCGCTGGGCACGGCGGCGCTGACCTCGATCCTTGCGGCCAAGGCGGCCCTGGAGAAGACCGGCACGCCCGGCCGCCTGGTGCTGTTCGGTGAGCCGGCCGAGAAGGTCTGCGGATCGAAGCCCGTGCATGCGGCCAAGGGTTACTATGACGGCCTGGATGCCGCCGTCGTCTATCACCCGCACCTGCAGAACACGGTGACGGCCGAGACGCATTTCGGCGCCTATTGGTCCTGCGTCGTCACCTTCACCTGCGACAATCCCGAAAGCTGGATCGACAAGGCCCTGCTGCCGATCCGCGATGTCGGCCACGCCGCGGCCCGCGCGCCCGGCGCGACCGATGCGCTGTGCCTGATGTACACGACGACGAAATACACCAAGGAGGCGATGTTCCCCCACGCCGGATCGTGGACGCTCAACGAGTTCATCATGCATGGGGGCGATGCGACCTCGGACAACCTCGCGCCGCGCTTCACCCAGATCCAATATTCCTGGCGCACGCCGTCCCTGCCGATGGCGCAGCAGATCGCGAATGTCCTGATGGCCAATGCGCGGTCCGCCGCCGCGGCAACCGCCTGCACGGCGCATTGGCGCTGGGTGACCAAGACGCGTGTCGGCCTGCCCAACACCGTGCTGACGGATGCGACCTGGGCGAACCTCCAGGAGGTCGGCCCGCCCGAATACCCTGCCGCCGCTCAGGTCTTCGCGCGGGAGATCCAGACTGGCCTCGGCCTGGAACCGATGAACGACCCCTTTGCCGCGGCCAACACCACCCTGACCGAGCCTGCGGATTTCGAGGCGAATCTTCGTCACTTCCTGCCGCCCTGGCAGTGGCATCTCTCGGCCGACGACTATGTTGAGTTTTGCTGGCACTGCCCGACGGTGCGGCTGCTGACCGCGCGGCCACGGCTGCGCAGCCCCGATGCGAATTTCGATTACCCGCAATGGACCTACAACGCGCTGGGCGGCCTGCCGGCGGCGATCGACCCCGGCATGTTCGTCGCGGCGAAGACCATGGCGCTGACGCTGCTCGACCTCGCCGCCAAGCCTGGCCTGCTGGACGCGGCGCAGGCGGAATGGCGAGAGCGCACCGGTGGCGGCGTGGGCGGAACCAAATGGGTCGCGCCGCTGTTGGAGAAGGACTTCGTCGCCCCCGTCGACATGCAATGGCCGGAATACGTGACGACCGCGCGCGGCGATGAATGGTGCGTGCCGACGCCGCTCGACGGGCTCGGGGCGGGCGAGGCGCTCTGACAGCGCCGTTGAACCGAGAGGGGCCTTGCCCCTCCCGGACTCACTCCCCCAAAGTCCGAAGGGCCTTTCTGATTACCCCGATGCTTCCACTGGGACGGAGCCGGAGGGGCGCCGCCCCTCCGGACCACCCCGCCAGGCCACAGTGTGGCCTGGACCGCCGGCACTTGGTGCCGGGTGCAGCGTGCATGCTGTTCCCTCGCAGCGCCGTTTGCGCGCAAGGGCGTGTTTCCGCCCCCGTCCTGACCATGGCGCACGCCGCCAAGTGACGGTTTCCAAAGGCCTCGGGCCGATGGGTCCCCAGGGACATTGCATAGCAACCTCCGAGGGATCCCGTGGCGGGATGGCTTTGAGGGCAGCGCGCCTGCAACCTTCCGGTCAGTCGCGACCACAACCCGCATAACCGGCGGCGGCCTCGCCTGCCGCGCGGCCTGTGGCGAAGCAGGCCTGGAGCAGGTAGCCACCAGTCGGCGCCTCCCAGTCCAGCATCTCTCCGCAGGCGAAGATGCCGGGATGGCGGCGCAGCATCAGCGTGCCGTCCACTTCCTCCCAAGCCAGGCCGCCGGCCGAGGAAATCGCGCGCGCGATGGGGAAGGGGGCATTCAGCGTCACCGGCAGGCCCTTCACCAGCGCCGCGAGATCATCCCGCGGCGCACCGGCATGCAGCGCCTCCTGCACCAGGGCGACCGCGACGGGTGACAGCCCGCCCGCGCGCCGCAGATGGTTCGACAGCGACACCGCCGCCGGTCGCGTGTTCAGCCGTGCCGCCAAATCCCCGCGCGCGACATCCGGCCGCAGGTCGATCCGCAGCGTGGCGTGGCCTTGTGCGGCGATCGCCTCGCGCAGCGGCGCGGACAGGCCATAGACGGCGCCGCCCTCGATGCCCTGTGCGGTGATCATGGCCTCGCCGCGTATGGTCGCGCCGCCGAAGGACAGCGCGATCCGCTTCAGCGGCGCGCCGGCAAACCGCGTGCGCAGATGGTCCGACCAGTCCACCGCGAAGCCCATGTTCGAGGGCCGCAGCGGCGCGACGGCGCAGCCCGGCAGCAGCGCGGCCCAGCCGCCATCCGACCCGAGCCGCGGCCAGGACGCCCCGCCGAGCGCGAGCACCGTCGCGCGCGAATGCACGACTGTCGCGCCCTCCGGCGTCGCGAACCGCAGCCCGCCATCCTCAGCGAAACCCGACCAGCGGTGCCGCACTCGCAGCGCGACGCCCAGCGAGGCCAGCCGCGTCAGCCAGGCACGCAACAGCGGCGATGCCTTCATCGCCTTCGGGAACACGCGCCCCGAAGACCCGACGAAGGTCTCCTGTCCGAGCCCCTCGCACCAGGCGATCAGTGCCGCGGGCGGGAAGGCGCGGATGAACGGCTCCAGCCGCGCCCGCGCCGTGCCGTAGCGGTCGAGGAAGCCTTCCAGCGCTTCCGAATGCGTCAGGTTCAGCCCGCCGCGCCCCGCGATCAGCAGCTTCCGCGCGGGCGATGGCATGTGGTCGAACACGGTGACCGCGGCGCCCGATCTCGCCGCCGCCTCCGCCGCCATCAGCCCCGCCGGGCCCGCGCCGATGATCGCGACATCGGGGCGCGGTCGATTCAGACCTGCGCGCCCGTCGGCGCTCCGGCCCTCGGAGGCGCTCAGGCCGCGCTCCGCTCGAGCAACTCGATGGATACATTCTCCGGCCCGCGCAGGAAGCAGATGCGCACGCCGGGCCGGATCGTCGTGGGCTCCATGCTGAAGACCACGCCCTTCGCCTTCATCTCGGCGGCCACCGCGTCGATGCCGGTCACGGCCAGGCCGATATGCTCAAGCCCGCGATAGGGCGGCATCGGCGCATCGCCGGTGGTCGGCTCGTTCACCGGCGAGACGAAGATCGGCTGCCCGCCCAGCACGAAATCGATGCGCTGCGGGCTGCGCTTCAGCGTCACGCCGAAGACGCGCTCGTAGAAGGTGGCGGTCGCCTCCGGGTCTGGGCTGCGCAGGTGGATGTGGTCGAAGGTGAAGGTCATGGGGGTCTCCCGGTCAGACGGCGTGACTGTCATGCAGCGCCGCACGCGCCGCCGCGTCGTAGCCGAGTTCGGCAAGGATGGCATCCGTATCCGCGCCGAGCGCCCGCGGCGGCGCATCCACGCGCGGCCCGCCATGGGCGAAGCCGAAGGCGGCGACGGGCACGGCGAAGGGGCCGTCCACGTCCGCCACATCCGCGAAGCGATGGGTCAGGCCTCGCGCGGCGATCTGCGGATCGGCCAGCGCCTCATCCATCCGCCGCACCCGCCCGGCCGGAACGTGCTTCGACTGCAGGAAGACCTCCCACTCATCGGCCGTGCGGGTCAGCATGATCTCGCGCAGCGCGGCGGCCTCCTCGGCACGATAGGTCACGCGGTCCTCGTTGCGCGTCTTGGCCATCTCCGGCCGGCCGAGCGCCGCCCAGAGCCGCCTCTGCTGCCGCAGATTGGACGCCCCCAGCATCACCATCCCGTCCTTCGTCGGGTAGGTGGAGTTGGTCGCATATTCATGGTCGTTGCCGCGCGGGCGAGGCGATTTGGCGGTGCGGGAGTGCGCGGTGACGTGCGACGCCATCATCATCATCGCCACGTCCAGCATGGCGAGGTCGATGCGCTGCCCCTTGCCCGTGCGCTCCCGCTGGAACAGCGCGGAGGCCAGCGCGAAGGCGCCCATCGTCCCGGTCGCATAGTCGATCGCCGGTGCGCCGAGCTTGAGCGGATTCACCTCCGCCGTGCCGGTCGCCGCCATGATGCCGGAACTCGCTTGGATCACATGGTCATAGGCCGTCTGCCCGCTGCGCGGCCCGGTCTGCCCGAAAGCCGAGATCGAGCAGTAGATGAGCCGAGGATTCAGCTTTGACAGCGCGTCATAGCCGAGGCCCAGAGCCGCGAAGGCGCCAGGCCGGTAATTCTCCACCAGCACATCGGCCTCCGCGACGAGCTTGCGGAAGACCTCGCGCGCCGCCTCCTGCTTCAGATCAAGCGTCAGCGACCGCTTGTTCGACCCCTGGGTCAGGAAGTAGGTGCCCATGCCCGCGCGGTTCAGATCCCAGTCCGGCCCCTGTCCGCGGCTCTGATCGGGATCGCCGGGATGCTCGACCTTGATCACATCCGCCCCCAGCAGCGCGAGCTGATACGCTGCGAAGGGTCCGGCCAGCACATGCGTGGCATCGACGATGCGGATGCCTTCGAAGGGGCGGGACATCAGCCGAGGCTCACATTGTTGCGGCGGATCAGCGCGCCCCAGCGTTCGCGCTCACGCGCGATGTAGTCGCCGAACTGCGCTGGCGTCATGGGGTTCGCGACCGCGCCCTCGGTCTCCAGCCGGGCGCGGAAGGCCGCCTCGCCGAGGGTGCGGTTGCAGGCCTCGTTCAGCTTGCCGACGATCGCGTCCGGCGTACCGGGTGGGGCGACGATGCCGTACCATTGCAGCGCCTCGAAGCCCAGCACGCCCTGTTCGGCGACAGTCGGGATGTCATTCGCCGCCGGCAGCCGCTCCAGGGACGAAATCCCGAGCGCCCGCAACTGCCCTGCGCGTACTGGCGGTAGCGCCGGCGGCCCCCCGGTCATGGTGAGTTGGATCGTGCCCGCGATCAGGTCGGTCATCATCGGGCCCGTGCCGCGATAGGGCACATGGGTCATCTCGGTGCCCGTCGCCTCGTTGAAGGCGACCATGGCGATATGCGCGGCACTGCCATTGCCGCCGCTGCCATAGGTGAGTTCGCCGGGCTTGCTCTTGGCCAGCGCGATCAGGGACTGCACGTCGCGCGCCGGCAGCGTGTTGGTCACCACCAGGAAGTTCGCGACATTCGCCACCAGCGCCACCGGCACGAACTGCGCCGTGTCGAAGCTGAGGTTGCGATAGAGCGTCGGGTTGCAGGCCAGCGTCCCGATATGCCCCATCATCAGCGTCTGCCCGTCCGGCGCGCTGCGGAAGACCTGCTCCGATCCCAGCGTGCCGCCCGCACCCGGGCGGTTGTCGATGATAAAGGGCTGACCGAAGGTCTCCGACAGCCGCTGGCCCATCGCGCGGGCGAGGATGTCGGTCGATCCGCCCGGGGTGAAGGGCACGACCAGGCGCACCGGCTTGTCGGGCCAATGGCCCTGCGCGCGGGCGACCGCGAAGGGGGTGAGCGTCGCGCCGGCGATGGCGGCGCGTCGGGTGATGCGGGTCATGATGACGGTCCCTCGATCAGCACGCCGTCTCTCCGCAGCGTGTCTATCTCGTCCTGCGACAGCCCGGCCGCTTCGAGCACCGCGGCTCCATCCGCGCCCAGGCGCGGCGCGGGCGGGCGCGGCGGCGCGATGCCGCCGGAGAAGCGGTTCGGCCGCCCGATCGCCCAGGTCGGGCCCTCGGTCGGATGCTCTTCCTCCGTCACCATGCCCACCGCTCGCAGATGCGGATCGTCGATCAGCGAGCCGATCGTGTTGTAGGGGGAGGCCGGCACATCCACGCGGTCGAAGATCTCCAGCCACTCCGCCGAGGTCTTCCCGCCGAGCGAGGTCGCGCGGATATGGAAATACTCCTTGGTGTGTTGGACGCGGTCGGCGACTCTGGCGAAGCGCGCATCGGTCTTCAGTTCGGGCCGGCCGATGGCGTCGAAGAAGGCATGCGCCTGCGCATCCGTGTTGGCCGAGATGCAGATGAAGCCGTCCTTCGTCGGCAGCGGCTTACCGTCCGGGCTCAGTACGCGATGGTCGCCCGGCGGGCCTAGCGCCGGGCGGAAGGACGCCGCGCCGAGATGCTCCTGCATGATGTAGGCGGCCATGTTCTCGAACATGGGCACCTCGATGGCCTCGCCGATGCCGGTCTTCTCGCGGCGATAGAGCGCGAAGCCGATCATCTGCGCGGCGATCAGCCCCACCGTATGGTCGGCGACCAGGAAGGGCACGTAGCGCGGTTCGCCGGTCGAGGCCTCGAAGGCGCCGGCGACACCGGACACGCCCTGGATGACGGTGTCGTAGGCCGGCCGCCCGGCATAGGGACCGCCCGTGCCGAAGCCGGTGATCGAGCAGTGGATCAGCCGCGGCGCCATCGCCCGCAGGCTCGCCTCATCGACGCCGAGCCGCGCCTGCGCATCCGGCCGGATATTGGTGACGAAAACATCGACCGTTGCCGCGAGCTTCTGCAGGGCCGCGATGCCCGCCGCCTTCTTCAGGTCGATGGCGAGCGACTTCTTGCCCCGGTTGAAGTTCAGGAACTTCCCGTTCATGCCCGGGCTGCGGCCCTTACCGGCGAGGGACCGCAGCAGGTCGCCAGAAGGCGGTGCCTCGATCTTGATGACCTCGGCCCCGTGCTCGCAGAGCACATGCGTGCAGATCGGCCCCACCACCACGGCCGAGAGATCGAGCACGCGGATGCCGTCGAGAGGACCCGCCATGTCAGGCAATCCTTGTCTTGATGCGAATGGCCATCGCGCCATCCGGTTGCCCGACCCACAGCGTGTGCTCGCCCTCGGCATTCGCGACCGTGCCACACAACAGGGACGGCGCATTGCAGAAAACCGGCTGGATGGTGCGTGCGTCGTAGTGGCGGATCTGCGCGCCGGGGGCGCGGCGCAGCGCGGCCTCGAACAGGAATAGTGTGCTGACGCTGCCATTGACGACCAGGGCCGGATACCCCTCGACGTCCCGGGCATAGTCCGCATCGTAATGGATGCGGTGGCCGTTGAAGGCGAGGGCCGAGAAGCGGAACAGGATCACCGGGTCTGGCGTCCAGGAATCGCGCCAGGCGGCATTCGGCACCGTGACCGGTGCCTCCTTCGGCGCCGGCGCGTTGCGCTTCGCCTCCAGATAGACGGTGTCCTGCTCCTCCACCGCGACCAGGCCGTTCGGCCCGGTGATGGTGTGGCGGAGCATGACGAAGATCATCGCCCCGGATCGCCCGACCTTCGGCGTGATGGAGGCGATCGCCGTCTCGCGTTCCAATGTGTCCCCGACGCATGGCGCGGCATGGTAGGTGACGCGCCGCCCCCCCAGCATGCGGCGGGGCAGGGGCACGGGCGGCAGGAAGTCGCCCTTCGCCGGATGCCCATCCGGGCCGAGCTGCGACTGCGGCTGCGCATCATCGAACAGCATGGACAGCCAGTGGTTCGGCACAGGTGCGCCGCGATCCAGCGCGATGTCGGTGCGATCGGTCAGCGCCGCCATGCGGCGGACCAAGGGCGTGGCCATCTCGTCCGCGATGCGGCGCTTGCGGCCGACCCAGTCATGAATGTCCGTCATGCGAACCCATACAGTCGAGCAGGATTGTCCACCAGCACACGCTGCAGCGCGGCAGCGTCGCCGAATTCCGGCAGCAGATCGACGAGGTCAGCCTCGTCCGGTTCCCACCGCACATTGGGGTGTGGCCAGTCGGTGCCCCATAGGGTGCGGTCGGGCGCTGCCTCGATCAGCCAGCGGGCGAAGGGGATGGCGTCGCGGAAGGGCGGGCCTTCGGCTGAGATGCGCTCCGACCCCGACACCTTCACCCAGTAATTCTCGCGCTTCAGCAGGTCGAGCAGGATGCGGAACGGCGCCTGGTCCAGCCCGTCCGCCACCGGCACGCGGCCCATATGGTCGATCACCACAGGCAGGGTGAAGCCGCGCAGCAGCGCCTCGAATTCCGGGATGTTCGCGGCGTCGAGGTGCAGCACCAGATGCCACCCCATGGCCGCGATGCGGTCCGCGGTGCGCTTCACCAGCGCGATATCCGGCGCGCCGCCCAGGTGCTTCACGAAGCCGAAGCGCACGCCGCGCACCCCGCCATCGTGCAGCGCCTGATATTCGGCATCGCCGAAGCTGTCATCGACCAGCGCGACACCGCGATAGGTCGCGGGATTGTCGGCGACGGCGTCGAGCATCGCCCGGTTGTCGGATTTGTACACCGAGGTCTGCACGATGACGCAGCGCTGCACGCCGAGCCGTGCATGCAGCGCCAGCAGGTCGGTCTTGTTGCGCTCCGGCGGCGTATAGGGCGCGCCTTTCGCGACGGGAAAGCGGTCGAAGGGCCCCCAGACATGCACATGCGTGTCGCAGGTGCCGGGCGGCAGGACGAAGGTGGGGCGACGATCGGAAGCCATGGCATCAGGCCTTCGGGAAATCGTAAAGGCGGGCAGGGGTGTCGGTCAGGATCTTCCGGCGCACCGTCGGATCGGTCGTCCAGTCAAGGAAGACCTCCAGCAGTCGCTTCGCGTCCGGCCGCCCGCCATCCGGGCGCGGATGCGGCCAGTCGGTGCCCCAGACCAGCGCGTCGGGGTTCGCCGCGACCAGCGCATCATGGAAGGGCTTCGCCTCCAGATAGTCCGGCTTCACCGCGCCCAGCCGATAGGTGCCCGAGACCTTCGCCATATAGCGCCCGTCCCCAATGCCTCGCAGCAGTGCCTGGAAGCCCGGATCGCTGGTCCCGTGGCTGTGGTGCATCCGCCCCATGTGGTCGACCACGATCGGCACCGGCACCTTGGCGAGGCGCGGTTCCAAATCCGGCAGGTGCCGCGCATCGATCCAGAGCTGCAGATGCCACCCCAGTTCCGCCATCACCGGGAAGAAGGGCTCGATCTCCTCCAGCCGGACGCCACCGTGATAGGCCGCCTGGCCGTCGCGGCGGTATTCATTGGCGCGCAGCCCGCGAATGCCGTCGCGGTGCATCGCCCGCAGCGTGTCGGGTGTCGCCTCGGACCCCACCACCGCGACGCCGCGAAGCCGGTCCGGTGCGCGGCGCAGAGCATCCAGCGTGCAGGCATTGTCGCGGTCGTAAGCCGAAGGCTGCACGATCACGCCGCGATCCAGTTCCAGCCGGTCGAGCAGTGCGAGGTAGTCCTCGAGCGTCTCGTCCTCCGGCGTGTAGGAGCGCGGTTCGGCATAGGGGAACCGCGCCGCCGGGCCGAAGATGTGGCAGTGGCAGTCGGTGGCACCTGGCGGGGTTCGGCGCATGGTCACTCCACCCGGATATCGGCGGCGCGCGCGACCGTGCGCGAGCGTTCCAGGTCGGCGGCGATGAAGGTTGCGAAACCGTCCGGCGTGGCGAGCGCTCCCATGGCGGCCTCGCCCCCCATCGCTTCCATGCGGCTGCGGAAATCGGGTTCGCGGACGATGGCGGCCATGGCCTCGCCGAGCTTGCGCATCGCCTCGGGCGGCGACCCGGCCGTCGCCAGCAGCCCCACATAGGATCCGGCGGTGAAGTTCGGGACACCCTGTTCGATCATGGTCGGCACATCGGGCAGGGCGGACAGCCGCGCGGCCGAGGCCACCGCGACGATGCGCGCCTTGCCGTCGCGATGCAGCGGCAGCGCCGTGGAGAATTCCGTGAACAGCATCGGCAGGTTGCCGGCGAGGAAATCCGGCAAGGCTGCCCCGCCGCCGCGATAGGGCACGTGCAGCAGGTTCGCCCCCGTCGCCGCCTTGAAGGCTTCGAGCGAGAGATGCGTCGCACTCGCCACGCCCGCCGTGCCAATGCCGATCCCATCCGCAGCGCGCTTCGACGCCGCGACGACATCCGCGACGGTGCGATAGGGCGAGCTGGGCTGGACGACCAGGCAATGCGGCACCTGCATCGCCATGGCGATGGGCGCAAAATCCTTCGCCGCGTCATAGGGCAGGCGCGCCTGCACCACGGGGTTCACCGAGAGCGGGCCGTTCGACCCGATCAGCAGCGTGTAGCCGTCGGGCCGCGCATGGGCGACGGCATCGGCGCCGACTCCGCCGCCGGCACCGGGACGATTCTCCACCACCACCGGCTGGCCGAGCTTCTCCTGCAGGCGCGGCTGGAGGATGCGGCCGATCGCATCGGCATTGCCGCCGGCGGCGAAGGGGACGATGACGCGGATCGGGCGGTCGGGCCATGCGGCCTGCGCGCGCGCCTCGCCCGCGACGAGAAGCGCGGCCCCTGCGGCCAGCGTCTGGCGACGGCTGAGCATCGGATGTTTCCTCCGGGCGTTTCTGGACGCGGCCAGCATCGCACGCCCGCAGGCCGCGTCAAAACAGGCGGGTCGGCACCGCCACCGCGCCCTGCATCAGACGGCGCGCGGAACGGAACACCACGGCGCTGTCCGCCACCCAGCCATCGTCGCCGCGTCGCACTTCCGCACCGACCGACAGGACACCAGACGGATTGGCGAGCCGCACCTCATCCGTCTTCGGCGCCGCACCGATAATTTGTGGCAGCGACCCATCGATGCGCACGGCCACACCGAGCGCCATGCCGCCGGTCAGCGGCACGGCGCGATGGGCGCGCTCCATCGAGATCATGCGGACCGCGACCTCATGCGTCTCCGCGCCAATCGTCACACCATCCAGCGCGCGATAAGCGGCCGGCGCGGCGATGACGGCGACCTTGGGGATAGCGAGCGGTGCCGCCTCCGGCGTCGCGGCGAGGCCCATGCGCACCGCCGCCTGCCGGCGCAGTGCATCCAGTAGTGCCAGCGCTTCGGGACGTGCCTCGATCGCCTCGGGGCTTTCCGTGCCGGTCAGGCCGAGTTCCGCCGCGTCGAGGAAGACGCAGGCATTGGCCGCATCGACCAGCGTCGCGCGATAGCGGCGGCCTTCATGTTCCAATACGTCCATCACGTTGCCGGTCGGCAGCAGCGACCCCGTCGCGCCGCCACCGGGGTTCAGGAAATCCAGCCGGATGCGCGCCCCCGTGCCGGCGACGCCGGCCATGGCGAAATCGCCCTCCGTCGCCGCGCGGCGGCCGCGCACCAGGAAGCGCGCATGGATGATGCGTTTCGTGTTGACCTGATGGATGCGCACCAGCGTCTCGCCATCCGAGGCCCGGATCAGCCCCTCATCCACCGCGAAGGGCCCGACGGCCGAGGACAGGTTCCCGCAATTGCCCGACCAGTCCACGAGCGGCCGGTCCACCGCGACCTGGGCGAAGGTGTAGTCCACATCGGCATCCGGATGCGTCGGGGGCCCGATGATCACCGCCTTGGATAGCGAGGAGATCCCACCTCCCATGCCGTCGAGCTGCCGCCCATAGGGATCGGGGCTGCCGAGCACCGACAGGAGGATCGCATCCCGCTTCGCCCGGTCCTCGGGCAGGTCCTTGGCATGGAAGAAGACGCCCTTGGAGGAACCCCCACGCAGGAAGATGGCGGGGATGAAGACCTGGTCCATGTGACGGGTCCTTGTGGCGGCGCTAGACTGGCGCGGTGATCATTGCTGGGAAGGGAATGCCCATGCTCGACCGTTCCGCCAAGGGCGTTTTCGTCATCGCCCCCACGCCCTTCCTGCCGGACGGGGCGCTCGACCTTGCCAGCACCGACCGGATGACGGATGCCTTCATCGCCGCCGGTGCCTCGGGGATGACCATCCTCGGCGTGATGGGGGAGGCGCCGAAGCTGACCGAGGCGGAGAGCCTTACCTTCGTCGACCGCGTGCTGAAGCGGACGGCCGGGCGCATTCCCGTGGTGGTCGGGGCCTCGGCACCCGGTTTCGCGCAGATGAAGGCCATCGCGCGCGGGTCGCTGGATCTCGGTGCGGCGGGGATCATGGTGTCGCCGACCCCGGGGCTGAAGGGGGATGAGGCGGTTATCACCTACATCGCCCAGGCGATGGATGTGGTCGACGCGCCCTTCGTGCTGCAGGACTATCCGCAGCTCACGGGCATCACCATGACCGCGCCGATGATCGCGCGCATGGCGGCCGATCCGCGCATGGTCATGCTGAAGGCGGAGGACTGGCCCGGCCTCGACAAGCTGACCGCCATCCGCCGCATGGAAGCCGAGGGGAAGATGCCGCGCGTCGCTATCCTCGGAGGCGTCGGCGGGCAGTTCCTGCCGGAGGAACTGGCCCGCGGCGCGGACGGGATCATGACCGGCTATGCCTATCCCGAGATGCTGGTGAAGGTCTGCGCGCTGATGGCCGCCGGCCAGCGCGACGCGGCGCAGGACCTGTTCGACACGCATCTGCCGCTGATCCGTACCGAGGTGCAGCCCGGCCTTGGCCTCGCCATCCGCAAATACGTGCTGAAGAAGCGCGGCATCATCGCCCATGACACGCTGCGCGCGCCGGGGCCGAAGATGTCGAAGGAAACGGCGGGCGAGGTGGACTATCTGATGGCACGGCTGGAGCGGCGCGAGCGTCTGCTGGCGGCCTGATCTTCGATCACGTCCATTCTGCCACTGGCAATACTTTCCGGATCCGGGATATTCTGACCTTGTCGGATCCGGGAACCGCATGATGCTGAAGTCGTGTCTGCGCGTCTTGGTTGTGGCTTGCGTTGTGCTCGGGGGCATGGGCGGCGCGAAGGCTCAGCCGGACCCCAATGGCAAACCGACCCGCCCGGTCGGCTGGGAATACCGCCCCTCGCCGGGCAACCAGTTGCCCGCCTTCGCCTATGATCTCTGCCCGGGCTGCTACTATGAGGACTCTGCCCTCATCGCCGTGACCTGCCCGGTAGGGCGGGTGCCCGAGATGACGCTGCATCCGCCCGACAATCGGGCCGCGCTGACGCGGCTCGAGAACCAGATGGTCGAGATTTCGCTGGTCATCGACGGTTTTCGTCACGGGTTCCGCCTTCGCGTCGACCTGGGGCCGACCGGCCCGCTGATGACCACGCCGGTGCCGTCCGAACATCCGATGTTCCAGGCCCTGGCCGATGGGCGCATGCTCGTGCTGGCAGGACCTGGCGGGTCGGTGAACATCCCGCTCACCGGATCGGGTGCGGCGATTCGCGACTGGGCACGGGCCTGCAACGCGCAGGTGGCAGCGCCGCCGCCCCGCGCCGCCCCCGCGGCCCCCATGATGACGCTGGGGCCGGCACCGTCGCGCGATCCCTCGAGCGGGAGTTCCAGTTCCAGCGCGGCGGCGGCGCCGGCACCCGCCCCGGCACCGGTCGCGCCGCCAGCGGCTCCAGTGGCGCAGGGCGTGCCCGAGGCGACGCTCCGCGCGCGCTTCGCGGCCTATCTGGCACGCGAATACAGCGGGATTCCGCGCAACGGCTATGCGGTGCAGTTCGTCGACCTGAATGGCGACGGCATCGCCGAGGCGTTGCTCGATATCAATTACGATTCCGGCTGGTGCGGCGCGCGCAACTGCCCGATGGACATCCTCGACCTTTCGGGCGCTGCGGCGCGGCCGCTGTTCGGCGGGCTGGTCGCATCGCCGGGGTCGCGGCCCCTCGACAGCCGAACCCAGGGCTGGCGCGATGTCCGCCTCGCGGACGGCCATGTCCTTCGCTGGCGCAACGGCAAATACGACTGGTGAGGCAGCCGCGCCGTCGCTGTCAGCCGCGCTCCCGGATCACGCTGCGGATCGCGAAGGAGGACTGGATCCGCTGCACCCCCGGCAGCCGCGACAACTGCTCCTTGTGGATGCGCTCGTAATCCGCCGCATCCCGCGCCTCGACTCGCAGCAAATAGTCCGACATGCCGGTCATGAGGTAGCACTCGCGCACCTCCGGCAGGCGTCGCACGGCGGCCTCGAAGCGCGACAGGTGCTCCTCCGTCTGCCGGTCCAGCGTGATCTGTACGATCACCGTGACGGTCTCGCGATCCGCTGGCTCGTCGATGATCGCGGTGTAGCCGCGGATCACGCCGCTGCGTTCCAGCAGCCGCAGGCGCCGCAGGCAGGCCGATTGGGACAGTCCGACCGCCTCGGCCAGGGCGGCATTGGTCATCCGTCCGTCCTGTCGAAGGGCACGAAGGATACGAAGGTCAGAATCGTCCAGGCTTGGCATGATCTGCGACAATTTCGCAGAATCTGTGCAGGTATGCCAGTCGAACGGCAGATCCTGCGACGCTTCCGCAGCACATGCGACACCGAACCGTCACACCATTGCCGCATCGCAGCATTCTTCCGGAATGGGTGCCCTCATGCGCGTCATCGTCCTCGGCAGCGGCGTCGTCGGCGTCACCTCAGCCTGGTATCTCGCCAAGGCCGGCCATGAGGTCACCGTCATCGACCGGCAGGATGCGGCCGGCATGGAGACGTCCTTCGCCAATGCCGGGCAGCTCTCCTATGCCTATTCCGCCCCCTGGGCGGGCCCCGGCATCCCGGTCAAGGCGCTGAAGTGGATGATGATGCGCCACCGCCCGCTGGTGATGTGGCCGCGCGCCGACCGCCGCCTCTATTCCTGGCTTGCGATGATGCTCGCCAATTGCACCGAGGCCGCCTACCGGGTGAACAAGACGCGCATGGTCCGCCTCGCCGAATATTCCCGCGACTGCCTGGGCGATCTGCGGCGCGAGACCGGCATCGCCTATGACGGGCGCAGCATGGGTACGCTGCAGCTCTTCCGCACCCAGAAGCAGCTCGATCATGTGGCCGACGACACTGCCGTGCTCGACACCTTCAAGGTGCCCTATGAGGTGCTGGACCCCGCGAGCTGCATCGCCGCCGAACCTGCGCTGAAGAACGTGCAGGGCAAGTTCGTCGGCGGGTTGCGCATGCCGGGTGACGAGACCGGCGACGCCCACATCTTCACCCAGCGCCTGGCCGCCATGGCCGCGCAGGCCGGCGTGGCCTTCCACTACGGCGCGACGATCAAGGGCCTGACCACGGAAGGCGACCGCGTCACCGGCGTCGTCACCGACAAGGGGATCGAGACCGCCGATTCCTATGTCGTCGCCCTCGGCTCCTTCACGCCGGAACTGCTGGCGCCGCTCGAGGTCCGCGTGCCGATCTACCCGGTGAAGGGGTACTCGCTGACCATTCCCATCCGTGACGAGTCCGGCGCGCCCGTCTCCACCGTGATGGACGAGACCTACAAGGTCGCGATCACCCGCCTCGGCGACCGCATCCGCGTCGGCGGCACGGCGGAACTCGCCGGCTTCTCTCTGCAACTCCGCAAACCGCGGCGCGAGACGCTGGAGCACTCCGTCACCGACCTCTTCCCCAAGGGCGGCAATGTCTCTGAGGCGCTGTTCTGGACCGGTCTGCGCCCGATGACGCCGGACGGCACGCCGCTGGTCGGGCCGACGCGGTTCAGGAACATGCACCTGAACACCGGCCACGGGACGCTGGGCTGGACCATGGCCTGCGGGTCGGGGCGCGTCCTGGCCGACCTCGTGACGGGAAAGAAGCCGGAGATCGAGACCTCCGACCTTTCGATCGCGCGCTACGCGGCGGCGTGACGCGGAAGGCGCCTCGTCCACCTCTCTAAGGCTGGAATCGGAGGGGCGCGGTCCCCTCCGAACCAGCCGTGATCGGGTTTCATGGGACGGCGCCTTGCAACGCCCATGAGTGCCCCTGGATGCGGGCATCCTGGATTGCAGCTCTCTGGCGCAGGTGGCCTGAGTCCCCCGGGCGCACTTCGCGCGCAAATGAGGGTTCCGACGCCATTCTGCCCGTGCCGCACGGCGCCAGTTGGAGGTGTCCAAAGGCCTTTCGGCCTTTGGTGGGGTGGTACGGAGGGGCGAAGCCCCTCCATCCTCATGCCGCGCGGATCCGATCGAGGAAGCTGCCGATCTCCCCGCGCAGTCCGGTGGATTCGCTGGACATGCTGCGGATGGCGGTCAGCATCTCGTCCGTCACCTGATGCATCTGCCCAGCGGATTGCGTGACTTCGCCGATCTCAACGCGCATCGCATTGGTGCCGGCGGCGGTGCGTTGGACGCTTTCGGCGATCTCCCGCGTCGCGATGCCCTGCTGATCGACCGCCGTCGCGATATCGGCCGAGACCTCGCTCATCTGCGCGATGCGCTGGCCGATGCCCTGGATGGCCGTCACCGCGCCGGCGGTCGCCGACTGGATCTCGGCGATCTGGCGGGAGATGTTCTCGGTCGCCTGGGTGGTCTGGCTGGCGAGGCTCTTCACCTCGCTCGCGACCACGGCGAAGCCCTTGCCGGCCTCCCCGGCGCGGGCCGCCTCGATGGTCGCGTTCAGCGCGAGCAGGTTGGTCTGCGCGGCGATGTCGGTGATCAGTTGCACCACCTGGCCGATCTCCTGCGCCGCGGCGGCGAGGCCTTGCACCGAGGTATCGGCCGCCTGCGCCTCCCGCACCGCTTCCTGCGCCATGCCGCTCGCATTCTGCACGCGGCGGGTGATCTCGACCACCGAGGCGCTGAGCTCCTCGGTCGCCGCGGCGACGGTCTGCACCTCGTTGGAGGATTGGTCGGCCGTCGACGCCACGCTGTCGGCCCGGCTGCCCGTCGTCTTGCTCGCGACCGCAACCGTGTCGGCCGAGCGGGTCATCGCCTCGGTCGCCTCGGTCAGGCGGCGCAGTGCGACCTGGGCCACGCTGTCGAAGCCGCGCACCTCGCTGTCGATGCGGGCGGCGCGTTCGGCCTTGGCGCGTTCCTCGGCCTCGCGCGCGGCCTCGGCGGCGCGGCTGCGGATGGCGGCCTCCTTGAAGGTTTCGAGTGCCTGGGCGAGTTCGCCGACTTCATCATGCCGGCCGAGATGCGGCACGGCGACATCGAGCCGACCGGCGGCGACCGTGCTCATCGCTGCCGTGATCTCGGTCAGGGCGCCGAGTACCTTGCGCCGGAACAGCCAGCCGCCGATGCCCAGCGCCGCGAGGCCGAGGCCAAGGGCGGCAAGGCCGATGACGAGGCCGCGCCACGCTTCCGTCTCGGCCTGCCCGGCCTCTTCGATCAGCGTCGCGGCGGCGATGTCGCGCAGTTCGGCAACACCGCGGAAGGCGTCCACCACGGCGTTCCAGGCCGCCTCGCTGATCTGCGGCGGGCCCTGGCGGGCCTCGTCCACCGCGCGGTCGGTGGCGCGCTTGTTGGGCAGGAGGACGCGGTCGAGCACCGAGGCGTAGCTGCGCGCCAGCGCCGGCGCGACGTCGCCGCTCGCCATGCGCGCCTGCATGTCGGCGGTCAGCACGTCATAGCGGCCGAAGGCGGTGTCGATGCGGCGCAGTTCCTCGGGCGTCGCGGCGCGCTTGGCGCGCACGCTGGGGCCGGTCGGCACCAGGAAGCCGGAGATCGCCTCGCGCAGGTCCACGGTCAGCCGCGCCATGGCGGCCGGGGTCTGGAGGTCGCTGTTGTAGCGGCTGATCTGCTGCTCGATGCCGGGGATGAGCTGGCTGAACTGCGCCTGGGCCGCGAGGGTGCGCGCGGAGGACTGGGCCTGCAGCGCCAGCCGCTGGTCGCGTGGCAGGCGGCGGCCGGCCTCGGCGTCGCGACGGACCGCATTGAGGGTGGCCTGCAGGTCGTTGAGGGCGGTGCCGACAGTGCGCGGCAGGTGGTCGCCGGCCCGCTCGATCGCCGCGCGGGCGGCCGCGATCTGGGCGTCGAGCTCCCCGCGGATCTCGGTGAAGCGGGCGCGGGTCTCGGCCTCCTGGGCCTCGTCGGCGGTGATGAAGCGGGTCAGGCTGGCGCGGTCCTCGGCGACCTGCAGGGGCAGCCGGGTGAGGCTGGCGAAGGCCGTGCTCATCGCCACGGCATCGCCGGCCCGGTCGAGATCCTGCAGGTTGGACCGCAGCAGCAGCCCGCCTGCCACCAGGGCGACGGCGGCAATGCCGCCGAGCGCGGTTGTCGCGATGGTTCGAATGCGCACGCCGTGAAGCTCCCGCCATGGAGGCCCGCCATGACGCGGGCCTTTCGATGGGCGCCGGCCTTGCCGCGCCCTGGGGCCATGATGCACCGCAGCTATTAATGGATTGGCCCATGCGCGGGCGGTCGCGGGGTTGGAAGCCCGCGCGATCCGCGCCACCCTGGCGGCATCCGCAACGGGAGAGAGAACGCCGTGCCGAAAATCGCCATCCATGTCGAATTCCGCCCGAAGCCGGGCAGCCATGCCGCCTTCGACGCGCTGATCCGCGAGCACGCCAAGCTGACGGTGGCCGAGGAGCCGGGCTGCGAGCGCTTCGAGGTGCTGCAGCCGATGAAGCAGGACGGCACGCCGGATGAGAGCCGCATCATCCTGGTCGAGGTCTATACGGATCAGGCCGCGGTGAAGGCCCACACCCAGAACCCGCGCATGCCGAAGGTGCGGGAGGCCTACACCCCGCTGATCGAGGACCGCATCCTGACCATGTGCGCGCTGTAGCCGATGCGCCGGCGGCGGATCAGTTGGTTCGCCGCGCCGCCTGTTCCGGCATCGCGGCCAGTGCGTGCAGGATGGTCGGCGTATCGGCGCCTGCCGCGCAAAGCCCGGTGGCCGTCTCGCCGAAATCGACGAGGCCATGGTGCCGCGCATCGGTCGCACGTTGCAGCGGCACCAGCCAGGTGGCGATGTTCTGCGCCACCAGCCTCTCCGCATAGAGCCGCTGGGTCGCGAAGGGCACGTTGGTCTCGCGCGGATCGCCGATGACGAAGACGCGGCGGCCCGGATCCACCGGGATGCGCACGATCGAGTCGGAGGGGTCGAAGCGCGACAGCCGTTCTCCGGGCCTCGCCAGTCCCCGTGCTTCGAGATAGGCGCGGTAGGAAGCGGCACCGGACGAGATCACGGCGCATCGCAGGTCATGCCGCCGCGCCAGCATTTCCGCGACCAGCGTGCCACCGCCGCTGTGCCCGCCGAGCGCCCAGGCGCCGACGCGGTAGCGCGTCTTCAGCCCGTTGAGCGCGGCATCGACCAGCGCGGCCTCGACCGGACGCCCGCGGGTGCTGTGGTGATGGCCTGCGCTGCCATAGGTGCCGGGGCGGCCGAGGAAGATGAATGGCACGCCGAAGCGGCGCGACAGGGCTTCCTCCTGAGCGACCATGGCAGCGGGACCGAAGCCGCTCTGGCGACGGCTCGCGTCGTTGCCGCGGGGGCCGAGGACATCGCCATTGAGCCAGAGCGCCGCAACCGGGTTCTCGGCGGCGAGGCCGGCGGCGTAGTAGCGCAGGCAGGACGCTTGGCCGTCCGCCTCAACCCATATGGCCGTGTCGTCGCGTTCCAGCGCGGCGCAGGTCGCGCGGTCGATGCGGATGCCGTTGACCACCGCGACGGGATCGAAGTCGTTGGCCTCGACACGCGACTGGCCGAGGGCGGGCGGGCAGGTCGCCGGGAGCAGGGCGATGCCCGGCGCGAGGAGCAAGGTGCGCAGCGGGGGCGGGCCTTGGACGACGGGTTTCAGCGCGCGCGGCCCAGCAGGCGTCGCGCGCGTTCCACCACCGGCAGGTCGATCATCTGCCCCTCGAAGGCAACCGCGCCCTTGCCCTCGGCGATCGCCGCGTCGAAGGCCGCGATCAGGCGGCGGGCGCGCTCCACTTCGGCGGGGGAGGGGCCATACTCCTCGTTGACGATCGGCACCTGCGCCGGGTGGATGCAGGCCTGGCAGGCGAAGCCCAGCGCGCGGGACCGTTTCAGCGACGCTCGATACGCCTCGAGATCCGAAAAATCCGCGAAGGGCCCGACCGAGCCGAGCGGCTGGATGCGCGCTGCCCGCGCCGCCGTCACGACCATCATGCCGAAATGGTAGAGCATGTCGGCGCTCGGGATGGCTTCCAACTCGGTGGAGAGATCCTCCGCGCCGACGCCGATTGCCGCCACGCGCGGATCGGCCCCGGCGATGGCGCCGAGCAGCGGCACCGCATCGGGCGTCTCCACCACCGCGATGAAGCGGGTGTGGCCGGGCGTCATGCCCAGCGCCGCCTCGCGCGCCGTGACGACTTCCGACAGCAGGCGGATGTGCTCCGGTCCCATCACCTTGGGCAGCATCAGCGCGCCGACCGCGGGCATCACCGCGGCGGCGATGTCGGGGATGGTGAGGTCGAGAGCGCGGTTGATGCGCACCGCAACCTCCGCTCCCGCCTGGCCGACCGTCGCGGCGGCGGCAGGCAGCGCGTCGCGCGCCGCCTGCTTCTCCGCGGGCGGGATGGAGTCCTCAAGGTCGAGGATGATCACGTCGGCGCCGCGGGTATGGGCCTTGGCGACGAATTTCTCGCCCGTCGCGGGCACGAACATCAGCGACCGCCAGGTCGCGGGAGGCGGCCGCGTCATGCGAGGGTCAGGTCCATCGTCGCGCAGAGATTGCCATCCTTGTCGGCCGCCCAGCACGCCATCTTGCCGTCCACCGGCGCCGCGCCGCACAGCGTCACGGTGTCGCCGACCCAGAGCGGCCGGGCGAGACGCGCGGTGAACCCCGCAAGCCGACCCGAGGCGCGCTTCAGCGCGGCATCGAGCAGGAGCTGCATGGTCAGCCCGCCATTCTGCACCGTCGCCGGATAGCCTTCCTCGTCGCGTGCATAATCCGCGTCGTAGTGGATGCGGTGCGCGTTCCAGGTCACGGACGAATAGCGGAACACCAGCGCCGAGGAGAGCAGCACCTCATCGGCAAAGGACGCATTGTCCGGCGCCTTCACGGGTGGGGTCTGCGGGCTGGCCTGGCCGGGCTTGGGGGCCTCGCGGTACATGGCGTCGAACTCGTCGACGGCGATGGTCTTGCCGCCGGTCTCGATCACCAGGCGCATGGTCAGCACCGCCATGCGGCCGGTGCGGCCGAATTTCGGCACGATGCCCGCGACGATGGCGCGCTTGGTCGCCGGCTGGCCGATGCGCAGCGCACCGTCGATGGTCACGCGCCGCCCCGCGCCCATGCGCCGCGGCAGCGGGATGGGCGGCAGGAAGACGCCCTTGTTGGGGTGGCCATCCGGGCCGATGTCGGACTGCTTCGCGATGTCGGGGAAGAACATGGTGAACCAGTGCGGCGGCAGCGCATCGCCCTGCTTCAGCGTGGCCGGGTCGATGTCGAGCATCCCCGCGATACGGCGTGCGGAGGACAGGCCGATTTCGTCCTCCACCACGCGTTCACGGCCTACCCAGGATTGCAGCGCCGCGATCGCGGCTTCGAATTCGGCGTCGGTCGTCATCAGTTCATCGAGTCCCAGCAGAGGCGGGTGAGGCGGCCGGCGGTGGCGAACATCGCCGAGGCCCCCGGCAATCCGTCCGGCATCGTCTCCGGCACCTGGTCCATGTACACGGTGATGATGAAGCGCGGCGTGTTGCCCTTGTAGACGATCCCGGCATCCATCCGGCCGCGCTGGCCCTTGCCTGTCTTGTTCGCGACCTTGGTGCCGTCGGGCAGCAGGCAGGGGATCAGGTTGCGCAGCCGCTGCCACGACAGGATGTCGAGCCCGAGCTGGCACAGCTCGGGCGTCGCGCCCAGGAACGCCGCCGCCTCCGCATCCGTCGATCCCTTCAGCATCAGATCGAGCAGGAGCCCCTGGTCGCGCGCGGTGGTCGAGGCGAGCGCCGTCAGCGACACGTCCCAGGGCAGGTCAGGCGCGGGGAAGTTCACGCGATGCGTCGTGCTCTTCATGCCGATCCGTCGGCACCAGGCGTTCAGCTCCTCGCGGTCGAGGTGTTCCAGCGCGATCTGCGTGCAGACATTGTCGCTGGTGATGATCATGTTCACCAGCACGTCGCGGAAGGGGATCACGCAGCCCGGCGTCATGAATTGGTAGGTGCCGCTCTTCACGCCTTCCTGCAGGCGCGCCTCGATGGTGCAGGGCTCGTCGAGGCGCAGCTTGCCCTCATGCACCTTCGACAGCGCGTGCATCATGATCGAGATCTTGCGCGTGCTGGCCGAGGGCAGGACGGTGTCGCCGCCGCGATCGGCCTCCCACCCCGTGGCGAGATCCTTCACGTACCAGGACGTGACGAAGGGTTGCGCGTCGCAGAGCGCGTTCAGCCGCGTGGCGAGATCTTGCATCGGGGATCCTCCTTGGCCGGGCAGGCTAGTCCGGCAGCCGCGACGTGGCCAGGGCGGGTCCGGCGCTCTATCGTTGCGGGGAGAATCAGGCGGGAGGGGCCCATGCGGTCAGAGGTCAAGCGTGTCGCGGTGATCGGGGCGGGGACGATCGGCGCGTCCTGGGCGGCGTATTTCCTCAGCCGGGGCCTGCCGGTCGCGGTCAGCGATCCCTCGCCGGGCGCGCCCGACCTGATGCGGCGCATGGTCGAGGGCGCCTGGCCGATCCTGATGCGCCTCGGCGGCAAGGCGGATGCCGATCCCGCCGCCTGGACCTTCCACGCGGATCCCGTCGCGGCGCTCGAGGGCGCGGATTTCGTGCAGGAGAGCGCGCCGGAGCGGCTCGACATCAAGCAGGACCTGCTGCATCGCATCGATGCGGCGCTGCCCGCCGATGTGGTGATCGCCTCCTCGACCTCGGGCTTCCTGGCCTCGCTGCTGTCGGAACGTTGTGCGCATCCCGACCGCGTGCTGATCGGCCATCCCTTCAACCCGCCGCATCTGATCCCGCTGGTGGAGGTGGTGGGCGGTGCGAAGGGCAGCCCGGCGGCGGTCGCGGCAGCGATGGAGTTCTACCGCGCCATCGGCAAGCGCCCGATCGAGATCCGCAAGGAAGTGCCGGGGCACCTCGCCAACCGGCTCCAGGCGGCGTTGTGGCGGGAGGCGGTGCATCTGGTGGCCGAGGGCGTCGCCTCGGTCGCCGATGTCGATGCGGCGATCAGCGAAGGGCCCGGCCTGCGCTGGGCGCTGATGGGCCCGCACGCCACCTTCCACCTGGCCGGCGGGGAAGGGGGCATCGACCACTTCCTGCACCACCTGCTGCCGGCGGTGACGTCCTGGTGGAAAGACCTCGGCAGCGAGATGACCGTTGCCGAGGCCGTGCAGCGCACCCTGGTGCAGGGTGTCGCGGAGGAGACGGGCGGCGCCTCGACGGCGGAACTCGCCCGCCGCCGCGACGCTGCCCTGGTGCGCCTGCTGGAGGCGCGGTCCCTATAGCAGGAACCAGTTGGCCGCCGGCGCGGATGCGCTGGTGACGTCGATGGCGAAATCGGCCGAGCCGTCGCCGTTGATGTCGCCGCGCACCTGGTAGGAGGTGCCGCCGAGCGAGGCCACCATCACCTCGCCCGGATGGTTGTCGAAGCCGGTGACGTAGCTGAACGCCTGGTTGCCGCCCTGGGACGGGTTGGCGTCGATCTGGCGCAGGTCGATGCGGTCCTGGCCGGCCACGAAATCCGTGATCCGGTCCGGGGCGGCGACGGTGCTGTCCGCCGGGTTCAGGAAGCGGAAATGGTCGGCCCCGGCGCCGCCGGTCAGCACGTCACGCCCGTCGCCGCCGATCAGGGTATCGGCGCCGCCCCCGCCGACCAGCGTGTCGGCGCCGGCCTGGCCGCGCAGCACATTGGCGCCGTCATTGCCGATGATGGTGTTGGCGAGCCCGTTGCCGACGCCGGTGATGAGGCTGCCGCCGGTGAGCAGCAGAGCCTCGGTGTTCGCCAGCAATGTGTAGCTGGTCCCGTCCGTCACCGAGACGGTGTCGGCCCCCTGGTTCGCGCCCTCGACGACGCGATCCGCCGGGCTGTCGATGACGTAGAAGTCGTTCCCGGCGCCGCCGGCGAGCAGGTCATTGCCATGGCCGCCATCGAGCGTGTCGGCGCCCGCATTGCCATAGAGGGAATCCGCCCCGCCGCCGCCGAGAATGTCGTTGCCGAGGTCATTGCCGTTGACGCGAGCACCGCCGGCGGCCGTGACGATCGCGTCCTCGACATTCGCGGCCAGGGTGTAGGTCGCGAGGCTCGTCTCGACCACGTCGCGGCCGGCATTGGCGGTCTCGACCACCACGTCGCCGGTCGCGTTGACGACATAATGGTCGTTCCCCGCACCGCCGATCATCCGGTCGTTGCCGACGCCGCCGTCCAGCGTGTCGTTGCCCGCGCCGCCATCGAGCGTGTCGTTGCCCGCGAGCCCCGAGAGCAGGTCGTTGCCGTCATTGCCGAGGGCGAAGTCGGCGCCCGCCGTCAGCGTCGGCGCATCGGCCGTGCTGCCGGCGCCGACGAAGTGCCGGCCGGTAACCTCGGTCGCGTTCGAGACGGTAGTGCTGCTCGTCGAGCCGTTCGAGATGGTGACGGCGAGGCGCAGCGCCTCTCCGACCTCGCCGCTGCCTGGCACGTAGGAAGCCCCGGTGGCACCCGCGACGGCCTTCCAGCTCCCGCCTTCATAGGACTGCCACTGGTAGGAGATGCCGAGGCCGGCCAGCGATCCGCCGGTCGCGGCGACCGTGGCGCCGACTGCCTGGTCCTGGGTCGGTGTCGTATCCGTCACCGTGACCGTGAAGCCCGGCAGGGGGCTGCTCGCCTCATCCCAGGGATGGGCGGCATCCAGCGTCGGCGCGGTGTTGAGATAGGTCGTTGCCGAAACCGAGGCCGGGCCGCTTGCGATCTGGCCCGATGTCAGGCCGTAGACGTCGTTGCCACTGACCGTCGCCGTGACGCTGGTGGCGTTCGACAGCAGCTTGGCGCTGGAGCTGGTGAGCTGGTTGACGACGGTGTTGTCGCTGATCATCAGCGACGATCCGGCATAGGGACCACCCTCGCCGCCGTAGTGGACGATCGCCGGGTTCTGCGAGGCCGAGCTCTGCTGGATGATGTTGCCGGTGATCTCGGCCTTGCCGCCATTCGGGATGTCGATGCTGTAGCTTCCCGTCCCCCCACCGGCCGCGCCGTCGTAGATGCGGTTGTCGCGGATGATGGTGTTCTGTGCGCGGCTCTTGATCTGATGGCCGACGGAGGCGTCGTGGAAGTAGCTGTCCGTGATGGTCAGCGTCTGGATTTCGTTGACGTAGATGTTGTGGGTGTAGCCATCGCCGGTGCCGTTCTTGGCGAATTCCGAGCCCGTGATGGTGATCGTGCCACTCGCGGATGCGTTCGCGAGCAGCCCGTCCTGGTTGTCATGGAAATACGAGTTCACGATGGTCAGGTTGCCGCCCTGGTAGCGGATGCCTGCGCCATTCCCATCCGGTACGGACGCGCCCGAGAAGGACATGTTCTCGATGCGCACATCGGTATTGGTGACGAAGATCCCTTTGCCGTTTGAGGGCTGCGTCGTGGCGACGATATTCGCCATGCCGCCCACGCCCACGATGGTGATCTTTGTGTTTATTGTGGCGAAATCGTTATAATATGTTCCTGCCTGGACTGCGATCGTGTCCCCGTCCCGAGACGCTGCGATGGCGGCAGATATGGTGTTGTATTGCTGGCCGGAGCCGACAGTCAAAGTGGCCAAGGTATTGCCCCCTTTTGCAA
Source organism: Roseomonas alba (assembly GCF_019430885.1). Taxonomy (GTDB): domain Bacteria; phylum Pseudomonadota; class Alphaproteobacteria; order Acetobacterales; family Acetobacteraceae; genus Neoroseomonas; species Neoroseomonas alba. The sequence continues at coordinate 197,645 of NZ_JAHYBZ010000006.1, read as the reverse complement.
GTCATAGAGCGAAAGGCACGTTCATTCCTCAATAGAAATGCATGCCTTGGCACTCAATGATTTTGTCGAATCACATCGTGTGCTTCGCGATGTCGAGACAACCGCCAATTGTGGCGACGGCGGGGCGGAGACATTGCGGAAGCGAGATTTTAGGGGCGATCTACATTACAGTGCCGCAGGCACATATGTCGCATCCATGCCAGGCGTGCGTATATGCCAGGAAGCGGCAACACCTTGCGAAAGGCCGGATTCAAGGCACCCCTGAGCGGCGAGCGCCGTCCGCGTGGCGCGGGTGTCGCCGGGCGGTGCAACCATCGCGTGTGCGGGGCTTCAATAAGGCGTGAAAGCGCTTGGACGGGCCCCGGCTGGCGCCGGTGAGGTGCGGCTCAGCAGGCGCGCACGTAGTAGCCGTCGCCATTGTGGAAGGCGATCGCGCTGTAGCCGCGGCGTCGCGCCTCGGCCGCGACCTCATTGGCGCGGCGGAGCGTGGCGAAGGGGCCGGCAATCTGGCAGCGGACCTGGAAGGAGGCTTCCTCCGCCGGCAGCTGGAGATCCCTGGTCGTGCCGGCGATGGGGCTCGCCGCGGCCGTCTGCATGGCGGCACCGAGAGTCAGGATCAGGGCGGCAGTCGAGGGGCGCCAGGGCGCCATGAAGCGCAACATGATGGCCTCCGTCGGTTTACCGCGGCCATCGGATCCGCTCATCGCCCGGCAAGGGGCAGTCCGGGAGAGTGCGGAGCCAAGTCCGCCGTATCGTCAGGCTGCCACGGGTGCGGGGTTGGCCGCTGTGCAGCGCATCACGGCGTCAATCCCCGCGCAGCGTGCCCGTCACGGCGCGGCTGCCATAGTAGCGCATCGCCCCCGGATGCCAGGGCAGCACGGTGTTGTGCACGAAATTCGCCGGCACCGTTGCCGCCGCGGCGGGATGGGCCTCGATCAGCGCGGCCTGGTTGGCGAAGACGTCGCGCACGATCTCGAAGGCGAGACTCGCCGGCAGATCGCGCCGCGCCACCGCGAGGTTATACAGCCCGACCGTCACATAAGGCCGGTTCAGCGAGGGATAGGTCCCCGCCGGGATGGTCGTCGCGCCGAGTTCCGGCGCGGCGAGGCGGGCGCGCGTTACCTGGGACGGCGTGAACGGCAGAAAGCGGATGGCGCGCCGCGCCTCAAGCCCCGAAATGGCGGGGAAGGGCGCGCCCGAGGCCACGGCGATGGCATCGATCTCGCCGGCGGCGAAGCGTGCGGCGAGCGCGTCCCAGCTTCCATGCACCGGCCGGATCTCGGTTCCGAGCGCATAGAAGATGCGCGGCGCATAATCGGCGCCGGTGCCGCCCTCCGGCCCGACGGCCACGCTGCGCCCGGCGAGCTGAGCGAGGTCGATCACCGGCGAATCGCGCCGCACCACGATGTGGAGCGGCGTGTCGAACATGGTGAAGAGGGCGAGTGCGGTGGTGCCGCGTGCCTCCTGTATCGCGCCGGTGGTGACGAAGGCGATCTGCACGGCATTCTCGGCCAGCAGGCGCAGGTTCTCGGCCGGCCCGCTGGTCTCTCGGATATTGACCGCGATGCCGAGCTCGCGCGTCAGCAGCCGCGCGAGGCCGAGGCCATAGGCATGATAGGCGCCGCCCGGCGAGGCGGTGCCGATGGCGATCGCCCGCGGCCATTCGGGGTCCTGCGCCCGCGCCGCGCGGCCGGCGGGCAGCGTCGCCGCGGCGAGCCCGGCGAGCAGCGCCCGGCGCGGGATCATCCCTGCCGATCCTCGCGGGCCACCAGCACTGTCTCGGGGGTGTCGGCCTCGGCCTCGGTCTCGCCGGCGAGCACGCGCCGCATGCGGTCGCTGTCGAGCGCATTCTCCCACCGCGCCACCACCACGGTGGCGACGCCGTTGCCGACCAGGTTGGTCAGGGCGCGGGCCTCGGACATGAAGCGGTCGACCCCGAGGATCAGCGCGATGGAGGCGACGGGCACGGTCCCGAGGGAGGAGAGCGTCGCCGCGAGCACGATGAAGCCCGATCCGGTGACACCCGCCGCACCCTTGCTGGTCAGCAGCAGGATGCCGATCAGGCCGAGCTCATGGCTCAGCGTGAGTTCGGTGTTGGTGGCCTGGGCGAGGAAAATCGCTGCCATGGTCAGGTAGATGCAGGTGCCGTCGAGGTTGAAGGAATACCCGGTCGGGATCACCAGCCCGACGACGGATTTGTCGCAGCCGAGATTCTCCATCTTCGACAGCATGCGCGGCAGCGCGGCCTCGGAGGAGGAGGTGCCGAGCACGATCAGCAGCTCCTCCTTGATGTAGGCGATGAAGCGGAAGATCGAGAAGCCGCACCACCAGCCGACGATGCCGAGCACGACGAGCACGAAGAGCAGGCAGGTCGTATAGACCGCGGCCATCAGCGACCCGAGTTGGAGCAGCGTGCCGACGCCGTAGCGCCCGATGGTGAAGGCCATCGCCCCGAAGGCGCCGAGCCAGGCCACCTTCATCACCATCGACACGATGCCGAAGAAGACATGGGCGACGCTGTCGATCAGACGCAGCAGGGGCTTGCCGTGCTGGCCCATGGCCTGGAGCGCGAAGGCGAAGAGGATCGCGATCAGCAGCACCTGGAGGATCTCGCCTTCGGCGAAGGCGCCCACCACCGTGTTGGGGATGATGTGCAGGAGGAAGTCGACCGGGCTCTGGTGCGCCGCCTGGGTGGTGTAGGTCGCGATCGCCCGCGTGTCGAAGGATGCCGGATCGGCATTGAGCCCCGCGCCCGGCTTCCACAGGTTCACCACCACCAGGCCGATGACGAGGGCGAAGGTGGTCATCACCTCGAAATAGACCAGCGCCTTGATGCCGACACGGCCGACCTTCTTCATGTCGTCCATGCTGGCGATGCCGTGCACGACGGTGCAGAAGATGATCGGCGCGATCAGCATCTTGATCAGCTTGATGAAGCCGTCGCCGAAAGGCTTCATCTGCACCGCGATGGCCGGCCAGAAATGGCCGAGCAGGATGCCGACCAGGATCGCCGCCAGCACCTGCGCATAGAGGTGCCGCCACCAGGGATGGTGGGGAATGGAGGCCGTCTCGGCCATCGCGCTCGCCATGGGGTATGCTCCTCAACGCCGTGACGGCCGGGCATTCCATGCATGGCGGGCAGTCGCGGTCGCAGCGCGCCCTTCCACCACGGCGCCGCAGCGCCCGGAAGTCCCGTTCCGTCCCGTCCGGCCGATGACAGCACGCATCGGCCATGCGCTGGAAGCGGCTGTGCGCCGGGCGCCGCGGATCGGTCTTGCCGATCCGTAACGCGCCGGCGGCGGCGCTATCGCCGGCCGCGCACCAATCGGCCGGGCAGGGCGCCGGTCGCCTCGCCGTCGCGGTAAGTCACCGTGCCCGCGACAATGGTCGCGGCATAGCCCCGCGCGCGCTGCAGCAGGCGCCGCCCGCCGGCCGGCAGGTCGGCGACCATGCGCGGGGCATCGAGGCCGAGCGCGGCGAGGTCGAACACGTTCACATCGGCGCGCAGCCCGGGCCGCAGCAATCCGCGATCCGACAGGCCGGCGGCGCGGGCGGTGTCCGAGGTCAGGCGCCGGACGATCTCGGGCAGGGCGAAGACCTGTTCCTTCGCGTCGCGTGCCCAATAGGCCAGCAGGAAGGTCGGGAAGGACCCGTCCGAGATGAACCCCACATGCGCCCCGCCGTCCGACAGCCCGGCGATGGCGTTGGGATGCCGCAGGCACTCCGCGCTGGCCGAGAGCGTGTAGTCGGCGAAGTTGGTCAGCGGCGCGAAGATGAAATCCGCGCCATCATGCGCGGTCAGTAGGTCATAGGCGACTTCCTCGGCGCTGCGGCCCTCGCGGCCGGCGATGGCGGCGATCGAGGCCTCGCGCGGGGGCGCGTAGTCGGGCGGGTCGCCGAAGGGGAACATGCGCTCGAAGGACAGGCGGGTGATGAGGGGGAAATTCGATCCGCTGACCCGGTCCTCGGACAGGATACGCGCGCGCAGGGCGGGGTCGCGCATGGCCTCGGCGCGTGCAGCGGCCGGCAGATGCGCGATCGCCTTGTAGGAGGCGCAGCCGGAGAAGGGATTCTGGCTGCCGTTCAGCCCGAGCAGGATGCCGATCGGGCGCGGCGGGAAGACCGGACGGATCGACAACCCATCGGCCGCCGCATGGTCCGACAAAGCGAGGAGTTCCTTCCACGCCTCGGTCCGGTCGTGCCGGGCGGTCAGGGAGAACAGCACCGGCTGGCCGGTCGCCTCCGACACGCGGCGGATCATGCCGAATTCGGTCGCCGGGTCCGGCGTGTTCCAGTCGGAGACGATCTCCAGGAGCCCGCCGCCGCCCTCGCGCAGCCCCTGGGCCAGCCCACGCAGCTCCTCCTCCTGTGCCCGCAGGGTCGGGGTCGGGTCCCCCTTCAGCGTCTTGTGGCTGATGGTCCGGCTGGTCGAGACGCCGAAGGCGCCGGCGCGGATCGCCTCGGCGGTCAGGGCGCGCATCGCCGCGATGTCGGCCTGGTTTGCGTTCTCCAGCGCGAGGCCGCGTTCGCCCATCACATGGACGCGCACCGCGCCGTGCGGCAGCAGGGCACAAATGTCGATGTCGCGGGGCTTAGCGTCCAGCGCGTCGAGATATTCGGGGAAGGTCTCCCAGCGCCAGTCGAGCCCCTCATGCAGGATGGGGCCGGGAATGTCCTCCACCCCCTCCATCAGCTCGATCAGCTTCTCGCGGTCGGCCTCGCGGCAGGGGGCGAAGCCGACCCCGCAATTGCCCATCACTGCGGTCGTCACGCCATGCCAGGCCGAAGGCGCGAGGTGGGAATCCCACACCGCTTGGCCGTCATAATGGGTGTGGATATCGACGAAGCCAGGGGTGACCAGCTTGCCGTCCGCGGCGATCTCCTCGCGGCCGCGCTCGGGCACGCGGCCGATGGCGGCGATGCGGCCGGCCTCGATCGCGACATCGGCCGCGTAGGGCGCGCCACCGCTGCCATCCACCACCGTGCCGCCCCGGATGACGAGATCCACCATGGTGCCGTTTCCTTCCCGTTTCACGCCAGCCTGGGCCGGGGGGGCAGGGGGCGTCAATCCGGGCTTTTGCTCAATTCTTGGGCAACACTCCGAAGGCATCTTGCTGCAGGGCGTGCACATCCGGTGGACCGCGGATTGCATCCATGGGAAATGCAGAATCAACGCATTCGGGACCGGTCATGTCGATCCACGTTGCCCTGACGCATCGTACCTCCTACCGCTATGAGCGGCCGGCGACCCTCGGCCCGCAGACCATCCGGCTGCGTCCGGCGCCGCACAGCCGAACGCCGGTGGTATCCTATGCGCTGAAGGTCGAACCGCAGCCGCACTTCCTGAACTGGCAGCAGGACCCGCAGGGCAATTTCCTCGCCCGGGTGGTCTTCCCCGAGCGGGTGACGCATTTCGACGTGTCGGTGGACCTCGTCGCCGACATGGCGACGATCAACCCCTTCGACTTCTTCCTGGAACCTGAGGCCGAGACTTGGCCCTTCGCCTATGACCCGGCGCTGGAGCAGGAGCTTGCGCCGTTCCGAAAGATCGAACCGGCCGGCCCGCTGCTGGACGCCCTGCTCGCGGAGGTGCCGCGCGTCGAACAGCGCACCGTCGACATGCTGGTGGCCATCAACCAGATGGTCCAGTCCCGCATCGCCTATGTCGTGCGCATGGAGCCCGGTGTCTGGTCACCCGAGAAGACCCTCGGCGAGGGCAAGGGGTCCTGCCGCGATTCCGGCTGGCTGCTGGTGCAACTCCTGCGCCGCCTCGGTTACGCGGCGCGTTTCGTTTCGGGCTACCTGATCCAGCTCGTCGCAGACCAGAAGCCGATCGAGGGGCCGGAAGGCCCGGAGGCCGACTTCACCGACCTGCATGCCTGGGCCGAGGTCTATCTGCCCGGCGCCGGCTGGATCGGCCTCGACGCCACCTCCGGCCTGATGACGGGGGAAGGGCACATCCCCCTCGCCGCGACGCCGGAACCGCAATCCGCCGCGCCGATCTCGGGCGCGCTGGAGAAGGTCGAGACCGAATTCGCCTTCGAGATGTCGGTCCGGCGCATCCGCGAGACGCCGCGCGTCACCAAGCCCTACACGGACACGCAGTGGGATGCGATCCGCAACGCCGGCGAGGGCGTGGACCGCAAGCTCAAGGCGCTCGGCCTGCGGCTGACCATGGGCGGCGAGCCGACCTTCGTCGCCGCCTCCGACCGCGATGCGGCCGAATGGAACACCGATGCTCTGGGCCCGACCAAGCGGAGCTATGCCGGGCGGCTGCTGCGGCGGCTTGCGCCGATGTGGTCGCCCGGCGCTGCGCTGACCTACAACATGGGCAAGCATTATCCCGGCGAGCAGCTTCCGCGCTGGGCGCTCTATTCCCATTGGCGGAAGGATGGGGAACCGGTCTGGACGGACCCGACGCTGCTCGCCTCGGACGATGACCGGGACAACGCCACGGCGGCCGATGCCGCGACCTTCGCCCGGCTGCTGGCTGAACGCCTCCAAGTCGATCCTGACCTCGTTCAGGGCGCGCATGAGGACATCCACTACTATCTGTGGAAGGAGCAGCGCCTGCCGGCCAATGTCGTGGTCGAGGACGCGAAGCTCGCCGATGAGCTGGAGCGCAAGCGCCTCGCCCGCGTCTTCGGCCAAGGGTTGTCGGCCGAGGTGGGCTCGGTGCTGCCGATCCGCCGCGTCATGCAGGATGGCGTGCGGCGCTGGCAGTCCGGCCGCTGGTTCTTCCGCGGCGAGCACCTGTTCCTGATCCCCGGCGACAGCCCGATCGGGCTGCGCCTGCCGCTCGCCTCGCTGCCCTGGATGAACCCCGAGGATGCTCGCCGCGTCCAGGAGTTCGAGGCCGATCCCTTCGCGTGGCGCGACGATCTGCCGCCGCATGCGGCCCTGCAGGCGCAGCGCGCGATGCGCGCGCAGATGCAGCCCGACACGCTCGATCAGCGGGCGCTGCGCACGCCGCGTCCCGGCGAGGGCACCGCGTCGAGCATCGAGGATTTCCGGCCGCAGCCCCAGGACATCCCCGTGGTCGGCGAGTCCGATCCCGGCGTGGTGCGTACCGCGCTCACGGTCGAATCCCGCGATGGCAAGCTGCACATCTTCTTCCCGCCGCTGTTTGCCGCCGAGGACTGGCTGGAGATGGTGGCCGCCATCGAGGGCACGGCCGCTGAGATGGGCCGCAAGGTCGTGCTGGAAGGCTATCTGCCGCCCTCCGATCCTCGCCTGCTGCATTTCTCCGTCACCCCCGATCCGGGCGTGATCGAGGTGAACATCCACCCGGCGAATGACTGGAAGGACATCGTCACCCGCACCGAGGCGCTCTACGAGGAAGCGCGCCAGGTCGGCCTCGCCGCCGAGAAGTTCATGACCGATGGCCGCCATGTCGGCACCGGCGGCGGCAACCATGTGGTGATGGGCGGGGAGGTGGTTTCGGAGAGCCCCTTCCTGCGCCGGCCGGACCTGCTGAAGTCGCTGGTCGGCTTCTGGCATAACCACCCCTCGCTATCCTACCTGTTCAGCGGCCTGTTCATTGGCCCGACCAGCCAGCATCCGCGCATCGACGAGGCGCGGATGGATGCGATCCACGAATTGGAGATTGCCTTCTCCAAGGTGCACGCCTGGCAGGAGGTGCCGCCCTGGCTGACCGACCGGCTGTTCCGCAACCTGCTCGCGGACATGACCGGCAACACACACCGCACGGAATTCTGCATCGACAAGATGTACGATCCGGGCAGTTCCGCGGGCCGCCGGGGCCTGGTCGAGTTCCGCGGCTTCGAGATGCCCCCGCACGCCCAGATGTCGGTCGTGCAGATGCTGCTGATGCGGTCCGCGCTCGCGGCCTTCTGGGAGCGTCCTTATGAGAAGCGGTTGATCCGCTGGGGCACGCGGCTGAACGACCAGTTCATGCTGCCGCACTACGCTGAGCAGGATTTCCGCGACGCGATCGACGAGTTGCGTGGTCTCGGCGCGCCGATCGACCCGTCCTGGTTCGACGTCCACATGGCGTTCCGCTTTCCGCTGATCGGGGAGGTGACGGTGCATGATGTCGGGCTCGAACTGCGCCATGCGCTCGAACCCTGGCATGTGCTGGCGGAGGACCAGGTCGCCGGCGGCACGGCCCGCTATGTCGATAGCAGCGCCGAGCGTGTCCAGGCGCGCGTGTCCAACTGGGTCGCCGATCGCTTCGTCCTGGCCGTCAACGGCGTCGGCGTGCCGCTGCGCGCGACCGAGCGCGCCGGGGAATATGTCGCGGGCATCCGCTTCAAGGCATGGAATCCGCCATCGTCGCTGCATCCGACCATCCGGCCGCAGTCGCCACTGATCCTCGACGTCTTCGATCGCTGGTCGGGGCGCAGCCTGGGCGGCATGACCTATCACGTCGCCCATCCGGGTGGGCGCAACTACGACCGCTATCCGGTGAATGCCAATGAGGCCGAGGCGCGTCGCCGGTCGCGCTTCTTCCCCTTCGGCCACACCGTCGGTCCGGCCGTGCCGCCCCAGCCCCAGGCTGGTCTTGAGCTTCCGTTCACCCTAGACCTCAGACGTCATGGCTGATTTCGGAGTCCTTCCCGCCCTCGACGAGATGGTCGATGGGCGCGGCGGGGTTCGCGCCCATTGGCGTCCGCTGCTCGGCATCCTCGGCGGGATGGGCGAAGGGGCGTTGGCCGACCGGGCCCGCCGCCTCGACCGTGCGGTCGAGGATGAGGGTATGGCGGGCGTGCTGCCGGGCGCGAAGCACGACGCGGTGTGGCGGTGCGATCCGCTGCCCATGGTGCTGCCCGCCTCGGAATTCGCGGACCTTGAAGCGGGGATGGTCCAGCGCGCCCGGCTGCTGGAGGCGGTGCTCGGCGATCTCTACGGGCCGCAGGCGCTGCTCTCCGAAGGGCTGGTCCCGCCGGAACTCGTCTTCGCCAATCCCGGCTTCCTGCGCGCCTGCCACAGCGCCGGGACGCCGCCACCGCAACCGCAACTCCATCTCTACGCCGCCGACCTGCTGCGCGGCCCGGATGGCCGCTGGCGCGTGCTCGCCGACCGTACCACCGCCCCTGCCGGGCCCGGCATGGCGCGGGAGAACCGCCGCCTGCTCGGCCGGGTGATGCCGGAGGCCTTCCGCGGCGCCCAGGTGCGGTCCATGCGGCCCTTCTTCGACCTGTGGCAGGATGCGGTGCAGCGCCTGGCCCCACCCGAGCGCGGCGACCCGGCCGTGGCCCTGCTGACGCGTGGCACGCAGAGCCCGCGCTGGTTCGAGGACATGCTGCTCTCGCGCGAGCTGTCCTGCGCGCTGGTGGAGAGCGGCGACCTCACGGTCCGCGACGGCACGCTGCACCTGAAGACCCTGCAGGGGCTGCAACGCGTCGACGTGCTGCTCTCCCGCGTCGAAGGGGCGACCCTCGACCCGCTGGAATCGAGCGAGGCCGGCACCTTCGGCGTGCCTGGTCTGCTCGACGCAGCGCGGCACGGCGCGGTGCGCATCCTGAACGCGCCCGGCGCGGCCCTGGCCGAGGCACCGGGCTTCGCGGCCTATCTGCCCGCCCTGGCGGAACGGCTGCTTGGCGAACCGCTTGCCCTGCCCTCGGTCGAAACGCTGTGGCTCGGCGCCGAGGGCGTGCCCGCCCGCATCGCACGCGAGTCCGGCTGGACGTTGCGCCGCGCCGCCGGCACCGCGCCGCTCGATGCCGGGCAGGCCGCGGCCCTGGCGCGCACCAATCCGGCCGGTTTCGTCGCGGCGCGGCTGACCACGCCCTCCCTCGTGCCCTGCGTCGTCGGGGACCGGCTGGAACCGCTGCCACTGGTGCTGCGGCTTTTCGCGGTCTTCGACGGGCAGGCCTGGCGGGTCATGCCGGGTGGCCTGGCCCGCATCGGCGAAGTCGGCGACCTCGGCGGCCCGTTGCCGCCACAGGGACTTTCGAAGGATGTCTGGGTGATTGCCGATGAGGGGGGCGACATCATCGGCCCCGCCGCGACCCATCTGCCGCCGCTGCCGATCCGTCGCGCGCCGGGCGCGCTGCCGTCCCGCGTCGCGGACAATCTGTTCTGGCTGGGGCGCTACACCGAAAGGCTGGAACGGGCGGCGCGGCTGGTGCGGGCGACCCAGGCGCGCATCTCCCGCGGGGTGGTGCTGCCGCGCGAGGCCGCCGAGGTCGCGGCGCTGGCGCGTTGCCTTGCCCAGGCCGGCTTCGTCGGCGCCGAGGAAGTCGCGGGTTCCGCGGCTGCGCAGGGCCTGCCCAGCGTCATTGCCGCCGCGCTGCGCGACAATGGCGTGGTGATGCAGCTTGCCGACCGCATCGCGGCACTGACCGCCATGGCGCGCGACCGCCTGACCGCGGACATGTATGCGACCTTCACCCTGACGCTGCGCGCGGCGCGGGCCGAGATGCAGCAGGCGGGCAGCAATCTGGAAGCCATCGGCCGCGCCATGATCGCGCTGCTGCGCTTCGCGACCGCGGTCGCGGGCGTCGCCGCCGAGAGCATGGTGCGCGGCGGCGCCTGGCTGTTCCTCGATCTCGGGCGCCGCGTGGAACGCGCGCAGGCGATCGCTTCCGAGGTGCAGTTCGCGCTCGACCAGCCGCCGGCGCGCATCGAGGGCGGGCTGCGGCTGATCCTCGAACTCTGTGACAGCGTCATCACCTATCGCTCGCGCTACCTGACCGTGCTCCAGCCGGCGCCGGCACTCGACCTCGTGCTCGCCGACACCTCGAATCCGCGCGCGCTTGCCTTCCAGCTCGAAGCCATCGCGCGCAACCTGTCGGAGGTCGCGAGCGCCGAGGACAGCGCCCTGCCGGGCGAGGCTGCCGCGCTCCTCGCGGAAGCCGAGGCGATGGTGCAAGAGGTGATCGGCGCGGAGGACCAGGCGATCGCCGCGGCCTCCCTGCCGCCACGGCTGGAGGCGATGGGCGAGCGCATTGGCGCGCTGTCGGATGCGGTGACGCGGCGCTACTTCGCGCTGCTGCCGGCGGCGCAGACCCTCGGGATGGAAAGCGTCGAGCCGGCCTTGCGGGGGGCCGCGTGATCTATCGCCTGCGTCACGTGACCACCTATGCCTATGCTCATGCGGTGGACCTCGCCGCGCATCTGCTGCTGCTGACGCCGCGCGCGCTGCCGCATCAGCGTGTCAGCCGTACGATGCTAGGCGTCACGCCGACGCCTTCCCACATGACCCAGGCAACGGATCACTTCGGTAATCAGGCGACGCGCGTCTTCCTCGACGTGCCGCATGAACGCTTCGAGGTCGTGGCCGAGGCTCTGGTGGAGGTGTGCTTTCCCGATCCGCCGCCCGCCGTGGTGACGCCGCCCTGGGAAGCGGTCGCCGCCAGCGCGCGGCGCAGCGAGGCCGCGGAGTTCGTCTTCCCAAGCCCGCTCGCCCCGCTGGTGCCGGCCGCGACGGGCTATGCCGCCGCCTCCTTTCCCGCCGGCCGGCCGGTCCTGGCCGGGCTGCTGGAGCTGATGGGGCGCATCCGGCGCGACTTCACCTACAAGGCCGGCGTGACGGGCATCCACACCCAGGTGGCCGAGGTGCTGTCCGGGCGCAGCGGCGTCTGCCAGGACTTCGCCCATGTGATGATCAGCGCGTTGCGCGGACTTGGCCTGCCGTCCCGCTACGTCTCCGGCTATGTGCGCACGCGCCCGCCGCCGGGCGGCGTCGCGCGGCGCGGCGCCGACCAGTCCCATGCCTGGGTCGAGGCCTGGATGGGGGAGGGGTTCGGCTGGGTCGGGCTCGACCCCACCAACGACATCGTGGTGCGGGATGAACACGTCGTGCTGGCCTGGGGTCGCGACTTCGCCGATGTCAGCCCGCTGCGCGGGGTGATTCTGGGTGGGGGCGAGCACGGGCTCTGGGTGGCCGTGGATCTCGAGGAAGCGGAAGGCCCCGTGCCAGCCTAGCGGCGACGAGCGCCGCCTGTTCATGCGTCTTTATGCACCGTTGCCCGCCCGCGGTGCAGGACTGCTTCCAGGCCGTGCAGCAGATGCATGCCGTGCGCAATTCCTGCCCATAGCGCGGTTGACGCGGCAGGCCCGCAAGATGACTGTTCGGCAACCCTGCGCGGAGATCAGCCATGAACGTCGTCAGCCCGCCTTCCGCCCTGCGCGGCATCAGCGAGGAGGAGTGGAGGATCCGTTGCGATCTCGCAGCACTCTACCGCCTGGTGGCGCATTTCCGGATGACAGACTTCATCTACACCCACATCAGCGCGCGGGTGCCGGGGCCGGAGCACCACTTCCTCATCAACAAGTACGGCGTGCTCTTCCATGAAATGCGCGCCTCCGACCTCGTGAAGATCGACCTCGACGGCAATGTCGTGGAGGAAGGTTCGGAATCGAAGCCGGTGAACGCCGCGGGCTTCACCATCCATTCCGCCATCCACATGGCGCGCGAGGATGCGCATGTGGTCGTGCACACCCACACCGAGGCGGGCATCGCGGTCTCGGCCCAGCGCCAGGGCCTGCTGCCGATCAGCCAGCACGCGCTGAAGTTCTACGGGCACCTTGCCTATCACGACTATGAGGGTATCGCCCTCGACCTCGATGAGCGGGAGCGCCTGGTGAAGGATCTCGGCACCCACAATGCGATGATCCTGCGCAATCACGGCCTGCTGGTCTGCGGCCAGCACTGCGCCGAAGCGTTCCTCAACATCTACTACCTCGAGCGCGCCTGCCAGGCGCAGATATCCGCCATGGCGGGCGGGGCCGAGCTGGTGCTGCCGCCGGAATCGGTGCGCCAGCACACCGCGGGCCAGTTCAACCGCCCGAACAAGGGGCAGGATGGCTTCGCCATGGCCTGGGGCGCGGCGCTGCGCCTCATCGAGGACGGCAAGCCGGACTACCGCTCGTGACTGCTGATCTGCTGATTGCCGGCGGCCGCGTCTTCCGCGGTCTCGCCGGCGGCTTCACTGACGCGGTGGCGGTGAAGGATGGGCGCGTGCTCGCGCTCGGTGAGGATGCGCTGGCGGCGGCCGGGGCGGGGACGAAGCGGATCGACCTCGGCGGTCGCATCGCCATCCCGGCCTTCAATGAAGCGCATATGCATCTGCTGCCCTATGGCATCGGCCTCGCCAATGTGAATCTCCGCGCGGAGGAAGTGCGCACGCTCGATGAGCTGCTGCGCCGCATCCGCGTTGCCGCCCAGGCGGCGCCGAAGGGCGGATGGGTGCTGGGGCGCGGCTACGACCATGGCGAGCTCGATGTCGGGCGCCACCCGACCGCCGAGGAGCTCGACGCAGCTTCGCCGGACAATCCGGTGCTGATCGTGCGCACTTGCGGACATGTCGGCGTGGCGAACAGCATGGCGATGAAGCTCGCCGGCGTTGGCCACAACACGCCGAACCCGGAAGGCGGCGTCATCGTCCGCAAGAACGGCAAGCTGACCGGCGAATTCCAGGAACGCGCAAAGCGCCTGATCATGGATGTCGTCCCGCAGCCGGACCAGGCGCGGATGGTGGCGGCGATCGGCGCGGCGAATGACTATCTCGCCTCGCTGGGCTTCGCCTCGGCGACCGACATGAATGTCGGCATGACGGCGGGTTTCGCCGAGATCGCGGCCTATGAGGCGGCGCTCGCGCAGGGCAAGCTGCCGCTGCGCATGTGGCAGGTGCTGGCGGGCAATCCGGAAGGCATCGCGCAGAAGGCCTGGGCCGAGGGCATGCGCCCGATGCAGGGCGACGATTCGCTGCGCTGGGGCGCGGTGAAGGTCTTCGCGGACGGGTCGGCCGGCGGCCTGACCGCGGCCTTCTTCGACCCCTATGTCGAGGCGATGGGCGGTGGCACCGGCGTCTTCACCTTCCCGGACGAGAAGATCCACGCCCTGCTGAAGCTCTACCATGAGCAGGGTTGGCAGCTCGACATCCACGCCATCGGCGATGCCGCGATCGAGCAGGTGCTGGTGGGCATGGAAGCGGCCGACAGCGAGACGCATCCCTTCATGGGCCGCCGCCACCGCATCGAGCATTGCGGCTTCGTCACCCGCGATCAGCGCAGGCGGATGAAGGCGCGCGACATCCATCCCGTGCCGCAATCGACCTTCATGTACGAGTTCGGCGATCTCTACGTGAAGGTCCTTGGGCATGAGCGGTCGGACCGCGCCTATCCGATGAAGACCTGGCTCGATGAGGGCGCGCATCCTGCGGCTTCTTCGGACTGCCCGGTCTGCACCGTCGATCCCTTCATCAACCTCTTCACCATGGTCACCCGCAAGACCAACAAGGGGACGGTGCTGGGGCCGGAGGAGATGCTGACGCCGGAAGAAGCGGTGCATTGCTACACCTGGTGCGGCGCCTTCACGCAGTTCGCGGAGGAGCGCAAGGGCACGCTCGAGGTCGGCATGCTCGCTGACATCGCGGTGTTGTCGAAGGACGTCTTCTCCATCCATCCGGACGAGATACTGAAGACCCAGGCGGATCTGACCTTCCGCGACGGTGTTGCGATCTTCGACCGGCACGGGGAGGCAGCAGGCGTGGTGGCGGCGCAATAACGTGCTGCGTCATGCGTTGCATCGCCTGCTGCTCGCCATTCCCGTCATGTTCGGGGTGGTGCTGATCGGCTTCCTTCTGATGCAGGTGGTGCCGACCGACCCCGCGATCGTCCGCGCTGGGCCGGCCGCCACGCCGGACGTGATCGCGGCGATCCGGGCCGATCTCGGCCTGGATCAGCCGCTTACCGTCCAGTTCGGGCTTTATGTGTGGCGGCTGCTACATGGGGATCTCGGCACCTCGATCATCAACAATGTGCCGGTGGTGCAGGAATTGGGTGCCACCATCGGGCCGACGCTCGAACTGATGGTGGCGAGCCTGTTCTGGTCCATTCCGCTTGGCATCCTGCTCGGTACCCTCGCGGGGTATTGGCGCGGGTCGCTGCTCGACCGCGCCATCATGGCACTGTCCGTCGCGGGCGTGTCGGTACCGGTGTTCTTTGTCGGGCTGATGCTGATCTGGTTCGTCGGCTTCCAGTGGCAGTTGCTGCCCTTCACCGGGCGGGCCGGGCCGATCTGGACCTGGGATGGCATCCAGTCGCTGATCCTGCCGGCGGTCTCGCTGGGCGGCGTCTTCGTCGGTCCGGTGGCGCGCATGACGCGCACCGCCGTGCTGGACGTGCTCTCCGCCGACCATGTCCGCACTGCGCGGGCCAAGGGACTGACCGAGCGGTTGGTCGTAACACGCCATGCGCTGCGCAACGCGATGGTGCCGGTGGTGACGCTGATCGGCCTGCAGATCGGCTTCCTGCTGGGCGGCGCGGTGGTGACGGAGACGGTGTTCTCCTGGCCGGGCGTCGGGCGGCTCGCCGTGGGCGCCATCCTGTCTTCCGATTTCCCGATGGCGCAGGGGACCATCATCGTGCTGTCGCTTGGTTTCATCATCGTCAACCTCGCCGTGGATGTGCTCTACGCGGCGCTCGACCCGCGGGTGCGCGGGGCATGAGCGCGGCCATCGAGACGACCGACGAACCGGTCGCGCCGCCGCGCCCGGGTGTGCTGTCGCGCCTGCTGCGCGATCCGGGGGCGGCGATCTGCCTGGTGCTCGTCGTCCTGCTGATCGCCGCGGCGGTTTTCGCGCCGCTGCTGGCGCCGACCGATCCCTATGACAACGACCTCTCGCTCGCCATGCAGCCGCCGGGCAGTGAGGGGCTGCCGCTCGGCGCGGATGCCCAGGGACGCAACCTGATCACGCGGCTGCTGTTCGGGCTGCGCGTGTCCCTGCTGATGGGCTTTGCGGCGGTGCTGGTGGGTGGCGGCATCGGGGCGATGCTCGGCTTCGTGGCCGCCTTCTACCAGCGCTGGCTGGACGGGCCGATCATGCGGCTGATGGACATGCTGCTGTCCTTCCCCGCAATCCTGGTGGGCCTCGCCATCGCGGCGATCTTCGGGCCGGGCATCCTGTCCGTCGTCATCGCGCTGTCGGTCGCGACCATCCCGCTGATGGCGCGCATCGTACGCGGCTCGGCGCTGGTGGTGATGCGGCTCGACTACATCGAGGCGGCGCGGGCGACGGGCATGACGGATGCGCGGCTGATCTTCCGGCACCTCGCGCCCAACTGCCTGTCGGCGATCTTCGTCTTCGCGACGCTGCGCTTCGGGCAGGTGATCCTGCTGGGGTCGGCGCTGTCCTTCCTGGGGCTCGGGGCACAGCCGCCGATCCCGGAACTGGGGGCGATGGCGTCGGAGGGGCGCAACTTCCTCTTCTTCGCCCCGCACATCGCGGTGATCCCCTGCGTCGTGATCTTCGTGATCGTGCTGGCATTCAACGTGCTGGGTGATGCGCTGCGCGACGCGCTCGACCCACGGCTCCGCTTTTGACTCAACAACGATGTACGGGAGACTTCACATGATGCGTAAGACGATCGGCGCGGCCGCGCTGGCGCTGGCCGCCGTGCTGCCGGCGCAGCAGGCGGCGGCCCAGGCCAATCCGCGCAACACGCTGCAGATCCTGCGCCAGCTCGATTCCGACAACTACGATCCGCCGCGCTCGACCGCGCGCGCGGCGAGCGAAGTGCTCTACATGATGGGCGACACGCTGGTGTCCATGGATTGGGACCAGACGACCGTGCGCCCGGGCCTCGCCGAGAGCTGGGAGGTCAGCCCGGACGGCCTGACCTACACCTTCCACCTGCGCCGCGACGTGAAGTTCTGCGACGGCAAGCCCTTCACCGCGCGCGACGTGGTCTACACCATCAATCGCTGGCTCGATCCCGCGACGCGCTCCCCGGTGCGCTGGCGCGCGGGCCCGGTGAAGGAAGTCCGCGCCGTCGACGACTACACGGTGCAGTACGAGCTGACCGCGCCCTATGGCGAGTTGCTCTACCAGCTCACCCTGTCCTTCGCGACCATCGTGGACCAGGCTTCGGTCGAACGGCTGGGCCAGAATTTCGGCGTGCAGGGCTTCAACGGCACTGGCCCCTATTGCTGGGCGTCCTGGACGCCGCGGCAGGAGCTCGTCCTGACGCGGCATGAGGGCTACACCTGGGGCCCGCCGATCTACCAGAACCCGGCGCCACAGGTGGACCGCGTGGTGTGGCGCATCATCCCGGAAAGCCAGACGCGCCTCGCCGCGATGCAGACCGGACAGGGCGATGTGACGCAGTACATCCCCTACATCGCCGTCAACCAACTCCGCCGCATGCCGAACATCCGCATGTCGACCCAGGAAAACTACTTCTGGGACTACTTCATCGGCTTCAAGGTGGACAAGCCGGTGATGAACGACCCGGAGATCCGTCGCGCCATCAACCTCGGCGTGAACCGCGCGGCGGCGGTGCAGGCGACCTTCTTCGGCGCGGCGACGCCGATGCGCGGCTACCTGAACCCGAATGTCGCGGGCTTCGACCAGCAGGCCGCGAACGAGGTGCCGCAGTTCAATGCCGATGAGGCGAAGCGCGTGCTCGACGCCGCGGGCTGGGTGCCCGGGTCGGACGGCATCCGCGTGAAGAACGGCCAGCGGGCCACCTTCGTGGTCTATGGCAGCCAGAGCGAGGTCAGCCGTCAGATCCTCGAATCCATGCAGGCCGATCTGCGGCGCATTGGCATCGAGATGCGCATCCAGCTCTGGGACGGCACGGTGGTGTGGGGGCGCCTGGCGACGCAGGAATTCGACGCCTTCATCATGTCCTATCCCTATGTGACGGCGTCGGATGCCTTCTCGCTGTATTTCGCGAGCGGCAATCGCCCGACGCCGAACCGCATGAACTGGGTGGACGCGGCGACCGACGAGGCGCTGGTGCAGTCGCGCACCGCCGTCGATCCGGCGGCGCGGGCCGCGGCCATCGCCCGCGCGCAGCGCATCATCGCCGAGAACAATGTCTGGCTGCCGCTGGCGCATGAACAGATCTGGGTCGCCTCGGCACCACGGGTCGAGGGCGTGCGTGCGCATGGCCTCTACGGCGTCGCGCTGTACAAGGGCCTCGACATCCGGCTGACGCGCTGACGATCTGGGCGGGGCCGTTCCCATGGCCCCGCCCGCCACGACCGAGGAAGGCACGCCATGACCACCACTCTGATCAAAGCCGCAGATCTCATCGTCGCCTGGGACTCATCGACCAAGGCGCACACCTATCTGCCCGATGCCGACATGGCCTTCACCGACGGGACGCTGACCTTCGTCGGGCGCGGCTATGAAGGCGCGGCGGATACGGTGATCGACGGAAGCGGCCTGATGGTCATGCCGGGGCTGGTGAACATCCACTCCCATCCGTCGAGCGAGCCCCTGAACAAGGGGTTCCTCGATGAGATCGGCTCGCCAGGCCTCTACAATTCCTCGCTGTACGAATACATGCCGATCTTCCGCGCCGATGCGGAAGCGGTGCCGCATTGCGTGCGGGTCGCGCTGTCGGAACTGCTGCTGTCGGGCGTGACCACGCTCGCCGATCTGTCCATGGCGCATCCGGGCTGGCTCGACCTGCTCGCCGAGGCGGGCATGCGCGTCTGCATCGCGCCGATGTTCCGCTCGGCGCGCTGGTTCACCAAGAACGGCCATGTCGTCGAATACGAATGGGACGAGAAGGCCGGCGAGAAGGCGATGGAGGAAGCTCTCCGCCTCATCGAGCGCGCCGAGCAGCATGAATGCGGGCGGTTGTTCGGCATGGTGGTGCCGGCGCAGATCGACACCTGCTCCGCCGGCCTGCTGAAGGACAGCCGCGCCGAGGCGAAGGCGCGCGGCGTGTCGTGGCAGGTGCATGCGGCGCAATCCGTCGTCGAGTTCCACGAGATCACCCGCCGCCACGGCATGACGCCGATCGGCTGGCTGGATTCGATGGGGCTGCTGGGTGAGCGCGCCATCATCGGGCACGGCATCTTCCTCGACGATCATCCGTCCACGCGCTGGCATACCGAGAACGACCTGGCGCGCCTCGCGGACACCGGCACCACCGTCGCGCATTGCCCGACCGTTTTCGTCCGCCGCGGCATCGCGATGAAGGATCTCGGCCGCTACATCCGCCGCGGTGTGAACATGGGCATCGGCACCGATACCTATCCGCACAACATGCTGGATGAGATGCGGCTGGCGGCCCATATCGCGCGCACCCAGGCCGGCAATCCGCGCACCATGACGACGACGGACCTGTTCAACGCCGCGACCATCGGAGGTGCGACGGCGCTGGGGCGGGACGACATCGGGCGGCTCGCCGTGGGGTGCAAGGCGGATTTCTCGCTGGTGGACATCGCGCATCCGATGATGCGGCCGGCCTACGACCCCGTGCGCAGCCTGATCTATTCGGCAGGCGATCGCGCGATGAAGGCGCTCTATGTGGACGGCAACAAGGTGGTGGAGGATGGCGAGGTCCTGACCATGGACTACCGCCAGGCCGCCGAGCACCTGCACGAGGCGCAGAAGCGCGTGATCGGGCGCGTGCCGCAGCAGGATTGGGTACATCGCAGCGCGGAGAAGATCGCGCCGCCGACCTTCCATTGGTCGTGATCGCGACGGGCGCTGTTTGGAGGGGCTCTGCCCCTCCAAGCCACCCCGCCAAAGGCCACAGGGCCTTTGGAAACCGTTACTCGGCGCCGGGCGCCACTGATAGGATGCATATCGTGACCCGCTCTTGTGCCCCGCGCGCGCTGCGTGGGGATGTCGCTGGCACCAGGTATCGGTTTCCAAAGGCCCTGTGGCCTTTGGTGGGGAGGGTCCGGGAGGGGCAAAGCCCTTCCCGGTTCCACCCATGACCGACGATCTCCTCCGCATCGAGGGCCTGCGCACCGTCTTCCGCACCCATGGCGGCGAGGTGACGGCCGTCGATGGCGTGGACCTATCCGTTCCGCGTGGCCGCACCCTCGGCATCGTCGGTGAATCGGGCTGTGGGAAATCGGTGCTGTCGCTGTCGGTCATGCGCCTCGTCGCGCATCCCGGCCGTGTCGCGGCGGGTCGCGTGTTGCTCGACGGACGCGACCTGCTGGGACTGTCCAGCGCCGAGATGCGCGACGTGCGCGGCAGCCAGGTTGCGATGATCTTCCAGGAGCCGATGACCAGCCTGAACCCGGTCCATACGGTCGGCTTCCAGATCACCGAGGCGATGCGCGCCCATGACGCGCGCGCCTCCAACGCCGAGTTGCGTGATCGCGCGGTCGAGGCGTTGAACCGCGTGCGTATCCCGTCCCCCGAACGCCGCTTCGACGAATATCCGCATCAGCTCTCGGGCGGCATGCGGCAGCGCGTGATGATCGCGATGGCGCTCGCCTGCCGGCCGAAGCTGCTGATCGCGGACGAGCCCACCACGGCGCTCGACGTGACGGTGCAGGCGCAGATCCTCGACCTGCTGCGCGAACTTCAGGCCGAGACGGGGATGTCCATCATCCTCATCACGCATGATCTCGGCGTCGTGGCGGAAATGGCCGATGAGGTCGCGGTGATGTATGCCGGCCGCGTCGTCGAACGCGCCGAGGCCAGGGCGATCTTCGGCGATCCGATGCATCCCTATACGCTCGGGTTGCTGGGGTCCGTGCCGCGCCTCGATGAGGAGCGCGAGACGCTGCTCGCCATCGAAGGGTCCGTTCCGCCGCCCTTCGCCCTGCCCAAGGGCTGCCGCTTCCATCCGCGCTGCCCCTTCGCGGCGGCCGAGTGCAAGACCGAACAACCGCCGCTGCGCCAGATCGCGGATGGCCACATGGCCGCCTGCCTGCGCGCCCCCGTCGAGGCCTTCGTCGCATGAGCGAGACGCTGCTCGAGGTGAAGGACCTCGCCAAGCACTACCCGGTCCGCAAGGGGCTGATCCTGGCGAAGCAGGTCGGCACGGTGCGCGCGGTGGATGGCGTGTCCTTCTCGTTGAACCGGGGGGAGACGTTGGCGCTGGTCGGTGAATCCGGCTGCGGCAAGTCCACCACGGCGCGGCTGGTGCTGCGCCTGATCGAACCCTCGGCCGGGTCCATCGGTTTCGAGGGTGTGGACGTCACCCGCATCACCGGCGCCGCGCAGCGGGCGATGCGCCGGCGCATGCAGATCGTCTTCCAGGATCCCTATGCCAGCCTCAATCCGCGCCTGACGGTCGCCGACGCGATCGCCGAGCCGATGGTGGTGCATGGCATCGGCGATGCGGCCTCCCGCCGCAAGCGGGTGGAGGAGCTGCTGTCGCTGGTCGGCCTGCGCAGCTTCCATGCGCAGCGCTATCCGCATGAGTTCTCGGGCGGGCAGCGCCAGCGCATCGGCATCGCCCGCGCGCTGTCGGTGCAGCCGGACCTGGTGGTGTGCGACGAGCCGGTCTCGGCACTCGACGTGTCGATCCAGGCGCAGGTGGTGAACCTGCTGAAGGATCTGCAGCGGCGTTTCGGCCTCGCCTATCTGTTCATCGCGCATGACCTCGCCGTGGTGAAGCACGTCGCGGACCGGGTCGCGGTGATGTATCTCGGCCAGATCGTGGAGACGGCGTCCAAGCAGGATCTGTTCGCCGCACCGAAGCATCCCTATACGCGCGCGCTGCTCTCCGCGATCCCGCATCCCGATCCGGAGCGGCGCGGCCAGGTGAAGCCGCTGGGCGGCGACCTGCCGAGCCCGCTGAATCCGCCATCCGGCTGCCGCTTCCACACGCGCTGCCCCTTCGCGCAGGATCGCTGCCGGACCGAGGTGCCGGAGTTGCGGCGTCTCGCGCCCGGCCATGAGGCGTCGTGCCACTTCGCCGAGACACTGCCCGATGCGGGGCTGAACTTCGCCGGGGGGCTTTCGGAGAATGCGGCGAAGCGGCTCGCGCTCTACGCCCGCGCCCGGGCGGCCTGATCGGGGCGGTGCGGCGTCCGGTCCTGGCGGCCGGACGTCCTGACCAGTCCGGGTAATGCCGGATCTGTCGAGTTCTGCTCAACTGCGGCTCGGAGCAGGGAGCAGCAACCATGTCGGATGTCCTCGTCGTCGGAGCAGGCCCGGTCGGCCTGACCATGGCCAGCGAGCTGGCCCGCCATGGCGTGCGGTGCCGCATCATCGACCAGGCGGCCGGGCCATCCCCGTTCTGCCGCGCTATCGGCGTCACGCCCCGCACCCTGGAGGTGTGGGAGGATATGGGCGTGGTGCGGGATATGATCGATGCCGGGCTCTGGCTGAACGGCATGCGGTCCATCATCACCGGGCATCCGCCCTACGACGTGCTGCGCGACCTGTCGGACCTGCCCTATGCGACGCTCGGCCTGCCACAATACGAGACGGAGCGCCTTCTGGCGCGCCACCTCGAGGGCCAGGGCATCGCGGTCGAGCGCGAGGTCGCGCTGGAGGCGCTGGAGCAGGATGCGGAAGGTGTCACGGTGCGCCTGTCCGGCGGCGCCGGGCCGCAGCGCTTCCGTCATGTGATCGGCTGCGACGGCGCGCACAGCACGGTGCGCCACGCGCTCGGCATAGGCTTCGAGGGCGAGGCCATGCCGATGACCTTCATGCTCGGCGATGTCCACATGGCGATGGACCTGCCCTATGGCATGGCGCTGCGCGCGGTGCGGCTGCATGAGGACGCGGCGCCCGACCTCTTTGTCGCGATTCCGCTGCCGGAGCCCGGGCGCTACCGCGTCTCGATGATCGCACCCCAGAGCCTGGCGGGAGATGGCGGCGGCGGCCATGGCATCCAGGCCGAACTGAAAGGCCCCGGCCTGGCCGAGCTTCAGGCGGTGGTGGACGATCTGGTGCCGGACCGGCCGGTGCTGTCCGACCTGCGCTGGTCCTCGATCTTCCGCATCAGCATGCGGCTGGCGGCGCGGTATCGCGCCGGGCGCGTCTTCATCGCCGGCGATGCGGCGCATATCCATCCGCCGACGGGCGGGCAGGGGATGAATACCGGCATCCAGGACGCCTATAACCTTGCTTGGAAACTGGCCTCGGTGTTGGCGGGGCGAGCGCCGGTGGCGCTGCTCGACAGCTATGAGGCCGAGCGCCGGCCGGTGGGCGCGGATGTCATCGCGCGGACGCTCGCGGCCTCGATGAATTTCGGGCGGGAGGGTGGGGCCAAGCCGGATCGGCTGGAGGACACGCAGCTTCTCGTCACCTATCGCGACAGCGCCTGGGTGCACGACGATGGAGGGCCGGAGGGGCCACGAGCCGGCGATCGCGCGCCGGATGCGGGCGGGCTGCGGCGTGAGGGCGTGGGTTCCCCCTTGCGCGTCTTCGACATGCTGCGCGGCACGGACCCGGTGCTGCTGGTGCATCAGGCGCCGGATATCGACACGCTGCCGCGCATCCCGGGGCTGCGCGTCGTGGTCATCACCGCCGATGCGCCGGCCGATCACTACGGCGTCGCGGTGCTGCAGGACGCGCAGGGCGCCTTCGCGGCCGCCTATGGTGGGGCGGGCGCGGCCTGGCTGGTGCGGCCGGATGGCTATATCGCCTGGCGCGGGCCCTCGCCCGACCATGCCGGGCTGCGAGACATCCTGCTGCGCGTCTTCGGGATGCCCCGAGCGGTTTGACAAGCGGGGGAGGCGATCCCGACACTGGCCGCAAACATCCCCGGAGGGAACACAGTGTCCAAGGCCTCGTCACTCGTCGTGCTGCGCCGCCGAGCCCTGCTGACCGCTGGGGCGGGGCTGCTCGCCGCCCCGGCCTTCGCGGCCACCTGGCCCGACCGGCCGGTCCGCATCCTGGTCGGCTTCCCGGCCGGCGGCACGACGGACATCCTGGGCCGCATCGCCGCGCAGATCCTGCAGGAGGAACTCGGCCAGCCCGTGGTGGTGGAGAACCGGCCCGGCGCCGGGTCCAACATCGCCGCGCAGGCGGTGCTGCGCAGCCCGGCCGATGGCTACACGCTGCTGCTGGGCTCGCCCGGCACCAATGCGATCAACCCGCATCTCTATGCCAATTCCGGCTATGACCCGTTGAAGGACTTCCTGCCGATCAGCCAGATCGCCGAGGTGCCGAACCTGATCGCGGCGCACCCCTCGGTCGGCGTGCGCAACGCGGCGGCGCTGATCGCACTCGCGAAGCAGCGGACGCTGTCCTACGGCGAGACCAGCATCGGCGGATCGACGCATCTCGCCGCCGAGCTGTTTCGCCTGATGGGCGGCTTCGAGGCGACGCATGTCCCCTATCGCGGCAGCGCGCCGATGATGACGGACCTGCTGCCGGGGCGGATCGATTTCGGCACGGACAACCTGCCCTCGATCCTGCCGCATGTCCGGTCCGGCGCGCTGGTCGCGATCGGCGTCACCTCGGCCGAGCGCTGGCCGTCCAGCCCCGACATCCCGGCCATCGCCGAGACCCTGCCGGGCTATGAGGTGACGGCCTGGTTCGGCCTGGTCGCGCCGCGCGGCACGCCGGCGGAGATCATCGCCAAGGCCAATGCCGCGCTGCGCGTCGGGCTTTCGAAGCCGGAGACCGCTTCGCGCATGGCCGAACTGGGCGCCCGGCCGCTGCCGGGGTCGCCCGAGGTCTATCAGGCACGCAATGAACGCGAATTCGTCCGGCTCGGCGACCTGATCCGCCGCGTCGGCATCCGCGCGGAATGAGGGAGGCAGACATGGCACGCATCGGCTTCGTCGGACTGGGCCGCATGGGGGCGCCGATGGCGCGCAACCTGGTCAAGGCCGGGCATCAGGTCGTGGTGTTCGACATCGTGCAGGCGGCGGTCGACTCCGTCGTTGCGGCGGGGGCGACGGCGGCCTTCTCCTCCGCCGCCGCGGCGCAGGATGCGGATGTCGTCATCACCATGCTGCCGGCGGGCGAGCACGTGCGCGATGCCTGGCTGGGGCAGGGGGGCCTCTCCAAGGCGGCCCGCGTCGATGCGCTGCTGATGGATTGCTCGACCATCGACGTCGCCACGGCGCGCGAGGTCGCGGCGGCGTCCGGGCGGCCCTTCCTCGACGCGCCGGTCTCGGGCGGCGTGATGGGGGCGGAGGCCGGCACGCTGACCTTCATGGTCGGCGGCGAGCCCGCGGCGGTAGAGCGCGCCAGGCCCATCCTGGAGGCCATGGGCAAGACCATCGTCCATTGCGGCGATGCCGGCGCGGGGCAGGTGGCGAAGCTGTGCAACAACATGATGCTCGCCGCGACCATGGCGGTGACATCCGAGGCCTTCGTCATGGCCGAGAAGCTCGGGCTCTCGGCGCAGGCGCTCTATGACGTCTGCTCGAAATCGACGGCGATGTCCTGGGCGTTGAACACCTATTGCCCCGTGCCGGGACCGGCGCCGGGCAGCCCGGCCAATCGCGACTATGCGCCGGGCTTCACCGCGGCGCTGATGCGCAAGGATCTCGGCCTGGCGCAGCAGGCGGCGAAGGACGCCGGGGTGGCGACGCCGGTCGGCGCGCTCGCGCTTTCGCTGTATGACCGCTTCGTGGATGGCGGCGGTGGGGCCAAGGACTTCTCGGCGCTCATCACCATGATCCGTGAGGGGAAGAGTTCATGACGACGAGTTTCGTTTCGCCGCGCCTGCTGATGATCGGCGGCGGCGCGGTCGGAAAGGTGGCCGAGGTGCTGGGACAGTTCGGCCTGTCGAAGCCGCTGGTGGTGACGGATCCCTGGATGGTGTCCTCCGACACGGTCGAGAAGGCGCTCGCCCCGTTGCGGGCGGGCGGCATGAACCCCGGCGTGTTCAGCGACACGGTGCCCGACCCGACCGATACCGTCATCGAGGCTGGCGTGGCGGCGATGAAGGCGGGCGATTATGACTGCCTGGTCGGCTTCGGCGGCGGCAGCCCGATGGATACGGCGAAGGCGATGGCGATCCTCGGCGCCGCGCCGGCGGGTGCCAAGATGCGCGACTTCAAGGTGCCGGCGCAGGCGAACCGCGGCGCCCTGCCGGTCATCTGCATCCCGACCACCGCGGGCACGGGCAGTGAGGCGACGCGCTTCACCGTCATCACCGACACCGAGCGCGACGAGAAGATGCTCATCGCTGGCCTTGGCGCGCTGCCGCTCGCGGCCGTGGTGGATTACGAGCTGACCTTCTCGGTGCCGCCGCGCACCACGGCGGATACCGGCATCGACAGCCTGACCCATGCGCTGGAAGCCTTCGTGTCCAAGCGCGCGAATGACGAGGCCGACGAATACGCGTTGCGCGCCATGCGCCTGATCGCGCCGAACCTGCGCACCGTCTATCGCGAGCCGTCCAACGCTATCGCCCGCGCGGCGATGATGAAGGGCGCGACGCTGGCGGGCATCGCCTTCAGCAATTCCTCGGTCGCGCTGGTGCATGGCATGTCGCGCCCGATCGGGGCGCATTTCCATGTGCCGCACGGGTTGTCCAACGCGATGCTGCTGCCGGCGGTGACGGAATACAGCCTGAACGCCGCGCTGCCGCGCTATGCCGAGGCCGCGCGGGCGATGGGTGTCGCGACCTCCTCCGAGGGCGACCAGTCGGCCGGGGCGAAGCTGTTGCAGGAACTGCGCGACCTGAACCGCGACCTCGCCGTGCCGACGCCCGGCGCCTTCGGCATCGATGCGGCGAAGTGGGACGGGCTGCTGACGACCATGGCGGACCAGGCGCTGGCCTCGGGCAGCCCGGCGAACAACCCGGCCGTGCCGGGCGCCGAGGAGATCGTCGCGCTGTACCGGCGCGCCTGGGCGGGCTGATGCGGTCGGGCCGGTTCCTGGGGGCTGTCGCGGCCCTGTGGCTGCTGCTCGCAACCCTGGGGCCGGCGCGCGCCGCGCTGCTGCCGGAGCTCGATACGTCGAGCCCGGCCGCGACCTATGCGAGCTTCCTCGCCGAAACCCATCGGATCGAGGCCATCTACGCGGCCTATCGCGCAGCCCCGTCGCTCAGGACCGAGCTTGCCGTGGTCAATGCGCTGCTCCGGCTCGGCACTGCGGTCTTCGACCTCGATACCTTCGCGCCCGATCATCGCTGGAAGGATGCCGCGCGGTCGGTCAGCCTGCTGCGGGACATCCTGAGCCGGATCCCTCTCGTTCCCGCCGCGGCCTTCCCCTCGGTCAACGCTTCCGATCCTCCGCAGCACTGGACCATTCCGGGCACCGAGATCCGCATGGTGCGCATCGCGACCGGGCCGCGGGCCGGCGACTATGTCTTCTCGGCGGAAACCGTTGCGCGCCTGCCTGAATTCTACGACATGGTCCGGTATGACCCGGTGCTGCACAACGCCGGCGTCGCGAGCTGGGTCGAGACGCAGCAGCGTTTCATCGGGCCGCTGCTGCTCTGGTTGCCGGTGAACGAGTTTCCGGCGTGGCTGCATCGCCCGGTGCTCGACACGCCACTGTGGAAGCTTCTGTTCGTCCTCGCCTTCATGGTGCTCGCGGCCTGGGTCTTCGTGATCTGGCATCGATGGGTGTTGCGCGCCTCGGCGGCGACGCATGGGCTGCGGCGGCACGCGCTGCGCCTGACCGGCCCGATACTGCTCGCGACGCTGACTTTTGCCGGGCATTTCGTCGCCTCCCTGCAACTCGCGCTGCCGAGCCCGATCGGGGATTGGGAGACGACGCTTGCCACGATCCTATTCTATCTCGCGGGCGCTTGGGCGGCCTGGATCGCCTGGTGGCTGCTCGCCGAGGCGATGATCGCCTCGCCGATTTTCCCCGACGACCTGTACGACGCCAACCTGTTGCGGCTGTTGGCGCGTGTCGGCTCGCTCGTCTCGGCGGCGACGCTGATCGTCTACGGTGCGAACGACATCGGCGTGCCGGCGCTCGGTCTGCTGGCCGGGGTCAGCGTCGGCGGCATCGCCCTCGCGCTCGCCGCGCAATCGACGGTGGAGAACCTCTTTGGCGGCGTGTCCATCTTCGCCGACCGTCCCTTCCGCCTCGGCGATTTCATCCGCTACGGCACCGATAGCGGCACGGTCGAGGCGATCGGCCCGCGGTCGAGCCGCATTCGCGGGTTGGACGGCACGCTGACCTCGGTGCCGAATGCCGAGCTCGCCAAGATGCGCCTGACCAACTTCACGGCGCGCGACAAGACCCTGTTCCAGCACAAGGTCGGCGTGCGCTACGAGACCTCGCGCGAGCAGCTCCAGGCGCTGCTCGAACGGCTGCGGGAGCGGGTGGTCGCGCATCCCGACGTCGAGAAGACCGCGACCCTGCCGCGTATCCGTCTGGTCGGGCTGGGCGCGTCCTCGGTCGACATCGAGATCTTCGCCAAGGTGCTGGTCGTCGATTTCGCGAGCTTCCTGCGGGTGCAGGAGGAGCTGATCCTAGAGATCATGCGCACGGTGGAGGAATGCGGCACGGCCTTCGCCTTCCCCTCGACCACGGCCTATTTCGCGCGCGATCCGGGGTTGGATGCGGCGGTGGGGCGCGGGGCGGCGGAGGATGGGGCGCTGCCTCCGATCCGGGGCGGGTGACGTGGCAGGGGCTTTGTCCCTCCGATCTTCTTCAGCGGAAGCGGCCACGTCGTCAGGAAGGCCCTTCGGCGCTTGGCGGTTCGGGGAAGGGCGGAACCTTTCCCGTTCCACCCCGCAGGCCCATACCGCGAGCGGCGCAAGGCCCCTCCGCCCGCCGCCTCACACCGGGCGTTCGCCCTTTACCGTCACCCGGTTCCCGTACCGTGTCGCGGGCCAGTAGTCCCACATCGCGCGGTGCTGGGCGCAGCGATTGTCCCAGAAGGCCACCGAGTTCTCCCGCCAGCGGAAGCGACACTGGAACAGCGGGTTGGCCATGTGCTCGTAGAGATAGGCGAGCACGCCCGTGCTCTCGTCGACGGGGATGTCCAGGATGCGCCGGGTGAAGCCCTTGTTCACGAACAGCGCCTTCTTCCCGGTCACCGGGTGGGTGCGCACGACCGGGTGGATCGCGCGCGGATAGACGGGTTTGTCCTGCACGCCGAAATTCGCATAGGTGCCGCGGTAGTTCTCTTCCCCGTCATGCACGGCGGTGAGGCCTTCGAGATACGCCTTCATGCGGTCCGACAGCGCGTCATAGGCGGCGTACATGTTGGCGAACAGCGTATCGCCGCCGACCGGCGGGCATTGCTTGATGTAGAGGATGCTGCCCATCGGCGGCTCCTCGTCGCAGGACACGTCTGAATGCCAGCCCTCGCCATTGGCGCGCGGGCTGTTGCGGTCGGCCTTGATGACCATCAGGCCGGCATGGCCGCCTTCGGTGGGTGCCGCGGGATGGATGTGCAACTCGCCGAAGCGGCTGCCGAAGGCGAGGTGCTGCTCGGGCGTCAGGTGCTGGTCGCGGAAGAAGATGACCAGGTTCTCGGCGAGCGCGCGATGGATCTCGGCCATCTGCGCCTCGGATGGGTTGCCGATGTCGACCCCGCCGATCTCGGCGCCGATGATGGGCGTGACCTTGTCGACCGTGATCGTGGCGTAGGGCTCGGCCTCGGTCGAGGCATGCTTGATGCGCGGGCCGGTCCAGCGCGGGTTCGGGATCTGGTTCATGGTGGTTCCTCCTATTCGATGCGGATGCCGGCCTGCCGGATGATCCGGCCCCAGGCGGCGATCTCGCTGATGGTGAAGGCCTGGAAGTCGTCGGGGCCCATGGGCGGCATCTGCGATCCGCCCATGGACAGGATGCGGGCGCGCACCTCCGGCAGGGCATGGGCCTCGGTCATGTCGGCATGGATGCGGGCGACGATTTCGCGCGGCGTATTCTTGGGCGCGTAGATGCCGGACCAGGTGGTGAAGCGGTATTCGGGCAGGCCGGCCTCGGCGCTGGACGGCACCTCCGGCACCGCCCAGTGACGCTCGCTGTCGCTGAGGGCGACGGCGGCGATCTCCCCGCGATCGACCAGCGGCTTGGCGCCGACCACATCCACCGCCATGAAGGCGATGCGGCCATTCACGAGGTCCGAGAAGCCCGCCTGGTTGCCGCGGTAGCCGACATGGACAACGTCTGCGCCGATGATCTGGCGATAGAGTTCGGCGGCAAGGCGCGATGGCACCGACCCCGCGCCGAAGCTGAAGTCGCCGGGCCGCGCCGTCAGCGCCCCCGTCAGCGCGGCCAGGCTTTCCGCGTTCAGCTTGCGCGTCGCCATCACCACGAAAGGCGAGGCGCCGTAGCGTGCTACCGCATCGAATTCGGCGACCGCATCATAGGGCGGCCGCTCATAGAGGCTCGGATTGGCCGCATGCGTCATGGCCGACGTCGCGAGCAGCGTCAGCCCGTCCGGCCGCGCCCGCGCCACCATCTGGCAGGCGAGCACGCCGTTGCCGCCACCGCGATTGTCGACGATGACCGGCTTGCCCCACATGCGGGCAAGCTGGTCGGCATAGACCCGCGTGGTCAGGTCGACCGTGGAGCCGGCGGGAAGGGAGGTCACGATCGTCACCCGGTCGACCGGCCAGGCCTCGGCTCTGGCGCGCGCGGCGAGGGCGGGTGCGGCCAGCGCGCCGGTCAGCCCCGCCAGGATCCGCCGGCGCCCCAGGGCATCAGGACGCAAGCACCGCGCCGTTCCGACGGCTTCCTGCTCCATGTCTCGCTTCCTCCGCTTGCCGTGTCAGTCCGGCCGGGCATCGCCCTTCGACACAGGGCAGCGCAGGCGGAGGCGCAGGTCCATTTCATTATTCTTGCCAATTGATAAAATTGGCTCATGAGTCGAAACGTGACACTGCGTCAGCTCCGGGCCTTCCTCGCCGTGGCGCGCGAGCGCAGCTTCACCCGCGCCGCCGCGCAGCTCCATGTCACGCAGAGCGCGCTGACCGTCAGCATCAAGGCCCTGGAAGCCGAACTCGGGCTCCGGTTGCTCGACCGCAGCACGCGCTCCGTCACGCCGACGCTTCATGGGGAACGCTTCGTCCTCCTCGCTGCCCGCATGCTGGAGGAGATGGAACAGGCGCTCGACGACCTCGAGGCCCATGCGCGGCGGGAGAGGGGGCTCGTGGTGATCGCCGCCACCGCCTCCCTCGTCAGCCATGCCCTGGCGCCCGCCCTGGGGCTGCTAAGCCGGCGGCATCCGGGCATCTCGGTCCGCATCCTGGAGGAGAACACCGGCGGTGCGACCCGCCGCCTGCTCGCCGGCGAGGCGGATATCGCCCTGACGACGCTGCCGGCGCCCGATGCCGCGATGGAGGCGATCCCGCTGCTGCGGGACTGCTTCGGTGTCGTCTGCCCGCCGGGACACCGTCTGCTGGCGACGCGGGGGCCGGTCGCATGGTCGGAGCTGTCGGGGGAGATGCTGCTCAGCCTCGGCAGTGAGAGCGGCATCCGCACCCTGCTGGAGCAGCACGCCCTTGCGCGACCGGGCCTGCCACGGGCGCGCTATGAGGTTTCGAGCGTCAGCGGCCTGCGCAGTCTGATCCGCGAGGGGGTCGGCATCGCGGCGGTGCCGGCGCTGGCCGCGCTGCCGATGCGAGAGGAAGGGATCGGCTTTCGGCCGCTGGCGCCGGCGATGTTCCGCACTGTCTATCTGGCGCGGCGGCAGGGGCGATCACCGACGCCCGCGACGGTGGCGCTGATCGGGTTGCTGATCGAGCAGGTGCGGCAACTCGGCGGGGCGCTGATCGAGCCCATGGCGTCCGCGGAGGAGCTGCGGGAGCTGGGCTTCGCGTAGAGCATCGTCCGAGTGAATGGCACCAGACCGCAACCCCATCCAGGGTCCTGTCGCTGGGTGGCCGGATGGCGGTGCGGGCTGGTGCCGATCTGGGGCGACCGACATTTGCCTTGGAGATGCAGGGACAGGGCCATGGCCACTATCCCCGCATCAGTCGCGGTTCAGGCCGTCGGAAGCGACTGGCGCTCCACGTCGGGCTTGCGGCGCTTCGCCCCGTCAGCCGGCGGTGGCTCGTCCGATCGCCGCAGCGTGTTGCGTCCGGTGAACAGCACGATCGGCGCCGCGATGAAAGTCGAGGACGACGTCCCGATCACGATGCCGGCCACCATCAGCCAGGCGAAGCCCGACAGCGTATCGCCCCCGAACAGCGCGAGCGGCAAGGCTGAGAGCAGCAGCGTCATCGAGGTGCCGAGCGTCCGGTTCATCGTCTCGTTGATCGAGAGATCGACCAACTGTTCCAGCGGCATTGTCTTGTACTTGCGCAAATTCTCGCGCATGCGGTCGAACACCACGACCTTGTCGTTGGCGTTGAAGCCAATGATGGTCAGGATCGCCGCGACGGTGGTCAGGTTGAACTCGATGCCCGTCACGACCATCACGCCGACGACCTTGGTGGTGTCGAGCATCAGCGTCGCGACGCCGGCTACGGCGAACTGCCATTCGAAGCGGAACCAGATATAGGCGAGCATCGCCGCGAAGGAGAGCGCGAGGGCGATCATGCCGCCCAGGAACAGCTCATCCGAGACGCGGTTGCCGACCGCTTCCACGCGCAGGATGCGGGTGCCGGGGGCGACCTGCTCCAACGCGCCGCGCACGGCGTTGACGGCATTCTGCACGGCGTTCTCGTCGCCCTGCGCGGGCAGGCGGATGGCGAAGGTCGAGGCATCGCCGAACTGCAGGAGGGTGGCATCGCCAAGGCTGAGCCCATCGACCGCGCGGCGCAGCGTGGTGATGTCGCCGGCCTCCGGCGTGCGCACCTCCATCTCGATGCCGCCCTTGAAGTCGATGCCCTTCTCGAGGCCGGGATGGAAGGCGAGGATCACCGAGGCGGTGGACAGGATGGCCGAGGTCAGCAGGCCGATCCGCGCCCCGCGCATGAAGTGGATGCGGGTGACGTCCGGGAAGATGCGGAACAGCGGCCGCCGCAGGCGCTCGGCCAGGGACAGGCCTGGGCGCTGGATCACCGGCAGGTCTTTCGGCCGGGTCCGGCGATACCACCAGGACACCATGAGGCGCGTGAGCACCGTCGCGGTCCACATCTGCACCACGGTGCCGATGGCGACCGTGACCGCGAAGCCCTTCACGGGGCCGGACCCGAAGCCATAGAGGAAGGCCATCGCGATCAGGTTCGTGAGGTTCGAATCCATGATCGTGCCGGAGGCCTTGGTGTAACCGGCCTCCAGCGCATTGATCGGTGTTCGTCCGAGTTTCGTCTCTTCCCGGATGCGCTCATTGATCAGGATATTGGCGTCGAGCGCGGTACCGAGGGTCAGCACGATGCCGGCGATGCCGGGCAGCGTCAGCGTCGCGCCGAGCAGGGTCAGCCCCGTGATCATCAGCACGATGTTGAAGATCAGCGCGAGATTGGCGAACCAGCCGAACAACCCATAGGCGAGGCCCATATAGAGGAACACGAAGACCGTGCCGGCCGCGAGCGAGAGGATGCCGGCGCGGATGGCATCGGCGCCGAGTTCGGGCCCGACGGTGCGTTCCTCGACCACGGTCAGCGGCGCCGGCAAGGCGCCGGCGCGCAGCAGCACCGCAAGGTCATTGGCTGAGCGGGCCGTGAAGGAGCCGCTGATCTGCCCCTGGCCGCCGGTGATGGGCTCGCGGATGACCGGGGCGGTGATGACCTTGCCGTCCAGCACCACGGCGAAGGGACGGCCGACATTCTCCCGCGTGATCTGGGCGAAGCGGCGGGTGCCGGTCGAATCGAACTGGAAATTCACCACCCATTCGCCGGTGCGGCTGTCCTGGCCGGCGCGGGCATTGGTCAGGTTGGCGCCGTCCACCTCGACGCGGCGGCGCACGGCATAGCGTTCGCCCTCGCGCTCGCCGGGCAGGAAGACCACGCCGGGGGGTGGCGTTGCGCCCAGCGCCGGGCTGTCATCGACCAAATGGAAGGTCATGCGGGCGGTCTGGCCCAGCAATTCCTTGATCCGGTTGGGGTCTTCGACGCCGGGCAGGGTGACGAGGATGCGGGACTGGCCCTGGCGGGCGATCAGGGCCTCGGCGACGCCGGTCTCGTCGATACGGCGGCGGACGATCTCGATGGACTGTTCCACCGCGCCGGTTGCCTTGGCGCGCAGGCCGGCTTCGGTCAGCGTCGCCCAGATCTGGCCGTCGGGATTGCTGGTGACCTCGATGTCCGGCACTTCCTGGCCGGTCGACACCGTGACAGGGTTCGACAGTTCCCGCAGCGCGGCGACGGCGGCCGGGATCTGCGCCGTGTCCAGCACGCGCAAGCCCATGCGGCGGTTCGCCGCGTCGGCCGTGAGGTTGACATAGCGGACATTGGCCGTACGCAGCCGCGTGCGGGCGCCGTCCACCATGCTGTCCAGCCGTTCCCGCACCACCGTGTTCAGGTCGACCTCGAGCAGCAGATAGGAACCCCCGCGCAGGTCGAGCCCGAGGCTCACCCGTTGGTCGGGGAACCAGCTCGGCAGGGCGGAGCGCGGCACGAGGTTGATCGCGGCGACGAGCGTGCCGAGGAGGCAGACCAACAGGATCGCGATGGTTTTCCAGCGCGCGAAATGCAGCATGGACGGCAGAAACCCCAGTATGAAGGCGGGCGGACAATGGCGATGGGGGGCAGGGGATGCAACCCCGGCTGCGCCATGGCGGAAAAGGCGGGGCTTCGTCGCGCCTCGGGCCTGATTCTGCAAGGTTTTATCGAACGGCCCGCTGCGCGCGCCGCGGCACGGGGCATGGACCGGTCCTGCTGCGGCGCCCCTGGCGCTTGGCGCGGGGCATCCCACCTCCGGATGGCCGGGCCTGACCGGCATCGAGGAGGCCGCGTCATGCCCACCCTGTCCCGCCGTATCGCCGCGCTCGGCCTTGTTGCGCTGCCGGCCGCAACGGCCCTGGCCCAGGGCGCAGGCCCTGTCCGCATCCGCGGCAGCATCGTGGGACTGGAGGGCGACGTGCTTGGCGTCGTTACCCGGTCGGGGGACCGGCTGGCCGTGACCCTGGCCGAGGGCGCGGCCGTCAGCGCCCTGCGCCGCGTCGCGCTGGCCGACATTACGCCCGGCACGGCGCTCGGCGTCGTCGCGGAACCCGGCCCGGACGGCACGCTGCGGGCGACTGCCATCACCGTCCTGCCGCCCGGCGCGCGGATCACCGAATTGCAGGTGCCCTGGGATACCGGGGAGAACGCCTCGATGAACAACGGTCCGGTCGAGGCGGCGGTGGACAGCGCGTCCGGGCGCGATCTGACGCTGAGCATTCTCGGCCGTCGGGTCGTCGTGCGCGTGGCCGCCGACACGCCGCTGCTGATGCCGATACCGGCCTCGCGCGCGGACCTCGTCGCCGGTGCCACGGTCTTCATCAACGGGACCCGTGGCGCGGATGGCCGCATCGCCACCAGCCGCGTGATCGTCAGCAAGGATGGGGTGGCGCCGGTGATCTGACCGCCCGGGCCTCCTGCGCGCGGCCCGGCGGTGCTAAAGGGCCGGCATGAATGCCAGTGACACACGACTCGCCCTTGCCATCCTGGGCGTTGGTCATTTCGGCCGCTTCCATGCGCTGAAGGCCGCCGCCAATTCGCGGGTGAGGCTGGTCGGCCTCGCCGACGCCGATGCCGCGCGCGCGGGGACCGTCGCGGCGGAGGTCGGCGTGGCCGCCCTGGCGCCGGAGTCCGCCATCGCCGCGGCCGATGCGGTCATCATCGCGGCACCCACCCGCTTCCACCATGGGCTGGCGATGGCCGCACTGGCCGCCGGCAAGCATGTTTTCATCGAGAAGCCGATCGCCGCGACGCTGGACGAGGCCGATGCGCTTATTGCCGCCGCGCGAGGCCAGGTGCTGCAGGTCGGGCATATCGAACGCTTCTCGGCCGCCTTCCGTGCCGTGGTGGGGGCCGAGACCGGCGGACGCGCCCTGTCATGGGATGCGGTGCGCGCCGCGCCGTTCCGGCCGCGCAGCCTCGATGTCTCGGTCGTGCTGGATTTGATGATCCACGATATCGACCTGGTCCTGGAACTGGCCGGCGCGGAGCCTGAGGCGGTCGAGGCAGTCGGCTCCGCCGTGGCCTCGGACCGGCCCGATTTCGCCGTGGCGCGGCTGCGTTTCGCCGGCGGCCGCGCGGCGGTGATCACGGCGTCGCGCGTGTCGCTGGCGATGGAACGGCGCCTGCGCGTGCTCGGCACGGAAGGCGAGATGAGCGTGAACTTCCTCGACCGCTCGCTCGCCGTGCTGCGCCGCGGCGGGGCGGAGGCGGTGGCGACCATGCCGGGTTCCGGCATCGACCGCTTCACCTGGACGGACCATGACAGCCTGGAAGCCGAGCAGGCGGCCTTTGTCGCCGCCTGTCTGGACGGCGCGCCGGTTGTGGTGGACGGTGCCGCCGGACGGCGGGCGTTGAAGGTGGCGCTCGCGGTGGAGGCCGCGATCGGCGGCGCATAGCGTTTGGATGGTTGCGTGTTTGGGCCGCCCGGGGCCATGGCCCCGGCGGTCGTCATGCTCGAAGGGGAAGCGTTCAGAATGGACAAGCCACGCATCGCCATTGTCGGCGCCGGTGCGGTCGGGGGGTATGCGGGGTCCTACATGGTCCAGGCGGGCCACGACGTGACCTTCATCGACCCCTGGCCCGAGCATGTGGAGGCGATGCGCTCCCGGGGCCTGACCATCCAGCACCTCAAGGACGTGCCGGAATTCACCGTGCCGGTGAAGGCGATCCACCTGACGGAGCTGCAGTCCTTCGCCAAGCAGAAGCCGGTCGATATCGCCTTCGTCTGCATGAAGTCCTACGATACCGCCTGGGCGACGACGATGATCGCGCAGTATCTGTCGCCGGGCGGCTATGTCGTCTCCCTGCAGAACTGCATCAACGAGGAGACGATCGCCGGCATCGTCGGCTGGGGCCGGGTGCTCGGCGCGATCGCGTCGCTGATCACGGTGGAACTCTCGGCGCCGGGGCTGATCAAGCGCGCCGCGGGCAAGTCGGGCACCAAGCACACCGTCTATCGCGTGGGCGAGCCGCATGGGCGGGTCTCGCCGCGGGCGGAGTACATCACCTCGCTGGTCGCGCTGTCGGATTCCGCGCTGACCACGACGAACCTCTGGGGCGAGCGCTGGTCGAAGCTCGTCGCCAACGTGATGGGCAACGGCATCGCGGCGGCGACCGGCATGGTGGCAAAGGATGCGACGGCGGATGATGCAATCCGCGCCTTCGCCGCGCGGTTGGGGTCGGAGGCGATCCGCGTCGGCCAGGCGCTGGGCTACGACCTCGAGGAAATCCTGCATCTCGACGCCGAGATCATCGCCAGGGCGGGCGAGGGCGATGCGGAAGCGCGCAAGGCCTATGACACCCAGCGCCTCGCCGACACGCAGGGCGCGGGCGGCGGCGCACATCGCGCCTCGATGGGCCAGGACATGATGAAGGGCCGTCGCACCGAGATCGAGTTCCTCAACGGCTTCGTCGTCGAGAAGGGCAAGGGCGTTGGCATCGACGCGCCCGCCAATGCCGCGCTGACCGAGATCGTGAAGCGCGTGGAACGCGGCGAGGCGCAACCCTCGCCCGACCTGGTCCGCGGGCTGCGGTTGAACTGACCGATCGGTCGGGGCGCCCTTGCCAGCGCCCCGATCCCGCGCGAGGCTTCCCTTCAAGAACTGCAAAGGGAAGGAAAGTCATGCGCAATCCGATGGATCTCTCGGGCCGGACCGTCATCGTGACCGGGGCCGGGCAGGGGATCGGCAAAGCCATCTCCGAGCTCGTGCTCGACCTTGGCGGCAACCTGGTCATGGTCGAGCGCAACCCCCAGACGCTGAAGGAAACGGCTGAGGCACTGGCCGGCGAGCGGACGCTGCCCGTACAGGGCGATGTGTCCGACGAGGCCTTTTGCGCAAAGGTGGTGGATGATGCGGCCGCGAAGTTCGGCGCCGTGCACGGCCTGGTGAACAACGCCGGCATCACGCGTCCGGCGATGATCGAGAAAATGACCCTGCCGCAATGGCAGGCGGTGATCGACGTCAACCTGACCGGCGTGCACCTGATGCAGCAGGCGGTGGGCCGCCACCTGATCGCGCGCTTCAAGGCCGGCGAGCCCAATCCGGGCGCGATCGTCAACATCTCCTCGACCGCGGGCAAGCGCGGGTCGATCGGCCAGGTGAACTACTCGGCGGCCAAGGCGGGTGTCTTCGGCATCACCATGACGGGTGCCGCCGAATGGGCGCGCTATGGCGTGCGTGTGAACAGCGTGGGCTTCGGTACGGTGGAGACACCGATGACCGAGACGATCCGCTCCGACCGCTTCCGCGACCGGACGCTGGCGCGCATCCCGCTCGGGCGCATCGCGACGCCGGCCGAGGTGGCGCCGCTGATCTGCTTCCTGCTGTCCGACGGTGCCTCCTTCATCACCGGCCAGAACTGGCTGGAGGATGGCGGCAGCGTCATGCACGTCTGAGGGCGCGTGCAGGCCGGCGCCGGGTGCGGAACCGCGCCGCCCGGCGCCCGTGCGGAAAGGGCCCGGCCACCGGCCGGGCGGCGGCGGTCAGGCCGCCTGGCTGCGCAGGATAGCCACCGCCTGGCGGAACGCCTCGGCCATGCGTTCCCCGGGCATCGCGCCCGAGAAGAGCAGGTGCCGGTCCATCAGGAAGGACGGCACGCCGTTGATCCCCGCCCGTGCCAGGCCGAGTGATTCCGCCATCACCTCCTGTCGCGCCGCCTCGCCGGCGGCGAAGGCCGAGAGCACTGGCTCCGGCAGGCCCGTCTCGGTGCCGAGACGCACCAGCACCGCGGGATCGCCGATATCCTCGCCCTCCTGGAAATAGGCCCGGAACAGGCGCTCGACGAGCGCATGCTGCAGGCCGGTCGGGTGGGACAGGCGGATCAGGCGATGTGCCTCGACCGTGTTCGGCGTGCGTGCCATCAGGTCATGGCGGAACATCAACCCTGCGGCGCGGCCGGCCTCCGCCACCTGGGCATCGAGTTCCGCCCCGCGCTCCACCGATCCGAATTTCTGCGCGCGGTAGCTCGCGCGCTCGACGCCGCCCGCCGGCATGTCCGGATTGAGCTGATAGGGGAGCCAGCCGAGTTCGAAGGTCATGCCCTCCTCGGCGAGGATGGCGAGGGCGCGGTCGAGATGCGTCTTGCCGATCCAGCACCAGGGGCAGATGGCGTCCGAGACGATCTCAAGCCGGCCGGCGGGGGCAGGGGTGTCGGACATGGCGGGTGCCTTTCGGGTTGGCGTTCAACCGAGGATGGGTGTCGCCGGGCCCGACCGCAAGGCGCCGCTTCCCCCCTTGGCGCGGCCCGGCCTTGCCCGCATGGTCCGCCGCCATGACCAGCATCACCTTTCCCGCCGCCCATCCCGCCCCCTGGCCCGAGGCCGCGCCCGCCGCGCTCGGCTTCGATGCCGCGAAGCTCGACGAGGCGGTCGCCTTCGCCGAATCGCATGAGACGCCCTGGCCCTATGACCTCGCCGGCCACATCGGCCGCGGCGCCTTCGAACCGCCGCCGAACAATGAAGTGCTGGGGCCGCTCTGGCCGCGCGGCGCGCCGGGCGGGCTCGTCACGCGCCATGGCGTGCTGGTGGCCCGCTGGGGCGATACGCGGGAGGTCAGCCAGACCTTCTCCGTCGCGAAATCCTACCTGTCCCTGCTGACCGGCATCGCGGTCGCGGACGGCCTGATCCCCGACATCGACCGCCCCGTGCGTGAGATCGTCGACGACGGCGGCTTCGACGGCCCGCAGAACGCGCCGATCAGCTGGCGGCACCTGCTGACCAACACCTCGGAATGGGAAGGCACGCTGTTCGGCAAGGCGGATGCGATCGACCGCGGCCGCAACCTTGGCGTCGAAGGGCAGGGGAAGAAGGGCGAACGGGTACTGGAGCCCGCCGGCACCTATTGGGAATACAACGACGTGCGGGTGAACCGCCTGTCGCTGTCCCTGCTGCGCGTCTTCCAGAAGCCGCTGCCGGAGGTGTTCCGCGAGCGCATCCTCGGCCCGATCGGCGGGTCTTCCGATTGGC
Source organism: Roseomonas alba (assembly GCF_019430885.1). Classification (GTDB taxonomy): domain Bacteria; phylum Pseudomonadota; class Alphaproteobacteria; order Acetobacterales; family Acetobacteraceae; genus Neoroseomonas; species Neoroseomonas alba. The sequence goes on along the minus strand of NZ_JAHYBZ010000006.1, from coordinate 158,121 downwards.
GCTGGGACGGGTATCGGACCTCCTGGGTCACGCTCGCCGATGGACGGCGCGTGCAGTCGGTGCCGGGCGGGACGCATTGGGGCGGGGGCATCTCCATCCATGCCGAGGACCAGGCGCGGGTCGGGCTGCTCGCCCTGGCACGCGGGCTGTGGGACGGACGGATGGTGCTGCCGGGCGCCTGGTTCGGCATGTCCATCGAAGCCTGCGCGCTGAACCCACATTACGGCTTCCTGTGGTGGCTGAACACGGACGGGAAGCGGTATCCTTCCGCCGCGCGGGATGCCTTCTTCGCCACTGGGGCGGGCGGCAACCTGACCTGGGTCGATCCGTCGAGCGGCATCGTCGCGGTGCTGCGTTGGACCAATCCGGCGGCGATGGACGGCTTCATCGGGCGGGTGCGGGCGGCGCTCGGCTGATACCAGTGGGGGTGGAATTGGAGGGGCTCTGCCTCTCCAAACCTCCCCGCCATCGGGGTCCCATTGACGTTGCTGCGCACCGCCAATGGGTGCCCCTGGGGCTTGGAGCCCCTGGACCGCAGTCTGTTGGCGCGGGGCGCGACAGTCAGGCTAGGCCCGCCAAGCGCGTGCCGCGCGCCAGAGTGGGTTTCGGCATCCATCCTGCCAGTGGCGCCCAGCGCAAGGTTGAGGTTTGCAAAGGCCTTTCGGCCTTTGCCGGGGTGGGTCCGGGGGGCAAAGCCCCTCTCGGTTTCACAGCGTAAACAAGGGAACGTCGCGCACCGCGCCCTGCGGAACGTCGTTGCCTGATCCCTGGGCAAGTTGCTTCAATTGCTGGCTGTGGCTGGGCGACCACGGGCGCATGCCAACGCGGTGCGCGGTGCCATGACCATGGCATGCGACTTGCCTCCTCCCGCAGCGGTTGCAGTTGGGCCGCGAGCGGATTTCGGATCGAGGTGTGGATGGCCAAAGCGGCGGATATCGAACTCGTTGCCCTGACCAAGCGCTACGGCACCGTGACCGCGGTGGACGGCATCGCGCTGCGCATCCCCGCCGGAACCTATTGCTGCCTGCTGGGGCCTTCGGGCTGCGGCAAGACCTCGACCCTGCGCATGATCGCGGGGCACGAGATCGCGAGCGAGGGCGACGTGCTGCTCGGCGCCGAGAACATCACCGAATTGCCGCCAGCCAAGCGCGGCACGGCGATGATGTTCCAGTCCTATGCGCTGTTCCCGCATCTCTCCTGCCTCGACAATGTCGCCTTCAGTCTGAAGATGCGCGGCGTCTCGAAGGCCGAGCGGCGCATGCGCGCCGCCGCGATGCTCGAACGCGTGGAGATGACCGCCTATGCCGACCGGCTGCCGGCGCAGCTTTCGGGCGGCCAGCAGCAGCGCGTCGCCCTGGCGCGGGCACTGATCACCGATCCGGCCGTGCTGCTGCTGGATGAGCCGCTGTCCGCGCTCGATCCCTTCCTGCGCGTCCGCATGCGGGAGGAGCTGAAGGATCTCCAGACGCGGCTCGGGATCAGCTTCGTGCATGTGACGCACAGCCAGGATGAGGCGATGGCCCTCGCCGACCTGGTGGTGGTGATGAACAAGGGCCGCATCGAACAGGCGGCGACGGCGCGCGAGGTCTTCAACCACCCCGCCACGACCTTCGTCGCGCGCTTCATCGGCGGGCACAACGTGATCGCGCTTGCCGCCGGCGGCGGCAGGCTCGGCAATGGCGTGGCGATGCCGGCGCTGCCCGGCGCGGCGCGGCATGTCGCGGTGCGCGCCGACAAGATGATCGTCGCGAAGCCCGGCGCCGCCCTGCCGCTGAACGGCACGGTGCGGTCGGTCGAGTATCTCGGCGCGACGGTGGCGGTGGGGCTGGCGGTGGACGGGCTCGATCCGCTTTCCGCCGTGCTGCCGGAAGCCGCCTTCTTCGCCGATCCGGTGCATCCCGGCGATGGCGTCGCCCTCGGCTGGAAGGCCGAGGACATGCACGCCATCACCTGACATCCCAACGCTGCCATTGAACGAAAGGGAGACTGCCATGGTCGAGACGACGAAGAAGGGCATCGCGCGGCGCAAGTTGCTCGCCGCCGCGGCCGGTGGCGCCATCGGGTCCGGGGCCGTGACCGGCTTCCCGACGATCTGGGCGCAGAACATCCGCAATGTCGTGCTGCGCCAGTTCGGCACCGGCGTGTCGAACCAGAACGCGATCGCCGAGAAGTGCAAGGAAGACCTCGGCATCACGCTGCAGATGACCGCGCTCGATTCCGACGCGGTGGTGCAGCGTTCGGTGACGCAGCCGAACAGCTACGATATCGCTGATATCGAATACTGGATGGTGAAGAAGGTCTTCCCGGCGAATGTGCTGCAGCCGATGGACACGTCCAAGATCCGACTGTTCGACAAGATCGTGCCGATCTTCACCACGGGCAAGCTGACGCCGACCTCGACCATCGCGCAGGGCACCGCGCCCAGCACGGTCGGCTTCGTCGAGGGGCCGACCAGCACGCGCTTCGCGTCCTCGCCGACCCAGTGGTTCACCATGATCCCGACCATCTACAATGCCGATACGCTCGGCATCCGGCCGGACCTGGTGGGGCGGCCGATCAAGAACTGGAAGGACATCATGGACCCCGCCTTCCGGGGCAAGACGGCGATCCTGAACATCCCGTCCATCGGCATCATGGACGCCGCGATGATCTGCGAGAGCGCCGGCGTCATCCGCTACGGCGACAAGGGCAACATGACCCGTGCGGAGATCGACAAGACCATCGACTACCTGATCGCCGCGAAGCGCGCCGGCCAGTTCCGCGCCTTCTGGAAGACCTTCGACGAGAGCGTGAACCTGATGGCCTCGGGCGAGGTCGTCATCCAGTCCATGTGGTCGCCGGCGGTGACCGCGGTGCGCTCGCGCGGCATCGCCTGCACCTACCAGCCGCTGGAAGAGGGCTATCGCGCCTGGGGCGGTGGGCTCGCGCTGGCGAAGCATCTCCGCGGCATCCAGCTCGACGCGGCGTATGAGTATATCAACTGGTACCTGTCCGGCTGGGTCGGCGCCTATCTGAACCGCCAGGGCTACTACTCGGCGGTGCTGGAGACGGCGCGCGAGCACATGACCGCGGACGAATGGGGCTTCTGGATGGAAGGCAAGCCGGCCCAGGGCGACATCAAGAACCCGCAGGGCCAGGTGATGGAACGCGCGGGCGCGGTGCGCGACGGCGGGTCCTTCTACGACCGCATGGGTGCGGTGGCCTGCTGGAACGCGGTGATGGATGAGGACCGCTACATGGTCCAGAAGTGGAACCAGTTCATCGCGAGCTGATTTGTGCCCTCAAACGACGGGCGGCGGCCATCCGGCCGCCTTGCCTTCGCGCCCTGGGCTGTCGCTCCGGCGACGGCTGGTGGTTTGGGCGCGGTCGCGCTGTGCGCTCCCGGATCGCGGCATGCCGCGATCCGCTGTTTCCGGATGACGAGGCCGTGCTGCGATGGGTAGGGCTTTAGAATCGTGACGAACCGCTGGTCCGGCCTGCTGCTGGCATCCCCGCTGGCGCTGATCCTGGCGCTGTTCCTCATCGTGCCGATCGGCACGATCGTCGTCGTCTCCTTCTTCGACTACGACAGCGTGCGCATGTTCCCCGCCTTCGTGTGGACGAACTATGAGGAACTGTTCCTCTCCCCCATCACCTGGAAGACCTATTTCCAGACGCTGCAATTTGCCGCCATCACCTGGGCGATCTGCCTGATCGTCGGCTTCACGGTGGCGTATTTCCTCGCCTTCCACATCGCCTCGCCGCTGATGCAGACGGCGCTGTTCCTCGTCTGCACCATTCCTTTCTGGACGTCGAACGTCATTCGCATGATTTCGTGGATCCCCTTCCTCGGCAGGAACGGGTTGCTGAACCAGGCGCTGATGGGCATGGGCGCGATCAATGAGCCGCTGGAGTTCCTGCTCTTCTCGAATTTCGCGGTGATCCTCGCCTATGTGCATCTCTATGCACTGTTCATGGTGGTGCCGATCTTCAATTCCATGGTGCGCATCGACCGCGCGCTGATCGAGGCCGCGCGCGATGCCGGCGCCACCGAATGGCAGGTGCTGCGCAATGTGGTGATCCCGCTGGCGCGGCCGGGGATCATGATCGGGTCGATCCTCGTCGTCGCGGTGGTGATGGGCGACTTCGTCACCGTGCGGCTGATGAGCGGCGGGCAATCGGCCTCGGTCGGGCTGATGATGGTCAACGCCATGTCGCTGCTGCAATACCCGGCGGCGGCGGCCAATGCGGTGGTGCTGCTGATCGTCGTGCTGCTGATGATCGCGGCCATGCTGCGCATCGTCGACATCCGGAAGGAGCTGTGATGGGCGGCAACCGTTCCCGCGCCTTCTGGCCGCTCGCGATCGTCTTTGGGCTTTTCGTGCTGTTCCTCTACGGGCCGACCATCACCATCGTCGTGCTGTCCTTCCAGGGGCCGGAGGGCGGGCTGACCTTCCCGATGCGCGGCGTCTCGACGCACTGGTTCCGCAACCTGTTCGAGACGCAGATGGTCGGCGATTTCGGCGGGTCCTTCACACGGTCGATGATCCTGGGCGGGATCGTGACCGTGGTGACGGTCGTGGTGTCCTTCATGGCGGGGCTTGCCTTCCGCCGCCGCTTCCCCGGCGCGACGGCGCTGTTCTACCTCGCGGTGGCCAGCCTGATCGTGCCGTCGGTGCTGATCTCGCTCGGTATCGGGCTGATGTTCCGCCTGATCGGGGAGGATCCGGCCTGGTGGTCCTCCGGCCTCGGTGCGCATCTGACCTGGACGCTGCCTTTCGGCCTGCTGATCATGTTCGCGGTCTTCAATCGCTTTTCGCCCGCTTACGAGGAGGCTGCGCGCGACCTGGGTGCCACGCCCTGGCAGACCATCCGTCATGTGGTGGTGCCGATCCTGCTGCCGTCCCTGATCGGCGTCGGGCTGTTCGGTTTCACCCTGTCCTATGACGAATTCGCCCGCAGCCTCTACACGGCCGGGACCTTCAACACTCTCCCGCTCGAGATCTACGGCATGACCACTAATGTCACGACGCCGGTGCTCTATGCGCTGGGGACGGTGACGACGGGCGTGTCCTTCCTGGTGATCGGGGCGGCGATCGGCGGCGTGGTGCTGTTGCGCCGGCGCCGCGGCGGCTGACTTTCGCTGCGGCGCGGCAGGCAGTTGATGCGCATCAAGGAATATTCGCGGGACCTGAACTAACAGCCCTCCGCAGGACGATATGCGGAGACGAGTCATGGGGTCTGGCCGACGTTCCCTATTCGCGGGTCTCGCCGCGAGCCTGAGCGGGACGGCCGCGGCCGCCGAACCGCCGGTCCCCTCCCGCGGCATCGGGCCGCGCTGGGGCATGGTGGTGGACCTTGCCCGTTGCATCGGCTGCCAGGCCTGCACCGTCTCCTGCATCATGGAGAACGACGTCCCGCCCGACAGCGTGCGGACCATCGTCAATACCTATGAGGTGGTGAAGGACGGCGTGCCGGGCATGGCGATGCTGCCGCGCCTGTGCAACCACTGCAACGAGCCGCCCTGCATCCCGGTCTGCCCCGTCGGTGCGACCTTCCAGCGCGATGACGGCATCGTGGTCGTCAATGCCGATGTCTGCGTCGGCTGCGCCTATTGCGTGCAGGCCTGCCCCTACGACGCCCGCTTCATCAATCACGAGACCCAGAAGGCCGACAAATGCACCTTCTGCGCCCATCGCGTGGATGCCGGGCTGCTGCCCGCCTGCGTCGAAAGCTGCGTCGGCGGCGCGCGCATCTTCGGTGACCTGAACGACCCGAACAGCACCGTGCGCCGGCGCCTCGCCAGCGAGGAAAGCGCGGTCCTGAAGCCCGAGCTCGGCACCGAGCCGCGGGTCTTCTACCTCGGCCTCGATGACGTGCTCGCCCACAAGCCCGAGGGCACTCCGACCCTGTGGCGCCCCCAGCATCAGGAAGGGATCTGAGCCATGCCCCAGATCACCGAAGTCATCGGCATCAGCCGCGAGATCGCCTGGCTCCCCTGGGCGGTTACCTACTTCTTCCTGATCGGCCTGTCGGTCGGTTCCTTCCTGCTGTCCCTGCCGCATTACCTGTTCGGCAGGCCGGGCTGGGAAAGGGCCGGGCGGCTCGCGCTGATCGGTGCGCTTGCCTGCGGCATGGCCGCCCCGGTGGCGCTGCTCGCGGATCTGCATCAGCCAGGCCGCTTCTGGCGCTTCTATGCCCATCCCAACCTGAATTCCTGGATGGCCTGGGGTGCCTTCTTCATCCCGACCTATCTCAGCGGGCTGTTCCTCTATGCCTGGTCCTCGCTGCGTCCGGCCATCGCGGCGGATGCGGAGGATCGCGGCATCCTCGCGCCGCTCTATCGCCTGTTCGGGGGCCGGGCGCTGCCCTGGCTGAGCCGCGCCGCAGCGACCGTCGCCATCATCGGCGCCTGCCTCGTGCTGCTCTACACCGGCATGGAGGTGATGGTCGTGCGCGCCCGGCCGCTGTGGAACACCCCCTTCCTGCCGGTGCAGTTCGCGCTGACCGCGATCGGCGGCGCGATCGGCCTTGCCCTGCTGCTCGACCGGCTGCTCGGCGGGCATGAGGCAGCGACCGAGGCGCGGCTGAACCGCGCGCTGGCGATGGTGCTCGGTGCGTCCATGCTGGTCGGCGCGGCCTGGTTCGCGATCGGCTTCTTCGGGCTCGAGGCACGGCACGCCCAGGCGCTCGCCTCGGTGGCACAGCATGACAGCTTCCGCATCACCGCCTTCGAGGGCCAGGCCGCACTGGCGCTGGCCATCCTGCTCGCGCTGTGGAAGCCGCGCGGGAGTGGCTGGCTCACCGGGCTGATCGCCCTGCACGCGGCCTGGATGTTCCGCTGGACCGTCTTCATCGGCGGCCAGTCCGTGCCGAAGAATGCGCCAGGCCTCTACGACTATCACCTGCCGCTCGGCCCCTCGGGCCTGCTCGGCATCGCGGGCAGCATGGGTCTGCTCGTCTTCCTCATCATCCTGCTGGATGCGCTGATGCCGCCCGCCCGGACGCGGGCCGCAGCCCCCGGCGAAGCCCTGCCCGGGAGGGCCTGAATCATGAGCCTCGACCGTCGTGATGTCGTCAAGATCGGCGTGGCCGGTGCGGGCCTCGCGGCCTTCGGCCTCGGCTTCGAGGAGACCGGCCGCAAGGTCGTGGAAGGTGTCGCCGAAAGCATCGCCCGCCCCGCCCGCGCCGCCAATATCAACGGCCATTCGCTGGCGCCGGAATGCGTCGTGGATCCGGCGACCGGCGCGATCACTCCGAACCCGGCGCAATATGTGGCGAATACCGTCTGCCTCGGCTGCACCACCCTGTGCGGCGTGCGGGTCCGGGTGGATCGCGAGACCGGCCATGCGCTGCGGGTCGTCGGCAATCCCTATTCGCCGCTCTCGGCCGAGCCGGTGCTGCCGATGCAGACCTCGATCCGCGAGGCGCTCGTCCATCTCTCGCGCCATGACGAGGAAGGGCTGGCCGGGCGCGCCACCGCCTGCGGGCGCGGTTCGGCGGTGCTGACCCAGCTCACCAGCCCCAGCCGCATCACCACCGCGCTGAAGCGCGTCGGTCCGCGCGGGGCGGGGCAGTGGCAGTCCATCTCCCTCGAACAGCTGATCCAGGAGGTCGTCGAGGGCGGCAACCTGTTCGGCGAGGGCGAGGTGAAGGGCCTGCGCGCCCTGAAGGGAAATGAGCCGATGGACCCGGCGCGTCCGGATCTCGGCCCGAAATCGAACCAGGTCGCGGTGCTGTCCTCCGTCAACGATGGCCGTGAAGACCTCATGCGCCGGCTTTTCAACAAGGGCATCGGCACCATCAACTTCGTGGGCCACGGCTCCTATTGCGGCGGGTCCTATCGTGCGGGTTCCGGCGCGGCCTTCGGCAACAAGGCGACCATGCCGCATGCCAAGCCGGACATGCCGAATGCCGAGTTCGTCATCTTCTGCGGCACCGCTCCGGCCAATGCGGGCAACCCCTTCAAGCGCCAGGGCTGGCAACTCGCTGCGGCGCGGTCGCAGGGCAAGCTCGACTATGTCGTGATCGATCCGCTGCTCGGGCACAGCGATTCCGAAGCCGCGCGCCATCGTGGCCGCTGGATCCCGATCAAGCCCTCGACCGATGCGGCGCTCGCCATGGCGATGATGCGCTGGATGTTTGAGAATGATCGCATCGACGCGAAGTTCCTCGCACAGCCTAATGCGCGCGCGGCGGAGGCCGCCGGAGAGACCTGCTTCACCAACGCGACCCATCTGATCGTCACCCAGGAAGGCCATGAGCGGAACGGCCGTTTCCTTCGCGCCTCCGATATCGGCCTGCCCTTCGAGGAACCGCGTTACGGCGCGAAGGACGCCTTCATCGTCCGCGATGCCGAGAGCGGTGCCTTCCGCGCCCATGACGCCGGCACTGCTGCCGCGACCCTCTTCGTCGAGGAGGAGGTGAACGGCATCGCGGCGAAGTCCGCACTCGCCCTGCTGCGCGCCAGCGCGAATGACAAGCCCATCGCCGACTACGCCGCCATCTGCGGCATCCCCCAGCAGACCATCATCGACCTGGCGCGGGAATTCACCAGCCACGGCAAGCGCGCCGCGGTGAACAGCCATGGCGGCACCATGGCGGGGAACGGCTTCTCCAACGCCTTCTCGCTGGTGACGCTGAACACCCTGATCGGGAATCTGCACCACAAGGGCGGGACCATCATGGGCGGCGGTATGTTCGTCGATGCCGGCCCCGGCCCGCGCTACAACCTCGCCACCTTCGAAGGCGAAGTGACCCCGCGCGGGCTCATGCTCGGGCGCAACAACCTGCCCTATGAGCGCAGCAGCGAATTCGCCGCCAAGCGCGCGGCGGGGAAGAACCCGTATCCGGCGGATGCGCCCTGGTACATGGTCGCCCCGCAGCTCAGCACCGAGTTCTTCACCGCGGTCGATAGCGGCTATCCCTACCGCCTCGGCGCGCTGATCCTGTGGAACAGCAACCCGATCTACGGCATTCCCGGCATGCCGGCGAAGGCGGCGAGCACGCTCGGCGACACCAGCAAGCTGCCGCTGCTGATCGGCATCGACCCCTTCATCAATGAGAGCAATTGCTGGTCCGACTACCTGATCCCGGATTCGCTGCTCTACGAAAGCTGGGGCTACACCAATGTCTGGGGCGGCGTGACCGAGCGCACCACCCATGCCCGCTGGCCGGCCGTGCCCGATCCGCTGGCCCGTACCGCGAATGGCGAGCGCGTGGCGATGGAGAGCTTCGCGATCGGCGTCGCCAAGGCGCTCGGCCTGCCGGGCTTCGGTTCCGATGCCATCAAGGCGGCGGACGGGTCGATGCATCCGCTCGAGACCGCGGCGGACTGGTATCTGCGCGGCGGGGCGAACATCGCCTATGCCGGCGCCCCGGTGCCGGACGCGACCGAGGACGACATCCACCTGACGGGCGTCGAGCGCATCATGCCGCTGCTCCAGGCGACGCTGAAGCCGGAGGAGATTGCCAAGGTCGCCTTCGTGCTGACCCGCGGCGGGCGCACCGAGCCATCCGGGTCGAAGCTGCACGGCGATGTCTACGCCCATGCCTTCAAGGGCCCGCTGATGATCTACAACGAGCTCGTCGGCACCTCCCGCAGCGCCATCACCGGGCAGCGCCACAGCGGCGTGCCGCATTGGCAGCCCGCCGGCTTCCAGGACGGTACCCCGATGCGCCAGGTCTATGGCGAGGCGGAGTGGCCGCTGCTGCTGGTCAGCCAAAAATCGGTGCTGGTGAATGCCTATGTCATCGGTGCGGACCGGCTGCGCGGCATCCATCCGAACAACCCGGTGGCGATCCATCCGGAGGACGCGGCGGCACTCGGCCTGCGCACCGGCGACCATGTGCTGATCCGCACCCCGGGCGGCGAGGTCGTCGCCACCGCCATCATCCGCCACGGCGTGATGAAGGGCGTGGTCGGCATCGAGCACGGCTTCGGCCACACCGAATTCGGCGGCCGCGCGCATGTGATCGACGGCACGGCACAGGTCGAACGGCCGGCCCTGCGGTCGGGCGTGAATCTGAATGCGCTTGGCGTGCATGACCCGTCGCGGCGCCTCGGACCGGGGCTTTGGCTGGATCCGATCGGCGGCACCGCGGTGCGGCAGGGCCTGCCGGCGCGGCTGGAACGCGCCCCCATCGCCGCCTGAGCGCCGTTGCATCCCCGCTTCCGGGAGGGCAAGGATCGCCCTCTCGGGGAGGGGATGGCATGGCGGCACTCGGAATCATCGGCCTCGGCCGCATGGGCGCCAATATCGCGCGGCGCCTGCTGCGGGCCGGGCATGACTGCGTGGTGTGGGACCGCGACCCGGCGGCCGTGGCGTCCGTGGCCGCGGATGGCGCGACCGGGGCGGCGGATCTGGCCGGCGTCGTCGCCGGGCTGGACGGCCCGCGCGCCGTCTGGGTCATGCTGCCGCACGGCGCGCCGACCGAGGACGCCATCGCGGCGCTGGGCGATCTGCTCGCGCCCGGCGATGTCGCCATCGACGGCGGCAACACCTTCTGGAAGGACGATGTGCGCCGCGCCGCCGCGCTGAAGCCGAAAGGCATCCACTATCTCGATATCGGCACCTCGGGCGGCGTCTGGGGCCTCGAACGAGGCTATTGCCTGATGATCGGCGGGGAGGCGGACCCGGTCGCGCGGCTTGCGCCCATCTTCGACGCCCTGGCGCCGGGGCGCGGCAGCATTCCCGCGACGCCGCGCCGCGAAGGCCGCTCGCCCAATGTCGAGCAGGGCTGGCTGCACTGCGGCACGCATGGCGCGGGGCATCTCGTGAAGATGGTCCATAACGGCGTCGAGTATGGGATGATGCAGGCGCTGGCCGAGGGCCTCGACCTGCTGCGCGCCGCCGACAGCCCGGCCTTGCCGGAAGACCACCGCATCACCGTCGATCTCGCGGATGTCACCGAGGTCTGGCGGCGTGGGTCCGTCATCACCTCCTGGCTGCTCGATCTCACGGCGTCGGCGCTGGCGCAGGACCCGGCGCTGTCGCGCTACACCGGCACGGTGGGCGACAGCGGGGAGGGGCGCTGGACGGTGCAGCAGGCGGTCGAGACCGCCGTGCCCGCACCCGTGCTGACCGCGGCGCTCTATGCCCGCTTCGCCTCGCGCGATGAAACGCGCTTCGGCGCCAAGGCGCTCTCCGCCATGCGTGCCGGCTTCGGCGGGCATCTGGAGCCCAAATGACCGTCGCCGCCATCGTAGTGATGGGTGTCTCCGGCAGCGGCAAATCCACGATCGGCGGGTTGCTGGCGGATCGCCTCGGCTGGATCTTCGAGGATGGCGACGCCTTCCACCCCGCATCCAATGTCGCGAAGATGTCTGCCGGCACGCCGCTGACGGATGACGACCGCTGGCCCTGGCTGCGCGCCATCGCCGCGCGCATCGCCAGCGCCCGCGCCGGCGGCAGGCCGGTCATCATCGGCTGCTCGGCGCTGAAGCGCGCCTATCGCGATGTGCTGCGCGACGGGCATGCCGATATCCGCTTCCTGCATCTGACCGGATCGCCGGAACTCATCATGGCCCGCCAGGCGGCGCGTGTCGGCCATTTCATGCCGGCCTCACTGATCGCGAGCCAGTTCGCCACCTTGGAACCGCCGGACACCGAGGCGGACGTCATCGACCTCGACGTCGATCCGGAACCCGAGGCGATCGCCGCCAAGGCCCTCGCCGCCCTGCGCCGCCGCGGCGACATCGCGTGAGGCGCCGCATCGCTGTCGTCGGCGCCGGGGTCGGGGGCCTCGCCGTCGCGACGCTGCTGGCCCGCGCCGGCCATGACGTGACCGTGCTGGAACGCTTCGCGGAATCGAAGCCGCTCGGCTCCGGACTGATGCTGCAACCAACCGGGCTCGCCGCGCTGGACCGGCTCGGCCTGCGGGAGGAGATCGCGACTCTCGGCGCATGCGTCACGCGGCTGCATGGCACGACGGATCGCGGTGCGACGGTCTTCGACCTCGACTATGGCGACCTGGCCCCGGGGCTGCACGCGGTCGCGGTGCACCGCGCGGCGCTGCATGGCGCGCTGTGGCGCGCCTTCGCCGCATCCGGCGCGCGCATCGAGACAGCGCGCGAGGTCGTCGGCATCGCCGAGGACTCCACCGGCATCCGCCTGCGCGACACGGCCGGCACGACGCTCGCCGAGGCGGAATTCGCCATCGACGCCTCCGGCGCGCGATCGGCGCTCCGCGCGGTGGTGGAGCCCCGGGCGCCGCGCGCCTTCACCTATGGCGCGGTCTGGGCGAGCGTACCCGATCCGGGTCTCGCGCCGGGCATGCTGCTGCAACGCTACATCGCCGCGCGGGTGATGCTGGGCTGGCTGCCGGTGGGGCGTGCGACGGTGGATGGCCCGCCGCTCGCCGCGCTGTTCTGGTCGCTCAAGCCGGAGGACCACCCGGCCTGGGCCGCGCGCTTCGACGCCTGGCGGGAGGAGGCCGCGACACTCTGGCCCCCCATCGCGCCGGTGCTGGCCGCGCTGCCCGGTCCCGAAGCCTTCACCCCCGCCCGCTACATCCAGTTCACCGCCAAACGTCCCTGGCGAGGCCGGCTCGTGCTGATCGGCGATGCGGCGCATGCCACCTCACCGCAACTCGGGCAGGGGGCGAACAGTGCGATGCTGGATGCGCTGGCGCTCGCCGATGCCCTGGCGGCGGAACCGGGGCACGAGGCCGCCTTCGCCCGCTACGCCGCGGCGCGGCGCGCGCATATCCGCTTCTACCAGCGCGCCAGCGCCATCATGACGCCCTTCTTCCAGGCGGATTCCCGCCTGCTGCCCTGGCTGCGCGACCTGACCTTCGATCGCATGAAGGTCGTGCCGTGGCTGCATGGGGAGATGCTGCGCACTCTCGCCGGACTCAAGACGGGCCTGCTCACGCATCGCGAGGCGGCGAGGCTGGCCGGGCCACCGTAGCGCGGCCGCGCCGGCGCAACACGCGGAAGGCGGCGCGGCGCGATCCGCGGCATGACAGGGCCATCGACGCAACGGAGATGACCCATGCCGGACCTTCCCCTCGCCCTGCGCGGTACACCCTTCCAGAAGGCCGTCTGGGCTGCCTTGCGGCAGATCCCGCCCGGCCGCACCGCGACCTATGCCGAGGTCGCCGCCCGCATCGGCCGGCCCGGCGCGGCCCGCGCCGTGGCACGCGCCTGCGCCGCCAATCCGGTCGCGCTGGTCATTCCCTGCCATCGCGTGGTGCCGGCCGCCGGTGGCGTCGGCGGGTGGCGCTGGGGTGCGACGCGCAAGCATGCCCTGCTGATGCGGGAAGGCGCGCTGTGATCGCGGGGCTCGACTGGGCGCGCGTCGCCGCCGATCTCGATGTCTTCGGCTACGCGACCACGGGTCCGCTGTTCGGTGCGACGGAGTGTGCGGCGCTCGCCGCGCTCTACGACGACGATACCCGCTTCCGCAGCCATATCGTCATGGCGCGCCACGGCTTCGGGCGCGGCGAATACAAGTACTTCAGCAACCCGTTGCCCGATCCGGTAGCGGCATTGCGCGCCGGCTTCTGGCCGCATCTGGCGCCGATCGCCAATGCCTGGAACGCGGCGATGGGCCTCGCGCCTCGCTTTCCCGATGCGCATGAGGCCTTTCTCGCCCGCTGCCACGCCGCCGGCCAGACGCGCCCGACGCCGCTGCTGCTGCGCTATCGGGAAGGCGACTACAACTGCCTGCACCAGGATCTCTATGGCGAGCACGTCTTTCCCTTGCAGATCGCCATCCTGCTCTCTGCCCCGGGGCGCGACTTCACGGGCGGCGAATTCGTGCTGACCGAACAACGCCCGCGCATGCAGTCCCGCGCCGAGGTGGTGCCGCTGGCGCAGGGCGAAGGCGTCATCTTCGCCGTGCATCACCGGCCCGTGCGGGGCACGCGCGGCACCTACCGGGTCAACCTCCGCCACGGTGTCAGCCGCCTCCGCAGCGGGCGGCGGCATACGCTCGGTGTCATCTTCCACGACGCCGCGTGATCAGTTCTCCAGCGCCTGGTAGGTCAGCATGTTGACGATGACGCGGTAGCGCCGGCGCAGTTCGCCCGGCACGTGCGACATCAGCACGACCGCGAGTTCCTCGGCCGGATCGACCCAGAAGAAGGTGCCGAACACCCCCGACCAGCCGAAGGCCCCCGGCTGGCCCATATAGGCCGATCCGCCCGGCGTCCGCCGGACCGCGACGGTCAGCCCGAAGCCATAGCCTTCGAGGCCCGGATCGATCGTCTCCGGCCCGCCGGCCACGCCCTTCATGTGGTCCGACGCCATCCAGCGCACCGTCGCCGGGGACAGCACCCGCTCCCCATACAGTGACCCGCCCGCGCGCAGCATCTCGGCAAAGCGCAGATAGTCGGACGCCGTCGAGACCAGCCCCGCCCCGCCCACTTCGAGGCGCGGCGCCTCGACCGGCGCGGCCACGCGCTGCGGCGACCCGTCGGCGGGGCTGACCGGCAATGGCTTGGCGAAGCGTGCCTCGCCGCCCGCGGGCAGGACATAGCCGGTCTCCGCCATGCCGAGCGGTTCGAAGATCCTCTCCCGCATCACCGTGCCGAGCGACTTGCCGGCCGCCGCGCCGACCACCAGGCCCAGCACGTCGGTCGAGAAGCCGTACTCCCAGACCGTGCCCGGATGGTGCAGCAGCGGCGTCCGGCCGAGCGCCTCAGCGAGCCCGGCGGCGTCGTATTCCCGGGCCACGTTCAGCGAGGACCCCGGATGCGCCTTGTGCACCGCCGTCGCGCCGAAGCCACCGCCGCCATAGACGAAGCCGGTGGTGTGGCGCATCGCATCCTGCACCGTCATCGGCCGGCGCTGGGGTTCGAGCTCGATCGGCCCGTCGCCCGACAGCATCCCCGGCGTCGGCTTCGCGACCTGCATCTCCATCAGCGGCGGCAGGAAGGCGCCGACCGGGTCGTTGACCAGCACCCGCCCTTCCTCGACGAGCGACAGCGCCGCGACGCCGCAGACCGGCTTGGTCATGGACGCGATGGAGAACATCGCATCCGCCGGCATCGGCACCTTGGCCACCGGATCGAGCCAGCCGACGGCTTCCAGATGGACAAGCTTGCCGCGCCGCGCGATCGCCACCACGCCGCCGGGGAAGCGCCCCGCCTCCATCTCCCGTTCCAGCGCGGGCCGGATGCGGGCGAGGCGGGCGGCGGACATGCCCACCGCCTCGGGCCGCGCCGGCGGCAGGGGCGGGGTGTCGGTCTGGATGATGGACATCAGCGGGCGCCTTCTCCGGCATAGGGGTTGGTGCGGCGCTCGGTGCCGAAGGTCGAACCGGGCCCGTGGCCGCAGATGAAACGGATGTCGTCGCCGAGGGGGAACAGCTTGTTGCGGATGGCGTTGATCAGCGCGGCATGGTCGCCATAGGGGAAATCCGTCCGCCCCACCGAGCCCTGGAACAGCACGTCGCCCACCAGCGCGAAGCCGAGGGCCGTGTTCACGAAGACCACATGGCCGGGGGTATGCCCCGGACAATGCAGCACGGCGAAATCCTGTCCGGCGATGTCCACCGTCTCGCCTTCCTCGAGCCAGCGATCGGGCGTCACGGCCTGGCAGTCCATGCCATAGCGCGCGCCTTGCGCCGGCAGGCCCTCGAGCAGGAAGGCATCGGCCTGGTGCGGCCCCTCGATCGGCACGCCGAACGCGGCCGCGAGTTCCGTCGCCGCCCCGGCGTGGTCCAGATGCCCATGCGTCAGCAGGATGCGGGTCGGGGTGAAGCCTGCCTGTTGGATGGCGTCCTGGATGCGGTCGGCATCACCGCCGGGGTCGACCACCACGCCCTCCTTGGTCTCGTCGTCCCAGATCAGGGTGCAGTTCTGTTGGAAGGGGGTCACGGGCAGGATGGCGGCGGCAATGCTCATGGCCGGACCTTGGCCCGGCCCCGCGATGCCGTCTAGCGCACGGCAATTTCCGCCGGGTCGTTAACCCTGCGTTGAGTTACATCCGGTTTACCTGCGCGAAACGCGATCGCAGGATGCGATGACGACCTACGCCTTTGCCGATGTCGCGGGCGGGACTCTGTCCTTCTCGCCCAGCCAGGACACGCTCGTTTTCGGTCCCGCGATCGCCGCGGCGTCGCTGCGCTTTTCGACCAGCGGGTCGGACCTTCTCATCGCCGTCGGCGGTCAGGTGCTGCGGCTGATCAGCATCAGCCTCGGCGGGTCGGGGCTGCAACCGGCCAATCTCGTCTTCCAGGACGGCAGCCTGCTGTTCCTCGACAGCCCGTCGAGCAGCCTGCGCAGCGGCGGGGATGGCGACGACTGGTTCGCCGTGGACCGCGCCGGGGCGGACAGCGTCCTCGGCGGCGCGGGGGACGACCATGTCGAGGCCGGCAGCGCCCTCGACCCGGATGACCGCATCGATGGCGGTGCCGGCGCTGGCGACAGCCTTGCCATCGCCGGCACACAGACCCTCGCCCTCGGCCCGCAGACGGTGCGCGGCATCGAGACCATCGAGGTCCGCGACGGCACCATCAGCCTGACGCTGGACGACGCCACCGCCACCAGCGCCACGCCCGAGCCCGGTGCGCTGTTCAGCGTGGATGCGCGCGGCCAGAACATCGGCTCGGCCCTCGTCGCCAATGCGGCGGCCGTCGTCTCGATGGGCGTGGCGCTGCTGGGCGGCGCGGGCGATGATTCGCTCCTCGGCGGCTTCCAGGGCGATAACCTGGCCGGCGGGTCGGGCGACGACACGCTGGCCGGCGGCTGGGGCAATGACAGCCTCGAGGGCGGGGGCGGGAGCGACCGGCTGATCGGCGGCGCCGGCGACGACCTGTTCATCTTCAACCGGATCGACACGTCGCAGAGCCCGCCCGCCGCCCCCGACCTGATCGTCGATTTCGAGGGGGCGGGCGTCGCCGGGGGCGACCGCATCCTGCTGCCCGGCGCGATGGAGGTCTGGCGCGTCATCGCGTTCCACGTCGGGGCCGCCGATTTCGTCTTCGAGGGCTATGAGGATTCCGGCCTCCAACTCGATCCCTCGCAGGTGCAGGACGGCTATGTCGACGTGCTCTGGCGCGTCGTCGAGGGTCAGGCCTGGCGCTTCGAGGTCTGGGCCGACCTCGACGATGACGGCCGCTTCGGCGCCAATGACGTGTTCATCCGTGTCGCGGTGCCTGAAGGCCATGCGACCAGCGTCTTGCTCGCCAGCGACTTCGCGACCGAGTTCGGCGGCCTGTTCGGCGGGGATGGCCAGGATGTCCTGATCGGCCTCGGCGCCACCGACGACGTCATGTGGGGCCTGGATGGCGATGACAGCCTGCTCGGCCATGACGGCGTCGACGTGCTGGATGGCGGCCTCGGCAATGACTCGCTGTTCGGCGGCGAACTGGCGGACGAACTGCATGGCGGGCCCGGCAGCGACTGGCTCGATGGCGGCTCCGGCTGGGACACGCTCTACGCCGCCGATCCCTACGCGCCCGAAAGCGAATCCCCCGACGACCGCAACATGCTCATCGGCGGCGAACGGCCTGACATGCTGTTCGGCGGCATCGGGCGCGACACGCTGGATGGCGGGGAGGGCGAGGATCTCCTCTGGGGCGACGAGGGCGATGACAGCCTGTCGGGTGGCACGGAGGGGGATCTTCTCTACGGCGGTGCCGGCACCGATACGCTGGATGGCGGGGAGGGTGCAGATACCCTGCTGGGCGGGGCGGGCGGCGACCGGATCACCGGGGGCGCAGGGGCGGATCTCTTCGTCGCCGATCTCTCGACGGCCGATCTGGATGAGACGACCGGCGCCGCACCGGATTGGATTCTCGACTTCAACCCGGCCGAGGGGGACCGGTTGTCGCTCGGCCTGACCGGCGGCCTGGTATCCGGCGTCCAGGGCATCGGGCCGCTGGTCTGGCGCGGCGCCACGACATCGCGCGACCTGAACGCGGGAGTCGGCTACGGGCTGCCGCTGCCGGGCGGCGGCGTCGGACCCGGCTACTACCAGGCCTTCTGGATCCCGGCGACCATGGGGGGTGGCCGGGCGGGCGGCTGGTTCGTCGTCGATCTCGACCAGGACCTGATTCTCGACGCCGACGACGTGGTGATCCGGCTCGGCAGCCCCGGCGACGCGCTCAGCCTGACGCCCGACGCCTTCGCCGAAGGCACCTTCCGTGTCCTGGTCGGCACCGCGGCAGGCGATACGCTGGTCGCCGAGGCGGGCGGTCAGGAGGTCTTCGGCCTGGGCGGCCATGACCGGCTGACCGGCCTCAACGGGGATGACCGGCTGCTGGGCGGCGACGGCGCCGACACGCTGCTGGGCGGCGGCGGTGCCGACCAGCTCTGGGGCGGCGTCGGCGACGATTGGACGGACGGAGGGGATGGCAATGACGAGATCTTCGTCGAAGGCCCCGGCGCTGAGGAGGTGGACGGCCTGTTCGGCCGCAACACCGTGCTGGGCGGCGCCGGCGATGACAGCCTCTGGGGCTCCGACGGGCGCGATTCGATCGACGGCGGGGATGGGGCGGACCGGCTCTATGGCGGGGTCGGTGCCGACACGCTGCGGGGCGGGGCTGGGGCGGACACGATCACCGGCGGCGATGGCGCCGACCTGATTTCCGGCGGCACCGGGGCGGATTCCATCGATGCCGGTTCGGGCGACGACACGGTCGATTACGACCCGACCGATGCCTTCGTCGATGGCGGCGAGGATTTCGACATTCTCGTCCTGACCGGCGCGGCGTCGATCACGCTCGACAGCGCCCTCGACCAGGTGGCGGGCGGCGGCATCGTCCGGGGATTCGAAGGCGTCGATGCCTCGGCCGTCGCCGGTCCGGTGACGCTGCTGGGCGGGGCGGGGCGCAACCGCCTGCTCGGCGGCGCCCATGCCGACCGGCTCGAGGGTCGGGACGGCGCCGACAGCCTCGAAGGCGGGGCCGGAAACGATACGCTCGACGGCGGGGTGGGCGACGATTTCCTGCGGCCCGGTGCGGGGCAGGACCTGGTGGCGGGCGGCGACGGGCGGGACACCGTCTCCTACTCGGATGCGGCATCGGGCGTCACCGTCATGCTGCCGAGCAAGACGATCGGCGGCGCGGCTTTGGGCGATACCTTGAGCGGCATCGAGGTCGTCATCGGCACCAACTTCAAGGATGTGCTCGCGGGCACCATCGGGGATGACTGGCTTCTGGGGGGCCTCGGCAACGATTCCCTCGTGGGGTACGCTGGCAACGACACCCTGTCCGGCGGCGATGGCGTGAACACGCTGCGGGGGAGCGCGGGGGACGACTGGATCGTCGGCGGTCCCCAGGCTGACGTCATCGACGGCGGCCCCGGCGCCGACGTGATGATTGCGGGCGGCGGAAACGACAAGCTCTGGGGCGGGACGGGTAATGACCGGTATGAGTTGAACCTGCCGGGCCAGATCGTCGTCGAGCCCGTGGATGGTGGTGATGACACCGTCTATTCCAGCAATTCCTGGACGATGCGGGGGAATGTCGAATGGTTCATCATCCTCCCCGGGGCCGGCAATCGATACGGCTTCGGCACCAGCGGCAATGACCGGATCGTCGGCAATGAGGCCAACAACCTTCTGGTCGGCCAGGGCGGGAACGACACGATCTGGGGCGGCGGCGGGGTCGACCGGGTGCAGGGCCGCATCGGTGACGACCACCTGTTCGGCGAAGCCGGCAACGACATCATCTACGGCGGCGACGGCAACGACATTCTGGAAGGCGGGCTGGGCCGGGACAATCTGATCGGCGATGCCGGCAACGACACGCTGCTGGGCGGCGACGACGTCGCGACCGATGTCCTGCGCGGCGCCGCGGGGGATGACTGGCTTGATGGCGGGCGCGGCTACGACGTGATGAATGGCGGGCCCGGCAACGATGTCTTCATCGCGTCCCAACCCAATGATGGCACCGTCGAGAATGCGAATGAAGGCTGGGATCGCGTCATCGCCCGCTTCGCCGGGACCTTCAGGCTCTCGGCGAATGTCGAGGAACTCACCCTCGAGGGCCCGACCACCGGCATCGGCAACGAGTTGTCCAACCGCATCACCGGTGGCGCGGCGGCCGAGATCCTGTTCGGCCGGGGCGGCAACGACACGCTGGTGGGCGGCGGCGGCAACGACATCCTCTATGGCGAGGGCGGGCGCGACACCTTCGTCTTCGCCCCCGGTTCCGGCCTGGACGCGATATCGGGCTTCACGCCGGGCCAGGACCGTGTCCTGCTGCAGGGCTTCGGCTTCACGAATTTCGAGGCGCTGATGGCATCGACCCGCCAGGGGACGAACGGCGCGATCCTCGACATGGGTCCGGGGGATTCGGTGCAACTCGCCGGCGTCGCCAAGACCGCCCTGCATGCGGACGACTTCGTCTTCCTTGCGTAACCGCGGCACCCCACATGGCGAAGCAGCAGAGCCACGAAAGGAGCAAGGAATGATCGCACAGGCTGGGCATGAGGCCGCAACCCTCGGCGGCGGGTGCTTCTGGTGCCTTGAAGCAGTGTACAAGGAACTGCGCGGCGTGGTGTCCGTCATGCCGGGCTATGCCGGCGGCCACGTCGACAACCCGACCTATGAACAGGTCTGCGGCAAGAAGACCGGCCATGCCGAGGTGGTGCGCGTGGTCTTCGACCCGCAGGAACTGTCCTACGCGGATCTGCTGCGGGTCTTCTTCACCATCCACGACCCCACCACCAAGGACCGCCAGGGCGCAGATGTCGGGCCGCAATACCGGTCGATCATCTTCACCCATTCGCCCGAGCAGGAAGCAACGGCGAAGGCGGTGATGGAGGAAGTCGCGAAGGCCAGCATCTGGGACGGCCCGCTGGTCACTGAAGTGGTGCCCGAGGCGCCCTTCTGGCCGGCCGAGCCCGAGCACCACGACTACTTCGCGCGCAACCCCTGGTCCGGCTATTGCCGCGCCGTGGTCGCGCCGAAGGTGCTGAAGTTCCGCAAGGTGTTTGCCGACCGGGTGAAACGGCCGGCGGCCTGACGCGCTGGCGCGTCGGGCGCGACTGGAGAGGGGCTCCGCCCCTCTCCAGACCTCACCCCGCCAAAGGCCGCAGGGCCTTTGGAAACCGGTTTCAGCACTGATGTTCTGGCTGCCGAGGCTGCGCCAGGCTTCTGACGGGGTCTTGGAATCCGGGGCGGAGCCGTTGCGGACGGGCCCAGGGGAGAATCCTGGTGAATTGGCCCGTCCCGATGCGGGATGGGTCTCTATGTGCACGGGCGCGGCTTTCGGCACTGATCCCGCCCGTGGCGCCCTGCGCCAGGTGGCGGTTTCCAAAGGCCCTGTGGCCTTTGGTGAGGTGGTTTGGAGGGGCAAAGCCCCTCCAATTCCCAGCGCAGAATAGAGGCCAACCCCTCCGCCGCGCCGGCCGGTTAGGTTGCCGGCAACTGTCCCCGCACCACTCTGGCGAGCGTGCCGTTGATCCGCGTCATCGGCATCGCATTGCGCTGACTCCGTGCTTGCCTCGCCGGTCGGCGCGGCGCAGGTTCCGCCCCTGGCGGCCTCCCCCCGAGGGCCGTCGCGAACACCCATAGGTCCGACCCATGCGCCGTCGCGCTCTTCTGCTAGCTTCCCCCCTGCTGTTGCTGGCACGGCCGGCGGCGGCGGACCTGATCTTCGTGCTGAATTCCGGTGACTCGAGCATCCTCGTGCTCGATGCCGCGACCCGGCAGGAGGTCCGTCGCATCCCGGCGCTGCGTGAGGTGCACCACCTTGTGATGCACCCCAATGGCCGCGATTTGCTGATCGCCGATTCCGGCGGCAACGAGTTGCTGATCGTGGACCCGATGACCGGCGAGCCGCGCCGGCGCGAGCGCGTCTCCAATCCCTATCACCTGGCCTTCTCGCCGGACGGGCAGCACCTCGTCGTGTGCAGCCTGCGGCGCAACCAGGTGGACATCTACCAGGCGTCCGACCTGACGCTGCTGGCCCGGCTGCGCACGCCGGACAAGCCGTCCCACATGGCGTTCCGGCCGGACAGCAAGATCGTCTACGTCACGCTGCAGGGCACCGGCACGGTCATTGCCATCAGCATGGAGACGCGCGAGCCGCTGTGGGAGACCCCGGTCGGGCGCGAGCCCGCCGGGATCATCTGGCACAATGACCGGCTGATCGTCGGCATCATGGGCAGCGACCATTTCGCCGTGCTCAATCCCGTGACAAAGGAGATCGAGCGCCAGATCCCGATCGGCCGCGGTGCGCATACCATCTTCGCGCAGCCGGACGGCAAGGCGCTCTGGGCGACCAGCCGCGTGCAGAGCCGGCTTGCCGAAATCGACCCGGCCACCCTCGACGTCCGGCGCATCATCGAAATCTCCGGCGGCCCTGACTGCATCACCTTCGAGCCCGACGGCCATCTCTGGGTGACACTGCGCTGGGCCGGGCGGATCGCCCGGGTCGATCCCCGCACCGGGGAATACGAGACGAACCGCGTGGGCCGGAGCCCGCACGGCATCTTCTTCCAGACCGTCCGTGCCGAGCAGGTCTAAGGGTTTCGCGCGCCTCGCCGGCGTCCTGTCGCTGGTCCTGGGCGCGCTGCCGGCGGCGGCGCAGACGGCGCCGTCCTGTGCGGCGGGGACGCTCTACCTCACCATCGACACGGGCTGGGGGCGGCAGGCGGAGCAGATCGCCGACATCCTCAAGCGCCACGATGTCCGCGCGACGCTGTTCGTCGCCAATGAACCGACCTTCACGGGGCAGCGCAGCCTCGATCCGAGCTGGGCCGCCTTCTGGCGCGCGCGTGTCGCGGAGGGCCACGTCTTCGCCTCCCACACCGACCGCCACTGGTATTTCCGCGGTGATGCCGGGCCGGGGCGGACGCGTTACGCCTCGCGCGGGCGGGAAGGGGAGGCGGTGCTCGACCAGGCGGCTTTGTGCCGGGAGCTGGAGCAGCCGATCGAACGCCTGCGCGCCCTGGCGCCCGATGCCGTGGTACTGCCGCTATGGCGCGCGCCGGGTGGCATCACCACCCCGGGCGCGCTGCGCATGGCCGAGGCCTGCGGCCTACACCACCAGGGTTGGACCGCGCATGGCTTCCTCGGCGACGAATTGTCGAGCGAGACCAATCCCAACGAGGCGCTCGCACGCCGGGCGCTGTCGACCATCCGCGACGGCGAGGTGCTGGTCATGCATTGGGGCATCCGGTCCCGCCGCGACCCCTATGCCAATGTGCTGGAGACGGTGATCACCGGCCTCCAGGCCCGCGGATTTTGCTTTGCGACGCTGCCGCCGGGCGGGCGGCGCTGACGCCGCTTCAGCTTCCGCTGGGCACGAAGAGGCACTGAAAATTACATTATATCAAATGCATGGTGGGAATCCCCAAGAGGGTAAGCGAGTCGCCGTGCGCCCCTCTTGAATTCTATCCTGCAATAAAATTGTGACATTCAGGCCACAGTCGGCTCAAGGCCAGGTTGGCCCGTGAAACGGAACGGGGGGCGAGGCGCTTGTCGCCATGCGGGGTGGGCTTTGCCGACGCCGCTCTCAGCATATCGCTTCAGGGGAAGAACCCATGACCCGGACACGCCTCCTCCTCCTCACGACCGCCCTGGCCGTGCCGGCCGCGCTTGCCGCGCCCTCCGTGGCTCAGGCCCAGGCGGTGAACGGCCTCTATATCGGCGCTGGGGCCGGCGTGAACTGGCTGACCGATTCCGATGGCGGCAACCTCCAGAGCTTCATCGACGCCTCCGACGTCAATCCGAACAATCTCGGCCTCACGCCCTCGGGCGGGTTCAACGCGTCCTTCGAGACCGGTTTCGCCGGCGTGCTGTCCGTCGGCTGGGGTTTCGGCAACGGCCTGCGTGTCGAGCTCGAGGGCAATTTCCGCTACAATGAGGTCGACAGCGTCACCGCCAGGGGCTTCACCGGCAATTCCGGCGGCCTGGTCAAGTCGTACGGCGTGATGGCCAATGTCCTGTACGATTTCGGCGCCACCGACCATTGGGTGGTGCAGCCTTATCTGGGTATCGGCGCCGGTTATGCCTGGCAGGAATATGACGGCGTGAACCTGCGGGCGCGCAGCACGGCCGGCAGCACGCTTCCGCAGTTCCAGGTGAACGGCACGGATGGGCGCTTCGCCTACCAGGCGATCGTCGGCGCGGCGCTGCCGATCCAGTCGGTGCCGGGCCTCGCGATCACGGCCGAATACCGCTTCTTCGGCACGCTCTCGCCGGAACTCGATGCGACGGCGGTCAATGCCAATGGCGTATTCCGGCGCAGCACGGTGGAGGTGGACAACTTCAACCACTCCATCCTGGTCGGTGTCCGCTACGCCTTCAACAGCGCCCCGCCGCCGGCGCCGGTCGCCCCGGCGGTCGCGCCGGTGCCGGCGCGCACCTTCCTCGTCTTCTTCGACTGGAACCGCGCCGACCTGACCGACCGCGCGCGGCAGATCGTCTCGGAGGCCGCCCAGGCCCGCACGCAGCAGGCCGTCACGCGCATCGAGGTGAACGGCTATACCGACACCTCGGGCTCGGCCCAGTACAATCAGGGCCTGTCGGTGCGCCGCGCCAATGCGGTCGCGGCGGAGCTCATCCGCCTCGGCGTGCCGCGGCAGGAGATCGTCGCCCGCGGCTTCGGCGAGACCAACCTGCTGGTGCCGACCCCCGACAATACGCGGGAACCGCAGAACCGGCGCGTCGAGATCATCCTGCGCTGAGAGAGTGTTTGGAAATGCGCCGGACGGCGCATTTCCGCGTCCGGAACCGGCCCACAGTCCCATCCGGCCACCCCATTCAGGATACTGTCTTTGGGTGGCCGGATGGGGGGCAGTGCCTGACTCTTCAAACGGTCTCTGACGCTTGCGGAAAGGGTGCCGGATGGCGCCGCTTTCATCTTGGCGGGACTGTCTCGGCGCGGCCTGCCGGCGTAGATTGCGGCCTCGATGACCGAGACTTTCACCCGCTTCCTCGACGACATTACCGGCTGGCTGTTCGAACACGTCGTGCAGCCCGCCATGTACGCGCTCGGCCTGATGGATTATGCCGAGGATGCGCTGGACTGGGTTCAGTTCGGCCTCTTCGGGGTGTTCTCGATCCTGGTGGTCTATGTGGTCTGCCGGCCGCTCGAGGCCTGGCGGCCGGTCGAGCCCGTCACCGACCGCCGCGCCATCCGCACCGACATCCTGTACACGCTGCTGACGAGGCTCGGCGTGCTGCCGCTGATCGCCTTCGTGCTGCTGAACTCGCTCAGCGCCTGGTGGGCCGGGACCGTGGCGGATTCCGGCTTCGTGCCGCCAACGCTCGAGACGTTGATCCCTGGCCTGCGCGACCATCCGGTGTGGGCCTTCCTGCTTTATGCCGTGGTCCTCGATTTCGGGGAGTACTGGCGGCATCGCTTCCAGCACCGCTTCGCCTGGTGGTGGGCGCTGCATTCCATCCATCACGCGCAGCGCCAGATGACCTTCTGGACGGATGACCGGAACCACATCCTGGACGAGATCCTCGCCGCGCTGTGGTTCGGCACCATCGCCCTGCTGATCGGCGTGCCGCCCGGCCAGTTCCCGCTGCTGGTGCTGGTCATGCGCCTCGCCGAAAGCCTGTCCCATGCCAATGTGCGCTTGTCCTTCGGTTCGGTCGGCGAGCGGCTGGTCGTCTCCCCGCGTTTCCACCGGCTGCACCACGGCATCCTGTCGGTCGCCGAGATGGGCAAGAACTACGCGGTGCTGTTCCCGGTCTGGGATTGGATCTTCGGCACAGCGGATTTCCGCCGCGACGTCTTCCCACGCACCGGCGATCCCGAAGGCCCGGAAGCCCTGGCCACGGGCGGCTGGCTGCGGCAACAATGGGTCGGCCTGAAGCGCATGGCCGGCGCGATCGCCGGACGATCCGGAGCCTGAGATGAACGCACCGCCCCGCCTCGCCCCGCATTCATCCCATTGGGGCGTCTTTTCGGCAGGATGGCGGGACGGGACGCTGGTGGTCGAGCCCTATGCGGGCGACCCAGACCCCAACCCCCTGCTGCAGAACTTCCCCGAGGCGCTGCACCACCGCGCCCGCATCGCCCAGCCCATGGTCCGGCGCGGCTGGCTCGAACGCGGCCCCGGCAAGGATGACCGGCGTGGGCGCGACGAGTTCATCCCGATGGAATGGGACAAGGTGCTGGACCTGCTGGCCGCCGAACTGGCCAGGGTACGGGATGCGCATGGGCCGGGGGCGATCTTCGGCGGGTCTTATGGCTGGTCCTCCGCCGGGCGGTTCCACCACGCGCAATCGCAGGTGCATCGCTTCCTGAACACGACGCTCGGCGGCTATGTGAAGTCGGTCAATTCCTACTCGGCCGGGGCCTCGGCAGTGATCCTGCCGCATTTCCTCGGGCCGATGGATTCCGTGGCGCGACGCAACGTCACCTGGGAAGCCATCGTCGAACACACGGAGATCTGCGTCGCCTTCGGCGGCATGGCGTTGAAGAACTCCATGGTCGCGAGCGGCGGGGTCTCGCAGCATATCGAGCGGCGCTCGATGAAGGCGGCGCGGGAACGCGGCTGCGACTTCATCAACATCTCCCCGCTGCGCGACGACCTGCCGGAGGAAGCGGGGGCCGAATGGCTGGCCCCGGTGCCGGGTACGGATACGGCGCTGATGCTCGGCATCGCGCATACGCTGCTGGCCGAGGGGCTGCACGACGCCGAATTCATCGCCCGCTACTGCACGGGATGGGAGGCCTTCGAGACCTATCTGACCGGGCGCAGCGACGGCGTTCCCAAGACCGCGGAATGGGCGGCGGCGATCTGCGGCCTCCCGGCGGACACTATCGCGGGCCTCGCGCGGCGCATGGCGGGCAAGCGCTGCCTAATCGCCATGGCGCATTCCCTCCAGCGTGCGGAGCATGGCGAGCAGCCGGTGTGGATGGCAGGCGTGCTGGCGGCGATGCTCGGCCAGCACGGGCTGCCGGGCGGCGGCTACAACTACGCGCTCGGGTCGATCGCGCATTACGGCAAGCGGCACAACGCCGTGCCGGCGGCCGCCCTGCCGCAGGGCAAGAACGGCGTTGGCGCCTTCATTCCCGTCGCGCGCATCTCGGACATGCTGCTGAACCCGGGCAAGCCCTTCGACTATGACGGGCAGAAGCTGACCTATGCCGATATCCGGCTGGTCTATTGGGCCGGCGGCAATCCCTTCCATCACCACCAGGACCTGAACCGCTTGCGCCAGGCCTTCGCGGCGGTGGAAACCCTGGTGGTGCACGAGATCGCCTGGACCGCCACGGCGCGCCACGCCGATATCGTGCTGCCGACCACCATGACGCTGGAACGCGAGGATATCGGCGCCGCGCCGACCGATCCGCTGATGGTCGCCATGCACCGCATCGCCGAGCCCTTCGGCCAGGCGCGCGACGACTATGCGATCTTCACGGACCTCGCCACACGGCTGGGCCGGGCGCAGGAATTCACCGAAGGGCGCGACGCCCGCGGCTGGCTGCGCCATCTCTACGAACCGACGCGCAAGGCGCTGGCGGAGCAGGGCCACCACGCGCCGGATTTCGAGCAGTTCTGGGAGGAAGGCTTCCTGCCCCTGCCGCAGAGCGAGGACGATGGCGGCATCATCCGCGCCTTCCGCGACGACCCGGAGGGCGCGCCGCTGCCGACGCGCACGGGCAAGATCCAGCTTTCCTCCGAGACCATCGCGGGCTTCGGCTATGACGACTGCCCCGGCCATCCGGCCTGGCTGGAACCTTCCGACGCGCCGGCGGCCGGGCGGCCCCTGTGGCTGGTCGCCAACCAGCCGGCGACGAGGCTGCACAGCCAGTTCGATTTCGGCGGCCACAGCAGCGCGAAGAAGCGGCGGGGGCGGGAGGTGATGCGCATCCACCCCGAGGACGCGGCACCGCGCGGCATCGCCGATGGCGACATCGTGCGGCTGTTCAACGATCGCGGGGCCTGCCTCGCCACGGCCTCGGTCAGCGCGGATGTGCGGCCGGGCGTGGTGCAATTGCCGACCGGTGCCTGGTACGACCCCGAGGACCCGCAGGAGGCCAAGGCGCTTTGCGTCCACGGCAACCCGAACGTGCTGACGCGGGATGTCGGGACGTCCCGGCTGGCCCAGGGCTGCACGGGGCAGCTCACCAGCGTCGAGGTCGAGCCCTTCACCGGCAACCTGCCGCCGATCCGCGCCTTCGATCCGCCCGGGGGCTGACCCCGGGCGCTAGGGCGTGCCGCCGGCCAGGCGCTCGACGTAGCGGCGCAGATCCGCCGGCCAGCCCTTGAGGCGGTCGCGGAAGGCCGCATCGTCGCCGGCGAAGAGCGCGCGGGCCGCTTCCTCGAAGCCTGGCAGGTCGCCGCCGGCGGCGGACATGACGCGATAGGCGGCTTCCCGCCGCGCGCGCAGGGTGTCGGCGTCGCGATGGGTGGCGCGCGCCTGGTCGACCAGCCGGCGCAGCGCCGCCGAGACGCCGCCCGGCTGCGTCGCCAGCCAGTCCCACTGGCGGGGCAACAGGGTCACCTCGCGGGCGACCACGCCGAGCGCAGGCCGGCCCCGGCTCCGGGCCGGCGGCGCGTAGCGCTCCCGCAGCGCCGTCTCGTCACCCCGCAGGTCGAGATCGCGCACCGTCCCGCGCGCATCCTCGAAGACCAGTATGCCGGCCTCCGGGCGCGCATCGAGGGCACGCCGGACGGCGAGGGCGACATCGGCAAGGCTGCCATCGGCGAGCAGGCGCGCGCCCTCGAAAGCGGTGAAATGGTCGATGGGTGTGTCGGTCATGGCGCCGCGGAGCCTATTCGCGGCCGATGGACAGGTCAATTATACCCGGGTAAAAATATGCCGACACCAGGGGACCATCACCGCATGAAGACCGACCGCAAGGCGCTGCTGACCGCCTACAGGGAACGCAAGGTCGCCGCCGGCATCTTCGCCGTGATGGGGCCGGAGGCCGGCCAGTGCTGGGTCGGGCTCGCGCCCGACCTCTCGACCGTGTGGAACCGCACGGCGTTCCAGCTTCGCCTCGGCGGGCATCCCTGCCGTACGCTCCAGGCCGCCTGGAGCGCGCGGTGCGGGGAGGACTTCACCTTCCGCGAGGTGGAGCGCCTCGACACCGAGGAGACCGGCAGCGACCTGCACCGGACACTGCGCGCCCGCCTCGCCGTCTGGGCCGAAAGGCTCGCGGCCGAGAAGATCTGACCCGTCGAAGGGGTGCTGCTTCCCGGCCCGCTGCACCTTCCGGACCGGCGTTACGGTGCCTCACGCGCCGCCATCGCCCGTGTGCTCTCATCCATCCGCGCCTCGTAGTTCAGGCCGCGGCGCGTGGCCCAGGTGTTGATCAGGTGGAACAGCGGGATGACCGCCTGGTCGTCCATCGCCACCTGGATCACCTGATGCAGGACGCGCTCGCGGTCCCCGTCATCCAGCGTCGCCGTCGCGCGGTCGACCAGCGCGTCCATCGCCGGGTTGGAATAGCGCCCGGCATTCGACGCACCGCGCCGCTGCTCGCGGTTGTAGGTGCCGATGATGTTGATGGCGGCGTAGGAGGCCTCGCCGGTCGAGGACCCCCAGCCGGCCAGCCGGAAGCCGAATTCCTGCCGCGCCGAGCGCGCCGAGAAGGACGACCAGGGCAGCGCGTTCACCTCGGTGCGGATGCCGATGCGCGTCCACATCTGCGCCACAGCCTGGGCGGTGCGCGCATCGTTCGGATAGCGGTCGTTGGGCGTGGTGAGCACCATGCGGAAGCCCTGCGGGAAGCCGGCTTCGGCAAGCAGCCGCTTCGCGCCGTCGGGGTCGTAGGCCGGCGCCGGCACCGCCGGGTTGTAGGAATAGACCCCCGGCGGCAGCCACTGCCCGGACGGCGCGGCGGTGCCTTCCATGACGCGATCGGTCAGCGCCTGGCGGTTGATGCCGATGGACAGCGCGCGGCGCACGCGGAGGTCGCGGAAGGGATTGGTCGCGATCGGCTGGCCGGCATTGTCGGTGACACCCGGCACATTGCCGTCGCGCGAGAAATCCGCCTGCAGGTAGATCATGCGCAGGCCCTGGATCTGGTGCAGGGCGACACGGTTGTTGGCGCGCAGGCGCTCGATGTCGGTCGATGGCACCTGGTCGATCAGGTCGACATCGCCCGACAGCAGCGCCGCGGTGCGCGCCGTGTCGTTGGCGATGACGCGCCAGATGGCGCGCTGCCAGGGCTCGCGCGGGCCGTAATAGGTGTCGTTGCGCTCGAACTCGACCCGCTCGCCGGGGGTATGGGCGCGCAGGCGATAGGGGCCGGTGCCGATCGTCGCACGGCCGTTGTTGTAGTCCTCGGTGCTCGCGCCTTGGCCGGCATGGCGCGAGATGACGAAGACATAGGACAGGTCCACCGGCAGCAGCGGATGCGGCGCCTTGGTGTGGATGCGCAGGGTCAGCGGATCGACCACCTCGACCCGGTCGACCATGCGCAGGAAGCCGCCGAAGCCGCCGGGGCTGTTGGGCACGTTCGGCGCGCGCTCGAAGGTGAAGACTACGTCGTCAGCGGTGAAGTCGCGGCCGTCATGCCACTTCACGCCAGGGCGCAGCTTGAACTCCCAGACGGTGTCGGAGATGGCGCGCCAGGATTCCGCGAGGCCCGGCTGAGGACGCACCTGCGCGTCGCGCTCGACGAGGCGCGAGAAGATGTGCGCGGCGACCGAGCTGTTCGGCGCGGCATTGAAGAAATGTGGATCGAGGGAGGTGGAGGGCGCCCCGGCCCCCATGGTCAGGGTCTGTGCCGTGGCAGGCAGGGCCGCGGTCGCGGCGAGCAGAAGGGCGAGGCTGGTCTTGCGCATGGACTTCCCGGGTCGTTCCGAAAGCCCCAGTCTCGCATGCCGGCGATGCCCGGAGAATGGGCACTTGCATGGCGCGCGGCCGGGGCCACCATCATGCGCGGATCGCAACGGGAGGCATCCATGCACCGCAGGACGATGATGGCCACGGGGGCGGTGTTGCTGGCCTCGGGCGGCATGGCGCGCGCGCAGCACGCCCAT
Organism: Roseomonas alba; assembly: GCF_019430885.1. Lineage (GTDB taxonomy): Bacteria > Pseudomonadota > Alphaproteobacteria > Acetobacterales > Acetobacteraceae > Neoroseomonas > Neoroseomonas alba. Next base: position 127,281 of record NZ_JAHYBZ010000006.1, on the reverse strand, counting down.
GGCGGCGGGAACATCCCGGCCGACCAGATGTCCGCCCTGCGCGGACCGAATCCCCAGGGGCTGACGCCCGACCAGCTTGCCCAGCGGGTGATCGACAGCCCGGCGCCGGCCGGCCCGCCGGGGCGCTGGGTGTCGCGCGCGCCATTGCCCCTGCCGCGCAGCGAGATGGCCTGGGCGACCTCCTGGGCCGGCAAGCTGCACGTGATCGGCGGCTATGCGCAGGGCCAGGTCGATAAGCCCTATCACCACGTCTACGATCCGGGCGCCGATCGCTGGACCGAGGCCGCGCCCATCCCGCGCGGGGCGAACCATGTCGCGGTCGTCGCCGATGCCGGGCGGATCTATGCCCTGGGCGGCTTCACCGAGCAGAACCGCGCCTCCGATGCGCTCGGCTTCGTCTATGTCGTCGCCGAGGACCGCTGGGACCGCATCGCGCCGATGTCCCGCCCGCGCGGGGCGGCGGCCGTCGCGGCGGTGGCGGGGAAGATCTACGTCATCGGCGGCGCGACGGATCCGGCGGCGGAACGCGCCTCGATCGGCTGGACCGAAGTCTATGACCCGCAGGCCGATCGCTGGTCCCTGCTGCGCGCGATGCCTGCCGCGCGCGACCATGTCGGCGTCGCGGTGTGGGAGGGGAAGATCCACATCATCGGCGGTCGCTTCAACACCTTCGAGAACAACACCGCGCTGCACCACGTCTATGACCCCGCCACCGACACCTGGCGGCTGCGCGCGCCGATCCCGACACCGCGCTCGGGCCATGGCATGGTGCTGCTGAACGGTCGCATGTGGTGCTTCGGCGGTGAGGAACGGCTCTACGACGCGCAGAACCGTCCGATCGACCGGGTCATCGGCAGCCTGGAATCCTACGACCCCGCGACCGACACCTGGCAGAGCCACGCGCCGATGCCGACGCCGCGGCACGGCCTTGGCGCGGCGCTGCTGGGCGACTGGATCCATGTTGCCGGTGGCGGGCCGATCGTGGGCGGCGGCATCCAGACCTCGGTGCATGAGGCCTTCACGCCGACCTGACCCCGGCGGCGCGTAACCGGGCGGCCGCCGGCGGCGAAGGCCAGCCGAGGCCAGCCCGGAGACCGCCCCATGCCCAGCCCCACCCTTCGCCGCCGCATCGCCCTGGCCGGCGGCGCCGTCGCCGCTGCCGCCGGACCGGCCGCGGCCCAGGATTCCGGCCTCGTCACCGTGCCGAGCCCCCATCCGGTGCGCGAGACCATCGACCGCTTCAGCGCCGCGGTGCGCGCCGAGGGCTGGGTCGTCTTCACCGAGATCGACCATGCTGCGGCCGCGCGCGCCGTCGGCATGACGCTGGCGCCGCGCACCGTGGTGCTGTTCGGCAATCCGCGCGCCGGCACGCCGGCCATGGCGGCGACGCCGCTGCTCGCCATCGACCTGCCCATGCGCGTGCTGGTCTGGCAGGACGAGGCCGGCCGCACCCAGGTCACGCGCAGCACCGGCGAGGATATCGCGACGCGCCTCTTCGCCCGCCATGGCATCGCCGTGCCGCCGGATGGCCGCCGCGCGACCGACACCTTCATCGCCGGCCTGGTCGCGCAGGCGGTGGGCTGAGGTGGTGGCGCGGCCGCACCGGGTCGGTCTGGCGCTGGGCCTGACCGGAACTCTTCTGGTGGTGCTGGCGATCCAGGGGCTCGGCGATCCGGCGCTGCTGCCGCTGCTCGGCGTGACCATGGCGCTGGGGGTGGCCTTCACCCTGCTCGATTTCGGCTTCACTGGCGGCTATCGCGCCTTCCTCGCGGAGGGCGACGGGCGCGTGCTCGGGGCCGGCTTCATCGTGCCGGCGCTGGTCGCGCTGGTGGTGGTGCCGGTGGGAACGCTCACCGAGGACCATGGCCGCTTCGTCGCCCCGGTCGGCCTGTCGCTGCTGATCGGCGCGCCAATGTTCGGCATGGGCATGATGCTGGCCAATGGCTGCGGGTCCGGCACGCTGGCGGCGGCAGGGCAGGGGTCGCGGCGGATGTGGGTGGCCTTGCCCTTCTTCTGCCTGGGCGGGGTGCTCGGCAGTCTGGTGCTGCCCAGCACCCTGCGCCTGCCCGGCGTGACGGTTGATTTCCCCGCGCTGTTCGGCCCGTGGGGCGGGCTGGCCGTGACCGAGGTGCTGCTGCTCGCCGGCGCGTTGGCCGTGCTGCGCGGGCAGGCGCCGTCACGCCGCGCGTTGGTGTCCGGTGCGATGGTCGCGGCACTCGCCGTGCTGGTCTTCCTGGTGACCGGCATGCCCTGGGGCATCACGCTGGGACTGACGCTGTGGGGCGCGAAGGCCGTCGCACCTGTCGCCCCGGCGCTGGGGGCCACCGAGTTCTGGTCCGATCCCGGCATGGCGCAGATGCTGGCCGGGCCGGTCTTTGCCATGTACGGGGCGCTCGGCGATGCGGGACTGTTGCTCGGCGCGTTGGTCGCGGCGGCGGCGAGTGGCAGGCTGCGTCACGGCACGCCGGTTGGCGGACGCGGCGCGGCGGGCGCGGCGCTGGGCGGGCTGCTGATGGGCGTGGGCGCCCGGCTGTCCTTTGGCTGCAACATCGGCGCCTTCCTGGGCGGCGCGGCCTCGGGCAGCCTGCATGGCTTCGTGTGGTTTCTGGCGGTGCTGCCGGGGGCGGCGCTGGGGCTCCGGCTGCGGCCGGTCTTCGGCCTGTCGGGCATCGCGCGCCCCGCACGCTTGCGGTCATCGGATGCGTGACGGGGAGGATGGCGCGTGGTGCGCCATCCTCCGTGCCCGTCACCGACGCGACGGCGTCATCTGCACTTCCTCGACATAGACGACCATCTCGCTCGATCCGGTGCCGATGGTCACGGCGTGACGCGGACTGATGGCGGCGGGCGCGCCCATCAAGGCGGTCTGCGTCATCATCATGCGGCCTGACGCATCGCGATAGACGGTCATGGCGCCTTCGCCGACGCCGATGGTCACGGCCTCGAGCTGACCCATCGGGTCGGCGCCGTGCGGGATCGCCGCGGTCGCGGTGCGCGGCATCATCATGGCGTCGACATAGATCACCATCTGGTTCTCGCCGCTGCCGACGGTGATGGCGAAGCGGCGCGGCTGCGGCGCGGGCGCCGTCTGGGCGAAGGCGGGCGCGGCGGTCAGGCCGCACAGCAGCACAGCCGCGGCCATGCGCATGGTCCGGGTGGACATGGTCGGTACTCCGTCCTGTCAGGGTTGGGCGGCACCGTCATCGTGCCGCTTCCTGACTTCGGCAGTGGCACGCCGGAAGTTACGCCGGCGCGTCGATTCAGCCGTGGACGAAGGACAGGGCGAGCCCCGCCGCCGCGCAGACCGCCAGCACGCGCGCGAGGCCCAGCTTGAACCCGAACAGCAGCACGGCGGCGAGCGCCGCCAGCGCGAGCGCCGCCGGCTGAAGCGTCGCGAGCACCGGCAGGTCTATCCCCGCCGGTCCGATGGCGACGCGATGCACATCGGCGAACAGCACGCGCAGCCCGAACCACAAGGCGAGGTTCGCGATCACGCCGACCACCGCCGCCGTCACCGCCGCGAGCGCGCCTTTCAGCCGCGGCGCGTCGTGCAGCCGCTCGACGAAGGGCGCGCCGAGGAAGATGAAGGCGAAGCACGGCGCGAAGGTGACCCAGAGCGTGAGCAGGCTGGCCAGCGTCCCGCCCCGCACGCCGCCGCCATGGAAGCCGGCGAGGAAGCCGACGAATTGCAGCACCAGGATCAACGGGCCGGGCGTGGTCTCGGCGAGGCCGAGGCCGGCCAGCATTTCCGGCGCGGTCAGCCAGCGGTAATGCTCCACCGCCTCCTGCGCGACATAGGCGAGCACCGCATAGGCGCCGCCGAAGGTGACGACCGCCATCTTGGAGAAGAACCAGGCGATGTCGCCGAAGACGCCGCTGCCATAGAGCAGCGCGACCGGCCAGAGCCACAGCGCGAGGGCCAGCAGCCCCGCGCGCCGGGCCGCGGGCGCCATGCGCGCGATGCGTCCCGGATCGACGGCGAGCGCCGCGTCCAGCAGCGCCGGCGGGCCGTCCTTCGCCTTGCCATGGCCGCCGGCGGTGAAGGCCTCCGGCGCGACATAGCCGATGACCAGCGCGGCCAGCACGACGAAGGGGAAGGGCACGCCGAAGGCCGCCAGCGCGAGGAAGGCCGCCGCCGCCAGCAGCCAGGCCGATGTGCCGTGCAGCGCGCGCTTCGCGACGCGCAGCAGGGCCTCGATCACCAGCACCAGCACCGCGCATTTCAGCCCGAAGAACAGCGCGGCGACGACCGGCACCGTGCCGAGCGTCGCGTAGAGGATCGACAGCGCCAGCATCACCACCGCACCCGGCAGGATGAAGAGCAGCCCGGCGGCGAGCCCGCCCTTCACCCCATGCATCAGCCAGCCGAGATAGGTGGCGAGCTGCTGCGCCTCCGGCCCCGGCAGCAGCATGCAGAAGTTGAGCGCATGCAGGAACCGCGCGTCGGACACCCAATGGCGGTCATCCACCACCTCCCGATGCATCACCGCGATCTGCGCGGCCGGGCCGCCGAAGGAGAGCAGGCCGACGCGCGTCCAGACGCGCAGCGCCTCGGCGAAGGTCGGGAAGGTGGGGGTGGTCATGCAGGCTTTCCGGGATTGGGCCAGTTGTGAGTCTCGTCGGCCGCATCGCGCGCCCAGCGATAGAAGGCGTCATACAATGCCAGCCCGGCATCGAGCTGCCTCAGGTCGTCGCGAAACATTCGTGACAGGCCGAGCGAGGCGGCAAGCAGCCCCGCGGCTTCTGGCGCGAGATCGGGCCGCGCCGTATCCGCCCCGCGCACGATGTGTGCCAGGCGATCGAGCGGCTCGCTGTGCAGGGCAAGTTCATCGAGCATGACGTCGAAGGTGCAGAGCGCCCCGCGATGGGACCAGAAGACGCCCTCGACATCGAAGGGCGTGGCGCCGAAGCGTTCGGCGACGGCGGCGACCTCGGACGGCGCGACGAAGAGGAAGACGGCGTCCGGATCGACGAAGCGGCGGATCAGCCAGGGGCAGGCGATGCGGTCCACCTTCGGCCGCGCGCGCGTGACCCAGAGCGTGCGGCCCAGCGCATCGCGCGCCGGCACGTGCGTCGGCGCGACCAGCGGCAGCCCGGCATCGCGCCAGGCCTCGAAGCCGCCTTCCAGCGATTCTGCTTCCGCGCCCGCATGGCGCAGCCAGGCGGCGACGCCCTGGCTGAGCTTCAGCCCCCTCTGACAGATGACGACGACGTCGCGGCCGGCGAAGTTGGCGGCCCATGACGCGGCATCCTCATGCGCGCGGCGCTGGCTGGCCGGGATGAAGCGGGGATCGGCGGCGGCGTCTTCCCCGGTGCGGACATCGAGGATCAGCGGCGCATCGGGCAGGCCGATGCGGCGGGCGAGCTGCTGGGCGGTGACAATGGTTGGAGCCGGCATGATGGCGTCCTCTCCATGACGGAGCTTGGGACGCGATGCTTCGGCCGGAGCCTCACGGGGTGATCGCGGACATCCCCTTGGCCAGGACGATGGTGAGCGGCCAAGGGGATGTCAAGAAGATCAGGCGGCGCGCAGCTTGACGATCAGGCCGGAGATCGCCTCGCGCAGACCGTCGCCCTGCCGGCGCACTTCGGCGGTGCCCTCGGTCACGCCGCGCACGGCCTGGAGCGTGCCGGCCATCTCCTCGGCAACCCGGCCGGCGGCGGAGGAGGCCCCGCCGGTGCCTTCGGCCGCCTGCTGGACGGCGCGCGCGATTTCCCGCGTCGCGGCGCCCTGTTCCTCGATGGCCGCGGCGATGGCGCTGGTCACGCTGTCGATGCGCCCGATCGTCTCGGCGATGGCGCGTACGGCGGTGACGGAAGCCTCGGTCGCCTGCTGCATGGCGCCGATCTGCCCGGCGATCTCCTCGGTCGCGCGCGCCGTCTGGCCGGCGAGGTTCTTCACCTCAGAGGCGACGACGGCGAAGCCCTTGCCGGCATCGCCCGCACGGGCCGCCTCGATGGTCGCGTTCAGCGCCAGCAGGTTGGTCTGCCCGGCGATGTCGCTGATCAGGCGCACCACGTCGCCGATGCGCGATGCGGCCTCGGCCAGGCTGTGCACCGTGTTGTCGGTCTGGCGCGACTGGGTCGTGGCCTCGGCGGCGACGGAGGCGGCCTCGGTGATCTGGCGGCCGATCTCGGCGGTGGAGGCGGCGAGCTCCTCGGTCGCCGCCGCGACGGTCTGCACGTTCTCCGAGGCATGGCGCACGCCACCCGCCGTCGCATCCGCCGCGGCGCCGGAGCGTTCGGCGCTGCTCTGCAGCCGCGCGCCGGCGTCGGCGAGGCCCCCCGCCGCGGTGGCGAGGCCCGCGGCGATGCCGGAGAGGGAGCGCTCAACCTCGCCGGCCAAAGCGACATTGGCGTCGCGCCGCGCTGCCGCTTCCCGCGCCTGGGCCGCCTGCTGTTCGGTGCGCAGGCGCTCGGCCTCGAGCAGCCCCTCGCGGAAGACCTCCACGGTGCGGGCCATGGCGCCGATCTCGTCGCGGCGGTCGCGGCCCGGCGCGGTGCCGGACAGGTCCCCGCCGGCGAGCGCCTCCATCCGCGCCGTCAGGGCGACGACCGGCCGCGCGATGGACCGCGCGACGAGCATCCCGAACAGGATCGCCACGACCAGCAGCGCCGCGCCGGTGATCAGCACGAAGCGGATCGCATCCATGCGCGCGGCTGCGGCCGCGGCATCGTCCACTGCGACCTCGACGACGCCGATCGCCTGGCCGGCGGCGTCGCGCAGGGGGAAGGCCAGCAGCGCGAAATCATGCCCGCCTGCCTGACCCTCGCCGCGCGCTGCCGTGCCGTTCAGCGCGGCGCTGCGCATGGCCGGGGTGGCGAGGCCCTCGGCCGCGCCCGGGATGGTGCTGCCGACCGGCGCGAAGCCCTGATCGGTGCTGCGCAGCATAGCGATCTCGGTGCCGACCGCCTCGCCGATGCGTTCCAGCACGGCTGGGGTGAAGTTCAGCGCGATATCGACCACGCCGAGCACGCGATCGCCGTCGCGGATGGGCGCGACGCCGAAGATGCTGACATCCTGCAGCCCGCGTTCCATGCCGACCTGGGTGCGGCCAGTGCGGAAGGCCTCGGTGACCAGGCGGCGGCGAGCACGCAGGTCGTCACCGAACTGATCGGGCCGCCAGACGCGCAGGAAGGCGGTGCCGGGCGGCGCATGCAGGTTCAGCCGCGCCCCGCGGGCCGTCATGGCGCGCTGACTGGGTTCGAGCAGCGCGAGCAGGGCTGCGCGGTCCCCACGCTGGAGGCCCTGAGCCACCGATGGCAGGACGGCAAGCGCCTCGGCCGTATTGGCGAGTTCGCGGGCCTCCGCCGTCATGGCGGCGTCGAAGGCGGCGCGGGCGCGGGTCAGCGCGGCCTCGGTCCGGCTGTCTGTCGCAGCCTCATTGCGCAGCAGGACGATGGCGCCGAAGCCGATGCAGGCCAACAGGGCGATGGCGGTGGCGGCGGCAGCGATGCGCCGGCCGATGGATCTGGAAATCATCGCGGTCCCGTTCTGGTGGACGCGGAATGATGCCGATCGAAAATGAAGAAAGGGCTGCGTCCGGTCAGCCGGGATCGCGGCGTGGCGGCCAGCGATCCTCGGCGGCGGCGGCGAGGGCGTCGTCGGTCATACGGTAGAAGACCTTGTCCGCCGGCGCGACGCCGAGGCCGGCATAGAAGCGGCGCGCACGGCTGTTGGTCGCGTCGGTCGTCCAGTCCATGCGGGTGTAGCCGCCGTCGCCGGCGAAGCGCATCGCCGCCGTCATCAGCGCGCGCGCCGTGCCGGTGCCACGGGCGGCCTCGGCGACGAATAGGTCCTTCAGCAGCAGGCCCCAGGTGAAGTCGAAGGCGGGGAAGAAGCCCGACAGCGACACGAAGCCCGCGGGCATGCCGTTGCATCGCGCGATCAGGCAGAACGGGCCGGCGCGGCCGGCGGGTGTGGTGAGCGCCTCCGCCGCGCGCGCCAGCAGTGAGTCGTCCAGGCCTTCGGCATAGTAGCGGCCCATCTCGGCGAGTAGCGGCGCCAGGGCGGCGCGGTCGGCCGGGTCGGCTTGGGCGACGATGGGCGCGGGTTCGATCATGCGCCGATCATAACAGCAGCGAGATGCCGGACACGAAGAGCAGCACCAGCAGCAGGATGCGGAAGCCCTGCGCCGGCATGGCGCGATAGGCGCGCAGCCCGAGCATCGTACCGATGATCAGCGACGGCACCGCCGCGCCGGTCAGCAGCAGCGACTGGCGCGTGATGAATCCGCTGAAGGCGAGGCTGACCGCCGTGATCGCCTGCATGAAGGCGATGAAGGGCTGGAGGAAGGCGCGCGACTGGTCCTTGGGCCAGCCCTGGATGTCGGCCCACATGGCCGGCAACGCGCCGACGAAGCCGCCAATGCCGCCCAGGATGCCGCTCAGGAATCCGATGACGCCATCGGCGCGCGGTCCGCCGGAGATCTTCGGCGGGGCGAGGCGCAGCGCGATGCGCGCGAGCATGTAGCCGGAATAGGCGATCAGCAGCACGCCCACGCCGACCACGATGGCCGGCGCCGGTCCCTTGGCCAGCACCAGCAGCCCGACCGGCAGGCCGACCACGGCCATGGGCAGGAAGAGGCGCAGCCGCGCCCAGTCGATGTGCTTCAGCAGGGGAGGCAGGCTGACGCATTGCGCGACGAGGCTGCCGAGCACCAGCACCGGCGCGGTCACGTTCGGCGGGACGACGTGCAACAGGATGCCGGCGGCCACGAGCACAAAGGCGAAGCCGGCCATACCGGAGAAGAAGGCAGCAACGAAACAGCCGCCCGCCACGAGCAGGGCGTCAGACCACATGCAGTCGGTTCATTCGGGAAAGGCGGCCCTGCGCTGTTCGAGACGGGAGCGGAGACTAGTCACGGCGGCCCCCCTGTCCAGGGCGCGGGCGCCAGCGACCGGAAGGTGGAAGGAGTGGGCGGGGAGTGCGGGGTCCGCCGGTGCCGGAAAGAAAAGTCATAGGTTGGCTTAAATATTGTAGATATAAGTAACGAATTCTTAAAGGCGCGATTTGAGTGAAGAATAAAATACAATAAGAACTAGATATGTATTGCGCCTCAATGTCGCCACATTGCGTTCATTCGGGTTTTCTTTTCATTGTGACGGTCGGTGGGTTTGATCTTTCTGACGAAGTGTGGTCGATGGCGCCCATGACGACCGCGAATGCATGGCCGGCCATCAGGGGCCGGCGACTGGGCGCGGCGCCGCAGCGTGGTTCGGCGCGCGGCTCCCGACCGCCCGCACGCAGGGGCCGCCAGCAGCCAGGACGCCGGCGCCATCGGCTGCGCGGCCTGCTCTCCCCGCTCTGGGCTGCCGCCCTGGCCGGGATGCTGGCCCTGTCGGCCTGCGCGCCCAACGACTCTCCGCAAGAGGTCGTCCAGGCCGAACCCACCGTGGCGCGCGATGATCTGTCGCCGCGCGCCGCCTGCCTCGACGCCGCGCGCGAGGCCGAGCGCGCGCACAACCTGCCCGAGGGCCTGCTGGTCGGCATCGCGCTGAACGAAAGCGGCCTGCATGCCCACGCGCTGAACATCGCCGGCCGCGCCTATTACCCCGACACCCGCGCCGAGGCCGCTCGGCTGGTCCGCAACGCCAACAGCCGTGCCATGGCCGGCTGCTTCCAGATCAACGCCGCGGTCCATGCGCGCGGGCAGGACTGGCCGCTCGATCCCTACAAGGCCGCGGACTGGGCTGCGAACTACCTGCGCCAGCACTACGAGACCTATGGCGACTGGTCCATGGCCGTGGTGCGCTGGCATGGCGGGTCGGTTGGTATCCGGCGCCAGCTCGTCTGCCGGGTGCGCAGCAAGATCGACGTGGTCGCACCCGACAGCGAGCTGTTTGCCGAACGCTGCCGGGGGACGGAGGCGCAGATGGCAGCCTTCCGCCGCAACGGCGCCGCCCTGCTGGAATTGGCGGAAGCCGCTAACTGAATAGGGCCGCGCGGGCGAGCACCTGATCCACGAAGGCCCCCGCACTGCCGAGATAGGCGGCGGGGTCCGTCATGCGCGCGATCGCCGCCTCGTCCAGCTTGGCGGCGACGCGCGCGTCGCGCAGCAGGGCCTGGGTCAGGGTCAGGCCCTCGGCCAGCGCCAGGTCGCAGGCATCGTTGACGATGTGATGGGATTCGCCGCGGCCGAAGACCGGGGCGAGACCCATCATCACCGCCTCCGACACGATCAGCCCGCCCGTCGCGTCGAGGTTGCGGCGCATGCGGGCGGGATCGACCACCATGCCCTCGGCGATGAAGCGCGCCTGGGCGATGGCGCCGTGGGCGAGCAGGAAGGCCTGTGGCACGGCCAGCAATTCGGTCTGCCACGGGCCGGTGCCGCGTTCGAAATCCTGAGCCATCGCCCCGAGCACCTGCGGCACCAGCGCATGCACGCCGCGCGACTGCGACAGCACGTATTCGCAGGCGATCGGGTTGCGCTTCTGCGGCATGGTGGAGGAACCGCCGCGCCCGCGCACATGAGGTTCGTTCACCTCGCCGAGTTCGGTCTGCATCATCAGCATGAAGTCGGTGGCGAGCTTCGAGAGGCTGCCGCAGAGGATGCCGAGCCAGCACACCGCCTCGGCAAGGCCGTCACGCGCCACATGCCAGGGGATCTCGGCAGCCGCGAGGTTGAGTTCCTTCGCGAGTTCCCGCGTGACCGCGAGGCCCTGGTCGCCGAGCGAGGCCAGCGTGCCCGCGGCACCGCCGAAGGACAGGCGCAGCGCGGCCTCGCGCACCGCCGGAAGGCGCTCGACGGCGTTCAGCAGCGGCGCGAGCCAGACCGCGACCTTGTAGCCGAAGGTCACCGGCAGCGCGTGCTGGAGATGCGTGCGCCCCGCCATGACGGTGTCGCGATGCACCGACGCCTGGGCGGCGAGCGCCGCGCAGGTCGCGCGCAGGTCGGATTCGATCAGCGCCAGGCCGTCGCGGATCTGGAGGACCAACGCAGTGTCCATGATGTCCTGGGTGGTCGCGCCCCAATGCGTCCAGCGTCCCGCATCCGGCCCCGCGAGCGCGGAGAGCTGCTTCACCAGGCCCACCACGGGATATCCCGTGTTGCGCGTCGCTGCGGCCATCGCGGTCAGGTCGAGCTTCGAGGCATCGGCGGCGGCGGTGATGACCGGCGCAGCCTCGGCCGGGATGATGCCGAGCCGCGCCTGGGCGCGGGCGAGGGCCGCCTCGACATCCAGCATGCGCTGCAGGAAGGCGTGCTCGCCCATCGCGGCACGCATCGCATCGGTGCCGTAGAGCGCGCCGAGCACGGCGCCATCGGCGGGATTCACGGGCATTGTCGGCGTTCCCTCACTGGTCTGGTCGCTGCCATGAAGCCAGGACGGCGCCGCTGCGCAAGACCCTGTCATACCGCCGAGCCTTGCTGATGACATCGTCATCGGCGGGGCGAACGGTATGGCGCGCGGGGCTGATGGGGCGGCCGCGCGGGAAACCAAGACTCTGAGACCGGGGCAGCCGAAAGGCTGGCCGGTATCAGCCGATATGCGGCATCAGCACATTCTCATGGTCCAGTGCCGTGGCCTCGGCCCAGTTCTGCACCGTGTCGAGCAGCTCCGCGACCGGCAGGAAGCCCTGGTCGAAGAAGCGCATGGCGGCGAGCATGACGGAATCGAAGCGCAGCGCCTCCGGCACCAGGAACATCAGCGCAGCGAGCGCCTGGAGCTGCCGCGGCGAGGCGCGCGTCCGGCCGAAATCCGAGGCCAGCGTCAGCAACTGCACCGGCGTCATGGCGATGGCCGATGGCGCGGCGCCGAGCAGGCGGGAGTAGTTCAGCTCCTCGTCGATCTCGATCACCGGCGCGCCGGGCGGATCGGCGGGCCGCGCATAGTCCCGGAAGCAGTACCAGGGCCCCTCCGGCAGGGCGCGCAGGCCGAACAGATACAGGCTGCGGCGGTCGATCGCGATGGCGACGCGCGGCGCGTTGATCGGGGCCCAGACCTCGATGACCTCGACGCCCTGGCGTTGCAGGCCGATGCGGTAGCGCATCTCCCGCATGCAGAAGGGGTAGAGGTAGGGCGAGAGCTGCACCCAGGACCGCAAATCATCGGGCTGGTGCAGCAGGGCGATGTTGCCGGACATGACGGTCTCCGCATGCCCCCGGGAGACGCGCAGCCTAGCGCGCTGTGCGGCGCGGCGGTCCTCGCAAGGGCGTGGGGCGGGTGATGCGCGTCACGACGCGCTCAGGGCGGGCCGAGCAGGTCGAGGATGCTCTGCCAATCGGCCTCGCAGGGGCAGCCCGGCGGCGCCGGCCGGGCGGCGGCCTCGGCCAGACGCCGGCGCAGCAGCGGGCGCGGATCCTCCTGCGCCGGCGCGGCGCCGTGCACGGGTGCTGCGACCATCAGCGCGACCAGCGCCGCGTCGCCGGACAGCGCGGCGCGGAACAGCGCGCTGCGCCGCTGCACATCCGGCAGGCGCGGATCGGCCCCGGCCGCGATCATGCGTTCGGCCATGCCGCGCACGATCTCCGGCTGGCGCCCGCTCCAGGCGAACAGGTGGTTCAGCGGCGTCGCGCCCTGTGATTCCTGCTGGCCCAGGTTCACCCCGGCGGCGATCAGCGCCTCGAGCGTGGCGAGGGAGGCGGGGCTGAAGGGCGGCACGGCGTGGGCAGCGTTGCGGCCATCGCGCGTCGTGCGGTTCACCAGCGCGCCGCGGGCGAGCAGCAGGGCGATCACCTCGGGCGGCGCGGCGGCGCCGGCGGCCTCCATCAGCGTGGTCCGTTCCTGCTCATCCGCGGCATCTGGCGAGGCGCGGGCATCGAGCAGCAAGGTCAGCAGCGCGATGGAGACGGCCCCGCCGTGCTGGCGCGCGGCCTGGGCCGCGGCGTGCAGCGGAATGACGCGTGGTCGGTAGGGTTCGGCCTTGGCGCGATGCGCCAGCAGCAGGCGCACCATCGCGACGTCGCCGTTCCATGCGGCGGGGACCAGCGGCGCATAGGCGTATTCCGAGATGCCGGTGCGGTCGGGATCGGCGCCGGCGCGCAGCAAGGCCTCGGCCATGCCGGTATCGCGGCGCGCGATGGCGGCGGCGAGGGGAAAGGCGCCGGCCGGGTCGGCTTCCGCCGCATCCTCGGGGTGGTCGGCGAGCAGCGCGGCGAGGGCGGCGGCGTCGCCCGCGGCGATGGCGCGATGGGCGCCGAGGCGCGGCCGGCAGGCCTCCTCGTCCAGCCGCGGCACCTCCAGCGCGGCGGCGATGCGGCGCGCGATGCCGCCGGGGATGCGCGCCGGCGTTTGGGCGGTGCAGTAGAGGCGGTATTCCTCGGCCGCTGCGCGCGCTGCGGTGGCGTCGGATGCGCAGCGGGCGCGCTGGGCAAGGGCATCGGCCCGGTTCAGCCGGGTGGGGATGCGTCCGGGCTCGGCGCGCAGCGCCGCGGCGAAGAGGGGTAGGGCATCGCCGGCCTCGGCGCAGCCGCCGGTCTGCTGGAGCCAGAAGCCGATGTCATTGGCGATGGCGGCGTTCAGGGCCGGGCTGAACCAGTCGACGCGATCCAGGGCGGGACCTAGCGCGCGCAGCGCGGCCTGCGCGCGCTGCGCCTCTGGCGCGCGGCCCCGGCGCCAGGCTGCGAGCGCCGCCTGGTGTGCGGCCGCCACATCGCCAGGCGACGGCGCCTCGGTGACGGTGGGGGGCGTCGCTTCGCCACGGCGCCGGGCGATCTCGGCGGCGAGCGCCTCGGTCGCCGTCGTCCCGGACCAGCGTGTCAGCGCGGCCGGCCGTGCCGGTGCGAAGGACAGCACGTCGCCGCCCGGCATCAGCAGCCAGTCCGCATCGACGCCGTCCGGACAGCCGCGGAAGGTGATGCGCCAAGCGGCCGCGCCGAAATTCGTCAGGGCGATCTCGGGCCTCTGCTCTCCGCAGCGGCCGAAGGGGAAGGGGCCGGCATGCGCGATGGGCTGCGTTGGCGCCGCATACAGCGCAACATAGCCCCAGCGCCGCCCAACGCGGCTGACCACCGGCGCAGGCGCGCCGGGTGAGGGAGTGCCGGCGGCGAGGATCGCCTCCTCCGGCGCCGTGGGGGAGAAGCCCTGCAGGCGCCGCGCCTCCAGGATCGGACCGATGTCGAAGGCGGCGGCCGACGGCCCCGCCAGCAACGCCGCGCCGAGCAGCAGAAGGGCGGCGCGGCGCATGCCGGTCAGTAGATCACCACCGAGCGGATCGACTTGCCTTCATGCATCAGGTCGAAGCCGTGGTTGATGTCGTCGAGGCCCATGGTGTGGGTGATCAGGCTGTCGATCTCGATCTTCCCTTCCATGTACCAGTCGACGATCTTCGGCACGTCGGTGCGCCCGCGCGCGCCGCCGAAGGCCGTGCCCTTCCACACGCGGCCGGTGACGAGCTGGAAGGGGCGGGTGCTGATCTCGCGGCCCGCTTCGGCGACGCCGATGATGATGCTCTCGCCCCAGCCACGATGGCAGCATTCCAGCGCCTGGCGCATGACGTTCACATTGCCGGTCGCGTCGAAGGAGAAATCGGCGCCGCCGCCGGTCAGGTCCACGATGGCCTGCACCACCTTGTCCACGCCGACCTCGTTGGGGTTGATGAAGTCGGTCATGCCGAACTTCTTCGCCATCGCGACCTTCTCGGGGTTCAGGTCGATGCCGATGATCTTGTCGGCGCCGACCATGCGGGCGCCCTGGATCACGTTCAGCCCGATGCCGCCCAGGCCGAAGACGGCGACATTCGCACCCGGCCAGACCTTCGCGGTGTTGATCACCGCGCCGATGCCCGTCGTCACGCCGCAGCCGATGTAGCAGATCTTGTCGAAGGGCGCGTCTTCCCGGACCTTCGCCAGCGCGATCTCCGGCAGCACGGTGAAATTCGCGAAGGTGCTGCAGCCCATGTAGTGGAACACAGTCCCCTGGTCGCAGGAGAAGCGCGAGGTGCCGTCCGGCATCACCCCCTTGCCCTGCGTCGCGCGGATCGCCGTGCACAGGTTCGACCGGCGCGACAGGCAGGTTTTGCACTGCCGGCATTCCGGCGTGTAGAGCGGGATGACGTGGTCGCCGACCTTGAGGCTGGTCACGCCCGCGCCGATCTCACGCACGATACCGGCACCCTCATGGCCGAGGATCGCGGGGAAGATCCCTTCCGGATCGGCACCCGACAGCGTGTAGGCATCCGTGTGGCAGATGCCGGTCGCCATCACCTCGACCAGCACCTCGCCGGGCTTGGGGCCAGCGATCTCGATGGTCTCGATGGTCAGCGGGGCGCCGGCCTTCCAGGCGACGGCTGCGCGGGTCTTCATGGCGTGACTCCGGTCATGTGACCGGCGCACCTTTGCGTCCTGGCGCGTGCCGGGGCAAGCCTGAAGGGGTCAGTGCGGGATCGCGTCGGTCACGAGCTCCAGCAACTCATTCGGATCGCTGGTGCTGTCGAGCGCGCCGCGACGCTTCGCCTCGGCACGCTGCTCCGGGCTGCGGCGGGTCGAGTAGATGATGAAGGGCGTCGTGTTGCCCGCGCTGCGCAGCCGCGCCAGCAGGTCGAAGCCGGCCTCAGCGCCCTCCGGTCGCCCCATGTCGGAGATGACGACATCGAAGGGGTCGGTTGCGATGCGCTGCAGCGCCTCCTCGGTCGTGGCCGCGGTCAGCACCGAGAAGCCGGCGGCTTCGAGGGCGCGGCGCTCATGGAGGTTGCCTTCGGGCTTGTCGTCCACCCACAGGACCTTGGGCACCGTCGGCGCATTCCGTGCCGCGGCGGTGGCCCGGAGCGCGGTGGACAGCACGCGCTTCGGGTCGGTCATCGCGGCCATCCGCAGGCCGGTGCCGCTGGCGGCGGCCGTGGCTGCTGTCACGGCCGCCGCCGTCGCCTGCGCGCGGGGGGCCAGGTCGACGAAGTTCTTCTCGTCCTTGTAGTCGCCCGGGCCGTAGAGCTTGACGGTGTGGTGGATGACGAGGTCGCGGAACACCCACATCACCCCGGGCGGGAAAAGCACCAGGAACAACACGAGCACCACGCGCTCGAAGGCGCCGAGGCCATTGCTGCCCGACAGGCCGAGCACCAGCGCCGCCATGGCGTAGACCAGCACGATGAACAGCGCGACGATGCCGAGCGGATTGCGCGACGGCGTCTTCGCCGCATCGCTGAAGGTGCCGAGATTGTCGCTCATGCCTGCCGACCCGTTGCCCGGGGGGCAGAGTAGGCCGGCGGCGACGGGGATGGAACGATCCGTCGCGGCCATGCCGTGACCCGGCGCACGCTCAGCCCAACAGCCGCACCAGCAGCAGCGACAACCCCGGGAACGCCACGCACAGCCCCAGCCGGACGAAATCCGTCGCCAGATAGGGCAACACCCCGCGATAGGTCGCGCCAATCGGCACGTCGCGCGCCAGGCCGCTCACGACGAAGACGTTCAGCCCGATCGGTGGCGCCGTCAGCCCGATGCCGACCACGCTCAGCACCAGGATGCCGAACCAGATCGCCGTCTCCTCGGTCGTCAGGCCGAAATCGAGCGCGGTGATGACCGGAAAGAACACCGGCAGGGTCAGCAGCATCATCGCCAGTTCATCCATCACCGCGCCGAGCACGATGTAGACGAACAGGAACGCGCAGAGCACGCCGAGCGGCGGGAAGCCCTGCTCCGCGACCCAGACCGCCAGCAGATCCGGTGCCTGGGTCAGGGCGAGGAAGGCGTTGAACACCTCCGCCCCCAGCAGGATCACGAAGATCATCGCCGTGGTCTCGGCCGTCGCCTTGATGGCCTCGATGACGGCGCGCGCGTCGAGGCTGCGCCGCGCAAGCCCGACCAGCAGCGTCGCGGCGCAGCCGACCGAGGCGCTCTCGGTGGGCGTGAAGATGCCGCCATAGATGCCGCCCACCACGGCGGCGGCAATCAGCAGCACGGGGATGACGGCGCGCAGCGCGGCCCGCCGTTCCCCGGGCGGCACACGCGGCCCCGGCGGGCACAGGTCCGGCCGCAGCCGGACCGTCACCGCCGCGGCCGTGATGTAGAAACCCGTTGCCATCAGCCCCGGGATCAGCGCGGCCATGAACAGCTTGGCGATATTCTGCTCGGTGCTGATGGCATAGACGACGAGGATCACCGAGGGCGGGATCAGGATGCCGAGCACGCCCCCCACCGCGATCGTTCCCGTCGCGAAGCCCGGCGCTGCCCCATAGCGCCGCAGTTCCGGCAGCGCCGCGCGCCCGAAGGTCGCCGTGGTCGCGACCGATGACCCGCACACTGCCCCGAACCCCGCGCAGGCGCCGATCACCGCCATGGCGAGGCCGCCGCGCCGGTGCCCCACCAGCGCATTCGCCGCGACGAACAGGTCCCGCGCCAGTCCGCCGCGCTCCGCCAGCGCCCCCATGAAGATGAAGAGCGGGATGACCGTCAGCGTGTAGTTGGCGAACAGGAAGAAGGGCGTGGTCTTGAGATAGGCGAGCAGCCGCGTCGCATCGACGATATGCGCATAGCCCGCGCAGCCCACCACCAGCATCGCCAGCCCGATCGGGCAGCGCAGCGCCAGCAGCACCAGCAGCGCGGCGAAGCCCGCGCCGGCGAGGACGAATTCCTCCCCCATCAGCCCCGCCCGCGCAGCAGGCGTGCGGTCCAGCCCAACGCAATCAGCCCCGTCACCGCGAAGCAGGCCGCACCGATCCCGATCGCCCACCACAGCGGGATGCCGAGCAACCCCATGGTGACGGACCCGTTGCCCTCTGCCTCCAGCGCGCCGACCACCATGCGTTCGGCCAGCACCAGGGCGACGACACCCCAGACCAGGTTCCAGAACCCGTCGATCGCGTCATTCACCCGCGCCGGCAGTCGCGAGGTGAAGCTGTCCACGAAGATGTTCGTCCGCATCGCCGTGCCATGGGCGAGGAAGGCCAGCACGGCAAGCCCGCCGCCCACCTGCACCATCTCCACATCCCCGGTGACGGGTTGCGAGAACAGCCAGCGCATCAGCACCGAGGCCGTGACCATGAGCGCGACGCCAAGCAGCACCAGCCCGCCGACGACCGCGATGGCGCCCGCAAGCCGCGCCAGCGGGCCGCGCGGCGCGGTCAGGACACCCCCTGGCCGTATTGGGCCACCAGTGCCCGCGTTTGGTCGACCAGCGCCGCGCCGTCGATGGATCTCTCGCGCATCTGGCCGATCCAGCTTTCGGTGACGGGGGCGGTGGCGGCGACCCAGCGCGCCTTTTCGGCCTCGGTGATCTCGGTGATGGCATTGCCGCGCCGGCGGGCCATCTCCTCGACCTTCGGGCCTTCCTCGTCCCACACCTTCGCGGCCATGAGCGCGGCGGGCTCGCCGGAATTGGCGTCCAGCACGTGCTTCAGATCGGCCGGCAGGGCCTCGTAGCGCGTCGGATTCATCGCCAGGATCATCGACGCCGAATAGAAGGTCGGGCTGCCCGGAATGCCGATGTGGTAGCGCGCCATCTCCTGCAGGCGGATGGACGGCACCACCTCCCACGGCACCACGGCGCCATCGATCACCCCCTGAGCCATCGCCTCGGGCACCTGGGGCACCGGCATGCCGATCGGCGTGGCACCTAGGGCCTTCAGGCCCTCACCGGCCTGGCGCGTGGGGAAGCGCAGCTTCAGGCCGCGCAGATCCTCCATGGTCTTCACCTCGCGCTTGGCGTGAATCAGCCCGCCATCATGCGCCCAGGCGGTGATGATGTGCGTCTCGCTGAATTCGGTCGTGCGCATGTGCTGGTCGAACAGCGTCCAGGCAACCCGGGCGTTCACGCTCGCGCGGCGATGCGCGATGAAGGGTAGCTCGATCACCTCGATGCGCGGGAAGCGGCCGGGGGTGTAGCCGGGCAGGGTCCAGACGATGTCGGCGACGCCGTCCTTCGCCTGGTCGTAGAGTTGCGGCGGCGCGCCGCCGAGCTGCATCGAGGGGAAGATCTGGATGCGCAGCCGTCCGCCGGATTCCTCGCGCACCTTGTTCGTCCAGGGCACCAGGAAGTGGCGGTGCACATTGGACACGGCGGGCAGGAAATGGTGCAGCCGCAGCGTCACCTCCTGCGCCGCGGCGCGGCGCGCGGTGACCAGGGCAGGGGCGGCGAGGGTCGCGCCCGTCAGCAGGCTGCGGCGGTTCAGCATCGTTTCGTCTCCCCGAAAGCAGGCGCGCCCGGCTTGCCGGCCGGTTGCCCGGCACCTTCGGGCCAAAGCGCCCGCGCTTTCAAGCCGCGCCGAGTGACAGGCGCAGCGCCCGTGCCTTCGCCGTCACCGCCTCGGCGCTGTCGCCAGGCTTGTAGAGCGAGGACCCGACCCCGAACCCCGCGGCGCCGACCGCCTTCCAGGCCGGGATGGTCTCCGCGCCGACGCCGCCGACCGGCAGCACCGCCGTGCCCTTGGGCAGCACGGCCAGGAGCGCGCGCAACACGGCGGGGCTTGCCGCCTCGGCGGGGAACAGCTTCAGCGCATCGGCCCCGGCGGCGAGCAGCGAAAACGCCTCCGACGGCGTGAAGAAGCCCGGGCAGGCGATCAGCCCGCGGGCGCGCGCGGCCAGCACCAGCGCCGGATCGGCATGCGGCGTGACCATCAGCTTCGCCCCGGCGCGGGTGATGGCGGCGACCTCGTCCTCGGTCGTCACGGTGCCGGCGCCGATCAGCGCGCGCTCGCCGAAGGCGCCATGCAGGCGGCGGATGCTCTCCAGCGGGTTGGGCGAGTTCAGCGGCACTTCGAGGATGTTCAGCCCCTCGGCGAGCAGCGCCGCGGCGATGGGCTCGACCTCCTCCGGCCGGACGCCGCGCAGGATGGCGACGATGGGACAGGCATCGAGCCAGGGGGCAAGACTCATGGCAGGCGCTCCGCAACGCGCCACAGCCCCCGCGCCGCAGCATCCGGCCCGGCGGTCCGGTGCGGGATGCCAAAGGCGTCAAGCGCCGTGGCGTAGTGTCTGGTGAGGGTTTCGGCGCCGATCAGCAGGATGGGCGGGGCGACGCCGTCCTCGAGCGCCGCCGCGACCTCATGCCCGATCAGCAGGCCGGAGAGGTAGGAGGCCGCTTCCTCCTCCTGCATCTCCTCGAACAGCGCGAGGGCGCGCAAGCCGAACAGGTGGTGCAGCAGCCCGCCGCCCTGCCGCGCGCGCGCGAGACCGCGGGCAAAACCGCCGGCATGATGGGGCGCGCTGGCATCCATCATGCGCGCAAGGATGGTATGCGCCGACAGCGCCGCGAAGGCCTCGCCGGTGAGATAGGTCGCGAAGCCGAGCACGCGGCCGTCGAGCATCTGCGCCCATTTCGAATGGCTGCCGGGCAGGCAGACCGTCACCTCGCCACGATCCGGGGCGGCACCGAGCATCTGGGTTTCCTCGCCACGCATCACCTCGGGCACGCCGTGGCGGTCGCGGCAGGACAGGCCGGGCAGCAGGGACAACGCCGCATCGGGGAAGGGTACCAGGATCGCAGCGCCGGCCAGGCCATCGAGCCCGGCGGGACAAGGCAAATAGGGCGCCTCCAACCAGCCCTGCCGGCTGCCGACCATGCCGCTCATCACGATGCTGGTCTCGCCTTCGGCGATCCAGTCGCCGGTGACGGCGCGCAGCGTGTCGGGAAATCCGCCGGGCAGGACGGTGAGGATGCCCCGCTGCGCCTCCCGCTGTCCGAGCACCGTTCCATCGGGGGCCATGCGATAGGCACGCAGGCGCGACGTGCCCCAGTCGATACCGATCATGTCGTCCCACTCCGCGCCCCGGGTGAGGGATGCCAAAGCGCGGGCGCGGACGCAACCAATGCTTATGACCGCATTGCAGCAAGGAAGGGCTACGGCGCTCTCAGCAGCCCGCCGGCCACCAGCAGGTCCGCCGTCGCCGGGCTGAAGGCAGCAGGGATGTCATAGACCAGCGCGATGCGCAGCAGCGCCTTCACATCCACGTCGTGCGCCTGCGGCGTAAGCGGATCGGGGAAGAAGATCAGGGCGTGGACGCGGCCCTCCGCGATCATGCCGCCGATCTGCTGGTCGCCGCCGAGCGGTCCCGACTTCACCGCATGGATCGGCAGGTCCGGGCATTGCGCGCGGATCGTCGCCCCCGTCGTCGCGGTCGAGACCAGGGAATGGGGGGCGAGCTCGGCCGCATGCCGCTCCGCCCAGGCGGCGAGCGCGGGCTTCATCCGGTCATGCGCGACGAGGGCGAGGGTCAGGGGCATGGCGGCACATCCTCGACGCTGCGGAAGACCGGCTTGCCGGCATCGCGGAAGCGCGCCAGCTCGGCATCCGCGCCCGCGCTCGGCCCGCCGATGCGCAGCACGGCATCGCAGCGTTCGGCCAGTGCGAGGGAGAGCGGCATCATTACCTCGTCATAGGCATCGCCCTCGGCCGCGGCGATGACGGGCAGAGCCATGTTCACCCCGATGACCGGCACATGCCCCATGCGGAACAAGGCGAGCGCGGCGCGGTTCATCTCGGCGAGCCGCGCCGCCCGCGTGGCCGCATCGGCCCCGCCCGATCTGTAGGGGCCGGCGACCATGATCCACATCAGCCGAAGGTATCCAGCAGGTCATCCACCTGCGCCGGCGTCAGTGTCCGCGCGCCCGCGCCGCGCAGCAGCAGGGCGAGGCGGGCGGATTCCTCCAGCTCCTCGGCGGTCGCGACGGCGTCGACCAGGGTCTTGCCGCTGACCACCGGCCCATGATTCGCCAGCAGCACGGCCTTGGCACCCTTCGCCGCCTCGTGGATGTCGGATTCCATCGCCGCATCGCCGGGGCGGTAGTAGCGGATCACCGGCAGCGACCGCCCGACCCGCATGACGAAATAGGGCGTGAGCGGCGGGATCGGCGCGGTCTCGCCCGGTTCGGCGAGGCAGCCGATGGCGGTCGCATAGGTCGAATGCAGATGCACCACCGCCCCCGCATCGGGCCGCGCGGTGAGCACGGCGCGATGCATGAAGACTTCCTTCGACGGCTTGTCGCCGCCGATGTGCGACCAGTCGGGCGCGAGCTTGCTGATCCGCGCCGGATCCAGCCGCCCGAGGCAGGAATTGGTCGGCGTCATCAGGTAGCCATCGTCCAGCCGGACGCTGATGTTGCCAGCGGTCCCCACCGAATAGCCCCGCTGGAACAGCGAGGCCCCGAGCATCGCAAGCTGCTCGCGCAACGCCACCTCATCCATGGTCGAAGGCCTTCAGGAAGAAGTCGCGCGCGCCGAAATTGCCCGACTTCAGCGCGAGGTGCAGCCCGGTGGGATTGGCATAGGTCCAGGGCACGCCGGGATCGATCTCCGGCCCGATGCGCAGGGAGGTCACACCGAGCCGAGTAACGACGGCGCCCGAGGTCTCGCCACCCGCGACCACCAGCCTGCCGACACCGCGGTCGACCAGCCCGGCGGCGATGGTCGCGACCGCGTCCTCGACCAGCGCGCCGGCAGCGTCGCGCCCGAGCTTCGCCTGCAATGCCGCGACCTTGTCCGGCGTCGCGGAGGCCGCGATCACCACCGGACGCCCGGCCTCCAGCTTGCCATCGACCCAGGACAGCGCCTGCGCCGCCATGGCCGCCGCATCGGGGGTCGCGAGCGCATCGAGCTCCAGCACCGGCACATGCTCCCGCGCCAGCCCGATCTGCCCCAGCGTTGCGCGCGAGCAGGACCCCGCGACGACCGCCGCCGCACCCTGCATCGGCGGCAGCGCATCGGCGTCGCTGCGGTCCGGCAGCAATCCGGCGCGGCGGAAATTCTCCGGCAGGCCCATGGCGACGCCCGATCCGCCGGTCACCAGCGCCTGGCGCTCGACGGCCTCGCCGATCGCCATCAGATGCGCGTCGGTCACGGCATCCACGATCGCCCAGCGTGTGCCGCGATCCATCAGCTTCGTCATCTCGCGCCGGATCGCCACCGCGCCCTGATCCACCGCGTTGAAGCCGACGAGCCCGACGCCACCCTCGGTCTGGCGCGACAGCACGCGCACCAGATTGGGGTCGGTCATCGGCGTCAGCGGGTGATTCTCCATCCCGCTCTCGCTCAGCAGCGCGCCGCCGACGAACAGGTGCCCGAGATAGATGGTCCGCCCATTGGTCGGAAAGGCCGGGCAGGCAATCGCGAAGCCGGCGCCGAGCCGCTTCAGCAGCGCATCGCCGACCGGGCCGATATTCCCTTCATCCGTGCTGTCGAAGGTCGAGCAGTATTTCCAGAAGAGCTGCTTCGCGCCCGCCTTGGTCAGCGCATCGCAGGCGGCGAGCGACTGCCCCACCGCATCGGCGACCGGGGAGGTGCGGATCTTCAGCGCGATGATGACGGCGTCTGCCTCGGGCAAAGGTCCATCCGGCACGCCGATGACCTGCACGGCGGACATGCCGCCCTTGACCAGCGTATTGGCGAGGTCGGTGGCGCCGGTGAAATCGTCGGCGATGCAGCCGAGCAGCAGGGGCATTCTTGGCCCTCCTTCAGAAAACGGGCGTGCCATTCTTGCGGAAGTAGACGCTCTTCCCATCCGGTCCGGGCCGGACCATCAGGTCGTCATCGGGGTAGTCGACATTCTCGAACGGGGTGCGGTCGCCGATCTCGAGATAGACGCAATCCGCGTCGCCCCGGTTCACCAGATGATGCGCATCGCCGGTGCCGGCGCGGAAACCGGCGCACATGCCGGCCTTCATCGGCGTCTCGCCGGCATCCGTCACCAGCGTGCAACTGCCTTCGAGGATATAGACGAACTCATCCTGCTTCTCATGCGCATGGCGCAGGGCGGAGGCCGAACCGGGCGGCAACCGCGTGATGTTCACGCCGAAATTCTTCAGCCCGAACAGATCGCCGAGCACGGTCTTCTCCCGCCCGCCGATCTTGTCCACGAGATCCGCCGGATAGCCGGAGGGCCTGGCACGCGGCGGCATCTCGGCGGCGATCACGGCGATGGGCGTCGGCTTGTCGCTCATGGACGGTCTCCTCGGCGGTCAGTCGGGCGGCAGGGCGAGCAGATCCTGATGGCCGATGCGGATGGACAGCAACCCATCCATCGCCTGTGCCCGGCGCGCCCCGGCCCAGTCGGCGATGGCGGCGGCCTGGCGGCGTTCCCAGGGCAGGGCGGCCGCGGCATGTCCGGTGACGATGGCCTCGGCAAAGCCGCGGGATCGGCGGTCGATGATCCAGTCGGAGGGCGCGCGCATCACCGTGTAGCCCTGGGCCGTGAAGGCCTCGGCCAGCGCGCCGGTCGCCGCGGGGCCAAGCGCCGCCCCGCCGAACCCCTTGTCCCGCCGTTGGTCCCGCCGGAAGCCGCGCGCCACCAGCGCATCGGCCGGGTGTCGCGGCGTGAAGCGTTCCCGCCCGGTGACGTTCAGCGCCGCGTAGAAGGGCAGGCGGCGTTCGGCGCAGGCTTCCGCCATGCGCTCCACCCAGTCGCGCGAGACGAGGTCGCACAGCGCCGAGCAGACCACTGCATCGACCTTGTCGAGCGGCAGCATGTCGGGTGCCTCGGCGAGGTCGGCGAGCAGCCCCTCGATGCGCCAGGCCCCGCCCGGCGCATGTACCAGCAGCGTCTTCTTCCCCGGGAAGGTCGCGGCGAGGCCGACCGCCTCGGCGCGCTCCGCGATGGTGTCGAAGGCGCGGGACATCAGCTCCGCATCGGCATCGACCATGGTCCAGGCCTGCGCCCGGCCTATGATCTGGCCCAGCCAGCGGAGCAGGCTGCCGGTGCCGGCGCCGAGGTCGAGGATGCGCGGCCGCGCCGGCAGCGCCTCCGCCAGGCGCTGTGCGAGGTCCACGTCGCGCGAGACGGCGTCGTAGAGTTCGCGCAGGTCGAGCCAGTCGCCGTCGAAGCCCTCCGCCATCAGGCGGCGGCCTTGGCGAGCTCGGCGCGGAAGGCCTCGGCGCGGTCGGTCCAGCGCGGCAGGGCCTGGCCGCCCTGCCAGGCGGCCTCGGCCATCTCGGCGCGGAGGTCGGCGTCGAAGATGGCGCGGCGCATGCCCTTGGACAGCGACATGGCGTCATCCACCGGGGAGACGATGGCCGAGCCGGGCACCACCACCTCGGCGATCGCGCCGCCGGCGGTGATGGCGAGAGGCAGGCCGCGCGCCATCGCTTCGGCCGCGGCCATGCCGTAGCCCTCCCAGCGCGTCGCGAGCGCGAAGAGGTCGGCGCGGTGATAGAGGTCCTCCAGCGCCTCGCCCGCCACTTCCCCGGCGAAGGTCAGGCGCGCGGCGATGCCGAGTTCCTCGGCCAGCGCGCGCAGGCCCTGGGCGTGGGTCGCGTTGCGGCGCTCGTCACCGACCAGGGTCAGGGTCCAATCGAGGTCGGTCAGCCGTGCCAGCGCCTGCATCAGCACGTCATGGCCCTTGCGCGGGACCAGCGTGCCGACGGACAGGATGGCGCAGGTCTCGCTGCCCGATCCGATGGCGCGCGTCGCGGGATCGGTGCCGGGCTCGACCACGCCGATGCGCTCGGCATCGGCGCCGAATTCCTCCGGCAGGCGGCGGGCGGTCAGCGGCGAGGTGCAGACCAGCCGCGCCATGGCGCTGAACAGCGCGCGCTCCTGCGCCTTGAGCACGGTGCGCGCCGCATCCGGCGTGCCGTGTTCCAGCGCGGTCGGGTGATGGATCAGCGCGACGGCCTTGCGGGCGGCGAGTTCCTGCGTCAGCGGCAGGAAGGCCGGCAGGCCGAGCCCGTCGATGACGATGCGGGCATCGTCGGGCAGGGCGTGCAGCGCGGCACGCGCGCCTTCGGTCGCGGCCTCGTCCGGCACCGGATGGCTGCCGGGGAGTTCGACGACCTCGACCGTCTCGCCGAGGGCACGCAGCCCCTCGACCATGCGCCGGTCGTAGATGTAACCGCCCGAGATCGCCTCGAACGGCCCTGGGACGAGTAGATGGATGCTCACGCGGCAGGCGCCCCCTCATAGGCCGCCCAGGCGACGTGGCTCTCGCGAAGCAGCACCTTGAGACCCGTCACCGCGCGGCCGCCATCGCCGAGCCTGCCCTCGGCCAGCGCGCCGGAAAGCAGCCGGTGGATATGCGCGCAGAGGAATTCCGTCGTCGTGTTCTGCCCGGCGAATTGCGGCTCGGCATCCAGGTTGCGGTAGTCGAAGCCGTCCAGGATGCGGCGCAGCTCGACCTTGGCCGCGGCGATGTCCACCAGCAGGTTCAGCCGGTCGAGCGCCGGGGCGCGGAATTCCGCCTCCACGACAAAGGTGGCGCCGTGCAGACGCTGGGCCGGCCCGAATTCCTCCCCGCGGAAGGAATGGGCGATCATGACGTGGTCGACGACGGTCAGGCTGTACATGGCCGCTCTTGTAGCGGCCGGGCCCGGGTCCGTCACGCGCGCGAGCGTTACTGCACGAGGTAGGCGAATCCGAGGGCGAGGACGATCAGGGCGAGGGAAATGCCGAGGACCCAGCGCATGACGCCGAGCGTCACGCCCTGGCGGACGGCGGTGGTCTGCTGGCGCATCTCGGGCGCCGCGCGGTCCTGGGGCGTCGGGACGGTCATGGGCGGTCTCCTTCCTTTGCCTTGGAAGTCAACGCGCCGGGCCGCCCGGCGTTGCGATCAGGGATAGGTGACGAGGGGGCAGAGCGGTGCCGGGCTGCCCGGCGGCGGGTCGAGCAGGCCGGGCAGGGCGGCGGGAAGATCCGCGAAGCGTGTCGCCGGGCCGAGCAGCGTGTCGAAATGGTCATCGGCCAGTAACGAAAGTGCAAGCCGCATCCGGTCCGCGTAGCCGCGCCGCCCCCGCATCGCCGGCGCCACCGCGCCGACCTGGGTCGAGACGATGGTCAGGCGCTTCGCATGGAAAGCCTCGCCGAGCGGCAGGGTCGCTTCCCGGTCGCCATACCAGGAGGCCTCGACGATCCGACCCTCGAAGCCGCAGAGAGTCAGCGCCTGGCGCAGCCCCGCCGGATTGGCGCTGGCATGGATGACCAGGTCGCGGTCGTCGGGGGCGGCCTTGGGGGCGAGGAAGGGGATGCCAAGCGCCTCGGCCGCGCCGCGCCGCTGCGGGTCGGGGTCGATGATCGCCGCGTCCACCCCCGGCATGCGCGCCAGAAGGGCGCCGACCAGCAGGCCGACCACGCCGGCGCCGATCACCAGGGCGCGCTCGCCAAGCAGCGGCCGCGCATCCCACAGCACGTTGACCGCGGTCTCCATGTTCGCGGCCAGCACGGCGCGATGGTCCGGCACCGCGTCGGGGATCGGGGCGCACATCGCGGCCGGGGCCAGGAAGACATCCTGATGCGGATGCAGCACGAAGACGCGGCGGCCGCGCAGGGCGTCCGGCCCATCCTCCACCACGCCCGTGGCGCAGTAGCCGTACTTCACCGGGAAGGGGAAATCGCCCTGCTGCAACGGGCCGCGCATGGCGGCGTACTGGCTTTCCGGCACGCGGCCGGCGAGCACCAGCCGCTCCGTCCCGCGCGAGATGCCGCTCGCCACCATGCGCACCAGTGCCTGGTCCTCGGCACGCGGGGGCAGCGTCTCCTCACGGATCTCGCAGCGCCCCGGCGCCACGGTCCACAGCGCGCGCGCCCTCACGCCTGGCATCCCGGCCGCGCGCGGTCGAGCGGAATGTCCAGCAGGATATCCGGCGGGATGGCGTGCACCTGCCAGGTAAAGCGCAGCCCATCGGCGATACGCGGCACCGCCGGCAGGGTGAAGGCCGGGATGCCCGAGCCCAGCAGCACCGGCGCGATGGTCACGTGCAGCCGGTCGAGGCAGCCCGCTGCGAGGAAGCGCGAGACCGTCACCCCGCCGCCCTCGACGAAGATCCGGGTCAGGCCGCGGGCGGCCAGCGCCCGCAGCAGCGCGGCCGGCGCGATGCCACCGTCGGCCTCGCGCGGCAGGCGCAGCACCTCGGCGGTACCGTGG
Organism: Roseomonas alba; assembly: GCF_019430885.1. Lineage (GTDB taxonomy): Bacteria > Pseudomonadota > Alphaproteobacteria > Acetobacterales > Acetobacteraceae > Neoroseomonas > Neoroseomonas alba. The sequence goes on along the minus strand of NZ_JAHYBZ010000006.1, from coordinate 99,558 downwards.
CGGTCCGCGCCGGGGGCGTCCTCGGCGCAGGCCAGCAGGGTCACAGGGCCGTCGCGGAAGACGCCGTACTCCGCCGAGAGCCGCCGGTTGGTGTCGACCACGACACGGATGGGGTCGGGGCCGGCGGCCTCGCGCGTCGTCAGGCGCGGATTGTCGTGGCGCACCGTGCCGGCGCCGACCACCACCGCATGGCACAGCGCCCGCAGCCGATGCGTATGAAGAATGTCGCCCGGCCCGCCGATCCACTGGCTGCTGCCCGAGGCCGTTGCGATCCGCCCATCCAGCGTCTGCGCGAGCCGCCCGACGACGCGGCAGCCATCCGGCGCCACGGGCGGCGCCAGAATAGGCGCGAAGAGCGGCGCCAGCGCCCCCTCCGGCGGCGCACCGTCACGGGCGGCGAGCAGGGCGATCCAGTCCGGGTCGGGAACGGGGCAATCCATCGGCGGCGTCATGCCCGATGCGGGGTGGCCTGCGCTAGTGCTCGGCCCGCCTGGCGCGCGCGTTATGGCCGCCGGACCTCGAAGAAGGTCTTGCCGCCGCGCGTGAAGCCCGCGCCGTCGTAGAAGCGCAGCGTCGCCTCCTCGCGCGATCCGCTGGCAAGCATCACCTTGTAGCAGCCGGCCGCCCAGGCGGCGTCGAGCGCCGCCATCAGCACCGACCGGCCGAGGCCGCGCCGCCGGTGGTCCGCATGCGTGACGACGTTTTCGATGACGGCCCAGGGCCTGGCGCTGCGGGTGAGGTTCGGCACGACGACAAGGGTGCAGGAGGCGACGGGTTGGCCCGCCGATTCGGCTACGAAGACCGTCGCGAGCGTGGAGCCGAGTAGAGCCTGCCAGGCGGCCTTCGCCGCCGCCGGGTCGGGGAGGGGATCCTCGTGGCTCAGATGCCGATACAGCGCGACCATGGCGTCGAGGTCGTCCGGCCGCGCCGGGCGGACCACGGTGCGCGCCCCGCCATCCTGCGGTGCCGGGGCATCCTGCGTCGGTTCGGCGCCGCCCATGGGCGCGCCTATCGGACGCCGAGGCTGATGGGGAGCACTTCGACCACCAGTTCCGAGATCAGCCCCGCCGCGATCGGCAGCGGCAGGCCCGAGATCATGCGCAGCGCCACGAAGCGCCAGCCCAGCACCGGGTATTCCCAGGTGATGATCCGGTGCAGCGCGAAGATGCACCAGCCCGAGACCAGCGCGACCATCTGCGGCACGCCCGCGCCCGCCTTGGCGAAGGCCAGCACCAGCGGGAAGGTCACGAAGGGCCCGCCCGGCATCAGCCCCCCCGCCACGGAACCGATCGCGATGCCCTTGAATCCTGAATCCGGCCCGATCCAGGCGACGGCGGCATCGGCGGGGATGAGTTCCGCCAGGAAGGCCGCCATCGGCAGCGCGACGGCAAACAGCGGCAGGATCTTGAGCAGGTTCTTCGCCGCATCGACGCCGGCACGATGCGCGGCGGCAGGTCCCTTCCGAAAGCAGAAGCCCAGGGCGATGATGGCGAGAACCCACAGGAAAGCCTGGCCTGGCGTCACTTCGGCGGCTCCCAGGCGATCGGCAGGCGGCGCGCCACCCAGCCGGCCAGCAGCGGCATCGGCAGGGTGATCAGCACGCGCATGATGGCGAAGTTCGGCCCCAGCAGCGGCAGCTCATAGACCAGCACGCGCTGGAAGCCGTTCAGCGTCCAGGACATGATGTAGGCGACGAGTGCCCCGCGATCCGCCCCCGCGCCGGCCAGCACCAGTACCAGGGGAAAGGCGGCCATCGGCCCGCCCGGCGTCAGCGACCCGGCGATGGTCGCGACCAGAAGCCCCATCCAGCCGCTGTCGGCGCCCATCCAGCGGCCGAGCGCGCCCGGCGACATGAGCTGCCGCAGCGCTGCGGCCAGCAGCAGGCCGGCGAGCAGCGAGGGCATGATGAACAGGAAGAGTTCCCAGGCATGATACAGCGCGCGGCCCACCGCATCGCCACCGTCGCGGCGCCACAGGGCGACCCCGGCGGCGACTGAGATGGCGGCGATCACCAACAGGCTGGCATGGCGGCGGAGGAAGGCGGTCACGGCCGGCAAACTGCGCCGGGGCGCCGGGACCGGCAAGGTGCGGTCTGGACGCCGCGACGCGCGGCGGCCATGCAGCATTGCATGAATGCCCCGGATTCCCTGGCCGAGCTGACCCGGCGGCTGGACGCCCTGGCGCGCATCGGGCTGGTGGCGCCGGAGGGACTCGGTCCCGGCCCCTTCTTCCGTGCCTTGCGGCCGCCTCGCGGGCCGGCGGCGAACCACGCGACGCTGATCGTCACGCCGGGGGCGCCGCTCGGCCTGCTGAACCGGCCTGAGGAGGCAGCGTCCCGTCTGCTCGACCTGCCGGCGGCGGTGCTGGAACGGCTCCGCGCCGGCGCCGGGATCGTGGCCTTCGATGGGGCCAGCGAAGGGCGCCCTCTCGTCGCGACCCATGTCGCCGCCCTGCATGGCGCCCTCGACCGTGCGGGCATCCCGCCGCACCGCGCGGCCTGGCTGCAGCAGAACCGCGCGCTCGGCCCGCGCTATGCCGCCTTCTGCGTCGAACGCGGCTTGGCGCCGATGCATATCGTCACGACGGATTCATACGGATTTCTTCTGTGGGACCGGCTGTTCGGACGACTGCGCCCGCCCTGGGGCTGGGGCTTCGCCTTGACCGAGGCACCGCGGCGGCATCGCTGGATCTGCCTCAACTACGTGCTGCGGCCGCATCGCGCCCTGATCGCCGACTGGCTGATGGCCCGGCCGGAGCCCGGCCATCTCTCCCTGTCCACGCAGCGCGAGGCGATGGACGCCGCCGCCCGCGCGCGCTTCCTCGCGGACGCCGAGCGGCTTGAGGCCGGCAGCACCGGCCGCGTCGCCGCGCTACTCGGCAGCGGGCTGCACCTGGGGGGCGACACGGACGGCTTCGGCCATCCGCAGGAACGGGTGATGAGCCTGCCCGTGCCCGAGCTCGCCGCCGCCGAACTGTTCATCGTCACCGAGACGGAGATGAGCGGCGGTGGCCTCCTGCGCTGGACCGAAAAGACGCTGAAGGCGATCGCCTGTGGCCTGCCCTTCATCGTCTTCGGCAATCCGCAGACCGTGGCGGGGCTGGAGGCGCTGGGCTTCGACCTGCTGCGCGACCTGATCGACCATGGCTACGATGCGGAACCCAACCCGGCGCGCCGCTTCGCCGCGGCGCAGGCGTCGGTGGCGCGCTTCCTTGCCCGCCCAGCCGGTTTCACGCCGCGCGAGATGGAGCGGCTGCGCGTGGCTTCCGCGCATAACAGGGAGGTCTTTGCGAGGGAGATCCTGCGCGTTTCGGCGCTTGATCCGCTCGACCGGCTGTTCGCGATGATGCGCGGGGCCTGACGGTCACACCTGTTGCCCTCATTCACGATCGGTGGGTCAGACGTTGGAGGGGCGCCGTCCCTCCAAACCACCCCGCCAGGGGCTTGGAGCCCCTGGACCGCAGTCTGTTGGCGCGGGGCGCAACGTCACGCCGCACCCTCCGAACGCCTTTCGTGCGCAAATGCTGATCTCGGCACTGTTCCGGCAGCGGCGCAAGGAGCGGGTTGAGGTTTGCAAAGGCCTTGCGGCCTTTGCTGGGGTGGGTCCGGGAGGGACAAAGCCCCTCCCGGTTCCTCAGGCCAGAAAAGGGAGCCGCCGGTATCACACCCGCGCCGACAGCGCGAAGGCTGGTGGCGGCGCGGCATTGCGCACTCCGGCCGGCGCATAGCCCTGGGGTGCGGTGCGGGGCAGGGCGGCGCTGGCGATGGTCTCGATGACGCGGGACTGTAACGAGACCGCACGCTCCAGCAGCCGCCGGTTCTCCCGCCCGAGTTCCTCGAGCCGCCGGGTCAGGATCTCGGTCGCCTGGCGGACCGGGCCTTCCGGGGCGACCCCGTGCTTGGCCTGGGCTGCATAGGCTGCGGCGAAGGCGTCGGAGGCGGCGATCTTGCTGCTCGCGAGCGTCGCCGCGCGGGGCAGGTCGAGCTTCGCGAGCGCCTCGTTCTCGGCGCGCAGCGCCTCGGCCAGGCGCTGCCCGGCCAGGATCAGGCTGTCCATCATGGTGTGGTCTCTCCCGTGTTGGGGGGTGTCTCGGCGCCGCGCAGGCGCTGGAGTTCGCGCAGCACCGCATCGGCGAGGCCGATGCCATGGCCCGACCGCACCGCGGCGGTGGCATAGGCATCGACCAGCATGGGCTGCCACTGCGCCTCGGCCGCGCCGCCGCCGAAGCTGCTGCGGTTGGCATCGACCGTGGCGAAGATCGGCTGGAGCAGCAGGCCGAGTGCTTGGGCCTCGAAATCCTGGGCGGCGCGGCGCTGGGCGGCCTCGCTGCCGCGGGCGTTCGGGGCCGCCAGGCCGCGGGGCTGGACCGGGGGCAGGGCGGGGGCATCCATCAGCGCACCTCCAGCTCGGCCTGGAGCGCGCCGGCCGCCTTGATCGCCTGGAGGATGGTGATCAGGTCGCGCGGCCCGACGCCGAGGCTGTTCAGCCCGCGCACCAGGTCCTGGAGCGTCACGGCCCGGGGCAGCACGCCCATGCGGCGGTTCCCCTGGTCGTCCACCTCGATCGAGGTGCGCGGCACCACCACGGTTTGCCCGCCGGAGAGCTCGTTGGGCTGGCTGACCTGCGGCGTCTCGGTCACGCGGATGGTCAGATTGCCCTGGGCGATGGCGACGGTGGACACGCGCACATTCGCCCCCATGACGATGGTGCCGGAGGCCTCGTCGATGACGACGCGGGCGACCTGGTCGGGCTCGACGCGGAGCTGTTCGATGCGGCTGAGGAACTCGACCGGGCTGCGGCCGTTCAGGGCCACGGCGACGGTGCGCGAATCGGTCGCCGCCGCGACTTCGCCCCGCATCGCGCCGTTGATGGCCGCCGCGATCCGCCGCGCGGTCGTCAGGTCCGGATTGCGCAGGGACAGCCGCACCCGGTCGCGGGAGGCGAGGGCGAAGGGCACTTCCCGTTCAACGATGGCGCCATTGGCGATGCGCCCGGCGGTCGGCACGCCGCGCGTCACCGAGGCGCCGGCGCCGCGCACGCTGACCGCTCCGGTCGCGATGGCACCCTGCGCGACCGCATAGACCTCCCCGTCCGCGCCGAGCAGGGGGGTCACCAGCAGGGTCCCGCCGGTGAGGTTGGTGGCGTCGCCCAGGGCCGAGACCGCGACGTCGATCCGGCTGCCCGGCCGGGCGAAAGGCGGCAGATTGGCCGTGACCATCACCGCCGCGACGTTGCGGGTGTCGAGCTGGCGTTCCTGGTCCCGCGTGTTGACGCCGAGTCGTTCGAGCATGCCGACCAGCGATTGCCGGGTGAACACCGAGGCGCGGAGCCGGTCCCCCGTGCCGTTCAGCCCCACCACCAGGCCGTAGCCGACGAGCTGGTTGTCGCGGACGCCCTCGACATCCGCGATGTCCTTGATGCGGACCTGGGCGGCGGCCGGCAGGACCAGCGCCAGGGCGAGCAGCAGCCCGGCGAGAAGGGCCTTCGGTCTTGCGTAAGTATTACGAGCCAAGATGCCTCTCCCGCGCGTCGCGTGGTGGGTGCGGCGCGCCTGTCCGGTCCGGTGTCCCGCCGGGGTGCGGCGGGTCTGGCAGGGAGAGGGCAAGGCCCGTGCCAGCCTGGGGACGGGGATGGGCCGGCAGGGTTTGCCGGGACTGGGCCGGGTCTTGCCGGCAGGCGGAAGGGAAGGGCCATGGTGGGCGTTCGCGGAGTCTCGGGCGGGGCGGTGACGGGGAAGGGGCGGGCGCGGCAGGCCGGCGCCGGCGGCTTCAGCCTGTCCTCCGCCACCGCCGGCGAGGCCACGACGGCGCAGGGCATGGCGGCCGCCCAGCCGATCGGCCTGCTCGCCTTGCAGGAGGGCATCCCGGTGGCCGAACGCAATGCCCGGGCGCGCCGGCGGGGGGAGGCGGCCCTGAAGGGCCTGATCGACCTGCAACTGGCCCTGTTGGGCGGGGCGGCCGACCCGGCGCGACTCGCGGCCCTCGCTGCGGGCCTGCCGCGCCCCGAGGACGCCGCCGAACCGGCCCTGGCCGAGGCCCTCGCAGCCATCCGGTTGAGGGTCCGGGTGGAGCTTGCCCGCCACGGTATCGACCCGGCTCCGTCACACGACTGAAAAGGCGCGCCGTTTCAGGGATTTGTCGTCTTCTCCCCTCTTGGCTTTCGCCATGGCCCGCGTCTATGTTCCGCCCGCGCTAAAGGGGGGGGTGCCGGTGCCGGTTGGTCCGACACGCCTTTGGGCCGGGGAATGGATTGAGATGCTCGTGACGCTGCCGCCCGACTACCGACCCTCTGACGACGAGGAATTCATGAATCCGCTTCAGCTGGAGTATTTCCGGCAGAAGCTCATGCGGTGGCGCCAGGATCTGTTGCGGGAAGCCGGCGAAACCCTCTCCTCCCTGTCCGAAGGCGGCATCGCCGAACCGGACCTCACCGACCGGGCCAGCGTCGAAACCGACCGGGCCCTCGAACTCCGCACCCGGGACCGGGCCCGCAAGCTGATCAGCAAGATCGACCAGGCGATCGACCGCATCGAGACCGGCACCTACGGCTATTGCGAGGAAAGCGGCGAGCCGATCGGCCTGCGCCGCCTCGAAGCCCGCCCCATCGCGACCATGAGCATCGAGGCGCAGGAGCGCCACGAGCGCATGGAACGCATCCACCGGGACGACTGAGTCACCTTTCGAAGCGCGGCGGCGGATCGTCCAGCCCTGGCGGCGGCACGGCCAGCGGGTCGCGGTCGAGCAGCCCGGCATCGTCCTCCGACACCCGCCCGACCCGTGCGCCCACCGGCCAGACGGCGAGCCCGGAGCGCGGATAGGGCTTCAGCAGCCCGAGCAGCACGTCCTCATCCGCCGGCACATCGCCCAGCCAGGCGTCCCAGGCCTCGGGCGGCAGGATCACCGGCATACGTTCATGCAGCGGCGCGAGTTCCGGCACCGCCGCCGTCGTCAGGATGGTGTAGCTGCGCAGGATCGTTCCGTCCGGGGCGCGCCAGCCCTCCCACAGCGCGGCGAGCGGCATGGGTGCGCCATCGGCCATCGCCACCGCGAAGGGCTGCTTCGATCCCTTGCCAAGCACCTGCCATTCGTAGAAGCCGTCGGCGACCGCGATGCCGCGCCGCTTGTGGAAGGCATCGCGGAAGGCCGGCTTCTCGGCGACCGATTCGCTGCGGGCGTTGATCATGCGCGCCGCGCCGGTGGCATCCTTCGCCCAGCGCGGCACCAGCCCCCAGCGCAGCGCGTCGAGGTGCCGCGCCGCGGTGTCGGGATGCCGCCGGACCACCAGTCCCTCCTGCGTCGGCGCGCGGTTGAAGGAGGGCGGCAGGTTCGGCAGCGCGCCGGTCACGCCGAAATGCCGCGCCATCTCGCCCGAGGATCGCTGCTGGAAATATCGCCCGCACATCGGCCCGTCCGCCTGATCGAGATCCCATCCTACCGCAGTGCGTCGGAAGCCGGGCAGGGGCGGCCCGGAGCGCTGGGGAATCATTCCGGTCGTGCTAAGGAGTCCCGCCGTGCAGTCGCGATGGTGTGACCGTGCGGGCCGCAACGCGCCGGTCATCGGCACGTGTCAGACTGGACGATGCAGACCGAGGAGAGACCCATGGCCGAGACCGCTGCCGATTTCCTGGCCGCGACGCTGGAACGGGCCGGCGTGAAGCGCATCTACGGCGTCGTCGGCGACAGCCTGAACGGCGTGACGGACAGCCTGCGGCGGCGCGGCAGCATCGACTGGATCCATATGCGCCACGAGGAAGCCGCCGCCTTCGCCGCCGGGGCCGAGGCGCAGCTCACCGGGGAACTCGCCGTCTGCGCCGGCAGCTGCGGGCCGGGCAACCTGCATCTGATCAACGGGCTCTATGACTGCCAGCGCAGTGGGGCGCCCGTGCTGGCACTGGCCGCGCATATCCCCAGCAGCGAGATCGGCATCGACTACTTCCAGGCGACGCATCCCGAAATCCTGTTCCGCGATTGCAGCCACTATGTCGAGCTGGTGTCGCATCCGAAGATGCTGCCGCAGGTGTTGCAGCGCGCCATGCGAGTCGCCATCGCGAAGAAGGGCGTCGCGGTGGTGGTGATGCCGGGCGATGTCGCGTTGCAGCCGCTGGAGGCGAAACCCGCCGCCTGGGTGGCGCCGGAAGAACCGCGCCTGCTGCCAACGGTCGATGAACTCGCGAAACTGGCCGCCCTGCTGAACGGGGCGAGCAACGTGACACTGCTCTGCGGCGCCGGCTGCGCGGGTGCGCATGCCGAGGTGCTGGCGTTTGCCGAGAAGCTGAAGGCGCCGATCGTCCACGCGCTGCGCGGCAAGGAGCATATTGAGTACGACAACCCCTACGATGTCGGCATGACCGGCTTCATCGGCTTCGCCTCCGGCTATGCCGCGATGAAGGATTGCGACACGCTGGTCATCCTCGGTTCCGGCTTTCCCTACCGGCAATTCTATCCGGAGGGCGCGCAGGTCGTGCAGATCGACAACCGGCCGGAGGCGCTCGGCAACCGCCATCCGCTGACGCTCGGCCTGCTCGGCGATCTGCGCGGGACGCTGGAAGCGGTGCTGCCCGCCATCCACGACAAGGCGGATCGCCGGCATCTCGACCGCGCGGTCGCGCATTATGCGAAGTCGCGCCAGGACCTCGATGCGCTGGCGGAGAGCGGGCCGAACAGCGACATCATCCACCCGCAATATGTCTCGCGCCTGGTGAGCGAACTCGCGACCGAGGATGCGGTCTTCACCTGCGATGTCGGCACGCCGACGGTCTGGGCAGCGCGCTACCTGCGCATGAACGGCCGGCGGCGGCTGCTCGGGTCGTTCAATCACGGCTCCATGGCGAATGCGCTGCTGCAGGCGATCGGCGCGCAGGCGTCGCATCCCGGACGCCAGGTCATCTCCATGTCCGGCGATGGCGGCTTCAGCATGATGATGGGCGACTTCATCACGCTGACCCAGGTCGGGCTGCCGGTGAAGGTGGTGGTGCTGAACAACGGCACGCTCGGCTTCGTGGAACTGGAGATGAAGGCGGGCGGATTCCTCGACACGGGCGTCGAGCTGAAGAATCCGGATTTCGCGGCCATGGCGACAGCGATGGGCATCCGCGGCATCCGCGTGGAACGCCCGCAGGACCTCCGCGCCGCGTTGACCGAGGCCTTCGCCCATGACGGCCCGGCCCTGGTCGATGTCGTCAGCGCGCGCCAGGAACTGGTCATGCCGCCCAAGACGAGCTTCGGCAATGTGCGTGACTTCGGCCTTTTCATGATCAAGGCGGTGATGGACGGAAGGGCGCGGGAGCTGATCGACCTCGCCACGGTGAACCTGACGCGGTGAGGCGGGCGGCCCCGCGGTGCGGCGGGGCCATCATTGTGCCTTCAGGCAGGCATCACCCCAGCATCGCCGTGCGCTAGCCTTTGCAGGAAGGCCGGGTCGATGCGCAGCGTCTGTGCGACCATGGCAGGCGGCGTGCGTGCCAGCCAGTCGGTCAACGAGACCTCCTGGTACTCCGCAGTGCGGAACACGGCGAGCAGGATCAGGTCGGTGTCGCCCGTGTTCTGGATGTAGTGCCCGGACCCGCGGGTGACATAGCCGACATCGCCGGCCTGGAAATCAGAGGTTTGCGCGCGGGGTCCGGCGCGGAACACGGTCATGCGGCCCTTGCCCTGGATGTAGTACTGCCATTCATCCGCATTGGGGTGCCAATGCATGGTGCGCAGCCCGCCGGGCTTGATGGTCTCAAGCGCTGCCGCGACCGTCTTCGATGCCTTGAAGATCGTGCTGTCGGCCATGCGCAGCGCGCCGCTGCGCGTCTCCTTCAGCGGCCGCATGCCGGACAGGGAGAAGGTGAAGGGCTCGATCGGCACGCCGCCCGAGCGCACCGCGGCCTGATCGGCGGAAAGCGGTCCCGGCTCGCGGCCCTGGAAGATCCACAGATCATCGAGCGGGATGTTGCGGAAGGTCTCCGCCGGCACACCGAAATTCGCGGCCAGCACCTCGGGCGGCGTATGCGCGATCCAGTCGCTCAGCAGCAGCGTGTTGTATTCGGACTGCTCGCCATTGTCGAAGGCGATCAGGAACTCGCAGCCCTCCGGCCCCAGGCCCTGGAGCGAATGCGGCGCGCCCGCCGGGAAGTACCAGAGGTCGCCGACGCCGACATCCTGCACATAGGCTTGGCCCTTGGCATCGAGCACCGTGACCCGGCAGCGCCCCTTGGTCATGTAGGCCCATTCGGCGGCGAGATGCCAATGCAGTTCCCGGATGCCGCCGGCAGCAAGGCGCATGTTCACGCCGGAGATCTCGGTCGCGATGGGGAAGGCAGCCTGCGTCACCTGCCGCGCCCAGCCGCCATCCTGGATGCGGCGATGCGCGATGTTGAAGGAACTCCAGGAGGGCGGCATGTCCCCGATATCGGTGGCCGGCGGCGCGTAGAGGTTGGGGAATTGCCGTTCCAGCGCCGGCGTGCTCGGCCCCGGGTCGGACAGGGCCTGCGGTGTCGCATTCACCGCGCCCTCGGCGGGGCGGTCGGGATTGCCGAAGCTCGCGGCCTCGCCGGCCGTGGCGATGGTGGCACCGGCCATGCCGGCGAAGAGACGGCGGCTGATCGAAGGCAGCATGGGTCGCTTTCCTCTTGCTGCGCCGCGGGGCAAAGGGGACGTGTGCGGCCCGGGGCGTTCGCCGCACTCTTCCTTCTCCGGGACAGGTCCGTCTTTCGCCTTCGCATGCGGGGAACCGACACGCGCCGCAGCATCGCGCGGGTCGGTGCCGGACCTTCCCGGCCGGCCGTCAGGACCCGTCCGCTGCAGCGGGAGGCATCTGTTCCGGCATCCGGGCCCGCCGGGTTCGTCGCCGCATCCCGCCCAAGGCCGCGGAGGCGGCGTGCCCCCATGCGCGCGACCTGACGGTGGATGGAGAGGGGCACTGCCCGTCTTGTAAGTCTCGGGAGCGGTGTCCGCCGCCCGGTAGGGTGGCGGGCGCGGTGTGGCGCATTTCTGCCGCCGGGCGCGGCGATGCTTCGCTGTTGGAGAATGCCTCTTCTGCCCAACACCAGGTGTCGGTGTCCAAAGACCGTGCGGCCTTTGATGGGGGGCTAAGCACTGCTTCGCCGTCCGGAGACGAGCGATGCCCCTTTCCGGTCATCCCGCATCCAGCAGTTTCAGCGCCACCTCCGATCCCGCCAGTATTTCGGTGAGCCGCGCCAGATCCGCCGGGTTCGTCCCTGGCCGCCGCCGCAGGGATCCGAATCCGTCGAGGATACGCCGCAGCGCCGCGTCGTAGGCCGCGTCGCCGCCCAACGTACGGCCAGCGACTTCGAGCCGCTTCAGGGACCGCGCCGTACTTTCCAGCGCCAGCATGGCGGCGTTGTCCGGTGGCGCCGTGGCGTGGGTGAGGGGGCTGAGCAGGGATTGCGTCGTCGCCTCGGCATAGGTGGTGCGGCAGGCGTCGCCCACCTGGCGGCGCAGGGCGGCGACGCGCTGGCGCCGCTCCGGACGTCGCACCGCGGGGCTGGATTCGAGATCCTCGATGGCCTCGACGAATTCCTCGGCGAGGCGGGCGGCGCCGGCCGCATCGTCCACGGCGAGGTCCGGGGCGCAATCCTCCAGCCAGCGATCGAGCATCCGCTCGGCGATGCCGGGCGGGCCGACATGGGCGGCCGCAGCGGCGGCGGCGACGCTGCCGGGCTTCGCGGCCTTCAGCAGGATGGTCGCGAGCATCGCTTCCAGCACGACGGCGTCCTCGGAGGCGGCGGCGGCCAGGGCGTCGCGCACCAGGATCTCGGGCGGGCCCTCGCGCGCGGCGAGCAGCGCGGACCAGAGCGGTTCGGCATGCCGCCATACGCCGGCGGCCATGGCGGCGATCCGGTGATAATCCGCCTCCACCAGGCCCGTCGCCTCCCATTCGGCGGGGCGGGAGAGGCTGGGTGTGACCTTGGCGGCGCGATGCCACAGCTTGCGCCCGAGGGCATCCACCACGGCGAGGTCCGCGAAGTGCCGCCCGGCGATGCCGGCCTCGATGGCGGCGGCATCGGCGCCAAGGGCGCGGCGCACGGCCTCGGTCAGGACGGCCAGGGCGTTGCGTGGGATGGTGCCGTCCTGGCGCCGCCAGTTCCGCGCATCGACGATGACGCCGTCGAGCGGCAGGAACAGCAGCCGCGCCAGGCTGATCGGCCGCGGCGGGCGCAGCTTGCGCAGGCGCGGCCGGGCGGCGTCGAGCAGCCGGTCGGCCTCCAGCCGGTCGGCCATGCTGTCGAAATACGCGACGATGCCGGCCAGCGCCTGGTCGGAGGCGGTGGCGACGGCGTGGGTCAGGCGCCGCGTCTCGGCGGCGAGGGAGGTACTCATGCGGCCTTCGCGAGCAGGCGTTCGTTGCGGGCGACGATGTCGAGCATGCGTCCGGTACGCCAATCCTCATTGGCGCGGACGACGCGGCGCAGCCGGGTGGGGCGGTCCCAATCCTCGGCGATGCCGAACCATTCCTCGACCTCGCGCGGCATGACCGGCGCGAGCAGCGCCATCTCCCACAGCGCGCCGCCGCGCAGGCCGGGATCGGCATCGGTCCAGAGGTCGCAGATCACCTGCCAGCCATCGAGCAGCCAGTCCGGCCGCACGGCGCGGCGGGCGAGGTCGGTCGAGTCCTCGCGCCAGGCGCGCAACAGCGTCGGTATATCCGAGAGCAGGGCATCGAGGTCCCGGAAGGCGGCGGCCACGCAGCCGAGGGTCAGCTTCGCGGCATCGACGACCAGTGTCGCGGCGTGCTGTTCCGTGGGATCGGCGGATTGGGCGATCCAGAGTTCGATCTCCCCCGCCAGCGTGGCGACCCGCCGGGCGAGGCGGCGCATCCGGGACGGGGAGGCATCGCCCGGCACGCCGACCGCCGCGACGGCGCCGGCGATGGATTCCAGCCAGGCGGCGATGATGTCGCCGCTGACGCCGAGGCGCGGGGCGAAGCGCGCCATGGCGCGACGGGCGCGGGTCTCGATATTCGCGGGCGTATCCGCCTGGGGCGGGATGGCGGCTTCGTCCCGCGTCTCGGTCCGGCGGACCAGGTCGAGCAGCAGGAGGAAATTGGTGCGCATGCGCGCGGCCCCATCCTCGTTGCGGGTCTTGGCGACGGCGGCGGCGGCTTCGCGCCCCGCCAGACCTTCCGCCGCCACGGCGCGCGCGGTTTCCCGCACCAGGGTCGGAGCGATGGCCGTCTGGTCCGACAGGCGCTGCCACAGCCGGCGGTCATGCAGGGTGGGGGAGCAGATTTCGGTCAGAGCGCTCCACGGCACGATGTAGTAACCGCGGCCGCCCGAGGGGTTGGTGATGACCACGTCCAGCCCCACCCGCGTATCGGTGGGGCGGATGCGGGCGCCGAGCAGGAAAGGCGTGGTGAAGGGGACGGTGACGCCACGTTCGAGGAAGGTCGCCGGCTGGTAGGCCGACGTTCCGAATCGCTCGAGGATATCGTTCCGGATCTCGATCATCGCGCGTCACAGTGGCGCGACGGCGGTAAATGAGGAGTTTCGCGGCCCCGGAGTCAGGGCCACGAATTTCATTAAAATGCTGTTATTCCAGCGATTTCTGCCGCAGGGTCAGCGCCCTTCGAAGACCGGCTTGCGCTTTTCCAGGAAGGCCTGGGCCGCGTTGCGGAAGTCCTCGGTATAGGCGAAGGAGCCTTCGCGTTCCCGATCGGCCGCGTTGATCGGCAGGGCGCCGCGCAGCTTCTGCATCGCCTGCTTGTGGAAGCGCGCCGAGAGTGGCGAGCCCTGGGCGATGCGTGCCGCGAGGGCGTCGGCTTCGGCATGCACCGTGCCGTCAGCGACGAGGCGGGAGAGCAGCCCCTTCTGGTAGGCTTCCTCGCCGGTCAGGATGCGGCCTTCGATCAGGATCTCGGCGGTAGTGGCATAGCCGCAGATCTGCAGGATCGGGTCGATTTCCTCATAGGCATAGAAGATGCCGAGATTGCGGGCCGGAATGCCCATCCGCGTCGCCGACGACCCGATGCGGAAGTCGCACATGGTCGCGATGCCGCAACCCCCACCCATGGTCCAGCCGGAGCAGGCGGCGATGGTGGGGTGGAGGCAGGTGCGGATGGCGTGGAAAGCGCCATGAAGTTCGTGGCTGTAGACGGCTTCGCGTTCCGGTGTGCCGCGTTCCGCGGCGAAGGCGGCGATGTCGGCGCCGGCGGAGAAGGCTTCCTCCCCCGCACCGCGGATGATGACCGCGCGCAGGGATTCATCGGCCGAGAGCGCGGCAAGCGCCTCGCCCAGCCCGATCCACATGGGCAGGTCGAGGCAATTGCGCTTGGCGGCGCGGTCGATGAGGACGGTGGCAATGACGCCGTCGCGCGACGTCTTGATCAGGTCGTGTGGCATGGCAGTCCCGTTACAGCGTCAGGCGGCCCGATTGGGCAAGGGATAGAGCGTCCAGAGTGCGGATTGGAGGGGGCTTTGCCCCCTCCAAGCCTCCCCCACCAAAGGCCACAGGTCCTTTGGAAACCTCGGCTTGGTGATGGGCGCGGTGGGCGCGTCGCGTGCCGTGAAGACCGTCCCGGGCCCGGAGCCTCGAAGGGATTTCCCGAATTCCGGGCGCCATGGGCGTGGCCCGTTTGCGACGGCCCGTGTTGCCCGGCGCCAAGTGTCGGTTTCCAAAGGCCCTGTGGCCTTTGGTGGGGAGAGGTCCGGAGAGGGGCAAAGCCCCTCTCTGGTCCCGTCTGCCGCTCATCGCGACCGCCCCAGCACGCCGCCCCCGGCGAAGCGCGCCCGTGCCCCGAGACCTTCCTCGATCCGCAGGGCTTCGTTCCACTTCGCCATGCGTTCCGACCGTGCGAAGGATCCGACCTTCAACTGTCCCACGCCCCAGCCGAGGGCCAGGTGGACGATGGTGACGTCCTCGGTCTCGCCTGACCGGGCGGAGACGATGCCGGCGTAGCCGACTTCCTTCGCCGCCTCCCAGGCGGCGCGCGTCTCGGTCAGCGTGCCGCGTTGGTTGGGCTTGATCAGTACGGTGTTGGCGGCGCCGATGCGGGCGGCGTCGCGCACGCGGGCCGCGTCGGTGACGAGGAAATCGTCGCCCACCACCTGGATGCGGGCGCCGACCTCCTTCGTGAAGGCGGCGAAGCCGGCGGCATCGTCCTCGGCGAGGGGGTCCTCGATGGAGGCGATTGGATAGGCCTCGATCCAGCCGAGCAGCATGCGGATCATGCCATCCGTATCGAGCTCGCGCCCTTCGAGACCGAGGCGATAGCGGCCGCCCTTGCCGAAATCGGTCGCGGCGATGTCGAGGGCGATGGCGACCTGTGATCCGGGGGTGAAGCCGGCGCGTTCGATGGCCTTCACCAGGGTTTCCAGGGCCTGCTCATTGGCGGTGAAGGCGGGCCACCAGCCGCCCTCGTCGGCCACGCCCTGGAGCAGGCCGCGCTCCTTCATGATGGCCCCGGCAGCACGATAGACCTCGGCGGTCCAATCGAGCGCCTCGGCGAAGGAGGTCGCTGCGGGGCAGATCACCAGGAAGTCCTGGATGTCCACGCGGCGCCCGGCATGCGCGCCGCCGCCGAGGATCTGGATCTGCGGCAGGGGCAGCAGCGTCGCCTCGTCGCCGCCGAGATGCTTCCACAGCAGCATGCCCCGCGCATGCGCCGCGGCATGGGCGGCTGCCATGGAGACGGCGAGGGTCGCATTGGCGCCAAGGCGCGACTTGTTCGGCGTGCCGTCCAGCGCGATCAGCGCGGCGTCCAGGGCTGCCTGATCGGCGGCATCCATGCCGGTGACGCGCGGGGCGATTTCCTGGTTCACCGAGGCGACGGCGCCCTTCACGTCATAGCCGCCGAAGGCGGTGCCGCCGTCGCGGCGGTCAAGGGCTTCCCCGCTGCCGGTGCTGGCCCCGGCGGGGGCGATGGCGATGCCGCGGGCGCCGCCGGCGAGGCGGATCTCGGCCTCGACCGTTGGGCGGCCGCGACTGTCCCAGACGCGGCGACCCCGGACGGCGACGATGCTGCTGGCGGCCATGTCGATGCGTTTCCTGCCCTCGTTTGCCTGTCGAGGTAGCCGAGGTGGGACGCCCCGGCTAGGCCCCGACCTCCTCGCCCCAGGCGGCCCGGATCGTCCGCAGCCGGTCCGGCGGGCATTTCACGAGGTGCCGCGCGACACGGCGCACGCGGGCCTTGTCGCTTTCCTCGGTCAGGTATTCGACCGGGCTCTTGCCGTCCACGCGGGCGAGGAGGAGGCCGGGCAGCAGCGAGGCCGCGCGGGCTTCGAGTGTGGCCGGTGCCTCCCACGCCACGGAGGCGAGGTAGGCGGTCGCCAGCACCTCGAAGCACTGCAGGAAGCCGATGGCGGCGCGCGGCGTCCACAGGCATTTCAGCAGCAGGTGGTTCAGGCAGAAGGCGAGGTCGAAGGCCGGATCGCCCCACCAGGCGCATTCGGCGTCGAGGAAGATCGGCCCCTCGGGCCCGACCAGGATGTTCTTCGGGCTGACATCGCCATGCACCATGGTGAGCTTTGTCGCCGCCGTGCGCGCGGCGAGGGCGACGAGCTTGGGCGCGAGATCCTGATGCACGCGCGCCGTGGCGATCAGATAGGGCTCGAGCCGGATGGCGTGGAACAGCGAGTCGGTCGGGAAGTCGGAGGCGAGTTCCGGGCGTTCGGCCGCATAGGCGTGGATCCGCGCCATGCGGCGTCCGACATCGCCGGCGAAGGCGGCGTCGGCGATGCCGTCATGCAGGCGCGCCTTCCACACCGGATGCCGGTCCGGTGGCAGCCATTCCATGGCGAGGGTGCCGCTGGCTTCGTCCTGCCCGAGCAGCATGGGCACCGAACCTGGCGCGGCCTCGGCCGCGCGGGCGAGCCAGCGGGCCTCGTAGCGGTTGCGCACGATGGGGGCGCGCCAGTCGGCGGCGACCTTCAGCTTGGGCAGGGCCCGCTTGATGCAGGCCTCCCGACCGTCCGGCAGGGCGATGTGCCAAATGTCGGAGGAGACGCCGCCCGCCAGCGGCTGCCCGCGCGCGAACGTATCGGGCGCGAGTAATCCCATGCTGCGCAGGCCCTGCTGCAGTTCCGGCGGAACGTTCTCCATCGCAGGGCAGCCTAGTGCACGCTTCCGAGCAGTGGAACCGGGTTGCGCATTTTGCGCTGCACCCATGGGCTGCTAGCGTCCCGACTCTGGGGAAGACGATGATGATACGCGTAAGCAAGGAGGCAGTATGTCGATAAGCCGTCGTTCCACATTCGCCCTGGCCGTCGCGGGCATGGCCGCGCCGCGGCTCGCCCTGGCGCAGGGTGCGAACGTGATGAAGTTCATCCCGCAGATCGATCTCGCATTTCTCGATCCGCATTTCTCGCTCGCCTATGTCACGCGCGGGCATGGGCACATGGTGTTCGACACGCTCTACGGGTCGGACGCGAACTACCAGCCGCACCCGCAGATGGCCGCAGGCCACACCATCGAGAATGACGGGAAGCTGTGGAACATCACGCTTCGCGAGGGGCTGCTGTGGCACGATGGAGAAAAGGTGACGGCGCGCGACTGCGTCGCCTCCATCAATCGCTGGTCTAAGCGCGACGCGCTGGGCGGCGCGCTGATGGAGCGCACCGACGAACTGAGCGCACCCGACGACAGGACCATCCGCTTCCGGCTCAAGCGTCCCTTCCCGCTGTTGCCGACCGCGCTCGGCAAGGTGGGCTCGCCGATGCCGGCGATGATGCCCGAGCGCCTGGCGAAGACCGATCCCTTCACGCAGATCACCGAGATGACCGGCAGCGGCCCCTTCCGCTTCCTCGCCGATGAACGCGTACCGGGCTCGCGCAATGTCTATGTGAAGTTCGACCGCTACGTCCCGCGCGCGGACGGGCCGCTCGAATGGAATTCGGGGCCGAAGCAGGTCTTCCTCGATCGCGTCGAGTGGACCACCATTCCCGATGCCGCCACCAAGGCATCCGCGCTGCTGCAGGGCGAGCAGGACTGGTGGGAGAACCCGACCCATGACCTGCTGCCGCTCCTGCGGCGGAACCGGCAGATCAAGATGGAGATCACCAACCCGACCGGGTCGGTGGACATGATGCGGCCGAACCACCTGCAGCCGCCCTTCAACAACCCCGCGATCCGCCGGGCCATGCTGCACGCCTTCAGCCAGACCGACTTCATGCAGTCGATCGTCGGCGACGATGCGTCGATGTACCACACCCCGCATGGCGTCTTCTGCCCGAACACGCCGATGGCGAGCGACGCCGGCCTCGAGCCCCTCAAGGGCCCGCGCGACCTCAACAAGGTCAAGGAGATGCTGAAGCAGGCGGGATACGCGAACGAGAAGGTCGCGATCCTCGTCGCCACCGACTACGCGCAGTTCAAGGCGATCGGCGAGGTGATGGCCGACGTCATGGGCCGCGTCGGCATGAATGTGGACTATGTGGCGACCGACTGGGGCACCATGCTCACCCGGCGTAACAACCGCGGCCCGGTCGACCAGGGCGGCTGGTCCTGCTTCAACACGGGCTGGGAAGGGGCGGACCACATGGACCCGTCCAACCACTACGCCATCCGCGGCAATGGCGACCAGCGCGCCGGCTGGCCCGGCTGGTGCGTCAGCCCGAAGCTCGAGGAACTGCGCGAAGCCTGGTTCGAGGCGCCCAACCTCGCTGCCCAGCAGGAGATCTGCCGGCAGATGCAGGTCCAGTGCATGGTGGACGTGCCCTCGATCCCGCTCGGACAGTATTTCCAGCCGACCGCCTACCGGGCCAACGTCACGGGCGTGAAGCGGGGGTTCCCGACCTTCTGGGGCGTCCGCAAGGGCTGAGAGCCCGTCTGGAAATGCGCCGATCGGTGCATTTCCAGGTCCGGCGCCGGCCCGGTGCCGGCTTCTCCGGACCGAGACGACGGGCGGCGCGTCCTGCACGCGCCGTCCATTCATGTTAAACTGTCATTCCTGCGACGCACGGGCGACGGAAGCAGCATGGCCAAGGACGAGTGGGACATTCCCGAACATTTGCAACCCGATCCCACGGATTGGTCCTTCGACCTCGATAATCTCCTCGGCCGTATCGTGTCGCTGCGCAGCCTGGTGCCGGCCGACGCCTTCACCTCGCGCAGCCTTGGCACCGAGCGGGAGGGCAGCGGCGTCGTCATCCGTGATGGGCTGATCCTGACCATCGGCTATCTGGTGACCGAGGCGGAGACCATCTGGATCACCGCCGCCGATGGGCGCGCCGTGCCCGGCCACACCCTCGCAGTGGATCAGGAGACCGGCTTTGGGCTGGTGCAGGCGCTGGGGCGGCTCGACGTCACGCCGATGGAACTCGGCGACAGCGAGGCGCTGCGCATCGGGGCGCCGGTGATCCTCGCCGCCGGCGGGGGACGGGCGCATGCCATCTCGGCCAAACTGGTCGCTCGGCAGCCCTTCGCGGGGTACTGGGAATACCTGATCGAGGATGCGCTGTTCACCGCGCCGGCCCATCCGACCTGGGGCGGGGCCGGGCTCATCGCACCGGACGGCAAGCTCGTCGGCATCGGATCGCTGGTGCTGCAGCAGGGGGAGGAAGGGCGGAGGCTCGACCTCAACATGGTGGTGCCGGTGCATCGGCTGTCGCCGGTGCTGAACGACCTTGTCACCTATGGGCGAGTCAACCGGCCGGCCCGGCCCTGGCTTGGCCTCTATGCCACCGAGGATGAGGAGGGGGTGGCGATCGCCTCCCTGGCCCCTGGCGGGCCGGCGGAGAATTGCGGCGTGCGCAGCGGCGACCGGGTGCTGGCGGTTGAGGGCGTGGTGGTGACAGACCTCGCGGAGATGTGGCGTGCCGTCTGGTCCTCCGGCAGCGCGGGAGCGACGGTGAAGCTGAAGCTCGGCCGGCAGCGCGGGTCGCGGGAAGTCACGGTGGTCTCGGCCGACCGGACCAGCTTCCTGAAGCTGCCGCGGATGCATTGACCATGGCCGTGCTCGTCGTCCCGCCCGGGGGCGGGCAGCAGCATTGGCAGCCCCAGCCGGCCAATGGCTGGGTCGATCTGCTGACCTCTCCACGTTTTCCCGGGGCGCCGGCGGGGTTCTCGGCCGGGGTCCAGGAGTTGCCGCCGCTCGGCAAGATCCGCGAGCATGCGCATCCGGCGCAGACCGAGATCTTCTGGATTGTCGAGGGCCAGGCGCTGGCGCGGCTGGATGGGGTGGTGCGGCGGATCACGGCCGGTACCTTCATGGTGGCACCGCCCCATGCGCGGCACGGCTTCATCAACGATGGCGGCGGGCCGTACCGCATGCTGTGGATGCTGATCCCGGCGGGGCTCGAGGATTTCTTCGTCGCCATCGGCAGGCCGAGAGTGGCAGGGGAGGCGGATCCCACACCCTATCCGCGGCCGGCGGAGACCGGGGCGATCGAACTATCGACGGTGTTCGAGACGCTCGACCCGCCCCCGCCGCCGCCCTGGGACACGGCGCCGATCACCGATCCCGCGGTGCTGGACGCCCTGCGGCGCGAGGCGGTCTGACCGGACGCCCCCTTCGCCGCGCTTGCGCGTCCCGCCGCTTCGTGCGGATCATGCGCGCCTGATCGAAGGCGGGCGCCATGACCCGCTGCGAGGCGGAGGAAACAATGATGTCCCGTGGCTTCACGCGCCGCACGGCGCTGACGGCTGGTGCCGGCCTGCTGGCCGCACCGCCCCTGGTGCGCCAGGCCAATGCGCAATCCCAGTTCGACTGGAAGCGGTTCTCGGGCGAGCGGATCGAGGTCAGCCTGACCGCCAATCCGCGCAGTACCATCCTGATCCAGAACCAGCGCGAATTCGAGGACATGACCGGCATCCGCGTGGGCGCCGAGCAGATCCCCGAGCAGCAGCACCGGCAGAAATTCGCGATCGAGTTCGCCTCGGGCCGCCCCTCCTTCGACGTGGTGGGCATCAGCCTGCACGTGAACAAGCGGCAGGTCGGCAAGGCGCGCTGGTGCACCGACATCAAGGCGCTGATGGCGGACCCCACCATCACGGCACCCGATTTCGACTTCGCCGATTTCGGGGAGGGCGCCGTCGCCTATTCCACCCAGGCGGATGGCCGGATGGATACGCTTCCGGAATTCACCGACTACTTCATCCTCTACTACAACAAGGAATTGCTGGCGGCGAAGAACATCGCCCCGCCTGCCACCTTCGACGAGATGTACGACAGCGCGCGGCGGCTGACCGAACCGTCCCGCCAGATCTACGGCAATGTCGGGCGCGGCCTGCGCAACGCCAATGTGGTGCTGTACTCGTCCTTCCTGCTGGGGACGCAGCAGCGCGACTTCCTCGACGGACAGCGGCGGCTGATCAGCGATAGCCCGGACGCGATCTGGGCGGGGGAATTCTACAAGAAGCTGCTGCGCGACTGCTCGCCGCCCGGTGTGTCCGGCTTCAACTGGAATGAGAGCCAGACCACCTTCATGCAGGGCCGCGCCGCCTTCTGGATCGACGGGGTCGGCTTCGCCGCGCCGCTGGAAGACCGCACGCGATCGCGCGTCGCCGGCAAGGTCGGATACGCCGTCGTGCCGCGCGGGCCGGCGCACCACCACTGCGCCATGTTCGGCACTGCCTTCGGCATCGCCGAGCAGAGTCGCAAGAAGGGGGCATCCTGGCTCTATCTGCAATGGGCGTCGGGCAAGGCGAACCAGTTGCGCTACCTGACCTCCGGCGCCGGATCGCCCGCGCGCACCTCGGCCTATCGCAATGAGGAGGCGATCAGCCAGTCGCGCTTCTCGCGCGAATTCTTCAACACGCTGATCGAGAGCGCGCGCATCTCCCGCCCCGGCCTGCCGGAGATCGTGCCCGTCACCGAGTTCCGCGACACGCTGGGCTCGGCGCTCACCGCCACCATCGGCGGGGCGGATGTCGCGACCGAGCTGCGGCGCGCGACGGAGGCGTTCCGGCCCGTCCTCGAGCAATCCGAGCGCGAGAGCTGAGATGGCGGGCAGCACGGCCACCATGGAGCAGCAGGCGACGGTTGGGGCCACGCCCCGCCGGCGCCACAACTACGCCCGCCGCTACTGGTGGTTCGTGGTGCCCTGCGGGGCGGTGGTGCTCGGCACCATCGTCTTTCCCTGGGCCTTCACGCTCTACATGTCGTTGCACGATTTCAAGCTGGGCGGCGGGCGCGAATGGGTGGGCCACGCCAACTACGTGAAGCTCGTCACGGATGAGCGGTTCCTCTACTCGATCCTCCGCACGCTGTATTTCACCGCCCTGTCGGTGGTGATCCCGATGGTGTTGGGGCTGCTCGCCGCGCTTGCCTTCCACCGGAAGTTCCCGCTGCGGGGGCTGGCGCGCACCGTCTTCATCCTGCCGATGATGGCGACGCCGGTCGCCGTCGCGCTGGTCTGGACCATGATGTTCCACCCGCAGCTCGGCGTGCTGAACTGGCTGCTGCAGCAGGTGGGGCTGCCGCCATCCATGTGGGTCTATGCGCCGGACACAGTCATCCCGACCCTGGTGATGGTGGAGGTCTGGCACTGGACGCCGCTGGTGATGCTGATCCTGCTGGGCGGTCTCGCCTCGCTGCCGCTCGATCCCTATGAGGCGGCGAAGATCGACGGGGCCAGTGCCTGGCAGGCCTTTCGCCACATCACCCTGCCGCTGCTCGCACCCTTCCTGGTCGTCGCCCTGATCATCCGCACCATCGACGCGCTGAAGGCCTTCGACACGATCTATGTCATCACCCAGGGCGGGCCGGGCACGGCCAGCGAGACCATCAACATCTTCCTCTACCTGCAGGCCTTCGCCTACTACAACCTCGGCTATGCTTCGGCCGTGGTGGTGGTGTTCTTCGCCATCATCATCCTGCTCGCGATGGTGCTGCTGTGGACCCGCGCGCGGGTGAAGGACGCGTGATGCGCAAGGTGAAGCGCCTCGCCGGCGATATCGGCTTCGGCTTCGGCGTGCTGGTGCTGGTCGCACCCGCCGTCATGGTCTTCCTGTGGATGCTGTCGCTGTCGCTCAAGACCGAGCTCGACAACACCGATTATCCGCCGGTCTTCATCCCGAACCCGCCGGTGCTGGACAACTTCGCCGCGGTGTTCGAGCGCAACGACTTCCTGAAATACGCGATCAACTCGGTGATCGTGTCCTTCAGCGCGACGGGGCTCGCCATCCTGCTCGGTGTGCCGGCGGGGTATGGTATCGCGAAGATGCGCGCGACCAAGGCGGCGGTGGTCATCCTGATCGCGCGCATCACGCCGGGCCTGTCCTACCTCATCCCGCTGTTTCTGCTGTTCCAGTGGATCGGGCTGACGGGCACGCTCGCGCCCATCGTCATCACGCATCTCGTCATCACCGTGCCGATCGTGGTGTGGATCATGATGGGCTTCTTCGAGGGGCTGCCGGCCGAACTGGAGGAAGCGGCGCTGGTGGACGGCGCGACGATCTGGCAGGCCTTCCGCCATGTGGCGATGCCGCTGGCCAAGCCCGGAATCACGGTGGCGACGATCCTCGCCTTCATCTTCTCCTGGAACAACTTCATCTTCGCGATGGTGCTGGCCGGGCGGGAGACGCGGACGCTGCCCGTGGCCGTGAACAACATGCTGACCTTCGAGCAGATCTCCTGGGGCCCGCTCTCGGCGGCCGCCCTGCTGGTGACGGCGCCGGTGCTGCTGCTGACGCTGCTGGCGCAGAAGCAGATCGTCGAGGGGCTGACCGCCGGCGGCGTGAAGGGCGGCTGATCGCGTTTGCAGACGAGGTCGGGTGAGCCTATCTTTTCCGGCAGGTCAAGGAGGACCACCATGTCCCTGCACCGCATCCCCGTCGCCGTCCGTTTCATGATCATGCATGGGCTGATTGGTTTCGGCCTCTCGGCGCTGTTCGTGGCGGCGGTGCTCTGGGCGGATCCGGGCGGGGTGGGCAGGCTGATCCTCAAGCATGGCGGGGTACCGGTCGTGGCCATGCTGTGGTTCTTCTCGGGCCTGACCTTCGGTTCGGTGCAGATCGGCGCGGCCATCATGCTGCGCGACGGCCGCGACGAACCGCCGCGCGGCCGCCGGCTGCGCCTGCAGGCCATTCCCGTCCCGGTGACCGTTCCGGCCCGCGCGCGGCGCTGATCCGCCATCCGGCCGGGGGCGCTGGACGGGGCGGCCGGGAGGGGCCAGTAATCGGTCCCTTGCAGCCGCTGAAGGAATTGCCCCATGCAGAATACGGAAGAGATCTGGCGCCTGGTCGATGCCAAGGCGCCGGATGCCATTGAGCTTGCTGACCGGGTGTGGGGCACGCCCGAGCTCTGTTATGCCGAATTCAAGTCCTGCGCCGCGCATACCGAGCTGCTGGAGCAGCACGGTTTCCGCGTGACGAAGAACGTCGCCGGCATCCCGACCGCCGTGATGGGTGAGGCGGGCGAGGACGGGCCGGTCATCGCCATCCTCGGCGAATACGATGCGCTGCCGGGCCTTTCCAACGAGGCCGGCATCGCCGAGCACAAGATGCTGCCGGGCGACGGGTCGGGCCATGGCTGCGGGCACAACCTGCTCGGCGCCGCCTCGCTGCTCGCCGCTTCCGCGGTGAAGGACTGGCTGGCGGAGAACGGCGTGAAGGCCCGGGTGCGCTATTACGGCTGCCCGGCCGAGGAAGGCGGCGCGGCGAAGGGCTTCATGGTCCGCGCCGGCGTCTTCAACGATGTCGACATGGCGATCTGCTGGCACCCGGCCGCCTTCACCGGCGTGAACGAGGCGGTGTCGCTCGCCAATACCCGCATCGACTTCACCTTCACCGGCCGGTCGTCGCATGCGGCCGCCGCACCCGAGCTGGGGCGCTCGGCGCTCGACGCGGTCGAGCTGATGAATGTCGGCGTGAACTACATGCGCGAGCACATGCCGTCGGATGCGCGCATCCACTACGCCTATCTCGATGCCGGCGGGATCGCGCCGAACGTGGTGCAGGGGCGTGCGACGGTGCGCTACCTGATCCGTGCGAAGGATCTGGTGGGGCTGAACGCGCTGGTCGCGCGCGTGCGCAAGATCGGCGACGGGGCGGCGCTGATGACCGAGACCACGGTGACCACCAAGGTCGTCTCCGCGGTGTCGAACCTGCTCGCGAACACGCCGCTCGAACAGGCGATGTACGACAACATGATGCGCCTCGGCCCGCCGCAGTTCGACGACGCCGACCGCGCCTATGCGCGCGAGATCCAGGGCACGCTGTCGGATGAGGACATCGCGACCGCCTTCCGCCGCCACGGGCTGAAGGTCGAGCGCGACAAGCCGCTCTGCGACCAGATCGTGCCGATCGACGCCAAGGGCGGCGGCGGCGTGGGGTCCACCGATGTCGGCGACGTTTCCTGGGCCGTGCCGATGGTCCAGGCGCGCGGCGCGACCTATGCCATCGGCACGCCGGGGCATTCCTGGCAGCTGACGGCGCAAGGCAAGTCGGGCATCGCGCATAAGGGCCTGGTGCATGTCGCGAAGATCATGGCGGGCACCGCCGTGGACGCGATCATGAAGCCGGAGCTGCTCGCTGCGGCGAAGGCGGACCACAAGGCGCGCACCGACGCGCACCCCTATGTCTGCCCGCTGCCGCCGGATGTGCAGCCGCCGATCAAGATGAGTGGAGACTGAGTCGCTCTATCCGATCGCTTCGATCCGCCCGTCGCGCAGCGCGACCATGCGGTCGAAGCGATCGAAGATCTTCTCGTCATGCGTGACGACGAGGATCGCTGCCTGCTGTTCCTGCGCCACCCGGCGCAGGAGATCCATCACCACCCGCGCGCGTTCGGAATCGAGCGCGGCGGTCGGCTCGTCGGCCAGGATGACGCGGGGATGGTTGGCGAGCGCCCGGGCGATCGCCACGCGCTGCGCCTCGCCGCCCGACAGCCGCGCGGGCATCGCCCCGGCCCGCCTGCCCACCTGCAGATAGTCGAGCAGTTCCCGCGCCCGCTGGCGTGCCGCGGCGGGTTCCGTGCCGGCGAGCGTCATCGCCAGCGCGACATTGTCGGTGGCGTCGAGGAAGGGCAGCAGGTTGTGGAACTGGAAGATGAAGCCAATGCGCTCGCGCCGCAGCCGGCGCAGATCGGCGACGTGGTAGCGCCCGTCCCACACCACCTGTCCGTCGAGCGAGAGGCGGCCGTCGCTCGGTTCCAGGATGCAGGCAATGATGTTGAGCAGCGTCGATTTTCCGCTGCCCGAGGGGCCGCGCAGCCCGACCACTTCGCCCGCCGCGACATCGAGATCGACGCCATCGAGCGCGCGCAGCGCCGCATCGCCGGTGCCGAAGATGCGCGTGATGCCCTCCACGCGCACGAGCGGTGCCGTGCTCATCCGCCGAGCGCCTGCTGGGGTTCGATGCGCAGCGCCGCACGGATCGAGACGAGGCTGCCGAGCAAGCAGATCAGCCCGATCACGCCCGCCATGGCGAGGACCTCTGTCGGGCCGAGTTCGACCGCGCGGGGGAAGCGGTCGCGCGTGGCGAAGACGATGGCGAGCGCCGCGACATAGCCCGCGGCTCCGAGCAGCATGGCCTGCTGCAGCACCAGCCCGATGATGGTGCGGTCGGCTGCGCCGATCAGCTTCAGCGTCGCAATCTCCCGCAGCTTGTCCATGGTCATGGTGTAGATGATCAGCGCGATGATCACCGCCGAGACGAAGAGCAGCACCACGGTGAACATGCCGAGCTGCATGCGCGCGCGGTTGACCAGCGAGCGCGTCAGCACCTCCGACTGTTCGGCATCGGTCAGCGCCGCGAGGTGCTTCCAGCGTCGCACGGTCTCGGCCACGGTGGCGGGATCGGCGGCGGGATGCAGGCGCGCGATCACGGCATTCACCGTATCGAGCGCGCCCGGCCCCGCGCCTGCCGCCTGGGCACGCCGCGCCGCCGGCGGCGCGAGCTGGAATTGCAGCTCCTGGCTGTCGCGCAACGTCACGAAGACCAGCGGATCGCCGCCCGAGGCGACCAGCCCGCCGGTGAGGCCGACCACGCGGTAGCGATCCCCGCCGAGCAGTACTGTCGCGCCAAGCGCGAGCCCGGCACGTGCATCCGCCACCATCTCGAAGCGCGCACCGCCGAGATCGCGGCCGGCGGCGACGGTCGCGGGTCCACCCGGGCGGCCGGGCTCGAAACCCATCACCTGCACGCGGACCAGGCCCTGCGGCGCCTGCATCTCCGCCGAACGCAGCGTGACGGCGCCGGCCGTCGCGACACCGGGCAGGCGCGCGACCATCTCCCGCACATCGCCGGGGATGCGTGACGCCTCGGCAAAGGGGCCGCGCGTGCCGGCTTCGACCACCCAAAGATCGGCGCGCAGGCTGTGCGTGAGGGCGAGCGCCTCGGCCACCACGCCGCGGTAGATGCCGACCATGGACAGCGCCACGCCCATCAGCAGCCCGAGGCCGAGGCAGGTCATCAGGAAGCGGCCGAGACGATGCCGGATATCGGCGAAGGCGAGATTCACGGCGCCGGCACCGCGCGTGCGGCGCGCCCGACGGCGAAGCCGGGACCGGTGCGGGTGGCGATCGGCAGATCCTCGGGCAGAGCATCGGTGATCGCGGCGCTGCCATCCATCAGCCGCGCGGCGAAGCGCACCCGGCGGCGCGCGAGGCGGCCGTCCTCGATCACCCAGACGGTGCCGGCCGCGCCGTCGAAACCGTGAATGGCGTTTTCCGGCACCAGGCGGGCGCGGGGCAGGCGGCCGGTCTCGATCACCACCTCGGCCTGCTCGCCGATGACGGGCATCTCCGGACAGGCCAGGCAGCGGACATGGACGCGGCGCTCCTCGGTCACGCGGTCGGCTTCCAGCCCGATGCGCACGACGCGCGCGGCGACCGGGCGGCCGGGGCGGCTGCGCAGCGTCACCGTCGCCGGCTGGTCGAGGGCGATGTCGCCGGCCCGGCCTTCATCGACATAGGCGAGCGCCCAGAGGCTGTCCGGCGCGACCAGGGTGAACACTGCCTCGCCGGGATTGAGCGCGGCGCCTGCCTCGCGGCTGCGCGCGATGACCAGGGCGTCGAAGGGTGCGCGCAGCGTGTGCTTGTCGAGCGTGGTGCGTTCAGCCTGGAGATTGGCGCGGGCCTCGGCCTGAAGGGCGCGGGCGACAGCGGCATCGGCACGGTTCACCGCGAGGTCGGCCTGGGCGGTGGTGGCTTCGGTCTCGGCGAGTTCGGCGGATTCGGAGCTGCCGACGCCGCGGCTGGCGAGCTCCCGCCGCCGCCGCGCGGTGGCCTGGCGTTGGGTGAGCAGCGCCTCGGCGCGTTCGCGCTGCGCCTCGGCGCGCTGCAGGGCGGCGTCGGCGGAGAGCATCGCCGCCTCGGCGCGGGCGAGGCGCGCTTCCTGGCTCGCGCTGGCGAGCCGGGCGAGGGGAGCACCGGCGGGGACGCGGTCGCCATGGTCGGCGAGCACCTCGACCAGCGTGCCAGGCACCTCGAAGCCGACGCGGGAGAGCACGCGCGCTTCCACGGCACCGAGGCCGAAGACCGTGACGGGCACATCGGTCTGCACCGCGGCGACGGGGACGGGCAGGGGCCGCTGGGTCGCGTACCACCAGCCGCCACCGGCGAGGGCGATCGGTACGGCAAGGAAGGCAAGGAAGCGCAGACGCATGCGGCCGACCTGAATGTACGGGGCGGCTTATAAAGCCGTTGCGCGGCCGGTGCCTAGGGCGGAGCGACGACGGTGATCAGCCTCGGTTGTCGCGACGGGGGGGGGCCGAGCCCCCCCGCCCTCCTCACACATTCGCGCCCTCGATCACATCCCCGAACCGTTCCCAGTGCTCTCCGCTCCACTTCTGGAGCTGCATCTGCCGGATCGGGTGGAAGTTGGTCGGGCTCGTGTTCACCTTGATGCCCGGCAGCAGCAGCGGGATCTCGATGTTCTGCAGGTTGGCGACCTGGCGCATGATGTTCTCGCGCGAGAAGTCGCCGTCGCATTGCCGCAGCACATGCATCAGCGTGGTCGAGCAGTTGTAGGCGGTGACGTAGCCACTGTCCGTCTGGTCGCCGTCGGGCAGGTACTTGGTCATGAAGGCCCGCCATTCGCGGAAGTGCGGATCGTCCGCCCAGGCCGGGTCGGTGACGTCCTTCTGGTAGGCCGAGGTGATGATGCCGACGCCGCGCTCGGCGCCGGCGGGGCGCATGACCGCGGCGACGGAGATTGAGACGTTGGAGAGAAAGTGCATCGGCTGCCAGCCGATGTCGTGCACCTTGCGGATGGTCTGGGCGGCGAATTTCGGCGTGGCCGCGGTGACCAGCACGTCCGCGCCGGTGCCGCGCAAGGACACGATCTGGGAATCGATGGTGGGGTCGGTGACCTCATAGGTTGCGACGGTGACCATGCTGTCGAAGCGCGAGCCCAGAACGTCCTTCACGCCGATCAGATAGTCCTTGCCGAAATCGTCGTTCTGATGGAGCAGCGCGACCTTCGCGTTCGGCTTCTGCTCGAGCATGTGCTTGGCGTAGATCTGCGCCTCGGTGCGGTAGCTGGGCTGCCAGCCGATGGTCCAGGGCGTGTCCTGGTAGTTGCCCCATTTGTCGGCGCCGGTCGCGAGGAAGAGGTGCGGCACGCGGCGCTGGTTCACATAGCGCACGATGGCCGAATTCGAGGGCGTGCCGAGCGTGTGGTAAAGAAAGGCGACGCGGTCCTGTTCCACGAGGCGACGGGTCTGTTCGACGGAACGCGGCGGGCTGTAGCCGTCGTCATAGGAGATGTAGTTGATCTGCCGGCCGCCGACGCCGCCCTGGTCGTTCATCATCTTGAAGAAGGCGGCATCGCCGCGCCCGATCACGCCATAGGCCGAGGCCGGGCCGCTATAGGGCATGAAGTTGCCGATCTTGAGCTCGGTCGCCGTGACGCCGACGGTCACGGCGCGGGCGAGGCGCGGCGCGGCCAGCAGGGCCGCTGAGGCACCGAGCATTGCGCGACGATGGATCATGTCTCTGGTCCTCCCAGTGGTGTTTGTCAGCCTTGAGACCGCTGCCGCAGCAGCGCGCCGATCCGGCGCGGGAAGCCCGCGAAGCCCTGCGGCAACAGGTAGAGGAAGAGGATGAGGATCACGCCATAGATCACCCCTGGCGCCGCGCGGGCGATGGATTCCGCGAGGTTGGGGACGAAGACGACGAACAGTCCGCCGAAGATCGGCCCGACGATCGACCCGACGCCGCCCACCACCATGCCGACAAAGAGGTTGATGGAGAGCTCGACGGAGAAGCTGTCGGGGGCGACGAATTCGACGGCGATGGCGCTTAGCGCGCCGGCCAGGCCGGTGATGGCGGCACTCAGCGCGAAGGTGCGCGTCTTGATGCGGGCGATGTCCATGCCCATCGCCTCGGCCGCGATGGGATTGTCGCGGATGGAACGCATCGCGCGCCCGATGCGGCTGTGCAGCAGGTTCGCCGCCATCAGGAACAGCAGAGCCGCGATGACCAGCACGAAGAGGTAGAGATATTGGTCATTGTCGAGGCCGGTGAATTCCGGCGCATCCGGCTTGACCAGGAAGGTGCCCTGCACGCCGCCGGTCCAATCCTCGACACCCTTGTATTTCAGGATCTGCGGAACGGCGACGGCGACCGCGAAGGTGGTCAGCGCGAGGTAGAGCCCGCCGAGACGCAGCGCCGGGAAGCCGATGCCGAAGCCGATGACGCCGCAGATCGCCGCCGCGATGGGCAGCGTCGCCCAGTAGGGCACATCGAAATGCGTCATCAGGATCGCGGTGGTATAGGCGCCGACCGCGTAGAAGGCGCCGTGGCCCAGCGAGATCTGGCCGTTGAAGCCGGTGACGATGTTCAGCCCCAGGATCGCGATGGCATAGGTCGCGGCGAGCGTGAGCTGGAATAGCTGGTAGGAGCTGGCGAAGGCGATCGGCACGGCCGCGATGGCGACGAAGCCCCCGAGCACGATCAGGATGCGCAGCATGACACCGTCGCGCGCGGGCGTCGCAACAGGTGCGAGGGTTGCGGCGAGTGGGTTCTGGCTCGTGCTCATGGCGTCAGACCCGGCTCTGCACGACGCGGCCGAACAGGCCGGATGGCTTGACCAGCAGGACGCAGATGATGATGCCGAGTGCGAGCGTCAGCTTGAGCTCGGTGCCGACGAGATAGGCGCCGCCGAGATTCTCGATGATGCCGACGGCGAAGCCGCCGATCACTGCGCCGCCCGGATTGTCGATGCCCCCCAGCAATGCGCCGGCGAAAGCATAGAGCAGGATGCCCAGCATCATGTTGGGTTCGAGGAAGACCACGGGCGCGATCATCATCCCCGCGATGGCGCCGATCGCGGCGGCCAGTCCCCATCCCAGCGCGAGCATCCATCCCACGCGGATGCCGACCAGGCGCGAGGACGATGCGTTGAACGCCGCCGCGCGCATTGCAAGACCGAGCTTGGTGAAGCGGAAGAACACATAGACGATGCCGAGCACGCCCAGCGTCACCGCCGTCGATCCCAGCTCATGCCCCGAGATCAGCCCGCCGAGCAGCGGGTGGTCGGATTCGAAGGGGGAGGGAAAGGCCTTGATCGTGTAGTCGAAGATCCAGCCCATGGCGTTGCGGAACACCAGCAGCAGCCCGATGAAGACCCCCACATTCGCGAGCACCGAGGCGTTGTGCATCGGCTTGAGCATCACCCGCTCGATGAACACGCCCATGGCGAAGGAGATCAGGATCGTCAGGACGAAGGCGATCCAGTAGGGCAGGCCGACATTGATCAGCGTCAGCGCGATATAGGTCGAGAAGGTCGCCATCTCGCCCTGCGCGAAGTTCAGGTGGTGCGTCGACTGGTAGATCATGACCAGGGCCAGCGCGACCGAGGCATAGATGCCCCCCGTGGCGATGCCGGCGACGAGCTGATGGGCGAGTCCCTGCATGGTCTTCCCTTCAGTAGCCGAGGTAGGAGCGGCGGATCTGTTCGTCCTCGCGGATTTCCTGCGCCGGGCCGGAGACGACGATGCGCCCCGTCTCGAGCAGATAGGCGCGGTCCGCGAAGTCGAGGGCGAGGTTGGCGTTCTGCTCGACGATCAGGATGCCCACGCCCTGCGCCTCGCGCACCTGGCGCAGGATGCCGAAGATATCCTGCACGATCAGCGGCGCGAGGCCGAAGGAGGGTTCGTCCAGCAGCAGAAGCCGCGGCCGCAGCAACAGCGCGCGGGCGATGGCGAGCATCTGCTGCTCGCCGCCCGACAGCGTGCCGGCCTGCTGCTTCCATCGCTGCCGCAGGCGGGGAAAGTAACCGAACATCTGCTCGAAGTCGGAGGTGACTTCGCGATCCTTCCGCACATAGGCGCCGAGCTTGAAGTTCTCCTCGACCGTCAGCTCCATGAAGGTGCCGCGGCCGTCGGGGACATGCGCGACGCCGCGGCGGGCGATGTCTTCCGTTGCGCGGTTGTCGATGCGTTCGCCGGCGAGGGTTACCTCGCCCGTGGTGCGGACCATGCCGCAGACGGCGCGCAGAGTCGTCGTCTTGCCCGCGCCGTTCGCGCCCAGCAGCGCCGTGACGCCGCCCGCATCGACGGTAAGGTCGATGCCATGCAGCACGCGTGTCTGGCCATAGCCGGCGTGCAGGTCCCGCAGCTCAAGCAGCGCGGTCATGCGGGGCCTCGCCGAGATAGGCGGCGATCACGTCGTCGTTGTTGCGGACCTCGAAGGGCGTGCCCTCGGCGATCTTCTTGCCGAAATCGAGCGCGACGACCTTGTCCGAGACGGACATCACCAGGTTCATGTGATGCTCGACGAGCAGGATCGACAGGCGGAATTCTTCCCGCACGCGGCGCAGCAGGCCGGCGAGCTCGTCCACCTCGCCATGGTTCAGCCCACCGGCGGGTTCGTCGAGCAGCAGCAGCCGCGGCTGGCCGATCAGGGCGCGAGCCATCTCGACGCGCTTCTGCGTGCCGAAGGGCAGGGAGGCGACCGGGACTTCGGCGACCGATTCCAGATCCAACATCGCCATCAGGCGCTGCGCCTCGGCGCCGAGCGCCGCGGCTTCCCGCCCCACCCAGGGCAGGTGCAGCCCGCAGGCGAGGAAGCCCGCGCGGCCCAGATGATGCGCGCCGGCCAGCACGTTGTCGCGCACCGACAGCGTCTTGAACAAGGCGAGGTTCTGGAAGGTGCGCCCGATGCCGAGCCCGATCATGCGATGCTTCGGCTGGCCGGTGACCGTGCTGCCGGCGAAGCGGATCTCGCCTTCATTCGGGCGGTAGATGCCGCTGATGCAGTTGAAGAGCGTGGTCTTGCCCGCGCCGTTCGGGCCGATCAGGCCGCAGATCTGCTGGTCCTCGACGGTGAAGGAAACGCCGCCCACGGCGGTGACGCCGCCGAAGCGGACGACGATATCGCGGACCTCAAGGAGCGCAGCGTCGGTCATGCGCGCAGCACCGCCACGGCAACAACTTCACCTGCGCACACACCGCGTGGTGCGGAATGACGCATGAACCCTCCCTGGCTGCGGCCCTCATCGAGGGGCCGCTTCGCCTTGGCGGGCATTCAAGGTGCCTTGGTCCGCGCGGCGCAAGCCAAAAGGGCAGGGAGGATTGTGACTATTCGTTCATGATCGGCGCACGCGGGCGCGAAGGGAAGGTCGAATGGAGAGGGGCAAAGCCCTCCCCCCGCCGCCCCTTCCGCCGCGCCTCAGACCTTCCCCGCGTAGGACTTCGCCATCCCCTCGCCGGGATCGGCCTGTGGCCCATAGGGCATGATCGGGTAGCGCAGGCCGGCCTTCGACAATCCCAGCAGTCCCTCGACAGCGATCGCGAGGTCCGCGGGTGGCAACGCCATCAGCATCTCGTCATCCGCCACGCCGCCATAGCGGCGTTCGGCGTAGCAGGGGATGGACAGGGACGGCGCGCGGTCGCGCAGGGCGCGACCCCAGGAATCGGCGCAGGCGCTCTCCCCGGTGATGGAGAATTCGAAGCGCTTGTAGTTCTTCCACTGCAGCCCGTTGACGAAGAGGATCATCTGCGCGGGGTTCGCATAGAACAGGCAGATGTCCGGCGGATCGAGACGCGCGCTGCGCAGGGGCGAGACCACCAGCCCCGCATAGCGCGGCGGGACGCGCGGCATCTCCGCCTGGTGCTTCGCGGCGGCGTCGCGGTTCTGGAACCAGACGCCTTCGAACTTGCGGCCGGAAAGATAGAGTTCGGAGGGTTCGTTCAGCCCGATCACGCCGCCGCAATTCGAAAAGCCCGGCACGTTGTCGTGGGTGATGCCCATGGTGAAGCCGGCGATGCGCGCCTGGGTCACCAATTGGCAGGTGGAGAACTTCCGGCCTTCCGCGGGGCGGCGCAGGCCGGGGACCTTCGCCATCTCCTCGGCATCGGCGAAGAGCTTCATGCCGATCGGCAGGGTGCGCAGGCGCAGCAATTCGGTGAGCTGGCGGGCGAGCTCGGCGACGTGCTTCGCGTCGAGCGTCGGTGCCTCCGCCAATGCGGCATCGGTCATGGTCGGTTCCTCCTGTTGCCCGCGATGATGCGCGGATGCGGGCAGGAGGCCAAGAATGGTTGAAGCCGCCGGTCCGCGCGAACCGACGGCTTCAGACCGAACCGGCACTAGGGGATCAGACGGCCGGCGCGGCCTCCCGGGCCGCGGCCATGGCCGCGAAGGGGCATCCCTGGCCACGACGCTGGCGCCGCACCTCGGCGGCGTAGTGGCCGGGCTTGTGTTCCTCGGCGCTCGCCGGGATCACGACGCTCTCGCGATAGGCGTTCCACTCCGCATCGCCCCACTGGGTGAAGGCGTCGGTGGTGGTCGACGCGCTCATCACCGCATCGGCATAGGCGAATTGCGGGACGGGCATGACCTGAAGGATGGGGCGGAGCTGCGTGATCTGCACCGGCGTATCGGTGCGCGTCATACGGATATTGGTGAAGAGCGGCCCGAACCACTTGTCGAATTCGACGATGCCCTCGAACTGCTCATAGGCGGCGGGTCCCGGCAGGTTGGCGGGCGCGCGGGTCAGCAGCGACCAGCCCGGCGCGGTGCGCACGAACAGCCCGGTCCACATCTGGACGACGCCGGGTTCCGGCAGGCCGGTCAGGAAGGGCGGGGAGAAGCCGCGGATGTCCTCGGGCACTTCCTCGTCGAAGCGCGCGCGGAAATGCGGGTACTGCACGGCGCCGAGGCCGAGCGGCATCCATTCATGCTCGAGCTCCTCGCAGGTCCAGAGGATCTCGTGGCCGTCCCACATCAGGGAGAAGTCGAGCGGCGCGGTGATGTGCCAACCATAACCGGAGGCCGTGGTGACAGCGTCGCAGTAGCGGAAGGCGCGCGTGGGCAGGCCACCGAGGGCCGAGCGGTCGGCGCGTTCGGGCGCCGGGATCCCGGGGATCAGGCGGTGGAAGGCGGCGATCGGGGTGCGGTCCGGGGACATGGCGGCAGTCCTTGGTGGCGCGCGGTCAATATCGGGGGCGGGGGCTCCCGCCGGGAGGCCCCCAGCTCCAGGTGTTCAGGCGCGGCGGATGCCGGCGCCGATGCGCACCGTGCCATTGTCGGCGACGGAGGCCTTCGGGGCGCGGATGCCGGCGCCGGTGCGGACGGTGCCCTGGTCGGCGACGGAGGCCTTCGGGGCGCGGATGCCGGCGCCGGTGCGGACGCTGCCCTGGTCGGCGACGGAGGCCTTCGGGGCGCGGATGCCGGCGCCGATGCGGACGCTGCCCTGGTCGGCGACGGAGGCCTTCGGGGCGCGGATGCCGGCGCCGGTGCGGACGGTGCCCTGGTCGGCGACGGAGGCCTTCGGGGCGCGGATGCCGGCGCCGATGCGGACGCTGCCCTGGTCGGCGACGGAGGCCTTCGGGGCGCGGATGCCGGCGCCGATGCGGACGGTGCCCTGGTCGGCGACGGAGGCCTTCGGGGCGCGGATGCCGGCGCCGATGCGGACGCTGCCAGAGTCAACGATCTTGGAAGTGGTGGTCACGGTGAGTTCTCCAGGGGTTCTTTGAACGGCCTGGCAGCGCCAGACCCCCTCAACTTGGCGTTGATTTCCCTGGAGAACAAGTAAACATTCCTACTTGTCAGGTTTTTTCTTCTAGGTAGACTAATGAGATAGGAAATTGGTCAGGGTGATTTGTTGATGAGCTGCTTAAAGGCCTTGACCATGACTCAGGCGAACGGGAGATTCATGCGCGGCTAACGTCGTTAACGCGCAATTAACGGAGCGGGCATACAACTATTTGGTTAATTTTCACCCGCAATACTTGCCTATCCGGTTGGGGTCGCGATCCGCCTCGCCGGGCGCGGGCACGATGACGCCGCTCCGCAACGCTGTGACTCAGGACCAAAGCCGATTGCGACGGTTGGTGAAAGCCTGGCAGCACGTTAAGAGAGCGTGATCATGTCAGATTTCGCCGTCCGTCCCAGCAAGGACAGCAGACCTTCCGAGGCCCCCGACCTGTCGGCGGTCCCCATGGCTGCGGCCCCTGCCATCCGGTTGCGAATCACCATGCTTGGCCGGATGGATGTGCGCGCGGTCACAGGCGAGCCGCTCCTGCCCCGTTCGCGCAAGACGCGAGCCGTGCTCGCTGTGCTCGCGCTCGAATCGCCCGGACTGGTGTCCCGGCAGCGGCTGGCCGACCTGCTCTGGAGTCGCCGGGGGGAGGAACAGGCCCGCGGGTCCTTGCGCCAAGCCCTGCACGAATTGCAGGAGACGCTGGGCGCCGACGGGCGCGGCCTGATCTCGGCGACCCGCGAAACGGTGTCGCTGAATGACGAAGGCGTGTGGACGGATGCCCGTGCCTTACCCGCCCTGGCGCGCGACCGGGTCGAGGCGCTGAACCTTCTTCAGGCCGAATTGCTGTCCGATCTCGACGGACTCGATGCGGCCTTCGATGCTTGGCTTGCGGAGCAGCGCCGCCGGCTGCGTGAGGTCGCGCTAGAGGCCGCCACGGCTCGCCTTGCCGCCGCCACGACGGCCGAGTCGCGTGCCCAGGAAGCGCGGCGCGTTCTCATCATCGATCCGGCCCAGGAACCGGTCTGGCGCATCATGATCCGTGCCGAGGCCGAGCGCGGCGACCGCGGTGCCGCCTTCGCCGCCTGGGAGGAATGCCGGCGTGTCTTCGCCGAGCGGTTCCGCAGCGCGCCTTCCCCGGAGACCGCCGCATTGGCGGAATCGCTGCGGGGCGAGGCGACGGTGATGCAGCCCCAGCCGATTCGGCGCGCCGTGGTGCGCGGCGCGCGGCTTGGCGTGCTGCCTTTCAAGGTGCTGGGGGATGAGGCGGACGCCGAGGTCTCGCTCGGCCTGGCCGGTGAAATCACCGCCGCGCTGGCGCGGTTCCGCTGGCTGGTGCTGGTCGATTCGGCCTCGGTCGCCGCCGCGGAGCGTCAGCAGTCGGGCGAAGGGGCGCTCGATCTCGACTTCACCCTGTCGGGCACGGTCCAGCGTGCGGGTGGGCGGGTGCGCGTCACCCTGCGTCTGACGGACCATCGTCCCCCCGAAGCCGTGGTCTGGGCCGAGCGATTCGATCGCGATGCCGGCGACCTGCTCGCCCTGCAGGATGAGATCGCGGCCGAGGTCGTCGCCCGCGTCGACCCCGAGATTCTGCTGATCGAAGCCAATCGCGCCGCTGCCCGGCATACGGTCATGGCGACGGCCTATGACCTGCTGCTGCGCGCGATTCCGGCGATCTACCGGCTCGATCGGCAATCCTACGAACTTGCCGGGGCCATGCTGACGGAGGCGACGAGGCTCGAGCCCGACTACGCGCCGGCCTTCGCATGGCATGCCTATTGGCATCTGTTCCTGGTCGGCCAGGGCTGGGCGCCCAATGGGGCGGATGTGCTCGCCAAGAGTGAGGAGCTCGCCACCCGGGCAGTGGCGCTTGATCCGTCGGACGCGCAGGCGCTGGCTATCCTCGGCCATGTTCGGGCCTTCCTCCACCACCGTGTGGCGGAGGCGGTCACGCTCTATGAGCGTGCCCTCGCATTGAACCCGAACCTGCCCATGGCCTGGGTCTTCTCCGCGCTGGCGCTGTCCTATCATGGAAAACATGAAGAAGCACTGAAGCGCTGGGATCGGTACAAGCGTCTCGCGCCGCTGCATCCGCATGCCTTCTTCTTCGACGCCGCGCGGCTGGTGCCGCTGCTGATGATGCGACGGCACGAGGAGGTTGACGCTGCCGCCCGGCAGGTGACCGCGCTGCATGCGGGATTCACCTTCCCCTACAAGATATGGCTTTCGGCGCTCGGCCATCTCGGCCGGATGAAGGAGGCGGAGGAG
This sequence comes from Roseomonas alba, assembly GCF_019430885.1. GTDB lineage: Bacteria > Pseudomonadota > Alphaproteobacteria > Acetobacterales > Acetobacteraceae > Neoroseomonas > Neoroseomonas alba. The sequence continues at coordinate 61,484 of NZ_JAHYBZ010000006.1, read as the reverse complement.
GTTCGCCGCCACCTGATGGGGATCGAGCCCGATTTCGACCTGGCCAAGGCACGGGAGCGGGCGCCGCTGCAGGAGACGCACGACCTCGCCCACTACCTTGCCGGGCTGCACAAGGCGGGGCTGACCTGACGGCCGTCACGCCGGCCGGATCATGTCCCCCGGCCGGATGGTCCCGCCTTTGCGGATCAGGCAGTTCAGCCCGCTGCGGTTGATCAGCGGCTTGAAGACCTTCTTGCCGAGGAGGTCTTCGAGATACTGGCAGGGCACGTTCAGCCGCCCGCCATAGAGGACAACATCGCCGACGCGAAATTCCCGCCCGACCAGGTGATTCAGCGGCACGCCGGCAGTCGTCAGGTTGCGCCGCGTCTCGTGCGGCGGCAGGTCGATGCGGTGGTCGCGGGCGAGGGCGTCGAGCGTCTCCATCTCGATCAGCGTCACCTGGCGGTCCGGCGCCGGCTTGTGGCTGTAGGTGCCGAGGCCGGTGGCATAGCGGTCGCCCGCGATACCCACACCCTCGACCAGCCGCGCCGCGTCGAGTTCCACCATGGGCGCGGAGGCTGCCGGCGCGATGTGGATCGCCAGCAGCACGCCGGTGAAGTCGTGGCCGCTCACCGCAGCAATTCCGCTCACCGCAGCAGTTCGGCCGCCGCGCGGGTCAGCGCGCCGTCCGGCGACCACAGCGATTCCAGCACGCGGAAATGGTCCGCGCCGGGGATGGGGATCAGCGGCCCCGGGGCCTGGGCCTCGGCGCGCAGGCGGTGGAAGACACGGGACTGGCGGCGCAACTCCGGCAGTTCCGCCCCGCCATAGACCACCGCGATCGGCTTCTGCACGACGGGGCGGCGGATGGGGGAGAGATCGGCGATCTCGGCATCCGTCAGCGCCAGCTTCGCGTTCAGATAGGTGTCGCGGATCGGGCCGAGTTCATAGATGCCCGACATGGCGACCGCCGCCGTCACCGCCGGATGCTCGGCCGCCAGCGCGGCGAGGTGCCCGCCCGCCGACCAGCCGGAGACCACGATCGGCCCGACGATGCCATGCTGTGGCCCTTCCGCCGCCAGCCAGTCCAGCGCGCGGCTGATCTGCCAAGTGATGGCGGTGAGCGACGCCTCGGGCGCCAGCGTGTAGCCGGGCAGGGCCGCCGACCAGCCCATGGCCAGCGCGCCTTGCGCGAGGATCGCGAAATCCTCCCGCCGGTTACGCTGCCAGTAGCCGCCATGGATGAAGACGAGGCAGGGCGCGCCCGCATCCGCGCCGGGGAAGAGGTCCCACTTCTCCCGTTCGGCCTCGCCATAGGCGAGGTCGAGATGCCCCGTATGGGCCGCGCGGAAGGTGGCCGACGCCGCGTTGCGCGCGGCGACCTGCTGCGCGCTGTCGGGCACCATGTCGGTGTTGTTGTAGGCGTCGTCCCGCTGCTTCTGCGGCCAGGACGACCAGCCTTCAGGTGGGGCGTAGGGCGAGGTCATGGCGCGATCACCCGGATCGGGGCGCCGGCGTTGAAGGCCTCGATGGCTTCCACCGCGCCGTTGAAATAGGCGCTGTAGTTCTGCTGCGAGACGTAGCCCAGATGCGGCGTCAGCATGGTGTTGGGCGCCGACAGGATCGGATGGTTCGGCGGCAGCGGCTCGGTGTCATAGACGTCGAGGCCGGCGCCGGCGATGGTGCCCGCCTTCAGCGCGGCGATCAGCGCGTCCTGGTCGATCAGCGGCCCGCGAGACGTGTTCACGATGTAGGCCGTGGGCTTCATCTGCGCGAGATCCGCCGCGCCGATGATGCCCCGCGACCGGTCGGACAGGATCAGGTGCATCGTCACCACGTCCGAGGTGGCGAGCAGCGTCGCCTTGTCCACCCGCGTCGCGCCGATTTCGGCGGCGCGTTCCTCGGTCAGGTTCTGGCTCCAGGCGACGACCTTCATGCCGAGGGCGAGGCCCACCTTCGCCGCCCGCGCGCCGAGCTTGCCGAGGCCGACGACGCCGAGCGTCTTGCCCTCGGTCCCCATGCCCACGACGGTTTGCCAGCCGCCGGCGCGCAGCGAGGCCTGCTGCGCCGGCAGGTCGCGCATCAGGTTCAGGATCAGCCCCCAGGTGATGTCGGTCGTCGGATCGCCGTAGGAGGGCGTGCCGCAGAAGGTGATGCCGCGTTCGGCCAGCGCCGCGGCATCCACCCCGCGGTTGCGCGCCCCGGTGGTGACCAGCAGGCGCAGATTGGGCAGGCGCTCGATCAGCGCGCGCGGGAAGGGGGTGCGCTCGCGGATCCCCAGGATGCCGTCGAAGGGTTCGAGTCGCGCAACCAGCGCGTCCTGATCCTTCACCGTGTCGCGGAAATGGGTGATCTCCAGGCCCTTCAGCCGGTCAAAGGGGCCCATCTGCGTGGCGGCCCCCTGATAGTCGTCGAGGATGGCGAGGCGCTTCAGGGGCACGGCGGGCTGGGTCATCAGACGATCTCCGGTTATGGCGCCTTGATCGCTCCCTCCTCATCCTCGCGCAAGGCGCGCAGGGCGTTGAGGATGACGGCGACGTCGATCGCCTCCTGCAACAGCGCGCCCTGGACGGGGGTGAGATAGCCGAAGGCGGCCGCGACCATGCCGAGGGCTGAGAGGCCGATGCCGGCCGCCACACTCTGCCGCGCGATGCGCAGGCTGCGCCGGGCGATACGGATGGCGCGCACCAGACGGTCGAGCCGATCGACCAGCAGCACGGCGTCCGCCGCCTCGCTGGACGCCGCCGCACCGCGCGCGCCCATGGCGATGCCGACGGCGGCAGCGGCGAGCGCCGGCGCGTCGTTCACCCCGTCGCCGATCATCATGACGGGTCCGGCCGCGCTTTCGGCCAGCACGGCCGCGACCTTGCCCTGCGGCGTCTGGCCCGCGATCACCGCGTCGAGGCCGAGCGCCTCGCCCACCGCCCGGGCCGGCGCCTCGGCATCGCCCGAGAGCAGCACGATGCGCGGAATGCCGCCGCGGCGCATGGCGGCGAGCATGGCGGGGGCGTCCGGGCGGATCGGGTCCTCGAAGACCAGCACGCCCCCGGGGGTGCCGTCGATGCCGAGGAAGACCAGCGCGGCGCCGGGCGGCTGACCGGGCGGCGCGGCCGGGGTGGGGCCGCCGATCGCCGCGGCGACGAAGCGCGCGCTACCGATCGCGACGCGCCGGCCGTCGACCAGGCCGGCAATGCCCTCGCCGGGCGCTTCCTCGACCGCGACGGGGGTGGAGAGCATCAGGCCGCGCGCCGTCGCCGCCTCGACCAGGGCTTCGGCCAGCACATGGCGCGAAGCCTGGTCGAGCGAGGCGGCGAGGCGCAGCGCTTCCTCCTCGGGCGTGCCGTTCTCCGGCAGGATGGCGGCGAGGCGCGCGCGCCCGATCGTCAGCGTCCCTGTCTTGTCGAGCATCAGGATGCGCGCGCGGGCCATGGTCTCGAGCGTGCCGCCGCTCTTCACCAGCACGCCGATGCCCGCCGCCCGCGACAGGCCGGCGATGATCGCGACCGGCACGGCCAGGATGAGCGGGCAGGGGGTCGCGACCACCAGCACGGCCAGCGCCCGCACCGGGTCGCCCGTCATCGCCCAGGCGCCGCCCGCCAGCAGCAGGGTAGCGCCGAGGAACCACAGCGACCAGCGATCGGCGAGGCGCGCCATCGGTGCCTTGCTGGCCTGCGCGGCCTCGACCAGGCGGACGATGCCGGCATAGGTGCTTTCGGCCGCGCGGTGGGTCGCGACCAGGTCGAAGCTGTCGCCCGCATTGACGCCGCCCGAGGGCGCCGCCGCACCGGGGGCGAGGCGCTGCGGCAGGGGCTCGCCGGTCAGGGCGGAGAGGTCCAGCACGGCGGCATGGTCGGCGATGGTGCCGTCCACCGGCAGCGCCGCGCCGCGCGCGATCAGCAAGCGATCACCGGGCGCGATGGCGTCGAGCGGCACCTCCTCCAGCCCCTGCGCGCCATGGCGCATCGCACTGCGCGGCACGCGGGCGAGCAGCGCCGTCATCTCCTGTCGCGCGCGCTGGCGGGCGCGGGATTCGAGGAACTCGCCGCCCGCATACATCAGTGCGACGACGGCGGCGGCGAGGGTCTCCCCCAGCACCAGCGCGCCCGCCATGGACAGCGCCGCGATCAGGTCGAGGCCGAACTCGCCCTGGCGGAAGCCGATCCACAGATCGCGCAGCAGCGCCGCCAGCACCGGCAGGGTGGCGAGGCCGAACAGCCAGGTCGCCGCGGCGTGGCCGAGCAGGACCGCGAGCAACCCCGCCGTCAGCCCCGCCGCGGCGATGCCGAGCAGCAGCATGCGCTCGCGCGCATCGGTTTCCATCAGGGCAGGCTGATGCCGGCGAGCGAGGCGCGCAGCGGCGCGGGCAGCGGTGTCGGCTGCTTCTGCGTCGCGCGGTCCACATAGACATGGACGAAATGGCCTTCGGCGCTCGCCTCATCCTCCTCGTTGCGGAAAATGCCGATCTCGTAGCGCACCGAGGTATTGCCCGCGCGCCCGCAGCGCAGGCCCGCGGTCACGCTGTCGGGGAAGGCGATGGGCGCGAAATACCGGCACTGGGTTTCGACCACGAGGCCGATCACCGGGGCAGTCGCGATGTGCAGGAAGCCCGTATCCATCAGGAACCGCGCGACCACCGTGTCGAACCAGGAATAGTAGGTGACGTTGTTGACGTGGCCGTAGACGTCGTTGTCCATCCAGCGTGTCGGGATGGTCAGGAAGAAGCGGTAATCGGCACGCGTGCCGCGGTCCTTCGCCACAGGGGCCTCCGGGATCGGTGATGGGACCCGCGGGAGGCTGGTGAGGGGTTCGGCATTGGTGTGAAGCGACCTCCGCGCGGCACGCCATCCTGCGGCAGGACGCACGGATTCGTAACCCCGCCGATTCGCCCCTGGCGCGGCCTGCGAACTTCGCGCCATAACCTGTTGCCCCGACACGGGCGCCGAACGGCGCCCTTCGCCGGGACGACCCTCAACGCTATATCTGGTGGCTCAGTGGGGCTGACGGACACAATCCGTATGGTCTCCGCCCCAGACGACCCGCTCGGGAGATCCATGTCCGCCGCGCCCAGGCCCGAAACGTCGCCCCGAATGGAACCGTTCCGCCTGCGCGGTGCGAATTTCAACCTGCTCGTGCTGCGCCTGCTCGACCCGCGCCCCGAGGCGGTGGTGCCGGCGATCGGCGACCAGTTCCGCCGCGCGCCGGGCTTCCTGCGCTTCGCGCCGGTCGTGCTCGGCCTCGATGACATCGCGCTGCCGGCGCATGAGGTGGATTTCGCCGGGCTGATCGCCGGGCTGCGCGAGCTGACCATCGTGCCCATCGGCACCACCGGCGGATCGCCGGAACTGCGCAACGCGGCCATGGCGCTTGGCCTGCCGCCGGTGCGCTCGGTGGGTGGGCGGGAGGAGGAGGCGCCGCTCGCGGCCGCCGCCGCCGCGGCGCCCGTTGCCCCCGAACCTGCGGCGCCGCCACCGCCGCCGCCCGGCATGGCGCGCCCGACCATGATCGTCGAGCAGCCGGTGCGCGCCGGGCAGCGCGTCTATGCCGCCGGCGGCGACCTGATCGTCACCGCGACGGTGAATGCGGGGGGCGAGGTAATCGCCGACGGCAATATCCACGTCTATGGCGCGCTGCGGGGACGCGCCATCGCCGGGGGCGGGAACAATGCCGAGGCACGTGTTTTCGCACAGAACTTTGACCCCGAGCTCATCTCGATCGCCGGCTATTACGCGGTGCGCGAGGGGCTGACGGGGGCGCCGATCGGCAAGGCGGTGCAGGTGCGGCTGACGGGCGAGCGCATGCGCTTCGACCCCATCTGACGCAGCGCCACAGGGGATTGAACGAGGAGGCAGGGGAACATGGCACAGGTCGTCGTCGTCACTTCGGGCAAGGGAGGCGTGGGTAAGACCACATCCTCCGCCGCCTTCGCGACCGGCCTCGCGCAGCGGGGCAAGAAGACCGTCGTCATCGATTTCGACGTCGGTTTGCGCAACCTCGACCTCATCATGGGTGTCGAGCGGCGGGTCGTCTTCGACATCGTCAACGTCATTCAGGGTGAGGCGCGGCTGAACCAGGCGCTGATCCGCGACAAGCGCGTGGATTCCCTGTCGATCCTTCCGGCATCGCAGACGCGCGACAAGGATGCGCTGACCAGGGACGGTGTGGCGAAGATCATTGAGGAACTGTCGAAGGAGTTCGACTACATCCTCTGCGACAGCCCCGCCGGCATCGAGAAGGGCGCGCTGCTCGCGCTGTATTTCGCCGACCAGGCGATCGTGGTGACGAATCCCGAGGTGTCGAGCGTCCGCGACTCCGACCGCATCCTCGGCGTCCTGCAATCGCGGTCCAAGCGCGCGGAGGAGAAGAAGGATCCGGTGAAGGAGCATCTGCTCGTCACCCGCTTCGACCCCGCCCGCGTCGAGCGCGGCGAGATGCTGAAGCTCGAGGACATCCAGGAGATCCTGTCGATCCCGCTGCTTGGCGTGATTCCGGAAAGCGAGAGCGTGCTGAAGGCGTCCAACACCGGCACGCCGGTGATCATGGATGCGGAGAGCCTGGCCGGCCAGGCCTATGCCGACGCTGTCGCGCGCTTCCTCGGCGAGGATCGGCCGCACCGCTTCATCGAGGCCGAGAAGAAGGGCCTGTTCAAGCGCCTGTTCGGGGGGAGGGCCGCCTGATGTCATGGATCGACTTCTTCCGCGGCAAGCGCGCCGAGGCGCCGCAGAGCGCCTCCGCCGCCAAGGAGAGGCTGCAGATCGTCCTGGCGCATGAGCGCATCGGCCGCACGCGGGAGGATTTCCTGCCGAAGCTGCAGCAGGAACTCGTCGCGGTCGTCGCGCGCTATGTCGCGATCGACCCGGGGAAGGTGAATGTGAACCTCGACCGTGGGGGCGACATGTCGACGCTCGCGATCGAGATCGAACTGCCGGCACCGGCGGCGATGCGGATGGCCGTCAACGCGCGGTGAGGCGCGGGGGTTCGGCCCACTCAGACGCTGGCAGGAATGGAGAGGGGCTCTGCCCCTCTCCGCACCACGGCCTGCCAGGCCATTTTTGGTGCCCGGCACGACGGTCGTGCAGGAGCCCCTTCAAGCGCCCTTCGTGCGCAAGAGCGGGTCTCGGTGCCATTCTGGCCGTGGCGCACGACGCCACGTGATGGTTTCCAAAGGCCTCGGGCCTTTGGTGGGGTGGCTTGGAGGGGCAAGGCCCCTCCAATGCAACAGCCGAGATCGCCGGGCCATCACAGGGGCTCTTCGACCCGGCGGCTTTCCCGGGCGCGCAGCAGCGCCGCCACGACGAGCCCCGTTCCCGCGGCGACCGCCCCGATCAGGAACACGCTGCCATAGCCGGCGCGATCCGCGAGGAATCCCGCAAGCGGTCCGGTGAGCCCGTAGGCCAGGTCCTGGAACGCCGCGAAGCTGCCCATCGCCGTGCCGCGCAGGCGCGGGTCGACCAGGCGCACGACCTCGCGTCCCATCGAGGGGAAGACCAGCGAGCAGCCGAGCCCCGTCATGAAGGCGCCGACCATCGCCGGCAGCGCATGCCCCGCGCTCCAGATCAGCGCCTGGCCGACGGCCTCGACGCCGAGCGAGATCATCGCGACGCGCAGCCCGCCGAGCCGGTCCGGCAGATGCCCCAGCAGCAGCCGGACCACCACGAAGCCGCCGCCGAAGGCGGTCAGCCCGAGCCCTGCATGGGCCCAGCCGCGATCGAGGAAGAGCAGGGCGAAGAAGGCACCGATGGCCGCGAAGCCGATGCCCTGGAGGCAGACGATGGACCCGTGCGGCCAGATGGCACCGAGCACCTGGCGCAGCGCCGTGCGCGGTCCCGCCGGATGCGCCTCGATGCCCGGGATGCCGCGGATCGCGAGCAGGCCGAGACAGGGCAGGATGGCGCCCACCAGCATCGTGCCGGCGAAGCCGACGCTGCCGAGCAGCGCGAGCCCGACCGGCCCGCCGACGGCGAAGGCGCCGTACATGGCCGCCCCGATCAGGGCGAGCACGCCGCCCGACCGTGCGGGCCCGCCAATGCCGATGGCCCAGGCGACGACGCCGACGGTGACGAGGCTCTCGCCGATGCCGAGCACCACGCGCCCGGCCAGCAGCACCGCATAGGCCGCGGCGGGCATGTCCGGCATCGCGCCCGACAAGGCCGAGACCAGCGCGCCGGCGATGTAGAGAAGCAGCCCCTGGCCGAGTGCCGTCTTCGGCCCGCGGCGGTCGGAGATGCCGCCGGCCCGCGCGCGGCTCGCGATCGTGGCGAGGAAGACCATGCCCACGCCGAGGCCCGCCGCGACATTGCCGAGGCCGAGCCGGTCCGTGACGAAGACCGGCACCACCGGCAGCGACATGGCGATGCAGAGGTAGGAGAGGAAGAGAATGCCGACGAGGCGAATGAGGTTGCGCGGCGCCGGCTCTCGCATCGAATGGAAAGCCATGAGGGGATCCCTGGCTATCCTCGGAGGCGGGGCGCAAAAAAACGCACTCCGACCCGCGAGGATCGTTGAGTGCGTTGGTTGACGTCGAACGCTTACGGCCGGGGCAATCCGGCTGCGCGGGCGTTTACGCGGCGGCGGACTGATTGGCAACCCGGAAGCGGCGGTTCACAGTTTCGATTCGATCGGCAGCCAGCGCAGCACCCGCGCCAGCATCCGCAACCCGAGCGAGGCGAAGGGTTCCCGCCGCAGCGTCGTCACGCCATCCGTCCATTGCAGCGCGCCGTCGGCGGCCAGGCTGACGCGCCAGCTGCATCCCGGGCTGACCAGCCGGTCGTATTCGGCGCGGAGCTGCGCGGCGACGCGGGCGTCGTCGACGAAGGTGCCCATCTCCGTGTTCAGCGCGATGGAACGCTGGTCGAGATTGAAGGACCCGACGAAGCTGACCCGGCCGTCGATGACGAGCGCCTTGGTGTGCAGGCTGGCGCCGCGCGATCCGAAGACGCTCATGCCTTCCTCGCCGCTCGGCTTCAGCTCGTGCAGCGTCACGCCGGCGGCGAGCAGCCTGTCGCGATAGCGCGCATAGCCGCCATGGACCGCGGCGACATCCGTCGCGGCGAGGGAATTGGTCACGACGGACACGCGCACGCCACGCGCGAGCAGCGCCTCGATCATCGCCGCCCCTTGCGTGCCCGGCACGAAGTAGGGGGAGATGATCAGCGCCTCATGCTGCGCCGCCCGGAGGGCACCGTGGATCGCGGAGGCGAGGCAATGCAGCGCCGGGATCGCCGCCTTCGCCTTGTCCGGCGGATCGGCGACGACACGGATGGCCTCGCTGGGCACCGCGAGGAAGGGGCTGCCGGCGCCGCCATTGAGCAGGTGCGTGACGAGCGGCGCTTCGGCCAGGCGCTCGAAATAGGGACGCGCGGCCGGCGAGGACCAGGCCGCATCGAGCCGCCGCGTCAACTTGCGCAACGCACGGCGGCGATAGGCGGCGCGGCTGATGCGACGCAGCGGCCGGGCGAGGTGGTGCGACCAGTAATTCTCGAACTCGCCGCGCATGGCCTGCACCGGCGGACCGCGCAGGATCAGATCGAGGTCGCGGAAGTTGAAATGACCGGAGGCGTCGAAATACTCGTCGCCGATGTTGCGCCCGCCAGCGATGGCGCAGGCGCCGTCCACGATCCAGGCCTTGTTGTGCATGCGGCGGTCGAGATGCCAGCCGCCGAACAGCATCTCCAGCACCAGGCCTGGCGGGCCGAAGCGGCGCCAGGATGTGGCGTTGAACAGCCGAACCTGGATGCGCGGATGGGAATCCATGGCGGCCAGCACGCGTTCCGCGCCGATCGCGTACATGTCGTCGAGCAGCAGCCGCACGGCGACACCACGGTCGGCGGCGTGGATGACCTCCCGCGCCAGCAGCGTGCCGGTCAGGTCGCCATGCCAAGCGTAGTATTGCAGATCGGCCGTATCGGTCGCCGCGCGCAGGGAAGCGACGCGGGCGGCAAAGGCGGTCAGCCCATCCGGGACCAGCGCGACGCCGGCCGGTGCCGCCGAAGGACCCGTCCCGATGGCAGCCTGCGTTGCGGCCGACATGGCACGGGCGCGGCTCAGGCGGCCGCGGCGAGGGCCGCTGGGCGGGCGGCCGCGAGGTCGAGATGGGCCGTCAGCGGCAGATGGTCCGAGGCGACGCGCGACAGCGGCGTTTCATGGGTGGCAAGGCCGCCCAGCAGCCCGGTCGGCCGGCACAGGATGCGGTCGAGGCTGAACACCGGCAGGCGTGAGGGGAAGGTGGGCGGGCCGGCATCGACCGGGCCGAAGTCGCGTTCGAGAGCGCGCAGGGAGGAACGCGGTCCGGGGCGCCATTCGTTGAGGTCGCCGAGCAGAAGGATGGGCGTATCGTCCGCCTCGGCGATGCTTTCGAGCAGGGCGTTGACCTGCTGCGCGCGATGGCGGCGCAGCAGGCCGAGATGGGCGGCGACAACCCGCACCCGGCCGCTGGCGAATTCGAGCTCGACCATCACCGCGCCGCGGGGCTCGCCACCGGGCAGGCGCAGGCGGCGTGCCTCGATCATGCGGGCATTGCGGGCGAGCAGCGCATTGCCGTGCCAGCCATGGCCGCCGCGGGCCATGGCGAGGGGCATCATGGCGAGCCCGGTGTGGCGTTGCAGCTCCGCCATGTCGAGCAGGCCCTCGCGCCGGCCGAATCGGCGGTCGGCCTCCTGCAGGGCGAGAATGTCGGCATCCAACTCGTGGATGACGGTTGCGATCCGGCCCGGATCGAAACGGTTATCCGTGCCGACGCATTTGTGGAGGTTGTAGGAGGCGATGCGCAGGGCGCCGGGAGGCGGCTCCGCCGGCTGGCCGGGACGTGCCGGGACGCGCAACAGGCGCCGGGCCAGGAAGTCGGTGAAGGCCTGGGTGCGATCGGGCGGAAGAAGCTGCCGGCGGGACATTCTTGCCTTCCAGGGTTGGCGCCGGCCCAACGCCCGGCATGATGGGTTTACATGGATGTGCCGTCCGGCGCGATCCAGCATTGTAACGCTTTGCCACGGAAGGGGTTGACCCTTGGCTTACGAAGGACTCCGGGCGCATCGCCCGCTCATCATGGGTCGCCGTGGGGCGGTCGCGACCAATCACCCGGTCGCCACGGCGGCGGGACTCGACATCCTGCGGGCCGGGGGATCGGCGGCGGATGCGGCGGTGGCGATCTCGCTGACCCTCGGCGTGGTCGAACCGCACATGTCCGGGCTGGGGGGCGACGGCTTCTATCACCACTGGTCGGCGAAGACGGGAAAGGCCGAGACCTTCGCCGGCACGGGCCAGGCGCCGGCCGCGGCCACGGTGGCGCGATATCGCGCCGAGGGCGGCATCCCGATCGACGGGCCGCTCTCGGTGCAGACGCCGGGCAAGGTCGCCGGGCTGGCCGCGCTGCACGCGGCCCATGGCACGAAGGCCTGGGGCGCGGTGTTCGGGCCGGCAGTCGAAGCGGCGCGGGACGGCTTTGCCGCAACCCACGCCCTGCGCCATTTCTGCGGGGAGAACCGCAGGCGCATCGGTGCCGATCCGACCAGTGCCGCGATATTCCTGCCCGGCGGGGCGCCGCTGGCGGTGGGTGCGTTGGTGACCCAGCCCGCGCTCGCCGCGACTTTGCAGCGGCTCGCGGCCGCAGGCCCCGAGGATTTCTACCGCGGCGCCCTGGCCCGCGACATCGCCGCCGATTGCGCGACGATGGGCGCGTTGCCGGCCGAGGGCGACCTCGCCGCGGTGCGCCCGTTGCTGGCCCCGCCGATCGGCATCGCCTGGCGCGGCTTCGAGGTGCGGCAGACCCCGCAGCCTTCCATGGGGTTCGCGCTGTTGCAGATGCTTCGCATCGTCGAGGGCTTCGACCTCGCCGCCATGGGCTGGGGCAGCGCCGAACTGCTGCATCTGATGATCGAGGCGAAGAAGCGCGCCTTCCTCGACCGCGAGGCCGAGGCCGGACGCGAGCAGCCGGATTTCGCATCGCTGCTGTCGGATGCGCGGACGGCGGCGCACGCCAAGGCGATCGGCGAGCGTGCCGCATCCCTGCCGGTGCGGGCCATGGCCGAGGCCGACACCACCTATTTCTGCGTGGTCGATGCGGAGGGCAACACGGTCTCCGCCATCCAGTCGATCAACGGGGCCTTCGGGTCGGGCGTGACGGGCGCGCGGACGGGCATCCTGTTCAACAACCGCATGACCTACTGGCATCTCGATGCCGGGCACGCGAACGAGCTCGCGCCGGGGCGGCGCGTGCGCCACACCATGAACGCGCCGATGGTGATGAAGGATGGCAAGCCCTGGATGACCTTCGGCACGCCGGGGGCCGACAACCAGGTGCAGGTGAATTTCCAGGTGCTGGTGTCCTGCGCCATCTTCGGCTTCGACCCGCAGCAGGCGCTGGAAGCGCCGCGCTGGACCTCCTCCCAGCCCGGACAGGAATCCAACTACCCGCATGGCGGCGGCGACGTGCTGACCATCGAGCGCGGCTTCGGCGAGGCCGCCATCGCGGGTCTGCGCGAGCGCGGGCATGAGGTGAAGGTGGTCGGCGACCTGGAAGGCGCCTGTAGCGTCGAAGCGATCCGCGTGCTCGACAATGGCGTGCGCATGGCCGCCTCCGACCCGCGCCGGGACGGCTGGGCGGCAGCCTATTGATCCGCGAGGGGTTGCGGCGGCGCACAAGGGCCGCCTAGGCTCGCGGCGGGATGCTTCGCTTCTTTCTCCGCCGCTTCGCGGTCGCGGTGCTCGTCGCACTGACGGTGCTGACGCTCGCCTTCATGCTGACCCGCCTGTCGGGTGATCTCGCCGTGTCCATCGCCGGGCCGAACGCCACGGCGGAGGATGTCGAGACCGTCCGCCGCGTCTATGGCTTGGATCGGCCGCTCACGGTCCAGTACTTCGACTGGCTGGGCAATGCGCTGCGTGGGGATTTCGGCGAGAGCTATTTCTTCCGCGATCGCGTGTCGAATCTCATCGCCTCCCGCATGCCGGTGACGGTGACGCTGGGGCTGGTGGGGCTGGTGCTGGCGCTGGTGGTGTCGCTGCCGCTCGGCATCCTGGCCGCGGTGCGGGAAGGAAGCTGGGTCGACCGGCTGGTCGGGCTATTCGCGATGATCGGGCAGGCCATGCCGTCCTTCTGGCTCGGGCTGATGCTGATGGTCGTGTTCGGGCTGCAACTGGCCTGGCTGCCGATCTCCGGCGCCGATACCTGGGAAGGATTCATCCTGCCGGGCGTCGTGCTGGCCTTTTCCGCCATTCCGTCGCTGACGCGGCTGACGCGGTCGGGCATGATCGAGGCGCTGGCCTCGGACTACATCCGCACCGCGCGGGCCAAGGGGCTCACGCGGTTGTCCATCCTGGTGAAGCACGGCTTCCGCAACGCGGCGATCCCGGTGGTCGCGATCGCGGCGGTGCAACTTGGGTTCATGCTGGGTGGGTCGGTGGTGATCGAGACGGTCTTCGCCCTGCACGGCGTCGGCTACCTGGCCTGGGAGAGCATCTCCAAGAACGACTTCCCTGTGGTGCAGGCGGTCGTGCTGGTGCTGGCGCTGATCTATATCGGGCTGACGCTGCTCGCGGACCTGTTCAACGCGGTGCTCGATCCGCGGCTGCGGTCGGCATGAGCGGCGCGGTGCTTCCCGCCGGCCGCGCCTCGCGGCTGCTGCGCAACTGGGGCTTCATGGTCGGCGTCGCCATCGTGGGCTTCGCGGCGATCATCGCGATCCTCGCTCCCTGGATCGTGCCCTATGATCCCTTCGCGATCGACCTCGACCGGCGGCTGGTGCCGCCCTCCTTCATGGAAGGGGGCGATCCGCGGAACTTCCTCGGCACGGATCAGCTCGGGCGCGACTATTTCTCGCGGCTGATCTACGGCACGCGCATCTCGATGGTGATCGGGGTGCTGACCGTCATCACCTCCGGGCTGATTGGCATCACCCTGGGGGTGCTGGGCGGCTTCTATGGCGGCAAGGTGGATGACGCGGTGGTCTTCGCCATCACCACGCGGCTGTCCATCCCGGCCGTGCTCGTCGCGCTGGCCGTCGCCGCCCTGCGCGGATCATCCTTCCTGCTGGTCGTGCTGGTGCTCGGCTTCCTGCTGTGGGACCGCTTCGCCGTGGTCGCGCGATCGACGACCATGCAGATCCGCAACCTCGACTATGTCTCGGCCGCCTGGTGCGCCGGCGCGTCGCGCTGGTGGGTGCTGTCGCGGGAGGTGCTGCCGAACATCGCGACGCATCTCGCCGTCGTCGCGACGCTCGAGATGGCGCTGGCGATCCTGCTGGAGGCGGCGCTGTCCTTCCTCGGCCTCGGCGTACCGCCGCCCTTGCCCTCCTGGGGGCTGATGATCAGCGAGGCCAAGGAATACATGTTCTTCGACGCATGGGTGATCGTCATCCCTGGCGCGGCGCTGTTCGTGCTGGTGCTCGGGGTGAATTTCCTCGGCGATGCGCTGCGCGACATGATGGGCACGGATCTGTCGCGATGACCGCCCTGCTGGAGATGCGCGACCTGCGCGTGACGATCGGCAGCACGGCCGCGGTGCGCGGCGCGACCATCACCGTGAACAAGGGCGAGACGCATTGCCTGGTCGGTGAATCGGGCTGCGGCAAGTCGATCTCCGCGCTGTCGGTGATGAACCTGCTGCCGCGCGGCGCGAAGCGCGAGACATCGGCGCTGCGCTTCGCCGGCGAGGAGATCGGCCGCTATACGGAACGCCAGATGGAGCGCCTGCGCGGCGACCGCATGGCGATGATCTTCCAGGAGCCGATGACCAGCCTGAACCCGGCCTACACGGTTGGGTCGCAGATGACCGAGGTGCTGCGCCGCCATCGCAGCACGCCGCGCGCCCAGGCGGTGGATCGCGCGGCGGAATTGCTGGCGCGTGTCGGCATCACCGCGCCGGGGCTGCGGCTGGGGCAGTTTCCGCATCAGCTTTCGGGCGGGCTGCGCCAGCGCGTGATGATCGCCATGGCCCTGATGTGCGACCCGGAACTGCTGATCGCGGATGAGCCGACGACGGCGCTCGATGTCACGGTGCAGGCGCAGATCCTGCGGCTGCTCGCGACGCTACAGCAGGATCTCGGTCTCGGCATCCTGCTGATCACCCATGATTTGGGCGTCGTGGCGCGCATCGCGGACCGGGTCTCGGTGATGTATGCCGGCGAGGTGGTGGAGAGCGCGCCGACGGCCTCGCTCTTCGCCACGCCGGAGCATCCCTATACGCGCGGCCTGCTGACCTGCGTGCCGGTGCCGGGCAAGGTGAAGCGGGACGAGCCGCTGGGGTCCATCCCCGGCATCGTACCGCGCATCACGCCGGGCTTCACCGGCTGCGGCTTCCGCGACCGCTGCCCGGAGGCGCATGCCGCCTGCACGGGCGCCATTCCGCGCCAGGCGGTCTCGGCCGAGCACGAGCTTCTCTGCACGCTGAAACCCGGCTGGGGCGGGAAGGCAGCGGCATGAGCGCGCCGGCGATCGAACTGCGCGGCCTGCGCCGCGAATTCCGCGTGCGCCAGGGCATGTTCGCCGCGCCGAAGCAGGTGATCGCGGTGGGCGATGTCTCCTTCGAGGTGCCGGCGGGCAGCGTGCTCGGCGTGGTGGGCGAGAGCGGCTGCGGCAAGTCCACCCTGGCGCGGCTGATCCTCGGCCTGCTGGAACCCACGGCGGGGGAGGTGCTGGTCGATGGCCAGCGCCTGTCCGGCATGGACCGGCGCGCGCGGGCGCGGCTGATCCAGCCGGTGTTCCAGGACCCCTTCGCCTCGCTGAACCCGAAGCGGCGCATCCGCGACATCGTCGCCATGCCGTTGATCGCCCAGGGCGACATTGGCGGCGCCGAACGCGACCGGCGCGTCGCCGAGGCGCTGGAGCGCGTCGGCCTGTCGCGCGAACAGGGCATGCGCTTTCCGGCCCAGCTTTCGGGCGGGCAGCGGCAGCGCGTGGCAATCGCGCGCGCGCTGGTGCTGCGGCCGCGCATCGTGGTGTGCGACGAACCGACCTCGGCCCTGGACGTGTCGGTGCAGGCGCAGATCCTGAACCTGCTGGCGGAGCTGCGGCGGGACCTCGGCCTGACCTATCTGTTCATCAGCCACAACCTCGCGGTCGTCGAGCACATCGCGAGCGAGGTCGCGGTGATGTATCTCGGTCGCATCGTGGAGCGCGCGGGGAGCGAGGCGCTGTTCGCCGCGCCGCGCCATCCCTATACGCGTGCGCTGCTGGCCTCGGTGCTGACGCCGGAACCGGGGCTCGGCGTGCCGGATGTGGGGCTGGGTGATGTGATGCCGGACCCGGCGAACATCCCGCCGGGATGCCGGTTCCATCCGCGTTGCCCGGTGGCGATCCCGCGTTGCGCGACGGAGACGCCGAAGGTGATCGCGGATGGGCGCGGGCTCGTGGAGTGCCATCTGGCGTGAGCGTCGGGGCGTAGGTCGTCCTGGGTGCTTCCACGGGCCGAGACCGGAGGGGCGCCGCCCCTCCGGACCACCCCGCCAAGTGCTTGGAGCACTTGGAACGCAGGAACCTGGCGCTGGGCAGAGCGGTCACGCCGCTCCCCTGTAGCGACAAATGGGCACAAGAGCGGGTTTCGGCGCCCTTCCTGCCGCTGGTGCACGGTGCCAGGTGACGGTTTCCAAAGGCCCTGTGGCCTTTGGTGGGGTGAGCCCGAGAGGGGCAAAGCCCCTCTCGGTTCCACAGCGCAGCAGGAAGAAGCGCCGCCCCGCTGTCACTTCCACTTCGCGAGGTAGAACCGCGGCAGCTCATCCGCGAAGGTCGGGAATTCGAGCTGCTTCTGGAAGGCGTAGGTGCTGACGTAGGTGAACAGCGGCAGCCAGTACGCGTTCTCCGTCGCGCGCTTGATCGCGGCGTCATAGGCGGCCTTGCGGGCGGCCTCGTCGGCGGTGTTGCCGCCGGCGTTGACGAGGGCCGTCAGTTCCTCGTCGCGCGCGTAGTCGTCGGCGCTGCCGGCGAAGTAGTTCGGCAGGATGGCCGAGACGTCGTTGATCGAATACGATCCCCAGGATCCCATCTGCATGGCGAGTTCGCCGCGCTGGGACCGCTGGATCTGCGCGGCGACCTGCATCAGGTTCAGCCGGGCGCGGATGCCGGCGGCCTGGAGGTAGTTCTGCACCGCCTCGGACCACTGGCGCGGCTGGATGTAGGATGTGAACTCGATCTCGAAGCCGTTGGGGTAGCCGGCCTCGGCCAGCAGCGCCTTCGCCTTGTTGGGATCGTAGTCGTACTTCACCGCCGCATCGGCGTTGCAGCCGAACTGGGAGGGGAAGCAGGGCGCGGCCGGCACGCGGGACCCGCCGCCGACCAGGCGTGTCGCGATGGCGTTGCGGTCGATGGCATGCCAGACGGCTTGGCGCGCCTTCAGCTTCGTCATCGGATTGTCGGCCCCGCTGCGGCCGGCGGCGTCGAGGCTCAGGAAGGCCACGCGCATGGATTCCTGCTGCGTCGCCTGCAGGAAGGGTAGGCGGTTCACATTGGCCATCTGGTCCGGGTTCATGTTCCAGATCCAGTCGACGCGCTGGCCGAGCAGTTCGGTCAGTTCGGTCGCGGCATCGCCGATGAAGCGCGCCGTCAGCTTCTGGATGGCCGGCCGGCCCTTGGGGCCACCCTGGTAGTAGCCGTCGAAGCGTTCGTATTCGACGCCGGCCGCCACGTCGACCTTCGTGAAGCGATAGGGGCCGGTGCCGATCGGCATGCGGGAGAAGCCGTCGGGTCCGACGCGCTCGCGGTAGGCTTTGGGCCAGATCGGCGTGACCATGGCGAGGTATTCGAGCGCCGCCGGCGTCGGGCGCTTCATGGTCAGCCGAACGGTGTTCGGGCCGGTTTTCTCGCAGCCCTCGATCCAGGCGTAGTTGGACGGGGTCGCGACGCGTGTCTCGGGCTTCGACACCGTAGTGATGGTGTAGACGACGTCATCGGCGGTGAAGTCGCTGCCGTCGTGGAACTTCACGCCCTGGCGCAGCGTGAAGTCGATGGTCTTGGCGTCGACCCAGGTCCATTCGGTCGCGAGCGCGGGCACGATGCGGAAGGTGCCGGGATCGCGATGCACCAGCCCGTCGAAGGCCTGGTGCGCGATGATCAGGCCGGTGCGCTGGCTGTTGAAATAGGGGTCGATGTTGGGCACCGCGTCGCGGAAGGCGATGCGGAGCGTATTGGCGCTGCGCTGCGCCTCGGCGGGCCCGGCGATCAGTCCAGGCAGGGCGAGCCCGCCCGCCGTCGCCGCGATGCCCTGGCCCAGCCTCCGTCGTCCGATTGTCATGGTCCCAGCCTCCTTGGTGATGGGGGAGCCTAGGGAATGGATCGCCGGGCCGGCAAGTCCGCTTGCCTCCGCCGACGTGTCGTCGCCAAATCGCCAGACAGGGAGGCGAAACGGATGCGGACCCAGGTGGGCATCATCGGCGCCGGGCCGGCGGGGCTGTTGCTGGCGCAGATGCTGCATCTGCGCGGCATCGACAGCGTGGTGGTCGAGGACCGATCGCGCGAGCACATCGAGGGCCGGATCCGCGCGGGGCTGCTGGAACAGGGCTCGGTCGACACGCTGACCGAGGCCGGCATCGCCGATCGCCTGCATCGCGAAGGGCTGGTCCATCACGGCTTGGCGCTGCGTTTCGGTGGGCGGTCGCATCGCGTGGACCTGTCGGAGCTGACCGGGGGCAAGGCCGTGACGATCTACGGTCAGCAGGAGGCAGTGAAGGATATGGTCGCGGCGCGGCTCGCCTCCGGCCTGCCGCTGCTGTTCGAGGCGACAGGGGTGGCGGTGCACGACCTGGACTCTGCGCGGCCCTACATCACTTTTCGCTATGACGGGCGCGACCGGCGCATCGACTGCGATGTCATCGCCGGCTGCGATGGTTTCCACGGCATCTGCCGGCCCTCCATTCCGGCCGGGGCGCTGACGATCTTCGACCGCGTCTATCCATTTGCCTGGCTCGGCATCCTGTCCCGCTCGCGGCCGATGTCGGAGGAGCTGGTCTATGCGCGCCATGCGGATGGCTTCGCGCTGGCGACGATGCGCAGCACGACGCTCAGCCGGCTCTACCTGCAATGCGCGCCGGATGATGATCTCGCGCGATGGTCCGACGACCGCATCTGGTCGACGCTGCGCGAAAGGCTGGGCGGGACGCTGGAAGACGGGCCGATCCTGCAGAAGGGCGTCACCGCCATGCGGTCCTTCGTCGCGGAGCCGATGCGCTTCGGGCGCCTGTTCCTCGCCGGCGATGCCGCGCATATCGTGCCGCCCACCGGGGCGAAGGGGATGAACCTCGCCATCGCGGATGTGCGCGTGCTGGTGCGTGCGCTCGAAGCCTTCTTCGCCGGGAAGGGGGAAGCGCTGATGGACAGCTACTCCGCCACCTGCCTCGATCGCGTGTGGAAGGTGCAGCGTTTCTCCTGGTGGATGACGCAGTTGCTCCACCGCTACGACGATCACGACGCCTTCGAGGAACGGGTGCGCCTCGCGGAGCTCGACTATCTGGCGGGCTCGCGCGCGGCGCTGACCACGCTCGCGGAGAACTATGTCGGGCTGCCTTACGCCTTCTGAGCGAGGATGCCCTCGACGGTCTGCTGGACCTCAAGCGCCTCGCGCAGCGTGGCGAGGTGGTGCGCTTCCCCGCGCGTCATTGCCGCGACACCGTCGAGCTGCCGCTGCAGCACCATCGGCCGCATGCGTTCATTGGGCAGGGCGTCGGGCGCCGCGGACCAGACGCCGTCCGCGCCGCGGCGCTCGGCGTAGGACCAGTCGCGCAGGCGGATCGCGCCGTCCGAACCTTCCAGCACCCAGCTGTTGTGGTCATCGGCGAGGGTCGTGCCGACGCCGCCCGACAGCGTGACGGGCACGCCGCCGGCAGTCAGCTTCGCGGCGATGGCCGTCTCGGACCGTTCCGGCGCGGCGAAGGTTGTGCGCCCCTGTTCCAGCACCAGCGCGCCGAGCTGGCGGCGGGTCAGGAAGAGGAAATGCGACACCACCTCCCGCGTGAAGCCGCCCTGTTGCGGTCTGTCGAGCCAGGTATGCGCGCCGCGCTGCCAGGAGCGCGGCCAATTCGCGAAGGCGATGGTGATGGCGAGTTCGCGCGGATCGCCGACCGCGCCCCCCGCGCGCCAGGCATTCAACTGGGCCACGGCGGGGGAGGAGGCCATGGGGAAGTTCACCGCACCACGCGCCCCGGCCGCTTCCGCGGCATCGACGAAGGCCTGCGCCTCCGCCGTGTCGACCGAGAGCGGCTTTTCCAGGAACACCGCCTTGCCGGCGGCGAAGGCGGCCTTGGCGTGGACCAGGTGGAAGGCGGGCGGGGCGGCGATGTAGAGGCAGTCGCAGCCGGCGATGACTGCTTCGGGGCTCGCCAGCATCGGCACGCCGGGTGCTGCCTCGGCAAGGCGCGTCGCGGCCTCGGGCGAGGGGTCCCATACGCCGGTCAGGCGCACCTGGTCATGGCCGGCGCCGAAGCGCGCCAGGCGTTCGCCCATGATGCCGAAGCCGATGATGCCGAGGCCGATCCGTTCCACCATCGCCGTGTTCCTTTCCGATCCGGCGGCCGGTATCGCCGCTTGTGCGGCTCCGGTCCATCCCGGTCAGAGGCTGAATGGAAACGCGCCATGCGGCTCGCGGGCACCGGCCCGCACCCCCATCCGGTTACCCATGTCGATATCGTTGAATGGTGCGGACCGGCGCCGGACTTGTCAGACAGGCTCTCGGCGGCGCAGCGAGAACCCGACCGCCAGCGCGACCACGGCAAGCTGGATGCCGACGACGAGCATCGGCAGTACCCAGCCACCGCTGAGCGTGACCAGCACCGAGAACAGCGAGGGACCCGCGACGTAGCCGAGGAAGATGAACAGCGTGCTGCCCGCGGTAACGTCGCTGACCCGGTCCGGCGGCGAGACGCGCGCGACCTCGGCGAGCGAGATGCCGTTCCAGGACGCCCCCACGAAGCCGGCGAGACCGCAGAGCATGGTGAGCAGGATGCGCGGCGTGTCGGTCGGCAGCAGCGCGAGGGCCACTACCGTCGCCGAGGCCACCAGCGCCTGGATTGCGAGGTTGCGCGTGGCATTGCCCGTGCGGTCGGCGATCCAGCCGAGGAAGATGCGCGCGACGACGCCCGCTGCCTGCATCACGGCGAAGATGCCGCCGGCTTCGATGAGGCTGTAGCCGCGCGTTTCCACGAGCCAGGTCACGGTCAGGGAGAACAGGCAGCCCTGGACGAGGGAGAAGGCGACCGACAGGGCCGTCAGCCGCGGGAGCAGCGGGTCGATGCGCAGCGAGGTCACCGGCGCGGATACGGTGTGGGGGGATAGCACGTCGCGCAGACCGATCGGTCGGGCCGGGTCGCGTTCGGCGTCGAGGGCGGTGCGCAGCGGCTGGATGAGCGCGGCTGAGACGAGCGCCGTGACGACCGCGACCATCAGCGCGGCCGGCCATCCTGCCGAGGCGGCAATGGGCGCAGAGACCAGCCCTGCCAGCGCCCCACCCAGCGGTGCCCCCGCCTGCTTCACCGAGAAGATCAGTGTCCGATGTTCCTTGGGCGCGGTCGCGGCGAGAATCCGGCTGCCGGCGGGCGGCGAGGGGCCATAGCCGATACCGAGCAGCAGTGCCGCGAAGCCCAGCGCCGCCACCGTGCCGAAGCCGGCCGCCAGCAGCGCGGTGGCGGAAAGCGCCGCACCGGCCTGCAACGTGCGCACCGGGCCCAGCCGGGCGAGGTAAGGCCCGCCCAGCAGCAGGAACAGCACGGTTCCGAGGGCGGTCAGGGAGGAGAGATTGCCGACCCGTTCCGGCGCCAGGCCGGCACTGGCGGTGATGAGCGGTGCCACGACGGGCAGGCTCTGCGTCATGAAGGAGGCAACCGACTGCATCAGCAGCGTCGCCGACAGGGCCGCGATCCAGGGTGCCATGCCGGAAGCCTATGCGCGCCATGCCCGGCCGTTAAGAGCGGTTGGCGCCTTGCCATCGCTTTCTGCACGGTCAAGCATGGTGCGCAACCACACAGCGGAAGGAAGCGACCATGGCGGCGACAGCCGGACCCGTGGGGTTCATCGGACTCGGCATGATGGGGCTGCCCATGGCGCGCAGCTTGGTGGCGCGCGGTTTCCGCGTGCTGGGGTGCGACCCGTCCGAGGCCGCGCGCGCCGCGGTGGCGGAGGGTGCGCCGGAGGGTGCGGTAAGCTTCGCGCCTGATCCTTCTGCGGTCGCCGCCGGCGCCGATACCGTCGTGCTGATGCTGCCTAACAGCCGGGTCGTCGCGCAGGTGATGGAAGGGCCGAACGGTCTGCTCGCGGCGCTGCGGCCGGGGATGCTGGTGATCGACATGTCCTCCTCGGAACCCGGGGAGAGCCGGCGGCTGGCCGCGCTGGTCGCGGCGAAGGGCGCGCGTTTCGTCGATGCGCCGGTGTCGGGATCGGTGGCCAAGGCGAAGACCGGGACGCTCGCCATCATGGTGGGCGGTGACGATGCGGCCTTCGCCCAGGCCGAGCCGGTGCTGAAGGGCATGGGGGAGGCCATCATCCGCACCGGCGCCGTCGGCAGCGCCCATGCGATGAAGGCGCTGAACAACTACGTCTATGCGGCGGGACTGCTCGCGACGGCCGAGGCACTGCGGATGGGCGAGGCGCTGGGCCTCGACCTCGGCATCCTGACGGATGTGATGAATGCCTCCTCGGGCCGCAACATCGCGACGGAGACGAAGTCGCGGCAGGAAATCATCTCCGGCCGCTACGCCGGCGGCTTCCAGCTCGGGCTAATGCGCAAGGACTTGGACACGGCGGGCAGCATCGCGGCGGAGACCGGGTATCCCGCCGCCATGCTCGCGCTGTGCCGCGAACGCTGGGCCGGGGCGGTCGCTGCGCTCGGCCCCACGGTGGACAATACGGAGATCCACCGCTTCATCGGAAGCACCACGTCCAAGGAATGACCATCATGGTATCGTTGAACCGACGCGCGCTGCTCGGCGCCGGGTCCGGGTTGCTCGCCGTGCCGGCGGTGGCGCAGGGGACTTGGCCTGACCGGCCGATCCGCCTGGTTGTCGCCTTCCCGGCGGGCAGCGTGACGGACACGCTCATCCGCCATCTGGCCGAGCCGCTGACGCGGGAACTCGGCCAGCCGGTGATCGTCGACAACCGGCCCGGCGGCAATGGCGTGGTGGGCACGGAAAGCGCGGCGCGCTCGGCCCCCGACGGCCACACATGGGTGGTGCTGTCGGTGACCAACGGCGCGCTGAACACCTACACCGTGCGGCGCCTGTCCTATGATCCGATCAAGGATTTCGCGCCGATCGGCTTCATTGCGGAGACCGCCTACCTGCTGGTGGTGCCGGCATCCTCGCCGGCGCGCGACCTGCGCGGGTTCATCGAGCATGCCAAGGCGTCGCGCACGCCGCTGACCTTCAGCCATGGCAATTCCTCCGCGCTGATCGCGTCGATGACGCTGGCGCGGCTGGCCGGGGTGGAGATGACCGGCGTGCCCTATCGCGGCGGGCCGGAGGCGCTGACCGATGTCATCGCCGGGCGCATCGACAGCACTTTCACCGATTTCGCCGCGGGCATGCCGCAGGTGCGCGAGGGCAAGGTGCGGGCGATCGCGGTGACCTCGCCGCAGCCCTTCGCGCTGGCACCGGAGATCCCGACGGTGAAGTCCGTGCTGCCGGGCTTCGATTTCGATGTCTGGTTCGGCATGGCGGTGCCGGCCGGCACGCCCGCGCCGATCGTTACCCGCGCCAATGCGGCGATGAACAAGGTGCTGGAAGGCAGCGAGCTGAAGGAACGGCTGGCGCGGCTGGGCTATACGCCGCGCGGCAGCAGGCCGGCAGAGTTCCAGGACTTCCTGCGCAATCAGATCGCGGTGCTGTCGGAACGGGCGCGGGAAGCGGGGCTGGAGCAGCAGTGAGAAGGTTGGAGGGGCTTTGCCCCTCCAAGCCAGCCCACCAAAGGCCGAAAGGCCTTTGGAAACCTTCGCTTGGCGCTGGGCGCCGCCGGCAGGATCAGCACCGGGACCCGCATTTGCGCACGAAGCGTGCTGGGCGGGCGCAGCATGTCTGTCCTGCCTGGTCTAACAGACTGCGGTAGAGGTGCTCCAAGCACCAGGGGCACCCATTGTCGTCGTACGGCAATGTCAATGGAACCGCCGATGGCAGGGTGGTTCGGAGGTGCAGAACCCTCCCGATTGCTGCCTGCGGATCGTCGGGAAGAGCTTCTGCGGGATGATCCCGAGAGGCCCTCTCCGGCATTCTACTCGAAGATCGCCACCGCCCGGATCGGGCTCGCCGTGCCGCCGCGGATCTTCAGCGGGAAGCCGACAAAGCGGAACCGTCCGCGCCCGACCAGCCTGTCGAGGTTGGCGAGGCATTCCATGTGGGTGATGCCACGTTCCGCGCAGGCCATGTGTGCCTGGAAGTTCGGCTCGCCTTCGGGGGCGGGGCTAATGGCCTCGACGCCGAACATGCCGATGCCCTGGTCGGCGAGCCAGTGGATCGCCGGCAGCGACAGGCCCGGGAAGTCGTGCAGATAGCCGGGCTTGCCGAGCAGGCGCTCATTCGTCGCCATCCAGATCAGCAGCGTGTCGCCGGGCCTGATCGTCTCGCCGGATGTCGCGACGGCTGCCTGCACTTCCTCGAGCGTCGCGGCGGTCTTCAGCGGGACGTGCGAGAGGTCGATGCAGAAGGCGCTGGTGTAGAATTTCTCGAGCGGCACCTGGTCGATCGACAGCGCCTCGGGACGCGGGTCGAAATGCACGGGCGCATCGACATGCGTGCCGGCGTGGTCGGAGAAGGCGATCGACATCGCCTTGCTGCTGAAGACGGTGTTGCCGGCGTGCTTCTTCTCGGAATGGTCGTTCCAGACGGTCATGACCACGGGCGGATGGCTCGGATGGGTCTGGGTGCGATGGAAGATCTCGCGGCTGAGATCGACGAATTCCATGATGCGCTCCTGTTGCTGCGCCGCAGCAGGATGCGGCGCAGCGGGCGATCGGTCCAGCCGCGGGGAGCCTATGCCGGCGCGTCGCAGAGGTAGCGGCGGATGTGATAGGGCTGCGCCGCGAAGGCCGGGCAGTAGGACGCGACGACGGGTGCCAGGCGTTCGAACAGCGCCCGGCGATCGGCGTTCAGCGCATCGAGCCGCTCGTGCGCTTCCTCGGCTTCGGCCGCCAGCCTCGCGAGATCGACGGTCAGCAGCCTGCGGTCCTTCACCACGAAGCGGCCGCCGATCATGACGTGGCGCAGGCTCGATCCGTCCTCGACATGCACCATCTGGTTCACCGTCCAGCGATGCGGGATCCAGTTGATGGCGGCGAGGTCGAGGAAGACGATATCCGCCTTGAAGCCCGGCGCGATGGCGCCGATGTCGGTGAAGCCGAGCGACTTGGCGGAGCCGCGCGTGGCGGCGTCATAGACTTCCTCGACGGAAGCCCAGCCGCGCGGATCGGGGGTCAGCACCTTCGAGAGGGTCGAGGCGACACGCATCGCCTCATACATATTCTGGTGGTCGGAGGAGGACGACCCATCCGTCCCGACGCCCACCGTGACACCGAGATCGAGCGCACGGCGCAGCCCGAACATCCCGTTGCCGAGCTTCATGTTGCTGCCCGGATTATGCGCGAGCGCGCCGCCCGCATCGCGCAGCCGCTTCAGGTCGTCATCATCCATCCAGATGCCATGCGCGGCGGTGAAGCCGGGCCCGACGAGACCCAACGCGTCCATATGCGCGAGCAGCGTCTTGCCATAGCGGCGCATGCCGGTGAGGGCCTGGACCTTGCTCTCGCCGAGATGCGTATGGATGCCGACGCCGAAGTCGCGCGCCAGGTCGCGGCAGCCGCAGAGGAAGGCGTCCGTGCAGTGATGCGGGATGGTCGGCGCGACGGCGGCGCGGATGTCCTTGGCGTTCCAGCGCCAGCCTGCCAGCGCCGCGCGCATCGCCGCCAGCGTCTGCTCATGGGGCGCGAGGCGCGCGCGATCGACCTCGGCGCGCAGCGCCTCGGGCAGCGCGTCGCGCAGGCCGGGGATGGCGTCATACAGCGTGGTGTCGGCGACCATGGGCGCGATGACGGCGCGCATGCCAACCGTTGCGTAGGCCTCGGCCGTCGCGTCGAGGCCATCCACCGTCGGCAGCGGGATCTCGGAGAACAGGTCATAGGCGGCGGTGCAGCCCTTCAGCACCAGCTCCGCCGCGTTGATCGTCGCGGACAGCTTCTTGTCCTGCAGCCCGCGCGAGCCCACCAGCCAGGGCGCGGCGGTGAGCGACATCTCGAGCGTCCAGCGATCCGCGCTGCCGCGTGCCAGCGCGCCATGCCCATGGGTGTGTGCATTGATCAGGCCGGGGTGGAGCAGGAAGCCCGCGGCCTCGACGATGCGCGCATCCTCCGGCGCGGAGAGGCCGGCGCCGACCGCGCGGATCACGCCGTCCTCGATCAGGATATCGGCCGGTTCCGCGCGGCGCCTTGCGGGATCGGCGAGGCGCCCGCCGCGGATCAGGGTGACGCCGTGTTCGATCTCCGCCATGCCGGGGGGGCTCCGCTTGCTGAAGCCTAGATGTTGGCACCCTTCAGCGCGGCGATCACGGCCTCCGTCACCTGCTCGGTCGTCGCCGTTCCGCCGAGGTCGGGCGTCAGGACATCGCCGCGCGCGGTCACGGCTTCGACCGCGCGCATCAGCCGCTGTGCGGCGGCGGGCTCGCCCAGATGCTCCAGCATCATCGACGCCGTCCAGAAGGACCCCAGCGGGTTCGCGATGCCCTTGCCGGTGATGTCGAAGGCCGAGCCGTGGATCGGCTCGAACATCGACGGCCGGCGCCGCTGCGGATCGATGTTGCCCGTCGCGCCGATCCCGAGTGACCCGGCCAGCGCCGAAGCGAGATCCGACAGGATATCCGCATGCAGATTGGTCGCGACGATGGTGTCGATCGTGCCGGGCTTCATCACCATGCGCGCCGTCATGGCGTCGACCAGCATCTTCTCGACGGTGAGGTCGGGGTATTGCGCGGTGATGTCGGCGCAGATCTCGTCCCACATGACCATGCCGTGGCGCTGGGCGTTGGACTTGGTGACGACTGTCAGATGCTTGCGCGGGCGGGACATGGCGATCTCGCAGGCATGGCGGCAGATGCGCGCGACGCCCTCGCGGGTGAAGACCGCGACATCCATCGCGACCTCGATCGGCAGGCCGCGATGGGCGCGGCCGCCGACACCGGCATATTCGCCTTCGGAATTCTCGCGCACGATGACCCAGTCGATCTGCTTGCCGAGGTCTTCGCGCAGTGGGCCGCGCACGCCAGGCAGCAGCTTGGTCGGTCGGACATTGGCGTATTGATCGAAGCCCTGGCAGATCGCCAGGCGCAACTCCCACAGCGTGATGTGATCGGGGATGTCGGGCGCGCCGACCGCGCCGAAGAAGATCGCGTCGAAGCCCTTGAGCTGGTTGAGGCCGTCATCCGGCATCATCTTGCCGGTGCGGCGATACATGTCGCTGCCCCAATCGAAGGTCCGGAAAGCGAAGGAGAAGCCGCCCTGCGCCGCGGCCACGGCATCCAGCACGCGGCAGCCCGCCGCGATCACTTCCGGTCCGATCCCGTCGCCCCCGATGGCGGCGATCCTGTGCTGACGCATGCGGCGTTCCTCCTGTGTCGTCCTTCCCTGCCGCCGCGACGCGCGGCGCGCAAGGGGCGAAGAGCCTGTCTGGAAACGCCCTGTACGGCGCGTTTCCGTATCCGGCACCAGCCCGCGCCCCAACCTGTCCACCCAATTCAGCAAACTGTCGCTGGGTGGCCGGGTGGGGCTGCGGGCCGGAGCCGGACGTCCCGAAGCGTCTCTCAGCGGCGGAAGCGCAGATCCATGCCCCGTGCGTGCCAGCCGGCCTCGATGGCGTCGAGGTCGATCAACCCGGCCGGGTTGGCGCGGGACGGGCGCGTGTGCTGGGACGGTTCAGCCTGGACGCGCCACAACGCGAGCAGGCGGGACAGTTCTTCCAGCGGCTCGGGATGATCGTCGACGCGCAGGTTGATGTCGGGGAAGTCCTCGGTGGTGGTCAGCATCAGGGCGGCGGATTGCTTTCCGCGTCGGTCGCCACCGGCGGCCTGGCCGGCATGCAGCGCTTCCATCAGGCGCTCGGGCAGGGGCAGGTCGCTGCGCCGCGCGAAGACCGCCGCGCTATCGGCGACGACCTGGCCATTCGCCAGCATGTTGCCGGCGACGCTGAAGTTCTCGCCGGCGATGCTGCCGCACCATTCCACGCAATTCGCCCCGGTATGCGCCGCGACCCGGCCCTGCGCATCCACCACATGAATCTGCCGGAGCCCTTCGCCCTCATCGCCCGCCAGGGCGGAGCGCAGGGCCAGATCCGCCGGCAGCCCGCGCGCCAGCGCGTCCAGCACCGCGGGGCCGAGATAGCGGTTGCTCATCGACTGGGTGGACACCGCGCCGACGCCCGTCCGCAGGAAGGGGCAGGAGGCGCCGACCGCGAGATTGCAGGTGGTGACGGCGACGGCGAAGGCGCCGGTGGTGGGGTCGCGCGCGACGATGGACCAGGTCATGGCAAGGGCTCCGTGGAACAGGTTCAGGTTGACAGCGCCGCGCCGCGCCGTCGATGTGGACGAAAATCAATCGGGAGGTACACCGCCATGACCCTGCTCCTATCGCGTCGCTCACTGTCTGCCCTGGCGCTGGCCGGCATGCCGGCCGCGGTGCGGGCGCAATCCGCCTGGCCCGACCGGCCGGTGCGGCTGGTGGTGCCCTTCGGCGCCGGCGGCGCGGTCGATACGCTGTCGCGTACCGTCGCCAATGCCTTCCCCCAGCAGGCCAATGGCCAGCCCATGGTGGTGGAGAACCGCTCAGGCGCCGGCGGCACCATCGCGGGCGGCGTCGTCGCGACCAGCCGGGCCGATGGCTACACGCTGATGATGGCGGACCTCGGCGCCAATGCGATCGGCAAGATGCTGCAGCCGGGGCTGGGCTACGATCCGCTGACGGCCTTCTCCCCCATTATCCACCTGGTGAACCTGCCGCTCGTCATCGTCACGCGGCCGGGTCTCGGGACGGCAACGGTGCCGGAACTGATCGACCTCGCGAAGCGGCGGAACGGGGAGATGACCTACGCCTCGCCCGGCGTCGGCCACGCCAGCCATCTGAGCGCCGAATTGCTGGCGCGGCGGGCCGGCATCCGCTGGCAGGCGGTGCATTACCGCAGCGGCGCGGATGTGATGCGCAGCGTGATCGCCGGCGAGACCGACTGGACCATCCCATCCGTCTCGACCGCCATGCCCTTCATCCGGGAGGACAAGGTGCGCGCCATCGCGGTCAGCACCGCCGACGTCGTGCCCGCCTTGCCGGGCGTGCCGACCATCGCGGCGACCTATGACGGATTCTCCTCCGCCACCTGGCATGGCGTGGTCGGGCCGGCGGGGATGCCGCAGGACATCGTGCTCGCCGCCAACCGGGCGCTGCGCGCGATCATCACCACGCCGTCGGTGAAGGAACAGACCGAGCGCGTGCAGGCGGCGCAGATCGTCGCCGGCACGCCGGAGGATTTCGCGAGCTTCATCCGCGCCGAGGCCGCGAAATGGGAGCCCGTCATCCGCGAGGGGAACATCCGCGCGGAGTAGGCAGGCCCGGTCAGCAGCCGAGGCGGTCGGCCAGATCCTCGAAGGAGTCCGTCACGACCTCCCACTCCTGCGCGGCGCCGAGGTCGGTGGTCTGGTTCGGGCCGTGCTCGGTGGGGCGCAGGACGAAGGCGGTCTTCAGCCCCGACCGGCGCGCCGCGGCGAGGTCGCCATTATGCGCGGCGACCAGCGCTACCTCGCCCGGCTGCAGGCCGAGGATCTCGGCCGTGCGCAGATACGCCTCGGGTTGCGGCTTGTAGGCCTGGGCCGCCTCGGCCCCGAGCACCGCATCCCAGGGAATGCCCGCGCGCTTGGCCATGTTGGCGAGCAGCAGGATGTTTCCGTTCGACAGCGGCGCGAGGAAGTGCTTCGCGCGCAGCCGCAGCAGGCCCGGAATGGCGTCCGGCCAGGGATCGAGCCGGTGCCAGGCGCGGTTCAGCCAGTCGAGCTCCTCCGCCGCGATGCCGGCCGGGTCGAGGCCATGATCCGTGAGAACGCCGTCCAGGTTCTCCCGGTGCAGCACGTCGAGGCGCGTGAAGGGACGGCGTCCGGAGCGCACCGCCTCCATCGCCGGCTGGTAGCGCTTGCGCCAGGCATCGGCGAAGGCGACCGGATCGGCATCGCCGCGGCCATGGCGCGCGAGGAAGGTCCTGGCATCGCGCGCGATTCCGCTGCGCCAGTCGACGACGGTGCCGAAGGTGTCGAAGACGAGCGCCTTGACGCCGGGAAGGGCGGTCATTCCGCGGCCCTCGCCGGCTGTTGCGCCCAGCGGGTCTCGAAGTCCCAGACCTCCGGGAAGCCCATCAACTCCGTCATGCGCTTGAAGCCATAGGATTCACCGATTGCAAGGCTGTCTCCTTCCGTCTTCAGGTGGCCATAGACGCGTTCCAGCGCCGCCGCGACGGCCAGGAAGCCGATCGCCGGATAGATGGCCATGGCGTAGCCGATCTCCTTGAGCGTGGCGGCAGGCAGGATCGGGGTGCGACCGCCTTCGACCATATTGGCCAGCAGCGGCTTGTCGATCGCCTTGCCGATCGCGCGCATCTCGGCCTCACTCTCGGGGCTCTCGATGAAGACGATGTCGGCGCCGGCATCGCCCATCATGCGGCCGCGCCGGATCGCTTCCTCGAGGCCGAGGGTTGTGCGTGCATCGGTCCGCGCGACGATCAGGAAGTCGGGGCTCTGGCGGGCTTCGGCGGCGACCTTGATCTTCAGCACCATCTCCTCGGCGGGGATGACGCGGCGGCCGGGGGTGTGGCCGCATTTCTTCGGCATCTCCTGATCCTCGAGCTGGATGCCCGAGATACCGGCTGCCTCATACCCCATCACCGTGTGGCGCACGTTCAGCAGCCCGCCATAGCCGGTATCGGCATCGGCGATCACCGGCGTCCTCACCCCGCGCGCCATCTGCCCCATGCGGGCGACCATGTCGGTATAGGTCGCGATGCCGGCATCGGCGACGCCGAGCGAGGAGGCGACGGTGCCGAAGCCGGTGCCGTAGAGGCAGTCGAAGCCCATGCCGTCTGCGACCTTGGCCGAGATCATGTCGAAGATGCCGGGGGCGACGACGAACTTCTTCTGCGCGAAGGTTTGGCGAAGGGCGGGATTGGCCATGGTGGCGGATCCTATTGCTGCGGACGGATGTGGCCGGCCTCAGCGGCGGCGGCCCAGATGCGGTCGTCGCGCTGCATGGCATCGAGCAGCGCGGGAGCAGGACGGAAGTCGCGTTCCACGCCCATGGCAAGGATGCGCTGCTGGAAGGCCGGGTCTTCGAAGACCTTCTGCACGGCGGCCGAGATGGTCCGGGCCAGGGCGGGGTCCATGCGGGGCGGGGCGAGCATGGCGACCCAGCCGGAGAAATCGAATTCGGCGATGCCCTGTTCCTGTGCCGTCGGCACGTCCGGGACAGCCGCGGCGCGTTCGGCGTTGGCCACGGCCAGCACGCGCACCTTGCCAGTCTGCATGTGCGGACCGGCGCTGACCGTGCTGGTCCAGCCGGTGGGCAGGTGGCCGGCGACGATGTCGTTCATCAGCTGCCCGCCGGAGCGATAGGCGATGTCGGGCATTTCCGCTCCCGCGCGGCGGGCGAGCTCCTGGCCGATGAAGGAGGACAGCGCCTCGGTGCTGCCGGTGCCGACGCGGCCGGGATGCGCCTTCGCATAGTCAATCATGGCGCGCAGGCTGTCGAAGGGCTGCCCGCTGCCGGCAACCAGCACCATGCTGTTGCGCGACAGCATGGCGATCGGCGTGAAGTCGCGGATCGGGTCGAAGGGCAGGGAGGCCAGGTAGTAGCGGTTCATCACATGGGTCGAGACCACCACCAGCAGCGTGTAGCCATCGGGCTCGGCGCGCATGACGGCTTCCGAGCCGACCACCCCGGCCGCGCCGGCGCGGTTCTCGACCACGAAGGGTTGCGGGAGGTAGGTGCGCATCGCATCCGCGATGGCGCGGGAGAGCAGGTCCGTGCCGCCCGATGCCGCGTAGGGCACGACGATTCGGACAGGGCGCGACGGCCAGCTTCCCTGCGCGAGAAGCGGCGTGGGCACGGCCAAAAGTGCGGCCGATTGCAGAAGCGTTCTGCGGGCGAAGGGCATGGCGTTTCGTTCCCTGGGCTTTTGACCATGACATTCCCTCGTCGCAGAGTGCCTGTAAACCGGTGTCGATCCGCGCGATCATGGGGCCGGAGCCAGGAGGGAATGCCATGACGACCACCGACATCGCCGCCATCGAGGACGTGCTGCACACCTATTTCGACGGGCTGTATGAGGGCGACGCGGCGAAGCTCGACGTCGCCTTCCACCCCTGTGCGCATCTTTATTCCGACAAGGATGGCGTGGTGCAGGACCTGCCGCGCGAGGAGTGGTTCGCCTGGGTGCGCTCCCGCGAAAACCCGAAGGCCAAGGGCCTGGCGCGGGAGGATCGCATCCTGATGATCGACCAGTCGGGACCGGAGACGGCGCTCGCCAAGGTCGCCTGCCAGATCCCGCCGCGCTACTTCACCGACTACCTGGTGCTGCTGAAGACGCAGCAGGGCTGGAAGATCGTCAGCAAGGTGTTCCGCACGGATATCCGGGACTAGAGGCGCTTCCGCCCGCCTTGGATCGCGACAGCGGCTCTAGCCTCTGGGTTTCACGGCCCCGGGCGATGTGGGGCGGCATGTAGCGGGATCGCCCGGTGCCGGGCGGCCCGCAATCCCGGTCCTCGAACAGGTGGGTCAGCAGGAAGCCGGCCTTGAGTTGCCCTCCGATCTGCGTCTCCAGCGAGTGGCTGAACTCCATGAGATGCGTTCGCTCGAGCAGGCGCTGCAACTCCTCCGTCGGCAGATCGATGACATCGGCATAGGGCAGGGGATGCCGCACGACGAGGCTGCCCCGTTCCTGCGCCCCGTCATCGAAGATGTAGACATCCGGGTTCATGAATCCGGCGAGCAGTGCTCCGCCGGGCCGGAGAACCCTGAAGCACTCCCGCCAGACCGGCTCGACCTCCGGCGCGTAACAGTTCGAGGTGGGATGGAAGACGAGGTCGAAGCGGCCATCCGGGAAACAGGACAGATCGTGCATCGGCCCCTCCCGGGTGGTCAGGGCCAAGCCGTCCCGGTGGGCGACCATGTCGTCCTGGGCCAGTTGCCGGGGCGATGCGTCGAACACCGTCACATGGGCGCCGGCCGCGGCCAGCGCCGGTCCCAGCCCTCGCGATTGATCCTGGCTACCTCATCCATGGGCTGCGTCCGCCCCGTCTGATGAATCGGACAGAGCAGAAGCGTCGGCGATGCCGGTGCGCAAGCGTCCATCCGTCTGCGGGCGTGCGGAAATGCCTTATGCCGCACACGCCGCGGCGATGACGCTGGTGTCGTAGTACTCGCGGAACTCGACGATCTGGCCGTCGCGCAGGCGCATGACATCCACCTTGTCGACTTCCAGCTCCTCGCCATTGCGATGGAAGCGGGCGCGCACGGTGGCGGTTACGGCCGCCCGGTCGCCATCGACGATCATGGCGCCGATGCGATAGTCGAGGATGCGGCATTCGGCGCGGAGCGTGTCGAAGAAGGCGCGCACGCCCTCCCGCCCGTGTCGCTCGCCGGACCAGGGCGCAGCGGAATTCGGCTCGCCGGAGATCCAGCGGACATCGTGGTCCATCGCCTCCAGCACGACCGGCATGTCGCCGGCCAGATAGGCGGCATAGAGTGCCTCCACCCGGGCGCGGTTGCGCCCCGTCGCGTCCTCGGCCATCGGTCTGCCCTCCCGTTGTTTCGTTATCGGAAGATCGAGCGGACCAAGGCCGGGGATCAAGCCAATTCGTCGGGCAGGTGGGACCATCCCTCGCCGCGTGGCCTTCCGCGCCGGGCCGCGCCGGGGCAGCATGGCGCGCATGGATTCAGCATCGGACTCGCCGCGCATCGTCGTGATCGGCGGCGGCATCGTCGGGCTCTGCGTGGCCTGGCACCTGGCGAAGCGCGGGCTGCGACCCCTGGTGCTGGAGGCGGGCAAGGCCGGCGCGGCCTCGTCGGGCAACGCCGGAGCGATCAGCCACGGCTCGGTCGCGCCGCTCGCCATGCCGGGCATCCTGAAGCAGGTGCCGGGGATGATGATGGACCCGGCTGGCGCCCTGCACATCCCGATGCGCTACTGGCTGAAGGCCGCCCCCTGGCTGCTGCGCTTCGTGGCCTCGGCGCGTACCCCGCAGGTGGAGGCGGCCGCGACGGCGCTGGCCTCGCTGTTCTTCGGCACGCTGGAACGGCACAAGGAGATCGTCACCGCCGAGGGCGCGCCCGAACTGATCCGCGAGGCGGGCCAGATCTACCTCTATCGCGACGACGCGCAGATGGCGAAGGACAAGGCGGGTCTCGACCTGCGCCGCCGCCATGGCCTGCGCATGGAGGTGCTGGACCGCGCCGCGCTGGCCGCCCTGGAACCGGCGGTCTCGCCTGCCTACACCCGCGGCGTGTACCTCCCCGACCACGGATCGAGCGTGAACCCCGCCCGCTTCGCCGAGGTCGTCGCCCGCGGCGTGCAGCGCCAGGGCGGCGAGGTTCGCGCCGCCGAGGTCCGCGCCATCCGCACCGATGGCCGTCGCGTGACCGGCGTGGAAACCGGGGCCGGCGTGATCCCCGCCGACCAGGTCGTGCTCGCCGCCGGCGCCTGGTCCGCGCGGCTGCTGGCGTCCCTCGGCGTGAAAGTGCCGCTGGAGACCCAGCGCGGTTACCACATGATGCTGCCGGACGCCGGCGTGACGCCGGGCCGCGTGCTGTCGCCCGCCGACCGCAAGGTGTTCATCTCCCCGATGGAGGACGGGCTGCGCGTCGCCGGGTCGGTCGAGATCGCCGGCCTCGACGCGCCGCCCAACGAGGCGCGTGCGCAACTGCTGCTCGGCGATCTGCGCGCCGTCTTCCCCGATGTGCGTACCGACGGCGCGACGAGCTGGATGGGCCACCGCCCGTGTCTGCCGGACAGCGTGCCGGTGCTCGGCCCGCTGCGCGACTGGCAGGGGGTGTGGTGCGCCTTCGGGCACGGGCATCTCGGCCTGACCGGGTCGGCACCGACCGGGGCGCTGATCGCATCGGCGATGGCTGGGGAACGGCCGAACTTCGACTTCGCGCCGTTCCGGGCAGAGCGGTTCTGACGCGCGCGCAGACGCGGCGCGGGCGGACCGGGGAGGGGCCTTGCCCCTCCCCGGAGCCCCACCCCACCAAAGGCCACAGGGCCTTTGGAAACCGTTACTTGGCACCGAGCATCGCTGGCGTGCTGAGCGTCCCATCAGGCTCTCGCGCCCAACAGGCTGATGGCTTCCAATCGCCGGACGCGGCAGGCCGCTCTGTAGGTGCGACGGACAACCGTGTCTGGCACCAGGTCAAGGTTTCCAAAGACCCTGTGGCCTTTGGTGGGCTTGGCGGCACTGCACTAAGGTGCGGAGAGGGGCGAAGCCCCGCTCCAGGGCCCTTGCCGGCTCAGATCACGAACGCCACCGCCCCTGTGAACCGCAGCACCGGGGGATCCGCGTCATCCGTGATGGGATAGTAGGCCGGGATCCCCGTCGTCTCCTGCGGCCCGTTCATCGGGTCAAGGATCGTCCACTGATCGGCGCGGGCATCGGCGTAGCCGACCACGACGAAGTGCCCGACCACTGCGGCATCGACTTCCCATTCCGCGAAGGCGAGCGCCGGCTTGCCGTAATGCACCCGCTGATGCAGCGCCGCCCGCAGGTCGCCCGTGGCTGAATAGGTCTCGACCTGGTTCGGCACGGCCATGCTGCGCAGCACGCCGGAGAGGTTGTTGATCTCTGCCCCGGTCGAGGCGTTCCACGGCTTGGGATACGCCTTGGACAGGCCGATCACCCCGCCTTCATCGGCGATCGGATCGGCGTGGTAGACATTGGCCCACATGATCAGGCAGCAGGCCGGCCCGCAGGTGACCTGCGTTTTCTGCTGATAGGTCTTGTAGGTCCGATTGTGCCGGTCGGTGAAACTGGTCATCGCGGTCATCGCGCGGCCTTTCAGGGTCGGCCATGATGGCCGAGGCGACACTGCGCCCTGTCCGCGTGATCTGCTGTGAAGCAGATCGCATCATCTCCCGTCAGAAGGCGATGGCAAGGATCGCCTCCAGATCCGCCGCGCTGCGGATCGGCCGGGGGTTGGTCGCGATCGGCGCATCGCCGGTCCAGCGCGCGGCGAGGCCCGGGATCTCCGCTTCCGTGATCCCCTGTTCCGACAGCCGCGTCGGCAGGCCGAGCCCACGGACGAAATCCTCGATGGCGGGGCCGGCTTCCTCGCCGCCAAGGATATGCGCCAGCTCCTTCTGGCGATGCTCGTTCACCGGCGCATTCCAGCGCATCACCGCATGCAGCATGAGGCAGGAGGTGATGCCGTGCGGCACGCCCCGCGCCGCCCCCAGGATATAGCCCAGCCCATGGCTCGCCCCGACCGCGACGCCGGCCCAGCCGCCCATCACCGACAGCCAGGCCGCCTGCTGGCAGGCGCTGCGCGCGGCGAGGTCATCCGGATGGCGATGCACGCGCGGCAGGTTCTCCGCCAGCATGATCATGGCCTGGCGCGAGACGGCGTCTGAGAAGGGCAGCGGTTCCAGCGCGCACCAGCGCTCCGCCGCATGGTCGAGCGCGCGGATGCCGGAGGACAGGAACAGCGCCGCCGGCGTATTCATCGTCGCCGCGGGATCGAGCACCACGGCGCGCGGCACCATCCAGGGATCGAGCGCGCGGTATTTCCGCCCGGCTGCGAGGTCGGTGAAGCCCGCATGCGGCGCGAACTCCGCAGCCGAGAGCGTCGTCGGCACTGCCACCATGCGCGGCGAGGGCGCCGCACCATCCCAGAAGGACGGCGCCGCGCCGCGCGAGGCGGCCGCCGCGATCAGCGATCCCGCCTCGGCGATGCCGCGCCAGACGGCGAGGCACGCGACCTTCGACCCGTCGATCACCGACCCGCCGCCGAGGGCGACGACGAGATCCGCTTCCTCCGCCCGTAACAGGGCGGCGAGGGCGAGGACATCCTCCACCGGGCTGTGCGCGCGCATCGCGCCGAACACGCCAACGAGCCGGTCGCCGATCGCCTCGCGCGCCGCGGCGACGAGCGCCCCCTGCGCCAGCGACCGCGTGGTAACCAGGACGACGCGGGCGGCGTCGGCAACCTCGCGCGGCAGGGCCTCGGCGAGCGGGGCGCCATGATGGACGCGGCCCTGGGCGGGCCATTGATGCAGATGCGAGCCGGTCATGCGTGGTCCGATCTCCCGGTGTTGTACGTCATGGCGTGCTTGCATCCCGGCCCCGGCGACTGCTTGAGTGACAGTCGGCGGGCATCTATCGGGCGTGGAGGAGTACTCACGACATGCAACCCGATATCGGCTTCGGCGAGGGCATCGGCCAGGATTTCTGGCTCGAGCCTGTCATCGACCGCCTGTTGAGCGGTGGCATCTGCATGGCGCTGGTCTTCGAATGGGCCAAGGGGTACGTGAACGGCGGCGATCCGCAGAACCTGCTGGGGTCCCTGTTCGACCAGGAAGGGCCGGGCTGGCAGCACATGCTCTCCTTCCAGCGGGCCTATGACTACACTTGGTTCGATGTGGGGCGGCACCAGACCTATGCCGACTTCCACCAGACCATCGGCAAGGCGTCGGCCAGCTTCATCCCGCAGGCGGGCAGGCGGGTAGGGATGACGGTCAAGCCCGTGCTCGACACGCCCTCGGCCCTGATGTGCCGGCAGCGCCTGCAGGCCATGACGGCGGGCGAGGTGCTGATGCTGCTGATTGACGGCGACGGCGATGGCGCGACCGGCGAGGCGCACGGCGTCTGGGGCCATGTCGTCGGCCTGTCCTGGTGCTACGGGCAGAGCGGCATGCGCCCGCGCTTCTTCGACCCGAACACCGGCTTCTACACCATCGACGATCCTGGCCAGATCGGCGCCGAGGTCATGGCGAAGCTCACCCAATTCTACACCGCGACCCATGGGCTGAACATCAAAGGCTACAGCCTCTTCGAATTCGGCCGCTGAGCGCGACCGGGGCGCGTGCGCCGCGCCCCGGACCGCATCATTGCGCGGCGACCTGGCTCGTCGCACGTGGCGGCGTCAGGTGCTTCACCTTCGGCAGCACCTCGGTCTGCAACAGGCCGAGCGAGGTCTTCCATGCCTCCGGGTTCTCGACATAGTCGAAGCCGAAGACGAGGAGCTGACCGAAGCCGCCGACTTCGTGGTAGATGCGCTCGATCTTCTCGGCGACCGTCTTCGGGCTGCCGACGATCCAGTTGCGCTTCGCGCAGTATTCCACTGTCACGTCGGAATCCGGCACGGACGGATCGTGCTTCAGGTAGTCCTTGAAGCCGAACTGGGCGAGGAGCTGGAGGAAGTATTCCCCCATCATCCGCCCCATCATGTTGCCGACCGAAAGCCGCCAGGCTTCCTCGTCCGTCTCGGCGACGAAGACCTCCCGCACCAGGCGCCAGTCGCCGCGCCAGGGGGTGCGGCCGGACTTGCGCGCACCGGCCTCGACGCTGTCCCAGTGGGAGGCGACATAGGCCGGGTTGAGGTTGAGCGACATGGGCAGGAAGCCGCGTTCGCCGGCAAGCTTCAGCGTGTCGGAATTCTTCGACAGGCCGGCGACGCCGATCGGCGGATGCGGCGCCTGCAATGGCTTGATGTGCGGCTTGAGGAAACCGAACATCGTGTCCGGCTTGTCGACCTTCCAGTACTTGCCGTCGACATGCCAGGGCCCGTCCTCGGTCCACATCTTCAGGATGATGTCGAGCGCCTCGCGCGTCATGTCGCGGTTCTGTCCGGACATGCCGTCGACGTTGAACATCGCCCAGTCGGAGGGCAGGCCCGACGCCGCGACGCCGAAGTTCAAACGTCCTTCCGACAGGTGGTCGAGCATGGCGACACGGTTCGCGAGCTCGGCCGGATGGTGATAGGGCAGCAGGAAGCCGCCGGGGCCGAGGCGGATACGCTTCGTCTGCATCAGCGCCTGCGCGACCAGCAGGTCGGGCGAGGGATGCGGCTCCCAGGGAGCGGTGTGGTGCTCGCCGATCCAGGCCTCGCTGTAGCCCATCTCATCGAGCCAGCGGATCACTTGCAGGTCCCAGTCATGGCCTGCCTTCAGGCCGCGCTCAGGCGGATGGGACGGCATGGTAAAATAGCCGAATTCCATCGGTTGCTTCCTCCTTCACCTCGGTCTTTGCCGATTGCCGGAGATCATCAGCCCAGCCCGGGGCGAGGCGCAACCGCGAAGCGACGTCTTTTTTCTTCACTCTCTCGAATGTGGGCGCCCGGCCCCGGACGGGCGGAGTTGGCGGGGCTCTGCCTCATCTGCGCGAAGATGGAGTTCCCGTCGCGGCACTGCGGGGAGGGGCCTTGCCCCTCCCCATCTCCGTCCATGCCCTGCCTTCGCGCGCCTGGGCCTAAGTCCCTCCCGGCTCCATAGGTCAGGAAACCGGGCTGTCGGTATCAGCGCATGGGCCAGGAATACATCAGCCCGCCATTGGTCCAGAGCCGGTTCAGCCCGCGCTCCAGCCCAATCGGCGTGTTGGGGCCGAGGGTGCGCTCGAACAGCTCCCCGTAATTCCCGATGGCGCGGATCGCGTTGTAGGCCCAGGCCGGGTCGAGGTGCAGCGCATTGCCCAGCAGCGGATCGGCGCCCAGCAGGCGGCGGATCTCGGGGTTGGTGCTCGTGCGGCGCATCTCCTCGGCATTCTGGCTGGTCACGCCGAGTTCTTCCGCGTTGATCAGCGCGAAGACCGTCCAGCGCACCACGTCGAACCATTCGGGGTCGTCGCGCCGCACGACGGGACCATAAGGCTCCTTCGAGAAGCGCTGCGGCAGGATCACGAAGTCGTTCGGATTGGTGAACTGGCTGCGCAGCGCAGCGAGCTGCGTGGCATCCGTGCCGATCGCGTCGCACCGCCCGGCCTGGAGCGAGATCGCATTGTCCTGCATGCGTTCCTGTAGCACCGGGGTGAAGTGCAGATTGTTGGTGCGGAACCAGTCGGTCGTCACCAGCTCGTTCGTCGTGCCCGGGGAGAGGCAGATGGTCATGCCGTCCATCTCCTTCGGGTCCTGGATGTTGGCGTCGCGGCGCACCATGAAGCCGTGGCCATCATACAGGTTCGCGGCGGTCAGCCGCAGGCCGATGGATGTGTCGCGCGTCATCGACAGGGTGGTCTGGCGGATCAGCACGTCGATCTCGCCGGATTGCAGGGCGGTGAAGCGCTGCACCGCGGTGAGCGGCACGAAGCGCACCTTGCTGGGATCGCCCAGCACCGCCGCGGCCAGGCCGCGGCACAGATCGGCATCCATGCCCTGCCAGACGCCCTGGCTGTCGGGCAGGGAGAAGCCGGCGACACCGACATTCACGCCGCAGGCAAGGACGCCGCGGCTCTTCACGCCGTCGAGCGTGGCACCGGCCATTGCCGGCGCGCCATAGGCAAGGGCCAGTCCCGCGGCAGCCGCCGCGATCCATCGTGTGACATTCATGGTCGTTCCTCCATGGGCCGGCGAAGGGTCAGGTGCCGGCCTGATCAGCAGTTTAGTCCTGCCTCGGCCGCGCGCTATTCCGCGGCCAGGAAGCGGGTGAAGTCGGGCTTGCGCTTCTCCTGGAAGGCGGCGACGGCCTCGGCCGCCTCTGGCCCGCGCAGCAGGGCGCCGAAATGGGCGAACTCCTCGACCATGTGGGTGGTGAGGCGCGCTTCCTCCGCCTGGCGCAGCAGGCGCTTGGTGGTCTGCATTGCGGTCGGCGGCTTGGCGGCGAGCTTGCGCGCGACACCTTCCGCGACCGAGAACAGCTCTGCGATCGGCACCACCGCATTGGCGATGCCGGCGCGCACGGCGGTCTCGCCGTTGAAGGCGTCGCCCAGCATCAGCAATTCATTCGCCAGCAACTGCCCGGCGCGCTGCGGCACGACGAGCGACGAGCCGCCTTCCGGGCACAGGCCCAGATCGACGAAGGGCATGCGGAACACCGCGCTGTCCGCCGCATAGACGAAGTCGCAATGCAGCAGCAGCGTGGTGCCGATGCCGATGGCATAGCCCGCCACGGCGGCGACCACCGGCTTCGGGCAGGCGCGCAGCGCCGCGAGGAATTCCCGTGCCGGCGAGGGTACCTCCGCCTGCTGCTCGCCCCGTGCCTTGAAGTCCGACACGTCGTTGCCGGAGGTGAAGCAGGACGATCCGCCGGTGATCATCACCACGCGCACGGTGGGCGCGGTCGCGGCGTCACGCAGCGCCTCGGCCATGGTGGCGTACATGGCCCGGGTCAGGGCGTTCTTCTTCTCGGGACGGGCGATGCGGATGGTCCGCAGCCCATCATGGTCGGTCATTTCGATTTCGGTCATCGCTTCCTCCCTCGGCGCGGATCCGTGCCCGGCGCCGGCTATTCGAAGACAGTGTCCCGGATGGGTGGCCGGGTAGAACCAGGCGCCGGACCTTCCAGACGGTTTCTCAGACGATGATCGGCGGAATGGCGTCCGCGATCCAGCGGCCAATCGCGGCGGCGCGTTCGTCCTGGTGCGGCTGCGTCGTCACCGACAGGCCGAGCGGCATGCCGTCCACCGCCATCACCGGCACCGTGACCACCGGGCAGCCAAGGGCGGAACTCGCCGTATTCATGATCGGATTGCCCGTCGTGTGCACGATGCGGTTGGACGACCCGCCGGTATCGCCCGGCAGCGGCGCCGGGCCGCAGGCGGGCAGGCCGATGAAGCCGTCCACCTCGCCGGCCAGGGCGGCCTGGGCGAGGCGCATCTCCTCGCGCTGCAGCAGCCGCCCGCGATATTCCGGCAGGGTGATGGAACAGCCGAGCTCGAAGCGCGCCTTCAGGCTGTCCGACAGCGCATCG
This sequence comes from Roseomonas alba, assembly GCF_019430885.1. Classification (GTDB taxonomy): domain Bacteria; phylum Pseudomonadota; class Alphaproteobacteria; order Acetobacterales; family Acetobacteraceae; genus Neoroseomonas; species Neoroseomonas alba. The sequence continues at coordinate 19,650 of NZ_JAHYBZ010000006.1, read as the reverse complement.
GGGTTCTTCGCCATCATGTTCGCGACCGACCAGGCGCTCTCATAGGCGCAGACGTCGCGGGCGAGTTCCATCGCGCCGAGGATACGCTGTTCCAGCGTCTCCAGCAGCGGGTGGTCGCCGCGGCGCAGGATGGTCACGCCCTGCCCGTTCAGGGCGTCGAGAGCCTTCTCAAAGGCCGCCTTGGCCGCCGGTTCGGCGAAGGCCCAGCCTTCCGTTTCCAGCACGGCGAGGCGGCGTGGTTTGAAGGCGGGCGGCAAGTCGTCGCCGGTCCAGTAGAGGCCCGGCGCGCCCGGGTCGCCGCCGACGCGCTTCACGATCTCGATGGCGACGGACCACATGTCCTCGGCGCTGCCGGCATGGATGCCGACGGTCGATTGGCTGTAGCCCTGGCGCTCGCCGCGGTTGATGCCGCCCTGTGTCGGCTTCAGCGCCCAGTTCGCGTTGAAGGAGGCAGGACGGATCACGCTGCCCAGCACTTGCGTGCCGACCGCCGCCGGCAGCATGCGCGCGCCGATCGCGGCCCCCGACCCAGAAGACGACCCGCCCGGCGTGCGCCGCAGGTCGAAGGGATTCCGCGTCGGCCCGGGATGCGACATGCCGAGCTCGGTCGTCACCATCTTGCCCAGCACCACGGCGCCCGCCGCGCGCAGCGCCTGAACCAGCGCGGAATCGCGGCCCGGGCTGTTCCCCTTGTAGAAGGCACTGCCCATTTCGGTGGGCATGTCGCGCGTCTCGATCAGGTCCTTGATGCCGATCGGCATGCCGTCGATCGCCGACAGCGCCCCGCCCGCCTTGTAGCGCGCGGTGGATGCATCGGCGGCCTCGCGCGCGCCGGCCTCGTTGCGATGCGCGAAGGCCATCACCTGCGGCTCGAGTTCCGCGATCGTCTCCAGGCAACGTTCGAGATAGGCGCGCGGCGTGTCGCTGCCGTCGCGGAAGCGTGGCACGGCGTCATGGAAGGTCAGCGGCTGGAAGGTGCCTGGCGCGTAGGATTGCGGGGCGGGCAGGGGCATGGGGGACTCTCCGTCGTGGCGCGCATGCTTGCCCGTGCCCGGCAGAGGGGCAAGATGGCGACAGGCGGAACGAGGAGGAACGGCATGACACGGCGCGTGATGATGGTGACAGGCGGGACGCGCGGTATCGGCGCGGCCACGGCGCGGCTCGCGGCGCAGCGCGGCTACGATCTGGTCCTGACCTATCGCAGCGCCGCCGCGCGCGCGGAGGAAACTGCCGCGGCCTGCGAGGCCGCCGGTGCGAAGGTCGTGCTGATGCAGGGCGATGCGGGAGACGAAAGCGACATCCTCGCCGCCTTCACCCGCTGCGACGAGGTCTTCGGCCGCATTGATGCGCTGGTGAACAATGCCGGCATCACCGGTCCGCGCAAGCGCCTCGCCGACGCGACCTTCGACGATTGGTCATCGGTCTTCATGCCGAACGTGATCGGCCTCGCGGTGCATTGCCGCGAGGCGGTGCGCCGCATGTCCACCGCCTTCGGCGGCAAGGGGGGTGCGATCGTGAACGTCTCCTCCCGCGCCTCGGAAATCGGCGGCGGCGGCGAATGGCTGCACTACGGCGCGAGCAAGGGCGCGGTGGACACGCTGACCGTCGGCCTGGCGCGCGAAGTCGGCGCCGAGGGCATCCGCGTCAACGCGGTGAACCCCGGGCTGATCGATACCGAGATCCACGCCGCCGCCGGTATGCCGGACCGCGTGGCGAAGATGTCGTCCGGCGTCCCGATGGGCCGCGGCGGCACGGCCGAGGAAGTGGCGGAGGCGATCCTGTTCCTCGCCTCCGATGCCGCATCCTACGTGAACGGCGCGCTACTGCCTGTGGGCGGCGGGCGCTGATCAGGCCGGCGCGAGCACGGGCTTGCGCGCGGCGCAGAACTCCTCGACTGCCGCAAGGAAGCGGTCGCATTCCGCATCCCCCACCGGCAGGCTGAGTGCGACCATCCCGCGTCGCGCGAGGTAGATGCCGGCCGCGAGCATGTCGAAGAAGAACAACTCGCGCATCTGCTCCTCCTCCACCGTCGCCTTGTAGGGGGCGGTGATGGGGCCGGCCCGGAAATGCGGGTTCAACATGGACCCGAGCCCGGTGAAGTGCATCGCGAGCCCATGCTTCTGCGCGATGGCGTTGCACGCCTCGCGCAGCGTCTCGCCGCGCTGGAACAGCGCCTCGGCCTCGGCCTCGCCGAAGATCTCGCCGAGCGCGACATTGCCCGCGGCCATGGACAGCACGTTGTTGTTGAAGGTGCCGGCATGCGGCATCGCGCCGGGCTTGTGGCCATCGAACACCGCCATGACCTCGGCGCGCCCGCCGAAGGCGCCAAAGGACATGCCGCCCGCCATGTATTTCCCGAAGGTCGTCATGTCCGGCATGATGCCGAGCCGCTTCTGCATGCCGCCATAGGAATGGCGGGAGGTCATCACCTCGTCGAAGATCAGCAGTGCGCCGGTCTCCGTCGTGGCATCACGCAGCGCCTGGAGGAACTCGCGCGTCGCGGGGATGCAGCCGCCCGACCCCTGCATCGGCTCGACGATCACCGCGGCGAGCGCGTCGCCCGCCTCACGAATCGCTGCCGCCGCGCCCGCCGGGTCGTTGTAGTCGGCGAAGCGCATGGGGATGGGCAGGTTCACCGGGGAAATCGGCGCGCCGAAGGGGAAGGTGAAGACCCCGCCGTGATAGCCGCCGCGGAAGGCCAGGATCTCGGTGCGCCCGGTGAAGCCGCGTGCGCCGGCCAGCGCCATGATGTTTGCCTCGGTGCCCGAATTGGTGAAGCGCACCTGGTCCACCGAGGGAAACCGCCCGCAGATCAGCGCGGCGAGCTTGCCCTCATTCTCCCCCACCGCGGCGAGGTTGAGGCCCTTTGCCATAGCGGCCGCGACGGCCGCGATGATGCGCTGTTCGGAATGACCGAAGAGGCCGGCGGTGTATTCGCCGCAGAGGTCGAGATATTCACGCCCATCCGCATCCCACAGGGTGCAGCCTTCGCCGCGCTGCATGGCGGTGGGGAAGGGGGTGTAGAACAGCACGGTGCGGGTATTGCCGCCGGGCATGACCTCGCGCGCCTGGGTGTGGATCTCGGCACTCTTCGGGCGGGCGGCGACATAGGCCTCGCGCGCTTCGATCAGCGCGGCTTCGAGGTCGCTGTTGCGCGCATCACGCGGGGCGTCGAGGGGGCTCATGGTCATAGTCTCCGGCTGGTCCGGGGGAGGCTCGCGCCAACTGCGGCGGGGGTCAACCGGAGAGGGGCGCCGCCCCTCTCCGGACCTTGCCCCGCCAGGGGCTTGGAGCCCCTGGACCGCAATCTGTTGGCGAGGGGCACCGCTGTTCAGCATCAGCCCCGCAGCCCGCTCTTGCGCACCGTGCGTGCTGCCAGGGGATGTGCGTGCCCTCGGCGCACGGTGCCAGGTCGAGGTTTCCAAAGGCCTTTCGGCCTTTGGTGGGGGAGGTTCGGAGGGGGCAAGGCCCCCTCTGATCACCCCACCGGCGCGGCGAGCGGCTTCAGCCGCGCGAGCCACAGCGCCATGGCCAGCGCGACGATCATGCAGGCGGCGATGGTTCCGACCACGCCGGACCATCCCCAGGCTTCCAGGGCCCATCCGCCGAGCGTGCCGATCACCGCGGACCCGCCATAGGTGCCGAAGACATAGAGCGAGGCGGCCTGCCCCTTCGCCTGCAAGGCACGCCGCCCGACCCAGGCGCTGGCGATCGCGTGCGCCCCGAAGAAGCCGAGCGTCAGCAGCGCAAGCCCCGCCACTGCCGCGAAGACAGTGGGGATCAGCGACACGGCCAGCCCGGTCAGCACGACAACCAGGTTCATCCAGAAGATGCGCGCCCGGCCCAGCCGGTCGGCCAGCGAACCGATGATGGTCGAGGCGATGATGCCGACCAGGAACACCGAATAGACCAGCCCTGCCGTGCCCGGCGACAGGCCGATCTCGGGCGCCATCAGCCGGTAGCCGATGTAGTTGTACATGCAGACGAAGCCGCCCATCAGCAGCGCGCCGGTCAGGAACAGCGCGCGCAACCCCTTCTCCCGCAGATGCACCACGAAGCCGCCCGCGAGATTGCCCAGGCGCAGCCGGCGCGGGGTGAAGTGGCGCGACGGCTTCAGCGCCAGCGCGAAGACCACCGCCATGACGAGGCCGAGCACGCCCATCGCGCCCACCGCCGCATGCCAGGGCATCACCTCGCTCAGCAGGCCGGCGCCGACGCGCGCCGCCATGCCGCCGAGGGCATTGCCGCTGATGTAGAGGCCCATCGACAGGCCGATGGCGCGCGGATGCACTTCCTCGGCGAGGTAGGCCATCGCCGCCGCCGGCAGGCCGGCAAGTGCTACGCCCTGCAGGGTGCGCAGCAGCAGGAAGATCTCCCAGTTCGGCGCCAGGGCCGACAGCACGGTCAGTCCCGCCGAGCCGAATACCGCCCCAACCATCAGCGGCTTGCGGCCGAAGCGTTCCGACAGCGACCCCGCGACCAGTGTGCCGATGGCGAGCGCGATGCAGGGCAGGGAGACAGCGAGCGAGGCGGTCGCCGCGCTGATCCCGAAATCGCGCGAGAAGATGGGCAGCAGCGGCTGGGCGAAGTAGAGCAGCGTGAAGGTCGCGATCCCCGCGCAGAACAGCGCGATGCTGGTGCGGACAAAGTCGGCCGATCCCCGCTCGATGAAGGGTGTCTCCGCGGCGGCGGAGGCGGGAATGGCGGAACCGGCGACAGTGCTGCTCATGGAGCGGGTGATCCTGATTTGTGCTGAACGCTGCTCCCTTGGGCAGTTTCCGCGGTCGCATCCGCCGCGTGATGCAAAATAGGTCAGCATTCATGACGCTGTCATTCATGCTGCGGCGCAAAAAAATTCGGTGACACCGAATAATCAGCGTAATGTCCCGGCCATGGAGCTCCGTCTTCTCCGCGCCTTCATCGCCGTCGCCGAAACCCTGCATTTCGCCCGCGCGGCCGAGAGCCTCGGCATCTCGCCGCCCTCCCTGACCGAGCAGATCCAGGAACTGGAACGCCGGCTCGGGGCGCGGCTCTTCGTGCGGTCGAAGCGGTCGGTGGCGTTGAGCGACGCCGGAAAGCTGTTCCTCGAGGAACTGCGCCCGGCGCTCGATCAGCTCGACCGCGCGGAACGCGTCGCGAAACTCGCCGGGCGCGGTGCGCGCGGCATCATCGAAATCGGCTTCGCCGGATCCGCCGCGCTGTCTGGCGTGCTCGCCCAGGCCGTCGCCGCCTGGCGGCGCGAGCACAAGGATGTCGAACTCCACCTCCACGAGATGGAATCCGCCCCGCAGATCGAGGCCCTGGCGGAGGGCCGCCTCGATATCGGCTTCGTCCGCGCGCCGGTCGTCACCCCGCCCGGCATCGTCACGGCCCGGCTGCGGCGCGAGCCGGTCTTCATCGCCCTGCCGCCCGACCATCCGCTGATCGAGGAGGACAGCATCGCCGCCGCATCCCTGGCCGGCGAGCCCTTCGTCATCCCGGACCAGGAGGCCGGCACCAGCTTCCACCACCACACCATGGCTGTCGCGCAGCGCGGCGGCTTCGCGCCGCGTCTCGCCCATCGCGGCCGCGACCTGATCGCGGTGGCGACGATGGTCGCCCTTGGCCTCGGCGTGGCGGTGGTGCCGGAAAGCCTGACCCGGACGCTCGCCCTGCCGGGTGTGACCTATCGCCCGCTGCGCGGCGCGCCGATCCTCGCCGACATCGTCGCCGCCTTCCGCCGCGGGGAGGGCGCGCCGGCAACCCGCGAACTGATCCGCCGCATCCGTCATCTGGCAGGCGAGGACTCATGAAGGGGCTTCGCGCCGCACCGCAGCGCGCCTAGGCTCCCGTCATGGCAACCGTCTACGGCATGGCGCCGTCCGGCAATTGCTGGAAGGTCGCGCAGATCCTGCGCCTCACCGGCCAGCCCTTCACCTGGGTCGAGGTGGACACCAATGGCGGCGAGACGCGCCGCCCCGACTTCCTCCGCCGCAATCCCTTCGGCAAGGTTCCGGTCCTGGAACTCGACGACGGCACCGTGCTGGTGGAATCCAACGCCATCCTGGCCCACGTCGCCGAAGGCACGCCCTGGCTGCCCCCGCCGGGCCTGCCACGCACCCGTGTCTTCGAATGGCTGTTCTTCGAACAGTACAGCCACGAACCCAACATCGCCGTGGCTCGCAACATCCGCGCCTATCTCGGCACGGCGGCGGAGAACGCCGATCGGCTGGCGCGCTGCGACGAAGGCGGGGCGAAGGCGCTGGATGCGATGGAACACCGGCTCGCGACGCATGACTGGCTGACGGATGCCGGGCCGACCATCGCGGACCTGGCGCTGTTCGCCTACACGCATGTGGCGGATGAAGGGGGGTTCGACCTCGCGCGCTGGCCGGGAGTGAAAGCCTGGGTCGCACGGGTCGCGGCACTGCCGGGGATCGTTTGCCTGCCGAGGCGCGCGTGAATGGCGGTCGGACGCGGAGAGGGGCTTTGCCCCTCCCCGGACCCCACCCCACCAAAGGCCACAGGGCCTTTGGAAACCGATACCTGGCGCCGGGCGTGGCGGTCGGGCGCAGTGCCGAGACGCGCGTTGGTGCGGGATGCGTGTTGCGGGGGCGCGGTGGGCGGCTGTCGCCCGTGATCATGTTCTGCGGACCCGAAGGGCGAGGTCCCTTGGATCGCTTTCCCTTGGCGCTTGGCGCATCTGTCGCAAAGGATGGCCATGACGTCCTGCCGCGCACCGCGAATGCCATGAACGCTTTGGCGCACCGGCGGCGCCCAGCACCAGGTCGAGGTTTCCAAAGGCCTTTCGGCCTTTGGTGGGGTGAGGTTTGGAGAGGGGCAAAGCCCCTCTCCAATGTACCGGAGCACCCCGCCCCATGACGGACGCCATCGTCATCGGCGGCGGCCTGGTCGGTGCGGCGATCGCGCTCGGCCTGCGTGACCAGGGCCTCGACACCGTGCTGCTGGATGAGGGCGACATCGCCTTCCGGGCGTCGCGCGGCAATTTCGGCCTGGTCTGGGTGCAGTCGAAGGGCCTCGGTGCGCCGTGGTATCAGCGATGGACGCGCGGCTCGGCATCGGAGTGGCCGGCGCTCGCCGACGATCTCGCCACGCGGACGGGCATCGACACGGCCTTGCAGCAGCCGGGCGGGATCAGCCTGTGCCTGTCCGAGGCCGAGTTCGAGGATCGCGCCCGCCGGATGGCGCAGATGCGCGAGGAGGCCGGCAATTTCGGCTTCGACTACCGCATGATGCGCCCGGATGAGCTGCGCGAGATCCTGCCGGGGCTCGGTCCCTCGGTGGTGGGTGGGTCCTTCACGCCCTATGACGGGCATGCGGGTCCGCTGCCGCTCCTGCGGGCACTGCACAAGGCCTTCACCGATGCAGGCGGTCGCTATGTGCCCAACGCCAAGGTCACCGGCGCGACCGCGGCGCCGAACGATTTCCGCGTGGAGACGGCGGCCGGGACCTTCGCCGCGCCGAAGGTCGTGCTGGCGGCGGGGCTCGGCAATGCGGAGCTCGCGCCGCAATTCGGGTTGAACGCGCCGGTGCGGCCGCAGAAGGGGCAGGTGCTGGTGACGGAACGCGCGCAGACCATCCTGCCGATGCCCATGACCAGCATCCGCCAGACCGCGGAGGGCAGCCTGCTGCTCGGCGAGAGCAATGAGGAAGTCGGTTTCGACCTCTCCCAGGCCCCGCCGGTCATGGCGAAGATCGCGGTGCGCGCGGTGAAGGCATTTCCCTGGATCGGCGAGCTCAGCATCGTGCGCGCCTGGTCGGCGCTGCGCGTCATGGCGCCGGACGGGCTGCCGATCTACGACCAGTCCGAACGCTTTCCGGGTGCCTTCACGGCGAACTGCCATTCGGGTGTCACGCTCGCCGGCGCACATGCGCGGGTGCTGGCGCCGATGATCGCGCGCGGGGCGCTCGATCCTGTCCTCGACCCTTTTACGGCGAAGCGCTTCGATGTTCAGAACGCGGCCTGACATCCGTCCGGCGACTGTCGAGGTCCTCGTCGAGGGCAATCTGGTGCTGGTGCCGGAAGGCGCGACCGCCGCGGCGGCCGTGCTGCTGTCCGGCCTGCCGTCCATCCGCGAGACGCCGGTCACCGGCAGCCCGCGCCTGCCGCTCTGCCTGATGGGCGTGTGCTTCGACTGCCTGGCCGAGATCGACGGCGTGCCGAACCGCCAAGCCTGCATGGTGACGGTCGCGCCGGGCATGCGCATCGCGCGCCAGCACGGCGCGCGGGCGGCGCGGCCGTGATGCGGGCGGGGTCAGCCCAGCGGGCGGAAGCGCCGCGACGCCAGCACCGCCAGCACGATGAACACCACCAGCAGCGCGCCCTGCGCGATCGCGAAGGGCGGTTCGGACTGCGTCGGCGCCAGGGCGTTCACCGCCGGCACCTTCAGGAAGGTCTGCACCACCGCCACGAAGGCATCGAGATAGGTCGCGAGTACCACGCAGAGCACATAGGTCACGCGCCACTTGCCCGCGAAGCCATAGGCGTAGCGCCCGAGCATCGCAGCGGCGAGCGCGATCAGCGACACCACGCCGAAGATATGCGAGGGCAGGATCCGGTCCACCGGGAACAGGAAGCCGGTCGCGCTGGTGATCACCGCGGTCGCGATGAACAGGGCGCTCAGCCCCGGCATGGCGGCGTTGCCCACCATGCCGAACACCACGATGACACCGGCCACCAGGGCGATGAGGCTGACGACCGTATGGAACCCGACGAGCGTCGTGACGTCGAAGATCATGGTGGCATGTATCCCGGTGGCGTAACGGCAGCCTGCCCGCGCGCCCGGCGTCAGACAATGCTCTTCGGTGTGAAGACTGATGTTTGACCTTGCCATCATCGGTGTCGGCCCGGCCGGCATGGCCGCGGCCGTCGAGGCGTGCGCGCTGGGCCTGTCGGTCCTGGTCGCGGACGAGAATGCCGCCCCCGGCGGCCAGGTCTTCCGCGCCGCCGAGGCAGCCGCCTCCGATCCGGCGGTGGCACCCGACATCGCGCCGGGTCTGCCGCTGATCGCCGCCTTCCGGGCGAGCGGCGCGGACTACCGTCCGGCGACGACGCTCTGGCACTGCGACCCGGAGGAGGGCGTGCTGAGCCTGTCCGCCGCCGACGGCGCGGATGCCGTGACCGCGCGGCGCATCCTGTTGGCGACCGGTGCGCAGGAACGACCTGTTCCGATCCCGGGCTGGACGCTGCCCGGGGTCATGGGCGCGGGGGCGGCGCAGATCCTGTTGAAGTCGGCTGGCATCGTGCCGGCGGGTCCGCTGGTGCTGGCGGGGCAGGGACCGCTGATCTGGCTGCTCGCCGTGCAGCTCGCCCGTGCCGGCGCGCCGCCGCTGGTGTTGGAAACGCGGCGCGGCAGCCCGCTGGCCGCGGCAATGCAGGCCGGCTTCGACCTGTGGCGCGGGCGGGCGATGCTGGCCAAGGGCCTCGCACTGATCGCCGAGGCACGGCGCCTTGGTGTGAAGGTCGTCACCGGCGTTCGTGGCTTGCGTGCGGAAGGCGGCACGCAGGTCGAGCGCGTGTCCTGGGACGGCGGTTCCGCCCCCTGCGACACGCTGCTGGTGCATGAAGGCGTGATCCCGGCGACCCAGATCTCGCGCGCCCTCGGCCTCGACCATGCCTGGGATGCGCCGCAGCGCTGCTGGCGGCCGGTGGTGGATGCCTTCGGGGCGTCGTCGCTGGATCGCGTGGCGGTGGCCGGCGACGGCGCCGGGATCGGCGGATGGCAGGTGGCCGAGGCCTCCGGCCGCCTGGCCGCGCTGGATGCCGCGCGGCGTCTCGGCCGCCTGTCGGAGGACGCCTTCGGCGCCCGCGTGTCGGGATGGCTCGGTCAACGCGCGCAGGCACTGGCGCTGCGGCCCTTCCTCGATGCCCTCTATGCCCCGGCGCCGGACCTGTTGACGCCGCCCGACGACACCATCGCCTGCCGGTGCGAGGAGGTGACGGCCGGGGCCGTGCGCGCCGCCGCGCGGATGGGTGCGACGGGCCCGAATCAGCTCAAGGCCTATCTCCGCTGCGGCATGGGGCCGTGCCAGGGGCGCATCTGCGCCCCGGTGACAACCGCCCTGATCGCCGAGGCCCGCGGTGTCGCGCCGGAAGACGTGCCGCCCCTGCGCCCACGCGCGCCCTACAAGCCGATCAGTGTCGGGATGCTCGCTGCGACTGCGGAATCGATGCAACAGGGGCGCGAATAACGCACCGCAAGCGCATCGGATCATTGGCTTTCATGACATCGGGGGCTACCTGTCGATCATGCGCGCCCTCATCGTCCTGCCGCTGCTGGCGGCCACCGCCTTCGCCCTGCCGTCCCAGCCGGCCTATGCCCGCGGCACCGATGCCGCCGCCATGGTCGGACAGAATGCCTCGGAGCAGGCCGTCCAGCGCCTGGCCGCGCGCCTCGCGCGGCTCGACGAGGATGGCCTGGACCCCCGCTTCTACGGCGTCCCGGCGCCGGAACTCGCCACCGCCGACCCGGCGCGCTATCGCGCCGAAACAATGCGGGCGGCCGAGCTCGCCCTGTCCGACCTGCTGCTCGGCCGCGTTGCCGCCCTGCGCGGGCGGGTGGATCTGCGGCGCGACGCGGCGTCGGTGAACTACCCGGCCTGGGTCGCGGAACTCGGCTCGGCCTCCGATCCGGTCCAGGTGATCGACCGCGCCGCCGACCTGCCACCCGATGCCCGCGCGCTCAAGGCCGAACTCGCCCGCTACCGCGCCGCGGCCGCCGCCGGCGGCTGGCCGCGCATCACCGCCGACACGCGCCGCACGCTCGAACCCGGCAGCACCGATGCCGAGCGCGTGCCGCAGCTCCGCGCGCGCCTCGCCGCCACGGATGCGGCGGTGACCGACCTCGCCAGCCCGGTCTATGACACCGCGCTGGTCGAGGCGGCGAAGCGCTTCCAGGCCGATCAGGGGCTCGAGGCCGATGGCCGCGTCGGTTCCATCACCTGGACGGCACTGAACATTCCGATCGAGGCGAAGGTCAACCAGCTCCGCGTCGCGCTCGACATGCGCCGCGCCCAGGGGCCGCGCCCGACCGAACGCCGCATCGAGGTGAACATCCCCTTCTACCGGCTGCACCTGCTGGAAGGGGACCGTGTGCTGCTCGACATGGCGGTCATCGTCGGGCGGCGCGACCGGCAGACGCCGATGCTCAACGTCCGCATGACGACGGTGCAGTTCAATCCGCAATGGGGCGTGCCGGAGCGCAACGCGCGCGAGGACCTGCTTCCGCGGTTCCAGCGCAATCCGGCGGCCATGCAGGCCGGCGGCTTCCGCCTCTACCAGCGCATCGAGGGCGAAACTGTCGAGGTCGATCCCTCCACCGTCGATTTCAGTGCCTACAATCGGAACAACTTCCCCTACTACATCCGGCAGGATGCGGGGGATCGCAACGCGCTCGGCCGCATCAAGTTCGTGATGCCGAATGGCGACGACATCTACATGCACGATACGCCGGACCGGCACCTGTTCACCCGCGGGGCGCGGGCCTTCTCCTCGGGCTGCATCCGGCTCGAACGTCCCATGGAGTTGCTTTCCGCGACACTCTCGGGCACGTCGTGGGACAGGACGCAGGTCGACCGCGTCCTCGCCAGCCGTGCCACCCGCAGCGCGCCCCTCGCGCGCAGCATCCCGGTGCGGCTGCACTACAGCACCGTGATTGTGGATGGAGGCCGAGTGACCATGCGCCCTGACATCTATGGCCTGGATGCCGAATACGCCCGTGCCCTGGACCGTGCGACCGGCCAGCGCGTCGCTTCCGCGGAAGGGGGGGCGACACGCGGAACCGGGTCGCGCTGACCATGGCGCGGCTGTTCCATCGATTCGATTGCCCCTGCTGCGACCCTGTGGTGGCGCGGCGGCGGGAGGTGATCCGCGCCGGCCTCGGAGGTCTGCTCGGGCTGGCCGCCATGCCGGTTGCAGCCCAGGCGCAGGCGGTGGCCGCCGGCGGCGCCCGCGTCGTGCGCATCCATAGGGTGCAGACCGGCGATTCCTTCGAGGGCATCTACTGGCGCGACGGTCGCTATGATCGCGAGGCGCTGCGCAAGCTGGACGTGGTGCTGCGCGATCCGTCGCTCGACGAGACGACGCCCATGGACCCGCGTCTGTTTGACGTGCTGTTCACCGTCGCCCAGCGCCTCGGCGCCGGGGACGAGGCTTATGAGGTGATCAGCGGCTATCGCGCGCCGGAGACCAATGCGGCCCGCGCCCGCCAGTCGCGGCGGGTGTCGCGCGTCTCGCTGCACATGTCGGGGATGGCCGCGGATGTGCGGCTGCCCGGGCAGCAGGCGATGGGCATCGCGCGCATCGCGGCGAATATGCAGATCGGGGGCGTCGGGCTGTATCGCCGCGACGGCTTCGTGCATCTGGATTGCGGGCCGGCCCGGCGCTGGTGACGTGCGGGACCCGGGACGGGTGCCGCCGTTCCGGGGCTCGACCTCGGCGAAGGCCCGGGGCCAAGCTTCGGTCCGATGCGTGGTGTTCCAGTCGGATCGACACCGAATCATCGGACCGGTCGCGCGGTCTGTCCGTCGCCGTGATCCGGCCTCCCCGGGGATGACGCGTCCATCTGATGGACCGAGGCAGGCAATGTTCCCCTTTGCCGGCCGGCTTTCCCTGAAACGCCATCATCCGGTCATCTTGCCGCCGATGACGCCATCCCGGGCGCGCCCGATCATGCACGCCGTCTTGAAACGGATTCCCGCATGCTGACCGACCCCGCCTTCGCTTCGCCCGGCCGCTTCTGGAAGGGCAATATCCATACCCATTCCGATCTCTCGGACGGGATGCGGACCCCGGAAGCGGTCTGCGCGACCTATCGGGAGGCAGGGTACGACTTCCTCGCCCTGACCGACCATTTCATGGCGAAGTACGGCTATCCGATCGTGGATACCCGTCCCTTCCGCACGGAAGGCTTCACCACGATCCTGGGCGCGGAACTCCATGCACCGGCCACCGCCCTGGGGGAGACTTGGCACATCCTGGCGGTGGGGTTGCCGCTCGATTTCGCGCCGCTGGCGGATGGCGAGGGCGGGGCGGCCCTCGCTGCCCGCGCTCTGCAGGCGGGGGCCTTCGTCGCCATTCCCCATCCCTGCTGGTATGGGCTGACAGTCGACGACGCCGCGGCGATCCCGGACGCCCATGCGGTCGAGATCTACAACCACACTGCCCAGCTCCGCACCGAGCGTGGGGATAGCGTGCAATACGCCGATGCGCTGCTGGCTGGTGGGCGGCGGATCGGACTGATCGCGGTGGATGATGCCCATTTCGCCTGCCCTGACGCCTTCGGCGGCTGGCTGATGGTGAAGGCCGTGGCGAACGAGCCCGAGGCGCTGCTCGCCGCGCTGAAAGCGGGCGCCTATTACGCGACGCAGGGCCCGACCATTCACGACATCGCCTGGGGCGAGGACAGCGTCACGGTGACCTGCTCGCCGGCGGCCTCGGTCATGGTGCTCGGGCGCGGGTCGCGCGCGACGCAATGCGTGGAGCCGGGCACGACGCGGGCCAGCCTGCCGCTGGAAAAGCTCCGTCCCGGCGGCTTTGCGCGCATTGTGGTGGCTGACGCGTTGGGGCGGCGGGCCTGGTCGAACCCGGTGTTCTTTCAGGGCTGAAAGGGCGATTGTAGGGGCTCCGCCCCATGCGCGCGAAGACTGTGACGATGGCGGATCGGGGAAGCGCTCTGCCCTCCCCCGAACCCCCACCCGCCAAAGGCCGAAAGGCCTTTGGAAATCTCGACTTGGCTCCGGGCGCGCCGGTCGGAATGGCGCCGAGACCCACTTCTGTGCCCGAAACGCGCTGGGAGGGAGGCAGCATGTCTGGCGCGCCCAGTGCCAACAGATGGCGTTCCAGGTGCTCCAATCCCTTGCTGCGCCTGATCTTCGCGCGATTGGGGCAGAGCCCCGCCCGATTCCCCCGCCGAGGCCTCAGATCTCGTCAGGAAAGACCATCAGGTGCTCCGCCGGGAGGCTGGCCGCCAATGTTGCGCCCGGCTGCGCCTCGAGCGAGGCCAGCACCTCCGGTGTCACCGTGGCGAGCAGGCGCAGCGGCCGTGCCTCCAGCGCGATGCGGCAGATCGGGCCGAGGAATTCCACGCCCGTGACCATCGCCGGCAGCGATCCGGCCGGCGCCGCGTCCCGCTTGTGCAGGCGCAGATGCTCCGGGCGCAGGAAGCAGAGCACGCGCGTGCCGAACAGCAGCGGGCGGGCCGCCTCGGCCATCAGGCGGTGCGGGCCGGCCTGCAGCATGCCCGGCGGGGAGTCGACCACGGCCTCGATGCGGCTGGCGCGGCCGACGAAGCCGGCGACGAAAGGATCGGCCGGGCTGTCGTAGATCTCGGCCGGGGTGCCGACCTGGGCGATGCGCCCGCGGCTCATCACCACCACGCGGTCGGAGATGCCGAGCGCTTCCTCCTGATCATGCGTCACCAGGAGTGTGGTGACGCCGAGGCGTTGCTGGAGGGATCGGATCTCCTGCCGCAGATGATCCCGCACCAGCGGGTCGATGGCGGAAAGCGGCTCGTCCAGCAGCAGCAGGCCGGGCTCGCGCGCGAGGGCCCGGGCCAGCGCCACGCGCTGCTGCTGGCCGCCGGACAGCGCGCCGGGATGCTTGGCCGCCTGGTCGGCCAGGCCGACGAGGGCGAGGAGCTCGGCGGTGCGTTCCCGCGCGCGGACCTTGGGCCAAGCCGGTCCGCGCAGCCCATAGGAGACGTTCTGCGCGACGGTCAGGTTGGGAAACAGCGCATAGGACTGGAAGACGATGCCGATGTCCCGCGCGGCCGGCGGCAGCTCGGTCACGTCGCGTCCGGCCATCAGGATGCGGCCGCTGCTCGGCGGGTCGAGCCCGGCGATGGCGCGCAGCAGCGTCGTCTTGCCGCAGCCCGAGGGGCCGAGCAGCGTGACGAGCTCGCCCGCCTGCACGGCAAGGTTGATGCGATGCAGCGCGACGAAGCTGCCGAACTGCTTGCCGATATCGCGCAGTTCCAGATGCGGCGCCGGCGGCGGGCCGTAGCCGCTGTACCGCTCGGGCAGCATGGTGTCGGGGGCCGAGGCGGGCATGATGCTGCCTGTAGCCCCGCGATCGTGATGATGATGTGACGGAACGACGTCAGTTCAGAGTCATGACGCGGCCTTGATCTAGAGCATCTTTCGACCGAACGGCACCGGCCCGCACCCCCACCGGCCACCCGGCGGCAGTGTCCTGGATGGCTGGCCGGGTGGTGGTGGCCGGTGCCGTTCGGGCGTGAGCGAAAAATGCTCTAAGGCGCCGAAAGCACGCCCGCACAGGCCGCGGGCATCACCGGCGCAGGCCCGGGCCGCCGTGGCGGCGGGCGCCGGGCCTCCGGTGTGAACCACCAGTCGAGCGTCGCGTCGCAGCCATCCCCGGCCGGTGGCGGCGCAATGCCCCGGCATTCCGACTGGCCGGCCGGGCAGGGCAGGCGGATATGCATGTGCGAATCGTGACCGCGCCAGGGACGCACGCGGCGCAGCCAGGCCTCGCCGCCATGCCGGCGGCACAATTCGCGCTTGATCGCCGGGTTCACCAGTAGCCGGTCGAGCCCCGGCATTTCCGCCGCCAGCCGGATCAGCGCCGCATGCCGGTCGGTGAAGCGCGCCGGGTCGACGCCTGAACCGTCGGGCAGCACCAGCGAGACCTCGGGGATGCGTTCCCGCTGCGCCGCCGGCACGAAGGGCTTGGGGTTCAGGTCGAGCCAGATGTCGGCGTCGATCCCGGCCTGGTGGCTGGCATGGCCGAAGGTCATGGGCCCGCCGCGCGGCTGGGATAGGTCGCCGATCCACAGATCCGGGAAGCCGCGGGCATGCGCGCGTCCGGCGAAGGCCTCTACCCAGGCGACCATGGCCGGGTGGCCCCAATGACGATTGCGGGAGACGCGGACCGACTGCCAGCCCGGCCCCTCATCGGGCAGTTCGACGGCGCCGGCGATGCAGCCAAGTCCCGTGCTGCCGATGATGCGGACCGGCCCCGGCGCGGCCGTCGCCACCGCGCCCCAGGATTCCGCGCGCGAGATGCCTTGTGCCGCCGCGACGACGGGTGCGAGCAGCGCGACCAGCGCGCCGAGAACTGCCTTGCCCATGCCCGATTGCTAAAGCACATCTGACCCGGACGGAAACGCCCCGTTCGATGACTATGCCTGCCGGAGGATTGTCTTGTCCCGATACCTGGTGACCGGCGGTGCCGGCTTCGTCGGCAGCCATGCCGTGCTCGCCCTGCTCGACCGCGGGGATGAGGTGGTGGTGCTCGACAATCTCTCCCAGGGCCATCGCGCAGCCGTGCCTGCCGGCGTTACGCTGGTCGAGGCCGAACTCGCGGACACGAAGCGCCTCGCCGAGGTCTTCGCCTCCTGGCGCTTCGATGCCGTGCTGCATTTCGCCGCGCTGTCGCTGGTCGGCGCATCGATGCGTGAGCCGCTGCACTACATCGCCGAGAATGTCGGGCATTCGCTGCGCCTGGCCGAGGCGGCCATCAAGGCCGGCTGCCTGCGCTTCGTGCTGTCCTCCACCGCCGCGCTGTTCGGCGAACCCGAACGCGTGCCGATCGACGAGGCGTGCCGCGTCGCGCCGTCCAACCCCTACGGCGACAGCAAGCGCATGGTCGAGGAAGGGCTGGACTGGGCCGCGCGCATCCATGGGCTGCGCTATGCCGCGCTGCGCTACTTCAATGCCGCCGGGTCGGACCCACAGGGACGCGCCGGAGAGGACCATGACCCCGAGACGCATCTCGTGCCGCTCGCCATCGACGCGGCGCTCGGCCGGCGGCCGGCATTGACGGTGTTCGGTGACGACTACGCGACGCCTGACGGCACCTGCATCCGCGACTACGTGCATGTGACCGATCTCGCGACGGCGCATCTCGCGGCGCTGACGCGGCTCGAGACGCATGGGTCCTGCCGCTACAATATCGGCAGCGGCAACGGGGCCTCGGTGAAGGAGGTCATCGCCGCGGTCGAGCGCGTGGGCGGGCGACCGGTGCCGCATAGCATCGGGCCGCGCCGGGCGGGCGATCCGGCGGTGCTGGTGGCGGCGTCCGACCGGCTGCGGGCGGAGACCGGATGGGAGCCGAAGCTCGGCAGCCTGGACGATATCGTGCGCACCGCCTGGGCGTGGCGGGAAGCGCACCCCAAGGGATATGACGATCGGTGAGGGCCTGGAGGGGCGAGGCCCCTCCGTATTCCACGGGCCTCGGTCCCTGACGAAGGATCCCCGCCGTCCGCGGGGCCCCTCAATCCGTCGCGAGCACCTTCACATAGGCGCCCGGCGCGTCCTCGATCGCCGGCAGGCCGCCGTCGCCAGGGATGCGGGCGGGCACCGTCGCCTTGTCCAGCCCCGACACCCAACGATGCCAGTCCGGCCACCAGGACCCGGCGAGTTCCGTCGCGCCCTTGAACCAGGCTTCGGGATCGGCCGGCATCTCGTCGCCGACCCAGTGGCTGTACTTGCCGGCATCGGGCGGGTTGGCCACGCCCGCGATATGGCCCGAGGCGGCAAGCACGAAGCGCACCGGCCCCTTGTAGATCTGCGTCGCCCGATAGGTCGATTTCCACGGTGCGATATGGTCCTCGCGCGTGGACAGGATGTAGGTCGGAAGCTTGATCTTGCGCAGGTCCAGCTTCACGCCGTCGAGTTCGATCTCGCCCGGCTTCACCAGGTCGTTCTGCTGGTACATCCGGCGCAGGTAGAAGCTGTGCATCTTCGCCGGCATCCGGGTGGAATCGTCGTTCCAGTAGAGCAGGTCGAAGGGGAAGGGCTCCTGGCCCATCAGGTAGTTGTTGACCACGAAGGACCAGATGAGGTCGTTCGCGCGCAGCATGTTGAAGGTCGTCGCCATCTCGCGGCCTTCGAGGTAGCCGACCTTGTTCATCTTCTCCTCGAGCGAGGAGAGCTGTTCCTCGTCGATGAAGACGCCGAGCTCGCCGGCCTCCTCGAAATCGACCATGGTCGTGAAGAAGGTCGCGGACTTCACGCGGCTGTCGCGCTTCGATGCCATATGCGCGAGCGTCGAGGCGAGCAGGGTGCCGCCCAGGCAATAGCCGATGACGTTGGCCCCCTTCTCGCCGGTCGCCTTCTCGATGGCGTCGAGCGCGGCGTAGGGGCCTTCGCGCATGTAGTCCTCGAAGCCCTTCTCGGCGAGCTTCTCGTCTGGGTTCACCCAGGAGATGACGAAGACGGTGTGGCCCTGCGCCACTGCCCAGCGAATGAAGCTGTTCTTCGGCCGCAGGTCGAGGATGTAGAACTTGTTGATCCAGGGCGGAATGATCAGCAGTGGCCGCTTCAGCACCTGCTCCGTGGTCGGCGCATACTGGATGAGCTGCATCAGGTCGTTCTGATAGACGACCTTGCCCGGGGTGACGGCGATGTTGTCGCCCACCTTGAACTTGGTGTCGTCGGTCATGCGGATGCGCAGCTTGCCGCGCCCGCGTTCGAGGTCCGACAGCAGGTTCGACAGGCCGCGCAGCAGGTTCTCGCCGCCCGATTCGGCGGTGCGGCGCAGCACCTCGGGGTTGGTCATCAGGAAGTTCGTGGGGCTCATCGCATCCACGAATTGCCGCGTGTAGAAATCGACCTTCTGCGCGGTATGGGGTTCGAGGCCCTCGGCCCCCTCGACCACGCAACGGAAATAGCGGGCGGAGAGCAGGTAGGATTGGCGGATGAAGTCGAAGACCTCGTGTTCGCGCCAGGCGTCGTCCTTGAAGCGGCGGTCCTTGTCGTCCTCGGCGATCACCGGCTTGGGCTCGTCGCCCAGCATGCGCCGCGCCGTGTTCTGCCAGAGGGTGAGATAATCGTGCCAGAAGCCAAGCTGCGCCTGGACCAGCCGCGACGGGTTGGCCATCAGCCGCGTGGTCATTTCAAGGAACGCATGGCCGATCTTCAGCGGGTCCGGATCGGTGGGCGTACCCGCCTGGCGCTTCAGGAAGTCCGAGACGATGCGCTGCCCGCGCTCCGCCACGTCGGCCATGGTGCGGCTGACCACTGCCGGGTCCGGCAGGCGGAACGACGTACCATTCGGATTTTCTTTTTCGGCCATCAGGCTTTCCGGTGCGAGGACTGGCGACCCGGCCTTCGCGTGCCGCCCGATTCGGGGTACCGCTGGGCCGCAATGGCGACAGAAGCGGCATGACCGGTCGGAAGGACCGCGGGGCAAGACCCCGTCACGGTAGGGGCCGGGCAGCGGCCAATCAAGCGCGGCGCCTCGGCATGGCCGGCGCGCTGGTGGCGCTTGCCGGCTGCACGGGTGGGCAGGGGCCCGAACAGATCGGCCCATTATGGAGCCATCTCTGGGGTCCGGCCTTCGAAGGCCGGGACGCGCCGCCGCATGCCGACGCGGAATTTCCCAATCTCGGCACGATTCCGCCGCGGCCGACCGTGCCCGACATCGCGGTGCGGGACGCCCTGACGGCCGCCTTGGCCGAGGAACGCCAGCGCAGCCGCAATCCCCTCGATGCCGAGATGCGGCCTGTCGAGCCGCGCTCCGCGGGCACCGAGGGCGACCGCAGCATGCCCATGCGCGCGCCTACGCCGCCCGCCCTGGCCCGTGCGCCGCGAATCACCTGGGATCCGGTCGATCCGGTGGCGCCGGCCGCACAGCCCGCGCCGCGGCCGGCCGCGCCGCCCGCCAGGCCGGCCCCCGCGCCCGCGGCGCAG
>NZ_JAHYBZ010000005.1 GCF_019430885.1 Roseomonas alba | reverse complement strand
GGCGCGTGAGAGCGGGCTGAGAACCATCTGGCGATCGCGCAGGACGTGCCAGCCCAGCGCCTCGAACACATCGGCATCGAGGTCGCGGGACGCGCGCTCCCCGGTCTCCAGCCGCATCAGGATGGCGTAGATGGCCGGCAGGTCGGCGACGATGCGCAGGTCGGCGGGCGCGATCATGACAGCGCCTGCCAGAGGTATCGGGCGGCGTAGATGATGCCGGCCCACAGCGGCACACTGAGCGGCACCGCCACAGCGACGCCCTTCCAGAAGCCAGAAGATGGGGCCGGCGCGCGCATCAGCCGTTGCCCTCGCCATCTCGCGCGTTTTCAGCGAGGCATTCGCGCATGGCGGCCTCGGTGATCTGGAAGATCCGCGGAAGCTCCTCGCAGATGCTGCGGATCTCCGCTCCGCGTTCCTGCGGCGGGAGGTGGCAGACCTCCTGCGCGATGCAGCAGAGCAAGAAATGTGAGCGGATCTCCGGCGGCAAAGGCGCCAGCAATTCCGCAACCGGCTTTACCAAGCGAACGCACGCGTGCTGGTGCTCGATCAGCAGGCGGTCCAGGCGATCGCGGCTCACGGGCACCACCCTTGGCGCCGGCTGCGCCCGTCATAGGGCCGTGCCAGGCCCTCGCTGATGAGCACCCGCGCGACGTCGCGACCGTTCGCGTCAAGCACGCGGCCGAGGGTCCGGCCGTAGCGGTCGCGCCCGCGCGTGCGGATCTCGCTGCGCCCGGCGAGCAGCTGCGCCAGCCGGTCGCGCGCCGCGATGGCGAGGCGCGTCTCCTCCGGGCAGCGCCCGTGGATCTCCGGCGCGTCGAGCCCGATGATCCGCACGATGCGCCCGCGCACCTCGATCGTGTCGCCGTCGATGACGCGCAGCGGGGACTGCGCCGCGGCGGACGTAGCGAGCGTGATGGCAGCGATCGCCGCGATGATGCTCGCCCGGGTCACGACGCACCGCCCGCCGCGCTGCGCTGTTCGACGTCCTGCTCGATCCAGCTCTCGACGATGCTGGTGCCGTAGTTCATCTGTTCGATCCGCGCATCATTGCGGCGGGAAGCCGGGCGGGACGCGGCGGCGACGCCGGCGTCGAACGCGGCGCCGATCAAGCGGCGGATCGCGTCGTTGCGGTTTAGGGGCGTCATGCCGCCACTTCCTTCGCGCCGGCCGGCTCGACCACGAATTCCTCGCCGCTGCTGGCGATGGTCACGCCGGGGATCGCGCCAGCGACGCCGGGCATGCCAAGCATCGCAGCCTTGTCGATCTCGATCTTCCGGCGCAGGAATTCCTCCCGCCCGTGCTTAAGCAGATAGGCCAGCACTGCGTCCGGCCCCTTGATCCGCACCGCGGGCGGCGCCAGGCGCCACAGGACGCTGCCGGTGCCGAGCGCGACCGTCTTGCGCCTGCCGCCATCGGTCAGGGTGTGGCGGTGCGCCTCCGCCCAGATCTGGACGCCGCGCGTCAGGGCATCCAGCTCGGCATTGATCGTAGCCACCGTATCGGCCGTCATGGCCTTGGCCTTGGCGATCGTCTCGGCGAGCGCCGCCTGCTCGACGACAAGGCTGCGCTGCAGCTCGCCGATGCGGCTGATCCAGGTCTCGGCCTCGGCCTGGTCGCGCGCGGCTGGCACGGTTTCGGCCTTGCGCTTGGTGCGGGTCATGGTGCGGGGTTCCCTCACATGCCCAGGGCGCGGCGGTAGAGGTCGAGCAGCGTGTCCTGCTCCTCGACGTCGGCCGGTTCCTGGCGGCGGATGGCGATGATCTTGCGGATCACCGAGACGTCGAAGCCGGCGGACTTCGCCTCGGCCATGATGTCCTTGATGTCGGAGGAGAGTGCCTTCTTCTCCTCTTCCAATCTCTCAACGCGCTCGATGATCGCGCGCAGGCGATCGGCGGCGATGCCGCCGACCTCGGTGTCGTCGGGCGTCGCCGACGCGGGCTTCGCGGTGCTCACTGGACCTCCGGGTTTGCTTGGGTGGTGACGGCGGCAGACACACGGGCGACGCGCGCCGCGAAGTCCGGGTCGCGGGCCAGCCGCGCCGAGACGACGCCGATGCCATGGAGGACCGTGGTGTGGTCGCGGCGGAGCGCACTGCCAATGCGTGGCAGGCTGTGCCGCAGGTGCTTCGCGGCGATCCACATGGCGACCTGGCGCGGTTCGACGATCCAGGCGGCGCGCCGCTCGGACAGGATCAGGTCGGCATCGACGTCCCATTCCGCTGCGACGAGCGAGAGCACCTGGCGAACGCGAGGTGTGAGGCCGCTCTGCAACGCGGCGCTGATGCGCCGGCGGAGGTCCGCGTTCTCGGCGCGCAGATCCTCGTTCTGCTCGATGACCAGCGTGAGCCGGTCCTTGCTTGACAGGGTCGGCGTCATGCGCGGCCTCCCGCGATGACCACGAGGCCTTCCCGCGCATGAAGCGGGCGCGGCTGGCGTTGGGTGATGGTGGCGCAGCGGAGGCGGAGCTTGAAGATGAAGTCGATCGCGGCCTCCAGCGCCGCATCGTCGTCGTCCGCTTCCGGCACGCCGGGGACGAGCCAGGTGGTGTTGTCGTAGGCGAGGCGGCCGACGCGCGCGATCGCCTCCTGCAGGACCGGCTCGCTCTCGCCCTGGCGGAGCAGCAGGGAACCCTCGGGCGCCTTCTGGCCGATGCCGATGACGCCGTCGCGATGGCACCAGGCGTCAGCCACGGGTGCGGCCCTCCGCGGCGGCGATCGTCGCGTCGACGCTCTCCAGCGCGGCCTTCTTGCGCTGCGCCACCTGCTCCATCTCGGGATCGCAGAACGTCGATGGCAGCGGTTCTTCCACCTGCCATTCGAACGCGAGGCGCGTCGTGCTGCGGACATGCGCCGCGAGATCCTCGCGCAGCTCGAAGCGCGCGAGCGTCAGCGCCAGGTGCATGGACGTCGCGATATCGGCGGCCAGCGCCATGCGCTCCAGCTCATGCTCCGCGTCCGCGCGCGACTTGGGGTCCTGCGCCTCGCGCGCAGCGAGCAGGAGCACCTGGAGTGCCCCGACCCAGGTGGCCTTCGGCAGCTTCACATTGCGCCCGCGCCCATCCAGGGGATTGTCCATCTGCCGGGGCATCACGCGGCCTCCGCCTGCAGGGCGGCGCCGCCGCTCAGCCGATCCCACGCCATGGCGATGTGGCCCTCGCCCATCGCCTCGGCGCCATCGCCACCCGCCAGCATGTGCGCCATGCGCACTACCTTGTTGACGTTGCGCAGGGCACCGGGCTTCCGCGCGATTTGGTGCAGCAGCTTGCGTTCGGCCGCGCCCTGCACGCCCCACGCGTCCAGCAGCGCCTCGATATCGTCCTTCAGCACCCGCGGGCGACGCAGCGGCATGCCGATGCGGCTGAAAAGCTGCGCGTACTGCGCGCTGCGCGCCCCGCCTTCGAGGCGGGCATAGACGTGCTCATTGCCCATGAGCGCGATGCCGACGCCCGCGATATCGAAGAAGCTGCGCAGCTGGTCGAGCGTCGGGCTGGTGAGGTGCTGCGCCTCGTCGATCAGGATGAGGCCCTGGCTGCCCGCCATCTTGCGCATCAGGGACCGCGACATGCGCAGCGCGGACACGCCGGCGGGTTCCACCCGCAGCTCGTCATTGAGCGCGTGCAGCAGGGCATTCGGCGAGGACATCGCCGGTTCCGCGGTCACCATCCACACATTGGGATTGCGGGAGGCATGCCAGCGGGCCGCGGACGTCTTCCCGACGCCGGGGATGCCGGTGATGACCACCATCTCCGGCGTGTATTGACCGTGCTCCAGCGTCGCGAGGATCGCCTCGGCCGTCTTCGTCAGCACGAAGGCCGGCGCGCGGGGCTGCATCGCGCGGGTGCGTTCCTGCGTCGCGAGGCTGTTGAGCCAGGACAGCACCTGCTCGGCCACGCGCTCGTTGCGACCCTTGTAGGTGCCGCCGAGCCAGTTGGTGAACGTGCCATAGGGCATGCCGATCTGGCGCGCGATCTCGGCCTGGGTGATCTTGCGCTCGGCCATCACCGCACGGACACGCTCGCGGATCGCGGCCATGTCCTCGGCACTCATGATGGGTTCAGCGACGTCGCTGGGCATGATAGGTCTCTCTCTGTCGTGGGTTCCGAGGGCCGCTGTTCAGGCCTGGTCCTCGGCGTCTTCGTCCGGCACCAGCCGGAGCTGCGCGGCGGTTCCAGCGCCGCGCAGCTGCCGGTGGGCAGCGACAAACAGGCGCTCGGAGCGTTCTTCCGAGGTCTCCTCCTCCTGATCGGTGATGGGTTTGACCGCGGCATTGCCGCGGAACAGCGGGCGAACCACGCGCGGCGCGGGCGTGGGTGGCAGCGGGCGTTCGAGATCCGCGAGATCGCGCGCGAGCTGCTCGGCCTCGATCCGCCGCTCCGCGTCCGCGATCAGCTTGATCCCCTTGCGCCGCTGCTTGTTCGCCTGCGCGGTGCGGCGCGCGGCGTCCACATCGCCGAAGCCGGCGTCGGCGATGCAGTCCGCGGTGACGAAGAACTCGCCCGAGGCCAGGAAGATGTGCACCGGCGCGTGCAGGTGCTCGGGATCGAAGCGGATGGTCACGGGCCGGCCGCGCAGCTCGACCAGGCGCGGATCGTGGTAGCGGTTGCCCATCAGGTGGACCGTCGCATCGCGACGCACGCGGACTTCGTCCGCCGCCAGCAGGAAGACGCGGCGCTGCGCGTCCGACGCCATGGTGATCGGTGCCTGCGCATAGCTCTCGGCGAAGGTCTCGTCGAAGCTGCGCCCGCGGCAATTCGCGGCGGTGCGGCCCGGCCGGGCGTTGTGCTCGGCGATCCCGGCCTCCAGCACCGCCAGGAAGGTCGCCAGCGGCACGGCCTTGCTGCCGTAGTCATGCGGCTTGTTCGACGTGCTGTTGCCCGTCCAGGCGCCGACAAAGGACGGATGCCGCGCGATGTCCCGCGCGAAATCGCCGAAGGCGCGCTCGATCGGCTTGGAGCGGCCCGAATACGGCTTCGCCCAATGGACCTCGACGCCAAGGGTCGGGAAGATGCCGAGCGGTTCCTCGGCGCGCACCTTGAAGCGGAAGCGACGCTTGAGGCCGCCGGACATGGTCTTGTTGGCCGCAGCCAGCGTGTTGTCGATCGTGACCTTGGCGGGGATGCCGTACTTCTCGACCACGTCGCCGAAGGCGAGGCGGAAGGTATCGCCGGTCTCGTCGGGACCAACGCGGTATCCCAGGAATTTCCCGGAGTAGAGATCCTGGAAGCACACCACCATGGGGCGGGCGCGCTCGCCGTCCGGCCATTCGACGAAGTTGTCGAAGCGATGGCCGTCCGCGTTCAGCCACTCCATCGCGTGCAGCATCGAACGGTCGCGGCGCTGCGTCGGGAACAGGGCGTCCGTCGCCTCCGGTCCCTCGCGGTGCCAGGTGCGCACCACCGCCGGCAGGGCGTCGATGCGGCGGCGCAAGGTGCGCTTGGATGGCAGCGTCCATCCGCGCTGCGCCGCGACCTTCTCCAGGTCGCGCCAGCACGCCTCGAAAGTCGGCTGGTTCGGCAGCAGGTAGCGGGCGCGCAGCCATTCCCAGGCGTCGTCGCTGCAGGTCGCCCGGGCGCCGGTTGCGCCCGCATATTGTGGGACCAGGCGCGCCAGCCAGGACGCGCGCGGCACGCCGTCGACGAGGCTTGCCCATTCGTAGAGTTGAGATCGCGACACCTGGTGCGTCGCCGCGACTTCCATCATCGCCAGCCTGCGCGGCCGGCCCTGGTTCACCAGGGTGGCCACCGCATCCAGCGCCGCGACACGCGCGGCGGCGCGCGCCTTGTGCTTCTCCGGCTGGCGCTCATAGGCGGCCCAGGCGGCTTCATCCGACAGGCGCTGGAGCGTCGCGTCCTTCTCGGCCGGCGCCGCCGTCGCCGCGGCGCGGGCCAGGATCTTCGCCTGGACGTAGCTGGGCAGGACCGCGAGGGCGTATTCGACCCCGCCACCGCGCCCCTGCCGGCGGCGCCAGAGGCGGCCTTCCGCGTCGGGGTGGGTCCATTCCTCGCGCTCGGCCTGCATGGCGAGGCCCCGGCGCGTGTCCGGCAGGCCCGGCAGGGCCATGGCAGAGAGTTCGGTGAGGGTGAGCCAGACGCTCACATCGCACCTCCGGCGCGGGCGGCGCGGCGCAGGGCATCGGCTCGGCGGGCGAGTTCGTCCCGCTGTTCCTGCACGGCCGCCAGTTCGATCATCGGGAGATGCCGGCGCTCGATGACCGCCCAGCCGAGGGGCTCGGCGATCAGCTGCAGCAGCCGGCGATCGCCCGTCGCATGCATCAGCGCGACCAGGCGAGTGACGGGGATGGGGTGGTCCGTCCGCTGCTCGGACGCGTAGGCGTCAAGCATGTGCTTCGACACCCGCTCGCCGAGGTAGGCGGACATGCGTGCCCCCACTTCCTCACGGGGCAGCGGGCTGTCCCGCAGGGTGGCGGCGACGGCGCGTGCGACGCTGGCGGCCAGGCTGGCGGCCCGCACCTGGGCCGGCTCGAAGGCCACCACCGGGGTCGGCGGCTGCCAGTCGAGCAGGTCGGGCTGTGCGGTGCGCCGGCGGGACATCAGCCGATGGCCCGCCAGGCGATGGCGATCAGGAAGGTGGCGATGACGGCGGCCACCGCCCCGCCGAACAGGCGCAGTAACCTGTCGCCGCGGCAGTGCCAGGCGGCTGGCGGGGTCACGGCCGCACCGCCTGTGCCATGATCGCCAGCGCGCGCAGCATGTCCCGGGGGCCGATCAGCTCAGCGACCCAGAACCCCCCGAAGATGAAGGTGGCGAACAGCACGCCGCAGAAGCAAGCGGTCAGCGTGACGCGCGGAGCACGGGGATGGTGTGCCATCACGCGGCGTCCTCGGCGTCCTGGGCCGCGCGCGACAGTGCCTTTTCGATCATCTTGCGGTCGGCGCGGAGACTGCAGAGCAGGTCCAGGAACCGACGCTTGGCCTCGGAATGCGACGCCTTGGTCCAGGCGCTCATGATCGCGCGGTATTGCCGGTCGATCTCCGCAACCACGCTGACCGGCGGGCGACCAACGATCTCAACCAGAGCGGCCGAAACCGTCCGGGCGGTGGCGCCCTCGCGGACCAGGCGATCGGCGATCTCGCGCTGGCGTTCCGGCGTCTGGCCGGCAAGCTGGTCGAGCTCGGCGCCGCTGTCCGCGATCGGGTGGGTCGCGATCAGCGCCCGGACCTCCGGGGCGATGGCGGCGCGGGCGACGGCGCGCTGGATGGTGCGTTCGTCGACGCCCAGCTTGGCGGCGGTCGCCTTGCTGAACCGCTCGGCAAAAGTCGACAAGCCTGTCGACTTTTCCAAGTCCTTCTTTTTCTTTGCTTTTCCGTGCGCCGTTTCGGGGTTCAGCGCCTCATAGACCCGCTTGCGCTCGGCGAGGAACACGGCACGGTCCAGGGCGGACAGCTCGCGCCGGATCAGGTTCTCGTCGATCTCGATCAGCTTGGCCTGCAGCTCGTCGACCTCGACGACCTTGGCCGGGATCTCGCTCCAGCCCGCCAGCTCGGCGGCGGCGATGCGGTGGCCGCCGGTGACCAGCCGATACATCCCCTCGAATTGGGTCGGGGTGACGATGATCGGGGTATCGAGGCCGCGCTGGATCAGCGTTTCGGCGATCAGGGCGACATAGTCGGCGTCGACCGCGCGGAGGCGCTCGCCTACCTCAATGTGGTCAAGCGGGATGGACAGGACGGGCGTGTTCACGCGGCCTCCGATTTCTGACGGTGCGGGGTGGGGGCCGAGCGGCTACGTTCCGGGCCGATGGCGACGGGCCGGCCCTTGAGGGGCAGCCCTTCGGCGTCGTAGCGACTGGGCCAGATGTCCTGAGGTCTGACCCCGAGCCGGGCGGCGATGATCGCCTCCGCCCGGGGCCAGGGGACGTCTAGGGCTCGTTTGGCGGCGCCGACCGAAAGGCCGGCGGCCCGGGACAGGGCAGACAGGGTGGCGCCGGACTTGCGGACCGCCGCCTTGATGTCCTCCGGGTGCCAGTCGTTAGGGCGCTTCGGCATCGTGTCTCCTGAGCAGGCGGCTGGCGGGCCGCGCGCTCGGGGTTGTGGTTTGGCAAACGGAGAATGAGCGACATGCCGCATATTCGCAAGCGGAATTCCGCTAGTTCTGCGGCTTCCATATTCGGAATTTCGCATATAAGCAGGCGTAATCCCGCAACTAATTGTATTTGCAGGAAAATTTGGTAACATGGAAGCCGATCCGGAAGATGGAAGCGGCGTTCCAGGTTCGCCTTCCGAAGGTGGAAGCGTTCCTGCTGCCGCGGATGAGATCACGCAATCCCGCGTGGCGCGGCTTGAGGCGCTCTGGAAGAGGCTCGGGAGTAGGCGGAAGCTCGCCATTATGAGCGGAATTCCGCAGAGCACTCTGAACGGCTATCTCAAAGGTGGCGCGCTGCCGATAGAGGGCGCGGTGGCGCTGGCCCGGGCTTCCGGCGTTCGCCTGAACTGGCTCGCGACGGGCGAGGAGCCGATGCTCGTCACCGACCCTGCGCCAGCGGTCCTTCAGCCTGCGCCAGACCAGAGGCACAGCGCCTTCCGAACCATTCTGGGCGCCGCGGAGCCAGGCCCCGCCGATCACGCGTCGGGCGGGGGGGGCATCGCCTGGCAGGTCAATCCGGAACGGCTGGCTCGCGCGTACGAGGCGGCCTCTCGGCAGCTCATCGGGCCTTCGGTCACGCCCACCCTACTCATGCGAATTGCCCTGGTGATCTATGACCATCTGACCGAGATTGAGGCGGGTCCTAAGAGCTCACCGACGCCCGATTGAGAGGCCTCTCAGAGCCTCAGAGCGCCACCCAATTTTTTCCGGAACCCAATGTCAAAATCGTCCGATGAGCCCCGATTTCCGGAACCTGCCGCCCACGCCTGCGGCATCGCCGCCGCACGTCGAAAACCCAATTTTTCCGGGAGTTTGTCCCGCACTATCCCCGACAATCCCGCATGATCCCGGATGTCCGGAAGGATGTGTCAAGGAACAGCCACAGGGCCTTTGCAAACCAATACCTGGCGCCGTGCGCCACCGCCAGGAATGCCGCCGAAAGACGCCCTTGCGCACAAGGCGCGTTTGGAGGGGGCAAGACGGCAGTGGCGCCAGGCGCCAGGAAATTGCGTTCCAAGTGCTCCAAGCACTTGGCGGGGTGGCTTGGAGGGGCGGCGCCCCTCCAACTGCGACAGCCGAAGCGGGCCAGCCATCGGAAGGGCCTTTCGCCCCGTAGCAGGCGGGATCCGCGGCAGAATTCCGCCCTCACTCGTAAGGCGGCACCACCCCAGGCTTCGGATCGACCGGCAGCATCCGGTCCAGCCCGCTCAGCGCCTCGAACAGCGCCGCCACCTGCAGCGCCTTCGCATCCTGCCGCGGCGGCGCGACCACCTGCAGCCCGACCGGCCGCCCATACTGGTCGAAGCCGCAGGGCACGGCGACCGCCGGGCAGCTCGCCAGCGTCGCGAAGGCGTTGATCAGCGACCCGCCCATGTAGTTCTCGAGCACCTTGCCGCCGATCTTCTCGGGCGCGCGGAGATTCACGTCGAAAGCGGCGGAGGACGCCCCCGGCGTCACCAGCACGTCGTAGCGACCGAAGATCTCGCGCATGGCGCGGAAGAAG
Source organism: Roseomonas alba (assembly GCF_019430885.1). Classification (GTDB taxonomy): domain Bacteria; phylum Pseudomonadota; class Alphaproteobacteria; order Acetobacterales; family Acetobacteraceae; genus Neoroseomonas; species Neoroseomonas alba. Next base: position 463,888 of record NZ_JAHYBZ010000005.1, on the reverse strand, counting down.
CGGGCGCGCTCATGCTCCGCCCAGGCGAGGCGCGAGGGCGTCTCGGACAGGCCGCGTTCGGTTTGCCAGATGATGTCGGGCTTCAGCTTGTCGCGCTTGGTCGCCAGCAGCTCCTCGCGATCCACCACGAAATGCTGGCTGCGCAGGACGAGGAACGCCTCATTCAGATCGCCGAGATCGGGATAGGCCTCCTCGACCACGATGCCGAGCGCCTCAAGACGCCGCACCGCCTCGGTGCAGAGCGTCGCCATCTCCCGATCCATCGCCATCTTGCCGCCGAAGGTCGCGGAGAAGGCTACGCGCAGCGGCTTCTCGGCCTCAGCCGCGGCGACGGCCGCGACATAGGACCGCGCCGGCGCGTCGTAGGTCATCGGGTCGTCGATGTCCCAGCCCGCCATGGTGTCGAGGAACAGCGCCAAGTCGGGGATGTTGCGCGCCATCGGCCCCTGGACGGACAGCGGCGACCACAGATCCTCCTGCGCCCCGCGCGTCACCCGCCCCGGGGACGGCCGCAGCCCTACCACCGAGCAATAGGTTGCCGGTCGTCGCAGCGACCCGCCATGGTCCGACCCATGCGCCAGCCACACTTCCCCGGTTGCCAGCGCCACCGCGCCGCCGCCGGTCGACCCGCCGCAGGTCAGCGAGGTGTTCCAGGGATTGCGGGTGCGGCCGAACACCTCGTTGAAGGTCGATCCGCCGGCACCGAATTCCGGCGTGTTGGACTTGGCGATCACCACGCCACCCTTGCGCTCGATGCGCTCGACGATCGGATGGCTGCGCTCGGGGACGTAATCCGCGAAGATCGGGGACCCGAAGGTGGTGCGCACCCCGGCGACCTCGGTCAGGTCCTTGATCGCGATCGGCAGGCCGGCGAGCCATCCCGCCTCGCCTTCCGCCTCCCGCCGCTGCCCGTTCATCAATGCCTTCGCATGGTCGCGCGCGCGGTCGAGGCACAGCGTCGGCAGCGCGTTCACCGCCGGCTCGACCTCGGCAATGCGCGCTTCGGCGGCGTCGATCATCTCAAGGGGCGAGACCTCCCCGGCGCGGAGCTTCGCCACGGCCTCGGTGGCAGTCATGCGGATCAGGCTGGAATCGGCCATGCGGCGGTCTCTCTGTCGGGCTTGTGAGAAAAATTGCGCAGATTGCGGAAATCCGGGTCTAGGCTGCCCCACGACCGCTGAAGCAGGGAGGGATCGCCATGTCCGTCACCGATGCCGCGGAGTCCGACATGCGGGATGTCGCGCGCAGGCTCGGCACGATCATCACCTGCCGCGCCGGCGACAGCATCTTCCGCGAGGGCGACCCGGCCCGCGACATGTATGTCGTGCTCTCGGGCCTGGTCGACATCTCCAGCCGCGGGCGCGCGATCGCGACGATCGGGCCAGGCGACGCGCTCGGCCTCGTCTCCCTCATCGACGGGCTGACGCGCACGGCCGATGCCGTCGCGGCGACCGATTGCGAGCTGGCGACCCTCGACGAGCACGGCTTCCGGCGGGCCATCGCCGAGGTCCCGGAATTCGTCTGGTACGTGATGGAAGGCCTCGCCCAGCGCCTGCGCGCGACCAACGCGGCGCTCTGACCGGTCATTCGACCGGAATCTCGGCCTCCACCACATGCTGCAGCCCGGGCGCGTCGGGCGAGGTCAGCGCCATGTGCAGCCGCAGCCGCTTCAGCCGCGGCCCGCCTTCCCGCGCGACGCGCTCGATCTCGCGCTGGGAGGTCACGCCGACCTGCTTGAGGAATTTCCGCAGTTCCATGTTGAAGCGGTCCTCGTCCATGGCATGTCTCCTGCGCAGAGCGCCCCGGTTCCGGTCCGGGGCATGGGTGCCCTAGCCTGCACCCGAAAGGAGCATCGCGCCATGTACAACCCGCCTGCCTTCCGCGAGGACCGCCCCGAGATCCTGCGGGAGATCATGCGCGCGGCGCGCCTGGCACTGGTCGTCTCCGCCGCACCCGATGGCGGCATCCCCGAAGCGACCCACCTGCCCCTGGTCCTCGCCGAGGATGAAGGCCCGCACGGCACACTCTACGGCCATGTCGCGAAGGCCAACCCGCAATGGCGCGGCCTCGCCGCCGCCGGCGCCGCGCGCGCCATCTTCGCGGGGCCGGAGGCCTATGTCTCGCCCTCCCTCTACCCCTCGAAGCAGGAACACGGCCGGGTCGTGCCGACCTGGAACTACGTTGCCGTCCATGCCCTCGGCCCCATCGAGGTGGTCGAGGACGCAACGCGGCTGCACGCCATCGTCTCCCGCCTGACGGATCTGCACGAGGCGCCGCGCGCAGAGCGCTGGGCCGTGACGGACGCGCCGGAAGACTTCATCGCCAGCCAGCTCAAGGGCATCGTCGGCATCGTCCTGCGCATCGAGACCCTGATCGGCAAGCGCAAGCTGAGCCAGAACCGCGCCGCCCAGGACCGGGAAGCCGTGCAGGCCGGCCTCGCCGCGAGTGAGGACGCACGCGACAAGGATGTGGCGGCGGCGATGGAGTAGGGAGCCCCTGCACCACGCGCCGATGGTGAGGGGCTTTGCCCCTCCCGGAAGCGCAAAGCCGTGATTCGTGCCCACCAACGGCCACAGGGCCTTTGGAAATCGTGACCTGGCGCCGGGCAGGGCGGACCCTCCTGCGGATCAGGGGATACGCCTTGCCCCGAGTCCAAGGTTCTGTCCTGGCGCGGCGTACCTCATTCAATCAGAGCGACAATCGCGCCCGGCGCCACATCAGATGTCCAGAGCGACCGTCCCTTGGCCAGATTGGTCCGGGAGGGGCAGAGCCCCTCTCCAATCCATGGCGCCACCTGGATCTTTCTCAGAACGCTCGCAGGCATTCGCTGAGATTCATCGTCTCCGCCAACATGACCGGCCGCGGTTCCTGCGCCAGGACCAGTCCGGCCCGCGCGGCGGCACGCACGTCGCTCGGCGTCACGCCGAACTCGCGCCGGAAGGTGCGGCTGAAGGTCGAAGGCTCATAGAAGCCGCAGGATTCCGCGACGACGGCGATCGGCCGCTCATCCTTCGGATCGGACAGGGCGGCATGGATGGCGCGCAGTCTCTGGCGCTGTATGTACCGGATCACGCCGCCTTCGCCTTCCAGCAGCCGATAGAGCTGGGACCGCGACATTCCGACATCCCGGCCGAGCGAAACGGGCGTCAGCGTCGCGGAATGCAGCCGCCGCCGCACCGCCTGCCGCACACGGTCAAGACGGGTGAAATCAATCTGCGCCGAGGCATCACCACTACTGCGCGATTCCGGCGCGATGCAGGCAGCGACCATCGCCTCGATCGCATCCGGCAGCCTGGCGATCTCCGCGTCATTCAGGCCGGGCAGGGATCGTTCGAGAAGATGCAGATAGTCAGAGAGGAGGCAGCCCAGCCCGCCTTGGAGCAGCTTTCCCTTGGCGCGGTCCAGGATCGGCGCCAGGGACGTGAATCGGTCCCGCGGCAGATAGAGATGCAGGCGGTCGTCCGCCTCTCGCGCGCTTTGCACCGGATCGCCAAGGGAGAGCAGGAAAGCCGTGCCGGCGGCGACCTGCAGGTCTTCATGTTCCATCAGGATGTTCGACGGCACCTTGCCCACGGCGATCACCCAATGGTCCGTCGGGTTCCGCCGGACATGGGTCGCGTTGCGGATCGAATGCAGCGGCGGGGCGACGACGCGGCTGAGCGTCGTGCCGCCCATCATCCAGGTCGTGATGTCAGCCTCGAACGACGTGAGAGTCTCACCCGGCGACCAGGCAAGGTCGAACACCGGGTAGAACCAGGATCGCCAAGCCTCGTGCTGGTCACGAGCCGGCAGGTCGCGCGTCGAGAAACTGAGACTGCTCATCGGCATGAACCGCACACTCCTGGAACCGGCGCGGAAGCCCGGTCCATGGAAATACGCAACTCCCCTCGGGGCCGCTATTGCGAAACGATCGCGACAAGTCAAGCGCCGCGGGCGGTCCCGTATCGCCGAGCAGGGGATTTGGATGCTGGAGGGTCAGCCCCGCTGCCGACGCCGCCGCGCCCGGCGGAACGCATAGGCGAGGTGTGCCGCATAGCCGCCGATGGCCACGCCGATCACCACCCAGGCGAGCGGTTCCACCCAATGCTCGACCTTGTCGTAGTGTTCCTCGAGGAAATAGCCGGCCAGCGCGAGGAAGGTCAGCCAGATCGCCGAGCCGAGCGCGGTCCATAGGTAGAAGACATGGCGCGGGATCTCGACCATGCCCGCAGGCACCGAGATCAGCGTGCGCACCCCGGGGAACATGCGCCCGACGCAGATCGCGATCGGCCCCCAGCGGCGCAGCATGCCGGTGGCGCGGTCGAGATCCTCTTCCTCCACCGCGAACCACTTGCCGAAGCGCTGCACCAACGGGCGGAAGCGTTCCACGCCCAGCCAGCGGCCGAGCTCGTACCAGACGATATTGCCGGCGAGCGTGCCGGCAACCGCAAAGACGATCAGCCAGAACAGCGGCATCTGGCCGCGCGCGGCGGCGAAGCCGGAGGCGGCCATGATCAGTTCCGACGGGATGGGCGGGAACAGGTTCTCGAGCACCATCAGCGCGAAGACACCCATCAGGCCGCCGGCGGCGACCATCTCCGTCACCCACTGGAACATCTATTCCACCTTGAAGAGCGACATGGCGACCCAGCGGCCGCGCACATAGTTCAGGCCCGTCACCGTGCCGAGCTCTCGCAGGGTCAGCCCGCGATCCGCCGCGGCGCGCCGGAAGGCCGCTTCCTGACGGTCATTCACGGCCACAATGCGGCCGGGCGCATCAGCGAGGAAATCCGCCGCCGCAGCACCGTCCCGCAGCAGCCGGATGTCGCCGCCCATTGCGAATTGCAGGGAAGGCTCGTGGTGCCCGACCACGCCGAAATCCCGCGCCGGCAGGCCCGGCGCCACGGCCGCAACCTGCGCGGCGAGGCGCGGCGACAGCCACACCGCCTGGATGCGCGGGATCACCCCTTCCAGGATACAGGCGTAGAGCGGGATGGCGAGGATCGCCCCAGCGAGTGCGGCCCGGCCCCATTGCGCCTGGCCCGCCATGCGCAGCAGGGCCCAGACGAGGAAGATGCCCGCGCCGACACCCGCGATGGCGAAGGGATCGAAACGCCCCTCCACGCGGAACACCGCCGCCCCGGCCAGCAGCGGCAGCCCGACCGCCACGCCCGCCAGCGCCGCGACCGACAGCCAGGCAATCCAGCGCGGTGCCGCCTGCCGCAGCGGGTCCATCGCCCAACGGGCGCCGAGCAGCATCAGCGCCGGGAAGGCCGGCAGGGTGTAGTGCGGCAGCTTGGTCGCCACCGCCTCGAACAGCAGCCAGGTCGGCACCGCCCAGGCGAGCAGGAAGCGCACCGGCGCCTGCATCCGGTCCGCCCAGGACCCCGGCAGCGACCGCAGCACGATCCAGGCCGAGGGAAAGGCGGTGATGCCGAAGATCGCCGTGTACATCCCCGGCGGCCCCCAATGGGCTTCCTCGCCCGAGGACACCTTGTCGAGCATGTCCCCGCCCAGCGCCTCGGAGAAGAAGCGCCCTTCCGTGGCGATGCCGATGGCCACGAACCAGGGCGCCGCGCACAGCACCATCAGCGGAATGCCCCAGCCGGCATGCAGCGCCCGTAGCCAGGGCGCGGACAGCCGCCACCACGGCCCGCCCGCCGGCCGATCCATGACCGAGAGCGTGACACCCGCGAGCAACGGGATCATCGGCGCGATCGGCCCCTTGAGCAGCACCCCGGCACCCAGCACCGCCCAGAAGGCCGCTGCCTGCCGCGGCGTGAAGCTGTCCGGCGTCAGATAGGCCCTGCCCATCAGCCCCATGGCGATGGTGATGGTCGCCAGCAGTGCCGCATCGGTCTTGGCGATATGCGTCTCGACCAGCAGCACCATGCAGGGGGCGAGCATTGCCGCCGCCAGGAAGGCCGCCCGCCGCCCGACCAGCGCCCGCCCCAGCAGACAGGTCGCCAGCACCGCGATCAGCGCCCCGATCAGCGACGGCAGGCGATACGCCCAGATCTGCGTGCGCGCCGGGATGCCGACCGCTTCCAGGGCATGGACGGCGCCCGCCTGCAGCCAATGAATGCCGGCCGGCTTCTTGTTGCGCTCGACCTCGCCCAGGCGGATACGCACGTAGTCATGCGTCTCGACCATCTGGCGCGAGGCCTGGGCGAAGCGGGATTCGTCGCGGTCGCCGGCGGGGATGGTGAAGAACCCCGGCAGCCAGAGGAGCAGACACAGCAGCACCAGCCACGGCACCGGCCGTCGCGTCTCGGGCAGCCGGTCGAGGAAGTCAGCAGCGCGCATCGCGCGCGGCGTCTAGCACGCAACGCCCGAGGGTGCCATGAAGCGGCCCCGCCTCCCCCGGACCCCGCGAGACCCTTGGCACTCCTTCCCGGACTTCCGACCCGCAAAGCCGCGCGCGACCTGCTCGATGCGACGCTGGAACACCGCAAGCCGCTCGAGGAGGCGCTGGAGCAGTTGCCGAAGCGGCTCGACCCGCGCGACCGGGCGGCGGCGCACCGCATCGCCGCGACCGTTCTGCGCCGCCTCGGCAGCATCGACGAGGTGCTGAGCCCCTTCCTCCGCCGCGAACCGCCGCCGCCGGCCCGCCACGCTTTGCGCATCGGCGCAGCGGAGCTGCTGCTGCTCGACACCCCGCCCCATGCCGCCGTGGGCGTCGCGGTGGCCCTGGCGCCGAAGGCCTTCGCCGGGCTGGTGAACGCCGTGCTGCGCAAAGTCGCCGCGGAAGGCCCGGCCGCGCTCGAAGGGCTGGACGCGCCGCGCCTCGATACGCCGTCCTGGCTCTGGTCCTCCTGGCACGCCGCCTACGGCCCCGCGGTGCGCGCCATCGCCGAGGCCCATCGCGGCCCGGCGCCGCTCGACCTGACCCCCGCTCCCGGCGCGCCCCCGCCCGAGGGCGCGGAGATCCTGCCCACCGGGTCCTGGCGCATGACCCCCGGCACCCGCGTGACCGACCTGCCGGGCTTCGCCGAGGGCCGCTTCTGGGTCCAGGATGCCGCCGCAGCCCTGCCCGCCCTGCTGCTGAAGCCGCTTCCGGGCGAGCGCATCGCCGATCTCTGCGCCGCGCCGGGCGGCAAGACCGCCCAGCTTGCCGCCGCCGGTGCCGAGGTCACGGCCGTCGAGCGCGACCCCCACCGCGTCGCCCGCCTGTCGGAGAACCTGGCCCGGCTGCGCCTGCCCGCGACCATCGTGCAGGCCGACGCGGCCGCCTGGACGCCGCCGGCTCTCTTCGACGCCATCCTGCTCGACGCCCCCTGCACGGCAACCGGCACCATCCGTCGCCATCCCGACGTGGCGCACACCAAGCGCCCCCGCGACGTCCAGGCCGCGGCCGAGGCGCAGGCCCGGCTGCTCGCCGCTGCCGCGGGCATGCTGAAGCCGGGCGGGCGGCTGGTCTTTGCCACCTGCTCCCTGCAGCCGGAGGAAGGCGAGGCGCACCTCGCCCGCGCCGCCGGGCTCGGCCTGGTGCACGACCCCTTCCGCGTGGAGGAGCTGCCCGGCCTGCCCGAAGCGATCACCGCTGCCGGCTGCCTGCGCACGCGGCCGGACATGCGGGGCGGGATGGACGGTTTCTTTGCCGCGCGGTTCCGGCGCGCGGCGTGACACCGCCGCTCCGGGCGCGACCCTCCGCGACATGTCGCGGCCACGGCACCGTGCCCCGGAGAAATCTGGCGAGGAGCAGACCCCTGCCCTGCGCCTATCGCGCCTCGCCCTTCCCCTCCGCGCCGCTCAGCCCGTCGATCGCCTTCGCCAGCGCCACGTCGCGGACCGACAGCCCGCCGGCGTCGTGGGTGGATAGCGTGATCTCCACCCGGTTCCACACGTTGAACCATTCCGGGTGGTGGTCGTGCTTCTCGGCCAGCAGCGCGACCCGGGTCATGAACCCCCAGGCGGCGTTGAAATCGGCGAAGCGGAAGGACCGCGTGATGGCGTCGCGGCCCGCCACCAGGGACCAGTCCGGCAGGTCCTGCGCCAGCGCCGCGCGGCCTGCCGCATCCAGTTTCGCGACCATCGGCATCTCCTCTTCTTGACGGGCGGCCCATCGCCCGCGCATGGAGCGTCATGCGCTTCACGACGCCGCCCGGCCTCGATGACCTGGTAGAGATGGCCGAGCATGCGCTCGCCGCCATCCCCCAGCCGCTGCGCGACCTGGTCCGCGGCAGCGCCATCCTGGTCGAGGACATCCCGGACGACGATACCCTCCAGGACATGGGCCTCGAAAGCCCCTGGGAGCTGACGGGGCTCTATCAGGGCGTGCCGCTGACGCTGAAATCCGGCGGCGACATCCCGCGCGAGCCCGACCGCATCCTGCTGTATCGCGAGCCCATCCTCCTCGAATGGATCGAGACCGGGGAGGATCTGTTCCGCCTGGTCCGCAACGTTCTGATCCACGAGATCGGCCACCATTTCGGTCTGTCGGACGAGGACATCGCGCGGCTGGAGGAAGACTGACCGCAGCGCCCGGGGCGATCCACTCGAGGTTGCAGAAGTTTCGTTTGCGCATCCAAATAGTGCCGCCGCATGCTTGTTCCGATCCAGGAACAGGCGGAACACCACACGATGGCGGTCTTCACGGTCACGACGAATGCGGACGTCGTGAATGCGAATGATGGCGTGCTCAGCCTGCGGGAGGCGATCACCCAGGCGAACGCCTCCGCCGTGGCGGACACCATCACCTTTTCGGCCAGTGTCGCGACGTCTCTCTTCGTCAGCGTCGGCACCTTCGCGAACCCCGCCGGATTCGAGATCAAGGCCGCGGGCGGGGCGCTGACGATCAACGGCGATGTCGATGATGACGGCCAGGCCGACATCGCCCTGAACAACGGCTTCGGCACCAAGTTCACGATCAATCAGGGCGCGAACCTGACCCTGGTCGGGGTCGACTTCGTCAACGGCAACAGCCAGGCGACGCCAGCCGAGGGCGGGGCCAACCAGGGCCGGGGCGCGGATTCCACCGTGCCGGCCGGGCCGGCCACCATCGCCGGCGGCTACGCCGTCGACCTCGACGGCGACAACATCCTCGACGGCAACGAGAAGGACCGGGCCCTCGCCTATTTCGGCCAGGATGCGCTGGACAACACCCCGGCCGGTGACGGCGCGGCGGGCGGCGCCGGCGCGAAGGGCGAGGATCGCGGGGGTGCCATCGTCAATGCCGGCACCCTGACGCTGATCCGCGTCGGCTTCGGCGACAACAATGCCGAGGGCGGCCGCGGCGGCACAGGCGGGCAGGGCGGCGCCGGCGGCTTCACCTTCGGCGGCCGCGCCGGCATCGACGGCCATGTCATCACCGACCTGATTTTCTTCAACAACCAGAAGCACCCGCTCTGGGTCGAGCCGGGCGATGGCGGGGATGGCGGCAACGGCTCGGCAGGCGGCGATGGCGGAGATGGCGGGGCGGGCGGCGCCGGCGGCCATGCCGGCGGGGCCATCCTGAACCAGGCCGGTGCCTCGCTGTCGCTGACCGATGTCGTGTTCGGCGGCCGCCTGGTCTCCGGCTACATCGAGGAAGGCAATACCGCGAAGGGCGGCAACGGGGCCCAGGGCGGCGCCGGTGGCTGGGGCAGCGCCGGCGGCAAGGGCGGCGAGGGCGGCGATGACGGCTACACCTCGGACAGCTACGAGCTCGCCTTCTCCTATGTCGATGGGAACGGCCAGACCGTCCATCTGCCGGAAGCCCAGGTCGTCGATCCTGGCACGCTCTACTCCGGCAAGGCAGGCGTGGGCGGCGATGGCGGGGCAGGTGGCGACGGCGGCGATGCCGGCGCCAATGGCCGTGGCGGCAGCGCGGCCGGCGCAATCCTCAATCTCGGCACGCTGACCGGCAAGGCCGCGGTCACCGATTTCAACAGCGCGTCGGCCGGAACATCCGCCGCAACGGTCAGCATCGGCGGCAAGGGGGCCGCCGGGGGCGCGGCCGGGGCCGGCGGGCTCGAATATCCGGATCTCTACATCATCGCATTCGGCACACCGCAGGATGACTTGGTGCTGCCGACCCGGACCAATGCCGCGAGCGGCGCGGCCGGCCTGGCCGGCTTCGACGGTGCCACCGGCTCGGTTGGCCCTGCGGGGCAGGCTTCGTCAGGCATCCTGACGCTCGCTTCCGGCACGCAGTCGGTCGCCAGCGGGGATGCGCTCGTCTATCTGCATCGGCTGAGCGGCAGCACGGATGCAACGGACAGGATCTCCTTCAACATCATTCGTGTGGGCGATGTCGGGTCCACGCTGACAGTGCATTGGAGGATTGTCGGCACCGGGGCCCAAGGCGTCACGGCAAGCGATTTCGTCGGTGGCGCGTTGCCCTCGGGCAGCGTCACGCTGGCGGAGGTCACGGGCTATACGCTCGGCGGGTCCTACGATCGCTATTATGCCGGCCCGCCTGTCACCGCCGCGAAGAGCGTCACGCGCGTCGATGTCGATCTCGCCGCCGCACTGGCCGGCGAGTTGCGTGAGGGCTTCCGCATCGATCTGACCTCGGTCGCGACCAGCAAGCCGGCAGTCTCCGCCACACTCGGCACCGCGGCCGTCGTCGGATACGTCGCCGGTGTGGCACCGGCCGGCCCAACCGCGGGGCCCGACAGCCTGGCCGGCGGCACCGGTGCCGACAGCATCGCGGGGCTCGGTGGCAATGACACGCTGCTCGGCCTGGGCGGCAACGACACGTTGAACGGCGGCGCGGGCGGCGACAGCATGATCGGGGCGGCCGGAAATGACTTCTACTACGTCGATTCGGCCCTGGACCGCGTGGTGGAAGCGGCCAATGGCGGCATCGACACCGTCATCTCCACCATCACCCACACGCTCGCGGCCAATGTCGAGAAACTGATCCTCTCCGGCATCGGGGTGATCGACGGCATCGGCAACACCCTCGGCAACACCCTCACCGGCAATGGCGCGGCGAACCGGCTGAGCGGCGGCGCCGGGTCCGACACGCTGAGCGGCTTCGCCGGGGCCGATACGCTCGATGGCGGCGCCGGCAGCGACCGGCTGGTCGGCGGCACGCAGGACGACACCTACATGGTCGACGCCGCGACGGATGTCGTCGTCGAATTGGCAAATCAGGGCATCGACTCCGTCCGCACCAGCCTCGCCAGCCATACCCTGGCGGCCAATGTCGAGAGGCTGATCGCCACCACCGGCACGGCGCACAACTTCGCGGGCAACGCGCTGGACAATGCGATCACCGGCCACAACGGCGCGGATACGCTGAACGGCGGCGGCGGCAACGACACGCTCGATGGCGGCGGCGGCGGCGACCGGATGACCGGCGATGTCGGCAACGACACCTTCCTCGTGAATGCCGCGACGGATGTCGTGATCGAGGGCCTCAACCAGGGCATCGATACCGTCCGCACCGGCCTCGCCACCTATACGCTGGCCGCGAATGTCGAGACGCTGGTCGCCACCACCGCCAACGCCCACAGCTTCATCGGCAATGGCCTCGGCAACACCATCACCGGCCTCGGCGGTGCCGACACGCTGAATGGCGGCGGCGGCAACGACACGCTGGATGGCGGCGCGGGCAATGACAGGCTGATCGGCGGCATCGGCAACGACACCTTCCTCGCTCAAACCGGCGATGTGGTTGTCGAGGCCCCCAACCAGGGCGCCGATACCGTCATGGCGACTGGCGGCACGGCCTTCACCCTGGGCGCCAATCTCGAGACGCTGCTGCTCGGCGGCACCGTAAAGACCGGGACCGGCAATGGCCTCGCCAACACCATCGCAGGCAATGCCGCCGCCAATGTCCTGTCCGGGCTGGCCGGGGCCGACCAGCTCTCGGGCCTCGGCGGCAACGACATTCTGATCGGCGGGACGGACAGCGACACGCTGACGGGCGGTGCCGGCGCCGACCAATTCCGCCTGACCAGCCTGGCCGACAGCACCCTGGCGGCACCCGACGTGATCACCGACTTCACCTTCGTCGGCGGCCTGCCCGACCGCATCTCGCTCGCGCTCATCGATGCGGACGCGCTACTCGCGGGCAACCAGGCCTTCGTCTATCGCGGCGCCAACTTCGCCGGCGCCGCGGGAGACCTGCGGGTGCAGCCCGGGGGCGGCGGCCTCTATGTCGCCGCCGGGGACGTGAATGGGGATCAGCTCCCGGACTTCGCCATCGTCATCCAGTCGGCGACCGCCCCGGTCGCGGGATGGTTCATCCTGTAGAGGCGTCGCGGCCCAGCAACTCCGAATTGTGCTCGCCCAGCTTCGGCGCCGGGCGGGTCGACGCCGGCCGCACGCCGTCGAAGCTGATCGGCAGGCCGACCACCTTGGGCGCGCCGGCGTGTTCCTGCACCAGCCCCATGGCGGCGAACTGTTCGCTCGCCACCACCTCGCCAATATCGTTCACCGGGGCGCAGGGTACGCCCACCGCCTCCAGCGCCGCGATCCATGCGTCGCGCGGCCGGGTCTTCAGCACCGCGGCGATCAGCGGAATCAGCACGGGCTTGTTGCGCACGCGCGCGGACCCCCGGGCGAAACGGTCGTCCGTCGCCCATTCCGGGTGGCCGAGCACCGCCGCGCAGCGCGCCCAGAGCCGGTCGTTGCCGGCCGCGAGGCACATCGGCCGGTCGGCGCAGTCGAAGACCTGGTACGGTGCGATCACCGCCGCACCCGTGCCGTGCCGCCGCGGCACCTCACCGGTGGCGAGGTGGTTGTTCACCTGCCCTTCCACCCAATGCACCGCCGTCTCGAACAGCGAAGTGTCGACCAGCCCGCCCTTGCCCGTGATGTCCCGCCGCCGCAACGCGCCCAGCGCGCCGATCACGGTGAACATTCCCGTCGCCTTGTCGTTGATCGAGGCGCCGCAGAAGGTGGGCGGGTCCTCCGGCCGGCCGGTCACGCTCATCATGCCGCCAAACGCCTGCAGCAGCGGGTCGAAGCCGGGCCGCATCTTCAGCGGGCCGCGATCCCCGAAAGCCCAGATCGAGCAATAGACCAGCCGCGGATGCCGTTCGAGCATCGCCGCCGGCCCGATGCCGATCTCCTCCACCACGCCGGGGCGCAGGTTCTGGATCAGGATGTCGGCGGTCTCACAGAGACGGTGCAGCGCCTCGACATCCTCGGCCTTCTTGAGGTCCAGCGTGATGCCTCGCTTGTTGCGGTTCTGGCTGTGGAAATACAGGGAGGTGACGCCATCCTCGGCGAAGGGCGGGCCCCAGCCGCGGGCATCGTCGCCGCCCTCGGGCTTCTCGACCTTGATCACCTCGGCGCCCATATCGGCCATGATGACGCCGGCCAACGGGCCGGCCAGCGCCTGGCCCACCTCGATCACGCGGACGCCTTCCAGCGGCAGGATCATCGACCTTCCTCTTCCTGTCCCGTTCCTCGCGGCCAAGCATACGGAAGCCGGCGCCGCCGGCCAGTACCGGGGATGCATTTCCCTCCGCCGGACCGCGCTGCTATTGCGTGGTCCATGAGCGCATCCGCCTTTCCGCCTGCCGCCGGGCGCAAGCTGGTCTTCCTGCATCTGCCCAAGACCGGCGGAACGACATTGCACCACCATTTCTCCCAGGCCTTCGCGCCGGAGGAGATCTGCCCGGAACGGTTCTCGCGCCTCGACCGATTCACCACGGAAGAACTCGGGCGCTTCCGCTACTTCTCAGGCCATTTCAACTATGAACAGCTCCGCATGATCCCGGGGCCGCTCTTCACCGTGACCGTGATGCGCGACCCGGTCGAGCGGATCCTGTCCACCTACTATTTCTGGAAGCGGCATCGGCCGGAATATGTCGAGCGCCAGCGCCTGGCGGGTCCCGCAGCGGCGCGCAGCAGCGGCAACCTGCTGGACTTCCTGCGCAACACCACGCCCGAAGTGCTCGACGCCATCGACAACACGATGTCGCGCTACCTGGCGGGGCATGTGAATGTCGCACCGGATCACAGCTACCGCTTCTCGGCCGCCGGCGCCGGCATTCCGATGTCGGAACTCGAAATCATGCACCGCGCCAGCGGCAATCTGATGGCGATGGACGTGTTCGGCTTCACCTCGAACCTGGTCGAGGTCTTCACCAGGGTCGCCCTCGTCTTCGGGATGAAGCGGACCAGCAGCCTGGTGCGCCTGAACACGCGCGGCGATGTGAACGAGCTGCTGGAACCGACGACCGAGGAACCCATCACCCCCGATATCCGGGCCGAGCTGAACCGGCTGACAAGCGTCGACCGGGAGATCTTCCGGCTCGGGCGACTGCACTGGAAGCTCGCGCGGCGCTGAGAGACCGTTTGGAAATGCGCCGTTCGGCGCATGTCCATGTCCGGCACCCGCCCGCACCCCCAGCCGGCCACCCAACGACAGTATGCTGAATTGGTTGGCCGGTTGGGGGTGCGGGCCGGCGCCGGACTTTTCAAACGGTCTCTGAGCGCGGGGCCGGGCGTTGGCGTCAGCCTGACGCCGCGACGCCGTTCCGCGCCGCGAATTCCCGCGCTGCCCAGTCGAGGAAGACCCTGACCCTTGGCGCAAGCTGCCGGCTGCGCGGATAGAGGAGCGAGACCGGCATCTGCGGCGGCGGCGTCGCATGCAGGATCTCGATCAGCCGCCCCCCGGCCAGGTCCTGCCCGGCATGAAAGCGCGGTACCTGGGCGATCCCCAGCCCGAGCTGCAACGCGCGCAGGTAGCTCTCGGGCCCGGTGACCGAGAAAGGCGCCGGCAGCTCCACCAGGCGCAGCTCGCCCGCCACCGTGAATTGCAGCGGCCGGACGATGCCGGTGGTGATCGAGCGGATGCCGACGATATGGTGCCCGTCCAGCCCCGCGATATCGGCCGGCACGCCGAAGCGGTCGAGATAGGCGGGCGCTGCGCAGGTCACCCGGTCGAGCATCGCCACACGGCGCGCCACCAGCTCGCTGTCGGGCAGCACGCCGAAGCGCAGCACGCAATCCACGCCCTCCTGCACCGGATCGACCCAGCGGTCGGTTTCGCTCATCGTGATCTCGATGCCAGGGTGACGCGCGAAGAAGGCGGGCAGGCCAGGCATCAGGAAATGCCGCGCCAGCGTGCCCTGCACGTCGATGCGCAGCATGCCCTTCGGTTCGGCGCCGCTGAAGGCGCCCTCCGCATCCTCGATGTCGTGCAGGATGGCGAGGCAGCGGCGATACCACGCTTCGCCGTCCAGGGTCGGCCGCACCGTCCGCGTCGTGCGCTGGAGCAGGCGTGCACCAAGCCGCTCCTCCATCTGCCGGATGACCGTGGTCGCGGTGGAACGCGGCAGGCCGAGGTCGTTGGCGGCCTCGGTGAAGCTGCGGCGCTCCACGATCCGGGTGAACAGCCGCATGGCGTCGAGCCGGTCCATGGCATGCCCCGATTGTTCGTTCTGGTGGAATAGATGAGGCAACGATAGCCCGATTATCCCGGCGCGGACATTGGCCAGGTTGCCCGCACCGCCCGATCGGGGCGCGAAACCGGAGAACACCATGACCGACACCACACCCAGGGTGGCCCTCGTCACCGGCGGGTCCCGCGGCATCGGCGCCGCCATCGCGCAGCGCCTGGCCCGCGACGGCTTCACCGTCGTCATCAACTACGCCGGCAAGGCCGCCGAGGCCGAGGCGCTGGCAGGCAGCATCGAGGTGGCCGGCGGCCGCGCCATCACCGCCCAGGCCGATGTCAGCGATCCCGCCGCCGTCGCCCGGCTGTGGGGTGCCGCGGAAGCGGCCTTCGGCGGCGTTGACGTGCTGGTGAACAATGCCGGCATCATGCGCCTCGCCACCATCACCGAGGGCGACGACGCGCTGATCGACAGCCAGCTCGCCATCAACCTCAAGGGCAGCCTCTACACGATGCGCGAGGCGGCGCGGCGGCTGCGCGAGGGCGGGCGGATCATCAACCTGTCGACCAGCGTGCTGGGGCTAAGCCTGCCGACCTATGGCGTCTATTGCGCGACCAAGGCGGCGATCGAGGCCCTGACCCATGTCCTGTCGAAGGAGATGCGCGGGCGCGCCATCACCGTGAACGCCATCGCCCCCGGCCCGACCGCGACTGCGCTGTTCCTCGACGGCAAGACGCCCGAGCAGATCGACCACCTGCGGAAGATGAACCCGCTGGAACGGCTGGGCCAGCCGGAGGACATCGCCGCCGCCGTCGCCTTCCTCGCCGGCCCGGACGGCGCCTGGGTCAACGGCCAGGTGCTGCGCGCCAATGGCGGCATGGTCTGAGGACGGAGGAGACACGCTCATGAGCCAGCAGGTCATTCTCGTCACCGGCGCGTCGAGCGGCTTCGGCCGCCTGACCGCCGAGGCTCTCGCCCGCGCGGGCCACACCGTCTTGGCGTCGATGCGCGACATCGCCGGCCGCAACGCCGCCAATGCCGGGGCAATGGCGCAACTGTCCAAGGCGGAGGGCATCGACCTCCGCACCGTCGAGCTCGATGTGCAGTCGCAGGATTCCGTCGACCAGGCGGTGGCCGCGGTCCTTGCCGCCACGGGGCGCATCGACGTGGTCGTCCACAATGCCGGCCACATGGTCTTTGGCCCCGCGGAGGCCTTCACGCCCGAGCAATATGCCGCGCTCTACGACAGCAATGTCCTCGGCACGCAGCGGGTGAACCGCGCGGTACTGCCGCATATGCGGGAACGGCGCGACGGGCTGCTGGTCTGGGTGTCGAGCAGCAGCGTCGCCGGCGGCACGCCGCCCTATCTCGCGCCCTATTTCGGCGCCAAGGCGGCGATGGACGCGATCGCCATCCAGTATGCGCGGGAACTCAGCCGCTGGGGCATCGAGACCTCGATCATCGTTCCCGGCGCCTTCACTCAGGGCACGAACCACTTCGCCCATGCCGGGGTCCCGGCCGATGCGGCGACGGTCGCGGCCTACGAGGCCGGCCCCTATGCCGGCTTCGGCGAACAGGTCCAGAAGGCCTTCGCTGAGATCGTGCCGACCGATGCGGATGTCGCGGCGGTGGCCGAGGCGATCGTGACAGTCATCGACACGCCCTCCGGCAAGCGGCCCTTCCGCGTGCACATCGATCCGACGCAGGACGGCGCGGATGTCGGCTTCGCCGTCACCGACCGGCTGCGGGCGGAGATGCTGCACCGGGTCGGACTCGCCGGGTTGCTGAAACCCGCGGCACAGAGGTGATCGCGCAGCCCGACAGCGGGACAGGGAGCCGGGTTGGGCGTCGGAGAGGGGCCTTGCCCCTCTCCGAACCTCTCCCCACCAAAGGCTCGAGGCCTTTGGAAACCGATACCGGGCGCCAAGCAGAGCGGTCGTCCGGGAACGGCGAGACGCGCGCTGTGCGTCGCAGGACGTCAGGCAAAAAAGCGTCCGCCGGCAAGGTCGCGCGATCGCGTCTGTGACGCCGTCAACCCGCCGGCTGGCGCGCCATCCAGCGTCGCGTCAGGGTCAGGTCGGCCTGGGACAGGCCATGTCCCGTCGGAAGGGTTTCATGTTCCACCTGCGCGCCGGCAGCGGCGAGTGTCCCGGCCAGCCGCCTGCCGTTCTCCGCCGTCACGATCGGGTCCATCGCGCCGGAGAGCAGCAGGACGTTGCGCCCGGTCAGGTCCGGCCGGGGCGGTGTGCGCAGCGGTTCCATGGCGCGCAGCAGCGCCGCGCCGGCGAGCGTTTCCGGATGCAGCAGCAGCAGTGCGGCCGCGATGTTCGCGCCGTTGGAGAAGCCCAGCGCGATCGGCGCCGGCAGGCTGTAGCGGTCGCGCGATTCCGCCACGAAGGCGGCGAGGTCGTCGGCGCGGCGGCGCAGATCCGCCTCGTCGAAAACGCCCTCGGCGAGGCGGCGGAAGAAGCGCGGCATGCCGGCTTCCAGCACCTGGCCGCGCGGGGACAACAGCGCCGCGCCGGGTGCCACGGCCTGGCCGAGCGGGATCAGGTCGTCCTCATTGCCGCCGGTGCCGTGCAGCAGCAGCAGGGGCGGCAGGCCGGGCGCGGTGGCGGGTTCGAAGCGATGGATGAAGGATTGGGTGGTGGTGGACATGGTGGCCTCCGGGCCAGCGCCCCGCCGGTCAGGGCGGGGTGCGGCGGCAGGGATGTCAGGCGAGTTCGGGCAGCGCGCGCTCGATCTCGGCGCGGTGCTTCTCGAGGACACGCGGCAGCTTCAGCGTGGTGCCGAGGGTCTCGGCCGGTTCGTCCACGGCGAAGCCGGGGATGTCGGTCGCGATCTCGAACAGCACGTGGCCGGGCTCGCGGAAGTAGACGGAGCGGAAGTAGTTGCGGTCCATCTGTTCCGTGGTGCGGATGCCGTGGTTCTCGGCCAGGCGCCTGACCATCGCCGCTTCCTCCGCGTCGTCGGCGGCGCGGAAGGCGAGGTGGTGCACCGAACCGCGCCCCTGCCGTGCCGGCAGGAAGCCGCCCACGCTCCGCAGGTCCACGATGCCGCCGATGGTCGTGCCGGGGGCCTGGTAACGGACCGTGTTGCCCTCCTTCGCCGTCTCGGCGAGGCCGAGCACGTCGGAGAGGATCGCACCCGTCGCCGCGCCGTCTTCCAGCATCAGCGTCACGCCGTGGATGCCGCGTACCGCATGCTCGGCGGGGATGTCGGCGGTGGCCCAGCCGGGCTCGGAGTCGATGCCGGGCAGCGCGACCAGCGCGACGCGCATGCCGTCCGGGTCACGGAAGGCGATGACCGTCTCGCCGAAGCGTTCGGTCGTCGTCTCCTGCGCCACACCCTGGGCGAGCAGGCGGTGCGTCCAGAAGCCGACCGAGGCCTGGGGGATGCGGAAGATCGTCTCGTGCAGCTCGCCCACGCCCTGGCGGCCCTGCGACGCCTGCGCCCAGGGGAAGAAGGTCAGGATGGTGCCGGGCTGGCCGGTCTCGTCGCCGTAGTAGAGGTGCCAGGTGCCGGGGTCGTCGAAGTTGACCGTCCGCTTCACCAGCCGCAGGCCAAGGATGCGGGTGTAGAAATCCACGTTGCGCCGGGCCTCGCCGGAGATCGCGGTGACGTGGTGGATGCCATGACGGGCCATGGTGGTTTCTCCTGTCCGGGCGGATCGGCCGCCCGTCTGTGGCGATAGAGATAGTCCGATCAGGCGTGGAATCACGGGAAATGCGATTGCATCCATGCAATCGGCGTCCTGCCGTATCGCCAAGATCCTTGTATGATTGCCCGGAACCCCGCCTGGACCGTGCCATGCCCGATGCACCCAAAGCCTTGTCCTGGGACGATTTCCGCCTGGTCCGTGCGATTGCCGGGACCGGCAGCCTGCCGGCGGCGGCGGTCGCGCTCGGCCTGAACCACTCGACAGTGTTCCGGCGGCTGCGGCAGGTCGAGGCGATGCTTGGCGTCGCGCTGTTCGAACGCCACCGCAGCGGCTTCGTCGCGACGCCGGCGGGCGAGGCCATCGTCGCGACCGCGGGGCGCATGGACCATGACGTGACCGAGGTGCTGCGGCGCCTCGCCGGTCAGGCGCCGAGCCCGGCCGGCGAGTTGCGTATCAGCACGAGCGACAGCCTGCTGGTGCAGGTGCTGCTGCCTCTGTTCGCCCGGTTCCGCGCGGAATATCCGCGCATCACGCTCGATCTGGTGATCGGCAATGCGGCGTCGAACCTGTCGCGCCGGGATGCCGACATCGCCATCCGCGCCGCCGACACGGCGCCCGAGACACTGGTCGGGCGGCGCCTCGCGCGCATTGCCTGGGCGCTGTACGGGCGCGCGGACGACGTGGCCGCGCCTGGCCAGGATCCGGTCGCGCAGGCGAACTGGGTCGGGTTGGGGGAGAGCATGGGGTCGCTGAAGGCGACGCAGTTCCTCCAGAAGTCCGTGGCGCCCGAGCGCATCGCGGCGCGGGTGAACAGCGTGCTGGCGCTGGCAGAGGCGGTGGAGGCCGGGCTCGGCATCGGGCACCTCCCCTGCTTCGTGGGCGATGTACGGCCCGGACTGCGGCGGCTGGCGGCGCCGGAGGCAGCCTTCGGGTCGACGCTATGGGTGCTGACGCATCCGGACCTGCGGCAGGCGCCGCGGGTGCGGGCAATGATGGACTTCGTCGGGCCGGCGGTTGCGCCGCTGCGGGATCTGTTGGAAGGGCGCGGCTTGGGGTGAGATTGGAGGGGCGCTGCCCCATCCGCGCGAAGATTGGGCGATGACGGATCGGAGAGGGGCTTTGCCCCTCTCCGGACCTCTCCCCACCAAAGGCCACAGGGCCTTTGGAAACCGTCACCTGGCGCCGGCAGAACAACGGTTTCGGAGCATCCGAGCGCGCACTGTGCCCGGCGCCAGCATTCCTCTTGGTGCTGTGCCTATCGCATCCTTCGTCCTATCCGCCGGACTGACGTGCTCAGCGTCAACTCCAGGTGTCCAGAGGCCTTTCGGCCTTTGGCGGGGTGGGTCCGGGAGGGGCAGAGCCCCTTCCGGAGAACCTCACCGCAGGGTCGGATCCAGCCGGTCCCGCAGCCAATCCCCCACCATCGATACCGCGAGCGTCGTCGTGATGATCGTGAACGCCGGCGCGAGCAGGATCCACGGCGCCCGCGTCAGGTACTCACGCCCATACCCCACCATGTTGCCCAGCGAGGTCGACGGCGGCTGCACGCCGAGCCCAAGGAAGGACAGCCCGCTCTCCAGCAGGATGATCTCCGGGAAGGCCAGCGTCATGGACACGATCAGCGTCGAGGCGATGTTGGGCAGGATGTGCCGCCCATAGACGCGCAGCGGCCCGGCGCCCAGTTGCCGCACCGCCGCGGCGTAGCCCTGCGCCCCGGCGCTGATGGCCAGGCCGCGCGCGATGCGGGCGTAGCGTTCCCAGGCATGGAAGCCGAGCAGCACGATGAAGAGCGACAGCGAATTGCCGAAGAAGGCGAGCACCGCGAGGGCGAGGATCAGGAAGGGCAGGCTCGCCGAGAAATCCACCAGCGCGAGCACCGCCTGTTCCACCCAGCCGCGGAAATGCGCGGCGAGGAAGCCCATGGTCGTGCCGAAGACCGCGCCGATGATGGTGGCGCCGAAGGCGATCAGCAGGCTCATCCGGATGGAATAGATCAGGCGCGACAGCACGTCGCGGCCGAGCTCGTCCGTGCCGAGCGGATGCGCCCAGACGCCGCCCATGCCGACAGGCGGCGAGAGACGGTTGCGCAAGTCTAGCGCCGTGTAGGCGTAGGGGCTGATGACGTCGGCGAGCACCGCGACGGCAAGCATCAGCAGGATCCAGGACACGCCGATGGCGACGCCGAGCGGCAGGTTCAGGCGGAAGCGCGGCGCCGCGGCGACGGCGGGAAGAGTGGCGTCGGACATCAGGCGGCTCCCCCCGCGCGGGCCTGGCGCAGGCGTGGATCGAGCGCGCCGTAGAGCAAGTCGACGACCAGGTTGGACGCGACCATGGTGCCTGCGACGAGCAGCAGGATGCATTGCACGACGGCGAGGTCGCGGTTCGCCACCGCCACCACCAGCAGCCGGCCGACGCCGGGCCAGGAGAAGACGCTCTCGACCACCACCGCGCCGGCGATCAGGCTGCCGACCATGAAGCCGATGATGGTCACGGTGGGGATAGCGGCATTCGGCAAGGCATGGTTGCGCACCACTGCGCGCCAGGGCACGCCCTTGGCGCTGGCGGTGCGGATATAGGGCTGGCCGAGGACCTCAAGCATGGCGCTGCGGGTGAAACGCGCGAGCACCGCCGCGCCGCCGGCACCGAGGGTTATGACCGGCAGGATCGCATGGCGCCAGGAATCCTGCCCGCCCGAGGGCAGCCAGCCGAGCTGAACCGCGAAGACCAGCACCAGCAGCAGCCCGAGCACGAAGGACGGCACGGTGAAGCCGAGCACGGCGAGACCCATCACCACGCGGTCTGTCAGCGAATTCCGGTGCAGCGCCGCATAGATGCCGGACGGGATGCCGATGGACAGCTTGATCGCCAGCGCCGGCAGGGTGAGCGCGAGGGTGGCCGGAATGCGCTCCGCCACCAGGGCGATGGCGTCGCGGCCGTCGCGCATCGATCGGCCAAGATCACCGTGCAGGATCGCGGTGAAGTACTTCAGGTATTGCTGCCAGAGCGGATCATCGAGACCCCAGGAGGCGCGGAAGGCGGCGATGGCCTCGGGCGGGGCGTCCACGCTCATGATCAGCAGGGCGGGGTCGCCGGACAGGCGCAGCACCACGAAGGCGAAGGTCACCACCATGACGATGGTGATCAGGGCACGGGCGAGCCGCGTGGCAAGGAAACGCAACATCAGGCGGCCTCCGCGATGGGGGATGCGTGCGGATGGTGGCAGGCGACACGCCGGTCGGCACCGTCGTCGCGCAGGGTGGGCGTCTCGCTGCGGCACTGCACGCTGGCGAGCGGGCAGCGTGGATGGAAGGCGCAGCCCGTGGGTCGCGCCGCCGGATTGGGCGGGTCGCCCTGCAGCACGATGCGTTCGCCCTGCTTGCCCGGATGGGGGATCGCGGAGACCAGCGCCCGCGTATAGGGATGGCGCGGATCGTGCAGCAGCGCGTCGGGGGAACCTTCCTCGACGATAGTGCCGAGATACATCACCGCGACGCGGTCACTGACCTGGCGCACCGCGCGCAGATCGTGGCTGATGAAGAGGATCGCCATGCCGCGCGCGGCCTGGAGCTCGACGAGCAGGTTCATCACCTGCGCCTGGATCGAGATGTCGAGGGCGCTGATCGGCTCGTCGCAGACCAGCAGCGCCGGTTCGGTGGCGAGGGCGCGGGCGAGCACCACGCGCTGGCGCTGGCCGCCGGACAGTTCATGCGGATAGCGGCCGCCCTGGTCGGCGCGCAGGCCGACATCGCGCAGCAGGGATTCGACACGCGCGGCGCGTTCCGAGGCGCTGCCGATGGCGTGGATCACCAGCGGCTCGGCGATCTGCTCGGCGATCGTCATGCGACGATCGAGCGCGCCGAGCGGGTCCTGGAAGACCATCTGCATGCGCGCCCGCATCGCCCGCCAGGCCGGCGTGCCGGGCTTCGGCATCGGCTTGCCCTGGAAGGACACGCTGCCCGCATCAGGCACTTCGAGGCCGAGCACCATGCGGCCGGTGGTGGATTTGCCGCAGCCGGATTCGCCGACCAGGCCGAGCGTGCGGCCGCGTTCCAGCGCCAGCGACACACCGGCGACGGCGGTGACCTCCGTGATGCGGCCGAGCAGGCCCTGGCGCATGCTGTAGCGGCGGACGAGGTCCTTGGCCTCGAGAAGTTCGGCGTCCCTCATGCCTCGACGAGCTCCGGCGCTTCGGTGAGCAGGCAGGCGGCGCTGTGGCCGGGCGCGATGGCGACGGGGCGCGGCACCTCAGCGCCGCAGGCGGCGGTGCGGTGCGCGCAGCGCGGCGCGAAGGCGCAGCCGGCCGGCATCAGGCGCGGATCGGGCACGCTGCCCGGGATGGCAGCCAGGCGCTGCTTCGGCCCGTCCAGCGGCGGCAGCGCGGCGAGCAGCCCCTGGGTGTAAGGATGCGTCGGACGGGCGAACAATGCCGCGGCCGAGGCGCGTTCCACGATCCGGCCGGCATACATGACGGCGACCTCCTCGCAGGTCTCGGACACCACGCCGAGGTCGTGGGAGATCAGCACCAGCGCCATGCCGGTCTCCCGCCGCAGCCGGTTCAGCAGGTCGAGGATCTGCGCCTGGATGGTGACGTCGAGCGCCGTGGTAGGCTCATCGGCGACCAGCAGCTCGGGCTGGCCGGCCAACGCCATGGCGATCATCACGCGCTGGTTCTGCCCGCCCGAGAGCTCATGCGGATAGGCGTCGAGGCGGCGGGCAGCGTCGGGAATGCCGACCTGGTCGAAGAGGCGCCTCGCCTCGGCGCGCGCCGTGGCGCCGGTGACGCCGCGATGCAGGCGCACCGCCTCGGCCACCTGGGCGCCGAGGCGATGGACCGGGTTCAGGCTCGATGCCGGATCCTGGAAGATCATGGCGATGCGCCCGCCGCGCACGCGATCCAGCGTGGCGGGCGGTGCGCCGAGGATATCCGTGCCGGCCAGGTGCACGCCGCCGGTCACGCGCGCGCGGCCCGGCAGCAGGCCGAGCGCGGCAAGCCAGGTGACCGACTTGCCGCAGCCGGACTCGCCCACCATGCCGACCGCACCGCCGCGCGGAATGTCGAGATCGATGCCGCGCAGCACGGGCACGCCGTCAAAGGCGACGCGCAGGTCCCGCAGGCTGACGAGGGAGTCTTCGGCCATCTCAGCTCCCCCAATTCTCGCGGCGGAAATCCATCAGGAAGGACTGTGCGGCCTTCCAGCGGATGTCCTTGCGCTTCGCGGTGAAGGTCGCCGTCTGGTGCAGCACGGTGTAGACGGGATCCTCGCGTTCCGCGATTTCCAGCATGCGGCGGAAGACGACGCGGCGGCGGGGACGGTCCGTGCTGGTTTCCAGCTCGTTCGACAGGCGATTGAACTCTTCGTTCTCGTATTCGCCGACCTGCTGGCTCTGGCCCTGCGGGCCGAAGCCGGCGCTGATCGAGGAGACAGGGTCGTTGAAGGCCGCGCTGTTCGACCAGTCGCGCACCGCGCGCGGGGCGTTGCGGTCGAAGATCT
The DNA here is from genome assembly GCF_019430885.1 of Roseomonas alba. GTDB lineage: Bacteria > Pseudomonadota > Alphaproteobacteria > Acetobacterales > Acetobacteraceae > Neoroseomonas > Neoroseomonas alba. Next base: position 439,472 of record NZ_JAHYBZ010000005.1, on the reverse strand, counting down.
GGCCCCAGTTCTCCTTCATCTCGATCTGGACGTTCAGGCCGACCTGGCGCCACATCTCGACGAGGATCTGCGCGGTCGCGACCTGGCCCGTGTAGTAGTTGTTCAGCAGGCGATAGGGGACGGGATCGCCCTTGTAGCCGGCTTCGCGCAGCAGACGGCGGGCTTCGGCGGGATCATAGGCGGGGACCGACCAATCCGCCTGGAACATCTCCCCGTAATAGTCCCATTGCAGACCTTTCGGCACGGCCGTACGGCCGGCCCAGAGCGCGTCGACGATCATCTGGCGGTCGATGGCATGGGTGAAGGCGCGGCGGATGCGGGCATCGCGAAGCTGCGGGTGGTGCTTGTCGAACACCGTGACGCGGTGGTTGGTGATGGTGCTGCCAACCACCTCGAAACGCGGATTCTTCTCGATATCCGCGATCTGGTCGGGGTTCACGTCGCAGGCGAAGTCGTACTCGCCGGAGAGCAGGCCATTCACGCGGGAGGCCGGCTCCGGCACTTCGACGAAGCGGATGCGCCGCAGCGGTGGGCGGCCGCCCCAATACTCGTCGAAGGCTTCCAGCGTCAGGTCGCGGTCAGGGCGGAACTCCACGACGCGATAGGGGCCGGTGCCGACCGGCTTGCGGGCCCAGGCGAGCCAGGAATCGGCTTCCGCAAAGGCACGGCGCGACCCGATCATGCCGACATTGCGCGCGATGCGACCTTCCAGCGTCACATCGGGCGTGCGGTTGACGAAGCGGATCACACCCGCGCGGACGATCTCGATGCGATCGAAGCCGGGATAGGTGCGGCGGGCGACGGCGGGCACCTCCGGCGGCGGCGCCTTGCCGGTCGATCCGGTGGCGCTGTTCGCGAAGAGCGTGCCCTGGGCCTGCTGCCCCGCACCCCAAAGCCGTTCCGGCCCGAAGGAGAAGACGACGTCCTCGGCGGTCATGACGTCGCCGTTGTGGAAGCGGACGCCTTCGCGCAGGTCGAGCTCCACCGTGCGGTCGTCGATGCGCCGCCAGGCGGTCGCGAGCGCCGGCCGCAGCGACAGGTCACCGATCCAGTCGGTGTCGATCAGCATCTCAGCATAGGACCCATAGACGCGCGTGCCGACGTTGGACTGCTCGCGCGCCATCTCCAGGGTATTGCTGTTCACCACCTTCTGGACGGCGATGGTGATGGACGGCCGCTGATCCGCCTGGGCGAGGCCCGGGTGCGGCAGTGTCAATGCGGCGACGCCCAGCAGCGTCGCCCGGCGGGTCAGCGTCGTCATGATCTCAGGCGCCCCAGTTCTGCGCGCGGAAATCCATCGCGAAGGCGGGCGCGGCCTTCCAGCGGATGTCCTTGCGCTTGGCCGTGAAGGTCGCGTTCTGGTGCAGCACGGTGTAGGCCGGGTCCTCGCGCTCGGCGATCACCAGCATGCGCTGGAAGACGACGCGGCGGCGGGCGCGGTCGGTGCTGGTCTCCAGCTCGCTCGACAGGCGGTTGAACTCTTCATTCGCGTATTCGCCGACCTGCTGCTGCTGGCCGTTCGGGCCGTGCTGATTGACCAGCGAGGAGACCGGGTCGCTGAACAGGCCGGAGTTCGACCAGTCGCGGACGGCGCGCGTCGGCGACCGCTCGAGGATCTGCGACCAGTTCTCCTTCATCTCGATCTGCACGTTGAGGCCAACCTGGCGCCACATCTCGACCAGGATCTGCGCCGTGCCGACCTGATTGGTGTAGTAGTTGTTCAGCAGGCGATAGGGGATCGGTTCCCCGCGGTAGTTCGCCTCGCGTAGCAGGCGGCGCGCCTCGGCGGGGTCGAAGTTCGGCACGGACCAGTCGGCGATGAACATGTCGCCGTAGAAGGACCATTGCAGGCCCTTCGGAATCTCGGTGCGGCCGGCCCACAGGCTGTCGACGATCGCCTGCCGGTCGATCGCATGGGTGAAGGCGCGGCGCACCAGCGGGTTGCGGAGCTGCGCGTGATTCTTGTCGAACACCGTGATGCGGTGGTTCGGGATGGTGCCGCCGACGACCTCGAAGGCCGCGTTGCGCTCGATGCCGGTGATCTGGTCAGGCGGAATGTCGCAGGCGAAGTGGTATTCGCCGGACAGCAGGCCGTTCACGCGCGAGGAGACTTCCGGCACCTCGACGAAGCGGATCTGGCGGATCGGCGGGCGGCCGCCCCAGTATTCGTCATGCGCGACCAGGGTCAGCGACTGGTCGGGGCGGAATTCGGCGACCTTGTACGGGCCGGTGGTCACCGGCTTGCGCGACCAGTCGAGCCAGCTCGCCGCCTCGGCGAAGCCGCGACGGCTGCCGATCTCGCTGCCGATGCGCGCGAGGCGGCCTTCCAGCGTCACGTCCGGCGTCCGGTTGATCCAGCGCAGGGTGTGGCGGTCGATGATCTCGATCTTCTCGAAGCCGGGGAAGGAGCGGTTCGCGACCGCAGGCACCTCGACCGGCAGCTCCTTGCCGCTATTGGTCGGATTGGTCTCGCCGACCCGGATGGTGCTGCCGCTGTTGGGACCGTTCGGGCCGAACATGCGGTCATTCCCGAAGGAGAATGCGACATCCTCTGCGGTCAACTCGTCGCCGTTGTGGAACTTCACGCCCGGGCGGAGCTTGAATTCCACGACGCTGTCGCTGATGCGTCGGTTCTCCACCGCCAGCATCGGGATGGTTTCGAGCTGGCTGGAATAGTCGCGGCCGAGCAGGCCCTCCCACATGGAAGTGAGGAAGACGCGCTCGCCGACATTGGACTGCTCGCGCAGCGGCTCCAGCGTGTTGCTGTTGCTGACCTTCTGCACCGCGATGGTGATGGAAGGCCGCTGGTCGGCCTGGGCCAGCGCGACACGCGGCAGGACGGCCAGGGCCGGTGCAGCCAGCAGCGCCCGGCGGTTGATCCTCGTCATGCGATGTCCCTTTCCCGAATGATCCATGGTGGCTTGGGGCCTCTATTCGGCGGCGCGCCTGAGGGCGGACACCGCGGTGGCGGTGCGGTCCTCGAGTCCGTGTGGCGTGGCGCGGAAATGGGTGAGCGTGCGTTCGGCATGCCGCAGCCGGTGCGACAGCGCCTTCTGGGCGTAGTCGCGCACCTCGGCGGCATAGGCCGGGTCCTCGGCCAGGTTGACGAACTGGTCCGGATCCTTCTCAAGGTCGAAGAACAGCGGCGGCAGCGCGGCGAAATGGACGTATTTGCGCCGCTCGTCCTGCACGACCATCAGCGACGCCTCCTCCATGCCGAGGCCGAGCGCGCCTTCCGGCTGGCTGTAGTAGACGTCGCGGAAATCGAACTCGTAGGTCAGGTGGCGCCGCCAGTCGGCCGGCATCGCGCCATGCAGTACAGGCAGGACGGAGCGGCCGTCGCAGGCGCGCGGGATCTCGCCGCCGAGCCAGTCGAGGATCGTCGGCATGACGTCCACGCTCTCGGTGAAGGCGGATTCGATGCGGCCGCCTTCCTGCGGCGCATCGGGATCCTTCACCACCAGCGGAATGCGGAAGCTCTCATCGAAATAGCCGAGCTTGCCGAGCAGGTGATGGTCACCGAGCTGCTCGCCATGGTCGGAGGTGAAGATGACGAGGGTGTCTTCCCATTGCTTCGTCTGATCGAGATAGGCGAAGACCTGGCCGAGGCAGTCGTCGATCTCGCTCATCATGCCGGCATAGGTCGCGCGCATCTGCGCGATCTGCGCGGCGTCCAGCGCCGCGCCCTGACCTTCCGCGCGCTCGAAGAACGACGCCTGGCGGATGGAATCGAGATAGTGGCCGAGCATCGGATGCTGGGCGCCCTCGCTGGCCGGATCGGCGGCGCGCACCGGGGCGGGCATCTCCTCCGGCTTGTACATCTGGTGGTAGGGGGCGCAGGCGACGAAGGGCGGATGCGGCCGCCAATAGCCGAGATGCAGGAACCAAGGCTTGTCGCCCTTGCCCTTCAGATAGGTCAGCGCGCGCTCGGTGAAGTAGGCGCTGTCGGACAGTTCCGCCGGAATGCGGCAGGGGCGATCAGTCGCGCCGGGTTCGGCATCCGCGCCCTCGGGCAGCCAGATATCGGTGCGGCGCGCGGGCAGGTCGTAGCCCCTTTGCGCCAGCCAGCCGAAATAACCATCCATCGAGGGTTCGAAGGCACCGACGCTGCGGAAGCCGTCCATCAGGTCGCCGAGCGTGGTGAAGCGCGGATCGCGCGGACCGGTGGTGCGCGGATCAGGCGTCGAGGTGGTGTATCCGATCAGCGCCGGATCGTAGCCGATCAGCCGCAGCGCCTTGCCGAGATTCATGTGCCGCGCATCGAGCGGCACCGTGTTCTGCACCGCGCGATGGTTCATCAGATACAGCCCCGTCAGCAGCGAGGCGCGTGCCGGCCCGCAGGGTACTGCGGTCGTGACGTGGTTGCGGAAGGTCACGCCCTCACGGCAAAGCCGGTCAAGATTGGGCGTCTTCAGGAATCCGGCGCCAAGAGCCGGGATGAAATCCGCCCGCCACTGATCGACCACGATCAACAGAACGTTCCGACGCCTTGTCATGCGAAGCCCCTACGAAGTCGGGGGCTCCCCTAGAGCAAGCGGGCGACGCGTGCGTGGCAGTCCTGTTGCCGTTCCGTGAACCGTCGGCGGCGCAACAGGACCACGCATCGGCCGGCCAAGAGGATGTCTAGCCGACTTGTCGGGATGTCCGCCGAAAGAGCGTGCCTGCCGCCATCGTCACCGCGCGCCCCGACACTGAAGCGGCGTGGCCGGAGGCGTCCCCGATCACGCCTGGATCGTCGCGGGCCGAACCTGCCGACCGCCCAACGCCGCTGCGATGGGCCGGTCCGACGTCGCGATGGGGCGGGATGGCTCCCGGCCGCATGGCACTCCCCTCCTGCCGTTGCGAGGAGCCGGGAGTGCACAGGCATGAGAAAGGCGCGGCGTTGCCGCCGCGCCGGTCGGAGCATGCTGCGAGGCGGAGGGGTTTCGACCCGCCCCCGCCTTCGCGCCCGTCAGGCGAAGGTCAGGACCCCGGTCGGGATCACCTGCATGTCGAGCAGGGTGATCATCCCACCGTCGCTCAGCGTCAGCACCAGGTCCTGTGCCGCGCCGCCGCCGATGTCCGCCAGGGATTGGTCGGCGATCGTCAGTCCATCCTCGATCAGGATCGTGTCGAAGCGGGTCAGGTCGGTGATGATGTCGGAACCGGCGTTGGCGCCGAAGATGAACAGATCGTTGCTGACGCCGCCGGTCAGCACGTCGTCGCCCTCGCCGCCGATCAGCGTATCGGCCTGCTGGCCGCCATCCAGCGTGTCGTTGCCGGCCCCGCCTTCCAGCAGGTCGCGGTTCAGGCCGCCGAAGAGCTGGTCGTTGCCCTCGCCACCGATCAGCGTGTCATGGCCGTTGCCGCCGTCGAGGGTGTCGTTGCCGGCACCACCCATCAGACTGTCCATGCCGCTGCCGCCGGTCAGGAAGTCGTCATCCGCGCCACCGTCGAGCGTGTCATGGCCGATGCCACCGCCCAGCGTGTCGTTGCCGACATCGCCGAACAGCTGGTCGTGGCCGAGGCCGCCATCCAACGAGTCGGCGCCCGTGCCCCCGGCCAGCGTGTCGTTCGACACACCGCCGTCGAGGGTGTCGTCGCCCTCGCCGCCGACCAGGCTGTCGGACAGCGCACCGCCGCGCAGCACGTCGTTGCCGGTGCCGCCGAGCAGCGTATCGAGGCCATTGCCGCCGCCGAGGCTGTCATTGCCCTCGCCGCCATCCAGCCAGTCATAGCCGTTGCCACCCAGCATCGTGTCGTGCCCGGCGGCGCCGAGCAGCGTGTCGTTGCCGCCGTCACCGGTCATGCTGTCGTGGCCGCTGCCGCCGTCGATGCTGTCATGGTCGGCATGGCCCGCCAGGGTGTCATCGCCGAGGCCGCCCAGAATGGTGTCGTTGCCGGCGCGGCCCTCGATCAGGTCGTCGCCCGCGGCACCTTCCAGCAGGTCCGCGGTGAAGCGGCCATGCAGCATGTCGCCGTCCAGCACCGCGTCGGCACGGACATTGAGGTCCTGGATGCGGGTGTCGCCGGACGAGGCGGTGTCAGCGACGTCATAGGCGGTCTCCGGCGTGCCGTAGTTCTCCTGCAGGTATTCCTTGAAGGCCTGCTGCTCGCCGAGCATGTCGGCGGCGGTCACGCCGACCGTCGCCATGGTGTCCGTGGTGGTGAAGTCCAGCGCTTCGTCCACCGCGGCGGAGACGGTGCCGTCGGCGAGGAGGTAGCGGAAATTCTCGCCATTCGCCTTCATCGGATAGCCGTCGCCGCCATTGGCGAGGTAGCCGAGCGTGACCATGGTGAAGCTCGCCGGGGCATCGGCGCTCACCTGCCCGTCCTCGATCAGGCGGGCGATGACGTTGCCGGCCTCATCGATGGCCGCGATGCTGATCACGCGCGACCCGGCCGGAGCATCCGGGTCATAGGAGATCGCGAAGCCGCCGATCTGCGGGTAGCGGCCCTGATTGCCGAGCGTGGCGACGCCATGCTCGAGAATCGCCTTGAGCCCCGCCGCCGTGGTGTCGAACACCATCAGCGAGTTGTTGAAGCGGAGCGAATTCTCGATGTCGAGGGTCGAGATCGCGCCTTCCGGCTTGCCGGCATCCGGGTTGGCGGCCGGCGGCTCCTTCTCGCCGGTCGCCGGCACCACGGTGCCGATCGCCGTGCGGATGCCACCGCCATTCTTCAGCGAGACGATCAGGCCCTCCGTCGCGAGCGCGTCGCGCGCCGCGGCGATGTTCGCATCCGAGGTGAGGTCGCCGAGATTGGATTCCTGATTGCGGACCTGGGCGCGCTCACCTTCGAGGTAGACATTGGTGTAGCCCCAGATCTCGCCATCCTTGGCGGCGATGACCGACTGCACGGCGTCGGTGATCTCCTTCACCTCGGCACCCTTGGTGCCTTCGGCGAAGGCGGTGGTGTCGAGGTCCTCGACATCCACGCCCCAGGCTGCGGCGACGTTCTCGTCGGTCGTGGCGTAGCCGCCGTTGAGCGTGGAATCGAGGCTGTCGGAGATGATCTCGCCATGCGCGTCGAACTCGACGACCAGGCGGCCGAGATAGGTGTACTCGTTGTCGGTGCTGACGATCAGGGTCGTCGCGCCGTCGGCGCCGGCGGTGACGATCGGGTAGCCGGCCATGTACTCGGCGGAATGCCCCGGGAAGGCGGCCGCCTGGTCATCCGCATCGCCCATGCGCGTGTGCGAACCGGCGGCGAGGATGATGTCCACGCCCGTCAGCAGCGGGGCGAGCGCCTGCTCGATCTCGATCTGCTGAAGGTGGGAGGTGAGGATGATCTTGTTCACGCCCTGCGCGACCAGGTCGTCGATCACCGGCTGGAGCACCGCGGCGAGCTGCGCGGCGTCGTTCACCTCGCTGCCGTCGCCCGGGAAGCCCTTCACCTCGACGCCGCCGGTCGAGGAAATGGTCTCGAGGATCTGCGTCGTCAGGCCGACGATGCCGATCTTCTCGTTGCCCTCGGTGATGACGGCGGACGGCACGATACGGCCGGCGAGGGTCGAGGCCTCCTCAAGCCCGTTCACCCCGACCGTCTCAAGGTAGCGGCCGCGAATGTCCGCATCGCCGGAGAAGTCGAGATTCGCGGTGATGTAGGGGAAGTTCGCATCCAGCACCGCATCGTTGAAGGTGCGGGTGCCGAGGTCGAACTCATGGTTGCCGACGGCCGAGGCCTCGACGCCGATGCGGTTCAGGATCTCGATGTCGGCAGCGGCGGGGTTGTCGCCGCGGGTATGCGTCGCGGCGACCGAAGGATCGGTGCCGGCGGCGATGAAGGGCCCGGGGATGTAGTTGTCGCCACCCGACAGGATCAGGGTGTTGGCGAAGTCATCCTCGAAGGCATCGACCAGGGCGGCGAGGTTCGGCGCGGTGGTGGAGGCGAGCAGTCCGGCCTCGGCGTCCGAGAAGTGCAGGAGCTGCAGCTTGAAGGTCGCGTTCAGCGTGTAGATCGAGGTGGTGGCGCTGTCCTCGTTCGGCGCGACGAGAAGGGTCTCGCCGGTCGGCGAGACATCGGCCGGGATCACCGTGACGACTTCCGGCGCGTCGTCGCCGGGGGTGGTGAAGAAGCCGGTGAAGGTGAAGTCGTCGGCGCCATCCATGCGGAAGGCCGCGACGCCGTCGGCGCGCTCCAGGGTGACGAAGACGTAGGTGTCGCCGTTGATCTGGCCGATGCTGATGCCTTCGGGTTCGACGCCCTTGTTGTCGTCGCGGTTCTCGTCGTAGCTGCCCGGGAACTGGGTCGCGATGATCTCGTCCAGCATGTTGCCGCTGTCGAAGACCTGCTGGCCGTCGGTGGTCCAGACGCTGAAGGAACGCCCGCCGAAGACATGGAGCTGGTCGTAGTCGCCGTCGCCATCCGTGTCGCCGGTGGCGATGGACACGGTCAGGCGGCCGATCGAATCGACGATGTCGGCCTTGCCGTTGCCGTCGAGGTCGGGGAAGGCGATCGGATCGAGGGGCAGCGAGGAGATGCGCGCTTCCTCGTTGTAGCCCGGCCAGTCGGCGCGGGCATCGCCCTCATTGGCGGTGATCAGGTAGGTGGTGCCGCCGATGTCAACCGCCGAGATCGCGTCCGGCATGTACATGCCGTAGAGATTGTCGACGTTGACCGGGGCGTAGACGTTGTCCTGGTCATTGCCCGAGATCTCGTTCTGCGGAAGGCTGAGATCCTTGAGGCCGAGCGGGATGATGGAGGTGAAGGTCGCGCTCGGGATGTCGAGCACGGCGATCGCGTTCGCCTCCTGCAGCGTCACATAGGCCTTGGTCGGGTCGTTCGGGTCGACCGCGATGTATTCGGGCTCGAGGTCCTGGGCCAGCGTCGCGCCGGGGCCGAAGACGCGCAGGCCGGCGGCCTTCAGCGCGTCGGTCTGGGCGTTGAAGGCGGTGAAGTCGGCGGTCGACACAGCGCCCGTCGCGACGTCGATGATGCTGACCGAGCCCAGCGGATCGACGCTGTCCGCGAGGCCATAGGAGTTCGGCTCACCCTCATTGGCGGTGAGGATCTTCGTGCCGTCCGGGGTGAAGCCGATCTGGTCGGGCAGCGCGCCGACGATCAGCACGTCCTCACCGGCGTATGTGCGCGGCGTCAGGGTCACGTCATCCCCGTCGCGCGTCACGTCGAGGATCATGACCATGCCGGGATCGGTCTTCGGCACCGCCTCGATCGCCACGGCGACGACGCCGTCCTTCGCCGCGACGCTGTTGACGTGGCCATAGGCGGTCGTCGACAGGCTGCCGAGGATCGTGCCCGTCACCGGATCCACCGCGTCGATGCCTGAGGGGCCGGCGATGAACACCAGCCCCGAGGCGACGTCGAAGGACGCGACCTCGGCGTCAAGGGCGGCGGAGCCGTTACCCGCGACATGGGCGAGCGTGATCGCGCTGGCGGCGCTGAGCTGTGTCCCAGACATGGACATCTCCGGCAATGGTTGGTGCGCCGGCGATTAGGGCGCCTGCCGGATCGGCTCCCTCACAGGTCCGCGTCGAAAAGGTTAAGAAATTGTTGCCGATCGAACATGCGACACGGATGTGCAACACGGCGCGCGATCGATTGCCGTCGGTTTTCCAACAGGAATGGCCGAATGCTGGCCGCCCGGACGGCGGGATCGGATCAGCCGGGCGTCACACAGAAGATGTCGTGCAGGGTCGCCATCAGGCGGGCCACCCGCGGATCGGCGATCCGGTAGTGAATCGTGGTGCCGGCGCGCCGGGTTGCGACCAGCCCGTCCTCCCGCAGCTTGGCGAGATGCTGGGACATGGCCGGCTGGGACAGGCCGGCGCGCTCGGCGAGGCGACCGACCGGAGCCTCGCCCTCAGCTATGAGGGTGCATAGGACGACCAGGCGGCGCTCACTGGCGAGCAGGCGCAGCATAGCCGCCGCGTCAGCGGCGTGCTCCTCCATCGCCGCGGCGGCGAGGACGGGACTGCTGGTGACAGGGGCGTCGGCAACTGCCGGCATGGAACGCTCCGCGGGGGCCAACCTTCGTCGCCGGATGGGGTGCGGCGACCGGGACTGGTTCATGTCGAGACGAAGTCGGATATGACAAGGGGATACGGCATGGTCCGTGCTAGGTCCAGAGCATGACGCTCCTCGCCCGATCCCGTACCGATACCCCGGCGCGCCCCGCGCCGGCAGGCAAGCCGACGCGCCGTCGGCCCGGTCCGACCCGCGCCGAAGCCCTGGCCACCGAATTGGCCGAGGCCATCACCGAAGGTCGCATGCCGCCGGGCACGGCGCTGGAGGAGGAACGGCTCGCCGCCGCCCATGGCGTCTCCCGCACCCCGGTGCGGGAGGCGCTGCGCCTGCTGGCCGCGACCGGGCTGGTGGAGCAGCGCCCCCGGCGTGGCGCCGTGGTCGCGCGGCCGGAACCCGGTCGCCTCGCCGAGATGTTCCAGGCCATGGCGGAGCTCGAGGCGATCTGCGCCTCGCTGTGCGCCCAGGCGATGTCGCGGGCGGACAAGGCGCGGCTCGCCAGCCGCCACGCGACCATGGGCAAGATGGTCGAGGATGGCTGGCTCGACGCCTACAAGGACGCGAATGTCGCCTTCCATGAGGCGCTCTACGCCGGCTCGGGGAACAGCTACCTGGCCGAGATGGCCGATGCGACGCGGCGCCGCCTGGCGCCGTTCCGGGCAGCGCAGCTCGGCGGGCAGGACCGGCTGGCGGCGTCCCATGGGGAACATGGCGCGATCGTCGCGGCGATTCTCGCCGGCGATGGGGTGGCGGCGGCCGCCGCCGTGCGCCGCCACCTGGCGGAGACCGAAGGGAGCTGGGGCGTCCTGGCGGGGCAGCAGCCGCCGCTGCGGGTGGGCTGACCGGCCCCGCGCCGCGACTTTCCGACACCCAGCCAACAGATGCCGCGAGGGCAGGCAGAACCCTGACTCATTGCTGTATTTCTGACCTCGAATCGGGCAACTGCCCGAAAGGCACGCCTCCTTTGCATGCATCATTGTATACAAATTTGCGGCGAAGCGGGGCTTTCGCTGCGGCACGCGTCTTGCTGATCCTCGACGCATGGAGCTCGCCAGCCTGCCGTTCCGCCTCGATGCACTGCTCGCCGCCTATGCTGGCGGGCTGACCCCCGCTGCCGTGGTGGCGGAGGCGCATAGGCGCCTCGCCGCCATCGACGATCCTGGCATCTTCCTCGACCTGACGCCGCCGGATGCGATGCAGGCGGAGGCCGCGACGCTGCCGCCCTTCGATCCCGTCCGCTTTCCTCTCTGGGGCATGCCGGTCGCGGTGAAGGACAATATCGCCGTGGCGGGGCGGCCGATGACCGCCGCCTGCCCGGCCTTCACCCATGTGCCGGAGGAGGACGCCTTCGCCGTCGCCCGGCTGCGGGCAGCCGGCGCGCTGATCCTGGGGAAGACCAATCTCGACCAGTTCGCCACCGGGCTGGTGGGGGTGCGCACGCCCTATCCGGTGCCGCGCAACACGGCCGATCCGGCGCGGGTGCCGGGCGGGTCGTCATCCGGCTCGGCGGTGGCGGTGGCGCATGGGGTCGTCGTCGCGGCGCTCGGCACCGATACGGCGGGGTCGGGGCGCGTGCCGGCGGCGCTGAACGGCATCGTCGGGCTGAAGCCCTCGGTGGGGGCGGTGTCCTCGCGCGGGATGCTGCCGGCCTGTCGGAGCCTCGATTGCATCTCGGTCTTCGCAACGAGCGTGGACGACGCCTGGGCGGTGTTCCGCGTCATCGCCGGCGAGGACCGCGCCGATCCTTTCAGCCGGCCGATCGACTGGGCGGAGCCGGGTACGGCGCCCGGCCGCATCGCCATCCCGGCCCCAGGCGACCTGCATCTGGACGACGCGCCGGGCCGCGCTGCCTGGGCAGCCGCCCGCGTTCTGCTGCCGGGGGCCGAGGAAGCCGTCATCACACCGCTGCTCGACACCGCGCAGCTTCTCTATGACGGACCCTGGATCGCCGAGCGCGCCGCCGCCTTCGGCGATTTCGCCGCGGCGCATCCCGGCGCGCTGCATCCGGTGACGCAGCGCATCCTGGATGGCGCGGCGCGGTTCACGGCGGTGGACGCCTTCCGCGGCCTGTACCGCCTGGCCGAGCATCGCCGCGCGGCGGAGAACTTCTTTGCGCGCATCGACGTGCTGGTCGTGCCCTCGGCGCCGAACTTCCCGACTCTGGCGGAGCTCGATGCCGATCCGATCGGGCCGAATGCCCGGCTCGGCACCTATACGAATTTCGTGAACCTGCTCGATCTCGCAGCGCTCGCCGTGCCGGGACCAAGGCGCCCGGACGGTCTGCCTGCCGGCATCACCCTGATCGGGCCGCGCGGGACGGATGCGGCGCTCGCCGCCCTCGGCGCGGCCTTCGCGGCGCGGGTGGCCGCAGCGGAAGGAGCGCAGGCGGCATGATCGAGATCGCCGTTGTCGGCGCGCACCTCACCGGCCTGCCGCTGAACCACGAGCTGGTCGCGCAGGGCGGCGAGTTCCGCCGCGCCGCTGGCACGCAGCCCTGCTATCGGCTCTATGCGCTGGCCGGCGGGCCGCCGCGCCGGCCGGGGCTGCTGCGCGTCGGTGCGCGGGACGGCGCCTCCATCGCCACCGAGGTATGGGCACTGCCCGAAGCCGGCTTCGGCCGCTTCGTCGCCGCGGTGCCCGCGCCGCTGTGCATCGGCACATTGCTGCTGAACGACGGCACCACGCCCAAGGGATTCCTGGCGGAACCCGAGGGGCTCATGGGTGCCGAGGACATCACCCGCTATGGCGGCTGGCGTTGCTACCTCGCCGCCATCGCCGACCCCACCCCCGTCTGACACGAACAGGAGAGGCCTTCATGATCCGTCGTCGACACCTGATCGCGGCCGCGGCGCTCTCGCCGCTCGCCGCGCCGTCCCTGTCCCACGCCCAGGCCGCGCGCACCGTGAAGATGGGCTCGCTGCGCCTGATCCACTCGATGACGCCGCATTTCTACCAGCGCTTCGCGCCGGCCGGCCTGACCATCGAGGTCATCACCTTCGACAGCCCGACCGACTGCAAGAACGCAGTGGTCACCGGAAGCGTCGGCTTCGGCGGCCACGGCATCGCCGCCGGCATCCTGGGGGCCGCGGCCGGCGAGCCGATCGTCGTGGTCGGCGGCTTCTGCAACAAGGGCATGGGCGTCATCGCCAAGAAGGGATCCGGCATCACCAACATCGCCGGACTGCGCGGCAAGCGCGTCGGCATCTGGCCGGGCTCGACGCAGGAGGTCTTCATCCTCGAGCGCCTGCGCATGAACGGCATGACCGTGCGCGACATCCAGTCGATCCGCGTGCCCTTCGGCGAGATGAACGCCATGCTCGCCCGCGGCGAGATCGACGCCTATGTCGGCGCTGAGCCGGGGCCGGGCCTGTCGATCTCCTCGGGCGTCGGGGAGCTGGTCGAATACCCCTACGACACCGCCATGGGCGGGTTGAACATGATCTTCAGCACCTCCCAGGCGATGATCGACCAGGACCCGGCGCTGGTGCGCACCATGCTCGACGTGCATCGCAAGGCCAGCGAATACATGATGGCCCACAAGAGCGAGGTGGCCGAGACCACCGTCCGCGTGTTGGGCGCGCCACGCGCGGCAGTCGAGCAGGCGCTCGGCGCCGACAATGTCGAATACATCTGGAAGCTGGACGACACCGTGCAGTCGCAGTCGCGCACCTATGCCGAGCACATGCTGTCGCTGCGCCAGATCCGGCAGCTACCCGATTTCGCGAAGATGCTGAATGCGCGCTTCTCGAATGAGGTGGCATCAGCCTAATCCTGGCAGGAAGGGAATGGGACGATGAGTGCGACGACCGTTGCCGGCTCCGCCGCCGCGGATGCCCCGCCCAAGCCACGCGGCGTATGGCGCGCGCGGCTCAAGGCCTTCGGGATGGCGCTGATCGTCCCGATCGCCTTGCTGATCTTCTGGGACCTGGCCGTGCGCTTCGGGTGGACGCGACTCATTCCCTCGCCCGCCGAGGTCGCGGAATACATGGTCGACTTTGCCTGGGGCGGCATCTGGGACGATGCCTTCTCGGCGACGCTGCACATCCACCTTCTGGCCTCGATGAGTCGCGTCTATGGAGGCTTCGCGCTCGCCACCCTGGTCGCGGTCCCGCTCGGCATCCTGATCGGGCGCAACGACACGGTGCGCGCGCTGCTCGATCCCTTCCTGCAGCTGATGCGCCCCGTGCCGGTCACCGCCTGGCTGCCGTTGTCGATGATTCTGTTCGGCCTCGGCGCTCGCTCGGCCTTCTTCCTGGTGTTCCTGGGCGCCTTCTACCCCATCCTGCTGAACACGGTCTTCGGCGTGCGCGGGGTGGAGAAGCGGCTGTTCGAGGCGGCCTCGATGCTAGGCTGCTCGGCCTCAGCGCAATTCTACAAGGTGGTGCTGCCGGCGGCGACACCGTCCATCTTCACCGGGCTGCGGCTGGGCTTGGGCCTCGCCTGGTTCGTCATCGTGGTGGGCGAGATGACCGGAGTACCCCAGGGGCTCGGCGCCGTCATCATGGATGGGCGCACCCTGTCGCGTACCGAGCTCGTCATCTGCGGCATGATCGTGATCGGCATCGCCGGCTACATCTCCGACCGCATCGTCGTGATGATCATGAACCGCCTGCTGCGCTGGAGCCCGTCGCATCATGCCTGAGCTTCCGATCCTCGACGTCAAGGGCGTCGGCAAGACCTATGAGCTGAACGGCCTCAAGATCGAGGCCCTGCGCGATGCCAACCTGACCGTGAAGAAGGGCGAGTTCGTCTGCCTGATCGGGGCCTCGGGCTGCGGGAAATCCACCCTGCTCCGCATCGTCGCGGGGTTCGAGGTACCCTCTTCCGGCGAGGCCCTGATGTGGGACAAGCCGGTCACCGGCCCGGCACCCGACCGAGGCATGGTCTTCCAGGATTACGGCCTGTTCCCCTGGCTGACGGTGCGGCAGAACATCGGCTTCGGCCCGGCATCGCGCGGCCTGCCGAAGAAGGTGGTGAAGGAGACGGCCGACCGCTTCGTGAACATGGTCGGGCTGAACCGCTTCGCCGATGCCTGGCCACACCAGCTTTCGGGCGGCATGAAGCAGCGCGTGGCGATCGCGCGCGTGCTGGCGAACGATGCCGACATGGTGCTGATGGACGAACCCTTCGGCGCGCTGGACGCGATGACGCGCGAACGGTTGCAGGACGAGCTGCTGGATATCTGGCAGCGCACGCAGCTCACCGTGCTGTTCGTGACCCATTCCATCGAGGAGGCGATTTTCCTCGCCGACCGCGTGGTGGTGATGGAGCCAGGGCCGGGGCGGATCGCCAGCGAATACCGCATCGAGCTGCCACGGCCGCGCGACGTGGCCTCGCCCGAGTTCAACGAGGTCCGGCGCGAGCTGTCCAACCGCCTCCACAGCCACCATTCGCGCAAGGCCGCATGACACGGATTGCGTCGATTCACCGGGTGCCGATGCGGCATCCGGGAGATGTCTCCGGGGTCGCCGCGCTGATCGAGGACGGTCTCGATCCGGCCGGCATCGTCGCCATCCTCGGCAAGACCGAGGGCAATGGCTGCGTCAACGACTTCACCCGGGCCTATGCCGTGCAGGCGCTGTCCGTGTTGCTGGCCGGACGGATGGGCATGACGCCCGAGGCGGTCGCCGAGCGCGTCGCGATGGTCATGTCCGGCGGCACGGAAGGTGGGCTCTCGCCGCACTTCATCGTGGTGTCGGTCGGCGAGACGTCCGCACCGCCGATGCGCGCGCTCGCCATCGGCATTGCCTTCACCCGCGACTTCGCGCCCGAGGAGATCGGCCGCATGGCGCAGGTCAACGCCACGGCAGACGCCGTGCGCGCGGCCATGGCGGAGGCCGCGATCGATGACGTGCACTACGTCCAGGTGAAATGCCCGCTGCTGACCAGCGAACGCATCGCCGAAGCCGAAGCCCGTGGAGCGACCGTCACGACGCATGACACCTACCACTCGATGGGCCTGTCGCGCGGGGCCTCGGCGCTCGGCGTGGCCCTCGCGCTGGGGGAGGCTGCCACGGTGTCCGATGCCGCGATCGGCACGGATACGTCGCTCTTTTCCGGCTGCGCCTCCTGCTCCGCCGGCGTCGAGCTCACGCGCAACGAGATCGTCGTCTTTGGCAACAGCCCCGCCTGGGCCGGCGACCTCACCATTGCGCATGCCGTGATGCAGGACGGCATCGACCTGCCGGCGATCCATGACGCCTTGCGCGGCGCAGGGCTTGATCCCGGCGGCGGACAGTTGGCGCCAGACCAGGCAGCACGGCTGGTCGCGCTGCTGGCCAAGGCCGAACCCTCGACAAGCGGCCGCATCCGCGGCAACCGGCACATCATGAACGACGACAGCGACATCAACGCGACGCGCCACGCGCGCGCCCTGGTCGGCGGCGTGGCCGCGGCGGCGACAGGCCGCACCGACCTCTTCATCTCCGGCGGCGCCGAACACCAGGGCCCCGATGGCGGCGGGCCAGTCGCCGTGATCGCACGCAAGCCATGAAGCCCGTGGACCGCGTCCGCTACATGGCGCCCGCCGACCGTCCGCGCCATATTGGCCCGAAGGGCGCGAAGCTGATCGTCTGGCCGGTGGTGAATGTCGAGAACTGGCTGATCGACAACCCCATGCCGCGCCAGGTGCTGGTCGCACCGACCGGCGCCGCGCTGCAACCGGATGTGCCGAACTGGGCCTGGCACGAATATGGGATGCGCGTCGGCTTCTGGCGCTTCCATGCGTTGTTCGAACGGCTGGGCATCCGACCCACCCTGTCGATCAATGGAAGCGTGATCGACGCCTATCCGCGCGTTGCGACCGCCGCACGCGACGCGGGCTGGGAATTCATGGGCCATGGGTGGTTCCAGGTGCCGACGCATCGCCTGGCCGACCAGCGCGCTATGATCGAACAGACCACGCGCGCCATCGCGGATTTCACCGGCAAGGCCTGCACCGGATGGCTCGGGCCGGGACTGACCGAGACATTGGAAACGGCCGACATCCTGGCCGAGCACGGCGTGCGCTGGACCGGCGACTTCGTGCTGGACGACCTGCCGGCCCGTATCGCGACAACGCATGGGGAGATGCTCGCCATGCCCTACTCGGTCGAGCTGAACGACATTCCCGTGGTCATGATCCAGTATCACGACGAGCAGGAATTGCCGCGGCGCGCACGTCTGGCCGCCGCGCGGCTGTTGCAGGAGGCCGAGGCATCATCCGGCTGCAAGGTGATGGGCATCGCGATCCATCCCTACATCACCGGGGTGCCGCATCGGATCGAGGCGCTTGAGGCGCTGTATGCCGAGTTGGCGGCGGATCCGCGCATCGCCTTTCTTCAAGGAGACGAGATCGCGGATTGGTATCTGGCGAGCGGGGATCCGGCGTAACGAGGGAGATTCGCCCTGTCCCGCAGCCTCAGGGCGATCCGATGCTTTCGGTGCCGCAGTTGGAGGGACCCGCCGCTCCGAACCACTCCGCCACCGGCGTCACTCGGTGCCCCTGGTGCCTGGAGCACTTGGCCCGCGATCCCCTGGTATCGGGCGCGACAGGTGGAATCTTCCCGCCAAGCGCCCTTCGTGCGCAAAGGCGGGCTTCGGCACCGTTCTGCCCGCAGCGCGCGGCGCCGGGTGACGGCTTCCAAAGGCCTCGGGCCTTTGGCGGGGTGAGGTTGGGAGAGGGGCGGCGCCCCTCTCCCATCGCCCTGGCCGCGCTTTCGCCCTACGCCAGCTTCTCCCGAACCGCCGGCACCAGCACGGCCAGTCCGGCCCCGACATCCGCCATGTCCAATGCCTCATCCGGGTTGTGGCTGCCGTGTTCGTTGCGCAGGAACAGCATGACCGACGGGACGCCAAGTCCCGCGAAGGTCGCGCAATCATGCCCCGCGCCGGACGCCATCTCCCGCGCCGGCACGCCGGCCGCCGCTGCACTGCGCATCAGCAGCGCTCGTAGCCCTGGGTCCATCAGGGCCGGCGCAGCGTGGGTCGGCGGACCAAAATCGAAGGACACGCCGCGGGCGGCACCGATGCGCGCCGCTTCCTCGGTGAGCCAGCCGTCGAGTTCGGCAAGAAGCGCCGCGTCCAGGCTGCGGATATCGAGGCTGAAGCGCACCACGCCCGGGATCTTGGTCGAGGTATGATGCGCGGGATCAGTAGCGAGGATGCCGGTGGTGCAGACCAGATCGGCACCGGCGCTCTCCAGCCGCGCCCAGCGGTCGTCGAGCGTGGCGATCAGCCGAACCGTCGCCATCGCCGCGTCGCGCCGGTGGCGGCGCGGCACTGCACCGGCATGCGCATGCGCGCCGAGCGCCTTCGCCTGCGGATAGCGCAGGCTGCCGCGGATGCCGGAGACGACGGCGACAGGGAAGCCCTCCTCCACCAGCACCGGGCCCTGTTCGATGTGCGGCTCGATGAAGCAGGCGATGTGCGCCGGATCGAGCAGCGCGCGACCCTCGCGGATCGGTGTCGGATCGAGGCCCTGATCGGCCATGTGTTCCGCCAGGGTGCGGCCGGTATCGACGCGGCGCAGCGTGTCGGGTGCCTGCTTCGGCAGCAGGCCGAACAGCGCGCGGCTGCCGAGGTAATGGGCGGGGAACCAGCACATTTCCTCCGCCCGGATGCCGAGGATGAGCAGGTCGCGCTGCGGTACATGTCCCATGGCGCGCAGAGCGGCGGCGATGGCGACACCGATGATCGGGCCCGCCGCGCCATCGAAATTGCCGCCATGCGGCACGCTGTCGAGATGCGAGCCCATGACCACCGCCGGCAGGGAGCGGTCACGACCGGGCAGGACCATGCGCAGCGTGCCGATGGCGTCGGTCGTGACATCCAGACCGAGACCCTGCGCGGCCTCGGTCAGGATGCGCTGGGCGATCATCTCGCCCTCGCCATAGGAGGCACGGGTGACGCCCGGGGGATCAGCCGTGGCGGTCGCAAGCCGCGCGAAGAGGTCGGTGGCGAGCGCGAGCGCCTCGGCCAGGGCGCGATCGGGGATGGGCGTCATGGCGGAAGCCTAGCATCCGCCATGCCGAAACTTCACCGTGCCGGATGCATGGCCATCCAATGGCGCGCGATGTCCAGGCGGCGCGTCACCCAGACATCGGGCTTGGCCATGATGTGGTCCAGCAGCCGCTGCAGGCCCATCGCGCGCGACGGATGGCCGATCAGGCGCATATGCAGCCCGACCGACATCATCTTCGGCCGGCCCTTGCAGCCTTCGTCATACAGCATGTCGAAGGCGTCGCGGATGAAGGAGAACCACTGGTCCGAGGTGCCCATCCAACCGGCATACTTCCCGTCATTGTTCACGAGGGAATAGGGGACGACGAGGTGCTGCTTGCCCTCCACCTGCACCCAGATCGGCAGTTCCTCGCCGTAATAGTCGCTGTCGTAGAGGAAGCCGCCATGCTCCACGACCAGACGGCGTGTGTTCTCTGACGGACCATAGCGGCAGTACCAGCCGGCGGGTGCCTCGCCGAAGGTCTTGGTCAGGCTGGCATGGGCCTTGGCGATGTGCTCGCGCTCTTCCGCCTCCGACAGTTCGAAATGCTTCACCCAGCGCCAGCCATGGGAACAGATGTCGTAGCCCGCGGCATGGATGGCGGCGGCGGCCTCCGGGTTGCGTTCGAGCGCCAGGGCGCAGCCAAACACCGTTATGGGCAGGCCGCGTTCCTGGAATAGGCGCATCAGACGCCAGACGCCGACACGCGATCCGTATTCGAACATGCCCTCGGCCGCGAGGTCGCGCCCCGACTTCACCTGGCTGCCGGCATTGGATTCCGTCAGGCCGAATTCGGTGCGCCCGTCGCCGAGTTCGAAGGAGGGCTCGGAGCCTTCCTCGTAGTTCATCACGAAATTCACCGCGACCTTGGCGCCGCCGGGCCATTGCGGGTCGGGCGGGTTGGCACCGTAGCCGATGAAATCACGCTGCACGGTATAGGCCATGGTCAGGCTTCCTCGACGACGGTGAAGGGGGCGACCTGGACGAATTCATCGTCGTCGCCGGCGCCGGTCTTCCACATGAAAATGGCGAAGCGCGCCCTGCGATCGAAGACGGTCGAAGGGTGGTGCCACACATCGGCGCCATAGGTCACGCCCTGGTCCGGGTGCGCCAAGAAGGCCCGCGCGCGCGTCATGTCCGGCCCGCCTGCCGCGGCATGCGGCGCGACCAGCACCAGCCAGCGCCCCGCATCCATCGGCACGAAAGTCTGCGAGGAATGCGGATGCCGCTCCATCGTGCTGGAGGCCAGCGGCAGCGCCGCCGGGTCCTTGACGGTGAAGGACAGGGACGGCTTCGCCTGGTCCCGACGATTGGCAAGCGCGGACTCGATATAGACACGCCCCGGTTCGGCCGGGGCGGCGAGGACCTCGCCGAAGGGCGCGAACGCCTCGGCAGTCAGGGGTTCCAGGGTGAGGCGCATGCGGAAGGCTCCGTGCAGGTCGCAGGGATGATCGGCCCGGGTCTCGCGCTTCGTCCAGGGGTGTGCAGGATGCATCCGGGCGAAAGGGGTGGCGCATGCGGCTGAAGGACAAGGTGGTGATCGTAACCGGCGGGTCCTCCGGCATCGGACGCGCCATCGCGACGCTCTTCGCGCGCGAGGGCGCGCGCGTCGCAATCGGCGATGTCAGCGAGGCCGTGCTCGAAGGCGGCGTCCCGACGCGGGAGATCATCGCGGAGCAGGGCGGCACCGCGCGGTTTCATCACTGCGACGTCTCGGTCTGGCACGATGTCGATGCGCTGGTGACGCGCACGGTGGCGGAGTTCGGCCGGCTCGACGTGATGGTGAACAACGCCGCGATCCGCGGCGAAGGCAGGAAGCTGCACGAAACGACCGAAGCCGATTGGGATCGCGTCATGGCGGTGAACGCCAAGGGCGCCTTCTTCGGCTGCAAGCGCGCCGTGCAGCAATTCCTGACGCAGGAGGTGATCGACGAGGCGCGCGGGCGCATTGTCAACATCTCCTCCCAGCACGGCATGGTCGCGTCACCCGGAAAGTTGGCCTACGGCACGGGCAAGGCGGCGGTCGCCTACATGACGCGGCAGATCGCGGTGGACTACGCGAAGGACTACATCATCTGCAACGCGGTCGCGCCGGGCCGTATCCTGACCGGGCGCCCGGCGGGGCCGGGAACCGACGCGATGGAGTATTCCATCATGCGCACGCCGATGCCGCGGCTGGGCCGGCCGATGGACGTGGCGCAGGCAGCGCTGTTCCTCGCCAGCGCCGAGGCGTCCTTCGTCACGGGACACAATCTGATGGTGGATGGCGGCTGGATGGCGTTCTGATGCACGCCGCGGCGACGGTTGGCATTGGAGGGGCTCTGCCCCTCCAAACCACCCCGCCAAATGACAGTGTCATTTGGAAAACCGACACTTGGCGCCGGGCAGCAGAGGCATTCCATCCCCCTCTCAGCGCGTTCCGTGCGAAAAGCGGGTTTCGGCGCGCATTCTGACCGCAGCGCCTATCGCGAAGTCGAGGCTTCCAAAGGCCTTTCGGCCTTTGGCGGGGAGAGCTCGAGACGGGCAAGGCCCCTCTCGGTTCAAGGCGACAGGGGACAGCGCGGCGCTCAGCGCAGCACGAAGTCCTTCAGCACCTCCGGCTTGAAGGCCAGCCCATGGCCTGGCGTCTCCGGCGCCGTGATGACACCTTTCGCGATCTTCGGCAGCGACACGAAGACATCGTCCAGCAGCCCCATCTGTTCCGCCCAGATTCCGTTCGGGATGGACGCCAGCAGGTGCACGTTCAGCTCCGGGAACAGATGCGGCGCGATGGTCATGCCCCAGGTGTCGGCGACGGTCGCGATCTTGCGCAATTCCGTCAGGCCGCCGCGCATCGGGTCGGGCTGCAGGATGGGCAGGCGCGGATTCTCGAAGAAGGGCTTGAGGTCGGCACGGCCGAAATGCGTCTCGCCGCCCACGACACGCATGTCGAGCGCCTCCGCGCAGCGGAGATAGCCGGCATAGTCATCGGCGGTCACCGGCTCCTCCAGCCAGTAGATGTCGAATTCCTCGAACTTGCGGCCCATGGTGATCGCGACATCGGCGGACCAGCCCATGTTCACGTCAATCATGATGTCGATGCCCGGCCCGACCGCGTCCCGCATGCGGCGGACATTGTCGAGGTCGGTATGCAGGTCGCCGATATGGGCCACCTGCATCTTGATGGCCTTGAAGCCCTGCGCGACGTAGTGCCGCGCCTTGGCGATCATCCCGTCGCCGAGGGAGCCGCGGAAGCAGCCACTGCCATAGATCGGGATCTCGGACCGGTAGTGCCCCCAAAGCCGATGCAGCGGCAGCCCGGCGGCCTTGCCCACCACGTCCCACAACGCGATGTCGATGGCGGATTGCGCCATCATCGCGACGCCGCCGCGTCCGCCCGTCAGCGTCGTGCGCCACAGGTCGCGCCAGATCGCCTCGACCGCAGTCGCGTCGCGGCCGATGACGCGTGGCGCCATCGCCTCCGCGATGCAGGCGCCGATGGTCCGCTGCAGCGGCAAGCTCAGCAGATGCAGATAGCCCATGCCGGTCAGGCCGGATTCCGTCACGACCTCCACCACCACCAGGTCGCGCATCGGGCCGAGCGCATGACCCGCCAGCCAGGGATCATCCGCCCAGGGCATGCGCAACAGCGTGGTGCGAATCTCGCGAATGGTGAGATCGGTCATGAATGCGTTCCTCCGTGCCGTGCAGCCTGCGCGCCGTCGCACGGACGGGCAATCCCTCAGCCGTTGAAGGCGACGCGGCCGGTCTCGGTGATCTCGTAGCCGCCCATGCGCACGGCACGGGCCGCGAAGCCCGGCCCGCGTGCGAAGGCCAGCAGCGTCTGCAGGGGCGGTTCGAAATAGTCGCGCCGCGCCATCACCAGGTCGAAGCGTTCCCGCACCAGCGGCACGAAGCCGAGGCCGCGCGCTTCCGCCTCGGCACGGATGCCGAAGCCGGCCTCGGCGCGGCCATCGGCGACGGCGGCGGCGACCTCGTCCTCGGCGAGCGCGGGCTCGGACAGGAAGGTCAGGGCATCGAGCCGCAACCCGGCCTCGGTCAGCAGATGCACCAACAGCACGTGGCTGCCGGCGCGCGCCTGGCGCCCAACGACGCGCAGCCCCGGCCGCGCGAGATCCGCCACCGATCCAAGGGCCAGCGGATTGCCCGGCGGCACCAGCAGCCCCTGGTCGCGCCACGCCCAGATGATGCCGACATGGCCGCCCTGCCCCAGCACCTGCCGCGCCGCGGGCGCATTCCACGCTCCGCTGTCCGGGTCACGCAGGTGCACGGCGGCGGCGACGGCCTGGCCACCGGCGAGGATGTCCAGCCCTTCGAGACTGCCGCCCGTCCGCAGAGCCAGCCCGCAGCCCGATTGCCGGACCGCCCAATCCAGCAGCGGGTCGTGACTGCCGGCGAGCACCGGCGGCGGCGCGACGCGCTGCGCAGCCTCGGGCCCATCGGCACGGCCCATCAGCCAGCGTTCCAGAAGCGCGCGCGGAAACACCCATTTGCCACCAAGCAAAGCCGCCGGCACCTGTCGGCCACGGGCGAGGTCGTAGAGGGCGCGCTCGGACAAGCGCAGCCAGGCGGCGGCCTCCTTCAGGGTCAGGACATCCGGCAGCATCCGGCAATGGATGGCAAATGCTGCATTCCGGTCAAGCCTTCCCTGCGTTGACGGCATCGGCTGCCATGCGCATGTGATCCCGTAAGGACGGGAGCAGCATGGTCACGGCGGGACACAGCGTCAGGCGCGAGGGGTGGTGCTGATGCGCGCGCCCGTCACCATTCTGCCGCTGAGGGTGGATGGCCTCGATTTCTCAGCCGGGGCGACGCGCATCCTGACCGATGTGACGCTGAGCGTCGCTGCCGGGCCGCCGACCGTGATCATCGGTCCGAACGGTGCCGGGAAATCCGTGCTGCTGCGGCTGCTGCATGGCCTGCTGGCGCCAACCGACGGCCGGATCCGGTGGGGCGACTCCGCGGAAGCCACGCAGCGCCAGGCGATGGTGTTCCAGCGCCCGGTTCTGCTGCGCCGATCGGCCCTGGCCAATGTGCTCTACCCGCTGCGCCTGGCCGGGCTGTCGGCGGCGGAGCGCCGCCGCCGCGCCGAGAATGCGCTGGCACTGGTCGGCCTTTCGGCACTCGCCGACCGGCCGGCGCGGCAACTGTCGGGCGGGGAGCAGCAACGTCTCGCCTTGGCCCGCGCCGCCGCGACGCGGCCCGAAGTGCTGTTCCTCGACGAACCCTGCGCCAGCCTCGACCCGGGCGCGACGCGGGCGGTGGAGGAGATCGTCGCACGCCTCGCCGCCGCGGGCACCAAGATCATCATGACGACGCACGACCTCGGCCAGGCGCGCCGCCTCGCGGGGGATGTCGTCTTTCTCCACGCCGGACGCGTGCTGGAACATGCCCCGGCCGAGTGTTTCTTCGCCCATCCTGAAACGGAACAGGCCGCCGTCTTCCTGCGCGGCGACCTTCTGCCGCACTGAACCCATTCCCCGGGAGATCCCCGTCATGTTCCGCAGAATGCTGCTCGCCCTCGGCTTCATCGCCTTCGCTGCGCCGGCCATGGCGCAGGAGCGCAACATCACCGTCGCCTCCACCACCTCGACCGAGCAGTCGGGCCTGTTCGGCCATATCCTGCCGATCTTCACGCGCGAGACGGGGATCACGGTACGCGTGGTCGCACTCGGTACCGGCCAGGCACTGGATGTGGGGCGACGTGGCGATGCCGATGTCCTCTTCGTGCATGACCGCGCGGGCGAGCAGCGCTTCGTGCAGGAAGGCCATGGCGGCCCGCGTCATCACGTCATGTACAACGACTTCGTCATCATCGGTCCGGCCAGTGACCCTGCCCATATCGCCGGCACCACCGATTCCGTCGCCGCGCTGCGCCGCATCGCCGAGGCGCACGCGCCCTTCGTCAGCCGCGGCGATCGCAGCGGCACCCACGCCGCCGAGCTGCGCCTGTGGCAGCAGGCCGGCATCGAGCCAGCCAGCGGCCGCGGCCAATGGTATCGCGAGGTCGGCCAGGGGATGGGCCCGGCGTTGAACACCGCCGCGGCGCAGAACGCCTATATCCTGGCGGATCGCGGCACCTGGCTGAACTTCCGCAACCGTCAGGACCTGAAGATCGTCGTCGAGGGTGACAATCGCCTGTTCAACCAATATGGCATCATGCTGGTGAACTCACAGCGCCACCCGCATGTGAAGGTGGCCGACGGCCAGCGCTTCATCGACTGGATCGTCTCCCCGGCCGGCCAGGCGGCGATCGCGTCCTACAGGATCAACGGGGAGCAGCTCTTCTTCCCGAACGCGGCGCAGCCGGAACCGGGCGCCTGACGGGGTCTCCGGAATAGGACCCGCCGGGCCCGTGCGGGATTGCACGGCACCCGGCGGGGTTTACCTGCCTGGCTGGGGGGCAATTCAGCGCGGCAGGAACTCAGCGAAGTATTCGTAGCTGTCGGCATTCATCTGCGCAGCAGCGGGATCGTCCTTGGCCAGCGCCTGCACACGGGCGGGCTGGTAGGCATGGTCGCGGGTGCCAAGGGCGAGATGGCTCATCTCATGCAGGATGATGCCGCCCCGGCTGTCCTGGCCGCTGCGCGCGGCGCGGAAGAAGGCGGGGCAGACGCCCATCACCTCGCGCGCATTCCCGCCCCAGCGGACATAGGCGAAGGTCTGGCCGCGGCAGGCATCGGCGCGGTTGCACTCATAGACCAGGCGGGGTTCGCGCTGGTCGAGGCCCTGCGCGATGGCCCGGAAGTTCTTCGCGATCGCGCCGGCCGGGTTGCTGCCGAAGTAGCGGACGAGGTGCGGGCGGATCACCTCGACTTCCAGCGTCAGCGAGGCGATGGAGGCATTCACCATCCGACGCGCATCGGCGAAGCCGCCGCGGATGGCGGCGCGATGCTCGTCGGTGCATTGGCCGGCCTGGGAGAGCGCCTGACGCTCCGCGCCCTTCACGCCCTGCGCCGCGAGCGGCAGCGGGGCCAGCATCAGCATGGCGAGGGCGGCGGCGATGGAGAGGGTCTTGCGCATCTCTGTCTGCCTTGGTTCGGGTGGCAGGCCGAGAATGGCGGGAATGAGGCGGTTCGGCGCTGAAACGGTTCAGGTCAGAACCGAACGGCGCGCGGACCATCTTAGGTTTACCCCCTTCAACGCCGCGCGACCGGAAGCAGCACACCCCTTGTCAGCGCCGCCGTGACGCGGGATGCGAGGGGCATGCCCGCCGCCGACCCTCGCCGCTTCGCCCCCGCAGCCCTGCGCAACCGCGATCCGATCCTCGCCGTGCTGCGCGACACCTTGCCGGAGACCGGCCTGGTGCTCGAAATCGCCAGCGGCTCCGGCGAGCATGTCATTCATTTCGCCGCCGCCCTGCCGGGCCTCACGTTCCAGCCGAGCGACCCTGACCCCAGCGCCCGCGCGAGCATCGACGCCTGGGTGGCCGAAAGCAGCGCCAGCAACATCCGTCCAGCCCTGGCGCTCGACGCCGCGGCGGCGCATTGGCCGGTTGCCCAGGCTTCCGCGGCGCTGTGCATCAACATGATCCACATCTCACCCTGGACCGCCACCGAAGGGCTGCTGCGCGGGACCGCGTCCATCCTGCCGCCGGACGCGCCGCTGCTGCTCTACGGCCCCTATCGGCGCGGAGGGGCCCACACCGCTTTGTCCAATGCCGCCTTCGACGACGACCTGCGTGCGCGCAACCCGGCCTGGGGCGTGCGGGATCTCGAAGCCGTGGCGGAGCTCGCGGCAGAGTGGGGTTTCGGCCCGCCGGCGGTGACGGAAATGCCGGCCAACAACCTCATACTGGTCTTCCGGCGGCGGCCGTGACGGCATGGGATTCGGTCACACTGCGTGATCCGCCTGCCTTGACCCCGCCACACCCCCTTGCGATACGCCGTTGACCCCGGATGCCCCGGGCTCAGCCCGCCGGGGCTTTCCGCCGGCGATACCCCCCGCGACAAGAGGCCGAACCAAGCCATGCGCGATACCGGCGAATACCTGTTCACGTCCGAATCCGTGTCCGAAGGCCATCCCGACAAGGTGGCGGACCGCATTTCGGATACCGTGCTGGACGCCTTCCTGACCGCCGATCCCTATTCCCGCGTGGCCTGCGAGACGCTGGTGACGACCAACCGCGTCGTCCTCGCCGGCGAAGTCCGCGGCCCGGGCACGGTGACGCCGGAATACCTGATGCACCTGGCGCGGCTCGCCATCCACGACATCGGCTATGAGCAGGACGGCTTCCATTGGCAGACCGCCGACATCGCCTGCCACCTGCATGCCCAGTCCGCCCATATCGCGCAGGGCGTTGACGCCGCCGGCAACAAGGATGAAGGCGCCGGCGACCAGGGCATCATGTTCGGCTATGCCTGCACCGAAACGCCGGAGCTGATGCCCGCGCCGCTCTACTACGCGCACCTGATCCTGCGCCGCATCAGCGAGATGCGCCGCGCCAAGGACGTCGCGGTCGAGGGCCTGCTGCCCGACGCCAAGTCCCAGGTCACGCTGCGCTACGTGGACGGCAAGCCGGTCGGCGCCACCTCGGTCGTCGTCTCGACGCAGCATGTCGAGGGCATGGAACAGGCCGAGATCAAGAACTTGCTCCGCCCGATCGTCGAGAGCTCGCTGCCCGCCGGCTGGATGTGCCCGGACAACGAGTTCTACGTGAACCCGACCGGCCAGTTCGTCATCGGCGGCCCGGACGGCGATTGCGGCCTGACGGGGCGCAAGATCATCGTGGACACCTATGGCGGCGCGGCCCCGCATGGTGGTGGCGCCTTCTCGGGCAAGGACCCGACCAAGGTCGACCGCTCGGCCGCCTATGCCGCGCGCTATGTCGCGAAGAACGTTGTCGCTGCCGGCCTTGCCGATCGCTGCACCATCCAAGTGTCCTACGCCATCGGCGTGTCCAAGCCGCTGTCGGTCTATTTCGACCTGCACGGCACGGGCAAGGAAGTGGACGAGGTGAAGCTCGCCAAGGTCGTCGATGGCCTGGTGAACCTCTCGCCGCGCGGCATCCGCGAGCATCTGCACATGAACCGCCCGATCTATGTCCCGACCTCCGCCTACGGCCATTTCGGCCGCACGCCGGATGAGGAGAAGGGCACCTTCACCTGGGAGAAGACCGACCTGGCGGAGGAACTGAAGCGCGCCTTCGGGCGCTGACGGAACGGGGCGGGCCACTGCGCCCGCCCCGCGCCCTCGCCGGGACAGACAGCGTAGTGGCGAGGCCTCCATGCCCTATTTCTGCTACCGCCTGATCGCGCCACGCCCGGATTTCCCGGCCGCCATGACGCCGGAGGAACAGGCCGCGATGGCCCGCCACGGCGCCTATTGGGCCGAACAGGTCGCGGCCGGCACGGCGATCGCTGTCGGTCCGGTCTTCGCGCCGGACGGCGCCTTCGGCCTTGGCATCCTGCAGGCCGAAACCTTCGAAGCCGCCGCCGCGCTGGTCGCGGCGGACCCGGTGCTGGCCGCTGGGCTCGGCTTCGGTCACCGCATCGACCCGATGCCCACCCTGCTGCACCGATGACCCATACCATCCTCCCCGAGGGCATTCCCGACCGTCTCTATGGCCGCCGCCGCGGACATCCACTGCGGCCGCGGCAGGAACGGCTCCTCGACCTCGCCCTGCCGCGCTTCCGGCTGACCGCGGCGGAAGCGGCGCATCCCCAGGTGATCTTCCCGGGCGCCGAGGCGCTCTGGCTCGAGATCGGCTTCGGCGGCGGCGAGCATGCCCTGGCCCTGTCCGCGGCGAACCCGCAGGTCGGCCTGATCGCCTCCGAGGTCTTCGAGAACGGCCTGTGTTCCCTGCTGACGCGCATCGTCCCGGAAGGCGAGGAAGCGAGCGCCGGCGTCCCCGACCGGCTGCGCCTCTGGCCCGAGGATGCGCGCCATCTGGTCGCGCTGCTGCCGGAGGCGAGCCTCGATCGCCTCTATCTGATGTTCCCCGATCCCTGGCCCAAGGCGCGGCACGCCAAGCGGCGCTTCGTCCACGCCGCCATGCTGGCCCCGGTCGCCCGCGTGCTGTGCCCCGGCGCGGAATGGCGCATCGCGAGCGACGACCCAACCTATCAGGCCTGGGTCGAGGAGGTCTTCGCCGACCAGCCCTTCTTCACGCGTGCGAGCCTCGTCACCGCGGAACGCCCCGCCGGCTGGCATCCGACGCGCTATGAAGCCAAGGCGATCCGCGAGGGTCGCACGCCGCACTATTGGACCTTCGTCAGGAGCGACACGCCATGGAGCTGACCGGCGCATCCGCCCTTGTCACCGGCGCGGGGTCCGGCCTTGGCGCCGCGACGGCCGAGGCACTCGCCGCCGCCGGCGCGCAGGTCGTGGCCATGGACCTGAATGCCGAGGGCCTCGCCGCGCTCGCTGAACGCTGTGAGGCCACGCCCGTCGCCGGCGACGTCGCCAGCGAGGCCGATGTCGCGACGGCGCTCGAAGCCGCCTCGGGCCTCGGCCCGCTGCGCCTGGTGGTGAACTGTGCCGGCATCGCACCCGCTGCCCGCGTGGTCGGCCGCAACGGCGCCCATGACCTGGCGCTGTTCGAACGCGCGCTGCGGGTGAACCTCGTCGGCACCTTCAACGTCCTGCGGCTGGCAGCGCAGCGCATGCAGGCGCTGGACCCGACGGCGCCCGATAAGGAACGCGGCGTCATCGTCAACACGGCGTCCATCGCCGGCGAGGACGGGCAGATCGGCCAATGCGCCTATGCGGCGTCCAAGGCCGGGGTGATGGGGCTGACTCTGCCGGCGGCCCGCGAACTGGCGAAGTCCGGCATCCGCGTGGTGACCATCGCGCCGGGCCTGTTCGAGACGCCGATGCTCGCCGGCCTGCCCGAGGCCGCGCAGGCCGCGATCCGGGCGCTGCCGCCCTTCCCCGCGCGGCTCGGCCTGCCGGAGGAGTTCGCGCGCATGGTGCTGGCCATTTGCGCGAACCCGTTGCTGAACGGTACGACGATCCGGCTCGATTCCGCGCTGCGCCTGCCGCCCTGAGGACAGCAGGCCGACCGGATCAGGCGGCCTTCGGTTCCGGCATGCGCGCGGCCGCGATGGCCGCGATCCGGTCGTGGATGGCGGCGGGCACCTGGCGGGCGCTGGCGGCGCGAGGCCGGTCCATTTCCCGGATCGCGGTGTCGGTGCCGCCGAACAGCGCGTCGTATTCCGCGGCATTGTCGAAGCGGCTGCGCGGGACGTTGTCGACGAAGGTCTCGGCGGGCAGGCCCTCGGCGAGGATCAGCTCGTGGTCCGCCGTTTCGATCTGATAGACGGTGAAGGTCTGGCCGAGCTCGACGGCGGTCATGCCGCGCGATGAAAAGCGCTCCCGTCTGGACTGCTTCGCCACCGGCGCCAAAGCCTGTGGAGCATCACTGCCCTGGCGCAAAGTGGCCCCGAAGCGGGTTACGCAACGCCGCTACGTTATTCATCACGATGGCAACGGCACCGCAGGATCCGCGATCCGGGACGCGGAGCGCACCCTATCCACTTTGCGCAGTGTGGTGGAGCGGACCTCGCGCGGGGTCCTGCCGCTCGATCGGGCGTCCGCGTCTTCGGCGCTCATTCTCACCAATGCTTGAGCGTGGCGCGATGCATGTTTGGCTGTGCTCCCGCGAAAGCCGTGTAGCGTGATATTGTTTCGCATCTGCCGCATGGACCGCAGCCCGTCATGGCCACCGCCCTCCCGCTGCATCGCTACCCGGTCTTCTCCACGCGGTCCGTCAAGGCGGCGCGCGACACCGCCATGCTGTTCCCCTCCGTGGAGGGCTATGAGGCCATCGGCGATCCGGACCGGTTCCACATGGCCACGAATTCCGTGCTGCTGGATGGCATCCGGCTCAGTGCGGTGCAGACGACGGGGCATCGCGTCTGGCCGGTCGACCATGGCAACGCGACCATGCTGCTGGCCTGGGACGGGCTGCTCGGGACCACCGACAAGGGGCGGGACTTCGCGGTGCAGGGCGATGATGCGGCCCTGATGCGCCCCGGGCGGCGCACCACGATCATCCCCGGCCCCTATCTCGGGCTCGTGCTGCAGGTGCCGATGGCGCGGCTCGCGGCCCATGCCGGCATCGGCGCGGCCGACCAGGCCTGGCGCCCTGACCTGTATTGGCCCACCCAGCCCTCCCGTCGCCTGTCCCGCACCCTGCGGCTGATCGTGCAGGAACTCGATGCCGAGGAGGCGCTGGCACCGACCTCGCGCGTCGCGCGGGGGATGGTGCGCCTGCTGATGGACCTGCTGCTGGACGATTGCCTGGCTGTCGCCAAGGTGGCCGCACAACCCGTCTCCGTGGCCGGGCTTGCGCAGGTGCATCGTGCGGAAGCCGCCCTGCGCGCGCGCTTCGAGGATGCGATCTCGATCGCCGATCTTGCTGGTGAGCTCGGCGTCAGCATGCGCGCCCTGCAGGCCGGCTTCCGCCGCTACCGCGGGACCACGCCGCGCGACTTCCTGGCGATCTGCCGGCTGGACGCCGCGCGCGACCGGCTGATGAATGCCAGGCCTTCGGAGACCGTGGCCTCCATCGCCTATGAGTGCGGCGCGATGCATCTCGGCCGCTTTGCCGCGAGCTATCGGGCGCGCTTCGGCGAGACGCCGTCAGCCACGCTCGCCTCCGCACGCCGCAAGGGCTGACAGACCATTTGAAACGTCCGGCTTCGGCCCGCACTCCCAACCGGCCATCCAACGGCAGTATCCTGAATGGGGAGTGGGGGGTGCGGCCGGTACCGGACCCGGCAATGCGCCGCACGGCGCGTGTCCAAAGAGGCTCCGAGCAGGTCGGCGCGCCTTGCGTGTCGCGGCCCGCCCCGCCATGCTGCGCCGCAACAATGCGCCAGGGATTCACACGGCTTCACGCAGCGGAGAACCCCGCCTTGCATCGCCGTGACCTTTTCGCGGGCGCCGCCGCGCTCGCCGCCGCGCCCTTCGCCGCCGCCACTGCCCAGCCGGCGCCGACCGGCACCCTGCGCATCGGCATGACGGCGGGCGACATCCCGCTGACCACCGGGCAGCCCAGCCAGGGCGCCGAAGGTCTGCGCTTCGTCGGCATCAACATCTACGACCCGCTGATCGCCTGGGATCTGTCGAAATCCGACCGGGCCGCCACGCTGCGGCCGGGGCTCGCCGAACGCTGGGCGGTCGACGATGCGACGAAGAAGGTCTGGACCTTCAACCTGCGCGATGGCGTGCGCTTCCATGACGGCAGCGCCTTCGACGCCAATGCGGTGGCCTGGAACCTCGCCAAGCTGGTCGACCGCGACGCGCCGCATTTCGACCGGCTGCAGGCCGCGCAGGCGGGGCTCTACACCGCCAACATCGCGCGCTGGCGCGTGAAGGACGCGCGGACCATCGAGATCGAGACCAAGTCGGTCGACGCGATCTTCCCCTACAACATGGCGAACGTCTTCTATTCCTCGCCCGCGCGCTATGCCGAGCTCGGGAACAACTGGGACCGCGTCGCCGAACGGCCTTCGGGCACCGGCCCCTACATGGTCGATCGCTTCGTGCCGCGGGAACGGCTCGAGGCGGTGCGCAACCCGAACTACTGGGACCCCAGCCGGGCGCCGAAGCATGAACGGCTGGTTCTGGTCCCGATCCCGGATGCGCTGACGCGCGTTTCAGCGTTGCTGTCCAACCAGGTGGATTTCGTCGAGGCGCCGCCACCGGACGCCGCGCCGCGCATCCGCGCCGCCGGGCATAACGTCGTCACCAACGCCTATCCGCATATCTGGTGCCACCATCTGTCCTTCACGCCAGACAGCCCGTTCCGCGACCTGCGCGTGCGCCAGGCGGCGAACATGGCGATCGACCGGGCGGCGATGGTCGCGATGCTGGGCGGCATGGCCCTGCCGGCCAAGGGCATGGTCAATGAAGGTCATCCCTGGTTCGGCCGGCCGACCGTGGACCTGTCCTATGACCCCGACCGCGCGAAGCGGCTGCTGGCCGAGGCCGGCTTCGGCCCGCGCAACCCGGTGAAGACGAAGTTCATCATCTCGCCCTCGGGCTCGGGGCAGATGCAGCCGCTGCCGATGAACGAGCTGATCCAGCAGAACTACCGCGACGTCGGCATCGAGCTGGAATTCGAGGTGATGGACTGGGAGGCGCTGCGCACCCGCCGCCGGGCCGGTGCTGCCGCACCCGAGAATCGCGGCCTGCACGGCATCAACAATTCCTGGGCCTTCTGGGACCCGGATATCGGGCTGCTCGGGCCGGCGCAGAGCGCGGCGGCCGGCGGTTCTGGCTTCAACTGGGGCGGCTACAGCGACGCGAAGACGGATGAGCTGTGCCTGAAGGCCCGCCAGACCTTCGACACCGCGGCGCAGGACGCGGTGCTGGCCGAGCTGCATGGCCATCTGGTGGACCAGGCGATGTGGATCTGGGTGGTGCACGACGTGAACCCGCGCGGCCTGTCGAAGCGCCTGTCCGGCTTTGTCCAGGCGCAATCCTGGATGCAGGACGTGACGCCGATCCGGGTGGGGTGATGCCGGCCGGGGCGAGGGCGGTCGCGCCCCCGCCCCGGCCACGTCAACGGCCCAGCATCAGCCGCAGCGTCGGGCGGCCGCGCCAGTGATGCACGATGGCCATGCCCCCGTGGCCGAGGGCCAGGATCACCAGCGTCCAGGCGAGGGTCCGGTGCACGGCCCGCAGCGCCTCATACGCCGCTGCATCGGGTGGCAGCAGATGCGGCACCGGGATCAGCAGGAACAGCGTCGTCGGGATCTGCCCCGGCGCCGTGCTGGCGGTCACGTAGCCCAGCACCGGCACCACCATCAGCAGGGCGTAGAGCGCGGCGTGCCCGGCGCCCGCCGCGCGGCGCTGCCAGACGGGGATGCCGTCATCCTCGGCCGGGCGGCCGCGGCGCGCCCGCAGGATCAGCCGCCACAGCACCAGCGGCGGCACCAGCAGCCCGATTGTCTTGTGCACCTGATAGGCGATGATCTTCGCGAGAAGCTGGGTCAGCGGCAGCGCCACCATGACCAGCCCGACCACGAAGCCGGTGAAGACCAGCGCCGCCACCGTCCAGTGCAGCCAGCGCTGCGCCCGGCTCCAGCCGTCAGGTGAGGAGGATGCGGACACGGACGCTCAGGCGGATGGTGTCGGAGATCGAGGCCGCATCCGATACCATCCCGTATTCCGACCGCTTCATGTCCCCCTCGGCGGAGAAATTCGCGACGTCGCCGCCCAGCGTGGCGTCGCGCTGGCGTCCAAGCAGCCGCGCCTCCATCCGGAAGGGCCTGGTGATGCCGCGGATGGTCAGGTCGCCCGCCAGGGTGAAGCGTTCCAGGCTGCCCTGCCCCGTCGCAGCGCCGGTGAAGCGGGCCTCGGGGTATGTCTCGACATCGAAGAAGTCGGGGGAGCGCAGCAGGTCGACCGC
This sequence comes from Roseomonas alba, assembly GCF_019430885.1. Classification (GTDB taxonomy): domain Bacteria; phylum Pseudomonadota; class Alphaproteobacteria; order Acetobacterales; family Acetobacteraceae; genus Neoroseomonas; species Neoroseomonas alba. The sequence continues at coordinate 405,168 of NZ_JAHYBZ010000005.1, read as the reverse complement.
GCCCGGATAGGCGATGTCGATCGCCGCGGTGCGGACTGTGGCCGAGACATGCGACGTCAGCGGCCGGTCCGGGTCGATCAGCAGCTCGGCCATGAAATCGTCGAACTTGCCGGTCGAGGTCAGGATGCCGAGATGCCGGGCGGTGAACTCCAGCGTCCCGCTCTTCTGGTCGAAGCTGTAGCGCTTCCGCGTCTCGGCGCGGGCCGGCCCGGCCGCCAGGGCGACGAGCCCCCCGGCCAGGGCGCGACGTCCGATCGGCATCGGGATGGGGTGTGTCATAGCTGAGATTCTCCACGCCCCGGAATGGTGTCGCCGCAGCGCCGCTGCAAGCACGCTTGCATAGTGTTCACCGAAGGGCCATAACGTGGCCAGACATTCCATCCGGCTTTACGGGGGGTGGCCTTGCAAGGGGCCGCCTTTTTTGTTGCTTGAACGAGACTGACGACCTGCCCCGGCATGAGGGGCTCGAAGCCCGCATCGCTGACGCTATCCTGCCGACGCTCGGCCATCTGGGCTATGAGCTGGTGCGCGTCCAGGTCTCCGGCAAGGAAACCCCGACCGTCCAGATCATGGCCGACCGGGCGGATGGTGCCATCTTCACCGTCGACGATTGCGAGGCGATCAGCCATGCCGTCGGCGCCGTGCTGGACGTGGCCGACCCGATCAAGTCCGCATGGACGCTGGAGGTCTCCTCGGCCGGCATCGACCGGCCGCTGACCCGGGCCAAGGATTGGAACCGCTTCGCAGGGCATGTGGCGACGCTGGAACTCGCCATCCCGCAGGACGGGCGCAAGCGCTTCCGCGGCATCGCGCTCGGCGCGGATGCGGATGTCGCGCGGCTGAAGCTGGAAGACGGCACCGAAATCGCCTTCCGCCGCGACAATATCCGCAAGGCCAAGCTGGTCCTGACCGACGAATTGATCGCCGCCACCGCGGCACCCCAGACGCCCAACTGAGAGGATAGGCAATATGGCCATGGACGTTGCCATCGCCCGCCCCGAACTGCTCCAGGTCGCCGACGCCGTCGCACGCGAGAAGATGATCGAGCGCGACGAGGTGCTCGAGGCGATGGAGCAGGCCATCCAGAAGGCCGGCCGCGCCAAATACGGGCACGAGAAGGACATCCGCGCCGTCATCGACCGCAAGAACGGCGAGGTTCGCCTGTCCCGCTGGACCGAGGTGGTCGAGGCCGAGCCGGTCGAGAACGAGGCGACCCAGATCCCGGTCCGCATCGCCCAGAAGATCAAGCCCGGCATCCAGGTGGGCGAATTCATCGTCGACCCGCTGCCGCCGATCGATTTCGGCCGCATCGCCGCGCAGACCGCCAAGCAGGTGATCGTCCAGCGCGTGCGCGAGGTCGAGCGCGGCAAGCAGTTCAACGAATACAAGGACCGCGTCGGCGAGATCATCAACGGCATCGTCAAGCGGACCGAGTACGGGAACCTGATGGTCGATCTCGGCCGCGCCGAGGCCCTGCTGCGCCGCGACGAGACCATCCCCCGCGAGGCGTTCCGCAACGGCGACCGGGTCCGCGCCTATATCTATGACGTGCGCGAGGAACCGCGCGGGCCGCAGATCTTCCTCTCCCGCACCCATCCGGGCTTCCTCGCGAAGCTGTTCGCCCAGGAAGTGCCCGAGATCTACGACGGCATCATCGAGATCAAGGCGGTCGCCCGCGACCCCGGGTCCCGCGCCAAGATGGCGGTGATCAGCCGCGACAGCAGCATCGACCCGGTCGGCGCCTGCGTCGGCATGCGCGGTTCACGCGTGCAGGCGGTGGTGGCTGAACTCCAGGGCGAGAAGATCGACATCATCCCCTGGTCGCCCGATTTCGCGACCTTCATCGTGAACGCCCTGGCCCCGGCCGAGGTGTCCAAGGTCGTGCTGGATGAGGACGGCAAGCGCTGCGAGGTGGTGGTCCCCGACGACCAGCTTTCGCTCGCGATCGGCCGCCGCGGCCAGAATGTCCGTCTTGCATCGCAGCTCACCCGCTACGATATCGACATCCTGACCGAGGCCGAGGAATCCGAGCGTCGGCAGGAGGAATTCCGCAAGCGCACCGGCCTGTTCGTCGAAGCGCTGGACGTCGATGACGTGATCGCCGGCCTGCTGGTGCAGGAAGGCTTCACCACCATCGAGGACATCGTCACGGTCGAGGACGAGGAACTCGCCGGCATCGAGGGCTTCGACGAGAGTGTGGCCACGGAGCTCAAGCGCCGCGCCCAGACCTTCATCGACAAGCGCGACACCGAGCTGGACGAGAAGCGGCGCGAGATGGGCGTGGACGACGTGCTGTCCGAGATCGGCGGCTTCTCGCCGCAGATGATGGTCGCGCTGGGTGAGAAGGGCGTGAAGGGCCTTGAGGATCTGGCGGACTTGGCTGGCGATGAGCTGATCGAGATCCTGGGGACCGAGGTGCTGGACGAGGAAACGGCCAACGCCATCGTCATGGAGGCGCGCCGTCGCGCCGGCTGGCTCGGCGAGGAAGAGGACGCCGGCGAAGGTGACGGCAACGAGTGATGCCGATGCGCCGGAGGAGGATGAGCCCGAGAAGGGCCCCCTCCGCCGCTGCATCGCGACGCGCGAGGTCCAGCCGAAGGAGCGGATGATCCGCTTCGTGCTGGGTCCTGGGCGGGAAGTCGTTCCCGATCTGACAGGAAAACTGCCGGGTCGGGGAATGTGGTTGAGCGCGCGAAGCGATGTGCTAGAAACCGCGCTGAGCCGCGGGGCCTTCAATCGGGCCGCGCGTGGGCAGGTGACGCTTCCCTCCGACCTTCGCGCGCGGATCGAGGACGGTCTTCGCGGTCGTGTCCGCGACCTTCTGGGCTTGGCCCGGCGGGCGGGACAGGCCGTTTCGGGCTGGCAGGCGGCGCGCGAATGGCTTCAGGCCGGGCGCGCGGGACTGCTGGTTCAGGCCGCGGATGGCAGCCCAGCCGAGCGCGCGCGCTTCGGCGGACGGGACCTTCCGGCCGTGTTGCCGCTGTCCGCGGCGGAGTTGGGTGGGGTTTTCGGGCGTGACCACGCCGTACATGTCGTGGTCGCCCCGGGTCGGCTGGCGGATGCCATCCGGGCCGAGGCGGAGCGGCTGGCAGGGTTCGCCGGCACTTCGCCCGGTGATGCGTAAGGGGCCGCAACGTTCGTGGCGGCTTTGGATTTCTTGAGGGATCGGGTTCGGATCGGCGAATGAGCGACCAGAACGAGCAGGACGCGGGCAAGAGCAGGCTGAGCCTTCGGCCCGGCGGACGGCTTGAGCTCGGCAAGACGGTGGATGCCGGCAGTGTGCGGCAATCCTTCAGCCATGGCCGCAGCAAGACGGTCCAGGTCGAGGTGGTGAAGAAGCGCGTTGTGGCACCACCGCCCAAGGCGGGTGTCACCGCGCCGCCGCCGCGTGGCCCGGCCCCGTCCGGCGGCCAGGGGGCGCAGCAGTCGCGCACCGTGCCACCGCCCAACAGCGGCCCGCGCCTGTCCACCCCCGGGCGGCCGCTGACCCAGGCCGAGATCGCGGTCCGCCAGCGCGTGCTGGAGGAAAACCGCCGCGCCGAAGCTCAGCGCCAGCGCGAGGAGCGCGAACGCCAGGCCCTGATGGTGCGCTCGGCCGCCGAGGAGGCCGCCCGCAAGGCGGAAGAGGAGCGCCGCGCCGCCGAGGAGGCCGCCGCCCGCGCCGAGGAAGAGGCGCGCGCTGCCGCCGAGGCCGCCGCCCGCACCAAGGCAGAGGAACAGGCCCGCAAGGTGGCTGCCCCCTCGTCGGCCCCGGCAGCTGCCGCGACCCCGGCTGCGCGTCCGGCCGCCCGGCCTGCCGGCAGCCCGGCCCCGGCAGCCCGCAAACCCGATGGCGATACGCCGGCGGCCCGCCTGACCCTGAAGGCCCGCTCGCCGGGCGAGGACGAGGATGAGCGCCGCCCCGCCGTGCGCCGCCCCGGCGGCCCGCCGAGCGGCCCCGGCCGCCGGCCCATGCCGGTGCCGGTCAAGAAGGCTGCGCCGTCGAATGACCGTCGCCGCGAAGGCCGGATCGACGTCCAGGCCGCGATCGAGGGCGAGGATGAGCGCAGCCGCTCCATCGCGTCCCTGCGTCGCGCCCGCGACCGTGAGCGGCGGCAGCAGGAACTCGCGCGCCTGCGTTCGGGTGCCGAGCGCGTGGTGCGCGACGTCGTCGTGCCTGAGGCGATCACCGTCCAGGAACTCGCGAACCGCATGGCCGCCCGTGGCGGCGAGGTGGTGAAGGCGCTGTTCCGCATGGGCGTAATGGCGACGCTGACCCAGTCGATCGACGCCGACACCGCCGAGCTGGTGGTCCAGGAGTTCGGCCACCGCGTGAGGCGCGTGAGCGAATCCGACGTCGAGATCGGCCTGGAAGGCATGGAGGATACCGATACCGACCTCCAGCCGCGGCCGCCCGTCGTGACCATCATGGGCCATGTCGACCACGGCAAGACCAGCCTGCTGGACGCGCTGCGCAAGACCGACGTGGTGGCGCACGAGGCGGGCGGCATCACGCAGCATATCGGCGCCTACCAGATCACCGTGCCGGACGGGTCGAAGGTCACCTTCATCGACACGCCGGGCCACGAGGCCTTCACCGCCATGCGCGCCCGTGGCGCGTCGGTGACGGATATGGTCGTGCTGGTGGTCGCCGCCGATGACGGCGTCATGCCGCAGACGATTGAGGCCATCCGCCACGCCAAGGCGGCGGGCGTGCCGCTGATCGTCGCGGTGAACAAGATCGACAAGCCCGGCGTGAAGCCCGACCGCGTGAAGCAGGAACTGCTGCAGCACGAGGTGGTGGTGGAATCCCTCGGTGGCGACACGCAGGAGATCGAGGTCTCCGCGACGCAGCGCATCAACCTCGACAAGCTGCTCGAGGCGATCTCGCTGCAGGCCGAGGTGCTCGACCTGAAGGCCAATCCGAACCGCGCGGCGGAAGGCACCGTGATCGAATCCAAGCTCGATCGCGGCCGCGGCCCCGTGGCCACGGTGCTGGTCCAGAAGGGCACGCTGAAGCAGGGCGACATCGTGGTGGCCGGCGCCGAATGGGGCCGCGTGCGCGCGATGCTCGACGACAAGGGCCGCCAGCTCAAGGACGCGCCGCCGTCTCTGCCTGTGGAGATCCTCGGCCTGTCGGGCGTGCCTTCGGCCGGCGACAACTTCATCGCGGTCGAGAACGAGGCCCGCGCCCGCGAAGTCAGCGAATTCCGCCAGCGCCGGGCGCGCGAGAAGGCGACTGCGGCGCTCGGCGCGCGCGGCAGCCTGAACGACATGCTGGCCCGTATTCAGGCGGGCGAGCAGAAGGAAGTCGCCGTCGTCGTGAAGGCCGACGTGCAGGGGTCCGCCGAGGCGATCGGCGTCACCCTCGGCAAGCTCGGCAATGACGAGGTGAAGGTCCGCGTGCTGCACTCCGCGGTGGGCCAGATCACCGAATCCGACATCCAGCTCGCCAAGGCGTCGGATGCCGTCATCGTCGCCTTCAACGTCCGCGCCACGTCCCAGGCGCGCGACCTGGCGGCGAAGGAAGGCGTCGACATCCGCTACTACTCGATCATCTACGAAGTCGCCGACGACATCGAGAAGCTCTACAAGGGCAAGCTTGCCCCGGTGCAGCGCGAGAAGTTCCTCGGCTACGCGCAGATCCTGCAGGTCTTCGAGGTCAAGAAGATCGGCAAGGTGGCGGGCTGCCGCGTGACGGAAGGCGTGGTGAAGCGCGGTGCGGGCGTGCGCCTGCTGCGCGACGGCGTGGTGATCCACCAGGGCGAACTGTCCACCCTGCGGCGCTTCAAGGACGATGTGCGCGAGGTGAACAACGGCCTCGAATGCGGCATGTCCTTCGCGAACTACGACGACATCCGCGTGAGCGACCAGATCGAGTGCTACGAGGTGGAGACCGTCGCGGCGGCCTGATCGGAGAGGGGCTTTGCCCCTCCCCACCAAAGACCGAAAGGCCTCTGGACACCTTGAATTGACGCCGGGCGCATAGCGCGTCCGGCGTCTTTGCTGTAGTCCAGGTGCCCGGCGCCAAGTATTGGTTTGCAAAGGCCTTTCGGCCTTTGCCGGGGTGGCGTGGAGGGGCAGAGCCCCTCCGCCTCCCACCGCCGAGGAAGAAGCAATGAAGAAGTCCCATCCCGCCGCCCCTTCCCAGCGCATGCTCCGCGTCGCAGAGGAAGTCCGCCACGCCCTTTCCGCCGTCTTCGCGCGCGAGGAATTCCGCGACCCCGACCTGCACGGTGTGCATGTCACGGTCACCGAGGTCCGCGCCTCGCCCGACCTGAAGCACATGACGGCCTTCGTCGCGGCGCTGGGCCGCGACCTGACCGAGGCGCAGCTCGCCGCCCTGAAGCGCGTCTCGCCCTTCCTGCGGCGGGAGGTCTCGCACGCGGTCCGGCTGAAATACGCGCCGGATCTTCACTTCCAGCCCGACACGGCGCTCGGCTATGCGATGCACATCAATGAGGTGCTGCACCGCCCCGAAGTGCAGCGCGACCTCGACACCAAGCCTGAGACCGAAGAATGACCGATATCCCGCCCGAGGATCCGCCGCAGATCCGCGTCATCGCCATGCCGGCCGACGCCAACCCGGCCGGGGACATCTTCGGCGGCTGGCTGATGGCGCATATGGACCAGGCGGGCGCCTCAGTCGCGCTGCGCCGCGCGCGCGGCCGCGTTGCGACGGTGGCGGTGGACGCCATGTCCTTCCACCTGCCGGTCGCGGTGGGGGATGAAGTGAGTCTCTACGGAACGCTGCTGAGTGTCGGCCGAACCTCGATCCGCGTGCATGTCGAGGCCTGGCGCCGCGATCGCACCAGCGAGGAAGCCGCGCGCGTCACCCAGGCCACCTTCACCTTCGTCGCGCTGGACGAAGCCGGACGGAAGCGGTCGGTCGATCCGACGTGATCGCCTTCTCTCCGGGCGCCGCAGCGGTTATAGGCGCGCGGCCCTACGCCTTCAGGAGACGCAACTGAACAGTTCCAGCACGACCATCACCCAACCGAGCGCCGCGGGGGCGACGAAGCCCAGCAGCGCGACGGGTGACGCGAGGATCGTGCCCCAGACCGCACCCATCCAGGTCTCGCCGATCAGCCCGCCGGCCATGGCGCCGAGGCCGAGCATCGACACGGCGATCAGGATCCGTCCCCAGAGGGGGTATTCCTTGTCCTCCTCGCTTTCATCCACCGGCAGCCTCCACCGCTGACCAACCGTCTTCGCGACGAGCCTCGCGCCATCCCGATCGACACGCTACGGAACGTTTCATGGCCCAGCACCGCCAACGCCACCGCAAGCCGAAGGGCCGCCCGATCGACGGCTGGCTGATCATCGACAAGCCGACCGCGATCGGCAGCACCGATGTCGTCGCCATCTGCAAGCGCAGCTTCCAGGCGCAGAAGTGCGGGCATGGCGGGACGCTGGACCCGCTGGCGACCGGCGTCCTGCCCATCGCCTTCGGCGCCGCGACCAAGACCGTGCCCTATGTGATGGACGGCACGAAGCAGTACCGCTTCACGTTGAAGCTGGGCGAGGCGCGGGATTCCGACGATGCGGATGGCGCCGTGATCGGCACCAGTGACGTCCGGCCGACCGACGACCAGATCCGTACGGCGCTGCCGGCCTTCATCGGCGACATCATGCAGGTTCCGCCGATCTATTCCGCCATCAAGGTGGCAGGCGAGCGCGCCTATGACCTCGCCCGCGCGGGCGAGCAGGTGGAACTCGCCCCGCGTCCAGCCCGCGTCGATCGCTTCGAACTGATCGAGCGCCCGGATGCCGATACGGCGGTGTTCTTCGTGGAATCCGGCAAGGGCGTGTACATGCGCTCCCTGGCGCGGGACATCGCCAAAGCCTGCGGTTCGGTGGGGCATATCGCAGCCCTGCGCCGGATGCGGGTCGGACCCTTCCTCGAGAAGGATGCGGTTCCGCTGGACAGGATCGCCGTTTCCGGCGATACCCCGCCCCCTTCCCCGGATCTTCTGCTTCCGGTGACGACCGCGCTGGCCGACATCCCGGCGCTGGCCCTCACTGAAGCCGAGACCGCCCGCCTATCCTTCGGCCAGCCCATCCCGCTGGTCGAGCTAATGGGCCGGGTTCCGCGCGAGGCCAACCCCGATGGGGGCCTGGCCAGGGCGATGGCGGGGGGGCGCCTGATGGGTCTCGCCCGCTTCGAGGACGGCTTGCTGAAGCCGGAGCGGTGGCTGGGCCAGGGCGGTTCCTGAACCCCTTCCTGTAAGGAATACGCACGATGTCGATCACTGCGGAGCGCCGCCAGGCGCTGATCAAGGACTATGCGACCGGCCCGAACGACACGGGCAGCCCCGAGGTCCAGGTCGCCATCCTGTCCGAGCGCATCTCGAACCTGACCGAGCACCTCAAGACGCACGCGAAGGACTTCCACTCGCGCCGCGGCCTGCTCGTCCTGGTCGGCCAGCGCCGTGGCCTGCTGGACTACCTGAAGCGCAAGGACCAGAAGCGCTACGAGACCCTGATCGGCCGGCTGAGCCTGCGCCGCTGATCGTGGCGGAGGGGCCGCGCCCCTCCGATCCCGAATGTCTCGCCTGGAACCCGCCCAGCGCACCCTGCGCCGTGGCGGGTTTTGGCGTTGAAGGGGGTCAGGCTGCCGGCCGTCTCGTCAGGGCGAGGCCGAGGGCGACCATCGCCGCGCCGGAGGCTTCTCGCAAGCGACGGACCAGGCTCGGGCGGGCGGCGGCGTCACGCAGGCGGCCCGCCACGAAGCCGACCACCACACCGGCCAGCGTGTTCGGCGCCACCGAGACCACGCCCGGCACCACGAATCGCATCGCGACCGGCCCCTGCACCGGATCGACGAATTGCGGGGCGAAGGCCAGCAAGAACGCGGCGGTCTTGGGGCTCAGGGCCTCGACCGGCGCGCCTTCGCGGAAGGCGTGGCGGGCGCCCACCGGCGGTGCCGCACCGCCGGCCAACACCCGGCGGCGTGGTGGCGCGCGGCCCTGATGGTGCGCAGCCCGATCCAGACCAGATAGGCCGCGCGCGCGAGCTTCAGCCTGCCAAACAGTTTGGCACTGGCCAGCACGATGGCGAATACGCCGCGTCCGCCCGCGACGACATGCACCTTCCCGCCCAGGCCCGTGCCAACGCTGGAGGCGACCCCCTCCGGCCGCCCGCCAGCGTCCGGGCCGCGACGTAGAAGATGCCCGGTCCGGGCGTGACCGCGAGCAGGAAGGCCGCGGCGATGTAGAGGGCAAGCCGGCTGACATCGGGCATGGCGACCGTTCTCTGCAACGACAGTGGGGGGCTCCCAAGAACGCTGGCCCTCGCTTGACCCTTGCGGCGTGCTCGCGTAAGTAACCATATGGTTACTTCAATCCGGGGGAAACAGGCGTGGGTCTGACACGCGGGGATTGGCCGGCAGGGCTGGCCGCAAAGCTCGCCGAAGGATGCGCCATCCCGGCCCATCCGCTGGCGCTGACGGCGCAACGGACACTCGACCCGAAGCGGCAGAAGGCGCTGTCGCGCTACTACCTCGATGCCGGCGCAGGCGGCCTCGCGGTCGGGGTCCACACGACGCAATTCGCGATCCGCGACCTCGGCATGTACGAACCCGTGCTGCGCATCGCGGCCGAGGCCGCGGCCGAGCGCAGTGACAGCCCGATCCTCGTCGCCGGCGCCATCGGCAAGACCGCGCAGGCGGTGGCCGAGGCGAAGCTCGCGCGTGCGCTCGGCTATCATGCCGTTCTGCTCTCGCTGGCCGCCTGGAAGGGTGCGTCGGAAGACGAGATCATCGCGCATTGCGAGGCCGTCGCGGCTGAGATGCCGCTGTTCGGCTTCTACCTCCAGCCCGCGGTCGGTGGCGTGCGGCTGCCCGTCTCCTTCTGGCGGCGCTTCGCGGCCATGCCGAACGTCGCCGCCATCAAGATCGCGCCCTTCAACCGCTACGCCACGCTCGACGTGCTGCGCGGTGTGCTGGAGGCGGGGGCCGAAAAGCGCGTCGCGCTCTACACGGGTAACGACGACCATATCGTCGCGGACCTGCTCACGCCCTTCCGGCTGACGCATGAGGGGCGGCACGTCACCATGCGCATCGTCGGTGGTCTGCTTGGTCACTGGTCGGTCTGGACTCGCAGCGCAGTGCAGATCCAGGCTCGCTGCCGGGACGCGGCGCGGGAGAACCATGTGCCGACCGACCTCCTCGCGCTGGATGCCGCGGTCACCGAGATGAATGCGGCCGTCTTCGATGTCGCCAACGACTTCCACGGCGTCATTGCCGGCTGTCATGAGGTGCTGCGCCGCCAGGGCCTGCTCGAGGGCATCTGGTGCCTGGACGAGCACGAGGCGCTGTCGCCCGACCAGGCCGAGCTGCTGACGCAGGTCGCCGAACGCTACCCGCTGCTGACGGATGACGGCTTCATCCGCGACAACCTTCATCGCTGGCTCTCGTAGGGATCACGACCATGGCGGAACGCCGCATCGGCCTCATCATGAACGGCGTCACCGGCCGGATGGGGATGAACCAGCACCTGATCCGCTCCATCGCCGCGATCCGCGCCGATGGCGGGGTGAAGCTCGCCAACGGCGACACGCTGATGCCCGATCCGATCATCGTCGGCCGCAACAAGGCGAAGCTGGACGCGCTGGCCAAGGCGCACAACATTGCCCGCGTCAGCACCGACCTCGACGCCTGCCTGGCCGACCCGAAGGACGAGATCTTCTTCGACGCCGCGACGACGCAGATGCGCGCCGGCCTGCTGACCAAGGCGATCAACGCCGGAAAGCACATCTATTGCGAGAAGCCGACCGCCGACACGCTGGAAGACGCGCTGAACGTCGCGAAGCTGGCGAAGGTCAAGGGCATCAAGAACGGCGTGGTGCAGGACAAGCTCTTCCTGCCCGGCCTGCGCAAGCTGAAGATGGTGATCGACAGCGGCTTCCTCGGGCGTATCTGCTCGGTGAAGGGCGAGTTCGGCTACTGGGTGTTCGAGGGCGACCTGCAGCCCGCCCAGCGCCCGTCCTGGAACTACAAGAAGGCCGAGGGCGGCGGCATCATCCTCGATATGCTCTGCCACTGGCGCTACGTGCTGGACAATCTGTTCGGCAATGTGGAGGCGGTCTCCTGCCTCGGCGCCGTGCATATCCCCGAGCGCATCGGGGAGGACGGCAAGCCCTACAAGGCGGATGCCGACGACGCGGCCTATGCGACCTTCCAGCTCGAAGGCGGGGCGATCGCGCACATCAACTCCTCCTGGGTCACGCGCGTGCGGCGCGACGACCTGGTGACCTTTCAGGTGGATGGCACGCATGGCTCGGCCATCTGCGGCCTGCACAAGTGCTGGACGCAGTCGCGCGTGGCGACGCCGAAGCCGGTGTGGAACCCTGACCAGCCGCAGACCATCGACTTCTTCGCCGGCTGGCAGGAAGTGCCGACCACCACCGACTTCCCGAACGGCTTCCGCGTGCAGTGGGAGGAATTCCTCAAGCACGTCGCCGGGGAACGCCCCGACTACCCATGGAACCTGCTGGCGGGTGCCAAGGGCGTGCAGCTCGCCGAGGCCGGCCTGAAGTCCTGGGCCGAGCGCCGCTGGATCGATCTTCCGAAGCTGGAGGTGTGATCCGACGACCGCGGCGCCAACCGACCCCAAGGAGCGCAGCTTCGAGGGACCTCGGGGAATGGCGCGGAGGTCTGAATCGGATCACCAAAGGAGGCCGCACATGCCGACGATCACCCTGCCAAACGGAAACGGCGCGCTGGAGCCCTTCACTACCAGCCCGCCGCGCGACTTCCCGAAGGCCACGCCGCCCTTTCCGCGCATCGCGCTGGGTGCCGCGCATGTCGTCGCCGATGCCCTCGCCGAGCAGGATCCCTGGCTCGACGTGAAGATCGACTGGGACCGCACCATCGCCTTCCGCAAGCATCTCTGGTCGCTCGGCCTCGGCGTCGCCGAAGCCATGGACACCGCGCAGCGTGGCATGGGCCTCGACTGGGTCGGCGCGCAGGAACTCATCCGCCGCTCGCTCGACGCGATGCAGGACCATCCCGGCGCGGTCATGGCCTCCGGCGCCGGCACCGATCACCTGGCGCCCGGCCCGGACGTGACGGTGGACGACGTGATCCGCGCCTATGAGGAACAGTGCGAAGCCGTCGAGGCGATGGGCGGGCGCATCATCCTCATGGCCTCCCGCGCCCTCGCCAAGGCGGCGAAGTCGCCTGCGGATTACGAGCGCGTCTATGGCCGCATCCTGTCCCAGGTGAAGCAGCCGGTGATCATCCACTGGCTCGGCGAGATGTTCGACCCCGCCCTCGAAGGTTACTGGGGCAACCACGACCACATGGCGGCGATGGAGACGGCGCTCGCCGTCATCACCGCCCATGCCGACAAGGTCGATGGCGTGAAGATCTCCCTTCTGGACGACAAGAAGGAGATCGCGATGCGCCGCCGCCTGCCCCGCGGCGTGCGCATGTACACGGGCGACGACTTCAACTACGCCGAACTCATCGCTGGCGACGAGCACGGCCATTCCGACGCGCTGCTCGGCATCTTCGACCCGATCGCTCCCGCGGTCGGCGGCGCCCTTGCCGCGCTGTCGCGCAATGACCTCTCGACCTTCCACGAGATTCTAGCCCCGACCGTCCCGCTGTCGCGCCATATCTTCAAGGCGCCAACGCGCTTCTACAAAACCGGCGTGGTGTTCATGGCCTGGCTGAACGGGCACCAGGACCACTTCGTGATGGTGGGCGGGCAGCAATCGACGCGGTCGATTCGGCACTTCTCGGAACTCTTCCGTCTCGCCGACAAGGCGGGGCTGCTGCGCGATCCGGAAATGGCGGTGTCGCGGATGAAGGCGCTGCTCGCAGTGCACGGGGTGGCGTGATGACGCCCACACGCGGACGGCGGGGCCTCCGCCCCCTCCGAACCTCCTCCGCCCGGGAACCCACTGACGTTGCAAAGCGACGCCAATGGGGACCCGTCGGCCGAATGGCCTCTGGAGACCAATGCCTGATCTGGGGCGCTCCGGGCATGATCGCGCTTGCGCGGCAGCTCCATGCCCACCGCCAGAATGATTCCTGGACGCAGGGCACGGCGGCCCCTTCCCATCTCACCCCCGACCTCCTGCCCGATACCAGCTTGAGGTTTCCAAAGACCCTTCGGCCTTTGGCGGGAAGGCTCCGGGAGGGGCAAAGCCCCTCCCGCTCGGAGTCCCGCGCATGACCGCCCCAGGCCCCATCAGCCTCAACACCATCACGGTGAAAGCCTGGACTCTCCCCCAGGTCGTCGAGGCCTGCGCCCGTCACGGCATCACCGCGATCTCCCCTTGGCGCGACGTGCTTCAGGCTGCCGGCCTCACCGCCGCCGCGCAGCAGATCCGTGATGCGGGCCTGAAAGTCACCGGCCTCTGCCGCGGCGGCATGTTCCCTGCCGCGGAGGCTGCCGGCCGGGCCGCGGCCATCGAGGACAACCGCCGTGCGATCGCCGAAGCCCATGCCATCGGCGCCGACTGCCTGGTCGTGCTTGGTGGCGGCCTGCCGAAGGGGTCGAAGGACCTGCCCGGGGCGCGGGAGATGATGCGCGAGGGCCTGCACGCCATTCTGCCCGATGCGCGGGCGGCGGGGGTGACGCTGGCACTGGAGCCGTTGCACCCGATGACCTGCGCGGATCGTTCCGTGCTCTCCACCCTCAGCCAGGCGCTGGATCTGTGCGACGAACTGGGTGCAGGCGTCGGCGTCGCGGTCGACGTCTATCATGTCTGGTGGGATCCCGACCTCGCCCGCCAGATGGCGCGGGCGAGAGGCCGCATTGCCGGTTTCCATGTCTGCGACTGGAAGGTGCCGACCACGGATTTGGTGTTCGACCGCGGCATGCCTGGCGAAGGCGTGATCGACATCCCGGCGATCCGCGCCATGGCGGAGGCCTCCGGCTGGGCCGGCGGGGTCGAGGTCGAGATCCTGTCCAACCGCTGGTGGGCCGAGGACCCCGAGGCCGTCATGGCCGCGGTGAAGGCGAGCCACGTCGCCTGCTGACCCCTGCCCCCGCAAATCCGCGCCACTTCGCATCTTGAGCCGCGCCGCCCCTGAGGGCAGTTTGCACCGCAGCACGCCGCTTGGGCGCTGCAACGGAGCGGGTCATGGCCGATCGGAAACTGTGGTTTGTCTGGGGTGGGATCTTCGTGGATTCGACGTGGCAGGACCTGGAACCAGGTACCGAGGAGTGCCACGGCCCGTACCATGACCTCGCGACCGCCGAACGCATCTGGCGCGACGAGATGCGCCGCCGGGTCGATACCGCCCAGCACCGGCTGTTCGTGATCGAGGCCCCGCGCCCAGGCGGAGACGCGGCGCGCTGACCCAAAGCCACTCTCAGAGGTCGCCTGACGGCGACTTCTGATAGGCCGACAGCCTCTCAGCCTGGCAGGAAGGGCACGTCGCGGGTCGCGGCGATCGCGTCCCAGGCCTCGCGGACCCTTGCGGCGCCATAGTCGCGTTCGAGCCGCCGCAGCCCGAAATGCGCCTGGGCGATACCGTGGAAATGGCTGAGGAAGGCAAGGTTTACGGCCGCCCCCGCCGCCGCACCCAGCACCGGGGCAGCCTGCGCGGCCACCTTCAACCCGACCGTGCCGCCGAAGCGCGCCGCCACGGTCGCGATGAAGCGCGGCACGACCACATGCCCGACCGAGCCCTTCAATGCCTCGGCCAGCGCCAGACGGACGGCGAAGTAGCCGCTCTCGGCAGCGTCGTCGGACGCGCTCGTGCCGCCCAGTGCGAAGACCTTCAGGCATTCCGCCGCCGCGTCGGGGGCGGATAGGTCTTCCCCCTGCTCCGCACCGACCGCGGCGATCTGGCGCAACAGGATGGCGGTGGAAACAGGCAACTCCACCATCGTGCCCGGCAGCCCGAAGGCCCCGCCCATCGCACCCGAAGCCGCCGCCAGCCCGCGATGAAACCAGCGTGAGGAAACGGGCAGCGGCGTGATCGCCGGGCCGGACCGCAGCGCAGCCGTCATCGCCGTGCTGAGCGCCGTCCGCACGGCCGCATCGACCGCGCCCTGCAACCCCGCTGGCAGCCGCGCCCGCAACGCCTCGACCGGCATGCCGGCCGCGCTGGCCAGACGCGCGGCGAGAGAGGGGTTCTCCAGCGCATCATGCGCCGCGCGCAGGGTGCGCTCGGCGTCGGGCGGCAGGGTTCCGGGCCGGGTGGTGGCAAGGCTCATGCCGGTTCAGGTGGCCTTTGCGGCATTCGGGGACAAGGGTCGGGACGATCGAAGGGGACGCGCGGCTCCCGGACTCATCCCGCCCAGCGCGCCGCCGCCCCGCGCAGGCCTTGCGCCAGCGCATTCACGGCGAGCACGATCGTCATCAGCACCATGCCGAGCGCGAGCGCGAGAGGCAGGTCGCCCTTCGAGGTTTCGAGCGCGATCGCCGTCGTCATCACGCGCGTGTAGCCTTCGATATTGCCGCCCACGATCATGACTGCCCCGACCTCCGCCGCGGCGCGACCGAAGCCCGCCAGCAACACCGTCAGCAGGGCGAAGCGCCCATCCCACAGCAGCGTCGGCACCGCCCGCAGCGCCGAGACGCGGAAGGATCGGAACTGTTCGGCATATTCCTCCCACATCCCTTCCAGCACCTGGCGCGTCAGAGCCGCGACGATCGGCAGGATCAGCACGGCCTGCGCAATGACCATCGCCCCCGGCGTGAACAGCAGGCCGAATGACCCCAACGGTCCCGAGCGCGACAGCAGCAGATAGATGAGCAGCCCGCACAGCACCGGCGGCAGCCCCATCAGCGCGTTCAGCGCCACGATCACCGCGGCACGCCCCGGGAAGCGCGCCACGGCCAGCAGCGCGCCGAGCGGCAAGCCGATGATCGCGGCAGTGGCGAGCGCGACGAGGCTGACTTCCAGCGACAGCAGCACGATGCGCATCAACGCCGGATCCCCGCCGGACAGCAGATCGAGCGCGGCAGAAAAGGCGGCGCCGAGATCGTTCATGAGATGCACGCGATGGTCATTTCCGACCGAAGGCCGCACGTTCCCGAACGAAAATCAAGCGGCTCAGACGGATCGTGCCACGACACGCCCCGTGTGATGATTCTCTGTTCAATATCCCCAGAACTGCCCGCATCATTCGCAACCGAAGCCGCCTCCATCTGCCAATTGCGCGAAATTTGACCTGCGCGACGATGGACCCGCCCGTCCGGTGGACCTAGGGTTTCGCATCTGCGAGATCGCGAGGGTCTGCCATGAAGCTCGGTGTCTTCCTTCCCATCGGCAATAATGGGTGGCTGATCTCCAGCACCTCGCCCCAGTACATGCCGACCTTCGAACTCAACCGCGAGGTCACGCTGAAGGCCGAAAAATTCGGCTTCGACTTCGCCTTGTCGATGATCAAGCTGCGCGGCTTCGGCGGACCGAGCCGCTACTGGGACTTCAACCTCGAGAGCTTTACGCTGATGGCGGGCCTCGCGGCCGTGACCACGCGCATCAAGCTCTTCGCCTCGGTCGCCGTGTTGTCCATTCCGCCGGCGATCATCGCGCGCATGGCGACGACGATCGACGCCATCGCCCCGGGCCGCATCGGCGTGAACATCGTGACCGGCTGGCAGAAGGCCGAATACGAGCAGATGGGCATCTGGCCCGGCGAGGAGCATTTCGCCCGCCGCTACGAATACGGCGAGGAATACGTCACGGTCCTCAAGGATCTGTGGAGCACCGGCGTGTCCAACCACAAGGGCCGCTTCTTCCAGATGACGGATTGCCGGATGGAGCCGAAGCCGGCAGGCAAGATCGACATGATCTCGGCCGGCCAGTCCAATCGCGGGATGAAGTTCGCCGCCGAATACACCGACTACAACTTCATCAGCGCCGGCGGCATCAACGACGTCTCGCAGGTCGCCCCGCACACGGCCCGCCTGATGGCCGCCAACAAGGAGGCCGGCAAATCCTGCGAGGCGATGCTGCTGATGATGGTCATCGCCGACGAGACCGACGAGGCCGCCCAGGCCAAGTGGAAGCACTACGTCGCCGGCACGGATCTCGAAGCCCTCGCCTGGCGCGACGCCCAGGCCGGGGCGGATGTGAAGGCCGAGGCGCATTCCACCGTCGGCCGCATGGTGCGTTCCGACCGCGAGCCCACCACCATGCTGCGCCTGGTCGGGTCCTACGAGACGGTGGCGAAGCACATGGATGAGCTCGCCACCGTGCCGGGCCTGTCCGGCGTGATGCTGACCTTCGACGACTTCCTGATCGGCATGGAGCAGTTCGGAACGCGCATCATGCCGCTGATGAAGTCCCGCCTGAACTTGCCCCAGGCGGCCTGACCTTTGCCGGAGGGGCCGGCGATCGCGCAGCTCGACCTCGAGCTGCGCCACATCCGCAAACGCTACGGCGATTTCGTCGCGGTCAACGACGTCTCGCTGCAAGTGGGGAAGGGGCAGTTCGTCTGCCTGCTCGGCCCGTCCGGCTGCGGCAAGACAACGACGCTGCGCTGCGTCGCCGGCCTCGAGGAACCCGATGCCGGCGACATCCTGATCGGTGGGAAGGAGGTCACCGGCGAACCGCCCTGGAAGCGTGACATCGCCATGATGTTCCAGGATTTCGCGCTGTTCCCGCATATGACGGTGGCCAGGCAGGTCGGCTTCGGCCTGGAGATGCTGAAGAAGCCGAAGGCCCAGATCGCGACCCGCGTCGCCGAGGTGCTCAAGGCCTTCGAAATCGCGCATCTTGCCGAGCGCCGCCCCTCCCAGCTTTCCGGTGGGCAGAAGCAGCGCGTTGCCCTGGCGCGCGCCATGATCACCGAACCGCGCATCCTGCTGCTCGACGAGCCGATCGGCGCACTCGACTACTCGCTGCGCGAGACGGTGATGCTGGAGCTAAAGGCGCTGCAGAAGCGCTCCGGCATCTCCTTCATCTGGGTCACACATGACCAGAACGAGGCGTTCTCCCTCGGCGACCATGTGGTGGTCATGAACCACGCGAAGATCGAACAGCAGGGGGCGCCGGACGAAGTGCTCTCCCGCCCCCGCACCGCCTTCGTCGCCGGATTCATCCAGGGCAACAACGTCTTCGAAGGCAGGGCCGGCGCATCCCGCGATGGAGTGCTGGAGGTGGTGACCGCAGCCGGCCTCTTCCGCGTGCCGCTGCTCGACCTCGCCGCTCCCGCTGCCGGCGATGCGCTGACCTTCTCCGTCCGCGCGGAGCGGTTGATCGAGAACCCCGGCGAATCGATCCTCAACCGCCTGACGCTGCGCTGCGTCACCGTCGAGTATTTCGGCGCCTTCCGCCGCCATGTCCTGGAAGGCGCCGGCGGTCTGATCGTGAAATACGACCAGTTCGGCGCCCTGCCACCCAGCATGCGCGAAGGCGACGAGGTCACGCTCGGCTGGGCTCAGGACAGCGGCGTGCTGCATCGGGGGCCGTCGGCGTGAGCACGATCCGCATCCGCTCCCCCGCCGCCTTCTGGTTGGCTCTCCCGGCGGGGCTGTGGATGGCGCTCGCGGTCGTGCTGCCGGTGCTGCTGATCGTCTGGGTGTCGCTGTGGGGCGGGACGACCGTCTCGCCGGACAACCCCATCACCTTCGACAACTACCGGCGGTTCCTGTCGAACGAGAATTATCTTTGGCTGATCGGCGACACGCTGCTCCAGACCGCGATGATCATGGCGATCACGGGGTTCATGGGCTACTGCATCGCCTACTTCCTGACGGTGAAGGTGACGAGCCCGGGCTGGCGCCTCGCGTTGTTCCTGGCCTTCGTCATCCCCTTCTGGACCAGCACGCTGATCCGCGCCATCGCCTTCGTGCCCTTTCTCGGCGTGAATGGTCTGCTGAACCAGGCGCTGATGGGGATCGGGCTCATCGAGCGGCCGATCCAGGCATTCCTCTATTCGCGCCTCGGCATCTCCATGGCGCAGGTCTCGCTCTACACCCTGCTGGCGAGCGGACCCGTCGTCTACATGCTGAACAGCATCCCGCCTGCCTTGCGCGAGGCGGCGATGACGCTGAAAGCCCCGCCCATCATTGTGTTCTGGCGCATCATCCTGCCGCTGACCCTGCCTGGCATCATCATCGGTCAGGTGCTGGTTTTCCTGAATGTGCTGGCGGACTTCATCACCGTCACCACGGTGGGCGGCAACAAGCTCGCCTTCCTCGGCAACCTCATCCTGCTGTTCTACGAAGGCTCGCAGATCCGCATGACGGCGGTGGTGTCGGTGCTGCTGATGCTGCTGATGCTGGCTGGCGTGGCCATCGCACTGCGCATCGTCGATATCCGCAAGGTCGGGAGCTGACCGGCGATGCATTGGAAGACGCGCTCGCGCATCACCTCCTGGCTGCTCGGCATCGTCACCATCGGCTTCCTGCTGTTCCAGTGGGCGCCGATGTTCACCATGTTCACCCTCTCCTTTGCCGGGGAGAACGGCGGCACGACCTTCCCGATGAACGGCATCTCCCTGCACTGGTACCAGAAGCTGTGGGAAGCGGATCTCTTCGACGACTTCAAGCCGCCGATGCTGCGGTCGTTCCTGCTGGCCCTGGCCTGCTCGGCGACCACGGTGGTGCTGTCGGTCTGCGCCGCGCAGGCGATGCGCGGGCGGTTCCGCGGCAATGGGCTGTACTTCTACCTGCTGCTGCTCGGGCTGATGGCGCCGGGCATCCTGGTCGGCTTCGGCTTCGCCATCCTCACGCGCCTGCTCGGCATCGAGGGTACGTGGAACACCACCGCCTACGTGGTCCACGTGTCCTGGGCACTGCCCTTCGGCTTTCTCACCATGCTCGCCGTCTTCAACCGCTTCGATCCGCGGCTGGAGGAAGCAGCGCTGACCCTCGGTGCCAATCGCGTCACCGCCTTCCGTCGCATCACTTGGCCGATCATCCTGCCCGGCGTCATCGGCACGGCGCTGTTCGGCTTCTCGCTTTCCTACGACGAATATGCCCGCACGCTGTTCACCGCGGGCAGTGACGGGACTCTGCCGCTCGCCGTCATGGCGCAGCTCGACCGGCAGCTGACGCCCGAACTCTATGCCATCGGCACACTCACCACGGCGATGTCGCTCACCGTCATCGCCCTCTGCGCCATCGGCTTTTGGCTACGGGCCCGCGCACTGCGCGGCCGCCCGTCCTGACCACACACTCGAACGACAGGAGACAGGATATGAGCATCGTTTCCCGACGCGGCCTCCTTGTCGGCACCGCCGCCGGCCTGGGTGCCCCGCTGATCCGCCCGGCTGCGGCGCAATCGCGCGAACTGCAGCTCGCCGGCGCGACCTACGACCTGCGCGAACCGATCCTGCGCGAGTTCATGCGCGTCAGCGGCGCGCGTGTGCGGCCCTGGACGAATCCTTCGACCCAGGCGCGGCTTGACCGTGTGCGCGCCGCGCAGGTCGACATCATCACGACCGATGCGCCCTTTTCCCAGTACGGCGTCAGCGAGCAGCTCACTCAGCCGATCGACATCAGCCGGCTGAAGAACTGGTCGCACCAGCACATGCTGTTCCGCGAGGGCCGCGCCACGCCGACGGCGCCGATCGGCCTTGGCGCCAATCCCGGCACGATGATGTGGGCGGATGACGCGAAGACAAAGGTCGTCTTTTCGCCCGCCTTTTTCCAAATGGACTCGATCGGCTACAACGAACGCCACATCCAGACCGAGAACAACGAACTGTCCTGGGGCGAGCTGTTCAATCCGCGCTGGCGCGGCAAGGTCGCGCTCTATGCCATCGATTGGCTCGGCATGCTCGATGCCGCGATCGGCATGAAGGCGATGGGCATCTTCAATCCGGTCGATCCAACCAACCTGACCAACGCCGAGGTCGACACCGTCACGGACTTCCTCAAGGAGAAGAAGAAGGAAGGCCATTTCCGTGCCCTGTGGCGTACCTATGGCGAGCTGGTGAACCTCATGGCCTCGGAAGAAGTCTGGATCGCCGATGCCTGGTGGCCCGTGGTCATCGACGTGGCCGCGAAGGGCATCCCGATGCGCTACGCCGTCGCCAAGGAAGGCTACCGCGCCTGGTGCAACGGCTACGCCATCTCGGCGAATTGCCGGAACATCGACCTGGCCTATGATTACCTGAACTTCTGGCTGGACGGCTTCCCGGGTGCCGAGCAGGGCAAGATCGGATATTATTCCACATCCGACACTTACAAGCAGTACATGGCGCCGGATCTGCAGAATAGCCTGTATGGCGGCGTCGGTCGCGACGGCGGGTCCTTCGACGATCGCGCCGCGCGCATCTATGTCTGGAACACGCGTCCACGTAACCTCCCCTACTACACCGAGAAATGGAACGAGTTCCTCGCGGCATGATCGAAGACAGCAAGACGGCGCGGCAGCTTTTCGCGGAACTCAAGGCCGCGCCGACCCGGCGGCGCTTCGGCTTCGGCCGACGCGCCGCGCTGGTGAACATCGACGTGCAATGCGCCTATACCCAGCCGGACACCTACGTCACGGCCTATGAGACCGACCCCGACCAGATCGCGCATATGAACGCGCTGGCGAAGGCGGTCCGTGCTCGCGGCTGGCCCGTGGTCTGGACCTATGTCGCCTATCTGCCGTCCGGCGAAGATTGCGGCGTCTGGGGCACGCGATCCGACACGCCGGACAGCCTGCAGAACATCAAGGAGGGCTCGCCGCGCGCGATGCTCGACCCGCGCACCGAGCGCGAACCCGCCGACATCATCATCAACAAGCGCATGGCCTCCGCCTTCTTCGAGACCAACCTGCGCTCCCTGCTGACCTTCCATGGCATCGATACGGTGGTGGTGACGGGTGGGTCGACCTCGGGCTGCGTGCGAGCGACGGTGGTGGACGGC
This sequence comes from Roseomonas alba, assembly GCF_019430885.1. GTDB lineage: Bacteria > Pseudomonadota > Alphaproteobacteria > Acetobacterales > Acetobacteraceae > Neoroseomonas > Neoroseomonas alba. The sequence continues at coordinate 383,412 of NZ_JAHYBZ010000005.1, read as the reverse complement.
CTGTCCTGCGGCTACCGCATGATCGTGCCGGAGGAGACCACCGCCGACCGCCACGAATCGCCGCATTTCGCGAACCTCTATGACATGGCTGTGAAATACGCCGATGTGATGCCGGTGCAGGAAGTGCTCGACGCCATCCCGCAGATGCAGGGCTGACCACCATGCTCAAAGCGCCCGGCCACTACGACTACATGCCCTGGCGGCGCCGGCCGAAGATCACCTGGCCGAACGGCGCGCAGATCGCCGTCTGGCTGGCGCCGAATATCGAGCATTACGAGCTCTTCCCGCCGCCCAATCCGCGTCGGAACCCCTGGCCGCGGCCGCACCCGGACGTGCTGAACTACGCTTGGCGCGACTATGGCAACCGCGCGGGTTTCTGGCGCATGGCCGACACCATGGCGAAGTACGGGGTGCGAGGCTCGGTCTCACTGAACGTCGCGGTCTGCGACCACTACCCCGAAATCATCGAGCGCTGCTGCGCGCTGGGCTGGGAGCTGTTCAGCCACGGTACCTACAACACGCGCTACTTCTACGAGATGGACGAGGCGATGCAGCGGGAGGTCATCCGCGACAGCCGCGAGACCATCAGGCGCGTGTCGGGCCAGAAGCTGGATGGCTGGTTGACCCCCGCGATATCCAACGACGAGACGACGCAGCACGTCCTCGCCGAGGAGGGCATTCTTTACACCCTCGACATGACGCATGACGACCAGCCGACGCCCGTCAACACGCGATCCGGGCGGCTCGTCTCCATCCCCTATTCGCTCGAGGTCAACGACGTCCCGCTCTTCGTCAGCCGCAACACGCCGGCCGAACGCTACGCCGCGATCTGCAAGGCGCAGTTCGACCAGCTCTACGAGGAAGGGGCGGAATGCGGCACGGTGATGTGCATGCCGCTACACCCCTATCTGATCGGGCAGCCGCATCGCGTTGCGGCACTCGATGCCGTGCTGGCGCACATCACGTCGCACGACAAGGTGTGGCTCGCCACGGGTCGGGAAATCGCGCAGCACTACATCGACCATCACCTCGCCGACCACAAAGCTTGGATCGCGGAGGGCACGCCGTGACGCTGCCGCCGGACTACATCGAGTATCCGATCCGCAAGCGGGCGATGGATCACGACCGCTACCCGTATCGCATCCTGCCGCGGACGACGCCCGTCACCTGGCCGGGCGAGGCGCGTGTCGCGCTGTGGATTGCCGTGCATGTCGGGCATTTCCCAATGGACATGCCGCTGAAGCCCTTCACCGCACCGGGCGGGATGGAACGGCCCTACCCGTCCTACTGGGACTTCACGCAGCGCGACTACGGCAACCGCATCGGCATCTATCGCATGATGAAGGCGATGGGCGCGCGCGGGCTGAAGGGCACGGCCCTGCTCAGCGCGGCCCTGGCGCGCGAATACCCGGTGCTGATGGATGAGATCGTCGGCGCCGGCTGGGAACCCGCCTGCGCGGGCCTGGACATGGCGCATCTGCATCATGCGGAGGTCCCGGAAGCCGAGGAACGCGCAGTAGTCGCCGAAGCCGCCGCGCTGCTGCGCGGCCGCTTCGGTAATGCCGTCACCGGCTGGCATTCGCCAGCGCACTCGGAATCGGCACGCACGCCGGATCTCGTCGCGGCCGAGGGCTTCACCTGGACCAGCGGCTGGGTGAATGACGACATGCCCTATGCCTTCGCGACCAAGACCGGCACGCTGACAGCCATGCCGCTGCCGCAGGATCTGTCGGATCAGCGCATGCTGTTCCAGCAGAACATGGCGACCGAGGATTTCACCGACGCCATCCTCGCCGCCCATGCGACGCTCGACGCCGAGGCGCGGGCCACCGGCGGCGGCCGCATCCTGACGCTCGCAGTCACGCCCTGGCTGATGGGCCAGCCGCATCGCGCCAAGGCGTTCAGCGCGCTGCTCGACGCGATCCTGGCGCGCGGCAGCGTGTGGAACGCAACGGGGGCGGAGATCGCCGCGGCGTGGAAGGCGCAGGCCTGATGCGGTGCGCGATCACCGCAGCCAGGTAGTCCCCCGCCTCGAGGCGCTTCATGCCGAGACGCTTCGGGGACAACTGGCAAGGTCGGATTTGGAGGGGCGCTGCCCCTCCAAACCACCTCGCCAAATGACAGTATCTTTTTTGGAAAGCCGAATACTCGGCGACGGGCGCGCAAGGCATGCCATGCCCCCCCGCAGTGCGCTTTCTAAGCCAATGCGGGTCTCGGCACTGGCCGTGGTCCTGTGGCGCGCGGTACTAGGTGACGGTTTCCAAAGGCCCTGTGGCCTTTGGTGGGGTGAGCCCGAGAGAGGCAAAGCCCCTCTCGGTTCCACAGCGCAGGACGATGCGCCGCCGGATCTCACCGCCCGGGCACGCGCCGGTGCTACTTGCGGCGCGCCTTTCGGGCGGCATAGCGCGCGTCGCGCAAGGCCTTCTGCTCGGCAGCCAGGGCCAGGGCGCGGGCCTTCTTCTCGGCGTCGAGAAGAGCGGCACGCTCCTCCTGCTCCATCGCGGCGGCGGCAGCCGCGCGGGCGGCTTCAGCCTCCCGTTGAGCCTGTTCGGCGGCGAGGCGCGCGGCCTCAGCCTGGCGGGCGGCCTCCTCGGCCTCCAGGCGCTTGGCTTCGGCGGCGGCCGCTTCGGCCTGCGCGGCCTTTTCGGCGAGGCGGTCGGCACGGCGCTTCTCGCGAGCCTCAGCGACCGCACGCTGTGCGGCCAGCCGTTCCTGCACCACGGGATCATCCGGGCGAGGCTGTGCGCGGAACCTCTGAACCATCGCCTGCCGGGCGCGGTCCGCAGCTTCGCGGCGGGCGTTGAAGTCGTCGCGTTTCAGGCCTTGCATCGTGGCTTACTACGGTCCCTTGCTGTGGGTTTCGGTCGTGTCATACCGACTCATCCGAGGATTTCCAGGATGATCTGGCGGATTTCGGCGGGCGAGAGCCCGGTGCCGGGTCGCGTCGCGGCCTGCGGCGGGATGGATGTGCCGCTGCGCGCCGGAATGGCGCGCGGGGCCCGTGTGTCAATGGTTATCATTACTGTCTTTCTTCATTCTTGGCGACGCCGCCCTGAACGGTGGCGTCGCATGCGGCGTTCCGACGGACGTCAAGGTCCGCCGGGACGGTGATTCAGGCCCTGCGCAGATTCGTCGCGGACGTCTTGCCCTGCTGACCGCGCTGAAGGTCGAATTCGATCTTGTCGCCCTCACGGGGTGTGTCGATGCCGGAGCGCTCGACGTCGGAGATGTGGAGGAATACGTCCTTCGTGCCGTCGTCAGGCTGAATGAAGCCGAATCCCTTGGTGGCGTTGAACCACTTGATGGTGCCAATGGACATGGAATTGTTCCGTTCAAATATACAGGCGCGGACGCGCCACGCGGTGCGTCCGATCAATCTTCTACTTGGGGGGAGCTGGCGGGCTCGGCGCTCGGTTACGAGCAAGGAGAGCGCGGCGGAACCAAAAAAAGCTGACGTCCATAACATAGGGCATCGCGCCGCAGATTACCAGATGCCAATTCCGGTATGCTGCGGCGCCCGTCTGTCACCCCGCATCCACGACAGGCGAAACAGCTGCCGCCACGCCCAGCAGCGCCGCATCGCCCATACGCGGCCCGACGACCTGCACGCCCACCGGCAGCCCGTTCGGCCCCTTGATGCAGGGAATGCCGATGCAGGGCACGTGCAGCAGTGTCCACATGCTGTTGAAGATGGCGTTGCCGGTGTCCTGGCGCCCGACCGGCGCCTCGCCCGGGGCCGCCGGCGCCAGCACGGCATCATAGCCCGGGAACAGCGCGTCAAACAGCCGCCGACATGCCGCCGCGTGGTCGTAGGCCCAGACCATGTCCTGCGCCGTGATGCCCTCCTTGTTCAGCACGCGGTCGTGGAAATCCTGGTGGAGGAGGCCCGGGGCGGTCAGGTATTCCTGTAGAAAGGCGCCGCGTCCTTCGCCATACAGAACGATGTGATGCGCGCGGGAGATGGTGTCGAAAGACGCCGGCAGGGTCAGGTCCTCAACCACCGCACCGGCCACTTCCAATCGCTTGCCCGCGGTCAGCAGCGATTCCTGCGATTCCGGCGCCGCGATATCCCAATGTGGACCACGGCACAGCGCGATGCGCAGGCCGCGGACCGGCTTCGTCGCGGGCGCCGCCTCCATGCCGAACAGCCGGAAGGCGCGCGCGACCAGGTGCAGGTCTGCCGGCGACCGCCCATACCAGCCGATGGTGTCCAGCGTATGCGAATACCGCTTCGCCCCTTCGCTGTTCACCACGCCATGGGTCGGCTTCATCGCATAGACGCCGCAGAAGGAGGCCGGCCGGATCGTGCTGCCGCCCGTCTGGGTGCCGAAGGCGATCGGCACCATGCCATCCGCCACCGCCGCCGCGGAACCCGAGGACGAACCGCCCGGCGTGCGCGTCGTGTCATGCGGGTTGCGCGTCAGCGCGCGTCGGCCGGCAGCGGCGAATTCCACCGTGTCGGTCTTGCCGAACACCACCGCCCCCTCGCCGCGCGCGACGCCGACGCAGGCCGCGTCGCGCCCCTGCACCAGCGACTCATACAGCGGCGAATTGTGCGTGGTCGGCATGTCCGCCGTGTCGATCATGTCCTTTACGCCGAGCGGCAGCCCATGCAGCACGCCCTTCGCATAGGCCTTGTCGACCCGCCGCGCATTGCGGATCGCCAGGCCCGGATCGAGGAAGGTGAAGGCCTTCACCACCGCCTCGCGCTCCGCGCAGCGTTCGAGGCAGGAGCGCGTCAGCGCCTCCGCCGTCAGCGCGCCGTCCTGTAGCTTGGCGGCCGCCTCGGCAGCGGTGAGTTGCCAGGGTTCTTTCATGACCATCCTCAATCAGGGCCGGAAGACGCCGGCCGGCTCCGCGAATTTGTCGGGCAGCCGCGGCAACTCGGCCGCCATGGCGGCGAGGTTGCGCGCCAGCTCATCGTCCCGCGCCGCGCGATCGACGGGCGGCGTCGGATCCAGCGGCAGGTCGCCACCACGCAGGTTCGGGCGGCGGTCGCGCTCGGCGAGCGCGTCCTCGACAACCTGCGCCGCGCACAGCACGCGGGCTTCCGCGAAATACGGCCCGATGATCTGCACGTTCAGAGGCATGCCGTCCGCGTCGAAACCACAGGGCGTGCTGATGGCCGGATGGCCGGACAGGCTTGCGATGTTCATCGCGCCTTCGCGGGTGAAGGCGATCACTGCCGCCGGGTCGGCATAGGACGGCGCGACCCGGTAGGCACCCGGCAGCAGCAGCAGATCACACAGCCCGAACAGCGCATCCGTCGCGCGGGCCAGGTGCCGGCGCATCCGATGCGCGGCGATCACGTCGCCGGCGCGGATCATCGACCCCGTCGTCAGCTTGTCCCGCAACGCCTGGCCCATCAGCTCCGCGCGTTCGAGGAAATCCGCTTCATGGATCGAATAGGAATCCGCCGGATTGATGATCCCCGCCGCGCGGCGATAATCGCGCAGCGACGCCGGAATCGGAACATCCATCAACCGTGCGCCGCGCGCTTCCAGCGCGCGCGCCGAAGCCGCGACACCGCCGGCGATGGCTGGGCTGATCTCGCCTTCCGGCAGGCCGGTGACAATACCCACGACCATGCCCGCCACGCCGTCGCGCAGCCCCGCGCGATGATCCGGCACAGGCCGGTCCGCGCTGCCCGGATCGCCCGGATCATGCCCGGCGATGACATTCAGCACCGTGGCGCTGTCCTCGGCCGTCCAGCACAGCGCGCCCGTCACGTCGAGCGACCAGCAATTCGGCAGAACCCCCGCACGGCTGGTTCGCCCGTAGGTCGGCTTCAGCCCCTGCAAGCCGTTCGCCGCGGCCGGCAGGCGGATCGACCCGCCGGTGTCCGACCCCAGGGCGAAGGGCGCGATCCCCGCCGCCACCGCCGCGCCGGACCCCGTGGACGACCCGCCCGTGAACCGATCCAGATCCCATGGGTTGCGTGCCACGGCGAAAGGCAGGTCGTGGTGCACCGCCCCTGTGCCCGTCCCGTATTCCCAGGTATTCAGCTTGCCGAGCAGGATCGCCCCCGCCGCCTCCAGCCGTGCAATGATGTGCGCCGTCGCCTCGGGCACGAAATCCAGCATCAGCCGCGATCCGCCCGTCGTGCGCACCCCGGCGGTAAAGTAGTTGTCCTTCACCGCGAAGCCCACGCCATGCAACGGCCCGCGCCACAGGCCAGCGGCGATCTCGGCCTCCGCCTTGCGTGCCGCGGTCAGAGCGCGGTCCGGCAGCGGCGTGATGTAGGCCCGGACGCGCCCGTCTACCGCATCGATGCGATCGAAAATCGCCTGCACATGGTCCACCGGCGAAAGCCGCCGCGTCGCGATGCGCCGCCCTGCCTCGGCAGCCGACAGGAAACAGGGATTGTCGGTCATGGCGTCTTGTCCCGATGGTGCAGCAGGCGGAAGGCGGGCGGCGTCAGTACGGTGACGAGGAAGATGCGCGTCACATGCAGCGTCACGATCAGCGCGACATCCAGGCCGAGCACCTTGCCGGTCAGGCTCATCTCCGCGACGCCGCCCGGCGCGGTGCCCAGGATCATCGCGCCCAGCGGCTCATGGAACAGCCAGGACAGCAGCGCCGCGGCAAGCGCGCAGCTCCCCATCAGCAGGAAGACCTGGCTGATCGCGTGCGGCAGGAAGCGGCGCAGCGGGCGGATGCTCTCGCGCCCGAAGGCGGCACCCAGGCTGGTGCCCAGCACCACCTGCGCGAAGGCCGTCAGCCAGGGCGGCAGGCCCGACAGCGTGATGCCGAAGGCGGTCAGCGCCGCCGTTACCGTCAGCGGCCCGAGCAGCCATCCCGCCCGCACCCCCATGCGCACCAGGACGATCGCGGCCACCAGCCCGCCGCCGAATTGCAGCACCAGGATCCAGGGCACGAAGGGCAGCACCGTCGCCGCCTGCGGGATGTCGCCCTTCAGCCCCAGCAGGGCGAAGATGTTGGGGACCAGGATCACCACCGAGCAGACCCGCAGCAGCTGCGCCAGCGCGACCGGCGCCGGTCGTCCGCCATAGCCTTCCGCGAGCATCGCCATGTCGGCGACACCTCCCGGAATGGAGGAGAACCAGGCCGTCGCCATGTCCACCTTGGCGCGCCGCGCGAGCGTCGGCGCCAGCGCCGCGCCGATGGCGAGCGTGATGAAGGCTGCGAGCAGCAGCACCGGTGCCTTGGCCATGAGCACCGCCGCCGTCGCCGGCGTGAAATACAGGCCAAGCGCAATCCCGATGATGCCCATGAAGATGTTGCGGAGCTGCGGATCGCCTTCCGCCGGCAGGCCCGAGATGCGCGCCGCGCCGACCGCGACCAGGGCGCCGATCAACCAGGGCAGAGGCAGGTGCAGTGTGGCGAAGATGGCACCACCCACCGCGCCCAAAGAAACACCGAAGGCGATGCGCAGTGCCTTGGCAAGTGTCATCGGGAACCGCCGGCGCAGTGATGTTCAAGTGGTCGAATGTCGAATGCTCCTTCGTCGTCGGCCCGGCCGTCGCGGGGTGGCAGGCAAGTCCCGCGCCACTCAGGGGATGTCAGCGGGGTGCGGTCATGCTCCGGGCGAAGGGGTGATCTGCCCCCCACGCAACTGAGCGAAAAGACCGGCCACCACAGCAGCCTCATCGCGCATGCCTGTCCATCGCCGTGCCGCTACGGCCCCTCGCCTGGTCTCCGATCCTGCGTGCCTTCTCCGGTGCCCGATGTCACCCTGCGCCGCCGGCTGCACGCGATGGTCGGATGCGGCCGCAGCCCCGACGCGGATCGCCGCCGATGGCGCGATGCCCCTCACGACGCATCGCGGGGCGGCGACCATGTCGCAGGGGCGATAGCCAGGCACCAGAAGGTCGCTCGACGTCAGGCCGACATCGCGATCGACCGCCGCCCTTCGCCATCCACCCGCACCTGGTCCCGCCCGCCGCGCTTCGCGGCATAGAGCGCACCATCCGCTGCCCGCAGCGCGGCGTCGAGGGCCGCTTCCGACTCTTCCTCAGTGCCCAGCGTCGCGACGCCCGCACTCATCGTCACGCGTTCCCCGCCCGGATGGGGCACGCCCACGGCCACCAGGCCGCGCAGGCGCTCTGCCGCGAGGGCCGCCGACGCCGCATCGGCACCGGGCAGCAGCAGGGCGAACTCCTCGCCACCCAGCCGTCCGACGACATCGGCGCCGCGCACCGCCTCCGCAATGATGCCGGCGACGCCGCAAAGCACCGCATCGCCCGCCGCATGGCCGAAACTGTCGTTGATCGCCTTGAAGCGATCCAAGTCGATGACGACCACCGCGCAATCCCCGCCATTCCGCCGTGTGACGGCGATCGCCGGCAAGGCACGCGCCAGGAAGCCCCGCCGATTCGCAAGCCCGGTCAGCGGATCGGTCAGGGATAGGGCCGCGAGCTGCGCCTCCAGCCGGTCATGCCGCCGCCATCCTTCAATAAGCAGCAGGAAGAAGGCGGGCACGAGCATGTCCAGCCCGACCCAGAGCCAATCCAGAAGCATGCTCTCCGGAGCCTTGCCGTCCAGGGAGACGGCCACGGCATCGACGCCGGCCAGGGCCGCGACGCTCAGCAGCACCAGTGCACCGAAGAGCCGCAGCGCCCGCCGCAGCCCCCGCATCGGCATGGCCAGGGCTCGCCACGCGCCAAAGCCGAAGGCCGCCAGCGCCAATACCGCCGTGGCCGCGCGAAACGCGAAGTGGAGCACCACATCCGACGGCATCCGACGATTCCCTCAGCTCAGCCGCACATCATGATACCCGGAGATTGAAAAAATCCCCGTCTCTCACCCGGCCGCCGACCAGCCGATACGCCCGACCGTACCGCAGGCGTTGCATTCGGCCTTCCAGGCGGAATGCTCGGCCCCGCAGGTATTGCAACGCCAACGCGGCGCGCCCGGGGCGTTCGCCGCGCTGCGCAGCCAGCGCGCCTGGGCAGCGCGGGCATCGGCCGTGTCGCCATGCTCGGTCTCCTCCAACTCGGCGAGCATCAGATAGGCGCGTCGATCTGCCGCCCCGGAGGCGATCAGCGCCTCCAGTTCCGCCCGCGCCCGCCCGGTCAGCCCGGCATCGAGGGCGACGCGGGCCATCAGCAGGCGGCTTTCCAGATGGTCGGGGTTGCGATGGGTCAGATCCTCGACCGCCTTGATGCGGGCCAGCGGCGCCGGCGTCCCCGCGATCCAGGCGAGGCCGATATCCGGATGCGGTGCGGCCATCCAGGCCTGTTCCAGCACCGCCCGCGCCTTGCGCGCGCTGCCGGCGGCGGCGAGGCGCTTCGCATGGGCCAGCGCCCCCGGCGCGAAGGTCGGATCGGCGGCGAAGGCCTGCTTCTCCAGATCGGCGGCCCGCGCCGGATCGCTTTCCTGCTCGGACGCAGCGAGCGCCAGCGCCGCGCGCGGCCCATCCGGCGGGGACAGCGCCAGGGCCTCCCGCCAGTCATGGGTGCGCAAAGCGAGGAGCTGCCGTTCCTCCCGCAGCCAGGCTGCGCCGGGCTGCGCGGCCTCGGCTTCCTTGGCCAGGCGATGAGCGGATTCCCAATCCTCCCGCTGCATGGCCTGGCGCAGCAGCCCGCGCAGGCCGAGGAAGCGGGCATCCGGCCGTTCCGCCAGAGCCTTGAAGGCATCGGCGGCCATATCCTCCCGTCCCGACAGGCGCGCGGCCTCGGCGGCCAGCAGCAGGGTCTGCGGCGTATCGCCCAGCAGGTGGCGGGCGCGGCGCACCTCCAGCCGCGCGGCCTCCGCCGTGCCGGCGGCCAGCGCGATCAGCGCACGGGTAACCGCGGCGTCGCCATCCGCGCGGCGCTTCGCGGAGCGCGCGGCGCGCCGGCGATGCGGCATGCCGCGGACATGCCGCAGCACCGCGAAGCCGCCATGCAGCACCAGATAGGCAACGACCAGGCCGAGAATCGCGATCGGCAGGCCGATGCCGATCCAGACCTCGCCGACCTGCACCTCGACGGTCCCACCCGTCTCGGCCATCCAGAAGGCGACCGCGGTGACAACCGCGAGCCCCAGCAGAACCAGAATCGCACGACGCATCCTGGACGCCCCTCAGCCGGCCGCGAGGGTGGTCAGGGCCGCGCGCGCAGCCTCGAGCGCCCGCGCCTGGGCGATCCAATCCGCCATGGCCGCCTTGGCGGCTGGCGGCAACCGATCCAACCGTGTGACGGCGGCGTCCAGATCCCCGGCTTCCAGGGCGCGGCGGGCGCGCTCGAGCTCGGCGGCGGCAGCGTCGCCCCAGACCACCTGCTCCCCCCGGCGCACCGTCACCAGCCCCGACAGGCGGGAGGTGGCGGCATCCAGCAGGCCCTGCCCCTGGCCGGGCTCGCTCGCCGCGCGAGCGGCGCGGGCAGCGGCTTCGAAGGACAGGCGCAGGCCGGATTCGGTCGGCGGCGCGACGGAGGCGAAGCGGGTCAGCGCCTCGGGCGCGCTTGGCAGGGCAGCGAGCGCCGGCCCAAGCGGCTGGCCGGCATCGAGACGCAGCCGCAGCGCGTCGAAGGCGGCCAGGCGGGTCGCCCGCGCCTCCACCGCCGCGACCCGCGCCTGGGCCTGTTCCAGCGCCGCCAGCCGTGTCGCGAGCCCCGATTCGGTTCCCCGCAAGCGGGTCTCCAGCGCGGTCGAGGCTGCCGCGATGCGCTCGGCCTCGGCGCGCTCGGCCGCAGCCAGGCGATCATTGACGGTGCCGGCCAGCTCCTGGGTGCGGCGCATGGCCTCGGCATCCGCCGCCTGCTGGCGGGCGGCGACGGCGTCCAGCCGCTCGGACAACCGGTCGGCGCGGTTGGTCAGCCCCTCCACCGCGGCGCGCGGCGCGAAGCCGGCGGGGTCGGGAATGGGGCGGGCGAGCGCCTGGGCGGCGTGGGACTCGGCGGCCGCGACGCGCCCGCCCAGCCCTTCCACCCGGCCTTCCAGCGGGCCAAGGTCAGGCGCGGCCGGGATGGCGGCGATCTGCCGTTCGATGGCCGACAGATCGGGCGCCGGACGCGCCTCGAGCGCCGCCATCCGGCGTTCCAGCGGCGCAAGGTCCGGGGCGGGGCGCCCTTCCAGCGCCGCGATCCGGGTCTGCAGGGCCTCGAGGTTCCGGATGCGGCCCTGCAGCGCCTCGAGGGCGGAGACGCGCGCCTCCATGGCGGCGATCGCCGCGGCCGAGGGATTGGGGGCCGGCGCCGGCCGCGGCGTGACCCAGAGCCAGGCCGCGGCCAGCACCAGGACAAGCCCACCCACCACCAATGGCAGGGCGGCAGGGTCCAGGAATCGGCGAAGCGGGGGTTGGGGCGTCTCGGTCATGCCGTTCCTCATGCTGCGCCGCCACGGGCGGCGGGGGTGGGGTGTATAGCACCGCTGTGCGGGATGGCGCCCCTGCGACGGATCAAACCGGAGGCGGACCAAGACATGCCGGCAGCAACGCCGGGTCCGGCCCCGGGGTGATCGCCACGGAAGCCCAGGGCAGCGGCGCCAGGACCTGGGCGATGCGAGGGCTGATGACGATGGCACGGATGGTGCCGGCGGCCTCGGCCAGGCCCGCACGGCGGATCAACGCGATCGTGATCCGCGCGCCGCGCGGCGAGGTGAACAACGCCGCCGCGACCCGCCCCGCGCGCAAGGCGTCGCGCGCTGCATCCGGCAGGCTGATCGCCGGCGCCGCGGCATAGACGACCCTGCGCAGCACGCGAAACCCGCGCCCGCGGAGCGCCGCGGCGAGCTCCGCGCCATAGCCGCGCCCGACTGCCAGCAGCAGCGGGCCCGCCTGCGGGTCGAAGCCGGCCGCCGCGGCCGCGGCGAGCGCAGCCGCGTCGCCACCGGCGGCCGCGACCCTGGTGAATCCCCGGGCGCGCGCCTCGGCGGCGGTGCCCTCCCCCACCGCGAGAACCGGCAACGCAGAGGCCGGCAGCGCCCGCGCCGCAGCACGGGAGGGAAGCAACAGGGCCTGGGCGGGCGGCAGGGTCGCTGGCGGGCACGAGCGCAGCAGCAGGGACGGCGCCAGGACCGGCGTCCAGCCGCGTGCCGCGCAGGCCGCGGCGGTCTCGGCCGCACCGGGCTCGGGGCGGGTGATCAGGACGGCCGCGCCGGGCGCCGAAATGGTTAAACGCGGCATGATTCCGATGTGGTTCCTGCGTCTGCGGCGCCTTCGCATCCGCCTCCTGGCGGGCCGATAAGGCGGCAATATCCCAAAAGTTCAATGGGGCGATCGAAACTCGGTTGGAGGGGCTCCGTGCGAAGACCATGGCGCGGCAGTGCGGGGAAGGGCTCCGCCCTCCCCCACCCCTCACCAAAGGCCGAAAGGCCTTTGGAAACCTCGACCTGGTGTTGGGCGGGACCGGCATCTGCCGGCATCAACGCGCGTGTCGTGCCCATCGCGCCATTCATCAGGGCGCCCGATCATCCATGCCCTGCATCAAGGGACAGTTTCCGAAGGCCTTGCGGCCTTTGGCGAGGCGAGGTCCGGAGCGGGGCCGAGCCCCTGTCCATTGCCTTCCGCGCCCTGGTCGCCCCGCGTATCGGGCGATGCCACCCAATGCCGTTGCGAAAGGCCCGGAGCGGCCTCAGAGACCGTTTGGACATGCGCCGATCGGCGCATGTCCATGTCCGGCACCGGCCCGCACCCCCACCCGGCTAACCAACGACAGTATGCTGAATTGGGTGGCCGGGTGGGGGTACGGGCCGGCGCCGGACTTCTCAAACGGTCTCTCAGGCGAAGAGATCCGCCGGGCTGTCCCGCCGCAGCGCATGCCCGAGCTCCGCCCCGATCCGCACCGCGTCCCGTGCGCTGCCTTCCTCGCTGCGTTTCAGCAGGAAGGAGCCGTCGGCCCGCGCCACCAGCCCGGTCAGGCGCAGGCGTCCGTTCGGCAGCAGCCGGGCGTGCCCGCCGATCGGCGTACGGCACGACCCGTCCAACGCGGCCAGCAGCGCGCGCTCGGCGGAGGAGACGGCGCGGGCCTCCGGGTCCTCGATGGCGGCGAGGAGTTCGTGCAGCTCGGTGTCATCCGCCCGCACGGTAACGCCGACGATGCCCTGCCCGGCGGCGGGGACCATGATTTCGGGGTCGATGGCAACGCTGCCCGGCGGGTCGAGTTCCATGCGCCGCAGCCCCGCGAGCGCCAGCAGGGTCGCGGCCGCCTCGCCTTCGGCGAGCTTGCGCAGCCGCGTCTGGACATTGCCGCGGAACGTCGTGACCCGGAGGTCGGGGCGGCGATACAGCAGTTGCGACTGGCGGCGGACGGACGACGTTCCGATCACTGCCCCCTGGGGAAGCGCGGCGAAGGGATCAGCCGGATCGCAAGCCGGCAGGGCGGGGCCCGGCAGCAAGCAGTCCCGCGCATCCTCCCGCGTCAGGGTGCAGGCGAGGACGATGCCCGGCGGCATCTCGGTTTCCAGGTCCTTGAGCGAATGGACCGCGAAGTCCACGCGGCGGTCGAGCAACGCCTCATGGATTTCCTTGGCGAAGAGGCCCTTGCCGCCGATCTCGGCGAGCTTGCGGTCCTGGATCCTGTCGCCAGAGGTGGTGATGGCGTGTTCCTCGAAGGCCTTGGCGTCGCGCAGCACCGGGCAGAAGCGCGTCACACGGTCGAGGAAGTACCGCGTCTGCCAAAGGGCGAGCGGCGAGCCGCGCGTGCCGACGCGCAGCGGCAGGGGGCGGCGATGCTGGGGCACCGCGGCGGCGGGGTGGGCAAGGGCCATGTCGGCGTCATAGAACCCCGCCCATGGGCGCGAAAGATGGGATTGGGCTCCACGGCCCCGTGCTGGGGCTGGAGAGCAGTTGCGACGAGACGGCGGCGGCCGTGCTCGCGCCGGATGGCGCCATCCTGGCCGAGGCGGTGCTGAGCCAGGAGAAGGAGCACGCGGCCTTCGGCGGCGTGGTGCCGGAGATCGCGGCACGGGCGCATCTCGCCGCCCTGCCGGGGCTGGCGGAGACCGTACTGCGGCGCGCAGGCATCAGGGCGGGGGATCTCGGGGCGGTTGCGGCGACGTCCGGCCCTGGGCTGATCGGTGGGCTGATCGTGGGCGCCTGCTTCGGCAAGGGGGTGGCGATCGCGCAGGGCCTGCCCTTCGTCGCGGTGAACCATCTGGAGGCGCATGCCCTGACGGCGCGGCTGCCCGGCCTGCTGCCGGAAGGCGCGCCCGGATTTCCCTATCTGCTGCTGCTGGTCTCGGGCGGGCATTGCCAATGCGTGGCGGTGGAAGGGCTGGGGCATTATCGCCGGCTCGGCACCACGCTGGACGATGCAGTGGGCGAGGCCTTCGACAAGGCCGCCAAGCTGATGGGCCTGCCCTGGCCTGGCGGCCCGCATCTGGAACGGCTGGCCGCGCAGGGCGATGCCCGGCTGGTGCCGCTGCCGAGACCCTTGCTGGGACGGCCGGGCTGCGATTTCTCCTTCAGCGGGTTGAAGACGGCGGTCGCGCGGGCGCTGGCCCAGGGCGGGCGGCGGGAGGATGTGGCGGCGGCCTTCCAGGCCTCGGTCGCCGCGGTGCTGGCGGACCGGGCGAAGCACGCGCTGGCCATGCTGCCCCAGGCGAGTGCGGTGGTCGTGGCGGGGGGCGTCGCGGCGAATGGCGCGGTGCGGGCGGCGCTGGCCGGTGCGGCGGCGGCCGCGGGTGTGCCGATGCTCGCCCCGCCGCTGCGCTACTGCACCGACAATGCGGTGATGGTCGCCTGGGCCGGGATCGAGCGGCTGCGCGCCGGCCTGACCGATCCGCTGGACCACAGCCCGCGGCCGCGCTGGCCGCTCGCGGAACTCGCTGGAGCATGAGCGGGTCCCGTGTTGTGCTGCGTGCGAGCGCCCGAAGCACGGAGAGGCGTTGGCGCATTCGCGCCGACAGGGCGCGTGGCGCATGAACTACCGACACGCCTTCCACGCCGGCAACCATGCGGATTGCCTGAAGCACGCCCTGTTGCTGCTGCTGCTCGACGCGCTGAGGCGCAAGGATGCGCCCTTCGCCGTGCTCGACACCCATGCCGGGCGCGGCATGTATGACCTCTCGGCCGAGGAGGCCGCACGGACCGGCGAGGCCGAGCACGGCGCACTGCGCCTTCAGGGCATGACCCAGGGGCCGCTCGCGCCCTTTGTCGCCGCGTTGACCGCCCAGGGGTTCCCGGCGCGGTATCCGGGCTCACCTGCGCTGATCCGCGCCGCGCTGCGGCCGCAGGACCGGCTCGCCTGCTGCGAGCTGCATGCCGAGGACCACGCCGCGCTCCGCGCCTTCTTCGCCCGCGACCACCAGGTCGCCGTGCATCGCCGGGATGCCTATGAGGCAATCCGCGCCCTGACCCCCTTCCCCGAGCGGCGCGGCCTGGTGCTGATGGACCCGCCCTTCGAGCAGGAGGAGGAGTTCGAACGGCTGGTCGGCGCCATCACGGAAGTGCAGCGCCGCTTCCGCGCCGGCATCATCGCCGCGTGGTATCCGGTGAAGCATCGCACGCCCGTGCGGGACTTCCATGACTCCCTGCGCGCCGTTGGCGTGCGGGACGCGATCGCGGCGGAGCTCTGGCTGCGCGAACCGACCGATCCGCGACGGCTGAACGGCAGCGGGCTGCTGGTGGTCAACGCCCCCTTCGGCTTCATGGAGGCGGCGCGGAGCATACTCGCCGCGTTGCTGGCGGCGCTGGAGACCGAGCCTGGTGCGGGAATCGGCGTGACGCGGGTGACGGATGAATGACCGCGGAGACGGTGGCCGGAGCCTCCGGGCGCCGGCCGCCTTGGTCGGGACGGGTGGCATGGCCCGCATGGGCGCCCCGGAGATGTTTCGAGGGAATGAGATGAGCCTGTTGCCCGCAACCAGGTTGAGGCTTCCACAGGCCTCTCGGCCGATGGGGCCCCATTCACGTTGCACGCAACGAGAATGGGGGCCCGTCGCGGGGTGGTCCGGAGGGGCAAAGCCCCTCCGTGCGCCATGATCGCCGTCTTCGGTGCCGGCGCCTGGGGCACCGCGCTCGCCATCCAGGCGGCGCGAGCCGGGCGGTCCGTGGCTTTGTGGGCCCGCGATCCGGCCTTCGCGGCGGCGCTGACGGCAACGCGGGAGAATGCGCGCTACCTGCCTGGCGTCGCGATCCCCGACGCCGTGCGGGTGACCCCGGATGCTGGGACGGCCCTGGACGGCGCGAAACTGGCGTTGATGGTCGTGCCGGCTCAGGCGCTGACGCGCGTGGTGGCGAGCCTGCCGGATCGCGACGTGCCACTGCTGCTCTGCTGCAAGGGGGTCGAGGCCGCCACGCTGCGCCTGCCGCTCGAGATCGTCGCTGCGTTGCGCCCGGGCCTGCCCGCCGGCGTGCTGTCCGGCCCGAACTTCGCGCATGAGGTCGCGCGCGGCCTGCCCGCCGCGGCAGTCGTCGCGGCGACCGATCCAATGCTGCGCGAGATCGGGCTGGCGCTGCTCTCCTCGCCGACCTTCCGGCTCTATGCCGGGGAGGACCCGATCGGTGCCGAGGTCGGTGGCGCCGCGAAGAACGTAATCGCCATCGCGGCCGGAGCGGTGATCGGCGCCGGGCTGGGCGAGAATGCCCGGGCCGCGCTCGTCACCCGCGGGCTGGCGGAACTCTCGCGCCTCGCGGTGGCGCTGGGCGGGCGGGCGGAGACGGCGGCGGGGCTGACCGGCCTCGGCGACCTGATGCTGACCTGCGCGGGGCCGGGCAGCCGGAACATGTCGCTCGGCCTGGCGCTGGGGCGCGGGGAGACGTTGGCCGACATCCTCGCCGGCCGCGCGGGCGTCACCGAGGGCGTGGCGACCGCCCCGGCCCTGGTCGCGCGGGCCGGTCAGGTGGGCGTGGAACTGCCGATCTGCGAGGCGGTGGCCGACCTGCTGGCGGAACGGATCACCCTGCCGGAAGCGATGGCGCGGCTGCTCGCACGGCCACAGCGGACCGAATAGGCGTCAGGCCGACCGCGGCAAGGCCGAATCATGGAGATTGCGCACCGCCGCCACGTAGCCGGACTGGGTACCGGAGATCAGCGCCTCGTTCAGTTGCCGTAACAGCCGCTCAAGGTCGACGGTGCGGCACAGTTCGAGGGTTCCGAGCCCGGCGCGGTGCGTCGCGCGGTAGGACCCGTCCCCCAGACGCTCGATCTCGATCGTGCTTGATCCCCCGGCGACAGGGCGCAGGGTGATGATGACGTCCTCGGGCGGGTCATTCGGCAATGCAGTCATGGGCGACGTGGCCTTTCGATCACCTCGGACACGGCGCCGCTTGTGATGGCGCCGTCCGTTCGGAATCCGGAGCGCCGGCACGGAGCAGGCCGGGCCACCGATTCGTTTCACTGTCATCTAATCCGCATCGCGGGCCGGAAGCCAGCGACCAGCGGTAGCGGAGGCCCATGCGCCGATTCGCGGTGCTGATGAAGAAAGTGCTGGGGGATGAGGGGCGCGCGCGAAGTGGGTCGAAGGATTTCTCCAACCAGGTGATGCACGGTTCCAGTTTTCGGCTCGCGCGGGGCCGCGTCAGCCGTGGGATTGGACCGCTCTTCCTCCTGGACTGCGGAAGCGGGATGGGCTTTGCCCCTCCCGAACCCTCCCCACCAAAGGCCACAGGGCCTTTGGAAACCTTGACTGACCGTTGGGCGGGACGGTTCGGCCCCAGCGCGTCAGGGCGTCCTGGGCGTCCGACATTGGATGTCGCTTCGATCCGCTGCATCCGGCGCCAAGTGACGGTTTCCAAAGGCCTTGCGGCCTTTGACGGGGTGAGGTCCGGAGAGGGGCGGCGCCCCTCTCCAGTCCGCAGTGCCAGGTATGCCCGCGCATCACGTGAGACGACGGCTACTCCGCCGTGAGCGCCGCCCCCGCCGCGATCGGCGCCAGCGGCAGCGCCAGCGACACGCCGGCCGCCAGCAGCATCAGGAAGGGCGACGGGGACAGGCCGGCCGCGGCGGCCTCGATCGCCGCGGCGCCGAAGATCACAGCGGGGATCGCGAGCGGCAGCACCAGCAGCGGCAACAGAACCGACCCGCGGCGCGCGCCGAGGGTCAGCGCCGCCCCCACCGTGCCGAGCAGCGACAGCAGCGCGGTCGCCAGCGCCAGCGCGGCGAGTGCTGCGCCCCAGGCCTCGACCGGCAGATTCAGCAAAGCCGCCGCGACCGGCGTCGCCGCCAGCAGCGGCAGGCCGGTGGTGATCCAGTGGCTGAGCGCCTTGGCCGTCGCGATGGCGGAACGCGACAGGCCCGACAGCAACAGCTGGTCGAGCGTCCCGTCCTCCGCATCCGCGCCGAACAGGCGGTCGAGCGGCAATAGCGCGGCCAGCAGCGCGGCGGCGAAGAGCGCGCCGGGGGCGAGGCGCGCGAGGGTCTCCGGCGCCGGCCCGACGCCGAAGGGGAACAGGGCGGCGACCAGCACGAAGAACAGCACCGCAGCCAGCGTATCGGCCGGGTGGCGCAGGGCGAGGCGGATCTCGCGGCCCAGCAGGGCGAGGAAGGCCGTCACAGCCGCAGTTCCTGCACATCCGGCAGGGGCAGCGGCAGATGCGTGGCCGCGACCACGATCCCGCCGGCGGCACGATGCGCGGCCAGCAGCGGCCCGAGCCGGGCCACCGAGGCCGCGTCGAGCCCGGTGCTCGGTTCGTCCAGCAGCCACAGCGCGGCGGGGGCAAGGGCGAGGCGCGCCAGCGCCAGCCGCCGCTTCTGCCCCGAAGACAGCACCCGCGCCGGCAAGTCGGCAAGCGGGGCGAGCGCCACGGCTTCCAGCGCCGGCTCCACCTCGCCGCCCCACAGCGCGGCGAAGAGTTCCAGGTTCTCGGCCACCGTCAGGGCCGGCTTCAGCGCGTCCTGGTGGGAGAGGTAGCGTAGCCGCATCGCATGCGCGGACGGGTCGGCGGCGATGTCCCCACCGCGCCACAGAACTGCGCCTTCGGCAGGGCGAAGAAGTCCACTGAGAATGCGAAGCATTGTCGACTTGCCGGCACCATTCGCGCCGGTCAGCAAAAGAGCCGCGCCCGCCGGCAAGGCAAAGGACCGCCCGGCGAAGACAACACGCTCGCCCCGGAGGCAGGAAAGCTCCCGCGCCTCAAGCACAACATCGCCCGAAACCGCCAATCCCGCCCCCAATCCATGGACCGTTCCCGGCCGTCATGCTTTAACCCGCCCGTTTGTGCGGCCGCGTTGGCGGCCCCGGAGCGAGGAAGGGCACCCCAAATGCGGATGATCGGGCAGGACAGCCTGAAGACCCGCCGCACCCTAGCGGTGGACGGCAAGACCTATCACTACTTCAGCCTGCCCGAAGCGGCCAAGAGCATCGGCGACATCTCGCGCCTGCCCTACAGCCTCAAGGTGCTGCTCGAAAACGTGCTGCGCTTCGAGGACGGGCGCTCCTACACCGTCGACGACGCGAAGAAGATCGCGGAGTGGGTGAAGGAAGGGCGTTCGACCAAGGAAGTGCCGTTCCGTCCGGCGCGCATCCTGCTGCAGGACTTCACGGGCGTGCCCGCGGTGGTCGACCTGGCCGCCATGCGCGACGCGCTGCTGAAGCTCGGCGGCGACCCGCGCAAGGTAAACCCGCTGGTGCCGGTCGATCTCGTCATCGACCACTCGGTGATGGTGGACGTCTCCGGCACGGCGTCGGCGCTGCAGAAGAACGTCGACATCGAGTTCGAGCGCAATGGCGAGCGCTACGAGTTCCTCCGCTGGGGCCAGGAAGCCTTCAACAACTTCCGCGTCGTGCCGCCCGGCACCGGCATCTGCCACCAGGTGAACCTGGAATACCTGGCGCAGGTGGTCTGGACCTCGACCGATACCGGCGACACCTTCGCCTTCCCGGATTCCTGCTACGGCACGGACAGCCACACGACGATGGTCAACGGCCTCGGCGTGCTGGGCTGGGGCGTCGGCGGCATCGAGGCCGAGGCGGCGATGCTCGGCCAGCCGATCGCCATGCTCATCCCCGACGTGATCGGCTTCAAGCTGACCGGCGCGCTGAAGGAAGGCATGACCGCCACCGACCTGGTGCTGACGGTCACGCAGATGCTCCGGAAGAAGGGCGTGGTCGGCAAGTTCGTCGAGTTCTTCGGCCCGGGCCTCGACAGCCTGCCGCTCGCCGACCGTGCGACGATCGGCAACATGGCGCCGGAATACGGCGCGACCTGCGGCTTCTTCCCGGTGGATGAGGTCACGCTCGAATATCTGCGCCTGTCCGGCCGTGACGAGCACCGCATCAACCTCGCGCGCGACTACCTCAAGGCGCAGGGCATGTTCCATGAGAAGGGCATGCCGGACCCGGTGTTCACCGACACGCTGGAACTCGACCTGTCGACCGTCGAGCCCTCCATGGCCGGGCCGAAGCGTCCGCAGGACCGCGTCGCGCTGAACAACGTCGCGACCGCCTTCGGCAAGGATCTCGCGGCCGGCACCATGGGCGTGCCGGGCGACAAGGCCGAGTTGCGCGTGCCGGTGGCGGGCGCCAATTACGACCTCGGCCATGGTGACGTCGTGATCGCGGCGATCACCTCCTGCACCAACACCTCCAACCCCTATGTGCTCGTGGCCGCCGGCCTCGTCGCCAAGAAGGCGGTGGAGAAGGGGCTGACGGCGAAGCCGTGGGTGAAGACCTCGCTCGCCCCGGGGTCCCAGGTGGTGACCGAGTACCTGAACAAGTCGGGGCTCACGACCTATCTCGACGCGCTGGGCTTCCAGACCGTCGGCTATGGCTGCACCACCTGCATCGGCAATTCCGGCCCGCTCGCCGACCCGATCGTGGATGCGGTCGAGGGCAACAAGCTGGTCGTGACCTCGGTGCTGTCGGGCAACCGCAACTTCGAAGGCCGCGTGCACGCCAATGTGCGGGCGAACTACCTCGCCTCCCCGCCGCTGGTGGTCGCCTATGCGCTCGCCGGCACGGTGAAGAAGGATCTGACGAAGGAGCCGATCGGCACCGGCAAGGACGGCCAGCCGGTCTTCCTGAAGGACATCTGGCCGACGCAGAAGGAAGTCTCCGACACGGTGCATGCCGTCGTGACGCGCGAGATGTTCCAGGAGCGCTACGGCGACGTGTTCAAGGGCCCGGCGCAGTGGCAGGCAATCCGCGTCGACGCGGACAGCGACACCTATCGCTGGAACTCGGGGTCCACCTACGTCCAGAACCCGCCCTACTTCGAGGGCATGACGATGGACCCGGCCGCGGTGTCCTCGATCAAGGGCGCGCGCATCCTGGCCGAGCTCGCCGACTCGATCACGACCGACCACATCTCCCCGGCCGGTTCGATCAAGAAGGCCTCGCCGGCGGGTGAATACCTGCTCGAGCACCAGGTCCGCCAGGCCGACTTCAACAGCTACGGCGCGCGCCGCGGCAACCACCAGGTCATGATGCGCGGCACCTTCGCCAACATCCGCATCAAGAACGAGATGGTGCCCGGCGTCGAAGGCGGCATCTCGAAGCACTATCCCTCGGGCACCGTGGCGCCGATCTACGACGTCGCCATGATGTACAAGAAGGAGGGCGTGCCCCTGGTCGTCATCGGCGGCAAGGAATACGGCACGGGCTCCTCGCGCGACTGGGCGGCGAAGGGAACCTTCCTGCTCGGCGTGAAGGCGGTGATCGCCGAGAGCTTCGAGCGCATCCACCGGTCGAACCTGGTCGGCATGGGCGTGCTGCCGCTGGTCTTCAAGGACGGCGAGACCCGCCAGACCCTTGGTCTGACCGGCGATGAGACCATCGACATCATGGGCGTGGAGAACCTGTCGCCGCGCATGATGATGGACGTGGTCATCACCCGCGCCGACGGGTCGCAGGTGAAGACGCAGGTGCTGTGCCGCGTCGATACGGCCGACGAGGTCGAGTACTACAAGAATGGCGGCATCCTGCACTACGTGCTGCGCGGGATGGCCAAGGCGGCGTAAGCGCCGCATCGCCGGATGGACAAAAGGGCGCGGTTCCGCAAGGGA
Source organism: Roseomonas alba (assembly GCF_019430885.1). Classification (GTDB taxonomy): domain Bacteria; phylum Pseudomonadota; class Alphaproteobacteria; order Acetobacterales; family Acetobacteraceae; genus Neoroseomonas; species Neoroseomonas alba. The sequence goes on along the minus strand of NZ_JAHYBZ010000005.1, from coordinate 361,585 downwards.
CCGCGCCCTTTCTTCGTCAGGGACCGGGCGCGGGCCGGTGCCGGTCACGGAAACGCGCAGCATGGCGCGGTTCCAAACGGACCTTCAGTCTGAGGGCAGGCAAATGCGGATGCCAACGGTCCCGCTTGGGGGCCGCCGGGATCACTCCGCCCCGACGCGCACCACGGTCAGCCGCCGCAGCCGGCCGTCCTGCACCGGCCAGTCGATCGACTGCCCCGCCTTCAGCCCGATCAGCCCGGCGCCGACCAGAGACAGGATGGAGATGCGGCCCTGACCGATATCGGCCTCCGACGGCATCACGACCTGCACCCGGCGCGTGATGCCGCTCGCCCCGTCCGTGAAGACGACGTGCGAGCCGAGGGCGACGACATCGGCCGGCAGCCGCGCCGCGGGCACGAGGTTCGCCCGGTCGGCTTCCTCCATCAGCAGGCGGGCGGCCTCGGGATTGCGGCGGGCACCGCCCATCGCAAGGCCGACCAGGATGCCGTGATCGGCTTCGGACAGCAGGATGGATGGGCGTCGCGCGGCGCGCTTGATACTGGCTTCGGGCATAGGATGATCCCTGGGTGTCGCGGTCAGAGGGTGCGGCGGCCCCGGCGGTCGCAGCGCAGCGCGCGCGGCCACCGGGGTCAGCCGCCCGCGATCAGGCACCCCGCATGGAAAAGCCGGCGTCGAAGCGTGGCTGTGAAGATCATGCCCGCAGGATCGCCCCGCGCCGCGCCGCGATCAAGGCCAGCCTCAGCGCGGCGCGGGCAACCGGCCTGCGGCCAGAGCGGCGACGGCGCACATCCCTGCCATGCCCCAAAATATGCTGGCCCCAAAGGCAGCGTATCCCTGCCCCGCCACCAGCGTTCCAACCATCATGACCGCCCCGATCCCGGCCGCGAGCAGAGTCTGCGCCGTCCCGGCCACCGCATGGGGGATCGCCGCCTGCATCACCCGCATGGTGGCAAGGTGCATGGCACCGAAGGTCAGCGCGTGCAGCGCCTGGGCCAGGATCAGCGCCGGCAGCGCAACGGTCGTGGCGGTGATCCCCCAGCGCAGAACCCCGGCCGCGGCGGCGACCAGCGCCAGGCCGCGCGGGCCCAGCCGGTCGACGGCACCACGGCCCCAGGCGAAGAGCGCGACCTCCGCCACCACGGACCAGGACCAGAGCAGCCCGATCGTCGTGCTGGGGACTCCCGCCCTTTCCCAATGGATCGACCCGAAGGCGTAATAGGCCGCGTGGCTGCCCTGGATCAGCGCGGCGACCAGCAGGCTTCGCCGGAAAGCGGGCAGGGCGAGGACGCCACGGAACGCCCCGCCGCCACGTCGTGGCGGGATGCCCGTCGCCGGCACGGCCAGCGCCGCGATCGCCGACACCGCCATGCTGCCGGCGAGCAGCCAGGCGATGCTGCCCGCTCCGGCATGTCCGGCCAGCCAGCCGGCCGCTCCGGCCGCCACGATGAAGGCGGCCGAGCCCAGCGCCCGCACCCGGCCATAGTCCCAGCCATCTTCCCGTGCCGCGCGCAGCGCCATGGCGTCGCCGAGCGGTACGACCGAGGCGTATCCCATCGCCATCAGCAGATTCGCGGCGAGCAGGCCGGGCAGGTCCTGCGCCAGCCCATAGAGGCAGGCCGCGAGGGCTGCGATCAGCGAACCGCCGGCCATCACCGCCTTCGGACGACCCAACGCATCGGCCAGCCGCCCACCGAGCGGACCCGCCACCAGCCGCACCCCGGCGCCGGTGGCGAGCACGCTGCCGACCTCGCTGGCCGACAGCCCCGCGGCCGTCATCAGTGGAGGAATGAAGGGCATCATCACGCCCACCGCGGCGAATTGCGCGATGAACAGACAGGCGAAACGCGGGGCGGAGGATGTCACGGATCAGCCATGCCGGAGCGCCTCGCCATGGACAAGTGCCGCTCAGCGTGCCACGGAAGCCCGCCCCCCACTTTCGGAATGCTGGCGCGCCATGTTCGAACCCCGGGTCCGTGCCGTCCTCGGCCCCACAAATACCGGCAAGACGCATCTCGCGATCGAGCGGCTGCTTGCCCATGCGTCCGGGATCATCGGCTTCCCGCTGCGCCTGCTGGCGCGCGAGAACTACGACCGCATGGTCGCGCTCAAGGGTGAGAAGCAGGTCGCGCTGATCACCGGTGAGGAAAAGATCGTCCCGCCCGAGGCGAAGTGGTTCGCCTGCACGGTCGAGGCGATGCCGCTGGACCGCCCGGTCGAATTCCTCGCGGTGGACGAGATCCAGCTCTGCGCCGATCCGGATCGCGGGCATGTCTTCACCGACCGGCTGTTGCATGCACGCGGCATGGTCGAGACGATGTTCCTCGGCGCCGAGACCATCGCACCGCTGCTGCGCCGCCTGGTGCCGAAGGCCGAGATCGAGACCCGCCCGCGCCTGTCGCAACTCACCTATGCCGGCCCGGCGAAGCTGACGCGGCTGCCGGCGCGTTCGGCGATCGTCGTCTTCAGCGCGAACGAGGTCTATGCCATAGCGGAGGCGGTGCGCCGCCGCCGCGGCGGTTGCGCTGTGGTAATGGGCCGGCTGTCGCCGCGCACGCGCAACGCCCAGGTCGCGCTGTATCAGAATCGCGAAGTGGATTTCCTGGTCGCGACGGATGCGATCGGCATGGGTCTCAATATGGATGTGGACCATGTCGCCTTCGCCGCGCTGTCGAAGTTCGATGGCCAGCAGCCGCGGCCGCTGACGGCGCAGGAAGTGGCGCAGATCGCCGGCCGCGCGGGCCGCGGCATGAAGGACGGGTCCTTCGGCACCACCGCCGAATGCCCGGCCATGCCCGAGGAGATCGTCGAGGCGGTGGAAACCCATGCCTTCGAACCGATCGCGCAGATCGCCTGGCGCAATTCGGATCTCGACTTCACCTCCATCGACGCGCTGCTGTCCAGCCTGGCGGCGCCGGCGCCACAGCCGGGCCTGGCCAAGGGCAATGACGCGGTCGACCACATCACGCTCGAGGCGCTGTCGCGCAATGTGGAGGTGCGGGACCTGGCCGATACGGCGTCCCGCGTGCGGCTGCTGTGGGAAGCCTGCCAGGTGCCGGATTTCCGCAAGCTCGCCGATGACAGCCATGTCGCGCTCTGCGCCAAGCTGTTCACGCATCTGGCGCGCGACGGGAAGCTGCCGCGCGATTGGGTGGCGTCGTCCCTCGCCGTGCTGGAACGCACGGATGGCGACCTCGACACGCTGATGGCGCGGATCACCGCGATCCGTGTCTGGGCCTATATCGCCGCACGGTCGGATTGGCTGGACGATGCAGCGTCCCTGCAGGCCGATGCGCGCCGCGCGGAGGACATGGTCTCGGACGCGCTGCATGAGGCGCTGACCGCGCGCTTCGTCGATCGCCGCGCCGCGCATCTCATCCGCAAGATGGATGAGAGCGAGGAAGAGCTGCTGTCGGCCGTCACCCGCCGGGGCGAGGTGGTGGTCGAGGGCCATCCGGTCGGCCATGTGAAGGGCTTCGCCTTCGAACCCGATTCCAGCGCGGTCGACGAAGAAGAACGCCGCGTCGTGCTGCGGGCCGCGCGTCGCGCGCTTGGGGCCGAGATCCCGCGCCGCGTCGCGATGCTGGAGACGGCGAAGGACGAGGCCTTCGCCATCACGCCGTCGCACAAGATCACCTGGGCCTATTCCCACGCGCCGAACATGCCGGTGGGACTCGGGGACATCGCCGAGGTGGCGAAGCTGAAGCCCGGCCCCGAGCCGTCCAAGCCGCAGGTCGAGGTGCTGCCGAGCGAATACCTCGACGGCGCGCAGCGCGAGCGCATCCGGGAACGGTTGGCCAATTGGCTCGAGGCGCACATCAAGCGCGAACTCGGCGCCGTCTTCGCCGCCGAGGCCAAGGCCGCCGAGGACAACACCCTGCGCGGCCCGGCCTTCCGGCTGCGTGAGGAACTTGGCCTCGCCATGGGCCGCACGGACCCGGATATCCGCCCGGATCTGCGCCAGAAGCTGAAGGGCATTGGCATCCGCGCCGGGCGCTACGCGCTGTTCGTGCCGGAGGCGATGAAGCCCAAGGCGATGGCGCTGCGGGCGCAGCTCTGGTCACTGCTGCGCGGGATCGAGACGCCGAAGCTGCCCGGCGGGGGCCTCATCGCCGTCGCCGCGCCGGAGGATTGGCCGCGCGGCTTCGCCGAGACCATGGGCTGGCTGCCCGCCGGCCCGGTGCTGCTGCGCCTGGACGTCGCGGAACGCATCGCGGGCGAGATCGGCCATCTGACGCGCCGCGCGCCGGCGCTGCTGCCGGGCGATCTCGCCAGCCGGCTCGGCATCAAGGGCGAGAATCTCGGCCCGGTGCTGGACGCCATGGGCTTCCGCCTGATGCCGGCCGAGACGCTGGAAGACGGTGCCTTCGGCCCGCCGGCGCCCGCGCGCATCGCGCATGCACGGCCCGCCCGGCCGGACCACCAGCACCATCGCGGCCCGCGCCGCGACGACCAGCGCGGCCCGAAGCGCGAGGACCAGCAGCGCGGTCCCCGGCGCGACGATCGTCGCGGCCCCCGGCCCGACGGCCAGCCCGCCGCGGAGGCCGCGCCGGCCGAAGGGGCGGAGGCGCCGCGTCCGCCGCGCCAGGACCAGCGTCCCCCGCGGCAGGACCAGCGCCCGCCGCGCAACGACCAGCCGCGCAACGACCAGCCGCGCCACGGCAAGTCGCCCCATGGCGACCGCCCGCGCCGCCCGCGCGAGGAACGCGTGAACCTGCCGCCCATGCCGCGCCCGGACAGCCCCTTCGCGGTCCTGGCCAACCTTCTCAAGAAGGACTGAGGTGGCGGAGCCGGGCGCAGAGGCACAACGCCTCGACGCCTGGCTCTGGTGCGCGCGCCTGCGCAAGACGCGCGCCGATTGCGCCCGGATGATCGAGGCCGGCGCCGTGCGCATCAACCGCCAGCCGACCGACAAGGCCCATGCGCGCGTGCGGCCGGGCGACGTGCTGACCATTGCCCAGGGTAGCGGAGAACATGGGCGGATCGCCGTCTGGCGGGTGCTGGCTCTCGCCGCGAGGCGGGGACCGGTGGCTGAGGCGCGGGCGCTCTACGAGGAGCTGTCGGGCGAGTGACCGGACCGAGGGAGGTTTTGCCCCTCTCCGCGCAACGCCCCGTACCGGGGCGCCATGACCGCTGGTCTGGTATGGGCCCGGCTTGTCATGCTTAATTCTTGATGTCCTAATGGCCTGACATTTATCGAAGCTCGGCGGGCCTTTGCGCGTTAACCGCCGGCCGCCACAGGGGACATCCGCATGAAGCTGCCCGGTCAGGATCGCTACGCGCCGAGCGCGATCGTCTCCCGCCCCGACTATGCCTGGCCGAATGGCAGCAAGCTCGCGGTGCTGATCTTCACGAACATCGAACATCACGCCTTCCGCACCGGGCTCGGCAGCGACAGTGCCGTTCCCGGATCGCCGCAGACCCAGCGCAACTACGCCTGGCGCGATTACGGCAACAGGGTGGGAATTTGGAACATCCTCTCGACCCTGGATGCGCTGGGCCTGCCGGCGGCGCACAACTGCAACTCCACCGCGCTCGACCTGATGCCGGAGATCGGGCGCGCGCTGGTCGCGCGGGGCGATGAGTTCATCGGCCATGGCCGCACCAACGCCGAACGCCAGGACGGTTTGTGGGAGGAGGATGAGCGTCGGCTGATCCGGGAATCCCGGGACGGCATCGCAGCCCATGCCGGGACGGCGCCACGCGGCTGGCTCGGGCCGTGGCTGGCGCAGGGGCCGGCGACGCTCGACCTGCTGAAGGAGGAAGGCTTCGACTACGTCATGGATTGGCCGGCGGACGACCAGCCCTTCTGGATGTCCACGCGGGCAGGCCCGATTCTGTCCATCCCCTACAGCATCGAGCTGAACGACAGCCCGGCCATGGTCTTCCGCCAGCACAGCGGCCGCCAATTCGCCGACATGGTGGTGGACCAGTTCGACGAGATGCTGGAGCAATCCCGCGAGCGGCCGCTGGTGTTCAGCCTGGTGCTGCACACCTTCGTGGTGGGGCAACCCTTCCGGCTGCGGCCGTTGCGTGCGGCGCTGAACCATATTCTGGGGCATCGCGACCAGTTGTGGATCACCAAGCCGGCCGAGCTTGCGACGCATGTCCGGTCGCTGCCGCGCGGGATCGTGCCTGGATCCGAGTTGCTGCCGCCCGGCTGAGCCGCTGCGCGCCGATGAGCATCCTTGACGGGCGGCTAGCTGCTGCTGAATATGTCAGGACATTAGGAGCAATTCGGATGAGCGGCCATCCGTTCTCCGGTCTGGGAGAGGGTCATGGCCCGGCAGCGAGCGTCTGACGCGCGGGGTGACGCCGCATGAAGCCGGCGGCGTTCCGATACCACGCACCGCGGACGGAGGAGGAGGCGCTGGCCATCCTCGCGGCCGTCGCGCCGGAGGACGGCCGGATCCTTGCCGGCGGACAGAGCCTGATGCCCACCATGGCCTTCCGCATGGCACGTCCGGCGCATCTGGTGGACATCAACGGGGTCGCGGCGTTCGGACTGCTCGCGGCCGAGGGCGGCGTGCTGCGCATCGGACCCTGCGTGCGGCATGCGATGCTGGGTGCGCCGCTCGTGGGCGGGCCGCTCGGGGCGTTGCTCGGCACGGTGCGGCGGCATATCGCGCATCTGCCGATCCGCACGCGCGGCACCTTCTGCGGCAGCCTGGCGCATGCGGATCCGGCCTCGGAATGGTGCCTGGTGTCGGCGACGCTGGGCGCGGAGATGGTGCTGCGCAGCGTCGGCGGGACCCGCCGGGTCGCCGCGGCCGAGTTCTTCCAGGGCATCATGACCACGGCCCTGGCGGCCGACGAGATGCTGGTCGAAGCCCGGCTGCCACTGCTAGCCGAGGGCACGCGCAGCGGATTCTACGAATTCAGCCGCCGGCCCGGCGATTTCGCCCAGGCCATGGCGATCGCGACCTTCACGCTGGACGGTGGCGTGATGAGCGCGCCGCGCCTCGGGCTCGGCGGCGTCGAGGACCGGCCCTGCCGCCTGCCGGCCGCCGAGGCGATGCTGGACGGCCAGCCGCCCTCGGCGGCGCTGTTCGCGGCGGTGGCCGCAGCGGCACTGCCCGGCCTCGTGCCGATGACCGACGATCCGCATCGCCTGCGCCTCGCCGAAACCGCCATCATCCGCGCCCTGTCCCGCGCGGCAGGACTTCCGGAATGACGCATGAGCTGCACGACATCACCCTGGTCGTGAATGGCCGCAGCCATCCGATCCGCGTCGAGGCGCGGCGCACCCTGGCCGATGCCATTCGCGAGGAATGCGGCCTGACCGGCACGCATCTCGGTTGCGAGCACGGCGTCTGCGGTGCCTGCACCGTGCTGCTGGACGACCAGCCGGTGCGGGCCTGCCTGATGTTCGCCGTGCAGGCCGATGGCCGAGCGATCCGCACCGTCGAGGGCCTGGCCCATGGCGATACGCTGAGCCCGCTGCAGAAGGCCTTCATCGAGCAGCACGCGCTGCAATGCGGCTACTGCACGCCCGGATTCCTCATGCTGGGCACAGCGATCCTCGAACAGAATCCGGATATCGGCGATGAGGAGCTGATCGAGATCCTGTCCTCCAACCTCTGCCGCTGCACGGGATATGCCAACATCCTGCGCGCGGTGCGGGCGGCCGCGGCGGCGATGCGGGAAGAGGGCGTGGCGTGATGGACGGCACGACCCACGGCCCCGATGATGCGCGGATGGCGGCAGGGCCGGGTGAGGCCGTTGGCCGCGCCGTGACGCGGCTCGAGGACCCGCCGCTGGTGCGCGGGCGCGGCCTGTTCGCGGCGGATGTCAATTTTCCCCGCCAGATCCACATGCGCGTCGTGCGGGCCGAACTGGCGCATGGTCTGCTCCGGTCGGTGGATGCGACGGCGGCACGCGCGCTGCCGGGTGTGGTCGCGGTGTGGACGTCGGCGGATGTCGCTGAGATTCCGTCCATTCCGTTCCGGGCAACCAAGGTGCAGGGGCTCGAACCCTATTGCCAGCCGGTGCTGGCGCGCGACCGGGTGCGCTATGTCGGCGAGCCGATCGCGGCGGTCTTCGCCGAGGACGCCTATCTAGCCGAGGATGCCGCCGACCTGGTGGCCGTCGACATCGAGCCGCTGCCCGCCGTGTTGGATGCTGCGGCGCCGCCGGCGGAGTTCGCGCCCGGCCTGCACACCGAACCCACCATCGTCCGCAAGGGCTTCGGCGATGTGGATGCCGCTTTTGCTATGGCGCATGCGGTGATCGAGCTCGATCTGTCCGTCGGCCGGCATTCCGGTGTGCCCTTAGAAACGCGCGGCGCCATCGCGCGCTACGATGCCGCGCGCGATCTCCTGGAACTTCATGGTGCCGCCAAGAAGCAGCACTGGAATCGCGACGAAATCGCCCGGCTGCTTGGCCGACCACCGAGCAGCGTGCATCTCTTCGAGGGCCATGTCGGCGGCGGCTTTGGCGTGCGCGGGGAACTCTACCCTGAAGACCTGCTGGCCTGCGCCGCTGCGCTGCGGCTGGACCGCCCGGTGAAGTGGATCGAGGACCGGCGGGAGAATTTCCTCGCGACCAACCATTCGCGGCAGCAGCGGCATCGCATCCGCGCGGCCGTGGATGCCGAGGGCAGGCTGCTCGCGATCGACGACGTCTTCTTCCATGACCAGGGCGCCTATGTGCGCACGCATGGGGCGCGCGTGGTGGATCTCGCGGCGGGGATGTTGCCCGGGCCGTACCGACTGCCGGCCTATCGCGTCGCGGGGCATTTCCGGCTGACCAACAAGACGCCGGCGGCCACCTATCGCGCGCCCGGGCGGTACGAGACCACCTTCGTGCGTGAGCGGCTGATGGATGCCATCGCCACGCGGTTGGCGATCGACCCGATCGAGCTGCGGCGGCGGAACCTCGTCGCGACGGCGGAGATGCCCTATCCGCGGCCGCTCGATGTGTTGGGCTCCGACGTCGTGCTCGACTCCGGCGACTATGCGAAGTTGCTCGACCAGGCGCTGGACCGGTTCGGCTGGAAAGCGTTGCGCGAGAGCATCGCCGCACGGCGCGCGTCCGGCGAATGCGTCGGCGCGGGCCTCGCCTTCTTTGTCGAGAAGAGCGGACTTGGCCCCTCGGACGGCGTGCGGATCACGGTGGATCACACCGGCACGGTGGAACTGGTCAGCGGCGCGGCCTCGGTCGGTCAAGGCGTGGACACGGTGCTGGCGCAGATCTGCGCCGAGGCCTTGGGCGTCGGCTACAGCGGCATTCGCGTCGTGCGCGGACGCACCGACCGTATCGAGTTCGGCAATGGTGCGCATGCCTCGCGCGTGACGGTCATGTCCGGTTCTGCAACCTGGCAGGCGGCGCAGGCGGTGCGCGCCATGGCGCTGGAGACAGCGGCACCGCTGCTGCAATTGTCGCCGGAGGTGCTGACCATCCGCGATGGCATCGTCCAGCGGAAGGATGGTGCGACCGAGCCGAGCATGACCCTCGCGGAGATCGCGCGGCAGATGGGGCCGAACTCCCCGGCGATGCGCGGCCGCACGCCTGGATTGACGGCGGAGAAGTGGTTCTGGAGCGACCACATGACCTATCCCTATGGCGTGCATTGCGCGTTGGTGTGCATCGATCGCGGCACCGGCGCGGTAAAGGTCGAGCGGTATCTCGTTGCCAACGACATCGGTCGCGCGATCAATCCCATGTTGGTGGAAGGCCAGATCGCCGGCGGCTTCGCGCAGGGCCTCGGCGGTGCGCTGTATGAGGAGTTCCGCTACGACGAGACCGGCCAGCCGCTGTCCACCACCTTCGCCGACTACCTGATCCCGACGGCGACGGAGATGCCCGCGCTGGACGTGCTGATCGCCGAGGATGCGCCGAGCCCACTAAACCCGCTCGGCATCAAGGGCGCGGGCGAGGGCGGGACGAATGCGGTCGGGGCGGCGATCGCGGCGGCGGTGGACGATGCGCTCGGGCAGCCCGGCGCGGTCACGACGCTGCCGATCCTGCCGGGGACGGTGATGCGCCTGCTGGACAGGGCGGCGCCATGAAGCCGGCCGGCTTCGCCTATCACGATCCGCAGACCGTCGCGGAGGCGGTGGCGCTGCTGGGACGACTGGAGAATGCGCGGCTGCTCGCCGGCGGACAGTCGCTGATGCCGATGCTCGCCATGCGAGTCGCCTTCCCGGATCACCTGATCGACCTCAATCGCGTCGAGGGGCTGGACGGCATCACCGTGGAGCAGGGCGTGCTGCGGATCGGCGCCATGACGCGCCAGCGCAGCATCGAGAGGAGCGCCGCGATCCGTGAAGCCTGCCCCTTGATGACCGAGGCGCTGACCCATGTCGGGCACCTCCAGACCCGCAATCGCGGCACCATCGGCGGGTCGTTGTGCCATCTGGATCCTTCGGCGGAATTGGTCACGGTGGCCGCCGCGCTGGATGCCACGATCGAGGTTGCCGGACCCGAGGGCCAGCGCGATGTCGCCATCGCCGACTTCCCGCTGGGCTTCATGACGCCGGCACTGGCGCCGGAGGAGATGGTCGTCGCCATCCGCATCCCGCTCTGGCCACGCGAACACGGCTACAGCTTCATGGAATTCGCACGTCGGCATGGGGATTACGCCATCGTCTCGGCGGCCGCACTGCTGGTGCTGGATTCGGCGGGGCGCATTGCCCGGGCGTCGGTGACACTCGGCGGTGTGGGTGCGGCCCCGCTGCGCGTGACGACGGCTGAGACGGCGCTTGTCGGGGAAGCGCCGACACCTGCCCTGTTTCGTGCTGCCGCCGCCTGCTGCGAGGGTATTGAGGCGATGGAGGACCCTCAGGCGCCGGCCTGGTATCGTCAGCGCCTGGCCGCCGTGCTGACCCGCCGTGCCCTGGAACGCGCCTGGGCACGCGCGACCGGAGAGGCGGCATGAGTGAGACACGTCGCATCACCCTGATCGTTAACGGCGAACATCGCGAAGCCGAGACGCCCGTCCGGCAGCATCTGGCGGATTTCCTGCGGGGTACGCTGGGCCTCACTGGCACGCATGTGGGCTGCGAGCATGGCGTCTGCGGGGCCTGCACGGTGCTGGTGGATGGACATGCGGTGCGCGCCTGCCTGATGCTGGCAGTGCAGGCTGCGGGACATGAGGTGACGACGGTGGAGGGGCTGTCGCTCGCCGATGGCACCCTGCATCCGTTGCAGCAGGCCTTCTGCGACCATCACGGGCTGCAATGCGGCTTCTGTACGCCGGGCATGCTGACCACCCTGGTCGAGTTCCTCGCCGAGCATCCCGCGCCGAGCGAGGAAGAGGTGCGGCTCGCCATCTCCGGCAACATCTGTCGCTGCACGGGGTATGACAGCATTGTCGCGGCCGCACTGGCCGCGGCGCGGGCCCTGCGCGGAGACGCCGCATGAACGCCGGACGGCTGGTCGGCCGTGACGTCGCGCGCGTCGAGGATGCCGCGCTGATCCGCGGCCGTGGCCGCTTCGTGGACGACATCGCACCGGCTGGGCTGGTGCATGTGGCCTTCCTGCGCTCGCCGCACGCCCATGCTCGGATCCTGCGCATCGATGTCGCGGTCGCGCGGGCGCTGCCTGGCGTGCATGCGGTGTTGCTGCTCGACGATCTGCGGCCGCATCTGACCGATACGCGCCTGGTTGTCGCACTGCCGAGTCCGTCCTATCGCCTCGATCTCCATCGCCCGGTCCTCGCCGAGACCGAAGTGGTCCACGTCGGCGAAGCACTGGCGGTCGTCATCGCCGAAAGCCGCTACCTGGCCGAGGATGCGCTCGCGCTCATCGAGGTGGAGTACGAGCCGCTGCCTGCCGTCGCCGATTGCGACAATGCGTTGGCGCCGGATGCCCCGCCGGCCCATAGCTGGGCGTCCTCAAATCTCGCGGCCGAAATGACAGTCGCCTATGGCGATGTGGAGGCCGTCTTCGCCGCGACGCCGCATCGCTTCGCCGAGACGCTGCACATCCATCGCGGCGGCAGCCATTCGATGGAATGCCGCGGTGTGGTCGCGCTGCACGATGTAGTCGAGGACCGTCTGACGGTCTGGAGTTCGACCCAGACGCCGCATACGGCCAAGCGCCTGATCTGCGACCTGCTCGGAATGGATGAGACGCGGCTGCGTGTCGTGACGCCGGATCTCGGCGGCGGCTTCGGGCCCAAGCTGATCTTCTATCCGGAGGAGGTGGTCGTCGCCCTCGCGGCGCGTCTACTTGGACGGCCGGTGAAGTGGATTGAGGACCGGCAGGAGCATTTCGTCTCCACCACCCAGGAACGCGACCAGACTTGGCGGGTGGAACTGGCGACGGATGCCGAGGGGCACATCCTCGGCGTGCGGGGCGACCTGGTGCACGACCACGGCGCCTGGACGGCGCGTGGGGTGAACGTGCCGCAGGGGGCCGTCGCGGCGATGCCGCTCGCCTATGTTGTACCAGCCTTCCGCATGACGATCCGCGCGGCGGTGACGAACAAGGTGCCGGTCACGCCGGTACGCGGCGCGGGCCAGCCGCAGGGCGTCTTCGCGATGGAACGACTGTTGGATCGCGCGGCGCGCGAGCTGGGTCTCGACCGCGCCGAGATCCGCCGGCGCAACCTCGTGTCGGCGGAGCACATGCCCTATGCGACGCCGCTGAAGACGCGCGGTGGCATTCCAGTCACGCTCGACAGCGGCGACTATCCGCGCTGTCAGCAGATGGCGCTGGATGAGATCGGCTGGGCCGGCTTCGCGGAGCGGCAGCGCGTTGCGCTCGCCGAGGGGCGGTACATCGGCATCGGTGTCGCGAACTATGTCGAGGGCACGGGGCGCGGGCCTTTCGAGCATGTCTCGGTGCGCGTGGAACCGTCCGGGCGCATCATGGTCGCAACGGGCGCGGCCGCCATGGGCCAGAGCACGCGGACCATGCTGGCGCAGATCGTCGCCGAGCAGCTCGGTGCCAACATGGCGAACGTCGAGGTCATCACCGGCGACACGGCCGCCGCCCCCATCGGCATTGGCGGGTCCAACAGTCGTCAGGCGGTGCTGGCCGGCAGCTCCGCCCATGTCGCCGCACTGAAAGTGCGTGAGAAGGTTCTCGCCATCGCCGGCGAGATGCTGGAGGTCGCCATGGGCGACCTCGAGATCGAGGACAAGGTGGTGCGCGTGAAGGGTGCGCCGGGGCATTCGGTCACGCTGGCGTCCATCGCACGCGCGGCGGCCGGCCAGCCCGGCTTCGTGATCCCGGGCGGCCGCGGTCCGGGCCTCGCGGCCAGCGAGGAGGTAGTGATCGACGCCATGGCCTATGCCAACGGCACGGCCGCCGCCGAGGTGGAGGTGGATATCGAGACCGGCGCCGTGACCATCACGCGCCTGGTCTTTTCCCATGACTGCGGGCGGGCGCTGCACCCGCGCATCGTGGATGGGCAGCTCATGGGCGGGATCGCGCATGGCATCGGCAATGCGCTGTATGAGCACATGCGCTTCGACGACCAGGCGCAGCCGATCTCGACGACGCTAGCCGACTACCTGCTGGTGACGGCGACGGAGATGCCGCCGGTGCGCATCCTGCACATGCACAGCCCGACGCCGCTGAACCCGCTCGGCATCAAGGGCGTGGGCGAGGCCGGGGTGATCCCCATCCCCGCCGCCATCGCCGCGGCGGTCGAGGACGCACTGTCGCCTTTCGATGCGCATGTCTGCCGGGTGCCGCTGTCGCCGGTGGATGTGATCGCCATGATCGACCCTGTTCCGGAGGGCTCCGCATGAGCCGCGTCACACTCGGCCTGTCCTGCGTCGCCTATGACCGCACGCGCGCGCTGTTCGATGGGCGCGTGTCGATCGCGGGCTGCGATCTCTACCCCGTCGCGATGTCGCCGGAGGAGGCCTTCCATCGCGCCTTCCGGCACCAGGAATTCGACGTCAGCGAATTGTCCATGTCGAGCTACATGGTGCAGGTCGCGAAGGGAGACTGCCCCTATGTTGGTATCCCCGTCTTCCTGTCGCGCCTGTTCCGCCACTCTTCCATCTACATCCGTACGGATCGCGGGATCACGCGGCCGGAGGATCTGTGCGGGAAGGTCGTCGGCGTGCCGGAGTACCAGATGACCGTGGCGCTGTGGATGCGCGGCATCCTGGCGGATGAATACGGGGTGAAGCCGGCAGATATGCGCTGGCGCACCGGCGGGCTGGAGGAAGCCGGGCGTGGCAGCTTCGTCTCTTTCCCTCTGCCGCCGGATGTCGAGTTGCAGCCGATCCCGGCGGATCAGACCTTGTCGGCGCAGCTTGCCGACGGGCGGATCGACGCGCTGCTGTCCGCGCGCGCGCCATCCTGCTTCGGCACGGTGCCGGAAGTGGCGCGCCTGTTCCCCGATTACCGCGCGGCCGAGGAAGCCTATTTCAGGGCGACGCGCATCTTCCCGATCATGCACCTGGTCGGCATCCGGCGCTCGCTCGTCGAACGCTTTCCCTGGCTGCCGGTGAATGTCTTCCTCGCCTTCGAGGAAGCGAAGCGCCTGTGCATGATCGATCTCGCGAAGATCGGCCATCTCTACACGACGCTGCCCTGGGCGGTGGATGAGCTGGCCCGCACGCGCGCGTTGATGGGCGAGGATTTCTGGCCCTATGGCGCCGACGCCAACGGCCATGTGCTGGAACGCATGACGCATTATGCGGCGGAACAGGGGCTGACCGCGCGCCGGCTGGAAGTGTCCGAGCTCTTCCCCGCCTCGGTGCTGGCGCTGGCAAAGGTCTGACGCGATATCGGTCCCGCGTACGCTCGATGGCGGGCGAGCGGGTTCCGAGCTCGCTCGCCGTGCCGCCGACGAGGCCCGCCGCGACACGGCTTAACCTCTATATCGAACGCCTGCCCGCCCGCAGCGTCAGGACCTGAAGACCGGTGCCGTCTGGATCGGCGAATCCAGCGTGAACTGGAACCGTTCGCCGTGGAAGCGTACCGCGCCATAGAGCAGCGGCGCGCCAGTCACGGCGTAGTAGACGTGTTCGGTCTGGAGCAGCGGCGTGCTCGGGCGCACCGCGAGAAGGCGCGCGATGCGTGGCTCCGCCGGGATGCAGCGCACCGTGTTGGTGATGCGGGCCGGCGCGCGGCCCAGCGCCGTCGTCAGCAGGGAAATGATTGCCATTTCCTCCAGCATCTGCCGGGTGACGTGCCGGCCGATCTCGACCGGCACGAAACGCTGTTCATGGGCGAAAGCTTCGTCGTCCAGCAGGCGCAGGCGCTCGATATGCTCGACGGGCGTGCCCGGCGCGACGCCAAGGCGCTCTTCGACCTCAGCGGTGGCCGGATGCGTGCTGCGGCTCAGCAGGCGGAAGCGGATGGTCTTGCGCGCCGCGCGCATCTCGTCCTCGAAGGCGAGGCTGACATCGTGATTCAGCCGCTCGGGCGCGACGAAGGTGCCGCGGCCGCGGCCGCGCGTGACGAGACCGGTGGAGACGAGATGCGCCATCGCCTGGCGCACGGTCGGCCGGCTGATGCCGAAATGCTCCATGCATTGCGCCTCGGTTGGCAGGGCGCGACCGACGAGCGCGGCCTGGTTCATGCGCAAGGGTGTCGACAGCCGCTCCGCCAACTGCATGTAGAGCGGCATGGCGCTGGTCGAATCGAGCGGTGCGAGGTCGTCCAGGTCCAGGGCGGTGGCGCCGGTGTCACGGATCTGCGATGCCGCGCTTTGGCTCATGGCACAGCTTTCTCCGGCAGGCGGTCGGCCGCGCCGACGGCGATTGACAGCAATTCGAGGCGCCTCATAATGTCCTGACATTACGCCAATGTCGGCCTTTAACACAACGAACCTTGGCCGAATGTCCTCATATATGGGGCGATCCGCATGGGGAAGCACGGACCCTGCCGCCCGGAGAGCCGCCGCATGACCAACGCCATCCTCACCACCCTGAGTCCGGAGCGGCTGCGCGAAGGCTATGCCTCCGGCTTCTGGCGCGAGGAGACGCTTTATGCGCGGGCCGTGGCGCAGGCGCAGCGCGCGCCGGACGCCATCGCCATCCGCGACCGGCGGCGCGCGATCGGCTGGGCCGCGCTGGTGGCCGCGACCGATGCGTTGGCCGCGGACCTGCGCGAGGCCGGGCTGCGGCCGGGCAACCGTGTCGCCGTCTGGCTGCCGAGCCGCATCGAGACCCTGGTCGCGCTGCTGGCCTGTTCGCGTGATCGCTATGTCTGCTGCCCGTCGCTGCATCGCGATCATACCGTCGGCGAGGTGGTCGAGCTCTGCGCCCGAATGCGCGCCGCCGCGCTGATCGCCGAGGAGGGTTACGGCGCCGACGCGCATCGCCATGATATCTTCGCCGCAGCATCGGCGGTCGGATCGCTGCGCCGCATCCATCGACTGCCGAAGCTTGACGATGATGCCGAGGGCGCCTGGGCCGGGTCAGTGCTTGCGAAGGGGCCGGCGGTGGTGCCGATGTCCGCGCCGGATGGCGTGCTCTATCTCGCCTTCACCTCGGGCACCACGGGTGCGCCGAAGGGCGTGATGCACAGCGACAACACGGTGCTGGCGAATGCGCGAGCGATCATCGCCGACTGGTCGCTCGGCCCGCAGGACGTGATCTGCACGCTGAGCCCGCTGAGCCACAATCTCGGCTTCGGCTGCATGGTCATGGCCTGCGAGGCCGGCTGCGAACTGGTCCTACCGGACCTGCCGCGCGGCGCCTCGCTGCTCGACCGCGTGATCGCGACCGGGACCACCTTCCTGGTCGGCGTGCCGACCCATGCGATCGACCTGCTCGCCGAGATCCGCAAGCGCGGGGAGGCGCGTGTCGGCGCGCTGCGCGGCTTCCGCATCTCCGGCGCCGCGGCGCCGCGTGCCGTCGTCGCGGAACTGCTGGCGCATGGCGTCACGCCGCAGAGCGGCTACGGCATGACCGAGGCCTGCTCGACCCACTACACCCTGCCCGCCGACTCGCCCGAGCTGATCACCGGCTCCTCCGGCCGTTGTGCGCCGGGCTATGAGGTGCGCGTCTTCGCGCGCGAGGATGCCGACCGCGAACTTCCGGCCGGCGAGGTCGGGCAGATCGCGGGGCGCGGCACCTCCCTGATGCTCGGCTACTACGACGACCAGGCCTCGACCGAGGACAGCTTCAACCGCGCGGGCTGGTTCATGACCGGCGATCTCGGCTGGGTCGATGAGCAGGGCTATATCCGCATCACCGGCCGCAAGAAGGACGTCATCATCCGCGGCGGCCACAACATCTTCCCCACCAAGATCGAGACCCTGGCGATGCAGCACCCCGCCGTGCTGCGCGCCGCCGCCCTGCCCGTGCCGGATGACAGGCTGGGCGAGAAGGTGTGCCTGGCGGTGATGTTCCGCCCCGGCACCTCGGCTGAGGCCGAGGAGATCCTGCTGCATCTCGATGCCGCCGGCCTGTCGAAGTACGACATGCCGGAATTCTTCATCGTCACGCCGGAGATCCCGCTGACCGCCAGCGGCAAGATCCTCAAGCGGGCCGTCGCCACGCAGCTCGAGGCCGGCGCGCTGACGCCCGTCCCCGTCCGCCTGCCCGCTGCAGCCCGTGGCTGACGACCGGTTGGACCGGCTGCGCGCCGAGATGGCGCGCTCCCCCTTCCACGCCTTCCTGAAGCCGGAAGCGACGGCGGTCGATGCGGAGACCGGCGCCGTCACGGTACTGCTGCCGTTCCGTCTGGAGTTCCGCCGCGCCTACGACGTTGACGACTATCACGGCGGCATCCTCGCGGCGCTGATCGACCTGACCGCGCATGCCGCCGTCGCGGTGCAGTCGGGTGACATGGCGCCGACCATTGATCTGCGCGTGGACTATCTGCGCCCGGTACCGGGCGTGACGCTGATGGCAAAGGGACGCGTGCTGCGTCTCGGCCGGTCCATCGCGCGGGCGGATGTCGAGGTCTTCGCGGCGGAGAAGCTGGTCGCGGCAGGACGCGGGACGTTCCAGGTACGCTGAAGAGGATACGCCAGATGAAGGCCGTGACCGTCCGGGAATTCGGGCCCATCGCCAATGTTGCCGTCGAGACCATGCCCGATCCGGTGGCCGGGCCCGGCGAGGTGCTGATCCGCGTCGCGGCGGTGGCGGCGAATTTCGTCGATACGCTCGTCATCGGCGGGACCTACCAGTTCCTGCCGGAACGGCCCTTCGTGCCGGGCAAGGGGCCGGCCGGGACGGTGGTCGCGATCGGCGCCGGCGTCACCGGCTTCGCGGTCGGCGACCGGGTTCTCGCCATGGCGGAGATCGGCGGCTATGCGGAGCTGTGCGTGGCGCCGGCCGCGCAGTGCTACCGCCTGCCTGACGGCCTCGCCTCCGCCGATGCGGCGGCGATGTCGCTCGCCTACGACACGGCCTGGTTCGCGCTGCGGGAGCGCGGGCGCTTCGCGGCGGGCGAGTCGGTGCTGGTGCTCGGCGCCACCGGCGCGGTCGGTTTCGCGACCATGCAGCTTGCCCGGGCGCTCGGTGCGTCCCGCGTGATCGCGGGCGTGTCGTCGCTCGCCAAGGCGCAGACGGTGCGCGAGGCCGGGGCGGATGCGGTGGTGGAGCTGACCCGGCCGGATCTGCGCGACAGCTTGCGCGACCAGGTGCGCGCGGCGACCGAGGGCAAGGGCGTGGACATCGTCATCGACATGCTCGGGGGCGATGCCTTCGACGCGGCGCTGCGCGCGCTGGCCTGGAAGGGGCGGCTCGTCGTGGTGGGCTTCGCCGCGGGCCGCATCCCAAGCGTCAAGGCCAACTACCTGCTGGTAAAGAACATCGAGGTGAGTGGCCTGCAGATCAGCGACTACCGCAAGCGCATGCCAGCCCTGGTCCGCGAGTGCTTCGCGGAAGTCTTCGCGCTGTTCGAGGCCGGGCGGATCAAGCCGCCGCCGTCACGCAGCTTCCCGCTGGCGCAGGCGCGGGATGCGCTCGGGGCCCTGCTGGACCGCTCGGTCCCCGAACGCATCGTGATGATCCCCTGACGGAAGCCGTCAGGAGACGCTGATTCCCGCGGCTCGGATCAGCGCGCCGAGCCGCGTGCTCTCCTGCTGCATGAAGGCAGTGAACTCGGCCGGGGAACTGCCGACGCCCTGCGCCGCCAGGGCGCGCAGCCTTGCCTGCACCTCATCCGCGCGCAGCGCCGCGGCGATCGCGCGGTAGAGCGTCGCGACGGTATCGGGCGGCGTCTGCGCCGGGGCATAGACGCCGCAGATGTCGCTCAGCACGAAGTCTGGAATGCCGGCTTCGATGCCGGTCGGGACATCGGGCAATTGCGGGATGCGCTGCGCCGTCACTGCCACCAGCGGCCGCGCCCCGGCCGCGAAGGCGGGGGCGAGGCTGCTGACTGAATTGAAGGAGGCTTCGATCACCCCGGCCGCGAGATCGCGCGCCGCATCGGCGCCGCCGCGATAGGGCACGTGCTCAAGCTTGATGTCCGCCCGCTGCTGCAGCAGCTCCGCGGCCATGTGCTGCGCCGTCGCGTTGCCCGGCGTGCCATAGGTGATCGGCGTGTCGCGCCGGCTGCGCGCCAGCGCCAGGAAGCCCGCCATGTCGGCCGCCGGGAAGTCCTTGCGCACGGCGAGCACGGTCGGGAACAGCACCACCTGGCTCACCGGCGCGAAGGCGGTCGCGTAGTCGAAGGGCAGGCCGCTGAAGAGGAACGGGTTCGACACATGCGTCAGCGTCGAGAGCAGGATGGTGTGCCCATCCGCCGGCGCCGTCGCCACGACCGCGGCGGCATTGGTGCCGCTGGCGCCGGAGCGGTTCTCCACCACCACGGTCTGGCCGAGCGCGGCCCCCATGCCGGGCGCGATCAGCCGCGCGATCGTATCGGCCGCGCCCCCCGGGGCGAAGCCGACCATCACGCGGATCGGGCGGGACGGAAAGCCCTGGGCGCGCAGCGGCGCCGGGGCGGCGAGCAGGCCGGTGGCGGCAAGCGCCGCGCGGCGCGAGAGGATCACCCGCATCACAGCGTGATCCGCGCATCGGCGATGAGCTTGCGCCAGGTGTCGAATTCGGCGCGGAGCATGGTCGCCGCCTCGGCGCTACTGGTGCCGCGCGGTTCGACGCCGACGCGGGCGAGGCTCGCGATCGTCGCCGGTTCGCGCAGCACCTCGGTCACCGCGGCATTCATCCTGGCGATGATCGGGTCCGGCGTGGCGGCGGGGGCGAGCAGCGCCAGCCACAGATCCACGACGAAGCCGTCCATGCCGGCCTCCTGCATCGTCGACAGGTCCGGGAAGGCGGCGCTACGCCGCGCGCCGGTGGTGGCGAGCGCCTTCAGCTTGCCATCCGCGACCAGGCCGCGCGCGCCGGCGATGCTGCTGAAGGAGAACTGCACCTGCCCGGTCATCATGTCGGCGAAGCCCGCCGCGATGCCGCGATAGGGCACATGCGTCGCATCGCCGCCGGTGCGCAGGGAGAACATCTCACCCGCCAGGTGCGGCGTCGTGCCGACGCCAGCCGAGGCATAGCTGTACCGCCCCTTGTTGGCGCGGACGAGGGCGATGAACTCGGCGATGGTCTGTGCCGGCACGGAGGGCGAGACGACCAGCACGAGCGGCGAGCTGGTCACGATCGAGATCGGCCGGAAATCCCGGAAGACGTCGTAGGGCACCTGCTGCTGGAGCGACGGATTGATGATCAGCGCCGGGTCGATCAGCAACTGCACGTAGCCGTCGGCGGGCGACTTCGCGACGTAGTCGGCGCCGACCACGCCGCCGGCGCCGGACCGATTCTCCGCGACGACCGATTGGCCGAGTTTCTCGGTCAACCCCTGCGCGATGACGCGCCCGACCGTGTCCACCACGCCGCCCGGCGCATAAGGCAGCACGAGCCGGATCGGGCGATCCGGGAAGGTTTGGGCGTGTGCGGCACGCGCGACAGCCAGGCTGGCGGGTGCGGCCAGGAGGGTCCGTCGGTTCAGCGTCGGCATCGAACAGGATCCGTGGTTGGGTGTGCTGAGCCGTGTCTGGCAGGCGGTGCGGTCTTTGCCGCACTTTCCCGGTGATCGGTTCCTCGCGGTTCGGCGCACGCCGTCGTGAGAGGGCGTCCTAATGTAAAGACATACGGACTATTACTGCAACACCGAATATCCGCCGGCTGCGACGCCGTCGCTACCGCCCGGCGGCGAAGCGTCCGACCAGGCGATGACGGTCCCCGGCGTGCCAGAGCCGCGCGAAGGTGACCGGCACCGGCCCGTTCCACGTGCGGCGTTCGACCACCAGCGCGGCCTCACCGGCCTTCATGCCAAGCAGCTTCGCCACGCGCGCCGGTGCGGCGACGGCGCGGATCGCGTGTTCCGCCTCGGTCCAGGGCACACGGTCGAGAAGCCAGCGGCCGGGGGAGACGGCGGCGAAGGGTTCGGTCGCGGCATCGGGCGCGGCGTCGAGGTTGATGAGGCGCTCCTCCACCTGCATCGGCGTGTCATTGGCCAGATGGCGCGTCACGATATCCAGCAGATGCGCGCCGGCGGGCAGGTCCATATCGCCCTCGTCGGCCGGGCGGACGGCGCGGGAGAGAATCTCGAATCGGTGTTCCTGGCCCGAGGCGCGGATCTCGGCGCCGATGTCCCAGATCTCGAAGACCGCGCGGCCGCGGGCTTCCGGGCTCGCCACCGTGCCGGCGCGGCGGTTGCGACGCACCAGGCCTTCCGCCGCGAGGGCGGCGACCGCGCGATGGACCGTCATGCGGGAGGCCCCGAACAGCGCCATCAGCTCGCTTTCCGGCGGGATGCGGCCACCGGGCGGGATGCGGCCGGTCAGGATGGCCGAGCTCAGCGCGCGCCGGATCTGGCCGTGCACCGGGCCTTCGCCGTCGAGGACAAGGGCGTTCATGCGGCAAGCATGCCGGCGATGCGGCGGGCAGGGAACGCCGGTCGGGAAAATAGGCGCTTGCGCATCGGCGCGGCCTCTGATCAGAATAATGTCTATACAATAATGCCGCTGGCGATCCCTGGCCAGGGCGTGATGCAGGGGGTTCGGTGCGTGACGGCTCTGAAGGCCGATCTGCTGCTGACCGGGGCGCGGCTCGCCACCATGGCGGGGCCGGCCGGGCTTGGCGTGGTCGAGGATGGGGTCGTGGCGGTCGCCGGCGGCCGGATCGCCTGGGTCGGGCCGGCGGGCGAGGCGCCGTCGATCGATGCCGCCGAACGCTTCGACTGCGGCGGGCGCTGGGTGACGCCGGGGGTGGTCGATTGCCACACGCATCTGGTCTTCGCCGGCAACCGTGCCGATGAGTTCGCGCGGCGGCTGGCCGGCGAATCCTATGCGGACATCGCACGATCCGGTGGCGGCATCGCCGCGACGGTGCGGGCGACGCGGGCGGCGAATGAGGCAGCGCTGACGGCGGCGTCCCTGAAGCGCCTCGATGCCCTACTGGCCGAAGGCGTGACGACGGTCGAGATCAAGTCCGGCTACGGCCTGGATGAGGAGACGGAGCTGCGCCAGTTGCGCGTGGCGCGCGGGCTGGCAGCGCATCGGCGCGTCTCGGTCGCGGTGACCTATCTGGGTGCCCATGCGGTGCCGCCGGGTGGCGATCGCGCGGCCTATTTGGATCTGGTCTGCGAGCGGATGATCCCGTGCATCGCCGCCGAGGGGCTAGCCGACGCGGTGGATGTATTTCAGGAGGGCATCGCCTTCGACGCGGCGGAATGCGCGCGCGTCTTCGCCGCGGCTCAGGCGGCCGGGCTGGCGGTGAAGTCGCATGCCGATCAGCTCAGCGACGGTGATGGCGCTGCGCTGGCGGCGCGGCATGGGGCGCTGTCGACCGATCACCTCGAATACACCAGCGAGGCCGGCGCGCGCGCGATGGCGCAGGCCGGCACGGTGGCCGTGCTGCTGCCGGGTGCTTTCCTGATGATCAACGAGACGCACAGGCCGCCCATCGCCGCCTTCCGCGCCGCGGGCACGCGCATGGCGGTGGCGACGGATCTCAATCCCGGCTCCTCGCCGATTGCCTCGCCGCGTGTCTGCGCGACGCTCGCCTGCGTGCTGTTCGGCATGACGGTCGACGAAGTGCTGCGGGGCTTCACCATCGAGGCGGCGCATGCGCTCGGCCGTGCCGATCGGATCGGCAGCATCGCGGCCGGCAAGGATGCGGACCTCGCCGTGTGGTCTGTGGAGACGCTGTCGGAACTCGTCGCGCAGATCGGGCCGTCGCCGCTTTTTGCGCGCTTTCACCAAGGGGTGCGGGCATGACTGCGGTCCTGACACCGGGCGCAGTGCCGCTCGGCGCATGGCGAGACGTGATGGGTGGTGCGGCAATACCGCTCGATCCGTCGGCGCACGAGGCAGTGGATCGCAGCGCCGCCGCGGTCGCGCGCGTCATCGCGGCAGGCGAGACCGTCTATGGCGTCAATACCGGCTTCGGCAAGCTGGCATCGGTGCGCATCGGCGATGGCGACCTGGCGACGCTGCAGCGGAACCTGATCCTGTCCCATGCCTGCGGCGTCGGTGCGCCGCTGCCGGAGGCCGTCGTCCGCCTGATCCTGGCGATGAAGGCGGCAAGCCTCGCGCGTGGTGCCTCTGGCGTGCGGTGGGAAGTCATTGCCCTGATCGAGGCCATGCGCGCGAAGGGCGTCCTGCCGCTGATTCCGGCCAAGGGATCGGTCGGTGCGTCGGGTGATCTGGCACCGCTCGCGCATATGACTGCGGCGATGCTCGGCGAAGGCGAGGCCATGCCGGGCGTTCCGGCGGCGGACGCGCTGCGCGCCGCCGGGCTGGCGCCGGTCACGCTCGGCCCGAAGGAAGGGCTCGGGCTGATCAACGGGACGCAGGTGTCGACGGCGATCGCGCTCGCCGGCCTCTTCGCCGCGGAGCGCGTGTTCCAGGCGGCGCTGGTGGCCGGCGCGATGACGGTCGATGCGCTGCGCGGGTCCGACACGCCCTTCGACGCGCGTATCCATGCATTGCGCGGCCATTCAGGCCAGGCGGAGGTCGCGGACGCGCTGCGCGGGCTGCTCGCCGGCAGCGCCATCCGCGAGAGCCATCGTCACGGCGACGACCGCGTGCAGGACCCCTATTCGCTGCGCTGCCAGCCGCAGGTGATGGGCGCGGTGCTCGACATGCTGCGCTTCGTCGCGCGCACGCTCGCGATCGAGGCAAATGCCGTGACCGACAATCCGCTGGTGCTGGATGACGGGTCCATCGTCTCGGGCGGCAACTTCCACGCCGAGCCTGTCGCCTTCGCCGCCGACCAGATCGCCATCGCGCTGGCCGAGATCGGCAGCCTGTCCGAGCGCCGGACCGCCTTGCTTGTCGATCCGGTGATGAGCGGGCTGCCGGCCTTCCTCGCCCGTAATGCGGGGCTGAATTCGGGACTGATGATCGCGCAGGTCACGGCGGCGGCGCTGACCTCTGAGAACAAGCAGCGCGCCATGCCGGCGAGCGTGGACTCGCTGCCGACCTCCGCGAACCAGGAAGACCATGTGTCGATGGCGACGCATGCGGCGTATCGGCTGCTCGACATGGCGGCGAATGCGGCATCGATCATCGGCATCGAGGCGCTGGTCGCGGCCGAGGCGCTGGAGCATCGGCGGCCGTTGACCTCCTCCGCGCCGCTGGAGGCAGTGCATGCGACGATCCGCACGCGCATTGCGCCACTGGTGGCGGATCGGTTCCTCGCGCCCGACATCGCTGCGGCAACGGGGCTTGTGGAGGGCGGTGCGCTGGTCGGTGGATTGCGGCTGCCGGAGGTCGTGTCGTGAGGCGGGATCGGCTTTGCCCCTCCTGGACCCACCCCACCAAAGGTCACAAGGCCTTTGGAAACTTCAACTTGGTGTTGGGCACGACGCAACGTCCGAATGAGGAAGCGCGGCTTCGGTGCCCAGCACCTGAAGGGCCATCTGGCCGTCGCGGCCAGAGGACGCATCGCCGTTTCGTCGAACAGCGCCACGCGGAGCCAGGTATTGGTTTCCAAAGGCCTTGTGGCCTTTGGTGGGGTGAGGTCCGGAGAGGGGCAAAGCCCCTCTCTGGTGCCAAGCGCCACCATGCCTATGGGACGGGATCCCTGCAGCCACGCCTTCTCAGGAAAGGTCCGACTCCATGACCCGCATCGCCAATTCCCGCATCGTCACTGCGCCGCGCGGATCGGTCCCCATCTGCCAGAGCTGGGGCGCCGAGGCGGCGATGCGCATGCTGATGAACAACCTCGATCCCGAGGTTGCGGAGAAGCCCGAGGAACTCGTCGTCTATGGCGGCATCGGCCGTGCGGCGCGCGACTGGGACGCCTTCGATCGCATCGTGTCGTCGCTGAAGGGGCTGGAGCCGGAGGAGACGCTGCTCGTCCAGTCCGGCAAGCCGGTCGGCATCTTCCGCACTACGGCGGATTCGCCGCGCGTGCTGATCGCGAACTCGAACCTCGTGCCGCATTGGGCGACCTGGGAGAAGTTCCACGAGCTCGATCGCAAGGGCCTGATGATGTACGGCCAGATGACGGCCGGGTCGTGGATCTACATCGGCAGCCAGGGCATCGTGCAGGGCACCTATGAGACCTTCGTCGAGGTCGGGCGCCAGCACTATGGCGGTTCGCTCGCGGGCAAGTGGATCCTGACGGGTGGCCTCGGCGGCATGGGTGGGGCGCAGCCGCTGGCGGCGACCATGGCCGGCGCCTCGATGATCGCGGTGGAATGCCAACCTTCCCGCATCGAGATGCGGCTGCGCACGCGATACCTCGATGCGCGGGCCGAGACGCTGGATGAAGCGCTGGCAATGGTCGAGGCGGCGAAGAAGGATGGTCGCGCGATCTCGGTCGGGCTGCTCGGCAATGCCGCGGAGGTCTTCCCCGAGATTCTGCGCCGCGGCATCCGCCCGAACGTCGTCACGGACCAGACCAGCGCGCATGATCCGCTGAATGGCTATCTGCCTGCGGGCTGGACGCTCGCGGAGTGGGAGGAGCGGCGGGAGCGCGATCCGGCCGGCACGACGCTCGCGGCGAAGCGGTCCATGGCGCAGCATGTCGAGGCGATGCTGGGCTTCTGGAACCAGGGCATCCCGGTCGTCGACTACGGCAACAACATCCGCCAGATGGCGAAGGAAATGGGCGTCGAGCACGCCTTCGACTTCCCCGGCTTCGTACCCGCCTATATCCGCCCGCTGTTCTGCCGCGGTGTCGGGCCGTTCCGCTGGGCGGCGCTGTCCGGCGACCCGGAGGATATCGCGAAGACCGACGCCAAGGTGCGCGAGTTGCTGCCGCATGATGCGCATCTGCATACCTGGCTCGACATGGCGGGCAAGCGGATCTCCTTCCAGGGGCTTCCGGCGCGGATCTGCTGGGTCGGGCTGGGGGATCGCCATCGCCTTGGTCTCGCCTTCAACGAGATGGTCGCGAAGGGTGAGGTGAAGGCGCCGATCGTTATCGGGCGTGACCACCTCGATTCGGGTTCGGTCGCCTCCCCGAACCGGGAGACGGAGGCGATGAAAGACGGGTCGGATGCCGTCTCCGACTGGCCGCTGCTGAATGCGCTGCTGAACACGGCATCCGGTGCGACTTGGGTGTCGCTGCATCATGGCGGCGGCGTGGGCATGGGCTTTTCGCAGCATGCCGGTGTGGTGATCGTGGCGGATGGGACGGAGGCCGCGGCGAGGCGCCTGGCGCGCGTGCTGTGGAACGATCCCGGCACTGGCGTGATGCGCCATGCCGATGCCGGCTACGACATCGCCATCGAGCACGCGAAGAAGATGGGCATGAAGCTTCCGGCCCTCGGCATCGGCGTCTGAACGGGTGCGGCGTTAGTCCGACAGCGCCTGCGAGTCGGACGAACGGCGCAGCATGCCGACGCGTTCCGGCTGCTGCGGGTCGAACATGCCGCCGCGGGCGAAGGCGTGCCGCACGAAGCCTGCGAAGGCCTCGACCGCCGGGCGCCGCGGTCGGGCAGCCATGGACAGCAGCATGATCGTGACGGCGGGCAAGGCGGGCTCCAAGGGCAGGGCGACGATGCGGCGCCCATCCACGGTGTAGGGCGAACGCGGCACGATGTTCAGGATGGACCAGCCGTGTTCCGCTGCGACCATGCCGCGCACCATCTCGATGCTGCGAGAGCGGAAGCCGATGCGCGGCTCCAGCCCAGCGGTGCGGAACAAGCCAAGAAAATAATCGCGCGACTGCGGCAGGTCGAGCAGCAGGAAGGGTTCCTCGACGAGTTCGGCCAGCTTCACCGAGGCACGCCGCGCCAGCCGGTGGGTCACCGGCAGCACGGCATGCGGCGGCAGATGCGCCAGCGGTTCGGCGCGCAGTCCATCGCGCAGCGCGTAGTCATAGGCGAGGGCCAGTTCTGTCCGTCCCTCGACCAGGCCGTCCAGCACTGCATCGTGGTCGCCTTCCTCCACCGCGACGCGCACGCGGGGAAAGTCGCCGCGGAAGCCGGCGAGCAAGGACGGGATGAAGCGCGGCGCCACCGAGATGAAGCAGCCGACGCTGATCTCACCGATCGGGTCATGGCCCATGGCGCGGGCGGCGTGGGAGAAGTCCTCGGCATGCGCGAGCAGCGCGCGCGCTTCGGCCAGCACGCGCGCGCCGGCCGGCGTCGGCGACACGCCGCGGGCAGGGTGGCGCACGAAAAGGGGGAAGCCGAACTCGGCCTCGCAGGCCGCGATCGCCTCGCTGAGCGAGGGCTGGGACAGCCGCAGTCGCCGGGCAGCGCCCGAGATGGAGCCGGTATCGGCAACCGCGACGGCATAGGCCAGGGCTCGCAGGGGCAGACGCATCTGCATAGGATAATCCGAGGTCATTGCCCGGAAGAAGATGGTTTCATCTATGCCGTGCCGCAGCGCAGCATGCGGTGGGGCCAAGGCGGGAGCGACAGATGATCCGGACCGGCACGGAATACCTCGAGGGTCTGAAGGATGGCCGCGAGGTCTATGTCGACGGCGAGCGCGTGCACGATGTCGCCTCCCACCCGGCGCTGAAGCCGATCGTGGCAGCCAAGGCGCGGATGTACGACCTGCACCATGAGACGCCGTCGCTGACCTTCGCCGATGCCGATGGCACGCACAGCCTGCTCCAGGCGCCACCCCTGACGAAGGAGGATTGGCAGAAGAAGTGGGACGGCGTGGACCTGGTCCTGCGCGACCTGGGCGGCACGGTCACGCGCATGGGTGATGAGACGGTGGGCGAGATGTGGTCGCTCGCCGATGGACGTGACGTGCTGGCGTCGATCGATCCGCGCTTCGCCGGCAACATCGACCGGCATATCCGCGAGGTGGTGACGAAGGACCCCTTCCACGTCAGCGCCAACACCGATCCGAAGGGCGACCGGTCACGCCCTGTCGACCAGCGCGATCCCGACATGATGATCCGCGTGGTGCGGGAGACGGATGCCGGCATCGTCATTCGCGGCGCCAAGTTCGAGACAGCCGCCCCCTATGCCGATCAGGCCTTCCTGAAGCCGACCGTCGGCGCCTGGACCGACGAGAAGGAAAGCCAGCACGCCGTCGGCTGCATCGTGAAGATGGGCGCGCCGGGGGTGAAGCACATCTGCCGCGCATCCTTCGCGACACAGGGCAGCGCCACGGACCATCCGATCGGCGCGCGCTTTGACGAGGTCGAGGCGCTGGTCGTCTTCGACGACGTGCTGATCCCGTGGGAGGACGTGTTCTTCTATCGCCACACCCGCGCGGCCCAGTTCATCCGCGGCACGCTGCACCGCTACAGCGCCTTCCCCTATGTGCTGCGGTTGCTGCACAACGCCGATGCAATGATCGGCGCAGCGATGTGGAACGCGCGACAGACGGGGCTTGAGAAGCTTCAGGGCGTGCAGGAGCAGCTCGCCGAACTGGTCTGCTACCGGGAAGGGATTCGCGCGCATCTCACCGCGTCGATCGCGCTCGCGGAAACCTCGCCGGCCGGCTTCCTCATGCCGAACCAGTCGATCCTCTATGCCGGGCGCGTGCTGGCGTGCAGCCAGTTGCCGGTCGCGATGCACACGGCCCGCGAGCTGATCGGCGGCCAGGTCTGCGTCACCCCGGATGCGGCGCAATTCGCCGGCGAGGCCGGGGAATGGCTGCGCAAATTCTACACGTTGAACGAGTGCTGGGATGCCGAGGATCGCCGCCGGCTGCTCGCCTATGCGCGGGATCTGTTGACCAGCGGCTATGCCGGGCATCGCCTGGCTTTCGCGCAATTCGCCCAGGCCCCGCATTTCAGCCACCTGGCGGCAGTGTATCGGTCCTTCGACTTCGAGGGGCCGCTGGATCTGGTGCGGAGGGCCGCAGGCCTGTCGGATCAGGTGATGGGCAAGGACAAGATCGGGAAGGCCGCGTGATGGCAATCGAACGGTTCCGAAAGTTCAATACGAAGGACGCGTATCCCGAGCAATCGCTCGACAACGATGTCTGCATGGCGGTGCGGGCTGGCGACACGGTCTATCTGCGCGGCCAGACGGCGATGGACCTGGACGGCAATATCGTCGGCATCGGCGACCCCGCCGCGCAGGCGGAGAACGCCATGCGCTGCGCCGAGATCCTGCTGAAGGAAGCCGGCGCCACGCTACAGGACGTGGTGCAGATCCACATCTACATCACCGATCGCGCCTATCGTGAGCCGGTCTATCGCGTCGTCGGGAAATGGCTGAAGGGCGTGCATCCGGTCTCGACCGGGCTGATCGTTGCGGGTCTCGCCAAGCCGGAATACATGATGGAGATCGACATCACCGCGGTGGTATCGACGCCATGACCTATTCCCTCATCGCACGTTGCCCGGTGAGCGGCGCCTTCGGTGCGGTGGTGACCTCCTCCTCCGTCGCGACGGCGGCGCGCTGCATCCGCACCGACGCGATGGGGGCGGTGGCGACGCAGAATTTCTCCGACCCCGCGCTCGGGCCGCTCGGCATCCGGCTGCTGCGGGAGGGGCTTGGTGCTGCCGCCGTGCTGCGGCTTCTGCTGGACAGTACGACGGCGCCGGAGCACCGGCAGGTCGCGGTGGTGGATCGGCGTGGCGCGCTGGCGTGGCACGTCGGCGAGGTGTCAATGCCCGTCGCCGCCTTCGCAACAGGCCCCGGCTGCGTCGCGATGGGCAATCTGCTCGCGAACGATCGCGTGCCCACCGCGATGGTGGACGCCTTCGTCGCGTCGGAGGGCGAGGCGCTCGCCGAGCGGCTGATGCGCGCCCTGGAAGCCGGCCTGGACACGGGCGGTGAATTCGACGACGAGCACGGCGCTGGCTTGCTGGTCAGCGAGACGCATGACTGGCCGGTCGTCGACCTGCGCGTCGATTGGGACGATGCGCCGATCGCGGCGTTGCGCGCACTCTGGACACGCTACGCGCCGCAGCAGGCGGCCTATGTGGCGCGCTTCCTCGACCCGCGTCAGGCGCCCACCTTCTGATGCGCGGCGAAGGCGATGCCCGTCGCGTGGGCATGGCGCCTTGGCGGGTGGGCGCGATGCTGCATGGGCGCGCAGCATCGCGGCACCTCATCGCATTTTCCGTCATTTGCAGCATTCCGTTGCGCGGCGCGGCGCGTAGGATGCGGCGCGGTAGCGCCGGCGCGAGGCCCGGTTGCCGTGCGGAGCAGCACGAAGCATGAACGCGGATGCGCAGATCAGGATGACCGCGGCGACGGAACAGGAAGGACGGTCTGCGAAACTGTCGTTGAACGGCCTCGCGAAGCAGTACGGGTCCGTGCATGCACTGCGGCCCATGGACCTCAACGTCGCGACGGGCGAGTTCTTGACCGTGCTTGGTCCGTCCGGTTCCGGAAAAACGACCCTGCTGCAACTGATCGCCGGGCTGGCGGAACCGACGGCCGGGCGGCTGTTGATCGACGGGCAGGACCACACCTGGACGCCGGCCCACAAGCGCAGCATCGGTGTCGTGTTCCAGAACTACGCGCTGTTCCCGCACATGACAGTGCGGGAGAACGCGGCCTTCCCGCTGGAGATGCGCCGCGTACCGCGGGGAGAATTGGAACGCCGGGTCGCCGCAGCGCTAGAAATGGTGGGCCTCTCCACACTGCGCGACCGCTTTCCCACTGAGTTGTCCGGTGGGCAGCAGCAGCGCGTCGCGCTCGCCCGCTGTTTCGTCTACCAGCCGGCGTTGATCCTGATGGACGAACCGCTCGGCGCGCTGGACCGCAAGCTCCGTGAGACCATGCAGATTGAGATCAAGCGCCTGCATCGCGACACCGGCGCGACGATCATCTTCGTCACGCATGATCAGGAGGAAGCGCTCGCCATGTCCGACCGCATCTGCCTGATGAACCATGGACGGATCGAGCAGCTCGGCACGCCGCAGGAGATCTACGAGCATCCGGCGACACTCTTCGCCGCCGATTTCATCGGCATCTCCAACGTGCTGCACGGGCGCTTCGGGCCCGCGGGGTTGGAGACGGCGGACGGCACGCTCGCGCTGCCACCCGGCACCGCCGGCAGCGGCGAGGCCGCGCTGACCATCCGGCCGGAGCATGTCGAACTGCGGCCCGACGGTGCGCTGCGCGGCCGGGTGACGGAATCGGTCTATGCGGGATCGGAGTTCCGTCTAGTCGTGACGCTTGGTTCTGGTGCGACGCTCGTCGTGCGGCGCAGTTCCGGCCAGGCCGTACCGCATCTGGGTGAGGAGGCGGCTCTCGGCTGGGCCCCGGAGCGCGCCAGGCTGCTCTTCTCATGAACCGCGACACAGGAGGGTTTGGGACGATGACGCATTCCATCACGCGACGGCGCATCCTGGGCGGGGCGATCGCCGCGCCCTTCGTCTTCACGGCTGAACGCGCCTTCGCCGCTGACCAGATCACCATTGCCGATGTCGGCGGCGCGCCGGCCGCCGCGCTGCGCGCCGCCTTCTACGAACCCTTCGAGCGGGAGACCGGCATCAAGGTCGTGGGCGTCGTGCATGAAGCCGACCCCACCGTGCAGTTCCGGCTCATTGTCGATTCGCGGAGTTACATTTGGGATGCCTGCATGGTCACGGCCCAGCACGTGATCAATCTCTCCCGACCGCGGAACTACATCGAGCCGTTGAACCTACAGGGCGTGCCGGGGCTAATCGACGGCATGCTGAACGACAAGTGGTTCGGCTTCTCGGTATTCGCGACCGTGCTCGCCTACCGCACCGACAAGTTCGGGGAGAACGGGCCGCGTAACTGGGCGGATTTCTGGGACCTCTCGAAATTCCCCGGGCGCCGCGCCCTGTACCGCAGCGTCACCGGCGTCATGGAGGCCGCGCTGATGGCCGATGGCGTGCCCGCAAGCCAACTCTATCCAATCGATCTCAACCGTGCATTCCGCAAACTCGACCAGATCAAGCAGCACATCAACGTCTGGTGGACCAGCGGCGCGCAGAACACCCAGCTTCTGCAAAGCGGCGAGGTGGACATGTCCGACACCTGGGGCGCGCGTGCCTATGCCGCGATCTCGGCCGGGGCGCCGGTGAAGATGCGGTGGGAACAGGGGCTCTACTCGACGGATGGCTGGTCGATCCTGCGCGGCACGCCGCGCGCCGACCTGACGCGCCGTTTCATCGCCTTCTGCATGAAACCCGAGCAGCAGGCGATCTATTCGACGATGGTCGCCAACGGGCCGAGCAACCAGCTTGCCTACAACTTCATGCCGCCCGAACGCGCTGAGGTCCTGCCGACCTCGCCGGCGAATATCCGCGGCCTCGCCGTGTCGAATTCCGAATGGTGGGGTGCGAACCGCTCGAAGGTCCAGGAACGCTTTCAGGACTGGCTGCTGAGCTGACATCGAGGAAGGGGATCGCGCCATGAGCGCACCGAGGATGATCCATCTCGCCTTCTCAGCCCATCTGAGCGGGGCGCATCCGGGGGCCTGGCGCCACCCGAGCACCGAGGATGGCAGCGATGTCTCCATCGCTGCTTATCGCCGGCTCGCGAAGATCGCCGAGGCCGGCTGCTTCGACATGTTCTTCATGGCGGACACGCCGGCGCTCAGGATTAACGACCTCGAGGCCTGGAGCCGCTATCCGCTGTTCACCAATGTGCTGGAGCCGCTCACCGCGCTCGCCGCGTTGTCGGGCGCGACGGAGTTCATCGGCCTGGGCGGCACGGCGACCACCACCTTCAACGAGCCGTTCAACGTGGCGCGGCAATTCGCCTCGCTGGATCATGTCAGCGGCGGCCGGGCGGCGTGGAACGTCGTAACGACGGCCAATGCCTATGCGGCCGGGAATTTCGGGCCGGAGCCGCTGATCGCCCATGCCGCGCGCTACGACCGCGCACGGGAGTTCGTGCAGCTCGTGAAGAAGTTCTGGAATACCTGGGAGGACGGGGCCTTCCTCTACGACCGCCCGCAGGGCCGGCTCTATGACCCGTCCAAGCTGCATCCTGTGATCCATGAGGGCGAGCACTTCCACATCCGCGGCGGGCTGAACATCGAGCGCACGCCGCAGGGCCATCCGGTGATCATCCAGGCCGGCGCCTCGGACGCCGGCAAGGAGCTCGCGGCGGAAACCGCGGAGATCGTGTTCGGCTCCGCCAAGACGATCGACGCCGCGCGTGCCTATTACAGCGACCTCAAGGGCCGCATGGCACGCCATGGACGCGCGCCGGAGGAGCTCTGCCTGCTCGGCGGGATGCCGGTCATCGTGGGCGAGAGCGCGCAGGAGGCCGAGGACAAGTACCAGACATTGCAGGAGTTGATGCATCCCGTCGTCGCTCGGCAGCGCCTGTCCATGGATCTGGAGACGGATCTGTCGGACCTGCCCTTCGACGAGCCGATTCCGGAATCACGCATCCCGGCCAAGGCCAATTTCCACACCGCCTATTTCGCCGAGATCGTGCGCATGATCCGCGAGGACAAGCTGACGCTGCTCGAGATCGCGCGCCGCTACCAGCGCGGGTCCACCACCGTGCGCGGCACGGCGAAGCAGATCGCGGACACGATGGAGGAATGGTTCTCCACCGGCGCGGCGGATGGCTTCATGCTCCAGCTTCCGCTGCAGCCGGAGGGGCTGGCGGACGTCGTCCGCCTCGTGGTTCCGGAACTCCAGCGCCGCGGGCTGTTCCGCAAGGAATATGCGGGCCGCACGCTGCGCGAGCATCTCGGCCTGCGACGGCCGCCGCATGTGCCACCGGTCCAGCAGGCCCAGGCCGCCCAATAAGCAAGAAGGAAACGCCGTCATGAGCACCGGCCGCAAGATCGCCCTCGCGCTGTTGACCAATCCCAACGGCTATCACGCGGCCGCCTGGCTGCATCCCAGCACCGATGCGAAGGCGTCAACCAGCATCGAATGGTACCGCGACGCCGCACGCCTGGCCGAACGCGGATTGTTCGACCTGTTCTTCATCGCCGACACGCCGGCGGCGCGGACCTCGCAGCTCGAGGCCTATAGCCGCCTGCCGATGTTCATGAACGTGTTCGAACCGATCACCCTGCTCTCGACCATCGCGGGGCTGACGACGCATATCGGCCTGGGCGCCACGGCGAGCACGAGCTTTTCCGAGCCCTACAATATCGCGCGCCAATTCGCCTCGCTCGATCATCTCAGCCATGGGCGCGCGGCGTGGAACGTGGTGACCTCGGCGAATGATTTCGCGGCCCGCAACTTCGGGCATGAGAAGCTGCCGCCGCACGGCCTGCGCTATGAGCGCGCGAGCGAATTCGTCGATATCGTGCAGAAGCTGTGGGATACGTGGGAAGACGATGCCTGGATCCGCGACCGCGCGCGCGGCCAGATCTTCGAACCCGCGAAGCAGCACCCGATCGACCATGAAGGCAAGTTCTTCAAGGTCAATGGCGCGCTGAACATCGAGCGCACGCCTCAGGGCCAGCCCGTGATCATCCAGGCCGGCGCCTCGGACACCGGCCGCGATTTCGCGGCGCGCGTCGCGGAGGTGGTCTTCGCCTCGGATGCGTCGGTAGAGAAGGCCAGGGCCTCCTATGACGATCTCAAGGGCCGCATGGCGAAGTTCGGCCGCGAGCCGGGCGATCTCAAGGTCCTTGCCGGCAAGCCGAACCTCCTCGCGCGCAGCACGCAGGAAGCCGAGGACATGTACCAGACGCTGCAAGGCATGATCCATCCGATCGTGGGCAAGATGCGGCTGGGCATGGATCTGGAGGCCGACCTGTCCGACCTCGACCCGGATGCGCCCATCCCCGAGGATCGCATCCCGAAGAGCGCCAATTTCCACCAAGCCTACTTCAACCACATCCTGGAGCTGATCCGTCAGGGGCTGACGCTGCGCCAGCTCTGGCAGCGCTATGAACGCGGCCACCAGACCTTCCGGGGCACGCCGGAGCAGTTCGCTGATCACATGGAGGAGTGGTTCACCGCCGGGGCCTGCGACGGCTTCATGATGACCTTCTCCCTGATGCCGGGCGGCCTCGCCTTCTTCGTCGAGCATGTCGTGCCGATCCTGCAGAAGCGCGGCCTGTATCGCACCGCCTATGAGGGCCGGACGCTGCGTGAGCATCTCGGGCTGAAGCGCCCGCCGAATCGCTACGTCGCGGCGGCGCATCCGCTCGCGGCCGCGCAATAGGCATGTCGGGCGTCGCGATCGAAGTGGCGGCGGCGCCCCGGCGGCGGCGCGATGCCATCTGGCTGGCGCTGCCGGGGCTGCTATTCCTGGCGGCCTTTCTGGTGCTGCCGTCGCTTGGGTTGCTCTCGCTCAGCCTGACGGATGACGACACGGGCGCATGGACGCTACACGCCTATCAGCGTGCGCTCGGGGTGCCGGTCTATACGCGCATCATCTCGAATACCTTCTGGATCGCCTTGCAGGTCACGGTGCTGTGCCTGCTGATCGCCTATCCGCTCGCCTATTGGCTGGCGCGGCTGCCGGCGCGACGGCAGCGCATCATGGCGCTGCTGGTGCTGCTGCCGCTGTGGACCAGCGCGCTGGTGAAGAACTTCGCATGGCTGGTGCTGCTCGGCCGCAACGGGATCTTCGCCGAGGCACTGCGCGCCCTGGGCATGGAGGCGCCGCCAGACCTTCTGTTCAACCGCGCCACCGTCATCTTCGCGATGACGCACAGCATGGTACCGCTCGCCGCCGTGTCCATGCTGTCGGTGATGACCCAGCTCGACCCGCGGCTGACCCAGGCGGCGGGGACGCTCGGCGCATCGCGCGTCACGGCCTTCTGGCGCGTCTATCTGCCGCTGTCGATGCCGGGGGTCGCCTCGGCCGGGCTGCTCGTCTTCATCGGGGGGCTGGGCTACTTCATCACGCCGGCGCTGCTCGGCAGCCCGCGCGAGACCATGATGGGCCAGGCGATCATCAACCAGGTCCAGCAGATGGACAACCTGGTCTTCGCCTCGGCGCTCTCGGCCCTGCTGATCGCCGCAGCCTTGGCGAGCTGCCTGGTCTATGACCGCGTCTTCGGCCTCTCGCGGATGACCGGCGGCGGGTCGCAATCGCGTTCGGCGCGCAGCCTGATCCGTCGTACCGGCCTGTGGCTGACGCGCGTCGCGTCGACGCTGTTCGGCGCGCTGTCGGAGGTGTCGGCCGGGCTGCTCGGAGGGCACCGCTTCGCCTGGCTGCTGACGGCGTACGCGGTCGTCGTCATTGCCGTGCTCGTCCTGCCGATCCTGGCGCTGATCCCGATGGCGTTCACCAGCGCGGAGTTCATGTCCTTTCCGCCGCCCGGCTTCAGCCTACGCTGGTTCGAGGAGTACATGAACTCGCCGGTCTGGACCTCGGCCACGCTACGGTCCTTCGGCATCGGCGCGGCGACGGCTGTCGTGACGATGACGCTGGCGACGCTCGCGGCCTTCGGGCTGGCCCGCAGCGCGAGCCGGCTGACGCCTTTTGCCTTCCTGTTGTTCATGACGCCGATGGTGATCCCGTCCATCGTCGTCGGCGTCGCGCTGTTCCAGCTCTTTGCTCGGCTTGGGCTGATCGCGACCGACCTCGGCATCATGCTGGGCCATGTGGTGCATGCCATGCCGATCGCCTTCGTCATCGTATTGGCGACGCTGAAGTCACATGATTGGCGGTTGGACCAAGCGGCCGCGACGCTCGGTGCAAACCGGCCACGCGTCTTCTGCCGTGTGACCATGCCGCTGATCCGCGGCGGCTTGGTGGCGGGTCTGATCTTCGCCTTCCTGTCCTCCTTCGAGGAGCTGACTGTCGCGCTGTTCATCGGTGGCGGACTGCGTAGTACATTGCCAAAGCAGATGTGGGACGACGTCATCCTGCAGGTCAGCCCGCTGCTGGTCGCGGCGTCGGTCGTCGTGATCGTCGTGGTAACCGCGCTGTTCATGCTGGCGGAGCTGCTGCGGCCGAAGGCGGGGCGGAGGGCGTAGGGCCGGACCAGATGGAGGCGGCGCCCCTTTCCGGACCTTACCCCGCCAGGTCCGTGGAACACCTGGGCCGCAATCTGCTGGCGATGGGCGCTACGGTTCAGAAGCAGTGCCGAAGCCCGCTTCTATGCGTCGCACACGCTAGTAGGGGTCCAGTGTGGCATGGCGGCGTGGCGCCACGTTGAGGTTTCGAAGGGTCTTTTGGCCTTTGGTAGGGAGAGGTCTGGAGAGGGGCAAAGCCCCACTCCAGTTCCGCGCCGGCGCGCCGTCACTCCTGGAAGTTCAGCCGCAGCCCAGCCAATGCCCCGCGCCGGACAGCGTGACATAGGCCGTCCGCATATGTGCGGCCCGCCACCGGCGTGACGCTGATGCATGTGCCGCCTCCCGGCGCCGCGGACGCCGTGCAGGCCCTGCTATCCGGCATGATCGAGATGCAGATCGCCTCGCCTGCGACGGTGCTGGGCAATCTGGGACAACAGCGCGGCCGGTTGAGGATGCTCGCCATCGGCAGCGATCATCGGATCGAGAGGCGCCCAATGTGCCGACCTTCGCCGAAGCGGGCGTGCCGGGCTTCGTGCTTCGCAACTCGATCAGTCTCTTCGCGCCGCAGGGAACGGAGCGGGAGACCATCGCGCCGCTCAAGCATGCGTTCCTCGCCTTGATGAACGGGCCCGAGATGAAGGCCTAGGGCTTGGGCATCGCCGCCGAGGTCGGTGTCGTTGTCGCCGGCGACATGGCGTCCCTGCTGCGCATGGAGCATGAGCGGTGGAAGTCCGTCATCGCGCGGATCTTGCCGAGCAACATGCGCAGCGCCGCATCCGGCACCTGGTTCGCGCGCATCACCATGCTGATGGGGCGCTCGACGGGCGGATCGAGGAGGCGGATCTCGAGATCCGGGCGTTCTTTCGTCATGGCCATCATCGGGATGATGGAGCAACCGAGGCCCGCGGCGACCAGCTCGATGATCGCCACCACGCTGTCGAATTCCATGGTCGGCGTCGGCACTATGGCCGCTTTGTGGAACCACTCATCGGCCAGATTTCGCGTCGCGCTTCCCGTGGAATGCATGATGAGGGGATGGGCTGCGAGGTCCTGAGGTGTCGGGTGCGGCGCCATCCGGTGCGCCAGGCCCTTCGGGATCAGAGCGCAGAGGGGGTCATGGAACAGCAGCTCGGCTTCCAGGCTTCTCGGCAGGCTGTCATGCGGAGCGGCCACCAGCGCGACATCGAGCGTTCCCTGCAGCAGTGCCTCAAGCATCGGCGCGGCGTTGCCGGTGGTGACCGCGATCTCGACGCCGGGCAGGGCCTGCTTGGTCTGGCGGATCGGTTCCGGCAGGAAGCAGATGCAGGCCGTCGCACCCGTGCCGAGGCGAATCTGCCCGCTATTCCCGGCGCGGAAGCGGGCGCCGGCCTCGTAAAGGCGGCCGACCGAGCCCAATAGCTCCCGGGCAGGCTGCACCAGGGCGAGCCCGGCCTGGGTCGGATGCAGGCGCGTGCCCACCTTCTCGAACAGCTTGACGCGGAGCTGCGCCTCGAACTCGCGGAGCTGCTGGCCAATCGCCGGTTGCGTCAGGCCGAGGCTCCGCGCCGCCGCCGACACGCTGCCGAGTTCCACCGTGACAAGGAACGCGCGCACCTGCCGCAGGGTCAGCCCGTACATGGCGTCTAACTAGCATCCGGGACCATTCCGCGCCACGGCGCGCGAGCCCGTCTGCAGGTTCCGCTTTCCGCTTTCAGAAGGATTTCCTTCTTCTAGGTGACGGTCCCGGGGCGGAGCATGCCCACGCTGCCGGCGTGGCAGTACGCGTGACTCAGGACTCCTTCATGTCGAATGCACTTCCAGCTTCCGCCGTATCGAAGACCGTGGCGGGTCTTCTGCTGCGTCCGGTCGCGCCGGACGATCTGGGCGCGATTACCGGGATCTACGGCCATCACGTCCGCACCGGCACCGCCTCCTTCGAGGCGGAGGCCCCCGATCGCGCGGAGATGGCGCGTCGCTGCGAAGCCCTGACCCTTCAGGGCTATCCCTATTTAGTCGCGGAGAAGGACGGGGCGCTGCTCGGCTATGCCTATGTCAGCGCATATCGTCCGCGCGCCGCCTATCGCGATACGGTCGAGAACTCGATCTATCTGCGGCCGGATGCGACCGGGCAGGGACTTGGCTCGCGGTTGCTCGCGGCGCTGATCGAAGCGTGCGAGCACCTGCGCTACCGGCAGATGATCGCCGTGATCGGGGGGCAGACGAACCTGCCCTCCATCCACCTCCATCTGCGGCATGGATTCCGGCATGTCGGCGTGTTGCGGGCCGTCGGGTACAAGCACGGCCAGTGGCTTGACACGGTGCTGCTGCAGCGGAGCCTCGGGTTCGGCGACACGGCACCGCCGACCTCTACCGCTTGCTCAGCGCCCCGCTGATCAGCCGGTCGCCGCAGCGGCGCAGGGAATCGGCGGCCCGCGTCTCGCCCAGGTAGCTGCGCGCGGCGATTGCGCCTTCGATGGCGAGGGAGAGGTCGTCCGCCAGCGCAACCGGATCGGCGGCTCCGGCTTCCTCCGCCAGGGCGCGGATACGTTCGTGGCAGCCCTGCTTGAAGCCGGACACGACCTTGTAGGTCGGGTGCTCAGGGTCGCGGAACTCGGCCTGGGCCAGCAGCATCGGGCAGCCGCAGACGCCGGGCTGCGCGACCTCCACCGCCGTCGCCTCGATCAGGGCGCGCAGGCGGTCGGCGGGGTCCTTCGCCTCGGCGAGGGATTCCTCGACCCAGGCATCATGCTCGGCGGCATCCTCGGCGAGGATCGTCGCCACCAGCGCATCCTTGCTGGGATAGGCGCGGTAGAGGCTCATCTTCGTCGCGCCCGCGACGCGGCAGACCTCCTCGACGCCGGTGGCCCGGATGCCCTGGCGCTCGAACAGGGTGCGCGCGGCTTCCTGGATCCGTTCGGCGGCCTTGGGTTTGGCGGCGACCTCGCCTGGCATGGTGACCAACCTCCTTTGCGCAACGGTTGCGGTGCGCAAAAAAACTCCTTGATGATACCGACCGGTCACTCTACGTAGCGATCCGAGACGAACCGGTCGGTAACATCACTGGAGATAAGCCATGCC
The DNA here is from genome assembly GCF_019430885.1 of Roseomonas alba. GTDB lineage: Bacteria > Pseudomonadota > Alphaproteobacteria > Acetobacterales > Acetobacteraceae > Neoroseomonas > Neoroseomonas alba. The sequence continues at coordinate 321,398 of NZ_JAHYBZ010000005.1, read as the reverse complement.
CTCCCCCACGCGCAAGGCCCCTGAACAGACCGAAAGCCTTTGGATGTCATGGCTGGCCCGCTTCCAGGGCGCAGCCGTCGGCGCCGCCCTCACGGCCGCCGCGCCCGTCGCCCTGGCCCAGCCGGCCCCGCCCCCCGTGACCGTCGCGGCACCTCTCGCCCGGCCGGTGACGGAGTGGCAGGAGCATACCGGCCGGGTGGAACCGTCCGCGCGCGTCGAGCTGCGCGCGCGGGTGTCGGGCCAAGTGGATGCGGTGCATTTCACCGACGGCGCCATCGTCAAGGCCGGGGACCTGCTGTTCACCATCGACCAGCGGCCATTCCGCATCGCGCTGGACACCGCGCGGGCGGAGGTGGCGCGCAACGAAGCCCGGCTGCTGCTCGCCGAGCAGCAGATCGCCCGCTACGAGTCGCTCGCGGCCAGTCGGATCGCCCCGCAGGCGGAACTCGATTCCCGGCGTTCGGCGCTGCGCGAGGCCCAGGCCGGCCTCGCCGCCGCCCAGGCGGCCGAACGTCAGGCGGCCCTCGACCTCGACTTCACCGAGATCCGCGCGCCGCGGTCCGGGCGCATCAGTGACCGGCGCGTCGATGCCGGCAACCTGGTGCAGGCCGGGGAGACGCTGCTGACGACGCTGGTGACGCTCGATCCCGTCTATGTGACCTTCGATGCCAGCGAGGCCGAGTACCTGCGCCAAGCGCGCGCCGCGCAGGGCGGGCTGCGCGACGGCCGGCTGCCTGTGCAGCTTCGCCTGCTGGATGAGACGGAGTTCTCCCGCGAAGGCCATATCGACTTCGTGGACAGTGTCTTCGACACGCGCAGCGGCACGATCCGCGCGCGCGCGGTGGTGCCGAATCCCGACCTGTTCCTGACGCCGGGCAGCTTCACGCGCGTCCGGCTCTCGACCGGCGAGGCGCCGGCGCTGCTGGTGCCCGATACCGCCGTGATGGCGGACCAGGCCGGGCGGATGGTGCTGACCGTCACCGCGGACGGGACGGTCGCGCCGCGCACGGTGCAGCTCGGGCCGCTCAGCGAGGGGCTGCGCGTCGTGCGCAGCGGCCTCGCCCCGGGTGACCGCGTCATCATCGGCGGCTTGCACCGCGCCCGTCCCGGGTCGCGCGTGACGGCCGAGCAGGGCCGCATCGGGCCGAGCCCGCTCGCCGCCGCCCAGTAAGCCGCAACCGCGGCGACTTCCTGCCACCCAGGCTGCGCGCAGCGCGCGCGGCGACGCCGAAGGCCTGCCACGATGCGCCTCGCTCGCTTCTTCATCGACCGGCCGGTCTTCGCCGCGGTCATCTCCATCGCGATTACCCTGGTCGGGGCGATCGCCGCCTTCCGCTTGCCGATCTCGGAGTACCCCGAGATCGCGCCGCCCAGCGTGACGATCACCGCGAACTATCCCGGTGCCTCGGCCGAAACGATCGCGGAGACGGTCGCCGGACCGATCGAACAGGAGGTGAACGGCGTGGACGGCATGCTCTACGTCACCTCCCAATCGACCGGCGATGGGCGCCTGACGGTGACGGTGGTGTTCCGCCAGGGCGTGGACGGCGACCAGGCGCAGGTGCTGGTCCAGAACCGCGTCGCGGTGGCCGAGCCGCGCCTGCCGGAAGAGGTCCGGCGCCTCGGCATCACCGTGCGCAAGGCGAGCCCGGACTTCCTGATGGTGGTGCATATCACCTCCCCGGACGGCAGCCGCGACCATGAATACATCTCCAACTACGCGACGCTGAACATCAAGGACCGGCTGGCGCGCATCGACGGTGTCGGCGACGCGCAGGTCTTCGGGGCGCGCGATTATGCAATGCGGGTGTGGCTCGACCCGGATCGGATCGCCGCGCGTGGGCTGACCGCCGGCGAGGTGGTGGACGCCCTGCGCCGCGCCAACGTCCAGGTCGCCGCCGGCGCGCTGGGCCAGGCGCCGCGCGCCACGAATGCCGGCGGCTTCGAACTGTCGGTGCTGACCCAGGGCCGCCTGGCGACGCCGGAGGAGTTTGGCGAGCAGATCATCGCGACCGGCGAGCACGGCGCACCGCTGCGCCTGCGCGATGTCGCACGCATCGAGATCGGCGCGGCCGACTACACGGTGAATGCGCTGCTGAACAACCAGCTCGCCACCGCGATCGCGGTATTCCAGCGGCCGGGCAGCAACGCGCTGCAGACCGCGGCCGCCGTGCGCGCCACCATGGAGGAGGCGGCCCGCTCCTTCCCGCCGGGTATCGGCTACAGCATCGTCTATGACCCGACGCGCTTCATCGCCCAGAGCATGGAAGCGGTGCTGCACACCTTCATGGAGGCGATTGTCCTTGTCGTCCTCGTGGTCATCCTGTTCCTGCAGAACTGGCGTGCGGCAGTGATCCCACTGCTGGCCATCCCGGTGTCCATCATCGGCACTTTCGCGATCCTGCTGGCGCTGGGCTTCACGCTGAACACGCTGACCATGTTCGGCCTGATCCTGGCCATCGGCATCGTCGTCGATGACGCGATCGTCGTGGTGGAAAATGCCGAGCGGCACATGTCCACCGGACTGTCCCCGCTGGAAGCGGCGCGCAAGACGATGGACGAGGTCGGCTTCGCGCTGATCGCCATCGCCCTGGTGCTGGTCGCGGTCTTCGTGCCGACCGCCTTCATCACCGGCATCTCCGGCGCCTTCTACAAGCAGTTCGCGGTGACGATCTCGGTCGCGACGCTGCTCTCCGCGATAGTGTCGCTGACGCTGTCGCCGGCGCTGGCGGCGATCTTGCTGAAGCCGCATGCCCATCACGAGGGCCCGCGCCCCTTGCTGCTGCGGCCCTTCGGCGCCTTCGCACGTGGCTTCAATTGGCTGTTTGACCGGTTGTCCATCGGCTATGGCGCGATGACACGGCGGCTGATCCGCATCCCCGTGCTGCTGATGCTGGTCTATGGGGGGCTGCTCGCGGCCACGGGCTGGACGGTGACCTCGACGCCGACGGGGCTGATCCCGCCGCTCGACCGCGGCTACTTCATCGCCGCCTTCCAGTTGCCGCCGGGAGCGAACCTGTCGCGTACCGATGCGGTGATCCGGCGCGCCTCGGAGGCCATCCTGGCGACGCCGGGCGTCGAGAGCGCGGTCGCCTTCGTCGGCTTCGACGGCGCGACCTTCACCAATGCGCCGAATGCCGGCGTGGTCTTCGCGACACTGAAGCCCTTCGAGGAACGCGCCGAGCACCACCTGACCACCGGCGGCATCCTGGCCGACCTGCAGGGCCGGCTGATGGGTGATCCGGATGCGATGGTCTTCGTGCTGGCCCCGCCCTCGGTGCCCGGCATCGGCACGGGCGGCGGCTTCAAGCTGATGATCCAGGACCGCGCCGGCCATGGGCCGCGGGAGATGGAACGCGCCATGCAGGCGGTCATGATGGCCGCCAATCAGACGCCGGGCATCGCCTTCGCCTTCAGCCTGTTCAACACGGCGACGCCGCAGATCCGCGCCAACGTGGACCGCTCGCGGGCCGAGATGCTCGGCGTGCCGATCAGCCGCGTGAACGAGGCGATGGGCGTCTATCTCGGCTCCGCCTTCGTCAACGACTTCAACCTGCTGGGCCGCACCTGGCGTGTCACCGCGCAGGCCGATGCGCGGCACCGCACGGAGATCGAGGACATCGCGCGGCTGCGCACGCGCAGCGACTCTGGTGCCATGGTGCCGCTGGGCAGCCTGGCGACCTTCCAGGAGACGTCCGGGCCGTATCGGATGCCGCGCTACAACCTGTTCCCGGCGGTCGAACTCCAGGGGGCGGCGCTGCCGGGTGTGTCGACCGGTCAGGCCATCGCCATCATGGAGCGCGTGCTCGCGGAGAACCTACCCGAAGGCTTCGGCTACGAATGGACCGAGATCGCCTTGCAAGAGAAGCTGGTCGGCAACACCGCGCCGATCGCCTTCGGGCTCGCGGTCATCTTCGTCTTCCTCGTGCTGGCGGCGATGTATGAGAGCTGGCTGCTGCCGCTCGCCATCGTGCTGATCGCGCCGATGTCGGTGCTGGCGGCGCTGCTCGGCGTGCGGCATGCCGGGCTCGACAACAACGTGCTGGTGCAGGTCGGGCTGGTCGTGCTGGTGGGGCTCGCGGCGAAGAACGCGATCCTGATCGTCGAATTCGCCCGCGCGGCGGAGGAAGAGGGGCTGTCCCGCTGGGATGCCGCTATCGCGGCGGCTCGTACCCGGCTGCGGCCAATCCTGATGACGAGCCTCGCCTTCATTCTAGGCGTCCTGCCGCTGACCATCGCGACGGGCGCGGGGGCGGAGATGCGGCAAAGCCTCGGCACCGCGGTCTTCTACGGCATGCTGGGGGTGACGCTGTTCGGCCTGCTGTTCACGCCAGTCTTCTATGTCGTCGCGCGCGCTCTGGCGCGGCGGCGGGGACGGGAGGAACGTCCGGTCACGGCCGCACCGAGCGACGAGACGTTCCGGACGATCAGATAGCGCAATCCGCCGCGGCCAATGGAGCGCGGGCTGGCTTGCACCGCCAGCCCGGCTCGATCATAAGGCGCGGGACCTGCTTGCCCGGAGTCCGAGACCGCTTCATCTTGTCAGGATGGACGCCGGCCGATAACCGGGCACAAATGCGGTTCCTCCGCGGTGGGGCGTAGCCAAGCGGTAAGGCAGCGGTTTTTGGTACCGCCATTCCCAGGTTCGAATCCTGGCGCCCCAACCACGCAGTCGCGGTGTCGCAGACGATTTCTGGCTCGGCGCGGCCGGCCCGCGAAAGGCCCGCCTTTCCGGCCAGACACGCGAGGGCCTCCGGCGAATCGTACCTGAGAGACGCGGGCCCGGCGGCATTAGCCGCGGAAATGCCGGTTCTGTCTCTCGAGGCCATTTCGGCATGTACGGATGGGGTCAGATGTCAGCCCCCAAGCGGCTTCGGGCTTGGCATACCCTCTCCCCGCTCCTGCGGGTCGGATGTGTCCAAGCGAGCGCGGAAGGCAGTGAGAGACCGCCAGCGCAACGGCAGCCCGCAACTATTCCGGCTCAGACGAACCCAAGCGCCCGGCGCTGGTCCTGCCATTCGTTGGGAAGGCGGGTGTCATGCATCAGCCGCGATGCCGTCAGGTTCGCCGGCTGGCAGCCCCCAAGGTTGGCCTCGACGATGTCCGGCGCCAGCCAGGCGAGACGAACCAACCGGCTCGCATAGGATTGCGAGATGCCCTGCTCCGCTGCGAACGCCGTCAGGCTCGGCGCGGTGCTCGACACCAGCGCCTCGCGCAGCGCCCAGACCTTGGCGATCAGGCGAACCAGAGATAGGTCCGACAGATCCGCGGCGACGACCGATCCCACCAGCAACGCCATCTCACGACCGGCTCGCCGGATGGACACGGGCTCAGTGAGCGTGATGCGCGGGAGATGTCGATCGTCCCTGGGGTCGTTGTCGCTGCCCTTGTCGATCGCACTGGCAGCGCTGCCGCCCTTGCCTGCGATGACTGCAAGCAATCCGCGCGACGCGAGATGGATAGTGATCTCATGCCGCTGCACCGTCATCTCAGCGCGGAGGGCGAGTAGGATGTCCCGCTGCACAGCGTGGCCCTGCTGATGCCCGCGACGCGCCAGCTTCCCTGCGGCATCGAGCCTCCGCCGCTGCTGTGCCGCCTCCGTCGGCAGCGCCCTGGCGGATCGCACGGCGCGCAGCATTCAGCCGCACCACCGTCATGGTCGCAGATCCCAGGTAAGGTCAGAGCACCAATGATGGACCGGGGCGCCGCCACGGAACCCTGGCTGAACCGGCCGGGACGCGCCGCCGTTCAGCCGCGCCGGATACGCCTCCGCCGGAGAGAAGTGGGGCGGATATTCGCGCGGGGCCTCGCAGATGCGCCGCATGGGCATGGCGGCATGGTCACGTCGCCTCACGCTGGAATCCGGGCTTTCTCCACGACTTCTCCCGCTCGTCTCCAAGCCTCCTGGCCAGCCGTTGGATAGGGTCCGGACACGTCCCCAAGGGCTCCGTGCCCGGACAGGCCGGATGGTCCGGCAAGGGGCGCCTTGCAATCACGCAACGCACCGCGTCCTCCGCGCCGCGGGTCAACACTTGGAGAACGATCATGTCCAGCAACGCCATTCGCATCCTGATCGCCACCGTGATGTTCTCGGCCGCCGCCGCCCCCGGCGCGCATGCCTTCCGCCAGTCGGGCACCTACACGCCGCAGGTGGTGGGGTCCGGGGAGAACCAGTCCGTCGTCGCACCGCGCGGCGTGATCGCCGCCGTGCAGCCGCGCGCGATCATGACCGGCTCGGGCGAGAACCAGTCGGTCCAGCACCTCGACGTGCCGCCGCCTGAAGCGCCCGGCTACGTCGCCCAGGTCGTGGGGAGCGGGGAGAACCTCTCCGTCGTGCACATCCCGGCGGGCGGCTGACACCCATCCACCTCGGCCGATGTCCGGAGGCCCCGGAGGGACTGAGCCCCTCCGGGGCTTTCTCGCGTCCAGGCCGATGAAGGAATTCCCCGATCGCGCCGCGCGAAAGCCACGACATGACAAGCCTTTCTCAAGGTCTTCTCCAAGCCTCGCCTGCCGCGCCTGCCTAGGGTTCCGCCACGTCACCGGCGCAGACCGGCGCAGGGCCGGGCCGAAGCCGGGGGACGCGACCACCCCCACCAGCAACGCACCGCGACCCCGCGGCAGACCCGAGGAGAATTTCCATGAACGTCGTCACCGTCGTCGAAGCCCCGGCCCCCAAGACGCGCAAGGAGAAGCCGCCGCTGAACGGCGTGAACACGCCGGCGCTGCTCGCCACCATCGGCGTCGTCGCCGACCAGCCGACGCTCGCCAAATTCCAGTTCCGCTCGCATGGCCAGTGGAAGTCCGGCACGCATATGCAGGGCACCATGCTGGGCTTCTCCGGCGCTGGCGGGGACCACGCGCACAAATTCGCCACCATGGCGCAGTCCGACCACCCCGCCGTGCTCTGCGGCGAGGACGAGGGCCCGACGCCGGTCGAATGGATCCTGCACGGCCTCGCCGGCTGCCTGACCGCGGGCATCGCCAACATCGCCGCTGTGCGCGGCGTGTCGCTGCATTCGGTCGAGGCGATGGTCGAGGGCGATATCGACCTGCGGGGTATCCTCGGCCTTTCCGATGACGTGCGGAACGGCTTCAGCGACGTGCGCGTCACCTTCAAGGTCGCGGGCGATGCGCCGTCCGAGACGCTGAAGGCCATCGTCGCGCAGGCCCAGGCGCGCTCGGCCGTCTTCGACATCCTGACCAACGGCGTGCCTGTCTCGATCGCCGTGGAGGCCTGACCCCCCCCCTGCCGGCGGCGCATCCCCGCCGCCGGGCCCCCTTCATCGCCCGAGGACGCCATGCGGACCACCGACGCCATCATCATCGGCGCCGGCCAGGCCGGGCTCGCCATGAGCCATTGCCTCGCCGCGCGCGGCATCGACCATCGCATCCTCGAGCGCGGCCGCGTCGCGGAGCGCTGGCGCAGCGAACGCTGGGACAATCTCCGGCTGCTCACGCCGAACTGGATGAGCCGGCTGCCCGGCTGGTCCTATCGCGGCGACGACCCCGACTGCTTCATGACGATGCCCGAGGTGATCCGCTATCTGGAAGGCTATGCCGCCGGCGCGCCGGTCGAGGCCGGCGTCGCGGTCCATGCGCTGCGCGCCGCGCCCGCCGGCTACCTGGCCGCGACCAGCGGCGGCGACATCGCGGCGCGCAGCGTCGTCATCGCCACCGGCCAATGCGGCCAGCCGCACATCCCCACCATGGCCGCCTCGCTGCCCAGGGCGATCCACCAGGTCACACCCTCCTCCTACCGCAACCCCAGCCTGCTTCCGCCGGGCGGCGTGCTGGTGGTCGGCGCTTCCGCCTCGGGCGTGCAGATCGCCGAGGAGATCCATCGCTCCGGCCGCCCGGTGACGCTCTCGGTCGGGCGCCATACGCGGCTGCCGCGGCGGTGGCGCGGACGCGACATCCTCGACTGGATGGCGCGCGCCGGCGTGCTGACGGAAGCGGCAGAAGCGACACGGGATCTCGCCGCGGCGCGGGCGCAGCCCTCCCTGCAGCTGGTCGGCCGGCCCGATTGCGCGAATCTCGACCTCGGCACGCTGCGCGCGATCGGTGTGCGCGTGGTCGGCCGCCTGATAGACATTAAGGGTAGTCGCGCGGCGCTGCGCGACGATCTCACGGACACCACTGCGGCCGCGCAGCGCAGGCTTGACCGGTTGGTCGCGCGGCTCGGCCAGGTCGCCGACGCGGAGGGTGCACCGGACCAGCCGCCCCCGCCGCCGCTGCCGGATTTCCCGCCCTCGCCGCCGACCATCGACCTCGCAGCCGAGGGCATCCGCAGCGTCGTCTGGGCCACCGGTTTCCGGCGCGACCATGCCTGGCTGCAGGTGCCGGTCCTCGATGACGAGGGGGAGATCCGCCACCGCGGCGGCGTGACGCCGGCTCCGGGCCTCTACGTCCTCGGCCTGCGCTTCCTGCGCCGGCGCAACTCGAACTTCCTCGACGGCGTCGGCGCCGATGCCGAAGCGCTGGCCGCCGAGCTCCATGCCCATCTCGCCACAACCCGCCGCATCGCGGCCTGATGCAGGAGAGTGCCATGCAGCCTATGGAACGCTTCGATGTCCTGGTGGTCGGCGCGCGTTGCGCCGGTGCTACCGCGGCGATGCTGATGGCGCGGCGCGGCATGCGCGTGCTGGCCGTCGATCGCGGTGCCTATGGCACCGACACGCTCTCGACCCATGCGCTGATGCGCGCGGGGGTGATGCTGCTCGATCGCTGGGGCCTCGCCTCGCGGCTGGCCGAGGCTGGCACGCCGCCGATCCGCCGCACCACCTTCCACTACGGCGCGCAGGCAGTCCCGGTCGATTTGCGCCCCGGCGACGGCGTCGATGCGCTCTACGCGCCGCGGCGCACGCTGCTCGACAGCCTGCTGGTCGATGCCGCCTGGGAGGCGGGGGCCGAGGTCCGGCACGGGCAGACGGTGACCGCCCTGCTGCGCGACGATGCCGGTCGCGTCGGCGGCGCGATGGTGGTGGACGCGGCCGGTCGCGAACACGCCGTCGCGGCGGGGCTCGTGGTCGGCGCGGATGGCGTCGGCTCCGCCGTTGCACGCCTGGCCGGCGCGCCGGTGACCGAGCAGGGTCGCCACGCCGCCGCCTGCCTCTATGCCTATGTGCCGGGCCTGGCCGATACCGGCACGCATTGGCACTATGCACCCGGAGCGGCGGCGGGGCGCATCCCGACCAATGCCGGCCGGCACTGCCTCTTCGTCTCGGTGCCGCCCGTGCGCTTCCGCGCCGAGATGCAGGCCGGCGGACCGGCCGCTCTGCGGCGCATCCTGGCCGAGGTCTCGCCTGCCCTGGCCGAGGAGACCCCAGCGCTCATCCCCGATGGCGCGCCGGTCGCCTTTGCCGGCCGCAAGGGCTTCCTGCGCCAGGCCGCCGGCCCCGGCTGGGCGCTGATCGGCGATGCGGGATACTTCAAGGACCCGATCACCGCCCATGGCATCACCGATGCGCTCCGCGACGCCGCGCTGCTGGCCGATGCGGCCGCCATCGGCGGCGAGGCTGCCTTCGCCCGCTTCGCCGAGCGTCGCGACGCCCTATCCCTGCCGCTGTTCCACGTGACAGACGAAATCGCCGGCTACGAATGGACGCTCGAGCAGGCGCAGGCACTGCACATCGCTTTGAACCGGGCGATGAAGCACGAGATCGCGGCGCTGGCCGCGGAGGTGGTGGCATGAGCGACGTCTGGTCCCGCACCCTGGCTGGCAAGCCGAGCCCCGGCCAGGTGGCGGAGCGCACCCGCCGCACCGGTATGGCCGATGTCGAGGCCTTCACCGCCATCACCGGCGACCGCAATCCGCTGCACTACGACGCCGCGCTCGCCGCGGCCTCGCCCTTCGGCGGCCTGATCGTGCAGGGCGGCATCACCTCGGGGCTGCTCAACGCCGTGGTGGCGGAGGACCTGCCCGGACCGGGCACCGTCTTCCTCGGCGTCGAATGGCGCTTCGTGAAGGCGGTGCCCGTCGGCGAGACGATCACCGCGCGCGTCGAGGTCGTGACGGTGCGCGACGACAAGCCGATCTGCACCCTGGCCACGACCGTGCGCAACGCGGCGGGAGAGGACTGCCTGACCGGCACCGCCGTGACCTGGACCGCGCCGCTGCGCCCGGCCGCCTGAGCCACGGACGCCCGCTCCCCGCGGCGGCGCCACAGGCCGCCGCGGCCACCCGCCCTCCCCTTGCGAAGAGCGCCTACAACCGAGGAGACCCGACCATGACCACGACGTCCAAGACCGGCGCGCCGAAGGCAGCAAAATCCCGTCCTACTCCAGCGTCACGGCCCGATGCCCCGCCGCCGCCCGACGCCCATGCGCCAGCCCTGGCGCTTGCGACGCCACGCGAGGCGCTGTCCTGGAAGGACGAGCTCGCCTTGCTCTATCCGCCCTGCTGAGTATCGGCCAGCGCAGGAGGGCTGTCATCGAGGCCCGCCTGCCGCAGCCCGTCGAGGCAGCGCTCGATCAGCGATTCCTCCGAGCAGAAGAAGAAATCGGCGCGCGCCGCGACCAGATTGTAGCCCGGCGCCTTCTCCTTCAATCCGGCAAGCGCGCGCCGTGCGTCCTCGTGACGCTGCAGCAGCCCCAGCGCGGCGACCAGCATTATGTGCGGCCAGGCCTTCGCATTCGGCACCCGCGTCGCGCGACGGGCGCAATCAACCGCTTCGGTCAGTTCCCCGAGATGGATATGAGCCAAGGCGCGCGCCGCGTGGAAGCTCGACAGATGCGGGTCGCGCGGGCTGAGCGCCGCGGCGCGATCGATATGCACGACGCCCTCCTGCGCCCGCCCGCTCCAGATCATGGTACAGCCCAGGGCGTAATGCGCCTGGGCGAAGCTCGGATTGAGGACCAGGGCCTCGGACAGCAAGGCGATCGCTTCCTCGAAATCATGGCGGAAGGCGTGCACCCGGCCAAGCACGCAGAGGTTCATGCAGTCCTGGTTGTCGAGCGCGACCGCGCTGCGGCTCGCGCGCAGCGCTTCGTCGATTCGCGCCTTGCGTTCGGCCGTGCCGTCCACCACCGCTTCCTGCAGCAGCACATAGGCGAGGCCGCCATGGGCGCGCGCAAAGGACGGGTCGAGCGCAATGGCGCGGCGGAACATCGCCTCGGCTTCCGCCATGCCCGGCTGGGTGAAGCCCCAGAGATGGAACAGCCCGCGCTGGTAGCAGTCCCAGGCGCCAAGATTGACCGGCGGGCGCCGCGCGGCGGCCTCGCGTTCGAGCCGCGCGAGCTCGGGCTCGATCGCCGCGGCGATCTGCTCCGACATCGTGCGCTGCACCTCGAGCACATCGGCGAGGGCGAGGTCATAGGTCTCGGACCAGAGCTGGCGCCCGCTCTCGCACGACACCAGCTCCGCGGCGAGGCGCACATGATCGCCGCGCTTCGCGACGCTGCCATGCACCAGGTAGCGCACGCCGAATGTCGTGCCGATCTCGCGCGCGTCGACATCACGATCGCGGAAGGCGGCGGCGGTGTGGCGGCTCAGCACATCCATCCAGCGATGGCGCGCGAGCAGGCGGATGATGTCCTCGGTCAGGCCATAGCTGAAATAGTCCGTATCGGGCTCTGCGCTGAGATTGGCGAAGGGCAGCACGACGACCGAAGGCCGCTGCGACCGATCCGCGGCAGGCGCTTCCGTCGCCGGCGCCGGCTCTGGCGCGGGCTTGGTCTCCTCCGGCCGTTCGATGACCTCGCCGACGAAGCGGAAGCCACGTTTGTGGATGGTCTTGATGAGCGTCTGGCGTTCGCCATCGTCGCCCACCGCCTTGCGCGCGGCGTTGATGCGGCTGCTGAGCGCCGCCTCGGAGACGATGCGTCCGCTCCAGATCTCGTCGAGCAGCTCATCCTTGCTGACGACGCGGTCGCGGTTGCGCACGAGGTGAACCAGCAGGTCGAAGACCTGTGGCTCGACATGCACGCGATTGCCATCACGACGCAACTCATGCCGGCGCAAATCGACTTCGTGGCCGGCGAAGGTGAGAGACATCTCGCTCCTCCGTGCAACATGCCGCCCCGTCGCGGCGGCATCCCGGTCGCCATGCAGGGTCGCGGCCACACCGCGACCTACTGAGTATCCGTCACTCGCCCGCCCCGGCTCAACAGTCGAGTGCGCCAGGTCACGAGAGGTACGGAAGGCTCAAGCAATTCTTCAGACGCCCGCAAGCGCGGCACCAAGCGCCGCGCGGCGCGGCGCCGCAGAGTCCTTGCACCGCACGACGGTCGTGTCGGCGGCATGCAACGGAAGGAACACTTTCCATGACCACCATCGGAACGCTGATCGACGGCTTCGCGCGCATCCGGGAACGCGCGCGTGGGCGGAAGCTGCTGCTCGAGATGGATGAGCGGCTGCTTAAGGACATCGGCATCTCGCGGGGCATCGCCGCGGCGGAAGCCAACAAGCCCTGGTGGCGGGACTGACGCGCCCGCGTCTCCCGCCGTCGGGCACACCGGAGGCATCCGACATGACGACCACATTCTCTCCGCTCGGCATCGCGGCCGGGCTTTCAGCGGCCACCATCTGGGGCGGGGCCATCGCCGTCACGCGTCTCGCCGTGTCCGGCGATGCGTCGCTCGGCCCGACCGACATCGCCATGCTGCGCTTCGCCGGGCCCGCGCTACTGTTGCTGCCGGTGCTGCGCCGTGCCTGGCCGCGCCTGCGTCAGGTCTCGCCCTGGCTGCTCGCCCTGCTGCTCGCGGGTGGCGGTGCGCCGTTCGTGCTCGTCGCGGGGCGCGGCCTCAGCATCGCCGGCGCGGCCGAAGCGGGCGCGCTGCTGCCGGGAACGGTGCCGCTCTGCGTCGTGCTCGTCTCCCTGCTGATGGGCGAGCGCATGCGCCCGCTGCGCCTGGCCGGGCTCGCGATGATCGGCGCGGCCGTGGCGGTGATCGTGCTGCCCGCGATCATGGGCGGCACGGCAGCAGACCCGGCCGGCTACCTGCTGCTCTTGCTCGCGGCACTGCTTGCCGCGGGGTACACCATCGCGCTGCGGCGCAGCGGCATCGGCGCGTGGGAGGCGGCCGCTTTCGTCAGTGCCGGATCGATCGCCGGGCTTGGTCCGCTCTATGTGTTCGGGATGGAGGCCGGCGTGCTGGCGGTCCCTCTGCGCGACGTCGTCATGCAGGCGGCTTTCCAGGGCCTGGGGTCTGGCATCCTGGCTCCGGTTGCCTTCGCGGCGGCGGTGCGGCGGCTGGGCGCATCGCAGGCGGCGGCCTTCGGCAGTCTCAGCCCCGGGGCAGCCTGCGCGGGCGGCTTCGCCCTGCTTGGCGAGGTGCCGGACGGTTTGTCGCTGATGGCGGTAATCGCCGCCTGTCTCGGTGTCGTGCTGCTCGCGCGGAGTTCTGACGGGGCGGGGGCGCACCACCGAGCGGCGGCATGACCGGTGAGCGCGCGTCAAGCTGGCTTGGCGCGCGCCCATGATGCAGGAATGTCTCGGCAATCGCCTGCGGCCCATTGAATCGTAACGCTCCGATCAGACAGCGGAGGCCAGTGCGATGACGGGGGAGGAGAATGGTGCGCCTACGGAAACCTCGACCGTGCGCGTGCCTTCGCACGCCTTCGTCAACACCTTCCTGGGCGTCAATGCACGGGCCATCCGCCATGGCTTTCGCGACATCGGCGTCAAGGACAACAAGATCCTGATCTTCTCGGAGCTGATGGACGCGAAGTCCCTGTTCCTGACCGCGAATGCCGACACGGTCTACTGCGTCGGCATGATCGACCTGTCGAACGGGCCGATGGTCCTGGAGACGCCGCCCGAGGCGCTCGGCACCATCGACGACTACTGGTGGCGGTGGGTGATCGATTTCGGCGCGCCCGGCCCGGATCGCGGCCTGGGCGGGAAGTATCTGCCTCTGCCGCCCGGCTATGACGGGATCGTGCCCGAAGGGGGCTAGTACGTCGCCCGCGCCCGCACCACGCGGGTGCTGCTCCTCGGCCGTTCCTTCATGGTCGACAACAACCCGCGGCCGGCGGTTGCGGTCATCAAGCGCCACACCAGGATCTACCGCTATCAGCCTGGCGGCACGGGGACGTCCATCGCCGAGTTCCTCGCAGGCGCGAGGGTGTGCGCGTGCACCAGCCCACCGGCTACCGCACGATGAACATCCGGAGCATGTTCCTCTACGGCATCACGGGCATCACGCCCGCGATGTCGATGCGCCTGCCGGGCATCGGGTCGCAGTACCTGCCGGCCTTTCAGGATGCGGCGAAGCACCCCTTCGATGGGGCGAAGCACTATCGGGTGACGCTGCTGAAGGAGATCCCGGATGCGAAGTTCTGGTCCTTCACCGTCTACGACAACCAGACCCGTTCCATGCTTGACACGCCGCAGCGCTATCCGCGGGCCGGCAGCCAGTCTTTCCCGTCACCGGCCGCCACGGCGGACCCGGACGGCAGCACGGTGATCCGCTTCGCGCCGACGCAGCCGACCGGTGTTGCCCGCGGCAACTGGATACAGACGACACCGGGCAAGGGTTGGTTCACCACCCTCCGGCTCTACAGCCCGCTGGAGGCGTTCTCTACCGAGACGTGGCGGCCGGGTGAGATCGAGCAGGTCGCCTGGCTGACACGCGGGATAGGCCAAGCACGTGGCCTTGGAGAGCTGCCGTGTTTCCTACGCCGCGGCCGCTTTCGGTTCATGTGTGACGTCGGACCGACGAGCGGCTTGGGCACGGAGCAGCCAGGAAGCTTGAAGAATCCGTCGGAGCCGATGACCGGCGATCCGCCTCAACATCGAGGCGCACGCCGACCGTCGCGTCGCGGCCGTGTGCAAATCCTATCGACGCAGCCTCGCAAGAGTATCGGCTCGCGCGGACGAGACGACCGCATCAACGTCTTCCGCCAGCATCAGCCGTTCGACGACCAGACGCTCTGCGGCCCGGCGTACGGCGGCAGCGTAGTCGTCCTGCGACGCATAACGCTCCTCAATAGACAGCCGCGGGTCGCGCGCCGCATCGCGTTCGGCGCGGGTGGCGGCAAAAGGCAGCACCGCGCCGGTATTGTAGCAGAGGGCTCCCGGTGCGAAGCCTTCGCTACGCTGATTCCAGCCCGTGTAGGTCGCCCGCGGCACCTCGACCACCACGCTGCGGACACCTCCTATCGCGTTGCCGTCCGCATCCACACGCGGCAGCAGCACCGTGTACTCGCCACGCACGGCTGGCGGCATGACGCTGTTGTCCACAAGTTGCGCCGGACCATAGGCCCCCCGATAGCCGAGCGCCGCGATCCCGGCGTAGAGACCTTCCGCCGGCACCAGCGTTCCCTGACTACGCATGGGGTAACGGGTGGCTGGCGGTTCGACGCCCTCGCGCATCCAGGCTTCCATGGCGACCAGCAATGCCCGCGAAGGCGCACCCGCGTGCAGCGGATTTACCGGCAACGCGCAGCGGTCGATGCGCGAGGCTGTCGCAGTCGCCAGCGCGAAATGCGGATGCCCGATCATGGCATAGGCGCGGACCTCGGGCGGCAGATCGATGTGATTGCCGCGCGTATCGGTCACGAGCAGGGAAGCGCGCGCGCCCCAGAACTCGTATTCGCTGTCCGTCTGCATCACCAACGGGCAGGTGTTGGACAGGCGGCAACGCAGCAGCAGCCCATCCCGCCGCCCGGTCAGGTGATCTTCCGTGACCGCGTAGGTGAAGGGGAACTGATCGGCCGGATAGAGCCTGTCGCCATGCGGTGTCGGATTACGGCCTGGCTGGGCGAAGCGGGCATTGGTGAAGGTGCGTCGCGTGCCCGGGATGTGCGGCAGCATCGCGTCATAGACACGCCGGCCGCGCTCATCCTCGTTGAAGCCGAGATAGAGGTAGTCCCGCACGAAGCGACCCGACTGCGAAACGCCGTGCAGCACGGCACGGTCCACCGTGACCCGACCATCCGCTGCCAGCGGATTGGCTGCGCCGCGTTCCCGCATCAGGAAGGAGCCGACGTCGCGCATGGCGGCGAAGGCCATCCCCTGCACCACCGGATCGCGCGCCGTGTAGGTGAATTCGTACAGCGCACCGGCATCGAAGCCGGGCGGCCGCGCAATCTCGATCCGCCGCGGATCGACGAAGCGGAAGGACAGTCCCGGCGGCGTCTGCCGCGCATCCTCGAAGCGCCCGCGCACGGTGAGCGTCGCGCCTTGCTCGCTTGCCGCGGGATAGGTGAGCGTCACAGTGACCGGGCTGGTCGTGTTGTCGAAGAGGAACTCCTCGCGCGAGACGCCGGTGATATTCGGCACCACGGGTGCCTCCAGCCGCAGCCCCGCGCCGCGTCCCTCACCGGGGGGAATATCAGCCTGCCAGCCGACCCAGACCAGGGTGAGGCCCTGACGCAGCAGGAAACCGTTGCCGGCATCGCGCCCGCTCATCAGCCCATTGGCGGCGCCGTCATTGTAGAGCTGGCCTGCGAGCTCCCGGCCGCGGTTCGGCGCCTCGACCATCAAGGTGCCATTGCCGCGGAAGGCCTGGGCGGGGCGCAGCACGACGACCTCGGTGACGGCCTCCACTCGGCCCTGCGCATTGCGTGGCGCAAGAGCGATGTCGGCAATCAGCGCATTGCGCGGATCGGCCGGGTCCAAGGCGATGGTGGCGCGGGCCGCGATACGCTCATAGCGCCCTACCTCGCCGAAGGATCGGCCTTCGAAGACGATCTCCGGAGCGCCGGCCACCTCGAAGCGCGTGACCTCAGCGCGCGGCGGCGCCGACAGCATGCTAAGGCCGGCCACGGCCAGCGCGGCAGTTCGGATGTGCATGGGATCGTTCCTCCGTCGGACGAAGCTAGGCCGCAAGTGCCAACAACGGAAGGGCAAAGGGGTTATTTGCCCCTGAGTTGTTCACTGTACGTTCCGGATGGACTAGCATGCCATGGATGGAGCGCCCGGCTCGCAAGATCATCCACACAGACATGAACGCTTTCTAAGCGTCGGTGGAACAGCGCGACGATCCATCGCTGCGCGGCCGCCCGGTGGCGGTCGGCCATGGCGCCGCCCGTGGCGCGGTGGCCGCCGCGAGCTACGAGGCGCGGGCGTTCGGCGTCCGGTCGGCGATGCCTGCCATGAATTGGAACACAGCATTGCCGAGATGGACCGGCCACGCTGGTCGGTGACCTTCCGCAGCGCCATAGCGGCCGCGCCGTCTCACCGCCACATGCCGCGCATCTGGGCGGCGATATCGATGCGCGGGGCGGCGGCGGGCTGGGCGGTAGGCACGGCGTGCCGGCTTCCTGGCCAACTCACATAGTCGAAGTGGTCGAGGATCTCGCGCGGAATGAAGCGGGTCCGTGACGCATAGACGTGCCGATCGCCCTTAGCGCGCTGTGCATGCGTGTAGAAGCGCTGCGGCAGGATCAGGTGCAGGCTGTCCCTTGCCCGCGTCATCGCGACATAGAGTAGTCGGCGCTCTTCCTCGATATCCGCCGTCGTGCCGGTGCCGAGATCCGATGGCATGCAGCCATCGACCGCGTTCAGCACGAAGACCGACCGCCACTCCCGCCCCTTAGCCGAATGGATCGTCGACAGGATCAGATAGTCGTTGTCGAGTGACGGGACGCCCGACTCATCGCTAGTCGCCGCCGGCGGATCGAGGGTCAGTTCCGTCAGGAACCGCTCGCGCGACGGATACCCCGCGGCGATACCCTGCAGCTGCAGCAGATCCGCAAGCCGCGTCGATGCGTCGTCGTGCTGGCGGTCCAGGATCGGCTCATACCACTGCCGCAGGATGTCGAGCTCCGCCGGCCATGCCGTCCCACGCCCACGGAGCGCCACCAGCAGCGCGACGAAACCCTGCCATTCCCCGCCGATGCGTGGCGGCGTGGGGAAGGCAGCTAGTGCGCCGATCGGTTCAGCCGCCATGCTCATCGCCGCCAGGGCGCGCCGCGCTGTCGCCGGCCCCACGCCCGGCACCAGCAGCATGACGCGAAAGCCGGCCACGAGGTCGCGCGGATTCTGCACGAAGCGCAGCAGCGCCAGCACATCCTTCACATGCGC
This sequence comes from Roseomonas alba, assembly GCF_019430885.1. Lineage (GTDB taxonomy): Bacteria > Pseudomonadota > Alphaproteobacteria > Acetobacterales > Acetobacteraceae > Neoroseomonas > Neoroseomonas alba. The sequence continues at coordinate 303,426 of NZ_JAHYBZ010000005.1, read as the reverse complement.
GCTGTCCAGGAACTTCAGCCCGCCGAACTTCACGAAGGGGATGCGTCGCCGCGTCAGCTCGACCTCCAGCACCGCGCTGTGGCTCGCCGTGCGGAACAGCACGGCCTGCTGCCTCAATGTCGCGCCGGCCTCGCGGTTCTCCAGCACCTGCGTCGCGATGAAGCGTGCCTGCTCCACGTCGTCGCGGACGGTCACCAGTTCCGGCCGCTGCGTTCCTGCGCGATCCGTCCACAGGTTCTTCGTGAACCTTTCCTTCGCAAGACCGATGACGGCGTTCGCGGCATCGAGGATCGGTCTCGTCGAACGGTAGTTGCGATCGAGCGTGATAGTCTCGGCCGGTGGATCGAAGGCCGCCGGAAAGTCGAGGATGTTGCGCACCGTGGCAGCACGGAAGGCGTAGATCGATTGCGCATCATCGCCGACCACAGTCAGGCCGCGCCCATCCGGCTTCATCGTCAACAGGATGCTGGCCTGCAGGCGATTGGTGTCCTGGTACTCATCGACCAGCACGTGATCGAAGCGACCGCCAATCTCCGCTGCCAGGTCCGGATCGGCCTGCATCCGCGCCCAGTAGAGCAGCAGGTCGTCGAAATCGAGCACGCCCTGCGCCTGCTTCGCCTCGACATAGGCCGCGAAAAGCGCCCGGAGCTCGCCCTCCCAGGACGCACACCAGGGAAACGCCTCCTTGAGCACATCGGCCAAAGCGGCGCCGCTGTTGACCACACGAGAATAGATCTCGAGGCAGGTTGCCTTGGTTGGGAACCTGCGCTCCATCCGCGAATAGCCGAGGTCGTCGCGGGTCAGGTTCATCAGGTCGGCGGAATCTTCACGATCGTGGATCGAGAAGTCCGGCATCAGGCCGATCTGGCCTGCATAGTCGCGCAGCAGCCGGACACCGATGCTATGGAAGGTTCCCGCCCACGGCAGGCCCGCGGCGAGAATGCCGGCGCGTTCCCCCATCGCTTGCCTGCCGATCGCTTCGGCGCGACGCGTGAGGTCACTTGCCGCCCGGCGGGAGAAGGTCATCAGCAGGATGCGCTCTGGATCAGCGCCATTGACTAGGAGATGCGCCACGCGATGCGCGATGGTGTTGGTCTTGCCGGAACCGGCGCCGGCGATGACCAGCAGCGGGCCGGGAAATCGGTCGGCCTCGCCCAGCCCATGTTCCACCGCGCGACGCTGCTCCGGATTCAGTCGCTCAAGGTAGGCCGCAGTCATGGCGGGAATCGTGACATGGGCCGATAAGTCTCTCAGTTTCCCGTTTTGTTCGCAATACGCGTCTCGCGTTGAGCGCTCTGAGCACGTCGGCTGGCCCGGTTGCCTGCCACCTGAAAATCTTCTGCCCAGCAGCGGGCGTCCGAAGGCCACATAGCCAATGCTTGAACGCCTCGTGGTTCCTATCGCTGGCCGATGCACGGCAGCGGCTGGACGCCTGGCGACGCGAGTACAACGAGGAGCGGCCGCATGGGTCACTACTCAACTTGACCCCGCGGGCGTTCGCCGAGCAGGCTCAACAGGCCCGAGAAGTTGCCTAGGCCACGGACCTGAGTTGGGGTCAGGACCAGGGCTGGTCAGAAATCTCAGGTGCCACCGCGAAACGCCGCGCTGGCCCCTTGGTTCGTTGACGATCAGACTGTCATTCCGGTCAGGTTCATGAGAAGCCGAAAGACAACGGCTACGACGGCAAGCGCCAGCACGCTGACGAGCCAGATCAGGACGAACCAGCCACCCCGACGTAACCAGGGCTTTCGATCGCGAGACGCATCGGACACTAGTGATATCCTTCGCCCACTTTCACCTTTCCGCGAAACACGTAGTAGGACCACGCGGTGTAGGCGAGGATGAAGGGGATGATGAACAGGGCGCCCACGAGCGCGAAGCCGAGACTTTGAGGCGGCGACGCCGCCTCCCAGATTGAGATGGCCGGCGGAATGATGTTCGGCCAAAGGCTGATCGCCAGACCCGAGTAGCCAAGGAACAACAGCGCCAGCGAGAGGATGAACGGCGCGGCGTGCGTCTCGCTGGCAAGCGTTTTCAGAAGCAGCCACGTCGCCAGGACAACAAGCAACGGCACCGGAGCGAAGAAGAACAGGTTGGGCAGGGCGAACCAGCGTGCTGCGATGTCGGGGTGCGCGAAGGGTGTCCACAGGCTCACGATTACGATCGTCGCGAGAACAGCGAGAGTGATCGGTCGTCCGAGTTGCCGCATATGTCGCTGAAGGCGTCCTTCGGTCTTCATTACCAGCCAAGTTGTGCCCAGCAAGGCGTAAGCGACCACCATCCCAAGGCCCGTGAACAGACTGAACGGGCTGAGCCAGTCGAACAGCCCGCCGGCATAAGCGCCGTCTCTGACGTCGAAACCGTTGATGAAGGCGCCCAACGCCAGCCCCTGTGAGAACGTGGCGATGTAGGAGCCCCAGATGAAGGCTTTGTCCCAGAACGGCTTGTGGCTTTCGTCCGCCTTGAACCGGAACTCGAAGGCCACACCGCGCCAGATCAGGCCCGCGAGCATGAGCATCAACGGGAGATAGAGCGCACTCAGGATCACGGCATAGGCCAGTGGAAACGCCGCCAGCAGAGCCGCGCCGCCGAGCACCAGCCAAGTCTCGTTCCCGTCCCAGACTGGCGCAACGCTATTGATCATGACGTCGCGCTCCTCGCGGTCGCGAACGAACGGAAACAGGATGCCGATCCCGAGATCGAAGCCGTCCATGATGACATACATCATCAATCCGAAGCCGATGATGACAGCCCAAAGCAGAGGGAGGTCGATACCCATGGTGCTTTTCCTCCTCAGCCCCGAGCCGGATCGACGTCGTCGGGCGCGGCGGACAGGGGACGGGCCGGTCGCTGCGACTGACCGGGCTCATGCGGCGCGTTATCGTCCTCGCTGTGGCCTGGTCCCTTCGCGACGAGCTTGAGCATGTAGCTGACGCCGGTGCCGAACACCGCGAAATACATCACCATGAATACGATGAGCGTCGTCGACAGCGCGAGCGCCGAATGGTTCGAGACCGCATCCTTGGTTCGCATGACGCCATAGACGACCCAAGGCTGGCGGCCGATTTCCGTCGTGTACCATCCGGCCAAGATCGCGATCAGTCCGGAGGGTCCCATCCATGTCGCGAAACGGAGGAACCAAGTCCGCTCATAGAGGGTCCTGCGCCAGCGCAGCCACACGCTCCAGAGGCCGATCAGAAGCATCAACATGCCGAGGCCGACCATGATGCGGAATGACCAGAACACGACTGTCGAATTCGGCCGGTCTTCGCGGGCGAACTCGCTCAGCCCCCGATATTGTCCGTCCAGGCTGTGCGTCAGAATAAGGCTGCCGAGCCTGGGAATCTCGATGCGGTAGCGCGTCTCTTCAGCTTCCATGTCCGGCCAGCCAAAGAGGATCAGCGGCACGCCCGCGCCGGGTTCGCTCCGCCAATGACCTTCCATCGCGGCGACCTTGGCGGGCTGGTGCTCGAGCGTGTTGAGGCCATGGAGATCACCGATGACGATCTGCAGCGGCGTGACGATCAGCACCATCCACATAGCCATCGAGAACATCGTGCGGACGTGTGCATCCTTGCGTCCACGCAGGAGATGCCATGCGCCCGACGCGCCGACGAAGAGCGCTGTCGCCAGAAAAGCTGCGACCGTCATATGCACCAGGCGATACGGGAAGGATGGATTGAAGATCACTTCGAACCAATTCACCGGGACGACGACATTGTTGACGATCTCAAAGCCCTGCGGGGTCTGCATCCAACTGTTCGACGCCAGAATCCAGGTCGCGGAGATCAGCGTGCCGATCGCCACCATGATGGTCGAGAAGAAATGCAGCCCCGGGCCCACCTTGTTCCAGCCGAAGAGCATCACGCCGAGAAAGCCGGCTTCGAGGAAGAAGGCGGTAAGGACTTCATAGGCGAGAAGAGGGCCGGTTATCGATCCGGCGAAGCCCGAGAAGTAACTCCAGTTGGTGCCGAACTGGTACGCCATGACGAGACCTGACACGACGCCCATGGCGAAGTTCACGGCAAAAATCTTAGACCAGAAATGATAGAGGTCGCGATAAACCGTGTCTTTCTTCCAGAGCCAAAGACCTTCAAGAACGGCCAGATAGCTCGCGAGCCCGATCGTGATCGCCGGGAAGATGATGTGGAACGAAACCGTGAAACCGAACTGGATCCGCGCCAATTCGAGAGCGGTCAGTCCAAACATGATGCGAGGTCCTTCGGCTCAGGCCCATCGACCTTGTCGAGATCGATGGGCGAATGCGCTGCGTTCTCGAACGCGACCGCCGATTTGGCGCGTGTGTCGACGGAAAGGCGGAACACATCCGGGCGCGCATAATGGCCGACGACGTCGAGATCATACTTTCCGCGCGCGATGATGCGCCGATCGATCTCGGCGATTTGGATGGTTTCGCCGCTGAAGTCGGGCTCAACGAGGATGTTGCCCAGGGGGTCGACGATGCAGGAACCGCCCCGGATCAGCACGGTTCCCGGATCGTCGCCTTGGATTGGCGAGTAATTGGCCGGGCCATCGGCCCGTGTCAGATACTGGCAGGCCGAAATGACGAAGCAGCGTCCTTCCAACGCGATCATCCGCATCGTCGGCAGCCAAGTGTCGCGGTCGTCCACGGTCGGCGCACAGTAGAGCTCAACGCCCTGGGCATACATCGCCGCGCGTAGCAGCGGCATATAGTTTTCCCAGCAAATGACGCTGCCGATCCGGCCGAGAGGCGTGTTGACCACGCCGAGAGTCGAGCCGTCACCAAAGCCCCAGACGAGACGCTCGAGCGCCGTCGGCATGAGCTTTCGATGCTTGGAGATCAGCTTGCCAGAGGGCGCGTAGGTCAAGGCAGTGCAATAGAGCGTCCCGCCGTCCCGTTCGATGACGCCGACGACAAGGTGGATCCCGTTGTCGCGTGCAATTTCGCCGAGGCGGTTCGCATGCGGCCCGCCGAGCTCGATCGCGCTCTCAAAATAGCGCCGAAACTCCTCACGTCCTTCCGGGCTGCGCATTCCCAGTCGTGCGCCGAAATCGAGCCCTTTGGGATAACCGCCCACGAACGCCTCAGGAAAGACCACAAGGTCAGCCCCCTTTTCGGCCGCATCGCGCGCGAGGTCAGCGAGCTTGGACACGGTCTTGCGCGTATCGAAGAGAACGGGCGCGGCCTGAACAACAGCCGCCTTGATTGTTGTGGACATCGGGAGATCCTTCGAGGCTACACCACGGCTTTCGAGCCAAGAGATGGCTGCGAGATCAGGTTTGCGAGCAGCGTGAGGCCGTCTTCCAGGTCTCCACGATCGGGCGCTACGCCCAGCGAGATCCTGACGGCCTCGATTGGATAGGACACGGTGGCGAACGCAGCGCTCGGCACGATAGAAACACCTGCGCGATCGGCATGTTCTGCGAAATCGGGAGCCCGCCAATGATTGGGCAGCGGGAGCCAGAGATGATGGCCGAAGGGGTCCGCGAAAAACTTCAATCCGCTGAGGATCGATGACGCCAGTTTCTGGCGCTCCGCGTTCTCGGCCGCGATTGACTTCGCGACCTCATCGAGAGAGCCCTCGGAGATCCAACGGCTCGCAAGGGCCGACATGAGAGGCGGCGCCATCAGGATCGTCGCGCGAAGGACGCCGGCCAGCCGCAGCGCTTTGCTCGGCGACGGCGCGATCAGATAGGCGACCCGCAGGGCCGGCGTCGCGCATTTCGACAGCGTGGCGATATGCCAGGTGATGTCCGGCGCGAGCTCAGCGAACGCGGTCGTCCGATCGGGACGAAGCGGCGCATATGGATCGTCTTCGATGATCGTTACGTCGTGTTTGCGTGCGATCATCGTCAAAGCGCGCCGGCGATCCTCGGGCAGTGTCGCCGTGGTCGGATTGTCGATGGTCGGAATGACATAGAGCGCCTTGGGGCGACGCTCGCGGCAGGCCTTTTCGAACGCCTCGGGAATGATGCCGTGTTCGTCCATCTCGAGAGGCTCCACCACCAGCCCCTTCTGCATCGCCACCGCCTTGAGGCCCGGATAAGTCATCGCCCCGGCGGCCACCACGTCGCCCCGGCCAAGAAGCAGTTCGCACACACTGAACAGAGCGCATTGCGCGCCCCCGGTCACGACCAGGCGATCAGGCGTCACCCCATCGATACGCGCCCCAAGCCAACTCGCCGCCGCGGATCGGTCGGGCTCGGAACCGGTGCTTTCCTGGTAGTGGAGATGGAGCAAGCCTTTCGGACTGCCGAGCACCCCTGCCACACCCGTCGGAAAGATCTTGCGAAAGTCGACCGCGGAGGGCTGCGAGGGGATGTTCATGCTGAGGTCGATGAGGGCGTGCGGCTGGCTGCCGGCGTCCCCGTCGACGGTCTCGCTGATGAAGGTTCCGCGACCGGCCTGGGCGGCGACGAGTCCGCGCCGGCGAGCCTCGTTGAACGCGCGCGTGACCGTCGTGAGATCGACGCCGAGCGTTTCGGCGATGGCCCTCTGGGCGGGGAGGCGGTCACCGCGAGCGACCCGGCCAGACCGGATGTCCGCCTCCAATGCCTCGACGATACCCAGATATTTCATCCGGGCCGTTTCAACGAGCCTCGGCTTCCACATATGGTCCCCTCATATTGTATGGCCTCTCAACATACAATTTAGCTATCATGTATGGCTTTTGGTGGAAAGCGAAGATTGAAGCTGGAACAACGGACTGAGGTCTTAGGGGCCCGGTTCCAGCCGTCCGCCGCTTGTGGAATGGAGCGGAAGAAGGCGCACGCGCCGGAGGAGATCGTCGCGAAGCTGCGCCAGGCGGAGTTGCTGAGCGGCCAGGGCAAGACGGTGACCGAAGCCGTGCGGACGATCGGGGTGACCGAGCCGACCTACTACCGCTGGCGGACGGAGTTCGTTGGTCTGAAGCTGAACCAGGTGAAGCGGCTCGGTGCTTCGTAAGCCGCGGCCTTCGGAAGCCTGTGTCCCGGAGCGGCCTGCGCGGGAGGATTCGCCCTGCTCGGTGAGGTGCCGGAAGGGACGACCGTCGCTGCGGTGATCGCCTCATGTCTTGGCGTCGCGTTCGTGACACGGGCTGCCGGCTGCACCTGCCTGAGCGGCGCTTCAGCCGTGTGTTCGTCGCATCACCTCATCAACCGATAGCGCGGTCGCAACCGCTTTCGGCGACAAACTATCGTGTTCCCTATACGTTCTCGACATGCTAGCCTTTAGGAAATGCAGACGCAGGCGCCCCGCAAGATCATCCACATCGACATGGATGCCTTCTACGCGTCGGTGGAACAGCGCGACGACCCGGCGCTGCGCGGCCGCCCGGTGGCGGTCGGCCATGGCGCCGCCCGTGGTGTGGTGGCCGCGGCCAGCTATGAGGCGCGGGCCTTCGGCGTCCGGTCGGCGATGCCCTCGGTTACCGCCCAGCGCAAATGTGCGGAACTCGTCTTCGTCCCACCGCGCTTCGAGGTGTATCGGGCCGTGTCGCGGCAGATCCACGCGATCTTCGCGGACTACACCCCGCTCATACAGCCGCTCTCGCTGGACGAGGCCTATCTCGACGTGACGGGGAACCGGCGCGGCCTGCCCACCGCCTGGGCGACTGCGAAGGAGATCCGCGCCCGCATCTACGAGGAGACAAGGCTGACCGCCTCCGCCGGCATTTCCTACAACAAGTTCCTGGCGAAGCTTGCCTCGGATCAGCGCAAGCCAGACGGGCAGTTCGCCGTAACGCCGGAGATGGGACCAGCCTGGGTGGAGACGCTGCCGGTCGGGCGCTTCCACGGCGTCGGCCCAGTCACGGCGAAACGCATGCAGGCGCTCGGCATTGAGACCGGCGCCGATCTCCGGGCGCAGTCGATGGCTTTCCTGCAGCAGCATTTCGGCAACGCCGCTGCCTGGTACCACGCCATCGCCCGCGGCGAGGACGACCGCCCCGTCGATCCCGACCGAACGCGCAAATCCTCCGGATCGGAAACCACCTTCGATCGTGATCTGATAGATCCCGCCGGGATTGAGGCCGGCGTGCTGCAGATGGCCGACGACGTCTGGGCGTGGTGCGAGAAGGCCCAGGCCTTCGGGCGGACCGTAACGGTGAAGGTCAAGTTCGCGGATTTCCGGCAGATCACGCGCAGCCGGAGCCATCCGTCTGCACTTGGCGCGCGGGGACAGTTGCGGCAGGCGAGCCTTGACCTCGTTCGCTCGATCTATCCACCGCGCATGGGCGTTCGGCTGGTTGGCGTGACGGTCTCGAACTTCGACACCGGTGAGCCTGGCGACCTCCCGCTCTTCGCAGAGGCGATGTGACAGCGCACCGGGCGGGCAGCGCCGACTTGCCGCTTCATGGCGGCCACGTGCCGGCCTGGCTCGGCCAGCGCATGACGCGGATGGGTGCCGTGATCGTTGAGGCCATCATCCTGGAATATGGGCGCGATGAGCTGCTGCGGCGCCTGGCCCATCCCTTCTGGTTCCAGTCCTTCGGTGCGGTGATGGGCATGGACTGGCACTCGTCGGGCATCACGACGAGTGTGATCGGCGCCCTGAAGCGGGGGCTTGCGCCGCTGTCGAAGGAACTCGGCCTGACCGTCTGCGGCGGCCGCGGGCGGCACAGCCGGCAGACGCCCAGCGAACTGATTGCGGTTGGCGAGCGCGTGGGGCTGGACGGGGAAGGGCTGGCCCGGGCGAGCCGCCTCGTCGCGAAGGTGGACAGCGCGGCGGTGCAGGATGGCTTCGATCTCTACCTGCACGCCTTCATCGTGGCCGATGACGGGCGCTGGGTGGTGGTGCAGCAGGGCATGAGCGATGCGCGCCGGCAGGCCCGGCGTTACCATTGGCTCTCCGAGGGCATGGCAAGCTTCGTCGATGCGCCGCACGCGGCGATCGAGGGCGAAGGGCAGGGCCGGATTGTGAACCTGACCGACCTGCGTGCAGCGGCCTCTCGCGGCGTTCAACTCGACCTGCTCGGCGGGATCGGCCCGGACGGCATCCTGCGCGAATTGCGGCGGATGGAGGGGTGGTCGGCGCCGGCCGGCCCGCAGCCATTGCTGCCGCATCTCGTCATGCCGGCCCATCACGACGTCCGCCCGGAGGATGTGGTCGAGCGCCGGCTCCACGGCGCCCTTGCAGCGGCGGCGGCGAGTGGGCCGACGGACTTCGCGGATCTGCTGCTGGTGCCGGGTGTCGGTGCGAGAACCGTCCGGGCGCTGGCGATGGTCGCCGAAGTGGTGCATGGCGCGCCCTGCCGCTTTACCGACCCGGCGCGCTTCTCACTCGCGCATGGCGGCAAGGATCGCCATCCCTTCCCGGTGCCGACACGCGTCTATGACCGGACCATCGCGGTCATGAGGTCGGCGGTTCGTAAGGCGAAGCTTGGAAGCGCCGAGGAAATGGCCGCGATTCAGCGGCTGGACGACCAGGCGCGGCGCCTCGAGCGGACGGCGACCGGCCCGTCCGTCGCTGCTCTCATCGCGGAGGAACGCGCTCGGTCGCACGATTTCGGCGGGCGCAGCGTCTTCGGTTGGGAGCCTGCTCCGGATGAGGTCGGGACAGGCGGATGATGGATCTCTTCGGCACGGCTGTGCTGCCCGGGCTGTCCACCGAGGATGACTTGGTCACGCCGGAGGAGGAGCGCGCCCTGATCGCGGCGATCGACGCCATGGATCTTTCCCCCTTCCGATTCCAAGGATGGGAGGGGAAGCGGCTGACGGCGTCGTTCGGCTGGACCTACGACTTCGATGCCGGCCGTCTGAGCCAGGGAGAACCGCTGCCGGCTTGGCTGCGGCCCTTCCGCGACCGCGCCGCGCGCTTCGCAGGGTTGCCGGTCGGGGCGCTGGTCCAGGCACTGCTGATCCGCTATGGCCCCGGCGCGGGTATCGGTTGGCACAAGGATCGCCCCGTCTTCAACCAGGTGGTCGGTCTTTCGCTTGGCGCAGCGGCGGTCATGCGCTTCCGGCGGCGGCGCGGCGCGGGGTTCGAGCGCGCCAACTTGCCGCTTGAACCACGCGGGGCGTATCACCTCAGCGGCGAGGCCCGGCACGACTGGGAACACAGCATCGCCGAGATGAACCGGCCGCGCTGGTCGGTCACCTTTCGGAGTCTCGCGGATCAGACATCGTGAGTACCCGGCCCGGCTACCCGGGGTTCGAGCGGTCCGAGTGGTACGGCTTCGTCGGGCCCGCGGGCTTGCCGCCCGGAGTCACGGCACGGATGAACGCCACCATCCTGGACGCCCTCCGGCAACCCGGGGCGGTCGCGAAATATCGGGAACTCGACATGGCGACGATGCCGATGACGCCGGCCGAGTTCCGGACCTTCCTGGCCGAGGAGACGGAGCGCACGACGGCGCTGGTGCGCGCGGCCAACATCACACCGCAATAGTGGCGGCGGCGTCTGGGGGTCTTGTCCATCACCCCAGGACCGCATCGACGCAGCCGGGCCCTCCCAATGTCTTCTCGGAACTGCCGGGCATCTCCGGTATCTCCGTTGTATCGTTCAAGAGCGACGGATAGGCCGCGCCCGGACCGCTGGGGCCAGTGGTTCAGGAGAGGGCCAGCAACCGCGCCCTGATGACCACCTCGGCATGTCCATCCACGTGATTCTCGGGGAGGTGCTCCGAGGTGCGCCTGGCGCGAACCCAGGCTTCGGACTTTGGGCCGAGGCGCCCTGGCGGGAGGGACCGTGGCCCAGTCTCACCAATCCACCACCGTGCCGTCCTCAAGCACGGCATTCTGCGTGTGCAGCACCTCCTGCTCAAAGGGGTGCTTCGCCGCCTGGTCCTCGTCCACCTCCACCCCGAAGCCCGGCAGTTCCGGCACCGGCCAAAAACCGCCGTTCCGCTGGACCGGTTGGCGGACCACATCGTGGTACCAGGGGACCGATCCTGGCATCGCCTCTTGGATCACGAAGTTCGGGGTGGCCACGGCGTAGTGCAGCGCGGCGATGCCGGCCAACGGGCCGTTCGGATTGTGCGGCGCGATGCCGACCTGGGCGACTTCCGCAAAGGCAGCGATCTTCTGCGCCTCCAGCAGCCCGCCGCAGTGGTTCAGGTCCGGCTGCAGGATGTGCACGCTTCGGCGCTGGAGAAGGTCCGCGAACTCGCGCACGCCCACCAGCCGCTCGCCAGTCGCGATCGGACTGCGGGACTGCGCGACGATCTGCGCCAACCCTTCCGTGTCGCCAGGCTGGATCGGCTCCTCGCAGAACATCGGAGCGAGCGGTTCCAACGCGCGGATGAACTGGAGGGACGCGGACACGGTGGCGGGACGCCCGTGGAAGTCCACCATCACTTCCGTATTCTCGCCCACCGCCGCGCGGAGCGCGCGGCCCAGCCGTTCCACGTGGCGCAAAGCGGCCGGCGAGGCGGTCGCTCCGACATAGGGGATGAACACCACCTTCAACGCGTCGTAGCCAGCCGCCAACACGGCCTGGGCGCGCTCGGCCAGCCGGCCCTCGTCGAAGGTCTCATAGACCGCGCTCATGTCGCCGAGACCGAGATGCGTGTAGAGGCGCACCTTGTCGCGCACCTTACCACCGAGCAGCCGCCAGACGGGGACGCCAAGCGCCTTGCCAGCGATATCCCAAAGCGCATGCTCGATCCCGCTGATCGCCGTCATGCCGATGATGCCCAGGCGATAGTAGCTGTGCTTCTGCATGATGCGGCAGGCCTGGGCGATGTCGCGTGGGTCGCGCCCGATCAGCAGCGGCGCCAGGTCCTCCACTGCGCCGGTCACGGCGCGGGTTTTCCAGTTCAGCGTCGCCTCGCCCCATCCGTAAAGGCCGTCCTGATCGGTCTCTACCTTCACGAAGACCCAGTTCCGCATCTGCGCGTTCACGACGATGGTCCGGATGCCGGTGATCCTCATGCGCCTCTCTCCCTTGGCGATAGAGTCATATGATGACCATTTGACTTGCCGTCGCCAAGCTGGCTAGGTTCCGCGGCAGCCCGACCCCCAACAAGCCGGGAGCAGAGGAACACGGACATGTCGCAACGGAACCCGACCCGACGCGCCGTTCTGGCGCTCGCCGCGCCGATGGCCGTCCTGCCAGCCACCATCCGGGCGCAGCCTACGGCGTCTCCGACGGCCGGACGGCCGGTGAAAATGATCGTCGGCTTCCCACCGGGCGGCTCCACCGACATCTTCGCCCGGGCCCTGTCGGACGAGCTTTCGAAGATGTGGTCCGTCCCGGTCGTGGTGGAGAATCGCGGCGGCGCCAACGGCATCATCGCGACCGAGGCGTTGGTGAAGAGCGAACCGAACGGCGAGACGCTGATGTTCACCATCTCCTCCCACGTCACCAACCGCGCGCTCTACCCGAACCTGCCCTACAACCCGCTGAGCGACGTGACGCCGATCGGCCTCGTCGCCCGCTCTCCCTTCATCGTGGTGGGCAATCCGCGCTTCCCCGCGCGGAGCTTGCAGGACCTGATCCGACTCGCGTCGGACAAGCCCGGCGACATCGACTATGCTTCGCCCGGCCCGGGCTCGGCTCAGCAGCTCGCCATGGAATTGCTGACGAAGACGGCTGGCATCCGCCTCAATCACGTCGCCTATCGCGGCGGCGCACCGGCCATGACGGATCTGCTGTCGGGCGTGGTCCCGCTCGCCCTCCTCACCACGACGCAGGTTCTGAACCAGGTGCGGGAGGGTCTGCTGACCCCGATCGGCGTCACCACTGCTGCGCGCTCCACCATGCTGCCGAACGTGCCGACCATGGCCGAGCAAGGCCTGCGCGACTACGAGGCCGATGTGTGGTTCGGCGTGATCGGCCCGGCCAGGATGCCGCAGCCGATGGTGCAGCGCATGGCGGCGGACGTCTCGCGCGCCCTGTCGAATCCGGCGGTGCAGGAACGCTTCACCTCGCAGGACGCGGTGGTCCTCAACCGGCCGCCGGAGGAATTCGCCCGGCTCATGCTGGACGAGGACCGGAAGTGGTCGGAGCTGATCCGCGCCGCCAACATCCGCCCCGAATAAGGAAACTCCATGCCGAAGATCGCCTCGGTCGAGGTCTGTGTCGCCCGCGTCCCGCTGGACCGGCCCATCAACTTCTCCACCCGGCAAGTCACAGCCCGCGAGTACTGCCTTGTCCGTGTGCGGGCGGAGGATGGCACAGCCGGGCTCGGCTATTGCTACGCTGTGAACAAGGCGGGGCGTCTACTTTTCGATGCCGTGGTGGACGCGCTCTCGCACAAGGTGGTCGGCCAGGATTGCCACCGCGTCGAGGGCATCTGGCACGACATGTACCAGGAGACACTGCTGCTCGGCCGCGTCGGCGGCGTCATGCGCGCGCTCAGCGCCATCGATATCGCGATCTGGGATCTCAATGCCCGTCTCGCGGGGCTACCGCTCTACCGCTATCTCGGCGCCGCGGCGCTGGACCGCGTGCCCTCTTACGGCAGCGGCGGCTACTACTGGCCAGGCAAGGGCGACAAGGAGCTGGCGGAGGAGTTGCAGGCCTTCGTCGCGGCGGGCCACCGTGCGGTGAAGATCAAGGTCGGCGCCCGGGGCCGGACCCCGGCGCAGGAGGCCGCCCGCCTGCAGGTGGCGCGCAACGCCGTCGGCCCTGACGTGGAGCTGATGCTCGACGCGAACAACGCCTGGTCAGACCTGCCCACCGCGCTCCAGTACATCCGCCGCTTCGAGCCGATGAATCCCTACTGGATCGAGGAGCCGTTCCTCCCGGATGACATCGAGAACCACGCCGCCCTTGCCCGCGCCACGCCGGTCCCCGTGGCGACCGGCGAGATCGAGGCCGGTCGCTGGCGCTTCCGCGAATTGCTGGAGAAGCGCGCCGCGGCGATCCTCCAGACCGATGCGACGGTCTGCGGCGGCATCACGGAATGGCGGCGCATCACGGCCATGGCGTCCTGCTTCGGTGTCGCGACCTCGCCCCATGCCTGGCACGACGTGCATGTCCATCTCGCCGCCAGCGCGCCAAGTGTCTCCTATGTCGAGTTCATGCCCGACGATCACGTGGTGAACTTCCGCCGGTTGATCGACACGCAGCTCGTGCTGGACAAGGGTGATCTGCTGCTGCCGAAGGGACCGGGGCTCGGCTTCGACTTCGACCCGGAAGCCATCCGCCGTTACGGCGCGCAGGACATCGGCGGTGAGGAGATCTGGCGCGTCCTGACCTAGCGCCAACCGTCGACGGGTGCACGCAGCCTAGGGCGATCCCCTCCGCACGGGACGCCGAAGCCGCGCCATGCCAGCCTGCAGATGATCCCGCATTGCGGCCCGCGCGCCCTCGGCGTCGCGGGCCGCGATCGCGTCGAGGATACGGCCGTGCTCCGCCAGCACCGCTCGCATCCGTCCGGCCTCGCGGCTGCGGCCGTGCGACACGCCGATGCTGTCGGTGAGATACTGCTGCAGGAAGGTCTGGAACTCCGCGAAGAGCGGGTTGCCGGCCGCTTCCGCGACTGCGCGATGGAAGCGCAGATCTTCCGCCATCGCGGGCTCGTCTGCTTCGATCCGCACCGTGAAGGCCTTGAAGGCGTCCCGGATGTGCCGCAGCTGGGTCCGGCTGGCGCGGGTGGCGGCCAGCGCGGCGGCTTCCGCTTCCAGTCCCAGGCGCAATTCCAGCACGCGCAGGACGGAGGCGTCGCCCCCCGGCTCAGCCGCAATCCGGAAGGGCCGCAATGCGCCGGAGACATAGGCGCCGGACCCTTGGCGGACCTCGACAAGTCCCTCGGATCGCAGCCGCGCCAGCGCCTCCCGCACCACCGTCGGGCTGACGCCGTAGGTGCTGGACAGCGTGGCGATGGTTGGAAGCTGTGCGCCAGGCAGAAGGCCACTCCCAACGATGTGGTCTTGAAGCGCCTGGGCTACCCGGTCGGTGAGCTTCGGCACCGCGGACAGGCCGGGCGGGAAAGTCGCGCCTGTAGCCGCCCGGCGCCTGGGCTGCGTTTCACCCGCATCGGGAACTGGCACAGGGATGCGCGTCACAGCCGCAGACTACAGGCCTTCATGAGGTCGGGTCGAGACGGCACAGGACCTCATGCATGCATCTGATCACGTGTGTGCTCCTGGAAGCGCCAGATCAACGGGATCGTTAGGACAGGTTGCCTCCAAGGGGAGTTCGAGGGCTCTCGTTACCATCTCCGCCACGCCCATCCCGGCGAACTGCTTCTTCCGCCTGTAGAAGGTCGGCTCGGAGACGCCGGGCTTGCGGCAAATCTCTTCCACCGCCGTTCTACTCTCCGCCTGCCGCAGCGCAGAAGCCCAATGCCGCGACGGCGCGTCTGGCGGCGCCGCGGCGGGTCGGGATCCGCGACGAATCGGATGGGGCGGCCTAGGCCAGCAGCCTCGACAGGCCTTGCAACGACGGCGCGGCATCGATCGCCCAGAGCGCGTCGACGAGGGCTTCACTCCGCTCGGCGATGCCGCCCAGGGCGGCGTTCTCCCTGAACTTCGCGGCGAGTTCCGTATCCGTCATCGGCATCTCGAGGCTGCCGCGCGGCGTGGTGACCGTGCGGATGACCTCCGATCCATCAACAAGCCGCACCTGCACCCGTGCCGCACCGCGCGGCAATACGGCGTCCAGCTGCGCGGTCACCCTTCCACGAAACGCCGCCAGGGCAGGGTCGGTCACGGCCGCCATCTCGAAGTCCCGCACGCCGGCGCGGCCCCGGATCAAGCCGACAGCCGCGGCATGGTGGATGCTCACACGCGCGTCGCGCTCATTGCGCACCTCGCGGTCGCCGCGGGCCAGCAGCAGGGCGTCTCCCGCAACCGTCACGCGATCGATCGTGTCGGCCGCGCCACCGAGCTGCTCCCGCAGGCCGAGACATGCCTCGATCACCGCATGGAAGACGATTCCAGCGGGATAGGGCTTGTAGGTGTTCCGCGCGGCCTCCCATCGCGTCGCGAGATCGCCCGCCACGGCGTCACCGTCGATGGCGTCGCCGGTCGCGCGGGCCCAGCCCAGCGCCCCCTCGATCGCGGCCGGCGCCGCCTCATAGCCCGCTTCGGCAAACAGCGCCGCGAGCAGCCCGTTGCGGGCCGCGTTGCCGACTGCGACGTTCTTAGCCGCCGTGGGCAGGTTCTCGACGAGGCCGCCCGACTGGCTCGCCGCGATGCCCAGCGCGTGCCAGGTCTGCGCCGGCGACAGCCCGAGCAACTTCGCGCAGGCTGCAGCGGCGCCAAACACGCCGGCGCTCGCCGTGATGTGCCAGCCGCGCGCGTAATGCCCGGGCGAGACGCCGAGCCCGACCCGGCAGGCAACCTCGATGCCGAGCAGGATGGCATGCAGCGTGGCCGCGCCGGACAGGCCGCGCTGTTCCGCCAGGGCCAGGGCCGGCGGCGCGACGGGGGCGGCCGGGTGGATCACGGTCGCCAGATGCGTGTCGTCGTAGTCGAGCAGGTTGGAGGCGATGGCGTTGACGAAGCTCGCCGCCATCGGGTCGAGGCGCACGCCCTGCGCGATCACGGTGGCCGCGGGCGCGCCGGAGAAGGGGCGCATGACCGCGAGCGCCGTCCGCACCGCGGGATCCTGCGCCACGCCGATCGCACAGCCGACATGGTTGAGCAACGTGCGCTTCGCCTCGTGCCGCACGGCGGCCGGTATGTCGTCCCAGCGCGAGTCGACGACGAACTGCGCGAGCGCACCGCCCAAGTGGGCAGGCGCCCCATCCTTCCCGGACATCATGCCGCTGACCGCTCTCCCTACTGCCGCGCCAAGCCTGCCGCTTCTACCACTGCAATCCACCGCGCGGCATCGGCGGTGATGCGCTGGCCAAGAGGGCCCGGGCCACGCTCCTCGCGCGCCGGCGCGCTGGCGGCAAGTTCACCGAGGCGTCGTTGCAACTCGGCATCCGCGAGCGCCGCGTCCACCGCGCCGGCGAGCCGCTGGACGATCGGCTCGGGCGTCCCGCGCGGGGCGGCGAAGGCATTCCAGACCACGAGGTCGAAGGCAGGCACGCCGCCTTCGGCGAAGGTCGGCACATCCGGCAGTTGCGGCGCCCGCTGCGAACCGCTCACCGCGAGGGCGACCGCCGTCCCGCCCCGGTGCGCCGGGATCATCGTCACCGTCTGATCGATGACGGCATCCACCGTTCCCGACGCAAGGTCGTTCATCGCCGGTCCCGCGCCGCGATAGGCGACGAGCGTCGCGCGCAGCCCCGTCAGGTGCAGGAGCAGCGCAGGCGCGAGATGGCTCGTGGTGCCGAGGCCCGCCGTCCCGAACGTCACACCTTCCCCGCGCTCGCGGATGCGGTCGAGCAGGCCTGCCAGGCTGCGCACGCCGCTCTGCGGGCTGGCGGCGATGACCATCGGCACATAGGCGGCCATGGCCACCGGCGCGAGATCGCGTCGCGGGTCGTAGCCCGAGGTCGGATGCAGCGCCACGAAGGCGGCCATGACGCCCATGTTCCCGAAGACGATCGCGTATCCATCCGGATCGGCGCGCGTCACGCGCTGCATGCCGATCAGGCCGCCCGCGCCGCCGACATTCTCGACGACCACGGTGCGGCCCAGCGCCGGCGTCATCGCTTGCGCGAAGAAACGCGCCAGGGCGTCGAGCGTGCCGCCCGGAGCGGCCGGCACGATGATCGTGATGCTGCGCTGCGGCCAAGCGCCGCCCTGCGCGCGCACGCCGGGCGCTGCCAGCGCCCCGCCGGTGGCGAGGACGGCGCGCCGGCCGACCTGATGCGGGGATGCGGCGGCCGGCGCACCCCGCCACCGCGCATGGGGCCTCCTGCTGCCTGGCATGACGTTGTCCTCCCGTACGGCCTCGCCGCATCATTTTGATATCGCTATCATGCCAGACTGCAGGCTCGAGGCAAGCCAAGGCGGCCCTTGGCATGGATCATTGCGCCGCTTGTCGTCACCCCGGCGGCTCTCCTAGGTTATCGATCTCAGTCGATGGGTGGGATGGATGAAGGATGACACCCTGGCGGGCCGCCGGGCGCTGGTGACGGGGTCGACGGGCGGGATTGGCCTCGCCATCGCCGACCGCCTCGCCGCGATGGGATGCGAGGTGCTGATCCATGGCCTGGCGCCGGCCGCCGAGGGCGATGCGGTCGCGCATGGGCTCGCAAGCCGCCACGGCGCCGCCGTGACCTACAGGCGCGCGGACCTCGCCGACCTGGCCGAGGTCGAGGCGCTGCTTGCGGCGACGGGCGGGGGGCCCGACATTCTGGTGAACAACGCGGTTACGCGACATCTCGTTCCCATCGAGGCCCTGACGCCGGCCGCGTGGGACGAGGATCTCGCGGTGAACCTGTCCGCGCCCTTCCACGCGATCCGGCTTGCCCTGCCGGGCATGCGCGCGCGGGGCTGGGGGCGCATCGTGAACATGTCCTCGGTCTACGGCCTATTCGGCACAGCGGGGCGCGTCGGCTACGTCACGACCAAGACCGCCCTGATCGGGCTCTCGCGCGCCGTGGCGCTGGAGACCGTCCGCGACCGCATCACCTGCAACGCGATCTGCCCGGGGTCCACCCCGACGCCGGCGATCGAGGCGCGCATCGCCGCCGGCATGGCGGCGCGCGGAGAGACCGACCGCGAGGCGGCGATCGCGGACTTCCTCGCGGAAAAGCAGCCGACGCGTCGCTTCGTCGCGCCGGGGGCGGTGGCCGGCATGGTCGCCTTCCTGTGCGGCCCGGGGGGCGACGACATCACCGGGGCGGCTCTGCCGATCGACGGAGCCTGGTCCGCGAGTTGAACGAATGAGACGACGGGGAGGAACGAAGAATGAAGCGTCGGGACATCATGATTGGCGCAACGGCCGCTCTGGCGATGCCGGTGATCGCGCAGGCCCAGGCCTGGCCCACGCGGCCGCTGCGGATGGTGATCCCGTGGCCACCGGGCGGGACCACTGACATCCTTGCGCGGATCATCCAGCCGCCGCTGTCCAGTGCCCTGGGCCAGCCCGTGGTGATCGAGAACCGCGGCGGCGCCTCCGGCGCCATCGGCACGGCGGAGCTGCTGCGATCCGCGCCCGATGGCTACAATTTCGGGATCGTGACCAGCACGCTGGTGTCGGCCCCGCTGCTGTCGCGCCAGCCTTTTCATCCCGTGAACGACGTGACGCCAATCCTGCACCTGGCGGACGTGGCGAACATCCTCGCCGTCCACCCCAGCCTGCCAGTGCAGTCAGTGCGCGAACTGATCGACTACGGGAGGGCGAACCCCGGCAAGCTATCCTTCGGCTCGCCGGGCATCGGGTCGGCGGTGCACATCTCAGGCGAGATGTTCAAGCTGATGACCGGCGTCGACATGGTGCACGTGCCCTATCGCGGCGGCGGGCCGGCGATCGCTGCGCTGGTGGCCGGTGAAATCCAGCTGATGTTCGGCAATGGCAGCTCGACACTGCCGCATGTCCGCACCGGCGCGGTGCACGCGCTCGGCGTCACCTCCGCGCAGCGCCAGCCCTACCTCCCCGAGGTGCCGACCATCGCCGAGGCGGCGCTGCCCGGCTTCGACATCGTGGAGTGGTACGCCGTGATCGGCCCGGCCGGCATGCCGGAGCCGGTGGTCGACCGCCTCAACCGAGAATTCATGGCCATCGTCGGCACGCCGGAGGGGCGCGCCCGCCTGCTAGACCTCGGCTCGCAGGTCGTCGGCGGCACGCCGGCCGAGATGGGCGCGCTACTGCGCGTCGATATGGATAAGATCGGCCGCGTGGTGCGCGAAGCGCGGATCACGATGGAATGACCTATCCCGATCTCTCCGGGCAAGCGGCCATCGTGACCGGCGCAAGCCGCGGCATCGGGCTCGCCATTGGGAGGAGGCTGGCGGCGGAAGGGATGCGCGTTCTGCTCGTCGCGCGCTCGGCCGACCGCCTGCGCGACGAAGCGGCGGCCTTGCCGGGCGCGGTGCCGCATGGCGCGGACCTGCGTGACCCGGAGGCGGCGGCAGCCTCGGTTGCGGCGGCCCTCACGCAGTTCGGGCGGTTAGATCTCCTGGTGAACTGCGCCGGCGCGACCCGGCGCGGCGACTTCCTCGCGCTCGACGAGGAGGCCTGGGCGGACGGCTACGCCCTGAAGCTGTTCGGCGCCGTGCGCATGGCGCGCGCCGCCTGGCCACATCTGCGCGAGCGAGGCGGCGCCATCGTCAACATTGCCGGCGTCGGCGGTCGGATCGCGAGCGCCGACTTCGCCATCGGCGGTTCGGTGAATGCCGCGCTGATGAACCTGACCAAGGCATTGGCCGACCGCGGCGTGGCGGATGGCGTGCGCGTCAACTGCATCAACCCCGGCAGCATTCGGACCGACCGGCTGACCGGGCGCATCGCCACGCTGGAACGGGAACGCGGCCTCGATCCCGCAGCCGCCGCCCAGGCCCTCGCGGCGGAGACCGGCGTCGCGCGGTTTGGAGAGCCTGAGGAGATCGCCGCGGTTGTCGCCTTCCTCGCGTCCCGTCAGGCGGCCTATCTACAGGGCGCGATCCTGGACGTGGATGGCGGGTGGGTCCGGGCGATATGAAGGGAGCGAGGCGGAAGGGGATCGATTCGGCGCATGGATGACGGCGAGCCGCCCGGACGGGCGGCGGCAGGCGACGGGCGGATGCGTGGGAAGCGCCCCGGAGAAGGGGCGATGCGGATGCGCGACGTCGCCGAGCGCGCCGGCGTCTCCACCATGACCGTCTCCCGCGCGCTGAACAGCCCGGACCGGGTCTCGCCCGAGGTGCGGCGCCGCGTGGAGGAGGCGGTCAGCGCCATCGGCTACGTGCCGAACCGATTGGCGGGGAACCTGTCCTCCAATCGCTCGAACGTTGCTGGCCTCGTCGTGCCGAGCATTCGCAACACCCTTTTCTCCGACACCATCCAGGGCATCTCGGACGTGCTGCGGCGGCACGGTCATCACCTCATGGTGGCCGACAGCGGCTACAGCCCCGCCGAGGAGGAGGCGCTCGTCACTGCCTTCGTGGCGCAGCGGGTGGCTGGGCTCGTGCTGCACAACACGACGCACACGCCGGCGCTGCGCGCGCTGATCCGGCGGTCCGGCGTGCCGGTCGTCGAGAATGGGACCCTGACCGACGACCCGCTCGACATGGTGGTCAGCTATTCCAACGTGGATGCGGCGCGGGCGATGACGCTGCACCTCCTGCGGCTGGGCTACCGGCGCATCGGGCTCGTCACGCTGCCGCTCGCGCACAACGAGCGTTCGCAGGAACGCCGCAGGGGCTACAGCGCGGCGCTCGCGGAGGCCGGCCTGCCGGCGGATCCGCGCATCATGCTCGAGATGCCGCCCGGCCTGCCGTCCGGCTGCGAGGCGATCGTCCGCCTGGTCGAGATGACGCCGAGCGTCGATGCCGTCTTCTTCGCGGGAGACGTGCTGGCCGTCGGTGCGCTGCTGGAATGCCAGCGGCGCGTCTGGGCAGTCCCCGGGCGCGTCGCCATCGCGAGCTTCGACGATATCGACCTGCTGCGCCAGCTCAACCCCGCGATCACCACCGTGCGACTGCCGCGCCTCGAGGTCGGGCGGCGCAGCGCTGAGATCCTTCTGGACCGCATCCACGGACGTTCGTCGGAGCGTGTCCGCGTCGATCTTGGCTTCGAGATCATCCAGCGGGCGAGCACGTAGCGCGCCGCGCCGAATGATATCGATACCATATTTCGGATTGCGCTGGCCCGTCGGGCGTCGCTAGCATCCCGTCAAGCCAGCCGGGATCAGCGGAGCGCCCGCGATATCGGTAGAACATCGAGGGGAAACGCATGACGACGGGCTACAGGCTCGGCGGCGTCGATTCCGGCCGCATGACGCAGATTGCGCCGCGCCGGGCGACGGCGGCCCGCAGCCCCTCACCTGCCCCCGACGCATCGCTGCGGCCCCAGGCGGGGCACTAACGCGATGCCGATGGCGCAGCTCCTCGAGGACGTGCTCCAGGCCCTGAATGCGGGCCTGCTGGTCGGTGCGCTCTATGGGCTGATGTGCGTAGGCCTCGGCCTGATCTTCGGCGTCATGCGCGTGATCAACTTCGCTCAGGGCGACTTCATGATGTGCGGCATGTACGCCGCTTTCTACCTGTTTACCGCGCTCGGCGTGCAGGCGGCCTTCGGGCCCTATGGAGGGCCCTATATCGCCGCGATCCTCGCGGGACCGCCGCTCTTCCTCTTTGCTTGGGCGGTGCACCGGCTGCTGCTCTCGCGCGTCACCGGCATGCGCGTCACGGCGCTGGAAGGCGAGGGGCACTACGCACAGCTCCTGCTGACCCTTGGCATCGCGCTGATCCTGCAGAATGGCGGGCTGTTCGTGCTGGGCTCGGTGCCCGTGTCGATTCGCACGCCGCTCTCCTCCTCGGCCTTCGAGATCGGGCCATTGCTCGAGGACGGCTACCTCACCATCTTCGTCAACAAGGCGCGTGCGATCGCGGCGCTGGTCTCGGTGGCGGTGGCGATCGGCCTCCTGCTCTTCATCAACCGGACGCGTCTCGGCAAGACGCTGCGCGCCGCGGCCGACAATCCGCAGGCCGCGATCTACATGGGCATCGACGTGGAACGCGCGCACCGCGTCGCCTTCGCGCTCGGTGTCGGCATCACCGCGATCGCGGGCGGCCTTCTGGCCTCCTCCTATCCCTTCACGCCCTATGTCGGCCTCGAATACGTCATCGTGATGTATGCCGGCGTCGTGCTCGGCGGCATGGGTAGCATCGGCGGGGCGTTTTGGGGCGGCATGGTGATCGGGCTGATCCAGCAGCTCTCGACGCTCGTGCTGCCGACGCAATTGCAGAACACCGCGATCTTCGTCGTCTTCCTGCTGATCGTGCTGCTGCGCCCCCAAGGCTTCTTCGGCCGCTCTGTAGAACGGACCTGAAGCGATGTTCGTCCCCCGCCCCCTGCTGCGGACCGTGCTGCCGGTGGCCGCCTTCCTCGCGCTTTGGGCGCTCGCCTTCCTGCTCGTGACAAACTCCTACTACCGCCTGGTGTTGACCATCGTGCCGATCTGGGCGGTGTTCGGCCTCGCCTGGAACCTGCTCAGCGGCTACAGCGGGCTGATCTCCTTCGGGCACGCGTCCTTCTTCGGGCTCGGCGCCTATGCGGTCGCGCTCGCCTTTGCCGAATGGCACGTCTCGCCCTGGATCGGCATTCCGGTCGCCGGGCTGCTCGGCTGCCTGGCGGGGGTGGTGATCGGCGTACCGACCTTCCGGCTGCGCGGGCATTACTTCGCGCTGGCCATGCTCGCCTATCCGTTGGCGCTGCTGCATGTCTTCCTGTGGCTCGGCTACCAGGAGGTCTCGCTGCCGATGCGGCGGGAGGATGGGCCCGCCTTCATGCAGTTCGCCGATGCGCGCATCTATGGCTGGATCGCCGTCGCGCTGCTTGGCGGCGCGATGGCTCTGACCATCGCGGTGGAGCGCGCGCGCTTCGGCCTCTCCCTCATTGCCATCAAGCAGAACGAGGCGGCGGCGGAGGCGGCGGGGATCGACACATGGCGCACCAAGCTGGTCGCGATCGTCATGAGTGGCGGCCTCGCTTCGGCGATCGGGGGCTTCTACGCCGTGATCCTGCTCGTCGTGACGCCCGAGGCCGTGTTCGGCATGCTGGTCTCGGCCCAGGCGCTGACGGTCACGATGTTCGGCGGCATCGCGACACCCTGGGGTCCGGTCATCGGCTCGGTCGTGCTGATCCCGCTCAGCGAGGTGCTGCAGGCGGAGCTTGGCGCGACCATCCCGGGAATCCAGGGCTTCGTTTTCGGCGCCGCCATCATCGCCGTGGTATTGGTCGCGCCCGAGGGCGTGTTCTGGCGCGTCGCGGATGCGCTGGCGCGCCGCCGCGCGCCACCCGCACCGGAGGCGAGCGCCGTCGAAGCGCCGACCGACGCAGCCCCGCCGCGCACCCAACCCGCGGCCGATGCTCCCGTCATCCTCGAGGTGCGCAACCTCTCGAAATCCTTCTCCGGCCTGCGCGCGGTGCAGCAGATGAGCTTCGCGGTCCGCCAGGGCGAGATCCTCGGCATCATCGGCCCGAACGGCGCAGGGAAGACGACGGTCTTCAACCTCCTGAACGGCTTCCTGCGACCAGACGAGGGCGAGATCCTGCTCGAGGGCCGCAGCATCGTCGGCTGGCGGCCGCACAAGGTCTGCCGCGCCGGCGCCGGCCGCACCTTCCAGATCATGCGGCCCTTCCCGCGCCTGACAATCGCCGACAACGTGATGGTCGGCGCCTTCGCCCGCACCCGCACGCTGGACGAAGCGCGCGCCGTCACTGCCGATGCGCTGCGCCTGGTCGGGCTGGACCGCGATGTCAGGCAACTCGCCGGCGGGCTGACCAATCTCCAACTGCGGCTGATGGAGATCGCCCGCGCGCTCGCCGGCCAGCCGCGCATCCTGCTGCTGGACGAGACGCTGGCCGGCCTCGGCGCGCCGGAGGTCGAGGTGCTGCTCGTTGTCATCCGTCGCCTCGCCGCACGGGGCATCACCATCGTCATCATCGAGCACACCATGCATGCCATGGTGCGCCTGGTGGACCGCTTCATCGTGCTCGACCACGGCGCGCTGCTGTCGGAAGGCGCGCCGGCGGACGTGATGCGAAACCCCGCCGTGATCGAGGCCTATCTCGGCAAGAAGTGGCAGCGCGCCGATGCTTGAGATCGAGGATCTGCACGCCGGCTATGGTGGCCCGACCGTGCTGAAGGGCCTGTCGATCCGCGTCGAGGCCGGCGAGTTCGTATCCATCGTCGGCCCGAACGGTGCAGGCAAGACAACGCTGTTCAAGACCATCTCCGGCATCCTGTCCCCGACCGCCGGGCGGATCCGCTTCGACGGGCGGGACCTGCTGGCGGTACGCCCGTCCGAGCGTCCGCATCTCGGCATCGCGCATGTGCCGGAGGGGCGGCAGGTCTTCCCCTCGCTGAGCGTGATGGACAATCTTGAGATGGGCGCCAGCACCGCGGCCGGGCGGCGCGACTGGGTCCGCAACCGGCGCCGGATCCTCGACCTCTTTCCGATCCTGGGCGAGCGCAGCGGCCAGCCGGCCGGCACGCTCTCGGGCGGGCAGCAGCAGATGGTGGCGATTGCGCGCGGCCTCGCCTCCTCGCCGCGCCTGCTGATGCTCGACGAACCCTCGATGGGCCTCGCGCCGGCAATCTCGGAGCAGATTTTCGAGCGCCTGGCCGAGATCCACCGCGACGGTATCGCGATCCTGCTGGTCGAACAGCGCGTGGCGGAGGCGCTGGCCTCCGCCGATCGCGGCTACGTGCTCGAGGGCGGGCGCATCGCCCTCGAAGGCGACTACGAGGTTCTCAGCGGCGACGACCGCGTGCGGCAGGCCTATCTCGGCCTGTGACGGCGCGACATGGCAAGGGAGGCCACGACATGACGCAGACACGGCGCGATGTGATGGCGGCGACGCTCGGCCTGACGGCGGCGACCGGCCTCACGGTACGGATCGGGCAGGCGCAGGCGCCAGCCGAGGTGAAGGTGGGGCTGCTCGTGCCCCTGTCCGGACCCTGGGCGCGCTTCGGCGAGATCATGCGTCGCGGCGCCGAGCTCGCCGTGCGCCACATCAATGAGCGCGGCGGCGTCGCGGCGCTGAACGGGGCTCGCATGCGCCTCGTCGTACTCGATGCCGGCGACAGCACGGAGAAGGCGAAGAACGCTGCGCAGCGCATGGTCGCGCAGGAACCCGACATGGTCGCCGCGACCGGCGCCTATCTCAGCTCCTTCACCCTCGCCGCGACCGAGGTGACGGAGCGGGCGGAGCTGCTGATGCTCACGCTGTCCTACTCCGACCTCATCACCGGGCGCGGCTTCCGCTACGTCTTCCAGACCTCCTCGCGCGCGGGTGACCAGGCGCGGGAGGCGATCCCGACCCTGATGCAGCTCGCGCAGAGCGCATCGGGCCGGCGGCCGGAGACGGTCGGCATCCTGACCGACAACACCGCCGCCTCGATCTCCTTCGTCGAGCCGATCCGGCAGGAGGCGCAGGCCCGGTTCGGCGTGCGCGTGGTGGTGGACGAGACCTTCACCCCCCCGCTGTCGGACGCGACGCAGCTGGTGCAGCGCATACGCTCGCGCCGGCCGGACATGCTGATCTTCCCAGTCACCGTCATCTCCGACGCCAAGCTGGTGATCGAGAAGATGAACGAATTCGGGCTCGGTCGCGGGCGGCTGCCGACCATCGCGAACGGCATCGCGGTGGCGCAGACCGATATGCTGCAGAATGTGGGCGCGGAGCAGCTCGAAGGCCTGATGACCGTTGTCGCGAACTGGGACGCCAAGGGCCAGGAACAGATCATCGAGGAGTGGCGGCGCGAGACCAACGAGCCCTGGATGACGCAGAACGCGATCTCGACCTATGGCGACATGTGGATCGTGAAGTATGCGCTGGAGGCCGCACGGCGTGCCGACCGCAACGCGGTGGCCCAGGCGATCCGCACCATGGACGTGACCGACGGGCCGGCGGCGTATTTCCCCGGCCGGCGCATCAAGTTCGACGCCAACGGGCTGCGCGAGAATGCCGGGCTGATGGTCGTGCAGTGGCAAGGCGGGCGGCCGGTGACCGTCTACCCGTCGCAATCCGCCGTCGCCGAAGCCGTCTGGCCGCGACGGACCTGACAGACAGCCTGACGCGTGGCCGGTGCGACGCCCGGCCACGCGCTTTCATCACCCCTGGATGGAGCACGATATGGCCAAGATCCCAACCTCGGCGCAGCGAGATCGGGTCCGCAAGACCGCGCCGGCGCTGGTCGCTTATACCGAAGGCGTCCTCTACGGGGACCTTTGGGAACGCCCGGGCCTGTCGAAGCGCGATCGCAGCCTGATCACCGTCGCCGCGCTCGTCGCCACCTACCGGCCCGAGCAGCTCGAGACCCATATCGGCCGGGCACTCGACAACGGCGTGACGCGGGACGAGATCGCGGAACTCGTCACGCATCTCGCCTTCTATGCCGGCTGGCCGGCGGGCATGACGGGCGCGAGCGTGGCCACCAACGTGTTCGAGAAGCGCGATGTCTGATCCCGCGATGAAGGTCGGATTCATCGGCCTCGGCACCATGGGCGCCTTCATGGCGGCCAACCTGCAGAAGGCCGGCCATCAGCTTGTGATCCACGACGTCCGGCGCGAGGCGGGGGCCAATCGCCTGGCCGCCGATGCCATCTGGGCGGACAGCCCGAAGGCGGTCGCCGAGCAATGCGAGGTCATCTTCACCTCGCTACCCGGCCCGAAGGAGGTCGAGCCGGTGGCCTTCGGCCCCGATGGCATCCTGGCCGGCGTGCGGAAGGGCGCGGCCTGGTTCGACCTCACCACCAACTCGCAGGCGCTGGTGCGCCGCTTCGCGGCCGCCCTGGCCGAGAAGGGCGCGCACGGCTTCGACGCGCCGGTCAGCGGCGGCCCGAAGGGTGCTGAGACAGGCCGGCTCGCCATCTGGGTTGGCGGCGATCGAGCCATTTACGAGAAGTATAAGCCGGTGCTCGACGCCTTCGGCGACCAGGCGCGCTACATCGGCCCGATTGGCAGCGCCACCGTCGCAAAGCTCGTGCACAACATGGCCGGCTATGCGATCCAGACGGTGATGGCCGAGGTCTTCTCGATGGGCGTGAAGGCGGGCATGGATCCGCTGGAGTTGTGGAGCGCGGTGCGCCAGGGCGCGCTTGGGCGCCGGCGTACCTTCGACCGCCTGGCCGACCAGTTCATGGTCGATCACTACGATCCGCCGGCCTTCTCGCTCAAGCTTGCGCACAAGGATGTCTCCCTCGCGGTCAGCATGGGCCGCGACCTCGGCGTGCCGATGCGCCTGTGCAACCTGACGCTGGAGGAGATCAATGAGGCGCTGAACCGCGGCTGGGAGAACCTCGACAGCCGTGTGCCGATGAAGCTTCAGCTCGAACGTGCGAACGTGACCGTCAGGTGCGATCCCGCCGCAGTCCAGGCCGTACTCGACACCGATGGGGTATCATAGGACATGGCGCGCCGCCCTGTCCGTCGTCAGATAGGTCCTGAACCTGACATCTGCTCCGACGTGAGGGCCACTCGTTCGGGCACCTGCGTCTTCTACCAGCGTGTTTCCCACCGATCCGGCCAGGGCTCCTTGGGAATGCTGGTTGCCCCGATCGTCGGGATCGGTGGCGGGCGCTCATCCGCCCAGATCAGAAACTGCGACGTGCTATCGACCCGATTATCCGTCGTCGGATGATTTGAGACGGAGGAGGGTGCTTAGGATTGGAATGTCTGGCTCACCTTGGTTGAAGGCTATGCGGCCTGCTGCTGGTGCACCGGACTTTTTGGCCAAGCCGTCCGGTCGATGAGCCTTGATCGGCGACGCCAGGTGATCGAGCAGGGGCACCCACGGCTGTCGATCGTGTGCCAGTGCAAGCTGGTCTCGATCAGCCGGTCGGGGGTTCTACCACCGGCCTGGTGGGGAGACGCCGCTGAATCTGGAACTGATGCGGCTGATTGACGGACAGTTCCTGGAGACGCCGTGGTACGGCTCGCGGCCGATGGCGCGGCACCTGCGGCGCGGGAGCTATGCCGTCGGCCGCAAGCGGATCCGGCGGTTGATGGCGAAGATGGGCCTGGCGCCGATCCACGTGCGGCCGCGGACCAGCATGCCGCATCCGGAGCACCGGATCTTCCCCTACCCGCTGCGGGACCTGGCGATCGAGCGGCCGAACCAGGTCTGGTGCGCCGACATCACCTACCTGCCGATGCGGCGCTGCTTCCTCTGCCCGGTGGCGGTGATGGACTGGGCGACGCGGAAGGTGCTGTCCTGGCGGGTGTCGAACGCGCTGGACGTGGAGTGTTGCCTGGAGGCGCTGGAGGAGGCGTTGGCGCGGTTCGGGCGGCCTGAGATCTTCAACACTAACCGGGACGGCCAGTTCACCTCGCCGCGCTTCACCGGCGTGCTGCAGCGGGCCGGGCTGACCGAAGTGGATCGGCTACTACAATGCCGAACGCCCACACAGCGTGCTTGCCGGGCGCCCTCCGACGATGCGTATGGGGCAACTGGGATGACGACATTGGCGGCCTGACGACGACCAGGACCGAGCTTATCCAGACCGTCAAACTGTCCGACGGTTGGAGACCACCTCAGAGGCGGCCGGTGCCGTCCACGGTAAACGCTGGTCTTGTAGATCGGTGTGACCGCGGCGGGATGGGCCGCGCGGTCGCGCTGGACGAATTCGCTGTCGGGACTCATGCGTCTCGCTACTCTCAATACGTGATCTTGGCGGGCAGTAGGACGTACACGCTCGTTCACGAGCTCTCGGCACCGCCAAAGTCCGCGCCGGAATCCCGTCGACGTTGCGCGGCCATCCGGATGGATGCGTTCGCCGCGCCGAAGCCGGCATAGCCTCCGCTGCGCTCCACCATCTCCAGAAAGAAGCGGTCGCGATAGGAGGCGGTGTAGACGTGACGATAGACGCCACCGGAAGCGTCGCGATCGTAGAGGAGATGGCGTCGCGACAGCATCGCCAGCTCGTCCTCGGCTAAGCCAAACCGCGCCCCGAGGTCCTCGTAGTAGTTCGCAGGGATGTCGAGCAAGGGCGCAGCCCGGGCCGCCGCGGCATCAACCGCCTTCGCCGCGTCGCGGACCAGAAAGGCGATGTGATGCACGCCGGCGCCAGCCGTCGCCGAGACGAAGCGTCCCGTCCCGGTGCGACCGCTCTCCGAGACATTGAGCGGCAGCCTCAAGCAGCCCTCGCCGCCGATGAAGGCACGGGACCGTACCAGCCCGTAGGGATCAGGCAGGTCCCACGGCGAATCCGGCGTCAGGCCAAACAGCGCGCGGAAGAACAGCACATAGCTGTCCACCATGCCGGGGGGCACGGCCTGCGCCACATGATCGATGCCGAGCATGCCGCCATCCTGGCCCTCCGCCTCGAGGTGGAAGTCATTCTCCCAATTCGGGCGCGCGGCGGTTTCCTGTATCAGGTAGATCAGGGTGCCGTCGGGTGCCCGGATGCCGGGAATGCTGCTTTCACCGGCGCCGATGCGTTCGCTCCAAATGGAATAGTGCAGCGCTTCGGCCCGCGCGACCAGGCGCGCGGGGTCGTCGACCCGGAACGCCAAGGCGCAGACGGAAGGGCCGTGTTGAATGAAGTGCTCGGCTGCCGCGCTGTCAGCTTCGCTGTTGAGCACGAGGTTGGCGTCGCCGTTTCGCCACAGCTCGACCTCCTTGGAGCGATGGCGTCCGACGCGACGGAAGCCGAGCGTCGAGACGAAATGCCCGAGCGCCCCGGCTGCTTCAGCGTCGACGGCGAATTCCACGAACTCGATCCCGCTCAGCGCCGGTATCGCCGGCAACGGGGCGCGACCGACCTGCTCCTCGAGCCAGACCAGGCTGCGCAATCCGTCGCGCGCAATCCGTCGTGATGGCGCGGCACGGAACTCGTCGTTGAATATTTCTAGCGACAGTGGCCCCGCATAGCCGGCAGCAAGCAACTCAGCGAGGAAGGGCGCGACCGGCAATTCGCCCTGCCCTGGAAAGAGACGATGGTGTCGGCTCCAGGACAGGGCGTCCATCGAGAGCATCGGCGCATCCGCGAGTTGTAGGAAGAACAGCTTCTCCGGCGGCACGTCAGCGGCGATCCCGCCCAGGTCATCGCCAAGCGCCAGGGTGTGGAAACTGTCCAGGCAAAGGCCAAGCGCCGGATGATCCGCCCGGCGGACGACATCCCATGCCTGGCGCCAGCGGCTGACGTGGCGGCCCCAGGCCAGCGCCTCGTAGCATACACGCAGGCCGCGGCGGCTGGCACGGTCCGCCATCTCGTGAAAATCCGCGGCCGCCCGCTCGGGTTCCGGCAGGGCAGCGGGATGCACGCTGGAGCAGACCAGGATCAGGTCGGTCCCGAGTGCCTGCATGGTGTCGAACTTCCGCTCCGCGCGATCAAGATTGCGGGCGCGCTGCGGCTCGGGCATCGCCTCGAAGTCACGGAACGGCTGGAAGATGGTGACGGCAAGGTCCAGGTCCTCACACATCCGCCTGACGTCGCCTGGCGTACCGTCGAAGGTCAGGAGATCGTTCTCGAAGATCTCGATGCCTTCGAAGCCGGCGGATGATGCGGCCTCAAGCTTGTCGGGCAGGGTCCCGGAGAGGCAGACCGTGGCGATTGACGTTGGAAGACGAGGCGAAACTGTCACGTCGGACCTCGCGGCGTCGGCATTCCCGAGGATGGAGCCCGGGACCGCATTGACCGTTATGTACCAATTGGTTCATTCATGGAGCAAGTCCAAAGGAGGCGGATGTAACTCGCGATGATGCGGTGGGATCAGCGTCCCTCAGTCTTGGTCGGGCTGATCGGCAGCGGCATCCAGGCCTCTCGGACACCTGCCATGCATGAGCGCGAGGGTGCGGAACAGGGCCTGCGCCTTGTCTATCGCCGCATTGACCTGGAGGTGCTCGGCCTGGCGGCGTCGGCCCTGCCCGATTTGCTGTCCGCTGCGGAATGGATGGGTTTCGCCGGGTTGAACATCACCTTCCCGTGCAAGCAGGCGGTGATCCCGCTGCTGCACGAACTGTCGGAAGAAGCCCTGGCGCTTGGCGCGGTGAACTCGGTGGTGCTGCGCGACGGGCGGCGGGTTGGGCACAACACCGATTGCGCCGGCTTCGCCGAGGCGTTTCGGCGCGGCCTGCCGGGCGCGCCACGCGAGCATGTGCTGGTGCTTGGCGCCGGGGGCGCAGGTGCCGCGGTGGCCCACGCCCTGCTGACCGAGGAGGTAGAGCGGCTCTCGATCACGGATGCTGAAGCGTCGCGCGCCGAGGCCCTGACTGAGAGCCTGGTGGCGCGTTTCGGCGTGGGGAGGGCCCGGGCCGTCCCTCATGCCGCATCCGTCATGGCGGCGGTGGATGGGCTCGTGAACTGCACGCCGGTCGGCATGGCCAAGCACCCCGGGATGCCACTGCCTGCCGCTCTGCTGCGGCCCGACATCTGGGTCGCCGACGTCGTCTACTTCCCCTTCGAGACCGAATTGCTGCGCAGCGCACGCGCCCTGGGCTGCCGCAGCCTCGATGGCGGCGGCATGGCGGTATTCCAGGCCGTGGGTGCCTTTCGTCTCTTTACCGGGAAGGCGCCTGATGCCGAGCGCATGCTGCGCCACTTCAGGGAAATGACGGGTGTCTGATACCAACGGCACGAGGCTTTGCCTCGTGCCGAGGCCGCGAATGCGGCCCGCCGGCAGTCCGGCGAAAGCCAAGCAAACCGGAGGTTTGCGCCCGGCGTCTGAGGTCCGCAAATGCGCATACCAAAGGTCGACGACTTCGACCTTTGGTATGAGCCTTACGGCTGCACATAGCGCAGCACGGCTTCCACAATCATGCGCCGGTGCGCCGCGACGGTTTCCGGTGCTGCCAGATCGGCACCGAAAATGGTCCGCAGCGTGTGGCGATTGGAGACGCGGTAGAAGCAGAAACTGCTGATCAGCATGTGCAGGTCCAGGGGATCCAGCCCTCGCCGAAAGTCGTTCGACGTTTCGCCCCGCGCGATCAGGGTCTTCAGGGTCCCGATGATCGCCGCATTGCGTTCCTGAATGATCGGGGAGGCTGCGACCATGCGCGCCTCGTGGATGTTCTCGACACTGACCAGGCGGACGAATTCGGGGTGCTCCGCGTGGTGGTCGAAGGTCACTTCGACCAGGCGACTCAAAGCCTCGGTCGGCGACAGCGCGTCCAGATGCAGGGCCTGTTCCGCATCGCGCATGCGGCCGTACATGTGTTCGAGTACCGCAGCATAGAGCTGCGCCTTGCCGCCGAAATAGTAGTAAATCATGCGCTTGGTGGTACGCATGCGCGCGGCGATGTCGTCGACGCGCCCACCCGAGAACCCCTTCTCGCTGAACTCCGCGATCGCCGCTTCCAACACCTCCAGACGTGTCTGTTCGGGCATGCGTCGGCGCACCGGCGCGTGGGCCTGCTCGGGTTCGGGGGGGCTGGGCATGGCTGCTCCGCTGTGACCATGGCAGTCTGCCACAGCTGCGGCGCCCTGTCAGAGCGCGCCGCTGGCCAATGCGTGCTCGACGCCGCCGAGGATGTGAGCCGCCAATATCTCGCGAGCCGCCGCTGCGTCCCGGCGGATCGCAGCGTCGCAAAGGCCGCGATGCTCGCGAACCGCAATCTCTCCTCGGAAACCCAGAGCGAGGTTCTGGTAGCGCGTATACCGGTCGAAGACGCTCGCATGCGTCGCCATCAGCGTGCGCGATCCGCATGCGGAGATCAGCGTCTGGTGGAACTCGGCATCGAACCGGCGCCAGGGCACGAGTGCCGCGCCGTCACCGTTGCCGAGGCGGCATTGCATCTGCTCAAGCTTGTGGTGGACGGCGACGACCCGTGCTTCCCACTCCACGTCGCCCGCACGGAAGGCGTGTTCCAGCGCATGGCCTTCCAACAGCAGGCGCAGTTGCGCCAGTTCACGCAACTCGGTCCTGGAAAAGCGGGCGACCTCGAAACCGCGCTGGCCTTCGGCGAGAACCAGGCGCTCGGTGACGAGGCGACTGAGGCTCTCGCGCAAGGTGCTGACCCCGACGCCATAGCTTTCGCGCAGCCGGTCGAGCGTGAGCTTTCGGCCGGGTGCCAGGGCGCCTTGCAGGATATCGGCGCGGATTCGGCCATAGGCGCGTTCGCTCGTATCCACCGAGCCCGTGTCCGGCCCGCTCATCGCCCACGGACCAGCGCGACGTTTGGCTCGGGCGTTACCGACGCCATCCCGGGCGATCGCCGGGCGAAGGGTGCGAGGGCACCACCGCGGACAACGTGGTCCACGCAGCCATCGACATGGTCGCGCAGGATCGCCTGCGCGCGCGGGGCATCCCGCGCCAGGGCGCAGGCCAGGAGGGCGGCATGCTGTTCCGCCGCGACTGCGCCGCGGAACACCACGGCGACCATCTGATAGCGCAGGAACCGGTCGTAAGCGGCCGCGTAGGTCTCCAACAGCGTCACCGAGCCGCAGGCCGAGATCAGCGCCTGATGGAATTCACGATCGTAGCGCTTCCACTGCGTGGCGTCCGCCGCCTCGCCGGCCAAAAGGCGCCGTTCCAGGATTGCGAGCTTGTGGTGGGCCGCGACGACCTGCCCTTCCCAATCGAGGTCCCCGGCGGCGAAAGACTCAGTCACGGCGTAGCATTCGAGGAGCAGGCGCAGCTCCGCCACCTCGCGGAAATCCTCGGACGACACCGGAGCGACAGCGAAGCCGCGCTGGCCTTCCGCGACAACGAGGCCCTCCGACGCCAGGCGAAACAGTGCCTCGCGCAGCGTACCGATGGCGACGCCGTAGATCGCGCGCAGGCCGTCGAGGCCGAGCTTGCGTCCCGGCGCCAGACTGCCGGCCAGGACATCTGCGCGAATGCGACGATAGGCCGCCTCGCCTGGTGTCTCCTCGGTTTCGTGTCCTGCGCCTGCCAACCGGGCCAATATCGCGCCTCCCGCGGGGAGCCGTCCCCCGCTCAGTATCGGCGAGGACAGCGTCCAGGAACAATAGCCGGTATTCTCCGAAATCTTGGACGATTCGTGAAATCACTATTGATCGCCCTCCCATCCGCTCCTAGCGTCGTGCTCAGCCGCTGCGAGACGGCCAAGGAAAACTTGGGAAGGGAGAACGCCCATGCGACCGCTTACTGGACGCCGGTCCGTCCTGACGGCTGCCGCGGCAACGCTGGCTGTGCCGGCGCTGCCTGCTGGTGCGCAAACGCGCCGTCGCATTCGCTTCACCGCAGTGTTCTCCGACCAGGACATTCGCGCCGGGGCAATGCGCGCCTTCAAGGATGACCTTGCCGCCGACTTCGACGTCGAATTGCACCTGAACGCGACGCTGTACCGCCAAGGGACCGAGCTCGTCGCCATGCAGCGCGGCAATGTCGAGATGGGGAACCTCTCGCCACAGGACATTTCGCGCCAGATCCCTGCCTGGTCGGTCATGGCCTCCGCCTATCTGTTCCGCGACGCCGATCACATGAGGAAGGTGTTCGACGGAGAGATAGGCGCCGAGTTCAAGCGCATGGCGCGCGAGCAGCTCAACGTACACATCCTCGGGCCGCTGTATTTTGGTACGCGGCACGTCAACCTGAAGCCTCGCAAGCGCATCAATACTCCAATCGACATGGCGGGGATGAAGCTGCGCATGCCGCCCGGCGAGACGTGGCAGTTCCTCGGCGAGGCGCTCGGCGCCAACCCGACGCCGGTCGCCTTCGCGGAGCTCTACACGGCGCTGCAGACCGGCGCCGTGGACGGGCAGGACAATCCGCTGCCGACCAGCCGCACCATGCGCTTCTATGAGGTCACGACGCAGTTCGTGCTGACCAGCCACCTCGTGGCTTACGACCTGCTCTCGATATCGTCGCGCTTCTGGGACGGTCTCGACCAGGCGCAGCGCAACCGCGTCGAGGCCGCCGCAAACAAGGCGATCGACCAGAGCACCCGTCAGCACCTCGCGCAGGAGCAGGAGACCGCCACGTTCTTCCGCTCCCAGGGTCTCGAAGTCTACGAGCCCGACGTCGCGGCGTTCCGGGCAGAGGCGCAGCGTCGCTACCTGGCATCGTCGCAGGCCCAGAGCTGGCCGGCGGGAATTCTTGAACGCATCAACGCGGTGCGCTGATCCGCATGTCCTCGGCGGTGGGCCGCGCTTTGGCTTGGACGCGGCGGCGCGCCGAGAACGTGCTGGCCCTGCTCCTCGTGACGATGTTCGTCGCCTTCATCATCCAGATCCTCATGCGGTACATCGTCAATTCTCCGGTCGGGTGGACGATCGAGGTGTCCACGTTGGCATGGCTGTGGGGCGTGCTGTGGGGTGCGGCACTGGTTCTACGCGAGGAGGAGGAGATCCGATTTGATGTCCTCTACGGAATCCTGCCCCAAGGGTTGCGGCGGGCCTGCGATGTTGTGACAGGCGGTGCAGTGGTCGCCGTCTTCGGCTGGTCGCTTCCTGCCGTCGTCGACTACGTGACGTTCATGAAGGTGGAGAGGGCGGCCTATCTCGGTATCCGCTTCGACTACCTCTACTCGGTCTATGTAATCTTCGCGGTGGCGATGATCGTGCGGCATGGCGCGATCGTCTGGCGCGCACTCAGCGGATCGTCGCGGCCAGCATGAATTTCGAGAGCCCCTTCTCACTCGCGCTTGCCGCCCTCATCGGGCTGTCGGTCATGGGCCTGCCGATCGGGCTTGCGATGATCACGGGTACCATCCTGTACCTCGCGCTGTCGGGGCAGGACATGTCGATCGCCGCGGAGCAGGTGCTCAACGGGCTGAATGGCAGCTTCATCCTCCTCGCTGTACCGCTGTTCATCTTCTCTGCCGGCCTCATGAACGCCGGAACGATGACCGACCGGTTGCTTCGCTTCTGCAACCTGCTCGTCGGACGTTTCCGCGGCGGACTCGGCCATGTGAACGTGGTCCAAAGCGTCATCTTCGCCGGCATGTCGGGTTCCGCCATCGCGGATGCGGCAGGCAGCGGCAAGGTCATGATCGACATGATGCGCCGCGGTGGCGCATATCCGGCCAGCTACGCCGCCGCCATCACCGCGGCCACGGCGGTGGTGGGGCCAATCATCCCGCCTTCCATTCCGATGGTGCTCTATGCATTGATCTCGGATTCGTCGATTGGCTACCTCTTCCTCGGCGGCGTCGTACCTGGGCTGCTGATGGCCATCGGCTACATGGGCATCAACACCTGGATGGCGCACCGGCACGACTACCCCGTGGCCGAGCGTGTGCCGCTGCGCGACATTCCTCGCCTGACCTGGGAGGCAATGCCGACGCTGCTGATGCCAGCGATTCTGCTCGGCGGCATTTATGGCGGGGTGATGACACCAACCGAGGCTGCGGCAGTCGCCGCCGCCTATGCCTTCCTCGTCGCCGTGCTGCTGTACCGCAGCCTGTCGTTGCGCGACCTGTATCGCGCGGTTCTGGACAGCGCGCGGTCGACCACCGCGATCGGCATGCTCATCGCCGGCGCGCTCGCCTTCAACTACGTGGTCACCAGCGAGAACATCCCGGCCGCGGTGCGCGACCTGCTCGCGGGATGGGAGCTATCGCGGGGGCAGTTCCTGCTCGTCGTGAACCTGGTGCTGCTGGTGCTCGGCTGCCTGCTGGAAGGCAGCACCATCCTGCTGGTGGTGGTTCCGGTGCTGATCCCGACAGCCCAGGCGCTTGGCGTCGACCTCGTACATTTTGGCGTCGTGGTGGTGGTCAACATCATGATCGGCCTGATCACGCCGCCATACGGGCTGCTGCTCTTTATTGTGGCGAAGCTGTCGGAAACGCCGCTGCTCGCCGTGGTGCGGCATGTGCTGCCCTTCATCGCCGCTGCCATCGGTGCCCTGGCCCTGATCACCTACGTGCCGGAACTCGTGCTCTGGCTGCCGCGGCAGCTCGGCTACCAGGGCTGAGATCGCACCGAGGATCGCAAACAAGGAAGAATCCGCCATGCCCCGCGTCATCCACGTGCTCAACGGACCGAACCTCAACCGTCTCGGAAAGCGGGAGCCAAAAATCTACGGCAGCACCACGCTCGCCGAGGTCGAGGCGATGTGCCGGGCTGAGGCCGGCGACGACGCCGTCGTCTTCCGACAGACGAACTGGGAAGGCCAGCTCGTTGAATGGATCCATGAGGCGATCGATGGTGAGGCAGCCGGCATCGTGATCAATCCTGCTGGACTGACTTTTCGCTCCATCCCCGTCCTTGACGCCTTGAAGATGTTCAGCGGCGTCATCATCGAGCTGCATATCTCGAACATTCACCGGCGCGAGCCGATCTACCATCAGTCCCTTGTTTCCACCGTTGCGACAGCCGTCATTGCGGGGCTCGGGGCAGGAGGATATGCGACTGCCATGCGGTCGATCCGGCAGCTTTTGGACGCGAGCGCGGCGTAGCAGTTCCGGCTTTCGCCGGCGTCGTTGCTATGAGACCTGCGCGCATAAGGCTTGCTGCTCACGGTCCGCGGCCTTGGTGCCGGCGATCAGGAAAGTCAGTGAGAGCTTATTGCACGCCGTGTTGACGGAGGACCGATGGCGCGCCCCATACTCCTCTACCGCGAGCCAAACCTCCATCAGCGCTTGCGGCTCAAAGAAGCGCGGCCGATCGGCGGGACGGCGTCGCCCGCTGGGTGACGACGATTGCTGTGCTGGCTGGGGCTTGGAATCCGCACGCATGAGAGTCCTCGCATCGAGTTGTAGGGGCACGCTCCGCGTTACCGCCGACCAAGGAAAGCGTCGAAGGGCTGTGTCTGCGTCCCGGGTCCCTGAAACGCACAACTCATACAAGCTCCCGTTGAGTGGAACAGATGAGCCCAATCGCGCAGCCCGATGGACATGATGCGCCAGGGCTGGTCGGTGAGCTTGTTCGAGGCGTGGCAGCGGTGGTCTACGATGTCGTCGTGATCAAGGAAGACTCGGTTCGAGAGCCAGTTGTCTCGCATGAACTGCCAGACGTTCTCCATGACGTTGAGCTCGGGGCATTGCCCACTGCCCGGGCCACTGCGAAGGAGATCCGCGCCCGCATCTACGAGGGGCCGGACTGACCGCTTCCGCCGGCATCTCCTACAACAAGTTCCTGGCGAAGCTCGCCTCGGATCAGCGCAAGCCCAACGGCCAGTTCGCCGTGACGCCGGAGATGGGGCCAGCCTGGGTGAAGACGCTGCCGGTCGGGCGCTTCCACGGCGTCGGCCCGGTCACGACGAAGCGCATGCAGGCGCTCGGTATCCAGACCGGCGCCGATCTCCGCGCGAAGTCGCCGGCCTTCCTGCAGGCGCATTTCGGCAGTACTGTCGCCTGGTGCCATGCCATCGCTCGCGGCGAGGATGACCGTCCCGTCGATCCCGACCGGACGCGCAGTTCCTCCGGCTCGGCAACGACCTTCGATTGCGATCTCGTGGATCCCGCCGGGATTGAGGCCGGCGTGCTGCAGATGGCCGACGACGTCTGGGCGTGGTGCGAGAAGGCCCAGGCCTTCGGGCGGACCGTAACGGTGAAGGTCAAGTTCGGGGAATTCCGGCAGATCACCCGGAGCCGGACCCTGGCCGCCGCCATCACCGAGCACGCGCAGTTGCTGCAGGGAGCCTCGACCTGGCCCGGTCGGTCTACCCCCCCCGGACGGGCATCAGACTGGTCGGCGTGACCGCGTCAAACTTCATAGCCGACGCCGCCGGCGACCTTCCCCTGTTCTCCGAGGCTGGCTGATGGCGCAGCGTGCCGGCACCGCCGACATGCCGCTGCATGGCGGCCGCATGATCCACCAGCAGCCTGCCGCCTTACCTCAACACCAGATGGGCCACATCCTCCGCTAAGCAGCCGGCTCCGCTGTCTCACCGCATTCGACGACGGACACTCGCTGGCCGACCCGGATCGCTTCTCCCAGGCCGCCCGAGCGCCCGGCCAAGAGACCGGCCGCAATGGAGCAGCGACGTCTTGGTGCTCTGCCAAGCGGCGGGAGTTTGCTAGGGCGTGAACCGTCACTAGAGCATTTCCGGCAAACTTCCCTTCACCTGCAATGCTCTAGGCATTTGTTTTTGCGAGCATCTTCGCCTGTCCAGATGAGTTCATCCGGACAGGATCTGCTCTAGGCTGTTGCCTCGAAATCCCGCGTGCACCTCAGGCATGAACTGACGCTGATCGTGACCAGAGTCCTGCGGTCAGCCTGCACTCCGTCCAATGGGCCAGCGTCCCTCTTTCCAAAACCTCGCAGCGCCTGGGTGCAGTGGCACGGGCAGATCGCGCCCTTCGGCGATCGCCAGCAGCCCTGAATAGGCTGAGGACGACCGCCGCAGCTCGTCCCGCCGCTCCGCCAGGAGCCGAACCAACGCCAAGACCTCCTCCTCATCGCGCGCCTCGGAGGTCGCGAGCACGGTGTCGACCGACAGCGTCCGAATATCAGCCTGCTGCTCCGGATAGGTGCCGGCCGGGATAATCGCGGGGCGGTAGCCTGGATTGCTGTCGATGAGCTGATCAATCAGCGCCGGATCGAGCTGGATTGGATATGCGGCTTCCGGATAATCCTGCAGCACCGCTCGGAAGCTCGGTGCTTCGCTGTCGAGCAACCCCATGATCAGATCAACATTACCCAGAAGTAGTTGCCGCGCGGCTTCGGCGAATTCGAATTCCGCGATCTGCCCACCGGCTTCCTGCATCCGCCGCGCCGAGACGCCCGCCATCCGCAGCAGGTCCCGCAACAGGCGCTGACTCGCGAAGCCGGGCAGTCCGCTGGAGATGCGCAGGCCGGCCGCCTCACGCAGACTCCCGAACCGCACCCGCCGGGACGCAACAGCATGAAGCGTGACGGTCGACAGTCGGGTCGCAATCCGCAGCCGACGCATCGCCGTGGCGAAAGGCGGCCGCCCCTCATAGGCCGCATGGATCGTCGTCGCCGTGGTGATGCAGTAGGCGGCTCGCCCTTCCTCCAACTCGACCAGATTGCTCACCCCTCCGCCCAACGAGGGCACGGTGGCAAGGCCCGGAATGCGATCACCAATGAGCGTGGTCAGCGCCTCCAGCCCGTCCCGCCAACTGCCGGAGCTCGCACCACCCAGGATGCGCGCACCGAGGCGCGACGACACCTCATTCGCCGCGGCGACCAGGTCGGTGGCGAGCCGCAGTTCCGTCGCCGCGCGCAGCCGGCTTTCCGTCATGGCCAGCACCAGCGCACCGATGGCCGCCCCGGCATGGTCGCGGATCACGGCGGCGAGCCGCGCCGTGCGCTCGCGCCGCCCTTCCTCGACGATCTCACTGGCATAGCGGCGCTGTCGGATGGTTTCTAGATGCGGTGCCGCCCCGGCCGCGGCCGAGGCAGCCAGGATCGCGACGCCGGCGATGTCGGCCGCCACCGCGGCGCTGCGTCCCAGCGCCGGATCGACATCCGCCGATCGCGGCGACCCGTATTCCTGCACATAGACGATCCGCCCTCGCTCGGCTTCGAGGAGGGCGAGCGAGACGGTCTCTCCGGTCCGTTCCGCGAGTTGCCGGATGACCGGCGCGGCGACGGCATGCACCCCCGGCCGCCGCAAGGCGACGGCCGAGACGCGCAGCAATTCAAGACCAAGGCGATAGCGGCGCAGCACGGGATCGAACTGCAGGAAGCCTTCGCGGCGCAGCGTCTTGAGGAGCCGGTGCACCGAGCTGGCCGGTTGCCCGAGCGCGGTGGCGAGTTCCCGCGCGCCCCATTCCTCCTGCCCATCGATGAAGCAGCGCAGCACGGCGAATGCCTTGCCGATGGCATCCGTGTCGCCGAAGGCCGACGCCTCATCCCCTGGCGCGACCATGTCCAGCCGGCCGGGATCGTCGGCTGATGAGGGGGCGGGATCGTTCATGGGTGCCGTTTAAGCGTCCGGAGGCAGGCGCGCAAACGCCGGTCCCGGCCCAATTTGTCCCACATTATGGCACATTTGC
The DNA here is from genome assembly GCF_019430885.1 of Roseomonas alba. Lineage (GTDB taxonomy): Bacteria > Pseudomonadota > Alphaproteobacteria > Acetobacterales > Acetobacteraceae > Neoroseomonas > Neoroseomonas alba. The sequence continues at coordinate 262,210 of NZ_JAHYBZ010000005.1, read as the reverse complement.
CATCATCCAGCGGATTCCGGGTTGACGGTTGGGGGCTGGGCCGTCAGCGTGTCCCATATTGTGGAACATCTGAGCGGAGCTGGCATGTTCAGCATCGGCGTCGATATCGGCGGAACGTTTACCGACTTCACCGTCCATGACCGGCGCACCGGCCGCCTCTTCGTGGAAAAGTGCCTCACCACCCCGCGCGAGCCGGAGCGTGCCGTGCTCAACGGCCTGGAGGCCCTCGCCCGCCGCATCCCGGGGCTCGAGGCGCAAAGCGAGCGCGTCAACCACGCCACCACCCTCGTCACCAACGCGATCCTGGAGCGGAAGGGCGCGCGCGTCGCACTGCTCACGACCGAGGGATTCCGTGACGTCATCGAGCAGCGGCTGGAGTTCCGCTACGACGTGTACGACCTCTTCATCCGCTTCCCTGACCCCGTCGTGCCGCGCCAGCTTCGCTTCGGCATCGAGGAGCGCGTCTATGCCGATGGCGATGTCCTCACGCCGCTGAACGAGGCACAGCTCCTCGAGGTCGTCGCCGAGCTGAAGCGCCTCGACATCGAGGCCGTCGCGGTCTGCTACCTGCATGCCTACCGCAACCCCGTGCATGAGCGGCGCACCGCGGAGCTCCTCGTCGAGCACCTGCCCGGCGTGCCGGTCTCGCTCTCCCATGCCGTCAACCCCGAGCCGCGCGAGTACGAGCGCAGCTCGACCACGGTGCTGGACGCCTATGTGAAGCCGGTGGTCAGCGCCTATCTTGAGCGCCTGTCCGGCGAGTTGGCGCAGCGCGGCATCAGGCGCGAGCTTGAGATCATGCTCTCGAACGGCGGCAGCACCACCGCCAGCACCGCGCGCGACTACCCGATCCAGATCATCGAGTCCGGCCCCGCAGCCGGCGTCGAGGCAGCAATCTGGACGTGCGGGCAGATCGGCATCGCCGATGCACTGTCCTTCGACATGGGTGGCACCACCGCGAAGCTCTGCGTGATCCGCGACGGCACAGCGGGCCGGGCCCGCAAGTTCGAAGCTGGGCGCGTGCATCGCTTCGTCGCCGGCAGCGGGCACCCGGTCGCGGTCCCGGTCTATGACTTGGTCGAGATCGGCGCGGGCGGCGGCAGCATCGCGCGGCTCGATCAGCTCGGCCTGATCGCCGTAGGGCCGGAGAGCGCCGGCGCCGATCCCGGCCCCGCCTGCTACGGCCAGGGCGGCGCATTGCCCAGCGTGACCGATGCCGACCTGCTGCTTGGCCTGCTCGACCCCGCGCATTTCCTGGGCGGTCAGATGGCGCTGGACGTCGCCGCCGCCGAACAGGCGGTGCGGGAAGCGGTCGCCGAACCGCTCGGCATCAGCGTCACCGAGGCGGCCTACGGCATCTTCGACCTGGTGAACGAGACCATGGCCGCCGCGGCACGGCTTCATGTCGCGGAGAAGGGTTGCGACCCGACGCGGCTTTCGGTCATCGCCTTCGGCGGGGCGGGGCCGGTGCATGCGACGGAACTTGCGCGCAAGCTCGGTTGCCCGCGCGTTGTCTTCCCACCCAATGCCGGCGTGATGTCCTCGGTCGGGCTGCTCACCGCCCCGCCGTCCTTCGAGCGCGTCCTGCCGCTGAAGCTACGCGCCGCTACGCTGTCGGTCGCGGCGCTGCGCCAGGCCGTCGCTCCGCTGCGCACCGCGATTGCCGCCACGTTGGCGCAGCCGGAAGCCGCCGTCACCTTCCGCTACGTCGCGGAGATGTGGCACCAGGGCCAGGAGTACCCGATCGAGATCGGCTTCACCCCGGCCGAATTCGATGAAGCGCTGCCAAGGCTACTCGCCGCCCGCTTCGCCGAGCGGTACCGCGAATTGTATGGCCGGCCTGGCGACGACACGCCGGTGGAACTCGCGGGTCTGCGCGTCGTCGGCGACCTGCCGGAACAGCGCCTGACCGAGGTCGCGCCCTTTGCCCCCGGCACCGCTCGCTCGCTCGGGACGCGGCGGCTCTACGACCCCGCCACCAAGGCGTTCCACGACGTGCCGGTGATCGACCGCGCCGCACTTCAGCCGGGCGAGGAGATCGCCGGCCCCGTGGTGGTCCAGGAACGCGAATCCGGCTTCGCAATCCGCGCCAACGACCGGCTGCGCGTGCACGCCAGCGGCGCCGTCTTCGTCGAACTGGGCTGAAGGAGAACAACGCGATGGCTCGCTCGCTCGACCCCATCCTGACCAAGATCCTGTGGAACCGCCTGATCTCCATCGTGGACGAGGCGGCGACGGGGCTGGTCCGCACCTCCTACTCCATCGTGGTGCGCGACTACCACGACTATTGCGTCGGCATCTTCGACGCGCGCGGCAACATGCTGGCGCATTCGACCAAGACCGCCCCGGGCTTCATCGCGATGATGCCGAATGCGATGCGGCACTTCATGCAGGTCTATCCGGTGGAGACACTGCGCGAAGGCGACGTCATCGCCACCAATGACCCGTGGATCGCGACGGGGCATCTGCTCGACCTCACCGTGGCGGCGCCGATCTTCCTCGACGGCACGCTGGTGGGCTTCACTGTCTGCGTCGTGCATCACCTGGATATCGGCGGCCGCATGGCCTCGATCGAATCCCGCGACATGTACGAGGAAGGGCTGAAGATCCCCATCCTCAAGCTCTATGAGGCCGGCCAGCCCAACGAGACACTGCTATCCGTGATCCGGGCCAATGTTCGCATGTCGCCGAAGGTCCTGGGCGACATCAATGCCCAGATGGCGGCGAACAGCATCGTCATCGCCGGCGTCCGCAAGATGATCCGCGAATACGACTTCGCCGATCTGGAGGCGCTGGCCGACACCATCACGAGGCTGGCGGGGCAGAGCATGCGTGCCCGCCTGCGCGCCCTGCCCAATGGCATCTATCGCAACGAGGTGCGCCTGCCCCCGGTGGGCGCGCTGACGGAACCGATGGTGATCCGCGTTGCCGTGGAGATCGCCGATGAGAGCGTCATCGTGGATTATGAGGGATCGAGCCCCGAAGTCGAAGCGGCGGTGAACTGCACCCTGCCCTTCGCCACCTCCTACACCGCCTATGGCATCAAGGTGATGGTGGACCCGACGGTGCCGAACAATGCGGGCTGCCTCGAACCCATCACGGTGCGGGCGCCGCGCGGCAGCATCATCAGCTGCAACCCGCCGGCCCCAACCTGGGGCCGCACGGTCATCGCGCACAACTTGCCCGAGGCGCTGTTCGGTGCCCTGGCGCCGGCCATGCCCGGTCAGGTCATCGCCGCCTGCGGGTCCACGCCCTTGGTCGCGATGTACTTCAACGGCCGCAAGCATGATGGGGAAGAGTTCCTCTCCATCATCTCGCATTGCGGCGGTTTCGGGGCCTCCGCCGACCGGGATGGTTACGGCACGCTCTGCTTCCCCTACAACACGGCCGCGATCCCCGTCGAAGTCACCGAGGCGGATACCTGCCTGGTCTATCAGCGCAAGGAATTCGCCGCCGATACGGCGGGCCCGGGCCGCCATCGTGGTGGCGTTGGGCAGGAAGTCGTGTTCCGCGTAGCGGACGGGTCGCATGCCCCGCCCTCGCCAGTGGCCTCCACACTGCGCGGGTCGCCGCGCAATCCCAACTCGACCTATCCGGCCTTCGGGCGGGATGGCGGCGGGGCGGGGCGCGGCGCCACGCTGACCCTGAACGGCAATCCGGTCCCGCAGGGCGGCCGCCAGCAGCTGCGTCCCGGTGACGAGGTCTGCCTTCTGCTGCCCGGCGGCGGCGGGCATGGCGATCCACTGACGCGTGATGCCGACGCGGTGCGCGCGGATGTCCTGGCCGGCCTCGTGACGCGGGCAGGGGCGCAGGCCGACTACGGCGTCCTCCTTGAGGGAGCGGAGGCAACCATCGACCACGCTGCGACCAGCATCCTGCGGCGGTCGCGCAGCGAGAGCCTGCAAACGGCCGCCAACTGACGGAGAGAGACCGAACAGCGACAGCTGGAGCGACGCCAACCGTAGAAGGAGAGACCCGATGCCTGCGTCATCGCGCCGAGGACTGCTTGCCGCCGCGGCCACGCTGCCTGCCTTTCGCATCAGCCGGGGCCATGCCCAGGCAAGCCTGCCGGACCGACCGATCCGCGTGATTTGCCCCTGGGCGCCGGGCGGCGCCTTCGATGCCTATCTGCGCGGGTTCGTCACCATCGCGCGCCGGCATTTCGAACGCACCATGGTGGTCGAGAACCGGCCCGGCGCATCGGGTTCGATCGGCATGGCCTATGCCAAGAACCAACCGCCCGACGGCACGCTGATCTGCGGCGCGACGGATGCGAGCTGGCGCATCACCATGGTCCAGCAGGTGGACTACGATCCGACGCGCGACTTCACCTACCTCGCTGCAATGAACAACCTCGCCCTAGGCTGGGCGGTGCTGCGTGACAGCCCGATCCGCGACCTGAAGGACCTGGTCGAGCGCGCGCGGGCGAAGCCCGAGGGCGTGACCTATGCCGGCAGCGGCACGCCGGCGAACCCGCCCTTCGGCATGAAGCTGCTGGAACATCGCGCCGGCATCCAGTTCCTCTTCGTGCCCTTCCCCGGCGCCGGCCCTGCCGCGAATGCGCTGATGGGCCGCGACGTGGACGTGATGTACGACACGATCGGCGGCATCGCCGGTCTGCTGGAAAGCGGCGACGTGCGCCTGCTTGCCACCACCGCCAAGGAACGCCTCGCGCGATATCCCGATGTACCAACGGCGCGGGAACAGGGCTTCGATGTGGAGTTCGACTATGCGTCGGGCTTCGTCGCCCCGCGTGGCATGGCGCCCGAGCTCGCGGACCTCATCACCGACCGGCTGAAGCGCAGCTTCGACGACCCGGAGCATGCGACGCTGCTCGCGCGCGTCCATCTGACGCCATGGTGGCGCGGCCGCGCAGCCTATGAGGAGTATGTCGCGACCATGCTGCTGGAGCAGCCACCGCTGCTGCGGGCCATGGGGGTGATCCGGTGAGGCGCCGCACCGTCCTCGTCACGGGGGCCACCGCGGCCCTGTCGCCGCCCGCGGCCGCGCAGACCTGGCCGACACGGCCCGTCCGCATCATCGTGCCGAACCCTGCAGGCGGATCCTCCGATGTTCTGGCACGTATCCTGGCCGCCGAGTTGTCGGGGCGCTTCGGGCAACCCTTCGTCGTCGAGAACCGTGGCGGCGCCGGCGGCAATATCGGTACGGAAGCGACTGCCCGCGCAGCACCCGATGGTTACACCTTCGGCGTCGGGACGGTGACGCAGTGGGTGACCAACCAGTTCCTCTACCGCAGCCTGCCGATCATCCCGATGCGTGACCTCGCCTTCGTCGCTATCTGCTGGGAGAACGCGAATGTCATGATCGTGCCGACGGCCTTTGTTCCGTCACGTAGCGTGGCGGAGTTTGTGACCTGGGCCAGGCCACGACCGGATGGCGTGAATTTCGCCAGCAGCGGTGTGGGCTTCACCTCTCATCTGCTGGGCGAGCTCTTCGGACAGCGGAACGGGATTCGCGTCACGCACGTCCCCTTCCGCGGGGCGGCGGATGCCGCGCCGAACATGCTGCGCGGTGACGTACTGTTCGCCATCGACAACCTCGCGAGCTGGCTACCGCTGATCGAGAGCAGCCAGGTCCGTGCTCTCGCCATGGCCGATGCGTCGCGTACGCCCCTGCTGCCTGATGTGCCGACCTTTACGGAACTCGGGATGCTCGGTTTCGAGGCCGCGGTATGGGCCGGCTTCGTCGCACCAGCCGCGACGCCAGCGCCGATCGTGGAGACGGTATCCACCGCCCTGCGCGATATCATTGCGCGACCCGAGATTGCGCAGCGCATCACCGCCGCTGGCGCGCGGCCCGTATCATCGAGCCCTGCGGTCATGCGCCAGCGAGCTGAAAGCGAGACGTCCTTCTGGCAGAATCTTGTTCGGATCTCAGGCGCGCAGCTGTGAGCCAGGTGTTTAGTCCCGGCATTTGATGGTGCGGGTTTGGGTGAAGCGTTGGGGCTGATCGGCCCATGCCTTGCAGATGTATTCGTATGGAGTGAGGCCGCGCAGGCGTTTGAGGCGCTGGGCGAAATTGCAGGCGGCGACGAAGGCATCGAGTTGCCGTCGGAGCTGGTCGTGGCTTTCGTGGTGGAAGCGCTTGACGGTGACATCCTGCTCTGCAGACGGAGTGGTTGAGCGTGGCGCCTTCGGGCCGGTGGGCTGGTCGGTCCCTGAGGATCGCTTGCGCCACTTGGCGATGATCTTCGGGTTTACCCCGTAGTGTCGCGCCAGGTCCCTCGGGCTCGCTTGATTATGCTGGATCGCTCGACGGACCGCCTCTGTCGTGCGGGCGCTCCCGTGGAGAACCTGGCCCTTAGCGCGTCCTTCGATGGCCAGGAAGACACAGCACCATCAAACCCTGGGATCAGACACCTAGACTGATCAGAAGAGGCTCTAATCCTTACCGGTGTTTGCGTCCGTGCTCCGTCCATTCGGAGGATGCCTGATTTGTACGCAGCGCTCATATGCGCATGACGCAGATCGAGTGGCGCGCATATTGCTCCATGCCCGGCGGCCACATTCGGCCTAGCAGTTCCGGGGTAACCTCGATGTTCGATCTGCAATCCATCCGTCCTGGCCGCCGCGCGCTCCTGCTCGCCAGCGTGTTTGGGGCGATCGCCAATGGCGCAAAGGCACAGACAGCCTCACCGCGTCGGGGCGGCACGATGGTAATGCTCGTCCATCCTGAGCCTTCAACGCTGGCAGCCTACGCCGTCTCCGCAGGCAATATCCCGCCCGTGACGACGCAGATCTATGAAGGCCTGCTCACCTATGACTGGGACCTGAAGCCGGCACCTCTGCTCGCGAAATCGTGGGAGATCAGCCCGGACGGCAAAACCATCACCTTCCGCCTGCAGGAAGGCGTGACCTTCCACAACGGCCAGCCCTTCACCAGCGCCGATGTGCAGTACTCCTTCATGGAGATCGCGAAGAAGGTGAACCCGAACGGGCCGGTGATCCTCGCCGAGCTCACCTCCATCGACACGCCGGATCCGCTGACCGCGGTGTTCAACCTTGCCAATCCGGCGCCGTATCTGATGGTTTCGCTCTCCGCGAACTACATCCCGATCGTCTGCAAATCGGTGTTCGAGGGCACGCAGCCCATGCAGAACCCGAGCGCGAACCGCCCGATCGGCACCGGCCCCTTCAAGTTCGCGGAATGGAGCCGCGGACAGTTCATCCGCCTCGATCGCAACGACCGCTACTGGAAGCCGGGGCTGCCGATGCTCAACCGCATCATCGCACGCTTCATTCCCGACGCGTCGACGCGCTCCGCGGCGCTGGAGGCCGGCGAGGCGCACTACGCCGCCTACAGCGCGGTCAATGCCGCCGACATCCGGCGCCTGCAGGCAAACCCGATCCTCGACAGCACGACGCGGGGCTACGGCATGACGGCGGCGCTGACGACGCTGGAATTCAACACGCGCCGCCCGAACCTTGCGAAGAAGGAAGTGCGCCAGGCCATCGCCTATGCGATCGACCGGCAGTTCCTCGTCGACAACGTGCTCTATGGCTTCGCCAAGCCGGCGACCGGGCCGCTGAGCTCGGTCTTCGCGACCCAGGGCTTCTATACCGACCAAGTGCGCCGCTTCGACGTGCCCGACCGCATCGAGATCGCCAACCGCCTGATGGACGAGGCCGGCTTCCCGCGCGGGGCCGACGGAAAGCGCATGTCGCTGTATCTGGAGATCAACTCCTTCGGCGAGCAATGGCTGCGTCAGGGCGAATACATCAAGCAGGCGCTGGCGCAGATCGGCATCGACCTCACGCTGCGCAGCGAGGACACCGCCACCTGGCTGCGGCGCTGCTACACTGACTATGATTTCGACATCAACGAGCCGTTCTATTCCGCCGGCGCCGATCCGGTGGTGGGCGTGCATCGCCACTATGTCTCCTCGGCGATCCGGCGCGGCACGACCTTTGTGAACAACAAGGACTATCGCAATCCGGAACTCGACCGGATCATGGATGCGGCGACGCGGGAGAACGACCACGCGAAGCGCGCGGAACTGTATCACCAGGCGCAGCAGATCCTGGTGGAGGACAGCCCCGGCGCCTGGCTGTGCGAGGTCCAGTACGTCACCATCTTCAACAGGAAACTGCACGACCACACCGGTCCGCTCGGTGCCTATCAGGCCTTGGACAGGGCCTGGCTGGAACGCTGACCCATGCGCCGCTGGCGATATTTCGGGTACCGCCTGCTGCTGGCGGTGCCCGTCATTTTCGGCATCCTCGTCCTGAACTTCTTCCTCATCCGCCTCGCGCCCGGCGATGCGGCTTCGGTGCTGGCGGGGGAAAGCGGCGCGGCGACGCCGGAATACACCGAGCTGCTGCGACAGAAATTCGGCCTCGACCGGCCCATGCCGGAGCAGTTCATCGCCTACATCACCGCTGCACTGCGTTTCGACCTCGGTTTCTCCTTCCGCAATGACTCGCCGGTTCTGGACCTGATTCTCGAACGGCTCGGGCCGACGCTGCTGCTGATGAGCACGGCCTTCACCATGGCGCTGGCGCTCGGCACGCTGCTCGGGCTGCTGGCCGCGGTGGCGCGCAACACCTGGCGCGATGCGGCGATTTCGGTCGCCACGCTGATCTGCTACGCGACGCCGGGCTTCTGGCTCGGGCTCATGCTGATCGTGGTGTTCTCCCTCACCCTCGGCTGGCTGCCGACCAGCGGCTTCGAGAACATCGCCGAGGGCTATGAGGGCTGGGAGCGCGTGCAGGACATCGCCCTGCACCTCGTGATGCCGGCCATGGCGCTCGGGCTCTTCTACCTCGCGCTCTACACGCGGGTGATGCGGGCCTCCATGCTGGAACAGACCGGCATGGACTATGTCGTGACCGCGCGCGCCAAGGGGCAGACCGAGACACGCATCATGTTCGGCCACATGCTGCGCAATGCCTTCCTGCCGGTGCTGACCATGGCGGGCGTGCAGGCCGGCAACCTGATCGGCGGCTCGATCGTGGTCGAGACGGTCTTCGGCTGGCCCGGCGTCGGCACCCTCGCCTTCACGGCGCTGCAATCGCGCGACCTCAATCTGCTGCTCGGCATCTTCTTCATCTCCGCCTGCATCGTCGTGGCGATCAACCTGATCGTGGAACTGCTCTATGTGCTGCTCGATCCCAGGATCCAGGCGTGATGCCTGACGGGCTGAGGCGCTTCGCGCGCAACCGCATGGCGGTGCTCGGGGCGATCGTCATCGCGATCATCGTGCTGGTGTCGGTCCTCGCACCGTTCCTGTATCCGAAGGGCGCCTTCAGCCTGGCGGGACAGCCCTTGCAGCCGCCGAGCCTGCAATTCCCACTCGGCACGGATGCGCTGGGACGCGATGTCGCGGCAGGCGTGGCGGAAGGTGCCCGCACGTCATTGCTGATCGGCATCGCGGCCGCGCTCTCCGCCGTGATCTTCGGTGCCATGATCGGCGGCATCGCCGGCTATTACCGTGGCACGGTGGACATCGTGCTGATGCGCGTCACCGAGTTCTTCCAGACCATACCCGCCTTCCTGCTGGCCATGCTGCTGGTGGTCATCCTCTCGCCCTCGCTGCTCAGCGTCATCATCGCCATCGCGGCGGTGTCCTGGCCCGGCATCGCGCGGCTGGTGCGCGGCGAGTTCGTCGCCCTGGGCGGGCGCGAGTTCATCCTGGCGAGCCTCGGCCTCGGCGCCAGCGGGCCGCGCATCATCTTCCGCCACCTGCTGCCGAACTGCCTGTCGGCCATCATCACCGTGGGCTCGCTGCTGGTGGCCACCGCGATCCTGCTGGAGACCGGGCTCGCCTTCCTCGGCCTCGGCGATCCGAACATCATGAGTTGGGGGCTGCAGATCAGCGCGGGGCGCGTGTCGCTGCGCACCGCCTGGTGGGTCTGCACCTTCCCCGGCATCGCCATCCTGCTCACCGTCCTGTCGATCAACCTCGTCGGCGACGGGCTGAACGAGGCGCTGAACCCGAGGCTGCGCGAACGATGAGCGACATCGTCCTCGACATCCAGGACCTGACCATCAGCCTGCCGAAGGGCGCGGATCGGCCAAGCGCGGTCACCGGCATGAACCTCACCCTGCGCGCGGGGGAGGTCACCTGCCTGATCGGCGAATCCGGCTCCGGCAAGTCGCTTGCCGCCCGGGCCGTACTGGGGTTGCTGCCGGCGCCGCGCGTGCGCGTCACGAGTGGGCGCATTCTCTTCGAAGGCCAGAACCTCGCCACGATCGCGCCCCGGGATATGGCGAAGATCCGCGGCGCGCGCATCGGCATGATCTTCCAGGAACCGATGACGGCGCTGAACCCGCTGCACCGCATCGGCCGGCAGATCGAGGAGGTCTTCCGCATCCACACCACGCTGGGCCGCGCCGAACGCCGGGCGCGCGTGGTTAAGCTGCTGGCCGATGTGCATCTGCCAGATCCGGAGAAGATCGCGCGGTCCTATCCGCATCAGCTTTCCGGTGGGCAGCGGCAGCGCGCGATGATCGCCATGGCGCTGGCGCTGGAACCGAAGCTGCTGATCGCGGACGAACCGACCACCGCGCTCGATGTCACCACCCAGGCGCAGATCCTGCACCTGATCCACGAATTGCAGCGCGAACACGGCACGGCGGTGCTGTTCATCACCCATGATTTCGGCGTGGTGGCCGACATCGCCGACCAGGTCGCGGTGCTCCAGAAAGGCGTGCTGGTGGAATCCGGCCCGCGCGATGCAGTGCTGAACGAACCGCAGCATCCCTATACCAAGGCTCTGCTCGCAGCGGTGCCGCGGCTGGTGGTGCCGGACCGGCCGGCGACGGAGCCGGGCCTGGTGGTGCTCGAAGCCATCGATGTGGCAAAATCCTATGCGGCGCGGGGTCTCTTCGTGCGCGGGCGGGCCACGCGCGCGCTCGACCATGTCAGCGTGCAGCTGCATCGGGGCGAGACGCTCGGCCTCGTCGGGGAATCCGGATCGGGAAAGTCGACGCTGGCGCGCGCGATGACGCGGCTGCTCGGCATCGATTCCGGGGACATCATTCTGGAAGGCGAGGCGATCACGCATCTGGCGCCGCGCGCCATGCGGCCCCACCGCCGCCGCATCCAGATGGTGTTCCAGGATCCCTATGCCTCGCTCGATCCGCGCCAGCGTGTGGCGGACATCATCGCCGAAGGGCCGATCATCCACGGCGTCGCGGCGAAGGAGGCCCAGGCGCGCGCGCGCCGGTTGCTCGGCCTGGTCGGGCTCGATCCCTCCGCCGCCGATCGCTATCCGCATGAATTCTCAGGCGGGCAGCGGCAGCGCATCGGCATTGCCCGCGCGCTCGCGCTGGAACCGGATGTGCTGGTGGCGGACGAGCCGGTCTCGGCCCTCGACGTCTCCGTGCAGGCGCAGGTGCTGGACCTGCTTGCGGACATCAAGGCGAAGCTCGGCATCTCGATGCTGTTTGTCACCCACGACCTGCGTGTCGCCCTGCTGATCTGCGACCGCATCGCCGTGATGCGCCATGGGTCGATCGTCGAGATCGGGCCGGCTGCGCAGATCTTCAGCGCACCCAGCCACCCCTACACCAAGGCACTGTTTGACGCCGTCCCCGGCGCCGCCTGGAGCGCTCACATGCCGGTTCCCGCGGAGTAGCGATCATGGAATTTCCAGCCGAAGCCTTCCTGCCCGGTCCCAGGGCGGAGATCGACGGCGCGCCCGGCGGGCCGCTCGCCGGCCTGACCTTCGCGGCAAAGGATCTTTTCGACGTAGCGGGCCATGTCACGGGCGGCGGCAACCCCGACTGGGGCGCGACGCATCCCGTGCCGACGGCACATGCCTGGGCGGTGCAGGCGTTGCTCGACGGTGGCGCGACGCTGGTCGGCAAGACCATCACCTGCGAGATCTCGCTCGGCATCCTCGGCTACAATCCCTTCAACGGCACGCCGCCCAATCCTGCCGCGCCGGGCTGCCTGCCGGGCGGGTCGTCGAGCGGCTCGGCCTCGGCCGTCGCGGCCGGACTGTGCGACACCGCGCTCGGGACGGATTCCGGCGGATCGGTGCGCGTGCCCTCCAGCCTCTGCGGGCTGTATGGCATGCGGACCACACTGGGCGCGGTGCCCCTGGAAGGCTGCTGCCGCCAGGCACCGACCTTCGACACGGTGGGCTGGTTTGCACGCGATGCGGCGACCTTCGCCCGCGTGACAGAGGTGATGCTCGCCACCACCCTGCCCGCCCCGGACAGGCCACGCATCCTGATCGCCGAGGACGCCTTCTCCTTCGCCGATGCGGAGGTCGCCACCGCGCTGCGCCCCGTCGCGGCGCGCATCGGTGCCGCGCTGGGCGGTGCCGAGACCGTCAGCATCGCCGAGCCCGGCGAGCTCGAGGTCTGGGCCAGCCAGCGCAATATCCTCCAGCGCGCGGAGAGCTGGCAGACCTTCCGCGGCTGGATCGACGCGGTGAACCCGCGCTTCGGCTACAGCGTCGCGCGCAATCTCGCCAACGCCTCGGCCATCACGGCGGAGCAGGTCGCCCTCGCCCAGGTCGCGCGGCGCCGCGCCGTGGAGCGCGCGCGTGTCCTGCTGGAAGGTGGTGCACTGCTGTGCATCCCAACCACGCCGTTTACGGCACCCCCGGTCGGGCTGTCGCTCTCCGAACTCGATCGCTACTCCGCGCGGATCGGGCTGCTGACCTCCTTCGCGGGGCTGGTCAGCCTCCCGCAGATCAACCTTCCGCTCGCCACCGCCGGCGGCAAGCCCTGCGGGCTGTCGCTGATCGGCTGGCGTGGCGCGGATGCGCGCCTCGCCGCCATCGCCCGTTATCTGGAAGAGACCGCATGACCGAAATCAACATCCCCGAGGTGGTCACCGAAGTCCGCGCTGCCTTCGAACGCTACGATCAGGGCCTGGTGGACAACGACGTCGCCGTGTTGGACGACAGCTTCTGGGACAGCGAGCACACGCTGCGCTACGGCGTGGGCGAGAACCTCTATGGCCACGCGCAGATCGCGGCCTTCCGCGCGAGCCGCACGCCGGAGCAGCACAAGGCGCGGGCGAGGCAACTGGAGAATACGCGCATCGTCACCTTCGGACGCGACTTCGCGGTGGCGAATACCGAGTATGTGGTGCTCGCGACGGGACAACGCGGGCGGCAGAGCCAGACCTGGATGCGCACCCCCGAAGGATGGAAGGTGGTAGCGGCGCATGTCAGCCTGATGCGGTGACAACCCGCGCTGTGCCGGGGCAAGGCTGGCGAGCTCGCTGCACCACTTTCGTGCGGCATCGCAGCAGCCTGCCCATCCGGGTCGGTCATGCGGATCGTGGCTTTCCGCCCGATGTCTCCGGCCGATCAGCATGACGACGACGTTCGCCGCGGCCGCCGCATCGTTGCTCCCGGTGGCACAGTGCATACGAGCTTCCCCCCGGAACGGGATCGGCGTGTGATGTGATCCGGCTGCGGGGTTGGATCTGCCCCCTTCTGTGGTCCGGCTTCCTACCTACTTCCAAGGAGGCCAACTCTCTCCCCACAGGCGGATCCCGTTCAGGGGGGAGGGTTACCCGGCGGCGGTGCCAGCTGCCGATCCAACGATGACGCGGCTGATCCTGCGTGCCCGTGCGGTGCGGGGAAAGGTCCAGCGGGGCGACTACAATGCGTCCCAGCCTCACAGCGCCCTGGGCCATCCGACGCCCCAGGAGTTTGGTGCCCGAGCGGCTCAGCAGGCCTGCTCGTGAAGCCCGGAAGCTCTCCGGTCGGGCGGGCCTGATTCAGTTACACGGGCAACCAAACTCGAGAAGCTGCCTAGCTACCCGTATCTGAGTTGGGGGCAGGAGCGGGCGGCGACCGACTATTATCGTTCTCGGATCATTCGATGGGCGCTCATCATTCCATCAATCCCGCAACGCGCCGACCTTGCGTAACAGTGGCTTGTCTGCCGGCGAGGGCCCGCCGACGCTGACAATGCCAACCCCGCGATCGGCGCAAACCGCGTGCTTGATGCCGATCGGCACATGCACTGCCTGTCCGGCGGTGAACGGAATCGCCAAGTCGTTGTCAAAGTCACGGATCGTGCCGCTGCCTTCAAGGATGAAGATCGTATCCTCGGATTCCACATGCACATGCGGGACGTTGGATTCGCCCGGCTCAAGCCGGACATAGTTCATGTTTGCCACATGCGAGCCCGTACCGGGCCACACCACAAAGCGGGCGTCCTTCGAGATCAGGGGCAGCATCAGGTCCGGATGGTCGCGATGGAAGATCTTGATGGCCATGAGGGTTCCGTCCCGAGAGGCTGTTAGAGATGGCTGTAGAGGGCAGGGTCCGCAGGGCAGGGGCCGCCCAGGAGCACCATGCCGGAGGCATCCGCTTCAAACCGGTAGGCGGTGCCGGGTTCGATGAAGACCATGTTTCCCTCGACCAGCAGATCGCGGGAGGCTGCGTCGGGATCGATGACGACGCCGGAACCCGATTTGACGTAGTAGACGGCCTCGCCGTCATGGCGCTGCAGGATGGTGGCACCGCCGTCTTCGAGCGTGACGTGGTGCATGGTTCGGGATGTCGCGCCGCTGCCCGGCCAGATCAGGGTGACCGCGCGACCCTTGCCCTCGACCAGCGGCAACTCGGGACAGCTGTCATCGAGCGTCAGAACGCGCGCCGTTTTCGTGGTTGGCTGCATGGTCGGCGTCATGTCCTTCATCCATGGGGTTCCATTGCGGCGGGGGCCCGCAATCTTTAGTCACACTCAAATGCGTTTCGTCAAGGATCAGGCTATTTTAATGAGAGTGGACGGATGGTTGTCCGGGCAGCCGGCATAGGGGACACTGCGCCGGCAATCATCTCTATAAGGTGCCAGGCCGCATGGTCCGGGAAATCGCCCGCTCTCGACGTTCATCAGCCGCACTGCCGGCTTCGCCAAAGTCAGGCCGCGGTCGGCCAAAGGCGCCGGCGGCCAACCTTCACGGCCAACCGCAGGATGGCGCGGTCGCCGAGACCAGCGAAGTTCTGTCGACCATCGGCGCCAGCATCCGCCGGCTCCGGTCTCAGCGGGGCATGACGCTGCAGGCCCTGGCCACGGCGACCGGGTTGAGTTCCTCGATGCTCAGCCTGCTTGAGCGGGGCAAGGCCGGGCCATCGATCGGCACGCTGGTGGTCATTGCCTCGGCACTGGACACGCAGATGGTGGAGCTGCTGGGTGGCGTCGATCGTGGTGACGATCAGCCCGTCTCCCGCCTGGCGCAGCAGCCGATCTATGCGACCGCCGAAGGCGTGCAGCGCCGGATCCTGAAGAACGACGCCATGAATGGCGTTGAGATCGCCATCAACGAATACAATCCGGGCACGGCCAGCGCGCCGCGGCCGGTGGCCCACCAAGGCTTCGAATTCGGCATTGTCCTGGAGGGCGGGCTCGAGATCACGCTCAACGATCGCACCTACGCTCTGGCCGAGGGCGACCTCGTCTCTTACCGCTCGACCGATCCGCATCGCATCGCCAATCCGGGAAGGCGTCGGGCGCGGGCCTTATGGGTCAATCTGAAGCAGCGTTGAAACTGCGGCCATGCCCTTGCGCGAGGAGAGCAGATATTTAATCATACTCAAATACCGCCGCCGGGAGATGGTCGCGTGAAGCCTGCCGCCTTCGACTACCACGCGCCGCTCACGCCCGAGGCGGCACTGGCGCTGCTGGCGACGCATGGCGAAGACGGCAAGGTGCTCGCGGGCGGCCAGAGCCTGGTGCCGACCATGGCTTTCCGCCTGGCTCGGCCCGCCGTGCTGATCGACATCAACCGCATCGAAGCGCTTAATTTCTGCCGGCCCGAGGGCGAGGTGTTGCGCGTCGGCGCGCTGACCCGTCATGCTCGCTTCGAGACGCCGGTAGTCACGGGTCCACTGGGATTGCTGCTGGCCGATGTGGTGCGCAACATCGCCCATACGCCGATCCGGAGCCGCGGCACGATGTGCGGTAGCCTGGCGCACGCCGACCCCGCTTCAGAATGGTGCTGCACTGCGCTGACGCTGGGCGCCACCTTGGTCGCCGCCAGTACCGCAGGGGAAAGGCTGATCACCGCCGGAGACTGGTTCCAGTCGATTTTCACCACAGCCCTGCAGCCCAACGAGTTGTTGACCGAGGTGCGGCTGCCGATGCTTGGCTCGGGCTGGCGTTGTGGCTTCAGTGAATTCAACCGTCGTGCCGGCGATTTCGCACTGGCGATGGCGGTCGTCGCGCTCCAGGTTGAAGGCGGCGTGATACGCGAGGCGCGCATCGGCCTGGGCGGTGTGGGAGCCACGCCAATCCTCGCGGCAGAGGCTGCGGCCTTGCTGGTTGGCCAGTCACCGGGCGAGGTCGTCTGGAGCGAGGCTGCGGAGCGCGCGGCCACCTGTTTCGAGCCGACTGAGGACATCAACGCCACACCGGAATACCGCCGCGATCTCGTGCGAGCGGTCGTGAAGCGGGCGCTGCGGAAAGCCGTGGCGACATGAACTGGACCGGCAAACGCCTGCCGCGGCTTGAAGACCCAGCGCTGCTGCGCGGTGAGGGCAGCTATACCGCGGATATCGCTATCGGCGCTCGCGCAGTGCGCCTGGTGCGCAGCCCCTTCGCCAGCGGCCGCATTATCTCCATCACGCCACCGGCGGAGATGTCGGCCGGTGCTCTGCTGGTCACCGGCCGAGATCTGGCGGGGCTGGGCACCATCCGGCCCACCTTGGCGAGGTTCAACTACGTTGCCATCGGCCAACCGATTCTGCCGGTCGAGCGCGTGCATTTCGTTGGGCAAGCGGTCGCCGCCGTCATCGCGGACACGCCCGAGCGCGCCGAGGATCTGGCCGAGCAGGTGATGCTCGATATTGATCCTGAGGATGCTGTCGCCGATCTCGATGCCGCCATGGCGCCGGGTGCGCCCGTCCTGCATCCGGAAGCGCCCGGCAATGTCCTGGTGGAAGGGCAACTCCGCCAGTCGGGCTGCGATGCTGCATTCGCCGGTGCTGCCCATGTGGTCGAACTCGGTATCCGCTCGCGCCGGCAGAATGCAACGCCGATGGAAGGCCGTGGCGGCTGCGCGACATTCGACCGCGCCACTGGCCGTGTACGGCTGACTGCATCGTGTCAGATGCCGCACATGCTGCGCACGGGTATTGCCGAACTGCTTGGCATGCCTGAGGCAGATCTGCAGGTCGTCGCACCCGATGTCGGCGGCGGGTTCGGTCAGAAGATGGCGCTGTTTCCGGAGTATCCGCTGCTGGTCTGGCTGGCGCGCAAGTATCGCGGCAGCTTCGCCTGGATCGAGGACCGCAACGAGAACCTGATTGCATCGGCACACAGCCGGGATCAGCGCCACGTGATCCGTGGAGCCTTCGATGCCGATGGTACGTTGCGGGGGCTGGAGGTCGACATTCTGTCCAATGTCGGCGCCTTCTCCTGCTACCCCGTGACCTGTGGTGTCGAGCCGCTGATGGCCTTCGCCGAGTATCCCGGCCCCTACAAGGTGCCTGCCTATGCGGCGCGGGCACGGGGCATCACCACCAATACCTGCGTCATGGCGCCCTATCGGGGCGTGTCGCGCCCGGCCATCACCTTCGGCATGGAGCGGCTAATGGATCGCGCCGCGGCACAGCTCGGCATCGACCGGGTCGCGCTGCGCCGGCGCAACCTGGTCGACAGCTTTCCTTGTCGAACCGCCATGGGCATGACGCTGGACGACGCGTCCTATATCGAGGCGATGGATCGCGCCATCGATGCAGCCGACCTGCCCGCTTTCCGCGCGCGCCAGGCCGCGGCGCGCGTCGAAGGCCGCTACCTTGGGCTGGGCTTCGCGGTGTTTAACGAACGCACGGGATATGGCACGCCCGCCTTTGCGGCCCGCAGCATGGGCATCGTGCCGGGCTACGAGGTCGTCGACATCGCCATGACCCCGCTTGGCGAGATTGAGGCGCGGATTGGGGCGTCGCCGCATGGCCAGGGGCTTCGTACTGCACTGGCGCAGCTGATCGCCGATCGCCTGGGTGTGACGCCCGACGCCGTGCGCATCATTCATGGCGACACCGACCGAACGCCCTATGGCTGGGGTACCTTCGCCAGCCGTGGCATGGTCATCGCCGGTGGTGCCTGCCAGATCGCTGCCGACAAGCTGGCCGACCGCCTTCGCGTCCTCGCAGCGCGCATGCTGCAGGCCGACCCCGCCGGGATCGTGCTGCGCGACGGCCAGGCCTTTGCCGGCGAGGCATCGATGCCCTTGGCGGAGCTGGCGCGCCTCGCACATCAGCGCAGCGACCTGTTTGGCAGCGATGTCGCCGACCGCCGCTTCAACCTGGCCGACACGGCGAGCTACGACCCCGGCGGCACATTCTCCAACGCCTGCCACCTCGCCGAGGTGGAGGTGGATGTTGAAACCGGCCTCGTGCGCATCGCGCGGTACCTGGTGGTCGAGGATGCGGGGCGGCTGATCAACCCGATGATAGCTGATGGCCAGGTACATGGCGGCGTCGCCCAGGGCATCGCGAACGCGCTGTTCGAAGAGATCATCTACGCGGAGGACGGCAATATCCTGACCGGCAGTCTGGCCGACTACCTGCCGCCGACCGCCGCGGAGATTCCGGACATCGAGATCATCCATCTCGAGACGATCAGCGATGCCAGCATCACCGGGGCCAAGGGGCTGGGCGAGGGCGGTGCGATCGGGGCGCCGGCCGCGATCGGCAATGCCATCAGCGACGCGCTGGCGCCCTTCGGCGTCGACATCACCGAACTGCCGGCGACGCCGGCGCGCATCCGCGCGCTGCTGCGCGGGCGGGAGCCGACCCCATGACCACGCAACGCATCACCCTGACCGTCAACGGCATGACCCATGCCATCGAGGTCGAGCCGCGCCGCACATTGGCGGACACGCTGCGCGACCAATGCGGCCTGACCGGGACGCATCTCGGCTGTGAACATGGCGTCTGCGGCGCCTGCACCGTCATCGTCGACAACCAGCCGGTGCGGTCCTGCCTCATGTTCGGGATCCAGGCGGAAGGCCGGTCCATCCGCACGGTGGAGGGCCTGGCGGACGGTGCGACGCTGAGTCCGCTGCAGCAATCCTTCTGGGATCATCACGGGCTGCAATGCGGCTTCTGCACGCCGGGTTTTCTGATGCTTGCGACCTGGCTGCTGGAACGCGAGACCCCGATAGACGAGGCGGAGCTGCGCCACGTCCTCTCCTCCAATCTGTGTCGCTGCACCGGCTACCAGAACATCCTGAAAGCGGTGCGCGAGGCGGCGAAAGGCCTGGGCAAATGGGTGGAATCGGCGCCAGCGTAAGACGGCTCGAAGATCCGCCCCTGCTGCGCGGTACGGGCTGCTTCGCCGCCGATGTAAACCTGCCGGGCCAGCTCCACATGCGGGTGGTGCGCGCCGGGCTTGCCCATGGGCGGATTCTGTCCATCGACACCTTGGCCGCCGCGGCGATACCCGGCGTGGTGGCGATCTGGACTGGCGCGGATGTCGCGTCCCTACCGCCGATCGGCTTTCGGCAGATGGGGCTGACCGCGTTGGAGCCCTATCGCCAGCCGATCCTGGCGCAGGGTGTCGTGCGCTATGTCGGCGAGCCCGTGGCGTTGGTCTTCGCGGAGGATCCCTATGTCGCGGAGGATGCGGAGGAGCTGGTTCTCGTCGATATCGAGGAATTGCCGGTCATCATCCGCGCTACCGATCCGATCGGCGATTTCGACGCGGCGCATGGCACCGAACCGACGATCATCCGTAAGGAATACGGTGACGTGGGAGCGGCCTTCGCCGCCGCGACGCATGTGGTGGAACTCGATCTTATCGTCGGCCGTCACACTGGCGTGCCGCTGGAGACCCGCGGCGCGCTGGCCGAATTCGATGACGCTACCGGCATGCTTCGAATGCACGGCGCGTCGAAGGTGCCGCATGCCAATCGCCTCGCCATTGCGCGCATGCTCGACCTGCCGTCGGAGCGATTGCACCTTCATGAGGGCCATGTCGGCGGCGGCTTCGGCATCCGCGGGGAGCTCTATCCGGAGGACGTGCTGGTCTGTCTGGCGGCGATGCGGCTCGGCCGGCCAATCAAATGGATCGAGGATCGGCGCGAGCACCTCATGGCGGCGAATCATTCGCGCGACCAACGTCACCATATTCGCGCCGCCGTGGATGCGAAGGGCTTCGTGCTGGGGGTGGAGGACACGTTCTTCGTCGACCAGGGTGCCTATGTCCGCACCCATGCCAGCACGGTACCGGACCTCGCCGCCGGTATGTTGCCCGGCCCCTACGTCTTCCCGGCCTATGCCGCCGCGGCGCATGTCCGCCTGACCAATAAGACGCCGGCCGGCACCTACCGCGCCCCCGGCCGCTTCGAAGGCTCCTTCGTCCGCGAAAGACTGATGGATGCGATCGCCGATCGGCTGGGGATGGATCCCGTCGCGGTGCGACGGATCAACCTGATCCCGTCCTCGGCGATGCCCTTCGACCGCGGCATCGATGCGCTCGGCACGCCGCTGGTCTATGATTCCGCCGACTATGCGCTGCTGCTCGACAAGTTTCTGCGGCATCTCGGCTACGATGCCCTGCAGGCCCGGCTCGCCGCGCGCCGCGCCGCCGGCGAGCATGTCGGCGCCGGCCTCGCCTTCTTCGTCGAGAAGAGCGGCCTGGGGCCATTCGATGATGTCCGCCTGGAACTGTATGAGGATGGTCGCGTCGAGCTCATTACTGGCGTCGCGTCGGTCGGGCAGGGCGTCGACACGTCGTTGGCGCAGATCACCGCGGATCAGCTCGGCCTGTCGTATGAGCAGGTCACCGTCACGCATGGACAGACGGACCGCATCGCCCGCGGCATGGGCGCCTTCGCCACCCGCGTCACGGTGATGACCGGCGGCGCCATCGTCCTGGCGGCCGCGAAGCTCCGGCAGCGCCTGCTAGCGAAAGCCGCGGAACTGCTGCAGCAGCCGATGGACTCGCTGCAACTGCGCGACGGCGTGGCCGGGCCGACCACCCCCGGGCCGGCGATCGCGTTGCCGGCTTTGATCACTGCTTGCCTCGCGGAGGACGGCACCGATCGCCTGACCGCGGAGGCGACTTTCGAATCCGGCCACATGACCTATCCCTATGGCATTCACCTGGCCGTTGCGCGGGTCGATGCGGAGACGGGCGGTGTCTCGCTGGAGCGTTTCGCCGTGGCTTACGACATCGGCCGCGCGGTGAACCCCCTGCTGGTGGAGGGTCAGATCCAGGGCGGTGCCGCCCAGGGCATCGGCGGGGCATTGCTGGAGGAGTTCAACTACACCGATGATGGCCAGCCGCTCTCGACCAGCTTCGCCGACTACCTGATGCCGAGTTGCGCCGAGATGCCGCCGGTCGACATCCTGCTGACCGAGGACGCGCCGAGCCGCATCGGAACACTCGGCGTGAAAGGTGCGGGCGAGGGCGGCACCACGGCCGCGGGAGCGGCCATCGCGGCAGCGGTGGATGCCGCGTTGGGGCGGCGCGTGCCGATCACGCAGCTACCGATCACGCCGGCGCGGCTACGTGCCGCGATCGCCGGACGGTGACGTATTCCGCGCGGGCGTGGCGGAGAGTTGGCTCTCCGAAGGACCGACATTCGTGAGCGCACGCGGCTGAGGTAGGATCGCCGGCGATTGTGAACCACGCGGCTCGACGGCGATCCCTGGGGACAGTCGCTTCAGCCTGAAGCGGCCATGCTCCCGACAAGCACGCGGTGCGCAAGCGGATGCTCCGGGCGCGGTAGGCCGAGGTGATCGCGCAAGGTCGTCCCGGTGTAGTCCTGGCGGAACAGGCCGCGCTTCTGCAGGATTGGCACGACGTGGTCGACGAAATCGTCGAAGGCACCGGGGAACCAGGGCGGCATGACGTTGAAGCCGTCGGCCGCGCCGGCCTCGAACCATTCTTGCAGTCCATCTGCAATCTGCTCCGGCGTGCCGACCATCAGGCGGTGCCCCATGCTCGCGGCCACGACATTGCGCAGTTGGCGCAGCGTGAGATTCTCC
The DNA here is from genome assembly GCF_019430885.1 of Roseomonas alba. Classification (GTDB taxonomy): domain Bacteria; phylum Pseudomonadota; class Alphaproteobacteria; order Acetobacterales; family Acetobacteraceae; genus Neoroseomonas; species Neoroseomonas alba. Next base: position 240,275 of record NZ_JAHYBZ010000005.1, on the reverse strand, counting down.
TTGCGAGCCAGAGCCGTCAGGGTCTCTGCATGACCACGCATGACGCCCGAGGGTGGCAGGTCGGGCACCGGCGCATCCAGGTCGAAGGCCGTGAGGTCATGGCCCAGGCGTTCCGCAAGTACCTGGAGGGCCACCTTGGGGTCGGCGCATTCGCCAAGCTCGGCAAGCTTCGCCTTCGCTTCCGCCTCGGTGCCCCCGATGATCGCGCAGATGCCAGGCATGATCTTGATGTGGTCCGGGGAACGACCGAAGCCGACCGCCCGCCGTTTCAGATCGCTGGAAAAGGCACGGGCGACCTCAATGTCCTGGTGCACGGCATAGACGATCTCCGCGATCCGGCCGGCCAGATCACGGCCGGCATCCGAGGCCCCCGCCTGGATCAAGACCGGATAGCCCTGCGGCGGGCGCGACATGTTGAGCGGGCCCTTCACCTTGAAATAGGTCCCGGCGTGATTCAGCGCGTGCATCTTGCCGGCGTCGAGGAACTGGCCGCTCGCCTTGTCCATGGTCAGGATGCCGTCCTCGCAACTGTCCCAGAGGCCCTTGGCGACCTCCACAAACTCGGCAGCGATGGCGTAGCGCTCGTCATGCGGGGGGTGGCGGTCGCGGCTGAAATTGGCTGCCGCATCGGCAAAGGCGCCGGTGACGATGTTCCAGCCGCAACGGCCGTTGCTCATGTGGTCGATGGAGCCGAGATAACGCGCGAGGTTGTAGGGCTCGGTGTAGGTAGTCGACGCCGTGGCGGCGAGGCCGATCCTTTCCGTCACCATGGCCAAGGCCGCCAGTAGCGTCAGGGGTTCCAGCCGCAGCACCATCGAAGGGTGCATGTCCGGCCGCGTATTCACCGCGTCGGCCAGGAACAGCAGATCGAACTTGCCGCGTTCGGCGGTTCGGGCGATCCGCTTGATCAGGTCCAGGTTTTCCGATCCGGCCTCCGCGCCTGGCATGCGCCAGCCCGCGATATGGTGGCCGGCCCCAAGGATGAAGGCGCCGAGATGCATCTGGCGGGGCATGGACATGGCCTGCGGGTGCTCCTGGACGGTGACGCGCGCCCTGCTGAGCGCGGTGAAATTTAGTAGCATTAAAATCTGTCGACGAGAATAGCGGCCGTGCGCCGCGCCTTCCGTGGCGAGCTGAGCGAGAGACGGCAGATCATTCATGCTGTCGGCCGCGATCATGATGCCGAAAATGGCCGCGGCAGCGGAATGCATATTGAATCTGACTAAATACGATTTTACGCTGCCGATGTCCCGAGCGACAGCGATAAGCGGCGCGGCGGGACCCGGGAACGGCGCCTAACCGGCAGCGCATCCGCTTGCGGACGGATGCCGGGGGTGTCGATGCGATACGCGCTTCCATGGCTGAGTGAGCAAGGAGCGGGACGATGCTGACGCGACGTGGATCGATGGTCTTGATGCTAACCGCCACGGCGGGCGCCGCGACCGAAGCGCTTGCCCAGCCCTACCCCAGCGGTCCGGTTCGCCTCATCATCGGCTTCCCGCCCGGCGGCACGGTCGACACCATCGGCCGGCTCATCATTGGCCCGATCGGTGCGCGGCTCGGTGCGCCGCTGGTCATCGATACCCGCGCTGGCGCTGCGGGCGTTCTCGCGGTCGAAGCTGCGGCGCGCGGCCGGCCGGATGGACAATCGCTTGTCATGGCCTCAGCCGGCGCGCTCGCGGTCATGCCGCATATGCTGGACAGCATGCCCTACGACGTGGAGCGCGACCTCGCGCCGGTGACGCAGCTTGTTCGCACGCCGCAACTCCTCGTCGTCGGCAAGCATGTGCCGGCGAACAGCGTGGCAGAACTCGTCGCGCTCGCGAAGCAGCAACCAGGCAAGCACACCTTTGGATCGACGGGCGTCGGATCCACGCTGCATCTGGCCGGGGAGCTCTTTAAGATGCGCGCGGGGATCGACCTGCTACACGTCCCGTATCGCGGCGGGGCCCCGGCGGTGACGGCCATGCTGGCCGGTGAAATCGACATGCTGCTGGTCGATATCCCTGTAGTCATGCCGCATATCCGCACCGGGGATTTCCGCCCACTGGCATTGGCCTCCGCCAGCCGCGTGCCCGTGCTGCCGAATGTACCGACCATGTCGGAAGCTGGCGTGGAAGACGTCATCGCTGAGGGTTGGTACGCGATCTATGCCCCGCCCGGCACACCCGCAGACCGAATCGAGGCGGTGCGTAAGGCTGTTACCGAGGGGCTCGCCGATCAAGCTACGCAGCAGGCGCTGTCGGAATTGGGCTGCGTGATCGCCACCTCCTCGCCGGAGGAACTGCGGCAATACGCGCGCAGCGAATATGTCAAATGGGGCGAGGTCGTCCGCGTTTCCGGCGCGCGAGCCAGTCGGTGATGACATCCGATCGACCGGAGGAGCATCTCATGCCGTCCAACAAAACTCTCCGCGTTCCCCGCCGGCACTTCATTGCCGGCGCGGCCGCAGCCACGACGCTGACCATCGGTGTCACACCGCCGGCCCGAACGCAGGGCGGTAGCTTTGTCTCCACTGTCTTCGGGGGCGTCTATGAGCGCGAGTATCGTCGCGCAATCATCGAGCCCTTCGAGCGAGAGACCGGAATCCGCGCGCAGTTGAAGCTTGGCTCCCCGGCCGAATGGCTGACGAGCTCCATGGTCAATCGCCGTAACCCGGAGATCGATGTCCTGCTGCTGCCGTATCCGGACAACATCCGGGCCGTGCAGGAGAATATCGGCTTGGAACTGACCAAGGCTGACATCCCGAACCTGGCCGACGTCGCTCCGATCTGGATCGATCAATGGCGTGGTCAAGCCGTCGGGTTAGACTACGTCTCCTACGGCATCGCCTATCGCGAGGATTTGGTGCCGAAGCCGATCACCTCCTGGCGAGATCTGTGGGATCCGGCGCTGCGCGGGAAGGTGACGCTGCCGGCGATCGGCATCTTCGGATCATGGGAACTGATCGTCCTCACTGCCCGGCTGCATGGCGGGAATGAGGACAATCTTGCCCCGGCCTTCGCGGCAGTGAAGGAGCTGCGCGGCAATGTCCGCCAGTTCTTCCGCAGCGGCGTCGACATCACCAACCTGCTCTCCTCGGGCGAGGCTTGGGCGGTCGGCATGACGACGCATATCGCGCCCTACGCACTGATCGATGCCGGCAAGCCCGTGAAATATGTCATCCCGAGCGAGGGTGGGATGGTCGGCGCGGTATCCTACCACATCGCCCGCAATACGCGGAACGCTGAGCTCTGCAAGCGCTTCGTGAACTTCGCCCTCTCCAAGCCGATCCAGGAAGCGGTTTGCAACGGCCTAGTCGCGGGGCCCACCAATTCGCGCGCGGAGATCTCGGCGGCGACGAGGGAACGCGTGCCGACCATCGACCGGTTGCAGTTGTTCGACTGGTATAAGGTGATTCCGCAGATGCCCGCGCTGACCGAGCGCTGGAACCGGGAAGTGGCCTTCTAGGCGGATGTCGCAGATGACACCCGCCTGGCAGGATCCTTCGCACACGGCGCTGATTGCGGGCGACACGTCCGCCGGCGCCGCGACGGCTGGCGTGTTCCGCGTTCTGCTGGACTTCGTCGAGAGCCAGGGGCGGCGCGTCGGTCTCGACTGGGCCAGCAGGACGCTTGCACCTGATGCCGTCTGGCTGCGCTGCGATCCCGACGGCGCCTATTTCTGCGCGCGGATCGACCTGCTGTTGCGCAGCAATGGTATCGCCACCGTGGTCTTGGCCGAGGATCTCCCCGCGGGCTTTCGCGCGAATGCGACATCCTGCCTGCGCGCATTGGGCTATGAGGTCGTGGAGCTCCCGCTGGAGACGGCTCTGGCCACGTGGCGCGCAGCGGCGTCGTGTCTACGCGGATGGCAGCCCGCGGTGAAGGCGGCTTCCCTGTTGCCCGATTTGCGCAGCCGCCTGGATCCAGCACGAACCGCGGTCATCTTCATCGACGTGCAGAATGACTTCTGCCATCGCCAGGGTGCTGTCGGCCGCAATGGGGAGCCGATCACTCGCATCGAGCAGACCGTCCCGCGCTTGCGCAGCCTGCTGGCCGCCGCGCGCCAGGCGGGCACGTTGGTCGTGCATGTGAAGGCCGAGTATGGCCAGGTTTTCCGGAGCATCGGCTCGCCATATCGCTTCCCGGCCCATGATCGCCGGGAGCCGGCGGTGTGGACCGCCTCGGCCGCCGAGCCCGACGAAACGAACGGTTTCGCGCCGGAGGAGGTGGAGGTCTGCCTGGCCGGAAGCTGGGGCGGCGCCTTCGTCGATGGCATGGAGCCGGCGCCGGGCGAGGCGCTTCTCGTGAAGCATCGCTACAGCGCATTCCGTGACACCGGACTGCAGGTGCTGCTGCGTGCCAACGGCATCAGCACTCTCGTTTTCGGTGGCGTGACCACCAATTGCTGCGTCGAATCCGCAGTGCGCGAGGCAGCGATGCGGGATTTCTACACGATCGTCGCCGAGGATTGCGTGGCGGTGAAGGACCGGCTGCTCGACCTGCACGAGGCTTCGCTCGAGCATATGGGCCTCTATTTCGCGCTGCGGCGCCCGCTGGCGGCATTGCGCGAGGCATGGGGATTGCCGGCGGCATGAGCGCGCTGCGTCGCTCCCCGGCCTTGCTGATGCTGCCGGCCTGCCTGCTTGTCACGGGCTGCCTGCTGCTGCCCATCGCCTATCTGATCGGCCTGAGCTTCAATCCGCCCGTGGTGGGCGAGGTGGAACTGACCACCACTCTCACGCTGCGCAACTACGCCAGGCTGCTCGACTGGTTCTATGCCTCGGTCCTGTTGAAGACGCTTTGGGTTTCGATCGTCACCACGGCGATCAGCGCGGTGCTCGGCATTGCGTTGGCGCTGTCGCTGTGGCGAACGCCTGCGCAATGGCGCGGCTTGCTCGTCGTAGTCGTGCTGGCGCCGCTGCTGGTCAGTATCGTCGCGCGGACCTTCGGTTGGATGCTCCTGCTCGGCGATGCCGGCATCATCAACAACGCGCTGATCGGCCTTGGTGTGATCCGGGAGCCACTGCACATGATGTTCACCCAGGGCGCCGTGATCGTCGGATTGGTGCACGTCTTCCTGCCCTTCATGGTGCTGTCGGTGCTGGCGGCCTTCGATCGTATCGACCCGGCTATCCCGGAGGCCGCGGACACGCTGGGTGCGGGGCCCTTCACCATCTTCTGGCAGGTCATTCTTCCGCTGCTGAATCCTGGCGTCGCCGCCGGCGTCACTATCGTCTTCAGCCTCGCCATGTCGTCCTATGTCACGCCGGCCCTGATGGGCGGCAGCAGCGCGGGCGTGCTGACCACGCTGGTCTACCAGCAGCTCGTTGTCACCTATGACTGGCATTTCGGCGCGGCGCTGGTCGCCGTCCTGCTGGCCACGACCCTGGTGATCCTGGGCAGCGTGCTCTATGCCAATGCCGTTCGCACGGCGCGCTGGATGGGTCGCCGATGATCGGGCTGATGCAGCGGGTTTCCTTCCGCAGCCTCATCATCGGCAGCTATATCTTTCTGCTGGCGCCATTGATCTGCGTCGTCGTGGTCTCCTTCAACGCCGAGCCGGTGCAACAATTCCCGCCGCGCAGCTGGTCGCTGCGCTGGTATGCCCATGCGCTCCAGCTCGAGAGCTTTCGCAACGGCGCCGTGATCAGCTTCGCTCTCGCCGTGGCGGCCGGCCTGCTGGCGACACCGATCGGCGTGCTGGCGGCCATTGGCCTGCACCGTAGCCATTGGCGGGGCAAGTCGGCGCTGGAGGCGATCTTCCTCGCGCCCCTGATCGTGCCGGGCATCGTCACCGGCATTTCGCTGCTCATCGCGCTCGCCGCGCTCGACGTGCGAGAGGCGCCGCTGCGCCTGCTGCTGGGTCACACAGTCGCGATCCTGCCCTACAGCATCCGAACCGTCCTGGCCTCGCTGGCGCGGCTTGATCCGGCGCTGGAGGAAGCGGCCGAAACCCTCGGCGCCTCCGGCCTGCGGTCCTTCCGCTACATCCTGCTGCCGCTGATCCGGCCCGGCATCCTGGCCGGGCTCGTCTTCGGGCTGATCCTGTCCTTCGACGACGTCTCGGTCTCGCTCTTCCTGGTAGATGCGCGGACCACAACCCTTCCACTGGCGATCATGTCCTACCTCGAATACAGCTTCGACCCTTCGATTGCTGCCATCTCCTCCATGCTCATCGCGGTGACGCTAGGCCTGGCCGTTCTGCTCGAACGTAGCTTCGGTCTCAAGCGTCTGCTGGCCGGCTAGACGTCATGGCTCACGTTCAGCTCAGTGACCTCAGCAAGCGCTATGGCGTCTTCCAGGCGGTCGAGACTGTCTCGATGGAGGTACAGTCAGGCGAGTTCCTGACTCTGCTCGGCCCCAGCGGCTGCGGCAAGACGACCACGCTGCGCATGGTCGCCGGGCTGGTGCCGCCGACCACCGGCACCGTCCGCATCGATGGCCGTGACGTCACCGCGCTGAGCGCAGCGCAGCGCGGCATCGGCATGGTGTTCCAGAGCCTGGCGCTCTTCCCGCACATGACGGTCACCGAGAACGTGGCCTTCGGCCTCAAGATGCGCCGCGTGGCGCCTGCCGAGATCGCCCGGCGGGTGCGCAGCCTGCTCGAGATCGTCCGCCTCGCCCATCTGGCCGATCGCTATCCCAACCAACTCTCCGGGGGGCAACAGCAGCGCGTCGCGCTGGCCCGGGCCCTCGTGATAGAACCGAGCATCCTGATCCTGGACGAGCCCTTCGGCGCGCTCGATCGCAAGCTCCGCGAGGCAATGCAGGTGGAGCTGCGCCAGATCACGCGGGATCTGCACATCACTGCCCTCTTCGTCACGCATGACCAGGAGGAAGCGCTGATGCTCAGCGACCTCGTCGCCGTGATGAACCAGGGGCGCGTCGAACAGCTCGGCACGCCGCAGGAGGTGTTCCGGGCGCCACGGACGCGCTTCGTCGCCGACTTCATGGGCGTGACGAACTTCCTCAAGGGGCGCTGGTCTGGCGGCGTCCTCCTGGCAGGGGGGGGCGCCTTGCCCGGCCCGCTGCAGCAGGTCGGCGCCGATGGCAGCACCGTCGAACTGGCGATCCGTCCCGAGGAAGTCCTGCTGCAACCAGGTGCGGAGGCCACGACGGGCGCGCTGACTGCTGCCGTCCTGCAAGCCGTCTATCACGGCACGAGCACGAGTTACACGCTACGCCTGCCGGATGGCCAGACGCTCATGTCGCGCGAACCCAATGACGGCGCTTCCGGATATGCGCCTTTGCGCTTCTCCGCCGGCGACGCGGTCACCGCGCGCTGGCGACCTGAAGCCGTCCACCTGCTCCAGTCCTGAAACTGGCGCCGTCATTCTTCAAGTCCATCAAGGATCGATCATGAAGATCACCGACCTGACGCATCTGATGAACGTGCACACGCCGGGCTGGGTCGGCTATGCCGGCAACCAGATGTATTATGCGCAGAACCTGCAGACCAAGCGCATCGTCGCTCAGCGCATCGACAGCGCGCTGCATGTCGGCACGCATATCGATGGCGCCATGCACGGCACCGACGGCATGGGCGACATGGCTTCCTATGCGATGGATTTTCTTGTCGCGCCCGGTGCCGTCGTCGATGTCTCCTCGCACATGGATGATTGGGCAGTCATCACGCCGGCCATGATCGAATCCTCGGGCGTCGAGGTGAAGGAAGGCGACATCCTGATCTTGCACACCGGCTGGCATCGGTATTGGGAAGGCAAGCCGAAGCAGGATCTGGTGCGCTACTTCTGTATGCATCCGGGCGGCGGGCTGGAGCTGCTGGAGTGGATGATCGCGAAGAAGATCAAGTGGTTCGGCATCGACTGCGGGTCCGGCGATCACGCCATGAACACCTCGATCCGGGAGATGCGGCCGGACCTGGCGAAGGAGTTTGAGTCGCGCGTCGGCAAGAGCTGCGGCGATTATTTCGGGACCTTCGAATACACCCACAAATCCGGCCGCCTGGTGCGCGACAACATCTTCCCCTTCCATTCTCTCGCGTTCCAGCATGGCATCATCCACGCGGAGAATGTCGGCGGCGACATCGAGATGATGTTGAACAAGCGCTGCATTATCGGCGCGTTTCCGTGGCGCTATGAAGGCCTGGAGGCCAGCCCCTGCCGGATCCTGTGCATCGAAGATGCAGGTGAGAGCGTCACGGCGGTGGGTGACGTTGCCAACGCCATCTTTGGACGACGGATTGGCTAGAGCAGATCCTGTCCGGATGAACTCATCTGGACAGGTGAAGATGCTCGCAAAAGCACATGCCTAGAGCATTGCAGGTGAACGGACGTTCGCCGGAAATGCTCTAGATGTTTGGTCCCGGCATTTGGTGGTGCGGATTGGCCGTGAAGCCAAGGAAGCTGTCGGCGGTCGGTCGTCGCGGGTAGCGACACGGGCGGCTGTTCTTCAGGCGGTTCATGAAGCACTCGTTGCAGCTGCGCAGCGCGTAACCGCCTCGTCGCCGCTTTGTCTCACGAGCGCCTACGCCGAACGCAGGTCAATTGCACGCAACCGAAGCGCATTGCCGACCACACTCACGGAGGACAGCGCCATCGCGCCCGCCGCGATTACAGGGGAGAGCAATATGCCAAAGAAGGGGTATAGCACTCCCGCCGCGATAGGGACGCCCGCCGCATTGTATGCGAAGGCGAAGAACAGGTTCTGCCGGATATTGCGCATGACGGCACGGGATAGCCGGCGGGCACGCAGGATGCCCGAAAGATCGCCGCCGAGCAGCGTGACGCCCGCGCTCTCGATCGCGACGTCCGTGCCGCTCCCCATCGCGATGCCGACATCCGCCGCGGCCAGGGCGGGCGCGTCGTTTACGCCGTCCCCTGCCATCGCCACCCGGTGGCCCTCTGCACGCAGGCGCTCGACGACGCGCTGCTTGTCCTCGGGCAGGACCTCCGCCTCGACCTCGGCGATGCCGAGCCGCCTGGCCACGGCTTCCGCCGTTGTGCGGTTGTCGCCCGTCAGCATCACCACGCGGATGCCCTCGGCGGCGAGCCCCGCGAGGGTCTCCCCCGTTGTCTCCTTCACAGGATCCGCTACGGCGACGATACCCGCCAGCCGGCTGTCCTTGGCTACGAAGAAGGCGGTGCCGCCCTCGCCGCGCAGTCGCTCGGCCTCTGTCGCGAGCGGGCCGATGTCCACGCCGAGTTCCTGCATCAGCCGGGCGTTGCCGACGGCCGCTGCCCGGCCTTCGACCATGCCTGTCACGCCGCGCCCCGTGGGTGCGTCGAAGCCTTCCACCGACGGCACTGCAAGGCCGCGCGCCTCGGCTGCCCGCACCACAGCTTCCGCCAGCGGATGCTGGCTCGGGCGCTCCAGTGCGGCGGCAAGGCGCAGCACATCCACCTCGCTGGTGTCCGGGGCCGTCACGATGGCGACCACCTCCGGCCGGCCGCGCGTCAGCGTGCCGGTCTTATCGACGACAAGCGTGTCGATGCCCTCGAGCCTCTCAAGCGCTTCCGCGTTCTTGATCAGTACGCCGGATTGCGCGCCGCGGCCGACGCCGACCATGATCGACATCGGCGTCGCAAGGCCGAGCGCACAGGGGCAGGCGATGATCAGCACGGTTACCGCTGCGACGATGGCATAGGCTGCCCGTGGGTCCGGCCCCCAGATCAGCCAGGCGACGAACGCGACAGCAGCGACCGCGACGACCAACGGCACGAACCAGGCCGCCACACGATCTGCCATGCGCTGGATTGGCGCCTGGCTGCGCTGTGCCTGACCCACCATCTGTACGATCCGCGACAGCACGGTGTCCTGACCCACACGATCAGCACGCATCACGAAGCTGCCCTGACCGTTCAGCGTGCCGCCGATCACCCGCGCACCCGGCGACTTCGCCACCGGCACCGACTCGCCGGTGACCATGCTTTCGTCCAGGTTGCTGGCACCTTCCAGCACCTCACCATCGAGAGGGACCTTATCGCCGGGACGGACGCGCAACCTATCGCCGACCGCGACGGCAGAGAGTGGCACCTCCTCTTCGATCCCGTCGCCGCGGAGGCGGCGAGCCATGTCGGGTGCGAGCTTCAGCAGCGCGCGGATCGCGCTGCCTGTGCGCTCCCGGGCTCGGAGCTCGAGCACCTGGCCGAGCAGAACGAGCACGACGATCACGGCGGCCGCTTCGAAGTAGACCGCGACCGAACCGTCGGCGGCGCGGAAGCTAGGAGGGAATACGGACGGTGCCACCGTCGCGGTCACGCTGTAGGCCCAGGCGACGCCTGTGCCAAGTGCGATCAGGGTGAACATGTTGAGGTTGCGCGTTACCAGGGACAGCCAGCCACGATGCAGAAAAGGCCACCCGGCCCAGAGCACCACGGGCGTGCCGAGCACCAGCTGGATCCAGTTCGAGGTCGGGCGGCCGACCAGATGTTCGAGGCCGAAGAGATGCCCGCCCATTTCCAGCACGAGAATGGGCAGCGTAAGCGCGAGGCCAATCCAGAACCGGCGAGTGAAGTCGATCAGTTCGGGGTTTGGCGCGGCCTCAGCATCGGCAACCTCAGGCTCAAGCGCCATGCCGCAGATCGGGCAACTTCCAGGTCCCGCCTGGCGGATCTGCGGATGCATCGGGCAGGTGTAGATCGTCCCCGGGGCCGCCGGCTCGGCGCGTAGCACGGGCTTCGGGTGGACGTAATGCGCGGGGTCCGCCATGAACTTCGATCGGCAACCGGCCGAGCAGAAGTGATAGGAGATGCCATCATGCTCGGCGTGGTGCGGCGTCGCCGCCGGATCCACCTCCATCCCGCAGACCGGATCCTTCACCGTCGCGCCCGGATCGTGCGGTGTGGCCGCTCCTCGGACGTGATCCGCGTGCTTGTGATGGCCATGCACGTTGTCCGATTGCAGGTTATGACCGTGCGGTTCGTTCATGGCCAGACTCCGATGGATGTGCCGGCGCGCCAACGCCAAGCGACTTTCGGTAGGCAGACAATGGGGCGCCCACTACGGCATTTGAAGGCGCGTGCTACATCCCGCACTTGCATCTGGCAGGTCGCACCGCCACGAAGCGCATGAAGGGCGCCTGCGTGCCATCGGCGCGCCAAGCCATCACGTCATACGCCCCCGGAGGCTGTCCCGGGACGTCCATGCCGGGCGACCCGATGGGCATTCCCGGTACGGCGAGGCCGACGACGCCGTCCGGTCGTGCCGAGAGCAGGCGACGTATCGCCAACGCCGGCACGTGGCCTTCCAGCCCAAGGGCCAGCGACCCGCGCGCGGCATGGTAGGACAGCAGATCGTCCAGCGTGTCGAGCATCGCCCGGAACGATGCCACCGAGACGAGGACGCGATCCTCGATGTCAAAGGCCGCGTCCCGGAGATGCGCGATCCAGGCTGAACGGCAGCCGCAATGGGGGTCGCGCCGAACTTCGACGCGCTCACCAGGCTAGGCGAAGGCGGGCATCGCCGCGCCCACGAGGGTGGTGGCAAGGAGGCGTCGCCGCATTATGGCGCGGGTATCCGGGCCAGGATTGCGCGCATCTGCACGATCTCGCGTTCCTGCTCACGGATGACGGCTTCCGCGATGGCGCGTACTTCCGGATCGCTGCCGTTGTCCAACACGATCCGCGCCATGTCGATCGCGCCCTGGTGGTGCGGAATCATGCCTGCGACGAAGTCACGGTCGGCATTTCCGGAGAAGGTGATCGCCATGTCGCGATGCATCTTCTCGTTCGCCGCGATGAAGGCGCGCGTGACCGGACTGGCGTCTGCGGGTGGCTGCGCGGCGGCGTGGCCGGGTTGCCCGCCGCCCTGCATCATCGGCATCGCCGGGGACATGGGCTGGGCCTGCATCATTGGCATGCCGTGCTGCGCCTGGGGCTGCGGCTGCGCCTGGGCCAGGACGAACGCGCCGCCCCCCAGCAGGGCGATGGCGGCGGTGACAGTCAGAAGTGTGCGACGCATGGGACTTAAGCTCCAGTTCCTCGACCCCATCACCATGCGGCTGCGGGCGCTGCGGAGCCTCTCTGCGGCATGACAAAGTATGTCACCGCGTCGCGGCGTTCAGCCGGCGCGCCGCGGTAGAAGCAGCCTGACCAGCAGGCCGCCCTCGCTCGATTCGTGAAGCTCAAGCCCGCCATCGCTCGCCTGCGCGAATCGCTGCGCAATGGCCAGTCCCAGGCCGACCCCCGAGCCACTACGCGCGGGATCGAGCTGGACGAAGGGTGCCACCGCCCGGGCACGATCGGCCTCCACAATCCCGGCACCGGCGTCGGAAACCTCGACGCAGATCATCGCGCCTTCGTCCCGGATGCGCAGGCGGACCGGGGGACGGCCATGGCGCAGGGCATTGTCGACCAGGTTCGAAAGCGCGCGCTTCGCCGCGCTGCGACGGAGCGGCAGCACCACCCGCCCCGGTCCCTCATAGGCCACGTCGTGGCCCTGATCGGCCGCGTCAGAGGCCAGGGTCTGCAGGATCGCCGCCAGGTCGGCGGGCTGCACCGGCTCGGCATCGCGACCCTCGCGGATGAAATCGAGGGTGCGGGCGATCATCGACTCCATCTCGGCAATGTCGGCCTCGAGCCGCGCGCGATCCTCGCCCTCCGGCAGGAAGCCTACGCGCAGCTGCAGGCGGGACAGCGGCGTGCGCAGATCGTGGCTCATCGCCGCCAAAGCCCCGGTGCGGTCTTCCAGCAATCGCGCGATGCGGTCCTGCATCGCGTTGAAAGCGGCCGCCGCGTGGCGCACCTCCTCCGGCCCTTCCATGGGCACTGGTCGCGGGGCCGGATCACGGCCAATGCGATCCGCCGCGGTGGCCAGGCGCCGCAACGGTCCGGTGATCCAACGCACCACCAGGATCGAGACGAGCGCGATGCCGAGCGCCATGGCGACCATGGAATAGATCGCGCCGTGATCGAGCGCCCTGCCACCGGCGGCAAGCCAAGGTGCCGAGAAGACGATCCAGCCGCCGCCTTCGGCCGGCAGGGCGCCGAGGACGCGATGGCCCGGCTCCGCCTTGGGATCCCAGTCGAGCCGAGCGCCGGCGCCGAGCCGCGTGGAGGCCTCGACGAGGGCCTGGGGCGGGGCTGCCGCCGGCACCGGGGCCACGCGATCCCAGTGGATCTCGAGACCCGGCCGCGACAGGGCATGCGCCGCCGCATCGCGGTCGGCCTCGGCCAATGGTGCGACCGCCCAGCGCGCCGCAGCGAGGTGATCGGCCAGCCGTTCCAGCCGCGCGCCCTGTTCGGTGTCGCGCAGCGCGCGTTCATGCACCCACATGCTGCCGGCATGCAGCAGCATCAAGCCGCCCAGCAGCAGCAAGGTGATCCGCCCGGCCAGGCTGGCGGGCCAGAGATACCTCATGCGCGCACCTTCACGCGCGGGTGACATCGGCGACCAGGACATAGCCGGCGCCGCGCACGGTCTTGATCAGCGGCGGGCTGTCATCCTCCGGCTCGATCTTGCGGCGCAACCGGCTGACCTGCACATCCACGGTCCGGTCGAAGGGGTCAGCACCGACGCGCCGCTTCGCGACCTCCAGCAGTTGCTCGCGTGAGAGCACGCGCTGCGGATGCTCGAGGAAGGCCATCAGCAGATCGTACTCCGCGCCGGAGAGATCGACGGCGACCCCTTCCGGCGAGGTCAGCTCCCTCCGCGCCGTATCCAGCACCCAGCCGGCGAAGGCGAGCCGTCGCGACCGTGGGTCGGGCTGGGCATCCGCCGGAGCGGCGCGGCGCAACAGCGCGCGAACGCGCGCGACCAGCTCACGCGGGGCGAAAGGCTTCGCGACATAATCATCGGCGCCCAGTTCCAGCCCCAGCACACGGTCCATCTCCTCCCCCCGCGCGGTCAGCATCAGCACCGGCACGCGCGAGCGTTCACGGAGCCGACGCAGCAGGTCAAGGCCGGATGCGCCCGGCAGCATCACGTCGAGCAGCACGAGATCCGGCTGGCCGGCCGCATTGTCCAGGACCTCCCACATCTCGCGACCATCGCGGGCGGCGGAGACGCGAAAGGCCGCCTCACGCAACAGGCGCGCAACCAGGCTCCGCATCTCGCCGTCATCCTCGACGATGAGGATATGCGCCTCCGGATCCAGCAGTCGGCGCTCGGCGGTGTCACTCATCTGGTCGCGTCGACGGGGGTGAAACGCGCCTGGACGCGAGGCTGTCCGGCAGCGGGGGTGAGCTGCACCACGACGCGGAGGCCCGGCTCGGCGCGGAACTCCCCGCTGGCGACCAGCGCCGCGCCGTCGGGTCGCGGCGCGAAGGTCACGGTCTGCTGGCGCCCGCCACCCAGCACGATCGCGGTCGCCGTGGCACCATTCACGGTGAGCGGGCGATCATTGCCGTCGAACAGGAAGAAAGTCAGTCGCCCATCCTGCGCGAGCAGTTCCCCATGATGGCTGCCGATATCCTGCATCTGCCCGCCATTCGGGCCACGCGACGGCCCATGCGCCAGCGCCATCGCCGGAAGCGCCAGCACCAATGTCGTGGTCAGCAGGCTGCGCCTGGTCTGCATCGATATCTCCTTGGCCTAGAATGTCTCAGGGGCGAGCGCACCGCCAGCGCGGCGCTCCTCGGCGTCGGCACGCAGGCGTTCGAGCGCCCGCCGGCCGAAGCGATGGAACAGGATGGGCGTCACCAGCGTGTCGAGCAGCGTGGCGCTGACCAGGCCGCCCAGGATGGTGACGGCCACCGGGTGCAGAATCTCCTTGCCCGGCGCATCCGCGCCGATCGCCAGCGGGACCAGTGCCAAGCCGGCGGACAGCGCCGTCATGAGCACCGGCGTCAGCCGCTCGGCCGAACCGCGCAGGACCAGCGCCAGGCCCCAGCGTTCGCCCTCATGCAGCGCGAGGTTGAGGTAATGGCTGACCTTGAGGATGCCATTGCGGGTGGTGATGCCCGTCAGCGTCACGAAGCCCACCAGCGTCGCGACCGAGAGCGACTGCCCGGCAATCCAAATGGCCGCCACGGCGCCGATCAGCGCGAGCGGCACGTTGCCCATGATGATCAGCGCCAGCATGACGGAGCGATAGCGCGAATAGAGCACGACGAAGATCAGGCCGAGCGAGATGAGGGCGAGGACCGCGATGGTCCGCATCGCCTCTTCCTGCGCCTGGAAGGTACCTTCCAACGCGGTGGTGTAGCCTGTTGGCATCGGCATGCGCGCCAGCTCGGCGCGGATGCCTGCGATGACCTGCGCCATGTCGGCCGCCGGCGCGGTGTTCGCCAGCACCACGATGCGGCGGCGTGCACCCTCCCGCAGGATCTGGTTCGGCCCGTCGCCTTCCTCCACCCGCGCCAGCAGGCCAAGCGGCACGCGACCATGTGGCGTGGGCACCAGGGCCTCGGCCAGCCGGGCGGTGGTCCGGTCCTCATCGGCCAGGCGCAGCACCACGTCGAAGCGCCGCGCCCCGTCCAGGATCTGGCTGACCACCGTGCCGCCGGTGAGCGATTCCAGCGTTTCCGTCAGCGCCGCGGCCGAGACGCCGTAGAGGCCCGCGCGCTCGTGATCCACTGCGATCCGAAGCTGGGGGATGCGCACCTGGCGTTCGAGCTGGAGGTCGGTCAGGCCCGGCACGGCCGCGGCAAGCCGGCCGCGCAGCGTCTCGGCCAGGGTGCGCAGCGTGTCGAGGTCGTCGCCGAAGATCTTGAGCGCGATCTGCGCCCGCACGCCGGACAGCATGTGGTCCAGCCGGTGGCTGATCGGCTGCCCGATATTGATCGCCGCCGGCAGGGCCGCCAACCGGGCGCGGATGTCGGCCAACACCACGGCGCGAGGCCGGCCGCCCTCGCGCAGGTCGAGGTCGAGCTCGGAGGAATGCACGCCCTCGGCATGCTCGTCGAGCTCGGCGCGGCCGGTGCGGCGCCCGACGCCCTTCACCTCCGGGACCTGCAGCAGCAGGCCTTCCGCGACGCGGCCGAGCGCATCCGATTCCGCCAGCGAGATGCCGGGCTGGTAGGTGACGTTGATGACCAGCGTGCCCTCGTTGAAGGGCGGCAGGAAGGCGCGGGGCAGCAGGGGCACGCTGGCCGCGGCGATGCCAACGGTGCCGAAAGCCACGCCCAGCACCAGGGCGCGATGCGCAAAGGCCCAGTGCAGCAGCCGGTCTTGGCCGGACTTGACCGCACGCACCAGCGCACCATCGCCGACATGCATCCGCCGCATGCGCGGCAGCAGCCAGTAGGACAGAACCGGCGTGACCGTCACGGCCACCAGCAGCGAGCACAGGATCGAGACGATGTAGGCGATGCCGAGCGGCGCAAACAGTCGCCCCTCGATGCCAGTCAGGGCAAAGAGCGGCAGGAAGACCAGCACGATGATCAGCGTGGCATAGACGATCCCGGAGCGGACCTCGGCACTCGCGGCGATCACCACCTGCATCACCGGCTCAGGCACCGCGCGGGCAGCGTTCTCCTTCAGGCGGCGCAGGATGTTCTCGACATCCACCACCGCATCGTCCACCAGCTCCCCCACCGCGATGGCGAGCCCGCCCAGCGTCATGGTGTTGATGGACAGGCCGAAGGCGGCGAAGACGATCGCCGTCAGCAGGATCGACAGCGGGATCGCCGTCAGCGAGATCAGCGTCGTGCGGGTGTTGAGCAGGAAGGCGAAGAGCACGATCGCGACGACGACGAAGGCCTCGGCCAGGACCTGCTGCAGATTGGCGATGGATTGCGCGATGAAGTCGGCCTGGCGAAACTTGATCCGGTCCGCCACCACGCCGCGCGGCATGCCGGCCTGCAGCTCGGCGAGCGCAGCCTCCACCGTGCGGGTCAGTAGGATCGTGTCCGCGCCGGGCTGCTTGGCGATGGCGAGGATCACCGCGGGCTGGCCATCCACCCCCGCCTCGCCGCGCTTGAAGCGCGCGCCGTATTCCACGCGCGCGACCTGCCGCAGGGCGATGGGCTGACCCTCCCGGAAGCCCACCGTAGCGTTGCGCAGATCCTCCAATGAGGTGGTGCGCCCGATGTTGCGGATCAGGAACTCCCGGCCCGCCTGGTCGACATAGCCGCCACCGGCATTGGCCCCGAACTGGCCGAGTGCCGTGATGAGCTGGTCATTGGTCAGGTCCAGCGCGTGCAGCCGGTCGAGATCCGGCATGACGCGGAATTGCCGCACCTCCCCGCCGATCGGGATGACCTGGGAGATGCCGGGGATGGTCAGCAGCCGCGGACGCATGACCCAGTCGGCTAGGTCGCGCAACTCCATCGGCCCCACCGAGCCATTTGCCGGCGCCGTCATCGCCACCAGCATGATCTCCCCCATAATGGAGGAGACCGGCGCCATGCTCGGTAGAACGCGCGGCGGAAGCTGCGCCTGGATCTGCCCCAGCCGCTCGCTGACCTGCTGGCGGGCCCGCCAGATATCGGCGCCCCAGTCGAATTCCACGAACACGATCGACAGCCCGACCGAGGAGACGGACCGCACGCGCGTCACGCCGGGCAGGCCATTCACCGCCGTCTCGATCGGGAAGGAGACGAGTTGCTCCACCTCCTCCGGCGCGAAGCCCTCGACCTCAGTCATCAGCGTGACGGTGGGCTTGTTCAGGTCGGGGAAGACATCGACCGGCATGCGCGACAGCGTGAACACACCATACAGGCTGACCAGGATGGCTGCGACCAGCACGAACAGGCGGTTGCGCAGCGAGACGCCGATGATCGCGTTGAACAGCACGGCTCAGCGCACCTGAGCGATCAGCGCGGCACCCTGCACTACCACGCGCTGCCCCGCCTCCAGCCCCGCCGTCACCACCACCCGCGTGCCGTCCAGCGGCTGCACACGCACCTGGCGTGGGGCGAAGCGCTCGGCGGTCGCGTGTTCGAAGACCACCGGCGGTCCCTCGGCGCTGCGCACCACCGCATCCGCCGGCAACACGATGCCCCGCACGGCGCGGGCGGTACGCAAGGTGACGAGGACGGAAATGCCGATCGGAGCGTCGGGCGGCGGATCGTCGACCCGGAAGTTCACCGGCACCGCCTGCTGGCGGACCGTCAGCCCGCGCCCCATGAAGACCAGGTCCAGCACCCGGCCATCCGGCAGGGTGGCGTTCGCTCCGGTGATGCGTTCCAATACCGCGCGGTCGAAGGCAAGCGCCTCCACCCACAGCCGGCTGGGATCGACGATCTCGACGACGGTAGTGGCGCTGTCCACCAGCTGCCCGACGGCGCCGCGCACGGTGGAGACGATGCCCGAGACCGGGGCGACCAGTGCCTCCCGCCCCGACAGGGCGGGCTGGATGGCGGTGCGGCGCTGGCGCGCGCCCGCGAGCTCGGCCTGGGCGTCCTGGATCTCTCGCTCGGCAACCGTGCCACGCAGCGAGGTCAGGCGACGCACGCGGGCTTCGAGGATGGTGATCTGGGCGTCGAGCTCGGCGGCGTTCTGGATCAGGCTGCCGCGTTCGGCCGCGCTGTAGGTCGGCGTGACATAGGCCAACACCTGCCCGCGTTCGACGCGCTGACCGAGCGTCGGGAAACCCGTATCGCCCGGCTCCAGGCGGCCGCTTTGGCTCGCCTGCACGCGGCCGGACGCGTTCGGGTCGGGCACCAGCGTGCCGACCATGCGCAGCGCGGCCGAGGCCTCTCCATTCTCGGTGAGCAGGGTCCGCAGACCGAGCAGGCGCTGTGACGGCTTCGGGACGAAGATGGCCCCGTCCTGCAGGCGGCGAGGCGCCTCCCCGGTGACCAGCGCCTGCTGGGCCGCCGCAGGCCCCGCGGCGATGAGCGCGATAAGCAGCAGGGCAGCAGCGCGCCGCTTGTCCGATGGCACGGCCTCGACGGGACGGGCCGGGGGTGCCCCCTCGACCATGGGCGGCAGCGGACGGCGGACGGAGGCGCGCCCCAGCAGTAGGCCGAGCAGGAGCAGGCCGGTGCCGATGCCGATCTGCATGGCGCCGCCGCGCAGCATGGCGAGTGCATCGACCGCGGTGCCGGGCGTCGCGGCCGGGGCGGGCACCTCGAGCGTCGCGGTCAGCAGGTCCATCTCCTCGCCGGCCGTGACGGTGAAGACAAGATCCAGCCGCCCGGGCCGTTCCAGCAGCGGGTGCCGCGCGACGAACAGGCCGATGCCGTGGCGCTCGGCGGCGACTTCCTGGCCATCGAGGCTTAGGGTGACCGAGCCGTCGACCGGGCTGTTGTCGGCATAGCGGTCGAGCGTGACGGTCAGGGCGCCGCCCGGCTGCAGGATGGCGACGAGTTCGAACAGGTCGCTCTGAGACTCGGTCCGTGGCAGGGCGCTCGCGACCGGTTCGGCGGCGGCGCCATGGTCATGCCCTTCATGCGCAGCGGCAGGCCGGCCGAAGAGAAGCGCAGCGATCAGGACGACGGCGACAGGGCGTAAGACGGCCGGCACTTGGCTCAAGGCAGGACGAAAGGGCATGGAAGGCTCCTGAATGCCTTCTGCATGCCGCCATGTGTGCGACGGCGCCGCGCAGGATTATGACAAAGTATGTCTGGGACGATCGCGATCTGCGCCTGCGGATGATGGCAGGAGGGTACGCAAGGTCGAGCTGGGGCTTTGGCTGCTTTCTCCGCAAGCGCCGACGTCCAGAGAATCTCGCTTCGCGGTTCCTATCGCTGCTCCATTCTTCTCTCTCACAACCTGTCTCTCCTGGTCAGGACATCGCGCTGATCCCCGTCGCCGCGCTCGTGGCCTCCCTCGTCATCCCGCAGTCCGTGAGCTTCGCAAGCGACGCATTGACCCCCGGCGCGGCCCATGCCGCTGCGCTCAGTGAGGCGCGGGCGGTGACCTATTACTCGGTCGAGCAGGGCGGCGCGTTCCGCGTGGTGACCACTGTTGCGACCAACGCGGACGCCGCGCCTCTGCGGGCGACGCTGACGCTGCAGCCCGGTCAGGTGGCCAGCATCTCCGTGCCGGCGGCGTCGTACGGCTCCGCCTCCTACGAGATGACCTTCCGCCGCGACGGCGACCGCCTCTCGGTCGATGCGCCGCGGCAGCAGAGTGCGGCTCTTCGCTGAAGGACCACCTGGCGGGGCGCGCGCTCACGCGGCGCGCCTGCGCTGACGTGAGTCGTGGCCGCCCTTCGGGCGTGGAAGCGCCGGGGGTGCGCCTCCACGAACCCGACGGCGCCGAATGTCACAACACCAGGGCGCGCCGCGGTCCAGCCGGCGTGAAGGCGGATCCAGCAGCAGCCGCGTCGTCGAGGTCGAGCACGTTCGATCAGGCGGAGCGTTGAAGGACAGGCCGCGTGAGTCGCGGTGCACGGTCATGCAGCATCCCGGGACGATGGCTTCCCCGCCAAGCGGCCGGTCATCCCGCCGCTGCTCGTGGAACCAGTCACGGTGGAGGTGACGAAACCCACGGCCCATGTCATGCCGGCGTGGGAACCCGCTGCGGCCGAGGAGCCGCCCTCACCGCCTCTCGCGCTGGCGCAGCCGGTCGAAGTGCGCCGTCCCCGAGGCCGACCACGCAAGGTGCCCGCTCCCGCGACCACGAAGCACGTCGCGGATCCGTTCGACGCCACCGATGACGGCGCGAACTGCATGCGTTGCGGCTATGCCATCGAGCCGACGCGGGAGAAGCGGGGGGCTAATGACGTGCCTCGCCTGCGGGTAGGCAGGACAATCCATTCGAAAGCATCCGACTCTGGCTGGAAGTTGCCGGTCCGCCCCGCAATGCAAATCTGCAATTCATATCGGACTGGCGCGGGCCTCAGCCTCCACCGGCCGGCCGGCTCCGCCAAACCTGAGCCTCAATCCAGCGCAGCCAAGTCCGCTGCGATTCATTGTGAAGCATGAAGGCATAGCAGATCGGCTATCTATTACGGCACCGATCCGCGTAGGCTTCCGTGCAAGGCTAGGTGACGAAACCAATAGCCGAAAGGGCAAGGAAATGACCGGCAAGCGCGATGAATGCTGTGATCCGCCGCGCGCGACGAACGTCATCGCTCGCAGGAATGTTCTGGCTGGCAGCGCGACGGTCGCGGCGGCCTCCGTAGTCGCTGCCCCAGACCCGGCCACGGCGCAGCAGCAAACGGCCATCGCCCACACATTTCCATCGCCCTACATGAATGCTGCGCGGACGCGCGTCGTGACCATTGCCAAGGGCGCCATGGTCAGTGAGGAGACCGCCGCCTATTGGAACCTGCCGGTGGATTCACCGCAGCGGGCGTCCTATGACGCCGACATCGTGGTGAATGTGGCGCCGGGCGTCTGGACCTTCGGCACCGAAAGCATCGTCAATTGCCACGCCGTCGCCGGCCAGGATGGGGTGATCGTCTACGACACCGGCGACAATCTGAAGGATGGCGAAAAGTTTTACGGCATGCTGCGCCGTGCGACCAATGCGCCGATCCGCGCCATCATCTACTCGCACGAGCACTACGTGAATGGCGCGAAGTATTTCGTGGACGAGGAAGCCAGGCGCGGAAACACCGACATCAAGATCGTCGGCCATCCCAACACGAACGAATCGGTTGCCCGCACCGGCGGCCTCTCGGCGGCGCATCCTGAAGTTTCAACCGTGCTCTACGCGCGTTCGGTTGAGCAGTTCAATTTCTACCTGCCGGAAGAGGGGCCGGACAGCCGCTTCAAGAACACCATCGTGCCGCAAGCGGCCGGTTTCGTGCCGGTGAACACGCCGATCCAGGACAAGCAGGAACTGACCATCGCCGGGATCAGGCTGGTTTTCTACACGGGCGGCGTCGGCACGGACACCGAGAACCAGACGCTGGTTTGGATGCCCGATCGCAAGATCGTCATGAACAATGTGATCTGGGGCATGTACCCCAATATCTATAGCGCGCGCGGCGGCCGCTACCGCGATCCCGGCGGCTGGATCGCCTCGGTCGAGATCATCAAGCAGCTGAAGCCGGATATCTTGCTCAGCACGCATAGCACTTCGCTCGCCGGTGCCGATCAGATCATGCAGCGGCTGCAGGATTACCAGGACGGCCTCGCCTTCGTGCGAGACCAGTCCCTGAAGGGGATTCTCCTGGGTCAGGGCCCCGACGAGCTGCGCTACTCGGTGCAAATGCCCGAGCGACTGAAGAACTCGCCGATTCTCGTGCAGAACTACGGCGAGGTGTCGCTCATGGCTCCGCGGATCTTCAACGCGATCTTCGGTCAGTTCGATCGCAATGCGGCAAATCTGCACAAGCTTCACCCGACCGAGGAAGCGGAGCGCATGATCGTCGCGATGGGCGGGGCGGAGGCCGTTCGCACGAAGGCAAGGCAGGCCCATGAGGACGGGGATTATCTCTGGGCGGGCCAATTGGCCGACTATCTGGTGAAGACCGATAACAGCGCTGCCAACCGGCAATTGAAGGCCGAGGCGCTGCGTCAGATGGCCTATCGCACCTTGTCAACCAACACGCGCTCCTGGTTGCTGTCCCAGGCGCGCGAACTGGAAGGCAAGGTGTCCATCGTCAAGTCGGTCCCGGCCCAGCCCGCTGCGGTCGAGACGAACCTCGCGGACTATGTGAACTACTACCGGGTCCGCGTCAGCGCCGAGCGCTCCAAGGATACGGACATGCTGATGACGCTCGCCTTCGAGGATGGGCGGAGCTTCGGTCTGCACGTGCGCCGTTCCGTCGTGGACTTCGTCCAGGATGTGACGAAGGCACGACGTGCAGCGGATGTCACCGTGAGGATGAAGCCTGAGACCTGGACGCTGGTCTTCAACAACGTCGCCGATCCCGCGGCGCTGATCGACAAAGGAGACATTGGAATCACGACGGGTGATGCAGCCAGGGCCAAGGCGTTCTTTGCGCTCTTCGACGCCGTCTACGATTGGGTCAATGATCCCGCCCTCGTGGCCTTGGGCACCATGCTGCAAGCCACGACGCATTCCCGGCCCTGACCGCCGCTGCAGGCCGTTTTTCTAGGGCGTGCTTATGACCTCTTAGCGCGACGACAGCGCGATCAGACCAAGTGACCCCCGGCCGACAGATCTGAGTTGGGGGCTGCGAAATGTTGCTGGCGGGGGGCGGCCCCGCCGAAGGCAGTGCGGCTGTCCGGCGTCAGCACCCGTGAGACAGGGTGGGAGCGTTGGGGAACGCAGGGTTTCTGGCTCAACGTAACCATTGATGGCGTGAAGACGACGAGTGTATCCCGCATCCGTCACTGCCGACCTGCATGGCGATGGCGCTCACTGCGACTTGGGAGCCAGCGGCAGAGAATGGCCTGCCTGGGAGAATGGATCGCCGCGCCCTGAAGGCGCGGCGCATCGGCGGGAGAGGCTGCATGCTGCCCCGCCCCGCTTTGCGAGACACTCGATTGCCTGGACGGCGCAAACCACGACGCGTGGCGGCCCCCTGTCTAGTTTCGGTACGTCGTGAAGTCGGCTCATCGAGAGCCAGCAGCCGGCGTCTACGCATTGTCGATGTCGACCCAGGCAATCCGGCCGGTAAAGCGACCCTCCGGAACACCGTATTCTGGCGTCACCTGTTCCAGCGAATCCATGCCGATATCCAGAAGATCATCGTAGGAAAAGATATTCGGCACGGTCTTCTCGATGCGTCCTTGGCCCACCTGCCGGTCGCCAACGAAGAGCGTCCCCATGCCGCCCTTTCCATTGCCGCCACCGTCGTAAGCAAACTCGAAGCGGATGGTGTGGCGCCCGGCGGGGAGAGGCGCGTCGCCACGGACGTAGTACAGGTCCGAAGCCATCCAGTTGTGGCAATAGGTCGGGACGCCGTCCCTCAGGTACAGCGACCAGCCGGCGAAGCGCCCCCCTTGCGCGACAATGGCGCCCTTCGCGCCGTCCGCGGGCACCTCGATCTGGGCGATCACGCGGAACGACTTGTTCTTGACGTTCGGCACGACATTCTCGTTGAGCCGGCGCATGCCCGGGTAAAAGCGCATGCGGGTCCGTCCGGCCAACAGGTCCGGCCGCCCGGCGATCTCCGCGACGAGCCGTTCATACTGCCGGTCATCCAGCGGGAAGACGTTGTTGCGCGCCGCCTCGATCACGAAGCGCTGCTGGAGCTCGGCAAGCTTCTGCGGGTTCGCCTGTGCCAGGTTGCGGGACTGGGTCCAGTCATCCGGTCCGTAGAGCTCCCACACGTCATCCGTAAACCGCGGCAGCGGCGCGGTGGCGGACCAGGGCGGCGCATGGCGCGTTACCGCGCTCCATCCCTCATGATAGATGGCGCGATTGCCGGCCACTTCGAAATACTGCGTCTTGCGGCGGCCCTCCGCGCCGGCGTCGCTGAAGGTATAGGCCAGGCTCACCCCATCCATCCGCTGCTGCTGCACGCCATTGACGATGGCCGGGGCCGGCAGTTTGGCAACTTCCAGGATGGTCGGCACGACATCGATGAAATGATGCCAC
This sequence comes from Roseomonas alba, assembly GCF_019430885.1. Taxonomy (GTDB): domain Bacteria; phylum Pseudomonadota; class Alphaproteobacteria; order Acetobacterales; family Acetobacteraceae; genus Neoroseomonas; species Neoroseomonas alba. Next base: position 216,039 of record NZ_JAHYBZ010000005.1, on the reverse strand, counting down.
TGGTTGCGGATCTCGCCCTTCGCCTGGAAGCCCTTCGGCCAATGCACGATGACGCCGCAGCGCGTGCCGCCGTAATGCGAGGCCACCGTCTTGGCCCATTGATAGGGCGTGTTCATCGCGTGAGCCCAACCGGCCGGATAGTGGTTGAAGGCTTCCGGCCCGCCCAGCTTGTCGAGATGCGGCAGGATCTCGGCCGTGGTCTGGGGGATGCCGTTCTGCAAGGACATTTCGTTGAAGGTGCCGTAGCGGGTGGCCTCCGCCGAGGCGCCATTGTCGCCCAGCAGATAGAAGACCAGCGTGTCCTCGAGCACGCCCAGTTCCTCGAGACCGGCGATGAGCCTGCCGACCTGCGCGTCCGTGTGCTCGGCGAAGCCGGCATAGACTTCCATGAGCCGGGCTGCGACACGCTTGTCGTCCGCCGTCATGCTATCCCAGGCCGCAATCAAATCCGGTCGCGGTGTCAACTCGGCATCAGTCGGGATGACACCCAGGCGCTTCTGCCTCTCAAAGGTCTCCTGCCGCTGCACGTCCCAGCCGCGGTCGAAACGACCCCGATATTTCTCGATGTATTCCCGCGGCGCATGGTGCGGCGCGTGTGTCGCCCCAAAGGACAGATAGGCGAAGAACGGCTTGTCCGGCGTCAGCGCGTGAATCGACCGGATCCAGCCAAGGGTCTGGTCCGCGAGATCCTGGCTCAGGTGGTATTCCTGCCCTTCGATTCGCGGTGGATCAACGATGGTCGTGCCGTCGTAGATTGGTGGGAACCACTGGCTGCAATCGCCGCCGAGGAAGCCGTAGAACTTCTCGAATCCATCTCCCGTCGGCCAGCGGTCGAAGGGACCGGAGGGGCTTGTCTCCCAGGGCGGCGTCTGATGCATCTTGCCGAAGGCGCCCGTCGAATAGCCGTTGAGCTTCAGGACCTCGGCGATCGTCGCCGCGCTGGGGGGACGGACACCGGTACCTCCGGGGTGGGCTGTCGCGACTTCAGCGATCGCGGCCATATTCACCGCATGATGGTTGCGTCCTGTGAGGAGGCTCTGACGGGACGGGCTGCAGAGGGCGGTGTTGTGGAAACGGCTGAAGCGCAACCCGCCTGCCGCGAGTCGTTCTGCCGTTGGCATGTTGCATGGGCCGCCGAAACTGCTCGATGCGCCAAAGCCCATGTCGTCCACCAGAACGATCAGAACATTCGGCGCGCCAGAAGGTGGCCGCAGGGGCGCTTGCGGGGCCACTCTGGGGGACTGGCGAGCATCCGGGCTGACGTCTCGCCCACGCTCCAGTTCAGGGATCGGCAACACGTCGCGCGCCCGTGCCGGGCGGGGGAAACCAGCACCAGCGGCAAGCGCCGACAGCGCGGTGGACAACATCAGGAGGCGACGCTTCATGACAGCTTCCTCTGGTTGTTGTTGTTGTTGCTATTTACGTGAACCGATGAGCAGCGCGCTTCGGCGCGCCAGGCTTGCCGTTGCTGTCGTCAGTACTGATCGGGTGCTCCCGCTTTGCGGAGAACGCAGCGGAATCCAATGTGACAGGTGGAGGTATCGATGGCCTCGGCATGGCGAGCCGCGGGCCGGTAGCGTCGGCAGTGGTTCGGCGCGCACAGGAAGCTGCCGCCCTTCAGGACACGGCGCGGGATCCGGATTTCGGGCTGTGCGGGATCATAGCTCTGATCATCCGTCGCGCGGCGCGGGTTCTGCGGGATGCAGCAGGTCTTGGGCGCGTCGGCGTCGTGCCGCGGCGCCCAGAAATCCTGCGTCCACTCCCAGACATTACCGATCATGTCGTAGAGGCCGTAGCCGTTGGCCGGGAAGGCGCCCACAGGGCTGGTCGCCTCCCAACCGTCTTCCTTGGTGTTCTTGTAGGGAAAGGCGCCCTGCCAGGTGTTCGCCATGATGCGCCCGGCCGGCCGCATGACGTTGCCCCACGCGAAGGCGGCGCCGTCCAGCCCGCCGCGGGCAGCAAACTCCCACTCAGCTTCGGTTGGCAGGTCCTTGCCCGCCCAGCGCGCATAGGCGAGGGCGTCGGTGTAGGAGACGTGGACGACCGGATGATCCTCCAGCCCCTCGATGGAAGAACCGGGACCGTAGGGCTCGCGCCACCAGGCGCCGCGACGCAGATCCCACCACAGGCCCCAATGGCTGAGGTCAACAGGCCCGCGTGTCTTCCGGAACACGAGACTTCCTGCGTAGATCATCTCCGGCAGCGCCCCAGGGTAGTCCCGCGGGTCCGGCGCTATCTCGGCCGTGGTGATGTGGCCCGTCGCGGCGACGAAAGCGGCGAAGGCGCGGTTCGTAACGGGCCCTGCGTCGATCCAGAACCCATCCACGAAAGCCCGATGGACCGGCGCTTCCTCCACATAGTGATCGTTCGAGCCCATGCGGAAGGTGCCGCCCGGAAGCCAAACCATTTCCGCCGCGATGGTCTCGTCTGCAAGACGCGGAAAGGACGCTCCCGCCTGACTACGCTCCACGACACCGCCTCCCGACCCACTTGATCTCGGGGTCTTCGGATCTGATCGCATGCCCAGCATGCTAGGGTGAATTTGCGGTGAGTTGGGACGATAAACAATTTCGTGAAATGCGGATGGATCTGCGGATAGCAACTGACGGAAAGGGACCAGCCTAGTCGCACTGATCATTTGCTTGGCCGAGCATCGAGGTGACTTGCAGGGCCGGCAGGTGTCTCCGTTGCCGCTAACGGCCCGGATCGCAGCGGTCGAGGTGGGGATTGGCGCGCCGATTTCGGCAGGCCCCTCACTCCTCGATGGTATTGCATGCGCGAAGGGTTTCGCGTGCTTGGCCGCGGCCAAGCCGCGACTGCCGAGTGGCATGTCCGCTTGGAGCGCCCTCCGACCTGATTGAATCGCGACATTCCTTCCGCGACGCGGGGAGGCTCCGCGAACAGATCGTCGAGCTGGATGCCGAGGATCCGCGCGAATCGGCATCGTCGGCTTCGATGGGTAAATCGAGATTGAGGCGCTGCGGCTATACGGTCTGCCAGAAGCCATGGCCGCGCTGCTCTGCGGTAGGCCGGCGCTGCCGGTGGGAAGGCGGACGCTGGCGCTGGAGACCAGCTGGGACCTGCCATCGCTGGCACCGGGCGCGACCAGTCTGATTGACGTGACCGTCAACGGCGCGCGGCAGGGGGGGACCTTGCCCATGCGGCGCTGGCATCGTCGACGACGCTTCGTCGAACGCGACGCCGCAGCCTAGTCCAACAACACCGCACGCGTCATGGCCCGGAACATCTCGCCGGCCACCTTCGACTTGGGTTCGGCAACGCTGTCTGTGCGGGTGACGAAGCGACGGATGGCGTGACCTCGCGCTTCATATAAGTGGCGAACAGAGTTCTGCAGAAGTCGGGCGTCGGTGCGACAACCAGTGTCGACGTTACCGTCCCCCGGCGCTCGGCGATTCCGAGTCTTCAGGGTGCGCGGCTCGTCGAAAGAACACGTTCGCAGCCACGCCTGAGGTGATCCCGCATCGCGGCACCGGCCGCGATGGCGTCGCCCGCGAGGATCGCCTCCGCGATCCCTTCGTGTTCGCGCAGTGACGCCTCCCATTGCAGGGGGATGCCCAGGGCATCGCGCTGCGCCGAGACTGCGGCCGGCAGCCACATCTGCTCGATGATCTGCGCGAGCTGCGGATTGCCCGACAGTGCCGCGATCGCCCTGTGGAAACGCAGGTTCAGCGCCCGATGCGCGGCCGATAGCCCCGCCGCAGTCTCCGCCGGTGAGGGCAGCGCGGCCATAAGCACCGCGCGGTTGTCGCCCTCCGCGATCCGTCCGGCCGCCAGGCTCGCCGCAAGGCTCTCGAGGCTCTGCCGAATCTCGTAGCGGTCCGCAATTTCCTTGCGCGTGAAGCGCCGCACCAGCGCCCCGCGATGCGGGACGATGCTGACGAGGCCCTCCGCCGCCAGCCGCTGCAGCGCCTCACGGATCGAGGCACGGCTGACGCCGAATTCCTCGGTCAGGTCGGCTTCGACGAGGCGCTGCCCCAGCGCCATGCGACCGGAGAGGATCGCGTCGCGGGTCTTGGCAACGATCGTCTCCACCGTCCCGCGCGGGCGGCTCACTTCCCCAATCGACTCCAAGGCGCAGCGCACTCCGGCGACAGAGCGCAAGGCATAGCAGCCAGCAGGGGCAGGGGCCAGCTATTGACAAGTCAAATTGTCAGGCAATATTGCTCGTCAATCGAGGGGCGCGACCTGGCTCCTTGTTCAGGAGGAGACGATGGCACCAGAAAGCCCCTCGGCATCCGGCGCCCGCCCGACGAAGCACGGCGGCGCATCCGCCCGTCCCCGCATCCGCGCGCTGCAACCGGGCGCCGGGCGGGCATGGGCATGACCGTCATGGCGAACCCCGAACAAGACGCCGTGCGCTGCACGCTGATGCGCGGCGGCACGAGCAAGGGCCTCTATTTCAAGGCGGACAACCTGCCGCCCGCGGGCGCGGCGCGCGATGCCCTGCTGAAGGCGCTGATCGGCAGCGAGGATCTGCTCCAGATCGACGGCCTCGGCGGCTCCCGTCTGGTCACCGCGAAACTCGCCATCGTCGCCCGTTCCGAACGGCCCGATGCCGATGTGGACTACACCTACGGCATCGTGCCGCCCGGCCGCGGCCTCGTCGTCTACACCAGCAATTGCGGGAACATCTCCGCCGGCGTCGGCCCATTCGCCATCGACGAGGGGCTGGTGCCGGCGCGCGAGCCGGTTACCGAGGTCCGCATCTTCAACACCAATACGCGCAAGATCCTCATCGCCCATGTGCCGGTGGCGGATGGCCGCGTCCGGGTGAAGGGCGCCTCCGCCATTCCCGGCGTGCCGGGCACCGGCGCGGAGATCTTCATGGACTACCGCGCCACTACCGGGGCCAAGACCGGCCATGTGCTGCCCACGGGACATCCCCTCGACCAAGTCGTCCTCGAGGATGGCCGCGCCATCCGCACGACCATGGGCGATGTCGCCAACCCCTGCGTTTTCGTCCCCGCCGCCGATCTCGGCCTCGGCGGCAGCGAGCTGCCGGACGAGATCAACGCCAACGAGCCAGTGATCGCAGCGCTGCGGGAGCTGCGCGGCAAGGCCGCCCAGCGCATGGGCCTCGCGGCCGATTGGCGACAAGCCGAGATCCAGTCGCCCGCGCTGCCGCTCGTCGTGCTCGTCGCGCCGCCTGCCGCCTATGCCGACAGCCAGCAGCGCCCCATCGCTGCCGGGGCGATGGACCTGCGGGCGCGCCTCATCTTCTACAACCGCTGCCATGAGAGCATGGCGGGTACCGGCTCCATGTGCACGGCGGCGATGTCGCGCATTCCCGGCACGGTCGTGCATGCGGTGATGCGGCCCACCGGAGGCGGCGCCGATACGCTGCGCATCGGCCATCCGCTCGGCGTGATGGAGGTGGTGGTGCGCGCATCGCCGGAGGCCGACGCGGCTGGGCCGCGCTTCGAGCGTCTGGGCTTCGGCCGCACCGCGCGGCGCCTGATGGACGGCATCGCCTATGTGCCTCGCAGCACCCTGGCCGCGGTCGACGTCGAACGCGTGCAGGAGGCCATGTGATGACCCAGGCATCGTCCCGCCGCGCCACCCTGCTCGCCGCCGCCGCCCTCTCCCTGCCGCTGCCGCTGCGCGCGCAATCATCCGCTGCCGGATCCTTTCCGTCGCGGCCGGTGCGCATCGTTGTCGGCTACCCGCCAGGGCAGACGGTGGACATCACCGCCCGCGCCTATGGCGCGGCGCTGCAGCAGGCCTGGGGCAAGCCGGTGGTGATCGACAACCGGTCCGGCGCCAACGGCATCCTCGGCGCGCAGGCGGTGAAGGAGGCGGCCGCGGATGGCCACACGTTGCTGTTCGGCACCTCCGGGCAGCTGGCGATCAATCCCGCCATCTATGCGAACCTACCCTATTCGCCGCTGACCGACTTCGTGCCGGTGGCGATCGGCGCAGTCGGCCGGCTCTACCTGGTCGCGAACAAGTCCCTGCCGGTCACGAACCTGGTCGAGCTGGTCGCCCTGGCGCGCGCGGAGCCGGGCAAGCTCGCCTACGGCTCCGGCGGGAACGGTATCACCGCCCATCTGGCGATGGAGATCCTGAAGGGTGCGACCGGGATGGACATCCTGCACGTGCCCTATCGCGGCTCGCCCGCCGCGCTGACCGCGCTGCTCGCCGGCGAGGTGCAGCTGATGTTCGATGCTGGCGCTTTGGTGCTGCCCCAGATCCGGGAGGGCAACATCCACGCGCTCGCCGTCTCCAGCGCCGAGCGCTTCGCCGGGCTTCCCGAGGTGCCGACCGTCGCCGAGCAGGGTCTGCCCGGTTTCGCGGTGATGACCTGGAGCGCGCTGGCCGCACCTGCCGGCACGCCCGCGCCGGTCGTCGATCTCATCAACGCCGCCATGCAGGAGGCCGGCCGCAGCGAAGCCGTGGCGAGTGCCATCCGTGCCGGCGGCAGCGAGCCGCGGCAGCTTTCCCCCGAAGCCTTCGGCGCCTTCTGGCGGCACGAGGTAGCGCTCTGGTCCGCCGCCGCGGCGCGTGCCGGCGTGCGGCCGGAGTAGCGCCGATGTCGGGGATCGCACCGCCCAACTGCACCGAAACCCTGAGCCCGGAGAGCTGAGATGCGCGCATCGCCACAGGAAGCCCTTGCATGACGCCGGCCGCCACGCTGCGCGCCCTGCTCCGCGCCGGGCCGATGATCCAGGCCCCCGGCGTCTATGACGGCATCACCGCGCGGCTCGCCGAACAGGCCGGCTTCTCCGCGCTCTACATGACCGGCGCGGGGACCTCTGCCTCCCTTGGCTATCCGGATTTCGGCCTCGTCACGATGAGCGAGATGGCCGGCAAGGGCGCGGTCATCGCCCGCTCGGTGCGGGTGCCGGTCATCGCCGATGCCGATACCGGCTATGGCAACGAGCTGAACGCCACCCGCACGGTGCAGGAGTACGAGCGCGCCGGCCTCGCCGGGCTGCATGTGGAGGATCAGGTCTTCCCCAAGCGCTGCGGCCATCTGGACGACAAGGAGGTGGTGCCGCGCGGGGAGTTCATCGCCAAGATCCGCGCCGTCGTCGCGGCGCGGCGCGACCCGGATTTCCTGGTCATCGCGCGCAGCGACGCGCGCGCCGTCATCGGCTTCGACGAAGCCGTCGCCCGCGCCAACCTTGCGCTGGAGGCCGGCGCCGACATCGCCTTCGTCGAGGCAGCGCGCACGATGGAGGAAGTCGCCGCCATCCCGCGCCTGGTCCGTGGCCCCTGCCTGCTCAACGTGGTGCGCGGAGGCAAGACGCCCGACCTCAGCATGGCCGAGGCGGAGGCGATGGGCTACCGCCTTGCCATCCTGCCGAGCCTGCTGCTGGGCGCCGTGGTGCAGGCCTGCGACGCAGCACTGGCGACGCTGCGCGAAACCGGCGCGCCGCCCTCCTCGGCCGGCGCGCCGCCGGTGCGCGAACGCTTCCGCCGCTGGGGCGCGGATGAATGGGACGCGTTGCGCACCCGCTTCCGCGACAGCCAGGCCGCGGAATAGCGCCATGCCCGCGACCCTGATCGACCGGCTGTGGGACCCGCATGTGGTGGCCGATCTCGGCGAAGGCTGGGCGCTGCTGCATATCGACCGTGTCCTGCTGCACGACCTGTCGGGCTGGCGGGCGATGGAGGAGATGCGGGAGCGCGGCCTGCCGGTGCGTTCGCCGGCGCTGGCCACAGCGACGCCGGACCACGCCGTCTCCACCGCCCCCGGTCGCACCGGGGAGAGTTACGCGCCCGGCGCCCGGCTGTGGTCCGGGCTGCGCGACGGCGCGGCACGCAACGACGTGCGCTTCTTCGATCTCGGCGTGCCCGGGCAGGGCATCGTGCATGTGATGGGGCCGGAGCTTGGCCTCGTCCTGCCCGGCGCGAGCGTGGTCTGCGGCGACAGCCACACCTGCACCAATGGCGGGCTCGGCGCGCTCGCCTTCGGCATCGGCTCCTCCGAGCTGGTGCAGGCGCTGGCCACGCAGGTGCTGACCCTGCGGAAGCCCGGCGCGATGCGCGTGCGCTTCGAGGGCACGCCCGCCCAGGGGGTGACGGCAAAGGATCTGGTCCTGCACCTGATCGGCCGGCTGGGCGCGAGCGCCGCCACAGGCCACGCGGTGGAATTCGCCGGCAGCACGGTGCGGACCATGGGCGTCGAGGCGCGCATGACCCTGTGCAACATGGCAGTGGAGCTCGGCGCGCGCTTCGGCGTGGTGGCACCGGACGACGCCACCTTGGCCTGGCTCGCCGGCCGCCCCTTCGCGCCGCGCGGCGCGCTGCTGGACCGCGCCATCGCGGCCTGGCGCGGCCTCGCCAGCGATCCCGACGCCGTCTTCGCCCGGGAGGTCGCGATCGACGTCGCCGCGATCGCCCCGACCGTGACCTGGGGCACCAGCCCGGAGCATGCGATGCCCGTCGACGGCGTGGTGCCCTCGCCCGATGCGGCGCCCGATGCTGCGCGGCGAACGGCCTGGATGGCGGCGCTCGACTATATGGGCCTGACCCCGGGCGCGCCGATCGCCGGCACGCCGGTGGACTGGGTCTTCATCGGATCCTGCACCAATTCGCGCATCGAGGACCTGCGGGCCGCCGCCGCCGTGCTGCGCGGCCGCGCCGTCGCGCCGGGCGTGCAGGCCTGGGCGGTGCCGGGGTCTGAATCGGTGAAGCGCCAGGCGGAGGCGGAAGGGCTCGCCGCAGTGTTCCGCGGTGCTGGCTTCGCCTGGCGGGAACCCGGCTGCAGCCTCTGCGTCGCCGCGAATGGGGAGGCGGTGCCGCCGGGGGCGCGTTGCGCCTCCACCTCCAACCGCAATTTCGTCGGACGGCAGGGCAAGGGGGCACGCACCCACCTGATGAGCCCCGCCATGGCCGCCGCCGCCGCGGTGACCGGCGCCATCGCCGATGTGCGGAGGCTCGCCGCGTGACGCCCTTCACCACCATTACCGGCCCCGCCGTGCCGCTGATGCGGGCGAATGTCGACACCGACCTCATCATCCGCATCGAGCGTCTGACCGGCACGCCGCGCGAGAGCCTCGGCGCCTTCTGCTTCGAGGCGCTGCGCTTCCGCGCCGATGGGTCGGAGGATCCGGCCTGCGTGCTGAACCGGCCGGCCTTCCGCCAGGCGCCGATCCTGCTCGCCGGGCCGAACTTCGGCTGCGGCTCCTCGCGGGAGGGCGCAGTCTGGGCGCTGATCGGCGCGGGCATCCGCTGCGTCATCGCCGAGAGCTTCGGCGAGATCTTTGAGGCCAACAGCTTCCGCAACGGCCTGCTGCCGGTCGCATTGCCGCGCGAGGTCGTGGCGGCGTTGGCCCAGGCGGCCTCGGCGGGTGCCGCGCTGACGGTCGACCTCGTGGCACGGCAGGTGCGGACGCCGTCGGGCGAACCCACCGGCTTCACGGTGCCACCGCTGCGCCGCGCCGCCCTGCTCGAAGGGGTGGACGAGCTGGCGCAGGCGCTGAAGCGCGACCCGGAGGTCGCCGCCTGGCAGATGCGCGACAGGAAGGCGCGACCCTGGATCTGGCTTGGCGAGGAAGGATAAGGACATGGACGGAAGCACATCCGCGGGCGCCGGGCAGGCGACGGACCCGGCCGGGCCGACCGGGCGGCTCGCCACTTGGCTCGCCGGGCTCGACCTCGGCGCCGTGCCGGATCGCGTGGTGGACCGCGCGAAGCACGTCACGCTGGACGGCATCACCTGCGCGCTGGTCGGCGCGCAACTTCCGTGGTCGCAGCGTGCGGTCGACATCGTCACCGCGCTCGAATCCGGCAGCGCGACGCTGATCGGCTGCGGCATGCAGACCTCGCCGACCGCGGCGGCGCTGCTCAACGGCACCTTCATCCAGGGCTTCGAGCTGGACGACTTCCATCCCCTCGCACCGCTGCACTCGGCCTCGGTGGTGCTGCCGGTGCTCTTCGCCTGCGCCGAGCATCGCGGCGGCATCAGCGGTGCCGAGCTGCTGCGCGGCGCGGTCGCCGGCTATGAGGTCGGGCCGCGTGTCGGCCTCGCGTTGCATGGCGCGCAGATGCTCTCGCGCGGCTGGCATTCCGGCGCGGTGTTCGGCACCCACGCGGCCGCCGCCGCAGCTGGCGCGTTGCTGCGCCTGGACGCGGCCGGCTTCGAGGACGCGCTCGGCCTTGCCGCCACCCAGTCGGGCGGGCTGATGGCCGCGCAATACGAGGCGATGTCGAAGCGCATGCATCACGGCTTCGCCGCGCGTGCCGGCCTCAACGCGGCCTTCTTGGCCGCCGGCGGCTATACCGGCATCAAGCGCGTCTATGAGCGCGACTACGGCGGCTTCCTGTCCACCTTCGGCGAGGGTCACGATCCCGACGCTTCCCAGGTCGCCGATGCGCTCGGCGAGCGCTGGGAGACCGAGCGCATTGCCATCAAGCCCTATGCAGCGATGGGCGGGCTGATCGGCCCGATCGACGCGATGCTCGCTCTGCGCGAACGCCGTCCCGTCCGTGCCGAGGCGGTCGAGCGGATCGAGGTCTGGCTCAACCACGCCTCCTACCACCATGGCGGCTGGCAGGCGCAACGGCCGCTGACTGAGATCGGCGCGCAGATGAACCTGGCCTACGCCGTCTCGGTTGCCGCCATCGACGGCGCGGCGCTGGTCGCGCAATTCGCCGGCAGTCGCATCGCGCAGGACGATGTCTGGGCGCTGGTGCCGAAGGTCGAAGCGCATCACGAGCCGGACTATGACCAGCGCGGCCCGGATGGCCGCGGCCGTTCCCGCATGCGCATCGCCTTCACCGACGGCACGGTCGAGGAGATCGAGATCAACGGCCCGCGCGGCGGCCTGCGCCGGCCGCTGTCCAATGCCGAGATCGTCGAGAAATACCGCGCGCTGGCAGGCTTGGTCGTCGATGCGGAGCGACGCGATGCGATCGAGGCCGCTGTGCTCGGCATCGAGACGCTGGCCGATGCGCGCGACCTGGTTGCGCTGCTCGCGTCGCCGGTCGGCAGCGCGCTCACCTGAACCTGGAGAGGGAGGAACAAGAATGCAGAACAGGTTCACACTGCGGCGGCGCATGGTGCTCGCCGCACCGTCACTCCTGCTGGCGGGCCGCCGCGCGCAGGCACAGGCGCTGCCGTCGGGCACCATCAGGTTGGTGGTGGGCTTCGCGGCCGGTGGCGGCATCGATGCCTTCTCGCGCATCGTCGCGCGTGGTGCGTCCCAGCGCACCGGCCAGCCCTTCGTGGTGGAGAACCGCACCGGCGCCTCCGGCACGCTTGCCGCCGTGGCAGTGGCGCGCAGCGCGCCGGATGGACGCACGGTCTTCGTCGCCGACAGCGGCTCCATGACCATCACCGCCGACATCATGCTGCGCCCGCCGCTCGATCCGCAGCGGGAGCTGGCGCCGATCATGCTCGCTGTACATTCGCCGCAGGTCCTGGTGACGCGTAGCGGTGCCATCGCGAACTTCCCCGCGCTTCTGGACGCGGCACGAAAGGAACCGGGCAAGCTGACCTATGCCTCGGCCGGCGCGGGTAATGCCACCCATCTGATGATCGCGGATTTCGCCAGGCGCGCCGGGGTCGAGTTCACCCACGTGCCCTATCGCGGCGGCGGGCAAATGGCGACCTCCGTGCTCAGCGGGGAGACCGACATCTGTCTGCTCAGCCTGGCCAGCGCGGTCCCGCATCTGCGCGCCGGCACGCTCATCGCCCTGGCCGTGGCCGCGGAACGGGAACTGCCGGAACTGCCCGAGGTACCAACCATCCTCTCCGTGGTACCGGGCGCCCAGGCCCGTGCCTTCTGGTATGGGCTAAACGTGCCGGCGGAGACGCCTCCCGCCCTCGTCGCCGCGCTGCATGACGTGTTCCACGCCGCGCTCACCGCACCCGAGACGCGTGCCGCCTTCGAGCCGCTCGGCATCCAGGTCGTCGCCTCCTCACCCGAGGCCTATGCGGCATTCCTGCGCGTCGAAACGATCCGCCGGTCGGAGATGGCGCGCGCGGCCGGAATCGTGCCGGAATAGTCTCGGATCCCACGCTGGCGCACGAAGCCGCGCGCGGCTTTCGTGCTACCGGACGCCGTTGTCGGGCGGGCCAGACTGCGTAGTGCTACCCTGCTCCGATGGAGCGTTTCCGCCGCTTGGCCGGTAACGGGCTGCTGCCGATCATGGAGGACCTGCCGCAGCTCGGGACGTCACCGAGAGACGCCGCGCCGCACCTCTCAACTCTCCGCCGCGCGGTGTTACGATACCGCAAGTGTGATACGGCGCCATGTCTTCGATCGTCAGTGCCTGCCGCGAGCGCCTTTGGTTCGAGACGATGATGTGCGGCAGCACGGCGTGCCTGCCGGGGCTGACCAACTCGCTCATTCCGGCCAAGTGGAAGTCCGTCGCCGCGGTGTTGCAGAATGGCAGCCCACTTGCGGTCGATCGGCGCTTCGGCGCTGAAGCGCACGACCCAATCCCGCACGATCTGCAGTGTGACACCCCCGATGCGCGTGGCCTCCGAGCGCGTGCCGCCGTCGTAGATTGATGCCAACGACAAACAGGTGACGGGTCTGAGCAGCGCCCTTGCTACGCCGCGCCGAGCGCCGCAGCTCCGTGGCGCTGACGTCGGGACGCTGAGCGATAGCATTCGGCATGATGACGCCCTCAGCATCACCAGCCTGAATCACATCGCCGCCGCCGCTTCGGGGAATCTCCCTCGTGAGTCACACGTCGTGGGAGATCGTAAGAGATCTCACCGGAACAGCGGATCGGAGTGAGAATTCATTTTCGCAGCGCGCAGCTCGGCTGTCCGGCAGCCAACGCAAGCGCGCTCCACATGGTATGCCTACTCCAATCGAACACCGGAGATGGCAATGATCCGTCGATAGACCTCGATCTCTGACAGCAGGAACTCGCGAAGGTGAGGTGGATCGAGCGCGACCAGTGACGCGGAGTCATTGGAAGCCAGGAACTGTACGACCTCAGGCGATCCCAGCACATCTCGCGCGGCTGCCGCCGTCTGATCCACGACCCTGGCAGGCGTGCCCGCAGGCATGGCGATCGAAGACCAGGACGTGATCAGAACGTCGTAGCCCTTCTCCTTGAAGGTCGGGACAGCGGGGAAGCTACGCAGCCGATCCTCCCGAGTCACACCGAGCACGGAGACCTTTCCCGCTTCGACGTGAGGCCGCATCACGGCGACGAAGTCGAAGACCGCGTCGATGTTGCCCGCGATCAGGTCCGAATACATGGCGCCGCCGTCACGATACGGGATATGCGCCATCTTCGTCCCGGTCGCGACCTGGAAGAGTTCCCCGGCCAAATGCGCTCCGGTGCCAATGCCTGGCGAGCCGAGATTAAGTCGCTCGGGATTCTGCCGCAGATGGGCGACGAACTGCTCAAGCGTCCGGTAGGGCCGCGTGGCGGGCACCACCAGAATGAGCGCATTGGCCGACAGACCTTGGACAAGTGCAAAGGAGGTCAGGGGATCGTAGGGAAGGCGCCGGTACAGCGACACATGGGTCGCCATCGGCCCGGAGGGTGCGTAGAGCATCGTGTATCCGTCCGGTTGCGCATGCGCGACGAGCTCCGTCCCGATGATGCCGGCTGCGCCGGGCTTGTTGTCGACGACGACCGGTTGCCCCAGCCGGTCGGACAATCCCTTCGCCACGAGGCGCGCAAAGACATCCGTCACGTTGCCGGCCGGAAAGGGCACGACCAAGGTGACAGGGCGCGTTGGGAAGGTCTGGGCGACGCCTGAAGCGGCCCATACGGCGGGCGCCGTTAGGACTGCGCCACAGAATATCCTGCGCTTCATTCTGGACGTTCCTCTTGTTGTTGCGTGATTTCGGGCGAGTTGTGTTTCGTCAGCCCGGCCCCTTCAGTGTCCGATAAGCGGGATCATTGCGATCCTGCGACCCGCGTGGCCATCCATTCTCCTCCGTCGGAAAGACGAAGGGCCTGGTCTCCCTGCGCGTGAAGTTCCGATAGAACTCGCGCCGAGCGATCCGCCACACGCTGTCTTCGCGCCGCTCGAAGCGGTCGATGTAGCGATTCGAATTCATGAAGTTCACCGAAGTATCGTCCCCTGGCTTCGCCCAGTAGAAGGAGAACTGGTAGGTTTCCGCGACGGCGACGTCGCCCTGCACCTCGCAGAGATGATTCATGATGTGATGCTGCGACCCTTCGAAGCGCTTCCAGCCTTCGAATTCCTTCTCAAGGAACTCCTCGATCGTCCCATGGTGAACGCCCGCGCTGCGGCCAACATGGACGTCGGTCGCCCCCGGATGAAAACAGGAGAGAATGAGCTCCTTGTCGAGGCGGTCGCAGCCCCGGCAATAGCGGCATAGCAGTTCGTAGATCTCCTGCTTGTCGACTAGATCCTGCAACTGCCGTTCGGTCACCATCGTCGCGTCGTTTCCCCATTACCCTTGCGCCGAACGCTATGCGCGTCGCCACGCCGCAAACTGTCATTTACCCGACAGTTCAGCCCGGCGAGCCGGATCCGCCACTGGGCGCGGTCTGCGCTGCCGAGGGCGTCACAAATTGTCGCATGATTGACAGTGTTTCCCTGCCCGACCTGGCTAACTCGCTCGCAAGCGGCGGCACTACGGGCCGTCGGCGACGAAGAGGAAACGATGAAGCGCATCCATCTGAACGGCTTCAAGATCGCCGGCGTCGGGCACACCGCCATCGGTCTTTGGCGCCACCCGGACAACCAGGCTTGGCGCTACAAGGATCTCGACTACTGGATTGAAACGGCGAAGACTCTCGAACGCGGCCGGTTCGACAGCCTGTTCCTGGCCGATTTCTCCGGTCTTGCGGATATCTACGGCGGCAACGCCGATGTCGCGTTCCGCGAGGCGATCCACGTACCCATCAACGATCCGCTGATGGCCGTGTCGGCCATGGCAACGGTGACGCAGCATCTTGGCTTTGGCGTCACCGTACCGACCACCTATGAACAGCCCTACAGCTTCGCCCGCCGCATGACGACGCTCGATCATCTCACCAAGGGGCGAATCGGCTGGAACATCGTCACATCGGCGGTGGGAAGCGCGGCCCGGAACCTCGGCCACCACCGACAGGTGCCGCATGACGAGCGCTACGCCATGGCGCATGAGTTCATGGAGGTGGTGTACAAGCTGTGGGAAGGCAGTTGGGCGGACGATGCGGTCATCAATGACCGGCGCGGTGGCGTCTTCGCCGATCCCGCGCGCATCCGTCCCATCGCGCATCATGGCCGCTACTACGATGTCCCGGATGCCTTTCTCTGCGAACCATCCATCCAGCGCACGCCGGTGCTGTTCCAGGCCGGGGCCTCGGAAAAGGGCAAGGAATTCGGCGCCCGCCATGCCGAAGCGGTCTTTCTGGTCAACCCGAATGTCGCGGGACTGGCCCGCACCGTGCGCGAGTTGCGGGCTATGGCTGCGCAGGAAGGGCGCGATCCGGCGGGCGTGAGAATTATGGCGGGGCTGTCCGTCATCGTCGCGCCGACGGAGGCGGAAGCCCGTCGCAAGTACGACGAGCAGATTGGCTACATCAATCTGGAGGGCACGCTGGCGAGGCAATCGGCGCTGATGCAGATGGACTTCTCACGTATCGATATCGACCGGCCGCTCGAATATATCGAGACGGACGGCATCCGCTCCTACCTCGAGCGCTTCACCAAGGGCGACCCGACCCGTAGCTGGACACCCCGCCAGATCGCCGAAATGATGGCGAAGTCGGTCGGCGGCGTCACGCTGGTCGGCACGCCGGATATGGTCGCCGATCGCATGGAGGCGCTTGTCGAGGAAGCCAATATCGACGGCTTCAATATCAACGACCACATGCCGCTGCGGGCCTTCCCGGACTTCGTGGACATGGTGGTGCCCGAACTGCAGCGCCGTGGGCGAGTCTGGCAGGAGTATGCCGGCACCACGCTGCGCGAAAGCGTCAGCGGCACCACCTCGCCGCGTCTCGCCGCCGATCATGTCGGTGCGCGCTACCGCCGGCTGGCGCGCAAAGCCGGGCAGCCAATGATCGCGGGGACCGTCTGACCCATGCGCGCCTATCGCTTCGAGACATTGGGTGGATTGGATGGGCTGCGGCCGTGCACGATGGACGTACCGCGGCCACAACGCGGCGAAGTGCTGGTGCGCGTCAAGACGGTTGCGCTGAACTACCGGGACATTTCGATCCTCGGTCCGCGCTACCCGCATCCCGTGCTGGCCGGGCTGGTGCCCGCAAGCGACGCCATGGGTGAGATCGTGGAGGTCGGCGAATCCGTTCGGGCCTTCAGGCCCGGCGATCGTGTGATCGGCTGCTTCCATCCCCGCTGGTTCGGCGGCCGCATGCCCTCCACTGCGGGCACCGACAGCTATGGAAGCCAGCAGGACGGATGGCTGATGGAACTGAAGGCAGTCAGCCAGGAGACCGTGGTTCGAATCCCCGACAGCCTCACGGATGAGGAGGCGGCGACCCTGCCCTGCGCCGGCCTCACCGCCTGGAGCGCACTAGGCGGAGCCTCACCCATTCGTGCCGGCAGCCAGGTACTGACGCTGGGCAGCGGCGGCGTATCGGTCTTCGCTCTCCAACTCGCGAAAGCCGTCGGGGCGCGGGTCATCTCCACCACGTCGAGCGCGGCAAAGGCCGAGCGCCTGCGTGCCCTGGGCGCCGATGTCGTCATTGACTACACGACAACACCCGAATGGGGCGACGTCGTTCGAGACCTCTCCGGTAGCCGCGGCGTCGATCGCGTGGTCGAGGTCGGCGGTCCTGGCACGCTCGCACAATCGCTGCGGGCTTGCGCCATCGGTGGGGAGATCGCGCTGGTCGGATTCCTGACGGAGCAGGATCCGGGTTTTGGCTATTTCCAGATCAAGCAGAGCGGCGCAATGCTGCGTCCGATCACCGTCGGCGACCGCCCCGGGCTGGAGGAGTTGATCCGCGTCGTGGCGACGACCGGTCTGCGCCCCGTCATCGACCGCGTCTTCGCCTTCGAGGAAGCCGCCGCCGCCTTCGCTCATCTCGAAGCTGCGCGACACGTTGGCAAGGTCGTGATCCGGGTGGCCACGGCATGATCCCGGTCTGCAAAGCCGCCGATCGTGCCACGCAACCGCCAAGCTGGCCGCTGTGTCCGGGTGGTCTCGACAGCCATGCCCACGTATTCGGCCCCGTTGCACGCTTCGCCTATGCCGCGAACCGCCGCTACACGCCTCCCGAACAGACCGTGGAGGACTACCTTCACCTGCTCGACGCGCTCGGCCTGCGCTACGGCGTGCTGGTGCAGCCCAGCGTCTATGCCGAGGACAATGCCTGCCTTGTCGACGCGTTGAAGCAAGCCAGGGGCAGGCTGCTCGGCGTGGTGGACATCGATGTGCTCCGGGCGGATGCAGACACACTGGCTTCGATGACGCTGGACGGGGTTTGCGGCCTGCGCCTCTGGTGGGGTGAGAGCAGCAACGCCGAGCATCTGCGCCAGGTCGGTGAAAAGGTCCGCGATCTTGGGTGGCACCTCGACATCATCGTGGCGCAGGCAGCGCTGCTGCCATGCCTGGCGCCTCTGCTGCGGAACTTGGCGCTGCCCACGGTCATCGAGGCCATGGGCTGCCCGGTGGAGGCCGAATCACCGGACAGCCCCGGCTTCCGCGCGCTGCTCGACCTGCTGCGGGACGGCGCCGCCATGGTGAAGCTCTCGCATCCCTACAGGATCGACCGCACCGGCCTACCCTACGATGCGGCGGCGCCCTTTGCCGCGGCCATCATCGCGGCCGCTCCTGAGCGCTGCGTCTGGGGTTCGGATTGGCCGCACCCGAACATCCGTGGCCCGATGCCTGAGGACGGCGCGCTGCTCGAGCTGCTGCCGCACTGGGCCGGCGGGCGCATTGACCTCGCGCAGCGCATCCTCAGCGACAATGCCTATGCCTTTTATGGTCGCTGGCTGCGTGCAGACCCGACAGGAAGGATTTGACATGCCGATCGTCGTCGTCTCCTCGCCGATCCATCCGGTCGGTATCGAATTGTTGCGCCGACATTGCGAGGTGCGGGAGGTGCATGACGGTATTGTCAGCCCCACCGCGATGCGGGATGCGCTGCGCGATGCCGATGGCGTCATCGTCAGATCGCTGGAGGTCACGGCCGAGCTGCTTGCGCAGTGTCCGCGGCTGAAGATCGTGGCCAAGCACGGGGCGGGCGTGGACAGCATCGATGTGCGGGCCGCGACGGAGCGCGGCATCCTCGTCGCCAATAGCGGCAATGCCAATGCGCTCGGGGTCGCGGAGGGCGCGGTCGCCCTGATGCTTGCTGTGCTGCGTCGGGTGCCGGAAGTGCACGCGATCGTCGCCGGCGGCGGCTTCGCTGCCAAACGCCCAACGCTCATCTTCGACGCTTTGTGGGAGGCGACCGTCGGTGTGATTGGTTTCGGAAATGTCGGTCAGTCCGTGGCGAAGATGTGCGGGAAGGGGTTCGATGCCACCGTGTTGGCCTATGATCCGGCTGTCCCGGCCGAGACGATGCACGCGCATGGTGCGGAGAAGATGGATGACCTGGCGGCCCTGCTCGGCCGGGCCGACATCGTCACGCTGCATCTGCCGCTGATGCCGGCCACGCGCCACCTGATCGGGCCGATCGCACTCGCGGCGATGAAGCCGGGCGCGATCCTCGTGAACACGTCGCGGGGCGGCGTGGTGGATGAGGCAGCCCTTATCCACGCGCTCTGCGACGGCACGATCCGCGCCGCAGGTATTGACGTCTTCGAGCAGGAACCCCCAGCAGCCGACAACCCCCTCTTCTCTCTGCCCAACGTCGTTCTCTCGCCGCACGTCGCCGGCGCGACCTGGGCCGCCCGAAGGCGTGCTGCGACACGCGCCGTCGAGGCGGTGTTGGCCGTACTGTCGGGCCGGCGCCCGGAATACGTGATCAACCCCGATGTCCTCGCCCAGGCCCGTGCGGAGGTCGCATGATGGATGCCGTGACCCCAGCCGATCTCTCAGGCCGCTACGCGCAAGTGCCAGTGGGCGTGCTGAGCGATGTGCTCGCCAAGGCGGGTGCGCCGTACCAGGTCCTCAGCCGCGAGATGCGGGCCTTTGCCGAACTGCCGCCCTTCGCCGGCCCAGCCTTCTGCGTCCGTGCCCGCCGCGCGATGGGCGGTGCTCCGCCGGTGAAGGATCTGCGATTTGACCTCTATCGTCAGTTTAGACGCGAAGCGGTGCTGATCATGGCGACGGGGGGGTATGGCCTTTCTGCCGTGTTGGGGGAGAACGTGGCGGCGTCGCTGCGCCAGAGCGGATGCGTCGGCATAGTGACCGATGGTGGCTACCGTGACCGAGATGGCATCGCCGCACTCGGCATGCCGATGCGTGCCTGCTACCTGACCCCGATGAGCAGTGGCGGCCAGATGGCAATCGCGGAGCTGGATGTCACGGTGACGCTGCCGGGCGAAGCCTATGGTACAGTCGAGATCAGTCCAGGCGACATGGTCGTGGGTGATGCGGATGGCGTTATCGTCGTGCCGCAGCGTGGCCTGACCACAATCCTAGAAGACGCCGAACGATTGATCGTCATCGAGGCGCGGACACGCAGTATGATCGAATCAGGCGAGGATTCTGAGGTTGCCTACAAGGCCAATGAGCGCTTCGGCCATATCCGACGGATCTGAGCGTCGCTTCACACGGGATTGGTGCGACGCTCGAGACCTCGGCCGTCACGGATGACGATTGCCGCGTAGCGGATGGCGATTAGATCATCCGACTGGAAATCCCGCAGAACCTTGTTGACGCTCTGTCGCGAAGCTCCGGCGATCGCCGCCAGGGCCGCTTGCGACAGGTTGGCAACCCGCTCGCCTTCCTCCGTATCACGCGCGTAGCGCAGGATGCAGCGCGCCACTCGGCTCTCCAACCCTTCGAGCTTTGCGCTATTGACTCGTTCGATGAGGCCACGAATGTCGCCTGCGAGCAGGAGCATCAGCGCCTCGTCGAAAGCGCGATGGTCGCGCCGCAGGGTATCGAAGCCACGTTGGTTCAGTACTTGTACCTCCGTGGCCCCGACAGCTTCCGCGCGTTGCGCGCGCGGCTTCCGGTCGAGAAGGCTCAACATCCCGAAGCAGTCGCCTGGACGATAAAGCGTATGGAACAGCTCGCGGCCGTCGTCGAGCAGATGGGTCAGGCGGACCTCGCCGCTGACGACACGAAACATCTCGGCGTCATCATCACCCTTGTCGTAGATGCCCTGGCCCGAAGCGTAGTGCCTCTGGAATACTGATTGCTCAAAGCTGTGACGGGCATCCGGAGGCAGAAAGCCGATCAGATCGAATCGATCCGATCGCGGCTGTGTCCGCTTCCTTAGCCGTTGTCCTGTTCCGACCATGCCTGCCCACGCTCCGCTTGCGCCGGATGCTCCATCCTCGACGATCAACACATTAGACACAATGAGGAGCAATCTCGGGTGCGGGTGGTCCATGTTGTAGTCGCGCCTCGATGATCCGGCGTACGGCCGGTAGGCTGCCGAACAGGTGCTCGTTGAGCATTCTTCGCGGAACTGGTGGTTGTAGCGTTCGATAAGCGCGTTCTGCCGCGGCTTGCCCGGCACGATGATGAAGTTGACCCTCTTTCGTGGACACCCCGAGGCTTGAGACGGAGGTGTCTGAGATGCCCAGCTTCAGAGTGCCCTACCCGCCTGAGTTCCGGCGGCGGATGGTGGACTGGTTCGGTCGGGACGAACGTCGCAGGACCTTGCGCGTGAGTTCGAACCGAACGCGCAGTCGATCGCGCATGGGGTTCACCAGGCGGATCGAGACGCCGGAGCGAGCGAAGGCGGCGGGACGACCAGCGCCAGGAGCGCGACATTTTGGCAAAGGCGGCGGCCTGGTTCGCGCGGGACAAGACACCGTCCGGGTCTTCGAGTTCATGAGCGCGCACCAGGCCGAATTCCCCATCCGCGCCATGGCCCGCGTGCTGCGGGTCTCGGCCTCCGGCTACTACGCCTGGTGCAGCCGGCCGGCCTCGGCGCACGCCCAGGCGGATGCGGCCCTGCTGCGCCGGATCCGAACGATCCATGCCGACTCGCACGGGACCTACGGCGCGCCGCGGGTGCATGCCGGGTTGCAGGCCGAGGGCACCGCGATCGCCCGCAAGCGCGTGGCGAGGCTGATGCGCCAGGCCGGGCTGCGCGGTGTGGCGCCGCGCCGTTTCCCACCACGACGCGGCGCGAGCCGACGCACAGGCCGACGAACGACCTCGTCGGTCGGGTCTTCACGGCGCCGGCGCCAACCAGCTCTGGGTGGCCGGCATCACCTACGTGCCGACCGCGGCAGGCTCCCTGTTCCTCGCCGTCACCGCGAGAAAGCCGGCCGATGTCGTGCATCACAGCGATCAGGGCAGCCAGTACACGTCGCTGGCCTTCGGAATGCGATGGCTGCGAGGCCGGCGTCCGCCCCAGCACGGGATCGGTCGGCGATGCCTGCGACAACGCGCTGGGCGAGGCGTTCGTCGCCACACTCGAGTGCGAACTGCTCGAACGGCGCCGCTTCCGTTCCCAGGCCAAGGCACGCATGGCCGTATTCCACTTCATCGAGGGCCTCTACAACCCGACCAGGCGCCATTCGTCCCTCGGCTATCTCTCGCCCATCGAATTCGAAGCGAGGACGATGCTCATGAAGGACTGACCGCTACTCCCAATCCGTCCACTGAAGCGGGGCAACTTCAGCCCGCCGCGGACCGCCACGGGCACCACCGGTATTGCTCGACTGATCGGTGCTCATTGGGTGCGTCTTCCTCGACTTGGATTGCAGGCGGAGGCGTCCGCCGATATCTCGGCGCACTGTCACTTGCGGCAGACCAGCCGTCCTGCAGACTGCCCGCCTACGAAGCGGGAACGGCGTGGACGGCCCAGATCGGTACAAAGCCGAGGGTGCCGTAGACGACCGCCAGCATGACGGCGAGCGTCAGCGCGCAGCTCAGCATCATCAGACCAAACTGGTGCTCCGACACATAGCCAGTGAGGCCTGCGGGGCTCGGGCGCTTCGGATTCGTTTGCATCGTGGCCTCCTTGGCCGCGCACATCCGGCATGCTGCGGCATTCACCCACCACGGCACTGCTCCTCACCCCGGAGTGCCCTACCGAGCCGGCGCAGCAACTACCCGACCGTGATGCGGTCCAGCACCTCGGTGACGCCCGGAGCCGCCCAGGCGATGCGCTCGGCCAGGTCGCGCTCGCGCCAACTATGCACGCGGCCAGTCAGGACAACCTTGCCGTCAACCGCACTGATGACGACCTCCGCCGCCCCGAGCCCGGTCTGGCGAACGAAAAGCGCCTCGATCCGGCCGGCAACATCACCGCCCTCCGCGTCTCCGCCGTAAGCTTCGGCGATGCCCTGAGCGGCCTCGGTGGTGCGTCCATGCGACTGGATGACCACCAGATTGGTGACCCCCGACACGCCCTCGATGCCGGCAACGAGCTGCTCGGCGGCTGAGCGCTCCGCCTCGGTCGCGACCGAGCCACTGAGCGTGACTCGGCCGCGTGCGATCCTCAGCGCGATTCGCTCGCGCCGCAGTGGTGCAGCCGAGAACAAAGCTCGCAGAGCCCGCTCGGCGATCGCTTCGTCCGATCCGTCCGCCTCGGACGCGAGGAGGATCTCGATCCGTGGCGGGACGACACCCACCTTCATTTGCTCGCTGTCGGGCTCGACATGGACCGCGATCATGCGCGCAGCCCTGTCATGGTCGCTTGCGTCCACTGGCGCAGCCTTCACTTTGCATAGGTGCGGTGTCTCGTCTTCCAACCTGATCCGGTCCTCGTCCATGACAGCCTCTCGCGCTGAACAGCGTTCCCTGGGGCTAGGGCTTCTTCGCGCGCGCTGGCGGGCTCTGCGCTCGCGCAGCTTCGAAGGGAGACGCTGCCGCGATCACCTTCACCCTGGGTAGCTTTGGCTTCTTCGCCTCCCGGCTAGTCCGCTTCTGACCCTTACCCATTCTTCTCTCCTATGTGTGCGATGCGTACGGTCGCACCGATCGCTTCAAAGTCCGCGGCACAAGGCCGGCGCCGATGCCGCGTCCGTCGTTCAGTGGGGAAGCTTCACCGCACGTCCTTCGCGCAGCACCCAACGGACCGCGCGACGGGCGGATGCGAGCGCGACCAGCGCGACGCACGACACGAAGGCGATGCCGAACATGCTGGTGTGGGCCGGCGGGCGTCTGGCGGCGCGGTGGCTCACCCTCTCGCTGCGCTCCGCAGCCCACCGGACCGGATCGCGAGCCTTGGCGGGATGCTCGGGCATCCCCTCGTCCTCGCTCCGCTCCTCGGCGAAGCGGTCGGCGATCTCGTTGTCGCGCCTGGTGTTCATGATGGCTGTCTTTCAGGCGGCGCGTTCGGCCGCCTCGATCGCTGCCCGGCGCCTGCTCGCGATAGATGGCCATCTGAGCCGCCACCGGTGCGCGTATACCGAAGATGGTGATCCGGACCCGTGAATGACAGTATGCGGGGATGCACCATTCCGTGCCCTCCGCGGTCTCTTCGGACGACCAATGTGAGAGAGAGGGCAGTGGGTGACGACATCAAGGAAGCGTCCTTGCTGCCGCTTTCCGTCGCCGCCGGTCCCTGTCGGCACCAGCGGAGGCAGCCCTCGGCGAGTATTGCCGGGTAGGTGCTGCGAGATGACCTTGTTGCACGCTGGCCTCGTGGCCCTAGCGGTTCCGCAAACCGGCGTCTGAGCGGCCGTTCCGGCCGGTGCGTGGCTCATCGATGGAAAGGCGGCCGTGCAGATCTTCGACCGCAGCGGCCTGTTCTGCGGCTGCATCCTCTGGCTGCTGACGCCGCGCGATCCCCAGGGTCGGCTCAAACGACCCCGACCCTGCGCTGCGGCAGCGCCGGCTGTGCGGCCCGACGATCCTCTGGGCTTACGTCCTGCCGGACCCGGCCGCGGGGGAGGCGGCTGGTTCTACAGCCCGGACGATGGGAAGACGTATGGGGTCTCGGAGGAACTCTGATCCGTCGACTTTATCGCGGCGCGCGTCGATGCCGGAGTCCCGCTCCTCGGCGCAACCAAGACCCTGGTCCGGGTAGCTCACGGCACGTCGGACGGATGGTACTGAGCACAGGCGGCGCCACCGGATCGGCACTGGTCTTGCCGTTCGGTCACCCGATTGGCGTGGCAATGCCATCTCCTCTCCTCTCACAACGGTGACCGGCCGCTGTCCATCGCCATCAGGACCGGCCCAATCGGCTCCTCGCCCGCGCTTGCCGTCGGTGTTGCCTACGGCGACAAGGGATTCGGTGCCGCCGGGCGTCAGCCAGGCCAATAGCGTCAAGCCGCCCACCGCTGCGACGACCGAGGCCGCCAGGATGCCGAGCTTTGCGGCCTGAAGCAGATCGCCCTGGAATGCGAGTTCGGCGATGAACAGAGCCATCGTGAAGCCGATGCCGGCGAGCATGCCGCCCCCGGCCAGCGCGCCCCAGCCAAGCGTTACCGGTCGTACCGCCAGACCCGAGCGCACGGCCAGCCAAGCGAAGGTCACGACGCCGATCGGTTTGCCCAGGACGAAGCCCAACACCACGGCCAAGGCAACGGGATCTGCGAGGCCGCCAAGAGAGAGAGGTACGCCGGCATTGGCGAGTGCGAAAATCGGCATGACGCCGAAGGCAACCCACGGATGCAGCGCCATCTCCAGACGCTCCACCGGGGACACTGCTTCCCGCGCCGCCCTGCCCGCCGAACGCAGCAGATTGCGATCCTCGGTATCCCCGCTCCGGTGGTCGCCGGGCGGATGGGCAAGGATCCGCTGCAGGATGGCGCGCAGGCGCCGATCGCTGACCCAGCCCCGCGTTGGTGTCAGCAGGCCGAGCGCCACACCGGCGACAGTAGGGTGGATGCCCGAGGCATCAAGGGAGACCCAGATGAGGCCTCCGGCCAGCAAATAGACCGGGACGCTCCGCACGCCGAGCAGTGCCAGGCCACGCACCGCCGCGATGCCGGCGCTGCCGATCGCGAGTGCCATCCAGCCGAGCTCGCTGCTATAGCCGATCGCGACGACAAGGATGGCGCCGATGTCGTCGACCACGGCGAGCGAGAGCAGGAACACGCGCAGGCTGGGTGGTGCCCTCCGACCCAGGAGGGCCAGGCAGCCGATGACGAAGGCCGTGTCAGTTGCCATCACGGTGCCCCAGCCGTGCTCGCCAGGTTGGCCAAGCTGCAATGCGAGGTAGACGGCCGCCGGCATCAGCATCCCGCCTGCCGCGGCAGCGATGGAGAGCGCGGCAACACGCGGCTTGCGAAGTTCACCGAGGACCAGTTCCCGCTTGAGTTCGAGCGCAACGACGAAGAAGAAGAACGTCATCAGGCCGTCGTTGATCCATCCTCGGAGCGGGCGCTCGAACTCGAACGCCCCGGCACGTATGCCGATCGGCATCTCCCAGAATGCGAGAAAGCCGTGGGCCCAGGCCGAGTTCGAGAGCGCGAAGGCGGTGATGGCGGCAACGAGAAGGGCTGCGCCGCCTGCTGTCTCGATGCGCAGGAACCGGGCGAGCGGCTTCGTGACCCGGTCGATGGCCTCCCTAGGCAGCTGGCCGAGGCCAGAGTCGGGCTTCTGGTCGCGATCCATGCCTGCCGCCTTCGAGGAGCTCCCCCTAAACATGGTGACGACATGTGGTCGCCGCAGCGTCCGGCGCCGCATCTAAATGTGCCAGCGCCGGTGAACAACCGGTGCGTCGACGGAAGACTCGCATTCGGCGCGCCACCTGATGGGTTGTGCCTGCGGTCCGTGCGGCCCATCTGAAGACGATCGTCGGGACTCGGTTCGGGTCGGTCCCCTTGCTGCCAGCGCCCATCGGCCATGGCCAGGAGACGCGAGCGACCCGCGAACAGTTCCACGACTCATTATCCGAAGCGGACCCGCGCGACCCGCGTGCGGTTGCGGCCCGGGCACGAGGAGACGCGATGCCGATTCTCGGTGTCCATCATGTGACGACCTATCGATACCGGCAGCCGGTCGCCTTCGGAAAGCACCGGATGATGTTCCGTCCGCGCGAGGGACATGACCAGAGGCTGATCGAGGCGAAGCTCGAAATCACACCGGAACCGTCGGAGATCCGGTGGCTCCACGACGTGTTCGGCAACAGCGTCGCCATCGCGAGCTTCTCGGGTCGGGCATGCGAGCTGCGCTTCGACAGCAGCGTGCGGCTCGACCACTTCCCGGTCAACGCGCTCGACTACCCCATCGAGCACCAGGCCGAGACCTATCCCTTCTCCTACGACGTCGAGGACATGCCAGACCTGGCCCGCTCCATCGAGCGGCAATACGCAGACCCGGACCATGAGCTCGAACGCTGGGCCCGCCAGTTCCTGAGGCGGGACGGGCCGACCGGAACGCGGGAGCTGCTGGCCGGACTGACCCATGGGGTACGGCAGCGCTTCGCCTACATCGCCCGCTCCGAGAAGGGTGTGCAGGATCCGCAGCTGACGCTGCGCCTCGGAAGTGGCACCTGTCGCGACTTCGCGGTCTTCCTGATCGAGGCACTTCGCGCGCTTGGTCTCGCGGCACGCTTCGTCTCTGGCTACATCTACTCTTCGGAGCAGGGCGGCCGGATTGGCGGCGGAGCGACGCATGCCTGGCTCCGCGTCTATGTTCCAGGTGCCGGCTGGGTCGAGCTCGATCCGACGAACGGTATCATCGGCAACCGCGACCTGATCCGGGTCGCCGTCGCCCGTGACCACCGGCAGATCGTGCCGCTCCATGGGACTTGGACGGGGTTTCCCTCCGACAATCTCGGCATGACGGTCGATGTCAGCGTCACGGCCATCGAACGAGGATCATGACAGGCGTTCAGCCCAGCACGCCACAGGTCATCGCGCATATCGCGCCAGCGCGTTCAGGAGGAGTTGCCCATGCACATCAGCGCCGGCTGCGAGATCATCTACGATTGCCCACAGCCCACGCCCATGCTGCTCATGATTACGCCGCATCCGTCCCGCGCTGCGGATCTCATCGGCCCCCATCAGGTTTCCTTCGACCCGCCGGTCGAGGCCAGGAACTACTACGACAGCTTTGAGAATGTGTGCACGCGCATCGTCGCGCCTCCCGGCCGGCTGGTCATCTCGACGCGCCTGCTCATCGACGATCCGGGCACGCCCGACACCATCGCCCACGCCGCATGGCAACGCCCGGTGGAAGAGCTGCCGGACGAGATGCTGATCTACCTGCTCGGCAGCCGCTACTGCGATACCGATCGGCTGTCGGACATCGCCTGGTCGCTGTTCGGCCAGGGTCCCACCGGGTGGGACAGGGTTCAGGCGATCTGCGACTACGTGCATGAGCGCATCGCCTTTGGCTACGAGCATGCGCGGGCCACGCGGACGGCCTCGGAGGCCTTTGCGGAGCGGCGGGGTGTCTGCCGCGACTATGCGCATCTCGCGGTCACGCTATGCCGCTGCGTGAACATCCCGGCGCGGTACTGCACCGGCTACCTGGGCGATATCGGCATGCCGCCACCCTATGGCCCGATGGACTTCGCGGCCTGGTTCGAGGTATATCTTGACGATCGCTGGCACACCTTCGACGCGCGCAACAACACGCCGCGCATCGGGCGTGTTCTTTTGGCCCGCGGCCGCGATGCCACCGACGTGGCCATCGCGACAACCTTCGGCCCCTGCATGCTGTCGGGATTCAACGTCTTCACGGATGAGGTACCGACCTAGGCCACGACCGCGCAGGCGAGCGCCTCGGCCATGCTATGGCTACCGACTGCCATGACCCCGCGTACGCCAACCTCCGAGGTGCTGGAGGCTTTGCTCACTAACCCGCTCGAGGGCCGGGCCACGCTGGCCTGGATGATGGATCGGCTCGGCGACCGCTCCTTCGGTGTCGTCCTTCTCCTGTTGGCGATCCTCGGCCTGCTTCCCGGCGTATCGCCGGTCGTCGCTGTCCTGCTCCTGGTTCCCGCCGTGCAGATGATCCGCGGCAACCACCGCCCAGTGTTCCCACGCAGTGTCGCAGACCGAGCCTTCGAGACCCGGAAGCTCGAACGGCTGATCCGTCGTGTCGTGCCGGTGCTGCGCTGGCTCGAACGATTCATCCAGCCGCGCTGGGGGACGCCGTTCCAGGCGACGAAGCGCGTTGTAGGCGGCGTCATCATTGTCCTGGCCATTGGCCTTCTGACCCCTGTTCCGCTCAGCAACGTACCGATTGCCTTGATGATCGGGCTGATCGCCTTCGCGTATCTTGAGGAGGACGGGGTCCTGCTTTGTGCTGCATTGGCAGTGACATTCATCATGCTCGCAGCCGCTGCTGTGGTCGCCTGGGAGACTCTCGGCGCGATGGGCCTTGCGCGCAGCATGCTCTGAGTGGTTCGCGCGAACGGGACGCTGTAGCCGAGGTGCGGTCGTCGCACGGAGGTTGCGAAGCATCTGCCGCCTCACCATATGCGAAGTTGTCAAATTCATCCGGCGAGCTCGCCCCTCCCTGCTCTCGATCGAGCCCCGAGCAAGGTGTCCTTCCCCTGAGAAGCTTGATCCGCTCCGCGATGCTGCGAAGCGGCCCCTGCTTGCGAAGGATATCCGCATGCCGATCGGCACCGTGAAGTGGTTCAATGCAGCGAAGGGCTACGGCTTCATCCAGCCCCATGATGGCTCGAAGGACGTCTTCCTTCATGCCTCCGATGTCGAGCGCGCCGGCATCGAAAGCCCCAAGGAGGGGCAGAGGCTGGAGTACGAGATCCAGCAGGGACAGCAAGGGAAGGTATCGGCCGGCAATCTGAAGCTGGCGTAACGGAAGTGCCACGCCGCGTCGATGCGGCTCGCCATCCAGGCCCGCTGATGGCCGGTGCGCGGCCGGGGACCCACGTGCCTTGGTTTGTGATTCCTGTCTCCACGCAGGCACGCTGAGAGCGGTGTCGCCTGCATAGCGGCTGCACCGCGCGGGTCATTCTCCACGAGATCC
The DNA here is from genome assembly GCF_019430885.1 of Roseomonas alba. GTDB lineage: Bacteria > Pseudomonadota > Alphaproteobacteria > Acetobacterales > Acetobacteraceae > Neoroseomonas > Neoroseomonas alba. The sequence continues at coordinate 187,192 of NZ_JAHYBZ010000005.1, read as the reverse complement.
GCGCGCGTGCGACAGCTCTCGCACGGAAGTGCGCGCACGCGTCGCACGGCGGGTCGTGCCAACCGATGGGCCGCACTCTGGGCAACCCCGAGCGCCGTGCTCCGTCCGTGACACTCGACGTTGTCCCCGGCCAGTTCCCGCTTGCCAGGAAGCTAACGAAACAGCCGAAGCAGGAGTTCCGCCACGATGACGTCCCCCGCGCCACCTCTGCACCGCATCGCATTTCTCGGCAATCATCCTCCGCGGATCTGTGGACTCGCCACATTCACGGGTGACTTGCGCAACGCGGTCGCCGGCGCTGTGCCGGATGCTGAATGCTTCGTGCTGGCGATGACAGATGCTGCCGCCACCTATGACTACCCACCGGAGGTCTGGCTCGAGATTGCCGACGACGATCTGCAGGCGTATGGCCATGCAGCCGAGTTCCTCAACGACGTGAACGCCGACGTCCTATGCGTTCAGCATGAATATGGCATCTTCGGCGATGCCGATGGCGAGCGGGTTCTTGCTCTCCTCAGGCATGCGAGGATGCCGATAGTCGCGACGCTGCACACAGTGTTGGATCATCCAACACCTTCGCAGTTCCGTGTCATGCAGGGACTCATCCGCCACGCCGACCGGCTCGTGGTGATGACCCGAAGGGCTGAGCGAATCCTGGGAGAGGTTCACGGCGTTCCGGCCGAGCGCATCACGGTGATCCCGCACGGCATTCCGGAAACACCCGCCGAGATGCCTCCGGCTGCTCACAAGGTCGAATTCGGTGCTGCCGGACGGACGGTTCTGCTCACCTTCGGCTTACTGTCGCCCGGCAAGGGTATCGAACAGGCAATCCGCGCCATGCCCGCGATCGTCGCAAGCCGGCCCGATGTCCTGTACCTGGTCCTCGGCGCAACCCATCCCAACGTCCTGCGGCGCGACGGCGAAGCCCACCGCAAATCCCTGAAGCGCTTGGCGGCACAGCTCGGGGTTACGGACCATGTGCACTTCCTGGACCGCTTCGTGGATCTGCCGACGCTGACCCGCGCCATCGCCGCGGCGGACATCTACCTCACCCCCTATCTGAACGAGGCGCAGAGCGTTTCGGGCACCCTCGCCTACAGCTTCGGGATGGGCAAGGCAGTGATCTCGACGCCATACTGGCACGCTGCGGAACTGTTGGCTGAGGGCCGCGGCGTCCTGGTTCCATTCGCCGATCCGGCGGCCATCGCGTCGGCTGTCATCGGCCTGCTGAATGACCCGGAACGGCTACGCACCATGCGCGAGGCCGCCTATTCACTTGGCCAGGACATGCGCTGGTCGCGTATCGGAGCCCGGTATCGCGACGTCTTCGATCAGGCGCGCCGGGATGCGCCCCACCGTCGCATGGCTGCACCCCTTTCGACGGAGGCGCTGATGCGCGCTGTCGGGGCCACGGCGCTGCCGCAGCCGCACGCTTGGGTCCTGTCGCCGCACGGCGACGCGGCGCCGCCGGCGAAGCTGACCCATCTCGACCGTCTCTTGGACCCGACGGGAATCGCGCAGCATGCAACACGTGCGATCGTGGACCGCGCACATGGGTACTGTCTCGACGACAATGCCCGCGGGCTGATCCTTGCCACCTCCCTGGAGTCGAATGCCTCGGCGCCGGCTGACCTCTTCGACGTCACGGCCGCCTTCGTGCAACACGCCTGGGACGCCGGCGCGGAGCGATTCCGCAACTTCATGGCCTATGATCGACGCTGGCTGGAGGCCATCGGATCCGATGACAGCCATGGTCGCGCCATCTGGGCTTTGGGCACCACCGCGGCGCGCGCAGAAGACCCGTCACACCGCGCGTGGGCCTATGGCCTGCTTGAACGCGCTGCGCCGCCGGTAATTGCCCTGACCTCCCTGCGCGCCTGGGCCTTTGCATTGCTTGGCGTGGTTGAGGCCCTGGACGCGCGGCCGGAGGATCTGCGCCTGAAGCGGCTGCGCACGCAGCTTGCGGAACGGCTGTACGAGCATCTGCGCGCCAGCCGGCGACCTGGTTGGACATGGTTCGAGGACGTCGTGTCCTACGACAATGCACGTCTGCCGCAGGCCCTCATGGCAGCTGGCCACCAGGCGGGGAAGGCGGCCTGGTTTACGTCCGCGGTCGAGGCACTCGACTGGCTCTGCCGGATCCAGCGTGCCGAGGCCGGGCATTTCCGCCCGGTCGGCTCGGAGGGCTTCTGGCGCCAGGATGCTGACCGCGCCGTCTTCGATCAGCAACCGTTGGAGGCATCCGCGACGGTCGGCGCCTGCGTTACTGCTTGGCGCTGCACCGGCAAGAGCGTCTGGCTGACGGAGGCGCAGCGCGCCTTCGCTTGGTTCCTTGGCGAGAATGACCTCGGGCAGCCGCTGTACGATGCGCAGACCGGCGGGTGCCGCGATGGGTTGCTGTGCGACCGGGTGAACGAGAACCAGGGCGCGGAATCGACACTCGCCTTCCTCATGGCCACGATCGAGCTGCGTGCGGCGCTCTCCGAGGCCGCGCCTCGTCCCGATATCGGCATCGTACAGGCTGCCCAATGAATACCGGCCATGCCGACCTGACGCGGCTGCCGATCCTGCTGGAGCCGGACCCCACCCGGGTTATCCTTCGGCCGTTCCTGTCCGCCCCCGACCCGCAGGATCTGCACCAGGCCGATCTGCTGCGCGCAAGGCGCCTGATCGACCGGGTCCTCGCCATGGATGCGATGGCGGTGGAAGAGGAACTGGAGGCGACGCTGCACGAGTTCGGAGCGCGGCATGCCGACCTCACCTCCATTCTCGCGGAGCGCTACGCACACATCCGCGATCTGCTGGGCCTGGATGAGGATCCGATCCAGGAGCGGCGACTGCTGATTGGCGCCTATTTCAGCCATGAGTACAGCTTTCAATCCGCCGCACTGTTCAATCCTTCGATCGTCGAGCATCCGGATCAGTCAGGCCTCGCGCGCGACGAGTTGCGATTCGCAATGAGTCTCCGCGCGACCGGCGAGGGGCATATCAGCTCGATCTGCTTCCGCTCCGGCATAGTAGGCGGAGCCGGCGAAATACGCGTCGATCCGCCAAGCCATTTTGCCACGACGCCGCGGCGGACCAGCGCCGCGCGGCTCACCGATTCATACGACGTCGCTTTCTCGCCGGGGACGGAGCTGGATGAGCGCGTGATCTTCCCGATCACCCCACCACAGCGCAACGGCATAGAGGACGCACGCTTCGTGCGCTTCGTCGAGGATGACGGTCGCGCCACCTACTTCGCGACCTACACAGCCTATTCCGGACGCGAGATCGCGCCCGAGATGCTCCGGACCGACGATTTCCGACGCTTCTCCTTCGTGCCGCTACGCGGGGAGGCCATCCGCAACAAGGGCATGGCGTTGTTCCCGCGTCGAATAGGTGGGCGCTATGCGATGCTGACGCGCTCGGACGGCGAGACACTGCAACTCGCCATATCAGAGGACTTGCAGGTGTGGAACGGCACGAACGAGATTCTATCCGCGGCGGAGCCGTGGGAGTTCGTGCAGATCGGCAATTGCGGCAGCCCCATCGAACTCCCGGAAGGCTGGCTTGTGCTCACGCATGGCGTCGGGCCGATGCGGCGCTACTGCATCGGCGCTGTCCTGCTGGACCTGCACGACCCGAGCCGCATGATCGGCCGATTGCGCTGCCCGCTGCTGGCAGCTGCCGGGGCGGAGCGGAATGGCTATGTCCCGAACGTCGTCTATTCCTGCGGCGCCATGGTGCACGAAGGAAACCTCATACTGCCATACGCCGCATCGGATACCTCGACGCGCTTTGCGGTCATGCTGGTGGCCAATCTGCTTGCCGCGATGGTCTAGCAGCTCGACCTGCAAGGAGGCACGGGCTAGGACCAGGTCCTGAGTGCAGAAGCGCAACTGCCGAGCCCGGCTCGCCCGCAACCCGTGCCGCCCGACCCGTTGCAGGGACAAACACGGCTGCAGCGGGGGGCAGCGGCTCGCCATCAAGCGTGGCGCCAGCGGCAAGTGCCACTAGGATATGATAGCGGCTTCCGTCCGGCTTGAGCGTGAAGCCTGCGGCAACCTCGCAACGCTCCAGCACAAATCGCTTCGCTCTGGCTAGCGTCCTTCGCGAGACGGCGGTGCCAGGCGCAGGATCGACGACAGCACGAGAAGGGCCTAGGTCGGCGACTGCCAATGCCGCTTCGAGCTGCAACGGACGCAGGCGTCCGTAGTCGTATAGCCGATATGTGATATCCACGGGGTCCTGCACCTCGAGAAGCACCACACCGGCGCCGATCGCATGTACAGTTCCAGCCGGAATCAGGATCGTTTCTCCGAGGCGGACCGCGTGCTGACGCAAAAGCGCGAGCACCGAACCGTCTTCTGCAGCCGCACGCAGAGTGCCACGGGTGACGCGCTGTCGAAGTCCGATCCAGACAGATGCCTCTGGCGCGGTCTCGAGGACATGCCACGCTTCATCCTTGCCTGACGCGAATGTTCCCGCAGCGCGCGCCGCGGCGTCGGTCGGATGCACCTGTACCGAGAGTGGCGCCGCGGTGAATAGAAGCTTGGCGAGCAAGGGCGGTACTGGCTGGCCATGATCACAGCGCTTCATCATGGCACCGAGCGCTTCGCCATTCTCCAGCCGGCAACGCACGTCGGTTAACCATGCTTCGCCGATCGGTTGACTCGCTAACGTACGGGCTGTGTCAATCCATCCGCTTTCGCTGAGGTCGCTGCGCCCCCAAATCCGTTCGATCAGAAGGGGGACGATTCGCGACGGTGCTTGCTTCATCTGCATGGCTCCTCGCCCCTGTTCCGGGGAGCTGATCGGGCGATCCGGCGTCAAGGCGAGCCAGTGGCGCGTAGCATGAGCCCGATTTCAGACAGTAGCACGCGTAGACCGCCGGTTCTCACGATCTGACCGCTACGGCGGCAACGCTGCGCCACGACATCCCTGACGCCGACTAGAAGGACAAGGAGCAGCGGCACGGGACCAAGATTGCGCGATGATTCACGACGCGTCGGGGCCGGGGATGCCGGCGCATGCAATCGGAAACGGTCTGTGCTGCCGACGGCGACAGGCATCATTATCCGAGTTTCAGCATGCGAAGGATGCCGAATGCCAACGCGGCACCTGCGAGCGTCTTGAAGGAAAGCCTACCGATGGAGGTGCCGCCTGTACGCCCCCATCCGTAGAGAAGCAGGAACGGGACACTTCGGATTGTAAGCATCACCTATGCTAGCATCGTTTGCGTTCTTCATCTGAACACAAAGGGGGCATAGGGATCCGGATCCCTATGTGCTCCCCAAGCCTCTCGCGGTAGGGCAGCGGTGAGTCTCCGGCCAGGCGTGACTGAGGGCAGCTGAACGAGCATGGTGATCATCTTTGCCGTCCAGGCTGACAAGCTAGGCTCAGGACCCATTAGATCCTTGATGCGACGCGGCGGGGTGTGATTCTGAAAGGGACGGAGGCGCAGCGATATCCGTCCCATTCCTTCTGCCTGCTGTCCAGATGCGATGGCGCCACCCTTTCTTCCCGCTCTCGCATGGCATCGCGCGGGTGGACGACCGGCGGGTGATCAGCGGCATCATCTACGTCATTCGCCACGGCTGCAGTGGCGCGACGCGCCGCCCAGCTATGGCCCGCACAAGACGCTCTACAGCCGCTTCGTGCGCCGGAGCCGTCTCGGCGTGTTCGACCGCATCTTGATGGCCCTCGTCGCCGAGGCCGGCCCGCCCGAGCGGCTGATGATCGACAGTACCCACGTCAAGGCCCACCGCGCCGCGGCCAGCCTGCTCAAGAAGGGGCTTTTCCCCGCTTTATCGGCCGTACCAAAGGTGGGCTGAATTCCAAGCTCCACGCCGTCAGCGATGGACAAGTTAGGCCCGTCGCCATGCTCCCCCGCGCCCTTGCCCGACTCCCTGACCTTGCGGGAGATGACCCCCTCGATGATGGCCTGCGACCAGATGACGTTGCCCGAGAGCTTGGCCAGGTCGTCGACCAGCGCGCCGGGGACGCCATAGCCGGAAGTTCGGACCTGCAAATCATCGAGGCGGGGGCCGGTGGCCCCGGTAGCTGCTCGGCAATGCTCCATGCTGCGCAGCGTGTCGGCCAGGCCAGGACCGAGTACGCGCAATAGCGCGCTTGCAGATCCGGTCCGCACCACCATCGGGGCCGCGCCGCCCTGTACGACGAAGACGGCGTGGCCCAGTGATCTTGCTTCAGGCTGGCCTTTGCTTTCGGAACGTATCCTTCCGTGCAATGAACCCGTCACGCAGGACGAAAAGATCGACACCGCGTATCTCTGTCACCCGGCCCTCTGCGTCAGTTCCGCGGAAAGTCCATTCGCTGAAGCCGCGATCGCCTGCCACCACGTGCTTCACCTGCTCCCAGCGCGCATCGGGCCAGGTACGCCATGCCCAAGGGAGCGCCTCGCGCAGCGCCTGCCGGCCGATATGACGGGTTCCCCAAGGCTCCGGCCCGCTTGACATGTCGAAGACGCAGTCCTCGGTCACCATGCCAAGCAACGCCTCGATGTCATGGCGATTGAAGGCGTCCGCGAAGGCATTCAGAAGGCTCAGCGACATCAAGCGGCTATCCAGCGCGACAAGGCTGAACGGATGCTCGCATAGACCGTCTCTCCCGTGTCAGTCGGGGCATCCGCAGCGTACCAATGGTCCCTGACGGGAACGCGGACCACGCGCACATCGCCGCCGGCGGCGCGCATGCCCTGTGCGGTCTGCTCCACACCTGTCACGACGTAGCCGAGATCGTTCTCCGCCGCGACCAGAAGCAGCGGCGGATGGTGCCGGTCGGGTGTCAGGTAGGCCCGAACGTCTTCGGGCTGCATGACTCCCGAGAGCGCGACAACCCCCGCACAAGGCACGCGTTCCGCGTAGGCGGCATAGAGCGCGCAGCGTGCGCCTGCTGACCAGCCACCCAGGACGAGGCGCTCCGGATCGATACCGAACTCCTCAGCCCGGGCCCGGATCGCTCGCGCGGCAGCGGCCACGTCGTCCATCGCGGCCTCCATGACACCAGCCATCTCGACCGGCGTGATGGACGGCAGGCCCATGATCTGACGAACCTGATCGATCCGGCCCATGGGGACGCCTTCCGGGTGCGTCAGCAGCGGGGTGGTACCAGGGTCCGGATCGTCCGGTGCAAGGCGATACCGGACCGAGAAGCATGCAATGCCCTCAGCCGCGAAGCACCGGCAGTATTCCGCGATGGCCGTGTTCGGGCCGTAGGCACCCGCGCTGGGGAAGGTGTCGTCTTCTTTGCTGCCGCGGTGGAAGGCGCCGCCGAACGCCAATACGAGGGCCGGTGCCGATGCGTGCCCGCCGCTGTCCGGGAGATAGGCGTCGAAGGTGAGCGTGACCATCCGCATCGGGCCGGCGCCGCCCGCATAGCCAATGGCGGCCTCGGCATAGGGGATGTCGCGTTCCACGCGGATCGTAGCGAGAGTGTCCAAGGGTCTTAGTCCAGTTCGATCCGAGCGGCGCGGGCAACCTCGCCCCAGGCTGTGACGTCGCGACGGAAGCGGGCGGTCCAGGCATTGGCGTCGAGTGCCGGGTCGATGGGGAGTGAACCTCCAGCGACGATGACGTCCCGGATGCGGGGGCGGGCCAGAGCTGCCGTGAACGCCCCATTGAGCCGCGCGACGATGGGTGCGGGTGTAGTGGCAGGTGCGAAGGCCGCGTGCCAGCCAACAGCCTCGAACGGCACGCCCGCTTCGGAGAGAGTCGGCAGATCGGCAAAGGCGGCGGAGCGTTGCGGCCCGGTGATGGCGATCGCGCGAAGGCGACCGGCGTTGACGTGCGGGGACATTGAAACTGCGTCCATGATCGCGACGTCCACAGCGCCGGACAGGATATCCGGCATTGCCTGAGCCCCGCCCCGATAGGGAACATGCGTCATCCGCACACCGGCCGCCTGACCGATGCGCTCACCGACGAGGTGCGGGGGCGTAGCGATGCCGAAGGTTGCATAGGTCATCTCAGACCCTCGCCGCCGCGCAAGGGTCAGCAGGTCGCCAACGCTCCGCAACGGGCTTTCCGGACGCACGACGATCAGAAGCGGCACGACCGCGAGAAGGGCGATGCCCGTGAGGTCCCGCACCGGATCGAAGGGCAGGTTACGCTGCACCGAGGGTGCGATCGCCAACCCGCCGGCGGTCAGCAGCAGCGTGTATCCATCCGGCGCTGCGCGGGCGACCTGCTCCGCGCCGATACTGCCGCCCGCGCCAGCGCGATTGTCCACGACGATAGGCTGCCCGAGGTCGTCGCGCATCACATCGGACAGCAGGCGGGCGACGATGTCTGTTCCACCGCCGGCGGGATAGGGCACGATCACGCGGATGGGACGGTCGGGAAATGTCGGCTGTGCCGACGCCGCGCCCGGCGATGCAGCGACCGCCGAAGCCGCGAGCAGGGCACGTCGGGACAGGCCGAAGCGCGATCCGCGCCATATGCGAGAGGTCATCGGCAACTCCTGGCTTTCCATCAGCATGCCCAATCGCCGGATCGCGTCGCCAATGCCGCGCCCAACGGCAACCCATGCCGGACCGGCATGGAATGGCCTATGCTCGCCCCTCGGCAGGAGGCACCGATGCTGGATGTCCGGGACCTGATTCGCATCGAGGCTGTGGCCGCGCATGGTGGCTTCACGCGCGCGGCGACCGCGCTCGGGATGACGCAGCCGGCGCTGACGCGGAGCATTGCGGCGGCTGAGCGGATGCTGGGCGGCCAGTTGTTCCGGCGCGGCCGCCGCGGCGCGGAGCCGACGTCCCTGTGCCGGATGGTTCTGGCCGATGCCCGCGAGATCATCGGACGCATGCGGGAACTGCATGAACGCCTGGCGCAACTGCGCGGCGGCTCGGGGGAGGAGATCAGCGTGGCGGCCGGGCCGTTCCCGCTCGAGACGATCTGCCTTCCGGCCGTCAGGGCATTCCAGGCTTCTCATCCCCGCATCCGCGTGCGGCTGGAGACCCTGCCCTGGCCTGCAGCGCTGGCCCAGCTTCGCGCGCGCCTGTGCGACCTTGCCGTCGTCACGGCTGATGCGAGCTTCGAAGGCACCGACATGGTCGTCACGCCACTTCCCGCGCAGAGGCTTGCCTTTGTCGTGAGGCGGGATCACCCCTTGGCAGGTGCGGCAGCGGGCCTGTCTCGCATCCTGGCGTATCCCCTTGTCACGACGGCGCACCTCTCGCCCCGGCTCCATGCGGTGCTGACGAAGGCACGAGGCGACGGCGTCCGGGCACGGCGCCCCGACCTTCCCTTTCCAGCCGTGCTGGTGGAGTCCGCTTCAGCGTGGATTGGCCTTCTGGAAGGCACCGACAATGTCGCGCTGACCACGCTGGCGCCGGCAGCCCGCGCCCTGGTGGCGGGCGATGTCGTGCTTCTGGCGGCCGAGGCGCCTTCGCTCACGACGCGGCACGCCCTGGTGCACCTGGCCGCTCGTCCCCCGACTGCGACTGGTGCTGCTTTCATGGCTGCGCTGACAGACGCGAACGCAGACGCAATCGCACTGGCGGATAAGCTCTGGGAGGGACAGGAACCAGCCGCCGGTCTGCGGCAACCAGAGACCGCAATGCGAAAGCGCAAGCATCGGACCTGAAGACCCGAGACTCTGATCTCGCTTCCCCGGCCTCGACCGCCGCGTGATAGTCCGGCACCAGCCGCTTGTTTAGTCCAGGCATTAGATGGTGCGGGTTTGGGTGAAGCGTTGGGGCTGATCGGCCCATGCCTTGCAGGCGTACTCGTATGGAGTGAGGCCGCGCAGGCGCTTGAGGCACCCGGCGAAACTGTAGGCGGCGACGAAGGCATCGAGTTGCCGTCGGAGCTGGTCGGGGCTTTAGTGGTGGAAGCGTTTGACGGTGGCATCCTTGATGGTGCGGTTCGTCCGCTCGACCTGGCCGTTGGTCCAGGGATGGTTGATGCGAGTGAAGCGATGCTCGATGCCGTGATCGGCGCAGCGCATGTCGAACATGTGTGCCACGAAGCGCGCCGTTGGCCCGTTCGTGTAGCGACGCTGGAAGCGGAATTGGATGCCGTTGTCGGTGAGCACGGTGCGAATGCGGTCGGGCACGGCGACGACAAGGACCTCGAGGACGGCGGATGCTGTGACGCGTGTTGTGCTCTCGACGAGATGGACGAGGGCGAACTTCGAAGTGCGATCGACGGCAACAAGCAGGAAGGGCTGGATCGCGCGACGGACCGCCTCTGTCGTGCGGGCGCTCCTGTGGAGAACCTGGCCCTTAGCGCGTCCTTCGATGGCTAGGAAAAGACTGCACCATCAAACCCTGGGGTCAGACACCTGGTCGACCTGCAAATCGTCATACTCAGCTCGCCACTGATGAAGGCTCGCCTGCGAGACACCAAGACCACGGCAGATCGCCCCAATCCTGCGCCCCTGCGACATTTCCACTTCAGCTTGCCGTAGCAACCGAATGATCTGCTCCGCCGTATGGCTCTGCCTCGGCATTCACGCCTCCTTCCCAGCAGGTCAACCTCCTCATCACAGACGGATCGCGTTATGGGGCAGCGTCAACGCCGGGCGGGCGCATCCCATCCATCTATGGCTGCACCGAGGTGTTGTCGGAGGGGTCGACGACGTCAGACTTCGCACGATAGCCGAGCGAGTCACCCATTTCTGTCGCAATCCTCCCGTCACGTCCGGTCGATCAGGCCGGTACTGCCGCAGTCACCATCACTTCCATCAGCCCGGGGATCTGGAACGAGGATTCGATGCAGGCCCGCACGGGCTTGCGACCCGAAACCAACCACTCGTTCCATACCGCATTGAAGCCGGCCGCGTCGTGCTTGACGTTGTTCATCCAGATCGTCGCGGTCAGCAGCATGTCCTTCGACGTGCCGGCCAGCGCCAGCAGCGCGTCGATCTGCGCCAGCACGTCGCGCGTCTGCTCGGTAAGCGTCGCACTGCCGTCACGCGGCATCACGCCAGGCAGATAGGCCACGCCGTTCCAGACCACGGCATCGGAGCGGTGCGCCAGGTCGCGCGGGTTGATGTAGGTGGGCGTCATGGTCGGTCCCTTCGCGGTATCTTGGTGGTCAGAAGGCCAGCAGATTGTCGCGGAAATTCGCGTGGTCGTAGCCGCTGCGGATCAGTCCGCGACGCATCAGGGCGGGTGAAAGGCCGTCGACGATCTCCGCGATGTTGCGGCGGTTGACGTTGCTGGCGATGAGGAAGCCGTCGCCGCCCACCTCCTGCATGATCTCCGCCATCTGCGACGCCACGGTGTCCGGGCTGCCACAGAGCTCCACGGATTCGACCGGCGTATAGCGCAGCATGTCGCGCAGCGTGCCGCCGCCGCGCATGGTCTCCTGGATCGAGCTTTGATGGCCGTTCACGCGCGACAGGATGTCCGCCGGCAACGGTTCATCGAGGTCGAACTTCGACATATCGAGGCCTGACATGTAGGATAGCCGCTCCAGCCGCCCGAGCAGGTTCGCGCTCTCCTTCGCACGCTGGCGGTCGCGACGGTCCTGCGCCTGCTCGTCGCTCTCGTCCAGGATCGGCGAGACCAGGAACATCACCTTGCAATCCCCGGGATCGCGCCCCGCGGCGGCGATGCGCTGCACGACGTCGTCGCGGAACTCCTTCATCGAGGCGACGCCATTGGCCGCCGCGACGATCGTGTCGGCATGCTTCGCGGCCAGGGCGCGCCCCGCCGGCGACCCACCGGCCTGGCAGATCACAGGGCGGCCCTGCGGCCCCGGGATGGTGTTCAGTGGCCCGCGGCAGCGGAAGAAGCGTCCCTCGAACTCGATGGGCTGGACCTTCCCGGCATCGGCGAAGAAGCCTTCCAACGGGTCAGCGACGACCGCATCCGGCTCCCAGGACGACCAGAGGCGGTTCACCACCTCCATCCATTCATCTGCCATCTCGTAACGCAGATCATGCTGGAGGTGCTTCTCCAACCCGTAATTCTGCGCCGCGCGATGCCCGCTCGCGGTGACGAGGTTCAGCCCGACACGCCCATTGGTCAGGTGGTCGAGCGTCACACCGAGCCGCGCGGCCATGAAGGGCGGATAGAAGGTCGTCGTTACCGTCACGACGACGCCAATATGCTGGCTGCCCTGCGCGATCAGCGGCACCAGCGGCACCGGGTCGCATTTCGGCGCGCCGGCGGCGCGGCGCAACGTCGCGCGCATGCTGCCTTCGTAGCTGTCGTTGATCATCGAGGAATCCTCGATCATCAGATAGTCGAAGCGCCCCCGTTCCAGGGCTCGCGCCATCTCGACGTAGAAATCGGGCTTCATCCACTCGCTGGCGATGTCGCCGGACCAGGGGTCGCCCCAGCCCTGCACGCCGAAGCCGGCCTTCAGAAACCATCCGAGATGGAACATGTGCGATACCCTTCGAGGAGCCCGAGATCCGTTCAGCCGCCGGCGCTCACTGGCCGGTAGCGGCGCGGCGCGAGACGCGCGATGCGCGTGCCGAGTTCCATGGGCTGCTGCCCGATCACGGCGGCGAGTTCGTCGAGTGTGATGCTGTCCTCACCCTGGCGGCCGACGAAGACGACCTCGTCGCCCACCGTCGCATCGGGAACGCCGCTGGCGTCCAGCACCATGTGCTCGATGCCGCGGCGGCCGAGCACCGGCACGCGCATGCCACGCAGCAGCGCGACATGTCCCGGCGGATGGAAGTTGAGCCCATCCAGGTAGCCGAGCGGCACCACCACGGAACGGCGCATGACGTCGCAGGGCGTCTCATCGGCATACCAGCCGCTCCCCGGGGGATGCGTCTTGACCTGGATGACGCGCGTCTTCAGCGCCGCGACGACGGGCCGGATGCGATGATGCTGCGGCCAGCCCGCATCGACGAAGCCATAGAGCGCCTTGCCCGGATTGACCGCCGTGAGGTGCAGCGCCGGATGGCCGAGCACGAGGCGGCTGCCGGCGACCATGGTACGGAACCCATCCAGCCCCGCCGTCCGTGCCGCCTCCACGCCGGCGCGGAAGACCACGGCCTGCCGGTCAATGGTCACCTCGACATCGGGCGAGCGGAAATGGCCATAGATGCCGCCGAGCCGCAGCATGGGCAGCGCCGCCAGGCGACGGAAGGCCGCATCCCAGGAATCTGGCGGCAGCCCGATGCGGCCCAGGCCGCAATCGAGCTTCACCCAGATCTCCATGGGCCGGTTCAGAGCGCCATAGGCTTCCAGCCCCGCCAGGTCGTGCACAGTCGGGATGGCATCGAGCGCGGCGACCGAAGCCGCCTGTTCGGGCAGCGTGGCGGCGTAGAGCAGGATCGGCACGGTAATGCCGGCGGCGCGCAACCCCGCGATGGCGTCGGGGTCGCCCAGGGCGATGCCGTCCGCGCCATGCGCCTGCAGCACCGTCGCGGCCTCGACCGTCCCGGTGCCATAGCCGTCGCCCTTCACCACGGCGTAGATGAAGCAATCGGGCCCGGCCATCGCCCGCATGGTCCGCATGTTGTTCGCCAGGGCATCGAGGTCGATCTCGACCCAGGCCGGACGCAGCGATGTCATGATGCCAGGACCTCTGTCGTGCTGGGTTGCGTCGCGCTCTGCCCCGCGAAGTGGCAGGCGACGCCGTGGCCGCCGGGCAGCAGCAGCGTGGCTGGCGCGAGGCTGCGGCACATGTCGCGCGCCTGCGGGCAGCGCGGCGCAAAGCGGCATCCCTGCGAAGGGATGCCCTCGGCACCCCGATCGGCGGCGTCCCGGCTGCGGCCGCGCCCCTCGACACCCTGCGGGATCGCGGCGATCAGCGCGCGCGTATAGGGATGCGCGGGCCGCGTCAGCACCGTCGCCGGATCGCCTTCCTCGACGACGCTGCCGGCATACATCACCACCACACGCGTGCTGATATGCCCCACCAGCGCGAGGTCGTGGCTGATGAACAGCAGCGTCAGGCCGAGCCGTTCGCGCAACTCGTCCAGCAGGTTGACGATCTGCGCCTGGAGCGAGACGTCGAGCGAGGCGACGGGTTCGTCCGCCACGAGCAACTCGGGCTCGGCGGCGAGGCTGCGCGCGATGGCGATGCGCTGCCGCTGCCCGCCGGACAGTTGGTGCGGATAGCGCGTCAGAACGGTCTCGTTCATCCCGATGAGATCGAGCAATTCGCGTATCCGGGCCGGCCGCGCGGCGCGCGGCAGGCCGCCCAGGGCGAGCGATTGCGACAGATGCCGCCCGATGGTCTTGCGCGGATTGAGCGAGGAGCCGGTGTCCTGGAACACCATCTGCACGCCGCGCCGGAAGCCGCGCAGCGCCTTGCCGCGCGCCCGCGTAACGCTGTTGCCCTTCCAGGCCACGCTGCCGCCATCGACATCCAGCAGCCGGACCGCCGCCTGGGCGAGGGTGGATTTGCCGCTGCCGCTTTCGCCGACCAGGCCGATCACCTCGCGCCGGCGGATGGTCAGGGACACCTTGTCGAGCGCCTGGAGCACGCGCTGTCGTCCGGTCAGCCGCGCCAGCAACCCGCCGTCCAGCACGTAGCGCTTGTCGAGCTCCACGAGGTCCAGCAGGATCTCGGCGGTCATGCGGCCTCCCAGCAGGCGACGTCATGGCCGTCGAGGGCGCGGCGGGCCGGCGGCGCAAGGGCGCAGCGTTGCACCGCATCGGGGCAGCGCTCGGCGAAGGCGCAGCCCGGAGGCACGCGCCCGGCTGGCGGCGGCGCGCCCTCGATCGCCGGCAGGCGGTGGCCGGCCAGGCCGAGCCGCGGGATGCAGCGCTGCAACAGGCGTGTATAGGGATGGCGCGGGTGGGTGAAGAGATCGACCGTCGCCGCTTCCTCGACCACCTGGCCCGCATACATCACCACGACGCGGTCGCAGAGCTCAGCCACCAGGTCGAGATTGTGCGAGATGAACAGCACCGTTAGGCCAAGCTGCTGCCGCAACCGGTTCAGCAGCTCGACCACCCGCGCCTGCACCGTGACGTCGAGCGCGGTAGTCGGTTCGTCGGCGATGAGCAGCCGCGGCTCGCAGGCGATGGCCATGGCAATCAGCACGCGCTGGCGCATGCCGCCGCTGAACTGGTGCGGATAGGCGGTAAGGCGCCGCTGCGGCTCCGTGATGCCGACGAGGGAGAGCACCTCGGCGGCGCGATCGCGCAACGCCTTGCGGCCGAGCTCGGGGCGATGCGCGCGGATCGTGTCCACCAACTGCTGCCCAACCGAAAAGGCTGGGTTCAGCGAAGTGGACGGGTCCTGGAACACCATGCCGATATGGCGTCCGCGCAGTCGGCGCATGCCGGATTCCGGCAGGGCGAGCAGGTCCTGACCGTCGAAGCGAATGATGCCGCCGGCGATGCGCCCCGGCGCGGCGATCAGCCGCATGATCGCGAGTGCGCTGAGGCTCTTGCCTGACCCCGACTCGCCGACGAGGCCGACCGCTTCCCCGGGAGCCACGGCGAAATCGACGCCACGCACTGCCTCGCCCCAGCCGCCGCCCATCGGGAAAGCGACGCGCAGGCCCCGGACGTCGAGCAGCGGCGCCGTCATGCCAGGCCCCGCGTGACGCGGCGCGGGTCGAGCACGTCGCGCAGCCCGTCCCCCAGAAGGTTGAAGCCGATCACCGTCAGCGAGATGGCAATGCCCGGGAATACCGGCAGCCACCATTCGGGCGAGAAAACATAATTGCGTGCATCGGCCAGCATCGACCCCCAGCTCGGCCGCGGCGGCTGCACGCCGAGGCCAATGAAGCTGACCGAGGCCTCGACCACGATACCCGCCGCAATCAGGAGCGTCGCCTGCACCATGATGGGCGACAGACAGTTCGGCAGCACGTCCCCGAGCACGATGGCGATCGGGGAAGCACCTTCGACCTGCCGCGCCCGGACATAGTCGGCCGACATTTCGGCCTGCGCCACCGCATGGGTCACGCGCGTCAGCGACGGCACATACAGCAGGCCGATCAGCACCAGCAGCTTGTGCTCATTGTCGAAGGTGAGAGGACCGAGCGTCACGGGCTGCACGCCGATGATGCCGACCAGCGCGATCGCCCAGATCAGCAGCGGGATGGAGGCGATCATGTCCATCAGCCGCATCAGCACCTGCTCGATCCAGGAGCCGCGGTGATAGGCGGCGAACAGGCCGAGCAGCGTACCGAGCGTCACCCCGATCACTACCGCGAGCAGGCTGACGGTGAGCGAGACGCGCGTGCCCCAGATGATGCGGCTGAGCACGTCCCGCCCGCCCTGGTCGGTGCCGAGCGGAAACTCGGCATCGGGCGGCAGCAGGGCGTTCACGATGTCGATCTCAACCGGGTCGCGCGGCGCGATCCAGGGCGCGAGGAGCGCTGTCAGCAGCACGATCGCAACGATCAGCCCACCGATCAGGCTGCTGCCCTGGTCGCGCAGCAGCCGCCATAGCCGCCCGCGGCGCAGCAGCGCGATGCCGCTCATCGCGCCACCCCCAGCCGCGGGTTGAGCATGGCGTTGATCAGATCCGCGACCAGGTTCGACAGGATGAACAGCATGGTGAAGACCAGCACGATGGCCTGCACCAGCGTGTAGTCGCGCGACGTGATGGCGGTCAGCAGCCCGTTCGACATGCCCGGCAGGTTGAACAGGTATTCGACGATCAGCGCCCAGCCGAACATGTAGCCGAAAGCCATGGCGGCGACGCTGACCACCGGCACCAGCGCGTTCTTCAGCGCGTAAACCAGCATGCGGCCGCGCCCGATCCCCATCGCCCGCGCGGTGCGGATGTAGTCGAGCCCACGCACCTCGAGCAGGCCCGAGCGCGTCATCCGGCTGAGGATGGCGATGTAGTAGATGCCGAGCGTGAAGGAGGGCAGCACGAGCGATTGCAGATGCGGCCCCCAGCCCTCGCTGACCGGCACATAGCCGCCAGGAGGGAACCAGCCGAACTCCACGGCAGGGAAGCGGATCAGCATCAGACCTAGCCAGAAGCCAGGCATGGATACGCCGAGCACCGAGACGATCCGCGTCACATGGTCTGCGAGCGAGCCCGGATAGCAGGCCGAGACGATGCCGAGCGGAAGTGCCACGGCCACGGCGAACAGAAAGGCGAAACCCACGATCTGGAGTGTGATCGGCATGCTTTCGGCCAGCGTCTCCGTCACCGGCTTGCCGGTCAGCAGCGAGCGCCCGAAATCGAGATGCCCGGCGATGCTGCCGACCCAGCGCAGGTATTGTGTGAACACCGGCTGGTCGAGCCCGTGCTCCGCGTCGAAGGCAGCGATCTGGTCGGCCGTCGCCTCATTGCCCAGCACGATGCGCGCCGGCGTGCCCGCGATGGATCGCGTCAGCACGAACAGGCAAAGACCGACCGCCAGCAGCGTCAGCACCGAGAAGACCAGCCGGTCGAGCAGGAGGCGCAGCATGGCGGGATCAGCCCAGCACCACCGGCCTTGGATCGATGGTCAGGCCCTGATTCGGCGTGAAGTCCTTGACCCGGCTGCGCCAGACATTCGCCGCATGCGCAAAGCCGATCCACACCATCGGGCTGTCCTCAGCGAGCAGCGTCTGGATCTCGGCATAGAGCGGCTTCAGCTTCGCCTCGTCCGTCTCGGCGAAGGCGCGGGCGAGCAGCGCGCGGAAGGCCGGGCTATCGTAGTTGGTGGATTTCGCCACGATCTGCCCGGGCGTCAGCACGTTCTGCAGCAGATAGGTGGGTTCGCCCGGCGACATCTGCAGCCACAGGCTCGCCGGTTCGTCGCCGCGGATGATCGACTGGATCATGGGCCCGAACTCCATGACCTTGATCTTCATGTCGATGCCGATGGCCTTAAGCTGCGACTGCACCACCAGCGCGGCATCGCGCACATCGAGCAGATAGGGCGTCGCGGGGATGGTGACCTCGATCGGGGCGCCGCCGGCATGGCGCGACGCCGCCATGAATCGCTTCGCGCGGTCCAGGTCGAAGCCCGCGGCGCGGTCGGCCTCGGCATGGTACCACCAGGCGCTTTTCGGCGCCGAGACGGCCGAGGGATCGAGCAGCCCGCGATAGACGCGATTGGCGATCAGGTCGCGATCGATCGCGCTCGATACGGCGCGGCGGAGATTCACGTCGTCGAAGGGCGCCTTGGTGTTGTCCATATAGAATGCGAACCAACCACCGAGCGTCGGCCGGCTCGCGCCCTGCAATCCGTTCGTCGTCTTGAGCCGTTCGAAGTCGCGCGGCGGCGGGGAGCTCATGATGTCGATCTGGCCGCTGCGGATATAGGCGACGCGCGTCGCATCCTCCGGCAATTGCCGCACGACCAGGCGCTCCCAGGCCGGCACGCCGCGGTTCCAATAGGTCGGGTTGCGCCGCAGACTGATGTATTCGTTGGCCCGCCATTCCTCGAAGATTGCCGGGCCCGTGCCTACGCCGACCGGCGCGTTGCGGAAAAAGTCCGGCCCGTTCGCCTCTCGCGAGCCCTTGGCGAAGATGCCCATGCACTTCGTCATGAAGGCGAGCCAGGGTGCATAGGGCTCGCTGAGCGTGAAGCGCACATGCAGGGGATCGACCACCTCGACCGCGGTGATCCGTGCGAAGATCGGGCGGCGCGCGGCGCGGTTTGCCGGATTGAGCAGGTAGTCGAAGCTGTACTTCACGTCTTCCGCCGTGAAGGGCTGGCCGTTCGAGAAGGTCACGCCTGGCCGCAATGTGAAATCATAGGTCAGCCCGTCGGCCGAGATCGTCGGCAGCGCCGCGGCCAGCTGCGGCTTCAGCTTGCCGTCGATGTCGAACTCGATGAGGTTCTCGAAGATGAGCTGGGTGGTGACCATCCAGTCATGGTTGATCTGGTTCACCGGGTCCATCGTCGCCGGCACGCCCGGAATGCCGATGGTCAGGGTGGAACCAGCAGCCGGCTGCGCATGAAGCAGCGAGGCGGGCGTGAGCGCACCGAGGACGGCGGCACCGCCGCGCAGAAGGCCCCGGCGATCGAAACGGAGATCATTCATCCCAACCATCCTTCATGCAGGTGAAGCTGGCCGGACGCTTCCTTCCATCTGCCCGGTCTCGTCGCCGGGTTGCACGCTCCAGTCGAAGGGAACGACCCTTCAATCCGCGACGGTGCGGATGACGATGTTGCCGTATTCGTCGAGAGCAACCGCCATGCCGGGCGGTACGACGCAGGTGCAGTCGTATTCCTCGACGATCACCGGGCCGGTCCAGACGCGCTCGGCGAGATGCCCGCGCAGCAGGATGGGTGTCGGCATCCATCCGTGGGTGGTGCCGAAATAGGCTTGACGCTCGCCGGGTGGATCGGCCGGGATGGGCGGCGCCTTGCGGCCGGCCCCGCGCATCGTGTCGAGTTCGCCGCTCGCCGAGAGGTTGAGGCTTACGAGCTCCACTGGCTCCTCGGGCCCTGCGCGGTGGCCATAGGTCCGCTCATGCTCGTCGCCGAAGGCGTCGCCAAGGTGCGCGGCCGTCTCGGCGGTGATCGGTCCATCAGGCATCGGCACGGTCAGCTCATAGGCCTGGCCGCGATAATGCAGCTTGGCCGTGCGGGTGAGCACGATCTGCGCGTCGGTGAAGCCGTCGGCGTGCAGCTTGTCGCGCGCCTGGCTCTCCAGCGCATTCCAGGCAGCGACCAGCGCCGCCGTATCGAGCGTACCGATCACCTGCCGGTAGCTGCGCGAGAGGTGGTACTCGACGTCGGAAAAGAGCAGCCCGACCGAGGAGAAGACGCCCGCCGCGGGCGGCACGATCACGGTGCGAATGCCGAGCGAGCGCGCCATGCCCGCCGCGAAGAGCGGACCGTTGCCGCCGAAGGCCACCAGGCCGAATTCGCGCGGGTCGCGGCCGCGTTCGCTGGAGACTGCCTTGATGGCGCGGATCATGTTCGCCGCGGCGACGAGATGCGCGCCATAGGCCGCATGCGCGACGCCGACGCCGAGCTTGCTCGCCACCTTCTCCCGCAGCACGGCATGAGACTTGGCAGCATCCAGCTTGACGCTGCCGCCGGCGAGATGCGTCGGGTTAATGTAGCCGAGCACCACATTGGCATCGGTGATGGTCGGCTCGGTGCCACCGAGCCCGTAGCAGACCGGCCCTGGGAAGGAGCCAGCGCTCTCGGGGCCGACCTGCGGCACGCCGCCCGCATCGACGGCGATGATCGAACCGCCGCCGGCGCCGACCTCGGCCAGGTCGATCGCCGGGACCTTCAGCGCATAGCCGGCGCCGGACATCAGACGCGAGCCGATCATGATGCCGCCGCCGACTGAATATTCCTCGGCGCGCGATACCTTGCCGTCCTCGACCAGCGCGGCCTTCGCCGTGGTGCCGCCCATGTCGAAGGAGATGACCTTGTCGAGCCCGGCACGCCGCGCCAGCGACTGCGCGCCGATCACGCCGGCGGCGGGGCCGGATTCGATGATGTGCACCGGCATCTCGGCGGCGGTCTCGGCCGGGGTTAGCCCGCCATTGGACTGCATCAGCAGCAGCGGGGAGGTGACCTCGATCGACTTCAGGTCCCCGATCAGGCTGGTGAGGTAGCGCCCGACGATCGGCTTGACGTAGGAATTGATGACGGTCGTCGAGGTGCGCTCGTATTCCTTGATCTCGGGCAGCACCTCGGAGCTGACTGAGAGCACCATCTCCGGCGCCTTGCGCCGGATGGCGTCGCGGATCGCGATCTCATGCGCGTCATTCGCATAGGCATGCAGCAGGCAGACCGAGATCGCCTCGACCTTCTCGGCGAGAAGCTGGTCGATGACGGCGTCGACCTCATCCATGTCGAGCGGCGCCAGGACCTTGCCCTTGGCGTCAATCCGCTCGGTCACCTCAAGACGCAGTTCGCGGCTGACCAGTGTCGGCGGCTTGTCCCAATGCAGGTCGTAGAGCTTCGGCATGCGCAGCAGGCGCAGCTCCAGCACGTCGCGGAAACCCTTGGTGGTGATGAGCCCGGTGCGCGCGCCCTTCATCTCCAGGATCGCGTTGGAAGCGACAGTGGTGCCGTGCAGCACCTCGGCCACATCGCCGCCGGCGAGGCCGTGCTCACCAAGTGCCGCCGCAAGGCCCGTGCTGATGGCGCGGGCGTAGTTGTCGACGGTCGAGGACACCTTCTTGGTGATGATCTCCCCCGTCTTGTCCATGATGACGATGTCGGTGAAGGTGCCGCCGATATCGACGCCGACGCGGATGTTCTTCATGGCCGTCACTCCGCCGCCGCGGCGAGCGGCGCGATCTCCTCGCGTTGCACGAAGGGCGCTTCCGTCCAGCCGCGCGCTTTGCGCAGCGTCGCCCGTTGCGTGGCCGTCGCCGCCTCATCTGCCGAGGTGCCGTTCGCGGACAGGATCACGCCATAGAGGTCGCGCGCTGCCGCGACCGAGACCAGGCCCTGCCGGACATCCTTCATGACCCTGGCGACCTCGCGCTCGAGCGGATCCCCCCAGCCGCCGGCGCCGGCGATCTCATGCACGAAGACGTCGCCACGGCGCAGCAGGGTGGAGAATTTCGACGGGTAGAGTTCCTGCTGCCCGCCGGCGCGCGTGATGTAGTTGAAGGATGGCGCGCCCGGTGCCCCTCCGTAGAGACCGTAGGGACGGATGTCGCGACGGTCGGAGCGGACCGACAGGCTCGCCTCCTCCTCAAGGAAGCGATAAGTGCGACGGTAGGGCATCCCGCCGCGGTACTTCCCCGCGCCGCCGCGATCGGCCAGGATCTCGTAATCCTCGATCAGCACGGGCTGCTCGGCCTCGGTCACCTCGACCGACTGGCCGGCCATGTTGGCAAAGATGTTCGAATTGCCGTCGATGCCGTCGGCCCAGGGGCGCGCACCCCAGGCGGCACAGGTGAAGTCGCAGTAAATGTAGGGCGTCTTGTCGGCGTAGTAGCCGCCGATCGAGATGTTGGAATTGCCGCCATCGGAACAGGCGAAGACACGGTCGGGCACCATCTTCGCGAGCGCACCGAAGGCCACGTCGATCATGCGGAAGCCGGTCAGGCCGCGCGCCGCGACCGAGGCGGGCAGGGTGCAGTTCACGATGGTGCCGAGCGGCGCCACCACCTCGACCGCGCGGAATACGCCGTCATTGTTCGGCGCGGCATTGTCGATGATCGAGATCAGCGCGCAGTAGGACACCGACTTCGCGAAGGACAGCGTCGCGTTCAGCGCGCCCTTAACCTGCGGCGCAGATCCGGTCCAGTCGAAGCGGATGCTGTCGCCGCGCTTCTCGATCGCGACCTTGATCGGCACTGGCTTGCCGCGCTCGATGCCGTCATCGTCGAGCCAGTCCTCGAAGGTGAAGACACCGTCGGGCAGCTTCGCGATCTCGGCGCGGGCCAGGCGTTCCGAATAGTCGAGCAGCTCAGCCATCAGCCGCTCCACCTTGGGCGGGCCGTATTGCGCGCAAAGTTCGCGGAAGGCGGCATCGGCGATGTGGCAGGCGGCGAGCTGCGCCCGGATGTCGCCGGCGACCTTGGCGGGCACGCGCACATTCTTCTCGATGAAGGCAAAGAAGGTGTCGTTCGGCACGCCGCCATCGAAGATGCGCAGGACGGGGACGCGGATGCCTTCCTGGTAGATCTCGGTGGAATCCGCCGCGTTCGACCCGGCGACGCGCCCGCCCATGTCGGTGTGGTGGGAGATCGACCCGGCGAAGGCCATCAGCACGCCATCGATGAAGATGGGCTGGAAGACGAACAGGTCCGGCAGGTGCATCCCGCCGTCGAAGGGATCGTTCAGCGCGAAGATGTCGCCCGGCTTCATCGTATCGCCGAAGCGGCGCATGATCGCGGCAAGCGCGGTCGGCATCGAGCCGAGATGGCCCGGCAGCGAGAAACCCTGCGCGACGAGCCGGCCCTTGGCGTCGAAGAAGGCGGTCGAGTAGTCGAGGTTGTCGCGCAGCACGGCCGAATAGGTCGTGCGATGCACCGTCAGAGCCATCTCGTCCGCGACGGAGAGCAGCGCGTTCTTGAACAGCTCGAACTCGAAGGGATCGATCGTCGGCTCGGTCATGGCGCACCCCTGCAGCAGTTGCTCGCGCAACGTTCTTCGACGGAATCCGACCGCGGGAAGACCGCGGAGTGATCGGAAAAACGTTTTAATTGCCGCTTTGGCGCTATCCTGATGCGATCTTGAGGCTCGCGGGTTCAGGATGCAGGGAGGCTAATGCGCTGCCTCAAGACCACGCAAGCGCAAATCGTATCCCGACATAAAAACGTTTTTCTGCCCGTATTTCGTGCGATATGATTGAGTCATGTGCGCGACCATGACCTCCCACGCGACCTTAGGACGGCGGATCACGATCCGGGACGTCGCCGCGGCGGCGGGTGTGTCCATCGGCACCGTCTCCCGCGCGATGAGCGGCCATCCTGGCATCCTGCCGGCGACACGTGAGGCGGTGCTCGCGGCCGTGCAGCACCTCGGCTACGTGCCCGATGGAGCCGCCCAGAGCCTCCGCCTGCGCCAGACGCGGGTGATCGGCTGCGCCGTTCCGCTCGCCTCGCACCCGGTCTTCACCGCCATGATCGCCGGCGCCGAGGAGCGGCTGCGCGAGGCCGGCTACACGATGGTACTGGCCAATACCGCGGACCGGCCGGAACGCGAGGTGGAGCTGCTGCGTTTCTTCCAGCAGCGCAAGGTGGATGGCCTGATCATGACGCTGGGTCGGGAGGACGATCCCGCCCTCGCCCGCGCGCTCCAGGGCCTGAGGTTCCCCGTCGTGCTCTTCGAGCGCATCGCGGAGGGCGGCTTCGACAGCGTGCTGACCGATCAGGCCGGCGGCTGTTTCGAGGCAACGTCCCATTTGCTCCGGCTCGGGCATCGGCGCATCGCACTGGTGGCAAGCGGCCTGTCCAACTGGCCCGGGCGTGAGCGAAAGCAGGGATTCTTCAGGGCCTATGCAGTCAATGGCGTCGATGCGGCGCCGGCTATGCTGCATACGATGGAAAGCCCGGGTGACTTTACGGTCGACAACGCACTGGCCTTGCTCGAACAGCCATGTCGGCCGACCGCCATAATCATCGGCGCGCAGGAGCTCATCAGCCTGCTGCACGCGGTACGCCATCGGCGGCTATCCATACCAGCCGACCTGTCGGTGATCAGCATGGGCGATTCCGATTTCGCCGCGCTCATAGCACCGGGCATTTCGGCACTACGCTGGGACGGTCGGGAAGAGGGTCGAGTTGCGGCCGACATCCTGGTCGAGAGGATTGCAGGAGACGAAGCGCCATCACGGCGTATCGTGCTTCCGACGCGTCTTGTTATGCGAGCGTCCTGCAGTGGTCCTGCGCTTGTGCAGTAGCCGTCTTGAACCGCCGGTTCCGGGGCCTGGCCGGTGGCAGAAGAGTTCCGGCGTTGGGCTGGGCTGTGGGGGATGGTTCGTCGTCACGGTAAAAGCTGATCTCACCGGTGAGAATGTGACCTGAGCCCCATTGCTCCGCGGCTGATGGCTGGAGCCCGGGCTCGTATGGTCCGAACCCGATTGTTGGAGCGCCCGGAGTTGGAGTTTCCGGGCCTTTTCACGGTGGCTGGCTGGCGATGCCACCTTGGTTCCGCAACGCAGTCGGAGGCCTCTGCCCGATCGCGCCATGCGGGCGATCCTCGCCGTAGTATCCGCGATAAACCTCCAACGTTTTCCGCGCTCCGCCTAGCGTCGGGAGCCGGTGTGCATTCAGGCACTCCGCACTGGGCCGATAGGCGATGCGAAGGTCCTGGGGCGTGCGGACAAGCCGGGCGCAGAGACACCCTCCCCGGAGGCGGCCGTGATGCTGCGCTGATCTCTGCCGTATCGACGTGACGCGCGCGTCACGAGGATCTGGTCATGTGCGCCACGGTCGCGTGGCGCAGAAACCTCTCCATGAAACGGCCGGGCGCCAATCGCCCGTCGCGGAGAGTTAGATGATCGAACACCAAGATGAACGCCGTTGCCTGCTGCGTCTCCTGCCGCTTCCGGCCGCCGGCGCAGGTGTGGTGGCGGCGGGCTGCCCCGCCTCCTCGGCGCCGCCACCATGCAGTGCGGCGTTCCAGCCGAAGGTGACGACCCGCATGAGGGTGAAGGCCGCCCAGGCATAGGGAGCGGCGAAGGATGGATCGATCTCGGTGGCGCGCATGAACATCGCGCGCGGCGATCGTATGCGGCTCATCGCCGTGCTGTTGCAGGCCGCGCCCGATCAGCATGCATTCCCGCGCCTGAGCCGTTCCGGTGGCTTCTGTTGCGCCCGGCGAAGGCTCTTGCGGTCGATCTGCGGGTCGATGGCGCCGGCCAGCGTCGGCACCCCGGTTCGGTAGGTCGGTTGAATGACTTTCTCCCCTGAAGGGGATGCGTCAGTGATGAGAGAGTTGTCGGTCTCGGAAAGAGGCGTGGATGCCGAAGACAGGCACTACGGCGACGCAGATCATTGGGCTGCAGCGGCAGGCTGAGATGGAACTGGCGCAAGGTTGGACGGTGGGGGAGATCTGCCGCGGGCGGGGGGTTTCGGAGGCGAGCCTCTATCGCTGGCGTCCCGGATCTGATCCAGGCTCCCCTTGCCGCACGGGCCGCTACCTGTCCGCCCGACCAGATTCCGTCGCCGTGACAGGGGCGCCGCGAAGCGTTCATGGGTGACTGTCACGCCCACGACCATACCGTGGCAGGCCGACAGCACCTTGATATCCACCAACTCGCGGTCGCCGGCGATGATGCCTTCCGTCAACGGGAACCCGAGGGCGAAGTCCTGCGGGGTCCGACGACGTCCCGATCCGTCGGCCGCGACATTCCCCACATCGGCGCTGACGCGCCGTCCAAGCGCGCCGGCATCAAACGTGAAGCGCGGTCGGCACCTCCTGGCCGAAATAGGCGCGCTCCAGCCGATGCGGCAGGTCCTCCTCCGTCGCGCCGGCCTCCAGCACGATGCGCCCCTGGGCGAGCGCATAGACGCGATCAGAGACGGCAAGCGTCTTCTCGATCAACTGCTCGACCAGCAGCACCGACGTCCCCGTCGCCCGCAGCTCCGCCACCACGCTGAGTACGCGGTCCACCAGCACGGGCGACAGCCCCGCCGAGGGTTCATCAAGCATCAGCAGGCGGGGACGCCGCACCAACCCCTGCGCGACGGCGAGCATCTGCTGCTGCCCGCCACTGAGCGCACCGCCCCGATCGTGGCGCTTGGCGGCGATCTCGGGGAAGTAGGCCAGCGCCTCCTCGATCCGCGCGGCGCGCTCCCCGCGCGGCAGGTCGTAGCCAGCGAGCTGCAGGTTGTCCGCCACCGAGATCTGCGTGAAGACCCGATGCCCCTCGATGACATGCACCAACCCGGCGCGCGCCGCCTCGCGCGGGCTCGAGCGCGACAGGTCCTGTCCATCGAAGGTGATGCTGCCCGCAGTGGCCGGGAGCAACCCCGACAGCGCGCGCAGCAGCGTTGTCTTGCCCGCGCCGTTCGGGCCGAGCAGCGCCACGACCTCGCCGGCGCCGATGCGCAGATCCACGCCATGCAGGACGGCGATCTTGCCGTAACCGGATTCGAGGCCCGCCACCGCGAGCAGGCTGCGTTCAGGCGCCGAGATAGGCACTGACGACCTCCTTGTGCACGCGGATCTCGGCCGGCGTACCCGCTGCGAGGACCTTGCCCAGATTCAGCACGGTCACCTGGTCGCAGATGTCGAAAATGAGGTCGGCATGGTGTTCGACCAGCAGAACGCCCGTGCCGTGCCTGCTGATGGCCCGGACGAGTGCGCCGAGGCGGCGTATCTCCTCGGTGGAAAGTCCCGCGGCCGGCTCGTCGAGCAGCAGGAAGGACGGCCGCAGCATCAGGGCGCGAGCGATCTCCATGAAACGTAATTCGCTGTGTTGCAGCCGGTCGGCGCGCGCACCGGCAAGATCGGCGAGGCCGACCGCGGCCAGAGCCAACCGCGCACGGGCCTCGAGGTCGCGCTCCTCAGCGCGTTGCCGCGGCAGGCTGAACAGCGCCTCCGCGAAGCCTGCCGTGCCATCGACAGTGCCGCCGATCATGACGTTTTCGAGCACCGAGGCCTCGCCAATCAGCCGCGGCGTCTGGAAGGTCCGCGCGATGCGCAGCGCGGCCCGGCCCTCGGGGTCGCCGGCCGGCAGCGGCGCGGCGCCGATCGCCATGCCGCCGGATTCCGGCCGATAATAGCCGGAGATGACGTTCAGAGTCGTCGTCTTGCCGCTGCCATTGGGACCGATCAGCCCATGCACCTGGCCAGGTGCGACGGTCAGGTCCACGCCGTCGATCGCACGCACGCCGCCAAAGGCCAGCACGATGCCCAACAGCCGCATCGGCTCCGGCACGGTGCGCTGGCCAAGCAACGTGTCGAGTGCTTCGGCGCGCGGCGCGATCACGCGGTTCGCAGGCAGTTTCCGCCGGCTGCGCGGGTCGATCATGGCCGCGATGCCGCCAGGCATGGCGAGCACGATCACCAGCAGCAGCACCGCATAGAGCGAGGTGGACCACGAGGCGAGCGGCGCGGCGATCTCTGGCAACAGGGTCAGAATAACCGTACCGAGCAGCGGCCCGAGAATCGACCCGCGCCCACCGATCAGGATGGCGATGAAGAACAGCAGGGACAGGTCGAAGGTGAAGGCGTCCGGCGTAATGTAGGTCTGCAGCGTCGCGAACAGCCCGCCGGCGATCGCCGCCAGCGCGCCCGCGAGCATGAAGACCAGCACGAGCAGGCGCGGCTTGCGGATGCCCGAGGCCTCGGCGGCGACCTCGGCGTCGCGCACCGCGACTAGCGCCCGACCGAAGCGGCTGCGCGCGACATTGGCGGTCAGCCAGGTGCAGACCACCGCGAAGCCGAGGCAAAGATACAGCAGCCCCCAAGTGGTGTCGAAGGGCGCCGGCATCTCCGGCCCCGTGATGCCGATGCCGCCGCCCGTGACATCCTGCCAGGCCAGGGTGATCTGATTGACGATGGTGGCGAAGCCGAGCGTCGTCATGGCGAAGTAGAAGGTCCGCAGACGCAGCGCCGGCAGGCCGACGATGACGCCGAATACCGCGCCCACCACCCCTGCGCAGCCCAGCGCGGCGAAGGCCGGCAGTGGCGCGGCCACATTGCCCGCCGCAAGCACCGAGGTGGTGTAGGCCCCCACCGACAACAGCGCGACATAGCCGATCGCGAGCTGCCCGGCATAGCCGACGATCAGGTTGAGCCCCGTCACGAGCACCCAGTAGATCGCCATGCGCGTCGCGATCAGCCCCCAATAGGCATTGCCCGTCAGCGGCACCGCGGCCGCGATGGCGAGCAGCAGCAGAAACGGCCAGAGCGGCGACAGCGGCCCGGCAACCTTTGGCAGGATGCCCGCGCGCAGCGGCACGGTATCGGTGGTCGCGCTCATCATACCCTCCGCGCCGCCTGCGCGCCGAACATGCCCTGCGGCGCCGCCAGCAGCACGATGATGAACAGCGTGAAGACCGCGACCGAGGAGAAGATCCCGCCCACCAGGAAGTTCGCCGCCTGCTGGAACAGGCCGAGGAGGATGCCGCCGATCACCGCACCGCGGTTGTTGCCAAGCCCGCCCAGCGCGACAGGAATGAAGCCGTAGAAGTTCAGCAGCGGGCCGTTGGCGAAGAAGGCCAGCAGCAACTGCCCGCCCGCAAAGCCGGCCAGCGCCCCTATCGCGCCTGCCAGGGCATAGCTCGCCATGCGCAGGTTGCGTTCCGGCAGGCCGAGCGCCCGGGCGGCGAAATTATCCTCGGCGATGGCGACGAAGGCGCGCCCGACCAGGGTGCGCCGATAGAGGTACTCGAGCCCGAGGATGGTCACGACGCAGGCCGCGACGGGCAGCCAGTATTTCTCGTCGAGGACTCCCGAGCCGATATTGGTCAGGCGCGGGAAAGGCTGCGGCTCGGTGCTCCATTCCATCGCCGTCGTGTGCTGGATCAGCAGTGCGACGGCGAGGGTGGTCAGCACATAGAGATGCTGTTCGAGGCTGTTCAGCACCGGGCGCACCGCGACGATCTCGGTGAGCACGCCGACCAGCGCGCAACAGGCAAGGGTCAGCAGCAGCGCCGGCAGCAGCGGCACCCCGAGCCGGAGCATGAACAGCGACCCGAAGACACCGCCGAGCATGCCGAGCTGCCCGGCGGTGAAGCTCATGACGCGGGAGGTGGCGAACATCGTGTTGTAGGTGATGCCGATCAGCGCATAGATCGCGCCGACGGCAAGGCCCGAGGCTATGATGGAAGCAAGCATCCCGCGTCGTTCCGCTCAGTAGCCCGGGGCGAGGGCGAACGCCCCGTCACGCGCGGTATTGGCCGCCGACATCACCACCTCATCGGTGGGGTAGCCGTTATGCTCCGTGGGCGACCAGGTGTAGGTGCCATAGAAGCCGGGATACTCGCGCGTCGCGTTCCAGTTGCCGATGATCGCCTCGTTCGCCGTCGATCCGGTCGCATCCACGGCGCGGGCCACCAGGTTCACCGCGTCGATGGCGCAGGCAACCCACCACAACAGCGTGTCCTGCAGGTTCACCTTGCCGGACAGCCGCTGCACCAGCTCCGCCGTGCGGGGTGGCAAGTTGCCGGCAGCATCGCGCGAACACGACCGGTAGCCGATGGCATAGACCTTCTCCCAGTTCTGCGGACGTTCGATCAGGCTGCCGATCTCGCCCGAGGAAAGGGAGGGATGGCCGACGAAGGGAACGTCCCAGTTCATCGTCGCGCGGGTGTTGAGCATGCGCGCGATCATGCCGGTGGTGACCGACCAGATGACGATGGCTTCCGCACCCGCATTTCGCGCGCGCAGCATGTCCGGGGTCATGTCGGGCTGGGTGGCGTCGATATTGGCCTTGTAGACCACCTCCGCCCCGGCACGCTGGAAGCCGGCGACCGACGCGTTGGCGGCGCTGACGCCATAGCCGGTGGTGTCGCCGATCACCGCGACCTTCTTCGCGTTGATGCGCTGCATGCAGTAGTTGCGCACCGCATCGTCCCACTGCGTGTTCGAAGGCGAGATGCGGAAGGCGTTCGGATAGCGCCGCGGGTCGATCAGCGTATCGACGACGCAGGGATGGATGTTGGGCATCTTCGCGCGCGCCATGATGGCCGTGACCGCGAGGGATTCGCCGGAATTGGTCGGCCCCCAGATGGCATTGACGCGGAGCTGGCTGATCATCTCCTGCGTCGCATTCACCGCCTTGGTCGGATCGCCCTGGGTGTCGCGGGTGATGATTTCGATGCGTCGGCCCTTCACGCCGCCGGCGGCGTTCAGCGCCTCGGCCGCGAACAGCACGCCGCGATTGAAGCCGACGGCCGGGGCGGAGCTCGGTCCGGTCAGCGCGGCCAGCCAGCCGATACGGATGGGCTCGTTCTGCGCCAGCGCGGGACGGGACAGCGACGCCCCGACCGCAAGGCCGGTGCCGCCCAGGGCGAGTGCGCGACGGGTGATCTTCATGGTTTCGTTCCCTCCTTGTCGCCTGGCGCCGCCGCGCCGGCGGTCAGTCCTGCAGGTGGCGGATGTAGTCGCGGTTCAGGGTGAAGCCCCAGCCCGGCCGTTCCGGTACCAACGCGTCACCCGCATCGAATTCCAGGGCTTCGTTGTAGAGCCGCGAGAACCACGGCATGTATTCGAGGTAGAGGGCGTTCGACAGCGCCCCGAGGCACTGGATGCTGGTCTCGGGAAACAGGTGGCTCGAGACGGCGATGTCATGGCCCTGCGCCATGTGGCACACGCGCATGAATTCACTGACGCCGCCGGCGCGCTGCAGGTCCGGCATCAGGATGTCGGCCGAACGCTGGTCGAGCATGCGGCGAAAGCCATAGCGCGTATATTCCGTCTCGCCGCTGGCGATCGGCGTGTCGAGCGCGGCGGCGACCCGTGCGAGACCCTCAAGGTCCCAGCAGGGCAGCGGTTCCTCGAACCAGGTCAGGCCGTATGGCTCGATCATGCGCCCGAGGCGGATCGCCTGCGCTTCCGTCAGGCCCTGGTTCGCGTCGGCCATCAGCGCGATGGTCGGTCCAATCGCGTCCCGCACGGCGCGCACCCGCGCCGCGTCCTCGGCCGGATCGGACTTCCCGAGCCGCATCTTCATCGCGCGCCAGCCCTGCGCGACGAAGGATTGCGCTTCCTCGACCAGCTCCTCAACGGAATGGGACAGCCACAGCCCGCCGGAGTGATAGGCCGGCACGCGGTTCCGTGCCCCGCCGAGCAGGCGATAGAGCGGCATCCCCGCAGCCTTGCCCAGCGCGTCCCACAGCGCGCCGTCGATGGCGGAAATCCCCATCACCGCTACGCCCTGGTGGCCGATGAAGTTGATGTCCTTCCAGGCGCGCGCCCAGAAATCGGCGATGTGGCCGGCATCGCGCCCGACGATCAGGTCGGCCAGGCTGTCCACCATCCCGCGCAGTACCGCCGTGCGCCTGTCGTGCAGGGTGAAGATCAGGTTCTCGCCGCTGATGCCGGCATCGGTCCGCACCGTGACGAGGATGACACCGAACTTCGCGATGGCCCCCAGCGCGCTGCCGAGCGGCTTGTCGAGCGGCAGAAGGATCGGCGTCGTCTCGACGGCGATGACTTTCATGCGGCGAACCTCGTTTCGGTGCGCACCGGCGGCGCCATGGCATATCGCGCGAGGATCGCGGGGTCCGGGTCGCAGCCGAGACCCGGACCCTGCGGCACCGCCACCTGGCCGTCCCGCGCACGCACCCAGGGGTCGAAGGGATTGGCCTCCATCTCGAGCCACAGCACTTCGACCAGCGGCCGCTCGCAGAGCGCGGCGGCGATGTGCAGCGTGGCGACGAAGCCTGGCCCAAAATAGGGACAGTGCGGGATCACCTCGACCCCATGGGCCTGGCACAGACGGAACACGCGCAGCATCTCACCGATGCCGCCGATCTTCGTCACGCTGGGCTGGGCGATGTCGATGGCGCCCGCCTCGACCAGCGTCTTGAATCCGAAGAGCCCGGCGGTGTTTTCCCCCGCCGAAAGCCGCATGCCGTGCCGGCGGAGGTTGGCAAGGCCCGCAGCGTCCTCAGGCGGCCAGACCGGCTCTTCGAGCCAATACAGCCCCTCCGCAGCGAGTGATTCCGCCATGTCGCGCGCCACTGGCGGCGTCCAGGCGCAGTTCACATCGAGCATGATCGCCGCGTCGGGCGCCGCCTCTTTCGCAACGATGACGGCCTCGCGCGTCACTTCATGCAGCTTGATGTGACGGTAGCCGGCGGCGCGCGCCTCGGCCGTATTCTTCGCCACCAACGGCAGGTCGTTCGCGTAGGAGAGCAGGCTCGCATAGGCTGGCAAGCTGTCCCGCTGTCGGCCGCCGAGCAACGCCCAGACCGGCTGGTTCGCCCGCTTGCCGAGCAGATCCCACAGCGCGATCTCGATGCCAGAGATGGCGTAGAGATGCGCGCCGTTGCGGCCGAGCAGATGCGTCGCATGCATCAGTTCGCGCGTCAGCGGCTCGATGGCACGCGCATCACGGCCGATCGCGAGGGGTGCGACGACACTGTCGAGCGCGGCCTTGGTTGCCGGGATGGCGGCATGGCCGAAGGCTTCCCCCCAGCCGACCAGCCCATCCTCGGTCTCGACCCGCACGAGCAGGATCTCGAGCCGGTCCCAGGGACGGCCGGCGAAGGGCGGGTGCGGGCCGCCCATGGTGAAGGGCAGCGCGACGACGGAGGTTTCGACGGAGGTGATGCGCATCGACGTTCCTGCCTGCCCCGTCCCCCTTTGGCGAGGGATCTGCCGGACTAGGCCGAGCCATCCTGCGCGGCCCTGAGGATAAGCTCAACGCCATCTGCCTTATAAGAATATAAGGTGTCCTGATGTACCTGACATACCGCCAGCTCGAAGTTCTTCGCGCGGCCGCCCGCAACGGGACCGTGACCGCGGCCGCCGACGCGCTCAACGTGTCGCAGCCGGCGGTGAGCATGATGTTGCGCGAATGCCAGGCCGCTGCGGGCTTCCCGCTTTTCGCGCGCCGCCGCGGACGGCTGCATCCCACCGCGGAGCTTGTCGTGATCCTCGCCGAAATGGATCGGGTCTTTGAGGGGCTGGCACGCATCGACCGGCTCATCGAAGGCATCCGCGAGGGAAATGTCGGTTCCGTGGTAGCGGCCGCCACGCCGGCCCTCGCGGACCATCTGCTGCCGCGTGCCATCGCAGCCTTTCGCCGCTCACGGCCCGGCATCCATGTCGCCTTGCAGACGATGGACAACCTCGGCGTCATCGACGCAGTGGTGCGGGAGCGCGTGGAGCTCGGCTTCGTGCTGACGCCGAGCGTGGTCCCCGATCTCCAGCTCGTCACGCTCGACGAGACGGAGCTGGTCTGCGCGGTGATGGCGTCGCATCCGCTGGCCGAGCGCGACAGCGTGACGGTCCATGACCTGCCCGCCTGGCCGCTGATCGGCGTACCGCGGGGGCTGCCGCTCGGGGATCTCGTCGACGCCGCCTTTGCCGCGGAGGGGCTGCGGTTGCGCATCGCCGTCGAGGTCACCCAGACCTCCGTGGCGCTATCGCTCGTGCGCGCCGGTGCCGGGATCGCGATCGTCGATCCCTATGGCGCCATGAGTGGCCTGCCCGCTGATCTGAGGCTGTTGCCGCTGCGCCCGCGTCTGACGGTCGGGGCCGCAGCCGTGATCCAGCGTGGCCGGGCCGTATCGCGGGCGGCGCGGCTGCTCATGGCGACCGCCCGCCGGATCGCAAAGGCTCCGGTTGACGCGTAGTGGCGCCTCCACCTGAATGCCGCCGCCCGCTCGTCACAGACCGGCAGGGAGATCGACACAGGGCCGCCCCGCCGGACTGTCGCCCCGGAGCAAAGGATCGATCGGATCACGGTGACGTCGGCGCTCGCCGTAGCTGCGCGGTCCGTCCCGAGCACCTTCGCGAACGCCTTCTCGGCACGGCAACTGTCCGTCAGGGCGCGGCCGCCTGCTCCTCTTCCTCCTCTTCCGGCATGTCGCCCGGACACGCCGCGGCGCGGCGCTGGAGATAGGCGCTGCGATGGACCGCATAGGCATCCAACGCCTCGGCGTCGATCCGCCGCAGCTCGTGGTGAATGCCGCTGTAGGAGACGAACATCTCGCTGGTGCGCCAGCCGATCACCGCCTCGGGCCCGACCGCCTGGGCCAGCAGCGCGACGCCCGTCGCCATGGCCGAGGCGTCGCGCAGCGTCGTCGGCCCTAGCACCGGCAGCACCAGATAGGGCCCGCGCGGCACGCCCCAGGCGCAGGCCGCGTCGGCGAGCCCGAAGGGCCGGCGCGGGAAGCCCAGGGGTCCGGCCGCATCGTTCACCCCGCCCAGGCCGAGCGTGGTGTTGATCCCGAAGCGGATCACCGCATTGGTCGCACGCGTGACGTCGCCGGCCGCGAGGCTGCTGACTGCAGTGACCGGCTCGCCGAGGTTGCTCAGCGCATTCGCGACACCGGTGCGGAAGCCGGGTGAGGTGACGGCAAGATAGGCCTCCGTTGCAGGCCCGAGCACATAGGCCTGCACACCCTGGTTGAAGGCATGGATGCGGCGGTTGACGCCCTCCAGCGGGTCCTGCGCGGCCTGGGCCGGCGCGGCGATGAGGCCCGTCGCGAGGACCAGGCCGGCACAGGTGAGCGGCGGCGGAAAGCGGATCGGCATGCGGTCTGCCCGGGGTTGGCGTGCCCTGGCGGCACCGGATTTTCCGGCCCCCCAGGGCGGGGAGTGCTGCACGCCTAACGCGCCACGGGCAGGGAATAGTATAGAATTGATTAACTCGACACCGAAAAGTGACCCGACCTCGCCGCTAACCGCTTGGTGAAGCCGGCCATGCCAGCCTCCGCTCCCCGGAGGCTCCGCCATGCATGTCGCGTTTCCCAACCAGCGCCGCCGCACCGGACGCCCGCCCCGGCGGCCCAGCGCATGAGCGCCGAGGCCACCGACCGCGGCCCGCGCCTCGCCGCGCTGCACGGCATGGGCGGTCATCTCCTGCTGTACCGCGACAGCGTCACCATTGCCCGGTACGGGCCGTGGTTCACCGGGGTCAACCTGCTCTCCCATGTCGAGCGGGAGATCGAGACCACCATCCTGCTGCGTCGCCTGGTCGCGGTGCACATGGTCCGTTCGCTGCTGCTCGTGCAGTTCCTGCGCTTCACCTATGCCGGGGCGCCGGCGCCGACCGGCCACTACCTGCGCGACGCCTTCGCCGAGAACGCCTTCATGTTCAGCCTGATCGACAACCGCCCGCTGATGGCGATGCAGGCCCGTATCGTCGATGTGGCGCGCATGGCCGGGGCGACGATCACCGTGGCCTGAAGGCGGTCACGCCTGCGCCATCCGCCGGTACCACGTCGTGGACCGCAGCAGCCCTTCGGGCCGCGGCGACAGGCCTTCCGCTTCCAGCAGCGTGGCGACGCGCCGGCCGGCCTCGGCTTCCGAAGCATGGCGCCCTGTCAGGGCCCGGTAGAGCGCCGCGGCACGCGTCGCGTCCTGATGTGACACCCGTCCCCGCGCATCGGCCTGGGCGCGCAGGAAGGCCGTGGCCTCCCGCGCCCCCGCCGCGCCGGTGGCCGCGCCGCGCCGCTGCGATTCCGCATCCAGGATGCCGCGCGCATCGGCCGCGCTCAGTCCGTGCCGCGTCACGCCTTCCGTCAGCAGGGCGAGCTCCGCCTCCGGATCCTGCAGCCCATCCACCACGCGCAGCCGGACCAGTTCCCGGAAGCCGGCGGGATCGGCTTCGTGGGTTTCCGGGGCCGGGGGCACGATCTGCGCCCCACCCGACGCCGCCATCGCGGCGATGCTACGGCCGGCCGGGTCCTGCACGGCCTCGGCCCGCAACCCGCCGGAAGCGGCCGCCGCGCAGACGGCGCAGGGCAGCACCTGCACGCTGCCGTCGAGGTCCATCAGCTTGATCTCGACCGTCATGTCCGGATAGCGCGCGCGCACCGCCGCCGCGGCGCGTTCCAGCACGGCCTGGTGCTGGCGCAGCTCCTCGGCCGGATCGTCGGCGAGCCGCCGGCCCGTATACAGCGCCATGGCCCCGCAATCGCGGTGATTGAGGAAGATCACCTTGGAGACGCCGTGCATCTGCCGGCTAGCCTCCAGATTCTCCCACAGCGCGGCGCGCCAGGCCGGGCGGGATTCGTCCACCGCGGCGAGCCCCGCGCCCGCGATCCGCATCTCGCTGTAGCGATCCGTGCGCCCGAGTGCCGCCATCAGGAAGGTCGTCTCGTCGGTCAGTCGCGGGTCGATGCAGCTTACCAGGAAGGCATCGGCCTTGCGCGGCGGTGCCTGGTTGGGGGCGGGTGTCACTTCGGCACCTCCTGCGTGTGCATGATGCCGCCGAGGCGGTGATGCAGATGGGAGAAGCAGAGCCCGACGGTGAAGAGCCCCGCCAGGCTGACGAGCACGCCGATGAGCAGCGTATCCCCGGCGAACAGGCTGAGCCCCGCAAGATGCAGCCCCGTCATGCCCGTGCCGACGCAGAAGGCGACGATCAGCGCGATGCCGCGGCGCCCCAGCACGCCGACCGTGGTGGTCCACAGCATCATGCAGATGGTCGCCAGCAGCGCGCCGGTCGCGAGCTTCAGCCAAAACCAGTCGAACCCTTCCAGCACCCAGTGCACGAAGGACGTCCCGGACGGGTTGTACACCGCCAGCACGACGAACAGGCTGAATAGCGCGCGCGAAACGACGCCGCGCCAGTCGAAGCGTTCCGCGCTCATCGCGACGTCCCCTGCGCACGGGCCATGGCGAGTTCGGCAAGCTGCACCCTCGCCGCATCCGCCGCGAGCCGCCGCGCCAGCCGCGCCCGCCACGCATCGAGCGCCGGCGCCGCACCCTGTGGCAGCGGCGCGAGCGCGGCCTCCGCTCCCGGCCCATCCTCCTCCGCCAGCCGTTCCGCCGCGTCACGCAATGCCGTGAGGCCGGGCGTCCCCGCCGCGCCGAATTCCGCCCCAAGCCGCATCGTCCGCGCCGTGCGGCGGGCGAACCAGCCCGCATCCGGGCCGAAGCCCATCTCGGCCAGCACCAGCGCGTCGGCAGCGGGGCCGAAATCCTCGGCGAGCTGGCGCAGCGTCGGCGCGCCATCCGCCGCCGCGGCGGCAAGCGGCAGCAGCAACCGCGTCGCTTCCGCATCACCCGCGGCCAGCGCGACGGCGGTGGCGAAGCTGCGCGGGAACGGGGCCGGGCGCGGCAGATGCGGCAGCAGCAACTCGACCGCGACCAGGACATGCGGCGTATTGCCCGGCGGCAGCGGTTCCGCCCGCGCCGGCGTCGCCGCATGCGCCGCGGTCGTGACCTGCGGCGACACGCCGCCCATCACGACGACCAGGCACGCCGCGGACAGCGCACAGGACAAGGCGGCGCAGGCGAAGGTGGCGAGGCGGACCCAGTCGCGAGCGACCGTCCCGTCCTCGGGGGCGTCGGTCATCGGCAGTCTCCTTGGGTGCCGAGCGCGGCCATCCGCGCGGCGAGAATGGTCGCGGCGGCCTCGGCCGACTCGGTGGCCAGACGGTGTTCGGCGCGGGCCAACGCCTCGAGCGCCTGCGCCTCGAACCCCGCACGGTTCAGCGTCGCGTCGACCCGGCTGATGACCCAGTCGAGCCCCCAGGACGCCCCGATGCCGCCCGCGACGCCGATCATCGTGCCGGGAATGCCGCCCAGCGCCGCCCCGAAGGCGCCACCGGCCGCGATCAGCGAACCGGCCTCGCTGAGCCGGATCGCCACCGCCCCCAGCCGCGCCGCCATGGGCCGCATCGACCGCAGGAACACGGTCCCGCCATCCGCGCCGTCCTGGGCGAGCATCGTCATCGGGTCGGCCGGCCCCGCCGCCTCCAGATCCGGCGCGAGCGGCTTCGCGGCGGCGGCCAGGTTCAGCACCCCCTGTGCCGTCGCGCCCGCCGTCGCGGGCGGATGATTGGCGAGCCGCACGGCGCTGTCCCGCAGCGCCCGCGACCAGGCAGCGTCCATCACGCGGCCAACATGCGCGATATCGGCAGCAAAGCCGCCATCGCCGAGCGACGGCTGCAGCACCCGCGCGCGAAATTCCGCGCGGACGGGTTCCGCCATTTCCTCGGCGATGCGCGAGGCCTGAGGCAGGGCCTCCTCGGTGGTGATCGAATGCGTGAGACTCACCACCCCGCGCGCCAGGCTGCGATAGGAGGTGACGTAGCTCTGCACCCAGCCATAGGCCCAGCCGCCGAAGCCCGGCACCGCCTCCCGCGCCGGCCCCAGGCGCATCGTCGCGGCATCGGCGAACAGGCGGGCGGACAGGCCGGTCAGGGCGGCGGACTCCGCGGCCAGCGCGGTGGTCTCCATGGCAATGCCGCCCTCCGGCAGCATGCGGAGCTGGCAGGCGCCACCCGGCAGCAGCACCGCCACCGTCTCGGCCCGCGCCGTCATCGCTGCCAAGACCAGCGGCAAGGCGAGGCCGAGGGCGAGGCGCATTCTGCCACGGTGGAGATCAGCGGGGCTCTGCCCCTCCGAACCAACCCGCCAAGTGCTTGGAGCACTTGGAACGCAATCTGTCGGCACGGAGCGGGGCAGGCATGCTGCGCCCGCCAAGCGCGCTTCGTGCGCAAGAACGGGCCTCGGCACCTTTCTCCCCGTGGTGCTCGGCGCCAAGTTGAGGTTTGCAGAGGCCTTTCGGCCTTTGCTGGGGTGAGTCCGAGAGGGGCAAAGCCCCTCTCGGCTCCACAGCGGACGCAGGCGACGAACCACGAAGCCCTTTCGCTCCTTTGCAGCGTGCTTCGGAGGCGCAGAACCCCTCCACTCCCCCACCGCACGCGCCCATGAACCGCGCATTAGCCCTTGCCGGCCTATCCAACGCCCATGATGGCTGATTTCGGCGACATCTTCGGCGGCACCTTCGCCGCACTCCTCGCGGTGGCTTTCGCGGTGGCCCTGCTGCGGCTCGGCATTGCGGGCTTCGAGATGACCGCGCCGCATGACGCGGAAGCAGTGCCGATCCTGCGCCTCCTCGCCCTCGGCACCGGCACGGCGCTTGGCGTCGCGCTGGTCGCCGCCGAGCCGCACACGGATTACTTCCTGCCCGACCGCATCTTCGCCGGCGACGGGCCCTGGTCCATCAGCCTGCTGGATCTGCTCGGTCGCCACGCCCTGCCGCAGCTCTCGACGCTGCAGGCGCTGCCGGATCTCATGCTGGCCTTCGACGGCCTCGCCGCGTTCACCGGCTGGATCGGTCTGCTCGGCCTGGTGCAGGGCGCCATCATGACGCAGGGGCTGTGGCATGGCCGCGCCCAGCGCCGCGCTTACTTTGCCTTCCTGCTGCTCGCCCTGCACATCGCGCTGCTGCTGCAATGGACCGCGCATCTGACGGCCTGGTTCGCCGCGCAGCTCAATGTCTGGATCATCGCCCTGGCGCTGGTGCTGTTCCAGCGCTGGCGCTACCGCCCGCACCACGCCGCCTCGCACTGACGCGGCCCGGCGCATCAGCGCAGATCCATCATCGCGAGGAAGGGCGCCGGCGTCAGCAGCGGTGGGTCGCCGACATAGGGAAAGGCCAGCTTGATCGACACGATCAGCACCGATCCCACGATCACGGCGATCACCGCCGCCATGGCGACATGCATCGCGGCACTCGCGCCGCCGAAGAACCACTGGAAGGCAATGACGGCAACCGAGACCGTCAGCACCAGCATCCAGATCAGTCCCGACAGGGTGCGCGACTGCACCGACAGCCGCGCGATCCGCGCCTCGGCCACCTGGGCAAGCCAGTTGCTGGTCTGCTGTTGCAGCGTCTGCTGCGCGTTGCGCTCGCCCTCGACGTCAAGGAAGACGCGCGTCATGTGCTGGAAGGCCGCGTCGGAGCCGCCGGATGGCACACCGGCCTGCATGGCGGGCCAATCCCGCTGCGTCACGGCACCGGCATAGTCGCGGATGGCCGCGCGCATCTCCTGCCGTGTGCCGACCATGGTCGGCCCATCATAGGTATCGACGGCGAGCGCCAGCATGTAGAGGCCCGACGCCTCCTTCTGCAGCGTGTCGCGGGCCGTCTGGAAGATGTCCCAGGCTCCGACGAGCGTCAGCGCCGCCACCACCGCATAGATCTCGACGACGAAGCCGTACTTGACCGCGCCGACCACCGCATTCGCCTGGAATTCGGTGGCAGTGAACAGCGCATACATGATCCGGCCCAGCACCAACGCCAGGGCGACCGGCACGGCGATGCAGATCGTCATGCCGATCCAGGTCGGCAGCGCGGCGAGTTCGTGGGGAAGCAGGATATCCAAGGCCGGGATCCTCCGCGGCGCATCGGTTGACAGGCGGGGGGCCGCGCATCCTGCGCGACCCGCGGAGCGGCTCAGGGATCAGTCGGCGTCGTCGTGACGCTCGGTCCAGTACCAATGGCCGACCGTCAGCCCCGCCGCGGCGCCGATAACCGTGGCGAGCGCCCCGCCATGGATCATCGCGGACCCGGCCAGCGCACCGACGAACAGGCCGGTACCGAGGGCCACCGCATGCCCAGGCGAGATGTGCGGCAGGGTCTGGATGCTGATGATCGGCGCGACCTCGCGCACCACCGGCGCTGGCGCGGCCATCGGCGCCGCGGGTGCAGGGGCCGGCGCCGGCGCGGGGGCTGGCGCGCGCCCGGGCGACTGCGCGGCGACCGGCAGCGCGACGAGCAGCACGGCAAGAACGGTCAGTATCTTTCGCATCATTCGCTTCCTTCAGTCCCTGGGTTCAGCTGTTGATCGCGCGGTACCAGCGGCGGGATCGGATCACACGCCCGGTCGGCTTCGGCCGCAGATCGAGCTCTTCCATCATTCGCTTCACACGCTTCTGCGCATCCGCCTCCGGCACGCCGGTGCGGGCGCGGTAGAAGGCGACCGCGCGCTTGAAGTCGTCCCGCGACACACGGCTGCGCTTGTCCGACAGCGTGCGCAGCAATTCGCGAGAGGAGGTGCCGAGCTCGCCCTCCAGCGCGATCGAGTCATGCTCCGCCGCACTGCGCAGCACGCCCGTTGCCTGTTCGAGAGTCAGGCCATAGCGGGTCAGCCCTTCCTCGAGCAGCCGACGCTCCTGGTCCCGTTCCAGGAAGCGGCGCCCCTGGAGTTGCAGCTTCACGAGTTCGGCGAAGCGTTGCCGCTGCGTCTGGTCCGTTGCCATCATCGGGCCTTCTGCCTTTCACGCGCTGCGCCGTCCTGGCGCGGAAGGTGGTTGTGATCAGTGGAGGATGGTGGCGGCGGCGGGCAGCAGCCGCGCCGCATTGGCGTCGGGCTGGTCGAACATTCGCCGCCCATGGTCCGGCCCGCTCTGCTGCTGCTGCGCGCCGAGCGCCGTGACGCGTTGGTTCAGACGGTCGATCGCCCGCATGATGCGGCTCGCTTCCATGCCAAGCGGCGCATCGGCCGGGGCGAGCTGGAAGCGCACCTGCGGCAGCGGAAACAGCGTTACCTCGACCTTGTCCACCGAGAAGCCGCCGAGCTCCCCCGCATCCATGATGCCGCGCACGATGGTGCGCTGCATGGCCGAGATCGGCCCAGGATTGCGTCGCGCATGGCGTTCGAGCGTGCGCTCGACATATTCGCGGTCGCTTTCCGTCAGCATGCGCGCCTGGCCGAAGGTCAGCGACAGTCCGGGCAGCAGGGAGACGGAGGATTCGATCTCCTTCAGC
Organism: Roseomonas alba; assembly: GCF_019430885.1. Lineage (GTDB taxonomy): Bacteria > Pseudomonadota > Alphaproteobacteria > Acetobacterales > Acetobacteraceae > Neoroseomonas > Neoroseomonas alba. The sequence goes on along the minus strand of NZ_JAHYBZ010000005.1, from coordinate 145,794 downwards.
TTGTAGCCGGCGATGTCCATCAGCCACGCGAAGTCATCCCGCGTCTGCTGCCGCGCGGCGAGGCTGTGCTGCTGCGCGAAGGAACTGCCCGTGCCGAAACTGAAGCCGAGGCTGTCCATGATGCCGCTCCAGAGCCGTTCGGCCCGTGCCAACACGTCGTCATCCGACGGCAGGTCCTGCAGCGGCGTCGGCACGACGACGCGCGTGGCGCCGGCAAGGGGAGCGATCTGCGCGGCCGCCGCGAACGGCGCGACGATCGCGGCGGCGAGGAGGAGGGCCTTGGCATGCATGGCGTAGGGGGTTCCGATCCGGGCGGGGCAGGTCAGCGGGACATCAGTCGGCCTTGCTCGGCGATGCGGCGCTGGGCGGCGCGCTCCGCCGGGCCGAGCGGCACGAGCCCGGCCGTGGTCAGGTAGCCGCCGGGGCCACCGGCCTGCTCGCTGGTGCTCTCGACGAGGAATTCGTGGATGCCGCGCACCACGCCGACGCCCTGCTGCTGCCGCGCATGCTGGCGCTTGGCGTAGAGGAAGAAGGTGCGAGCGTGCTCGTAGTCGAGATTGCCGATGCTCGCCGGATTGGGCGACACGCCGTCGAGCGGCAGCGCGATCAGGTTGCCGCCGCTCGCCACAAGCTGATCATAGCTGACGACGGCGAGCGTGCCTGGCGGCGCGGCGAGCAGCGCGGGCACCACCTCATCGCCATGCAGGGTGATGGCGTGGCCGTCGGTACGCGTCGTGATGCACTTGCTGCGCCGATAGGCGGCATCGAAAATCAGGCGCACGCGGGTGACGTTGCGGCAGCCGCCTTCCATGACGAGGTCGTCGAACAGCGCACGCGTGCCCGCCACCTCCGAGGGAATAAGCACGCGGATCTCGGTGTGTGGCAGGGTCGGTGAGATGTCCGACCAGCTCCGCTGGCGGTTGGGGCCGAAATCCTCGTCCTCGGGCCGTTCGGCGGCGAGCGCTTCCCAGATCTGCCGTGCGGTGAGCCCCGGCATGGCGTCGCCCCGCCGCCCGGCGATCACCACGGCGCCGAGGCCGAGCTGCACCTCGATGATGTCGCGCACGCCGTTGGCGGCGCAGACCTCGATCATCGCGCGTGGCATGCGTCGCGTGACGATGGCGATATCCGGCGTCTGCGGGCCAACGCCGCTGCAGAAGGCCTCGATCGTGCGGGCGGCGCTGATGGTGTCGACCTGGGGCGCGGGGACGCCTGCAAAACGCTCGGCGAAATTGCGCACGAGCAGCCGCGTCAGCGTGGTGGAGGAGGCCGAGCTGACCATCACCAGCCGCTCGCGTAGCGTGATGGAGGGTTCGGCGCGCACCGGCCCGGCGCAAAGCGGAAGCAGAACGGCGATCAGGCCGAGAAGATGGCGGCGCATGGAACCCTCCGTTCGGGCAGGGGCGGGGATCGGCGGCTGGCGGCGCATCAGATCGGCCGCGGCGGGGTAGTCAGGGCCCGGAGCAACGTCTCCTGCACTGCCTGCTCGACGGCGAGCCGCGCGCCGGCCTGCGCCAGCCAGCCCGCGAGGAGCGGCTGCAGCGACGGATGTAGCGCCCCGGCATCGACAACCGCTGCCGAGAGGTTGCCGCGACGCAGTTGCTGCGCAACGCCCGCGATGGCCTGTTCCTGGTCGGTCGCCGCCGGTGGCGCCGCCAGCCCGACGCCCGCGAAGGCGTTGCGCATGGCGGTGAAGCTGCGCTCGACCAGCGAGGCGTCGCGCGGTGCACGCTCGATGAGCTGCGGCATCAGCGCGGCATAGCGTTCGCGCAGCTCCGCCTCGGTCGGCAGGCCGCGCGCGGCGTGGCTCAGCAGCACTTCCGCGAGCGGCCGCGGCAGAGCCCCCGGCGGAGCGAGCGTCACCATCGCCTGGTATTCGCGCGGCCAGGGCCGCGGCGTCGCGACCGCTGCCTGCAACAGCAGGGCGGCGGCGATGAAGCGGCTGTTCTCCAGCCCCCGCGCGGTGACGTTCTGGTCCGATGCCTGCAATGCGGCCACGGCGTTGTCGGTTGCCGCGGCAAGTTCGTCGACCATCGCCTCAAGCCGTGCGACGCGGGTCTGCAGGCTTTCCTGCCCGGCGTCGATCGCATCCACCGGGCGGGCGCGGAGATGACCGACCCCCACCAGTGCACCAGCGAGGGCCATGCCGGCGGCGAAGCCCAGCGCCGGCATCAGCAGTTGCCGCGATCCGGTGATGGCATCGCGCAGCATGGGCAGGCCCGCGGCATAGGGCGACGCCCGCCCATCACCGGGCACGATCTGGTCTGACGGGGTCACGACGATGGCGGTCCATGGTTCCGATGAGACGATGCCGGGATGCACCGTCGTCACGATCGCCATTCAACCGGGCTGAGGTTTTGGAACTCTTAATCGGACTGCTGCATTGCGGCGTAACCCGCCGAATTTGTGCCGCGGGCGCACGTGGCGCCGTCCCGTGGGAAGGTTATGCAGACCGAGAGCGCTTGCCGTCACGGGGAGCGGATGACAGGGGCCGCTCGATGCGGCCGAACCGAGTGGCGCCACAGGGCGATCTGGCGTCGAGCTGCTCGGATCTTCCGCTTCATGGAGTTTTGCCACACCGCCGTGACGCGGTTCGGTCCGCGAGACGTCGGAGAAGGTCCAACTCGGACATTAGAGGCATCCAAGCCTCTGATTAAGCTGGTGCCGGCACGCGGATTTGAACCGCGGACCTACTGATTACGAATCAGTTGCTCTACCACTGAGCTATGCCGGCCCCTTCGCGGCCATGCGTCGCCGCACCGCCTAGGCGGGGGGCTCTCTACCCTCGGGGCGCCCGGCGCGCAACCGTGTGTTTCGTTTCGCCGCGATCGCCCCCGCCCGTGCTACCCATGCCGCCCCATGCGCCGCCGGATCCTTCTCCTCATCCTGTGTCTGCTCGCCGCCGGAGGGAGCTGGCTCTGGTGGATCATGCCACCGGCGGTCGCCATCGCGATGGCGACCACGGGCCCCGCGCTGCGCGCGGTCTATGCCACCGGCAGCGTCGAACCCGTCCACTGGGCCCGCGTCGGGCCCGCCGTCCGCGCCCGCGTGACGGATGTCATGGTCCAGGAAGGCCAGCGCGTCGCGGAGGGAGAGCCCCTCGCACGCCTCGACGACCGCGAAGCCCGCCACCGCGTCGAGGAAGCCGAGGCCCGCGCCCGCTTCGCCGAGGACGAACTCGCCCGCACCCGCACCCTGGTCACCCGTGACATCGCATCCCGCTCGGCCCTGGATCGCGCCGAGGCGGAAGCCCGTGCCGTCGGGGCCTCGGCCGAGGCCGCGCGCCGGCGCCTGGACGACTACATCGTCCGCGCCCCCTCAGCCGGCGTGGTGCTGCGGCGGGATGTCGAGGTCGGTGAGGTCGTCGATACCCCCGCCAGCCTCTTCTGGATCGGCGAGCTTCGCCCCCTGCGCATCACCGCCGAGGTCGATGAGGAAGACATCGCCCAGGTGAGCGAAGGCCAGCCCGTTCTCCTGCGTGCCGATGCCTTCACCGGGCAGGTGCTGACCGCCACGGTCGGCCAGATCACCCCCAAGGGCGATGCGACCCGCAAGGCCTATCGCGTGCGCCTGACCCTGCCCGACGACACCCCCCTGATGATCGGCATGACAGTGGAAGCGAACATCGTCCTGCGCCGGACCGACGATGCCGTGCTGGTGCCCCCTGCCGCCGTGCGTGACGGCCGTGTCTTCGTGGTGCGGCGCGAGACAGTTGAACACCGCCCCGTCGAGGTGGGTGTCCAGGGTCCCCGCGCGGTTGAGATCCTGCGCGGCCTGGCGCGCGGCGAGGCCGTGGTTTTGAACCCGCCGGCAACCTTGGCCGATGGGCAGACGGTCCGTCTGCGGCCATGAGACTGATCCTCGACCTGGCGCGCGGCATGCTGTCGCGGCGGCGGCGGCAGACCTTGGTCTCGGTGCTGGGCGTGGCGCTCGGCGTGGCGTTCTTCGTCGCCATCGCGGCGATGATGCGCGGGTTCCAGATCTACTTCATCCAGCAGGTGATCGACGTGCAGCCGCACATCGTCATCAAGGACGAGACCCGCCATCCGACCCCGCAGGCCGCCGAGCTCGCGACGCCGGGCGGGGCTGTCGAAATCAACGGCGTGAAGCCGATCGACCGGGTGCGGGGCATCCGCTCGGCGGGCGAGAAGCTCGCCGTCCTCGAAGCCATCCCAGGCGTGGCGGCGGCCCCGATCCTGACCGGCGCGGCGCTGCTGCGCTATGGCGCGCGCGACGTCTCCATCACCGTCACCGGCATCGACCCGACGCGCTACGCCCGCGTCTCGAACATCGAAAAGGACATGCTGCGGGGCCGGCTCGGCGATCTGCGGGCCACGGCCAATGGGCTGATCATCGGCGACAGCCTGGCACTGCGGCTCGGCGTGCAGATGGGCGATACGGTGGTTGCCATCTCGCCGCGGGGCGTGTCCCTGCAAATGAAGGTCGTCGGCATCTTCCATACGGGCTTGGCCACGCTTGATCAGACCTCGGGCTATGTCCTGCTGAAGGTCAACCAGGTGCTGCAGGACCGCTCCAATGTCGTGAACCAGATCCTGCTGCGCCTGTCCGATGTGACGCGGGCCGAACCGCTCGCCCGCGAGATCGAGGACCGTTTCGGCGAGCGTACCGAATCCTGGGAGGAGCAGAACCGCAACATCCTCACCGTCTTCGTCATCCAGAACGCCATCATGTACAGCGTGACCGGGGCGATCCTTCTGGTCGCGGCCTTCGGCATCTACAACATCATCTCGACCGTGGTGTTCGAGAAGACGCGCGACATCGCCATCCTGAAGTCGCTCGGCTTCACCGAAGGCGACGTCCAGCGCCTATTTCTGGTGCAAGGGCTGATCGCGGGCTTCCTGGGGGCCGCGCTCGGCTGCCTGCTGGGCCAACTGATGATCGAGGGCCTGGCCCAGGTGCGCTTCGCAACGGAGACGCCGGCGGGCAATGACCGCTTCCTGCTGGCGCGCGACTGGCGGATCTTCGCCGTGGCGTCCTTCTTCGCGGTTGCCTCGGCTGCATTGGCCGCGGTCATCCCGGCGCGCCGGGCCGCGCGGCTTGATCCGGTGCAGATCGTGCGCGGCGCGGCGTGATGGCATGCATGCCGCTGCTCGCGGCCGAAGGCGTCGGCCGCACCCTACCCGAAGGCGTCACCCTGGTGACCGATATCGACCTGCGGGTCGAACGGGGTGAATTCGTCGCCATCACCGGACCGTCGGGTTCCGGAAAATCCTCGCTACTCTATCTGCTGGGCCTGCTGGATCGGCCAAGCCGCGGCCGCATCCTACTGGAAGGCCGCGACACCGCGACCCTGTCGGCACCGGAACTCGCGGCGTTGCGATTGGCGCGGCTTGGCTTCGTCTTCCAGTTCCACTTCCTTCTGCCGGAGTTCACGGCGCTGGAGAACGTGCTGATCCCTATCCGCCGTCTCGGTACGCGTAAGCCCGGCGCGGCCCAGGCGCGGGCGCGGAGTCTGCTCGCCGCGCTGGGGCTGGAGGCGGCGGCAGACAAGCTCCCGGAACAGCTTTCCGGCGGCATGCGCCAGCGTGTGGCCGTCGCGCGCGCCCTGGCGAACGATCCGGTGCTGCTGCTGGCTGACGAACCCACCGGCAACCTGGATACGAGAAATGCCGCCGCTGTCTTCGACATATTTGCCCGATTGGCGCGGGAGGAAGACCGGGCGATTCTGGTCGTCACCCACGATGCCGAACTGGCACAGCGTGCGACGCGACGGGTGCATCTCGTCGATGGCCGCATCGTCAGCGACGAGTAATAAGTTGAAGGCAGTCTGCTGGAATTGTCCCTGCGCATGTGGGGTCAAGTCTTCGTGTCCGCTATTCCGACAGTCTGTCCGCTGATGCTTTGATCGCAGATGCCTATTATTCTGATCGACTTCACGGGTGTTGGAAAAGCGAAGGCTGTATTAGCGACAGGGAAACAGCGGAACCCCGCATCCCAATTCCTGAACCTCTCCGATCCGCAGCATGCGGCGGCGGCAGAAGCACTGAGTCGGAGCGATCACGCCAATTCGGCCGAGATTCGCCCCGCTGGACTGCACACCAAAGGCAAAGGCTTGGGGTCTTCGGGGCCCGTCACCGAGCAGCACACAAGCCACGCGCTCGGAGACGCGCTTAGTCGCATTGAACCTGCGTGCTTTGATTGCCGACGCGGCAGTCTCCCCGCGGCCTCATATCATACCCCTTTGTCGTTTGTTTTACGAAACAACTCGTGGGTTCCACAGAGTCCTTCGACTGAAGCGCGCCACCCACTGACACGGATCTGCAAGATCAATGGAGGCCGCCAACGGGATGAGGCCTGGAGAGCGGCAGGGACATGGGTTGCGCGCCCATGACACCTGTGGCTCTCCGCCGTTCATCAGGGCAATAGGATAGTACTGCCGGTCGTCTGCCGCGCCTCGAGGGCCCGATGTGCGTCGGCGGCGTCCTTGAGGGCGAAGGTCTGGTTGACGCGGATTTTCACGGCTCCGGACGCGACCACCGCGAACAGGTCATTCGCGCGGTCGGTCAGATCCTCGCGCTTCGCGGTGTAGGTCGCAAGCGTCGGGCGCGTCAGATAGAGCGAGCCCTTGGCCGCGAGGATGCCGAGATCCGGCACTGCCACCGGGCCCGATGCGTTGCCGTAGGAGACCAACATCCCGAAAGGCGCGAGGCAGTCGAGCGACGTGATGAAGCTGTCGCGCCCAACGCTGTCGAAGACGACCGGCAGCATGGCGCCGCCTGTGATCGCCTTCACCTTGGCCGGCACGTCGTCCTTCGTCAGCAGGACATGCTCGGCGCCATGCGCACGGGCGAGGGCGGCCTTCTCCTCGGTGCTGACGACGCCGATCACGGTGCAGCCGAGATGCTTGAGCCACTGACACATGATCAGCCCGACACCGCCGGCCGCGGCATGCACCAGTACCGTCTGGCCAGCCTGCACCGGATAGCACTTTTTGATCAGGAAGGCGGCCGTCATGCCCTGGAGCATCATCGCCGCGGCCTGCTCGAAGCCGATGGCATCCGGCATCTTCACGAGACGGTCGGCCTTGATGCACCGCGCCTCGGCATAGGCGCCGATGGGGGCTGTGGCGTAGGCGACGCGATCGCCTGGGGCGACCTCCGTCACGCCTTCGCCCACCGCTTCGACGACGCCCGAGGCCTCCATGCCGATGATCGCGGGGAGCGACGGCGCCTTGTAGAGGCCGGTCCGGAAATAGACATCGATGAAGTTGAGGCCCACCGCCTTGTGGCGGACCAGGGCCTCGCCCGGCTTCGGTGCGGGCAGGGGGATGTCCTCCCACACCAGCTTCTCAGGGCCGCCGGTTTCATGGATGCGAATGGCGTGGGTCATGAAGAGCGAGTCCGTCTCTGCGCGGTCCGGGGGGCGGCCGCGAATAGGGTGGGAACCCCGGGCGCCGCGCGCTCGAGGTCAAGGAGGTAACGCTTCGTAACCGCTCCTTCGCCGCCCGAATAGCCGCCCAGGGAGCCGTCCGTTGCGACCACCCGGTGGCAGGGGATCAGGATGGGAATGGGGTTGGCGCCGTTGGCCTGGCCAATCGCGCGCGCGGCGCGGCAGCCGACCGCCTCGGCGATGTCGCGATAGGTCCGCGTCTCGCCGGCCGGTATGGTGCAGAGCGCATTCCACACCTTGCGTTGGAAGGCGGTGCCGTGGGGGGCCAGAGGTAGGTCGAAGCTCGTCCGCGTTCCGTCGAAGTAATCCTGAAGCTGATCACGGGCGCGCTTGAGCAGGGGCGTCGCCTCCTGGTCACGGCCACGCCCCCAGTCGAGGGCGACGATGGCGCCGTCCTCCTCGGACACGGTCAGATCCCCCAGCGGGGTATGGAGCGAGAGTTGCGGCATGGTTGCCCCAACGACAGACACCCTGAAGAGGGGGCTCGTCAAGCATGCGGGGGTGACGGGTTGGTCGGGGCGGAATGCACCGCTACATGCTGGGACGAGCCTGAACCGGAGCGCCCCGCGTGACCGAATCCGATCCGCCGCCCTTCTACGCCGCACACGTCTTCGTCTGCACCAATCGGCGGCCCGACACCCACCCGCGCGGTTGCTGTGCGGCGCGCGGGTCCGAGAAGCTGCGCGATTACATGAAAGCACGGGCCAAGGAGCTAAAGATCCCTGACATCCGAGTGAACACGGCGGGGTGTCTGGAACGCTGCGAATTCGGGCCGGCGATCGTGATCTACCCAAACGGCGTCTGGTATCGGCCGAGGACGATCGAGGATGTGGAGGAAATCCTCCAGGTACACATCATCGGCGGAGGTCGCGTGCGCCGCCTGATGCTCACCGAAAGAGACGTGCTGCCGCCCAAGGAATGACGGCAGTGTTTCACGTGGAACATCCATGACCGCGACGGACACCATCTTCGCACTGGCCAGCGGCGCCGGTCGTGCGGCCGTGGCGGTGCTCCGGCTGTCGGGGCCACGATCGGCCGACATCCTTGCCACGCTCGCGGGCCGCCTGCCGCAGCCCCGGATGGCGAGCCTGCGGCGACTTCGTGCGCCGGGAAGCGGAGAACAGCTCGATCAGGCCCTTGTGCTCTGGTTCCCGGGACCAGCATCCTACACTGGAGAAGACTGCGGCGAACTACACCTCCATGGCGGGCCGGCGGTGGTCACGGCGGTCGGGACAGCGCTGGCGGCACTCGGCGCCCGACCCGCCGAGCCCGGTGAATTCACCCGGCGCGCCTTCCTTAATGCCCGGATGGATCTGACGGCGGCAGAGGGCGTCGCCGACCTGATCGATGCGGAGACCGACGCCCAGCGCCGCCAGGCGCTGCGGCAGGCTGACGGGGCGCTCGCCGCACTGTATGGCGGCTGGGCCGACCGCTTGACCAAGCTGCTCGCGCATCAGGAAGCCGCCATCGAATTCGCCGAGGATGACTTGCCGACCGACCTCGGCAACCGCGCGCGCGAGGGCGCGGCGAGACTGGGTGCGGAGATTGCCGTCCATCTCGCCGATGGCGGGCGCGGTGAACGCCTCCGCGACGGGCTGATGGTCGCCATCCTCGGGGCGCCGAATGCGGGAAAATCCTCCCTGCTGAATGCCCTGGCGGGGCGAGAGGCCGCGATCGTGTCGGCGCGGGCCGGCACGACGCGGGACGTGGTGGAGGTGCGACTGATCCTCGCCGGCGTGCCGGTCACACTCGCCGACACAGCCGGCCTGCGGGAGGCGGCAGACGAGATCGAGGAGGAGGGCATTCGCCGGGCCCGCCGCAAAGCCAAGGAGGCCGATCTCGTGCTTACAGTCTTCGCGGCGGATGTACCACCCGACGAGGGCACGCTCGCCTGGGTACGGCCGGGCGCCATGGTGCTCGCGAACAAGGCGGATCTGGCGCCAGCACCGGCGATGATTGGCGGCGTGGTGCCACTAGCCATTTCCGCACGGAGCGGGGAGGGGCTGGATACCTTGCGCGCCAGCCTCGCCGAGGCAGCCGCGCGGCTCGCCGGCGTCGGCGATGCGGCCCTGCTGACGCGCCCACGCCATCGTGCCGCGCTGACCGAGGCCGCAGCCTGGTTGACTGAAGCCGCCGCAGCGCCCCTACCGGAGCTCACCTCCGAGGCGCTGCGTGCCGCCTTGCGTGCGCTCGGCCGACTGACCGGCCGCGTGGGCGTCGAGGAGGTCCTCGATGTCGTCTTCCGCGATTTCTGCATCGGCAAGTGACGGCGCCGTCCGCCTCTGCGCGGGCAGAAACTGGGGAGAGGGCGGAGATGAGCTGGAGTTCTCTCCCCCGCTAACGACTTCTCCCCTATATCCCCGCCCATGGATGGCATTTTCGACGTGATCGTGGTTGGCGGCGGCCATGCCGGCTGCGAGGCCGCAGCCGCGGCCGCGCGCTGCGGCGCCAGCACGCTGCTTCTGACGCACAAGCGCGAGACCCTGGGCGAAATGTCCTGCAACCCGGCCATCGGCGGCGTGGGGAAGGGGCATCTGGTGCGGGAGGTGGACGCGCTGGACGGCATCATGGCGCGCGCGGCCGATGCAGCGGCGATCCATGTGAAAATGCTGAACCGCTCCAAGGGCCCGGCCGTCCGCGGCCCGCGCGCGCAGGCTGACCGGCGACTGTACCGCCAGGCAGTGCAGGCGCTGCTCGACGCGCAGGACGGGCTGACAATCATTGCCGCCGCCGCAGAGGATATCGAACTGGCCGCCGACGGTGGCATCGCCGCGATCGTCACCGGCGATGGCCGCCGTTTCGGCTGTGGCGCCCTGGTGGTGACGACCGGTACGTTCCTGCGCGGCGAGATCCACATCGGCGAAACCCGCATCCCGGCCGGCCGGGTGGGCGATGCCCCGGCCGTGGGCCTCGCGCTCGCCTTCGAGCGGATGGGCCTGCCGCTGGCACGCCTGAAGACCGGCACCCCGCCGCGCCTCGACGGTCGCACCATCGCTTGGGACGTCCTTGAGGCTCAGCCCGGCGACGACCCGCCTGAGCCGCTGTCTTGGATGACCGAACGGATCACCAACCGTCAGGTTGTCTGTGGCATCACCGCGACCACGCTCGCGACCCACGACCTGATCCGTGCCAATCTGCACCAGAGCGCCGTCTACGGTGGCCGAATCCAGGGGGTCGGGCCGCGCTACTGCCCATCCATTGAGGACAAGGTCGTCCGCTTCGCCGATCGGGAGCGCCACCAGATCTTCCTGGAGCCGGAAGGCCTGGACGACGATACGGTCTACCCCAACGGCATCTCGACCAGTCTGCCCGAGGCGGTACAGGCCGCGATGATCGCCTCGATCCCTGGCCTGGAGCGAGCGCGCATCCTGCGCGCCGGCTACGCCATCGAATACGACCATGTCGATCCGCGCGCCCTGACCCCGGCCCTCGAACTTCGCGCGGTGCCGCGGCTCTTCCTCGCCGGACAGATCAACGGCACAACAGGGTATGAGGAAGCCGCCGCCCAAGGACTCATGGCCGGCGTGAATGCGGCGCAGCGGGCCTCAGGCGCGACACCAGACCGGGTGCTGACACGCGGCGAAGCCTATGTCGGTGTGCTGGTGGATGATCTGGTCCTGCATGGAGTTTCCGAGCCCTACCGCATGCTGACGGCCCGGGCCGAGCACCGGTTGGTACTGCGGGCTGACAATGCCGGACTGCGCCTGACGGACAAGGGCACCGCCTGGGGATGTGTCGGGCCGGAGCGAGCCGCACGTCACCGCGCCTTCGCAGTCGCCCTGGCCGAAGCCCTCGACCGCGCGCGCGCCGACGGCGCGACGCCCGGGGCATTGGCCGCCGCTGACATCCCGGTGAACCAGGATGGCAAGCGTCGATCGGTCCTCGAAATCCTCGCGCTGCCCGGGTTGGACAGCGCGGCGGTCGACGCGGCCTTTCCTTGGCTGCGCGATCTGCCGCCAGCGCTCCGCTCGCAGCTTGAGGCAGAGGCGCTCTATGCCCCCTACCTGCGCCGTCAGGAAGCGGAGATGCGTCTGCTGGAGCGCGAGGAGCGCACCCACATCCCTGATGGCCTCGACTTCGCGGCCATCCCTGGCCTGTCTTCGGAGATGCGTCAGCGCTTGGCCGCTGCGCGCCCGGCGACCCTGGGCTCGGCCGGCCGTTTGCCCGGTATTACCCCGGCCGCGATCGCCGCCCTGGCCGTGGCGCTGCGGCGGGACGGGACACGTTCCACGTGAAACACCCCATCCCGGAGCTGGAACCGGACGCCGGGCGTAACACCCGGCTCGCCGCTTATCGTGACCTGCTGCTGCGATGGAATGCGACCATCAATCTGGTCTCGGCCAAAACAGCGGACGATATCGACCGTCGCCACATCGCCGACAGCCTGCAAATCGTTCCCCTGCTGCCACCGGATGGCGCGATTGCGGATCTCGGCTCGGGCGGTGGCCTGCCCGGCATCGTCATCGCCGCCGCATTGCCCGAACGGGAGGTGCATCTGGTCGAGTCGGATCGCCGCAAAGCAGCCTTCCTGATCGAAGTCGCCGGCACGTTGAAACTCTCCCATGTGAAGATCCACGCCCAGCGCATCGAACAAGCAACACTCCCGCCGATCGCCGCGCTCACGGCCCGCGCCCTCGCGCCGGTCGATGTCCTGCTGGGATTCTCAGCCCGATTCCTCGCTCAGGACGGCGTCGCAGTCCTGCCGAAAGGCCGCACGGCCGAGCAGGAGTTGACGAGCGCATCCACGCGCTGGCACTTCACAGCCGAGCGGTTCGAAAGCCGCACGGACCCCGAGGCCACCATCCTTCGCCTGAGCGAGATCCGCCGTGCCAGCGACGCCTGACCGCCCCTTGCGCATCATCGCCCTCGCCAACCAGAAGGGGGGCGTCGGCAAGACCACGACCGCGATCAATCTCGCCACAGCGCTCGCGGCCACCAAGCGCCGGGTGCTGCTGATCGATATCGACCCACAGGGCAATGCCTCGACCGGCCTCGGCATCGCACGCCAAGACCGTGGCGCGGGGTCCTACGCGCTCCTCACCGGCGAAAAGCCGCTGCGCGACCTGCTCCGCCCCACCAAGATCCCGAATCTCACCCTGCTGCCCGCCGACCCGGAACTCGCCGGCGCCGAGATCGAACTCGTCAGCCTCGACAATCGGGAACGCCGGCTGCGCGACGCCCTCGAATCCCAACGCGAGGCCCTCAACGGCACTGAGATCATCCTGATCGACTGCCCACCCTCGCTCGGCCTGCTGACTCTCAATGCGCTGGTCGCCTCGGACTCCGTGCTGGTGCCATTGCAGACAGAGTTCTTCGCGCTCGAAGGTGTCTCCCAGATCACCCGCACCGTCGAACGGGTGAAACGTGCCCTGAACCCGCGTCTCGACCTGGAAGGCATCGTCCTGACCATGTTCGACAAGCGTAACAATCTCTCCGAGCTCGTCGCCGCCGATGTGCGCGCCTTCTTCGGACCCAAGGTCTACAGCACCGTCATTCCGCGCAATGTGCGCATCAGCGAGGCCCCGTCCCACGGGCTGCCCGTCATCCTCTACGACCACAGATCAGCCGGCGCGCAGGCCTATATCGACCTCGCCGCCGAGCTCCTGAAGCGCGAACGCCGCGCCCGAAAGTCCGCCGCATGAAGAAGCCGATGCGCCTCGGCATGGGTCTGTCCGCCTTGATGGGCGACAACCAGCCCCCGCCACCCGCCACCACCCCCGGCGGCGCCCCCCGCACCCTGCCGATCGAGGCCCTGGAACCCAGCCCTTTCCAGGCCCGCGCCACACCCGATCCCGCCGCGCTCGCCGAGCTCGCCGCGTCCATCGAGGAACACGGCATCCTCCAGCCCATCCTGGTGCGCCCGAAGCCCGGCACGCCGGGCCATTTCCAGATTCTCGGCGGCGAGCGCCGCTGGCGCGCCGCCCAACAGGCGAAGCTGCACGACGTCCCGGTCGTCATCCGCGACCTCGACGATCGCGCCGCCATGGCCGCCGGCTTGGTCGAGAACCTCCAGCGCGAGGATCTCAACGCCCTCGAGGAAGCCGAAGGCTACGCACGCCTCCTCAGCGAATTCGGCCTGAAACAGGAAGGTCTCGGCCAGGCGGTCGGCAAGTCGCGTAGCCATGTCGCCAACACGCTGCGCCTGCTGAACTTGCCCCCGCGCGTGCGGGAAATGTTGCGCGGCGGCGCGCTCTCGGCCGGCCACGCCCGCGCACTGCTGGGTGCCGACGACCCCGAGCGCCTCGCAGGCATGGTCGTGGTGCGGGGCCTGTCCGTGCGCCAGACCGAGGCCCTCGCGGCGGCCACCCCGCGCGATCCCAGTACCCGCCGGGCGGCGAAGCAGGACCCGGACATTGCCGCGCTGGAGCGCCGGCTGACGGAACGGCTGGGACTCAAGGTCGGCATCAAGGCGGCCGGCAAGGGTGGGCAGGTGACCATCAACTACCGGGATCTCGATCAGCTCGATGGGGTGCTGCGGCTGCTCGATCCGGATATGGCGTAACGAGGGGGCGCCGCCCCCTCGAACTCCCCTGCCAGGAAACTCAGTTTCCTGGACCTTCGGTCTATTGGGCTGTCACACCCAGGTCAGCCGCCTGAAGCACGTGGAAGCCGCCGGCTCATCCCCGCGCCTGCGAGGAACGCAACGGGCGCCCCTCGAACTGACCGCCGTTCAGCGGTTCATCCCCGCGCCTGCGGGGAACGCACGCAGCGCGGAGACACGGACGCATCCGCGAACGGTTCATCCCCGCGCCTGCGGGGAACGCCAGGGAAGGCAGTCCCGATGCCAACCATCCTGCGGTTCATCCCCGCGCCTGCGGGGAACGCAATCTGACCCTCGACTGGATCTATCGAGGCGTCGGTTCATCCCCGCGCCTGCGGGGAACGCTCTTCCTGCAGAGCATTGATCTAGCGAGCAGATTCACCTGTCAACGATCCCACCGCCCGGAACGCCTGTTCCGACGCGATCAGCGACCCCGGCGCCGATACTCTACCGCCATCGGCCCCGGCTCCGTCGGCAACGCTGCGTCCGGCCCAAACGCTACCGGCCGCAGCCCATCCATATTCCCCCGGCACGCGGCAGTTCTTCCCGCAGGTACCGAACTGGACCCCGCCTCGGCCGGCGCGGCCCAGGCGATCACAGCGTTGCCGTGCTCGCTATACACTGTCACCTGGCACCAGATCATCTCGCACACGCGCCGGCCGCGGGTCCCAACATGGACCCCGGCTCGCACCTCCAGCAGCAAGGTCGTCGCCCACAAATCGGGATCCAAGGGCCGTGGGCCCTTGGCGGGTCCAGGGCGGAGCCCTGGCGGGGTCCGGGGCAGCGCCCCGGCCTGTCTCACCCGCGTTTCGCCCGCACCGCCTGACGCGCCAACCCCATCACCGCCGCCCGCGCCACCGTGGCGTCGGGCATTCCGGTTGTCTTGGTCAGCCGCTCCGCCTCCAGCAACGCGGCCCCGGCCGCCGCCAGCATCTCGGGCCGCCACAGCCGCAGTGCGCGCTCGAACGCCGGACGAGTCTTGAAGAACACCGGCGGTCGCAATCCTTCCACCGCATCCTTCGCCGAGGCGCCTCGCGCCACCGCGGCCGCCGCCACTTCCAGCCGCTGCACATGTCGCAGGGCGGCGCGCACAACCTGGACCGCCGCGGCACCTTCGGCAAAGGCCGCATCCAGCGCGGCGTCCGCGCGCGGTGCATCGCCCTCGGTCGCGGCCAGCAGCGCGGCATCGAGATCCAGCGCCGACCCTTCGGACAGGGAGGCCAATGCATCGTCCTCCGTCACCCGCCCGCCGGCACCGACAAAAAGGGCGAGTTTCTCGCATTCCCGGCGCATCACCAGCCGGTCCTCGCCGAGGCGCTGCGCCATCCAGGCCAGGGCCGCGGGGTCCGCGGTGACACCGAAGTCACGCAAGACGGCGCCGATGGACGCCTCAAGCGCCGCGCCGGTTTCGACGTAGCAGGCGATCACCGCCGCTTCCGGCCCAGCCTTCTCCAGCGCCGCCCGTAGCCCCTTGCGTCCATCGAGCGCCCCGGCCTCGAGCAGCACGATCCCGGGGCCTTGACCTGCCAGCACCGCCTTGGCGCCATTGGCTAGGCCATCCGTCGCATCCCGCACGCGCACCAGGCGACGCCCGCCTGTCAGCGCGGGCGTCGCGGCTTCAGCCGCCAGCAGCGTTGCATCCTTCGCCGCCACATCGCGCGTGATGTCGACCAGCCGGAAAGGATCGTCCCCGGCAACAGCGCGTGCGAGTGCGTCGCCGCGTTCGCGCACGAGCCCGCCATCCTCGCCGAAAATCAGCACCACCCGCACTGCGCCGGGATCAGCCAGGAAGGCCTGCAGCCGCCGGGCATCGAGCTTCGCCATGACGGCGCTCAGCCTGCCTGGGGTGGACCGGCCTCGAAGCGCGCGGCCAGGCGCTGGACGATGTCCTCCGCGAGCTGATCCACAAGCCGCCGCTCCGCCGCGTCCCGCGAGGCGTCGGCGGCGAAGAACTGGTTCTCAGGGACATTGTAGGCATCGAAGGCACGCGCCATGCCCTGGGCGACCAGACGCGGCGCCGCGCCGCTGTCATAGAGGTACCAGTTCGCCGTGGCCGTGATGCGCACACGGCTCGGTGTGCCATCGCGTTCGAAGCCCTGCACTTCGATGCCGTAGCCGAGACCGACGCGCAAATCATATCGCGAGGCGACGCCTTCCCCGCCCAGGCGCTGCTCCAGACTGCGGCGCAGCAGCTGCCCGTTGCGCTCATTGATCAGCCCGACGCGCACGGTTTCGAGGCCCGAGGTCGCCTGACCGCTTGGCCGCGGGCCATAGAGCGGGCGGAAGCCGCAACCGGCCAGCGCGAAGGCCGGCAGCGCAAGGATGGCGCGCCTAGACGACAAGGTTCACCACCCTCCCGGGGACATGGATGCGCTTGCGGATCAGCTTGCCGGCGATGGCGCGCTGCACGTTCTCCTCGGCTTCGGCCGCGGCGAAGATGGTCTCCTCGCTCGCACCCACCGGGACCTCGATGGTCGCGCGCAGCTTGCCCAGCACCTGCACAGCGAGCGTGATGCTCTCCGCCTTCAGCAGCGCCGGATCGGCCTCGGGCCAAGTCATTTGCGCCACCAGGGCTGTCTCGCCGGGGCGCAGCATCGACCAGCACTCCTCGGCCAGATGCGGCATCATCGGCGCCGACAAGCGTGCCAGCATCTCCAGCGCCTCGCGCTTCGCCCCACCCGGGGCGTCCTTCGCCGCTTCGATCGCATTGGCGAATTCATACAGACGCGCCACCGCGACGTTGAAGGCGAAAGTCTCCAACGCCTCGGTCACCGTCGCGATGGTGCGGTGCGTGGCGCGGCGCAACGCCTTGCCCTCGGCTTCCGGTGCCGTGCCCGCGGGCGGCAGCGCCGGCATCGCATTCTCCACCATCCGAAACACGCGCTGGGTGAAGCGGTAGGCGCCGGCAACGCCGGATTCCGTCCATTCCATGTCACGGTCGGGCGGGTTGTCCGACAGGATGAACCAACGCGCTGTATCCGCTCCGTATTTCGCGATGATCGCGCCGGGATCGACGGTGTTGCGCTTGGACTTCGACATGGCCTCGACACGGCCGATGGTCACGGTCTCGTTACCGCCTTTCACCACCGCCGTGCGCGTGCCGTCAGTCGCCACGGAGAAGTCGACTTCTTCCGGGTAGAGCCAGCGCCCATCAGCACCTTTGTAGCTCTCATGCTGCACCATCCCCTGGGTGAACAGCCCGGCGAAGGGTTCCTCCACCGACAGGTGCCCCGTCTCCTTCATCGCGCGCGAGAAGAAGCGCGAATAGAGCAGGTGCAGGATCGCATGCTCGATGCCGCCGATATACTGGTCCACCGGCAGCCAGGCATCGACGGCCGCCTTGGTCACCGGCACCGCGGCGCGCGGTGAGCAGAAGCGCGCGAAGTACCAGGACGAATCCACGAAGGTGTCGCAGGTATCGGTCTCGCGTCGCGCCGGCTTGCCGCAGGACGGGCAGGCGACGTGCTTCCACGTCGGATGGTTGTCGAGCGGATTACCCGGCTTCGAGAAATCCACATCCTCAGGCAGCCGCACCGGGAGCTGATCGTCGGGCACCGGCTGCACGCCGCAATCGTCGCAGTGGATGAAGGGGATCGGGCAGCCCCAGTAGCGCTGGCGGGACACGCCCCAGTCGCGCAGGCGCCAGTTCACCACGCCGTTGCCGACACCGAGCGTCTCCAGCTCCGCGATCGCGCGCCGCTTCGACGCGGCGACGTCGAGCCCGTCGAGGAAGCCCGAATTGAACGCCGTGCCGTCATCGGTGAAGGCCTCGTTCGCCACGGCGAAGGTGGCGGCATCCGCGCCCTTCGGCAGCACGACGGGCGTCACCGACAGGTCGTACTTCCGCGCGAAATCCAGGTCGCGCTGGTCATGCGCCGGGCAGCCGAAGATTGCGCCCGTGCCGTATTCCATCAGCACGAAATTCGCGATCCAGACCGGGTATTCCTCGCCCGTGAAGGGATGCTTCACGCGGAAGCCGGTATCGTAACCCTTCTTCTCGGCCTGCTCGATCACCGCTTCCGAGGTGCCCATGCTGCGGCATTCGGCGACGAACTCCGCGGCCTTCGCGTCGCGCGCGGCCGCCGCGGCGGCAATCGGATGCTCGGCCGCGACCGCCAGGAAGGACATGCCGAACAGCGTGTCCGGCCGGGTGGTGAAGACCTCCACCTCGGTCATGTCCTCGACCGGCTGGGCGAGGGCGAAGCGCACCCGCGCGCCCTCGCTGCGGCCGATCCAGTTGGACTGCATCAGCTTCACGCGCTCGGGCCAGCGGTCGAGGCCGCCCAGCGCCTCCAGCAGCTCCGGCGCGAACTTCGTGATGGCGAGGAACCACTGGGAGAGCTTTTTCTTCTCGACCAGTGCCCCGGAGCGCCAGCCGCGCCCGTCGATCACCTGCTCATTGGCCAGCACGGTGCCGTCCACCGGATCCCAGTTCACCCAGGATTCCTTGCGCTCGACCAGGCCCGCCTTCCAGAAGTCGAGCAGCAGCTTTTGCTGCTGGCCGTAGTATTCCGGATCGCAGGTGGCGAATTCGCGCGCCCATTCCAGCGACAGCCCCATGCGCTTCAGCTCATCGCGCATGTTGGCGATGTTCGCGTAGGTCCACTTCGCCGGATGCGTGCCGCGCTCGCGCGCCGCGTTTTCCGCCGGCAGCCCGAAGGCGTCCCAGCCCATCGGATGCATCACCAGATGCCCGCGCGCGCGCTTGTAGCGTGCGACCACGTCGCCCAGCGTGTAGTTGCGCACATGCCCCATGTGGATCTTGCCGCTGGGGTAGGGAAACATCTCAAGCACATAGTACTTGGCTGCCCCGGCCGGCGGCACGTCCGGCACCGCGAAGCAGGCCTGGTCGTCCCAGGCCTTCTGCCAGCGAGGCTCGGCGGCCCGGAAGTCGTAGCGGGGGGCCGCCTTGTCGGGGGATGCGATGCTGTCGTTCATTGCGCGCGCGCGTCTCGTGCCATGCGGGGCGAAAGGGAGACGGATGCATAAGCGCTGGCGCGCCGGATTCCTAGGGTTGGCGCTCACGGCCTGGCCGTGGGCAGCCCCGGCGCGGGCGCAGGACCCGAACACGGACTTCGCGGCCTACCGCGCCCTGTTCTCGGTCGCGACCCTCGGCCCCGCCCGCGGTACGAGCACCGTGACCGGCTTCACCCTGCATTATCGCGGTGCCATGCCCCATGCCGCCTTCGCCCTGGCCACCACGCCGGATG
Source organism: Roseomonas alba (assembly GCF_019430885.1). GTDB lineage: Bacteria > Pseudomonadota > Alphaproteobacteria > Acetobacterales > Acetobacteraceae > Neoroseomonas > Neoroseomonas alba. Next base: position 126,633 of record NZ_JAHYBZ010000005.1, on the reverse strand, counting down.
GCCGGTCCACCTGGCGTTTCGTCGGCGGCGGCCAGTCGGAGCAGGCGACCCGAGACGCGCTGCAGACGGCCTGCGACCGTGACGCCGCTTCCGCCCTCGGCCCGGGCAACAGCTGCCATGTCCTTGCCATCGACGGCACCGTGCCTGCCCGTCCCGGCGCTCCCTTCCAACCCGCCGAACGCCATATCGGCCCCTTCCGCACCGCCCCGTTGATGTTCCGCCACGGCCCGCAGGCCGCCGAGGGCGTCGTTATCTGGTCCCACGGCTATGGCGGCCCCACGGTCGACCAGCGCCGGCGCAGCGCTCCGGGCGTCCTTGCCCAGTTGAACGATGCCGGCTGGGACGTGATGCGCTTCGACCGCGATCCGGCCGACGATCTGCTCCCCACCGCCACGGCCACCCTGCGCCGTGGCCTGCCCCTGTTGCGGGAGGCCGGCTACCGCCGCATTGTTCTCGCCGGCCAGTCGCGCGGCGCCTGGCAGTCCATCCTGATCGCGGCCGAGCGGCCAGAGCTGATCCACGCTGTCCTCGCCTTCGCCCCTGCCGCCCATGGCGAGGCTTCCCGTCCCAACATCCTGTCCGAGGGCCTCGGCGATTTCCGCCGCCTGCTTGCCGGGCTGCCCGCCGACGGTCCCCGTCTCGCCGCGACCGTCTTCGCCGAGGATCCCTTCGATCCCGATCCGGCGGCCCGCGCGGCAATGCTTGCGGAGTTGGCACGGACCCGCACTGCCCCGACCCTGGCCCTGTTCCCCGAGCCACCCATCCGCGGTCACAATGGCGTAAGCGACTGGCGCTTCACGCGCGGCCAGGGACCGTGCCTCGTCACGCTGGTCCAGGCCCCGGCCGCCGCGGCACCCCGGGGGCTGCGGCGAAATCCATGCGGGGGCGGGTAAACCTCGCTGAAAGGGGCTGACCGGAGAAGGGCTTTGCGCCTCTCCGAACCTTGGCGGCAGTGCCGCCAAGCCCGCCAAAGGCCCATGGCCTTTGGAAACCGTTACTCGGTGCCCGCCAGAACAACGCTTCTGCGATAACGGCGGCACCACGACCGCGGCGTCCAGCGAAGGGCCCGAGGCCCGGCGCGAATGTCGTTATCCTGACGCGACATCCCTGCCAGGGACCAAGTGCCAGCGGCCAGGCTGCATGGCAGCCTGACGGGGAGAGGCTAAGAGGGGCGGCGCCCCTCTCCGATCCACCCGTGCGCCCCTACTCCGCCGGTTGTGCGGCCGTCTCCTCGCGCCATTCCGGCGCCCGGGCCCAAAGCTCCGGCTTCAGTTCCTCCGGCCGGTCCGGGAAGGCAAAGGCGCAGACCAGCGTCACCACGGCGACACCCGCCAACACCAGCATTGCAACGGCCAGTGAACCGGTCGCCTCGTGGAGGAATCCGACCAGGGGCGAGGCCAGCGCCGCCCCCAGGAAGCCGATGGTGAAGCGGATGGAATACAGTTTCGCCCGCAGTTCCGGCGCGATGTAGCGCGCAGTCATGGTCTCGTTCACCGTCACCTGGCCGAAGACACACGCGGCGACCAGCCCGGCGACCGGCAGTACGGCCCAGCCATCCAGGAAGGACAGCGCGATCAGCCCCGGCACGACAGCGATGCCGAGCGGCAGGAAGACCGCCTTCAGGGTCCGGCTATCGATCATCCGCCCCACGGTGAATTGCGTGGCGCCGCCGCAGATCGTCGCGACGAAGGCCAGTAGCCCGACGACCGGCAGCAGGTCGGGGCTTCTGGCAAGACGTTCCTGCATCAGCTTCGGGATCAGCAGCGTATAGGCATTGAACACCAGGCCCGAGACCACCGCGATCGCCAGCAGGATCAACACGGCCCGGCGCACTACCACGGGCGGGATCGGCGCGAAGGGCCGCCCGCCGCCGCCTGCCTTCAGCGCGTCGAATTCGGGCTCGCGTGCATAGGCCAGACCGACCACGAAGCAGACGGCACCGGGAATGATGAAGGCCCAGCGCCAGCCCAGGCCCGCGGCGATGAAAGCCGTCATAATCGGTGCCGTGGCGACGCCGATATTTCCGAAGACGCCATTGACGCCCATCGCGCGGCCGACCCGGTCGCCGGCAGCCTCGACCAGCATGGCCGTGCCGATCGGGTGATAGACGGCGGCGAAGGCGCCCATCAGCCCCAGGGCGATGCCGACGCCCAGCGGGCTGGCCATCAGCCCGGCCGCTGCCATGAAGAAGCCTGTCCCGAGGAAGAAGCCCGTCATCATGGCGTGCCGGCCTAGCCGTGCCGCGAGCCACCCCATCGGCAGGGCCCCGAGCCCGTAAGTGACGAACATGGCCGTGCCGAGCGTCAGCACCGGCCCGAACTCGGTTCCGAAAATGGCAGGCTCCTGCTGGATCATGGCGAGCACCGCGGTCGCCAGGATCAGAAGGCAGTAGTGGGTGAAGGTATGGGCGGCGTTGATGAACACCACCTGGCGCTGGGCCGGTGTCATGGCTCTTCCTCTCGCCGGGGCGTTCCCCTTGACGTGAGGCAAGCCTAAGCTCGGCCACATGGCAACGTCTGGCCAATTGCTGTCGCCAAACGGCCAGGTCCCGGCTCCACGCCGGGATCTGGTGCAGGACCGCGTGGATCGCCCGCTGGCAGCCTATGCCCGCGACTACCCGGAAGGCGATACGGTGCCGCGGCACAGCCACGACCGCGCGCAACTGCTCTACGCCACCGCGGGCATCATGCGCGTCACCACGGATGCCGAGCACTATACGGTCCCGCCGGCGCGCGCCCTGTGGTTGCCGGCGGGGCTACCGCATGCCGTGGCCATGCCGCGCGGGCTCGCCATGCGCGCGCTGTTCCTGCGCGCCGATGCAGCCCGCGATCTGCCCACGCATCCGGCGGCACTGTCCGTGTCGGCACTGTTGCGCGAGCTGATCCTCGCGGCGTGTGCCGAGCCCCTGGAGTGGGACGAACATGGCCGGGGCGGACATCTCGCCACTCTGATCCTCGAGGAGATCCGGCGTGCCCCGCAACTCCCCATTGCGGTGCCGCAACCGCGCGACGCCCGGCTGCTGCGCCTGACAGCGGCCCTGTCCGCTGATCCCGCCAGCCCACTGACACTGGAGGACTGGGCAACCCGCAGCGGCGCCAGCCCGCGCACCCTGCGCCGCCTGTTCCTGGCCGAAACCGGCATGGGCTTTGCCCGCTGGAGACAGGCGCTTCGGCTCGCCGAGGCCGCTGCCCTGCTGGCGGCTGGCACGCCCCCGGCCCGGGTGGCGGCGGCCGTCGGATATGCCAGCGCACCGGCCTTCGGTGCCGCCTTCAGGGCCATGTTCGGTGCCACGCCAGGCGGCCGCGAGGTAACAGCCAGGGCCCATACCCCGGCTTGAGCGTTGGTATCAGGGTTTCCTACGCGCGCGGCCCACCACACCATGGTGTCATGACGTCCGCCTTCCTTCCCGGCCTGCGCGAGGCCATCGGCGCGCCAGGCGTGGCCATGGCCGCGACCTTCCTCGCCTTCGGGGCTGCTGTGCAGGAAGCCGGGCTCGGGCCCGGCTGGGCCCTGCTCGCCTGTTGGGGGATCTATGGCATGCCTGGACAGCTCGTCCTCGTCCAGGCTGCCGCGGGCGGCTGGGCAGGCGGTGTCGGCAGCGCCGTGATGGGCGCCGTGGCCGTGAACGCCCGGTTCCTGCCCATGGCAGTTTCCCTCACGCCTATGCTGTCGACTGGCGACCGTGGACGACTTCTGCCAGCCGTGCCCTTCATCGCGGTGACGCCCTGGGCTGCCGCGATGCGGTCCCTGCCCGCCATCGAGCGCCAGGCGCGGCTGGGATGGTTCCTCGGCTTCGGGCTGACATCCTGGGTCGTGGCAGGCGCCGCGGCGCTGGCAGGTTTCCATCTTGCCGAATCATTGGGGTCCCAGGCCCGCGCTGCTCTGCTGTTCATCAACCCGCTCTACTACGCACTGCTGCTCGCGGCCGGACTGAACGAGCCCACGCCGCGGCGTGCGATCCTGTGCGGAGCCGGTGCTGCAAGCCTTGCCCTGGTCCTGCCTGCGTCGATGGCCCTGCTGGCAGCCGGAATGGTTGGCGGCACCATCGCCTTCCTACTGGGGCGCCGTCATGCCTCCCGCTGACCTCGCCCTGTTGCTGACGGCGCTGGGGGGACTGGGACTGCGCCTCGCAGGGGTATGGCTGGCCGGTGGCCTGTCCACCGAACATCCCGCCATTGCCTGGGCAACGGCGGTGGCACAGGCCACGCTTGCCGCTTTTGTGACACTGGCGATCGTCGCGCCCGCTGGTGCTTTGGCGGACGTGCCTCTCCCGGCGCGACTGGTCGGGCTGGTGATTGGCGTAACAGTCTGCCTGACGACGCGGCAGAGGCTGCTGCCGGCCCTGATTGCCGGGTTGTTGGCGATGCTGGCAGTGCGGGGTCTTGGCTGAAGGCCTGCGTCGTGTGCTGGAATGCGGCCGTGCCTGCTACCGGGTGTTCATATCATTTCGAATTAGAGCCGAGAGGGGCTTTGCCCCTCCCGGACCCACCCCAGCAAAGGCCGTAAGGCCTTTGCAAACCTCAACCTGGCGCCGTGCACCACTGATAGAACGGTGCCGCGAGCCGCTATGGCGCTTAACGCGCGCTTGGTAAGGCAGAGAGCATACCGGTCCCGGCCCGCTGCGGCGTATCGTGGTCCGAGAATGGCCGCCAGCGTGGTATAGCGGTTTCCGATGGCTTCACCGCTCTGCGGCGAAAGCAAAAGCGCGCGGCTGATCAGCGGTTGCCATGCCTAGCCGGTGCCTCGAACGATCTGAAAGCCTGATGGCTCCGCCCGTAACCTTGGTGGGGCACCGGAAAGCACGTCACGTCCCGGTTCTTTTGCGGCAGACCGAGCGGCACGTCCTGCCGGGTGATATACGCGCTCACATGCGCCAGATCGTCCTCGATACCGAAACCACAGGCTTGGAACCCGCGCAGGGCGACCGTGTCATCGAAGTCGCGGCTGTCGAGCTTGTGAACCTGCTGCCTACCGGTGCGACCTTCCATCGCCTTGTCGATCCGGAGCGGGACATTCCCTCGGAAGCAACACGTGTCCACGGGTTCACCAATGGCGATCTGGCCGGCAAGCCAAAATTCGCCGAGATCGCGCAGGACATGCTCGACTTCCTGGGCGATGCGCCAATCGTCGCGCATAACGCGCCGTTCGACTTCGGATTCCTCGATGCGGAGCTGATCCGCTGTGGCAAGCCGAAACTTGACCGCAGCCGAATGATCGACAGCCTGATGCTGGCCAAGGAACGCTATCCGGGCATGCCGAACAGCCTGGACGCGCTCTGCCGCCGGCTCGGCGTCGATAACTCCATGCGGACGTCGCACAACGCTGTCCTCGACTGCCGACTGCTCGCCGAGGTGTATCTGGAACTGATGGGCGGCAAACAGCCCGGCTTCGAGCTGGCAGCCGCGCTTGCTGGCACGGGTCCGGTATTGGCTGCCGTCGAGACCGTCGCCTGGGTCCCTCGGCCGATCACCGTGCCGGAGGAACGCGCTGCGGCCCATGCAGCCTTTGTCCAGGGCAAGGTGAAGGAAGCGCTGTGGCTCAAGCCGCCCTTCGCCACGGTCGAGAGCGACTGATCGCCTGGACCGTCATCCCGGTGCTTGCATGTCAGCAGCACGCCGGCACGGGCTGCTGGTGATTTCGCTACCCCTTCTGCCGCGGCCAATGGCGTCACGTGGTTGATCGTCGCCCTGGAACCGGATGCTGCGCTGGCAGACGCGGCAATCAGGCGCCAGCATGTCGCTACACGCCCGACACGAGGAGCGGCGAGGAATGTGGATCCTGCTTGGAGTGGTGCTCGGCTTCGCGCTCGGCTGGATCGTCACCAGCGGCGGTGCCCTGATCTATGGCGAACTCGCCCATGTGAGCCAGTTCGAGGGCGCCTACGCCATGGGCGCAGTGTTTGCCCTGGGGCCGATGGGCGGGCTGATCGGCGCTGTCATCGGGGTGTTCCTGGGTGCACGACGTCAGCGTTCGCGCGCGACCCGCACTGATCGGTAAGCTAGCGGAAGCACTGCTTGGCACGGCACCGCTTGTCCTGCCTCTGAAGTCGAGCACCCGCCATTAGTTTCCAAAGGCCTTTCGGCCTTTGGTGGGGCGAGTCTGAGGGGGTCAAAACCCCTCTCAGTTCCACCGCCGCGGATCAGGCCGACCGCAGCAGCCGCATCAACGCAGTGACATGCTCAGGCGGCGTCTGCGGTACGATCCCATGGCCCAGGTTGAAGACGTAGGGCCGACCCCGCATCGCGGCGAGAATGGACCGCGCCTCAGCCTCCAGTGCTGCCCCGCCGGCCACCAGCGCCAGGGGATCGAGATTGCCCTGCAAGGCCATGCCAGGTGGCACGGCCTGCGCTGCCCAGCGCGGATCCATCGCCGTATCCATGGCCGTTGCGTCGACACCGGCCCGCGCAGCGTAATCGGCCAGGAGCGGCCCGGCGAGGCGCGGGAAGCCGATCAGCGGCACGCCCGGACAACGGCGACGCAGGGCACGGGTAATGGAGGCGGTGGGTTCGATCACCCAGCGGCGGAACTGTCCCGGTGACAGCATGCCGGCCCAGGAATCGAACAGCATCAGGGCCTCGGCGCCGGCCTCGACCTGCGCGACGAGATACTCGACCGTGGCCTCCTGCAACGTCCGGATCAGCCGGCCGAACAGCGCCGGATCGGCATAGGCGAGGCCACGTGCAGCCGCGAACTCCTTTGATCCCCGCCCTTCCAGCATGTAGCAGGCGACGGTGAAGCAGCCGCCGGCAAAGCCGATCAGGGTAGTGCGCGGCGCCTCGGTCGCCAGACCGGCGCGGACACGGGCGACAGTTTCCAGGATCGGCGCGACCCGTTCCACGATTGCCGACGGGTTCAACGCGGCAATGGCCTCGGCGCTGCGCAACGGTTCGAGCAGCGGCCCTTCGCCCTCGGCAAAGCGGAGGGGCTGACCGAGCGCCCAGGGCACCATCAGGATGTCGGAGAAGAGGATCGCGCCTTCCATGCCGAAGCGGCGAATGGGTTGGAGCGTTACCTCCGCTGCCAGTTCCGGCGTCGTGCAGAGGGTGATGAAATCCCCGGCGCGAGCGCGGATGTCCCGGTATTCCGGCAGGTAGCGCCCAGCCTGGCGCATCAGCCAGGCGGGCGGTGGCCAGACCGCCTCCCCGGTCAGGGCGCGCAGAAGGGGCTTGGCCGGGGCGGGGAGTTCAGAGCGTTCCATGTCCCCCCGTTAAACAAGCAAAGAGGAATCTTAGAAAGATTGGGATGGCTTTAGGGCCTGTGGATGACGGGGACGCAACCCGTCCCGTCGGTGTCGACAGACTTGTCCACCGGCTATCCACCTTCCGGAAGCGCGGCTGTCGGCATTTTCGGCGTGATACCCACACCCTGCACATCCCTGTCACGGATTCCATGCCATGATCACGATGGATGACCGAACCAGAGAGGTTGTCCCCGCAGGGAGTCCCGGCACCGGATTCCACCCCCGTTATCCACAGTGATTCACGCTATCCTTCCGTCGATGCAGAACCGTCAGATCAACCTTCATCTCGTCTCCGATTCGACCGGCGAGACGCTGAACTCGATCGCGCGCGCGACGCTCGCGCGGTTCGAGAACCATCACGTCATCCATCATCGCTGGTCGCTGGTGCGATCGCGGCTGCAGTTGGATCGCGTGCTGGAAGGCATCGAGCATGAGCCGGGCCCGGTGCTCTACACCCTGGTGGATTCCAGCCTTCGCCTGGCCCTGGAGGAGACCTGCGGGCGCCTTGGGGTCAGCCATTTCTCGCCGCTCGATCCGGTGATGGAACTGCTGCAGGGGGCGATCGGCGAGCGGGCGAAGGAGAAGCGCGCGGCCCAGCATGTGATGGATGCGGATTATTTCCGCCGCATCGACGCCATGCATTACGTGCTTTCGCATGACGACGGCCAGGGCACTCAGGGGATCCGCAATGCGGATGTCGTGCTGGTGGGGGTGTCGCGGTCGTCCAAGACGCCGACCTGCTTCTACCTGGCCAATCGCGGTATCAAGGCGGCGAACGTTCCGCTTGTGCCTGGCGCACCGATCCCCGAGGCACTTGAGAACCCGCCCTGTCCGGTGATCGGATTGCATATCGACATGAATGCGCTGATCGACATTCGCCGGCATCGGTTGAAGATCATCGGCGCGGGCGGCGTCCGCCAGGATGCGACGGATTACATCGATCCGGAGGCCGTGAAGGCCGAGATCGTCGCGGCGCGGCGCCTCTGCACCTCGCGCGGTTGGCCGGTCATCGACGTGACCCGGCGCAGCATCGAGGAAACTGCGGCGACCATCCTGCAACTGATGGAATCCTGGCACGCCCGCCGGAAGGATGCGGCCATGGCCGTTGCGCCGGAGGATCCTGCTGCGGCCGTGCTCGGCGCATCCCCGGGGCGCGCGTGAGCCGTTGGCAGGCGGCTGAGCCGCGTCTGGTGCTCGCTTCGGCCTCGGCCGCGCGGCGGGCCGTGCTGGAGGCCGCCGGGCTGCGCTTCGAGGCGGTCCCTGCTGCGGTGGACGAGGCCGCGATCAAGGAGGCTGCCCAGGTCGAGGCGATCCCGCCAGCCGATGCGGCGCTCATCCTCGCTGATGCCAAGGCTGAGCGCATCGCGCGCCGCGATCCGGATGCGTTGGTGGTCGGCTGCGACCAGCTTCTGGTCTGCGATGGGCGTTGGTTCGACAAGCCCGTGGATGTGGCTGCGGCACGCAGCCACCTCCTGGCGTTGCGTGGCCGGACGCATGAACTCGTGACCGCGGTGGTATGTCATCGTCATGGCCAGCGCATCTGGCAGCATGTTGCCCGGCCACGGCTCAGGATGCGGGCGTTCTCCGAGGCGTTTCTCGACACCTATCTGGCAATCGAGGCGGATCACGTGACGCAGTCGGTCGGGGCTTATCGCCTGGAAGGACCGGGCGTGCAGCTATTCGATGAGGTGAAGGGCGAACACAGCGCGATCCTCGGTCTGCCGCTGCTGCCGTTGCTGGATTTCCTGCGCCAGCATCGTGTGCTGCTGCCCTAACGGCCTTTCGGATGCTCGCGAGCGGACGAGGGCCGCCGCGGGCGAAAGACGCCGACGGTGGGATGGATGGCGCCGGAAGCCGGTTCGACGGCCCATTCTCAAGAATGGCCTCACAGGCTTTGGCGCCGTCGCGTCGGTGTCGCAAAGCCCATCGGCCTCAAGGGCAAGATCGGCAGCGTCAGCAGGACGGTCTATGACAGGGGCAACGATGGCGTCGTGCCGGCACGGCTTTGCTGTGGCCTGACGCCGGCCACGCCATCGGTCAGGAAGAACACACCGCCATACATCAAGGTCCGCCAACGGCGCCGCCGAAAGTCAACCGGATAGAGCCGTCCGTCGGGGCGGATCAGCGGCCCGCGGTCGATTGGCTGCGCAGTTCCCGGGCACGGGCGAGAACGCGGTCCTCGAGTTCCGCCGACGTAGCCGGGGTCACCAGCGCATCCGTCCAGTTGTTGCCTTGCCGGACCTGGCGGAACACCGAAATGCGGACACCATCCGAACGAAGCTGCCGGCCCATGACATAGGCCGTCGCCTTGAAGCGTTCGGTCGAGGTGCCCGGCGGCGAATACCAGTCGGTGATGATCACGCCGCCGAAGGGGTCGGCCGAGGCCAGCGGCATGAAGGACAGCGTGTCCAGGGTGGCCCGCCACAGATAGGCGTTCACCCCGAGCCCGGCCCCGCCGCCGCCGCTGCCGCCATCCGAGCTATCGCTGTTGCGCGGCCGCGACGTGCCGAACAACACGATGCCGTCATCCTGGCCGGTCAGTCGGCCTCGCACACGATCACGTCCGGACTGGGAGGTGTATTCGTCCCGGCCAACGTTGCGGACTTCGTTCGAATCACTGCACGCACCGATCACGGTGACGGCTGCGAGAGCGACGAACAGGGCCGCTGGGCGGCGCCGAGGGGGGGCGGCACGGGTCATGGGGGCGTGTTGTAGCCTTGGAACCGTGGCGCTGAAAAGGCGATCCGGGGAAATGAGGCTTCAGCCTTCTGAAATGTCTCGCAGATCGGTGGCTTCTGGCCGCCCGCCGGCGGATTGCCGCCCATGCAGGGTCCGGTAGGCGGCCTCCAGGCCCCGTGCATAGCGCGGCGTGTCAAACAGCGGGCAATCGGGAAGGTTCGCCACCAGTCGCGCCCGGATTGCGGCCAGCGCGGCGCGGTCCCCGGCGAGCGCAATGGCGCGCGCCTCGAAGGCGTCCTCGCTGTCGACGATCATGTCGGGCAGGCCGACCGCCGACAGCAGGCTCGCGGCCACGCGGCCGGCGAAGGCCTGGCCAAGGCACGTCAATACCGGCAGCCCGGCGCCGAGCGCGTCGCAGGCGGTGGTGTGAGCATTATAGGGCAGGGTATCGAGAAACAGGTCGGCGAGGGCGTGTCGGCCCAGGTGATCGGCGTGATCAACGCGCCCGGCCATGACCAGCCGCGCCGGATCAATGCCCCGGGCCTCGGCTGCGGCCTTCAGGTTGCGCGTCGCCGGCGCGTTCTCCTCCCGCAGCCACAGCACCGAGCCCGGCACGGCGGCGAGGATACGCATCATACTGTCGAAGGCACCGGGCAGGATCTTGTGGGTGTTGTTGAAACAACAGAAGACCACGCCATCCTCGGGCAGGCCGAACTGCGCGCGGGTGAGCCCGGCAATGGTGATCTCGCGCAGGTTGTCGGTCGGCATGAAGCAGTGGGGCAGGCGCACCGGCTTCTCGGCGTAGAACCGCTCCGCGCCCTCCGGCAGGGTCACGGCATCGCCGATGACATAGTCCATGAAAGGCGCGCCCATGGTCCCCGGATAGCCCAGGAAGACCGCCTGCACAGGCGCGATGCCATGAGCGAAAAGGGCAGTGCGCGAATCCCCCGTATAGCCATTGAGGTCGAGCGCGATATCGAGATCGAGGCTGCGCAGATGTGCGATCGCCGCCACATCCGGCATGGTCGAGACGTCGTGGAAATGCTCGACCGCGGCACGGATACGGGTCTGCACCGGGTCGCCGGTCAGCTTGCCGAGCGATATGGCATGCACCTCGAAAGCATCGCGATCATGCAGTTCCAGAAGCCGCGCCATCAAATGACCGACGGCGTGTTCGCGCAGTTCCCCGCTGACATAGCCGATGCGGATGCGCCCGCCATCGGGCCGCGCTGGCAGGGCCGAACGCCGCACGGGCTGGTTCTCCCGCGCATGGGTCGTGGCGCTGCGCAGATGCAGGGCGGGATCATCGGCGATGCAGAGCGATTCAAAAGGCGGCAAGCGGAGCCTGCCATCGGCCGCTCCGGCGAGGACGGCATCCCGCGTTGCCGCAAAATCCGTCCAGTCGCAGAGACGCAGCCGGTTGAACAACAGCATGGCCTGTGCCGCATCGGGGTGCTGCCCCTGCGGTAGGGTCACGGCGCGCGCGAAGGCCGCGACTGCGCCCTCCGCATCCTTGGCCGCAAGCCGGATGTTTCCGGTGACGAGTTGCACGGATCGCGACGCCGGATAACGCATGGCGGCACGGTCGATGGTGGACAGCGCTTCCTCGAAGCGGCGCAGGCCGGATAGCGCAAGGGCGCGGCCGATCAGTCCCCGTTCGAGCTCGGGCTGGCGTCGGGTCACTTCGTCGAAGACGGCGAGGGCGGGCGCATAGTCCGTGAGGTTCAGCAGCCCTTGTCCCAGTGTTGTCAGCAACTGGATCGTCGCGCCGCGCTTCTGGACCCGATCGCGCAGGAAGCCGACCGCCTCCCGGTTGCGGCCGAGGCGTTGCAGCGCCGCGCCCAGATGTGCCGCGGCAGGAGCGTGGCCGGGATCGGCGATCAGCGCTGCCTCGAATGCGGCCAGTGCTTCCTCGGTCCGGTCGAGTGCCATGAGGCAGGTGCCGAGGTTGTTGTGGAAATCGGCATCGATGCCAGGGAGACGCCGGGCGGCGATGGTGCGATAGGCTTCCAGCGCCTCGCTGTGACGGCCGAGCTCGAGCAGCCCGTCGGCCAGGTTGAAATGGGCGAAGGCGAAGCCGGGCTCCGCCTCGATGGCGCGGCGGAAGGCCTGCACCGCTTCGGGCTGGCGGCCCAAGCCGCGCAGCACATTGCCCAAGTCATTGAGCAGATTGGGATCTTTCGGTGCCTTGCCGACCGCGGCACGAAGATGCGTCAGCGCCTGAGCTGCCTCACCCTTGGCGAACAGCGCGAGGCCGAGCAGGCGGTTGACCTGGATGCCGCCGCGGTCCTGCGGCAAGGCGCGGCGATAGCAGTGGATCGCCTCATCGAGCCGGCCTGCCTGATGCAGAGCGACGCATTGGCGCAGATCGACGGCGGCCGCCATGGCCGGTCCCCTTCGGAAAACAGGCCGAGGGCTGATGCTGCCCCCCAAAAAGGAAGGGCGGCAGGGTTTCCCCTGCCGCCCCCGGTGCTTCGACCCCGAAGGATCAGAAGGCGAGGCGGATACCCACGATGCCGACGTTGATCGACCGGGTGTTGCCGCCGTTGAACTGAGCCAGCGTCGTGCCGGTCCGGGCGCCCACCGTGGTCGGAGCCGCCAGGTAGCGCGCGTTGGACGGCTGACCGCCCATCGGCACGTTCTCGTCGGTGATGTTGTTGTACAGACCGAAGAGCACCAGGCCCGGAGCGAGGTTGTAGGCCACGCCGAGGCCCCACAGGTCCTGACGACGGTCGTCGAGGTCCGTGTAGGCGACGGTGGTGGCCGAGGTGCGGACGGCGGACACGCCGTTGCCCTGCCAGCCCTGGCCCCACACGGCACCGAACACGAGCGGACCCATGGTGTAGGTCAGACCAAGCAGGTAGTGCTGAGAGTTATCAACACCAGCGGCAACGGCGGTCCGGCCAACCGAGGCGCCGCGATACGCACCCCAGGTGTATTCACCACCGAAGGAGAAGCCGTAGCCGGTCAGCACGAGGCCTGCGGTGTAGGCATAGACGTTTTGCGCACGCGGGTTCCCGACCGCGCCAAGCGCCTGACCGGCGCCATTCAGCGACGGGGGCGACGCCCACATACCGCCAAGACCGGCGATGACGCCCACCGGGCCGAAGGTTCCGCGGTAGCGGACGGCGGCCGACATCTCGTTCTCGATGCCGAGGCGGTCGCGCTGCGCCGCAGTCGTCGAGCCCTCGTTGTTGGTGCGCTCACCTTCGCCAGAGTTGGCAGCGTAAGACACGCCGAAATCAAAGCCGGCGAACTGCGGCGACAGGTAGATGACCTTCGTCGCGTCGTTACCGTCGTTGATGCCCGACATGATATAAGGCGAGCTGTCAGTCAGGCCAGTCTGGACGATGAACTCGTCCCATTCGGCGTCACCACCGAGGGCCTGGGAGGCCGGAGCGCGAACCTGCAACAGCGAGGCAGCGCTATCTTCCTGACCGAAGCGGAAGGTGCCGAGTCCATCGAAGCCGATGTACCCGTACAGTTCGTCGAAGGACACTGTGGTGCCGTCACCCGCAGTGGCGACCACGTTGTCCATCTGCATTTCGAAGACGGCACCGTAGGTGATGCCGTTCGAGGTGCGGCCGTCAACGAAGATGTTCAGTTCGGCGTCGTTGCGGAAGTCATAGCGCGAACGAGAGCGCGCGTTGTTAACCGGCTGCCCGAACGTCGTTCCAGCGTTGGAAGGCACCGATGTGCCCGGGCGGCCCGTCGTGGCAGCACCGGTCGTCAAGTTGCCCGTGTAGGCGCCCACCGAGGTGTTCTGGTTCGCGAAGTTGCGGCTGCGGCCGTAGTCCCAGTCGTCCTGGACCATCGCACCCGTGAAGGCGAAGTAGCCACCGAGGCGGATGGTGAGACCACCAGCGCCGGCCATCGCCGGCGTCGGCGCCTGCACGACCTGGGTGTTCGGGGCAGACGGGCCAACGTTCAGCGGCGTCGGCGCGACGCCAACAGTCCCCGGAGCGGTGGGAACGGTCACGCCCTGGCCAACACGACCACCACCACCCTGCGTCGTCTGGGCGAAAGCCCCCGGCGCGAGCAGGGCGGCGCCGACAACAGCGGTCGTCCCCAGCAGAATCTTGCGCATTCAAGTCCTCCTCATCGCCGGCGAGCCGGCAGTTCCGACGGCCGCCCTGCCCCCCCGGACAGGGTCCGCCGCCGCATTCCTCCCAATACGGGCGGAAGGGCGGCGTCGTGGCCTGGGCCGACTATGTCCTGGCCCAGCGCCGGGCGGCAACCGCCGAGACGCCCACGCCGCGACTTACCTGAGACAGTGTGGCGGGTGCGCCACAGCCTGTGGCGCGAGCCCGTCGATCGCCGCCAAGCCCGCGGCACGCCGCGGAACGCGCCCGGCCGTTGCGGCCGCGACCCCCCCGAGCGCCATTGCGGGTATGCCGAGGCGGCGTGCTGCCACCCCCCAGCGCAAGGGCCCCAGGGCCGGTGCCCCGGGGTGCGACCGTGTCGCAAAAAGCGGCGACAGGAAAACGAAATCGGGCCGCAGCCGCCGGACCCGTGCCGCGGCTGTCCGACCGCCATGGGCGGCAAGGGTCAGCAATGCCCCTGGCGCCCCCGCCTGGCGGGCACGCAGGAAGGGAAGCAGGCCGAGGCTCACGCGGCGTTCGGGCAGATGCAGTCCCGAGCCGCTTCGCAACGCGGCCCGGCCGTCCCCGGCCACCAGCAGAACGAGGCCCCGCCGACGGGCGAGCCGCACCAGCCCGGCCAGCACCGGCGCCGACAGGCCGCGCGCCAGCACGCCGGACCCGCGCGGTAGCGTGGCCGCCGCCGGGCGCGGATCGGGCAGACGCACAGGATCGGAGACGAGCCACAGCACGGGCAGCTTACGCCCGCGTCGCCGTGCCGGGACGATCTGCCGGGCCCGTGCCGCTACACTATTCATGGTGAGGATGGATTCCGGTCCACGCCGATCTGTCCTAACCTGCCTGCCCCATGACCACCGATACCGATATCGCCGCCAACCTGGCCGCCATCCGCGCCAGGATCGCCGAGGCCTGCATCCGCGCCAACCGGGATCCGGGCGCGGTCACACTGGTCGCCGTGTCCAAGACCCATCCCCAGGAGGCCGTGATCGCCGCGCTGGCCGCGGGCCAGACCATCTTCGGCGAGAACCGTGTGCAGGAGGCCCAGGCCAAATTCCCAGGCCTGCGCGCCGGACACCCGTCCATGCGCCTGCACATCATCGGCGGCCTCCAGACCAACAAGGCGCGCGATGCCGTGGCCGTAGCCGACGTAATCGAGAGCATCGACCGGCCCAAGCTCGCCGCGGCCATCGCCGATGCCATGGCGAAGACCGGCCGGCGCCCGGATTGCCTCATCCAGGTGAACACCGGCGACGAGGCCCAGAAATCCGGCATTCCCCGTGCCGAGGCCGATGCCTTCATCCGCGCCGCCCATGGGGAATACGGCCTGCCCGTCACCGGCCTGATGTGCATTCCCCCTGTCGAAGGCGACCCCCGCCCGCATTTCGCCTATCTCAGGGAATTGGCCGCCCGGCATGGCCTGTCCGTGCTCTCGATGGGCATGAGCGGGGATTTCGAGGCCGCGATCGCCGAGGGCGCCACCCATGTCCGGGTCGGCACCGCGATCTTCGGCCACCGCCCCGCGCCGGCCTGACGGTCCCGCCCGATCTTGACGCGGGCGCGCGCAAGCGGGATGCACGGCTCGGTCCCGCACAGCCAAGGCCTTCCATGACCCGCGTCTTCTCCGGCATCCAGCCCTCGGGCGTGCCCACCCTCGGCAACTACCTCGGCGCCATCCGCAACTGGGTGCCGCTGCAGGACACGCATGAGGCGATCTATTGCGTCGTCGACCTGCATGCGATCACCCAGTGGCAGGACCCCGCCGATCTGCGCCGCCAGACGCGCGAGATGGCCGCGACGCTGATTGCCTGCGGCCTCGACCCCAAGCGCTGCGTGCTGTTCGTGCAGTCGCATGTGCGCGCGCATGCCGAACTCGCCTGGATCTTCAACTGCGTGGCCCGTCTCGGCTGGCTCAACCGCATGACGCAGTTCAAGGACAAGGCCGGCAAGAACCAGGAGGCTGTCTCCTCGGGCCTGTATGTCTATCCGAACCTGATGGCGGCCGACATCCACGCCTACCACGCCACGAAGGTGCCGGTGGGCGAGGACCAGAAGCAGCATCTCGAACTCGCCAACGACATCGCGCAGAAGTTCAACCACGACTACGGCGTGGACTTCTTCCCCAACATCGACCCGCTGATCCAGGGCGTGGCCGCGCGGGTGATGTCGCTGCGCGACGGCACCAAGAAGATGTCGAAGTCCGATCCCTCGGACCAGTCGCGCATCAACCTCAACGACGACCCGGACACCATCGCGCAGAAGATCAAGCGGGCGAAGACCGACCCCGAGCCGCTGCCGGAGCACATGGCCGGCTTCGAAGGCCGGCCCGAGGCGCGCAACCTGGTCGGGATCCTCGCCGCCATCACCGATACCCTGCCGGAGAACGTGCTGCGCGAGCATGGCGGCCAGGGCTTCGGCGCCTTCAAGACCGTGCTGGCCGACGCGCTGATCGCCCACCTCGCACCGATCCAGGCGGAGCTGAAGCGGCTGCTCGAGGATCCCGGCGCGCTGGATGCGGCGCTGCGGACGGGGGCGGATCAGGCCTCGGCGATCGCCGAGCCGATCGTCGCCAAGACGCGCGACATCGTCGGGTTCCTGCCGGCGAAGTAAGTGCCGGCGGGGCTCCGCCCCAAGCACACGAAGACGGAGCACTGACAGGGAGGGGCTTTGACCCATCCCGTGGCCCCGCGAACTATGATTTTCGCGCTCATGGGCAAGGCCCCTCCTGTCACCGCCTCTGACCAGGGGGGGCGGGCATCCGCTCCGCCTCCGGTTTGCGCCGACGGGGCGGCGGCGCCAGCGGCACCGCGGGTGCCGAGGGCAGGGCCCGGGCTTCGAGCCCGCGCCGCACGAGGCTTGCCCAGGCCTCCTCCGGCGTGTCGACGATGTCGAACAGGGCGAGGTCCTTCTCGTCGATCATCCCTTCTTCGGCCAGCAGGGGCAGGTTCACCGCGCCTTCCCAGAAGGCCCGGCCGACCAGCACGATCGGCCGCGGCGTCGCCTTGCCGGTCTGCACCAGGGTCAGCAACTCGAACAACTCGTCGAAAGTGCCGAACCCGCCGGGAAACACCGCGAGCGCATTGGCACGCATGGCCAGGTGCATCTTGCGCATCGCGAAATAATGGAAGCGGAAGGTCAGTGCCGGCGTCGACCATGCATTCGGGTATTGCTCATGCGGCAGGGTGATGTTGAAGCCGATGGACGGCGCCCCGGCTTCCGCCGCGCCGCGGTTCGCCGCCTCCATGATCCCTGGCCCGCCGCCGGTCGCGATGACGTTGTCCCGTGGCGCGCCCGTTACCGCGAGCGCACCGCCGCGCAGCGAGACGATGCGGGCGAAGGCGCGGGCATCTTCATACAGCCGGGATCGGTCCGCCGCGTGCTTCGCGGCGCGCTTCTCGGTCGGCGTCCTGGCGCTCGCGGTCAGTGCCGCGGCCTGTTCGGGGCTGGGGATGCGCGCTGATCCGAACACCACCACCGTCGATCGCACGCCCCAGTCGCGCAGCGCATATTCCGCCTTGGCGAACTCCATGCCGAAGCGGAAGGGACGCATTTCGTCCCGCAGCAGGAACTCCTGGTCTTCGATGGCAAGGAGGTAGGAGCGGGAGCGCTTCTGGGCGCCATTGTCGGGCATGTCTGTCTCGCTTCGGTCTCGGTCCGATTCCGGCTTGCCGCCTGGCCGGCCACGGCCCCATCGTAACCCCAAGGCTGGCGGAGCACCGAACGGCCAGAGGGAAGGAAGCATCCATGAAGCGTTTGGCCGCGGCGCTCGGCGCCGCCCTGCTGCTCGTTGCGCCTGCGGCCGTGGCCCAGGGGCGCGGTGATCCCAATGCGCTGCGCATCAAGACCTTCGGCGACCTGCGCTCGGTCGACCCCTTCATCAGTCCCGAATACATGGCCCGCAACCATGGCTACATGGTTTACGACACGCTCTTCGCGCTGGATTCCCAGCTTCGCGTGCGGCCGCAGATGGTCGAGCGCTTCACCACCAGCGACGACGGCAGGACCTGGACCTTCACCCTGCGGGAGGGTCTGGCCTTCCATGACGGCGCGCCGGTCACCACCGAGGATGTGATCGCCTCCCTGCGCCGCTGGGCGGTGCGGGACGGGCTCGGGCAGCAGCTCGTCGCGCTGGCGACGGCGATCGAGCCGGTGGATGCGCGGACCTTCCGCATCGTGCTGCGCGAGCCGTTCGGGCTGATGCTCCAGGCACTGTCCAAGCCATCCGGCCAGCCACCCTTCATCATGCCCGCGCGCATCGCCGCGACGCCGGCGACGACGCCGATCACCGACCCCATCGGCTCTGGTCCCTTCAGCCTGCGGCGGGAGGATTGGCGCGTCGGCGACCGTGTCACCTATCGCCGCAACGCCGCCTACGTGCCGCGGAATGAGCAGCCGGATGGCCTCGCCGGCGGCAAGCGCGCGGGCATCGAACGTGTCGAATGGGTCTATCTGCCGGATGCGCAGACGGCGCTGAATGCGCTCACGACCGGCGAACTCGACATCTTCGAGGAATTGCCGCCCGACCTGTTCCCCGTGGTGCGGCAGAACCGCAACCTGCGCATCGGCCCGCAGGACAGTGTCGGTGTGCAGGCCATCTTCCGCATGAACCAGGCGACCCCGCCCTTCGACAATCCGCGCCTGCGCCAGGCGATGCGGCTGATGGTGGACCCGGCCTTCGCCATGCCGGCCTACATGACCGATCCCAGCCTGTGGCGCGATTGCCGGTCCTTCTACACCTGTACCTCGCCCTATCGGACCGAGGCTGGCTGGGTGGGCCCGAACCTCGACGCCGCGCGGCGCGCGGTGGCGGAAAGCGGCTATGACGGGACCCCCATCGTCATTCTCGACGCGCAGGATTCCACCATCAGCCACACCTTCGCGTTGGTCTCAGCGGACCTGCTGCGCCAGGTCGGCCTGACCGTCGATGTCCAGGCCATGGATTGGGCGACGCTGATCCAGCGCCGCCTGTCACGCAACCCGGTGAACCAGGGCGGCTGGGCGCTGTTCGTCTCGGCACCGACGGGCCTCGATGGCATGGACCCCTCCGGCCACAACGCCATGCGGTCCGCCTGCGAGCGCACGGCGCTGCCCGGCTGGCCCTGCGATGCCGAGATGGAACGCCTGCGCGACGCCTTCATCGCCGCGAGCAGCGACTCTCAGCGCGCCGAGGCCGCCGAGGCCTATCACCGCCGCGCCACGGAAACCGTGCCCTACGTCCCGCTCGGCCAGTTCTCCCTGGTGCGAGGCTATTCGGCGCGGCTCCAGGGCATCCTCGATTCCCCCGTTCCCGTGTACTGGAACATTTCCAAGGCCGCACAGTGAGGCTCACGCCATGAAGGATTCGACGCGGGCGAAGCTCGCCGAGGTTTCGACCGCCACATTGACCACAGTGCTGTTCAAGCGCGGGTTTCGCAATGTGTTCCTCTCGCTCGCGCCGCTCAGCGTGGAGGCGCCGCGTATGGTCGGGCCGGCCTACACCCTGCGCACCATCCCGGCGCGCGAGGACCTCGATACCCTCGACGTCTTCAAGGACCCCACGCATCCGCAGCGCAAGGGCGTGGAGGAATGCCCGCCCGGCGCCGTCTTCGTCATCGACAGCCGCGCGGATGCGCGGGCGGCCAGCGCGGGCGGCATCCTCATCACGCGGCTGAAGATGCGCGGCGTGGCGGGCGCGGTCACCGATGGCGGCTTCCGCGACAGTCCGGAGATCGCGCAGATGGGCTGGCCCGCCTACCACGCCACCCCCTCGGCGCCGACCAACCTGATCCATCATCATTGCGTGGACCTGAATGTGCCGGTCGCCTGCGCGGGCGTTGGCGTGCATCCCGGCGACATCATGGTCGGCGACGGGGAAGGCGTGGTCTGCATCCCCGCCCACATCGCCGACGAGGTCGCCGAGGAAGCCTTCGAACAGACGGTCTTCGAGGATTTCGTGCAGGAACGCGTCGCCGCAGGCCACACGATCCGCGGGCTCTATCCGATGACCGATCCGGCGAACAGGCCGCTGTTCGAGGCGTGGCGAAAAGAGAGGGGGCGCTGACCCCGGGGGCGACGGGGCTACCCGACCTAGGAGCCTCCCCGCCCCTGTGCTAGGCCGGCGGCGTGCTGTTCCAGAGCCAGATCTTCATCCTGCTGTTCCTGCCGGTGACGCTCGCCCTCTACTACGCGGCGGCCGGCAGCCGGACCCTGCGGCAGATCGTCGTGGTGACGGCCTCGCTCATCTTCTATGCCGCCTGGGATGTGCGCTTCGTTCCGCTGCTGGTGGGGCTGACGCTGCTGAACTGGCTGATCGGCTGGCTGCATGAGGCCGACCCGAAACGCGACTGGCCGATCATCGGCGTCGTGGCGAACCTCGCCGTGCTGGGCGTGTGCAAGTTCACCAATTTCTTCGCCGGATCCTTCGCCGCGCTACTGGGGATGGAATACACGCCCTGGGACATCATCCTGCCGCTCGGCATCAGCTTCTTCGTCTTCCAGAAGATCTCCTATCTGATCGACTTGCGGCGGGGGCAGGCGCATGCCTATCCGCTGCTCGACTTCTTCATGTTCGTCACATTCTTCCCGCAGCTCATCGCCGGGCCGATCGTTCGCCACAACGAGATCATCGACCAGTTCGCGGCCGATCCGCGGCGGGCAGAGGTATGGGAGAACCTGTCGCGCGGGATGGTGCTGTTCGCCATCGGCGCGGCGAAGAAGCTCGGCATCGCGGATTATGTGTCGGAAGTCGCGGACCGGCTGTTCACCGCGGCCTCGGCGACCGGTGGATCGTCGCTCGCGGAAGGTTGGATCGCGGCCGCCGCCTTCACCTTGCAGATCTACTTCGACTTCTCCGGCTATTCCGACATGGCGATCGGGCTCGCGCTGATGTTCGGGCTACGCATGCCCTACAATTTCGACGCGCCGTATCGGGCGACGTCGATCCGTGACTTCTGGCGGCGCTGGCACATGACGCTGTCGCGCTTCCTGCGCGACTATCTCTACATCCCGATGGGCGGCAATCGCGGCGGTGGGGCCAGGCAGGCGCGCAATGCCATCGTGACCATGCTGCTCGCCGGGCTGTGGCACGGGGCGAACTGGACCTTCGTGGTGTGGGGCGGATTGCACGGCATCGCGCTGGCCATCAACGGCGCCTGGGCGCGGACCGGACTGCGCATGCCGGCGCTGCTCGGCTGGGCGCTGACGCTGCTGTTCGTCATGGCGGGCTGGGTGCTGTTCCGCGCGCCGGATTTCCCGACCGCCTGGACCGTGCTGCGCGGGATGACGGGGCTGGACGGCATCGGGCATGTGAAGGTCGATCATGCGGTCGCCTTCGCCATCGGCGCGGCCGTCGCGCTGGTCGGGCCGACCAGCCAGCAGGTCGCGCTGCTGAAGCTGCGGCCGATCCATTGGCTCGCCGTGCCAATCGGCATCGTGCTGCTGCTTCTCCTCCTGCAATCCGGCTCCAGGACGCCCAGTGAGTTCATCTACTTCCAGTTCTGACACCGGAGCGTGGAAGCGCTTCTTCACCCGTGCGGTGGCGACGGCCGCGATCGGCGTTGCGGCGACCTACGCCTTCGTCGCGCTGGTCGACCCCTGGGGCGTGCTGCCCTTTCACATCCCGGCCGAGCGCCCGCCGATCTCGACCAATGCCCGCTATGCATTTCCGGGTCTTGCCCGGTCGGACCGCTTCAATGCGGCGATCTTCGGCACCTCGACCATGCGCATGTTGCGCCCGGCGGAACTGAACCAGGCCTTCGACGCGCATTTCGCGAACCTCGCGATGAACGCCGCGACGGCCTATGAGCAGTCGCGCCTCTTCGAAGTCTTCCTGCGCGCCCATCCGCAGCCGCGCGCAATCGTCATCGGCCTCGACCATGTCTGGTGCGACCCGGCGCCCCTGCAGCGGTACACGCCGCGCGCCTTCCCCGAGGCCTTCTACGAAGCGAGCCCCTGGCCCGCCTATCGCGAGATGCTGTCCTTCTACGCGGTGCAGGAGGCCGTGCGGCAATTCGCCGTGCTGACCGGGCTGATGCGCCAGCGCTACGGCCGCGACGGCTACACCCGCTTCCTGCCGCCCGAGGACCGCTACGACGCCGCCCGCGCTGCCGCGCATCTGCCGCCGGTGCCGCAGGATGCCGATTGGACCAAGCCGACCCCGCCGGCGGATGTGACCTTCCCGCCGCTGGCCCTGCTGCACACGATGGTGTCCGCCACGCCGGAACCGACGCGCCTCGTGCTGGTCTTCATGCCGCTCTGGCTCGGCGCGCAGGGTGCGCCCGGCAGCGACAGCGTCGCGCGGGCCGAGGCCTGCAAGCGCCAGGTCGTCGCCATGGCGCGCACGCGGCCGAATACGGTGGTGCTGGACTATTGGCGTGCCAGCCCGATCACGCGGGAGCCCACCCACTACTGGGACCCGATGCACTACCGCGACGCCATCGCGGAACGCATCGAGGCCACACTCCGGCGCGCCGCCCGTGGCGCGCCGGGACCGAGCGAGGACTACGCCGACCTTACGCCGTAGGCGCCGCGTCACGCCGGGCGAGACCCGGGATCATCCGCGCCGCGACATCGTCGCGACGGATGAAGGTGTGAAACAGCGTCGCCGCGACATGCAGCGCCACCACAGCGATCAGCCCGTTGGCGAGTAGCTCATGCGCGCCCTTCAGCGTGCCGCGCAGCCCGTAGGACGTCAGCAGGTTGGGAATGGCGCCGAGGCCCGCCAGGTCGAACGGCCCGCGCCCGCTCATCGCCGTGAGCAGGCCGGTGACCGGCAGCGCCAGCATCAGCGCGTAGAGCAGCAGATGCGTCGCAGCCGCGAGCCGCACTTCCCATTCCGGCGTACCCTCGGGCGCGGTAACGCGGCGGCCGAGCAGCCGGGCGAGGATGCGCGGCAGCAGGAGCGCCAGAACGCCGAGGCCAAACAGCGCATGGCCGCCTTCGACGAGCGCCTTGGTCGGGCCGCGGCTCAGATCCTCGGCGATCTGCATGCCGCCCCAGGCGAGCAGGATGGCGAGAGCCATCGTCCAGTGCAGCACGATGCTGGGGATGGTGTAACGATTGACGGGCATGCGGTGGGATCTCCTTGCGGGGCTTCCATACGCATGTCCCTGTTACGCGACCATGTCCCTGATGCAACGCAAGACGGCGGCCCCCTTTCGGGGACCGCCGCCTGTCGGGCCGCGCTGCGCGTCAGTGGGCGGGGCGGCCGCGTTCGCCGCAGGCCCAGCCATGGCTGTGAACCAGGCCGTCGTCATGATCCTCGGTGGGCGCCGGGGTCATGCGGGGCCGCAGAGTCTGGGCCGCGCGGGGCGGTTCGGTAGCCCAGTTATGGGCATGCACCAGGCCGTCGTCGTGACGATCGTTGTTGCTCATCACTCTCATCTCCCTTGCGTATCTCAGTGCGCCGCTTCGGGCGTCTTGGCGTCATGGAACTGCGCGGTCTCGGTGGAGTGCGCCATCGCCGTGGTGGAGGACTGGCCGCCCGAGGCCGCCATCGCCACCGCGTCGAAGTAGCCGACGCCGACCTCGCGCTGGTGCCGCACCGCGGTGAAGCCCTCGGCCTCCGCCGCGAACTCGGCCTGCTGCAGTTCCGAGTAGGCACCCATGCCGCGCTCGGCATAGCCGCGGGCCAGCTTGAACATGGACAGGTTCAGGCTGTGGAAGCCGGCGAGGGTGACGAACTGGAACTTGTAGCCCATCGCGCCGATCTCGCGCTGGAACTTCGCCGCGGCCTCGACACCCATCTTCCGCTGCCAGTTGAAGGAGGGCGAGCAGTTGTAGGCGAGCATCTTGCCCGGGAATTCGCGGTGGATCGCCTCGGCGAATTCACGCGCGTCGTTCAGGTCCGGGTCCGAGGTCTCCCACCACAGCAGGTCGGCATAGGGCGCGTAGGCCAGGCTGCGCGCGATGGCGTATTGCTTGCCCACACCCGGCTTGATGCGGAAGAAGCCTTCCGGCGTGCGGTCGCCGCTGATGAAGGGGCGGTCGCGCTCATCGACATCGGCCGTCAGGAGCTGCGCGGATTCAGCATCCGTGCGGCACAGCAGGACGGTCGGCACGCCTTCCACATCGGCCGCGAGGCGCGCGGCGTTCAGCGTGCGGATGTGCTGGCTGATCGGCACCAGCACCTTACCGCCGAGATGGCCGCACTTCTTCTCGGAGGCGAGCTGGTCCTCGAAATGCACGCCGGCGGCACCGGCCTCGATCATGGCGCGCATCAGCTCATAGGCGTTGAGGGCGCCGCCGAAGCCGGCCTCGGCATCGGCGATGATCGGCGCCATGTAGTGCGTCCGGTCATCGGCCTTGCCGTCGAGCCGTTCCATCGTCGCGATCTGGTCGGCGCGGCGCAGGGAGCCGTTGATGCGGCTGATCACCTTCGGCACGGAATCCACCGGGTAGAGCGACTGGTCCGGGTACATCTGCCCGGCCGAGTTCGCATCGGCGGCCACCTGCCAGCCCGACAGGTAGATCGCCTTCAGCCCCGCCTTCACCTGCTGCAGCGCCTGCATGCCGGTCAGCGCGCCGAGCGTGTTCACGAAGGGCTCGTTGCGCAGCAGGTCCCACAGGCGGCGGGCGCCGTTCTCCGCCAGGGTGTGGCGGACGCGGAAGGAGCCGGCGATGCGGGCGACATCGGCTTCCGTGTAGTCGCGGCGGATGCCGGCGAAGCGGTTGGGATCCTGCGGCGGCAGGGAGCCGCCGGAACCATCAGGGGCGAAGCAGGGCGTGGTGGTCGGGCGCATGGAGAGTTCCTCGAAATCGGTCGGTCTTGGCCGGTGCATCCGGCGCCCGTGAATAATTCACATTGCACCGCCGAGAATCACCAGCGATCTTGGGTGCATCGCCGCAAGAACGTGCAGATTTTCACAAACTTCACAGCGATTCTGTAAAGGATGTAAATTCATGGCGCGCCCCCTGATCGGCCGTACCGTCCGCCGCCTGCGCAGCGAACGCGGGCTGACACAGCAGGTGCTGGCCACGCGGCTCGGCATCTCGGCGAGCTATCTGAACCTGATCGAGCACGACCAGCGCGCCGTCACCGCATCGCTGCTGATCAAGCTGACCGAGACGCTCGGCGTCGAACTCGCCGCGCTGTCGGGCAGTGCCGAACGTCAGCTCGAATCCGGCGTGCGCGAGGTGCTGTCCGATCCCATGCTCGGCCTCGAGGACGTGCCGGAGCAGGAGGTGACGACGCTTGCTGCCTCCGCGCCCAATGCGGCGCGCGCGATGCTCGCGCTCTATCGCGCCTGGCGCGTGGCGCGGGAGGATTCCTCCGGTCTCGCCTTGCCGACCGGCACGCGCATCCTGTTGCCGACCGAGGAAGCACGCGACTTCTTCCACGATCGCGCCAACCACTTCCCGGCGCTGGAAGCGGCCGCCGAGCAGATCGGCCGCGAGATCGGCACGCGCCCCTCCGAGATGAACCACGGCATCGCCGAACGGTTGCGTCGCGTGCACGGGCTGGCAGTGATCGTGGGGCCGATGGATGGCTCATTGCGCCGCTATGACGCCGCCTCGCGCGTGCTCCATCTTTCGGAGGCACTCCCGCGCGAATCCCGCGGCTTCCAGATGGCCTTCACCCTCATGCTGCTGGAAGCGCGCGACGCTCTCGATGCCGCGCTTGCCGGCGTAGAGCCCTCGACGCCGGAGGCATCGCAACTCATCCGCATCGGCCTGCTGAACTACGCGGCCGCCGCGCTGCTGATGCCCTACGCGCCCTATCTCGCCGCGGCACGCGAGATGCGCCACGACATCGAAGCACTGGCCGCGCGCTTCGGCGTGTCCTTCGAGCAGGCTGCACAGCGCCTGTCCACCCTGCAACGCGATGGCGCGCGGGGCGTGCCCTTCTTCTTCCTGCGCCTCGATCCGGCGGGCAATGTCGGCAAGCGCTTCTCCGCCGCGGGCTTCCCCTTCGCGCGCTTTGGCGGGTCCTGCCCGCGCTGGGTGGTGCATGAGGCCTTCGCGACGCCTGGCCGCATCCGCGTGCAGGTCGCGCGGCTGACGGATGGCGCGACCTTCCTGACCGTCGCGCAGACCGTGCAGGGCCGCGCCGCGCATTGGGGCGAGCCGCCCCCGGTGCATGTCGTCGCCATGGGGTGCGACATCGCCCGCGCGCCGGAGCTGGTCTATGCGGATGGCCTCGATCTCGACGCGGCGGCGGTCGGGATCGGCCTGTCCTGCCGGCTCTGCGACCGCTCCGATTGCCGCAGCCGCGCCTTCCCGCCGCTGGAGCATCGGCTGGCGCTCGATCCGTCGGAGGAAAGCGCGGCGCCCTATCACTTCGAGCGCCGCTAGGCGTTCGGGCCCGGCTCCTGGTGAAGGGCGAAGCCCCTCCACTCTTTCGCCCGCCACGATACACTGCCCCTGCCCCGGAGAGCCCGCCGCCCCATGCTGAAGTGGATCGAGGACCATGTCGTACGCGCCGTCCTCGGGGCGGCCCTGCTTCTGTGGCTGCTGTATGAGCTGACCGCCCTGGTCTTCGCCTATGCCGGCGATGTGCGCGTCGTGGCCGCGCTGGTCACGGTCGCCCCCGAGATTTCCGGTCCCATATCCGCCCTCCCCGTGCGCCCGGATGAGGCCGTCGCCGCTGGCCAGGCGCTGCTGACGATCGAGCCGCGCCCCTTCGCCATCGCCGTTGCTACGGCCTCGGCCGCGCGCGACGTGGCGCAGCGCCAGCATGATTTGGCCCAGGCCGCGGTCGCCGAGGCCGATGCCGCGATCTCCCAGGCCCAGGCGCGGCTCACCGATGCGCAGCAAGAGCTCACGCGCGAGCAGGCCCTCGCCCGCAGCGGCTACGCACCGGTCGAGCGCGAGCAGGATGCCCAGCGCGACCAGATCGTCGCACAGGGCGAGCTGCTGCGCGCCCAGGCCGCCGCCGCGGTGGCGCGGCGCCTGGTGGATGTCCGCAAGGCCGAACTGGACGCCGCGCAGGAGGTGCTCGACAGCGCGGCCTACAACCTGTCGCGCACGCAGATCGCGGCGCCCATGGCCGGTCGGCTGGCGCCGTTCGAGGCCCGGCCGGGCGACAATATCGCCGCGCGGCAGCCGGTTCTGGTGCTCGTGACCGATGCGGATTGGCGCCTGGTCGCCAATGTCGGCGAACGGCACCTGAAGCGGCTGCGACCCGGCCAGACCGCCTGGGTGCTGCTGGGCAGCGATCCCTGGCGGCTGCATCGCGGGCGGGTGCGCAGCGTCGCGCCGGCGGTGCTCAGCGCGCCGGTCACGGCGACCGAGGCGGTGGTGCCGATCGTCCCGCCGGAGACCGACTGGATCCGCCTGCCGCAGCATTTCCCGGTGGAGATCACCCTGCCCGACCTGCCGCCCGATGTGCGCCTGTTCCATGGCGCCACGGCGCGCGTGGTGATCTGGTTCTGACGCCGTGGGCCATTGGACCGTCCGGCATGGTCTGACTGCGGCGGTCGGGGTCGTGGCAGCGGTGCTGGTCGCGCTGCTGCTGGGGCTCGAGGATCCCTGGTGGTCGGCGATCTCGGCCTGGGTGGTGGCGGGGCCTGACCGGCACGCCATCCTGACCAAGGCGGCGCAGCGGGTCTGCGGCACGGCGCTGGGCCTGGTGGTCGGGCTTGTGCTCGCGGCGCTGTCGACCGACCAGCCGGCGCTGCTGCTGCTGGGGCTGTTCTGTGTCGGCGCGGTCGGGTCGCGGGCGCGCTATGTCGCCGGCTACCCCTATGCCTGGCTGCTCGGCGCGGTGACGGCGACGATGGTGCTGGTGCAGTCAGCCGCGACGCCGGCGGGGTTGTTCGACTTCGCGGCGAACCGCACGGCCGAGATCATCACCGGCGTGATCGTCGCCGCGCTGGTCGCGCTGTTCATTATGCCAAAGGGGCAGGGCCCGGCGGCCGCGGCCCCCGCGGTGCTGACGCGCGCCGAGCTGCGGGCGGTGACGCTGATCGGTGGGCTGGTGTTGGTCGTCGTGATGCTGGGCTGGGCGGCCTTCGACCTGCCGCAACCCATGCAGATGGCGATCTCGGCCATGGTGGTGCTGGACCGCGATCCCAGCATGCTCGAGCATCGCGGCCGGCAGCGCATCCTCGGCTGCGCGCTGGGCGGGGCTTTCGGCCTGGCCGCGATGTGGGTCACCGGCGGCAACATCGTGCTGTGGCTCGGTGCGCTGGGGATCGGGCTGTTTCTCTTCTCCACGCTGCATCTGGGCGGCGGGCCGTCGGCCTATGTCGGCACCCAAGGCGGGCTCGCGGTCATCATCACGTTGGTCTCGGGTCCGGCGCCGCCGGCCGCCCTGGGGCCGGTGGCCGGGCGGCTCGCCGGGGCCACGCTGGGCGTGCTTGCCCTCATGCTGGTGACGATGCTGGTGCTGCACATGCTTCGGCGACCGACGCAGGCCGCCACGGCATAGCCCCGCGGATCAGCCGATCTGCCAGTCCCCGGCCGGATCGGGCACTTCCGACGGCAGGGCGCCGACATCGTAGTCCCGCATCCACTGCTCCAGCGCCTGGTCCGCATCGGGTTCAGGCAGGTTAGCGAGGGCCTCGGCATAGCGCAGCGGGTCATTCGCGATCGCGGGGTCGAGACCGAGCAGGTCGATCACCTCGGCGCGCTCCTCCGCGGTGGGTTCCGGGGGCGCGCCGGCATTGGCGGCAAGGATCGCGTCGAGATCGGCGAGCGTCGGGAACGCATCTTCGGGCGGCACGTCGAAGGCCGGCGCAAGGGAGGACGCCACTTCCATCGGCGCGGAGGCGGCGGTGGGCGGCGATGCTGCCTCGGCCGCGACCGATCCCGCCGCGATCACGATGGGCGTCTGTGCCGGAACGGCCAAAGGCTCGCCTGCCGGTTCGACAGGTTCGGGCTCCGCCACGGCGACGGTCAGCACGACGGGCGTGACCTCCTGGGCGGGCGCTGCCGAAGGGCGATCGGGCGTGGTCGGCGCGATCGGTATCATGAGGGGCGCGGGGTCGCCGGGCGGCGGGGCGATGCCGGGGACGAGCACGTCCTCCGGCACCACTTTCGGCGGTTCGTCGAACCAGATCGGCGGGATATCGGTCGAATACGGCAGGAGGATCGGCACGGCACGGCACCTCGGAAAGGGGCTGCGGCCTCCTGCCGCGTCTCAGGTCCGCCAGCGGCGGTCCTTAACCATGCGTCAACATATATCCGCTGCCAGGGCAGATCTTAACCCACAATCGTGCGATCTTAACTTAAAACAACCCATGGTTGTTCAAATGGCGGCAGCCAAGGGCCTCTGGCGCATTCCGCTCGGGGGTGGCACGACAGCGTCCAAGCGGTCCGCCCCGGACCAGGTTCAGGAATGCGCCTCATGACCCGCAGCCTACGCGTCGCGGTCCAGATGGACCCGATCGAATCCATCAACATCGACGCTGATTCCACCTTCGCCCTGATGCTGGAAGCCCAGGCGCGTGGCCATGCGCTGTGGCACTACCATGTGCGCGACCTGGCGTTGCGCGGCGGCCGCGTCACCGCCTGGGCGAAGCCGGTCGAGGTCCGCCGCGAGAAGGGCCACCACTTCACCTTCGGGGCCGAGGTGGAACTCGATCTCGGCAAGGACACGGATGTGGTGTTGATGCGGCAGGATCCGCCCTTCGACATGGCCTACATCACGGCCACCCACATCCTGGAGCATATCCACCCGAAGACCCTGGTGGTGAACGACCCCGCCGAGGTGCGCAACGCGCCCGAGAAGTTGTTCGTCACCCACTTCCCCGACCTGATGCCGATTACGATGGTCACCGCCGATCGCCGCCGCATCGCGGCGTTCCGCGAGGAACACGGCGAGATCATCATCAAGCCGCTGTTCGGCAATGGCGGCGCGGGCGTCTTCCATCTGCGCGCCGACGACCCGAATATGAACTCGCTGATCGAGATGTTCACCGAACGGTCCCGCGAGCCCCTGGTGGTGCAGAAATACGTCCCCGCCGTGCGCCTGGGCGACAAGCGCATCATCCTCGTGGACGGTGTCGCCATGGGCGCGATCAACCGCGTCCCTGCCGCCGGCGAGGCTCGGTCGAACATGCATGTCGGCGGCCGCCCGGAGCCGACCACGCTCACCGATCGCGAGAAGGAAATCTGCGAGGCCATCGGGCCCGAGCTGAAGAAGCGCGGCATGATCTTCGTCGGCATCGACGTGATCGGCGGGTTCCTCACCGAGATCAACGTGACCTCGCCGACCGGGCTTCAGGAGATCGCGCGCTTCGACGGCGTGCATCTTGAAAAGGCGATCTGGGACGCGATCGAAGCGAAGCGGTAAGCGGACCCGGAGGAGGCACGTGCCCCCCTTCGTCTTCGCCAGGGTTGCATCCCCACCCGGCACCCGTTGACGGCTTTCAAAGGCCTCGGTCCTTCGGTGGGATGCGGTACGGAGAGGGGCGACGCCCCTCTCCGCATGCGCGTCACCGCGCCGCGCGTCGCGCGGAGGTCGCGGCGGCGTCCGGTTCCCCGCTCGCGGTCAGGACGACGCCGTAGTCGGACAGCGCCTGGTCGGGGTCGATGAGGCCGTAGCGCACGTCGCGCGCGACCTGTGCGGGGTCGCGTGAGAACGGATCGCCGTAGCCACCGCCGCCGGGCATTTCGACGACCAGCCGCTCGCCGGCCGGGATGACCTGCAGACCCTTCACCTTCAGCGCCGCGCCGGATTCGAGCGAGAGCCGCCCGAGCCCGCCCGGCGCACCGCCGGACCGGCCGCGGGCCGGGTACTCGCCGCGTTCGAAGCGCGCCTGGATGCCGAAGGCTGCGGCGTCGCGATTGGCGATTTCCATGCGCTGGCCGAGGCCGCCGCGCTGGCGGCCCGGACCCCCGGACCCCTTGCGGTATTCCTTGCGCCAGATCACCAGCGGCGTGATCGCCTCGGTGATCTCCACCGGCACGTTGCGTACGCCCGAGGGGAAGGGCGTCGCGGACAACCCGTCCTGCTTCGGCCGCGCGCCCGCGCCACCCGAATGGAAGGTGGTGACGGTGAAGGCGCGGGTCGCGCTGCCCTCCCCGCCGGTCAGGCCATGGCCCGCCAGCAGGGTCAGGTTCCACAGGCTGGACGTGCCTTCGGCCGGCACGGTGTCGGGCATCGCCTGGTCAAGGCAGCCATAGACCACGTCCGGCAGCATGTGGCCGATGACCGAACGGGCATAGACCGCGGCCGGATGCGGGGCGTTGACGATGGTGTTCTCCGGCGCCGTGACGACCACGGCATCCAGCGTGCCGGTGTTGTTCGGAATCCACGGCGCGAGCGCCGCCTTCACGCCGAAGGAGGTATAGGCCTCCGTGTAGCAGATCGGGCAGTTGATGGCGTAGCGCGACAGGCCAGTGGTGCCGGTATAGTCCACCGCCACATGGTCGCCCGCGATGGTCAGCGTCGCAACGAGGGTGACCGGCGCCTCGAAGCCGTCGATCGTCATGCTGGCCGACCAGGACCCCTGCGGCAGCTTCGCGATGACGTCGGCCATGGCGCGGCGGCTGCGGCCGATGATCTCCTCGCCGAGATAGTCGAGATCGGGCAGGTGGAATTCCCGCATCATCTCGACCAGGCGCTTGCCGCCGGTCTCGTTGCAGGCGACCAGCGCGTAGATATCGCCGACCACCTGCACCGGCTCGCGCACATTGGCGCGGACCATGCCGAGCAGGTCCTCATTCATCATGCCCTGGCGCGCCAGGTACATCATCGGGATGTAGAGACCCTCGTGATAAATCTGCCGGCCTTCCGCGCTGACGCCGAGGCCGCCGATATCGACCACATGCGTGGTGCTGGCGAAGAGGGCGACCGCCTTGCCGTCGAGGAAGATCGGCGTGACGACGGTCAGGTCGAACAGGTGCCCCGTGCCCTTCCATGGGTCGTTCGTCATCAGGATGTCGCCATCCTTCAGCGTGTCGGCCGGGAAGGCATCGAGGAAATGCACCACCGAGCGCGCCATCGAATTGATGTGCCCGGGCGTGCCGGTGACGGCCTGCGCCAGCATCCGGCCCTTCATGTCGAAGACGCCGGCGGAGATGTCGCCGGCCTCGCGCGCCGCGGTGGAGAAGGCGGTGCGCACCAGGGTCTGGGCCTGTTCCTCGACCACCGAGAGCAGGCGGTTCCAGAGGATCTGGATCTCGATCTCGCCGAGCGTGTTGCTCATCGGGCGATCCTTTCGATCAGCAGGTGGCCGGCCGCGTTGGGGCCGGCGCGGAAGCCTTCGGGGACGAGGGTGGAGGTCTCGGCCTCGACGATCACCGCCGGGCCGGCGATGCGGGCGCCGGGCTTGAGGCTGGCGCGGTCATAGATGCTGGCCTCGACGAAGTCGCCGATGCCGGGATCGACGATGCGGCGCGTGCCGGCGGGCGCGGGGGCTGCGGCGGGGGGCGGGTCGGGGATGCGCGCGGGCAGCGGCTTGGCCTCGGCGAGCGAGAGTGTCCAGGTCAGGATCTCGATCTCGAGCTTCGGGATGATGCGGCCATAGAGCGCGTCGTAGGTGGCCTCGAAGGCCGCCTTGAAGGCCTCGGCGCTGGCGGCGGTGTAGGGGCCATCGGGCAGCGTGACCGCGACCTCGTGACCTTGGCCGCGATAACGCATAAAGCCGGTGCGGACCTCCTGCAGCGTCGCGTCGGGCGCGCCGAGGCGTACCACGGCTTCGGCCTCGGTTCGCATGGCGTCGTAGAGGCTGTTAACCAGCGGTGCGTCGAAGACGGCAAGGCTGATCAGGCGCGTGCGCACGACCTCATAGCCGATCGGCGCGCCGAGGAAGCCATGGGCGGACCCCACGCCGGCGCCCACCGGCACCAGCACGCGGTCCATGCCGAGCTTCTGCGCCATGCGCGCGGCATGCAGCGGCGCGGCGCCGCCGAAGGCGATCATGGTGCGGCCGCCGGTCTCCTTGCCGTTCTCGACGGCATGGACCCGGGCGGCGGAAGCCATGGTCTCGGTGACGATCTCGGTAATGCCGAGCGCGGCCTTCTCCGGCGTCATGCCGAGCGGCGTCGCGACGACATCGGTGCAGGCGGTGACCGCGGCTTCCGGCGTCAGCTTGATGTAACCGCCGGCAAACAGCGCCGGGTCGATCCAGGACATCGTCAGGTCGGCGTCGGTCACGGTCGGCATCGTCCCGCCACGGCCATAGCAGGCCGGGCCGGGCATGGATCCCGCGCTGTCCGGCCCCACCGTGATGCGGCCGAGACCGTCCACGCGCGCGATGGACCCGCCGCCGGCACCGATCTCGACCATGTCGATGACCGGGATGCGCACGGGGATGCCGCTGCCCTTCACGAAGCGGGCGGCGCGGGCGATCTCGAAATGCCGGGCCTGCTGCGGCTTCATGTCGTCGATCAGCGTGATCTTCGCCGTGGTGCCGCCCATGTCGAAGGCGAGCGCCCGGTCGATGCCGTTCTCGGCGGCGAGGATCTGCGCAAGGATCGCACCGCCTGCCGGGCCGGATTCCACCAGGCGGATGGGGAAGCGGCGCGCCGTCTCAACGGTCGTGATGCCGCCCGAGGACATGATGAGCAGCAGCGGGCAGGTGGACCCCAGCGCCTTCAGGCCATCCTCCAGCCGCCGCAGATAGCTCTCCATCAGCGGCAGGACATAGGCGTTGGCGACGGTGGTCGAGGTGCGCTCGTACTCGCGGATCTCGGGGCAGACCTCGGAGGAGATCGCGATGACCTCCCTGGGCAGCGCGCGGGAGAGGATCTCGCGCGCACGTTCCTCATGCGCGCCGTTCTGGTAGGCGTGGAGGAAGCAGATGGCCAGCGCCTCGATGCCTTCCGCCTTCACCTGCGCAGCAATCGATTCCAGCGCGGCCTCATCCATCGGCAGCAGCACTTCGCCATCGGAGGCGACGCGCTCCGGCACCTCGAAGCGCCAGGGGCGGGAGACCAGCGGCTCGGGCCGCTCCATGTAGAGGTCGTATTGCTCGAAGCGGTGCTCGTAGGCGATTTCGAGGGAATCGCGGAAGCCCTCGGTGGTCACCAACGCGGTCTTCGCACCCTTGCGCTCGATCAGCGCATTGGTGGCGAGTGTGGTGCCGTGGATCACCAGGGCCAGGTCCGATGCGGCGATGCCGGCCTGGGCCAGGATCGTCGCGGTGCCTTCCAGCACCGCGCGTTCCGGCGCGTCGGGCGTGGTCAGGACCTTGGTGGAGAACGACCTGTCAGGCAAGGCGAGCACGAGGTCGGTGAATGTGCCGCCGATATCGACGGCCAGGCGCGCAGTCTTGGTCATGGATTCCTGTTTCAGTCGGCGCGGATGTTGGCGGCCTGGACAACAGCCCGCCAGGTTTCGAGTTCGGTCCGCACGAAGGCCGCGAAGGCGGCGGGCGGCATGGGCGCCGCGTCGAAGCCGATGCGGTTCAGCACGGTGACGATCTCGGGCCGGGCGAGCACCTTCGCGATCTCCTCGGCCAGCTTCGCGCGGATGGGATCCGGCGTGCCGGGCGGGGCGATGATGCCGTACCAGTTGGAGATGTCGAAATCGGGCACCTGGCTGCCGACCGACGGCGTGTCGGGCGAGGTCGCCCAGCGCGCGGCGGAGCTGACGGCGAGCAGCCGGAGCTGGCCCTGCTGCACCATCGGCCAGGCCGAGGCGTCGGAGAAGAAGATGTCGACATTGCCGGCGACGAGGTCGGTCAGCGCCGGCCCCGTGCCGCGATAGGGCACATGCACCATGCGCGTGCCGAGGCGGAGATTCATCAACTCGCCGGCGAGATGCGTGCCAGTGCCCACGCCGCCGGAGGCGAAGCGGATCGCGTCCGGCTCGCGCTTCACCAGGGCGACGAATTCCGCGAGGTTCTGCGCCGCGATGCCGTTGCGGCAGACCAGCAGCAGCGGGCTGCGCGTGACCATCGACACGAAGCCGAGCGCGAGCGGGTCATAGGGTGTCGGCCGCACGACCGGTCCGGCCGTCATGTTGCCCGGGCTGACCATGGACAGCGCATAGCCATCGGGTGGCGACTTCGCGACGGCATCCACCCCGATCGCCCCGCCGGCGCCGGCGCGGTTCTCGACCACCACGGGCTGGCCGAGCAGGGCGCCGAGCGGTTCGGCCAGGATGCGCGCCACCGCATCGACTCCACCGCCCGGCGCGAAGGGCACGACGAGCCGGATGGGTCGGGTGGGGAAGGCCTGCGCATGCGCGGCACGGGCTGTGGCCAGCACCAGACCGGCGCCCAGCAGGCCGCGACGGGTCGCGTAAAGGCTCATCGAGTCGGGTCTCCTCTGCGATGGGCCGTGACGAAGGCTGTCCCGATGCGCCCGTCCGATCGTTCACTGCCGGCGGCGCGTCGGGGCGGAGCCTAGACTGGCATCGGCGGTGGGGGAATGGGGTCCGGCGCAGGAAGTTGCGAAGGAATCGCATCTGTGCCTTGGCCCTTTCCTCCGCGGCCGTCCCGCGCGACGATTGGCGGGAAACGTCCGCTCCCCATTGTCTCCCAGCAGCCGCGAGGTGCCCGCCATGTCCCTGACCAACCAGCCCGATCCCGAGGAGCGCAAGCGCGTCGTCGCGCAGGATCTGGCGAACGTCATGCACCCGATCGTGCAGCACCGCGCGCTCGAGAAGTCGCAGATGGTCGTCACCGGCGCGCAGGGTTCGACCATCGTGGATGCGGATGGCACCACCTACCTCGACGCCATGGCGGGGCTGTGGTGCGTGAACATCGGCTATGGCCGCACCGAGCTCGCCGAGATTGCGGCCGAGCAGATGCAGCAGATGTCCTACTACCCGCATACGGCGATGAACCTGCCGGCGGCGCGGCTCGGCGAGCAGATTGGCGCCTTGATGGGCGGCGGCTACCACACCTATTTCGTGAATTCCGGCACCGAGGCGAACGAGGCGGGCTTCAAGGTTGCGCGCCAATACGCGAAGCAGGAATTCCCCAAGGATTTCCGCTTCAAGTCGATCTCGCGCCAATACGCCTATCACGGCACGTCGCTCGCGACGCTCGCCGCGGGCGGGATGGGCGAGCGCAAGACGAAGTTCGAACCCTATGACGGGTCCTTCATCCATGTGCCGGCGCCGACCTGCTACCGCTGCCCGCTCGGCCTCGAATCCGGCAGTTGCGGCATGGCCTGCGCGAAGCTGATCGAGACGACGATCCTCGCCGAAGGGCCGCAGACTATCGCCGAGATCGTGGTCGAGCCGATCATGTCCGCGGTCGGCGTCGCGGTGCCGCCCGACGAGTACCTGCCCTATGTCGAGAGCCTGTGCCGCAAATACGACGTGCTGCTGCATGTCGATGAGGTGATCAACGGCTTCGGCCGCACCGGCAAGATGTTCGCCCACCAGCATTACGGCATCAGCCCGGACATCATGGCGATCGCCAAGGGCATCGTGTCCGCGTACCTGCCCATCGCCGCGACCGTGGTGAAGGACAGGGTGTTCGAGAGCTTCCTCGGCGAGGTCGCGGAAGCGCGCCAGGTGATGCAGGTGAACACCTATGGCGGGCATCCGGTGGCGGCCGCCGTCGCGGTGCGCAACATCGAGATCATGCTGGAGGAGAGGCTGCCGGAGCGCGCCGCGACCATGGGTGCCTACCTGATGGACGGCTTCAAGGACCGGCTGTTCCGCCACGGCATCACCGGCGACGTCCGCGGCAAGGGGCTGCTGATCGGGATCGAGCTGGTGACAGACCGGGAGAGCAAGGTGCAGCTCGACGGCGCGCTGGTGCAGGGTGTGGTGGATTTCTGCAAGGCCAACGGCGTAATCGTCGGGCGGTCGGGCGGCGGGGTGCGGCATTCCAACACCATCGTGCTGTCGCCGCCGTTGGTGATCACCAGGTCGGAATGCGACACGCTGATCGAGGTGCTGGACAAGGCGCTGGAAGCGACCGTCGCGAAGATGAAGGGCGGTTGAGGCGAGCGGCGAGGCGTTTTCCTTTCCCAGACCGCGGTCCGTCACGGGATGCCTTTGGACCAACGGTCTTTGTGAGGACGGACGCGGTTCGGTGCGGATGGCGATCGGAGGGGCTCCGCCCCTCCGAAGCACCCCGCCAGGGGCTAGGAGCCCCTGGACCGCAATTTTTTCGGTATTCGGACATGGCAGGCGTGCCTTCCCGGCCAAGCGCGTCTCCGGCGTAGGAGCGCGCTTCGGCACCATTCTGTCCGTCGCGCACAGTGCCAAGCGGAGGCCTGCAAAGGCCCTCCGGCCTTTGCCGAGGTGGCTTGGATCGGCAACGCCCCTCCGACAGCGATGGTGACCGTCAGCACCTGCCCACCGCATAGGCAATCCCTTGCGGAAAGCGTGCATCAACCCGCACCACCCTCTCGCCATGCTACGCCGTGCGACTAGAATGCGCGTCGTCTTACATGGGGATCCTGGCGACATGCCTTCTTCGGTAATTGTTCTGGGTGCAGGCATGGTCGGGGTCTCGGTGGCGCTGCATCTGCGCCGGCGCGGCCATGACGTGCTGCTGGTGGACCGGCAGGAACCCGGCCTCGGCGCATCCTTCGGCAATGGCGGGCTGATCCAGCGGGAGGCGGTGCACCCGCACCCCTTCCCGCGCGACATGGCGGAGATCCTGCGCATCGCGCGCAACAAGTCGATCGACGCCTATTACCATTGGGGCGCGCTGCCGGGGCTGGCGACGCCGCTGTTGCGCTACTGGTGGAATTCCGAGCCGAAGCGCTATGCGGCCATCGCCGAGGCTTATGCGAAGCTGATCGAGACCTGCCTCGACGAGCACTACGCCATCGCGCGCGGCACGGACGCGATGCCGCTGCTGCGGCCGATCGGCTGGATCCGGATGTTCTCTGACGAGGCGAGCTTCAACACGGCATTGGCGCAGGCCGAGGAAGGCAAGCGCCTGCATGGCGTGAACTTCGCGACGATGGACGGTGCGGCGCTCGCAGCGGCGGAGCCGTCACTGCTGAAGACGCGCTATGGCGCCATCCATTGGACCGATCCGGTGTCGGTCAGTGACCCGCATGGGCTGGTGATGTCCTATGCGCGGCGCTTCGAGGAAGCCGGCGGGCGCTTCGTGATCGGCGACGCGGCCTCCCTGACGCGCTCGGGCAAGGGCTGGCAGGTGCAGACTAGCGACGGGCCGGCCGAGGCCGAGCAGGTCGTCGTCGCGCTTGGCGCCTTCGCGAACAAGGTGACGAAGCCGCTGGGATACGATCCGCCGACCTTCGGCAAGCGCGGCTACCACAAGCATTTCGCGCTGCAGGGCAATGCGGTGCTGAACCGGCCGATCCTTGACACCGAGAGCGCCTTCCTGCTGGCGCCGATGCGTGCCGGCGTGCGGCTGACCACGGGCGCGGAATTCGCCGGCATCGACGAGGCGCCGACGCCGGTGCAGCTCGCCCGCGCCGAACCCGTCGCGCGCACCCTGCTGCCGCTGGGCGATGCGGTGGAGCGCGAGCCCTGGATGGGCGTGCGGCCCTGCACGCCGGACATGCTGCCGATCATCGGGAAGCTGCCGAAGCAGGAGGGCATCTGGTGTGCCTTCGGCCATGCGCATCAGGGCTTCACGCTGGGACCGACCACGGGGCGCTTGCTCGCCGAGATGATGGATGGCGAGACGCCCTTCATCGATCCGACGCCCTACCGCGCCGACCGGTTCTGAGATGCGCATCGCCGTCCTGCAATTCGCGCACGAGACCGTCACCTTCCTGCCCTTCGACACGACGGAGGACGACTTCCGCTATCCCGGCTCGCCGGCATCCGGGGAGGCGCTGCTGGCGACCGACCCGAAGGGGTATATGGGCGGCTTCGTGCAGGTGGCGCGCGAATTCGACGGCGTCGAGTTGGTCGGGATCGAATCCCCGCTCTGGCCGAAGACCGGGACGGGGTCCGGCTGGATCACCAACGAGGCCTTCGAGCGTTTCGTCGGGCGCCAGATCGAGGAACTGAAGGCGCAGGGGCCGTTCGACGGCGTCTATCTGGCCCTGCACGGGGCGATGGGCGTGCGCGGTGTGCCGCGGCCGGAAGCGGAGATCGCGAAGCGCGTACGGGCCGTTGTGGGTCCGCGGGTGCCCATCGCCGGGACCTTCGACCCGCATGGCAATGAGGATGAGGCATTCCTCCGCCATGCCGACTTCGCCTTCGCGGTGAAGTACTTCCCGCATTACGACATGCATCTGCAGGGGCAGCGGGCGGCGCGCATGCTGGTGCGCGCCATCCGTGGCGACTATCGCCCTACGCGCGTGACGCGCAAGCTGCCGATCCTGACGCCGACCGTCCTGCAATGGACCGGCGCCCCGCCCTGGTCCGACCTGATCCAGCGCGCGCTGGTGTGGGAGGCGCGGGAGCCGGACCTCTTCGTGAACGTCTATTTCGGCTTCCCCTGGAGCGACGTGCCGGATGCCGGCATGACCTTCCAGGTGATCGCCAACGACAAGCTGGAGCTGGCCGAGCGCGTCGCCGAGGACATGGCCCGCTGGGCCTGGCGCCGCCGCGCCGAACTGGTGGCGAGTGCCACGGTGCACCGGATCGGCGCCGGTGTGACGCTGGCGAAGCAGGCCGTGGCCGAGGGCCGTTCGCCGGTGGTGCTGGCCGATCACAGCGACCGGTCCGGCTACGCCACCTGGCTGCTGCGGGAGATCATGGCCCAGGGTCTGTCGCGCACGCTGATCGCGACCATCGCGGCACCCGAGGCGATCGCCGCGCTGGCCGGCGCCAAGCCGGGCGATGCCGTGGAAGTCGAGATCGGCGGCCGCGTCGATCCCTCGGCCGGCGAGGCCGTGCGCATCGCCGGCGAGGTGCTGCTGATCGCGGATGCCACCACAGCGCGCGCCAAGGGCAAGGGCCAGGACTGGATCGCCATCCGCTTCGGGGATGGCAATGTCGTCGTGCTCAGCCCTTTCCTCGTGCAGATCATCGAGCCGCAGGAGCTGTGGGGCCTCGGCCTGTCACCGGCCGACTACGATGTCATCGCCATCAAGTCGCGCGTGCATTTCCGCCGCGGCTTCGACGACAGCGGCTTCGCGCCGACCATCCTGCTGGTGGAGCCGGACGA
The DNA here is from genome assembly GCF_019430885.1 of Roseomonas alba. Taxonomy (GTDB): domain Bacteria; phylum Pseudomonadota; class Alphaproteobacteria; order Acetobacterales; family Acetobacteraceae; genus Neoroseomonas; species Neoroseomonas alba. The sequence goes on along the minus strand of NZ_JAHYBZ010000005.1, from coordinate 86,743 downwards.
GCCCTTCCTCGGCACCGTCCGGCTCGAAGCGCTGCCCTACGAGCACCTGCGCATCACCGACTACTACCCCTATGGCGGGCCGAAGGATTAGCGGTTCTTCCAGGCCGGCTTGCGCTTCTCGGCGAAGGCCTTGGGGCCTTCGATGTAGTCCTCGCTCTCCAGGTTGCGCTGCTGGGCGGGGTAGATGGTGGTGATCGCCTCACGCAGGATTGGCTTGTCCATGCCGGCATAGACGGCCTGCTTCGACGCGCGCACGGCGAGCGGTGAGCATTCGAGGATCAGCGCCGCCCAGCGCTTCGCCGCCTCCAGCACCTGGCCCTGGGGCACGACCTCGTTGACGAAGCCCAGTTCCTTGCCTTCGGCCGCGCCGACGCGACGGCCGGTCAGGATCATGCCGAGCGCCTGCTTCTGCCCGATCATGCGCGGCAGGCGATGCACGCCGCCGGCGCCGGCGATCAGGCCGACACGCGGCTCCGGCAGGGCGAAGACGGCGTTGTCGGACGCGACGACGATATCGCAGGCGAGCGCGATCTCGAACCCGCCACCCATCGCGACACCGTTCACCGCGGCGATGACCGGCTTGTCGAGGTCGAAGCGCAGCGTCAGCCCGGCAAATCCGGTCTTCGCCGAGGGCCCGCGCTTGCCCGCCGCCTGGATCTTGAGGTCATTGCCCGCCGAAAAGGCGCGGTCCCCGGCCCCGGTCACGATGGCGACCCAGAGTTCGGGGTTGGCCGCGAAGTCGTCCCAGACCTGTTCCAGTTCGTGGTGCGCCTCGCTGTGCAGGGCGTTCATCACCTCGGGCCGGTTCAGCGTGACGATGCGCAGGCGGCCTTCATCCTGCACGGTGCAGTATTTCATGGTGTCTCTCCCTAATCCGCGGTCCAGCCGCCATCGACGACGATCGACGATCCTGTCATTAGCGCCGAGGCATCCCCGGCAAGGAAGACGATCGCGCCCATCAGATCCTCGACCTGGCCGAGCCGGCCCAGCTTGATCTTCGCCAACACGCTGGCCTTGAAGGCGGCATCCTCGAAAAAGGGGCGGGTCAGCGGCGTCTCAATGAAGGTCGGGCAAATGGTGTTGACCCGGATGCCATGCGCGGCAAGGTCCACTGCCATCGCCTTGGTCATCCCCTCCATGCCCCATTTGGACGCGCAGTAGATGGTGCGGTTGGCCCCGCCGACATGGCCCATCTGGGAGGAGATGTTGATGATCGAGCCCGGCCTGCCGGCCGCGATCAGCCCCTTCGTCACCACCTGGGCGACGAAGAAGGCCGAGCGCAGATTGAGGTTCATCACCGCATCGTAGTCGTCATGGGTGACGTCCATGAAGGGCTTGGGGCGGTTGGTGCCGGCATTGTTCACCAGCACGTCAAAGGCTTCGGCCCCGGCGATGGCGCGCTCGGTCGTCGCGACGTCCGTCAGGTCCACCACCAGCGCATCCGCGACACCGCCGGCGTCGCGGATCGCATCGGCGGCGGCCTCCACCTCCGTCGCGGTGCGCGCGGCGAGCGTCACCGACGCGCCTGCCTCGGCCAGCGCGGCGGCGGCGGCCAGGCCGATGCCGCGCCCCGCGCCCGTCACCAGGGCGCGACGGCCATCAAGGCGAAAGCTGGGTGTCTTCGGAAGACGCATGGCCTCAATCCGCCGCGGTCGCGTAGGGAATGTTGCGCCCGCCATAGCGGCGCACGCGGATATTCGCTTGCTCGGCGTGGCCGGCGAAGCCTTCCAGCATGCACAGGCGCGAGCAGTATTCCCCGATCATCGCCGACGCTTCATCCGTCAGCACGCGCTGATAGGTGACGGTCTTGAGGAACTTGCCCACCCACAGCCCGCCCGTGTAGCGCGCGGCCTTCTTCGTCGGCAGGGTGTGGTTGGTGCCGATCACCTTGTCGCCGAAGGACACATTGGTCCGCGGGCCAAGGAACAGCGCGCCGTAGTTGGTCATGTTCGCGAGGAAGTAGTCCGGATCGCGCGTCATCACCTGCACATGCTCCGAGGCAATGCGGTCGGCCTCACGGACCATCTCCTCCTCGCTGTCGCAGACGATGACCTCGCCGTAGTCCTCCCAGGCCTTCCGGGCGACGGCGGCGGTCGGCAGGATGGTCAGCAGGCGCTCGATTTCGGCCATGGTCTCGCGCGCGAGCTTCTCCGAGTTGGTCAGCAGGATGGCTGGGGAGTTGGGGCCGTGTTCGGCCTGGCCCAGCAGGTCGGTCGCGCAGAGTTCTCCGTCGACCGTCTCATCGGCGATGACCAGCGTCTCGGTCGGGCCGGCAAACAGGTCGATGCCGACACGGCCATAGAGCTGCCGCTTGGCCTCGGCGACGAAGGCGTTGCCAGGCCCGACCAGCATGTCCACCGGGTCGATCGTCGCGGTGCCCAGTGCCATCGCGCCCACCGCCTGGATGCCGCCGAGGCAGTAGATGACATCCGCCCCCGCGAGATGCTGCGCTGCGACGATGGCGGGGGCGGGCTTGCCCTCGAAGGGCGGGGCGCAGGTGATGATGCGCTGGCAACCCGCCACCTTCGCGGTCACCACCGACATATGCGCCGAGGCGAGCAGCGGATACTTGCCGCCGGGGACGTAACAGCCGACTGCATTCACCGGGATGTTCTTGTGGCCGAGCACCACGCCGGGCAGGGTCTCGACCTCGATGTCGCGCAGCGCGTCCTTCTGGTGCTGGGCGAAGTTCCGCACCTGCTCCTGCGCGAAGCGGATGTCGTCGAGGTCGCGCGCCGAGAGCTGGGACAGGCAATTGCGGATCTCGGCATCGGTCAGACGGAAATCGGCGCGGTCCCACTTGTCGAAGCGGATCGACAGCTCGCGCACCGCATCGTCCCCGCGCGCGGCGATGTCGGCGAGGATGCCCTCGACCGTCGCGCGGACCTTCGCATCATCCTCGGCCCGCGCCTCGGCGTCGCGGCTGTGCTTCAGGTGACGGGCCATGATTTCCTCCTGTGTCGGGCACAAGGCGTCGCCCCGCACACGGGACATTGTCAACAGGGGGGTTCCGCCCGCGCCGCGACGGGCTTAGCCTTCCCTTTCCCGGCCCGCTCTGGCGCGGACGGCAGGGCATGCCCGCAAGACGGGCTGCGAGGGATGGAAGCAGGAATGACAGAGATCCGATACCTGGCGCCAAGCACGCTCGACGAAGCGGTGAAAGCCTTCGCGGCCGCATCCGGCGCAGCGAGCATCCTGGCGGGCGGCACCGATCTGCTGGTGCAGATGCGCGCAGGGGTCCGGCAGCCGGGCACCATCATCGACATCAAGAAGATCGCGGATATGACCGCGATCGAGGATCTGGGCGGCGGCGCCTTCCGGATCGGGGCCGCCGTGTCGGGCGCGACGCTCGCCGAGCACCCGACCTTCGGCAAGGCCTGGCCCGGCGTGCTGGAAGCGATCAACCTGATCGGGTCGAAGCAGGTGCAGGGGCGCGCCTCGCCGGGCGGCAATCTGTGCAATGCCTCGCCTGCCGGGGACAGCGTGCCCGCGATGGTGGCCGCGGGTGCCGTCGTGACGATCCAGGGTCCCAATGGGCGGCGGGAGGTGCCGGTCGAAGCCATTCCGGCCGGGCCTGGGCGCACCACCCTGACGCCGGGGGAGATCGTCGTCTCCTTCACCTTCCCCAAGCGGCCGAAGGGGTCGGGCGACGCCTATCTGCGCATGATCCCGCGCACCGAGATGGACATCGCGGTGGTCGGGCTCGGCGTGAACCTCGTCATGGAAGGCGGTGTGGTGAAGGAGGCCCGGGTCGGCCTCGGTGCCGTCGCGCCGACCGTGCTGCTGGTCGAGGACGCCGCGAAGGCGCTGATCGGCTCGCGGTTGGAGGATGCGGCGCTGGAGAAGGCCGCGGAGGCCTGCCGCGCCGCCTGCAAGCCCATCAACGACAAGCGCGGCACCATCGCCTACCGCACCAAGGTGGCGGGCGTGCTGCTGAAGCGCGTCGCGGCGATCGCCGCGCAGCGCGCCGGGGGGAATTGAGACCATGTCCAAACTGCATGTGACGACGACCATCAACGGGGAGCCGGTCGAGTATCTCTGCGATGCCTCGGCCTCGATGCTCGACATCCTGCGCGGGCCGCTCGGCCTGACCGGCACCAAGGAAGGCTGCGGGTCGGGCGATTGCGGGGCCTGTTCCATCACCGTCGATGGCCGCCTGGTCTGCGCCTGCCTGATGCTGGCCGCCGAGGCCGAAGGCAAGGCGATCGGCACCATCGAGGGCATGGCCGAACATGGCGTGCTGCATCCGCTGCAGCAGAAGTTCCTCGAAATGGCCGCGCTGCAATGCGGCATCTGCACGCCCGGCGTGCTGATGGCCTCCAAGGCGCTGCTGGAACGCAACCCGGACCCGACGGAGGAGGAGGTGCGCTTCTGGCTCGCCGGCAACCTCTGCCGCTGCACCGGCTACGACAAGATCGTGCGCGCCGTCATGGAGACGGCCGCTGACATGCGGGAGACCGTGCGATGAACGACATGTCGAACAAGTGGATCGGCGCGCGCACGATCCGGCCCGACGGCGCCGACAAGGTGACCGGCCGCGCCCAGTACAGCGCGGATTTCGCCATGCCCGGCATGATCTGGGGCAAGGTGCTGCGCAGCCCGCACGCGCATGCGGTGATCAAGTCCATCGACACCTCCAAGGCCGAGGCCCTGCCCGGCGTGAAGGCGGTCGTCACGGCGAAGGACTTCGTGCCATTCCCGGTGGACAAGCCGGTGGCGCTGGGCATCCAGGACATGCGCTGGATGGCACGCAACATCCTAGCCCATGAAAAGGCGCTGTTTCACGGCCACCCGATCGCCGCGGTCGCCGCGATCAGCGAGGAAGTGGCCGCTGAGGCCTGCAAGCTGATCGCGGTGGACTACGAGGTCCTGCCCCACGCCATCGAGATCGAGGACGCGATCAAGCCCGACGCCCCGATCCTGCATGACTTCCTCAAGCATGAGGGCAAGCCGTCCAACATCGCCGGCACCATGGTGCTGAAGACGGGCGATGTGGAGAAGGGCTTCGCGGAAGCGGACGTCGTCGTCGAGCACACCTTCACCTCGCGCCCCGTCCACCAGGGCTATATCGAGCCGCATGCCTGCACGGTGAGCTACGCGGCCGACGGCAGGGTGACGATCTGGTCGTCCTCCCAGGGGCAGTTCATGGTCCGGGCGATGACCTCCCTGCTGACGGGCATCCCGCAGAGCAACATCCGTGCGATCCCGGCCGAAATCGGCGGCGGCTTCGGCGGCAAGACGATCATCTACCTCGAACCCGTCGCGGTGCTGCTGTCGAAGAAGTCCGGCCGCCCGGTGAAGATGGTGATGACGCGTGACGAGGTCATGCGCGCCACCGGCCCCGCGCCGGGGTCGCTGATGACCGTCAAGATCGGCGCGAAGAAGGACGGCACGCTGGTCGCGGCCAAGGGCGAGTTCTATCTCCAGGCCGGCGGTCTTCCGGGGTCGCCGCTGCGCGGGCCGGTGGGCTGCTCCTTCGCGGCCTATGCCATCCCGAACATCCTGTCGACCGGCTATGACGTGGTGTCGAACCGATCGAAGGTCGCGGCCTATCGCGCGCCCGGCGCGCCGCATGGCGCCTTCGCGACCGAGAGCGTGCTGGACGAGATCGCGCACAAGCTCGGGCTCGATCCGCTGGAGATGCGCATCAAGAACAGCGTCAAGCCGGGCGACAAGGCGATCTATGGCCCGGTCTTCGGCGACGTGACCTTTGTCGAGACGGTCGATGCCATCCGCAAGCACCCGCACTACACGGCACCGCTCGACCGCAACCCGCGTCCGGGCGTGAAGCGCGGCCGCGGCGTGGCCTCCGGCTTCTGGTACAATGCGGGCGGTGAATCCTCGGTCCAGGTGAACATCACTGAGGACGGCAATGTCGTCGTCACCACCGGGCACCCGGATGTCGGCGGCAGCCGCGCCTCCATCGCCAATGTGGTGGCGGAGCTCCTCGGCATCGACCATTCGCGCGTCTCCGTCATCATCGGCGACACGCAGACGATCGGCTTCTCGAACCTCACCGGCGGCAGCCGCGTGACCTTTGCCTCCGCCATGGTGGCGACGGCGTCGGTCGAGAAGGTGGTCGGCCAGCTCAAGGACCGCGCGGCGAAGATCTGGAACATCGACGCCGAGGCGATCAAGTGGGAGGACGGCATGGCCCTGCCGGCCGGCGACAATGCCGGCAAGTTCCCCCCGCTCTCGCTCAAGGAACTCGCCGCCAAGGCGAATGAGATGGGCGGGCCGATCGGCACCCAGGTGCAGCTCAACACGACCGGCGCCGATCCCGGCTTCGCCACGCATTGCGTGGATGTTGAGGTGGATGTCGATCTCGGCATCGTCCGCGTGCTGCGCTACACGGCCGCTCAGGATGTCGGCCGCGCGCTGCACCCCAGCTACGTCGAAGGGCAGATCCAGGGCGGCGTGGTGCAGGGCATCGGCTGGGCGCTGTCCGAGGAATACCTCTACGACAAGAACGGGCGCGTCGATAACGCGGGATTCCTCGACTATCGCATGCCGGTCTGCTCCGACGTGCCGATGATCGAGGCGCTGGTCATCGAGATCCCGAACTCCAAGCACCCGCAGGGCGTGCGCGGCGTGGGCGAGGCACCGATCGTGCCGCCGCTCGCGGCGATCGCGAATGCGGTGAACGACGCGCTCGGCGTGCGGTTCTTCGACTTGCCGATGTCGCCGCCGCGGGTGACGGCGCGGCTTGACGAAGCGGGTTGATCGGAGCCGAAGCCTCCGGCCTGCCTGATGACCTGGAGGTGGCATTCGGAGGGGCTTTGCCCCTCCGAACCACCCCGTTATCGGGCACCCATTGAGTTTGCCTCGCAGCGCCAATGGGTGCCCCTGGATGCTGGGCACCCTGGGCGGCAATCTGTTGGCACCGGTCAACCAGACATGCCGGATGCGCCTAGTGCTCTTTCCGCGCAGGTGCGGGCTTCGGCGCCCAATCCGACAGCGGCGCACGGTGTCGGGCTGAGGGTTGCAAAGGCCTTCCGGCCTTTGCTTGGGTGGTTTGGAGACGCGAAGCGCCTCCAACTTCGACCGCCGCGATCACGCCCCACCCCTCTTCGTGGAAGGCGGATGAGAGGCGGAGAAGGACGCGGGCCCTCTCCAATCACCCTCAATCCGCGTAGGCGCCTGCCGCCTGGATGACGGGCCGCCAGCGTTCGATTTCCTCGACATGATAGCGACGATGGAAGGCCAGGCTGGCACGTTCCGGCGTCGCCGGATCGGTCTGCAGATCCGCGAAGCGCGCGCGCAGACGTTCATCCTGCATCGCCGCGACCAGCGCCGCATTGAGTCGTTGCTGAATCGGTTCCGGTGTTCCCGCTGGGGCAAACAGGCCATGCCAGGTGCTCATCACGATGCCGGTCGCGCCGGTTTCGGTGGTGGTCGGCACGTCCGGCATGCCGGGCAGTCGCGCCGGGCTGGTCACGGCATAGGCGCGCAGCCGGCCATCCCGGATGAAGGGCGCGGTATTGGTCGCCTGGTCGCAAAGCAGGTCGATCCGGCCGGCCAGAAGCTCGGTGATGGCTGGCGCGGTGCCGCGGAAGGCGACAATGGTCACGCGATTCTGCGCCTGCTGCTGCATCAGCAGTCCGCAGAGATTGGCCGCCGAGGCGAGGCCCGCCGTGCCCATGTTCAGTGCCTCGCCGCGCTGGTGGATCTCGCGGACCAGGGTGGGCATGTCCTCTGCGGGGAAGCCGGGACGGGCGATGATGGTCATGGCAGCGTCCGACACCAAGCCCAGCGGCGCGAAGGCCGTGGCAGTATCGAAGGACAGACGGCGGAACAGCGTCGCGCCGGCAGCGAGGCCGACATTCGACATCAACAGCGTGTAGCCATCCGGCCGCGCCTGAGCGACGCGCTGGGCGCCGACATTGGCGGGCGGCGTGTTCTCCACCACCACGGGCTGGGGCAGGTGCTTGCCCATGGCCTCCGCCACGATGCGGGAGATGACGTCGGTCGGTCCGCCCGCGGCCGCGCCGGCGACGATGGTGATGGCGCGGTCCGGATAGGTCTGGGCGTGCGCCGCCAGCGGTGCGAGCGCGAGCGTCGCCGCGCACAGGATGCCCCTGCGAAGTGCTGTCATGTCCGTCCTCCCGGCGCACCTGCCTGCATGGCGGCACGCATCTGCTTGTCTGGAGGGCATCCTTGCCGGAAAGGCGGCGGTCGTCATCCCATTGCCGGCTTGCCAGGGCGGATTTCCCGTCCCTAACCTCACACGGTCACGAGAGTAAGGACCCCGATGGCAGGCTATTCGGGCTTCCGCATCCTCGCGGAGGGGCTTCGCGGCAACAGCGGCTGGACACCAGCCTGGCGCAAGGCGGCACCCAAGCCGACCTATGACGTCATCGTCGTCGGCGGCGGTGGACATGGGCTGGCGACGGCCTTCTACCTCGCCTCCATGCATGGCATCACGAATGTCGCGGTGGTTGAGCGCGGGCTGGTCGGCCAGGGCAATACCGGACGGAACACGACCATCGTCCGGTCGAACTACCTGCTGCCGGAGAACAACAATTTCTACGAGCACTCGCTGAAGCTCTGGGAAGGGCTGGAGCAGTCCCTGAACTACAACGTGATGATGAGCCAGCGTGGCGTCATCAACCTCTTCCACAACGACGCGCAGCGGAACGCGGCGCTGCGCCGCGGCAATTCGATGCGGCTGAACGGCATCGATGCCGAGATCGTCGACCGCGACGGGGTGAAGGCGCTGTGCCCGATCGTCGATCTCGACAATGGACGCTATCCGGTGATGGGCGGGCTGCTGCAACGGCGTGGCGGCACGGCGCGGCACGATGCGGTGGCCTGGGGCTTCGCGCATGCCGCCGATGCGCGCGGCGTGGACATCATCGAGCATTGCGAAGTGACCGGCATGATCGTGGAAGGCGGCGCCATCCAGGGCGTGCGCACCACGCGGGGCGAGATCCGCGCGCCGAAGGTCGGCCTGGCGGTGGCGGGGTCCACCAGCACGCTGACAGCCATGGCCGGCTTCGATGTGCCGATCGAGACGCACCTTCTGCAGGCCTTCGTCAGCGAAGGGCTGAAGCCGCTGATCGATTGCGTGGTCACCTTCGGCGCGGGGCATTTCTACGTCAGCCAGTCGGACAAGGGCGGGCTGGTCTTCGGCGGCGGGCTGGACGGTTATCCGAGCTACGGCCAGCGTGGCACCTTGCCGACCGCCGAGCACGTCTATGCCGCGGGCATCAGCATGATCCCCGCGCTCGGGCGGCTGCGCGGGCTGCGCAACTGGGCGGGCGTGATGGACATGACACCGGATGGCTCGCCCTATATCTGCAAGACCCCGGTGCGCGGCCTCTATATGACCGCGGGCTGGTGCTATGGCGGCTTCAAGGCCACGCCGGGATCCGGCTGGTGCCACGCCTGGACCATCGCGAAGGATGAGCCGCACCGGCTCAATGCCGCACATACGCTGGACCGTTTCCGCGAGGGCCGCATGCTCGACGAGCGGGGCAACGGCCCCTTCTTCTGGGCGCAGTAGCGATGCTGCGGATCCCCTGCCCCCATTGCGGCGCGCGCGACGAGGTGGAGTTCACCTACCGCGGCGATGCGACCGTCACGCGCCCCGCCCCCGATGCGGGCGTCGATGCCTTCCACGACTATCTCTATCTGCGGCGCAATCCGCGCGGCTGGCAGGTGGAGTGGTGGCAGCACAATGGCGGCTGCCGCGCCTTCCTGAAGGTGCTGCGCCACACGGTGACGCATGAGGTGCGCGGCGTCGCCACCGCGACCGAGACGCTGGAGGTGCCCGAGGCATGAGCCAGCGCTTCAGGCTTCCCTCCGGCGGCCATGTCGATCGGTCGCAGCGGCTGGGCTTCAGCTTCGATGGGCGCCGCTATGAGGGGCATGCCGGCGATACGCTGGCCTCCGCGCTGCTGGCGAATGGCGTTCGGCTGGTCGGGCGGTCCTTCAAGTATCACCGGCCGCGCGGAATCTTCTCGGCCGGAATCGAGGAGCCCAATGCGCTGGTCGAGTTGCGCGACGGGGCGCGGCGCGAGCCGAATACGCGCGCGACCGTGGCGGAGCTGTTCGACGGGCTGAGCGCGACCAGCCAGAATCATCGCGGCTCGCTCGGCTTTGACTGGATGGCGGTGAACGGGCTGCTCGCGCCCTTCATCGGGGCGGGCTTCTACTACAAGACCTTCATGTGGCCCGCCGCCTTCTGGGAACGGGTCTATGAGCCGATGATCCGCAAGGCGGCGGGGCTCGGCCGTGCATCGGGCCTGCCCGATCCGGATCACTACGAGGCGGCGCATGCGCATTGCGACGTGCTGGTGGTGGGCGCCGGCGCGGCGGGGTTGGCGGCGGCGCGCGCCGCCGGTGCGGCCGGCGCGCGAGTGATCCTGGCGGAGCAGGACTTCCTGCTCGGCGGCGACCTGCTGAACGAAGCAGAGCATGACGCCTGGCGCAGCGAGACGATCGCCGCGCTGGAGGCGATGCCCGAGGTCACGGTGATGCCGCGCACTATGGTGTTCGGCGCTTACGACCAGGGCGTTCTCGGCGCGATCGAGCGCGTCGCGGATCATCTGCCGGAGCCGCCGCCGCATACGCCGCGCCAGCGCTATTGGACGATCCGTGCGACGGCGGTTGTGCTGGCCACCGGTGCCCATGAGCGGCTGATCGCTTTCCCCGGCAATGACCGGCCGGGTGTGATGCTGGCAGGCGCGGCACGGACCTACGCGCGACGCTATGGCGTCCGGGCGGGCGAGACCGCGGCGCTGTTCGCCACGCATGACGCCGCCTATGACGCGGCCTTCGCGCTTGCCGAAGCCGGCACGCGCATCGCCGCCATCATCGACCCTCGCACGGACAGCGCCGCAATGCAGCGCGCGCGGGAGGCCGGCCTCGCGGTGCGCGCAGGCAGCGTCGTCAACGGGACGGTGGGCGGCAAGGCGCTGCGCGGCGTGGAGATCGGCACGGTCGGCAGCGCATCGCGTGGCGACGCGGTGCCGGCGGATCTGCTGATGATCTCGGGCGGATGGAATCCGGCGGTGCATCTCGCCAGCATGTCGGGCGCGGCGCTGCGCTGGGACGATGCGCTGCTCGCTTTCGTGCCGGAGGAGAGGGAGGAGAGTGCCTGGCAGCGCAGCGCCGGCGCCTGCCGCGGCGTGCATGGCTTCGGCGCGGCGGCGGCGGATGGCGCGGCAGCGGGCCGCGCGGCGGCCGTCGCGGCGGGCTTCGACGCGGCGGACATTCCGCTGCCTGATGCGCCGTCCGCGGATCATCGCCCCTATGCCCTGTGGGAGGTGAAGGGCGGCGGCAAGGCCTTCGTCGACATCCAGGACGACGTCACGGCCGACGACATCCGCCTCGCTCATCGCGAGGGCTTCAGCCATATCGAGCACGCCAAGCGCTACACCACCCATGCCATGGGCACCGACCAGGGCAAGGTCGGCGGTCTGGTGGGCGCGGCCGTGCTGGCGGAGGCGCGCGGCGAGCCCGTCGCGAGCGTTGGCCTGCCGCGCTTCCGTCCCTACACCGCGCCCATCGCCTGGGGCGCGATGGCGGGCGGCGAGGTGGGCCGGCATTTCCAGCCGGTGCGCCGCACGGCTCTGCATGGCGTTCATGACGAGCTCGGCGCGGTGTGGATGGATGCCGGCATCTGGAAGCGTCCGGCCTACTACCCGAAGGCCGGCGACACCGATGGCTGGGCCAGCGTGAAGCGCGAGGCCCGCGCGGTGCGCGAGCGTGTCGGGGTGTGCGATGTCTCGACGCTGGGCAAGATCGTGGTGGAGGGGCCGGATGCGGCAACCTTCCTCGACCGCGTCTATGCCAACACCTTCTCGACCCTGGCGGTCGGCCGGGCGCGCTACGGGCTGATGCTGCGCGAGGATGGCATCGTTTTCGATGACGGCACGACAACGCGCCTCGGCCCCGACCGCTTCTTCGTCACCACCACCACGGCCCAGGCCGGGCCGGTGATGCAGCATCTGGAGTTTCACCTCGCCAGCGCCTGGCCGGATCTCGATGTCAGCCTGGCGAGCGTCACCGACCAATGGGCGGCCATGTCGATCGCCGGACCGAAGGCGCGTGATGTCGTCGCTGCGGTGGTGCATGGCCTTGATGTCTCGAGCGAGGCCTTCCCCTTCATGGCGGTGGCGGATTGCAAGGTCGCCGGCGTGCCGGCGCGGCTGTTCCGCATCTCCTTCTCGGGCGAGCTCGCCTATGAGATCGCAACGCCGGCCGGCTACGCGACGCATGTCTGGCAGGCGGTGATGGAAGCCGGCGTGCCGTATGGCATCGAACCCTATGGCGTCGAGGCGCTCGGCCTGCTGCGCATCGAGAAGGGCCATGTCGCGGGGTCCGAAATCAATGGGCAGACCACGGCGCTGGATCTCGGCCTGGGGCGCATGCTGAAGAAGAAGGGCGAGTTCATCGGCCGCGTCCTCGCGCAGCGGCCGGGCCTGACCGATCAATCGCGCCCGCATCTGGTCGGCCTGCGCAGCGTCGATCCGGCGCGGCAGATCCGCGCCGGCAGCCACCTGCTGGTCGACGGCCAGGATTGCGGCTGGATCAGCAGTGCGACGCAATCGGTCGTCGATCCGGGCTGGATCGGGCTAGGCCTGTTGCGCGATGGTGAAGCTCGGATCGGCAGCCGCATCATCGCCGCCAATCCGCTGATGGGCGAAGAGGTCCCCGTGACGGTGACGAGTCCCCATGGCTATGACGCGGAGAACCTGCGTGTCCGCACCTGAGCCCATCCATGCATTGGCCTTCGCCCCGCGCGGCAGCCTTGGCGCGGCGCCGGCCGCGCCCTTGCGTGTGTCCTTCCCGGCGCGCGACATCGTGCAGGTGATGCTGCGGCGCGGGCAGGATGCCGCCTTCGCGGAGGCGATGCGCGGCGCCTTCGGCATGGAGCCGCCGGCGCCGGGCCACACCGCGACCGGGCAGGATGCGACCGCGATCTGGATCCAACCCGGCCAATGGCTGCTGACCGCGCCGCGTGGCGTGGAGGGCGCTCTCGCCGCGCGCGCGACCGCGGCCTTCACCGGTTTCGCCGCCGTTGCGGACCAGAGCCATGGCCGCACGACCATCCTCCTGTCCGGCGCGGCAGCGCGGGAGGCGCTGTCGCGCGGCTGCCGGCTGGACCTGCATCCGCGCGCCTTCGGCCCCGGTCGCGCAGCGAGCACGCCCATCGCGCAGATCGGCTGCCTGCTGCATCAGACCGACGCTACGCCGAGCTTCGAACTGACTGTCTTCTCGACCCTGGCGGAGCCCTTCCTCCATTGGTTGATCGAAGCGACCGCGCCACTGGGTGTAGACATCGCATGACGGCCGCGGCGACCCTTCCGGAGCGTACCGGAACGGCCGCCGCCGGAACCCCGCTGCTCGCCGTTCGTGACCTGACCCTGCATATCCCGGTGCCGCCGCATGTGCTGCGCGCGGTGGATGGCGTGTCCTTCAGCCTGCACCGGGGCGAAACCCTCGGCCTGGTGGGGGAGAGCGGCAGCGGCAAGACGCTGACGGCACTCATGCTGATGCGCCTGCTGGAACCGCCGCTCGCCGCCCTGCCGCAGGGGCGGGTGATGCTGAACGGCCTCGACCTGATGATGCTGGACGAGGCGCGCATGTCGAAGCTGCGCGGCCGTGCCATCTCGATGGTGTTCCAGGAGCCGATGACCTCGCTGAACCCGGTGATGACGGTGGGGCGGCAGATCGCGGAGCCGCTGATGCGGCATCTCGGCCTGTCCTCGCGCGAGGCAGCTTCGCGGGCGGAGGAGATGCTGCGCCTGGTTCACATCCCCGATCCGAAGCGCGTGGCGCGGGCTTATCCGCATCTGCTCTCGGGCGGGATGCGGCAGCGGGCGATGATCGCCATCGCGCTGGCCTGCCGGCCGGAGGTGCTGGTGGCGGATGAACCGACCACCGCGCTCGACGTCACGGTGCAGGCACAGATCCTGGAACTGCTCGGCGAATTGCAGCGGGAGATGGGCAGCGCGATCCTGCTGATCACCCATGACCTCGCCGTGATTGCGGAGACGGCGCATCGCGTCGCGGTGATGTATGCCGGGCGCATCGTCGAGGAAGCGCCGGTCGCCGCGCTGTTCGCCGCGCCGCGGCATCCCTATACGCGCGGGCTGCTGGCCTCGATCCCGAAGATCGAACGCGTGCCCGCGCCGACCCTGCCCGAGATTCCCGGCATGGTGCCCGGTGCGGCCAATCGCCCCCGCGGCTGCGCCTTCATGCCGCGCTGCAGCCGCGCCATTTCGGGCTGCGCCGCGGAACCCCCGCCACTCGCCGAGATCGAGCCCGGCCATCGCGCCGCCTGCTGGAACCCGGCCGATGGCTGAGCCCCTGCTCAAGGTCTCGGGCCTCGAGGTCCACTTCCCCATCCGATCGGCCTTCCTGCGCCGGCGCGTCGGCACGGTGCGCGCGGTGGATGGCGTGGATCTGGAAGTGGCACGCGGGGAAACACTGGCCCTGGTGGGCGAGAGCGGCTGCGGCAAGACCACCACGGGCAAGGCGATCCTGCGGCTGATCGACTCGACCGCTGGTTCCATCCGCTTCGGGGGGGAGGAGATCGCGCATCACGGTACCTCAGCGCTTGCGCCGTTCCGGCGCCGCATGCAGATCGTCTTCCAGGATCCCTATGCGAGCCTCAACCCGCGCATGACGGTGGGTGGCATCCTCGCCGCGCCCTTCGACATCCATCGCATCGGGCATGCGGGCGACCGCGCCGAGCGCATCAGCGCGCTTCTGCGCACGGTCGGGCTGCCGGCCGATGCGGCGCGCCGGTATCCGCATGAATTCAGTGGCGGGCAGCGCCAGCGCATCGGCATCGCGCGCGCGCTCGCGCTGGAACCGGAGCTCATCATTGGGGATGAACCTGTCTCCGCGCTGGACGTGTCGATCCAGGCGCAGGTGATCAACCTGATGAAGCGCCTGCAGGCCGAACGTGGCCTCGCCTACATCATGATCTCGCACAACCTCGCCGTGGTCAGTCATGTCGCGGACCGGGTGGCGGTGATGTATCTCGGCCGCGTGGTGGAGACGGCGCCGCGCGAGCAGCTCTTCTTCCACGCCCGGCATCCCTATACCCAGGCGCTGCTGTCGGCCGTGCCGGAACCGGTTCCCGGTCGCAGCCGCTCGCGCCAGGTGTTGCAGGGCGACGTGCCGAGCCCCGCGAAACCACCCAGCGGCTGCCATTTCCATCCGCGCTGCCCCATCGCCCAGCCGCGCTGCGCGGAGGAGACGCCCCGCTCGCGCATCATCGCGCCGAACCACGCTGTCGCCTGCCATATGGTGAGCGCATGATCGGCTTCGTCGCCTGGCGGCTGCTGCAGGCCATCCCGCTGCTGATCGGCGTCTCGCTGATTGGCTTCGGGCTGATGCATCTCGCACCTGGCGGGCCGCTCGCCGTCTATACGCTGAACCCGACGATCCAGGTGCAGGACATCGAACGCATCAAGGTCATCTTCGGCCTCGATCAGCCCATCTACGTCCAATACGTCAAATGGGCCTCCGGCCTCTTCTCCGGCAATTGGGGCTACACCTTCTTCGGAGGGCGGCCGGTGCTGGACGTGATCCTCGAACGCGTGCCGGCGACACTGCTGCTGATGGGATCGGCGCTGTCGGTGGCCATTGTCCTCGGCCTGTCGATCGGCGTGTTGGGTGCGGTGAAGCGCTATTCGGTCTTCGACGTGCTGGCGACGACAGGGGCGCTGTTCGCGCTGTCCTTCCCGACCTTCTGGTTCGGCCTGATGGCGATTTTCGTCTTCGCCATCCAGTTGCGCTGGCTGCCCTCGGGCGGGATGTGGGAGCTGGGGGATGAGGGCAACATCCTCGCCCTGCTGGAACACCTGGTGCTGCCGACCCTGGTGTTGGCGCTGGTCATCACCGCGACCTGGAGCCGCTATTCGCGCTCCGCCTTCCTTGAGGTGATGCAGCAGGATTTCATGCGCACCGCGCGCGCGAAGGGCGTGCCGCCGGCCGCGCGGCTGCTGCGTCATGCCTTCCCCAATGCCGCCAAGCCGCTGATCGCCCTGCTCGGGGTGGAACTGCCCTTCCTGTTCTCCGGTGCGCTGGTGACGGAGACGATCTTCGGCTGGCCGGGCATGGGCCGGCTTTTCGTCGACGCGCTGAACATGAAGGAATATCCGGTTCTGATGGGCATGATGATGTTCACGGCGATCTTCGTCGTGCTCGGCAATCTGCTTGCCGACATCGCCATCGCCGCCATCGATCCGCGGGTGAGGCTGCGATGAGCGCGACCGCCGCCCCGCCGGAGAGCCAGGCCGGGCGCGTCTGGGCGCGCTTCAGGCGGCATCGCCTGGCCCTGGCCGGTGCCTTCGTGGTCGCGCTGCTGATGGCCTCCGCCCTCTTCGCGCCGGCCTTCGCACCGCAGGACCCGACGCTGCTCGACACGGCCCTGCGCTTCCGCCCGCCCTTCGCGGAGTGGGCGCATCCGCTCGGCACGGATGAACTGGGGCGGGATACGCTGTCGCGGCTGCTCTATGGCGGACGGGTGTCACTGACGGTGGGGCTGGTGGCGATGGTCACCACCGTCGCGACGGGCGCGCTGATCGGCATCACGGCGGGGTTCCTCGGCGGCTGGATCGACATGCTGCTGATGCGCTTCGTCGATACGATGCTGTGCTTTCCGCAGGTCTTCCTCCTGCTGGTGGTCGCTGCCTTCGTGCCGCCGACGTTGCTGTCCATTTCGCTGATCATCGGGCTGTCGTCGTGGATGGAAGTGAGCCGCATCGTGCGCGCCGAGATCCTGCATCTGAAGGAACAGGATTTCGTCGCCGCCGCGCGCGCGCTCGGGGCCTCGCGACGGCGCATCATGTTCCGCGAGCTGCTGCCCAATGCCGCCGCGCCGATCCTGGTGGCGGCGACGTTGAAAGTCGCCTCGGCCGTGCTGATGGAGAGCTACATCTCCTATCTCGGCTATGGCGTGCAGCCGCCGCTGGCCTCCTGGGGCAACATGCTCACCAATGCCCAGGGCTATTTCGATACGGTGCCCTGGCTCGCCATCCTGCCGGGGGCGGCGATCACGCTTACGGTGATGGGCTTCAACTTCCTGGGCGACGGGCTGCGCGATGCGCTCGACCCACGCCTGCGCATGGATCCGTGATTCACAAGAAAAAGGAGGCTCGCAACATGACCATCCGGATTTCGCGCCGCGGTATTCTTGCCGGTTCCGCGACGCTGCTCGCCGCGCCCACCGTCCGGGCGCAATCCATCAACCGGGACCGCATCATCCTGGCGATGACGCAGGAACCGGTGCAGTTCAACCCGCTGCTCTACGTCAACGCCGGCACCGAGAACGTGCCCGAGGCCTGCCTGTTCGACGCGCTGTGGGACGTAAACGACAAGGGCGACTTCATCCCCAACCTCGCGGTCCAGGTGCCGTCGCGCCAGAATGGCGGCATCTCGGCCGATGGGTTGACCTGGACGGTCAACCTCAAGCGCGATGTGAAATGGTCCGACGGCCAGCCCTTCACCGCGAAGGATGTCGAGTTCACCTACCAGACCATCATGAATCCGGCGGTCGCGGTGCGGTCGCGTTCGGGCTTCGATCTGATCAAGGTCTTCCGCGTGAAGGACGACCATACGATCGAGATGGAGCTCTCGCGCCCCTTCGTGCCCTTCCTCTGGGCGTGGCAGAACATGCACATCGTCCCGCAGCACATTCTGGGGCGTGAGCAGAACATCCAGACGGCGGCCTTCAATAGCCAGCCGATCGGCACCGGGCCCTTCACCCTGCGCAGCCGCACCGCCGGCAGCCACATGGTCTATGAGCGCAACCCGAACTACCACCGCGGCCCGGCCAAGGTGCGCCAGTTCATCCACAAATTCGTGCCGGACCAGATGGCGGCCTACGGCCAGGCACGCACGGGCGAGGTGGACTACTTCGCCCTGGCTGGCGTGCCCAATGACCGTTGGACCGAGGCGCGCGCCTTCCCCGATCGCGACTTCCTGCGCTACCCGTCGCCCAATGTGCAGTTCATCTACTTCAACTGCGGCAAGCCGCAATTCAGCGATCCGCGCGTGCGGAAGGCGCTGACCATGGCGACGCAGATGCAGAAGTCGATCGACGACATCTATTTCGGCACCTGGCCACGCACTCTGTCCTACCTGCAGCCCACGCACTGGGCTTACAACAGCGACCTGCGCGACTACACGAACGACCCCGCCGGCGCCGAGAAGCTGCTGGATGAGGCCGGCTGGCGGAAGGGCCCGGACGGCATCCGCGCGAAGGATGGCGTGCAGCTCAAATTCACAATGTCCACGACGGCGGGCAATGTCGCGCGCCAGGGCTGCCAGGCACTGTTCCAGCAGAATTGGAAGGCGATCGGCGTGGAGATGGAAATCCGCAACATGCCAGCTTCCGTGGTGTGGGGTGAATACACCACGCAGTCGCGCTTCGACACATTGCTGGTCGCCTGGGATCCGACGGTGGGTCTCGATCCGGACTACACTGCGCGCTGCCATTCCAAGATGATCCCGGTGAAGCACCGCCAGGGATCGAACTACGTCCAGTACGAGAATGCCGAGGTGGACCGCCTGCTGGAACTCGGCGTGACGCAGACCGAACAGGCGGATCGCATCGCCACCTACAAGCAGATCCAGGCCATCCTGCATGAGGAAGTGCCCTTCGCCGCGCAGGGCGGTTCGGTGCAGGGGCATATGAAGCGGAAGCAGCTCCAGGGCCCGACGCCGAACCAGTACGTCACGGACATCACCTGGAACGTCTACGACTGGGCCTGGGCATGATGGCCGCAGGCATGCAGGCGCCAAAGATCTAAATCACGCGATCAAGCCGCGCTACGCCGGCAGGGCGTCCCAGCCCTGCCGGCTGCGCCAGTCCATCGGCAGATTGCCGAAGCGCGACAGCTTCAGCTGCGACAGATCGGCAAAGTCGCAGAAGCCCTGCAGCACAAGCTGCGCCAGCGCACGCCCGGTCGCCGGCGACAGGCCGAAGCCGACCGAGGACATGCTCGCCACCACGACATTGCCTGGGTCTTCCAGGCGGTCGAGGATCGGCCGCCCATCCGGCGTGTTCTCGACGATGCCGCCCCAGGATCGGATGACGCGCACATGCCCCAGGCGCGGGAACATCTCGTTCAGCCGCCGCGCCAGGCCGGCGATGATGGGGGTATTCACTGGGCGCGGCGTTGCCTCGCCATCCAGGTCGATCCATTCATGCGGCCCGCCGCCATAGGCGAGGTTTCCGCGCAGCGTCTGCCGCCCGTACAGCCCGTTGCCATCCACGCCGCCAAACGCGATGGGCGGCAGCGGTTCGGTGACGATCATCTCGACCCGCGCAGGCGCCATCGGCACGCGATGGCCGAGCGGTTCCGCCAGCGCCGCCGTATGCGGCCCCGCAGCGATCACCACCGCGTCGCAGCCGATCTCCCCGGCGCTGGTCTCGACCGCGACGGCACGGCCACCCTGCACGCGGATGCCGCGCACCGCCGTGTGCTGCAGGATGCGCCCGCCATGGCGTTCCACCGCCCAGGCATAGGCCTGGCTGGTACGCTGCGGGTTCGCGTGGCCCCCATATTTCCAATGGATGCCGCCGATCGCGTTGTCACCGACCCAGGGCACCAGTTCTCGCAATTCCGCGCGATCGAGCGCCACGGCCTCGAATCCCTGGTCGGTCGCGAGCGTTGTCGACTTCCACATCCGGTCGAGCTGGCCCTCATCCAACGCGACCTTCAGCCGATGGCCGCGCCATTCCGTCGGGTGGCCGAGCAACTCGTCCATCATCGGCCAGAGCCGCTGCTCCTCGCGGAACAGCGGGGAATAGGGATGGGTGCAGCCGCCGCCGTTGCGCCCGCTCGCCTCCCAGCCGACGATGCCTTTCTCGACCACCGTGACGGGATGGCCCTCACGCGCCAGCCAGAAGGCGGTGGACAGGCCGGTGACGCCGCCGCCGACGATGACGATCACTTCACCACATCCTCTCCGCTGAGCCGGCCGCCGATGAATTCGGGATTCTCGGGCACCGGCTCCCAATGCGGCAGCCATTGCGCGGCGATGCCGAACCAGCCGGTCCAGTTGGCGCGCAGCGCGGGGTCCTCTTCCAACGCGGCGAGCACCGACAGCGGCAACGGCCGCAACGGCGCGCGATAGGAGGCGAGCGGCGCAGGACGATCGCGCGACAGCAGCGCATGCACGCTCTCCCGGCAGCGGCGGCCCTGGCAGGGTCCCATACCGGCACGCGTCAGGCGCTTCACCTGGTCCTGGTTCAGCGTGCCGAGCGCCGCCAGTCCCGCCTCCGGCCCCGCTGCTTCGAGGTAGCGTGGCGGGCGCAGCGCACGCAGGTCGCCGGCGGTGACCTCCTCACAGGCGCAGACCAACGCATGGTCCTCGGCCAGGGCCAGGCGCAACCAGGCGTCGCGGGCAGCCGGCGCTGTGCCGGCGGCATCACCGACGACCGTGACAGGCCCCTGCCCGGCAGGAACGAAGCTGCCCCGCGCCGTATCCCAGGCGATGGCGCAGCCGAGCAGTTCCGGCAGATCCACCATCGGCACGGTGTCCACCGCCATCACCACCGTATCGCAGGCGATGTCGCGCCAGGTCGCGCCGTCCTGCCAGGCCAGGCCGGTCACCTCCTCGCGTCCTGCGATGCACAGGGGTGTCGGCGCGGCGAGGCGCAGCACAACCTCCAGCCCCGCCGCGCGTGCCGACGTGACGACGCCTTCGGCCAGCGCGTCGCTACCCAGCACGGCGATGCGCCGCCCGGAGAAGGCGCCATAAAGCCGCAGCAGCGCATCGAAGCCCCGCGCGCCCATGACGCCCGGCAGCGTCCAGCCGGGGAATGGCAGCACCACGTCGCGCGCGCCGATCGCCAGCGTCACGCGGTCACAGGCGACAAGCCAGGCCGCCTCCCGATCCGCGAGACCGATGACGGGCGTCGGAAAGACATGGCTCGCCGCGGCCTTGACGAAGCCGCCCCAGGCCGCGGTGCCGAGCGCGACCTCGACGCCGTCCTCCATCGCCGCGATCAGGTCGGGACGCGCGGCGACGACGCGCTCCTCCATCCGCGCGGCATTGCCGATGGCGGCGTCGAAACGCGCGCCGAACAGGTAGGGGATATCGAGGCCGAACAGCCCCGGATCGAGCGGATGCTCGTCCACCAGCAGCGTCTTCGCGCCGGATGCGGCGGCGGCGCGGGCGGCGGCGATGCCCGCCTCTCCCGCCCCGATCACCAGATGGTCGAACCGCCCGCGCAGCGGGAAGGTCTTGCCGGCGATCGAGGTCGGGTCTGCGCTCACCATTTCGACAGGATAAGCGCGCCGGCGGCGCGGTTCATACCGTCAATCGTGCAGAATCCGCGCGAGAATCGTGGCGACGCGCGCCTCGGCGGCCGCGCGCAGCGGGTGGGCGCCGTCCACCACCACACGCCGCCCGCGCACCAACACCGTGCGGATTGGCGAGCACCCGGCGGCGAAGACCGTCGCGTCGAGCCAGCGATCCTCCGCCCGCGCGGCGAGCGCCGGATGCGCGGGGTCGAGCAGCACGAGATCCGCCCAGGCGCCGGGCACCAGCCCCCCCGGCCCGCCCCCGAGGGCCTGGCTGCCGCCGGCCAGCGCCGCCTGCCACAGCGTCCGCGCCGTGCTGGCGCCGCGCGGCGCCAGCACGTTGCGCCGGCGCTCGATCAGGCGCTGCACGTATTCCAGCACGCGCAGCTCCTCGGGCGCGGAGATCAGGATGTTCGAATCCGTGCCCACGCCGAAGCGGCCGCCAGAGTCGCGGAACCGCAGAGCGGGGAAGATGCCGTCGCCGAGATTGCTCTCGGTCACCGGACACAGCCCAACCACGGCGCCGGATGCGGCAACCGTCTGCAATTCCTCGTCGGTGCCATGGGTCGCGTGGATCAGGCACCAGCGCGGGGACAGGCCGACCGCCTCCGCCAGGGCCGCGATGGGGGGCATGCCAAGGATGGCACGGCTCGCCTCGACCTCCTTCACCTGTTCGGAGACGTGGATGTGCAGGGGTTCGTCCGGCGCGGCGAGGGTCATCACGTCGCGGATCTCGTCATAGGTCGCCGCCCGCAGAGAATGCGGCGCGATGCCGAGCACCGATCCCGGCAGGCCGGCAATGGCGCGGCGGCTCCCGCCGATCAGCGCCGCATAGCCGTCGCGATCGGACAGGAAGCGCCGCTGCCCCGGTAGGGGAGCCCCGCCACCCACCTCGCCATGCGCGTAGAAGCAGGGCAGCAGCGTGAGGTTGATGCCGGTCGCCGTCGCTGCCGCGGCGATGCGCATCGCCATCTCGGCCATGTCGGCATAGGGGCGACCATCCGGGTCGTGGTGCAGGTAGTGGAACTCGCCGACGCGGGTGAAGCCGGATTCCAGCATCTCGGCATAGGCAAGGGTAGCGATCGCCTCGACGTCGTCGGGGGTCAGGCGGGCGAGGAAGCGATACATCACCTCGCGCCAGGTCCAGAAGGAATCCTCGGCGGCGCCGGCGTGTTCCGACAGGCCCGCCATGCCGCGCTGGAAGGCGTGGGAATGCAGGTTCGGCAGGCCGGGCACGGCGATGCCCGTCTCTCGCGGCAACGCCGCATCGCGCGTGTCGGGGCGCAGTTCGAGGATGCGGCCCTCCGCATCGGTGACGAGAAGCACGTCCTGCGCCCAGCCTTCAGGCAGCAATGCGTGGGAGAGGATCAGACTGGGCATGGGGATTCCGTTTGGACAGCGGCACATGCTTGCACCTCTCGGGCGCGCCGTGAAACACTCCGCGCCAAGAACAGGAGAGGCAATATGATGAGGCGGATCGCAGCCCTCGCCGCGCTTGGCGCGGCCGTGACCTTTGGCGCGATGGCGCCTGCGCAGGCGCAGCAGACGACCTTGCGCGTCGGCATCGCATCGGCTGATGCCGGGGTGCTCGACCCGCACCTGAACTCATCGACGCCCGGTCGTGGCTTCCTGCAATGGATCTTCAACGGCCTGGTCCGCATCAAGCCGGGCGAGCTTTCGCCCGAGTTCATGGAAGCGGATCTCGCGGAACGCTGGGAGAGTTCCGCTGACGGGAAAACCTGGACGTTCCATCTGCGCCAGGGCGTGCAGTGCCATGGCGGGTTCGGCGAATTCACCGCCGAGGATGCGGTCTTCTCGCTGAACCGCGCGGCAACGCGCGACACCTCTTCCTTCTCCTCGGACTACGTTGCCTTCGACCGCGTGGAGGCTGTGGACCGCTATACCGTCCGCATCACACTGAAGGAGAACATCCCGAGCCTGCTCGGCGCCGTGATGAACTACGCGGGCGGGTTCCAGGTCTGCAAGGCGGCGGTCGAGCAGTTGGGCAATGAGGGCTTCCGCCGGCGCCCGATCGGCACCGGCCCCTTCGCCTTCGCCGAATACGTGCCGCAGCAATATGGACGCCTGGTCGCAAACGACCAGTATTTCCGCGGCAAGCCGCAGATCCGGGAGGTAATGTACCGCTTCATACCCTCGGATGCGGCGCGCGACCTCGCCTTCCAGGCCGGCGAGCTTGACATGATCTATGGCCGCCAGGACCAGACCTGGTTCACGCGGACGCAGCAGCTTCCGAATGTGCGCGTCATCGCCATGCAACCGGCGGAGATGTCGGTCATCCATCTGAACATGACCATGCCGCCGCTGGATGACATCCGGGTGCGGCAGGCCATCGCCCACGCCATCAACCGCGATCAGATCGTGCAGCTCCGCGGCCCGAACACCTCGGTCACCGCGCTGTCCGTCGTGCCGCGCGGCTATCTGGGGCATAATCCCAACGCGCCGCTGCTGCCGCCCGATATCGCGCGCGCCCGCGCCCTGCTGGCCGAGGCCGGCCACCCCAACGGCATCACCATCCGTGCCATCCACACCACCCTGCCGGGGATGATGAGCGTGATGGAAGGCATCCAGGCGCAGCTCCGCCGCGCGGGCATCACGCTCGAGATCACGCCGGTCGAGCACGCCACCTTCCATCAGCAGATCCGGCAGAATCTCAGCCAGGTGGTGCATTTCCAGGCGGCACGGTTCCCGGTGGCGGATGTTTATCTGACGCAGTTCTTCCATTCGCGCTCGATCGTCGGCACGCCGACGGCGGTGACCAACTTTTCTCATTGCCGTGTCGCGGATGCCGAGATCGACGCGGCACGCGGCGAGACCGACCGCGACCGCGCCATCGCCCTGTGGCGCACTGCCCAGGACAAGATCGTGCGGGAGGTCTGCGCCGTGCCGGTCTACGAGCAGATGCAGCTCTGGGCCTATCGGACCAATCTCGACCTCGGCTACGAGCTGAAGGCGTCGCTGAACCTGGCGCCGCCGCTGCTCGAGACGACGCGCTTCACGCGGTGACCGCGACGGCATGACCGCCTTCGTCGTCAGGCGGCTCGGCTTCGCGGTCATCACGCTCTGGGCCGTGCTGACGCTGGTCTTCTTCATCGTAAGGGTCGTGCCGGGCGATCCGGCCCAGGTGGTGCTGGGGGACCAGGCGACGGCCGATGCGATCGCGGCGATGCGGGTGCGGCTCGGGCTCGATCGGCCGCTCGCCGTGCAGTATTTCGAGTTCCTATGGGGCGCGCTGCGCGGGGATTGGGGCACCTCCCTGGTCACGGGCCGGCCCGTGCTGCTGGAAGTGACCGAGGTCCTGCCCTGGACCATCGAGCTGACCCTCGCCGCGCTGCTGATCGGCGCGGTGATCGGCATTCCGCTCGGCGTCTGGGCGGCAGTGAATCGCAACCGGATCCCGGACTACGTGACCCGTCTGGCCTCCCTGCTGGGGCTTTCCTTCCCAGCCTTCGTGTCGGGCATCCTGTTGCTGATCGTCTTTTCCATTCAGTTGCGATGGTTCCCGGTGATCTCTGCGCAGTCGGACAGCGTCTGGGCGTGGCTGCGATCGCTGGCCCTGCCAGCCTTCAATCTAGGCCTGATCATGGCGGCCTACATCACCCGCGTGGCGCGATCCGCCATGCTGGAGGTGCTGTCCGAGGATTTCGTGCGAACCGCCCGCGCGAAGGGCGTGCCCTGGCGCGCGGTGGTCTGGCGGCACGCGCTGCGCAACGCGCTGATCCCGGTCATCACCATTGTCGGGCTCTATCTCGGCGTGCTGATCGGCAATTCGGTGCTGACGGAGATCGTCTTCAACCGTCCCGGTCTCGGCAAGCTGATCGTGGGCGCGCTGAACCAGCGCGACTACACCATGCTGCAGGGCATGATGGTGATCTATACGCTGGTGGTGATCGTGGTGAACCTGCTCACCGACTTGGCCTATGGCGCGGCCGATCCGCGGGTGAAGCTGAAATGAGCGCGACCACGGCCCTGGGCGCGACGATCCGTGCGTTCAACGCGAACAAGACCTCCTGGTTCGGCCTTGGCGTCTTTCTGCTGGTGGTGGCGCTGGCGATCCTCGCCCCCTGGATCGCACCGCACGACCCGATCGAGCAGGACATCTTCGCCAAGCTCGAACCGCCCTCCGCCCTGCATCCGCTCGGCACGGACTATTTCGGGCGCGACATCCTCTCGCGGCTGCTCTACGGGGCCCGGTATTCGCTCGTCATCGGCATCGCTTCGACGCTGGCCGCGATGCTGATCGGGTCGACGATCGGCATCCTGGCCGGCTGGCATGGCGGGCGTTTCGACATCATCGTCATGCAGGCAATGGACGTCATGCTGGCCTTCCCGGCGTTGATCCTGGGGCTGATCATCGTCGCCGTGCTGGGGCCTACGCTGACCAACATCGTCATCGCCATCGCCTTCACCTCCATTCCCGCTTTCGCACGTATCGCCCGGGCGCCGACGATTTCGGTGAAGGAGCGCGAATACATCGAGGCCTGCCGGTCGCTGGGGTATTCCGACACGCGCATCATGTTCGTGCACATCCTGCCGAACATATTCGCCGAGATCCTGGTGATGTCCTCGCTCTGGCTCGCCAGCGCGATCCGGACGGAAGCCTCGCTCGCCTTCATCGGCCTCGGGCTGAAGCCACCGACGCCAACCTGGGGCGGGATGATCCGGGAAGGATTCGAGAACATCCTCGACAGCTATTGGCTCGCGCTTTCGCCTGGCGTCGCGATCCTTGTCGTGGTCTTCGCGCTGAACCTGCTGGGCGACGGGCTGCGCGACGCCGTCGATCCCAAGCTGAAGGGCGAGCAATGATCCCGCCCGTCCTGTCGGTCCAGGGGTTGAACGTCGCCTTCCGCTCGGAGGGCACCTGGCGGCGCGTGGTGGAGGACCTGTCCTTCGACATCGGCCCGCGTGAGACGCTCGCCATCGTCGGCGAATCCGGATCGGGCAAGAGCGTCACCGCCCTGTCCATCATGCGCCTGCTGCCGGCGGTGAATGCGCGCGTGGAGGGTCGCATCACGCTGGAAGGCCGCGATCTTCTCGCCCTACCCGAAGCGCGGATGCGGGAGGTCCGCGGTAACGACATCGCGATGATCTTCCAGGAGCCGATGACGAGCCTGAATCCGGTGCTCACCGTCGGCTTCCAGGTCGCCGAGGCGCTGGTCTATCACCGCGGCCTGGATCGCCGCGCGGCCGAAGCCGAGGCCCTGCGCCTGTTCGAGCGCGTGCGCATCCCGGCGGCCGCATCCCGCTTCCACGAATATCCGCATCGCTTCTCGGGCGGCATGCGCCAGCGCGTGATGATCGCGATGGCGCTGGCCTGCCGACCCAAGCTGCTGATCGCGGACGAACCGACCACCGCCCTCGACGTCACCATCCAGGCGCAGATCCTCGAACTGGTGAAGATGCTGCAGGAGGAAGAGGGCATGTCCGTCCTCTTCATCACGCACGACATGGGCGTGGTGGCGGAGATCGCGGATCGCACCCTGGTCATGTTCAAGGGCCAGGCCGTGGAACAGGGCGCGACAGAGAAGATCTTCCACGCTCCGCGCGCCCCCTATACCCGCGCGTTGCTTGCCGCCGTGCCGCAGCTCGGTTCGATGACCGGCCATGCGCGGCCGATGCGCTTCCCCACAGTGGACATCATGACGGGCGGCAGCGATGAGCCGGCGGAGGTACCGGACACGGTCGCCGCCGCCGAACGCCCCCTGCTCGAGGTCGCGAACCTCGTCACGCGCTTCGACATCCGCAGTGGCGTGCTGTCGCGCGTGACGGGCCGCGTGCATGCGGTGGAGGATGTGTCCTTCACCCTGCAATCGGGCGAGACCCTCGCGCTGGTCGGGGAATCCGGCTGCGGCAAGTCGACGACAGGGCGGTCCATCCTACGTCTGGTGCCGCCAAGCGCCGGTCATATCCTGTTCGAAGGCACGGACGTTGCCTCGCTGGACAAGGCGGCGCTGCGGGCGATGCGGCGGCGGATGCAGATGGTCTTCCAGGACCCCTTCGCCAGTCTGAATCCTCGCCGGACCGTCGGCGCGGCGCTGGCGGAACCCATCATCGTGCATGGTATGGCGGGCAAGGCCGAGGCGCAGGAGCGCGTCGCGAGCTTGCTGCGCAAGGTCGGGCTTCAGCCGGAGATGGCGTCGCGCTACCCGCACGAATTTTCCGGCGGGCAGCGCCAGCGTCTGTGCATCGCGCGGGCGCTCGCTCTCGAACCGCGGCTGATCGTGGCGGATGAGGCGGTCTCGGCGCTCGATGTCTCGATCAAGGCACAGGTGCTGAACCTGATGCTGGACCTACAGGCGGAGCTCGGCCTGGCTTATCTCTTCATCTCGCACGACATTGCGGTGGTGGAGCGCGTCAGCCATCGCATTGCCGTGATGTATATGGGCGAGATCGTCGAGATCGGTCCGCGCGCCGCGATCTTCGAATCCCCCCAGCATTCCTACACGAAGCGTCTGATGGCGGCGGTGCCGGTGCCGGACCCGGCACGGCGGGCCATCCGCCGCGGCCTGTCCAGCGACGAGATCCGCAGCCCCGTGCGGGCCCCGGACTTCACGCCGCCGCCTCGCCGCTACCGGGAAGTTTCACCGGGCCATGTCGTGCAGGTTGAGGATTCCGTCGGCGCGGGGTAGGTCCCTGCCATTCCTTGCATTGCAATGGCCCATCCCCGCCTACATGTGATCCAGGGAGGCTGGCGACACCTTCCTCACTCGGCGCAGAACGATGAGCGCCGCGCGTTTCACGCCCCAGTGCCACAAGCCTTTCAACACGCTCGGTAGTCCATGGACGACAAAGATCGCGTATTCGCCCGCTTCCAGGAGAACAAGCCCGCATCACCGGAACGGCGCGAGACGCTGACGATCCCGCGCCGAGCCGGCGCGCCCGGCAGCCGGGTCGTGGAAGTGGTGCATCTGCGACCAAGCGCCGCGCCCGCCGGAAAGGACCGGCCGCGTCGTGTCGATCTGCAGGTCCGCGCCGCGTCCTGGGATGACGGCTTCCCGGCCAAGTCGGCCGCTCCTTTGCCCCTGCCCACGCCCGTCGAGGCCGCGCCGGTCGAGGCGGCGAAGCCGGCGATGCACGTGATGCCGATGTGGGAGCCGATGCCGGCCGAGGCTGTCGCGACAGCCCCGCCCCCCGCCGTCGAGACCGTTACGGCCGGGGCGAAACGCCCGCGTGGTGCGGGCGGCCCGAAGGCGCCCAAGCCGACCCGGCACGTCGCGGATCCCTTCGATGACAATGACAACGGCGCGAACTGCATGCGGTGCGGCTATGCGATCGAACCGGTGCGGGAAGCCCGCGGCCTGATGACTTGTGCCGCATGCGGGTAGGGCTTCGGGGTCGTCGTCAGGCCGTCGCGGCGCGCTGAACCCGCGGCAGGGCCCGCACGCCGCGGTTGCGCCATATGGCCAGCGCCTCGGCGTCGGCGCGATCGG
Organism: Roseomonas alba; assembly: GCF_019430885.1. Lineage (GTDB taxonomy): Bacteria > Pseudomonadota > Alphaproteobacteria > Acetobacterales > Acetobacteraceae > Neoroseomonas > Neoroseomonas alba. Next base: position 58,017 of record NZ_JAHYBZ010000005.1, on the reverse strand, counting down.
GCGGGACGGCGCCGATCGCCAGCAATCCCAGGGCGATTGTCGCCAGCACCGCGGCCTGCGCGGAGCCCTCCGCCTCGCCGGTCCAGACGGCCTGCAACGCCTCGGCCGGCCGGCCCGCGCCGGGAAGCAGCGCGGGCAGCTCAAGCTCCGACCGGCCTGCGGCGGATAGGAGATGCGCCATCATCGGCTTGGACGGGTTGCGCTCGGCCTCGCCGCCGCCGCCCTTCACGACCAGCAGCCGATGCCGTCCCAGCAGTTCCGAGGCGCCGAGATGCACGGCGATGTAGGGCGGATGGAAGACGCCATCCACCGAGGCCGGCGCATCGAAGGGATTCAGCAGCCTTGCCACGGTATTGATCGGCGATCGCAGACCCAGCAGGGCCCGCAGCATCAGCAGTCGGTCGAGGCCAGCATCCATCGCGGCCAGGGGCAGATAGGCGAACCCCGTCGTCGCGATCAGCGCCGCGGCGTCGTCGCGGTCCCGCGCCGCGCGCAGGCCAAGCTGGGGCAGCGCATGGGCCACCGGCACACCCGCGGTGAACGCGTTCGAACCGTGCATCGCCACCCGGAAGCCGGCGCGCGCCAGAGCCAGGGCCGCCAGCAGGAACCAGGGCTCGCCGCGCGTGCGGCCGGCGCCGTAACTTGGCCAGTCCAGGTCGACGCGCGGGCCGGGGCCGCAACCCGCGACCTCGCGCGCGGCATCCACCAGGCCGGCGATCTCGTGAATGTCCTCGCCGCGGTAGCGCAGCAGCAACAGGAAGGCGCCGATCTGGTGCGGATCCGCTGCCCCGGTCAGGACCATGCGGAGCGCGTCCCCCGCTTCCTCCCGCGTCAGGGCGCGCGATCGGCCGGGGCCGCGGCCGAGGGTGCGCAGATAGGGGGCGAAGGGATGCTCGGGACCTTCGGCGTCGGCATCGCTGTTGCTCATGTCCCGATTTGTCGGAACCGGACCGCGCCATGGCAAGTTCGGAGATGGATGCCGATGGCGAAGAAGGCCGATCTGGCGCCGCCGCCGCCAAATCCCGCGCCAGGGCGCGCACACTTCGCCAGCATTTGCTTATAAATTACCCAATCGCGTATCAGTCGAGCAATTCAGACAAAATATCTTGCGCCGCATCATGCCTTTGCCTAAGGATCGGGCTGTCGCTTCTCGCCGAGTGAGGATCGATACCGGGCCGGAGGCAACGACGTCTCCCGCCAGGCCGGCACCAGTCGCAACCGGCAAGCCAATGGCGGCTTGCACTCGCGTCGCGTTCGCCCTGCATCCGGGATGAATCCCGGCCCTGCTGCCGTCCGGCGCCCGATGGCTGTGACCCCATGATCGCTACCAATCTCTCCTGCTGCGCATGGCGCATGCCGGTCAGCCTCGCTGGCCCGCACCACCGGTCCTCCCGGCGCTGAGGCCCCTGCCATGAACATGATCTCCGCGCCGCGCCGTCGGCTCGTCGTCGTGGGCAACGGCATGGCCGGCATGCGCACGATCAGCGAATTGCTCGCCCGTGCGCCGCACCGCTACGACATCACCGTCTTCGGCGCCGAGCCGCATCCGAACTACGACCGCATCGCGCTGTCCTCGGTGCTGGCCGGCGAGAAGACGCTCGAGCAGATCGTCATCAACCCGCTCGGCTGGTACGCCGAGAACGGCATTCGCCTGATCGCCGGCGATCCGGTGGTGGCGATCGACCGCGCGGCGCGTACCGTGACCAGCGCCTCGGGCGCGGTGGTGAGTTACGACAAGCTGCTGCTGTCGACCGGATCGAAGCCGCTGGTGCCGCCCCTGCCGGGACTGAAGCTGCCCGGCGTCTGCACCTTCCGCGACATCGCCGACGTCAACCAGATGATGGCGGCGAGCCAGACCCAGCGCCGCGCCGTGGTGATCGGCGGCGGGCTGCTCGGCCTGGAAGCCGCCTGGGGCCTGAAGCGCCGCGGCATGGAGGTGGCGGTCGTCCACCTGATGCCGACGCTGATGGAGCGCCAGCTCGACGCCACCGCCGGCCAGATGCTGCAGCGTGATCTGGACGAGCGCGGGATCAATTTCTTCACGAACGGCCAGACCGAGCAGATCCTCGGCACCGACCGCGTCGAGGGCGTGCGCCTGGCCGATGGCCGCGAGGTGCCGGGCGACATCGTCGTCGTCGCCATCGGCATCCGCCCGAACATCGATCTGGCGCGCGACGCGGGCCTCGAGGTGAACCGCGGCATCATGGTCGATGACGATCTCTCGACCCTGACCGACAAGGACGTCTTCTCGGTCGGCGAATGCATCGAGCATCGCGGCCAGGTCTTCGGCCTGGTCGCGCCGATCTGGGAACAGGCCAGGACCTGCGCCGCGACGCTCGCCGGCGACGAGACCGCGACCTATGTCACCCCCGCGCTGTCCACGCGTCTCAAGATCACCGGCATCGACGTCTTCTCCGCCGGCGTGCTCGCCGCGGCGGCGGAGGAAGACGAGGAGGTGGTGCTGCAGGACCGCAAGCGCGGCACCTATCGCAAGCTGGTGCTGCGCGACGACCGCCTGATCGGCGCCGTGATGTATGGCGAGGTCTCCGACGGCGCCTGGTATTTCCGCCTGATCCGCGAGGGTGCGGATATCGGCGCCATGCGCGACCGCCTGATCATGGGCGAGGCAATGGCCGCCGGTGGCGGTGCCAAGGTCGACCCCAAGGCGGCACTCGCCGCCCTGCCCGACAGCGCGGAGATCTGCGGCTGCAATGGCGTCTGCAAGGGGAAGATCGTCGACACCATCCGCGAGAAGGGCCTGACCACCCTGGATGGCGTCCGCGCCCACACCAAGGCCAGCGCTTCCTGCGGATCCTGCACCCCGCAGGTCGAGGGACTGCTCGCGCTGACCGCCGGCGTCGCGGCCGCGACCGGCCCCAAGCCGATGTGCAAATGCACCACCCACGGCCATGACTTCGTGCGCAAGGCGATCGTCACGGACGGCCTCAAGACCATCCCCGAGGTGATGAACCGCCTCGGCTGGTCGAAGCCCGATGGCTGCGCCTCCTGCCGTCCGGCGCTGAACTACTACCTGCTCTGCGCCTGGCCTGGCGAATACGTGGACGACGCGCAGTCGCGCTTCGTCAATGAGCGCAACCATGCCAACATCCAGAAGGACGGCACCTACTCCGTCGTGCCGCGCATGTGGGGTGGCCTGACCACGCCGGGTGAATTGCGCGCCATCGCCGATGTCGCCGACAAGTTCCAGGTCCGCGAGGTGAAGGTCACCGGCGGCCAGCGCATCGACCTGTTCGGCGTGAAGCGGGAGGACCTGCCCGCGGTCTGGGCCGACCTCAACGCCGCCGGCATGGTCTCCGGCCACGCCTATGCCAAGGGCCTGCGCACGGTGAAGACCTGTGTCGGTTCCACCTGGTGCCGCTTCGGCACCCAGGACAGCACCGGCATGGGCGTGAAGCTGGAGCGCATGACCTGGGGCTCCTGGCACCCGCACAAGGTCAAGCTCGCCGTCTCCGGCTGCCCGCGCAACTGCGCCGAGGCGACCATCAAGGATTTCGGCGTGGTCGCGGTCGACAGCGGCTGGGAACTGCATATCGGCGGCAATGGCGGCATCCATGTCCGCGCCACCGACCTGCTGTGCAAAGTGACGACCGAAGAGGAGGTCCTCGAATATTGCGGCGCCTTCCTGCAGCTGTATCGGGAGGAAGCTCACTACCTCGAACGCACCGCTCCCTGGGTGGAGCGCGTCGGCGTCGCGTACGTGAAGTCCCGCGTGGTCGAGGATACGGATAACCGCCGCGCCCTGCACGAACGCTTCCTCTTCTCGCAGACCTTCGCGCAGGTCGATCCCTGGGCGAAGGAAGCCTCCAACGCCGCCTTCAAGACCCTCGAGCCGGTGGAGTGACCACCATGGAAGGCACCCTCTCCTGGACCTTCGTCGCGCGGCTCGCGGATGTTCCGCGCCTGGGCAGCCGCGTGGTCAGGACCGAGCGCGGCGATGTCGCCATCTTCCGCACCGCGGATGACAGCGTCTTCGCCCTCGACGACCGCTGCCCGCACAAGGGCGGTCCGCTCTCGCAGGGCATCGTGCATGGCCATGCCGTGACATGCCCGCTGCACAACTGGGTCATCGACCTCGCTTCCGGCGAGGCGCAGGCGCCCGATATCGGCTGCGTGAAGCGCACCCCGGTGCACCTCGATGGCGACCGCATCCTGCTGGGGGTGGTGTCGTGACCGGCCGCGCTTACCTGGTGGGCGCCGGCCCCGGCGATGTCGAGCTGCTGACGCTCAAGGCCGCGCGGCTGATCGCCGCTGCCGATGTCGTGCTCTACGACAAGCTGGTGGGGCCCGGGATCCTCGCCCTCGCCCGTCCCGGCGCGCGCATGCTGGATGTCGGCAAGCGCTGCGGGCGGCATTCGATGCATCAGGCGGCGATCAACCGGCTGATCTGCACCCATGCCCGTGCCGGGCGGATGGTGGTGCGTCTCAAGGGCGGCGATCCCTTTGTCTTCGGCCGTGGCGGGGAGGAGCTGGAAAGCCTGCGCGAAGCCGGTGTGCCGGTCGAGGTGGTGCCCGGCATCACCACGGCACTCGCCGTCGGCGCGCAGCTCCAGGTGCCGCTGACCCATCGCGGCGTCGCGCGCAGCCTGCATCTGCTGACCGCCCATACGCGGGACGAGACCCTGCCCGACCATGATTGGGCCGCGCTCGCCCGCAGCGGCACGCTCGCCATCTACATGGGCGCGCGGACCCTGCCTGCCCTGTCGGCGCGGCTGCTGGCCGCCGGCATGTGCCCGCGCACGCCGGCGATCGCGGTGCAATCCGCAACCCTGCCGGAGGAACGCCGCATCCCCGGGACCCTTGCCGACATCGCCGCCCGCGTCGCTGCCGAAAGCGGCGATGGCCCCACCATGGTGCTGATCGGCGAGGTCGCCGCCATGGCGGCCACGCAGGCCGCATCTGCCTTTGCCGTCGCGGCCTGATGCCGCGACGGAACCGACACCCAGCACGCATCCCCGACAGCAGAAAGGAGTTCCCGAATGGCGTATGTGGCTCCCCAGGAATTCGTCTCGAAGATGATCGAGGCGGGTGAATCCAAGGTCTTCATGTCCACCCGCGACACGCTGATCCGCGCCTATATGGCCGGCGCGATCCTCGCGCTCGCCGCGGCCTTCGCGGTCACCGTCACCGTGCAGACCGGCCAGCCGCTGGTCGGCGCCATGCTGTTCCCGGTGGGCTTCTGCCTGCTGTATCTGATGGGCTTCGACCTGCTGACCGGCGTCTTCACCCTGGTGCCGCTGGCGCTGCTCGACAAGCGCCCGGGCGTGACCTTCGGCGGCATGCTGCGCAACTGGGGCCTGGTCTTCATCGGCAATTTCGCCGGTGCACTGACCACTGCGGTGATGATGGCGATCATCTTCACCTATGCCTGGACCGAGGCGCCCAACGCCGTCGGCGAACGCCTTGGCGCGATCGGCGAGAGCCGCACCGTCGGCTATGCCGCTCATGGCGCGGCGGGCATGCTGACCCTGTTCATCCGCGGCGTGCTGTGCAACTGGATGGTCTCGACCGGCGTGGTCGCGGCGATGATGTCGACCTCGGTCACCGGCAAGGTGGTCGCCATGTGGATGCCGATCATGGTGTTCTTCTACATGGGCTTCGAGCATTCCATCGTGAACATGTTCCTCTTCCCCTCGGGGCTGATGCTCGGCGGGCATTTCACCTTCGTCGACTACATGCTGTGGAACGAGATTCCGACCATCGTCGGCAATGTCGTGGGCGGCCTGACCTTCGTCGGCCTGACGCTCTATTCCACCCATGCTCGCACCGCGCCGAAGCGCCGCGTGCCCGGCGTGACCGTGCCAGCGGAGTGAGCCGCACCACAGACCGGACACCCCTCGCCGCAACCGGCGGCGAGGACGGACTGCGCGTATCGCTCGGCGGCTTCTCCTCGGCCGGACGCAAGCCCGTGAATCAGGATTTCCACGGTGTCCTGGTTCCGGAGGCGCCGCTGTTGCACACCAAGGGCATTGCCGCGGCGATCGCCGACGGCATCAGCTCGAGCAGCGTTTCCCACATCGCGAGCGAATCCGCGGTCGCGGCCTTTCTCAGCGATTACTACAGCACGCCGGAAAGCTGGGGCGTGAAGACGTCGGCGCGGCGGGTGATCGCCGCGACGAATGCCTGGCTGCACGCGCAGACGCGCGGGCGCGATCACGGGGGCGATGCCGAGTGCGGCTATGTCTGCACGCTGAGCGTGCTGGTGCTGAAGGCCGCGACCGCCCACATCTTCCATGTCGGCGACACGCGCATTGCGCGCCTGTCCGGCGCGGCCCTCGAACCGCTGACCGAGGATCACCGCGTCGCCGTGTCGGCCCGCAGCGTCTATCTTGGCCGTGCGCTCGGTGTGTCGCGGGCGGTGGAGATCGACTACCGCACCCTGGCGATCGCCCCCGGCGACCTGTTCCTGCTCACGACCGATGGGGTGCATGAGCATGTGGCGCCAAGCGCCATGGCCGCGATCCTGGCCGAGGCGGGCGACGATCTGGACGGCACGGCGCGCCGGTTGGTGGAGGCCGCACTGGCCCAGGGCAGCCCGGACAATCTGACGGCGCAGATCCTGCGTGTGGATCGGGCTCCGGCCGGCGACGCCGCGGCCGCCATCACGCGGTCGGACGATGTGCCGCTGCCACCGCCCCTGCCGCCCGGCACCGTCCTGGACGGCTACCGCATCCTGCGGTCGCTGCATGAGAGCAGCCGGTCCCATGTTCACCTGGCAGAGGATCAGGTGACTGGTGAACGGGTTGCGGTGAAGGTGCCGTCGACGGAAGGACGCGGCGACCCCGCCGGCCCGCGCCGGCTGATGCTGGAGGAATGGATCGCGCGACGCGTGGACAGCCCGCATGTCCTGCGCCCGCCCGGCGCGCAGCATGCGCGGACAGCGCTCTATGCCGCGACCGCCTACGTCGCGGGCCAGTCCCTGGCACAATGGATGCGCGACAACCCGCGGCCGCCGCTCGAGGCCGTGCGCGACATCGTCACGCAGATCGGTCGCGGCCTGCAGGCTCTGCACAGGCGGGAAATCCTTCACCGTGACCTGCGCCCCGAGAACATCCTGCTGGACGGGAACGGCACCGCCATCATCATCGACTTCGGCGCCGCGCAGGTCGCGGGGCTCGATGAGGTGGGCGGGGAGGTCGTGCCGGGCGAGATGCAATACGCCGCGCCGGAGTACTTCCTGGGCGAGCCGGGAACGGAGCGGTCCGACCTCTTCTCGCTCGGCGTCATCACCTATCAGATGCTGACGGGGCGACTGCCCTATGCGGCGGAGATCCCGCGCGCCCGCAGCGCCGCCGCGCAGGCCCGGCTGCGCCCCGTGCCGGCGCGCCTGCTGCGCGACGACCTGCCGGCCTGGGTGGACGGCGCCATCGCGAAGGCCATGCAGATCGACCCGGAGCAGCGGCACGACGTGCTGTCAGAGTTCCTGCACGATCTGCGACATCCGAATCCCGCCTTCGACAGGCGGCCGCGCCCGCTGCTGGAGCGCAACCCCGTGCGGTTCTGGCAGGCCGTCAGCTTCATCCTCGCCGTCGCGCTGCTGATCCTTGCGGCGATGACCGCGCGCTGAGCCGGGCCGGAAGCGCGACGAGGCGGACCTCCCCGGAAATTGTGGCGTTCCGCACAGTGGCGACGTGGCGTCGGCGGCCCGGCGCATTTCTGTGCGGATTGGCACCGATTCTGCCGGCCCGCGCACGCATCCTCCTCCTGTCGCTTCGGCGAATGGTCGCCGGGCGGGACAGGAGAACTCCCATGACGAACATGAAGCATGTGGTGCATTCCGTGGCTCTCGTGAGTGCGCTCATCGGTGGTCCGGTCCTCGCGCAGGATCGCGTCGCCATTGTCACCGGCAGCGGCGAAGGCGCAGAGGTCACCTATGTCTCCCCCAACGATCCGCGTGCGCGCAGCGCGGCCGGCCTCATCGCGCAGGACAAGGCGCCGCTCGTCGCGACCTGGATCGGCCAGGGGGAGGGCAGCGAGGTCATGTACATGGAGCAGACCTCCTCCCGATTCGACCTGCCGCAGAGCGCCTTCGCCCTGACGCCGCAGGTCCGCACGACCCGCACGGCGACCTTCGTCGGCTCGGGCGAAAGCGCCGAGGTGGTCTACACCGAGACCCCGATCGCCGGGGGCCGGTGATTGCGGTGACCTGGCCTTGATCAGCGGCAACCAGCATGCCGTGCCCGGCCGGCAACCCGGCCGGGCACGTCAGAGACCCGCCTCCGCTTCCAGCTCCGCCTCAAGGGCGCGGCGCAGGATCTCCGGCTGCCGGATGACGATGGCGCCGCGCTCCTTCGCGATCGTGCCTTGCCGCACGAGGTCGGCGAGTTCGCGCGACACTGCCTCCCGCCGCGCACCGATCCGCGCGGCCAGGACATGCTGGCGGGGTGGCGGGCTTACCACGCGCTCCTCCGACGGCCCCGCATCGGCGGACCGCGCAAGGCGTGGGCGGGACAGGCGCAGCAGCTCCGCATGGACCCGCAATCGGACCGGCAGGGTCTCGCGTTCCAGCAGGCGCTTCGATTGACGCCGCAGGATCGCCGTGACGGTGCGCAGCAGCGCGAGGCTGGCGGCCGGTGTGCTGCACGCACAATCGAGGAAGGCCGCGGCGGGCAATGCGCAGAGCTGCGAGCGGACCAGCGCCGTCGCGCCGGCGGAGCGCGGCGCGCCATCAATGGCCGCGATCTCCCCGAACACCCCGCCCGCGTTGATGTCGCTCAGGATCAGTTCGCGGCCGGCGGGCGTGCGCACCTGGATGCGCACCACGCCTTCCACGACGAACCAGACGTCGCGCGAGGCATCGTCGAGATTCAGGATCATTCCGCCAGGGCCATAGCTCCGCCACATCGCAGCGGCCGCAGCCCGCTCCAGGGCGTCTGGCGCCGCATCGCGCAGGATGGGCATGCGCCGGAGGCGTTCGAGCCGTGACGCTCCAGGACCATCCCCGGGCGTGGAAGCCTTCGGTGTGGCGACCGGGGGATCGCGTTCGCCCTGCATCTGCGGCACCTCGGCACGGAGGCGCAATCATGCGCCGCGCCGCCTGGTGCTTCAATGCCGCAGAGCGGGCCGTATCCTATCGTGGCTCCCATTCCTCCCGGGCCCGCCCGAACCATCCATTGTGGTAGATCGGATGCCCGGCGACCTGCCCGACCTCGTTGTTCGGGACGTTCTGGGTGTCCAGGACCGGCGTGCCGCGAATGAGCGGACAGCGCATCAGCAGTGGAAATGCAGTCCCCGCGACACGGCGCCCGGCCGTGGTGTCGCTCGGGTAGTGGACGCCGAGCACCTCGCGCAGCTTCGCGATCCGCTCCGCCAACAGCATGTAGGGGCTCGTGGCGAGACCGGTCCCCACCGCGGTCGGCACCACCTGTTCCAGGCAGCGCGCGATCAGGAAGGATTGCAGCGAATGACCGCTGGGATAGGAGGAATGCCCCGGCGGATCGATCGGCGACATCACGCTCGGATCGAGCCGGTTCGGACGCGGCCGGTTGAACTGCCCCTTGTAGTGCATGCAGAGGAACTGCCCGACGCGCAGTGCCGCCGCGGCGAGGTGGTAGGTATAGGGATGCGTCGCGAGGTTGAACTGCAGAAGCCCACGGAAATAGCCGATGATGCCGTTGCGCTGCGCGAGCGCCTCCGCCATCACCCCGCCGCGATACTGCGCGAGGCGGCGCAGCTCATCCAGCTCGGCCGGCACGCCGCCATGCGCGGCGATGTCGTTCGCCATGTCGTTCGACGCCATCAGCCGCGCCCATGCGTCGCGGTTCTGGGCGTCCTTCAGCTGGACGAATTCCGCCAGCACCAGCAGTGAGGAATTGTCCGGCGTGAAATCCGCCAGCCGCCGGGCTATGCCGCCCGGGGCGGTGGGCCAGGCACCCGGTAGCGATCCGATCGGCGGCGGCCAGGGCACATTCGGCGGCCGCGGCGGCCAGCGATGCGAGCGATAGTCCACCTCGTTCGCGCGCCGCACGAATTCGGGTGCGAGTCCCAAGGGGCGGAACACCGCCTGTCGCGGACCGCCGCCGAGCGTGTCGAGCCCTTCCACTCCATCCACGCCGTCGACTCCGTCAACGCCATCCATCGGGCCGAAGGCCATTGCCTGAGCCATGCCACAACTCCTCCCGAACAGCTCGCCGCCGGCTGGCGGCGACGCGTCACTCCGGCAGCCCGGCGGCGCGCAGATGGGCAAGGAAGCCCTCGCGCAGGGCGGGGTCGCGGAACGGCATGCGCCTGCTGACGTAGAGCGCAAGCGAGAAGTCCGGCTGCAGCGCGCGGAAGCGCGCGCCGACCTGCCGGGCTTCCTCGATCCTGCCGGTGGCGGCGAGCGACGCCGCCAGCACCATCAGCGTCGCCCCATGCATCGGGTTTTCCGATGCTGAACGCCGGATCGAGCGCACGGCCTCGACATGGTCGCCGCTCGCATATTGCGCGATGGCGAGGAACATGAGTTGCGCGTAGCGCATCGGATCGCGCGGCGACAGGCGAAGCCCCCGCTCGGCATGCCGCACCGCCTGGGGGCCGCGACCGAGATAGCTCAGCGTGCCGCTCGACAGCGTCCAGGCCAGCGCATGGTTCGGACAGGCTGCCAGGGCTTCCTCGAAGCACTCCATCGCCGCGTCGCAATCATGCAGCAGGAAGGCCTTGAGATGCCCGAGCGTCGCCAGGGCCAGCGCGTTCGATCGGTCGAGCGCCGCCGCGCGCGTGGCGAGGTCAAGCGCCTGCGCCGAATCCGTCGCCACATCGCTCGACCAGCCGCGGCCGATGCGCACGCTGTGCCAGCGCGCCGCCCAGGCGAAGGGCGATGCGAAGCCCGGCTCCTCCTCCATCGCCTCGGCAAGGTGGCGGCGCGCGCCGTCGAAGGTGTCGCGGTCGGCGCTGGCGATGACATGCAGCGCGCGGAGCATGCGGTCATAGGCCGTTTGGCTCTCCGGTCGCTTGCGCATCGCCCGTTGCAGTTCCGCCGTGCGCACCTGCGGGGCGAGGCCGGCGACGACCTGGCGCACGATCTCATCCTGCACCTCGAAGATGTCGCTGCGCGGGGCGCGCAGGCGTTCGCCCCACAGCGTCGCGCCGCTGCGCGTGTCGCAGAGCTGCATCGCGATGCCGTAGCCACCGTCCGGCATCCGGGTGATCCGGCCGAACAGCACATAGCCGACGCCGAGCGCCCGCCCCGCCTCGCGCGGGTCGGCCAGGCGGCCGCGGAACATGGCGGAGGAGGCGGTGGAGACGACGAAGAGCTCATGCAGCCCGGCGAGGGAGAGCGCGATGTCCTCGACGACGCCGTCGGCGAAATAGGCGCGATCGGGATCGCCGCCCTGTTCGAACAGCGGCAGCACGGCGATGGAGGGCAATCCGCCCGGCGGGTGCAGCGGCGTCGTCACCGGCACCAGGTCGGTCTCGATGGTGAAGAGATGCGCGCGCCGCTCGAATCCCTTGAGATCGACATAGCCGAGGTCGCGCAGTTCGAGATCCGGTGTCGCATCGCCCAGCGCCGCGCGCATTCTCTCCGACACCACGATGCCGCCGGGGGCGGCATGGGCCTGGAGCCGCGCGGCGAAATTCACCGCATCGCCGAAGATGTTCGCGCCGCTCTCATAGACCTCGCCTTCATGCAGGCCGATGCGCAGCGCGATCGGCACGGCATCGCCGCCATCGTCGCCTTCGAGCCTGGCGCGCACGCCGCGCTGGACCTGCCGCGCCCAGGACAGGGCATCGGGCGCGCGGGGAAATTCCGCGAGCACGCCATCGCCGGCGAGATCGACGATGCGCCCGCCATGCCGGGCGGTCTCCGGTTCGATCAAATCGTGCAGCACGGTCATCCAGCGGCGATAGGTACCGGCCTCGTCCGCTGCCATCAGCGTCGAGTATCCGACCACATCCGCGAAGGCGATCGCGGCACCACGCCGCCGGCCCTCGGTGGCGTCGCTTCTGCTCCGAACCAATGCCGTATCCTGCATCATGGCAGCAACACGCGCCGATGGCCGCGAGAATGCACGACGGGGATACGCCGCGCGACAGGATCATGGCGTCGCCATCGCGGCGATGCTACATATTTGATTGCGATGGCGATCCGTTATGGCGGAGGCGACGATGGCGGACCAGGACATGCCCCGGCTGATCTTGGTGGTGCCGCCCTGGGACACGCTGCTGCGCAGCTACGAAAGCTGGGATTTCGGCGCGGTGGAAACGCAGCTCAAAGCCCAGATCCGCCAGGGCCTCGAACGCGAGAATCTGCTGCTGCCGCATGCCACGGCGTTCCGGGTCGTGGCCCTGCCTTCGAACGTCCCGCCACCGGAGGGGATCGACATCGACCGTGACGCGCTGCGCAGCCGCCTGGTGTGCAGCCTGCAGATGACCGGCGAGGGCGAGGCGGCACGGGTCGCGGCCGAGCAGCTCAGGCAGAGCCTGGTGCCGGCCTTCGGGCGGGGGGCGAGCATCGGGGTCGACCTGGTCGTCGACGCGTCCGATGAGTCCCGGTCGCACTGGTGTCCGAGCGAATCACCCGATGGCCTGTTCGGCGACCGGGCCGCCGCATTGCGGGCGATGCACGCGGCACCGGACAGCATGCCAGTGCTGGGGCTGCCGGGCATGGAAGCGGTGCACCTCGTCATGGTGGATACCGGCCTGCCGGTCGCGATGCTGCCGCCGGCTGGCCTGAAGGGCTGGCCGGTGCTCGAGGATCCGGCGCATCCGCAGGGTCCGCTGCGTCAGCCCGGCATGCCGATCATCGGGCATGGCGCCATGGTCGCGCGGAATGCGCGCGCCATCGCGCCCGGGGTGCGGCTACTCGACTGCCCTGCCATTCCCGACGGGATCACGCAATTGCCGGTGTTCCTGGCTTCCGTCGTCGCCGCCTTTCATCAGATATGCGGGACGATCGCGGAATGGCAGAAGAAGGAGGAAGCGAGACTGCTGCCGCGGACGAGCTGGGTCATCTGCAATGCCTGGGGCGTCTTCGACCCCGAGCCGGAACTGCCTGGGCTCGGCTACGCGGACAATCCGGATCATCCGGTGGCGGCGGTCCTGCGGGATCTGGCCGCCCTCAGCGCCGATATCGTCTTCGCGGCCGGGAATTGCGGGCCGTTCTGTCCGAATTCCCGCTGCAACCCCGCCTATACGGGACCGGGTCGGAGCATCAACGGCGCGAACGCCTCTCCCGAAGTCCTGACGGTGGGCGCCGTGCGCACGGACGGGATCTGGCTCGGCTATTCGGGGCCAGGGCCGGGGATAGCAGGGCTGGCGCATGACAAGCCCGACCTGTCCGCGCCGAGCCAGTTCGAGGATGGCGAAGGCTTCACGCCGAACACTGGAACCTCGGCGGCCTGCGGGCTGGCCGCCGGCGCCGTGGCCCAGTTGCGGACCCGTTGGCCGAGCGCGGTGGTCGATCCCACGATGCTGAAGGAGACGCTTTGGCACACGGCCGGGCAGCCCGAGGGCCCCGCGGGCTGGCAGGAACGGACCGGCTACGGCGTGCTGAATCTGGCGAAGGCCGCGGACGCGATGCCCGACCTCTGAGCGTCACGCCCGCCGCACGATCGCGACCTTGCTGCGCAGGTGCCGCAGCAATTGCTGCGCGGCAGGCGACAGGCGGCGGCCCCGCCGGGTGACGAGGTGCGCCTCGCCGCCCTCGAGCAGCGGCGGCTCGGCCTCCAGCGCCAGGACCTTGCCTTCCTCGACCTCCCGCGCGGCGGCGAAGGCGGCGGTGATGATCACGCCGTTCCAGTGCTCGACGAAATGCAGCAGCGCGCGCGCCGAATTGGTCAGGAGCTGCGGCACCAGTCGCACGCGATCGCCATGCTCGGCCGAGAGCAGCACCTGGCGCACCCCATAGCTGCCCGGCAGCAGCCCGAGCCGGTGCTTCTTGAGATCCGCCAGGTTCACCCGCCGGCCGAGCTGTGCCAGCGGATGGCCCGGCCGTACGAAGATACGCATCGGATGTCGCCGCGCGGCGTGGGATTGCAGTTGCGCATCCGGCGGCGGGTTGAACATCAGCGCCATCTGGATGGTGTCGTCGAGAAGCTGCGCGACGAGCTGATCCGTGCTGCCCACCTGGAGATTCACATGGAGCTGCGGATGCGCATCCACGAAGCTGCGCAGCGGTTCGCCCATCACATGCCAGAGGAAGCCCTCGCCCAGGCCGACCGAGACCTGGCCGCGCCGCGCGCCCGTGATCTCCTGGAGCTGCGCGATGACGCCGTCGAGCCGCGCGCGCTGCTCGGCGAAATACTCGTCGAGCAGCGCGCCCGCCTCGGTCGGCCGCACGCCGCGCCCATGGCGTTCGAGCAGCGCCATGCCGAGCTCCCCCTCCATGCGCGCGATCTGCCGGCTGAGCGCGGAGGCGCTGACGCCGAGCCGTTCCGCTCCGCCGCGCACGGAGCCCGCGGCCACCGCCTGATGCAGGTAGAGCAATCGCCGCTGATCGAGCCCGGCGACGCGGCTGGCGAGCGAGAAGCGCTGCGTCTCGGACAGGGGCCGGCGCGGTGTGCTCGGCATGCATTGTCTCCATGGCGGGCCGCAGCGTTGCCAAAACGGCAACGCAGAAGTCCGGACCGTGGACAGGATAGGGCTGGCAATTCCCCACGCCCATGCTCGGATAAGGACGAATTCCGGGCCGCCGGGGACAAAGATCCCTGATTCGGCACGCAACGCCGTCGGTCAGCCACACGATCAAGAACGGAGAACCCCCAATGACGCATCCCCTGCGCATCGGCATCTGGGCCCTGGTGCATGGCAATCGCGCCGCGCTGCGCGATCCGCTGGAGCCCTATGACGCGTCCTGGCGGCGCAACCGGAACCTGATCGTCGAGGCGGAATCCCTCGGCTATGACTGCGTGCTGGTTGCGCAGCACACCATGAACCCGCACCGCCCGGATCTCGGGCAGCTCGAAGCCTGGACGGCGTCCGCCGCGCTGGCCGCCGAAACCCGGCGGATCGAGATCATCGCCGCCATCAAGCCCATGCTTTACCACCCGGTCGTGCTAGCCAAGATGGCCACGCAGATCGAGGAGATCAGCAACGGCCGCTTCGCCATCAACCTCGTCAACGCCTGGAACCGCAAGGAAATCGAGGATGCGGGCATGGTGTTCCGCGAGCATGACGAACGCTACGCCTACGGCACCGAATGGCTGTCCATCGTCGAACGCCTGATGCACGGCGAGACGGTGAACCACGAAGGCCGCTACTTCACCGTGAAGGACTACGTGCTGAGCCCCACCGGGCTGCATCGGCCGCGGCCGCGCATCTACCTGGGTGGCGAATCCCCGCCGGCGCGCGACCTGGCCGCGGCGCTCGCTGATGTCTGGTTCATCAACGGCCAGCCGCTCGAAAACGTGCAGGCGCTGATCGCCGATGTCCGCGCCCGCCCGCGCCAGGGCCCGCCGGTGCGCTTCGGCCTGTCCACCTTCGTCATCGCGCGCGAGACGGAAGCCGAGGCGCAGGAGGAATACCGCCGCCTGCTCGCGCTCGCGAAGGAGGATGCGGACATCAAGGCCTATGTGCGCGCCAACACCGACCCGTCGGTGCAGATGCGCAAGACCCAGGCGCGTTACGAGAGCGTCGGGACTAATGGCGGCACCTCGGGCGGCACGGTGGGCAGCTATGACCAGGTGGCCGAGCGCATCGCGCAGTTCCACGCCGCCGGCATCGACACGCTGCTGACCCAGTTCCAGCCCTTCGAGCCCGAGATGCGCCGCTTCGCGCAGCATGTGATGCCGCGCCTCGCCGCCCTCCGCGGCGAGCAGCCGCGCGCGGCCTGACCCCTTCCCGCACCGATCCAGGAGACCCCGAGCATGGTGGCAACGCGACGCAGTCTGATCCGCACCGCATTGGCGGCGCCGCTGGCCGTGCCGGGCCTCGCCGCCGCGCAGGGAACCTGGCCCGACCGACCGCTGCGCCTGGTCGTGCCTTTCCCCCCGGGCGGTGCGTCGGACTTGCTCGGGCGCCTGATGGCCGAACAGCTCACCACGCGGCTCGGCCAGCCTGTCGTGGTGGAGAATCGCGGCGGCGCCGGCGGCAAGGTCGCCGCGGAATACGTCGCGAAGCAGCCGGGTGACGGCTACACGCTGATGCTCGGCACCCAGCCGACGCAGATCTTCAACAAGTATCTCTACGCCAATCCCGGCTACGACCCCGATCGCGACTTCACGCCGCTGACCACCGTCGCGGCCGTCGCCTATGTGCTGGTCGTCACGCCGCGGCTGCCGGTGCGCGACGTGAACGAGCTCATCGCTTATGCGCGCGCCAATCCGGGCAAGATCAACTACGGCTCCTCCGGCACCGGGGGCGGGATGCATCTCGCGACGCATCTCTTTGCCGAGCGCGCCGGCGGCGACATGGTGCATGTGCCCTATCGCGGCGCCGCGCCGGCCGTCACCGCCCTCGTGCAGGGGGAGGTGCAGCTCATGGTCGATCTGGTGCCGAACAGCCTGGCCCTGGTGCGCGACGGGCAACTCCGCGCGCTTGCTGTCGGCCTGCCGGAACCGACGCCGCTGCTGCCGGGCGTGCCGACCTTCCGCAGCTTCGGCATCACCGATTTCGACGTGCCGTCCTGGTTCATCATGGTCGCCGCGGGCAAGATCCCGGCGCCGATCGCCGACCGCCTGCGGGAGGCCTGCGTCGCCTCGGTGAACGACCCGGCGTTCGCGGCGCGGCTCGAAGCCGTCTCGGCCCGGCCTATGCCGATCTCGGGGCCGGAACTCGGCAGTTTCCTGGCGGACCAGAGCACGCGCTGGGAACAGATCATCCGCAGCGCGAACGTGCATCTCGACTGAAGTCCGATCAAGTCGCCGCGCGCCCGTCGGCCAAGGAGCAGGCGCGGCCCCCCGACAGGGCGCCGTCAGCGTGACGAGGAGGCGGCCGTGCCGGGGTGGGGCTCCGGTGAGAACCGGTTGTCGGCGACAGCGCCGGCTTGCGTCAGGCGAAATGTGCCGGCCCGCGCAGGCCGCAGCGTCGATGACAATTCCGTTCCGCAGGGACTACACCTGCGTGATGATCATGACCCAACAGATCCGTCCGTTCGAGGAGAGACGGGACGATGGCCGAGCGCCGCTGACCGGGAGGCTCCCGTGCTGACGACCGCTGCACTCGCGGACCTCGAGCGGCGATATGCGGAACCGCATCGGACGGTCCACACCTGGGAGCGGGTCGGCGAATTGCTCCAGATGGCTGAAGAGGTCGTGAACGGCATCGCGGGTCGATCGGCCTTCATTCTCGCCATCCTCTTCCACAAGGCGGTGCATGATCCGCGAACCGTCGATGCGCCGGCCCGCAGCGCCGCACTGATGCGTGAATTCGTCCGTGCAGACATGCCTGCCGCCGTATTGGATCGGGCCGAGGCGCTGATCCAGGCGGTCGCGTGCGGCGAGATTCCCGAGACCGACGACGCTTCCCTGCGCGGCGACACGGCCTTGCTTCTCGATTTTGATCACGCGGTCCTGGGCAGCGATGCGCGGCGCTTCGCGGCGCATGAAGCGGCCCTTCGCGAGGAATTCGTCCATCTGCCGGCGGATCGCTATCACAGCGCGCGCTGTGCGGCGCTGCGGATGCTGCTCTGGAAGGACCGTATCTACCTCACCGATCGCTTCTTTCTCGAACGCGAGAAGCGGGCCCGCCGCAACATCGAGAGCGCGATCCTGCAGGCCGAGGCCGCATAGGACGGGTGACGCCGGGCCCGCATATTGCCGCCGGCTGCGGGGGGTAATCGAGAGGTGCCCTGCCCTTTCGGCGCGAAGCGGTGGTTCACGTGCCGCCCAACGCCCCAGCGCCATTTCGAGACCTCAACGTGGAGTCGGGCATCCCAGGCAGGAAGAATGCCGGGACGCGCCTCCGCGCACCAGGCGCGCGTGGCATGTCCGTTCCGCTCTGCACCAGTAGACTGCGGTCCAGGATGCCCAGCATCCTGGCGGGGTGGCTTGGAGGGGCGGGGCCCCTCCAATCTTCCTGCCTCACTGGCCGCCCATCGGGCCCCCTGGCATCGTCCAGACTCCGCGACCTGGCCGCGTGGCGGGGATCGCGGAGGGACGCGCCGTCAATCGGCCGACGTCACTGCCGCCGCCAGCGCCGCCAGCTTCCCGGCCGGATGGCCCGGGTTGCGATACCGCAGTTCCCCATCCGGCGCCGCGTCGGGCGGGGCCATGCCGTAGAGTTCCATCCGCGAGGCGCACGCCGCCGCGACCATCCGCCGCGCGACCGACTCGGTCAGGAAGCGCCGCACCGCGCCTTCCAACTTCAATGTCTCGCGCAGGGAACGCCATTCGCCGCGGTCCAGATCGTCCAGGAAGACCGAGACGATCCCGGGCGCCCTGCCGGTGAGCCGCGCCTCGGCGGCCAGGCGCATCCGCGCGGTGACGGCGTCGGCCACGGCGTTCTCCCGCCCCGCGCGGGCGGCCATGACGAAGACCGACCCGCCATCCGGCGCCCCGGTGACGGCGAGGTGCGCCTCGGGCCCGAATTGCGCGCGCAGATGCTGCGGCAGGGCGCCGCCGGCCTGGGCGCCTGCCAGCACCAGCGGATCGAGCTTCAGCACCGCGTCGGCGCTGCTGTCCTGCCGCTTCTGCGCGGCGAGCAGCGCCATGATGCGCGATTGCAGCCCGGCCGCCTGGTCAGGGCCGGACAGGCCCTCGGGCAGCGTCACCTTCAGCAGGTAGCGCCCCGGATGCGCGGCAAGCCAGGTCTGGAGCCCGGGATGCACGCGGTCGACCAGGGCATACCAGTCGCCGCGATGCACCGGGCGGCCTTCCTCGGCCGAGACGGTCTCGCAGACGATCTCGGCCACGGTGCCGTCACGGGCGGTGATGCGCAGGTCGAAGGGGGCGTCCTCGGCCAGGCCGGCGAAGTCCACGGTAAAGCCGCGGGCGCGATACAGCGCGGCGCAGCGCAGCAGGTGCCACAGCGGCACGAGCGTGGCCTCGCCGGTCAACCCTTCCTCGAGCCGCGCGCGCAGCCGGGCGCGCGGGCCGGGGGGCAGGCTGTCGGCCAGGCGCACCGCATCCTGGGCCAAGGCGAGGATCCGGCGCTCGGCCGGCCCGATCCTGCCGCCGGCATTGGGGTCGGCGGCGCGGGCCAGGGCGAATTCCAGCGCGTGGCGCTGCTGCGCGGCGCGGCCGGACATGGGGCCGGACTGGGCCCGGCGATTCAGCGTGTCGATGCGGCTGGACCAGGCCGCATGGCCCACCAGCCGCACGAAGTCGGTACTGTCCGGATCCGGGACGGAATCTCCGAGCGGCATGGGCAGGCCTCGCATGCGTTGGTCCGCACGCGCGCGCACCGCGCGGGGCGGATAGCTACGGAATGGCCCGCCATGCGGGGCGGCCGGCCGGAGTCGGCGCGGTGCCCCGCCGTGCGGGTCAGGTCTGGTCGGTGTGGCCCGGGTCCTCCGGCAAGGCGGGAATGCCGCGATGCGGGGGCAGGACACCCCAGGGCCCGGCTGACGGACCCGGCGGGCGCCGTGTCGGCAGGCCAGGTCATTGATACCAGTCAAGGACGAGATAGACAGTCTGTGCCGCGGCGCGTCAAGCGTCCCGGGTCGCGGTGCGCGCCGGCGGTAGCCGTGCCATGCTGCGGCAGGGCGCAGGCTGGAGGCATTTCCATGCACTATTTCGGCATCTTCCGCGGCATCTGCATCAACAACCTCGACCCCCAGGCGCTGGGGCGCCTGCAGGTGGTGGTGCCGGCGATGTCGGCCGACGGGGAGGGCGCCTGGGCGCAGCCCTGTCGGGCCTTGGGCATGCCGGCCGCGGCGCCGCCCTCGGTGGGCGAATCCGTCTGGGTAATGTTCGAGGCCGGCGACCCGAGCCGCCCCGTCGTTATCGGCACACGGCCGGAATAGCACGCCACCGGGCGGCAAGGCTTTCGCAAGGCTCCCGGGCGCAGGCTGCGGCCATGCGCCGGATCCTTGCCCTGCTCGTTCTGTTGCCCCTGCCCGTCCTGGCCCAGGCACCGCCGTCCTGCACGGCCGAGATCGAGGGCCAGACCGCCTGCATGGCCGGCAAGCTGTGCGAGTGCCGGTTCGAACGCGGTGGCCAGTTGACCGGCCGGCCCGACCGTTTCGCCTGGGATTGCGGGGTGATGCGACCGATGTGCCCGCCCGACCCCACGATCACGCAGACGCCGTCGAACCCGCCGCCGGTGAATTTATGGCTGCCGCCTGGCGGGCGGCCGATGGGGCCGCGCTGAACGCAGGCGCCGTTAGAGCCTGATCGGTTCACATCCGTTCACCAATCACACTCAAACCTTTTGTTTGATCGCGTGATTCAGACCTTCGGTGCATGCGCACCTAAGGTCATCACGCTCTAACGCGTCGCGACGGTCCCGTCCGGCGCGTGCTCGAATTCCGGCACCAGCCGGCCGAGCTGCGCCAGGGCCGCGCGGGGATTGCCGCCGCGGGCGGCGCCGGCGATCTCGTCGATGGCGCGGCCGACCAGCGCCGCATCCGCGGTGCGCGGCGTCGCCACCAGCAGGCCCGGATACTCGGTCGGGCGCGGCGCTTCCTTGCCGTGGAACAGTTCCTCGAACAGCTTCTCGCCGGGCCGCAGGCCGGTGAAGCGGATCTCGACATCCTCGTCCGGGCGCAGGCCAGCCAGGCGGATCATGCGCCGGGCGAGATCGACGATCTTCACCGGCTCGCCCATGTCGAGGACGAAGATGCCGCCATCGGCGAGTTCCGGCGGCATGTTCTCGGGGTCCGTGGTGCCGACGACGCTGGCCTGGAGCACCAGCCCCACCGCCTCCCGCACCGTCATGAAGTAGCGGCGCATGTCGGGATGGGTCACGGTCAGCGGCCCGCCGCGTTCGAGCTGGCGGCGGAACAGCGGCACGACCGATCCGGTTGACCCCAGCACATTGCCGAAGCGCACGGTGATGCAGCGCATGCCCGCATGCGCGACGCGCGCTTCGCGGTCGAAGGCCTGGCAGTACATCTCGGCGAGGCGCTTCGATGCCCCCATTACCGAGGTCGGGTTCACCGCCTTGTCGGTCGAGATGAACACCATCGCCGTGGTGCCCACCGCCCGTGCCGCATCGGCGACGATGCGGGTGCCGAGCGCATTGGTGAGCAGGCCTTCGAGCGGGTCGTTCTCGACCATCGGGACGTGCTTCAGCGCGGCGGCATGAAAGACCAGCTCGGGGCGGATTTCCTCGAAGAGCCGGCGGATGCGCGGCTCGTCGCGCACATCGGCGAGCACGGCGCGGCGCGACACCTCCGGGTGCTTCTCCCGCAATTCGAGGTCAATCTCGTAGAGCACATACTCGCCGTGATCGAGCAACGTGAGCGTGGCCGGGCCCAGCGCCGCGACCTGCCGCGCCAGTTCCCCGCCGATCGTCCCGCCCGCGCCGGTGACCAGCACCCGGCGGCCCTGCACCAGCCGGGCCATGCCCTCCCGGTCGAGCGGCACCTGCGGGCGGTCGAGCAGATCCTCGATCGAGACCGGGCGAAGTTCCATCCGTCGGCCGACGGCATCCCCCGCCGGGGCGAGGGTCGTCGGCGCCGGAGCCCGGCGCACCGGGACGCCCTGACGGTCGGCGGCGTCGAGCAGCGCCTCCAGCGCCGGGCCAGGCAGGCCGGAAGCCAGCACGATCGCCCCCGGCAGCCGGCCCTCGGCACGCAGGGTGTCGAGCACGCCTTCGATCTCCTCGACCGTGCCGAGGATCGGATGGCCCTGGACGCGCCGCCCGGCCTGCCGAGCACGCAGCGAGAGGATGCCGGTGACGCGGTAATGCGCATGCCGGTCGCGCGACAGGGCCCGCAAGAACAGGTCCGTGCCCTCCGGGGAGCCGACCAGCATCACATTCTGGGCATCCGGCGAGGATTCGCCGGACCGGCGGGAGGCCTGGAGCAGGCTCGCCACCCGCGCGCCCGACAGCAGCAGGCCCAGGGCGGCGGCATGGATCAGCGGAAATGCCTCGTTGGGCGGCGACCAGGCGCCGGCGAGCCGCAGCGCAACCGAGAAGATCAGCGCCGCGCCCAACGCCGCGCCGGCCACGGCCATGAGGTCGCGCGGGCCGGCGAAGCGCCAGTATTGCTGCGCCAGGCGCAGTGGCGCGCCGGCGGCCGCGAGGGTCAGCGCCGCGCCGGGCAGCGCCCAGCCCCACCAGCCCGCCGGCGGCCAGGCGCCGGGCGCGGCCGCCCAGATCGCCGCCGGTAGCGCAGCCAGCGCCAGCAGGCTGTCGAGGGCGAGGTTCAGCAGGATGCGAAGCGAGGGGCCGCGGGCCATGCCGCGCTATAGGGCGGGCGCGGTCGGACGGCCAGCCTTCAGGCGAAGCAGCATCCGGAACGGATGGAAAATGTTACGCTCCTATGCAATCTGTGATGGAAGACGCATCCTTTATCAGCCGCCTCTGATGCCATGCCGGGCTTGCGATCCTGCAGTGCGGCTGTCGGACGCAGCGATGGCAGAGGTACGACCGTGGCAATCCCTGGCAGCACCACCGGCGACGACACGCTGTTTAACGACACCGGCCATGCCGACACGCTCAATGGCCTCGATGGCAATGACGTGCTGGTGGCGGGCAATTCTGGCGACCTGATCCTGGGCGGGCCGGGCAACGATTTCGGTATCGGCGGCACCGGCAGGGATTCCATGAATGGCGGCGCGGGCGCGGATACGCTCACGGGAGGGGCAGGCAATGATTCCCTCCTGGGCGCGGATGGCGACGACATCCTGCAGGGCGATGCCGGTGCCGACTCCCTCTGGGGTGGCACCGGGGCCGACCTGCTCATCGGCGGTGAGGGAAACGACCTGCTCAACGCGGGCGCGGACACCGCGGCCGACGTGATCGACGCGGGCGCCGGCGACGATCTCGCCTATGGCAGCGCCGGAGCCAACCTCGTCCTGCTCGGCAACGGGCGCGACCTGGCCCAGGCCGGCTGGGGGGACGACACGGTGTTGGGCGGGATCGACGCCGACACCCTTCTGGGCCAGGCCGGCAACGACCTATTGCTGGGTGAGGACGGCACCGACAGCATCCTCGGCGGCACGGATAACGACACGATCGACGGCGGGGCCGGGGCGGACATCCTGCAGGGCAATGCCGGCAACGATGTGCTGATCGGCGGCGATGGCGGCGACGCGATCGATGGCGGGCCGGGCGACGACCTCCTGTTCGGCGGGGCGGGGCCCGACGCCTTCTATCTCACGCCCGAGGCCGGGCATTTCGACATCATCCTCGACTTCAGCGGCGACGTGTCGGGTGATGGCGACGACCTTGTCGTGAGTTCGGCCGCGATCCGGGATGCGCTGATCGTCTCCGCGACGGGCGATGCGACACAGACTCTGATGTCGGCGAACGACATTGCCGTATTGCTGATCGGCGTCGATGTCGCGACGGTTTCCGCCGAGTGGTTCCTGATCGGCTGACGCCGCCCTGGAGCGCCGCGCCGGTCCGGAGCGCATTTTCAGGCACGCCGGGCCGGTGCCGTTCGGTCGAAAGATGCTCTAGACTGGCGCGGTGACCGATACCCCTTCCTTCTGGCGCACCAAGCCGCTCGACGCCATGTCGAGGGCGGAATGGGAGAGCCTGTGCGACGGCTGCGGCCGCTGCTGCCTGCACAAACTGCGCGACGAGGATACCGACCGCCTCGCCTTCACGAACGTCGGCTGCCGGCTGCTGGATGGTCAGTCCTGCCAGTGCAAGGACTATGAGAACCGCAAGAAGCGCGTGCCGGACTGCGTAAAGCTGACACCGAAGCGCGTGGCCGCGATCGATTGGCTGCCGCCGACCTGCGCCTATCGCCTCTTGGCCGAGGGCCGCGACCTGCCCTGGTGGCATCCCCTGGTTTCCGGCAGCCCGGAAACCGTGCATGAAGCGGGCGTCTCGGTCCGGGGCCGCACGGTCCCGGAACGCGAGGCAGGCGATTTCGAGGACCATGTCGTCGCCTGGCCGGGCCGTTGGCCTGCCGGGGCGAAGAGCCGGAGGAGACCGGGATGAAGGACGCGATCTATGGCGGCGTGAACGCCGCGGTGCTGACGGCGATGGGCCCGGACCTGACGCCCGACCTCGACCGCATGGCGGCGCACGCGAAGTGGCTGCTCGCGAATGGCTGCAACGGGCTCGGCGTGCTCGGCACGACCGGCGAGGCCAATTCCTTCGGCCTGCATGAGCGCAAGTCGATCCTCGAGGGCCTGATCGCCCGCGGCATCCCGGCGGCGAAGATGATGCCCGGCACCGGCTGTGCCTCGCTGACCGACTCCGTGGAACTGACGAAGCATGCGCGCGACGCCGGCTGCCCTGGCGTGCTGATGCTGCCGCCCTTCTACTACAAGGGGCCGAACGATGACGGGCTGTTCGCCTATTTCAGCGAAGTCGTGCAGCGCGTCGGCGGCGGGGTGAAGATCTATCTATACCACTTTCCGCAGCAATCGGCGGTGCCCTTCTCGCTGGATCTTCTGGGCCGGCTGATCAAGGCCTTCCCGGGAACCATCAAGGGCGTGAAGGATTCTTCCGGCGACTACGCGAACATGCTCGCCATGGTGAAGGCCTTCGCCGCGGATGGCTTCGAGGTCTATTCGGGCAGCGACGAATTCCTCCAGCAGATCCTCGCCGAGGGCGGCGCGGGCTGCATCACCGCCGCGTCGAATGCGAACTCCCATTGGGGTGGCATCGTCTATGCGAAGCGCACGGGCCCCGAGGCGGATGCCGCGCAGGCGACGCTGACCGCGACGCGCCGGGCCGCGACCTCCGTTCCGCTGATCCCCGGCCTGCGCGAGATCATCGCGCGCAGCACCGGCGATGCCGGCTGGCGCGTGATCCGTCCGCCGCACCTGCCGCTGACGCAGGAACAGGCGGACAAGGTGTGGGCGGCGTGGGACGCAGCGGGCGCTATTCCGCTGCCCGGTCTCTCCCAGGCGAAGGCGGCCGAGTGATGAACGAACCGCTTCGCTGCCGCGCCCCCGCCATCGCCACCGTGCAGGTGGATGACGACAATGTCCGCGTGACGCGGTGGGACTTCCCGCCCGGGTCCGAGACCGGGTGGCATCGCCATGGCATGGCCTATGTCGTCGTGCCGGTCACAGACGGGTCGATGCTGATTGAACTGCCGGAAGGCAAGACCATGCGGGCGGAAATCAAGGACGGCGTGGCCTATGCTCGCCTCGCCGGGATCGAGCACAACGTGGTCAATGACGGCGAGACGCCCTTCGCCTTTGTCGAGACCGAGATCAAGCATCTGATCGGGTGAGGGCGATTGGAGAGGGGCGCCGCCCCTCTCCGAACCTCACCCCGCCAGGCCGCAGTGCGGCCTGGACCGCCGGCACCTGGCGCGGGACATGACGGGCGCACCGGTATGATGCGGGCACGCATGCCCGATCAGGGATCCGGGCGCCGGGCACAGCGCATTCTTGCGTCGTTGCAGAGCGTCTTTCCGCGCAGCGCCAGGTGATGGTTTCCAAAGGCCTCGGGCCTTTGGTGGGGAGAGGCCCAAAGCCCTTTCCGGTTCCTACCGCCCCTACAGCCGCGCGCGCCCCGGCACCGTCACCAGCGCCAGTCCCGCCAGCACCATCATCGCCGCCGGGATGGTCAGCGCGCCCGGTCTCTCGCCGAACAGCAGCCAGCCCCAGGCCATGCCGGTCAGGGTGATGACGTAGCCGCTCTGCGACGTGACCACGCCGCCCAGTGTGGACAGGCAGCGGAACCACAGCAGGAAGGCGCCGGCCATGACCAGGATCTGCAACAGCGATACGGGCAGCCCTTCCGCTGGCGGCAACCGGAATTGCCCGAGCAGCATCGCGAAGATCGCGACCTGCAAGCCTGCCGTCGCCAGCGTGCCGGTGGCGAGTGCCGGCGCCGGCGTGCCCGGTGGCGCCAGCCGCGCCGCGAACAGGTTCGCGATCGCGTAGCAGACCGGCGTCAGCGCCGCGAGCAGCGCCCAGCCCAGCACGGACCGATCCGGCAATGCGGCGCCCGGGCTCATCGCCAGCAGCACGCCCGCGAGTCCGATCGCCGTGCCCAGGAGGCGTCGTGGCGTTGCGCGCTCGGCACCGATCAGCGCGGCGACCATCACGGTGATCATGGGCGACAGCGGCACCAGCATGGCGAAGAAGCCGGCTGGGATGTGCTGCAGGCTTGTGAAGCCGACGAGGTTCGCGAGCGCCATGCCGAACAGCCCCGACACCGCATAGTAGCGCAGATGCCGTCCATCCAGCGGCACGCGCAGCCCGCGCAGGCGGCACAGCGCGACCAGGATCACGGAGCTACCGAGGGCGCCGAACACCGCGATCATCAGCGGTGGCCAGCCGATGCTGCCCAGGTGCTTCACGAACACCGGCGTCACACCCCACAACGAGCCGAGCAGGACAAGCGGCGGCAGCATGCGCAAGGCGTCGGTCATGCATGCACTCGGCGATGTGCGAAGAAGCCTGTCAAGCAGTTGAACCCGGGCACGTCACTGCGCCATGTTCGGCAGTATGATTTCCCCCGATTCGGAAACCGTCGTGCTGCGTCCGAGCATCCTCGGTACGCCGGTGGATTGCCCGGTGCGCTGGTGCCGGTCCACCCGCGCGCGCCGCGTCAGCATTCGCATCGACCCGCGCGCCGGCGAGGTGGTGGTGACGCTGCCGATGCGCGAACCGCGCCGCGCGGGCATGGCCCTGCTGACGACGCATGCCGCCTGGGTGATGCAACGCCTGGCCGCGCTCGCGCCGCCCGTCGAGTTCATTCCCGGCGCCGAGGTGATGCTCGGCGGTACGCCGCATGTCATCCGCCACGACACCTCTGCGCGCGGTGGCGCTTTCATGGACGGCGCGTCGATCGTCGTCTCCGGCCAGCCGGAATTCCTCGCCCGCCGCGTGAAGGACTTCATGCGCGCCGAGGCGAAGCGGCGCATCATCGTGCTCGCCGAAGGCCATGCCGCGACGCTCGGCGTCAAGATCCGCGCCTTCCGGATGAAGGACACCCGCAGCCGTTGGGGATCCTGCGCGCCGGACGGGACGCTCGCCTTTTCCTGGCGCCTGGTGATGACGCCGGACTGGGTGCTCGACTACGTCGTGGCGCATGAGGTCGCGCATCTGCGCGAGCTGAACCACTCGCCACGCTTCTGGGCGCATGTGGAAAGCCTGACGCCGAACCGCGAAGCCGCACAGGACTGGCTGCGGGACAACGGCCCGGCGCTTCTGCGCGTGGGGTGATCGCGGGCGGGTCCCCCCCGCACCGTTGGCGGATTCAGCGCCGCCGCCCGCCCCCGCGCCGAATGCGTGGTTGTCGTCCAACGTACCGAATGGCGAGGTCCGCTCGGGGGGCGGTTGAGGGGCTAGCCCCTCCAACCGCGGCCCAACCCCGGCTATACCCATCGCAACCAAGCGGCGGAGGATGCCATGAAAGCCATCGGTTTTACGAAGTGCCTTCCGGTGGACGACGCAGAGGCCTTGCTCGACCTCGACATTCCCGCGCCGCTCGCCCCCGAGGGGCACGACATGCTCGTCGAGATCCATGCCGTCTCGGTGAATCCCGTCGATACCAAGCGACGGCGCAGCGAGGAGCCGAAAGACGGCCCGCGCATCCTCGGCTTCGATGCGGCGGGGGTGGTGCGTGCGGTGGGTCCGCTATGCACCCTGTTCCAGGCCGGCGACGAGATCTTCTACGCCGGCGTCGTGACCCGCCCCGGCAGCAATGCCGAGTTCCAGCTCGTTGACGAACGCATTGTCGGGCGCAAGCCGCACAGCCTGTCTTTCGCCGAGGCCGCGGCCATGCCGCTCACTGCCATCACCGCGTGGGAGGGGCTGCATGACCGGCTCGGTCTGCGCGAAGGCGATGGGGAGGGCCAGGCGCTGCTCGTGGTGGGTGGTGCCGGCGGCGTCGGGTCCATGGTCATCCAGATCGCGCGGCAGCGCACCGCGCTGACGGTGATCGCCACCGCCTCCCGCCCCGAAACCGCGGCCTGGTGCCGCGATCTGGGCGCGCACCACATCGTCGACCATCGGGAGGATATTCCCGCTCAGCTCAAGGCCCTCGGCGTGAAGCCGCGCTATGTCTTCTCCACCAACACGACGGCGCGGAACTGGGACCAGATCGTTGCCTCGGTGGCGCCGCAGGGCGCGGTGGTGCTGATCGAAAGCCAGGCGCCGATCGACGCGCGGCAGCTCATGCCGAAATCGGTCTCCCTGCATTGGGAGCTGATGTTCACCCGCCCGATGTTCGGCACGCCCGACATGATCGAACAGCACCACCTGCTGGATGCGGTGGCCGATCTGGTGGACCATGGCCGGCTGCGCAGCACCATGACGCGCAACCTCGGCCCCATGACCGCGGCGCGCCTGCGTCAGGCGCACGCGCTGGTCGAGAGCGGGACGATGATCGGCAAGGTGGTGCTGGAAGGCATCGCCTGATGGACGTCGGCGGCGGAAGCCCCTATCCAGGCCCCCCTTCACAAGCACCGCAGGCAGCCGAGCCATGACCACCCAAGGCCCCGTCCATCTGCGCTGGCGCGCCGCCGGCGCCGCGCCCGAGATCGAGACCTTTGCCGATCTCGATGCCGCCCTCGATGCGGTCGAGGAACGCTGGGAGGAATTGCAGCATCAGGCGCCGCAGATCCTCGATGCGCGCAAGATCCTGCTGATCAGCACCGAGCAGCTGAAGGCGGCGATGGTTGAAGGCGAGGACGAAGACGCCGCCGACTGAAGGCCGGTCCCGGAAGTCGCCGGACGGCAATTTCTGAAGTGCGGCACCAGTCCTATCGGGCCGGCGTCATCGCCACCCAGGCCGCCAGTGCTGCGACCACCGCCGCAGCCCCGGCGAAGACAGCGCCATATCCCGCCGCGTGCAGCACGGCGCCGAAGGCCAGCGCACCCACGCTCTGGCCGAGGAACAGTGCCATGGCGAAGGCCGACACTGCGGTCGCGCGGGCCTCGGGCAGGGCCTCGGTGGCGCGGGCCTGTAGAACGCCATGGAACATGTAGAAGGCCATGCCCATCGGAAGCTGGAGCACCGCGACCAGCCACCAGCCCGGCGCCACGGCGATGCCAGCCAGTGCGATCGCCAGCGTCGCACCGCCAACCGCGATCAGGCCCGTCTCGCCCAGCAGCCCGACCATGCGCCTGGCGAGCCGCGTGTAGAGGAAGGAGCCGAGGCCGAAGACCGCGACGACGAGGCCGGCCTCGCCGGCGTTGAGGCCGAAGATTTCGATCAGATAGGCGCCGGTGAAGGGGAAGGCGCCGCCGAACAGCGCCAGACCATCCACCGCCGCCGCGGCCATCAGCCGCCGTCCCGCCGGCGCGCCTAGCAGCCGCGCATATTGGCCGAGGCCAAGGCCGCGCGCCTCGCTCCGTTCCGGCGGCATGCGCAGCGTCCGGCGCAGCAGCAGCGCGCCCACCACCAGCGCCAGCGCGGCGAGCATCAGGAAGGAGGCGCGCCAGCCAGCGAACTCCGCGACCATGCCCGAGATCGGCCCGATCAGGAGCTGCGCCATGACCATGCCGGTCAGGAAACGCCCGATCGTCGCCTGTCGTTCCTCGTAAGGCACGGCGTCGCCGATCCAGGCGATGGCGAGCGGGATCACCGCGCCGGCGACGAGCCCCGTCGCCGTGCGCAGCACGACCATCGAGGACAGGTCCCACGCAAAGGCCGATACCGCGAGGCCGAGCCCGTAGAGCACCAGCGCGAAGGAGGCGACGTGCACCTTGCCGTAGCGGTCGCCGAGCGGCCCGGTGACGAGCTGCCCCGCGCCATAGGCCAGGGTGAAGCCGGCCACCACCGGCGCCAGCGCGGCGACGCCGACGCCGAGGTCGGCGGCGAGCAGCGGCAGCAGCGGGTCGAGCAGCCGCATGCCGCCGCCGGCGGCGAAGCCCGCGAGGGCGAGGAGGGGGAGGAGGGTGAGGTCAGCGCGCACGTCACCGCATGCAGCGTTGTGCGCCGCCGCACGTCAAGCCATGGCGGGACAGGCTACGCGCCTCACGCTACCCTGCCCTGAAACGCGAGCGGAGGTCCCGATGCCCGACACGGTCGATGGAAGCGAGGATCCGCTCGCCCTGGTGCTGGCCGCGACCGAGGCCGCGCGCCCGAGCATGACGCTCGCCGGCGGGTCCGATGAGCGCGCCTTCGCCAAGGTCGAGGCGATGATCGCGCTGATGACCGCGGCGATCCGCAACCACCCGCGCTTCGTCGCGCTCGAGGCGTCCTGGCGCGCGCTGCATCGCCTGGTCGAGGCGCAAACCGAAGCGCCGGTGGTCGTGAAGCTGATGCCGCTGACGCCGCGCGAACTGGTGCGCGATGTGCGCAGCGTGCAGGACCCGGCGGACAGCGAGATCGCCGCGCTGCTGTGGGATGAAGGGCTCGGCGCCGAGGAGCCCTTCGGCCTGCTGCTGATGGACCAGGCGTTCGGCGCGGGGCCGGACGACATCCTGGCGCTGCGCGGCCTCGCCGCTGCCGGCGCGGGTGCTTTCGTCCCGGTGGTGGCGCATGCCGCGCCCGATCTGCTGGACCTGCCGGACTGGCCCGCGCTGCCGGGCAAGCGCGACCTCGCCCGCGTCCATGAGGGCCCGCGCCACATCGCCTGGCGCGGCCTGCGAGACAGCGAGGAGGCGCGCTTCCTCGCTTTGGCGGGGCCGCGCGTGCTGGCCGCGACCGGCGAGGGCGCACCGCGCTGGGTCGGCGGCGGCTGGGTCATGGCCGCACGCATCGCCGCCGCCTTCCGCCGTGACGGCTGGGCCGCCGCGATCGAGGGCCGCGAGGACGGCACCGAGACCGGCCTGCACGTGCTCGGCGGCGGCGCGACGGAATGCGATCCGGCCGCGGGGCAGGAGGTGACGCTCGCCACGCTCGGCCTGACGCTGCTGATCCCGCGCGGGGCGGATGGCGCGGCGATGGTGCTCGCGCCGACGCTGCACAAGCCGCCACGCTTCCACGCGCCGACGGCGACGAACGACGCGGCGCTGGCCGCGCGCCTGCCCTGGGTGCTGGGGATGGGCCGGTACCTGCACGCCCTGTCCCTGCGCGCCGCACGGGAGCTGCATCGCGGCCACGGCGCGGTGCCGGCTGCGCGGGCGCTGAATGCCTGGCTCCAGGGGTTCTGCGGAGAGGACGGACCATTGGCCGAAGCCACGGCCGAGTTGCCCGAAGCAAAGGGACATCCGGGGGTGCATCTGCTTTCGGCCCGGCTGCGGCCGCGCCTGCCGCAGGGGACGCCCGGGGCGGCGCATCGGGTGACGCTGAACCTGCCGTGACAGGCCGAGCGGAGGGCAGCGCCCTTACCCGAACCGTCAGCCGCCCCGCAGGATCGCCGCTTCCAGCGCGCGCACCTTGTCATTGTAGGCGCTGTGGATCTGCGCCCCGTTGTAGTCGAGGTTCACGCTGCTGACGTAGCGGATGGAGAAGGTCCGCACGTCGAAGGCGATGTCCACGGTCATCTGATGACTGCGCCAGGCATTCGTGCCGCGCAGCAGGCCGTAGCGCACGGGCACGATGGTCCAGCCGCCCTGGGCGGCGGCGGCGCGGCGGATCAGCGCTTCGCGATCCGCCATGTCGCCGCGGCCGGGGAACTGGCCGCCGGTGCTCTCATAGACCGGTGCCTCCCGGCAGGCACCGAGGCCGACGCTGGCCCCCGTCGCGATCAGCACCGGCAGCACGCTACGACGCAGAAGCATCCCGACCCTCCTTCTTTCCCCGAGGCGGGGCGAGGCTGCGCATCAGCCCCACCGGGTCCATCCCGCGGGAGAGCAGCTTCCCGGCCACCATGATGACGATCCGCGCGATATCCGCAACGGGTCTGAAATGACTCGGTCGGCGCAAGGCAGCGCCATAGAGGGCGGGGATATCGGCCGCGACGGTGGTGATGCCCCGCCGCGCGGCATCGATCAGGATCTCGCTTTCGAAGGAGAAGCGGCGCGCGCGGCCCTCATAGCGATCGAGATCCGTCAGCGCCGCGGCGGGATAGATGCGGAAGCCGGACTGGCTGTCGGCGATCGGGTGCCGCGCGGCCCAGGAGACCCAGAAATCCGCCACCCGGTTCGCCCGCCGCCGCGCCGCCGGCTGGCCGGAGGCACCACGGCGGGACCCGATGACGATCAGATCCGGGGCCATCAGCGCGGCAAGGCGCGGCAGATCTTCCGGACGGTGCTGCCCATCGCCGTCCAGCGTCGCGACAAAGCCAGCCCCGCGCGCCAGCGCCGCGCGCATGCCCCGGCGCAGCGCGGCACCCTTGCCCTGGTTGGCGGCACCATCCAGCACCTCGGCGCCGGCGGCCCGGGCCAGCTCCGCCGTGCTGTCCGTCGAACCGTCATCCACCACCAGAATCGGTGTTCCGGGCATGGCGGCCTGCAGGCGCGTGACGACCTCGGCGATCGTCGCTGACTCCTGATAGGCGGGAATCACGGCAATCAGGGGAGCAGTTGCGTCCGTCACGGGAAACCGGCTGGAATTGGGCTATCTATCTACCTTCGAAACGCCGCGGAACCCAGGCCCATGCCGCTCGATACCTCGACTACCCTGCAGGGGGAGACCGCCTGCGACGTGCTGATCATCGGCGGCGGCCCGGCTGGGGCCACCGCGGCGACCCTGCTGGCCGAGAAGGGCCGGCAGGTGGTCATGCTCGAGAAGGACAGCCATCCGCGCTTCCACATCGGCGAGAGCCTGCTGCCGCTGAACCTGCGCATCTTCGAGCGGTTGGGCGTGGCGGAGCAGATGGCGGCGATCGGGGTTCACAAGCCGGGGGCACGCTTCGTCTCGGACGAGCACGGGGCGCATACCGCCTTCTCCTTCGCGGCGGGGCTGAACCAGGACTACACCTATGCCTACCAGGTCCGGCGCAGCGACTTCGATACGGTGCTGTTCCGCCGCGCACAGGCGGCCGGCGCCGATGCGCGCGAAGGGATGCGCGTGCTGGACGTGACGCTCGATGCGCGCGGCGGTCATCGCGTGGCGGCGCGCGATGCGGAGGGGGCGATGCATGCCTTCCGGCCGCGCTTCGTCATCGACGCGTCGGGGCGCGACACGGTGCTCGCGACCGCCATGGGCAGCAAGGCGCGCAACCCGCACAACACCACGGCCGCGCTCTATGGCCATTTCCGCGGCGTCGCGCCGTTCGGTGAGGCCGAGGACGGCAATATCACCATCCATCTGTTCGACCATGGATGGTTCTGGATGATCCCGCTGCCGGACGGGGTGATGAGCATCGGCGTCGTCTCCAACCCCGACTTTTTCAAGCGCCGGCAGGGCAGCCCGCGGGACTTCTTCCTCGAGACACTGCGCGCCGTGCCCTCCGTCGCGCGGCGCATCGGTGGTGCCGAGCTGATCGGGGAGGTCACCACCACGGGCAATTACTCCTACGCGTCGAAGGTCATGCAGGGGGATGGCTGGCTGATGGCAGGCGATTCCTACGCCTTCATCGACCCGGTCTTCTCCTCGGGTGTGCTGCTCGCCATGGCGAGTGCGGAGATGGGGGCCGAGGTGGCGGATACCTGGCTCGACGACCCGGCCCGGGCCACGCCGATGGCCCGTGCCTTTGAACGCAAGGTGAAGCGGGCCATCGGGTCGCTGTCCTGGCTGATCTACCGCATCAACAAGCCAGTCCTGCGGGACATGTTCATGAACCCGTCCAATCGATTTCGCATGCGGGAAGGGCTGGTCAGCCTGCTGGCGGGCGACGTTCATGCGAATGCCAACCGGCAATTGCCAGTGCTGGCCTTCAAGGCCGCGTATCTGTGGCTGTCCCTGGCGCATCGCTTTGGCTACCGGCTGCGGCCGGAGGGCCTGGTGAAGAGGCGCGAAGGCGCCGCGATGGGCTGAGCCGTCCGTCCGGACAGCCTCGCCCTGGCCCGCATCCCAACCCGGCCACCCAATTCTGCGCACTGTCGTTGGGTGGCCGGGTTGGGATGCGGGCCGGTGCGGGACTTGGAAGCGCGCCGAGAGACGCTGTTCCAAACAGCCTCTGACGGCCGGCTTGCCGGCGCATCCCCATCCGCCCAGGATGCTCCGCGATCCTCAAGCCCTGATCGGAGAGCAAGCCTGATGGCCGTGATCGAACGCATCGCCGAATTCCATGACGAGATGACGGAATGGCGCCGCGACTTCCACGCCCATCCCGAGATCGGATTCGAGGAGGTGCGCACCAGCGGCATCGTCGCCGAGAAGCTGCGGTCCTGGGGCATCGAGGTCGAACAGGGCCTGGGCAAGACCGGCGTCGTCGGCGTCATCCGCGGGCGGCCCGGCAACCGGAGCATCGGTCTGCGCGCCGACATGGACGCGCTGCCGATGCCGGAGCTGAACGACTTCCCCCATCGCAGCACCTATGAGAACCGCATGCATGCCTGCGGGCATGACGGGCACACCACCATGCTGCTGGGCGCCGCGAAGTATCTCGCCGAGACGCGGAACTTCTCCGGCACCGTCCACCTGATCTTCCAGCCGGCGGAGGAAGGCCTGACTGGCGCGGCCGAAATGCTGCGCGACGGGCTGTTCGAGAAATACCCCTGCGAGAAGGTCTTCGGCATCCACAACGCGCCCGACCTGCCGCTGGGCACGGCGGCGATCCGGCCCGGCACCGTGCTCGCGGCGGTGGACTACTTCACCATCACCCTGAAGGGCCGCAGCAGCCATGCGGCGTCGCCGCATCTCGGCATCGACCCTTTGCCCTGTGCGGTGCAGCTCTACATCGCGCTGCAGAACCTAGTGAGCCGGCGGATGAATCCGCACGATACCGTCGTGCTGTCCATCGGCATGTTCAATGCGGGGACCTCGCAGATCGTGCTGCCCGAGACGGTGGAGATGCGCGGCACCATCCGCACCCTGCTGCCCTCCGTGCGCAAGCAGATGGACGAGCTGTTCCACCAGACCGTGCAGGGCATCGCCGCGGCGCATGGTGTCGAGGTGTCGCTGGACTACAAGCGGTCCTATCCGCCGACCATCAACACCGCCGAGGAGGCCTCGGCCTTCGAGGCCGCGGCGCGCGATGTGGTCGGCGAGGAGCTGATCAGGACCGACCTGCCCTCCCGCACCGCCGGGGAGGATTTCGCCTACTACCTGGAGAAAGCGCCCGGGGCTTTCATGCTGCTGGGCCAGGTGGCGCCGGAGCATGGAAACGTGCCGGTGCACAACGGCCGCTACGACTTCAACGACGCGCTGCTGCCAATCGGGGCGAGCTGCTTCGCGCGGCTCGTGGAACAGCAACTCGGTGAGGGGTGAGATCCGCTCCTGTCCCACACAGCGATTGGGGCGCGCTCTGCCCTTCCCAGGCCCCTCCCGCGAAAGGTCGAAGGGGGCTTTGGAAACCTGAACCTGGCGCCGAGTATCACGGTCGTCCCGAACCGGGAGTGCCGGCTCTCGTGCCCAACGCCCGCATGGCTTCCCCGCCTTCGAACAGGGTGGGCGCTCGGCGTTTGCCGCTGACAGCCTTGCCCAACACCAAGTCGAGCTTTCCAAAGGCCTTTCGGCCTTTGGTGGGGTGAGGTCCGGAGGGGGGCAAAGCCCCTCGCCGGTTCCGCCACGACCGGATGGCCGCGCCCTACGAGATCCGCGCCAGCCAGGCCCGCCGGCGCAATGCCTGGGACAGCAGGCGCCCGGTCACGTACCAATGCACGCGGAAGCCCTCCCCGAGCAGCCGCAGCGGTTCGATCCGCGGCCGGTCCTCGGCCGCCACCGGCATTGGCGACAGGCCGAGCCCTTCAGCCATCAGCACCGCGCGATGCAGGTGGAAGCGGCTGGTTACCAGGGCCTCCACGCCATTGATGCCGTGCAGGCTGCGGTGGTTGTGCAGGTTCTCCAGGGTATGGCGTGATTCGGTCTCCAGCGTGATGCGGGCCGGGTCCAGGCCGTGCGCGACGAGCCAGTCGCGGCCAGCCTCGGCTTCGGAGATCCGCTCGGTCGCGCCGCGTCCGCCCAGCAGCACCAGCCGGGACGCCGGATGCCGGCGGGCCAGGGCCAGTCCGCGCGACAGGCGCTGCACGAAATCGGCGGATGGTGCGCCGGCCTCCAACCGATGCCCCAGCACCAGGATACGCTCGGGCGGGCGGGGCGGTTCCAGCGGTGTCCCCCAAGCCCGGCGCACCACGGCAAAGGTCGCAAGCGCCGGCGCAATCCCGGCCGTCAGCATCGCCGCCACAAGGGATGCGGCCAGCGTGATCGCGCCGTCGCGGCCGATGATGGGCTCGTCCCGCACGCTCACGCCGACAGCCAGAGCCGCGCGGCCTCCTCGGCCCCGGAGGGCAGGGGGACGCGCGGTTCCTTCGCCCAGCTCGTGATGTCGAGCGCCACGGTCTCCCCCTGCATGTCCCGCAGCAGCATGTGATAGCCCTGCGGATAGTAGCCGACGCGCTGGCGCCCCGGATCGGGCAGGGCGGCAAGCAATGCCCGCGTCGGTTCCGGTGGTACCAGCCGGTCCCGACCGCCATAGAGCAGCAGCGCCGGGGCCTGGAAATGCGGTGCGGCGGCGACGGCGGCGTCCATCAGGTCCACCAGCCCCGCCAGGGCATCGACGCGGGTGTGGCGGATCAGCAGCGGGTCGCGCGACCAGCGCTGCCAGGCGGCGATGTTGTCGGTCGGCTGGAAGCCCGGCGCCGAATTCTGGAAGCCCATCATCGGCACCAGCGTGACCATGACGTCGAGCAGCCCGCGGGCGAACCAGCCGATGCTGGCCCGCGACACCACCGCCGGCGCGAGTAGCGCATAGCCATCCACCGGCGGCGGATTCGCCGAGGCCCCGGCCACCAGCAGCACCGCGCCGCCCATGCTCTCGCCCATCATGATGACCGGCACGCCCGGGTGGCGGGCGCGGATCAGCCGCGCGGCCTGGGTGGCGTCGGCGGCCATGGTCTCGTGCCCGGCCCAGATGCCGCGATGGGCCGTACCGCCGAAGCCGCGCTGGTCATAGGCGTAGAGGCCGACACCCCCCTGCGTGAACCAGCCCGCGGCGTCCTCGGCAAAGGCGCGGGCATGCTCGTTCATGCCGTGCAGGCCGATCACGATGGCCCGCGGCGGGCTGGGCGGCAGCCAGGCATAGACCGGCAGTCGCGCGCCGTCGGACATGACCAGCGCCTCGGGGGTGAGCATGGGCACCGCGACGGCAGGACCCATGGGGATGCGCGCCGGGGCGCAGGCGGATAGCGCCAGGGCCGGCAGCAGCGCCCGTCGTGTCACGCCCCGGCTGATGTCACGCGAAACCGCCAGTGTGGGATTCTCCGCTCTGCTTCGGCACCGTGGGCGGGCAGTGTAGCGCGAGATCGCCGGGGGGTCAGGTTCAGGCCGAGGGTGCGGGAGGTTTCGAACGACCTCGCGCACCGCCTGCGCCTCACGCCGGTAGCGGATACCGGTCCAGATAGGCCTGGTATTCCGGCTCCACCCGGATATCGAGCGACGCCAGGACGCGCACCACCGCGCAGTAGAAGGCGATCACCAGGACCAGGTCGACCATGCGCTCATGGTCGAAATGCGCCGCCAGCGCGTCATAGGTCGCCGCGCTGACGCCCGGCCCGGCATAGGCCTCCCGCGCCGCGCGCAACACCAATTTCGCGAGCGGATCGAGCAGGGTTTCCTGCCCCGCGCTTTCGGCGATCAGCGCGCCGATGTCGTCGTCGGTGACGCCGAAATCGTAGCCGATCTTCACATGGTGCGACCATTCATAGGCCGAGCGTGCAAGCCATCCGACCTGGAGGATCGCGAGCTCACGCAACCGCGGATCGAGGCGCGACCCATAGCGGATGAACTGCCCGAGGCCCGAGAAGGCCCGTGCCGCATTCGGGCTGTTGGTCAGCGCGCGATGCAGCGCGATGTTGCGCTTGAGGAGGTCGCGATCCGCCTCCGCCAACTGATCGACGGTCATATCCGGCACGCGGGCCATGCTGCTTCCTTCCGGGAGTTTCCACCGGAAGGCTACACGCGCCGCGCGCCGTGCGAAGCCCCGCCGCGCGGCAGCGAGATGCGTTGCAGCGCCGCGCGGTCAGGCACGTCCACGCGCCGTCCCTGCAAGCGCAGCAGCCCCGCGGCTTCCAGGCCATGCAAAGCGCGGGACAGGCTTTCCGGCGTCATGCCGAGCCGCGCCGCGATCGCCCCGCGCGGTTCCGGCATGTCCACCGCGCCGCGCTGGGCGGGCAGGCGGTGCAGCAGGAAGCGCGCCGCGCGTTGCGTCGCATCGCGGGTCTTGAGGTCCACCACCTGGTCGACCAGCAGCCGCCATTGCTGCGCCATCTGTTCCATCACGGCGCGCATCAGCCCCGCGTCGACGGCGACAGCCTCGCGCAGCACCTCGGCCGGCAGGGTCAGCAACCGGCACGGCGCCAGGGCCATGACGGAGATGGGATGCGGCACCTGCAGCATCACGGCGGGGATCGAGAAGGCCTCGCCAGGGCCGAGGATCTCGACCAGCGTGGCCGCGCCGCCCTCCTCGGCGGTGCTGAGCCCGACCGAGCCCTGCAGCAGGATGAAGAGGCGATCCGCCTCACTGTTCTGGGCGACGACCGTCGCGCCGCGCGGCAGCACGAGTGTCCCCGCACGGGCCAGCAGCGCCGCGCGGGTCTCGGGGTTCGCTGCGCTCAGCAGCGGGCCGTTCAGCTTGTCGCCGGGGACGGGACGCATGGCCGGGATATCGGAGGTTTCCGCATACCGTCATGATCGCAGCCGGCGCGCCGTAAGGGGTTGATTCAGATCAATGGCCTTTCCGGCGCGCAACGAATGGCAAGGTCACGCCTTCACGGCGTAGCCTTCTTCCTCCACCGCCATGGTCACGACATGGCGCGGCAGGATGGTTTCGGTCTTCACCGTCCCGTCCGCGAGGTCCACCACGACCTTCGCATTGGGGTCCTTCGACTGGATGGCCGCGGTCACGGCCTTCACGCAATGGCCGCAGCTCATGCCTTCGACCGTGAGGGTGATAGTGGGCGTCTGGGACGTCGTCATGGTCCTATTCCTTCCGTGCCAGGTCTTCGAGGATGGGGCAGTCGGGGCGGTCGTCGCCGTGGCAGTGGGCGGCGAGGTGGCGCAGGCTCGCGGCCATGCTGCGCAGCGAATCCGCCTTGGTCTCCAGCGCATCGACATGCGACAGCGCCAGGCGCTTCACCTCGGCGCTGGCGCGGCCGCGGTCGCGCCACAGGGCGAGCAGCTTGCGCACGTCTTCCAACGGAAAGCCGAGGTCGCGCGCATGGCGGATGAAGCGCAGCACCGCGACGTCGCGATCGTCATAGACGCGATAGCCATTGGCGCTGCGGGCGGCGGCGAGCAGGCCGATCGCCTCATAGTGCCGGATCATCTTCGCCGTGACGCCTGACCGCGCCGATGCCTCGCCGATGTTCACGCCACCTCCTGCCGCGGATGCCAGCGCGCCAGCAGCAGCGCCGCGGTCAGCACGCTGACCGAGGAGGCCGCCATGGCCGCCCCCGCCACCACGGGAGAGAGCATGCCGAGGGCTGCCAGCGGAAGCCCGATCACATTGTAGCCGAAGGCCCAGATCAGGTTGTGGCGGATCCGAGCCCGCGTGCGCCGCGCAATGTCGAGCGCGGCGGGCACGAGGGCCGGGTCGCCGCGCAGCAGGGTGATGCCGGCGGCCTCGATGGCAACATCGGTGCCGGTGCCCATGGCGATGCCGAGATCGGCCTGGGCCAGCGCCGGCGCGTCGTTCACGCCGTCGCCGACCATAGCGACGCTGATGCCCTGCTGCTGCCATTGCGCGACGCGCTCGGACTTGCCTTCGGGCAGGATGCCGGCGGCGACCTCGTCGATGCCGAGCCGCGCGGCGACGGCCTGCGCGGCCTCGGGGATGTCACCGCTGAGCATGGCGCTGCGCAGGCCCATGGCGCGCAGGCCCGCGATGGCGGCGATGGCACCGGGCTTCTCGGCATCCTCGAAGGCGAGAAGCGCCAGGGCGCGGTCGCCGTCGATCAGCCAGGCGAGGCTGCGGCCCTGCGCCGCCTCGGCGGTCGCGGCTTCGGCCAGCGCGCCGGGGTCGGCGCCCCGTTCGGCGAGCAGCCGGGGGCTGCCCTGGGCAACCTGTCGTCCGCCCACCATGCCCTCGACGCCACGGCCCGGCAGGGCGCGGAACTCGGTGGCGGGCGTCGCGGGGCCATGCGCCGCCAGCACGGCGCGGGCGAGAGGATGCTCGCTGCCGGCCTGCAACGCGGCGGCCAGGGCGAGGGCCTCGGCCTCGGAGATACCCGTCGCGGCATGGGTCGCGGCAAGGCGAGGCTTGCCTTCGGTGAGCGTGCCGGTCTTGTCGAAGGCGACCAGCGTCACGTCCCGCGCGCGCTCGATGGCCGCGACGTCGCGCAGCAGGATACCGGCGCGCGCCGCCGCCCCCGTCCCCGCCATGATCGCGGCCGGCGTGGCGAGGCCCAACGCGCAAGGGCAGGCGATGACCAGCACCGAGACGGCGGTGATCACGGCCGTCTCGACCGTCGCGCCGGCCAGCAGCCAGCCGATCAGGGTCACCACCGCGATGCCCATCACGACCGGGACGAAGATCGCGCTGACGCGGTCCACCAGCTTTTGCACCGGGGCGCGCGAAGCCTGGGCCGCCGCGACCAGCGCCGCGACGCGGGCCAGTACCGTCTCCCCGCCCACCGCCGTCACCGCGATCACCAGCCGCCCATCCAGGGCGACGGTGCCGGTGGCGACGGTCGCGCCGGGATCCTTCTCGACCGCGCGGCTTTCGCCGGTCAGGGCGCTTTCGTCGACGCCGGAGCGGCCTTCCTCGACGGTGCCATCGGCGGGGATGCGCTCCCCAGGGCGCACGACCACGCGGTCGCCCACGGCCAGCGCGGCGGTGGGCACCTCGACCTCGGCGCCGTCCTCGATGCGCCGGGCCGTGCGGGGGGCGAGGCCGAGCAGCGCGCGGATCGCCGCACCGGTCGCGCGCTTGGCCCGCGCCTCCAGCCATTTGCCGAGCAGGATGAACAGGATGACGACGGCGGCAGCCTCGAAATACAGGCCGTGTGCATGGCCTGCGCCGTGGCGCAGCAGCAGGTAGGTGGACAGCGCCCAGGCCGCGCCGGTGCCCAGCGCGACGAGCTGGTCCATGTTGCCCGCGCCTTCCCGCGCCGCCGACCAGCCAGCCCACCAGAACCGCGCGCCGAGACCGAAGGCGACCGGGGTGGCCAGTGCCAGCTGCCACCAGGCCCCCGGCATCCAGTCCTGGCCGAAGACCAGGCCGAGCATGCCGGCCAGGAAGGGCGCGCAGAGGACCGCGGCGATGATCAGGTCGCGCCTCTCCCGGTCCGCGCCGGGATCGGCCGATTCGGTCGCTTCGGTGTGCAGCAGCCTGTAGCCGGCCTTCGCGACGGCTGCGGCGAGCGCGACTTCCTCGGTCCCTGCCACGGCGCGCAGATGGGCGCGTTCCGTCGCGAGGTTCACCGAGACCTCCAGCACGCCCGGCACGCGTGACAGGGCGCGTTCCACCCGCTTGACGCAGGAGGCACAAGTCATGCCGCCGATGCCAAGGTCGAACACCACCTCCGGCACGTGATAGCCCGCCTTCGCCACGGCGGCCGCGAGATCGGTCGGCGCGGCGTCGCCCATCACCTCGGCTTGGCCGGTCGCGGGGTTCACCTCCGCCGCCGTCACGCCGGGCAGGGCCAGCAGGGCGCGCCGGACCCGGCCGGCGCAAGCGGCACACGTCATGCCCTCGACCGGAAGGAAGGAGCGGGTCTGTGTCAGGGGTGCTTCGGGCATCGGAACCTCTCGGCACCACAGATGAGGATTACCATTATGGGAAGGTCAAGGGGCGAGGATTGAATTCGCGCGCATCTTCGCCGACATGGCGGATCGCATGATCCGCCCCCTGTCCGCGGCCCTTGTCGGCCTGCTTCTTCTCCTCCGGCCGGCCCTCGCGCAGAATGAGCCATTCCGGGTCGTGAACGGTTCTGCGCAGCCTGCCACGGCGTTGCATGTGGTGCGGAGCGGACAGGCGGATTGGGGCCCGAACCTCCTCGGCCGTGGCCCACTGCCGCCGGGCCGGGCGTTCTCCCTGCGGCCACCCGAAGCCGCGGGGTGCCATTTCGATTTCCGCCTGGTGCTGCAGGACGGGCAGGAGGCGGTCCGGCGCGACGCCGATGTCTGCGCTGAACGATCCATCTCGGTCGCGCCGCCTGCCGGGCGTGATTGACGGCGGGGGCTGCGCCACCCTCATCTAGGCACCGCATGAAGCCGCCCGTCACACTCTTCCTCGCCGCCGCCGCGCTGGGTCTGGCAACCCCCCCGGCGCTGGCGCAGTCCGAGCCATTCCGCATCGTCAACCAGACGCCGGTGCCCGCGACTGCGCTGCACGCCGTGCGCAGCGGGCGGCGGGATTGGGGCGGGAACCTGTTGAACCGAGGGCCGTTGCGATCCGGCGCCCAATTCTCCCTGCGCCCGGCCGATGGCGCGGGCTGCCAGTTCGACATCCGCATGGTGCTGGCCGATGGGCAGGAGGTGGTGCGCCGCGACGCCAATATCTGCACCGAGCGCACGGTCGCGATGAGCCTGCCGCTGGGTCTCGCGCCCCGCGTTGTGCCGGGCGCCCTGCCCGACACCAAGCCGCCCGCCGAGGGCAACACCCCACCTGGGCCGGCCGGCCCGGCGACCCCGCCCGGCGCGCGGCCCAATGCGCAGGCTCGGGCCTCCTCGGGGACGGGGTTCGTCGTCGCGGAGGGCCGGGTGATGACGAACCATCATGTCATCGAGGCCTGTTCCCGGATCTTCGTCCGCAGCGCGGATGGCCGCGTCCTGCCAGTGCCTGAGCGGCCCGTCAGCGACCCGCGGCGCGACCTCGCGCTGCTGCGCGTGCCGGGCAATCCGGGGCCGGTGCTGTCCTTCCGCGCCAATCCGGTTCGCCGCGGCGAGAGTGTGGTGACCTACGGCTTCCCGCTCGCCGGATTGCTGTCGTCCGGGCCCACCCTGACAACGGGGGAGGTCAGTGCACTGTCCGGGCTCGGTGACAACCAGACGCAGTTCCAGATCAGCGCGCCGGTTCAACAGGGCAATTCTGGCGGGCCGCTGCTCGATCGGCAGGGCAATGTCGTCGGCGTGATCGTATCCAAGCTGAACGCGGCGCGCGTCGCGCAGCGGACCGGCGATATCCCGCAGAACGTGAACTTCGCGGTGAAGGGGTCCGAAGCGCTGGACTTCCTGCGCCGCAGCGGCGTGACGCCGACCATGCGCGAAAGTCCCGGCGGGGAACGCAGCGCCGCGGAGGTGGGAGAGCAGGTGCATCCCTCGACCGTGTTCATCCGCTGCGAGCGGTAATAGGCGCCGCGCGCCTCGGGGCGACCTGATGGCGTCCGCTGCGGAACCTAGAGGGGGCCTTGCCCCTCCAAACCCGGGGCCAAGAGGCCTTCCTGAGATGACCCGCTTGCTTCCGCGGGCGAAGATCGGAGCCGAACCACCCCGCCAGGGGAGATTGGATCCCCTCCCCTGGACCGCACTCCGTTGCCGCCGCGCTCCACGGCCAGCAGCACGTGGGAACCCGCCCTTGCGCATGAAAGGCGCCTGGAGGGACTGGGCGCCACCGATCTCCGGCGAGGCGGAAGCGTCTGCGCCCTCGAGAGGCGCCTCGGGCCGGGGGCGCCACGGACTGTGTTGATTGTGACTCCGCCCGGTGCCCGGACAGGGTGGGCGCTTTGCCGGAGAGGGCAACGCCCCTCCGGCAACGCACTTCAATCGCCGATCGCGCCCGAGATCCAGGACTTCAGCGCGCCCTTCGGCATGGCGCCGACCTTGGTGTCGAGTGGCTTGCCGTCCTTGAACAGGATCATCGTCGGGATGCCGCGCACCGCGTATTCGTTGGGCGTCATCGGATTGTCGTCGATGTTCACCTTCGCGATGGTCAGCTTGCCGGCGTATTCGGTCGCGATCTCGTCGAGGATCGGCGCCACCATCCGGCACGGGCCGCACCACTCGGCCCAGAAGTCCACG
Source organism: Roseomonas alba (assembly GCF_019430885.1). Classification (GTDB taxonomy): domain Bacteria; phylum Pseudomonadota; class Alphaproteobacteria; order Acetobacterales; family Acetobacteraceae; genus Neoroseomonas; species Neoroseomonas alba. Next base: position 14,214 of record NZ_JAHYBZ010000005.1, on the reverse strand, counting down.
AGCACCGGGCCCGGCGCCTCGAGGACATCCTGCTTGAAGGTGTCGTCCGAGACGGGCTTGGTCAGGTCACCCATCGGGGGGGTCTCCATCATGGGGAGGGCGGCCGGAAGGCCGCCCAAGTTGTGACAGAGATCGTGCCTCCCTGTCACATGGTCAAGCATGCGGTGCGGCGCTCTCGGCATTGCGTCCGAACAGGCGGGATTTGATTCGCTCCCGCACCGTCTGGAACACGACGTAGAGCATCGGGATCATGAAGATGCCGACCGAGGAGGCCGCCAGCATGCCCCAGAAGACCGGGGTGCCGACGGCGCGGCGGCTGATCTCGGACGCGCCATGCGCCACCACCAGCGGGTAGAGCCCGAGGATGAAGGCGAAGGACGTCATCATCACCGCGCGGAAGCGCAGCTTCGCGCCCATCGTGGCGGCTTCGGTGATCGGCAACCCGTGGTGTTCTCGCTGTTCCTTGGCGAATTCGATGATGAGGATGCCGTTCTTCGCGGCGAGCGCGATGAGCACCACGATGCCGACCTGGGCATAGAGGTCCAGCGACAGGCCCGCCGGCCCGATCGCGATCATCGCCCCCAGCACGCCGACCGAGACGGACAGCAGAACCGGAACCGGAATGGTCCAGGATTCATACAGCCCCACCAGGAACAGGAAGGCGAAGAGCACCGCCAGCGCCAGGATCGTCCCGGTCTGGCCCGACGCCGCCTTCTCCTGGAAGGCCGTGCCCGTCCATTCGAAGGAATAGCCCGGCGGCAGGGTGGCATTCGCCACCCGCTCCATGGCGGCCAGGCCATCACCCGAGGACCGCCCCGGTGCCGGCTCGCCATTGATCGTCAGGCTGCGGACGTTGTTGTAGCGGATGACGGATTGCGGGCCGAATTCGATACGCGCCTCGGCCAGCGCCCGCAGCGGGATCATCTCGCCGTCCCGGTTGCGCACATGGACGCGATAGATGTCGGGCACCCCGGCGCGGTCCGACATCTCGGCCTGCAGGCTGACCTTCCAGGTGCGACCGTAGACGTTGAAGTCGTTCACATAGGCCCCGCCCATGGCCGAGGACAGGGCGGAGAAGATGTCCGACAGGGACAGCCCCAGCACCTGCGCCCGGTCGCGGTCGATGTCGAGGAAGACCGACGGCGTATTCGCCGCGAAGGTTGAGAAGACGCGCGTCAGCGCCGGGTCCTGGTTGGCGGCGAGCACTACGGCGCGCATCACCGCCGCCATCTCGCTGACCGGCCGGCCTTCGAGGTTCTGGAGCTGGAACTCGAAGCCGCCGGAGGTGCCGAGGCCGATGATCGGCGGCAGGTTGAAGGGAATGACCTGCGCCGGCACGACCGAGGTCTGGCGGGCGAGCGTCGCGATCAGACCGTTCACGCCGAGCGCGGGCGTGCCGCGTTCCTCGAAGGGCTTCAGCGTCAGGATCAGGAAGGCCGTGTTCGACTGCGCCAGCCCGTTCAGCATGGAATAGCCGGTGATGGTGATGACGTCCGCCACGCCGTCCATGCCCCGCGCCATCGTCTCGACCTGCTTCGCCACATCCAGCGTGCGGTTCAACGAGGCGCCCTCGGGCAGGCGAACCTCGACGAAGAAGGCGCCCTGGTCTTCCTGCGGCAGGAAGCCGGTCGGCGTACGGCTGCCCACCCCGATGATGCCGCCCATGAACAAAGCGAGCAGGGCGATGGACACGATCGCGACCCGCACCAGCCGCGCGACGATGCCGGCATAGCCGTCCCGCACCCAGTCGATGCCGCGGGAGATGCGGCCCATGATCCCCTTCTTCGGCCCGTGATGTGCCTGGAGCAGCACGCCGCACAGGGCGGGCGACAGCGTCAGCGCATTGACCGCGGAGAAGAACATGCCGACCGAGACGGTGACGGCGAATTGCCGGAACAGCTCGCCCGAGATGCCCGGGATGAAGGCGAGGGGCACGAAGACCGACAGCAGCACCAGCGTGATGGCGACGATCGGCGCGGTGATGGTCTCCATCGCCTTCTTCGTCGCATCCTTCACGGACAGCGAGTGGTCCGCCTCCATGGTCGCTTCGACCGCCTCGACCACCACGATGGCGTCATCCACCACGATGCCGATGGCCAGCACCATGGCGAGCAGCGAGACCGTGTTCGCCGAATACCCCATCGCGTTCAGCACGACGAAGGTCGCGATCAGGCTGACCGGCACCGCGATCAGCGGGATGATCGTCGCGCGGATGGACCCCAGGAACAGGAAGACCACCAGCACGACCAGCACGAAGGCCTCGATCAGGGTCTTGATGACCTCGTCGATGGTCAGCTTCACGAAGGTGGTGGTGTCGTAGTTGACCGCGTATTCCAGCCCGGCGGGGAAGCGCGCCGCCAGCCCCTGCATCGCCCGCGCGACGCCGTCCGCCGTGCCGACCGCGTTCGCGCCGGGGGCGAGGAAGATCTGGATGCCGATCGCATCCTGCCCGTTCAGCCGCGCGCCGACATCCTCGTTCCAGGCGCCGAGCTCGATGCGGGCCAGGTCACGGACCCGCAGCACGGACCCGTCCGGGTTGGCGCGGACCACGATGTTGCCGAACTCGTCCGCGGTCACCAGCCGTCCGGTGGTGCGGATGTTGAGCTGGTAGGAGGTATCGGTGCTCGCCGGCTGCGCGCCGACGCGCCCGAGCGGCGCGACCTGGTTCTGCGCCCGGATGGCGTTGACGATGTCCGCCGGCGTCAGGTTCAGCGCGGTCAGCCGGTCGGTCTGGAACCAGATGCGCATGGCGTAGTCGCGCTGCCCGAACATGATCGCATCGCCCACGCCAGGGACGCGCTTCAGCACGTCCATGATGTTGATCGTCACGTAGTTCGAGATGAACAGGTTGTCCTGCGCCCCGTTGGCGGACCGCAGCGTGATGACCTGCAGCAGCGCCGAGGACTTCTTCCGCACCGAGATGCCCTGGCGCTGCACTTCCTCCGGCAACTGCGCCAGGGCGAGCTGCACGCGGTTGTTCACGTTGGTCGTATTCTGGTCCGGATCGGTGCCGACCGCGAAGCTGACGGACAGCGAGTAGGACCCGTCATTGCCGCTGGTGGACCGCATGTAGATCATGTTGTCCACGCCGTTGACCTGGCTTTCGATCGGCTGGGCGACCGTCGCCTCGACCACCTCGGCCGAAGCGCCCGGATAGGTCGCCGTCACCGTCACCTGCGGCGGGACGATGTCGGGGAACTGCGCCACCGGGATCGAGCGCAGCGCGACGATGCCGGCGATGGTCATGACGATGGCGATGACGACCGCGAGGCGCGGCCGATCGACGAAGACCTTGCTGATCATCGGTTCAGCCGCCGCGCGCGGCGTTGGCCGGCACCGCCCCGCTGGGCGGGGCTTCCTGCGGCCGCGGGGAGACCGGCTGGCCTGGCCGGGCGCGCTGCGACCCTTCGGTGATGATGAGTTGCCCGACCTCAAGCCCCTCGGTCACCACCACCTGGCCGGCGGGGCCCTGCGCTGTCTTGATGCGCTTCACCTCGACCCTGTTGTCGGCGCCGACCACCAGCACGAAGGGACCCTGCTGGTCGATCTGGAGGGCCGATTGCGGGATGACGATGGCCTCGGTCGGGTTCGAGGATTCGATCACCACGGCGATCGCCTGGCCGTCCGTCAACAACCTCTGCGGATTGGGCACCACCGCCTGGACCAGCACCGAATCGGTGGACCGGTTCGCCGCGACGTCGATGAACTCGATGCGCCCGGCCTCGGGCATCAGCGTTCCATCCGGCAGGCGGGCGCGCACCTTTACTTCACGGCGCACCGCTTCCGGCCCGTCGCGACGGACCTGCAGCAGTTCCCGCTGCGTCACCGGGAAGGTCAGGCGGATCGGATCCTCCCGCACAACGGTCACCAGCACGCCCGAATCGGGTCCGACGAGATTGCCGGGGCTGAGCGGCGACCGCCCCGCGCGCCCGTCGAAGGGCACGCGGATCTCGGTATAGCCATACTGGATCTGCGCCTGTTCGAGCTGCGCGCGAGCGGCGTCGAGATTACCTTTCGCCTCGCCCTCGGCGGCGATCCGCTCATCCAGTGTCGATTGCGGAATATTGTTCGTCCGCACCAGATCCCGCCCGCGCTGCACCTGAAGTGTGGCGTTGCGGTATTCCGCCTCGGCGCGTTCGACCTGTGCCTGGCGCAGGGCGACCTCGGCGGCGAAGGGCGGCTGTTCCAGCGTGAACAGCACCTCGCCCGCCTTCACCATGTCGCCTTCAGTGAAGTGGCGGGTGACGAGAAAGGCGGTGACGCGCGCGCGCACATCCACCTTGTCGATCGCCTCGACCCGCCCGATGAACTCTACGGTCGGGGAGATCGACTGGCGCGCCACCGGCATGACGAAGACGGCCGGCGGTACGGCAGCCTGCTGCGGTGGAGCATCGGACTTCTCGCAGGCCACCAGCGGCAGGCCCAGTGCCCCGACGATGCCCAGGGCAGCCAGCAGCCCACCCTTGCCGCGCATGCGCCCCACAGCCACACCCGTCATGCAGACCATCCTATCCGTCGGATCACGCCCCGTGACGGCAGCGCGTTCGTTCCATACTCGCACGCCTGCGGGGGGTGCGGAACACCCGCCGGATTTCGTCCCCTCGCCGCGGCGTGCTACGGCCGCAGCCGTGACCGAGTCGACACGTCCCGCCCGATGGCCAAGCGCCTGATCCGCCACCCCCTGATGCAGGGGCTGCTGGCGCAACTGGTGGCGCTGTATCTGCGCCTGGTCTGGGCCACCACGCGCTGGACGCTGATTGGCGAGGAGCACGCCCGCCCTTTCGCCGACCGGCCGATGATCCTGGCCTTCTGGCACGAACGCCTGCCGCTCGCGGCACTCGGCTGGAAGCTGCTGGCGCAGCGCGTGCCGCAGCAGGGCGGACGGCGGGCACAGGTGCTCATCTCCCGCCACCGGGACGGGCGGCTGATCGCAGCGGCGGTGAAGCCCTTCGGCATCGACGTGGTGCATGCCTCCTCCTCCAAGGGCGGCGCCTCCGGCCTGCGCGGGCTGGCGCGTATCCTGTCCGGCGGCGGCGTCGCGGTGATCACACCGGACGGGCCGCGCGGGCCGGCGCGGGTGGCGGCCCCGGGCGTGGCGCAGCTCGCCGCGCTGTCAGGCGTGACGGTGCTGCCCTGTGCCGTGGCCTCGACCCGCATGCGCCTCGCCCGGTCCTGGGACCGGATGCGGTTTCCCCTGCCCTTTGCGCGGGGCTTCGCGATGGTCGGGGAGCCGGTCGAGGTGACGCGTGAAAACGCGGAGGCCGCGCTGGCGGCGATCGAGGCCGCGCTGACCGAGGCCTGCGACCAGGTCGATGCGATGGCCGGGGCATGAATGGGGCGCGCGCAGCGGTGAGGGGCTTTGCCCCTCTCCGGACCTCACCCCACCAAAGGCCACAGGGCCTTTGGAAACCGATACTTGGCGCTGTGCGGTCCTGGCGGGAGAAGCACCGAGACTCGCGTTTGCGCGCAGAGCGCGCTTCGAGGCGAACGGCCGGCGCTTTCTGCCCGGCGCCAGGTTCCCGCGCTGCAAGGGCTCCAAGCACCAGGGGCACCCATTGGCGCTGCAAAGCAACGTCGATGGGAAGCCCGTGGCGGGGTGGTTTGGGGGGGGCGAGCCCCTCCAATGTCCTCCGGCAGCAGCATCGAGGCCGTCAGAAGGGCCCTGGAAGATTCCTCTTGGGCGCCGCGCGGGGCGGACATTTCGCGTTCCCGCAACGCGTTCCGTGCCGCAGTGCGGGTCCGGTCGCCGGGCTTGCCCACGGAGCCCGGCGCCAGGTCACGGCTTCCAAAGGCCGTGGACCTCTGGCGGGGTGGTTTGGAGGGGTAGGGCCCCTCCAAGGGCGCGCCCGATGAGCCCAGTCGCCTGCGCCTGGCACTGGCTCGCCATCGCGGCCTCGCCCCTGGTGCCAACCTATCTCCGCCGTCGTGTCCGGCGCGGCAAGGAGCTGCTCGATCGGCTCCCGGAACGCTTCGGCGCCGAGGCCGCGCGGCCGCCGGGACCATTGCTCTGGCTCCATGCCGCGAGCGTTGGGGAAATGCTGTCCCTGCTGCCTCTGCTGGAAGCCCTGGGTGGGGCCGCGCCGACGCTTTCCTTCCTCGTCACCACCGGGACGGTGACTTCGGCGACGCTGCTGGGCCGCCGGGTGCCGCCGGCGCTGGCGCCGCGCATGATCCATCGCTTCGTGCCGCTCGATGTGCCGCGCTGGGTGGGGCGCTTCCTCGACGGATGGCGGCCCAACGCCGCGGTTTTCGTCGAATCCGAACTGTGGCCGAACCTGATCGCGGCGGCGCAGGCGCGCGGCGTGCCATTGGCGCTGGTCAACGGGCGGATGTCCGAGATCTCGGCGCGCTGGTGGGGCCGCGCGCCGGGTTTCGCGCGCGGCGTCCTGCAATCGTTCCGGATGGTGCTGGCGCAGACCGAGGCCGACGCCGCGCGGTTCCGGGCCCTGGGCGCCTCGGCGCAAAGCTGGGGCAACCTGAAATACGCGGCGCCGCCGCTGCCGGTGGATGGGGCGGAGCTTGCCCGGATGCGCGGCCTGCTGGGCGATCGTCCGGTCTGGCTCGCGGCCAGCACCCATCCGGGCGAGGAGACGATGGCCGTCGCCGCCCATCGCCACCTGGCCGAACGATGGCCGGACCTCCTCACCATCATCGTGCCGCGCCACCCCGAACGGGGCGCCGAGATTGCCGCGCTCGCCGCGGACCTGCCCGTGGCGCGACGGGCTGCCGGCCAGGACCCGGGGCCGGAAACCGCCATCCTGGTGGCCGACACGCTGGGGGAGCTCGGGCTGTTCTATCGCCTCGCGGCGACGGCCTTCGTGGGCGGGTCCCTGGTGCCGCATGGCGGGCAGAATCCGCTGGAACCGGCGCGGCTTGGCTGCCCTGTCCTGGTCGGGCCGCATATCGGGAATTTCGTCGAGGTCTATGACCGGCTCGACAGGGTCGGGGGAGTGACCTGGATCGATGCCGGAACAGACCCCGCGGCCGCACTGGCCGAAGCGGTGAACGCCATGCTAACGGTACCGGACCGGGGGCGGTCTCAGGCCGAGGCCGCCGCCGGGATGGCGGCCGAGGAGGCCGGATTGCCCGAACGGATCGCCGCGGCGCTGCTGCCGCTGCTGTCCCTGCGGGAAGCGCCGGCCGCCGGGCCGGCAGGTGGGGCGATGGCGTTGCCGGAACAATCCGGTGCGCCGGAGTCGGGGATTTAGGACGACAGGACCAGATGCGCGCTCCCGAGTTCTGGAGCGGCGGGAATGGGGGGCTCGCGCCGATCCTGCTCTCGCCCTTCTCTGCCCTCTATGCTGCCGCGACGGCGCGGAGGATGACCCGCACCGGCTGGCAGGCGCCGGTGCCGGTCATCTGCTGCGGCAATGCCACGGCCGGTGGCGCCGGGAAGACCACGGTCGCGCTCGATATCGGACGGCGGCTCGGCAATCGCGGGATCAACGCGCATTTCCTGATGCGCGGCTATGGTGGGCGGATCAAGGCGCCCACGCGGGTCGATCCGGCGGTGCACGACAGCACCGCGGTGGGTGACGAGGCTCTGCTGCTCGCCGCCGAACGCCCGACCTGGGTCGCCGCGGATCGCGGCGCCGGTGCGCGTGCCGCGGTCGCTGCCGGGGCGCAGGCCATCGTCATGGATGATGGGCTGCAGAACCCGACGCTCGAGAAGGATCTGTCGCTGCTGGTCGTCGACGGGTCCTACGGTTTCGGCAATGGCCGCGTGATTCCGGCCGGACCGCTGCGCGAACCCGTGGCCGCCGCCGCCGCCCGCGCCCGCGCCGCCGTGCTGATCGGCACGGATGAAACCGATGCGCTGGCGCAGCTTCCGCCCGGCCTGCCGGTGCTGCGGGCGAAGCTGGTCCCGGGACCGGAGGGCGAGCTGCTCGCCGGCCAGCCGGTGTTCGCGTTCTGCGGCATCGCCAATCCGCGCAAGTTCTTCGCGACGCTGCAGGAGACCGGGGCCTTCCTCGCCGGTCGCCAGGCCTATGCCGACCACTATCCCTTCGACGAAGGCGACCTGCGCGACCTGCTGGCCGAAGCGGAAAGCCTGCGCGCCACCCCGGTGACGACGCGCAAGGATTTCGTGCGCATCCCGCCCGCCTTCCGCAACCGCGTGACCGTGGTGACGGTGCGGCTGGAATGGGATGAACCGGTCGCGATCGAGCAATTGCTGGACCCGATCGCAGCCCGCGTGCCGGTACCGGCGTAGGCTGCTGCCCCTCACCCCAGTCGCCGGGTCCCGACCATTACCGCCGACAGCATGGCAAACAGCACCAGCGCGCCGGCGAGGAGCGCAAGGCTTTCCAGCCGCAGCACCACATAGAGAAAGCCGAACAGCGCCGCGAGCACGCCGGCGAAGATCACCGCCAGCCGCGCCCGGCCGGTCACCGCGGCTGTGTAGAGGCTCGCCTGGCCCATCACCATTGCCGTGCTGATCGCATAGGCCAAGCCGAAGCCCGCCGGTTCGGCGATGGCAAGCAGCAGCAGCGGGAACAGCACCATCGACAGGCCGAGCAGCCCATACTGCACCAGATGGATGTGCAGCCCTGCCGTCAGCTCGAACAGCCAATAAACCATCATGGCGAGCAGCACGAAGAGTGCCGCGTATTTCGCGCTGCGCTGGATCATGCGGTAGGTCTGCACGGGTTCCAGCAGCGCGACGCCCATGGCGGCGGGCAGGCCGATCGTGCCGGCGCAGAAGGTCGCGGGCAGGCGCATGGCACGTTCGGCCCGGCCGCCGGCCCATTCGGCGCGGAAGCCGGTCTCGTCCGACGTGGCGCGCAGCGGCAGGCCGGCACCGACATAGCTCGGCGTGTTCCAATCGCTCTGCGCGGTGAAGCGCGCGCGCTGTGCGACGGGGACGAATTCCAGGGAGCCGGTGCCGCGCAGTTCCATCGTACCGCTGAAGCTGCTGCCGGGGACCGGCGGACCGTCCAGGTCGAGCGGCCAGCGCAGCTCATCCATCCCGCGGCACTGTGCGGCGCCGTCGCCGCGCGCGGTCAGGGTTCGGTCGCCCCAGCGCAGGCTTGGCGCCTCCGTCGAAGGCCGCTGATCGCTCGCCGCCGTGACGAGGAAGGCACCGCGCCAGTCGAGTTCCGCCTCGGACGGCAGGGCCTCCGCGATATCGCCGAAGCGGCCGGAGATCTCGATGCGCGCGGTGTAGACGGCAGCCTCGAACAGGCCGCGCCGGCGGCGTTCGGGGGCGAGCGTCGCAGTCATGGCGAGGTCGCTTGCCGGGATGGCGAGGGTGCCGCGTTCCCAGCCATCCGGGCTACGCAGACTGGGGCTGCGATAGGGGACGGCGAGCAGCGGCCCCAGCACCGTCTGCGCGCGGCCCCAGGCCAGGCTGATCTCCTGCCGCGCGTCCTCCTGTCGCTGTTCACGTTCGGCGACCAGGTTCGAGACGAGGAATTGCGGGATCAGCAGCCCCGCCATGATGGCGCAGATCATCGCGATCTTCAGCCCCGCTGGGCCGATGAGGGGCTTGTCGGGCGCGGCTTGCGGCGTGTCAGCCAGGTCCATGGTGTCGGACATGCGGTCGGGTTCCCTGTCTCCGGGTTGCCCGATCACCCTGCCGCCGCCGCATGCAGCGGCTGTGTCGCGCCCTTGCAGCCGCGCAGGATGTTTGGTGCAAATACGGTGCAGACCACGGCGACCGCACCCCTATGCCGACCATCCTGATCGCCGATGACGATCCGCATATCCGCAACGTCATCCGCTTCGCCCTGGCGCGTGATGGGCTGACGGTGCTGGAAGCCGCCGACGGCGCCGCGGCGCTCGACCTGGTGGCACGAGAAAAGCCGGACCTGCTCGTGCTCGACGTCATGATGCCGGAGATGGACGGGACGGAGCTGTGTCGCCGCCTGCGCCGCGACAGCGACGTGCCGATCATCTTCCTCTCCTCGCGCGACGAGGAACTCGATCGCGTGCTGGGGCTCGAGCTCGGCGGCGACGACTACATGACCAAGCCCTTCAGCCCACGCGAGCTGGTCGCCCGCGTGCGAGCGGTGCTGCGTCGCCGCGACGGCCGCGCTGTGCCGCCGGCCGCCGCACCGCTGCGTCGCGGGGCTCTGAGCCTCGACCTCGAACGCTTCGAGGCGCGCTGGGGCGACCAGTCCATCCCGCTGACCGTCACCGAGTTCCGCCTGCTGCACGCCATGGCCGCGCATCCCGGGCGCGTCTTCACGCGCGACGTGCTGATGGCCGCCGCACATGCCGATGCGCGTATCGTCAGCGACCGCACGGTCGACAGCCATGTGCGGCACCTGCGGGCGAAGCTGGCCGCGGTGGAGGCGACGCCGATCGAGACGGTGCACGGGCTGGGCTATCGCTTTCGACGTGGCGACTGAGGCGATGAGCGGGGGTCCGCTGGCGGCACTTCCGCGAGGTGGATGTTCTGTGCGCGTCGGGCGACGGAGAGGGGCTTTGCCCCTCTCCGAACCTCACCCCACCAAAGGCCGAAAGGCCTTTGGAAACCTCGACCTGGCGCCGTGCGCTCCTGTCGGAATGGCGCCGAAGTCCGCATTTGCGCACGAAGCGCGCCTGGCGGGCGAGGCTTGTCCGTCAGATCCGGTGCGAAGTGATTGCGGTCCAGGATGTCCCGCATCCACAGGCATCCTGCGGCGTTGCGAAGCGCCGTCCATGGGACCCCGATGGCGCGGTGGTTCGGCGGGGCAGAGCCGCTCTGATTCGTATCTCGGCGAAAGCAACCGGGTCATCAGAAGGGCTTCTGCGAACCTCCATCCGGCACTGGGGAGAGCGGCCGCACCATGCCAGCGACGGACGCGCCGCGCGGCGCGCGCCAATGCTCGCTCTCCCATGGCGCCGCCCCGACGCGCCCGGCGCCAAGTGATGGTTTCCAAAGGCCTTGTGACCTTTGGCGGGGAGAGGTTTGGAGAGGGGCGGAGCCCCTCTCCAATCGCCAGTGCCCACCGATGACCAAGCCGCGCATCCGCACCGTCCTGCTGTTGGTGAATCTGGTCCTGCTCGCCTTGCCGCTGGGTGGGTTGTGGATGCTGCGCCTGTATGAGAGCGCGCTCGTCCGCCAGACGGAAACCGAGCTCGTTGCCCAGGCGGCGGTGATCGGCGCCGCCTATCGCGTCGCCTGGCTGGAGGAGGCGGGAGCGGAGGCGCCATCCCTGCTCGCCAGCCTGCCGGTGCGGCCGCAGCCGGAGGGCTGGGCGCCGCGCTATGCGACGCTCGACCTGGCGCGCGACCCCATGCTCCCGCCGCCGCCCGATGCCGCGACGCCTCCCGATCCGGCGAGTGCCGTCGCCCGTGCCGCCGGGGCGGCGCTGACGCCCGTCCTGGCGGAGGCGCAGCGCGTGACCCTCGCGGCCATGCGCGTGACGGATGAGGCGGGCGTGGTGGTGGCGAGCACAGGCGGCGAGGGCGGGCTGTCCCTGCTGGCGCTGGAGGAGGTTGCGGCGGCGCTGAGCGGCGAGGCCGCCGCGCGGGTCCGGGCGCGGCGCGAGGTCGCGGACGTCGCGAGTTCGGGTTCCATCAGCCGGGCGGCGGCGTTCCGGGTGTTCGTCGCGCTGCCGGTGCGGGCGGGGGATCACGTGATCGGGGCGGTTCTGCTGTCGCGCACGCCGTCCTCCATCCGGCAGGCGCTGTATGGCAAGCGGTGGGAACTGGCGGCGCTGGCGTTGGGGCTGCTGGCGGTGGCGGCGGCGCTGGCGGGATTCACCGCCTTTACGGTCAGCCGGCCGATCCGGGCAGTGGCGGATCAGGCGCGGGCGGTGGCGTCGGGGGCGCGCGTGGAGCCTCGGCGCCTGCGCCGCAGCGCGGTGCGCGAGGCGGATGAGCTTGCGGCCGCGATCGCCAGCATCGCTCAGACGCTGGAACGGCGCGCGGACTACATCGGTGAGTTCGCGACGGCAGTGAGCCACGAGTTCAAGACGCCGCTCGCCGCGCTGCGCGGGGCACTGGAACTGCTGCAGGACCATGGCGCGACGATGAGCGCGGCGGAACGTGCCGCGTTCCTGGACCAGGCGATGGCGGATGTGACGCGGCTTGATCGACTGACGCGGCGGCTGTTGGAACTCGCCCGTGCCGAGGCGCCGCGCGCCCATGCGCCGGAACGTGCCGATGTGGCGACGGTGGCGGTTGAGGCCGCCGCGACTTATGGCGACCTGGTCTCGCTGTCGGGGGCGCAGGGCGTCACGGCGGCGATCGCACCGGACGCACTGCGCAGCATCCTCGGCATGTTGTTCGAGAATGTGCGGCAGCACGCAGGGCCGGGTGCGCGCTGCACGGTGGCCTGGTCGGTGGCAGACGGCGTGGCGCGGGTGGCGGTGCGCGACGACGGGCACGGCATCTCGGCGGCGAATGCAGCGCGCATCTTCGATCGCTTCTTCACCACGGCGCGGGGGGCGGGTGGCACGGGGCTTGGCCTCGCCATTGCGCGCAGCCTCGCCGAGGCGGTGGGCGGGCGACTGTCCCTGGCGCCGGCCGAACGCGGCACCGCCTTCCTGCTGACGCTGCCCGCGGCGGGGTAAGCACCCGAGCCTACGGGCGCGCCGAACCGTGGGCCGGGTCGGTCTCCCCGCAGCCGATCAAAGCACGGGCGGCGAGTCGGAGAAGGGTCTGTCGCATGCCGGCACCATGGGCAGCGACCGTGAACAGGCGGGAAACTGGCGGGCCACTGCCGCGAGCCGCGGGAGGGGCGATCACCGTCCCGCGCCGACGCGATCAGAGGGCGTCCCGATCACAGCCGCACCAGAAGGACAGGGGGATCCGCCTAGCTTCGAAGGTTGCGTCGCGACGGGGGCTCAACATCTGGCACTGCCTGAAGCAGTGCGCGGGTCAATTGCGGATCATCCGCGATCTGGCGAAGTAGCCCGCCCAAAGCGGGACGAAGGGCGTTCGCAGCGTTGCTGCCGTTCATGATCTGCACGTTTGGTAGCTGGTAATTGCCGTTGAACACCCGCGCATAGAGATTGCGCCCGTCTGCCGCGACGACGGTCACACTGGCCGTGACCTGGGCATTGGCGGTAGCTGACCAAAACCCCGTGTCGAACGTGCTGTAGAACCGCGACAACTCCACTCGGATCGTGGCCCCGCCAGGACCATCTCTGAACCCTTGCTCCCGCAGGATCTCAACGATCCCTTCGCGGACCTCCGCGACGACATCGTTCGACGCGATGATATCGGCGCCACGCATGCCGTAGCCGTTCTTCTTGTGGCTGATCTCGCGCTCCTGCCTGGCATCGGAAGTGGTCACCGTGACCATGATCCGATCGGCGCCAGGCACGGCCACAACAGGTGTCGAGGGGCGCCGGATATCGACGCTGTCGACCGTCCAAGCACAGCCGCTGGTAAGCAAAAGAACAAGCGGGGCCACGAAGCGCAGCATGGGGGTTCCCTCTCGCGATTGCGTGAAGGATAATCGGTTGAGTAACCTCTCCACAATGTGCGCCACAGGGGCGAACCTGGCGCACTGGCTGCGCGCGCACCAGCATCAGCTCCCAACCGATCAGCCGGCGGATGGCCCGCAACAGTCCGGAGATGGCATCGCCCGAATGCATAGAAGCGCCCGATGCGGCGGATCACCGCGCGGCCTTGTCAGCAGACTTGGATCGGCAGCTAAAATTTCCGAAGGGTCCGCTAGGGGTCCGCAGAACTGCATGAAATGCGGTGAGGAGCCGAAAGCCATGCCGGGTGAGGGATTCGAACCCCCGACCTTCGGTTTACAAAACCGCTGCACTACCGCTGTGCTAACCCGGCGCGCACGCTTGGTGTAGCAGAGCATCCGAGCGCGGCAACCCGGTCGAATTCTCGATTCGGCGTCTCCGCCGTCCAATCTGCCAAGGGTTGCCTCACCCCCCGATGCGTCTGTCCCCCCGAGACCGCCAGCCGCCGCCAGCGCCCGCCGCGCTTTCGGTGCCTGAGCCGCCAGGCCCCCTGGCGACGCGGCGCCGTGCGCGGCGGACGATGCGCTGGTCGGCGCTGGTCTCGGCGCTGCTGCATTTGGCTTTCTTTTTGGCGGTCCTTCTCGAGATCGACCCGCGCAGCAAGCCGCAGCAAGAACTTCCGCCGCCTTCCTTTGCCGTCGTGTTCCAGGGAGGCGCCGACCAGGCGCCGCGTGGCGCCGAGGCGCCCGAGGAAGCGCCGACCCCCGAAATCGCCGCGCCGCCCGCACCGCCGCCACCCCAGCCCGCGCCGCCGCCGGCGCCCGCGGCACCCGCCGCGCCGCCGACCCCGCCCGCC
>NZ_JAHYBZ010000004.1 GCF_019430885.1 Roseomonas alba | reverse complement strand
GCTTTGCGTTTGAAGCCAGCGACACAATGCCCGCCAGATCGCCGCGCAGCACACCGGCAAGGTCACCCAACAAGCCGATCGCCAACTCACCATCCTCCACCAGCGCCCGCTCAACCCCACAAAGCAGCGCCCTGTGCAACGCCGCCACACGCTCGCGATAGATCAACGCCATGCTCGGATGCAGTACCGGTAGAGGCTCCTCGGCACCTTCCAGAAAGCGGGTCAGTTCGATCTTTCGGGCTTCGAGCTTGCCACTGCGCTCCTTCGCCGTCTCGATCGGCATCGTGTCCTTGAGATAGAGGTCCAGGATCTTCTTGAAGTCACGTTCAATTCGTTTCACCTCCGCCCATGCGGCAGCGATCGACGCCCGCCCCTCCATCCGCAGCCGATTCATCTCCGGCGTGAACTCGTCGCAGAACGCCGCGAAGAGCATCGGATTCATCAGCTTCGTTTGTAGCGTGTCGAGGATGCGCTCCTCCAGCCGATCACGCCGGATGTTCAGATGGTGGCCGGAGGTGCCCTTGCTGCCCGCCGTCGAGCAGCCCAACATTTTCGACGAGATCAGCGCATAGGTCCCGCCCCACCAGCCGTACCGGGTCAGTCCCGAGAGCAGGTATCTGGGGCGACGCCGGTCGCGAAAATGGTTCTCGCCATCATTCGTGGCCTCCGCGGAGATCGCGCGCTGTCGGGCCTTCACGGCATCCCGGAGTTCCTGATCGACAACACGCAGCTCCGGCAGGTCCTGGACGGCCCGCTCCTCGCGCGGGTTTGGCCGCGCGACGCGCCTGCCGGTATCGGGACCCTTCACGTAGCGCTGTCGGTTCCACACGATTCGCCCGATGTGGAGCTCGTTGTTCAGGACGCCGCTGCCGCGCCTGGCGCTGCCGTTGATGGTGCTGAAGCCCCATTCCCGCCTCTTTCCAAGGCGCCCAACTCTCCCATCACCGATGGATCCCGTTTAGGGGGTGGAAGGTCAGGCTGGTGCCGTTCAATCGAGAAATTCTCTAACCTCGATCAGCGTGGTCGCCTCTCCGGGGAGACCGGGATCAGGTCGAGCATCTCCGATGCGGCTGGGAATCCCATGCGCAGAACGCGGCAATCGGCCAGGGTTTCCAGCCGGGCGAGCAGGCCGAGGAGGTGTACGGCCTCGGTAGGACGGCGTGCCTGCGTCAGACAATCGGTGAACTTCCTGGCCAGAGCGCCGGCTTCGATGGGGTTGTCGGCATGGCCCAGGGCGCGCGTGACCTCGGCGCTTCGCAGCCGCGTGCCGTCGTCAAGCGTCAGTGCCACATGATCGGCGCGGGCGAAGCCGTCCAGGACAGGGTCCGCGTCGTTGGACACCAGCCGCGTGGTCAGCGCCATCAGTCGGCGCAGCGCGGGGTCGCGCAGCCGATCCGGCGCGGTCTCGGCGAAGCCGACCCAGCCATGCAGTAGCGCCGATGCCACCGCGAACTCCACGCTGAAGCGCGCCTCGGCCGCCGTCTCGGGGGCATGGCAGCGCAGGATGCTGCCATGGCGGGCGCTCTGCGTGACCTCGATGGAGGCGATCCGCTCCGATGGCACGGGATGGCGGGCGCGGAGTTCCAGCGCGGCGTCGATCGCGCGATGCGCGGCGTAGCAGACCGGATAGCGCTTCACGCTCGGCGCCACCGCCTCCAGCCGCCAGGCGCCGCCGTCGTGATGCGGCGCGCGGTCCAGGTCGATCTCTCCCCGGGGAGTATAGGCGCGCAGGAAGCCTGTCTCCGTTTCCAGCGCATCCGCCGCGGCGCCATGGCCGGCAGCGGCGAGCTGCGCGGCCAGGACGCCGGACTGTGCCGCGCGGCCCGCATGGAATGGCTTGGTGGGTGTGCCGAAATTTGCCAGCAGCCCCGCGCCCTGCGAGGCCGCGATCGCCAGGGCGCGTGCCGTGGCATCGGCGTCCAGCCGCAGCAGCACCGAGCAGGCGGCCGCGGCGCCGATCGGGCCGAGCAGCCCGGTCGGATGCAGTCCCTTCACATGGTACATGCTGCCTTCGCGCGAGGCGACCTCCGCCCAGGCCTCATAGCCGGCGACATAGGCGCGCAGCAGGTCGAGCCCCGACGCGCCACGGGCCTCGGCGACCGCCAGCGCGGCGGGCACGACCACGGCGCCGATATGGCCGCCGAAGGCGACATCGTCGAAATCGAGCGCATGGGCCGCGGTGCCGTTGACGAGCGCCGCGCGTAGCGGCTGCGCACCCTCGACGCCAAGGCCAAGGCTGCACGGCCCATCCAGGCCCTCCGCGCCGAGCGCAGCCGACAGGCTGCACACCGCCGGCTCGCCGAAGCCGGCGACCAGGCAGCCAAGCGTATCGAGGATGCCGGCGCGCGCGCGGGCCAGCACGGCCGGCGGCAGCGCCGCGTCAACAGCCCCGGCGACGATCTCGCCCAGTCGGCGGGTCAGCGGCACGGGCATGCGTCAGCCGGCGCGCAGCCGTGCCGTGGCATCGGCATCCACGGCACCGTCGGCGTGCAGCACCACCTTGTACTCCGCTTGCGCCGCGGCGGCGGTGACGAAGCCGAGGAGCACGTCGCGGGCGACCAGGTCCGGGTCGCGCGAGGCCGGGTCGCCGTAGCCACCGCCGCCGGGCATCGCGATGATGACCGCGTCGCCGGGCGGGATCGCCTGCATGCCCTTCGCCTTCAGTCGGGTTCCGGAGGCCAGGCTCACCGCACCGGACGCGCCGGGCTGCCCGCCCTGTCGGCCGCGTGCCGGGTTCTCCACCCGTTCGAAGCGCGCATAGAGGGTCAGCGGCTGTGGCGCGCGGTTGCCGATCACCATGGTCTGCCCGAGCCCGCCGCGCCAGCGGCCCGCCCCGCCGGAGTCCGGCCGGTAGGCCTTCTCCCACACGACAAGGGAGGTGATCGCCTCGGTCACTTCCACCGGCACGTTGCGGATGCCCGAAGGGAAAGGCGTGGCGGAGAGCCCGTCATCCGCCGGCCGAGCGCCGGCGCCGCCGCTGTGGAAGGAGGTGACCATGAACGGCGTGTGGCCGCCGCCGCCCGCGGAGCCGAGGCGGATATTCCACAGGCAGCCGGTGCTCTCGGCCGGCACGGTGTCCTTCAGCGCCTGCTCGAAGCAGCCGAACACCAGGTCCGGCAGGAACATGCCGATGGTCGAGCGCGCCACCACCGGCCGCGGGAAGGGCGCATTGGCGATGCAGTCCTCGGGCGCGGTGATGCGGATACAGGCGAGCGTCGCGGCGTTGTTCGGCAAGGCGGGCGCGACCAGGCATTTCACGCCGAAGGCCGCATAGGCCTCCGTGTAGCAGAGCGGGCAGTTGATGCCGAAGGCGGAGAGGCCGGAGGTCCCCTCCATGTCGATCAGGATCTCGTCCGCCGTCACCGTCACCGCGGCGACGAGGTCGATCGGCGATTCATATCCGTCGATGCGGATGTGATTGCGCCATGTGCCGCGCGGCAGTGCCGCGATGGCGCGCCGCATGGCGCGGCCGGAGGTCTCCAGGATGCTGCGCCCGACCTCGTCGAGGTCGGCGAGCCCGTATTCGTCGAGGATCTGCTGCAGCCGCCGCCCGCCGATCTCGTTGCAGGCGACCAGGGCGAAGACGTCGCCTTCGACCTGCACCGGTTCCCGCACATTGGCGCGGATGATCTGCAGCAGCACGTCGTTCATCGTGCCACGGTCCGCGATCTTCATGATCGGAATGAACAGCCCTTCGCCGAAGACATGGCGCGATTCGGGGGAAGGGCCGTTGCCGCCGATGTCCACGACATGAGTGGTGCAGGCGAAAAGGGCGATCATGCGCCCGTCGCGATGGACCGGCGTGACTACGGTGAGGTCGGTCAGGTGACCGGTCGCCTTCCACGGGTCGTTGGTGATGTAGGCATCGCCGGGCTGCATCGTCTCGGCGGGAAACACGTCGAGGAAATGACGCACCGAGCGGGCCATGGAGTTGATGTGCCCCGGCGTGCCGGTGACCGCCTGGGCGAGCATCTCGCCCTCGGGATTGAACACGCCGGCGGAGACGTCGCCGGCCTCCCGCGTCGAGGTGCTGAAGCCGGCGCGGATCAGGCTGCGCGCCTGTTCCTCGACCGCGGCGATCATGCGGCTCCAGATGATCTGGGTGCGGATGTCCTGGGCGGCGCTGGTGGCGTCGTTCATGGCGCGGCGGCCTCGTTGGTCAGTACGATCTGGCCGAGTGCGTCGATCTCGGCGGTGAAGCCTGCGGGGAGGACCGTGGTGGTCTCCTCCTCGGCGATGATGGCGGGGCCGGTGAGCCGCGTGCCCGGCGGCAGGCCGGGGCGGGCGTGCAGCGCAGCCGGTTCCGTCCGCATGGTCGCCGTATCAAACAGCGCGCGGCTGCCGGCGGCGGCGGTGGCGGCGGCGGCAGGAAGTTCCGGCACCGGCGCGGCCGGCGTCTCGGCGATCAGCGTCATGGTCCAGGTGAGGCACTCCACCTCCATCCCCGGGATGATGCGGCCGAAATGCCGGCGGTACTCGGCCTCGAACAGCGCGCGTAGCGTGGCGACGCCCTCCGCGCCGAGCTCCGTTGCCGGCAGGGCGACCATCACCTCATGCCCCTGGCCGCGGTAGCGCATATAGGCCGCGCGGCGCTCGACGAGCGGCGCATCCGCCGCTCCCAGGCGGACGATGGGCTCGGCCTCCGCGCGCATCTCCGTGAAGATCGCGGAGACGGCCGCCGCATCATAGGTCGCCAAGCGGACCAGGCGGGTGCGTACTGCTTCGTAGGAAACCGGGGCGAGCAGGAAGCCATGGGCCGAGCCGACCCCCGCCCCGCGCGGCACGATTACCGTGCGGATGCCGAGCTTCTGCGCGATGCGTGCGGCATGCAGCGGCGCCGCGCCGCCGAAGGCGATCATGGTGCGACCCTCGAGTTCCGCGCCATTGTCGGTGGCGTGGACGCGCGCGGCATTGGCCATGTTCTCATCCACCACCTCGACCATGGCGGCGGCGGCGGTGACGGGGTCCATCCCTGCCTCGCGGCCGATCGCCTCGGTCAGTGCCGCCTCGGCGCGGCGTCCGTCGAGCCGGATCTTGCCGCCGGCGAAGGAGTCCGGATCGAGCTTGCCGAGCAGCAGATCGGCATCCGTCACCGCCGGGCGGTTGCCGCCGCGGCCGTAGCA
This sequence comes from Roseomonas alba, assembly GCF_019430885.1. GTDB lineage: Bacteria > Pseudomonadota > Alphaproteobacteria > Acetobacterales > Acetobacteraceae > Neoroseomonas > Neoroseomonas alba. The sequence continues at coordinate 617,691 of NZ_JAHYBZ010000004.1, read as the reverse complement.
GGCCGGGCCGGGTTCGGAGCCGGCGCTCTCCGGCCCGACCGCGATGCGGCCCAGCGCATCCACATGGCCGAGCGAGCCGCCGCCGGCGCCGATCTCCACCAGGTCGATCACCGGCACGCGCAGTGGGAGCCCGCTGCCCTTGAGGAAGCGGTAGGCGCGTGCGACCTCCAGATGGCGGCTGGGATGCGGGGTGGCGTCGTCGATCAACACCAGCTTCGCTGTGGTGCCGCCCATGTCGAAGGCGAGCGCCTTGGCGATGCCGCCCTTCGCCGCAACATGCGCGGCCAGCACGGCGCCGCCGGCCGGGCCGGATTCAACCAGCTTGATCGGCTGGGCGCAGGCCACGTCGAGGCTCGCCAGCCCGCCGCTCGACATCATCAGCATGATGCGGCCGGGAATGCCGAGCGCGGCGATGCCCGCCTCCAGCCGGCGCAGATAGCCTTCCATGATCGGCTGCACATAGGCGTTCGCGCAGGTGGTGGAGGCGCGCTCGTATTCGCGGATCTCGGGGCAGATCTGGTGGGAGAGCGCGATCTTCACCGACGGCAGGGCGGCGCGCAGGATCTCGCCCGCACGGCGTTCATGCGCGCCGTCGACATAGCTGTGCAGGAAGCAGATGGCGACGGCCTCGACGCCTGCTGCGCGCAGTTTCGGCACCAGGGCGGCGACCGAGGCCTCGTCCAGCGGGCGCAGCATGCCGCCATCCGCCGCGAGGCGCTCCATGGCCTCGAAGCGCAGGTCGCGGGGCACCAGCGGGTCGGGGCGCCGCATATAGAGGTCCGACACCTCGAAGCGGTGCTCATGTGCGATCTCGAGGGAATCGCGGAAGCCGGCTGTGGTGACGAGCGCGGTGCGGGCACCCTTGCGTTCGATCAGCGCATTGGTCGCGAGCGTGGTTCCGTGCACCATCAGCCGGATGTCGGCGGGCGCCGTGCCGGTGCGGACCAGCAGGTCCCGCGTGCCTTCGAGCACCGCGCGTTCCGGCGCGTCATGCGTGGTGAGGTATTTGCCGGAGACGAAGCGGCCGCCGCCGAGTTCGAGGACGATGTCGGTGAAGGTGCCGCCGATATCGACGGCCAGACGCGCGCTCATGCTGTTCGGGGTCTCTTCGTGACGGGCTGATGCATTGCAGTGAGTGCGTGTACTCAATTGCATACGAAAAAATACAACAGTCCTCTTGTGTCGGCAAGAGGTTCCGAAAAGCGCGATCTCACTTCCCCCGAGCAGGCCTTGCTCCTAGACAGGCTCCATGCGCGACAAGAAACCTCTGATTCCATCCTCTGGCGTACGCGACCTTGCACGGGACGCCTATGACCGGGTGAAGGCCGCCATCCAGGACGGCGAACTGACCGTCGGCACGCGGGTGACGGAAGCCGAGCTGGCAAACCTGTTCGGTATCTCCCGCACGCCGATCCGCGACGCCATCGTGCGGCTGGAGGCGGATGGGCTGCTGACCAACGAACCGCGCCGCGGCCTGGTGGTCACGCAACTTGACCACCAGCAAATGGTCGAGCTCTACGCCATGCGCGAGATCCTGGAAGGAGCCGCGGCGCAACTGGCGGCACGGCATGCGAGCGAGATCGAGGTCGCCACGCTGGAAAGCCTGGTCGAGGAGGAGGGGCGCAGCCTCGGCGACCGGACGCGCATCGCGCAGATCAATTGGCGCTTCCATGAGCTGCTCTCGCTGGCCGCGCACAACCGCTACCTGCTGCGCAGCCTGCGCCAGCTCTCGGTGACGATGTCGCTGTTGCCGAGCCTGCTGCATGCGCGCAACCGCGCCGAGGAGGCGCATCACGAGCACCGCGCCATCGTCATGGCGCTGCGTGCCCGCGATGGAGCTGCGGCGGAGGTGGCGATCCGTGCGCATATCCAATCCTCCCAGCGGCACCGTGTCGCGATGATGCTGGAGGACGGCACGCCGACCGGGGCCGCCGGCGGCCGCTGAGGGTCTGATTGGAAACGCGCCATGCGGCGCGTTTCCATGTCCGGCACCGGCCCGCACCCCCCACCCCGGCGACCCATTCCAGGATACTGGCGTGGATGGCCGGGTGCGGTTGCGGGCCGGTGCCGGGCTTTCCAAACGACGGCTGAGTTTCCCAGCACAGGCAGATCGCACGGAAAGGCCGGAGGGGCATTGCCTCTCCGGCCTTCTTGTTCGTGACACAATGATTGACAGTACGCAATTGCATACCAGAATATGCAAATCCATACCGATGATGAAGGTGCTGCCATGCGCGGGGATTCGAGCGGGATGAGGGTCTGGGGGCGCCGCAATTCGTCCAATGTCGCCAAAGTCCTCTGGACGCTGGACGAACTCGGCCTGGCGCATGAGCGGATCGATCTCGGCGGGCCCTTCGGCGGCAATGACGACCCCGCCTATCGCGCACTGAATCCCAATGGCCGCATCCCCACCCTGCAGGACGGCGACCTCGTCCTGTGGGAGTCCAATGCCATCGTCCGCTACCTGGCGGCGCGCCACGGCGCCGGTGGGCTCTGGCCCGCGGAGCCGGGTCCGCGGGCGCTTTCCGATCGCTGGATGGATTGGGTTTCGATCAACCTGGTGCCGCCTTTCCTCGCCTATCGGCGCTTGCTCGATCAGCCGGAGGCGGCGCGCGACGCCGCAGCCTTCGCGCGCGAGGAGGCCACGGTGCTGCACCTGTTCGCCATCGTGGAAGCCGCGTTGCAGCCCGGTCCCTTCATCCTCGGCGAGCGCCTGACGATCGGCGACATCGTGCTCGGCCCGCCCGTGCACCGCTTCCTGAAGGGAGGTGGTGCAGGGCGCGACTGGCCGCGCCTCGCCGCCTGCCACGCGGCGCTGCGCGAACGCTCGGCCTTCCGCGCGCACGTTGCCGCGGCGCTGTGAGACTTCCGGCGCCACCATCCCCTTCCAGGAGACCGATCGTCATGACGTCCGAGCGCCGTTCCTTCCTGGCCGGAGCCGCCGGCGTTCTCGCCGCGGGCGCCCTGCCGCTGCCTCTCCGCGCGCAGGGCGGGGATGACACGCTGACGATCGGCGTCTCCTTCGAGCCGACGGCGATCGACCCGCACTGGCACAACCAGGGTGCCAACAACTCCCTGGCTCAACATCTGTTCGACCGCCTGGTGCATGCCTCGCCCGAGCAGATGCCGCAGCCGGGCCTCGCCACCGAATGGCGCGTGCTGGACGAGACGAGCTGGGAGTTCAAGCTGCGCCCCGGCGTCACCTTCCATGACGGCAATCCCCTGACGGTCGAGGACGTCATCTTCAGCCTCGAACGCGCGAAGGACGTGCCGGGCGCGCCCTTCTCCTTCCGTGCCTATCTCGGCGACAAGACGGCGGAGAAGATCGACGATCGCACGCTGCTGATACGCACGACCGCGCCCAATCCGATCGTTCCGAACGAGCTTTCGACGGTCTCCATCATCTCCCGCAGGGCAGGCGAGGGGGCGAGCACGGCCGACTATGCCTCCGGCAGGGCGGCGATCGGCACCGGGCCCTACCGACTGGTCGAGGCGGTGCCCGGCGCTCGCATCGTGATGGAGCGCAACGACGCCTATTGGGGTCCGAAGCCGGTCTGGCGGCGCGTGGTGCTGCGACCGGTTCCGGCAGCCGGTGCCCGCGTGGCCGCGCTGCTCTCGGGCGATGTCCAGGTGATCGAGAACGTGCCGCCCTCCGACATCGCGAATCTCTCGCGCATGGCGGGCATCAGCCTGACGCGGCGGGTGACCAACCGCGTGATCTTCCTGATGATGGACCAGTTCCGCGCGACCACACCCTTCGTTGCGGCGAAGGATGGCGGGCCGTTGCCCAACGCGCTGCGCGACCTGCGCGTGCGCCGGGCGATGTCGCTCGCGATCGATCGGGAGGCGATCACGCGGCGCATCCTGGAAGGCAGCGGCGAGCCGGCGGGTCAGCTCGTGCCGCCCGGCATCTTCGGCGCCAGCGGGAACCTGCCGCCTGAGCGGCCCGATCAGCGCCGCGCGCGTGAACTCCTGGCCGAGGCCGGGCTGCCGGACGGCTTCCAACTCACCCTTCACAGCCCGAATGACCGTTTCGTGCGCGACGCCCGCGTCTCTGAAGCGGTGGGGCAGATGCTGAGCCGCGTCGGCATCCGCACCGCGGTGGATGCGATGCCGAGCAGTGCCTTCTATCGTCGCGCGACCCGGGGTGGGCCAGAGGGCGGGCCGGAATTCAGCATCTGGCTGGCCGGCTTCGGCGGCGGCACGGGCGAGGCCTCGCCGGCGCTGAAGTCGGTGGCGCATTCGGCCGATGCGGCGCGCGGCTTCGGCGCCATCAATCGCGGCCGTTACAGCAATCCGGATGTCGATGCGCTGGTCGAGGAGGGGCTGCGGACCCTCGACGATGCGCGCCGCCAGGCCCTGTTCGCCGAGGCGACCGAGAAGGCGATGCGCGATCTGACGGTGGTCCCGCTGTACCACCCGGTGAATGTCTGGGCGCTGCGCGACCCGGTTCGCTACGACGGCCGCACCGATGAACGCACGCTGGCGATGGAAATGCGCCGCGAGGGCTGAAAGCCCGCCTGGAGGCGCGCCATGCGGCGTGTTTCCCGGAACGACATTCGGCGCTGCCGCGCCAGGGAGGAATGGCATGGGTCTGGCGCTGGAGCTGGCGCAGCGCGCCAATGCGTTGCGTGCGGAGACGTTTCCCCCCGAGGCACGTCGCTGGGCGATCACGGCGATCACGGACATGCTGGGCTGTGCCCTGGCCGGCGCGCAGGAGGCGTGCACCGGGACCATGCTGCATGCGGTGGGTGGCGGCGTTCCCGGCGCATCTTGCTCCCTGCCCGGCAGGGCGGAGCGCCTGCCGCCGCTCGAAGCGGCGCTGGTGCACGGCACGGCGGGCCATGCGCTGGATTTCGACGACACCAGCAAGTCGATGGCCGGCCATCCCACGGTGGTCATCGTGCCGGCGCTACTGGCGCTGGCCGAACAACGCGATGCTTCCGGCGCGGCATTGCTGGATGCCTACATCGTCGGCGTGGAGGTGGCGACGCGCATCGCGCGCGGCGTGAACTTCCATCACTACGAGAAGGGTTGGCACCCCACTGCGACGCTCGGCATTTTCGGCGCCGCCGCGGCCTGCGGAAGGCTGATCGGGCTGGAGGATGCGCGCTTGGCGAACGCCCTGTCGCTCTGCGTCTCACTGGCCGCCGGGGTGAAGTCCAATTTCGGCACGCAGGCCAAGCCGCTGCATGCCGGCAACGCCGCCCGCAACGGGCTGCTCGCGGCGCTGCTGGCCGAGGGCGGCTTCACCGCCGGTGCCGACGCCTTCGAGCATCCCCAGGGCTTCCTGGAGGTGTTCAACGGTGCCGGTCATCACGACGCGACGCGCATGCTGGATGGCTGGGGCGCACCGCTCGACCTGCTGGCACCGGGCATCTCGATCAAGAAGTACCCCTGCGTGTACAGCGTCCATGGCGCGCTGGACGCGGCCATCGCGCTGCATCGGCGCCACGCCTTGGACCCCGCCCGGATCGCGCGCGTGACGGTGACGATGCATCGCCGGCGCCTGCTGCCCCATGTGCAGCGCCCGGCGACCAGCACGCTCGATGCCAAGTTCAGCCTGCCCTACAACGTCGTCCGCGCGCTGATCAGCGGCCGCGTCGGCCTCGCCGACTTCGAGGGCGACGCCTTTCGCGATCCCATCATCCGCGCGGTGATGGGGCGCATCGCGACCCGGCCGCACGACGATGATTCCAACGACTACGGCGCGGAGGTGGAGGTGGTGCTCGCCGATGGCACGGTGCTGCGCGAATCCGTATCCGCGCCGCTCGGCCGCGGCCCAGAGACGCCGCTGCCGGTCGAGATGCTGCGCATGAAGTTCGAGGATTGCGCCACCCGTATCCTGCCGGTCGAGGCCGCGTCACGTGTTTTCGAGAGTTTGCAGGCGCTGGACGCATTGCCCTCGGTCCGTCGGCTGACTGCGATGATGGTCCCGCCGGGCTGACGGAGGGACCGCCATCGGACCTCCCCGCGTCAGCCTGCGATCAGCGTGGAGATCCTGCCCAGCGCGCCCGGCCGTGTCCCGAAGCCGCGCGCCTCCTCGAACAGCGCGCCTGCTTTCTCGGCGCCGAGCACCGGCGCCGCCAACCCGTCGAACTTCCGGCGCAGGCTGTCCCATCCCATCGGATTGTCGGGGTGGCCGGTCATCACCGCGACGGTGTTCGCGAGCCGCTCGCCATCCTCCAGCACGACCTCGACCCTGGCGGTGTGCGGCACCTGGCCCGCCACCACCTCGCAGACGATGCGCGGCAACAGGTCGCGCAGCGCGGGATCCTGGGCGACCCCCGCATGGAAGTCAGTGGCCACCAGGGCGCGGCCGCGCAGGCCCATGGCGACGCAGAAGGGCACGCTGAACTTGGCCTCCAGCGCGGTCTTCGGGTCGAGCTTGCCCGCCACCACCATGGCGTCCGGATGCACCCGTGCCGTCACAGCGACGATGTCGCGGTTGCCGATGCGCGCGGCGAGGCCCTGTGCTGCCTCGGCGGCGGGGTGCGTGGCGCGGCAGCTCGCATAGGGCTTGAAGCCGTTGTTCAGCACTTCCCATGCGGCGTCGAAGTCGAGCGGCGGCACCACCTCCGGCAGTCCGCGCTGGAGGAAGGTGCCGAGCAGCCCGCCGTCCAGCTCGAACAGATGGGTGGCGGCGACGAATCCCTCGGCGGCGAGTTGCGCCGCCATGATGCCGTCCATCGCCGCCTTGCCGGCATGGAAGGGCTTACCGTCGGTGCCGAAGGATCCGACCAGGCCGCCCGCCATGGTGGCGGCGGCGCCGAGCGCATGCGGGATGCGCGCCGGATTGAGACGGAGCAGCACGCAGGCCGCCGCCGCGGCGCCGACGCGGCCGAACAGCGAGGTTGGGTGAAAGCCGGCCTTCTGCAGGGCGCGCCCGACGCCCGGCGGACCGCCGCCGCCCAGCCGCGCCATGATCTCGTAGCCGGTGACGAAGGCGCGCAGCGCGAGCTCCTCCGTCAGCCCGCCATCCTCGGCGAGGGCGAGGGCAGCGGACCAGCAGGGCGCGCTGGGATGGCCACCGCCCATCGGATGGGTGTCGTCGAAATCCATCGCGTGCGCCGCGGTGCCGTTGATGAGGGCCGCCAGTGCCGGCGCCATGCGGCTGCCCATCACCGCGCGGGCGCCGCCTGCGGTCTTCCAGGCGGCCGCCACGCGGCGCGCCGGGCCAACCGGCGCATCGTCATGCGCCCCCACCGCCAGGCCGAGGAAATCGGCCAGCGCGCGCCGCGCCCCGTCCTGCACCGCGGGGGGAAGGGGACGATCGGCGGCGCTGGCGATGAAGGCGATGAGGGCCTCGCCGCGGCGTTCGGTCATGACGGTCGGTTCCTCGTGGCCCGTGCTGACGGCAGATTGACCTGCCAATGAATTCATTTGTATACCATTGCGTGCATGAGGCAAATCCGGTGACGATGATGCGTAGAGACCCGAAGGATGGCGAGGCGAGGGTGCGTACCCAGGTGCGCCGGCGCGCGGTGTTGGGCGCCGTCGCGCTCGCCCCCGCCCTGGCCGCGCATGCGCAGGCGGCATCGTGGCCGGACAGGCCGGTTCGCGTGATCGTGCCTTTTGCTCCTGGCGGCGGCGTGGATCTGGTGGGGCGCGTGGTCGCCGAGGCGCTGCAGCCGCGCCTGGGCCAGCCCATTGTGGTGGAGAACCGCGCCGGCGGGGGCAGCGCCATCGGGATCGAGATGCTGTCTCGCGCCGCGCCGGATGGTTATACCCTCGGCATCACGGGCGGCAGCAGCATCACCATCGGACCGCTCACCCGGCCCAGCAACTATGACCCGATGGGGCTGACGCATGTCTCGCGTCTGTCCATGGGTCCGCTGCTGCTGGTGTGCCGCAATGATTTCCCCGCGGCCGACCTCGCCGGGTTCGAGGCGGCGGCGCGCGCTGGCCGCAACCTCTCCTTCGCCACGGGCGGCGTCGGTACCAACACCCAGATGGCGGCCGAGCTGCTGAACCAGCGGCTGGGCGGCGGCATGGCCATCGTGCCCTATCGCGGCACGGCGCCCGCGCTGCAGGACGTGGTGGCCGGCAATGTGGACCTCTTCTTCACCGATATGTCCGGGCTCGCGGTGGTCCAGCAGGGCGCGGTGCGGCTGCTGGCAACCAGTACCGCCCGGCCATGGCCCAGCCTGCCCGACACGCCGCCCATCAGCCGCATCCTGCCGGATTTCGATGTCGCGGTGTGGTACGGGCTGGCCGCGCCAGGTGGATTGCCGCCGGCGATCCTGGCGCGGCTGGAGGCGGAGATCGCCGCGGTGCTGGAGCTGCCGCAGGTGCAGGCGCGGATTCGCGCCATCGGCTTCGAGCCCTCCCCGCTCGCGTCTGCTCCCTTCACGGATTTCATCCGGCATGAGATCGCGACGTGGCGCGAGGTCATCGAACGCCAGCCTCAGGCGGCCCGGCCATGAACGATGTTGAAGAACTGAGCGTGTCTTTAGAGGGAGTCGCCGACATGCAGGATACCGAGGCCGCGGAGACGCTGCTCTGCCATGTGGCGCGCGAGTCCGGAGCGCAGCCCCACGCGGTCAACCCGTCGGTGGTGCATGCCTCGACCATCCTCTTTCCCACCCTCGCGGCCTTCGAGGCGCGCAAGAGCGCGAGGCTGCGCTACGGCCGCCGCGGCACGGCGACGAGCTTCGCGCTGGAAGATGCGGTCTCGGCGCTGGAGGGGGCGGCGGGCACCGTGCTGGCGCCCTCCGGCGCGAGCGCCATCGCGGCGGCGCTGCTCGCCTTTGCCGAGCCGGGCAGGCATGTGCTGGTTCCCGACAATGTCTATGGCCCCTGCCGGCATGGCTGCGAGGACCTGCTGCGCCGCTTCGGCGTGGAGGTCACCTACTACGACCCCGTCATCGGCGGCGGCATCGCCGCGCTGCTGCGGCCGGAAACGCGCCTGATATGGCTTGAGAGCCCCGGCTCGCAGACCTTCGAGGTGCAGGACATCCCCGCGATCCTGGCGCAGACGCGCCCGCGCGGCATCGTTAGCGTGATCGACAACACCTGGTCGGGCGGGCTTTTCCTCAAGCCACTCGCGATGGGCGTCGACATCTCGCTGCAGGCGGCGACGAAGTACATCTCCGGCCATTCCGATCTGATGCTCGGTACGCTGGCCTGCGCCGCGACGGTGCATGATCGGGTGCGTGCCCATGCCCAGCGGCTCGGCCTCTGCGTCGGGCCGGACGACGCCTATCTGGCGCTGCGCGGGCTGCGCACCCTGGCGGTGCGGATGCGGCAGCACCACGAGACCGGGTTGACGCTGGCCGCGTGGCTCGCTGCGCGGCCGGAAGTGGCGCGGGTGATGCACCCTGGCTTGCCGGACGATCCCGGCCATGGGCTGTGGCGCGCGCAGTTCACCGGTGCCTCCGGGCTGTTCGGCTTCGTCCTGAATCCCGTGGAGAAGCCCCGCCTGGCCGCGATGATGGACGGGCTGCGCCTGTTCGGCATGGGGTCGAGCTGGGGCGGCTATGAAAGCCTGCTGATCCCGACCAATCCCGCCGCCCTGCGGAGCGCGACGCGCTGGGCGCCGGAGGGGCAGACCATGCGCCTGCATGCGGGCCTCGAACGCGCCGAGGATCTGATCGCGGATCTGGAGCAAGGGTTCGTCCGCCTCGGGGGAGAGTGAGCGATGAAGCACGCCGATCTGCGCCGCATCGGCGTCATCGGTCCGGCGGGCAACATGGCGCTGGAATGGGAGCTGCCGCGGCATCTGCCGCTCGGCTTCGCCATCAACCACAGCCGCGTCGGCCGGCCTGGCGATGCACTGGTCACCCGCGAATCCCTGCTGGCGATGGCGGAGCAGGTGGACCGTGCCGCGCTCGACCTGGTGCGCGCGCGGCCGGAGGTGATCCTCTATGGCTGCACCAGCGGCAGCTTCGTGGGCGGGCCCGGGCGGGAGGCGCAGATTGCCGACCGCATCACGGAGGTCACCGGCATCCCGGCGTTCACCACCTCCACCGCCGTGCTGGAGGCGCTGCGCGCCGTGGCCGCGCGCTCGGTCTTCATGGTCACGCCCTATCCGGACGACGTGAATGAGCACGAGATTCGCTTCCTGGAATTCCACGGCTTCAGCCTGACGGGCTGGGATTCCTTTCGCTGCGACGCGGTCCGTACCATCAGCTCGATCGATTCGGAGGAGACGGCGGCAATGGTGCTGCGCAACCGCGACGCTGCGCGCCGGGCCGATGCCGTGTTCCTGAGCTGCACGAACCTGCTGACCTTCGACCAGATTCCCCGGCTGGAAGCCGCGCTGGACCGGCCGGTGATCAGCTCCAACCAGGCCTCGCTCTGGGCCGCCCTGCAGCGCGTGAAGGCACCCCCAGCAGGGGTGGGGCGGTTGTTCAGCACCCCGGCCATGGCGAGCGGGCCGAGCGCCCCGACACCGAAGGCCGCATCGTGACGACGCCGCTGATCGGCGCCCAGAGGAGACGTTGACCATGCACATGATACCTCCCGCCACCCTCAAGGCGTGGCTGCATGACGGGGCGGAAATCGCGCTGCTCGATGTGCGCGAGGCCGGGCAGCATGGCGAGGCGCATCCCTTCTATGCCGTGCCGCTGCCCTATTCGCGGTTGGAACTGGACATCGCGCGGCTGGTGCCGCGCCCAGCCACGCGCATCGTCGTCTTCGACGATGGCGACGACGCGGTGGCACCACGCGCCATGGCCCGGCTGGAGGCGCTGGGTTATGCCAACGTCGCGTTGCTGGCAGGCGGCACGGCAGGCTGGAAGGCAGCCGGCCACGCGCTGTTTGCCGGGGTGAACGTGCCGAGCAAGACCTTCGGCGAGATGGTGGAGGAGACCTACCACACGCCGCATATCAGCGCGGCCGAGCTCGCGGAACGGCGGGCGCGGGGCGACAACCTGGTGGTGCTCGACGGCCGGACCATCGACGAGTACCGCAGGACGACCATCCCGGGCAGCATCTGCTGCCCGAATGGGGAATTGCCGTTGCGCATCGCCGCGCTGGCGCCGGATCCCACGACGACGATCGTGGTGAACTGCGCGGGCCGGACGCGCAGCATCATCGGAGCCCAGACCCTGCGCCATTTCGGGGTGCCCAATCCGGTGCTGGCGCTGGAGAACGGCACGCAGGGTTGGCATCTCGCCGGGATGGCGCTCGACCGCGGCGCCGATCGCCTCTACCCGCCGGCGCCCGAGGATCTTGCCGAGGCGCGGGCCCGTGCGGCCCGCCACGCGGAACGCTGCGGCGTCGTCGGCATCGATGCGGCGACCCTGGTGGCCTGGTCCGCCGATCCGGCGAGAACCACCTTCCTGTGTGACATTCGCACGCCGGCGGAATTCGCCGCAGGCTCGCTGCCCGGAGCGCGGAGTGCGCCAGGCGGCCAATTGATGCAGACCACGGATCAGTATGTCGGCGTCCGTGGCGCGCGGATCGTCGTCTTCGACGCGGAGGGCGTGCGCGCGCCGATGACCGCCGCCTGGTTGCGCCAGATGGGATGGGAGGCCTTCGTGCTGGAGGAAGGGCTTGCCGCGCGCCTGCCCGAGGCGGCAGGCCGACCCGTGTCGAGGCCGGCTGCACCGCCCGCCCTCGACCTGCACGGGCTTGCCGCGCTGTTGGCCGCTGGGCCTGCGACCGTGCTCGACCTCCGGCCGAGCATGGCCTATCGCGCCGGGCATCTGCGCGGCGCCACCTGGACTATACGGCCACGCCTCGCGCAGCTTGGCGCGCCGACCGCCGATCCTGTCGTCCTGATCGCGCCGGAGGAGGGTATCGCGGCACTCGCCGCGCTCGACCTCGCTGAGCGAGGCGTCCGCGTCGATCACTGGCACGCCGCCACGCCGGCTGCATGGCAGGAGGCCGGGCTCGCCGTCGAGGCGACGCCCGCGTCGCCGCGCGATGCCGATTGCATCGACTTCCTGTTCTTCGCGCATGACCGGCACAGCGGCAACCGCGAAGCAGCGCGGCAGTACCTGGCCTGGGAGCGCGGGCTGACCGCCCAGCTCGACCCGCAGGAGCGCGCCGCCTGGCGCTTCCTGCCGACGGGCGGATGATCCTCTGCGAGGGGGTCGCGCAGAACGGTAAAGGGCGGTCCGTCGCGCGATCCCGCTGATGCGTGATGTTGATCCTCTTTCGTGGACACCCCGAGGCTTGAGACGGAGGTGTCTGAGATGCCCAGGTTCAGAGTGCTCGACCCGCCTGAGTTCCGGCGGCGGATGGTGGACTGGTTCGGTCGGGACGAACCTCGCAGGACCTTGCGCGTGAGTTCGAACCGAACGCGCAGTCGATCGCGCATGGGGTTCACCAGGCGGATCGAGACGCCGGAGCGAGCAAAGGCGGCGGGACGACCAGCGCCGAGCGCAAGGAACTGAGCCGTCTTCGCCGTGAGAACCATCGCCTGCGCCAGGAGCGCGACATTTTGGCGAAGACGGCGGCCTGGTTCGCGCGGGACAAGACCTCGTCCGGGTCTTCGAGTTCATGAGCGCGCACCAGGCCGAATTCCCCATCCGCGCCATGGCCCGTGTGCTGCGGATCTCGGCCTCCGGCTACTACGTCTGGCGCAGCCGGCCGGCCTCGGCGCACGCCCAGGCGGATGCGGCCCTGCTGCGCCGGATCCCAACGATCCATGCCGACTCGCACGGGACCTACGGCGCGCCGCGGGTGCATGCCGACAGGGCAGCCAGTACACGTCGCTGGCCTTCGGAATGCGATGCTGCGAGGCCGGCGTCCGCCCCAGCACGGGATCGGTCGGCGATGCCTGCGACAACGCGCTGGGCGAGGCGTTCGTCGCCACACTCGAGTGCGAGCTGCTCGAACGGCGTCGCTTCCGTTCCCAGGCCGAGGCGCGCATGGCCGTATTCCACTTCATCGAGGGCTTCTACAACCCGACCAGGCGCCATTCGTCCCTCGGCTATCTCTCGCCCATCGAATTCGAAGCGAGGAAGATGCTCATGAAGGACTGACCGCTACTCCCAATCCGTCCTCTGAAGCGGGGCAACGAGTCCTACTTGAGCAGCCAGGGCCGCGACCCGCCTGACCGCTCCTCGGCGTCACCAGGCGTCAGGCATCGAGCAAACAGGCGTCGAGATGGCCGTCCGAGGTGCGCGCTCGCAGCGGCGGGACGAACTGGCGACAGCGCTCAACTGCGCGCGGGCAACGCGTCTGGAAAACGCATCCAGGCGGCGGATTGGCGGGGCTTGGCGGTTCGCCGCGCAGCATCAGGCGCTGCTGCCGCCGTCCCTCGGACAGGCTCGGCGCTGCCGACAGCAGGGCCTGCGTGTAAGGGTGGCGGGGCGCGCGGAACACCTCCCTGGTCGGTCCCTGTTCCATGATCCGGCCGAGATAGAGCACGACGACACGGTCGCAGAGGTGACGCACGGCAGTCAGGTCGTGGCTGATGAACACCATAGTGAGGTTCAGCCGGGCGCGAAGGTCAGCCAGCAGTGCCAGTACCTGCGCCTGCACGGAAACGTCGAGAGCCGAGACGGGCTCATCCGCCACCAGGAAGTCCGGCGACGTCGCCAGGGCGCGGGCGATGCCGATGCGCTGCCGCTGCCCGCCGCTGAACTCATGCGGAAAGCGCCCTGCATGGGACGGATCGAGCCCGACCAGGCGCAAAAGCTCCGTCACACGCACCGGCATCTCCGAACGCGGCACCAGGCCATGGATGGCCATCCCATCGGCGATCTGGGATCCGACGTGCCGGCGCGGATTGAGGCTGGAGTAGGGATCCTGGAAGACGAGTTGCATCCGCCGGCGCAGACGCCGCATCTCGGGCAGCGTCGTGTGCCGGAGATCCATGCCGTCGAACAGCACGCGACCGTCGCTGGGCGGCAGCAGGCCGAGTAACAGGCGCCCGATCGTGCTCTTGCCCGAACCGCTCTCCCCCACCAGCCCGATGACCGACCCGCGTTCCAGGCTGAGATTGACTTCCGTCACCGCCTGGACGGGACGCCGCCGCGCAATCAGGCCGCCACCGCCGAAGCGTCGCGTGAGATCCTCCGCGACCACGAGCTCGGGCGGCTTCATGCCAGTTCCTTCCAGCGGATGCAGCGTGACTGCCAGCCCGCCGCGGTATCGACGAGGGGCGGCGGCGCTGCCTCGCAGGCGTCGCCTCGCATGCCGCAGCGCGGCGCGAAGCGGCAGCCATGTGGCAGGGCGTTGAAGGCGGGCACCTGGCCCGGTAAGCCCTGTGGCGCCAAACCCTCGGGCGGCGCGGCACTTGCGAGCAATGCCCGCGTATAGGGATGCCGCGGATCGGCGAAGACCTCGGCGACCGCGCCCGTTTCGACGATCTGGCCCGCGTACATCACCGCAACCCTGTCGGCCATTTCCGCCACGACCGGAAGGTTGTGCGTGATGAAGATCAGGGCGAGGCCGGTCTCACGCTGCAATTCCGCGAGGAGTTCGAGGATCTGGGCCTGGATCGTCACGTCCAACGCCGTTGTGGGTTCGTCGGCGATGACCAGGCTGGGCCGGTTGGCGATGGCCATCGCGATCATCACGCGCTGGCGCATGCCGCCCGACAGCTCGTGAGGCCAGGCACGGGCTCGGCGCGCCGGGTCGGGAATGCCGACGCGCGACAGCAGCTCGATGACCCTTGGACCTCGTGGTGGCGCATCGCCGGGATCATGCAGGCGCAGCATCTCCTCGATCTGCGTCCCGACGCGCTGCAGCGGATTGAGGCTGCTGGCGGGATCCTGGAAGATCATGGCGATGTCGCGGCCGCGGCGCGCACGCGCCTTGGTCTCGTCCTCGCGCAACAGTTCCTGCCCGTCGAGCCAGGCTGCACCCCCGACGACTGCGGCATTGAGGGGTAGCAGGCCGGTCAGCGCGAGGCCGGTCATGGATTTTCCGGAACCGCTCTCCCCGACCAGTGCCAGGGTTTGGCCGGACGCGACGGCAAAAGACACGCCCTGTACCGGCATGATGCTGCGGCCATCGGGCGTCGCGATCGCCACGTCCAGCCCGTCGAGCTGGAATTCCTGCATGGCGGGAGCAGTCGGTGCCGCCGGCAGGGGCTGACGCCGCGTCAGTCGGACCGGCACGCTCTGCGGATCCAGCATGTCCCGCAACCCGTCACAAAGCATGTTGATGCTGACGATGGTGATGGTGAGCATCAGGCAGGGCCAGAGGAGCTGCAGCGGGGCGTTCTGCATCACGCCCCGCCCGGCGCCGATCATGCCACCCCAGGTCGGCGTCGGCGGCGCGACGCCGAGCCCGATGAAAGACAGCCCGGATTCCAGCGTGATGGCGGCCGAGGCGGCTAGGCTGAACTGCACCAGCACCGGTCCCGCGATATTGGGCAGGATCGTGCCGGCGAGCACGCGGACGCGCCCGGCGCCAAGCACGCGCATCGCCTCCACATAGTCCTGCGAGCGGATTGACAGCACGCTCGCATAGGCGATGCGGATGAAGCTTGGCAGGAAGACCAGCGCCATGAGCGGTATCAGCGTGGAATAGCCGACGCCCATCAGCGTGACCGCGAGCAGCGCGAGCAGCAGCGGCGGGAAGCAGAGCAGCGCATCGGTGCTGCGCAGGATCACCGTCTCGACCGCGCCGCGCAGGAAGCCGCCGGCCATGCCGAACAGCACGCCGACGATGCAGCCGAAGGCGGCCGCGGCGAGTGCGATGCTGAGAGAGGTGCGGCTACCCCAGAGCAGACGCGACAGCACGTCGCGGCCGAGTTCGTCGAGGCCGAGCGGGTGGGTCCAGGACGGCGCCTCGAACTGTCTGGTCGTCGCGATGGCATAGGGGTCGTGCAGGTCGAGCCAGGGCACGAGGATGGCGACAGCGATGTTGAGCGCGACGAATGCCGCGGCCCACCAGGGAAAGCGATGCATCAGGCGCGCACCCGCGGGTCGATCAGGCCATAGAGCAGGTCTACCGCGAGGTTCAGCGCGACGAAGAGCGACGCGATGACGAACAGTGTGCCGACCACGACGGGGTAGTCGCGGCTGTTCACCGCATCGACCATCATGCTTGAGATGCCGGGCCAGTTGAAGACGAACTCGGTCAGCACCGTCCCGCCAAGCATCGCGCCCATATGCAGTGCAACCACGGTGATGACGGGCATGAGCGCATTGCGGAGCACATGGCGGACCAGGATGCGCAGCGGCGCGGCGCCCTTGGAGCGCGCGGTGCGCACAAAATCACGGTTCAGCGTGTCGAGCACCGCCGCCCGTGTCATGCGCAGAACGACGGCCGCGAAGCCAAGGCCGATCGCGATCGACGGCATCAGCAGCAACCTGATGTGCTCGGCGGGGTTCTGCGCGAAGGGCACGTAGCCGCCCGTCGAGACCCATCCGAGCTGGCGCGCCAGCACGAGGATCAGTAGCGTCGCGATGACGAAGACCGGCATGCCGTCGAACAGCGCGGCGAAGCCGTTGAGGCAGCGGTCCAGCAGGCTGCCGCGACGCACCGCCGCGAGCACGCCGAGCGGGATGCCGACAAGCGCGGCGAAGAGGGTGGCGACAAGGATCAGCTCCAGCGTGCGGGGAAGGCGCCGGCCGATGAGCTCGCCGACCGGTTCCTGGTCGAGCAGCGAATGGCCGAGCTCCCCGCGCACGAGGCCGCGCACCCAGTCGCCGTACTGCGTCAGGAGCGGCCGGTCGAGGCCGAGTTCCTCCCGCAGGGCAGCGACCGCGCTGGGATCGGGTGCGAAGCCGCCCTCCGAGAGCATGATCTCGGCCGGGTCCCCGGGCACGATGTGGATGGCGCCGAAGGCCATGGTGGCGACCATCCACACGAGCAGCAGCGACATCGCGATGCGCTTGGCGAACCACATATGCTGGATCAGCCGACCGCGATGGTCCCCATCTGGATCGGTGAGTAGGTGGTGAGGAAGTAGGGCATGCGCTTGAAGCCCGTGACGTTGTTGCGCATCGCATAGCCTTCGTGCCGCCAGCCGAGGCCGATCATCGCCGCTTCCTCGCCATTGGCCTTCTGGAGGTCCGCGTAGATGACGCGCCGCTTCGCAGGGTCGAGCTCGGCGCGGCCGTTCTGCAGCAGCGTCTCGACACGCTCGCTGCGGAAGCCGAAGGAACGAAGATAGCTTGGCGGGCCGATCAACATCGACGCAATGGCGTCCGGGTCGTTGTAGAATCCTGTCGCACCATAAAGGCCAAGCTCATACTGGCCGCGGTTGCCGCCCGTCGTGTAGCGCGCATAGTCGGCCAGGACGAGATTCATCTCGATGCCGATGTCGGCGAGGTTCTCGCGCACGACCTGCCCGGCACGTTGGAAGGCGCTGACCGAGCTGTAGCAGGGCACGTTCACCGAGAAGCCGTTGGGGAAGCCCGCTTCCGCCATCAGCCGCTTCGCGCGCGGGACGTCGCGCTTGAAGGGTTCGCCCGCCATCTCAAGCGAGAAGGCGGGGCCTTCGGGGATCGGCAACCCATGCAGCGGCGCGCCATGTCCGTAGAAGGCCGCGGCGACGAAGGCATCCCGGTCCACCGCAAGGCCGACGGCCTGGCGCAGCTTCGCATCGGTGAAGCGGCCGCGGGTGAAGTTGAACAGGAAGTAGTAGTAACCGCCGATGCCGGTCTCGACCCGCACATTGGGGTTCTGGCGCATCGGCGTGATCGACTGCCAGGGCACGGCTTCCATCAGGTCCGCATCGCCATTTTCTACCGCCGCGGCGCGCAGGCTCTCATCCCCGTAGTAGGTCGAGCGGACGGTCTCGATCTTCGGCTGGCCCTCGCGATAGTAGCGCGGGAAGCGCCGGAATACGAAGCCCTCGCCGCGGACGCGGCTGACCATGGTGAAGGGACCGCAGCCGATCGGCTCCTCCGGCGGGGCATCGGCGGACTTCGCCGAGATCATCGGCGCGAAGGGGGAGGCGAGCAGGTTGAGCAGCGTCGCCGAGGGGCGCTTCAGCGACAGCCGGATGCGCTTCGGCGCAAGAACCTCGACGCGCTCCACGCTCTCGAAGCTGTCCTTGAGGAAGGCGGTCGAGCCTTCCTTGACGATCTCGTTCAGTGAATAGGCGATGTCGTTCGCGGTCACGGGATCGCCGTTGTGGAAGAAGGCGTCGCGCAGCTCGAATACGTATTCCGTCGGGCTCGGCTGGGTCCAGGTCGCGAGCTCCGGCTGCAGCTCCCCGCCCGGATCGTAGGAGGTGAGGCCGCGATGGATCATCAGCTTGATGCCGTTGCCCGTGTTGCCCGAGGAGGCGTAGGGCCGGAGCGTCGCCGGGAAAGTCGACAGCGCGACACGCAGCGTGTCCGACGCCGCGCGTGCGGCGGTGATGGGCAGGCCCGCGGCGAGCGCCGCGAAGACGCCCATGCCGAGAAGATCGCGTCGCCCGGTCATGCCACTTCTCCTTCGATGTGCTGCGTGGATCGCTCGCCCGGCGCGATCACCACCCCGAGATGCTCGCGCAGCGTGTTGCCGTCGTATTCGGTCCGGAATAGGCCACGGCGCTGCAGTTCCGGCACGACCATGTCCACCACGTCCTCGAGCCCGCCGGGCAGGTGCGGCGGCAGGATGTTGAAGCCGTCCGCGCCGCCCTGGGTGAACCATTCCTCCATCTCGTCCACGACCTGTTCGGGCGTGCCGACGATGGAATGATGGCCGCGACTGACCGCGATGCGCTCGTAGAGTTGGCGGATCGAGAGGTTCTCACGCTCGGCGATGCCGTAGAGGATCTCGCTGCGCACCTGGGGCGGCGCGTCGAGGCGCGGCACGGGACCATCGATGTCGTAGCCCGAGAAGTCGCCGATCATGTTGTAGAGCATCATCAGCCCGACCTTCGGATCGAGCAGGTCCTGCAGCACGCGGAACTTGCGCTGCGCCTCCGCTTCGGTGGGGGCGACGATGATCGAGAAGCCCGGCATGATCGCGAGCTGCTCCGGGCGCCTGCCGTATTTCGGCATGCGGTCCTTCACCGAGCGGTAGAAGGCCTGCGCTTCCGCGAGGGTCTGCGACGCCGCGTAGATGACATCGGCGTGCGCGGCCGCAATATCCCGCCCACGGTCGGTCGCGCCCGCCTGGATGATGACGGGACGTCCCTGCGGGCTGCGCGGCACGTTCAGCGGGCCGCGCACCTTGAAGTGCCTGCCGCGATGATCGAGCACATGCATCTTCGCGGGGTCGAAGAAGGTGCCGGACGCCTTGTCCATCGGGAAGGCGTCATCGTCCCAGCTTTCCCACAGGCCCTTCACCACCTCGACGAATTCGGCGGCGCGGTCGTAGCGGCCGAGCTTCTCGGGTGGTTCGTCGAGCCCGAAGTTCAGTGCCTCCGCCTCCGACCAGGAGGTGACGAGGTTCCAGCCCGCGCGGCCCTTCGAGATGTGGTCGAGCGAGGCGAACTTGCGGGCGATGTGATAGGGCTCGTTGTAAGTGGTCGAGGCGGTGGCGACGAGGCCGATGCGGCTCGTCACCATCGACAGTGCGCCGAGCAGCGTCATCGGCTCGAAATTCACGATGTCATGCGCGATCATGTGGCGCGCGGCGTGTTCCTTCGCGCGCACGCCGACGCCGTCAGCGAGGAAGGCCATGTCGAACTTGCCGCGTTCGGCGATCTGCGCGACGCGGACGTAGTTGTCGAGATCGATTTCCGCGCGCGACGGAGCCTCCGGATGGCGCCACGCCGCGATGTGATACGGGTTGCGCATCGATACGCCGAGATGGATCTGCCTGGGTGAGGTCATGGCCTTGGGTTCCCAATACTGCATGAACGCACGCTCCCGCCGGCGACCAGCGCCGACGAGGATAAGCAAGCGATGTGCCATCTCGCGTCGCCATGAAGGCCGCTCGCAGGCCGCCTCAGTGCGGACACGATGCCGCACGCCGCAAGCCTCCCGCTGCCATTATCCTGCGCTGCGGAGGGCCCCCGGCGCGCCCTGGCATCACGCCTTCGGCGCGAGGAGGTCGGCGGTCTTCATGTGCTCGACGAGCTTCGACGCCTGATCGACGATGTAGTCGGCGAAGATCTTCCCCGCCGCCCCGTTCGAGATCGAGGTATCGCCATTCACCGTGCCGTCGGTGTGGTCGGTGATGTGCATCGGCACATAGACTTCCAGTTCACCCATGCGCACCGAGTTCAGCCCCTGGGTCGGCAGGCCCATCAGGATCTTGCCGTTGTGCACGGGGTCCGCGAGATCGGGGCGGCGCAGTTCCGGATAGAGGTGGGCGTAGACGGATCCGATCGGGTCGACACCGTGCCCGACCGAGGCCTTCCAGTTGGCGCCATGCGCCTGCTCGCGCACGTGGGCAGGCACCATCGGCCAGATGTCGATGAAGGGGACGATCACACCGCGTTCGCGGCGGATGTCGCGCACCAGGCGATCGAGCAGCGCGTGGTTGCCGGTGTGGCCGTTGAACACCAGCAAGCGGTTGACGCCGTGGTCGAGGAAGGCGCCGATCATGTCGCGCACCACACCGGTGAAGCTCTCAGGCGAGACCTGGATGCCGCCGGGCACGGCGCGAAAGGAATCGGACCAGCCGAAGGGAAAGGTGGGGGCGACTAGCGCGCCTGTGCGCTCGGCAACCTGCGCAGCGAGGTCGCGCGCCAGCATGAAGTCGCCCATCGGGTTGCAGGGGCCCTGCACCTCCTGGCTGCCGAGCGGCAGCAGGATCACCGGGTCCTCCGCCATGCGTTCCGCGAACTCGACCGAGGTCATCTGCTCGATCAGGTACTTCATCTCGTTTCTCCATGAGGGGTAGTTGCTTGTGCGCCGTGATCTTGCATGCACACCCAGCCGCGGGGCCGAGCCCGGTCCGGTGGACGGCGACGCAATGCCATGAAGCCGCATCGCTTGGGCGCCGATCTGGAGCCTGGCTCCCTATGCGGCCTGTCATCGCGACGTTCGGCGAAACGGCGGCCGCGGGTAACCTGCGTGTCCCGCGGGCACGGCGCCGCGACGATGCCTAGAATCACTGCGGACGACACTGCGTTCCCGATCTGGGTCTCGAAGCGGGATACGAATGGGGTCTCGCGCCCCAACATCGCGTCGCGTGCACCGATGCCAGGCTGCGCCGGGTTAATCGGGAACGGCGACGCCGCGTCTCGAAGCATCGCGTGTCCGTGGCGAGCCGGTTCGGCGACCGGACCACGATCCCATGTCCGATCGGCATTCGGACCGTCGGCTTCCGGTACGGTGAGGATCGTCGGGGAGGATCGACCGACCATCAATAATGACGGCGCATCCCCGGCATCGTGGAGAGCAACCGACCTGTCTCGCCCGTATTCAGCCACGCGCTGTCATCCCGTCATGGGTGCGCGGCGATCCGTCCCTTGGGGCAGTATATGGGCGAGGAGTCGGGGGGCAAGGCGCTATCGGCGATCGCGGTCGCTGAGAGACTCAAGATCGTACGCAATCCATACACCGACCGATCAGACGGCGACGCGCTCCCGCAGTACCGTTTGTCGCTGTCTGGAGCGATCACCGACCTTCCGGCAGCGCCGCGAGCCCTCAGCGCCTTCTCAAAGTCTGTGCGCGAGGGCGTCGCCCCGCACCGGGCCATGACGCAAACCTGCTCGTTGTCCCGCTTGCCGTCACGCCAGCCACCCACGCGTTGAAGCGTTGCTCGAACCCGGCGATGTTCAACCCGATGCATCGCCTTCGGCATACGGTGGCACGTGCCGTCAGGGGATGGGGAGCCTGCCCCCGGCTGCGTTTTGCTACGCCGCAATTCGCGCTTCGTGCGGCGCTTCCGTCCGCGGCCTCTTCGATGGTCAGAATGATGTCGACCGCGGCGGCGGCATGACCGATCTGGGACGGGTCACTGACGCCGACGACCGGCGCAGCCATCACGGCCTTGCTCAGCAGCCAGTCCAGCGACACCTGCATCGACTTGACCCCGCGCGCCGCCGCAATGTCCAGCATCCGCCCAGCGAACTCCGGCCCGTTGTCCATCTTCAGCGTCTTCGGACGGCCCCGCTCGCGCGACAGGCGGTCGAGGTCCTGCACCACGTCGAAGGCTCGGAAACTGCCTCTCGGCACAATCGAGAGCGCCTCTCGCGTGTGGGCATCGAGCACGGCCAGGATGCGGATCGGCCGACCGTCGAACCACTGGTTGGCGACGAAGTCCATCGCCCAGATCCCGTTCGGCGCCGTCGCGCCGGGCCGTCCGAGGCGGTACCGCCAAGCCCGCCTGCGCCGCGGCACCTTGGCCCGGATCGTCAGGCTTTCCTCGCTGTAGAGGCGATACACGCGCTTCGCGTTCACCTGGCCATCCCTCCCTGCGCAGTAGCACATGCAGCCGTCGGTAGCCGTAGCGCACCCGGCTCGCCGCCATGGCCCGCAGCCATACGCGCAGTTCGGTCTGCGGATCCCGCCGCTCGCCCACCGCGTGGACGCCCTGTAGGTGGCGCACCACGTCGCGGCGTACAGCGGGCCTCGCCATCTTCACCGGAACACGTCCTGTAACATCGTCCTGTCGAGCGTCAGATCCGCCATCAGCCGCTTGAGCTTGGCGTTCTCTTCCTCGAGCTGCTTTAGCCGCCGGTTCTCCGCCACGCCCATCCCGGCGAACTGCTTCTTCCACCTGCAGAAGGTCGGCTCGGGGTGTCCGAGCTAGCGGCAGATCTCCTCAGCCGCCGTCCCGCTCTCCGCCTGTCGCAGCGCAAAACCAATCTGCTCCTCCGAATGCCGCTTCGTCTTCATGGCACTCTGCCTCCTTGGTCAGAGTGCCCGAGAAAGTTACCCTCCCGATGGATCAGTTTCCGGATTCAGGACCACATCATTTGCAGCCCGCCACGGGACACCGCGGCGGGCTTTGCGCTTGTGGCCTATCTTCGGCGATCAAACCAGCCAACGATCCCACGGGGAAGGAACTGAATAAATAGCACCAGCAGGATGCCGTAGATCAGCGGCGCCGCACCGATGAAAGCTGTGCCGAATGCGACCCTCAGGACTTCCTCGAGAGCTGTCGTAAATGCAGCACCGACGGTCGGTCCCAGCATCGAGTACATCCCGCCGGCGAGCGCACCGAAGACAATCTGCAAGGACACGCCGATGCCGGCCAGGGTTTCGGGATTCAGATAGAGGCGATACTGCGCTCCGAGCGCCCCGCCGAGGGCCGCCAGGCCGGCAGAGAGCAGCGTGATCGCCATCTTCTCCCGCGTCACGCGAATCCCGATGGCGGCCGCTGCGTCCTCGTCCTCTCCGATCGCGGACAGCGCCCGGGCCGACATGCTGCGGTCGATACGCCACCAGGCGAAGATCCCGATACCCCAGGCGATCAGTGCGATCCACCAGAAGCCCTGCTTGCCGAACTGCATCGCCGCCACGGCATGATCGGGCGCGAGCCGCGGCGTCATGCCGAGCGACCCGCCCGTATAGTCGCGCAACGCGACGATCAGGATGCGCACGATCTCGCCGGCCGCGAGTGTCACCAGCGCGAAATAGTGTCCGACGACGCGCAGTCGGAAACAGGGATAGGCCAGCAGGGCGGCCGCGGCGACCGCCAGAGACACCCCCGCCGGCAGCCCGATCCAGGGCGAAAGGCCGACATCGTTCCACAGCAGCGCCATGGTGTAGGCGGCGATGCCGATGAAGGCACCGTGCCCGAAGGACACCAGTCCGAACCGCCCCATCAGCGCCCAGCCCGTGCAGCTTAACGCTATCAGCATCGTCGCGATGCCGAGGTGCATGAAGTAGTCCGGCAGCCCCAGCAGGGGCAGAACCGCCAGGATGGCGAAGACCACGACAGCGACACGGATCATCGCGCGAAGAGCCCCCGTGGCCGGGCGAACATCACCACGATGAAGCAGGCGAAGGCGACCACGTAGCTCATCTCGGTGTTCCACCAGAAGCCGCCGGTCGACACGATCACGCCCATCAGAAACGCCGCGAGGAAGCCGCCCAGCATGTTACCCAGGCCGCCCATCACGCAGATCATGAAGGTGATGGGCCCGAAGGACAGGCCGATATAGGGGTGCACGTCGAGCTGCACGACGAGCAGGCAGGCCGCGAGACCCGCCAGCCCGCCGCCGATGGCCGAGGCCACCATGTAGATGCGCTTCGGATCAACACCCATCAGCGGCATCACCTCGCGGTCGCGCGCGATGGCGCGGATCGCCGTGCCGACATAAGTGAACTTCAGGAAGGTCCACAGCGCACCGGCGCCGAGCAGCGCGGCGACGAAGGCCACGAGCTTAGTGCCCGAGATGAAGATGTCCTCCACCTCGATCGGCGGCATCTCGACGCCGAGGGAGCGGAAATCCGTCCCGAAGGCCAGCATCGCTGATCCCTGCAGGACGAAGATCACGCCGCCGGTGGCGAGCACCTGCGTGATCGGCGGACTGTTCAGCAGGGGCCGCACGACGACCTGGTGCAGCAGCAGGCCCAGCAGGCCGACGACCGGCAGGCAGACGAGGAACGCCAGCGCCAGCGGAAAGCCCGCCTGCGTGTAGAGGAACCACACGCAGTACATGCCGACCATCACCAGCTCCGCATAGCAGAGCCAAACCACGTCCACGACGCCGAACACCAGGTTCAGCCCCAGCACCGGCAGGGCGAAGACGCCGCCGAGCAGGATACCGTTGACGATGGCCTCGAGCAGGAACGGGTCCATTCAGTGCCCTCCCAGGAAGGCGCTGCGGATCGCCGGATCCGCGGCCAGCGCCGCCGATGAGCCTTCCGCGACCACATGCCCGGCATCGAGCACATAGGCGCGGTCCACCACGCGCAGCACCTGCGCGACATTCTGTTCAACGATCAGCACCGTCAGGCCCTCGCCCCGGATTCGCTGCACCAGCTCGAAGACCTGCGCGACCACCAGCGGCGCGAGGCCCGCGGAGGGTTCGTCCAGCAGCAGGATGCGTGGCGAGCACATCAGCGCGCGGCCGATCGCGCACATCTGCTGCTCGCCGCCGCTCATCGTGCCCGCCAACTGATGGCGGCGTTCCCTGAGGCGCGGGAACATGTCGTAGACATAGGCGCAGCGCTCGGCGAAGCGCTTCCGCGCGGCGGGGATATATGCGCCGACCTTGAGGTTCTCCTCGACCGTCAGGTGCGGGAAGAGCCTGCGGTTCTCCGGCACATGCGCGATGCCGACGGCCGGCAGCACATGGGCCGGCGTGGCGGCAATATCGGTCTCGCCGAAACGGGCCATGCCGGCCTTCGGCCGCAGCATGCCGGAGATCACGCGCAGCAGCGTCGTCTTGCCCGCACCGTTCGGTCCGACGACGCCCACGGCCTCGCCGGGCGAGACCGTCAGCCCCACATCGAACAGAGCCTGGAAGTCGCCGTAGCCCGCACGAATGCCCTCGAGGCGCAGAACGGCCCCTTCCATCAGCCTTCGTCTCCCTTGCTCATGCCGCCCGCGTCTCGGGCGGGCCGAGATAGACCTCGGCGACCTTCTCGTCCTGCTGCGCCTCGCGCGGCGTGCCCTCGAAGATGACGGCGCCGTGGTCGAGCACCACGACGCGATCCACGACTGAGAGCAGAACACCCATGATGTGCTCGACCCAGACGATGGTGATGCCACGCTCGTCGCGGATGCGCTTCAGCATGTCGGCGGCCTGACGCATCTCCGTGGCATCCAGCCCGCCGAGGGATTCGTCGGCGAGCAGCAGCTTCGGCCGCGTCGCCAATGCGCGCGCGAGCTCCAGCTTCTTCAGCCCGGCCGCGCCGAGCCCGCCGACCATTGCATCAGCTTCGGGCGGCAATTGTGCCAGCGTCAGTGCGTCGCGCGCGATCGCCTCGGCTTCATCATGCGAGAGATGGCCGCCATTGCCGTAATGCGCGGCGAGCACCGCGTTCTCCAACAGCGACAGTCCGCGGAAGGGACGCGGGATCTGGAAGGTCCTTCCGATCCCTTTGCGGCAGGCCGTATCCGCGGTCTGGCCGGCGATCTCCTCGCCGGCCAGTTTAACGCTGCCCGCCGTCGGCTTCAGCATGCCAGCGATGCAGTTGAAGGTCGTGCTCTTGCCCGACCCGTTCGGCCCCAGCAGCCCGAGGATCTCTCCTTCGGTCACGCTGAAGCTGACCTCGTTGACGGCGACGAAGCCTCCGAAGGCCTTCGTCAGCCGTGTCACTTCCAGCATGGTCACACCCATGCTGGCCGTCCCATGTGCTGCACCGTTTGTCGCTCAGCGAAGCGCGAAGGCGTTGTCGGCGGGCAGTGGCATGACGGGCGGCCCGCCGGCGATGGCGGTGGGCCACACCACCTTGGCGCGCGCATCCTCGAACTGCATCACCACCGCGAGGCTGCGCGCATTCTGCCCGGCAAGTTCGTGGTCGGGCGGGTTGAACTTCACGCCGTAACCCTGGATCGTGCCGCCGACCGGGATGTCGACCGACAGCGCTGCGCGCCGGATGGCGTCGATGGAGCCGCCGCCTTCCAGCACGGCTGGTTTCAGCACGTGCTCCAGGAAGATCCAGCTATTGTTGAAGCCCATCGAGGCATGAGTCGGCGCGTCCGTGGCCTGGGTGCGCGCACGATACCGCGCCAACAGGATCTGCTGCAGCTCCCGCGCCTGGGACGACAGCTTCGCCGGGTCCAGCATCTGCGTGCCGGCCGGGTCGACGTTGCAGAAGTGGTTGATGTCCTTGCCGAAGGTCTCGGCCAGGCGGTCGATCTGGGAATACCCCGCGCCATGGCCGATGACCATGCGCGTGCGCAGGCCACCAGCCTTGGCCTGGCGCAGGAACAGCGTGATGTCCGGATTGTAGCCGACCTGGAGGATGGCATCCGGCCGCGCGCGACGCAGCTTGGTGACCAGGGTCGAGAGATCCGGCGCCGTCGCCGAGTAGCCTTCCTTCAGCGCGATCGGCATGCCGATCTTGTTCGCGTTCTCCTCCAGCGCGGTCGCCACGCCGACGCCATAGGGGCCGTCCTCATGGATGATGCCGATCTTGAAGGCGTTGGGCGCGATGTTCGTAGTGCGCTGGCAGTGCTCGGCGAGGAAGGCGATGCTGCCTTCGCCGTACTGGTCCGAATGCACGGTCGGGCGGAATACGTTGGTGAAGTGCTTGCCCTTCAGCACCGCCGTCGCGATGGCGCTGTTGATCCAGAGGATCTTGCCCGCGGCCTGCATGCGCTGGGCGAGCGGCACCGCATGGGCGGAGCTGTAGACGCCCATCACGACGTCGACATTCTCCTGCCCGATCAGCCGTTCGGCTTCGTTGATCGCGACTTCGGCGCGGCTCTGGCTGTCGGCCGCGACGGGCTGGATCATGCGTCCGCCGGCGCCTCCGCGCTCGTTGAACAGCTCGATCGCGATTTCGGCGCCGACTGAGAGCGGCACCGACCCTGCCCCCGCGAACGGCCCCGACAGATCGTGCAGCAGGCCGATGCGGATCGGCGCGCCGCCTCCCTGTGCATGGGCACGCGTTGCAGCAAGCGCAGCCGCACCTGCCAGGACCGAGCGACGATGGATCACCATGGCGCTTTCCCTCCGCTTTCCATCCCTTGCCGACCGGCCAGGAAAGAAGGGTCGCGCCCGAATGCGATGGGGCCACGCCTCCTCCCTGCCATTTTCAAGGACGACCGGTGCCTGAATTTCGGCCCCTGTGGTCCCCGGCGGTCGAGCTTTGACGATAGCCTCATGGGCGCAGGGGGCGTGCGTCAAGACATTGTTGCTGTCCCGATCGCGAAGGGAGCCGGGGCGGCGGCATGCCACGCAGGGGCTACAGGCTCGCGCGAGGCGGACGTAAGATCGCGCCGACGGACCAGCCAGTCGGAACCGCGGCGGCCGAGTTCAGGAGGAAGTCATGGCCATCATCGAAACCCCGGTCCGGGATGCGACTGCCGAGGCGGTCCTGTTCGACGCCATCGTCGTCGGCGCGGGCATGTCGGGTCTCTATCAACTCATCCGCCTGCGCGAACTGGGGCTCAGGGCTCTGGTGCTGGAGGCCGGCACGGGCGTCGGCGGCACTTGGTACTGGAACCGCTACCCCGGCTGCCGCTTCGATTCCGAGAGCTATTCCTACGGCTATTCCTTCGACCGGGAGCTGCTCGCGGAATGGCACTGGTCCGAGCACTTCGCCCCGCAGCCGGAGACCGAACGTTACCTGAACCGTGTTGCCGACAAATACGATCTGCGCCGCAGCATACGCTTCCGGTCCCGCGTCACGGCCGCCGCCTGGGACGAAGCCGGCCTGAGCTGGACCGTCACGACCGAGGACGGCGGCGCATTCCGCAGCCGCTTCCTGATCACCGCCATCGGCGCGCTGTCATCGCCGACCATGCCGAACTTCCCGGGCATGGACAGCTTCCGGGGACAGGCCTTCCACACCGGCCTCTGGCCGAAGGAGCCCGTGGACTTCGCCGGCAAGCGCGTCGCCGTGATCGGCACCGGCGCTTCGGGCGTGCAGACCATCCAGGAAGTCGCCAAGACCGCCGCGCAGCTCACCGTCTTCCAGCGCACGCCCAACTGGTGCGCGCCGCTGCACAACGCGACGATCGGCGCCGAGGAGATGGCAGCGATCCGCGCCCGCTACGACGAGATTTTCGCGCGTTGCGAGGAGACCTTCTCCTGCTTCCTCCACACCCCCGACTCGCGCAACACCTTTGACGTGACGGAGGAGGAGCGGAATGCCTTCCTCGAAAAGCTGTACGCCGAGCGTGGCTTCGGCATCTGGGTCGGCAACTTCAAGGACATGCTGACGAACCGGGAGGCGAACCGCGTCATCTCGGACTTCGTCGCGAACAAGATCCGTCAGCGGGTGAAGGACCAGAGGGTCGCGGAGCTGCTCATCCCGAAGAACCACGGCTTCGGTACCCGCCGCGTGCCGCTCGAGACCCGCTACTATGAGGTCTACAATCAGCCCAACGTCACGCTCGTGGACAGCCGCGCGACGCCGATCACGCGCATCACGCCGACCGGCATCGAGACGAGCGACGCGACCTACGATGTCGACATCATCGTCTACGCGACCGGCTTCGACGCGCTGCGCGGCGCCTTCGACCGCATCGATTTCCGTGGCCGCGACGGCGTCACGCTGAAGCAGGTCTGGGACCACGGCGCGACATCGCTGGTCGGCATGCTGGAGCACGGCTTCCCCAACATGTTCATGCTGCTCGGCCCGCATACGGCGCTGGGCAACATCCCGCGCTCGATCGAGTTCAACGTGGAATGGGTCTCCGCCCTGTTGGGCCATATGCAGGCAAACGGCCTGACGCGGGCGGAGGCGCAGCCCGCGGCCATCGCCGCCTGGATGGATCATGTCAACGAGGTGGCGAAGGGTCTGCTCTCGATGGAGGTGGATTCCTGGATGACAGGCGTCAACATCAATGTCGCCGGCAAGCAAGTTCGCCACGTCGCGCGCTACACGGGTAGCGCGCCGGCCTATCGCGCCTGGGCGAACGGGATCGCCGAGCGTGGGTATGATGGTATCGCATTGACGTGACGTGCATTGGAGAGGGGCGCCGTCCCTCACCAAGCCTCGCCCCGCCAGGCGTACGTGCAACTGGACCGCCGCAAGTGTGATGGCGCGGCATGCGCATGGGCAAGGTGGTCGTGCCCGATGCGCCCGGCACCAATCGAGATTTCCAGAGACCCTTCAGCCTGCGGTGGCGCGAAGTCGGGAGCGGGGCAGAGCCCGTTCACCGCGCGCCCATCAGGCAGAGATACTCCCACCCGATCGTCGCCGCGGCCAGCGCAGTGATTTCCGCGACGTCGTAGGCCGGCGCTACCTCCACGACATCCGCCCCGCGGAAGTCGAGCGTGCCCAGCCGCCGCAGGATTCCCTGCGCCTGCCAGCTCGCCAGCCCGCCGATCTCGGGCGTGCCCGTGCCAGGGGCGAAGGCTGGGTCCAGGCAGTCGATGTCGAAGGAAAGGTAGGCGGGGCCGCTCCCCAGCACCTCGCGCACCTGTTCGGCGATCGCGGCTGGCGTGCTTTCATGCACCTCCTGTGCCGAAAGGATCGTCACGCCCTGGCCCCGGGTCCAGTCATACATCTCGGGCCAGGCAGGGGCGCGGATGCCGATCTGGATCATGCGCTTCGGCGTGATCAGCCCCTCGGTGATCGCGTGCCAGAAGACCGAGCCATGGGCGAAGCGCTGGCCGAAATTGTCCTCGGACGTGTCCAGATGCGCGTCGAAATGCACCAGGCCGACGGGCTCGCCGATTCGCTTCACCAGGGCGCGCAGCAGGGCCAGCGTCACGCCATGCTCGCCGCCGAAGGCGAGCAGGTGGTTCAGGCCGAAAGCCTGCTCCTCGATCCGGGCCAGGCTTGCCGGAATATCGCCCAGCGCGATCTCGAACTCGCCGAGGTCGGACAGGTCGAGCGCGGTCGGATCGACCCCCGTCACCGGATGGCGGCCATCCGTCAGCATGCGCGCGGCGACCCGGATGGCCCGCGGCCCGTCCCGGCTGCCGGCCCGGTTGGTCGTGCCGATGTCGAGCGGCACCCCGGCGACGCAGAAGGCCGCGCCCCGGTCATGCGGGCGAGCACCGAGGAAGGCGTGCGGAGCGGCGAAGGTCACGGGTGTCGTCATGGCGCCAAGGTAAAGCGCGGGCGCGTGGCCCCTGTCCAGGCATGCGCGGTCGTACTGTGCACGCGCCGTGGGCAGCGGGCACAACGGGTGCCGGAAAGGCCCCGCCGCTGGGATTGACCTTCGCGCCCAGGGGCGCAGCATCCGGGCCCTGCCGAAGGAGACGCCGCGATGCCCGACCCCATGGACAAACCCCAGTTCGACGCGCTGATCGCGCGCCACGGCATCCCGCTGACCGAGGCGGAGAAGGAGGGCATCCGTGCCGTCACCGTCTACACCATGACCATGGCCGAGCGCGTCCGCACCCCGCGCGATGTCAGCGTCGAAATGGCCGTCACCTTCGCGCCCAAGGCGGCCACGCCATGATCCCGACCATCGCCGAGGCGGCGGCGCTGATCGCCGCGAAGAAGCTCTCCCCGGTCGAGCTGATGAAGGATCGCCTGGCCAAGGCCGAGGCGCTGAACCCGCAGATCCACGCCTTCATCCGCTTCACGCCGGAACTGGCGCTGGAACAGGCGAAGGCCGCCGAGGCTCGGCAGATGGCCGGCACGCTGAAAGGGCCGCTCGACGGCATCCCGATCGGCCACAAGGACATCTACGAGACCGCCGGCATCCCGACGACGGCGCATTCCCGCGTGCTGATCGACCATGTGCCGCTGAAGGACGCCGCCGCGGTGCGCGCCTGGGCCGAGGCCGGGACCGTCACGCTCGGTAAGCTCGCGACGCACGAATTCGCCTGGGGCGGGCCATCCTTCGACCTGCCCTGGCCCCCGGCGCACAACCCCTGGGACACGAAGCGCTTCACCGCCGGCTCCTCCTCCGGCACGGGGGCCGCGGTGGCGGCGGGTGTGATCCTGGGCGGGACGGGGTCCGATACCGGCGGGTCAATCCGCGGGCCGGCGGCGCTGTGCGGCACGGCGGGGATCAAGCCGACCTATGGGCTGTGCTCGCGCGTCGGCGTGTTGCCGCTGTCGCAGAGCCTCGACACGGTCGGCCCGCTCGCCTGGACGGTCGAGGATTGCGCGCTGCTGCTCCATCCGCTGACGGGGCATGACCCGGCCGATCCGTCCTCGGCGAACCGGCCGAAGCCCGACCTGCTGTCGGGGCTGAAGGATGGCGTTAAGGGCCTGCGCATCGGCGTCATCCGGCATTTCCACGAGACCGACGCACCGGTGAGCCCCGGCGTCGCCGCCGGCATCGCGGATGTGGCGAAGACGCTGGAAGGGCTCGGCGCGACCGTCACGGAAGTCACGCTGCCGCCGATCCAGGACTTCAACGCCGTGGGCTGGATCATCCTCGCCGCTGACGCCTTCGCGGTGCACGAGTCCTGGCTGCGCACGAAGTATCGCGACTATGGCGAATTCCTGCGCGAGCGCCTGGTGCTCGCCAGCACGCTGACGGCGTCCGACTACCTGCAGGCGCAGCGGCGGCGGCGGGAGCTCTGCGACATCGTCGCCAAGGCCATGGAGGATTGCGACCTGCTGCTGACCGCCGCCGCGCTGTCCGAGGCGCCGCTGATCACCGTGCCGGGCAAATGGACCTCCTTCGAGGCACCGAACTTCACCAATCCCTTCAACATCACCGGCCAGCCGGCCCTGACCGTCTGCGCCGGCTTCGGCGAGCACGGCCTGCCGGTCGGTGCGCAACTCATCGGCCGTCCGTTCGAGGACGCGACCGTGCTGCGCGCCGGCCATGCCTATGAGCAGGCGACGGGTTGGCGGTCCCGCCGGCCCGCCATCGCCGCGTAGGGCGCCGCGCGATGCGCGCGATGGTGCTCGACACGGCGCGGCATTCCGTGCGGCTCGAAAGCCGCGCGGAGCCGACGCCCGGGCCGGGCCAGGTGCTGATCCGTGTCGCCGCCTGCGCCGTCTGCCGCACCGACCTGCATGTGGTCGATGGCGACCTGCCATCGCCCAAGCCGGGGGTGATCCCCGGGCATGAGATCGTCGGCCGCATCGTCGCGCGCGGGGAGGGCGCGACGCGCTACCCCGTCGGCGCGCGGGTCGGCGTGCCCTGGCTCGGCTTCGCCTGTGGGGAATGCCGTTTCTGCCGCCGCGGGCAGGAGAATCTCTGCGATGCCGCGCGTTACACCGGCTACCAGATCGATGGCGGCTATGCCGAATTCACCGTCGCCGATGAACGCTTCTGCTTCGCCATCCCCGACACCTATTCCGATGTCGAGGCCGCGCCGCTCCTCTGCGCCGGGCTGATCGGCCACCGCGCCCTCCGCATGGCGGGGGAGGGGAAGCGGCTCGGCCTCTACGGCTTCGGCGCGGCGGCGCATCTCGTCGCGCAGGTCGCGATCTGGGAAGGGCGCGAGGTCTATGCCTTCACCCGCCGGGATGATGCGGCCTCACAGGATTTTGCACGCGGTCTGGGCTGCGTCTGGGCCGGGGCCTCGGACGCGCCGGCGCCGGTGGCGCTCGATGCCGCGATCCTCTTCGCGCCGGTGGGCGCGCTGGTGCCCGCGGCGCTGCGGGCCGTGGACAAGGGCGGCATCGTCGTCTGCGCCGGCATTCACATGTCCGACATCCCGTCCTTCCCCTACGGCATCCTGTGGGAGGAGCGTATCATCCGCTCTGTCGCCAATCTGACGCGCCGCGATGGCGAGGAATTCCTTGCCCTGGCGCCGCGCGTGCCGGTGCGGACGAGCGTCGAATCGCTGCCGCTCGACCAGGCGCCCACGGCGCTGGACAGGTTGCGACGGGGCCAGGTGGAAGGGGCGCTCGTCCTTGTCCCCTGATGCCGGCTTGCGCCTGGGGCGCGCTGGGGTTCAGGCTTCCTCCCTCGGCGACGCAGAGCGCCGCAACGGAGGAAACGACCATGACAGAAGTCGGCCGGCGCTCGCTGCTGCGTGCGCCTCTCGCCCTTGGACTTCTCTCCTCGCCTGCTCTCGCGCAGGGGCGGCCGCGGCCGCCCATGCCCTTCGACGGCCCCTGGGTCGGCAGCTGGACTGCCTCGGCGCACGGGCCTTACCCGTCCGGCAATCCCTCCGCCCAGCCGGATCAGAGCTTCGCCTTCCCGAACCCGGCTGAAGGCGCCCGCGACCAGACGCTGCGCCTGATGGTGCGGCCGGATTTCTGGGGGGCGGCGGCGCGGCTGCGCTTCTCCAATGCCTTCGGCACACGCCCGGTGACGATCGACGGCGTCCATGTCGGGCTGCAGACCATGGGCGGCAACGTTATGCGCGGGTCCAACCGGCCCGTCACCTTCAGTGGCGGTGGAGCCATCACCGTCGCGCCGGGCACGACCGCCTGGAGCGACCCTGTGATGCTGCCCTTCGCGATGCGCCCGGGGGACCCGCGCCATGAGGGGCGCCGCTTGGCCGTCAGCCTGCATCTGCCCGGCCCGACCGGTCCGATGACCTGGCATGCCAAGGCACTGACGACGAGCTATGTCACGCCACCCGGCGCCGGCGCGAGGGGGGGCGAGGAGACCGATGCCGCCTTCCCCTTCACCACGGCATCCTGGTTCTTCCTCGACATGGTGGAGATGCGGGGCAGCCCGGGCACGCCGGTCGTGGTCTGCCTCGGCGATTCCATCACCGACGGCACCAATTCGACGATGAATGGCGACGACCGCTGGCCGGACGGGCTGTCGCGCCGGCTGCACGCGCGCTTCGGCCAGCGCGTCTCGGTGGTGAATGCCGGCATTGGCGGCAATCGCGTCGTCGGGCCCGCCGAGTACACGCCCCAGAACCCGATCCCGGGCGGACCTTCCGCCCTGTCGCGACTGGAACGCGATGTGTTGCAGGTCTCGGGCGTCCGCACGGTGATCTGGATGGAGGGCATCAACGACCTGGGCAGTGCCGATGCGACGGCTGACCAGGTGATCGCCGGCCTGACCGAGGGCGTGCGTCGGATGCGCGAGAAAAGCCTCCGCGTCGTGGGCGCGACCCTGACGACGGCGCTCGGCTACAATGGCGGCCACGGCACGCCCGAAGTGGATGCCCGCCGGCGCGCCGTGAACGACTGGATCCGCCGCCCCGGCAGCTTCGACGCCGTCGCGGATTTCGACGCGGTGACCATCGACCGCGCGACCGGTCGGCTGAAGCCGGAATTCATCCCCAACAGCACGGTGGGCGGGGCAGGGGACATGCTCCACCCGAACCGCGCTGGGCTGATGGCCATGGCGGCCTCCGTTCCCATCGACGCGCTGGGCATCGAGGCACCGATGCCGTCGCCACCCCCGCGCCCGCGGCGCGGGTGATGCCCCGGCTCAGTGCAGGAACAGCGGCCTGACGAGGTATTCCCAAAGGGTGAAGACGACCTCGATCCCCACCAGCACGACCACCGCGATTTCCAGACCCAGCGCACGGCGCCCGTGGATCAGCGACAGCACGCCCTCGGTGGTGTCGCCGATCAGCGACAGCTTGCGGTCGAGCGCCGCGCTGCGCTCCTTCAACTCGTACTCGTCCGCCAGGCGGGCATGGAGGCGCTCCAGCTCCGGGTGATCCCAGAGCAGTTCCGGCTTGTCCTCGGCCTCGACGCGCGCGGTGGTACGGCTGCGGGCGGCCAGCGCATGGCCGATCTGCCGGTGCAGCGCGCGCGACGAGGCGGCGAGCCGCCCCTCGGTGCGCAGCGTGGTGACGATGGGCTCGAGCCGGTCCAGCGCCTGGGCCAACAGCACCTCCTGATGGGCGAGGGCGGCGCTCTTCGCCAGCGCATCCGCCACCACGGCAAGGCGCGCCGCGCCGAGATCCCGCAGGCGGATCACGCCATCGGGGTCGATGCCGTCCTGCTCGGCGCCAGGCAGGATGCTCGCCACCTCCTCGATCGGCTTGGCGAGCGCATTCGTCACGCGCGGCCGCAGCATCTCGATGATCGAGCGTTCCTGCTCGGTGCTGGCGCCGACCAGCACCACGGCGCCCCAGCGGAAGGCGAAGGCGGTCAGCCCGTCCGGCGTCGCGAGGGGCACCGGATCGACCACCGGCGCCCCGTCGCGCGGCAGGCCGCGATGATCCAGCCTTTCCCCGAGCAGCAGGGCCCGGACCGTCAGTGCGGCGGGCATGTCAGCCGATCTCGCCCTCTGCGCGCAGGTCGCGCAGCGCGGCGCGGAAGGCGGCGACGGTGGCATCGCGTTCCGCCGGCCCATGCATCGCCGAGACCGGCCCGCCCGGCCAGGGCGAGAAATCCACCCCATGGGTGCGCATCGCCAGCAGCAGCTTCGTCACCACCTGCGTCCCGCGCGGCACCTTGAGGTCCGCATAGCCGAGTGCCAGCGGATCGAAGGACGACGGCGTGATCGGCAGCTTCTTCCAGTTGGTGAAGATGTGGATGCCGGTGTTGCTGCCATAGACCGCCCAGGGGACCGACAGCTCCTCCAGCACGCCGTTCATCGCGCTGCGCAGCTCGGCGGCATAGGCATGGGCGCGCGCGATGGCATCGGTGTCGCGCAGGATCTCCAGCGTCGCGATGCCCGCCGCGGCCGAGAGCGGATTGGCGTTGTAGGTACCCTGGTGCGGGATCTTCTCGACGCCGCGCGCGGCCGCGCGTTCCGGGTCGAGCAGTTCCAGCAGGTCGCGCCGCCCGACCACCGCCCCGCCGGGCAGGCCACCGGCGAGGATCTTCGCGAGCGTGGTCAGGTCCGGGCGGATGCCCAGCACCTCCTGCGCGCCGCCGCGGGCGACGCGGAAGCCGGTAACCACCTCGTCGAAGACCAGGACGACGCCGTGCTTCGCCGTCTCCTCGCGCAGAAGATGCACGAAACTGTCACGTAGCGGCACCTGGCCGTAGCTGGACCCCGTCGGCTCCAGGATCGCCACGGCGATCTCGTCGCCATGCGCGGCCATCAGCGCGCGCAGGCCGGCCTCGTCATTCGGGTCGACGAGCAGGACGTTCTCGGTCAGCGCCTCCAGCACGCCGGGTGTTGGCGTGCCGTCGAAATGGCCGGTGACGCCGAAGGCCATGTGGTCGTGCCAGCCGTGGAAATGGCCGCGCAGACGCAGCAGCTTGGTGCGGCCCGTCGCGGCGCGGGCGACGCGCAGCGCCATCAGCGTCGCCTCGGTGCCCGAATTGGTGAAGCGCAGCATTTCCGCGCTCGGCACCATGGACTTCACGAGTTCCGCCCACCGGGTCTCCAGCGTGTGGTTCGCGCCGTAATGCGTGCCCTTGGCGAGCTGCTCCGCGACCGCCGCCGTCACCGCCGGATGTGCATGCCCGAGGATCAGCGCGCCATGGCCGCCCGCGTAGTCGACATACTCGTTGCCATCCACATCCCATTTGCGGGGCCCGGCCGCGCGGGCAATCGCCAGCGGATGGGGGCGCACATAGCGCGCATCATGCGTCACCCCGCCGGGGAAATGGGTGCGCGCCTCCTCATAGGCCGCCGCGCTGCCCGGCGTATGGGCGATGAAGGCCGAGACGATCGGCGAATTGGTCTGGGTCACGGCATTCATGGCAGTCCTGCGCGCATCAGGGTGGGCCGCCAGACTGAGCGCCGGGCCGCCCCATGTCCATGCCCGCACGAACGCGAGATATGGTGGGAAACCGAGTCGCGACCCGCTATATTGTGACGGCTGCCGGACCATCCCCCCGAACGGCGGCCGAGGAGACGATGGACGGCTTCACCCCCGCACCACCTCTCGATGCCGTGCCCCCCGGTGCGGCCTTTAGCGAGGCCCCGCAGCCCGCCCGTGCCTTCGACCCGGGCATGGGTCTCGCGGTAGCGCGGCGCACCGTGCTGCGCCCCTCCGACCATGAGGATTTCGAGCGCGTTGCCGATCGTGTCGCGGTCGGGAACATGGCTCTGCTCGGACGCATCCTGACGCGCGCCGAGCATTGCGAGCGCGCGCGGCTGCGCAACGCGATCGCGTCCGGCGCGCTGATCACCTCCGGCCGACATCTCCAGCACGGTGATGCTGACCAGCCCCGGCGCAACATGGAGGTCTTCACCAACTGCGCCACCGCCGGCGCCTCCTTCACCAAATTCTACCTGCTGCTGAACGGGGCGGGGGTGGGGCGGGCCTATGACGACGATCTTTGCCCCGTGGATTGGGGCGAGGCGCCCGAGCTGCTACTCTATCTCGCCCCCACCCATCCCGACTGGCCGCGCGACCGTGCTGCGCTGCATCGCTTCGGCGTGGAGTTCGGGCTGCTGCGCTGGGGCATGGGCCTCGACGCCTTCAACGGCACCGAGGAGGCCGATGTGCGCGCCTTCCTCGCGCGCGAACTGGTGCATGACCTGTCGCGCGTGCCGCAGGACGCCGTGCGCCACGCCATCGCCGATACGCGCGAAGGCTGGGCGCGCGCTGTCGAGACGCTGGAGGCCATGGCCTTCCGGCGTGAGCGCAAGCGCGTGCTGCTGCTGGACCTGTCGGGCATCCGCCCGCTCGGTGCGCCGATCCGCGGCATGCAGGGGCGGCCGGCCTCGGGGCCGCTGTCGCTGCTGCGCGCCTTCATCGGCCTGCGGCGGGAAGTGATCGAGGCCGCGCGCGATCGCGACCGTGCCGGCGACGCGCTGCGCCCCTGGGAGCAGGCGTTGCGGGTGGATCATATCCTCTCGACGGAGGTGCAGGTCGGCGGTGCCCGCCGTGCCGCGCGCATGGCGACGAAATCCTGGCGCGATTCCGGCGCGCTGCGCTTCGTGCGGCTGAAGGCGGAAGGCGGTCTGTGGACCGCGAACCACTCGCTGATGGTCGATGCGGAATTCTGGGCGCGACTGGATCGCGACGATGACGAGCCACTCACCCGTCACGCCAAGGCGCTGTTCCAGGCGGCGACGGCCTGCGCCTATATCAATGGCGAGCCGGGCTTCATCAACGGCGATCGGCTCGAGGACGTGCGGACGGGCTTCGCGCGGCAGAAGCCCGCGACCGCCGAGGCCGGGTCCGCCCGCTACGCCATCGGCGCCGGCGCGGCGCTGCTGGAGGAGGTCGCGCACCGCGCAGCGACCACCATCTTCCCCGTCACCACCAATCCCTGCGGGGAGGTCGTCCTGCATGTGACAGGCGGCTATTGCGTGATCTCCGATTTCGCGCCGCTGCTCGCCTGTCCGGTGCCGCTGCACAGCCTCACCCCCGGCGCCGTGCCGGAGCATGTCGCGCAGGAGTGGGATGCGCGGATGGAGGATGCTGTGCGTCTCGGCGTGCGCTTCCTGATCCGGGTGAATCGGATGGATGCGCTCTATGCGGCGGAGGTGGCGCGCACCGATCGCATCGGTATCGGGCCGACCGGGCTGCACGAATGGGCCTGGGCACGCTTCGGCCTGGGCTTCCGCGACCTGATCGACGAGGCGCGCGCCCAGCCCTTCTGGCAGGCGCTGGCCCGGCTGTCCGCGATCGCCAAGGAGGAAGCGACGGCCTATGCGCAGTCCCTGGGCATGGTGCCGCCGGCCACGGTGACGACGATCAAGCCGGCGGGCACGACCAGCAAGCTGTTCGGCCTGACCGAGGGCGCGCATCTGCCGCCGCGCCGGCAATATCTGCGCTGGGTCCAGTTCCGCGGCGGGCCGGATGGCGATCCGCTGGTCGCCGACTACGCCGCGCGGGGCTATCCGACACGCGACCTGGAGACCTTCCCCGGCGTGACCATCGTCGGCTTCCCGACCCTGCCGCTGATCCAGCGCCTCGGCATCGGCGACCGTCTGGTGACGGCACCGGAAGCGACGCCGGAGGAGCAATACCACTGGCTGATGCTGCTGGAACGCCACTGGATCGGGGCGGAGCGCGGCAACCAGGTCTCCTACACGCTGAAAATCGCGACGGA
This sequence comes from Roseomonas alba, assembly GCF_019430885.1. Taxonomy (GTDB): domain Bacteria; phylum Pseudomonadota; class Alphaproteobacteria; order Acetobacterales; family Acetobacteraceae; genus Neoroseomonas; species Neoroseomonas alba. The sequence goes on along the minus strand of NZ_JAHYBZ010000004.1, from coordinate 578,623 downwards.
TCGCGTGGGGCTGGAGGCGTTCCGCGACCTGCTGCGGGCGCATCAGCCGCATCTGCGCTGCTGCGCCGTGCTGCCGTCGCGGCCCGATCGCGACCTCGGCTACGAATACCTGCCCGAACAGGAAGTGCCGGAGGATTGCTTCCGCTCCATCGTCGCCGGCATTCGCGATCCCGGCGTCGCCGAGGCAGTCGATCTCGCCCGGCTGCAATGCGAGGCCGGGGTTTGCCCGATCTAGCAGGCTGCGGAGAAACTCGCGGCTGTGGATGGGCGAGCGAATTTTCGGGCAGGACAGGATGTGCTGAAGCCTCGATGTTGCTGCATCGGGGCGAGACGCGGACGAATCCCGCGCGGAAAGGCACCGGCCAGCGTCTTCGCAGCCTGCTAGGGCTCAGCCTTCAGCGGCTGGACCAGCAGCCGGTCCAACCGCTGCGCCGCATCGGCGCGGAACCCCTCGACGCCGATCACCATGCCGAGCTGGCCGCGTTCGGGTTCCGCACGATACGTCCCGAAGATCCGGTCCCAGCAGGACAGGCAGAAGCCGAAATCGCTGTCCGTTTCCGCCGGGATTTCCGAGTGGTGGATGCGGTGCATGTCCGGCGTGACCAGCAACAGCCGCAGCACGCGATCGAGCCGAGCGGGCATGGCGAGATTCGCGTGAGAAAAGAGGCTCGTCGCGTTCAGGAGCACCTCGAAGGCCAGCACGGCCTCCGGCGGCGCGCCGAGCGCAACCGCGCCCAACCCCTTGATGCCGAGCGAGAGCAGCATCTCCGCCGGATGGAAGCGCAGACCGGAGGAGGCATCGAGCTCCGGATCCGCATGGTGCACCCGATGCATCCGCCACAGCACCGGCACGGCGTGGAACAGCCGGTGCTGGCCATAGACCAGCAGGTCCAGCAGCAGCACCGATGCGGGCGCCGCCACCCAGAACGGCAGGCCGAATGCCGGGAACAGGCCGATCCCCCGCGCCTCGGCCCAGAGCGCGACGCCCACCACGCCGGCAGGGGCGATGAGCCGCAGCATGATCGCGGAGAGCGCCACCAGCCCGAGATTCGACGGCCAGCGCCGCCAGCCGAGGCGCTGCGGCCGCCGCGGGAAGGCGTGCTCCAGCAGCGCCATGGCCAGCAGCACGGCGGCGAAGGCGGTCAGGCGAATGACGGGTTCCTGGGCCAGCATCCCACCTGATGTAGTCCGCCGCGCCTGCCCTTGCAGCCGCGCGTCGCAGCGGCGAGCATGGCTGGAACAAGGAGACTGCCATGAAACGCCTCGCCACCCTGCTCGCCCTGATGCCGCTGCCGGCCTTCGCCCATCACGCCATGGGCGGCACCACGCCTTCCACGGTTTGGCAGGGCTTCGTCTCCGGCATCGCGCATCCGGTGATCGGGGCGGACCACCTGGCCTTCCTGGTCGCCGCCGGCATCCTGGCCGCGGGCCTGTCGACCGGCATCGGGGTGTTGTCCATCCTGGTCTTCGTGCTGGGCGGCTTCTTCGGCAGCCTGGTGCATATGGCGGGGATGGGTCTCGGCCCGGTCGAGGCGATCGTCGCCCTGTCGGTACTCGCCGCCGGGCTGGCGCTGCTGTGGCGGGACGTACCGGCGATGCTGTTGCCGGCCGCCTTCGGCCTGGCGGGGCTGTTCCACGGACATGCCTTCGCCGAAGCCATCATCGGCGCGGAGGCGACGCCGCTGGTCGCCTACCTCGCCGGCCTGGCGCTGGCGCAGGCGGCGCTCGGGCTCGGGATCATGGCGCTGGCCCGGCGTCTGGCGCCGCGGATGCCGCGGCTGCGCGCGACCGCCGGGGCGACCGTCGCCGTGGTCGGGGCGCTGTTCACCGTGCTCGCGCTGGTGGCCTGAGCACGGGGGTCGTGCCGCGTCGGGAATCGCGGCATGCTCCCGCCCCTGGCGCCCACGCGATGAGGCGCCGGACGGGAGGATCAGCATGACGCGGCTTCGCCTCGCCCTTGTGGCCCTGGCCTGCTCCGGCACGGCCGCGCTGGCCCAGACCAGCACCCAGCCGCCCCAGCCGGGGCAGATGACCTTCTTCGTCACCAGCGTCGGACCGGGGCGCGGTGGCGACCTCGGTGGGCTGGCGGGCGCGGATGCGCATTGCCAGGCGCTGGCGCTGGCGACCGGCATGGGGCCGCGCAACTGGCGCGCCTATCTGTCCACCAGCGCGACGCCCACCAGCCCGGCGGTGAACGCACGCGACCGCATCGGTCGCGGCCCCTGGCGCAACGCCGCGGGCGCGGTCGTCGCCAACAATATCGAGGAACTGCACGGCGCGAACGGCCTGACCAAGCAGACCGCGGTCACTGAGCGCGGGGCCCCGGTGAACGGGCGCGGCGATACGCCGAACACCCATGATATCCTCACCGGCTCCGCGCCCGACGGCACGGCGCTGCCGGCCAGCCCGGACATGACCTGCCGCAACTGGACCTATTCCGGGCCCGACGGCGCGGCGATGGTCGGGCATCACGACCGGCTCGGCCTGGGCGACGATTCGGCGTCGCGGTCGTGGAACGCGTCCCATCCCACGCGCGGTTGCGGGCAGGATGCGCTGCCGGCCACGGGCGGGTCGGGCCTGTTCTACTGCTTCGCGGCGGACTGATACCGGCCAGCCTAACGGCTGAATCGGCATCAGAGCCTTGATTTCGCGCGCGGCCGCCCCTCCAACCCCGCGCGCCGTACCGTCGGGTCTTGCCGCTGAGAGGTCATCGGCAGGACCCGACGATACGACGCTACCCGGCGCGGCCGAGGCGGCGCAGCACGACCAGCCCGGCCAGGGTGATCAGCGCGACGTGACCGAAGGCGAGGCCCCAGGCGAGGGAACCTTCTCCGCCGGCAAGATCCAGTAACGCCCCGCACAGCAGCGGCCCGACGAAGCCACCCGCATAGCCCGCCATGGAATGCAGCCCCATCGTCGCACCCCGCAGCGCGGGATCGGAGGCCTGCACCGTGCCGGCCGTGAGCGCTGAGCTGTCCACGTAGATCGCCGCATTCCACGTCAGCACCAAGGCGAGGACGAGCAGCGCCGGTGCCCCCGCAGCGAAGCCCGTGGCGAGCGACAGCGCCGCGCCCGACAGCATCGCGATCGTTACCACCCGCCCGCGGCCCAGCGCCTCAGAGGCTTCGTTGCCGGCGATGGACACGGCATTGCCGACCAGCCCCGCGATGGTGAACAGCACCGTCGGCCCGGGCAGCCAGGTCGGGGGAGCCGACACCGCGAAGGATGCGGCAAGGAAGGTAACGCCCCAGGCCCGCAGCACCGCCAGTTCCAGCGTATGCACGCAATAGCCGGCGACCCAGGCCATGGCGCGCCGGTTGCGCAGCACGGGCCGGAAGTCGAGGAGCTTTCCGCCAACCGCGCGCGGCGGTGGCGGCGTGTCCGGCAGGATCAGCAGCGCGATGGCGAAAGCACCGGCGGCGAGGGTGCCGCCGGTGATGAAGGCGGCCTCCGGTCCGGCCAGCGCGGCGACGACACCCGCCAGGGCGAAGGAGAAGGCGCCGGCGAACCCCACCCCCGCCGCGTGCCAGGACACGGCGCGCGACTGCGCCGGGCCGGTCAGCGGATCGGCGATCGCCTTCAGTCCCGGCATGTAGGCACCCGCCCAGCCGACTCCGGCCAGGGCGCGGAATGTCAGCCCGGACCAGAAATCCGTCGCCAGCAGGCCGAAGCCGAGATGCGCGAGCGCCGTCGCCCCGGTGCCCACCAGGTAGATCCGCCGCGCCGGCACGCGGTCCGTCAGCGCCAGCAGCACGGGGACGGCGGGGACATAGGCGGCGAAGAAGACGCCGATCAGCCAGCCGGCCTCCGTGCCCGACAGCGACCAGCGGTCGATATAGACCGGCAGCAGCGCCGGCAGGGTGAAGGCCCCGATCTGGGTCAGAACCTGGGCTGCCACCATGGCGGCGATGAAGCGGGGCGTGCCCGGGCGGAGATCCATCGCGTCAGGCTAGGGCGACCCGGATCGTCCCGGAAGCGGGGTTGATCGCGACGCGGCCCCGCACGACACTCCGCGCCGCCAGCACGGAGGAACGCATGCGCGAAGTGGCAACGCCGGAGGCGCTGAAGGCGCTGATCGGCCAGGAACTCGGCGTCGGCGAGTGGCTTGAGGTGACGCAGGAGATGATCGACAAATTCGCCGACGTCACCGGCGACCATCAATGGATTCATGTCGATGTCGACCGTGCCCGCACCGAGATGCCGGGCGGCAAGACCATTGCGCATGGGTATCTGCTGCTGTCGCTGCTGCCGAAGCTCGGCGCCGGCGTCTACAAGGTGACTTGGCCGTCGCGCACGCTGAACTACGGGTCCGACAAGGTGCGCATCGTCAACCCCGTCCAGGCCGGGGACCGCGTGCGGCTCCGCCAGGCCCTGGTTTCGGTGGATGACGGCGCGAACGGCACGCACCGGATCGTGGTGCGCGCGACCATGGAAATCGAGGGCAAGGACAAGCCGGCCCTGATCGCCGACACGATCCGAATGACCTTCCCCTGACTAACGGAGACTTCCGCATGAAGATCACCTGGTTCGGCCATTCGGCCTTCCGCCTGGAATTCGGTTCCTCGGTCGTGATGATCGACCCGTTCCTCACCGGCAATCCGGCCTTCGGCGGCGATGCGGAAGCGGCGAGCGCCGGTGCCACGCATGTGCTGCTGACGCATGGCCATGGCGACCACATCGGCGACACCGTCGCGATCTGCAAGCGCACCGGCGCGAAGCTGGTGACCAACTACGATCTCGCCATGTATCTCGCGCGCCAGGGGATCGAGAAGCTCGACCCCATGAACACGGGCGGCACGACGGATCAGGGCGAGTTCTCCGTCTCGCTGACCATCGCCTTCCATTCCTCGTCGGAGATCGATGCGAATGGCGTGTCGCAATGCCTCGGCCTGCCGAACGGCATCGTGGTGACACCGAAGGACAAGGCGGAACCGGTCGTCTATCACATGGGCGACACCGACATCTTCTCGGACATGGCGCTGATCGACGAGCTCTATAAGCCCGCCATCGCCATGGTGCCCTGTGGCGACCGCTTCACCATGGGCCCGCGCAGCGCCGCCCTGGCGGTCAAGCGCTTCCTGCCCAGCCTGCGCACGGCAATCCCCTGCCACTACGCGACCTTCGGCCTGCTGCTGCCGGATGCGTCGGGTTTCGTGGCGGAGATGAACGGCGCCAATGCCAAGGTCGTGGTGCCCGAGAAGGGCGTGGCCTTTACCGCATGACCGCATTGCCGGGACTGGAGGATCTGACGGTCTTCCGCATCGAGGTTGCCGACGGCGTGGCAACGGTCTTCATGGACCGCGCGCCGGTCAATGCGCAGAACGGCGTCTTCCGCGAGGAGGTGATGCGCGTCTTTGACGTGTTGCACGAAACGCCGGAGGTGCGCGCCATCGTGTTGACCGGCGCGGGCAAGACCTTCTCGGCCGGGGCGGATCTGAAGGACCGGCCGGATGCGTCGAAGCCGGGCGCCTTCCCGCGGCACAGCCGTGCAGTGCGCGGCGGCTTCGACTGCGTCATGGAATGCGGCAAGCCGGTAATCGCAGCCGTGAATGGCGCAGCGATCGGGGCGGGCTGCGTGCTTGCCCTGGTCTGCGACATCATTCTGGTCGCCGAGGAAGGCTTCATGTCCATGACCGAGGTCGATGTCGGCCTGGCCGGTGGCGTGAAGCACGTGCTGCGGCATTTCGGCCAGTCCGATGCGCGCATGTTCCTGATGACGGCACGGCGGCTCTACGGTCCCGACCTGCTGCGCATGAACGTCGCCTCCGGCTGCTACCCGAAGGACGACCTCCTGCCCGCGGCGCAGGCCATGGCGCGGGAGATCGCGGGCAAGGTGCCGCTCGCGGTCGAGGCCGCCAAGCGCGCCTTTACGCTGAACGAGTACATGCCGCTGCACGAAGGCTATCGCTACGAGCAGACCCAGACGGCGCTGCTGGCGAAGACCGAGGACACGAAGGAGGCGCTCGCCGCTTTCGCCGACAAGCGGAAGCCGGTCTTCAAGGGGCGGTGACAGGACGGTTGCAGATTGGCTCTTGCTGCGTCTGCGAAGAGGTCCACACTCACCGGGCCTAGCCTTCGAGGCCCAGCCATGACCCAACCCCGCCCGCTCCCTGCTTTCAGCCATCCGGTTGGCCCGCCGCGCGGGTCCGGACGGCGGCACTGGCTGGGAGTGGCGGCGGGGTTGGCACTGGCGCCACGGCTTGCCCTGGCGCAGGGCCAGGCTTGGCCCAACCGTCCGGTGCGCATGATCATCCCGGCCGCGCCGGGCTCGGGGATGGACATCGTCGGCCGCACCGTCTCCCGCCTGTTGCAGGAGGCCTGGGGCGTGCCGGTGGTGGTCGAGAACCGCGTCGGCGCCGGCGGGACCATCGGCACTGATGTGCTCGCGAAGGCGGCGCGCGACGGCTATACGATGGGGGTGGTGAATTCCTCCTCGCTTGCGATCTCGCCGGCGATGATGCCGAACATCCCCTATGATTCGCTGACCTCCTTCGCACCGCTCGGGCTCGGCGCCTCGAACGACTGTGCCCTCGGCGTACGGGCGGATTCGCGATTCCACTCCGTCGCCGAAGTGGTGGCAGCCGCGAAGGCGGCGCCGGGGACGCTGACCTGGGCCTCGGCCGGCAGCGGATCTTCCACGCACATGGCAGGCGAGCTGTTCCGCCTGACCGCGGGTGTGGAGATCGTCCACGTCCCCTATCGTGGTTCACCACCGGCCATCACCGATCTGCTCGGCGGCCAGGTGGACATGACCTTCAACACCATCAACGCACTGATCCCGGGTATCCGGGACGGGCGCATCCGTGCGCTGGCGACGACCGGCAGCGGCCGCGATCCGCTGCTGCCCGACGTGCCGACCTTCGCCGAGGCCGGCTACCCGGCCTATGAGGCGAGCGGCTGGATCGGCTTCGTCATGCCCGCCGGCACGCCGCCCGAGATCGTCGCCGAGGCCAGCGAGGCGATCCGCCGCGCGACCGAATCCGACGCCTTCCGCGAGGTGATGGCGACGGCCGGCATGCGCCCGCGCAGCTCGACCGCCGCGGAGTTCACGGCTTTCCTGCCGGTGGAGATCCGCCGCTGGACGGATGTCGTGCATCGCTCCGGCGCCAAGCCGGATTGAGGAGGGAGGCCACCATGCCCCTGACGCGCCCCACCATCACCGGCACGCGCCATGCGGTTTCGGCCGGTCATTACCTCGCGGCCGCCGCGGCCTTCTCGGTGCTCGAAGGCGGCGGCAACGCGGTGGATGCCGCCTGCACCGCCGGCATCGCGCTCGGCGTGCTGCATCCGGACATCGTCAGCTTTGCCGGCGTCGCGCCGATCATGATCCGCATGGCCGATGGGACGGTTGAGACGATTGCGGGCCTCGGCCCTTGGCCCGCTTCCATCCCGCCCGACCTGTTCCGCGAGAAGCACGGCGGGAAGATGCCGCCCGGCGTGCTGCGCACCGTGGTGCCGGCCGCGCCCGATGCCTGGATCAGTGCGTTGCGCCGCCACGGCACGATGTCCTTCGCCGATGTCGCGGCGCCTGCGATGCGCTTCGCGGCCGACGGCTTCGCGGTCTATGCGGTCCTGGCCAACAACCTTGACAAGCGCGCGGCCGACTATGCGCGTTGGGCTTACAACGCCGAGATCTTCCAGCCCGGCGGCAAGCCACCCAAGGTGGGCGAGAAATTCGTCCAGGCCGATCTGGCGAAATCCATCGGCTACATGATCGACCAGGAGAAGGCGGCGTCCGGCAAGGGTCGGGAGGCCGGTCTCCAGGCTGCCCACGACGCCTTCTACCGCGGCGACCTGGCGCGCGAGATCACCGCCTTCCAGGCGCGCGAGGGCGGCTTCCTCACCATGTCCGACATGGCGAACTACCACTCGCCGCTGGAGCCGGTGCTGTCCGTCGATTGGCGCGGCAACCGCCTGCTGGGCTGCGGCCCATGGTGCCAGGGGCCGGTGCTGCTGGAGGCGCTGCGCATCGCCGAGCGCTTCGGCCTTGACGGCCTGGGGCACAACAGCCCGGAGTACCTGCATGTCATCGCCGAGAGCCTGAAGGGCGCCTTCGCCGATCGCGAATACCATGTGGGCGATCCAAACTTCGTCGATGTGCCGATCGCGACGATGCTGTCCGATGCCCACATCGCGCGTCGTGCCGCGGCGATTGATCCGGCCCGAGCCCATCCCGGCATGCCGGAACGGATCATCGGCATCGGCCCTGATGCCGATCCTGAGGTGTCGCGCGAGATCGAGCCGCCGGTCGAGGCCGGCACCTCCTATGTCTGCGTCGTCGATCGGTGGGGCAATGCGGTCTCCGCCACGCCGTCGGACGGGTCCTGGACCGGGCCGCTGGTGCCCGGGACGGGGCTCATGGTCTCCGGCCGCGGGTCGCAGAACCGCACCGATCCGGCGCATCCCGCGGGCTATGCGCCGGGCAAGCGCCCGCGCCTGACGCCGAGCCCCGCCATGGTCGAACTGGCCAATGGCGGCATCATGCCTTTCGGCACGCCGGGCAATGACGTGCAGCCGCAGGCGATGCTGCAGGTGATGCTGAACCTGCTGCATTTCGGCATGGAGCCGCAGGCGGCGATCGAGGCGCCGCGCGTCGCCACCTACGCCTTCCCGTCCTCCTCCGCGCCGCATGACTACTTCCCGGGCCGGCTGGCGCTGGAAGGGCGGATCGAGGCGCCGGTACGCGAGGCACTTGCCGCGCGCGACCACGTCATCGCCGATTGGCCGGACTGGACGGCGCTCGCCGGCTGCGTGGAACTGATCCGCACCAACCCGGCGACGGGGTTGATCGAGGCCGGGGCGGATCCGCGCCGGCCGGCCTACGCGATCGCGGTGTGACGGGGAGGGGCTTTGCCCCTCCTCGGGACCCCACCCCACCAAAGACCGAAAGGCCTTTCGGCCTATGGCGGGGAGAGGCTTGGAGAGGGGCGGCGCCCCTCTCCAACAGCGCGCTCAGCTCCGCACCAGCCCCGCTGCCTTCATCGCGTCGCCGAGCGTCTGGTCGGCCCGCTGCATATGCGTCGCGAAGCCGTCCGCGTCGCCCCACACCATGCCGAAGCCGCGGGCGTTCATGAAGTCCTTGAACTCCTGGCTGTTCCAGACCTTCTGCAGCGACGCCGTCAGCTTCTGCGCGATCGGCGTGGGCAGGTTCAGCGGTGCCGCGATGCCGCGCCAGGCGCCGACGCTGTAGTTGATGTTCAGCGTCTCGTTGAGCGTCGGCACGTTCGGGAATTGCGGATTGCGCTGCGGCGCCATGATGGCGAGCGAGCGCGCCCGCCCCGCCTCGATGATCGCTCGCGCTTCCGGCACCGAGCAGGTGACGATGTCGACGCCGCCGGCCGCGAGGTCCTGCATCGCCGGCGCCGCGCCGTTGGACGGCACCCAGCGCACATGGTCGGCGCGCAGCCCCATCGCGCCCAGCCAGCCGGCGAGTGCGAGGTGCCAGATGCCGCCCTGGCCGGTGCCGGACGCCTTCATCTGCCCCGGGCGGGATGCCTTGATCGCATCGGCCAGCGCCTTGATGTCGCGATAAGGCGAACTCGCATTCACCTGCACGCCGGGCGGATCCTCGTTCATCAGGGCGAGCGGCGTGTAGGAGGTCGGCTTGAGCTCGGTGAGACCCTGCCAGTGCATCATGCAGATCTCGACCGTGATCATGCCGATCGTGTAGCCGTCCGGCGCCGCCTGGGCGATCGCCGAATGGCCGACGACGCCGGACCCGCCGGTGCGGTTCACGACGTTGAAGGGCTGTCCCATCTCCTTCTCGAGCAGGCTGGCGACGATGCGGGCGGTCGCATCGGTGCCACCGCCTGCGCCCCAGGGCACGATGACCTGGACAGGGCGACTGGGGTAGTTGCCCTGGCCAAGGGCCGGCCGTGCGAGCGGCGCAATCCCGGCAAGGGCGCCGGCGGCGAGGGCGCCGCGGCGGGTGAACTGAGACATTTCTTGGTTTCCTCCTTGAAGTGCAACGACGCTATCGCGCCGCCGCGGCGGGCCGCAAGCGACGGATCAGCCAGACCACGGCGGGCCAGAAGATGGCGGCCAGGGTGAAAAAGGCGAGCCCGGCGGCGACCGGCCGTTCGAAGAAGGGCAGGATGTCGCCGTCGGACTTGATCAGGGATGTGACCAGGTTCTGCTCGACCATCGTGCCCATGACGATGCCGAGCACGAGGGCGGCGACCGGATACCCGTTGCGCTCCATGACGAAGCCGAGGACACCGAAGGCAGCCACCAGCACCACCGCGAAGGGGTTGTTGCCGATGGCGTAGGCGCCCACGGCGCAGAGCAGCAGGATCAGCGGCATGGCCACTGCTCGCGGTGCTCGGAGCACCTGGCGCGAGACGCGGATCATCAGGATGCCCAGCGGGATCATCAGGATGTTCGCCAGCATGAACACGATGTAGAGCGCGTACATGCTGCTGGCCTTTTCGCTGAACAGCGTCGGCCCCGGATTCAGCCCCTTCATATAAAGCACGCCGATCGCGATCGCCGTGATGGTGTCGCCCGGAATGCCGAAGAGCAGCGCGGGCACCCAGCCGCCGGCCAGCGCCGAGTTGTTCGCCGCCCCGGATTCCACCAGGCCTTCCGGATAGCCGGTGCCGAACTTCTCTGGCGTCTTCGACATCTTCTTCGATGTCGCATAGGCGACCCAGGCCGCCATGTCCGCCCCGGCACCCGGCAGTGCTCCGATGAGCACGCCGATGACGTTGCCGCGCCACATCTGCTTCTGGAAGCGCTTCGTCAGGTCCCATTGGCCGGCCAGGATGGAACCGAGCTTGCGGTTGGGCAGCGGCGGCGGCGGCGCACTGACCATGGCGCGCATGATTTCGCTGACCGCGAAGACGCCGACGAGTGCGGGCAGTGCCTCGATGCCCCCGAGTAGATCGGTGCTACCGAAGGTGAAGCGCGGCACGCCGCCCGGATTCTCGATGCCGACGCAGGCGACGAGCAGCCCCAGCAGCGCCGAGGCGATCGCCTTGATCGGCGAGGACCGCGCGACCAGCGTCGCGCACATCAGCCCCAGCAGCGAGAGCCAGAAATACTCGAAGGTCGAAAAGGACAGCGCCATCTCGGCGAGCGCGGGCGCCATGATCATCAGCGCGACGGTGCCGGCGATGCCGCCCAGCGCGCTGAACCATAGCGAGGCGCCGAGCGCGAGCTCCGCCTGGCCCTTGCGCGTCAGCGCATAGGCCTCGTCGGTATAGGCGGCGCTGGCCGGCGTGCCGGGGATGCGCATCAGGCAGCCCGGGATGTCGCCCGAGAAGATCGCCATGGCGGAGGAGGTGATGATCGTCGCGACGGCGGCGATGGGTGACAGATAGAAGGTGACCGGCACCAGCAGGGCGGTCGCCATGGTGGCGGTCAGGCCGGGCAGGGCGCCTATGACCATGCCATAGACCGCAGAGGCCAGGATCGCGACGAGCACCTCGCCAGTTGCGACCATCTGGATGGCGTCGAGAAGCGCGTTCATGCGGTCACCACGGCATCGTGAGCGGGCCGTCGGGCAGGGGTACCCGCAGCAGCTTGTAGAAGACGAGGTGCACGAAGGGCGGCGCGAGCACCGTGACACCGATGGCCAGCCGCCACGACGCCCCGAGCGCGCGCGAAGCCACCAGCAGCATGATCGCGGCGGTGATCAGGAAGCCGAGCCGGTCGGCTGCGACCACGTAGAACAGCAGCAGCACCGGCGGCAGGAAGGCGGCGAGCCAGTCGAGTCCGCCGAGGAGTTTCGCGAGGCCGGGTGCCTCTTCCCGTTCGGCGGGTTCCTCGACTTCGAAGGTGTGGCCGATGCCGAAGGCGATCATCAGCCCACACAGGACGAGGCCCGTGCCGATGACCATGGGAAAGGCGGCCGGCCCGACATCCTGCCCGGGCACGGCGGGCAGGCGCGACCCACCCCAGAAAGCCAGCGATCCGAGCAACGCAAGGCACAGACCGGTGACGCGGTCCGAAAGGTGCATTCCTGATTGTCTCCCCTACACGGTCGTTGCCGTGACACCGAGGCTAAAGGATTGGGACGGAAGCGCCAGCACTCCGTGCTTGAGGGGAGTCCGGCGGACACCTAGGGTCGCCGCAGCATGATCGGGGAATGACGACGATGACTGTGCGGTGTTGTGACCGGGTGCGTGGCGGGCGGTGCTCGTAATGCCGCGTCAGGGCGCCGTCGCGGCCGCCCGCGTCGCCCTGTTCCTGATGCTGGGATCCACCGCGCTGCAGGCGCAGGCGCCCGAGACGCCGAGCTTCCGCGTGGCCCTGCCGCGCGAGGGGGCGGCCGGCCTGCGCGCGGGCGCGGAGGTCGAGGTGCTCGGTGTGCCGGCCGGCACGGTGCGGCGCATCCTCTTCGGGCCGGACCGCCGGTTGATTGCCGAAGTCGATCTGCGCGAACCCTCGGCGCGCGACTTCATCCGGCGCGATTCGCCGGTCGCCATCCGCCAGCGCCGCGGCGCCGAGGGTACCATCTTCCTCAATGTCGGGCCGGGCGACGGCGCGCCGCTCGACGCCGCGACGACGGTGCTTGAGGCCGTGCGCGAGCCGCCGCCGCCCGACCCTCTGGCACTGCTGCTCGATGAACTGCGCCTGCGCATCTTCCCGATCATCGAGGATATCGGCCGCACCTCCCGCAGCATCGGGCAGGTGGCCGCGCGCATCGAACTGGGCGAGGGCAGCCTCGGCCGCCTGCTGACCAGCGACAGCTTCGCACGCACCGCCGAGGATGCGGCGCGCGATGCGGCCTCGGTCGTCGATGCGGCGAACCGGCTGATCGCCCGCATGGACGCCATCGCCGCGGAAGCCGAGCGCCTGCTGACCGAGAGCCGGGGCGAGGGCGGAAGCGTCATCCCCGGCCTGATCCGCCGCGTCGAGCAATTGCTGACGACGCTCCAGAGCGCCGCACGCGACGTGACGGCGACGACCGCACGCCTGCCGCGCACGCTGCGCAACATCGAGGACAGCACGGGCACCCTGCCGGGCCTGCTGCTGCAGACGCAGCAGACGACGCGCGAACTCGAATTGCTGCTGACCCAGCTTCGCGGCCTGTGGCTGCTGGGCGGCGACGGACCGCCGCCGCGCGAGCCGACGCGCCCCTCGGCGGACCGCCTGCGGCCGTGAGGCGCGTCCTTCTGCTCCTGCCGCTGCTCACCGGCTGCGGCGGCACGCCACCTCCGCCGCCACCGCCGGAGGATCGCACCCTGGCGACCCAGGCGCGCGCCGGGCGCCTGGCTCTGGAAGCGGAACGCCCGGGCGATGCGGCGCGGCTCTATGGCGCGGCCCTCGCGCGCGCGCGCGTGCGCGACGATGCGGAGGCGATCGCCGATGCCGGCATCGGCCTCGCGGCGGCCGATCTGGAACGCGGCGATGCGGCGGCCGCGCTGCGCACGACGCAGGATGTGGAGGCCGAACTCGCGCGGCGCCATGCGTCCGTGCCGGCCACGCTGCGGCTCGCCGAGGCGCTGGCACAGTATCGACTTGGCCATGCCGCCGCGGCCGATGCTGCGGCGCGGCAGGTGATCGCGGATGCCGGGAGCGATGGCGATGCCGCGCTGCGCGCCTGGTTCCTGCGTGGCCTGATCGCCGCGGATGCCGGCGACCGTGACGGATTGGCGACAGCACGCGCGGCGCTGGGCGAGCCGACCTCCCGTGCCTTTCGCGGCGATGCGCTGGAACTCGCCGCGCGCGCCGCCTTGCTGAACGGCGATTCCGCGGCGGCGCGGCGCCTGGCGGAGGAGGCCGCGGTGCTGCGGCGGGAGACGTTGGATTACCGCGGCCTCGCGCGGCTACTCGCTTTGCAGGCTGAAGCCGAGCGGCGCGATGGCGCGGTGAGCACGGCAGCGGACCTGATGCTGCGCGCCGGGCGCGGTGCGGCCTCACGCGGCGACGCGGTGGCGGCGCGTCGCTGGCTCGGCCAGGCCATGGTCTGGGGCCGGCAATCGCACGCGTCCGACATCGTCCAGGCCGCTCAGCGCGCGCTGCGTGATCTCGACAACGCGATCTGAAGCGACCGCGCACGTTGCGCCGCAGCGCGGGATGGCGCCGTGAAGTTAAGCAGCCTGCCGATCGCTAAGGCAGGCTGAAAGCGGGGGTTGCCGTCTCCGTGATACGGCGTCTAGGCTGCCATAGCAGCCGGGCCGCAAGAGTGCCGGCAATGAGGAAATGGACGAGCATGAAGCTGGGCGCGGCAATCGCCGAGATCATGAAGCGTGAGGGCATTCGCATCCTCACGGGCTATCCGGTCAATCATCTGATCGAGCATGCGGCGGAGATCGACATCCGCCCGGTGATGGTGCGCCAGGAGCGCATCGGGCTGCACATGGCGGACGCGATCAGCCGCGTCACCTCGGGCCGCACCATTGGTGCCTTCTGCATGCAGCACGGGCCTGGTTCCGAGAACGCCTATGGTGGCGTCGCGCAATGCTATGGCGAGAGCGTGCCGGTGCTGGTGCTGCCGATGGGCTATGCGCGCCGCCTCGCGCATGTCGATCCGAATTTCAACTCGTCGATCCAGATGCGCGGCATCACCAAATCCGCCGAGCCGATCATCCAGGCCGCGGAGGTGCCGAACATCCTGCGTCGCGCCTTCACGCGCCTGCGCAACGGCCGCGGCGGTCCCGTGCTGGTCGAGATCCCGACCGACATGTGGAACGAGGAAGTGCCTGAGCCGCTGAACTACACGCCGGTTCTCGCCACGCGCTACGGGCCCGATCCGGCCGATGTCGCGCGCGCCGCTGATGCGCTGGCCTCGGCGAAGCGGCCGGTCATCTATGCCGGCACGGGCGTGCACTGGGCGCGCGCCTGGCCGCAATTGCGTCGGCTCGCGGAGCTGCTGGCGGCGCCGGTGACGACGAGCCTCGGCGGCAAGTCCTCCTTCCCGGAGGATCATCCCCTCGCGCTCGGCTCCGGCGGCCTGGCGATTCCGAAGCCGGTGCGGCACTTCCTCGACACGGCCGACCTTATCCTCGGCATCGGCTGCTCCTTCACCGAGACGAATTTCGGCGTGAAGATGCCGGCGGGGAAGAAGATCATCCATGCAACACTCGACCCCGATCACTTGAACAAGGATGTGGCCTGCGACATCGGCCTGGTGGGCGATGCGGCGCTGACGCTCGATGCGCTGATCGCCGAACTCGAAGGTCGGGTGACGGAGAAGCGCGACGCCGGTCCGGTGGCACGCGAGATCCAGGAGCATCGCGCCGAATGGCTCGCCGCCTGGGCTGCGAAGACGGACAGCGATGCGGAACCATTGAATCCCTATCGCGTGCTGCGCGACCTTTGGCGCACCGTCGATGTGGACAACACCATCATCACCCATGATGCCGGGTCGCCGCGCGACCAGCTCTCGCCCTTCTGGGTGGCGCGCACGCCGCTCTCCTATCTCGGCTGGGGCAAGACGACGCAGCTCGGCTACGGGCTGGGTTTGGCGATGGGCGCGAAGCTCGCCGCGCCGGACAAGCTCTGCATCAATGTCTGGGGCGATGCGGCGATCGGCTTCACGGGGATGGATTTCGAGACGGCGGTGCGCGAGCGCATCCCCATCCTGTCGATCCTGCTGAACAACTTCTCCATGGCGATCGAGCTGAAGGTCATGCCGGTCAGCACGGAGAAGTTCCGCTCGACCGACATTTCCGGCGACTATGCCGCCATGGCGCGAGCCTTCGGCGGCTATGGTGAACGGGTGACGAAGGTCGCGGAGATCATCCCCGCCATCAAGCGGGGCATTGAACAGACGCGTAACGGCACGCCGGCGCTCCTGGAATTCATCACGTCCAAGGAAACCGCCGTGTCGCGGCTGTAGGGAGACGCTGAAGCGAGGCAGGGCGAACCTGCCCGTTCTCAAGGGAGGGTAGATGGCGACGGTCGATATCCGCGAGGTGCGGAAGGCATTCGGCAGCACGCAGATCCTGCACGGGGTCAGCGTGGGCATCGAGGACGGGCAGTTCGTCGTCCTCGTCGGCCCATCCGGCTGCGGCAAATCCACGCTGCTGCGCATGCTCGCGGGGCTCGAGAACATCACGGGCGGCGAGATCGCGATCGGCGGGCGGGTGGTGAACAACGTCGCGCCCAAGGATCGCGACATCGCGATGGTGTTCCAGAATTACGCGCTCTATCCGCACATGACCGTGTTTCAGAACATGGCCTTCTCGATGAAGCTCGCCGGCGCGCCGGCGGCGGTGATGGAGCGGGAGGTCGGCAAGGCCGCGAAGATCCTGGGGCTGGAGCAGCTGCTGCACCGCTATCCGCGGCAGCTCTCGGGTGGGCAACGCCAGCGCGTGGCGATGGGTCGCGCCATCGTGCGCAACCCGCAGGTCTTCCTGTTCGACGAGCCGCTGTCGAACCTCGATGCCAAGCTGCGCGTGCAGATGCGCTCCGAGATCAAGGAATTGCATCAGCGGTTGAAGGTCACGACCGTCTACGTCACCCACGACCAGATCGAGGCCATGACCATGGCCGACCTGATCGTGGTGATGAACCATGGCCGCATCGAACAGGCGGGCGCGCCGCTTGAACTCTATGACCGGCCGGCCAACCTCTTCGTGGCGGGTTTCATCGGGTCGCCGGCGATGAACATGCTGGAAGGGCGGATCGAGAACGGCGTCTTCCACGGCCCTGGCGGCGTGGCCTGGCCGTTGCCGCCGGGCGCGCCTGCTTCGGGTGACGTCATCTATGGGATCCGGCCGGAGCACCTGCATCTCGATCCCGACGGCGGCCTGCCGGCAACAATCCATGTCGTGGAGCCGACGGGCTCCGAGACGCAGACACTGATGCATGTCGGTGGAGCGCCGGTGATCGGCGCCTTCCGCGAGCGCATCTCGGCACGCCCCGGTGAGATCCTGCGGGTGAGCCCCGACATGTCGCTGATCCACCTCTTCGACAAGGGAACGGGCCAGCGCATCTGAGACTGGAACACAACGAACAGGGAGAGGAAACGACATATGGCCAACATCATCACGCGTCGCAGCATCCTCGGGACCGGCGCCGCGCTTGCCGCGCTCGGCACGGCCGGCGAGGCTTTCGGCCAGCA
Organism: Roseomonas alba; assembly: GCF_019430885.1. Classification (GTDB taxonomy): domain Bacteria; phylum Pseudomonadota; class Alphaproteobacteria; order Acetobacterales; family Acetobacteraceae; genus Neoroseomonas; species Neoroseomonas alba. Next base: position 561,609 of record NZ_JAHYBZ010000004.1, on the reverse strand, counting down.
GTCCCGCGTCCAGATGGCGGCCGGCGTCACCCCGCCGAACCTGCCGATCGAAAGCGGTGCGACGCTGCGTATGCTGCGCCCGGTCCGCTTCGTCGCCCCTGATGAGGAAGTGTTCCGCGCCAACTGCGCCCGCTTCACCCAGGCGACCGGCGTGCAGGTGCGCGTGGACTTCGTCGGCTGGGAGGATATCAACCAGCAGACCGCCGTCACCGCGAATACCGGCGCGGGGCCCGATGTCATCATCGGCTTCGGTGACGCGCCGCACATTTATGTCGACAAGCTCGTCGAGGTGTCGGACATCGCCGAGTACATCGGCCGCAAGTATGGCGGCTGGATGTTCGTGGGCGAGAAGTACGGCAAGCGCCACGGTACCAACAACTGGATCGGCCTGCCCTTCGGTGGCACCGCGGGGCCGCTGGTGTGGCGCAAGTCGGCGGTCACTTCGGTCGGCTACCAGCAGCCGCCCAGCGACCTGCCCGGCTTCCTGGAGATGTGCAAGAAGCTGCGCCAGGCGAACAAGCCGGCGGGCTTCGCCTTGGGCAACGCCGTCGGCGACGGCAACGGCTTCGCCAACTGGCTGATGTGGTCGCATGGCGCGGCCATCACGGATGCCGAGGGCGCGGTCTCGGTGAACAGCCCGCAGACGCTGGCGGCGCTGAACTACCTGAAGGAACTGTACCCGACCTTCGTCGATGGCGGCACCATCTCCTGGGGCGATATCAGCAACAACCAGGCCTACGCGGCGAACACGCTGTTCGTCACGTCGAACGGCGTCTCGCTGTACTTCGCACTGAAGAACGACCCGGCGACGCGCGCCATCGCGGAGGATACCGAACACTCGGTGATGCCGCTTGGGGTCGCATCGTCCTGGCCCAGCGCGCCGCTCACGCTCAACGCCATGGTGTTCAAGCACAGCCGCTATCCGAACGCAGCCAAGGCGTTGCTCGCCTTCCTGATGGAGCAGCCGCAATATGAGCCGTGGCTCGATGCGAACCTCGGCTACTGGGCGCATCCAGTGAATGCCTACAAGGATGCCTCGGTGTGGACCAGCGATCCGAAGATCGCGATCTTCCGCGACAGCATGAACAACCAGTTCTGGAACGGCTATCGCGGGCCGATCACGGTCGCCTCTGGCCAGGCGAACGCGGAATACGTGCTGGTACAGATGTTCGCTTCGGTCGCTTCGGGCCAATCCACGCCCGAGGCCGCGATGCGCGAGGCTGATCGCCGCGCGCGCCGCATCTTCCGCCGTTCATGAGGTGATCCCGGCGGCGGCCGCGTGCCGCCGCCGGCCGATCGGGGAGAGCGTCCATGTCCGTCACCGCCGCCGAAGGCTGGGTCCGCCGAAGCCAGGACCAGAGCTGGCTTTCCAAGCTGCTCGACTGGAAGCCGCTGCTCGTCGTGATGTGCCTGCTGCCCGCGGTCGGCCTGCTCCTGGTCTTCCTGACCTATCCGCTCGGCCTTGGCATCTGGCTCGCCTTCACCGACACCACGATCGGGCGCAGCGGCGTCTGGGTGGGGCTCGAGAACTTCGAGTATATGATGGAGGACCCGATCTTCTGGAACGCGGTCTTCTTCTCGGTCTTCTACACAGCCGTCGCGACGGTCGGGAAATTCGGGCTGGGGTTGTGGCTCGCGCTGCTGCTGAACAACCATTTGCCGTTCAAATCCTTCCTGCGCGCCATCATTCTGCTGCCCTGGATCGTGCCGACGGTGCTGACGGCCATCGCCTTCTGGTGGATCTACAATCCGCAGTTCTCGATCATCTCCTGGGTGTTCATCGAGCTCGGGCTGCGTGACACCAACATCGACTTCATCAACACCGCCTGGCCGGCGCGCTGGTCGCTGATCGGCGCCAATATCTGGCGCGGCATTCCCTTCGTCGCGATCTCGCTGCTCGCCGGGCTGCAGACCATCTCGCCCTCGCTGTACGAGGCGGCGCTGCTGGATGGGTCCACCGGCTGGCAGCGCTTCCGCTACATCACCTTCCCGATGCTGCTGCCGATCCTCGCGATCGTCATGACCTTCAGCATCATCTTCACCTTCACGGACTTCCAGCTCGTCTACGCCATCACGCGCGGCGGGCCCGTGAACGCCACGCAGCTGCTCGCCACGCTCGCCTTCCAGCGCGGCATCTCGGGTGGGCAGTTGGGGGAGGGGGCGGCGATCGCCGTCGCCATGCTGCCCTTCCTCATCTTCGCGACGCTGTTTTCCTACTTCGCCCTGGCGCGCCGCAAGTGGCAGCAGGGCGAGGCGAACGACTGAGGGGGGCAAGGCCATGAGCAGCACCGTCGAAGCCCCGCCCGCACCCGGCAATGCCACGGCGCCACCGGAGACGCTGTCCTGGGACAGCCGGTCGCGGCGCATGGTGACGATCTGGATCCCGCTCGCCTGCTTCCTGCTGATCCTGCTGTTTCCCTTCTATTGGATGTCGATCACCGCATTCAAACCGAATGCCGAGCTCTACGACTACGACACGCACAACCCGTTCTGGATCACCTCGCCGACGCTCGACCACATCCGGCTGCTGCTGTTCGGCACCTCCTATCCGCGCTGGCTGCTGACGACGATGACGGTTGCCGTCTGCGCGACCGTGCTGTCGCTGATCGCCTCGACCCTCGCGGCCTATGCGATCCAGCGGCTGCGGTTCAAGGGCAGCCAGTATGTGGGCCTGGGCATCTACCTGGCCTATCTGGTGCCGCCGTCGATCCTGTTCATCCCGCTGGCGACGGTGGTGTTTCAGCTCGGCCTGTTCGACAGCCCGATCGCGCTGATCCTGGTCTATCCGACCTTCCTCGTGCCCTTCTGCACCTGGCTGCTGATCGGCTACTTCAAGTCGATCCCCTTCGAGCTTGAGGAATGCGCGCTGATCGACGGCGCGACGCGGCTGCAGATCCTGCGCCAGATAACCCTGCCCCTCGCGGTGCCGGGGCTCATCAGCGCGGGCATCTTCTCCTTCACCCTGTCCTGGAACGAGTTCATCTACGCGCTCGCCTTCATCCAGAGCAGCGAGAACAAGACCGTCCCGGTCGCCATCCTGACCGAACTCGTCACCGGCGATGTCTACCAATGGGGTGCGCTGATGGCCGGCTCGCTGCTCGGCTCGCTGCCCGTCGCGATCTTCTATTCCTTCTTCGTCGACTACTACGTCTCTTCCCTCACCGGCGCGGTGAAGGAGTGAGCGGTCCAACAGGAGAACCAACTTGGCGACGTACAAGATCCTGACGCCGGCCGGCGCGTCCTTCACCACGGCCGGCGGTGGCTACGACTATGAGATGGAGGCGCTGGAAGGCCTCGACGCCGAGATCATCGAATGCCCGGCGACCGATGAAGGCTTCATCGCCGCGGCACCCACCGCCGATGCGGTCTATGCGAAGGGGATGAAGTTCACCGCGGCGATGATCAACGCGCTGACCAAGTGCCGGCACATCGCGCTCGGTACGGTCGGCGTCGATTACGTCGATGTCGCCGCGGCGACGGCGAAGGGCATCCCGGTCACCAACTGCCCTGACACCTTCATCGAGGAAGTCGCCGACCACGCCATGATGCTGCTGCTGGCGACCCATCGCCGCTGCATCGAACAGGATCGCATGGTGCGCGAGGGCCGTTGGTCCGAAGGCCGTCCGCAACTCCTGACCGTGCCGCGCCTGATGGGCCAGACGCTGGGCTTCATCGGCTTCGGCCGCGTCGCCCGCGCCACCGCCCGCCGCGCCAAGGCCTTCGGCCTGCACCTCAAGGCCTATGACCCCTATGTCGAGGAGCTGACCCTCTCGGCGCTCGGCGTGGAGCCCGCCTCCCTCTCGGAAGTCCTCTCCACCTCCGACTTCGTGTCCATGCACCTGCCGGACACGCCCGAGACGCGCGGCTTCCTTAAGGAGCACCATTTCCGCCAGATGAAGAAGAACGCGCTCTTCATCACCACCGGCCGCGGGCCGACGGTGAACGAGGCCGCGCTGATCAAGGCGCTGGAGGAGAAGTGGATCGCCGGCGCCGGCCTCGACGTCTTCGAGATCGAGCCGACCCGGCAGGACAACCCGCTGCACCGCATGCCGCACATCATCCTCTCGCCGCACAACGCCTCGGCCTCCTCCCGCTTCGACCCGGCGCGCAAGCGGCGCGTGGGGCAGGAACTGGCGCTGACGCTGCAGGGCAAGTGGCCGATGTCCTGCGTCAACCCGACGGTGCTGGAGAAGTCCAGCCTGCGGCGCTGGCAGCCCTATTCCATGGAACGCGGCCCGAATTCCTGAACCTCTTGCCGCCGCGGCCGCACTCCCGTAACGGGCATGTCACCAACCCGGAACGGAGTGCGGCATCGTGGCGGACGTCATCATCGATATCGGCGGCGAGGTCTTCGAGGCCTTCTACGAATCCAAGGACGCCCCCAAGACCGTCGCTCGCTTCCGCGATTTCGTCCCCTATTCCAACCGCATCATCCATGTCCGCTGGTCGGGCGAGGCCTGCTGGATCCCGATGGGGGATTTCGACCTCGGCCTCGGCTTCGAGAATGCGACCTCCTACCCCGCGCCAGGCCAGGTGATCGTCTATCCGGGCGGGGTCAGCGAGACCGAGATCCTTATCGCCTATGGTCCGACCTGCTTCGCGTCCAAGGCCGGGCAGCTCGCCGGCAACCATGTCCTGACGATCCGGGAGGGCATCGACCGCCTCGCCGTGGTCGGGCGGTCGGTGCTGTGGGACGGCGCCAAGCCGATCTCCTTCCGGCCCACGTAACGGTCACGTTCGCGGGATTGCGGCGCTGCAGCGCAATCCCTAGCCTCCGGGGCAATGCCGACCGGAGGAATGACCTTGATCGACCTGCCCAGGCTGCGCCGCCGTGCCCTGATGCTGGGGGCGCTCGCCGCGCCCGGCATTGCCCAGGCGCAGACCGCCTTCCCGAACCGCCCCATCACCCTGATCGTGCCGTTCCCGCCGGGCGGGACCACCGACATCTCGATGCGCGCCCTGGCCGAGGCGGCGTCCAAGCTGATGGGCCAGCCCATCGTCATCGAGAACAAGCCGGGTGCTGCCAATACGCTCGGGGCCGCGCAGGTCGCCCGGGCGCGGCCGGACGGCTACACCCTGACGCAGTTCCCGGCCTCGGCCATCCGGGTGCAGATCCTCCAGCGCCTGCCCTATGACACGCTGCGGGACTTCACCCCGGTCATCTGCGTGGTGGGCTATCCCTTCGTCGTCGCCGCCAAGGCCGGCCGCTTCGCCAATGGCTGGCGCAGCTTCGTCGAGGAAGCGCGCGCCAATCCCGGCAAGCTGACCTTCGGCAGCACCGGCGCCAATGGCACGCCGCATGTCCATCTCGCCGAACTCTGCAAGCGCGAGGGCCTGGACGTCACCCACGTCCCCTTCCGCGGCGATGCCGATGGCTCACAGGCGATGATCGGCGGCCATATCGACCTGATGGCGGGGTCCACCAGCATGGCGGGGCTGGTCGAGGGCGGCCAGGCGGTCTTCGTCCAGGCCTGGACGCCGCAGCGCCTGCGCCGCTTCCCCGACACGCCGACGCTGATCGACCTTGGCTACAACAAGGTCATCACCACGCCCTTCGGCATCATGGCGCCGGCCGGCCTTCCGCCCGAGGTAACGGCCCGCCTGCACGACGCCTTCCATACCGCCATGGATGATCCCGGCTTCGTCGAGATGCGCGACCGCTACGAGATGCTGCCCGAATACCGCAACAGCGCCGACTACGCCGCCCTGCTGCGGGAGATGGTGCAGCAGGAGACCGCGCTGATCGCCGAGCTCGGCCTGACCGCGGGCTGACAGCCTGTTCGGAAACGCGCCTCGCGGTGCGTTTCCGGGGCCGGCCCCGGCCCGCACCCCGCCCGTTCCGGCATGCCGGCTTGGGGGTGCCGGCCGGGGCCGGACTTTCCAAACGGTCCCTGAGCGCGCCTTCCGGCCCCGGCCGTTCTTCGGTAGGACGACACCCCGCCGCGCGCCGGTCGAGTCCCGGGCGCGGCGGCAGGACCGGGAAGGCTGGATGACGATCGGAATCGAGATGGGGCTGGCAGCCTCGGGCGAGGCGGCGCTGCTCGACCTTGAGGAACTGCTCTCCACCCGTCTCCTCGTCCAGGGAAATTCCGGATCCGGAAAGTCGCATCTGCTGCGCCGGCTGCTCGAACAGAGTGCGCCGTGGGTGCAGCAGGTGGTGATCGACCCGGAGGGCGATTTCGTCACGCTCGCCGATCGCCACGGCCATCTGGTCATCGACGCCGCCGATCATTCCGAGGCCGCCCTGGCGCGCAATGCCGACCTGGTGCGGCGCCATCGCGTCTCGGTCGTGCTGAACCTCGAATCGGTCGAAGTCGACGACCAGCTTCGCCGTGCCGGCGCCTTCCTCAATGGGCTGTTCGACGCCGATCGCGACCTTTGGTCCCCGGTGATGGTGGTGGTGGACGAGGCGCAGCTCTTCGCCCCCGCCGCCGCCAGCGAGGTTTCGGACGATGCCCGCCGCCTGGCCCTGGGTGCGATGACCAACCTGATGTGCCGCGGCCGCAAGCGTGGTCTCGCCGGCATCATTGCGACGCAGCGCCTCGCCAAACTCGCGAAGAACGTCGCGGCCGAGGCGTCGAACTTCATGATGGGGCGGACCTTCCTCGATATCGACATGGCGCGTGCCTCGGACCTGCTCGGCATGGAACGCCGCCAGGCCGAGATGTTCCGCGACCTGCCGCGTGGCACCTTCGTCGCCCTCGGGCCCGCGCTGTCGCGCCGGCCGCTCAGCGTGCGCGTCGGCGGAGTGGAGACGGCATCCCGCAGCGCTGGTCCGAAGCTGGTCCCGCCGCCGGACATGGCCGCGGTGGAGCAGGCCCGCGAACTGATCCTGAGCGCGCCGGAACCCGAGGCATCGCTGCCGCCCCGCCGGGTGCGCCAGCCGCGCCCGCCGGCGCCGGATATCCTCCAGCAGCTAGCCCAATACATCCCGGCCGCGGCGGCCGAGGTGCAACCCTCCCTTGAATTGCCACCCAGCCCGGAAGAGGCCGCCGAACGCGCCGCACGCCATGCCGCGATCCTCGCGCAGATCATGGCTGACGCGGAGGCCCCGTTTCGCCCCGCCGCGGTGCTCTACCAGGACTTCCAGGTGCGCTGTCGGATTCAGGAGATCCCGGGCGCGGCGCTTGATCTTCCGGCCTTCCGCCGAATGCTCGCCATCGCCCTGGCGGGTGTCGATCCGGCGGCGATGGAAGGCACGGACTGGCCGCTGGCGTTGGAGCGCGCGGAATCCCTGCCGGAGGACGCGCAGGGGGTTTATCTGCTGCTCGCCCGCGCGGCGCTGGCCGGCGATCCATGCCCCTCTGACGCGACGATTGCGCGGGCCTATGGCAGCCGGTCGCTCGGGCGCGCGCGGCGGATGCTCGGGTGGCTCGAGGAACGGGGCGCGATCGTGCTGAAGTCCGAAAGGGCAGGGCGGCGGGTCGTGGCGCTGGTGGGGCTTGGGTGGGAGACGGCACCCGGGGATCCCGAGGGCTGACCGGAGAGGGGCGCTGCCCCATAGGCGCGAAGGCTTGGTGGACGGTGGCAGGTGGAGAGGGGCTCTGCCCCCTTCAACCTCACTCCGCCAAAGGCCACAGGGCCTTTGGAAATCTTGACCTGGCGCTGGGCGAGGCGGTCCGGCCATCATCGGACACGCATTTCGCGTTCGGCGCCAGAGGCATGGCCAAGCGGCGTGCATCATGCGCGCTTCGACATCGCGAAGAGGTCTCCCTGCCCAGCACCGAGTGACGGTTTCCAAAGGCCCTGTGGCCTTTGGCGGGTGGGGGTTCGGGGGAGGGCAGAGCCCTTCCCCGATCCACCCTGGCCCGTATGAGTCGCCGGCCCCTCAGACCTCGGCCTTGCCGATCGACACCCCGCCCGTCGGCGCCGCCGTGCGTCCGCCATCCACCACGTACTGCGCCCCGGTCACGTTCCCCGCCAGGTCCGAACACAGGAAGAGCACGACATTCGCCACTTCCTCCGCCGTGCCGTAGCGGCGCAGCGGCAGCCCGGCGGTGTAGCGTTCCGTCACCCCGCCCGGATTGTTGGGCGAGATCTGGCGTTCCAGATCCTCGATCATGCGGGTCGCGATCGGTCCCGGGCAGACGGCGTTGACCCGCACGCCCTGCGGCCCGACCTCGCCGGCGGCCACCTTGGTCAGCCCGATCACCGCGTGTTTCGACGCGCAATAGGCTGGCATGCCCGGCGTGCCGATGATCCCGGCGGTGGAGGCCGTGTTCACGATGGCGCCCTTGCCCTGCCTGATCATCACCGGCAGCACGTGCCGCAGGCCGAGGAACACGCCCTTCACGTTCACCGCCATGATGGCGTCGTAGACATCCTCGTCATACTCGGCGGTCGGCATGACGCGGCCTTCGATGCCGGCATTGTTGTGGAAGCAGTCGATGCGGCCGAAGGCGTCCAGCGCGCGCGCGACATAGCCTTGCACATCGGCGGTGCGTGTCACATCGGCGGGATGGGCGATGGCGGCCGAGCCGATCTCGGCGGCGACGGCGTGCGCCGCATCCGAGTCGCGATCCACCACCACGACCTTCGCGCCGCGGCCGGCGAAGCCGAGGCAGGCCGCGCGCCCGATGCCGTTGCCGCCGCCGGTGACGATGGCGACCTTGTCCTTGAAATCCACGATGCGGTTCCTCCGTTGGGGCTCAGCGCGCCTTGGGCGCCCAGCCATAGATCTCGGTCAGCGTGCCGCCCATCAGGGCGGCGCGTTCGCTCTCGGTCAACCGATCGGTCAGGCGGAACGCGTCCACGCCCTGCGCATAGGTCAGGAAGGCCGTCGCGCGCGTCCAGTCGGTGCCCCACATGCAGCGGTCGAAGCCGAAGGCGTCATAGATGCGCGCCAGCGGGTCCCAGATGTCGGGGAAGGGATAGCCGGCGTGGGACAGCGTGCCTGCGCCACTGATCTTCACCGCGACGTTCCGGTGGGGCGCGAGGCGCAGCAGCAGCGGCAACTCGGCGAAGGGCTCGGCCGGCACGGGCGGATCGAAGGGCTGTTCCAGCCCCAGATGGTCGATCACCAGCCGCGTGTCGGGGTGCCTCGCCGCCAGGGCCTCGACCTGCGCCAGGCGCCCACGGGCCAGCAGGTTCACCGGCAGGCCGAGCCGGCCCGCCGTGCTCAGCACACGCGCGACGCCCGGGTCGTCGGGGTCCTGCGGCACGTCCTGGTTCATCATGATGCGGATGCCAACCGTGCCGTCGGTCCTGGCCCAGTCCTCGATCACCTCGGCGACCGCGGGATCGTTGGTATCGACCGGCTTCACCAGCGCGAAGCGGTCCGGATGCGCATTGCGCACCTGCACCGCATAGGACCCGTCGAAGCGGTACATGGCGTAGATCGACACGATGATCGCGCCATCGACGCCCACCGCGTCCATGGCATTGACCATGTCCTCGCCGGTCACCTCGGCCGGGCCGTGCAGCTTGCCTTTCCAGGGGCGGCCGGGATGGTCACGTTCATAGACATGCACCTGGACATCGATGATCGACATGGGCGTTCCTCTTGCGGGCCGGAACGCTACGCAGCACCGCGGCGGGCATCAAGGCGATGCGACTTGCCCCCCGGCACCCGGCGCGGGACACTTCCGCCTGTCCAAGCCAACGACCCGCGCGACCAGGTGCGGGCAGAAGGAACGTTCCGCCATGAGTCCAGACGCCATGCCCGCCACGGGGCCCGAGACGCATGTCGACGCAATCGTGATTGGTGCCGGCTTCGCCGGCCTCTATCAGCTCCTCTGCCTGCGCGACCGGCTGGGGCTGTCGGTGCAGGTGCTGGAAGCGGGCGACGGGGTGGGCGGCACCTGGTACTGGAACCGCTACCCGGGTGCGCGCTGCGATTCCGAAAGCCACTCCTACGCCTTCTATTTCGACGAGGCGCTGCTGCAGGACTGGAACTGGTCGGAACGCTACCCGGGCCAGGCGGAAATCCTGCGCTACCTGAACCATGTCGCCGACCGGTTCGACCTGCGGCGCAACATTCGGCTGAACGCGCGCGTCATGGCCGCGGAGTACGACGAGGCGGCCAATCTCTGGCATGTCCGCACGGAGGATGGCGCGCGCTACGGCGCGACCTACCTGATCACCGCGGTCGGCTGCCTCTCGGCCGCGAACATCCCGCAGATCCCAGGCCTGAGCGACTTCGCGGGCCAATGGTATCACACGGGCCTCTGGCCGCATGAGGGCGTGGACTTCACCGGCAAGCGCGTCGGCATGGTCGGCACGGGATCGACGGGCATCCAGGCCGCGCCCGTCATCGCGCAGACCGCAGAGCATCTGACCGTCTTCCAACGCACCGCCAACTACTCGATCCCCGCACGCAACGCCCCGCTGACCGAGGACTTCAAGCGCTGGGCCAAGTCCCATACCGCTGAGATCCGCGGCCTGATGCATGCCTCGACCAACGGCCATCCCTTCCTGATGGAGGATCGCTCGGCCCTCGACGTCAGCGATGCGGAGCGGGAGAAGATCTACGAGGACGCCTGGGCCTATGGCGGTCTGCGCTTCCGCGCCGCCTTCCGCGACCTGCTGACCAGCAAGGCGTCGAACGACACGGCGGCGGCCTTCCTGCGGGCGCAGATCCGCAAGGTGGTGAAGGATCCGAGGACGGCGGCGATCCTGGCGAATATCGACCACCCCTTCGCCACCAAGCGCCCACCCATCGACAGCGACTATTTCGAGACCTTCAACCGCGACAACGTCTCCCTGGTGGACCTGCGTGCGACGCCGATCGAGCGCATCACGCCGGCCGGCATCCTGACCGCGGACGGGACCGAACACCCGCTCGACATCATCGTCTTCGCCACGGGCTTCGACGCCATGACCGGCCCGTTGCTGCGCATCGGCATCACCGGCCGCGACGGGCTTTCCTTGCAGGAGGCGTGGCGGGAAGGCCCGAAGACCTATCTCGGCCTGCAGATGGCGGGCTTTCCGAACCTGTTCACCATCACGGGTCCGGGCAGCCCCTCCGTGCTGACCAACATGCCGGTCTGCATCGAACAGCATGTGGAATGGATCACCGCCTGCATCGCCCATCTACGCGCGCAGGGCGTGGCCCGCATCGAGCCCGACCCGGTTGCCGTCGATCGCTGGGTCGCCCATGTGAACGACGCCGCCAACGCCACCCTGCTGCCGCAGGCCGGGCATTCCTGGTATCTCGGCGCGAACGTGCCGGGCAAGCCGCGGGTCTTCATGCCCTATGCCGGCGGCATGGCGCGGTATCGCGCCATCTGCGCGGATGTGGCGGCGCGCGGCTATGATGGTTTCGTCCTGGACAGCAGGACGCTGGAGACTGCGCATGAACGATGACGCGACCCTGCCCGACGCCCTGACCTTCGAGGCGCGGCTCGACCGCTTGGCCGAGATCGCCGTGAAGGTCGGGCTGAACCTCGCCCCGGGGCAGGAAGTGATGATGACCGCCTCGCTGGAGGCGCTGGACCTGTCCCGCCGCATCACCGAGCAAGCCTACAAGGCGGGCGCCTCCCTAGTCACCACCATCTATGGCGACGACCGCGCGACGCTGGCGCGCTACCGCCTCGCCCGCGACGAGAGCTTCGATGTCGCCGCCGACTGGCTCTATGACGGCATGGCGGCGGCCTTCCGCAAGGGCGCGGCGCGCCTCGCCATCGTCGGCGACGATCCCGCGCTGCTGGCGAACGAGGACCCGGAGAAGGTCGCGCGCGCCAACCGGGCGCGGTCCAAGGCGTATCAGCCGGCGCTGGAGCTCATCACCACCTCGACCATCAACTGGTCGCTGGTCGCCTCGGCGACGCCGGCCTGGGCGGCGGCGGTCTTTCCGGACGATGCGCCCGATGTCGCGCTGGCGAAGCTGTGGGACGCGATCTTCAAGGCGTCCCGCGTGGACGCCGCCGATCCGGTCGCGGCGTGGCGCGACCACAACGCCGCGCTGCGCAAGCGGCGGGACATGCTGAACGCGAAGCGCTTCCGTGCGCTGCAGTTCCGTGGCCCGGGCACCGATCTGCGCGTCGGACTCGCCGACGGCCATGCCTGGATGGGCGGTGCGAGCCCGGCCAAGAACGGCATCACCGGGAACCCCAACATCCCGACCGAGGAGGTCTTTACCACCCCCCACGCCGCGATGACCGAGGGCGTGGTCAGCGCCACCAAGCCGCTATCCTATCAGGGCACGCTGATCCGCGACATTCGCGTGCGCTTCGAGGGCGGACGTATCATCGAGACCAGCGCCAGCAGCGGCGCCGCCGTGCTGGAGCGCATGATCGGCACTGATGACGGCGCGCGGCGGCTCGGCGAGGTCGCGCTCGTCCCACATTCCAACCCGATCTCGCAGAGCGGCGTGCTGTTCCTGAACACGCTGTTCGACGAGAACGCGGCCTGCCACATCGCGCTCGGCCAAGCTTATTCCAAGTGCTTCGTGAGGGACGACCTGTCGGCGGCGGAACTCGACGCGGCCGGGGCCAACCGCAGCCTGATCCATGTCGACTGGATGGTCGGGTCGGCCGAGACGGACGTGGATGGAATCGGCTTCGACGGGTCGGTCGCGCCGGTGATGCGCAAGGGTGAGTGGGTGGATTAAGGCTTGCCCCGATCCGGTGGGAGCACCGGGTCGGGCGATGAGCTCGCTGAGGACACGACGCTGGAGTGCGGTAGCCGCTCCAGCGCGCGAGCAGGGGCGAGGCGAGACCACAGCTGCACCGTGGTGCGCCGTAGAGGCCTCAACGTCGTAGAGAAGGGAAGATTGGCTGGGGGACCTGGATTCGAACCAAGAATGCCCGAGTCAGAGTCGGGAGTTTTACCGTTAAACTATCCCCCAAGCGGGCCCGGCCATCGGCCGGGGCGGGGCATGTAGCACCCTCGGGCGGGGTGGGCAACACCGTCTGTGACATGTCGTGAGGTCCTTCCGCCAAGGTAAGCATGGAAAGCCCTTGCCCCGGCCCCCACATCTCCGGATCATGACAGCGAGACCGACAGCCGCCGCCGTTGGTCCGGACCCTGCAATGCCCGAGACGACGACACGCCCCGCCCCCGACCTCCCGCCCCTCCCGGCGGCGTCGGTCTTCGCGCGGAGCGACCCGGCATCCGCAGCCTTCGCTGCGCTCGATCTCGGCACCAACAATTGCCGGCTGCTGATCGCGGCGCCGACCGGGTCGGGCTTCCGCGTGGTCGATTCCTTCAGCCGCATCGTGCGGCTGGGTGAAGGGCTTGCGCAGTCGGGGCGGCTTGCCGACGGGGCTATGGACCGCGCCGCGACCGCCCTGCGCGCCTGCGCCGACAAACTCGCCCGCCGGCCGGTCCGGCGCTTCGAGGCGGTTGCCACCGAGGCCTGCCGGCGCGCGACCAATGGACGGTCCTTCCTGTCGCGCATCACGGCCGAGACGGGGCTGCATCTGCGCATCATCTCGGCGCGCGAAGAAGCCGAACTCGCGATGGAATCCTGCGCGCCGCTGATGGAACCGAAGGACCGGCGCGCCCTGCTGTTCGACATCGGCGGGGGCAGCACCGAGATCGCCTGGATCCGCGTGCCGGAAGGCGCGCATTACGGCGCTTCGCCGGAACTGATCGGTTACCTTTCCCTGCCGCTCGGCGTGGTGACGTTGGCCGAGCGCGCCGGGCAGGACTGCTTCACCGAACGCGGCTTCTGCGAGGTGGTCGCGGAAGTCGCCGACCACCTGGCGCATTTCGACCGCGTCCACTGCATCGGGCAGGAGATCCGGCGCGGCGGGGTGCGGCTGATGGGGACCTCGGGCACCGTGACGACGCTGGCCGGTGTCGCCATGGCGCTGCCGCGCTACAAGCGGCCGCTGGTGGATGGGAAGACTCTGGACTGCGAGGCGGCGGACACCGCGCTGGGCGACCTGTTCGCGCTGGGGCGGGAAGGGCTGGCGCAGCACCCTTGCGTCGGGCCGGACCGCGTGGAATTCGTGCTGCCGGGCTGCGCGGTCTATGCCGCGATCCGGCGGGTCTGGCCGACCGAACGTATCACGGTCGCCGATCGCGGCCTGCGGGAAGGCATGCTGACCCGCATGATGCGCGCCGATCGCTGCGCATCGCGCCGCCGCGCCGGGCGCTAAGGAATACGACATGGCGAAGCAACCGCCCGGCCAAGGCCGGGGCATGACGACGCGACTGCGCACGGCCGAGGGGCGTTCCACCGCGAGCCAGCGCTGGCTGACGCGGCAGTTGAACGACCCCTATGTGCGGGCGGCGAAGGAACGCGGATTCCGGTCGCGGGCGGCGTTCAAGCTGCTCGAGATGGAGGAGAAGCTGAAGCTGCTGAAGCCGGGCATGCGGGTCGTCGACCTGGGCGCGGCGCCGGGTGGCTGGACGCAGGTGGCAGTGGAGGCGGTGGGGCCGCGTGGCCAGGTGGTGGGCATCGACCTGCTGCCGATGGACCCGGTGCCGGGCGCGGTGACGCTGCAGGGCGATTTCACGGAACAGGAGGCCGAAGACCGCGTGATCGCGGCCATGGGCGGCAAGGCCGATGCCGTGCTGTCCGACATGGCGCCGAACACGACGGGGCACCACGCGACAGACCATCTGCGCATCATGGGGCTGGCCGAGATCGCGCTGGATTTCGCCCAGCGGGTGCTGGCGCCGGGCGGGGCCTTCATCGCCAAGGTGTTCCAGGGCGGGACGGAGGCGGAGATGCTGGCAACGTTGAAGCGGGACTTCGCGGTGGTGCGGCACATGAAGCCGCCGGCGAGCCGGAAGGACAGCGCGGAACTGTATGTGGTGGCGACGGGGTTTCGTGGGCGGGGGTAGAGTGTGCCTCACGGGTGCGTGTGCTGATTTGGACAAATTGCAGGGGTGGCGGGAAGGATCGGTGCGGGGCTGATTCGAAAGTCAAAGAGCGGCGATGGAATAGAAAATCATTCCTATCGCATTCTGTCCCGCCCGTCCATGGCCTCTTGCGGATGCCTGCTGCGTTTCGTCGCCTGCTCGTCGTGATACCGCGCCTGCACGCCCTCGATCCGCTCGTCCTCGCCAGCCTTGCCCGTGACGCGGTGGACGAGGCGGTGCTCCCGCGTGACCGGAAGCCCGCGAGTGGTCCCTTCAAGGACTCCGGCTTGCCGATGCCGGCGAAGGGATGCCGGCGGGCATCCCCGATCAGGGCGTTGATGCGCTTGAAGACGTCCTGGTCCTCGGCTGCCCGCTGGAGATAGTCGGACCAGCCTCTCCGCCGTGAAAGCCGGCTTCACCGGGCCTTACCGGCTTTGGGCTCGATCAGGGCATGTTCGGTGGCGCCACCGGCCGTCGCGGCCTGGACGGAGCGTAGCTGACGCCCTCCCGCGAAGCGCCCGCAAACATGCACGTCCGCTTCCCGCGCCAAGCCTTGGCTTCCACCCTCCCCACCGGCGCAGCAGCGCAACACACCAAAAAACGGAGGGGGATTCGGGGGAGGTGTTCCTCCCTCGACCTTCTTCGGCCGTCAGCGCGTCACGGCCAGACCTTCGACCGTCCGCCTTCCTGGTCCTTGTCCGCGTCGAGCGGCGTGTCCCCCAGGTTCACGACGCGCTGGATCACGCCGACCTCGTCGCGCTTCACCGGCTGGCCGGCGACGACGTCTTCCGGGTCCTGGGCGACCCATTCCCCGTCAATCATCAGGTAACGCTGGATGCGTCCCGACTGCTTGTAGGTGACAGTGAAGGCGCCCGGGTGGAACACGGCGCGGGTCACCGACCCGGCGGGCCAGTGAATCTCGTAGGTCGCCATGTCGGCGTCGGCGTCGAAGCTTGCCTCGCGAGCCTTGGCGAGGGGCATCTTCTCAAAGGGATCGTTGGACATGTGATGGTCGATCCTTCATCTCTGTAACCGTAGGTGGTATCGCATTCTCATGTCGGCTGCGGAAGAGCCCAACAGGTGCCCGAGATGCGGGACGCCCGTGCTTGCGGGTGCCCGGTTCTGCCATGGCTGCGGGCAGTCCCTGACGCCTGTGCCGACGCCGCGGCCCGAGGAGCGCAAGGCGCTCTCGGTGCTGTTTGCCGATATCCGCGGTTCGACCCGGCTGATCTTCAATGAGGACCCGGAACGCGCGCGCGAGTATTTCCGCCCGGCCATGGATGCGATGGTCGAGGCGGTGCGGCGCTATGGCGGCACGGTCAACCGCGTGGTCGGCGACGGCATCATGGCGATGTTCGGCGCGCCGGTGGCGATGGAGCAGCACGCGCTCGGCGCCTGCTGCGCGGCCATCCACATGCGCGACTTGCTGCGGCGGATCGGGCAGGAACAGCGGGCGCGGCACGGCATCGACATCGCGACGCGCATCGGCGTGCATTCGGGCGAGGTCGTCGTCCATGATGTGGCCAATGATCTCTCCGCCGGGCTCGATGCGGCGGGGGCCGTGGTGCACATCGCCGCGCGTATCGAACAGGCGACGGAACCGGGCGAGGCCTGGATTTCCGCGGCCACGCTGCGGCTGGTTGAAGGTTATGTGACAGTCGATACGCCGCGCATGCTGGACCTGCGCGGTGCCAGCGAACCGGTGGAGGTCTATCGCCTCGTCACCGTCGATCCGCGGCGGCCGCGGCTCGAAGTGGCGACCCGGCGGCGCCGGACGCCCTTCATTTGCCGGACCGGCGAGATGTCGGTGCTGGATGCGACGCTGAACCGGTCCATTGCCGGGCATGGCGCCGGGGTCGTCCTGGTCGGCGATGCCGGCTGTGGCAAGTCGCGCCTGGTGCATGAATTCCTCGCCCGCCAGCCGCATGACAATCCGCGGGTGATGCACGCCTTCTGCCAGCGCTACGACGCGACGACGCCGCTCGCGCCCCTGGCGAGCCTCGCGCGCAGCCATTTCGGCATCGAGCCCGAGGACGACACGGCGCGCGTGCATGATCGGGTGGAACAGGGGCTGCGCGACGCCACCGGCATGGCCGATGCCGTGCCCGCGCTGGTCGCGACGCTGAGCCACGGGCCCGAGGAACCGTTCTGGAAGGCGCTCGCCCCCGACCAGCGGCAGCGCAGGCTGCATTCGGCCTTTGCCGGCTGGTTCCGCCACCTCGCCGACCAGTCCCCGCTGGTGCTGACCGTCGAGGATCTGCACTGGGCCGATGGCGAGACGCTTGCCGTGCTGGACCGCGTGGCGGATAGCCTGCCGGCGTCGCGGCAGATGCTGCTGCTGGATCACCGGCCGGAATTCACCCACGCCTGGCCGGACAGCATCAGCGCGCTGCGCGTCGACCCGCTGACGCGCGACAGCACGCTGGAACTGATCCGGCGCATGCTGGGCGATGCCGTCGGCAACCATCGCCTGGCCCGGCTGCTCGCCGAACGCACCGGCGGCAATCCCTTCTTCCTCGAGGAATGCATCTCCTCCCTGCTCGAACAGGGCGCCCTGGTGGGGGAGGTGGGGGATTACCGGCTGGTGGCGGATGTCGACACGCTCGACCTGCCGGACACGGTGCGCAGCCTGATCGCATCGCGCATCGACCGCCTGCTGCCGGCCGACAAGCAGGTGCTCCAGGCCGCGGCGATCATGGCGCGGGAGGTCGCGCCGCCCGTCCTCGCCGCGATGCTGGAGCGGCCGGAGCGCGAGGTGGTCCCGGCCCTGGCGCGCCTCGCCCATGCGAATCTGATGGGCGGCTCGCTGGAAGGCGAGGAGGCAGTCTTCGAGTTCCGCCACGCGCTGATCCAGGAAACCACCTATGCCGGCATGCTGAAGACCTATCGCCGCGACCGGCACGCCCGGCTGCTGGCGGTGCTGGAAGGTCCGCATGGCGAGCGCATGACCAACCGGGTCGAGGCGCTGGCGCTGCATGCCGCGCGCGGCGAGGCCTGGGCCAAGGCGGCACGCTATGGCCGGCAGGCGGGGGCCAAGGCCGCGGCGCGCTCGGCGAACCGGGAGGCGGTGCAGTTCTTCGAGCAGGCGATCGGCGCCCTGAAACACCTGCCGGACGCCGAGGAGGTGCTGCAGGACGCGGTGGATATCCGCTTCGACCTGCGCACGCCGATGTTCCGGCTCGGCCAGGTGGCGCCGTTGTTCGAACGGCTGCGCGAGGCGGAGCGGATCGCGCAGCGGCTCGGCGACCACCACCGGCTTGGGCAGCTCGCCATTTTCATGAGCCATCAATGCTGGCTCGCGGGGGACAATGCCGGCGCGATCGGGGCCGCGGAACGGGCGGCGGCGATCGGGCGCAGTGCCGGTGATGCGGCGCTGGTGGTGCGCGCGGGATTCCAGGCGGGGCTCGGCCAGGTGGGACTGAACCAGTTCGCCGCGGCGGCGACGGCCATGGCGACGGTGGCCGAGCTTGCGGAGCAGCCGGGCTATCTCGATCGCTTCGGGCTCGATCGGCCGCTCGCCGTGGTGGCGCTGGGCTACCGGGCGCGGGCCTTGTCGGAACTGGGGGAGTTCCAGCGGGCCTCGGAGGCGGTGGAAGCCTGCCAGGCGCTGGCCGCGACGGTGAAGCGGCCCTTCACCTCGATCTTCGCATCCATTGCCGAGGGGCATCTGCGCCTGATGACGGGCGAGCCCAACGCGGCAATGACCTCGTTGGAGGCTGCGCTGGATTTCGCGCGAAAGGCGGAGACGGAGCTGATGATCCCGGTCGCCGAAGGCTTCTTCGGCGCGGCCTGCACGGCCGCCGGGCGCTGGCGGGACGGGGTGCAGCAGCTCTCCGCCGCGGTTGCGCATGCCGATGCGATGGGCTTTCTGTACCAGCAGCCATTGCGTCTCGCCCTGTTGGCCGAGGCGCATCTCGCCGCCGGGGAAGACGAGGCGGCGGCGACGCAGGCGAAGGCGGCGCGGAACCTCGCGGAGCGGCAGGGTGCGCGGGGGGCGCTCGCTCATGCGCTGATGATCGAGGCGCAGATCGCCCGGCGCGCCGGCGACGAGGCTATGGCCGAAACCACCTTCCACCGCGCGCTCGGCATGGCCGAGGAGCTGTCGATGCGACCCCTTGCCGTGCGCATCCGCGCCATGATGGACAGGCCCCCACACTGAAGTCCTTCAGTGTGCGTTCACCTTTGCGCGGGGGCGGTGATTCAGATCACAGCACGGCGTCGATGCGCTTCGGGCGGTTCACCGCGCCGACCGAGGAGAGCACGACGATGTCGCGGCCATGGTCGGCCCCGCTGATGGTGGCGCGTAGGCCCCAGCCCTTCGCGGCGACTGGAATGCCGGGGGCCTGCCAGGGAATGCGGATCTCGGCCGTCCCGCCCGGCGGGATGGGTGGCAGCGTGGCGTCCCCGAGCGGCCGCCATTGCGCGGCGCGCAACGGCACGTCCGGCGTGGTGCCCTGGGCGGCGAAGGCAACAGGCAGGGGCGGGGTCGGCGCGTCGCCGCGGTTGGTGGCGCGCAGGCGGATGTCATTGCCGTCCAGCGCCAGGTCGGGGGAGGCCCAGGGCCAGTCGGCGGCGCGGGGATCGGTCTCGAAGCTGGTGCCGGGCGCGGCGTTCCAGGGGGTGACGTGCAGCACCGGCTTGTCGGATGCGGCGGCGATGGCGAGGCGGTAACGCCCGGGCTTCTCCCGCGCCGCCACGATGACAATGACCTGGGCGAGGCCCGCTGTCGGCACGAAGCGTGTCCAGTGCCGCGCATCGATGCGGATCAGGTCCTGCAGGAACTCCTGGCCCGACCCGTCGCGGCGGATGAGCAGGAGCTGGACCAGCGGGTCCTCCATGCCCTGATCGACGGCGAAATCGACCTGCAGCAGGGGCGGCGGCGCGCCGGCCAGGTCGATGATGGTGTAGCGCGCGGCGAAGCCGGCCCGCACCGCGCCGGCCGGGATCTCGAAGACATAGGGCTTGGTCGTGAGGCGTTCGGCGTGGATGGTCTCGTTCGGCCAGACGAAGGGGCGCTTCTTCGCGAAGCGGCCGCCATCGGCATCGTCCTCGACATAGTCGAAGCGCAGGTCGACCACCGGCTTCGCCGTGCCGTGCATCCAGTTGGCGACGAGGAAATTGCCCCAGTCGGTCTCGGTCGAGAGCGTTTCGCCGCCCTTCACGTCGAGGTGCTCGAAGCGGTCGAGATGGCCTTGGCCGACCACGAGGCTGCGCGCCTCGCGCAGATCCTGCAGGATGTAGCCGGTCTCGTCGATCATGCCTTCGAGGATGGCGCGCATCACCTCATGCCCGCCGGTGATGTCGCGCGGGACCTTGCCGTGCTGCTCGCACATCCAGCGCCAGAACAGGGCGGCGGCGTAGGAATGCGGGGCGATCTCGCCGCCCGGGGCGTGGTGGAACAGCAGGGGCCGGCCCGGATCGCCGAGCAGTTCGGCGCCGTCCTTGAGGTAGCGGTCGCCGGAATTGAGGACCCAGTCCTCGGCAAGGCGCGCACCGCCCTCGCGCAGCGCGGCGTAGAGGGGCGAGGTCTTCGCCGTGGTCGGGTTGTAGAGATACTGGACGCGGTGAAACAGCTCATGCGCGACGGTCAGCAGCGCATCGGGGCCGTCGAGGCGGGTGGAGACCCAGAGATGGTCGAGCCAGACCTCGGTGCCGCCGCGGTAGTTCGCGCCGGCCTCGCCGCCATGGGTGCAGAGGCGGATGGTCGCGGTCGCCGGCACCTTGAAGCCGAGCTTCCGGTAGATCTCGGCCGAATAGGCCGCCATCAGCGCCACCGCCTGCACATGGGCAGGATGCGCGGGGTCCGAGACCTGGCCGAGGGCCAGGCCGCCTATGGCGACATCGGTCGGGCCGGCCGGCGGTGCGGCGCGGTCCGGCGGCAGGGCGTGGAAGGGATGCGTCACCGCGTCGAGGGTGTAGACGACGGTGATCGGTCCGGCGCGGAAGCTCGTCCAGGAGGCTTCCGGGCCGGGCAGAGGACCGAAGGCCGGGCCGAGCGCCGGATCGCCGCCGGGCGGCGGCTGGACCGGTTCGGCCGAAAGCGGCAGCGCATCGGAGGCGGAGCCGCAACGGCACACGCCCAGCCGGAACAGGGATCCGAACAGCATGCCTCGTCTCCTCGCGTGATCGTTATTTTCCGGTGCGCCGCGCGAGGGCTGTCAGCCGCGGCAGCGCGGCGCGCTGGGCCGCCCGTTCGATGGCCCGGTAGTCGGCGACGAGGTTCCGCCCCGCATCGGTCAGCGTCGCGCCACCACCCCGAAACCCCCCGGTGCTGGCATCGATGACCGGAGTGTTGGCGAGTTTGTTCAGCGCATCGACGAGGTCCCAGGCGCGGCGGTAGCTCATACCGAGCGCGCGGCCAGCGGCGGAGATGGAGCCCTCGCGGTCGATCGCCTCGAGCAGGCGGATCTTGCCAGGGCCGATGCGCCCGCCATCCGGCAGGTCGATTCGAAGGCTGAGCATGGGCTGGGCGGCGGGGGCGGCGGCTTCCGTCATGCCGCGATCCTAGGCAGGTGCGCGGCAGGGCGGAAGCGAGTCGGGTCACGTCGAGTGGGGCGTCGGGACGTTCCTCACGCGCGCGACGAATGGGTGGGGAAGGGGAGTGGAGACGGGTCTCGCGCCTCCGCGCCTTGCCGCTCAACCCGCCATGCTCCGCGAGACCTTGGCTGCCCCGGCTCCCGCCGCATGGCGGGCCACAAGGGTGCCAGGCCAGCGCGGGGCGCGCCGCACAATGCGGCGCCAGCGTGGAACCACCCTGCCCGACGGCAGGGTACGGTTCGCAAGGACCTCTCGGCGTTCGCCTGGGGGCGCGGCACGGCAGAGAGGGGCTTTCCCCGACCTCCGCCCTACGCCGCGTCCAGCGCCCGCCGCAGCGCGCCCATCAACCGGTCCCGCGCGGCGGCATCCGGCGCCTTCTCGATCGCTTCGTCGATGCCCAGCAGCAGCGCCGCGCGGGCGTTGTGCCAGTCCGGATGCCCGGCCGAGGCGGGATCGCTGCGCCGCCGCGTCACCTCCTGCCGCACCGGCGCGCCGCCGCGCGGCAACAGGTAGCGATCGTCCAGAACGGGCATGATCACCTGGTCTTCGCGCGCGATGCCTTCGCTGACGACGCGCTGCGCCAGGGCCTGCATCGCGGGTTCTTCGCCATGCACCAGGAATACGCCACCGGCGACAGGCCCGCGCGCGCGCAGCCAGGCGGCGAGTTCCACCGCATCGGCATGGCCGGAATAGTCGCGAATCTGACGGATCTGCGCAGCGACGTGAATGGGCTCGCCCTGGATGCGGACCTCGCGCTTGCCCTCCTGCAGCAACCGGCCGAGCGTGCCTTCCGCCTGGTAGCCGGTGAGCAGTACTGTTGCCTCCGGCGCCCAGAGCCAGCGCTTGAGGTGATGACGAATGCGCCCGGCATCGCACATGCCGGACCCGGCGATGATGATGTGGAAGCCTTCGACCGTCGCGATCTGGCGGGATTGTTCGCCGGTCTCGGTCTGGTGCAGCAAGGGGGATCGCAGGGCGCGCCGCACATCGGTGCCGTGATCGAGTTCCGCCGCGTGGTCGAGGAAGATTTCCGTCGCGCGGATGGCGAGCGGGCTGTCGACGAAGATCGGCGCCTGCGGAATGCGGCCCGACTGCATCAGCGTGACCAGGTCCCAGCAGATCTCCTGCGTGCGCTCCACGGCGAAGGCGGGGATCAGCAGCGCGCCGTCCGGATGCACGGCGTCCTTCACGAAGGCTTCGAGGCGCGCGCGGCGTTCCTCGTGACCGACGCAGGGCTTGTCCTCGTCGCCATAGGTGGATTCGCAGAAGACGTGATCGACGCCCTGTGGCCCTTCGGGGTCGTGGTGGAACACCGTGCAGTCGGGGCCGAGATCGCCGGACACCAGAATGCGTGTCGGCGCGCCGTCCTCCTCGGCGAATTCCAGCTCGATCGACGCTGAGCCCAGCATGTGCCCGGCGTTCCACCAGCGCGCCCGCACGCCGGGCAGGGCGTCCAGCGCGATCCAGCGATCCATCGGCACAGGGCGGAAGGACTGGATCGCCGCGCCGGCATCGGCCGCGGTGTAGATGGGTTCGACCGGCGCGCGCCCGCGGCGGCGGTTGCGGCGATTGAGGTGATCCACCTCCATCTCCTGCACATGCCCGGAATCCGGCAGCATGACGGAGCACAGATCGACCGTGGACGCGGTCGCATGGATGTGGCCGCGGAAGCCATCCTTCACCAGTTTCGGCAGCAGGCCGGAATGGTCGATATGCGCATGCGTCAGCAGCACCGCGGCGATGCTGCGCGGGTCGTAGGGGAAGGGTTCCCAGTTCAGCGCCTTCAGCGTCTTGGGGCCCTGGAACATGCCGCAATCGACGAGGAAGCGCGTGCGCGGCGTCTCGAACAGCAGGGAGAGGCCGGTGACGGTGCGGGCGGCGCCGCAGGCGCGGACGGTGACGGGCATGGGGCCTACTCCGCCGTCACGCCGCCATCGACCGGCAGCGCGATGCCGGTGACGGCCGAGGATGCATCCGACAGCAGGAACACCGTCGGGCCGGCAATGTCCTCCGGTTCCATGATGCGTCCGAGCGGGATGCGCGCGCGCGCGGCCGCGACGACCTTCGGATCGGCCATCAGGTCGGCGGCGAGCGGCGTGTTCACCAGCCCCGGGCAGACCGCATTCGCGCGGATGCGATGCGGCGCGAGTTCCAGCGCCATCGCCCGCGTCAGCCCCATCACCGCGTGTTTCGTCGCCGCATACAGGCTGCGGTTGCGCGACCCGACCAGCCCGGCGACCGAGCTGATGTTCACGATCGACCCGCCATGCCCCGCCTTCACCATGCCGCGCGCGACGAGCTGCGCGACGAGCGTCGCCCCCTTCACGTTCAGGGCGAGGACGCGATCCATTTCTCCCTCGGTCGCCTCCAGGAAGGGTTCGCGCGTCACGCTGCCGGCATTGTTGACCAGCCCGTCGAAGGGGCCGGCATCCGTCAGCGCAGCCCGGATCGCGGCCGGATCGGCGGCGTCGAAGGGCAGCACCGTCGCCGTGCCGCCGGACGCCGCGATCTCGGCGGCGACCGCTTCCAGCCCGTCCCGCCGCCGTGCCGAGAGCGTCACGACCGCGCCGCTTGCTGCGGCTGCGAGCGCAACCGCTCGCCCGATGCCGAGCGATGCGCCGGTCACGAGAATTCTTCTTCCGTCGAGACGAAATGCGGGCGCAGCCTGGGTCACGGCGGTCATCCTCCGAGTCTTTGTCGCGTGCGAGTTTCGGTGGTCCGGGCGGCGACGCAACCACGGCGAAGATCTGTCAGTGCCGTGATCCATGCCAGCACGTGTTTCATCTTGATGTGCCTCAACAATACTAGGAGAGTGCGGCCGTGGCCGACCGGCCACGGGGATAGCGCGGGCACGCACCCCGCCGAGCCAGGTGAACGCACGATATGCATCCTCTCGACAGCACCCGGGCGCTGATGGATGGGCTCGGGTCGGAGGCCAATCTCTGCGTGAAATGTGGTTCGCGCTCGGTCGGCCTGTGCGCGCCGCTCGACGTCGCGGCGCTCGACGATATGTCTGGCGAGAGCGAGCGGCTGTCGCTCGATGCGCGCGACACCATCTTCCACCAGGGCGACACCGCGCGGCACGTCTATACGCTGACGGAAGGAATGGCGCGGCTGACCCGTGTGCTGCCGGATGGCCGGCAGTCGGTGATCGGCTTCCGCTTCTCCGGCGACATCCTCGGCTTCACCCCGGCGGCGGAGCATGCCTTCGGGGCCGAGATGCTCACCCGCGGCATGGTCTGCCGGCTGGACCGCAAGCGGCTGGAGCAGCTGTTCCGCCGCTATCCGGCGCTGGAGCGCCGCTTCCTCGACCTTTGCGTGAAGGAACTGGCGGCGAGCCAGGATCACATTCTCGCGCTCGGCCGCTTCAGCGCCGAGGAGCGCGTGGCGGCCTTCCTCGTCTCGCTTGCCGAGGCGCAGGAGCGGCGCGGCCGTGCCGGGCCTGTCTTCGACCTGCCGGCGACGCGCGCCGATATCGGCGAATTCCTCGGCCTGACGTTGGAGACGGTGAGCCGGGCGATCTCCGCCTTCCGCAAGCGCGGCTGGATTCGTTTGCACGGCCATTCCGGCATCGAGCTGCTGGACCGCGAGGCGCTGGTCAGCCTCGGCAGCGGCGACGGGGCCGACGCGGCGTAGAGGCCTCGGTTGGACCGAGAGGGGCTTTGCCCCTCTTGGGGTCACCCCACCAAAGGCCACAGGGCCTTTGGAAACCGATACCTGAGTGTTGGGCAGGAAGCCGGTTCCGTGGTGTCGAAGCGAGCCTGGTGCGCGGCGCTCGGGCATGCTTCCGGACGTTGAATACGAAACGCGTGTCTGGAATTGGCCAGAGCGCCGCGCCCGGCGCCAGGTCAAGGTTTCCAAAGGCCTCGGGCCTTTGGCGGGGTGGCTTGGAGGGGCAGCGCCCCTCCAATCTTCCGACCGCACCCGTCATTCCCTGGCTGCGGTCGTCCTTCACCTGCGGCATGGCCGCGTTGCATTCCTCCCCCTGGTGTCATGCATCTTCAGCGTAATCTTCACTGCCCATGACCGCCCTGCCGAGTCCCCAGCAGCTCCGCTACCTCGTCGCGCTCGCCGAGCATGGCCATTTCGGCCGTGCCGCCTCTGCCTGCGCCGTCACCCAGTCCACCCTGTCCTCCGGCATCTTCGCCCTGGAACGCCAGCTCGACGCCGCACTGCTCGAACGCACGGGGGGCAAGCGGCCGGTCTTCACGCCGCTCGGGCGCGAACTGGTCGGGCGGGCGCGCACCGCGCTCGCCGCGCTGACGGCCCTGGTCGAGACGGTCGAGACCGCACGGGATCCCCTGACCGGGCCGCTGCGCCTCGGCACTATTCCGACCATCGGGCCGTTCCTGCTGCCCCGGCTGATGCCGCGCCTGCGGGAGGCGTTTCCGCGCCTGCGGCTCTGGCTGCGGGAGGACATCACCGACCGCCTGGTCGAAAGCCTGGAATCCGGGCGGCTCGACCTGCTCCTCCTCGCGCTGCCCTGCGATTGCGGGGAGATCGAATCCGTCGACATCGCCGAGGATCCCTTCCACGTCGCCTTGCCGCCCGGCCACCGCCTATCGGCGCTGGAGGCGATCTCCCCAACCGCCCTGGCCGGCGAGCGGATCATGCTGCTCGAGGATGGCCACTGCCTGCGCGACCATGCCCTGTCCGCCTGCGGACTACCGGGCGCAGCGGCCTCGGAGGAGTTCGCCGCGACCTCCCTGCACACCCTGGTGCAGATGGTGGGCGGCGGGCTCGGCCTGACGCTGCTGCCCAGCCTGGCGGTGGCCGGCGGGGTCACCGCGGGGGCGGATGTGGCGGTGCGGCCGCTCGATGGTGCCTTCGGCCGGCGTATCGCGCTGGCCTGGCGGGCGCGCAGCCCGCGCGCGGAGGAGTTCCGCGCCCTCGTGCCAGCCATTGCGGCGGCGCTGCACGGCCTGTAGCAACAGAGGCTCGGAGGAAGGGATCCGGGCCGTGGCGCAGTTCGACCTGGGCGGGATGCTTGGAACGGTGCTGGGTGGCGGCCGGCCGGCGCGGGGCACGCGACGGCGCGGCGGCCAGCAGGATCTCGGCCGCGCGCTGGCGATGCTCGCCGGCGTCGCGATCGAGGCACTGGCGAAATCCCAGCAACAGCAGCCGGCGCCGCCCCCACCGGCGCCGCGCCGGGGCGGGAAGCCGCTGCCGGGCGGATGGGGCGATGCCGTTCCCGCCGGCACGCCGCCGGCCCGGAAGCCGGCGCCCGCTCGCGGTTCCGTTCCGCCTTCCGGCGGTCCCTGGGGGGGCGCACCGGTGGGCAAGCCGGCCCCGGCGCCGCGCGGCGATCCCTGGGGCTCGGCCCCCGCCGGGAAGCCGGCACCGTCCGATGCCTGGAACCCGGTGCCGGGCGTGCCCGCCCCGCCGCCGGTCTCGGCCGAGGACCGCGAGGGGCTGCTGATGCTGCGCGCCATGATCGCGGTGGCCAAGGCCGACGGGCAGATCGATTCCGAGGAGCGCGCCCGCATCGCCGACCAGCTCGATGCCGCCGGGCTCAGCCAGGCCGGGCGCGATGCCGTGCTCGCCGCCTTCGACAGCAACGCCACGCCGGAAGCTCTGGCGCGCGAGGCCGCGGACCCGATGCTCGCGGCCCAGCTCTACGCCGCCGCCGTCGCGGGCGCGGCCAGCATCGAAGGCGCGGAGCGCGCCTGGCTCGACAGCTTTGCCCGCGCGCTGCGCCTC
Source organism: Roseomonas alba (assembly GCF_019430885.1). Classification (GTDB taxonomy): domain Bacteria; phylum Pseudomonadota; class Alphaproteobacteria; order Acetobacterales; family Acetobacteraceae; genus Neoroseomonas; species Neoroseomonas alba. The sequence goes on along the minus strand of NZ_JAHYBZ010000004.1, from coordinate 534,618 downwards.
GACCGCGCCGCCGTCGAGGCCATCGAACGCCGCATCAGGGGAGAATGAAACGATCATGGAATGTCTGACCGAGGCCGAAAGACGCTTGCGGGACCATGCGCGGGAGGTCGCGCAGGAGGCTGCCGCCCAGGCCGCCGAGACCGACCGCTCCGAGCAATATCCCTGGGCCATGGTTCGCCGCATGGCCGAGGCCGGTTTCATGGGGCTGACGATTCCGAAGGCGATGGGCGGCCCGGGCCTGTCCTATTTCGACGCGGTCCTGGTCATCGAGGAATTTTCCAAGGCCTGCGCCGTCTGCGGCCGCATCGCCGTGGAAGCCAATATGGGCGCGGTTGGCGCCATCATGGCCTATGGGTCCGAGGCGCAGAAACGCATCGCCGCGGGCCTGGTCCTGGCCGGCGACAAGCCCGCCATCCTGATCACCGAGCCCGAGGCTGGGTCCGCTGCCACCGACATGCGCACCCGCGCCGTGAAGCGCGGCCATGAGTGGGTGATCGACGGCGACAAGACCTGGATCACCGGCGGCGGCGTCTCCCGCCTGCACCTGGTCTTCGCCCGCGTCATCGAGGATGGCGAGGAGAAGGGCATCGGCGGCTTCATCGTCGCCCGCACCGGGGAAGGCATGCCGGACGGCATGACGGCCGAGCGCATCCCGTCGATGGGCCTGCGCGGCATGCCCGAGGCCAATATCGCCCTGCGCGGCGTGGTGGTGAAGGACGACATGGTGCTGCGCCCGCCCGGCGGCTGGGCGCGCGGCTTCGGCCGGCTGATGGATGCGTATAACGGCCAGCGGGTCGGCGCGGGAACCGTGGCGCTCGGCCTTGCCGCCGGGGCTTATGGCCATGCGCTGGAACGGGCGCAGTGCCGCCGGCAGTTCGGCCGGCCGATCGCGGAGTTCCAGGGGCTCGCCTGGATGCTCGCCGACATGTCGATCGAACTGGAAGCCTCTCGCGCGCTGATCTGGCGTGCGGCGCGCTCGGCCGGGCCGAACGGGTTCCCGGACCGGCTGGCCGCGGCCCAGGCGAAGGTCATGGCCGCCGACATGGCGATCCGCGTGACCAACAACGCGCTGCAGGTTTGGGGCGCGGCGGGGTACTCACGGGAGAACCCGATGGAACGCTATGTCCGAGACGCGCGGATGTTCGCCATCGCCGGCGGCACGGCGCAGGTGCTGCGGACACAGGTGGCGGAACAGATCCTGGGGCGGAAGCTGCCCCAGACACGGGATGGGTTCGTTCGGATCGCTGCGGATTGAAGGCGGGGAGGGGCTTTGCCCCTCCCCGAGACCCCACCCCACCAAAGGCCGAAAGGCCTTTGGAAACCTCAAGCCGCCCTCGCTTGAGGTTCAGGCTGATTCTGGGGATGGGCTTGGCAATATTCGTGTTAGATCAATGAGATAAATTCGTCTTCTGCCGCAGGCTGCCCGCGGCAGCGTGCCACGGCGCAAGGCGCGGTCACGGCGCATCGCTGGCTGCCTGCAAATCCCGGAGGCAGACGTCGCGCCAGTCCTGCCCGGCGCCAGGTGATCGTATCCAAACGCCTTGTGGCCTTGTGGCCTTTGGCCGGTGGGGGTTCGGTGGAGGGCAGAGCCCTCCTCCGTTCCATCAGGGCCGCGAACCGCGCGTGTATCGGGCGGCGCCTTCCGCCTTGGTCAGTTTCGCGGCACGTCCAGCCTTTGCAGGATCGGTCGCCACTGCTCGTCCGACCGTTTCAGGAAGGTCGCGAAATCGTCCGGCGTGCCGCCCGCGAGGAACTGCCCCTCCGTCGTCAGCCTGTCGCGGATGCGCGCATCCTGCAGGGCCTCGTTCGCCGCGGCGTTCAGCCGCATCACCATATCGGTCGGCGTGCGCGCAGGGGCGAGCATCCCGAACCAGGACAGCACATCCAGCCCCGGCGCGTATTGCGCGATGGACGGCACGTCGGGCGTGGAGTCCACCTTGCGTGCGCTGGTCCAGGCGATCAGCCGCCCCTGGCGGTTGCGATAGACCGGCTGGGCCGTGCTGCCCGCGACGATCAGCATGTCGAGGTCGCCGGCGAGGAAGGCGGTGAGCTGCGCGGAATCCCCGCGATAGGTCACGTCCTGCATGGTGATGCCGAGCCGTTCCATGACCATCAGCATCGCGACATTGGTCAGCGTCGTCGGGCCATTGGTGCCATAGGTCATCTGGCCCGGCCGCGCCTTGGCCGCGGCCACCCAGGCCGGCACGTCCACCGGGCCGCCCTCCAGCCGGGTGATGATGCCGAAGGGGAAGGTCGTCGCCAGCATCACCGGCGCGAAGTCATCCACCTTATAGGGCAGGTTGGGCACGATGACCGGGTTGATGGTCAGCGTGGTGCCGGCTGCCATCAACAGCGTCAGGCCATCGGGCCGGGACCGCGCCACGTATTCGGCGCCGATGACGGTATTCGCGCCGGGGCGGTTCTCCACCTGCACGGGTTGGCTGAGCAGCGTCGTCATGCGCTCGGCCAGCAGCCGGGTGACGACATCCGTGCTGCCGCCCGGGGCGAAGGGGACGATGATCGTGATGGGCCGCGCGGCCCCCTGGGCGAAGGCCGGCGCGGGAAGGGCGGCGAGGGCGCCGAGCAGGGGCCGGCGCCCGAGGCGGAATGTCATGGGGATGGAGCTTCCTGGACGTTCTGGTTGGGCCGCGCTCTGCCGGCGCGGTCCCGACCATCATCGCCCGATCAGCGCCGGCCCGCCAACTGCCGGTTTTCCAGCCGCGACAGCATCCGCACCACCGGCCACAGCAGGATGAAGTAGATCACCGCGGCGGCCATGATCGGCGTCGCGTTGTAAGTCACGGACTGCGCCTGCCGCGCCTGGAACAGCAGCTCCGGCAGCGCGACGACGGAGGCGATGGAGGTCAGCTTCACCACCTCCAGCGTGTTTGAGATCAGGTCCGGCAGCACGTTCCGCACGGCCTGGGGCAGCACGACATAGGTCATGGTCTGCCCGCGGGTGAGGCCGGTGGACCGCGCCGCCTCGATCTGCCCGCGCGGCACGCTCTCGATGCCGGCGCGCAGGATCTCTCCGTAATAGGAGCCGGTGTTGAGGAAGAAGCCGATCGCGACGGCCCCCCAGGCGCCGACGTCGATGCCGACGAAGGGCAGGCCGGCGAAGATGAAGATCAGCAGCACCAGGGGCGGCAGGGCGCGGAAGATGTCCACCCAGACACGCAGCGGCCATTTGATCCAGGGCGCGTGGAAGGTGGACAGCACCGCGATAAGGACGCCGCCCAGGGCGCCGAGCGGCACCACCAGCGCGGACAGCAGCAACGTCGCCTTCAGCCCCTGCCAGAGGATCGGCCAAGCCTCGGTGACGATCTGCCAGTTGAAGAATGATTCGAGGAAGAGGTCGAGATCCATGGCGCTAGTTTCCGACCACGCGATTCACGCTGCGCTCCTCGCCTGCGGCTGTGCTGCTTCGCGATCGCATGGCGTCACCGCTTCCACGCGAAGCGCGTCTCGATCCAGCGACCGAGCACGACAACGGGCAGGAACAGCACCAGATAGGCAATGGCGCCGAGCGTCAGCGGAGAAGGGTTGAAGGAGAAGGACACCCCCGCATTCGCCGCCCCCAGGATGTCCGGCACCGCCACCACCGAGGCGAGCGCCGTGCCCTTGGTGATCGCGATGGTGCGGTTGGTCAGCGGCGGGATGGTGATGCGCAGCGCCTGCGGCAGAACCACGTAGACGAGCGTCTGCACGAAACCGAGCCCGGTCGATCGCGCGGCCTCCCATTGTCCCCTCGGGACCGAGGTGATGCCGGCCCAGAAGATCTCCTCGGAGAAGGCCATCAGCACCAGCGTCAGCGACAGCCAGGCCGAGGCAAAGCCGGACAGCTCCAGCCCCGCATTGGGCAGGCCGAAGAACAGCAGAACGATGATCACCAGCGGCGGCAGGGCGCGGAACAGGTCGACCGTGAAGATGATCAGCCAGTTCAGCGGCCGGATACCGAAGGCGCGGACGAGCGCGAGCAGCAGCCCCAGCACCAGCCCCGCGACAATGATGCACAGCGCGAGGACCACGGTCAGGCCGAAGCCCTCGATGATCTTCGGCAGGTACTGCGCCATCACGCGCGCATTGAAGAAACTGTCGGTGAAGCGTTCCCAGCCGGTCATGGGATGCAACCTCCGGCGCTGCAGTTGCTATGATTCTTGCTAGGCTTCGGCCTGGATCCGCCACCGTGGAAGGACTGCCCCGGATGACGCCGTACAAGACCGCGATGCTCGCCGCCCTGGCGCTGATGTGCGCCGCCGCCGGCCCGCCGCCCGAGACCGAGCGCATGGTGCCCGGCGGCCAGGCAGGCTTCGTCAGCGACGGGGCGGAAGGCTGCTGGCTCTGGGCGAGTGGTATCCGCGCCGGCGCGACGGGGCTGACAGCCTCCTGGACCGGTCCCTGCCCGGACGGCCCGGCGGAAGGCGAGGGCCGCGCCGTCGTCCGCTGGGAGGAGGACGGCGTCGAGCGCAGCATGGTCTATGACGGCGCGCTGCGTCGCGGGAAGAACGAGGGCCAGGGCCGCCTGATGATCACCGCGGGCAAGGACACGCGGGTGGTGCAGGAAGGTGTCTTCCGCAACGACCATTTCGTGTCTGGCCGTGTCGAGATTCCTGCCGCCGGCATTGTCTATGAAGGCGGATGGAGCCTTGCGCATCCGAATGGCCGTGGCCGGCTGGTGATCCGCGGCCGCGTGATCGAGGGGAACTGGTCCAATGGCTGCCTGCGCGGCCCGAATGGCTGGTTCGCCTTCACTCGCCCGGCGCGGGAATGCGAGGGCGCCGATACCTGACCGGGGAGGGGCGTTCCGCCCCTCCAGCCTGTCCGTGGTCATCAATGCCGCTCGATCTGCGAGATGAACGCCCGTGTGCGGTCATGCTTCGGCTGGGAGAAGATCTCCGCCGGCAGCCCTTCCTCGACGATCAGCCCGTCCGCCATGAACACCACGCGATCGGCGGCCGCCTTGGCGAAGCCCATCTCGTGGCTGACCACGACCATGGTCATCCCGTCCTCGCGCAGTTCGCGCATCACCGCGAGCACGCCGCCGACCAGTTCGGGATCGAGCGCGCTGGTCGGTTCGTCGAACAGCATCACGCGCGGCTCGAGCGCGATGGCGCGGGCGATGGCGACGCGCTGCTGCTGCCCGCCCGAAAGCTGCAGCGGATAATGATCCGCGCGATCGGCGAGGTGCACGCGCGCCAGCGCCGCCCGTGCCTTCGCCTCGGCTTCCGCGCGGCCGAGCCCCTGCACCTTGCGCAGCGCCAGCATCACATTCCCCAGCGCCGTCATGTGCGGGTAGAGGTTGAAGGACTGGAACACCATGCCGATGCGCTGGCGGGCCTTGTTGATGTCCGTCTTCGCATCGAGCATGTCGATGCCGTCCACGATCACCTGGCCGGAGCTGGGATCCTCCAGCCGGTTGAGGCAGCGCAGCAGCGTCGACTTGCCCGATCCCGAAGGGCCGATCAGGAAGACGAGTTCCTTCTCGGCGACCTTCAGGTCCACGCCCTTGAGGACGTGGAGATGCCCGAAATGCTTGTGGATCGCGCGGGCCTCGACGATCGGCTCGCGCGCAGTGGCGGCGCTCACCCGCAGTTCGGGTTCTGCGGCGTCGGGTCGTAGCCCGGCAGGTCCGGCACGCCATAGCCGGGGAATTCGATGCGCTCGGCCTGGTCGGGGCCGGGGGCGGAACCGAACCAGCGCTCGGACAGCCGGGCGACGGTGCCGTCACGCTTCATGCAGGTGATGATGTCTTCCACCTGGTTGCGCATCGCGGCGGAATCCAGCCGGAACGGCGTGCCCCAGTGGAAGCGCGTGCCGGGCAGGACGAAGTCCGCGATATAGAGTGGCGAGCGCGAGGCCGAGTAGCGGACGACGGTGTTGCCCGAGAGGTTGGCATAGGCGCGGCCCTGGATCACCGCCTGCGCCGCGTCGGCCTGGCTGTCGAAGGCGAGCAGCGTCAGGTTCAGCCGCTCGCGGTTGTTGTTCACCCATGCCTCATAGGGCGTGCCCTTGTTCACGCTGATGGTCTTGCCGCGCAGGTCTTCCTCCGAGCGGATCGGCGGCGTGCCGCGGCGGATGCCGAACTGCAGCTCGGTCCACAGATAGCCCTCAGTGAAGAGCAGCGCCTGGGCGCGTTCCGGCGTGACCGTGGTCGGCGCGCAGAGGAAGTCGTAGCGCCCGGCATTCAGCGCCGGGATCAGGCCGGAGAAGGCGGCGGAATCGATGACGATCTCGCGCCCCATGCGGCGGGCGACTTCCTTGAACAGGTCGATCTGGAAGCCCTGCACGCCACCCTGCAGGGAGGGGAAGGCATGCGGCGCGAAGGTGCCGTCCACGCCGCAACGCAGCGGCGGCTGCTGGGTTTGCGCCAGGGCGGGACCTGAGACGGCGGCGGTGAGAAGAGCGGCGGCGAGAAGCCTGCGCATGGGGAAACCTCCTATGCTGATTTCCGGCGGCACAGTTTCAGATGGCTGCCCTGCTGTCCATGCGGCCACTGCCACGAATTTGCCCTGCTGGCGTCCATCTGCCGCCTCCGCAGGCAGTTTAACTCCGTCATGAACGGAGCGACGCCATGCCTTTCATTCCCCTGACCCTGATCGGAACCGGTTTCCTCGGGAATCTCCTGTTGGTGGTGCTGCTGCTGGGTGATGCAACCGCGCCTGGGCGCGTGTCGCTGTCCGTGGCGGCCGCACTGGCGCTGGGCGGCGGTGCGATGATCCTCGGCGGGCTGATGCTGCTGGAACCGCGTCGCGACCGTGAGGCCGGACACTGGCACTGATCACAGCGCGACGGAGAGGCGGACGCCGATCGACTGGAAGCCCCGGTTCGGACCGTCGAGCGTGATCTGGCCGACCTGGTATTCGACGGAGGCCCGCAGGGCGCGGAACGGATACCAGTTGAGCGCCGTGCCCCAGATGGTCTGGTGCCCGCCGCGCACGGCCCCGTCGAAGAGGTTTGCGCTGCTGTAGCGCGTAGCGAGTTCGAGATAGCCCCAATGTCCTTGCGCGGGGTCCAGCTCCGCGAAGTGGGGGCGTGTCCAGACGGCGCGGTGGCTGTCATAGCGTCGGGCCTGGCCAATCAGCGGATAGGCCAGCGAGAGATAATAGCCCTGGAAGATGGGGTTCGTGCCGTTCGTGCGATCGACCTGGATGCGCTGGTATTCGCCCTGGAACAGCAGCTTGCCGACAGTGCCGGACAGCTCGGGCCCGATGGCGGAGGCAGCGTCGGCGGGCATGGAGCCGGTGTTGAGCAGTTGAAGCGGGCTGAGCCGTAACTGCGGATAGTCGCGAAGCCGGATCGTCGCATTGCCCGATGTGCCCGGTTGGAACTGATAGGACGCACTGCCGCCGACGAGGAGCTTCACCTCCTCCGTATCGACGGCGAGCGCGGCGACACGTCCGGCGAGGCCGCGCTGATTGCCGTCGTCGCGCGTCGTCGAGACGCCGTCGGTCGCATAGAAGGCGCCGAAGAGCCGGTCGCTGTGTAACTCGGCGCCGGCGCCATAGCGGCTGTCCCCCGTGGCGATGCTGGCGGCGATGTTGATGATGGAGGCGCGTTCCATGAACAGCGTCTCGAAGCTGCTGCCGGAATAATCGAGCGTGTTGAGCGGCGTGAAGGCACCCACCCGGAAGGTTACCCAGGGCAGGCCCGAATAGGCGATCCAGCCATCCATTAGATAGACCGAGGCCCAGTCGAACTGCTTGCCGGGGTCTGGTTCGAACTGCCAGGTGACGTTGTAGGTGAAGTCGCGCAGGACGGTGCCTTGCACGCCCAGGCGCGCGCGACGGACGTTGAACCCGCCGTCGAAGCGGCGCGGCTGCCCGTCGTTCTGCGGCTGGTCCCAGAAGGTGCCGCCATCGAGGTCGAACCGCAGCGAGGGCTGGAGCACGACGTCGCCGCCGCCGAGGGTGAGCGTCGGCCGCCAGCCCTGCATCGAGACGGTCGGCGGCACCTCCTGCGACCGGGCCGTCGCCGGCAGAAGGCAAAGCAGGGCGAGGGCTGCAAGACGCATCCTGGGGATACCCGAGGCCATGGAGATGACTGGGTCGGAGATCTATGTGACGCCCGCGTCGGCGGTCTGACGCTTCGGTCGAAAATGCATGACATCGCGAGCCTTCGACGCGGCGGCGCGCGACAGGTCGGTGATGCTCACCGATCCGGCTGGCGGTTGTCCATGCCACGGAAGACGATCAGCGGCCGGCTCGCGCGCTTCTGCGGCGTCATCGCCAGCCAGTCGAGGAATTCCAGCAGCACCTTGCTGGTGATGTCCGCGACGTGATGGCGATGCGCAGCCTCGGGCGTGTACCAGTCGAGGCGCTCAAGCTCGCCCGATCCGGCGATGTCGCCGTGCACCGTCTCGGCCGGGGCGGCGAGGAAGCGCGCATTGAAGCGGATCGGCCGCCCGCCCGGTGTCACCGCACGGCAGACATAGTGCAGGGCGCCGAGATCGGCGAAGACCGCATCGCCCTCGCGCCGGCCGAGGACGAGGCCGGTCTCCTCGAACAGCTCGCGCACCGCCGCGATGCCGATGGCCCGCGCTCGGCCGGGTGTGGCGCGGTGCTCCAGCATGCGGCGCGTCGCCGTGCCGAGTTCGGACACCGTGGGCTGGCGATGGTCGTCCGGGTCCACCCGGCCACCGGGGAAGACCATGACGTCGGGCATGAAGCGGTGGCGCGCATGGCGCTTGCCCATCAGCACCTCGGGGCCGGCGGGGCCGTCGCGCCAGATGATCAGGCTCGCCGCGTCGCGCGGGCGGACCGTGCGGCGGGACTGGCCTTCGGCATCGGCGCCGCCGGGATTGTCGGCCAGGGCGTCAGTCAAGCGCGAAGCCCCTCAGGCGCAGCCAGGCGCGGAAGCCGAAGCGCTCGGGCACCGAGAGCTGGCGCGCGGAGTTCTCCGACCAGGTGCAGCCCTGCGGGGCCGGGCCATGAACCTCCGGATAGCGCGGCTTCTGGCGCGGGCGCAGCGCGTCGTATTCGTCGAGCGCCACGGGCAGGCCGCCATCGCTGTAGCCCTCCCGATGCACGATGACGGAGGGCGGCAGGCGCGGCGTCGGGTCGTTGCGCGCGCTGGGCCAGCCGAGGGTCAGCCCGGCGACGGGATAGACGCCCTCGGGCAGGCGGAACAGCGGGCCAACCTTCTCGATATGGCTGCGGACATAGGAGATGGGGCAGGTGCCGAGGCCGGCCGCATCGGCCGCCGCGATCGCCATGCCCATGGCGAGCGCCGCATCGACGGCGGTGTTGAGGAAGGTGTCCATGTTGTTGTTGGCATGGGCACGGCCGTGATGCGCGCAGGCGAGCTGGCCGCGCCGCATGTCGCCGCAGAACAGCAGGAAGACCGGCGCATCCTTGATCCACGGCATGGTGCCGATCCAGTCGGCGACCTTGGCGATCTTCGCCGCATCCTGCGTGACGATGATGGAATATTGCTGCAGGTCGGATTTCGACGGCGCCGATTGCGCGGCCGCGAGAATGGTGTCGAGCAGCGGGCCCGGCACCTCCTCGGCGCGGTAGCGGCGCGTCACGCGGCGGTCGAGCAGCGCGGCCAGGGCGGGGGGAATCTCCTCCGGCGGATCGAAGGGTACCTTGCCGTAGCGGGCATGGATCAGGTCTGCGGGCGTCGTCATGGCGGCAGCGTGGCACCCCGGGCGCGGGAGAGGAAGGTCATGGGTCGGGCGTCGGCCAGACCAGGCGGAAGCGCTCGAAGACGACGGGCTCGTCATCGGTCATGACGAAGCCCTCGCGCGCCGCCTGGCGGGCGAAATAGCCGCGATGCGCGGCGAGCCAGAAGGCGCGGCTGCGGTCGCCTTCGCCCTCGTCCCAGGCGAAGGCGTCATCGACGGCGATCAGCGGCTTCACCTGCACCTCGGTCGTGCGCCAGATGCAGCGTGGCCGGCCGGCGCCGTCGACGACCACGACATGGTCGCCCGGCGCCGGTCGCGGCGCGCGGCCTGCGCCATAGTCGCGGTCGAGCGAGGCGGTGGCCCGCTTCGGGCCGGATGCGATCAGCGCGACCAGTTCATCAGCCAGCTCCGGACCATCACCCATCGCCACCACGTCGTAGCGGTCGTGGTCGAGCCCTGCCGCGGCGCGGTAGGCGGCCCAGAGGGCTTCGACGGCGGGGGTGCGGTCAGCCATGGATGTCTCCGCTTCCGGCGGGACGGCGCGGCCCGGTCAGTTGGGCCACGGATAGTGGCCCGGCGGGGGTTGGCTGCGCGGATGATAACCGGGCGGTGCCGGCGGCGGCCGTTGCGTGCGGTAGGGCGGCGGAGGGCCTGGCCTCGGCTGTGGCGGGCCGATCGCCACTGGTGGCCCGGCAGCCCCGCCAGGCGGCGCCGTCCCCGCAGGCGGGGGGTAGAGTGACCTTCCGGCTGCCGGAAGCGCGCTGGGCGGCGGCTGCGCCACGCAATCCTCCGGCGGTGCCTCGGGCGGCGGGATCAGGATGGCCAGGAAGGCCGGCCTCGGCGCGTTGGCGGGCAGCGGCTGCATGTCGTGATCGAACAGGGCGATGCCGCCCTCGGCGATGCGGTCGCGCGTCGCGGCGCGAGCCAGCAATTCGCGCGTCGGGCGCAGCACCGCGGCGCGTTGGCCCGGTGTGAGCCCCGGCAGATCGCCGAACAGCACCACGGCCCTGAGCTGTGCCCAGGGCACGTTGCTGGCGAGCGGTTCCAGGTGCCGGGCGATGGGGGCGAAGGCGCAGACGGCGGATCGCAGGGGTGCCTCGAGCGCGCCGCTGGGCGGCAGCCGCTGGACCGCGTCCAGCACCACCATCGGCACGCTGGGCTGCGGCAGACCGGAGGACGGCGCCTCGCCCGCCGGCGGCGTGACGGTCACGAAGGGCGTGCCATCCTCGGGCCGCGTATCCTGGGCTGCGGCGGGCAGGGCGAGGGCGGCACACGCCGCCAGGGCCATGACCCGCCGCATGCGGGACCTCAGATCGGGTCCCAGCAGAAGACATCGCCGGACCGCTCGAGCTTCGAGAAGCCCTGCGCCAGCGACGGCAGCGCGTATTCGGCGATGCTCTCCGGCGTCCACCCGCTCTCGCGATGCACCGACTTGATCGGGCGGATCTGGCTGTAGACGAACAGCTCGTTCATGCGCGGGGAGAAGATCTGCCCGGTCACGTCCTTCGCCGCATCCGAGGCGAGGAACACCGCGAGCGGGGCGTTCTTGTCCGGCGTCATCTGCATGATGCGCTCGACGCGGCGCTTCTGCTCAGGCGTCTCGGCGGGGATGGTGCCGGTCATGCGCGACCAGGCGAAGGGCGCGATGCAGTTCGACCGCACGTTGAAGCGCGCCATGTCGAGCGCGATCGACTTGGACAGGCCGACGATGCCGAGCTTGGCGGCCGAGTAGTTCGCCTGGCCGAAATTGCCGATCAGGCCGGAGGTCGAGGACATGTGCACATAGGCGCCGGACTGCTGCTGGCGGAAATGCGTGGCCGCGGCGCGGGAGACGTAGAAGGACCCGTTGAGATGGACGGCGATCACCGCGTCCCATTCCTCGGGCGTCATGCGGTGGAAGATCTGGTCGCGCAGGATGCCGGCGTTGTTCACGACGATGTCGATGCGGCCGAAATGATCCATTGCCGCCTGCACGATCTTCTGCGCCGAGGCCCAGGAGGAGACGCTTTCCGCGCTGATCTCGGACTGGCCGCCATTCTGCGCGATGATCGCCTTGGTCTGCTGCGCGGGGGTCGCATCCATGCCCTCGCCCGACACCGAGGCGCCGATGTCGTTGATGATGACCTTCGCACCCTGGCCGGCCATCATGATGGCGATCTCGCGGCCGATGCCGTTGCCGGCCCCCGTGACGATAGCGACCTTGCCCTCGAGCATGTTCGGCATTCTGGCATCCCCTCCGTGGTGTTAAGCCGATATCGCTTCTAGACCCGGCCCGGCGGGGCGTGAAGCCGGGTTGCCGCCGCCATCGGCTGCCCGTAGAGCGGGCACGGAATTGTCAGGCAGGATCGGACGGCATGGGCAGGGATGATCGCCGGATCGCGGCGCTGCGCCGCTTTGCGGAGCATGTGGCCGGTGTGGCGCCGATCGACCTATCGGTCGGTCTGTGGGACGGGACGGTGCTGCCGCTCTCCCCCAAGGCGGATGGCCGGCTGGTGCTGGCGATCCGCACCCCCGCCGCGCTGACCCGGCTGGTGCGGCGGCCGCGCCTGCCGACGGTGGTGGAACTGATCGCCGAGGGCGCGGTCGATCTGGAAGGTGGGACGCTGCTCGACCTCGCGGCCGCGGCCGGGTCGGGGTCGACTCGCGGGATCGCCAAGCGGCTGAACAAGGGCTTGGCGCTGCGCGCCTTCCTGCCCTTCCTGTTCGGCCCGGGCGGGGGCGGGCAGGGGCATGCCTATGCCGGCGTGCAGGCGGCGAAGCACGGCCAGGGACGCGACGACAAGGCGCAGGTGCAGTTCCATTACGATGTGTCGAACGCCTTCTACAGCCTCTTCCTCGACCCCGAGATGGTTTATTCCTGCGCCTATTACCCGGACTGGGATGCCGACCTCGCCACCGCGCAGAAGGCCAAGCTGGATATGTCCTGCCGCAAGCTGCGGCTGAAGCCGGGCGAGCGGATGCTCGACATCGGCTGCGGCTGGGGCGGACTGGTCTGCCACGCCGCGCAGCATTTCGGCGTGCAGGCGCATGGCGTGACGCTGTCCCAGGCGCAGTTCGATTTCGCGACGGAGAAGGTGAAGCGGCTTGGCCTGCAGGATCACGTGACGATCGAGCTGCGCGACTTCCGCGAGCTCACCGGGGAGTTCGACAAGATCGCCTCGATCGGCATGTTCGAGCATGTCGGTCTCGACAATCGCGATGGCTATTTCCGGCACATCCGGTCGTTGCTGAAGCCGCGCGGCATCTATCTGCACCACGCTATCGCGCGGCCGATGAAGGCCACCGAGAAGAAGTTCCGCAAGGCGAACCCCGAATTCCGCACGCTGGTGAACTACATCTTCCCCGGCGGCGAGCTGGACCACATCGGCGGCACCACCGACGCGATGGAACGCAACGGCTTCGAGATCCACGACACCGAGGGCTGGCGGGAGCATTACGGCCGCACCTGCCGGCTGTGGACCGAACGCCTCTATGCCAATCGCGAGGCCGCCTATGCCGAGGCCGGCGAGGCGCGGACGAAGATCTGGCTGATGTATCTCGCCGGCTGCGCGCTCGCCTTCGAGCGCGGCACGGTCGGCATCTTCCAGACGGTGGCGACGAAGCGCGCGCGCGGGGCATCCGGCCTGCCGCCGACGCGGGGGGATCTCTACGCATGAGCGGGACCATCTTTCGCCGCGCGGTCGCGGCCGATGTGCCGGCGATCGTCGCGCTGCTGGCCGACGACGTGCTGGGCGCGGCGCGCGAGCAGCCCGGCGACCCGGCCTATGACGCCGCCTTCGCGGCGATCGAGACCGATCCGAACCAGCTGCTCGCCGTCGCGGAACAGGACGGCGCGGTGGTCGGCTGCCTGCAACTGACCTTTCTTCCCGGGCTGTCGCATCGCGGCGTCTGGCGCGGGCAGATCGAGAGTGTGCGCGTCGCCGCGGGCCGTCGCGGCAGCGGCCTCGGCCGGCGGTTCCTGGGCTGGGCGGTCGAGCAGTGCCGTGCGCGCGGCTGCGCGATGGTGCAGCTCACCACCAGCAATTCCCGCACGGAGGCAAGGCGCTTTTATGAATCGCTGGGGTTCGTGGCGAGCCATCAGGGGATGAAGCTGGGGTTGTGACTGTGGCGAAGTTGGAGGGGCTCTGCCCCTCCAAGCCACCCCGCCAGGGGATTGGATCCCCTGGACCGCAATCCCTTGGTGCTGGGCACGGCAGGCGTTCCGCGCCCGCCAATCCTGCCTGGTGCGCAGGAGTGGGTTCCGGCATGCATTCTGCCAGAGATGCGCGGCACCAGGTGACGGTTTCCAAAGGCCCTGTGGCCTTTGGCAGGGTGGCTTGGAGGGGCGGCGCCCCTCCAACAGCAACGGTCGAGGATTAAGGGTAACCAGGAAAGCCTTTCGGCCCTTGATGGGCAGGGTCCGAGAGGGTCAGAGCCTCTCTCGGTCTCACGGCTGGCGTGAATGCTTCAGCAGCCTGTGGCCTGAATCACGCCGATGAAACCGACCGACCGCTATGATGCCCGGACCACTGTCCCGACAGTCGAGGCGACCCATGTCCATCTTCGACGACATTGCCCGTTCCGCGCCCAATCCCGGCGGGCGCGATGCCCTGATCGCCCATGTCGACGCCGCGCTGTGGGATGCGGTGGGGGAGGAGTATCTCGGCATGGCCGGCACACCCGGCGAACTGCTGACGGTGACCTTTCCGGCCGAGGACGGATCGGGTGCTTTCATCCGCACCATGTTCGACCTGGGGACGGAGGATCGCGTGGTTGCGGTCTGGGGCCTGTCGCGGCCCGAACCCGCCAGTACCCGCGACAAGGTTCGCATGGCCGGCTTCCTGGGCGGCGTCTGGTCCGCGACCTATCCGGGGGATGATCGCGGGCACTTCTTCGCTCACACCATGGGCGGCGGGACGGACATCAATCTCTTCCCGCAACTGGCCAGCGTGAATCGTGGCGGCCAGTGGCGGGAGATGGAGCGCTACGCCGCCGAGCATCCGGGCACGCTGTGCTGCGTGCGCCCGGTCTATGGCGCACCGGGCTGGCGGCCGACTGAACTGGACTATGCCGTGTTCAAGCTGCCGCCCGATGCGCCATTCGCGGTCTGGACGAACCGCTTCCCGAACTGATCAGGGCGCTTTGCCGGCGATGATCGACCCGGACAGGCTTTCCGGGATGCGCCGCTTCCACGCCCCGGCATCGACCTGCGTCACGAAGTCCAGCACCGCGCGGTTGAAGGCGTCGGGGTGCTCCAGGTTCATGGTGTGCCCGCATTTCGGCAGCACCAGCAGGGCGCTCGTCGGGATGGTGCGCTTCAGGTAGAGCGCGGGTTCCAGCGTCGGGTCGTCCTCGTCGCCGGCGACGATCAGGGTGGGGGTGGTGTAGGCGCGGAAGCCCTCGGCGAGGTCGAAGAGCGACGGGCGCTCGCGCTGCACGCCGTTCATGGTCAGCGCCGAGCCCTCGGTCGAATGCTCGCAGAGCTGCGCCTCGAATTCGGCGAAGCCGCGCGGGTCAGTCTCCTCGAAAACCAGGCGGGTCGGGCCATGGGCATAGGTCCTGCCATAGACCCCCATGCCCTGTTCGCGCAGCTTGGCGATGGCGACGTCGGTCTCGGCGCGGAACTGCGCCCGCTTGTCGGGGGCAGCGCCATAGCCGACGCCGGCGGCGACCAGGCTGCGCGCCAGCCCGGCATGGCGCAGCCCGAGATGCAGGGTCGCGAAGGCGCCCATGGACAGGCCCACCACATGGGCCGGGGCCAGGTTCAGCCCCTTGATCACGGCGGCGATGTCATCCGTCGCGCGATCCTGCGAATACGACTTGGGATCAGTCGGCACGGTGGAGGGCGGATAGCCGCGCGCATTGAAGGCGATGCAGCGGTAGCGGCGGGAGAAGTAGCGGAGCTGCAATTCCCAGGACCGGCTGTCGCCGGCGAATTCATGCACGAAGACCATGGGAATGCCGCTGCCGGCCTCCTCGTAGTGCAGGTCCACGCCATCATCGGTGCGTATCGTCGGCATCGGCCGGTCTCCTCAGCGATTCGGATCAGGATGAGAGCCGTTCTCAGCCTCGTCCAGGCGCCTTGACTTCGGCATGGCGCGAGAGCATCTGCAAACCGTACCAATCGGGTACTGATTGCCGGAGGGCAACGGCCGTGTTGCGGCTGTCGAAGATGACCGACTACGCGGTGGTGGTGCTGGCGCGGCTCGATGAGTCCGAGGCCGGCGGCGTCCTGACCGCGCCGGGCCTCGCTTCCTCGACGGGGCTGGGCGAGCCCACCGTGGCCAAGGTTCTCAAGATCCTGGCCCATGCCGGTCTGGTGGAAGGGCGCCGGGGGGCGACGGGCGGCTACCGCTTGGCGCGGCCGCTGGCCGAGATCCCATTGACCGAGGTCATCGCCGCGATAGACGGGCCCATCGCGCTGACTGCCTGCGTGGACAATGCCGCCGGTTCTTGCGATGCGGAGGCCCGCTGCCCGGTCCGCGGGCGCTGGGACCCCGTGAACAATGCCATCCGCCGGGCGCTGTCCGGCATTTCCATTGCCGACCTTGCGGGCGTGCCGGCCATCGTGCCGCATCCCGAGGTCGTCACCGCGGCGCGGCGCCGCGCGATTGCCGCCGCCGAGTAGGACGGAGAAGACCTGATGCCTGCCGTCACCGAGACGATCGAGACCGTCCAGTCGGTCACGGAGTCCACCTACAAGTGGGGCTTCGAGACGGACATCGAGATGGAGTTCGCCCCCAAAGGGCTGAACGAGGAGATCGTCCGTTTCATCAGCGCGAAAAAGAACGAGCCCGACTGGCTGCTCGAATGGCGCCTGCGCGCCTTCGCCGCGTGGAAGACGATGGAGGAGCCGCGCTGGGCCGCGGTGAAGTACCCCCCGATCGACTACCAGGACGCGCATTACTACGCCGCGCCGAAGACGAAGCCAGGCCCGAAGTCGCTCGACGAGGTCGATCCCGAGCTGCTGAAGACCTACGCCAAGCTCGGCATCCCGCTGCGCGAGCAGGAGATCCTGGCCGGCGTCGAGGGCGCGGGCTCGGTCCCGGCCGAGGGCCGCATGCCAGTCGCAGTTGATGCGGTGTTCGACAGTGTGTCCGTCGCCACCTCCTACAAGGAGAGGCTGGGCAAGGAGGGCATCATCTTCTGCTCGATCAGCGAGGCGGTGCAGGAGCACCCCGAGCTGGTGAAGAAGTACCTCGGCACGGTGGTGCCGCAGGCCGACAATTTCTTCGCCGCGCTGAACAGCGCGGTCTTCACTGATGGCAGCTTCGTCTACATCCCGAAGGGCGTACGCTGCCCGATGGAGCTGTCCACCTATTTCCGCATCAACGCCAAGTCGACCGGCCAGTTCGAGCGCACGCTGATCATCGCCGACGAAGGGTCCTATGTCTCGTATCTCGAGGGCTGCACCGCCCCGATGCGTGACGAGAACCAGCTTCATGCGGCAGTGGTCGAGCTGGTGGCGCTGGATGACGCGACCATCAAGTACTCCACCGTGCAGAACTGGTACCCCGGCGATGCCGAGGGCAAGGGCGGCATCTACAACTTCGTCACCAAGCGCGGCGCCTGCCGCGGCGCGCGGTCCAAGATTTCCTGGACGCAGGTGGAAACGGGCTCGGCCATTACCTGGAAGTATCCCTCCTGCATCCTGCAGGGCGAGGATTCGGTGGGCGAGTTCTATTCCGTTGCCATCACCAACAACTACCAGCAGGCCGATACCGGCACGAAGATGTTCCACATCGGCCCGCGCACCAAGTCGACGATCGTGTCGAAGGGGATCAGCGCGGGACATGGGCAGAACACCTATCGCGGCCTGGTGCGCATCGGGGCGAAGGCCAAGGGCGCGCGCAACTTCACCCAGTGCGACAGCCTGCTGATCGGCGACCTCTGCGGCGCGCACACCGTGCCCTACATCGAAAACCGCTGTGTCTCCGCCAAGGTGGAGCATGAGGCGACGACGAGCCGCATCGCCGAAGACCAGCTTTTCTACTGCCGCCAGCGCGGGCTGACGCAGGAGGAGGCGGTCGGGCTGATCGTGAACGGCTTCTGCCGCGAGGTGCTCAAGGAGCTGCCGATGGAATTCGCGGTGGAAGCCCAGAAGCTGTTGCAGATTTCGCTCGAAGGGAGCGTTGGTTAGATGCTGCGTATCGAAGGACTGACCGCCGAGATCGACGGCAAGGAGATCCTGAAGGGGATCGACCTGGAAGTGCCGACCGGCGAGGTGCACGCCATCATGGGCCCGAATGGCTCGGGCAAGTCCACGCTGTCCTACGTGCTGTCGGGGCGCGAGGGTTATGAGGTGACGGGTGGGTCCGCCACGCTGAACGGCGTGGACGTGCTGGCCATGGAGCCCGAGGAACGTGCTGCTGCCGGCCTCTTCCTGGCCTTCCAGTATCCGGTCGAGCTGCCGGGCGTGGGCAACGCCACCTTCCTGCGCACCGCGCTGAACGCGCTGCGTCGCGCGAAGGGCGAGAGCGAGCTGGACGCCATGCAGTTCCTCAAGCTGGCGCGCGAACGCATGAAGGCGCTGTCCATGCCCGAGGACATGCTGAAGCGCGGCGTGAATGTCGGCTTCTCGGGCGGCGAGAAGAAGCGCAACGAGATCCTGCAGATGGCGCTGCTGCAGCCCTCCATGGCGATCCTCGACGAGACGGATTCCGGCCTCGACATCGATGCGCTGAAGATCGTCGCCGATGGCGTGAATGCGATGCGCGGGCCGGGCTTCTCGGCGCTGGTGATTACCCACTATCAGCGGCTGCTCGACTACATCGTGCCGGACCGGGTGCATGTGCTGATGCAGGGCCGCATCGTGAAGTCGGGCGGGCCCGAACTCGCGAAGGAGCTGGAGGCGCAGGGCTATGCGTCCGTCCAGGCGGCTGCATGACGGCAAACGCTCCAGCCGGCGCTGCCGGCTTCCTGGCGCGCTATGAAGGGCTGAAGGACCATCTGCCCGGCGCGCGCAAGCCATGGCTGAACACGCTGCGCGCGGATGCCGCGGCGCATTTCGCCGCGCGCGGCTTCCCCACGCGACGCGTGGAGCAGTGGAAGTACACCGACCTCGGCCCCATCGCGCAGGCGCATTTCGCCGAGCCGCTGACCATGGTCGAGGGTGCGATCGCCCTGCCCGTGCCGAACGCGCCGCATCGCGCGGTCTTCGTCGATGGCCGCTTCCGCGGTGACCTGTCGACGCTGGACGGCGTGCCCTATCGCGTGCTGTCGCTGGCCCGCGACCTGGCCGAGGCCGAACCGCATCTCGGCGCGCTGGCGCGGCCGGAAAGCGAGCCTCTCGCCGCGCTGAACACCATGCTGTTCGAGGACGGGCTGTTCCTCGACATCCCCGAAGGCGTGGAGGGCGGGTTGCTGGAACTCGTGTCCATTGCCGTCGATCCCGGGCGCCCCTTCGCCTTCCATCCGCGGCACCTGATCCGGCTCGGCGCCGGGGCTTCGCTGACGCTGATCGAGACGGCGACCGGCCGCGGCCAGTGCCTGCACAACCCGGTCTTCGAGATCGCAGTCGCTGAGGGTGCGACCCTCACCCATGGCCGCATGCTGCAGGAGGAAGCGACCGTCTTCCACCTGTCCACGATCTACGCGACCATCGCGGCGGGCGGCTCCTACGACAACTTCACCGTCGCCGCCGGTGCGCGCCTGACGCGCAACGAGATCCATGCGGCGCTGACCGGCCCCAAGGCCGCCTGCCACATGAACGGGGCGCAGATGG
This sequence comes from Roseomonas alba, assembly GCF_019430885.1. Classification (GTDB taxonomy): domain Bacteria; phylum Pseudomonadota; class Alphaproteobacteria; order Acetobacterales; family Acetobacteraceae; genus Neoroseomonas; species Neoroseomonas alba. The sequence continues at coordinate 515,290 of NZ_JAHYBZ010000004.1, read as the reverse complement.
CGGCCGACGGGCAGCATGTGGACACCACCACGGCGCTCGATCACGCCGCGCCCGACTGTGCCAGCCGCCAGACCTACAAGACGGTGCTGACCGGGCGCTCGCGCGGGGTGTTCCAGGGCAAGATCCACGTCCATCAGATCGCCCAGCGCACTGACGGCTACCAGATGAACCAGGCGCTGCTGCTGTCGGACGAAGCCGAAATCGACAGCAAGCCACAGCTTGAAATCTACGCGGATGACGTGAAGTGCAGTCATGGCGCGACGGTGGGTGCGCTGGATGCGGACAGCCTCTTCTACCTCCGCTCCCGCGGCATCCCCGAAGCCGAGGCCAAGGCCATGCTGGTAGAAGCCTTCCTGCATGAGGCGGTGGAGACGGTGACGGACGAAACCCTGCGCGGCGCCCTGACCCGGGCGCTGGACAATTGGTGGTCCCGCCAGGGGGCGGCTGCGTGATGGACACGCTGGCCCCCGCTGGCTTCGACGTCGCGCGCATCCGCCAGGATTTCCCGATCCTGTCGCAGCCGCAGGCGCGCGGGCGGCCGCTGGTCTTCCTCGATTCCGGGGCGTCCGCGCAGAAGCCGCGCGCCGTGATCGAGGCCATGGTCCGCTGCATGGAGACGGCCTACGCCAATGTCCATCGCGGGGCCTATCGCCTGTCCGAACTGGCGACGGATTCCTACGAGGCGGCGCGGGCCGCCACGGCGCGCTTCCTGAACGCCGCCGACCCGCGCGAGATCGTCTTCACGAAGAACAGCACCGAGGCGATGAACCTCGTCGCCCATAGCTGGGGTCGCGGCGTGATGAAGCCCGGCCAGGCGGTGCTGATTTCCGAGCTCGAGCACCACGCCAACATCATCCCCTGGCAGTTGCTGCGCGACGACAAGGGCATCGAGATGCGCGTCTGCCGCGTGACCGATGCCGGCGAGCTCGACATGGAGGATCTCGAGGCAAAGCTCGCTGATGGGAAGGTCGGGCTGGTCGCGGTCGCGCATATGTCGAACGTGCTCGGCACCGTCACACCGGTCGAGCGCATCGTGGCGCTGGCCCACGCCCATGGCGCCAAGGTGCTGCTGGATGGGTCCCAGGCCGCGGTGCACCGCCGCGTCGACGTGCAGGCAATCGGCTGCGACTTCTACTGCTTCACCGGTCACAAGCTGTATGGGCCGACCGGCATCGGCATTCTCTGGGCGCGGCTCGAATTGCTCGACCGCATGCCGCCCTTCCTCGGCGGCGGCGACATGATCTCCTATGTGACCTTCGAGAAGTCGGAATGGGCCCCGGCGCCCGCGAAGTTCGAAGCCGGGACGCCGCCGATCGTCGAGGCCGTCGGCCTGCACGCCGCCATCGACTACGTCACCGCCATCGGCATGCCGGCGATCGAGGCGCATGAGCGCGCCCTGGTCGACCACGCGATGGGCGCGCTGTCCGAGGTGCCGGGCCTGACGCTGCTCGGCCGTGCGCAGGATCGCGGTGGGGTCTTCGCCTTCGCGCTGGATGCCGCGCATCCGCATGACCTCGCGACGCTGCTCGACCGCGCCGGCATCGCGGTGCGCGCCGGCCGCCACTGTGCCGAGCCGTTGCATGCGCGCTTCAACGTCGAGGGCGGGACCACTCGCGCCTCCTTCGGGGTCTACACGACGAAGGAGGAGATCGACATCCTGGCCACCGCGCTGATCGAGGCACGGGAGTTCTTCAAATGAGCGGCCTGTTCGACGATCTGCGCGACCTCTACCAGGAAGTCATCCTGGACCACGGCCGCAAGCCGCGGAATTTCCGCCGGCTGGAGGACGCGACCGCCACCGCGCGCGGCGACAACCCGATGTGCGGTGACCGGATCGAGCTCTTCGTGAAGATGTCGCCCGACGGGCATATCGCCGACGCCGCGTTCCAGGGGCGCGGCTGCGCGATTTCCACCGCCAGCGCGTCGCTGATGACCGAGACGGTGAAGGGCAAGACGGCGGAGCAGGCGAAGGAGCTTGGCGCCAAGTTCCGCGAGCTGGCCATGACCGGCGCCTGCCCCGATTGCGGCGCCGAGTTCTCCGAGGAGATGGAGCGTCTCGCGCCCCTCTCCGGCGTGCACGAATTTCCCTCCCGCGTGAAATGCGCGACGCTGGCCTGGCACACGCTGAACGCCGCGCTCGACGGGACCAAGGAGGCGAGCAGTGAGTGAACCCGCCACCACCGAGACCCGCGCCACCTGGACGCCCGATGGCGAAGTGAAGCCGCCGGCGCCGAAGGTGAACGAGGATGCGGTGATCGCCGCGATCTCCACCGTCTATGACCCGGAGATCCCGGTCGACATCTACCAGCTCGGCCTGATCTACGCGATCGAGATCGCTGACGACGGCAAGGTGAAGGTTGAGATGACCCTCACCACGCCCGCCTGCCCCTCGGCCCAGGAACTGCCTGGCCAGGTGGAGGAAGCGGTGAGCGCCGTCGAAGGTGTGTCCGATGTCGATGTCGAGGTCGTCTGGGATCCGCCCTGGGACCAGTCCCGCATGAGCGAGGACGCCCGCCTCGCCCTGAATATGTTCTGAGGAGGCCAACGATGAGCGCCACCGTCGACGCCCCCCGCCCGAAGCGTTCGCTGCCGCCGGTCATGACCCTGACGGACGCGGCGGCCGAGCGGCTGCGTGGCCTCTACGCGAATGGGCAGCACGGCAGGCTGCTGCGCATCGGCGTGAAGGCGAAGGGCTGTTCCGGCCTGTCCTACGACCTGTCCTGGACCGACGAAGCCGCGCCGACCGACGAGGTCGTCCGCGACAAGGACGTCACCGTCCTGATTGACCGCAAGGCGACGCTGTTCCTGATCGGCACGGTCATGGACTATGAGGTGAAGGCGATGACCGCCGGCTTCACCTTCACCAATCCGAACGAGAAGGGCCGCTGCGGCTGCGGCGAATCCTTCCACGTTTGATCAGGCGCGCCGGTCCTCCCTGACCGGCGTCCACATCCCGATCTCGCGCGGTCTCTCCAGCAGGTCCGCCAAGGCCGTGTGCCAGGCGGCGCGATAGGGCCGCGCAAGCTGCACTTCCAGCACATCCTGGTGGTCACGCCAGACCTCATGCAGCAGGAAGCGGCGGGGGGTGTCCGGGTCCTCGTGCAGTATGGCGCTGATGAAGCTGTCCTCCTCCCGCATAGCGTCCAGCACGCCCGTCAGCATGGACAGGAAGCGCTCGCGCTGGCCGTCGCGGACGGTGAAGGTGATAACGTAGGCGATGGACATTGCGGCGCTCCGGTGCGGGAGCAGCAGCCTAGCCAGGCGCGTCGCGGAAGCGATGACGTCGGAGGTCAATGGAGAGGCAAAGCCCCCCTCGAAACACCGTCAGTCGAGGGTTTGCCGATACCGCGTCACCGCCAGCACCGAGACCGCGCCGAGAAACACCAGCATGGGCCAGATATCCGGCCAGGTATCCGCCAGCGCATTCCCCTTCAGCATCACCCCGCGCACCACGCGCAGAAAATGCGTCAGCGGCAGGGCTTCCCCGATCACCTGCGCCCAGTCCGGCATGCCGCGGAAGGGGAACATGAAGCCCGACATCAGGATGGATGGCAGGAAGAAGAAGAAGCTCATCTGCATCGCCTGAAGCTGGTTCTGCGCGATGGTCGAGAACAGGAACCCCACCGCCAGGTTCGCGATGATGAAGGTCAGCAACCCGACCGACAGCACCAGCGGATCGCCCACCATCGGCACGTGGAACAGTGTCGTCGCGGTGCCGATGATGACCAGGACCTGGATGCCGCCCACCAGGATGAAGGGGGCGAGCTTGCCGATCATCACCTCGGTCGGGCGGACCGGCATGGCGAGCAGGTTCTCCATGGTCCCGCGCTCGCGTTCGCGCGTCACGGCGAGCGCGGTCATGATGATCATGGTCATGGTCAGGATGGTGCCCATCAGCCCAGGCACGATGTTGTACTGGGTGATGCCTTCCGGATTGTAGCGGCGCTGCACCCGCAGATCGACCGGGGAGGGGCCGCGCTGCAAGGTCGCGAGGGAGCCGTCCAGCAGCGGCGACAGCGAGCTTTCCACGACGCGATCCAGCGCACCCAGCGCATTGCCCGTGGCGGCGGGGTCGGTCGCATCGGCCATGACCAGCAGGGCGGGGCGATCCCCGCGCATCAGAGCGCGGCCGAAGCCGGCGGGGATCTCGACGGCGAATTGCACCTCGCCGCGCGCCAGCATGCGGTCGAGTTCGGCAGGGTCCTGCGTCACCTCGGCGATGCGGAAATAGGTGCTGGTCTGCAAGCCGGCGACGATGGCGCGGCTGAAGGGGCTGTTGTCCTCGCTCATCACCGCGGTGGGCAGGTTGCGGGGGTCAGCGTTGATGGCATAGCCGAACAGCGCGAGCTGGATGATCGGGATGCCGATCATCATCGCGAAGGTCAGCCGATCGCGGCGCATCTGGATGAATTCCTTCACCACCATCGCGACCAGGCGGTGCCAGGCGAAGCGTGGGCCGCTCATCCGGGCGTTCCCGTCATCAGGTGGATGAAGGCGTCCTCCAGGGAAGGCTCGTCCTTGGTCCAGCTCAGGCCGGGCTCGTCGCGATAGGGCGCGATGGCGGCTTCCAGAGCGGCCTCATCGGGGCCGCTGACATGCAGCGTGGCGCCGAAGGGGGCCACCATCTCGCAGCCCGCGCGCGAGGCGAGTTCATGCGCCAGTGACGCGATGCGCCGTTCCGGCCCGCTGACATGCCAGGTGAACAGCCCCGAGGTCGCGATCACCTCGGCCACGCTGCCGACCGCAAGCAGCTTGCCATAGGCGAGATAGGCGATGCGGTGGCAGCGCTCCGCCTCATCCATGTAGTGGGTGCTGACCAGCACGGTCATGCCGCCTTCGGCGAGCAGGTGGATCTCGTCCCAGAATTCCCGTCGCGCCTTGGGGTCGACGCCCGCGGTGGGTTCGTCGAGCAGCAGCAATTCCGGTTCGTGCAGCACGCAGGCGGCCAGTGCGAGGCGCTGCTTCCACCCGCCCGACAGCGTGCCGGCCAATTGCCCCACGCGCGATGTCAGCCCCAGCCGTTCCAACGCGCGTGCGACGCGCCGCCGCCGCCCATCCAGCCCGTAGAGCCGCGCGACGAAGTCGAGATTCTCCGCGATGGTGAGGTCTTCATACAGGCTGAAGCGCTGCGTCATGTAGCCGACGCGCTGCTTGATCTCCCAGGCCTGGGTGCGGATGTCGCGGCCGAGGCATGTCCCCGTTCCGCCATCCGGCACCAGCAGCCCGCACAGCATGCGGATGGTCGTCGTCTTCCCGCTGCCGTTCGGCCCGAGGAAGCCATGGATCTGCCCGCGCGCGACATCGAGGTCGAGCCCGTCCACCACCACCTTGTCGCCATAGCGCTTGGTCAGGCCGCGCACGGAGATGGCGGGCGCGTCGCTCATGGCCGCGCGCGCACCGTCACCGGCTGGCCGGGCGTGGGCGCGCCGGGGATGGCGGCGAGGATCGCCTCGGTGCGCCAGACGAGCTTCTGGCGCGTCTCGCGGCTGTAGATGACGGGCGGAGTGTATTCGGCCTCCTGCGCCACGCGGCTGATGCGCGCCGTCAGGTCCTGCGGGCAGCCGCTGCATTCCACCCGCACCGTGTCGCCCAACCGCAAGGCGTTCCGTTGGGCCTCGGGCACGTAAAAGACCACCTTGGTTGCGTCGGGCGGCAGCAGGCTGACGACGGTGCCGCTCGCCGGCACCCATTCCCCGGGGTGGCGGACCACGTCATCGACCAGGCTGGCGACCGGGGCCGTCACGCGCCGCTGGGCGAGGTGCCATTCGGCCTGTTCGAGCGCCGCCTGGGCGGCTTCCACGCTGGCGCGGGCCGCGGCGATGCGGTCGGTGCGTGCCGGCAGCCGCGCGGTGGCGAGGTCGGCCTTCATCCGGTCGCGTTGCGCCGCGGCCTGGTCCGCCGCGGCGCGCGCCTGGTCCAACGCCTGCTCGGAAGCGACACGCGTGCGCGCCAGTTCCTCCTGCCGCGCACGCTGCAGCCGGGCGAGTTCGAGCGACGCCTCGGCCGCGGCGAGCTGCGCCTCGATCGAGGCGATCTCCTCCGGCCGCGCACCCTTCAGCAGGTCATCGAGCGAGCTCTGCGCCTGGGCGAGACTCGCACGCGCCTGCGCCACCGCGGCGCGTTGCAGCGTGTCATCCAGGGTGAACAGCAGCGTGTCGGCGGCGACGTTCTCCCCCTTGGTCACCGGGACAGCGGTGACCCAGCCACCCTCGGGCGCGGCCATGCGCAGGAACTCCGCATCGACATAGCCCTGGAAGGCGCCGGAATCCGGCGGCTTGTCGCAGGAACCGAGGGCAAGAAGGACGGCGAGGTAGGCGAGGCGTCTCATGGCGGGGACTCCGCGGCGATGGCGCGCAGGAACAGGTCGAGATGCAAGGCAAGGAGGTCTTCGGTCGGCAGCGGGCTGTCCTCGATCGGAGCGAAGGTGGCGCGCCACAGCGCCCCCAACACCATGGGGGCGAGGAACAGCCGGGCGGCGAGGGCCGCATCGAGCGTGCGGAACTCGCCCGCCTGAACGCCGTGTTCGAGGATACCGGTGACCAGGGTGAGGCCGCGGCCCACCACCTCCTGCCGGTAGAAGCGGGCCATATCGGGAAAGTTGCCCGCCTCCGCGAGGACCAGGCGGGGGATCGCGACCAGACGCGGATCGGCCGAGACCATGGCGAAGGTCCGCGCAAGCAACCGCAACCGGTCCGTCGCGGGCCCCGTTGCCTCCGCCATGGCGACCTGGAGACGTTCGATGACCGGCACGATGTTGGCACGGACCAGGGCTTCGAACACTGCTTCCTTGGACGGGAAGTAGAGGTAGATCGTGCCCTTGGAGATGCCGGCGCGGGCGGCGATGTCCTCCATGCGCGTGGCGGCGAAGCCGCGGGCCCGGAAGGTGTCGAGCGCGGCATCCAGCACTTCGGCAGGGCGTGTTTCCTTGCGGCGACGGGCGGGGGGGGTCATCGATCGCGCATTAATGACTGACTGGATAGTCAGTAATTCGGGCGATCCTTGGCCGTCAAGCGCGGCACACGGGCCATCGTATGGGAACGGCCCGTGCCGTGCGGCATGACCGCTGGCTATGGAACGATCGCCGATCGGGGCGTGCCATGCTGGTGCGGCCGATGCGCTGTCGCGTGCGACGGATGGGCAGGAGAGTCCTACGTTCAAGCATCATGCCTGACTGCACCGTCAGAGACGCGGAGGGGCTTTGTTCCTCCGATCCATCCTGCCACGGGCTCCCATTCACATCGCTTCGCAACGCGTATGGGAGCCCGCCTGGACCCGACGCCTTGGGAAGCCGTCACCCGGCGCTGGCGTCGCCGGCGGGATTAGCGCCGAGACCCGCACTTGCGCACGGAACGCGCTCGGAGGGCGAAGGATGAGTTTCGCGCCTGGCACAGAGTATCCGGCGTTCCAAATGCTCTCAGCATTTGGCGGGGCGGTCCGGAGGGGCAGAGCCTCTCCGGTTCAACCGGCCGTCCACCTCGCCGACGCGGCGTCACAGCATCACACCACGCTGGACCAATTCGCCGGCACGAAGCGGAACCCGTTGCCCGCCCGCGCGACATAGCCATTCGCCGGGAAGGGGAAATGGTAGCCAGTGATGCGGATCCGGTCCGTCGCGACCATGTCCAGCACCCGCCGCCGCGTTGCCGCGGCCGCATCACCGTCGAAGTCGAAGACGATCTGCCAGTCCGGGTGGGCCATCATGATTTCCGGCCGGTTCGTCACATCGGCCACGAACATCATCTGCGCCGCGCCATCGGCGATGCGGAAGATGGTGTGGCCCGGCGTATGGCCCGGCGCGGCGATGGCGGTGATGCCGGGGATGACCTCCGCGCCCATGGCGAAGGGGGTGACGCTGCCCTGATAGGGTGCGAAGCGCCGCGCGACATTGGCGAAGTTGCCGCGCTGGCCTTCAGGGCTGCGCGTCCCGTTGCTCGCTTCGGTCCACCAGGCCCATTCCGGCGCGGGCACCAGCACCTGCGCGCTGGGGAAGGCGCGCCCGCCCGACGCGTTGAGCAGCCCGTTCACATGGTCGCCATGGAAATGGCTGAAGATCACATGCGTCACGCGGGCAGGATCGATCCCCGCGGCGGCCATGTTGGCGATCATGCGCCCATTCGTCGCGCCGGTCGGCGTCACGCCGTTCCCGGTGTCGAAGACCGCCAGCGTATCGCCGCGCTGGACGAAGGTGATGGTGAAGGGAATTACCTGCCGGTCGGTCGGCAGGAAAGCTGTGCTCGCGGCCTCCTGCACCTGGACGAGCGGCGCGTTGCGCACGAAGCCCTCAAGCGGGCGCGCGAAGAACCCATCGTGAACGGTCGTGACCAGCAGGTCGCCGACCTTGAACCGGTAGAAGCCAGGTGCCTGCCCGGAGGTTTCCGGCAGCGGTGCCTGGGCGGCTGCGGAGCGAAGCACGCCCGGAGTGGCAATGGCGCTCCCAAGGGCAAGGAGAGCGTTGCGTCGGCTTGGCCGCATCTGGCGTATCTCCAATGGCGAATGACCGAACGGTGGGGTGCCTTGTCCCGTGGTCAAGAGGTGCTGATGCATCAATGGGTTGCCAGCACGCACGCGGGATGTGAATCTGCCCGGGGGTAGCACAACCGCGTTTGCAGGGGCCAAGTATCGCCGGTGCCGAAGGATAATCCCCTGATATCGCCTGACCCGGTCGAGACCCCGAAGGCGGGCGTCGTGCCGCGTTTCCTGTCCTGGCTCTTCGCCCGAGGTCCCCGACAGAGCCGCGGCGCGATTCATGGCACGCATGAGGAACTGTTCCGTATGCGTGGCGAACTTGCCGTGCTGCGCGCGACCCTCGAAGCCGTCCGCGCCGAGGTGGGCCGGCGCGACATCGCGACGCTCGAGGAACTGCTGCGTACCGGCAATCGCCGCGAGATCGAGGCACAGATCCGTGATCGCACCCAGACCGTGTCGCTGCCGGATGGCAGCGTGCTGTGCCGGGTGCTCGGCCGCTTCAAGATGTTCACCGATGCCGCGGATGCGGGCATCGCGCCGCATCTGCTCCTCGATGGCTACTGGCAATACTGGGTGACGGAATTCCTCTGCCGCAACGTCGCCCGCGGGGAGACCGCCTACGACGTTGGGGCGATCTACGGCTACTGGTCCCTGCTGCTGGCCGACCTGGTCGGGCCGGAAGGCCATGTCACCGCGCTCGAAGCCAATCCCTGGCTGCACTGGCTGTTGCGCCGCAACGTGATGCTCAACGGTCTGGGCGGCATCATCTCGACCGAACGGGTGGCTGCGGCGGAGACCACCCATGAATCACTGCGGGTGCCCGCGCTGCTGACGGGTCCCGCCGACGGGCATTTCGCCAGTGCCTTCACCCATGAGGCCGGTCGGCACTATTGCGGCGCACCCGCCAAAGCGCTGGAGGACCTCGCCCAGGGCACCGTTGACGTGGTGCGCATGGGCGTCAGCAGCCAGGCCAAGCTGGTCGTCGACGGCATGGGTGGGCTGATCGACCGCAGCCCGAGGCTGCGCATCCTGCTCGACTTCGACGCCAGCCGCTGCGACGACGCGCCGGCGATGCTGGCCGCCCTGTCCGACCGCTTCCCGTTGCGCTTCGTCGACGGAGACGCCCGCGCCAAACCCTGCACCATCGAGGACCTGCTGGAACGGCGGCGCGTGACGACGCTCTATCTGTCGCGAATGGAGCCACGGTGAGCGGCTGCCCGGAGCCGGGGAACCGAGACGGGCTTTGAGCCTTCCCAGGCAACGGCCGGGAGGCCGTCCTTACGATCCGCTTGCTCCCGAGGGCGAAGATCGGAGGGGCGCCGCCCCTCCGAACCACCCCGCCAGGGGGATTGGATCCCCTGGACCGCATTCTGCCGGTACCGGGCGGGAAGGTCATTCCATGCCCTCCTGGCGCGTTTCGGGCGCAAGGGCGGATTTCAGCATTCCGTTCTGCCCGTGGCGCACGGCGCCAAAGGGAGGTTTGCAAAGTCCCTTCGGCCTTTTCCGGGGTGGCTTGGAGGGGCGGCGCCCCTCCTACTCCACAGCCGAAGCGTCAGGGGCCTCGGGAAGTCCTTTGGCAACCGAATCTGGCGCCGGGCACGTTCGGCAGACGCCGTGCCGAAACCTGCTCCCGCGCACAAAACAATCCGGGAGGCGGGCGGGATGGCTGCACCCCCGATCTTCCGCCGCGGCACCGCGTTTCGCCGCCTACCGCCGCCCGCCCCGACGAAAAGCGATGACCGCCTCGAGCTGCGCGGAATGCACGAACTGGTCGATCGGCGTCGCCGCTTCCAGCGTCCATCCAGCCTGGGCGAAGGCTCGTGCATCGCGCGACAGGGCCGACGGGCTGCAGGAGACATAGACCACCGCCGGCACCGTGCTGCGCGCGATCAGTGGAACCTGTTCCGCCGCGCCGGCGTAGGGCGGATCCAGCACGACGGCCGCGAAGGCGCTGAGCTCCGCGACCGTCAGCGGTTGGCGCACCAGGTCTCGCCGGGTGGCGGTCACCTTCACCCCGGCGCGTGCTGCCGCCGTGGCGAGGGCAGCGACTGCGGTCGCCTCGCCCTCGAAGGCGGCGACGCGACCCTGCGCGGCGAGCGGGATCGACAGCGTTCCGAGCCCGGCATGCAGATCCGCGATGCGTCTGCGGCCGGCGAGGCGCGCCGGCAGTCCGGCCAGCACGGCGGCGATGATGGCGGCCTCGCCCTCGGGGCTGGCCTGGAGAAAGGCGCCGGGCGCCGGCGCGACCTCCACGCCGGACAGCGCGATGGTCGCGGGGCCGAGCTGCACGGCGATCTCGACCGGGCCGTCCTTCCGTGCCCAGGCAATGCGCGGGATGCCGGCCCGCTGGGCGAAGGCGGCGAGCACGACGCGCTCCGGGGGAGACAGCGCGCCATCGGTGCGCAGCAGCAGGTCCGGTCCGGTGTCGAGCAGGTTCACGACCGCCGAACCCTCCTTCCGCAGCGCCGGCAGGCGGCGGAGCAGGTCGCGCAGGGGATCGATCAGTGCGACGAGGCGCGGATCCAGCACGAGACACTGCGCGAGGTCGAGTACCGCGCCGCTGCCGGATTCGTGGAACCCGACCAGCGCCTGGCCCGGGCTGCGACGCAGGGCGAAATCGGCGCGGCGGCGGCGGCCGGGCGGGGTGGTGACGGTCTCGGCAACCACGGCATCGGGGTAGCCGGCGCGGGACAGGGCCTCGCGCAGTCGCTCGCGCTTCCACGCGGCCTGGGCCTCGGGCGCCCAGTGCTGCAGGGCGCAGCCGCCGCAGCCTTCAGTGAAATGCGGACAGGGGGGATCGCGGCGCGCGGGGCTTGGCGAGAGAACGGCCTCGAGGCGTGCGTGAAGCGCGCCGGCACGGCGGGTGGCGGGGCCCACCAGCACCCGCTCGCCGGGCAGGGCGCGGGGCACGAAGCAGGTCTCCCCGCCCGGCAGGCTCACCATGCCATCGCCGCCCGCCCCAAGCGCGGTGATGGTGGTTTCAGCGGCGTCGGGCATGGCAGCTCATGGTCAAAGGGCGATGCGGCTGTTGCCGAGCACCGCCTGGTAGCGGGTGATCTCCAGCGCCACGAAATCGCGGAATTCCTGGCCGCGCCGGGTGGCGGGGAGGGAGCTGCCGGCCTGCAGCACGCGCTGCATGCCTTCGGCCTTCAGGGCGGTGTCGGCAGCGGCGGCGGCGGCTTGCACCAGCTCGGGCGGCAGGCCGGCCGGGCCGAAGACGCCGACCCAGCTCATGGCGTCGATCTCGCCATAGCCCTGTTCCTGCAGGGTCGGCATGTCGGGCCAGCGATCGATGCGCGCCAGGGTGCCGGCGGCGAGCGGGCGCAGCTTGCCTTCGCTGATCGGACCGGCGACGGCGCTGACACCATCGATCGTCATGTCGACGCGGCCGGCCAGCAGGTCGGCCATCGCCGGTGCGCTGCCGCGATAGGGGACATGGACGAACTCGACGCCGGCCTTCTGCGCGAGGGTGGCGCAGGCGACGTGATGGACCGAGCCGATGCCGGCCGAGGAGAAGGAGATGCTGCCCGGTTGCGCGCGCGCCGCGGCGACCAGTGCCTCGGTCGAGCGATGGGGGGAGGAGGCCGGGACCACCAGCAGATGCGGGTGGACGGCGATCTGGGCGATCGGCGTCAGGTCCGTGAGCGGATCGTAGGGGAGGTTGCTGAACAGTGCGGCGGCGACGGCGTTCGGCGTGGAATGGCCGAGCAGCAGCACCGAGCCATCGGCTGGCGCCTTGGCGACGAAATCGGTCGCGAGCGTGCCGGAGGCACCGGAGCGGTTTTCCACCACCACGTTGACGCCCAGGATCTGGCTGTACTGCTCGGCGACCGCGCGGGCGACGATGTCTGTGAAGCCACCCGGGGCGAAGCCCACCAGCAGGCGCACCGGTCGGCGCGGCCAGGCGGTCTGGGCGAGGGCGGGGGTGGCAAGCAGCGCGAGGGCGGCGGCGCTGAGAGTGCGGCGAGCGATCATCGGGTTCTCCTGATCGCGCCAGCCTAGCGGGTCATGCTGCGATGCAACAGATCATGACAAAACGGAAAGGCCGGGGATCCGGCCTTTCCGGGTCGGGGCGATCAGCCGAAGGCGTTCAGCCCGGTCTGCGCACGGCCGAGGATCAGCGCGTGCACGTCATGGGTGCCTTCATAGGTGTTGACCGTCTCGAGATTCACCATGTGGCGGATCACGTGATACTCGTCGACGATGCCGTTGCCGCCGTGCATGTCACGCGCCATGCGGGCGATGTCGAGCGCCTTGCCGCAATTGTTGCGCTTGACCAGGGAGATCATCTCCGGCGCGACCTTGTGCTCGTCGAACAGCCGGCCGACGCGCAGCACCGCATGCAGGCCGAGGGTGATCTCGGTCATCATGTCGGCGAGCTTCTTCTGGATGAGCTGCGTCTGCGCCAGCGGCTTGCCGAACATCTTGCGGTTCATCGTGTAGTCACGTGCGCGGTGCCAGCAATCCTCGGCGGCACCCATGGCACCCCAGGCGATGCCGTAACGGGCGCGATTGAGGCAGCTGAACGGACCGGCGAGCGACTTCACGCCCGGCAGGCGGTTCTCTTCCGGCACGAAGACATCGTCCATCATGATCATGCCGGTGACCGAGGCGCGGAGCGAGAACTTGCCCTCGATCTTGGGGAAGGTGAGGCCCTTCATGCCGCGTTCGAGCACGAAGCCACGCAGGATGCCCTCATCATCCTTCGCCCAGACCACAGCGACATCGGCGATCGGGGAGTTGGTGATCCAGGTCTTGGAGCCGTTGATGATGTAGCCGCCATCGACCTTCTTGGCGCGGGTGCGCATCGAATTCGGGTCGGAGCCCGCATCGGGCTCGGTCAGGCCGAAGCAGCCGACCCATTCGCCGGTGCGCAGCTTCGGCAGGTACTTGTCCTTCTGCGCCTCCGACCCGAAGGCGTGGATCGGATACATGACCAGCGAGGACTGCACGCTGAACGCGGAACGGTAGCCCGAATCGACGCGCTCCACCTCGCGCGCCATCAGGCCATAGGCGACATAACCGACGCCGGCGCAGCCATGGCTGTCGAGCGTCGCGCCCAGGAAGCCCATCTCGCCGAACTCGTTCATGATCTCGCGGTGGAAGTGCTCCTTGCGGAAGGCTTCCTGCACGCGCGGCAGCAGCTTCTCCTGGCAGAAGTCGCGCGCGCTGTCGCGGATCATGCGCTCGTCCTCGGTGAGCACCTCGTCGAGCAGCAGCGGGTCGTCCCAGACGAACTGCGCGCGGGCGGGCTTCGAGACGACGTTCATGACGGGCTCCTCGTCTGGCGGCGGGGGCGTTTCCCCAAGACGCTGCCTATCTGCGCCGGCACGGCACGGGGAGCAAGGGCCGAGCGTCATCCGGGCGCCGGGAGGTCCGTGACGGTGCAGGCGATGCCGCGCGGATTGTCGGGGGCCTCGCGCCAGCCGACCAGCCGGTCACCGATCGCAAGGCGCCGGATGCCGATGTCGCGTTCGGGCAGGCGGGTGACGTCGGCATCCCATGGCACGTCGAAGAAGCACAGGGTGGTGCGGGGCGCGGCGTTGGTCGCCCCGCTGACCATGGCGACGGGACAGCGCCCGTCGCGGCAGAGCAGCGGCGAGGCGAGCATCAGCGCCACGGCACCGGGCCGCACCGGCTCCAGATCGCCCCACAGCGAGCGCAGATGCAGGAGCGGGTCGAAGCGGCGGCGCCAATCCTCGGCGCCGCGGGGCTGGCCGATATCCTCGGGCCACAGACCGTGCAGCGCGGCGGCGTAGGGGCTGTCGGTTTCGCTGAAGGTGTGGAGTTCGGAACTGTCGGTCAGGCCGCGCAAGTACTGCCGTTCCGTTCTCGAGGGCCGCGGGTGCCCGGCGCGATAGCAAACGGGACCGCTGCGCCAGCCGCGTCCTGGGGCACCCCGTCGCCAGCCGATCAGACCGGCGCCTGTTTCGAACCAATGCCAGCCGACGCTACGCCGGCGCCGCCGCACCGGCCTGGACCAGCCGGGGTTGTTGATTTCGCAGGCGATGCGCCAGCCATCGGAGGTGCCATCCTGCACCATGACGAACCCTGGGCAGCCATCCTCAGGGCACGCTTGGCCAGGCGCCGAGAGCACGAGGACGACTTCCAATAAGCCGTTGTCATTCAGATCCATGCGTGCCCAGTCGAATGCGCTGCTGGTGAAATTCCCGTACCAGCCATCCTCCCGCTGGAGGTCGGCCTGTTCGCCTGGAAAGAGGCGCGGAACGGCGGCCGCGAAGGCCGGCGTGTTGCGCAGCGCCCGATAGGCGCCGCGCACATCGTCGGGCGCTGCCCCCCACTGCCGGCGTTCAGCACCTTCCTCGGCCGTCAGGAAACGGGGCCAAGCGGCCAGCAGCCGCCAGTAAAGGCGCATGATCAGCGTGGGAGGCGGCGAGGCGCCACTGCCGGGGTGTTGGCGTTCAATGGAGAATACGGAATCCGTATGTTGCCCGCGGGGTCGCGGGCGCCAAATCCACGCAGACGCCCCAGGACGGGTCCCGCGAGATCGGCGCGCCGGCCGGCCAACACCTGTTCCACTCCATCGTCAGTCACTCCAGGCCGGATGGATCGGACAATATTCCCATTTCATGCCAAAAATTAAGGCCGGAGGTTGATTGTCCTCCGGCCTCTCTCACTCGCTGGTGAAGACGGCTCAGGCCGCCTCGGTCTCCGGCGCCGTCTCGGTCGCTGCTGGCTCCGCCGCCTTCTCCGCCCGCGGACGTGGCAGCGGGATCAGCATGAAGGCCGGGATGGCATCGCCGAAGCCCTTCACCGGCGGGCCGAGATCCTCCTGCCGGTAGCGGCGGTCACGGTCGCGGTCACGGTCACGATCCCGGCGCGGCTCGCGCTCGGCCCGCGGCTCGGCGGTCTCGCGCTCGATCCGGGCGTCGCGGTCGCGATCCCGATCGCGGCGGGGGCGGGCCTCGACGGCGTCCTCCCGCTCGCGGCGCGGGCGCGCCTCGGCGGCGTCTTCGCGCTCGCGGCGCGGGCGGGCTTCGGCCTCCTCGCGGTCGCGTTCGCGGGGCGCACGGTCGCGCGGGGCGCCGTCACGGCGGCTGCCGTCGCGGCGTCCGCCCTCACGGCGATCGCCGCTGCGGCCCTTGGCGCTGCTGCTCGACGCACTACGGCCACGGCCGCGACCCTTCGGCGCGTTGCGCGCCTCCTCGATCTCTTCCTCCGGCACGGGGTCGAGACCCTCGACTGCCATGCGCGGGATCGGCTTGCCGGTCAGCTTTTCGATCGCCGCGACATTCTTGGCGTCATCGGCGGTGGCGATGGTGTACGCGTGGCCCTCGCGCCCGGCACGGCCGGTGCGGCCGATGCGGTGGACGTAGTCCTCGTCTCGGAAGGGCACGTCGAAATTGAAGACGTGGCT
The DNA here is from genome assembly GCF_019430885.1 of Roseomonas alba. GTDB lineage: Bacteria > Pseudomonadota > Alphaproteobacteria > Acetobacterales > Acetobacteraceae > Neoroseomonas > Neoroseomonas alba. The sequence goes on along the minus strand of NZ_JAHYBZ010000004.1, from coordinate 499,446 downwards.
CAGCCCACCGATGTCGATGCCGCGCGCCGCGACGTCCGAGCATACCAGAAGCTGCAATTCGCCCGCCTTGAAGGCATTCAGCGTCGCGAAGCGGGTCGCCTGGTCCATGTCGCCATGCAGGGCGCCGGCGCTGAAGCGGTGCTTCTTCAGCGATTTGTAGAGGATGTCCACATCCGTCTTGCGGTTGCAGAAGATCAGCGCGTTCTGCACCTGCTCGATGCGGATCATCCGCCGCAGCGCCTCGCGCTTGTCATGCGGCTGGACATAGACGAGGCCGGCGGTGATCGTCGTCGCCACCGAAGCGGGCGCCGAGACCGAGATCTCCTTCGGGTTGGACAGGAAGGCATCGGCCAGGCGCCGGATCTCGGGCGCCATGGTGGCGCTGAAGAACAGTGTCTGGCGCATCGCCGGGAGCATCGAGACGATGCGCTCGACATCGGGGATGAACCCCATGTCCAGCATGCGGTCCGCCTCGTCGATCACCAGCAGCTTCACATCCGCCATCAGGATGCGGCCGCGGTCAAACAGGTCGAGCAGCCGGCCCGGCGTCGCGATCAGCACGTCCACGCCCTTTTCGAGCACGTCGCGCTGGTCGTTCATGCTCTCCCCGCCGATCAGCAGGGCGTGGTTGAGCTTGAGGTACTTGCCGTATTTTTCGAAATTCTCGGCGACCTGCAGGGCGAGCTCGCGGGTCGGTTCCAGGATCAGGCTGCGCGGCATGCGCGCCTTGGCCCGGCTGCCGGCGAGGATGTCGAGCATCGGCAGCACGAAGGACGCCGTCTTGCCCGTGCCGGTCTGGGCGCAGCCCAGCACGTCGCGGCCCATCATCACCCAGGGGATCGCCGCTTCCTGGATCGGCGTCGGATGGACATAGCCCACTTCGACGACGGCACGGAGCAGTTCCTCGGACAGGCCGAGATCCGCGAAAGTGGTGCGGGCCGGCTCGGGCTCGTCCTCTTCCTCGGTGTATTCCGGGACTTCGTCCTCGGCGTCCTCAACGGCCTGGGCCGGCGCCTCGTCCGCGGAGGCCTCAGCCTGACCCGCCGGCGCGCCGTCCTCGGGCTCGGCCTCGGCGATCACATCGGCGGGCGCGGGATCGGCCGGGACATCCTCGGCCGCCTCGGCGGCGATGATGGTCTCGGGCGCGGCATCTGCCGCTGGCGCCTCAAGGGCGAGGACCGGTTGAACCGGGGCATCGACCGCTTCCGCGGCCGTAGGGGGAAGCTCGTTCAAGTTCGCTCTGTTCCATGGGCCCGGCGCAACGGGCCGCCAGCGGGGTGGTGCGGTGGGTGGCCGAGCCCCGGCGGGGCGCACTCCGGGGCCGACGATCCGGCCCGCCAATCCACGAGCGCCCCGCATATGCGCCGCATTGCATCGAAGATCAAGGTTTTCGGCGCCCCGTGGCCCGCGCCCAGCGCATGGACTGCCCACCCATGCCGCGATAGAGCGAGGCGATGACCGAGAAGCTCCCCTTGCTGCTCCTGCCCGGATTGCTTTGCGACGCGCGGCTTTGGCGCGACCAGGCGGCGGCGCTGGCGCCGCTTGCGGCGCCCATTGTCGCCGACCTGACGCTGGATGACCGTATCGAGACAATGGCGGCCCGGGCGATCGCCGCGGTCGATGGCCCCTTCGCGCTCGCCGGCCTGTCCATGGGCGGATATGTCGCTCTCGAGATCATGCGGCAGGTGCCGGGCCGGGTGACACGGCTCTGCCTGCTCGACACCGGCGCGCGGGCGGATACCGAGGAGCAGAAGCGCCGCCGGCGCGGCCTCCTCAGCCTGTCGCGGTCCGGTCAGTTCCGCGGCGTGACGCCGCGCCTGCTGCCGCAACTGATCCATCCCGCCCGGCTGGAGACGCCCCTCGCGACCGAGGTGATGACCATGGCCGAGCGCGTCGGCAAGGACGCCTTCCTGCGCCAGCAGGAGGCGATCATGCACCGCATCGATTCGCGGCCGCATTTGTCCGCCATCGCGGTGCCGACCCTGGTCGGCGTGGGCGCGGACGATGTGTTGACCGTGCCGGAACTGGCGGCGGAGATGGCGGCGCTGATTCCCGGCGCGCGCCTGCGCCACTTCGCCGATGCCGGGCATCTGCCAACCATGGAAACGCCAGAAGCCGTGAACGCGGCGATGGCGGCCTGGCTGACCGCGTAAGGCGGGCGGCCAAGGCCTGTCGGCCGCCCGACCGGTGTCTCAGCCGCTGCCGATCAGGATGCCCGCCGCCAGCACCAGCGCGCCGCCGAGCACGACCTGCGTCACCGACCGCAGGAAGGGCGTTTCCATGAAGCGGTTCTGGATCCAGGCGATGGCCCAGAGCTCGATGAAGACCACGACGAAGGCCACCGCGGTCGCGGTCCAGAAATACGGGATCAGGTAGGGCAGGGCATGCCCCAGCCCGCCCAGCGCCGTCATGCTGCCTGAGGCGATACCGCGCTTGATTGGCGACCCGCGGCCCGAAATGACGCCGTCATCGTGGATCGCCTCGGTGAAGCCCATGGAGATGCCCGCGCCGACCGACGCCGCGAGACCCACCGCGAAGGTCGTGCCCGGGTCCTGCGTCGCGAAGGCCGTCGCGAAGATCGGCGCAAGGGTCGAGACCGACCCGTCCATCAGTCCCGCCAGGCCAGGCTGCACCCAGGTCAGCAGGGTCTGGCGGCGGGCGCGTTCGTCCTCATCTTGCCGCGCATCCTGGGTCAGATGCGTGGCTTCGGAGGCGGCGACGCGATCGAGATGCCCACCCTCCTGCAGGGCGAGGTCGCCGAGCAGCTTGCGCGTGCCCGCATCGCTCGCCCGGCCGGCGGCGGCCGTATAGAAGCGGCGCGCATCATCTTCCATCCGCTCGGCTTCCTGGCGGATGCGGTCGACGCCGAGATTCTCCACCAGCCAGATGGGGCGGCGCGAATAGTAGCCGGCGACGTGCTCGCGCCGGATCAGCGGAATGGTATTGCCGAAGCGGCGCTCGAAATCGGCGATCAGGGAACGGCGATGGCCGTCCTCCTCCGTCACCATGTCGTCGAACATCGCGGCGGTGGCGGGGAAGTCGTGGCGCAGCCGCTCGGCATAGCTGGCGTAGATGCGCGCATCGTCCTCCTCCGAGGAGATGGCGAGGGCGAGGATTTCCTTCTCCGAAAGCTGCGAGAAGGGCTTTCGATTGCCGAGGAAAGCGAACATCGGGCGTCCTTGAGATCAGTGGCGCACGGAGTGCGGTGCTGAGGACAGTCTATATCGCTCGATCCTCGTGTTCCTCCTATCCCTTTGGATGATCGGCGTTCGATTTTCTTTCAGGAATGGAATTGCCAATCACTCTCAACTTTCAGAATGGGCAGATATCCCAGGAAGTATTCTGTCGGGTGTCAGGTCTTGGGCAAGTTGATCGGTGGCCCGCGATGCACGGCGTGGGGGATGCGCAACGTCCAGGTGTCGCCGAGCATGAAATCGCTCGTCAGGAATTGTGCGATCCGGCGGCGCGGGCCGCGTGACTGCTTTCGCAGTGCCGGCCGGGTGATGATGGGCGCGCGAACACAGGGCCGGTGCTGTCGTCGTGACCAGGGTGTCGCGCGGTGGGCCGCCGCGGAGGAGCTGGCGGCTTTGGCCCATGGGCACGAGCCCATTGGCGAATGGAGAGGGGCTCTGCCCTTCTCTCCAAACCTCTCCCGGCCACGGGATCCCATTGACGTCGCCTCGCAACATCAATGGGGACCTATCGGCCACAGGGCCTTCGGAAACCATGACGTGGCGCCGGGTGCCGTTGTCAGGATTGGGTGCAGAGACGCGCCATTGCGCACGGAGCGCGCCGCGGGGATGCATTATACCCGTGGTGCCCGGCGCCAAGCGCCTGCGGTCCAGGTGGCCCAGCCACCTGGCGGGGTGGTCCGGAGGGGCAGAGCCCCTCCGGTTCCTGCCCCCCGGTGTTACCGGAGCCTACTCCAGCGTGATTCCGACCTCGCGGATCAGCGCGCCCCAGCGTGCATCCTCGGTCGCGATGCGTGCCGCGAGTGCCTCCCGGCCCGAGGCCGCCGGCTCCACGCCCAGGGCCTGGAACCGCGTGATCAGCGCCGGGTCGGTCATCGCCTCGGCCACCGCGGTCTCGATTCGCGCGGCAATCGGTTCCGGCAGGCCGGCCGGCGCGCCGACGGCGATCCAGGACAGCGCCTCGAAGCCCGGCAGGCGGGCCGCGATGGTGGGCAGGTCCGGCGCCAGATGGCTCGGTTGCAGGGAGGTGACGGCCACGCCGCGGGTCTGCCCGGCCAACAGGCCCGGCAGCGAGGTCGGCAACCCGTCCATCAGCACCGGCACGCGTCCGGCGATCAGGTCCCGCTGCGCGTCCGGGCTACCGCGGTAATGCACGAACTCGCAGCGCGACCCGATCTCACGCATCAGCCAGGCGAGGGCGAGATGAGGCACCACCCCCGCCCCGCCCGTGGCGCAGAGCGGCGCCTGCGGCTGCGCCCGTGCCCAGGTGGTGAATTCGTCCAGCGTCTCCACCGGCACGGAGGGATGCACCAGCAGCACGCCGGGGAAGGAGGCGAAGTGGCTGATCGGCGTGAAGTCCTTCGACGGATCGAAGCCGAGGTCGCGGTAGAGATGCCGGTTGATCGACACCGTCGCCGCCAGCAACGTGCCGAGCGTCGACCCGTCCGCCGGCGCGCGGGCGAGCGCCTGCGCGGCGAGGTTGCCTGCCGCACCCGGCCGGTTCTCGATGACGATCGGTCGGCCGAGCTTCGGCGAAAGTCGCTCGGCCAGCACGCGCGTCAGGATGTCCGGCCCGCTGCCGGCCGGCAGGCCGACCAGCCAGCGGATCGGGCGGGCATCATGGGACGCGTCCTCAGCGAGGGCAGGGGTGGCGAAGGCGAGGCCCGCGAGCAGGCCGAGCAGGGCGCGGCGCATCGTCACGCCGCCTGCGCCGCCGGTTGCAGTAGCCCGGCGAGGTGCCGCACCACCGCATCGGTGGCCGAGATCCCGGCCCGGCGTTCGGCCTCGGGGTTGTAGTTGGTGTTGGTGTTGACGTCGTAGGCGAAGGTCTGCCCCTCGGCATCCGTGATGAATTCGATGGCCCCGACGCCGATGCCGTTGGCGGCAAGGAAGGCCTCCATGCGCGGGATCAACGGATGGGTGAAGCCGTCGAGGATGCGGAACTTCTCGCCCGGCGCGACGGCCGGGCAGACTGCGCCGTCCTCGATGGCGCAGGCATCGGCCGGGCAGAGCTGGAAGCCCTCCGAGGTATCGACGCGGACGGCGTAGAGGAACTTGCCGCCGACGAATTCGGCGCGGGTGATGAAGGGTTCGGGGGCGGCGATGTAGCGCTGCACGAGCCAGATGCCGTCGCGCGGCCGGGCGTAGGGGTCCTCGTCGGCGGCGAGGCGCGCGACCGCTTCCTCGAGGGCAGCGGCGCTGCGCACCAACTGCACGCCGAGCCCCTTGCCGGCGCGGTTGTGCTTCAGGATGAGCGGGAAGCCGAGATGCGCGGCGGCCTCGCGGATGTGTTCCTCGCCGATCGCGGCGAGGGTCGCCGGGGTCGGCATGCCGAAGGCGGCCAGCGCCTCGTATTGCGCGACCTTGGAGACTTCGAGCTGCAAGGCGCGGCGCCCGTTCACCACAGTGCGGCCGTGGCGTTCCAGCCATTCGATGACGGCCGCCGCGTATTCCGGCGCGTAGGTGTGGCCGCGGGTGTGCGAGGAGGCGGACATGCGGTTGTAGAAGACGCCCGCTGGCGGCGGCCGCGTCAGGTCGAGCACGCCGCGGTCGAGCAGCCATTCCTCATGGGCGAGGCCGGCGGCGGCGAAAGAGGCACGCAGCGGGGCGAGCCAGGCGTCGTTCTCATGGATGACGAAGATCTGGGGCATCGGGCGGTCCGGTCTTTGATCACCGGGAGAGAAAGTATGTTCTCCAGAGCCTCGCAATAGGCGTCATGCAGGAAAGATTTTTCTTCTTCCTGGCGGTGATGCCGCAGCCACCAGCTTCGCTCGGCGGTCCTGCGCGGGCCAATCCGTTTCCCGCCGCGAAGGTGGTCTCATACCAGCCAGCCTTTCGGCTGACTCGGTATCAGAGTCCTGGTTTCGCGCGCGGCCGCCCCACCAACTCCGCGCGCCATACCGTTCGCCCCGTGGATGACGAGGTCATCAGCACGGCTCGGCGGTCTCAGCCGGCGCGGCGTCTCCCTAGGGAACGCCGGCTTTCTCCAACTCGGGCCCCAGGCGCCCCGTTGCCATCAGCCAGGCCATGCGGAAATCGGAAATCAGCGACCAGGTCGGGTAGGTGAAGGTGGCCGGCCGGTTTTGCTCGACCAGCATATGGCTGCCCCAGGCGAAGGCGTAGCCGGCGACCACCGCCAGCAGGACCAGCCACCAGGGTCCGAACAGGAGCCCGGCAACCATCAGCAGCACGGCGACCGCCGTGCCGAAGGCGTGCACCGCCCGCGTCACCGGATTGGCGTGCTCCCGCAGGTAGTAGGGCCAGAACTCGGCATAGGTCGCGATGCGCTTGGCCATCGCGGCAGGCTAGCCCAGGCGGCGCATGACGGGCCAGCGTGCAAACCCGTTCCCGCCGCCGGCACCTTCTGCCAGTTTGGGCCGATGCCCCTAGCTTTCGCTCCGCTTCGCCACCCGGCCTTCCGGCTGCTCTGGTGGGCCAACCTCGCAGCCAATATCGGTCTCTGGGTCCAGAACACCGGGGCGGCCTGGATGATGACCAGCCTCGATCCCTCGCCCGCCATGGTGAGCGCGGTGCAGGCGGCCTCGATGCTGCCGGTCTTTCTGATGGCCCTACCGGCCGGGGCGGCGGCGGACATCATCGACCGCCGCACCTACCTGATCGGCGCGCAGGCCTGGGTGCTCTCGGTCGCCGCGATGCTCGCGCTGCTGACCTGGGCCGGCTGGATCGGCCCATGGGGCCTGTTGTTCTTCACCTTCTGCATCGGCATGGGCAATGCGCTGAATTTCCCCGCCTGGGCCGCGACGACGCCGGAACTGGTGCCGCGCGAGGACCTGGTGCAGGCCATCGCGCTGAACGGCATCGGCTTCAACCTGTCGCGTGCGGTCGGTCCGGCGATCGGCGGCTTCGCCATCGCGCTGGCGGGGACCGGGGCGGCCTTCGCGCTCAACGCGCTGTGCTTCCTGTCCCTGCTGCTGGCGCTGCTGTTCTGGAAACGCGAGGCGCCGGTCAATCCGATGCCGCCCGAGCACTTCCTCGGTGCCATGCGCGCCGGGCTGCGCTTCGTCATGGCGAGCCCCGCGATGCGCGCGACCATCCTGCGCGCGGTGGTGTTCTTCTTCTTTACCTCGGCGGTGTGGGGGATGCTGCCGCTGGTGGTGCGCGGCCGGCTCGGCCTGGGACCCGAGGCCTATGGGATGATGCTCGGCGCGATGGGCGTGGGCGCGGTCGCGACCGGGTTCGCCCTGCCTTCGCTGCGCGTGCGGCTGCCGACGCGCGGCGCGATGGTGACGGTCTTCTCGCTGGTCTCGGCGCTCGCGCTCGCCATTCTGGGCCTGTCGAACCACTGGCTGCCGGTCGTCGTCTCGATGCTGCTGTTCGGGGCCGGCTGGCTCGCCGCGGCGTCGACCCTGCAGGCGGCGGCGCAGTTCGCGACGCCGGGCTGGGTGCGGGCGCGGGCGATCGGCATCTATCAGCTCTGCTTCTTCGGGGCGATGACGCTGGGCGCGGTGCTGTGGGGCTGGGCGGGGTCGCATATCGGCATCGCGCCGGCGCTGCTGGTGGCGGCTGGCACGGCTGCCGCAGCGGCGATCGCGGTGCGCGGCTGGGGCCTCGATGCTGCGCCGACCGGCGAGGCCCCCACCGTGCCCATGCCGCGCCCCGAGGCGCCTGCCGACGAGCTGCGCGCAGTGCTCGCCGGGGAGTCGGGACGGGTCACCGAGGCGGTGCGCTACACGATCGACCCGAAGCGCCGCGCCGAATTCCTCGCGGCCATGCGGGAGGTGCGGCATGTCCGCCGGCGCAGCGGCGCGCATGGCTGGCAGTTGCTGGAGGACGTCGCCCATCCCGAGCGCTGGGTGGAATTGTGGTCAGTCGAATCCTGGACGGAGCATCTGCGCGAGGCCGGTCGCCTCGACCCTGCGGACCGCTCCGCGCTGGCCCGTGCCGCGGCGTTCCAGGCCACCGGCGGCGCACCGCAAGCGGCGCGCTATCTCGGCGTGCAGCCCTGAGAGCCTGTACGGCAACGCGCCACGCGGCGCATTTCCGCGTCCGACACCGGCCCGCACGCCCCGCCCAACAACAGATCCGGCGATGATGTCGTCGGGCGGCCGGGCGGGCGTGCAGCCGAATGCTGCATTCCGCGTTATGGTCACGTCCCCCGAAGCATCGAGGAGTGCCTCCCCATGGCCAAATCGAAATCCACCAAGCTGCACGACACGCATAACGACCTTGGCGCCAATGCGCGCGAAGTCGCGGTCGCCGTGCTCAACGCGACGCTTGCCGACACGATGGACCTGACCAACAGCACGCATATGGCGCACTGGACCGTGCGTGGCACGCAATTCGCCGGGTTGCACAAGCTGTTCGAGGATTTTTACAACCAGCTCAACGAAGTGACGGACGATATCGCCGAGCGCGTGGTGCAGCTCGGCGGGACGCCGGATGGCACGACCCAGGCGGTGGGTGAGAAGACGCGCCTCGAACCCTATCCGTCCGATCTGCGTGACGGCATCGATCATGTGAAGGCGCTGACGACGCGCTATGCCGCGCTCGCGAAGTCGGTGCGCGAGGGCATCGACACGACCGACGAGGCCGGCGACGCCGATACGGCCGATCTGCTGACGGGCCTGTCGCGCATGCTCGACAAGCAGCTCTGGATGCTCGAGGCGCATCTCGGCTGAAGCGTTTCATCCGCCGGGCGGAGGCGGCCTTCCCGCCCGGCGGCGCGGCTTGATTGCATGCCCTGCCCATTCCATCCTGCCCCAATCGCGGGGCAGGGAGAGCCAGGGCCATGGCCATGGACAGCATCAGGGGCGTCTTCAACGCGTGGCGGCGCGATCGCGCCACCGCGATTCACACACAGCCTGGCCCGCAATGGTTGATGGAGCAGACGCTGGGAACACTCCGCTGACCCGCGCCCTGCACGTCCCGCCCCTGCTGCTGGCGGTGCCCGTCTCGGCCGCGCTGCTTCTGCTCGGCTGCGCTGGCCTGCGTCCCGATGCGGATGCGGGTGAGGGTTGCCGCACCCAGTCAACGAGCTTCAACAGCTCCGGCGACGCCTTCCTCGGCGGGGCCGGGACGGCGGGCGGCCGCTGGACGGAGCCGGGGCAGATGCCGCGCGGCACCGTACCCACAGATTTCAGCCGGGGCGCCGCCGGCGGCGCCGGGTTCGACGCGACGCTGCGGCAGGAGAATGCCGATCTCGACGCGCTGCAGATCGCCTTCGATGCGCTGCTCTATTGCCGCTGGATCGAGGCGCGGACGATCCGTGCCGAATATGCCGCCAATCGCGTGCCCCAGGCGACGGCGGAATCCCGCATGGCGGCGCTGCGGGCGCGCCTGGCGCGGGATCTGGCCCGCGCCCAGGCCGTGTTGGACGCCATGGAAGCCCGCGCCCGCCAGCGCGAGCCGGCGCTGGAAGCCGCCGCGCCCGGCACGGCCGCGGCGGCCCGGCGAGCCCGCGCGAACACCGGGCCGACGCGGCGCGTGGTCGCCGCCGCCACCGTGTCCCTGCGTCTGCGGCCAGAGGCCGGCGCGCCCGAGATCGGCCGCGTCCCGACCGGCCAGTCCGTGACGGTGCGCCCCGCCCAGTCGGGCTTCGCGCTGGTGGAAGGGCAGGGGTTGCGCGGCTATGCGCCGGCCGGGGCCTTCCAGATCGCCGAGCCCGTCGCGCCCGCGGCCGCAGGTAGTTCGCCGGTCCGGCAACTTGCGGCGACGAACATCGCCAAGCGCGACAATTTCGCCGAGAGCCTCGCTCTGGCGCGGGATGCGGCAGTTTCGGGCTTCGAACTGGGGGCCTGAGAGACCGTTTGAAAGATCTGTCACCGGCCCGCACCCCCACCCGGCCACCCACTCCAGTTTGCTGACGTGGGTGGCCGGGTGGGGGTGCGGGCCGGTGACGGACGCGGAAGTGCGACCTGTCGCGTCTCCAAACCGACTCTGAGCAGGTTCGAATCGCCGCCTGCGTTGTTTCCTGCGGCGCCGGCCGGTATTCTGCCCGGCATCAAGGGAACAAGACATGAACGATCTGTTCGGCCGGGGCGGCGCGCGGAAAGGCGCCGCCGGGCAGAGCGAAGGCTATTCGGCCAAGGACATCGAGGTGCTGGAGGGGCTGGAGCCCGTTCGCCGGCGCCCGGGCATGTATATCGGCGGCACGGACGAGAATGCGCTGCACCACCTCGCGGCCGAGGTCATCGATAATGCGATGGACGAGGCGGTGGCCGGCCATGCCGACCGCATCGAGGTGACGCTCGCCCCGGGCAACTGGATCACGGTGCGCGACAATGGCCGCGGCATTCCGGTCGATCCGCATCCGAAGTTCCCGAAGCTCTCGGCGCTGGAGGTGATCCTCACCACGCTGCATTCGGGCGGGAAGTTCTCGGGCAAGGCGTATGATACCTCGGGCGGCCTGCACGGCGTCGGCTCCTCGGTGGTGAATGCGCTGGCCGAGCGGCTGGAGGTGGAGGTCGCGCGCGACCGCATGCTGTTCAGCCAAGCCTATGAACGCGGCAAGCCGGTCACCAAGTTGAAGAATGCCGGGGCGGTGCAGAACCGCCGAGGCACCACCATCCGCTTCAAGCCGGACCCGGAGATCTTCGGCGCGCTGGAATTTCGTCCGGCGCGGCTGTTCCGCTTCTGCCGCTCCAAGGCCTATCTGTTCCGCGGCGTCGAGATCCGCTGGTCCTGCGACCCATCGCTGATCAAGGACGACACGCCCGCCGAGGCGGTGTTGCACTTCCCCGGCGGCCTGTCCGATTTCCTCGCTTCGGCCATCGAGGGCCAGGCGACCGTCGTGCCCGCGCCCTGGGCCGGCCAAGCGGATTTCCCGGATGGCGCCGGCCGCGTCGAATGGGCGGCGACCTGGGTCGAGCGCGGCGACGGCTTCCTCAACACCTACGCCAACACCATCCCGACCCCGCAGGGCGGCACCCACGAAGCGGGCTTTCGCGCCGCGCTGGTGAAGGGCCTGCGCGCCTATGGCGAACTGAAGAAGGAGAAGCGTGCGGCCAATGTGACGGCCGAGGATCTGCTCGGCGGGCTTGCCGGCATGCTGTCCGTCTTCGTGCGCGAGCCGCAGTTCCAGGGTCAGACCAAGGACAAGCTGAGCAGCCCGGAGGCAGCGAAGCTCGTCGAGAACGCGCTGCGCGACCATTTCGACCATTGGCTCGCGGGCGATCCCGCGACTGCGGACAATCTCCTCGCCTTCGCGATCGAGCGTGCCGAGGAACGCCTGCGCCGCCGCGCCGAGAAGGACACGCCGCGCAAGACCGCGACGCGCAAGCTGCGCCTGCCGGGCAAGCTCGCCGATTGCTCGCGCGAAAGCGCCGAGGGGACGGAGCTGTTCCTGGTCGAGGGCGATTCGGCCGGCGGTTCGGCGAAGCAGGCGCGCGACCGCGAGACCCAGGCCGTGCTGCCGCTGCGCGGCAAGATCCTCAACGTCGCGAGCGCGTCGACCGAGAAACTGCGCCAGAACCAGGAACTGAAGGACCTGATCGAGGCGCTGGGCTGCGGCGTCGGCGACCGCTTCGACATCGCCAGGCTGCGCTACGGCCGCGTCGTCATCATGACCGACGCTGATGTCGACGGCGCGCATATCGCCGCGTTGCTGATGACCTTCTTCTACAAGGAACTGCCCGAGCTGGTGCGGCAGGGCCGGGTCTTCCTGGCGCAGCCGCCGCTCTATCGCCTGCAGGCCGGTGGCGTGTCCGTCTATGCGATGGACGATGCCGATCGCGAGCGCGTGCTGAAGGCGCGCTTCAAGGCGAACCAGAAGGTCGAGGTCAGCCGATTCAAGGGCCTGGGCGAAATGCCGCCGGCCTCGTTGAAGGAGACCACCATGGACCCGAAGAAGCGCACGCTGCTGCGGGTGATCCTGCCGCCCGAGGACCGCGCCCGCACCTCCGATCGCATCGAGGCGCTGATGGGCCGCAAGCCGGAGTTGCGCTTCCAGTTCATCCAGGAGAATGCGGCGAGCATCGAGGCGGAAGCCCTCGACGCATGATCCGCGCCGGCCGGACGGGATGACGTCCCGCCGGCGCGGAGGAAGCGGCCGCCCGGGGGGCTGGGGCGGCGGCCGCGTTCCGATCACGCGGCCATCAGATGATGCTGTCCCCGCTGACCGCGTCGAAGACCTTCCAGCCGAAGCCGATGCGGATATCGGCGCCGGACTGGATGCCGATGTTGATCTTCTCGAGCGGCGTGCCGTTGTCCCACTCGATCACCAGGCTGGCATCGCCGGCATCGCGGGCGTCGAGGTCCTTGTAGACGACGAAGGCCCCGCTATCCCCGGCCGAGCCATAGACATCGGCGACCAGGCCGTTGCCCAGCTGCGACAGGTCGAGCTGGTCATGGGAGGCGGAGATCACGTCGAAATAGGCGAGACTGTCCCATTCGGGGCCGCTCGCGCCGGGTTCGTGGAGCTCGGACCAGATGAAGACGTCCGCGCCGCCATCCTTGGTGTTGTTGACGCGGTCGTTGTCACCGTCGGAGAGCAGGACCCGGTCCGCCCCGGTGCCGTCGGAGATGGTGTCCTCGCCACTGCCCGGGTCGATGGTGTCGTTGCCGGCGCCGGCCATGATCGTGTCCGAGCCCTCGCCCGAACTCATCATGTCATTGCCGCTGCCATCCGTCAGGACGTCGTTGCCGGCGCCCGAGGTGACGGTGTCGTTGCCTTCGCCGGAGGCGATCGTGTCATTGCCCGACCCGGTTGTGATCAGATCGTGGCCGATTCCGCCATAGACGAGGTTGTTCCCGTCACCGGCGTTGATGACGTCGCTATCGCCATTGCCATTGATGGTGTCGTCACCATCGCCGGTCGTGATGGTGTCGCTGCCGGCCATGCCCAGCACGGTGTTGTTGCCGTCGCCGGCGTCGATCGAGTCATTGCCGGTGCCGCCGCTGATGGTGTCGTTGCCGGTGCCCGAGACGATGCTGTCGTCTTCGGTGCCGCCGAGGATGCTGTTGTGGCCGTCGCCCGCGGCGATGGTGTCGTTGCCCGCACCGCCGTCGATGGTGTCGTTGCCGCCATTGGCCCAGAGGCTGTCGTTGCCGGTGCCGCCGAGGACCGAATTCGCACCGCTGCCGGCGTTGATGATGTCGTCGCCGATGCCGCCGCTGATCGTGTCCCGATCGCCATTGGTCGTGATGGTGTCGTTCCCGTCCTCCCCCTGCACGAGGTTGTCGCCGCCGCCGCCCATGATCAAATCCATCCCGCTGCCGCCGAGGATGGTGTCGCTGTCGTTGCCGGCGGTGATGGTGTCGTTGCCGTCATAGCCATTGAGGTAGTTCAATCCGGCGCCGCCCATCAGCTTGTCGGCGTTGCTGCCGCCTTCGAGCCAGTCATTGCCGTCGCCGCCATCGGCGATGAGCTTCGCCAGCACGGCATTGCCGGCGGTGACGGTATCGTTCCCCTCATAACCCGTGATTTTGATCTGGCGGAAGAAACCGATGCCACCCGCGAGGAGATCAACATCCTGCGGAAGGGGGGGATCAACTTCGGTGCCCTGGATGATGTTGTCACTGAGGTTGATCGAATCGTTGCCGCTTGTCCCGGTCAGGAAGAACTTCGTGCTGTTCTTCGCATCGAATGCGTAGGCCATGGCGCGTTTCTCCGTATTGGTTCGTTATCGGAACAAAAAACACCGACGCAACCGGTCCCTCCGACGGACCCTTCGGGTGTCCTCGATTGATGCCGCCGGTAGGAAATAGAAGAAATCGCCTGAACCGTTGCGCCAGAGATGAATATAGAGAGAGTCAAAATTCACCGAGAAGCGGAAATATTTTCATCGATATGAGGAGAGTGCCAGCTCATCGGTGACTCATTATGCCACAATAAGATATTGAAAATAATAGATTCTGCACGAAGTGTAGGACAACCAAGAGATGTGCGGTCGATGGAAATCGGAGAGATTCAGATCGGATAATTGATTCCAAACATTCCTATTCATTATCCAAAATGTATTAAGTAGAAGAAAAGCACGAAAAAGTGATTTCATTTAGAAAACAACAGAAGATCATCGTTTCGATAATTCAACTAATAATTTCGCCAAATTTCATTCAATGATATTCGTATTGATTCTCATCAAGAATTTGTGCGTTGCAGGATCTTTCCGCAATTCAAGCCAAATCACGCGTGGCACTTGACGATGCAAGGCTGGCGCCGGCGACCCGCCAGGCAGTCCCGTGGCGACGCCGGAAAGGCGGCAGGCCGTGGCCTGCCGCCCTGGAACCGTCCGCGTCGCCCTCCCCGCACGGCAGGGCGCTAATCCGGCGCAGAGGGGCGCGGGATACGCACCCCTCTGCGCGTCCCGTCAACCGTCGATGCCCATCCCCAACGCCATGCGGCCGGTGAGTTCGAGCTGCGGCAATTCCTGCAGCGGATGGAAACGCGCGCCCTGCACGTCGCGGAAGGCGCGCTCCAGCCCCAGGTCCCGGTAGAAGGACGCGCCGCCGACCATCTCCATGGCGCGTTCCACCGTCGCGATGGCGGCCTGGGCGGTGATGGTATGCGCCATGGCCGAGCGGCTGGTGCGCTCGGGTCCCGGCGCCTCGGTCTCTGCGATGGCGATCATGCGGTCGAGCCCGATCTCCGCCTGCAGGAAGGCATTCTCCATCCGCCCGGCCGCGACCGTCAGCGCATGGGTCTTCGGCCTGGCGCGCGCGATCTCCAGCGCGTGGTTCCGCGCCCCCTCTGCCACGCCGAGATAGGCCGAATAGACCAGCGGGAAGGCGATGACGAAGATGTGGTGGAACAGCATGTGCCACTTGCCTGGCTCGCGCCGCGCGACGATTGCCGCATCGGGCACGAAGACACCCTCCAGCGCCACGTCGTGCGACCCCGTCCCGCGCATCCCCAGCACCCGCCAGGTATCGAGCCGCCGCACGCCCTCCGCCTTGAAGGGCACGGCGAAGTGCAGCACGGTCGGGCCCTTCTCCGGGTCATCGTGGATCGCGCTGGTCACCAGCAGGTCGCCCATCTGGCAGCCGCTGGAGAACACCTTCTTCGCAGTGACGCGGAAGCCGCCCTCGACCTTCTCGGCATGGCCGTTGCTCGGCAGCCAGTCCGATCCGCCGCTCGAGATCAGCACCAGGTCCTCGGCGGCGACGCGCTTCAGCAGGCCTTCCACCGGCGCCTGTTCGTGCCGCCAGCGCCAGGCCGGCACGGCGACCAGATGCGCATGCATCGAGAAGGCGAGGGCGGTCGATCCGCAATAGCTCCCGAGACGCCGGATCGCTCCGCACATCTCCCGGTAGTCGGCGCCGAGCCCACCGAGTTCTGCCGGCACCAGCGCCTTGAAGAAGCCCGCCCGCTTCAGTGCGCGGAAGCCTTCCTCGACGAAGCTGTCCTCCTCGTCATGACGCGCGGTGGTGGCGGCGATCTCGCGCCCCACGGCATCGGCGGCGGTGATCCAATCCGTCTTGGGGCGATCGGTGACCTGGGTGTCCGGCATCGGTCTTCTCCCTTTTGTAGAAGTTGCGGTGGCGCGGACCCTCGCGCTTCCGGAAGGCCGGTCTCAAGGCCAGAAAATGGACTTGATTTCATCTACGCAATCGATCGATCGTGCTGCATGCCCGGCTACGGCCAGTTCTGCCCGGTGGCGAAGACCTGCGAGCTCTTCGCGGAGCGCTGGACGCCGCTGATCCTCCGCGAGCTCTGCTGCGGGCCGGCGCAGTTCAACGATCTGCGCCGCCGCCTGCCGCTGATGTCGAAGACGCTTTTGACCCAGCGGCTGCGCGACCTCGAGCATCACGGCGTGATCTCGATCACCACCAAGCCGAGCGGCCCCGGCAACGTCTATGCCCTGACATCGGCCGGTGAGGATTTCCGTCCGATCATCGAGGCGCTGAGTCTCTGGGGCCAGCGCCACACGCAATCCATCCTGCGGCCTGAGGATTTCGATCCGCATTTCCTGCTCATGAGCGTGAGCGGCCAGATCCCGCGTTCGTCCTTCCCCGCGGCGCGTTTCGTCATCCGCTTCGACTTCCGCAACATCCCGGCGGCGCGCACGGCGCAGCGGAGCTGGTGGTTCGTCCTCATGCACCCGCATGTGGACCTGTGCATGAAGGACCCCGGCCATCCGGTGGATGCGGTGATCGCTGCCGACCTCGAGACCTTCACCCGGACCTGGATGGGCTATCTCGGCCTGATGGACACGCCCGCGCGGCAGGGCATCGCCTTCGAGGGCGCGCCGGACGCTACGGAACGCGCGAAGGCATTGCTTGGCCTGTTCGACCGGGCACGGGAGCGGCGTCTCGTCTACGGGCCGCCGGAGATGCTGGAGGCGTGAAAGAGGGCGACGCGGCGCGAAGGGCTCTGCCCCATGGGCGCGCAGATGAGGCTCACGACGCGACGGGGAGGGGCTTTGCCCCTCTCTCACCGCGAAGCAGTGGTTCGCGCCCACCAAACGCCACAGGGCCTTTGGAAACCGATGCCTGGTGTTGGGCGGGGAGGCCCGTTCGCGACGTCAAAGCGCGCGTGGTGCACGGCGCTCGATCATGCATGCAGGGGCAGCACGAAGCGCGTATCTGATGATGACTGGGCCGCCGCGCCCGGCGCCAGGTTGAGGTTTGCAATGGCCCTTCGGCCTTTGCTGGGGAGAGTCCGGGAGGGGCAAAGCCCCTCTCGGTTCCACAGCGGAAGCAGCGGGGTCACCAGGAAGGCCTTGTGGTCTTTGCCGGATGGTTCGGAGGGGCAGGGCCGCTCCAATCTTCCGGCCGTAGCGTAAGCGCAGGACCCCTCAGCCCTTGGCCACCAACCGGCCCAGATAGCCCTCGATTTCCGCCCATTCCCCCGCCTTGGCGACCAGCGCGACATAGCCATCCGGCCGCACCAGCCACATCGCCCCTGGCGCGATCGGGGCGCGTGGTGTCGCCTCCATCAGCGCCCCGTATCGCGCCAGCAGTTCCGTCGCTTCGGGCGATGCCTCGGCGAACAGGGCGAAGCGCGGCGTGTCGCCAGCGCCGATCGGCGGCTCGCCCGGGCGCGGCGGCATGCGGTCCCCGGCTGCGGGTCCGCCGCTATGGCGCCCGCCCGGTACGGTCAGCGGACTCTGCGGATAGGCGATGGTCAGCTCCGACAGCGTCCGTCCCATGACGCGGCGGATCGCCGGCACATGCAGCACCAGCGATGCCATCAGGTTGCGCAGCGTCTGCTTCGCACTGCCGCGCAGGGTCGCGACCGCCGTCATGCGCCCGGCATTGGACAGCACGATATCGCCGACGGCGCTGCGCTCTATGCTGTAACTCTCGAGCAGCGGTTCCGCGGCCGCCTTCCCCTGGACCACCAGCGCGAGCTTCCAGGCAAGGTTGAAGGCGTCCTGCATGCCCGTGTTCATGCCCTGGCCGCCAGCCGGGCTGTGGATATGCGCGGCATCGCCCGCCAGGAAGACGCGCCCGGCGCTGTAGGACTTCACCTTGCGCTCATTGATGCGGAAGCCGGCGAGCCAGATCGGGTCCGAGGCCACCATGCCCGGTTGCCCGCGACGATCGAGAAGGTCCTGCACCTCCTCGAGCGTCGGGTCGGGGCGGGCCGTGCCGTCGCTGGTCTCGCCGATGTCGGCGATCATGCGGTAGCGGCCGGGCGAGATCGGGAACAGCGCCAGCACGCCATCGGCGTGCCAGAACAGCGCGAGTTCATCCGGCGCGGTGGGCAGGCCCTTCAGATGTACATCGGCCAGGACCCATTGGCTCGGGAGGGTGTCACCCTCGAAGGCCATGCCGAGGCCGTGACGTACAGCGCTGTGCGCGCCGTCGCAGCCGATCATCCAGGGCGCCTGGACGGTCTCCTCGCTACCATCGACGCCGCGCAGCACGGCTTCCACCCCATCGGCGCCCGGGGTGAAGCGGATCAGCTCGACCTGGCGTCCGACGGTCACGCCGCGGGCGGCGAGATGCTCCTCCAGCAGCCGTTCGGTCTCGCTCTGCGGGATCATCAGCGCGAAGGGGTAGGGCGTGCCTTCGGTCGTGAAACTCACCCGGCCGAGCTGGCGGCCCTTGGCGAGGATGTTCGCCCCGCCCGAACGCATGCCGGCGGCGAGGAAGGCGCTGGTCTCGCCCGTCCGGTCCATCAGCTCCAGGCTGCGGCTCCAGAGCACCAGGGCCTTCGACTTGTCGGTGCGGACGGCGGCCCGATCGACGATGCGGACCGGCACGCCGAAGCGTGTCAGCTCGACGGCCAGCGTCAGCCCGACCGGGCCGGCGCCGACGATGAGGATGGGCTGCGGCATCGGACCGTCTCCTGATCATGGTTGGAGCGGACTATGCCAGGGATCGGCAAACCGATGCTTGCCGACCCGGTCGGTATTTCAACTGTCGCGCGTCACAGCAGCGCGAACTTCAGCAGCGACAGGGCCGCGATCAGCCAGACCGCGCCATGTACCTCGCCCGGCCGCCCGGCCAGCGTCTTCACCCCGGCATAGGTGATGAAGCCGAGCCCGATGCCGGTCGCGATGGAGAAGGTGAAGGGCATGGCGAGGGCGGTGACGATGGCGGGCATGTAGTCCGTCGCGTCCTCCCAGTTCAGCTCGGCGAGCGCCTTGGCCATCAGGCAGGCGACGAAGACCAGCGCCGGCGCGGTGGCGAAGCCTGGGATGGAGGTGGCCAGCGGCGCGAGGAACAACGCCAGCAGGAACAGCACGCCGACCGTGACCGCCGTCAGCCCGGTGCGGCCGCCGGCCTGGATGCCGGCCGCGCTCTCGATGTAGCTGACGGTGGTCGAGGTGCCGAGCACCGCGCCCATCATCGCACCCGTGGAATCCGCGACCAGCGCGCGGCCGAGATTGGGCACCGTGCCGTCCTTGTTCATCAGTCCGGCGCGATGGACCGTGCCGATCAGCGTGCCGGTGTTGTCGAGCAGATCGACGATGAAGAAGGTGAAGACGATGCCCGTGATGCCGAGCCCGACGGCCCCGGCGATGTCGAGCTGCAGGAAGGTCGGCGCCAGCGAGGGCGGCATCGAGGCGATGCCGTGGAAGGTCGTCAGCCCGAAGGGAATGCCGGCGAGCGCGGTGATGATGATGCCGATGACGATCGACCCCGGCACGCCGCGCGCCGACAGCCCGGCGATCAGCAGGAAGCCGCCGCAGGCGATGATGGTGCTGGTCACCGCCAGCGGCCCCAGCCCCACCAGCGTCGCCGGATGCGGCACCACCAGCCCCATCCCGCGCAGCCCGATCAGGCCGAGGAAGAAGCCGATCCCCGCCGCGATGCCGAATTTCAGCGACAGCGGGATGCCGTTCACCAGCCATTCCCGCACCCGGAAGATCGACACGGCGAAGAACAGCAGCCCCGACAGGAACACCGCGCCAAGCGCGACCTGCCAGGGCACGCCCATGCCCTGCACCACGGCGAAGGCGAAATAGGCGTTCAGCCCCATCCCCGGCGCCAACGCGATGGGGAAGTTCGCGATCACCCCCATCAGCATCGACCCGATGGCCGCGGCGAGGCAGGTGGCGACGAAGGCCGCCCCCGGATCGATGCCCGCCGCCGAGATGATCGAGGGATTGACCACGACGATGTAGGCCATGGTCAGGAAGGTCGAGAGGCCGGCGAGGATTTCGGTGCGCGGGTTGGTGCCGCGTTCGCTCAGCCGGAACAGGCGCTCCATGCAGGGATCTCCGGGAATGCTGCTCTTGCGAGGCTAGGCGAGGCAGGCACGCAAATCCCGGGCCGTATCGACCGGCGCGCGATGTCGCGCGGCGGTTGGTGCGTCAGTGTTGCAACTCTGCCGCGCCGGTGGCGGCGATGCGCATGGCCAGCGCCTGGGCCCAGCCCTGCTGGGCCTGCTCCGCGCTGATGCCGATCGCCTCCGGCACGGCGGCGGCGTCGAGGCCCAGGAACCAGGCCGGCGGCATGTCGAGCGCGACTCCAAGTGCCAAAGCGAGGCGCAGCGTCAGCGGTTCGAGCCCCAGTTCCAGCCGCGCCATGCGTCGCTGCGTGATGCCGACGCGCCGTGCCACCTGCGTCGCCGTCAGCCCGAGCCTCCGCCGGTGGTGATGCAGGGTCGCGCCGACCTGACCGTCGAATTCCAGATCGCCGATCGGGGTGTCCTCGGCGGCAACCTCGCGGGCGTCCGGCTGGTGCTGCGACATCGTCGTCCTCATTCGCGTCTTGCTCGCCGGCGCCATCGTGCCGGTGACGCAGGACTGAATCCGATTCGGCTAAGGACGCGTGAAGAATCGCGACATCTGGTGAAAAACCTGCCGGGACCCACGAGATATAGGGTTAGCTTCCGCCAGGTGGATGAGGGGCAATTTCCCGATGCGCCGGGGGTGATCTAGGCTGGCTGATCCGTCCAGGGGAACCCGCCATGCTCGCCTCGCAACGCCACCTCTTCGACATTCCGCGCGATGTCGCCTACCTCAACGCCGCCGCCTGGTCGCCCCTGCCGCTCGCGGTGCAGGAGGCCGGACGCATGGGTGTGGCACGCAAGGGCAGGCCCTGGGAGATCGACCCCGGTTTGCCGGGGCAGGTGATCGAGCGCTGCCGCGCCGCCGCCGCGGCACTGATCGGTGCCGAGGCGGCCGATGTCGCGCTGATCTCCTCCGTCTCCTATGGCGTCGCGGTGGCGGGGCGGCTGTTCTCGCCCCCTGCCGGCAGCCGGGTGCTGGTGATCGAGGACGACCATTCCTCGCCCATCCTGGAATGGCTGCAGCGCGCCCCGGCACAGGGCTTCACGGTCGAGACCGTGGCCCGCCCGACGGATGGCGACTGGACCGCGGCGGTCGAGGAAGCCATCGCCAAGCCCGGCGCGCCGATCGCGCTGGCGTCGATCTCCAACGTGCACTGGTCGGATGGCGCGGTGCTGGACATGGACCGCATCAGCACGGCGCTGAAGGCGAAGGGCGCGGCGCTGCTGATCGACGCGACGCATGGCGCGGGGATGATGGACCTCGATGTGAAGCGCATCGACCCAGATTTCCTGATCTTCCCGACCTACAAATGGGTGCTGGGGCCTTATGGCCGCGCCTTCATCTATGTCGCGAAGCGGCGGCAGGATGGTGTGCCGCTGGAACAGACGGGCTTCGGCCGCAAGGGCGTGCAGAACGACCGCATCCCGTATTTCGCCGACCTGTCCTATGCGCCGACCGCGCGCCGCTTCGACATGGGGGAACGCGACCACTTCATCGGCATCGAGATGTCGGCGGTGGCACTGGAACTGATGGCGCGCTGGGGCCATGCCGCCATCGCCGAACGCTGCGCTATGCTGACGGCCCGGCTGGAGGAAGGCCTGGCGGCCGCCGGCGCGATGCTGCCGAAGCGCAGCCTGCGGCCGGCGCACATGCTCTGCGTGTCCTTCCCCGGCGGCATGCCGGCCGGGCTGATCGACGCGCTGGCGGCGGAGAGGGCCTATGCCGCGCCGCGCCTCGGCAAACTGCGCATCAGCCCGCATGTCTACAATGACGAGGAGGATGTGGACCGCTTCGTCGCCGCCTTCCGCGCCGTGGCGCTCGCGCCGGCCTGACCGGCCGCGATTACTGTCCCGGCGCAGGCCGCGGCATCGGCGGCGGGATCACCGGCGTGGTGTGGGGGTCCGGTACGGGTGCCGGCACCCGGATGTCCGGGTCGATCCGGGCCGGCGGGGTGATCACAGCACCCGCAGGTGGCATGGGCGCCGGCGTCGTGCCGGGCGGGTTTGTCGGCGGTGGCGTCGGGGCGGGTTCGATGCGTTCGGGGATGCGCGGTCCCGGTGGCGCCGGCGGCGCCCCGGGGACGGACGGCACGACGCGGTCCTGGGCTTGGACGGGGGCTGCGCAGGCCGCGAGCAGTGCGACCGCGGCCCAGCCGCCTGCGACGCGTCGACAATGGCTTCGGTATCGCGGTTCCATCCTCGGTCTCCTTCTTGATCGGGAGGCTCGCCGGGCCACCCGGCGGGGCGGCCTGGTCGAAGGATGAACGCGACGCCGCGGCACGCGTTGCCGTCGCAAAGAAGAAGGGGCCCCGCGCGATGCGCGGAGCCCCCTTTCATCAATCCCGATCCGGATGGATCAGGCAGAGTAGTACATCTCGAACTCGACCGGGTGCGGGGTGTGTTCGAACTTGTACACCTCGCTCCACTTCAGCTCGATGTAGCTCTCGATCTGCTCCTTCGAGAACACGTCGCCGGCGAGCAGGAACTCGTGGTCGGCGGCGAGGGATTCGAGAGCCTCGCGCAGCGAGCCGCACACCGTCGGGATGTCCTTCAGCTCTTCCGGCGGCAGGTCGTACAGATCCTTGTCCATCGGATCGCCGGGGTGGATCTTGTTCTTGATCCCGTCCATTGCCGCCATGGTCAGCGCGGCATAGGCCAGGTAGGGGTTCGCGGTCGGATCCGGGAACCGCACCTCGACGCGCTTCGCCTTCGGCGAGGTCGTGTAGGGGATGCGGCAGGAGGCCGAGCGGTTGCGCGCCGAATAGGCGAGCAGCACGGGGGCCTCGAAGCCCGGGATCAGGCGCTTGTAGGAGTTGGTCGACGGGTTCGTGAAGGCGTTGATGGCCTTCGCGTGCTTGATGATGCCGCCGATCGCGTACAGGCACAGCTCCGACAGGTCGGCGTAGCCGTTGCCGGCAAACAGCGGCTTGCCCGCCTTCCAGATCGACAGGTGGGTGTGCATGCCCGACCCGTTGTCGCCATAGATCGGCTTCGGCATGAAGGTCGCGGTCTTGCCGTAGCTGTGGGCGACGTTGTGGACGCAGTACTTGTAGATCTGCATCTGGTCGGCCATCGTCACGAGCTTGCCGAAGCGGGTGCCGAGCTCGTGCTGGGACTGCGCCACCTCATGGTGGTGCTTTTCGATCGGCAGGCCCATCTCGCCCATGGTCGAGAGCATCTCGGCGCGCAGGTCGGCCTCGCTGTCGACCGGCGGGACCGGGAAGTAGCCGCCCTTCACGCCGGGACGGTGGCCCATGTTGCCTTCCGGATAGTCCTTCAGGCTGGATCCCGGGCCTTCCATGCTCTCGAGCTGGTAGATGCCGTAATTGCCGCCCGTGCCGAACTTCACGCTGTCGAACACGAAGAACTCGGCCTCGGCGCCGACCAGGACGGTGTCGCCCACGCCCGATGCGGCGACATAGGCCTCGGCCTTCTTCGCCGTGCCGCGCGGGTCACGCGCATAGAGCTGGCCGGTCGAGGGCTCGAAGATGTCGCAGATCAGGATCAGGCTCGGCTTGGCCGAGAACGGATCCATGCAGGCCGTCGTCGGGTCCGGCATCAGGATCATGTCGGACTCGTTGATCGCCTTCCAGCCGGCGATCGAGGAGCCGTCGAACATGAAGCCGTCGGTGAACACGTCCTCGGTGACGGTGCTCACGTGCTGGGCGGTGTGCTGCCACTTGCCGCGCGGATCGGTGAAACGGAGATCCACGTACTCGACGCTGTGCTCCTTGATCATCTCCAGCACCTTGGAGACGGCGTCGCCTCCAGCGGCGGCGGGCTTCTTGGCCATGATGTGCTGTCCTGTTCCCTGACTGCGAAAACCCCGAAACCTTGCTTCCGCACCGCGGCTTCGGAGCCCCGCGGCACGACCCGGCGTGCAGGGCGGTGCGGTGGACTCCGCGCCGCCCGGCTATTCCGTCCCGGCAGGCGCCCCAGCGCTGCCACCGGTCCGGGCGCCGCCCCCCCGCCGGGGGAGGTGCGGCGAATCCCGTTGCGGTCCTAGACCGCGTCGTCCCCGCGCTCGCCGGTGCGGATGCGGATCACCTCGGCGATGTCGGAGACGAAGATCTTGCCGTCGCCGATGCGGCCCGTGCGGGCTGCGGCGAGGATCGCCTCAACGGCGCGGTCCAGCATGTCGTCGCCGCAGACGACCTCGATCTTCACCTTCGGCAGGAAGTCCACGACATATTCGGCGCCGCGGTAGAGCTCGGTATGGCCCTTCTGCCGGCCGAAGCCCTTGGCTTCGACGACGGTCAGGCCCTGGAGCCCGATCTCGTGCAGCGCGTCCTTCACCTCGTCGAGCTTGAAGGGCTTGATGATGGCCTCGATCTTCTTCATCGGCTCCTGTCCAGCGGCCCCCGCGCCCTGCGGCGCCAAGCCATTCCTCCCGGTTTCACAGATCCCGGTTCGCGTTGAAGTCCCATGCCGTGCTGCGCGGCCCGGCGGTCGGGTCGCACGGAAACGGGTATTGCATGCGGCGTGCCGGGGCCACAATCCGACCCGCTCCGGGAAAATCGGGGAGGCGAACAGGGTCCTGAGCGAATCGTGTGCAGTATGAGTAAAATTTGATCGAAAGTCTGCCGGGCATCGCGGCGTCCTCGGATCGCCTCGACCGGCGCCGCGACCGCGGCGGAAGGCCTCGGGCGGTGCTGGCGCGCGGGCCGGGATCAGCCGTCGCAGGATGGGTCGCCGTTCCAGATCAGCGCCTGCAGGATGCCCGCAACGGCTGACGCCGGCGCAGCGTGCGAGCGACTTCGTGGCCGCACCCTGGCACCGCGTGGACCCGAAGGCGGCGCAGGCCGGCCGGCGCGAGGCCCTCCGCATGCCAGCGTCAGACGCATCATCGGCGTCCATTGCCTTGTCCATGGCCGGGCGCCATAACCGTCGCCCCTCTTCGGCCAGGCCGGCTTCATGCCCCCGGCGGGGGGCGTCCCTGATCTTCCAGGAGTTGCCGTCAGTGCAGCCTCAGAATGCCCTGCTTTCGGCCACCGGCACCACGATCTTCACCGTCATGTCGGCGCTCGCCAACCAGCACCAGGCGATCAATCTCGGCCAGGGCTTCCCCGACTATGACGGGCCCGAGGATGTCGTCCGCACGGCGGCCGAGGCGCTGCTCGACGGCCGCAACCAGTATCCGCCGATGACCGGCCTGCCGGAGCTGCGCAACGCCGTCGCCGCGCATAACAGCCGGTTCTATGGCCTGGAGGTCGATCCGAATGCCGAGGTCGTCGTCACCTCCGGCGCCACGGAGGCGATCACCGCCTGCCTGATGGCCGTGCTCAACCCGGGCGACGAATGCGTGCTGATCGAGCCGCTCTATGACACCTATCTGCCGGTGGTGAAGCTGCTCGGCGCGGTGCCGAAGCTCGTGCGCCTGTCGCCGCCGAATTGGGACCTGCCGCGCGCGGAACTCGCCGCGGCCTTTGGGCCCAAGACCAAGGCGATCCTGTTCAACACGCCGATGAACCCGACCGGCAAGGTGTTCACTGCCGCCGAGCTCGCCTTCATCGGCGACCTGATCGCCCGGCACGATTGCTACGCCATCTGCGACGAGGTCTATGAGCACCTGACCTTCGACGGCTGGAAGCACATCCCGCTGATGACCCTGCCGGGCATGCGCGAGCGCTGCATGCGCATCGGTTCCGCGGGCAAGACCTTTAGCCTGACCGGGTGGAAGGTGGGCTACATCAGCTGCGACCGGTCGCTGATGCCCAATGTCGCCAAGGCGCACCAGAACCTGACTTTCACCACCGCGCCAAACCTGCAGCGCGCGGTGGCGGTCGGCCTCGCCAAGGACGACGCCTATTTCGCGGGGCTGTCGGCGCATCTCCAGCAGAAGCGCGACCGGCTGGCAGCCGGCCTGGCGGGGCTCGGCTTCGGGGTGCTCGAGACCAAGGGGACCTATTTCATCACCACCGATGTCCGGCCGCTGGGCTGGAACGGGGATGACGTCTCCTTCTGCCGCACCCTGACCGAGGAGGCGAAGGTCACGGCCATTCCGGTGACCGCCTTCTATGCCTCCGAGGAGGCGCCCAACCACTATGCCCGCTTCGCCTTCTGCAAGGGCGACGCGTTGCTGGACGAGGCGCTGGCGCGGATGGAACGCTGGCTCGCCACGCGCGGCGTCCTCCAGCGCGCGGCGGGCTGACAGACGCCAGGACATGCGCCGGCCCCGGCGCATGTCCGGCACTGACCCGCGCCGCCGCCGGGCGCGTCATTGGCGGAAACGGGATGGGTTTCTTCCACCCATGGTCACCCGATTTCGCCACGGCGTTCTGGCGTTCCACCGGCCGAGCGCCAGCGTGAATTGTGCACGAAACGAGATGTGGTGGGTAGGCGCCGTTTCTGCCCCCACAGGTGGCGCTTCGACGGGCGAATTTGAATTTGAGATTCGCTTTGTGATTGTGTCGTATCTCGAGTCTGTGATCGAATGCACGCCACGCGGGCATCAGGGACGGATGCGATGGCAGGGGCGGGAGAAGCCGGCGCTCGGACGATAGCGACCCTTGCGGGGCGCCACGCGGTTTCGGACGCCACGCTCGCGCTGGTGCTGGGTCTGGTCTCACTGCCGGTGGGGCTGGGTGCGACCATGGCTGGGGTCCGGATCGCCTATTGGCACAGCGCGACGCTGCTGAACCTCTCCGGGCCGCTCGGATGGCCCGAGCCGGACTGGGTCAGCCTCGCGCTCGTTATCGGCGGCAGTGTGATGACCCTGCTCGGCGCCTACAGCATCTACAGGTCGCAGGACATGTGAGGGGGCGGCCCGCCGGCTTTGGGGGAGGCCCGGCCGGGCGGCACATGACCGAGCGACCTGACGCAGGGCCGGGCGAGACGTCGCCCGGCCCTTCACGTTACTTGCCGGGCTCGCGGAGATAGGGCTCGACGGTGCCGGTCAGTTTCAGCGTCAGCGGCTTGCCGCGGCGATCCACCGCCTTGCCCATGCTGACCCGCACCCAGCCTTCCGAGACGCAGTATTCCTCGACATTCGTCTTCTCTTCCCCGCGGAAGCGGATGCCGACGCCGCGCTGGAGCAGTTCCTCGTTGAACCAGGGGCTGTCAGGGTCGGTGGAGAGCCGGTCGGGAAGGGTCTCGGCCATGGGTGATGCCTTCATCGTTCTGCGCGGCCGATGGGGCCGCCTGAGAGAGGGCCCCGCCTAAGGCAAGGCGCCGTGGAAGCCAAGTCGGAGTCCGCTTGTAAGACCCGGCACCGACCCGCACCCGTGCGGGGCCGCCCATTCCAGGATCCGGACGCAGGTGGCCGGGTGGGGATGCCGGCCGGTGCCCGGGGGGCGGAAGCCCGCTGTATAGCGTGTTATCCACGCGAC
The DNA here is from genome assembly GCF_019430885.1 of Roseomonas alba. Lineage (GTDB taxonomy): Bacteria > Pseudomonadota > Alphaproteobacteria > Acetobacterales > Acetobacteraceae > Neoroseomonas > Neoroseomonas alba. The sequence continues at coordinate 472,342 of NZ_JAHYBZ010000004.1, read as the reverse complement.
CTCTCAGACCTTCGCGGCCTCGGCGACCAACCAGGCGCGCAGCGCGGCGAGTGCCTCCGTCTCCGGCCGCGACTGCAGCCGGGTGAGCCAATAGGCACCGAGCGTGACCTCGGCGGCGAAGGGCCGCACCAGGCGGCCCTCGCGCAGCGCGTGGTCGAACATGCGTGCCGGCAGCAGGGCGACGCCGGCGCCCTGGGCCGCCGCCTCGGCCATGGTCAGGGACGAATCGAAGACGAAGCCGCGGATCGCCGGCGCGCCCAGCCCGGCCGTCGCGAACCAGCGGTCCCATTCGTCGACGCGGTAGGAACGCAGCAGCGTTTCCCGCAGCAGATCCGCCGGCTGGCGCAGCCGCGCGGCGATGCACGGCGCGCAAAGCGGGGAGAGCGGTGCGGCGAGCAGGCGCGTCGCCTCGGTGCCGTGCCAGGCGCCGGCGCCAAACCGAATCGCGGCGTCCAGTCCTTCGCCTGCGAGATCCACCCGGTTGTTGTTGGTCATCAGCCGCAAGTCGATGAAGGGATGCGCCGCGCGGAAGGCGGGCAGGCGCGGCAGCAGCCAGCCGGTGACGAAGGTGCCGACGGCGCCGATCGTCAGTACCTCCTGCAGGCGACCGCCGCGGAAGCGTTCCAGGGTGCTGCCGATGCGGCGGAAGGATTCGCTGAGCACGGGGAGCAGCGCCTCGCCTTCCTCGGTCATGCCGAGGCCGCGGGGCAGACGGCGGAACAGGCGGACACCCAAGATTTCCTCGAGGCCTTTCACCTGCTGGCTGACCGCGGCCTGGGTGACGCGCAGCTCGAGACCCGCTCGGGTGAAGCTGAGATGCCGAGCGGACGCCTCGAAGGCGCGCAGCGCATTGAGGGGCAGGGGCGGCAGGGTCATGCATCAAGCCATAAGAACAGCTTGGGGTAACGGCAAGGAATGATCGTTTGTGGCGCGGGCCGCTGACGGCCATCACTCCACCCGTCACCAAGGGCAGGAGGGATCATGATCGACAGGCGGCACTGGATGATCGGCGCGGCGGGTGTCGCGGCGCTCGCGGCGCGCGGCGCGGCGGCACAGGGCACGCCCCTGCCGGCCCGGCTCGCGCGCATCGAGGCAGAGTATGGCGGGCGGCTCGGCGTCGCGGTGCTGGATACGGCGACGGGGCAGGTGGCGGGCCATCGCCTCGCCGAGCGCTTCCCCATGTGCAGCACCTTCAAGGCGCCGTTGACGGCTTGCGTCCTGGCGCGGGTGGATGCGGGGCAGGAGCGGCTGGATCGCACCATCCCGATCCGACGCGCGGACATCCTGTCCTGGTCTCCGGTCGTCGAGACGAAGGTGGGCCAGGCCATGACGATCGCCGATCTCTGCGCGGCGACCATGACGATCAGCGACAATGCGGCGGCCAATCTGCTGCTGGCCTCGGTCGGCGGGCCGGCCGGCCTGACTGCCTGGCTGCGTCGCATCGGGGATGAGGCGACACGGCTCGACCGCACCGAACCGACGCTGAACCAGGCGCTGCCCGGCGACCCACGCGACACCACGACGCCCGAGGCAATGGCGGCGACATTGCGCCGGCTCGCCCTCGGCGCCGTGCTGTCCGAAGCCAGCCGCACGCGCTTCGTCGCCTGGCTGCGCGGCAACCGCACCGGTGACGCGCGGCTGCGCGCCGGGGTCCCGCCGGGCTGGGTGGTCGGCGACCGCACCGGCACCGGCGCGCGCAACACCAGCAACGTCATCGGCGTGGTCTGGCCGCCGGAGGGACGTGCGCCGCTGGTCGTCACCGCCTTCCTGACCGAGGGCTCCCCCCAAGGCGCCCGCCGGGAAGCGGCCTTGGCCGCGGTGGGGGCCGCGCTCGCCGGGTAGCGTCAGGCGGGCTCGCGCGCCATGAGCGCGAGGCCCTCGGCGACGGAGACGAATTCGCCGCCGGACAGCACGCGATCGGCACCGAAGCGCTCTTCGAAGATGCGCCGCACCGCCGGCACCAGCGAGGTGCCGCCGGTGAGGAAGACGCGATCGACGGCCTCGGGCCCGACCTGCGCATCGGCAAGCGCGGCATCCACCGCGGTCGCGATGCGCGCGAGTTCCGGCGCGATCCAGGCTTCGAAGTCGCGCCGGGCGATCTCGGTCCGCAGTTCGAAGTCGCCATGCTCGAAGTCGAGCACGGCGCTGTCCTGCTTCGACAGCGCCGCCTTCACGCCCGAGACGGCGCGATACAGCGCATAGCCGGCTTCCTGCTCGATCAGGGCGATCAGGTGATGCAGGCGCTCGGGATGTTCCGCGGTGCGCGCCACCGTCGCGATGTCGCGCAGCGTGCGCGGCGCCCGCATCATGGAAAGCTGGTTCCAGCGCGCGAAGGCGGCATACCAGGCGGGCGGCACCGGCAGCGGGCTCCCGCCCATCACCGTGTATTGCGTGCCCTTGCCGAGCAGCGGCGAGACGACGTGGTCGATGATGCGGAAGTCGAATGCGTCGCCCGCGATGCCGACGCCCGAATGCCCCAGCGCCGTCACGCGTCGTGGCGGGCCCGGGTCGAAGCGCAGCAGGGAGAAGTCGCTGGTGCCGCCGCCGAAATCGGCGACGAGCACCGTCGCCGGATGGTCCAGCTCCTGCGCGAAGCGATGCCCCGCCGCAGCGGGTTCCAGGCCGACTTCGACATCTGCCAGCCCGGCCTCGGCGAAGGCCGTGCGCAGGCGCTGCTCGCCGAAATCATTGTCGGCGCGTTCGCCCACGAAGCGCACGGGGCGGCCCACGGTGACACGCGCCCCGGCGAGTTCGCTCGCGAAGGGTGCGAGCAATTCCTTCAGGAACAGCGCGATCAGCCCTTCGAGCGTCCAGGCGCGGCCGAAGATGCGCGTCTCGGTGAAGCTGCGCTGCGCCAGGTAGCTCTTCATCGACATGATGAGGCGGCTGTCGAGCGGTTCCTCAAGATAGGCGTCGATGGCCGCCGACCCGGCCGCCTTGTGCGGGCGCCCATCCGCGCCGGCCCAAAAGCAGAGGATGGAGCGGAAGACCTCCCCGGTCGGGTGCTGCAAGGCGCGCACTGATCCATCGGCCGCCACCATCGCGACCACGCTGTTGGTCGTGCCGAAATCGATACCGATGGCGGGGGGCATGGGCGCGGTCCGGAAAGGGGGCGCGCCTTGAAGCGTGTTCGGCGCGGATTGGCAAGGGTGGGACCGAGAGGGGCTTTGCCCCTCCCATCTTCATCCGCAGAACCCATCCCGGTCATTAGGAAGGTCCTTGGCGCAGTGCCGTTCGGAGAGGAGAAACGCCCCTCTCCACCGGCCTCAGCAGGCGATCCCGCGTTCCCGCAGCCGTTCCAGCACCGCGGTTGCGCATTCCTCCGCGTTGCGTCCCACCGTGGAGACATGCAGCTCCGGCGCCTCCGGCGCTTCATAGGGGCTGTCGATGCCGGTGAAGTTCTTGATCTGCCCCGCCTGCGCCTTGGCGTAGAGCCCCTTCGGATCGCGCGCGATGCAGGCTTCGATCGGAGTGTCGACGAAGACCTCGACGAACTCGCCGGCGCCGAGCAGGTCGCGCACCATCCGCCGTTCCGCGCGGAAGGGCGAGATGAAGGAGCACAGCACGATCATCCCCGCGTCGACGAAGAGCTTCGCGACCTCGCCGACGCGGCGGATGTTCTCGACGCGGTCCTCGGCGGTGAAGCCCAGGTCGCGGCACAGCCCGTGGCGGATGTTGTCGCCGTCCAGGCTGTAGGTCTGCCGGCCCGCGCGGTGCAGCGCCTGCTCGACGATGTTGGCGATGGTCGACTTGCCGGACCCCGACAGGCCGGTGAACCACAGCACCATCGGCTTGTTGCCGGACAGTGCCGCGCGCGCCGACTTGTCCACCGTGAAATGTTCATGGTGGATGTTGGACGCGCGGCGCAGCGGGAAGGCGACCATGCCGGCAGCCGCGGTGCGGTTGGTGAAGCGGTCCACCAGGATGAAGGCGCCGGTGGTGCGGTTGTCCGCATAGGCATCGACCGGGATCGGCTGGCCGGCGGAGAAGTTGCAGAATCCGATCTCGTTCAGCGTCAGGCGGCGCGCCGCATGCTCCTCCAGCGTGTTCACATCCACGCGGTGGCGGATCGACGTCACCGAGCACGGCGTCCAGACATGGCCGATGCGCATCAGATAGGAGCGACCGGGCAGCATCGCCTCCTCATCCATCCACAGCAGATGGCCGGCGAACTGGTCGGCGACGGGCGGGCGTTCGGCGGGGCGGACCAGGATGTCGCCGCGGGCGACGTCGACCTCGTCTTCCAGTGTCAGCGTCACGGCCTGGCCCGGTTCGGCGACCTCGAGATCGCCATCGGCGGTGACGATGCGCGCGATGCGCGACGTCTTGCCCGACGCCGCGACCACCACCTGGTCGCCTGGCGCGATGCGGCCCGAGGCGATGGTGCCCGAGAAGCCCCGGAAGTCGAGATTCGGCCGGTTCACCCACTGCACCGGAAAGCGGAAGGGATGCCCCGCAAGATCCTGCGAGACGTCCACGGTCTCGAGATGCTCGATCAGCGTCGGGCCGTGATACCAGGGCGTGTTGCCCGATCGCACGGTGACGTTGTCGCCGAAACGCGCGCTCATCGGGATCGGCGCGATGGACCGGAAGCCGAGTTCCGAGGCGAAGGTGACATAGTCGCCGACGATGCGGTCGAAGGTGTCCTCGCTGAAGTTCACCAGGTCGATCTTGTTCACCGCGACCACGATATCGCGGATGCCCAGCAACGAGCAGATGTAGGAATGCCGGCGCGTCTGGGTCAGCACGCCCTTGCGCGCGTCGATCAGGATGACGGCGAGCGAGGCGCCCGAGGCACCCGTCGCCATGTTGCGCGTGTACTGCTCGTGGCCCGGCGTGTCGGCGACGATGAAGCTGCGCCTCGGCGTCTGGAAGAAGCGGTAGGCGACATCGATGGTGATGCCCTGCTGCCGCTCGGCCTCAAGTCCATCGACCAGCAAGGCGAGGTCGATGTCCTCGCCGGTGGTGCCGTGCTTGCGGCTGTCCTTGGTGATGGCCGCCAGCGTGTCCTCGAAGATGAGCTGGCTGTCGTAGAGCAGCCGCCCGATCAGCGTGGACTTGCCGTCATCGACCGAACCGCAGGTGAGGAACCGCAGAAGCTCGCGGGCTTCCGGCGCGCGCTGTTGCGTCATGTCAGAAATAGCCCTCGCGCTTCTTCTTCTCCATCGAGGCTTCCTCGTCGCTGTCGATGAGGCGCCCCTGACGCTCGCTGGTCTTGGCGGCGCGCATCTCGGCGATGATGTCGGGCAGCGTTGCGGCTGTGCTTTCGACGGCGCCCGAGAGCGGATAGCAACCGAGAGTCCGGAAGCGGACCATCCGCATCTCGGGCGTCTCGCCCGGGTTCAGCGGCAGCCGGTCGTCATCGACCATGATCCAGGTGCCCGACCGCTTCACGACCGGGCGCTGCTTGGCGAAGTAGAGCGGCACGACGGGGAGGTCCTCGGCAAGGACGTAGTCCCACACGTCGTATTCGGTCCAATTCGACAGCGGAAAGACACGGATGCTCTCGCCGTCGCGGATGCGCGTGTTGAACAGCGACCACAGCTCCGGCCGCTGCGCGCGCGGGTCCCAGGAATGCCCCTGGCCACGGAAGGAGAAGACGCGCTCCTTCGCGCGCGACTTCTCCTCATCGCGCCGCGCGCCGCCGAAGGCCGCGTCGAAGCCCCATTTGTCGAGCGCCTGCTTCAGCGCCTCGGTCTTCATCACCTGTGTGTGAAGGGCCGATCCCGAGGCGATCGGGCTGATGCCGCGCGCGATGCCATCGGGGTTGGTGTGGACGAGCAGCTCCATCCCGACGCGCTGCGCCATCATGTCGCGGAAGGCGATCATCTCGCGGAACTTCCAGGTTGTATCGACATGCAGCAGCGGGAAGGGCGGTTTGCCGGGCGCGAAGGCCTTGAGCGCCAGATGCAGCATCACCCCGGAATCCTTGCCGATGCTGTAGAGCATCACAGGCTTGCGGAAGGAGGCCGCGACTTCGCGAATGATCCCGATCGATTCTGCCTCGAGCCGCGCGAGATGCGGCGTCAGCGGTGCTTTGATGGAGGAGCTCGTCACGGATTCCTCTTCGATGCGGCGGCGCGGCCAGAGCAGGGCAGGTTGGCTGTCTCACCTCTTCCCATGCCGGATATGCTCGCGCAAGTTGCACTGCACCATGATATCGAGGAGTTGTCCCGAGTGATCACCGACGCTGGCGCCAGGACCCGGCTTTCGAGGATTTTCGCGGCCATCGCGGAAGAGGCCGGGGCCGCGATCCTCGCGGTCTATGGCCATGCCGCCGCAACCGCGAAGGCTGATGGCAGCCCGGTGACCGAGGCCGATCTCGCCGCCCACAGGGTGATCCTGGCAGGGCTCGCCCGCGATTGCCCCGGCATTCCCGTGGTGTCGGAGGAGGATGCCGCGCATCGCGCCCCCGACCCGGCCGAGACCTTCATCCTGGTCGATCCGCTGGACGGGACGCGGGAGTTCATCTCCCGCAACGGCGAGTTCACCGTGAACATCGCCCTGGTCGAAGGGGGCCGCCCGGTGGTCGGCGTGGTCCTTGCCCCCGCGCTTGGCCGGCTCTGGGCCGGGGCGGTCGGTGCCGGCGCCTGGACGAAGCAGGTCGGCGAGGCCGACTGGCACCGAATCGGCTGCCGGGCGCCGGAATCGGAGGGCGTCGTGGCGGTGGCCAGCCGTTCGCATCGGGACGAGGCGACCGAGGCCTTCCTGGCCGAACAGCCTGTCGCCGGGCTGCGTTCCGTCGGGTCCTCGCTGAAATTCTGCCTGGTCGCGGCGGGGGAGGCGGATGTCTATCCGCGCTTCGGACCCACGATGGAATGGGACACGGCGGCCGGCCAGGCGGTGCTGGATGCGGCGGGCGGCCAGGTAGTGGGCCCCGACGGCGCGCCCTTCCGCTACGGGAAGTCGGGCTGGCGCAACGGCCCCTTCATCGGCTGGGGCGCGCGGAAGGGCTGACCGCGGCCCATTGGGTCGTCACATGGGCGGCGATCTCCTCCGAAGCCTCGGAGCGGATCAGCACCTCGCCCACGATCAGCCGCCCGCGCCTGAGCAGCCGTGCCTCGGCCAGCACGGGCCCCGGGGCCAGGCGGCGCAGGAAATGGATGGTCAGGCTGGTGGTCAGACTTTCGTCCCGCCCGCCGGTGACCCCGAGCAGCGCCGCCCACATGGCGACGTCGGCAAGGCCCATCAGCGCCGGGCCGGACACGGTCCCCCCAGGGCGCAGCAAGTCCTCCCGCCAGGGCAGGCGGCAGGTGGCGGTGCCGCCCTCGGACGCGACGACTTCCACCCCCCAGGCGGCGGCGAGCGGCACGCCGCGATGGACAATGGCCTGGATCGCGGCGGGTGAGGGGGTTTCCTGGTCCATGCGGTCTCTCCGGGCGGCTTGGCCGGAAACCCTGCCTGAGCGCCGCCCGCGCGGCCATATCTGGCCGGCGCGGAGCAGCGATGCGAGCATGCGCGCCGGCAGCAGGGGCGGCGGGCATGACGGAACTGGCGGGGCAGGTCGCGATCATCACCGGGGGCAGCCGTGGCATCGGGGCGGCGATCGCGCGCAGCTTCGCCCGCGCCGGGGCGGATGTCGCCTTCTGCCACCTTGATGACGGCGCGGGCGCGGCGGAGACCGCGGCCGCCATCGCCGCCGTGGGCCGTCGCGTGCATCACGAGGCGCTGGACGTCGCCGACAGCGGCCGCCTGCGTGGCTTCATCGCGGCAGCCGAGGCCGCCCTCGGTCCCGCCGACATCCTCGTGACCAATGCCGGGATCAACATCCGCGGCGCCTTCGAGACACTGACGGAGGAGGTCTTCCGCCGGATCCTCGACGTCCATGTGATGCACACGGCGGTCGCCGCGCAGGCGGTCTATCCCGGCATGGTGGCGCGGGGCCGGGGGCGGATCATCACCCTCTCCTCCCAGCTCGCCTTCAAGGGGGCGGCCGGCATCGTGCCCTATTGCGCGGCCAAGGGTGCGATCCTGTCCTTCACCCGGGCGCTGGCGCTGGAGGCCGCCCCGCACGGTGTGCGGGTGAACAGCATCGCGCCGGGGCCGATCGATACGGCGCTAACCCGGGTGCGCGGGCCGGAATGGCGGGCGGCAATCGAGGCGACGCTGCCGGCGGGCCGGCTTGGCGTGCCGGAGGACATCGCGGCGACGGCGCTGCTGCTGGCAGGGCCGGGAGGGAATTTCTACGTGGGGGCGTGCCTGTCGCCGAATGGCGGCGATGTGATGCATTGAGGGCGGCGTTTGGAGACGGGCTCTGCCCCTCTCCGAACCTCACGCCACCATAGGCCCGAGGCCCTTGGAAACCGTCACTTGGCAGCGTGCGCCATGGTCAGGACGGGGGCGGAAACACGCCCTTGCGCGAAAAGGGCGCTGGGAGGGAGCAGCATGCACGCTGCGCCCGGCACCAAGTGCCGGCGGTCCAGGCCACACTGTGGCCTGGGCGGGGTGGTCCGGAGGGGCGGCGCCCCTCCGGCTCCGTCCCAGCGGACCTATCAGGGTCATCAGGAGGCCTGTCGGCCTTTGGTGCACGATGCGTGAAGGGCGCAAAGCCCATTCGACCTAATGCCATGACCATCATCGATCCCGGTGATTGGGTTCCCGGCGCATCACACGGCATATGACGACCCAACGCGGGCGATCACGCCCGCCCACTGGACCAGGTTCGTCATGAAGAAGATCGGCTTTCTCTCCTTCGGCCATTGGACACCGTCGCCGCAATCCGGCACCCGCTCGGCGGCCGATGCCCTGCTGCAATCCATCGACCTCGCCGCCGCGGCGGAGGAACTCGGCGCGGATGGCGCCTATGTCCGCGTGCACCATTTCGCGCGGCAGCTTGCCTCGCCCTTTCCGCTGCTCGCCGCCATGGGGGCGAAGACCAAGACCATCGAGCTCGGCACCGCCGTGATCGACATGCGCTACGAGAACCCGCTCTACATGGCGGAGGATGCCGGCGCGGCCGACCTGATCAGCGGTGGGCGGCTGCAACTCGGCCTCAGCCGCGGTTCGCCCGAGCAGGTGATCGATGGCTGGCGCCACTTCGGATACGCCCCTGCGGAAGGCGAGAGCGACGCCGACATGGGCCGCCGCCATGCCGAGGTGTTCCTCGAGGTGCTGAAGGGCGAGGGCTTCGCCAAGCCCAATCCGCGCCCGATGTTCCCCAACCCGCCGGGTCTGCTGCGCCTCGAGCCGCATTCGGAAGGCTTGCGCGAGCGGATCTGGTGGGGCTCCGGTTCCAACGCCACCGCTATCTGGGCGGCGCAGCGGGGGATGAACCTGCAGAGCTCCACGCTGAAGGACGACGAGACCGGCGAGCCCTTCCACATCCAGCAGGCCAAGCAGATCCGCGTCTATCGCGAGGCCTGGAAGGAGGCCGGGCACGCACGCACGCCGCGCGTGTCGGTCAGCCGATCCATCTTCCCGCTGCTGGACGATCGCGACCGCGCCTATTTCGGCCGTGGCGGCAAGGAGGAGGACCAGGTCGGCTTCATCGACGAGAAGACGCGCGCCATCTTCGGCCGCGGCTACGCCGCCGAGCCCGAGGCGCTGATCCGCCAGCTCCGCGAGGATGAGGCGATCGCCGAGGCCGACACGTTGCTGCTGACCATCCCGAATCAGCTCGGCGTCGACTACTGCGCCCATGTCATCGAGGGCATCCTGAAGCAGGTCGCCCCGGCGCTCGGCTGGCGCTGAGGGGTGACAGGCCGCCGCGTTCGTCTAGCCTGACGCGCAAGCGGCAGGGGAGCACGGCATGGCGGCGACGGGTCTTCTCGTGGCGGGTGCGAGCGGTGCCGCGGCGTCCCGCATGATGGACGCCGCGCTCGCCGACCCGTACTGGCGCGTCACCGGCCTGTCGCGCCGCCGTCCCGACGGGGCGGGCGACTGGATCGAGGCCGATCTCACGGATCCCGACGGCCTGCGCCGCGCCCTCGCGGCGCGGCCGGATATCACGCATCTCCTCTACGCCTCGCGCGCGCCACATGGGGAGACGGGGATCGAGGACATTCCCGCCAATGTCGCCATGCTGCGCAACCTGCTGGATGCGGCCGAGGCGGTGCTGCCGGGCTTCGCGCACCTGCACATGATCCAGGGCGGCAAGTGGTACGGGATGCACCTCGGCCCGTTTCCCGTCCCGGCGCGGGAGGATGATCCGCGTCCCGCCCAGGCCGGATTCTATCACGCGCAGCAGGACCTGGTCGCGGCGCGCCAGGCCGGGCGTGCCTGGTCCTGGTCGGCGAGCCGGCCGAACTTCGTGATGGATGTCGCGCCGGGGCGGGCGCGCAACATGGTCTCGACGCTCGGGGCCTACGCCGCGATCTGCCGCGAGGCCGGGTTGCCTTTCGACTTTCCCGGCTCCGTCGCCGCCTGGGAGGCGCCGCAGCAGGTCACCGAGGCCGGGCTGCTCGCCGACGCCGTGCTGTGGATGATGCGCGACCCGCGTTGCGCCAACCGCGCCTTCAATGTGACCAATGGCGACGCGATGCGTTGGCCCGAGGTCTGGGCGCTGCTCGCGGCACGCTTCGGCCTCGCCGCCGGCGGCCCGAGTGATGCGTCGATGCGCGTGCTGATGGCGGGGCGGGAGGCGGTGTGGGACACGCTGCGCGCGCGCCATGGCCTGACCCTGCCGCTTGATCGCGTGGCGAGCTGGGACTTCGCGGATTTCTTCCTGGGCCTCGGCTACGAGGTCCAGTTCGCGATGGATGCGGCGCGGATGGCGGGCTTCACGAAGGCTCTGGACAGCCTGACCATGATCGACCGCCACATCGCGGGCTATCGCGCCGCGCGGGTGCTGCCGGGGGAGGCGACGCGATGACTGCCGCGACCATCCGCACCATGCGGCCCGACGACCTGTCGCTCGCGCTCGACTGGGCGGCGGCGGAGGGCTGGAATCCCGGCCTCGGCGATGCCGCCTGCTTCCTCGCCGCCGACCCCGACGGCTTCCTGATCGCCGAGGAGGATGGCGCAGCGATCGGTTGCGTCTCCGCCGTGCGCTACGGCGACGGCTTCGGCTTCCTCGGATTTTACATCGTGCGGCCCGAATTCCGCGGGTTGGGCCATGGGATGGCCCTGTGGAAGGCGGCGATGGCGCGGCTGCAGCCGGGCGTGGCCGGGCTCGACGGCGTGGTGGCGCAGCAGGAGAACTACCGCCGGTCCGGCTTCGTGCTGGCGCACCGGAACATCCGCTACGGGGCGACCACGCCGCGCCCGCCGCGGATCGCCGCCGCGCCGCCGGTCGTCGCGGCCGACAGCGTGCCCTTCATCGTCCTCGCCGCCTTCGACCGCCGCTTCTTCCCGGCTGAGCGCGACGCCTTCCTGCGCCGCTGGATCAGCGCGCCCGGCCATGTCGCGCGGCTGGTGATGGGCCCGCAGCGCCCCCGCGCCCTCGGCGTGCTGCGGCCTTGCCGAGAAGGCTCGAAGATCGGTCCGCTCTTTGCCGAGGACCCCGTGGCCGCGCGCGCCGTCTTCGCCGCGCTGATCGCCGAGGCGCCGCCCGGCCCGGTCTTCCTCGACTTGCCGGAACCCAATGCCGACGCCATCGCCATGGCCGCCGAGGCCGGCATGGCCCCCGCCTTCGAGACGGCGCGGATGTATGCCGGGGCTGCCCCGACCCTTCCGCTGCGTATGATCTACGGCATTACCAGCTTCGAACTCGGTTGAATCGGGCGAGGCTCTGAAGCGGATCACAGGATTCTGCGCGGCGCGATTGACCCCCCCGCCCCCGCGGCGCTAGCGCTGTTGCATACGGAACACAGGGAGACTCCGCGATGCATCGGCCGAACACCCGCCGGGCGACGCGTTATGCCGTCCTCGCCACCGCGGCGCTTCTCGCCTTCAGCGCCCCGATCCCGCTCGCCGCGCAGCCCGCGCTGCCTGCGCTCGCCCTCGAATTCGCCGATGCGCAGCAGCAGGTGCCGATCGAGGTCGGCATGCCCGTCGCGGTCGCGCTGGGCCGCGGCCAGACCGCCTATCTCCGCCTGCCGGAAGGCCAGGGCGACCTGGTCGCCCAGACGCGCCGCCTGTCGCGCGACGCCGATACCGTCATCGCGCTGCTTGATTCTCAGGGCCGCGTGCTGGAGGAGGATGATGATGGCGGGGAGGAGAACCTCGCCTCCCGCCTCGAGATCGGGGCCGACCAGCGCGGGCCGCTCTTCCTGCGCGTCGGCATCCTGGAAGGGGCCGCCGGCCGCTTCGAGGTGATGCTGGAACGCGCCCCGCCACGCGATCCCAACGCCCCGGCGCGCACCCTGGCCGAGGCCGTGACCCGCCCGGCCCTCGATGTCGGCACGCCATTGCCGCTGACGCTGCGCAGCCGGCAGGAAGTGGTCTTCCGCCTGCCGGCCAATGCGCCGGACCTGACGGCGCTGACGCGGCGGCTCGATCCCGGCACCGACACGGTGCTGACCCTGCTCGATGCCAATGGCCGCGAGATCGGCACCGACGATGACGGGGGCGAGGAACAGCTCGCCTCCCGCCTCGACATCCCCGCCGCCCAGCGGCGCCCGCTGTTCCTGCGCGTCGGCGCCCTGACCGGCGGCAGCTTCGAGCTGGTGCTGGAGCCGGAGGCGCCAAGCAGCACGCCGAGCTTCCCGCGCTCCCTGCGCGAGGCCGCCGCGGCGCCGGCCCTCGTCGCCGGCCAGGCCGTGCCGGTGCGGCTGCGGCGCGGCCAGACGGCGGTGTTCCGCCTGCCCGACGGCGATATCGCCGTGGTCACCCAGAACCTTCGCCGCAACGCGGATACGGTGCTGACCCTGCTCGACGCCGAAGGCAACGAGGTCGCCGAGGACGATGACGGGGGCGGCGGCCTTGCCTCCCGCATCGAGGTCGCAGCGTCGGATGCGCGGCCGCTCTTCGTCCGCGTGCGGCTGCTCGGCGACGCCACCGGCGATTTCGAGGTCGCGGTCGAGGCCGATGTGCCGGAACCGGTGACCTTCCCGCTCTCGCTCGAAGCGGCCGCGCAGGCGCCAGCGCTGGAACCGGGCAGCGCGACGCCGATCCGCCTGCGGCGCGGGCAGCAGGCCTATTTCCGCCTGCCGCCGGGCGCGCTGGTGATCGCGACGCGGGACCTGCGCGACGGCACGGATACGGTGCTCGAATTGCTGGATTCGGCCGGCCAGGTGCTGTCGGAGGACGATGACGGGGGCGAGGGCCTCGCCTCCCGGCTCCAGGTCGAGGCCGCGCGCAAGGGCGACGTCTTCGTGCGCGCCAGCGTGTTGGGCAACACCTCGGGCGCCTTCGAACTGACCGTCCAGCGGGCCGACGGGCCGCGCTGAACCGGGCGGGGGTGGCGGCGCGGCGGCGCCGCTTCCCGGCTCGGCCCATGGCGGACCTTATGCACGCAAAAGTTGCGCGGCCGACGGCAGAATGACATTCCATTCATGGATCGTCATCTGGGGAGTGCTGACGCCATGTGTTTCGCCTGTCATCCGGGATCCGTCGGACGCCGTTCATTCTTCGCCGCGGGCGCGGCCCTGCTCGCCACGACGGTCGCCGCGCCACAGGCCCGGGCCCAGACCGCGGAGCGCCCGGCAACGCCCGATGCCGCGCTGCGCGCGCTGATGGAGGGCAATGCCCGCTATGTCGCCAACCAACCGCGGGAACGCGACTTCTCGGCCCGGCGCGCCAGCCTGGCGCAGAGCCAGCATCCCTTCGCGGCGGTCCTCGGCTGCGCGGATTCCCGCGTCGCGCCGGAACTTGCCTTCGACCAGTCGCCGGGTGACCTCTTCGTGGTGCGCGTGGCCGGCAATTTCGTCACCGCCGACGGGCTCGGCAGCCTGGAATTCGGGGCGGGCGTGCTCGGCACCCGGCTGATCCTCGTGCTCGGCCATACGAGCTGCGGTGCCGTGAACGCGACCGTCGACGCGCTGCGGCAGGGCAATACCCTGCCCGGCAACATCGCCGGCCTGGCCACCGCCATGAAGCCCGGCATCGAGCCGGCGCTCGCCCAGACGGGCGGGGACGTGACGCGGCGGGCCCTGGTCGCCAACGTCCAGTACAATGTCCGGCGGCTGGAGACGTCCTCGCCGATCCTGACCGATCTGATCGGGCGCGGCACGCTCGCCGTGAAGGGCGGAATCTACGACCTTGCGACGGGTCGCGTGGAACTCCTCTGACGCGGGCTGACGCGTCGGGGACGGCAGGGAAGGGGGCCACGCGGCCCCCTTTCGCGTTTGGGCTGCGGCGCGCGGATCGGTCGCAGATGCCGGCGCGTCCACGGCGACTCCAAACCGCAAAGAAAGTGTCATGTCACTGTCTTGGTAGCCCAGCACTCTCCGCCCGCCCCAGGTGATACCCAGGACGGAACAAGAACATGCCGGACAATCAGTCTTCCGACGCCGCCATCGAGCTCGAGCTCGAGGATATCGGCAGCAACCCCGATCCCCGTGAATCCATCGGCGAGATCATCGCCCGTCGCCTGTCGCGCCGCGCCGCGATGCGCGGCCTCGGCGGCGCCGCGGCGGCGCTGACCTTCGCCGACCAGCTCGTCGCCGGCGCCCAGCAGGCGGTCGCGCAGGGCGTGCCGATGACGGGCGGCCCCTCGACCCTGACCTTCCCTGAGCTGCGCCATCAGCTCGCCCAGCGCGACGCGGTGGCCGAGGGCTACGAGACGCAGATCGTCATGCGCTGGGGCGATGCCGTGCTGGCCGATGCGCCGGCCTTCGACCCTACGGCGCAGACCGAAGCGGCCCAGGCGCAGCAATTCGGCTACAACAATGACTTCATCGACTTCAAGCCGCTGCCGCAGGGCTCGCGCAGCGCCGATCACGGCCTGCTGGTGGTGAACCACGAATATACCGACAGCTCGATGATGTTCGCCGGCATCGGCACGGGCAGCGCGGCGCGGCTCCGCACCAATGCCGAGCAGGCGAAGGTCGAGCTGATGGCCCATGGCCTCAGCATCGTGGAGGTCCGCCGCACCGATGGCCGCTGGGCCGCCGTGCCGGCCGGCCGGTACAACCGCCGCATCACCGGCGCCACCGAGATGCGCATCAGCGGCCCCGCCGCCGGCCATGAGCTGATGAAGACCGGCGCCGACCAGACCGGCACCAAGGTGTTCGGCACGCTGAACAACTGCGCGGGCGGCAACACCCCCTGGGGCACGGTCCTGACCTGCGAGGAGAACTTCAACCAGTATTTCGGCGGCGCCGCCGCGCGCACCGGTGCGCTTGCCGAGATGTATCGCCGCTACGGCATTGTCGAGAACGCCTCCTATGCCTGGGGCCGCTTCGAGGATCGCTTCAACCTCGACAAGGAACCGAACGAGCCGAACCGCTTCGGCTGGGTGGTGGAGTTCGACCCCTACGACCCGCAGAGTGTGCCGGTGAAGCGTACCGCCCTCGGCCGCTTCAAGCACGAAGGCTGCACGCATGTCGTGAACCATGACGGCCGCGTGGTGCTGTATTCCGGCGATGATGAGCGCTTCGACTACGTCTACAAGTTCGTCACCGCGCGCCCCTGGAACCCGAATGACCGCGCTGCCAACCGCGATCTGCTGGACGAGGGCACGCTGTTCGTCGCGCGCCTCAGCGACGACGGGAAGGTGGCCTGGCTGCCGCTGGTCCATGGCCAGGGCCCGCTGACCGCCGAGAACGGCTTCCGCAACCAGGCCGAGGTGCTGATCAACACCCGCCGCGCCGCCGACCTGCTGCGCGCGACGCCGATGGATCGCCCCGAGGATGTCGAGACCAACCCGGTGACCGGCCGGACCTACGTCATCCTGACCAACAACACGAGCCGCGGCGAGGATCGCATCGACGGCGCCAATCCGCGGCCGCGCAACGCGCATGGCCACATCATCGAGATCGTGCCGCCCTCCGTGAACGGCCGTCCCGACCATGCAGCGACCGAGGCGCGGTGGGAGATCTTCCTGCTCGCCGGCAAGCCCGGCCAGGACGCCGGCGCGCGCTATCACCGCGCCACCAGCGACCAGGGCTGGCTGTCCTGCCCGGACAACTGCGCCTTCGACAGCAAGGGCCGCATCTGGATCGCGACTGATGGTGCGCCGAGCGCGGCGGGCGTGGCGGATGGGCTCTATGCGTCCGACACCCAGGGGCCGGGCAGGGCGCTGACGCGCCTCTTCTACCAGGCGCCGACGGGGGCCGAGGTCTGCGGGCCGTGCTTCACGCCGGACGACAGCACGATCTTCCTGGCCATCCAGCATCCGGGCGAGGATCGCGGGTCCACCTTCGAGCGGCCCTCGACCCGCTGGCCGGACTTCCAGGATACCATGCCGCCGCGGCCGGCCGTGATCGCCATCGTGAAGCGGGGTGGCGGCAGCATCGGGGCGTAATGCCAGCGGCCCGATTTCCTGACCTGTCGAACCGAGAGGGGCTTTGCCGCTCTCGGGGTCACCCCAGCAAAGGCCGAAGGGCCTTCCTGATGGCTGGTCTACTTCCGCCGAGGAAGATCGGAGGGGCGCCGCCCCTCCGAACCACCCCACCAGGTACTTGGAGTACCTGGACCGCACTCGGTTGGCGCAGGGCGGGGGGTAATGCTGGACCCTCGCAGCGCCTTCGGTGCGCAAGAGCGGGTTTCGGCCCGCCATTTTGCCAGCGGCGCTCGGCGCCAAGCGACGGTTTCCAAAGGCCTCGGGCCTTTGGCGGGGTGGTTTGGAGGGGCGGTGCCCCTCCAATTCCGCCCGCACCGGTCATTCCCCAGGGCCAAGGGCAAAAGGCAGCACCGGCTTCCGGCGCCGTTGAGGGGGGAGGGGCAGCGCCCCTCTCCCATCGCCGTCACCCACCATGCGTTGGGCAGCACTCCTTCGATGGCCGTCCCAACGGAGTCCTTCCGGGCTGCGGGAGGGCCCGCCGCCTTGGGCGGCTCGGCTAAACTCCCGTCCGCGTCAGTTCGCCTCAGCCAGCAGCGCGTTCAGGTCGAGCCGCCGCGTCACCATGGCGAGTTTCCCGCTCGCGTCCCGGGGCCAATCGGCCTCCGGCCGGTCGCGGTAGAGTTCGACGCCGTTGCCGTCCGGGTCGCGCAGGTAGAGTGCTTCCGACACGCCGTGGTCCGACGCGCCTTCCAGCGGCCACCCGGCTTCGAGCAAGCGCAGCAGCGCCTGAGCCAGCGCCTTGCGATCCGGGTAGAGCAGCGCGACGTGGAACAGACCGGTGGTGCCCGGCGGCGGCCAGGCGCCGTCCTTGCTCTCCCAGGTGTTGAGGGCGATGTGGTGGTGGTAGCCGCCGGCGGACAGGAAGACGGCCTGGTCGCCGTAGCGCTGCTGTTCTTCGAGCCCGATGACGTCGCGCCAGAAGCCGAGCGCACGCTCGATATTCGCGACCTTCAGATGAACATGGCCGATGCGGGTCGCCGGATGAATGGCGGTGCGGGTGATGGGCTGGGGCAGGGTGTCGGGCATTGGGGCGGTATCCTTTCGGTGCCGCAAATCTGGTGCGGTCGCCGATCCGATGCCAATGGGATCGGGGGATCATCACCATCGGCGGGGCCAATGGCGGAATATACGACGGATGTGCTCGTGCTCGGGTCGGGCTCGGCGGGGCTGACGGCGGCATTGACCGCGGCGGTGCGCGGATTGTCGGTCGCGGTGCTGGAGAAAACCGACCGGCTGGGTGGCACCACGGCGATGTCCGGGGCCGGCACCTGGATTCCAGCGAACCACCTGGCCGCGGCCGCCGGCATCGAGGACAGCGCCGAGGAGGCCCTGACCTACATCCGCGCCGCCGCGCCGGAAGGCTGGGCGGCGACAGAGGAGCCGCTGTGGCAGGCTTTCGTGGCCGCGGCGCCCGAGATGCTGCGCTTCGTCGAGGCCCATACCCCGCTGCGCTTCGCCCTGACGCCGGAGCCTGACCCACTGCGGACGTTGCCGGGCGCGAAACCGCGTGGGCGGATGATGTCGCCCCTGCCGCTCAGCCGCTGGCGGGCAGGGCGCTTCGCGCTCCGCATCCGCAAATCCACCATCCCCGAGATCTTCACCTATCACGAGGCGGTCACCACCGACCTCTACCACAAGCCCTATCGCACGGCCCTGGAGTTGTGGCCGCGGCTGCTTTGGCGGCTGCTGACCAACACCCGCGGCAAGGGCACGGCGCTGGTGACCGGGCTGGTGCGGGGCTGCCTCGATGCCGGGGTGACGATCGGCATGGGCGCCCGCGCGCTGTCGCTGACCCAGGACGCGACGGGGGCGGTGACCGGCGCGATCGTCGAACGCAACGGCCGGCGCGAGACCTGGACCGCCCGCGCCGGCGTGGTGATCGCGACCGGCGGCTTCGAATGGGACAAGGCGCTGATGGCGCGGCATTTCCCGGGCCCGCTCGACTATTTCGGCAGCCCCGGTGCGCATGAGGGCGATGGCCAGCGCATGGCCGAGGCGGCCGGCGCCGCATTGGCGCGGATGGACCAGGCGACGATCACACCTTCCATCCCCGTGCGCTACGAGGGACGGGTCCTGGCCCAGCCGGTGCCCTTCCATACCGAGCCCTACGCCATGCTGGTGGACCGCCATGGCGAGCGCTTCATGAACGAGCTGACCTTCAATATCGGCGAGGCCCTCGACCGCCGGGACCCGGCAACGGGCGAGCCGGTGCATCTGCCGGCCTGGGTCATCACCGACGCCCGGATGCTGGACGATGTCCCGCCGGTGCGCTGGGCGGCGAAGGCCGATCCGGGCTGGATGCGCCAGGCCGGGGACATCGCCGGCCTCGCTGCGCAGATCGGCGTGCCGGCGGCGGCGCTGGCCGCCAGCGTCGCCCGCTTCAACGCCTTCGCCGAGGCCGGCGAGGACCGGGATTTCGGCCGCCCGGCGCGGGCGGACGCGGCCTCGGCCGGGGACAAGCGGCGGCGGGCGGGGATCAAGCCGATCGTCCAGGCACCTTTCCTGGCCATGCCCTTCAGCCGGTCGATCCTCGGCACCAAGGGCGGCGCGCGGACCAACGAGCACGCCGAGGTGCTGCGACCGGACGGCAGCGTGATCCCGGGCCTTTTCGCCGCCGGCATCGCCATGGCGAACCCGATCGGCACGCGCAATGTCGGGACGGGGACGACGATCGGGCCGAACATGGCCTGGGGGTACATCGCCGGGCAGAGGCTGGCGCAGCGGAACTGACACCGGGGGGCGTGGCCTGTGCCAGGGGGCCGTCCTCGCGCGATACCGGCTGCTGCGCGGGCGGCCTTGGCGCAGGAGGGGGCTTGCCCTTCCGGTGGCCCCGCCAAGGCGCCTTGGCGTCGCGACCTTCGGAGCGATGCGGCAATGCCCCTCCAGGCATCAGACTGTGGCCGTCATGGCCCGCACCGCCCCGGATACGCGGCGATCATAGTCGTCGGCGAGCGCGCTCAGCGCGGTCGCACCGTCGCCCGTGAAGGACGGGCCGTGCATCAGCGCCAAGGTGCGCGGCGCCAGCGCGGCCAGGCTGCGGATGGTCGCGCCCATGGCGGGATTGAGTGCGGAGTAGCGGAACAGATCCTCGGCCGCGATCGCCGGGCCGACGACATCGCCTTCCGTCAGGGCGCGGTCGTTGCCGAGCTGGGTGAAGAGGTCGCCGCACAACAGGGTCCGCGTCGATTCCTCGAACATGACCCCGGCGTCCCAGCCATGGGGCGTGTGCGGCGTGTCGATGAAGCGCAACCGCTTGCCGCGGCCGAGGTTGATCACCTCGCCATCCGCCAGGATGCGCGGGGCGCGGTCGGCGAAGTCGGTCAGCGAGACCAGGCAGCCGGTCTGGCCATGTGCCGGCGTCGCCTGCGGCGCGGCGGCAAGCCATTCGTTCATCGCGCCGCATTCATCGGCCTCGAAATGGCCGAAGGCGATCCAGCGCAGGTGCTCGGCGGGGATGATGCGGGCCAGCGCCGCGTGGTTGAGCGGGAACATCCGTCGCAGCCCGGTGTGGAACATCAGCGGCTCGTCGCCGAGGACGAGGAACTGGTTGAAGGTGAAGCCGGCCGGCGGGGCGATGTCCGGCACGAAGGTGGACAGCCGGAAGATGCCGTCGGCGATTTCGTCGATGCGCGTTTCCATGGGGGGCTCCGTCTGATGGGACGCCGCCGGGTGGGGCTGGGTCGCGGCGGTATTTTCGTGATACGTATTTGTGTAGCCAAATTAGGATGAGGTGCGCAACAATGATTACACGGATGTGTGTATCGAAAATCACATGACGCGGACCTACACGCTGAAGCGCCGGGCCGAGCAGCAGGCGCAGACCCGGCTTCGCATCGTGGAGGCCGCGGTCGACCTTCACGGCACGCAAGGCCCGGCGCTGACGACGCTGAGCCAGATCGCCGAGCGCGCCGGCGTGCAGCGCCACACGCTCTATGCGCATTTTCCCGATGAGCGGAGCCTCTTCCTCGCCTGCTCGGAACTGTCCCTGGTGCGCGATCCGCTGCCGGACCCGGCGCCCTGGGGGGCGATCGCGGAGCGCGGGGCGCGGCTGCGCACGGGCCTCGCGGCGCTCTACGGCTGGTATGCCCGCAACGCCATGCTGGCCGCCTGCGTGTTGCGCGACGCGGAATTCCACGCCCTGACGCGGGAGGTCGCGGCGCTGCGCCTGGGCCCGCCCATGGCTGCCTGCGAGGCCGTGCTGGGGGAGGGACTCGCCCCGCCCCAGGCCGCGATGCTGCGGCTGGCGATGAGCTTCTTCACCTGGCGCACGCTGGTGCAGGAGGCCGGCCTGGGCGATGCCGCGGCCGCGACGATGGCGCGCGCGGTCGAGCAGGCCGGGTGAGGGGCGGCGTGCCCCGCCCGGCCCGCGATCCGGCGCTCAGACGAAGGCGAGATCGGATGCGGTGAGGGTCACGCCGCCGGTCGTGGTGGCGAACTCGACCCAGCTGCGAAATTCCGCCGCGCCGGGGTCGTCATCAGCATTGACCTCAAGATAGCCGGCCGTGCCCAACGCATCGCTCAGGAAGCGCGCCTGGCCGCGCGTGCTGAAGGCGCCCCCATCCCCTCGGCGAAGGCCTGCCTGCCGCCGCGGCGGCCGAGGCGGAAGCGGCCATGCTGTCCCTCCTGCGCGAGGGGGCGGCGATCGACCAGATCGAATTGTCGGAACAGACCCGCGTCGCGGAGGCGATGGATCGCGGCTGGATCCTGCGGGACCACGTGCGGCGGGACCCGGCCCGACGGGCCGGGGAACCGCGGTCCCATGTCGGGAAACGGTGGTGTAGGAAAGGGAACCGGTAAAATACACTCTCTGAGCGGGAGGCGTGGCGAAGGCATCATGGTATCGATGCAGACGTAATTCGCCGGAGAGAGCAACCGATAGCCTCACGCCTCGTGGCAGATAGTCCGCCGAAGCCAGACGAGGTCACGTTCCTGGTCGCCCTTGTGGGACAGCAGGACCGACCACTGCAATCCTCCGCGACTGGCACGTGCATAGACGCGCCCCGCGTCGTCCTCGCCGTTGCTGACATGGCGTTCCCACCAATCGTCCATGCCGCGCAACTTCTTCCATGCGGGCGGCAGACGCGGGCCGCCTTGGGACAGTTCGCGGAGTGCACGGTAGAATCCGGAGCGGTCACGGAACTCCCCGCTCGCAACGACGAGACTGTCACGCAGCAACTGCATACCGGGCAGCAGCGTTTCCAGCACGGCAGCAACCTCGTCCTGCAGGCGACGCGCAAGGCGTGGCGATGCCTGGGCGGAAGCCGGCGCCTCCACAGCCGGCGATGCCGTCGACACTACGGCCGCAGGCGTCGCTCTCTCCTTTGCCAACTCTCGGTTCGCGTCATCGAGAGCGGCTTCCAGCGTGGCGATGCGCGCGACCAACTCCGCCGCGCTGCCAGCGTCCGCTCGTAGCCGCGCGACTTCACCCCGCAGCGCGACAGCCTCCGTCCGCAAGCGCTCCAACTCGGATCTCACCAGACGCTGGCGGAGGCCTTCGGAGGCTTCGCTTACGGCCTGCGGAACGCCAAAGGGATGGCCCAGAACACCCTCAATCAGTCGCCGGAGTTCGCCTCCGCCCGGTGGGCGAGCAATGCGGACGAACCAGTCCGCTGCGAAGCCATCGACCGGATCGCCGAGCCAAGCACCGCTGCGCAGTACGGCTAGGCCCGCTCCGCGAAGATGCGATGCCGCCCCGTCACGGTCCGTGACGGTACCTGCCAACAGGATCCAGGCCTCCTCCGCCCCCTCCACAATGCCCCAACGGAGCGATTGCTCAGTTGTGCCGACGTCCCGTGCCGGCGGCAGGCACTCGGCCGGCGCTATACCCGGCCCCGCGACATCGATTGCCCCATCGTCACGCAATGGATAGGCAAGCCCACGCCAGACAGCCGCCTGCCGGCCATCGCGCAGCCGCAGCAGGCGACAGGTGCGATCCTCCAGCGGTCGGTCAGCATCCAGAACCCGGACCAGGACGGTGGAAGTCATCTGGCAAACAGCCTGAGCCCTTGATTGTTTTGCATCGATCGTCGCGCCAAACTTATTAAAACTGGGGCCTACAGGAAACATGCATCTCATAGCGCCGATCATTGCGAGCAGTTGGGTTGTTTGGTCAGTAGTCGGCCTGCTCGTGGCGTGGGCCGTGCTTTCAGCAGCCCGCCTCGTGTCCGGCACGCGCGCTGTGTCGAAGGCACTGGCCGAAGCGCGGCAGCGGCTTGAATCGGTGTCTGATGCCCCCGGCTTCACGCGCACCTATGAAAGCCTTTCGGCGGAACTGGCGAAGATCCCTCTGGTGGGTGGGCGCTGGCGCGAATTTCGTGATTCGCTGCTAATCCCGAAAGATCAGGACCAGGTCGGCGTAGTCCGGGCGACCAGCCGTGCGGGGGACTGGTTCGACGTCGGTTCCCTGCTGCGGGCGGTCGGAGTCGATACCCGCTATCACGCAGCGATGCCGAACTTGCTGGTAGGTGCCGGCCTCCTCTTCACCTTCCTTGGGTTGGCCGCGGCGCTCGGCACAGCAGGCGGCATCGTCGCAGGGGAACCGGCTCAAGAGATCGCCCGCAGGACCGTCGTGGAGGCGCCGGTCCAGGAGACAGCCAGCCGGCCCTTACCGGTCAATTCGGTCCAGACCGAGCGCAACCGAGCACTAAAGAACCTGCTCGATACTGCCTCATTTAAGTTCATCACCTCTCTCGTCGGCCTTTTCTTGTCCATTTCATATGCGTTACTTCGTAAAGATAGTCTCAAGAGAACGGACTCCGAGCTCGATCGGTTTCTGGAGGCGGTCGAAGTCAGGGTACCGCTCGTCACGCCCGCAGCCCTTCAGGCTGAGGCCAACCGCATTCTCTCGAAGCAGCACGAGCAACTCCAGTCTTTCAACACGGACCTCGCAATCAACATCGGTACAGCGCTCGACAGGGCGTTCGATCAGCGCCTTGGTGAGCACGTCGGGCCACTGGCCCAGGCCGTTCAGCAATTGGCGGCCGGCATGTCCTCCCGCAACGAGGATGCCATCCAGACGATGCTCGACGCCTTTCTAGAGCGTCTTCAGGGCGGTACCGGGGATCGCATGCAGCAGGTGGCGGACACCCTTTCGAGCCTCGGCAGCCGGCTCGAAGGGGTGCAGAGCAGCCTTGGCGATGCTGCTGTCCGCATGGCGCAAGCAGCCGACTCGATGGCAACGCGGATGGGGGAAGGCGCCGAAAGGGCTCTTGGCCGCATCACCGATCAGATGACGGGGGTTGTGGAAGCGCTACGAGCCACGGCGGAACAGACCCGGGCGGTCGGCACCGATGCCGGGGAGAAGCTCTCGGCGCGCATCGAGGCTGCCGCGAGCACCTTCGAGGTGGCAGCTCGGCAGGTGGCCGAGACGCTCTCAGCTGCGGCCAACGATATGCAGCGCCGCATGGGTGAAGAGTCGCAGGCATCGAATGCCCGGCTTGCTGAGCAATTCGCCGCCATGCTGGGCGAGCTCCGCTCGCTCGCCGAGGCCAGCCGGACGGCCGGATCCTCCGCTTTCGAGGCGCTAGCGGAGCGGATCGCGGCGGCTGCCTTGGGGTTCGAAGCCACCGCGGCGAACGTTGCTGCGATCCTGGAGAAGGCGGGAGAAGCGTCTGGGGGTGCACTCGGACGTGGCGCCGAAGACGCCGTCCAGCGCATCGCCGAGGCAACCGAGGGGATGCGAAACGAGCTTCGCGCGATGTTGGAGGAACTGCGGACGAGCGTCGGCGCTGCGGGCGAAGTGGTCCGCGAACAGGCGACGGCAGGCGGAGAAGTTCTGCGAGTTTCGCTAGGCGAAGCAGGGACGGCGCTGGCAGCAGCGCTCGCCGAGGCGGCCAAGGGTGTCACTGACGCCGGTACCGCTTCCGCCGCGGCTTTGCGTGAGGGCGGGGAGGCTGCTGGCGCGCATCTCCAATCTGCTGGCAGTGCGGTGGCGGCTCGGATGGAAGGTATGGGTGCGCAAGCCCGGCTGCTCGGAGAGGCTGCCGAGCGCATCGCCGCCAGAATCGCGGACTTGGAGAGTGTCGTGACCGCTTCGTCCGCTCCGTTCGCCGTCGGCGCCGCAGACCTCAAAGCAGCCGGAGCAGCGGCCAGGGATGCCGTCCAGCCGCTTCGCGCCGTTGCAGAAGGTTTGCGCGCAGCGATGGAACAGATCGCCGGTGCCGTGGCGCGCCTCGAAGGCACGCAGACGACGAGTGGCAGACTCATGGAGGGGCTGACCCAAGCCGCCGCCCGATTCGAAGGCGTGGATAAGGAACTCGCCCGCACCCTCGACGAATTGCAGAAGGGGCTCAAAGGCTTCACTGGGCAGGTTGCCGCCTTCGTCACGCAGACTGATAGCAATCTTGCGAAGGCAACGAGCCATCTGGGCGCAGCAGTGAAGCAGCTCGAGGAGACGCTGGGTGACTTCCTCGACCAAATGAAGAAGCGCTGACCATGGCGCGTAGCACGACAGAGCCGGACGCGGAGGGAGGCGAAGGATACTTCGCCTCGGTGAGCGACCTGATGGTCGGGATCCTCTTCATATTTCTGCTGATGCTCACCGTCTTCGCGCTGAACTACCGCGACGCGGAACGGGATCAGGTCGTCGCGCTCGATCGTTATGAACGTCTCCGCTTGCAGAACGAGCGACTGCAGACCGCGCTGGACGCCGTGATCGCCCGTCTTCAGCAGGAGATCCGCGAGCGCGAGCAGGGGCGGGCCGAGCTACTGGACCGCCTCAAATCGGAATTGGAGCGACACCGCTTCCCAGACGGACGTAGAATGCAAGTCCGGATCGACCAGCAGTCGGGCGTTTTGCGTCTGTCGGAGGACGTGCCCTTCAACACCGGAAGCGCCGATCTGTTGGGGCGCGCCCAGCAAACAGTTCAGGTTCTCGCCGAGACCCTCGGGCGGATCCTCCCCTGCTTCACCAACGGCACCACCGATCGCTCGCGCTGTGGCCCCCGAGATGCACCCATCCTGGAAGCCGTGTTCATTGAAGGCCACACGGACCAGCAAGGCTTCACCAACCAAACCGCCGAGCAATCCGTGCTGCAGAACGACCGGCTCTCAGCGAGCCGGGCACTCAGCGTTTTCGCCGAGCTGCGACGGCTGCAGCCCTCGCTCGACGAGTTGCGGAACGCTGACGGTGTACCGCTGCTCGGGCTCTCCGGCTACGGCCAACGGCGGCCCGTTGCATGGGGCACGACGGAGGTAGCCTTTGCCCAGAACCGTCGCATCGATCTGCGATTCCTCCTCTCCTCGCGGACGTCGGAAGAGGTGCAGCGGCTGATCGAGCAGGTCGAGGCGCTTCGACGGCTGCCGCCATGAGCCACGCCCGTGATGCGCTTGGCCGGCTCAAGGCTGGCATCACCTTGGTGCCCCGTGCTTTCGACCAATTGTCGAAGTCACCCAGCCAGCGCGCGGCCGCACAGCTTGAGACCATGTTCCAGGGGATCCGCATCCCCTCCGCGACCGACCTCGAGGCGCTGCGCAAGCGAATGCAGGCGGTATTCACCGGCGGGGACAAGGTGCCTATCACCCGACGCGAATTGCGCAATGCCGTCTGGATTCTGTGGAACGGATCGCCACAAGGAGCGGCCATTCCGGGTTTGATGGAGGCCATGATCGGAGCCGCGAGCGCTTCGCCTCGCCTCATCCGCGCGATGATCGAGGCCTGGTTGCGCGACTACGCGGCAGACAGCGGAGTCGCACGGGAGGGCGGCCTCGCTATACGCAGGTTGCTCCGAGCCTCGCAGGATGCCCTTCTGCAGCGTTGGCAGGAGGCCGATCGTGACTTCGCCATCTTCGACGCTAGCAAAGGCGTGCCGCGGATTGCGAAGGCCTTGCTGTCGGGCCGACAGGAGGTTGGCCAAATCTGGATGGCGATCGGTCTCGATGACTCATTCCGCGCGACCGGCGGCTACATGCGGGCCGTCCTATCGGAGCTGCTGGCGATGCTGCCGGCGGTGCTTCGCGGCAGTGATGCGCGCGTCATGCTCGACCGCAGCCTTGCGGTGCTGGCGCCGGACGACAAGCTTCGCTTCGGGCAGGAGATGCGGGGTGCCGTGGGCCGCGGCCTGCTTGGTGCGTGGCTCGATGCAGGGCGTGCCCCGGACGCGGCTCTGCGGGATCCCGTGCGGGACTTCCTCCTGCGGCATCTCGGGGATCCGCGAACGCGCGCTCCGAACTGGACCCCTGTCGGCGATACCGCAACGGCACTGATGCGCCGCTGGCTCGCACGCGCCTCTCTCGACGCCTTCTTCGACTTGATTGACGAATACGCGCTGGACCATCAGTGGCGTTATCGCAAGGCGTTCTGGTCTGCGTACCTCGAGCGAGGCGCCATTGAGGATGCCTGGCTCGCCCTCGGCTATCGGGTTGGATCAGCCGCCCGCGCAGTGCGCGATCTTGCCGGCGCCCACGGGCGCCTCGAGGGTGGCGGCGTGCAGGGCAATCAGTCCGTGCTGCTCATGCACATTGGCCCGCTTGTCGTCTGCGAGTGGAGCCACAACGGCAAGTTACGTGCATGGCCAAGGGACTGGGCGAATGCACCAGCACTGCATCGCCAGACCTACGCGCGGGATGATCTAGTCAGCAAGGGGCTCCCTTTCCCGCCGAGTCCGGAGACCGGCGTGGGAGGATCCGCTGACGGGATGGGGCTAGTGCATAGGGGCTCCGATAACGGCGTGTGGCAGGGCAGCGCGGCGGAGCTGATCGCACGGAAAGCCCGCATCACGCTCACCCGCTCCAACTGGATGCCGACATGACGCTGCGCTTGACCCATCGTGTATCATCGGAATGGACGGAGATCCGACTGGAAGGGCCCGATGCGGCCGTGCCCATCGATCTGTGGGCGCTCGAAGCGCCCGCCCCTCTGCTGCCGGGCGTGGATCTGGCGCAACGCCTCATCGCGGCTGGCAGTGCCATTGCAGAGGGCGAGGCGCTGCTGGTCGAACACCAAGCGATCGCTGGACTGAGTGCCCGCGAGGCTGCAGTTGTCGGCCTGCCACCGGCGACCGGACTACGCGCGGTGGTGGAAGGCCACGGCAACTTGGTCCATCCTGGCTTCCGAGCCGTACTTTCCTGGCAGCGCTCGAACGGCCAAGCGGTGCTTGGCGTAGAGCGAATCGGCGCGTGGCTTCGGGTTGGCGCCGAACTGCAGCGGCTTCCGACGACCCTACTTGATATCGCGGAGGCCGTGGACAGCCTTGCCGCCGCTTCGGCCGACGACATGGCCGCACGGCTCGCGGCAATCGCGGCCCTTCGCGAAGCGCTGCCCGCAGCCGAACTGCAGGGAGAAGTCTCAGCGCGGGGGCTACTCGGTAGGATCACCATTGTTCAGGCGGATGCTTTCTCCCTGGACCTCCAGGGGGAGGGAGACGCGCTGAGCCTTGTGCCTGTCCTCCATCGCAGCGGCGCCGAGACTTCGGAGCCAATCCTGGCGCCCGAGAAACAGCGTCGCTTTGGCGAGGAGCAGTTCCAAGGGTTTACGACTGCTCGCCCAGTCTACACGCTCGGCGATGGTTGGATCGTGGTGCTCGCACCGCCGCTTCGTCGTGCGCTGGCAGAGGTGCGTCGCATCTCCTCGGCGCCGCCGGCGACGCGGCGCGCCTTTGCCGCTTCCCCACGCGCGTTCCTGCGCGAGGTCCTTGGGGACGAGACGGACCCGACTGTTTTCGAGCAGGTGTTCCAGGAGACGCCTGTTTGGTCGGAGCGCGTGGTGGGCCTTGGACTTTGGACGAGACGCGTGCTGCCGTGGGTTCCATTGCCCGCGACGGATTGGTTCGGTCCCCAAGGGAATGAAGGTGAGGCAGCAGGTGGTGAGGCCTCCGCTGGCGGGATCGAAGTAGACGGCCGCCCGATTGCATTAAGCCGGGATGAGATCCTGGCCTTGCAAAGCCGGATCGAGGAAGCGATCGGAGCAGGCAGACCGAACATAGATCTCATTGTGGCGGGCGAGCGGGTCGAGATCCCTGCCCGCCACGAGACCCTTGAGGCGCTGCAGCAGGCCGAGGCTGCATTGATGCGGCCGGCGCGCGCACCGAAGAACACCGGGCCGGCTCCCGAGGCGTTGCTGATTAAACCCAACGAGGAGGAGCTTGATGTTGAGGAGGACGTAGCCCCAGCGCGTCCTGCACCGCTGCATCGCCTACCACAGGCGCTTGCGACGCGACCGATGCCGCACCAGGCCGAAGGTATCACGTGGCTGCAGCGCGCATGGTCGAGAGGCCTTCCGGGCGTACTGCTTGCCGACGACATGGGTTTGGGGAAGACCCTGCAGGGATTGGCCTTTCTCGCCTGGCTCCGCGAAGGGATGACGGCAGGCTTAATCCGACGAGCGCCGATCCTAATCGTCGCGCCGACGGGTTTGCTGGAAAACTGGCGCGCGGAGCATGACCGGCACTTGCTCGCTCCCGGCTTGGGACGCTGTGCAGCCGCCTATGGCAGTGGTTTGGCGGCAATGCGAAGACGGGACCATGACGGTCGGCCTGCACTCGATGTCCGAAAGTTGCGAGAGGCGGACTGGGTGCTGACGACTTATGAAACGCTGCGCGACTACGACCGCGACTTCGGCGAGGTGCGTTTTGCTGCATTGCTCTTCGATGAGGCCCAGAAGATCAAAACTCCGGGTGTGCGCCTGACCGACGCCGCGAAGGCGATGCAGGCGGAGTTCCGCGTCGGCCTTACCGGAACGCCAGTCGAGAACCGTCTTGCGGACCTCTGGTGCATCGTTGACGCCGTTCATCCCGGCTGCCTCGGCGACCTGAAGTCGTTCAGCGCGCGCTTCGAGCGGAACGCCGACACCGAGACGCTGCGGCGTTTGCGTGAAAGCCTCGATCGGGAGAGGGAGAGGCAGCCCCCTCTGCTCTTGCGTCGTCTGAAGGAGGATCGCCTGCCAGAGCTTCCAGCCTGCGAAGTGATGGTGCGGACGGCCGTCATGCAGGCCATGCAACTGGAGGAATACGAGGAAACCATTCGGTCAGCCCAGGATGCCTCGCGACGCGGTTCGGTTCTGGAGGCACTGCAGCGACTGCGCGCCATTTGCCTGCATCCGGACAGCGGGATTGAGATCGGGGATGCGGCATTCATCGCCAGCTCCGCACGCCTGAGCGTTGCAATTGAGGCACTCGACGAGATCGCGGCAAAGGGCGAGCGAGCCCTGATCTTCCTTGATGACCTAGCCATGCAAGCGCGCCTGGCGGGCCTATTGCAACGACGCTATCGCTTGCCCGCCACGCCCATGGTCATCAACGGCACGGTAGATGGTAGGGCAAGACAGGCCCGCGTCGACAGTTTCCAGGCTTCCAACGCGGGTTTCGATATCATGCTGCTTTCTCCGCGGGCCGGCGGCGTTGGGCTCACGCTCACCGCAGCCAATCATGTCATCCATCTCTCACGTTGGTGGAACCCGGCGGTTGAGGACCAATGCAATGGCCGCGTCCTTCGCATTGGCCAAATGCGGCCAGTCACCATTCATGTTCCGGTGGCCATGCTGCCGGACGCCAGGCGGTCTTTCGACCAGAATCTCCATGCCTTGCTTGATCGAAAGCGGCGCCTGATGCGAGAGGCATTGGTGCCATCCGTGCCGACTGAAGGCGAGCGAGAACAGCTACTAGAAGAAACAGTGGGCGGTGGCAAAGGCTAGCGACCGACTGCGGCCAGGACTCCATCGAAGCTGCGCGCCGCCTCCGCACACCGACCATGACATGATTTTCTTCGTCTTGGGCTTTGACGAGTACCTGGCGGCCGTCAGCGCGAACCAACCTCTCATAGTGCAAGGTGACTAGGATGGGTGGAGCAAGCGAAAATGGCTAAGGATGAGAAGCCGAAGGCGATCTACGGCGAGTTGGCCATCACACTTGCGGCGCCAATCCTCACCGCGGAAGCTAGCGTCCGACGCGGCCTCTCGGTCCAGTGTCTGCTGGCGGCAAAGAAGGCAGCACTGATCGTGCATCGGGTCGAGGTCGACAACGCCAGTGCAGTTGAATTCGGACCTTGGGCCGATGACATGCTGAATGCGGTGCCAACGGCGGTCGTCATGTCGGCCGCCGCGCTTGAGGCCGCCGTCAACGAGGCTGTCAAGGACCTGCTCGACAATCCAGTGAAGCACGGGCTGACCGCCGCGCAGGTTGCGGAGCTACGCAGTGAGTTCGACAGCCGATTTGGCAACCCTCGCAGCCGAGCGGAGAAGGTTGCGGAGATCATCGGGAGGCCGGCGGCCACCTCGCTGCAAGAGTGGCGCGATCTGAAGCTGCTGATCTGGATGCGCAACCGCCTCATCCACTTCAAGCCGCGGTGGGATCATGAAGCGATCCCTGATGAAGCAGTGTTCACAGAACTTCTGACGCGGATTGGCCCTCCGAACCGGTTCTTCGCAGCGCCGAAGCCGGAGATGCCGCATGGCGCTTTCACCTACGGCTGCTCGCGATGGGCCGTACAGACGGTGACGGCGTTCATTCGTGTCTACGCCCCGCACCTCGGCGTGATTGACCGCTTCGCCGGGAACGATTTTTCGCTGCCTTAGAAAGGGACCGACCTATCCGATCCAGCTTTCAAGGATGTCATCCACTACAGCGAAGTCCATCGTCACTGTTTCCTGGGGCACAGGCCTCCAGGCAGTTCATCCGTGCCATGCTGACACCCTGACCTGATGGCATCTCGCTTCGGGGACGAGCATTTAGGCTTCTGACATCACGAGGTCGCGGGCCGCAATTCGCGCGAGTAGCCTTTCGCGATCGCTGCGCAGATCCAGCGCGTGCATCCTGCGATGGCAATTCGGACACAGCGCTACCGCGTTCTCAATCGTGTCCGCTCCACCCTGCGCGAGGTGAACGACGTGGTGGCACTCGAGGTAGGGCACGCGGGACACCGAGAAAGGCGCCGGTTCGCGACATAGATCGCATCTGCCCTCGGCCAGCCGCTTCGCCAGCTCAGCGACGGCCAGATTTCTTTCAAACTGGGCGACCACAGTCTGCCGAGTTCCGGGCTGTTCACGACCGCCAAGCCTCGCTCGCCTCACGAGTTCGCCAACTGAGGCCCGCGACAGGACGTTTCGACGATTGCCCTCAATACGATCCAGATCTCGACGATCCGGGACGGGACGCTGCGCCTCGCCGACCAATGCGAGCGGGAAGACATACACCCAGCGCTCATTGGCCTCGTCATCCAGTTGGCGCTCCCGACGCGGCTCACCCGTAAGCCGGACCTCGCCAACGTAGACGTACGCGTTCTGGCGGAAGACCTCGAAGAGATGCACCGGCGTCCCGGTCCTGGCCTGTTCGGCCAAGCGCTGATTCTGGCCGGTCAGAGTCTGGTCGCCGACCCGTCCCATTCCTGTGTAGTGGAGGACATCGTCCTCCCAACGATCGTCGTAGAGGCTCTTCGTGTGGTCGGCGATGACCACCAAGCGGCCTTGGCTACCTGACCACCTCATGCCGCCGGCATTTCCGACGCCGAACAGCCGGGACAGCTGGTCGTTCGTCAAAACATCGCCCGGCCGAAGCGCATCGAGTGTCACCGGTCCGGACGTCGCCACCTTCGGGACCACCTCGAAGCCCAGAGCACGGAGCCGCGCGTTCGTTTGCTCACCACCCGTGAATTTTGTCCGGGGCAATGGTTCGCCAGTAGCGAGCTCCGCCGCGATGGACAGGACGAGCTTCGGGGGGAATGGCCTCCCGTCGTCCGGGTGCAGTACGTCGTACTTGGTCGACTGGGCCCGCTCGGGCACATCCTCCTGCTTGATCTTCTCCATCGCCGCGAGAACGTGGCGACGCTCGAGGCGATCGTCGAAGTCCATGCTAGGTAAGCTCTCCGGTCTGGCTGCGATGAGAATACAATGAGGCTGGTCGGCCGCTCATCGCGTCAAGAGCGCAAACGCCCGGACCGCCGCGCATAGGATCCGCTCTGGATTTCCGCCGGCCGTGGAACACCAAGCGCTTCACAAACAAACCGGGCGTGGTCCTCCGGGGAGCAGCGTCGAGCGTGGCAAACGTCGCAACAAACTCCGGTCTCGGCGCGCGCGCCATGCTTGGCGAAAACCCAGTCGATGATGCGCAGCGCCAGTGGGCGGCGTGGCCGAGCACGAGCCTCGCCGAAATAGCTCAGCAGCGCATCACGAAAGCAGCTGCGGTCGAATGCGAAAGTCTGCATCTGGCGCGACAGGCGCCGCTTCTGGGCCAGAAGCTCAGCGCGCTCTCCCGATGTCACCTTCGCCTCTTCCACGGTCAGCCCGGCCATGAAGTCTAGCAGGCTGAGCGCCGGGCCGTCCGGCTTCGGGTCGGTGAGAAGGACGGCAACGCTTCTCTGGCCGTTGCGGCCGGCACGCCCGAACTCTTGCAGGTAATCCTCCGGCGAGGCCGGGTGCTGCCAGTGGAACACGAGCCGCACGTCAGGAATGTCGACCCCCATACCGAAGGCGTTGGTGCAGATGATGCGCGACAGCTTGGGCTCGAGATGGCCCCCGAAGCGCTGCAGCAGATCCTCCTTCTCCTGCGTGCGGAGCTGGCCATGGAAGAAGGGCGTAGCGACACCCTGCGTTTCCAGGGCCGCGGAGAGGGCGTCGCCGATCTTCCGGGTTGGCACGAACACCATCGACTTGACGCCTATCGCATCTGCGAGGCGCAGGAGTTCGGCGACGAAGGCCGGGCGTGCGTCCTGGCGCACCCGCCGCCTAAGGAAGGTGATGTTGGGGCGGTTCGCGCCATGCACGAACACATCCCCTTCGGCTGCTCCGAGCGAGGCGAGGATGCGCGCCTGCGTCTCGCGGCCGGCCGTTGCCGTGAAGGCCAGGACCGGCGGATTGCCCAGTTGCTGTCGGACTTCCCCCAGCCGCCCGTACTCGGGCCGAAAATCGCGCCCCCAGCGATCGATGCAGTGCGCCTCGTCCACGACGAGGTAGGCAGGCCGCAGCGCGCGCAGCAACGCCAACTCCCGCTCATTCGCTCCGAAGAACCGCTCGGGTGCCAGGTAGAGGAATTTGAAGGACCCTTTCGTGAGCAGGTCGAGGCGCAGCTGCTTCTCCTCGGACGAGAGGTCCGAGTTCATGAACGTCGCCGGGATCCTTCGCCGCAGGAGGCCCGAGACCTGGTCCGACATCAGCGCCTTGAGCGGGGAGACCACGAGGCAAAGGCCGGGCGTCAGTACGGCCGGCACTTGGAAGGCCAGGCTCTTGCCGGATCCGGTTGGACTGACGAGCAGCAGGGACCGGCCTTGCAGGGCCGCTTCCACGACGTCAATCTGCGCTGGGCGGAAGGCGTCCAACCCGAACAGCCTTAATGCGGGGCCGAGGTGCCCGGTCTCGCGCGCCAGTCTTCCCTCGGTGTCGAGCCAATGCGCCAGGCGCACGGCCGCCCTTTGGAGCAGGCGACGGGCCAGCCCGGCACCGAGATGCGGATGCACCGCGGCATGGCACATTGGGCATAGGCTGATCAGGTTGGCCGGCTCGTCGGTGCCACCAGATGCGCGAGGCAGCAAGTGGTGCACATGCGCGCCATCGGCCTTGAGGTCGCCGCCGCACTGAACGCACCGATGCCCGTCACGCCGCAGAACCGTCTGGCGTGCAATCTCCCAATCCCCGGTCACTACGCCCTCTGGCAACCCGCTCGTCAGCTTCCGGCCCGGCGCCGGCCCGCCATGGGACCCCGGCTGATCCACTGTATGCAACCCACGCGTAAACCTGCCGGTGGAATGTAGACGTCATTATAAACCTTGGGTAGATTTCCGCCTGGATAGCTCCCGTAGATGGCGTTCCGCCTGCGGGGCCGCAGGGGCTTGGAAAGCGTGTGGCAGTTCTGGCGCAACCTTACTCGTAGCGGTGTTCTCCGGTCCGCGAGGGTGGCGCCCTCAGACGCGCGGCAACCAACGGGGTTCGCCGAGGACGCGGCCCTACCGGCTTTTGACCGCTCGGCAGGGCTCGGTCGCCCGCGGTACCCGGCGCCACGAGAGGACGACGGTGCGCGCAGATACCCGGCGGACGCGCCGTTTCCTTCCACCGGCCCGCACGGTCACCGAGCGCGGATGCGGGAGAAATTGCTCACTCGCGGTCCCGATGCCCTCGCCGACTACGAGCTCCTGGAAATGCTGCTGTTCTTCGCCATGCCAAAAGGGGACACCAAGCCGCTCGCGAAGGCGCTGATCAACCGTTTCGGGAGCTTCGCCAATGTGCTGGCCGCGCCGCAGCAGGAGCTGATGGCAACTCGTGGGCTTGGGACCCACAGCGTATCTGCCCTCAAGCTCGTGCAGGCCTCGGCGCTGCGCTTGGCGCGCGCGGAGGTCATGGAGCGCCCTGTGCTCGGCAAGTGGGACCAGTTGATGGACTACCTGACCGCCGTCATGGCGAGGGAGAAGGTCGAGCAGTTCCGCGTCCTGTTTCTCGACACCAAGAACCGCCTCATTGCCGACGAGGCCCAGGCGCGCGGCACTGTGAACCATACGCCAGTCTATCCCCGCGAGGTAGTTCGCCGCGCCCTAGACCTGCACGCGACCGCGCTGATCCTGGTGCATAATCACCCCTCTGGGGATCCCTCGCCGTCTCGAGCGGATGTTGAGATGACGGCGGAGATCAAGAAAGCGGGCGAGATCCTGTCGATCGCCCTGCATGACCACGTCATTATCGGCCGTGGCGTCTGGTTCAGCTTCCGGCGCGAGGGGCTGCTGTAGCCCCACAGCGGAGCGAAACTCAGTGGTGGCGGCCGTTTGCCCGCCATTCCCATGGCGGCAGACGCTGCGCCTCAGGCAGCGCCCATAGGCCACGACGCGCGGAACGCGCATCGGCTTCGAGACGGAGCAGCGTCGGGTCATTGCTGTAGCGTCGGAATACCCAAGCCGAACCTCGGCGAACCAGTTCGGCGTTCACGTCCACCGCGCCGACGAAGACCCGACCGACAGTGCGACCATATCGATCCGTGTCGCGCACTTCGATGCGTGCATCGCGCCCGAACGCCAGATCCGCGAGCAACTGACGCGCACGATCGCCGTAGGGCTGACCGCGCTCGGGCGTGTCGATATCGGACAAGCGAATGCGGATCTCCTCGCGCCGCACGGACAGCAGTGTCAGCGTGTCGCCGTCGGTGATGCCAACGACCCGCCCGCGAAGTTCGGCCGCAGCTACGGCCTGCGCACAGAGAAGCGCGAGACCGGTGAATAGGATCTGGAGCCATGCTGTAAGGCTGTGAGGGCGCCGGAAATTCATGATCGAGAGCATCCTCCTGGCGCCGTTGAGATCATGTGAATGCCCTGGCTGTGTGGTACCGGCAAGGCGCGGTCGCATGGGTGCGGCATCGAGTCCGCCTGAGATCACCGTGCTCTCATCGTGACGGCATGACGTCGACGGCGCTTGGCGTGCGACGTCACGAGTGTCAGGGTGATTTCCGTGGCGCCACGGAGGACGTTGGGTATGGGCCGCAAGCGAGCTTCAAGTGAACCGAAACGCGTTCCTGGCCGCAAACCTGGTCCCGCGCAGCGCGACGAGTATCTGCGCATCTGGGATGCCGTCGACGACGATCGCCGCAAGGTCCTGATCTTCTTTGCGCGCGGCATCGCCCAGGATGCGGGCCTCGTGCCGCCTAACACGCCGCTGCTGATGACGGATCGGGTGTTCTAACGGGTCAGGGAAGCCTGCGCTTTCGTGCGGCGACGGACAGCGTCGCCGCGCCCAAGTCGAAGGTTGCGGGCGAAATGTTCCTGGCCATGACGCGCACCGTGTTGTTGGACCAGGCCGCGGCGTCGAGCTCGATGAAGCGCGTCGAAGAGACGAGCGCGGCATGGGCGAGGTCGCCCTGCCGGGCGCCGGGGACAGTGACGTCGAGCAGGCTGGTCTCGCCAGGCGCCAGGCTCGGCAGGTCCCACGCCACCTCCGCGGCGAACTCCCGTTGCCCGACGGGCAGCGCTGGGGTGCCGCAGAGCAACGCCGGTGCGGCCTCGGGCAGGCCGTAGAGCCGCAGCGCCTCGACCTCGATCTGCCCGTCAAAGCCGACGATGCCGATTTGCGCGAAGGCGACCGCCGGCCCGAGCCGCACCGTCATGCGCTTGTTCAGTGAGGCGTCGGCCATGGCGGCACCGCCAGTCCAGGCCTTGGCCGGGACGTTCCACAGCAGCGTGGTGATGGAGGCCAGCGCGTCACCGGCGACGTTCTCCCGCACGTTCATCGCCGCATCGAAGCACCGTACGAAGATCCGCCCACCATCGGCATCACCGACGAGGGAATGCACCAGGGCGAACTCCTTCGCCTGGCTGCACTCCACCACGAAGGCCAACCCCCGCTGCGCGGCGAGCAGCAGACCGCGCCCGGTCGGCGTGATGTCGTCCAGCCCATTGAAGGACAGCCCTGCCAGCGTCGTGGCGGAGGTGGTCGAGGTGGCGACCACCGCCAGTCCCTCGACACCGATCTCGGTGGCACTGTGCCGGAAGGCCGCGGCCCGGACATTCGGCACGGAGCCGAGCAGCCGCAGATGCCGCGAGGCCGGCGCGCGATGTCGGTTGAGCACGGTGTTGCCGCAGCGGGTCGCGGTTGCCGTGTAGTCGATGCCGACCTGGTAGGTGTTGGACCAGGCGACCTCGTACTCGCAGTCCTGCGCCGCGGCGGTGTGGCGCGCGACGATCGGCGAGCAGGCCTCCATGCGCAGCGCCCGGCCGATGATCGCCGAGCCGCTGGTCTCATTGAGGAAGGGGATCGCCACATTGGGATCGAGCTGGCGCAGTTCGAAATTCGGCGCATCGAAGACGTGCCGGTTGTGGTTGCTGTAAGCGCCGGGCGCGTTCGACAGCCGGATCCCGAAGCGGTCGACGGTGGGGTTGATTCCCGTCGCGATGGCGAAGTGGCCGCCATAGTAGCGGATGGAGGTGTTCCACGCGGTCGCCGTGGCGCAGTGGATATCGAGGCCGATGCGGTTGTTGAGGATGCGGCCGAGGTGGAAGGTGCTGTCCTCGACGCCGCGGCCGTCGCCGAGAGTGCGCATGCCGATGGTGAAGCCCGAGACCAGGCGCAGCTCGACCACGGATGCGTCGATGTTGCGCACCAGGATGCCGATGTCGCCCTCGTCCAGCCAATCGGACTGGGCCTGCCGGATGACCTGCAGCCCGGCATAGTGCTTCTCGCCGTTGCGGACGGTGCCGCCGTCGCCCAGCGTCAGGACGGTGGTCGCGGCCGAGCCGGTATAGCGGATGACGCCATGCATGATCAGACCGCGGGCGCCACCGCCGAGCGTGACGCCGGCAGAGACGTTCCAGGTGCCGGGTGGGATGAGTGCGAACTTCCCATCCGCCGCCGCACGATCGAAGGCCGCCTGGATGGCGGCGCGATCGTCGGCAACACCATCGCCGAGGCCGCCGAAGTCAGAAGGCAGCACGGTCTCGCGGTCGCGCAGGTATTTTGCGAGGTCGGTCTTGCTGACCGCGGTGTCGAGCACCAGCAGGTCGTCGATGCGGGCAGG
Organism: Roseomonas alba; assembly: GCF_019430885.1. Taxonomy (GTDB): domain Bacteria; phylum Pseudomonadota; class Alphaproteobacteria; order Acetobacterales; family Acetobacteraceae; genus Neoroseomonas; species Neoroseomonas alba. Next base: position 434,608 of record NZ_JAHYBZ010000004.1, on the reverse strand, counting down.
CATGAGAGATGGCTCCGGTTCAGAGCGCGGTGGCGGAGACCGGCCCGGCCAGGGCCGAGACGTTGCCCTCGGCGGAGACGGCGCGCAGCCAGTACCAGCGCGTGTCGCCAGCGGTGAGGCCCGTGCGGTCCCAGAAGAGGCTGGTCGGCTCCTCCGGCAGCCTGGCCGCAGCAGCGAGGCTGTTACTGGCCGCCTCGAACACCTGCAGTTGGACAGCATCCGGTGGGAAGCCCCCGGAGAGCCGGATCCCGCCCGCGATGCCCGTCGCCGTGGGCGCCGCCACCGCGGCCGGGACGAGCGCCTGCCGCCAGCCCGACACCGCGCCACTGCGCGCCACCGCGCGCACCCGGAAGCCGGTCGGCTCGGCCGTGGGGATCGCGGCCGCCGTGGCACCGAGGGAGCCACCATAGCCCTGCCAGGCCACCACCGAGGCCGGCAGGAACTCGACCTGGTAGCCGGCGAGATGGGAGGAGCCGACCGCGGCCCAGGCGAGCGAGAGAACGGCAAAGGCGGTCGCCTGCGGCGTCTCCACGGTGATGCTGGCGGGTGCGGCGATGACGCCAGGATTGGGCAGCACCACGCCGGGGTTGCTCCCTGTCGCGCGCTCATCCACCGCCGGATTCCAGTCCCACACCGCGGCGTCCTCCTCCTCCAGCGTGAGGTCGACACCACCCTCGGCGGCCAGCGACCAGGCGGTGACCCGCGCCGGAAAGGGGGTGAGGCGATCGAGGGCGACCGTCGCCGCCTCCCAGGGCCTGAGCCGCAGGGCCGAGAGGTTGGCGGGAAAGGCCACGGTGCGCTGGCGGCGGTTGCGCTCCAACTCGACCTTCATCAGCCGCTGCACGGTGCTGACCGAGGTGGTCAGCGGGAACTCCAGGTCGCGATAGATCATCTCGCCGCCATCCTGGGCGACGTAGTTGCTCGCCAGCAGCGGCGGCGCGTCGGTCGGCTGCCAGTTGGCGGCGGGCTCGACATAGACCGCGCGCACCCCGTTGAAGAGGTCCCGCCGTGGCCGCGCGCCCTGGATGGTGACGTCGCCGCGGAGGTCGTCGGAGGTGAGCGTGGCGGCCGGCAGCGCCGGCGCGCCGGCATGGATGAAGAACCGCCCGCCCGAGACCACCAGCGCGCCGGCCATGGCAGCGGCGAGCTTGCGGGTGATGGCGATCTTGCCCTCGGCGAGGGACAGCACGCCATTGGCGGTGTAGCGGCGCTCGTAGATCCCGGCCCGGGTGCCGACCAGCTCGTCGCAGATGTTGGCAGCGGCGATCAGGGCGGGGATGTCGATGTCGGCCCAGGCGGCGCGCCAGCCGAAGGGCGCGGTGAGGTACCAGGCGAGCAGCAGGGCGGGATTGTCGGACCAGCCCACACTGCCGGTGCGCGGGTCGAGGATGGTGTCGGCGCCCTCGACGATGGCGGCGATGTTGGGCGGGCCGGCGGGAAACGCCTCGGCGGTGAGTTTCAGCCGTACCGCGACATAGGCACGGCCACGGCCGCGATGCTCGGTGGTCCACTGGCCGCCGGTCTCGGCGATGAGGTTGGCGTCGGCCGCCTGGTCGGGCTCGCCGAGGTGGCGGTCGATCCGCACCAGCCCGGCGAGGGACCCGTCGCTCTCGACCTTGTCGCCGAGATAGACCTCGCCGATGGCGCGGACGCGGTGCGCGGCCAGTACGACCACCGAGTAGAAGTAGCCATCGGCGCGGCCCTCGTCGTCGGTGGCGGAGTGCAGGAAGACGATGGGTCCCGACACCTTGCACCGCCCGACGACGAGCTGGTGCTCGGTGACCGGCTGGCGGAAGGCCTGGGTGCGGCCGGCGCCGGGCTGGCCGGCGTCGAAGCCGGCGATCGCCGCCGCCTGTGGGCTGAGGCCGGCCTGCTTTTTCTGCTTCTGCGGAAAGACCGACTGGCCGATGGCGGAGACGATGAAGGCAGCGCCGGCGCCGACCACCGCACCGATGATCCCGCCACCGACCGCGGCGGAGGCGATGCCGGCAGCCGCGACGGCGATAAGCGGCACCGCAGCCGGCATCAGCCAATCCTCCAGGCAGTGGTGCAATCGGTCAGGGAGATGCGGACCAAGCCGCGGGGCCCGACGAAGGCAGCGCGGCCGCCATCCACCACGACGCCGAACCGCGGTGGGTCGCTCGCAAGGACGATGTCGCCGGCCCGCGCGAAAGCCGGCGGGATGCGCGGGAAGCCGGCGCTGTCCGAGGTCGCCTCCAGCGTCGGCAGGCTGCGCCAGGCCGGCCGGCGTCCGGTCGTCGCCATCACCGCTGCCAGGGCAAACCGCCCGCAGTTCCAGCGATGGGCCTCGAAGCGGCGCGTCTCCGCCGCGGCCAGCAGGGCTGCCAACCGCGCGTGCCAATCCGGCAGCCGGGTCATCAGCTCGCCGGCAGCCGGATCTCCGCCTCCTGCAGGGCGGGAACGAACTCGAAGAAGCGGTCCCCCGGATACTCGGCCTGCTGGTCGGCATCGGTGTAGCGCCGGACCTCGGCGCGCTCGAGGTCGACGAGGCGGCTCTCGCAGGTGAGCGAGATCCTGGGCTCTGCGCCGTCCACCACCTGCATGGTGTCCATCAGCCCGGTCCAGAGCGGGAACGGGTCGGCGACGAAGGCGCCCTCGGCATCGAGCAGCGCGCCCCACAGCCGCGCCGGGCGCAGCCGGAAGGACTGCTCGGCCAGCGCGATGTCGACCACCTCCTGCGGCACAGGCGAGAGGGTCAGGGTGATGCGCACCGCGCGCAGCTCGGCGGTCTCCTCGATGTCGGAGACGGCGCCGATGGTGCCCATGCCCTCATAGGTGACTCCAGCCCAATGCAGCGGCCCGAGCCCGGTCCAGGCGCGGATCGGACCGGAGGCGAAGTCGAGCTCGACCAGCACCACCGGCGTGGCGACCGGCGCGGTGGCAGCGGCCGCAGCCTGGGGCGAGAGGCGCGGCGTGGCGGTGATGCCCTCCGTCATGGGAGCGCCTCCTCCAGGCGGATGGTGATGGCGGTGAAGCGGCCCGGCCGGGTGGGGTTGGCGCCCTCGTCGTCGGAGGCGAGGCGCATGGCCACCGTCGGCGTGGTCAGCACCAGCGGCTCGGCGAGCGGGGCGGCGGCGCGCAGTGGCGGGGCGATCGGGATGGTGGCGGTGCCGGTGCCGGAGGCGACGACGCGTTCCGTCGCCATGTAGAGCCGGCCGGCGAGGCCGATATGGTCCCCCGCCCCGACCGCCACCGCGTTGGGCCACCAGCCCTGAGTTTGCAGGGAGAGAGCGCCGCGTGCAGCGCCGACGGCGAGCGACGGCGTGCCGCTGCCCACCACCATCCCCGTCCCATCGGTGAAGATGGTCGCGTCCGAGAAGGAGTAGGGCCCTGACGGCATCTCGCCCTGACTACGCGGATCGCCGGTGCGGTATTCGCGCCGCCAATCCCAGATGCGGACGGTGTTGGCCGAGCCGGCGAGCGCCGCCAGCAGCCCCTCCAGCACGCCGGCCTGGGTGCGGTTGAGGGGATCGAAGCTCGCCTCGGCGATCCACCGCGCGCCGTCGCGGCGCAGCACCTGGGTGGCGCGGCTCACCGGCGAGACGAAGCGCAGCGTGTTGTGCTGCAGGTAGAAGCTCAGTCGCGACGGGCGTAGCGCGGCCGGCCAGGCGTATTCGGTCATGCTGGACCCCTCCGGCTACCCGCGCACCGTGTCGTAGGCCGCCCCACCACGACGGATGGCGTCCAGCGTCATCGCCGAGGCCTGCCGCGCAATCTGTCCGGCGAGCAGCCGCAGCCGCGCCTCGACGCCGGCATCGGCACCGCGCGCGTCGATCGTGATGCTGGTGTGGATGGTCGGACCGCCCCCGCCGGGCGCCACACCATTCGGTAACACCGTCCCGGCCTGACGCGGGACGAACCACTCTGGCCCGCGCTCGCCGACGACATAGGGCTGGCCGGCGGCGACCGGCCCACCCTCGGCGCGGAACAGGCCACCGAGCCAGGAGCCGATATCGGTGAACAGGCTGTCGAAGGAGATCCCCGACAGCCCGGCCGAGACCGCATTGCCCAGCGGCTCCGTGATGACCTTGCGGGCGAGGATGCGGGTGATGTCCTGCAGCAGGCCCTCCAGCACCGAGGAGAACTTCTCGCCCTTGACGATCGCGTCCTCGAAGGCGCTGGAGAAGGTAAGTCCCAGCTCGCGGACGGTGTCGGAGGTGCGTTCCGCGCCGCGCTGCACACGCTCCTCCGCCCGCTCCAGTTCCTCCATCGCCGCGACCGCCTCGCGCTGGATGGTCTCGTCGGGCACCGCCCGGCCCGCCCGTTCCGCGCGCTCCACCAGGCTGGACAGGGTGGCGAGACGGCGCTGGTAGCGCTCATAGGCGGTCTCGTTCTGCTGGATCAGCCGCTCGCGCTCGCGCAGCAGCTCGTTCAGCTCCCGCTCGGCCTCGCGGGCCTCCCGCGCGCCCTCGGTGCTGGCGCGGCGGACGGCGGCGACGCGCGGCTCCAGCCGACGCAGTGCCTCGTCGCGCTCCTGCAGGGCGAGGGTCTCGAGGCGGGTCCGCTCGGCGGCGGTGACGCCGCCGGCGGCCTCGGCCTCGCGCAGCCGGCGCACCCGCTCCTCGTATTCCCGGTTGATCCGGAAGCGGTCGTCGAGGTCGCGGGTGAGGTCTTGGACGTCCTGGGTCGCGCGGCGCCGGCGGGCATCAGCCGCGGCAGCAGCGGCACTCTCCTGCTCGCTGCGCTGGCGCTCGCCGGCGGCCTGCTCGCCGCGGGTGATCTCGGCCTGAAGCTCCGTGTACTGCCGGCGCATTTCCTCCAGCCGGGCGGCGCGATCGACGCCTGCCTGCTGCTCGGCGGTGCCGACCAGGCCGGGGCGGATGCTGCCGCGGCGGACCGGGGCGGTGAGGCTGGCGCGGCCGTCCTGCTGGCCTTCCAGCCGGGCGATCTGCGCCGCCAGCGCCTCGGCCTGGCGGCGCATGCCAGCGAAGCGTTCCTCCTCGGTCAGCAGGCCGGCGCCTTGGCGGACGCCGTCCACCGCGCGGGCCGCAGCCGAGAGGGCCCGGGCCAGGGCGTTGGACAGGCCAATGGCGCGGTCGAGCTGGCCGAGGAAGTTCTCCGTCGCCACGGACAGCTGGCCAAAGGCGCGGCCGAGGGAGAGTGGGGCGCGGTCGAGTTCCGCGCCGAGCCGCTCGGTGGCGCGCAGCAGGGCCGGAAAGACCCGTTCGGCGGTGAGCTTGCCCTCGGAGCCGAGCTTGCGCAGTTCGCCGATCGAGACGCCGAGTTCCTTGGCCAGCCCCTCGGCCAGCAGCGGCATGGCCTCGAGGATGGAGCGCAGCTCGTCGCCCTGCAGCACGCCCGAGGCCAGCGCCTGGGCGAGCTGCAGCGTGGCCGAGGAGATCTCCTGCGTGGAAGCGCCGGAGACGATGGCGACGCGCTGCAGGCCGCCAACGAGGCGGACCACCTGGTCGGAGGTGGCGCCGATCTCGCGGGCGGCGATCGAGAAGCGCTGGAAGGCATCGACGCTCTCCGAGACCGCGACGCCGGTCTGCAGCGCGTTGCGATAGAGCGCCTCGTATACCTGGCCGGCGCGCTCGACCGAGCCGGTGGCGTTCTGCAGGCGGGAGAGGCTCTGGGTGAGCGCGTCGCCGGCCTGGACCAGAGCCCGGGCGGCGACCGCCACGCCGGCGAGCTGAATCCCCCGCACGGCGACGTCGAGCAGTTCCAGCGAGCGGGAGGCGCGCTCGGCGCCGCCCTTGATCTGGTCGAGGGAGCGCTGGCCGGTCTCGCCGACCTCGCGCAGCCCGGCCTTGACCCGGGCGGCATCGTCCAGCGAGAGGCGCACCGAGACGCGGCGGGTTGCCTCAGCCATGCGGCATTCCCTCCCCGTCCCGGCGGGCGGCAGCGCCCTCGGCCATGCCGATGCGGATGGCGAGCAGGAGTTCGGCGGCAGCCCAGCCCGCGGCACCGAGGTCGCGCGCCGCGGCGAGCGCCCCGGCGGTGTCGAGGGTCAGGCCGGCCATGGTGACTGCGGCGTACGTCGTGCCGGCGGCCCAGCAGGCGTGGCCCTCAAGGCTGGCGGGGGCGTGCGCGGCGTAGGGGCAGGCGTCGGCGCAGTCGCGGCCGAGGGCGGCGCAGCCGCGGCAGTAGTCGGGCCCGCAGCCAAAGTGCCAGGCGGCGCGGGCCCTCAGCCGTTTCCCTCGGCGGCCACCGCGGCGACCGGCGCCGTGGCGCGGTCCCAGAAGGCGGCGGCGATGTCGTCGAGGTCCATCAGGCGCTCGACCGCCTCGGGCGAGAGCGGCAGCGGCGTGCCCGCGGCGTCGCCGACACCCTCCCAGGCGGTGACGGCGTGGCGGGCCAGCGCCTTGACCAGGAAGGCGAAGGAGAGCCCGCGGGACATGTCGGGGTCGAGGTCCGGGTCGGCGATGCGGATTGCGGCGAGCCGGCGCGCAGCGGCGGCCTGCGCCGCGGCCATGACCGCGGTGGTCACGGGCCGGATCTCGACGCGGACGCCGCGCGGCAGGTCGAGCCAGTACGGCTCGGCCGGAAGGTCGAGGGTGAGCATGGACTTCTCCATGTGGAAGGAAGGAAGCGAAGCAATGCGCGTCAGCGCGGGGTGAGCGCAGTGAGCGAGATTGAGGGCATCCGACTGTCGCTAGCCCACACCGCCGCCCCCTCTTGTCGTCGCGCCAGTCGATCGACTTTCCGCTGGCCGCAGCGAAGTGGCCTGCAGCGGCCCGTTCCAGGCAGTCCGATAGTTGCGATCGCTTTGGGTCGCGGGCCAATATTCACCATGACCAACTTCACCAAGCCATTGTTCGACATCCTCATCACGTCGTTGGAGCAGCGGCGTGAGATCACTTATGGCGACGTCGCTAATCGACTGCGTCGTCAGTACGGCTTGGCGCTACATTCTCTGGGAGTTGGCAGGCAAATCGGCATCCTTGGTCATCTGCTATGGGAAGTCGGTCAGCAGCAGGGAATTAACGTCCCGCCGCTGAGTGTGATTGTTGTGAACGAAGCCACTGGCCAACCTAGTATCGGCTTGGGCCCGGTGCTCATTCCCTGGCTCGTTCGCGAACCGGGTGATCGGGCGCGAATGATCGATGAGGTAGTCCGCGCAACCGACTCCCGCGTCGATCTGCCACCTTACGCGGTCGCCTTTGCCATGACGAAGGTACGCGCCTTTGCTGACTGGCGCAGGATTGCCACGTCCATCACCGACGCGCAGTGGCAGGACGCGCAAGACACACCAGACTTCGACGACTATAGGCGTTTTCTTCCGACGCAGGCGACGTCACCCACAAGCCGCCAAGACGGCGGCGACGACATCATCCCCGTCTCGGCCACCTTCTCACCACGCGTCGAAGACGACCGCGTCTACATCGACTTCCAGAATCCATTGGGCGACTCAATTCGTGCCTTGGGCTTCGATCCCACGACCTGGGGGCTCTGCATCCATGTCCGTCAGGGGGAGCATCAGCAGCGGATCATCGCGGCGGCCCGCGCACCGCTGGACGACCCTCAGTCGCAGCATCTGCTGGAGTTTGCCAGTTCCCATGATCTTGCGCGCGCCTATGTCCGCAAGACGCACCTCATTCACGCCATCAAGATCGCCCCAAACGTTGCGGAGATCGCATTTGTCGCGACGCCCACGGGGCCAATGGAGCATCGCAATATCGTTGACTGGTTCCCGAACGATCCTCGTCGCGATCCATTCGTCATTCCGGACCATGCGTTCGCTCCGAGCGTGATTGATGACTACACATCCCGGGTCTTCAAAGGTGTCCGCATCAGCGAGGACAGCGGCAAGATTGCCCGCACGATGTGGCGCCCTGATCTCACAGGCACGACCTTCCACATCGAATCTGTGCCGCTGCATGCCATCGCAACGCTGATCCCGTCGAACCCAATGGCCGAGGACTATCGGCACTGGACTTCCGCCCACGGCCTACTCCCAGTTCCACGCGACCCTGATGACGCCCCCGCACCCCCCCAGATCGAACCGCCCATGGCTCGACTGCCACTGGCCCGTGTACAGGGGTCGGCGATGCTGCGTCCTGGTCAGGGGCAATTCCGACGGCAGGTGATGCTTTTGTTCGGTCGACGCTGCGCTATCACCGGCTGCGACGATCCACTTCTGCTGAACGCCGCGCACATCGTGACCGCCCCGGATGGATTTGACGACAACTCCCCAGATAACGGGCTGCTGCTAACGATTCACATGCACGTACTGTTCGACGCCGGGCGTCTGGTGCTGGTGCCAGAGGGCCACCAGCATCGCGTCCGGATCACCGGCGCGCTGACTTCTGCTGACGTGGCCGCCGCGCAGGACCAACTTGTGACGCTGCCTCTCTGTTTCGCTGGTCGTATCGTTGCCGCGGCGCGGCGTGCGCCGGTCAAGGCAGGCTTCGAGCCTGCAGTCGGCGACACTCCATAGTCACCGAGTGGCAAGTTAGAGAATCCTCATCGCCGATCTCGAAGCGCTTCAGTAGGCGCGAAGTGGACATCGAGAGACCGGTTACGAGCCAAGTTCCTTCAATGTCCTATCCTTTCGAGCCGGCAGCTCGGTTCACGAACACTCCGCTGCAGCCGGCCAATTCCTCCGAGCGATCTCGGCAACCTGTCCAGCCCATACATTCGAGCACCAACTCGGGCACGACCGCTGCTTCTGATCAACAATGCGCCGCTCGGGTCCGTTGATTGGAGGTCGCTGTCAGTCGTCCACCTCCGCGATGGAAGCGCCGCGAGCCTGGCGCGAAATGCAGCCGTGGTGCCGCTGCGCGATGCGTGCGGCAGCGACGACCAGTTCCTGTCCTTCGGTGCTCAGGCGATCGAAGATTGCCAGGAGTTCGGCTCGGCGCTGAGCGGCGGGTCCGACCGAAAATGGATGCGGAACGGAAACAGCAGGAAGATTGTCGGGCACTCGCCGGACCCCGATTCGTCAACGAAGAAGGTGCCATATCGTGGACGGTATTTCCACCTCGGGTTGTATACTGACGCCGTAATGGAAGGACCATTTGCAGTTGGCATTTAGCGCATCACGCGTACTCCGTCCCCGCCTGTTGGTTCTTCAGCAGCGCCGTCATCATGCGCGTGGCGGTTGCGTTGTAGGCCGCGCGGAACTCGAAGCTCGCCTCGACCCCGCCCGGCCCCTCGACCGGGGTCTTGGCGAGCGCCAGGTACACCTCGTGCAGCGTGAAGGTGAGGCTGCGGTTCGCATCGATCGCGTAGCTGAAGGCGAACTCCGCCGGCGCGTTGTTCTGCGCCTGGGTGAGCAGGGTGGTGTCGGCGAAGCGCGCGGTGATCTGGCCGGTGGCGCGCGCGATGCCGGGATCCACGCCCTCCACCTTCCGATCGGCGCGGATGGTGCGGACCATCTCCATACCGTTGGCATAGGTCAGCCGCGCACCCGTCACCTGGGCGAGTGCCGAGCCATTCCGACTGATCGCCCCCTGCGCCTTGTTGAAGGCGTTGTAGGCGGCGGCGCTCGGCGTGCCGCCCGAGCTCGAGGCACCGCGCGTCGAGCCCTGCCCCATCAGCCCGAAGGTCGCCGTGGCGGGCCCGGTCGGTGAGAAGTCGATCTCCAGCGTGTCGGCGCGCACGCCGGTGCAGAGATCGTAGTTCGGCACGTCCGGATAGCCGATCTCGATGCTGTTCGAGGGCAGCGCGGCGGCGCCCGAGCCGAAGCTGTGGATGAAGTTCGGGCTGGTGCCGGTGGTGGTCGGCGGGCCGAGCAGCAGGCGCAGCCAGTGGCCGATGTTGTTGAGATCGACCGGCACCACCGCCTGACCCTGCACGGTGACGGTGTCGAGGAAGGGTGCCGCCGGATCGCGGCTGCTGCCGACGCCGATCACGTCGGCATCGAGCAGCGGCTGCTCGGCGCCGAGGTCGCAGGAGAGGAAGGGCATGCGCAGCCAGTCGCCCGAGGGGGCAGTGCCGTAGGTCGCCTCGGGGATCATGAGCAGGCGGCAATTGGCGCCGATGGCACGGGGCATCGGGGATCTCCGGGATCAACGGGGAGGAGAAGCGTCAGGCCAGCGGCGAGCCGGCGACGGTGAAGAACAGGGTGACGGGGACGGAGGCGGTGCGAGCAGCGGCGGCACCCTCGAACTCGACATCCTCGAAATCGGGCGCGCCGGGCTGCACCCATTCCACGGCACCGCCGAAGGTGCGGTCGGCGGTGATGGCGGCGGCGATATTTACCAGCAGCGCGTCGAGCAGCGCATTGCGGACCGCGGGCGTCGCGCCACCAGCGGTGACCTCGACCTCGGCACGATGCTCAATGGCCCAGGCGAGCGGCGAGAGGATCGCCGTCTCCTCGACGGTCTCCCCGTCGCGAATGACAACGAGGCCGCCTGGCGGCAGGCGCTGCGGCACGGTCTCGCCGCGCAGGATCAGGGGGGCCGGATTGCGGGTGGCGAGCGCGGTCTGCAGCCGGCCGTGCAGCGCCGCGATGGCGGTCTCGCGCATGCTCACGGTGTCGTCCTCCCGCTCTCACGCTCCCACGCCGCCACGAAGCGCCCGGGCAGCCGGCGCAGGCCGCGCTCGGCGGCACCCTTCACGTCGAGCCGCTTGGCGAGCTTCACCTGCGGCAGCAGCAAGAACATCGGCACCATGCCGCGGGCGAGCATGCCGCGCGCCCAGGCCTCGCGACCCTTGCGGTTGCCGGTGCCGATCTCGGCGAGGCCGCCGGCGACCAGGCGGGTGCGGCGGCGCCGTCCGGTCTGCTCGCCCTGTCGCAGTGGCAGGCACCACACGAAACCCCGCCCCGACTGGAACGGCCGCAGGAATGCCTGCCCCGACGCCACCATCTGCGCTGGGGTGACGCGCATGCCTTTCTCGCCGCGGCCCCGGCGCCCCCGCGCCGCGTTGAAGCCGGTCGGGATGGCGAGGAACTTCCGGCCACCCTTGGCGCGGATCAGCGCGCCGCGATCGAAGGCATCGATGACGTTCGGCACCTTGGTCCAGACCAGCCCGGCGGGTCGCAGCGACTGCCCCGCGCGGGGAAACACCTGAGAGCGCCAGGCACTGGCGATGCCACGCGCATTGCCGCCGAAGCTGCTCGTGATCTGCCGCCGCAGCTCCTGCGTCACCTGCTCGGTCTCGGCGCGGATCGCCGTCATCGCCGCGCGCTCGCCGGCGCGGACCTCGGCGGCGAGCACCTGGCGCAGGTCGCCGACGATGCGGGCGCCGAGCCTCACGGCGTGCTGCCTGGTGGCAGGCCAGTGCGGTGGCGGATGATGGCGACAGCGAGGTCATGCAGCGCCGCCTGGCCGAGGTAGCCGAACACGAAGGCAAAGAGGAACCGGCCGTACTCGTTGAACTCGAGAAAACCGCCGAGCGCATAGCCGGCGCTGCCGACCAGCGCGGCGGAGGGCACCTCCCAGGCCAGGCACCAGCCGAAGCGCCGACGCTCCGGGTTGTTCCAGCGCACGAAGCCGCCGGCGAGGCCGGCAGCGGCACCGAGCAGCAGGTCGCGCAGGATCTCCAGCAGGGTCAGGGCGTTCTGCGGCATGGCGGGAACTCCTATCGCTGGCAGAGCACGCGCCAGGCGGTGCCGGAGGCGTCGCGCTCGGCGTGGGTGACGGTGAGCAGGTCAGGGCCGATGGCGAAGCTGTCGCCGGCGGCGAGGTCAGGCAGCGCGGCGATGGCAACCGAGAGGATGTCGGTGGCCGAGAGGATCTCGGTGCCGAAGGCATCGATGACGCCGTCGGGCGAAGACCGCAGGACGCGGACCGGAACTGCCGGGCCGATGCCGCCCTGCCGGTAGACAGTGTCGGCCCCGAGATTTGGATCGGCGACCAGCGCGCCCATCGCATCGGCGAAGGCGTTCACTGCTCGCCCGCGTCGGTGGGATTCAGCCGCCGCACCGCGGCCAGCCGCCCGGCGCAGTCGGAATGGGCCGCGTCATAGGCCAGCAGCAGTTCCGCCACCTGCCCTTGGGTCAGGATGTCCGAGATCGGCAGTGCCGGCGCGGCCGCACAGATCAGCAGGGCGTCAGGGAGGCGGAGCGGCAGCAGCCGGATCTCCGGCGGTGCGGCCGGCGCGCAAGCGGTCGACAGCATCGCGCAGCACAGGGGCAGCGCCAGCAGCGTGGCTCGGGTCACGGCGGAGAGCCTCCAGGTTGGCGCCGAGGCGCGCGGCCTGGGCACGGGCGCGTTCGGCCTCGCCAGTCAGCGCGGCGATGTGGCGGTCGTGCTCGACCGTGGCCTGGGCGAGCGCCGTGGCATTGGCCTGGGCCGTACGGCTGGCCATGGCCGCCTCAGCACGCGCCGCGTCGCGCTGGGTGCGGAAGTGCGTGGCCGTCAGCGCCGTCATGGCGACGGCTGCTGCCAGACCGATCGGCAGCGCGTGCCGGCCGAGCAGCGCGAGGATCGCGGCGCCCATCAGGGATACGCCGTGCGGTCGAGCTCGAAATGCGGCCCGTCACGGAAGGAGGCCCAGTCGCCGCCCCAGACGATCGCCACACCGAGCTCTTTCGCCGCGGCCTTCATCGCGGCGCCGATCTGCTCATACAGCGGCCAATCCCAGCGGATCTCGCCTTGCTCGACCGTGCCGTCGCCGTCGTCCAGCCAGTAGGCCAGATCGACCGCGTGGCCGGTGATATGCCGGCTGTTCATCGTGCGCGAGGCACCGATCGCCACCAGCCCGGTCTGCCGGGCCCGCGAGCGCAGCCCCTCGGTGACGATGAAGGGCACCGTCAGGCGGGCCCGTTCGACGACGCGCACCAGGTCGCGGTGCACGCCCTCGAGGCGCGCGCGGTCGCGCGGCAGCAGCGCAGCCATCACGCCCCCGAGGCCGGCACACGGGCAAGCATCACGCGCACAGTGGCATCCCCTGCCAGCGCGGCGACGGTACAGAGTCCGACCTGGAAATTGCCGGTGGCGGTGGTGGTGATGCGGCGATTGGTATTGTCCCAGAACACCCGCGCCCCCTGGCTGACGGCCAGCGCGGGCTCCTTAGTCAGTTCGAACTCGCCGCGGGTCTCGCAGTCGACGTTGGCGTTCTGGGCAGCGTCGGAGGCCGCCACCCCGAAGAAGGCGCCGACCAGCATGCCCTGGCCAGAGAGGATCCCGCCGGCATAGGGCACCACCATCGGGATGGAGCGCGCGTCGGGACGGATGCAGTTGCGCATGAGAAGGTCTCCTGAAAGCGCGCAGGGCGCCGGCCGGAGGTCCGGCGGCGCCCTGGCGCGATGCGGATGGAATGGAGGGGAGCGGCGGGATCAGGTGCCCGGGTTGAACCAGGCGCCGCGCCAGTCGATCGCACCGACACCGAAGTCGAAGATGACGCTGACCTCGACACCGTCCGCGCCCTGCACCGGGCCGGTCGTGACCTGCGGCCCCTCGGCGCCGTTCAGGTAGCCGTAGACATAGACCGGTGCGGCGACCGGGTCGGAGAACAGGTACCAGCGGTTCGCCCCGATCAGCGGCTCGATCACCGGCTGCACGAAGCCGGCAAAGACGTTGGCTTTGCCGATCTCGCTCGCCTGCACGACCACCGTCGCCTGCCGCGCGGCGAGCTCGAGGTTGGGCCCGACCAGCAGCCGCATGGTCTGGCCCATCGAGATCGGCAGGCCGTCGAGCGTGCGCTGCTTCATGATGGCGGTGCGGCCGGCGCCGATGGTCGAGGTGTCGAGCACGGTGCCGGTGCTGGCCTTGTTGGCGCGCGCCGCACCGGTGGCGAACACCGGCGCGCTGCCGGTGGTCAGCGTCGGGCCCTCGCCATTGGCCGAGTTCAGCAGGTTGTAGGCGGTGGCGTTCTCGAACTCGGCGACACGGCGGCCGATGGCGGCGGCGAAATCGGTGAAGGCGCCGAGATCGTCGTTGACCAGCATTGGCCGGGTGACGCGGATGCGCCGCGCGAAGGTCTGCAGGAGCACGATCTCCTGGCTCTCGGACATGGTGCCGACCTGGATCTCACCATTCTCGGCGAGCGGCAGCAGGGTCGGGAAGTCGCCGATGCGCAGGTGCCGGTGCGGCTTGAAGTCGCGGAAGTCGCGGCGGAGGAAGATCTGGCGGTAGGTCGGCTGCGCCGGCTGGTAGGCAGCGAGCAGCATCTTGTTGGCAGCGGCCGCCAGCAGCAGCGGGAAGTCCGAGCTGGTGTGGAAGGCCCGCTCGGCGAGCAGCGTCGGGTTGCGCGGCACGCTCCGCTCGCCGCGGGCCCGCAGCAGCTCGCCGATCATGTCGGAGGGACGCCAGCCCATGAACTCGGCATGGCGGCCGGCCCGCCCATTCTCCCCCTGGGGCTGATAGCCGGGCATGGCGCGGGCGGCGAGCGCCTCGGCCATGGCGTCGAGGATCTGCGCCGGGTCGTCGTGGCTCGGGCCGGTCTCCGGGCGGGCGGGAATGGACGGGCGCGGCCCCCGCGCCACCAGGGCGTCGAACAGGGCGCGGCGGGCCTGGTCGCCGGTCCAGCCGGCCGCGATCGCCTCGGCACGGATGGGCGTGATGCGTTCCACGGGCAGCAGGGCGCGGGCGGCCTCGACCGCGGCGTCGATGCCGGCGATGCGCTCGCGCTCGGCGCGCTGGGCCTCGGCACGGACCGCGTCGAGGTCCGGTGCGGCGCGGGTCGGCTCGGGCGTGGTGGTCACAGTCGGCTCCTGGGGCGGGGTGGGCGGCGCGGACGGCGCCGGGGCGGCCGGGGCTTCCGGCGTCGTCTCGGGCATGGGGGTATTCTCGCCAGGCAGGGCGGGTTCGATGGCGATGGCGGGCGCACCCTGCGGCGCCTCGCCACGCACGGATGCGTCCCGGTCGACAGGGACCGGCACGACGGAGATCTCGAAGGGCTCCCAATCCACCGCGCGCTGGATGGTCTCGCCAGTGGCGGCGTCCGGCCGCGGCACATAGCGGTGCACGCGATAGCCGACGCTGACCGCGCGCAGCGTGCCGTCGGCGATGCGCTGCCAGACCGGCTCGACGTCGGCGGCCGTGCTGAATTGCAGTGTGGCATAGCCGCGGCCGCGCTCGAGGCGGGCCGCGGTGACGCGGCCGAGCACGTCGCGCGCGCCGCCGCGGCGATGGGTGTCGAGCACCGGGGCGCGGCCGGAGCGGAGTGCGTCCATGCGTACCGCGTTGGGCGACATCTCCAGCTCCTCGGTGATCAGGCCGAGGGCGGGGACGAAGTTCCGAGCCCGCGCGCCGGTGCTCCACACCACCTCAACGGTCCGTGCAGCGCGGTCGACGGTGGCGGGGGCGGTGATGGCGCGCTGCGCCAGGATCAACTGCCCGGCGGCGGGAAGTCGATCCGGCGCAGCAGCAGGCTCCGGCGCGGGGTCGCCCCCGCCCGGTTCGATGATGTCCGTCATGGTCAGCCCTCTGCTGGGGTCTCGCGCGGCGGTGCCGCAGCGCCGGTGGCGGCGATCTCGACCGCGGCCATCTGCGCGGCGTCCTGCGCCGCGCCGGACTTCGCGACCCGGCGCGGATCGGTGTCGAGCGAGATGCCGGCCTCGTCGAGCAGCGCATTGGCCTCGCGGATCATCTCCACGGCGGCGCGGAAGTCGTAGCCGAAGGCCCCCGCCGCCTCGGGCTGCGGCACGAAGCCGGCGCGCACCTGCGCGATCAGGGCGGTGGTATCCTTGAGCGGATCGATCATCTCATGCGCCGGCGGGACGTGCGACACGCCGTCCGGCATCTCGGCGCCCCACAGACCGAGGAGGGCACCTTGCGAATGGAAGCGCTCGGCGATGGGGCGCACGAGCATCGGGATCAGCATGCCGTACTGCACCTGCTCGCAGAGGCGGCGGAACTCGATCTTGCCGGCGCGCAGCGAGGAGTAGTTCGCCTGGGTGAGGTCGCCGGAGACCTGGTCGTAGGTCAGACCGGCACCGACCGCGGCGGCTTCGAGCGCGCGGCGGGCGAAGGCTGCATGCGATCCGCCGCCCGAGGGGTTCACCACCTCCACGCTGCCCATGCCGCGGCGATACAGGATCATCCCAGGTTCGAAGCTCTCGACCGTCCGGCCCTGCGCATCCCGCAGCAGGCCGGCGGCGGCGCCAGTCAGCGCCTCGTCGCCCTCCTCCGTCACCACGGCGGCGAGGCAGGCCTCGATCTTGGCTTTCATCAGCAGGGCGGCCTCGTAGTCGCCGAGGTCGCGCAGGCGAAGGAGGATGGGCGCGAGCCAGGAGACGTCGCGCAGCTGGCCGGGCCGGCGCTTACGATAGACGTGCAGCACATCATCGGCCGCGATGCGCTCGCTGCCTTGCCAGGTTGCACCCCGGAGAAGCCACGCCGCGCCGGGATGCACGCGATGCAGCCAGTAGCCGACCGGCTCGCCGACCTCACCGAGGGCGATCCCCTGGATGGTCGGCGCGACGTCGACCATGCCGTTGCGCGCCGTGTCGAGGTGATCGCTCTCCAGCACCTGCAGGCGCAGGCCGATCGGATTGGCACGCGATGGCGGCACCATCAGGAAGCGCACGAAGCACTCGCCGCTTTCGACAACGGCACGCATGACAAGCGCCTGAAGACCGTAGAGGTCCAGCCGGCCCTCGGCATCGCAGGCGGTGCTCTCCGCCCAGCGCTGCCAGGCGCGGCTGTGCGCATCGTCGGGCCAGCGGGTGGTGATGCCCGCACCGACCGCATTGCCGGTCCACAGGTCGACGATGCGGCTAGCGTAGGGATCGTTGCGGACAGCGTCGCGCGCGCGGCGTGCCACGGTCGACGCGGCCAGGCCGACCTCGGCATTGGCGCTGCCGCCGGAGGGCGCCCAGGCCGAGGCGCGGTGGTCCTGCGCCGCGGCGTAGCCGCGCAGCACATGCCAGGCACCGCGGAAGCGGCGCGTCATGCGGTCGATCACGCACTGCCTCCGCGGGTGAAGCTCGCCAGCGTGACCGCGGGCCGCCGCGCCGCGCTGTTCTCCGCGCCATGCAGCGCGGCAAGCGCGCGGCCAAGCTCGTCGAGGCTTCGGTACTCCACGGTGCGGCCGTCGAAAGTCACGCGCGTGGTGCCGCCGGTGTAGGCGGCCGCGAGGGTGGCGGCACGGCTGCCGGCCGGCTGCGCCAGCGCCCATGCAAGGACGGTCGGATCCATCACGCCGCCCGCAGCGTCGGCAGCGGCGCCGCTGCGTTGACCAGATAGGACAGCCCGATCGGCGGGTTCGGCATGATCGGCACACCGGCCTGGTGGGTCAGCGCCACGAAGAAGCCGTTCTCACTGCCGCTGGTGCCGCCACCAGCGCCGCCATCCGCCGCGGCCGAGCCGAGCAGCAGCGTGTTGCCGCCGCTGAACGCCTGGGTGCTGGTGCCGCGCACCGTGGGTGCCCCGGAAAAGCAGAACAGCAGCCACCAGATCCCGGTCGGGATCCAGCGCGGTTGTGCAAAGGGGCAGAGAGCATTGCCGGCGGCGGTGGTGTCGGCGTCCGCTACCGGCTCCTCGATGAGGCGCCCGGGATGCCCCGTTCCATCGTCGGCAGCCAAGGCCATGCGCAGGACGCCCGCGGCGCCGGTCGTCACGCTCACCGCCATGGCCGAGAACAGCCCAGGCCGCGCCAGCACGTAGGGCACGCAACAGAGCCGGTTCGCCGTCATCGCGACGGCGCCGCCCACCGCGCGCACATGCTGCGAGGCGTAGAACCGCCCCGAGACGTAGGGCAGCATCGCCGGCGCAGGCGGCAGGTGGTGCTGGAACAGCGCGGTCACGCGAGGGGCCGGATGCCGAGGGTGAGCAGGCGCTCCGCTGCCTGGTTCACCGGCGCGGCGGCGAGGCCGGAGCGCAGCCGCAGCCAGCGCCAGCCGAGCAGCAGTGTCGGCGGCAGGGTGAGCGCCCGGCCGGCAGCGATCGTCAGCACCACCTCGTTGCCGAGATGGTCATAGAGGTCCGCCCAGGCCGCGGGCTCGCCCTCGTCGAGCGAGCCCTGCAGGGTAAGAGGGGCGTCGGTCCAGGCGGCCGGCAACAGGAACAGGCAGACGCCGTAGCCGACGCTGGCGACGGGTCCGCTCAGCGCCTGGCCGGCGGCAATGGTGGTGCGCACCGAGACGATGGCGGTCATGGAGATCTCCAGTGTCAGCGCAGCCAACCGCTGCGTGGCGCGAGCCAGCCGCGCGGGCGATGGGTGTCGGGCGCGACCGGCGGTGGCGACGGCGGCGCGACATTCCCGCCGGCGGGAAGCTCGCTCGGCCGCAGCGGGGCATCGGCGATCTGGTCCCGCAGCTGCTGCCAGAAGCGCTCGCCGTAGCGGTCGGCGCCGAGCAGCCAGAGCGCGGCGCGTGCCAGCACGGCGCAGTCCAGCGCCTCGTTCCGTTCGCGCAGCTTGGCCCATTCCTGCCGGGCAAAGCCGCGGCGATCCTTGGTGGTGCGCAGCTGCTCCGCAACCAGCTGCTTCACCCACTCCGCCTCGATGCCCCGCGGCAGGTGCACCCAGCCGGGCGGGAACTCTTCCGCGTCGCCGCGGCCGAGCCAGAGCCGGCGATATAGATCGGCCTTCCAGGTCGAGACCGACACCGTCCAGAGCTTCAGACCACGGCGGAGCTTGCGGCCATCGACCAGCGCATCGACTGGCGTCGGACCCTGCACCGGCTGCGCCCGGTTCCAGCCGTCCACGCCCTTGGTCGGCGCGATGCGCGGATCCCGCAGGCGCCGGAGATGGCCATAGACCGCCGCGGTGTCCCGGCCACCGGTGTCGACGCAGGCCTTGACGACGCGGAGGGTGCCGCCGCCGGTCCTGGGCCAATCCCTCCCGAGCAGCGTCGCCAGCGCGTCCCAAGGCTCCCGCTCACGCGGACTGCCCGGGATGACAACGTGGTCGACGAGCCAGGAGGTGTACCCCTCGGCCCAACCCCAGACGTCGCACTCCAGGCGGTCGTCCTGCACGTCGACGCCGACGGTGAGGCAGAGGGCCCCGGCCGGCACGACGCCCATCCGGAAGTCCTCGCGCCGCTCGACCAGCCGCTCCCAATCCGGCGCCTCGCCGCGCTCTTGCCAGGTCTCGCCGAGCACGGTGTTCCTGAAGGTCTTGAGGTCCTCGGGCTTGCCCTGGCCTGCCTCCCAATCCCGAGCGACCTGCTCCCAGGAGTACCAGCCGACCGGCGCATAGAGAGAGGAGATGTGGAACCCCACCGTGTGCGGATCCTCGGCGCTGGCGGTCGCCCGCCACGCGCCGCCGGCCAGCATGGCCGTCTTATGGTGCTCCTCGATCGCCTCGTCGCAGGCCTCGCAGTGATAGCGCGCTGAGCGGGGGTCGCCCTTCTCCCAGCGGAGCCGCTCGAACTTCAGCCACTGCATCTCGCCGCAGTGGGGACACGGCACGAAGAATCGCCGCTGGTCGGAGGCGGCGTATTCCCGCTCGATCCGGCTGCGCCCGGCGATCGTCGGCGTCGAGACCAGGAAGGCCTTGCGCCGCCAGCCGAAGGTGCGCGCCCGCGCCTCGGCCAGGGCAATCGGATCGCCCTCGCCCTCGACATCGCCCGGATAGGCGTCGATCTCGTCAAGGAACAGGAAGCGCGCCGTCATCGAGCGCAGCCCGACCGCGCTGTTCGCCCCGGTCAGCACCAGGATGCCGCCGGGGAATTCCTTCGACAGAAGCGTGTTGCCGCTGTCGCGCGCGCGGGCGGGGGCGACGCGCTCCCGGAGGGCTGGTGTCTCCTCCAGCAGCGGGTCGATGCGCTGGCGCGAGAAGCGCTTCGCGAGTTCGACGGTCGGCTGTACCGCCAGCACCGGGGCCGGCACGTGGTGCAGAATGTAGCCGAGCCAGTTGTTCCCGGCCTCGGTGGCGCCGACCTGCGCGCCCTTCATGAAGACCACGCGCCGGGCGGGATGCACCGCCGACAGCGCGTCCATCACCTCGCGCAGATACGGGGTCCGGCTCGTCCGCCAAGGACCGGGTTCCGAGGAGGCGCGGCTGCCGAGGATCCGATGCCGCTCCGCCCATTCCGACACCCTGAGCTGCGGCGGCGGTCGGAGCATCGCCCCGGCGCGCCGGCGCACATGGTCACGCGTCCGGGGACCGATCTCCGCCGATGCCTGTGGGATCGAAGCGATCGGCCGCCTCCGAAAGCAGGTCGGTGATGTGCTGCTGCAGGATGGTCTGCAGCAGGTGCGGGTCGACACCGAGCTCCGCGGCGATCAGCCCCGACACGCGGGCGGGCCAGTTCAGCAGCGCGTCGCGCATCGCGCCGGCGATCTCGTCGATCGTGGCGTTGGCCTCCGCGGCGTCGAGCAGCCGGCGCTTATTCTCGTCCAGCGCCAGCCGCTGCGCTTCCACCTTCAGTGCGAGCTGCGCGACCTTCAGCCGGGCGTAAGGCGTGCCGTCACCGCCGCTGCCCGCAGCAAGCGGCGACCGCACGGGGTCGGCGGTCTCCACCAGGCGGCGGCGGGTCTTGTCGATGTCCCACCGGCCGTCCGGCTCGCGGGCGATCCGGTTGGTCTGCTCGGCCTTGCGCAGCGCCGTCTCGGTGATGCCAATGCGGCGGGCGGCCTCGCGGGTGGAGGGGGTCAGCTCCGGCATGGCGGCGACCTCCCGCCGCTCAAGATGGTCATGACGAAGAAGAGCCCGCTACCCCTCGGCGGCGGGCCCCTTCGCGGAGTTTCGGCGGGCTCAGGCCGGCAGGTGGTAGACCGTGTAGGACCCGCGGGCGCCCTCCTTGTTGGGGCCGACCTGCCGGACCCGCTCCAGCACCTGCACCTCGATCCCCTGGCGCTTCTTCAGGCCCGCGAAGAAGCCCCGAACCGTGTGCTGCTGCCAGCCGGTGGCTTCGCAAATCTGCGCGATGGTGGCGCCCTCCTCGCGGCGGAGCAGGGCGAGCACCTGCTCCTGCTTCGTGCCCTCGCGCGGCTTGCGCCGCGCGCGGGGCGGCTTGCCTGCCAGGGCGACGCGGAGAGCCGCCATCGGCCCGTCGAGGGCGGTGATCATGTCAGTCTCGCGGTTGGCCTCGTCGTCCCAGGCTGCGAGGACCGCGGCGGCGGCATCGCGCAGGCTCGCGCGCGGGGCGGACGTGGGCGCGGCGTGGGCGGGTTCGGCCTCCTCCGCGGGGGCATCTCCCTCCGCGGCGTCCTCCCCGCCCGTGGGCGCTGTGTCGGCCACCGGCGCGGCGGCCTTCGCGTCTCCCTCGTTCGGGTCGATGCCGATGGCGCGCAGCCCCTCGTCGGTGATGCGCGCCACGATCCAGGTCCCGTCCTCATCCTGGCGCCAGCCGAGCCCGACATGCTCCCGCGGGGCGTTGATCTCGGTGAGCAGGTTGGTCTTGATCAGGCTGCGGAACACCGCGTTGCGGGCAGCGGCCGGCAGGGTCTTCGGCGCGCGGGCGAGGCCCATCTCGTGCTGCGCGGCGGCGCTCAGGATCACGCGCTGGGTGTCGGTAAGCTTCGTCATCGTGGTGGTCTCCGGTTTCGGGTGCCGACGATCGGCCCCTACTGCCGGGAGCCCCGCCGGTCCGGGCTCCCATCGCAGCTTGCTGCGATGGGAGCCCGTTGCCGGTCGGGGCCGCAGCGGGTTGTGCCGCGTGCTACTCGGCGAATTCGCCCCGCCTGAAGTAGCAATCCGTCACGCTCGCGAGCCGGCTGTTCCAGTGTTCGAGGGTGGCGGCCTTGCCCCAGAGGACGTCCTCGGGATCCGCCCCGAAGTGGTCCGCGCTCATCTGCTGCAGCTCCGCGATCATCGTGTCGAAGCGGGCCTTCTGCTGCAGGAAGGCCTCGAGGCTCTTCTGCTGGTTGCGCGCGGCGCGGGCTTCGCGGTCGGTCATCGTCGTCTCCGTCTTGGTGCAGGGCATCCCCTGCGCGTGACGGACCATTCGCGCTGTGCCCCGCCCGAGCCAAGCGAGGTGCAGCGTTATCCCATTGCTAAGATTGCGCTTTCCCGATCACATCGCGATCGCCGCCCCGGCCCTTGGGCCCGCGGCCGTCAGGAGAAGCCATGGCCCAGCCGCAAGTTCCCATCGACGTGGATCCCGAGACAGGCATCTGGACGACCGATGGCCTGCCGATGATCTACCTGCCGCGGCATTTCCTGGTGAATATGCAGAAGGGCATCGAGGCCGCCATCGGCCCCGCGGCGTATCGGGAGATCCTCTACGCTTCGAGCGACCTCTCCGCCCTGCAATGGTGCCGGGCAGAGGCCAAGACGCACGGCCTCACGCCGGTCGACACCTTCCGCCATTACCTCAAGCGGCTGTCGCAGCGTGGCTATGGTCAGCTCGACATCACCGCGCTGGACGAGGCCGCCGGGACGGCGACCGTGACCGTGCGGCATTCCGCCTTCGCGCTCGGCTACGGGCCCGAGACAAGGCGGCACGTCTGCTACACATTCGAGGGCAGCTTCGCCGGCGGCATGCGCTATGTGCTGGAGATGGCGGGGCGCGCGGGTGAGCCCGTCTGCCGCGAGGTGGCCTGCGCCGCGGCCGGGCATCCCGAATGCCGGTTTGAGCTACGCTGCGACGCTGTCGTGTGACGCGGCCAAGCCGCGCACAGCGGCGACATCCGCGAAGGTGCGGTCTTCGCCATCCAGGACGGCCGCCTCACCGGTGGCCTCCTGCCAGCGCCGGACGATCACGTCGGCATAGGCCGCGTCGAGCTCGAGCAGCACGGCGCGCCGCCCAGTCCGCTCCGCCGCAATCATCGTCGTGCCGGAGCCGCCGAACGGATCCAGTACCGTGTCGCGCTGCTTGCTGCTGTTGCGGATCGCGCGCTCGACCAGCGCCACCGGCTTCATGGTGGGGTGGAGGTCGTTCCTCGCCGGCTTGTCGAAGTGCCAGACATTTCCCTGGTCGCGCGCGCCGCACCAGTAGTGCTGCGCGCCGGCCTTCCAGCCGTAGAGCATTGCCTCGAACTGCTGGTGGTAGTCGGCGCGGCCGAGGGCGAAGGTGTTCTTCGCCCAGATGATGGTGCTGGACCACTTCCCGCCCGCCTCCTGCCAGGCGCGATGCAGCGTCGGCCACTCGGACGAGGACATGCAGACGTAGCAGGCGCCCTTCGTCACCGAGAGCAGGTTCGCCATCGCGGGGCGGAGGAAGTCGAGGAAGCCGGTGCCCAGCGCATCGTTGGCGATGGTCATTCGGGCCGCGGTGCCGCCCTGGTAGGCGACGTTGTAGGGTGGGTCCGTGAAGGCCATGTCGGCGAGGCGGTCGGCGCCGAGCGCGCGCTGCACGTTGCCGAGCTTCGTGGCGTCGCCGCAGAGGAGGCGATGGTCCCCGCAGCGCCAGAGGTCGCCCGTGCGCATGACCGGCACCGCGGGAGGGGCCGGCGCATCGTCGCCGTCGTCCTCGAGGCCGGCATCCGCGGCGGCCAGCAGCCGGTCGAGCTCCATCCCCGAGAAGCCGAGGACGTCGAGGTCCACCACCGCCTCATCGCGGATGCGGGCGATCTCGGCGGCGAGCAGCGCCTCGTCCCAGCCGGAGTTCAGCGCGATCTGGTTGTCGGCCAGGCGGAGGGCGCGGGCCTGCGCCTCGGTCAGGTGGGCGAGCCGGATCGCCGGCACCGCGGCCATACCGATGCGCTTGGCCGCCATGACCCGGCCGTGGCCCGCGACCAGCACGCCGGTGGCGTCCACCAGCACCGGGTTCACGAAGCCGAACTCGGCGATGGAGGCGGCGATCTGCGCTACCTGCGCTTCGGAGTGCGTGCGGGCGTTCTCGGCGTAAGGGACGAGCGCGGCGACCGGGACGGTGGTGACCGCGAGATCAGGCAGCATCGACCAAGGCCTCCGTCCGCGCTGCGGCGACGGCGTCAAAGTCGCGGCCGTTGTCCGCCAGCATCACTGGCAGGTCGGAATGCAGCATCCGCCAGCGGGCGATCGTCAGGTCGACATAGGCCGGCGCGAGCTCGATGGCGCAGACGCGGCGCCCGGTGCGCTGGCCCGCCAGGATGGTGGTCCCGCTCCCCGAAAAGGGCTCGAACACGAAGTCCCCTTCCTCCGTGTAGGCGCGCATCAGGAACTCGGGCAGCGCGACGGGGAACACTGCCGGGTGCTCGGTCTCGATGCCACGGCCCTTGTGGCGGGTGATGCGCAGCACGCTGTCGGGGATCCGCATCTCCTGCACCGGCAGGCCGATATGGGTGTAGGCCTTTACTTCGCCGTCGGCGGCGCGCAGCCCACTGCCCTTGTTCGGCGTGCCGGCCCACTTGCAGGGGACGATCTTGTTCGGCGCACGGGCCTCGCGGTTGAAGTGGAACAGCAGCTCGAAGGCCGGTGCGAGGCGGCCGTTCCAGTCGCCCGGCAGGCCGGGACCCTGGTCCCAGGCGTACAGCCCGAAGCGTCGCCAGCCGAGCGCGCGCATCCAATCGAGCCAGCCCTGCCAGTAGGACTGCCACTCGCCTTCGCGGTGGATCAGGCCTAGGTTCACCAGCACCTGGCCATCCCCGGTGAGGGTCGCCGGCAGGTGCTGGAACACGCCGCGCATCAACGCGTCCCAATCCGAGACGCCGCCTGTGGTGTAGTCGCGCTGGTTACCGTAGGGCGGGCTGGTGAACAGCAGCACTGCGCGGTCCGCGCCCATGACGCGAGCGACCGTCGCGGCATCCGTGCTGTCGCCGCAGAGCAGGCGGTGCTCGCCGAGCAGCCAGAGGTCGCCCGGCCGGGTGACGGCCTGGCGCGGCGGATCCGGTTCGGCGTTGGCGGGATCATCCTCCGCCCCCTCCTGCTCCGCACCCGCCGCGCCGTCCCCGCCCCCCTGGACCGCGGGCGCCGACAGAGCCTCGGGCGCGTCGCCGTTGGACACGGCCTCTCCAGCCGCCGCGAGGATGTCGTCGAGCTCCGCAGACGAGAAGCCGAGTGCCGCAAGGTCGAGGTCAGGCGCCGCCTGCACCGCCGTGAGCGCCTCCCGCAGCAGCGCCTGGTCCCAGGTTGCGTTCTCCGCGATGCGGTTGTCGGCGAGGCGCAGCGCCTCCTTCTGCGCGGCGGAGAGATGCCGCAACACGATGGTCGGCACCTTCTCGATGCCGAGCGCGAGGGCCGCCTCGAGCCGGCCATGGCCCGCGATCAGCACGCTGGCCTCGTCCACCAGCAGCGGGTTGGTGAAGCCGAAGGCCAGCATGCTGGCCTTGATCTGCTCGATCTGTGCCGCGCCATGCAGCCGCGCGTTGCCGGGATGCGCGCGCAGCTCCGCCACCGGGCGCAGCAGGATCTTCGCTGCCATCCAGGGGAGCGTCATTGGGCCATCCGGGAAGGGGGTGGGGTGCGAACCGTGCGAACCGCGGCTGCGAACCGACGCGACAATGGTTCGCAGCTAAGCGATTGATATTAGAGCCGAAGGGTGCGAACTGCGAACCATGTTTCGGGCCAGGCGCTAGCGATGTTGCGCGCTTCCGCCCCCCGCATACGCCGGGCCCAGGAAGGAACCATCGGCTCGCGAGCCACTGTCTCAGTTAGGCGACGCTGTGGCTCAGGAGCCCGCGCCGCGGTCGCATCTCCAACGAGTATCGAGAACCTACCCAAACCAGATTCCGCTGGGGAGTGCGAAGATGTAGCGGTTGGTAGAATCACCTCAGGTATCGGAGGGGTGGCGCAACTGCTGCAGCAACGCGTCGACGCCCGGCCTACCGGCCTCGAGCAGGTGCCCCTCTGCAAGCCGGAAGGGACAAGAACCCCTCACCCTGTCGAGGATCTGTATGAGGCCTTTGTCCGCTGAGACGACCACATCGGCGTCAAGCAGATAGGTTGCTATTTGAGCATCTCCGGGTGTGCCGTCTGTCACGCGCCGGAACTGTTGGACGTGCTCAAACGCCCACCGAACCCAGAACCGCGGCATCGCTTTGAGGTCGGCATCGATAAACCAGAAGCGGGCCCAAGCAGCGTGATCGGTGCGGATACGATCGAGATCGACCTCGTCAGAAAGCCAGTCGATATACGGGTGTCCCTGCGTCGCCAGGGCCATGGTCGTCGTGGACCATCCAAGGGCTCGCCAAGCCTCTATGCTTCCACCCTTCCACCCTGGAGGTGGATGAATGAACTCAACGAATGTCTTGTCGAGCCGATCAGTCTCTTTCCACGAGGATTGTCGAAAGGCGTCCCTGCGCTCCTGAGCTTGGACCCTGGCTGCCTCCAGGTGCTCATCGCCCAGATCGCGAATGTGTCGTGCCTCGTCATCAGGAGAAAATTGAACGCGATCCCAGAACCCACCCTTCATGCGTGACCAATCGCGTCGGAACCTGTTGGACCAGATCCGATTCGGTGACGGTCGGAGCCAAGCTGGACGAAGCCGTCGGATCTCGCCGAGCAACTCCTGTGCTTCCGAGAATGCCTCTGGCATTAGACGGCGCCATTTCGGGCGTGTCATCGCCCAAGCGAGGCGCCGGCGAACATCTGCATCTCGCGTGCGCAGCCCCTCGTAGACCACGCCAGGGGCGATCAAGATTTCAGTCGAGTTCTTTCGAACCGCCGCCAAGAGAGCAGGCACAGCCTCCTCGTCCACAACGTAGCGCCAAACGTTCGTGTCCAAGAGGAATCGCGCTACGGACCTTCGTGGCGATGTCCGCAACGCAGTGGCTCGGGAACTGCAATCCATCGCTGACTACCTACTGGAGCTGAGCCCCTTCCTTATCGGGACTGCGGCCGAATCTCGTACCTACTCTAATCCCACCGCACCCGATCACTGTTGCCTAGTGCCTTTGGCATGTTGGCGGACTTCGGAAGATCAGGCCGCGACGCGCGTCAGCCCGTAATGCGCCGCCAACACCCCAAGCGCCGAGACCAGCACGCCCTGCCCCTGCGCATGCCCGATCGGACGCCCGCCCCAGCCGGACCGGCGCGCCCATTCGGTGATCGAACTCTCCAGCCCGACGACATGCCACACGCAGGCACCGGCGGGGCTGGCAGGACCACCGAGCGCATCGATCGCCGCCGCCACCTTCTCCCGCGCCTGGAATTGCTGCTCGGTCGTGGTGTCGACGCTGCGACCGCCATGAACGCGGATCAGCGGCATGGCGCGCAGCGTGTCGAGCGCAGCGGCACGGAACTGACGACGAAAGATCGCGCCCGCATCGTGCATCTCGCGGGTGATCGTGCCGTTGTTCAGCATCACGCCGAGGGTGTCGATGGCGTAGCGGTGGACGACCGGTCCACCGGTTTCGGGGTCCGCCTCGCGGACGCCTTCGGTGAAGCCGCCATGCTGCAGGCGCCAGCGGCTCGGGCGGCCGATGTCCTCCGCAGTGTTGTTCGGCGTCTTCCGGCGCTTGCGCTTAGCGACCATGGCGATCTCCTGTCCTGCGCGCCCCCCAGCGGCGGGTGGCCTCGTTGATGACCGCCTGGCGCAGCCAGGGGTCGGTGATGTCGTGGATGGCGAGGGCGGCGACGCCGTGCTGGTGCCAGGCAGCGGCGCGCATGCCGTCGAGGTCGTGGTCCGTCGGCGGGCTGTGACCAAGGTCGAGCGACGACCGCGGCGGTCGCGGAGAGCCAGGCAGCGTCACGGCCGCACCACCCGCGCGGTCGCGCGCATGCATGCGGGCAGCCCCTTGGGAGAGGGGAGAAAATTCAATAATAATAATACTTCAATGGGTATACATCTGCCCCTGGCCGTGGGCGCGCGTGTGCATCCACGCGTGCGCGAGAAAGATTGAACTATTGAAGATACCTCCCAACCCGGCCGCGCGCCTGGGTTTGGGCATGCGGGAAATCTCGTGCGAGCTGGATGCTTCATGGTGAGGCCTCCGTGGCGCGCGCGGGCCAGGCCGGACTGACCGCGCTGTAGAAGGTGGTCGGCTTGGTCGCGCCGGGCTCCTGTTCCGCGATGACGAGGCCCGCCTCGATCAGTGAGGCCAAGATCTCTTCGCGTTCGCGGCGCGAGAGGAACTGCGATCGCCGCGTGATGTCGCTGCGCGACTGACGCCCGCCATCTCGCACGATCTCCAGGAGCCGCTTGTGCTTGGCTTCGGTGTCGTTGTCCGAGACGCGACGCTCGGCTTCGCGCAGGAGCGTGCCGATCGAGTGCTCGACGAGGCGCGCGGCCCACGTCACGTCCCGGACCACCGTCGTCGGCTGGGCCGGATCGCGGCTGATCGCGGCGAGCATGGCGAGCTTCGCGGTGTTCTCGGCGTAACGCCCGAACAGGGCCGTTGCGAAGGATCCCTTGTGGGACCGCAGGCGCTCGGTGGCGTCGTGCCGAACCGCACTCATCGCCGCCTCAGCGTCGGGCGTCAGCGGCACCACGTAGGGCCGCACCGGCGCAGATGCCTGCATGGCCTCGGCTAGGTTGCCGCCGTGATCGTGGCCCGGCACGCCGCCGGCGATGGCCTGCAGCATCGTGACGAGCGCTGCAGTCGGTTCTGCGTCCGCCGGATGCTCGACCGGCGCGGGATAGTCGTCCTCGGTCAGGAAGATCAGGAAGCGCGCCAGGGAGCCATCGCTGAGGGCGCCTCCCTCGATGGCCTTCCAGAACGGGCCCGGCACGGTGACGCCCCAGAGACAGGCGCAGGGCTGGTGCAGGGTGACGCGGGGCTTCGCCTTCTGGTCCGCATACTCGGCGCCGATATAGGCCTCGGAGGCCGAGGTGTAGAGCTTCGTCAGCTCGGTCCAGATCGCCGCCTTGTGGAAGGGCGCGCGCGGTGCCAGCACCAGCCGCAGGAACTGGCCGAACTCGTCGACCTGGAACAAGCGGCTAGGATGCATTTGCAGCGATGCGAGCAGACCGGCGGAGGAGGCGAGATCCTCACCGCCGAGGTAGCGATCGAGCCCTGCAGCGTAGAGCGCGCGCTTCGCGCAGCGGCGCGCATGGTCCTTGCCGCCGCCGCTGTCGGCGATGCCGATGGCGTAGAGGTTACTGCGCAGGTCGGTCGGCGTGCGATACCGCCGGCCGGCGACCACGCCTAGCAGGCAGAGCCCGGCACCGAGTGCCAGGAAGGGCTGCGGGCTGACGGCCGTGCTGGTGGCGTAGTCGACGAACAGCTTCAGCGCCCCGTCGACCTCGAGGAGATCGGGCGGCACACGGTACGTCGGCGGCGCTGGCGTTGGCGCCGCGTTCGCTACCTTCGCCAGCAAGCCTGCCGCGGGGTGCGGCTGCGCCGCGCGTTCCGCCGCCGTGGCATTTAACGTGACCTCCGGCGACGGTACCCAGCCG
Source organism: Roseomonas alba (assembly GCF_019430885.1). Lineage (GTDB taxonomy): Bacteria > Pseudomonadota > Alphaproteobacteria > Acetobacterales > Acetobacteraceae > Neoroseomonas > Neoroseomonas alba. The sequence goes on along the minus strand of NZ_JAHYBZ010000004.1, from coordinate 405,666 downwards.
CGCTCGATCGCCATGGCGTAGATGCTGCCGGCGCCGATGCTGTGCGGACGCAGGGTCTTCCAGCGACGTTCTGGCGTGTCGCCGCGGCCCGACGCGCCCGACTTCGAGGACTGCCGCGACCAGTCGAGCCAGAGCTGCCGGCCCTCCTCCCCCAGCGCCGCCTTGATCGCCGCGCCCATGGTGATCCAGGAAGCTCCGTCGACATCCTCGTTCGGGATGAACTGGAGGGCGGCCTGCACCGCCTCGAAGGTGCCGTGCGGATCGGACGGGCCCTTCCACGCACCCGCCGGCGCGCTGTCGGAAATCAGCGTGCGCGGCTTCATCTCCGCCGGGATCAGCGCATAGGCCTGGTCGAGCCAGGCCATGACCTGGTCTTCCGCAACGGCGGGCATCGACGCCAGCGGAACGTCGAGCAGGCTGTCCTGCGGCCAGCTGTAGGGCTTCCCCGTGCCGGGATGGATCGCGTGGGCGACGAATTGCTGGCCGCGCGCCAGAACCTCGAGCGGATGGCGCTTCCGGCCTGCGAAGGGCATTTCGGTGCGGTAGACCAGCAGGCGCTTCGGTGCCTGGCCGATGCGGAGGCAGGGCGTCTCGCCGAGCATCTCCGTCGCCAGGTCGGTGAGTTGGATCGCAAGCGCCGCATCGGTGACATCGATGTCGAGCCCGACCACCGCGCCGCAAGCAATTCCGACACCGCAGCCCGGCCAGCGCCGCCAGATGTCGATCTCGAACGGCTTCGTCGGCCGATCGGCGTGTCGCATCCAGTCGGGATACGGTGTCCACTCGCCCATGCTGAAGCGCCCCGGCACTTTGGCGCCCGGCATGATGGGGATGACGGGATAGCCGTTGTCCACCAACCGTGCCCCGTGCTCCGCCATGAACGAGGCGTCGGTCATTCCGCCTTCAGGCCTCGGGGCGTATCGGTTGGTTCGTGCTCGCCGCACCAATCATCGCTGCCAGTGTCAGGCCAGATGGCCTGCCAGGCATCCTCGTCCTCCGCATTGACGCTACCCTTCACTGCCGGTCGCGGCGCGTGCCGGCGGCATTCACCGATGCTCCCATAGACGTAGTGGGGCACCCACCAACGGCAGCTGCTGCAATGCTGGTCGCTCATCCGGGGACTCCCTGAACCTTATGCAATGCGGTGGTGATAGAGATCTGCTGCTCCACCAGACTGTCGACGTAGGCGCCGCAGATCGCCTCGATGAAGCCGCGCCAGTCCTCCGCCGACCAGGTCGCCATATCGCTGCGGCCGACCGTCTCGATGAACTGCCCGGCGATGTCGCCGGCGGCGCGCATCGCTGCGACCTCCTGCTCGTTGGGATCAACCATGCGGCGCTCCGGCCAGAGGGCTAGGCAAAACGGAGAGCAGGACGGCACCGTCCAATGAACCCGCAACGGCCGGTGCCGATGGAACCAGTCCCAATGGCGCGCTGGACGTTGGCAGACCCGGCATCTCCGTAGGCGTCGGATCGTTCTCATGTCTTGCACTTGCCGTCTTCTTCCGCGCGTACCGCGCCCGCGCCTGGGCTCGCATCCGATCGAGATTCCGGGCGCGGTACTGACGATCCGCTTCGCGTGCAGCTTCGGGATCGCGTGCGCGCCGCTCGCGCGATCGCTGCCTGGCTGCTTCACGCTCTTGCTCGACCACCGCTTCGTAGCGAAGGACATGCTTGGCAATTGCCCTCTCCGGATTGCGTTCCTTCCAGCGCTTCATCGCTTGTTCTCGCTGCAGGCGGGCCTTCGCGGGGTCGGCAGCACGGCGCTCGCGTTGCTTGGCCAGGATCTTCTCGCGGTTGGCCTCGCGATAACGCTGCGCCGCTTCGCGATTTCTGCGCTTCTTGTCCTCGGCCTCGTCTAGGCGAGCCGGCGAGGTTTCAGATTCCGGCCTCGGTTCAGCGGGACGTCTCCATGGTGCGTACATCACACGAACCTCGCGTTGACGATCTCGGTGTATTGGCCGACCGGGCGAACCTGGATGGCGATCGGCTGGCGCAGCGCACTGGTCGTGGCCATGGCTTGATCCACCGTGTCCGGCGGTGGCAGATGCGGTGCACGACGACGCCACCATGTGCAGGCCTTGTCGCGCGGGAAGCCGGGGTGCTCGAAGCAGACCCACTCGCTGTGCGAGGTGAGGCCGCACTCGTAGATCACGCGGAGCGAGGCGGGCTTGCCGGGCTTCTCGTGACGGGCGTAGCGAATGCCAGTGACCTCGCACCACGCGGCCTGCTCCTGGATCGACAGCAGGGCATTCGACGCCGCCTGCGCCGCGACCTTCACCTCCGGCGGCGGGAACTCGTAGTCGCACTCGATGCACCGCCGGACGTTGGCATGGTTGATGGTCTGGCACTCGGGGCAGACCTTGATCGGCGCCTCGCCATCAGCGGCCGGTTCCTTCCTGCGGCCATCCACCTTGTCGATTGGTCCGTGCCGCGCCGTGTTGCCCGCGAAGTCGAGGACCAGGCAGTCGTCCTTTCCTTCCGCGAGGCGCGTGCCGCGGCCGACCATCTGCACGTAGAGCCCGACGCTCTTGGTCGGGCGCAGAAGGGCGATCAGGTCGGTCCCCGGCGCGTCGAAGCCGGTGGTCAGGACATTGGCATTGGTGACGCAGCGCAGCCGTCCCGCCTTGAAGGCGGCTAGGATCCCATCGCGCTCGGGCGCCGGCGTATCACCGGTGACCGTCTCGCAGGAGACGCCGTGCTCGCGGATGGCGTCGCGGACATGGCGGGCATGGGCGATGCCGGAGCAGAACACCAGCCAGGAGCCGCGGCCCGCCCCATGCTGGACGATCTCCTGTACCGCCGCCCGGGTGACCTCGTCGCGGTCCACCGCGGCCTCGAGGTCCTTGGCGATGAACTCGCCGCCGCGCGTGCCGACCCCGCCGACATCCAGCTGCGTCTCGGTGTGCTTCGGCACGACGGGGCAGAGATAGCCTTGCTGGATCATGTCCAGCACCGGCACCTCGTAGGCGATGTCCGTGAAAAGCCGATCCTTGCCCTCGTGCAGCAGCCCGCTGTCGAGGCGGTACGGGGTGGCCGTGAAGCCCACGACCTTGAGCAGCCCGCCATTGATCTCGTTCAGCTGCTGCAGGAAGGAGCGGTACATGCCGCTGTCGCTGCGCCCGAGGAGATGGGCTTCATCGATCAGCACCAAGTCGCAGCGCTGCACCTGTCGGGCATGACGGTGGATGGACTGGATCCCGGCGAACAGCACCTGCGCGCGAATGTCCCGTCGCGACAGGCCGGCGGAGTAAATCCCAGCCGGCGCCTCGGGCCAGGCACGCAGCAGCGCCATGAAGTTCTGCTGGATCAGCTCCTTCACATGGGTGAGGACGAGCACGCGGGTGTCGGCGTAGGCGGCGATCGCCTCGCGGATGAAGCCGCCGATGACGACCGACTTCCCCGTGCCGGTGGGCATCACCACGAGCGGATTGCCGGTGGCACCGCCGAAGTAGTCGTACAGCGCGTCGATCGCCGCGCGCTGATAGGGCCGCAGCGACAGGGTCACGCTGCCACTCCATCGTGCCACGCACTGCCATCCCGCAGCCGGTAGCTGACCCAATCCTCCCCGGCGTCGATCTGCTCGCCCGGCACCAGATCCGGGATGTAGAGATGCGCCGCACAGCCGGCCTCCTGCTCGCGGCGCGAGAGCGGCAGGTCATGGCGGGTGCAGTGCCAAGCGCCCTCAGCCATGGCCGAGGCATGCAGGCAGGACCGGCAGTGGCGTTCGGGAGCGGTGCCCTGGTGGCAGACCGCGTGATGGTCGCAGAAGCGGCATTCCCACCAGGCCGGATCCTCGCTGATCCGTGCCGGCGGTCGGACTGCAGTAATGATGCGCTGCGCCTTGGCGAGCAGCCGGAGCCCGGCCTCGGCGTCGTAGCGCACCCGCTCCTGGTAGAGCTCGTCGGTGTCCTTGTTCACCGCGAGGTAGAAGGCCCGATCGATGCCGGCGAGCTGCATGTAGGCCTGCATCTGTGCCCAGTGCAGCGGCTTGGCCTTCGCCACGCCCTCCGCGGTCAGCTTGGCGAACGACTTGGCGCTGTGCGTCTTGAACTCGACGACATGCCAGGCTCTCGGCGCTTCGGGAAAGCCGATGCCGACCGCATCCATGCTGCCGCCGAAGTGGCCGGTGGGATCGCGCAGCGTCCACTGCCGCCCCGTCGCCGGATCGATGTCGAGCACGGTGACGCCGATACGCCGGAGGTCAGCGACGAAGCGCGCCTCGGCGAGGTTCCCGGTCTCGAACAGCCGGAGCAGCCGGCCGGTGTGCCGCGCCCGCGTCGCCCAGCGAAAGCCGCACCAGAGCGCGCGCTCGCAGCCCGTACCGATCTGCGAGGCGCCGAGATGGGCCCGCCAGCCAGCATCGCCCGCCGCCTCGTAGGCGGCGTAGATGGCGGCGACCGTGGCGGCGGGCGGGGGCGGCAGCACGACCATGGCGCACCCGGGTCAGGCGCTGCGGCGCCAGGGCGGCGTGGCGGTCGCCGGCCGAGGCGGCGCTGCAACGGCGGCGGCTGGAGCGGGCGCCGGGCCGCGCGGCGCCGCTGCCGAGACGATCCCGGGCGCGGCACGCTCCGCGGCATAGCCAGTGATCTTGTTGCGGGCCTGATGGAAGACGCCGTGCTTGTCGGTGCCCGCCGGCTCGTACTTCACGCTGACCAGCATCGGCTTGAAGTGCAGCTGCTCGCTGTCGGCGACCTGCATCTGCCCAACCGCATGGCAGATCGCCGACAGCGTCCGCTGCGCGATCTCCATGGTCTGGGTGCTCGCGTTCACCAGGTTCAGCTGGTCCCACAGCTTGCGCCGGGCATAGGGGCCGTCGAGCACCTCGAGCACCAGCTTGAGGTACTGGCCATCGCCCGAGCGCGTCGGCAGCAGCTCGCTCTCGATGATGTGCGCGCGGTATTTCCCCGCCGGCAGCGGATCCATCGGCTGGGCGGGGGCGACGCCACTGGCGTCGAAGGTGCCGTTGAGGGAGGCCATAGCTCAGCTCCTGTCGGTCGGGGCGGTGGGCGTTGGGGAAGAGGTGTTGGGGGCGCCGTAGAAGGGGATGCCGGCGGCGAGCGTCGGCCAGTCGAGCGCGAGGCTCTCCGGCAGGCCGAAGCGGTTCTTGGCGAGGAAGGCCGGGCGCTCGACGGTGTGCAGCAGGCGATCGCCGCCGGTGACGCCGCGGACGACCTTCTTGCCGAAGCCGGCATCCGACTTCAGCGTGGTGATGCGGTAGTTCGCGAAGAGCACGGCATCGACATGCTCCTGCACCAGCGCGGCGGCCCGGGCATGGAGCTTCGGCTGGTAGCGGTCGTAGGGCTCCGTCTCCGGGCTGTCGAAGCGCCGGATGTCGGCATGGGCGATGAGGATCACCGCCATACCGCGGTCGTCGCGCAGCCCATTGATCCCGTCGAGGAAGGCGCGCCAAGCGTCGAGCGCGGCGACATACCCCTTGCCGTAGCCGGGCTGCTCAATGTCATTCCAGCCATTGGCCTCGGCGGTGTGCTGCCAGATCAGCGGCTCCAGCCAATCGAGGCTGTCGAGCACCACGGTCTGGAAGTGGTGGGGCTCGGTGTAGAGGCTGGTGATCGCCTCCATCACCGCCTCGAAGCTGCGCAGCAGGCCGAAGGTGTCGGCCGCGATGGTCCCGAGCCCGTCCTCCGTCTGCAGGAAGACCGGTGCCGGGGCGCCGGCAGCGAGCTGGGTCTTGCCGATGCCGGCGACGCCATAGACGAGAAAACGCGGCGGCCGCGCGTCGCCGCTGCGACGCAGGGATGCGAGGGAGATCGCCATCAATGCGTCTCCTGCTTCGGCGCGCGGGGCTTGGCCTTGATGACGTCGACGCTGATGTCGCCGCCGGCGCGGGCGACTGCCTCGGCGAAGCCGTCGAGCGTCTCCTCGAAGGCCGTGACCTCCTTCGCGCGGGCGATGGCGTCGCCCTCCAGCGGGATCGCGACGCGGATGCGCAGTTCGTGGGTCATGCTCAGCACTCCACCTGTTCGAGGCTGTAGGAGGGGCGGCCGGTGCCGACGGTGCGCGCGGGCTGGAACAGCGCCTGCAGCTTCGGCGGCCAGGCGGTGAAGCGGCTCTCGGGGACCTTGATCTCGGTGGCGACGTAATCCGCCGGATCCTCACCCCAGCTGCGGAGGGTCTCGGTCGCGGCCGCGAGGCGTCCCTGGTCCCACTCCACCCGCTTGGGCAGATCAGCGGAGATCTCGAAGCCGGCGTCGAGGAAGCGGACCCGCCCGGTGTCCTTGCCCTCAGCCTGTCGGCGCTCGGTGGCGACGGGGCCGTAGCGACGATGCAGGGCGTCGGCGAGCAGGTCGGAGACGTGCTTCGCATCGGCGCGCAGCGCGGCGGCGTCTTCCAGCAGCAGGGCAAGATGGGCGGGCGGCAGACGGGACGCCTGGCCGGCATCCATGCCGCGCAGATCAGCGAGGGTGGTTCGGTTGCTCATGGAACGGTCTCCGGGAGGCGGGGATGCGTCAGGGGATCGAGGCGAGGCCGACGGCCCAGCACAGGGCGAGGAAGCCGCCGGCGAGGGCGGCGCCGCCGGCCGCGGTTCGGGCGAGGTCGCGGGCGCGCTGCAGGTGACGGGCACGGAGGGGGCGGCGGCTCATGCGGCCTCCCGCGCGATGGCGTCGGTCGGCGGCAGCGGACCCTGCTCGGCGCTGCGGCGGCGGGCGCAACGGCCGGCATCGCCATCCGGGTCATTGAACCGCGCGCTACGGCCGGCGACCTCGAGCCAGACGTCGAACCGGACGACGACCAGCGGCATCGTGCGGTCCTGGATCAACACCAGCGCGTCCTTGTTCCCGATCCAGCGCAGCAGGGTCTTGAAGCCGGCGCCGTCGCCGCGCGCCTTGACCTCGGCCTTCACCGGTTCGGCGCCGCGCACGTAGAGATCGACATCGGCGTCGTTGCCGCGGTAGCCGAGTGCACCGGACAGCGGCACGCGCTCGGCGTGGATGCCGGATTTGCGGTGGACATCGACGATAGCCCGCTCGCGGCGCAGGCCCTTGTCGCGGGAGGCCTTGCCCATCACGCGATCACCTGCGGTGCGGGCCGCGCGGGCGACATGCCGAGCGCGATGGCGACATAGGCATAGTCGTGCGGACCGATGCGATGCTGAACGAGGCGAAGGAAGCCCCTCTCGGCCAACCGGAAGGCGAGCCGCGCCGTCTCTCCCAGGGCGTTACAGTCGCGACGGCGCATGCCGGCAGCCCAGCCGTGCCACATGTCCCGCGCGACATGGCCGCGCCAGTAAATGGCGCGATCACCGGGCATGGCGTTCACCACCCAAGCCATCAGCTCCGCCGAGCCGAGCGGCAGCACCTGATCGGGCAGCGCGGGGGATGCCGGCGGGGCGGTGTCGAGATCATGCATGGCGGTACCTCCGGAGCGCGCCCAGCTCGGCGAGCAGGCGTTCATCGATGGGACGGCCGCTGAAACGCGCCGCCTCGGCGACCGCGGCCCAGTAGCGGGCGGGGATCCCCCGGCGGCGCCAGGCGCGGACAGTGACCGCCTCGACGTCGAGCACGGCGGCGAGGTCGCTGGCGCTGGGCCAGAGACTGATCACCTCGGCGAAGCTGCGCGGCGGCGAAGGCGGGGAGGGCGAAGCCCGCCGCGTTGGCGCGGCTGGTCGCGGGCGGGGGGATGACCTGGCGGGCATGCCGGACAGATACGCTCCGTCGCGGCACGCAAACAAGACTGTTTGTATATGCAGAAACCTGCTACACAATCGCGAAGAAAGCGCTACATATTGCAGCGCCATGGAATCCACCGCAGACCGCCTCCGCCGCTTTCGCGAAGCCAAGGGCATTGATTCAGGGGCCGAATTGGCCCGTCTCGCCGGCGTGCCGGAGGCGACCTACCGCGCCTATGAGAGTGGCCGTCGGCCGCTCACGGCGCGGGCGGCGCGCGAGCTCGCCGTGCCCCTCGGCATCACCTGGCAGATGCTGCTGTTCGGCAAGGAGGCGGGTGACGCGGGCATCGCCATCAACACCCCGGAGGAAGCCGCTGCGGTGCTTGGCCAGCGGGTGCGACGCAAGGCTGCGCCGCCGCGGCCGCCCACCTCCTACACCGGCCCGGCCGCGGCCGAGGTGATCAGCATGGGCGGCGACAACTGGGCGCTGCTGCCCGTCTATGATGCCCGCGCCTCAGCCGGCCCGGGCCAGGAGATCGACCGGGAGGCGGTGGTCTATCGCATTGCCTTCCGGGAGGAGTGGGTCCGCACGGTCACCACCGCGCCGCTCGACCAGTTGGCGGTGATCTCGGTGGATGGGGACTCCATGGAGCCGACCCTGCGCACGGGCGACACGGTGCTGGTCGACTTCCGGCAGAATCAGCCGGGGGACAAGGACGGGATCTACGTCATCCGCACCGGCAACGGCCTGCAGGTGAAGCGGGTGCAGGTGGAGCTGGGCCGGCCGCCGCGGCTCAGCGTGCTGTCGGACAACGCCGCCTATCAGCCGCAGCGGGGTCTGAGCGCGGAGGACGTCCATGTCATCGGGCGGGTGATCTGGCTCGGCCGGCAGGTCGGCGCGTAAGCGGCGGCGAGCCTGTGGACAACGGCGTCGTCGCTATCGTTGACTTGGCGCAAGCAGTTTCGCTGCTGCTCAGGGGATTCCGGACGATCGATGCGGGTTAGCCGAAGGAGCCTTGTCGCCGGCCTGCCTGGCCTGCTCGCGGCGTGCGCGTCGTCCGAGGCGCCGCAAACCGTGCCGGGCGTGGCGTCGCCCCAAGCTGATGCCGCCCCACCTGCTGCGCCCGCACCGCCGCCCGCGGCCGTGCCGGCGATCGAGCCGGACTATCGCCGGATCTACGCGGCCATCACCACGGATCGCTTTTGGATCCCGGCGGTGAACCTCCGGCGCATCGATCCGCGGTTCCTCCGTCGCGAGGTGGCCTATCCGCGCGATGACGAACTGGGGACCATCGTCGTCGATACGGCCGCCCGCTATGCCTATCTCGCCCTCGAGGGCCGCCGCGCCATGCGCTACGGCATCGCCGTGGGCCGGGACCAGGCCTTCAATCTCACGGGCGAAGCCTTTGTCGAGCGCAAGGCCGCCTGGCCGAACTGGCGCCCGACGCCCGACATGGTCCGGCGCGATCCGCAGCGCTATGGCCCGTTCCGCGACGGCGTGCCAGGTGGCGGCCGCAATCCGCTCGGCGCGCGGGCGCTCTACCTCTACCAGGACGGCGTCGACACCTATTACCGCCTGCACGGCACGGTGGAGCCCTGGACCATCGGCACCATGGCTTCGGCCGGCTGCGTCAGGCTGATCAACCAGGACATCATCGACCTCTACCAACGCGTCCCGATCGGGGCGCGGGTGGTGATCCTGCCGCCGGACGTCTCGGTCGCCTGAGCAGGACGGGCCAGCCGGCCGAAGCACGGCGTAGCGCTACAAATCAGCACTCCCGGCAGCGATCAACGATTCGTATTGTCACGCCATGCAGCGTGACGACCGTCCCATCAACGCCCACCTCCCACCCCATCTCCGCGAGGTCTGCGACCTCCTTGCCCGCGGCCTGCTGCGGCTGCGCAGCCGCGCTGCCGCGGAAGACGTCCGCGCGGCCGGCGGCGAGAGCGTGGTTCGCCTACACTCCGTCCCCGGCCAGCGCCTTCGTGCGAACCCCAGGGGAAAGGGAGACGCATGACCCGCGCGAAGCCGAACGCCACGACGACGACAATAACCGCCATCCCGAAGCCGAACGTGCCGGCGCGTCTCGCCGCGCTGCCGGGCATGCCGATCGGGGAGTTGAAGGCCGAGTGGCGCAGCCTCTTCGGCACGGAGCCGCCGCCGTACAATCGGCGCTTCCTGGAGAGCCGCCTCGCATACCGCATCCAGGAACTCGCCTATGGCGGCCTGAAGCCTGAGACGCTGGCGCGGCTCGAGGCGCTGGGCGAGCAATTCGACGGCAGGAATATCACCCTGCGTCGCATCCGCCACGAGCAGCGGCCGATCGCCGGCACGCGGCTGATCCGCGAGTACCAGGGCGTCGAGCATGTCGTCACCGTCACGCGCGACGGCTACGAATACCAGGGTCGCCCCTACCAATCGCTCTCCGCCATAGCCCGCGCCATCACCGGCACGCGCTGGAACGGCTGGGTGTTCTTCGGCCTGCGGAAGCCCGGCGCATGACCCGCCGCGAACCCGTCCTGCCGGCGAAAATCCGCAAGCTCCGCTGCGCCGTCTACACCCGCAAATCTACCGACGAGGGGCTGGACAAGGAGTTCAACTCGCTCGACGCGCAGCGGGCCGCGTGCGAGGCCTTCATCACGTCGCAGCGCTCCGAGGGCTGGGTGCTAGTGCACGATCGCTACGATGATGGCGGCGTGTCGGGCGGCACGCTCGATCGCCCCGCATTGAAGCGCCTGCTGGCCGACATCGAGGCCGGCCTGATCGACGTCATCGTCTGCTATAAGATTGATCGCCTGTCCCGCTCGCTGATGGACTTCGCCAAGCTGGTGCAGACCTTCGACGACAACGAGGTCACATTCGTTGCTGTCACTCAGAGCTTTAATACCACCACCAGCATGGGCCGGCTCACGCTGAACATCCTGCTGAGCTTCGCGCAATATGAGAGGGAGATCATTGGCGAGCGCGTTCGCGACAAGATCGCCGCCTCGCGCGCGCGGGGGATGTGGATGGGCGGGCCGGTGCCGCTTGGTTACCGGGTCGAGAACCGCAAGCTCGTGGTCGACGAAGCCGGCGCCGCGACGGTGCGGCGGGTGTTCGAGGGTTTTGCCGAGATCGGCTCTGCCACCCGGCTCCTGCCCGTCCTCCGGGCCGAGGGCCTCGTCACCAAGACCGGACGGCCCTTCGACAAGGGGGCGGTCTACAAGCTGCTGGTGAACCGCACGTTTCTTGGCGAGGCGGTGCACAAGGGGACGTCCTATCCCGGCGAGCACGCTGCCATCATCCCGCGGGATCTGTGGGACCGGGTGCACGCCATCATGGTTGAGAGCCCACGTGCTCGCGCGGCGAAGAACCGCGCCACCGCGCCGGCGCTGCTGCGCGGCCTGATTTTCGGGCCAGACGGGCGGGCGATGTCGCCGACCCACACCCGGAAGAAGGGGCGGCTCTACCGCTACTACGTCAGCCAGGCGGTGCTGCAGGGCGGGGCAGACGACGCGCCGCACCGGCGCCTGCCGGCCGGGGAGATCGAAGGGCTAGTGATGGCGCAGGTCCGTGCGCTGCTACGTCAGTCCGAAGTCGTCGTTGGCACGTGGCGGGCAGCGCGGGAGGAGGCGCCGGACCTGACCGAGGCCGAAGTGCGCGACGCGCTCGGCCGGCTCGACCCGCTTTGGGACGAGCTGTTCCCTGGCGAGCAGGAGCGGATCGTGCGGCTGCTGGTCGAGCGCGTGATGGTCACCGAGGCGGGCGCCGAGATCCGGCTGAACCTGGAAGGGCTGGCTGGGCTGGCGCGGGACATGGTGGCGAAGCAGCCGCGCGAGGCGATCGCAGCATGACCAGCGTGACGGTGGTGGTGCCGATGACCATCCGGCGCCGCGGCGGGCGGAAGCAGATCATCGGGCCGGATGGGGCGCCAGTGCAGGCTCGCCAGGACGGGCCGGGCGTGGAGACCTCCAGCGGCGATCCCGCCCTGGTGAAGGCGCTGGCGCGGGCATTTCGCTGGCGGCGGATGCTGGAGGAGGGACGCTACGCCTCCATGCGCGACCTGGGCGTCGCCGAGGGGGCAGATCGGTCCTATGTCGCGCGCCTGCTGCGCTTAACCCTGCTGGCGCCGGATCTGGTGGAGGGCATCCTCGATGGTCGGCAGGCCGTGGACGCGAACAGCATCCGGCCCGGGATGTCGATCGACGACGCGTGGGCGGAGCAACGTCGCGCTCTCGGGTGACGCATGGAAGGCACACAGACAAGATTCGCGCGCGCGGACCAGGCATAACCCACCGCGCGATTGAATCCGTTCCACCCATGGTTGATCATATCGCGCCGCAGCCCCGAATCGTCAGGCTGCTTCGCCAATATGATCCCGGGAAGCCATGGTCCGCGAAGTCCTACGTGAGCGTTTTATCGAGACCCTGAAGGAACTTGGCGGCAGCGCCGGCAATGGGCGCCTGCGCGATACCCTGGGTTGGCAGGACGATACTTACTGGACCGTCCACGCGGCACTCATCGAGGACGGCACCATCATCGCCGGCCGCGGGCGGGGCGGGTCGGTGGCACTGACCCAGGGGCGGCCCTCTCAACCGAAGCAGCAAAGTCTTCTGCCAGCCGCTTCCGAAGCACCATCGCCTCGAACGTTGGTCCGGCTCCCAACGGGACTCACCGACAGTGCCATGACGACACCAACCAGCACCACTTCGCGGTCATCAGATGTCATCATCCCACCAGCGGTGACCCACGCCTCTCTGTCGGCGCTGATCTGGTCCGTCGCCGACCTGCTGCGCGGCGATTACAAGCCCTCCGAGTACGGCAAGGTTATCCTGCCCTTCACCGTGCTGCGCCGCCTCGACTGCGTCCTGGCGCCGACCAAGGCGAAGGTGATGGCCGAGAAGGCCGCCAAGGAAGCAGTCGGCATCAACCCCGAACCCTTTCTGCTCCGTCTCACCGGCGTGCCCTTCGCCAACACCTCCCCGCTCGACATGAAGACGCTGATGGGGGACCAGGATCATTTGGCCGCCAACCTCGCCGCCTACATCCAGGGCTTCTCCCCCGCGGTGCGCGACATCTTTGAGCGCTTCCGCTTCGCAGAGCAGACCGACCGCCTGCAAAAGGCTGGCCTGCTCTACCAGGTGACCGAGAAGTTCGCCGGCTTCCCGCTGCACCCGGACGCCGTGAACAACCACGACATGGGCCTGGCCTTCGAGGAACTGATCCGGAAGTTCGCCGAAATCTCCAACGAGACCGCCGGTGAGCACTTCACCCCGCGCGAGGTCATCCGCCTCATGGTGAACCTGCTGTTCATTGAGGACAGCGACATCCTCACCCCCGGCAATCCGGTGGTGCGCACCATCTACGACCCCACGGCGGGAACGGGCGGCATGCTCTCGGTCGCCGGCGAGCACCTGCTGGAGCACAACCCCAAGGCCTCCCTGACCATGTTCGGCCAGGAGCTGAACGACGAGAGCTACGCCATCTGCAAGGCGGACATGCTCATCAAGGGCCAGAACGTCGCCAACATCCTGCCCGGCAATACGCTATCGGATGACGGGCATGCCGGGCGGAAGTTCGACTACATGCTCTCCAACCCGCCCTTCGGCGTGGAGTGGAAGAAGGTCGAGAAGGAAGTCCGTAAGGAAGCCGAGCAGATGGGCCATGCCGGCCGCTTCGGCCCCGGCCTGCCGCGCATCTCGGACGGCTCACTGCTGTTCCTGCTGCATCTGATCTCGAAGATGCGCCCCGCCAAGGATGGCGGCAGCCGCATCGGCATCGTGCTCAACGGATCGCCGCTGTTCACCGGCGGCGCGGGTTCGGGCGAAAGCGAGATCCGCCGCCACGTGCTGGAGAACGACCTGGTGGAGGCGATCATCGCCCTGCCCGCCGACATGTTCTTCAACACCGGCATCGCCACCTATGTCTGGGTCCTGTCGAACCGGAAGCCCGAGGCGCGGCGCGGCCTGGTGCAGCTGATAGACGCCTCCGCGCTGTGGCAGAAGATGCGCAAGAGCCTCGGCTCCAAGCGCAAGGAGATGGGCGAGGAGGACATCGCCGCCGTCACGCGCCTGTTCGGTGATGGCGTCGAGGCGCAGCTCGCCACCCTCACCACCGCGGACGGCAAGACCAGCCGCGTGGTGGTGCGCGACGGCGAGGCCCCACCGCCCGCACCCGAGGGCGGCACCGTGAAGCTGGCCCCGCTCTCCCGCGTGTTCCGCAACGAGGCCTTCGGCTACCGCACCATCACCGTGGAACGGCCGCTTAAGGATGAGGCTGGCCGGCCCGTGCTCGGCCAGAAGGGCAAGCAGAAGGGCAAGCCGCAGCCAGACCCGGCGCTGCGCGACACCGAGAACGTGCCGCTGACCGAGGACGTGCAGGCGTATTTCGCGCGGGAGGTCCTGCCCCACGCGCCCGATGCCTGGATCGACGAGGACAAGACGAAGACCGGCTACGAGATCCCGTTCAACCGGCACTTCTACGTCTTCGAACCACCGCGGCCGCTGGCTGAGATCGATGCCGACCTGAAGCAGGTGACCGACCGCATTCTGGCAATGATCGGCGGGCTGGCGGCGTGAACGGTGCCGAGGATGATGCGGATGCGCTGCGGCAGTTGGAAGCCGCGGCGAAGACGCCGCCGAAGCGGCAGATGGCCCCACCGGCTGGAGGCGGCAAAGCATGAGCGTTTCGAGATATCCAGCGTATCAGGACAGCGGCGTTGAATGGCTTGGCGAGGTCCCGGCGCATTGGACCCTACGCCGGCTCGGCTACTACCTGGCAGAGCGCCGCGAAAAGGTGAGCGATCGGGATTTTCCTGCGCTCTCTGTCACCAAGAACGGAATAGTGCCCCAGCTCGAAACGGCGGCGAAGACAGACGATGGTGACAATCGCAAGCGCGTCTGCACCGGTGACTTCGTCATCAATGGGCGCTCGGATCGAAAGGGCTCATCAGGGCTATCGGCGCTCGATGGCTCCGTCTCCCTCATCAATATCGTGCTCTATCCGCATCAGCCGATCGAGATGGAATTCGTGGGCCACTTGCTGAAGAGCCCAGTCTTCCAGGAGGAGTTCTACCGTTACGGGAAAGGCATCGTAGCCGATCTCTGGAGCACGAACTTCTCGGAGATGCGGAACATCTTGCTGGCGGTCCCACCGCCGGCCGAGCAATCCGCCATCGCTGCCTTCCTCGACCGCGAGACCGGCAAGATTGACGCGCTGGTGGCCGAGCAGGAGCGGCTGATCGGGCTGCTGAAGGAGAAGCGGCAAAGCGTCGTCTATGGTGCCATGACGACGGGCGCCGCACACGCACCGCGGACCAAGCCTTCGGGCGTTGGCACCCCGGCATTTGTGCCAGAGCATTGGGAAGTCCTGCCGCTGACGCGTGTGGTACGGCAGTTCGTCGACTACCGCGGTTCGACACCCAACAAGATCGACGATGGTATTCCCCTCATTACCGCCACTCAGATCAAGGAGGGCCGCATAGATCACGCCCTCGATCCGGTGTTCATATCAGAAGCTGAGTATGCTTCGCGGATGACCCGCGGTTTTCCTGCCCTCGGCGACGTCCTGCTCACCACCGAAGCGCCGCTCGGCGAGGTTGCTCAAATTGAGGATACGAGGGTTGCACCCGGCCAACGGATGATCCTTCTGAAGGCCGATGAAGCCAAGATCAGGAGCGACTTCCTCTTTTGGCATTTTCGATCGGACTTCGGCCGGAAGGAACTTTGGACCCGGGCGAGCGGATCGACGGCCAGCGGCATCCGCAGCGATAGGTTGCGGGCCAGCGCAGTTCTGGTGCCGCCCTTGGAGGAGCAGGATCGAATTGTTGCCTTCATCCGGGATGCGTTGGCGAAGTTTGCCGGGGTCGAGGCGGAGGTACAGAAACAGATTTGTCTGCTTCAGGAACGCCGCGCCGCCCTGATCTCCGCCGCCGTCACCGGCAAGATCGACGTGCGCGGCCTCGTCCCCGCGGCACAGGAAGCAGCATGAGCATCGACCGAACCCTGCAGACCCTGCCCAGCCTGTCCACCGAGGAACGCGCGCGCCTCCGCGCCAATGCCGAACGCCTGCAGGCGACGGGAACGCCGCAGCAGAAGACCGACGCGGCCCGCATCCTGCAGGCCATGGCGGACCAAGCGGAAGCCGATCGCCAATCGCTGATCGACCGCCTTGGCCCCCTGCCGGTCGCCCAGCGTGTGGCCGAAGCCTTCCGCGCCCACCCCATGACCGAGACGGAACGCAAGGTCATCCAGGCCCTGCTGGACCATCCCGGCGCCACCTCCGAGGAACTGTCCCGTGCGCTCGGCTGGGGCGGCAAGGCGTGGCACATGCATTTCGGCACCATGTGCTTCAACCGCGAGGCCTATCTCTGGCCCGCCCCGCCGTCGGACCGGCCCAACAAGGACTTCTACTGCGGCATCCTCGCGGACCTGACCGAACGCACCCCCCGCTGGTCGATGAAGCCGGACGTGGCAGCCGCCTTCGCCGCCATGGGCCTCGCGCCTGCACGCCCCGGCTGAGGCCCTCGCCATGCCGATCTATGAAGCCCGCCCCGAAGGCCTGGTCCCGGTCGCCGCCACCACCTTCGAAGCCGCGGGCCTGCGCGAACGCGGCGACATCCAACGCCTGCTGAAGGACCGCATCGCCAGCCTGGAAGGCGGCCTGATGGTCCTCGCCGAGGAATTCAGCGACTGGGCCGACAGCACCCGGCGCATCGACCTTCTCTGCCTCGACGACAACGCCAACCTCGTCGTCGTGGAGCTCAAGCGCACCGATGATGGCGGCCATATGGAACTGCAGGCGCTGCGCTACGCCGCCATGGTCGCCAAGATGACCTTCAGCCATGCGGTGGACGCGCTCGCCCGCTACCGTGACCGCGCCAACCCGGACACCGACACGGCCCGCGCGGATATCCTCGCCTTCCTCGGATGGAGCGCGCCGGACGAGGACAGCTTCGCGAAGGACACGCGCATCGTCCTGGCCGCCGCGGATTTCGGGAAGGAACTGACCACCGCGGTGCTCTGGCTGCGCGACCACGACGTCGATATCCGCTGCGTCCGGCTCAAGCCCTACCGGATGGAGGATGGGCGCCTGCTGCTCGACATCCACCCGATCATCCCCTTGCCTGAGACGGCCGAGTTCCAGACCCGGCTTGAGGAGAAGCGCGCGGCCGAGCGGAAGGAGCGTGGCGAGCGGGCGAATCTCCTCGCCCGGTTCCTGGCGCAGCTCGCCGAGCGCGCCGCGCCGCGCATCGACCTGCATCGCGGCCGGACGCCGGATGCGGATCTCGGCGTCCTGTTCGGCTCGATCGGCAAGTCGGGCTTCACGCTCAACTACGTCGTGGCGAAGGATACGTCGCGGGTTGAACTGCTGATCCAGCGCGATGACGGGCGGCAGCAGCTCCTGCGCCTTCAGGAGGGCCGCGAGGCCATCGAGGCCGCCTTCCGCGCGCCCCTGATCTGGCAGGAGAAGGAGGGGGTCCGGCAATGCCGCGTCTATCATCCGGTCTCCGGCGGCTATCGCTCGGCGGAGGCGGAGTGGCCCCGCATCCAGGATGAGATGATCGACGCCATGATCCGACTGGATGGTGCCCTGCGCCAACGCGTGCTGGCGCTACCATGACCGGCATCCACAAGGAAATTGCCTTCGAGGATGGCATCTGCGCCCATTTGGCTGCGCATGGCTGGCTGTATGAGGCCGACGCCGCCGCACGCTACGACCGCCAGCGCGCACTGTTCACCGAGGATCTGATCGCCTGGGTGCAGGCGACCCAGCCGGATGCCTGGGGGGCGCTGGCCAAGGCCAATGGCCCCGCCGCCGCTACCGTGCTGGCCGACCGCCTGCGCGCGGCGCTGGACAGGCAGGGCACGCTAGAGGTGCTCCGCGCCGGCCTCGATGTGGTGGGGCTGAAGCAGCGTCTGGCGCTGTGCCAGTTCCGCCCGGCGTTGGCGATGAATGATGCGCTGCAGGCGCGCTACGCCGCCAACCGGCTGCGGGTGGTGCGGCAGCTGCGGTACTCGGTGCATGGCGAGAACTGCCTCGACTTGGTGCTGTTCCTCAACGGCATCCCCGTCGCGACGGTGGAACTGAAGTCGGACTACACCCAGAAGGTGCAGGATGCGGTGGACCAGTACCGCTTCGACCGTCTGCCGAAGGCGCCCGGCAAGAACGCGGCGGAGCCGCTACTGGCCTTCCCCGGTGGTGCGTTGGTGCATTTCGCGGTCAGCAATAGCGAGGCGCAGATGTGCACGCTGCTGGCTGGCGCCGACAGCAAGTTCTTGCCGTTCAACCGCGGCCATGATTTCGGCGCGGGTAACCCGCCCAACCCGAATGGCGCCCCGACCGCCTATCTGTGGGAGCAGGTCTGGCAGCGCGATGGCTGGCTGGAGATCCTCGGCCGCTACCTGGTGCCGCTGAAGGACGACAAGAAGAAGCTGAAGGGCTGGATCTTCCCGCGCTTCCACCAGTTGGATGCCACGCGGAAGCTGGTGGCGCAGGTGCTGGCGGATGGGCCGGGC
Organism: Roseomonas alba; assembly: GCF_019430885.1. Lineage (GTDB taxonomy): Bacteria > Pseudomonadota > Alphaproteobacteria > Acetobacterales > Acetobacteraceae > Neoroseomonas > Neoroseomonas alba. The sequence goes on along the minus strand of NZ_JAHYBZ010000004.1, from coordinate 387,540 downwards.
GGGAAGTACCTGATCGAGCACTCGGCCGGGTCCGGCAAGACCAACTCCATCGCCTGGACGGCGCATTTCCTGGCCGACCTGCATGACGCCGGCAGCAAGAAGGTGTTCGACACCGTGCTGGTGGTGTCCGACCGCACGGTGCTGGACAAGCAGCTGCGCGAGGCGATCGAGGGCTTCGAGCGCACCGCCGGCGTGGTGGCGGTGATCACCGGCGATGGCGGGGCGAAAAGCGGCGAGTTGGCCGAGGCGCTGGCGTCCGGCAAGAAGATCGTGGTCTGCACCATCCAGACCTTCCCGTTCGCCCTCAAGGCGGTGCGGGACCTGTCCGCCAGCAAGGGCAAGCGCTTCGCGGTGATCGCGGACGAGGCACATTCCTCCCAGGCCGGACAGGCAGCAGCCAAGCTGAAGATGACGCTGACAGCGCAGGAACAGCAGGATCTAGACGATGGCGGCGAGGCCAGCATCGAGGATCTGCTGGCCGCGGAGATGAGCGGGCGCGTCGGCCAGGATGCCGGTATCACCTTCGTCGCGTTCACCGCCACGCCCAAGGCCAAGACGCTGGAACTGTTCGGCCGCCGGCCGGATCCATCCAAGCCGGCGGGGAAGGACAATCTGCCGATCGCCTTCCACACCTACTCCATGCGCCAGGCGATCGAGGAGGGTTTCATCCTCGACGTGCTGAAGAACTACACCGCCTACAAGATGGCCTTCCGCCTGACCCATGCGGGGAAGGAGATCGACGAGAAGGAGGTGGACGCCAGCGAGGCGAAGAAGGGGATCATGGGCTGGGTGCGCCTGCACCCGCACAACATCGCCGCGCGCGTGGAGATCGTGGTCGAGCACTTCCGGCAGAACGTGGCGCACCTGCTGGGCGGCAAGGCCAAGGCGATGGTGGTGACCGCCGGCCGAAAGGATGCGGTGCGCTGGATGAAGGCCATGGAGGCCTACATCGCCAGGAAGGGTTATGCGATCGGGCTGCTCGGCGCTTTCTCGGGCGAGGTGAATGACCCGGAGACCGGGCTTGAAGCCTTCACGGAGACGAGCCTGAACCCGGGCCTGCGTGGGCGGGATATTCGGGAGGCCTTCGCCACGCCGGAATTCAGCATCCTGCTCGTGGCGAACAAGTTCCAGACCGGCTTCGACCAGCCGCTGCTTTGCGCCATGTATGTGGACCGCAAGCTCGGCGGCATCCAGGCGGTGCAGACGCTGTCGCGCCTGAACCGCGCCTACCCGGGCAAGGACACCACCTACGTGGTGGACTTCGTGAACGAGCCCGAGGCCGTGCTGGAGGCCTTCAAGCAGTACCACACCACCGCGGCGCTGGCCGACGTCAGCGACCCCAACGTGGTTCTGGACTTGCGGAACAAGCTGGATGCGATGGGATACTACGACCAGTACGAGGTCGAGCGGGTCGCCAAGGTGGCGATCAACCCGAAAGCTACGCAGGGCGACCTCGACGCCGCGATCGGTCCCGTGAGCAGCCGGTTGCTGACGAAGTTCAAGCAGGCGCAGCAGGCGTTCCGTGGCGAGCCTGATGGGTCCAAGGCGCAGCAGGCGGCCAAGGACGAGATGGAGGCGCTGTGGCTCTTCAAGCGGGACCTGGGCAGCTACGTTCGGGTGTACGAGTTCCTGGGCCAGATGTTCGACTACGGGAACACTGAGTTCGAGAAGCTCTACCTCTTCGCCAAGATGCTCCTGCCGCTGCTGGACTATGGGCGAGAGCGGGAGGGGATTGATCTCTCGGCGCTGAAGCTGACGCACCATCGGATGCGGGATCTAGGGCAACAGAAGTTGAACCTGGGCGGCAATGCGCTGGCCGCGCCACTGACGCCGGTGACCGAGACAGGTTCGGGCCAGGTGCAGGACAAGCACAAGCTGCGGCTGCAGGAAATCATCTCGGCGATCAACGACCTGTTCGAGGGGGAGATCACCGAGGGGGACGCCGTGGCCTATGTGGACGGGGTCATCAAGACGAAGATGTTGGAATCTGACCTGCTCCGCAGCCAGGCAACGGCGAACACCAAGGAGCAGTTCACCAACTCCCCCAATCTCGGCGATGAGCTGATGAACGCGATCATGGACGCCATGGCTGCGCACCAGGTGATGAGCAAGCAGGCGCTGAACTCGGAGACGATCCGGGCGCGCATGCTGGCGACGCTGCTCGGACCGGGGGAGTTGTGGGAAGCGCTGCGTGGCGCGAGTGGGGCTGCCTCCACGCCGTGACGCGGGCTGCCGGATCAGAGGTGGATTGGGGGGCAACGCGCTCCACCAACTCAGCCAATTTTCGGCCGCAGAAAACCGAGGATTCCCGTGACTTCCGGCCTGGCGAGTAAATCGCCCAAGTCCCCAGGCTCGGAGAGAAACCGCGCAAGAGAGAGGGTTTTCGGCGCTCGTTGCGGTCTCGCATCTGCCACCTGGCCCGCGAAAACCGCGGGATAGCTGCCACACACGGCGCGCAGGCCCAGCCGGGAGAGTAGTTGGAGGAAGTGGAAGTGGCGTCCCCGGCGAGATTCGAACTCACGGCCCCAGGATTAGGAATCCTGTGCTCTATCCTGCTGAGCTACGGGGACCCACCGGCGCCCTCATACCACGCTCTCAGCGGCGCCGGAACCGCTCCACCGCACTGACCAGGGCCGTCCGCACACCGGGTTCCAGTGCCGAATGCCCCGCATCCGGTACCACGGTCAGCCGGGCGCCAGGCCAGGCCGCGGCCAGGTCGAAGGCGGTCTCCGGCGGGCAGACCATGTCGTAGCGGCCTTGCACGATCTCGGCTGGGATGCCGGTCAACCGGCCGATGCGCCCGAGCAGCCCTTCGCGCGGCAGGAACAGGTCGTGGGCGAAATAATGCGCCTCGATCCGCGCGAGGCCGAGCGCGGTACGATCCTGCGCGAAGCTCGCCACCGTCTCGGGGGAGGGCAGCAGGGTCGAGCACGACCCTTCATATTGGCTCCAGGCGCGCGCCGCAGGCAGGTGCACCGCCGGGTCAGGATCGCACAGCCGCTTCAGATACGCGCCCAGCAGATCGCCACGCTCAGCTTCGGGCAGGTGCTCGGCGAAGGCGGCCCAGGCGTCGGGGAAGACGCGCTTCAGGCCGCGCAGGAACCACTCGACCTCGGCATGCCGCCCGAGGAAGACCCCGCGCAGCACGCAGCCCGCGACCCGGGTCGGATGGTCCTGCGCATAGGCGAGGGCGAGGGTCGACCCCCAGGACCCGCCGAACAGCAGCCATTTCTCGATGCCGAGGAAACGGCGGAGCGTCTCGATGTCCTCGACCAGGTGCGGCGTGGTGTTCTCGCGCAGCTCGCCGAGGGGGCGGGACCGGCCGGCGCCGCGCTGGTCGAAGATCACCACGCGCCAATGGGCGGGATCGAAGAAACGCCGATGCACCGCGCCCGCCCCGGCGCCTGGCCCGCCATGCAGGAACAGCACAGGCTGTCCGCGCGGATTGCCGACCTGCTCCCAATACATGACGTGCCCGCCCGACAGGGGCAGCAGGCCGGTTTCATAAGGCGCGATATCGGGAAAAAGGTCGCCGCGGGGCATGGACAACATGTGCCCAAGCCCGCGCGTCACTGCAATGGTGCATCGATCACATCGCTCGATACCGGCTCGGTCCGTCATGGTGTATCGTGACGCCTCCATGGCAGAGACGCCGTCCGCACCGTCGCGTTCCGCCGCCGCCGGCCAAGTTGCCTGCGGCGTGTGTGGGCGCGAGAGCCGCCAGCCCCCGTTCCGCCTGCCGCCGCCGGAACAGGCGCCCGATCTCGACCTGCGCCCGGGTGAGCCGGTCCGGTCGACCATGCAGCGCTGGCTGCAGCAATGCCCGCATTGCCACTACACCGCCCCAGCCATCGCGCGGGCGCATCCCGGCGCGGCGGCGGCGGTCTCGGCCGCGCCGTTCCGGGCGCTGATCCAGGATGCGTCCCACCCGCCGCTGGCGCGACGCTTCCTCGCCTGGGCCCATGTGCTCGAGGAGACGGGCGCGCTGCACGCCGCGGCCGAGGCCACCCTCCAGGCCGCCTGGGTCGCCGACGACGCCGGCAAGTCCGACCTCGCCAATGCCTGGCGGCAGGATGCGGTGGCGCTGTGGCGCAGCGGACCCCCGCTCGACGCCGAGCAGACCGTGCGTGTGGTGGACGCCCTGCGCCGGTCCGAAGCCTGGGACGACGCCGAGGCGACGGCGGCCGAACTCGCCTTACTGTCCCCGCCCGAGGCCGTCAGCCAGGTCATCGCACTGGAGCGCCGGCTGATCGCTTCCCACGACGCCGCCCGGCACAGCGTGGCGAGCGCCCTGCCGCCGCCAGCCCGCCGGCCGCATGTGACGCATCGGCGGCGGGATCTGGCACAGGGCGGCGGGTTGCTTGGCTGGCTGAGGCGGTTGTTCGGCAAGGGCTGAGCAGCACTCGCCCTCGAACCGTCAGTCGCGAGGCCGGACAGCTTTCGGGGCCTTGCGAGAGCCTCGCCGAGGTTGGAGCCGGAGGGGTTCTGTCCCTTCGGACCACCGCGGCCGGCGGCGCCATTGCCATCCTCATGGTTCCGATACGTCGCTGCGGAACCGGCAGGGGTCCTGCTCCTCTCGGGCTCACCCCGCCAAAGGCCGAAGGGCCTTTGGAAACTTCGACCTGGCACCGCGCACCGCAGGCGGAATGGTGCCGAGCCCCGCTTTCCCGCACGGTGCGCGTCGGGTCGAAGCATCCCGACACGTCCGCCCGACGCCAGAAAATTGCTCTCCAGGTGCTCCAAGCACGTTTGGAGGGGCGGCGCCCCTCCAACTGCGCCAGTGGAAGCAGCGGGGTAATCAGGACGGCCTTTCGGCCTTTGGTGGGATCCCGCGTCACCCTTGCCAAGCGCGCCGTGTCGCGGCATCGTTATAGTATAACATCCCATCGAGTTGGCCCATGCATCGCCGTGTCCTCCTTGCCCTTCTCGCTGCCAGCCCGGCGGCGGCGCAGACCTCCCGCCTGACGGTCGTCGCCTCCTTCTCCATTCTTGGTGACATGGCGGCTGAGGTCGGTGGCGAGCGGATCGCGCTGCGCGTCATCGCGGGTCCCAACGCCGATGCCCATGGCTTCCAGCCGCGCCCCTCCGACGTCGCCGCCTTGCGCGATGCGAAGGTGGTGATCCGCAACGGCCTTGGCTTCGATGCCTGGATGGACCGGCTGGTCGGCGCCGCCGGTTTCCGCGGCACGGTGACGACGGCGACCGAAGGCATCACGCCCCGCGCCATGGCCGGCCACGACCACGATCATGGCGGCGCCGGCCGGCGCCGGCCGCACAGCGTCGGGCCGAGCCGCGTGCCTGATCCGCATGCCTGGCAGGATCTGCGTCTTGGCCAGGTCTATGTGCGCAATATCGCGACCGCACTGATCGCAGCCGACCCGGAAGGCGAGGCGACCTATCGCCGCAATGCCGAGTCCTACATCGCCCGCCTCGCCAGTCTCGATACCTGGGTGCGCGCGCAGATCGCGACGGTGCCGCCCGACCGCCGCCGCGTCGTCACGAGCCACGATGCCTTCGGCTATTTTGGGGCGGCCTATGGCGTGGAGTTCCTTGCCCCGCAGGGCGTCTCGACCGAGGACGAACCCTCTGCCGCCGAGGTCGCCCGGCTGATCCGGCAGATCCGCCAGGAGCGCATCACGGCGATCTTCATGGAGAACATGACCAACCCGGCCATGATCAGCCGCGTCGCCACCGAGGCGCGCATGCAGCTCGGCGGACGGCTCTACGTCGATGCCCTGTCCCCGCCGGACGGCCCGGCACCGACCTATGAGGCGATGTTCCGCCACAATGTCGGCCTGCTGGTCCCGGCGATGCGCGGAGGTGCCTCGTGAGGCGCACTAGCCTTGCCGCTGTCCTGGTCGCCCTCGCGTTTCCGGCCGCCGCGCAGGATGCGGCAACTCTGACGCAGCCCCTGCCGGAAGTCCCACCGGCGGCAGTTGGGGTGCGCTTCCCGCAGCTCTCCACTGAGATCGACATGAGCATGATCGGCGTCGGCACCACCAATGCCACCGATGATGCCCGCACCGGCACCTCCGTCTTCCTGTTCGGCGAGGTCGCGATGGGCCTCGCTTTGACGGAGAATTTCTCGCTGCAGGGCGTGCTCGCCACGGAACCGATTGGCGAGGGCGATTCGACCGGCGGCTTCCCCGATGGCGGGCTGATTGGCTTCCGCCGCCAGGCGATCTTCCTCGAACAGCTCTATGCCGAGTTCAAGCCGGCCGACACGCTGGTGCTGCAGGGCGGCATCCTGGTCGCGCCATTCGGCCGCGGCTACCATGACTTCCCCGGCATCCTGACCGCGATCCGCGCGCATGAGGTCTATCTGGTGGACCAGTCGCTCGGCGCGGCGGGGACCTGGACCTATGTCTCCGATCCGCGCTTCGGCGAGCACGACATCTCGGCCGCGCTGTTCACGCTGGATCGTAGTTTCCTGACCGGAACCTATGTCACCTCGCGCCGCTGCTGTTCCGAACGCTATGAGCGCTACAATCGCAACACGGATGCGCAGGGCGGGCCGGGCAACAACGGCACCTTCAACAACGGCGTCGTCGCGCTCGATGGCGACCGCATCCCCTTCCTGCCGGGCTTTTCCTATCACGTCGCGGTGATGTCGCTCGCGCCGGGGTCGGACGGCACCGCGCGCGAATGGGGTTACGCCGCCGGGGCGCGCTATGAGCATCGCTGGGATCGCGAGCAGGCGACGCTGCTCTTCGTCGAGGGCGTGCAGTTCCGCAATGCCGGCGGCCGCCCGCGCGTAGAAGTCGAGACGACCTCGATCGACGCCGATACCGGCGAGGAGATGATCGACACCTCCGAGACGACGCTGAGCGACCGCGTCACCTTCACCACGGTCGGCATCCAGCACCGCATCGGTCCCTGGCATGGCGTCGCCGCTTGGCAGCAGCTTCGCCGCAAGCGCAGCATCGACCCGGTGCCGGCGGAGAACTGGTACGAGGTCTCGGTCGGCCGCGCGATCGGCTACGGCTTCAGCGCCGATCTCGGCTACCAGTATGCGCGCTATGTCGATGAGGAAAGCGGCAGCCGTGGCACGTCGCATTCGATCCTGGCCAGGCTGCGCTACACGGGGAGCTTCTGACACGCGGCGGCGCTGCGGGACCGAGAGGGGCGAAGCCCCTCTCGGGCTCACCCCGCCAAAGGTCGAAGGGCCTTTGGAAACCTCCATTTGGTATGTGGGGCGACTGGTGGGCCTGATGCGGAAGCCACGCTTGCGCGCAAAGCGTGCTGGCAGGGGGACGAAGCACCTGTCGGGCACGATGTCCGCGGAAGCCGATAGGTGGCGCGATGGATACCTGTCACGACGGGCGCTGAAATGCCCATCCTGCGCGGAACGCGTTGAGGGGCGAACACGGGGCCCGCGCAGCGCCCAGTGAGGTTTCGAAATGCCTCGGGCCGATGGGTCCCCGAGGATTTTGCATGGCCACGTCCTTGGGGACCCGCGGCGGGGTGGTCTGGAGGTGTGGCGCCCCTCCAATGCCGTCCGCAATGATCATATGCGAGCGTGACGGGCCGGGTGGCGCGAGCCGGCGGCACGCCATCGAGGCCGGCTCCGAACCATGGCATGGTCGCATCATGGCGACGGAGACTCCACCGCACTGGCTGCACCCGCGCGACATCGCGCAGGCGCGCGCCGCGCAGGCCGAGATGGCCGCGCTGCTGGTCGCCGAAGACGATCTGCCATCCGCGCCGCGGCGCCTCGGCGGTGCCGATGTCAGCAACACGCGCTTCGATCCGGCGAAGCTCGTGCATGCGGCGCTCGTCACGCTCGATGCCGACGGCGCCGTGCTGGCGCAGGCGAGCGAGACGCGCCGAGCCGACTTTCCTTACGTCCCCGGCTATCTCGGCTTTCGCGAGGTGCCGGCGCTGGCCGCCGCCTGGTCCCGGCTGGCGGTGATGCCGGACGTCCTGCTTGTGGACGGGCAGGGCACGGCGCATCCGCGGGGCTTCGGCATGGCCTGTCATCTCGGCCTGGTGCTCGGCGTGCCGACGATCGGCGTGGCGAAGTCGCTACTGGTGGGGGGGGGCGAACCCGGGCCTGCGCCCGGCGACACTGCGCCACTGCTGTGGAAGGGCCGGCGCATCGGCATGGCGCTGCGCACGCGACGTGGGGCGAAGCCGCTTTACGTCTCCATCGGGCATCGCGTGTCGCTGGCGACGGCGGTGTCGATCGTGCTGGCGGCGACCGGAGGGCGGCGGCTCCCACGCCCGATCCGTGCGGCGCATGACGCCGCGAATGACGCACGGCGCGGCTGTCAGGCCGCCGAGGATCTTCGCTCGGAGTGACAGCGGCATTGGAGGAAGCGGGCCTCTCCGCGCGATCGGCGAAGAGGCGAGGTCGCGCATCACGGACGCGCGGGGCTTCGCCGGCAGCGTGCCTTGGGGGGTGTGGTCTGCCGGACCCGGAAGGCCCGGTTGCAGCCTCACCTCAGTCCGAGGAGGGTGTCGTTGGCGTGTGGGTCTGCGCGCCCGCCGCAGACAGCGTGGCCTGGCCGGCTTGCTGTGACGTGGGCGAGAGGCAGGGCCGGGAATCGATCGGGTCTGGTTGGCGGATGGGGACGCCGGGTTTCCGGCGATCACGTGCTCGCTGGGGGCTGGGCCTCGCCGCCGCTGTGCCTGTCGATGCCGGTCCCCAGTGCGTGCACGGGTAGGATCCTGATCGGCGGCAACGGCTCGTCGTTGCCGTACTCGCGCCAGATTTTCGCGATGGCCTCACGGAACTCGCGTCGCACATGGTCCAATGCACCGGGCGGCCCAGCATCGGCGACCCGCGCCAGAGCAGTGTACAACTCCTCCGCAAGCAACATGAGAGCGGCACGCGGCTGATCCGTCAGCGCCAATTGATCCCGAATGGCCTTCTCGACGGCAGCGGCGACGCCTCTTCCCTGCATAAAGTCCTCCGAAAGGCGAATCGATGCCTTGCCCATCTGCTGGCCAGGGCGGAACGGCTGCGCGGCATAGCCCCGCGGCAGGCCGGAGAGCCAAAAAACCATTGCGAAAAGCGCGTGACCAATCGTCACGCGAGCATAGCGTTCGTTAATTGTGCGTCAACGAAACAAGAGCGAGATAACGCAAGATGGAGCAGTGTCAGTCGGTTAGTCCGGCTGAGAGCGCAACGCAACCATTACGCGAGCGAATGATAGTTGAAACACGCATGGGGGCGCAACTAACGCTTGAAAGTGTAGTTGAACCAGTGAGCGATAGGACGCTTGCTATGAAAATGACGGCCGCGCCTTCCCATGCAACCGATCTGCCGGTCTCCACGCGGCTTCCGCTGCGAGCCTCATCGGAACTCGCGACCGGATATCTCGCTGCGGTGACGCCGGCGCTCGAGAGTGCGCTCGCCAATGCCCATGAGGCAGGGCATGAGCGGGCCGTGCGGATCCTGCACGCGGTGCTGGCCATCCTGGACGATCCGGGGCTGCGCTAGCCCGATCGCTCGGCGAGGGGGCATCGGCCTCCGGGTCCGTCCGCAGGGACGTCCGGGGCAGCCACACCGCGGCGTCGCCGCATGGCGCCGATCATGGCTGCTTGGTGTCTCGAACCCTGTACGGCACGAGCGAGGCGTCCCACGATGGGGAGCCGGGTGGCCGTCCGACACCGGGATGAGATCGGCCATACCCGCAGCGGAACCGCGGATGAGCACGCACCCGCCCGACCGGATCAGATGTTCGCGCAACTGGGGTGTCCGCCGGTCGCTCATCGTCGCGACACTCAGCGGGTCCGGGATGCTGCGTCACGCGGGGCTGCGTTTCTCCGGTTCGGGAATCGGCATCGAGGTGCTCGACCGCCGCGCCGAGGAAGTGGACATCGCCATCGACATCGCCGGCGACGCCGCGATCGGCCCGCGCAGCCTGATCCTCGCCGTGGATGGCCGGCTCCTGGAGGTTCCGGATGTCTTCGCCGTCATGGCGCTGGTCCTGGGGTCTTCATCCGGCGCCGTGTCGCAGGGCATCGGCAGCCACCTCCTGTGACCCGGGCGGTCTGGTCCTTCTGGTCCAAGCCCTATCGCGCTTACTACCACCGCGCCTGGCATTCGAAGGCTACGCATCTTCTCGCCTGGGCGCTTTCGGTCACCGAGGCGGCGCGCCATTACCCGGTGACCTGCCTGCATGCCGACAGCGCCGGCGCCGCGCTGCTGGTGGACCGGCTGCGGCTGCCCTTCCGGCATGTGGCGCTGACGCTCGATGCGCTCGACGCGGAGGATGACGACGCATGGTGGGTGCTCGGCAAGCTCAGCACCTACGCCGCGCAGACCGAACCCTTCGTCCATCTCGACAGCGATGTCATTCTCTGGAAGCCCCTCCCGGCCCCCGTCATCGAGGCTGCCGTCTTTGCGCAGAACCCGGAACGCTTCGACTTCGAGGATCAGTCGCTGTACCGGATCGACGCCTTCATGCGCGGCATGGCCCGCGGCGACGGCTGGGTGCCGCCGCAATGGGCGGCTTACGCGGCGCGGCAGGGCAACCGGGCGATCTGCTGCGGCATCCTGGGCGGCAACGATACGGCACTGCTCGCGCGCTATGCGCGGCTGGCGATGGAGGTCATTCGCCATCCGCGCAACCGGCTGATCTTTCCGTCGCTCGGCGTGCGCGACAACATCCTGGTCGAGCAGTACTTCCTGGCCGCCTTCCTCGACTGGCAGGCTCGCCACGCGGCGGCGGTGCGGGTCGGGTTCCTCTTCCCTTCCTCGAACGATGCCTTCGATCCGGAGGCGGCCGAGCGTGTCGGCTACACCCACCTGATCGGCGATACCAAGGCCAATGCCGAGGTCGCGACGCGTCTCGCCCTGCGCGTCCGTCGTGAGCACCCGCGCCTCTACGAGGCCTGCATGATGGAAGCGGCGGCCGATTGAGTGCGCCGCGCCGGCAGCCCGGCGTTTGAGGGCCTGCAAAAGGGAATACCGAGGTCCCGCAGACAGGTCGTTCGTCTCAGTTGGCCCGTTCAGGGATCAGCTTCTTCTGGATCTCGACCCGTACCGCATCCGCCATTTTCGCGGACTCCTCCTTCAGCCGCGGGCAGATCACCAAGTCGAAGGACCGGTTCGCCTGGCGCGCTTCGAGGAAGTGGCGAAACTCGGAAACGGCGGCGTCGAGCGTCTCGTTGCAGCGGTCGAGCTGGCGGGTGAGGTCCTCCGACATGAAGATGCGCCGGGACTGCAGGAAGGCGCGAAAATCCTCCGCGAGCTGGCGTGCCTGCCGGTAGCCCGCCCAGTCGAGCATGTTGCGCAGGGACGTGTCCCGTTCCTGCTGCCTGTCCGCTGCGAAATTCCTGATCGCGCCCTTTTCCCATACCAGCAGGGGCGCGGTCTCCAGATACTCGTTGAGCTCGCCCTCGTTCATGCCGATCGTGCTCGGATAGGCGCGATGGGGATCGCTGGCCGCGGTGATCCGGCTCAGCGCCGCCGACATCTTGCTCCAGATTTCCGGGAGCACGATGAATTCCTGGTCGTGCAACTTGGAGACGCGGTTCCGCAGGATGTCGAGGTCCAGCTTGAGGCTGGTGATCTGCTGGTCATGGCGGAACTTCAACTCCTCGAGCTGCTGCTTGAAACGGTGCTCGACCCACGATGCGCCGAAGAATCTGACCGCGGTCCAGGCGGCTCCCAGTGCCGCCGCGGTGCTGATGCCGAACTGCGCGAGGAGCGTCGTCAACATGCCGGGCCCGCCATCGGAGGAGGGCTCCAGAATAGCATCGAAGGCCGTATCGGGAGTTGAAAGATCGCTCCGGGCATGATCGCCGGTACCGGCCCGCCCGACGCCGCGACACCGCAGCAATGCGCCGTCGCCGCCCGGGCACGGGGTCGCGCTGACGGCGCTCGTCCCCCTGTCACATCCGGTCCATGTCAGAATGTCCTGACGACCCTCTGGACAGCGCCATTGTGCGATGCAACATAACCGTCGGGTTGGGGAGGAACCGAAATCTGGAGACCGACCCTTGATCCCGTTCCTGCTTGGTGTCGCCGCCCTGGTGGCGGCCAATCTGCTCACCGACCACGCGGCCCGTCGCGAAGGCTTCGACGAGCTCGCGGGGGGTGTTGCCCTCGGTCAATGACCGTCCCGATGGCCCGGATGCTTCTGCTGTCGTCGCTGGAGGGACAAAGCCTCTCCTGGGTCTGCAGCGGCAGCACACGGGGCATCAGGATGATCTTTCCAAACGGCCTTAGAGGTCGCCGGGCCCGGGGCGACATGGCGCCGCCCCCGGCGTAGGGTGCGCGCCGTTTCGCGACTCCATCCGGACGGATTCTTCATGCGCCGCCTTGCCCTTGCGCTCGCCTTCGCCACCGCGCTCGTTGCGCCCCTTGCCGCGCAGACCCTGCGCATCGGCATGGCCGCGGAGACCAGCGCCGCCGATCCGCACAACTATGCTTCGGCGCCGAACTCGACCTATCGCGACCATGTGTTCGACGGCCTGACCGGGCTCGATGAGCGGCAGGTCCCGGCGCCGGCGCTCGCCACCGGCTGGTCGCGCCGCGACGACCTGACCTGGGTCTTCGACCTGCGGGACGGCGTGACCTTCCACAACGGCCAGCCCTTCACCGCCGAGGACGTGGTCTATTCCTACTGCCGCGTGCTCAACAACGACAGCGAGGTGGTCGGGTCCTTCTCCCGCCAGATCCGCCGCATCGCGGCCATGACGGTCGAGACCCCGCAGCGCCTGGTGATCCGCACCGCGACGCCGGAACCGCTGCTGACCGCGGACCTCGCCGGCATCGCCATCCTGTCGCGCGGCGAGCGCAGCGGCCTGACCTTCACTCCCGATGGCTGCGGCAAGCAGGGGCCCTGGCCGACCCTCGCCGATTTCAACGAAGGCCGCGCGGCGATCGGCACCGGTCCCTTCCGGCTGCGCTCCTATGACCGCAGCAGCGGCATCGTGCTGGAGCGCAACGACACCTACTGGGGCGAGAAGCCGCATTGGGCCGAGGTCCGCCTGCGCCCGGTGACCAATGCCGGTCCGCGCCTGGCCGGGCTGCTGGCGGGCGATCTCGACCTGATCGAGGCGCCGGCGACGGCCGACGTACCGCGCATCCGGCAGAACCCGAACTTCGCCCTCGCCGTGTCGCCGACGCTGCGGCTGGTCTTCCTCCAGCTCGACCAGCGGGAGAACGCGCCGTTCGTGCAGGGGCCGAACGGCGCCAATCCTCTACGCGACCCGCGCGTGCGCCAGGCACTGTCGCTCGCCATCGACCGGCGCGTGCTGGCCGACCGCATCATGGACGGCCTGTCCACCCCGGCCGGGCAGCTTCTGCCAGAGGGCATGCGCGGCACCGTCGCGGGTGTCGGCGCGCTGCCCTACGACCCCGCCCGGGCCCGCGCCCTGCTGGCCGAGGCCGGGGTGGCGAGCGGCTTCTCCTTCACCCTGCACGCCACCAACAACCGCTACATCAACGATGCCCGCATCGCCCAGGCGCTGGCGCAGTTCTTCCAGCGCGTCGGCGTCACCGTCACGGTCGATGCCATGCCGTCCAACGTCTTCTTCCCGCGCCGCGGGCGGAAGGAATTCTCGGTGCCGATGGGCGGCTGGTCGCCCGCGGCGGCCGAGACGCAGCTCTTCGTCCGGTCCTGGATCACCACCACCGACCGCGCGCGCGGCTATGGCATGAGCAACTACGGCGAATTCTCCGACCCGGAGATCGACCGGGCTGCCCGTGCCTCCTTCGTCGCCATGGACGATGGCGAGCGCGAGCGCCTGATGGAGGAGACGAGCCGCCTCGTCAGCGACCGCATGCCCATCATCCCCATCCATTTCGAGAATGCCGCCTGGGCCTTCCGCCGGGGCCTCGCCTTCGCGGGACGCGTGGACCAGACGACTCCCGCCGCCGAGGTGAAGCCCGCCCCATGATCGACCCGCAGGAACTGGCCCGCGCGCTCGCCGCGCCGGGCCGCGTTGCCATGCCCTTCACCGATGCGCTGCATGCGCCGGGGAAGGAGCTGGTGCTCAATGCCTATCGCGCTGCCGGCCATAGGCCGGACAAGCCCGTCGTCTTCGTGCAGCACGGCATGGGCCGGAATGGCGACGAGTATCGCGATTTCTGGATCGAGGCCGCCGACCGCCATGGTCTGCTGATCCTGGCGCCGACCTTCGCCAATACGACGCATCCGGGGGCCGAGACCTACAACAATGGCGGCGTGCTCGACGACGCCGGCGCGGTGACCCCGGCGGAGGGCTGGGCCTATCACGTCCCGGCGCGGGTCTTCGCGGCGCTGCGTGCGGGTGGCGTGACGCAGCGGCGCCAGGCCTTCCTCTTCGGCCATTCGGCGGGGTCGCAATATGCGCACCGCATGGCCTCGCTGACGGACCGCTCGCCCTTCTGCGCCATCGGCTGCGGCAATGCCGGCTGGTATTCGCTCCCGACGCTGGACCGGCGCTTTCCGGAAGGGCTCGGCGGCATCGGCCTGACCGATGCGGATGTCGAGGCCTGGCTGGCCTATCCGCTGCTGATCCTCGCCGGCGACGCGGATGTGGAGACGGCCGGCGCCTCCCTGCCATCCAACCCGGAGGCCATCGCCCAGGGCCCGCACCGCTTCGCGCGCGCCCACAACTTCCTGCGCTTCGCGCGGGAGGAAGCGGCCCGGCGCGGCGTGCCCTGCCATTGGCGGATCGAGGTGGTGCCCGGCATCGGCCATGACGGCAACGCCATGTCGAAGGTATGCGCCGCGATCTGGTTCGAAGGCCGGATGCCCGACGCCGAGCGCATGGCTGCGCTGGCCGGCAAGGTGGCGCTATAGCGGCAACCGGGATGCTGCCCATCAGAATGGTCGCATCCCGCACGCGCGGGCGCCCGGCAGACCCCTCGTCCGGGGACCGTCAGGGACGACCCGTCATCCCGGGACCGGTGATGCCGCCTGGCGCGAGGCCGCCTCGGTCGTGACCAGTTCGCGGAGGCCGAGGCCCCAGGACGAGATCGCCTTCATGAAGGGCAGCAACGGAACATCGAGCAAGCTCACGCGATCCGGGGTGAAGATGTAGATCGCGCCGGACATGGGCGCCGGCGATCCGGGCACGAAGACGACGAACCGCCCGTCATCGAGTTCATCCATCACCAGGGCGGGGCACTGCCCGTCTTCGATCGAGGCCAGGGCAGGGCGTATGACCCGCCCGCCATCCTGCCCGAACAGCCCGTCGCTGGTCAGGGCCTTCACCAGGCGATAGCCGGGGATCTTCTCGAAGAGCTTGTCCTCGAGGAGGCGCCGGGCCCAGCGCCCGCCCGCGGACTGGATCAACTGCCCGACCAGGAGGCAGAGCAGCACGAGCATGCCGACGGCGACGAGCGTCGGATGGACATAGCTTCCCGCCAGGGGATCGGCGGCTTCCTGCAGCTTGTGCACGATGCCCAGGATGAGCAGCACGATCGCGCCGATCGGCAGCACCACCATCGCGCCCTCGATCAGGGCCCTTCTTAGGGTCCTCATGGTCTGACGGCCTCCGCCCGTTCCAGGATCAGGGAAGATCCCTGTCCCATTGTCGCGCATGGACCGAGCTGACTGCGCAGCTCCGTCCATTCCGCAGGCGATCCTAGAGCATTCCCGGATCGATCGGCACGGGCCTGCGCTCCAGCGGCCATCCATCCGGGATGCTGCTGTCAGGTGCCGGGGCGCGGCAGGGGCCGGGCCGGTGCCGGATGGTCGACGCGGTTTCTTAGCCTCCTACCTATTCGTCACCTAACTGTCCTGCTAGCGTCACCGGCATGCCTGATGGTTCCGGCCTCGCCCAGACGCGTTGGCAACTCGGCGTCGCGATCGGCCAGATCGCCCGGCGCTGGCGGGCGCGGCTCGATCAGCGCATCGCGCCTTTCGGCCTGACCGAGGCGCGCTGGCTGGTCCTGCTGAACCTGGCCCGCCGCGGCGACGGCATTACCCAGACGGCACTTGCCGCGCGGCTGCGCATCGAGGGTCCGACCCTGGTCCGCACCCTCGATTGGCTGGAACGGCAGGGCTTCGTCGAACGCCGCACCGCACCGCAGGATCGCCGTGCCAAGACCATTCATCTCACGGACCAGGCGCGCCCTGTGGTGATGCGCATCGAGGGCGAGGCCGCCGCCGTCCGCGCCGATATCCTCGCCGGCATTCCGGAGGAGGAACTGGCCGTCTGCCTCGCCGTGCTGCAGCGCGTCGCGGCCGGGCTGGCGCGGCTGGAGGAGGAGGCCGGGGATGGACGTCGGTCAGCCTAGCAGCACGCCCACGACGATGCTGCCGCCGCGCCGGGCCAGCCGACGCCGGATGCGGCTCGCCGCCGGTCTCGTCGCGGTGCTGGCGGTGATCGGCGGCGCGGCGACCTGGGTCCATCACCGCTTCACCACTATCTTCGTGGACGATGCGCGCATCGCGGCGGACATGGTCGCCCTGTCCAGCCGCCTGCCGGGCTGGATCACCGAACTCGACGTGATCGCCGGGGACAGCGTGGCGAACGGCGCGGTGCTGCTGCGCATCGACAGCCGGGAGGCCGAGCTCGCCCTGCGGGAGACCGAGGCGCGCCTCGCCGGCCTTGCCGCGCGCAGGGCCGAGCTGGAAGCCCGCCTCGCCATGGTGGACCGCCAGACGGAAAGCCAGCAGGCGGCCCAGAGCGCCCGGCTCGAAGCCGCTCGCACGGCGCTGCCCGCCGCCGTGGCCGAACGCGTCTTCGCCGAAGGCGAGTTCCAGCGGGCCGGGCAGCTTTTCGGCACCGGGTCCGGCACGCGGCAGCGGCATGAACAGACGCGCGCGCTGCTGGAATCGGCGACCCAGCGGGTGCTGTCCGTCGCCGCCGAGATCCGCAACGCCGAGGCCCAGCTCGCCACCGCCGGCGCGGCGCGGGAGGAACTGACCGTGCTGCGCCGCCAGCTCGATGCGCTGGACCCGCAGCAGCGCGAACTGGCGGCCCAGCGCGACCGCATCGCGATGGATATCCGCGACCGCACCATCCTGATGCCCTTCGACGGCGCCGTGGGCCGCGTCTTCGTCGATCGCGGCGAATACGTCACCGCCGGCCAGCGCCTGATGCTGATCCACGACCCCGCCCGCGTGCGGGTCGAGGCCAATGTGCGCGAGACCGAGATCCGCTACTTCCATCCCGGCGCGCCGGTGCGGCTGCGGGTCGATGCCTATCCGGGCCGCAACTTCGACGGCGTGGTCGAACGCGTCGGCACCGCCGCCACCAGCGAATTCGCGCTGCTGCCGAGCCCGAATCCCTCGGGCAACTTCACCAAGATCACCCAGCGCCTGCCGGTGCGCATCGCCCTGCCGCAGGGCACCCGCGACGGCCTGTTGCGGCCCGGCATGATGGTCGAGGTGGAGGCGCTCGCGCGTGAGTGACGCGGCCGCTGCGCCGGCCTGGCCTGGCCGGCTGGCGGGGCCGCCCATCGAGGAGATGCGCGAACGCTGGGGCGCGTCCTATCGCTTCCTCGTCACCTTCGCGGTGATGATCGGGACCATCGCGACGATCCTGTCGGCGACCATCGTCAATGTCGCGCTGCCGCAGGTGATGGGCGCCTTCGGCATCGGGCAGGACCATGCGCAGCTCATCGCGACGGCGTTCCTGGCCGCGGTGACCTCGACCATGCTGCTGAATGGCTGGCTGGTGGACAGCTTCGGCTGCCGGCTGACCTATGCCGCGGCGATCATCCTGTTCGTGCTGGGGTCGATCATCTCGGGCGCGGCGCCGAATGAGGGCGTTCTGATCCTGGGGCGCGTGCTGCAGGGCGCGGCGGCGGGGATGATCCAGCCGCTCGGCATGCAGATCATCTTCCAGGTCTTCCCAGCCGAGCGGCGCGGCGCGGCGATGGGGCTCTATGCGGTGGGCGTGGTGCTGGCCCCGGCGCTGGGGCCCGCGGTGGGCGGCGTGATCGTGGACGGGGCGGGCTGGCGCGCGGTGTTCTTCCTCGGCGTGCCCTTCGCACTCGCGGGGTTGGCGCTGGGGCTCGTCTTCCTGCCCGGGCCGTCGCATGGCGGCCAGCGCCGGCGCTTCGACGGGCCGGGCTTCCTGTTGCTCGTGCTGGCGCTGCTCGCCCTGCTGACCGGGCTGTCCAGCGGCCAGCGGGAGGGCTGGGAGTCCAACCGCGTCATGGTCGAGCTCGGCCTCGCCCTGTGCGCGGCGGTCGGCTTCGTGCTGTGGGAATTGCGCACCGAGACGCCGATGCTGAACCCGCGCCTGTTCACGGTGCGCGCCTTCGCCTGTTCGGCGGCGGTGGGGCTGGTCTATGGGGCGGCGCTGTTCGGATCGACCTATCTCGTCCCACTCTTTGCCCAGACGGTGCAGGGCTATACTGCGACGCGGGCCGGGCTGCTGCTGATGCCGGCGGGCCTCGCCATGGTGTTGGTGTTTCCGATCGGCGGGCGGCTGGCCGATCGCTTCCCGCCCTGGATGCCGATCGGGGCAGGGCTGCTGCTGTTCGGCACTTCCTCCCTGCTGATGCATGGGATCGGGACCGACACGCCCTATTGGACGCTGGCGATCTGGATGCTGATCGGGCGGATCGGCTTCGGCTTCGCGATGCCGAGCATGAATGCCGGCGCGCTGCGGGCCCTGCCACCGAAATGGGTGGGGCAGGGGTCGGGGGCTGTGAATTTCGCGCGGCAGTTCGGCGGCGCGATGGGGGTGAACCTGCTCTCGATCATCCTGGAACGCCGCACCCAGTTCCACGTCCAGGCGCTGAACGACACCCAGACCGGCGGGCCGGCGACGCGCGCGCTGCTCGATCAGGTGGAACGCTTGCTGGCGCAGGACGGGGTCGCGGAACCCCTGCGCCAGGCGGCGGCGGAGAACTTCCTGTCCCAGATGCTGCTGTCCCAGGCCAGCATGCTGGCCTTCCGCGACAGTTTTCTCGCCGTGGCGCTGATCTGCGCCGCGGCCCTGGTGCCGGTGGCGATCATGCGGCGGCGGTAGCGCGCCGCCAGCGAAACCATTGCGCGGCCGCTGACGAACCGATGGGGGAAACCGACGGTCGCGCGGGCTGCCGCCCGATGCGCCGCGGCATCCCGCATCGAAGGACGCCCGACCATGCTCACCACACCGGACACCAGGCGGCACGCCGTGATCGACCGGACGCAGCTCGGTCAGATCGTGCTCGTCCTGCAGGGCGGCGGCGCGCTCGGGGCCTATCAGGCGGGCGTCTACCAGGCGCTCGACGAGGCCGGTATCGAACCGGACTGGGTGATCGGCACCTCCATCGGCGCGATCAACGCCGCGATCATCGCCGGCAACCGGCCCGATCAGCGGCTGCCGCGCCTGCGGGAATTCTGGTCCCGCATGCAGCGCGACCCGGTGGCCGAGTTCGTCTGCCGCATGCCCGGCTGGGGTGCGGCGGCGGCGAATGCGATGACCGTGCTCGGCGGGCTGCCGGCCTTCTTCAAGCCGAACCCGCTGGCGGCACTCGGCCTGACGCTGGAGCCGGAGACTGCCGGCTACTACTCGACCGCGCCGCTCGAGAAGACGCTGGACGAGGTGATCGACACGGAGATCCTCAGCGCGTGCACGACGCGACTGACCGTCGGTGCGGCCAATGTCCGCACCGCGCAGATGCGCTACTTCGACAGCCGCGACATGCCGGTCTCGATCCGCCATGTCATGGCCTCCGGCGCGCTGCCGCCGGCCTTCCCGGCGGTGCGCATCGATGGCGAACTCTACTGGGATGGCGGCATCCTCTCGAACACGCCGGTCGAGGCGGTGTTCGACGATGCCCCGCGGCGCAGCGGCCTCGTCTTCACCGTCAACATCTGGCACCCGGAAGGGCCCGAGCCCGACGACATGATCAAGGTCATGGCGCGGCAGAAGGACGTGCAATACGCCTCCCGCGCCAAGTCGCAGGTCGAGCGGCAGAAGCAGATCCACCGGCTGCGCCACATCATCGCGGAACTCGCCCAGCGCCTGCCGGAGGAGACCAAGGCCGATCCCGAGATCCGGCACATGACGGCCTATGGCTGCCTCACGCGCATGCATGTCGTCCGGCTGCAGGCCCCCGCCGTGGTGGGGGAAGACCACACCAAGGACATCGACTTCAGCGCGCGCGGCATCCGGGAACGCTGGGAAGCGGGTTACGCCGACACCATCCGCGTGCTCGACCAGCAGCCCTGGACGCATCAGTTCGATCCGCTGGAGGGATTCATCCTCCATGAGACCGAAGCCGGCACGATCCTCAGCGAAGGGTGAGGGAGGCGAGGATGCAGCGGATCGCGATCATCGGCGGCGGCTTCGCCGGCTCCACCGCGGCGAGCATGCTGGCCCGGCGCCTGCCGCCCGGCTGGGAAGTGCTGCTCATCAGCGAGGAGAGCTACACCACCTACAATCCGATGCTCTCCGAGGTGGTGGGTGCCTCGGTCTTCCCGGAGCATGTCGTGGCCCCCCTGCGGCAGGTGCTCGGCATCGGGCGGCGCGGGCGCTTCGTGATGGGGCGGGTGTCGGGGATCGACCTCGCGGCGCGGCGCATCACCTGCGACACCCTCGCCGGCGAGCAAGGTTTCGCCTACGACCACCTGGTGCTCGCCTTCGGCAATCGCGCCCGGCGGGACCTGATCCCCGGCATGGCGGAACATGCGCTGCCGCTGAAGACCGTCGGCGACGCGCTGCATATCCGCAACATCGTGCTGCGGCGCCTGGCGCGCATCGAGCTGGAGAGCGATCCGGCGATCCGGCGTCGCCTCGGGCGTTTCGTCGTGATCGGCGGGGGCTTCTCCGGCGTCGAGGTCGCCGGGGCGCTGGCGGATTGCCTGAAGGGCATCGCGCGCTACTACCCGGGCGCCGAGGCCAAGGCGCTGAAGGTCGTGCTGGTGCAGAACCTGCCGCGCCTGCTGCCCGAGCTGCCGGCATCGCTCGGCGAGGCGGCTCACCGGATGCTCATGACCGATGGGGTGGAGATCCGGCTCGATGCCTCGGCGGCGCGCATCCGGGAGGATGGCGTGATGCTCGCCGATGGGGAGCTGATCGAGGGCGCGACGATGATCGGCACCATCGGCACGCGCCCCAACGCGCTGGTCGATTCCCTCGGCCTGCCTCTGGAACGCGGGCGCATGCGTGTCGAGCCGGGCATGCGCGTGGAGGGCCTGCCCAACGTCTGGGCGGTCGGCGACTGCGCCTGGGTGGTCAATGCGCGGGATGGCGGCGTTTCCCCGCCGACGGCGCAATTCGCCATCCGCCAGGGCGAACAGCTCGCGCGCAACCTGCTCGCCGCGCTGAAAGGGCGGGAGGTGCGGCCCTTCCGCTATCGCCCGCGCGGGTCGATGGCGGCGATCGGCCACATGAACGGCGTCGCCGAGGTCTTTGGCCTGCGCATCGCGGGCCTGCCGGCCTGGCTGCTGTGGCGCGCCTACTACCTCTCCCAGATGCCGACCTTCGGGCGGAAGCTGCGCATCTTCGTCGAATGGAGCTGGGGCATGCTGTTCCCGGCCGACATCACGCATATCCGCTTCACCCGCAGCGTCGAGCATGAGAGCGAGCCGGCCGAGGCGGAGACACCCCCCGAACGAAGCGCCGCCGCGTGAGGGAGGATGCGCCATGGAGATCCTGCTGCTCAGTGCCGCCTTCGTGTTGGCGGCGATCTGCGCGGGGCTGATGGGCTTCGCCATCCAGCGCGGCGCCACCTGCACGGTGGCGGCGGTGGATGAGGTGATCGACAAGCGGTCCTTCCGCCGCCTCGCCGCGATGGTCGAGGCCTCGGCCTGGGTCGCGGGCGGGCTGGTCGTCGCGAATGCGCTGGGGCTGCCAGGGGCGATGCCGGGCGGCTACGCGCTGCATGGATGGACGGTGGCGGGGGCGGTGCTGCTCGGGCTTGGCGCCTGGGTGAACCGGGCCTGTGCCTTCGGGTCCATCGCACGGCTGGGCAATGGGGAATGGGCGTATCTCGCGACACCGATCGGCTTCTTCGCGGGTTGCCTTGCCTTCGCACGGCTAGCCGGCAGCGGGGCCACGGTGATGCCGGCCGCAGCCTCGCCGATCTTGCAGGCACCGGCCTGGGCGGCGCTGCCGGTCGCGCTGGTGCTGGCCTGGCGACTGGCCCGGCACGCCAGGGGCCGCTGGACGCCGCATGCCGCGACGACGGTGATCGGCATCACCTTCGTCGTCATGCTGCTGCTGGTGGGCGCCTGGAGCTACACGGACGCGCTGATGGAAGCATCGCGCGGCATGGCGGCCAGCGTCACGGCGCGGCTGCTGCTGTTCGGCGCGCTGCTGGCGGGCGCGATCCTGGGCGGGTGGCATGCGGGCCGGTTGGGCAGCCAGCGCGTCACGTCGTCGGCGCTGCTGCGCTGCTTCGCCGGCGGGGCGATCATGGCCTGGGGCGGGTTGCTGGTGCCGGGCGGCAATGACGGGCTCATCCTGCTCGGCATGCCGCTGTTCTGGCCCTATGCCTGGGTGGCCTTCCTGGCGATGTGCCTGTCGATCGCCGCCGCGCGGCTGGCGCAGGCGCGGATCGCCTGGCCGGCCACGCGGCAGGCTGCGCGCTGAGGCTCAGACGCGCCAGAAGGGCTTGCGCGCCTCGATTCCCGCCTCGAACGCCGTCACCCCGATGTCGCGCAGGGTGCGGGCATCGAGCGTGGCGAGGACCTGCCGCTCGCGCGACCGCGCCAGCATCAGCCTGACTGCATGAAGGGCATCGCCCGCAAGCCGCGACAGGTGGAGAGCGGGCAGCGCCCGCGCGGCCGAGGTGAAGGTGGTGAATGACATGGATTTCTCCCGCATTTCGCTGGAATTTCTGACGAGACTCTGGTCCCGGTCAGCGTCATTCACAAACCAATTCGATTGCGCATGAGGCTTAGCCGAACTATCTCTTGCCTATGTCTTCGCGCCTGCCACCCCTGGCCTCGCTGCGTGCCTTCGAGGCCGCCGCGCGGCATCTCAGCTTCGCCAAGGCGGCGGAGGATCTGCTCGTCACCCCGGGGGCCGTCAGCCAGCAGGTGAAGCAGCTTGAGGACTGGCTCGGCGTCGCCTTGTTCCGCCGCCTGCCCAGGGGCGTGTTGCTGACCGATGCCGGACAGCTCTACGGCAGCGAATTGCGCGAGGTCTTCGCCCGCCTCGCCGCGGCCAGCGACCGCGTGCGGCGCCATGCCGCATCCCCGGTGCTCACGGCCAGCATGTCACCCTCGCTCGCCGCGCGCTGGCTGATTCCGCGCCTCGGCGGATTCCGCGCGCGGCATCCCGATATCGACGTGCGGATCGAGGTGAACCCCCTGCCGACCGACTTCACGCGCGAGAATGTCGACGTCGCCATCCGCCACGGGCCGGGTCCGTCCTGGCCCGGGCTGCACGCGGACCTGCTGTTCCCGCACATCGTCTTCCCGGTGTGCAGCCCGCAATTGCTCGGCTCCGGCCCGAAGCTGCGCGACCCGCACGACCTGGCGCACTTCACGCTGCTGCATGAGGATACCTGGGCCGACAGCCTCGGCCGTCTGCACGACATTCCCTGGAGCGCCTGGCTCGCCGCCGTGGGCGCGGGGGAGGTCGATGCCTCGCGTGGCCTGCACTTCGCGCAGACGCATATGAGCCTGCAGGCGGCCATGGCCGGGCAGGGGGTGGCTCTCGCCAACCATGTGCTGGCCGGGGAGGATCTGCGCGCCGGGCGGCTGGTGCGGCCGCTGCCGCAACAGGTACCGGCCGACAGCAGCTACTGGTTCATCTGCCCGGAGGCGACGGTGACGCATCCGCGCGTCGCCGCCTTCCGCGCCTGGGTGCTGGAGGAAGCGGCGCAGGAGTGCTGGGACTGAGAGCCTGTCCCAGAAGTCGCGTGGCGGCGACTGCTGAGGTCCGGCACCGGCCCGCGCCCCCACCCGGCCACCCAACGACGGTGTCCTGAATGGGTGGCCGGGTGGGGTGCGGGCCGGTGCCAGATTTTCCGGACAGACTCTCAGGCCGCCTGCTCCAGCCGCTGCCGCAGCGTCCGCACGCCGCGCCAGCACGCGATCTTCAGCGACCCGACCGAGAAGCCCGACCGCCGGCTCGCCTCCGCGAGCGACAATTCCTCGAATCGCGTCAGGGTCAGCGCGATGCGTTGCGCGGCCGGCAGCGTCGCGACCAGGGATCGCAACTCCGCGCCCATCACCTGGCCCGGGCCATTGTCGCGCGTCGCCGGCGCGGCGATGCATTCCTCGGCTTCGGAGATCGGCAACTCGTCGCGCGCATGGCGGTGCCGCCAGCGGATGCGGTCGACGCAGCGGCGCTCGCAGATCACCTGCAGCCACGGACGCAGCGCCCGGCCGGGTTCGTAGGTGTGGCGAAGCTGGTGGACGGTCAGCAGCGTGTCCTGCACAGCTTCCTCGACATCGGCCGGATTGTTGAGCCGCCGGCGTGCCACGGCACGCAGCAGTGGCAGGATCTCCCGCAACAGCCGGTCATAGGCGCGGGCATCGCCGCATTGGGCGGCGGCCATCAGGGCTTCCCAGGCGCCGGGCGCCGCCTCGCCATGGCTGCGCCGGGGGGTTCCGGGCTGATGGTTCATGACACCCTCCTCGACCTGCGCCGGCGCGATCGCCGGATCTGCAGGCGGGAGTGTGGTCCGCGCGGCGGGCAGAGCGCCAAGACCGGTCCCGCATCGGTTCGATGCGGGGGGCGTATCACGCCCTCGGCGAAGGGGTCCTCTTCCGGGCCCTCGCGCGCGTGGGTGCCGCACGACGACGCGGGAACCGTGAAGGTCGACGGCCTCCGGGCCCTCGCGCGCGTGGGTGCCGCCTACAGGTTCCGCCGCGCTGCCCGCAGGGTCGGCAATCCGATCCCGGCCGCCTCGAACCCGCCGTCGACGGCGATGACCTGGCCGGTGATGTAGGAGGCGCGCTCGGTGCACAGAAAGATGATCACTTCGGCGAGTTCCTCCTCGAGCCCATAGCGGTTCAGCGGAATGGCATCGTGGTAGTCGCGGCGGATTTCCGTCGTGTGCACGGCCTTGGCCATGGCCGTATCGACCGGGCCGGGTGCCACCGCATTCGCACGGATGCCGAGTGCGGCCAGTTCCACCGCCTGCTGCTTCGTCAGATGCGCGAGCGCGGCCTTCGAGGTGCCGTAGGCAACCCGCAGCGTCGAGGCACGGACACCGGAGATGGAGGTAATGTTCACCACCGCCCCGCCGCCGGTCTCGGCCATGATCGGCGCGGCCGCCTGGGTGGCCAGGAAGGGGCCGGTCAGGTTCACCGCCATGGTGCGCGCCCATTCTTCGGGCGTCGTCTCCAGGATCGGCTTGAACACGGCGATGCCGGCATTGTTCACTAGCGCATCGAGCCGGCCGAAATGCGTCGCGGCCCGCTGCACCGCCGCCCGCAGGGCTGGCCCGTCCGCGACGTCGCACAGCAGCGGCAGGGTGAGGTCGGGCTCGCCGATATCGGCCATGGCCGCGGCGAGCAGCCCTCCGTCGATGTCGAGCAATGCGACGCGCCAGCCCTCGGCCAGGAAGCGGCGCGCGGTGGCGAGCCCGATGCCGCGGCCCGAACCGGTGACCAAGGCGACCTTGGCGATCATGGCGGACGTCTCCCTGTTCATGGCCGGACATGCAAAGGCCCGGCGCCGCCATGTTTCCATGGCGATGCCGGGCCGCACAGCCCGGACCGATGCCCGGTGGAAACGCCCTTACTGGCGGGGCGCAGCCGACAGCAGAGCCGTCACCGCGTGCAGCAGGCGGACGGCATCGTCCTGCCCGGCCTCATGGGCCGCGGCGAGAATCCGCTCGATCGCATGCGTCGCCGCGGCGATCGGGTCCTGCGGGACCCCAAGCGAGACGTGTTCCGACGGCCGAAGCATCCCTAGCCGACGAGGCTCGACGATGTGGTTCATTGATGACCCCCTGATGCGTGCAGCGACGGCGCCTGGAATCCCCCGATCCGCGGCGCCGCTGGTTCAAATGGGCGGTACGGTGCCCAAACTTCACGCATACGTTAACAAGTCCTAAATCACCCAGGGAAGCATGAAGCCGATGCTATTTCGCATCGATAGACCATTGTGGTGCCGCCGCATCACTGCGACATGAGCCATCGCCACGGCGGCTCGCATTCCATGCTGCTGTCACATGATGTCAAAGATGCCATGCGCCTGATGCGTGGCTCTGGTCACATCTTCGCCCTGCTTTTCGCGTATCTCCCCTCCGCCGAGCATCCGATTCACGCCGGTGCCCGCCTGGAGCCCATCGTGTCCCTCTCCGCCCTTCTGCCTTCCGTCGCCGCGCTGACGGAGCCTGCGAACATTGCCGGTTTCGTCGCCCTCGGCTCGTCCATCACCTGGCCGCTGCTGCGCCGGCGTAAGGCGATCCTGGCTGTGCAGGTGGCCGGCTCTCTGCTGTTCGCGCTGCACTACCTGCTGCTGGGCGCCACGACGGCGGCCGCCATGTGCGTCATGGGCGCCTTGCAGGGCATCGCGCTCGTGGTGCTGATTGAGCGCCGGCATCGCATCGCCGTGGTGGGCGCCACCCTCGCCATCGGCAGCGTGGTCAGTGCCCTGACCTGGAACGGCCTGCCGTCCCTGCTGTCCCAGGGCGGGCAGGCCATGTCGGCCTTCGGGCGGCTGCAACTGGACACGCAGAAGCTGCGGCTGTGGTTCCTGGCCTCGGTGTTCTTCTGGTGCTCGCACAATCTGATGGTCGGGTCGGTGTTCGGCCTCTGCTCGGACACGCTGGCGCTGACCTCGCTGCTGCTCGGCCTGTGGCGGAACCGCGCGCCGGCGGTGAAGCTGCGCAACGCGACGGCCTGACCCGGCGGCAGGCGAGCGGCGGCCGCAGCCGCCGCCCCCCGACCGATCAGACCGACCCGCGCCGCAGCACGCGCTTGGCGATGGCCATGCGGTGGACCTCGGTCGGGCCCTCATAGATCCGCATCAGCCGCGCCTGCTGGGCAAACAGGTGCAGCGGCATCTCCTTCGTCATCCCCATGGCGCCGAAAGTCTGCATCGCCTGGTCGAGCACATCGCGCGCCATCTCGGTCGCGAAGACCTTGATCATGGACGCTTCGTCCTTCACGTCCTGCCCGGCATCCATCTTCTCGGCGGCCGAGAGCACCATCAGCCGCGTCGCGTGGATCTTGATGGCGGCATCGGCGATCCACCACTGGATCGCCTGGCGGTCGGCGAGCTTCACGCCGAAGGTCACGCGCTGCTTGGCCTGCTCGGTCATCATCTCGATGGCGCGGCGGCACATGCCGACGCAGCGGGCGCCCATCTGCAGCCGGCGCACGTTCAGGCGCAGCTGCATCGGCGCATAGCCCTGGCCGAGTTCGCCCAGCACCTGGGATTCCGGCACGCGGCATTCGTCGAAGACCAGCTCATAGGTCAGCCGGCCGCCGATCATCTTGATCTCGCGCTCGATGATGAAGCCGGGCGTGTTCTTCTCGACGATGAAGGCGGTCATGCCCTCGGCGCGCTTGCCCTCGCCGGTGCGGGCCATGACGATGATGAAGTCGGCGGCCGGGACACGGCTGACCCAGATCTTGCGGCCGTTGATGACCCAGTCGGTGCCGTCCTTGCGCGCGCGGGTGATCATGCCGGCCGGGTCGCCGCCGGCGCCGGGCTCGGAGATCGCGATGCCCGACTTCGCCGTGCCGTCCGCATAGGGCTGCAGGTAGCGCTCACGCTGATAGTCGTTCACCACCGAGAGCATCATGTGCAGGTTGGGGCTGTCGGGCGGGAACTCGAAGGGCGTTATGGTGCGGGAGACTTCCTCCTCCACCAGCATGCGCGTCACCGTGTCGAGGTTCGCACCCCCCATCGATTCCGGCACGTCGAGGCCCCAGAGGCCGAGTTCCTTGCACTTGTCGAGGATCGGACCCTCTTCTTCCTCGGTCAGCGCCCATTTCTGGCCGGCCGCTTCCCGCGCCAGCACGGCGGGTTCGAGCGGGATCAGCTCGCGCTCCACGAATTTGGCGACGAGGTCCTGCAGCATGCGGGCCTCTTCGGTGATCATCGTCATCGGTCGACTTCCTGAAGCATCAGCCGAGGGCGATGAGGCCATCGACGGCGACGGCCCCTTGCCCCTCGGCACGGATGATGAGCGGGTTGATCTCGGCTTCCTGCACGGCCTCGCCGTCCAGGCAGGCGAGTAGCGAGATCGAGCGGATGGCGCGCGCGAGGGCCGCGACGTCGCCGCGCGGCAGGTTGCGGAAGCCCTGGATCAGCTTGAGTTCCGGCAGTTCCGCGATCATCTCCAGCGCCGTGGCCTCGCTCACCGGCGCGAGGCGGACACAATAGCTGCGCTTCAACTCCGCCAGCACGCCGCCCATGCCGAGCATCACCACCGGACCGACCTCGGGGTCCCGGCGGTAGCCGAGGATCACCTCGGCAAGGCCGCGATGCATCGGGGCCACCAGCACGCCTTTGACGCGCGCCTGCGGGAACTTGTCGCGGGCGATCGCCAGCAGGTCCGCGACGGTCGCCTGGATGGCGGCATCGCCCTCGACATTCAGCCGCACCAGCCCGGCATCGGTCTTGTGCAGGATGTCCGGCGACAGCAGCTTCACCGCCACCGGGCCGGCGAAGCCCGTCGCCTCCTCCGGCGCCGCGACGATGCGGCTGCCGGGGCCTTCGATGCCCAGCGCCTCGAACACCGCGCAGGCCTGCGCCTCGTCGAGCCGCGGCGCGCCCACGGCGTAGAGCCGTTCGGCCGCGCCGCGCCAGGCCGCCGGCGGCACGGCCTCCACCGGCTTCGGGGCGCGCCAGTTCAGGAAGCTGTGCAGCGCATCGGCGCAGGTCTCGGGGGTGCGGAAGGCCGCGATGCCGGCCTCGTCGCAGATGCGGATCGCCTCATCGGCCTGCGGGGCGGCGAAGACGGCGATCGGCTTCGATCCGTCATAGACGTCGAGCACATTCTCGTTCACCTGGGTCGGCCGCAGCCGCGCCGTGGACCCCAGCACCGCGACCACCGCATCGCAGTGGTCCGACGCAACAAGTTCCTTCAGCACCGTCGTGTACTGCCCCTTGCCGCCGCCCATCGGAAGGTCGATCAGCGGGGAGGCGCTGATATGGATGTCCTGCGCGGCGAGGCGCTCGCGCATCTCCGTCGTCGGGCCGACGACCGCGTCCCCGCGCAGGCCGACGCCGTCCACCACCATCGCGGCGCCGCCACCCGTGCCGGTCAGCACGGCCACGCGGTTGCCCTTGGGCGGGGTGCGGCCGAGCACGAGGCGCGGCAGTTCCACGAGCCCCTCCAGCGTCTCGACGCGCAGGATGCCGTTCTCGCGGAAGAAGGTCGCGGCGAGCTCATCCGCGCCCACCATCGCCCCGGTATGCGACACGGCGATCTGCCGCCCGACATCCGACCGGCCGAGCTTGTAGACGATCACCGGCTTGCCCAGCGCATGCGCGCGGCGCGCGGCGGCGGCGAGCTTCGGTGCATCGCGCAGCGTCTCGAGGAACATCAGCACGCAGCGCGTCGCCTCGTCCTCGACCATCAGCTCGGCCATCTCGCCGGCGCCGATGTCGCTTTCGTTGCCGACGCTCACCAGCTTCGCGAAGGTGAAGTCGCGGGCCATGGCGCGCGACAGCAGCGCGCCCATCATCGACCCGCTCTGCGACACCACGGACAGCCAGCCGGGCTTCAGCGCCTCGGCCTCGACCGCCGCGTTGTTGGTGATCGGCACGCCATCGGTGACGTTCACCAGGCCGAGGCAGTTCGGCCCGATCAGCCGCATCCCACCCTCGCGTGCCATGGCGACGATGCGGTCCTGCGCGGCACGGCCCTCGGCGCCGAGTTCCGCGAAGCCGGCGCTGTACAACGTCGCGACCTTCACGCCCTTCTCGACGCAGCCGGCGATGGCATCCGGCACCGCCGCGGCGGGGACCATGATGAAGGCGTGGTCGATCGGACCTGGCGCCTCGCGGATGGAGGGATAGGCGACATCGCCCATGATCTCCGCCGCGCGGGGATTGATGGGCAGGATGCGGCCCGCATAGCCCGCCTTCTTCAGCACGCGCTGGGCCCGGGCGTTGTTCTTGGTCTGGTCGGCGGTGGCGCCGATCAGCGCGATGGCGCGCGGCCGGAAGATCGCATCCGCAAGCGTGGCGCGGTCATTCATCGCATTCACGATCAGCGTCCCTTGAATTGGGGTTCACGGCGCTCGGCCATGGCGGCGCGGCCCTCGGCGAAGTCTTCCATCTGCCGCTGCCAGCTCTGTTGCATGAACTCGCGCTCGGTCGCGGCATCGAAGGCCTCGGCCATGCCGCGCCGCATGGAGGCACGGACGGTCTGCACCGCCGCCGGCGAGGACACCGCGATTTCCCGCGCCAGGGCCTGGGCGGCGGACAGCACCTCCGCCTGCGGCACCAGCATGTCGGCGAGGCCGATGCGTTCCGCTTCCGTCCCGTCGATGCGCCGGCCGGTGTAGAACAGCAACGCCGCCTGCTGCTGTCCGATCAGCCGCGGCAGGGTGTAGGACAGGCCGAAACCCGGATGGAAACCGAGCCGCGTGAAATTGGCCGAATAGCGCGCCTCGGCGCAGGTGACGCGGAAATCCGTGACGACCGCCAGGCCGAGCCCGGCGCCGATCGCCGCCCCTTGCACCGCGGCGATGATCGGCTTGCGCGTCCGCAGCAGCCGCCCGGCCTCGACGTAGAGGATCCGTCCCGGCTGCCCCTCCGGCGAGGAGAGCCCGCCGGAATCGCCCTTCGAGAAATCCGCCCCCGCGCAGAAGTGCTTGCCTGTCCCGGTCAGCACCACGGCCCGGCACCGGGAATCCTGGTCCAGCGCCTCCAGCCGTTCGGCGATGCGCACGATCAGATCCCGGTTGACGTGATTGTTCGGCGGGCGGTTGATGGACAGGGTAACGACGTGGCCCTCCTGCGTTTCCAGGAGCGTGTCGTTCACATCGGTGTCGGCCATGGCCGCTTCCTCCAGTACAGGGTCCGCCGCGCCGCTTGCACACAGGACGGCGCGGTCATAATCTTGTTCTTACAAGATGACAACTCGGCCTGCGCGGCCGGCTATCAGAGCAAGGAAACGCACCGATGGACATGCCCCTTCCCGAAACAGGTGTCACGACCACCGGTCCGACCCGGGCGCTTGCCGAGTTCGTCGCAGGCCTCGACCTCGACCAGGTCGATGATTTCGCCCGGCATGCGGCGCGGCGGCACCTGATCGACACGCTGGGCGCCATGATCGCCGGGGCGACGCAGGACGCGACGCTGTCGGTGGAAAAGGCCTTCGCGGCGGCCGGCATCGGCGCCGGCGCGGTGCCCATGGCCGGCGTGGCGCAGCGCTATGACGCGCTCTCGGCAGCCTATATCGGCGGCACGGCGGGGCATGGGCTGGAGCTCGACGACGGCTACCGCGCCGGTTCCGTTCATCCGGGCGGCGTCGTGGTGCCGCCCGCGCTGGCACTCGGCGCGCAGCGCCATGTCGATGGCCGCCGCTTCCTGACCGCGATCGTCGCGGGCTACGAGGCAGCCTGCCGCATCTCCGCCGCGAGCCATCCGCGCGCGCGTTGGCGCGGCTTCCACAACACCGGCACCGCGGGCGTCTTCGCGGCCGGCAGCGCTGCTTCCGTCCTGCTCGGCCATGATGCCGACCAGGTCGAGAACATGATCGGCACCGCAGCCTCCTATGCCGCGGGGATCTTTACCTTCCTCGCCGGCGGCGACGTGAAGCGCACCCATCCGGGCCATGCGGCGCGCGAGGGTCTGCTCGCTGCCCTGCTGACCGAATCCGGCCTGCCCGGCCCGCGCGGCGCCCTGGAATTCAAGGACGGCTACTTCAACGCCTATGCCGGCGGCGACACCGGCGAGGTGGACTACGCGAAGATCGACCTGCTCGCTGCCGGCGACAACCATCCGAAGTCACGCTTCGCCGTCGCCAACTGCTACATGAAGCCCTATGCCTCCTGCCGGCATATCCACGCCATGGTCGATGCCGTGCTGGACATGGCCGCGACCGAGGGCCTGATCGCCGAGCAGGTGAAGTCCGTCGAGATCGGCAGCTACCGCGTCGCCGCCACGCATGGCGGCGTCGGCTGGTCCGAGATGACGACCGCGCAGATGAGCATCCCCTTCGTCGTCGCCACGGCGTTGCAGCGTGGCCGCGTCACGCTGGCGGATTTCGGCGAGGCCGACCGCCAGGACCCGGCGATCATTGACCTGGCCGGCCGCATTACCACCGGCGTCGATGCCGAATGCGACGAGATCTATCCCCGCAAGCGCGGCGCGAAGGTCTCGGTCACGCGCCATGACGGCAGCGTGCTGCAGCGGACGGTGATGGAGCCGTATGGCTCGGCGTCCAAGCCGCTGAGCGACGAAGGTGTCGCGGAGAAGTTCCTCGGCCTCGCCGCGCCTCGCCTGGGACAGGCGAAGGCGGAAGAGGCGCTCGCCATGCTGTGGCAGGTGGACGAACTCGCGGATGTCGCGCCGCTCGCTGAGGTTCTGGCGGCGTAGAGGTCGCTATCGGAGGGGCTCTGCCCCATACGCGCGAAGATGAGGCGCTGACGGCAATGGAGAGAGGCTCTGCCCCTCTCCAAACCTCACCCCGCCAAGTGCTTGGAGCACTTGGAGCGCAATCTGTTGGCGCCAGGCACTACGGGCATTCTGATCCATCCCCGCGCGCTTCGTGCGCAGGAGCGGGTCTCGGCATCATTCTTCCTGTGGCGCCCGGCGCCAGGTTGAGGTTTGCAAAGGCCTTTCGGCCTTTGCTGGGGAGAATCCGAGAAGGGCAAAGCCCCTCTCGGTCCCATAGTGCAGAATGAAGCACTCACCCGCCGTCCGGCGCGCCCAGTCGCAGCGTGTAGACGAAGTGGTCCGCTGCCGCGTGGATGTTGGTCGTCGCCTCGATCAGCGTCCCGCCTGCGGCGAGGAACCGCCGCCGGATGCATAGCCCCGGCGACCCCGGCGCCACACGGAGCGCCGCCGCCTGTGTAGCGTCGAGGGCGATGGCCCCCATCTCCTGTTCCACGGCCTCGACCGCGATGCCGCGCCGGCGAGCGATCAGGCGATAGGCCGGGATGTCTGCGAGTTCCTTCGACTCCACCACATCGGCGAATTCCTCGGCGATGTAGAGTTCGCAGATCGAGATCGGCGCGCCGCGCCCTTCGGCCGCGCAGCGCATGCCGGTGACGTGCTCCCAGGCCGTGCCGGGTTCACAGCCGATCCGGGCGGCCAGCGCCTCGTCGGCCTTCACTGTCACGCGCTCGGCGATGTCGAGCCGGACGCGTTCGGCATAGCCCATCACATCGGTCACCGACCGCACGGCGAGCACGTATTGCCCGCGCGGCTGGTCGGCGATGACGCGCGTGCCGACGCCTTGCGCGCCGGCGACGAGGCCGATCTCGCCGAGGCGCCGCAGCGCTTGGCGGATGGTCGACCGGCTGACGCCGAAGCTCTGGCAGAGCTCCTGTTCGGTCGGCAGCAGGGCGCCGACGGGGCGCCGGCCGTCGAGGATCTCCGCCGCCAGGGCGGTCGCCACGGTGACGTAGAGCGGCTGGCTGCCGGCGAGGAGCTGCGCGGCATCCGACGCGGCGGCCGGGTTGACGTCCAGACGGGGCGGCCGGCCGCGGCGGGCGGGGGTTATTGATCGGGGCATCGGAAAGTTATACTCATGTCCGTACAATAATATCAGTTCGCATCGCCTCGGTCGCAGCCTCCCTGCCCCGGGGCCCTCGGAGGAAACCCCATGCCCATCCAAACCTCCCGCCGCACCCTGTTCGGCGCCGCCGCCGGCCTTGGCCTCGCCGGCCACGCCCGGGCGCAGACGCCGGCCTGGCCGAACCAGCCTGTCCGCATCGTCGTGCCCTTCACGCCCGGCGGCAGCAACGACAATTTCGCCCGGCCGGTGGCCGAGGCGCTGCAGACCGCCCTCGGCAAGCCTGTGGTGATCGAGAACCGGCCCGGCGCGGCGGGATCCATCGGCGCGGCCTTCGTCGCCAACGCGCCGGCCGATGGCCATACGCTGCTGCTCGTGTCGAGCTCCTTCGCCACCAGTTCCACCATCCGCCGCACCTCCTTCGACGCCATCGAGAGCTTCGATGCCATCGCGCAGCTCTGCACTGCGCCGATGGTGGTCGTGACGAAGCCCAACAGCCCCTTCCGCACCATGGACCAGCTCGTGAGCCATGCCCGCGCCAATCCGGGTTCGCTGCTCTATGGCATGGCGGGACTCGGTGGCGTCGGCCATTTCGCGATGGAGGCGTTCAATCTGGCAAGCCACCTCCAGATGGAAGCCATTCCCTATGCCGGCATCGCGCCGGCGCAGGCCGATCTGGTGTCCGGCCGCATCGACTTCCTGATGACCACCATCGCCTCGGTCCGTGGCCTGGTGGAGGCCGGCACCGTGCCGGTGATCGCCGTGACCACGGCCGAGCGCATGCCCTCCATGCCGCAGGTGCCGACCATCCGCGAAAGCACCGGCATCAATTTCGAGGTGACGGTCTGGTGGGGCATCCTCGGTCCGCGCGGCGTGCCCGTGCCGGTGCAGCAGCGCCTGAATGCCGAGATCAACAAGGCCGTGGTCGCGCCGTCCTACCAGCACTTCCTCTCGGCCGAGGGCGCGATGCCAGCCCCTTTGCCCATCGACGGCTTCCGCCAGGCGCTGCGCGACGACATCCTGCGCTGGCGCGAGGTCGCCCGCGCGGCACGGATCAGCGTGACCTGACGCGCGCCGCCGCGGGCCGGCTGGTCAGGGGAAGATGCGGGCCCAGTCGTCCTTCATCGAGATCACCTGCCAGCCGCGCTGCGGCGCCTCGTCCAGTGCCTTCTCCAGATGCCCGATGGAGCTCTGCCGGTCATAGGCGTATTCGCGCCCGGCATCGTCGTGATGGACGATCATGCCGAGCCGGCGGCCGGTGCCCTCGGTGGTGTAGCGCAGCATCTGATAGTCGCCGTCCGAGTTGCCGAAGGCGGCGATCGGCCGCCGGCCGATGTGCCGCGCAATGCCCACGGGCTTGCCCGGCCCGTCATCCACGAAGTCGATGGTGGGCTCCCGTGTCAGGGTGATGCGGCCATCCGCCTCGCCCGGCTTCAGGGCGAAGGTCGACCCCACCACCTGGGACCGCGGCACGCCATAGACGCGCTCGGAGAAGCTGCGGACGAAATCGACGCCGCCGCCGGTGACGATGAAGGTCGAGAAGCCCTTGGCGCGCAGGAAGGACAGCACCTCGATCATCGGCTGATAGACCAGCTCGGTGAAGGGCTTGTGCCAGCGCCCGTCGCGCGCCGTCTCCAGCCAGTCGGCCGCCAGCTTGACGAAGTCCTCGGGCGATCCGCCCGCCTGCGCCGCGGCGGCCAGCTTCACGAGCCCCGCCGTGCCGCCGGCCGCGAGGGCGGCCATGTCGCCTTCAATGGCCGCGCGGAAGATCGCATCCGCGGTCCATTCCGGGTGCTGCGGCGCCATGCTGCGGATGCGGTCGAGGATGAAGAACAACTGGGTATAGGCCGGCTGCTCGACCCACAACGTGCCGTCATTGTCGAAGGTCGCCACGCGTTCGATCGGCGGCACGAAATCCGGCCCGCCTTCGGTAGTCACGGCGGCGACGAAATCGAGCAGCGCCTGGCGCCGCGGCCCGTCGCGCCAGGACGGCAATGGATTGTCGGTCTGCGCGAGGGCGAGGCGCGGGGACATCAGCGCCGCAGCCGCAGCCATCAGCGCCTGGCGGCGCCGCAAACCGTCGAATGTCGTCTTCATGCCGGCAGCTCCTCACCTCTCAGTCCGGAGCGGGGCGCCGCGATGCGCGCCCCGTCCTGCTGCGCCAGTCGGGCCGTGATGCCATGCCCCGACGGACACCTTATAGCGCACTGCCCGGCCAAAAAGGCTGCCGGGCAGTGCCGCGGGTCACTGGTTCATGCGGCGAGCCCGGGTGATCGCCTGCTCAACCTGCTGCTTCACGGCTTCCATGTTGAAGGAAGCACCGGCCTGCATCGGCGGGTAGTCGATGAAGGTCTGCGCATAGCGCCCGACTTCCTGCTGCACGAAGACGAAGCGCCAGAATTCATGCACGTAGAACTGGTAGAAGTTCAGCGAGCCATTGGCGCCGTTCGGCATGCCCATCCGCTCGAAGGGATCGAGGCGGAGGTTGGTGATCATTGGCCAGTCGAGCTGCACCGTGCCGCCCAGCCAGCCAGTCGGCTGGTCGAGGAAGCGGTACTTGTAGTCGCCGATGCGCACCGCGGCGAGCTGCGTCTGGGTGAAGTAGAAGACCTCATTGCGGTTGCTCGGCCCGCGCCCGGTCAGCATCGGCGTCTGGTCGTAACCGTCGAGATGCACCTTGTAGGTCGTGCCGCCGAGATCCTTGCCCTGCCGCAGTTCGAGCGTGATGTTCGGATTGCCGGCCGCGGCGACGAAGGTGGGGAACCAGTCGAGCCCGGAGATGATGCCGTTCTCGACCTTGCCCGCGGGGATGTGGTCCGGCCAACGGGCGATGCAGGGCACGCGGAAGCCGCCTTCGAGCCCCGTGCCCTTGCCGCCGGCGAAGGGCGTGTTGCCGCCATCCGGCCAGGTGAAGTTCTCGGCGCCGTTGTCGGTGGTGAAGACGACGATGGTGTTGTCGTCGAGGCCCTTCGCCTTCAGATGCGCCATCACCGCCCCGACATTGTCGTCAAGCTGCTTCATGCCGGCCTCTTCCTCGTACCAGCCATTCTGGCCGTTGCGCAGGCCTTGGTAGTGGGGCGAGAGGTGGGTGATGACGTGCATGCGCGTCGGGTTCATCCAGACGAAGAAGGGCTTGTTCGCCTCGACCGACCGATCGATGAAGTCCTTCACGTTCTCCGTGATGACCTCGTCGAAGGTGTGCATGTTGTAGCGGATGCCCGGCATCGGGCGTGGTGGCAGAGGGCCCTCGTCGACGATGCGCTGCTTGCCGACCTTGCCCCAGCGCGGCTGTTCGGTCGGGTCGTCCACAGTCGTCGCGAAGGACCGGACCAGGTTGCGCGGCCCGACGCGGTCCCGCAGTTCCTGCGGGAAGGAATGCCAGAACGGATCCTCCATGGCGTCGAGGTGGTACAGGTAGCCGAAGAACTCGTCGAAGCCGTGCAGCGTCGGCAGGAACTCGTTGCGGTCGCCCAGGTGGTTCTTGCCGTACTGCGCCGTCGCATAGCCCATCGATTTCAGGACGGTCGCGATGGTCGGCGCCGCGGCCGGCATGCCGACCGTCGCGCCGGCCTGGCCAACGGTGGTGAGGCCCGTCCGGATCGGCAGCTCGCCGGTGATGAAGTTGGCGCGGCCGGCGGTGCAGGACGCCTCCGCGTAGTAGTCCGTGAACAGCATCCCCTCGGCAGCGAGCCTGTCGAGGTTCGGTGTATCCGTGTTCATGATGCCACGGTTGTAGGCGCGGATGTTGAACCACCCCACATCGTCGGCCATGATGAACACGATGTTCGGCTGACGGCGGCCGGTGGCGGCGGCCGGGGCCGCACCAGCTGGGGCCGGCGTCTGCTGGGCGCGGGCGCCGGGGGCGCCGAGCGTAGCCGCCGCCATCAGCGCACTGCCGCCGAGCAACAGGTCGCGACGCGAATTCTTCCGGTTCATGGTGGCCACTCCTGAAGATCCTGGGTCAGGTCGCTGGGGATTCAGGCCGGACGCAGCGGAAGCCGATATGGCTCATGCCCGTGTCCACCATCTGCGCGTGGCGGGCGGCGGGGCGATAGCGCCGGCAGTAGGACGGTGCGCAGAGAAAGGAGCCGCCCTTGACCACCTTCCGCGGAATGCGGATGCGCGGCTGGGCGGGA
Organism: Roseomonas alba; assembly: GCF_019430885.1. Taxonomy (GTDB): domain Bacteria; phylum Pseudomonadota; class Alphaproteobacteria; order Acetobacterales; family Acetobacteraceae; genus Neoroseomonas; species Neoroseomonas alba. The sequence goes on along the minus strand of NZ_JAHYBZ010000004.1, from coordinate 349,959 downwards.
TCGAAGGAGCCCGCGATATCCGGCCCGCGCGGGTTGGCCGGCGTGCAGCAGGGCTTGTCCGGATCGGGCGCGTGCTTCGCGGCCCACCAATCCGTCGTCCATTCCCAGACATTCCCGCAGACCTCGAACAGCCCATAGGGATTGGCGGGGAAGGAGCCGACCGGGCAGGTCCGCTCGAACCCGTCGGCGAGGAAGTTCCGCCAGGGAAAGGGCCCCTGCCAGGTATTGGCGACATGCACCCCGCCCGGCGCGAGGTCGTCGCCCCAGGCGAACTCGGCCCCTTCCAGTCCGCCGCGCGCGGCGAACTCCCACTGGGCCTCGCTCGGCAGCGCCTTGCCGGCCCAGGCCGCATAGGCTTCCGCATCCTCATAGGCCACCTGCACGACGGGGTGGTTCTCGCGCCCCTCAATCGTGCTCCCGGGGCCCTCGGGCGCGCGCCAGCAGGCGCCTTGGGTCCAGCGCCACCAGTTGGAGATGTCGCGCGTGTCGACAGGCCCTTCCGTCATGTGGAAGACGAGGCCGCCGGGCTGCAGGTTCTCGGGCTTCGCACCCGGATAGAGGTCCGGATCGAGCGGCCGCTCGGCGACGGTCACATAGCCGGTCGCGTCCACGAAGGCGGCGAACTGCGCATTGGTGACCGTGGTCGCGTCCATCCGGAAGGCATCGACATGAACGCGATGCTGCGGCGCTTCCTCCGGGTAATGGACGTCGGAACCCATGAGGAAGGTGCCGCCGGGGATGCGGACCATGGCGCCTTCGGTCGCCAGCCCTGGCGCATGGGCAATCTCTCCCTGCACTGCGTTGTCCTTTCCGTGGCCGGCGCGCGGACTATGCTCCGCACGCGGGGTGGAAGACCAATACCCAATCCGCAATGACCGCTTGCCCGGAGAAGCATATGTTCGAAATGCGTGATCTAAGGCTGGTGCTCGCGATATCCGAGCACGGCACGATGGTCCGCGCCGCACGCGTACTCCGGGTCGCCCAGCCGGCCCTCACCCGCCAACTGGCCTCGCTGGAATCACGTTTGCGTGGGCCGCTCTTCGAACGGACGCCGCGCGGGATGCTGCCGACCGATCTCGGCCGCACCGTCATCGCCGAGGCCACGGTGATCCTCGATCGACTGAAGCAGCTCGACAGCCGCGCCGCCGAGGTGCGGGGCGACCAGGTCCGCGACCTGACCATCGTGGCCGGCGCCTTCATGGCCGAGACGCTGGCCATGGTGGCGGCGTCGCGGATGCTGGCGCTCTATCCGCGCGTGCGGGTGCGGCTCAACGCAGCGAACTGGGCGGAGGTGCCGGCGGCGCTGCATGCGCGCGAGGCGACGCTCGGGCTGTTCGACCTGCGCAGCCTCGGCGAGGATCCGGCCTTCGAGGTCGAGCGCCTGCGGCCGCATCCGGGGGTCTTCGTGGTGCGGCAGGGTCACCCGCTGCTGACGCTGGATGGGATCGGCCTGCCGGACATCATGGCCTATCCGATGGTCTTCATCGGGCGCGTCCCCACCGAGGTGCATGCGCCGCTGGCCGCCGCGCGCGCCGTGGCGCGGCAGGCCGGCTGGATGCATCCGGCCTTTCCCGCGCTCGTCCATGAAAGCCCCACGGCCATGCTGCGCGCCGCCATCCATTCGGACGCGATCGCAGGGACCACCTTGTCGGTGGCCGCCCCCTGGCTGCGCTGCGGCGAGGTCGCCGCGATCCGCTGGCGCGAGCCCTGGATGTCCGTGCTGCCCGGCATCGTCCGGCTGCGCAACGCGCCGATGCCGGAAGCCGAGACGGCCTTCCTCGACCTGCTGCGCGCCGCCGACCGGGAGGCCGCGGACGAGGCCGAGGCCTGGTGCGCGGCGCAGGGGCTGTCCGCCGCCTGCGCCTGAACGCCCCCGGCAGCCCTCAATGCGCCGTCCAGCCACCATCCACCGGCAGCGCGACGCCGGTGATCGAGGCCGCGCCATCCGAGCAGAGGAAGGCGACGGTCGCCGCGATCTCCTCGATGGTCGCGAAGCGGCGCGTCGGCTGTTCGGCGAGGAAGACGGTGCGGATCACCTCCTTCTCGCTCAGCCCATGCGCGCGCGCCTGCGCGGCGACCTGGCCGGCGACCAGCGGCGTCCAGACATAGCCCGGGCAGACCGCGTTGCAGGTGACGCCATGTTCCGCGGCCTCGAGCGCCGTGACCTTGGTCAGGCCGATCACGCCATGCTTCGCGGCGACATAGGCGCTCTTGAAGGGTGAGGCGATCAGCCCGTGCGCCGAGGCGACATTGACGATGCGTCCCCAGCCGCGTTCCTTCATCGCGCCCAGCGCCGCGCGCGTCGCGTGAAACGCCGCCGAGAGATTGATCGCGGTGATCGCATCCCATTTCTCGGGCGGGAATTCCTCGATCGGCGCGACATGCTGGATGCCGGCATTGTTCACCAGGATGTCGGTCGGGCCGAAGGCGCGGCGGGTGCGTTCGACCAGCGCCTCGATCTGCGCCGGGTCGGACATGTCGGCGCCGTCGTAGCGCACGGGCACGGCATGGGCGTCGCTGATGCGGCGGGTGGTGTCCTCGACCGCCGCGGCATCGCCGAAGCCGTTGAGCACCACGGCGGCACCGCGCGCGGCAAGCGCCTCCGCCACGCCGAGGCCGATCCCGCTCGTTGATCCGGTGACGATCGCCACCCGCCCTTCCAGTTCGCGCGGGCGGTCGCCCGTTTCCGTCAAACCGGCCGGCGTCATGATCATGTCGCTCATCGGCTGTCCTCCTCGCATCCCCGTGGTTCGCGTGGCGGAGCCTGCCGGATACCTGCATGCGCCCGCCTGGACAGGATCGGCGCGCGTGCCCGTGCGGGCCAATGCCCGTCCGGCAGGGATTCCATGGCCGATCGTTATGGAACCCGGATCGCCGGCGCGGCTAAGGTCCCGCGCCGGACCGATGCATCCCGCGGCCGCCCGGCCGCCGGGCGCGATGTGCTGAAGGGGATCCGCGATGGAGATCCACGAGATCCGCTACTTCCTGGCCGTCTGCCAGACGCTGAACTTCACCAAGGCGGCGGAGCAGTGCAACGTCAGCCAGCCGGCGCTCACGCGCGCGATTCAGAAGATGGAGGCCGAGCTCGGCGGGCTGCTCTTCTCCCGCGAACGCGGCAACACCCACCTCACTGAACTCGGCCGGCTCATGCATCCGCATCTGGAGGAGGTGATGGCGCGCACCGCCGCGGCGAAGGACAGCGCCGCGCGCTTCCTGCGCCTGGAAAGCGCGCATCTGCGCCTCGGCGTCATGTGCACCATCGGGCCGATGCGCTTTGTCGGCTTCCTGAACCGCTTCCGGGCCGACCATGGCGGCATCGAGCTGACGCTGAGCGAAGCCGTGCCCTCGCGCCTGTCCGCCGCGTTGCTGCAGGGTGAGATCGACATCGCCGTCATGGCCCAGCCCGAGGCCTTCGACGATCGCCTGCGCGCCGAGCTGCTCTATCGCGAACGCTTCGTCCTCGCCTGCCCCATCGGCCATCCCTTCGAGCGGCGCAACGCCATCGCCATGAAGGACATGGATGGGCAGACATACCTCCAGCGCGCGAATTGCGAATTCCGCGACGTGCTGCGCGAACGCTGCGAGACCGCCGGCGCCTTCATCAACCGCTCCTACCGCTCTGAGCGCGAGGACTGGATCCAGACCATGGTCGCCGCCGGCATGGGTGTCTGCTTCATCCCGGAATTCTCCGCGACGCATCCCGGCCTGGTGCTGCGCCGCGTGGAAGAACCGGAAGTGGTGCGCGACATATGCCTCGTCACCGTCGCCGGGCGACGCTGGTCGCCGGCGGTGGCGAGCTTCGTTCAGGCGATCCGCCGGTATCGCTGGCCTGCGACTGGCGACATCGAGGCCGCGGAGGAAACGGCGCAGGTCGTCTCCCTGGGATAGGGCATTCGTCGACCGAATGGCATTGGTCCTGCGTGAGCAGGAAATCTCGTGATCCTTGCGGCTGCCGGGAATGACTGGCGCGGGCGGAACTGAAGGGGCGGTGGCCCTCTCCATTCGGCAGCACAGGGCATGTGCCCGGACAGGGCGACGTTCATGCGTCAGCCGGACAGCAGCGCCACAAGATCCCGCGCCGATCCACCCGACGCCAGCCCCGCGATCGCCGCTTCCGCCGCCGCCACACGCTCCGGCGGCAGCAGCCGCGACGCGCAGTCGCGGAACTTCGCGACCAGTTCGGCTTCGCTCATCGGATTGTCGGGCGAGCCGCGGCGGATGGTGCGCGTCTCGGTCAGCACGCGGCCATCGGCCAGGCGCACCCGTACCGTGGTGGCGGGCGGCGGCGCGCCGTCGGGTTCGGGCAGGCCCTGCATCGCGATGCGCGGCATCAGGGCGCGCACGGGCGGCCGCACCAGCGCCGCGCCCTCGAAATCCGCCGGACCGAGCGCACCCTGCGTCGCGGCGGCGGCCAGGCAGTATTCCATGCTGAAGCGCGCTTCCATGCCGGTGCGTGGATCGGGATGCATCAGGTTGCGCCGGAGGACGAGCGGCAGGTCGGTCTCGATGGCCGTGACTTCCTCCGGCGCGAAATGCGGCCGGAGGGCGAGCAGCGCATCGAGCGAGAGATGCGTCGCCGCGCAGGTCGGATAGGCCTTGAAGGCGAGGCCATCGGATTCGATGGCGAGCGGCGCATCGTCGGCAGGCGGTGCCATGACGCCTTCGGGGGCGGGGCGGCCGGTGAACATCTCGACGAAGCGCCATTGGCCTTCGAGCGCCTCCGCCGCACCGCCGACGCCCTCGGCGGCAAGCGTCGCGGCGAGGATGCCCGCTTTCGCTGCAAGCCCGGCATGCAGCGACTTCGCCGGCGCACCGAGCTGCATCCGTGTCCCGGCCGCCATGCTGACGGCGAGGCTCAGCGCATCCTGCGCACCGCGCGCATCGAGGTTCATCAGCCGTGCGCAGGCCCCGGCCGCGCCGATCGCCCCGATGGTCGAGGTCGCATGCCAGCCCAGCGCGTAGTGCTTCGGATTCACGCCGCGCCCGACTGCGGCCATGACGTCGAGCCCGACCACCAGCGCATCGAGCAGCGCGGGTCCGTCGGCCGCGATCTCCTCGCCCAAAGCCAGGATCGACGGCACCAGCACCGCGGTCGCATGGCCGCTCAACGGGCCGAAGGTATCGTCGTAGTCGAGCACATGCGCCGCCGTGCCATTGACCAGCGCTGCCCAGGGTGAGGGCAGGGCGCGGCCGCTGCCGATGACATGGGATGGGCCGCTGCCCCAGCGCGTGACAGCGGCGGCGACGCGTCGCGGCGTCTCCTCCTGCGCGCCGGCCAGGATGCAGCCGATCGCGTCGCGCATGCCGGCCGTGGCGAGTGGCGCGACCGCCGCGGTGCGCGTGCGCGGCACCGTTGCGACCCAGGTGGCGAGTGTCTCGGTGGCGGTCATGGCAATCCTCCGTCGCGCCGGCGGGACCCACCTTCACGACCGCGCCGGAGGGTGCAAGCATCATGCCGCACGGCGCAGGAGGATGATGTGGCTGGAACGCTCACGGACGAGGTCAGCGGCCCGGAGATGATGGCCAACCTGCGCGAGATCGCTCGCTGGGTGAAGCTGTCCGGCACGACGGAGGAGCGCGAGGCGCTCGGCTTCGTCGAGGGCCGCATGCGGGACTATGGCTTCCGCACGGAGGTCATCCTCCACGATGCCTTCATCAGCCTGCCGGGCAAGGCCTCGGTGCTGGTGGATGGCAAGCCGCTGAAGGCGATCACGCAATCCTTCTCGAAGCCGTCGCCGGCGGGCGGGCTGTCGGGCGTGCCGGTCCATGTCGGCAGCGGTAGTCCCGCGGATTTCGCCGGCAAGGACCTGCGCGGCCGCATCCTGCTGATCGAGGGCATGGCGACGCCGGCCACGGCGCAGCGCGCGATGCGGGCGGGCGCCGCCGGCCATCTGCACATCAGCCATCACGAGCACATCCATGAGATGTGCATCTCACCGGTCTGGGGCAGCCCGGGGGCGAGCACGATCGGCGAAATGCCGAACACCGTCGTGTGCTCGGTGAGCCATGCCGATGGCATCGCGATCCGCGATGCGCTTGCGGCCGGGAAGGAACCGGTCGTGACGCTGAATGCCGAGGTCGATACGGGTTGGCGCAAGACGCCGATCCTGGTCGCGGAACTCGATGCGCCAGCGGGTGGGGAGGACAGCTTCGTGATGCTCTCCGGCCATCACGACACCTGGTATTTCGGCGTGATGGACAATGGCTCGGCCAATGCCGGGATGATGGAGGTCGCGCGGCTCTGCGCCGGGCGCCGCGCCGGCTGGAAGCGCGGTCTGCGGGTGTGCTTCTGGTCGGGGCATTCGCATGGGCGCTATTCGGGATCGGCCTGGTATGCGGACACGCATTGGGATGAGCTCGACCGGCGCTGCGTCGCGCATGTGAATGTGGACAGTCTGGGCGGCGTCGGGGCGTCGGTGCTGACCCATGCGGCGGCGATGGCCGAACTCCGGAAGCTCGCCGAGGAGGCGGTGACGCGTCACGCCAACCAGCCCTATGTCGGCAAGCGCAAGAATCGCAGGAGCGACGAGAGCTTCGTCGGCATCGGCATCCCCTCCATGTTCGGGTCGATCAGCGAGCAGGCGAAGAGCCATGCGGCGGCGCGCAATGCGCTCGGCTGGTGGTGGCATACGCCCGACGACCTGATCGACAAGATCGACGAGGCGAATCTCGTGCGCGACACGCGCGTGCTGGGCCAGGCGGTGTGGCGGCTGCTGTCGGACACGGTGCTGCCGCTGGATCACGCTGCGATGGCGGCGACGCTGCGCGAGGCGCTCGTGCCGCTGGAGGGCGCGCTGTCCGGGTGTTTCGATCTGAGCCATCTCGCGGCGGCTGCGGCGCGTGTGGAAGAGGCCGCGCGGCAGGTCACCGCGCGCGCCGGCAGTGCGACACCGGCGGCGGCGCAGCGGGTCAATCCGGCGCTGATGCGCGTCTCCCGCGCGCTGGTGCCGATGGACTATGCGGAGGGGGATCGTTTCCTGCATCCGCATGCGCTGCCGCTGCCCGATTGGGCGGTGTTGCAGCCGATCCGTGACCTGGCGGCGACGGACGCCGGCAGCGATGCGGAGAAATTCGCCGCGGTGGATGCGCGCCGCGCCGGCAACCGCCTCGCTTTCGCGCTGCGCGAAGCCGAAGCGGCGCTCGCCGACGCGTTGGCCGCGCTAGGCTGACCGCGTCAGCAGCAGGGCGCCGGATGCATCCATCCGCGCCTGCCAGCCCGGCGCGACCAGCGTGGTCGCGTCGAGCTGCGTGACGATGGCGGGCCCGGCGAAGGTCGCCTCGGGGCCAAGCCGCACGCGATCGATGATCGGCGCCTCCACGGCGCCGTCGCGCAGGCGGATGGTCTGATGGCCCGTGATGGCGCCTTCCGCCGCGCCGCCCAGGGGTGGCGAGGACGCGGGGGTCGGCAGAGCACCGGCGGCCTCGACGCGCAGGGTGACGATCTCCACGGCGACGTCCGGCAGGTCGAAGCCGTAGAGCGCACGATGCGCGGCCGCGAAATCCGCTCCGAGCACCGCGAGATCGCCATCCGCGGGCCAGGGGATGGCGAGTTCGTGTCCCTGTTCCTCGTAGCGCATGAGTGCGACGCGGCGCGTGCTGCGATCCGCTTGCGCGACGGCCTCCTGTGCGAACCAGTCGGCGGCTTCGGTTTCCAGCGCGGCGAAGGTGGCCTCCAGCCGCGTGCGGTCAGCACCGTCCAGGGCTTCGGCGACGGTGCGGCTGAACTCGGCCTTCAGGTCTGCCGCCAGCAGGCCCTGTGCGCAGAGCACGCCCGGGCTCGGCGGCACCAGTACACGCGTGATGCCGAGCAGTTCCGCCAGCGCGCAGCCATGCAACGGCCCCGCACCGCCGAAGGGCACCAGGGTGAAGTCGCGCGGATCATGCCCGCGTTCTACCGAGACGACGCGGATCGCGCCCACCATGTTGTTGTCGGCGATGGCGAGGATGCCGCGCGCGGCGTCTTCGATCGGCAGGAGCAGCGCGTCGGCGACGGCCTGAACCGCGATGCGCGCCTTCGCCCTGTCGAGCACCATGCGCCCGCCCAGCAGCCGGTCCGGCAGGTGGCCGAGCACGAGATGCGCATCCGTCACCGTCGCTTCCGTGCCGCCGCGGCCATAGCAGGCCGGGCCGGGATCAGCGCCGGCGCTCTGCGGGCCGACCGTCAGCGTGCCGTCGGTCCCGACACGGGCGATGGACCCGCCGCCCGCGCCGATCGTCACCATGTCCACCATGGGCAGCGGCAGCGGCCAGGGGCCGACGCGGCCATGCTGGGTCAGGCCGATCTCGCCCTGCGCGATCAGGCAGATGTCCGCGCTGGTGCCGCCGATATCGACGGTGATGAGGTCCGCCACACCCGCCGCCGCGCAGACGGCGCGTGCACCGACGACACCGGCCGCGGGGCCCGACAGGGCGGTCTGCGCGGGCGCGCGCCGGATCGCCGCGGCGCCGGCCACGCCGCCATTCGACTTCATCAGCAGCAGCGGTGCGGCGACGCCGGCCGCATCCAGCCGTGCCTCTAGCCGCGCGATGTAGCCGGAGATCGCCGGCATCACTGCGGCATTCAGCACGGCGGCCATGCTGCGTTCGTATTCGCGCACCACGGGCAGCACATCGACGGATGCGGTGCGCGCCAGGTCGGGCACCTCCTCGGCCAGGATGGCCAGGGCGCGGCGTTCATGCGCGGGGTTGGCGAAGGCATGGAGGAAGCAGACGGCGATGGCGGCGACGCCGGCCGCCTTGGCTGCGCGCGCGGCATCGCGAACCGCGGTTTCGTCCAGCGCTTCCAGTTCCGATCCATCGGCGGCGATGCGTCCGGCGGCCTCGAAGACCAGGCCCGGCGGGACGGGCCGCTTCGGCTTCACCCAGGCCCAGAGATTGTCGCGTCGCGGCAAGTCAGCGCGGCCGATCTCCAGCACATGGCGGAAGCCGCGCGTGGTGATCAGCGCGGTCGGCGCGGTGCGGCCTTCCAGGATCATGTTGGTTGCGACGGTGGTGCCGTGCAGCACGCGCGCGACCTCGGCGGCGTCGCGCCCGGCTTCCGCCAGCGCCTGCGTCACGCCGGCGATGAAGCCCTCCGAGGGATCGCGCGGCGTCGAGGGCGTCTTCGCCGTCCAGGCGCGGCCCGTCGCGGCATCCTGCAGCGTGACATCGGTAAAGGTGCCGCCGATATCGACGGCGACGAGCAGGTCACGCGACGGCATCGCGATACTCCCGGCGGTGGAACAGGCCGGAGGCCGGTCGGGTGGCGCGGTTCGCCTCGGTCTCGGCGGCGTCGATCGCGCCGTCGCGGATCACGACGCCATAGTCGCGCGCGGCGGCCTCGATGCTGACGAAACCGCCGGCGACATCGGCCAAGACGTCGGAAGCGGGGCGGTCGAAGGGGTGGCCCCAGCCGCCGCCGCCGCCGGTCTCGATGCGGAAGACGTCGCCCTTCTTCAGCATGTTGCCGTCCGAGAGCGGCGCGATGGGCCGGCCACCGATCGTCGCCCCGCCGGAGCCGCCATTCATCCCGCCGGACACGCCCCAGGGCGGGTTCACCACGCTGTCGATGCGCACGGCGAGCATCGCGGTATCGGCCAGAACCTCGAATTCCCGGACCACGCCGCAGCCGCCGCGCCAGCGTCCCGCGCCGCCGGAATCGCAGTTGATGCCATAGGCCCGCAGCCGCACCGGATAGGTGAGTTCCATGAACTCGGCCGGATAGTTTTCCTGCGCGACGAAATAGACGGCGTCTGTGCCATCGGCGAAGGGGCGCGCGCCATAGCCGACGCCGATGCCGTCGCTCAGCAGGAAGCGCTTCCCGCCCGCCATCCCGCGCAGCGCGATGACGACATAGGCGGAATGCGCGGCCGGCGCCTGGCCGCCCTGCGCGACTGCGACCAGTCCATGCAGCGCAGCCAGCAGCCGCATCATCGTGACGCCGCGCAGCCCGAGCGGCGCCGGCGCACGCGGCGCGAGCAACGAGCCCTCCCGCAGATGCACCGCGTCGATGGCGCGTGGTGCCCCGGCATTCAGTACCTGCCCCGTTGTTCCTTGCAGCACGTAGAGGCCGAGCGCCATGCCCGGCACATCCGGATGCATCAGCAGATTGACCGGTCCCGGCGCCTGGTCGTCGGTCTCGGTCGCGTCGAAGGTGAAGCGGTCATCCGCGCTGCGCGTCAGGGCGAGACGCAGGGTGAAGGGGCCGTTGCCATGCCCGTCCGTGTCGATGGTGTCGGCGAAGCGCGTGGTGCCGACCGGGAAGATGGCAGCCAGCTTCGCGCGCACTATCGCCTCGGTGCGGTCGAGCAACTGGCGGAACGCATCGGCCAGCACATCGGGCCCGAAGCGCCCGGCGATCTCGGACAGGCGCTTCTCGCCGAGCCGCACCGCGGCCATCAATGCGCGCGTATCGCCCTGCGACTGGGTGGGGAAGCGGCTGTTGCGCCAGAAGGTGCGCAGCAGGTCCTCATTCATCTCGCCGTCGCGCATCAGGCGCGAGGGTGGGATGATGATGCCCTCCTGGAAATGGTCCGTCGCATCCGGGCTGATCGACCCGGGACGCAGCCCGCCGATATCGGAGAAATGCGCCCAGCCCATGACGAAGCCGACGCGCTTGCCATCGTGGAAAGCGGGCGCGAGGAAGACCTGGTCGTTGGAATGCGACACCGCGCCGCGGCTGCCGTAGCAGTCATTGTACCAGTAGAGGTCGCCCTCGCGCATGGTCTCGATCGGAAAGCGCTCGGCGACGGGGCCGACGATGTCGCCGAAGATCGGCAGGTCGCTGCCCACCGCCATCGCGCCATCCGCATCGAACAGCGCGGTGTAGAAATCCTTCTTCTCGCGGATGAAGGCGGACATGGCGGTGCGCTCGAGCAACGCCTCCATTTCCGCCTGGGCAGCGCGTGCGGCGCCTCGGATGATCTCGAGCGTGACGGGATCGCAGGATGACATGGGCGGTGCCTTCAGGCGGCTCGCCAGCGATGGCAGGCGACGATGTGGTCCGGGCCGGCCGGTTCCAGCACCGGATCGCGCATGGCGCAATCGGGGACGGCGATGGCGCAGCGCGGATGGAAGCGGCAGCCGGACGGGATGGCGCGCAGGCTCGGCGGGTCGCCCTTCAGGGCGGGGCCGGTCTCACGCCCGTCGAGATGCGGTGCGGCGGCCAGCAGCGCGCGGGTATAGGGATGGCGCGGCGTGGCGAAGAGTTCCTCGGCGCTGCCCTGTTCCACGATGCGGCCGAGATACATCACCGCGACGCGGTCGCAGACGCGCCGCACCACGGACAGGTCGTGCGAGATGAACACATAGGTCAGGCCGAAGCGGTCCCGCAGATCGCGCAACAGCCGCAGAACGGCGGCCTGCACGGACAGGTCGAGCCCTGCCGTCGGCTCGTCGAGGATCACGACCTTCGGCCGCAGTAGCAGGATGCGCGCCAATCCAATGCGCCGCTGCTGCCCGCCGGATAGTTCATGCGGGTAGCGATCCGCCATGGCGGGCGCGAGGCCAACGGCGGTCAGCATCTCCGCGATGCGTGCCGTTTGTTCCGCCGCATCGGTGACGCCGTGGATACGCAGGCCCTCGGCGAGCGTCGCGCCGACCCGCCACCAGGGATCGAGCGCCGCGCCCGGATCCTGATGCACATACTGCACCGCGGCGCGGGAGGCGCGTGCCGCGCGCGGCTCCTGGCCCGACACGGTGCCGGCCTCGAGCCGGATCACGCCGCCGCTCTCGCGCTGCAGTCCGAGCAGCGTGCGGGCGAGAGTCGTCTTGCCGCAGCCGCTCTCGCCGACGATGCCGAAGGTCTCGCCCGCTTGTACCGCGAGATCGACACCATCCACGGCGCGCACGCCCGGACGGCTGCGCAGCAGCCCCTTCCGCGCGCCAAGTTCGACGACGAGGTCTGTCGCGCCGAGGATCTCAGGCAAGGATCGGCTCCGCGTGATAGGGGCAGGCGACGACGCGGTCGCCGATCGCGATGGCAGGCGGTGGCGCTTCCGCGCAGGACGGGCGCGCGATCGGGCAGCGCGGATGGAAGCGGCAGCCTGAGGGTTGGGCAGTGGCCGCCGGGACGGCGCCGGGAATGCCCACCAGATCCGTCGCGCGATCCGGATGGCAGGCGAGCAGCATGCGCGTGTAGGGGTGCTCCGGCGCGTCGAGCACCGCGCGGGTCGGCCCGCCTTCCGCCACGCGCCCGGCATAGAGCACCGTGACGCGATCGCAGACCGCCGCGAGCACGCCGAAATCATGGGTCACGAACAGCAGGGCGAGGCCGCGCTCCGTCGCCAGTCGCCGCAGCAGTGCGAGGATCTCGCGTTGCGTGGTGACGTCCAGCGCGGTGGTGGGTTCGTCCGCCACCAGCAGCGACGGGTCGCAGGCCAGGGCCGCGGCGATCAGCAGGCGCTGGCGCTGGCCGCCGGAGAATTGGTGCGGATACTTCGACAGCGCGCCTTCCGGGTCGGGCAGTTGCACGGCGCGGAAGAGCTCGACGATGCGGGCGCGATGGTCGCGGCGCGATCCGGGCGCGTGGCGGCGCATGATCTCGAGGATCTGGTCCCCCGCGCGGAACACCGGGTTGAGTGAGAGATAGGGATCCTGCGGCACGAAGCCGATGCGCCCGCGTGCCGAGGCGGCGCGGTCGGTGAGGATGTCGCGCCCTTCGAAGAGGATGCTGCCGACGGGCGTCTCTGCCCCACGCGGCAGAATGCCAAGGATCGCGCGCAGCAGCGTGGACTTGCCACAGCCGCTCTCGCCGACGATGCCTAGGCTGCCGCCCGCCGGCACGCTGAAGGTGACGTCGTCGAGGATGCGCGCCGTGCCGGCCTCCGTGCGGAGCTGCACGGCCAGGCCCTCGAGCTGAAGGATGGGGCGGGTCATCGGCGGGACCGGCGCAGGCGCGGATCGGCCGCATCGCGCAGCCCGTCGCCCAACAGGTTGAAGCCCAGCACCAGCAGCAGGATGGCCAGGCCCGGGAAAGTCGGGAACCACCAGGCTTCGGGCAGATGCTGCCGGGCCTCCGACACGGCGAGCCCCCAATCGGGCGAGGGCGGTGCCGCGCCGACACCGAGGAAGCCGAGCAGCGCCGCGGTCAGGATGGTGAAGCCCATGCCGATCGTCGCGCGCACCAGGATGGCCGGCGCGGCGTTCGGCAGCACATGCAGGAACAGGATGCGCGTCGGGCTAGCCCCGATGCCGGCGAGCGCGTCGACGAAGAGCGACCCGCGCAGCCGTCGCGTTTCGGCATAGACAGTGCGCGCGAAGAAGGGCCAGTAGGTCAGCGCGAGCGCGACCATCGCCGTACCGATCCCCGGCGCCATGAGCTGCCCCAGCGCGAGCGCGAGGATGAGCTGCGGCACGGCAAGGAACACATCCGTCACGCGCATCAGCGTGTCGGACACCCAATTGTCCCGCCACCCGGAGGCGAGGCCGACCGGCACGCCGATCGCCATCGCCGCGACGACCACCGTGATCGCCACCGCGAAGGCGTTGCGCGTGCCGAGGATCACGCGGGAAAAGATGTCGCGCCCGAGATTGTCCGTGCCGAAGGGGAATTCCGTCGAGGGCGGGCGCAGACGCTGGAGGATGTGGCTCTCGAAAGCATCGTCCGGGTAGGGCGCGAGCCAGGGCGCGAAGACCGCGACCACCAGTGCGAAGATGACGATGAGCAGGCCGAAGGCCGCGACCGGATCGCGGAAGATATGGCGCAGCGCGGTCACCGGTGATCCTCCGCGACGCGCGGATCGATCAGCGCCTGCACAACGTCCACCACGACGTTCACGACCGCATAAACGACGCCGACCACCAGCGTGACGGCGAGCAGCGCCTTGTAGTCCGCGGCCAGGATCGCCTGCACGGCATAGGTACCGAGGCCCGGCCAGTCGAAAACCGCCTCCACCGCGACGGCGCCCGAGATCAGTGCGCCGAACAGCAGGCCGATCTGCGTTACCGTCACATTCACCGCATTGCGCAGTACGTAGATCGCCGCGAGCCGCACCCGCCCATAGCCCGCCGCGCGGGCATAGAGGACGAAGTCCTTCTGCAGCGTCTCGAGCACGCCAGAGCGCGTGAAGCGCGCGATGGTGGCGAGGCCGGGCAGGGCGAGCGTCACCGCCGGCAGGACGATGTGCCGGCAGGCGCTCGCGAACATGTCGAGCCGTCCGGCGAGCAGGCTGTCGATCAGCACCGACCCTGTCACCCGGGGCGGCATGCCGAGTGCGACGTCGATGCGCCCGCGCAGCGGCAGAATGTCGAGGTCCATGGAAAAATACAGTTGCAGCATGATCGCGAGCCAGAAGGAGGCGATGGCAAGCCCGCCCACGGAGAGAACCCGCACCAGATGATCGACCGGCCCGTTGTGGTCCAACGCCGCCAGCAGCCCCAGCGGAATGCCCAGCGCCGTCGCCAGGAACAACGCGACGAAGGTCAATTCCAACGTGGCGGGCAGGCGCTGCGCGATTTCCTCGGCGACCGGCCGGCCGGAGAAGATGCTGCGCCCGAAATCGCCGGTCACCACCTGCCGCACATGGATCGCGGCCTGTTCGATGATCGGCCGGTCGAGCCCGTAGCGGGCCCGGATATCAGCGATCTGGGCCGGCGTCGCCGCATCGCCGGCCAGGGCTGTCGCCGGATCGCCGGGGATCACGCGCGACAGCACGAAGGTCAGGATGACCAAGCCGAACAGGGCCGGCAGGGTCAGCAGGATACGCCGCAGGATATAGCGCGCCATGACGTCGCGATCAGTTCTCCAGCGACATCAGGCGCATCTCGCCGCCCGACCCGACGGGAGAGAACTGGTAGCCCTGCACGCGCCGCGACAGGCCACGCAGGTTCAGCGTGTTGTACACCCAGATGTCCGGGCTGTCGGCCACCACCTGGCGCGTCGCCTGCTGGTAGAGCCGGTCACGCTCGGCCTGGTCCAGGCTGCCGCGCGCCTGGCGCAGCAGGGCGTCGACCTGCGCATTGGTGTACCAGGAGCTCGCCTTCCAGGTGCCGTGGAACTGGCTGTCATACATCTGGCCGATCCAGTTCTCCGGATCGACGAAATAGGTCGACACCCAGTGGATCCACATGTCCGGCGTGGTCTGCGCCTGGGCGGTGGCCGCGGTGATATTGGGCCAGGTGTTCGGCACGATGCGCAGGTTCACCCCGAGCCGGCGTAGGTCGGCCTGGAACATCTGGGCGGCCTGGACGGTCTGCTCCAGTTCGCTCTGGATATGGATCTCGATCTCGCGATCAAGCGGTGCACCCGCTGCCCGAGCAGCATCGCAATGCCGGCGCGCCACGGCGAGGTCGAAGTTGTAGGGCTGCAGGTCCGGCGGATTGCCCCACAGGTTGTTCGGGTTGGGCCCAGCATTGCGGACGACAAGGCCGCGCAGCACGATCTCGTTGAAGCCCTGGTAGTTGAAGGCATGCGCGAAGCACAGGCGTGCATCGCGATTGTCGAAGGGCGGCTTGCGGTTGTTCATGCGGATAATGAAGACACGCATGCTCTCATCGCGGGCGACGCGGGTGCGGGGATTGCGATCCACGCGTTCGACCTGATCGGTCGGCAGGTAGGAGTCCGTCGCATCGATCTCGCCGCGCAGCAGAGCCAGCACGCGGGTCGAGGTTTCCATCACCGGCCGTGACCGCACCGACTCGATCGGGCGCTGATTGTGCGACCAGCCCATGAAGTGGCCAGGAAAGCGTTCCATGTCGAGCGCGACCCGCGCCTGATAGGTCTCCGGCACGATGCGATAGGCGCCTGACCCGGCGCCATTTGCCGACAGCCACGCCGTGCCCCAGTCGTCCCCCTGCACATGCGGCGCGATGGCGCGCTGGTTCACGATGGCGACGAGCGGCATCGCGGACAGAAAGGGTGCATAGGGCGAGGAGAGCACGAAGCGCACGGTGAGCGGACCGGCCGCGGTGACGTTCTCGGGCTTCAGCACCGGCGTGAAGGCGGCGGCGGGCGCGCGCCGCATCGCGAGCAGGCGGCGGAAGGAATAGACGACGTCGTCGGCCGTCAGGTCGCTGCCGTCCTGGAACTTGATGCCCGGGCGCAACGTGAACTCCCAGGTCAGGCCGTCGGCACTGGTCGTGTGGCTCGCAGCGAGCCAAGGCACGAGCTGCGGCGGATTGGCCTGGTAGCGATAGAGCCCGTCATAGGCGTTGAGCAGGATGAACTGGCTCGGCACGTCGAAGATGGCGTGGGGGTCGAGCGTGGCCGGCAGGCTGTCGCCCCACACCATCGGGCGCTGCTGGGCCTGGGCCGGGGCGGCGATCATCGGGGCGGCAGCGATGGCGGCGGCGAGCAGCGTGGTGCGCAGTCGGCGGAAGCCCATGGCCGGTCTCCTGGCGTGATTGACGTGCCGCATCAAAAGGCTAGCCCGTCATCGGAGCAAGGCACCAGGAAAGACCAATTGCCCTGCACAGTCACACATTGCCCGCCGAGGTGGCAATGGCGCCGCACAATCGGGCAGGGGGCTTCGCAGCCTCGCTTCGCTGTGCCTATCGTGCTGCCTCGGCGGAGCCCTCGGCCCGCGACGGGGACCACGACGGAGCGACATGCGCCTCGATCACGCCAAGAAGCTGCTGCTGCTCGCTCTCTCGGCGATGTTCCTCCAGCAGAGTTTCGCGACGGTCGGCCGCTCGCTGCCCCCCATCATCGCGCCCGCGATTTTCGAGGATCTCCGCATCGACCCCGCCTGGCTCGGCATCTATGTCGGTGCGCAGGCGGCCTCGGCTCTGCTGTTCCAGCTCGGCTGCGGGTCCTTCATCCTGCGCCATGGCGCGCTGCGGATGAGCCAGGTGGCGCTGGTGCTGCTCGGCCTCGGCATGGCTCTCGCGACAGTGGGGCCGGTGCTGCTTTTCCTGCTCTCGGGTGTGATCGGCGGCGGGGCGGCGGCGATGTCCACGCCGGCCAGCTCGCATTTACTCGGACACTATACGCCGCCCAAACGTGCGCCGCTGATCTATGCCATCAAGCAGACCGCGGTGCCCGTGGGACTGCTGGCCGCGGGCGTGCTGGGCCCCTGGCTCACCGGCCTGACCGGCTGGCGCGGCACGCTGCTGATCGCCAGCGCGGCCTGCCTGATCTTCGCGGTGATGCTGCAGCCGCTGCGCGCGCAGTTCGATTCTGACCGGAAGCCGAGCCAGTCCTTCCGCCTGTCGGACTTCCACCGGACGCTGACGAGCGTGCTCGCCGCGCCGGATCTGCGGCGGCTCGCCTTCGCCTGCTTCGCCTTCAACGGGCTGCAGACCGTCTTCACCTCCTACTTCGTCGTGGCGCTGACGGAGCTTGGCCATGGGCTGGCGGCAGCGGGCTTCGTCTTCTCGATGGCGATGGTGATCGCGGTGCCGGGGCGCCTGTTCTGGGGTTGGCTCGGCAGTGGGCATGTGGAGCCGCCGATGGTGATGTGCTGGCTCGCCCTGGGCATGGCAGGCGGCACTGCGACCATGGCGCTGCTCAATGCGCAATGGCCGTTGTTCCTGATCGGCATCGTGGCGACAGTGCTCAGTGCCACAGCGATGTCCTGGCACGGCGTGCTGCTCTCCGAGGCTTCCCGCCTGGCCGATCCCGGCCAGCATGGCGCGGTGACGGGCGGCGTGCTGTCCTTCGGACAGTTCGGAGGCCTGCTTCTGCCGCTGGTCTATTCCGGCGTGCTGATCGCGACGGGCAGCTATGGGCTCGGCTTCACGGCCAGCGGCGTGCCGGCGCTGATCGTCGGCATCGTGCTGCTGCGCGCACCGCGCGACCATGAGGCACGATAGGGAAGGGGACAGTCATGACCACGAGCTTCGCCTTTGGCGACATCACCATCCAGCGCATCGTCGAGGAAGAGACGCCGCTCTTCGATCCGCTCACCTTCTTCCCCAACCTGACGCCGGAACTACTGGCGGAGAACCGCGCCTGGCTCGAGCCGATGGCGCTCGACCCGGTGACGGGCAAGCTGGTGCTGTGCATTCAGTCCTGGGTGGTGCGCACGAAGCACCACACCATCCTTGTCGACACCTGCGTCGGCAACGACAAGGAACGCCCGAACCACCCCTTCTGGAACCGGATGCGCGGCGAGGCCTATATGCGCGGCCTCGCCACCCTCGGCCTGACGGTCGAGGATATCGACATCGTGATGTGCACCCATATGCATGTCGACCATGTCGGCTGGAACACGCGGCTGGAGAATGGCCGCTGGGTGCCGACCTTCCCCAAGGCACGCTACGTCTTCTCGGCCGAGGAATATGCCTATTGGGCCGGCGAGCACGCCAAGGCGCACGCCTATCCCTTCGCCGATTCCGTGCTGCCGGTGGTCGAGGCCGGACGGGCCGAGATGGTCGCCGATGATTACGCCATCACCGACGCCATCCGCCTGGAACCCACGCCCGGCCATACGCCGCACCATGTCGCGCTGCGCGTCGTTTCGGCGGGGCAGGAGGCGCTGTTCACCGGCGACTTGATCCATTCCCCGCTCCAGGCGCGTTACCCGGAGATCAGCATGCGCGCCGACTGGGACCCGGCCATAGCGGCGCAGACCCGCCGGCGCGTGCTGGAATGCGCCTGCGAAGCACAGACATTGCTCTGCTTCGCGCATTTCCCCTCGCCATCCCATGCGCGGCTGTCGCGTTGGGGAAAAGGCTTCCGGGCCGATCCAGTGGGCTGACGCGCCGCGCAACCTGCCCTAGCCTGCCTCCATCGAACCCGCGGATGGAGACGGGCTTTGGAGGGAACTACGAGAGTGGCGCGGCCGCTGCCGGTCGCGCGCATCGTCGCGCCGCGATCCGTCGCGGTGGTCGGCGCGTCGGACGATGTCGGCAAGTTCGGCGGGCGGGTGATCCACTATCTTCAGAAGCACGGCTTTCCGGGCCGGCTGCTGCCGATCAACCCGAACCGTGCGACGATCCGCGGCCTGCCGGCCTATCCGCGCGTCAGCGCGGTGCCTGAGCCTCCGGATGTCGCGATCCTCGCCGTGCCGGCGGCCACGCTGGAGGCGCAGATCGCCGATTGCGCCGCCGCCGGCGTGGGCGCCTGCATCATCATCACCGGCAAGCTCGCGGAAGCGGGGCCCGAGGGCGCGGCACTGCAGGACCGCGTCCTGGCCATCGCACGCCGCGCGGGGATGCGGCTGGTCGGGCCGAACTGCCTCGGCATCTTCAACCCGGTCGGGCGGGCGATGCTGTCCTCCAGCCTCGCCCTGGAGGAGGAAAATTACGCGCCGGGATCGATCGGCCTGGTCAGCCAGTCCGGGGCGCTGATGGGCACGTTGCTGTCCTTCGGGCGGCATCACGGGGCGCGGTTCAGTTGCTGCGTCTCGGTCGGCAACCAGGCGGATCTGGGGCTGGAGGATTTCCTGGAACACCTGGTCGCGGACGAGGCGACGCGGGCGATCGGCCTCTACATCGAAGGGCTGCGGGAGCCGGCACGCTTCCGGGCGTCGCTGCACGCGGCGCGCGCGGCCGGCAAGCCGGTCTTCATCGTCAAGGCCGGGCGCAGCGAGGCCGGCGCCCAGGCGGCGCGATCGCACACGGCGAGCCTCGCCGGCGCCTTCCCGGCCTTCGAGGCGATCTGCCGCGATGCCGGCGCGGTGGTGATGGAAGACCCGCAGGCGATGGTGCTGGCCTGCGACGCGGCGGTGCGGCTGCCACGCTGGCCGGCGCCGGGGCTTGGCCTGGCACCGATTGCGTCGTCGGGCGGCAGTACCGTGACCTTTGCGGACATGATGCCGGGGGTGGGTCTGCGCATCGCGCGGATGGCGCCGGAGACGCGGGCGGTGCTCGGGCGCTGGATGCCGGACAGCCATGTGGCATTGCCCGTCGATACGGGGTCCTTCCATGAAGGCACCAGCGGCGACGGACTTGCCGAATGCATCCGTGCCTTCATGGCGGACCCCGATGTCGGCGCCGTGGTCGTGCCCATGACGACGCAGCCTGACATGGCCGGGCGCACGGCGCTGTTCCCGCCGCTGGCGCGGGAGGGCGGCAAGCCGCTGCTGTATCTGATGACAGCGGGGGCGGTGGGCGATGCGTCGCGCGCGGTGATGCGCGCCGCGGATTTTCCCTTCTACGACCGCATGGCGGATGCCCTGGCCGTGGCGCGCGCGCTGGATGCCGCCGCCGCCGGCCGTGTCGCTGGCGACGCGCCGTTGCGCCCGGCAGGCACCGGCCCGGCGTCGGCCTTGCCGTCCGGCGTCCTGACCGAAGGCGAAGCGAAGCGCCTGCTCGCCGCCTACGGCCTGCCGGTGACGCGTGAAGCCGCCGCCGCCACGGCGGATCAGGCTGTTGCCGCTGCGCGCACCATCGGCTTCCCCGTCGTGCTGAAGGGCGTCAGCCGCGCGGTGGTGCACAAATCCGATCTCGGCCTGGTGCGGCTGAACCTGCGGGACGAGGACGCGCTGCGTACCGCCTTCGCCGACATCATCGCGGCGCTCGACCACGCCGCGCCGGGTGCGGCCGAGGGCTGCGTCGTGCAGGAAATGGCGCGCGGTGAGGCCGAGCTCTTCCTCGGTGCCACGCATGATCCGCAGTTCGGCCCGATGGTGATCGTGGGCGCGGGAGGCATCCTCGTGGAGTTCCTGCAGGATGTGCGCATGGCGCCCGCGCCGGTCTCCGCCGCGACCGCGCGCGCGTTGATCGAGGGTCTGCGCGTCGCCCCGCTGCTGCATGGCCTGCGCGGCCGCCCGCCCGCCGACATCGACGCGGCGGCCGCGGCGCTGGAACGCCTATCCTGGCTCGCGGCCGATCTCGGCCCGCGCCTGGTGGAACTCGACGTCAACCCGCTGATCCTGCGCGCGGCAGGGCAGGGGGCGATCGCCGTGGATGCCCGCGCCACGCTCAAGAAGGAGGAGACGCCATGACACTGACGCTGCATCGCCGCATCCTGCCGCTGCTTGGCGCCGGGCTGCTCGCACGACCGGCATTTGCGCAATCGGCCTGGCCGGATGGCCGCCCGGTGGTGCTGGTCGTGCCCTATCCGCCGGGCGGCAGCACCGACAATGTTGCCCGTCCGCTGATGCAGGAATGGTCGCGCATCATCGGCGAGACCATTGTCATCGAGAATCGGGGCGGCGCCGGCGGCACGATCGGGGCGGAGATGGTTTCCCGCGCGCGGCCCGACGGGCACACGCTGCTGCTCTTTCCCACCGCGATCTTCACGATCAGTCCGACCATGATGCGGCCGCCCTATGACGTGGACAGGGATTTCGTCCCCATTGCACGCATCGCGGCCTCGGATGCCTTCGTGGTGGTGAACCCTTCGCTGCCGGTGCGTACGATCCAGGAGCTGGTGGCCTACGCCAAGGCGCATCCCGGACAGATCCGCTTCGGGTCCGCCGGCAACGGCACCATCACTCAGATGCAGTGCGAGATCTTCGGCGAGAAGGCGGGCGCCCAGTTCGAACACGTCCCCTATCGCGGGTCCGGCCTGTCGGTGAACGACCTGGTGGCGGGACATATCCAGATGATCTGCGACCCGGCGGCGCTTCCCATGGTGCGCGACGGCCGGCTGCGTGCGCTGGCGAGCTTCGGCGACCAGCGCCACCCGGAATTCCCCGACGTGCCGACACTCATGGAGGTCGGCCTTGCCGACCGTGGCGCCATGTCCTGGTTCGGCATTGCCGCCCCCGCCGGCACGCCGCGACCGGTCTGCGAACGCATCGCCGCGACGCTCGATGAGGCACTGAAATCCGAACAGGTGGCCCGTGGCATGGCGATCGGCGGCCTGCGACCCGCCTTCGAGACCGGCGAAGCCTTCGCCAACCGCATCACGCGCGACCGCGCGATCTTCGCGGAAATCATTCGACGTACCGGAGCAGGAGTGAACTGACGTGGAATTGGTGACTGTCACGGACGAAGGTCCGATCCGCATCGTGGCATTGAACAACCCGGCCAAGGGCAATGCGATCAGCAAGCCCATGGCCGAGCAGCTTCAGGTCGTCATGAAGGAGTTCGAGCGGCGCGACGATTTGCGCTGCGCCATCATCACCGCGACGGGCACGCGCGCCTTCACCTTCGGCGCCGATGTCGCGGACCCGCCGGAACTGTGGCGCGCCATTCCGACCGTGGGATTCAAGCCGCTCAAGCCGGTGATCTGCGCGGTCGAGGGATGGTGCGTCGGTGGCGGCATCGTGCTCGCCATGATGTGCGACCTGATGGTCTGCGGATCGACCGCGAAGTTCTACTATCCCGAGGCGAAGCTCGGCCTGACCGGCGGCATGATCGCCGGCCTGGTCAGCCGCATTCCGCACAAGATCGCGATGGAGATCGCACTGCTCTGCCGCATCATCGATGCGCAGCGCGCGGAACGTGTCGGCCTGGTGAATGAGGTGGTGCCGGAAGGCGAGGCGCTGGCCAAGGCGAAGGAATGGGCGACCGAACTGCTCGGCATGGCGCCGATGGTGGTGGGTGAGATCAAGCGCATGGTCACCGAGGACATCATCCCCCGCGGCCCGTCCGAGCAGATGGCGATCCATGGCCAGCGCATGGCCGCGATCCGCAACTCCGCGGATTTCGTCGAGGGCGTGGCGGCCTTCCGCGAGAAGCGCCCGCCGAAATTCGAGGGGCGCTGACCCATGCCCGGCCCGCTCTCCGGTCTTCGCGTGATTGAACTCGCCGGCATCGGGCCCGGTCCCTTCTGCTGCATGATGCTGGCCGATCTCGGGGCGGAGGTGCTGCGTATCGACCGACCCGAAGGGCCAACGGAAGGCGATCCCCATGACGTGCTCGGGCGCGGGCGGCGCAGCGTCGCGCTCGACCTGAAATCGCCGGCCGGCGTCGCGGCGGTGCTGAAGCTGGTCGAAGCCGCGGATGTGCTGGTCGAGGGCTTCCGCCCCGGCGTGACGGAGCGCCTCGGCCTGGGGCCGGAGGCGTGCCAGGCGCGCAATCCGCGCCTGGTCTATGGCCGCATGACGGGGTGGGGGCAGGACGGGCCCTTGGCGCGAGCCGCGGGGCACGACATCACCTACATCGCCCTGACCGGCGCGCTGGGGTCGATCGGGCGTGCCGGTGAACGGCCCGTGCCGCCGATCAACCTCGTCGGCGATTTCGGTGGCGGGGGGATGCTGCTCGCCTACGGCATCATGGCCGCGATCTTCGAGGCATCACGCAGCGGTCGTGGCCAAGTCGTGGATGCGGCGATGACGGATGGCTCCGCGACGCTGATGGGCGCCTTCTTCGGGCGCTATGCGGCCGGCGCCTGGCGCAATGCGCGTGGCACCAACCGCTTGGACGGCGGCTGCCCCTTCTACGACACCTATGACTGCGCGGATGGCAAGTACGTCGCCGTCGGCGCCCTGGAACCGCAGTTCTTCGCGCTGCTGCTGAAGGGCCTGGGCCTGGAGGCCGCCGAGTTCGCAGACCGCAATGATCCGGCCTGCTGGCCTGCCATGCGCAGGACTTTCGCGGCCATCTTCCGCACGCGCACACGCGACGACTGGGCCGCGGTCTTCGAAGGCAGCGACGCCTGCGTCGCTCCGGTGCTGGACCTCGAGGAAGCGCCCCGGCATCAGCACAATGTCGCGCGCGGCACCTTCTTCCCCCGCGCCGGCGGCTTCCAGCCCATGCCGAGCCCGCGCTTTTCCCGCACGCCGCCGCCCGAACCGCGCCCCGCGCCGGAGCGCGGCGCCGATGGGGCGGCTGCCCTGGCAGATTGGGGCCTGTCGCCGGAGGAGATCGCGACGGCACTGACAGCCGCACCGGCCGCACGGTAGCATTGCGGCCAAGCAAACCGGAGGACCCGCCCATGGACATGGCCGCCGCAACCGTGCGCCCCGTCTTCACGACCGAGCACGAGCTGTTCCGCGCCCAGGTGCACCGCTTCTTCGAACGTGAGATCGTGCCCTTCCACCGCGACTGGGAGCACGCCGGCATCGTGCCGCGCGAGGTCTGGCGCAAGGCCGGTGCGGAGGGGCTGCTCTGCCCCATGCTGGCCGAGGAGTATGGCGGCGCCGGCGCCGATTTCGGCTATTCCGCCGTGATCATCGAGGAGATCGGGCGCACCAACGCCTCCGGCATCGGCTTCCCGCTGCATTCCGACATCGTCGTGCCCTATGTCGAGGACCTCGCCCGGCCCGAAAAAAAGCGCGACTGGCTGCCGCGCATGGCGCGCGGCGAGATAATCACCGCCATCGCCATGACCGAACCGGGCATGGGATCGGACCTCAAGGCGGTGCGCACCACGGCGCGGCGCGACGGGTCTGACTGGATCATCAACGGGTCGAAGACCTTCATCTCCAACGGCCAGAATTGTGGGCTGGTGATCGTGGTCTGCAAGACCGACCCCGCTGCGGGCCGCAAGGGCATCAGCCTTATCTGCGTCGAGGAAGGCACGCCCGGCTTCACCAAGGGCCGCAACCTCGAGAAGATCGGCCTGCATGCCGCCGATACCTCGGAACTCTTCTTCGACGAGGTGCGCGTGCCGGCGGAGAATCTGCTCGGCGAGGAGAACAGCGGCTTCTCCTACCTCATTCGCAACCTGCCCCAGGAACGGCTGATCATCGCCATCCGCGCGGCCGCGTCGATGGAGGCGATGCTCGACACCACCATCGCCTATGCCAAGGATCGCAAGGTCTTCAACCAGACCGTCTTCGACTTCCAGCACAACCGCTTCAAGCTCGCGGAGCTGAAGGCCAACGCCACCATGTTCCGCGTCTTCGCCGACCATTGCCTGGCGCTGCACATGCAGGGCGGCCTGTCGATCGAGATGGCGGCGACGGCAAAGCTGCTCGGCACCGAGATGCAGAACAAGCTGCTGGATGACTGCCTGCAGATGCATGGCGGCTATGGCTACATGGCCGAATACGAGATTGGCCGCGCCTGGGCGGATGCCCGGGTGGGCCGCATCTATGGCGGCAGTTCCGAGATCATGAAGGAAATCATCGCGCGGACGCTGTGACGCGCGGGAAGGGAGGACAAGAATGACGGTATTCACGCGACGCGGTGCCCTGGGTGCCGCGTTGGCCGCGCCTTTCGTGAAGGGCGCGGCGGCGCAGGAGCGCTTTCCGAACAGGCCCATCACCATCCTGGTGCCCTTCACGCCGGGCGGTGCCACGGATGTGCAGATGCGCTCCTTCGCCGAGGCCGCGACGCGGCATTTCGGCCAGACCGTGCTCGTCGAGAACCGGCCCGGCGCCGGAAGCACCTTGGGCGCAGCGGCGGTCGCGCGGGCACGGCCCGATGGCTATCTGGTCGCGCAGATCACCCTGCCGGTGCTGCGCCTGCCGCATATGCAGCGCATGCCCTATGACGCGACCAAGGACTTCACGCCGATCATCCACCTGACCGGCTACCTGTTCGGCGTGCTGGTTTCGGCCGAAAGTCCTTATCGCACCTGGCAGGATCTGGTGGCAGATGCGCGGCGACGCCCGGGAGAGGTCCGCATCGGCAATACCGGCGCGAACGGCACGCCGCACCTGACCATGGTCGATCTCGCGGCGCGGGAGAATCTCGACGTCATCCATGTTCCCTTCCGGGGCGAGGCCGAAGCCGCGCCGGCGCTGATGGGCGGGCATATCGAGGCACAGGCCGCCGGCTCCGGCATCGGACAGCTCGTCGATGAGGGGAAGCTGCGCCTGCTGAACGTCTGGGTGCGCGAACGGTCCCCGCGCTGGCCGACCGTGCCGACGCTGATCGAACTCGGCTACCAGGATATGGTCGTGACCTCGCCCTATGGGCTCGCCGGGCCGGCGGGGCTCGACCCGGCGGTCACCCGCGCCCTGCATGACGGGTTCAAGGCCGCGCTCTATGATCCGGCGCATCTCGCGACGCTGCGGCGGCTCGACCAGCCGGTCGAATACCTGAGCAGCGAGGACTACGCGCGCAACCTGCTCGAGACCTACGCGGCCGAGCGGCAGCGCGTGGAACGGCTGGGCCTCAGGACGGGGTGAGGTAGCGCTCCTTCAGGATCCTGCGCAGCAGCTTGCCGGCCTCGCTGCGCGGGAGGTCATCGACGAACTCCCAGGAGCGTGGGCGCTTCGGCCCGGCAAGTTTCTCGCGGCACCGCGTTTCGAGTTCGGCCTGCAAGGCCGCGGTGTCCGCGTGCGGGTCGCGTGGCACGACCACGGCATGGACCTGCTCCCCGAAATCGGCGTTTGGGATGCCGACGACGGCGACCTCAGCGACGCCGGGGTGCTGCACGATCACCGCCTCGATCTCGGCCGGGTAGAGGTTCACGCCGCCGGACAGGATCAGGTCCGCCCGCCGGTCCGAGAGATACAGCCAGCCCTCCTCATCCACGCGGCCGAGATCGCCGAGGCTCGCCCACCCCCGTGCATTGTAGGCCGCGGCCGTCTTCTCCGGCGCGTTGTGATAGGCGAAGCGCGGCGCGCCCTCGAAGCAGATGCGCCCCGTTTCTCCGACGGGCAGTTCGTTGCCGTCGTCGTCGCAGATATGCAGCCGCACGCCATTCACCGGGCGCCCGACCGTGCCGGGCCGTGCCAGCCAGTCCTGGGGCGAGACCACCGTCGTCCCCACGCTCTCCGAACCCGCGTAGTATTCCCAGATGATGGGACCCCACCACCGCATCATCTGCTGCTTCACGGCGATGGGGCAGGGTGCCGCGGCATGGATCGCGACACGGAGGGAGGAGACGTCGAAGCGCTCGCGCTCCGCCTCCGGCAGCGCGAGCAGGCGCACGAACATGGTCGGCACCCATTGGCTGTGCGTGACGCGGTGGCGCTCGATCAGGTCCAGCGCGCGCAGCGCGTCGAACTTGGCCATGATGACCGCGGTTCCACCTTCCGTGATGGTGCGGCGCACATAGGCATGGGGCGCGGCGTGATAGAGCGGCGCGGGCGAGAGATAGACCATGTCCGGGCCGAAGCCGTAGAGCGTCTTCCAGGTCATGTCCCATTCCGGGGCGTCGCGCTTGTCCCAGGGCAGCATCGGCCGCTTGATCCCCTTGGGGAGGCCGGTCGTGCCGGAGGAGTAAAGGAACTCCCGACCGACCGGCCGTTCGGGCAGCGCAGCCGGCACCGGATAGGCCGCGACCGCCGCCTCGAAGCTCTCATAGCCGGGCAGACCCTCGCCAAGCGCGAAGCGCGGCGCCTCCCCGGTCGCGCCGTCGCGCAGCAATGCCGCGGCGAGTTCCGCCAGACCCGGCGAGACGATGATCAGTTTTGCCGCCGCGTCGGTCATCATGTAGGCGACTTCCTGCGGTCGCAGATGCACCGACAGCGGCGTGTAGTAGAGCCCCGCCCGCCGGCAGGCGAAGGCGAGTTCGAGGAATTCCGGCCGGTTGTCGAGCAGCATGGCGATCCCGTCGCCCGGCTGCAGTCCAAACCCGATCAGCCATTGCGCGATCCGGTTCGCCCGCGCGTCGAGTACGCCGAAGCTCACCTCGGCGCCAAGATCGGGGAAATGCGCCGCGATCTTTCCCGGATCCTGTCGCGCCCAGTGCGCAAGCTGGACCATTGCCATCTCCCCCAATTGTTTGGCGGAAAGCCTGCGGTGCAGGCTTCATGACGTCAACGCGCCTTGCCGTGGGCGGCGAGCCGCGCTGCAATGGCACCCATGTCAGCCCCTGTGCCCGCCCGTCCTGCCTCGACCGTCCTGCTGCTGCGCGATGGGCCGCAGGGCCTCGAAGTGTTCATGGTGGTCCGCCACCATCAGATCGATTTTGCCTCCGGCGCGCTGGTCTTTCCCGGCGGCCGCGTGGAACCCGCCGATGCCGTGCTGGCCGGCGGCGATGCGACCGCGGCCTTCCGCGTCGCCGCCATCCGCGAGACCTGGGAGGAATGCGGCGTGCTGCTCGCCGGACCTGGCGACGTGCCCCCCGCCGAGGGTGAGTTTGCCGCCATGCTGCGCGCCCGCGGCCTGGTGCCGGCGGTGGATGCCCTCGCGCATTTCGCGCATTGGATCACGCCCATCCCGGTGCCGAAGCGCTTCGACACGCATTTCTTCCTCGCGGCCGCGCCGGCCGACCAGGATGCCGTGCATGATGGCGGCGAGGCGGTGGACAGCGTCTGGATCCGCCCCCTCGACGCGCTGGCCGAGGGCGAAGCCGGCACGCGCAAACTTGTCTTCCCGACGCGGATGAACCTGACCAAGCTGGCGCGCAGCAACTCGGTCGCAGAGGCCTTCGCCGCCGCGCGCGCCAAGCCTGTGGTGACGGTGCAGCCCATCCAGCGCGACACGCCTGAAGGCCGCTGGCTGCGCCTGCCGATCGAAGCCGATTATGGCGGTGAGGAATTTCTCGCCGGCGATCCACCCTCCATGTGACTGGCGCCGCGCGCCGCAATCAGAAGGACCCTCCGCATGGCCCCGCGCCGTCTCCGCTTCGGCATCTTCCTCGCCCCCTTCCACCGGGTCGGGGACAACCCGACGCTCGCGATGGATCGCGACGGGGCGCTGATCCAGTGGCTCGACTCCCTTGGCTATGACGAGGCCTGGATCGGCGAGCACCATTCCGCCGGCTGGGAACTGATCGCGAGCCCCGAGATCATGATCGCGTCGCTCGCCGAGAAGACGCGGCACATCACGCTGGCCTCGGGCGTCACCAGCCTGCCGTACCATCATCCGCTGCTGGTCGCGCAGCGCTTCGTGCAGCTCGACCACATGACGAAGGGGCGGGTGATCCTGGGCTGCGGGCCGGGGGCGCTGGTCTCCGACGCCTACATGATGGGTATCGATCCCGGGCATCAGCGCCGGCGGATGGATGAGTCCCTGACCGCCATCATGAAGCTCCTCGCCTGCGAGGAACCGGTCACGATGGAGACCGACTGGTTCACGTTGCGCGAGGCGCGGCTCCATATGGCGCCCTGGTCTGAGCCGCGCTTTCCGGTCACTGTCGCCTCCTCCACCACGCCCTCCGGCGCGCTGGCCGCCGGCAAGCATGGGGTTGGGCTTCTGTCTCTGGGTGCGGGGCTGCATGGCGGGCCGAAGATGCTCGCCGAACAGTGGCGGATGGCAGAGGCCGAAGCTGCCAAGCATGGCAAGACCATGGACCGCAAGAACTGGCGGCTGGTCGTGAACATGCACTGCGCCGAGGATGACGAGCGCGCCCTGCGCGAGGTCCGCCATGGCGAGGCGATGGAGACGCTGACCTATTTCTCCGAAACCCTGGGCCGTCCGCCGATGCGCTCGGAAGACCCGCTGCGCGACGGGCTGGCGCAAGGTTCGACCCTGGTGGGATCGCCCGAGACCATCGCGGCCGGCATCGAGCGCCTATTGTCCTTCACCGATGGCGGCACCGGCGGCATCCTGTTCCGCGCCCATGAATGGGCGGATCGCGAGGCGACCTGGCGGTCCTTCGAGCTCTTCGCGCGGTGGGTCATGCCGCGCTTCCAGGGCTCGCTCGCCATGCCGCAGCAGTCGCGGGACTGGGTCAGCGCGAACCGGGAGTCGATCCTGGCGCCGAACATCGCGGCGCTGAAGCAGGCCTTCAAGGATGCGGGGCAGGAGGCGCCAGAATTCTCCCGGTTGCAGCTTCACACGGGGAAGGTGGATCTGCCGGCGGGTGAGTGACCGAGAGGGGCGTCGCCCCTCTCCGATTCCCCACCAATGGCCGAAAGGCCTTCCGGATCATCCCCGATGGTCCTGCTGGGACGGAGCCGGAGGGGCGCTGCCCCTCCGGACCACCGTGTGGCCTGGATCGCCGGCACCTGGTGTTGGGGCACGGCGTGCACGCTACCCCCTCCCAGCGCCTTCTGTGGGCAAGGGTGTGTTTCGGCGTTCCATCCTGACCGCGGCGCAAGGTGCCAAGTGACGGTCTCCAAAGGCCCTGCGGCCTTTGGTGGGGGAGGTCTTGAGGGGGCAAAGCCCCCTCCATTTCCGTCAGTTGATGCGCAGGTTCAGCCTGCGGATCATCGTCCCCTCTTCCTCCATCACCTGCCCGACGAAGTTCGTGTAGTCCGCGCTGTTCTTGTAGATGCGCGGCATGTCGTAGCGTGCCAGCACCTCGGCATGCGCGGGGTCCATCAGCGCGGCTTTGAACGCGTCGTGCAGCACGCGCACCACGCCGGGGTCCATGCCCTTCGGCCCGGCGAGGCCATAAGGCGACGCCGACACGATGTTGATCCCGACCTCCCGCAGTGTCGGCACATCGGGGAAGCGCGCGGCGCGGTTCTCGCCCCAGGTGACGAGCAGGCGGAGTTGCCCGGCTTCGACCAGCGGTGCCCAGCCCGTCGAATCCGCATTCGCCTGGGTCTGGCCGGACAGCACCGCCTGGATGTTGTCCGCGCCGCCGCGGAAGGGCACGTGCAGCCAGTCGATACCGTTCTCGGCCGCGATGCGTTCCATGGTGATGTGCAGCGTGGATCCCACGCCTGGAGAGCCATAGGCGACCTTGCCCGGGTTCGCCTTGGCGTAGGCCATGAACTCCTGCCAGGTCTGCCAGGGGCTGTCGGCCTTCACCACCACGCCGAAGAGGTATCCGGTCAGGTGGATGATGTAGGTGAAGTCCTTCATCGGGTCCCAGCCGGGGCGGGACGTCATCATCGGCATGCGGAAGGCCGTGATGGGCATCTGCCCGACCAGGTATCCGTCGCCGCGCTGTTCGGCCGCCATCATCTGCGCGGCGAGGGTACCGGACACGCCGCTGCGGTTCTCGATGATCACCGGTTGGCCGAGATGCCGCGTGGCGAGATCGGCCAGCGAGCGGAGCTGCCCATCCGTGGACCCGCCCGGCGGCCAGGGCACGATCAGGCGAATGGGCCGGTTGGGAAAGCCCGACTGGGCCACGGCCGGAGCGGCGAGCAGCGCGCCGCCGGCAGCGAAAAGGGCACGACGCTTCGTCGTGATGGTCATGGTCCGTATCTCCCGAGCGCAGGGTTGTTGCCGGTCCCGCGGTGATGCCGCGGGACCGGGGGCGCGGCCTTATGGCCGCTCGTTGGACAGCACGACGGTGCCGGAGGCGGAGAACATCCCGCCCACGCCGTGGCAGACGCTGATGGTGACGTCCGGCACCTGGGCCGGCGCGATGCCGCGCACCTGGCGCACGCTCTCCTGCAGGGCGAACATGCCGTACATGCCGGTGTGAGTGTAGGACAGGCCGCCGCCATTGGTGTTCATCGGCAGCTTGCCGCCGATGCGCGTATTGCCTTCCCAGATGAAGTCCTTCGCTTCGCCGCGCTTGACGAAGCCGAGATCCTCCAGCCCGTAGAGCGGCAGATGCGCGAAGGCATCGTAGATCATCAGGTGATCCACGTCCTCATGCTTCAGCCCGGCCATGCGGAAGGCTTCCGGCCCGGCGACGCGGAAGGCGCGGGAGGAGGTGAAGTCCTCCATCTGGCTGACCATCGTCGTCTCGACGGATTCACCACTGCCCAGGATGTAGACGGGCTTCTGCGGGAAATCCTTCGCCCGATCGGCCGAGGTGAGGATCAGCGCGCCGCCGCCATCCGTGACCAGGCAGCACTGCAGCAGCCGGAACGGATAGGCGATCATGCGGCTGTTCAGCACGTCGTCGATGGTGATGGGATCGCGGAAGGCCGCGCGCGGGTTCTTCGCCGCCCATTCGCGCTGCACCACCGCGACCTTGGCGAAGTGCTCATGCGTCGCGCCATAGGTCTTCATGTAGCGCAGCACGGGGATGGGGAAGAGCGTGGGCGGGCCCATCGGGCCGAAGGGGGCCTCGAATTGGCCGTTCAGGCTCTGCGGCTCCGGCGGGCGGGGCGTCGCGTTGACGCGCGACTTGCCGCTTTCCCCATGGGTGATGAGGATGGTCTTGGCATAGCCCGCATGGATGGCCGCCGCCGCGTGGCGGACATGCAGCATGAAGGAACAGCCGCCGACACCCGTGCCATCCACCCATTTCGGCGTGATGCCGAGGTAGTGCGCGATCTGCTGCGGCATCATCGGACCGACACAGGCCACGCCGTCGATGTCGGACGGCTTGAGGCCCGCATCCGCCATCGCGTTCAGCGCGGCATCGGCGTGCAGCATAATCTGCGCCATCTCGGGCACGGCACCGATGCGCGTGGATTCCGCGGCACCGACGATGGCGATCTCGCCTGGCTTGATCGTCATGGCGTTACGCTCCCTTCGCCGGACGGAACAGGGCGAGGGTGATCTCCTCATCCATCTTGGTGAAGGCGACCTCGAGCGGCATGTCGAGCACCAGCGCTTCGGGCGTCTGCGCGCAGTCGACGATGTTCGTCATCATGCGCGGCCCTTCCTCCAGTTCGACCACCGCGATGGCGTAGGGCGGCTTGAAGCCTGGCACGGGCCGGTGATGGATGACGTAGGAATGCAACGTTGCCTTGCCCGAGGCCTCGAAGACCTCGACATTGCGCGAGCCCGTGTAGGGGCTGAAGGGACGGGGCGGGAAATACGCCTTGCCCGTGTCCTTGCAGCGCTGCAGCAGCAGCTTGCCGTTCCGGGTGCCGTCCCAGAAATGCTTGGTCTCGGGCGTGGGTTCCGGCCTGGGGCGGCCGGGTTCGAGCGTCATGGCGCCGCTTCCTCCTTGTTCGATCCGACGCATGTTCGCCCGACCGAGCGTTCGGGAAAAGGGGGGGCAGCCGAGGATTGACCCGGCGGCACATGACGGAGCAATGTCAGTGCGTTCCAAGGGGGGCCCCACGCAGGGGCTGAGATACCGCTGGTAGCGCGGTGACCCTTTGAACCTGATCCGGGTCATGCCGGCGTAGGGACAAGGAACATGCGGAACCGGGTGCCCCGATTCCGTCCCGCGCTTCGTTAGCCCGGGTCTCCATCGAATCAACGATAGGAGATCCAAGATGCCAGATACATTTCCCCCCCAGATCCCCGAGGTCACCACAGGACCGCTGCCGGCCTCGCGCAAGGTGCATGTCGCCGGCCAACTGCATCCGGCGCTCCGTGTTGCGATGCGGGAAATCGACTTACATCCGACTGCGAACGAGCCGCCGGTGCGCGTCTACGACACCTCCGGCCCCTATACCGATCCGGCGCATGCGGCCGATATCCGGCGCGGCCTGCCGGAACTGCGCCGCGCCTGGATCGAGGCGCGCGGCGATGTCACGACCCATGCGGGCCGCGCCATCCGTCCCGAGGACAACGGGTTGCGTCCGGGCGAGGCGATCACCGTGCCGGTCTTCGATCGCGGCGCGCGGTCGCTGCTGCGCGCGCGCGCCGGTGGAGCGGTGACGCAGCTTGCCTATGCGCGGCGCGGCATCATCACGGCCGAGATGGAATACGTCGCGATCCGCGAGAATCTCGGCCGCGCGAAGATGATCGAGGCCGCCGCGCGCGACGGGGAATCCTTCGGCGCCGCCATCCCCGACCATGTCACGCCGGAATTCGTGCGCGACGAGGTCGCGCGCGGCCGCGCCATCATCCCTGCCAACATCAACCACCCGGAATCCGAACCGATGGCGATCGGCCGGAACTTCCTGGTGAAGATCAACGCGAATATCGGCAATTCGGCCGTCTGGTCCTCGGTGGGCGAGGAAGTCGACAAGCTGGTCTGGGCGATCCGCTGGGGTGCCGACACGGTGATGGACCTGTCCACCGGTCGGAACATCCACACCACGCGGGAATGGATCATCCGCAACTCCCCGGTGCCGATCGGCACCGTGCCGATCTACCAGGCGCTGGAGAAGGTCGCCGGCCGCGCCGAGGACCTGACCTGGGAGATCTTCCGCGACACGCTGATCGAACAGGCCGAGCAGGGCGTCGACTACTTTACCATCCATGCCGGCGTGCGGCTGGCTTACATCCCGCTGACCGCGAAGCGCGTGACGGGCATCGTGTCACGCGGCGGATCGATCATGGCGAAGTGGTGTCTGGCGCATCATCGGGAGAACTTCCTCCACACCCACTTCGCCGAGATCTGCGAGATCATGCGCGCCTATGACGTGTCCTTCTCCCTCGGCGATGGCCTTCGGCCCGGCTCCATCGCCGATGCCAACGACGCCGCACAATTCGCGGAGCTGGAAACCCTCGGCGAGCTGACCAAGATCGCCTGGGACCAGGACGTGCAGGTCATGATTGAAGGCCCGGGTCATGTGCCGATGCACAAGATCCAGGTGAACATGACGAAGCAGCTGGAAGTCTGCGGGGAGGCGCCCTTCTACACGCTCGGCCCGCTCACCACCGACATCGCGCCGGGCTACGACCACATCACGTCAGGCATCGGCGCTGCCATGATCGGCTGGTTCGGCTGCGCCATGCTCTGCTACGTCACACCGAAGGAACACCTTGGCCTGCCCGACCGTGACGACGTGAAGACGGGCGTCATCACCTACAAGATCGCGGCGCATGCGGCGGATCTCGCGAAGGGCCACCCAGCCGCGCGCGAACGTGACGATGCGCTGTCGCGCGCACGCTTCGAATTCCGCTGGCGGGACCAGTTCAACCTGGCGCTCGACCCCGAGACGGCGGAACGCTTCCACGACGAGACGCTGCCGGCCGAGGGCGCGAAGCTTGCGCATTTCTGCTCGATGTGTGGGCCGAAATTCTGCTCGATGAAGATATCGCAGGAGATCCGGGACGCGGCGGAAAAGGGGATGGCGGAACAGGCAGAGGCGTTCCGTGCGAATGGGGGCCAGATCTACGTCGCCCCAGCGCCGGCGTCGTAAGGGTCGGGAGCGGAGAGGCCTTTACTTCCTCCTGGCCTTGCTGTCGGCCAGGGCTCCCATTCACGTTGCTTCGCAACGCGAGTGGGAGTCCGCGTCGGCCGATGGGCGTTTGCAGACCTAGCTATCACGCCAGCAGACCGCGAGTTGAAACCCGCCTTTGCGCAGGATGCCGACTTGGCCGGGCATTCCATCTGTCGCGCCCGGCACCGGGACGATTGCGGTCCAGGATGCCCAGCATCCTGGCGGGGAGGCTTGGAGCGGCGGCGCCCCTCCAACTGCGACATATGGAACATTTTTGACGATGGTTGGCTCAGGGAGAGTGCAGAGCGCCTCCCCGGCATCATCGGCGCAGCCTGCGGCGAAGGTGCGGCCTGGCCAGCGTGTCACCCCATCCGGCTCGGCAGCACCCGCTCCGCGAAGTACAGCGGCCGCCGCTTCGTCTCGTTGAAGATGCGCCCGAGATACTCCCCGATGATCCCCAGCATCATCATCTGCACCCCGCCCAGGAACAGCACCACGGCCAGCAGGCTGGGATAGCCCGCGACGGGATTGCCGAAGAAGATCGTGCGGATGACTAGCTGCGCCAGGTAGAGCACCGCACCGATCGCCGTGATCAGCCCGACATAGGTGGCCGCCTTGAGCGGCGCGACGGTGAAGGAGGTGATGCCCTCCAGCGAGAAGTTCCACAGCTTCCAGTAGTTCCACTTCGTCTCCCCGGCGGCGCGCGGTGCGCGGTCGTAGCGCACGGCCTTGGACGGGAAGCCGATCCAGGCGAAGAGCCCCTTCATGAAGCGGTGCTGTTCGCGCAGCGTCAGCAGCGCGTCGATGGCGCGACGGGACATCAGGCGGAAATCGCCGGTGTCGGGCGGCAACTGCACCTTGCCGCCCAGGCGCTGCATGACACGGTAGAAGGCGTGCGCGGTCGCCTTCTTCATCCAGGTCTCGCCCTCCCGCGTGTTGCGCCGCGCGTAGACGACGTCGAAGCCCTCCCGCCAGGTCGCGATGAGGGTGGGGATCAGTTCCGGCGGGTCCTGCAGGTCGGCGTCGATGACGACGATCGCCTCGGCGCCGCGGGCGTGATCCAGCCCCGCGGTCAGCGCGATCTCCTTGCCGAAGTTGCGGGACAGGTTGACGATTGCTGCCCGTGGATCCGCGGCCTGGATGCCGAGCATGACCTCGAGCGTCGTGTCGCGGGACCCGTCATTCACATAGACGACCTCCCAGGTCATGCCGATGCCCGCAAGCGCGGCGGCCAGGCGTCGGTGGAATTCCGGCAGGACCTCCTGCTCATTGTAGGCGGGGACGACGACGGACAGCGCGGGGGCGTCGGGATCGGGCATCGGGCGTTCCTGGCAGTCCGGCGCTATGCTTCGCCGGGCAGCCCAGGGAACACGACGCCATGGGCCAAATCATGGCGTATGCGCACCGAGGGTCGTAAGGCAAGCGGATCGAGCGGCGCGGCGAGTTGTTCTCCGCGTGCATCCGGGCATCATTCGCGCCTGTTCCACGGAAGGGGTCGCGCCGTCATGTCCACGGGTCCGCTTTGGCAAAAGTCCGCCACCGAGCTTAGCGCCCTGATCCGAAAGGGCGAGGTGAGTGCGGTGGATGCGGTGCAGTCCTCGGTGGACCGGATGCAGGCGGTCAATCCGGGGCTGAACGCCGTGGTGACGGACCTCTCGGCCTCGGCGCTGGAACGGGCGAAGACGCTGGATGCGTGGAAGGGGCCGAAAGGCCCGCTGCATGGCGTGCCCATCACCATCAAGATCAATATCGACCAGAAGGGGGAGGCAAGCTCGAACGGCGTCGTCGCCTTCAAGGACCTGATCGCGCCGGGCGATGCGCCGCTGGTGAAGAACCTGCTGGATGCCGGGGCGGTGGTGATCGGGCGGACCAATGTCCCGGAATTCTCCCGCCGCTGCGACACCGACAATCCACTGTTCGGGCGGACCTGGAACCCCTGGGGGAAGCATGTCAGCCCGGGCGGGTCCTCGGGCGGGGCAGGGGCTGCGGTGGCGGCGGGCATCGGCGCGCTGGGGCATGGCAATGACATCGGCGGGTCGCTGCGCTTTCCGGCCGCCGGCAATGGCATCGTCACCGTGAAGCCGGGCGTGCAGCGCGTGCCGGTCTACAATCCGTCGCAGACGGCCGAGCGCGGCATCCTCGCCCAGCAGATGTCGGCGCAGGGGCTGCTGGCGCGGTCCGCGCGGGACCTGCACCTGTCCATGCCGCCGATGATCGCCGCCGATCCGCGCGATCCCTTCCATGTGCCGCTGCCCTGGCGTGGCCCGGCGCTGGACGGCCCGATCAAGGTCGGTTTCAGCCTGGAGGCGCCGGACCTGCCGCTGCATCCGCTGGTCGAGAAGGCACTGCTCGCCGCCCGCGCCGCGCTGACCGATGCGGGCTATGTGGTCGAGGAGATGGCGGCGCCCTCCCTGCGCGAGATCGCCTTCGAAGGCCGCCAGGCGCTGATGACCGAGAGCTATCACCTGATGGCCGAGGACATCGAGAAATACGGATCCCCCGCCATCGTCAGCGTCTTCGAGCAGAACTACCGTCGCACCCCGACGGTCGAGATGAAGCCGATGCTGCAGATGCTCGCCCGCCGCACCTTCTATGCGCGGCAATGGTCGGAGCTGATGGCGGAGTATCCGCTCTTCCTCTCGCCCTTCCTGCCGGTGCCCTTCTACGCGCCAGGCCGCGACGCGGAGGGGGCCGAGGGCCTGCGCGAGAGCATCGGGCAGGGGCATTGGTCGACGCTCGGCAATTATCTCGGCCTGCCGGCGGGGAATGTGCCGGCGGGGTTGGGTGAGTTCCCGGAAGGGCCGAAGCCGATCGGGGTGCAGATCCTCGGCCAGCGCTGGCGCGAGGATCTGGTGGTGGATGCGATGATCGCGATCGAGGATCGGCTGGGCACGCTGTCGCGGCAGCTCTGGGCGCGGATGGCGGGCGGCTGACCCCGGACCCGGTGATCACGCGGCGTGGGGATTGCATGCAACGCCGCGACACCGGAGCCTTGCCCCATGCCTGACCCGATACCCCCCGATTCCGAGGCGCTGCTGGATGCGCTGCTTCCCGCCACCGGCATTCCGATGGACCCCGCCTGGCGCGCGGCCGTGATTGCCAATCTGCGCGTGGCGGGCCCGATCGCGACTTCCCTGCAGCTCTTCCCGCTGCCGGATTCTACGGAGCCGGCGCCGATCTTCGAGCCTGGCCGATGAGCCTCGACGCCTTGCTGGACCGCGATGCGGTCGGGATTGCCGCGGCCTTCCGGGCGGGGGAAGCGAGTGCCGCGGAAATCGCCGAGGCCGCGATCGCCCGCATCGTCGCGCGCAATCCGGTGCTGAACGCCTTCACCGACGTGACGGCCGATCGTGCCCGGGCGCGTGCCGCGGCGCTGGACGCGGCGAAGGCGAAGGGTGAGTCGCTGCCGCCGCTCGCCGCCGCGCCCTTCGCGGTGAAGAACCTGTTCGACATTGCCGGCCTGCCGACGCGCGCCGGGTCGCGCATCAATCGCGACCTGCCGCCAGCCACTGCCGACGCGACGCTCGTGACACGGATGGAGGGCGCCGGCGCGCTGCTGCTCGGCGGGCTGAACATGGGCGAATACGCCTATGACTTCACCGGCGAGAACGCGCATGACGGGCCGTCGCGCAATCCGCATGACGTGACCCGCATGACCGGCGGGTCGTCGGGTGGTTCGGGCGGGGCGGTGGCGGGCGGTCTCGCCACGATTGCGCTGGGGTCGGACACCAACGGGTCGATCCGCGTGCCGTCCTCCTTCTGTGGAACCTTCGGGCTGAAGCCGACCTATGGGCGACTGTCGCGCGGGGGCAGCTTTCCTTTCGTCACGGCGCTCGACCATGTCGGGCCGCTGGCGCGATCGGTGCGCGATCTCGCGGCGTCCTATGACGTCATGCAGGGGGCCGATGCGCGCGATCCCGGCTGCACGGTGCGCGCGCCGGAACCCATCGGCTCCGGCTTTGATAGCGGTGTGGAGGGCATCCGCATCGCCCGCCTCGGCGGCTGGTTCGCGCGCAATCGTCTGGCGGAAAGCGATGCCGCGCTGGACCTTGCTTGCGCCGCGCTTCGCGTGACGGAGGAAGCGGAACTGCCCGAAGCCGAACGCGCCCGCGGCGCTGCCTTCCTCATTACCATGGCCGAGGCCGCCGAATTCCACGGCCCGCGCCTGCGCACGCACCCCGCTGATTTCGACCCCGCCGTGCGCGACCGCCTGATCGCCGGCGCGCTGCTGCCGGCGTCCTGGGTGCAGACGGCGCAACGCTTTCGCCGCTGGTTCGCGGACGCCGCCGCGTCTCTGGTCGCGCGCCATGACGTGCTGATCGCCCCGGCGACGCCGATGTCGGCGCCGAAGCTCGGCACGCAGACCGTGATGCTGGACGGCGTCGAGCTGCCGTTGCGGCCGAATATCGGCGTCTATACCCAGCCGATTTCCTTCATCGGCCTGCCGGTGGTCGCTGTGCCGCTCTGGCCGGCGGGGCGGTCTCTGCCGCTCGCCGTTCAGGTCATCGCGCCGGCCTGGCGGGAGGACCTCGCCCTGCGTGTCGCCCGCGCCCTTGAACGCGACGGCGTGGCCCGCGCGCCCGTCGCCCCCTTCGGAGCCTGACGGCCATGGACATCGACATCCCGGAGGTGAAGGCGGAGGTCGAAGCCGCCTTCGCCCGTTACGAGACCGCCCTCGTCACCAACGACGTCCGCGTTCTGGACGAACTCTTCTGGGAAAGCCCGACCACGGTTCGCTTCGGCACTGGGGAGAACCTGTTCGGCGCGGAGGAGATCGCGGCGTTCCGTGCCGCGCGCTCGCCGGTCGGCCTGGCTCGGACGGTGCTGCGCAGCTCCGTCACGACCTATGGGCAGGATTTCGCGACCACCTCGATCACCTTCCAGCGGGCTGGCAGTGCGAAGATCGGGCGCCAGCAGCAATCCTGGGTGCGCCTGCCCGAGGGCTGGCGGGTGGTCGCTGCCCATGTCAGCCTCATTGATCCGCCGAATTCCTGATCGGTTGCCTTGATTTTGTGCGGCGGGGTCGCGCCGCATCTGGAAGGCCATGCCCGCACCGCGCACGCTGCTCGAACTTGAGGCGGATGTCGCCCGCGACCTCGACCTCATCGCCCATCCTCGTCCCGCCTGGCTGGAACCGAAGACGGCTGGCGACCGGCCGGTGCTCGACTGCCTGGTCGTGGGGGGCGGGCAGGGGGGCCTCGCCGTCGCCTTCGCGCTGCGGCGCGACAAGGTGGACAACATCCTGGTGGTGGACAGCGCTGCGGCCGGCCGCGAGGGCCCCTGGGTCACCTATGCCCGCATGCGCGCGCTGCGGTCCCTGAAGGATCAGACGGGGCCGGATCTGCGCATCCCCTCCCTAACCTACCAAGCCTGGCACGAGGCGCAGTGGGGTCCCGCCCATTTCGCCGCCATGCGCCTGATCCCGAAGGAATTGTGGAACGACTACCTGGTCTGGTTTCGCCGCGTGACCGGCATCCCGGTGCGCAACGGCGTCACCGCCGGGCGCATCACGCCGGCTCGGACCGATGACGGCCTGCCCTGCCTGTCGGTCGACACCAGCGACGGCGCGATGCTCGCCCGCAAGGTCGTGCTGGCGACAGGCCAGGAAGGCGTCGGCCGCCGCTGGATGCCGGATTTCGTCGAGGCCCTGCCGAAGCCGCTCCGCGCCCATGCCTGGGAGGAAATCGACTTCGCTGGGCTGCGCGGCAAGGTGGTCGCCGTTCTGGGCGCCGGCGCCTCCGCCTTCGACAATGCCGCCATGGCGCTCGAGGCCGGCGCGGCAGAGGTGCACCTCTTCTGCCGCCGCGCCGAACCCATGGTGGTGCAGCCC
This sequence comes from Roseomonas alba, assembly GCF_019430885.1. GTDB lineage: Bacteria > Pseudomonadota > Alphaproteobacteria > Acetobacterales > Acetobacteraceae > Neoroseomonas > Neoroseomonas alba. The sequence goes on along the minus strand of NZ_JAHYBZ010000004.1, from coordinate 309,666 downwards.
TATCGCTGGCTGAGTTTCGCCGGCTTCCTGCGCCACATGGCCGACATGCCGGACGCCTGGCGCTGGCGCTTCATGGCGAAAATCCTCGGCATGCGGGAGGGCTTCGCGCAGGACACTTACGACCGCGCCAATGCTTTCCCGAACTTCACCATGCATGTCGGCCAGCCTTGGACCGGCGCGCGGGAAGCACAGGGCCGCCTCGTGCTGGAGACGGCGCGTGGCGATGTCACTGCCGATTTCGCCATCTGCGGCACCGGCGTGCGGATGGACCCCTTCGCCGTGCCGATGCTGGAGGCCTGCGCGGACAACATCGCGCTCTGGGCCGACCGCTACACGCCGCCGCCCGAGGAGGCGGATGACCGGCTGCTCGCCTTTCCCTACCTTGCCCCGGACTCATCCTTCGTGGAGAAGCGGCCGGGCGAGACACCCTGGATCCGCGACATCCACCTGTTCGGTATCGGGACGTCGATGTCCTTCGGGCCGTCGGGGGCGTCGATCAACGCCATGGCCATCGCCGCGCCGCGGCTCGCCGCCGGGGTCACGCGCGGACTGTTTGAGGCGGATCTGCCACGGCTGCACGCTGACCTGATGGCCTATGACCTGCCACAGGTGGTGCTGGATCCGCGGAAGCTGGACCTGGGCTGACGCCGCGCGGAGGGTTCGTTCTGCACCGTGGGACCGAGAGGGGCTTTGCCCCTCTCGGACTCACCCCACCAAAGGCCACAGGGCCTTTGGAAGCCGATACCTGGCGCCGTGCGCCATGGCCTGAATGGTGCCGGAACCCGCCTTTGCGCACAAAGGGCGTTTAGAGGGCGCAGCACCGGCGCTGCGCCCGGTACCGGAAGATTGCGTTCCAAGTGCTCCAGGCACCAGGGGCACCCATTGGCGTTGCAAAGCAACGTCAATGGGACCCCGGTGGCGGGGTGGTTTGGAGGGGCAGGGCCCCCCAACTTCCGCGAGACGTCCGATCAGAAGGTGAAGCTGATCGAACCGATGAAGCGGTTGTCGCAGACCTTCAGCCCGCCGCACTGGGACTGGCTGATGTCGGTCCCGTAGAAGCCGACCGCGGCCGAGAAGCCGTAGGCGATCGGGACAGTCACGAAGACGCTGTAGGCGAAGTAGTCCGGCGCGCCGAAGCGGGCGTTGTCCTCGATCCACTGATAGCCGACGCGGCCCGAGATGACGATGTCGTGGATGGGCAGCTTCACGTCGATCCCGGCTTCGAGCCACCAGCTGTCGCCCGAGGATGCGAAGTAGTCGGGCGACCAGGCGGCGGTGCCGACGAAGGTCACCGGGTCCAGCGCGTATTTCAGCTTCAGGACCGTCTCGAAGAAGGCGATCTGGTTCTGGCCCGGCTGCTCCGAATAGCCCGGATAGCCGTAGTAGACGGCGCTGAGGTCGACGGTGAAGGCCTCGGCGAAGGTATAGCGGAAGCCGCCGATCGCATCGACTTCCTGCCGGGCATTGGTGTTCGGGAAGGCCACGTTGCTCGCGAAGGTGCCGATGTAGAACCCGGTCTCATGCGACAGCTCCAGGCTGCCCTGGATCGCCGGCCGGTTGTTGGTCTGGCTGATGTTGCGGAACACGTAGTCGGTCGTCCCGGTCACCGTCCCGGTGAGGGAGAAACCCGAACCGAGATCGACCTGGGCAACCGCCGGTGCGGCAAGCAGGCCGAACCCAAGGGCGAGAGCAGCGATTTTCTTGAACATCTGGGCGTCTGGTCCTTTTCTTCTGCGTCGCCTAGCGACGTCGAGAGAGCGCCCGGGCACCGGGCCTTCCCTTCCCATGACAAGCCCGAGCAAGCCGCGTGCCGCAAAATGGCAATCGTGCTGACGCGGCCTCGCCCACCGCGCGGCGCGACGAACCGGGCAGGCCAGCCGGCGCGCATCCGCCCATCGGATGCGCGCCGGCCGGTGGCGCAGCTTCGCGCTGCCGGCCATAAAATTTCCATGCGGAGGTGGCGGCCGCAGCGCAAAGAAGCCCCAAAAGGGCACGCCGCCGGATACCGCGCGGCGTGCCTTCGGGAGATCAGGCGCTGACCGGCAACGGCATGGTCCGCTTCTTCCACGCCGAGGCCTGAACGGCGGAGGATTTCACATGCACGACGACCGGACGGTCGGTCACCGCGAAGGCTGCGGTCAGGACCGGTTCGATGTCCTCCTCGGCCTGGATGTCGAAGCCTGCCGCGCCGAAGGATTGCGCCCAGGCCACGAAATCCGGGTTCACCAGCCGCGTCGCCTGGTCGTAGGGGCGGCCCGGATAGCGGCCTTCGTGATGCATTCCGATCGTGCCGTAGGTGGAATTGTCAGACAGGATGATCACGGGCGCGACCTTCTCCCGCATTGCGGTCGCGATCTCGTTGCCGGTCATCAGGATGCCGCCATCGCCCACGAAGGCCACGGCCCGCTTGCCGGGGCGGCGCAGGGCGGCGGCGACGGCCATCGGCACGCCCGACCCCATGGCGCCCACATTTGAGGCAAGAAACATGTGGGTTTGCCTGAATGGAAAATATCTGTGCAGAAAAGAAGCAAAATTCCCCGCATCGGACGTGACTGCGGCGTCATCCGGGATGTGACGCGCCATGGCGGCGCAGACGGCACCGAAATTCACCCCATCTTCCATGCGGTCCCATTCAGGGGCCAGCAAGGAACGGTGGATGGTGTTCAGCCCCTTCACCCAGCGTCTGCGCGCCTCGCTCGCTTCCGGCGCATTGCGGGCCAGAAGTCCGCGGATCACCGCATGCGGGTCGGCGGCGATCGGCAGGTCCACGCGCCAGACCCGGCCGATCTCGTTGGCATCCGGCCAGACCTGCACCAGCGGCAGTTGCGGATCGGGTGCGGCCGGGAAGGTGTAGGACTGGCTGATGCTGTCCGACAGCCGCTCGCCGAGGCAGATCATCAGATCCGCCTTCTTCATTTCCTCGATCAGCGGCTTGGGCACCCGGATGCCCATGTAGCCGCCGTAGTTCGGGTGATGCGCGTCGAACAGATGCGGCCGGCGATGGGTCGGGCTGACCGGCAGGGACCAGGCCTCGGCAAGGCGCGTCAGGTCGGCGAGCGCTTGTGTCCCGCCCGTCGTCATCGCGCCGCCCACCAGCACCAGCGGGCGTTCCGCATTGGCCAGCATCTCGGCCAGCGCATCGAGGTCCTCGGCCCGCGGTCCGGGCCGAGGCAGGGTGCGCGGCTTCACCACCGGGCCTTCGGCGGGTTCGTCGAAGATATCCTCGGGCAGGATGACGGCGACCGGGCCGGGCGTGCCGGATTGGGCGAGGTGGAAGGCGCGCGCGATCACCTCGCTCGCCTGGATCGGTTGGATGACCTCCAGCACGCCCTTGGTCACGTCGGCCAGCAGGCGTGAGTAGTTCTGCTCCTGCAGCGCCAATCGGCCGACATCCTTGCGTTCCACATGGCCGACCAGGATCACGAGCGGCGTCGCGTCGTGATAGGCGCTGTGCAGTGCGACCATCGCGTTGGTCAGGCCAGGCCCGCGCGAGACGAGGGCAACGCCGGCCCGCCCGTCGCGCATGCGCCCATCGGCCACAGCCATGAAGCCGGCGCCGCCTTCATGCCGGCACACCACCAGGCGGATCTGCGGGAACTCGGTCAGCGCATCGGTCAGGCCGAGATAGGATTCGCCAGGCACGGCGTAGATGAGATCGACATCATGGGCGGCGAGGCTTTCGGCCAGGAGGTGGCCGACGGTGCGGGTCATGGGTCTGTCCTTGCTGTCGCAGGTCAATCGGGCCGGATGCCGAGTTGCCGGATGACGGTGCCGAAGGCCTCCCGCTGCTGTGCGAGCAGGCTGCTGAACTCGTCCGGATTCCGCGGGAGGGATTCGGTGCCGATGGTGGCGAGGCGCCGGCGCGTCTCGGGCAGCGCCGAGGCGGTGGCGAGTTCTGTCGAGAGCCGGTCGAGGATCGGCCGCGGCGTCGCCGCTGGCGCCATCATGCCGATCCAGCCGATATAGTCGTAGCCCGGCAGGTCCAGCACTTCAGCGAGCGGCGGCACCTCGGGCATCAATGCCGTGCGGCGGCCGACCGTGCTGCCGAGCGCGCGCAGCTTGCCCTCCCGGATCAGCCCGGCCGCGGCTGCGAGGGTCTCGATGGCGAAATCCACCTGGCCGCCGAGCAAGGCCGCCATGGCCGGGCCGCTGCCCTGGAAGGGGACATGGAGCACATCGACCTCGGTGCGCGCGACGAGCAGCGCGGTCAGCAGGTGCTGCGCGCCGCCGACGCCAGAGGAGGCATAGCTGCGCTTGCCCGGCTCACGCTTCAGCAGGTCGATCAGTCCCTTCGCGTCGCGCGCGGGGCTGTCGTCGCGCACGACGAGGAAATAAGGCGACCCCGAGAAGGTCGCGATGGGAGCGAGGTCGCGCTCCACATCGTAGGGCAGACGCTGCAACAGCGGCCCGAAGGAGATCGGCCCGATCGAGGCGGCGAGCAGCGTGTAGCCATCGGGTGCCGCCTTGGCGACGAAATCCGTGCCGATCGACCCGCCCGCGCCGGGCTTGTTCTCCGGCACCACCTGCTGGCCGAGCGTCTCCGACAAGCGCTGCGCCATGATGCGGCCCACGAGGTCGGTCGCCTGGCCGGGCGGCCATGGCACGATCAGTCGGATGGTGCGGTTCGGCCAGGGCGCGCCCTGGGCGAGAGCGGGGGCCGCAAGCAGCGGAAGGGCCGCAAGCGCCAAGCGGCGGCGAGCGATCATGGACGTTGTTTCCTTATCCCTTGACGCCCATCCTGCCGCAACGGGGCGCAGCCGCAAGGGGGAGGGGGCATTGGAGAGGGGCAAAGCCCCTCTCTGGTCCGTCACTCGACGCTGACACCCGCGCGACGCACCACGGGTTCCCACCGCGCCGCATCCTCCGCGACGAAGCGCGCGAAGGCGGCGGGGCTTTCGCTCGGTTCGACGTCGAGGCCGCCATCCTCCAGCTTCTTGCGGATGTCGCCATCCGCCAGCGTGGCAGAGAGCGCTGCGAAGAGGCGATCGACCCGGTCGGGCGGTGTGCCGCCGGTCGCGAACAGCGCGTACCAGGTCGCCGCCTGGATGTCGGGGAAGCCCGCCTCGCCCGTGGTCGGCACGTTCGGCAGGGCGGCATTGCGACGCGGGCCGGCAATGGCCAGGGCTCGTACCGTCCCGGCCTCGATCTGCGGCTGCATCGGCGCAAGGGCGTTGGTGAAGACCTGGATGCGGCCCGCCACCACGTCGTTCATCGCAGGGCCGGTGCCGCGATAGGGCACATGCTGCATCTCGACGCCCAGCACCTGGGTGATCAGCGCGCCGGCCGCATGGCCGGTGCTGCCGACCCCGGGCGAGGCATAGTTCAATGGCGGGTTCGCAGCGCGCGCCACGGCCTGCAACTCGCGCAGGTTGGTCGCGGGCACGGAGGGATGAACGATGATGACGTTCGCGCCGCTGCCGATCATTCCGACCGGCGCGAAGGCGGTCGCCGGGTCATAGGGCAGGCGCTTGCGGACGAGCTGATTGATGGTGAGGCTGCCCGAGCCGCCGAGCAGCAGCGTGTAACCGTCCGGGGCCGATTTCGCGACCACCTCCGCCCCCAGCGCGCCACCGGCGCCGCCACGGTTCTCGATCACCACGGGCTGGCCGAGGCGGTGCGCGAGGCCGTCCGCGACCAGGCGCCCGACGATGTCGTTGGTGCCGCCCGGCGGCCAGGGAATCACGAAGCGCAGCGGGCGGTCGGGATAGACCTGGGCCAGCGCGGGGGTGGGTAGGCTTGTGGCGGCGAGCAGCAGCAGGCTCCGTCGCGACGGGCGCAGATCGGTCATGGACATCCTCTCCGGCGCGGGCCCTTGCCTGGGCCGCAGCATTGCGGTCCAGGCTGACGGCTGCGCGCCGTGGTGTCCAGTGCGAGCGCGTCAGGCCGCGCCGCGCGTCACTTCTGCCGCGCTTGCCAATCGGCGAGCGGGATGCGCGGGATTTCGATGCGGTCGGTGGTCCGCGCATACCAGCCACGGCCATGCATGCGCCCGACGAGTTCGAGCTTCGGCGTGTCGAGGTAGAATTTCGACGCATCCATCACGCAGTCATCGCGGACGTATTCGGCCACGACCCGGCCCATGACGATGGTGTGGTGGCCGGCCGGGACGAACTGGAAGATCTCGCATTCCAGCGCGACCGGGCTTTCCGCGATGCGCGGCACCTTCACCACGGCACTCGGCGCGGTGGTCAGGCCGGCCTGTTCGATCTCGTTCACGCCGGCGGGGAAGTCGATGGCGGTGACGTTCATCTGCTCCGCGGTCGCGGCGGAGACGAGGTTCACCACGAACTGCCCCGTCGCCTCGATATTGGCGAGCGTGTCCTTGGGCGAGCCGGGCGAGCGCGGCCCGCAGCCGATGCCGACGATCACCGGGTTGCTCGAAAAGGCGTTGAAGAAGGAATAGGGCGCGGCGTTGACGTTGCCCTCGCGGTCCTGGGTGACGACCCAGGCGACCGGGCGCGGCACCACCGAGGCGACGACGAGCTTGTAGGCCTGTTCGGGGGGAATGCTGCGGAAGTCGAAATGCATGGCGGTGTCCTTGCGTGGGGAAGGTCAGGCGACGCGGAAAGGCGGCTCGCGCCCCTCGATCAGCAGGGCGGCGAGGTTCTCGATGCAGCGATCGCCCATGGCCTGGCGTGTCTCGACGGTCGCCGAACCGAGATGGGGCAGCAGGGCGATGTTCTCGAGCACAAGGTAGCCCGGATGCACGCGCGGCTCGCCGTCATAGACATCGAGGCCGGCGGCAGCGAGGTGGCCCGATCGCAGCGCGGCGATCAGCGCGTCGTCATCCACGGTGGTGCCGCGGCCGGTGTTCACCACGATGGCGCCGCGCTTCAGCCTCGCGATACGCGTGGCATCGAGCCATCGCCGCGTCTCCGCCCCGCCCGGGATGTGCATCGACAGCACGTCGATCGCGCCGAGGAAGCTGTCGTCATTGTCGTGATAGATCGCGCCCTCTTCCAGTTCGGGTGCGACGCGGCTGCGGTTGCGGTAGTGGATCGCCATGCGCATCCCGCGCGCCATCTGCGCGAGCTCCCGCCCGATGCGCCCGAAGCCGAGGATGCCGAGCGTCTTGCCTTCCAGCGTCGTGCCCATGAGCTGCGTCGGCGCCCAGCCCGTCCAGGCGCCGGCGCGGACCAGGCGCTCGCCTTCGCCGGCACGGCGCGCGGCCATGAGCATCAGGGTGAAGGCGATCTCGGCGGTCGCGAAGGAGAGCACGTCCGGCGTGTTCGCCACGGCGATGCCACGCGCCTGCGCCGCCGGCAGGTCGATATGGTCGGTGCCGACGGAAAAGGTGGCGATGATGCGGACGCTGTCCGGCAGGGCGGCGATGGTCCGGGCATTCAGCGCATCGCCGGCGGCGCAGAGGATGCCGGCCGGACCCGCTTCGGCCGCGCGGCGGACGATCTCCGCTCCATCGCCTGACCAGGCGGCGTCCTCGGGGTTCAGCCGGGCATCGAAGGTCGCGGCCAGCTTGTCCTGCACGCCCTCGGGCAGTCTGCGCGTGACCAGGACGGTGGGCTTGGCCATGGAACGGTTCCTGCTTTGATTCGAATCAACGGGCCGCACCATGGCCCGGCACCGCCCGTCTTGCCAGGGGGCGGGGGAGGGGGCAGGGTCCGCTCCCATTTTTGCAGCCGGTTTCGGGAGGGATGAGCATGGATCTTGGTCTGAAGGGCAAACGCGCCCTGGTCATGGGCGGCGCCAAGGGGCTTGGCCGGTCGATCGCCGATGCGCTGGCGGCCGAGGGCACGGTGCTGACCATCAGCGGCCGCGACGTCGCCGCGATGGAGAAGGCCGCTTCCGATCTGAAGGCGCTCGGCGCGCCGGCGGTGACCGTGGTGCAGGCCGATGTCTCCTCGGGCGAGGAGATGGACAAGCTCGCCGATGCCGCCGTCGCCGCGATGGGCGGCGTGGACATCCTGGTGCTGAACCATGGCGGTCCGCCGCCCTGCACCGCTTCCGAGATGAAGGAAGCGGACATGGTGAAGTGGTTCCAGAACATCGTGGTCTCGCCGATCCGCATCACCATGAAGCTGATGCCGGCGATGCGGGCGCAGAAATGGGGCCGCGTGATCGTGGTCGGTTCCTCGGGCATGCAGCACCCGATCCCGTTCCTCGCGCTGTCGAACACGCTGCGCGCGTCCATCTGGGCCTGGCTGAAGACGCTCTCGGGCGAGGTCGCGGCCGATGGCGTGACCATGAACGTGCTGGCGCCGGGGTCGATCCGCACCGACCGCATCACCCAGACCGCTGCCTCCCGCGCCGAGAAGGCCGGCACGACGGTCGATGAGGAGATTGCGCGCGCCGGCAAGGAAGTCCCGGCGGGCCGCGTGGGCGAGCCGAGCGAATACGGCCCGATGGGCGCCTTCCTCGCTGGCGAGACCGGCTCCTACATCACCGGTTCGATGGTCCGCGTGGATGGTGGCCGCGTGCGGTCGATGCTGTGAGCATCCGATGACCGAAGGGCGCAGGCGCCATCGGCGCCGAGCACCCGGAGGTCTGAATCGGAAGCTCCAAACCCAGGGATACCAAACGATGCTGCCGAACCTGACCCCCGATGTGGATCTTGCCGACGAACTCTTCGCCGGGCTCAGGGCCGGCAGCACCGATGGCGAGGGCGTGACGCGAGAGGCCTATGGCCCCGGCGAGCGCATGGCCCATGCCCTGGTGCGCGCGGCGGCGGAACGCTTCGGCCTGGAATGCGCGAATGACGTCGCGGGCAATCTCTACATGACCCTGCCCGGGACGGACCGGACGGCGAAGCGGATCGTCATCGGCAGCCATCTCGATTCCGTCCGGGAGGGCGGGAACTACGATGGCGCGGCCGGGGTGCTCGCGGGCCTCGCCGCGGTGGCGGGGATGAAGCGCGCCGGCTTCGTGCCTGGCCGCGACATCACCGTCATGGCGATCCGCGCCGAGGAAGCCGGCGCCTGGTTCCCGGTGTCCTATCCGGGGTCGCGCATGGCGCTCGGCCTGTTCAAAGCAGATGGGCTCGAAATCCCGCGCAACGACACCGGCCGCAGCCTGGCCGACCACATGCGCGAGGAAGGCTTTGACCCGGACGCCGTCGCGCGCGGCGAGCACGCGCTCGGCGCCCACAACGTCGCCGGCTACCTGGAATTGCACATCGAGCAGGGGCCGGTGCTGGACTCCGAGCAACTGCCGATCGGCATCGTCACCGGCATTCCCGGCAGCCGCCGCCTGCGCCAGGGTCGCGTGGCCGGCGAGTACAATCATTCGGGTGCGACGCCACGCAAGTATCGCCGCGACGCGGCCGCCGCGCTGGCCGAGCTGGTGCACCGCATGGATGAGGAATGGTGTCGGCTCGACACCATGGGCCATGTGCTGGTCTGCACCTTCTGCACCATGGCGACGACGGCCGAGGCCGGCTTCACCAAGATCGCCGGCGAGGCGACCTTCCAGCTCGACGTGCGCAGCGTGTCCCCGCATGCCTGCGACCTGATGTTCGAGGCGATGCACCGCTTCATGGAGGAGATCGAGGCCCGCCGCGGTGTGCGCTTCGAACTCGGCCCCGAGACGGGCAGCCGCGCGGCCATCATGGACCCGGAGATCCGTGCCGGGCTGAAGCGCGCGGCCGAGGCGCTGGGCGTCGGGCATCTCGACATGGCCTCGGGCGCCGGCCACGACGCCGCCGCCTTCGCCGAGGCGAAGATCCCGTCGAGCATGCTGTTCGTGCGCAACCAGAATGGCAGCCACAATCCGCATGAGGCGATGCGGATGGAAGACTTCGCGCAGGCCTGTGCCGTGGTGCAGCGCTGGGCGGCGGAGGCGGCGCAGTAAGGCTGGAAGGGCTCTGCCCCTCCAAGCCACCCCGCCAGGGTGCCGTGCACCCTGGACCGCCGGCACTCGGCGCGGCTGATGGGCTTCGTTTTGACAGCGGCACCCCGCGCCCGGTATCGGTTTCCAAAGGCCTCGGGCCTTTGGCGGGGTGAGCCTGAGAGGGGCGACGCCCCTCTCGGAATCCCATGCGCGACCTCCGCTCCTTAGAGACCGTCCTCTGGATCGTCCGCCTTGGCGGCTTCCGCGCCGCTGCGGCGCGGCTGAACACGACGCAATCGGCGATTTCCGCCCGTGTCGCGCAGCTTGAGCAGGAACTCGGCATCCGCATCTTCCAGCGTGGTCCGCGTATCACGCTGACCGCCGAGGGCACCGCCCTGCTGCGCTATGCCGAACAGATGGTCGATCTGCGCGAGGAGATGCTGCGCGCCATCGCCGACCCCGCTTCGATGCGCGGCCTGCTGCGCATCGGCATTTCGGAAACGCTTGCGCATACGCTACTGCCGCGCCTGGTGCAGCGCATCGGCGCGGCGCATCCGGGCATCGTGCTGGATATGGTGGTGGACATCACCCCGGCGCTGCGCCAGAGCCTCGTGGCCGGGCATATCGACATCGCCATGCTGGCCGGGACGGTGGACGATCCGCGGGCGATCAACGAGCCGCTGTGTTCCTATCCCCTCGGCTGGCTGGCGAGCCCTGCGCTCGGTCTGCCGGACAGGCCGTTGCGTTTGGCGGAACTCACGCGCTGGCCGATCCTGAGCTTTTCGCATGACACGGAGGTCTCGGCTGCGCTGCGCGCCCTGTTCGACCAGGCCGGCACGCCAGGGGTGCGGCTGTGGGGCAGCACGTCCATCGCGACGATGGCGGAACTGGCCCGCGCGGGGGTCTGCGTCAGCGTGATGCAACTGATCGTGGCCGATCGTGAATTGGCATCGGGTGCGCTGCGACAGATCCACGTCACCGATGTCACGCTGCCGGACGTCGCCTTCCATGTCAGCTATATCCGCAAGCCCGACAGCCACGTCGCAGCGACCATTGCGGCATTGGCGCGGGAGATTTCCGGAACGCATGATCGATAATTGCGATCGGATCGATCCAGATTTCGCGTTCGACACGGGGCGCGGCGGGGGCTGCTATGCCCTCGCGGACCAGGAGGCACCCATGGACCACAATCCCGCGTTGCACGAGACAGGCTGGGACGTTCGCCAGCGCATTCGCCGCGGCGAATGGACCCGCCCGACCCAGGGCATGGCGCCAGGCTATGTCCAGGCGAACCTTGCCATCCTGCCGCGTGACCTCGCCCCCGATTTCCAACGCTTCTGCGCGCTGAACCCGAAGCCCTGCCCTCTGCTGGCGTCCTCGGAACCCGGCGATCCGTCGCTGCCGAGCCTAGGCCGTGACATCGACATCCGTACCGACATCGGCACCTACCGCGTCTGGCGCGACGGCATGATGGTCGAGGAGGTCCATGACATCACGCATCTCTGGCGCGACGACCTGGTGGCCTTCCTGCTCGGCTGTTCCCATTCCTTCGAGGAAGCGCTGCTCGCCGACGGGCTGTGCCTGCGCCATTTCGAGGAAGGGGTGCCGGTGCCGGTCTACAACACCAACGTCCCGACCGTGCCTGCCGGCCCGTTCCACGGCCCGCTGGTCGTGTCCATGCGCCCCTTCACCCCGGCCGAGGCGATCCGCGCCATCCAGATCACCTCGCGCTTTCCTTCGGTGCATGGCGCGCCGGTGCATATCGGCAAGCCGGAGATGATCGGCATCACCGACCTGTCCAAGGTCGATGCCGGTGCCGCCGTGACCGTGGCCGAGGATGAACTGCCCGTCTTCTGGGCATGCGGCGTGACGCCCCAGGCCGTGGTCGCCGCCAGCAAGCCACCCTTCTGCATCACCCACGCGCCGGGCTGCATGCTGGTGACCGACCTGCTGAATTCCCGCCTGGCGGTCTTCTGATCGCCGCTGGCGCGGGGTATGCATGTCCCGCGCATCACGACCTTTTCCGTTTCCAGGACAGCATGACATCTGACATGGCCAAAGCTCGCCTTGCCGTCGATATCGGCGGCACCTTCACCGACCTCGCCATCGAGAAGGGCGAGCAGCGCTGGACGGCAAAGGTCCTCACCACCCCCGCCGCGCCCGAGAAGGGCGTGCTGGAAGGCGTGACCCAGGTTCTCGCCAAGGCCGGCATGGCGGCGGGCGATCTCGCCCTGGTCATCCATGGCACGACGCTCGCGACCAATGCGATCATCGAGCGCAAGGGTGCGAAGACCGCCCTGCTGACGACCGAGGGCTTCCGCGATGTCCTCGCGCTGGCCAACGAGGCCCGCTACGACCAGTACGACCTGAACATCGAACTGCCGCAGCCGCTGGTGCGTCGCCGCTGGCGCGTCGCGGTGCCGGAACGGCTGGACAACACCGGCAAGGTGCTGCTCCCGCTGGATGAGGCGGCGGTGCGCGAGCAGGTTGCCTTCCTGAAGGAGGAAGGCATCGAGAGCCTCGCCATCGGCTTCCTCCATGCCTTCGTGAACCCGGCGCACGAGCAGCGCGCGGCCGAGATCGTGAGGGAGATGTGGCCGGAGGTGAAGGTCTCGCTGTCTTCCGAGGTCTCGCCCGAGATGCGCGAATGGGAGCGTTTCTCGACCACGGTTGCCAATGCCTATGTGCAGCCGCTGATGGCGTCCTATCTCGGGCGGCTGGAAGTCGGGCTGCGTGCCGCGGGGCTGACCTGCCCGCTGTTCCTGATGCTGTCGGGCGGCGGGCTGACGACGATCGAGACGGCCTCGCGCTTCCCGATCCGCCTGGTGGAATCCGGCCCGGCGGGTGGCGCGATCTTCTCCGCCTTCGTCGCGAAGCAGCGCGGTTTCGACAAGGTGCTGTCCTTCGACATGGGCGGCACCACGGCGAAGGTCTGCCTGATCGACGATTTCCGCCCGCAGGCGTCCCGCACCTTCGAGGTCGCGCGCGTCGGCCGTTTCAAGAAGGGCTCCGGCCTGCCGCTGCGTATCCCCGTCATCGAGATGGTGGAGATCGGTGCGGGTGGCGGGTCCGTCGCCCAGGTCGATTCCATGGGCCGCATCCAGGTGGGGCCGGAATCGGCGGGCGCCGATCCGGGACCGGCCTGCTACGGCCGCGGCGGCACGCATCCGGCGGTAACGGATGCGAACCTCTCGCTCGGCCGCTATGAGCCCTCGCTGTTCGCCGGTGGGTCGCTGCCGTTGAAGCCGGAACTGTCGCTGTCCGCGCTTGCGGAGCATGTCGGCGGCAAGATGGCGCTGTCGGCTGAGATGGCCGGGCTCGGCGTGGTCGAGATGGTGGATGAGAACATGGCGAACGCCGCGCGCGTTCACGCCATCGAATCCGGCAAGGGCTATGATGGCCGCTTCGTCATCGCCTTCGGCGGCGGCGGGCCGGTGCACGGCTACCGGGTGTGCGAGAAGATCGGCGTTAAGCGCATGCTGGTGCCGAGCGGCGCCGGCGTCGGGTCCGCCATCGGCTTCCTGCGCGCGCCCGTCGCGTATGAGGTGGTGAAGTCGCTGTATCAGCGCTTCGGGTCCTTCGACCTCGCCGCGGTGAACGGGCTGCTGTCGTCCATGTCGGCCGAGGCGACCAAGGTCGTCTCCGAAGGCGCCTTCGGCGCGCCGGTCGAGGAAACGCGCATCGCCTATATGCGCTATGTCGGCCAGGGCCACGAGATCGCGGTCCACCTGCCGCCGCGCGCGCTGACCGCATCCGACGTCGCCGCGATCCGCGCCGACTACGACGCCGAATACACCCGCTTCTACGACCGACCGGTGCCCGGTTCGGATGTGGAGATCCTCTCCTTCGCCGTCACCGTCCGCACCGTGGAAGCGCATGTCGAACCGGCCGCGCCCGTGGCCGATGCGCCCGCGCCCAAGCCCATCCGCACCCAGATGGTGCGCGACACGGCGACCGGTGAAGTCACCGAATGGCCGGTCTATGACCGCGACCACATGTCCCCCGGTGCGACGATCCACGGCCCCGCCATCGTGGCGGAGGCGGAGACCAGCACCCTGATCGGGCCATCCTGGAACTGCCGGATGGATGGGCTCGGCTATCTCGACCTGACGCAGGAGGCCGCGTGATGAGCAAGGAAACCGGCGCACTCGCCACCATCCAGCGCCAGATCCAGTGGAACCGCCTGATCGCGGTGGTCGAGGAACAGGCGCAGACCATGATCCGCACCGCCTTCAGCACCACGGTGCGCGAGGCGGGCGACCTGTCGGCAGGCATCTTCGACCTCGAAGGCCGCATGCTGGCCCAGGCGGTGACCGGCACACCAGGCCATGTGAATTCCATGGCGGAGGCGGTCGGGCACTTCCTCGCGAAGTTCCCCGCGGCCGGCATGCAGCCGGGTGACCACTACATCACCAACGATCCCTGGCTCGGCACCGGCCACCTGCACGACCTGACCGTCGTCACGCCGGCCTTCCGCAAGGGCAAGATCGTCGGGCTGTTTGCCAACACCGCGCACATCATCGATATCGGTGGCCTCGGCATGGGGCCCGAGGGGCGGAGCGTCTTCGAGGAAGGCCTCTACATCCCCATCGTGAAGTGCTTCGACCGCAACGTCGCGAACGAGACCTTCTTCGACTTCATCCGCGCCGGGTCCCGCACGCCGGTCGAGCTCGAGGGCGACATCTACAGCCTCTGCGCCTGCAACGACGCCGGCGCGAAGCGTCTGGTCGAGATGCTGGACGAGTTCGACATGGACAGCCTCGACGAGATCGGGGCCTACATCTTCGAGGCCAGCACCCGCGCGACCCTCGCCGAGATCGCGAAGCTGCCGCGCGGCACTTTTCACGCCTCGATCGTGTCGGACGGCTATGAGGCCCCGGTCACGCTCAAGGCGAAGATGACGACGCATGACGACCGCATCGTGGTCGACTTCGCCGGCACCTCGGGCCTGTCGAGCCGCGGCATCAATGTCCCGCCGGCCTATTGCCGCGCCTATGCCTGCTTCGGCATCAAGGTCGTGGTCGCACCGGAAGTGCCGAACAACTGGGCGTCGCTGCTGCCCTTCCAGATGGAGATCCCGGAGGGCTGCATCCTCAACGCCCCGCGCCCGTATCCGGTCAGCGTGCGCCATGTCGTCGGCCAGTTGCTGCCCGACCTGATGATGGGCTGCCTGCACCAGGCGGTGCCGCATCGGGTGAATGCGGAAGGCTCCTCGGCGCTGTGGAACCCGCCGCTGCGGGGTGGCTCGCAGGTCTCCGGCCAGGCGGCGGAGACCGAGGATTTCGAGATCATCACCTTCAACTCCGGCGGCACCGGCGCGCGGCCGACCAAGGACGGGTTGGACGGCACGGCCTTCCCGTCCGGCGTGCGCACCATGCCGGTGGAGGCGACCGAGAACGTCGCCCCGGTCATCTTCTGGCAGAAGCAGCTCCGCCCCGATTCGGCCGGCGCGGGCCGCACCCGCGGCGGCTTCGGGCAGGTGATGGAGATCGGCGCGAAGGGCGATGCCGAATTCGCCGTGAATGCCATCTTCGACCGCGTCGCCAACGCGCCGAAGGGACGTGAGGGCGGCGGGGAAGGCGCCACAGGCTGGGTCGGACTGAACGATTCCAACGGCACGATCCTGCGCACCAAGGGTTTCCAGGTCGTTCCCAAGGGTCGTCGCCTGCTGCTGAAGCTGCCTGGCGGCGGTGGCATGGGCGACCCGAAGGAACGCGACCCGGCCCTCGTGCAGCGTGACATCGAGGACGGGCTGGTCAGCCCGGAAGCCGCGCGCGCCATCTATGGCGTGAAGGCCTGACACAAAGCTGCTGACCCTTGGCGGCGCCGCGCGCCCATGGCCATGATCGGCCCTGGGCGCGCGCGGGATGCGCGTCGCGCCAGGGAGAGGACTGGTCGAGATGACGCTGCTGATCGGCGCGGGGGTCTTCGTCGTGACCTTCGCCTTCGGCCTGGTCGGCCTGCTGCTGCATCGCGCCCTGCTCGAGGATCACCGCAGCGGCGAATCGAAGGATGTGGTCCGGCTGGTCCAGGCCTTCATCGCCTCCATCGCGACGCTGGTGCTGGGCCTGCTGATCGCCTCGGCCAATACCCACTACCGTGAGCAGGCCGATGGCGCCTCGGCGCTCGCGGCCGACATCATGGTGCTCGACGGGGCGCTGGCCCATACCGGCCCGGCGGCGGCGTCGGCCCGGGCGGCGCTGCGCCGCATGCTGCACGCGGCGATCGACGCCCATGTGCTGGAAGCGCGGTCCGACGAGACGGCGATGATCGACCCGCAGCATCTGGACGCCTTCTACGACGCGGTGGCGGGCCTCCAGCCGGCCAATGCGGCGGAGCATGCGGCACAGCAGCAGGCGCTGGCGATCGCCTCACGTCTGGTGCAGGCGCGCACAACGCTGCTGGTGCGCGACGTGACGGACGACCTGCAATGGCCCTTCCTCGCCGTGCTGGTGTCCTGGCTGTCGCTGATGTTCCTCGCCATGGGGCTGTTCGTTCGCGCCAACACGATCATCGTGCTGGCGATCGGCGCCGGCGCGCTGGCGGTGAGCGGCGCAATCTTCATGATCCTCGAGCTGCAGAACGCCCATGCGGGGCTACTGCGCATCTCTGATGCGCCGCTGCGCTTCGCGCTGGAACAGCTTGGCCACCCCATCCACTGACCGTCAGGCGATCTGCAATTCCTGCAGCGTCTGTTCGAGTTCCTGGAAGCTCGGCATGTGGCCGGTGGGGACCATCTTGCGGCCGGTCTCGACGGCGACCTGCGGGGCATTGCCGTGCAGATGCGCGACAAGGACGGCGCGGATCACCTCGAAGAACTTGCTCTCCTCCTCCACCACGCCCTTGAGGCGTGAGGCGAAGGGTCCCATCAGCCCATAGGCCAGCAGCACGCCGAGGAAGGTGCCGACCAGCGCGCCGCCGATCAGCCGCCCCAGCACCGCCGGCGGCTGGTCGATCGACCCCATGGTCTTGATGACGCCCATCACCGCCGCGACGATGCCGAGCGCCGGCAGCGCATCCGCCATGGCCTGCATGGCGTGGGAGGGGTGCATCTCCTCCTCCTTTGCCTTCTTCAGCTCGCGCGCCATCACGTCCTCGATCTGATGCGGATCGTCGGCATTCATGCCGACCATGCGCAGATAGTCGCAGATCAGATGGACCACGTGATGGTCATGGGCGATGCGCGGAAACTTGTTGAAGGCGGCACTTTCCTCCGGCTTCTCGATATGGGGTTCGAGCGCCATGGGCCCCTTGGTCTGCGCCAGGCGCACCAGGTAGTAGAGCAGCGACAGCAGGTCCATGTAGTCCTGCCGCGTGTATTTCGCGCCCTTCAGCAGCTTCCCGAAGCCGCCGCCGACATGCTTCAGCTCGGCCATGCTGTTGGACATGATCAGCGTGCCGATCGCCGCCCCGCCGATGATCGCGAATTCGAAGGGCAGGGAATGCAGGATGATCTCGAGATGCCCGCCCGCGGCGACATAGCCGCCGAAGACGCAGACCAGCAGGAAGCCGAGGCCGGCGAGCGCGATCATGGGGCGGCGTCCGGATTCTGGCGCAGGACCGTGATGGAGACGCGGCGGTTCGCCGACGCGTTGGGGGCGTCGGGCATCAGCAACTCGCGATCGGCGAGGCCGGAGACGGACCGGATGCGGGTCTCGGGCAGCCCGGCCTCGATCAGCAGGCGGCGCGTGACGTTGGCGCGCTCGGTCGAGAGGTCCCAGTTGCTCCGCTCACCCCCGCCGCGGAAGGGCGTGGCGTCGGTGTGACCGGCGATGGCGATCGGGTTGGGCAGACGCGCGGCGGCCTGGGCGACGCGGGCCAGCAGCGCCCGGGCGCGGTCATTGGGCGCCGTCCCGCCCAGGGCGAACATCGGCTGGCGGTCGGCGTCGATGAGCTGGATGCGCAGCCCGTCGCGGGTCTGTTCCACCAGCATCTGGCGGGCGAGGTCGGCGAGCGCCGGATCGGCCGCGACGGTGTCGCGGATCTGCTGGGCGACGGCCTCGAAGGCCTCGCGTTCGCGCCGGGCGAGTTCCTGGCGCAGTTCGACCTCGCCCAGCGCCTCGGGCCTGGCCTCGGGCGCCGGGGTGTCGGACGGGCCGCCACGGGGCGGCTCCGGCCCGGCCTGGGCGCCGGGCGGGGTGGCGACGGTCAGGCGTGCATCCTCGGCATCCTCGCGGCCCTCGGGGCCGTCACGGCGGGGCATGGGGCGGGCGGGGGTTTCGGTGTCGTCTTCCTCGATATCCATCACCACCGGCAGGCGGCCGGGCTGAATGGTCATGGCGCCCAAATTCGAGGTGACGTTGCCATCATCATTCGGCGTTTGGCCGCCGAAGGGCTGGCCGGAGCCGGAAACCGAGCGTGCCAGCAGGTTGGTCGGCGCAAAATAGTCGGCCAGGCCGCGGCGCTGTTCCTCGGTGGTCGCGTTCAGCAGCCACATCAGCAGGAAGAACGCCATCATGGCCGTGACGAAGTCGGCATAGGCGACCTTCCACGCGCCGCCGTGGTGGCCGCCTTCGATGACTTCCTCTCGCTTGATGACGATGGTGCCGCTGTTTTTGGCACCGCTGGTTTTGCCGGACATCGGGACCAGCATGCGACGGCGCGGCTGACTATTTCGCTAATCCCGGCCGCCAGTGGCGGCCGGAGTCTTTGCTTTGCCCTCAGACGGCGGGCGGCGGCCATCCGGCCGCCTTGCCTTCGCGCCGTGCACTGGCGCACGGGCGACGGCTGGCGGGTTGGGCGCGGTCGCGCTGTGCGCTCCCGGCCCGATGCGTGGCATCGGGCCGCCGGCGTGGTCCCGGGAGATGTCTGTGGCGTGACACGGATCGGGTGCTATGGTTCCGTTGGAGCTGCATGGACCTTCCCGCCCCCAACCTGGACGCGCCGGCCCAGACCGCGCCCTTCCACATCCAACGCCCGGCGCGGCAGACCCTGCCGATCGTCTTCGCCTCGCCGCATTCGGGCCGCGACTATCCGGCGCGGCTGGTCGCCGAGGCGCGGCTGGCGCCGCTCGCGCTTCGCCGCAGCGAGGATTCCTTCGTCGACGAACTGTTCGCCGCCGCCCCGACCCATGGCGCGCCGTTGATCGCCGCGACCTTTCCACGCGTCTGGTGCGACGTGAACCGCGAACCCTGGGAACTCGACCCCGGCATGTTCGATGGGCCGCTGCCGCCCTGGGTGAACACCTCAAGCCCCCGCGTCGGCGCAGGGCTGGGCACCATCGCGCGCATCGTCGCGACCGGGGAGACGGTCTATCGCCGCCGCCTGTCCTTCACCGAGGCCGAGGAACGCATCCGCCAGTGCTGGGAGCCGTATCACGCCGCCCTGGCGCAGCTTCTGGCCGAGACCCGGGCCCGCTTCGGCTTCTGCCTGCTGATCGACTGCCATTCTATGCCGGCGCATCCGGCGCAGCTCGCCAACCCGCCGGATTTCGTGCTCGGCGACGCCCATGGCACGGCCTGCGCCCCGCGAGCGACGCGGCTGGTCGAGGAAGTGCTGCTCGGCCTCGGCTACCGCGTCCGGCGCAACGATCCCTATGCCGGCGGCTATGTCACTCGCCATTACGGCCGCCCGCGCGATGCGGTGCATGCCCTGCAGATCGAGATCGCCCGCTCGCTCTACATGGACGAGACGCGGATCGAGCGGAATGCCGGGCTGGTTCCCCTGGCGCGGGACCTCACCGCCCTGATCGGGCATCTGACGACGACCGATTGGACCTTTCTCCGAGCTTGATGCAGTGCAGCATGGCGTAGAAGGATTTTCTCCATTTGGAGAAATTCTTTCTCTCGTGTGCCGGAAAAAAGAAAGGCGGTGCCCGAAGGCACCGCCAAGTTTAGGGAGGAAACGTCCAAGAAAGACAGCGAGTGGCGAGGCCAACTCGCTGCGAGGCGGAACTTATGCGCGGTGGCCGCCTCCTGCAAGAGACTTTTTGCATTGCAGCAAAAATGGCGCGGCGCAGCATGGCCGCGCAGGTTTGTTGCGTGGCATGGGCCTTGCGCTTGCCCAGGCATGTGCCCAGCCCTGCCGAATCCCCTCATCGCCCTGTCGCTCCTGCTCGGACTCCTGGGATTCGCCCCTGTCGCGGGGGGCCAGACTCCCCCTCTGCCCGACCCCGGTGCCGCCTGCCGGGCCGCCATCGCCACGGCCGAGCGGGAAAGGGGCGTGCCGGCGGGCCTCCTCCAAGCCATCGGGCGGGTGGAATCCGGCCGGCGCGACCCCGTGACTGGCCAGTTCGGCCCCTGGCCCTGGACCATCAACGCCGAGGGCCGCGGCATGTTCTTCCCGACGCGGGAGGCAGCGATTGCCGAGGTACGGCAACTTCAGGCCCGCGGCGTGCGGCTGATCGACGTCGGCTGCATGCAAGTGAACCTCTACCACCACCCCAATGCCTTCCCTGGCCTGGATCAGGCCTTCGACCCGCTGACCAACGCCCGCTACGCCGCGCAATTCCTGTCCGAACTGCAGGCTTCTACCCAGGACTGGGCGCGCGCCGCCGGCCACTACCATTCCCAGACGCCGGAACGGGCTGAGCCCTATCGCGCCCGGGTGCTCCAGGCCTGGGCCGGGGAACAGGGCCGTCCGCCCGGCGATCCAGCCGCCGAGGCCGCGCTGCTGGCGCGCTTCGCCGCCGGTGGCAGCGGGCCGCTGAGCCTGGCGAACCGGGCGGAACGGGCACAGGTGATCCCGCTTGCACCAGGGGCGGCGGGGCAAGGGCGGGGGCTCGACGCATATCGGGCGGCGCCGATCATGGCGATCGGGCGGGTGGCGCCGGCGCCGCAGCCGGTGCGGAACTCGCCGGCGCCGTCGCGGGTGCTGTTCTTCCGGCGGCCGATGTGACGGCGGGTGCCTTTGGCCGTCTTGAGCCTTCTCCGCCGGGCCAAACGGTCAGCTCGGGCATTTCACTGGGGCGTTGGAGGGGCTTTGCCCCTCCAAGCCAACCCACCAAAGGCCGAAAGTCCTTTGGAAACCTCAACTCGGTGCCGTGCGCCACTGGCAGGATACATGCCAAAACGCGCATTTGCGCACGCAGCGCGCCTGGCGGGGGTGACTGGAAAGTCGTGCCCGGCGCCAGAAGATTGCGGTCCAGGGGCTCCAAGCCCCTGGCGGGGGGTTCGGGGGGGCAGAGCCCCTCCGATAGTAGCCTCACCGGCCGGGCTTGGCCGGATCACAGGGGAGAGGTGAGGTTTGGGGCGGGGCGAAGCTCCTTGGACCTCGCTCTACGCCGCGAATTCCGCCCGGATCTTCTCGCTGTGCTCGCCGAGTGACGGCACCTTGCCGAAGGGCCGCTCGCCATCCGACAGCCGCGCCGCGGGCAGGGCGATCTGGATCGGTCCCTTCTCCGTCTCCACGGGCTTCCGCTTCAGCACCGGGTGCTGTTGCAACCCGCCGCAGTCGTTGACGAAGCCATAGGCCGTGTTGGCCTTGCGCAGCTTCGCCGCGCATTCGTCGCGGGTCAGGGTCGCGAACATGGCCTGGATATGCGCGTCGACCATGGGGCGATGAGCCACGCGGTCGTTGTTCACGGTGAAGCCGGGTTTCTGCGGCAGATCCGGCTCGTCGAGGAAATGGGTGCAGAAGGTGGCCCATTCGCGCTCGTTCTGGATGGCGATCAGGACGTCGTGGCCGTCCTTGGTCTGGAAGGCGCCATAGGGGCAGATGGAGGGATGGGCGAGGCCGATGCGGGGCGGGTTCCGGCCGGTGCCCTCGTATTGGAGGAGCGGGACGGACATCCAGTCGGCCATGCCGTCGAACAGGGAGACGGCGATGCCGCGGCCCTTGCCGCTGATCGAGCGGGAGAGCAGGGCCTCCAGCACCGCGGCATAGGCGTGCATGCCGCAGGCGATGTCGCAGGCCGAGACGCCGACGCGGCCGGGGCCCTCGGCGCGGCCGGTGACGAAGGCGAGGCCCGATTCCGCCTGCACCAGCAGGTCATAGGCCTTCATGCTGGCGTAGTCGCCTTCCTCGCCATAGCCGGAGATGTCCACGGTGATCAGGCGGGGATGCTTCTCGCGCAGCTCGGCGCTGCCGAAGCCGGCGCGCTTCATCGCGCCGGGGGCGAGGTTCTGGATGAAGACATCGGCCTTGGCGATCAGGCGTTCGAGCAGTGCCTTGTCGTCCGGCTTCTTGATGTCGAGGCAGATGCTCTCCTTCCCCCGGTTCAGCCAGACGAAGTAGGAGGAGAGGCCATTCGCCACGGCGTCGTAGCCACGGGCGAAATCGCCCTCGGGGCGTTCGATCTTGATGACGCGGGCACCGGCGTCGGCGAGGCGGGAGGCGCAATAGGGCGCGGCCACGGCCTGGTCCATCGCAACGACAAGAAGCCCCTCCAGGGGCAGCAATGACGACATTTCTGATCCCTCAACCAGTCCTAGCCCATCCAACGGACGCGCCGCCGCGTCAACCGTCGCTGCCCAATGTCAGACGGGCACGTCGCCGAGCAGGGTGACGCGGTGCATCTCCCGCCGCAGGCCGTGATAGTCGTTCACCGGATAGTGCTGGACCGAACGGTTGTCCCACAGGGCGATCGCGCCGGGCGTCCAGTGGAAGCGGCAGGTGAATTCCGGCCTGGTGATGTGGGCGAAGAGGACATCGAGCAGGGGCTTCGATTCCGCCTCGGTCCAGCCATCGAAGCGGGTGGTGTGGCCGAGGTTCACGTAGAGCGCCTTGCGGCCGGTCTCGGGATGCGTGCGCACCACCGGATGCGTGGCTTCCAGCACATCCGCGTTGGTGACGGCGCCACGTTCCTTCTGGCGGTCCTCCCGCGTCTTGGAGGCATCGGCCTTCTTCGAGGAATTGATGGCGCGCAGCGTGTCGAGCGTCGCGCGCAGGCCGGGGGACAGTGCCTCATAGGCCGCGCGGCAATCGGCGAAGAGGGTATCGCCGCCGGCGGCCGGGACCTCTCGCGCGATGAGCATCGTCGCCATGGGCGGGCGGTCCAGATAGGCGGTGTCGGAATGCCAGACGCCGCCGAAATTCACCCGTTCATGTGGTTCCTTGATGACAGGCGTGATCTGCGGGAAGCCATCCAGCCCGCGCACGAAGGGATATTCGACCGGCGTGCCGAAGCGCGCGGCGAAGGCGAGGAAATCCGCCGCCGGCAGCGCCGCATCGCGCAGGAACAGCACGCCGTGTTCCAGCCAGGTGTCGCGCAGCGCGGCGAGCGTCGCGTCGTCGATGCCGCGGCGCCAGTCGAGGCCCGAGACCTCCGCCCCCAGCAGCCCCGAGGCGCGGGTGACGGTGAAGCGTTGCGCGGTGATGGACATGGTTCCCTCCGTTGGGCGGAAGGCTACGCCGGGGCCTGCAATCGTGCCAGCAGGGCCGGGGCATCTTCCCTCGGCAGGGCGTAGAAGACGAAGACATAGGGGTCCGAGGCCTCGAAGATGGAGGGATCGGGCGAGGCACGCTGCATGGTCGCGCGGTCGAGCGCGGCGACCGGATGCCAGGTGTCGTGCAGTTCGAAGAGCACGTCGTAGCCAAGGGCATCGAGAAAGGCCGGCACGGCCCAGGTGCTGCCTTCGCGATGGCGTTCCTCGATCTCGATCGTCAGGACGGGGCGGCAGCGCAGCAACGTGTCGCGGGCGCCGCGCAGGATCTCGTATTCCGCGCCCTCCGCGTCGATCTTCATGGCGGTGACGTCCGTCAGGCCGAGATCGTCCAGGCGCAGCAATGGAACGGTGAAGCGTTCGACCGCGACGCGGGCGGAGACATGCGCGGCGTAGTCCTTGGCGGTGCTCGCCCATTGTTCCTGCGCGACGCCGTCGAGGACCGGCATGGCGAGGGTGATCTCGCCCGCGTGGTCGCCCAGGGCGGCAGCGCGGCAGTCCACATGCGCCGGCATACCCCCGAAAGCAGCGCGCAGCGTGGCCTGGAGGCGCGCAAAGGCGGCGGGAAGGGGTTCGAAGGCGATCACGCGGGAGCCGGGCAGGCGGGCGAGGGGGAGGGTAATCAGCCCGTCATGCGCGCCGACATCGATCAGCGTGCCGGGGCGATGAAGCTGGCGGTGGAACTCGGTCTCGTTCATCGGCCCTCTCGGAAAAGTGTGAGAATCATGTCAGCATCGCGCGCCGGCCAGGCGAACAGGAGAGCGCATGTCGCTGATCCAGTTGATCTACGTCTCCCGCCCGTTGGGATACGACCCGCAGCAGCTTGCCGATATCCTGACCGTCGCCCGTGCCCGCAATGCGGCAGCGGACGTCACAGGGATGCTGGTCAGCCGCTGGGACCTGTTCGTGCAGTTGCTGGAAGGCCCCCGCCAGGCGGTGGAGGAGACCTTCGTCCGCATCCGCCGCGACATCCGCCATGTCGAGGTGACGCTGCTGCGCCTGGAACCGGCTGAGGCGCGGCTGTTCCCCGGCTGGGAGATGCGGGACGACGCGGTGCCGTCCTGGCTGTGGTCGCGCGCCGATGTGCTGGCCGGGAAGCACCGCGAGGCGAGCCCGGAGGAGGCGCTGGGCATCTTCGTCCGTATTGCCAAGGAGCCAAGGGACTCAGCCGGTGGGTAATGCGGCTCGGTCAGATCTCATCGGACATCGCTAGACTCGGCCGGGATTGACTGACGGACCCGTCAGGCGAAAAATAGAATTAGCGGCGCTTTCTGGCGATACGAGGCGGCGGACAAGACAATCCGATCTGGAGTTTCGCTGTGGTTAGAACTACCGATCCTGCACGAGAACTCGCCGACCTCTGTAGATCGTTAGTCGAAAATTCGAACGAGAGAGGCGCCGACTTTCTTGCGAAGAGATTCGGCGTAACTTCATGGTCTATGGATTTTTTTCAATTACTATTCCAAATCTCGAAGAGATTCGATAAACTCAAAGAAATAATAAGGAAATAAGATTTTGCTGACGACATTAAGGAGGAAATTATTGGAAAATTAGACCAATGTGCTCTGGCATTTTCGCAGACTGGGTTAGTAAATACTTGGCAGACAGTTTGTGAAAGATATATCAATGACAATAATACATCCGCTATTAAAATGGCTTCGATCTCTTTGAGGAAGGCGTATGCGTATGATTTTCTCGAAGAGACCGAGGTTAGTGAATTAATAAATATAATCGATGAATTTTTGAATTTATTGGAAAATAGACAAACGGATGATTTGGATTTCTGCCGGCAAGCCATGATAGATGGCTTGATAGAATTTAAATTTCGATTGGAGAAGCTAAAATGGCTAGACCACGGATATGCAGTAGAGTCGCTTCGAAATGTCGTGGCAGCATATTTTGTAGCAAAAGAAACAATTCGACAATCTCCAGATTTTGACGAAAAATCCATCATGAGAGAAATAGAGATGAATTTCATTAAAATATTTAAGATACTTAAGATTGGAAAAGATGCCGTTGATATAACTAGAATGATAATAACAGGTGCCGTTTCTTTGTATTTACTGACTCAAAATGCTCCGAGAATTGCTGGGTATCTGACTTATTCTCCGACTAACCCGTGAATTGTGAGCGAGTTCAGCGAGTGTGTTCATTGCCCGTTTGGCCAAGCGAGACACATTATGACTGATCACATGCGCACTGTAGCCGCGTTCATCGCGCGCACCCCGGCTGCCGGGCCCTCGGGGTGGTTCCACACCGCGCCCACTACGGCGAGGAAATCCGCCCCCGCGCGCACCAGCGGCGCACAGTTCGCGGCGGTGATGCCGCCAATCGCGACGCAGGGGATCTCCATCATCTCCGACCACCATTCCAGCAGGTCCGTTCCGGCGGTGTGGACCGTCTCCTTCGTGTCGGTGGGGAAGAAGGCGCCGAAGGCGACATAGTCGGCGCCGAGCTCGCCCGCCTCCATCGCGAGGTGGCGGGAGGCATGGCAGGTGATGCCGAGGATGCGGTCCTTGAGCAGCTTGCGCGCCCCTTCGTGGTCGCCATCCGTCTGGCCGAGATGCGCCCCGTCGCAGCCCAGCGCGTGAGCTAGCTTCGCATCGTCGTTGAGAATGAAGGCGACGTCGCGGGCCTGGGCGATGGGCATCAGGACCTCGACCGCGCGCTTGATCTCATCCTGCGCCGCATCCTTCAGCCGGAGCTGAAGGCAGGCGACGTCGCCGGCGTCCAACGCCTCGGCCAGGCGATCACGAAAGGTGGCGGGATCGAGCCGCGGCGGCGTGATCAGATAGAGTCGGCAGCCTTCCGAGGAGACGCCCTGAGATGCCGCATTCATCCGCCGTGATTCCCTGTCTGCGCTACGCCGACCCCAAGGCCGCGATCCGCTTTCTGACCGAGGCCTTCGGCTTCGTCGAGAAGCTGGTGATCCCCAGCCCAGATGGCGGGGTGATTCAT
This sequence comes from Roseomonas alba, assembly GCF_019430885.1. Taxonomy (GTDB): domain Bacteria; phylum Pseudomonadota; class Alphaproteobacteria; order Acetobacterales; family Acetobacteraceae; genus Neoroseomonas; species Neoroseomonas alba. The sequence goes on along the minus strand of NZ_JAHYBZ010000004.1, from coordinate 283,603 downwards.
GCCGAGCTGACCTATGGCGCGGGCGAGACTCGCGGCATGGTGATGGTGGGCGGGGCGGAGCGGAAGTTCTTCGACATGCACCTGCCGGCCGAGGTCCGCGGGGTCACGGACTGCCTCTATGTCGTGGTGGCCGACACGGACGCGCACTGCGCCAAGGCAAGGGCGGCGGGGGCGGAGATCCTGGAAGGGCCGCTCGACCGGGAGTACGGGTCGCGGGAGTACGTGGCGCGCGATCCGGGTGGGTATCTGTGGGATTTCGGGACCTATGATCCCTGGAAGGGGTGAGGCCCGATGGCGACCGGAGGGGCTCTGCCCCTCCGGACCACCCCGCCAAATGCTGAGAGCATTTGGAATGCCGGATACTTGGCGCCGGGCGCGAAAGGCATGCTGCGCCCTCACAGCGCGCTCCGTGCGCAAATGTGGGTTTCGGCACCCATCCGGCCCACGGCGCCCGGCGCCAAGTGACGGTTTCCAAAGGCCCTGTGGCCTTTGGTGGGGGAGGTTTGGAGGGGGCAAAGCCCCCTCCAAGCGTCCTACGCCTTCATGCTCCCCGTCTCCCGCAGCCGCGTATGCCAGGACAGCGCTTCCTCAAGGACATGCGGCGTGTGCCCGCCGCGCGCCTGGGCGCGGCGGACGTAGTCCTTCAGCGCGTCGCGATAGTCGGGATGCGTGCAGTTCGCGATGATGACCTCGGCGCGTTCGCGCGGAGCGAGGCCGCGCAGATCGGCGAGCCCGCATTCGGTCACCACGATGTCCACGTCATGCTCGGTATGGTCGACATGGCTGACCATCGGCACGACGCTCGACACGTTCCCGCCCTTCGCCGTCGCCTTGGTCACGAAGATCGACATGAAGGCGTTGCGCGCGAAGTCGCCCGACCCGCCGATGCCGTTCATCATGTGCGTGCCGCCGACATGGGTGGAGTTGATGTTGCCGTAGAGGTCGAATTCCAGCGCCGTGTTGATGCCGATGATGCCGAGGCGGCGGACGATCTCGGGATGGTTGCTGATCTCCTGCGGGCGCAGGATCAGGCGCTGCTTGTAGCGCGGCAGGTCGGGCAGGACGGCGTCGTACTTGGCCTTCGACAAAGTGATGGACGACCCCGAGGCGAAGTCGAGCTTGCCGGCATCGAACAGGTCGAAGGTCGAATCCTGCAGCACCTCCGAATACATCTTGAGGTTGTGGAAGGGCGTGTCGATGAAGCCGTGCAGCACGGCATTCGCGATCGTGCCGATGCCGGCCTGCAGCGGCTGCAGCGTCTCGGTCAGGCGGCCCTTCTTCACCTCGTGCAGGAAGAACTCCGTAAGGTGGCCGGCGATGCCGCGCGTCTCGCCATCCGGCGGCAGCACGGTCGAGGAGCTGTCGAGCTTCGTCGTGATGACGATGGCCGCGATCTTGTCCGGGTCGATCGGGATGAAGGGCAGGCCGATGCGGCTTTCCGGCGCCACGACAGGGATCGGCATGCGGTGCGGCCGGTAGGTCGGGATGTAGATGTCGTGCAGGCCTTCGAGTTCCGCCTGCTGGGAGAGATTGATCTCGATGATCACCTTCTCGGCCAGGATGGCGAAGGACGCCGAATTGCCGACCGAGGTGGTGGGCACGATGCCGCCCTGTTCGGTGATGGCGACGGCCTCGATCACCGCGATGTCGACCGGGCCGATCTGGCGGCTGCGCAGCAGCTCGACGGTCTCGGACAGGTGCTGGTCGACGAACATCACCTCGCCGGCATTGATCGCCTTCCGCAGGGCGGGATCGACCTGGAAGGGCATGCGGCGGGACAGGACGTGCGCCTCGGCCAGCGTCTTGTCGAGGTCGTTGCCCAGCGAGGCGCCCGTGATCAGCGTGATCTTCAACGGGTCGCGGCGGGCCCGCTCGGCGAGCGCCATCGGCACCGCCTTGGCCTCGCCGGCGCGGGTGAAGCCGCTCATGCCGACGGTCATGCCGTCCTTGATGAAGTTGGCCGCTTCCTCGGCGGTCACGATCCGGTCGCGGAGGTCGGCGCGACGGACGCGATCTTCGTACATCAGGATATCCTCATGGAGCGTTTGGATCGCACCAAGGGCACATGAAAGGGAATGTCAACCTGAGGCGAGGACGCCCGTGCTCCGGGCGCCTGTTGAGTCGTCCGGTCCGGGCGGATAACCTTCCCGACGCATGAAATCGGCCCCGAGTACCACCTGAACCGGCCCCGCGCTGCGCGCGAGGGCCCCGAGGAGCCGGCGGACGAGCGCGTCCCCGGCGGCGATACTTCATGAGCCGACGGCTGGTCCGTCGGAAGGGCACTAATCCATGCAGAATGTCTTCGAGAGCCCCTTCAAGGGCATTCCTCTGTCGCGTCAGGTGACCAACCCCAACATCGTGGTCGGGCGGCACAGCTACTACTCCGGCTACTACCACGGGCATGGCTTCGACGATTGCGCCCGCTACCTGCCGCCCGATCCGGGGGTGGACCGGCTCGTCATCGGCAGCTTCTGCTCGATCGGCACCGGGGCGAGCTTCATCATGGCCGGCAACCAGGGCCACCGCCTCGATTGGGTGAGCACCTTCCCCTTCCACTACGTGCCGGACCAGCCCGTCTTCGCCGCCGCGGCGGATGGCTATCGCCCGGCCGGCGACACCGTCATCGGCCATGATGTCTGGATCGGGGCAGAGGCGATGGTCATGCCCGGCGTTACGGTCGGCGACGGCGCCGTGATCGGGGCACGCGCGGTGGTGACGCGCGATGTCGAACCCTACGCCATCATGGGCGGCAATCCGGCGCGGCTCATCCGCTACCGCTTCGCCGAGGCGGAACGCGCCATGCTTCTCGAACTGCGCTGGTGGGACTGGACCGATGCGCAGATCGGCATGGCGATGCCGCTGATGACCGAGGGCGATATCGCGGCTCTGCATCGCCACTGGCGCGAGCACGTCGTCATCTGAAAGAAAAGCGCCGCCGCGGGGCATCCCCCGCGGCGGCGCTGCCGCTACGCCCGATCGGGGGCGTCTTACGGCTTGGTCTTGTAGATCTCGATCATGGAGGCGAGCAGCTTCAGCGCTTCCTCCTTCGGCCGCTGGAAGGCGTTGCGGCCGACGATGGACCCGTTCGCGCCACCGGCATGCAGGCCCTTCACCTCTTCGAGCAGCGCCTCGGTGCCCTTGGCCTCGCCGCCGGAGAAGACCACCAGGCGGCGGCCATTGAAGCAGGACTGCACCACATGCTTCACCCGGGCCGCGAGGCTGGAGGCGTCGATCTTGCGCTCGATGTAGACCTTCTTCGCGGCCTCCAGCGACAGCGGCTCCATCGGCGGCTTCACCTTGATGATGTGGGCGCCGAGCAGGGCGGCCATGTGCGCGGCATAGGCGCAGATGTCGAAGGCGGTCTCGCCCACCTTGTCGAGCATCGGGCCACGCGGATAGGACCACACGACGACGGCAAGGCCGGCCGCCTTCGCTTCCTCGGCGAGCTCGCGCAGCTCTTCCATCATCTCGAACTGGTATTCGCTGCCGGGATAGATGGTGAAGCCGATGGCCGAGCAGCCCAGGCGCAGCGCGTCGGACACCGACCCGGTCACCGCCTGGTCCTTGGTGGTGGACAGGCTGTTGGAGCTGTTCACCTTGAGGATCGTCGGAATGCAGCCGGCGAAGGAGGCAGCCCCCGCCTCGATCATGCCGAGCGGCGCGGCATAGGCGTTGAGCCCGGCCTCGATCGCCAGTTCGAAATGGTAGTGCGGGTCATAGGCGGCGGGGTTCGGCGCGAAGGAACGGGCCGGGCCATGCTCGAAGCCCTGGTCGACCGGCAGGATCACCATCTTGCCGGTGCCCCCGAGCTTTCCCTCCATCAGGATGCGGGCGAGGTTCGCCTTGGTCCCGGGGTTGTCGCTCTCATACCAGGAGAGGATTTCCTTCACGCGACGGGTCAGTTTCATGGTCCGGCGTTCCTTCTACGGCATCCGATCGACCCCGGCGCGATAGCGCAGGTGCCGGTTTCTGTCACGGGGCAGGCGATTTCACCGATCCCTGTGGCGCTTCCATGGCGAACCAGGCGGCAATGCGCGCGAGGTCATCGCGCCGGCGCAGGTCGAGCCGGCCGAGGTCAAGAGCCGCCGGGCGGGCGGGCAGCAGGGTCGCGCCGGCCTCGGAAGCCGCGGCCGCGACGGCGGGGAAGGAAGGGCAGGCACCGGCCAGCACGACGATCCGCGTGCCCGCCCGCAGGGCGGCGAGCGCGGCGCCCGGCGCATCGGCGCAGTCCAGCGCCGCAACCCAGGCCTTGCCGGGATGGCGCCGCGCCGCCTCGGCCGCCAGGGCGAGGAACCAGGCCGGTCCGGCAAAGGTGCCGGCGCCGGGCGCGGAGAGCAGCATCACCCCCGCCGGCCCGGCCGCCGCCAGCGCCACCTCGGCCTGGGCGAGAGCGTGGACCACGACGGCCGGCATGCTGACACCTGATGTCACCGTTGACCCCGAGGCCCCTCTCTGCCAAGCCTTTCCCTAGCCCTGCGAGCCATCGCGGGGAAGTGAATCACGAACCGTTCTAGGGGGCGGATTGAGCGAGGCGGTGGATCCGGTGGCCGAAGCCACCCAGCGGCTGGAAGCGGCGGTCGAGAGGCTCACACGCGCTGCGGCGTCTCGTCCGGCGGCACCAGCCGGGGGTGAGGGCGACTCCACCCCGCCGGGCGTTGATCCGGCTGCCGTGGCGGCTCTGGCTGCCCGTCTCGACGAAACCATCGCGCGACTGCGCGGCGTGCTGGGTGAGGAGGGCTGATGGCACAGGTCACGGTCCGCGTCGGCGGCTACTCCCACCCCGTCGCCTGCCAGGACGGCCAGGAACGCCACCTGACCAACATGGCCGCCGAGGTCGACAAGCGCATCGGCGCGCTCAAAGCCATGGGCATGCAGTTCGGCGAGACCCGCATGCTGCTGCTCGCCGCCCTGCAACTGGCCGACGAGACCTCGGATCTCCAGGCCGAGAACAGCGCGATGCGCGCCGGCGGCGCCGTTCCCGCCGCACCGCCCGTTGCGCCGTCGCCCGACTACGACCTCGCCGACCGGCTGAATGCGCTCGCCGAAGCGATCGAGGGCATTGCGGCGACCCTGGAGCGCGCCTAGGTATCTCCTGCGGAGCTGCCCGGTGCGCCAGGCAATTCATCCCCGGGGCCAATAAGCATCCTCCGGGAGCTGGCTCTGTCCGGATCGTGGTCCGGGCACCCGGCGCCCACCTGCATTAGCAGGCCTTGGGAGGATGAGACGCCAGCGGCCATGGTGGCTCCGCACTTCACGTTCAGTGCCAGCTTTGCAGCGGGCGTTCTTGGTGCCGGCCGCTGGCTGGTTTTTTGTGCCTCGGACGCCAGCGCCGGCATCCGCCGGCTTGGCTTTCGCGCCCCGCGCTGGTCGGCCGGGCGCCGCTGTCGGCCTGAGCGCGGTCGCGCTGTGCGCTCCCGGATCGCGGCTCGGCGGCGATCCGCTTTCGGTACACCAGACCCTGCTGCCGGCCTGGATTTCGTCCGGCGCATTGTGCCGCCCTGTGCCGTGGTCGGTCTGTGCGCTCGCGCATCGCGGCAGCGCTGCGATCCGTTTTTCGGGCGCGCGGGGGCAGGGTAGGGTGGCCCGATGAGTGATGCTCCCTACTGCGACGTCCTGCTTGCCGAACTGAAGGCCGAGGCACGGCGCCTGGCGCTGGCGCGGCGCGCGACGGTTGATCCGGCCGGGAAGGGCGAGGCGCTTGCCTCGGTGGTGCTGCGCGATTGCCCGCCGCCGCCATCGGCCATGGTCGCCTTGTTCTGGCCCATGGGGCCCGAGATTGATGTGAAGCCGCTGCTGCACGCCCTGGCGGAGCGCGGCCAGAAGCTCTGCCTGCCGGTCACGCCGAAGCGCGGCCAGCCGCTGCATTTCCGGCGCTGGGCGGCGGGAGATCCGCTCGCGCACGGCCCCATGGGCACCCGCCATCCCGCGACGGGCCATGACGTGACGCCCGACTGGCTCTTCGTCCCGCTGCTCGCCTTCGACCGCTCCGGCCGGCGGCTCGGTTATGGCGGCGGCTACTACGATCGGACCCTCGCCGCCCTGCCGCAGGCGACCGCGATCGGGGTTGCCTATGCGGCACAGGAGATGCAGGAACCTCCGGGAGTGCCCGCGGGCCCGACCGATATCCGGCTCGGCCGCGTGGCGACGGAGAATGGCGTCGTGATCTGCGGCCGGGGCTCGTGAGGCTCCTCTTCCTCGGTGACATCGTCGGGCGGTCCGGACGCGACGCGGTGGAAGCCGCGCTGCCCGCGCTGCGCCGCGACCTGCAACTCGACCTGGTGGTGGTGAACGGGGAGAACGCCTCGCACGGCTTCGGCCTCGCGCCCGACATGGCGCGTGCGCTGTTCGCCGCCGGGGCGGATGTGCTGACGCTCGGCAACCATGCCTGGGACCGCAAGGAGATCATCCCCTTCATCGAATCCGAACCGCGTCTGATCCGCCCGATGAATTACGCCCCCGGCACGCCGGGCCGCGGCGCGACGGTGGTCGAGGTCCCGGGCGGGCGTCGCGCCCTGGTGATCCAGGCGATGGGGCGGCTGTTCATGGAACCGCTCGACGATCCCTTCCGCGCGGTGCAGGCGGAACTCGCAAAGCACACGCTCGGCGCGCAGGGCAGCGTCCAGGCCGTGGTGATCGACATCCATGCCGAAGCGACCTCCGAGAAGCAGGCCATGGCCCATTCCTTCGATGGCCGCGCCTCGCTGGTGATCGGGACGCATACCCATGTGCCGTCAGCCGATCATCGGATCCTAGCCGGCGGCACCGCCTATCAGACCGATGCCGGGATGTGCGGCGATTATGACAGTGTGATCGGCATGCAGAAGGGTGGGGCCTCCCTGCGCTTCTGGCGCAAGGTCCCGGCCGAACGCCTGGCGCCGGCGGAGGGCGAGGCGACGCTCTGCGGCCTGTTCGTCGAGACGGACGACGCCACCGGCCTCGCCCGCCGTGCGGAGCCGTTGCGCCTCGGAGGCAGTCTCGCCCACACCATGCCCACGCCATGAGCGCCGAAGCCGGCAGCGGCCGGGTCGAGGGATTCTGGGGCACGCTGATCGGCCGGCGCGGGGACCGCGTGCCGACCCATGTGCCCGATGTGGTGCTGGGGCTGAACGACAAGGTGCCGTCGGGGCGCGCCTTCGCCCTCGCCAGCCAGCAGATCGGACTGCAATCCATCTATTTCCTGCTGCCGGGCATCGCCGCCGCGGCCTTCGGCGGCACGCAGCTCGATGCGACCAACCTGCTGTGCCTGTCTCTGATGGGGCTCGCGCTCTACGCCGCGCTCCAGGGGCTGACGCGGGGGCCATTCGGCTCAGGCTATCCGATCGTCGCGGCGCCCTCGGCGACGCTGCTGGCGCCGATGCTGCTGGCGGCCTCGCAGGGCGCGACGCTGGGGCAGGTTGCGGCGATGGTGGTGATCACCGGCCTGGTCGCGATGCTGTTCTCGCCGCTGACGCGGCGGCTGACGGCGCTGCTGCCGACCGAGGTGACGGGCGTCGTGGTCTTCATGGTGGGCGCATCCCTGTTGCCGGCGATGATGACGCTTGTGCATGTCGATCCGGCCTCCCCGCGGGATGCGCTGCCCGGTTCGCTCGTCGCCTTCGGCGCCTTCGCCGTGATGGTCGCGGTCGCGGTGCGGCGGTCGCGCTTCGCCCCCTATGCCGTCCTGATCGGCGCGGCGGTCGGCACGGTTGTCTCGCTGGCCCTCGGCATGGCTCCGGACGGGGCGCATGACCTGCTGGTGTCCGCCCCCTGGTTTGCGCTGCCGCGGCCCGCGGCGGTGCCGGACTTCCATTTCGACCGCGGTCAATTGCTGGGCTTCCTGCTGACGCTCGTGCCGACCCTGGCCTCGACGGTCGGCGTGCTCGTCGCCTTCCAGCGGGCGACCGATGGCGGGTGGACGCGGGCCGATCCGGGGCCGATCCGCCGTGGCATCCTTGCCCATGGCCTGGCCGTGGCGCTGACCGGGGCGGTGGGCGCGCTGCCGGGCGGGGCGTCGGCCTCCTGCGCGGCGCTGTCGATCGCGACGCGATCCTTCGCCCGCGGCATCGCCTGGGCGGGATCCGCGGTCCTGTTCCTTCTTGCCTTCTGCCCCAAGGCGGTGGCGCTGTTCATCCTGGTGCCGGCGCCGGTGCAGGCGGCGATGCTGCTCTATGTCGCCGGATTCATGATGGCGCAGGGCTGCGCGATGGTGGTGCTGCGCAGCCTCGACACGCGGCGCACCGTGGTGGCGGGGCTGGGGCTGACGGCGGGGCTCGCGGTGCTGACGGCCCCGCGCTTCTTCGCGACCGCCATGCCTCCCTTGGCCGCGCCGTTGGCCATGGCGGCGCTGGTGGCCTTCCTCGCCAACCTGGTCACCCTGCCGCTGGTCAAGCGCGTGCAGCGTTTCGAGCAACGCTTCTGGTCCGGCATGGGCGATGAATTGCAGGACAGCGCGCATGCCATCGGCGGCGCCTGGGGGCTGCGGCCCGAGACGGTGCGCAAGATGCACCATGCGCTCGCCGAACTCGGCGACCTGCTGGCCGGCCGCGGCCTGTCGAGCATGACGGTAACGGCGACGCAGCTCGAGGAAGCGGTGGCGCTGACCATCACCTTCCGCGGCCAGCCCTTGCCGAAGCCGGCGCGGCGGCCGGCGCTGGACGACATCGAGGCCGGGGGCGATGCCATGGAAGCGGTCTCGCTGTGGCTCGCGCTGCGCGAGACGACGAGCCACAGCACGCGCAGCACGGCCGAGGGGCAGGAGCTGCGCATCGAATTCCGGGACTGAACACGAGACGGGGGAAGCGCGATGGATCTCGGCTATGCGGGGCGGCGGGTGCTGGTGGTCGGTGCCTCCGCCGGCATCGGATTCGCGACGGCGGAAGTGCTGGCGGGGGAGGGGGCGGAGGTGATGATCGCCTCCCGCGACCAGGCCGGGATCGCGGCGGCGGCGGACCGCATCGCGGCGCAGACCGGACGCCGGCCGGCAACGGCGGTGGCGGACATCACCGCCGAAGGTGCGGCTGATCGCCTGTTGGCGGAGGTCGCGTCGCGCTGGGGTGCGCTCGACGCGCTGGTCGATGCGGTGGGCGGGTCGATCCGCTCGGGCTTCGAGGCGCTCACCGACGCCGACTGGATGGGCAACTACCAGTTCAACGTGCTGTCCGCCGTGCGGGTGGTGCGCGCGGCGTTGCCGTTGCTGCGCCAAGGCGCGGCACCGTCGGTCGTGCTGCTGGGGGCGGCCGCGTCGCGCATGCCCTATCCCAACCAGATCGTGTCCAACGTTCACAAGGCGGGACTGCTGGGGCTGACCAAGACCCTCGCCGGCGAATACGCGGCCGAGGGCATCCGCGTGAACTGCGTCGCGCCTGGGCGGACGCTGACGCGGCTGTGGACCGACCGCGCGACGAAGATGGCGGCGGAACGCGGCGTGCCCTTCGAGGAAATCATCGCCGAATTCGCTCATGAAATTCCGATCGGCCGCTTCGGCACGCCGGAGGAGATCGCGGCCATGGTGGTGTGGCTGTCGAGCCCGCGCGCCGGCTATGTGACCGGGCAGACGGTGAACGTCGATGGCGGGATCGCGCGCGGGCTGCTGTGAGAGCCTGTCTGGAAACGCGGCATGTGGCGCGGTTCCGGAATCTCCGGACGGACTCTGAGTCGGGGCGAGGCCCGGCAGCGCGGATGCTGCCGGGCAAGGACCGCAGGCGGGCGGCTCAGGGACGGATGATGCTGACCGTGTCGCCGTTGGGATCGTCGATCGGCGCGGGCGGCGGTGGTGGCGGGCTGCCGGCTGCCGGGCGCGGGCCGCGCGGTGGCATCCGCGCCTTGTTCGAGACGTAGGCGAGCCCGCTCCGCTTATCGACCGCGACGGTGTTCGGATGCGTGCCGGTCGCGAGATTCGCGGTCACCGTCAGGCTGCGCAGGTCGACGATGCTGGTCGTGCCGGCGCCGCGATTCGCGACATAGGCGATGGCGCCGTCCCCGGAGAGCGCCACGCCGAGCGCGCCTTCCCCCGTCGCGATCGACTTCACCACCTCGCCCGAGGCGGCGTTGAGCACGGTCAGCGTGCCGCTGCGCAGGTTGGCGACGAAAAGCCGGCCGCTCGCGGGATCGAAGGCGATGTTGACCGCGCCCTCGCCGCCCGAGGGGAAGCGGCGGACGCCCGCATTGCGCGCCAGGCTGACCTCGACGACCTCGTTCGAGGTGAGCGCGGTGGCGAAAAGCCGGTCATTGGCCGCGTCGAAGGCGATGCCGGTGATGCCGCCCTCAAGCCCCTCGGTGATGACGTTCGCGATGCGGTCGCCGGCCGTGTCCGCCACCCAGATTGCGCTCGGCCGGTCCCGCGCGCCGAAGGAGGTGGCGAAGGCGCGGTCACGGGCTTCGTCGGCCACGACCTCGCGCAAATGGGACTGCTCGCCCTCGGTCAGCCTCGCGCGCACCGTGCCGGTGCGTACGTCGATGATCTTGAGCGCGCCCGAGCGCGTGCCGGTCGCGAGCAGCAGGCCGCGCCGGTTGTTTGCGGTGAGGCCGAAGGCCGCATCCTCGCCGAGTTCGATCGTCTGCCGGGTCTCGAGCGTGCGCAGGTCGAGGCCGAGGATCTTCGCGGCATTGGCGCCGCGCGGGCCGACCGCGGCGACATGCACCAGGTCGCTCACCGTGCTGACGGCGAGCTCATAGAGCCCGGTCCCGACCTTCAGGGATTTCTCGATTGCCGGCGCCGCGCTGGCGGGGCCGGGGCGCATGGCGGCGAGGCCGGCGCCGGCGCCGAGCAGGGCGAAGAGATGGCGCCGCGAAACGGCCGAGCGGTTCAGGGACGGTGAGGGCATCGGAGGCCTTCCTCGGAGGAGGGATGGTCGATAACTAAGAATGCCTCGCATTATCATCATTGCCGAGGCGCGGCAATGAACCGCGGCAGCGAGGACACCTTGTCGCGGCCCCCATGCTCTGCAACAAGATAGTGAGAATTACTCGCAACTTATCGTAACAGCGAAACGCGCCGCCACATCGAAGTCGCCGCAGATGGAACCGCCGACCATGCGCATCACCCGCCGCCTTGCCCTTGCCGGCCTTCCGGCCGTCGCGCTGCCGCGCGCAGCGCTCGCGCAGCCACGGCCGCTGCGCATCGGCATGATCACCTCCCTCTCCGGCCCTTTCACGGCACTCGGTGAGAGCATGCGCGCCGGCATGCGACTGCTGCTGGTGCAGTCCGGCGAACGCTTCGCCGACCGCCCGGTGGAACTGATCGTCGAGGACGACCAGGCGCGTCCCGATGACGGCGTGCGCAAGGCGCGCAAGCTGATCGAGCAGGACCGCGTGGACCTACTCTGCGGCGTCATCCATTCCGGTGTTGCGCTGGCGCTGCGCGACGTGGTGACCGAGGCACAGAAGCCGACCTTCATCCTGGGTTCGGCCAACGACCTGGCCCGCAAGGCGGCGAGCCCCTATGTCCTGCGCCCGACCAAGACGAACTGGATGCTGGGCAGCAGCGCCGCGCGGCGCGCGTATGAGACTCAGTCGGGTGCGCGCGTGGTCACTGCGGCGTCCGACTACGCGGCGGGGCGCGAATATGTCGGCGATTTCGTCACGACCTATCAGGGCCTCGGCGGACGGATCGGGCGGCAATTCTGGACGCCGCTCGGCACCGCCGATTTCGGCCCGCTGCTGACCGCCATCGCCGCCGAGCGGCCCGATTCCGTCTATGTCTTCTTCGCCGGCAGCGACGCGGTGCGCTTCCTGCGCCAGTGGAAGGAATACCGTCTGGCCGGGCGCATCCGCCTGACCGGCACCGGCGCCTGCTTCGACCAGGAAGACGTGCTGCCCGCGGTCGGCGACGCGCCGCTCGGCGCCATCAACACCTTCCACCAATCGCCGACCGCGCCGGCCTCCGCCGCTTTCGTCGAGGCCTATCGCGCCACCGGCAAGCCCCTGCCCGGCGAGTTCAGCACCACCGGCTATGTCTGCGGCCAGGTGTTGCGCGCGGCCGTCGAGCGGTCCAACGGCGACCCGACCGGGAACTGGGCGCAGACCCGCCAGGCGCTGTTCGACGCGCCGATCGACACCGCCTTCGGCAGCATGCCCTTCGACCCGCGCAACGGGCAGGCGATCCTCGACATCCATGTGAACGAGGTGAATGCCGGCGCGCCGGGCCAGCCGCTGGTCAACACCGTCGTGCACACCTATCCGCAGCTCCGCGATCCAGGGCCGAATGCCTGACCTGCTCGGCTATGCCGCCGTTCAGACGCTGAACGCACTGTCCTTCTCGGCGCTGCTGCTGCTCAACGGGCTGGGGCTTTCGGTGGTGCTCAGCCTGATGAATTTCGTGAACCTGACGCATGGCGCCTTCTTCCTGCTCGGCAGCTATGTCGGGATCTTCTGGCTGGGCAGCGGGGCGCCCTGGTGGCTCGCCTTCCCGGCGGCCTTCCTGGCGTCGGGGCTGGTCGGCGCGGTGCTGGAGCGCTTCCCCTTCCGGCAGTTCTACGCGCAGCCGCATCTGATGCAGGTGCTGCTGACCTATGGGCTGTCGCTGATCTTCGCCGACCTGATGCGCTGGGGATTCGGCGCGCAGATCCTGACACCCGAGCTGCCGGAGACGCTGCAGGGCGTGGTGTTCATCCTGGACATGCCGTTTCCGATCTTCCGGCTGTTCCTGATCGGGGCGGGCGTGGCGCTGGGGCTGGCGCTGTGGCTGCTGCTCGACCGCACGGTCTGGGGTGCGGTGCTGCGCGCCGCGGTCAGCGATCGCGGCATCGTCGAGACGCTCGGCATCGACACGCGCCGCGTGCTGACCCTGGTGCTGGTGCTGTCCGCCGGTCTGGGCGGACTGTCAGGCGCGCTGGGTGCGGGCATGCTCGCTGCCTATCCGGGGCTGGATGAGGAGGTGCTGCTGCTCGCCCTCGTCACCGTGGTGGTGGGTGGCCTCGGCAGCTTCGGCGGCACGGTCGCGGGTGCGCTGGTGGTCGGCTTCGCGTTGACCTTCTCCAAGGTGTGGTTTCCGGAATTCGCCAATCTCGCGGCCTTCGCAGTGCTGGTGCTGCTGTTGATGCTCCGCCCGTCCGGGCTGGTGGCACCGCCGCTCCGCCGCATATGACCCGCGCCGTCCTGGCGGCGGCCCTGCTGGCCGTCGTGACCGCTGTCCTCGCGGATGACTTCCTGCTGCGCTTCCTCGCCGAGATCCTGCTGCTCGGCATCGCGGTGATGAGCCTCGACCTGCTGATCGGCTTCGGCGGGCTGGTGTCGCTGGGGCATGCGGCGCTGTTCGGCGGCGCGGCCTATGCCGCCGCGATCGCCGCGCGCGCCTGGGGCGGCGATGTGCTGCTGATGCTCGGCGCGGGCATCGCCACGGGCACGCTACTGGCGGCGGCGATGGGCGTCGTCATCCTGCGCAGCGGGCAGCTTTTCCTGCTGATCCTGACCCTGCTGACCGGGCAGATGGTGTGGGAAGTCGCCTTTCACTGGCGCGACGTAACCGGCGGCGCGGATGGGCTGCGTGGCTTGCCGGCGCTGTCGTTCGGCCCCTGGGCGCTGCCCGGCGCGCAGCCGCTGTTCCTGCTGGCGGTGCTGCTCGCGATCCTGGCCTGGCTCGTAGCGCGATCCTATGTCGCCGCGCCGATTGGTCGCGCGTTGGTCGGCACGCGGGAACAGCCGATCCGGATGAGCGCGCTAGGCTACAGCCTGTTTGCCGTGCGCTTCCGCGCGCTGCTGCTGGCGGGGGCGATCGCCGGCGCGGCGGGGGCGCTCTATCCTTTCGTCAACCTCTATGTCGGGCCGCAATCCGTGCATTGGACGCAATCCGCGGCCATGGTGATCATGCTGGTGATCGGCGGCATCGGTTCGCTGTGGGGCGGCTTCCTGGGAGCCGCGGTGTATCTCGGCATCCAGACCTATCTCAGCGCCTGGACGGATCGCTGGCAGCTCTGCGTCGGACTGGTCTTCGTGCTGACCGTGCTGCTGCTGCCGAATGGCATTGCCGGCGGGATGCGGCGTTGGCGTGGGGGTGCCGAATGACTCCCATCCTTGCCCTGAGCGGCGTCGGCAAACGCTTCGGCGCCTTCGCCGCGCTGACCGACATCGGTTTCGAGATCGGCGAACGCGAAGCGGTCGGGCTGATCGGCCCGAACGGTGCCGGCAAGACCACGCTGTTCAATGTCATTACCGGCTTCCTGCCGCCCGATGCCGGCAGCATCCGCTTCGCTGGGCAGGATCTGCGCGGCATGCCGCCCACACGCCGTGTCGCGCGCGGCATGGCCCGCACCTTCCAGACCGCGATGGTCTTCCCCGGCCTGACGGCACGCGAGAACATCGCCATGGCTGTGCGGGAACATGCCGGCGACGGCCTGCGCTGGTTCGGTGGTGGCCGCGGGACGGCCGCGGCGGACGACACGGCGGCGCGGCTGCTCGCGGAGGCCGGCTTGGGCCACCGCGCGGACACGCCTCTGCGCGACCTCTCCCACGGCGAGCGCCGCATCGTCGATGCGCTGATGCCTCTCGCGCTGTCTCCCCGCCTGCTGCTGCTGGACGAACCCACGGCCGGGCTGACGCGCGCGGAATCGGACCGGCTGCTGGACATGCTGCGGCGTCACCATCCGGGCACGGCGCTGCTGCTGGTCGCGCACGACATCGACATCGTCTTCGGCCATTGCGCGCGGGTGGTGGTCATGGAACTCGGCCGGGTCATCCGCGTCGGCACGCCGGACGAGGTGCGCGCGGATGCCGATGTGCGCCGCGCCTATCTTGGCAGCGCGGCGCCGTGAGCCCTGTTCTCGAATTGTCCGGCGTCTCGGCCGGCTATGGCGGCGCGGCGGTGCTCGAGGGCGTATCGCTCGCGCTGCGGCCCGGCGAGCGCGTGGCGGTGCTCGGTCGCAACGGGGCGGGCAAGACGACGCTGGTGCATGCCGTGTTCAATCTCGGCCCTCAGGTGGCGGGGTCGGTGCGAGTCATGGGGCGCGAGGTCGCGGGCTGGCCGACGCATCGCATCGCGCGGCTCGGCATCGCGCTGGTGCCGCAGGGACGCGGCGGCTTTCCCGACCTGACCGTGGCCGAGAACCTGCGTCTCGCGACGTTGTCTGGCCGGTCAGGCACCTGGACGCTCGACCGCGTCTTCACGCTGTTCCCGCGCCTGGCCGAGCGGCGGGCCACACTCAGCAGCGCGTTGTCCGGCGGCGAGCGCCAGATGCTCGCAATCGGCCGGGCGCTGCTGACCCAGGCGCCAGTGCTCGTTCTGGACGAACCGAGCGAAGGCCTCGCCCCGCCGATCGCGGAGGAGGTGATCGTGACCACCCTTGGGCGGCTGGAAGCGGAAGGGAAGACGGTACTGATCGTCGAACAGAACCTGCCCCTGGCGCTGCGGCTGTGCGAACGCGCGATCCTGCTGGCCGGCGGGCGCATCGTCTTCGACGGCGCGTCCGCAACCCTGCAGGCCCGACGGGAGATGCTCACCGAGCATTTGGGCGTCTAGCGCCCCGGGAATGGCGCCACCAGGGCGTCGGGAGCGGGCGCTACCGCGCAGCGGGGCGCCGCGTCACGCCGAAGCGGACGGCGAACCAGTCGGCGATCATGGGTTCCTCGAAGCGCAGCGGATCGGTGGAGCGCGCGACGGCCGGGCGCCGCAGATAGGTCATGTCCGTCAGCACCGCGTCGTCGCTGCCAATCACGCGGCCATTCTGCGTCAGCGTGTAACGCAGCGTGATGCGCGGCCAGGTCGTCGGTTCCATGACGCGGATCGGCGGCCTCGTGCCGCGCCAGGGCGGGAAGAAACCCGCAAGATCGACGTCCAGCACCTCTATCTTCAGGTCCTGGCCCGGTGGCAGGCCCCGGCCGCTGCGTTCGAAAATGCGCCGCAGGCCGGTCAGGGCAGGCGCATTCTCATCCACCCGCCCGACCCTGTAGAGCCCGGCATCGGTGAAGCCGCGGGGATTGACGAAGGTAATGTCGACCCCGGCCATGGCGGGCGCCGCAGCGACCAGCCCTGCGATGGTCGATGCGGCGAAAAGGGAGAGAGAGCGCATGGGGGTGTCTCCTGCACCGCGGCGCGCTCGCGCGCCGACGCAATCCCGTCGGCTAGTGTGGGTCGGCCGGCCCGGATTTCCAGGCCGTGCCGGTCACGCTGCGTCCCCGGCGGCACGGCGCGGTGCCTGCCCGGCCATGCGCAGCAGCACGCCGTCGCGCCAGGCGAACTGGTGCACCAGCGCCATCGCCACATGGCCCAGGATCAGCGCCAGCAGCAGCCAGGCAAGCTTGGAATGCAGCAGTTGGGCGGGCGCGACCATCCAGTCGATGCGCTGGCCCGTCCGTTCCACCACCTGATGACCGAAGAAGGCGAAGCCGCGGCCGCTGCCGAGCGCCCGGAGCAGCCCGATGGCGGGGATGACGAGCATCAGCAGGTAGAGCAGCCCCTGGCCGATGGCAGCGGCCCGGCCGACCGGCGTCCGGTCATGCGCCGGCCGGCGCCTACGGTTGGCGAAGGCCCAGGCGAGCCGGATCACGATCAGCCCCAGCAGCACCGTGCCGACCGACTGGTGCGACCCCACCCAGAAGGCCATGAGCGGCGTGCGGCCCAGGATCAGCCGCAGGATCATGCCGGTGAACTGCCACAGCAGGATCAGCGCCATGCCCCAATGCAGCAGCCGCGAGACGAGACCATAGCGTTCGGGCGTATCCCGCCAATGCAGCGTCATCATGCAGATCCCCGGCCGGGTCGCCGCGGGGCGCCCGTGTCTTTATGCAAATGAGAATGAGTTGCGTAACAGACGAGCCGCCGAGGTCAATCACTGCCGGCGCGCCGTGAGGATTCGTTACATGCGCCGGCGCAGCGCCGGGACGATCACGGCCGTGGCGGCCTCGCCCATCATCTGGCCGTGCAGGGCAGGGACGTCGATAGTCTCCAGGCGCGCGGCGTGGGGTGTCCACAGGACGGGCGACAGGCCGCGCCCGGCATGGTCGTGGGCGGCGCGGAAGTGCGTCAGTGTGCCGTCGAAGCGGCGATGGTGATGGCCGCGCACCAGGCGGTTGTTGCCCTCGACCACGCGCACTACGCCGTCCAGCGCGGCTTCCGGCAGGCGCCCGAGGGGCGTGCCCATGCGACGCAGGAAGTCGATGACCGCAGCCCGTTCCAGCGGCAGGTCGGGGTGCTGCCTCGGATCGATGCCGGCGATGGCGATCAGCGCGCCATAGATCGCGGCATCGTCGGGCTCAGGCTGGGCGCGCCAGACCTCCGCCGGATAGGCATCCAGCAGGGCGACCAGGCCGACCTCCCGGCCGAGGTCGCGCAGCCGCACCGCCATGGCCTGGGCAATGATGCCGCCGACCGACCAGCCGGCGAGGTGGACTGGGCCCTTCGTGCCGGAGGAGAGCACGCGGTCGGCATAGTCGGCGGCCAGTGCCTCCATGCTCGCCGCCGGCGCGATCGCGGCGTCGAGGGCAGGCGATTGCAGGCCGAGCACGCCGATCTCCGGGGCCAGCGCCCGCGCCATGCCGCCATAGCACCAGGCGATGCCGCCCGCCGGATGCACGACGAACAGCGGCGGGCGATTCGCCTCGCCGCGCGCGAGCACGATCAGCGGCCGCAGCCCGTCATCGGAAGGCGGCACGGCCGTCGAATCGAGCAGGCCGGCAAGGCGCGCGACCGTGGGGTATTCGAACAGCGCGCCGAGGCCGGGATCGCGGCCGAATTCCTCCTGCACACGCAGCATCAGGTCGACGGCGAGCAGCGAATGGCCACCGAGGGCGAAGAAGTCGTCATCCGCGCCGACCTTCGGGACGCCGAGGCATTCCGCGAAGAGGGCTGCGACGCGGCGTTCCGTGTCCGTCGCCGGTTCGCGCCCGGCGCCCTGCGGCAGGTCGGGCACGGGCAGGGCGTTGCGGTCGAGCTTGCCGGAGCTGTTCACCGGCAGTGAATCGAGCGCGACGAAGGCCGAGGGCACCATGTAGTCCGGCACACGCGCGGCGACATGGGCGCGCAGATCCTCCGTCTCGTAGTCCGGCGCGGGGACGAGATAGGCGACGAGGCGCTTGTCGCCCGGCCGGTCCTCCCGCGCGATGACGCGGTTCTGGAGCACGAGCGGGCAAGAGGCGATCGCCGCCTCGATCTCGCCGAGTTCGAGGCGCTGGCCGCGCAGCTTCACCTGCCCGTCGGCGCGGCCGAGATAGAGGATCGCGCCATCCGGCCGGAAGCGGGCGAGGTCCCCGGTGCGGTACATGCGCTCGCCGGGGTGGAAGGGGTCGGGGATGAAGGCGCGCTCGGTCAGATCCGGCCGGCCAAGATAGCCGCGCGCGAGCTGCACGCCGGCTATGTAGAGATCCCCCGTCACGCCCGGCGGCACTGGTCGCAGCGCCGCATCGAGCACGTAGAGCCGCGTGTTCCAAACGGGGAAGCCGATCGGCATCGGGTCGCTGCGGTCGCCGCGCGAGGCGTTCCAATAGCTGACATCGACGGCGGCCTCGGTCGGGCCGTAGAGGTTGTGCAGCTCCGCCGTCATCGTCGCGTGGAAGCGGTCGCGCAGATCGGGCGTCAGCGCCTCGCCCGAGCAGAAGACGCGCGTCATGGCAATGCCGGCGGCATCGGGATGCGCGAGGAAGGCGGCGAGCATCGAGGGCACGAAGTGCGCCGTCGTGATTCGCTGGTCGCGGATCAGCCGGGCGATGGCGGCGGGATCACGATGCGCGCCGGGTGCCGCGACGACGAGCGTGGCGCCGGAGAGGAAGGGGAGGAAGAACTCCCAGACCGAGACGTCGAAGGTCGCCGGCGTCTTCTGCAGGATGCGGTCGCCGGGGCCGATGCCGTAGTGGACGCCCATCCATTCGAGGCGATTGACGATGGCGCGATGCTCGATGACGGCGCCCTTCGGCTCGCCGGTCGAACCCGAGGTGTAGAGAAGATAGGCCGCATCGCTCGGCGCCGGGCCGTCCGGCGCGGCGCCGGTCTCCGGCCAGCCGGTGGGCGGGAGCAGCGGGACGCTGCCGGGCAGCGCCGCGTGGGACAGCAGCACACGCGGCGCGGCGGCCTTCATGATGCGCGCGATGCGATCCGCCGGATGCGTGGCGTCGATCGGCAGATAGGCCGCGCCGGCGCGGATCACGCCCAGCAGCCCGACGATGAGGTCCACCGAACGGTCCAGCTCGATGGCGACGAGATCGCCCGGCCCGATGTCGCGCGCCGCGAGCGTGCCGGCCAGCGCGGCGCTGCGACGGTCGAGTTCCGCATAGGTCAGCGCGCGGCCCTCGAAGACCAGCGCCTCGGCATCCGGCTGTGACGCCATTCTCCGCGCGATCAGCGCAGCGAGGGTGGTGTCCGGCAGCGGATGCGCCGTCTCGTTCACCGTGAATACGAAGCGCTGTGCTTCCTCGGGCGTCGCGGTCGCGACGGAAGCGAGGTCGCCGGCCTCCAGCGCCGCGGCGAGGAACTGCGCCGCGCGGGCCGCGTGGCCGGCGGTCTCCTCGGCGCTGTGGAGGGTGGGGTTGGCCTCGACATCGAGGCGCAGGGCGTTTGCCGCCGGATCGCCGCGCAGGTCGAACGTGATGTCGTCCACCGGACCCGTGCCGAGCAGATGCAGCTCCGCCGTCAGTCCGGGGAAGGTGGGAAGCTCATGATAGGGCTGGATGTTGACGATGGGGCCATGCAGGCGGCGGCCCGCGCCGACACGGCCGAGGTCGCGGCGGATCTGCTCGCCGCGATAGCGTCCGTGGCGGCGCAGGGCCGCAAGTTGAGTCGCGACATCGTCCACGCCCTGTGCCAGCGGCTGCGCTTCATCGAATCGGATGCGCAGCGGTAGCACGTTCATCACCGTCGCCGGCGTGCGCGCCGCGGCACTGCCGAAGCGGTTCATGAAGGTGACGCCGATGATGGATTCTGCCTCGCCGGTCAGGCGGCGGACATAGGCGCCGAGCAGAGCGGTCATCACATCGGGCCAGGCGAGGTCATGCGCGTTCGCGAAGCGGCGCAGTGCGGCGGCCGTGTCGGCGGGGATCGCCGCAGCGGCATGGTGCGTCGATCGCGCGGTCAGTGCGACGCCCTGGCCGATGCTGGTGACATCAGGCGCATCCGCCATGGCGTCACGCCAATAGGCGGCATCCTTCGCGCGGCGCGGGGATGCGCGGTAGGCGGCATCCTCGGCCATGGCGGCGTCGAAGGCGGCGAGGCGCGGGCCGGGATCGGCGCCCGTCACGCGAGCAGCATAGAGCGCAGCCGCACGACGCATCAGCAACTCCGTGCCGAAGCCGTCCAGCACCAAGTGATGGGCGCGGTGATACCAGAGGTGACGCGTCTCCGAGAGGCGATAGAGCCGTTCCGCGGCCAGCGGCCCACGTGCGGGATCGACCGGCCTGGCCATGTCGCGCGCCATCTCGGCCCGCGCCGCGGCGAGTGGATCGGCGTCGCGCGACAGGTCCACGATCTCGAGCCAAGGCCGCAGCGCCGGGTCAGGGCGCTGCGTCACGCCGGTCGGCGCGTCCTCGATGCGGAAGGCGAGCGCGTCGGCCTCGGCGACCATGCCGTCCACCGCGGCGCGGAAGGCCTCGAGGTCGAGCGCGCCGCGCAGGTCGAGATAGTGCCCGGTGCTGAAGACGGGATTGCCGGGGTCGAGGCGCTGCGCGTACCACAGGCCTTCCTGCGCCTCGCTCAGCGCCAGGGCCGGCGCGCGCACGTCACCGTCAGCCATGGGCGCGCGCCATCGCCGTCTCGGCCAGGGCCCACCAGGCACGCAGCGTCACTGTCTCCGCCACCGCGGCGAGGTCCAGTTCCACGCCCTGTTCCGACCACCGCGTCAGCAGCGACATCGCCCGCATGGAATCGAGGCCGAGGTCGATCAGGTTGTCGTCCTCCTCGATCTCGTCCGGTGCCATACGCAGCAGGCGCGCGAGGTCGGCGCGCATGCTCTCTTGCGTCATCGTCGTCACTGTGCGGCTTCCTCGGCCAGCAGCTTCGCGCGCAGCCGGGCACGCAGCTCCTTGCGGCTGATCTTGCCGGCGGCGGTGGTCTCGAAGCTGTCCACCAGCACCACCTGGTCCGGCACCTTGAACTCGGCGATGGCTCGGCCGCGCATCCAGGCTTTGATCGCCGCCGCGCGTGGCTTCTCCCCGCGCGGGATGATGAAGGCGCAGGACCGTTCGCCGAGATACTCGTCCGGCACCGACACCACCGCCGCGTCGAAGACGTTGGGATGGGCCAGGAGATGGTCCTCGATCTCCTCGGCCGAGATCTTCTCGCCGGCGCGGTTGATGTGGTCGCCGGCGCGGCCCTGGACGACCAGGTAGCCCCCGGGCGTGCGGCAGACGATGTCGCCGGTGCGGTAGAAGCCGTCCAGCGTGAAGGACCGCGCATTGGCGGTGTCGTCATTGTGGTAGGCGCGGATGGTGTACGGACCGCGTGCGAGCAGGTTGCCGGGCTGGCCCTCCGGCACCGGATTGCCCTGGTCGTCGAGGATCAGCACCTCGTCATCCGGGCTGATCGGGCGGCCCTGGGTTTCCAGCACGGTGGAATCCGGGTCGTCGAGCCGCGTGTAGTTCACCAGCCCCTCGGCCATGCCGAAGACCTGTTGCAGGCGGCAGGCGGGCAGGGCGTCCTGCACACGGCGCGCGGCCTCGGGCGTCAGCTTGGCACCGCCTACGAGCAGCACCTTCAGGCTCGACAGGTCGTGCTTCGACGCCGGCGCCGATTGTGCCCAGAGCAGCGCGAGCGGCGGCACCAGGCCGCTGATCGTCACCTTCTCCCGCGCGATGATCGGGAAGCAGATATCGGGGCTCGGCGAGGGCGCCAGCACGACGCGCCCGCCTGCATGCAGCGACCCCATATGCCCCGGCGAGGACATCGGGAAATTGTGCGCTGCCGGCAGGGCGATCAGGTGGACGCTGTCCGCCGTCACGCCGCAGATCTCGTTGGAGGCGCGGAAGCTGTAGATGTAGTCGTCATGCGTGCGCGGGATCAGCTTCGACAGCCCCGTGGTGCCGCCGGAAATCTGCAGGAACGCCACCGAGGACGGGTCGGGATCGCCCGGCAAGGCGGAGCGGTCGCCGTCGAGGCCGGCGAGGGGCGTGAACTCCTCCGCCTCGCCCACCACGATCACCTGCCGCAGATCGGGCGCGCCGGCGCGCAGGTCGCGCGCCAGCCCGCGATAATCGAAGCCATCCGCACCGCGATCGGCGCAGACATAGGCCGCGGCCTCGGCCTTGTGGACGAAATGGGCGATCTCGGTCAGGCGATGCCCGGGCAGCGCATAGACCGGGACCATCTGCGCGCGGAACAGGCCGAAGACGACGGAGAAGAACTCGGGGATGTTGCCGAGCTGGACCACCACGCGATCGCCCGGCCGCAGGCCGAGGGCTAGGAAGCCGGCCGCCGCGGTTTCGGCGCGCGACCAGAGTTCGCCATAGGTCCAGCGCACATCGCCGGCGATGATCGCCTCCGCCTCGGGGCGTTCTTCAACGCGGGCGCGCAGGAAGCCGGGGAAGGTCTCGCCGCGCCAATATCCGGCGGCGCGATAGCGCGCGGCGAATTCCTCTGGCCAGACCTGTTTCAGTGGGAGCACGGCGGCGTTCCGATAGAGGCGTGAAGGGTCATGGCGCGGCACCGCGCGCGACGCGGCGCGGCACCCACCACAGCGAGGCCGAGACACCGAGCAACAGCAGCCCGGCGAGCAGGTAGGGCAGGCCCGGCGCCAGCGCGTAGAGCAGCGTCCCCGCCAGCGGCCCGACCACCATGCCGAGGCCCTGCGCGGCACCCGCCGCGCCCGCCGCGCCACCCTGTTCGGCAGGGCCCACCGCATTGGCGGTCAGCGCCGCGAAGCCGGGGAACACCCAACCCATGCCGAGCGCGGCGACGAAGTAGCAGGCGCTGAGGATCCAGCTTCGATCCGCCAGCATCACGGCGCCGAAGCCGATTCCGGCGACCAGTGCGCCGAGCTGCACCATGCGCGCCGGCGCGATGGGCCGGCGTGCCGCGACAGTCTGCGAGAGCACCAGCGCGACGCCCACCAGCATCAGCGCCGTGCCGGCGGCCTGCGCCGCGGCCTCGGGCGACAGGCCCAGCCGGTCCATGGCGTAGAAGCCGATGCTGACCTGGGCGATGGAGACGCTGAACATGGCGGTGAAGGCGATGGCGAGCGGATGGCGCAGCCGCGCATCGGTCAGCGCCAGGCGATGGCGCTGCGGCATGGGCTTGGGCGGCGTCGCCGGGACCTTCCACCACAGCGCGGCCAGCGCGATGAGCGGCAGGATCGCCGTCGCGACCAGCGGCAGGCTGAGCCCATAGGGCACCAGCAGCGCCGCGAGCGCCGGCCCCGCCACCAGCCCCGCCCCGCTGCCGGTCCCGAGCGCGGCCATGGCCGAAGCCCGCCGTGCCGGCTCCACCCGGTCGGCGATCAGTGCGCCGCTCGCGGCGGGGATGGCGGCATAGGCGCCGCCCACCAGCGCGCGCCCGATGGTGAGGCCGAGGAAGGCGACGAGCACCGGCACCTGCCAGCGCAGCAGTGCATCAACGAAGAGGCACAGCGCCCAATAGGCGAGGGCGAAGCCCACCGCGCCGGCGATCAGAACCGGGCGGCGGCCGAGCCGGTCGCTCGCCAGGCCCCAGGGACGGGCGCTGACCATCCACATGACGCCGGAGGCAGCGACGGCGAATCCCGCCTGCCAGGGTTGCAGCCCGGTGACGCGTGCGATCGGGCCAATCAGCGCGACGAAGGCCATCATCGCCATGCTGCCCGAGAAGACGGCGACCATGAGGGTGAAGAGCAGCCCGTCGCGTGGCGCAGGGTCAGCCTCGGTCCCCACTTTCGCCATCACGCCATCCTTCCCCGATGCGCCATCCCGATCCACGCGACCGGCCGATCCGGCGCTGCGGCGGTATAGGCAAGATTGCGGATCATTCGCAACTTCAAGCCGCTGCATGACGGGAATGCCTGGGGAGGGGGCGCATTGGAGAGGGGCGCCGCCCCTCTCCAAACCTCACCCCGCCACGGGATCCCATTGACGTTGCCTCGCAACGTCAATGGGGAGCCACCGTCCACAGGGCCTTTGGAAACCGATACTTGGCGCCATGCGCTGCTGGCAGAATGGCGCCGAGACCCGCTCTCGCGCACGATGCGCGCCTTGCGGGGGCGATATGTCCGTCGCGTCCAGTACCAAACAGATTGCGTTCCAAGTGCTCCAGGTACTTGGCGGGATGGTTTGGAGGGGCGGCGCGCCCCCCAACGGCGACTGCGAAAGCAGGCTGGTCGCCAGGAAGGCCATTGGCCGCCTTGGGGCTCGGGGAGGGACAGAGCCCGCCCCGCTGCAACCGTGGCGCCGTTCCGCACTCACCCGCCCAGCGCATGCTCCACCAGGCTGACCCAATACGCCGCCCCCAGTGCCAGCAGCCCGTCGTTGAAGTCGAAGCGGGGGGTGTGGACGTGGTGGAAGGTTCCGTCCGGGGCGACCCCATTGCCCGCCAGGATGAAGGCGCCAGGACGCTTCTGGAGCATGTAGGCGAAGTCCTCGCCGGCGGTGATGGGGGGATAGTCGGCGTTCACGGCCCCGGCGCCGACCAGCGCGGTCGCGGCGCGGGCGGCTAGGGCGACCTCATCCGCCGTGTTCACTAGAGCCGGGTAGTCGTGGCGATAGACGATCTCGGCCGTGCAGCCATGGGCGAGGGCGGCGGCCGAGGCGATCTCGCGCAGCCGGCGTTCCATTACCTCCCGCACCGCGGGCAGGAAGGACCGGCCGGTGCCGGAGAGCGTCACCTCGGCGGGGATGACGTTGGGGGCGCGGGCGTCGCCGGCGGCGATGTGGCCGACGCTGAGCACCGCGGTCTGGCCGGGCGGGACATTGCGGCCGATCACCGATTGCAGCGTGCCGACGAACTGCGCCAGGGATTGAGTCGGGTCGGTCGCGCGGTGCGGTACGGCCCCGTGGCCGCCCGATCCGCGGAAGACGACGGACCAGGTATCGACATTGGCCAGCATCGGCCCGACGCGGATGCCGAATTTCCCGAGCGCCAGGCCGGGCTCGTTGTGCATGCCGAAGACAGCATCGACCGGGAAGCGGTCGAACAGCCCCTCCTCGACCATCAGCCGGCCGCCGCCGAGGCCCTCCTCGGCCGGCTGGAAGATCAGGTGGACGGTGCCCTCGAAATCCGGATTCTCGGCGAGGTGCCGGGCGGCGCCGAGCAGCATCGTCGTATGCCCGTCATGGCCGCAGGCATGCATGACGCCCGGATTGGCGGAGGAGTAGGGCAGGCCGGTCGCCTCGGCGATGGGCAGGGCGTCCATGTCGGCGCGCAGCGCGATGGCCCGCGACCCGCCGCGCCGGCCGCGAATGGTGCCAACGACGCCGGTGCGGGCGATGCCTTCCGCGACCTCGATACCCCAGCCGCGCAGCGCCTTCGCGACGATGGCGGCGGTGCGGCTTTCCGCGAAGCCCAGCTCGGGGTGCCGGTGCAGGTCGTGGCGGATGGCGATCAGCTCGGCCTCGTGGCGGCGGAGCATGGGCAGCAGGGAATTGGACACGCGGGCGCCCCGTGGGTAGTGGATGCGGATGCGACGCAGTCTCGACCAACAGGCAGCCGAAGGAAAGGGCGGGGGCCATCGCCGGCGATGAGCGGTCGCTTCCAGATCCCCGCCGATGTGGCGAGCCTGGCGGATTACGAGCGCCACGCGCGGGGTCGGCTGTCGGAGCAGGCCTGGGCGTATGTCGCCGGAGGCGCCGCCGATGAGATCACGCTGCGGCGCAATCGCGAGGCTTTCGAAGCGATCCGGCTGAAGGGACGTGTCTTCGCCGATCTGGCGGGGGGCGACACGCGGCTCGACCTGTTCGGCGAAACCTTCGCGCATCCGATCCTGCTCGCCCCGGTCGCGCATCACGGGCTGGCCTGCCCGCAGGCGGAACTCGCGACGGCCGTGGGGGCAGTGGGTGCGCGGGCCGGCTTCGTCGTCAGCACGGAATCGGATGCTGCGGTGGAGGAGATCGCGACAGCCGCGACGGGTGGCAGTTTCTGGTTCCAGCTCTACATCCAGCATGATCGCGACTTCACCCTGGGCCTGGTCGCACGGGCGGAACGGGCCGGGGCCAAGGCCATCGTGCTGACCGCCGACGCGCCGGTCAGTGGCATGCGCGACCGGGAACGCCGGGCCGGCGTGGCGCCGGGGATGTTCGGGCCGGCTGCGCATCTGCACGGCGCCCGGCCGGGACCCGTGCCGTGCGCACGACTCGGCGAGAGCCTGATCTTCAACGGTTTCATCGATACCGCCGCGCGCTGGGCGGATGTTGCGCGCCTGCGCGCCGCCACGCGTCTGCCTCTGCTGGTCAAGGGGATCACGGCGCCGGAAGACGCCGAGCGCGCGATCGCCGAGGGCGCGGACGGCATCATCGTGTCGAACCATGGCGGGCGTGTGCTCGACACGCTGCCGGCGTCGATCGAGGCATTGCCGGTCGTCGCCGGGGCCGTGGCTGGGCGCGTGCCGGTGCTGATGGATGGCGGCATCCGGCGTGGGACGGATGTGCTGAAGGCGCTCGCTCTCGGCGCGACGGCGGTGTTGATCGGGCGGCCCTATGTTCATGCCCTGGCGGTGGCGGGGCCGGCGGGCGTCGCCCATGCGGTGCAGATGCTGCGCGCCGAATTCGAGGTCGCGATGGCGCTGACCGGGTGTCGCAGGCTGCGCGACATCGGGGCGCAGGTGCTGTGGGACGCGGCCACGATCCGAATGGGGCCGCCCCCGACTGGGTGACGACGCGCGGGGTAGGGCTTCCCCGTCCCACCGGCCAGTTCGCGGGACCGAATTCGGCGAGAGGCCGCCATCACGCGGTGCGGCAGAACGTTCCGGCTGCTTGTTGCAAGGAAGTCACAGGCGTTACGGGCCAGTAACCCAGGTGGATCAACAAGCCTCTCACCTACTTGATAACGACTCTCAATCGCATCACGGTGCGGCCATCGCGCCCCGTGGCGCATCCAGGTGGGAGATTCTTGATGACAGTGGCCTCATCCCTGAGAACGGCGGTCGGTTCGACCGTGTTCGGCACCGGCCTCGCGGCCGGGATGGTGTTCGCCGGCGGCTCGACGGCCGATGCCCAGACCGCCGATCCGGCCGCGCAGCCCGACGGCGTCGCGCTGCCGCAGATCAGCGTGCAGGGCCAGCAGCCGGAGAATACGCTGGAAGGCACGACCGGCCTCGGTCGCCTGCCGGGCCGCATCCAGGACATCCCGCAGACCATCCAGGTCGTGCCGCGGGAAGTGATGCAGCAGCAGGGCGTGACCTCGCTCGGCGAGGCGCTGCGCAACGTCCCGGGCATCACCTCGTCGATCGGCGAGGGCAATGGCGGCATCAACGGCGACCAGCTCCGCATCCGCGGTTTCAACTCGCAGAACGACCTGTATGTCGACGGCCTGCGCGACTTCGGCAGCTTCCGCCGCGACTCCTTCACCTTCGAGGAAGTGCAGGCGCTGCTCGGCCCGTCGGGCGTGGCCTTCGGGTCGGGTGCCGCGGGCGGCGTCGTCAACATCAACAGCCGCGTGCCGCATCTGGGCAATTCGCTCGCGGGCGAGGTCACGGCCGGCATGACCATGATGGGGCGCGCCACCGCCGACGCGAACTACCAGTTCAGCGACACGGGCGCCTTCCGCCTCAACATGATGTACCAGCAGCAGCGCCTGACCGACCGGCACATGCCGCAGGGCGAACGCTGGGGCATCGCGCCGTCGGTGGCCTTCGGTTTGGGCACCGACACGACCTTCACCCTGGAATACATGTACTACCGCTATGACGAACCGGCCGATGCCGGCGTCATGTTCGCAACTCGCCCCGGATCGACGGTCGGACGGCCTGTGACCGAATACGGCGTGTCCCGTGCCACGTGGTATGGCAGCGACTTCACCGATCGCGACCAGGCCACGGTCAACCGGGTGACGGCGCGCCTGCAGCACCGTGCCAGTGACTGGCTCACCGTCTACAATGACACCCGTCTCGGTTTCGCGGACAAGTCCTATAGCTTCTCCGTCGCGTCCTGCGACGCGACCTGCGTGGGCAATCTGTTCGGCGGCGGCGGCATCCCGCGATACAGCCTCAGCGGCGGCGGCTCGCCCTACACCACCCAGACCTGGGGCGTGCAGAACATCACCACCGGCGTGGCGCGCTTCAACACCTGGTCGCTGCGGCATGAAGCCACGCTCGGCCTCGACCTGTGGTATGAGGATTTCCAGCGCACGACCTATACCTACACGGCGGATTCCGGGCGCACGGCCTATCGCGGCAACCTCTTTGCGCCGAACAACGACCTGAACTTCGCCTATGCGGTGAGCACGGGCGCCACGGCCCAGCGGCAGAACGAGACGACCCAGGCCGCCATCTTCGCCAGCGACCGCGTCTGGTTCACGCCGGAAATCTCGGTCCTTGCGGGCGTGCGCTGGACGCGCCAGCAGTCTGACTACACCGCCTACGGCGGCACCAACCCTGTGACCACGCTCAACGCCGACAACAGCTTCGTCGATCCGCGCGCGTCGATCATCTGGGAGCCGACGCCGGAATACACCCTCTATTTCTCCTACGCGCAGTCGACCTTTGCGCCGGGGTCGAACTGGGCCACGCAGCCCGGCCAGGCCAGCGCCGCCAATGCGAGCCTCGATCCTGAGCAGAACACGATCTTCGAAGTGGGCGGGCGGGCCAGCATCCTCGATGGGCGGCTCGGCCTCAGCGCCTCCGTCTACCAGATCGAGAAGAACAACGCGACGGAGACCGATCCGGCGACGGGCACCGTCTTCTCCACGGGTGACCAGCAGCGGATCCGCGGCGTCGATCTCGGCGTGACGGGCCGCATCACGCCGGCCTGGCTGATCAATGCGCGCTACAGCTACATGAACAGCGAGACGACGAGCTCGGCCAACGCGGCGAATGTCGGCCAGCGCGTGCCCTACGTGCCGGAGAACGCGGCGACGCTGTGGACCAGCTACGAGTTCAACCAGGGCTCGCCGTGGAACGTCACGGTCGGCGGCGGCTTCACCTGGAGCGGCCAGACCTATGTGAACGCGGCGAACACCAACGAGGTGCCGGACAACTTCTCGCTCGACGCCTTCATCTCGCACCGTATCAACGACCAGCTCATGGTGCGGGTGAACGGCTACAACCTGACCGACCACCGCAACTACACCCAGCTCTTCGGCAACCGCGCCGTGATCGGGACGGGCCGTGCGGTGACGGCGACGGTCGGCGTCAGCTTCTGAGATGCCTGTCCCAGCCGGGCTGCACCGCTTGGTCGGGTCATGACATCGCCCTGTGAAGGGCCGCAGGGGCCGTCCGGACAATGCCGTCTGGACGGCCTCCTATCGTGCGCACCCGCCCTGGCATCGGCGTAGCGCCACCAAGGAGAATGGCATGCTGATTCACGTCCCCAATGTCCTGACCGCGGAGGAGGTCGCCTTCTGTCGCCGGAAGCTCGACGCCGCCGACTGGGTGGATGGGCGCGTCACGGCCGGGGAACAATCGGCCAAGATCAAGATCAACCTTCAGGTGCCGGAGAATTCCGCGACGGCGCGCGAGCTGGGCGACATCGTCCTGCGTGCGCTCGGCCGCAATGCGCTCTTCACCTCGGCGGCGCTGCCGTTGCAGGTCTATCCGCCGATGTTCAACCGCTATGACGTCGGCATGACCTTCAACACCCATGTTGACAACGCGATCCGCACCGTCTCCGGCCAACGGATGCGGACGGACGTGTCCACGACGCTGTTCCTCAGCGCGCCCGAGGAATACGACGGCGGCGAACTGGTCATCGAGGACACCTACGGCGCGCAGGCGGTGAAGCTGCCGGCAGGCGACATGATCGTCTATCCGGCGACCAGCCTGCACCGCGTGAACCCGGTAACGCGCGGCAGCCGCTGGGGGTCGTTCTTCTGGACCCAGTCCATGGTCGCCGACGACGCCCAGCGCCGGCTGCTGTTTGAGATGGACATGTCCATCATCCAGGCACGACAGATCCTGCCTGACGACCATGTCAGCGTGCTCGGACTGGTGGGCTGCTACCACAACCTGATGCGGATGTGGTGCAAGACGGGGTGAAGCGCCAAGCGCGGCAATGGTGGAGGCGGAGGGACGCTATCCCGGCATCGCTCGTTCGCTGACCCCATCGATCAGCAGCGTCCGCCCGCCGCGCGAACACGGCTCGATCCGCGCTTCGACGCCATATACCTCGTCCAGCATCTCCGGCGTCAGCACGGTCTCGGATGGCCCGAAGCTGTGCGCCGCGCCCTGGTTCATCACCAGCAGGCAATCGGCCCAGCGGGCCGCGAGCGACAGGTCGTGCAGCACGACGATCACCGTGCGCCCTTCGCGCGCCAATTCGCCGAGCAGCCCCATCACCTCGAGCTGCCGGCGCAGGTCGAGCGCGCTGGTCGGTTCGTCCAGCAGCAGCAGCGGCGGGTCGCGGATGATCGCCTGGGCGAGCGCCACCATCTGGCGCTGCCCGCCCGACAGCGACTGCAACGGCGCCATGCCGAGATGGCCGAGCCGCAGCCGGTCCAGCACTTCCCCCACGCGATTCAGCAGCGCGGCCTCGCTGCCGCGGAGCATGCCATCGGGCATGGCGCGCCAGGCGCCGAGCAACGCCTCGATGACCGACAATCCGGTATCCTGCGGCAGAGCCTGCGGCATGAAGGCGAGGTGATGGGCGCGCTCGCGTGCCGGCATGCCGATCAACTCGCGATCGCCGAAGCGGATCGACCCCTGCGCATGGACCAGGCCGGCGATGGCGCGCAGCAGGGTGGATTTGCCGGCGGCGTTCGGACCGACCAGGGCGGTGACGCAGCCGCTCGGGATCGGGCCGCAGGTCAGGCCGCGCAGCACCGGGCGATGGCGGTAGCCAGCGGTGACGCCGGCAAGTGTCAGCCCGTTCATCCGCGCCTCCGCCCGCCGAGGATCAGCAGGATGAAGACCGGCAGCCCAACCAGGGCGGTGACGATGCCAAGCGGCAGCACAGCGCCGGGCACCAGCATCTCGGAGGCCGAGGCAGCGAGCGACATGATCGCGGCACCACACAGCAGGCTGCCGGGCAGCAGGAAGCGATGATCCTCGCCCAGCAGCAGCCGCGCGACATGCGGGGCGACAAGCCCGATGAATCCGATGGTGCCGACCATGGCGACGGCGACGGCGGCGAGAAGCGAGATGCGCAGCAGCGCGGCGAAGCGCAGCGCGCCGATATCGACGCCGAGGCCGCGGGCGCGCTCCTCGCCGAGCCGCAGCACGGTCAGCCGCCAGGCGGCGCGCCAGGAGAAGGGGATCACCGCCACCAGCACGATGGCGACCAGCGCGATGCCGTCCCATTGCGTGCGGCCCAGGCTGCCCAGTGTCCAGAAGACGAGTTGCTGCAAGGCGTCCTGGCTGGCGACGAACTGGATCAGCGCGACGATGGCGTTGAAGGTGAAGACCAGCGCGATGCCGAGCAGCACCAGCGTTTCCACCCCCGCGCCGCGGAAGCGGATGACCAGTTGCAGCAGCGCGACGGAGGCAAAGGCGAAGAGGAACGCATTCCCCGACACCGCCCAGCGCGCCGGCAGGCCCGGGATCGTCAGGCCGAGCACGATGGCGAGTGCCGCCCCGCAGGCCGCCGCCGAGGAGACGCCGAGGGTGAAGGGGCTGGCAAGCGGGTTGTTGAGGATGGTCTGCATTTCCGCCCCCGCGGCGGCGAGCGCCATGCCGACCAGCGCCGCCATGACGGCGGGCGGCAGCCGCGCCTGCCAGACCACGGTCCGCGACAGCGGCGTGGCCGAGGACGGATCGAACAGCGCGCGCAGCGCATCGGCCGCCGACAGCGCCGAAGGGCCGATCGCGATATCGGCCAGGAAGGCCGCGACCGCGATGACGGCCAGCACGCCCAGCACCAGCCGTCGGCGGCGCAGGCTGGCGCGATAGGCCGCGATCGCGCCGGCGGAGCCCTCGGACAGGACCGCGCTCACCGCAGATCGACCCAGTAGGTGCCCTGCATCTTGATGGACAGGAAGCGGTCGTTGAGCTCGGCGAGCGAGGCATCGGGCGTGATGCCCTGCATGCGATCCGGGTGCAGCCAGCGGGCCAGGGCCTCGACGGCCAGGTAATGGGCGGGCGTGTCGTTGAAGCCGTGCCACAGCGCATGGGCGCGGCCGGCCCGCACGGCCGACAGGTTGTCGAGGCCGGTGGTCTCGATGACGCGGGCGAGGCCGTCGCGCGCCTCCGGCGCCGTGGCGCCGGTGCCCATGGTGATGCCGCCGCGCGCGCCGCCGAAGGGCCCGCCCGTCGCGACATAGGCGAAGGGATCGGCCGAGAGGATGTATTCCAGGCTGAGCTGGCCCATCTGGCCGGTCAGCACGCCCTCAGCGATGCTGCGCCCGCCGGCGGCGTGGACCATGCTGGTGAAGATGCCGCTGCCGGCCGAGAAGCAGCAGGCGGTGCCGCCGGCATGCGCATGGACGAGGATCGGCAGCTTGGGTTCGACCGACCCGACGCGCGCGGCAACTTGGTCCATCTTGGTGCGGTAATAGGCGTTGAAAGCGGCTGCCTGTTCCGAACGGCCGATCAGCGCGCCGAGGATGGCGACGCTGGGTTCGGAATCCATCAGCGGATCGGCGAAGAAATCGATCACGGCGCAGGGCAGCCCCGCGGCGTCGAGCCGCCGGACCAGCCCGCCATCCGGCCCGCCGGCGGTGAAGCGGCTGAGCAGCACGAGATCCGGTTGCAGGCCGAGAATGCCCTCGAAGGAGATGGTGTCGACCGGGCCGCGGCCGATGATGGGGATGCGGTCCACCCCCGGCGCGTGCGCGCGGAGCTGGGCGTATTCCGGCGCGTTCGCTTGGCGAAGGTCGGCGGACCACCCGGCGATCAGGCTCAGCGGGTCGGGGTCGATCAGGGCGAGCGCCGGCAGGTGGCGCCCCTGGGTCAGCACGATGCGGCGCGCGGGGCGCGGCAGGCGCACCTCGCGGCCGAGCAGGTCCTTCACCACCACCGCCTCACCAGCCCGGGCGAGGGCCGGGGCGGCCAAGGGGGCGAGCAGCAGGGGCAGGGCGCGGCGCGACAGCAGGGGCGCCGAGCGGCGTGACGGGGTCATGGCCTGGTTCCGGTGAGATCTGGGGCGGGGCCGGCGGGCAGCGCGAAGCGCAGCGCCGGGCCGAGCGCGGCATGGACCGCGGAGCCGTGATTCTCCTCCGGGAGGATGCGGAAGACATCGGCGGGCAGGCGGTCGGCGAAGGCGCGGGCGTTGGTGATCAGGCGATGGGAGCGGCGGCGGGCCGCGTGGGGGTCCTCGCCGGGCGTCTCGGGGGGTTCCTCCTCGCCGCCCACGGCGATCATTACGCGGGCGCGGTTGGCGGGCAGGCTGGCATGCCGGGCCTCGAGGTCGCGCAGCAGCGCGCCACCATTCCACCAGAGCGACGGGCTGACCGCGACGATGCGGGCGAACGCTTCCGGCCGGGTCAGCAGCAGATG
This sequence comes from Roseomonas alba, assembly GCF_019430885.1. GTDB lineage: Bacteria > Pseudomonadota > Alphaproteobacteria > Acetobacterales > Acetobacteraceae > Neoroseomonas > Neoroseomonas alba. The sequence goes on along the minus strand of NZ_JAHYBZ010000004.1, from coordinate 250,229 downwards.
CAGCGCCAGCAGCCCGCCGAGGGAATGGCCGAACAGCGCCTGTCGCGCCGGGTCGATCGGCGCGAGGCCGGCGAGCAGCGGCTTCACCTGGGTTTCCAGCACTTCGATGAAGGCGTCGGCGCCGCCGGTCTCGGTCCAGGCACCGCCATCGGGGCGTTCGCCGAGCGTCGCGGGATCGGCGGCGGGGGTGTAGTCGAAGGTGCGGCGGTTGCGGTCGAAGGGGCCATCCACCGAGTAGCCGATGCCGACGATGACGCCCGGCGCGACGCCGGTCGCCGGGCCGCGGGGGGCCTGGATGCGCAGGGCCTCGACCATGCTCGCGAAGACCGCGTTGCCGTCGAGGTGATAGAGGACGGGAAACCCTCCGGCGGGGATCGGCCCGCGCGGGACGGCGACCATGACGCGATAGGCCCCGCCATTGGCGCCCGCGAGGTCGAAGCGCTGCGCCCCGGCGATGGTGACATCGGTGGCGGTGGTCATGGCCTGGAACGCGGCGCGGTGCATACGATGGGAACGGGGTCTGTGCGCATCATCGTCAGGTGTGGGGCAGGGCCGCGTCGGGTGCGGCGCTCCAGCCGCAGGTGGGGATGAGAAGCATTCTCATCTTCTCCCCATGTAGCGGAAACCGTGCCGGACGGTCCAGCCACCCTCACCGCGGGGGCGGGCGATGGCATGGATGCCCGGACAGGACGCGCGGGGCAGTCGGCCCAGGTCCCCTGCAGCCGCTGTTGGCTGGGGCCGGCGCTTCAGCGGGTCGCGGGGGCCGCCGTCGCCTCCCACAGCGCGCGGACATGGCCGGCGGGGATGTTGGCCTCGACATAGGCGGCACTGCCGGTCAGGCGGGCGCGCAGCGGGGCGCCAGCCTCGGCGGCCTGGCGCACCATGTCGGTTGGGAAGGTCAGCATCAGCGTTTCGGCGAAGAGGCAGCCGGCGCCGGCGCATTGCGTGTCGCGCGACAGGACCTGCAGCGGGATGTCCGTGCCCTGTCGCGTGGCGGCATGCGCGAATCCCGCCGCGCGGCGCGCATTGCTGATGCTGACCAGGGCGCGATAGGCGGTCGCGCCGTCCGATCGCTGGCGTTCCGCGCCGAAGCTGGTGACGATCATCGGCAGGCTGTTCGGCGACCCGGTCTGCAGCCGCGGCGAGACGGTGAAGAGAACCGCCGGATTGCCTGGCTCATCCCGCACCTGCACCGAGGCCGGCCGCGCGGCGGCGGCAGCCCGGCCGAGGCTGCGCGCATCGAGGCTCGCCTCGGGCGAGAGGCTGTCGACGGCGGTCCGCTCGCCCGGCGCGGCGCAGGCAGTGAGAAGCATCAGGGCGGCCAGGCCGCGCGGGAGAAGGGTCATCGTCACCGGAGCCGTCGCTGTCTGGGTGCCGGTGGTGGCACGACAGCGGCGACGGTTCCAGGGGGCGCGCTACGCCGCAGGCCGCCAGCGCAGCAGCCGCAGCGCGTTGAGCGTGACCAGCACCGTGGCGCCGGTATCGGCCAGGATGGCCGGCCACAGGCCGGTGACGCCGATCAGCGTGGTGACCAGGAAGACGCCCTTCAGCCCGACCGCGACGGCGACGTTTTCCTTCACATTGCGCAGGGTCGCGCGGGACAGGCCGACCAGTTCCGCGACGCCGGAGACGCGGTCCTTCAGCACGGCGGCGTCGGCGGTCTCGAGCGCGACATCGGTGCCGCCGCCCATCGCCACGCCGACCGTCGCGGCGGCGAGGGCCGGGGCGTCGTTGATGCCGTCGCCCACCATCACCACCGCGCCATCCTCGCGCAGCGCGGCGATGGCGCGCAGCTTGTCGTCGGGCAGCAGTTCCGCCTGGGCCTCCAGGCCGAGCCCCTCGGCGATCGCCGTCGCGGTGCGGGCATTGTCGCCGGTCAGCATCACCGGGCGCAGCCCGAGCGCCCGGATGGCCGCGACGCCGGACGGCGCATCGCCGCGGGGTTCGTCGCGCAGCGCGATCAGCCCGGCGGCGGCGCCATCGGCGATGACCACGGCGACGGTCTTGCCCTCGCTTTCGCAGAGCGCGACGGCGTCGGCGAGCGGACCCAGATCGGCACCTTCCTCCCGCGCATGGCGCGGGCTGCCGATGCTGATGCGGCGGCCGTCGACGAGGCCGGTCACGGCACGGCCGGGGATCGCGCCCTGGGCGTCGGCCGGCGGGATGGCGACGCCGCGCGACTCGGCCTCGGCCAGGATGGCGCGGGCGAGGGGGTGGGAGGAGCCCTGCTCCACCGCGGCGGCCATGGCCAGCAGCGCGGCCTCGTCGCCGCCCGCGGCGGGCAGCAGGTCGGTCACGCGGGGCCGGCCCTCGGTCAGCGTGCCGGTCTTGTCGAAGGCGACGTGGCGCGCCTGGCCGAGCGCTTCCAGCGCCGCGCCGCCCTTGATCAGCAGCCCGCGCCGCGCCCCGGCCGACAGCCCCGAGGCCATCGCGGCAGGCACTGAGATCACCAGCGCGCAGGGGCAGGCGATCAGCAGCACGGCGAGGCCGCGATAGAGGCTCGTCTCCCAGTCCCAGCCGAAGAGGAACGGCGTGAGGAGGATCACCGCGGCGGAAACCGCCATTGCCCCGGGTGTCCACCAGGCCGCGAAGCGCTCGATGAAGCGCTGGGTGGGCGCGCGGGAGGCGGTCGCTTCCTCCACCATGCGGATGATGCGGGCGATGGTGTTGTCGGCGGCCGCGCGCGTGACGCGGATGCGCAGCGCGCCCTCGGCATTGATGCTGCCGGCGACGACGGCGTCCCCGGGGGCGCGGGTGACCGGGATGCTCTCCCCGGTCACGGGGCTCTCGTCGAGGGCGGAGGTGCCGTCCTCGATCACGCCGTCGCAGGGCACGCGGTCGCCGGGGCGCACCAGGACCAGGTCATTGATGGCGAGGCGTTCGGCCGGGATCTGTTCGGTGGTGCCGTCGGGTCCGAGACGCAGCGCGATGCGCGGGATCAGCGCGGCCAGCGCCCGGATGCCGTCCCGCGCGCGGCCGGCGGCGACCCCTTCCAGCATCTCGCCCAGGGCGAAGAGCAGGACGACGACGGCGGCTTCCTCCGCCGCGCCGATCACCACGGCGCCGAGGGCGGCGGTGACCATTAGCGTCTCGATGGAAAAAGGGCTGCCGGCGCGGGCGAGGGCGAAGGCGCGGCGGCCGAAGGGGATCAGCGCGACAAGGGTCGCGGCGAGGAAGAGCGGGTAGGTGAAGTTGTGCGGCAGCGCGAGCGACAGCGCATAGGCGCCGACCACCAGCCCGCCGAGCAGCCAGACCAGCTTCGCCTTGCCGGTGGCGTACCAGGGCTTGCCGGCATCGGCGGGGGAATCATGGTCGTGACCGTGGGCCGCGGGGGCCTCCCCGGCGGCGTCGTGGCCGTGATCATGATCGTGGTCATGGTCATGGTCATGGTCATGGTCATGGTCATGGTCGTGGTGATGCGCCGGCGCGGCCGGCGCCACGCCATCGATCGGGCTGACCGTGTAGCCGAGCGCAGTGACCTGCCGGATGATGGCCTCGGCGCTGCCTGTGTCGGGGACGAGCGTCGCGGTCAGCCGCTCCGACATCAGGTTGACCGAGACCTCGGACACGCCGGGCAGCCTTTCGACCGCCTTCGTCACCTTCATCACGCAGGCGGCGCAATCCATGCCCTCGACGCGCCACTGCACCTTGTTCTGCGATCCCATCAACCGTGGCTCCTCAGCTCACGGATATGGGTATGGGGCCTCCAGCGGCTGGAGGTTCAAGAGGCGAATTCGTGTCATGCCAGCGGCACGGGTCTCGTGCCGAGGCCGCGACGAGTTCCCGGTCACCTTGCCCTGCAACATGACCGGGGTACCGGAATGCGGCTCGCCGGCAGCCCGGTGAAGTCAGGCAGGCCGGTGGTTCGCGCCCGACATCCGATGGCCGGCACATGCGGATGCCGACGGTCCCGGACAGGGCCGTTGGCGTCAGTCCCCGAACAGCGCGTCGAACAGCACCTTGGTGTTCAGCACCAGGATCAGCAGCGCGCAGGCCCAGCCAAGCACGACCTGCCAGCGCGGCGCGGCGAGCGCGCCGAGCCGCCGCTTGTCCGATGCAAACATCATCAGCGGGATGACGGCGAAGGGAAGCTGCATGGACAGGATCACCTGGGACAGGATCAGCAGCTGTGCCGTTCCCGATTCCCCATAGTGCCAAGTGACGATCACCGCCGGGACGATGGCGATCAGCCGGGTGATCAGCCGCCGCGTCACCGGCGGCAGGCGGAAGCGCAGGAAGCCTTCCATCACCACCTGGCCCGCCAGCGTCGCCGTGACCGTCGAGTTGACGCCCGACAGCAGCAGCGCCACGGCGAACAGCGTCGCAGCCAGCGTCCCGCCCAGCAGCGGGGTCATGAGCTGGTAGGCGTCCTGGATCTCCGCGACTTCCGTGTTGCCCGACGTGTGGAAGACCGCGGCGGCGGTGATGAGGATCGCGGAGTTGATCATCAGCGCGAGGCCAAGGGCGATGGAGCTGTCCCAGGTGGCGAAGCGGATCGCCTCCCTGCGGCCGGCCTCGCTGTCCTCCCAGGCGCGGGACTGCACCACGGCAGTGTGCAGGTAGAGGTTGTGGGGCATCACCGTCGCACCCAGGATACCGATGGCGATGTAGAGCTGGGTCTGGTTCGTGACGATGCTGGTCGCCGGGATGTAGCCCCGCAGCACATCGCCCCAGACCGGGTTCGACAGCGCGATCTGCACCGCGAAGCAGCCGAAGATCAGCATGATCAGGCCGAAGATCAGGGCTTCGAGCCAGCGCACGCCCTTGTTCTGTAGCCACAGGATCAGGAAGGCATCGAGCGCGGTCAGCACGACACCGACCAGCAGCGGAATGCCGAACAGCAGTTCAAGCGCGATCGCCGTGCCGATCAGCTCGGCAAGGTCGGTGGCGCAGATCGCGGCCTCGGCGAAAAGCCACAGCGGATAGGCGACGGGCTTCGGGAAGCGTTCCCGGCAGAGCTGGGCGAGATCGCGCCCCGTGGCGACGCCCACCCGCGCACAGAGCGCCTGGAGCAGGATCGCCATCAGCGAGGAGAGCAGCGCGACCGAGAGCAGCGTGTAGCCGAAGGCCGATCCGCCGGCGAGCGCGGTCGCCCAGTTGCCCGGGTCCATGTAGCCGACCGCGACCAGATAGCCCGGCCCCATGAAGGCGAACAGCTTGCGCAGGAACCCCCCGGCATTGGGCACCGCTACGGAGCGGTGCACCTCCGGCAGACTGGGGGCCGGGCCGGGAAGTGCCGCAGCAGCAGTGTCCGAGGGCGGGGTCATGCAGTGTCTCCGAAAGTTAGCCTAGGCTAAGAAGTGTTCGGGCGGCTATCAAGAGGGTCAATTGCGGAATCGCCAGTCTCAGATGCCACGTCGTTCGCTTCCCCCCGCCGAGGACCAGGCCGCCCGCTTCGCGCGGCAGCGGGAGGCGGACCGCACCGCCACGGCGGAGGACTATGTCGAACTGATCGCCGACCTGCTGCGGGTGGAAGGCGAGGCGCGGGCCGTGGACCTGGCGCGCCGCATGGGCGTGTCCCAGGCGACGGTCACCGCGACGGTCGGGCGGCTGCAGCGCGACGGGCTGGTCGAGACCAAGCCCTATCGCGGCCTGTTCCTGACCGATGCGGGGACCGAGATGGCGACCACGGCCAAGGCGCGGCACGACCTGGTGGTGCGGTTCCTGATCGCCGTCGGGCTCGATCCCGAGACGGCGGAACAGGATGCGGAAGGTCTCGAACACCATGCGAGCGACAAGGCGCTGGCCGCCTTCGCCCGCTTCCTGGCGGAGCGCGACGGATGACCTATTCCATCGGCGACCTGGCCCGTGCGACGGGCGTGAAGCCCACCACCATCCGCTGGTACGAACAGGAGGGCTGGCTGCCCCCCGCGGCCCGCAGCGAAGGCGGCCACCGCGTCTATGCCGAGGCGCATCTGCGCCGGCTCGGCTTCATCCGCCACGCGCGGGAACTGGGGTTCGAGAGTGCCGCGATCCGCGCATTGCTGGACCTGGCCAGCCATCCGGAGGCCGATTGCGGGCAGGCGCATGACCTCGCCACGGCGCAGATCCGCGAGATCGACGCGCGCATGCGGCGGCTGGCCGCACTGCGCGCGGAACTGGAACGGATGGCGACGAGCTGCGCCGGCGGGGTGGTCGGGGAATGCCGGGTGATCGAGACACTGGCGGATTTCGACCACGGGCATTGCAGCGACCCGGCGCATTGAGAGGGGCGGGAGGGCCCTTCGGGGAGCCGGCCTGCTTGCCCGAAGGCCGACCCCGAAGTGCCGGGTTCTCCCCTACATGTTGGCGGCCGTGGGACGCACGATCACCTCGTTGACGTCCACGCCTTCGGGTTGCGCGAGCGCGTAGTGGATGGCGCGGGCGATCGCATCGGGGGTGAGCGACTTCTGCCGCCAATCCTTGAGCGCGGCGGCTACCTGCGGGTCGGTGATGTCGTTGCCCAGTTCGGTCGCGACGACGCCGGGCGAGATGATGGTGGCGCGGATGTCGTCATGCTCCTGCCGCAGCCCCTCGGTGATCGCCCACACGGCATATTTGGTGGCGCAATAGACCGCGGCCGTCGGCAGCACGAGATGTGCGCCGACCGACGCGACATTGACGACATGGCCGTTCCCGCGCGCCACGAAGCGCGGCAGGACCGCGGCGATGCCGTTCAGGACGCCGTGGATGTTGACATCGATCATTCGTGTCCATTCGTCCCGCTTCAGCGCGGCGAGCGGTGACAGCGGCATGATCCCCGCATTGTTCACCAGCACGTCGATCCGGCCGAACCGCGCTTCGGCGGCCTCGGCGAAGGCGCCGAAGCTGTCCGGGTCCGTGACATCGAGTTCGCGCCAGTCGACCTGTGCGCCCAATTCCTGCGCCAACGCCTTCAGGCGCTCGCTGCGGCGTGCGCCGATGAACAGCCTCGCGCCCGCCGCGGCCAGTTCGCGTACCGTCGCCTCGCCGATGCCGCTCGACGCGCCGGTGATGAGGACGATCTTCTCGCTAAGTCCCGTCATGCTGGTTCCTTTCCGTTCGGGAATTGCAGGGCAGGAGATGGCGCAACCGTCGCGGCGGGCGTTAGAGCGATCGTCCATGGGATTTGCACAATCCTACAAATCCTACAGGTGACGCTTGCCGGCCTTCGCGACATGGTGGATCAAGGGGGCATGGACGGGATCGATGAACTCGCCGCGCTCATCACGCGTCATGCGCCGGAAGCGGGCATGTCCGGAACGGCAGTGCCGCGGCTGTCGCTCATCCGGGCGAACAGGCCGACCGTGCCGGTGCCCGCGGTCTATGAGGCGTCTCTTTGCCTGATCGCCCAGGGATCGAAGCGCGTCTCCCTTGGCGAACACAGCGTTGTCTATGATGCGTCGCGCTACCTGCTAGTCTCGGTCGATCTGCCGCTGGTCGGTCATGTGCTCGAAGCCAGTCCGGGCGCGCCCTATCTCTGTTGCAAGATGGATCTCGACCTGGCGGCCCTTGCCGAGCTGACGGTCGCGGACCGCGGTGCCCCCGAGGCGGACGACTTGCCCACGCTGGCCGTCTATCCCAGCGATCCTGATCTGGTCGACGCCGTCTGTCGTCTGGTGAAGCTGCTCGGTCAGCCCGACAGCATTGCCGTGCTCGCACCACTTGTGGAGCGGGAGATTCTCTATCGCCTGCTGACCGGGCCGCACGGCGCGATGCTGCGGCGCATGGCGGCCGGGGACAGCCGCCTGAACCGGGTGACCCGCGCCATTGCCGCGATCCGGAATGGCTTCCGCGAGCAGTTGCGGATCGACACGATCGCCGCCGCGGCCGGCATGAGCGCCTCCTCCCTGCACGCCCATTTCAAGGCGATCACGCGGATGACGCCGCTCGAGTACCAGAAGCAGCTGCGCCTGCAGGAGGCGCGGCGGCTGATGCTTGCCGAAGGCACGAGCGCCGGGCTGGCCGGCTTTACGGTGGGCTATGACAGTCAATCGCAGTTCAGCCGGGAGTACCGCCGCATGTTCGGGGCCCCGCCGAGGCAGGACATCGAGCGCATGCAGATGGCTCTGGACCACATGACCGCGACGGCACACGCCGCCGGCGAACCGGCCGCGGGCTCTGCGACACGTGGCGGGCATTCCGGGCTGCCGGGCTGACCGGCGCCTCATCCGGGAACAGGGCACGCCAAGTCCACCGGATGGCCGCGCCCGAGCCCGGCGGCGCGGGGCGCGCGCCCGACAGCGTCATCTTGGCATCGACAAAGGGGCGTGTCGGGCGGCGGCTTGCCCCCTGTCGCACCCATGGGTAGCGGCGTTGCCGCCTCATGCCGGGTCAGCCGTGAGGTTGACCGTTATCGGTCCTATGCCAGCAGCGCCGCCATGATCCCCGGCAGATCCCCCGGGCGTGCGGCGACAGGCGCGCCGTTGGCCATGGCGATCGGCCCGTAGCCCCAGCCGGCGAAGATGCAGGGCACGCCGGCCCCTTCGGCCGCCTGCACGTCGTTGCGGTGGTCACCGATCATCACGGCGTGCGCGACCTCACCGCCGGCCGCCGCGAGGGTCGCCAGCAGGTGCTGCGGGTCGGGCTTGCGGACGGGGAAGGAATCGCCCCCACCGAGCGCGACGAAACGGTCGGCGAGGCCGAGATCGTCGAGCAGCTTGCGGGCGGCCTCCTCAGGCTTGTTGGTGCAGACGGCCATGCGCCAGCCCTCGGCGGCCAATTCGTCGAGGAGTTCGGGGATGCCATCGAAGGGCCGGGTCTGGTCGGAGGCGGCGGCGGTGTAGTCCGCGGTGAAGCGGTCGAGGGCGGCCTCGTCGAAGGGCTGGCCGCGGGCGGTCAGCGCCTTGGTGACCAGGGCGCGGACGCCGTCGCCGATCATGCCGATCACCTCCGGGCGGGTGAAACCGGCCAGTCCCAGGCTGGCCATGAGCCGGTCGAGCGAGGCATGGATGTCGGCCGCGCTGTCCACCAGCGTGCCATCGAGGTCGAAGACGGCGATCCTGTTCATACCCCATCGCTACGCAGCCCGGATGGTTCAGGCAAGAGACCGTTCCGTGCGCCGGGGCACCGCGACACACGCCGCAATGCGACTTGACCATCGTCGTGCTGGACGCGGCACCACGCGGCTTGTTACCGAAAGGCATGCCCGCCGCTGCCATCATCCTCGCTGCCGGTCTCGGGACCCGCATGCGATCGACCAAGCCCAAGGTCCTGCATCCGCTGGGAGGTAGGCCGATGATCCGGCACCTCCTGGCGTCGGTGGAGGCGCGTTTCGATCGCGTCGTGGTTGTCGTCGGACCCGACATGCCGGAGCTCGAAGCCGCGGTCGCGCCGCATGAGGTCGCGGTGCAGCGGGAGAGGCTGGGCACGGCGCATGCGGCGCTGGCGGCGATGCCGATGCTCGGCGGCTATGCGGGCGATGTGGCGGTGCTCTACGGCGACAATCCGCTGATCACGGCGGAGACGATGGGGCGGCTGCTCGCCGCGCGGGGCGGCGCCGACCTGGTGCTGCTGGCGATGCGCCCGGCCGATCCGGCGAAGTATGGCCGCGTCGTCACGGCCCCGGACGGCATGGTCGAACGCATCGTCGAATGGGCCGAGGCGACCGAGGCCGAGCGCGCCATCGGCCTGTGCAATGCCGGCGTGGTCTGCGCGGCATCGGTGGACCTCGCCCGCTGGCTGGCGGAAGTGCGCAACGACAATGCGAAGGGCGAATACTATCTGGGCGACGTGGTCGCGCTGGCGCGCGCCGAGGGTCGTCGGGTCGCCTTCGTCGAGGCGGCGGAATCCGAACTGCGCGGCATCAACAGCAAGGGCGAGCTCGCCGTCGCCGAGGCGGAGGTGCAGGCGGGGTTGCGCGCCGCCGCGATGGATGCCGGCGTGACCATGCTGGCGCCGGAAACAGTGCATCTGTGCCATGACACGGCTCTCGCGCCGGATGTCGTGCTGGAGCCGAACATCGTCTTCGGACCCGGGGTGAGCGTGGAGACGGGCGCCGTCATCCGCGCCTTCAGCCATCTGGAAGGCGCCACGGTGAAGCGGGATGCCATCATCGGCCCCTATGCGCGGCTGCGCCCGGGCACGGTGATCGAGCCGCATGCGCATGTCGGCAACTTCGTGGAACTGAAGGCCACGACGCTCGGTGAGGGCGCGAAGGCGAACCACCTGACCTATCTCGGCGATGCGACGGTCGGCGCGGGCGCCAACATCGGCGCGGGCACCATCACCTGCAACTACGACGGCGTGCACAAGCACCGCACCGAGATCGGCGAGGGCGCCTTCATTGGGTCGGACACCGCGCTCGTCGCGCCGGTGAAGGTCGGCGCGCGCGCGCTGGTCGGCGCGGGCAGCGTGATCACGACGAATGTGCCGGACGACGCGCTGGCGATCGCCCGCGGCCGGCAGTCCGTCTACGAGGGGCGAGGCTTCCAGGGCAAGAAGGGGAAGACCCCGTCCGATGACCGAAGCGCCGCGGGGCGCGCAGGTCTGAATCGGCCGGGCTCTCTGAAGGAGAAAATCTGATGTGCGGAATCGTCGGCGTCGTCGGGCGCGAGGCAGCCGCCCCGCGCATTCTCGAAGCTCTGCGGCGGCTGGAATATCGCGGCTATGACAGCGCGGGCATCGCCACGCTGGTGAACGGGCACATCGACCGTCGCCGCGCCGAGGGCAAGCTGTCCAACCTGGCCGCCGTGCTGGATGCCAGTCCGCTGCCGGGCACCACCGGCATCGGCCATACGCGCTGGGCGACGCATGGCGCACCGACCGAGCGCAACGCGCATCCGCACGGCACGGCGCGTGTTTCCGTGGTCCATAATGGCATCATCGAGAACCACGCCGAGCTGCGCGCGGAACTCGAAGCCAAGGGCCAGGCTTTCGAGACCGAGACGGACACCGAGACCTTCGCCCGCCTGGTGGACCAGAACCTGCTGGAGGGGCTGTCGCCCGAGCAGGCGGCCTCCTCCGCGTTGCGCCGTGCCCATGGGGCCTATGCGCTCGCCATGATCTTCACCGGCCATCCCCGCACGCTGATCTGCGCGCGGCAGGGCGCGCCACTGGCGGTCGGCTATGGCGAGGAGGAGATGTTTGTCGGCTCCGATGCGCTGGCGCTCGCGCCGCTGACGCGCCGCATCGCCTATCTCGAGGAGGGCGATTGGGCGGTGGTGAACGATGCCGGCGCGCAGTTCTTCGATGTGCATGATCGTCCCGTGGAGCGCGCTGTTCGTCTGACCGCCGTGTCGGGCGCCGCGACCGGCAAGGGCAACTACCGCCACTTCATGGAAAAGGAACTGCATGAGCATCCGGTCGTGCTGGGCGACACGCTGACCCAGTATCTCGACCCGATGTCGCGCAGCGTCAGCCTGCCGAAGCTGCCTTTCGACCCCGTGAAGGTGCCGCGGCTGACCATCACCGCCTGCGGGTCTGCCTTCCTCGCCGGCCAGGTCGGGCGCTACTGGATCGAGAAGCTCGCGCGCATCCCCGTCGATGCCGATGTCGCCTCCGAGTTCCGCTACCGCGAGCCGCCGCTGCCCGAGGGCGGGGCCGCGATCCTGGTCAGCCAGTCCGGCGAGACCGCCGACACCATGGCCGCGCTGCACCTGCTGCGCGCGCGTGGGCAGAAAGTGCTCTCGGTGGTCAACGTGCCCGAGAGCAGCATGGCGCGCGAAAGCGACGGCGCCGTGCTGACCGTCGCCGGCCCCGAGATCGGCGTGGCCTCAACCAAGGCTTTCACGGCGCAACTCGCGGTGCTGGCCTGCCTCGCCATCGGCTTCGGCCGCGCGCGCGGGACGATTTCCGTCGAGGATGAATCGAAGCTCACCGCCGCGCTGCTGGAAATCCCGGGCAATGCGGCGGCCGTCCTCGACAGCGACGAGGAGATCCGCGCCATGGCCGCCGAGGTGGCCAAGGCGCGCGACGTGCTGTTCCTCGGCCGCGGCTCACTGTTCCCGATCGCGATGGAAGGGGCGCTGAAGCTCAAGGAGATCAGCTACATCCATGCTGAGGGCTACGCCGCCGGCGAGATGAAGCACGGGCCCATCGCGTTGATCGATTCCGCGGTGCCGGTGATTTCCCTATGCCCGTCCGGGCCGATGTTCGAGAAGACCGCGTCCAACCTGCAGGAAGCGGCCGCGCGTGGCGGGCGGATCATGGCCTTCACGGACGACCTGGGCGCGATGAAGTTGCGCAGCTTCGCCGAGCGCGTCGTGGTGCTGCCGCGGGTGGGGTCGTTCTCGGCGCCGATCCTGCACGCCATCCCGGTGCAGCTCCTCGCCTACCATGTCGCGGTGCTGAAGGGGACGGATGTGGACCAGCCGCGGAATCTTGCGAAGAGCGTGACGGTGGAGTGAGGCGATGGAGGTGCATCTGGCGCCGGGCCAGCCGGCGCGGCTGACTGACGTGGACGATCTGCGGCGCTTCAGCGTGATCATGGCAGGTTCGCAGGAGGGCCTGGCGAGCCTGGCCGAGGCGCTGCATGGCATCGTGGCCTTCGAGGGGAGCGAGCACGCCTGGGTCTCGGTCGATTGGCTCGTCGAGACCTCGGGTCGGTCCGGTTCCGCCGAATGGCGCGATCAGTTCGCCGCGATGGTCGCCTATGCCCGGTCGAAGGGCTGGATGCGCACGGATCCCGAGGCGATCCGGGGGCATGTGGTCCGGCAGGCGGGATGAGGCGGGGAGCTCCGGCCCCCGCCCCCCTGGTGGGTCCTATTCCGGCTGGACGCCGAGTTCCCGCAGGATGCGCCCATAGGCCTCGTATTCGCTGTTCACCATGGCGGTGAAATCGGCGCGCGACATGAAGTTCACCGGCACCTTCCGCGTGGCCGCAACGCGGCGGAAGGTCTCGTCCTCCGTGCCGGTGCGGCAGGCCTCTTCCAGCAATGCCATCACCGGCTCAGGCGTGCCGCGCGGAGCGTAGATGCCGACCTGGCTGAGCTGCTGTGCGTCGATCCCCTGTTCGCGCGCGGTCGGCACGTTCGGGTAGTCTGGATGGCGGCGGGCGGAGAACACCGCGATCAGCCGCAGCCGATCCGCGTCGATCAGGCCGCTTGCCGAGGCGACGACGGCCGCCGAGAAGTCGAGGCGGCCGGCGAGCAGTTCGTTCAGGTGCGGCGGGTCGCCGCGGAAGGGGATATGGTTGAACTCCACCCCCGTCGCGCGCTGGATGCGGAAGACGCCGAGCTGCGGCAGCGAATTCGGCCCCGGGCTGCCATAGGTCAGCGACCGCTTGCGGCCTTCCTCGACCAGGTCGTTGAGGTTGCGGATGGGACTGTCGGCGCGCACCAGCACGCCGAGGACATTCTCGTTGGTGCCGCAGACCGGCTGGAAGCTCTCGGGGCCGATGCCGAGGTTGCGGACCATGTGCGGCTGCACGACGACCGGCGTGACCGGCGTCAGGCCGAGCGTGTAGCCGTCCGGCGCGCTCTGCGCGACGAAGCGCATGCCGACCACGCCGGAACCGCCGTCGCGGTTCATCAGCACCACCGGCTGACCCATCATGCGCGTCATGTGCTCGCCGAGGGCGCGGCCATAGGAATCCGACGCGCTGCCGGGCGCATAGGGCAGCACGATGGTAATCGGGCGATCGGGGAAATCCGCCTTGGCCGCGATGGGGGCGAGCAAGGCGAGAGCGAGAAGGGCGCGACGCATCGGGGTCACTCCTCGATGATCGCGACGGCGCGGGTCCAGCCCGCCGAGCCGCGATAAACCTTCACGGGGAAGCAGGCGACCATGAATCCATCGAGTGGGAGCTGGTCGAGGTTCGACAGCTTCTCCAGGTGGCAGTAGCCGATCTCGCGCCCGGCACGGTGGCCTTCCCAGATCAGCGAGGCGTCGCCGGTCTCCTCGACCTTCTTCTTCGTGAGGGAGAAGGGCGCATCCCAGGACCAGCCATCGGTGCCGGTGACGCGCACGCCCTGTTCGAGCAGCCACAGCGTCGCCGCCTTGCCCATGCCGCAGCCGGAGTGGATGTAGTCGTCCTGCCCGTAGCGTGCGGCGGCCGCCGTGTTCACGACGACGATCTCGAGCGGCTTCAGCGTGTGCCCGATGCGCTTCAGCTCCGCCTGCACATCGGCGGGCGTCGCGACATAGCCATGGTCGAAATGCCGGAAGTCGAGCTTCACCGCGGGCTGGAAGCACCAGTCGAGCGGCACCTCGTCGATGCGCCAGGACGGTTCGCCGCCGGGCACCGTGCGCTCGTTCATGCGGGAGAAGAAGTGATAGGGCGCATCGAGATGCGTGCCGTTATGCGTGCTGATGCGCACGCGCTCGACGGCGGCGTATTCGCCTTCGGGCAGCTGATCGACGCTGATGCCGAATTCCTGCGCGATGGCGGGCGCGGTCATCTTGTGGTCGTGATACTCGATCTCCGGCAGCATGCGCGGCGGGTCGGAGGCGATGCCCGCCTTCAGAGCGACCGAGATGTCGATGAGCCTTCGTGCCATGGGACGTTTCCTCTTGGGGCGGTAGCGTGCGCGGGCCTGCCCTGGTGGCCATGCGCGGGGTTTTGGATCAGGCAGGCCAGGCGATGGCGGGCTGCAGCACGCCGCGGCATTCGCCGAAGCCGATCGGGACGGCGCCCGGGGCCTCGGCACGGCCGCGGAAGACGATCTCGTCGCCATCCTCGATCCAGCGGCGGGTCTCCCCGGTGGGCAGGGTGACGGCGCCGGTCTGGTTGATCTCGGCGAGGCAGGCGCGCGCGATCTCTTCGGGCCCCGAGACGGTGCCGCTGCCGAGCAGGTCGCCGGACAGCAGGTTGCAGCCGTTGGAGGTGTGGTGCGCGACCATCGTCGCGGCCGTCCAGTACATGTCCGCGAACTGCGTGTCGGTCAGCAGGAAGGGCTCCATCCCCTCGGCGCGCATGCGCGCGGTGAGGATCGCCGCGGTCATGCGCACGGACAGCGCGCCGTTGGACCGGTTCCACGGACTGTCGAGATGGGGCAGGGCGGGTGGGTCCTGCACCGGCGCCGGCACCTCGAAGGGCGCAAGCGCCTCGGCCGTGACGATCCAGGGCGAGACGGAGGTGGAGACGGATTTGCCGAGGAAGGGGCCGAGCGGCGGCATCTCCCAGCGCTGCACGTCGCGCACGGACCAGTCGTTCAGCAGCCCGTAGCCGAAGATGCGGTCGGGCGCGGCGGACATCGGCACGGGCGCGCCGAGCGCGTTGTCGCCGGCGATCCAGATCGCCATTTCCAGCTCGTAGTCCATCGCCTCGGTCGGGCCGAACTGCATGGTGCCGTCCTGGCGGCGCCATTGGCCGTGGGGGCGGATGACCGCCTCGCCCGAGACGCGCACGGACGACGCGCGGGAATGGTAGGCGACGGGCAATTGCCGGAAGGCCGGCGGCAGCGGGTTCTCGGGATCGCGCCGGCGGCCGGATCGCAGGCAATGGTCGTAGCTGACCATGAAATCGGAGAAGTTGCGGATCGTCGCCGGCAGGTGCATGCGCGCCGCGGCCATCGGCACCAGCAGCGCGTCCGCCTGCGCCTGGGCGGGTGATCCCTGAGTCAGCAGGGCCGAGACTTCCGCGCGCAGCGCCGCCGAAGCCGCCCGGCCTTGGGCCATGAGCGCAGCGAGCGAAGACTCCGTCACTGCGCGATGGGTCACCAGCCCCGCGGCGAAGGCGGCGGACAGGTCGAGCACGGCATCACCGATCGCCACGCCGCAGCGCGGATCCGTGCCGTCGGTGCTGAACACGCCCAGCGGCAGGTTCTGGATGGGGAAATCCGTCTCAGACGTGTTCGCCGAGGCGACCCAGCTCTTTCGCGCAGGGTCATGGGTGGCATCGCGCTGGGCCAATGGACGCTCCGTTCGCTCCCGAATGCTGTCGATCATGCGCAGCTTGATCGAGATGGCAACCCAAAATATATTTTCTGGATGAACACAGAACCGGCGACCGCCGTCGAGGCCGCGACCCACCGCCTGCGGGAGGAGATCGTCGCCGGCGCCCTGCCGCCCGATGCGCGCCTGCGGCTGCGGGACCTGACGGCGCGCTTCGGCTACGGCGCGACGCCGCTGCGGGAGGCGCTGTCGCGCCTCGCCGCCGAGGGCTTCGTCGTCTTCGAGGGGCAGAAGGGCTTCTCGGTCCCGCCGGTCACCCGGACGCATCTGCTCGACATCACGCGGTCGCGGCAGATCGTGGAGCCGGAGGCGCTGCGCCTGGCCATGGAGCACGGCGACGCAGCCTGGGAGGACGAGATCGTCGCCAGCCTGTCCCTGATGCGACGGGAGATCGAACGGCGCCGTCCCGAGCCCGGCTGGCTCGATGTCTATGAGGCGAAGCACCACCGCTTCCATCGGGCGCTGATTGCGGCCTGCCCGCTGATCGCGCTGCGCGCCTTCTGCGACGAGCTCTACATGCAGACCACCCGCTATCGCCGCCTGATGAAGAGCGCGATGGAGGATTGGCCGCGCAGTTCCGCCGCGCATCAGGCGCTGGGCGATGCGGTGCTGGCCCGTGACGCGGCGGCCCTGCAGGGGCTGCGGGACCACATCGGCACCACCGCGACCCGGGTGCTCGCGATGCTGGGAGAAGCCCCGGCATCCTGACAGCGGCGGGTAGCGGTCCTATCTTCCGGCCACACCCCGGAGGAAAGGGACCGCCATGCTCGACGTCACCGCCAAAGTTCCGCTCAAGGATCCCGATCTCTTCCGTCAGGCCAACTACATCGACGGCAAATGGGTGCAGGCCGACAGCGGCAAGATGCTGGCCGTGCGCAACCCCGCGACCGGTGAGGTGATCGGCCAGGTCCCCGCCCTGTCCGGGGTGGAGACGCGCCGCGCCATCGAGGCCGCGAACGCCGCCTGGCCGGCCTGGCGCGCGATGCTGGCGAAGGACCGCGCGGTTATCCTGCACAAGCTCGCCGCGCTGATGCATGAGAATGCAGACGACCTCGCCGCCATCATGACGGCCGAGCAGGGCAAGCCGCTCGCGGAGTCGAAGGGCGAGGTGGTCTATGCCGCGTCCTTCATCGAGTGGTTCGCGGATGAAGGCCGCCGCGTCTATGGCGATACCATCCCGCAGAACGCCAAGGGCCGGCGCATCATCGTGACGAAGGAGCCGATCGGCGTCTTCGCGGCGATCACGCCGTGGAACTTCCCGAGCGCGATGATTACCCGCAAGGCCGGTCCGGGCTGGGCCGCGGGCTGCACGGGCGTGATCCGGCCGGCCTCGCAGACGCCGTTCAGCGCGCTCGCGATCGCCGTGCTCGCCGAGCGCGCGGGCATGCCGGCCGGCGTGTGCAACGTCATCACCGGGCCTTCCGGCGAGACGGGCAAGGAGCTCACCTCCAACCCGATCGTGCGCAAGCTGTCCTTCACGGGGTCGACCGAGGTCGGGCGCGTGCTGCTCGCGCAGTGTGCGGCGACGATCAAGAAGACCTCGATGGAGCTGGGTGGGAATGCGCCCTTCATCGTGTTCGACGATGCGGATCTGGATCAGGCTGTCCTCGGCGCGATGGCGTCGAAGTATCGCAACACCGGACAGACCTGCGTCTGCGCCAACCGCATCCTGGTGCAGGACGGTGTCTATGACGCCTTCGCCGCCAAGCTGAAGGCGGCGGTGGAGACGCTCAAGGTCGGCAACGGCATGGAACCGGGCGTGACGCAGGGCCCGTTGATCAACGCGGAGGCCGTGGCGAAGGTTGAGGAGCACATCGCCGATGCGCTGGCCAAGGGTGCGAAGGTCGTCACCGGCGGCAAGCGGCTCGGCAACACCGGCAATTTCTTCGAGCCGACGGTGCTCGCGAATGTCGCGCATGACGCGCTCATCTTCCGCGAGGAAACCTTCGGCCCGGTCGCGCCGCTGTTCCGTTTCAAGACGGAAGAGGAGGCCATCCAGCTCGCCAACGACACCGAGTTCGGCCTCGCTTCCTATTTCTACGCGCGCGACGTCGGCCGCATCTTCCGCGTCGCCGAGGCCCTGGAATACGGCATCGTCGGCATCAACGAAGGCATCATCTCGACGGCCGAGGTGCCCTTCGGCGGCTTCAAGCAGTCCGGCCTGGGCCGTGAGGGCAGCCATCTCGGGATCGAGGAATATCTCGAGGTGAAGTATCTCGCCCTCGGCGGCATCGGGACGTGAAGGACCCGCTCTACCTCGAGGACCTGACCCCGGGCCGGCGTTTCACCGCCGGCCCGGTGACGATCACCGAGGCGGAGATCATCGCCTTCGCCAGCCGCTACGATCCGCAGCCCTTCCACACGGACCCGGCGGCGGCGGCGACGCATCCGCTGTTCCAGGGCCTCGCGGCGAGCGGCTGGCACACGGCGGCGCTGACCATGCCCATGGTGGTCGAGGCGGTGGGACACATCGCCGGCGGCATCATCGGCGGGGGTGGGGATCTGCAATGGCCGCGCCCGGTGCGACCGGGCGACAGCCTCTCGCTGGAAATCGAGGTGCTGGAGGCGGCGCCGTCGCGATCCCGGCCTGACCGCGGTTCGGCGCTGGTGCGCAACCGGACCCTGAACCAGAAGGGCGAGGAGGTGCAGGTCTTCACCGTGCGCATCGTCGTGCCACGAAGGCCCGCGCCATGAAGCTGGGATATGTCATCCATTACGTGCCGGATGTGGCGGCGACGGTCGCCTTCTACACGGCGGCTTTCGGGTTCGCGCAGCGTTTCGCCGCCGATGACGGCAGCTATGCCGAGATGGAGACGGGCGCGACGGCCCTGGCCTTCGCGGCTGAATCGCTGATCGAGGACCAGGGCGCGGTCTTCCGCCACACGCGTCCGGCCGATGCGCCGCCGGCGGTGGAGATCGGCCTGGTGACGGAGGATGTGCGCGGCGCCTATGCGAAAGCGGTGGCAGCCGGCGCCGTGCCCCTGATGCCGCCCAAACAGAAACCCTGGGGCCAGCTTGTCGGCTATGTCCGTGATATCAACGGCGCTCTGGTGGAACTCTGCTCGCCCATGGGCTGACCGTCGTGCCCGGCGCCAGGTGATGGTTTCCAAAGGCCGTGGGCCGATGGGCTCCCATGCGCGTTGCCGGCAACGCGCATGGGTTCCCTTGGTGGGTGAGGTTCGGTGAGGGCAAAGCCCTCCCTGATCTCCGCGGCGATAGCTTGCAGCTCCGGTTCCGGTCGCGCCGCCAGCTTCTCGGCCATGCCGCGTCGGAAGGTGTCGTGCGCCACGCGCGCGGCCTCGCGGAACCAGTGGGCTGCGTCCTCGATCTGCCCGCGCGCGGTCAGCAGCACACCCAGGTTGAACTGGCCGCGGAAGTCGCCGCGCTCGGCGGAGACGGCGTAGAGCTGCGCCGCGCGCTGCGGATCGCGCGGGACGACCCAGCCTTCCTCGTAGAAGCGCGCGACCATGTTGATCGACTTGGCGTGACCCTGGGCGGCGGCGGCGTGGTACCAGCGCAGGGCCTCGGCGCGGTCCTCGGCGATGCCGTCGCCGCGCAGCAGCATGTTGGCGAAATTGTACTGCCCCCAGTCGAATCCGGCCTCGGCCGAGGCGCGGAACCACCGCACCGCCTCGGCGTAGTCTACCGGCAGGCCCCAGCCATTCTCATGGCAGCGGCCGAGCATGTTCATGGCTTCCCGGTCGCCCGCCTGGACGGCCGAACGGAACCATTCGACGGCTGCCACCTGGTCGCGCGGGACACCACCGACCGCGTCCAGCAGGTATTGGCCCCACAGCATCTGCGCGCGGACATGGCCGAGCTTGGCCGCGGCCTCGATCCAGGGGGCGGCCTGGTCGGGTGGAGCGGCGAAGGCGGCGGCGAGGGCTTCGGGGCTCGTCGCCCGGATCGTGGCGGGGGATATGACCGGACGGATGGGCCGGGGCGGGCGGGACGGACGGCGGCGGAACATGGTCGGCGGATATAGCAAATGAGACTTATTCGCAAATATCGCATGGTTGGCACCTGCCACCCGAACGCCCAGATTGCACGCCGAATGACTTGAGGAGCGCGACCCATGGCCGCCTACGACTTCGATCTTTTCGTCATTGGCGGCGGTTCGGCCGGGGTGCGGCTGGGCCGCATCGCGGCGGGGCATGGCGCCCGCGTCGCGGTGGCCGAGGAACGCTTCTGGGGCGGCACCTGCGTCAATGTCGGCTGCGTGCCCAAGAAGATCATGGTCAATGCCGCCGAGTACGGCGCCTGGGCGGAAGATGCGGCAGCCTTCGGCTGGGACATGGAGGTCCATGGCCATGACTGGGGCAAGCTCGCCGCCGCGCGGGATGCCGAGGTGGCGCGGCTGTCGGGCATCTACGGGAAGCTGCTCGCCGGAGCAGGGGTGACCAGCTTCGATGCGCGGGCGACCTTCGTCGATGCGCATACGCTCGATGTCGGGGGGCAGCGCGTGACCGCCGAACGCATCGTCATCGCGACGGGTGGGACGCCGCATCGACTCGACATCCCGGGGGCGGAACTCGGCCTGGTGTCCGACGACCTGTTCACGCTGAAGGAATTGCCGAAGCGGGCGGTAGTGCTGGGGTCGGGCTATATCGCGGTGGAATTCGCGACGATCCTGCGCGGCCTCGGCGCCGAGGTGGACCTGGTCTATCGCGCGCCTCTGCCGCTGCGCGGCTTCGACGAGGATATCCGCGCCGCGGCGGCCGAGGCGCTCGCCGCCCAGGGCATCCGCCTGAACTCGGACGTCACGCCGACGCGTATCGCGCGGATGGGGGAGACGCTGGTCGTCTCCCAGGGAGACCTGTTCATGCGGGAGGCCGATGCGGTCTTCTTCTGCACCGGCCGCGTGCCGAACACTGCGGGTCTCGGCCTGGACAAGGCGGGCGTCGAGACGACGCGCGGCGGCGCGGTCGTGGTGGATGACGAACACCGCACCAATGTCCCGCACATCTACGCCATCGGCGACGTGATCGATCGGGTGAATCTGACACCGATGGCGACCGCGGTCGGCCACGCGCTGGCCGACACGCTGTTCGGCAAGAACCCGCGCAAGGCGTCCTATGAGAACGTGCCGACCGCGGTCTTCATGTCGCCGCCCATTGCCACCGTCGGCCTGACGGAGGCCGAAGCCGCCGAGCGCGGCCCCGTCGACGTCTATGTCGCGCATTTCACGCCGATGCGGCACACCATCAGCAAGCGGCAGGGGCGCAAATCCCTGATGAAGCTGGTGGTCTGCCAGCACACGCAGAAGATCCTCGGCGCCCACATGCTGGGCGAGGATTCGGCCGAGATCATGCAGGGCATCGGCATTGCGGTGGTGATGGGCGCGACCAAGCAGGATTTCGACCGCACCATCGGCATCCACCCCACCGCGGCCGAGGAATTCGTCACGCTGCGCACCCGCACGCGGGTCGCCGGCGTCACCGCCGCGGCGGCGCAGTAGCATGGCGCCCGCGGCGCGGCTGACCGTCCTCTTCGCCGCGTCCGGGCATTTCCTGCATCACGTGCTGACCGGCGTCTTCCTGACGCTGGCGGTAATCCTCGAACGGGTCTGGGACCGGCCCTATGCGGAGATCATCACGCTCTGGACCGTGGGCGCGATGCTGATCGGGCTTGGGGCGCCGGCGGCGGGGTGGCTGGCGGACCGTTTCGGCCATGCGCGGATGATGGCGGTGTTCTACCTGGGCATCGGGGCGTCGGCTGTCGGGGCGGGGCTGGTGAATGGGCCGGCGGGAATGGGGGTGGCGCTGGGGGCCATCGGGCTGTTTGGGGCGATCTACCATCCGGTGGCGCTGGCCTGGGCCACCATGGCTGTGCCGGCGGCCGTCCGCGGGCGGGTGATGGGCTGGATCGGCATCGCGGGGTCGATCGGCGTGGCGCTGGCGGCGGTGATCGCGGGTGGTCTCGCCGAGCTGGCTGGCGCGCGGCGCTGATCGCGCCGGGGCTGGTGACGATCGCGGTGGGCGTGCTGCTCGCGGCGGCCATTGCCGGCGGGCAGGTCGCCGGGTCGCCGGATCATGCACGGCATGCGGGGCATGGCGCGGCGGTGGCCGATATCCGCGCACCCTTCGGGGTGCTGGTGGTGCTGGCGGTGACCTTCTCGCTGGGGTCCATCGTCTATGCGGCCTTCTCGACCGCCCTGCCCAAATGGCTGAGCGACACGCTGGCGCTCGATGTCCGGGAATCCGCGCAGCTCGGGCTGGTGGTAGGGGCGACGCTACTGGCCGGCAGCGTCGGGCAGCTTGTCGGTGGGCGGCTGGCGGATCGGCTGCCCTTCAAATGGCTCTATGTCGGCACCTTCGCACTGAAATTCGTGCCCCTGGCGCTGGCCGGGGCGATCGGTGGTCCGGCGGCGGTGATCGCCGCGGCAGTGATCGGCTTCACCTTCGACATGTCGGCCCCGGTCGAGAACCTTCTGCTCGCGCGCTACTCTTCCGGCCGGCGGCGCGGCCTGGCCTTCGGGATGAAGTTCGCGATGGGCTTCGCCGCGACGCCGCTGGGGGTGAACCTGGTCGCCTGGGCCTATGCCGATGACACGGCTGGGGCAGGGGTGCTGTTCGGCATCCTGGCGGTGCTGACGGCGGCGATGCTCTGCGCCGCGCTGCTGCTGCCGCGGGAAGGCGCCCCAGTGCGACAGGTGGCGGTGGCCGAATAGGACGGGCGGTGCGGCACGCCGGGGAGGGGCTTTGCCCCTCCCCGGACCCCGTGCCACCAAAGGCCGAAGGGCCTTTGGAAACCAATGCTTGGCGCAGGACGGGTCGGGCGATCGGCCGTATCGGGGCGGGCGCCTTGCCGGGGGCTCCAGATCGCTTCTTGGCACCGGGCGCCAACCGTATTGTCCGGCTGCACAGGTCCCTGGCGCCCAGCATCAAATGGAGGTTTCCAAAGGCCTTTCGGCCTTCGGCGGGGTGAGGTTTGGAGGGGGCAGCGCCCCTTTCCAAAGGCGCTCCGGACAAGGTCGTCGTCGACCCGGCGTCAGCGCGCGTCGCGATACGCCTCCGCCAGGAAATCGAGCATCCGCCTGAGCTTGACCGGCATCATCCGTGTCGCCGGGAAGACCGCATGAAGGTCGATCCGCCGCGGTTCCCGATCCGCCATGACGGTGACGAGCCGCCCTTCCCGCAGCGCCTCCTGCACGATGAAGGTCGGTTGCAGGATGATCCCCTGTCCGGCCAGCGCGGCCGCCAGCAAGGCATCGCCATTGTTCGTCGCGAGGTTCCCCCGCACCGGGATCAGCCGGCGCTGTCCGTCGATGTCCGGCAGCGTCCAGCCGTGCCTCTGGCCCGAGAGCAGGTAGCGCAGGCAGTTGTGCTGCCGCAGATCCTCCAGCGTGGTTGGCGTGCCGTGGCGCGCGAGATAATCCGGCGAGGCGCAGAGGATGACCGGGAATCGGGCAAGCCGGCGGACGGCCAGGCTGCCATCCGTGACCTCGCCGATGCGCAAGGCCAGGTCGAAGCCTTCCTCGATCAGATCCACCTGGCGGTCATTGAGCATCAGCTCGACCTGCAGTTCCGGATACTCGGTCGAGAAGCGCGCCAGCACCGGTGCCAGGCTGCGCGTCGAGAAGGAGACCGGCGCGCTGATCTTCAGCGTGCCATGGAGCGCGGTGCGGAACTCGGCGGCGTGGTCGGCGGCGTCCTGCAATTGCTCGAGGGCCAAGCGCGCACGGTCGAAGAAGGCGGTGCCGGCTTCGGTCAGCGTCTGGCGGCGTGTGGTGCGCTGGAGCAGCCGGACGCCGAGCCGGCGTTCCAGCCCCTGGATGTGCCGGCTGACGGCCATGCGCGACAGGCCGAGATCTTCGGCGGCGGCAGCCTGGCTGCCCAGCTCGACCGTGCGGATGAAGGCGGTCAGCCCGTTCAGGCGCTCCATGGCGTTTTTATAACGTAATTCGATACTTTCTGTAAGCACCGGCCGCGATTGTTGTGACCGACGGCAGGTTCGATATCCGGCCCATCACCGGATTACCAGGATCGCACCAATGGCCGACGCCACCCCCATACCCCTGCATCGCCGCGGCCTGACGCGTTTGCTGGCCGCAGCGCCGGCCGTATTCGCCGCCGGGCGCGCGCTCGCCGATGCGACGCCCCAGCGCCCGGCGCCGGCGGTGGAGACGCGCAGCCTCGATGAGCTGCATCGCGCCGCCATGGCCGAGGGCGGTCAGCTTGTCGTCTATGCCGGTGGCGACGTCCCCAACGCCTATGCGGCCTGGGAAAACGCCTTCAAGGCGCGCTTCCCGGGCATGCAGATCCGCATCTTCGCGGACCTGTCGAAGTATCACGATGCGCGCATCGACCTGCAGCTCGCCCGCGGCCGGCTCGAAGCCGATGTCGCGATGCTGCAGACGCTGCGTGACTTCGATCGCTGGAAGGCCGACGGCAAGCTGCTGGCCTACAAGCCGCTCGACTGGGATGTGCTGTGGCCCGACACGCGCGATCCCGAGGGCGCCTTCCACTCCATCGGCTTCTTCGCCTTCAGCAACACCGTCAATGTCAACCAGATCGCGATGGATCAGGCGCCGCGTGATGCGCTCGATTTCCTCGACCCGAAGCTGAAGGGCAAGCTGGTCCTTACCTATCCGCACGATGATGACGCGGTGCTGTTCCAGTTCGACCGCATCGTCGGCCTGCATGGCTGGGACTACATGGACAGGCTGATGGCCCAGGATGTGATGTGGATTCGCGGCACCGTGCCCGCGCGCATCGCTGTCCAGCGTGGCGACCGTGCGGCGAGCTTCACCTCCTCCGGCCCGCTGGTGCACAACACCGCCACGCCGCTGCGCTTCCAGCTGCCGCGCAGCGAACCCTTCCTGAGCTGGCCGCAGACCGCCGCCATCCTCGCCGAGGCGCCGCACAAGGAAGCGGCGCGGCTGTTCCTCTCCTGGATGGCATCGCGCGACGCGACCATCGCCCGCACCGCGCAGTGGTCGGCGCGGCGCGACGTGCCGGGGCCGCAGGGGATCAACCCGATCTGGTCCTACAACACGGCACCGCTCGCCTTCCGCGTCTTCATGCAGGACCGCGCGCGAATCGAACGGCTGAAGACCCAGTTCGAACACATCATCGGCCCGGCCTAGGGCCCGAACCCGACCGGGGTGAGCGGCGTCTATCTCCTCGACGCCTGATCCCCGAAGGCGGGCACCGGGTCCGACGGATCAGCCCGGTGCCCGCGACCCCCCCTCTGCCGGGAACCGACACGATGAACCTGAGCACGCCGCGCGAGCGGCTTCTCCTCCCCTTCCTCGCCCCCTTCTACGAGGCCTTCGCGCAACCGCTCGCCTGGGTCGGCTTCCGCGTCCTGGTCGGCGGTCTGCTGGTCTATGAGGGCTTTCCCAAGATCATGGCGCCCTTCGCCCAGGTCGGCTTCGTCGAGATGCTCGGCTTCTATCCCGGCTGGCTGTGGTCCCCGCTGCTCGCCGCGATGCAGTTCTTCGGCGGCATCATGCTTGCGCTGGGCCTGGTCACGCGGCCGGTCGCCTTCGCGAATGCAGTGATGCTCGCTGTGACCTTCTGGTTCCACTACAGCCGCCCCTATGGCGACGCCTTCCTGACCGAAGCGGGGCTCGAGCTGCTGCGCAGTCGTGGGGCCGAGATCTTCACCCCGGCGGCGCTGCGGCGCCTGGCCGATGGCGGCGGAGCCTTCCTGCACCAGGTGCAGGGCAAGGCGGAGCTTCTGTCCATTGTCTGGACTGGCGGCGCGGCGTTCTTCGCCGCCTTCGGCGGAGGCCCGCTGTCCCTGGACCGCGCGCTGATGCGCAAGGAAATCTGACTGGCGGAGGCCGGAGCGCGCCGTTTGGCGCGTTTCCGGACGGGCCGCTCGCCCCATATCCTGCAGAACCACGACAAGGCCGGGAATCCTGTCAGCATGACCCGTCACCAGGGCTCCTCCGGGCGCCGTTGCCTCATGAGTCTAGCCGCCATGGCCACCCTGCCAGCCGCCGCCCGGGCCCAACAGGCCGGGCCCGACCTGCCCTTCGCCCTTCAGACGCCGATGCATTGCGGCGCGGTGTCGCTGCGCGTGCGCGACCTCGATCGCGTCGCCGACTACTACCGCGCGCTGCTGGGGCTCGAGGTGATGGACCGGACGCGCGACAGCATCGCCCTCGGCGCCGGTGGTGTCGCGCTGCTGCATCTGAACGCCCGCCCTGGCGCCCCCTATGAACCGCCCAACCAGGCAGGGCTCTTCCACACCGCCTTCCTGATGCCGACGCGCGGCGATCTCGCGCGCTGGGTCATGCATGTGGCGGCCGCGCGCATCCCGGTCACGGGCGCCTCGGACCATTCGGTCAGCGAGGCGATCTATCTCGACGACCCCGAGGGCAACGGCATCGAAGTCTATGGCGACCGTCCGCGCGAACGGTGGCAATGGTCGAACGGCGTGGTGACCATGGGCACCAATCGCCTCGACGTCGATGCGCTGCTGACGCTCGCCCGCGCCGATGGCGCACGATACCAGGGCGCGCCGGCGGGGCTGCGCGTCGGCCACGTGCATCTGCGCGTCGGCGACATTCCGCGCGGGCGCGGTTTCTATCGCGAGATGGTGGGCCTCGACCCGACGCGGGAACGGGCAGGGGCATCCTTCCTCTCCTCGGGCGGGTATCACCATCACGTCGCGATCAACACCTGGCAGAGCGCGGGCGCGGGTGCGCGCGATCTGCAGCGGACGGGGCTCGACTGGTTCTCGCTGACTGTCGCCGATCCGGCGCTGCTGGACGCGCAGGCCGCGCGGCTGGAGCGCGCCGGGGCGCGCGTGCGGCCGCTCGAGGGCGGTGGCATCGCGGCGGCCGATCCGTGGGGGACGACGCTGCGCCTGGTGCCGGCGGGCTGAGGCGATCTTCATGCCAGGGGGGGTGGAGACGTCTCTCCGCCGCTCCACCGGTGTCAGGACGGGCGGGCGCGGCGCGAGCGGTCCGCGTGAGCCTGCGCGCGGCGGAGGTGCGGGCAGAGGTGGAGATGATGCTTCGTCGCAGCGCGGCCTGCGGGGAATGGCCGTTCACGACGGCGCGCTTCCCGAGGCCGGCTTTTCCGAGCCGACGATCATTGTGGAAGCCTTGCCGGCTGCGTCTTGCAGCCGTCGCGGGCATGCCGATCTTGCTCCTCAAGACCGGTGCGCTGCCGTCCTCGGCCGCATCCCGCACAGGAGCATTTCATGCCCACCCAGCGTCGCCTGCATCTCGGCGCCTTCATGCGCCCCGTTTCCATCCATACCGGGGCCTGGCGCTACCCGGGCGCCTGGCCCGACGCGAACTTCTCCTTTCCGAAGCTGAAGCAGCTCATTCAGAAGCTCGAGGCGGGGAAGTTCGACGCCTTCTTCATGGCCGACCACCTCGCGCTGCTGAACATGCCGATCGAGGCGCTGCGGCGCAGCCACACCGTCACCTCCTTCGATCCGCTGACGCTGCTGCCGGCACTCGCCGCGGTCACCGAGCGCATCGGGCTGATCGCGACGGCGTCCACCACCTACAACGACGCCTATCACATCGCCCGGAAGTTCGCCTCGCTGGATCACATCTCGGAAGGGCGTGCCGGGTGGAATGTGGTGACCACGGCGAACCCGGATGCCGCGCAGAACTTCGGTCATGACGCGCACATGGCCCATGGCGAACGCTACAAGCGCGCGCGTGAATTCTACGAGGTCGTCACCGGTCTGTGGGACAGCTTCGCCGACGACGCCTTCATCCGCGATGCGGAGAGCGGGATCTTCTGGGACCCCGCGAAGATGCATGTGCTGAACCATGTCGGGCCGGAGCTGTCGGTGCGCGGGCCGCTCAACGTCGCGCGGCCGGTGCAGGGCTGGCCCGTCATCGTACAGGCCGGTGCCTCCGATGCCGGGCGCCAGCTTGCCGCCGAAACGGCCGAGATGGTCTTCGCCGCCGGCGGCCCGATCGCCGATGCGCAGGCCTTCTATGCCGATGTGAAGGGGCGCGCCGCGGCGGTCGGGCGCAACCCGGACCACATCAAGATCCTGCCCGGCGCGCTGGTCGTCGTCGGCGACACGGTCGAGGCAGCGAAGGAGAAGCGCGCGAAGCTCGACAGCCTGGTGCATTACGAGAGCGCGATCGGTTCCCTGTCGATCGCGCTTGGCGTCGATGCCCGCGCCTTCGACCCTGACGGCCCGCTGCCCGAGATCCCGGAGACCGAAGCGAGCAAGAGCGGCCGGGAACGGGCCATCGCCATCGCGCGGCGGGAGAACCTGACCGTGCGGCAGCTCGCCCAGCGGCTCGGCGGCTATGGCGGGGCGGCCATCGTCGGCACGGCGCAGACCATCGCGGACGAGATGCAGGAATGGCTCGAAACCCGCGCCTGCGACGGTTTCAACGTGATGTTCCCCTTCGTGCCGGCGGGGCTCGACGAATTCGTCGACCAGGTGGTGCCGGAACTGCAGCGGCGGGGGATCTTCCGCACGGATTACGAAGGTACGACGCTGCGCGAGCATCTCGGCCTGCCGCGGCCGGAGAACCGCTTCTTCAGCGCGGCGTCGCAGGCGGCGGAGTAAGGTCGGAGAGGGGCTTTGCCCCCCTCCAAACCTCCCCCCACCAAAGGCCGAAAGGCCTTTGGAAACCTCAACTTCGTGCCGGGCAGCAGGTTGCGCTGAACGTCGTAACACCCGCTGAGCGCCGGGCGCAGCGCGGCTATCCCGGTGCGTGAGCTTCTTTTCTGCCCAGCGCCAGGTATCGGTTTCCAAAGGCCCTGTGGCCTTTGGCGGGGTGGCTTGGAGGGGCAGAGCCCCTCCAATCGCCGTCAGTCCCCGTTCAGCGCCGCCTCGAATTCCCGATACAGCCCCACGGCCTTCGCATCGAAGAATGGCAGCACCTGGGACAGGAAGATCCCGGTCGTCCCCCGCCCGTGGTCGATCCAGTAGTAGGTGTTCGCCAGCCCTGCCCAGGCCAGTCCGCCCGCCGAGCGCCCCTGCGGCGTCGGGCGCCGGTTCACCAGGAAGGACAGCCCCCAGCCGCAGGACAGGCCGGGGAAGAAATCCGCGTCGTTGGTCGCCGCCGGCATGGCTGAGATCATCGGCTGCACGGACAGCGGCGCGATCTGGTCCTGGGCCATCATCGCGACGGTCTCGGGCTTCAGGAGGCGCTCGGACCCGTGCCGCCCGCCGTTCAGGATCATGCGGGCGAAGACCAGGTAGTCCTGAGCCGTGGAGTAGAGCCCGCCGCCGCCGCTTTCGAATTCCGGGTCCTGCTCGACGATCATGTCGATGGGGGTCAGGGCGCCGTCCGCGCCGCGGGCATGGATGGGGGCGACGCGCGCGCGCATGGCGTCGGTCAGGCGGAAGGCTGTGCTGGTCATGCCGAGGGGGGCGAAGATCGTCTGCGCGAAGTGCTCGCCGAGGGTCTGGCCGGTCGCGGCTTCGACCAACCGGCCGGCCCAATCCATGCCGATGCCATAGTGCCAGGCCTCGCCGGGATCGAAGAGCAGGGGGAGCATCAGCGCGGCGCGCTTGCCGGAGGGCATGGGCGGCAGGCCGAGCGCCTTGCGGGCCGCGATCGTCTCCCGGCTCCACATTTCGTAGGAAAAGCCGGAGGTGTGGGTCAGCAGGTGGCGCAGGGTCGGGGCGCGCTTCGGGGCGCGCAGGATGGGCTGGCCGGCGGCGTCGAAGCCGTCCAGGACCTGGATGTCGCGCAGCTCGGGCAGGAGTTCGGTGGCCGGGGTGTCCAGCGCCAGGCGCTTCGCCTCGATCAGGCGCATGGCGGCGACCGCGGTCACCGCCTTGGTCATGGAGGCGATCCAGACCACCGTGTCCGGGGTCATGGGTTCCGTGCCGCCCAGGCGCCGCACGCCGAAGCCCCGGGCGAAGCCGGCTTCTTCCCGGCCTGCGGCGGCGACCACCAGGCCGGCCAGCTCCCCGGCCTGGATCGCGCCCTGCATGCGCAGCGCGATCGCGTCACTTCCCTTCATCGGCGCTTCTCCCCATCTGGCCGGACATGGCCGCCTTGTCAGCCTCGCACGGCCGGGCCGCTTCCCCCAGCCCGCCGCACAAGGCTAAGGTGCGCGACTTTCATGGAGGAGAGTGCCAGACAATGACCGCGCGAGGCTGGAGCCCCGATTCCTGGCGGGCGATGCCGATCCGGCAGGTGCCGGACTACCCGGACCAGGCGGCGCTTGCCGCGATGGAAGGGAAGATCGCGCGATTTCCTCCGCTGGTTTTTGCAGGCGAGGCCCGGCGCCTCCGGGCGGCGCTTGCACGCGCCGGCGATGGTGAAGCCTTCGTCCTGCAGGGTGGGGATTGCGCCGAGAGCTTCGGCGACTTCACCGCCAACGTTATCCGCGACAGCTTCCGCGTGTTGCTGCAGATGGCCGTGGTGCTGACCTTCGGCGGGTCGGTGCCGGTGGTGAAGCTCGGCCGCATGGCCGGGCAGTTCGCCAAGCCGCGCTCCTCGGACACCGAGACGAAGGACGGCATCACGCTGCCCTCCTATCGTGGCGACATCATCAACGGGCCGGACTTCACGCCCGAGGCCCGTATACCCGACCCGTCGCGCATGGAATTCGCCTACATGCAGTCGGCAGGGACGATGAACCTGCTGCGCGCCTTCGCGACCGGCGGTTACGCGGACCTGCATCATGTGCATCGCTGGAACCTCGGCTTCGTGCAGCGCAGCCCGATGGGCGATCGCTATGCCGATCTCGCGACGCGCATCGACCAGACGCTGAACTTCATGGCCGCCTGCGGCATGTCGGACCTGCCGCAGGTCCATGAGACGGAATTCTACACCAGCCACGAAAGCCTGCTGCTGCCCTATGAGCAGGCGTTGACCCGCGTCGATTCCACCACAGGCGATGCCTATGCCTGTTCCGCCCACTTCCTGTGGATCGGCGACCGGACGCGGCAGCCGGAAGGCGCGCATGTGGAGTTCCTCCGCGGCGTGAAGAACCCGATCGGCATGAAGGTCGGCCCGTCCATGGAGGCCGAGGAACTGGTCCGCCTGACCGAGATCCTGAACCCGGCGAACGAGAAGGGGCGGCTGACCCTCATCTCCCGCATGGGGCATGACAAGGTCGAGGCGAAGCTCGCCCCGCTGGTGCGCGCGGTGGCGCGCGCCGGGCGCAACGTGGTGTGGCTGTGCGACCCGATGCACGGCAACACCACCACGGTGGGCGCGTACAAGACCCGGGCCTTCGATTCCATCCTCGGCGAGGTGCGCGGCTTCTTCGACGTGCATGAGGCCGAGGGCACCGTCGCCGGCGGCGTGCATGTCGAGATGACGGGGCAGGAAGTCACCGAATGCCTTGGCGGCGCGCATCGGCTGTCGGAAGCCGATCTCGCGGCGAACTACGCGACCTCCTGCGATCCGCGGCTGAATGCCGAGCAGTCCCTCGACCTCGCCTTCCTGATCGCCGAGGAGCTGAAGGCCCGCAAGGCGCGGATCCAGGCACCCCCGGCGCAGGCGGCCCAGTGAACAAGCCGCCGGCGCTCGGCGCGACCACCCTCGGCGCGGCGCTCGCTCCGGGGGTGAAGCGGCGGGCGGATCAGGCGCCGGCCGCCGGCGTGCCGCCCGAGGCCGATGCGCTGATCACGGCCTGGACGGATTCCTACTTCAACCGGACCAAGCAGATCGTCGCGCGGTTCGGGGATACGCGGGTGACCTATGCGGTCTTCCTGCGCCGGCCGGTGGTCTCGGCACCGCGGCTGATGCTGGACTGGCTGCGCGCGGTCGGTGCCGCGCGCGGCGCCGAATTCCAGATCGACCTGATGCATGAGGAAGGGCAGTGGGTCGGCGCGGGCGATCCGCTGCTCTACATCACCGGATCGCTGGTGGCGCTGTCGGACCTCGAGACGCTGCTGCTGCAGAAGCTGGGCGCGGCCTGTGTCGCCGCCCACAACGCTTATCAGATGTGCCTGGAGCTGCCGAATGTCGGCTTCCTGGCCATGGAGGCGCGGCACTGCGCCGGGGCCGAGATGCAGGAGATGATGGCCTATGCGGCCGCCGTCGGGTCGCGCGCGGCGCAGGCGGAGGGTGCCAAGGGCTTCATCGGCAATGCCAATGACGCGACGGCGCATTGGTTCGGCCAGAAATCCGGCTACGGGACCATGCCGCACGCCCTGATCGGCTATGCGGGGTCGACCGTCCGCGCAGCGGAGATGTTCCACGAAACCTATGCGACCGAGCCGCTGACCGTGCTGGTGGACTATTTCGGGCGGGAGGTGACGGATGGCCTCGCCGTCGCCCGCCGCTTTCCGGAACTGGCGGCCGAGGGGCGGCTGGCCATGCGGCTCGACACCCATGGCGGGCGGTTTCTCGAAGGGCTCGATCCGGCGGAATCCTATGCCGTGCTGGAACGCCACGCGCCGGGGGCGATCCGGCGCTACCGGTCCGAGACCGAGCTTCGCCACCTGGTCGGCACCGGGGTGTCCGCCGCCGCCGTGTGGAGCATGCGGGAGAAGCTGGATGCCGCCGGCTTCCCGAAGGTGCGCATCGTCGCCTCCTCCGGCTTCGGAGTGGGCAAGTGCCGCGTCATGGCCGAGGCCAAGGCGCCGATCGACGTGGTCGGCACGGGGTCCTTCATCCCCGATGCCTGGTCCGAGACCTACGCGACCGCGGATATCGTCGATTACGACGGCACGCCGCGCGTGAAGGTCGGCCGCGAATTCCTGCTGCGGCATGAGGAGCGGCGGAAGAAGAACGGCGGGGGCTGACGGCCGAGCCGCTGTTGACGCGTCGGTCCCGCCCCCTAGTCTGGGCGGGACATGGCCGAGACCTCGCGGGCCGCTGCGGCCATCCCCCACAGTGCCGAGGCGCGCGAGCGCCGCATCGGCTTCGCCTGCGCCTTCGGCGTCCTGTTCGTCTGGTCGGGCTTCCTGCTCAGCGCGCGGCTGTCGCCCTCGATCGGGCTGACGCCCTTCGACATGATGATGCTGCGCCATGTTGGGGCTTTCGCCGCGGCGCTGCCGATCCTCGCCTGGCGCGGCTGGCCACGCATGACGCTTCAGCGCGCGGCGGTGCTGACGGTCTTTGCCGGCTTCGGCTTTCCCTATGCGGCTTTCTTTGGCTTCTCCCAGGCGCCCGCGGCGCATGGGGCGGTGCTGCTGCCCGGGCTGCTGCCCTTCATCATCGCGGTGGTGTGGTGGGTGGCCTTCGGCGAGGCCTGGAGCAGGCGGCGCCTGGTCTGCCTCGTCCTGGTCGCGGCCGGGATCGCGCTGATCGCCTGGGATACCTTCGGCGCTTGGCCGGGGGCGTGGCGGGGGGATCTGGCGTTTCCGATCGGGGGGCTGTCCTGGGCGATCTACATGCTGTGCGTGCGGCGCTGGCGGCTGACGGCGCTGGATTCGACGCTGGCCGTCATGCTGCTCGGCGCGCCGGTGACGCTGCCGCTGTGGTGGGTGTTCGGGGGCGACACGCTCGTGGCCGCGCCGATCGGGCCGGTGATCTTCCAGACCCTGTATCAGGGGCTTTTCGCGGTCCTGCTGGCCGGTTTCCTGTTCACCCGGGCGATGAATGCCATCGGGGCGGCGACCACCAGCACCATCACCTCCCTGGTGCCGGGGATGACCGCGCTTGCCGCCTGGCCGCTGCTGGGGGAACCGTTGGGCGCGGCGGGGCTCGCCGGGCTGGCAGTGGTCACGGCCGGAATGGTGCTTGGCGTCGCGGCATCGCGTTGACCCCCCGAACCCGCATCCCTAGGTTCCGCCCATCATGGCCGACACGCTGAAGATCGCGCTTGCGCAGATCAACACCACCCATGTGGGGGCGCTCACAAAGAACGCCGACCGCATCCGCGCCGCCCGCGCCGAAGGGGCGCGCCTCGGCGCCGACCTGGTGGTGACGCCGGAATTCTCCGTCGGCGGCTACCTGCCCGAGGATCTGGTCCGCAAGCCGGCTTACGTCGCCGCCTGCGCCGAGGTCATCGCGGCCCTCGCCGCCGAGACCGCCGATGGTGGCCCGGCGCTCATCGTCGGCGGCCCCTGGCAGGATGGGGAGAAGCTGCACAACGCGGCCTTCCTGCTCGATGGCGGGAAGATCGTCGCGCGGCGGGCCAAGCACGAGCTGCCGAATTACGGCGTTTTCGACGAGAAGCGTGTCTTCGATGCCGGCCCGGTGCCGGGCCCGATCGCCTTCCGCGGCTTCCGGCTCGGCCTGATGGTCTGCGAGGATTGGTGGCTGCCCACCTGCGCCGAGACGCTGTGCGAGACAGGCGCGGAGATCCTGCTGTCGATCAACGGTTCGCCCTTCGAGGCGGACAAGCATGACCGACAGCGCCTGCCTTTGGCGGTGACGCGGGTGGTGGAGACGGGGCTGCCCTTCGTCTTCCTCGCCCAGGTGGGGGCGCAAGACGAGATCGTCTTCGACGGCGCCTCCTTCGTGCTGAACCCCGACCGGTCGCTCGCCGCGCTGCTGCCGTCCTTCGCCGAGGAAGTGCGGTTGACCGAATGGCACCGCGAGGGCGACCGCCTCGTCTGCAAGCCCGGCGCGGTGGTGCCGCCGCCGGAGACGCTCGGGCAGGTCTATGGCGCGATGACACTGGGCCTGCGGGATTATGTGAACAAGAACGGCTTCCCGGGCGTGGTGCTGGGCCTGTCGGGCGGCATCGATTCCGCGATCTCGGCCGCCGTCGCGGTCGATGCGCTGGGCGCGGACCGCGTGCGCTGCGTGATGATGCCCTCGCCCTACACCAGCCCGGAGAGCCTGGAGGATGCCGCGGAGTGCGCGCGGCTCCTCGGCATCCGCTACGATACCATCGGCATCGGCCCGGCGATGGACGCCTTCACCGGCATGCTCGCGCCGGTCTTCGGCAACCGCGCCCCCGACATCACGGAAGAGAACATCCAGTCGCGCATCCGCGGCGTCACGCTGATGGCGTTGTCGAACAAGTTCGGCGACATGCTGCTGACCACCGGCAACAAGTCCGAGATGTCGACCGGCTACGCCACCATCTATGGCGACATGGCCGGCGGCTATTCCGTGCTGAAGGATGTCTACAAGACCATGGTCTTCGCGCTGTGCCGCTGGCGCAACGCGCACTTCCCGGAAGGCGGCCTCGGCCCCGCCGGCGCCGTGATGCCCGAGCGTGTCATCACCAAGCCGCCCAGCGCCGAACTCCGCCCTGACCAGAAGGACCAGGACAGCCTGCCGCCCTACGAGGTGCTGGACGCCATCCTGGAAGCCCTGATCGAGGGCGAGAAATCCGTCGACGCCGTGGTCGCGGAAGGCTTCGACCGCCCGACCGTGCTGCGCGTGTGGAAGCTGCTCGACCGCGCGGAATACAAGCGCCGCCAGGCGCCGCCGGGGGTGAAGATCACCGCCCGCGCCTTCGGCCGTGACCGGCGCTATCCCATCACCAACGGCTTCACGGCGCTGATCCGATGAGCGAGGAATTCGAAGCCCAGGTCTTCCCCGAAGGCGAATTCGCGGTGCAAATCATGGACATGTCCGGCGCGAACGGCGACGAGCCGGTCGAGACCGTCAAGGGCTTCCTCAGCATCGAGCACGCCAACGCCTTCGCCCGCCGCTACGTGCGCGATTCCGTCGAACGCTGCCGCGCGCCGGGTGCGGACGCCAAGGCCGTGCTGGATGCCTGGTTCGCGTTTGGCGAGGACGCCGAGGTGTTGGGCGCCGGTGACGATGCCTGGGTCAGCCGCTCGGAACTGAAGGACTTCGCCGACAGCCCCGTGCGTGACGCGGAGGAACGCAACTGGCGCGTTCTCGATCCTCGGCACGACGAGGATGAGGACGACGAGGAGGACGAGGCGTGACGCGCCGACGGGCTCCTGGCCTTTCGCTGTGGAACCGAGAGGGGCTTTGCCCCTCTCGGACTCACCCCACCAAAGGCCACAGGGCCTTTGGAAACCGTCACTTGGCACCGTGCACCGCAGGCAGAATGGTGCCGAAGCCCGCCTTTGCGCACGAAGAGTGTTCGGAGGGGGCGGCGCGACCATGGCGCTTGGTGCCAATAGATTGCGTTCCAAGTGCTCCAAGCACTTGGCGGGGTGGTTTGGAGGGGCAGAGCCCCTCCAACTGCAACAGTGCAATCAGGCCGATGGTGTGGCTTGGAGGGACAACGCTTCTCCGATCGACTGCTCCATGACTCACACCGTCCTCTGCGGCGATTTCGCGCACTACCAGGACCCGGACGAGGAGTGGGAAGTCCCCGGCTTCCGCACGGCTGACGCCGCCACCGAATACGCCCGCCGCTTCGTGCGCGACCAGATCGAGGGCCTGCGCGGCGAATACGCCGATGCGGCGGAACTGCGCGAGGCGTATCTCTCCTTCGGCGAATACGCCATCGCGCCGGGCTTCGAATTGCAGGCCTGGCTAGACCACTGCATCGCCAATCCGGCCGCGCGCAAGGCCGACACCGACTATCAGGCGCTTGATCCGAACCGATGAAACTCCGCTTTGCTCCTTCGCCGACCGGGTTGCTGCATGTCGGCAATCTGCGCGCGGCGCTCGCCAACTGGCTCGTCGCGCGTCGCGATGGCGGGGCCTTCATCCTGCGCCTGGACGACACCGACCTCGAACGGTCGAAGCCCGAATATGCGGCGGCGATCGAGGAAGACCTGCATTGGCTCGGCCTCGATTGGGATGAGCGCGTGTCGCAGTCCGATCGGCTGGACCGCTACGCCGCTGCCGCCGAAACGCTGAAGGCGTCGGGGCGCCTCTATCCCTGCTTCGAGACGGAGGAGGAACTCGCCTACAAGCGCGAACGCCGCCGCCGCGAGGGCCGCCCCCCGGTCTATGACCGCGAGGCGCTGAAGATGACGCAGGAGCAGATCGACCGCGCGCTGGCGAATGGCAAGCAGCCCTATTGGCGGTTCAAGCTGTCGTCGCGGTCGGTGGCCTGGCGCGACCTGGTGCTGGGCGATCGCAGCGTGAAGCTCCAGGCGATCTCCGATCCCGTGCTGGTGCGGGCGGATGGGTCGCCGCTCTATACCTTCACCTCGGTCGTCGACGATCTGGAGATGGGCATCACGCACATCATCCGCGGCGAGGACCACGTCACCAACACCGGCATCCAGCTCGACCTGTTCGAGGCGCTGGGCGGGCATCCGAACAAGCTCGCCTTCGGGCACATGCCGCTGCTGACGGACCAGGATGGCGGGCCGCTGTCGAAGCGGCTGGGGTCGATCTCGCTGCGGCATCTGCGCAAGGACGGGATCGAGCCGGCGGCGCTGGTGGGCTACATGGCGGCACTCGGCACCTCGGCGGACCCTGTGCCGGGCATGCCGGCCGATCTGGCGCCGGGCTACGACATCACCCGCGTCTCCCATGCCACGGCGCGCTTCGATACGCGGCAATTGCTCGCGCTGAACCGGCGCGTGCTGCACGAGGCGTCCTTCGAGGACGTGCGCGACCGCCTGCCCGAGGAGGCCGACGAGGAATTCTGGCTCGCGGTGCGCGGCAACCTCGACCTGATGCGGGAGGCGCGGCCCTGGTTCGACATCGTGCGTGGCACCATCGTCCCGCCGGTGCTGGACGGGGAGGGGACCTTCCTGCGCGAGGCGCTCGCCGCCCTGCCGCCGGAACCCTGGCACGGCGACACCTGGCGCAACTGGACGGAGGCGCTGAAGATCGCCACCGGCCGCAAGGGCAAGGCGCTGTTCCTGCCCCTGCGCCTCGCCCTGACCGGGGAGGATCACGGGCCGGACCTCGCCACCCTGCTGCCGCTGATCGGGCGGGAGCGCGCGGCGCTGCGCCTGCGCCTGGCGGGCAGCGCCGAAGCGTAGGATCCGCGCTTGCCGGCGGGGGCGACGCCCAGGTGGCGCGGCAATGCCGGCATGCGATGATGGGCCATGCGTCCCATCGCCTACCTTGCCGGCCCTGATGTCTTCCTGCCCGACGCGCCCGCGCATGCGCGGCGCAAGGCCGAGATCTGCGCCCGCCACGGCCTGCACGCCCGGCCTCCCCTGAACGAGGACATCGCGACGCTGGCCGCGATGCCGGCGCAGGACGCCTGGCGGGCGATCTTCGCGAAGGACATGGCGATGATGGAGGCGAGCGACCTCGCCATCGTCAATCTCACGCCGTTCCGGGGCGCCTCGGCCGATGCGGGGACGCTGGTGGAACTCGGCTGGTTCCTGGGCCGCAACCGCCCTGTCTTCGCCTATTCGAACAGCGCCGAAGGCTTCGCAGCGCGCAGCGCCAGCCAGATCGAGGCCGTGCCGGACCCCGTGGCGGGGCTGACCGTGGGCGGCTTCGGCCTGCCCGACAACCTGATGATCGCGGGCGCCGTGGAGCAGACCGGCGGGCATCCGATCCTGCTGCCAGACCAGGGCAGCCTGCCCTTCGACTCGCTGGAATTGTTCGAACGCTGCGTGGTGATCGCGGCGGCCGCCATGGCGCGCCGCTGCAGCCGGCCTGACGGCGCATGAAACCTCGGGCGCCCGATGAGGCAGCCATGCCCAGGCTCCCGCCATGGACTGCCCCGGTTGTCCACCGTATTGGGTCCTTGAACCCCCGCCGGGTTCCGCGCCATAAGAACGCCATGTCCGTGTCCAGGCTCCGCGCGCGCGCGCTCTGTCGCTGAACCGCCCTCCCGGGGAATCTCCTTCCCTGCGCGCCTGCACGACGTCCCCTGATCTGCCGGACACCGCCATGACCGATCTTCTCATTCACGACAGCGCCGCGCGCACGAAACGCCGTTTCGTGCCGATCGATCCCAGCCATGTGCGGATGTATGTCTGCGGGCCGACGGTCTATGACCTTGCGCATCTGGGCAATGCACGGCCGGTCGTGGTGTTCGACGTGCTGGCGCGGCTGCTGCGGCGGCTCTACCCGAAGGTCACCTACGTCCGGAACATCACGGATGTGGACGACAAGATCAACGCGCGGTCGCGGGAATCCGGCGAGACCATTGGCGCTATCACCGCCCGCACCACGGAAGACTTCCATCGCGACATGGCCGCGCTGAACGCGCTGCCGCCCGACGTGGAACCGCGCGCGACCGGCCATATCCATGAGATGATCGCGCTGATCGAGCGCCTGATCGCGAACGGCCACGCCTATGCCGCGGATGGGCATGTGCTGTTCTCCGTCCCGTCCTTCGCCGACTACGGCAAGCTGTCGGGCCGCACGCCGGATGAACTGCTCGCCGGCGCGCGCGTCGATGTCGCGCCCTACAAGCGCGATGCGGGCGACTTCGTGCTGTGGAAGCCCTCCGACGACGCCACGCCGGGCTGGGACAGCCCCTGGGGCCGCGGGCGTCCGGGCTGGCACATCGAATGCTCGGCGATGTCGTGGAAGCATCTCGGCGAGGAATTCGACATCCATGGCGGCGGGCACGACCTGATCTTCCCGCATCATGAGAACGAGGTCGCGCAATCCGTCTGCGCCTTCCCCGGGCATCACTTCGCGCACTACTGGATGCACAACGGCATGCTGCTCGTCGACGGCGAGAAGATGTCGAAGTCGCTCGGCAATTTCCGCACGGTGCGCGACATCCTCGCCGAGGGCCCCTGGGCCGGCGAGGCCTTCCGCCTGCTGCTGCTGCGCACGCATTACCGCCAGGCGCTGGACTTCACCGTCGAGGCGCTGCGCGAGGCCAAGGCGGAACTTGACGACCACTACGCCATGCTGTCGCGCGCGCCGGCTGCGCCGGGCGGCCCTGCGGTGGAGCAGCTTGCGGGCTGGGCCATCGCGCCGCTGCTCGACGATCTGAACACCCCGCTCGCACTCGCGCGCCTGCGAGACCTGCGCACGCTGGAGAACGCGGTGACCGTCGGCGGTTCCCCTGCCGTCGCGATGGAACGCGCGGGACTGACGACGCCGCCCGCGCCGGGCGTGGCCGCCACGGCCTTCCGTGAGGTTGCTTCCGTTCTGGGCGTCGCGACGGGCGATCCCTCCGTCTGGCTCCAGGGCGATGCCGGGGAGGCCGGCGCGGTCGAGGCCGCAATCGCGGCCCGCCTCGCGGCCCGCAAGGACCGCAACTGGGCCGAGGCCGACCGCATCCGCGACGAGCTGAAGGCCCAGGGCATCCTGCTCGAGGACGGTCCCGGCGGCACCACCTGGCGCCGCGCATGACCGGCGGCCGCAAGGACGGCCGCGCGCGACTGACGCGGCCGGAGGGCGCAACACCGGTCGTCGTCCTTGTCCGGCCGCAGATGGCGCGCAACATCGGCACCACGGCGCGCGCCATGGCCAATGGCGGATTATACGACCTGCGCATCGTCGCCCCGCGCGACGGCTGGCCGCAGGCGGACGCCTATCCGGCGGCGTCGGGCGCGGACGTCATCCTGGATGACGCGCAGGTCTTCGACACGGTGGAGGCGGCGGTCGCCGACTGCCATCGAGTCTTCGCGACCTGCCCGCGTCCGCGCCACATTGTCATCCCTGTGCGCACTGCGCGCGCCGCGGCCGAGGACCTGCGCGAGATCGCTTCCCGCGGTCTGCGGTCCGCGGTGCTGTTCGGCCCCGAACGCGCGGGGCTGGAGAATGAGGACATGGCCTGCGCCGATACCCTCGTGCGCTATCCGCTCAACCCGGAGCACATGTCGCTCAATCTTGCCCAGGCGGTGATGATCCTCGCCTATGAATGGTGGACGGCTGCCGAGGTCACCCCGCCACGCGCGCTGATGACCAACGAGACGCGCGTAGCCACCAAGGGTGAACTCGAGATGTTCCTGAACCGGCTGGTCGGCGAACTCGACGCCACCGGTTTCCTCGACAATCTCGAAAAGCGCCCCGGCATGGTGCGCAACCTGCGCCACTGGTTCCAGCGCGGGGAAGTGACGGAACAGGAATTGCGCACCCTGCATGGCGTCGTCACAGAGCTCTCGCGCGGTCGCATGCGGCGCGGGCGGCCGGATGTGGCAGCACCCTGGACGGAGCCCGGCGCGGACGGCATCTGACCGGCACCGGTCAGGCGCGCGACGAGGTTTGCCGCGTCGACCGGCTGGAACCGCTCGCGACCCTCCGACGATCGGCGGCCCACCTGTCAGCGGAAGTTGGCACTGCTCCACCACGGCGACGGGTCCGGCGCCGCCACACGGTTCGCCGCGCTGCCCGTCACGAGACGCATCCCGGCTGCCACCGTGGGGTCCGCCGCCAG
Organism: Roseomonas alba; assembly: GCF_019430885.1. Classification (GTDB taxonomy): domain Bacteria; phylum Pseudomonadota; class Alphaproteobacteria; order Acetobacterales; family Acetobacteraceae; genus Neoroseomonas; species Neoroseomonas alba. Next base: position 209,436 of record NZ_JAHYBZ010000004.1, on the reverse strand, counting down.
TGACGAGGCCGTGATCCGCGCCAGCAGCCCGGGCCCGCTGCGGAGCCACCGGATGTCCTCGTCGCCGCGCGCCATCGCCTCGATCACCGATGCCGCGGCCTTCATCACGATCGGGTGCCCCGGCGCGGCCCCCAGCAGGGTGAAGCCCGGTGCGCCCCACAGCTCCTGGGCCGCACAAAAGGTCGCATCGCCGATGCCGAGGCTCTCGAACGGCGCGTCGGCCCACGCGCCCGGGGGCACCGTCCAGCCACCGCATTCCGCGAGCCAGACGAGTTGCAGCAGGTCCACGCGCACCGCCCTGTCCCGCGCGCGGCGCCACGCCATGCGTGCGGCGCTGCCATGCCGTGATTCCAGGAAGCTCAGCGCCGCGCCCGCGTTCATGGGCACGATCTCGATGCCCGGATTGACCGCGGTCCACCGTGCCACGGCGGCACTTGCATCCGGCGCGTCCTGCGGAAGAAGCCAGAGCAGCCGCCGCGGGATCGTCATTGGCGCCGTGCTCGGCAGCACATCCAGGGCGCCGGCCTGGCGTAGCGAGATGAGCAGCCACAGCGCAGCCGCGGTCGACTCCGGCAGATCGCGGACCAGGGCCAGCAGCGGCGGCAGGCGTATCGCGGGCGGCAGCCCGAGCAAGGGCCGCAGGCCGGAGCAGCCGTCGCGGTCGAGCCGGAACTCGGCAGCGATCTGCCCGGTCTGCGTCTGGCTCGGGTTGGTCCCTCGGCGCTGTTTGCGCCGCAGTTCCACCTCCGCCTGCGCCTGGCGGCGCAGCCAGTCACGCGCGGCCGCGCCATCGAGGCGAAGTGCCGCGAGGCGCGCCTGTCCGTCCATCGCGGTGCCGTCCGTGGGCATTGCGGCAAGGGCGCGGTCATAGGCGGTCGCAGCCGCCGCGAAGTCGAAATCGATCTCGGCCGAGAGGCCGGCGGCGCGCGCCGCAGCGGCGACCTCCGCCGGCACTGTCGGATGGGCTTCGGCAAGGCAGGCGCCGCGCTCGACCGCATCGCCGATCCGGGCTTCCAGCCTCCACCACGCCTCCCAACGCGCGAAGCGGCCTTCACCAGGTGTCGTCGCGGCTCTGCGCAGAAGCGGCCGCGCCTCGGTCGCGCGCCCGCGGCGCTGTAGCCACGCGGCACGTTGTACGGCGAGCGCCGGCGGCATGCCCAGGCGGGCTTCCGCCTGGACCAGCGCGGCTCCAGCTGCGTCGATCTCCTCGCGCCGCAGCAGGCAGTGGATCAGCCCGGCATGGGCGGCCAGCAGATCCGGGTCGAGGGCGACGGCGCGGCGGAAGCTCTCCAGCGCCCCGTCCATGTCACCGAGCGTCAGTGCCACATGCCCGCGCTGCAGCGCCGCGGCGGGGCTGTCCGGAGCGCGGGCCTGGGCTTCGTCGAGCCACGCGGCCGCACCCGCAGGGTCACCCGCGGCGATCGCTGCGCGCGCCAGGGCGAGAAGCGGGCCGGGATCGGTAGGATCGGCCTCGGCAGCACGCTGAAGGGCCGCCTGCTCGGTGCTGGTCTCCTCTGCCGCACGCGCCGCGAGCGCCAGGGCCATCCAGGCGGCGGTGGAGCCTGGCAGGCATTCCGTGGCGGCATGGGCGGCTTCCAGCGCACGCTGCAACCGGCCCGCCTGGCGCGCCAGGTTGGCGACGTTGATCAGTGCGGGGCCCGGTTCGGCAGCATGCCGTGCCGCGACTTCGTAGTGGTCGAGCGCTTCCTCATGCCGGCCCAGGGCGCGCGCGACGACGGCCGCTTCCATGCGGATGGCGGGGTGGTCGGCATTCTCGGCGAGCAGGGTGCCGGCCGCGGCTGCGGCTTCCTGCACCCGGCCGGCCTGGACCAGTGCTCCCGTACGTTCGATGCGCGCGGCGAGGTGCTGCGGTGCCAGCGCGAGAGTGCGATCGAAGAGGGCGACAGCCTCCTCGAAACGCCGCTGCCGTCGCGCACTGCGCGCGGCGGCCAGCAGGGTTGCGGTATCATCGGTCATAGAGCCGCAGGTTATCCGGCGTTCCGAGTCACGGTCGTATCCAAACCGGTGGGATGGATCGGGTGCGGTCCCCTTCCCGCGGTGATCGTGGCCGGCAGCCGTCGGCGAGGCGGGGGCCAATCCGGGCGCCGTCCTTGCGATGGCATGTGACATGCATGCGGGGCGTCATGGATGCGGTGGAAGAAGGGATGGCCGATGCACGGTATGGAGGAGAAGCGGTCGGGGGGTTCACGCGCAGTTTCATGTCCCTGCCCCTTGAAGCGGGAATAGCTTCGCTTTACCAAACACGAGAGAGTTTTCCGCGACAGGTTCGAGGATAAAGCGCCAATATGCGACGCCTGATCATGGATCTGGACGGGACGATCGCCCGAAGCGACCCCACTCTCGCCTATCCCGAACTCGAGCCGATCCACGACGTCGTAGAGCAGATGCGCCGATACAAGGCTGATGGCTTCACGATTGTGATCCACACCGCGCGCAACATGCGGACGTTTGAAGGGCAGGTCGGACGAATCAACGTCGTGACTTTGCCGATCATCCTCGATTGGCTGCGCAAGCATGAGATCCCCTTCGACGAGGTCCATGTCGGCAAGCCCTGGTGCGGCACCGATGGCTTCTATGTCGATGACCGGGCGCTGCGGCCCGACGAGTTCGTGCGCATGAGTCCGACCGAGATCCAGGCCCTGTTCGGCGAAGCGGGGGGGCAATGAGAGGGCAGGCCGGCTATTGGCTGGTCACCTCGGGGGCCTATGTCGGGGGCGAGCTCGCGGCGGAATTCGGCCATCTGCCTCCGGCCTTCCTGCCGGTCGGCACGGCGCGCCTCTACGAATACCAGCTCACGCGGCTGGCCATCGGCCGCCCCCTCTATCTGACCGTGCCCGAGGGCTACACGCCGCCGGCGGAGGACCGCCGCCGGCTCGAGGAGCTGGACGCGACGCTCATCCATGTCCCGGTCGGCCTGACACTGGGCGAATCCGTCATCTACGCGCTGAACATGATCAGCCGTCCGGACCAGCCGGTGCGCATCCTCCACGGCGATACGCTGTTCGACGCGATCGACCCGGCGCTGCTCGACGTCATCGCCCTCTCGCATGCGACGGATGGCTATGGCTGGGCCGTGGCCTCCGTCGCGTCCGGGCGTGTCCTGCGCCTCGATTCGACGCCGCCGGGCGGCTCGCTGTCCGCCGAGAGGCCGGTGGCGACGGGCTATTTCTCCTTTGCCAGCAGCGCCACGCTGGTGCGCAGCCTGACGCGGGCGGGCGGCGATTTCATCGGCGGCATCAATCTCTATGCCGAGCAGCGGTCCGTGGCACCGCTCGATGCGCCGGGCTGGCTGGATTTCGGCAACCTCCAGACCTTCTTCCGGTCCCGCCGCACCGTCACGACAGCGCGCAGCTTCAACTCCCTGCGCGTCGACGGCCGCACGGTTCGCAAATCCAGCGACGACACCGCGAAGATGGAGGCAGAGGCCGCCTGGCTGCGCGACATCCCGACGCCGCTGCGGGTCTTCTCCGCGCGCCTGATCGACAGCGGCGAGGTGGATGGGCGCGCCTTCTACGAAACCGAATATCACCACGTGCCGACGCTTTCGGAGCTCTTCGTCTTCGGCACGCCCGGCCATCTGGTCTGGTCGCAGGTCCTGCGATCCTGCGAGGAGTTCCTCACCCTCTGCGCGCGCCATCGGGGGCCGGGGCAGGGGGCTGCGCTGCTGCAGCGCCTGGCGGTGGACAAGACGGCAGAGCGGCTCGAGACCTTCGCCGCCGCGACCGGCTTCGACATCCGTCATCCGCTGAGCTTCGGCGGGCGGCCCTTTCCGTCGCTCCTCGGCATCGCCGAGGAATTGTCCGACGTACTGCGCGGCGCGGCCGAGCGGCCAAGCTGCGTGATGCATGGCGATTTCTGCTTCAGCAACATCCTCTATGATTCGCGCGCCCGCCGCATCCGCGTCATCGATCCGCGTGGCTACATCGCCGCCGGGGAGCCGGGCCTCTATGGCGATCTGCGCTACGATCTCGCCAAGCTCGCGCACTCCATCCTCGGCCGCTACGACCAGATCGTGGCCGGGCGGTACAGCATGTCGGCGACCGACGGCTACCGGTTGTCCCTGACGCTCGAACAGACGCCGCAGCAGGCCTGGCTGCAATCCGCGCTGGCAGAGGTGACGGTGGACGGCGTCGGGGCGACCTCGACCGAGGTGCAGGCGATCATGGTGGGCCTGTTCCTGTCCATGCTGCCACTGCATGCGGATCGTCCGGACCGGCAGCGGGCCTTCATGGCCAATGCGCTGCGGCTGTTCGGCGCCATGCACAGGGTGCTGGCATGATCGTCATTCCCATGGCGGGGCTGAGCCGCCGCTTCACCGAGGCCGGCTACCAGCTTCCGAAATACATGCTGCCGCTGCATGGACGTTCGGTCTTCGCGCACGCGGTGGGAAGCTTCGCGGCGTATTTCGACAGCCATCCCTTTCTGTTCATCGCGCGCGACGTCGCCGGCACCGGCGACTTCCTGGCGGCGGAGGCGCGGGCGCTCGGCATCCGCGATGCGCGCGTCGCCATGCTTGACGCGCCGACGGCGGGGCAGGCGGAGACGGTGGAACTTGGCCTGGCCACGGCGGGGGTGGCAGGGGAGACGCCCGTCACGATCTTCAACATCGACACCTTCCGTCCTGGCTTCACCTTCCCGGCCGGTGCCTGGTGGGCGGGGTCGGATGGCTATCTCGAAGTGTTTCGCGGCGCGGGGGCGAACTGGTCCTATGTGCGGCCGGCGCCGGGGGAGGAGCCGCTGGCGGTCGAGACCGCCGAGAAGCGGCCGATCTCCGACCTGTGCTGCACGGGGCTGTATCATTTCCGGCGCGCGGGGGATTTCCTGGATGCGCTGGCAGCGGAGCGGGCAGCGCCGAGCGCGCCGGAACTCTATGTCGCGCCGATCTACAATCATCTGATCCGGCAGGGGCGCCGCATCCACTACGAGGTGGTGCCGTCGGAGGCCGTGGTGTTCTGCGGGGTGCCGGCAGAGTACGAGGCGCTGGAAGCCGAACCTGTCGGACCAGGCTAGGCGCGTGCCAGCCTCCAGAAGGGTCCATGCTACAAGGGGGATGCTGCGGCCTCTCGACTCACGCCCTGGCACTTCATGGTGTGCTGGGACTGTGACCCATCTGCCGCGGCCGTCATGCCGGACAGATGCGTGCAGAATCCAAGTGTACCTGATTCAAACCATGATTCTGATGGGCATTGAAATATGACGGTTACCCCGGTGAGGCGGCTGGAAGCGCTCTGGTTTGATGGTGACGATGCCGGTGTGGAAAACGCCATGGCGGAAACGAGGCAGGCGGCGAGCGCCGATCCGATTCAGGCGACTGCCTTCGCCCGAGTCCTGCTGGGTATGGGCCGCATGAGCGACTGCCTCGCCTTTCTTCACGAGGCGAGCTCGAATTTTCCGAACTCATCCGAACTGGCGGAGGCTCAGATTGATGCCTCCATGCGGCTCGGCGATGTCGACACTGCTATGGGGGCTTTTCACAGCGCCCAACGGCGCGGCCTTCTGGCAAGGACACCGATGTTGCTCCGCGTGATGCATGCGGCCGTCATGGTGGGCCGTATCCCCGAAATGGAGCGACTGGTCAGCGATAGCCATGCATCGCCTTTTCTTGCCGACGCCAAGGCAATACTGTCGCGAGAGCGGATAATTTTCGACCATTTCGAGGAACGGAGGCTGCGGGAGCGAGGTGATGCTCCACCAACGCACGGGGATCTGATCGCGGCGCTGTCAGCCAAGGATGTTCCTTATACCGCACATCTGAAGGCTGCGGCGGCGCGCTCCGACACGATCACCGAAGAGGAACTGGTCCGGATTGTACCGGTGGTAGCGCCAATCGGCAACGTGGTGGGACTTCGTTGCTTCGCCTGCTGGCGACTGCTTCGACGATTTCCCACGAGCCATTGGGCAAAGATGCTTCAGGCAATCCACGTTCACCTATATTGGGGCGATGCCTACGGGGCAAGAGCATTGCTGGATGATGTTCTGCTGGCGCCGGATGCGGACCTTAAGCCTGGTATCGCGGACATGGCTCTGCGCTTGGCAACGAGTTGCGCAATGTTTGGTGCCCTGGAGGAATGTCGCGTTGCCGGCATCACGGGACGGCTCTGGCCTCTGCTGCATCGCAAGGACTTCACCATGCTCGCGGCGGGCTTCGCCGCCCGTAGAGCGTCGATGAAGCCGCGTCGCTCTGCATCGCGGGATACGGGGAAGCGTCCTCGCGTGGCTGTCTGCATATCCGGCCAGTTACGCAGCTTCCGCACAACATGGCCGATCACGCGCGCAACGCTGAAGGAATTTGATGCGACCGTCTTCGTCGTGACCTGGAACAAGACTGGGGCGGGTTTTGGGACCACCGATACGATTCAGCGCAAGTTGCCGGTATCCCTGCGCGGTCGCCTCCCAGCCGCATTGCAGATGCAGGCTTTATTTGCATCGCGTTACCCGCAAACATTTAGCTTGTTCAACGAGTCGGATACGATAACGGCCGAGGAATGCTCGGCGTTCTTTGAAACGCCGCATGTCTACGTGCGCGACGAGGATGATTTCGAGGAAACCTATTCAAGAATCCCAGGGCTCACCTGGCAGAAGTCGCTCAACCAGGCGAAGATGTTTGCGGGAATACATACTGCTGTTGCGATGAAGGAGCGCTACGAGGCCGAGAACAACATGCGCTTCGACGTAGTGTTGCGGATGCGCCCCGACATGGCACTGCGCAGGCTCTCCCTGCGGGATCTCAATATCTGCACCGAGGCGCACACCGTGATGAGCACCCACATCCGCATTGTCGCGGTTGGCGATGCCTTCCTGATCATGTCGCCGGAAGTCGCCAATATCGTGGGCGGCATGTGGCCTGAGATCGAGCGCATGCAGCGCTTTTCGACAGTTCCGGGCGCATCGGGCGACGCTGCAGAGTCCGCTCTCGGCGAGACGCTGTGCTGGAACGGGATCCGAGTCCTGAGGATGCGCGGGTCGATGGTCGGGCCGCTGGAATCCGTCACCGTTCCCTCCGATGAGATCTGGCGGGTATTCCGTGCCGATGTGGCGGCCCTATCGGATTGCGATCGCGACGACCTGACGCTGGCCTCGACGATCCACGAGGACGCTGGTTTCGGCCCCATCGGCGACATCGACGCATTGCGCCGGCTGGCGGCCGGTTGAGCCTTCCCGGCAGCCGGCCGACAGGAACCCTCCGGGCGCCGCGGATCGTGGGTGGGACATGTCTGTCGACCTTGCCGATGGCCGCATCGGCGGATCCTGAAAGCCCGATCAACTCCGCCGGTTGACGATGCGTGCCAAAGGGGCGGGATAGCTTCGGATTGTCTTCGCCACGCAGCCTGCGGCCTCCGCCATCCTGAGGCGCGAGAGGTCGCTGCCGTCTCGGGCCTGCCGGCCAGTCCCCGGTGCCTTGTTCGCGACGCGCTCGGCGAGCGGGAACGCCGAATGCTTGCGGCCTCCTGACGGAGGACGCGCGGCGCCTGTCGCGTTCGGCCGCGCGGTGCGCCGCCTTCAGTCGCGGTTCGCCGCGGCAAAGATGTCCACGTAGAGGCCCTGCGGCAGGATCGAGCCGAGCAGCAGGGCCCAGACGCGCCATTCCTCGCGGTAGTTGCGGTCGAACATGATGTCCCAGGGCTTGGGCTTGTCGAGGAAGTGCAGCACCGCGCCATCCTCGATGTAGCCGTTCCGTTCCCGGCTGGGACGGAGGAAGAAGTTGTAGCGCTGCGGCAGCGGTCGTGCCGCGCCCTGGAAGACGATGTTGAGCGCGCACTGGTCATGGAAGACCAGCCGCTCCGGCTCCTCCTCGGAGATGCGGATCGCCTCGTCGATGCGGGCACCGATCTCGGGTGCGTCCATGCGCAGCAGCAGGACGCCTGAATTGAAATAGCGGAGCGGATCCAGGTTGTTGCGAGCGGCGGCGTTGATCACCTCGATCGAGTAGTCCTCGATCGCCGCGGAGATCAGGTCATCACCGATGTCGAGTGCGAACAGGCCGGACAGGTCCGCGCGGCAGATCGTGTCCGTGTCCATGTAGACGGCGCGGCTGTAGCTGTGGCGATCCAGCAGCCAGCGCGCCGCATAGAGTCGGAAATAGGCGGCGCGGGACAGGTTCGAGCCGCCGGCGAAGAAGCCGTACTCGACACGATGCTCAATGCCCTCCGACATGAACTCCGCTTCGGGCACCAGCTCCACGGCGCGATTGAAGCGCGCGGCGACCATGGCGACCGACCCGTACCAGTGGCGCGGCACGTCGCGGTCGAGGAAGACGAAGACGCGCCCGCCGGCCTGCGGCGCCTGGCCGAAGAAGGAACAGAGGAAAGTCAGGAGCGAGAGGAAGTAGCGCTGGTTGGTGCAGAGGAACATGCATTGTTCGTCCTCCGCATCCTCCTCCCCGCCCGAGGAGAGCACCCAGTTGCTGCGGTAGCGGGAGCTGCGGCGGCTGCCTTCGAGGGTCTGCGGGCGAGGGCTCAGCGCCTTGGCGCTGTGCACGATCGCAAGATCCTCCTGGACCAGCGTGATGAAGGCGTCGAGGCCCGCTTCGCTGGCAACCTCGGCCTTGCCGTGCATGTCGAGCACGGCCTGGTGCAGCCCCTTCTTGCGGACCACGCGCATCGCCATGTGGCCGGCGCCGCTGAAATCGAAACCCCTGGCGACGTGATCGACCAGGATCTGCGCCGCATCCTCCCAGCGCTTCAGCTCGCTGAGCAGCCGCAGGATGGTGAGGCTCTCCCACTTGTTGAGCGGCGTGCCCTGGAAGTTCTCGCTGTAGATGCGCTCCGCGCCGTCGGGATTGTCCGCGTAGCAATAGTATTCGAGCTTGCGCAGCAAGGTCTCGCGGTCGCGCGCGAAGGGTGTCGCCTCGATCGATTCGAACAGGGCGCCAAGCTCGTCCCAGGACTGGCTCTGCAGCAGGAAGTGGATCCGCGCCTGAACGACGCTGCGGTCGTTGAAGCCGCGTGACTCGATCAGGCTGTTGAGCCGGCGCATGATCCGGTGCTGCTGCGCCATCGGCAGCTGGCCCGGAACGCTCATGAGGAACATCGCCTCGGCAAGTTGCCAACTCGGCAGCCCCTCGGCGCGGGGATCGTCGAGGAGCTGATCCACCTGGGTCGCATCGACCTGCCGCACGGCGAGGCGGAAGCGCGCGCCGAACAATGTCGGTGCAGCGTCCTCCGGCCAAGTGGAGGAACGCGAGGCCGCCTCGGTGAGCTGCCCCGCTTCCATCAGGCAATGCAGCACCACGGCTTCGGCCTGCGCGTCGATGGCCGGGAAGACCGGGATGGAGGTGAGGATCGCAGTGGCCCGCGCGCGGTCGCCGCGCAGCAGGTGAAAGCGCGTCACCGCGACCGCAGCCCACGGATTGCCGGCGCCACGCCCGCGCCGTTCGAATTCCTCGACCAGCGGGGCGGCGGCAACGGCATCCCGCGCGTCGACGGAGCGTTCGATCAGGCGCAGCAGCGCGAGTTCATCGTGCCAGCCGCGCGCATGAAGCAGGCGGTAGATGCGCAGCGCATCCTCCTGCCGGCGCGCGGTGAAGGCGCCATGGGCGACCGTCAGGAGCGGCTTCGCCGCGCCGGCGGCAGCGCCGGACGGTGTGTCGGTGAGATAGGCCACGGCCGCGGCGATGGCCCCATCGGTATCCCCGGCGCGATGGCGTTCCAGCGCGGGCAGGGTCACTTCCTCCGCGCGGACGGTCTCGCCGGCGGGCGGCGCGACCTTGGCGGCCGGCGGGGTGCCGTCCACCGGACTGGCCTCGGCAACGGGCGGCGAGGACTCGGTCGCGGCAGCGGCGTCAGGCGGCGTTTCGGGGCCTGCTGCGACCGGCTCCGCGGTGGCCTCTGCGGGCGGCGGCTCCTCCGCTGGCTTCTTCTCGGAGGGAGGCGAGGGCGCCTTCGGCATCGAAGCCGGCGCTGATGCTGTCGGTTTGGCGGGCGCCGCCGCGTCTCTCTTTGCCTCGTTCCGAAGGGCGTGCAGGAAGAGCAATGCGCCGGCGGGCAGGCTCGGCGGTCGCTTTCCCTTCGGTTCGAAGAGCGTGGAGGCGGTCAGGCCGGCAGGGAACCCCTGAGTGACGAAATGCTCGTAGAGGTCGGCCACATCCTGCGCGCCGCTGACCCGGCCATAGTGGTCGCGGTCGAACCACTCATTGGGGGCATGCGCGTCCCGGTGCGCCAGGTAGTGGGCGAGCGCGGCCGATCCAGGCAACTCGCCGTGAACACTGCGATACCAACGCGCGTCGAAATGCGGGCCCGGTGCGGCGGCCGGCCCGTTCCCCTGCCGAATGAAGTGCAGCAGCGCTCCCTCGGCCGAGGGCAGGCCGGCGGCGCGTGCGTAGAAGGCCGGGTCGAAGTAGAAGTTGGGCCGCCGTCCTGCCGCCTCCCCCTGGCGGAGGTAGTCGAGGATCGGGGGCAGCCCTGGTACCAGCTGCGAGGCATGGCGCGTCTCGTACCAGGCGCTATCGAACAGGCCCGAATCCTGGATCTCGAGGTAGTCGTTGAGTTCACGGTAGCGCGGCTGGCGATCGCCGTTCGGGAAGGCGGTGCGCAGCCGATGCGCCTGCCCGACGAGCACGGTGTGGCGCCAGAACGGCAGAAGCTGACCGGTTTCGAGCAGATAGACCTCGAGCGGCGTCTCCGGCGCTTCACCGGCCAAGTCTTCAAGCGCGGCGGCATCGAAGCGGCTCCAGCCGATCATGAAGCCGCATTCCGTGCGGTGCCCCACGACCTCGTCGATGTCGGGGCGGGCGAGCATGGCGTGGCCCCTGGCAAGCTCGCGCTCGCCGGCCCGCACGCCGAGTGCCAGCGGGCGGCCGGGGGCGGCGAGTTCCATGACCCAGCCACAGATCCCTGCTTCCTCGCGGAGGTAGTCCACCGCCCCGGCAAAGCGTTCGCCTGGGGAGGGATAGTTCAGGATGGTCGCCTTGGGGGGCAGAGACGCGGGGGCGACCACGACATCGTCGATAGGCAGGTTCATGCGCGCCGGGAACGACCGATCGCGGCCGCCCTTCTGTGACCTTCGTCTGCCCGTCGCTGATCAGTTCCCACGTCCCGACCTCCATGACTCACAGAACCAGTGCACTAAGCGGGCTGCCCGCCCCTGAACAACTAACGGTTTATGAAAATTCGTGTGCGCTGCAACCCCTGGTAAGCGGTCCGGGCTCATTCACCGCGCGTAGCCGAAGCGGTCCAATTGTTCTGCGAAGATCTCATTCAGCTTGGCGATGGCTTCCGGGTCGAGCTTGTCCAGATGGTCACCCGGGCGCACCCGGCGGACGAACTTCTGCGGATCCTCCTCGGTAGGCATGACGTCCGCCCAGCCGAGGATCTGGTCGAGCTGGAGATCGCTGACCTGCCACTGGAAGTGATCGCAGATGTCTCGCAAGAAGGTGCGCTTGTCCATGATCGCTTCCTCGTAACGGAACAGCCGCAGTCCCGGCATGTCGAGGAAAGCGTCGTAGCCGGCGATCGTGCGCAGCAGGAACGGCGCCCGGCGCATCACGTATTCGGTCACGGAATCGCGCAGCGCGCGGGAGCGAAGCGCGAGCATCTGATCTCGCATCTCGCCCGCGCCCGGAACCTTGTGCGCGTAGGCGTTCGAGAAATACTCGCTGACCAGCGCGTCCCGCGGATCGCGCACGAGCAGGATCTTCAGGCTGTGCGACACGAGTGGATGCGTGACGATGCCGAGTGGCGCATCGCGGAATCCGCCATAGACATTGCCTCCGCACAGCAGGTCGCCCAGCCCTGCGTCGTGCTGCCAGGACGCGACGCGCACACCGGATTCGAAGAGCTTCCCGGGGACATCGACGAACTGGAGTGCGTTCAGTTTCGCGAGCGCCGTCACCATCGAGTTCATGATCGAGCTGCCGGATTTCCGGATGCCCAGCACGAAAAACAGTGGCTTCGTCGGATCGTCCTGGATGGCAAACTCGACGCCGGCGAACGTCATCGTCTTCGTGGTGGGCATGCTTGCACTCTCCATGACCATGAAATCAGCAGGGGGTTCCTACGCGCTCCGTGCCGGGCTGAACAGGTGGACCGGCGGCAGCGGCAGGCACGCTGTTTTCCCCGCGCCGGCGCCTGACGCAAGCAAATGCAATGCCATGTCACGAGGGTTTCAAGCGCCGCGCGACGGCCGTCCGTCACGACGTGGCAGCTCTCGTGAATTTCGCATGAAACCTGCGTTTCCGGTGGGGTAATTCACATCGCGACCGATCCGGGCGCGCGATGGAACCCGCGCGCTTCGTGGTTGCCTACGGCACTTCCGCGATGGCGAACCGCGCCCGGCCTTCGTTCTCGAGAAGCTGGCGGCGAGCGTCGACCTGCCGCTGGATCGAATCGCGATCGGACCGCGCATGGCGATACCGCCGGCACGATGCGTTCCATTCGGCCGCGGCGGCGTTGAAAGCCTGGACCTGGCCTTGCTTGGCGGTGCGCATGTCAGCCCGCGCGGCCTCGATGCGGATGTCGTTGAACATGCACCAGCGCAGTTCAGCGCGACTGAGGCTTCGATTGCCGTCATGTTCGGGCGGCTTGGTCTCGGTGAAATCCTCCTCGCAGGCAGCGAGGCCGAGAAGAAGGCCGAGAACGGCTGCGGCGTGGCGGGGCATGGCGGGACTCCCTTCGCGGCGAGCATGGCGGAAGGGATGGGTCGCGCGCGGTGACCTTGCGCTCTCTCCGCGGCCTTCTACGGTGCGCGGCGAGAGATTGAGGAGGCGCCCCATGGCAAGCCGCAAGCACCGCATCGCCGTCATTCCCGGCGATGGCATCGGCAAGGAGACGACGCCCGAGGGGCTGCGCGTGCTGGATGCCGCGGCGCGGCGCTTCGGCTTCGAACTGGAGCTGACCCAGTACGACTGGTCCTGCGAGACCTACACGCAGACCGGCAAGATGATGCCGGATGACGGGATGGATCGGCTGAAGGATAGCGATTCGATTTTCCTGGGTGCGGTGGGCTGGCCGGGGGTGCCGGACCATGTGTCGCTGTGGGGCCTGCTGATCCCGATCCGCCGGCAGTTCGACCAGTATGTCAGCCTGCGGCCGTGCAAGCTGCTGCCGGGATCGAAGTCGCCGCTCGCCAATCGCGGGCCGGAGGACATCGACTTCTATGTCGTCCGGGAGAATACCGAGGGCGAGTATTCCTCCATCGGCGGGAAGATGTTTCCCGGAACGGACCGCGAGTTCGTGTCCCAGCAGACAGTGCTGACGCGCATCGGCTGCGACCGCATCATGAAATACGCCTTCGAGCTGGCGATGACCCGCAAGCGGAAGAAGGTGACGAGCGCGACCAAGTCGAACGGCATCACCTTCACCATGCCCTATTGGGATGAGCGCTTCGCCGAGATGGCGAAGAACTACCCCGAGGTGACGACGGACCAGTTCCATATCGACATCCTCTGCGCCCATTTCGTCCAGCATCCGGACTGGTTCGACGTGGTGGTGGGGTCGAACCTGTTCGGGGACATCCTGAGCGATCTTGGCCCGGCGGTGGCGGGGTCGATCGGCATCGCGGCGTCCGCCAACATCAACCCGGAGAAGACCTTCCCGTCGATGTTCGAGCCGGTGCACGGCTCGGCCCCGGACATCGCGGGCAAGTTCATCGCGAATCCGATCGGGCAGATCTGGTCCGGAGCGATGATGCTGGAGCATCTGGGCGAGAAGGATGCGGCGGACTGCATCGTCCAGACCATCGAGAAGCTGCTTGCCGAGGGCGGGCCGCGCACCCGCGACATGGGCGGTCAGGCCGGCACGCTGGATGTGGGCAAGGCCATCGCCGAGGCTGTGGCGGCCGGCTGACGGCAAAGGGGGCGCTTCACAAGGTGACATGTGAGGCGCCCGCCGCTTGAACGGCAGGGATGCTGACGCTAGTCTATGTCAGCACTTGAGAACGATTCTCGACTGCAATTGCGAATGACTCTCAACTACCGCCGCGAGGAGTAGCTCATGGGCCGGGATTTCAGCCACATCGCGCGACGCTGCGAACGCGCCGTGGTCACGGCCTATCGGGAACTGCGCGAGCAGGGCAATGGCGACATGCCGGCCTTCCGGGCCTGCACGGCGCTGTATCGCATCCACCATCCGGAATCCTCGGTGAACGAGGCGCAGCGCCTGGTTGCCGAGTGGATCGACCATCACATCATCCGCCAGGACACCGGCCCGACCGACGGCTGCGACTGTCCGTAAGAACCGCCGCAGGCGGTTCTTACGGGGTCTTTGTGCGTCCCTCAGCCGGTGGGCGGGCCGCATCCGCGGCCCTGTGCTGATGCGCGAGGGAACGCTGTCGGTCTGCGCGCGGTCGCGCCCTGCGCTCCCGGATCGCGGCAAGGCCGCGATCCGAGTCTTTGGTTGAGCCCTCAGGCGGCGGGCGCCGCGCATCCGCGCGGCTTGCCTTCGCACCCTGCACTGGTGCGCCGGGGCGTGCTGTCGGTCCGGGCGCAGTCGCGCTTCGTGCTCCCGGCCCGATGCAGGGCATCGGGCCGATAGGCGGGCGACACGGATGTCGGGCCGTGATACCGGCGGCGAATGCACGACCTGATCCTTGGCATCACCGAATGGGCCGCCATCGCCGTTGAGGCGGCAGCGGTGCTGGTCGTGTCCCTCGCCGTCATCCAGGCCGTGCTGGGCTTCCTGCGCGCCTTTTTCGGGCACGCGAATGACATCCGCAGCGATGCGGTCCGGCTGCACCTCGCGCGCTGGCTGATGCTGGCGCTGGAATTCGCCCTCGCCGCCGATATCCTGCGCACCGCCATCGCCCCGGGCTGGGACGAGATCGGCAAGCTCGCCGCCATCGCGGCGCTGCGCACCGTGCTGAACTTCTTCCTCCAGCGGGAGATGGAGCAGGCGCGCGCCTGACTACCCCGCCGGCTTCGCCCAGGCGATGGACGCCCGCGCCAGCGCATCGATTGTGTCCGCGACCGGGAAGGGCAGGGCAGGGCCCGCCGCAATGCCGAGCGGGATCTCCGTGCAGCCCAGCACGACCGCCCGCGCCCCGCGTTCCACCAGCCGGCGCGCGATCTCCGCCAGCGGGGCGTAGGAGTCGGCGACGCGATTCGCCTTCACCAGCTCGATCGCCGGCATGACGAGGCGCGCCATTTCCTCCTCCGCCGGCACCAGGCACTCATAGCCGCGCGCCGCAAGCCGCCCCTGGTACAGCTTCATCGCCAGCGTGCCCGAGGTCGCCATCAGCCCCACCGTGCCGTTGGTGATACCGAGGCGCAGCAGCTCATCCGCCGCCGCCTCGACGATGTGCAGGATGGGCAGGGAGGTCGCTTCCTGCATCGCCTCGAACCAGCCATGGGCGGTGTTGCAGGGAATGGCAATGGCGCCGCAGCCGGCGGCCTCCAGCCCCGCAATGCCGCGCAGCAGCCAGGGCAGCGGGTCCTCGCCGCCGGCGAGCCGCGCCGCGGTGCGGTCCGGCACGCGCGGGTCGGACCACAGGATGGACGGGATGTGGTCCTGGTCGCGCTCCGCCGGTGTCAGCAGAGTCAGCCGCTGCATGAAGGTCGCCCCCGCGAGCGGCCCCATGCCGCCGAGAACACCCAGCACCCGAGCGGATCCACTCATGCGAAGACCCCATCCCATGTCAGCTTCACGCCGGTGATCAGCAGCAGCGCGTAGAGCAACTTGTAGAACAGTGCATCTGGCACGTGCTTCTGCAGCCAGATGCCGAGATAGACACCCACCGGCGCCAGCGGCAGCAGCACCAGGCTGGTCGCAAGGTTGGCCGCGGAGAGATTCCCCAGCAGCGCATAGGGGATCAGCTTCACGTAGTTCACGATGCCGAAGAAGACGACCGAGGTCGCCGCCATCACCTGTCGGTCGAGCCGCCGCGGATACATGTAGATGGCCAGCGGCGGGGACCCTGCATGCGCGATGGTGCTGGTGAAGCCCGACGCCGCCGCGCAGATCGACCCCTTCACCGGGTCGTGCGGCGCGGCCGGCGGCGGCACCGCATGCCGCTGCAGCCACAGCGTGCGCGCCAGGAAGGCCAGCGTCGTCAGCCCGACTATCGCCTTGATCGCGCGGTCGGAGAACAGGTGGAAGGCGACGCCGCCGACCAGGATGCCGACCAGCGCCCCGGGCACCAGCACCCGCATCTCCCGCTTGTCCCAGCGGCCCCACCAGGCCTTCAACCCTGACACGTCCATGGCGCAGAGCAGCGGCAGCGCGATGCCGGCCGCCATCGGCGCCGGCACGGTCAGCGCCATCAGCGGCACCAGGAGATTGCCCGCGCCGCCGGCGAATCCGCCCTTGCTGATGCCGGTGATCAGCACGGCCGGGATGGCGAGCAGGTAGAACCAGGGATCGGTCAGGAAGGGCAAGGCGGGGTGACGCTGCTGGGGCCAGCGTGTATGCCACGGGAAGCGCTTCCCGCCCATCCCGGACCTTCCCCGACATGGAACATCTCAACGACCCGCTCTGGCTTCTCGGGATGGCTGTCGCCATGGCGGCGACGGGTCTCGTCTCGGGCACGCTCGCCGGGCTTCTCGGGGTCGGCGGCGGCATTGTCATCGTGCCGCTGCTGTTCAACGTTTTCCCGCTGTTTGGCATCCCCGAGGCGATCCAGATGAAGCTGGCGGTGGCGACCTCGCTCGCCACCATTGTCCCGACCTCGATCCAGTCGGCGCGCAAGCACCATGCGAAGGGGGCGATGGATGTCGGGCTGATCCGGTCCATCTGGCCGGCGATGCTGGTCGGCGTCGCGCTCGGTACCGCGCTTGCCGTCTATGTCCATGGCGATGGGCTGACCGCGGTCTTCGCGGTGGTCGCTCTGCTCGTGGCACTGAACATGGGGCTGACGGGCGTCGACTCTAAGATCACCGACAGCGTGCCCACCGGTGCGGGGCGGCAGGCGATCGGCCTCGGCATCGGTGGCGTCAGCGCCATGATGGGCATCGGCGGCGGGACGCTCGGCGTGCCGATCCTGTCGCTGTGCGGCGTGCCGATCCGCTCCGCCGTCGCGACGTCATCGGCCTTCGGGCTGATCATTTCCATACCGGCGACGATCGGCTTCATCTGGGGCGGCTGGGGCGATCCGCTGCTGCCGCCCTTCTCGCTGGGCTATGTGAACCTGATCGGCTTCGCGCTGATCGTGCCCAGTTCGCTGATCGCCACGCCCTGGGGCGTGCACCTGGCGCACACCATCCCGCCGATCTGGCTGAAGCGGGCCTTCGGCGCCTTCCTGTTGATCACCAGCCTGCGGATGTTCTGGAAGCTCTTCACCTGAGGGTTTCGAAGAACCGCCAGATCTCCCGCGTCGCATCCGGGTGCGGCGCGCCGCCCGGCCCGCCGGGCCAGCCGTGGTTGCCGCCCGGGATGGTCCACAGCACCGCTTCCGCTCCGCCGCAGGCGAAGCGCACGGGCTGAGTGCCGGAGACCGGTTCCAGCGGTTCGGGCTGCGCGCGGCAATTGGGGCCTGACCCCAGCGAGCGGGCGAAGTCGCGCACCGGCATCATCAGCCGCCGCCCCTCGATGGGCAGCATCGTATCCGCCGTGCCGTTGAACAGGATGGCCGGCGCGTGGGGCGCATTGCGGCACGGCGCGACATAGCCGCCCGAGACCAGCCCCACCCCCGCCACGAGGTCCGGCGCGAAGCACCCGAGTGCCGCGGCCATCATGGCCCCGTTCGACATGCCGACGGCAAAGATGCGCCGGCGATCGACCGGGGCGCGGCGGGTGATGTCCGCGACGACGGCGCGTGCGAAGGCGATTTCCGTGCGCGGGTCGCGCAGGACGCGCCACATCCCGTCCGCGCCATTGGGATAGGCGATGATGAGGCCATGCTCCTCGCCGAGCGTCGTGAAGCGTGACAGCCGCTCCACCTGCGCGCCCTGGCCGCCGAGTCCGTGGAAGACCAGGATCAGCGGCCGATCCCCTGTACTGACGCGCGGCAGATGCAGCAGGTAGCTGCGTGTCGCGCCGTCGAATTCGATCTCGAGGCGCTGGGTGCCGGGCAGGGGAGCGATCTGCTGGGGCGCAGCCTGGCGTCGTGGGACAGGGTCACGCGGACGCTCCCGCGCCACGGTCGGAAGGGAAGCAAGAAGCACAGCGAACAGAACGGCAAGACGCAGCAAAGCAGGACTCCGGGACGGCTGTAGGCGGAGAGGCGCAGAATGCCACCGGGAGGTCGGGGTGCGTGCGACGAAGCGCAACAGGGTAAAGCCTCCGAAGGCGCCGCTGGGAATTGGTGCGGGGGGCGCGGATGTCTGGAGCGGCTCCATCCCTCGAAGCCACCCCGTCAAGGGCTGAAGCGTGGCCTCCACCTGATGACGTGCGCCGGTGTTGGTGACATGCGGCAGCGGCGGAACAGTGCCGGTGGGCCCATTCCTGCCGGAAGCGCGCCTGGCATGGAGATCGCGCCTCAATCGAAATGAATTCGGCGTGGGATGCCCGCTATGCAGGGGGGGGGCAGTGACGCGGCCTGCCACGTCGATGCGGGGAGACGTTTGAAGACGGGCCGCGCCTCTTAACGATTGCGTTGCTGGCGGGCGAGACGTCGCGCAACCTTCGCCGGAGGCGTGAAATCTCCAACGCGGCAGAACGAGGGATTTCATTTTCTCGCAACAAAGTTCTTGAAGAAGATTTGTCTCTCCCTTTACCCTGAGGCGATAGACACGTTCTCCGCTCGACCGCAGGATTCCCGCCCCATGAACGTCCTTTCCGCCCGCGGTGCTCTCGATGCCATGGCTGATGGGATTTCCTCCGCGCTTCGTGCCGCGCAGGGTGACCCTTCCGCTGCGGTGGCCGAGGTGCTGGGCCACTACGCCGCCGACCCGATGCTGCTGCTCGGCCGTGACTGTCCCTGCCGCGCCGAGACCTATATCCGCCACCTGCTGCATGAGGATGTGGAGGCCGGTTGGGCTGTCGCCGCGCTGGTCTGGCGCCCGGGGCAGATGTCGCCGGTGCATGCGCACAACGCCTGGTGCGCGGTGGGCGTGCATCGCGGTGTGCTGACCGAGACCTTCTACGAGCCGTCACAGGACGATGGCGCACCGCCGCTGCTGTCCGGCATCGCGCTGCGCCGGCCGGGCGACATCACCTACGGTCCCGCTCGGGCGGACGCGATCCATCGGCTGGCCAATCTCGGCACCGAGACGGCCATCTCCATCCACGCCTATGGCCTGCCGTACGGCCGCTTCTGCAGCGACCTGAACCGCGTCTTCGCCGCCTGACTTCAGGGCGCCCCGCACCCTGGCATGACTGATCCGCGCCGCGGTGGCGTATCGGAAGGCCGCGGGGCAGGGCAGTCTGCGGGGTGATGAATCCGAAAATCCTGCTGGGGCTTGCGGTCGGGATCGCCTGTTCCATCATCTGGGGCGGGCACGCGGTGGTAGCGCGGCCGGCGTTGGCCGGACAGGGCTTCCATCCGATCGATCTCGCTGCCTTCCGCTATGCGCCGGCGGCGCTGCTGCTGGCTCCGCTCGCCTGGCAGGCGCGCGATGCGCTCAAGCGCATCGGCTGGTGGCGGCTGCTGGTGCTATCCTTCTTCGGTGGTGCGCCGAATCTGCTGCTGTTTGTCTGTGCGCTGCTGTTTGCGCCGGCTTCCCATGGCGGGACGATTGCGCCGATGGTCATGCCGGTCGCGGGCGCGCTGCTTGCCATTCCGATGATCGGGGAATGGCCGTCCCGCGGGCGCGCCGCCGCGCTCGCCATCATGGGCGCGGGGGTGCTGATGATCGGCTGGGATGGCGTATCGGGAAATCATCCGGGCGCCTGGCGTGGCGACATCCTGCTGGTGCTCGCGGGCACCACCTGGTCGGTCTTCACGCTGCTGCTGCGGCGCTGGCAGGTGCCGGCCATCCCGGCGACGGCGGCGGTGACCATGATCTCGGCCATCGTCGTGCTGCCCGTCTGGCTGCCCTGGCGTGCGGCTGAGGTGGCGCAGATCCCCGCCGGGCCGTTGATCGTGCAGTTCGTGGCGCAGGGCGTGGCACTGGGGGCGCTGGCGATGTTCCTCTATGCGCGCGCCGTGGAGTTGCTTGGACCGACGCGGGCGGCCACCCTGTCCATCATGGTGCCCGTGACCGCCCTACTGCTCGCCGCCTTCCTGCTCGAGGAGCCGATCTCGCTGCTCCAGGGCCTGGGCGCCACGCTGGCGGCGGGCGGGATGCTGGCGGCGGTGCTGTTCACCGGGCGGCGGACGGCATGACCGAGCCCCTGCCGAACAGCCTCTGGGCGGCGACCGCACCGGCGGCGCCGGCGACGACGCCGCTCGCTGGCGATGCCCGCACCGGCGTCGCGGTGGTCGGCGGCGGCTTCACCGGGCTGTCGGCCGCGCTGCATCTGGCCGAGGCCGGCGCGCCCGTCACGCTGCTGGAGGCGGAGGCGATCGGCTGGGGGGCCTCCGGGCGCAACAACGGCCAGGTCATCCCGACCCTGTCGCGCATCGACCCCGACGACATCGTCGCCGCGACACCGGCTGAACTGGGCGGCCGTGACAAGGGCGAGCAGCTCGTCGGCCTGATCCGCGACAGCGCTGCCCTTGTCTTCGACCTGATCCGCAAGCACGGCATTGCCGCCGAGGCAGTCCAGAATGGCTGGATCCAGCCCGCCCATCGCGCCTCCCGCCTGCGCCTGTCGGAATCCCGCGCCGAGCAATGGGCCCGCCGCGGCGCTCCGGTCCGGCTCTACTCCCGTGTCGAGATGGCCACGCTGACCGGCACCGACCACTGGCATGGCGGCTGGGGCAACACGACGGGCGGGCGGATCAATCCGCTGGGGTTCGCACGCGGCCTGGCGGATGCGGCGATCAAGGCCGGCGCGGTGATCCACACCGGCAGTCCCGTCCGCGCCATCCGTCCCGCAGCGGGTGGCGGCTGGGTCCTGGAGACGCCGCGCGGCACGCTGACGGCTGAGCGCGTCATCATCGGCACCCAGGCCTATACGGGCGATTTCTGGCCGGGGCTGCGGCGCACCATCGTGCCGGTGCGGTCCTACCAGATGGCGACCTCGGTCCTCTCGGGCAACATTCGCCGGACGATCCTGCCCGAGGGCCATGCCCTGTCAGACACCCGCGGGGACCTCTATTTCTTCCGCTTCGACGAGAGCGGCCGCCTCGTCACGGGCGGTGCGCTGATGCTGCCGTTCGCCTGGGATTCGCGCCTGCGCGCCCGCATCGCCGAACGCCTGCGCCGCGTCTTTCCGCAGATCGGCGAGATCCGGTTCGACTACACTTGGTGGGGCTACATCGCCGCGACCAAGGACCGGCTGCCGCATCTCTACGACCTCGCGCCCGGCGTGCTCGGCTGGACCGGCTGCAATGGGCGCGGCGTCGCGCTCGCGATTGCCCTGGGGCGGGAGATGGCGCGCGCCAGCACAGGCACGCCGCTGCGCGACATCGCTGCGCCGGTCGAGACGCGACTGCGCACCATCGCCGGCCATGCCTTCCGGTCCCTCGGCATCGCCTGGAACATCGCGGCGGCGCGGCGGCTCGATGCGCGTGACTGACGTCGCGCTCGCCACCTCCATCCCGCCGGGCATGACCCGGCCAGGTCCGGGCGGCTGGAATGCCGGCCCGGATTGGCGCGCGGCCTGCATCGCCTCCTGGCCCGCGCCCGGTTGGCAGGTGCTCAGCGTGAACCCGGGGGAGGAGCACGCCGCCCTCGGCGCGCTGCCCGACGGTGTGACCGTCATCGCCGCGCAGCCAGGCGTCGCCCAGGCCTTCGGCAGGCCCGGCGCCTGGGTGGCTGATGCGCTGGCCCAGGCGCTGGCGACCGGCGCGCCGGTGGTTGGGCTGGTCAACGCCGATATCCGGCTCGACCTCGATATGCGGCGTCGCGCGGCGCTGGTTGCACGGGCGCAGGACCGCGTCGTCGCCTGCAACCGGATGGATGTCAGCCATGCGCAGCAGGCCGAAGGGCCCTTCTACCGCTACGGCTACGACCTGGTCCTGATGCCGCGCGCCATCGCGCAGCGCATCGACATGCGCGGCTTCGCGCTCGGCGTGCCCTGGTGGGATTACTGGATCCTGCTTGATGCGCTGTTGCAGGGCATCGCCGTCGATGTCGTGCAATGTGTCGGCGTGCGGCATCTGTGGCACCAGACGGCGTGGCGGCGGTCAGCCTGGCTTGCCGCGTTGCATGCGCTGATGGCGCATCTGCAGCCCCGGCGGGATGCGATGTCGGTCCTCGCGATGGGCGGCATCGCCGAGGCCATGGCCGACCTCCTGACCGCGGTGGCGGCCGATCCCGAGGCGGGTTATCCCCTCGCGGACCTGGTCGTGACGGCCGGGACGCGCTTCGGCATCGAACTGGTGCGCCTCGCCGAGCGCAGCGCCTGGACTCTGGATTAGGAACGGATGGCAACTCAGCCCTGGCGGCGGCGCATCGTGACCGACATGCTGTTCGGCATCGAGGGAAGCGGCTGGTACGCGCCCGAGCTGCGCGAGGCCGGCGGCTTCCGCTGGTCCGGCCCGGGGCATCTTTCCGTCCTCCGCATCGCCCTGCCCGAAGGCGCGGGGCGCGGCGAGGCGCATTGCCTCCTGATCGATCCCGAGGCGCTGCCGGAGGTGAGCGTCTTCCTCAACGGCCATCGGCTGGGGGCGACGGTCCGGCGCCTGGGCACCGGCGCGGTGCTCGACTTCGCCTGGGACGCGGCCGCCATGGTCAGTGCGGCGCGCGGCGAGTTCTGGTTCCATTGCGCCAGGCTGCGGCATCTGCCCTCACCCCAGCAGGGGATGCGCAGCGTCGGCTTCCGCCTGTCGACCCTTGTGCTGGAACCGGCCGAGGCCGGCCCGGAGACGCCGCGCGACGCGCTGGCGCTGATCGCCGGGCGGCGCTTTCTCGATACGTATCTCCCCGTGGCCTCCGGGCGCGCGCGCCTCGCCTTTCTCTCCGATGGCGCGGCGCGGCTGCTGGACATGCGGCTGGAGGCGGCGCGTCTCGGTCCCACGGCGCAGCCGCATGTTGCCATCGCGCTGCGGGAGGAGGAGGGGGCGCTGGCACTCACCCTCGCCGCACCGGGCGCGACCGCGCGGAAGGCGACGCTGAGCGCCGCCGGCGTCCTGGCCCTGCCCGTGGATCTTTCGGCGCGCGATGCGATGCTCGTCGCGCGCCTGATGGCGGCGCTGCCGGCCGCCTATGGCGCCTGGCTGGATGAGGCGATGCATCGCGCCGCGCCGGATGTGGAATTGCTGGCGCAATGGCGGCGGGCACTGGCGCGGCTGGCCCTGGCGGCCGAAGCCTGGCTGGCGAGCGCGCTGGCGGATGGGCCGGATCCCTTCGCGGCCGATCTCGCCGTGGGTTTCGCCTGGGGCTGATACGCGTCGGACGAGGCGCTGGTGGCGCGGGGAAGGGCTCTGCCCTCCCCCGGACCCCCACCCGCCAAAGGCCGATAGGTCTTGGGAAACCTGAACTTGGAGCAGGGCGCCCCGGGCGGAATGGTGCCGAGACTCGCGCTTGCACGCCAGGCGCAGTTGGCGGGGGCAGCATGCCCGTCGCGACCGGCGCCAGAAGATTGCGTTCCAAGTGCTCCAAGCACTTGGCGGGGTGGTTTGGAGGGGCGGCGCCCCTCCAAGGCCGGCGAGCCAGCCGTCAGGAAGGCCGCCCGTCGGCCGCGAAGCGCTGCTGACCGACCCCATCACCCAGGATCAGGACTCGCGTGGGGGCGTGACCTCATCGAGAAAGGCACCCACCGCCTCCCATCCCGCCGCAGCGCCGCGCGGGTTGCGGTCGGAGCGCAAGGTCTGGCTTCCATGCTGGCCGATCGCCGGCCGGTACTGTCGGCGCGGCGTCCCGCGCAGCGCCGCGACCAGTTGGGTGGCCGCCGCGATCTCCGGTGCGTCCGAGGAGGAGGTGACGAAGGCCGGGCAGGTGACGCGCGCGGCGGCATCGCGCACCGACACGCCCTGCAGGTATTCGCCCGGCGAGAAGGCGAGCATTGCCGCGACGCCTGGCCGCCGCGCCGCGAGCAGGAAGACGAGCGCTGCGGAATAGCTGCTGCCCCAGATGAGCACCGGACCCCGGCCCGGACGCGCCGCAGCCCAGGTGAAGGCGATGTCGAGGTCCGGCAACGCGGCGGCGAAGTCCGTGGCGTGGCCCAGGGCGGCGACCGTCTCGTTGCGCCGCCCCCAGGCCGGGCCACCGGAGCGCTGGTCGATCGCCAGGCTGTCGAAGCCTCGGTGGGCGAGTTCCGGCGCGATGGTCGCGTATTCGCCCCGGTTCGATCCGGCCATGTGGAACAGCAGCACCGTGCCGCGCGGCCGGCCCTCGGCGGCGAGGTGCGTGCCGAAGACGCGCACGCCATCCGCAGCCTGAAGGGTCACCTCTGTCGCGGCCCGCGCCTCCTGCGCAGTGAGTCCGAGCGCCCCGCCGAGAAGCGCCGCGCGCCGGCGCCGCAGGATCGGGTTCACGACCGCGCCGCCCCGAGGATCGCGCCATCCGCACCCTGCAGCAGCACGGCGATGTGCTCTCCGCCTGGGCGCGGCGCGGTCAGCCGCGACGGCCGGCCCTGCCAGGCGCCGACCGGCGCGATGCTGCGCACGACATTGGTGTAGGACAGCGTCCGGCCGCCATTCTCGCCACCGCCGATGCGTGTGACGTGGCGCGCGTCATAGCCGATGAGCCAGACGGTGCCGCCGCCCGCGCCCTCGGGCAGGTCGATGCGCAGCCCCTGATCCGTGATGGCGAGCCCGATCGCAACTGGCGCCGGCGCCGCGGCCGCGATGCCGCCCAGCACCGCGCTGCGGTCGGACCCGACCGCGTCGCGCCGTCCCTGCACCACGATCTGGGGCGTGTAGAGCTGCCCATGGCCCAGGCTGCGCGCATAGCGCTGCTGCCGCTCCGTCGCCTCGGGCAGGGAGAAACGATCCCGCCAGCCGAGCCGGTCCCAATAGGTCACGTGGAAGGACAGGGCGAGCACCCCCGGCTGTCGCGCCGCGAGGTCCCCGAGCAACGCGTCGGCGGGCGGGCAGGACGAACAGGATTGCGAGGTGAAGAGTTCGACGACCACGGGTCCGTCCGTGGCACCGGCGGGGCGGGACAGGATCGCGGGGGCAGCGGCCGCGGCAAACAGGCTGCGTCGAAGCATGGAGGGGCCTCCGATGATGCGCTCCCCTGTTCCTACGCCGGGCCGGCGCCGGCGGTTACGGCCCCTCAGCGCCGCCGCACCTCGGCCATCGTGACGATCAGTGCCCCGCCCAGGATCACCGCCGCCCCGGCCCAGGTCCAACCGTCCGGCGCCTCGTGGAAGAACAGCCAGCCGAACCCCGTCACGAAGACCAGGCGCAGATACTGGAAGGGTGCGAGGGCCGAGGCCTCGCCATGCCGGTAGGCGCTGGTGATCAGCCAGATGATGCTGGGCGAGAACAGCGCCACCGCCAGCAGGATCGCGCCATCCGCCAGCCCGAGCGGCACCCAGCCCCACACCGCGAAGGGCGCTGACCCCGCCGTCGTGACCAGCCCGACCCAGGCCATGATGGTGGTGTTGCGCTCGGTCAGCGCCAGCGCGCGGGAGGACAGCGTGATCCCGCACCAGGTCATCGCCGAGGCCAGCGCCAGCGCCACCCCGATGCCCGACACCGCCGTGCCCGGCCGCAGCATCACCGCGACGCCGAGAAAGCCCGCGATGGTGCCGGCCCAGCGCCAGCCATCCACCCGTTCCCCCAACACCGGTCCGGCAAGCAGCGTCGTGAACATCACATTGGTGAAGGACAGCACCGTCGCGGTGGCGAGGTCGAGCCAGGCGAAGGAGGCGAAGTAGAAGCCCCAGGTCAGCAGGCTCGATCCGCCGCGGAACAGGTGCAGACCCGCCCGTTCGGTGCGGAAGACGGCGAGGCCGGACCGCGCGACGATCGGCGCCACCCACAGCAACTGCCCGGCGGCGCGGAAGAAGACCTGCACCTCGACCGGGATGCCGCGCGCGGTCATTAGGCGGATGGCGAGGGCCTCGGAGGCGAAGAACACTGCGGCCGCGGCCATCAGCGCCCCGCCGCGGAGATTGCCCGACATGCCCTGCCGTATCCTGTTCCCTGGAGCGTGACGAGCGCAGGTGCGAATGCACCGGAGGTCTGAACCACGCGATCAAACACTGGATTGAAGCATGGTGGGTGAACGACCGTGAACCGATCATGCCCCGGCGCCGCGGCGGGCGGAGTGCGACGGCTGCCCCGGCCCGTCCAGGCATGCCATGCTTCGGTCGGCACCGCAGCATGCCGGGCATCGACGGGCCCAGTGTCCGGGCCCCACAATGGAAACGCCCGATGGACCTGCCTGTCACGCCCACCACGACGACACCCTTCGCCGGATGGCGGGTGGTGCGCGCCGCCTTCATCGTTGCCGTCTTCGGCTGGGGGGTGGGGTTCTACGGGCCGCCAGTCTTCCTGTTTGCGGTGCATGAGGCGCGGGGCTGGCCGATCCCGCTCGTCTCGGCGGCGGTGACCTGCCACTTCCTGCTCGGCGCGCTGGTGGTGGGAAATCTGCCGAGGATCCATCGGCGCTTCGGCGTGGCGGGGGTGACGCGGCTGGGGGGCGTGCTGTCGGGGGTCGGCGTGCTGGGCTGGGCGCTGGCGGATGCACCCTGGCAGTTGTTCGTCGCGACGGCGG
Source organism: Roseomonas alba (assembly GCF_019430885.1). Lineage (GTDB taxonomy): Bacteria > Pseudomonadota > Alphaproteobacteria > Acetobacterales > Acetobacteraceae > Neoroseomonas > Neoroseomonas alba. The sequence goes on along the minus strand of NZ_JAHYBZ010000004.1, from coordinate 182,891 downwards.
TCAGCGGCGCGGGCTGGGCGATGACGGGGGCGGCGGCGATCAACGCCATCGTGGCGCCCTGGTTCGTGCGGCGGCGGCCGGCCGCGCTCAGCGCCGCCTATAACGGCGCGAGCGTGGGGGGCGTGGTGCTCTCGCCGCTCTGGGTGTCGCTGATCGCTGGGTTCGGCTTTCCCGTGGCGGCCGGGGCGATCGGCTTCGCCATGGCGGCGGCGCTGTGGTGGCTCGCGGCGCGGCACCTGGCGGCGGACCCGGCCGCGCTCGGCCAGTTCCCGGACGGCGATGCGGCGCTGCCGCCGGTCGCGGTGCGCGCGAACCAGGACGCCGCGCCGCTGCGCAGCCCCTGGGCCGAGCGGCGCTTCGGGACCCTCGCGCTCGGCGCCTCGATCGGGTTGTTCGCGCAGGTCGGGCTTATCGCGCATCTGCTTTCGATGCTGGTCGCGCCGCTCGGGGCGACGCTCGCGGGCATCGTCGCGGGGCTGATGACGGTCTGCGCCATCGTCGGGCGGACCGGCATGGGCTGGCTGCTGCGGCCCGGCGTGGACCGGCGCATCGCGGCGGCGGGGAACTATGGCGTGCAGCTCCTGGGCTCGCTGCTGATGCTGGCGGGTGGGGCGGATGGCGTGGCGTGGCTGCTCGCCGGCATCGCGCTGTTCGGGCTGGGGCTGGGGAATGCGACATCGCTGCCGCCGCTGATCGCCCAGGCGGATTTCACGCCGGCGGATACGGCGCGGGTGGTGGCGCTGATCACCGCGATCGGCCAGGCGGGCTATGCCTTCGCACCGGCGGGGTTCGGGCTGCTGCGGGCGGTCGATCCGGCGCTGATCTTCATCCTGGCGGCGGGTTTGCAGGGGCTTGCCGCCGTCGTCCTGCTGGCGGGGCGGAGGCGAACGACGTCCGGACCCTGACATCCGAGGTTGGTCGGGAATATTAGCCCTGGAGGCTTGGGCAAGAGACCCGGATGGCGGACGATCCGGGTGACTGAAGGCGATCTGCGGGCGGCGATGCGGGACCCGCACTATTGGCAGTCCGGCCATCCGGAACGTGCCGCCTATGCGGGCTGGGTCACCGAAGGCTGGCAACGCCTGCATGGCGCGGAGGACACCACCGAGGGCGGCACGCGCGTGGTGCAGGTGCCGGCCTATGACAGGGTCGGCAATGGCCGTCGGGAGCATGTCGATCCCTATCAGCAGAGGCGGCGCGCCGCGCGTGGCGAGGGCGACGGCACGGCGCGCGAAGCGCCTGGCCGGGGGCGGCGCCGGAACCGGCACCCGCCCCGGCGGCGGCGCCGAGGCCGCCGGCGCTCGTCGTCTTTGTCGGGGGATTGTTCGATGGGACTTCGGGGCTGGTCAGGGATATGTCTGAGGAGGCGAAGGGCGCACGCCTCGCCAACACGCAGGTGGAATACGCATCGCATGATCAGCCCGCCCGCATCCGCTCGCTGATCGAGACAGCAGCGCCCGGTACCCGCGTTGTTGTAGTGGGTCATAGTTGGGGTGCGGATACGGCGGCTCAAATCGTCGATCGCCTGGCAAGGGAGGGCCGCCCGATCGATATGCTGGTTACCGTAGATCCAGTAGGTCCTTTCTTGTCGGACGACTTCTTCAGACGGGTGCGCGCCGGGGCCCGCGAATGGATCAATGTGAATGCAGCGGACCGCAACCCATCGAACCCGAGCAACCAGATCGCGGAGCTGGGTGGTCAGTATGGCCAGCGTCCACAGCGCTTCGCGTCTCAGCATTTCGACGCACCCTTCGCGCATGGGGACTTCGAAGCGATGATAAAGCGGATCCTGCCGGATGGGCGGAACACTCTGTATGAGAGGATCCTGGGCAGGTGATCGGCCATCTCCCGCACCTTGTATTGCTGACCCTCACCGGCCTTCTCACGGCTTGCGGTGTGCCCGACGTGACCGATTTGCGGCTGGACGGGCTCAGCCCGCCGCACATCGTGAACCTTCGGCCGGAGTTCATGACGCCAGATCCGCGCTTCATACGTGCAGCAATCGTCGCGGAGCTGTCGACGTCCCGTGACTTGCGCGAACTGGCGACCAACCATGCCATAGGCACGAACGCATATGTCGTGCTCTGCTACGGGCGTTCGCACATCATCAGAGAGGAGCGACGCTTTGACGTCGTCCTCATCGACCGTCTGAGGGACGAGCTCGAAGTTGTCAGCAACCGGCGGCCCCGCTCGGATTGGCCGCCTCCGATCGACGGGCGCTACCGCTACAGCGTCGCGATCGGTCTGCGGCAACAGGGCAGGGAAGATCGCTCCGACGGTCGCCTGGAATACTCCCTCGCCGAACTCGACCTGATGCGCGACCCGGTCGATCTCTGTCTGGTTGTCGATACCGTCGGCTACGCTCCGCGCTGGCGCAGCAACACGGTGATGATCCCCCCCACTGCGATCCGCGCAGCGGTCGCTACCGGGACGCCGCCGTAAAGCGCCGCCCGTCGCAGGGTTTCGCCTCCCAGCACTTCGACGCGCCTTACACCCATGCGCAGTTCGGGCGGATGATGGAATTGCGATTGCCAAGTTCGACCGGCACGCTGCTCAACCGGGTTATGGGCCGATGACGCGCTTGGCATCACTCGCGCTGGCTTGCCTGTTGGCAGCCTGCGGCGTGCCTGACGTGACCGATTTGCGGCTGGATGGGCTCAGTCCACCGCACATCGCGCGCATCACGCCGTACTTTTCCTCACCCAGACCTTCTGATTTCCGCCCGGCCATCATCGTGGAACTGTCGTCGGCGAGCAACCTGCGCATCCTGGCGATCGATCATGCCAGCGCCGCCTATGTCTACATCGTGACGTGCCGAGGGCGAACGCATATCCCCGACAGCGAGCGCAATGTCGATTTTGTTGTTGACGGCCGGCTGCGGGACACACTTGGTGTTGTGGACGACAGCCTGCAGCCGCGCGCGGCGTGGCCGCAGCCGATCGATGGGCGCTACCGCTACACCGTCGCGATCAACCTGCGGCAGCAGGGCAGGGAAGAGCGCTCCGAAGGCCGCGTGACGTTTTCCCGCGCGGAATTGGAACTGATGCGCGACCCGGTCGATCTTTGCCTGTGGATCGACACCAGCAATTTCGGCCCGCGCTGGCGCAGCAACACCGTGGTGATCCCCGCCGCCGCCATCCGCGCCGCCGTCAACGCCGCCCAGCCGCCGCGCTGAACCGCGCCGGATGCCTCAGCGATAGCCGCAGACGCGGCGCGGCACGGTCTGGTAGATCGGCTGGCGATAGCGGTCGTATCCCACCAGGATGCGGCGATTCTCGGTCCAGCAGACGCGCCGTGGCGGCGGCGGCGCGTAATACCGCGGCGGCGGTGCCTGGTAGGCCGGCCTCTCCTCGTGGAAATACTGCGCCGGCACGACCGGCGCGGCGGCGTCCATCGTGGCCGTGACGGGTGACGCCGATCCCGCCGCCATCGCGGCGCCGGTGATGAGCGCTGCCAGACTCATCACGTCCCGGCTGCGTGCCATCGCGGCCTTCTCCTTTCGTGACGACCGCGGCGGCTCCGCGGTCGCTGAAAAGTCACCGCTGCGGGCGCGGATGGCAAGACATCACGACCCTGCCATCGCCACCACGCCTGAAGGAATTCACCCGCGCGTCATGCGAGCGTCGTCAGCAGCCCGGCCAGCAGCTTCGCCCGCGGCACCAGGCTGTCGATCATCACATGCTCTTCCAGCGTGTGCGCCAGCGCACCCTGGACGCCGAGGCCATCGAGCGTCGTGATGCCCATCGCCCCGGTGAAATTGCCGTCCGACCCGCCGCCGGCGCTCTGCGGATTGATGTCGAAGCCGATGTCGTTGGCGATCTTCCGCGCCTGGTCGTACAGCGCCATGCCCTTCGCATCCGGTTCCCACACCGGGCGCGTCACGCCGCGCGTGACTTCCAGCGTCACGTCGTTTGCGTTCGACCGCAGCGCCAGCATCTTCTCCACGCCGGCGTCGAGATCCTCCTGCCGCTTCGCCATCGACAGCGATTCCGCCTCGCAGGTGGTGGAGACGCAATTCACCCACTGCCCGCCATGGATGACGCCGACCGAGAAGGTGCAATCCTCGGTCGTCATGTCCTCGATGGCGACGATCTGGCGCGCCATCTCCCGGATCGCGCTGCGCCCTTCGGCGAGCCGCGCCCCGGCATGGGACGGACGCCCCGTCGTCTTGAGGTTGAAGCGCGCGATGGCATAGCGGCCGGTCACCACGCCGCCGTCCGGGCGCGCTGGTTCGGGCACCAGCACGAAGCGGTTGCGCGATGCCTCGGCCTCGATGATGTCGCGCGTCGACGGGCTGCCGATCTCCTCGTCGGAGGTCAGCAGGAAGGTGACCGGCAGATGCGTCGCCATCGCCGCGGCGATGATCTGGCGCATCGCCTCGACGGCGAGGACGGTGCCGCCCTTCATGTCCTGGATGCCCGGGCCGTAGCATTTGTTGCCCTCTCGCCGGATCGGCAGCTTCGTCAGCGTCCCGATCGGATGGACCGTGTCGAGATGCGCGAGCACCAGGATGCCCGGCGCAGCATCGCCCGCCGGATGCGGGAAGCGCGCCCGCACGCAGTCGCCGAGGCCCATCCGCCCCGGGATGCGGTCGATCCGCGCGCCGAGCAGCGCCAGGTCGCGCGACGCCATGTCCATCATCCGGTTGACCGCCGCCGCGTCGAAGGTCGGGCTCTCGCAGGCGGACCAGCGCATCAGGCGGGCGAGGATCTCCTCCGCATCGAAGGGCAGGTCGGTCGCGGGGTATTCGGTCATGCGGTCTCTCTCTCTCTCCGGCAAGCAGTCAGAGTCTGTTTGGAAACGCGCCCTATGGCGCGTTGCCGTGTCCGGCACCGGCCCGCACCCCCAACCCGGCCACCCGCGTCAGCATGCTGGAATGGGTGGCCGGGTTGGGGGTGCGGGCCAGTGCCGGACTTTCCAAACAGACTCTCGCGGCGGAGGGTCCACCCGTCGCGCCGATCCGGCAAGGTGCGGCGCGATTGTGGCCTGCCTCACGCGGCGTGCTACCCTTGCGTGCATGACGACCCTCACGCGACCCCGACCGCGGCCCGCACCCCAGACCGGCCCTGCCGTCTGGGTGGCGGGCGACCTCACTGCGGCGGACTGGATGGTGCCTGTCGGCACCGAGGAGGCGGCCGAGCTCGAAGCCGCCCTGACGGCGGCCGAGGCCGCCGCGCCCCCGCCGCCGCTCACGCGGCTGGCGCCGATTCTCGCTGATGTCGCGACGCGGCTCGATACGGGCCGCGGTTTTTGTCTCCTGCGGGGTCTGCCCTTCGACCGGCATGGCGCCGCGGCGGCAGATGCCGCGCTGCTGACCCTTGGGGAACACCTCGGCAAGCCGCTGAACGGGCAGGGCTCGCCCGTCACACGCCTGACCGGGCGGCCGGAGGAAGGGGGTGGGGCGCGTGCCGCCACGCCACGCTTCCATATCGAAGCCTGCGACGCCATCGCGCTGCTGTGCCTCGCCAATGCGCCGGATGCTCCGCCGCACGGGCTCGTCTCGGCTGGTGCGGTGCACAATGAGGTGATGCGCCGCGACCGGACCGCGCTCGCCGAGCTCTACGAGCCGGCGCCGCTGCTTGAGGACGGGGAACTCACCCCACGCGCCGTCTTCACTGTGACCGGCGGCGCCTTCGCCGCGCGCTACACTCGCTTGGCGGTGGAGGAGGCGGCGACTACGCCCCAGCCCGGCGCCGCGCCGCTCTCCGCGGGGCTGCGCCCAGCCTTCGACCTGCTCGATGCCGTCTGCGCCGAGCCGGCCCTGATGCTGAAACTGGAGCCGCGGCCGGGGGATTTGCTGCTGTTCAACCCGCATCTTGTCTGGAAGCTGCGCAGCCTGGCCGAGACCACGCCCGATGCGCCAGCGGCCCCGCAGGAATTTCGCCGCCTGCGTATCGCCATGGCGCATTCGCGCCGCACCGTGGCGGAACCTGGCTGATGCGGCTGCTGGTCGCGAATGCGAACACCACCGAGGCGATCACCGACGCCTGCGCTGCTGCCGCCCGTGCTGCCGCCGCGCCGGGGACGGAGATCATTCCCGCCACGCCGCGCTTCGGCCCCGCGGTGATCACGACGCGGGCGGAGAACGTCATCGCCGCCCATGCGCTGCTCGACCTGCTCGCCGAACAGGCCGGCCAGGTCGATGCGGTGCTGCTCGCCGTCAGCCACGACACGGCGCTGGACGCCGCGCGGCAGATCATGCCCTGTCCCGTGGTCGGCATGACCGAGGCCGCCTGCCTGACCGCCTGCATGCTGGGCGGCCGCTTCGGCCTGGTCACCTTCGGCAGCCTCGAGATGTATCGCGAGCTGATCGCCCGCTACGGGCTGGCCGAGCGGCTGGTGGACATCATCGCGGTGAACGCATCGGCACCGGAGGCCGTGGCCGACCCCGACAGCGTCGGCACAAAGGTGCTGGCCGCGGCCAAGGCGCTCGCCGCCGAGGGCGCCAATGCCGTGGTCCTCGCTGGGGCGGCGTTGGCCGGCTTCGACAACCGGCTGCAGGCGGCCTGTCCGGTCGCACTGCTGGACGGCATGGCCTGTGGGGTGCGGATGGCCGAGCTCCTGGTCTCGCTGCGCCTGCCGCGAGCGCAGGCCGGGTCCTATGCCCCGCCGAAGGGGCGCATGGGCCTTGGCATCTCTCCCGGCCTTGCCGCGTTGCTGCGGGGCGATACCTAGCGAAGGAGGCGATCATGCGTCTGGACGGGCCGGAGAGCGACAATGTCGAGGACCGGCGCGGCCAGCGCATCGGCGGCCGCGGCGTCGCGGTGGGCGGGGGCCTCGGCACCATCGCCCTGCTGGTCATCGCGCTGCTGCTCGGCGTCGATCCGGGGGAATTGCTGCAAGGCCAGCTTTCCGCCCCCCAGCCGCAGACCCAGTATCAGCAGACGGCGCCGCAGGACGATGCCGCCCGCCGCTTCGTCGCCCAGGTGCTGGGCGAGACGGAGCAGGTCTGGCGCGCCGAATTCGCCCGGCGTGGCGGGCGCTACGAGGATCCGACGGTGGTGCTGTTCTCCGGCGCGACGCAGTCGGGCTGCGGCTTCGCCCAGGCGCAGGTCGGGCCCTTCTACTGCCCGCGCGACCACAAGGTTTACATCGATCTCGACTTCATGGCGGACCTCCAGCGGCGTCTCGGCGCGCAGGGGGATTTTGCTGCCGCCTACATCATCGCGCATGAAGTCGGGCATCACGTGCAGAACCAGCTTGGCGTGCTGGGGCGCGTCGAGGAGGTGCGGCGCGGGCAGGGGGAGGCGGCGTCCAACGCCCTTCAGGTGCGCGTGGAATTGCAGGCCGATTGCCTCGCCGGCGTCTGGGCGCGGCGGGCGCAGGAGACGCGCGGCATCCTCGAACGCGGCGACATCGAGGAAGGGCTGAATGCCGCCGCCGCGGTCGGCGACGACCGCCTGCAACGCGCAAGCCGCGGCTATGTCGTGCCGGAAAGCTTCACCCACGGCACTTCGGCCCAGCGTGCGACCTGGTTCCGGCGCGGGCTGGACAGCGGCCGGATCGAGGCCTGCGACACCTTCGCCGGGCGAGGATGATGTTGCGGATCAGAAGGGGTTAATGCTCTATTCTGTGGGCCAGAAGGTCCGCCACGATCATGCAGGTTGCTGTCGATGCGCGTCGTACGATCGCGGCCTTGCTGCCGAGGGGCGGCGTTGGCGCCGAGATCGGCGTCTTCCGGGGTGGTTTTTCGCGAGCGATCTTCGCGCAGGCGCGGCCACGCCGCCTGTATCTGGTCGACCCCTGGCAGAACAGCGGCCAGCCCCAGCACGGGCAATCTCTCTATGCGCAGGGCAGCGCCAACGACATGGAGGAGATTCACGCCTCGATCCTGCGGACTTTCAGCGAGCCGCCATTCGCCGGACGGGTGGAGGTGGTGCGCAGTGCCTCGGTGCCGTGGCTTGCGGGCCAGCCCGACGGGGCGATGGACTTCGTCTATATCGACGGCGACCACAATTACGAGGCGGTGCGCGAGGACATCGTGCTGTCCACCGCGAAGGTCCGGAGCGGCGGTGTCATCGGGCTCGATGACTATGCGCTGGGCAGCTGGTGGGGTGATGGCGTGGTCAGGGCCGTTCACGATGCGCTGGCCACCTTGCCGCTGATGCTTCTCTTCGCGCTCGACGGCCAGGTCGCCCTTCGCCGGCTCTGACCGCGCCGGCCTCGTCTCGCTGTGGTCCGGCGGAGGGTCTATGCTTCGCCCATGCCGCACATCGCCGTCGCCCGCCTCTGGTTCGAAGGAAATTCCTTCACCCCCGTTCCCACGCCGAGATCGGCCTTCGAATCCCGCGAATGGGGCAGCGGGGCAGGGCATCTCGCTCGCTATGCCGGCACGGCGACGGAACTTGGCGCCGTCGCCGCCTTCCTGGCGGAGCGCCCCGACTGGCGCGCCACGGTGCTGCCCTGCATCGCCGCCCAGCCCGGCGGCCCCATGGCCGACGAAGCCATCGCCGCCTGGCGGGAGGAGGTCGAGGCTGGCCTGCGCGCGCAGCGTTTCGATGGCGTCTACCTTTCCCTGCACGGCGCCTGCGTGACGGAATCCGACCCGGAGGCAGACGCCACCACCATCGCGCGCGTCCGTTCCCTGATCGGGCGCGGCACCCCGCTCGTCGCCAGCTTCGACTTCCACGCCAACATGGCGCCGGAGATCGCGGAGTGGCTGGATGGCGCATCGGCCTACCGCACCTATCCGCACATCGACATGGATGCCGCGGGGATGCGCGCACTGCACCTGCTGGAACGCGCGATCGGCGGGGCGCCGCGCGCACAGGGCTTCATCGCCAAGCGCCCGATGATCCTGCACAGCTTTCACATGCGGCACGAGGCCGGTCCCATGGCCGAGGTCTGGGCCGAGGCCAAGGCTGCCGAGACGGCGCCGATCCTCGACGCCTCGATCTTCGGCGGCTTCGCCTGGGGCGACAGCCCGCATGCCGGTCCCTCCGCCATGGTCTGGGCGGAGGATGCCGGCGCGGCGCGTGACGTGGCGGAACGCCTGGCCGACGCTATCGCCGCGCGGCGCGACCGCTTCGCCGTGACCCTGCCTGACCCGGTGACGGCGCTGCGCCAGGCGCTCAACGCGCCGCCCGGCCTCGTCGCCCTGCTCGACCCGGCCGATAATCCGCTGTCCGGCGGCATCGCGGACACACCCGAGATGCTGCGCACGCTGGTGAATGCGCAACTCGATGTGCCCGCCGTCTTCGCCTTCCTGCACGACCCGGCCTCGGTCGCCGCGGCTCAGGACGCGGGCGTGGGTGCGGCGCTGACCCGCCATCTCGGCGCGACCATCACCGAGGCCTTCGGCCGCCCGGTCATCACCGACGTCACCGTCGAGCGCCTGACCGATGGCCGCTTCGTCAATGAAGGCCCGATGGAACGCGGCGCGCCGGTCGACCTCGGCGCGACCTGCGTGCTGCGCGTCGGCAATCTCCGCATCATCTGCACCACGCTGAAGGAATCCGCGGTCGATCCGGGCTTCTTCACCCTGCATGGCATCGACCTCGGCACGACGCGGCTGCTCGCGAACAAGGGCAAGAACCACTTCCGCGCGGCCTTCAAGGACCGTTGCGTCGCCATCGTCGAATGCGACGCGCCGGGTCCGGCGGCGCTCGACCTGCATCCCCTGCCGTGGCGGCATGTGCCGCGCGACTGGCTGGGTTGACGGCCTCGAAACGATATATGCGCATGCTTGCATCCGGGGCTTGCGCAGGTTAGCGCGCAGGCACAACGCTCAAGGAAGGTGACATGATGCGCATCACCCGCCGCGCCGCCCTCGGCGCCCTGCCTGTGCTGGCGGCTCCCGTCGCGCTGCACGCCCAGCCGGCCTGGCCCAATCGCCCCATCCGCCTGATCGTGCCCTTCACCGCCGGCGGTGCCACCGACGTGACGGCGCGCGTGATCGGCGAGCAGCTCAGCAGCGCGCTGGGCCAGCCCGTGGTGGTCGAGAACCGGGCCGGCGCCGGCGGCAACATTGGTGCGGAGGTCGTCTCCAAGGCCGACCCCGACGGCTACACCCTGCTGATGACCACCATCGGCACGGCGGTGATCAACCAGTTCCTCTACAGCCGCATGCCGTTCAAGCAGGATGACCTGACGGCCATCGCGATGGTGAACCTGGTCGCCAATGGCGTCATGGTGAACAAGGACGTCCAGGCGCAGAACCTCGCCGACCTCATCGCCCTGGCCAAGCGCGATCCGGGCGCGCTGAACTACGGCACGCCAGGCAACGGCACCTCGGGTCATCTCAGCGCCGAATACCTGAAGTCGCTGGCCAAGATCGACATTCAGCACGTGCCCTTCCGTGGCACCGGCGCGTTGATCCCGGACCTGCTCGCCGGGCGCGTGCAGATCGCGGTGGACAACCTGCCGGCCTATCTTCCGCACATCGCCTCCGGCGCCGTCCGGCTGCTTGCCGTGACCTCGGCGCAGCGCTGGTTCTCGGTGCCGCAGACGCCGACCGTCGCCGAGAGCGGTTTCCCGGGCTTCGAAGCCGTGGCCTGGTTCGGCCTCCAGGCCCCCGCCCGCACGCCGCGCCCGATCATCGACCGGGTGGCCGAAGCGACGCTCACCGCCATCGCCAAGCCCGAGGTCCAGGCCAAGCTGCGCGAAGTGGGCAGCGAGCCGCGGCCGCTCGGACCCGAGGCGTTCCAGCACTTCATCGGCGAAGAGACTACCAAGTGGCAGCGTGTCGTGCGGGAGTCGGGCGCGCGGCTGGACTGAGCGCTGAGCTGCGCACGGGTTGGGGCTGCGCGGAGCGCTGCCTTATCCGCGCGACGGTGGGCCGGGGAAGGGCTTTGCATCTCCCCGCGCCTTGGCTGCAGTGCTGCCAAGTCCGCCAAAGGCCCCGTGGCCTGTGGCGGGGAGAGGCTTGGAGAGGGGCAGAGCCCCTCTCCAACTCCGTCCGGTGCGTCAGCGCGCCAGCATCGTCTGCGGCAGCCAGGTCACGATGGCGGGGAAGACCGTCACGATCGACACGCCGATCAGCATCAGGATGAAGAAGGGCATGGTGTAGCGCGTCACCTCGAAGATGCCCTTGCCGGTCAGCCCTTGCAGCACGAACAGGTTGAATCCGACCGGCGGCGTGATCTGCGCCATTTCGACCACCAGCACGATGAAGATGCCGAACCAGACCAGGTCGAAGCCGGTGTTCTGGATGATCGGCAGCACCACCGAGACGGTCAGCACGATCATGCTGATGCCGTCGATGAAGCAGCCCAGAATCAGGTAGATCACCGTCAGGCAGGCGATGATCATGTAGGGGCTGAAGCCCTGCGCGCCGACCCAGGACGCCATCGCTGCCGGAATGCCCGAATAGGCCATGGCCTGGGTCAGGAAGGCCGCGCCGGCGAGGATCAGGTTGATCATGCAGGACAGCCGCACCGCGCCCATCAGGGACCCGGTGAAGGACGACCAGGACAGCGACCCGCCCCAGGCGGACAGCGCGAGCGCACCGGCCACGCCGAAGACCGCAGCCTCGGTCGCCGTGGCCCAGCCGAGGTAGATGCTGCCCATCACGAAGCCGATCAGCAGCACGACGGGGATGAGCTGCCCGCTCTCCCGCAGCTTCTTCCCGAAGGACATGGGCGGGTCGGAAGGCGGCGTCTTGTCCGGGTTCAGCATCGACCACACCGCGATGTAGCCGCTGAACAGGATCATCAGCATGATGCCGGGCAGCACGCCGGCGATGAACAGCCGGACGATCGAAACCTCGGCGGCCACGCCATAGACGATCATCACGATCGACGGCGGGATCAGCAGCCCGAGCGTGCCCGCGCCGGCCAGCGACCCGATCGCCATCGGCAGGTGGTAGCCGCGCTGGGTCAGCGCCGGCAGCGACATCTTGCCGATCGTCGCCGCCGTCGCGGCCGAGGATCCCGACACCGCCGCGAAGATGCCGCAGCCGATGACGTTCACATGCATCAGGCGACCGGGCAGCCGCTGCACCCAGGGGGCAAGGCCGCGGAACATGTCCTCCGACAGGCGCGTGCGGAACAGGATCTCGCCCATCCAGATGAACAGCGGCAGCGCGGCGAGCGTCCAGGAGGCAAGGGACTGCCAGATCGCCGTGCCCATGACCTTTTCGGGCGGCATGGTCGGCATGGCCGGGATCAGGATGGGCAGCACCGTGACGCCGACCAGGCCCACCAGGGCCAGCGCCAGCCCGATCCAGATGCCGAAGCCGAGGAAGAGGAACAGCAGCCCCAGCATCAGGGCGCCGGCCTCGGTCTGCGCGAGTTCCATCAGAGTTCCTCCCCGGCCCGTTCGAGCGCCGAGGCCTCGGCCGCCTTGCGATAGGAGGGCGTGCCCCCCGTCAGATGTACGATCAGGTCGTCGAGCAGGCAGAGCGCGAAGAGCGCGACGCCGGTGCCCACCATGAGCTGCGGCATCCACAGCTTCCAGGCGATCGACCCCTGCGCGACATCGTCAAATTCGAAGCTGTCCGAGGCGAGGTCGAGCATGGAATAGGCGAAGAAGGCGCAGAGCCCAAAGGAGGCGAGCAGCGCGATGGTCTCGAGCACGAAGCGCGGTGCGCCGCGCAGATGCCCGATGATGAGGTCGACGCGGATATGCGCCCCATGCCGGAAGGCATAGGCAAGGGGCAGGGTCGCCGACCCCGCCACCGCGAAGCCAGTCAGGTCATCCGCGCCGAGCACGGCGACGCCGAACTGCCGGCCGATCACCTGCGTGGCGATGATGGCGGCGATGGCGGCGAGGGTGACAGCGCCACCGATGCCACCGAGGAGATACAGCGCGTCCAGCGCGCGACGCAGCAGCCTCATGAGGCGGAGCGGCGGGAAGGGGCGGGAAGGGTCATACGGGCACGCTCCGATACGCGGCAGGACGGGGCCCGCCTTGTAGCGGGCCCCGGTGGTGTCAGGCGATGGCGGCGCGATAGGCGTCGATCAGGCGCTTGCCATCGTCGCCGGCCTTGGCCACCCACTCGTCGGTCTGGGTGTTGCCGATCGCCCGCAACCCCTGCATCAGCGCGGGGGTCGCGGTCGCGATGGTCATGCCGTGCTGGCCGAGCATGGCTTGCTGATCGGTCGTCGCCTTGTCGGACAGGTCCCAGCCGCGCGTCTCGGCCGCCGCGGCCGCGCTGCGGATCATGGCCTGCAATTCGGCCGGCAGGGCATCGAGGTCGCGCTTGCGCACGATGATCGCGTTCTTCGTGCGGGCGAAGCCGATGGGCGTGAAGACCCTGCAGAAATCCCAGGCCTGCACATCCACGCCGGTCGCCGCCGAGGTGACCATGACGTTCACCACACCGGTCGCGAAGGCCTGCGGCACCTCGGCCTGCTGCACCAGGGTCGGCGTCGCGCCGGCGAGCGTCGCGAAGCGGTTGGTCAGCACGTTGTAGGTGCGCATCTTGGTGCCGCGCAGCGCCTCGACCGTCTCGACCGGAGCGTTGGTGTAGAGGCCCGATGGCGGCCAGGGCACCCAGTAGAGCAGCGACAGGCCGCTGCGGTTCAGCCGCGCCTCGACATAGGGCTTCTGGAGCTCGGCGAGCTTGCGCGCCTGGGCGGTGGTGGTGACCAGCATCGGGATGCCGTCCACCTCGAAGAACGGATCCTCGTTGCCATAGGCGGAGAGCAGGATCTCGCCCATCTGCACCTGGCCGGTCTGCACGCCGCGCTTGATCTCGGTCATCTTGAGCAGCGCGGCGTTGGAATGCAGCTGCAGCGACAGCCGGCCATTCGACCCCGCCTGGATGGCGTCGAGGAAGCTGCGCAGATTCTGCGTATGGAAGTTGCCGTCCGGATAGGCCGTGGCGACCTGCCAGCGCGTCTGCGCGGCGGCTGTGCCGAGGCCGAGGCCGGCCGTGGCCAGTCCTGCGGTGGCGGCGAGAACGCCGCGACGATGCATCAGGCTCATTGGGTGAAGCCCCCTTCTTGTGGTTCTGAGCGGGCGGCATATTCGTCGCCGCGCCGCGTGCGGTGCAAGTGGGGCTGCGCGGCGAATGGGCAGAAAGCCACGGCGTCTGCCTATTCTCTGGGCGAGATGGCGCGCCGCTGCCCGCGGCGCGCGCATCCTGCGGTCAGGCCGCGCGGTACTGCTGGAGCAGGCGCTGGCCGTCAGGCCCGGCGCGCTGCGCCCATTCGTCGGCCATGGTCGCCCCGACCTTGGCGACATCCTCGAGGAGCTGCGGCGTGGGCTGCATCACCTGCATGCCGTTGCGCGCGAGCGTCGCCTCGGTCTCGCGCGTCGCGGCTTCGGAGAGTTCATAGCCGCGCGTCTCCGCGCGTGCCGCGGCGGCGCGGATCGCCTGCTGCAGTTCGGCGGGCAGGCCCTCCAGCGCGCGGCGGGAGACGAAGACAGCGTTCTTCGTCTGGGTGAAGCCGAGCGGGATGAAGACCTTCGCGTAGTCCCAAGCCTGGGTGTCGACGCCGGTCGCCGCCGAAGTCACCTGCGACTGCACCACGCCGGTCGCGAAGGCCTGGGCGAGTTCCGCCGACTGCACCAGCGTCGGCTGCGCGCCGATGAGCTGGGCGAAGCGGTTGGTCATCGGGGAATAGGTGCGGAAGCGCGACCCGCGGAGCTGCTCGAGCGAGGTGACCGGATTCTGCGCATAGAGACCCGCAGGCGGCCAGGGCACCATGTAGAGCAGCGTCAGGCCCTGCCGGGCGAAGCGCGCCTCGATGAAGGGGCGCTGGAGGTCGGCGAGCTTCTTCGCCTGCGCGAAGCTGGTGACGAGCTGCGGCAGCGCGTCGGCGTCGTAGATCGGGTCTTCGTTGGCATAGGCCGTCAGCAGGATCTCGCCGGCCTGGACCTGGCCGGTCTGCACGCCGCGCTTGATCTCGGTCATCTTGAGCAGCGAGCCATTGGAATGGAGCTGCACGGACAGGCGGCCATTCGCGGCCTGCTCGACCTCCTGCAGGAAGGTCTTGATGTTGCGGGTATGCAGGTTTCCGTCGGCATAGGCGGTGGCCATCTGCCAGCGCGTCTGCGCCTGGGCGGCCACGGGGGCGAGGGCAGCAAGCCCGGCGGTGCCCAGCAGGGCACGGCGATTCACGGTGATCATCCGGCGTATCCTCATCTCCGGCCGCGGCGCGGGCGCTGCGGCAACGCAGGGAGGTTACGCCGGACTCCGTGATCCCTCAAACCGGGTAGGCGGCGGGATCCACCCCGGCCTGGGTGAGGAACTGGCGGATCTCCACCACCTCGTCCTTCGACAGGCTGTGTCGGGTGTCATGGAAGGCGGCCGCATGGCCGTTCAGCTTCACGCCGACACGGCCCGTGCCGGTGTGGTCCACCTCCGCGCCGAGTTCCTCGAACACTGCCTGCACCGCCTTGGGGTCGATATTGGCGCTGACCGGGTGGGCGAAGATGGCGTGGAGCACCTTGCGGTGGCGATGGTTCATGGGCTGCGGACCTTTCCTGATACCGTGCGAATGTTGATTATTTTCCAGGGTTTCGCGACGAATGCCTTGCGCCGGATCAAGTCCTGTCGAGACCTTTCGGAGGCTTCGCTGCACCGCAACGCAATCGCATCCCACCCATGCGGATGTCGCAAAGGCGCCGCAAACCGGAATCACCCTATTGTTCCGCGAGTCGCAGCCGAGGAGCGCGTAGCAAATGACTGAAGTGAAGGTGGAATTGCCCGACGAACTGGCCGCCGAGATCGCCCGCCGGGCGGCTGCCCTGGGCACCACCGCCGAGGAATGGGTGTCTGCCGTGGTGCAGGATCTTGCCGCCGACCTGCCGGAGGAGATGGGCGAGGGCCCGGACGACTTCATCGCGCGCTGAGCGCGCCTTCTTTCCTATTCGAGCATATCGCAGGCCATCCTGTGGCGTTCCGTGCGCGGCGCCATCGGCCGGCGTTGTGCGATGCGATCGCCCGATCGGGCTGTCGAGCAGCTGTCCTGTGCGGCGTGGCTATGGCCGGCTGGCGCAGGCGATGGCGCAGCGCGGCGGTCCTTGCCTTCGACCGCTCACCCAGAAACGAAGAAGGCCCCGAGGTTTCCCCCGGAGCCTTCCCATCGCGTGGCCGGAACCCGGCCCGCGGAACCCTGGTGACCTGCCGGTCAGTGACCGGCAGTGATCCGGGCCACGGGCACGACAGCCCGATTGATGCGATGAGACACCGGATCACCTCCTTTCGGTTGTTGACGACAGAAAGGATGCTGCACCTGCGGGCGACCCGGCTGCAAGCATTTCGATGGAGTCGCCTTCACTCCGGATTGCCGGCGCCGGGTGCGGCGAGATGCCGTTCGACCAGCGCCCGCGTCGCCGCCGAGGGCACCACCGGCACGATCTCGAAGGTGACCAGGTCACCCCAGAACAGCACCCAGTCCTGAAGCAGGAGCGGGTCGTCGCATTCCATGAGCTGGAAGCAGCGGTCGAAATTGGTCTCGATCCAGGAGTCGACGTAGCGCAGCCCCTCCGGCACGCCGCGCCCCGCATCGCGCAGGCGCCGATAGACCGCTTTCGCGTCACGGTCGCGGAAATGCTCGATGACCATGAACAGCATCGCCGCGCCCCCCCGGCCGATGGCCCGCACCGCGCGGCGATGCGCGGTGCGGGCCGGATCGCCTTACGACAGTTCGGCGTAGGCGCCGTTGCGCCAGATGTAGAAGACGTAGTCCGGCACCGTGACGTCGCCCTTGGCGTCGAAGCTGATCGGGCCGAGCACCGTCTGCCATGGGCCGTCCGACTTCAGCACCTGCGCAAGGCGCCGCGGATCGACGCTGTTTGCCTTCTTCGCAGCGTCGGCGAAGATCTGGATCGCGGCATAGGTATAGAGGACATAGCCCTCCGGATCGACGTTGCGGGCGCGGAAGCGCTGCACCACCTCGGCCGCCGTCGGACGCTTGCGCGGGTCTGAGGAGAAGGTCATCAGCGTGCCTTCGCCCGCCGCGCCCGAGATCTGCCAGAACTCGTTGGTCACCAGCGCGTCGCCGCCGATCAGGGTGACGTTCATCCCCTGCTCCTTGGCCTGGCGGATGATCAGTCCGCCTTCCGTGTGGTAGCCGCCGAGATAGATGACGTCGATGTTGGCGGCCTTCATGCGGGACACGATGGCGCTGTAGTCGCGCTCGCCGGGCGTATAGGCGGCGTACATCGTCTCCTGCATGCCGCCGGCGTTCAGCGCCTTCTTGGTCTCGTCGGCGAGGCCCTTTCCGTAGGCGGTGTTGTCATGAAGGATCGCCACGCGCTTGCCCGCGAAATTCTGCAGGATGTAGCGCCCGGCAACTTGGCCCTGCTGGTCGTCGCGGCCGCAGGTGCGGAAGGTGTTCCACTTGCCTTCGTCGGTGAAGCGCGGATTGGTCGAGGCGGGCGACATCTGCAGCACGCCTTCCTCGGCATAGACGTCGCGGGCGGGGATGGAGGAGCCGGAGCAGAAATGCCCCGCGACGAAGACAACCCGCCGGCCGGCAAGCTGGTTCGCGACGCTGACCGCCTGGCGCGGATCACAGGAATCATCGCCGATCTCGAGGGCGAGCTGACGCCCCAGCACGCCGCCCGCGGCGTTGATGTCGGTCACCGCCTGCGTCGCTCCTTCGCGCATCTGGGTGCCGAAGGCCGCGTACTGGCCGGTCATCGGGCCGGCCGTCGCGATGCGGATGGGCCCCGAGGCCCCCTGCGCGAAGGCATCGCTGCCAATGGCCAGGGTGCCGAGGCCCGCACCGAGCACCAGCCTACGTGTCGTGAGCATGTGTCGTCCCCTTTGCTTGAAGCCGACCGCCACCGGATCGAGGGGCGGCCCTGAGTGAGGTGAGGTTAAGGAGACGGAAGGCCCTTGCCCAGCGTGACCTTGCGCACGGCGGGGGCGGGACCTGCTCTGGCATGGACCGTAACGTCCTGATACTATTGTCTCGCGATCCTGACCCGGGAGTTTTTTTGATGCGAGCCTCGATCCGCCGTCCAGTGGCCAGCGTGATGTCGGCAGCCATGCTGGCGGGCTGCGTTTCCACGCAGTTGGGCCGCATCGGGCCAGATGATGGCCGGGACGTGTGCCGGGCCTATGTCGTGCAGCTCGATTCCACCGGTGATTTCTACGCTGAGGACATCCTGCGCGGCGCGGCGGTCGGTGCCGGGCTGGGGGCGCTGGGCGGGCTCGCGATCGGCCTCGCCACGGGGCGCCGCGGGGGGGATCTCGCCGCGGCCACCGCGATCGGCGCGGTCGCCGGCGGCGTTGCCGGCGGCGTCGGCGGCTACATCCAGGCCCGCCAGCGCCAGGCACAGAACCAGGGTGCACTGGTCCAGGCTGTCGGTGGCGACCTCACCAACGAGAATCGCCAGCTCGAAGCGACCCAGGTCGCCTTCAACCAACTCGTCGACTGTCGCGTGAACGCGGCGAACCGCATCCGCAGCGACGTGCGCGCCGGCGTGATCAGCCGCGACCAGGGCATGGCGTTGATGACCTATCAGCGCGACCTGATGCGCCGCGACGTCGCGCTCGCCCAGCAGATCAACCAGAAGATCGGCACCCGCGGCGCCGAATTCGACAGCGCCATCGAGACCATCGCCCCGGGCACCAAGCAGCAGATGGTGGCACGCCGTACGGTCGCCGCACGGCCGACCACGGCGCGCGTCTCCGCCCCCATTCGCATCCGTCCGGACGACGGTGCGGCGCAGGTCGGCCAGCTCAACCGCAGCGAATCGGTCACCGTGACCCCGGCCGAGGGCAATTTCGCCCGGGTCGAGACCTCCTCCGGCGTGGTCGGCTACGTGCCCGCCAACGCGGTAGGCGTACGCGGCCTCGGCAGCCCGAGCGCCAGCGTGAGCGGGCGCGGCGAGGACGGCCAGTTCCGCCAGCTCGCCGCCACCAACATCGCGCGCCGCGATGGCTTCAGCGAGAGTGTCGAGAATGCCGACCGTCTGGCCCAGGGCCAGGGCTTCGAACTGGCCAGCAGCTAGGGCCATGGCCGTGCGCCGCCTGCTCCGCGGACTCGTCCTCGCGGCGACGATCGCCGTGTGCGGGCCGGCGCAGGCGCAGGCGCCGGCCGAGCCGCCGCAGCAGCCTTTCCTGCGCATCGAGGCCGGTGCGCATATCGCGCCGATCGGTCGTCTCGCGACCACGGCCGATGGCGGTACGCTCGCCACGGTCTCTGACGACAAGACGCTGCGGCTGTGGAACCTGCCGGAGGGCACGGAGCGCCTGGTCATCCGCCCGCCCATGGGGCCGGAGGCGGAGGGCGAGCTCTATGCCGTCGCGCTGACGCCGGATGGCAGCCGCGTCGCCGCGGCGGGCTACACGGCGCGATCCTGGGACAGTGCCTTTGCGCTGTACCTGTTCGACACGCAGACGGGGCGGCTCGCGGCGCGGCTGCCCGGGCTCACCGCGCCGGTCCAGCATCTTGCCTTCTCGGCCGATGGCGGTCGCCTCGCCGCGGCCCTGGGCGGGCGCGCGGGCATCAAGGTCTGGGACGCGCGCAACGGCCGGCTGGTCTTCGAGGATGCGAGCTTCGCCGGCCCTGCCCGCATGGTGGCCTTCGATCGCGACGGGCGCGTCGCGGCGGCCGCGGCCGATGGCACGGTGCGGCTCTACGCCCCTGATGGGCGGAAGCTCGCCCAGCGCGTCCCGGTTCAGGGCGCGCGGCCCTATGGCGTCGCCTTCTCGCCCGAAGGGGCTCTGCTGGTCGTCGGCTATGAGGATCGCCTGCGCGTCGAGGTGCTGAGCACCAGCGACCTGCGCACCGTGCTGGTCCCCGATACCAGTGGCCTGGCGGGCGAGGGGCTGCCCGCCGTCGCCTGGGCGCATGACGCCAATGGCGGGCTGCAGCTCTATGCCGGCGGCTATGCGCGCTTCAACCGGCCGGCGGCGCAGCAGGGGGCGACGCCGGCGCCAGCGACGACGCGGACGGCGCCGCAGCGGCAGCCGGCCTCCTCCTCCTCCTCCTCCGCGCCGAGCCCCGGGGGGCGCGGGCTGGTGGTGCGGCAGCAGCAGCCCATGACGGCGGTACTGGATCCGGCGCTGGTCTCGCCACCCGATACGCGGCGGGAATTCGTTATCCGCCGCTGGGCGGATTTCGGCTTCGGCGCGGCGACGGACATCCCGGCGGCACGGGATGCGATCTCCCACATGGTGCCGCTGCCGCAGGGCGGGCTGGTCTATGCGGCGGCCGATCCGGGCTGGGGGCGCATCGCGCCGGACGGGGCGCTGGCCGTCGCGCCGCGTCCGCCCGGCGGCGATTTCCGCAATACCGGCGTGACGCTCGCGCTGTCTGCCGACGGCACGCAGGTCCTGTTCAGCCTGCGCGCCGGCGGCGCGCCGGTCATCTTCGACCCGTTGACCGGCAGCCTGACCGCCTGGCAGGGCGAGCCCGGCTTCGCCACGGCGCGGACCGAGACGCCGCGGATCCGTGTGCTCGACTGGCGCAACTCCAACCGGCCGCGGCTGAACAACGTGCCGCTGCGCCTGGACGAGGGCGAGTTCGCCCGCAGCCTCGCCATCCTGGTACGGGATGACGGGTTCCTCCTCGGCACCGACACGCATATCCGGCTGTTCGACGCGCAGGGGCGGCTGGTCGATTCCATCCCGACCCCGGGCGCCGTCTGGGGGCTGACGGTGGCGGGCGACATGGGTGTCGCCGCGCTCGGCGACGGCACCATCCGCTGGTATCGCTTCCAGGCTGGCGCGCTGCGCGAGCAGGCAGCCCTGTTCGTCCATGCCGAGACGCTGCGATGGGCACTCTGGACCCCAGAGGGCCTGTTCGACCACGGCGCCAATGGCGGGCAGGAGCTGGTCGGCGTCCATCTCAATGCCGGCCGCAACCAGACCCCGGAATGGGCGTCGTTCCAGCAGGCCTATCGCGCGCTCTACGCGCCGCGGGCGGTCCGCGGGCGCATCGCGGGCGATTTCGCGCCGGCGCAGGAGCGGCTGACGCAGCTTGGCGAGGTGCGCAGCCGGATCGGCCGCTTGCCGACGCTGGCGCCCGGGTCGCTCTGCGCCGTGGTGGGGACAGAGTGCCAGGCGATTGCCTGGGATGCGCGTGCGCTGCCGGAAGGTGCGACGGCCCTGCGCATGGCCTTCCGCGCGACGGATCGCGGCCTCGGTTTCGGGCCGCTCGACGTGCTGGTGAATGACCGCCTTGCGGCCCGCGCCGAACCAGCGGTGGGGGAGGCGAGCGTCGAGGTGCCGCTCGACCCCGGCAGCAACCGCATCGCGACGCGCCTTTACGCCAGCGACGGGACGCTCTTCGCCGAAGGCCCGAGCCTGACGCTGCGCCGGCCCGGCGAGCCCGACGCGCCGCCAGGTGCCGGCCGGCTGGTGGTGCTGGCGATCGGCGTGAACGAATACGCCAATCGCGAGCTGAACCTGCGCTATGCCGAGCCCGATGCGCGTTCGGTCGGCGAGGCGCTACGGGCTGCGGGGACCGGGCTGTTCCGCGACGTCGACCTGCGCTTCCTGCCGAGCGCGCGCGCGACGCGGCGCGGCGTGCTCGATGCGCTGGCCGCGGTGGCGCGGGATACCGGGCCGGCGGATACCTTCATCCTCTACATCGCGGGGCATGGCATCGTCTCGCCGAACAACCGCTTCCTGTTCCTGCCGTCGGATGTGCGGGACATCAGCAGCTTCGACGTGCTGCGCCAGGAAACGCTGGACGACACGACGCTGGTCGCGGCGCTGTCGCGCATCCGTGCGCGCGACGCCTTCATCATGATCGACACCTGCTATGCGGGGCAGGTGGACATCGACCAGCTTGCGGCCATCGGCAATGACACCGGGCGCTTCCTGCTGGCGGCGTCGT
Source organism: Roseomonas alba (assembly GCF_019430885.1). Lineage (GTDB taxonomy): Bacteria > Pseudomonadota > Alphaproteobacteria > Acetobacterales > Acetobacteraceae > Neoroseomonas > Neoroseomonas alba. Next base: position 161,202 of record NZ_JAHYBZ010000004.1, on the reverse strand, counting down.
CCTCGGTGCAGGAAGCGCTGGATTCCTACGACGACCGCAACGGCGTCTTCGCCTATGCCCTGATGGAAGGGCTGCGCGGCCGCGCCGCGGTGGATGCCGAGGGACGGGTGACGGCGCTGGCACTCGGCGAATGGGTGATGCGGCGCGTGCCGCAGCTCGCGCGGGAGAAGGGGCACCAGCAGAATGCGGTGTTCCGGGCGGCACAGCGGGATCTGCGGTCCTTCCCGGTGGCGGTGGTGCCGCGCAACGGGGGCTGAACGGAGGGGCGCTGCTCCGTTCCCGATCAGCCTGGATCCGTCGCCACGCAGCCGCCGCCGGCCCGCGTGAAGGATTCGACGCGGTCCGCCCGGATCTCGAAGGTCACCCGGCAGGGCGGCGGCGGCGCATAGGCCGGGTAGCCCATCCCCCAGCCCCAGCCGCCCGCATAAGGCCCGCGCCAGCCGAAGCCGCCCAGGCCCACGCCGAAGGTCGGCGCCGGTGTCGGCGCGCTGGTGCCGAGCCGTTCGTATTGAAGGAAGCGCCGGCCATCGGGCGTGCTGAAGTCGCTGTCCGGCACGCCGATACGCTGCACCAGGTCGCCGACCGGCAGGCCGACGAGTTCCTGCATCCGGGCGTCGAAGCCGGCCTGGGAGGCACAGCCCGCCAGCAGCAGCCCGGCCATGAGCATCAGCTTGCGCATGGAATTGAGAATGGGATGCAAGTGGGGCGGTTTCTAGGCGGCCTCGCCGGCGGCCCAGCCGCTCGACCAGGCCCATTGGAAATTGTAGCCGCCGAGCCAGCCAGTCACGTCCACCGCCTCCCCGATCACGAAAAGGCCCGGGATATCCTTCGCGGCCATGGTCTTCGAGGACAGCGCGGCGGTGTCGACGCCGCCGAGGGTCACCTCGGCCTTGGCATAGCCCTCGGTGCCGGCGGGCTCGATCCGCCAGGCCTTCAGCATCGCGCCGAGGCGCTTGAGATCGGCATCGCCGATCTCGCCCATGATGCGCGGCGGCAGATGCGCCGCAGCGAGCGCCTGAGCCAGGCGCTGAGGCAGCAGATCGGCCAGCACCGTGCGCGCTTCCGCCTTCGGCCGCGCGCGCTTCGCCGCCAGCAGCAGCCCGGTGGCGTCGCGGTCCGGCAACAGGTCGAGGGTGATGGCCTCGCCGTCCCGCCAGTAGGAGGAGATCTGCAGCACCGACGGGCCGGACAGGCCGCGATGGGTGAACAGCATGGCCTCGGGAAAGGCGGCGCGACCACAGCGCGCGACGATTGGCAACGCGACGCCGGCCAGTGGGCGCATCAGATCGAGCGCCGCATCATCGAAGGTCAGCGGCACCAGCCCTGGCCGAGGCGCGACGACCGGCAGGCCGAAGCGGCGCGCCACGTCATGCGCGAAACCTGTCGCGCCCATCTTCGGGATGGACAGGCCCCCGGTCGCCAGCACCAGCGAGGCCGCGGTGACGGCACCGTGGTCGGTCGCGATGGTGAAGCGATCGCCGCGCGTGATGTCCGTGACGCGATGGCGCAGCCGCAGATCGACGCCGGCGGCCTCGCATTCCGCGAGCAGCATGTCGACGACCTGCCGCGCTGACCCGTCGCAGAACAACTGCCCCAGCGTCTTCTCATGAAAGGCGATACGGTGCTTCGTCACCAGCGCGATGAAGTCCCGCTGCGTGTAGCGGGCCAGCGCCGAGCGCGCGAAATGCGGATTGGCGGACAGGAAGCGTTCCGGCACGACGCCGAGATTGGTGAAGTTGCAGCGCCCGCCGCCGCTGATCAGGATCTTCTTGCCGGCCTCGTCGGCGTGATCCAGCAGCAGCACGCGCCGCCCGCGCTGCCCCGCGCGCATGGCGGCGAACAGCCCCGCCGCGCCAGCGCCGATCACCACCACATCGAATTCGGTCACGCGGCGGCCGCCAGCCCTGCCATGGCGCGGCCGACCGCCTCGGCGACGCGAATGCCGTCCACCCCGGCCGAGAAGATGCCGCCCGCATAGCCCGCGCCCTCGCCGGCGGGGAACAGGCCCTGGGTGTTGATGGACTGGAAATCCGCCCCGCGCCGGATGCGGATGGGGGAGGAGGTGCGCGTCTCCACCCCCGTCATCACCGCATCTTCCATGTCGAAGCCGCGGATCTGGCGGCCGAAGGCGGGCAGGGCCTCGCGGATGGCGGCGACGACGAAATCCGGCAGGCAGCGCGCGAGATCCGTCGGCGTGACGCCCGGCTTGTAGGACGGCACCACGCTGCCGAGTTCCGTCGATGGCCGCCCCGCCAGGAAGTCCCCGACACGCTGCGCCGGCGCGTTGTAGTTGCCGCCGCCGGCGATGAAGGCCTGTTCCTCCCAATGCCGCTGGAAGGCGATGCCCGCGAGCGGGTGCCCCGGATAGTCGCGATCCGGCGTGATGCCGACGACGATGCCGGAATTCGCGTTCCGCTCGGCGCGCGAATACTGGCTCATGCCGTTGGTGACGACGCGGCCGGGTTCGGAGGTCGCCGCGACCACGGTTCCGCCGGGGCACATGCAGAACGAATAGACGTCGCGCCCTGTGCTGCCGTGATGCACCAGCTTGTAGTCGGCCGCCCCCAGGATCGGATGTTTCGCGAAATCGCCGAAGCGTGCGGCATCGATGATCGACTGGGGATGTTCGATGCGCACGCCGATGGAGAACGGCTTGGCCTCGATGAACACGCCGCGGTCGAACAGCGCCTGGAAGGTGTCGCGCGACGAATGGCCGATGGCGAGCACGACATGGTCGGTCTCGATCGTCCCGCCGGCTTCGGTGATGACGCCGCGGATCGCGCCGCGGTCGATGACGAAATCGGTGACGCGCGTGCCGAAGCGGTATTCGCCGCCGAGCGCGGTGATCTTCTCGCGCAGGGATTCCACCATCGTCACCAGGCGGAAGGTGCCGATATGGGGCTTGGCCACATACAGGATTTCCTCGGGCGCGCCGGCGGCGACGAATTCCTCCAGCACCTTGCGCGTCAGGGATTCCGGCGCCTTGATGCCGGAATAGAGCTTGCCGTCGGAGAAGGTGCCCGCGCCGCCCTCGCCGAACTGGACATTGCTTTCGGGCGTCAGCTCGCGCTTGCGCCACAGCGCCCAGGTGTCCTTGGTGCGTTCCCGCACCACCTTGCCGCGGTCAAGGATGATCGGCCGGAAGCCCATCTCGGCGAGGATCAGCGCGGCGAAGATGCCGCAGGGGCCGGTGCCGATCACCACGGGGCGCTTCCAGCCGGCGGCCGGCGCCCGGGCAACGGGGCGATAGGTGGTATCCGGCTTCGGGCCGAGCGTGCGCGCGAGCGTCCGGTCCCGGGCCGCGCGGCGCAGCAGGGCGGTCTCATCCGAGACCTCGATATCCACGGAATAGACGAGGACGATCTCGGACCGCTTGCGTGCATCCCAGGCGCGTCGGGCCACGTGCAGGCTGCGCAGCTCGGCCCCGCGCAGGCCCAGCCGGGCGCGCACCGCGGCTTCGAGGGCCTCGGGCGGGTGGTCCAGCGGCAGTTTCAGTTCGGTCAGGCGCAGCATTCGGGGGGCTATAGCATAGGGGCGATGGGAGATAGGTTAGGCCGAAGAGGAATTGGAGAGGGGCTTTGTCCCTCTCCAAACCTCACCCCACCATCGGGGCCCCATCGACGGTGCTGCGCAACGCCGATGGGTGCCCCTGGATGCTGGGCATCCTGGACCGCAATCTTCTGGCGCCGGGCATATCGGGCATCCGGAACCCCCTCAGCGCCTTCCGGGCGCGGGAGCGGGTTACGGCACCCATTCCCGCCCATGGCGCCCGGCGCCAGGTGACGGTTTCCAAAGGCCCCGGGCCTTTGGTGGGGAGAGGGACGGAGAGGGGAAAAGCCCCTCTCCGGGACGTCTAGTGCCCCCCGCCCAGATACGCGTCCCGCACCTCCGGCATGGCGAGCAGTTCCCGCCCCGACCCTGCCAGGGTGATCCGCCCGTTCACCAGCACATACCCCCGATGCGCCAGCCGCAGTGCCTGGTAGGCGTTCTGCTCCACCAGCAGCACGGTCAGCCCTTCCTTCTCGTTCAGCTCCCGGATCGCGGCGAAGATCTGCCGCACGATCAGGGGTGCGAGGCCGAGGGAGGGCTCGTCCAGCAGCAGCAGCCGCGGCTTCGACATCAGCGCCCGGCCGATGGCGAGCATCTGCTGCTCGCCCCCCGACAGCGTGCCGCCGCGCTGGGACTGGCGTTCCTCCAGCCGGGGGAACAGGGCGAAGACCTGGCGCAGCAGCGGGGCGGGATCGTGCCTGGCGACCTGCGCGCCCATCAGCAGGTTCTCCATCACCGACATGCGCGGGAAGACGCGGCGGCCTTCCGGCACCTGTGCCAAGCCGAGGCGCATGATCTCATGCGTCGGCAGGGCGGTGATGTCGCGATCCTCGAAGACCACACGGCCGGACCGTGCGCGGGGATCGCCGCAGATCGTCATCAGCAGGGTGGATTTGCCCGCGCCGTTGGCGCCCACAAGCGTGACGATCTCGCCCTGCGCGACGGTGATGGACACCTCCCGCAGCGCCTGCACGGCGCCATAGGCGGTTGAGACGGTGTCGACGGCGAGCATGGTCATGCCTCGTCATCCCCCTCGCCGAGATAGGCGGCGATGACGCGCGGATCGGCGCGGATCTCGGCGGGCGTGCCGTCGGCGATCTTGCGGCCGTGGTCCAGCACGACGATGCGGTCGGAGATGCCCATGACCACGCCCATGTCATGCTCGATCAGCAGGATGGAGCAGCCGCCGGCCTGGATGCGGCGGAGCAGGCCGGACAATTCGGCGGATTCCCGCGGGTTGAGGCCGGCGGCGGGTTCGTCCAGGCAGAGCAGCGCGGGATCGGTGCACATGGCGCGAGCGATCTCGACGCGGCGCTGCTGGCCATAGGGCAAGGCGCCGGCGGGGTCGTCCGCGCGTTCGATCAGCGCGGTCTGTTCCAGCCAGTGCTTCGCCTTCTCGATGGCGGCCTTCTCGGCGCGGCGATAGCGGCGCGAGCCCAGCAGCGCGCCGATGCCGAAGCCGGTCGCGGCCATCAGCGTGTTGTGCTGCGCGACGAGCAGGTTCTCGAGCACCGTCATGCCGGGAAACAGCCGGATGTTCTGGAAGGTGCGGGCGACGCCGGCGCGGGCGATGTGGTGGCCGGGCAGGCGCTGCAATTCGATCGGCGCGCCATCCGGGTGAAGGCGCAGCGTGCCGGCGGATGGCCGGTAGAAGCCCGTGATGCAGTTGAACAGCGTCGTCTTGCCCGCGCCGTTGGGGCCGATGATGGCGGTGATGCCACCGCGCAGGGCGGCGAAGGTGACGGTATCGACGGCGACCAGGCCGCCGAAGCGCATGGTCAGGTTCTCGGCTTCGAGAATGGGGGCCGTCATGCCTCAGCCATGCCCCTCGGCGACGTGCTCGGCGCTGATGCTCCGCCGCTCGCCGAGCGCCACCGTGGGCGTGCGATGCCCCACCAACCCGCGCGGCCGCACCACCATGATCAGCACCATCGCGCCGCCGAAGACGAGCATCCGCCATTCGTCGAGGTCGCGGAACACCTCGAACCCGCCGATCATCACCAGCGCGGCGATGGCGATGCCGATCTGGCTGCCCATGCCGCCGAGGACGACGATGGCGAGGATGATCGCGCTTTCGATGAAGGTGAAGGATTCCGGGCTGATGAAGCCCTGCCGCGTGGCGAAGAAGGACCCCGCGAAGCCGGCGAACATCGCCCCGAGCGCGAAGGCGGTCAGCTTGGTCGCGGTGATGTTGATGCCGAGGGCACGGCAGGCGATCTCATCCTCCCGCAACGCTTCCCAGGCGCGGCCGAGCGGCTGGCGGCGCAGCCGGATCGACACCCAGTTGGTCAGCAGCGCGAGGCCCAGGATCAGGTAGTAGAGGAAGATCACCCGATGGCTCGGTGACGGCTCGATGCCGAAGAAGCCGGCGAAGGTGTCGGGCTCGCCGGACATCGAGAAGGACAGGCCGAAGAAGGTCGGGCGCGGGATGCCCGACACGCCGTTCGGGCCGCCGGTCAGGCTGACCCAGTTCAGCAGGACGATGCGGATGATCTCGCCGAAGGCGAGGGTGACGATGGCGAGGTAATCCCCGCGCAGCCGCAGCACCGGGAAGCCGAGCAGGATGCCCCAGAATGAAGCGAGGATGCCGGCCAGCGGCAGGCAGATCCAGAAGGACAACCCGAAATTCGTCGCCAGAAGGGCGTAGGAATAGGCCCCGACCGCGTAGAAGGCGACGTAGCCGAGGTCGAGCAGCCCGGCGAGCCCGACCACGATGTTCAGCCCCCAGCCGAGCATGACATAGGTCAGCACCAGGATGCCGAGGTCGAGCTCATAGCGGCCGGTGCCGGGAATGAGCGGCAGGGCGACGGCGAAGGCGAGCAGCACCGGCGCGACGAAGGTCCCGGCGCGGCGGATCGCCTCGGTGCGTGCGGCCGAAGGCGGCTTCGGTTCGCCGCGGACGGCGCGCCAGGCCATCAGCGCGATGCGTCCCACGAAGGCGATGCCGACCAGGATCGCCACATCGCCCCAGCGCTGGCGCAGCACCAGTTCGCCGGTCGGCCCGACATCGGTGCGCAGCCCCACCATCGGCGCGAAGAGGCCGAAGGCGACGAGCGCGGTCAGCGCGGCGTCCTTCAGGACGGCCGGGGTCATACCTTCTCGACCTCCGCCCGGCCGAGCAGCCCGGTCGGCATGAAGATCAGGGTGATGGCGAGGATGGAGAAGGCCGCGACATCCTTGTACTGCACCGAGAAATAGGCCGACCAGAAGGTCTCGATCAGCCCGATCAGAAGGCCGCCGAGCACCGCGCCGGGCAGCGACCCGATGCCGCCGAGCACGGCCGCGGTGAAGGCTTTCACCCCGGCGAGGAAGCCGATGTAGAAGTCGATCACGCCATAGCGCAGCAGGAACATCGTGCCCGCCACGGCGGCGAGCGCCGCGCCGATCACGAAGGTCAGGCTGATGGTCCGGTCGGTGTCGATGCCGAGCAGTGCCGCCATCTTGCGGTCCTGCTCGCAGGCGCGCATCGCGCGGCCGAGCGGCGTGCGCGTTACCAGCCAGGTAAAGATCGCGAGCACGGCGAGCGTCACCGTGATGATCAGCATCTGCATGTAGGAGAATTGCACGACGAAGGATTGGTGCTCGACGATCGTCACCCCGCCCGGCAGCATCGCGTCGATCGGCTTCACGCGCGCGCCCTGCGCCACCTGCACGTAGTTCTGCAGCACGATCGACATGCCGATGGCCGAGATCAGCGGCGCCAGGCGGAAAGACCCGCGCAGCGGCCGATAGGCCACGCGTTCCACCGTCCAGCCATACAGCGCGGTGATGCACATGGAGATCAGCAGCACGAGCAGGATCGCCGCCGGTCCTTCCATGATGCCGCCCGAGACGAACATGACGACCGAGATCAGCGCGACGAAGGCGCCGATCATGAAGATGTCGCCATGGGCGAAGTTGATCATCCCGATGATGCCGTAGACCATGGTGTAGCCCACGGCGATCAGCCCGTAGATCATGCCAAGGCTGACCCCGTTGATCAGCTGCTGCAGCGCATAGGCCACGGAACCCCCGTCGATCAGTCTCCCTTGCCGGGAACGCTAGGGCAGGGCGGGGGCGGCCGGAAGCGGATTCGGTCCCGATCGCAACTTCGTTGCGGGGGCGGCGTTGATGGCTCCGTCAAGCAAAGACGGAGAAGGACCCATGCGACGCACTGCCCTGGCAGGCCTTTCCCTCCTCGCGCTGTCAGCCTGCGCGCAGACTGCGCCAGGCGTATCGCGCGCGGCGGACCTCGCCGTGGTCATGCCCATGACGGGCCAGCAGGTCGTGCTGTCCGGCGAGATGACGACGAGCCGCATCCCGGTCGGAGGGTCGAGCACGGAACCGCGCCACGACCTCGTCATCCGCGCGAACGGCCAGACGGCGATCTCGGGCAACCTCGTGACCTATGGCGTGACGACGCTGGAAGGCTATGCCGGCACCATGCCGCTCGCCGCCGCCTGCCGGTCCCGGGAGCTCGCGCGCGCCGATCGCCAGTTCGACTGCGGCATCAGCCTGAACGGCCAGCCGGTGGGGACGATGTCCTTCCGCGCCACGCCGACCGGTCCGATGCCGCCGGTGGTCGGCGGCTGAGGCGGCGCCGAGACCCCTGAAGCGGATCACACCGCGTGGCGTGCGGCGCTTGCCGCGCGCCGCGTGGCCCGGCAGGAAGCGCACATCGTTCCCCTGCTGGAGGTTTCCGATGGTCCGCCGTTTTACCGTCGATGTGCCGCGCATCCTGCTCGGCCTGCTGTTCCTGGTCAGTGCCGCCGATGGCTTCTTCTGGATCTTCACCGGTGGAAACCTGATCCACCCGCCCACCTCCGATATCGGGCTGCGCTTCGAGGCCGCGCTGAAGGAAAGCGGCTTTATCTGGCCGTTGATGAAATCAATCGACCTCGTCGCCGGGCTGTGCCTGCTGTTCAACCGCTTCCCTGCGCTGGCGCTGCTGGCCCTGCTGCCGATCATCACCGTGATCGTGCTGTTCCACCTGGTGCTGAACCCGGGGGGGATCCCGGTGGCGGCGGTGCTTGCCGCGCTGACGGCGCTTCTGCTGTTCGGCTACCGCGATCGCTACCGGCCGTTGCTGCAATAGACGGGCAGCGCGGGCACGAGGCGCGCCGCGCCATGGTGCAATCGTGCCCACGGCTCAGGGCGGCTATGGGACAAGGTCAGCCGATGTCGCGATGAGAGAAGGGGAATGGTGCCCAGGGGCGGAATCGAACCACCGACACTGCGATTTTCAGTCGCATGCTCTACCAACTGAGCTACCTGGGCCCATTGAGGTTCCCGTGGGAACCCGGCGAGGCCGCGGGGAATAGCGGACCACGCCGCGCCTGTCCAGCCGGGTCAGCGCTCTTCTTCATCATCGGCCGGCGCGGCCGGGATGGCGTAGCTCTCCGTCATCCAGCGCCCCAGATCGACCTGCGCGCAGCGCGCCGAACAGAAGGGCCGCGCGGCCTCCTGTGCCGGGCGGCGGCAGATCGGGCAGCGGGGCAGGGGGCGGGGCGGCGATCGGTCATCCGCCACGGCGCATCTCCTCGATAACAGGCTCGCTGGCCGCGGCATCGGGCACCAGGGCCAATGCCGCGCCGGCCTCGGCCGCATGGTCTTCCAACGCGCCAGGCAGGCCTTGCAAGGCTGCGACGACAGCCGGCGTCGCGCGCAGCGCGAATCGCGCGCCAGGCCGTGCGGCCGCCTCCCGCACCGCCTGGCGCAGTGCGGCGAGCCCCCGTGTCAGGGCCGAAGCCGGCCGCCCCAGCACCTCATGCAGCGGCGGGTGGATGCGGTCGCGCACGATCTCGGCCATGCCCAGATGCGTAAAGCCCAGCAGCCGCGCATGGCGGTCGGGCGCCAATGCGGCGCGCAGCGGCTCAGCCAGAGCCTCCCGCCGTTTGGGCGTCAGCCCTGCGAAATCGACCAGGAGCGCGCCGGCCAGATTGCGTGCGCGGATCTGTCGGGCGAGTTCCGGCAGCGCGTCCCGGTTCAGCGCGACCACGGCCTGCGTGCCGCGCGCGCCGGCGGCGCTGCCGGCATCCATGTCGATCGCCGTCAGCGCCGGCGTCGGATGGATCAGCAGCCGTCCACCGCCCGGCAGGGGGGCCTCCGGGCCGGCCAGGACGTCGAACTCGGCCTCCAGCGCATCATCGAAGGCCGGGGAGGCCACCAGGCGCACGCGGTCCCCCAGACCCGCGCGCAGCCGGGCCATCAGCGCCGCGCTGTCCACCCGCAGCTCGGCCGCCGGGTAGCGCGCGGCGAGCCGCGCCGCCGCGCTCGGACCGCGCGCCACGAGCCGCGGCGCACCGGCCGGCGCGGCGGCGACCGCGGCCGATTCGGCCTCGGACAGCCGGGCGGTCACGCGCGGCCCCTTGCCGCCCTGCGCCGCGCGGGTCACGCGCAGCGGCAGGATCAGTCCCTCCTGCACCGCGGCGGCGATGGGGCGACGTTCGGCACTGGCCTCGCTCTCCGGCAGGAAGCCGGTCTCGCCACCGGCCAGGGCGATGAAAGCCCCGGCCATGGCGGGGGCCACCGCGCTCACGCGGCCGCGCTGGAGGTCCCCCACGCCATCGGGGCGGGCAGGGCGCTCCACCCAGGCCTCGGTCAGCACGCCGCCTTCCAGCAGCGCCGTGCGCAGCTCGCCGGGCGAGGCGCTGACGAGGATTGCCGCGCCACTGGGCGCGCGGGGGTCTAGGGCCGCAGCCATCCGATGCCGCGCAGCAACTGCGCTGTCTCGAACAGCGGCAACCCCACCACGTTGGAATGGCTGCCAGAGAGGAAGCGGATGAAGGCCTCAGCCCGCCCCTGGATGGCGTAGCCGCCCGCTTTGCCCTGCCACTCCCCACGGGTGAGGTAGTCAACTACCTGCTGCCCCGTCAGGCGCTGGAACGTCACCTGGCTTTCCACGGACCGTTTCAGCCGCCGCCCATCAGGCAGGGCCAGCACCACCGCCGTCGTCACGCGATGCCGGCGCCCCGAGAGCAGATCGAGGCATTCGCGCGCCTGATCCTCGGTCTCGGCCTTGGGCAGGATTCGGCGGCCCACGCCGACCACGGTATCGGCCGCCAGCACAATCGCTCCAGGCGCCGCAGCAGCCCCGGCTTCCGCCTTGGCAAGCGCCAGACGCGCGGCATGGGGCCGCGGGATCTCGCCCTTCAGTGGGGTCTCGTCGATGTCGGTGGCAACCACCCGGTCCGGCACGATGCCGAGGCGGGCAAGGAGATCCAAGCGCCGCGGACTGGCGCTCGCGAGCACCAGCGGCGGGCGCATCTCGGTCACGGGCGCGGTTACTTGAAGCGGCCCCGGCGCATGCCGGTCACTTGAATCGAAACGTGATGCGGCCCTTGGTCAGGTCGTAGGGCGTCATCTCGACATTCACGCGGTCACCGGCGAGCACGCGGATGCGGTTCTTGCGCATCTTCCCGGAGGTGTGCGCGAGGACCATGTGGTCATTGTCCAGCTTCACGCGGAACATGGCGTTGGGGAGAAGTTCAACGACCTGGCCGCTGAACTCGATCATGTCTTCCTTGGACATCGGGCCTCATTGTCTGGCGCGCAGGGCGCGCATGGAGGTTCGCGGCGCGGCGCGCCACGTGAAATCGGCGGGAAAATGGTCTCGGGGGCCGCGCGGGTCAAGCGCGGCGAGGCCTCAACCGCCGAGACGCAGCGCCACGCTCCGTGCATGGGCGGTCAGGCCCTCGGCTTCGCCCAGCACCACGGCGGCCGGTCCCACGGCCGCGAGAGCGGCCTCATCCGCCTCCACCCAGGTGGTGCGCTTGAGGAAATCGAACACCGAGAGCCCCGAGGCGAATCGCGCCGTGCGCCCTGTCGGCAGCACGTGATTCGGCCCCGCGACATAGTCTCCCACCGCTTCCGGACAGAAGCGCCCGAGGAAAGCCGCCCCCGCATGCCGGACCTGCGCAAGCAGGGCGCGGGGCTGATCCACCATGAGTTGCAGATGCTCCGGCGCCAGCCGATTGGTCAGGGCGGCTGCCTCGGCGAGGTCCCGCACCAGGATCACCGCGCCGTGCCGCGCCCAGGATTCGCCGGCGATGGCCGCGCGCGGCAGGTGGCGCAGTTCGGATTCGACAGCCGCGACCACTGCCTCGGCCAGGCCGGCATCCGGCGTGATCAGGATGGACTGGGCGCTTTCGTCGTGCTCCGCCTGCGCCAACAGGTCGACCGCCACATGGCGCGGATCGTTGGCGGCATCGGCGATCACCACCACCTCGGACGGGCCGGCGATCGAATCGATGCCCACTCGCCCGAAGACCTGGCGCTTTGCCTCCGCGACATAGGCATTGCCGGGGCCGCAGATGCGATCGACCGGCGCAATTGAGGCGGTGCCCCAGGCCATGGCCGCGATCGCCTGGGCCCCGCCGATGCGGAAGATCTCGCTCACCCCGGCCCGCTTCGCCGCGGCGAGGACGAGGGGATTGGTCTCCCCCTCCGGCGTCGGCACGCACATGGCGATGCGCGCAACACCCGCCGCCCGCGCCGGGATCGCATTCATCAGCACGGAGGACGGATAGGCCGCCTTGCCGCCCGGGACATAGATGCCGACCGCGTCGATCGCCCCCCAGCGCATGCCGAGCGTCAGCCCGGCCGCATCCGTCATCTCGAGGTCGCGCGGCAACTGCGCGCGGTGGAACGCCTCGATGCGCTCGGCGGCGAGGTTCAGCGCGGCGCGGCGTTCCGCGTCGATGCGGGCATCGGCGGCCTCGATCTCCTCAGCCGTGACGCGGAGCGCGTCGGCGCTCTTCGGCGTCCAGCCATCGAATCGCGCGGTGAGGTCCATGAGCGCCGCATCACCCCGCGCTCGCACATCGGCGATGATGCCGGCCACGGCGGCGTCCACCCGCGCGGTCGTCTCGCGCGCGTCGTCGAGCAGGGCGGTGAAGGCGGGCTCGAAATCGGGGTCGGTGGTGGTCAGGCGCTTCATGCGGGAACATCCTGGGGAGGGCGCTGGTGGCGGGGCTCTGCCCCTCCAAGCCACCCCGCCAAAGGCCACAGGGCCTTTGGAAACCGATACTTGGCGTTGGGCGGGGCAGGCATGCCGGCATGGCGCTGTTGCGCTACGTGCCCGGTGCCCCGGTCAACAAGATGCCGACCCGCGGTGCAAGGCACCCGGTATCGGTTTCCAAAGGCCCTGTGGCCTTTGGTGGGGTGAGGTGCGGAGAGGGGCAAAGCCCCTCTCTGCGTCCCCCGCCCCGTCATCGCGCGTCGCGTTCGGCGAGCGCCGCGCGGAACCGCGCGATCCACGCCCCGATCGCCTCCGGCCGCGTCTTCAGCGCCGTGCGGTTGACGACGAGGCGCGAGGTGACGTGCGCGATCACCTCGGTTTCCTTCAGCCCGTTCGCCTTCAGCGTGGACCCCGTCTGCACCAGGTCCACGATCAGCCGTGACAGCCCCATGGACGGGGCGAGCTCCATCGCCCCGTTCAGGTGCACGATCTCCGCCTGCACGCCATGCGCGGCGAAGTGGCGCTGGGCGATGTTCGGGTATTTGGTCGCGACGGTGACGCGCGACCAGCGGCTGGGGTCGTCGGGCTCGGCGGCGACCGGTTCGGCGATGGATACGCGGCAGCGGCCGATGCCGAGGTCGAGCGGCGCGTAGATCTCCGGGTAGTCGAATTCCATCAGCACATCGGCGCCGCAGACGCCGATCTGGGCGGCGCCATGGGCGACGAAGGTCGCGACGTCGAAGGACCGCACGCGGATGACGTCGAGCGAGGGATCATCCGTAGGGAAGCGCAGCCGCCGGCTGCTCTCGTCGGCATAGTCCGCAGCGGGGGTGATGCCCGCACGGGCCAGGACGGGCGCGAGTTCCGACAGGATGCGCCCCTTCGGCAGGGCCAGCACGATCGGGCCGGCATCCTCGGGGGTCGAGGGGGTGATCGGGGTGGGAAGGGCGTGATCCATGGCGGTCTCTACACCAGGAATGGCTGCGCGGGCGTCATCGCCATTGCATGTCAGCCCGGCAACCGTTCGATGTCGGCGCCGACCGCTGCGAGCTTCGCCTCGACCCGCTCATAGCCGCGGTCGAGGTGGTAGACGCGGTTGACGATGGTCTCGCCCTCGGCGGCGAGGCCGGCGAGGATCAGCGAGACGGAGGCCCGCAGGTCGGTCGCCATGACCGGCGCGCCGGACAGCTTCGGCACGCCGCGCACGATGGCCGAGGCGCCGTGGAAATTGATGCGCGCGCCCATGCGGGACAGTTCGGGCACATGCATGAAGCGGTTCTCGAAGATCGTCTCGGTGATCATCGCCGCCCCTTCGGCCACGCACATCAGGGCCATGAACTGGGCCTGCATGTCGGTGGCGAAGCCGGGGAAGGGCTCGGTCATCACATCGGTGCCGCGCAGGCCATTCAGGCGCGAGACCTTGAGGCCGCCATGCGCCTCGGCCACGTCCACCCCGGCATCGCGCAGGATGCGCACGACCGCGCCGAGATGGTCCAGCCGCGCGCCACCCAGCAGCACCTGGCCGCCGGTGATGGCGGCCGCGCAGGCATAGGTGCCCGCCTCGATGCGGTCGGGGATGATCGGGTGGACGGCGGAACCGAGGGTCTTCACGCCCTCCACCACCAGGCGGTCGGTGCCGATGCCCTCGATCCGCGCGCCCATGCGCATCAGGCAGGCGGCGAGGTCGGTGATCTCGGGCTCGCGCGCGGCGTTGACGATCTCGGTCGTGCCTTCGGCGAGGGTCGCGGCCATCAGGATGTTCTCGGTCGCGCCCACCGAGACCTGCGGGAAGATGATGCGCGCGCCCTTCAGGCCCTGCGGCGCGCGGGCCTCGATGTAGCCCGCGGTGATCTCGATCTCGGCACCCATCTGTTCGAGCGCCTTGAGGTGCAGATCGACCGGCCGCGTGCCGATGGCGCAGCCGCCGGGCAGGGACACGCGCGCCCGGCCGAAGCGTGCGACCAGCGGCCCGAGCACCAGCACCGAGGCGCGCATCTTGCGCACCAGGTCATAGGGCGCTTCGAGGTTGCTCGCCGCCCCGGACATGGTGATGGTGCGCGCGGCCTTGTCCCGCTGCACATCCAGCCCGTGCTGGGCCAGCAGCCCCGCCATGGTGGTGACGTCGGCGAGGTCCGGCGCGTTGGTCAGCGTCAGCGGCCCGTCCGACAGCAGGGCCGTCGCCATCAGCGGCAGCGCGGCGTTCTTGGCGCCGGAGATGGCGATGGTGCCCGAGAGCGGCTTGCCGCCGCGGATGCGGATGCGGTCCATGCGCGTTACAGCCTCGGCAGCGCGACGCCGCGCTGGCCCATGTATTTGCCGCGGCGGTCGGCATAGCTGACTTCCGGCGCGCTCTCCCCACTCAGAAACAGGAATTGGCAGACGCCTTCATTGGCATAGACCTTGGCGGGCAGGGGGGTGGTGTTGCTGATCTCGATGGTCACCTGGCCCTCCCATTCGGGTTCCAGCGGCGTGACGTTCACGATCAGCCCGCAGCGGGCATAGGTCGACTTGCCGAGGCAGATCACCAGCACGTCGCGGGGGATGCGGAAATATTCCACCGTATGGGTCAGCACGAAGGAATTGGGCGGGATGATGCAGACGGGGCCCTTGCGGGTGACGAATCCGTCCTCCGAGAAGGCCTTGGGGTCGACCACCGCGTTGTCGACGTTCGTGAAAATCTTGAACTCGTCGGCCGCCCGGGCGTCGTAGCCGTAGGAGGACAGGCCGTAGGAGATCACGCCCTCCCGCCGCTGGGCCTCCACGAAGGGCTCGATCATGCCGTGTTCGGCCGCCATGCGGCGGATCCAGTGGTCGGGCATGATGGACATGGGAACGGGCCTGGCCTGGGGCGTTGGGGCGACCCCCGGGGCGCGACGCGAAGCGGGCGGCGCCCCGGGTCGCGCCGGGGGCGTCCGATTAGCCCATGGGCCGTGGGGGGGCAACCTTAGGCGGCGCGGCGTCCGATTCGGCATCGGCCTCGGCCTCCCGCGCGCGGGCCTGGGCCTTGCGGCGCTTGAGGTTCTCCCGCAGGGCGGCGGCGAGGCGCGCGGCGCGGTCCTCGGCCGGCTTCGGGGGTTTCGCGGGCGGGCGGGTCATGGGGCGGAAAGTGGCGGGGGCGCCGCGACCGGGCAAGAGGGTTGCGCAAGACGGGGTTGCGCAGCGCCAGCCATCCGCTTAGAGAGAGCGCCGCGTTCGCGCCCGGCGCTGTTGTAGCTCAGTGGTAGAGCACTCCCTTGGTAAGGGAGAGGTCGAGAGTTCAATCCTCTCCAACAGCACCACCTAAGGCCCTTGACGGGCCGCAGTTTCTCGGAAAATCAGGACGTTGCGGCGCCCCTCAGGCACAAAGGGGCGGCACATGGCCTTGGTGATGACGCGACCGACGAAGGACCGAAAGAGCGGCATTTGGGAAGTCCGAAAGGGCGTGCCCGAAGCTCTGCGCGCCATCCTCGGCACCCGTGAATTGAAGCGCTCGCTCGGCACGAAGGACGACACGGAGGCCCGGCGACTGGCCTTGCCCGTGATCGCAGAGTTCGAAGCGCGGATCGCGGCGGCGCGCGAGCAGCATCGCGGCGCTACCGCCTCCCTCGCGCCCGTCGAGGTGGCCGCTATCGTGGGCGAATGGTATCGCGCGGAGGCGGCGAAGATCGACGCTGCGCCTGGCGATCCTGACCGCCGTGACATTGAGGCGGACGTGATCGAAAGCGCCCGCATCGATCCTGAGGACGGCGACGTTCTTCCCGAGCCAGAAGACAGAGAGGCGGCCGATGCGCTACTCGCCGCCCGAGGGATCGCGCCAGACGCGGTAACTCGGAGGCTGGCGGCGAGGTCAATCGCAAGCGCCCGCATCGACCTTGCCCGCCGCGCCGTGCAGCGGGCTATGGGCCGGTGGTCGCCCGATCCTGCCGAAGCGGAGTTCCCCGCGGCCGTCCAAGCGAAGCCCAAGGCCCTGGCGCTGACCGGCGACGTGCTGATCGCCGCATGGGCAGCGGAGGCGCATCCGGCACGGGCCACCTTAAAGAAGTATCAGGGCACGTTCCGCCGGCTCGTCGAAGTCCTCGGGTATGACGACGTGCAGCGCATCACGGCCGATGAGGTCGTTCGCTTTAAGGAGGCCCGGCTTGCGAAGGGAAGGGACCCCGGAACTGTCGCTGACGATGTGCTGAATGCGGGAGCCGTGTTCCGGTGGGCGACGAAGAACCGGAAGGTCGCTGACAATCCGTTCGCGCAGATGGCGCCGAAGGTGAACCGTCGCGGTCCTCCGCCGCGGTCCCCATACGACGATGCAGAGGCGAAGCGCATCCTCACCGCTGCGCGGCAGGAGGGCGGGGCGCTCCGCTGGCTCCCGTGGCTCCTGTGCTTCACGGGTGCCCGCATTGGGGAGCTCGCGGAACTCCGTCGCTGCGACGTGCGGAAGGAAGGGGACGTGCTAGTCCTCGACATTCGGCCCACGGAAGCCCGCGCTGGGAAGAACGCGACGATGCAACGCATGGTCCCGTTGCATCCCGCGGTCATCGCCGAGGGCTTCCCGGCCTATGTCGAGGAACTCCCCGCGAAGCCGGATGGCCCACTCTTTCCTGACCTGACGCCCGACCCGCTCGGCTCCCGCGTCGTCCCGGCGCAGAGCAAGCTCGGTCGATGGATGCGCGGCACAGTGGGGATCAAGGACCCGAAGAAGGCCCCCGCGCACTCCTGGCGCCACCGCATGGAAGACGAATTGCGGAAGGTCCGTGCGCTGCCCGAGGTGCAGGACGCCATCACGGGCCGGCACAACCCACGGAACGCGGGCGCGGGCTATGGCATCGGGTTTCGCGGGATGCCAGACGAAGTGCTGAAGGACCTGGGCCGCATCCCGTCACCGTTGGACGCACACGCGGCCCAGGGCGTTTCCGCCGCCGACTAGTGCGCCGCCGCGCCGATGACGGGGACGTCAACAATCATCCCCAGGCCGTCGCGGCGGGATGAAGGGCAAACACGGCGGACCATCACGACGGCCATAGGACGGGTCCCATGGAACGCTTCAATGCGCGCGGCCCCGTGCCCGGCAGAAGGCGCAGCCAACTGCGCAGGGCAGTGGTGCCCGCGCTCGCTTGCGTCACTCGTGCGCCGTGCGCGCTCTCCGCGACGACCCATCCCGCACCCTCGCGTTGCAGCACGAAAAGTGAGGGACCGAATGCGCCCTCGACCTCAAGGCTTCCGTAAGCCATCCCGTCGTCCGTCCAGAGGACCTCGGCCGCAATGCCGCGGTGCCCGTGCAAGGCACGGCGCATCATCGCCCGATATGTCACTCCCACCCGCCGCCGCCTCTTTGTCTCCGCACGCGCGGCCGATTGGCTGCGCACCGCGGTCGCTGCGGGCGCCGCGGTCGCATCGTCTTCCGACGGCGCGGCACACGCGGGGATGCGTGCGGCGCGACACGGTGGAAGCGTTGATGCGAAGGCCCTGAGTGCCGCCTCACTGGTCTTGGCCCGCGCCACGACCGCGCCAGTCGCACTGTCTGCCACAACCGCTCCAGAGCCCTTCGGGTCCGGCTGAAGCACGAACAGGCGAGCGTCGGGGGCATCGGCGCCAACTTCGATGCTCACGAACGGCGTTCCGTCCTCCGCCACCAGCGCTTCCGCTGCGACGTCTGGCCGCTGGCCGAGTGTCGCGCGGATCGACCCGCGGAGGCCCTGCAACGCGATGCGCTCTCGCCGCACGGCGGCACTTGCCGCCATCCTTTCGCGACGCTTGGCGCTGCGCTCCGCGACCTCTGCGGCGCGCTTCGCACGTTCGGCTTCGCGGCGTGCTGCGGCTTCGATCTTGTAGCGGGCATGGTCAGCGGCGAGTTGCGCCTGGCGGGCGGTGGTCATGCGGTGGTCCGTCTCCATGATCAGCGCCGGGATGGCGCGCCAGAATCATGCAGGACGCGGAATCCCGCCGGATAGTGAGCGGATTGCTGTACTTTCGATACCGCACTGATCTTCCCGGAATGCCCACGCAGCTTGGCATTGCTGATGGCGCGACGCGCGGTGGTCTCGTCAGTCTTTTTCTTGATTCATGCGCGCCGCCTCCCGCCGCGATCTATCGCCGCTGTCGCTTCCCGCTCGACGCCGTCCGCTTCTTCGCCGCCTCCGCCGCCGCCGCGGTCTGGGCTTCGATCTCCGCGCGGTGATCCTCAACCCACCGCAGCAGTGCGGCCGATGGCTCCGGCGTCGGAAGCGGCTCGGGTGGCGAGGTGCGGAAGCGATCCAACTCACCCGCTGCAACGACGTTCGTCGCGACGTCGAAGGCCAGCGCCACGGCATCCCGCAGTGTCATGAAGGGCCGTCCGTTCGCATCGGGGACAGCGTCAATCAGCCGCATCACGCGCCCCGCATCGCCCAGCGTCAGTGTGACGCGTCGGGGATAATCCAACGGACTGCGTCGGGCCATCGCTGCGAGTGCCGCGGCGGTCGGTTCGGGCGGGAGCGGCTTCGGCATGGAGTTGAGGCGAGGTGGCATGGGGGCATCTCCGATGAGGGCGGAGCGGCGGGTCCCTCGCAAGGAAACCCGCCGCGTGTTGCTGGGCGTCAGACGCTGGGTGCGCGGCGACGTGCTGCGGCTTCCGCCCGCGAGACGACTTCGAGGTTCTCGCGGCGCAGGTTCAGCGGATTACCGTCCCGGTACTTCACGACTTCGCCGCGCTTCGCGTTCATGAGGATGCGCGCGAGCGTGGCCGTGGGCCGTTCGCCCGGCTGCTTCGCGAGGGCGGCGACGCGCGCCGCGCCGCACCGGACCTGAAAGTGCAGCCCGGTCCCCGAGACATTGATGCCCCAAACATCGCCGATGGTGGTCTTGATGTGGTGCCAGTCGCGGGCGTCGAGGGTCATGCATTTGCCCCGGCCGCGCGTGCCGTGCAGGGCGACCATGACCGACTTGCCGCCGTCTACAAGACGGGCCTCGGTCTGCTTCGGAAGGGCGGCGCGGCCGTTCTGACGGCGCTTGACGGTGCGGGGCGTGGTGGCGGCGACGGGCGCCGTGGCGTGGGTGTCGGCGGTGTGCATGAGATGCTCCGGGGATGGAGCGCCCGCCCGTGCCCTCCCGCTGCCGGGTGGGGCTGCGGGAAGGCGCTTGGTGATGTGCAGAGCGTCGCTGCCGCAGGATAGCGGTGCGACGATTACCGGGCGGATGGCGGAGAGCGGCGGGGCTTCGATAAAGGCCCCAGGAAGCCGCCATTTTGCGGGCGGAAGTTATAGAGAGGGATGACGCCACGACTGGCCGTTTGGTCCGTCCCCCGGCGTTCACCGACGACGCGGAAGACGGTCCTCTTGCGGTCGCGAGTTATGGAAGGGAGGTCATCAGGGATGGTCCTGGCGTCGATCCCCAGACGCTTACGAGAGGCGCGGGAGCGCCGCTTCTGTGAACCAAGGCATGGCCACATGATCAACCAATGGCGTCCGTTGGCGTCGCAGGGTCGGTCATGTGGAAAGCCCGGCGTCGAAAGACCAAACCCGCGCTTGCGCGCCCGCGCCTGGCTGTCGTGTGTCATCGGCTTCCCACAGGCGTTGCCTGAGGCTTCCCTGTGCGCCGTCCTGTGGCGGTGCCGATGGTCTATACGCCGAGGAGCAGAGACGGGCGGCGCAGTCGGCCATCGTTCTCGGCCATCTCTGTTACAGCCCATCTGCGGAAGAGGTCCCACCCTCGACCGCCCGCCTCTTCGTGCCGCTGATCCGCGGCCCGCGTCTTCGCCGCAGCCGCGTCGACGGAGCGCAGCGACATTCCGCTCAGTTGTGCCAGTTCATCGTTTGGCAGGTAGTGATGCCAGCGCAGGAGCCATTCGAGCCGGCGCCGCTTATCCATGAGGCGCGCGCAGTGCTCCGCAATCCGCTTGAGGTCGAGCGTCCATAGAACGTCCTCCATGCGATCCGCATGGAAGACTGCGAAGACGGCGGATCGAGCGAAGCCGCTGACGCGCGGGCTGTGCTTCCCGCTCGCATCGACGTTGTGTCCAATGCCTTCCCGCTCCGCAGCCTCGGTGACGAGCGCCCGCCGCTGTCTCCCGCCGCACATGACTTCCGCGAGGTATCCGTGATGGATCATCGCGGCCTTCAGCGTGGAACGCGGAATGCTGGTCGCGCCGGCAATGTCCCGAAGGGTGAGCCCTGGGACGGTGGTCAGGCGGGATCGGCGGCGGCTCGGCCGGCGCATACGTCGTTCCGCGACACCGCGGCAGCCTGGCTCGACGAAGCCACCTTCGCGCGCCGCAGAGACGGCCTCATGCGCCACGCGGACCTTCTCCGGGTCTTCCCGTGGCAGTGCCGCACATGTCGCATCGGCGTCCATGCCGCGCATTGCGCAATCCGCAACCGCGAGTGCGAGCGTTCCCCGCGACAGCGTCGCCGCGGTGGTCGTGCTGGTCATGTGATCGTCCTGACGTTTCGCGCACGTCCCGCGCGCCACGGCGGGGTGGCGATGGGATGCCCCGTGGCGGGCTGGGAAGTTCGGAGAGGCGATGTCGGCCGCCCCCTCGACTGGGGAGCGGCCAGGTGCAGGGAGCCGCCTATGGGCTCCCTGGAGGCTTCACGGCGCCGCGTTCCTGTTCTGGTGCATTGCGGCCCGCTCCTCGGCAGTGATCTGCCGGTCACGGAAGCCGAAGCGGTAGGCGAGGCGGTAGAGGGTGACGGACTGGCCGTTCACGGCGGTCTGCTCCGGGATGATGCGGAAGCGCGTCTCGGAGCCATTGGTCCCAGCCATCGTTCCGCCATATCCACCCGCGTCCTGGGGCCGCCCCTCGACTGCGCGGATGCGCTCGGTGATGATCCGCGCGGCTTCCTCGGGATTGGTCGGGAGACGCACGCGCTCGCCGCCGAGGTCCACTTCGTCGCCGCCCTGGAGGACCACGGCGCCGGAGATGTGGTCGCGGTTCCCGCTATGGACCACCGGCCGAAGCCCCATGGCAGCCATTCGCGGATCGTCTCCAAGGCCCAGGCGACCGCCATCGGCGACCAGCCCGTTGAACACCTGCGCGCCCATCTGCATGTCCTCGCGCGCCGTCTCCAGCGTGTTCTCGTCGCGCCCGGTCGCCGGGTTCCGCACGTTGATCCCGCCGCGGACCCGAGGGGCCCCATCGGCATGAACCGGCGTGACCGTCCCGTCGCGCCCCACGCCGTCCCGCCGGAGCACCGCACGAGCGGACCCATCGGGGAGCGGCAGGAGGTCCACACGGCCCTGGAGGTCGCGGATGGACCCGCGCACCGCTTGGTCAACGTCGGCGCCGATCTGCCGCGCATAGACCGCGGCGGTGTGGGCGTTGGCTTCGAGCGCACCTTGCAGCGCGCCGTCGACCGTGATGGCAGTGTTGCCCGACCAGAAGGAGCCGCTGTTCCCGACGTGCTCGCGGAGGCCCTGAGCGATCTGCCTCCGCATCCGCTCCTCGGCCTTCGCTTGGTTGTCCTCGCGCGGGTAGAGCCGCTGCCAGGTGGTCTCGTGGAGATTGCGCTCCACGTCATTCCCGCCGAGCGCGCCGATGCGCTCGACGACGCGCTCCACCGGCAGGTTCGTGCTGGTGAGCATGTCGCTGATGACGCGGTAGGCCCCGCGGTGTTCCTCGGGGATCAGCGTCAGGGCGAAGTCGCGGGACCCGCCACGGGCGCCCTCGACGGTGCGCAGGAAGCGGATCGCCGCAGCCTGTCCATCGGGGTTCGCGGTGTCGGCCAGCAGGGTGCGAAGCTGGGCACCCATGGTGTCGCTGACGGCGCCGAGGCGGGCGACCAGAGTGCCCGTGCGCTCGGGCGCATTGGCGATCCCGATGCCCTGGCCCGCGGACGGGTCCTGAGGGTTCGTCGGGACGGTCGCCAGGAACGCGTCGATGTGCTGGCGCACGACGGAGGGGTCGGGCGAGCCGGCGCCCGCCGCCCATTCGCGGATCTGGTTGACGTGTTCCTGCTGGCGGACCAGCGGGCCGAGGCGGGTGGCCAAGGCGCGCTGAACGCGCTGGCGATCTTCCACGCCGCCGTACTGCCCGTGGACCCGCTCGATGTCTTCCTGTAGCGCCACCAGCTCGCCCGGCGTGCGGGCCTGGGCGATGCGGTCCTCGATCTGGTTGTAGGCGGCCTGACCGGCGACGGTGCGGGTGTGCCGCACGCGTTCCATGAGGCGGCCTTCGAGGGCCACATAGGCTTGCTCGTTGTCGGCCCGCCAGGACCGCCCCTCGCGCCCGCTGCCTTCCTGCTGAAGTGCGGTGAGGAGACGCTGGGCCCCGGCCTCGTCGCCCGTGCGGACGGCCTGTTCGATGGCACCCGTGACGAACGCCTGGGCCCGGTTCCTGTCGCCCCGGTTCAGGACGGCCGCAGTGGAGGTCCACCGGCCGATGTCATCGGGGGTCCAATCGCCGGACGAGACGGCCCGCCCGATGAGGCCCCGGAGGTTCTCCGCGCCTTGCTCGGTGACGGCGCGGGCGCCTTCGTCACGGTGGGACGCCATGCCGCGGTCGACCGCGCGGGACAGGACGTCCATCGCATGGCGGTCGAAGGTCGGATCGCCGGAGCCCCGGCCCACGGTCGAGCGGAGCCATTCGTCGGTGGCCGCGCGGAGGTCCCCGCCGATGGGCGTGCGGTCATAGACCTCGCTGCGCCAGCGGTCGGCCAGCGCGAAGCCCTGGCGCTGCCCGGAGACCGCGGCGAAGGTCTCACGGTAGACCCGCTGTTCGGACATAGCGGGGTCCGCAGGGCGCCCGGCGTTGGCATCGGCAGCGGCCTGATTGCCGGCGCGTTCGTTGTCGCGCTGGATGCCGATCATCGCGACCTGGTGGTCGACGCGGGCCTCGATCTGCTCCTGCTCCTGGGCCGAGCGGATCATGGTGCCAATGGACGTGAAGGCGCCCCCGAAGCCCGCGAAGGCGGATTGGAGGGCCTGAAGGCGAGTGCCGGACATGGTGATTCCTTATGCCGCGTCAGGACGCCGCGCCGTCGCGCTTCGCCATGTCGGCAAGCGTCGCGTTGCCGCGATGAAGCAGCGTGCCGATGCGGTCGCGCAGGGGCTCGATGTCGAGCGGATCGAGGGCGTCGAGAACGGCCGCCGCGTCCGGGCCATCCGCGGTCACGAGGAACAGCGTGTCGCCCGCCGCAACGGCGTGCGTATGGACGCCCTCGGCGGGCTTCGTGGTCTCGGAGTACGGGCGGGCGGTGACGACGAGATGGCGGGTTTGCATGGAGGTGGTCCTTGTGTCGGCGCGGGGATGCGCGACAGCGCGCAGCGCCCGTTGAAGGGCCGCGGCGCCGGGCGTGCGGTGTGCGGAGGGAATGGCCTATGGCTGGCCTGGGGAGACTCAGGGCGCCGATTGATGGCAGGGCCGCTGTGGGCGTGCAGTGGAGCGCCAGGAGTCGTCAGCGGGCTTCTGAGACCGCGTGGCGGCGGCCCATGAGGGGCGGCAGGGAGGCCGCGCGATCAGCCTCCAGCGAGGTCGGCGCGATAGGCGCGAAGGATGCCGTCGAGTTCCCCACGGCGGGCCAGGATGGCGGCGGCGCGGAGCGCAGAGCGGATGGCCTCAGTGGCCGGAAGGAAGGATCGGCGAGTAGCCGCGCGAAGTGCGTCGGCGACTGCGCCGAGGTTCGCAGCATCTTCCTGCGTCGAGCGGATGGAGATGGTCGGATAGGTGGGCAACGGGAGCATGGAGGGGTCCTTCAGAATTTCAGACTGAACAAACAGGGGCTCGCAGATGCGCGCGTGGTGGCGAACGCATGGCCTCGGTTCTCGGTGGTAGGTCGGACTAAAGCGCTGCGCCGCAGACGAGGCGCTCCGCCTTCGGTTTCGGGAAGCGCTCGATCCGGTCGCAGGGCGTCGAGGGTCCGCGCGAACGCCGAGACGGACTGGCGGGCGGCCTTCTCATAGTGGTCCTCGAACACGGCCACAGCGGGGGCCTGTTCGGCGACCTTCGCCTCGGCGGCCTCGCGCCGGGCCTGTTCCTCGGCCAGCCGCTTCTCCAGCAGCTCGGCCTTCCGCTGCAGCAGGGTCTCGATGCGGTCCCGCAGGGCGTCGAGGTCGTTCAGGTCGAGGGTCTCGACGACGCCCGGCTTGAGGAGTTCCTCGCCCCGGACATAGGCTCCGTCCTTGCGGATCGCCGGGAGGACGTCGCGGGTGACCCAATTCTGGAACGGGCGGGCCTCCGGCTTGTCGGAGCGCATGATCAGCTTGTAGAGGCCGCTCTCGGACAGAAGAGTGGCAGACCGCGCCTTTGACCCACGGAATATCTGTGGGTCAGTCGCGGTGGTCGCGAGCCGCTTCTCATCAGCCGCAATCCCAACCAGCCATTTGTGGGTTCCCTGGATGGTGTCCATTCCCAGGACTGCGCACACATCCGCAGCGACGAACCAGGGGGTATCAGCGCACATCGCGACCCGGATCGGCTGGCCGGTCTCGGGGAACACGAACAGGCTGTTCGGGGTGGTGGACATCAGGCGGCTTCCTTCTTGCTGGGTTCGTATCGCCACGCGCGCGGCGGGCAGATCATTGGGAGACGGAGAGGGGCGGCGAAGGCGGCCCGCTGGTCAGCAGGTTCTTGATTCGTTCCCCTCACTCCGCCATGCTCTCGACATGTCGATCCCACCGCCGCTCTGCCCGGCCGGTCGCGCGTCTCCCGCGTGGCCGGATGAGGGAACGCTTCGCCGAATAGAGCACGTGCGGGAGGCAGCACTTGCTCGGGGCTGTGGCCCCGGCGCCGTGGCGGAGGACGTGCGGGCGGTCCTACTGGCCCGCCATCCGGCGCTGCCTCTAGCGATGATCGACGGCGCCGTTGCGGACATGCTCGGGGAGCACGAAGGAAGCGGGGCGCCGCCGCGACCTCGGGTGGCTCGCGGCGTCGGGCGGCGGGTGGGCTTTGGGAAGGTCGCCAGAAAATGGCCCCGATGAAGCCGCGACGGGGAGAGGCAGCCATGATTGACGCCCCAGCCCATGCCGCCGCCGAGGCCGGGCAATGGGTTGCGGTGGCTTGCCGATGCGGCCACCGCACCGCGCTCGGTCCGTTCGACTATGGGAAGGCGACGTGTCGGTTGCGCGACCTGGCGCGGCTGCTTCGGTGCAGGGAGTGCGGGACGCGGGGCTCGGCGAGGGTGTGGCTGTCGGAGCGCTAGGCGCCTCCGCTACCGCCGCCGTCAGAGCACGAAGGCGAGCGCGGCGAGCAGCACAGCCGCGGCGGCTTGGGCGACCACTCCAAGCGCCACCGGGTCGCGTCGTGCTGTGCGTGGCGGATCGCGCACGGGCTCCGGATAGAACCCGCCGACTGTCGGCGCGTCGTTCACGACGGCCTCGCAGGGAACCGCCTCGCGATCCTCCGCATGGGCCAACGCGGCGGCTGCGGCGCGGGCCGCACGAGCGGCCTGGATGACCTCCGCGGAGGCGGTAGGTGGATGGCGGCGGGCGAAGGAAGCGGATAGGCCGATGCGCATCACGCGGCCCCAGTGCCCACGCGGAGCAGGACGCGGCGCACAGCCGTTGCGGTCCATCCGGCTCCGCCGCGAGGCGTGGGGATGCCCTCGGCGGCGAGGCTAGCGGCGATGCTGGCTAGGGTCCCGCCCTCGGCGCGCAGGGCCTCGATACGGGGCAGGACGCGGTGCGCTGCGTGGTCCGCGTTCCGCTGGCGCACCGCCACGCCCGCCTCAGCGCCGCGCTTGCTGTCCTCGGCGGTCAGGACTCGCTGACCTGGCCGAACGCCGCCGAGGACCTTCCCGCGCGCCTTGGCGGCGGCGAGCGCGGCCTTCGTGCGGGCGCTGATGGCCCGCGCCTCCTCCTCTGCGACCATTGCCAGGATGCCTATGGTCAGGCGGTTCGCATTCGGCAGGTCACACGCGATGAACTCCACGCCGGACTTCTGAAGTCCCAGCAGGAAGTGCGCGTCACGGGCCAAGCGGTCTAGCTTCGCGATCAGCAGGGTCGCGCCAGTGGCGCGGCAGCGGGCCAGAGCCTTCGCGAGTTCCGGCCGGTCTTCCTTCCGTCCGCTTTCCACCTCGACATAGGGCGGCGTCAGCAGGTGGTCGCCGGGGCGCAGGAAGGCGCCAATCGCCGCTTGCTGCGCTTCGATGCCAAGGCCGCTGCGGCCCTGCCGCGCCGTCGAAACGCGGAGGTAGGAGATGAAGGTGCGGGGCGTGGCGATGGACACGGTGCGAGGCTCCGGGGCGGTGCGAGCGCATCCGACTCCGCTTTGTAGTGATTGTCAATATCCCTCAACGTTCATTGAGGGAAAATGACAAGGCGCCGTGCGCTATTTAGGAAGCGGAGGAAGACTGACCCCAAGACACGCGCACCACATCGCGTGGCATTGACGAATGGGCGCCTCAACGCCGCGTGACGAACCATCATCGAGCGAAGCGACGACCTGGGATGGGCTATCCCACCTGTCCTCGTCATACCGTGCTTCGTCCCAGCCAAGTGATCCCTCCGCCACTTGGTCGGAACGCGATAGCAAAGCGGGAGGTCTTGTTGCGGGACGAGGTCGAAGCACCGCGTGCTTGCTCGCGTTCGCGATATCACAAAGCAAGCGGAAGCAGTCGTGTGCGGCGGATAGAAGCGCGCGGAACGCTTCTTCGCTACCCGTCGCGGCTCGCGCCGTTGGCCGCGCGTGCCATAGGTGATCGGCTGTGTGGACGAGCATGATCGCGGCCAGCCGGGCACGGCGAACGCTGCGGAGATCGGAAAGGAACTCGCGCACGGTGGGATCGACCTCGTCCGTGAAGAACGCCTCGATAGGGTCAGCCATGGCTCCTCATCTGTTCTCGCATCGATACGTGTTGACCATGATCCCGAGGTTCCCCCGCGTGACGCTGTCCAGCACTGCGTCGCGCCCATGCTTGTCGCACTCCGCCTGAGCCGCCCGCAGCATGGCGGGCGTGTTCACCACCGCCGGATCGAACTCAATGACCACGGATCGGCTGTTGGCGAGGGCGACATTGTAGCTTTGTCCCCAGGCCGCGACGCATCCCCCGCAGAGCAGCGGGGCCAGCAGTGATAGTGCGCGCATCCGATGCAACGATCTCCCGGCTTTGTGAACCCATGATCGCCGCATTGCGCGTGGGTTGCCAAGGGGCGGCGGAGTGTGCGTCACGCGGGAGGCGTCCGGGGGCACAGGGCGGGGGGGACGGGGGGAAATCCGCGCGCGCGGCTCGGAATATCCCCGCGTGAATCCTCGGCCGATTTTGGAAACCGCAGCGCGGCGCTGGACTGAAAATGGCCGGACGCCTAGCGTTCCGGAACGGATTGGAGCGGCCGGAAAGGCAGTATGAGTTTCCTTGAACGCATAGGCGAGGATGCGGTTGGGGTCGGCGTCTATACGCTTCCTCAGGCGGCCCGTCTTGCCCGGCTTCGGCTAGCCACGGTCGAGGACCTCGTTGGTCCGGAGGCCGCGGACGCGGGACAGCCGCGCTCCGCACCTATCGTCATCGCCGATGTTGGTCTCGGCGGCAGCGACAAGGTCGTGACGTTCCTAGGGCTCCTCGAATTGTGGGCAGTAGCGGAGATGCGCCACCAAGGCGTGCCCATGAAGGTCGTTCGGCGGGTGGCATTTGAAGCGCGGCGTATCCTCAAAGTCCGGCATCCATTGGCAAGCGTCAATTTCCGAACGGACGGACGGCGCGTATTCATGGCGCTGCGGCAGGATGGCAAAGGGCGGAAGCCGAAACGGCAGCCCAAGGTGGTGCTAGATATTCTCCGGTACCAGCACGCCATGGAGGAAGTCTTAGAGCAATCGTTGAGACAAGAAATTGTTGTCCGCAGCCCCGATGGGGCGCCTGTCCTCTGGTATCCCCTTGGGCTCGACAAGCGGGTTGTTCTCGATCCGCACCGCCGCTTTGGTGAGCCCATCGACCCCAAGAGCGGTGTTCCGACGTCGGCGCTGGCCCAGGCGCTCCATGCGGAGAAGGGCGACGCAGACGCTGTTGCCTTCTGGTTTGGCGTCGATAGGGAGGCGGTGTTCGACGCGACCGCTTTCGAGACGTGGCTCGCGAGCCGCTAGTCATCGTCGTTGACGCTTGCCTCAGTTTCCGTTTCGCGCGGATGCTGGCCGGCCTCTATGAGCAGCATCCAGCACTCACGTTCCGGGCTATGGACGATCTGCACCCACCGGGGACGCTGGATCGCGACTGGCTCGTGCGATTCCCTGAGGACCCGCCGCACGTTGTCATAACGAAGGACGACAAGCTTCTAAGAGAGACGGGCCAACTGAAGGCGTGGATTGCCGGCGGTCTCACGGTAGTGATCTTCGGCTCCGACTTCGGCAATATCGTTCAGGAAGATATGGCCGCCACTTTGCTCCGGTGGTGGCCGACTATCTTGCGAAGCATTTCCGCGCAGCCTCGCCGGACGGCCTTCGCCGTGCCGCCAACATTTCGGCAAATCGACCGTCTCCCGCTCCATGTTCCACACGTGGACAGACGACAGCCGCGTAAGGTCAAGACGCCCGAGGCCCATAAGCCCCATGAGACCCTGGGCGCGAAAAAGCGGGTCTCGCGCAAAGTCTTGCGCCGAACGCCAGAAGGCCAATTGAACCTCCCGCTGGCCTCCCGAAGAAAGCCGCGACGGTCTGATGGGGATGCAGGCGGCACGGCTGCGGGGCCGAACGGTGCGGACGCCGCTGCGGGCCTCGATGTCGAAGCGATGCATGATGGCGCGGCGCCTTCTTCGATTGGTGAACAGGCGCAGCCGGACAGGCCGGACCAGTCAGACGCGCCATAGTCCGCCCGCTCGACAAGGCACAAAATCTCGGCACAATGCGAGCCGCAGCGGCGCCTCTATGTCATTGATTTTTCAATGTGTGCTTTGGTGAGGTGTCCTTTCAATCCTCTCCAACAGCACCACCTACCCCCCTACAGGCTGATCGCCAGGTACCGCCCCGGCCGGTGGTTGATCGCCAGCACCAGGTTCATGATCGCCGTACCCGCGAGTGACAGCGCGACCTTCCCCGGCGGCAGGAACAGCAGCGCCGCCGCCATGATCGTCGCGTCGATGCCAAGCTGCACATAGCCCGCCCGCCAGCCGATCCTCTCCTGGATGTACAGCGCGACCAGGTTCACCCCGCCCAGCCCCGTGCGGTGGCGGAACAGGATCAGCAGGCCCACGCCCATCGCGCCGCCGCCCGCCACTGCGGCGAAGACCGGCGAGAGATGCGCGAAGCCCATCCAGTCCGGTTCCATCCGCATCAGCCAGGAGACGAGCGCGACCGCGATGAAGGTGCGGATCGCCGGCTTCCAGCCCATGCGGCGCACCGCGAGCACGTAGAAGGGCAGGTTGATCAGGACGAACAGCGCATCGAAGCCATGGCCGGTCGCGTAGTGCAGCAGCAGCGCCGCGCCGGCGACGCCGCCGGTCAGCAGCGTCGCCTGGGCATAGAATTGCAGCCCGACCGAGACCAGCAGCGCGCCCATCCCGATCGCGAGCGCATCCTCGACCGCATGGTGCCGCGGCGGGTCCGCCGCCGGGCGGCTCACGCCTCGGCCGGTTCGGTCTTCTTCGCCGCCTTGCCGCGCTTCTTCCGTTCGTCGAGCCGCTGCAGCACCACGAAGAAGGACGGCACGAACAGCACCGCGAGGCAGGTCGAGGCCAGCATGCCCGAGAAGACGCTGATGCCGAGCGACTTCCGCGCATTCGCCCCGGCCCCCGTCGCCAGCACCAGCGGCAGCACGCCGAGGATGAAGGCGAAGGAGGTCATCAGGATCGGCCGCAACCGTGTCTTGGATGCCTCGACCGCGGCCTCCAGGATCTCCTTGCCGTGGATCAGCCGCTGTTCGCGCGCGACCTCTACGATCAGGATGCCGTTCTTCGCCGACAGTGCGATCAGCAGCATCAACCCGATCTGGACATAGAGGTTGTTCGCCGCCCCCACCGCCGAGAGCGCCACGACCGGCCCGACCAGCGCAAGCGGCACCGCCGCCAGCACCGACAGCGGCAGGATCCAGCTCTCATACTGCCCGGCGAGGCAGAGATAGACGAGCAGCAGCGACAGCGCGAAGACGTAGATCAGCGTGTTGCCGGTGACATTCTCCTGGTACGACATCGCCGTCCATTCGAAGGAGACGTCGGATGGCAGTACCTCATGCGCAATGCGCTCGATCGCGGCCATCGCCTGGCCCGAGCTGTACCCCGGCGCCGGGCCGCCCACGATCGTGGAGGAGGCATAGAGGTTATAGAGCGTGATGAGTGGCGGCCCCGACGCCTGGCCGAGCGTCGCCAGCGCTCCGAGCGGCACCATCTGCCCGTCCTGGCTGCGCACATGCAGGTTCAGCAGGTCGTCGGGATTCAGGCGGAAGCGCGCATCCGCCTGCACATAGACCTGCAGCGACTGGCCGAACTTGTTGAACTGGTTGACGTAGGACGAGCCGACATATTCGGTCAGCATCGCGAAGACGTCGCCGACCGGCACGCGCAATTGCTGGGCGCGCTCGCGATCGACGGTGACGCTGACCTGCGGCGAATTGGCGCGGAAAGTGGTCAGCACGTTGCGCAGGGTCGGTTCGTGCCGGGCGCGCTCCAGGATCTGGTTGGTGAGTGCTTCGAGCTTCGCATAATCGAAGCTGCCGCCCAGCAATTCGAGCTGCATCTGGAAGCCGCCCGCATTGCCGATGCCCTGCACCGGCGGCGGCGGCAGCACGATCGCCTGGCCATCCGACAGGGCCTGGAGATCGTGCGAGATCCGCTCATACAGCGGCAGCAGCCCCATCTCCGGATGCGGGTCGCGTTCCGAGAAGGGCTTCAGCATCACCCAGGCCACGCCGGCATTGGACATGTCGGCGAAATTGTCGAGCGGCGAGACGCCCGCCAGCGCGATCACCTGCTGGACGCCCGGCACGCGGGAGACGATCTGCCGCGCCTGTTCCAGCGAGGCCGAGGTGCGGTTTAGCGCTGCCCCTTCCGGCAGGGTGACCGACAGCAGCAGGTAACCCTGGTCATCGATCGGGATGAAGCCGGTCGGGATGCGCGTCAGGCCATAGAGCGCCCCGCTCGAGACCAGCAGTGCGGCCACCACCATCACGCCGCTGATCTTCACCATGCGGGCGATGACGCCGGTGTACCAGCGTTCGAAGCCGTCATAGACGCGGTTGAATCCGCGATAGAAGAAGTTGCGTTTCTCGGGCGGCGTCGGCGTGCGCAGCCACATCGCGCACTGGGTCGGTTTCAGCGTCGCGGCGTTGATGGCGCTGATCAGCGCGGTGGCGGCGATGACCAGCGCGAACTGCGCGAACATCTGCCCCGTCAGCCCGGGCACGAAGGCGGCGGGCAGGAAGACGCTCATCAGCACCAGGGTGATGCCGATGATCGGGCCGAACAGCTCGCGCATGGCCTCGATCGCGGCCTCGACGCCGTTCTTGCCCTTCTCGATATGCTGGGTGACGCCTTCCACGATGACGATGGCGTCGTCCACCACGATGCCGATGGCGAGCACGATGCCGAACAGCGTGGTCAGGTTCACCGTGAAACCGAGGGCCGCCATGCCGGCGAAGGCGCCGATGATGGTCACCGGCACGGTGGTCGCCGGCACCAGCGTCGCGCGGAAATTCTGCAGGAACAACAGGATGACGACCAGCACCAGCAGGCCGGCCTGATACAGCGTCGTGTAGACCTCGCTGATCGAGTCATGCACGAAGGTGGTGGTGTCATAGGGGACCGAGAAGCGCATCCCTTCCGGAAACCGGCGGGACAGCTGCGTCATCGTGTCCTTGATGGTCTGGCCGACCTGCAGCGAGTTCGCCTCGGGCGTCTGGTAGATGGCGATGCCCGCGGCGGGGCGGCCATCGAGATGGAAGTCCTGTGCGTAGTTCTGCGCGCCGAGCTCGACCCGCGCCACGTCGCGCAGATAGGTCAGGCGGCCGCCGGCCGCGGTCTGGTCGCGGATGACGATGTTCTCGAACTGCTCGGGCTGGTTCAGCCGCGACTGGACATTGACCGTGTATTGGAACTGCTGGGTGTTCGGGGCAGGGGGCGCGCCCACCTGGCCCGCCGCGATCACCTGGTTCTGCTGCTCGATGGCGTTGATGACGTCGGAGGGTTCGAGGTTCAGGTTGTGGAGCTTCTCCGGATCCATCCAGATGCGCATGGCATAGATGCCGGCGCCGAAGACGGTAACCGAACCCACCCCGGGCAGGCGCGAGAGCACATTGACCAGGTTGATCGTCGCATAGTTGGACAGGAAGGCGCTGTCGTAGCGGTTATCCGCCGAATCCAGCGTCACCAGCTGCAGGATGGCGGTGTTCTTCTTCTGGACGTTCACGCCCTGCGCCTGCACCGGCGTCGGCAGCGAAGCCAGCGCCAGCGACACGCGGTTCTGCACCAGCACCTGCGCCGTATCGGGATTGGTCCCGATCTGGAAGGTGACGGTCAGGCGATAGGTTCCGTCGGGTGCGGAGGTCGACGACATGTAGATCATGCCGTCCACGCCGTTCACCTGGTTCTCGATAGGCAGGGCCACCGTGTCGATGATGGTCTGGGCGGAAGCGCCCGGGTAGTTCGCCGTCACCATCACGGTGGGCGGCACGATGTTGGGAAATTCGGAAACCGGCAGCCGGAACAGCGAGACCGCGCCGATGACGACCAGCACGATCGCCAGGACGTTGGCGAGGACCGGCCGCTCGATGAAGAATTTGGACATCCGGGGCGGCCTCAGTTCGGCAGGGTGGTGGGCTGCGGCGTGACGCGCAGCCCGGGGGAGGCACGCCAGAGCTCACCCACCACGATCCGGTCGCCGGTCGTCACGCCGCTGGTCGCCACCTGCCAGGATCCGACCACGGGCCCGAGCTGGACGTAGCGCTTCTGCACCGTGTCGTTCTGGTCCACCACGAGCAGGAAGCGCCCGCCCTGGTCCTCCTGCAAGGCGCGCTGTGGGATCAGCACCGCGGATTGCAGGGTCCGGCCCATCGGGATGCGCACATTGACGAACATGCCCGGCAGGAGCGTCCGGTTCGGGTTCTGCATCAGGCCGCGCACGAACAGCGTGCCGGTCTGCGCATCGATCTGCGGCGCGACGTAGTTCAGCGTGCCGCGATGCGGAAAGCCGCTTTCGCCCTGCAACTGAACGTCGACCGGCACGCGCTGAAGGTCCGCCAGCGTCATCCGCCGCTGATCGAGATTGGCGCGCACCTGTTGCGCCTGGGACGCGGCGATGTTCACCTCGACATAGATCGGGTCGAGCTGGAGGATCTCCGCCAGCACAGCGTTCTGGCTGCTGCTGCCCACCAGGTTGCCGACATCGATCAGGTGCCGTCCCATCAGGCCGTCGAAGGGGGCGCGGACCTCGGTGTAGCTCAGTGTCAGCTTGGCGAGGTCGATCTGCGCCTGGGCGGCGATGATATTCGCCTGGGCGGCGGCGCGCTGATAGACCCAGTTGTCCACCTCAACCTGGGTCGCGGCGTTGCGGCGCACCAGGGCGGTGTAGCGGTTCACTTCGGTCGTCGCATGCGCCAGCGCGGCCTGTTGAAGCTGGAGCTGCGCCTCCGCCTGGCGGAGCTGCGCCTGGTATTGGTCCTGCTGGATGGTGAAGAGCAGGTCGCCTTGCTTCACCACCTGCCCATCCTGGAAGTGGATCTGGTCGAGATAGCCGACGACGCGCGCGACCAGGTTCACCTTGTTCACGGCTGCGGCATTGCCGGTCAGCGTCATGGTCTCGCCCACCGACTGGGTGCGCGGGGTAACGACCGGGATGGCGGGCGGCGGCTGCGCCGGCGCGGCCTGGGCGGTCGCCGCGGGTGCCGGGGCAGGCGCGGCGGGTTGCGGGGCCGGGGCCGCCGGGGCGGGCGTGGCCGGTGCGGCGGTCTGCCCTGACGGAGTGGGCTGCTGGGCTGAACCGCCGCGCCCGGTCACGTCGTCCCAGAGACGTTCCATCAGCCCCTGGGCGCCGGTCCGTTCCGCCGCGACCAGCGCCGGCAGGACGAGCGTGGCGGCCAACGCCGTCCGCCGCGACGCCGCGCGGCGGGCCAGGGCGAGTCCACGAAGAAGAGCCTGATGCATGATCATCACCATTGCGGCGCGCGGACGTCAGGCCCGCGGTCGGAGGGGCCGGGCAGGCCGGGGGCGGCGGGTTGCGGCTGGCCGCTGGGCGGCAGCACGCGACCCCAGTCGGTGCGGGCGCGCATCTCGTCGCGCGTCGCGTCGTTCACGAAGTCGTTGCCCTGGCGGAGCTGCCAGCCACCGCCGAGCGCGCGATAGAGCGCGGTCAGCGACCGTGCCCGCGCCCCGCGCGCCACGGCCAGGCTGTTCTGCGCCGCGTACAGGTTCTGCATCGCCGTCAGCACCGTGGTGAAGTCGCGCGTGCCCATGCGGTACTGGTCCATGGCGATCGACATCGCCTGTTCCGCCGCGCGCACACTGCGTTGCAGCGCCAGCACCTGCCGCCCACCCTGGACATAGCCGGACAGGCCGTTCTCCACGTCGCGCTGTGCGTTCAGCACGCTGTTGCGGTATTCGATCAGCAGCGATTGCAGCCGCGCATCCTGCACCCGGACATTGTTGGTGATCTGCCCGTAATTCAGGATCGGCCAGGAGAAGCTGGCCCCGAAGGCGAACTGGATCGCGCTCGAGGTGAACATGTCGGAGACACGGTTGCCGCCGACATTGCTCGCCTGCGACCCGAAGACGCCGGTCAGCTTGAAGGCCGGATACAGCTCGGCGAGCGCCATGCCGATCTGCTCGCTCTGCGCCGCCGCGCGCAGCTCGGCCGCGCGGATGTCGGGGCGCCGGCGCACCAGGTCTGCTGGGATGCCGACCGCGACGGTCTCGGGCGGCACCGGGATGTCGGGGCGGCCCGCCAGCAACTGCTGCATGGGCTGTGGCGCGAGGCCCAGCAGCACCCGCAGCGCCGCCTCCCCCTGTTCGAGCTGGGCGGTGAGCTGCGGCACGCTCGCCTCGGTCTGTGCCAGCACGTTCTCGGCCTGCGCGACGTCGAGGCCGGTCGACACGCCCCCCTGGAAGCGGTCGCGCGCGATCTGCAAGGCCATGCGCTGGCGCGCCACATTCGCCCGCGCGATCGCGATCTGCGCCTGCAACGTGCGGATGCCGACATAGGTCGAGGCCACATCGCCGACCAGCGTGACCAGCACGTCGTCATAGGTCGCGATGGACGCCAGATACGCCGCGTCGGCCGACTGCACGCCCCGCCGGAAGCGCCCCCAGAAATCGAGCTCCCAGGCCGCGCTCGCCGACAGCGCACCGCGCCAGAATTCGCCGAGGCCCGCCTGCGTCACGCCGCTCGGGTCGTTCTCGCTGGGGCGGAGATAGGTCAGCCCGCCGCCGACCGACTGCGACTGCGGATAGAACTCGCCCGCCGCGACGCCGAGCGCCGCCCGGGCCTCCAGCACGCGCGTTCCGGCTGCGAGCAGCGACAGGTTCTGCCGATACGCCATCTCGACCAGATCGTTCAGCGTCGGGTCGTTGAAGACCGTCCACCACCGTTCGTAGGTCGTGCGGTCGGTAACGACGGACCGGTCACCGGCCTGGAGCCAGCGTTCGGCGAGGGTCGCGCCGGGCTCCGTGAAGTCGGGCCCGACCTTGCAGGCCGCGAGCGGCAGAAGCACTGCCAGCACGGGCGCGCGAATTCGCAGGAAGACCGAGCGTGTCATGAGGCCCCAAGCCAGAAAGAGATGCCGAGAATACACATTGTTGCTGCGCTGCCGAATCCGGTTACGGATCCGGGCGACATCAAGCGCCCGCTGTGACGTACAGGCCATGAACGCCGCGGCGGATTCTCGCGCGGACCCGGATGGCGTGCAGCGTCACCGGACGGTCATGACCGCAGCCGCGCGATCCGCGCGTGGGCGAATCGGGCACGAACGCATTGTTCGATCGAACGGCGTCAGCGGGCACTCCGACCCGGTCACCCGACGACAGTACCCTGGATGGGTGCCTGGTAGGGGTGCGGCCTGGTGCCGTTCCAGCGGGAGCGAAAAATTGCGCGAGACCGCCCGCAAAGCCCGGCACGGCACCCTCGTCGGGTCACCCATGGCCCCGGGGGCGCCGACGCAGGTTCTCAGGCGCTGCCGGCCACGCCGGGCACCGTCGCATGCGGGATGCCGGCCCTGGTCAGCGCCGCTGCATCGTCGTCGTGTTCATGGCCGGCCGTCAGCCGCACCACGCGCCGGCCATCGCGCGCGAGGCGCATCAGCAGCGCAGCGGATCCCGCCGGCCCGTCCGTGATGCGGATGCGCTCCGCGTCGCGTCGCGCCATGTCGAGCACGGCTGTGGAGACCTGTCGGTCATGCACGATCACATCGGCCTCGCCGAGCAGGCGCAGCGCACGCAGGGTCAGCAGATCGGCATCGCCCGGCCCGGCGGCGACCAGATGCACGAAGCCGACCGGCTGCGTCTCAGCCTGGTCGAGTGCCCGGGCGAAGGCGGCCTCAGCCTCGGCGATCCGCCCCGACAAAGCCAAATCGGCCGGCGCCCCCGTCATCATTCTCTCCAGGAAGCGCCGCCTGGCGCCGAGATCGGGCAGGGCGCGCCGCACCGCGGCGTTCATCCGTCCCGCCAGTGCCGCCAGCGCGCCGAGGGCCGGTGGCAGCACGGCCTCGATCTTCTGTCGGACCATGCGCGCCAGTACGGGCGCCGCCCCGCCCGTCGCAATCGCGACCGTCACCGGGTCGCGATCCACGATCGCGGGCATGATGAAGGAGCACAGCGCCGGCCGGTCCACGACGTTCACCGGCAGGCCGCGCGCCTGGGCGGCCTCGGACAGCGCGAGCAGGTCCTCCTCCGGCGCATCGGCGCCGACGGCCAGGACGACGCCATCCAGCAGCGCCGGGTCGAAGCGCCCGGCGCGCCGGATCAGCGCGCCGGCGGCGGCGAGCGGGGCGGATTTGCGCTCGGCGACCTCGCCCGCGCCGAGCACCAGGACGTGGCGCCCCCGCAGGTCGAGGAACGCCGGGAAATGCCGCATCTCAGACGAGTTCGCGCGCGAGCAGCGCGGCGATCTCCGGCTTGCAGGACCCGCAGCCCGTCCCGGCGCGCGTCGCCGCGCCGACGCCCGCCACGTCCCGCGCGCCGCAGCCGCGGATGGCGGCCGCGGTGACGCCGTGGCAGGCGCAGACCATGGGGGAGGGCGGCGGCCCGTCCGCGCGGCGGCCGACCAGCAGCGCCGCGCGATCCTCCGGTGCCAGCAGCCCCGAGGTCATCAGCGCCGCCAGCCAGTCGCGCGGCGGCAGCAAGGCCGCGGGCGCGACGGCGACGACGCCGGTCAGCGCGCCGCCCGACAGCGCCGCGGCGCGATACACGCCGGCGACCGGGTCCTCGAGCACGGCCCAATCCTCCGCCGGCAGCAGAGCGCGCAGGCGTGCGAAGGCCTCGCCCGGTGCCTCCGGTCCGGCAAGCTCGTGCCGCCAGGCGCCGCCCTCCAGCGGCGCGATGGCGCACCAGGCGGCGACATCCGGCGCGCAGCGCCGCGGCGCCAGCAGGAAGCCGTGCCAGGCCGCCGCATAGGCCGACACGCGCAGCGGCGCGTGCTTCAACTCCGGTTGGCCGCTGACCGGATCGGTCGCGCCGATCAGCGCGGCATTGATGCGCGCGGCCGGGGCGAATTGCGCGGTCCAGTGCATGGGCGCGAATCCCGTGCCGCGTCGCTGGCCCGGATCGCGCGCCAGGCGCAGCACGGCGCTGCCGGCCGGTGTCTCCGCCCGCACCAGGCTGCCTTCCGCAAGGTCCGGCGCATCGTCCGGATGCAGCGTCAGCAGGGGTTCCGGCGCATGCGCCATCAGGCGCGGCACGCTGCCGGTGCGCGTCATCATGTGCCACTGGTCGCGCATCCGCCCGGTCAGCAGGCGCAGCGGGAAGGCCGTATCGGGCTGGGCTTCGGGGGCGCGGAAGGGTGTCGCGACCAGCCGCGCGCGCCCCGCTGGGAAACCACCCGCGGCGAAGAAGCGGTCGGCGCGCGGGCCCCGGGCCGGGACGGGCCAGCGCGTGGGTGGCATCTCGCCATAGGCGGCATCCGACAGGTCGGCGAGACCGGACAGGTCGAAGGCCCGTGCCGCCGGCCGCGCCAGTCCGGTCACGGCGGCATGCTCGCGGAAGATCGCGGCCGGGCCGTCCCAGGCGAAGGCCGCGCCATGCCCGAGCCGCCGCGCCACCTGCGCCACCGCCCACCAATCGGGCTTCGCCTCGCCGGGCCAGGGCAGGAAGGCGCGCTGGCGACTGATCACGCGCTCGCTGTTGGTGACCGTGCCGTCCTTCTCGCCCCAGCCGAGCGCCGGCAGGCGCACATGGGCGAAGTCGGCGGTGTCGGCACGGCGCGTGACCTCGGAGACGACGAGGAAGGGCGCCCCGCCCAGCGCATCGCGCACCGCATCGCCCTCGGGCAGCGACACGGCCGGGTTGGTCGCCATCACCCACAGCGCGCCGATCCGCCCGGCGCCGAGCGCGCGGAACAGGTCGACCGCCTTCAGCCCCGGCCCGGTCGCGAGGCGCGGCATGCCCCAGAAGGCGGCGAGCGCCGCATGCTCCCCCGGCCGCTCCCAGTCGAGATGGCCGGCGAGCATGTTGGCCAGCGCCCCCGTCTCCCGCCCGCCCATGGCGTTGGGCTGACCGGTGACGCTGAAGGGCCCCATGCCGGGCCGGCCGATGCGCCCGGTGAAGAGATGGGCATTGATGATGGCATTGGCCTTGTCGGTGCCGGCGCTCGACTGGTTGACCCCCTGGCTCCACAGCGTGACGACGCGCGGCGTCGCGGCCCACAGGGCGCAGAAGCGGGCGATGTCCTCCGCCGGCAGGCCGGTCAGGGCCGGCGCATCCGCCGCCACCTGGCGGGCAGCGGCCAGGGCGTCGCCCAGGCCGCGCGTCTGCTGGGCCAGGAAGCGCGCATCGCCGAGCCCGCGATCCTCGAGATGCGTCAGCAGTGCCGCGAACAGCGTCACATCGCCGCCGGGCGCGATGGGCAGGTGCAGATCGGCCCCTTCGCAGCTCGCCGTGCGGCGCGGGTCGATGACGACGATGCGCATCGCCGGCCGCGTGGCCTTCGCCGCCATCACGCGCTGGAACAGCACCGGATGGCACCAGGCGAGATTCGACCCCACCAGCACCAGCAGGTCGGCCTGCTCCAGATCCTCATACACGCCCGGGACGATGTCCTCGCCGAAAGCGCGGCGGTGGGCGGCGACGGCGCTGGCCATGCATAGCCGGGAATTGCTGTCGATGTTGCCGGTGCCGAGCACGCCCTTCGCGAATTTGTTCGCGGCGTAATAGTCCTCGGTCAGCAACTGGCCGGAGACATAGAGCGCCACGCCCTCCGGCCCCAGCCGTTCGAGCGCGCGGGCGAATCCCTCCGCCACCGCATCCAGCGCGGCATCCCAGGAGGCCCGCTTGCCCCCCACCTCGGGATGCAGCAGCCGGTCCGTGAGCGAGAGGGTCTCGCCGAGCGCGCTGCCCTTGCTGCACATCCGCCCGCGATTCGCGGGGTGTTCGCCATCGCCTTCGATGGTCGCGCCGCCGCGGCCATCGGGTGTCGCGCGAATGCCGCATCCCACCCCGCAATAGGGGCAGGTGCTGCGCACCGGACGGGGGGCAAGGCTGCCATCCATCAGTAGACATCCCGCTGATAGCGGCCCTGGCGGGCCAGTGCGACGATCCAGTCGCGCGCCTGGTCGGCGGTCATGCCGCCTTCCGTCTGCGCGACACCACGCAGCGCGCTGTCCACGTCGCGGGCCATGCGCGAGGCATCGCCGCAGACGTAGAAATGCGCCCCGTCCTGCAGCCAGCGCCACAGATCGGCCGAATCCTCGGCCATGCGGTGCTGGACGTAGTCCTTGCGCGTGCCGTCGCGGCTCCAGGCCAGCGACAGGCGCGACAGCGTGCCGGCCTGCCGCCAGGCCTCGATCTCGCGTTCGAACAGGAAGTCCGAGGCGCGGCGCCGGTCACCGAAGAGCAGCCAGGTCCGACCCTTGTCGCCGCGCGCCGCGCGGTGCTGAAGGAACGCCCGGAAGGGCGCGATGCCGGTTCCGGGCCCGACCATGATCACCGGTGTCGCGGGATCGGCGGGCAGGCGGAAATGGCTGACCTGGATCTCGGCGCGCAGCGGGGCTTCGGGCGTGGCGCGATAGGCCAGGTGGCAGGACGCCACGCCATCCCGCGCGCGGCCCCGCCGCGTGTCGCGCACCACGCCGACACAGAGCTCGACGCGATCGCCCACCGCCGCCATCGAGGACGCGATCGAATAGAGCCGTGGCTTCAGGCTCGGCAGGCTGTCGAGCAGCCCCTGCAGCGGCGGCCGCGCCGAGGGAAAGGCGACGAGCAGGTCGAGCAGGTCCGCATCGGCGGGTTCCGCCCCGTCATCACCATCGGACAGCGCGCGCAACGCCCTGGCCTGCGCCGGATCGGTCGCCGCGCCGGCCAGCAGATCCATCGTCCGGTCGAGCGGCCGCGCGATGTCGATCCGCGTCGCCAGCGCATCCCGCAGTGTCGTCTCGGCGCCGCCGACCCGCACCGGCGTCGCGGGATCGGCGAGCAGCGCAGCCATCACGGCCTCCACCAGCCCCGGATCGTTGGGGCAGGACAGGGAAAGGCTGTCGCCCGGCTCGTAGCGCAACCCGCTGCCGGCGAGGTCGAGGACGACATGCCGCACATCCTTGTCCGACCCCACCGCGGTCAGCCGCGTCGCGGACAGAACGGGGACCGGCACGCCCTTCGGCGCCGCCACGGCGACCGGGGCCGCCGGCGCCGCGACGGGTGCCGCCGGCGCCTCGGCGAGGATCGCCTTCAGCGCCTTCTGCGTCGCCTTGGCCCCGGGCACGCACAGCGCGGTGGAGGTCTCGCTGCCCGCCGCCAGCGCCTCGGAATAGGTCTGGCAGAGATAGCCGCATTGCCCGCAATCGAGCTGCGCCATCGCCGCCATCAGCCGCCTGTTCAGCGGGCGGCCCTCGGCGAGGGCGAGGCGCTCGTCGAGCTCCAGCGCCGGGTCGTGCCAGGGGAAATCCTCGGCCGGCGCCGGAGCGGACGCCCCGGCTTCGGCCGCACCGCCATAGAGCCCGGCCAGGAAACCGTTCAGCCAGGCGCGCTGCGCCGGGGTGAAGGGGGCGCTGTCGGGGATGAGGGGTACCGGCGCGGGACCGGGAAAGGCCTGCGGGATCATGGCGTGGTCTCCCCGGCGAGCGCGATCAGCGCGGCGTCGTCGCGCGCGGCGCAGAAGGCGTGGAAGCTCTCGCCCGGCGCGCGCTGGTCGAGCCAGCCGCGCAGCACGCCGAGCACGACGGGTCCGAGCTCGTCATGCGCGACCTTCGGGCGGATCAGCCGACCGATCTTCTGCTCCGGCCCAGCGCCGCCGCCGAGATGCAGATCGTAGCCTTCGACCAGATCCTCGCCGCGCTCGACCTTGGCGGCGAGCAGGCCGATATCGGCGACATAGTGCTGCGCACAGGAATGGTGGCAGCCGGTAAGGTGGATGTTGACCGGCTCGGCGAAGGCCAGGTGGGCTTCCAGGAAGGCGGACAGTTCGGCGGCATGGCGCTTGGTGTTCGACGCCGCAAACTTGCACCCGGCATTGCCGGTGCAGGCCACCAGCCCGCCGCGGATGCTGCTGGCCTGATGCGTCAGCCCCAGCGCCGCAATCGCGTCCAGCGCCGGCGCTACCCGCGCCTCGGGCACGTCGCTGATCAGAAGGTTCTGCCAGACCGTCAGACGGATGGTGCCGGACCCGAAGCGCCGCGCGATGTCGGCGACGCCGCGGAGCTGCGCGACCGTCAGCCGGCCCACCGCGCCCATCACGCCGATATAGGTCAGCCCCGGCTGCTTCTGCGCATGCACGCCGACATGGCCATGCTTGGCGGGCGGCGGAGGGGCGATGATGTCGGCTTCCGCGATGCGCTCCAGCGGCCGGCCGAGCCGCTGTTCGACCAGGCCGAGGAAGGCGTCCATGCTCATCCGGTCCAGCACGTATTTCAGCCGTGCCTTGGCGCGGTCAGTGCGGTCGCCCTCGGCGATGAAGACGCGCAGGATGGCATCGCAGACGGGGATGATGTCGGCTTCCGCCACCACCACGCCGGTCGGCCGCGCGAAATCGCGATGCCCGGTGATGCCGCCCAGCGTCAGCCGGAAGCGCAGGCCCGCCGCGGTCGTCACGGCGGACAGTGCGATGTCGTTGGTCTCCTGCAGCACCTCGACCGCACCACCGCCGCTGACCGAGATGTTGAACTTGCGCGGCAGGGCGAACAGGTCGCGCGTGTGTAGGATGTGGTGGTGCAGGGCACGGATGATGGGGCGCGTGTCCATCAGTTCCTGCGCGTCGATCCCGGCGGTGGGGCTCGCGGTCAGGTTGCGGATGTTGTCCGCCCCGGTGCCGCGCGGCAGCAGGCCGATGTCGCCGAGGCGCATCACCACCACAGGCCCCTTGTCGGCCGGGATTTCCCGGAACTGCAGGTTCGCGCGCGTCGTCACATCGGCATAGCCGCCCGCACACTCCGCGGCGATGTCGGCGATGGCATCGAGCTGATGCGCGGCGAGGATGCCGCCTGGAATGCGCAGCCGGCACATGAAGGCGTTCTGCGCGGGGCCGACGAAGAACAGCCCGTGATAGCGGCCGATGAAATCGTCGATCGGCTTGGGGAACTTCCCCTCGGCCGCGCGGGCCGTCAGCTCGGACCAGCGGTCGAGCGGATGCTTCTCGCGCTTCGCTTCCTCCTGCGCCACCAGCTTGCCGCCGCGCGCGATCGTCGCATCCTGCGCCGCGCGCAGCGCGTCGGGTGGCCCGCCGCCGCCGCCGCCGCCGCCGCCGCCGTCGCCGGCAGGCCGCAGGGCGCCGCGCCGGGCCTCGACACCGGCCATGAAGCCCTTGAGATATTCCTGCTGTTCCGGGCTGAAGGCCGCGTCGTTCATCACGCCACCTCCTGGAAGGCGGCGCCGAAGGGTAGCAGGTCGCGCATCGCCGTGACGTCGCGGCCCCCGGCCATCAGGCCGAGGTAGAAGGGCGCATCGGCGGTGTCGCCATACAGCACCGCGCCCACCAGCCGCCCGCCCCGCAGCCACAGCCGGCGATAGCGACCGATGGCGGCATCGGACAGGGTGATGGCCTCGGCATCGGCCGGCTCGATCTCG
Source organism: Roseomonas alba (assembly GCF_019430885.1). Classification (GTDB taxonomy): domain Bacteria; phylum Pseudomonadota; class Alphaproteobacteria; order Acetobacterales; family Acetobacteraceae; genus Neoroseomonas; species Neoroseomonas alba. The sequence continues at coordinate 117,722 of NZ_JAHYBZ010000004.1, read as the reverse complement.
CCGGCCGACCAGACATCGATGCCCGAGACCTTCAGCGCCGTCGGATCGGGGCGCGGGGCATAGATCGCGGCCTCCCCGCGCAGTGTCGCCGCTGCGGCCTCCGCCATGGCGAACGCCGGCGCGACCAGCCCGCAGACGATGCCGCGGTGTTCCGCGCATTCGCCGATGGCGAGCACGGAGGGCACGCTGCTGCGCATCGCATCGTCCACCACGATACCGCGCGCGACGGTGAGTCCCGCCTCCCGCGCCAGCGCCACGGACGGCCGCACGCCGACGGCCATTACGACCATCTCGCAGGCGATGCTGCGCCCGTCGGCGAGGCGGAGCCCGGTGACATGATCCTGTCCCTCGATTGCCTCGCTCAGCGCTGGCATGGCGAAGTCGAGGCGCCGCGTCGCGCCGAGCTGGCGGGCGAGAAGCGCACCTGCCATGGGGTCGAGCTGGCGCTCCATCGGCCAGCCCACCGCATGGACCACGGTGACGCGCGCGCCGAGCTGGGAGACGGACGCCGCGGCCTCGAGCCCCAGCAGCCCGCCGCCGATGACGGCGACGCGCGTGCCGCGCGTGACCCGGCGCCGCATCGCGATCACATCGGCCATGCTGCGATAGAGAAAGACATCCGGCAGTGCCGCGCCCGGCAGCGGCAGGCGCACCGCCTCCGATCCCGTCGCGATCACGGCGCGGTCGAAGCCGATCGTCTCCCCGCGCGCGGTCTCGGCGCGGCCCGCCGCCGCATCCAGGGCGGCGATGCGGGTCGCCGGGCGGAAGGTGATGCCGAGGTCGCGCAGCCGCGCCGCGCCGTGCGTGATCAGCGCCGGCGGCTCCGCCTCGCCCGACAGCACGCGGCCGAGGGCGACGCGGTCATAGGGCAGGGCGGGCTCCGCGCCGCACAGCGTCACCACCATGCCGGCCTCCGCGGCGCGTTCGGCGCAGCGGGCTCCGGCTGGTCCGGCGCCGATCACCAGCACGCGCATGGTCAGGCCACCTTCGGCAGGGCGTGGCGTTCATGCAGGAAGCGCAGCACCGCCTCGCGCGCCGAGAGGAATCGCGGATCGGAGGCGAGGGACAGCCGGTCGCGCGGGCGCGGCAGGTCCACCTCCAGGACCTCGCCGATCGTCGCATTCGGCCCGTTGGTCATCATCACGATGCGGTCGGACAGCAGCACCGCCTCGTCCACGTCATGGGTGATCATCATGACCGTGGTGCCGAGCCTGGTGTGGATGTCCATCACCTGGTCCTGGAGATGGGCCCGCGTCAGTGCGTCGAGCGCACCGAAGGGCTCGTCCAGCAGCAGCACCTTGGGGCGCATCGCGATCGCCCGCGCAATGCCGACGCGCTGCTTCATGCCACCCGAAATCTCGTTCGGGCGCTTCTGCAGATGGTCGGTCATGCGCACCAAAGCGAGGTTCTCGCGCGTCCATTCATCGCGTTCGGCGCGTGACATGGCGCGGCCCGAGGTGCGGTCCACCGCGAGGCGGACATTCTCATAGACAGTCAGCCAGGGCAGCAGCGAATGGTTCTGGAAGACCACGGCGCGGTCGGGCCCGGGCTCGTCCACCTCGGTCCCTTCCAGCAGCACGCCGCCCAGGCTGGCGGGCAGCAGCCCGGCCACCACGTTCAGCAGCGTCGACTTGCCGCAGCCCGAATGCCCGATGACGGAGATGTACTCGCCGCGGGCGACCTTGAGGTCGACACCGTTGAGCACGGGGGCCGCCGCCTTGCCGAAGCGCACGACGACCTGGCTGATCTCGAGGAAAGCGCGTTCCATGGCTGCGGTCCTCACTGCACGCTGGTGCCGCGCGTCACGACGCGGGCGAGGAGCGCCATCATCCGATCGAGCACGAAGCCGACCAGCCCGATATAGACGAGGGCGACGATGATGTCGGAGAGGTTGGAGGAGTTCCACGCATCCCAGACGAAGAAGCCGATGCCCACGCCGCCGGTCAGCATCTCGGCCGCGATGATGGCGAGCCAGGACAGGCCGACGCCGATGCGCAGGCCGGTGAAGATGTAGGGTGCGGCGGCGGGGACCACGATGCGCAGGAACCAGTCGGGATGCGACAGGCGGATGACCCGCGCGACGTTGCGGTAGTCCTGCGGCACGTTGCGCACACCGACCGCGGTGTTGATGATGATCGGCCATACCGCGGTGATGAAGATGACGAAGATCGCGCTGGGCTGGGCTTCGCGGAAGGCGGCGAGAGCGAGCGGCAGCCAGGCGAGCGGCGGCACGGTGCGCAGCACCTGGAACAGCGGATCGAGCGCCCGCATGGCGAGCGTCGAGGACCCCACCAGCAGCCCCAGCGCGATGCCGGCGACGGCAGAGAGCGCGAAGCCCACCGCGACGCGCTGAAGGCTGGCGAACAGGTGCAGGCCAAGGCCCTTGTCGAGCCCGCCGCGGTCGTAGAAGGGGTTGAGGATCAGCTCGTTCGCATCCTCCCACACCTTGGATGGCGGGGGCAGGCTGGCATTGGGTCCGCTCGCCGCCCATTCCCAGGCGCCGACGAGTAGCGCGAGCAGCACCAGCGGTGGGATCGCCACCGCCAGCGCATGCTGCACATGGGGGCGCATCCGATCGGCGAGCGTCGGGGCTCGACGCAGCGGCGTGGGCGTCGAGGCGGCGATCGAGGCGGAGATCGTGGTGTCGGTCATGGCGTTCATCGGTTCAGGCCGTCGTCAGCTTCTTGATGGCGAGGCTGTCGAGGTAGGCGCGGGGATTCTCGGGATCGAAGACCTTGCCGTCGAAGAAGGTCTCGGTGCCACGGGAGGTGCCTGAGGGCATCTCGGCGTTCGGCACGCCGGCGCGGGCGGCGGCGGCACGCCAGATGCCTTCCCTGTTCACCTCGCGGATCAGCTTCGCGGTGTCGGTCGCCTCCGGCAGCACGCCCCAGCGGATGTCCTCGGTCAGGAACCAAAGGTCATGGCTGTGGAAGGGATAGGAGGCTTGGTCCCGCCAGAACTTCATGGCCAGATCCGGATTGCGCACCGTGCGGCCATCGCCGTATTCGATCTCGCCGCGGCTGCGCGGCAGGATGTCGGCGACCGGCACGTTGAACCAGGCGCGGCGGCCGATGATGCTGCACATCTCGGGCTTGTTGCCGTCCTCGTCGCACCAGCGCTGCGCCTCGATCACCGCGGCGGTCAGCGCCTCGGCGGCACGCGGGTTCCCGGCGACCCAGTCGCCGCGCAGGGCGAGCGCCTTCTCCGGATGGTTCTTCCACAACTCGCCGGTGACGACGGCGGAATAGCCGACGCGCTGATGCACGGTCTGGTCGTTCCACGGCTCTCCGACGCAAAAGGCGTCCATGGTGCCGACCTTCACATTGGCCACCATCTGCGGCGGCGGCACCACGATGGTCTGCACGTCCTTGTCGGGATCGATGCCGGCGGCGGCGAGCCAGTAGCGCAGCCACAGGTCGTGGGTGCCGCCGCGGAAGGTCATGGCGACCTTGCTGTCGGCGGTCAGGACGCCGCGCAGCGGAGCGGCATCGAGGCCGACGCGCAGCGCGGCATGCTTGCCGGCCACCGAGATGCCCTGGCCATTGATGTTCAACCGGGCGAGGATCGCCATCGGCACCGGCTGGCCGTTCTGCACCACGCGGCCGGTGTGGATCAGATAGGCCATGGGCGTGAGCAGATGCGCGCCGTCGATGCCGCCCCGCGCCCCGCCGAGCACGAGGTTGTCGCGCGTCGCACCCCAGCTCGCCTGCTTGGTCACCTCGACATCGGGCATGCCGTACTTGGCGAAGAGCCCGCGCTCCTTCGCGATGATCAGCGGCGCGCTGTCAGTCAGCGCGATGTAGCCGAGCACCGCCTTGCGGACCTCCGGCGTGGTTGCGCCCTGCGCGAAGGCACCGCGCGGCAACGCGGCCCTCGCGGCGGCTAGCAATGCGGCGGTGCCGGCCAGGGCGGCGCGGCGACGGATCGGTGTCTGGCTCATGCGTCGGACTCCAGGGGCGTGTTGAGAAGGGGAGAACGCGTGGGCCGGCCGGCCTCCGGCCGGGGCGACAGCCGCGACGCAGCCCGCTCCCACAGGTCAGGGCGCCATGGCGCGATGGCCTTGGCATCCGCGGTGGCCGCATGGCCCCAGCGGCGCATGGCGGCGAGCCAGGCGGCGGCTTCCTCGGGGCAGGGGCGGGAGGCTGCGAGGAAACGCAACGGCGCGCGCAGCCCCTGCGGCTGGGCGCCCTGGGCGGCGGCGACCTGGCCTTCCAGCGCGGCGACGATCGTCGAGCGCGGCAGTTCGGGGAAGACGCGCTCCTGCAGGATGCGGCCGGCTTCGACGCGGTTGGCGGAATCGTCCAGCCAGCGCGCCGCCTCGATCACCGCGGCGGTGACGGCCAGGATCGAGGCCTCGTCCTGCTCCACCAGCCCCTCGGCGAAGGCGAGCACTTTCTCCGGGTGGTCGGGCCAGATGTCGGCGGTGGCGAGCGCGAAGCGGCCCGCGCCGGTCGCGACCGCATGACTGCCCCAGGGCTCGCCGACGCAGAAGCCCTCGATGGCGCCATCGGCGAGCGCGCGGGCGACGCGCGGCGGCGGCACCACCACCAGCCGCACATCATGGTCGGGATCGAGGCCGCCTGCCGCCAGCCAGTGCCGCAACAGGTAGTTGTGGGAGGAGAAGGGGAAGACGACCGCGATGGTCGGCGGCGGCAGGCCTTCCTCGGCGCGGGCATGCAGAGCCTCGGCGAAGCGGCGCGGGTCGAGCGGCGCGGCGAAGCCCCCGATCGCCGAGGCCAGGGCCGGCGAGAGCACGATGGTGTTGCCGTTGCGCGCCAGCCCGGCGGTGACGGTCAGTCGCCGGCGCAGGCCCCCGATGCCCGCGGCGAGGGCAATCGCGAGTGGACCGAGCAGATGGGCGCCATCCAGTGCACCGAAGGCGAGCTTGTCGCGCAGGGCCGCCCAGCCGGCCTCGGCCGAGAGCACCACGGGCACGCCATGGCGCGCAAAAAGGCCGAGCGCATCCGCGATGACGAGCGGCGCGGCATCCGTGAGGGGAACGAAACCGATGCGCAGGGGGCGTTCAGGCGCGCGATCCATGTGACGCTGCTCCGGGCGGGATCACCTGGATCCCGCTCAGACGGACCGCCATTGGCCCGTCGGGTCGACCGGACAGAAGTCACTTCGGGCACGCCGTTGTGGCCGAGGACGCGCCGCTTGCTGCAACGCACGCGCTTTTTGCCGTAGCGACACAGCGATTGGGAAGGAAAAAATAGCCCGCACAACGGGCAAATCGGCCAACCCGGAACGATAATGCCCATTATTGGACCATAATGGTCACTTATTGGACAGAATATCCTCGGCGACTGCCACCATTTTAAGCCCGCGATCCATCGACCAGCGGCGCATCAGCCGATAGGCGTCTGGCTCCGACAGCCGGCGGCGCTGCATCAGGATGCCCTTGGCACGCTCGATCACCGTGCGTTCGGCGAGCGTCGCCCGGGCTTCGTCGCGCTCCTGGCGCAGGGCCTGGAAGGCACGGAAGCGCCGGATAGCAACCTCCAGCACCGGTCGGACGCGCGCCGGGGCGAGCCCTTCGACCACATAGGCAGCGACCCCGGCATCCAGCGCGGCCTCGATCTGGTCGGCATCGCCGCGGCTGGCGAAGACGACGACGGGGCGGGGTTCGTCGCGGTTCAGCGCCCGCATGCTCTCCAATGCGTCGCGGGACGGATCGTCCAGGTCGCAGACGATCACATCGGCCTGGGATTCGCGCACCAGACCAATCAGATCCGCGGTGTTCGAGGACACCGCGACCACGATGAAGCCTGCGGTCTCAAGCCCCGCCTGGACCTGGCTGGCGCGCGCGGCATCGGTATCGACAAGCAGGACGCGCAGGTCGGATGGCTCCCCTCGGGTGGCTGGTCCGGGCCCTGCACTCCTTGCACGGCCCGTGCCGCCCGGTCAGCCGTACCCGGGTAAGGGCGCGCCCGACGTCTCGGAGGGCAGTTCCCCGAACAACGTCCGGTAATCCTGCGCGAAGCGGCCGAGGTGCCAGAAGCCGTGGGTCAGGGCCGCGATCTTCACCTGCGCCGGGCTGCCGTTGCTCGCGCGCAGGGCAGCCCGTGCGAGATGCAGCCGCCGCAGACGCAGGTAACGGTGCACTGACATGCCATGCACCGCGACGAAGGCGTTGTGCAGGGTGCGCATCGGCACGCCGAGTGCCGCCTGGAGGTCCTCGGAGTAGAGCGGCTGGCCGATATGCGCGGCGAGGAAATCCTCGGCCTCCGACACCAGCACCACACGGCGATGCACCGCGCGGAAGGCGCCATCGCCCTGCAAGGGGTCCTGCGCCGCCGCGGCCGCGAGGCGCAGCGCATCCTCGACCAGCGCGCGGCGCACCGCGTCGAAGCCGAAGCGCGCCGCCTCGACGGCGGCAAGGCGCGCGGCATTGTGCGCGAAGACCGCCAGCCCGGCATGCCCGCGCGCATCGCGCCGGACCTGGAAGGCCTCGCTGCCCGGCAGGCGCTCATGGGCCACGGCGCCGAGCAGCGCCTCCGTGCGGAAGCTGATGCCCGACCAGCGGACCGGCCCTTGCACCCGGGCGAAGATCGGCGAGCCGGGGCCGAGATGCATCACGTCGCGCGCGCCGATGGTCAGCCCGTTCACCAACGTCGGCTCGTCGGGCAATTGCAGCCCGAACAGCAGCAGGGATGTGTCCGCCGCGACATGCCCACGCGTGATATGTGCCTCGTCCGAGGCGAGTTGCAGCCGCACCGGCCCGAGGTCGAGTGCGGTCAGCGTCGCGGTGTAGCGTCCGGGGGCGAGGCGCAGGTAATCGACCGCGACGTCCCGCAGCGCCGCCGTCAACGCGTCGGGATCGGCGAAGGTGGCGCGCCGGACGGTGGTGGCCAGTCCCGGTCCTTCGAGGATCTCCCCTGCGTCCACCTGCCACTCCCCTGCGCCATGCCGGGCTTTCTGAGAGACTGCTTGCGATGCCCGGCACCGGCCCGCACCCCCACCCGGCCGCCCATCCAGGATATTGTCGTTGCGTGGCCGGGTGCGGGCCGGTGCCGGGCATGGACATGCGCCGAACGGCGCATTTCCAAACGGTCTCTGAGGGGTCTAGGGGAGGTGGGGCCGCCTCTGCAATGGGTGGGCCCGCCTCTGCAATGGGTGGGCCTGCCGAATCCGGACAGGGATTGCCCTCTGTGGTACGGCGCCGGACCCGGTAGGCTGGGGCAGGGCGTGGCCGGTCCTGACCGCAACGGGCGTCGCCTGTAACCTTCGCCACCCGAAGGCCAGGTGCGATTCGCGCGCGCCGGCTGCCAGCGCAAGACGACCCCAACGAGGATGCCGCCATGATCACCGCCCGCCCCACGCCCCGCCTCGCCGCATTGCTGACCCTCTCCCTCGGCTTGGCCGCCTGCGGCGGGGGGGGCGCCGACCTGCCGCAGACGCCGCCGCCGGCGGATGCCCTGCCTTCGCCGGGTCTCTACACGATATCCCCGGGCACGCCGGTGGACGGGACGGTCCGCCTGACCCTGCGGCGTGGGGCGCCGACCGCCCAGGGCGTGCTCCAGGCCAACGGCCAGACCTTCCGCTTCACCATCGCCGGGCTATCGGCGCAGGACGGCGCGCCGGCGCAGACCGCGATCACCGGCCGGGTCTTCGGCCTCGAGCGCAGCGGCGCCTTCGCTGGCACCTATCGCGATGTCGGGGGCATCGCCTCGGATCTCGGCGCCGCGCTGCGGCTCGGCAACGACAATCTCGTCCTGATGGAACTGCGCTCGGCGCCGCCTGGTGTCTCGCTGGCCGTGCCGGCGCAGGGCGCGACGGTCACCGTTGCACCCTGAGGCGCAGATGGCCGCCGCCCGGGCGGCGGCCGAGATCACGTCCTGGGGGCCCGCCTGGCTGATCGGCGGGCCTCTCATCATGCTGACCGTGGTGCTGCACGTCCTCGGCCTCGGCGCGACGCGGGCGGCGCACCGCTTCGCCATGGGCCGCCGCGCGCACCTGATCCGGAACCAGGTGCTGAACTTCGCCGTGATCATGAGCCTCATCACCTTCATGGTGACGCTGCTGCACATCCTGCAGGCGGCGATCTGGGCCACGACCTATATCCTGGTCGGCGCCGCCACGACCGGCCACCAGGCCATGCTCTACTCGCTGAGCGCGATCACCAGCTACGGCCATGCCGAGGTCTTCCTCGACGCCCGTTGGCAGATGCTGGGCGCGATCGAGGCGCTGAACGGCGTGATCCTGATCGGACTCAGCACCGCCTTCCTCTTCGCGATGATCCAGCAATCCTGGCAGAACCATCCCCGCTGACACGGCAGGGACCGGGCCGGCGCCGGATATGGAAACGCGCCGCGAGACGCGTTTCCAGACAGAGTATCATACCGCCGAGCCTTGCTGATGACCTTGTCATCGGCACGGCGAACGGTATGGCGCGCGGGGTTGGTGAGGCGGCCGCGCGCAAATCCACAAGACTCTGATACCGAGTCAGCCGAAAGGCTGGCTGGTATCAGTTCTCGTAGTAGTTGTTCACCACCGTCGGCGGCTGGCTGTAGTTGTAGACGGTGGTCGCCGCCGGCGGCGGCGGGCGATAGGCATTGGCCGCCGCGGCACCGACCACGGCGCCCGTCACCCCGCCCACCACGGCCCCGGCCGCGAAGGCACCGCCCGGATGGTAGTAGGGCACCGGCGCGACCACCGGTCCATGATACCAGCCGCCACCCGCATAGCCGTGATAGCCATAGGTCGGGTGCGCGCCATAGTAGCCCGTCCCGCCGGCATGCCAGTGGTTGCCCCAGGCGGTGGTGCCGCCGGCATGCCACCAGACCGGCGTCGCGCCCGGCATCGCCGTGCGGACGGCCTGCCGCACGGCACCCGAGGCATCGAGCGGCGCCGCACCCACCGGCAGGGCGGCCAGCCCCGCCAGCGCCGCGATCGTCAGAAGCTTGCGCATCGTCGCGTCCTTTCCGTCAGCGGTTGAGGTTGTGGTCCTGCATCAGCTTGCGCCAGTCGGCGAGGCTGCGCTCGCAGAACTGGCGGTCGATCTCATGCGACGAGCCGGCGCCATAGGCCGAGGAGAAGCGGAAGGCCGCATTCGCGCCCATCTCGGCGATCAGGATGGAATTGAAGGCGAGCAGCGCGCGCTGGGCGGCGGGCTTCTCGGCCTCGGGCAGGCACTGGACGGCATGGCCCGCCATCAGGCCGAGATTGGTCAGGCCGCGATCGAGGCCCTCGACAGTGAGGCCCGCCGGCGGCTGCTGGGCCGAGGCCCCGGTCGCGATGCAGGCGGCGAGAAGGGCAGGTGCCAGGAAACGCATGGAGGAATGTCCCTGTGACTGGGGTGTTGGGCGCGGCGGGAGCCTAGCCCGGCGGCATGGCGTGATCGACCCACCATCTGCCGGTGGCACGGCAGAGTGAGGGAGAACCATCGCCATATCGTTCATGGCCGAGCGTCGTGTCATCGACCGGCAGCCGGCGGACGCGGGCGCATGGCGCGGAGCTGTTGCAGCAGCGCCGCCGCATCCCGGTCATTGGGGTTCAGCGCGAGGGCGGCGCGCGCCTGTCGCTCCGCTTCGGCGACGTCGCCCTGGTCGCGCGCCATCGTGGCAAGCGCGATCATGCTGTCGCGATGGCGCGGGTTGCGGCGGAGATTCGCCTCCAGCGCCGCCACGGCCTCGGCGCGGCGGCCCTGTTCGTGCAGCGCGATGGCCTGGACATAGGCATAGCCCGGCTCTCCCGGCGCGAGTGCGGCAGCCTCGGCGAGTGGGGCGAGGGCTTCCGCCGCGCGGCCCTGGCGGATCAGGGCCAGGGCCAGGGCGTAGTGCGCCTCGGCTGCGCGAGGATGCGCGGCGACGGCTTGGCGCAGGGCGGCAAGGGCGGCGTCGGGCCGTCCGCGCCGCGCCTCGAAATCGGCGAGGTTCACCAGCGCGGCGAGGTAGGTCGGATCGCGGGCGAGGGCGGCGCGATAGGCTGCCTCGGCCCCCGCGGCGTCGCCGCGCGCGGCGAGTAGGCCGGCGAGGTTGACCTGCGCTTCCGGCCGCTCGGCCGCAACGCGTTCCGAGGCGATCAGCTCCGCCCAGGCATGGTCGAAGGCGGGGCGCGACGCTTCCGGCAGGGCGTCCCGCGGCACCGGCGCGAGCACGCGCGCCGCCTCGATGCGGACCAGCCGGACCGGGTCGGTCAGGAAGCGCACCGCATGCATCCGGTTGCGGGGATCGAGGCCCTCCAGGGCCCGCAGCGCGGTCGCGCGCAGCAGCGGCTCGGCATCCAGCAGCGCCGCGCCGACCGCCCCGGCGCTGGCCTGGGTGGGCGGCACCGGCAGCAGCGACACGGCGGTCGCGCGCCGTATCGCCGGCTGGCTGCGATCCGTGACGATGGCGGCGAGCCCCGCATCGGCGCCGGGGCGGCCCTGGCGGCCGGCCTCGATGGCGAGCGCCCAGTGCGGATCGTCGCGCCGGCGCGGGCCGAACCAGTCGGCGATCCGCTGCGCCGCCCAGCTCTGCGCCCGGTCGGTGTGGCAGGTGGTGCAGGCATCGGGCGCGCCGATCTGCGCGGCGACATCGGGCCGCGGCACGCTGAAGCTGTGATCGTGCCGCCGGTCGATGCCCATATAGGTGACCTGCGGCATGTGGCAGGACGTGCAGCGCGCCCCGTCGCTGCCTGCCGGGTGATGATGGTGCTCCGCCGTGTCGAAGCGGGCAGGCAGGTGGCATTGCGCGCAGACGGCATTGCCCTCGGCGTGCAGCTTGCCGTCATGCGGGTTGTGGCAGTCGGAACAGGTGACGCCGGCGCGCTGCATGCGGGACTGGGTGAAGGATCCCCATTCGAAGACCTCCCCCTGGATATGGCCGTCCGCCTGGTATTCGCCGCGCGCCAGCAGCAACGGCGCATGGGTGTCGAGAAAGCGCGACCCCGGCACGGGATCGGCCACGATCGGCCGGGCGCGCGCATGGCAGGGGGCGCAGGTCTCGACCTCGGTGGTCGCGGAGATCCGGGGCGGGCCCTCCCAATGGGCGATGCCGCGCGGGTCGCCCTCGGCAAAGCGCCAGGCGCCGCCCGAGGCATCGCGCAGCGCCACCGGCAGCCGCGCGCGCGGGTCATTCGCCGAGGCCCCGGCCTGCGCCCAGGCGACATGCGCCGCCCCCGGCCCATGGCAGGATTCGCAGCCGACGCCGAGTTCCACCCAGCGCGTGTCGTAGCGGTCGCTGGCCTGGTCATAGCCGCGCTCGGCCCCGGTGACGTGGCAGGACGCGCACATGAAGTTCCAGGTCTGGTCGCGCCCGATCCAGTGCAGCGGGTCGCCCGCCGTCAGCTCCTCCTGCGGCATCAGGTGGTACCAGCGCTGGCCGCCTTCCGCGCGCGGCCGGCTGTCCCAGGCCCAGGGCAGGGGCTGGCGGCGGCCATCGGGGAACAGCACCAGGTATTGCTGCAACGGGTCGACGCCGAAGGCCTCGCTGACCGCGAAATCGGCGACGGTGCCGCCCGGGCCGTCGGTGCGGACCAGGTAGCGATCGCCCTCGCGCCGGAAGGTCGCGGTGTGGCGCCCGTCGGTAACCGTCTGGCCGGAGAAATCGCCGAGCACCGTCTGCGGCGTCGCCGCCATCATCGCGCGGGCATGGTCGCTGCCGTGCCATGTCTGGGCCTGCGGCGCGTGGCAGCCGGCGCAGCTTGCCGAGCCCGCGAAGCTTGCCCGCATGGCCGGCTGCGCGACCGGGCGCTCCGGCGCCAGGATCAGCGCGGCGAGAAGGAAGGGGGTAGCGACCAGGGCCATCAGGGTGGCCAGCCAGCGCAGGGTGCGTCGGGTGCCGAAGGCAGGGGAACAGGGCGGTGTCATGGACCTCATGCCGCCACGGGAAGCCCGGGCGCCCCATCAAGGCGCCCGGGGGCGATCATGTCACGGACGGCGCTGCTGCGCCGGCGCGAGGCCCGGCGCCGGCCGTTCCGCATCGCGGTGTTGCAGCGCGTCGAGGAAATTCACCACGGCCTCGAAGGTCACCGGGGTCTCGCTCGGCTCGACCACGAGCCGTGCCAGGGTGCCGGTGAAGGCGAAGGGCACCTGGTAGTCGCGGTCATCGACCGGCGTCCCGGTGTCGAGACCCACATCGAAGGTCTCGTCCCAGGCGAAGGTGAAGGGCACGGTGTGGGGCAGGGTGAGGCGCGCCACTTCCCGGCCGTCCACCGTCAGCACGCCCGTCCCGCCATGGCCGAAGGGCGCCTCGCCCGCCGGATCACGTGTGAAGTCGAAGACGATGGTGTGCTTGCCCGGGCGCAGCGCCTCGGGGGCCTGCCACTTCGGGCGTTCGAGGTTCAGCAGGTTCATGGTGAAGGTCGGCCGCCCTTCATGCAGATACAGGCCCCAGCCGGCGAAGCGGCCGCCCTGCGTCACCAGCATCCCGTTCGCCCCGCCCTCCGGGACCTCGATCTCGGCGGTGATGCGGTAGGACCGGTTGAGGATGTTCGGCGCCGCATTGGCCTGGGTGCAGCAGGAGCTGCCCGTATAGACGAAGCGCGACCGTCCCGCCGCCGGGCCCGGGCGGGTCGAGATCATCGCGGCGATCGAGTTGTTCAGCGGGAAGACCTGGTTGCGCGTCGCTTCCATGATGAACAGCTCCTGCATCGCGCGCAGCCGTTCGGGCTCCGCTGCCGCCAGGTTGCGGCTCAGCAGCTGTGTCGGATTGTCCGCGAGATTGTAGAGTTCCCACTGGTAGCCGTTCATCACGTCGGACGGGCGTGGCGACGCGATCGAGGCCCAGGGCGGCACCGGCGGCGTGGTGCTGGCGATCCAGCCATCGTGATAGATCGCGCGATAGCCGAGGATCTCGAAATACTGGGTGTGCCGCGTGGATGGCGCGGCGACGTTCTCCCGCGGGATCGTATAGGCCATGGACACGCCATCCATCGGCCGCTGCGCGATGCCGTCCACCATGTTGGGCTGCGGGATGCCCACCAGGTCGAGGATGGTCGGCACCACGTCGATCACATGATGGAACTGGGTGCGGATGCCGCCCCGATCGGCGATGCGCCCGGGCCAGGAGATCGCCATGCCGTTGCGGGTGCCGCCGAAGTGGCTGGCGACCTGCTTGGTCCAGCGATACGGGGTGCCGAAGGCCCAGGTCCAGCCCACCGCCATGTGGTTGTAGGTCTGGTCGGTGCCCCAGGCGTCGTACCAGGGCATCTGCTGCTCGGCGGTCAGCGCGACGCCGTTGAAGTACATCACCTCGTTCGGCGTGCCGTTGACCGAGCCCTCGGCGGAACTGCCATTGTCGCCGCTGATGTAGATGATCAGCGTGTTGTCGCGCTGGCCGAGCCGCTCGACCTCGGCGATGACGCGGCCGATCTCATGGTCGGTATAGGCGAGGTAGGCGGCATAGACCTCGACCTGGCGGATGAAGAGACGCTTCTCGACGTCGGACAGGCTGTCCCAGCGGCGGAGATCGTCCGGCCAGGGCGGCAATTCCGCATTGGCAGGGATGACGCCGAGCCGCTTCTGGTTCTCGAAGATGCGCTCGCGCAGCTTCTCCCACCCGTCGTCGAAGAGGTGCATCGCATGGATGCGGTCCACCCATTCCCGTGTCGGGTGGTGTGGCGCATGGGTGCCGCCCGGCGCGTAGTGGATGAACCAGGGGCGGTCCGGGGCGATCTCGGTCTGGGTGCGGATGTAGCCGATGGCATCGTCCGCCATCGCCGTGATCAGGTTCCAGCTTCCGTTCGGCCGGCCCTCATAGGGATGGATCGGCGTCGTGTTGCGGAACAGGTTGCCCGGCTGCCACTGGGAGGTGTCGCCGCCCACGAAGCCGTAGAAATAGGAGAAGCCCTGGCCGATCGGCCAATGCGTGAAGGGGCCGGCGGTGCTCGCTTCCCAGGGCGGGACGTTGTGGTTCTTGCCGAACCAGCCGGTGGCGTAGCCATTGTCCTGCAGGATGCGGCCGATCGTCGCCGTCTCCGGAGGGATGATGGAATTGTAGCCCGGATAGCCGCTGGAAAGTTCGGCGATGTTGCCGAAGCCTACCTGATGGTGGTTGCGCCCGGTCAGCAGCGCCGCCCGCGTCGGCGAGCACAGCGCCGTCGTGTGGAAGGTCGTGTAGCGCAGCCCCGTATCGGCGATGGATTGCAGCGTCGGCGTCGGGATCACGCCGCCGAAGGTCGAGGGCGCGGAGAAGCCGACATCGTCGGTCAGGATCAGCAGCACGTTCGGCGCGTGCGCCGGCGGCATGGTCTGCGGCGGCCAGGCCTCGGTGCTCTGCGCCGCATTCGGCAGGATCTGGCCAGTGAAGGGCGGGGTGGGCGGGGGCAATTGCAGCCCCTGCGGCGTCATCACCGCATCCGGCGCGCCGGGCGTGCCGCGCACCTGTTGTGCCGCGGCGCCGACCGGCACCGTGGCCGTGACCGCCGCGATCACCAGGGATGCTGTCATCCCCAGCAGTGTCTGCCGCATTCCGCTGCCCTTTCCTGCCACGCCATGGCGCCACGCCGGATCCTGCGATCCCGCGGCGGGTCACGCCCAGCCTACCACCCGGGGCCCAGGGTCTCACGGCGCAACCGATGTCCATTCCCGGCAATCGTGCCGGCGGCGTCGTCTCAGAAGCCGTAGAGCCGCGCCGGATTGTCCACCAGCACGCGCTTTCGCAGCACAGCATCCGATGCCCAGGCGCCGAGCAGGTCGAACAGGGCTCCATCCTCCGGCATCCACGCCGACAGCGACGGATGCGGCCAGTCGGTGCCCCAGACGCAGCGCTCCGGCGCGGCATCGAGCAGCGCTGTCGCGAAGGGCGCGACATCGCCGAAGGGCGGTCCGGCCGAGATGCGATACCCGCACAGCTTCACCCAGGCGCGCCCGGACCCGAGCAGCCGCAGCAGCGCCTGGAAACCCGGCGCGCCGACGCCCTCGGCCGCGCGAACGCCGCCCATGTGGTCGATCACGACCTCGACCGGCAGTGTCGCGAGCTTCGGCGCGATCTCCGCCAGCACCGCGCCCGAGACGTAGAGTTGCAGATGCCATCCCATCGGCGCGATGCGCCGGGCCATGGCGTCCAGCGCCTCGACCGGCGCGCCATTGCCGCTGACCAGATTGAAGCGCAGCCCGCGCGTGCCGCCGTCATGCAGCGCGCGCAGTTCCGCATCGCTGATCGCCGGATCGACCACCGCGACGACCCGCGCGTGATCCAGCCCGAACCGCGCCGCCGCATCCAGCGAGCAGCGATTATCCGTCCCATAGACCGAGGGCTGCACGATCACGCGCCGCGTCAGCCCCAGCGCCGTCGCCACCCGCTCATAGGCCGGGATCAGCGCCGCTGCCGGGTCGTAATGCCGCCCCGCATCCAGCGGAAACCGGTCATAGGGTCCGAAGATGTGGAAATGGCAGTCGCAGGCGAGGTCCGGCGCGGTCCAGGACGGCGCGGGGGTCACGTCGAGCGGCGGGAGGCAGGGTCTCATCCCCTCAGCCTAGTCCACCGACGCACCCTTACCCAACGCCGCAAGATCGTGTTCGATACCGGCAAGAACAGGGATTGGGGGAAACCGCGTGATCACCCGTGAAGCCGACTACGTCATCCTGGGCGGCGGATCCGCCGGCTGCGTCATGGCCGCGCGCTTGTCGGAGGACCCGACAGCGCAGGTCGCGCTGCTCGAGGCCGGCCCCTGGGA
This sequence comes from Roseomonas alba, assembly GCF_019430885.1. Classification (GTDB taxonomy): domain Bacteria; phylum Pseudomonadota; class Alphaproteobacteria; order Acetobacterales; family Acetobacteraceae; genus Neoroseomonas; species Neoroseomonas alba. The sequence continues at coordinate 102,122 of NZ_JAHYBZ010000004.1, read as the reverse complement.
CCGCAATCCCTGGATCCACATCCCGATGGGCTTCGCGCGGCTCTACGTGACCCGCAAATTCGACTGGAACTACCAGACCGAGGCCGAGCCCGAGCTCGGCGGCCGCAGCCTCTACTGGCCGCGCGGGCGCGTCATCGGCGGGTCGGGCAGCGTGAACGGCCTGGTCTTCCTGCGCGGTTCCCCGCGCGACTACGACCGCTGGGCGCAATCCGGGGCACGAGGCTGGTCCTATGACGATTGCCTGCCCGCCTTCCGCAAGCTCGAGACCTTCCACGGACCCGACAGCGACTATCGCGGGAAGGACGGCCCCGTGCAGATCGGCGAAGTCCCCGAACCCTCCGCCGGCTGTCGCGCCTTTGTCGAGGCCTGCGAATCACTCGGCTTCGCCCGCAACGCCGACAACAACGGCGCGTGGTTCGAAGGCGTCGCCCCCAACCAGCTCAACGTCCATCGCGGCTGGCGCTGGTCGCCGGCGACCGCCTACCTCAAGCCCGCCCTCGGCCGGCCGAACCTGACGGTGGAGGTCGAACGCGTCGCCCAGCGCATCCTGTTCCGCGACGGCCGCGCCATCGGCGCCGTGCTGCGCGGCAAGGATGGCGAGGAGACTTGGCTCGCGCGGCGGGAGGTCATCCTGTGCGCCGGCGCCATCGAAAGCCCCAAGCTGCTCATGCTGTCCGGCATCGGCGACGGCGCCGCGCTGCAATCCATGGGCATCCCCGTCACCGCCCATGCGCCGGAGGTCGGCAAGAACCTCCAGGACCACTTCATGATCCGCTATGCCTTCCGCACCAAGCCCTGCGGCACGCTCAACGAGATCATGGCGAACCCGATCCGCGCCGCTGGCCTCGGCCTCGGCTGGCTGACGCGCGGCAAGAACCAGATGGCCGTCGGTGCGTCCGAAGCCAGTCTCTTCGCCCGCGTCCTGCCCGGCTCCGAGGAACCCGAGGTGCAGTTCCAGTTCGTGAACTTCTCCCTCGGCGACCAGTCGCGCGGCGCCAGCCAGCTCGCGAAATACCCGGGTTTTACCTTCAACTACTGCGTCTGCCGTCCCGACAGTCGTGGTGAGCTGACGCTTCGCGCGCCCAACGCCGACATCAAGCCGGTGATCCGCGCGAACTACCTCTCCGCCGCCTCCGACATCCGCATCATGCTGGAAAGCCACCGGCTCGGCCGGCTGATCGCGAAGACCGAGCCCTTCGCCCGACTGATCGAGGGCGAGGAATGCCCCGGCGCCGACACCCAGACCGACAGCCAGGTGCTGGACTACATCCGCGCCAACGGCGCGACCGTCTATCATCCCTGCGGCACCAACCGCATGGGCGCCGACGACCGTGCCGTGGTGGACCCGGAACTGCGCGTGCGCGGCGTGACGGGGCTACGCGTCGTGGATGCATCGGTGTTCCCGCTGGTTCCGTCCTCCAACATCCATCCCGCCGTGCTGATGCTTGCGGAACGGGCAGCGGAGATGGTGCGCAGGGCAGCCTGACGTCCGCGGCTTCCCCTGATCGCCGGGAAGGCCAGAAGATTGGCGATGCTCCGCCCGTGCGCGCCATCCCGCCAGGGCTGCCCGTCGGCCTTGCCGCACCAGGTGAATGGGTGCCGCTGGTACCCGGAAGCCCTGGACTGCAATCGCGTTGGCTCAGGAGCGGCCATGCCGCGCCCGGCACCAGCCTGGGGTTCCGAAGGGCCTTTCGGCCTTTGGTCGGGGACGAAGCACGGCTTCGCGCCAGCAGGGGGCGAGGTCAGATCCCGGCTCGACATCTGCGAAGGACGCGCCCGGGAGCGGCCCGCCCGATCACACACCACTTGAAATAAGCGGTGGCAACTAACTGAAAATCATGACATAATACCCGGCAAGGCTCGGGGGTTCGGGCCGGAGAAGGGGAATGATCGTTTTGCCGTCCATCGGCCGACGCTCCCTTTTGGGGTTCGGCCTGATGGCTGCCGCGTCGCCGTTGCGCGCGGCCAGCCTGACCGACGCCAGCCTGGCCGGCGTGGGCGATCGTGCGCGTCTGGTCATCGCCGTCCAGGGCGAGCAGCGTTGGACCCTCCGTGCCGAGGCCAGCCCGACCCGCCTCGTCCTGGCCTTGCCCGGCAGTACCTGGCGCGGCGGGGCAAACTTGCGCGGCACGGGGCCGGTCAGCGGAATGCGATATGTCGCCGCGGACGACGCCTTGCTGGTGGACCTCGCGCGGCCAGCGCTCGCGCGGCCTGGGCCGGCGCAGGCGGGCCATATCGTGATCGATATCAGCCCGGTCCAGGCCTCCCGCTATGCCGCGGCGGTTCGGGCGGGGCGCGAGATACTTGCCGGCACCGCGCGCGGCACCGGTCCGCTGCCGCTGGTGGTGCTCGATCCCGGTCATGGCGGCCGCGACCCGGGGGCGATCGGCGCCACTGGGGTGCATGAGAAACGGATCGTTCTGGCCACCGCGCTGGAACTGAAGCGCCGGCTCGAGGCGATGCGAAGCTGCCGGGTGGTGCTGACGCGCACGCGCGACGTCTTCGTCCCCCTCGCAGACCGGGTCGAGTTCGCCCGCCGGCGGGAGGCCGCGCTGTTTCTGTCCATCCATGCGGACAGCGCACCGGGCGCCCGCGGCGCCTCGGTCTATACACTTTCGGAGACGGCTTCCGATGCGATGTCCGAGGCGCTGGCCCGGCGCGAGAACCGCGCCGACCTCGCGGGCGGGTTGCGCCTGCCTTCGGTCAGCCCCGATGTGCAGCGCATCCTGCTGAGCCTGATGCGGCAGGAGACGCGGGCCGGCTCATCGCGCCTCGCGCGCCATGCGGTGCGGGAACTGGGCGAGCAGGTGCAGCTCCTGCCCAACACGCATCGCGAGGCCGCCTTCGTCGTGCTGAAATCGCCGGAGATCCCCTCGGCGCTGGTCGAACTCGGCTTCCTGTCCGACCCGCGCGACGAGGCGGCCTTGCAGCAGGCCAGTCACAGGGCGCGGCTGACCCTCGCTTTGTCGCGGGCGGTGAAGCAATGGCTCGATTCGACACCGTTGCAGGCCCAGGCCGGGTGACCCTGCCGGGTCGGCCCAGGCCGCTTCCGACCCATTGCGTGCGGCGCAGCGCCCGCCCACCTACCGGTTCCAGCAAGTGTCGCCCCTCGGCGCGCTCCGGTGTATTGCTTCCGCGATGAGCTCTCCTGATCTCCGTGCCGACGTCCCGCTCGATCCTCGCCGCACCACGCGGCGTGGCGGGGCGCCCGGTGCGGCTCCCAATCCCTCCTCCGAGCCGGAGGGCACGCCCCCCAAGGGCCGCGACAATGCCGCGAAGGCGAGGCGGCGGCGCCGGCGGCGCGGCGCGCTCGGGGCCCTCACGGTCCTGGTGGTGGGCGGCGGGCTGATCGCGGCCGTCGCGGGCTACGGGGTCTATCACCAGATCGCGCAGGAACTGCCCGATTATCGCTGGCTGGCCGATTACGACCCGCCGCAGATGAGCCGCATCTACGCGGCCGACAGCCGCCTGACCGCGGAACTGGCCACCGAGCGCCGCATCTTCGTGCCGATCGAGGCCATCCCGCAGCGTCTGCAGCAGGCTTTCGTCTCGGCCGAGGATCAGCGCTTCTGGGAACATGCCGGCGTCGATCCGCTCGGCATCGGGCGCGCCCTGCTGACGGCGGCGGAGAATTACGGGTCGGGCCGGCGCATGGGCGGTGCCTCGACCATCACCCAGCAGGTCGCCAAGAACATGCTGGTGGGCAACGAACGCTCCCTCATGCGCAAGGTGCGTGAGGCGATCCTCGCCGTGCGCCTGGAGCAGGCGCTGTCCAAGGACCGTATTCTCGAACTCTACCTGAACGAGATTTTCCTCGGCCAATCCGCCTATGGCGTGGCCGCGGCCGCCCAGGCCTATTTCAACAAGGGGCTCGACGAGCTGACGGTGGCCGAAATGGCCTTCCTCGCCGCCCTGCCCAAGGCACCCAACAACTACAACCCGCTGCGCTTCCCCGATGCGGCGCGCGCCCGGCGCGACTGGGTGCTCGATCGCATGGCCGAGGACGGCTACATCACCCATGAGGAAGCGCGCTACGCCAAGGCGGAGCCGATTGTCCCGCGGCCGTCCCGCCGGCCCGAGGTCGTGGCCGTCGGCCAGCACTTCACTGAGGAAGTCCGCCGCGAACTGATCCAGCGCTTCGGCGCGGAGCAGACGACGATGGGCGGGCTGGTGGTGCGCACCAGCCTCGAACCCGCCTTGCAGACCGCGGCCGAGAAGGCGCTGCGCGACGGGCTGGTCGCCTATGACCGCCGGCGTGGCGGCTGGCGGGGGGCGCTCGGCACCATTCCCGCCGGGACGACGGAATGGATGCCCGCGCTCGAGGGCTTCCAGCGTCCGGCCGGCGGCCTGCCCGAGTGGAAGCTCGCCGTCGTGCTCGAGGTACGCGGGACTGACGCGACGCTCGGCTGGGTTGAGCGCGGCGATGGCGGCCGGGGCGCGCCACAGGCGCAGACCGGGCGGATGTATGTGCAGGACCTGTCCTGGGCGCGCGCGGCGCGCGACGGCCGGATCGTGGGTGGCCAGCCCTCCCGCATGAACCAGGTCGTCAGCGTCGGCGACGTGGTGTTCGTCGAGCAGATGCCGACGCAACTGGCCGCCCAGGGCCGCTCGGCGCGGCCGGAGCGGCTGGAGCTGCGCCAGATGCCGCAGGTCGAGGGTGCGGTGGTCGCGCTCGACCCGCAGACGGGCCGCGTGCTCGCCATGGTGGGCGGCTGGTCCTTCGAGCGGTCCTGGTTCAACCGCGCGACCCAGGCGCAGCGGCAGCCCGGTTCCTCGTTCAAGCCCTTCGTCTACATCAACGCCCTGGAGCAGGGCGTGCCGCCGAACACGGAACTGCTCGACGAACCGATCGAGGTGATGTCGGGCGGGCGGCTGTGGCGGCCGCAGAACTACACCGCCGGCCAGGCCAATGGCTGGGTGACCATGCGCCAGGCGCTGGAACGCAGCCTCAACCTCGTCACCGTGCGCGTGGCGCAGCAGGTCGGGATGGATGCGGTCGCGGATTCCGCGCATCGCTTCGGCGTGATCGACAACATGCCGCGCTACCTCGCCCTGTCGCTCGGCGCGGGTGAGACGACGGTGCTGCGCATGGCGGCGGGCTACGCGGCCTTCGTCAATGGAGGTGTCTACAATCCGCCGACCCTGATCGATTCCGTGCAGGACCGGCGCGGCCGGGTGATCTGGCGCGCGGACCGCCGCGTCTGCGCGACCTGCGCCGCGCCGGCAGTGGAGGGCGGGCCGCCGGACCTCGTCTTCCCGCCCGAGGCGCCGGCGGATGCGTCGGATGCGGCCGGGCGGCCGCAGCGGCACCAGGCGACCGACCCGATCTCGGCGTACCAGATGGTCTCGCTGCTGCAGGGCGTGGTCCAGCGCGGCACCGGCACGCGCGCCGGGGCGGGGCTGAACCGCCCGATCGCGGGCAAGACCGGCACGACCGACGACTACAAGGACAATTGGTTCGTCGGCTTCACCCCCGACATCGTGATCGCGGTGTGGATGGGCTACGACGAGCCGCGCACCCTGGGGAGCGGCGAGACGGGCGGCGGCAATGCCGCGCCGATCTTCCACGACGTGCTCGCCGCCGCGCTGCGCGACAGTCCGGCCGTACCGTTCCGCGCGCCGCCGGGCGTGGCGCTGGTGCGCATCAATGTCGGCAATGGCTCGATTCTCGAAGCCTTCCGCCCCGGCACCGAGAATGCCGCCCGGCGCTGGGGTGCGGGCAGCAGCGGCGGGGATGGCGGCGGCGGCGGCACCGCAACCGGCCTCGACAGCAGCCTGGGCGGCCTCTATTGAGCGCGTCCCATGCGAGCTGAAGCAGAATCCCTGAACGAGCAGATCACCGCTTCGGTGTCCCTGCTGAGGAGGCATCTTTGACTGGGATGTCGCCGTTCGCCGCCTCGAAGAACTGAACGCCCGCGCCGAAGACCCGACGCTGTGGAACGATGCCGCCGAAGCCGGTCGCGTGATGCGCGAACGCGGGCGGCTGGCCGGCCAGGTGGAAGGTGTCCAGAAGCTCGAACGTGACGTCGCCGACGCGCTCGGCCTGATCGAACTCGCGGAAGCCGAGGGAGACGAGGCCACCATCGATGCTGCTGTCGCCGACCTCGAAGGCTTCGCCGCCGAGGCCAAGCGGCTCGAGATCGAGAGCCTGCTGTCCGGCGAGGCCGATGCCAACGACGCCTATCTGGAAGTCAATGCGGGTGCTGGCGGTACCGAGGCCCAGGACTGGGCCCAGATGCTGCTGCGCATGTACATGCGCTGGGCCGAGCGGCGCGGCTACAAGGTGACGCTGACGGAGCAGTCCGAAGGCGAGCAGGCCGGCATCAAGTCGGCGACCGTGCAGGTGAGTGGGCCCAACGCCTATGGCTGGCTCAAGACCGAGAGCGGCGTGCACCGGCTGGTGCGCATCAGCCCCTTCGACGCGGCGGCGCGGCGGCAGACCTCCTTCGCCAGCGTCTATGTCTATCCGGTGATCGACGACAAGATCGAGATCGAGATCAACCCGGCCGACCTGAAGACCGACACCTTCCGCGCCTCGGGCGCCGGCGGGCAGCACGTCAACAAGACGGAATCGGGCGTGCGCTTCACGCATATCCCGACCGGCATCATCGCGGCGTCCACCCAGGACCGCAGCCAGCACCGCAACCGCGCCATCGCGATGGAGATGCTGAAGGCCCGGCTCTATGAGCTGGAGCTGCGCAAGCGCGAGGCGGTGAGCGACGCGGTCGAGGCCGGCAAGACCGACATCGGCTGGGGCCACCAGATCCGGTCCTACGTCCTGCAGCCGTACCAGATGGTGAAGGACCTGCGCACCAGCGTGGAGAAGGGCAACCCCGACGCGGTGCTGGATGGGGACCTGGATGAGTTCATGGCCGCCGCGCTTGCCCAGCGTGTCGGCGCGACGCGGTCCGAAGCGAGTGCGGCGGCGCGTTGATCCCGGGCGTGTCGCGGTGCCGTGCCGCGAACGCGCCGCCATCGGCTGAAGGGTCCGCGTCCGTGCCGCTTCCCCAGCACCGCATCGCCATCTTCGGCTACCAGAGGACGGGTACGAATTTCCTGGTGAGCAGCCTGGATTCGATCCCTGGCGTCACCTTCCATCCGGAACCCTTCAACCCCGCCGCCGTGCATCTGGCGAGCGGCCGGCGCGACGCGCTGAAAGCCGAGCGAGACGCCGATCCGCAGGGCTTCCTCGATCGCCTGACGCGGGAGTGTACGACGCCGATCCTTGGCGTGAAGCTGCTGCCGAACCATGCACCGGCGGTGCGCGAGCGCATCATCGCCGATCCGGCCTGGCGCTGCATCGTGCTGTTCCGGCCGAATTTCCTCGCCGTGCACGCCTCCCAGCTCCGCGCCACGCAGACCGGGGTCTGGGCGCAGACCGAAGGCCGGGCAGCGGTCGAGGCCGAGCCACTGTGGTTCGAGCCGAAGCGCTTCCATGGTGCGCGCGACGCCTTCCGCACCTTCTACGACGAGGTGACGACCAGCCTCGATGCCGCGGGCAAGCCCTTCCTGCCGCTGAACTATATCGACCTGCTCGATCCACTGATGCTGCGCAACGTCGCGCGGCATGCCGGGGTGACCGGCGCGTTCGAGATGTCGAGCCGTCTGGTCAAGCAGGGTGGCTGGGATGTCGTCTCTGCCTTCCAGAACGGCGCTCTGGTGCGGGAGACGCTGGCAGCGATCCGCCGGCCGAACTGGGCCGTGGAAGGCGGTTCGGGCCTTGCCGAGGCGCTGCGCGACGTCGGATCCCTTGGCTGAGGCGCCGGACCCCGCCAGGCCGCGCGACGGGGTCAGCACATCGTCCCGGCGCGACCCTCGCGCCTTCGCCGCGAGCGACATCGATTTCGCCGCCCTACGGGACATGCCCGTCGCGGCGGTCGAGAACGCCTTCACGCGTGGGGAGCGCCGCCGCGCCGTCTTCGGCGGGCGCCGCGCCGACTTCTTCGACCATATGAACGAGTTGCGCAGCGAGTTCGTCGGCCGCAGCGAGCTGCTGCCGCTGCACGCAGGCTTCGTCGTGGCGTTGCGGCGCAAGGTGGCGGTCGCGCATTTCCTGCCGCTCTATCTGCGCCTGTGGCGGGAGGAGTGCGATTTCCTCCGTCGGGAGCTGTCGCTGCGCTGGCTGGTGTCGGCCTGTGACACGCTGGTCGATTTCGGGGAGACGCCGACGCAGCGAGCCGTCGCGCTGAACGGCACGGTGCTGGCGAACCTCGCCAAACTGGCGGAGACCGAGCGCCGCCGGGCGTCGGTCGGCGAGCGGCCACGCGGACCGCGGGGCGTCGAACTGTTCGATGGCATGACCGTGTTCAAGCCGGGCGGCGACATGATCGACAACCTGTTCCGCCGCGTCGCGCGCATCGCCGAACTGGACGGCGTCGCCGGGCCGATCCTGGACGAGGTGGCGCTGCGGTTGCGCCGCCACGATACGGTGGTGCGGCGGTTGCAGGCCGGGCCGACCGAGGACACGGAGGCAGACGAGGGCGAGGCAGCGCCGTAAGCGGCGTCGCCCCGCTGATCGTGGTGGCGGGCGGGACGGGAAAGGCGTTGCCTCTCCAATCCACCCCGTCATGGCATGCTGAGGATGTCGCCACGCAAGTCCTCGGGAACCCATCGCCCACGACCTTCGGAAACCGTCGCTTGGCATGGTGAGGCGCGGGGATTCCGTTCCCCTTTCGGCCGGCCTGGTGCGCAGGAGCGTGCTTCGCCCTGATTCCGACAGTGGCGCCGAGCGGCAAATCGAGGTTTCCAAAGGCCTTTCGGCCTTTGGCGGGGTGAGGTCCGGAGAGGGGCGGCGCCCCTCTCCGGACCTCACCGGTTCAGCACCACCGCGTCGCGTCCGTCTTCCGCCGCCTCCTGTGACACCACCCGCCATCCGGCGGCGGTGCAGACCTCGGCGAGCCCTGGCCGGTCGCACAGGATCAGCCGTGGTGCGGCGGCTGCGGCGCGCGCCAGGATTTCCGCCTGTGCCGCGGCGCCGACCTGGCCGAGCAGATCCAGCAGCAGCACGGAGCCTCCGGCCGGGAAGGGGTATTCCTCCATCAGCACACGCCAGGTCCGATCGGGCATGGCGCTGCGGGCGGCGAGGAGCGCCTCGGGCCGCGTGTCGGCGCCGATATAGCTGCCAGGGGGAAAGCTGCGGGCCAAGTCACCGGCGCCACACCCGATGTCGACCAGCGGCAGCCCGCCCTCGGCCAGCCGGAGAATCTGCCGGCCCAGGGATGGTGAAACCGGCGCGCGTTCCGGCACGCCGTTGAACCGGCTTTCGTCGCCGCGCCGCCAGCGGCTGTTGCGCCGGTCATTGCGCAACTCTTCCGGCTGTGGGGGCGGCGCTTCCTTCTTGCGTCCCGCGCCGGCCTCGCCGCGGGAGGCCTGGTGCTGCATCACCACGGGCGGCCCGAACCGGGCGGCGTCGTAACTGTCCCAGATGGCGAAGTAGCTCGGCGGCAGCCAGCGCGTGACCAGCGGCATGGCGGCCGAGACATCCGCCCAGGCCGCGTCCAGGTGGTTCTGGTCCCACATCAGGGGGTCGGCCCGGCAGCGCAGCACCCAGCGGTCCAGCAATGCCTCGGCCGCGGCGCTGCGGCCGAACAAGATGGAGCCGGCCGAGAATTTCCAGCCGCCATGCTTGGCGATGGCGAAATCGACCCCCGGCGCCGCAAGCAGCCCGAGGGGCGCCACCAGCGTCGCATCGGCGTCGAGCCAGATGACGGGCCGGTCGGTTCGGCCCCATTGCTCGCGGATGAATTCGGCCTTGAAGGCGCAGACCATCTCCCAGGTGCCAGGCACGTCGAGGCCGATGAGTTCGTAGCCCACGCCCTGGCGGTCGAGGCTCTCGCGCAGCCTTTCCGCGAAGGCCTCGTAGCGGGTGGCGCGCGTGTAGAAGGAGATGACGAGCGCGCCGTTGTCGCCGGCCGGCAGGGGCGGGGGCTCGGTCGCGCCGATCCAGACCGGATGCGGGCCGCCGATCACGCCGATCTCGACGAGGCCGCGCCGGGTGCGATCGAAGGCCGGGTCGTTCGAGTCGGGGATGATCAGGATCGCTGGGCCGTCGGCCGCCGGCGGCGGGCCCGGCCGGTCGATCCGGCGCACCGGCCAGCCGGCCGGATTGACGGCCGCCAGCGTCGCCGCGAGCAGGCTGTCCATGGCGGCGCCTACCAGCGCGGCCCGCGTGGTTCCGCGAGCTTCGCCAGCGACGGCGCAAGATGGGCGGCGACCTCGTCGTAATTGCTGATCAGCCTGCGCTTGTCGGGTGCGGTGGGCCGCATGCGGATGGGGCCGAAAAGGCGCGCCGCATCTTCGGCGCTGAGGCCCATCGCGGCGGCGATCTTCTGCACCGCGGCCTCGGCGATGCGGTCGCCGTCGATGAAGTGCGGATAGGTCAGCTCGATGCAGCGCTTGCTGGGGCGGAAGGCCTCGCGCACCAGCTCGCGCGTGCGCATCACCGGCATCACGTAGTGCAGCGCGCGTTCGGGATCGAGCGTGATCGGCGCTTCCTCCTGTCCGCCGATGTCCTTGTCGGTGTGATAGAGGTTGCGCGTCTGCGCGATGATGTTGCTTGCGAAGCATTCCAGGATGTCCTCGCGCACCAAATGCAGCACGAGGAAGCCGCGGGAGCGGAAATACCCCATCAGGAAGTTCCGCCACGGCAGCCCGATCGGGTAGGTCCATAGCGTCGAGAGCACGCCGAGATTGTCGTACATCACGTCGAAGTGCAGCCAGTCGCGGTCGGTCGACCCGTGCAGCGTCGTGAAGAATTCATCGAGGAAGGCGTTCAGCTCCTCGGGCGAGAAGGCGAAGTCGGGATTCTTGCCGAGATGCGCGACGAAGGCGCGGGTGATGCTGCCGGCCGGATTGTTGGGCAGGAAGATCTCGTAGGCGGAACGCACCAGTTCCCCGCTGTTCAGCGACTGCGCGAAGGCCTTGGTCCCGCTGCGTTGGGTCGCGATGGTGACGATGGTGCGCGCGGCGAGGGTCTCCGGCAGTTTCAACACGGTGTCTCCCGAGGTGACGGCCCGCGCGACGTCCGGCACGGCCCCGCTGGTGAACAAAGCGTCACAGGATCGCATGGCACCGGCGGCAGCGGAAGCACCGGCCGCCGCTTGACGCCGGTCGGCCCGGGAGGTTAGGGCCCGTGGTGCTGCACCCGCGATATGCGCGGATGCGGTGCGGTGCGACCGGGGCCGCGGATTCGGGGAAAGCGGGGCCTCTGGCTTGGCAAGGACCGTCGTCCATCTCAGCACGGGTGCTGCCGGCGGCGCGGGGCGCGCAGGACGCCGGGCGCATCTTGCGGCGCGTTCGGCCGGGCTGTTGTCGGCCTTCACCTTCGCCGAGGGCGAAGCCTCGGCCCCCGACGACGTGGTGCTGCAGCCGACCGCCGCGGAGGATCCGGCCGAGGCGGCCCTCGCCGCCGTGCTGCGGGACCGCGTGCAGTGGGGCGTGCTTCAGACCGCGCGCAGCGATGCGACGAACACGCTGCTGTCCATGGCGCATCCGGGCCTCGCGCTCGATCGTCAGGCGCTGATTGCCGCTGCGGACATCCTGCATTTGCACTGGACATCGTGGTCGATGCCGCCGGCGCTGCTGCGGCGCTGGCTCGCCAGCGGCCGCGCGGTGGTCTGGACGCTGCACGACCTCTGGCCGATGACGGGCGGGTGCCATTATCCGGCGGGCTGCGAGCAGTATCGCAGCGCCTGCCTGACCTGCCCGCAGCTTCATGATGCCTGGTCGCTGGTGCCAAACGCCTTCACCGAGAAGCGCGCGGCCTGGTCCGCGCCGGGGCCGGTGGTGGTCGCGCCCTCGCGCTGGATGGCCGCGCGGGCGGCGGAGAGCGCGATCCTCGGCGGCTGCCGCATCGCCGTCATTCCCAATCCGATCGAGACCGAGGCCTTCGCCCCGCGCGCCGACCGCGCGGCGCTGCGCGCCGCCTTCGGCATCGGCCCGGACGACCTGCTGCTGGTCCTTGGCGCCTTCGACAATCGCGAGCGGCGCAAGGGTGGCGCCATCCTCATCGAGGCGCTGCGCCGGCTGCATGAGGATGGCCGCCTCGCCGCCGCGCTGGCGCCCGGCGCGCGCCTGGCCCTGGCGGGTTTCGGCCGTTCTCCGCTGCCGGGCTGGGAGGGGCTGACGACCCTCGCCTTCGGGGAGGTGAGCGACGATGCGGTGCTCGCCGACATCCTGGGCGCGGCCGACCTCGCCTGCATTCCCTCGCTCGAGGACAATTACCCCAACATCACGCTGGAGGCGCTGGCCTGCGGCACGCCCTGTCTCGTCACGCCGGTCGGCGGCCTGCCGGAAATGGTGCGCGAGGGGACGAGCGGCCTCGTCGCCCCCGCCGCCGAGGCCGAGGCGCTGGCCGCGACGCTGTTGCGCTTCGTCGCGCAGCATCACGGCGATGTCGGGCTGCGCGCGAGCGCCCGCGCGCAGGTCGAGGCCGAGAACGCGCTGCCGGTGATCGGCGCGCAGCTCGCCGCGCTGTATGAGGACATCGCCCCGCCGCAGCACCTGACCGCGCCCGATGTCGCGACGCATGCCCGCGCACTGCACGCCTTCGGGCGGGCGCCGGTGCCGGTCTCGGCCCGGCCCGGCGCGGCCTTCCTGCGCTTCCCGGCGAACCTGCTGCTGCGCCGGGAAGGGGGCGAGGCGGTGGCCGGCCTCACCGTGCCGCCGCCCGAACCGGCGGCGCCCGGGACACGGCGGCTGCTCGCCCTGCATACGCGCCACATCCATCACGGGGCGCGTTCCGGCCCCTATCAGTTCCTGCGCCATCTGCCCGCCGGCATCGACGCCGAGATCCGCGCGACGCCGCTCGGCGCCGCACTGGCCGGCGAGCGCGCCGAGGATTACCGCGCCTGGGGCCGGCTGCTCGGTGCCCAGGCCTTCGGCCAGCAGGGCAACGCCTGGCTCGCCGAGGCCGAACTGCTCGCGGCCTGTGCCGCGACACCCGCGGACATCATCCACGCCGTGGATGGCGAGCTTTCCCTATGGCTGCTGCCGCGGCTGCCGGGCTGGCTCTTCGCCGGCGGGAAGCGCCCGGCCATGGCGGCGACTTTCCACCAGCCCGCCGCCGTGCTGGGCCGCATGCTGAACGCATCGCTGCTCGGCGCGCTGGATGCCGTGATCCTGCTCTGCGAAGCCCAGCGGCCCGCCTTCGCCGACCATGTCGATCCCGCACGCATCCACGTCGTCCCGCACGGCATCGACACCGATTTCTTCACGCCCGGGCCGCGCGCGCCGGGTGACGGTTTCCGGCTTCTCTCGGTCGGTCATTGGCTGCGCGACCACGCCAGCGCATTTGCCGCCCTGACCCTGCTGCGCCAGGCGGGCCTCGATGCACGGCTGCGCCTGATCACGCCCAACCCGCCGCCCGACACGCCGCCCGGCGTAATCGTCGAGGCCGGGTTGACCGACGAAGCCCTGCGCCAGGCCTTCCGCGACACGGATGCCCTGCTGCTGCCGCTTCACGACGCCACGGCCAACAACGCGATCCTGGAAGCCCTGGCCTGCGGTCGGCCCGTGGTCAGCACTGATGTCGGCGGCGTTGCGGAAATGACGGGGGACACAGCACGGCTGGTGCCGCGCGGGGATGCGCGGGGCTTGGCGGATGCGGTGCTGGGCCTCGCGGCCGATCCCACCGTGGCGGCGGCATTGGGGCGGGCGGCGCGGGCGCGGGCGGAAGCACTGGACTGGCGGCGGGTCGGGGCGCTGCACGCGGCGGTGTATGCGGGGTTGGGGTCGTGAGGGTCGGGCATGACAGGCCGGGGAGGGGCTTTGCCCCTCCCCACCAAAGGCCGCAGGGCCTTTGGAAACCGATACCTGGCGGTGGGCGGGACCGTTGCGTCAGCGCGTCGCGGGGCGTGCGGAGCGATGTGCGCCGGCGGCCCGATTCCCTCGGTCAAAGCCTTGAGCGCCGTGACCGCGCCTGGCGCGGGGGCGAGGCTTTCCAGGGTCTTCCTGGTAAACCGGCCATTGGCGCCGTCGCGGTTGGAGCAGCTTTGTCCGTCCAAACCATCCTGGCCGGGTTCGCATTCACCCCGCAGGGCCAGATCAATCGGGCCCCTGAAAGCCGGGCATCCCGGACTGCAGTCTTCGGGTGCCGGGCGCGACGGCCTTGCTGCCCTCACCGAGCGCCTTGCGGGCGCAAGGGCGGGTTCCGGCGTTGTTCTGCCGGTGGTGCGCCGCGCCAAGTTGAGGTTTGCAAAGGCCTTTCGGCCTTTGGTGGGGTGAGTCCGAGAGGGGCAAAGCCCCTCTCGGTTCCCCAGCGAAAGAACAGGACCGGTCCGCAAGGCCTGCGGGCCTCCGATGGGTCCCCACCGCCTCTCCGCGTCCATGGGGCAATGCCCCTTCGGCATCACGCGTGACCCGTATTCTCGACCTCCCCTGGCGTGCGGCTCCGCAGGGTGTCGTCGCGACGATCCTTGCCCCCGGCGCGGGTGCCGTCGCCATCACCGCCGAGGGCTGGGCCGACGCCACCGCCGCGCATCTGCTGCCGGACCGGCGGGCTTTCGTCGCCCTGCCGGGCGCTGCCTTCCTGGCTGTCGAGACCGTGCCCGGCGTGTCGATCACCATCGCCGCACCCGCGGCGCCGCATCGTGCGCGTGCCGTGTTCCAGCCGCGCTTCGCGGCATCGCCTGCGCTCGCGCTGCTCGCGCCGCGCGCCATCCGGGCGCCGCTGCGTCGGCCGGCCTATGCCCTAGCTGCCGGGCAGGCGCGCATCGATGCCGCGCTGGCCGCGCAGGCGCTCGACACGGCGTTGGGCGTGGCGGCGGAGATGCTGCTCGCGGCCCGGGATGCGCCGGAGACCCACCAGGCCGTCGCCGCGCTGCTGGTCCATTGCGCGCGTCATCCACTGGCGCGCAGCCCTGCCCTTGGCGCCTTCGTCGCCGCCCTCACCGAATAGGTCCCATGGCCCTCGTCATCCTCGATCCGAACCTCGAAGGCGAAGCCGGGCACCACCTGGCCTATGACATGGCGATCGCGCGGGAGGCGCGGGCGCGTGGCGAGGCCGTGACCATCATCGCCCATCGCCGCTTCGCCGCGCCGGCCTTCGAGGGGGTGCGCATCCTGCCGCACTTCACCGCCAGCACCTACGCGAAGCTGCATGACGACCCGGTCACCGGCGCCATGGACGATTGGCGCCACTTCAACGACCTGCTGCAGGCGGAACTCGCGCTGCTGCCGCGGTCGGAATTCGGGCCGGGCAATGCGGTGCTGGTGCCGACCGCCACCGAGAACCACCTTGCCGGCTATATCGGCTGGATGAAGGGCTTCGACCCGGTCGAGGCGCCGCTGTTCCTGCTGCACCTGATGTTTCCCTCGGGCGTCGCGGTGGATGCGCTGGGACGGGAGGTGGTCGAGGACCCGCTGCGAGCGCTGTTCTACCGCCTGGCGGAACGCGCAGCGCAGGAGGAGGGGCCGCCGGTCCACCTGTTTGCCAGCGGCGGCCAGCACGCGACCGAGTTCAGTGCCCTGTTCGGCCGGCCGATCCCGCCGCATCCGCTGCCGATCCGGCCGGAGCCGGGTTCGCCGGCCACCGCCCCGCACCGCGCACTGCTGTTCGCCGGCGATGCGCGCGCGGACAAGGGCATTGCGCTGCTGCCGGATCTGGTGCCGCGCCTTGCGGCCGCGCATCCGCAGTGGCGCTGGGTGGCGCATGTGAATGCGGGGTCCGCCTGGGGCCAGGCCAAGGCGGCGGCGGAGGCACTGGCCTCGCTGGCACCCTCGGTGCCGTCGCTGGAACTCGCGGGCGGCAGGCTGGCGCCGGAGACCTATCTCGCGCTCGCGCGCGGCGTGGGCATCGCGCTGTTTCCCTATGACCCGGTGCTCTACCGGCGGAAATCCTCGGGCGTGCTGTGGGAGGCGATCAGCCTCGGCACGCCGGTGGTGGTGCCGGCCGGCACATGGCTGGAGAACGAGGCGCGGCATTGGGGCGCGGGCCATGTCGCCTATGCCGACCACAGCGCGGCCGCCATCGCGGATGGCTTTGCGGCGGCGCTGCCGCGGATCGGGGAACTGGCCGCGCGATCGGCGGGGGCCTCGGTGCGCTACCGCGCGGCCAATGGCGCGGCGGCGCTGATCGACCAGGTCGCCGCCCTCTGGGTGCGGCACAAGGCGGCGGCGAGCCTGGTCGCGCGGCCGCGCAGCCTCGCCATTGACCTCGCGAAGCTCGAAGGCGGTTGGCACCGGCCGGAGACGGTGGAGGGCCGGGCCATGCGCTGGGCCGTGCAGGAACCGGTCATCGCCTTCGACTGGCCCTTCGAGGAGGGGTGGGAGCTCGACATCGCCATCGCATCCTTTTTCGGCGCGGATCAGCTCGACCGCATCGCGGCGCAGGCAGGGGACATGGAGGTGACGCAGAGCTGGCGGCGGGATGGCCGCGGCGCGCGGCTGACCCTGCGCGGGCCCGGGCCCGGACGGGCGCGGCCGCGCATCGAGCTGAAGCTGCGCCTGCCTTACACCTATCGCCCGCAGAACGATGCCCGCGACCTGGGTGTGCTGGTGGCCGGGATGACGCTGGGGCCGGTGGCCGATGGCGGGATCGGGACCAAGGACCCGATGCTGCTGCCCGCGCTGCGCATCACCACGTCGCCGGCGCCCGAGGGTGGCTGGCCGCTGGCGCCGGGCGTCGTCGGGGAATTGGCGGCGATACCGAACCGGCCTGTCGTGCTCGCCTTCCGCCTGCGTTGCATGGGTGGGGAGGCGCCGCCCGTGGTCGCGCTGCATCTGGGCGGTGCGGTGGCGCGGCTGCGCGTGACGCCCGAAGAAGAGGCCGCCTGGCTCGGCACTGCGCTGTTGCCTCCGGCGGTGCTGCGGGGTGGGGGCGAGCAGGCCACTTTCGAACTCGTGGCCGAGCCAGGCCCGGCGGTCACGCTGATCGCGGCCGAGGCCCATGCCCTGGCCGGCACCACCCGCCCGGCGACGGCGGCCGATCGGGGATCGGCGCTGCCGGCCGATCCGTCGCCCGCGCCTCCGTCACCGCCACCGCCGGCGGCCGGGCCCCGGCTGCGCTGGGACCTCTCCAAGGGCATCGGCCCGACCGAGGGACCCTTCCCCGACATCGGCGTGCCGGCCGGGGTGCGCTGGCTGGTGGCTCGCCAGGCCAGCCTGGTGGTGGAGACCAATGCGGCCGGGCCGGTGCAGCTGACATTGCGATATCGCTGCCTGGTGCCGAAGCAGACCATGCGCGTGACGGTCGATGGCGGCCGGCCGACCGATGTGGCGATCGAAGGGGCCGGTCTACGGCAGGCGGGGGAGATCGTGCTCGACCTGATGCTGCGGGCCGGGGCGAATGCGCTGTCGCTGAGTTTCGCGGGCGGGGTGAAGGAGCCGGGGACGGGGCGGGAACTGGTGCTGCTGGTGGAGCAGGCGGAATTCCGTCGCTAGAGCATGTCTCGTGCACGCTGGATCGGCACCAGCCCACACCCCCGCTTGGCCACCCGACAGCAGTATCCTGGATTGGGGTGGCCGGGGGGGTGCGGGCTGGCGCCGAGGACAGGCCTCCCTGGCGCCAGAAAACCAAGAAGTGCTGCTGTTCTTGCAAGATTCTCGCGGGGCGATATAAGCCGGGAGCGTAATTACGGGAGGGTGAGCTGGACTGCCGTGCCATCCTCGTGGCCATCGTGGCGGCCTGCGCCGCAACGCCAGCGATGGCTGACAGCCGCCCGGCCGATTGCGAGCTGACAGTCGGCGGGCGGACCTACATCAAGGGCGTCTGCCAGTTCACACCGGAGTCCGATGGGAGTTTCCAGATCAGCGGAGGCGACTATTTCGCCTACGTCAATGTCACCTCGCCCGGTGTCGCCGAGGCGAGCTGGAACGAGAACCCGGCTTCCACGCATGCCCATACGCGCCTCGGACCAGTGACACGCAGCGGCGCCTGCTGGGTCGGAACCGGGACGAGGATCTGCGCGCGTGCCCTGTCGCAGGCGGCGGAGCGAGCGGCCGTCGCGGCACAACCCAACGGGCAGGCTCTGTTCCCCGAGACGGCGTTGCAAGCCTGCCTCGGCGTCGAGGGGGCGCTCGAGGTCGGGGCGAAGCTCGTCCTGCACAATTGCCGCGTGCCCTCGGACCTGATCTTCGTCCGGCGGCAGGATGGCAGCCTCGGCGTGTCGCGACGGACCGATTTGTGCCTGGGCCTGGAGGGGCCGGGCATGCCGGGGCTGGCGCAGCTCGTCCTCGAAGCCTGCCAGGCCGCATCGCCGCGCTGGACGACCCGCGCCACGGCCACGGAGGCGACGCCGGTGCAATCCTCCACCGGGATGTGCCTCACCATCCCGCAGCTGGAGGTGGCGGATGCGCGCTTTCCGTTCGCCGTCCAGGCCGTGCCATGCGCCAGCGCAGGAAGCCGCGCGGTGCCCTTCATCCTGAGCAGGGGCTGAAGCCGATAACCGTGACCGCCGCGTCGCCAGGGCGCCTGCCGCTGGTCATGGCCGGCCTCCTGGCCCTTCCGCTTCCGGCCGTTGCCGGACAGGAGCCCCGTGGTCAGACCATGACGGGCTTGCGGGTCACTCAGGACATCGTGAACGGAAGGGCGCTGGGCCGGGTCTGCTCGCCCGGCCCCACCGCGGGCGCCAATACCCGTATCCGGCAAGGCGGCGACGGGCGGATGAACGCCCGCGCCGGCACGTGGGCCGGCGCCGGACCGGCGTGAGCGCAGGAAGCCCTACTGCCGGAACGCCGACAGGCTCTGCTTCGGCCGCCCCTGCGCGTCCCAGTTGGCCGCATCCAGCCAGCCCAGCAGGGCGTCGCGCCGGGCCGGCCATTCCTCCGCGAGGATCGAGAACCAGGCCGTGTCGCGCCGCCGCCCCTTCACCGTCAGTACTGCCCGCAAAGTGCCTTCGTAAGTGAAGCCCAGCCGTTCCGCCGCGCGGCGGGAGGGCATGTTCAGCGCATTGCATTTCCAGGTGAGCCGCCGGTAGCCGAGATCATCCATGGCATGGCGCATCAGGATGAACATTGCCTCGGTCGCCGCGCGGGTCCGCTGCATCCGGGGCGAGAACCAGATATGGCCGATCTCGATATGCGCGTGGGCGGGGAAGATCTCCATCAGGGTCAGCCAGCCATCGGCCGTGCCGGTGCGGTGCGGCCGGATCGCCCAGGCCATCGGGTCGTGGGTCGCCGCGAAACTCCCGACATGCGTCCGCATTGCCGCCTCGGAGGCAAAGGGGCCGTAGCCGAGATAGGTCCAGGACGCCTCCGCCCCGGGTGCCTGGGCGGCCTGCCACAGCTCGGTGGCGTGGCGGACATGCAGGGGCTCCAGATCGACCGAGGCGCCGCGATGCGGGATCCGGGCGGGCAGGGGGCGCGGCGTGGTGTCCACACGCGGGCCGACCGGAGGGTCGGTTTCGGGGTCGAAGGGCAGGCCAGCGGGAAGGTCGGTCATGCCCGCAGCACAGCGCGGGGTCACGGGCGGCGC
This sequence comes from Roseomonas alba, assembly GCF_019430885.1. Taxonomy (GTDB): domain Bacteria; phylum Pseudomonadota; class Alphaproteobacteria; order Acetobacterales; family Acetobacteraceae; genus Neoroseomonas; species Neoroseomonas alba. Next base: position 82,711 of record NZ_JAHYBZ010000004.1, on the reverse strand, counting down.
AAGCGCGCGCGGCGCATTCCTGTTGCGCCCGATGCGGTGCCGCAGCACAAGACATCCGCCATGAACGACGCTGCCGCCCCCGCCGCCACGCCCGTCATCCCGCCCGCCTATTTCGGGGAGAAGGTCACCTGGGTCCATCATTGGACCGACCGGCTCTTCTCCTTCCGCTGCACGCGCGACCCGGCCTTCCGTTTCCGCGCCGGCGAATTCGCCATGATCGGGCTGATGGTGAACGGCAAGCCGCTGGTGCGCGCCTATTCGGTGGCGAGCCCGACCTGGGAGGAGGAGCTCGAATTCCTCTCCATCAAGGTGCAGGACGGACCGCTCACCTCGCGACTGCAGCATGTCGCGGTGGGCGATACGGTGCTGATCGGGAAGAAGCCGACCGGCACGCTAGTGACCGACAACCTGCTGCCCGGTCGGACCCTGTGGCTGCTGGCGACCGGCACCGGCCTCGCGCCCTTCCTGTCCCTCGCGCGCGAACCCGATGTCTATGAACGCTACGATACCGTCGTCGTCGCGCACACGGTCCGCCAGGTGGACGAGCTCGCCCATCGCCGTCTCTTCGAGACCGACCTCCCGGCCCACGAATTCCTGGGCGAGATGGTCGCGGGCAAGCTGCTCTACTACCCGTCGGTGACGCGGGAGCCCTTCCGAAATCAGGGGCGCATCACGACGTTGATCGAATCGGGTAGGATCTTCGGCGATCTCGGCCTGCCGCCGCTCGACCCGGCGCATGACCGCGTGATGCTCTGCGGGTCCGAGGCTATGAACCGGGACGTGAAGGCGATGCTCGAGGCCCGCGGCTTCGAGGAGGGGTCGAACAACGCCCCGGCGACCTATGTGGTCGAGAAGGCCTTCGTGACGAAGTAGTGCGCCGCCGCCCCGTCGCCGTTGCCGGGACGCCTGCCCATACCGCGCCGCACTAAGACTTGCACTAGATCAACGCCTCCCCGGTTGCGTTCCGATTGTAAATTCGGAACGCAATCAGCATTCTGGCTGCGCACGCACCTTCCTAAGGCGCGGTGAAACCAGACAAGGCCGGCAAGGCCGGCAGGGGGAGGTTCAATGAGTTCCGTCACGCTCGGGGCCGAGGCAAAGGTCCGCCCGATGACCAGGGAGGAGCGGAAGGTCATCCTGGCCTCCTCCCTCGGTACCGTCTTCGAATGGTATGACTTTTACCTGTACGGTTCGCTCGCCGCCGTCATCGGGGCCAACTTCTTCTCGCAGTTCCCGGAAACCACGCGGAACATCTTCGCCCTGCTGGCCTTCGCCGCGGGCTTCCTGGTGCGGCCCTTCGGCGCGCTGGTCTTTGGCCGGCTCGGCGACATGGTGGGGCGGAAGTACACCTTCCTTGTCACCATCCTGATCATGGGCTCCTCGACCTTCATCGTCGGCATCCTGCCCACCTCGGATTCGATCGGCCTCGCGGCGCCCATCATCCTGATCATCCTGCGCCTGCTGCAGGGCCTCGCCCTGGGCGGCGAATACGGTGGCGCGGCGACCTACGTGGCGGAACACGCCCCGCAGGGACGGCGTGGCTTCTACACCTCCTTCATCCAGGTCACGGCGACGGCGGGCCTGTTCCTGTCGCTGCTGATCATCCTGTTCACGCAGCTTGCCTTGGGGCCGGACAATTTCCGGGCCTGGGGTTGGCGCGTGCCCTTCCTGCTCTCCATCGCGCTGCTCGGCATCTCGGTCTGGATCCGGCTGCAGATGGAAGAAAGCCCGGCGTTCCAGAAGATGAAGGCGGAAGGGACCCACTCGAAGGCACCGATCTCCGAGGCCTTCTTCCAGTGGAAGAACGCCAAGATCGCGCTGTTCGCGCTGCTCGGCCTCGTCGCCGGGCAGGCGGTGGTCTGGTACACGGGCCAGTTCTACGCGCTGTTCTTCCTCGGCACCGTGCTGAAGGTGGACAGCTTCACCACCAACATGCTGATCGCCTGGTCCCTGATCCTGGGTTCCGGCGGCTTCGTCTTCTTCGGCTGGCTGTCGGACAAGATCGGCCGCAAGCCGATCATCCTGGGCGGCTGCCTGATCGCCGCGCTGACCTATTTCCCGCTGTTCAAGCTGCTCAGCGCGGAAGCCAACCCGGACCTGGCGCGGGCGCATGCGACCATCTCGGTGCAGGTGGTGGTGGACCGCAACAACTGCTCCTTCCAGTTCAACCCGACCGGCACGGCGCAGTTCACCTCGGCCTGCGACGTCGCCAAGGCCGCGCTCGCCCGCGCATCTGTGAACTACTCGGTGGAGAGCGAAGCCGGTCGCACCGGTGCGGCCGTGCGGATCGGCTCCGCCCTGATCGAGGCGCCACATCTGCGCGACATGGAGCCGGCGCAGCGCGGTCCGGCGGCTGCGGCCTTCAATCAACAGATCTCGGCGGCGCTGACCGCGGCGGGCTACCCGGCGGCGTCCAATCCGTCGGTGGTGAAGATGTCGAACCCCTTCGACATCTTCGGCGAGCAGCAGCTGGTGTTGATCGGCATCCTCACCCTGCTCGTCATCTACGTGACCATGGTCTACGGGCCGATCGCGGCGGCGCTGGTGGAACTGTTCCCGACGCGCATCCGCTACACTTCCATGTCGCTGCCCTATCACATCGGCAATGGCTGGTTCGGCGGCCTGCTGCCGGCGACCTCCTTCGCCATGATCGCGCAGACGGGCGACGTGTATTTCGGTCTCTGGTACCCGGTGACGATCGCACTGATGACGGTGGTGATCGGCCTGTTCTTCGTGCCGGAGACGAAGGATCGCGACATCTATGCGGGCGACAGCGCCCATCCGTGATCCCGGACCGGTTCGGGCGCCAGGACGGCGCCCGTTCCAGGGCGGCGCCGCATCCCGGCGCCGCCCTTTTTGTATCCCGAGGCGAAGGGCCGGCGCCTGCGTGACCAGCTCCGCAGCCGGTGCGGCCGAAGGACGGGTGTGCATCATGCAGGAAATGCACGTTAAGGGCGTTTAAATTCTCTTCCATTGCCACTGTAGATTGCATAACGCAGAGGCATCCTGATCCGAGATGCCGCGCCGCTTCCCCATGGTCACCGATCCTTCCGCCACAACCCAGATCGACCTTCTGCCGGCTACGGAGGAGCCCCGCTTCGCCGCGCCCGAGGACGTGCTGGTGCTGTTGGACGCAGCCACAGCCACAGCGGCAGCGGCCACCCCGCGCGTCATCCACATCGACCCCACCGCGGCCGATGGCGGCGACGGCAGCGAAGCCTCCCCCTTTGATTCCTGGTCGGACGTGACCTTCGAGGCCGGGACGCTCTACCTCCAGCGAGCCGGCACCACCGCGCCAGGATTTGTCATCAGCGGTCATGGCACGGCCGATGCGCCCATCGTCATCGGGGCCTATGGCGAGGGCACCGCCCATGTCGCCGGGACGGTGGTGATCGACGGCGCCAGCCATGTCGTGGTCGCCGGCCTCGACATCGCCGGCGGCCAGGGCTTCGGGGTCTATGTCACCGGCGGCGCGGCCAACGTCACGGTGCAGGACAACACGGTGCATAACGGGCTGGCCGGGATCTACCTCGACGGCGTCTCGATCGAGACGGTGGTGCTCGCCGACAACCGCATCCACGACAACGACACCGCCGGCATCTGGGTGAACGGCACCGAGGCGAGTACGGCGAACCCCGCCCTCATCACCGGCAACGCCATCTACCGCAACGGCGAGAGCGGCATCACGCTGCATGGCAGCCACGTCGTCGTCGACGGCAACACGGTGGTGAACAACGGCGTGGCCGGCCTGCCCGGCACCTCGGCGATCCATGTCTTCGGCATGGCTGAGGGCGACGGGATGGGCCGGCTGAACGTCATCTCGAACAACCTCGTCGCCTATCAGAACGAGCCGGATTCCTTCGACGGCCACGGCATCCAGCTCGACCATTTCTCCGGGCAGAACACGGTCACGGGCAACCGGATCATCGGCAATGACGGGCCCGGCATCACGCTCTACAGCTCCGACGGCAATGTGGTCGCGAACAACACCCTCGAAGGCAACGGCGCCGACCCCTCGGACACCCGTGACGGCATCGAGGCCCAGGCCGAGATCTACGTCGCCAATGCCGGTTGGGCGCCGGGCCTGAGCGCCGGCAACCTGATCACCGGCAATGCCATCGTCACCACGACCCAGGGCACCCACGCGATCGTCGTCACCGAAGGCGCCGAGGCCGGGGGCAATTCGGTCGGCGGGAACCAGGTCACGCTGGGCGCCGGATCGGCCGGCTTCGTCTGGGGCGACACGGCGGCGACCGACCTCGCGACCTGGAATGGCCTGTCCGCCGCCGACGGGCTGGACGAGACCGGGGGGGCGACGGCCGGCGCCGCGCCGGCCTTCGACGCCGCGATGCTCGCCCCCGGCTATACGGCCAATTCGACGCTGTTCTTCTCCACCACCCTGCCGGACGCGCCCAACCGCCTGGTCGCCTCCGCGGCCAGTCCGACCCTTCGGGGCGGCAGCGACATCGATCGCCTCGCCGGCGACGGGGCCGCCAACCGGATCGAGGGGCTGGGCAGCACCGACTATCTCGCCGGCGGTGGTGGCAATGACACCATCCTCGGCGGTCCCGGTTCCGACATGCTGGGCGGGGGCGCCGGCAACGATTCGCTGCTGGGCGGCGACGACGGGGACCTCATCGCCGGCGGGCTCGGCGCCGACACGCTGCTCGGCCAGGCCGGCGAGGATTGGCTGAGCGGCGGTGCCGGCAATGACCGGTTGGTCGGCGGCGGCGGTTTCGATGCGCTGACCGGCGGCGACGGCGCCGACGTCTTCGTCGCAGCACCCGGCATGGGAGGCGACCTGGTCTTCGACTTCACCGACGGGGTGGACCGCATCGATGTGCGGGCGCTCGGCCTGACCTCGGTTAGCCAGATGGTGATCGTCGGCGGTCCCGAAGCCACACTGGTCAGCTTCGGTGGCGAGGATCTGATGGTGCTGCTTGATGTCGTGCCCGGGATGCTCGGGGCGGCGGATTTCATCTTCGCCTGACAGGTGCGGCGCGAAGGGGGCTTGCCCCGTAGGAGCGATGATGAGGCGCGCGAGGCGGCGGCGAGGGGTTTTGCCCCTCCCGATCCTCGGCGGCAGTGCCACCAAGCGCACCAAAGGCGACAGGGCCATTGGAAACCGAGACCTGGCGCCGGGCGGGAGGGTCTCTCCGGGACTTCGAGGCAGGTGTGCTGCGATGCGCCGTGTCGCGCTGCCTGCCGGCGGGCATGAAGGCAGTGCCGGCGGATGACGGAACTGTCATGCAGCAACGCAGCGGGGGCGGGTGAGGTCAGGAGAGGGGCGGCGATCCTGTCGGTGCCCCAACTTCGCGCGTCTGGGGCAGCACGCCCCCGCCGGCCATCGATGCCTCTTCCGCCGTCGCCCGCCGGCCGATTGATGTGGCGCAACGCATGGTGCCGCCCGTCCTGGGCAGTTGCCGTTGCGCAGCGCGGGGTCCAGGCTTCAGACCCAAGAAGCGGGAGGCAAACACCATGAGCGCCACGGGCTATGACGCCACCTACGCGGCCTGGCGCCGCGACCCGGACGGATACTGGGCCGGGGCCGCGCGCGGCATCACCTGGGACGCGCCGGCGGCGCAGGTCTTCGACCCATCGCAGGGGGTCTATGGCCGCTGGTTTCCGGGCGGACGGCTGAACACCTGCTTCAATGCGGTGGACCGCCACGTCGCCGCGGGGCGCGGCGCCCAGCCCGCGATCATCTGGGACAGCCCTATGACCGGGCGGGTCGAGACCATCACCTATGCCGACCTGCTCGACCGCGTGTCGCGGGTCGCGGGCGCGCTCGCCGCGCGCGGCGTGGGCAAGGGTGATCGCGTCATCGTCTACATGCCGATGGTGCCGGAGGCGGCGATCGCCATGCTGGCCTGCGCGCGGCTGGGTGCGGTGCATTCGGTGGTCTTCGGCGGTTTCGCGGCGGCGGAGCTCGCGACGCGCATCGCGGATGCGAAGCCCAAGGCGATCGTCAGCGCCTCCTGCGGTCTCGAGCCCGGGCGGGTGGTGAAATACAAGCCGTTGCTCGATGCCGCGATCGGCCTGTCGCCGCACAAGCCCGATGCGGTGCTGATCCTGCAACGCCCCGAAAGCCCCTGCGAGCTGACGCCCGGCCGCGATGCCGACCTGCTCGCCGCCATGGCCGGGGCGACGCCGCACGCCTGTGTCAGCGTCGAGGCAACCGACCCGCTCTACATCCTCTACACCTCGGGCACGACGGGCGCGCCCAAGGGCATCCTGCGCGACAATGGCGGGCATGCCGTCGCACTGCACAATTCCATGGACCTCGTCTACGGCATCGGGCCGGGCGACGTGTTCTGGGCGGCGTCGGATGTCGGCTGGGTCGTCGGCCATTCCTACATCGTCTATGCGCCGCTGCTCGCCGGCTGCACCACGGTGGTGTTCGAGGGCAAGCCCGTCGGCACCCCCGATGCCGGCACCTTCTGGCGGGTCTGCGAACAGCATGGCGTGAAGGTGCTGTTCACCGCCCCCACCGCCATCCGCGCCATCAAGAAGGAGGACCCGGAGGGCGCTTTCCTGAAGCGCCACGACCTGTCCAAGCTGGAGGCGCTGTATCTCGCCGGCGAGCGCTGCGACCCCGACACCATCACCTGGTCCGAGCGGCTGTTGCAGAAGCCCGTGGTGGACCATTGGTGGCAGACCGAGACCGGCTGGACCATCACGGGCAATTTCCGGGGCCCCGGTCTGTTTCCGACGAAGCCGGGGGCCGGCGGCAAGCCGGCGCCGGGCTACGACGTGGTGGTGCTGGACGAGGCGAACCAGGAAGTCCCGCGCGGGCAGATCGGCAGCCTCGCCATCCGCCTGCCGCTGCCGCCCTCCTGCCTGCCGACGCTGTTCAACGCCGATCAGCGCTTCCGCGATGCCTACCTGTCGGCGCATCCCGGCTTCTACAGCACCGCCGATGCCGGGATGGTCGACGAGGAGGGCTATGTCTCGGTGATGAGCCGCACCGACGACATCATCAATGTCGCCGGCCATCGCCTGTCCACGGGCGCGATGGAGGAGGTGCTCGCCGCCCATCCCGACATCGCCGAATGCGCCGTGGTCGGCGTGCGGGACACGCTGAAGGGGCAGGTGCCGCTTGGCCTGGTGGTGCTGAAATCGGGCGTGTCGCGGGGCGAGGCCGATATTGCGAAGGAGCTCGTCGCCATGGTGCGCGACCGCATCGGGCCCGTCGCGGCCTTCAAGGATGCGCGGGTCGTGGGGCGCCTGCCCAAGACGCGGTCCGGCAAGATCCTGCGCGCGACGCTGCGCAAGATCGCCGATGGCGAGCAATACGTCGTTCCACCCACCATCGACGACCCGATGATCCTGGACGAGGTGGGGGAGGTGCTGAAGGGCGCCATGCGTTGACGGACCGTTCGTCCGGACCTGCTCCCCTGCCGGCATGGTGCCGATTGGGGGCGTAGGTCGGGAAGGCGCGACCGCATCTCCGGATGGGCGGCAAGGCGCCGGATTTCCTGGCAGTTAGGCCGTATTTCTGATATATGACAATCAGGAAATGTCCATGCGCGGAGACGGCACCATGTCAGACCCGAGCTTCGGTGAGATCGTGAGTTGGGCCTTCATCTTCGGCACCATCACCTTCGTCCTTGCCCAGCGCCTGGGTGTCGGTCCGGCGGTGGTCGCGGCCATGTTGGCTGCGCTCGGCACCAAGGCGGCGCTGCTGAACTTCGGCTGATCGCATCCGGCGGGGCGGGCCGCACGCCACCGCGCCCGGCAGGCGACGCTGCGGCTCGGCCCGCGGCGTAGCCCACAGGCGCTGACGCCCAGGCAGGTGTCCCGGCCCTGCAACCTTCCCGTCATGGCATCGCAACCGGCACAGGCTAACCCCCGCGCATTCGCATTGCATCGGGGGTTCCATGCGCAGACTGCTTCTCGCCACCGTCCTGCTCGCCGCCGGGCCGGCGCTGGCCGACCAGCGCTTCGAGGCGACGCTCGCCGGCCACGCCATCCTGCCGGCCGCGACCTTCGCCACGCCGCCTCAGGACGCGCCGCCGGGCCTCGCCGTCTCGGGCCGCTTCACCGGTCCTGGTAATGTCCGCAACGATCAGGTCGGCAGCGTGCCCGGCAATGTCGGCCCGGCCTATGGCAACCGCACCACCGGCCTGTCGCTGCCCTTCAATGGCCAGCCCGTGCAGGGCTTCTCGGGCATCAAGCCGGTCACCGGCGAGCCCGGCGCCTACTGGGTGCTGACCGACAACGGTTTCGGCAACCGCCGCAACAGCGCCGACGCCATGCTGATGTTCCACAAGGTGCGGCCCGATTTCCGCACCGGCCAGGTGGCGGTCGAGCGCACTATCTTCCTCTCCGATCCGAACCGCGTGATCCCCTTCGTCATCACCACGGATGCGACGGCGTCGCGCTACCTGACCGGCGCCGATTTCGACCCCGAGAGCATCCAGCCGATGCCGGACGGCACCTTCTGGATCGGCGAGGAATTCGGCCCCTACCTGATTCACGTGGACGCCGAAGGGCGCGTGCTGCGCGTGGTCGAGACGCGGCTGGACGGCGAGGTCATCCGGTCCCCGGACAATCCCGCGCTCGGCGTGCCGGCCTCGCCGACCCAGGCCGTTCCGTTCCGCTCGCGCCGGTCCGGCGGCTATGAGGGCATGGCGGCCTCGCCCGACGGGGCGCGCCTCTACGCCCTGCTCGAAAAGCCGCTGTTCCGCCCCGGCACGGACCAGGCCGAAGGCAACTTCCTCCGCATCCTCGAATTCGATACGGCCCGCAACGACTGGACCGGCCGGGTGCTGCGCTTCCGCTTCGAGGACGGTGCGACCTCGATCGGCGACTTCAACATGATCGACGACCGCCGCGCCCTGATCATCGAACGCGATGACGGCGAGGGCGATCCGGGCCTCGCCTGCGCCCAGGGTCAGCAGAGCACCGCCGAGCGTCCTTGCTTCCCGGTGCCGGCGCGCCTGAAGCGCATCTACCTGGTCGATCTCGGCGACGTCGACGCCGAGGGCTTCGTGCGCAAGATCGGCCATATCGACCTGATGGCGATCCGCGACCCGGACAACATCGCCCGCCAGCGCGGCGACCGCCCGGCCGGCGCGCCGAACGACCGCTTCACCTTCCCGTTCTTCACCATCGAGGACGTGGCGATGATTGACGCCGACCACATCATCGTCGCCAACGACAACAACCTGCCCTTCTCCGCGGGCCGCCACCTGACGCGCGCGGACGATAACGAGTTCATCATCCTGCGCGTGCCGGAATTCCTGCGCGCGCGCTGAGGCGGTCCTTGTCCTGAACTGTGGAACCCGGGAGGGGCTTTGCCCCTCCCGGACCCACCCCACCAAAGGCCACAGGGCCTTTGGAAACCGATACCTGGCGCCAGGCGCGACGTTCAATTTCGAATATCGAGGGATACGCGGTGCGTAACGCCCGGTCCCACGCGGCCCTGATGGCGGCCGAACCTTCGCGCAAGGCGCCAAGGTCAAGGTTTCCAAAGGCCCTGTGGCCTTTGGCGGGGAGAGGTTTGGAGAGGGGCAGAGCCCCTCTCCATTTCCGTCAGCGCCATGGCTTCGCATGCGTCGGGCACAGGCAACGCTGCCCGTCCGCACCGGAACGAACCTCCGTCACCCGCGCTCGCGACATCCGCCTCGGTCCCGCACTGCCTTTCTAAATCGTGAAGACAGAGTCATTCCGCACTCATCCCCGCGTCATCGGGGTGTCTTCCTCCATCGGCACTCTCCCGGCCAACGCAGCGGCGACGATCGCCGCCGCATCGGCATGCAACGGGAAAAACCACGATGAGCGCGGACACCATCCGGATCGCGACCTTCAACGCATCGCTCAATCGCGCGACGGAAGGCGAACTGGTCGCCGATCTGTCGGCGCGGAACGACCAGCAGGCGCGCACCGTCGCCGAGATCCTGCAGCGCCTCGCGGCAGACATCGTGCTGGTCAATGAGTTCGACTACGACGCGGATGGCGCGGCGGTCGATCTCTTCCGCGACAACTATCTCGAACGACGCCAGAACACGCTGGGCCTGGCGGATCACGGCGGCAAGCCGATCCACTACGACTACGCCTTCACCGCGCCGTCGAACACCGGCATCGCCTCCGGCTTCGACCTCAACAACAACGGCGAGACGGTGACCGTGCCGGGTGCCGCGGGCTATGGCGACGACGCGCTCGGCTTCGGCGCCTTCCCCGGCCAGTACGGCATGGCCATCTTCTCCAAGTACGAGATCCTCACCGACCAGGTCCGCACCTTCCAGACCTTCCTGTGGAAGGACATGCCGGATGCGCGGCTGCCCGACGACCCGAACACCGCCGCGCCGAACGACTGGTATTCGGCCGAGGAACTGGAGGTGATGCGCCTCTCCTCCAAGAGCCATTGGGACGTGCCGATCCTCGTCGATGGCGAGGTCATTCACGTCATCGTCTCCCATCCGACGCCGCCGACCTTCGATGGCGCGGAGGACCGCAACGGCCTGCGCAACGCCGATGAGATCCGCTTCCTCTCCGACTACGTCACGCCGGGGCAGGGCGACTACATCTATGACGATGCGGGCAATCATGGCGGGCTCGAAGCCGGGGAGCGCTTCGTCATCCTCGGTGACATGAACGCCGACCCGCATGATGGCGACAGCGCTGACAATGCGATTCATCAGCTTCTCGACAACCCGCTGATCGATGGCAGCCTTGTGCCGACGAGCGCCGGTGGGCCGGAGCAGGCGACGCTCCAGGGCGGCGCCAACGCGGATCACCAGGGCGACCCGTCCCAGGACACCGCGGACTTCGCCGATGGCGCGCCGGGCAATCTGCGCGCCGACTACGTGCTGCCCTCCGCGAGTGGTCTGACGCCTGTGAATGCCGAGGTGTTCTGGCCCGAGAGCACCGATCCGACCTTCCCGCTGGTCGGCGCCTATACGCCGAGCCTGCCGGGCGGCTTCCCGTCCTCCGATCACCGCGCCGTGGCGATGGACCTGACCATCGACCGCGTCTTCCCGACCCTGTCCGGTGACGCGCCGACGGTGATCGGCCATCGTGGCGCGAGCGGCTCGCGCCCCGAGCACACGCTCGAAGCCTATCGTCTCGCCATCGAACTCGGCGCCGACGTGATCGAACCCGACCTGGTGGTGACCAAGGACGGCCACCTGATCGACCGCCATGAGCCGATGCTCAGCGGCACCACCGACATCGCCGAGCATCCGGAATTCGCCGACCGCAAGACCACCAAGGTGATCGAGGGCGAGACCGTCACCGACTGGTTCGCCGAGGACTTCACCCTCGCCGAGATCAAGACGCTGCGCGCCGTCGAGCGCATCCCGCAGCTCCGTCCCGACAGTGCCGACTACAACGGGCTCTACGAGATCCCGACGCTCGATGAGGTGATCGCCCTGGTGAAGCAGGTCGAGGCCGAAACCGGCCGCCAGATCGGCATCATCCCCGAGACCAAGCACCCGACCTATTTCGAATACAACGGCGTCTACCAGGACCGCACGCCGATCCATGTCGACACCAGCCGGTTGCTGATCGACACGCTGGTCGCCAACGGCTTCACCGATCCGTCGCGCGTCTCGATCCAGTCCTTCGAGATCGCCAACCTCATCGAGCTGCAGACGAAGATCATGCCCGCGGCCGGCATCGACGTGCCGCTGGTGCAGCTCATGTACAACACCTACTCGCCCGATCTGCTCTTCCATCTCGATCCGGCGAATGCCGCGCTCGGCGCCGATCCGAGCCTCTATGACGGCTTCACCTTCCCGCTCACCGCCGGCACGGTGGCCGAGGCCGGCGGCGGCGGGCTCTATTCCGCCGAGGCCTTCGCCGCCATGGCGGCGCTCTATGCCGAGGCTATCAGCCCGCTGAAGGAGGACATCTTCCTCGTCACGCCGCTCGCCACACCGGTCGATGGCGACGGGGACGGCATCCCGCTCATCTTCATGCAGCTCACCGGCGAGGTCGTGCCGATGGTGCAGTGGGCGCATGACAACGGGCTCGAACTGGTCGTCTACACCATGCGCGACGAGGAGTATTTCAGCGCGCTGAACCCCGACGGCACCGCGCGGCGCCCGGTCGAGGAATATGTCAGCCTGGTCGAGGCCGGCGTGGACGGCATCTTCAGCGACTTCCCGGGCTCGGCCCGCGTGGTGGTGGACCAGCTCAAGGCCGGTGCCGGCGCGATCGCGCTGGGCAACCTGCAGGGCGGCAACGACATCCTGCTGCTCGACGCGGGGGCGCTCAACCGGCGCCTCGCCAGCGAGGGCCGCGACACCGTGATCTATGGCGGCGACGCGAAGCTGAACCTGTCCGCCGGGCTTGAGGATGCGGAACTGCGCGGCACGGGCGACGCCATCATCCACGGCAACGGTCTCGACAATGCCCTCGACGGCAATGCCGGCGCGAATGAACTGCATGGCGGCGTCGGCCATGACACGCTCTCTGGCCTTGGCGGCGACGACCTGCTCGCCGGCGGCGTCGGTGACGATCTGCTGCTCGGCGGCGATGGCAACGACCTGCTGCGCAGCGCGGCTGGCAACGACACGCTGGCTGGCGGCGTGGGCGCCGATACGCTGATCGCCGGCGGCGGCGCCGATGTCTTCCGCTACGGCAGCGCGGCGGAGGGCGGCGACCACATCCACGCCTTCGAATGGCGGATCGACGTGATCGAGGTCTCCGCCGGCGGCTTCGGCGGCGGCCTTGTCGCCGGCCAGGCGTTGGAGGCGGGGCAGTTCACCACGTCGAATCTCGGGCTGGCGAGCGGCACCGAGGCCCAGTTCATCTGGGAGAAGGACGCCAAGACCCTGTGGTGGGACGCCGATGGCACGGGCGCTGAGGCAGCGGTGATGATCGCGACCTTCGAGCACGTCCATGCCCTGGCGGCGGCGAATATCGCCATCATCGCCTGATGCCCTGCGGCGCCGCGCCGGTTATCGGTGCGGCGCCGGTCGTGTCGCCGGCGGAGGCCTCCCGCGCAAGGCGGGCCGCCATGCCATCCGCCATCGGGACACTGTTTCCCCCGGGGTGCGCCGGCCGCCCGCTCGCAACACCGGGGGGCGCGCCAAATCTTTCCATTCCTTTCCACCGACGGCATGCCGCTGATTGATGCCGATCACATTATCGTCGCCAAGGATAACAATCTCCGCTTCATCTTGGGCCGACATCTGACCCGCATGGACAAATGCAACTTCATGATCTGAGCTCGACCCATACTTCCCGGGATGACCGAAACCTCTCCCGGACGACGCGGAAGTGGCGTCTAGTCTACCTCTCCCGCGTGTGACGGGGGTGTGGTCGGCGCGCGGGGCAGGTGGGGAACCGAGCGCGTAACCGTTGTTCACGCAAACGAGAGCACAACCGCCCGTATCAGTTGTCACGGATCAAGGTCTGTTCCACTTTGGCTGCGGATTCGCCGGAGTTGACAGGATGGCTGATGATCCCGTGGGGGCGTTTGTCCCGGGACCGCGGAGCGTGCGCGCGGGCGCGGCAGAGGGGCCACTCGCCGGCCTGACTTTTGCTGCCAAGGATCTTTTCGATACCGCCGGTGACGTCACCGGATATGGCAACCCGGACTGGGCGCGCACCCACGCGCCGGCGACCGCCGATGCGATCGCGATCATGACCCTGCTCGAGGCCGGGGCCTCGCTGGTCGGCAAGACGAAGACCGTCGAACTCGCCTATGGCCTGACCGGCGAGAATGTCTGGTACGGCACCCCCACCAACCCGGCTGCGCCGGACCGTTTTCCGGGCGGGTCGTCCTGCGGCTCGGCCGCGGCGGTGGCGGCGGGGCTGGTCGATATCGCCATGGGGTCCGATACGGGCGGATCCGTGCGCATCCCGGCCTCCTATTGCGGCATTTTCGGCATCCGGCCGTCCTGGGGCTCGGTGAGCCTGACCGGCGCCTGCCCGCTCGGGCCGGCCTATGACACCGCCGGCTGGTTCGCCGCCCGCGCCTCCATCCTGCGCCGTGCCGGGGAGGTGCTGTTGCCGCCGGGCGGGGAAGGGCCACTCGGCCCGTTGCTCAAGGTGCAGGATGCCTGGGTGAATGCCGATCCCTCGACGGCCGCCGCGCTGGCCAGCGGGCTCTATGCCGCGGAGCGCCTGCTCGGTCCGGCGCTGTCGATCAACCTGGCGCCGGAGGGGCTCGAGAAGCTCTACGAATCCTTCCGCTGCGCCCAGGCGGCGGAAGCCTGGGCCAGCCTCGGCCCCTGGATCGAGGCCACCGATCCGAAGTTCGGCCCCGGCGTGACGGAACGCTTCGCCGCCGCCAAGGCGCTGGACCCGGCCAAGGCGGCCGAGGGCCGCGCCTTCCGTCGCGTGCTGCAGGCGCGCGTGCGCGCGCTGCTCGGCGGTGGGGCGGTGCTGGTCTACCCGACCTCGCCCATGCCGGCGCCGCTTCTCACGGCGAGCCAAGCCGAACAGAATGCGGTGCGCGAGAAATCCATGGGTGTGACCGCCATCGCCGGATTGTGCGGCCTGCCCGAGGTGACGATCCCAGCCGGCCGCGTGGCCGGCGCGCCGGTCGGCCTGTCGCTGGTCGCAGCGCCTGGCCGCGACCGGGCATTACTGGCGCTCGCCGAACAGGTGGCTGGCGCGGCGGGGCTCGCCGTCTGACCATGGACCTGCGTGACGCTGCCGCGGGCGACATTCCGGCCATCACCGCCATCTACTCCCATCACGTCCGGCACGGCACCGGCACCTTCGAGGAAACCCCGCCGACCGAAACCGCCATGGCCGCCCGCATCGCCAAGGTGCAGGCCGCCGGCTGCGCCTGGCTGGTCGCGGTGGACGAGGCCGGGCTTGTCCTTGGCTATGGCTATTTCGCGCCCTTCCGGGAGCGTTCGGCCTATCGCTTCACCGCCGAGGATTCGATCTATGTCCGCGACGACATCCGCGGCCAAGGGGTGGGCAAGGCGCTGGTCGCCGCGCTCCTCGACCGTGCGGAGGCGCGCGGCTTCCGGCAGATGATCGCGGTGATCGGCGATTCCGAAAACATCGGGTCCATCGGCCTGCATCTCTCCCTCGGCTTCCGCAAGATCGGCGTGCTGAAGGCCGTGGGCATGAAATTCGGCCGCTGGGTGGACGTGGTGCAGATGCAGAAATCCCTGGGCGAAGGCGAGCGCAGCCTGCCGGGATGACGGCGCGTTGCGCCACGCTCGGCCCAGCCCCATCTCTTTCTGGAGCGGCGGCCTCTGCCGGGCCGCCCGGAACCGAGGGGAGTGGGAGCGATGCCCGCAGGCAACCCGACGAGCCCGCCGGATGTGGAGCGTGCCTTGCTCGACCCGGCCTCCGTTTTTGCGACACCCGAGGCGGTTCTTGACCATGCCGCGCTGACGCCGACCCAGAAGGTCGAGATCCTGCAACGCTGGGCCTATGACGCCGCCGATGTCTCCGTGGCCATCGAGGAAGGCATGCCCGGCGCCGAGGAGACGCTGCTGCGGCGCATCACCCTCGCGCTGCAGGACCTCACCGGGCCGCTCGACCTCGACCGGGCCGGGCCGAGCAAGCAGCACGGCTTCGGCGAGGGCACGGTGAAGCCGGCGGACTGACCGCGCCTCCGATCGCGCGGGTGATGAGGACCCGGCTCTACGCCATCATGGAATGGGTGGGCGACGTCTTCTGGGCGGTGCCCGCCCTGCTGTCGCTGGCCGGGGTCCTGCTCGCCGAACTTGCCCTGCGCACCGAAGCTCCAGGGATCGGGCCGCTGCCGCCGGCGCTGGTCTTCGCCGACGATGTGTCGGGGGCACGCAACCTGCTCGGCATCATCGCCGGCTCGGCCATCACGGTGGCGAGCACGATCTTCTCGATCACCATCGCCGCGCTGTCTCTGACCTCGGGGCAGATGGGCCCGCGGCTGCTGCGCAACTTCCTGCGCGACACCGGGAACAAATGGGCGCTCGGCCTGTTCCTGCTGACCTTCGCCTATTGCCTCGAACTCCAGCGTGGCATGGGTGCGCCGGACACGGCGACGGTGCCGCATCTGGGTCTCACCCTGGCGGTGGGGCTGGCGCTGTTGTGCACGGCGACGCTCGCCTGGTTCGTCCAGCACGTCGCGAGCGGCATCAATGTCGAGACGGTCATCGGCTTCGTCCAGCAAGAGCTCATGGCCGCCTGCGAACGCCTGACCCTGGATGAACCGGCGCCCGGCGGGCTTCAGCTCGCCGGGCTGCCCCCTCCCGGTGCCCCGGTGCGCGGTGCAGCCACCGGCTACCTGCGTGCCATCGACCATGATCTGCTGGCCGACTGGGCTGCCGAGCGCGACGCAACCCTGTCGGTGCTGGCGCGGCCGGGCGATTTCCTTCATCCGGCCGCACGTATCGCCGAAGTCCGGCCCAGCCACCTGGCCGCCGACGCCGCAGCGGCCATGCAATCGGCCATGATCCTCGGGCCGCGCCCTGCCGCCGCGCAGGATCTCGAATTCGCGGTGCGCCAGCTTGTGGAGGTCGCGGTGCGCGCGCTCTCGCCGGGCATCAACGACCCCTTCACCGCGATCGCGGTGCTCGATCGGCTTGGGGCCGCGTTGTGCGCGCTGGCGGGGCGCCACCTGCCGCCTGCCGTGCTGCTGCGCCAGGATGTCGTCGTGCTCTATCGGCGCGGAACCAGCTATGCAGGTTTGTGCGACGCGATGTTCCACATGATCCGACAGGCGGGCGCGGCGCACGCCGCGGTCCTGATCCGCATGATCGAGGTGATCGACGAGGCGCTGGACGTGGAAACGGATCCGTCCCGGCGTGAGCACCTGCTGCGACATGTCCGGCTTGCCCTCGTGGCCGGACAGTCGGGAATCGGGGATGCGGCCGGACGGCGGGACCTTGATCGGCGGGCAACGGCGGTGCTGGTGACGTCGTGACACCGAAAGGACCGGTGTCGCGGCGGTCTCCCGGCAGGGCCTGGCCTTAGCCTGGCCGGAACCGCGCGAGCGTCAGCGCATCTCCATGCAGCGCCTCGGCCACCTGGTCCCGCGCGGCATCGGTCCCGAGAACCGCGACACGGTCGAACCATGGGCTGCGCCCGCGGGCGCGGCCCTGGAACAGCCGGTCGAGCGCCACTGCCGCCGCCGAACGGCCGGCGCAACAGGTGCAGCCGAAGCGGTGCAGGGCCCGCGCCTCGAAGCGTTCGGTCGCCACGGCGCCGGTGACGGGCGACCCGCTATCGGTCAGCAGGGCTGTCGGGCCGCCTGCACCGAACCAGGACGCCAAGGCGTCCTCGCTGGCCAGGAACGTCACGGGAATTCGGGGGTCATTCGCCATCGCGTGCTGGACATAATGATATCTTTATGTGATGTGAAGGGCCATGGACGCCCTGCTGACCCAACTCCGCGCTGCGGCCGAGCCCACGCGGATTCGCCTGCTCGCCCTGTGTGCGCGTGGGGCCTGGTGCGTGTCGGATCTGGTGGCGATCCTCGGCCAGTCCCAGCCGCGATTGTCGCGCCATCTGAAGCTGCTGGTCGAGGCCGGCCTGCTGGTGCGGACGCCGGAAGGGGCGAATGCCTGGTTCCAGCTTGCGCCGGATGCGGATCTCGCGCGGCAGTTCCTCGCGCGCCTGCCGGAGGAAGACCCGCTTCTGGCCGCCGATCGCCGTGCCGCGGCGCGGCTGGCGGCCGAGCGCGCGCGGGTTGCCTCGGATTCCTTCCGCCGCCACGGCGCGGATTGGGATGAGGTGCGCGCCCTGAACCTGCCGGGACGGGCGATCGAGGCCGCGCTGCTCGATGCCCTGCCGGAGCCCGTCGGCCGGCTGCTGGATATCGGCTGCGGGACGGGCGGGCTGCTGGAGATGCTGGCGTCGCGCATCGAGGAAGGCCTCGGCGTCGACGCGTCCCGCGACATGCTCGCCCTCGCGCGCACGCGCCTGGCCGAACACGGCCTGTCGCATATCGCCGTCCGTCAGGCCGACATGTACCGCCTGCCGCTCCCCGATGGCGTCTTCGACGTGGTGACCTTGCAGATGGTGCTGCACTACGCCGAGGATCCGGCCGTCGCGCTCGCCGAGGCGTCGCGCGTGCTCAAGCCGGGCGGTGCGCTCATCATCGTCGATCTCGCCCCGCATCAGCGCGCCGACCTGCTCGGCGCCCATGCGCATCGCTGGCCCGGCTTCGACGATGCCGAGATGGCCGGCTGGCTCGGCGAGGCCGGCTGCGCCGCGCCGCGCGGCGAGACCATCCCCGGGGACCTTCCCGTTCGCCTGTGGCGTGCCGAACGCCTGGCTCTTTCCGTTTCCGCCTGAAGGACGACTGCCATGTCGCGCCCGCATCTCCTCGACGCCCTTCGTGACCGCGTTCTCCTCTGCGATGGCGGCATGGGCAGCCGCGTGCAGGTGATGGACCTTGATGTCGAGCGCGACTTCTGGGGCAAGGAGAACTGCACCGACGTGCTGGTGCTCTCCCGCCCCGATGTCGTGCGCGAGATCCATCGCGGCTACTACGAGGCCGGCGCCGACATGGTGCTGACCAACACCTTCGGCGGATCGCCGGTCACCCTCGGCGAGTTCGAGTTGGAGGACCGGGCGTTCGAGCTCAACAAGAACGCTGTCGAGATCGCGCGCGAGGCGGCGGAGAGCTTCGCGGATGGCCGCCATCGCTGGGTGATCGGCGATATCGGGCCGGGGACCAAGCTGCCCTCGCTCGGCAACATCGCCTATGACGCGCTGGAAGCCGCGCTGGTGGTGCAGTGCCGCGGGCTGATCGCCGGCGGCGCGGACGCACTGCTGACCGAGACCAATCAGGACACGCTGTTCATCAAGGCCGCGGTCAACGCCGCCAAGATCGCGCGCGCCGAGGCTAAGTCCTCCATCCCCATCTTCGTGCAGGTGACGGTCGAGACGACCGGCACGCTGCTGGTTGGCCCCGATATCGGCGCGGCGGCGACGGTCGCGCACGCGCTGGACGTGGACCTGATGGGCCTGAACTGCGCGACCGGCCCGCAGGAAATGGCCGAGCATGTCCGCTGGCTGTCGCAGAACTGGCCGCGCCTCGTCTCCTGCCAGCCCAATGCCGGCCTGCCGGAGCTGGTGGACGGCAAGACGCATTACCCCTTGGGCGCGGCGGAACTCGCCACCTGGATGGAGCGTTTCGTCACCGAGGACGGGGTGAATCTGATCGGGGGCTGCTGCGGCACCTCGACGCCGCATATCGCCGCGCTGGATGCGATGCTGCGCAAGGTCGGCGGCACGTCGCACCGCCCCGCGCCGGTCGCGCGCAAGTCGTTCTGGGTCCCGTCCGTCGCCTCGCTCTACACCTCGGTCTCGCTGCGGCAGGAGAATTCGTATTTCTCCATCGGCGAACGCTGCAACGCCAACGGCTCCAAGGCCTGGCGCGAACGCCAGGCGGCGCATGACTGGGATGGCTGCGTCGCCATGGGGCGCGAACAGGTGGGGGAGGGGTCGAACAGCCTCGACATCTGCACCGCCTTCGTCGGCCGCGACGAAATGGCGGAGATGAACGAGGTGATCCGCCGCTTCACCTCCTCCGTGAATGCGCCGCTGGTCATCGATTCCACCGAGACGCCGGTGATCGAGGCTGCGCTGAAGCTGCATGGCGGCAAGCCGATCATCAACTCGATCAATTTCGAGGATGGCGAGAAGGCCGCGACGGATCGCATGATCCTCGCGAAGAAGTTCGGCACGGCGGTCATCGCGCTGACCATCGACGAGGTCGGCATGGCCAAGACCGCCGAGGACAAGCTGCGCATCGCGTCCCGTCTGGTGGAATTCGCCTGCGACAAGCATGGGTTGCCGCAGTCGGACCTGATGATCGACCCGCTGACCTTCACCATCGCCACGGGCAATGAGGACGACCGCAAGCTCGGCCTGTGGACGCTGGAGGGCATCCGCATGATCCGGGATAAGTTCCCGGACATTCAGATCATCCTCGGCCTGTCCAACATCTCCTTCGGCCTGAACCCGGCCGCGCGGCATGTGCTGAACAGCGTGTTCCTCGACCATGCCGTGAAGGCCGGCATGACCGGCGCGATCGTGCATGTGTCCAAGATCAAGCCGCTGCATCAGATCCCGCCCGAGGAGGTGAAGGTCGCGGAAGACCTCATCTTCGATCGGCGGTCCGAAGGCTACGATCCGCTGCAGAAGATGCTGGAGATCTTCGCCGGCCGGAAGGCCGCGGATGCGGCGAAGAAGCAGAAGGCGGAGACGGTCGAGGGCCGCCTCAAGGACCGCATCGTCGATGGCGACCGCAAGGGCCTGGACGACGAACTGGCCGATGCGCTGGCGAAGGGCATCGCGCCGCTGTCCATCATCAACGACATCCTGCTGGACGGCATGAAGGTGGTGGGCGAGTTGTTCGGCGCGGGCAAGATGCAGCTCCCCTTCGTGCTGCAATCTGCCGAGACCATGAAGGCCGCCGTCGCCTATCTGGAACCGCTCATGGAACGCGTGGCGGGGCAGGAGAAGGGGACGATCGTGCTCGCCACCGTGAAGGGCGACGTGCACGACATCGGCAAGAACCTGGTCGACATCATCCTCACCAACAACGGCTACAAGGTCGTCAATCTCGGCATCAAGGTGCCGCTCGCCGACATGGTCGCGGCCGCGAAGGAACATCGCGCGCATGCCATCGGCATGTCCGGCCTGCTGGTGAAGTCCACCGTGGTGATGCGTGAGAACCTCGAGGAAATGGCGCGGCAGGAGCTCGACATCCCCGTCCTGCTCGGCGGTGCGGCGCTGACGCGCAACTATGTCGAGGATGACTGCACCCGCGCCTATGCCAAGGACGGCACGACGGGCCGCGTTGCCTATGCGCGCGATGCCTTCGACGGCCTGCATCTGATGGACAAGGTGGTCGGCAATGGCTTCGACGACTACCTCGCCGCCCTGCAGGCCAAGCGTGCGGGCAAGGCGCGCAACGAGAAGCGTGTGCTGGGCCAGGCCGATCCCCGTGGCTTCGCGCCGGTCGACGTCAACACCGTCCAGGCCCGCCGCCGGCGTGTGAATGCCGAGACCACGACGCCGACCCCGCCCTTCTGGGGTGCCCGCGTGATCGAGGCCGCGCCCAAGGCCGTCGTGCCCTTCATCAACGAGCGCAGCCTGTATCAGTTCCAGTGGGGCTTCCGGAAACAGGGCCGCTCGCTGGAGGATTTCCTCGGTTGGGCGAAGCAGGAGCTCCGCCCGGTGCTGCAACGCATGCTGCGCATCACCGGCGAGCAGGACATCCTCAAGCCCCAGGCGATCTACGGCTATTGGAAGTGTGCGGGACAGGGCAACGACCTGATCCTGTTCGAGGAGGACGGCACCACCGAGGCCGCCCGCTTCACCCTGCCGCGCCAGCCCAAGGAGGACGGCGAGTGCATCGCCGATTTCGTCACCGACATCGATGACGGCCGCGACGTGATCGGCCTGCAGGTCGTCACGGTCGGCCAGAAGGCGTCCGACGTGGCGCGCGAATGGTTCGAGGAGAACCGCTACCAGGATTACCTTTACCTGCACGGCCTGTCGGTCGAGATGGCGGAGGCCATGGCCGAATACGTCCACAAGCGCATCCGCGCCGAATGGGGTTTCGCCGCCCAGGACGACCGCGACATGGACCGCATGTTGCAGCAAAGCTACCGCGGCGGCCGCTATTCTTTCGGCTACCCGGCCTGCCCGCGGCTGGAGGACCAGGCGCCGCTGCTGCAATTGCTGAAGGCCGAGCGCGTCGGCGTGACCATCAGCGACGAATGGCAGCTGCACCCGGAACAATCGACCAGCGCCATCGTCCTGCATCACCCGCGCGCGAAGTACTTCTCCGTCTAGCCCCGGGACGGTAAACCCGCCCCCATGACGGAAAGCAGGCTCGGCAGGGCCACGACGCTCGCCATCGGCAGCGTCGTGGTTTCGATCGCGGTGCTCGCGCTGAAGGCGGTGGCCTGGTGGCTGACCGGCAGCGTGGCGCTGCTCGCGGATGCGCTGGAGAGCATCGTGAACGTGGCCGCTGCCGTGGCCGCGCTCATCGCCGTGACCTATTCCGCCCTGCCGGCCGACAACAACCACCCCTATGGCCATGCCAAGGCGGAGTATTTCTCCGCCGTCCTCGAAGGCGCGCTGATCATCGTCGCGGCGCTGCTGATCCTGCATCAGGCCTGGGGCGCCTTCCTTATGCCCCGAGCGCCGGAACAGGCGGGGATCGGCCTGGCCATCTCGGCCGTGGCGAGTGCGGTGAATGCCGCATGGGCGCTGCATCTGGGGCGGCGCGGGCGAAGGCTGCGATCGCCGGCCCTGCTGGCCGATGCGGCCCATCTCTGGTCGGATGTCGTCACCTCCGCCGGGGTCATCGTGGGCGTCGGGCTGGTGGCGCTGACCGGGACCCTGTGGCTCGATCCGCTGCTGGCCGCCCTGACCGCGGGCAACATCCTGTTTTCCGGGTTCCGCCTGCTGCGCGAAAGCGTCGGCGGGCTGATGGACGAGGCCGTGCCCTCGGCCACCATGGACCGCATCCGCGCCATCGTCGCCGAGCAGGCTGCCGGCGCGATCGAGGCCCATGACCTGCGGTCCCGCCATGCCGGCCGCTTCACCTTCCTGGAGTTCCACCTGGTGGTGCCGGGCGCGATGACCGTGCGCGAATCCCACGACATCTGCGACCGCATCGAGGCCGCGCTGAAGGCCGAACTCGACACCGCCGTCATCACCATCCATGTCGAGCCCGAGGGCAAGGCCAAGCAGAAGGGCGTGCCGGTGCTGTGAAGGCGCCCCCGCGCAGCCCCACCTCCCGCCCCGGGCGGGGCGCGACCTGGTGGCTGGGGATGGCGCTGCTGGGTTCCGCGCTGCTGCATGGCGCCTTGATGGCGGCGCTGATCCTGTGGCCGGTGGCGGATCCTGTGGACGAGCCGGGCGAGTCCGGCGGCGTCACCCTGGTCTTCGCTGATACCGTGGCCCGTGCCGGCGGCGCCACGCCTGAATCCGCCGAACCGGCTGAAGCTGTGGAGACACCCAGTCCCCCGGCGCCTCCGGTTCCGCCGGCGCCACCGGCGCCGCCCGCGCCGCCGGCCGAACCGCGGGCCGCTGCGCCGCCGTCACCACCGCCCATGCCCCCGCCCGCGCCGGCCGAGGCACCGCGCGATGTTGCTGCGCTGTCGCCTGCGTCACCAAGCGTGGTCCCGGATCCACCCCCGCCGGCCGCGGCACCTGACGTCGCGGCCCTGCCGCCCGCGCCAGACGGCTTCCTGCCGCCGCCTGCTCCGCCGGCCGAAGCCGCCCCGGCGCCGCCGCCACCTCCGCCCGAACCCGCCGACGTGACCGAGGAGACGCCGCGCGAGACTGCCGCAGCACCGGAGACCCCGGCCGACGCCCTGCCGTTGCCGCCACTGCCGCCGCCCGCCGACCAGCCGTCCTCCCAGGCCCAGCCGGCGCAGCGACCCAGCCAGCCGCGGCAGCAGCAGGCTGCGCGCCAATCCCAGGCCCCCATCCGGCTCGATGCCGGCGCAGAGGGGCCAACGCCGGAAGGTTCGCTCGGCGCCTTCGCTCTGGGCGCGGCGGTGCCGCCAGGTCCCGATCCCGGCTACCGCAATGCCCCGCCGGACTACCCGGCCGAGGCGCGGCGCCGCGGAGAGGAAGGCGTCGTGCGTCTGGCGGTGAGCGTCGCCCCGGATGGGCAGGTGACGCGGGTGGAGGTTGCCCTCACCTCCGGTTTTCCGGCCCTCGATCGCGCGGCGCTGGAGGCGGCGCAACGCTGGCGCTTCCGCCCAGCAACGCGCGCCGGCCTTCCGGTGGCGGGGACGCTGACGACGGCCGTACATTTCCGCCTGCAGGACGGGCGCGGCCGATAGGAGACGACCAGGCGATGGTGAAGCTCGACGTCATCACGACGCGCGGGGGCGATGGGGGCGAGACCTCGCTCGGCGACGGCACGCGCCTGCGCAAGGACGCGCTGCGCATCGAGGCCTTCGGCACGGTGGATGAGGCGAACGCCGCGCTCGGCCTGGTGCGGCTGCATGCCGAAGGCGAGGCGGATGCCATGCTTGCCCGCATCCAGAACGAGCTGTTCGACGTCGGTGCGGATCTCTGCGTGCCGGGCGAGGCCGGGGCGAGGCTGCGCGTCGCCGACACGCAATCCGCGCGGCTGGAGGCAGAGATCGCGGCGATGAATGCGGCGCTGCCGCCGCTGCGGTCTTTCGTGCTGCCGGCCGGGTGTCCCGGCGCGGCGCATGCGCATCTGGCGCGCACGGTGGTGCGGCGGGCAGAGCGGCTGGTGGTGGCGCTGGCCGGGGCGGAGGAGGTGAACCCGGCGGTGATCCGCTACCTCAACCGGCTGTCGGACCATCTGTTCGTGTTGTCGCGGCACCTGAACGCGGCGGCCGGAGGTGACGTGCTGTGGGTGCCGGGGGCGACGCGGTGAGATCGGACGGCGCTGTTCAAGCGCGAAGGTAAGACTGGAAAGGGGCGCCGCCCCTCTCCAGACCTCACCTTGCCAGGATGCTGGGCATCCTGGACCGCAGGCACCTGGTATTGGGCCGTGATGGCGTGCCGGCCCGCGCAGCGCGCTTCGTGCCCAAATGCGGGTCTCGGCACCCATTCTGCCAGCGATGCCCGGCGCCAGGTTGAGGTTTCCAAAGGCCTTTCGGCCTTTGGCGCGATGGTTTGAAGGGGCGGCGCCCCTCCAATTCGACAGTCGAGCCCTCAGCGAACCTCACGCCATCTGCCCGATCGTCGCCCTGAACCGCGCCAGCGCGAACCCGAACAGCGCCGCCCCGATCGCGGCCAGTGCTGCAAAATGCGGCCACACCACGTCGAACCCCGCGCCGCGGTACAGGATCCCCTGCGCCAGCAGGACGAAATGCGTGGTCGGCGCGGCTTCCATCACCACCTGGACCAGCGTGGGCATGCTCTCCCGTGGTGTGGTGCCGCCCGAGAGCATCTCCAGCGGCAGCAGCACCAGGATCAGCAGCAGAGCGAATTGCGGCATGGACCGTGCGACGGTGCCCAGGAAGATGCCCATCGCCGTGGTGGCGAAGACATGTACCGCGGCCCCTGCGAGGAACAGCGGCACCGATCCCTGGATCGGTACGCCGAGCGCGCCCTGCACGACCACCGTCATGGCGACCGCGGTCGCGACCAGCACCACCAGCGCCATGGCCCAGACCTTGGCGGTCATGATCTCGAAGGGTGTCACGGGCATGACGAGCAGGTGTTCGATCGTGCCGTGCTCGCGTTCCCGGATCAGGGCGGCGCCAGCGAGGACGATGGACAGCATGGTGATCTGGTTGATCACCTCCATCACCGCACCGAACCAGGCTTCCTCAAGCACAGGGTTGAAGCGGGCGCGCAGCGCGAGGCCGATCGCGGGCACGTCCACGGCGCGATAGCGCTGGAGGAAGGCGACGATCTCCTCGCTGATGATGGATTGGATGTAGCCGCTGCCGGTGAAGGCCTGGCTCATGCGCGTGGCGTCGACGTTGAGCTGGATGGCGGGCTGGCGGCCGGCCAGCAGGTCGCGCTGGAAATGCGGCGGGATGTCGACGGCGAAGGTGTCGCGGCCATCATCCATGCGCTCGTCCATCTCGGACTGGGTGATCATGGCGGGCGGCAGGAAATAGGGCGGCTGGAAGGCGTCGATGATGCGCTGGGCGACCGGGGAGCGGTCCTCGTCCACGATGGCGATGGAGGCGCGGGACAGGGTCTCCGGCATTGCCGTCGCCGCCGCGTAGATGGCGAAGGTGAAGGAATAGATGATCAGCACCAGCAGGATCGGGTCGCGCAGCAGGCTGCGCAGCTCCTTCACGCCGAGGGTCGCGATGTGGGACAGGCGCATCTCAACGTTCCTGCTTGCGCAGCAGCATGGCGCTGACCGCGATCAGCAGCGGGCCGGCGATCAGCAGCGGCAGGAAGGAGGGTTGCAGATCGGCGAAGCCCAGGGATTTCGAGAAGGTGCCCCGCGCGATCGTCACGTAATGTGCCGTCGGATAGATGTGGCCGATCAGCGCGCCGATGCCTTCCAGGGATGATACCGGGTTGATGACGCCGGAGAACTGCACCGCCGGCAGGATGGTCATCACCGCCGTGCCGAAGGTCGCCGCGACCTGGCTGCGCAGGAAGGTCGAGGCCAGCAGCCCCAGCGCCGTCGAGGCGCAGAGATACAGCGCCGTCGCCGCCGTCAGCGCCCAGAAGCTGCCCTTGAGCGGCACGCCGAACAGCGTCAGCGCCAAGCCCACCAGCAGCAGGTAGTTGAGCATGCCGAGCAGCAGGTAGGGCAATTGCTTGCCCATCAGGAATTCCAGCCGCGTCACCGGCGTGACGTAGAAATTGACGATCGAACCCAGCTCCTTCTCCCGCACCACGGACAGGGCGGTGAGCATGGCCGGGATCAGCATCAGCAGGATCGGGATGACCGCGGGCACCATGGCGACCAGGCTGCGGACATCGGGATTGTAGCGGTAGCGGATCTCGATGCTGAAGGGCGTGACGGCGCTGGCATTGGCGTTGCGCTCGGCGCGCTGCGTCACCCATTGCTGATGCATCGCCTGGACATAGCCGCGGATGGTCTGCGCGCGGGACGGCATGGCGCCGTCGATCCAGGCGCCGACCTCGACGGCGCGGCCGCGCGCGACGTCCCGCCCGAAGCCGGGCGGGATCTCGATGGCCAGCGATATCTCGCCGGCTTCCATGCGGCGGTCGAGATCGGCATGGTCGGTGATCGGCGGACGTTCGAGGAAGTAGCGCGAACCGGCGATGTTCAGCGCGTAATCCTGGCTGGTCGTCGTCTGGTCGCGGTCGAGCACGGCGAAGGTCAGGTTCTCGACATCGAGGCTGATGCCATAGCCCATGATGATCATCAGGATCATGCTGCCGAGCAGCGCGAGCGTCGCGCGCACCGGATCGCGCCGCAGTTCCAGCGCCTCCCGCCGCGAATAGGACAGCAAACGCCGAAGGTCGAAGCCGCGGCGCGACGCATGGCCGGGCGCGACGGTGGCGACCGGGGCAGGGGCGGGCGCCGTCACCGGGCCGGCGGCTTCCTCCAGATGGTGGATGAAGGCTTCCTCCAGTGTCGCGGCCCCGGATTGCGCGACGATCGCGGCCGGCGTGTCGCTGATCAGCACGCGGCCCGCATGCATGAGCGAGATGCGGTCGCAGCGCTCCGCCTCGTTCATGAAGTGGGTCGAGATGAAGATCGTCACGCGGTCGCGGCGCGAGAGCTCGATCAGGATGCGCCAGAACTCGTCGCGCGCGATCGGATCGACGCCCGAGGTCGGCTCGTCGAGGATCAGCATCTCCGGCCCGTGGATCATGGCGACGGCCAGCGAAAGCCGCTGCCGTTGCCCGAGCGGCAGCGCATCCGGCAGCGTGTCCATGATGGCGCTGAGGCCGAAGCGATCCGCCATGGCCTGCACGCGGTCCGGGATGGCCGAGGCCGGCAGGCCGAACAGCTTCGCATGCAGCACCAGGTTCTGCCGCACCGTCAGCTCGGTGTAGAGCGAGAAGGCCTGTGACATGTAGCCGACGCGCCGCCGCGTATCGAGATTGGTGGCATCGACCGGCGCGCCGAAGAGGAAGGCTTCGCCCTCGCTCGCCGGCAGCAGGCCGGTGAGCATCTTCATCGTCGTTGTCTTGCCGCAGCCATTGGACCCGAGGAAGCCGAAGATCTCGCCGCGGCGGATACGGAAGCTGACATGATCGACCGCGGTGAAGTCGCCGAAGCGCATGGTCAACCCGCGCGCCTCGATCGCCGGTGCCTCGCCATCCGGGGAAGCGAAGGGGGGGCGGTGCACTGCTTCGTGGCCGGCGCGCTTCGCCTCGGGTAGCAGGGCGATGAAGGCGGCCTCCAGTGTCTCGGTGCCGGTCTGCGCCAACAATTCCGTCGGCGCGCCGGTCGCGAGGACCCGCCCGCCATCCATGGCGGCGAGCCAGTCGAAGCGTGCCGCTTCCTCCATGTAGGCGGTGGCGACCAGCACGCTCATGCCCGGACGCTCGGCGCGGATGCGGCCGATCAGTTCCCAGAATTGCCGGCGCGACAATGGATCGACGCCGGTCGTCGGCTCGTCGAGGATCAGCAGTTCCGGGTCATGGATCAGCGCGCAGCACAGGCTGAGCTTCTGCTTCATGCCGCCCGACAGCTTGCCCGCCGGGCGATCCACGAAGGGCGCCAGCCCGGTTGCTGCGACCAGATCGGCGATGCGCTGCTCACGTTCCGCGCGATCCTGGCTGAACAGGCGCCCGAAGAAGTCGATATTCTCGAAGACCGACAGCGTCGGATAAAGGTTCTTCCCCAAGCCCTGCGGCATATAGGCGATGCGCGGCCCGACCGCGTCGCGATGCCGCGCATCAGCCATGCTGCCGCCCAGCACCGTGACGCGGCCCGCCTGCACCGCCCGCGCGCCAGAGACGAGCGCGAGAAGGGACGACTTCCCCACCCCATCCGGCCCGATCAGCCCCGCCATGACGCCGGCGGGGATGTCGAGCGCCACGTCATCCAGCGCGACCGTCCGGCCATAGCGCAGCCCGACGCCTTCCAGCCGCGCGATCGGCGCGGTCATTGCGGCAGCCGCACCTGCAGGTTGGCGGGCCATTCCGCATCGCGGTCGAGCCGGACATAAGCCATGCCCGGCAGGCCGGTCTTCACCTGGCTGACATGCTCGCGCAGCAGCGCCGGATCGATGCGCGCGCGGATGCGAAAGACCAGCTTCAGCCGTTCCTGCTCGGTCTCCACCGTGCGCGGGGTGAATTGCGCGACGTCGGAGACCAGCGAGATCGTCGCCGGGATGACGTATTGCGGCGCGGCGTCGAGGATGATCCGGGCGTCCGATCCCAGCGCGACGCGGCCGGCGTCCACGGTCGGCAGGAAGAAGGTCATGTAGACGTCGGTGAGGTCCACCAGGTTCAGCACGCGCCCGCCGGCCGCGACCACCTCGCCGGGCTGGGCGATGCGGAATTGCACGCGACCGGCGCGCGGGGCCTTCAGCGCGCTGTCGTCGATATCGACCTGGATGCGCTGGATGGTCGCGCGCGCGGCCTCGGCGGCCGCCTGGGCGCTGACCACCTGCGACCGGGCGGACCCGATCGCCGCATCGGCCGCGGCGACCTGGGCGCGAGCGGCGCTTTGCGCGGCGCGCGTGCCTTCATAGCTGGCGCGGTCATCGTCCAGGGTCTGGATCGGGGCGTTGCCGCGCGAGGCGAGCTCCTCGGTGCGCGCCAGCCGGCGCTGGGCGGCGATGAGCTGCGCGTCGCGCTGGGCGACAACCGCCTCGGCAGCGGTATGTTCCGCCTGACGCTGGGTGACCAGGGCATTGGCCGTTTCGATGGCGATCTCGGCGCGCCGCAACTGGGCCTGGGCCTCGCGCAGCTGCGCTTCCAGCGTGGCGGTGTCCATATGCGCCACCACTTGGCCGGCGGCGACCAGGTCGCCCTCATTCACCAGGATATCGGCGATGCGCCCGGCGATCTTGGTGGAGACATCGAGCTCCACCCCCTCGATCCGGCCATTGCCGCGGGCGAAGCCCAGCGGCAGCCCGGCCGGCCGGAAGGCCTGCCAAGCGGCCCAGGCGCCGCCCCCGGCGATCAGGAGCAGCAGCAGAAGAAGGATCGTACGCGTGGAAGGTCGTGTCATCTCGGTGCCTGGCTGTGGCGCAGCATCTCATAGCTATCGCATCAGTGGGCGCTTTGCGGCAGTGCAAGAGGATGCGATGGCGCCCGCCGGACGCGCCGTCGCGGATCCGGGCGATCGTGCGGCCAAGCCCGGCAGTGGCGGAAACCTGCGATGGTCATGGCCCCGGGACGGAATCGGAGGGGTCTGTCCCTCCGATTCCGTTCCGCCATATGATGGATCATTCGGAAAGCCGGATAGCTGGCGCCGGGCAGGGGAGGCATGCTGCATCCCTCGCATCGCGCTTTGTGCGCAATTGCGGATTTGGGCGCGCTTTCTGCCCGCGATGCCCGGTGCCAAGCCGAGGTTTCCTAAGGCCTTTCGGCCTTGGTGGGCTTGGCGGCACTGCCGCCAAGGCAGGGGGGGAGGGGCAAACGCCTTCCCGACACCCCCACTGCGCTATGCCTGCGCTCATGGGGCAACTCCCCCGAACGCCCTCAGAACGTCCCGCGCAGCCCCGCCACCGCGGTGCGCCCCGGGATCACGAACCCGTTCGCCGGTTCGAAGCGCGAATTGCCGAGGTTCCGGAACTCCACGAAGCCCGCGAGCTGTTCCAGGATCGGCACCGTCGCCGTCAGGTTCACCACCGTGCCGGCGTCGTTCTTGCCGGCGACGGGGATCGAGGTCCCGTCGTCGTTGTACCGGGCGAAGGCGCCTTCCGGCGATGCGCCGGTGTAGAGCACCTCCGGCACCACCACGATGCGCGCATTGGCCGGCCCGTCCCAGGGCAGCGGCGCGGCGAAGCGCATGGTCAGGCTGGCGACGTTGCGTGGCCGGCGCGGCAGGGGCTGGTCGGTGGTCCGGTCCTGCGCTTCCTGCACCGTCCAGGCCCCGGTCATCGAGAACCAGTCCGTCGGCCGCAGCGTCAGGGCGAATTCGCCGCCGCGGATGCGCGCGCTGTCCACGTTGATCAGCGTGGTGAAGGTCTGGTCGTAGTTGATGAGGTTGTTGATCCGGCTGTCGAAATACACCGCCGAGACGGTCATCCAGGACCCGATGTCGGTCTCGATCCCGGCTTCCCAGGCGAAGGCGTCCTCCGGCCGGAGGTTCGGGTTGCCCTGGAAGAAGCCGGTGATGACGCCGAAGCGCTGGAACAGCGACGGCGCCTTGAACGACGTGCCGGCCGCAGCCCGCAGGCGGGAGGAGATTTCCGGCAACGCCAGCACCGCGCCCAGGCGCCAGCTCGTGAAGCCATCGAAGCCTTGCGGCCCGTCGTAACGGACGCCGCCGGTCAGATCGAGCCGGTCGAACAAGCGCCCCTGGATCGAGGCATAGCCGGCGCCGGACCGTTGCGAAGCATCGACCGTGGTGCGGAAGAACTCGGACCCGCTGGCGCTGTCGGCGGTCTCCTTGTCCCACTGGCCGCCGAACAGCATGACCACGTCCGTCAGCACGCCGGCGTCGGGCAGGCGCAACGTGTTGTCCCATGACGCGGCCCGGCGATTGGCACGATAGAGGTCGTCGGCGCTGGAATACGGATTCCCCGGATCGGGGAAGTTCGTGTAGCGCCGCCGGTTGTGGGTGCCGGAGATGGTGACGCCCGTCGTCCAGGCCCCGCCGAACAGGTCGGTTGCCGTCCGCACGTAGCCGAACCAGGAATCGTCGTTGCCCGTGTAGTTCGGGTCGTCATTCGGCACGTCGTCCAGCCCGACCGTGTTCTGGCGGCCGCGGATCAGGCCCTCGACGCGGGTGCGGCCGAAGATCTCGCCCGGATTGGTCTCGCCCACCGTCAGGCCCAGCCGCGCGGTGACGATGGCCGACCGCAGCCCGTCGAGTTCGCCGCCATTCTGGTAGAAGCGCGGCGCCATGGCGTTGGACCCGCGGGTGGACAGGCCCTGGCCGGTGATCTGGTAGTCCACCATGCCGATGGTCCCGCCGATCCCGGCAAAGCCGCGCACGGTGGAATTCGACCCGCCGGCGGCCTCGAAATACGGCGCGGCGACACGGTCCGCCGGGGCGGAGCGGGTGATGAGGTTCACCACGCCGCCGATCGCCGCGGACCCGTACAGCGACGACACCGGCCCGCGCACCACCTCGATGCGCTCGATGTCGCCGAGCAATTCATTGCCGAAATTGAACGCGCCGTTGGGGTCGGAGGGGTCGTTCACCGGCACCCCATTCATCAGCACCAGGACCTGGCGCGCATTGGCCCCGCGCGCGAAGCCCGAGGCGATCTGGCCGAGCCCGCCCGACTGCACCAGCCGGAAGCCCGGCACGGTGGCCAGCGCATCGGCCAGGGTGACGTAGCCATTCTCCTGGATCATCTGCCGGTCGA
The DNA here is from genome assembly GCF_019430885.1 of Roseomonas alba. GTDB lineage: Bacteria > Pseudomonadota > Alphaproteobacteria > Acetobacterales > Acetobacteraceae > Neoroseomonas > Neoroseomonas alba. The sequence goes on along the minus strand of NZ_JAHYBZ010000004.1, from coordinate 50,903 downwards.
TGACGGTGACCGGGGCCGGTATCCGGTCCCGCGGGGTCGGGACGCGCGTTGCGGTCACGACCATGTCGGGCAGGGCGGTGGTGGTCTGCACCTCCTGGGCCATGGCGGGGGCCCAAAGGGGGCTGCATGGGGCAAGGGCGATCAAGGCGAGGATCCGGGATTTCATCCGGTGTCCCTCCGTTGCACGGTCCGCGTTCTGCCCCGGCGCCGCGAAGCGGCCGGGGCGGGCTTGCGTCGTGCTCGCATGACGGAGGTAGGCACCGGATACCGGTACAGACCTGGGTCCGTTGCGCCGGTGCTCCCCGCCCGGCACGCGCGAGACAACATCTGCGCCGGCCGGTCTCCTGGCTCGCGACGGGCGGGGGTCAGCCCGCTGTCCGGCCCCGCCTTCTCGCGCCCGAAGGGGGCGCAATGGCACATGGGGCCGTCTCCGTCGCCTACAGTTGCGGGGGCAGCTGCGGATTGGCGGTGGTCACCGCGTCGCGCATTCCCGTTTCAGCCCTTTCGGGCCACCGGCGCATGGGCGGACCCTAGTCCGGCCGCCCGCGTCGCGTCCATCCGTTACATGACGTAGCCGAGGGCTTCCATGCCGAACCAGGCGAGGGCGACCAGCACCCCTGTGGCGAAGAGGTTCCCCAGCAGGGTCAGCAGCATGCCGATGCCGACCACCTTGCTGTCATTCTCCACCACGCCGAGAGCCATGACGATGACGCCGAAGGCCGGTGGCCCGTTGGTACCAGGCCCGGGCAGGATCAGCATCACCGCGGCATAGGCGGTCAGCCAGCCCACCGCCTTGTCGGCGAGGGCACCCGTGAAGACGCCGGGGCGTGGCCGCACCCACCGTTCGATCTTCGCAATGGCCCGCGAGACGCGGGTGGTGGACCCCGGCGTCAGGCGCAGCAGGTCGGACCGCTTCAGCGACTGCCGGGCGATGAAGGCCGGCAATTTCGGCTTGTGGAACCCAAGGCCCATCTGGATGCCGAGGATCAGCATCGGCAAGCCGAAGACCGAGGCCATGCCCGGCAACAGGCCCGGCAGGCACAGCAGCAGGATCAGCAGGCCGAAGGCGCGGTCCCCGAAGGCCTCGCCCATCTCGCCCAGGGTGATGCGTTCACCGGGGCATTGCGTGGCGACCTCTGCCACCAGGCGGGTAATGGGTGCGGTGGCATGGGCCTCGGCGAAGGTCTCGGGCCCGCCGCAGTCCTTGGTATCAACCAGCACCACAGCCTGCCCGTCGTGAGATCCGTCCACGCTCGCGTTCCGCTCCAACTCTAGAGACGGCAACGGGCCGCCCGGCGGGCGCAGGCGTAGCACACCGGGTCGGGGCGGCGGAACTTTAGCGAGGATGTCTTTTCGGCAAGGCGACGTCGGCGCGGGCGGCACGCACGCCGCCCGCCCAAGCCTCATGCCCACGGGATCGTCACGCATCCGGGGGTTTCCCTCCGGAAGCGAGCCGCCCTAGCGGCCCTGGAAGGCGGGCTTGCGCTTCTCCATGAAGGCTCGCCGCCCCTCCTGGTAGTCCGCACTGTCGAAGCAGGCGGCCATGGCCGCGTTCAGCGCCGTCATGTCGCGATCCGCCCGGTCCTGCAGCACGGCCTGCACCGTGCGCTTGTTGGCATAGAGCGACAGCGGCGCATTGCGCGCCAGGGTCGCGGTAAGCGTGCCGATTTCCTCGGACAGGGCTGCCGCCGGCACCACCTTGTTGATCAGCCCGACGCGCTGGGCTTCCTCGGCGCCGAAGCGTTCACCGGTCATCAGGATCATGTGGGCATGGGCCGGCCCGACCAGGTCCACCAGGTGGCGCACCATGTCGAAGCCATAGGCGATGCCGAGCTTCGCCGCCGGGATGCCGAACTGGCTGCCCTCGGCGGCGATGCGGATGTCGCAGGACATGGCAATGCCGAGCCCGCCGCCCATGCAGAAGCCCCGGATCTCCGCGATCACCGGCTTGGGGAAGGTGGCGAGCTTCAATCGCCCGCTCGCCGTCTGCTTGCTGTATTCGCGCTGCGCATCGGCACTCGACCGCAGCTTGTCGAACTGGCTGATGTCGGCGCCGGACACGAAAGCCATGTCGCCCGCGCCCGTCAGCACGACGCAGCGGACCGTCTCGTCCTTCTCGAAGATGTCGAGCGCCTCGCCCATGCCGCCCCACATCGTCACCGACATGGCGTTGCGCTTTTCGGGCTGGTTGAAGGTGATGCGGCCGACGCCGTCCTTGATCCCGGCCAGGATCTTGCCCTCGGCGAATTCCAGAGTCTTGGATTCCATGGTCCTCAGCTCTCCATGATGACGCCGAGGCCCTTCAGCCGGGCGATGTCGTCTTCGGTGTAGCCGGTCTCCCGCAGGATCTCGGCCGAGTGTTCGCCGAGGCGCGGCGGCACGCGGCGCACCTCGCTCTCATGCCCCTCGATGTTGATGGCGGAAGAGACGAGATGCGTGTCCCCGCGCGTCGGATGCACGATCGGCATCGCCATGCGCAGATGTTGCACCTGCGGGTCGGCGAAGACCTCATCCACCTTGTTGATCGGCCCGCAGGGGATGCCGATGCGTTCCAGCAGGTCGATCCAGTATTCCGAGGGCTTTTCCTTGAACACCTCGGCGATCGCGGCGTTGACGGCGGCGCGGTCGTCGCTGCGGCCCTTCAGCGTTTTCCACTTCTCGACCTCGAGCCATTCGGGATGGCCGACCGCCTCGGCGAACTGGGCCCACATCTTGGCACTGGAGGCCGCGATGTTCACCGGCTTGTCCGCGGTGGGGAAGGCGCCCATCGGGATGTTCACCGGATGGTCGTTGCCCGCCTGGCCCGGCACTTCGCCATCCATCAGGTAGCGTGCGGCCTGCAGGTCGAGCATGAAGACCATGGCTTCGAGCAGCGAGGTGTGCACCCAGCGCCCCTTGCCCGTCTTCTGTCGTTCCCACAGCGCCACCATCACCGCGAGGGCGAGCAGGTTGCCCGCGGTGAGATCGACGAAGGGGATGCCCGCGCGCATCGGGCCGCGGCCCTTCTCGCCGGTGATGGTCATCATGCCGCCCATGCCCTGGGCGATCTGGTCGACGCCGGCGCGTTCGGAATAGGGCCCGGTCTGGCCGAAGCCGGAGATCGAGGCATAGACGAGGCGCGGATTGACTGCATGCACCTGCTCCGGAGCGATGCCGAGGCGATGCTTCACCCGAACGCGCATGTTCTCGACCAGCACATCGGCGGTCTTGGCCAGTTCGAAGAAGGCCTTCTTGCCCTCCTCGGTCTTCAGGTCGAGCGCGATGGACCGCTTGTTGCGGTGCAGGTTCTGGAAGTCGTAGCCCTCGCGCGATCCGCCGAGCCCGTCATTATGGGCGGGCGGTTCGATGCGGATCACTTCGGCGCCCCAATCCGCCAGGTGGCGGACGCAGGTGGGGCCGGCACGGGCCAGCGTCAGATCCAGAACGCGGATGCCCGCGAGCGGCAGCGTCGCCTCCTGGGCGAGCTTCGGGTCGATAGGGCTTTCCGGCATGGTTGTCCTCCTCGGCCGCGAGACTAGGGCGGGTGAGGGGGAGTGCCCAGGGGGGTATCGGACGGGCGGCTATCGGAGATCTTCGAAGATCTCCTCCTCATACTCGATCCGGGCGCGTTCGATGGCGCGGAAATCGCTGCGCAGCACAAGGCTCCGGACCCGGCCGTTCTCGACCACGGGAACGTGACGGAAGCCGCCGTCATGCATCAGGTGCAGCGCATCGATGGCGCGGTCCCGTGGGCCGAGGGATTCGACCATCGCGGTCATGACCTCGCCGATCGGCGTGGTCGCGGCATCGCGCGCCTCGGCCATGACGCGGCAGATCGCGTCGCGGCCGGTGAAGATGCCGAGGAGATGGCCTTCCTCGTCGGTCACCAGCGCCGCACTTGTTCCGCAGCCGCGCATGCGGGCACAGGCATCCTGCACGGTGGTGGTGGGAAGCAGGCAGACGACGTCGCGATGCGGCGCCACCTCGATCAGGGGGCGATCCTTCATGGGGGTGCTCCGGCGTGACCCAATTTCGTGCGGCACGGGCAACCGAGCGGGCCCGGCTTTCGCCGTGCCGAGTCTCAGTATATCCGCTCCGCCGCCTCCGCGGTGGTGGAATTCGTCGCCATCCTGCCTCGCGGGTGGCGCGATGCATCGCACGCATGGCAGTCTCGGCGCCTGTCCGGCACCAGGGAGGAACGCCATGGTCCGCATCATCGACCGCCGCGCCGTGCTGCTCGGCGGCACAACCCTCATGGCGGCGCCCGCGATCGCGCAATCGCGACCGATCGTCGTGGCCAGCAAGATCGACACGGAAGGCGGGCTGCTCGGCCAGATGATCGCGCTGCTGCTCGAGGCGAACGGCATGCGCGTCGAGAACCGCGTGCCGCTCGGCCCGACGCGCATCGTGCGGTCGGCGATCCTCGCCGGCGAGATCGACCTCTATCCCGAATACACCGGCAACGGCGCCTTCTTCTTCCAGATGGAATCCGATCCGGCCTGGAAGAATGCGCAGGCGGGCTACGAGAAGGTCCGCGAGCTCGACGCGCAGCGCAATGACATCGTCTGGCTGCAGCCAGCGCCGGCGAACAACACCTGGGCGATCGCGGTGCGCGCCGATCTCGCGCGGCAATTCAATCTCCGCACGCTTGAGGATATCGGCCCGCTCATCGCCGCGGGCCGGCCGTTCAAGCTCGCCGGCTCGGCCGAATTCGTGGAGAGCCCCGCAGCCCTGCCGGCCTTCCAACGCGCCTATGGCTTCACCCTGCCGCCCGATCGCCTGTTGGTCCTTCCGGGCGGCGACACGGCAGTGACGATCCGCGCCGCGGCGCAGCAGTTGAATGGCGTGAACGCCGCGATGGTCTATGGCACCGATGGCGGCATCGCCGCGCTCGACCTGGTGGTGCTGGAAGACACCAAGGGCGTGCAGCCGGTCTATGCGCCGGCACCGATCGTGCGTGGCGTCGTGCTGCGCGCCAATCCGAAGATCGCCGAGGTGCTGGCGCCAGCCTTCCGCACGCTCGACCTCACCACGCTGCAGAAGCTGAATGCGCGCATCGCCGTGGAAGGCCAGCCGGCGCGGGAGGTGGCGCGCGCGCATCTCGTCGCGGCGGGGCTGCTCCGCTGAAGGCGGGGCGGATCGAAGCGGCGCTGCTGATCCTCGCCCTCGCGGCACCGCTGCTGATCGGCTTCGCGGTGCTGGCGCCGAACCGCATCGTGCCGCCGCGCGGTATCGGTGTCGGCGATGTGCCGGTGTGGACCTTCCTGGCGCCGGCGGCGTTCGCCGCCATGGCCGCGGCCCTGTTGCCGGGGCGGGGTGCGGCCCTGGCCTATGGGCTTGCGCTATGCGGTCTGCTCGGCGGCCTCGGGGCAGCCGCGACGTTGCTGACCGGGGTGAACCCGGCGGGGCGCCTCGGCCCGGCCGCCGGATCCTGGGTCGCGATCGGCGCCCTTCTGCTGGCCATGCGGCTCGCCATGGGGCGCGCGGGCAGCGGCACGGCCGCGCGCGCGATCGCCGCTCTGCTTCTGGTCGCGGCGCTGTGGGCCATGCTGGTCCTTGGCCTGATCGACGATCTCGGCCTGGTCCGCGAGGCCGCTGCACGTGGTCCGGAACTGCGCGCCGCGCTGTCGGGTCATCTCGCGCTGGTCGCGGCGGCGCTGCTGCCTGCACTCGCGATCGGGGCGGCCCTCGGCGCACTGTCCTTCGCCGCACCGCGGGCCGCGCCGATGACGATGGGGATTCTGGCCGCCTTGCAGGTCATCCCGGCCATCGCGCTGTTCGCGCTGCTGATCGAACCGCTCGCCGCCCTGGGCCGCGCGATGCCACTGCTGCGGGAGGCTGGGCTGCGTGGCATCGGCGGCGCGCCCGCCGTGATCGGCGTGTTTCTCTATCTGCTGCTGCCGGTGGCCGCGGCGACGCGGGCGGCCCTCGGATCGGCGCCGGCCGCCGCGGTGGATGCGGCGCGCGGCCTCGGCTTCGCGCCGGCGCAGCTTCTGCTGCGGGTGCGGCTGCCGCTCGGTGCGCCGGTGTTCCTGGGCGGGTTGCGCACGGCCTCGGTGCAGGCGGTCGGGCTGGTGACGCTCGGCGCGCTGGTCGGGGCCGGGGGCTTCGGCGTGCTGATGTTCCAGGGCCTCGGGCAATTCGCGCCGGACCTGATCCTGCTCGGCGCGCTGCCGGTCGCGGCGCTGGCACTGGTGCTCGATGCCGCGCTGCGTGCGGTCGAGGATGGGCTGGTGCGCGCATGATCCGCTTCGAAGGGGTGCGCAAGACCTTCGGCGCGACGCGCGCGCTGGACGGGCTGGATCTGGAGGTCCCCGAAGGCGCCTTCGCCGTGCTGCTGGGCGGATCCGGAGCCGGAAAATCCACCGCGCTGCGCACCGTGAACCGCCTGATCGACCCTGATGCCGGCCGCGTGCTGCTGCGGGGCCGCGATGTGGCGCAGGAGGAAGCTCCCACGCTGCGCCGCCGCATCGGCTACGTGATCCAGGGTATCGGCCTGTTCCCGCACTGGACGGTCGCGCGCAACATCGGCGCCGTGCCTCGCCTGCTCGGCTGGGAAGACCGGCGCATCGCCGCGCGGGTGGATGAGCTGCTCGCCCTCTTGCGGCTCGATCCCAGCGCCTATCGCGACCGCATGCCGGCGCAGCTTTCCGGCGGCCAGGCGCAGCGTATCGGCGTCGCGCGAGCGCTCGCCGCCGGTCCCGACATCCTGCTGATGGACGAGCCCTTCGGCGCGCTCGACGCCATCACCCGCCAGGCGATGCAGCAGGAAATGGCCCGCCTGCATGCCGCGACCGGCAAGACCATCCTGCTGGTGACGCATGACGTCGATGAGGCGTTCAGCCTCGCCACGCAGCTCTGCGTCATGGCCGAGGGCCGTCTGCTCCAGGCCGGCACGCCGCGCGAGTTGCTCGATGCGCCGGCCGATCCGCGTGTGCGGGACCTGTTGGATGGCGGCGCGATCGGCATGCGGCGGCTCGCCCTGGTCTCCGCCGCCGATCTGGCGGCACCGTCCGCCGAGGCGCCCGCGACACTGCCCCGCATCCCCGCCGGCGCGACGGGGCGGGAGGCGCTGGAAGCCATGCTCGCCGCGCGCACGGAAGCGGCCGTGCTGGTCGGCTCCGACGGCGCGGATGCCGGCCTGGTCGCGCTCAAGGACCTGCTACGGGCATGAGGTGGGGCGCTTTGCTGCCCGTGCTGCTGTTCGCGGCCGGTCTGCTGGCGCTGCCGCTGCTCGGTCCCGGCTTCGCCGCGCTGTTCCCGGATGTCGCGGAACCCCTGTATCGGCGGGAGGCTTTCGGCACGCTGGCGTTGGCCCATGCGGGGCTCGTCCTGGCGTCGCTGCTGCCAGCCGCGGCGATCGGCATCGGCCTCGGCATCGCCGCCACGCGCCCCGGCGCGCGGGAGGTCCGTGCCGTCGCCGACGCGCTGGTCGGCTTCGCCCAGGCGGTGCCGCCCGTCGCGGTCATCACCATCGCCGTGCCGGTGCTCGGCTTCGGGGCTGCCCCGGCGCTGCTGGCGCTGGTCTGCTACGCGACGCTGCCCGTGCTGCGCGGGACGACCGGCGCGCTCGCCACCGTGCCGCCGGAGGTGCTGGACGCCGCGCGCGGCGCGGGCATGACGCCGCGCCAGATCCTGTGGCAGGTCGAATTGCCGCTCGCCGCGACGCCAATCCTCGTCGGGCTGCGCGTCGCCGCGGTGCTCGCCGTGGCCACGGCGGCGGTGGGCGCGGTGGCGGGGGCGACCTGCCTCGGCACGCCGATCATCGCCGGGCTGGTCAACGGCAACCCCGCCTGGGTCCTCCAGGGCGCGCTGCTGACCGGGCTGATGGCGTTCGCGGTGGATGGGCTGCTCGGCGCGCTGGCGCCGGTCAGCGCATCACCTCCATGAAGCCGCTTTCGTCATCCATCCGCGCCTGTTCCCTGGCCCGGAAATCATAGCGCGAGACGATGCCCACTACCTGTCCGTGATCGACGATGGGCACATGGCGGAAGCCGCAATCGTTGAGCAGCAGCAGCGCATCCATCGCCGTGGCCTTGCGGCCGAGCGTCGTGGGATTGCGCGTCATCACGGCGGAGACGGCCGTCGCCTTGGCGTCAAGGCCCTCGGCCAGCAGCCGCACGGCATCCCGCCCGGTGAAGATGCCCTGGAGCTGGCGATCCGCATTGGCGATGAGCACCGCGCCGACGTGGCGGCGATACATGGCTGCGCAGGCTTCGGACACCGTCGCCGTCGGGGCGAGGATCAGCGGATCCTGGTCGCGAACGATCTCGCCCAGGGTGCGTTGAGGCATTTTCGCGTTCCTCCGACTTTGCAGGCTCCCATAGCTGCCCCCGGCGGGGCAACCCTTGAGGCAGCGCAATCGGGGAGGGCCGGTTCGGCGGGCTGCACAGGGCGGCTGGTCCGCCCGCTGTTCATCTGCCGAACCGCCGCGACCCCCCCAACATCGGGCGGCGGGGCACACGAAGGCGCGGTCAGGCCCGGTAGAGATCCCGGACGAACATCTCGCGAAGCCTCATCGAGTGGTCGTCGCGCTGCCGACGCAGCCCCAGCGTCCCGGGCGCCGCGGCGCCCGGCAGGCCGAGCATGTCGAAGGTCGCGGCCATGGCTCCCGTGGTATCGGCCTCGACCTCCTCGTAGATCAGACGGATGGGCGTGATTCCGGCCATCGCGAAGACATCGTCCCACATCCGGTCGTGCAACTCGATCTCATGCAGCGATTCGAGGATGCCGCGGAAATCGTATGGAAGCTCCGGCTCTTCCTCCTCCTCGAAGACATGCCAGCGTCCGGAACTCTTCGCCCGCCAGAAGGAAATGGCCTGGTCGAACTTGTCGGCGCGGCGCACCTGGATCCAGTGTGCCGGCGCGAACAGCGCGGCGAGCTCCGCGATGTCGCCGCGCTCATGCCCGGTGGCCTCCGCCAGCCGGGCGAAATGCGGCCACATGAGCTTGGCGGCGAAACGACCCTCTGCGGCCTCGGCGAAGATGCCACGCAGGAATGCGGCGAACTCCTCGCCTGGGGGCTGGAGCGTGTACCGCCAGGCCTCGGCGAACCGTTCGAGGTTCAGCCCGCGCAGCCCGGCCTGGCTGAGCAGGGAGGAGACGAAGGTGCTGCCGGAGCGGAAGGTGCTGGTGATCAGCACGCTGCGCTCGATGCCCTGCGCCGCCAATTCCCGCCGCCAGATCGCGCTGGCGGCCACCCGGCGCGCGGCCAGGGCCTCTGCGGCTTCGGCGGGCCGCGGCTGGACCATTTTCGTGCTCGGTGCGGCGCGGTGCTGCACGACCAGCAGCTTGCCGCGGCCATCGTTGTTCGGCGCGAGCAGGAAGCGCCGGACCGGGTTGAGGTGGGCGCAGATCGCGTCGGCGAACGCCTCGCTCACCACGTCGTCGAAGACGAGCACAGCCTCATCGGCGACGAGTTCGGCGAGCCGCGGCATGGTGCGCGCTGCCTCGGCCTTCCCATGCACCGCGTCGCAGAAGATGAAGGCGTAGCGGCGTCCGATCGGGAGTTCCAGCAGGTCGCCGCGCAGGATGCCGTTGACCTGTCCGAGCAGCCCGTTACGCCGCAGATTGTCGATGAGCACGGCGAGGGAGCCGCCTGGATGGAACACCGAAGCGGGGATCATCGGCGGGTCGAAGGGCATGGGCAGGCCGAAGCGCTGCTTCCACTCCTCGGCTGAGGCAGGCCCGAAATCCACCACGTCGAAGATCGGCGCGGGAGACCGGCCGCCATCACGCAGCCCGGCCGCGATGGCGCTGGTGGACCGCCCGATCCAGGGCCCGATCTCCAGCGCCGGCCCGGCGCTGCGCCGCGCGAGCGTGTAGAGGATGCGCAACTCAAGCGGCGACATCCAGCCGTCGGGATAGCGATAGGGCAGTTGTGGCAGCGCATCGAGGCGATCGAGCGCCAGCCCCTTCTCGTTCCAGGGGTTCGCCAGGGCGGAAGCCTCGATCATGTCCATGTCAGCGTACCGCGAGGAGGTTGCAGTAGGATCGCGCGGTGAAATCGGCCGCGGTCAAGGGTTTGCCCGATGCCGGGTCGGTGCCGGCCTCCGCATCGAAGAGCCTGTAGCCCGCCGCTTCCAGCAGCCTGGGCGTTTCCATGGGATCGAACCCGGCCTCGCGCAGTTGCGGGACCGACCATTCCAGCACCAGCTTCAGGCCGTCGCGCGCCAGCGTCTCAGCCCCGCCGCGCAGGACGGCGGGTTCGAAGCCCTCGACATCGATCTTGATCAGGTCGATGCGCGGTTCCTGCCGCAGCAGATCGTCGAGCCGCGTCACGCTGACCCTGTGCGCGCGCAGTTCGCGGCCCTCGGCCTCCAGCGGTGCGAGCGTGCCATTCGCGAAACGCCCGTCGGGAATGGTCAGCATCATCTCCCCCGGCGTCTCGGCCACGGCCACGGGCTCGACGCGCACCGGCGCGCCCGACCAGTTGATGCCGATATTGGTGCGCAGCAGGTCGAGCAGTTCGGGGTTGGGCTCGATCGCGATGATGCGCCCGCCGCCGGAGCGCCCCATGCGTGCGGCGAGAAGGCAGGTGAAGTAGCCGAAATTCGCCCCGACATCCACGAACACGCCGCCCTGCGGGCAGAGCCGCGGCAGCAAGGCCGAGAGTTGCGCTTCCCATTGTCGGTACACGACGAGCTGCGGGGTCATGACCATGTCATGCGTCGGCACCATGTACTTCACGCCATGGATGGTCTGCACCAGCAGGGCGTCGGGTCCCATCGGGACCGCGAAGGGGCCGACGAGTTGTCGGATCTCGCGCAGCACGCGCTCCATCCCGGCCAGGCGCTGCTCCAGCGCCGCCAGCCGCGCCGCGATGGGATCGGGCGAGAGCGCGTCCATCAGCCGCCACCCGGCCCGATGCGCAGATGCAGGTCGAAGGAGGCCACCGGCCGTTCCGCGACATAGGCCCCGAGTGCCGCGCTCGCCGCATCGGCGGCCGCGCGCGCTGCCGCCTCCGCCGCGGTCAATGCCGTCATCGCCGCCGCAAGCGCCTCCTCCGTCTCCCGCAGCCGCCGCGCATCCGGACCCGGCGGCCGCGGCGAGGCCGCGCCGCGACGACCCTGCGTCGCCGCGCGGATCGCGGCATCCACATCCTCCGGCAATGCCCCGCGCACCAGCAGCAGATGGGCCAGCAATTCGTCCCAGGACCCGACCAGCGCGACGAGCCGCTCCGCGCTCGGCTGCGGCCCCTCGAAGATGTCCAGCGCCTCGCGCACGGCCTCGGCGTCGAAGGGTGCGGCCATCACGCGGCCTGCCCGATGCGGCGCTTCGCGACCGCGGCGCGATAGGCCGCCTCCACGACGTCCAACATGCGCGGCATGTCGTATTTCTCCTCGAAACTTCGCCGCGCACCGGCGGCGAGCCTTTCGCAGCCCTCGCGGTCGCGCGCCAGGCCGAGCAGCGCCACGGCGATGCCCTCCGCGGCGCCCGGCCCGTCCGGCACCAGCCGGCCATCGATCCCGTCGGAGACGACCTCGGCCAATCCTCCGGCGGCGACGGCGACGACCGGCCGCCCCGCGGCCATCGCCTCGATCGCGACGAGGCCGAAGGATTCGTAGCGGCTCGGCGCCAGTACCACATCGGCCTCCCGATACGCCTGTTCCAGATCCGTGCGCGGCAGCACGCCCAGGAAGCGGACACGCGGGTCGTCCTGCAGCGCCGATGTGCCGGTGGCCTCCATCACGGCCCGCGCTTCCTCGTCGATCTCTCCGCCGGCGAAGCGGAACTCGACTGTGGCCTCCTCGCGCAGCACGGCGGCCGCGGCGGCGAGGGCGAGGTCGAACCCCTTGCGCGGCTCGTAGCGCCCGACGAAGAGGATGCGGAAACCCGGCCGCCGCCGCGGCGCCGGCGCATCGGCCAGCAGATCCGCCGTGCCATGCGGGGCGAGGGCGATGCGGTCCCGCGTCAGGCGGATGCCATAGGTGTCCTCGATATCCGCGACGATCGCGCGCGAATTGGCGAGCAGCGTCGGCGCGGCGAGCAGCGCCCGGCGCTCGGCTGCGATCATCCGGCGGACCATGAAATGGTCGTAGAGCGGCCGGGCCAGCCATTCCGGCTTGTGCGGCCGCGCCAGCGCATAGGTCGTGTGCAGCGACATCACCACCGCGATGTCGGGATCATCGAGGCAGGCCAACCCTTCGAGATCCCAGATGGGGAAGGAGAGGAGGTCGAGGCCGAAGGCCTTGATCGCCTGCACCTCCCGCCAGACGCGGCGGGTCCAGGCGGCGATGTTGGGCGGCAGGTCGTGGGCGAGCATCATCGCCTCGGCGCCATGCGCCTCCGGCAGTACGGCATGGATCCACAGGCCGTCGGTGAAGCGCAGCGTTTCCGCCGTTTCCGCCCTGGTGACCACATGCACCTGATGGCCGCGCGCGGCGAGGCCTGTCGCCAGCGACTCGGTCCAGCGCGCGATGCCGGCCTCGGCCCGGGGTGGCCAGCCCTGGCTCACCAGGCAAATGCAGAGGCGATCGGCGAGGCGCTCCGCGGCGCGGAAGGGTTCGGCCTCCGCTTCCTCGACGAGGTCGCCGCCAGGGGCGGCACCCCGCTGCCGCGCCCGATCTTCGCCCTCTGCGATGCCATTCTCCAGGTCCTGGTCGAGCGAGGCGCGATGCTCGGGCAGGATGAGCTGTTCCGTCTGGTGCCAGAGGTTCGAGGCCAGCAGCTCGCCGCGGTATTCGTCGAGCGCCTCGGCAGCGCGGGTGACGCTGGCCGGCGCCCCATGTCGCATCACGAAATAGGCCTTGCTGACCGCGGACGGGTAGATGGTGCGCGCGATCCGCCGCTCGTCGCGGATGTGGCTCGGGGCGAATTGGTGGAAGACCAGCGCAGTCGGTTCATAGACCACGCGATGCCCAGCATCGACCAGGCGCAGGCAGACATCCGTCTCGTCCAGCAGATAGGAGAAGCTGTGGTCGAAGCCGCCGATGGCGCGCAGCGCGGCGCGGCGGAAGGTAGAATTGGTGCCGAGCAGGCTCGGGTACAGCGGCGAGCCAGGGCGGTTCAGCGGCCGTTCGTCGAAGAAGTCCGAGACGTGGAAGGCCCGGCCGAAGCGGTCGCAGAGCGTCTTGCGCGCCTGGAAGATGCGACCGGTATTGTCGATGGTGAAGCCGCCGACCGCGGCCACCGCCGGGTCGTCATAGTGTCGCAGCAGCCGCGACAGCCAGTCAGGATGCGGCACCGCGTCGTCGTCGAGGAAGGCCACGACATCTCCCGCCGCCGCCGCGATGCCGATGTTGCGCGACACTGACAGGTTGCGCTCCGCGCAGTCGCGCCGCTTGATCCGCCCCGCCCAGCGGTCGAGCACCGCCTTCGTGCCGTCCAGCGAGGGGCCGTTGACCACGACGATTTCCAGCGGTGCGTACCGAAGCGCGGTAATGCCGCGCAGCGCGTCCTCGAGCACCGAGGCGCGGTCACAGGTGTTGACGACGACGGAGACGCTGAGCGGCGGCACGGGTCAGTCGGCCTCGGCGAGCAGGGCCATCAGGCGATGGTTGGCGAGGGGAAAGGCCGGGCGCGCCAGCAGGGCGAGGACGACGTCGCGCCGCCGCGGACAGGCAATCAGCAGGTCCAGCACATCGACGCTGTTCGCCGGTTCCCCACCGTTCAGCAGCAATGCGAAGAGCCGCGTCACATCGCGCGCCGTGGGCGGCTCGTCGATCGGGTCGACCCCCTGCGGCTGCGGGGCGGGCAGGTTGGGCGCCGCACCGCGCAGGCCGGCGACGGCGGTGATGTGCCGGTGCAGATCCTCGGCCTGTCCGCCCAGGGCGAGGGCGGAGCGATAGACGAGCTCCGCATCGACCAGCCTCCCCTGTTCCTTCAGGCAATGCCCATACTGGGTCATGTAGCCGTGATGGAGCGGGTAGAGGCCGAGGCAGCGCCAGTACAGGAATTCCCCGCGCGCGAAGTCCCTGCCATCGCGCGCCGCATCGGCTGCCAGGACAAGCTCCCGGAACTCGGGATCATGGCTGGCGGCGCGGATGCTCGCGGTCACCGCCTCGGCACGGGTGGCCGCCAGCGTGGGCAGCGCGCGCAGGATGCGCAGGGCGGAGGCGACCTTGCCGGCCGCGAGCCATACCGCGGCTCGGGCCAGGCCGGCCATGACGGGCGTCGCGGTGGCGGGGGCTTCGGCGCGGTGGTCGGTCGCGGGGAAGGCCTCCGCCTCGTCCAGCGCGTTCCGTTCCGTCAACTCGGATGCATGATCCGTCATGTCCCGCATCATGCATCAAATTGATTGATGAACTCCTTACGAGAGATCGTAATAGTTAATTTACGGATGGTCATTCCGGCTGGAAATTCGCGGCGCGCAGCAGCGCGGCGTTGCGCGCCACATCCTCGGCGATGAACCGCTCGAGTTCATCCACCCCCTGCGTCACCGGCTCGAAACCAAGGCCGTTCAGCCGTTCGACCACTGCCGCTTCACGCATGCCCTCGGCCAGCGCCGCGTTCATCCGGTCCACCAGCTCCCGCGGCGTGGCGCGCGCGGCCCAGACGCCATACCAGGAATAGAACTCGAAGCCAGGCAGGCCGGCCTCGGCCACCGTGGGCAGCTCCGGCGCGAGCGGCGAGCGTTCGGCCGTCGCGATGCCGACGCCGCGGATCTGCCCGCCGCGGATGAGCTGGATGGTCGACAGCACCGGGTCGAACATGAGCTGCACATTGCCCGCGGCGATGTCGCTGAGCGCCGGCGAGGTGCCCCGGTAGCCGACGATCTCGATGGCCGACCCCGTCATGCGGTTGAATTCCAGCGCAGCGAGATGCCCCGCGGAGCCGAGCGAGGAGGTGGCGAAGGACCATTTGTCCGGGTCGCGCTTCGCCGCCGCCACGATCTCGGGAATGGTGGCCTGCGGCAGCCGCGGGTTGTTCACCAGGATCAGCGGCCCACGCGCGGTGCGCGCCACGGCGATGAAGTCGGTCACCGGATCATAGGGCGCGTTCTTCATGACATAGCGCGCCATCGGATGGATCGAGGCCGAGGCCAGGATGGTGTAGCCATCCGCCGGCGCCTGCAGCACCGCCTGGCTGCCGATCGCGCCATTCGCCCCGGCGCGGTTCTCGACGACGACCGTCGCGCCGAGCTTTTCCTGCAGCTTCTGCGCGGCGAGCCGCGCCATGGCATCGGTTGCCCCGCCAGGGGTATAGGGCACCACCATCCGGATCGGCCGGTTCGGCCATGTCCCCTGCGCCAGGCCGGGCCGTGCCAGAACGAGGCCGGCACCACCGGCGATCAGAACTCTCCGTCGCATCGCGAAGTCTCCTGTCTGCTGCGGCCAGCTTGCCCGTCGCGACAGGTGCGGCCTACGGGGAAGCATGCAAGATGCGGGCATGGAGAAGGTCGATCTCGCTTTGTGTCTCGCCGTGGATGCCTCTTCCTCGGTCGACTATGACGAGTTCGCCCTCATGCTTGGGGGGTATGCCGCCGCCTTCCGGGACGACTCGGTGGCCGCCGCCATCACCGCCGGATCGCGCCGGGCCATCGCTGTCGTGATGCTGTTGTGGTCGGGCCGTGGCGCCCAGGCCGTGGCGGTGCCTTGGACGCGGATCGATGGCGCCGAAGCCGCCGCCGTCTTCGCCGGGGAGGTGGAGAATTCCCCCCGGCTGGTACCCGGCGGCGCGACGGCGCTGGGGGAGGGGATGGCCGCCGGCCTTGCCCTGCTCGCCGCCTGCCCGGCGGAAGCGAGGCGGCTGACGATGGATGTCTCGGGCGATGGCCGACACAATCAGGGTCGGCCGCCGGGGCCGGTGCGCGACATCGGCGTCGCCGCCGGCGTGACCATCAACGCCCTCGCCGTGCTCAACGAGGAACCGGACCTGCTGGACCACTACCAGGCCGAGGTGATCGGCGGCCCCGGCGCCTTCGCCATGCACACACCGGATTACGCCGCCTTCGCGGAGGCGATCCTGCGCAAGCTGCTGCGGGAGATTCGCGGCGGGGCAATGGTGGCGTGAGCGTCGTTACCTCGCCTTCCAGTCCTCGACGATCGCGGGGTGAGGCTTGCCGGCGTCACGAAGCATCTTCGCAAGCTTGTTGAACAGGTGGGGATGGCCGCGCTTGCTCGTCGCGGTGTCAATCACCGTGGACAGGCCCTGGCCCGGCAGGCTGAGGTGAATGTGGCCAGTCTCGGCATTGAACCACAAGCCGATCCGCGCATAAGCGGTCTTCGTGCCGTCTTCGGTCATCGTCGCCTGCCGCCGATTGCGCGGCTATCACAACAGGGCCGACGCGGCGCCGCAAGGCCGCCCTTGCCAACCGCGCCTGCCCATGGCTTATCTCCGCTCAGCATCAAGAGTTGGGCCCGGCGCCCAACGCCAACCTGCCTTCCCGGGCAAGGTGGCGCCTCCGCGAGGGGGGATGTGGCCGCTCCGGCAACCAAACGGGATGCGCTGCCGCATTGGGTCCGGTTCCTGCTCCGACGGAGAAGACCCCATGCTGGACGTGACGCCTGCCCCTGATCTCCATCTCCTGCTCGCCCCGGGCGACCAGGCGGAATTCGTGGCCCTCTGTCGCTGGACCACGCGGACCGGGCGGGCCGAGACCTCCTGGCTCTACGTGGTCCTGCACCGTCGGCACGGGGATTGGACCCATGCCTATCGCGTCGTCCCGGACCGCCGGCCGGGGCATCTCGCCATCTATCTGGAACGCGCCGAGCCGGGCGATCGGCGCGGCGCCCTGCGCGCCTGGCTGCGCGATCACGCGACCTTGGTCGACGACCGCCGCTGAGCCGGGTTGCGCCACCCCCGCGCGGGGGGCAGAACCACAGCTTCCCAACGCAGCGGCGATGCCATGCTTCTCCTCATTCCCGGTCCGGTACAGACGCGTCCCGAGGTCAAGGCCGCCATGGCCCAGGACATCGCACCCTGGGATCGTGACTTCCAGAAGGTCTATGCCCGGGTGCGGGAGCGCATCGTCGCCGTCGCCGGCGGACGCCTCGGCGAGCACGCGACCCTGCCGATCCAGGGTGCCGGCCACTTCGTCTCAGAAGCCGCGCTGCGCACCTTCGTGGCCCCCGGGGCCAAGGTGCTGATCCCGATGAACGGCGCCTATGCCCAACGCATGGCACGCCTGGCCCGGGAAGCCGGGCGCGAGGTGGTCGCGCTGCCGCTGCCCGACACGCAAGGGGCGACCGCCGCCGACATCCTGCCGGCGCTGGATGCCGATCCCTCGATTGGCACTGTCGCCATGGTGTTCAACGAGACCGGGTCCGGCATCGTGAACGATGCGCCCGGCATCGGCGCCGCGCTGCGTGCGCGGGGCACGCGGCTGATCCTCGACGCCGTCTCGGCCTTTGGCGTGCTGCCCTTTCCGCTGGCCGAGCATCCGGAATGCGATGCGCTGGTCTTCACCTCGGGCAAGTGCCTGGAAGGCATGCCGGGGATGGGCTTTGCCGTCTGCCGCATCGACCGGGCCGAGGCCTGCGCCGGCAATGCCGGGTCCTGGTCCTTCGATCTGTCGGACGTGCTGGCCCATGCGCGGCGTTCGGGCTGGGGGTCGATCCGCTTCACCCCGCCGGTCCAGGCGATCGCGGCCTTCGACGTGGCGCTCGACCTCTATGACGCCGAGGGCGGTCAGGCGGCCCGTCGCGCGCGATACCAGGCGAATACCGACATCCTCTACGACGGGACCGTCGCCCTCGGCCTGAGGCCGTATCTGGCGCGCGAGCAGCAGGGCCCGGTGATCGTCACCATCCACCAGCCCGCCGATCCGCGCTTCGACCTGATGACCTTCGTCGAGGCGCTGAAGCGCCACGGCGTGCTGATCAGCAATTTCTACAACACCGCCGCGCCGACCATGCGCATCGGGGCGATCGGGGCGATCACGCCGGACGACATGCGCTGCGCGGTCGCGGCGATCGGCGCGGCGCTGCGGGAGGTGCTGCCCAGGGCGGCCTGAACGCGGCGCCAGAGCAGGACTTTTCGAACGGTCTCCTGACTACCTGTGAGTTCCGTTGAAGAGTTGGAGGGGCAGAGCCCCTCCGGCATTCCCCTCCGGAATCATCCGGGCAAATGGTCTTTCAGAAGCGGTAGCGAAGACCCGCCCCGAAGACGAAGGGATCGACGTCGGCCGTGGCGTGGATGCGCCGGGACCCGGCCTGCACCGTGACGTCGGGGGTCATGTAGATCCATTTCACGTCGAAGTTCAGCAGCCAATGTGGCGACAGCTCGATGTCGAGCCCGCCATTGAGCGCGAAGCCAAGCGCGTTCTGCACATCGACCTTGGTCACCGGGCGGGAATAGCTGCCGCCCTCCCCGTAGAATACCGTGTAGTTCACGCCGACGCCGAGATAGGGGCTGAAGCGCGAGGTCAGCAGCGGATGGTACTGCACGGTCAGGGTGGGCGGCAGTGACCAGACATGGCCCAGATCCAGCGTGCCGAGCCGGCTGTCCGAGATCTGCAAGTCATGCCGCGCGGTCGCCGCGATCAGGTTGACCGAGAAGTTCGGCGTCATGAAATAGGTGAAGTCGATCTGGCCGGTCACCGCATTGGACGCTTCCGGCGTGCCGCCGATGCCGTTCACGCTGCCGCCATTCACCGGCACGATGCCGATGACGCTGAGGCCGATCATGACATCGCCCGTCTCGTTGCCGCGGATTCCGTTCTGTGCGGCGGCGGGGCGCGCCGCCAGCAGGCCAAGCGCCACCGCGCCCGCGAGCAGGCTGGACATACGGATCATGGTCGACTTCCCCCTCGGTCCACTCCAAGGGGCATCTACGATGCCGGGCATTGCGACGCCTTTGTCGCAACCCCACCATTTTAGTAACGCGTGCCGCCTGGGCCACATTGCTCAAGGCGATCCGGAACGACGGACGGCGGGCCACGCGGCCAGGAGCCCTCTTGCCGGGGCCTGTGCCGCGCGCGCCCGCCGTCCTCCGTGTGCGGGGGAAAGCCCCCGAAATTCCCCCGCTGGCGACGCTTCAGAAGCGGTAGCGGACGCCGACGCCGAAGACGAAGGGGTCGATGTTGGCCGTCGCGTTGATGCGCCCCACCGTGGTGTCGACCGCGACGTCGGGCCGCATGTAGATCCACTTCACGTCGAAGTTCAGCAGCCAGTTCGGCGCGAGCTCGACATCAAGGCCGGCATTGAGCGCAAAGCCGAAGGAGTTGCGCACGTCGACGCTCGTGACCGGCGGGGAGTAGCCGCCGCCCTCGCCGTAGAACATCGTGTAGTTCACGCCGACGCCGGCATAGGGGCTGAAGCGCTCCGCCGGCAGCGGGTGGTACTGCACCGTCAGTGTCGGCGGCAGTGCCCAGACATGGCCGAGATCGACCAGGCCGATCGCGCTGTTCGACACCTCGGCATCATGGCGCGTGGTGGCGGCGATCAGGTTCACCGAGAAGTTCGGCGTGAAGAAGTAGGTAAAGTCGAGCTGGCCGGTGACCGAGTTCGAGACGTCCGGCGTGCCGCCGATCAGATCCACGTCGCCACCGTTCACCGGCACGACGCCGATGACGCTGAGGCCGATCATGAAATCGCCGGCCTGCTTGCCGCGGACAGGCGTGTCCTGGGCAAGGGCGGGCTGGGCGAGCAGGCCAAGAGCAGCAGCCCCGGCGAGCAGAATCGAAGTGCGTGTCATGGTCGGCTTCCCCTGTCTTCTCCGACAGGATGCTGACTAGGCCTGAAGCGCTTTCGTCTCCTTGATGCAACGCAACCGTTTTCATGATGCTCGGCAAGAACGCCGAATCGCCCCCATGCTCTTGCCTGGGTGCGGCGCGGGTCGTAAGCGCGCCGGGTTGGGTCTTGCCGGGGGGATGAGGGGATGGCCACGGATCTTGAGATCGCTCGCGCCGCAACGCTGAAGCCGATCCGCGCCATCGCGGAAAAGGCCGGCATTCCCGACGACGCGCTGGAGCCCTACGGCAAGTACAAGGCCAAGGTCGGGCTCGACTTCATCGCCGAGCAGCAGGACCGCCCGGACGGCGCGCTGGTGCTTGTCACCGGCATCAGCCCGACGCCGGCGGGCGAGGGCAAGACGACGACGACCGTCGGCCTGGGCGATGCGCTGAACGCCATCGGCACGAAGACCATGATCGCGCTGCGCGAGCCCTCGCTCGGTCCTTGCTTCGGGGTGAAGGGCGGCGCGACGGGCGGCGGCTATGCCCAGGTGCTGCCGATGGAGGACATCAACCTCCACTTCACCGGCGACTTCCACGCCATCACCTGCGCGAACAACCTGCTCGCGGCGATGGTGGACAACCATCTGTATTGGGGCAACGGGTCGGGGCTCGATGCGCGGCGCGTGTCCTGGCGGCGTTCGCTCGACATGAACGACCGCGCGCTGCGCGGCATCGTCTCCTCGCTGGGCGGCGTCGCGAACGGCTTCCCGCGGGAGGACGGCTTCGACATCACCGTCGCCTCGGAAGTCATGGCGGTGTTCTGCCTGGCGAAGGATCTTGCGGACCTGCAGGCACGCCTTGGCCGCATGGTCGTCGGCCAGACGCGGGACGGGAAGAACATCACCGCGCGCGACCTCAAGGCCGATGGCGCCATGGCGGTGCTGCTGCGCGATGCCTTCGCGCCCAACCTCGTGCAGACCATCGAGGGTTCGCCCGCCCTGGTTCATGGCGGTCCCTTCGCGAACATCGCCCATGGCTGCAACTCGGTGATGGCGACGCGCCTGGCGCTGAAGCTCGCCGATGTCGTGGTGACGGAAGCGGGCTTCGGCGCCGATCTCGGCGCGGAGAAGTTCCTCGACATCAAGTGCCGCCAGGCCGGCTTGAAGCCCGCCGCCTGTGTCGTCGTCGCAACCGTGCGCGCGCTGAAGATGCATGGTGGCGTTGCGAAATCCGACCTGGGGCGGGAGGATGTCGCCGCGGTGAAGCGCGGCGTGGTGAACCTCGCCCGCCATGTCGAGAATGTCGGCAAGTTCGGCATTCCCGTGGTGGTCGGCCTCAACCGCTTCACCTCCGACACCGAGGCCGAGATCGCCGCGGTGCAGGAGGCGATGAGGGCCCTCGGCACCGAGGCGATCCTCTGCACCCATTGGGGCGATGGCGCGAAGGGCGCGGTCGACCTCGCCATGGCGGTAAGGGCGCGCATCGAGGCCGGAACGGCGCGCTTCGAACCGCTCTATTCCGACCACCTCTCGCTGACCGGCAAGATCGAGACCATCGCGCGCGAGATCTACCGCGCCGCCTCCGTCTCCATCCCCGCGCCGGTCGCGGCGAAGCTGAAGCGCTACGAACAGGACGGCTTCGGCGACCTGCCGGTCTGCATCGCCAAGACGCAGTATTCCTTCAGCGCGGACCCGACCAAGCTTGGTGCCCCCGAAGGCCACGTCCTGCCGGTGCGGGAGGTCCGCCTGTCGGCCGGCGCCGGCTTCGTCGTTGCGGTCTGCGGGGACATCATGACCATGCCCGGCCTGCCGCGCGTGCCGGCGGCGGAGGCTATCCACCTCGACGCGGAAGGCCGCATCGAGGGGCTGTTCTGACCGTGGCGCCGGTCGAGGCGCGGATGCGCGACGCCGCCCCCTGGTGGCGTCCCGATCCCGGCGCGGTGCTGCGCATCGAGGGCGGGCGGGTGCTGACCGGACGCTGGCGCCTCGGCGGCGCCAAGAACGCCGTCCTGCCGCTGATGGTCGCCGCCCTTCTGACGCCGCACCTGGTCACGTTGCGCCGCGTCCCGGCGATCCTGGATGTCGCGGTGCTGGCGGGGCTGCTGCGGCGCCTCGGCGCCGGCCTGTCCTGGTCGCGCGACGCGGCCGGCCTGACGCTGACCATCGCCGCCGACACGCTGCACCCGGCCGATGTCGATGCCGAACTCGTCGCCCGCATGCGCGCCTCCGTCCTGCTGCTCGGCGCGCTGCTGGCGCGCTGCGGGCAGGCACGCCTGCCCATGCCGGGCGGCGACGCCATCGGGCTGCGCGGCGTGGATTTCCACCTCGCCGGCCTGCGCGCGATGGGTGCGACCATCGAGGTCGCCGGCGGCGTCATCGACGCCCGCGCCCCGCACGGCCTGCACGGTGCGGCGATCGACCTGCCCATGCCCTCGGTCGGTGCGACCGAGAACCTGCTGATCGCCGCCGTCCTGGCGCGCGGCACTACCATCATCCGCAACGCGGCGCGCGAGCCGGAGATCACCGACCTCGCCCGATGCCTGGCGGCCATGGGCGCCACCATCGAGGGCGCCGGCAGCCCCGTGCTGACCGTGCAGGGCGATCGCCCGCTCCTCGGCGCGCAGCATGCCGTCCTGCCCGACCGCATCGAGATGGGCACCATGGCCTGCGCCGCCGCCCTGACGGATGGCGACCTCGTGCTGGAAGGTGCGGACGCCGCCCTGCTCGGCGCCGCCGCGCCCCTGCTGGCCGAGGCCGGCGTTGCGTTGGACGTGGCGCCCGGCGGCCTGCGCGCGTGCCGTGCCCCTGGCGGTCTGCGCGGCGTCGATTTCCGCACCGCGCCTTTCCCCGGCGTGGCGACCGACCTGCAGTCTCCGCTCATGGCTCTGCTCGCCGTGGCTCCTGGCGCCAGCGCCATCACCGAGACCATCTTCGAACAGCGCTTCCGCCATGTGGACGAACTCCGCCGCATGGGCGCCGACATCAGCCTGCGCGGCACCACCGCCTGGCTGCGCGGCGTGCCGCACCTGTCCGGTGCGCCGGTCGCCGGCACCGACGTCCGCGCGGCGGCCGCGCTGCTGCTGGCGGGTCTCGGCGCGCAGGGCGTGACGGAATTGCGGGGGCTCGATCACCTTGATCGTGGCCACGAAGCGATGGTGGAACGGCTGCAAGCCTGTGGTGCGGGGGTCGAACGCCGCTGAACTGTGGAACCGAGAGGGGCTCTGCCCCTCTCGGACTCACCCCGCCAAAGGCCCGAGGCCTTTGGAAACCGTCACATGGCGTTTGGCCCGGCGGGCCGTCGCAGTGTTCGCGGGCGCTCTGCGCGCAGCGCAGGAATTTCCCCCAGGCGGTGCCCATGCCGCCCGGCATGATCCTGGCCGAACCGCCGTGCCCGGTACCAACTCAAGGTGTCCAGAGGCCTCTCGGTCTTTGGCGGGGTGGCTAGAGCAGATCCTGTCTGGATGAACTCATCCGGACAGGTGAAGATGCTCGTAAAAACAAACACCTAGAGCATTGCAGGTGAACGGAAGTTCGCCGGAAATGCTCTAGGAGGGGCAGCGCCCCTCCAATCTTCCGTGCCGCCGCGCCGCCCCTACAGCGAAGGCCACTGCGACTCGTCCCCCAGCGCAAGCGGCGCCTGCGGCCGCAGGTTCGGATACTTCTCGTAGAAGCACTCGAATGCCTTCGGCTTGATCACGTCGAAGCACGGCATGTTCCGGATGAAGCCGCTGCGCGGCCCACCATTGTCGAACAGCGCGCCGTTCTGGTCCGGATAGTAGTAGAGCTTCGCCCAGGCCGTATTCGGCCGATAGACGCTGATCTCTGCACCCTGCGTATTGTACATCGAGATGTGGACATTCGCGCCGCTGCGCGAGTCCTGCTTACACACGGTGATGTGGCATTGCAGCACGCGCTGCCATCCCGTCTGCTCGTTGTAGAGCAGGCCGAAATCATAAATGCCGTGCGACCAGCTCGGCGCGCCGTCAATCCATCCCGCCATCGTTCGTCCTTCCCCTTCTTCGCGCCTACGCGATTACCGCCGCGCCTCCTCCACCCCATCCCGAATGAAGGCGGCCAGCGCCCGCGCCAGGCAGTCGTTCAGCTTGTCGATCTCCGCCGTGCGGTGTTCCCGCGAGGCGCGTTCCACATCCACCGTCCCGGCCTCGGCCCAGGCGCGCATGATGTCGTAGCGGGAGAAGAACCCGGCATGGTTCGCGGCCGCGACCACCCGCAGAGCGTCGCGATACGGATCGACATCGACGTTGGCGCGCAGGAAACGGCTGAACTGGATGCCCATCACGACCGCGTCGATGTCGCGCGCGTGCAAGCTCTCCAGGCCTTCGCCGAGCGTCGTCGCCATGTCATCCATGGGCAGGCTGCGCAGCGCCTCGGTCGTGCCGGCCTGCCAGATCACCAGGGTGGGCGGCGGGCTGCCGCGCAGGGCGTCCTGGATCTCGTGCCACTGGTCGGTGGCGGTGCTGCCGCGGGTGCCGCGCACCTCGACGCGCAATTGCAGGTCGGGACGGCGGTCGCGCAGCAGGGCCTCCAGCCGCGCCGGCCAGGCGGCGGCGGGGCTCGATGCCCCAGCGCCGGTGATGGACGCCGTGCCGACCGCGAGGATCGACAGGTGCCCCGCCGTCAGCCCGGCGGCTACCGCGCGCAGTGGCGGCGATTGCAGCCATTCCGTGGGCGCCCCGCAGCCCGGCCCCTGCGCCGCCAGGGCTGGCAGCGACAGCCCCAATCCGATCAGCAGGGCGAGGATGCGGCGCATCGGCCTTAATTCCTATCGGGCTGCGGCGGACTGGGCAAGCGCGGCGTGCGCGGGGCACCACGCTTTTCCGCCCCATACCAGGCGGTGAGCATTGCGAGGCCCACCAGCGCCATCGCGCCGACCAGGTTCACCACGATCTGCATCCACCAGGTGTCCTCCGCCTCCAGCCCCACACGGGCCAGGAAGGACAGCGCGATCCCCGCGCAGAACACCGGAAGTGCCTGCTGCCCCATCAGCGCGAAGACCCGGCCGGGCAGGCTGCGCAGCCAGGCCGCGTCGCGCGGCAGCAGATGGGCGATGAGGTAGGTCAGCGCCAGCATGGTCAGCAGGCGCAGCGGATGCAGCGATGCCTTGTCGATCGCCGCGAGATAGGGCGCGAAGGCCGGCAGCGTCGCCTCGGTGTAGTCCCAATGGAACCAGATCATCACCGTCAGCACCGCCCCCGCGCCGAGGAAGGCGCCGCACAGCACCCCCGCCCAGCGCCGCCAGGGCACCG
Organism: Roseomonas alba; assembly: GCF_019430885.1. Taxonomy (GTDB): domain Bacteria; phylum Pseudomonadota; class Alphaproteobacteria; order Acetobacterales; family Acetobacteraceae; genus Neoroseomonas; species Neoroseomonas alba. The sequence continues at coordinate 26,100 of NZ_JAHYBZ010000004.1, read as the reverse complement.
ACAGCGGCGCCCCGCCCGGCGGCCGGTAGGACAGCGCGCAGCCGATGAAGAACAGCACCTGCCAGGCCAGCGGATTGAAGAACCAGTCCTCGCCGCGCCAGGAGGGCAGGGTGATGTCGAAGACCCGCGCCGCCGCCCACAGCCCTGCCGACAGCGCCAGCATCAGCCGTGGATACCGCATCAGCGGCATCGCCACCGCGAACATGGCGAGGATGGTGATGTAGAGCGGCAGGATGTTGAGGAAGGACGGCTGGTAGCGCAGCAGCAGCGCCTCGAGGAGCGCGCGATAGGGGTCGGTCGCGAAGGGATCGAGGTGCAACTCGTCCAGATAGGCCGCCGAATCGAGCCGCGCGGCGGACAGCCCCACCTGCGCCGTGAAGACCACCAGCAGGAAGATGTGCGCGACATAGAGCGTGAAGACCCGCCCCATGACGCGCGTCGCCGCGAAGAACCACCCCTGCCGGTCCATCGCCGCGCCATAGGCGATGCCCGCCGCATAGCCGGCCAGCATGACGAAGGCTTCGGTTGCGTCGGAGAGGGTGTAGTTGCGCGGCGTGATATAGCCGAGCCAGTTCCCCGGCGTGTGGTTCACGAAGATCACCCAGAGCGCGAAGCCGCGCACGAGGTCCACGCGCAGGTCCCGGTCGAGGCGGACAAGCGAAGTCATGGCGCCCGTGAACACCGGACTGCGCCGAACCGCAAGCGACACGATGTTACGGCACGGTCATCAGCCCCCGGGCGATGGCCTCGACATCCGTCGCGGCCGGGCTGGCCGGGTGCCGGGTCAGCAGCGGCGCCTGGTGGCGGATCGCGTCCCGCACCTTCGCGTCGCGCCGCACCACGCCGGCGAGCGGCACCTCCCGTTTGAGGAATGTCGTCGCGGCCCGCGCCAGCGCCGCGTGGGTCCGTGCGCCGCCGGCGGCATCGGTCGCGAGGTTCACCACGATCCGGGCATCGCCCCCTGGCCGGTCGCGCCCATGCAGCTTCAGCACGGCATAGGCATCGGTCAGGCTGGTCGGTTCCTCAGTGGCCAGCACCAGCAGCGTATCCGCCGCCGCCGCGATCCGGCGCTGCGGTGCTTCCAGCCCGGCGCCGAGATCCACCACCACCACATCCCAGCGCGACGCCGCCCGCGGCAGCAGCGCGATCACCGAGGCCAACGCCGCCCCGTCCAGCATGGCGAGCGTCCCCGACCCGGACCGTCCGGCGATGATGTCGAAGCCCGCAGGATGGGAGATCGCCGCCTCCTCCACCCCCACCTGTCCCGCGATGACGGCGGAGATGTCGCGCGCCGGCTGGAAGCCGAGCTGCACGTCGATATTGGCGAGGCCGAGATCGGCATCGACCAGCAGCACGCGTCGCCCCAGCCGCGCCAGCGCCTGGGACAGGGTAATGGCGAACCAGGTCTTCCCCACGCCCCCCTTGCCCGAGGCGATGGCGAGGATGCGCCCCTGGGCGGGCACGGGCCTCGTGGCAGCATGGTTCATCGCAGGGCCTCCTCGGCCTCGATCGGGATGCCGCGGCGGGGGGCGGCGACAAGCCGCGCGGCCAACCGCGCGGGCGAGAGGGGTTCGAGGCCGTCCACCACCTCGGGGCTGGTGCCGCCTTCGGTGAGCAGCAGCGGCCCGGCCTCGGCCGCCGCGAGCACGGCGCCTAGCCGCCGCGCCGCATCGAGCCGCGTCGGCACGAGGTGCCGCGCGCCGAGGGCCGCGAAGGCCCGCGCCAGGTCCGCGGCCTCCGCGGTATCCAGGCCGGCTGGCAGCACCAGCACGAGTTCCGCCTGCACGGCAGAGGCCAGCGCGTGCAGCAGGACGGCCTGGTTGGGGTCGAAGGGATCGCAGCCGGCGGTGTCGATCAGCGCCTGCTGCCCCGGCGCGCGGCGGGCCAGCGCCTTGGACAGCGCCGCCGCGGATTGCGCGACCGCCAGCGTCAGTCCCAGCACGCCCGTGAAGGCGGCAAGCTGCGCCGTCGCCCCCGCGCGCTGCCCATCCGTCGTCGCGACGACCGGCGGCGAGCCCGCCAGCACCAGTCGCGCCGCGAGCTTCGCACAGGTCAGCGTCTTTCCCGCCCCGGGCGGCCCGACCAGCATCAGCGGCCGGTCGCGCGCATCCGGCAGCGGCCCGAAACCCAGCGCGCGGCCAAGCGCCTGGTCGAGCGGCGCCTGCCCCAGCGCCGCGGCCAGCGCGGCCGGCGGATTATGGAAGGCGAGCGGCCCCTGCACCGGCATGGCGGGCGCGACGCTGCCCGCCGGCGGGATCAGCACCGGTTCCTCGGGTTCCAGCGCGGCGGTGATCTCGACGCCCTGCGCGGTGCGCCGCGTGCTGAGGATCACCGCCTCGGCGCCGAGCTCCTCGCGCAGCAGCGCCATCGCCTCGGCCATGCGGGTGGCGCGGAAGGTCTTCAGGCGCATGCGGGCGGCTCGGAGGGGGGATGCTCCAGGGGCAACGGAAGCCTCGAGGCCGAGGGACATGGAGAGGGGCAAAGCCCTTCCCCGGCCAGCCGTCCCTTTATCCTCGCGTCCACGGCGCGGCGCCTGTCCGCGTCCTTCCTGACGGAATCACTTAGGCCACGGCGTCGCCCCGCGCTGTACGCCCCGACCTGCCCGCATCCCGCCATCACAGCGACCCCACCGTACGGATCCGCGCCCGCGGATGGATTTCGGTATGCGCCAGCACCATCGTCGCCGGCCTGAAGCGTTCCACGATCGCCCGCACATGCGGCCGGATCGGCGCCGAGCACACCAGCGCCGCATGTTCCCCCGCCGCCGTCGCGGCATCGAAGGCCGCGCGCAGCCGCTCCATGAATTCCGACAGGCGGGACGGCGCCATGGCGAGTTGGCGTTCCTCAGGCGGGCCGACCAGCGCCTCGGTGAAGGCGACTTCCCAGTCGGCGGAGAGCGTGATCATCGGCACATAGCCCTGTGGCCCGCGCGCCGAATCCGAAAGCTGCCGCGCGAGCCGTGCCCGCACGATGGCGAGGATGCCCGGCACTGACCGCGCGCCCGCCGCGCAGGCCTCCTGGATGCCTTCCAGGATCGTCGGCAGGTCGCGGATCGACACGCGCTCGGCGAGCAGCGCCTGCAGCACACGCTGGATGCCGCCCATGCCGATCTGCGCGGGCACCAGGTCCGACACCAGCTTGCGATGCTCGGACGGCAATTCGTCCACCAGCTTCTGCGTCTCGGCGAAGGAGAGCAGCTCGGCCATGTTCTCCCGCACGAGCTCGGTCAGATGCGTCGCCACCACGCCGGCGGCATCGACCACGGTGCAGTTGCGCGCGAGCGCCTCCTCCCGCTGGGCTTCCTCGATCCAGATGGCGGGCAGGCCGAAGGTCGGTTCCTGGCAGCGCTCGCCCGGCAGGTTCGGGACATTGCCGGTGGGGTCGATGGCGAGCAGCAGCGGCGGGCGCAGCCGTCCGCGCCCCGCCTCGATCTCCTTCACCCGGATGGCATAGGTGTCGGGCGGCAAAGCGAGGTTGTCCTGGATGCGCACAGAAGGCAGCACGAAGCCCATCTCCTGCGCGATGGTCCGGCGCAGGCCCTTGATCTGCTCGGTCAGGCGCGGCGCCTCGCCGGCGGCGAGCGACAGCAGCCCATAACCGAGTTCCAACCGCAGCATGTCGATGCGCAGCGTCTCGGCAATCGGCACCTCGGCGGCGCTGGCGGCCGGGCCGACGATATCCTCCTCGGGCACCAAGGCGCGGCGATGGGCCGCCCAGGCCCTGGCCCCCGCCGCGCCCGCCAGCGCGAAGAAGGGCAGCATCGGCATGCCCGGCAGCAGCGCCATCACCGCCGCGGCCCCCGCCGCGATGGCGAGCGGCTTCGGCCCGGCGCCGAGCTGCCCCAGCATCACCTCATCCGCCGTGCCTTCCGTGCTGCCCTTGGTCACCACGATGCCGGCGGCGACCGAGACCAGCAGCGCCGGGATCTGGCTGACCAGCCCGTCGCCGACCGTGAGCACGGAGAAGGTCTGCGCGGCCTCGGACGCCGACAGCCCATAGCGCGCGATGCCGATCGCCATGCCGCCGAGCAGGTTGATGAAGGTGATGATCAGCCCCGCGATGGCGTCCCCGCGGACGAATTTCGCCGCGCCATCCATCGCGCCGTAGAAGCCGGTCTCCTCCTCCAGCTCGCGCCGCCGCTTGCGCGCCTCGGTCTCGTTGATCAGGCCGGCGGACAGGTCGGCGTCGATCGCCATCTGCTTGCCCGGCAGCGCATCGAGGCTGAAGCGCGCGGCGACTTCCGCGATGCGCCCCGACCCCTTGGTGATGACCATGAAGTTCACCACCAGCAGGATCGCGAAGACGATCAGCCCGACGACGACATCGCCGCCCATGAGGAACCCACCAAAGGCCGAGACGACATGCCCCGCCGCGCCTTCGCCCTCATGCCCATGGGTCAGGATGGTGCGCGTGGTCGCGACGTTCAGCGACAGGCGCAGCAGCGTCGTCAGCAGCAGCAGGGTGGGGAAGGAGGTGAAGTCGAGCGGCCGCCGCAGGAACAGCGCCACCATCAGCACCAGCACCGAGACGGTGATGGAAATCGCCAGCGACGCATCCAGCAGCACGGTGGGCAGCGGCACCACCAGCACGACCAGCAGCGCCGCGACGCCGAGCGCGAGCGCCATGTCGTTGCCCGGCTGCGCCTTGCGCAGCCAGCCTGGAAGGGCGATCGCCGCCATCCGTTATCCCACCGGCAGGGCGAAGGGCGGCTGGCCGGGAATGGGCGGCACGGTCACGCCGGCCGCGCGGTATTCATGCAGCTTGTTGCGCAGCGTGCGGATGGAAATCCCCAGCATCTCCGCCGCCCGCGTGCGGTTGCCGAGGCAATGCGACAAGGTTTCGAGGATCAGGTCGCGCTCGACCTCCTCCATCCGCCGCCCGACCAGGGCCGAGACCGGCTTCGCCGGCGGGGCGACGGGCAGGGCGACCGGCAGCGGCACAGCATCGGGAGCGATGGCGGGCAAATGCTCCAGCATGTCGATGGCCTCGGGCCCGATGCTGCTGCCTTCGGCGAGCAGCACGGCGCGGTGCAGCGTGTTCTCCAGCTCGCGCACATTGCCCGGCCAGGGATGGGCCATCAGCACGGCTTCCGCCGCCGGGGCCAGCCCGCGCTGCGGCAGCCCGTTGGCGCGCGCATAGCGCTTCGCGAAATGCCGCGCGAGCGGCAGGATGTCCCCCGGCCGTTCCCGCAGCGCCGGGATGCGCAGCCGCACCACGGCCAGGCGGAAATACAGATCCTCGCGGAACCGGCCACGCGCGACCTCGCTCGCCAGGTCGCGATGCGTCGCCGCCAGGATGCGCACATCGACCTTCACCGGGGCCGATCCGCCGAGCCGGTCGATCTCCCGTTCCTGGATGGCGCGCAGGATCTTCGCCTGCAAGCGCGGGTCCATTTCGCCGATTTCGTCGAGCAGCAGCGTGCCGCCCTCGGCCTGTTCGAACTTGCCGCGCCGCGACGCGACGGCGCCGGAGAAGGCACCCTTTTCATGTCCGAACAGCTCGGATTCCAGCAGGGCTTCCGGCAGCGCCGCGCAGTTCAGCGCGACGAAGGGCCCCCGCGCGCGGCGCGACGCGGCATGGATGTGCCGCGCCAGCACCTCCTTGCCCGTGCCGCTCTCCCCCATGATCAGCACGGAGGCCTCCGCGCGCGCCACCTGCTCGGCACGCGCCAGCAGGGATGCCATGGCCTGGTCGCGCACCACCGGCCGTTCGGGATCGCCCGCTACGGCCTGCAACATGGCCGCGATCAGGTCCGGATCAGGCGGCAGCGGCAGGAAATCCTTCGCCCCGGCACGGATCGCCCGCACCGCGCCATCGGCATCGTCCGGCCGGCCGCAGGCGACCACCGGGCACGCCATGCGTTCCGCCGCCATCTGGTCGATCAACCAGGCGACGTCATGCATCACGTCGCACAGGACCAGGTCCGCCCCTTCGCCGCGCAGCCGTTCGAGACCCGCCGCCGCGCCCTCCGCGACCGCGAGCCGCGCCCCGCGCGCCGCTGCGATCCGCGCCGCCGTGCCGAGTTCCGCCTCCAGCGACCCGATGATCAAGATGCGCGCCATGGTCAGACGCCCCGGTCCGACTTCACGATCTCGGTCATCGTCACGCCGAGCCGGTTGTCGTCCACCATCACCACCTCCCCGCGCGCGACGAGCCGGTTGTTGACGTAGATGTCGACTGCCTCGCCGAGCTTGCGGTCGAGTTCCACCACCGCGCCGCGTCCGAGCTTCAGCAGTTGGGACACCTGCATCGTCGCGCGCCCCAGCACGGCGCTGATCTGCACGGGGATGTCATAGACCGCCTCCAGCTCCCGCGCCGGGGCGGAGGCCGCCTGCCGCGCCTCCTCCGATGCGGCGGAGACCGGTTCGAAGCCCTGGGTTCCGGACATGCGCTACTCCTTCGGCCCGAGGCCGGCTGCTTCGAGGACATGGCGGATCGCCTGCCGCCGCTCGCCGAGGTCGAACGCCGCCCCGCCGCTGCGCCAGATCGCGCGGGCATCGCCCGGGGACAGCGCGGCATCCTCCTCCACCGTGATGGCCATCGCGCCGAGCAGCGCCCGCACCGGTTCGGCGAGCCCCGCCGGCACCCGCAGGCAGGCCTCCGGCGCGACCTCCAGCACGGGTGCAACGCGCCGCGCGAAGGCGGCGGCGAGCGGTGCCGCATGCTCCGCCGCCAGCCCCGGCAGGGCGGCATCCAGCACCGACAGCACCAGCCGCGCGACATCCTGCGCCACCGTAGTCGCCGCTTCCCGCGCCGCGGCCTCGCCCATGCGCAGCGCCTCGACCGCGATGGCGGCGGCGCGTGTCGCCTCGGCTTCCTGCGTCGCGGCCGCGCGCCGCAGCCCTTCGGCGAGACCATCCTCCCACCCGCCGCGCCGCGCTTCCTCGAGCAGAGGCTCGATCGGTTCGGCCTCCGGCGGCGCGGGTGGCGGCGGGGCCGCTGCCTGCCGCCGCGCGGCATCCAGCGCGGCGATGAGCACCGTCGGCATGAACTGCCGCGGCACAGCCTCGCTGCGCTGGGGGATGAAGCTGTCGGGCATGTCAGTACACCATCTCGTCCTCGCGCCCGTCCTGGAGCTGGATCTGCCCCTGGGCGGCGAGGTCCTTGGCCTGCAGCACGATCGCGCCCTGCGCGTCGTCCACGTCGCGCAGCTTGACCGGGCCGAGATTGGCGAGGTCATCCTTCAGCATCTTCGACGCGCGCTCGCTCATGTTCTTGAGGAACAGGTCGCGCAGCGTCTCCGACGCACCCTTCAGCGCCAGCGTCAACTGCTCCCGCGGCACGGCGCGCATCAGCACCTGTACCCCCGCACTGTCCAGCCGCGCGAGGTCGTCGAAGGTGAACATCAGCCCACGGATGCGCTCGGCCGCGTCGCGGTTGCGTTCCTCCAGCGCGGCGAGGATGCGCGTTTCGGACTGGCGGTCGAGGTTGTTGAAGATCTCGGCCATCATCTCATGCGCATCGCGCCGCTGCGCGCGGGCGAGGTTCGACATGAACTCGGCCTTCAGCGTTTTCTCGACGCCGTCCAGTGCCTCCTTCTGCACGGTCTCCATGCGCAGCATGCGCATGATGACCTCCATCGAGAATCCCTCGGGCAGCAGGGAGAGCACGCGCGCGGCGTGATCGGCCTTCACCTTGGTCAGCACCACCGCGACGGTCTGCGGGTATTCGTTCTTGAGGTAGTTGGCGAGCACCGCCTCGTTCACATTGCCCAGCTTGTCCCACATGGTGCGGCCGGCGGGGCCGCGGATCTCCTCCATGATCTGGGCGACGCGCTCGCGCGGCAGCGTCTTGAGCAGCATGCGTTCCGTGGTTTCCCACGACCCGACCAGCGCGCCGGTCTGGCCGAGGTTGTCGGCGAATTCCCGGCACAGATCCTCGACCGCGGAAGCCGGCACCATGCCCAGCCCCGCCATGGCCTGGGAGATGTCGCGGATCTCATCCTCATGCATCTTGGAGAACAGGCGCGCCGCATGGTCCTCCCCGATCGCGAGCATGAAGGTCGCGGCCTTCTGCGCGCCGGACAGCGATGTCGTCATGTCATGTGGCCTCCGGCGTCATCCAACGGCGCACCACGCCGAGCGCTTCCTCGGGGTGACGATCCACCAGTTCCTGCAGCCGCGCGATGGAAGAGGCGCGCATCTGGCCCTCGACCATCGCGAGGGAGATCATCGCCTGGTCGGCCTCGCTCTCCGCGGTCAGGGCCGCGGGCTGGCCCGGCTGGCCGGGCAGGGCGGCGACACTCCCGGCCCCGCCGGCAGCACCCGCGATCGCGCCTGCGGCCCCCGCGGCGATGGCCCCGGCGGGCTTCGCCGCCAGCGTCACCAGCCGCCCCATCACCGGCCGGCCCACCAGCAGGATCGCGACCAGCGCGACCAGGGCATAGAGCGCGCTCTCGATCAGCCGCGCGAGGGTGGTGCTGCTGAAGTTCAGGTCGAACATGCCAGGCCCGGAGGGATCGCCTGCCGGCGGTTCGGCGAAACGCAGCGACACCACATCGACGCGGTCGCCGCGGCGTTCGTCGAAGCCGATCGCGCCCTGCACCAGCGTGGTGATGCGCTGCAATTCCTCGGCCGTGCGTTCGCGGAAGACGGCGGTGCCGCCGCCGGAAGGGGCTTCCCACACGCCATCGACCAGCACGGCGACGGATTGCCGCTTCACCACCGGATGCTCGCGCAGGGTGTTGCGGGTGGTGCGGCCGATCTCGAAGTTGGTGGTCTCCTCCTGCCGCGTCTCCTGCGTCGTGCTCGCGCCGCCATTCGGGTCGGCGTTCGGCACGTTGTTCTGCACGGAGGTCGTCCCGCCCTCCGACCCGCGCGAGGATTCCTGGCTGGATTGCTGGCTGCGCGGCACCTGGTTGTCGGGATCGAAGCGTTCCTCGGTGGTCTGGATGCGGTCGAAATCCATCTCCACGGTCGCCTCGGCCCGCACGCGGCCAGGGCCGAGGATGCGTTCCAGCATCTCCTCCACCGCGCGGCCGATGCGCAGTTCCTGGGCGCGGCGGACCTCATCCTGCGAACTCGCTGCCCCCGGCCCTTGCAGCGCCTGCCCGCCTCGCGCCAGCAGCGCTCCGCGGCTGTCCACGATCGAGACATTCTGCGGCCGCAGTCCCGGCACCGCCGTCGCGACCAGGTGCAGCACGGCCTGCACGCCCTCGCGGTCCAGCCGCTGCGCGCCCTGCATGGTCAGCACCACGGAGGCCTGCGCATCCCCGCGATCGCGCGAGAAAGCCTCGCGCCGCGGCAGCACCAGATGCACCCGCGCCGCGCGCACCCCGGCCAATTGCCGGATGGACCGCGCGAGTTCGCCTTCCAGCGCGCGCAGCCGGTTCACATCCTGCTGGAACGGCGTGGTGGTCAGGGATTCGCCGCGGTCGAAGATCTCGTAGCCGACCGACCCGCCCTGCGGCAGGCCCTCGCGCGCCAGGGACAGGCGCAGCCGCGGCACCTGCTCCTCCGGCACCAGAATGCGGCTGCCGCCGCCCTCGATCCGGTAGGGCACGCGCGCGCGGTCGAGTGCCGCGACCACCTGCCCCGCATCGCGCGTGTCGAGGTCCCCATAGAGCAGCGCCATGGTCGGCTGCCCCGCGCGCAGCACGAACCAGGCGAGCAGTCCCAGCACCGCGAGCCCGGCCCCGCCGAGCATCGCCAGTCGCAGGGCGCCGAGCCCGCGCAACTGCCCGATCAGGCCGCCGCCCGCCGCAGCCGCGCCGCGGCCTGCCTGATCTGTCGAAGCTGCTGCGTCTGCCGCGTCCACGGGCCGCCTCCTGCCGCCTGCGGCAGACTTTGCCGGGTGGCCGGTTTCGGGGTGGTTAACGGCGGATGGGCGCGGGGCGGTGCGGAGCCTCTAAGCCGTGCTTCAGCTTTCCGGCACGATGCTGCGCAGCGCGTCGAAGCCCAGCGACAGGGCGCCCATGCTCAGCGTCAGCCCGTCATCGGTGCGCTGCGCGCCGGTCAGCGTGCCGCGCACGGTATGCGACACCGCGACCGCCGTGCCGTTCGCATCCCGTCCCGAGACCTGGATGCGGTAGGCACCATCCGGCTGCGTCGCACCGGCGGTGTTCTTCCCGTCCCACGTCCAGCTCGTCGCGTCGCCGCCGAGCGTGACCGTCTGCCGCCGCACGACGGCGCCGCTGGCGTTGGTCACGACGATCTCCGCGCTGCGCGCCGTGCCGGCGGCGGGCAGCCTCACCTCCGCGCTGCCGTTCTGCAGCGCGACCTGGTCGGAGGTCACCTCGATCCGCCGCCCGATCAGCGGCGCCGCGGCGGTGAGCTGCGACGATTGCTGCAACGAGATCAGCGAGCCGAGATTCTGGTTCATCGCGATCTGCTGCTCGACCGAGGCGAACTGCACGAGCTGGTTCGTCATCTGGTTGGTGTCGAGCGGATTGGTCGGGTCCTGGTTCTGCAACTGCGTCGTCAGCATGGTCAGGAAGGTATTGAGATCCGCGCCGAGCCGCGTCGCGGCGGTGCCGGCTGCGGCGGAGGCGTTGTTGGTGGAGGAGACGGTTCCGGACATCGGTCGGGGTCCTTCGTCAGACGGCAAGGTCGATCAGGGAGAGCAGGCGGCGCGGTGGCGGGGCCTCGGCGGCAGGCGCGGTGCCCGGCGCATTGGCGCCTTGCGGTCCTTGCCCCGGCTGCCCGCGCCCTTCCGCATCGCGGCCCGAGGCGAAGCCCCCGCCATCGGACAGCGAGAAGGACAGGCTACGCCCATCCGTCCCGATCCCGGCCTGGGTCAGGGCGCGGTCGAGCTCGCGCTGGTCGCGTTGCAGCAGGGCGAGGGTTTCAGGCCGTTCGGCGGTGACGCGGATATCGGCGGTGTCGCCCTTGCGCTCGACGCTGATCTCGACCCGGCCGAGTTCCGCCGGTTCGAGCGAGACGGCCAGCCGCGCGGTGCCGCCGGCGATGGCGACGGAGACGATGACGGGCGCGATCTGCCGGGCTGGCGTGGTCGCCGGCGGCGGCGCGGCAGGCGCACCGGCCTCGACGGCGCGGAGCATCGGCGGCGGGGCAAGGGAGCCGGCGGACGTGGCATCGGCGACGCCCGGCGCCTCGATGGCGGCGCGGCGCGGCGAGGTCGCCGACGGCGACGCTGCGACGGCCGCTGGCGCGACGGGCGTGACCGACGCCGGGATCGCGGCGGGCTGCGGTGCGGCGGTGGGGGCAGGTGCCTCCGCGGTGGCGGCCTCGGCGAAGGCGGCCGGCATCGCACGCACATTCCCGGCAGCGCGTGCAGGCGCCATCGGCGACTCCTGGCGGCCAGAGACGGCGCGCCGTTGCCGTGCCTCGGCGGCGACCTGACTCGCGGCATCCGGGACCGCCGCCGTCTCGGGCGTCGCGACGGGGTGTGCAGGCGCCGCAGCCGGATGGGGCCGCGCGTCGGTGGCACCCGGTGCGGCCGCACCCTGAGCAGAGCCCGCGATGTCCGGCGACATCGCGCGCACGCCTCCCGGGGCGGGCGGCGGTGTTGCGACCGGAGAGGCGGGCAGGGCGGTCGGAGCCTCGGCGAGCGGCGTGATGTTCGCCGCCGGCGGCAGCGAGGGACCAAGGATGTCGTTGGCGACGGCCGTCAGCGCCGGCGCGCCGTCCGTCGCGGTGATGTCCGTCCCTGCCGGCGTGTCCTCGGCCGCGTCCGCCGTGGCGTCGGAGGGCACCGTCAGCGTGCCGTCCAGGGCCGCCTCCGGCACGGCCGCGGGGGTCGCGGCCGCGCGTGCCTCGGCGGCCATCGGCACCAAGGCGGCCGGCGGGGAGGCGCCACCGGACGATGCGGCCTGCGCCGCCGCCGCCGGCAACCCGCCCTCGGGCAGCGCGACGACGCCGCCGATCGCGGGTGTGGCGACCTCGACGGGGAGGCCGGCCGCTGCCGGGTCGGCCGGCGCCGCGCCCTTCAGCGCCGCCCCCGCCTGCGCGAGCAGTGCCGCAAAGGCCCCCGGCGCCGTCGCGCCCGGTTGCGCACCGGGCATCGCCGCACCTGGCACGATCTGCGGCAGGAGGAGTCCGGCCAGTCCATCCATCGGAACGTCACCTTCCGGCGCGCGATGCGCCAGCCTCCGCCGACGCAAGCCCCGGGCCAGTTCGCATGCCGGCGGGGCGCGGCAGCGCCTGCCGGCGTCCCGGCAGGACTTGCCGCCGCGCGGCAGCCTCCGCCGCGCCGCACCGCAGGAATCCCTGGCACGCCGGTTGCGCTTCCCGCCGCGGCCCACCTCGCCCCTCGCGGAGACCCCGATGTCGCTTTTCGGTGCCATGACCACCGCCATCACCGGCCTGAACGCGCAGGCGCGCGCGCTCGGCCACGTGTCGGACAACGTCGCCAACAGCCAGACCGTCGGCTTCAAGCGCACCGACACCAATTTCGTGTCCTACCTGACCGAAAGCTCCCAGCAGGTGCACCGGCCGGGCTCGGTGGTCGCGCGCCCCGACTACACCAACGCCATCGCCGGCCCCATCGCGCAGTCGGACAATCCGCTGTCCATGGCGATCTCTGGCCAGGGCTTCTTTTCGGTGGCGCTGCCCACGGGGTCGAACAACGGCCAGGTCACCTTCGACGAGCGGCAATTCTACACCCGCGCCGGCGATTTCCAGCTCGACGACAACGGCTACTTCGTCAACGGCGCCGGCTATGCATTGCAGGGCTGGGCGGTGGATGCCAGCGGCACGTCCGACCGCACGCAGATCCAGCCCGTGCGGATCAGCGACCTGGTCTTCAACCCGATTGCGACGAGCGCCATCGACTTCTCGGCAAACCTGCCCGCCGGCAGCACGGAGGTGCAGACCACGCCGATCGACGTCTATGACAGTCTCGGCGCCCTGCAGAGCATGACGATGACCTGGACGCCGGGTGCCACGCCCAACACCTGGACGCTCGACATCTCCGCTCCGAACGGTGGCGGCTCGCTGGGCACGATCGACGTGCTGTTCGGCCAGGCCGCATCGCCCGCGGTCGCGGACGGCACCATTGGCGGCTTCGCCAACGGGACCGGGACCTTCGCCGGCGTGGGTGCTGCGGTCGGTGATCCGGCGGCCATCACCTTCGCTGCCGATTTCGGCCAGGGCCCGCAGACCATGACCCTGAACCTCGGCGCCATCGGGGAGGCGCGCGGCCTCACGCAATATGCCGAACAGGAATACACCGTCCGCAACCGTGAGCAGAACGGCGTGCCGCTCGGCGCCTATTCCTCGGTGGCGGTGCGGGAGAACGGCGACATCGCGATCAACTACGACAATGGCCAGTCGCGCGTCATTGCGCGCATTCCCATCACCACCTTCAACAACCCCGACGCGCTGCAACGCCTGGACGGCCAGGCCTTCATGCGCACGGTCGAGAGCGGCGAGGCCCGCGCCTCCGACCCCGCCTCGAACGGCGCCGGCCGCCTGGCGACCAGCTCCGTCGAGGGATCCAACGTCGACATCGCCTCGGAATTCTCGAAGCTGATCGTCGCCCAGCGCGCCTATACCGCGAACACCAAGATCGTGACCGCGACGGATGAGATGCTGCAGGACACGATCAACATGCGGCGCTGACACCCGGGATAGCGGATCACCGCCATGAGCCTCGAAACCGCCCTGCTGACTGCGCGTTCGGGCCTGCTCGCGACGCAGCGCGCGCTCGCCGCCGCGGCCGACAATGTCGCGAATGCGGATACCGTCGGCTACACGCGTAAGACCGTCACGGCGCGCGCGGTGGAAGCCGGCGGCCAGGGCGTCGGCGTGCGCACCGTGGCGCCGAGCCGCGACGTCGACGAGGCGTTGATCACCGAGCTCGACAGTCGCCGCGCCGCCGCCGCGGCGGCGGAGCTGCGCAGCGATCTCCTCGCCGGCATCGAGACCATCCATGGCAGCCCCGAGGTCGGCAACAGCCTCGGCGACCTCACCGCCGACCTGCACAGCGGCTTCGAGGATCTGCGCGCCGACCCCTCCGAGGCCGCCCGCCAGAGCGCGCTGGTGCAATCCGCCCAGGACCTCGCGACGCGGCTGAACGAGATCTCCGACGCGATCGGCACCGCGCGGCAGGACGCGCAGGACACGGTCGTCACCGAGGTCGCCACCATCAATGCCGGCTTGCGCGACATCGCCGCCCTGACGCTCCGCATCAGGGAACAGATCGCGCTGACCGGCGATGCCGCCGCGCTCGAGGACCAACGCCACACCGCCATCGCGAAGCTGTCGGAATCGCTCGAGGTGAAGGCGCTGAAGCGCGACGATGGCGGGCTGGTGCTGGTCGCGCGCAACGGCCTGGTCCTGCCGCTTGACCCCGACCGCGATGCCTTCTCGACGGCCGATGCGACGCTCGATGCGTCTTCCTTCCACGGTGCCGGCGGCACCATTCCTGGCGTCATGATGAACGGCGTGGACGTGACGGATACGGTGCTCGGCGGCCGGCTCGCCGAGGCCATCGCGCTGCGCGACCAGACCCTGCCGCGCTACCAGGCCGAGATCGACCTGACCGCCGCGACCATGGCCGCGCGCTTCGACGCGCAGGGCCTCGCCCTGTTCACCGATGCGACGGGCGCGGTGCCGGACATCAGCCTGCCCTATGCCGGCGGCAGCCAGATCGGTTTCGCCGGGGCAATCCAGGTGAATGCGGTGGTCGCCGCGGCCCCGGCGCTGCTGCGCGACGGCACCCATGCGGTGGCGGGTGATCCCGCCGGCGCCTCGGCCTTCACGCCGAACCCCGCCGGCGGGCCGGCCTCCTTCACCGAGCTGATCGACCGCGTGCTCGACTTCACCTTCGGTTCGCAGGCCCAGTCGGGTGTCGCCTGGTCCTCCATCGCGACCGGCGGTCTCGGCCCGGACGGCACCCTGTCGAGCCCCTTTGGCGCGCCGCCCACCCTCGAAGGCTATGCCGCGCTGGTCACCGCGACCCAGACCTCGGACGCCGCGGCCGCGAAATCCTCGGCGGAGAGCAGCAAGGCGATGGTCGATGGGCTCGAATCCCGCTTCGCCGCGCGATCGGGCGTCGATGTGGATACGGAGATGGCCGCCATGGTGACCCTGCAGAATGCCTACGCCGCCAATGCGCGCGTCATGTCGACCGTGCAGGCGATGTGGGACACCCTCCTCAATGCGGTGCGCTGAGCCATGACCGCCGTCAGCAGCCTCTCCCGCCTCGATGCCGGATCGCTCGCGCTGCGCATCCGCCTCGATACCCTCACGCGCCAGGTCTCCGACGGCCGGGTGGGGCCGGGCTATGGCGATATCGCGCCCCAGGCGCGGCGGTCCATCGACCTGCGCGCCGACATCGCTCGGCGCGACATCTGGCAGGGCACGATCGACCGCACCCTCGCGCGCACCTCGGTCGCGCAGGATGCGATGGGGCGCATGTCCGACATCGCGACGCGCTTCTACGGGCTCGCCACCAAGATGGACGGGACCAGCGGGACGCTGATCTCCTCGGTCGCGGCCGAGGCGCGCGCGGCGCTGACCGAATTCGGCCATCTGCTGAACGAGCAATATGCCGGAGAATACCTCTTCGGCGGCACCGACACCGCCAACCTGCCGGTGCCGGACGCGGACGGCATCGCGAGTTCCGGCATGGCGACGGACATCGCCACGGCGGTGGCGGGGCTCTCGGCGGGCAATGCGGCGGGGGTCGCCGCGGCGACGCTGGCCGCGGCGAGTTCGGATGCCACGGGTACCACGGTTTTCTCGGCCTTCCTCTCCGATCCCGCGACAGGCCTGACGGAACCCCGCCGCGCCGTTCCGGCCGCAGAGGGCGAGCGCGTCGACTACGGCGTGTCCGCCAACCGCAACGCGGCGGCGACCAGCGAGGGCGAGACCACCGGGTCCTGGTCGCGCGACATCCTGCGCGGGCTGGCGACGCTGGCGGCACTTGATCCCAGCCAGGCGCAGCTCGGCACCGACTTCACCGACCTGGTGGCGACGGTGCGCGACGGGCTGCGCAGCGCGATCGACGCGCTGGGGGAGGAACAGGGCGCGCTCGGCGCGACCGAGGAGCGGCTCTCGGCCATCTCCCAGCGTCACAAGGATGTGACCGTGACGCTGACCGACCAGGTCGCCGGCATCGAAGAAGTGGACATGGCCGAGACGATCAGCCGGATGGAGGCGACGCGGACGCAGCTCGAAGCCTCCTACCGCGCCATTTCCCTGGTTTCGAGCCTGAGCCTGACGAACTTCCTCGCGTGATGGGCGCGCCTTCGGCGGCGGCGCCGGCCAGCACCCCCACCCGGCCAGGAATCTGCCGTTGGGTGGCTGGCGACGGCGCGGGCCGGTGCCGCGTCTCTTCGAAGGGCGCCGAAAAGATGCGCGGATTCAGCCTCCCTTAACTGGCCCTCCCGCATCATCCGAACGACACCGCAAGAAGCGGCGTGCAACCCGGTTCCTGTCCTGTCGGACATGCAGGGACCACCGCAACCAGGGTAAGACCCCGATGTCGCTCAATTCCGTCAATACCAATGCCGGCGCGATGGTCGCGCTGCAGTCGCTTAACCGCACCAACACCGATCTCGCCACCACGCAGAAGCGCATCTCCACCGGTTTTCGCGTCAATGACGCGAAGGACGACGGTGCGGCCTTCGCCGTGGCGCAGACGGTACGCGCGGATGTGGCCGGCCTCACCGCTGCCAATGAGCAGCTCGGCGGGACCAAGGGCATTCTCGACACTGCGCTGTCAGGCCTCACCAAGGTCTCCGAGACCATGGTGAATGTCCGCGCGACGCTGGTGCGCCTCGCCGACGATACGCTGAACGCCGAGCAGCGCGCCCAGTACGAAACGCAGTACGAGGCACTGCGCACGCAGATCACCAACTTCATCACCGATGCGACCTATAATGGCCGCACGCTGCTTTCGACCGCGGCGCCCGAGGGCGGCGACATCGCGACGACCCGCAATGAATCCGGCACCACCTATACGCTGACGGCAGTGGATGGTGCGGGCACGCTGATCATCGCTGCGGCGCCGACCGATGCGGCCACGGCCCAGGCGGCGCTCGCCGCGGGGGGCGATTTCGAGACGGTGCAGAGCGCGGTCAGCGACGCGCTGAACACCTTCGGCTCGGACAGCCGCTATCTCGACTCGCAGATCGCCTACAACAAGGACAAGGCGGATTCGCTCGAAGCGGGTCTTGGCGCGCTGATCGACGCCGACCTCGCCAAGGAATCCGCGCGGCTGCAATCGCTGCAGATCCGCCAGCAGCTCGGCACCCAGGCGCTGTCCATCGCCAACCAGGCGCCGCAGACCCTGCTGAGCCTGTTCCGCTGATCCCGGCAGCGGCCCCCGCAAGCGCGGGGGCCGCGCCTTTTCCCCACAGGCCGGGAGGACAGGATGTCCACGCTGGTTCTAGAACTCCGACAGGGCGACCTCATGGTCGTCAATGGCGCGCCGATCCGCTTCCGCAATCGCGCGCGCATCGAGCTCACCGCCAAGGCGCGCTTCCTCTTCGGCAAGCAGCTCATGACGCCCGAGATGGCGTCCACCCCCGCGCGCCGCATCTATTTCGCCCTGCAGACCG
Source organism: Roseomonas alba (assembly GCF_019430885.1). Classification (GTDB taxonomy): domain Bacteria; phylum Pseudomonadota; class Alphaproteobacteria; order Acetobacterales; family Acetobacteraceae; genus Neoroseomonas; species Neoroseomonas alba. Next base: position 8,633 of record NZ_JAHYBZ010000004.1, on the reverse strand, counting down.
CCTATATCGGCGACGAGGATGAGCGCGAGGCCGGCCTCGCCGTCGCGCGCCGCCTGATCGCCGAGTTCCAGGCCGCGACCACCTCCGGGCTGGCGCGCGATCTGCTCGACCGGGCGCTGGCCTCGGCCGAGGCGGATGAGTGCTACCAGGCGCTGAAGCTGGTGCGCCGGGTGATGCGGCATGAGGAAGTCGTCCTCGGCATCGCCCCCGCCGGCGGCGCGGTTGCGGAGGACTGAGCCGGATGACGCTTGCCGATTTCGTCCGCGCCTATGGCGCCGCGCGCGCCGCGCGCGACCCGCGGGAGCAGGAAGCGGAGGTGATCCGCCGCGTCACCTTCGGCCTGCGTGGCGCCTTGCAGGATGACGGCCCGGCCCGCATCCGCGCCGTGGCCGACAATCGCCGGCTGTGGCTGGCCATGGAGACCGCGCTGGTGGATCCGTCCAACCAGTTGCCGACGCCGATGCGCGCGGGGCTGGTCTCGCTCGGCCGCGCCGTGCTGCGGGAGATGGACACGCCCTCTCCCGATATCGACTTCCTGATCGAGGTGAACGAGCAGGTCGCCGCCGGCCTCACCGGTTGAGGCCGTTTGTTCTGGGCTGTGGGATCGAGAGGGGCTTTGCCTCTCTCGAGCTTTCCCCAGCACGGATACCCATTCACGGTGCGTCGCAACGCGAATGGGAACCCGTATCGGCCGATGGGCCTTTGCAGACCTCCACTCGGCGTCGGGCGCCGCTGCCGGCATGGCGCCGAGACCCGCCTTTGCGCATCAAGGGCGTTGGGGGGTAGCAAGGGCGTTACGCTGTTCACCAGAAGATTGCGTTCCAGGTACTCCAAGCACTTGGCGGGGGTGCTTTGGAGGGGCGGCGGCCCTCCGACTGCGACAGCGAAAGCGACGCCCTCATTGGCAAGACCCTTCGGTCTTTGCTTGGACGAGGTTCCGAGAGCGGCAAAGCTCCTCTCCCCCGCGCGCCACTTGTGGGGAACCAGCCTCTGCCGCTCTGCCGTTCAGGCATCGGCCGGCGCCGGGCTGCTCTGCGGCGCGGGCTCCAGCGTAGGCGCTGCCTCGGGCAGGGCTGGCGCTGCCATGCGCGGCGGCACGCCGAGCGGCATGGGCGCATCGGTCAGGGCTGCCGCGCGATAAGCCTCGATGGCGCGGGAGGAGGGGATGGTGTTCGCGACTTCCCCGGCCGTGCCCCGGAACTCCAGCACCACCATGCCCAACCCGCTGTCGAGCCGCAGCCGCGGATTGGGGGTTGCGGGCGCCGTGACCTCCGGCAGCGGTGCCGTCGCGGCCGCCACCACCCGCTCGATGGTGCGGGCGGGTTCGGCGGCGGAAACGGATCTCACAGTGAGGTCGGTCGGCATGGCGCGTGGCTCCAATGTCATACTGCGAGACGTTTGGTGAACGCGTCCTTAACCGGCTGCGCTTTGACGCCCGCGCCGCCGCGGGCGAAGCTGACCGCATCTTGCCCACGCCCCGCGATGCCCTGCTGCGCACCCTGCTGCTGAGCCTGATCGCGGGCGGGACGCTTGCCGCAATCGGCCTGCCGCTCGGCTGGATGATCGGCGCCATGATCGCGAGCGGCTATCTTGGCCTACGCGGCGCGGCTGCGGTGCCGCGGCAGGCGCGCCCTGCGGCGCTGGTGGTGCTGGGTCTCGCACTCGGCCAGGGGTTCACCGAGCCCGTGCTGAAGGCGGTGCTGGCCGCGCTGCCGGCCATGGTGGTGGGGGGCATCCTTGCCATGGGCGCCGGCATCGCGGTGGCGCCGCTGCATCGGCGCATTGCCCGGGCGGATGCGCGCACCGCTTTCTTCGCGGCCATTCCGGGCGGTGTGGTGACCATGGCGGTGCTGGCCGCGGAGGCCGGAGCATCGGTTGCCGCTGTCACCCTGGCGCAGTCGATCCGCATGGCGTTGGTGGTGCTGCTCTATCCGGTGACGCTGGCGCTGTTCGGTCATGGCGGCGCGGCGTCCGCCGCCTATGTCGCCGAGCTGCCGCCCTTGCACTGGGGCGGGCTCGGCCTGCTGCTGCTGGGCGGTGCGGTCGTCGCCTGGCTGGGCGGGCGCATCCGTATGACCAATGCGGCAATGCTGGCACCCTGCCTGCTCGCGATGGTTCTGTCGGCCAATGGGATCCTGCCATCCGGCGTCCCCCGCTGGATGGTGAATGCGGCGCAGCTCGGCATGGGGGCGAGTCTCGGCATGCTACTGGCCCAGGAGGGCCGGGAAGGTGCGCCGCGGCGGCTGGCGCTGGCAGGGATGGCCTCGGCGGCGATGGTGTCGCTGCTACTGTTGCTGGCGGCCATCGCGATCGCGCTGTGGGCGGAGCTGCCGCTACGCACCGTGGTGCTGGGCATGGCGCCGGGCGGCATGCCGGAAATGGCGATTACGGCGCAGGCGCTCAACTTGGCCGTGCCATTGGTGCTCGGATTTCACCTGGTGCGCGTCATACTATGCAATCTGCTCGTCATGCCGTTGTTCCGATTCAGTCGGATTGTCGGAATTTTGCGCTGAATCTCACAATGAGATGCCTGCAATGAATGAATAACTAACCTATCTGTCCGGGCGGCGAACCGAAAAGGCATGGAACAGTCATGGCGTTGGGTGTCGACTACCGTCTCACCGATCAATGGACCGGCGGCTTCAACGTCGCGGTGACGCTCACCGCCGGGGCCGGCGGGTTCCAGGGCTGGCTGCTCGCTTTCGCCGCGGATTTCACCATCACCCAGATCTGGAACGCCGAGATCGTCAGCCATGTCGACGATGTCTATGTCGTGCGGAATGCGGCCTACAACGGCAGTGCCCCCGCGGACGGCACGGTCGATTTCGGCTTCCTGGCAAGCGGCGGCACCGATCCGGAGCCCGACAGCTTCACCCTGAACGGTACGCTCATCTCCGACCTGCCGCTCATCTCCGTCGCCGATGTCGCCTCGGTCGAGGGCGCGTCCGGCGCCAAGGCCTTCTGGTTCGCCGTCACACTCTCCGAAGCCGCGGCCACCCCCGTCGTCGTGCACTACGCGACGGCGAACGGCACCGCGCTGGCGGGGTCCGACTACGTCGCGACCACGGGCTCCATCACCTTCGACGCGGGTGTCACCAAGCGCCTGGTGCGCGTCAATGTCACCGGCGACGCGACGCCGGAAGCGAACGAGACCTTCCGCCTGCTTCTGACCGACGCGACGGGCGCGATCATCTCGGACGGGACCGGCATCGGCACCATTCGCGACGACGATACGCCGCCGGCGCTGCGCATCAACGACGCCGTGGTCACCGAGGGCGATTCCGGCACGAGCACCGCGACCTTCACCATCCGCCTGTCCAAGGCCTGGCGCGAGGCGGTGGTCTTCGACTACGCCACCCTGGCCGGCACCGCCCATGCGGGCAGCGACTTCCTGGCCCAGTCGGGCAGCCTGACCTTCGCGCCGGGCGAGGTGACGAAGACCGTCTCCGTAGCCGTCGTCGGCGACCGTGTCTTTGAGCAGAGCGAACGGTTCACGCTCGAACTGTCGCATGTGACGGGGGCGACGGTCGCCGATGGCAGCGGCCTCGCCACCATCCGCGACAATGACAGGCCGCCCGCGGTCCGCATCTCCGACGCCACGGTGGTGGAGGGCGACAGCGGCACCGCCATGGCCCTCTTCACCCTCACCCTCGACAAGGCCTGGCATGTCGCGGTGAGCGTGAATGCGACGCCGAACGACGACACGGCGTTGCGCGGCGAGGACATCGTCGGTCGCGGCGCCGTCATCACCTTCGCCCCCGGCGAGACGACCAAGACCTTCGCCGTGGCCGTGAAGGGGGACACCGTGATCGAGGGCGACGAGACCTTCCTCGTCTCGCTGAGCCGGCCGAACGGCCTGATCATCGCCGACCGCACCGGCATCGGTACCATCCTCGACGACGATGCGCCGGCGCCGGTCCACAGCGCGCTCTCGACGTCAGGCAACCAGATCGTGGATGCCGAGGGCCATGCCGTGCGCATCACGGGCGTGAACTGGTTCGGCTTCGAGGACGGGACCTACGCCCCGCATGGGCTGGACCACCGCAACTGGTCCGAGATGATGGATCAGATGGCGGATCTCGGCTTCAACACCATCCGCCTGCCGTTCTCGCTGGAGGCGCTGCAGGCCGGCAAGATGCCCACGGGGATCGACTACTCGAAGAATCCGGATCTCGTCGGCCTCTCGCCAATCCAGATCATGGACAAGATCATCGACCATGCCGGCGAGATCGGCATGCGCGTGCTCCTCGACAATCACCGCAGCGCCGCCGGGCCCGGGCCGAACGGCAACGGCCTGTGGGTCGATGGCGGCTATACCGAGCAGCAATGGATCGACACCTGGAAGATGCTCGCCGCGCGCTATGCCGGCGATCCCACGGTGATCGGCGCGGATTTGGCCAATGAACCGCACAGCGCGGTGTGGGGCGGCGGCGGTGCCAACGACTGGGCCGCGGCGGCCGAGCGCGCCGGCAATGCCATCCAGTCGGTGAACAGCGACTGGCTGATCGTCGTCGAGGGCGTCAGCACCTATGGCGGCCAGGGCACCTGGTGGGGCGGCAACCTGCAAGGCGTCGCGGCGGATCAGGTGACGCTGAACGTCGCCAACAAGGTGGTCTATTCGCCGCACGAATACGGCAACTCGATCTACCCGCAATCCTGGTTCTCGGACCCCGCCTACCCGAACAACATGGCGGACCATTTCGAGAATTTCTGGGGCTACATCTACGAACAGAACATCGCCCCGGTGCTGGTCGGCGAGTTCGGATCGAAGCTGCAGGACCCGAAGGACCTGCCCTACCTCCAGAAGCTGCTCGCCTACATGGATGGCGACCTCGATACCAACGGCACGATCGACATCGCCGCGGGCCAGGAAGGCATCAGCTATACGTGGTGGTCGTGGAACCCGGATTCCGGGGACACGGGCGGCATCCTCGCCGATGACTGGACGACGCCGATCCAGGCGAAGATCGACCTGCTGACGCCGCATTTGTCCGATCTGTGGACATAGTGCGCGTCTTCCCGAGGCATGTGACGGCGAGCGCCATCCGCGCATGATGCGCACCGGTCGGGCGAGACGTTCTGTGGCGTCGCGGACGCGGTCGCAGGTGCGGATGTTGTGCGTCGTGCTGGGCGCGATGATGTTGAGCGGGTGCTTCTACACCGTGGAACGCCGTTGGGCCCGCCTATCGCGCGGCCCGTGGGCTCCGGGGGCGCATGTGCCGTCGCCGGAAGAATACGACAGCATGTTGCGGACTGCCCTGATCGCCTGTGTCGCATCTCATGATCCCGCCAATCTCCATCAACTCGACAACGGCGGCACATACCAGACGTCTGGCTGGTTTCTCTCCGCCGCCAGGCTGGCGCCGGTCTATGCCTGCATGAGGGAGAAGGGCTGGGAGGCGGGGCCTACTACCGTCCTGATGCCGTGACGGACCGGATGCGGCAACGGCGCCGGCCCACCCGTCGGCATCGGCGGGCCGCTCGCCTGCGCCAGCGCGGTCACTCGTCGTAGGACACCAGCGCCTCGAACTCCGTGTCGATCCGCGACCGGCCCTTCAGGAAGGTCAGCTCGATCAGCGCCGCCGCGCAGGGCACTTCGGCGCCTGCCTGGCGCAGCAGGCTGATCGCCGCGGCCATGGTCCCACCCGTCGCCAGCAGGTCATCGAGGATCACGACCCGCTGCCCTTTCTCCACCGCATCCGCCTGCATCTCGATCCGGTCGGTGCCGTATTCCAGCGCGTAGTTCAGCCCGATGGTCAGCCCCGGCAGCTTGCGCGGCTTGCGCAGCATGACGAAGCCGAGGCCGAGCTCGAGTGCCAGCGGTGCCGCCACCAGGAAGCCACGGCTCTCGATCCCGGCCAGCAGGTCGGGCTTGTGCGGGCTGATGATGGCAGCGAGCCGCGCCATCGCCGCCTTCCAGGCCGGGCCATGCCGCAGCAGGGTCGAGATGTCGTAGAACAGGATCCCCGGCTTGGGGAAATCCGGGATGCCGCGGATATGGTCCTTGAGGTCCAGGGTCTCGGTCGTCACGTCCGCTCACTCTCTGCCGCTGTCGGGTGGGAAGGCGCGCACAAGGCCGGGGGGAGGGGCCCCAAGTCAAGGCCGGGGGCTTGGCGCCGGCGCCCGGACGCGGCAGATGCGGGGCATGTCCCGTCCTGTCATCGCCCTCATCATCGGTCTGCTCGGCTTCTTCGCCTATGTCGTGGTGGTGCTCGCCATCGCCGACCATCTGCGCGGGCTGCACTGGACGATCGAGATGGTCTTCTTTGCCGTCGCCGGCATCGCCTGGGTCTGGCCGGCGAAGCGGCTGATGGTCTGGGCCTTCAGCGAGGGCCCGCGCGGGTGACCGAGGCTTCCCCGACGATGCGGGATGGCGGGGTGCCGGCACGCAAGGGCGTCGCCACAGCCGCCTGAGCCATATCAGCCTATGCCGGCCGCCTGTGCCGCTTCTGCATCCACAGCAGCCAATAGCCGAACAGCGGGATCAGGATATCCATCCAGAAGATCACGCCCGCATTGCCCGGCGCGAAGTTATGGGCGATCACCATCTGCCGGACGTGCCCCACCGCGGCGCCCAGCGTGAAGACGCTCGGCCCCAGGATCGCAGCGAGCCGCAGGTCGAAGCTGCGGAATGCCGCGACGAATCCGACCACCGCGAAGCCCAGGCTCGCCGTCGCCACTTCGAATTGGAAGGGGCTGTCCTCCCAGCCGATGAAGCGGGCCGCGATGGCGCCGAAGAATCCGTGCATGACGAAGTTCCAGGCGAAGCAGACGCCGATGGCGAAGAAGACGTGCCAGGCGATCAGCTTTTCCACGACCAGCGCCGTGCTGCGCGGCGCCGGCGCGCGCAGGATCGCCACCCCCGAAAAGACCAGCCCCAGGACGAGGCAGGTCAGCGCGTAGTTGGAGGCGACGAAGCGGATGGCGCTGGCGATCATCGGGATGCCCCATGTCGAATCCCGTCCGGATACCAGCCCATAACGTCGCCGCATTCCAGGGTGTCGCCCCGCACCCCTGCGCTTCGGGGGGGCCTTGCGACGCCCGGGCGCTGCCTGCGACCCGGCGCAGATGCGGCTTCACCGGCGCCGGGGTCATGGCGGGCAGGCCGCCATCGGTCAGCGCCGGGTTGCCGCGCCGCGCAATCAGCGACGGATCGCGCGGACGCCCCAGATCAGGATGCAGGCCCCGGCGACACCAGCCACCAGATAGCCGATCCACCCGCCGAACGAGACTCCGAGCAGGCCGAACAGGAAACTCGCCACGACGGCGCCGATGATGCCCAGCAGGATGTTGGCGATCATCCCGGTATCCGACTTCATGAGCCCGGAGGCGATCCAGCCGGCAAAGCCGCCGATGATGATCGCAGCGATCCAGCCGATGCTTCTGTCGTCCATTGGGTTGCTCCGTCTTCTGGTGGGCGCTGCGTGCAGCGCCCGGGCAAACGACGCCGGCACCTCAAGGTTGCTCCACCGGCCCCGCCCCCCACGCCTCGCACGGCGGGGCTGTACCGGGCAAAGAAAAAGCCGCTGGATGCCCAGCGGCTTCTTCTACTCGCGGCGGCGACCGGGGAATGGTCGGAGTGAGAGGATTCGAACCTCCGGCCCCTGCGTCCCGAACACAGTGCTCTACCAGGCTGAGCTACACTCCGGCGCCGGGTCGCCGCCGCGGAGGCCGGGGGTATAGCGGCCTCCCTCCGGCACCGCAAGACGGGGTGAGCGCGACTTTGTCACGCGCCTTTGCCTCGCCACCCAGGCAGCATCATGCTGCGACGCCGGCACGACGCCGGACAGAGACGCATCGAAAGGGAATGCGGGATGAAGTCTGGACTGATCGCGGGCGTGGCCGTGGCCCTGCTCGGCTTGCTGGGCAGTGCGCTCGCGCAGGACGTTATCACGCAGCGCCGCGAGGGCATGCGCACCGAAGGCCGGCAGATGGAGGCAATCAAGGCGGTCCTCGACGCCCGTGGCGACACCCGCCCGCTGGTCGAGCGCGTCGACACCATCGCCGGCTTCTACCGCAACCTGCAGGCGCTCTACCCGGCCGGTTCAGGCACCGGCGCGACCCGCGCTCTGCCGGCCATCTGGTCCGACCCGGCGGGATTCGAGGCCGCGCGGAACACCATCGTCACGGCGCTGGGTACCCTGCGCACGGCGGCCGCCTCGGGCGATGTCGCCGCGACCCAGGCGGCGTTCAACCAGGTCGGCGCTGCCTGCGCGGCTTGCCATCGCGCCTATCGCGGGCCAGCGCGCTGAGTACTTGGCCAGGTCAGGGCGGAGTCTGCCCCGCGCGCGCGAAGATGGGGCGCTGACGGAGGTGGAGAGGGGCTCTGCCCCTCTCCGGACCCTACCCCGCCAAAGGCCGCAAGGCCTTCGGAAACCTTGACCTGGCTGTAGCGAGCCACAACGTTCCGGAAATTCTGTCACAAGGTTCCGGACCCCTTTTTGATATCCATTCAACGCCCTCTAAGAGCCCCCTCAGAGCCTGAGCATTACATGAGTTTTGGCCCTCGGCGCACGGCCGCGAAATCGGCCTGCCCCACGCATACCTGCCCGGCTGTTACGGGCAGGGCGAATCGGGCCATAATCTGGCATGGCCAAAGAACCTCCCCCGCCGCGTCCGCCCGCCCGCCCGCT
>NZ_JAHYBZ010000003.1 GCF_019430885.1 Roseomonas alba | reverse complement strand
AGCGGGCGGGCGGGCGGACGCGGCGGGGGAGGTTCTTTGGCCATGCCAGATTATGGCCCGATTCGCCCTGCCCGTAACAGCCGGGCAGGTATGCGTGGGGCAGGCCGATTTCGCGGCCGTGCGTCGAGGGCCAAAACTCATGTAATGCTCAGGCTCTGAGGGGGCTCTTAGAGGGCGTTGAATGGATATCTAAAAGGGGTCCGGAACCTTGTGACAGAATTTCCGGAACGTTGTGGCTCGCTACAGTGGCCTTTGCTGGGGAGAGTTCGAGAGGGGCAAAGCCCCTCTCGGTTCCCACACCGCCTAAGCTTCGACGCCCTCTGCCGTAAGGGCTGTCCTCGTCGCCGCCAGGATCCGGTCCGACAGCGCAGGGTCGTCCACGGCGCGCGCGAGGATCAGCGCGCCGACCATGGCGGAGAGCAGGGCGAGGGCGCGGTCCTCAGACGCCTGTCGCCGCCGGCCCGGCAGCAGCATCGCCAGGCGTTTCGCCGCCATGCGGATGCCCCCCGTGAAGACCTCGCGCAGCGCCGGACCCTGGCGTGCGACATCGCAGCCCAGCGCGGCGAAGGCGCAGCCCTTGCCCGGGCGGTCGCGATGCGCCGGGGAGAGGTAGTTCGCGACGATGCCGGCCAGGGCCTCCGGGCCGGCATCGTCCGGGATGCGCGCGAGGGCCGTGCCGGCCATGGCCGCTTCCAGCGCTTCCGCCGCCAGGCGCTCCTTCGATCCGAACTGGCTGTAGAGACTGCCATGGGTCAGGCCGGCCGCCTCGGTCAGCGCATCCACGCCGACGCCTGACAGGCCGCGCTCGCGGAACAGCCGCGCGGCTTCGGTCAGGATGCGGGCCCGGTTCTCGGCAGCCTGTTCCTTCGAAACGCGCACCGTTGCGACCTCCTTTGTCCGATCTGTGCTCCTTGACAGATTTGATGACGATCGCAATCTCAATCAATGATGGCGATCGTCATCAAAAACAAATCCCTGCTGCGGAGCCCTGCTGCGATGCGGATCCCTTTCCTCGGTGCCGGCGACCGACGCATGGCGGATGGCGGGATCGTCGCGCCACTGCCCCGCGCCGCACAGGGCCGGGTGCGGGTCCTCATCTCCCGCGCCGCGGCGCGCGGGTGAAACCCCCCGAACGGAGATCTCCCATGTCCTCATCCCCTACCATCGGAACGGCGCTCGTCACGGGCGCGTCGTCCGGCATCGGCGCGGTCTATGCCGATCGTCTGGCGCGGCGCGGCCACGACCTGCTGCTGGTCGCCCGCAATGCGGCACGTCTCGAGGAGTTGGCGGTGCGCCTGCGCGCCGAGACCGGGCGCGCGGTCGAGATCCTGCCTGCCGACCTCCAGCAGCCCGCCGATGTGGCGCGCGTCGCGCAGCGCCTGCGCGAGGATGCGCGCATCCGCCTGCTGGTGAACAACGCCGGCGTGGCCGTGGCGGGATCGGCGACGGCGGCCGATCCCGCACGGCTCGACGCGATGGTGCAGCTCAACACGGTGGCGGCGATGCGCCTCGCCGTCGCGGCGGGGGCGGCGTTCAAGGCACGCGGCGGTGGGGTGCTGGTGAATATCGCCTCGGTGCTCGGACTGGCGCCCGAGATGTTCAACGCCGTCTATGCGGCGACCAAGGCCTTCATGCTGGTACTGTCGCAGGGCCTCGCGGCCGAGCTGCGCGACAGCGGCGTGCGCGTGCAGGCCGTGCTGCCCGGCGCGACCCGGACCGCGATCTGGGAAGGCGCCGGCACCAGCGTCGACGCCCTGCCTCCCGAGATGGTGATGGAGGTGGATGAAATGGTAGATGCTGCCCTCGCCGGTCTGGACGCAGGGGAACTGGTGACCATTCCTTCCTTGCCCGATGTCGGCGACTGGTCGAAGCTCGATGCGGCGCGGCTCGCGCTGGGTCCCAACCTGTCGCGCAACCGTGCCGCCGACCGCTACCGTGCCGGCGCGCGGGCGGCGTGAGGACGGGGAGGAGGACATCGTGACCGCTCAGGACATCCTGATCTGCAACCCCGTTCGCACGGCGATAGGGGCCTATAGCGGCACGCTGAAGGGCGTGCCGGCGACCGAACTCGGCGCCGCCGTGGTGCGCGAGACCCTGGCGCGCAGTGGTCTCGCGCCGGAGGCGATCGGCGGCGTGATCCTCGGCAATGTTATCCAGGCCGGCAACCGGATGAACCCGGCGCGCCAGGCGGCGATCGGCGGCGGCCTGCCGGTGAGCGTGCCGGCCATGACGGTGAACCGCGTCTGTGGGTCCGGTGCGCAGGCCGTCGTCACTGCCGCGCAGGAGATCCTCGCCGGTCAGTACGACGTCGCCATCGCCGGCGGCATGGAGAACATGGATCGCGCGCCCTACCTGCTCGACAACGGGCGCTGGGGCTATCGCATGGGTCCGGCCGAGATCCATGACAGCATGCTGCGGGACGGGCTGAACGACGCCTTCTCCGACAAGCATTCCGGTTGGCACACCGAGGACCTGGTGACCAAGGCGCAGTTGACGCGGGAAGCGCAGGATCGCTTCGCCGCAAGGTCCCAGCAGCGCTTCGCCGCGGCGCAGGCGGCGGGGCGCTTCGAGGCGGAGATCGTCCCGATCACGGTGAAGGGCCGCAAGGGCGACGAATCCCTCGCGCGCGACGAGGCGCCGCGCCCCGATACGACGGTCGAGGGCCTGGCGCGGCTGCGCCCGGCCTTCCGGCCGGAGGGCACCATCACCGCCGGCAATTCGCCGGGGCTGAACAGTGGCGCGGCGGCGATGGTGGTCGCCAGCCGCGCCTTCGCCGAGGCCCGTGGCCTGACGCCGAGCGCGCGGCTCGTCGCCTATGGTGTTGCGGCGGTGGAACCCGGGTTGTTCGGCCTGGGCCCGGTGCCGGCCGTTCGCCGCGCGCTGGACCGCGCGGGCTGGAGCATCGGCGACCTCGAACGCATCGAGATCAACGAGGCCTTCGCCGCGGTGCCGCTGGCCGTGGTGCAGGAACTCGGCCTGCCGGAGGACATCGTCAATCCCGAAGGCGGGGCCATCGCGCACGGCCATCCGATCGGTGCGACCGGCGCGGTGCTCGTCACGCGCCTGCTGCATGCGATGAAGCGGGACGGGCTGCGCCGCGGCATGGTCACGCTGTGCATCGGGGGCGGACAAGGCATCGCGCTGGCCCTGGAGGCAGCCTGAGCTGGCGGGGTTTGTTCGCGCCACCACGTCAGCGAAGGCTGCGGGGCCCTCCTGACGACTGGCCTGCTCTCCGCGGCTGAGTTGGAGGGGCTTTGCCCCTCCAAACCACCTCACCAAAGGCCACAGGTCCTTTGGGAACCTTTACTTGGCGCCGTGCGCCGTCGGCAGAGCCTGCGCCGAAACCCGCCCCTGCGCCCGCAAGGCGCTCGGCGGAGAGCGGCATGCCTTTTCTGCCGGGCGCCAGGTGTCTGCGTTCCAGGTGCTCCGAGCACTTGGCGGGGTGGCTCAGAGGGAGAGCGCCTGTCCAACTGCCACAGCGTCAGCATCCGGATCGGATGACCCCGAGAGCAGCCAGATGCCCTCCCGGTCGGACGCACGGCCGCAACGCCCGGACTGTCCTTCGTCGTGGCTACGCGCGATCACCGTGCCATGTCCGCCCTTGCCTGGTCCTTCCTTCTCGCCCTGTCCGTCCTTTGGGGCGGCTCCTTCTTCTTCGTCGGCGTCGCCGTGGCGGAGATCCCGCCGCTCACCCTGGTTGCGCTGCGCGTCGCGTTGGCCGCGGGCCTGCTTTGGCTGGCCCTGCCGCTGCTTGGTGTCGCCGCGCCGCGCGGAGCGCCGGCGTGGCGGGCCATTGGGATCATGGCGCTGCTGAACAACGTCGTACCGTTCAGCCTGATCGTCTGGGCGCAGCAGACGCTGCCCTCGGGCCTGGCCTCGATCCTGAATGCGACGACGCCGCTCTGGACAGTGCTGGTCGCCCATGTCGTGACCGTCGAGGAAAGGGTGACACCGGGAAAGATCGCCGGGGTGCTGCTCGGCTTCGCCGGCGTAGCGGCGATGATGGGGCCGGCCATCCTGACCGGCGCGACGGTGGCCGGGCCGGCGACGGCGGCGATGCTCGCGGCGACCTTCTCCTATGCCTGCGCCGGCGTCTTCGGGCGGCGCTTCCGTGCGATCGGCGTCGCGCCGATGCAGGCGGCGCTCGGCCAGGTGACGGCATCGACGCTGATGATGGCGCCGCTAGCCCTGCTGATCGACCGGCCCTGGGGGCTGGCGATGCCGTCGGGCGCTACCATCGGCGCCGTGCTGGGCCTCGCGGGGCTGTCCACCGCGGCGGCCTACGTCCTGTACTTCCGCATCCTGGCGCTGGCCGGGGCGGTGAACCTGCTGCTGGTCACCTTCCTGATCCCGGTCAGCGCCATCCTGCTCGGCACCCTCGTGCTGCATGAGGCGCTGGAACCGCGCCATCTGCTGGGCATGGCGCTGATCGGCCTGGGGCTCGCGGCGATCGACGGGCGGCCGCTGGCCTATGCGTCGCGCAGCTTCCGTTCGTAGTGCTTGGCGTATTTGCCGGTGATCAGCTCGGTCTTTACCAGCACCGCGACGTCGGTGGTGTTGAACTGCTCATCGATCACGGCGCCGTCGCCGACGAAGCCGCCCAGGCGCAGATAGCCCTTCACCAGCGGCGGCAGGTCGATGAGCGTCCCCTTCACGTCGATCGTCGCCGGATCCTTGCGCAGCATCTCGACATAACGTTCGGGCAGCGCACGGGGGCGGATGTCCTCCGGCGCCATGTGGTTCGCGGCGAGGTAGGTGAGCTGGTCCGCGAGCGCATCGAGATCGGTGCCCGGCAGCGAGGCGCAGCCGAAGAGGATCGCGATGCGATGCCGGAACACATAGGCCGCGATGCCTGCCCACATGAGCTGCAGCGCCGCCCGGGTGCGATAGGCGGGATCGACGCAGGACCGACCGCATTCGACGATCTCGCCCTCGACGGCGACGATGCGGGAGATGTCGTATTCCGACGCCGAATACCAGCGCCCCAGCCGTGCGGCGGCGGCCCGGCGGATCAGGCGATAGGACCCGACGACCGATTCGGCACCCTCGCCGCGGTCATGGTCGACCACCAGCAGATGCTCGGCGACGGCGTCGAATTCGTCGCGGTCGCGCTGCGTCGCCGTGGTCTCGGCATCGGCATGGGCGCCCATCTCGCCATAGAAGACGCGATAGCGCAGCGCCTGGCTGGCATCGACCTCGGCCTGGTCCCTGGCAAGACGCACGCCGAGATTGCCGGCACGCAGTTCCCCGAAGTCGGGGTCATCCTGATCGGTCACGATTCGCGTCCGGGCTTCCGGCGCTTGCCCGGGGCCTCGGCCTCGACGGGTTCGGCGCGGCGGCCGAAAAGCTCAAGCCTCTGTCCGACCAGCACGAAGCCGAGGCGGCGGGCCATGATCCGGGCCAGTTCCTCGAACTCCTCGTCGGCGAATTCGATGACCTTGCCGGTATCGACGTCGATCAGATGGTGGTGATGGCCGCGATCGGCCGGATCGTAGCGGGCGCGGCCGCCGCCGAAGTCGCGGCGTTCGAGGATCCCCTTCTCCTCGAGCAGGCGGACGGTCCGATAGACGGTCGCGATCGACACCTTGTTATCGAGTGCGAGTGCGCGGCGGTACACGTCCTCGACATCCGGATGGTCCTCAGCCTCGCTCAGCACGCGCGCGATCAGCCGGCGCTGGCCGGTCATCTTCAGTCCACGCTCGATGCAGAGTTGCTCGATGCGCGACGGGGCGCGGTCCTGGGCGGGCGGGCGGGCCTGGATGCGGGTCTCCATGCGGTGGTCGGTATCCCGGAACGGTCACGCGCCACAAGTCGGCGCAGCGGGAACGATAGTCCCCGCCGCCCTGTCAGGCCACTGCCAAGGCGCCTATCGCCCCGATAGTCGCACGCGACATCTGCGGCCGCTCAGCCCTTCGACTTGCCCGCGCGCGCACGCGGCGTCGTGCCGAGGCCGATCTTCTTCGCGAGCGAGGAGCGGTGTTTGGCGTAGTCCGGCGCCACCATCGGGTAGTCCGGCGGCAGACCCCAGCGCTCACGATACTGCTCCGGCGACAGGTTGTAGGCTGTCTTCAGATGCCGCTTCAGCATCTTCAGCTTCTTCCCGTCCTCGAGGCAGATCAGATAGCCCGGCGTGATCGACTTTTTGACCGGCACGGCGGGCTGCGGACGTTCGGGCTCAGGCGCGGGACGGCTGCCGACGCCGGAGAGCGTGCGGAAGACCTCCTGGATCAGCCCCGGCAGTTCCGCAGCGGGAACCGGGTTGTGCGAGACATGGGCAGAAACGATCTGAGCTGTCAGTCCCAGCAGTTCGCCCTGCGTGTTCGATTCGGCCACTTTACAAGCCCCCTGTAACCCTAGCGTCAACGCTTCTACCGTTGGTCGCTAGGCCCTGCAATTCCTAGTGGAGTGAAATCGGTGACACATGCAATTTCTCCATCAATGGTCGAAGAAATAAGCGTCAATTCCACCTTGGACATTCAAAATGAGACTTGTCCCATGACCTTCGTACGGGTGCGGTTGGCACTGGACCGGATGCCGCCGGGGACGGTGCTGGAAGTGCTGTTGCGTGGCGAGGAACCGCGCCGAAATGTTCCACGCACAGCCGAAGAACAGGGTCACACAATATTGGCTATGACTGATGAAGCAGGCGGAATCATGCGTCTGCTTCTGCGTCGGGGCGGATGACCGGCAGGCGCAATACCAGCGCGTCGCCGCCATCAGGGTAGTAGCGTCGCCGCCGCCCGGCTTCGACAGCACCCAGGCCCGCATAGAGTGCCCGCCCCGCGACGTTCGATTCGGCGACCTCGAGAAAGAGTTCCGTCGCGCCCAGCCCGCTCACCTCGGCCAGCAGAGCGCCCATCAGAGCGCGACCGAGGCCGCCGCGCCGCGCCTCCGGACGGACAGCCAGGGTCAGGACTTCGGCTTCCCCTGCCGCCGCACGCCCCATGACGAAACCAACGGGCGCATCGTCGTTGGCGGCCAGCAGCGCGACATGCCCCGGCAGGTCGAGCAGCAGACCGATCGCCTCCGCACCCCAGCGTTGGGCCGGGGGGAAGGCCTCCGCATGCAGCAGGGCGAGGAGCGGGGCGGCCTCGGCGCCGACACGGCGGATTGTCATGCCGGGGCCGTGACGGCCGGGGGCTCGGCGTAGAGCGGCGCGGCCCCGCGCGGCGGCAGCATACCGGCCAGACGCCGCACGGCGACCTGCGCGACGGCTTCGGCATGGGGTAGGCCGGGATGGGCCTCGGCCGCGTCGCCGCGGGCGCGCAACAGCCCGGCCACGACCTCCGCCGCATCTCCCAACACCAGGACCGGGCCGGCGGCGGCCGGCAGCGCGTCGAGAGGCGCAACCACCGGTGGCCCGGGGCTGGCCGCGCCGGCGGGGAAGACCTCGATCACTGCGCGGCCGCGGCGATTGTCGATCGCGGCCCAGAGCGTCCGGCCCGCCCGCAACGCATCCGGCAGGGCGGCGGCGAGCGCCTCGCCCGTCGTCACGCCGACCAGCGGGCGGCCGGCGCCGTGCGCCAGGCCCTCGGCCAGGGCGATGGCCGCCCGCAGGCCGGTGAAACCGCCCGGCCCGACCCCGACCGCCACGGCATCGAGCGCGGCAGCGGTGATCCCGGCGTCGCTCAGCACCTCCGCGACGAAGCGCGGCAGCAGGGCGGGGTGGCCGCGCGCAGCTTCAGCCTGGCGCAGGGCAAGACACGCGTCGCCATCCAGCAGGGCGACGGAGCAGCGCGCGAGCGCGCCCTCGATGCCGAGAATCCTCATGTGGGAGGCTCTAGATCAGATCGCGCCGGGCTGAAATCCGCCAGGCGCGTGAAAGCGCGCGCGGGGAGGGGGATCCGGAGCGCAAGCGGCGCTTCCCTGCCCAGGCGCCATGCGCGCAAGATGCGCGCAACGACAGGATTCCAGGAGAGGAAACCCCATGAGCATCACCCGCCGCGCCCTCGGCGCCGGGGCGCTGAGCGCGCCTGTCCTCCTCGCTGCCGGCGCTGCCCGTGCGCAGGGCGCCTGGCCCAGCCGCGCTGTCCGCATCGTCGTGCCCTACACGCCCGGCGGCGTCTCCGACATCACGGCACGGCTGATCGCGGATCCGCTATCCGCCATGTGGGGCCAGCCGGTGCCGGTGGAAAACCGGGCCGGGGCCGACGGCGTCATCGGCACCGAGGCTGTCGCACGCAGCCCGGCCGATGGCTATACGCTCGGCCTGGTGTCGGTCGGACATCCGGTCAATGCGGCCTTCTACCGGCTGCCCTTCGACACCATGCGCGACTTCACCTTCGTGACCCAGACCACATCGACCCCACTCGTGATCTGCGCGCCGCGCGCCTTCGCGCCCAACACCCCGGCCGAACTCGTCGACTACGCGAAGCGCAACCCGGGCGTGACCTTCGCGGGCACCGGCGGGGTGGTGCGGCTCGCCCCGGTGCTGTTCGCCCAGCGGACCGGCATCACGCTGGAATATGTGCCCTATCGCGGATCGACCCAGGCGCATCCGGACCTGATCGCCAACCGCGTGAACATCATGTTCGACACGGTCCCGGCTGCCCTGCCGCACATCCAGTCCGGTGCGCTGAAGGCCCTCGCGACCACCGGGGCGCAGCGCAGCCCGCAACTGCCCGATGTGCCGACCGTCGCCGAGACGCTGCTGCCGGGTTTCGAGGCCGCGACCTGGGGGATGGTCATCGCCCCCGCCAATGTGCCGCTGCCCGTGCTGGTCAAGCTCAATGCCGACATCCGTGCCGCGTTGCAGAACCCGACGGTGGTGGAGCGGCACCGGACGCTGGGGGCTGCGATCGTGTCCAACTCGCCCGACGAGATGCGCAGCTTCGTTCAGGCCGAAATGGAGAAATGGGGCGCGGCGGCTCGCTCGGCGGGGATCCAACCGCAGTAGTGCCGGCCGCCCATGTTGGGTGTGGTCGGTATTGGAGGGGTGCTGCGCCATGCGCACGACGATACGGGGCTGGCGGGCATCAAGAAGGCCTCTGCCCCCTCTCCGGATTCCGTCCCACCGGGCCACAACGTGGCCTGGACCGCCAACACCTGGTGCCGGGCGCAGCGCGTATGCCAGCTTTCCCACCGCCTTTCGTCCGCAAGTGCGCATGTCGCCCCTGATCTTGACCGTGGCGCAACGTACCAAGTGGCGGTTTCCAAAGGCCTTGGGCCTTTGGCGGGGTGGTTTGGAGCGGCGGAACCTTCCAACGGCGTCAGCGGAAGCCTGAGGGCGACCAGGAACCCTTGCCGGTCCCGAAGCGTCGCCGATGGATCTTTCGGCGTCGCGGCAAGAGTTCCTTCACTCCCGTTGCGCCAATTGGAGGCATGCTGAATTCGCCCAGCGCGATTGTGGAGGCGATCACCCGCCCCTGGGGCACGCAGGACAGTCTCCTGCGGCGCACCATCGCCAGCGGTGCCCGGCTGCTCCGCCCCGGGCGCGCGGCCGAGACGGCGGCGACGCGCGTGGAACCCGTCGTTCCGCCAGTCGCGGATTCGGCCGGCGCCGAGGCAAGCCGGGCGGCGGCACCGTTCGATCGCGCCATCTGGTCCAACCGTCTCTGGGGCGAGGGGATGACCTTGCCCGGCGGAGCGGAGGAGGTCCTGCGCCTGTCCGCCCTCCTGCCGCTCGCGCCCGAGCATACGCTGCTGCTCGCCGGACTCGGCGCGCGGGCGGCGGGCGGCGTGGTGTCCGGTGCGCGCGGCTGCTTCGTCGCTGCCCATGACCTGCTGCCGCCCGAGGCGCCGGGGCCGGGCCGCGGGTCTTCCCGCCGCGTAACCAGCGCGGCCCTGGCGCCGGAGGCACCGGATTTTCGCCTCGGCTATCACCACCATGCCCTGCTGCTGGAGCCTTTCCGCCGGGGCGGGGCCCCCGAAGGATTGCTGCGCGCGACCGCCGCCGCGCTGCGCGATGGTGGGGAGGTCGTGCTGCTCGACCTGGTGTCCTGCGACGACGCGCCGGAGTCTCGCTGGCTTCATGCCGAGGCGCGCAGGCCGCCTCCACCCGACGCCGCCTTGCCCGCCGCACTGGAACAGGCCGGATTCCGGATTCATGTCGTCGAGGATGCTGGGCCTCGCCAGCAACGTGCGGTGCTGCAGGGCTGGGCATCGCTGCTCGCCGCCCTGCGCAGCCAGGAGACCCGGCCAGCGCCGCGCGAGGCGGCCGCGCTGGTTCTCGAAGCGGAAGCCTGGCTGCTGCGTCTCCGGCTGTTGCGCGAAGGGCGGCTGCGGCTACTGCGGTGGCACGCGACGAAGCGGCGCACCGTGGTGTAACCGCAATCAAGGGCGGCGTGCTCATGGCAGGGACCGTCGGACCCCGGCCGGGGCTGACGGCGCGGTCGCCGAAGCTCGGGGGGGGGCTATCCCGTCACCTTATCGGCGACGCTGGCCCTCGGGCAGGGCACGCCTGTCCTGCCCTGCCGTTCAATCGGCGGCGGCATCCTGCGCCAGCCAGGGCCAGCGCATCTTCACCACGGGGCTCGACGGTTCATAGGCGAGGCAGGTGCCGATGATCCGCGGCTTTTCACGGATTCCGGTCGTCTTCTCGCGTGCCAGTTCCTTCGCCCGCCGCACCGGATAC
Organism: Roseomonas alba; assembly: GCF_019430885.1. Lineage (GTDB taxonomy): Bacteria > Pseudomonadota > Alphaproteobacteria > Acetobacterales > Acetobacteraceae > Neoroseomonas > Neoroseomonas alba. Next base: position 655,463 of record NZ_JAHYBZ010000003.1, on the reverse strand, counting down.
AGCGTCTGGTAGGCGACGGTCGCCATCTGGGCCAGCATCTCGCGCAGATGAGTGCAGCCGACCACGCCGCCGACGCGCTCATTCACCGCACGATTGAAGCCCGGCCCGATCTTCACGCCGGCCAGCCGCGCGAAGTTCGGCGCCGCCTGGGGGCAGATGGCATAGGGCGTGTGATCGGAGGCCGCCTCGCAGTGCCGGATCACCAGATCCTCGTCGATCGTCAGGCGAAGCCACATGCCATGCAGCGGCGTGCCGGGCTCGAGCCAGCCCTTCTCCTCGTTCTCGAAGCCGTAGGATTTGGTGTCGAGCAGATGCCCCTCGATGTCGAACAGCCCATCGGCGCGGCGGTAGCCGTGCATGTCGATCTGGCGACGGTGCATGGGTTCGCGGTCGGCGGGGGCGGAAAGCGGCATGGGAACGATCCGGGACGTTGATGGCGCGCAACGCGTTCGCGGCAGCGCAGCATAGGCATCGCCGACGCTTGGCCGCAAACGCGCCAGGCGCGGATCAGCCCAGCGCACCCTCGTCGCGCAGCAGCGCGGTGACCGCCTCGGCCGGGACATCCCCGGTGGTGAAGACGTCGCCCGGTGCGCGCATGAGCACGAAGCGCATGCGCCCGTCGCGGTTCTTTTTGTCCTTGGCCATGCGGCCCATCAGGGCGTCCACGGTGAAGCGCCGCGGCAGGTCGCCGATACGCGCCGGCAGCCCGACCGCGGCCAGGTGCGCGATGACCCGGGATGGCCATTCCTGGCTGCAATGCCCGAGGCGCGCGGACAGCGAGGCCGCGAGACCCAGCCCCACCGCGACGCCTTCGCCATGCAGCAGGGTGCCGTCGAAGCCGGCCTCGGCTTCCAGCGCATGGCCGAAGGTATGGCCGAGATTGAGCAGGGCGCGGCCGCCCTCCGCACTCTCCTCGCGCTCATCGGCCGCGACCACCGCGGCCTTCAGCCGGCAGGATTCGAGCACGGCATGGGTCAGGGCGGCCCGGTCGCCGGCGACGGCATCGGCGCCATGGGTCTCGCACCAGTCCCACAGCGGGCCCTGGAGCAGGCCGTGCTTCGCGACCTCGGCGTAGCCGGCACGCAATTCGCGGGGGGGCAGGGTGCCCAGGGTGTCGGTGTCGGCCAGCACGATGCGGGGCTGGTGGAAGGCGCCGGCCAAGTTCTTCCCGGCGCGCAGGTTCACGCCGGTCTTGCCGCCCACCGAGGAATCCACCTGCGCCAGCAGCGTCGTCGGCACCTGCACGAAGGGCACGCCGCGCATGGCGACCGCCGCGGCGAAGCCGGCGAGGTCCCCCACCACGCCGCCACCCAGCGCGACCACGGCTGTCCGGCGATCCAGGCCGGCGGCGAGCATGCCCTCCAGCACCTCCTGCAACCGGCTGAAATCCTTCGAGGATTCGCCGGGCGGCACGGTGATCTCGGCGACCACCCGGAAATCCGCGCCCAGCAGACCGGCGCGCAGCGCGGGCAAGTGCAGCGGCGCGACGGCGGCGTCGCTGATGATCACCACGCGCCGCGCCGGCAGCACCGGGGCGATCAGCCCGCCGGCGCGCGCCAGCAGGCCCGCACCGATCACGACCTCATAGGCCCGGTCGCCCAGCCCCACCGGCAGGCGCTGCGGGCGTACGGCCTCATCCACCGCATCCTGGACGCGGCGGGTGGTCGTCTCGGGGCTTTCATCGGTGCAGTGAACGGTCACATCGGCCTCGGCATAGAAAGGGTGGCGCGCCGTCATCAGGCGCTGCAGCACCTCGGCAGGGTCGGCGTTGAGGAACATCGGCCGGTGTTCCCGCCCCGCGACACGGCGCAGCAGGGTGGGCAACTCGCAGTGCAGCCAGATGGTGACGGCGCCGGACCGCTTGATCGCCGCCCGCGTCGCCGCATCGGCGAAGGCGCCGCCGCCGGTGGCCAGCACGACCGGCGGTCCGGCCAGCAGGCGGGAGATCACCCGGCGCTCGCCATCGCGGAAATGCGGCTCACCATAGCGTGAGAAGATCTCCGTGATGGGCATGCCTGCGGCCGATTCGATCTCGGCATCCGCATCGCGGAAGGGCAGGCCGAGTCGCGCCGCCAGCCGCCGCCCGATGGCGGTCTTGCCCGCGCCGGGCATGCCGACCAGGACCAGGGCCCGCGACGAGGCGGCCTCCGACGGGCCATCGGGAAGGGTTTCGGGGGGCAGATCGAGGGCGGAGTTGCGCGACACGGGGCCGGAGGCTAGAGCAATATCGGTCCGGATGAAATCGTCCTGTCCGATTTCAGGCCACGGAAAACGTCGATTCTTGAGCAGCTTATCACCGCTGCCCCGCTTCACCACCAGCCTTCCGCGAGGGAGCCGCCCCGCCCGATGTCCCGCAGCCCGTTCTTCGTCATCCTGCTGCTGGTCCTCGGGGCCGTCGTCGTGGGACTCCTCGCGCTGGGCGCCTTCCCACCCGGCGTCACGCCGCAGCCGGTCGAGCGCAGCCTGCCCAACGAGCGCTTCCAGTCGAGCCGCTGAGGGTCGGTTCGGAAGCACGCTGAGTGGCGTGTTTCCTGGTCCGGCTCCCGCCCGCGTCCCCCGCTCGGCCATCCATGTCAGCATCCCGGATCAGGTGGCCGGGTCAGGGTGCCGGCCGATGCCGGTGGTTCCCAACGCTCCCCGGCCCCTGGCCGCATTGATCCGTCGCAACGCCCGGCGGGGGCAACCATGTCAGCCTTCTTCCATCGGGAAGGAGACAGACCATGGCATCGACCATGCGAGCGGCGGTCTTCGTCGAGCCAGGAAAGATCCAGCTCCAGGAAAAGCGGATTCCGGACGTCGGACCCAACGACGCGCTGCTGAAGGTGACCACCACCACCATCTGCGGCACGGATGTCCACATTCTCAAGGGCGAATATCCGGTCGAACGCGGCCTGACCATCGGGCATGAGCCGGTCGGCGTGATCCATCGCCTCGGGTCCGGGGTGAAGGGATATCAGGAAGGCCAGCGGGTCATTGCGGGGGCGATCACGCCCTCCGGCTGGTCCAATGCCTGCCTTTGCGGCAAGTGCAGCCAGGACGGCGCCGGCACCAAGCATGGCTGGCGGCCGATGGGTGGCTGGCGCTTCGGCAACACCATCGACGGCTGCCAGGCGGAATACGTGCTGGTGCCTGACGCCCTGGCGAACCTGGCCCCGGTGCCCGATGCGCTGACCGACGAACAGGTGCTGATGTGCCCGGACATCATGTCCACCGGCTTTTCCGGCGCCGAGAGCGGGGAGGTGCGGATCGGCGATACCGTCGCGGTCTTCGCCCAGGGGCCGATCGGGCTCTGCGCCACCGCCGGCGCCCGGCTGATGGGGGCGACGACGCTGATCGCGGTGGACCGCGTGCCGGAACGCCTGGCCATCGCCAAGAGGCTCGGCGCGACGCATGTCGTCGACTTCTCGAAGGTGAACCCGGTCGAGGAGATCATGCGCCTGACCGATGGGCGCGGCTGCGACGTGGCGATTGAGGCGCTCGGCACCCAGACCACCTTCGAATCCGCGCTGCGCGTGCTGCGGCCCGGCGGGACGCTGTCGTCGCTCGGCGTCTATTCGACGGACCTCAAGATCCCCTACGACGCCTTCTCGGCGGGGCTCGGGGACCACAAGATCGTCACTACCCTCTGCCCGGGCGGCAAGGAACGGATGCGGCGGCTGATGGAGGTGATTGCCTCGGGCCGGGCGGACCTGACGGCGATGGTGACGCACCGCTTCTCGCTGGACCGGATCGAGGAAGCCTACGACCTGTTCAGCCACCAGCGGGACGGGGTGCTGAAGGTCGCGCTGACGCCATAGGGCGATGAGGCTCGCGACGCGACGGGGAGGGGCTTTGCCCCTCCCCGGACCTCGCCCCACCAAGGGCCCGAGGCCTTTGGAAACCGATACCTGGCGCTGGGCGCGGCGTTCGTTTCGAGATGTCGGGGCGCGCGCCGTGCATGGCGCCTGGTCATACTTTCTGACGCTGGGCAGGAACCGCGCGTGTCATGGCGGCCGGCCCGCTGCGCAGGGCGCCGAGTGACGGTTTCCGAAGGCCTCGGGCCTTTGGCGGGGTGAGGTTTGGAGGGTGGCAGAGCCCCTCTCCATCCGCCGTCATCCGCCATAGCTTCATGCCTGCGGGGTTCTATCCTCTCCACCCCACCCGTTGCGGCCTCACCACCTTCCTCGCAACTGTGCGCCATGTCCGGTGCTCATCATGTCGAGTCCTTCCTGGAAATGCTCTCCGCCGAGCGCGGCGCGGCGCGCAACACCCTCGCCGCCTACAAGGCGGACCTCGATGACTTCGCCGGCTATGCCGCCGCCCGTGGCTTCGCCGTGCATCAGGCGGATGCCGAGGCGCTGCGCGGCTGGGTGCGCCAGCTTGCCGGCGCCGGCTACGCCGCGCGCACCCAGGCCCGGCGGATTTCCGCCATCCGGCAATTCCACCGCTTCCTGGCGCGCGAGGGGGTGCGGCCGGACGACCCGACCGAATTGCTCGACAGTCCCCGCCTGCCCGCGAGCCTGCCCAAGGCCCTGAGCGAAGCGGAAGTGGAGGCGCTGATCGCCGCCGCCGCCGCCCTGCCCGGGCGGCGCGGCGCGGCGGCCGCGGCGGCGGTGGAGCTGCTCTATTGCTCCGGGCTGCGGGCCAGCGAACTGATCGCCCTGCCGGCCGGCGCCCTGCGCGAGGAGGAGGGCCTGGTCGCCGTGCGCGGCAAGGGCGGCAAGGAACGCCTGGTGCCAGTCTCCGCCCGCGCCCGCGACCTGGCCCTGGCCGCCCGCACCGAGGCCGCCGAGCGCGCCGGGCCCAGGGGCGCCCGCTGGCTGTTCCCCTCCCGCGCCGCCACCGGGCATCTGACCAGGCAATCCCTGGCCCTGCTGCTGAAGGAGGCAGCCCTGGCCGCGGGCCTCGACCCGGCCCGGGTCAGCCCGCATGTGCTGCGGCATTCCTTCGCCTCGCATCTGCTCGGGCGGGGGGCGGATCTGCGCAGCCTCCAGCTCCTGCTCGGCCATGCCGACATCGCGACGACCCAGATCTACACGAAGGTGCTGGAGAGCCGTTTGAAGACGCTGGTGGAGACCCATCACCCCCTGGCTGCATCCGGGGGGGTCGCGCCCGGCGCCGATATCGGCTAACCCCCGCCGGCCATGCGCCACTTCCTGGACTTCGAAAAGCCGATCGCCGAACTCGAGGGCAAGATCGAGGAGCTGCGCCGGACCACCGACGCCGGCGGCATTGATGTCGCCGAGGAGGTCGGCCGTCTGCACGACAAGGCGCAGACGCTGCTCAAGGCGACCTATGCCAAGCTGACGCCCTGGCAGAAGGCCCAGGTCGCCCGCCATCCCGACCGGCCGCATTGCGGCGATTTCATCGCCGCGCTGATCGAGGACTACACGCCGCTCGCCGGCGACCGCGCCTTCGCCGACGACGCGGCGATCATGGGCGGCATGGGCCGCTTCCGCGGCCGCGCCGTGATGGTGATCGGCACCGAGCGCGGGAACGACACCGAAAGCCGCGTGAAGCACAATTTCGGCATGGCGCGGCCCGAGGGCTACCGGAAGGCGCGTCGCCTGATGGAACTCGCCGGCCGCTTCGGCCTGCCGATTCTGTCCTTCGTCGACACCGCCGGGGCCTTCCCGGGCATCGAGGCCGAGGCCCGCGGCCAGGCGGAGGCCATCGCGCGGTCCATCGAGGCAGGCCTCGACGCCCCCGTCCCCTTCATCGCCACCATCATCGGCGAGGGCGGGTCCGGCGGCGCCATCGCACTCGCCGCGGCGGACCGCATCATCATGTTGGAACATGCGATCTACTCGGTGATCTCGCCGGAAGGGTGCGCGTCCATCCTGTGGCGCGACGCCGCCCAGGCACCGACCGCCGCCGAGGCGTTGAAGCTGACGGCAGACGACCTCCGCAGGTTGAACCTGGTGGACGCGGTGGTGCCGGAACCCCTGGGCGGCGCACATCGCGACGCGCATGCGACCATCGCGGCCCTGGGCGACAAGATCGAGCAACTGTTGGAACCGCTGGTCGCGCTGGACGGGGCGACCCTGCGGGCGCGACGGCGAGAGAAGTTCCTGGAAATGGGGCGCAGCGGGAGCCTCTGAGGTGGCGCCCGGGGCCGCGGAGGAGGGCTTTGCCCTCCTCCGCACCTCCACCCGCCAAGGGTCGAAAGGCCTTTGGAAACCTCCTTTCCGCCCTGCAGACGGGCACAGCATTCCCCCGGAACGCGCCCTTGGCGCGCGACGCTGGGTCGATGGGCCGGGCCGCGCCGGCGGAAGCGAATTGGATGCCTTCCTGCGCATGAACGGCGCACATGCTGGGTGGCCGGCGGCCGGAGATGGGCACGGACGACATGGTGGCCAGTCCCCGCGCGCTTGGGGCGCCAGCACACGCCCCGGCGTTCATCCGACCAACGACGCCAGGCACCAAGTATCGGTTTCCAAAGGCCCTGTGGCCTTTGGTGGGGTGAGGTCCGGAGAGGGGCAAAGCCCCTCTCCGGTCAACCCGTGACCACCGAGGAAACTGCCCTCCGCGACGCTTTCCTCCGCGCCTTCCCTGGCGTCTCCCTTGTCATTTTCCTCGCTGCCGTCGACCAGACCATCGTCGCCACCGCGCTGCCGGCCATCGCGGCCGAGATGGGCGGCATCGAGCGCACCTCCTGGATCCTGGTCGCCTATCTCGTCGCCGCTACCTGTGCCGCGCCGGTCTTCGGCCAGCTCGGTGACTGTTTCGGCCGGCGCCGGGTGCTGTTCGGAGCGCTGGCCGTCTTCTTCACCGGCTGCCTCGGCTGTGTCCTGGCGCCGACCCTGCCGGCCCTGGTCGTCGCGCGCATCGTGCAGGGCTTTGGGGGCGGGGCGCTGCTCACCCTGGCCCAGGCGCTGATCGGGGAGGCGCTGCCGCCGCGCGACCGCGGGCGATACCAGGCGCGGATCGCGGGGTCCTATGCCTTCGCCTCGGCCTTCGGGCCGGTGGCGGGCGGCTACATGACCCAGGCCTTCGGCTGGCGATCGGTCTTCCTGCTGTTGCTGCCGATCGCGCTGGCCTGCGCGGCATTGGCGCGGCGCCTGCCCTATGTGCAGCCAGCGCGTCTCGGGATCCGGCTCCGCTTCGACTGGACGGGGCTCGCCCTGTTCGTCGTGATGGTCGCGGCGGCGCTGATCGGGCTCGACCGCGCGCGGCGGCTCGATCCGGCGCTGTTGCCGCTCGCCGGCGGGCTGGCGGCGCTGGCGCTGGGGGCGGGGACGTTGCTGCTGCGGGCGGAACGCGCGGCGCTTGATCCGCTGCTGCCGTTGTCGGTGTTCAGCGAGCCGTCGATCTGGCGCTGCTATGCCATGTCCGCGGCCGTCGTCGGGGCGCAGGTGGGCATGATCTCCTTCCTGCCGGTCTGGCTCCAGACGGTGCGAGGGCTGGAACCGGGGCCCTCGGGGCTGATGCTGCTGGCGATGTCCGCGGGCGGGGTCACGGGGGCCTTCTTCACCGGGCGCATGGCCGCGCGGACCGGGCATGCGATCCTTTGGCCGTCCATCTTCCTGCCGCTCGGCAGCGTGGTTTGGGCGGGGCTCGCCATTTTCGCACCCGTCCTGCCGCTGGTTGTCTTCGCGCCGCTGCTCATGGTGACGTCCTTCTGCTCGGGTTGCTCCTTCCCCGCGGTGCAGGTGACCGCCCAAATGGCCGCGGGGCGGGAGAGGCTGGGGGCCGTCTCGGCCGGGATCGCCTTTTCCCGCAACATCGGCGCGGCGACGGGCACGGCGCTGGTCGCCGCGGTGGTCTTCGCGGCACTGACGCTGACCGGCCCTGCCACCACCCCGGCCTTTCAGCGCCTGGTGGCCGAGGGCCCGGGCTTCGTCGCCGCGATGGGGCCGGAGGCCGCCGCGGTGCTGCGGGCCGATCTGGTCGAAGCCTTCCGCATGTTGTTCGTGACCGTCGCCCTGCTGATGGGGCTGGGGGCATTCTTCGCATGGCGGGTGCCGCTGCGGCGGGTGTAGCCCTCCTGCCCTGACGCTCCTACGGTGCGCGTCATGACCGAGACCCTTCCCGACCTCCTCCTCATCGGCTGCGGCAAGATGGGCGGCGCGATGCTGTCCGGCTGGCTCGAGCGCGGGCTGTCCCGCGCCGTAGTGGTGGAGCCTTTCGCCCAGGCCGCCGCGGCCTTCGCCGGGCGCGCCACCATCGTGCCCGATGCCGCGTCCATCCCGGCCGATTTCCGCCCCGGTGCGGTGGTCTTCGCGATCAAGCCGCAGGAGGCACCGGCCACCCTGCCGGCCTATGCCCGTTTCGCCACTGGGGACACGCTGTTCGTGTCCATCATGGCCGGGCGCTCGGTCGCCTCGATGCGTGCGGCGCTCGGGGACCAGGCGGCCGTGGTGCGCGCCATGCCCAACACCCCGGCCGCGGTGCGCCAGGGCTTCACCGCCGCCTATCCGGCGCCCGGCGTGACCGAGGCGCAGAAGACCCTCGCCGATGCACTGCTGCAGGCAGTGGGCGAGGTCGCCTGGGTCGCGGAGGAAGATCAGATCAATCCGGTCACCGCCGTGTCCGGCGGCGGCCCGGCCTATGTCTTCCTGCTCGCCGAGGTCATGGAACAGGCCGCGATCGAGCAGGGTCTGCCGCCGGCCCTCGCGCGGCAGATGGCCCGCGCGACGGTTGCCGGTTCGGGTGCGCTGCTCGCCGCCAGCACGCAGGATGCGGCCGATCTGCGCAAGGCGGTCACCAGCCCGAAGGGCACGACCGAACGGGCTCTTGCCGTGCTGATGGAACCCGATGCCTGGCCAGAGCTGATGTCGAAGGCAATCAAGGCCGCGACGGATCGCGCACGCGAACTGGCGGGCTGACCCCTCCGCCGCCTATGGTGGCGCCATGAGCGAGACCGACGACGACGCCCTGATCGCCGCGCTGTGGCGCGTGGTCGCGAACCATGGCTGGGCCGGCCTGACCATGGGCCGGCTGGCCGCGGAAGCTGGCCTGCCGATGGCCGCGCTGCGCGACCGTTTCCCCACGCGCTTCGACCTGCTGTTGCTGCATGGGAAGGTGGTGGACCGCACCGTGCTGGCCGGCACCATCCCGGGCCAGGGCGGGGCGGAGCGCGACCGGCTGTTCGATGTGCTGATGCGCCGGTTCGACACCATGCAGCCGCATCGTGCCGGCATCCTGCGTTTGCTGAAGGACATGCGGTCCGATCCTGGTCTGGCCGCGCTTCTGATGCCGCAACTCGCGCTGTCGATGCGCTGGATGCTGGATGCCGCGGAGATCGAGACGGATGTGCGGCGCCAGCGCGTGATGGCGCTCGGCCTGGTCGGCGTGTGGATCGGCACGGTGCGCGCCTGGGTCGAGGATGACAGCGAGGATCTCGGCCACACCATGGCCGCGTTGGATCGGCTGCTCGATCGCGCGGGGCAGGTGGGGCGCAGCCTGCGCCTGCTGCCGCAGGCCGCGGCACCGATGGCGCCCGAGGACGCCTGACGTTCCACTTGGCGAGGCCGCGAGGGGGAGGGGCTGTGCCCTTCTCCGGACCTCACTCCGGCAAACGTCTGGAGGTCTATGCAAACCTCCTCCTGACGCTGGGGATCGCTGTCAGAACGGGCGCGGAAACCCGCGCCTGCGCACGAAGCGCGCTTCGCGGGCACGGCATGCCTGTCGTGCCTGGTGCCAGTGGATTGCGGTCCAGGATGCTCAGCATCCAGGGGCACCCATTGACGTTGCAAGGCAACGTCAATGGGTGCCCGATGGCGGGGTGGTACGGAGAGGCGGAGCCCCTCCGATTTCCGCCGGCGGCATGACGCCAGCCATCAGGACGGCTCTTGCAGACATCGACTTGGCGCAGCGTGACGCCGAGCGGTGCGCGCGGCGCAACGTTTCAGCTTGGGGTTTGGCAAAAGGTTGCGCTCCTACAATCGCCCATCCAGTCCTGGTGCGGCACCCACCAATGGTCATCTCCGACGAACGCCGTTGGATATTGAGGATGGCAGTCAATCACTGCGACGCGTCGCATGCTGTTCATGATGCGGCGCCACGGAATTGGGTCTAGGGTGCGTGCGCAACGCGGGAGCAGGCAATGTCAGACCGTTTCGGATTCAAGCCAGACTTCGACATGATGAAGGTTCTCGGTGAGTTCCGCATGCCGGCGATGCCGGACATGGAGGCGCTCGCGGCGGCGCAGCGCAAGAACATCGAGGCACTGTCCACCGCCAATCGTGTTGCGCTGGAAGGCGCCCAGGCCGTGGCGCGGCGGCACATGGAGATCATGCAGAGTTCCGTCGCCGAGATGACCGAGGCGATGAAGGCCTTCGCCACGGCGGATGCCCCGCAGGACAAGGCCACCAAGCAGGCCGAGCTCGCCAAGGCGACCTATGAGAAGGCGGTGGCCAATCTTCAGGAGATCGCCGACCTGATCCAGAAGTCGAACAGCGAGGCGCTCTCGGTCCTGAACAAGCGCTTCGCCGAAGCGATGGACGAGGTGAAGGGCCTGATGGCCAAGGCCGGCGGCTGAAACTGCCCCTACCGGTCGGGTGCTGGCCCTGTGCCACGCCCGATCAGGCGCCCCTGGGCGTCGTAGCGGCGCCAGGAATCGCCGCTGCGCTCGATCCGGCCGGTGCTGCGCCCTGAGGAATCGTAGAGGCGAGCCCGGTCGCCGGACCATTCTGTCCGTCCCGCCGAACGACCCGACGAATCATAGTGCCGGACCGTGTCGCCGCGCTGTTCGCTTCGTCCGACGCCGCGGCCCGACGAATCATAGTGGCGCGTGGTGTCGCCGCGCGTTTCCGACCGCCCGGTCAACCGGCCCGAGGCATCGTATTGCCGCTGCGTCGCCTGACCTTCGATCCGCCCGAGGCTGCGCCCGGACGAATCGTATTGCCGCCCGGTCTGTGCCGGCGCCAGTCCCGGCGCGAACAGGGCGATGGTTGCGCAACACGCGACGAATGCTCGGAATCGGTGCATCCGGTCTCCTCAACGCGGAAAGCTGGCTTCGCTCTGCGGCGGAATCACGGCCGCATGATTTACACAAGGCCGTCACGTTGCTACCTACCGCGCGCCTTCCTCCCGCCAATTGACGCCCCGCGGCGCCCGGAGCCCCCCGGCCATGAAGATCGTCGCCTGCAACAGCAACCGCCCCCTCGCCGAGGCGGTGGCAGCAGCCTGTGGACTTCCGCTGACGAACGCCTCGGTCCGGCGCTTCGCGGATCTCGAAGTGTTCGTCGAGATCCATGAGAACATCCGTGGCGAGGACGTCTTCGTGGTGCAGTCCACGAGCTATCCGGCGAACGACAACCTCATGGAACTGCTGATCACGCTCGATGCGCTGAAGCGCTCCTCGGCGCGGCGCATCACGGCGGTGATCCCTTATTTCGGCTATGCGCGACAGGATCGGAAATCCGGCCCCCGCACGCCGATCAGCGCCAAGCTGGTGGCGAACCTGATTGCGGCGGCCGGGGCCAACCGCGTGCTGACGATGGATCTGCATGCCGCGCAGATCCAGGGCTTCTTCGACATTCCGGTAGACAACTTGTTTGCCGCGCCGCTCTTCGCCCGCGACATCCAGGAACGCTACAACGGGCGCGAGCTGATGATCGTCTCCCCCGACGTGGGCGGTGTGGTCCGCGCGCGGGCCATCGCGGCGCGGCTTGGCGTCGATCTCGCCATCATCGACAAGCGGCGCCCGCGCGCCGGCGTGTCGGAAGTGATGAACGTGATCGGTGAGGTCGAAGGCCGCCACTGCCTGCTGGTGGACGACATCGTCGATTCCGGCGGCACGCTGTGCAATGCGGCCGAGGCGCTGCTGAAGAACGGTGCCAAGTCGGCCGGCGTCTACGTCACGCATGGCGTCTTCTCGGGCGGCGCGGTCGCGCGCATCGGCGCGGCGCCGATCGAGATGATGACGGTCACCGATTCCATCCAGGCAACCGAGGCGGTGCGCGTGTCGCGCAACATCCGCCAGCTCACCATCGCGCCGCTGCTCGCCGAGGCGATGAAGCGCATCAGCGAGGAATCCTCGGTCTCCTCGCTGTTCAACTGACGCGGAGGGGGTTTCTTCCGGCGCTGCCGAACCGAGAGGGGCCTTGCCCGTCTCGGGCTCGCCCCGCCAGGGGGCCCCATCGACGTTGCGCAGCAACGCGAATGGGAGCCCGCTTAGGCCACAGGGCCTTTGGAAGCCGATACCCGGCGCGGAGCATTGGGCCGTGGAGCCCGGGGGAAACGTGGTGGAACCGGCAGAGGCGGTCATCGGCCTGTATCGGCGCCACGGGTTGGCCTGGGCGGCGGATCGCGGCACGCGGCCGGGCGAAGGCCCCTGGATCGATCGCTTTGCGGCGTTGCTGCCACCGGGCGGCACCGTGCTCGATATCGGTTGCGGCGGTGGCGAGCCCATTGCCGGCACGCTGATGCGCACCGGTTTCGCCGTGACGGGCCTCGATTCCTCCCCGCCGCTGCTCGCCCTGTGCCGGGAACGCCATCCGGGCGGGACCTGGATTGCGGGCGACATGCGCCGGATGGATCTGGGCCGTCGCTTCGATGGGCTGATCGCCTGGGACAGCTTCTTCCATCTGAACCACGACGCGCAGCGCGGCATGTTCCCCCGCTTCGCTGCCCATGTGGCGCCCGGGGCACCGCTTCTGTTCACCTCCGGCCCCGCCCACGGGATCGCGCTCGGTAGCTATGCCGGGGAGACGCTGTTCCATGCGAGCCTGGACGCGATGGAATACCGGGCGCTGCTGGCGGCGAACGGCTTCGCGGTGCTGGACCACACCGTCGAGGATCCTTCCTGCGGCGGGCGGACCGTATGGCTTGCGCAGCAGGCCAAGGACTGAGCCGACAAGAGGGGCTTTGACCCTCTGCAATTTCCCATCCGGTTCCTTGCCAAGTCGCCCGCCCCGCCCGATCCTCCGCCGCCTGCCGCCCCCGGCGGCCGCACGGAAGGACTCACGGCATGAAGCTCTACTACTCGCCCGGCGCCTGTTCGGTCGGCATCCATGTCCTGCTCGAGGAAATCGGCGCGCCCTACGAGGCCGTGCTGGTGAACCTGCGTGAGGGCGCGCAGTTCAAGCCGGAGTTCACCGGCGTGAACCCGAAGTCGAAGGTGCCGACGCTGGAGCGTGACGACGGCTCCATCCTGACGGAATACCCTGCCATCGCCTTCTGGCTCGCCTCGCGCTTCCCCACCGCGCATCTGATGCCCTCGGGGATGGATGCGCAGGCGAAGGCGCTGGAATTCGCCGATTACTGCGTTGCCACGCTGCACATGCAGGGCTTCTCCCGCATGTTCCGCCCGTCGAATTTCGCGCCCTCCGAGGGCGACGCGGAGGCGGTGAAGGCGCGCGGCGCGGAGATTTTCCAGAAGGGCCTCGGCATCCTCGACGCGGCGTTGGATGGCAAGGAATGGCTGGTCGGCACCTATTCCTTCGCCGACAGCGCGCTGTTCTATGTCTGCTTCTGGTGGAACGGCCGGCTGGGCAAGGAACTGCCGGCCAATGTCGCCGCCCACTATGCGCGCATGAAGGCCCGCCCGGCCGTGCAGCGCACGCTGGCGGCCGAAGGCTTGGCGTGAGCCCGCCCTTCGTCATCATCCAGCCGCCGGCGCCAGGCGAGAAGCGGCCCTTCAGCCGCGCCACCCGCGCTGGCGGCCTGGTCTTCGTGTCGGGGCATTCCGCCCCGCACGATCCGGCGAACGGCATCCATCGCGGCGCCACCGCGGCCGAGCAGACGCGCAATGCGCTGGCGAAGGTCGATGCCATCCTGCGCGAGGCCGGCAGCAGCCTGGACCGCGCCGTCCAGGTGACGATGCTGATCACCGACCCCGCTGACTACGACGCCTGCAACGCCGAATATGTGAAGCACTTCCCGAACGGCCTGCCCGCCCGCCACACGGCGCGCTTCGGCGTGCCGACCGAGGCGAAGGTCGGCTTCGCCTGCATCGCCCTGGCTGGACCCGAGGAGGCCTGATGACCCCCGCGCTGAACCCCATTCCCTTCTGGTTCCTCCGCCATGGTGAGACCGACTGGAACGCAGAGGGCCGCAGCCAGGGCCGCACCGACATTCCGCTGAACGCGGTCGGCCTGCAGCAGGCACGGCGGGCGGCACTCGCCATGGTCGACCGCGGCGTCGTCACCATCGTGGCCTCCCCCCTGTCGCGCGCGCTGCGCACGGCGGAGATCGTGGCCGAGGCGCTGCAACTGCCGGTCTCGACCGACAGCGACCTGCAGGAAGTCGCCTTCGGTGCCGAGGAAGGCCAGCCCATGGGCGACTGGTATGACGATTGGATCGCCGGCACCTTCACGCCCGACGGTGCCGAGACCTTCCAGGGCCTGCACGACCGCGCCGTGGCGGCGATCAACCGTGCGACGGCGCTGCCGGGACCGGTGATGGTGGTGGCGCACGGCGCCTTGTTCCGCGCGCTGCGCATGGCGCTGGGGCACAAGCCGAATGTACGCACGCCGAACGCCCTGCCGATCCTGTGCGCGCCGCCAGCAAGGGGGGCGGTGTGGGAGGTGAGCCCGGTGGAGCTGCCGGCGATGTGAATGCCGGAGAGGGGCTTTGCCCCTCGCCGAACCTCACCCCACCGCGGGTTCCCATTGACGTTGCGAATCAACGCCAATGGGAGCCCGTATAGGCCACAGGTCTCTGGGAGACCGATACGTGGCGCGTGGCGCCCGAGCTGCGCGCTCCAGCGGCGTCAGCGCCCGGTGGTCAGGGCCGCACCATCACGAAGCGTCGGTAGATGGCCCCTAGCGCGATCAGCGCCAGGCCGAGCCCCAGGAAGGACAGCACGCGCCACAGCCCCACCAGCGTGTCCATGTCCACCAGGAACACCTTGAAGGTCGTCAGCGCGATGACGGCGAGCGCCGCGAGCCGGATCTCCTTCCGCCCGCTGCGGATGCCGATGGCGATCAGCAGCGCGCCGAGCAGCAGCCAGGCCCCGGAATAGGCGTACATCTCGGCGTCGCCGATGCCGCCGCGGCTCATCTTGATGGGATGGAAAGCGCGACGGACCTCCAACGTGATCCAGGCGAAGCCCGACGCCAGCGCATAGGCCGCGAGAAGCTGCGCCGCGCCCGGTGGGTTCCGGGCCTCGGGCGCGCGGGCGACCGCCCAGGCGGTCAGCAGCGCCGGGATCAGATAGGCCGGCAACAACGCGTTGAGGATCGGCAGCGATCCGACGTCATGGCCCTCTGTCCAGGGGTTGCGGACCAGCACGATCAGCCCGACGACCAGGCCGACGACGCAGGCTGCGCGCGCCGCCCACAGCATCGCCACCCGTCCGGTCCGTCGATGCAGGAGCAGCGCAATGCCGGCGCAGGCGAACAGCGCGGTGAGCTGCCAGGCGGCCTCGATGAAGTCCCAGGCCTCGGCATTCAGCGCGCCGCCCTGGATGGCGTGGCGGATTTCGAGCAGCACCAGCAGAGTCGCGAAGAGCGCGGCGCCGCATTCCAGCAGCCGCACCACGATCCCGTCCCGCACCCGCAGGAAGATCCGCGCCGCCCAGGCGAAGCAGATCGCCGGCACGCCATAGGCGAGCAGCAATCCGTTCAGCAGCGGCGTCGTGCCCCAGTCGTAGCCGAGCACGAAGCCGTTCAGGACCAGACGCACCAGCACGACGGCGGCGACCGCCGCCGCGACGCGGCGCAACGCGTCGAGCCCCGTCCGCGCCGCGATCATGGCGAGAGGCGGCAGGAACAGCGCGACGGCCAGCGTCAGCCACTGGTCCCGCAGCACCATGGCGACGCCGAGGGCCAGCGCCGCGGTCGCCGCCGCGGCATGGGCCCCGGCGCGCCGCTGATCTCCGGCACGCATCCCCCGCGCCGCCGCCCCCACATGCACCGCCGCCAGGGCGGCGGCCGCGAGGGCCCAGCTCGGATCGGTCGCGAAGCCGCGCACCCGGGTATAGGCCACCAGCAGCGTCAGCACCGGCACGGCAGCCCCCAGCCCGGCCCAGGCGAGGCCCCGGCCTTCCAGCGCCAGGCCCGCGATCAGGTGCATCAGCCCGAGCAGCATCGCGGCTGTCAGGAAGGGCGTCAGCGCCTCGGGCGCCCAGGCGCCGGGGATGAAGGACTGGGGGGCGCCCTCGATGGTCACCAGCTCGCCGGTCGGGGACCAGGCCGGGACCAGCCAGACCAGCAGCATCACCAGGCCGAGCCCCGCCGCGATCCAGGGCAGTCGCGTCAGCCTCTCGTCGCGCAGCCCGGCCAGGATCGCGACCGGGGAGAGCAGCAGGATGCCCGCCGCCGGCGCGAAGCCGCCATCGAAGATCGCCGCCGGCAGCAGCGCCGCGCCGAGCAGGCCGGGTGGGACATGCGCCAGCCGCCGGCCGAGCGCGCTGCCCAGCGCCTCCCGCGGCAGCAGGAACAGGAAGCAGGCGGCGGCGAGCGGCACGAACAGCGCCGGCGCCCAGAGGTCGAGCCCCTGCCCCATCCCGGTGCCGACCAGCACCCACAGCGCGCCGGCGACGGTCGCCGACCATCCCAACCAGCCCCAGGCCGTGGCGCGCACCACCAGCATTGCCGCAGCCACCACCACCAGCAGATAGGCGAAGAGGCCGGGCAGGGAGGGGTCCTCGGAGGAGACCAGCGCCGGCGTCGCGAAGGCGCCCACCAGCCCGATCACGGCGACCAGCGGCCCGCGGCGCAGTGACAGCAGCAGGCCCAGCCCGCCCACCGCCGCCATTGCCACGAAGCCGATCAGGGGCGGTAGCAGGGTATAGAGCCCCGTGGCGGCATAGGCCGCGCCGAACAGCGCGGCGAGGCCGCCGGCCGTGAGCGCGGCCGGGGCGTAGTCCGGGAGCGTGCCCGGCCGGTCGATGGCGGCGGACCGCCGCGCGAGCCACTCCCCGCCGAGGATCAGCACCGCGCCCAGCAGCGCCGCCAGGGCGCAGCGCGCGCCCGGGCCAAGCCAGCCTTCCTCGACCGCGGTGCGGATCAGGAAGATGGCGGCCAGCAGCAGGGCGCCGGCGCCGAGCCAGACGCCCCAGCGCTGGGTGATGAGTTCCTCCAGGCTGCGCTGCGGGCGCGGCGGGCCCTGGCGTGCCCAGGGGGGTGGTGGTGCGGGCTCGGCCTCGGGGAGGACCTCGGCCGGGGCATCTTCGCGTGGCGTGGCGGCCATGGCTTCGGTGCGGGCGGCGGCCTCGCGGGCCTCGGCGTCTTCCTGCTCGGCGACCACGCTGTGCGCCGGCGGCGCGGCCGCAGGCTGCGGCGGGCGGAAGCCGGCGGCGATCAGGGCGCCGGCCATGCCGGCGACGTCCCCCCGCAGCGTGGCGACCTCGCGGCGCAGCGCCTCGGCATCCCGCCGCGCGCGGCCGGCGCGGGCGAAGCCGGCAATGCCGAAGATCCAGCCGCCGAGCAAGAACAGGACGAAAAGGAGAATGAGGCCTTCCATGCTGCCGACGCTCGTCTTGCGCCCGGCGCCGCGTCAAGGGCGGCCATGCTTGCGCGCGTGACCTGCATCGCGCGGGTGCGCGCGTGACCCGAGACATCCCGCGCTTGCACGCGTCGCCCCCGTCCCCTAGAAGCAGGCCGCGCCGGCACCCCTGGAGGCCGGCGCTTGTCGTTGGCCCAGCTTCAACCGGGCCTGGAACGACAATCCAGAACCCGCATAGGAGCACCGACCATGGTCCAGACCATCCGGATCGAGGCCGAGGCGCGCGAGCAGGCAGGTAAGGGGGCAGCCCGCGCAACCCGGCGTCAGGGGCTTGTCCCCGCTGTCATCTACGGCGCGAAGGCCGAAGCCACGCTCGCCGCGCTCGACCCGCGCGACGTGATGAAGGAACTGCACAAGGGCGGCTGGCAGTCGCACCTCTACGAAGTGGCCGTGAAGGGTGGCGTCACCGAACGCTGCCTCATGCGCGACGTGCAGTTCCACCCGGTCACCGACCGGCCGATCCATGTCGATTTCCAGCGCCTGGCCCCCGGCGCGCGCATCCGCGTGAAGGTGCCGGTGCACTTCATCCATGAAGACACCTGCCCGGGCATCAAGGCCGGCGGCGTGCTGAACGTCGTCCGCCGCGAAGTCGAAGTGCTGGCCGAGCCCGAGAACGTGCCGGAAGCCTTCGAGGTCGACCTGTCCGAAGCCCAGATTGGCGCGGGCCTGCGCTGGTCCTCGGTGAAGGACCAGTTCGGCACGAAGCCGGCGATCGTCGGCCGCGACTTCATGATCGCCTCGGTCGCCGCGCCGACGGTGGTCGAGGAAGCCCCCGCCGCGGCCCCCGGCCCGGTCGAGGCGACCAAGCAGAAGGCGCCGGCCGCCGGCGCCGCCGCCCCGGCCAAGGGCGGGAAGAAGAAGTAAGGAAGGTCGGGGGAGGGCCCCTCCCCCGAATCCCCCTCCGTTATTTGGCTTTTGGGAACTGACCTCGGAGGTCAGTCTCCAGGTGACCAGAAAAAGGAGGGGGGTTCGGGGGGAGTTCATCTCCCCCTGATCTTTTCGGCCATGGCCATTCAGGACGGACCTCTGCTCTGGGTGGGCCTCGGCAACCCGGGCTCCGAACACGCCCGGCAGCGCCATAACATCGGCTTCATGGCGCTGGACGAGATCGCGCGCCGTCATCGCTTCTCCCCCTGGCGCAAGCGCTTCAAGGGCGAGGTCAGCGAGGGCACGATCGCCGGCCGTCGTGTCTGGGCGCTGAAGCCCATGACCTACATGAATGCCAGCGGCGATGCGGTGCAGCAGGCGGCGTCCTTCCTGAAGTTGCCGGTCGACGCCATCACCGCCTTCCATGACGAGCTCGACCTCGCCCCCGGCAAGGTGCGGGTGAAGAAGGGCGGCGGCGTCGCGGGCCACAACGGGTTGCGTGACATGCGCCGGGCCTTCGCCAGCGCCGAGTTCTGGCGCGTGCGCCTGGGCATCGGCCATCCGGGCCACAAGGATGCGGTGATCGGCCATGTGCTGGGCAATTTCGCGAAGCAGGATGCTGCCTGGCTGTCGAAGCTGCTGGATGCCGTCGCGGATGCGGCGGGGCTGCTCGCCGAAGGCAAGCCGGAGGATTTCATGACCCGCGTCGCGCTGCTGACCCAGGAGGCGTGATGGAAGACGATCCGCGTCCCGAATTCGACTTCACCGGCCCCGGCCCGCAGGACACGGCGAACGGCACGGCGATCCTCGCCGCCGCACTGGTGCGGGAGGCGCAGAGCCTCGCCCAGGCTGCCGCGGGGCTGAGCGCCACGCTCGGCGTGTTCGAGGGCGAGGACGCCGTCACGCGCGGCATGATGCAGGCCGGCACGCGGGAGGCGGCGGCATTGGCCGCGGCGCTCGTGCTCGCGGCGCGCTACCTGCTGCGCTTCACCGGGGACGCGCCGCGCGCGGCGCAGCGGACGGTCGCGCGGCTGCCGCGTGGCGCGCTGTCGGTGGGCGAGGTGGTGGGCCATCTTCGTGCGGCGGCACTCGCCCCCGTGACCGATGACGGCGCGGCGCGCATCGCCGCCGCCAGCATCGCGGAAACCTTCGCATCGGCATTCGAGGCCGCCTGGGACAGGGTGGCGCCCGCCGGCGGCGCCAAGGGGAATTGAGATGGGCTTCAACTGCGGCATCGTCGGCCTGCCAAATGTCGGCAAATCCACGCTGTTCAATGCGCTGACGCAGACCGCGTCGGCCCAGGCGGCGAACTATCCCTTCTGCACCATCGAGCCGAATGTCGGCCGCGTGGCGGTGCCCGACCGGCGGCTCGATGAGCTGTGCCGCATCGGCAAGTCGCAGAAGATCGTCCCGACCAGCCTGGAATTCGTGGATATCGCCGGGCTGGTGCGCGGGGCGTCGAAGGGCGAAGGGCTCGGCAACCAGTTCCTCGCCAACATCCGCGAGGTGGATGCGATCGTCCACGTCCTGCGCTGCTTCGAGGACGGCGACGTCACCCATGTCGAGGGCAGCGTCGATCCGATCCGCGACGCCGAGACGGTCGAGACGGAGCTGATGCTCGCCGACCTGGACAGCCTGGAAAAGCGCGCCCAGGGCCTGGTGAAGCGCGCACGCGGTGGCGACAAGGAAGCCATCGCGCAGATGGCGCTGATCGACCCGATCAAGGCCGCGCTCGAAGCCGGCAGGCCGGCGCGCACCGCCGTGCCGAAGGGCGAGGAGGCGGCGGCGGCGCGGCTGCAGCTCATGACCACCAAGCCCGTGCTGTATGTGGCGAATGTCGAGGAAGCATCCGCCGCCACCGGCAATGCGCAGGCCGAGCGCGTCTTCGCCAAGGCCCGCGCGGAAGGTGCGCAGGCGGTGGTGGTCTCGGCGGCGATCGAGGCCGAGATCAGCCAGATGCCGGAAGGCGACCGGGCGGAGTTCCTGTCCTCGCTGGGGCTGGAGGATTCCGGCCTGGATCGCATCATCCGCGCCGGCTACGCGCTGCTCGGCCTCATCACCTACTTCACCGTGGGGCCGAAGGAAGCGCGCGCCTGGACCATCCTCAAGGGGATGAAGGCGCCGCAGGCCGCCGGCGTGATCCATGGCGATTTCGAGCGCGGCTTCATCGCGGCGGAAACCATCGCCTTCGACGACTACGTGAAGCTCGGCGGCGAGCAGGGTGCCAAGGAAGCCGGCAAGATGCGCGTCGAAGGCAAGGAATACGTCGTGAAGGACGGCGACGTGATGCTGTTCCGCTTCAACGTCTGATCCGCGAACCGCTTCATCGCCCTTCCCCGCCCCGTGCCGCAACAATGACCCGGAACATGGGGTGCGGATGATGGCGGTGACGCGGCGCGGATGGTGCGGGGTGGCGATGGCGGCGATGATGGCCCTGCTGGCCGGCCCGGCCCTCGCCTGTTCCTGCGCGTCGGACGCCGATCCGGAATGGCGTGTGCTCAACGCGCCGCTGGCGTTCCGTGGCCGCGTGGTTGCCGTCGAGGCCCTTGGCAGCCAGGCTGAACCTCCCCTGCGCGCGACCGTGGAGGTGACGCAGATCTGGAAGGGCGACCTGCCCGCGCGCGTGGAGCTGCAGGCCGGCGGCGCCAGTTCTCTGTGCGGCTTTCGCCTGTCGCCCGGCGACGAGCACGTTTTCTTTCCCGGTGAGCATCGCGATGGCGGTCTGGCGATCAACCAGTGCGGCATGTGGGCGGCACGGGAAGCGGCGCCGGCCCTCTCGCGGCTCGGGGATGACCTTGCGGCGGCCG
Source organism: Roseomonas alba (assembly GCF_019430885.1). Lineage (GTDB taxonomy): Bacteria > Pseudomonadota > Alphaproteobacteria > Acetobacterales > Acetobacteraceae > Neoroseomonas > Neoroseomonas alba. The sequence continues at coordinate 634,413 of NZ_JAHYBZ010000003.1, read as the reverse complement.
ATGCCGCCATGCGGTCCGCGCCTGGTGCGGTGGGGCCGTTGCTGCGCCGCGCTGGCGTGCTCCGGCGATGGCGCGACCATGACCGCGCCGCCGTGGCCTATCGGTCCATCGTCGCGGCGGCGCCGGATCTGGCGGCCGCGCAGGCCGGCCTGGCCCAGGTGATGATCGCGCAGGGGCAGGCGCCGGAGGCCATGGCGCTTCTGGTGCAGGCACAAGCGCGGCTCGGGCCGCAGGCCGATATCCGCGGCGTCCTCGCACTGGCCCGCGTCGTGACCGGCGACCTCCGGGATCTCGGCCAGGCCGATTTCCGCGAGGCCGATCTCCCGCAGCTCGACCTGTCCCGGCAGGTGCTCCGCGGAGCGGATTTCTCACGTGCCTTTCTGGGGAGCGTGCGCCTCGAACAGAGCGACCTGCGCGGCGCGCGCTTCGACGGCACGCGTTTCTATGCGGTGGATCTGCGGCGTGCCGATCTCCGCGGTGCACAGTTCGTTGCGCCCCTGGGGTTTCCGCGCGTGGAGGGGGCCGATCTTCGCGAGGCGAGGCTCGAACGGATCGACCTGCCGGAAGACTGGTCGCTCCGTGACATCGACATGCGCGGGGCGACCCTGCTGGAGAGCCGCTTCCGCGCCGTGTCCTTCGTCGCGGTCGATCTGAGAGGCGCACGTCTGACGACCATCCACATGCGGAGAGGCGGCTTCGTCGCAAGCCGCCTGGACGGCGCCGTGCTGCGCGACGTGACGTTCTCCCGCGTCGACATGACCGCGGCCTCGGGCGTACCGCCGCGCATCCTTGCCGCGCCGGGCGACCTGCCGGGCGTGCGGCTGATCAATGTCCGCTTCGAAGAGTGATCACCGCGCCGGCAGCTCCGTCCGCGCCGCCCCCGTCACGGGGTCGGGCGGCGGCAGCGCCGTACCGCGCGGCCCGATCGGGCCGCTGCGCGAATAGCGATCGTCATCGCCGCAGGCGACCAGCGCCAGCATCACCAGCAGGACGGGCGCGAGAACTCGAAGGATGGCGACGCGTGTCATGCCCAACCGCTTAGCACGCGGCGCCTGCCGCGCTAAACCGCCTTCGCGCAGCCCGGAGGCACCGTTCCATGTCCGACCTCATCACCCCCATGATCGGCTTCATCGGCGGATCGGGCGTCTATGACCTCGACGGGCTCGAGGATCGCAAATGGGTGAAGGTCCACACACCCTGGGGCGATCCCTCGGACGAGATCCTGACCGGCGTGCTCTCCGGCGCCCGCGTCGCCTTCCTGCCGCGCCACGGGCGCGGTCACCCGACGCCGCCCTCCGCCCTGAACTACCGCGCCAATATCGACGCGATGAAGCGCATCGGCTGCACTGAGCTGATCTCGCTCTCGGCGGTGGGATCGCTGAAGGAGGAACTGCCCCCGGGGCATTTCGTCATCATCGACCAGTTCATCGACCGCACCTTCGCGCGCGAGAAATCCTTCTTCGGGTCGGGCTGCGTCGCGCATGTCTCGGTCGCGCATCCGGTCTGCCCGCGCCTCGGCGATGCGCTGGAAGGGGCCGCGAAGGCGATCGGCATCCCCTATACGCGCGGCGGCACCTACCTGGTCATGGAAGGCCCGCAGTTCAGCACGAAAGCCGAGAGCCTTCTCTACCGCCAATGGGGCTGCGACGTGATCGGGATGACCAACATGCCAGAGGCCAAGCTCGCCCGCGAGGCGGAGCTCTGCTACGCGACCATGGCGATGGTGACGGACTACGATTGCTGGCACCCCGACCACGACCACGTCACGGTCGAGCAGGTGGTGAAGGTGCTGTTCTCCAACGCTGACAAGGCGCGCGCGGTGGTCCAGGGCGTGGTGCCGATGCTCGGTGCGCCACGCGGGCCCTGCCCGGCCGGCTGCGACCGCGCACTGGACCACGCGCTGATCACGGCGCCGGAGCGGCGCGATCCGGACATGCTCGCGAAGCTGGACGTGGTGGCGCGACGGGTCCTTTGAGCCCGGAAGAAGCCCCGGCATCAGGCGGCCGGACCGGAGTGGAGAGGGGCGCCGCGCCTCTCCGGATCTTTCCTCGCCACCTGCGGTCCGTGCGCCAAGGCGAGGGGGGGCCTACCCCCGCTTGTGGCAGGCCACGAAATGGCCCGGTCGCGCCTCCCGCAGCGGGGGTGCGACTTCCCGGCACATCCCGGTATCCGCGATCGGGCAGCGCGTATGGAAGTGGCAGCCGGAGGGCGGGTTCAGTGGGCTCGGCACGTCACCCTGCAATCGGATGCGCTGGCGCTTCACCGTCGGGTCCGGGATTGGGACCGCGGAGAGCAGCGCCTCCGTATAGGGGTGCAGCGGCGTGGTGTAGAGTTCGCGCGAAGACGCGATCTCCACGATCCGGCCGAGATACATCACCGCGACGCGGTCGGAGATGTGTTCCACCACCGACAGGTCATGCGCGATGAAGAGGAAGGTGAGGCCGAACTTCTCCTGAAGGTCCTCGAGCAGATTCACGACCTGCGCCTGGATCGACACGTCGAGTGCCGAAACCGGTTCGTCGCAGATCACCAATTTGGGCGAGACGGCGAGCGCGCGGGCGATGCCGATGCGCTGGCGTTGGCCGCCCGAGAACTCGTGCGGGAAGCGCCGCATGTGGTCGGCATTCAGGCCCACGGTCTCCAGCAGCTCGACGACGCGTTCCTCGCGCTCGCGCGGGGATTTCACCAGGCCGTGGATGATCAGCGCCTCGGCGATGATGTCGCGCACCGTCATGCGCGGGTTCAGCGAGGCGAAGGGATCCTGGAAGATGATCTGCATGTCGCGCCGCAGCGCGATCATCTGCTGTTCGGTCAGCGCGGTGATGTCCTGGCCGTTGAACCAGACCTGACCCGAGGTCGGTTCGATCAGCCGCAGGATCAACCGCCCAGTGGTGGACTTGCCGCAGCCGGATTCGCCCACGAGGCCCAGGGTTTCTCCGGCCGTGAGGTCGAAGGAGACGCCGGAGACGGCGTGCACCTCGTTCACCGTGCGGCGCAGGATGCCGCCCTTCACGGCAAAGCGCTTCACCAGGTCCTGCACACGCAGCAAGGGCTCGGTCATGCGGCGATGCTCTCGGCGTGGATGCAGGCGACCTTGTGGCCTTGGGTGATCTCGCGCAGCGGCGGTTCGGCGGCGCGGCATTCCTCGGTCGCGAAGCGGCAGCGCGCGGCGAAGCGGCAGCCGATCGGCGGATGCAGCAGGGACGGCACGGTGCCCGGGATGGCCTCCAGCCGCTGATGCACCGTCGCGGCAAGGTCGAGGCGGGGGATCGAGCGGATCAGCCCCTGGGTATAGGGATGCAGCGGCGTGGCGAACAACGCGCCGACCGGCGCTTCCTCCACCACCTTGCCGGCATACATGACGATGACGCGCTGCGCATTCTCCGCCACTACGCCCATCGCATGGGTAATGAGGAGCACGGCCATGCCGAGCCGCTCCTTCATCTCCTCCAGCAGATCAAGGATCTGGGCCTGGATGGTGACGTCGAGCGCCGTGGTGGGTTCGTCCGCGATGACCAGCTTCGGGTTGCAGGACAGCGCCATGGCGATCATCACGCGCTGGCGCATGCCGCCCGAGAACTGATGCGGATAGTCATGCACGCGCCGCGTCGGGTTCGGGATGTTGACCAGGGACAGCATCTCGGCCGCGCGATCCATCGCCGCGCGCCGGGACAGGCCCTCATGCTGGCGCACGGCCTCGGCGATCTGCTCGCCCACCGTATAGACGGGGTTCAGGGAGGTCATCGGCTCCTGGAAGATGAAGCCGATCTCCTTGGCGCGGATGGCGCGCATCTGCGCCGGCGTCGCCGGCACCAGGTCGCGGCCCTGCCAGATGATCGACCCCGCCACGATCTTGCCGGGCGGCATGTCGATCAGCTTCAGCACCGTCTTGGCGGTGACGGTCTTGCCGCAGCCGGATTCGCCGACGATGGACACCGTCTCGCCGCCATCGACGCCGATATCGACGCCGTCCACCGCGCGCACCCAGCCGTCATCGGTGCGGAAATGGACCTTGAGGCCGCTGATCTCGAGCAGACGGGTCACTGCACGCGCCTCGGGTCCAGGGCGTCGCGCAACCCGTCGCCGACGAAGTTGATGCTGACGACGGTGAGGAAGATGGCGAGCCCCGGCGCCAGCGCCCAATGCGGCGCGAAGTCGAGGTTGTCCTTGGCGTCGAACAGCAGCCGCCCCCAGGTCGGCACATCCGGCGGGAAGCCGAGGCCGAGGAAGGACAGGGTGCTCTCCGCGATGATGGCGGCCGCGATGTCGATGGTGGCGGCGACGATCACCGGTCCCAGCGCATTCGGCAGGATGTGCCGGATGACGAGGCGCATGCGCGACGCGCCGAGGGCGCGCGCCGCCTCGACGAACTCCTTCTCGCGCAAGGAGAAGAACTGCGCGCGCACCAGGCGGGCCACCGGCATCCAGTTGAAGGCCCCGATGACCGAGACGATGAGGATAAAGACCCCCATCTCCGCGCCCACCACGTTCTTCAGCGATTCGCGGAACAGGTAGATGATCAGCAGCAGCAACGGCAGCTGCGGGAGGGACAGGAACAAGTCCGTCAGCCACATCAGCGCGGCGTCGGTCTTCCCACCCGCCATGCCGGCCGTGCTGCCCACCAGGATGCCGAGTCCGACCGCGACCATCATGGCGGTGAAGCCGACCGCCAACGAGATTCGCCCGCCATAGAGCACGCGTGCGAGCAGATCCTGCCCGAGATCGTCGGTGCCGAGCGGATGGTCGACGGACGGCCCCTGCAGCATGGCACCGAAATCGATGTCGTCGATCGGCACCTTCCAGAAGAAGGGGCCGAGCACGACGGAAAGGATAAGCAGCGCCAGCACCACCGTGCTCGCCACCGCAAGCCGGTGCTTGCGGAAGCGGCGCCACGCCTCCTGCCACGGCCCGACATGCGGGCGGCTGGCGGGGCTAACGGTAACTGATGCGGGGATCGAGCCAGCCATAGAGAAGGTCCGCCACCAGATTGAAGAAGATGACCAGGCAGGCGAAGACGAAGGTCACGCCCATGATCACCGGTGTGTCGTTCGACAGGATTGCGGTGATCAGCAGTGAGCCGATGCCCGGGACGCGGAAGATCTGTTCGGTGACGATCGCGCCGCCGAAGACCGAGGGCATCTGCAGCGCGACCAGCGTCACCACCGGGATCATGGCGTTGCGCACGACATGGCGGATGGTGATGCGCGGTTCCGACAGGCCCTTGGACCGCGCCGTGGTCACATGGTCCAGCCGGATCACGTCGAGCACGGCGGAGCGCACGTAGCGCGTCCAGGCGGCGCCCTGGAACAGGCCGAGCACCATGATCGGCATAATCGACTGCTTGAACATCTCCCACCACCACTGGAACCCGGTCGCCTCGATATCCGTGCGGAAGACGAAGGGCAGCCAGCCGAGGTGGATGGAAAACAGCAGGATCAGCAGCAGCCCGGTAAAGAAGGTGGGCAGCGAGAAGCCGATGAAGGCCAGCGTGTTCGCAATCTGGTCGAAGATCGAATAGGGCCGCGTCGCTGCGTAGACGCCGACCGGCAAGGCGATGCACAGCGCCAGGATCTGCGAGGATCCGATCACCGCGATGGTGGTCGGCAGCCGCTGCAGGATGAGCTGATCGACCGGAATGCGGCTGACGAAGGAATAGCCCCATTCGCCATGCAGCATCGAGGTCAGCCACGAGATGTAGCGGATATGGACGGGGTCATCCATGCCGAGGCTCGCGCGCAGATGCGCGCGGACATCGGGCGGGATGGCGGGATTGGTCGCCAGTTCCTCGAAGGGATCACCGGGCGCAAGTGCGAGCACGGTGAAGAGGATGATGCTGATCCCGAGCAGGCTCGGGATCGCAATCAGCAGGCGACGGGTCAGATACTGGAGCACGCCGAGGCGATCAGGTCTGGCGGTACCAGTCGCGGAGGAGCCATGTGGTGCCGTCCCAGGCCGACAGCACATGCCTCAGGGTGTTGAGGCTGGCCGAGACGGTCGGGCGCTTGACCAGCGGGATGATGTGGTTGCTGGACACCACCAGGTCGTTCATGCGGATGAACAGCGCGGCCCGCTTGACCGGATCGAGCTCACCCTGCGCCTGGCGGAACAGCGCGTCGTATTCGTCGCTGCGGAAGCGGACGATGTTGCGCCCCTGCCAGTTGTTCGCCTTGGTCGAGCATTCCCACGACGCGTACTGGTTCATGAACCGCTCGGGATCCGCCTGCGGCATGGTCGTGGTGTACATCTGCATGTCGGCGTAGAGCTTGACGTAGGTGTCGGGGTTCGCGACGTCGGAGGAGAAGAACACCGACGCGTTGACCGACTTCAGCTCCAGCTCGATGCCGGCGCGCTGTGCCGCCTGCTTGTAGATCGCCTGGGTGCGCTGACGCGGCGCGTTGACCGAGGTCTGGTAGAGGAACTTCAGCCGCACGCCGTCCTTCGCGCGGATGCCGTCGCGCCCGCGCGCCCAGCCGGCGCGGTCGAGGATCTCGTTCGCCTTCTGGATGCTGAATTCCCAGCGCATGTTGGGCGAGACGAAGCGCGGCGGATTGTTGAGGAAGTTCGCCGTCGCCGGGCCGCCGCGTCCATAGATGTGCTGCTCCAGCGCGCCGCGGTCGATCAGCAGTGCCATCGCCTCGCGCACCTCGGGGAAGCGGAAGGCGGGATGCTGCGTTTTCAGCGAGGAGCGCTCGCCATCGACTTCCTGGTTGGGGTCGGTGGTGTTGAGCTGCACGAACTCGATGCTGCCGCCATCGACGATGTTCACCTTGCCTTTGCCGGCCTCCTCGAGGCGCTTCAGGATCGCGTCCTCGACCTGCATGTTCCAGGCGTAGTCGAAGTCACCGGTCTGCAGCACCGCACGCGCGGCGGACACTGCATCGCCGCCGCCTTTGACCTCGAGCGTGTCGAAATAGGGGCGATTGTCCAGGTAGTAGTTCGGATTCAGCTCGGCGCGCAGATTGTCGCCCGGTGCGAAGGAGACGAACTTGTAGGCGCTGGTGCCAACGGGGCGCAGGTTGGTCGGCGCGTCACGCGCATTCGACCCGGCGTAATCCTTGAACAGGTGCTTGGGGATGAGCTGCCCGGCCGAGGCAACGAAGGCATCGGCCCAGAACGGCGTGGGGTTCTGGAATTCCACCCGCACCGTGAAATCGTCCACCTTCACGACGTTCACGTCGCGATAGGAACCGGACGTCACGGCGGCGACTGCCGGGTTCTTGGCATATTCCCAGTTGAAGACGACGTCGTCGGCCGAGAACTGCTCGCCGTCGTGCCACTTCGCGTCGCGGCGCAGCTTCCAGGTCACCGAGCGCCCGTCCTCGGCAAGCCCGCCATTCTCGATCGAGGGGACCTCGGCCGCGAGAATCGGATAGGGCGTGCCGTCGGTCGCCCAGCCGGCGAGCGGTTCGTAGAAGACGCGGCTCGCATCGTTGTTGGTGGTGCCCGACCCGAAATGCGGGTTCAGCAGAGTCGCCGCCTGCCAGTACAGGATCTTCAGCGCACCGCCGCCACCGCGCCGCGACGGCGCGTAGGTCGGCACGGACTGCGCCGAGGCGGGGCTCGACACGCCGGCGATGGCGAGAAGCTGCGTAGCCATCGGCGCGGTGAAGCCCACCGCGGCCAGGCGCTTAACGAAGCCGCGGCGCGACAGCGAACCGCGCTTCACGCGGCCGATCATCTGACGCAGATCGTCTTCAGTCATGTCAGTCTCCCAGGCCAATCGTCGCGGTCTTCGCCTGGCTCCCTGTGGTCAGGCGCGATCGCAGTTCCGTCATAGGCGAGTAACGCTACAGGATGCCGGCGTCACCCACTATGCCATTTTTTTGCACATTGCGGCCTCAGGCCGCTCCGCTGCCCATTTCCTGCTCGACCACGCCGACCCAATAGGCAACGCCAAGCGGAATGATCTGGTCGTTGAAGTCATAGAGCGGCGTATGCACCTCGGCCGAGGTGCCGTCCGGCCCCGTTCCGGCGCCGAGAAACATGAAGGCGCCGGGCCGTGCTTCGAGCATCAGCGCGAAATCCTCGGCGCCCGTCACGGGCGGGATGACCGTCACCGCGCTGCCTTCGACCAGGCGGCGCGCCGCGGCGCGCGCGACCTCGGTCTGCTCCTCGTGATTCACCAGCGCCGGTACGCCGCGGCGATAGATCGCCTCCGCCGTGCAGCCATGGGATGCGGCGAGGCCGTGGGCGAGTTCGCCGATACGCTTCTCCAGCAGGTCGCGCACCGCGGGGGTGTAGCTGCGCGCCGTGCCGGTGATGGTGATCTCGGATGGCATGACGTTGGGCGAGACGGGCGACCCGCCCTGGATCGACCCGACCGACAGCACGGCGGCTTCGATGGCCGGCACGTTGCGCCCGATGATGGTCTGCAGCGCGAGCACGAAATGCGCCTGCACCACCGTCACGTCGGTGGCGAGATGCGGCGAGGATCCGCCATGCCCGCCCGTGCCCTTGAAGGTGACGATGAAGCGGTCCGACGCCGCGAGCGCCGGGCCGGTGCGGATACCGAAGACCCCCTGCGGAATGGTCGGCGCATTGTGCAGGCCATAGACGGCATCGCAGGGGAAACGATCGAACAGCCCGTCCTCGATCATCGCCTTCGCGCCGCCACGGCCTTCCTCGGCGGGCTGGAAGATCAGGTGCACGGTGCCGGCGAAGTCGCGGTGCTGCGCCAGCCAGCGCGCCGCACCGAGCAGCATGGTGGTATGCCCGTCATGGCCGCAGGCATGCATCACGCCGGTATTCGTCGAGGCGTAGGGCTTGCCCGTCTGCTCGCTGATCTGCAACGCGTCCATGTCGGCGCGCAGACCGATCGCCCGCTGGCCCGGGCGCGTGCCCTTGATGGTGCCGACCACGCCGAACTTGCCCACGCCTTCGGTCACCTCGATGCCGAGGGCGCGGAGTTCCTTTGCCACCAGGGCGGAGGTGCGTGCCTCCTCCATGCCGAGTTCGGGATGGGCGTGGATGTCCTGGCGGATGGCGGCGAGTTCGGGCAGCCAGGCGGTCACGCCCTCGATCACGGTGGGGTTCATGCGCGGCTCCTGCGGTCGCGTTGGGAGGGGGGATTCGGTGGCATGGGGCAGGCGCGCCTGGCAAGCCGCATGCTGCCGCCGGTTGCCGTAGCGGCGCCGGCATCGCAGGGTGCGGACCCAATCGAATCGCGGGAGGGATGATCCATGTCCGACACGATCCTGTTTCCGGGCACCGTCGCCTGGTCGGGCGAGAATCCCGGCATCTCGTTGAAGGAGGATGCGGCGGGGGGTTTCACCACCCTTGCCTCCTTCTTTCGGGTCGTGCTGTCGCCGCATGGGCGCGGCCACGCGCTCGTGCTGCTGCTTTCCCCGCAGGAGGAGGCGCCGCCCGCCGACCGTGCCAATGTCTGCTACACGGACAATGAGGCGCTGGCGCGCTGGCTCGTCGCCGATTTCGTCTCCCATTTCGGGGCGTGGCGCGGCCTGCCGGGGCTGAAGGGGCTGCAATACCGGGGGCTCGACGGCGTCGAGACGGGCGGCGACGCCATCACCGCCTACAGCGAGACGGTGCGCGCCGGCGAAACCACGGTGACGCTGACCTGGTCGGGGCTCGGCAAGCCCTTCTGCTTCGCGCTGACGCCGGCGACCTCGGCGACCGGCGCGCATCACATGCCGACCCTGTTCGTCGGCTGCGAGCGTGCGACGGTCACCGTCAATGGCCGGGATCGCCCGGGCGCGCCCATCCCACGTGAGATCGCGGGGCAGAGAATCTCCACGGCCATGCTGGCGTTCTCGGAGACGTGGATCCGCGCCTGAGACCGCCCTGGGCCAGGACATGACGACCCGCCGGCCCCGCGCATCCGCGCGGCCGGCGGCGCCGATCGGCGTCAGCCCTGCTGGTTGAGCCGCCGCAGGCGGAAGCCGAGCAGCAGCAGCACCACGCCCATCACGATCGCCTCGAGCGCGATGATCCAGGCGAGGGCGATCAGTCCTGGTCCCGGCTGCGCCAGCAGCATGGCGCCGAACAGCACCGTGACCGCGCCGAGCAGGCCGAGCAGCACGTCCGAGACACGGAAGGCGAGCACGATGCGCGCCACCCCGACCGCCACGGCGAAGCCACCGGCCACCAGGACCAGGGCGAAGACCGACAGGCCCGGCGCAATCAGCAGCGCCGCGGCGGCGGCGAGCGAGAGCAGCCCGTCCACCCACGTCCAGACGCCATGCGGCCCCTTGCCGGCAATGGCCTGCCAGATCGTGGTCCCGCCCTCGATGGCGAGCCAGGCCGCGAGGAAGGCGAGCAGCACGAAGATGCTGATGCCCGGATTGAGGAAGGTGAGGATGCCGAAGATGATCGCGGCGGCGCCGCGCAGCGCGAAGGCCCACCAGTGCTGTGCCATGGCGCGCAAGATGGTCACCTGGGCATGGCCGGGCAGGCCATGTGGGGCATCGGACATCGGGGCGGCTCCTCGCTGCGAATCGGCGAAGGATAGCCGATCGGAGCCGCGCGGCTATCGCGTCGCGAAAGCGGTGTTTCCGGTTTGCCGGCTGATGGTCATTCCGCCGGCAGCATCGCCGTCGCCGGCCCCTGCGCGTAGCGCCGCGCCAGCCAGGCGCAGACCATGAGCTGGATCTGATGGAACAGCATCAGCGGCAGGACCATCAGCCCGACCTGACTGCTGGCGAAGAGCACGCTCGCCATGGGCAGGCCGCTGGCGAGGCTTTTCTTCGATCCGCAGAAAATGAGGACGATCTCATCCTCATGCGCGAGGCCGAGGCGGCGCGACAGCATCAGGCTGGTGCCGAGGGCCGCGGCCAGCAGCGCCACGCAGACCAGGGCCAGCATCGCAAGCTGCGTCGGCGAGAGCTGGTGCCAGATGCCTTCCCGCACGCCCTCGCTGAAGGCGGCATAGACCACCAGCAGGATGGACAGGCGGTCCATCCGCCCGAGCAGCGCGCGCTGCCGCTGCACCCAGGCGGCGATCCAAGGGCGCAGCGCCTGCCCCACCGCGAAAGGCAGGAAGAGCTGGAGGGCGATGCCGCGCAGCGCATCGAAGGACAGGCCGCCATGGGCGCCGGCGACACCCGGCATCAGCAGCGCCACCAGCAGCGGCGTCAGCACCATGCCCAGCAGGTTGGACGCCGAGGCGCTGCACACCGCCGCCGCGACATGGCCCCGTGCGATGGAGGTGAAGGCGATGGAGGATTGCACCGTCGAGGGTAGCAGGCAGAGGAACAGCACCCCCGCCTGCAAGCCGGGCGGCAGCACCGCCGTCGGCAGCAGGCCGGTCAGCAGCCCCAGCACGGGGAAGACCACGAAGGTGACGCCGAGCACCGCCAGGTGCAGCCGCCACTGCGCCAGTCCCTGCAAGGCCGCCTGTGGCGCCAGCCGCGCGCCATAGAGGAAGAAGAGGAAGGCGATGGCGATGGCGGTCACGTGGTCGAGCACAACCTCCCCGACCCCGCGGGCGGGCAGGAGCGAAGCCAGGGTCACGGTGGCCAGCAGGGCCGCGACGAAGCCGTCAATGGGGAGGCGGAGGCGCATGGCCGGATGCTCGCGCCACGGCGGGTCATTGTGAATGGCGCTTGTCGTGGTTACGGTGATCATGAAATGCGATAAGCACGCGCATCATGCTGGACCCGCTGCTGCTGAAGAGCTTCGTCGCCGTGGCCGAGACGGGCGGGTTCTCCGCCGCTGGGCGTCGGTTGTCGCTCCAGCAATCGACCGTCAGTGGACATATCCGCCGGCTGGAAGACGCCTGTGGACGGCGGCTGTTCCGGCGCGACACCCACAGCGTGGCCCTGACGAGCGATGGGGAGGCGATGCTCGGCTTCGCCCGGTCGGTGCTGGACACCGAGGCACGGGCGCGGCGGCATTTCGCGGCGGCCACGCTGCGCGGCCGGCTGCGCTTCGGCGCGTCGGAGGACGTGCTGATGCACGGCCTGCCGGAAATCCTGCGCGACTTCACGCAAGGGCATCCGGGCGTGGAGATGGAACTGACCGTGGGCACCAGCGGGGCGCTGCATGCGCGCCTGGCCGAGGGCGGGCTCGACCTGATCTTCGCCAAGCGGCTGGCGGGGGATCTGCGCGGCCGGACGGTGCTGCGCCAGCCGCTGGTCTGGATCGGGCGGCCCGGCTACGCGCCAGACCCCGTCGAACCGCTGCCGCTGATCCTGCTCGCCGCGCCGAGTATCACCCGGTCAAGGGTGCTGGAGACGTTGGAACGCGCCGGGCGGAGTTGGCGCCTGGCCTGCACCAGCGGCAGCCAGACCGGGGTGGATGCGGCAGCGCTGGCCGGGCTGGGGGTTGCACCGCATGCCGCGGGGCTGGTGCCGTCCGGGCTCGCGACCCTGCATGGGCCGGGCCTTCCGGAATTGGGGGAGGTGGAGTTCGTCATCCAAGGGGCGCGACGCGGGCCGGCGGCGGCCCTGGCAAGCCTGCTGGAGGCCAGCGCGGAGCGGCTGGCGCAGGCGCCGGGATGGCGGGCGTTCCGATGAAAGATGTAATGCAATCTCGCGGGCGGTGGTGGAGCTGAGGGGAATCGAACCCCTGACCTCCTCATTGCGAACGAGGCGCTCTCCCAACTGAGCTACAGCCCCAACCCGCGCGAGGCGCGCTGAGTGCCCCAGCGCGCAGGGGAAGTCAAGGCGCCTTGTCCGCACCCCGCCCGGTCACTAGGTTGCGGCCACCTGCAAGGAGGGCCCATGCGCGCGCTGTTCTGGCTGTTGGATACCGCAATCAGCCTCTATGTCTGGGCACTGATCATCGCGGCGGTGCTCTCCATGCTGCTCGCCTTCAATATTCTCGACAGCCGCAACCGGCTGGTCTGGACCATCTCGGACTTCTTCTACCGGGTCACGGAACCGGCGCTGCGGCCCATCCGGCGCTTCCTGCCGGACCTGGGGGGCATCGACCTGTCGCCGCTGGTGCTGATCCTGGCGTTGCAGGCGCTGCGCATCCTGCTCGCGACCAGCATTGCCCCGCTGTTCGGTCTCTACGCCTTCTGATGGCCTTCTGGCAGGCCGAAGCCGCTGCCGTGACCGTCCGGGTGAAGGTGCAGCCCAAGGCGCGCCGCCCCGGACTCGGTGGGGTGAAGCCCACCGCGGACGGCCCGCGCCTCGCCATCGCCGTCAGCGAAGCGCCGGAAGATGGCCGCGCTTCCCGCGCCGCCTGCACGGCGCTCGCCCGCGCCCTGGGTGTCGCGCCATCCGCCGTCGCCCTGCTGCAAGGCGCGTCGTCGCGGGAAAAGCTGCTGCGCGTGGACGGTGACCCCGCCACGCTTGTTCCCCGCCTGGAGTCCCTTGCATGACTGCCCGCATTCTTGATGGCAAAGCCATCGCGGCCGGGCTGCGCGCCCGCCTGGCCGAGCGCGTCGCCACCCTGCCTTTTCGCCCCGGCCTGCGCGTGGTGCGGGTGGGCGAGGATCCGGCCTCCGGCGTCTATGTCCGCAACAAGGACAAGGCGGCGAAGGAGGTGGGCTTCGACAGCGCCACGATCCATCTGCCGGATTCGACCAGCGAGGCGGAACTCCTCGCCACCATCGCCGCCCTGAATGCCGACCCGGCGGTGGACGGCATCCTGGTACAGCTCCCTCTGCCCGCGCATATCCGCACCGAGGCCGCCATCGCCGCGGTCGATCCGGCCAAGGATGTGGACGGCTTCCACCCGCTGAACGCCGGGCGGCTCGCCGCCGGCCAGCCGGGCCTGGTCCCCTGCACCCCGCGTGGCGTGATGCACATTCTCGCCGAGGCAGGCGTGACCCTGCGCGGCGCCCGGGCCGTGGTGCTCGGCCGGTCGCAGATCGTCGGGCGGCCCATGGCGCAGCTCCTGCTCGGGGCCGATTGCACCGTGACCATCGCCCATTCGCGCACCCGCGACCTGCCGGCCGAGTGCCGCCGCGCCGAGATCCTGGTCGCTGCCGTGGGCCGACCCGAGATGGTGCGCGGCGACTGGATCGCCCCCGGCGCGGTGGTGGTCGATGTCGGCATCAATCGCCGGGCGGACGGCAAGCTGGTCGGCGACGTTGCCTTCGCCGAGGCGTCCACCATCGCGGGCGCCATCACTCCCGTACCCGGCGGGGTGGGGCCGATGACCATCGCCTGCCTGCTCGAGAATACGCTGGATGCGGCAATCGCCCGACGTCGCTAGAGCCATTCCGGTTCGCCCTGGCCCGCGGCAACGTCTCCGGCCCCGTGTTGCTGCGGGCATCTTCACCCGATCAGATGCCTTTATTCGATCGGGATGTGCCCTGGGCGCCTGGGCCGGACCGGAGGGGTGATCGGGGGCGGCGCTACGGTGTGGCCTGCGGTGTCGTCCTGGGTTGCCTTTGCAGGGTCAGGTCACGGACGCAGTTTCGCGACGCCGCGAATAATTCGCCCGTGAAGGTATTGCCGACGAAGCGACCGATGAGAATCGTGTGTCCGGCGGTCGATTGGATGCTGCCGTCCGGCTGGATCGGGGTGTCGTGGAAGGCGTCATAGAACGGCGTGCGGGCGATTCCATCGCGCACGCCGATCCGCGCCGTGTAGCGCGCGAGCGTGCAGTTGAAGGGATCGACCGGCTGGCGATTTCGGACGGCCGGGCCCAGCCAGACGCCCTTGAAGCGATGCGGTATCGTGGAAGGCGTCGAGGTGCTCCGTTCGCTGGCACATGCCGCCAGCGAGAGACACGTCGCCATCGCGGCCGATCGGCAGGCTCGGGGCATTGCCACGCCTCCGGCAGCGATTGCCCAGCCCTTAAGCCTATGGATCACGCCTCCGGGAATTCAACAGGTTTGAGATCCTGACCTCGGCCCGGGGCCAGCCTTGCGACGGGGCCGGGAATCCTCCCCCGTCACTCCTGTGCTTCGGCGATCAGCCAGTCGCGGAACAGCCGCAGCGCCGGCAGCTCCGCCGACGTTTCCGGATAGGCGAAGACATAATGCTCGCCGCTGTCGAGCGCCTGATCGAAGGGTACGGCCAGGCGCCCGCGTGCGATATCCTCGGCGACCATGAAGCGAGGCATCAGGGCGACGCCCATGCCCTGGGCCGCAGCCTCCGCCACCATGGCATGGTGGTGGAAGCGCGGCCCACGGAACCCGTCCACACCCTCGACGCCGGCCATGGCGAGCCAATCCGCCCAGGCGCGCGGCCGCGTCGAGTGCTGCAACAGGGTCTGCCGCGCAATATCCGCCGTCACCGCCAGCGTCTCGGCCAGGACCGGTGCACAGACCGGCACGCGGCGATCCGCCACCAGGCGGTGCGTCGCGATGCCGCGCTGCGGTGTTTCTTCCAGCATGATGGCGGCGTCCACATCCTCCGCCGCGAAGTCGAGCGGCATCGGCCGCGTCGTGTAGTTCCGGAAGTTCACCACGATCCGCCGATGCGCGGCGAGGAAGCGCGGCAGCCGCGGCATCAGCCAGCGCGTGCCGAAGGTCGGCTGCACGGCGAGCGTCAGCGTCCCGCCCGCCCCCTGATGGGCCATGACTTCCAGCGTCGCCGCCTCGATGCGTGCCAGCGCGGCGCGAAGCTGCGGGGCATAGGCCGCCGCCGCCGCGGTCATCACCAGGCGCTGCCGCACGCGCAGGAACAGCCGCACTCCCAGCAGCGCCTCCAGCCCGGCGAGCTGCCGGCTCACGGCGCTCTGCGTCAGGTGCAGCTCCTCCGCCGCGCGGGAGACGGAGAGGTGCCGTGCGCAGGCCTCGAAGGCCTGCAGGGCAGCGGTCGGTGGGGTGTGGCGACGCATCCGGCGGCCCTGACTTCATTCCAGAACGTCATGAAGGCATGAGGGAGTATCGGTTGCCAGCCCCCTGATGTCGCGGAAGACTGCCGAAAGCGCGGAGGCAGGGCCAACCTGTCCATGCGCCGGGCGCATGAAAGGGCGCGTAGTCATCGCCGGGGCCAACCCGGCGGCACAGGGACGCCGGGCCGGACCGAGATGCAAGGAGGCCCCATGACCAAAGAATTCCTCTCGCGCCGCGCGCTGCTCGGCGCTGCCGCCGCCCTGGGTGCTGCGCTGCCGGCGCAGGCCGCCTGGACGCCCAGCCAGCCCATCCGGATGTTTATCGGCTACCCGCCGGGCGGGGCCGTCGACATCCTGTTCCGCATCGTCGCCGAGGGCATGCAGCGCGTGCGCAACGTCGCCTCGGTGCCCGAGGTGAGGTCCGGCGCCTATGGCTTCATCGCGGCGCAGGCGGCGTCGCGCGCCGCGCCCGATGGCTACACCCTCGCCAGCGGCATCATGGGCATGCTGGCGGTGGCACCCGCCATTCCCGGCATTCCCATTCCCTTCGACCTGGATCGCGAGCTGACGCCGGTGATCAACCTGGCCGGCACGCCTATGGCGCTGGTGGTGCGACCCGACGCGCCCTTCGACGACATCGACGGGCTGATCGCCTATGCGAAGCAGAAGGACGGAACGGCGACCTTCGCTTCCTCCGGCAACGGGTCGATCAACCAGCTCGGCGCGCTGCTCTTCGCCAATGCGGCAGGCGTGACGATGAACCACATTTCCTATCGCGGCGGTTCGCCGGCGCTGCTGGATGTATCCACCGGCCGCGTGGACATGATGGTCGCCAATGTCGCCGAGGTCGCGGCCACGATCCGTGGTGGGCGGTTGAAGGGTCTCGGCGTGACGGCGGCGGAACCGACTCCGCTGATGCCGGAGCTGCAGCCGCTCGCGCGCCGCTTCCCGACGATGGAGATCAACAACTGGTTCGGCATGGTCGGCCCTGCCGGTATGCCGGCCGACGTGGTCGCCGGGCTGGTCGACATCTTCCAGGCGACGCTCAGCGACGCGCAGGCCACGCGCACCCTGATGGAGCGCGGCCTGATCCCGATCGGCGAGGGCGGCTCCGACTTCGCCCAGCGCATCCAGCGCGACCGCGCCCGCTGGAAGCAGGTGGTCGAGACCAACAACATCCGCGGCGACTGACCTCCAGGAATCCCAATGACTGTGTCCCTGTCACTCGGTATCGACATCGGCGGTACCTTCACCGATCTCGTCGTCCTTGACCCTGCCGATGGCAGGGCGGTCATCTGGAAGGAAAGCACCACGCCCGACGATCCCTCCCGCGGGGCGATCACCGGGTTGAAGAAGCTGCTGGAGAAGGGCGGCATCGCGCCGTCCTCGATCGGCCGCGTCGTGCATGCGACGACGCTGTTCACCAATGCGCTGATCGAGCGGAAGGGGGCTGCCACCGGCCTGCTGACGACCGATGGCTTCACCGATGTGCTCGAGATCGCGCGCGAGCGGAAATACGAGCTCTACGACCTGTTCCTCGACATGCCCGCACCGCTGGTGCCGCGGCCGTGGCGGCGGCCGGCCTTCGAACGGCTGGGCCCGGATGGCAGCATCGAGAAGCCGCTCGACGTCGAGGCCGCGCTGCGCGAGGTGGAATCGCTGGTCGCGGAAGGTGTCACCAGCCTCGCCATCTGCTTCCTGCATGCCTATGCGAACCCTGTCCATGAGCGCTTGGCCGCCGACGCCATCGCGAAGCGGTTCCCGTCATTGTCGCTGTCCCTGTCCTCCGATCTCGCCCCCGAGATTCGTGAATATCCGCGCATGGTGACGGCGGCCGCCAACGCCTATGTGCGGCCGATTGCCGAGACGTATCTCGACACGCTGGAAGCCGCGCTGAAGGGGGCAGGCATTCCTGGCGGGCTGTTCCTGATGCTGTCCAATGGCGGCCTGACCCATGTCGCCGAGGCGAAGCGCGCACCCGTGCAATTGCTGGAGAGCGGCCCGGCGGCGGGTGCCCTGGCCGGGGCGTGGTTCGGGCGGCATGCGGGGCTCGATCGCGTGCTGGCCTTCGACATGGGCGGGACCACGGCGAAGCTCGCCCTCGTCGATGACGGCGATCCACTCGTCGCCTGGGGCTTCGAGGCGGCGCGCACCAAGCGCTTCCTGCGTGGCTCCGGCCTGCCGATCCAGATCGCGACCGTCGAGCTGATCGAGATCGGCGCCGGCGGTGGGTCGATCGCCAGACGTAGCGAGCTCGGTACCCTGCATGTCGGCCCGGAAAGTGCGGGCGCGCAGCCCGGCCCGGTCTGCTATGGGCGAGGCGGCGCGGAGCCGACCGTGACCGACAGCGATCTCGCACTGGGCTATCTCAACGCCGATTTCTTCCTCGGCGGCACCATGACGATCGACGCCGCCGAGGCACGCGCCGCGCTGGGCGGCCTGGCCGGCACGCTGGGTCTGGACGCGACGCGCGGGGCCTTCGGCATCCATGACGTGGTGAACGAGAACATGGCGGGCGCGGCACGCGTCGCCATCGCGGAACGCGGGCGCGTGCCGCAGGACTATGCGTTGCTCGCGACCGGCGGGGCCGCGCCGGTGCACGCCTGGCATGTCGGCACCAAGCTCGGCGTGACGCGCGTCGTCTGCCCGCCGGGTGCGGGTGCGGGCAGCACCATCGGCATGCTGATGGCGCCCGCACGCATCGACCGCGTGGCGTCCTTCAACACGCGGCTTAACCAGGCCGATTGGGCCGCGGCGGAGACGCTGTTCGCCGCGCTCGAAGCCGATGCCCTGGCGGTGGTGCAGGCCACAGGTGCGGACCTGTCGCGCCGCGAGGTCCGGCGCCTCGCAGACATGCGCTATGTCGGCCAGGGATCGGAGATCACCGTCGCCCTGCCGGAGGTGCTGACGGAAGCCGCCGTGCTTGCCGCCTTCGAAGCCGCCTATCGCGTGCTGTTCGGCCGCACCCCGCCCGGGGCCGCCGCGCAATTCGTCGCCCTGCGCCTATCGGTCTCCGCCCCCATGCCGGGCGCGGGCGGCATGCTGCGGCTCGATGGCCTGGGCGGTGGCAGCGCGGCGCTGAAGGGCCAGCGCAGCGTCCACTTCCCCGATGCGGGCGGCGCCGTGCCCACCCCGGTCTATGACCGCTACGCCCTGCCCATCGGCACCACCCTCGAAGGCCCCGCGGTCTTCGAGGAGAACGAAAGCACCTTCATCGTCGGCCCCGGCGCGCGCATCGCCGTGCTGCCGGACGGCTCCATCCTCGCCGAGCGCACGCCATGAACGACAGCCCCTCCACCCGCAGCTTCGACGCGGTCGAACTCGAACTCCTCTGGCGCCGGCTGATCTCGCTGGTGGATGAGGCGGCGGCGGCGCTGGTCCGCACCTCCTTCTCCACCCTGGTGCGCGAATCCTACGACTTCTCCTGCGTCGTCACCGACGCATCGGGGCAGTCGCTGGTGCAGGCGACGGAGAGCATCCCGTCCTTCATCGGCACCCTGCCGGAGACGGTGAAGCACTTCATCCGCCTGATCCCGCCCGAGACCCTGCAGCCCGGCGATGTGCTGATCACCAACGACCTCTGGCTCGGCACCGGGCACCTGCCCGACATCACCGTGGCGAAGCCGATCTTCCGCGACGGGCGGCTGGTGGCCTTCAGCGCCTCGACCGCGCATGCGCCCGACATAGGCGGCAAGATCCGCAGCCCCGAACCGCGCGAGGTGTTCGAGGAAGGTCTGCAGATCCCGCCCATGAAGCTGATGCGCGCGGGTGTCGCGGACGAGACGCTCGTCTCCATCATCAAGAAGAACGTCCGCACGCCCGAGCAGACCATGGGCGACCTCTGGGCGCAGGTCGTAGCCCTCGATCTGATGGAAGAACGCCTGCTGATCCTGATGGAGCAGGCGGATCTGCATGACCTGACGGACCTCGCCTCGGAAATCCATCGCCGCTGCGAGACCGCGATGCGCAACGCCATCGCGGCGCTGCCCGACGGTACCTACCACAGCGAGCTGAAGACCGACGGCCTGCTCGATACACCCATCACCATAAAGCTGTCGCTGACCATCGAAGGCGACAGCATCACCGCCGACTTCACCGGCACCGACGCGCAGGTGGATCGCGCGATCAACTGCGCGCTCTGCTACACCTACGCCATGGTGATGTATGGGGTGAAGGTCTGCACCAGCCCCACCCTGCCGAACAACGAAGGCGCCTGGCGGCCCATTTCGCTCATCGCGCCACCGGGCTGCATCGTGAACCCGGTCTTCCCGGCCTCCGGCGGGTCGCGCATGCTGATCGGCCACTACCTGCCGATGCTGGTCTTCGGGTGCCTCGGACAGATCGTGCCGGAACGTGTCATGGCGGCCTGCGGGTCGCCGATGTGGGGCATGAACCAGTCGGGCGTGAACGAGGCCGGCAAGCCCTACGCCAACATGTTCTTCTTCAACGGCGGCATGGGCGGCAATGTGCACGGGGACGGCATCTCCTGCCTGTCCTGGCCGTCCAACGTTTCCTCCACCGCCGTCGAGATCAGCGAACACATCGCGCCGCTGCGCATCCACCACAAGCGGCTGCGCCCGGACAGCGGCGGACGTGGGCGGCATCGCGGCGGGCTCGGCCAGGAAATCCTGATCGAGAGCAAGTCGCCCACGCCGATCGCGGTCTCCTTCCTCGCTGAGCGCACCATCTTCCCGGCCTTCGGCATCGAAGGCGGCGAGGCGGGCGCGCCAGGCGTGCTGAAGATCAACGACGAGAAAGTCGATCCGAAGCGTCAATATGTGCTGAAGACGGGGGACACTGTGTCGTTGGCCACGCCGGGCGGCGGCGGTCACGGTGATTCCAGACTGCGGACCGCACAGGCGGTGGCGGCGGATCACGCTGCGGGCTACGTCACCGAGTGACATTCCCGGCGCCAGCCAGCGATGTCGCTGGCTGGCAGCCCGGATGCAGCCCGCAAATGCCGAAACCGAGCCATGCGGCGGCGCAGTTGGTCATGTGCCTGGACGCGGCGCGACGAGTGGAGGCACCATGCGGCATGGCCACCGCTGAAGCATCACCTGCCACGAAGCTCGACGTATCGGTTGTGTGGCACAAATACACGCGCGGCGAACGGATCGCCGACGGCACCATTCACGTCCTGGGCGTGTCCGCCGCGGTCGTCGCTTGCGTGGTGCTCATCCTGATCGGCAGCGCATCGACGCCGTTGGGCACCGTCGCACTCGGGCTGTACGCCGCGGGGCTGTTTACGATGCTGGCATGTTCTGCGCTCTACAACCTGGCTCGGGAAGGCCGGGCGAAATCCCTGCTTCGACGGTTCGACCACGCGGCCATCTTCACGATGATCGCGGGCACCTACACGCCGATCTGCATCCTTGGCATCGGTGGCGTATGGGGATGGTGCCTCTTGGGGGCGGTCTGGGCGGGGGCGCTGACGGGTATCGTATTGAAGCTGGCGGTGCCTGGCCATTTCGAAGGGGTCTCGATCGCGGCCTATCTTCTGCTCGGCTGGGCTGGCGTCGCCGCCATCCATCCCCTGGTCGTCACGCTGCCGGATCGCGACATCATGCTGCTCGGCCTGGGCGGCGCGTTCTACACCATCGGCGTCCTGATGCACCTGGCGACGAGGATCCGCTACCACAACGCGTTCTGGCATGGACTCGTCCTGGCCGGGGCGGGAAGCCATTTCGTCGTCGTGTACAATCTTGCGATCGAGCCGATGGCCTGATCCCTGCTGTTGCGACGCGCTGCCAAGGCCGCGCGTCGCCGATGGTCCCGATGCCCGATCTGCCGGGTCGCGGCGAGGGATCGAACCGCGCTGCCCCTCCCGTCCGTCAGGCGCCCGGGATGGGACAACGGGGCCGTCACCCGATGGCGGCCGTCTTCACAAGGCCCGCCAGCCGATATCCCGGCGGCAGAAACCCTCCGGCCAATCGATCGCATCCACGGCGGCGTAGGCTGAGCGCTGGGCCTCGGCGAGGGTCGCACCCGTCGCGGTGACGCCCAGCACGCGGCCGCCGGTGGCGACCAGCGCGCCGTCCTCGCGCCGGGACGTGCCGGCGTGGAAGACCTGCACCCCCGGAACCTGCGCGGCGCGCTCCAGGCCACGGATTTCCGTGCCTTTCGCATAGCTGCCCGGGTAGCCTTTCGCGGCCATCACCACGACCAGGGAATGCAGCGGCTCCCACCGCAGGTCGAAGGACGCCAGTTCCTCATCGCAGGCGGCGAGGAGCGCCGGCAGCAGATCGCTCCGCAGCCGCACCATCAGCGCCTGGCATTCGGGGTCGCCGAAGCGGACGTTGAACTCGATCAGGCGCGGGCCGTCCGCGGTGATCATCAGCCCGACGAACAGCACGCCGCGGAAGGGCGTGCCGCGCCTCGCCATCTCCGCCAGCACGGGGTTGACGATGCGGGCCATGGTCTCATCGCGCAGCGCGTCGGTGAAGACCGGCGGGGGGGAATAGGCGCCCATGCCGCCCGTGTTCGGGCCGGTGTCGCCGTCGCCGACGCGCTTGTGGTCCTGCGCGGCGCCGAGCGGCAGGGCCGTCTTGCCGTCGCACAGCGCGAAGAAGGAGACCTCCTGCCCGATCAGGCATTCCTCGATCAGCACCGTCGCGCCGGATTCGCCGTGGATGCGGGATTCCATGATGTCGGCGATGGCGGCTTCGGCTTCCGCGACGGTCGCGGCGACAACCACGCCCTTGCCGGCGGCGAGGCCATCCGCCTTCACCACGATGGGCGCGCCGTGGTCCCGAATATAGGCCTTCGCCGCGGCCGGATCGGTGAAGCGCTGCCAGCGTGCGCCGGGGGCGCCGGCGGCGTCCGCGACCTCCCGCGTGAAGGTCTTGCTGCCTTCGAGTCGCGCCGCCGCCTGGCTGGGCCCGAAGCATTTGAGGCCCGCCGCCGCGCAGGCGTCGGCGAGGCCGAGCGTCAACGGCCCTTCCGGCCCGCAGACGACCAGATCGACGGCCTTCTCCGTCGCGAAGGCAACGAGCGCGGGGATGTCCTCGGCGCCGATGGGCACGCATTCCGCCACCTCGGCGATGCCGGCATTGCCGGGCGCGCACCACAATGTGTCCAGCAGCGGGGAGGCCGCGAGCGCCCAGCACAGCGCGTGTTCACGACCGCCGCCGCCGACCACCAGGACCTTCATCGCGCCTACCCCCGCTTTGGATGGGCGGCGCCTTAGCATAGGGTGGCGCCATGGACACCCCGGCCGTCAGCAACATCCCGGAATATGCCGTCTCCGATCTGGCCGGGGCGATCCGGCGGACCTTGGAAGGCGCCTTCGGCCGGGTGCGCGTGCGTGGCGAGATCACCGAAATGAAGCGGTATCCGTCCGGGCACATCTACCTCTCGCTCAAGGATGCCGACGCGAAGATCGAGGCGGTGATCTGGAAATCGGCCGTTCGCAACCTCGGCACCCTGCCCGAGAACGGCGTCGAGATGATCGCGACCGGGCGCATTTCCACCTATGCCGACCGGTCGAAATACCAGCTCGTCATCGACCGCCTGGAATATGCCGGGGAGGGCGCGCTGCTCGCGCGCATCGAGGCGCTGCGCAAGCGCCTGCTGGAAGAAGGCCTGTTCGAGGAGGCCCGCAAGAAGCCGATCCCGCGCCTGCCGCGCGTGATCGGCGTGGTGACGTCCGAGAAGGGCGCGGTCATCCAGGACATCCGCACCACCATCGCGCGGCGCTTCCCGCGCCACATCATCCTCTGGCCGGTCATGGTCCAGGGGCAGGGCGCGGCCGAGCAGATCGCCGCCGCCATCCGCGGCATGGATGCGATCCCCGCCGGCGGCCGCGTGCCGCGTCCCGATGTGCTGATCGTCGCGCGCGGCGGCGGGTCGCTGGAAGACCTGATGGCCTTCAACGAGGAAATCGTCCTCCGCGCCGCCGCCGCCTGTTCCATTCCGCTGATCAGCGCGGTGGGGCATGAGACGGATACGACGCTGATCGACTACGTCTCCGACCGCCGCGCCCCGACGCCCACGGCTGCGGCGGAACTGGCGGTCCCGGCGCGGGCCGACCTGGTCGCGTCCCTGGCGCAGACCGGGGCCCGGCTCGCCCAGGCGACCGCCGGCCTGCTGAATGCCACGCGGCTTCGGCTTCTGCGCGCCGAGCGCGGCCTGCCCGACGTGCCGGCGCGCCTCGCACAATCGCGCCAGCGCCTGGACGATATCGGGGACCGCCTGCCGCGAGCACTCGTTTCCTTGCTGGACCGGCGCCGCCAGGCCATCGCCGCATTGCGCGTGCCGCATCCGCGTGAGGGCATCCTGGCCCGTCGTGCCGCTGTCCAGGCCCTGTCCCTGCGCCTGTCCGCCGCCTGGGGTCGCCAGCGGGACGCCCGCGCGACGGCACGCGCCCTGACGCGGCTGTCGCCCGCGCCGGTGCAGGCGCTGATCCGTCAGCGCCGCGCGGTGCTGGACGGGCTGTCAGCACGGCTGGACAGCGCGTCCTACCAATCCGTCCTCGCGCGCGGCTTCGCCCTGGTGCGGGATGCCGAAGGGCATGCCGTGACCGCCGCGGGACGCGTCGCGCCGGGCCAGGCACTGCGGCTGACCTTCGCGGATGGCGAAGTGCGCGCGCATGCCGAGGGTGCGGCGGCGCGGAAGAAGAGCCAGGCTCCGGAACAAGGGTCGTTGCTGTGACAGGCACTCGCGACCGGAGGGGGGCTTTGCCCCTCCCCGGACCCCGCCCCACCAAAGGCCACAGGGCCTTTGGAAACCAATACCTGGCGCCGGGCAGAACGGCCCCCGACAACACCGGCGGCCGCGCTGCGCCTGAAGGCCGAATGGCCGAATCATCTTGCCCACCGCGACAGCCACCACCCCATCCGAACCACGGCGCACAGCGCCAAATGGAGGTTTCCAAAGGCCTTTCGGCCTTTGGTGGAGTGGGGTCCGGGGAGGGGCAAAGCCCCTCTCCGGTCCTGTCATCGCCCGCGAGGTTCCCACCCGCGGGAGGGACGCTCCCCCGTCGCGCCCTGCTCGCCGCCCCGATGCTGCTTCTCGCCCGCGCGGCCCAGGCGGTCACGCTCACCGAAGGCGGCCTCACCCAGGGCGGCTTTGTCGTCGGCCAGGCTGAACCCGGCACGCGCGTCGCGCTCGACGGCCGGGCGCTGCGCATCACCCTGGATGGCGCCTTTGCCTTCGGGTTCGGCCGCGACCAGGGCACATCGGCGATGCTGCGCATCATCACGCCGGACAATCGGCGAGAGGAGCGCCGCCTGACCATCGCGCGCCGGCACTGGCAGGAACAGCGCATCAACGGCCTGCCGCCGTCTCAGGTCACGCCGGATGCCGAGACGCTCCGGCGCATTGTCAGGGAACGCGAGAAGCTCGGCACGGCGCGCGCCATCGACAGCGCGCTGACCGGGTTCACGCAGGGCTTCATCGCGCCGGCGCAGGGGCGGATCTCGGGGGTCTATGGCAGCCGGCGCATCCTGAACGGCGAACCGAGGCAGCCGCATTACGGGCTGGATTTCGCGGTTCCGACGGGCACGCCGCTGAAGGCGGTCGCGGCGGGGCGGGTGACGCTCGCGGACGAGTTCCACTTCTTCGGCAATCTCGTGGTGATCGACCACGGGCATGGGGTGAATTCGCTTTACGCCCATCTCTCGGTGATCGAGGTGCAGGAGGGGCAGATGGTCGCGCAGGGGGACCGCATCGCGCAGTCGGGCGCGACCGGGCGCGTGACCGGGCCGCATCTGCATTTCTCGTTCTCCTGGTTCCAGACCTTCCTCGACCCGCAGCCGGTGGTGCTGCCGGCATGAGCACCTCGCTGGCCTGGGACGAACGCTACACGGGCGGCGACTTCCAGTTCGGGGAGGCCCCGAACGTCTTCCTGATGGAACAGGCGCACCGGCTACGGCGCGGGATGCGGGCGCTCGCGGTGGGCGACGGCGAAGGACGCAACGGCGTCTGGCTGGCCGAACAGGGGCTGGATGCGACCTCCGTGGACTGGTCGGCGGTGGGGCTGGACAAGGCGCGCGCGCTGGCCGCCCGCCGGGGCGTGCCGCTTGCGACCGAGGTCGCCGACCTGACCCGCTGGACCTGGCCCGAGGCCCGCTTCGACCTGATCGCCTGGATCTTCGTCCATCTGCCGCCGGAAGACCGCGCCATCGCCGCGGCCGGCGCGCTGCGGGCCTTGGCACCCGGCGGGCTGCTGGTGATGGAATGCTTCACCCCGGCCCAGGAAGGCCGCCGCAGCGGCGGGCCGAAGGATCCCGCCCTGCTGTGGTCGCGCGCCCTGGTGGAACGGCACTTCGCGGGGCTGGAGGTGCTGGAACTGCTGGAAGGCGCGGTACGCCTGGACGAAGGCCCGCGCCACCAGGGCCTGGCCGAGGTGGTCCGGGCCGTGCTGCGCCGCGCCTGATCGGCGCTATCCGGTGGTCATGCCGCCGTTGATGAAGGACGACACGATCGACACGACGACCGACCCGAACAGTGCCGCCCAGAATCCGCTGACGGAAAAGGCGGGCACGATCCATGCGACCAGGGCGAGCATGCCGGCATTCACGACCAGCAGAAACAGGCCGAAGGTGAGCAGCGTGATCGGGATGGACAGCAGGACCGCCAGCGGCCGCACCACGGCGTTGACGATGCCGAGGACGATCGCGGCAAGAAGCAGCGTTTGTGTATCGCGCGCATGAAGACCCGGCACGATGGACACCGCAACCCAAAGTGCAATGGCGGCGACCCCGGTGCGAATGATGAAAGCGAACATCTCCTCCTGAATTCTCCGCCATGCTAATTGGCCCGGCCGGCAATTCGCGCCGGGCCTGATCATATTGCCCTGGAACGAATGTCTTCCGCCACCCTTGCCGGCTGCGGCGCCCTGCTTCTTTGGGCTTTTCTGGCGCTGCTCGCGCGCATGGCGGCGGGATTGCCGCCGCTGGAACTGACCGCACTTGGTTTCGCAGTGGGGGGCGCGCTGGCACTGGCGGTGGTGGCCGCGCGCGGACGCCTGGCCCTGCTTCGGCAGGGGCCCTTGGCCTGGGCCCATGGGGTGGGCGGGCTGTTTGGTTACCACGCCCTGTATTTCCTCGCCCTGGCGCTGGCCCCGGCGGTCGAGGCGAATCTCCTGAACTATCTCTGGCCCCTGCTGATCGTGTTGCTCTCCGCGCCGCTTCTGGGGCTGCATCTGGGCGCGCGGCGGCTGGTCGGGGTGGCGCTGGGCTTTTCCGGCTGCGTGCTGCTGGTGGGCGCTGGGGCGTCCTTTCCGCCGGGGGCGACGCCGGGATTCGCGGCGGCAATCGGCTGCGCGCTGGTCTGGGCGGTGTATTCGGTGACGTCGAAGCGCATGGCCGCCGTGCCGACCGAGGCCCTGGCCGGCTTCTGCCTCGCCACCGCGCTGCTGGCCGGCGTCGCGCATCTGCTGTTCGAGACGACGATCCTGCCCGATGGCCGGCAATGGATCGCCGTGCTGCTGCTCGGTGCCGGGCCGCTCGGCGCTGCCTTCTTCCTGTGGGATGCGGGGATGAAGCGGGGCGATCCGCGGCTGCTCGGCACGCTCGCCTATGCGGTGCCGGTGGCGTCCACCCTGCTGCTGGTGGTCGCAGGGGAAGGCGTATTGTCCTGGCGCGCCGCGGTCGCCGCGGTGCTGGTGGCCGGCGGCGGCATGCTCGCGGCCACGGCACGGAGTTGAAGAGGCGGGCGCGTCCTCTGGCCTGACGCGGACCCGGGCAATGGGAAGGACGGATTCGGATGCACCTTTCGCGTCGCGGCGTGATCGCCGCCAGCCTGGCCGCCGCGGCCGTCGCGCCGGCACGGGCCCAGGCGCCCTGGCCGGGCGACGAGCCAATGCGCATCCTGCTGCCCGCGGCACAGGGGAGCGCGGCCGACACCGCCATCCGCGCCATGCTGCCGTTCCTCGCCGCGAAGCTCGGCGGGGCACGGATCACGGTGGACAACCAGCAGCCCAATGAGGACACCTATGTCTTGATGGCCGCGGCGCCGGCCGATGGGCGGACGCTGGGGCTGCTGATCTCGCCCCAGGCCCAGGCGTTGACCATCGGGCGCCAGGCGCGCTTCGGGCTGCGGCATTTCGCCTGGATCGGCACGATCTTCGAGGATCCGAGCGGCCTGTTCGTCGCGCCGTCCAGTCCGCTCCGCTCGATCCCCGATATCCTGCAGGCGGCACGGGAGGCCACGGACGGCCTGACGGCGGGGACAACCGGCATCGGGTCCGACGACCACCTGATGCTGGTCGAGTTTGAACGGGCGACCGGCGCCCGCCTGCGGCATCGTCCCTTCGCCGGCCGGTCGGTGCTGACCGCCGCCCTGCTGGCCGGGGACGTGCAGGTCGCCGCCCTGCCCATGGCCGAGAGCCTGCCCGCCCTGAAGGATGGCGCGATCCGGGCGATTGCCTCCTCCGGCCCCATGCGCTTCGCCTTCACCCCGGATGTGCCGACCTTCTCCGAGGCGGGCTATCCAATCGACACGCGCGCGGTGCGCAGCCTGGTGGCGCCGATCGGCACGCCGGTGCCGATCGTTGCGCGCCTCGATGCCGCACTGGCCGAGACCATGCGCGACCCGGCCTGGATCGCCGAGGCGCAGGCCCGCCAGATCCCGCTGAAATACCGCCCCGGCGAGGACACGCGGCAGATCGTGCTGGAGGAAGAGGCGGTGCTCGCCGCCCTGTGGAACACGCGCCCCTGGCGATAGGCTTCGATATGGCGCCGGGCCGGATTCGACCCCATCTTGGCGGCCATGAACCTGATCGCGCCCGGCCCCATGCTGTTCATCCCGGAGAAGCGGCCCGCGCCGCCGCTGGAACGGGCGCTGAAGGTCGTCTCCCCCTATGAGCCGAATGGCGACCAGCCGACGGCGATCCGGGAACTGACCGCCGGGCTTGTGCAGGGCGAACGCGACCAGGTGCTGCTGGGCGTCACCGGCTCGGGCAAGACCTTCACCATGGCGAAGGTCATCGAGAACCTGCAGCGCCCGGCCCTGGTGCTCGCGCCCAACAAGACACTGGCGGCGCAGCTCTATGGCGAGATGAAGTCCTTCTTCCCCGACAACGCGGTGGAGTACTTCGTCAGCTACTACGACTACTTCCAGCCGGAAGCCTATGTCCCGCGCACGGACACCTATATCGAGAAGGATTCGCAGATCAACGAGCAGATCGACCGCATGCGGCATTCCGCGACGCAGGCGCTGCTCGAACGGTCGGATGTGGTGATCGTCGCCTCGGTGTCCTGCATCTACGGTATCGGCTCGGTCGAGACCTACTCGCGCATGGTCGTGAAGCTGGAACGCGGCGGACGGATCGATCGCGATGCGCTGGTGAAGGGGCTGGTCGAGCAGCAATATCGCCGCAACGACGCCTTCTTCGCCCGCGGTACTTTCCGCGTGCGCGGGGAGAGCGTGGATATCTGGCCGTCCCACCTGGATGATCGCGCCTGGCGCGTCTCCCTGTTCGGGGACGAGATCGACGGCATCCGCGAATTCGATCCGCTGACCGGCGAGATCACCGGCGAGATGGAGCGCGTCGCGATCTATGCGAACAGCCACTATGTGACGCCGCGCCCGACGCTGACCCAGGCGATCAGCCAGATCAAGGTGGAGCTGAAGGAACGCCTCGCCCAGCTCGAAGCCGAGGGCAAGCTGCTGGAACGCCAACGCCTGGAACAGCGCACCATCTTCGACATCGAGATGATGGAGACGACCGGGTCCTGCAAAGGCATCGAGAACTATTCCCGCTACCTGACCGGCCGGCGCCCCGGCGACCCGCCGCCGACGCTGTTCGAATACCTCCCGGAGAACGCCGTGCTGATCGTGGATGAGAGCCACGTCACCGTGCCGCAGATCGGCGGCATGTATCGCGGCGACTATGCGCGCAAGTCGATCCTGTCGGAGTTCGGCTTCCGCCTGCCCTCCTGCACCGACAACCGGCCCCTGAAGTTCGAGGAGTGGGACAGTTTCCGCCCGCAGACGGTGTTCGTCAGCGCGACGCCCGGCCCGTGGGAGATGGAACGCACCCAGGGCGCCTTCGCCGAACAGGTCATCCGCCCGACGGGCCTCGTCGATCCGGTCTGCGAGATTCGCCCCGTCGAGGGCCAGGTGGACGATCTCCTCGCCGAATGCCGCGACGTGGCGCAGAAGGGCGGTCGCGTGCTGGTCACCACGCTGACCAAGCGCATGGCCGAGGATCTGACCGAGTACATGACCGAGGCCGGCATCCGCGTGCGCTATTTGCACAGCGACGTGGACACGCTGGAGCGCATCGAGATCATCCGCGACCTGCGCAAGGGCGTCTTCGACGTGCTGGTCGGCATCAACCTGCTGCGCGAGGGCCTCGACATCCCGGAATGCGCGCTGGTCGCGATTCTCGATGCCGACAAGGAAGGTTTCCTGCGCTCCACCACATCCCTGATCCAGACCATCGGCCGCGCTGCGCGCAATGCCGAGGGGCGGGTGCTGCTCTACGCCGACGTCATGACCAACAGCCTCAAGCGCGCGCTGGAGGAGACCGAGCGTCGCCGGTCCAAGCAGGTCGCCTGGAACACCGAGCACGGCATCACGCCCACCTCGATCCGGCGCGAGATCGCGGATGTGCTGAAGGATGTCTCCCAGGGCGACTACATCACCGTCGATGCGGTGGAAGGCGAGGACGACCAGAACTTCGTCGGCAAGGATCTGCAGGCGTCGATCGCGGAGTTGGAACGCAAGATGCGCGCCGCCGCCGCCGAGCTGGAATTCGAGACCGCCGCGCGGCTGCGGGACGAGATCAAGCGGCTGGAAGCGCTGGATCTTGGCCTGGAGCCGAACCTCGCCGGACGGTCGCTGCGCGAAGCCACGCCGCGTGCCGACTGGAAGCCCAAGCCGATGGGCCCGGGCGGCGGGGGCTATGACCCGAAGAAGGGCAAGGGCGGGCGCAAGCGCAAAGGCTCCTGATACTGGCCAGCCTTACGGCTGAGTCGCCATCAGAGTCTTGGTCTTGCACGCGGCCGCCCCACCAACCCCGCGCGCCATATCGCCTCGCCGACGCGAAGGTCATCGGCGGGGCGCGGCGGTATGACACGATCGTGAAACCTGGGGCAGGCACCGCCGTTTTTTGGCCGGGCGTCTGCCACACGGTTTGGTTGTGCTGACGCCATCGAAGACCACTTGATGGAGTCTCTTTCCATGACCCTTTCCCATTTCCGCCTGATGGCTGCCGGCCTCGCGATGCTCGGTCTGGCGGCCTGTTCCGACCCGGTCGGCGAGCGCGCCCTGATCGGCGGCGGCATCGGCGCCGCGGGCGGCGCGGGCATCGCCGCACTGACCGGCGGGTCGCCCCTGGCCGGTGCTGCGATCGGCGGTGCTGGCGGTGCTGCGGTCGGCGCCCTCACCGCGCCGCGGCAACGGCGCGGCTACTACTGACGCGCGATCTGCTCTATGCGCCTTCCGATCCCTTTCGGAAGGCGCAGCATGACCAGTCTCGACATCCTCGGCATCGGCAACGCGATCGTGGACGTGCTGGCCCGGGCGGGAGACGACTTCCTCGCCCGTCACGGCATGGCCAAGGGCAGCATGGCGCTGATCGGGACCGAGGATGCCGAGCGCATCTACGCCGCCATGGGCCCGGGCGTGGAAAGCAGCGGCGGTTCGGCGGCGAATACCTGCGCCGCGGCCGCCGCACTGGGGGCCAGGGTCGGCTATCTGGGCAAGGTCGCGGATGACGCGCTGGGCCAGGTCTTCCGCCACGACATCACCGCCGCCGGGGTGACCTTCCCGACCGCGCCGCTATCCGGCGGCGCGCCCACCGCGCGTTGCCTGATCCTCGTTTCGCCGGATGGGCAGAGGACGATGAACACCTTCCTCGGAGCCTGCGTCACCTTCGGCGAGGCGGATATCGATCCCGTCGCCGTGGCTGGCGCGCAGGTGACCTATCTGGAGGGCTACCTGTTCGACCCGCCGGCCGCGCAGGCCGCCTTCCGCGAGGCCGCGCGCATCGCCCATGCCGCGGACCGCAAGGTCGCCATCACCCTGTCGGACCCCTTCTGCGTCGAGCGCCACCGCGACGCCTTCCGCGCCTTCGTGAAGAACGAGGCGGACATCCTCTTCGCCAATGAGGCCGAGATCTGCGCGCTCTACCAGACCGACGATTTCGACGCCGCGGCGACCATCGCCCAGTCCGAGATCGGCCTCGCCGCGCTGACCCGCAGCGAGAAGGGCAGCCTGATCCTGACCGCCACCACGGCACATGAAGTGGCAGCCGTCCCGACGCAGGTCGTGGACACCACCGGGGCCGGCGATGCCTATGCCGCGGGGTTCCTTGCCGCGCTGACGGCCGGACGCGAGCTGGCGGAGTGCGGTCGTTGGGCCTCGGTCGCGGCGGCCGAGGCGATCTCGCATTTCGGGGCGCGGCCGCAGGCTGATCTGAAGGCGCTCGTCGCGAAGTGACGGGCAGGAGGTGATGGAGAGGGGCTTAGCCCCTCTCCAGACCTTGGCGGCCGTGCCGCCGAACCCGCCAAAGGCCTTTCGGCCTTTGGCGGGTGGGGGTCCGCGGGAGGGCAGAGCCCTTCCCCGTTCCACCGCCGCCATGATCTCCGCGCGTAAGGGGCCCTGTCCCCTCCATCAACCGTGCAGGCCCGGCGCCTCCTGCCCGGTCCGCGCGACGTATTCCGTATACCCGCCGCTGTAGTCGTGGAGACCCTCGGGCGTCAGTTCCAACACGCGGTTCGACAGTGCGGCGAGGAAGTGCCGGTCGTGGGACACGAACAGCATCGTCCCCTCATAGGCCGCGAGCGCGCCGATCAGCATTTCCTTCGTCGCCATGTCCAGGTGGTTGGTCGGTTCGTCCAGCACCAGGAAGTTCGGCGGGTCGTAGAGCATGCGCGCCATGACCAGCCGCGCCTTCTCCCCGCCTGACAGGACGCGGCACCGCTTCTCGACATCGTCGCCGGAGAAGCCGAAGCAGCCCGCCAGGGCGCGCAGCGACCCCTGGCCGGCCTGGGGGAAGGTGTATTCGAGTTCCTCGAATACCGTGCGGTCGCCGCCCAGCAACTCCATCGCGTGCTGCGCAAAGTAGCCCATCTTCACGCTGCCGCCGATCGCGACGCTGCCCTCGTCCGGTTCCGTCGTGCCGGTCACGAGCTTCAGCAGTGTGGATTTGCCGGCGCCGTTGACGCCCAGCACGCAGCAGCGTTCCCGCCGCCGCACCAGCAGGTCGAGCCCGTCATAGATCACCCGCTCGCCATAGCTTTTCGACACCTTGCGCAGGCTGGCCACGTCGTCGCCGGACCGCGGGGCAGGGGGGAAGTCGAAGGCGATGGTCTGGCGTCGGCGCGGCGCTTCGACGCGGTCGATCTTGTCGAGCTTCTTCACCCGGGATTGCACCTGCGCAGCGTGGGAGGCGCGGGCCTTGAAGCGCTCGATGAAGGCAATCTCCTTGGCCAGCATCGCCTGCTGGCGGTCGAACTGCGCCTGCTGCTGCTTCTCGTTCAGCGCGCGCTGCTGTTCGTAGAA
The DNA here is from genome assembly GCF_019430885.1 of Roseomonas alba. GTDB lineage: Bacteria > Pseudomonadota > Alphaproteobacteria > Acetobacterales > Acetobacteraceae > Neoroseomonas > Neoroseomonas alba. The sequence continues at coordinate 601,266 of NZ_JAHYBZ010000003.1, read as the reverse complement.
GTCGAAATTGCCGGAGAAACTGGTCAGCGTGCCGCCGTCGATCTCGATGACCTTGTTGACGATGCGGTTCATGAACTCGCGGTCGTGCGAGGTCATCAGCAGCGCGCCGTCGTAATTGACGAGGAACTGCTCCAGCCAGATCAGGCTTTCGAGGTCGAGGTGGTTGCTCGGCTCGTCCAGCAGCATCACGTCGGGGCGCATCAGCAGGATGCGGGCCAGGGCGACGCGCATCTTCCATCCGCCGGACAGCAGCCCGACATCGCCATCCATCATCGCCTGGCTGAAGCCGAGGCCGGCCAGCACCTCCCGCGCGCGGCTCTCCAGCGCATAGCCGCCGAGTTCCTCGAAGCGTGCCTGGACCTCGCCGAAGCGGTCCAGCAGGCTGTCCATCTCGTCCGCCCTGTCGGGGTCGGAAAGAGCAGCCTCCAGTTCCGCCAGTTCCGCCGCGACACGGCTGACATCGCCGGCGCCGTCCATCACCTCGGCTGCGGCGGACCGGCCGGCCATTTCGCCGACATCCTGGCTGAAGAAACCGATGGTCACACCCCGATCGACCAGGATCTGGCCCTCATCGGGTTGCTCCTGCCCGGTGATCATGCGGAACAGCGTGGATTTTCCGGCCCCATTCGGGCCGACCAGGCCGATGCGCTCGCCCTTCTGCAGGGCGGCCGAGGCCTCGACGAACAGCAACTGGCGGCCGTTCTGCCGGGAGATGGAATCAAGACGGATCATGCCGCCCGAGACCACGCCGGCCCCGACCCGTCAACCGGGCGGATTCAGCCCTGTCCGCAGGTCCTTCAGGCCAAGCGGCCGTTGACCCGGTCGCGCGGGAAGCGGAACCTGCGCGGCGCAACAATCCCAGAGTTTCGCCAGATGTATCGTCGCACCCTCGCCTCTGCCGCGGCCTTGCTCGCCCTGGCCGGCTGTTCCTCGGTGACGCCACCGGTACCGACGGCGGCGAGTATCGCCGGCCAGCGCCCGGTCGGGACGGTGAGGCTGTCGGAGGAATTCGTCGGCGGCGCGGGCGCCGGCAATGGCACGCTGCACTTCCAGGGGCGCGACCTGCCCTTCCGCATGGTCGGCACCGTGGTGGGCCCCGGCGGCGCCGCGCGTATCCAGGCGCAGGGCGAGGTGTACAACCTGCGCCGGATCGAGGATTTCCGCGGCCTCTATAGCCAGGGCACGGGGGTGCAGGGCCTCGATACCCGCCGGACCGACGAACTCTGGCTGCAGAACAGCGCGGGCGTGATCATGCATCTGCGTGGTTCGCAGATCGGCGCGACACTCAGTCTCGGCCGTGACGAGATGCTGATCGAGATGGCCCCGCCGGGCGGTTGACGAGCGGGCCGGGACGGCGCCGGCGCCCGGGCGCTGCGCGCCCTCCCGCGGGCCCGGCGACCGGGCCCGCGCCGCACCGCCCGGTTGCCCCCCTGGAACCCAAGCGGCTACAACAACTTCGTGCCCGAGTCGCCGCTGATTGCCCCATCCCTGCTGGCCGCCGACTTCGCCCGCCTGGGCGAAGAGGTCGAGGCCGTCACCGCTGCCGGCGCCGACTGGCTGCATCTCGACATCATGGATGGGCATTTCGTGCCCAACATTTCCTTCGGCCCGGTGGTGGTGAAGGCGCTGCGCAGGCACAGCGCCATCCCCTTCGACGTGCATCTGATGATCGCGCCGGCCGATCCCTACCTCGCGGCCTTTGCCGAGGCCGGAGCGGACCTGATTTCCCTGCATCCGGAGGCTGGGCCGCATCTGCACCGGTCGCTCCAGACCATCCGTGCGCTGGGCAAGAAGGCAGGCGTGGTGCTCAATCCGGCGACGCCGGTCGACGCGGTGGCGCATGTGCTGGATCTGACAGACCTGATCCTGGTCATGTCGGTGAATCCGGGCTTTGGCGGGCAGTCCTTTATCGACAGCCAGCTTTCGAAAATCGCGACTCTGCGGAAGATGATCGATGCCTCGGGGCGGTCCATCCATCTGCAGGTGGATGGTGGCGTGACGCCGAAGACGGCACCGGCCTGCATCGCCGCGGGCGCCGATTGCCTGGTCGCCGGGACCGCTGTCTTCGGCCAGCCGGACTATGCCGCCGCGATCGCGGCGATCCGCGGGCCCACCGCATGATCGGCATCGTACGCGGGTTCCGGCAGAAGCTCTCGCGGCTCAAGCCGGTCCGCGTGCCCGAGGCCCCGGCGCGGGCCTTTCGAGACCTCTGGCCCGGCGACCCGGCGCGCGGCGCGCGACTGCTGCGCGGGGAATTCGAGACTCTGGGCACCGCCCGCCCCCTGCGCATCGGCCTGCCGGGCACCGAGGGCTGGGACATCACTTCCGGCACCGCGCCCTGGCGCGCGGCGGCGCATGGCTTCGCCTGGATGCGCGACCTGCGTGCACTGGGGACCGACGCGGCGCGGCTGCATGCGCGGGCGCTGACGGATGACTGGCTGGTGCGCGGCGCCGACGAGCCTGTGGCCGATGCGCCGGAAGTGGTGGGCGCGCGGCTGTCGGCCTGGCTTGGCCATTGGGATTTCTTCGCCGCGACGGCCGAGGACGCCTTCCGCCGCGCCATCATGACGCGCATGGCGCAGGATGCGCGCGACCTGTCCGCCGTCCTGCCCGCCGAGGCCGAGCACCGTGGCGCCCTGGTCGCCCTGAAGGGCGCGATGGCGGCGGCGATCGCCTTGCAGGAGGATGCCTATCTCCAACGCGCCGCACGCTTCCTGCCGGCGGAGATCGAGCGGCAGTTCCACCCCGATGGCGGGCATGTGGAGCGGTCGCCGGCGATGCAGCTCCTGGCGCTGCAGGACCTGATCGAGATCCGCAACCTGCTGCATGGCGCGGGCATGGAACCGCCACCGCACCTGCCGGCGGTGCTGGACCGCGCCGCGCCGGCGCTGCGGCTGTTCCGTCACGGGGATGGCGGGCTGGCGCTGTTCAACGGGACGCGGGACGAAGGATCGTCGCTGATCGACCTGGTGCTGACCCAGGGCCAGGCGCGCGGCCGTGCGCCCTTCGACCTGCCCGAGACCGGGTTCCAGCGCTTGCAGGCCGGGCGCACGCTGATCATCGCCGATACCGGCGCGCCGCCGTCTCCCCGCGCCTCGAGCGGCGGTGATGGTGGGCTGCCGGCGGGGGCGGATCGCTTCGCCCATGCCGGGACGCTCGCCTTCGAAATGTCGGTCGGCCGCGACCGGCTGATCGTGAATTGCGGCGCGGCGCCGGCCGCCGAGGAAGCCTGGCGTGATGCGCTGCGCGCCACGGCGGCGCATTCGACCCTGGTGCTGTCGGACACCAATTCGTCCGAGCTGCGCTCCGAGGGCCTCGGCCGCCGGCCCGAGCAGGTTGAGACCGCCCGCCACGAATCCGCCGGCGCGCAGTGGCTGGAAGCGAGCCATGACGGCTGGCGCCGGGCCTTCGGCGCAGTGCATCGGCGGCGGCTCTACCTGGCGGAATCCGGCGACGACCTGCGCGGGGAGGATGTCGTCGAGATCGCCGGCGACGCCACCATCCCGGCCTTCGCGATGCGCTTCCATCTCCATCCGGGCGTCGCTGCCACTCTGTTGCAGGATGAGAGCGCGGCGCTGCTGCGCCTGCCCTCGGGCATCGGGTGGAAGATCCGGGCCAAGGGCGCGCGGGTCGCGCTGGAGGACAGCGTCTATCTCGGCGGCGAACCCCGCCGCGCCTCCCAGGTCGTGCTCCTGGCCGAGGAGGGCGAGACCTCGATCCAGTGGGCCATCACCCGCGTGTCGATGCCGGCCCCGGGCGGCGTGGCGGCGCCGGAGTAGCCACCCTTCATGAACCGCAAGGCCTTCGCCTGGGCGTCCTTCGACTGGGCGAACTCGGCCTTCCCGACGGTGGTCTCCACTTTCGTCATCGCGGCCTATTTCACCCAGGGCATCGCGCCGGATCCGGCGACGGGCCAAGCGCAATGGGGGTGGATGCAGACGCTGTCCGCCCTCGGTATCGCGGTGCTGTCGCCGTTGCTGGGGGCGATCGCCGATCGGGGCGGGCACCGGCGCATGCTGCTGGCCCTGTGCACGCTGGTGACGGCGGTGTTCACCGGCTTGGTCTGGTATGCGCAGCCCAATCCGTCCTGGACGCTGTGGCTGCTGGTCTGTGTCGGCATCGCGACGCTGGCCTTCGAGCTCGGCACGGTCTTCTACAATTCCATGCTGCCGGAAGTCGCCGAACCGGCGCAGATGGGCCGCATCTCGGGCCTCGCCTGGGGGTTGGGCTATGCGGGCGGGCTGGCCTGCCTGGCCATCGCGCTGGTGCTGCTGGTGCAGCCGAATCCGCCGCTGTTCGGCCTGGACCGATCGACATCCGAGCAGGTCCGCGCGACGGCGCTGCTGGTCGCCGTCTGGACGGTCGTCTTCGGCTGGCCGGTGCTGGTGATGGTGCCCGACCAGCCTGGCGAACACCTGCCCATGGGGCAGGCGGTCACCCATTGCGTGGCCGAGACGCGCGGCCTGCTGCGCGGCCTGCCCCGGCGGCCGGACATGATGCGCTTCCTCATCGCGCGGCTGTTCTACACGGATGGGCTGAACACGCTGTTCGCCTTCGGCGCCATCTTCGCCGCCGGCGTGCATGGCATGACCTTCGAGGAGATCCTGCTCTTCGGCATCGCGCTGAACGTGACGGCGGGGCTCGGCGCGGCGGGGTTCGGGCTGGTGGAGGACCGGCTGGGGTCCAAGCCGACGGTGATGGTGGCCCTCGTCGCAATGGTCGTGGTGGGCGCGGCGCTGCTGCTGACCGACAGCAAGGCGGTGTTCTGGGGGCTCGCCATGGTGCTCGGCATCTTCATGGGGCCGGCCCAGGCGGCGTCGCGCACGCTGATGGCGCGGATGGCGCCCGAAGGCGAGGTGACCGCGCATTTCGGATTGTTCGCGCTGTCGGGACGGGTCACGGGATTCTTCGGCCCGGCGGTGCTGGCGGCGGTGACGGATGCCTCCGGCAGCCAGCGTGCGGGGATGGCGACGGTGCTGGTCTTCCTCGCGGTGGGCGCGGCGATCCTGGCGACGGTGCGCCCGGTCCAGGGCTGATCAGAAGCCGGTCAGCAGCAGGTCGAGGGCGCGGGTGATGGCGTCGCGTTCGGAAGCGAGGCTGCCGACGACCGGACCGAGTTCGCGCCGCGGCACCGCGGCAAGAAGCTGCGTTGCCAGGAGAAAGGCCTCACCCTGCACCGCCAGGTTCGGATGCAGGTCCGGCATGGCGGGCGGCACGCGATCGGGCGGCAGCAGCGGCACGACCACCCGCGTCTGGAGGTGGTCGAGCAGGTCGCTCTGCACGTTCACGACATATCCTGCCGCGCCGCCCGGCGCGCGATGAAGATCGAAGCGCGCCACCGGTCAGAACATGCGGTAGCGCGCGAGGGGGAGTTCGTTCTCCTCAGTCCAGCGGTTCCATGCCTCGATCGCGTCGCGATTTTCATCCAGCCAGCGCTGCGCCTTTTCCGCGCGCACGGCCTCGGTGATGGCCTTTGTCGCGATGGCCTCGGGATCCAGGCCGAGGCCTCGGGCCTCGGCGACGAGCGGTTGTTGGTTTTCCGTGAATCCGCCCTGTTGGCCGGGCCGGTAGAGATCCGGCCGGACCTCATGCAGGCCGAGCCCCGCCGCGGCGGCGACGGCCGGGACATGGCGCGCCGGTACGGCTTTCCAACCCGACACCGTAGAATGGTCCAGCCCCAGTCGTTGCGCCAGGGCACTGACGCCGCCGGCGCGGTCGATGGCGGTCTGGGCCTCGGGATTTCTCATCGCCCAATGGTGGGATTTTCCAACATCCAATGCAACATGATGTTGGCCCAGCCTACCGATCCGGCTGCCCCGGCCGATAGGCCCCACCATCGGTCGGGCGCAGCGCCTCGAAGATCTCGGTCACCGCGGCGTAGTCGCGATAGCCGCAGCGGGCCAGCGGCTGGGCCGCCGCCGTGTCGAAGCGGCCCTCCCGCAGGAAGGCCTCGTCGATATGCACGCCGACAACCTGGCCGATCACCATCCAGCCCTGCAGCGTCGCGCCCTCGGCATCGTGGAACTGGAAGGACTGGACCGTGCGGCATTCCAGCGCCGCCGGGGATGCCGCGACGCGCGGTGCCTTCACCACACGCGACGGCGCCGTCTCCAGCCCCGCCGCGTCGAACTCGCTTTCGCCCTCGGCCAGCGCGCCGGAGGAGATGTTCATCGCGTCGAACAGCGGGCGGGAGCAGAGGTTGAAGACGAACTCCCCGCTCGCGATCGCATTCGCCGCGCTGTGCTTCATCGATTCCGTCGTGAACATCACCATGGCCGGGCGCGAATGCACGGCGTTGAAGAAGGAATAGGGCGCGAGGTTCGTCCGTCCCTGCGCATCCAGCGTCGAGATCCACCCGATCGGCCGCGGCGCTACGATCGCCTTGAATGGGTCATAGGGCAGCCCATGCCCATTGCGCGGTTCGTAGAACATCAGGCCTTCCGTGCGATGGCGGCGTAGAGTCGCGGCCCGGCCAGCGCCAGGATGGCCAGGCCCAGGATGATCGCGCTGCCCGGCCGCGTCACGAACACCGTCCAGTCACCCTGGCTGATGGTCAGCGCCTGGCGCAGCGCCTGTTCGGCCATCGGCCCCAGGATCATGCCGATCACCACCGGCGCGACGGGGAAGTCGAAGCGCCGCATGAACATCGCGACGATCCCCAGCGCGTAGAGAAGGACCAGGTCGATGACGCTGTTCGAGATCCCGTAGGTGCCGATCGTCGCGAAGACCAGGATGCCGGCATAGAGCTGCGGCACCGGAATTTTCAGGATGCGCACCCACAGCCCGACCAGGGGCAGGTTCAGCACCACCAGCATGACATTCGCGATGAATAGCGATGCGATCAGCGTCCAGACCAGCTCCGCCTGTTGCGTGAACAGCAGCGGCCCCGGGTTGATGCCATAGGACTGGAAGGCCGACAGCATGATCGCCGCCGTCGCGCTGGTCGGCAGACCGAGGGTCAGCATCGGCACCAGGATGCCGGCCGCCGCGGCGTTGTTCGCGGCCTCGGGCCCGGCCACGCCTTCGATGGCACCGGTCGTGCCGAATTCCTGCGCGTATTCCGGCTTCACCAGCTTCCGCTCGGCGAAATAGCTGAGCATGGTCGGCATCTCGGTCCCGCCGGCCGGCAGCACGCCGAAGGGAAAGCCCAGCCCGGCGCCGCGGATCCACGGCCAGAAGGATCGCTTCAGATCCTCCTTCGACAGCATCAGCCGCCCGACCGCCAGCACCTCCTGCTTTCCGGCGTGGTGGTGCCAGGCCATGTAGAGCGCCTCACCCACCGCGAACAGCGCGACCGCCACCAGCACGACATTCACGCCATCCAGCAGTTCCGGCACGCCGAAGGTCAGGCGCGGCTGTCCCGTCTGGAGGTCCACCCCCACCAGCCCCAGCATCAGCCCGAAGAACAACGAGGTCAGCCCGCGCAGCGGTGACGACCCCAACACCGCCGAGACCGTGACGAAGCACAGCACCATCAGCGAGAAATACTCGGCCGGCCCCAGCACCAGCGCCCATTCCACGATGACCGGGCCGAGGAAGGCGATCCCCAGTGTTCCCACAGTGCCCGCGACGAACGACCCGATCGCCGAGGTCGCCAGCGCCGGCCCGGCGCGCCCGTTCCGCGCCATCTTCGCACCCTCGAGAGCAGTGATGATCGACCCGCTCTCGCCCGGCGTGTTCAGCAGGATGGACGTCGTGCTGCCGCCATACATGGCGCCGTAGAAAACACCACAGAACAGGATGAAGGCCCCCGTCGCGCTGACGGAGAAGGTGATGGGCAGCAGCAGCGCGATGGTCAGCGCCGGGCCGATGCCGGGCAGGACGCCGACCGCAGTGCCGAGGAAGCAGCCCAGCAGCGCCCAGGCAAGATTCGCGAGGGACAAGGCATTGCCGAAGCCGAGCGCGAGGCCGGAGAGGGAATCCATGGGTCAGCCTTCTGATGCAGGGCGCTCGGAGAGGGGCTTTGCCCCTCTCCGGACCGCACCCCACCAAAGGCCGAAAGGCCTTTGGAAACCAATGCTTGGTGCAGAGCGCGAAGGGTGCGTCGCCTGACATGAGCGGGCGCCGTGCCCAACTTCGGAATCGATTCCCGGCAGCGCGTTCGAGGCGCCGATCACGCTCGGTTGCGGCTGCCGTGCCCAACTCCGAGTATTGGTTTCCAAAGGCCTTTCGGCCTTTGGCGGGGTGGCGTGGAGGGGCAGAGCCCCTCCAATCGCCCTATGCCTCACAGCACCGCCTCGCCCCGCAGCACCGGCACGCAGCGCCCGCCCACGCTCGCCCGGATGCCGTCGGCGCGCCGCCGCGCGCGGGCCAGCAGCAGGGACGGCCGTCCCATCTCCACACCCTGCGTGATGTCCCAGGCCCCGTCTTCATCGCCGTCCAGATGCAGCAGGAAGCCGGCGAGCGGTGTCGCCGCGCTGCCTGTCGCCGCATCCTCCCAGGTGCCGGTGAGCGGCGAGAACATCCGCGCCCGCACCGCCGCACCGTCCCGGCAATAGATGTAGAGCGACAGGAAGCCGCGCGTCTCATCCGGGAAGTCCGCCACGGCACGACGGAAGGCACCGAGATCCGGCGTGGCGGCGACCAGACCTTCCGGCGTCACCTCGGTCAGCAGGCGCTGATTGCCGCCGTCCGAAGCCAGCGTTGGCGCGTGCCGGGCGGTGACCACCGCGGCCTCGGGGATGCCGGCACAGGCGGCGGCGGTGGCCACGGGCAGCACAGCCCCGATGCTCAGCGGCTGCGGCGCGGCCACTTCCGCGCCGGTCACCCGGCCGGCGCCGTCGCGCAGCAGCGCGACCTCCACCAGTCCGGCCGGTTCCTCGAAGCGATAGAGGCGCGGGCTGTCCTCATCCTCCTGCCCCAGAACGAAGGCGGTGCCGACATTGGGATGGCCGGCGAAGGGCATCTCGGCGACGCGGTTGAAGATGCGCACCCGCGCATCATGCTGCGGGTTGTCGGCGGGCAGGACGAAGGTCGTCTCGCTCAGGTTGAACTCGGCCGCCAGCGCCTGCATCTCGGCGTCGTTGAGGCCGCGCGCATCGGGAAACACGGCAAGCTGGTTGCCGCCGAAGCGCCGGTCGGTGAAGACGTCGACGGTGACGAAGCGGAACGCCCTCACGAGACCTCCTGCCCCAGGGCGCGCAGGATTGCCCCCTCCAGCAGCCCGGCGCCGATATTCACGCCCAGCGCTTCGACGAACAGGAAGAAGGCGGTTAGCGACACCGTGAGCGCGATGACCGCGTCACGCAGCGGCGCGCGGCTGCCGAAGGCGCGCGCGGTACAGACGAATTGCAGTGCGGCGGCGATGGAAAAGCCCAGCGGCTCGATCAGCACGAGGTTCAGCAGCATGCCGCCCAGCAGCCAGCCGAGTGCCGGCAGGTTGCGTGGGCCGGCCTCGGCGACCTCCGGCAGGTCCGCGCTCCAGCCCCCGCGCAGGGCGGCGGCGGTCAGCATCAGGCCAAGCACGAACAGCGCCGCGGCGATCACCGCAGGCACCAGCTTCGGCCCGACCACGGCATAGACCGGCGTCACCGGAATCACCCAGGTCAGCCAGGCGCCGAGCACACCCAGCGCCGTGACGGCAAGGCCGACCGCGAGGTCGGGCAGGGCACCTGGCTTCATGGCGGCTCAGGCGAGACCAAGGTCCTTGAGCACGCTTTCCGTATCGGCGCGGTCCTTTTCGAGGAATTGCTCGAACGGCGTACCGGTCAGGAAGGCGTCCTCCCAGCCGCGGTCGGTGAGGATGCCGCGCCACGCTTCCGTGGCATGGATGGCGGTCATCAGATCGACCAGCGCCTGGCGCTGCGTGGCGTTGATGCCGGGGGCGCCGAACACGCCGCGCCAATTGGTCGCGACCACGTCCATGCCGCTTTCCTTCAGCGTCGGCACATCCGTGTCGATGCGGCGCTCGCCGGTCGTGGCGAGGGCGCGCACGCGCCCGGCCTTGATCTGCTCGGAAAATTCCGACCAGCCGGAGATGCCGGCCGCAACCTGCCCCCCCAGGACGGCTGCCTGGGCCGGTCCGCCGCCGGGGAAGGCGACGAAGGACGCCTCACGCGCCTGGCGGCCGAGCTTCTGCAGCATCAGCCCCAGGATGATGTGGTCCGTACCGCCGGCGCTGCCGCCGGCCACCGAGACCGCGCGTGGATTCTCCTTCAGCGCGTCCAGAAGCTGCCGGATATTCTGATAGGGGCTGTTGGCCGGCACGATGATGACGCCGGCCTCCTCGGTCATTCGGGCAACCGGCACGGTGTTCTGCAGCGAGACCGGCGTCTTGTTGGTCAGCGACGCGCCGACCATGACCGACCCGCCGACCATGAGCGCATCGGCGCGGCCACGGCGCTGGGACAGGAAGCGCGGCAGGCCGACCATGCCGCCGGCGCCGCCGACATTCTCGAACTGGAAGGTGCCGACGAGGCCGGACTGGCGCGCCGCCTGCTCGATGGCGCGGCCGAGGCCGTCCCAGCCACCGCCAGGACCGGCCGGGACGAACATGTAGATGCTGGCGAATCGCTGCTGCGCCCCGGCGAGACGGGGCGTGAGGCCGAACGCGGCCAGGCCCGCGGAGGCGGCAACAAAGGTGCGGCGGTTGGTCATGGCGGTGGATCCGGTCATTTCCTCGATGCGCCTGAGCATGCGCCGGCCTCGCGCGCCGTGCAAAGGGGCTCCTGCATCTTCCGTGGCCTCGGCCGAAGCGTTGGAGGGGCTTCGCCCCTCCAAGCCACCCCAGTAAAGGCCCGAGGCCTTTGGAAACCGATACCTGGCGCCTCGCGCAAACGATGCGGTGAATACGACCGGACCGCCCCGTGTCTGGCGCCAGGCGGAGGGGGCGGCGACCCGCCTACCCGCGCGGCAGTTCCTGTTCCGCCAGCTTCGCGAAGAGCGAAGACCCCAGCGGGATCAGGTCGTCGTTGAAGTCGTAGCGGGGATTGTGCACCGACACCGAGTGCCGCCCGCCATCGCCTTGCCCGATGCCGATGAACGCCCCCGGCCGCGCCAGCAGCATGTAGGAGAAATCCTCCGCCCCCATGCGCGGCGTGCCGGTGCGCTGCACCTTGCCCTCGCCCAGGATGGCGTCGGCGGCCTTGGCGGCGCGCTCGGCCTGTTCGGGATTGTTCACCGTGGGCGGGTAGCCGCGCTGGTAGGACAGTTCGGCGGTGGCGCCATAGGCCTCGGCCGTCGAGCGCACGATCTGGTGCAGGCGCTCCTCGACCTTGTCCTGGATCGCCGGCTTGAAGGTGCGGACCGTGCCGTGGAGCTCGGCGGTCTCGGGGATGACGTTGCTCGCCTCGCCGGCGTGGAACATGCAGATGCTGATCACCGCGGCATCCAGCGCGTCCATGGACCGTGAGACGATCGACTGCGCCGCCACCACGATCTGCGAGCCCACCAGCACCGGGTCGATGCATTGCTGCGGGCGGGAGGCATGGCCGCCCTTGCCGTGGATGGTGATGGTGATGCGGTCCGCCGCGGCAAGGACCGGGCCGGCGAGGATGCGGGCCTCGCCGAGCGGGATCTCCGGCGTGTTGTGCATGGCGAAGACGGAATCGCAGGGGAAGCGGTCGAACAGGCCTTCCTTCACCATGACCTCGCCGCCGCCGCCGCCCTCCTCGGCGGGCTGGAAGATGAAGTTCACCGTGCCGTCGAAGTTCTTCGTCTCGGCCAGGTAGCGCGCGGCGCCGAGCAGCATGGTGGTGTGCCCGTCGTGACCGCAGGCATGCATCTGCCCCGCCACAGTGGAACGATGGCCGAAATCGTTGGTCTCGGTCATCGGCAGGCAGTCCATGTCGGCGCGGAAGCCGATGGACCGCTTGGACGTGCCGTTGCGCAGCACGCCGACCAGGCCGGTGCCGGCGATGTTGCGATGCACCTCGACGCCCCAGGATTCGAGCATCTTCGCGACCATGTCGGAGGTGCGGCGCTCCTGGAAGCCGAGCTCCGGATGGGCGTGGATGTCGCGGCGCGTGGCCGTCAGGTCGGCGTGGAAATCGGCGATGCGGTTGATGATGGGCAAGGTCGTCTGTCCCTGGGGAAAGCGCGCACTATGGCGCGGAATGGGGCTGCTTCGCGGCGGTGGCGACGGAATCGGGCATCACAGCCTGGCGAGCGCGGCTTCCACGGCGTCGCCGAAACGCTCGACGATCATGCCGATCTCGGCCGCGGTGCAGACATAGGGCGGCGCGAGGATGACGTGGTCGCCATGCTTGCCGTCGATGGTCCCGCCCATCGGGTAGCAGGCGAGGCCGCGGTCGAAGGCTTCCTTCTTCACGCGCTCGTTCACGGCTAGTGCGGGGTCGAAGACGGCCTTGGAGGCGCGGTCCTGCACCAGCTCCACCGCCCAGAACAGGCCGCGGCCGCGGATGTCGCCGATCTTGGCGTGGTTGCCCAACCGCTCGGTCAGGCCCTGTTCCAGCAGCGCGCCCATCGCCTTCACGTTGTCGAGCAGCTTCTCGTCGCGGATGACTTCCTGCACCGCGAGGGCGGCGGCGCAGGCGACGGGATGCGCCTGGTAGGTGTGGCCATGCTTGAAGGTGCCGGAACCCTTGGTCAACGCTTCGATCACCCGACCATGGACCAGGATGCCGCCGATCGGCTGGTAGCCGCCGCCGAGGCCTTTCGCGATCACCTGGATGTCCGGCGTCACACCTTCCTGTTCCCAGGCGTGCAGCGTGCCGGACCGGCCCATGCCGGACATCACCTCATCGAGGATCAGCAGCGCGCCGTGGCGCTGGCAGACCGCCTTCATGGCGGGGAAGTAGCCGGGCAGGGCGGTGGCGCAGCCGAGCGTCGCGCCGACGATGGTCTCGGCGCAGAAGGCGATCACATTCTGCGGGCCGAGGCGCTGGAACTCGGCCTCCAGTTCGTCGGCCAGCCGCGCGACGTAGTCGGCCTCGGATTCATCGTCGCGGCGGTCGCGATAGGGGTAGCAGGGCGAGACATGGCTGAAGGCATCCGACAGCAGCGGCGCATAGGGGGCGCGGCGCATCGCATTGCCGCCGGCGGCCAGGGCGCCCAGCGTGTTGCCGTGATAGGATTGCCGGCGCGCGATGATCTTCGTCCGCGACGGCTGGCCGGATTCGATCGCCCATTGCCGGGCCATCTTGATCGCGGCTTCCATGCCCTCGGACCCCGAGGACACGAAATAGGCATGGGTCAGGCCGCCCGGCGCGTGGCCGACCAGCATGTCGGCGAGTCGCTCGGCGCTCTCGGCCGAATACAACGCGGTGTGGGCGTAGCAGAGCCGGTCGATCTGGTCCTTCATCGCCTGGACGACGTGCGGGTGGCCGTGCCCGAGGCAGGCCACCGCCGCCCCGCCCGACCCGTCGATCACCTCATGCCCCGAGGCGTCGCGCAACCAGATCCCGCGCCCCGAGGCGGCGATGGGCGGCGCTTCGCGCAGGTTGCGGTGGACGATGTGGGTCATGGGGTGGGCTCCTTCGGCCGGCGCATCCTGCGCCGCGTTCAGGGCGCTGTCAGCACCCCGACGACCGCCCCGGTCATGCAGCAGGCGATCGTTGCGGAGATCAGCGAGGGCAGCCCGAGCCGCACGATGTCCGTCCGCCGTTCCGGGCACATCGCCGTCATGCCGCCCACCATGATCCCGACCGAACCGAGGTTGCTGAACCCGCACAGCGCATAGGTCAGGATCAGACGTGACCGGTCAGACAGCCCCGCCCCGCCCGACTGCGCCAGCGACAGGTAGGACACGAACTCGTTGATGATCATCTTCACGCCGAGCGAGGCGCCAACCGTCGCAGCCTCCCCCGTCGGCACGCCCATGGCCCAGGCGACGGGCCACAGCACCCAACCCATGATGCCTTGCAACGTCAGGCCGGTCAGGGGTTCCAGCGCCAGGTTGATCAGCGCCACGATGGCGACGAAGACGATCAGCGACGCCATGATGCCGAGCAGCAGGTTCAGCCCGTCCTGCGTGCCGCGCACCAGCGCATCCATGGAACTGTCGTAGAGCCGTTCGGGAATGCCGTCCCCGCCTTCGGTCGCGATGTCGCCCGCCGCCGGCGGGATCATCAGCAGCCCCGCGAGGATCGCCGCCGGCGCCGAGACCAGGGACGCCGTCAGCAACTGCCCCGCCGCATCCGGCACGACCGGCGCGATGATGAGCGCATAGACCACCAGCGTATTGCCGCTGATGGTCGCGAGGCCGGCCGTCATGACGACGAACATCTCGGACCGCGTGAGCTTCGCGAGCCAGGCGCGGATCATCAGTGGCGCCTCGACCATGCCGACGAAGACGTTCGCCGCGACGCCGAAGCCAGCCGCGCCGCCGAGGCCGAACAGGCGGCGCAGCACCTTCGCCATGCCCTTCACGATCGCGGGCAGGACGCCCCAGTGATACAGCACCGAGGACAGCGCCCCGACCACCAGCACCAGCGGCAGCGCCTGGAAGAACAGGATGAAGGACGCGCCCGGATAGGGCTCCGGAAAGGGAAGCGGTCCGCCGCCGAGATAGCCGAAGACCAGCGTCGTCCCCGCCTTGGTCGCGGTGGCGAGGGCATTCACCGCATCCCCGATCAGCGCGAAGGCGCGGCGCACCGGCGGCACGTTCAGCAATACGGCCGCGAGCGCCAGCTGCAGCAGCAGACCCGCCACGACGACGCGTACCGGCACGCCGCGGCGGCATCCGCCCAGCGCCCAGGCCAGTGCCGTCAGCAGCAGCAGGCCGATGGCAGATTGCACCTGCAACAGGCTCATGATTCGTCGCCCTCGCCGGGGGTCTGGTCCTCGGCCTCGATGTCGAGAAGGGCGGCGGCGCGGGATCCGTCCACCGCATCGACGCCGCGCAGCTTGCGGGCGACGGCGCGGGTGCGGACCTGCGCCGCATCGATGGTGTTGCCCACCGCCGTGACCTGCTTGCGCAGCCGCACCAGCACCTCGTCCATCTTGCCCATCTCGGCCTTGGTGGCACCGAGCAATTCGCGGACCATGTCGGCCTTCTCGCCGAGCGCGATGGTGACATGCCCCATCTGGATGGTGCGCAGCATGGCCGGCAGCAGGGACGGGCCCATCACCAGAACGCGGTGCAGCCGGTGGATGTCCTCGACCGCGCCGGGGATGCGGGTGATCTCGGCGTAAAGGCCCTCTGTCGGCAGGAACAGCACCGCGAATTCCACGGTCAGCGGCGGGCGGATGTATTTGGAGGCGATCTTCGCCGCTTCGCCACGCACGCGCTGTTCCAGGGCGCGCCGCGCGGCCTTCTCCGCTTCGACATCGCCGGCCTCGGAGGCCATCACCAGCCGGTCCCAGTCCTCGGTCGGAAATTTGGCGTCGACGGCCAGGAAGACCTCCCGCCCGCCTTCGCTCGGCATGCGGATGGCGAATTCCACCGCCTCGGCGCTGTCCTCGGACAGCTTCTTGTTCGCCTCATAGGACCCGGGCGGCAGGATGTCCTCGAGCAAGGCGCGGAGCTGCGCCTCCCCCCAGCCACCGCGGGTCTTCACGTTGGAGAAGAGCCGCTTGATGTCCACGATCTGCGTGGTGACCGCCTGCACGTCGGTCATCGCCTTCTGCACTGCGGCGAACTGATCGATGACGCGGGCGAAGCTCTCGTTCATCTGCTTCTCGACGGCCGATTGAAGCTGCTCGTTCACCGTCTTCTGGATGTCGGCGAGCTTCGCCTCGTTGCCCTCGCGCAGCTCCTTCAGCCGGGCGTCGAGCTGATCGCGCACACGGGTGTTCTCGGCCGTCAGCGTGGCCTGGATCTTCGCCAAACCTTCGACGACGCTGCCGGTCACGTCGCGGCGCAGCAGGGCGGTGTCGTCCTTGTGCTCGGTCAACGCCTTGACCACCGCGGCGCGCTGCTCGGCCATGGCCCGCGCATCCTGCGCCAGGCGTTCGGCCAGCAGCGCGGCATCGGCGGCGAGCCGGTCCAGCACCGCCTTCTCTTGCGCTGAAAGCCGGTCCGCGATGCGGCCGATCCCTTCCCCCAGGGCGCGCGTCTGGTCCAGCGCCCCGGCGCCGATGCGATCCCCGATCGCCGCGGCCTCGCGCGCGAGGGACCGTTCGAACTCCGCGGGCAGGGCTGCGATGCGTTCCCCCTGCCGATCCAGCACGGATTGCAGGTCGGCCAGGCGCTGCGTCAGTACCGGATCAGTGCCCGGCCGGCGCAGCAGCAGCGCCAGCAGCAATACCGCCAGCACCCCCAGCCCACCCAGGATCGCAAGGCTTTCGGGTGCCATCCCCTCTCCCCCGACTCGACCGGGGGAGTCTCGCATTCCCGCGCTGCGGGCGCGAGATTCCTTAGGGCGTGCGGGGTTCGCCCTCGGCGGGGACCAGCACCAGCCGGCCGGTGGCGACGCCGAAATGGGCGCCGTGAAGGGCCAGTCGGCCCTCCGCCACCGCCTCCGCCACCCAGGGGAAGGTCATGAGGTTGGCGAGCGAGATGCGCACGGCCTCATGCTCGGCGACTTCCTGGCGCTGTTCGGGGACATCGCAACGCAGGGCAACCTCCCGCGCGCGGCCGGCGATCTTGATCCAGCCGGCGACGAAATCCCCGGCCTCGGGCGGGACGCCATCCAGCAGGGCGCGGATGCCGCCGCACAGCGCATGGCCCATCACCACGATGCGCTTCACCACCAGCACGCGCACGGCGAATTCCACCGCCGCCGAGGTGCCATGGAACGCGGCGTCCGGCATGTAGGGCGGCACCAGATTCGCGACGTTGCGCGCGACGAACAGCTCGCCCGGTCCGGCCGAGAAGATCATTTGCGGATCGACGCGGCTGTCCGAACAGGCGATGACCAGGGTGTGTGGGCGTTGGCCCTGGGCGGCGAGCTCCTCGAAGCGCGCGCGCTGCTGGGGCCAGGTTTCCTGGCGGAAGCGGCGGTAGCCGGCGACGAGTTCATCCATGGGGGTGGTGGCTCCCTGCAGAGGGGCGCCGCCCCTCTCCAGACCTCACCCCGCCAAATGACCGTGTCATTTGGAAAGCCGACTTCTGGTGCTGGGCGCTGCCGTCATGCTGTCCCCTCTGAGCGCGCGCGGTGCGCGAGTGCGGGTTTCGGCGTGCATCCTGCCATGCCTGCCCGGCGCCAAGTTGAGGTTTCCAAAGGCCAGTCGGCCTTTGGTGGGGAGGGGTCCGGGGAGGGGCAAAGCCCCTCCCTGGTCCATCAGTGCCGGAAATGCCGCATCCCCGTGAGCACCATCGCGAGCCCGGCCTTGTCTGCCGCCGCGATCACTTCCGCGTCGCGCATCGACCCGCCCGGCTGGATCACGGCGGTCACGCCCGCCGCGGCCGCCGCTTCGAGCCCGTCCGCGAAGGGGAAGAACGCGTCCGAAGCCACCACGCTGCCGCGCGCGAGCGGTTCCGGCAGGCCGGCGGCCTTGGCGGCTTCCTCGCTTTTCCAGCCGGCGATGCGGGCGCTGTCCACACGGTTGGGCTGGCCGCCGCCGAGGCCGACGGTCGCCTCGTTCTTGGCGTAGACGATGGCGTTGGACTTCACATGCTTGCAGACGCGGAAGGCAAACAGCAGGTCGCGCAGCTCGGCCTCGGTCGGGGCGCGCTGGGTCACCACTTTCAGCGCGGATGCCGCGATATGGCCGGCGTCGCGGGACTGGGCCAGGAAGCCGCCGGCGACCGACTTGAAGGTCATGCCCGGCGCGGCCGGGTCCGGCATGGCGCCGGTCAGCAGCAGGCGCAGGTTCTTCTTGCGGGCGAAGATGGCGCGGGCCGCTTCGTCTGCATCCGGGGCGATGACGACCTCGGTGAAGATGGCGGCGATCTTCTCGGCCGCGGCGGCGTCCAGCACGCGGTTCGCCGCGACGATGCCGCCGAAGGGGGAGACCGGGTCGCAGAGGAAGGCGCGATCCCAGGCCGTGACCAGGTCCTCGGCGACCGCGACGCCGCAAGGGGTGGCGTGCTTGATGATGGCGATGGCCGGGCGGTCGAACTCCGCGACGCATTCGAAGGCCGCGTCGGTGTCGTTGATGTTGTTGTAGGACAGCTCCTTGCCCTGGATCTGCTTCGCGGTGGCGATGCCGGGGCGGTTGGTGCCGTCGGTGTAGAAGGCGGCCTGCTGGTGCGGGTTCTCGCCATAGCGCAGGCCTTGGCGCAGCACGCCGGCGAAGGCGAGGCGCGGGGGGAAATCCTCGCCCTGCTGCTTCGCGAACCAGCCGGAGATGGCCGCATCATAGGCCGCGGTGCGGGCATAGGCCGCGGCGGCGAGGCGCCGGCGGGTGGCGAGCGTGGTGCCGCCCTTGGCCTCGATCTCGGCCTGGATCTCGGCGAAATGCTGGGGTTCGGTCAGCACCGCCACGCCGGCATGGTTCTTCGCCGCCGAGCGGATCATCGCCGGGCCGCCAATGTCGATGTTCTCGATACAGTCCTGGAAGGAGGCGCCCTTCGCGACCGTCGCCTCGAAGGGGTAGAGGTTCACCGCGACCAGGTCGATTGGCGCGATGGCGTGCTGTTCCATCTGCGCCAGGTGTTCCTTCAGGTCCCGCCGGCCGAGGATGCCGCCATGGACCTGCGGGACCAGGGTCTTGACGCGTCCGTCGAGGATTTCCGGGAAGCCCGTGTGGTCCGAGACGTCCTTCACCGGCACCCCGGCATCGCGAAGCGCCTTCGCAGTGCCGCCGGTGGACAGGATCTCGACCCCCTTCCCGGCGAGGAAACGGCCGAATTCGATCAGCCCCGTCTTGTCGGAGACGGAAATCAGGGCACGGCGGATGGGGAGGAGGTCGCTCATGGGCGGGCGCATAGACCCGGGGCGGGCGCACTGCAACCACGGGCGGGGCGCAAGGCACTGCTTCGTAGCTCGCCAAGAGCCTTTCGGCCCGTCTGATGGCCCGGATGGTTCCACTGGACCGGAAATCGTGGGGGCGCCGCCCCATGAAGCGCGAAGATTGAGGGGCAGCGGGAGATTGGAGAGGGGCGCTGCCCCTCTCCAAACCTCACCCTGCCAAGTGCTTGGAGCACTTGGAACGCAGGAACTTGGCGCTGGGCAGAGAGGGCATGACGCTTCCCTCGACGCGACCTACGGGCACAAGGGCGGGTTACGGCGCTTTTCCCGCCCGCGCCACACAGCGCCAAATCGAGGTTTGCAAAGGCCTTTCGGCCTTTGCTGGGGAGAGGTCCGGAGAGGGGCAAAGCCCCTCTCCGCTACCGCCCGTCGCACCGACAGCCCCGTCCCTACTCTGCGCGAACCCCCTGCGGCGCCGGTGCGGCCCGCAGCACCACCCAGCCCAACAGCCCCGCGATCAGCGACCCGCCCAGGATGCCGAGCTTCGCCTTCTCCTGCAGCAGCGCCGTGTCCGGGAAGGCCAGCAGGGCGATGAACAGGCTCATCGTGAAGCCGACGCCGCAGAGCAGCGCGACCCCGACCATGTGAAGCCAGGTCGTGCGGAAGGGCAGCGTCGCCAGGCCCGTCGCGATGGCCAGCGCCGAGGCCCCGAAGACGCCGACCAGCTTCCCCAGCAGAAGCCCCAGCGCGACGCCGATGGTCAAGGGTTCGCGCAGCGCCGCCCAGCCGGCCTCGTCGAAGGACACGCCGGCATTCGCGAAGCCGAAGATCGGCACGATGATGAAGGCGACGGGGCGCTGCAGCGCGTGTTCCAGCCGGTGCAGCAGCGAATGCGCCACATCGTCCGGCCGGCCCGGGGCAGGCTGCAGCGGAATGGTCAGCGCCAGCAGCACGCCGGCGATGGTCGCATGGATGCCCGAGCGCAGCACGAAGAACCACAGCACGGCGCCGAGCAGCAGGAAGGGCCAGAGCCGCGCCACACCGGCACGGTTCATGCCCATCAGCACCGCGAAGGTCAGCGCCGCCAGGCCGAGATCCAGGATCGACAGCCCGCCAGTGTAGAACAGCGCGATGATGATGACGGCGCCGAGGTCGTCGATGATGGCCAGCGCGGCAAGGAACACCTTCAGCGCCGCCGGCACGCGCGGCCCGAGCAGCGACATCACGCCGAGCGCGAAGGCGATGTCCGTCGCGGTCGGGATCGCCCAGCCCTTCGCCGTTTCGGGCGAGCCTGCGTTGAAGAACAGGAAGATCAGCGCCGGCACCAGCATCCCGCCTGCCGCGGCGATGCCGGGCAGGGCTCGGTTGGACCAGGAGGCAAGCTGCCCGTCGAGCATCTCGCGTTTGATTTCGAGCCCGACGAGCAGGAAGAAGACCGCCATCAGCCCGTCATTGATCCAGTACCCGATGCTCAGCGGCCCCAGATAGGCGTGCAGCGCGCCGTGATAGGTCGGCGCGAGGGCTGAATTCGCGACCACCAGCGCCGCGGCCGCGGCGGCCATGAGCAGCAGGCCGCCGGAGGCCTCGCTTTCGAGGAAGCCGCGCGTCAGGGAGAAGGGGCGCTTGACCGCCTTGGTGATCGGCTTCACCACGGCGTCGGTGATCGGCTTGATCATCGGCCGCCTCGCATCGGGAGGGCAGGCAAGCGGGACGGGACTGGCGCGGGCGGCGTCATGGCACGGCTCTCCGATACCGGCGGCCCGACCGGTATTGAGACACCTGTCGGCCGCATCATGCAGGCCGACACCCGCCCCTATTGTTGCGATGCAGTGCCCATGCCGCAACCCCTGGGTGGTCCGCGATGCGATCCGCGGGGCTCCGGATCGGAGGTTAGTGCAGGATCTCGCGTGCCGCGTCGGCATACCCGACGCGCCGCTCGGGTGGTACCGGGTGCCGTCCCGCCACGCGTTCGAGGAGCAGGCGCGCATCCTCCTCCAGCCCCGCCTTCATCGCGGCATCGAGAAAGAGCTGTTCCAGCACGTCCTGCTGCGCGTGGCTGCCGCCGAGGATGTGCATCACGCTGACCGCCGGGCGCATCGCATCCACCGCGCGCGCGAAGTCGCCCTGCGCATAGGCGAGCACCGCCTCGCAGACCGGGATCGCGGCGTCGCGCAGGATGGCGGCATTGGTGCCGGGCTGGCGCGCGGCGTCCCGCATCGCGTCCAGCATGCGGGCGCCGGCCTGGAAGCGTTCAGTAGCGCCCAGCGCCATCATCCAGTGCGGCAAGGTGAAGGCGGACAGGCAGTCGCCGATGCGTGCCTCGGCCTTGTCGGCCAGTTCGACCCAGCGATCGCCGACATGGACATCGTGAAGTTCCAGGCGGAACAGCATCGACGCCGCGTTCTGCACATCGATGTAGAGATCCGGCATGGCCTGGGTCAGCCCGCTGCCGAGATTGCGAAAACCGCGATCATAAAGGGACAGCACCTCGGCATGTTCCTCGCGTTCGAGGTGATACATGGCGCGGTGCCACCACAAATGATGCAGCAGGTTCGACCCGCCGTCCCAGTGTTTCTCCAGCCCCTTGAGCCAGAGGATGCCTTCGCCGCGGCGGCCCTGCATCTCCATGATGTGGGCAACGCCATGGGTGGCCCAGAGATCGCCGGGATCGAGCGCGACGGCGGCGCGCCCGGCCTCCTCGGCGACCGTGTAGTTGCCGCATTCCTCATTGGCGAAGCAGCGACAGGCGAGGATGGAGCCATAGCCCGGCAGCGCGGCCGACCATTTCGGCGCGACCGCATCCACCGCGCGCAGCATCTGCCCCGCGCGGCCCAGCCAGAAGGCGCAGAAATGATGCAGGCGGAAGGCGAGGATGTCGTGCGGATGCGTCGCCATGATCGCCTCCCACGCCGCCAGCGCGCCGTCCATGTCGCCGCTCGCCCAGAGGGCGAGGGCCGCGGCATGGGCGCGTTCGCGGTCATTGCCGGCGCAGCGCGCTGCCTTGTCCGCGGCGGCCTGGGCGCGGGGGACCATGGCGGAGTTGTAGGTCAGCATCGCGAAGACGCCCTGCAGCACCAGGGCCATCGGCATCTCGGGGTCGATCGCCGTCGCCGCCTTCAGCCGCTGCCCGGCATCGGCGCGATACTTCAGATAGCCTTCGACCACATGGTCATAAGCGGCGGCCGCGGCATCCGACGCGGCAGTGAGGCTCAGTCCCTGGGCGTCCTTCGCCATGGTGTCGATCCTCCGGCTGGTGGCTATTTAGCGTCCGGTCGATCCGAAGCCGCCATGGCCGCGCGCCGTCTCCGGCAGCTCGGCGACCTCGTGCCAGGTGGCGCGGACCACCGGCGCGATGACGGCCTGGGCAATGCGCATGCCGCGCTCGATGGTGAAGGGCGCGTCGCCGCAATTCATGACGATGACGCCGAGCTCGCCGCGATAATCCTCGTCGATCGTGCCCGGGCTGTTGGGCAGCACGACGCCGTTCTTCAGCGCGAGGCCGGAGCGCGGCCGCACCTGCATCTCGAACCCAGCGGGGATGGCGATGCGCAGCCCGGTCGGCACCAGCATCCGCCCGCCGGGCGGGATGGTCATGGGCGACATGACGGCGGCGAGCAGGTCCATCCCCGCCGCGCCGTCCGTGGCATAGGAGGGCAGCGGCAGGCCCTCGGCATGGGACAGGCGCACGACTTCGATGACAGGGCTGGTCACGCCAGAGCCTCCGCGATGCGCGCGGCGAGGCGGCGGGCGACCTCCTCCTTCGCCATGCGCGGCCAATCCTCGACGCCCGCTTCGGTGACGAGGTGCACGGCGTTTTCCGCGCCGCCCATCACGTCGCCGGAGACGTCGTTCGCCACGATCCAGTCGCAGCCCTTGCGGGCGCGCTTGGAGATCGCGTTGTCGATCACATGCTCCGTCTCCGCGGCGAAGCCGACGACGAGGCGCGGGCGCTGCGGCCCGGCAGCGGACAGCGTCGCCAGGATGTCGGGGTTCAGCGCGAGCTCCAGCGGCGGGGGCACCGCGCCCGGCACCTTCTTCATCTTCTGGTCCGCCGCGCGCGCGGTGCGCCAGTCGGCGACCGCCGCGTTGCAGACCACGCCATCGGCGGGCAGGGCGGCCTCGCAGGCGGCGAGCATCTCGCGGGCCGTCTCCACGCGCACCACGGCGACGCCCGGCGGGTCCGGTTGCGTCACCGGCCCGCTGACGAGCGTGACCCGCGCGCCCAGCGCGGCGAGCGCGGCGGCGATGGCATGCCCCTGCCGGCCGGAGGCGCGGTTGGCGATGTAGCGCACCGGGTCGATCGGTTCATGCGTCGGCCCGCTGGTGACGATCAGGTGCCGCCCCTTGAGCGGCCCGTCGGACAGCGCCGCGCGGATGGCGTCCAGAAGTTCGGGCGGTTCCATGAGCCGGCCGGGACCGCTTTCGGGTTCGGCCATGGCGCCGTTGGCGGGGCCGGCGATGGTCACGCCGCGGCTGCGCAACGCGGCGATGTTCCGCTGCGTCGCGGCGTGGTCCCACATGGCCGGATTCATCGCTGGCGCGAGCAGGATCTTCGCCCGCGTCGCCAGTAGCACGCAGGTGGCGAGATCATCCGCCAGCCCATGCGCCATCTTGGCGATCAGATCGGCCGAGCCCGGCACCACCGCGACCATATCCGGCCAGCGGGCGAGGCGGATATGGCCGATCTCGGCCTCGGCGGCCCAGAGGTCGTCATGGACGCGCTCGCCGGTGATGGCGGCCAGCGCCTCCTTCGTCACGAAGCGTGCGCCGCCGACGGTCAGCACGGCCATGACCTGTGCGCCGTCCCTGCGCAGCAGGCGCGTCAGCTCCAGCGCCTTGTAGGCGGCAACGGAGCCCGAGACGATGAGCAGGATGCGGCGACCGGCAAGCATGGGCTTCTACAGGCGCCAGCCGGTATGGATCGCGACGATCCCGCCGGAGAGGTTGCGGACTTCCACCCGCTCCATCCCCGCATCCTCCATCATGCCCGCCAGCGTTTCCTGGTCGGGGAACATGCGGATGCTCTCGGCGAGGTATTCGTAGCTGTCGCGATCCTTCGCCACGCGCGCGCCGATCTCGGGCAGTGCCTTGAAGGACCAGGCATCATAAAGCGGCACCAGCGCCGCGATCTCGAGTTTCGAGAATTCCAGGCAGTGGAAGCGCCCGCCGGGGCGCAAGACGCGCCGCGCCTCCCGCAGCACGGCATCCTTGTCGGTGCAGTTGCGCAGGCCGAAGGCGATGGAGACCTTCTCGACGCTGCGGTCGGGCAGCGGGATGTGTTCCGCATCCACCACCATGAAGTCGAGCCCGGCGGCGAGGCCGCGATCGAGCGCGCGCTTCTGCGCCACTTCCAGCATCGCCGGATTGACGTCCGTCAAGATCACGCGGCCCGCGCCCCGCTCCTTCGCCAGGAAGGCGATGTCGCCGGTGCCGCCGGCGAGGTCGAGCAGCGTCTCGCGCGGGGAACAGCCGATGGCGTTGACGAAGATGCGCTTCCAGACGCGATGGACGCCCAGCGACATCAGGTCGTTCATCACGTCATAGCGTGGCGCCACGCTTTCGAAGACCTCGCGGACCAACCCGGCCTTCTCGGCGCGGGGCACGGTGCGGTAGCCGAAATCGGCGCTGTCCTGGGGGGTGTCGTTCATCGTGAGCGCAGCATAGCCTGCGTCGCGTCCGGAAGGGAGAGACCATGCCCGAACTGCCCGAGGTCGAGACGGTGATGCGCGGCCTGGCCGCCGTGCTGGAAGGCCATCGCATCGTCGAGGTCGAGCAGCGCCGCCCCGATCTCCGCTTTCCCTTCCCCGACAATCTGGTCCGCCGGGTGGAAGGCCGCCGCGTGCTGTCCTTCCGCCGCCGGGCCAAATACATGCTGATGCGGCTGGACGGGGGCGAGAGCCTGCTGATCCATCTTGGCATGTCCGGGCGGATGGTGGCGCGGCAGGCCAGTGTGCCCGTCATGGCACGGCTGACGCCGCAGGGCGCGGCGTCGGACGCACGCGGCCACAATGCGCCGCCGGAGGCACATGAGCACCTGGTCATGACCACCGATCATGGCTGGCGCGTCGGCTTCGTCGATCCGCGGCGCTTCGGGGCCGTGGACCTGGTCGCGACCGAGGTGGAGGACGCCCATCGGCTGCTGGCCGGCCTTGGTCCCGAACCGCTGGAGGATGCTTTCACCGACGCCGTGCTGTCCGCCGCCCTGGTCGGCCGGCATACGCCGATCAAGGCGGCGCTGCTGGACCAGACGGTCGTGGCGGGGCTCGGCAATATTTATGTATGCGAGGCGCTGTACCGCGCCGGCATTTCCCCCCGGCGGCTTGCCGCCAGCGTCGCCGGGACGCGCGCCACGCGCCTGGTGCCCGCGATCAAGGCCGTGCTCACGGAAAGCATCGGCGCGGGCGGGTCGTCCCTGCGCGACTATGTCCGCGCGGATGGGGAGGTCGGCCGCTTCCAGGAACGCTTCGCCGTCTATGGCCGCGAAGGCGAGCCCTGCCCGCACTGCAACCCACCCTGCCCCGGCATCGCGCGCATCGTCCAGTCGGGCCGATCGACATTTTTCTGTCCCCGGCGGCAGCGTTGAGGCGCCCCGGCGCCTGGGCTACAGGCAGGGGGTATCGATAAGGCGAGGAAGTCGGCGCATGGCCTATGAAATGATCCTGACGGAGACCCAGGGGAAGGTCGCCATCATCCGGTTGAACCGGCCGCAGGCGCTGAATGCGCTGTGCGACCAGCTCATGACCGAGCTCGGCGAGGCCCTGCGCGGCTACGACAAGGATCCCGGCATCGCCGCCATCGTCCTGACCGGCAGCGAGCGCGCCTTCGCCGCCGGTGCCGACATCAAGGAGATGAAGGACCGCACCTTCCCCGACGTCTATTTCAACGACTTCATCGGCGATCGCTGGGAGACGGTGCTTGAGATCCGCAAGCCGGTGATTGCCGCGGTGGCGGGCTTCGCCCTGGGCGGCGGGTGCGAGCTCGCGATGATGTGCGACATGATCATCGCTGCCGACACGGCGAAGTTCGGCCAGCCGGAGATCAATCTCGGCATCATTCCGGGTGCGGGTGGATCGCAGCGGCTGACGCGCGCCGTCGGCAAGTCCAAGGCCATGGAAATGGTCCTTACCGCCCGGATGATGGATGCGACGGAGGCTGAGCGCTCCAACCTGGTCTGCCGGGTCGTGCCGGCCGCGGATCTGATCGCCGAGGCGGTGAAGATCGGCGAGAAGATCGCCACGCTCTCCGCCCCGTCGGTGGCGATGGGCAAGGCGGCGGTGAATGCGGCCTTCGAGACCGG
Source organism: Roseomonas alba (assembly GCF_019430885.1). Classification (GTDB taxonomy): domain Bacteria; phylum Pseudomonadota; class Alphaproteobacteria; order Acetobacterales; family Acetobacteraceae; genus Neoroseomonas; species Neoroseomonas alba. Next base: position 575,274 of record NZ_JAHYBZ010000003.1, on the reverse strand, counting down.
CCTGACCGAGGGTGTGAAGACCGAGCGGCGCCTCTTCCTGTCCCTGTTTGCGACCGAGGACCAGAAGGAAGGCATGTCGGCCTTCGCCGAGAAGCGGAAGCCCGCTTTCCGGAACCGATAGCCTCGCGGTTCATGGAATTCCCGCGCGGCAATGCTTGACGCCGCAAGCCGCGCGGGCTTAGAACCCCGGCCTTCGCCGCGGCAGCCAACCGCCCGCGGCCCATCGACGCAATCAGAGTATGTGAACCGGAAGCCCCATGGCGAACACCGACTCCGCGCGCAAGCGCATCCGCCAGACCGAGAAGCGCGAGGCGCGCAACAAGGCGCGGAAGTCCCGCGTGCGTACCTTCGTGCGCAAGCTGGAGGAGGCGATTGCCTCGGGTGACAAGTCCGCTGCGCAGGATGCCTTCCGCGCCGCGCAGCCCGAGATGCAGCGCGCGGTCACCAAGGGCACGCTGCATGCAAATACCGTGTCGCGGAAGATCTCGCGTCTGTCCGCGCGCGTGAAGGCCCTGGGCGCCGCCCAGGCCTGATACGGACCGCCTTCGGGCGGTTCCGCGAATTCGCTTCGATTGAGACACCGGTGGCGCGCGATGTCCCGCATCGCGCACGCCGTGCTGCGCGTGTTCGATACGCTGCGCAGTGCGCGTCACACACGGGCATTTGTCGCTTGCGACAGGCATGTGACGCGGTAGTCTTTGGATCATTGGGGGACGAAGTCTCTTTCACCACCACGACCCGCCAAGCGGGCGTGCGCTTCAGGGAGAAGCCGGTGAAAGAGCGGGTGGGGGAAGGTGATGGAGAAGCAGGCCGGGTCCGACTCCGCGCGCTCCGCAGCATCCCTTCAGGAATCTTGGGCCCGTATCCGAGGCCGATTGCGCGACGAGGTCGGTGAGGTCGAGTACCGCACCTGGCTGCGTCAGATGACGCTGGTCGGCATCGATGGCGACGAGGTCGTCGTCAACCTTCCGACGCGTTTCCTGCGCGATTGGGTGCGCAGCCATTATGGCGATCGCCTGCGCGCGCTCTGGCAGCAGGAAGTGCCGGCGGTGCGGCGCGCCGATGTGCGCGTCGGCCCGCAGCCGCGCGGCGCTGCCTCGGAGGAGGACGCGGCCGGCGCCGCACCCGTGCAGCCCGGCCTCGCTGAATCCCTGACCGCGCGCCCCGCGCGGAACGCGGCGCCGGATGCGCGCAACGAATGGTCCGCGCCGCTCGATCCGCGCTTCACCTTCGACACCTTCGTCGTTGGCAAGCCGAACGAATTTGCCCATGCCTGCGCGCGGCGCGTGGCGGAAAAGCCGGCGAGCCCTGGCTTCAACCCGCTGTTCCTGTATGGCGGCGTGGGGCTCGGCAAGACGCATCTGATGCACGCGGTCGCCTGGGCGATCCGCGGCGGCGAACCGGTGCGCAACGTCGCCTACATGTCCGCCGAGAAGTTCATGTACCGCTTCATCTCGGCGCTGCGCAGCCAGTCGACGATGGAGTTCAAGGAGAGCCTGCGCTCGGTCGACGTGCTGATGGTCGACGACCTGCAGTTCCTGATCGGCAAGGACAACACCCAGGAAGAATTCTTCCACACCTTCAACGCGCTGATCGATGCCGGCAAGCAGATCATCATCAGCGCCGACAAGTCGCCCTCGGATCTCAACGGGCTTGAGGACCGGCTGCGCACGCGCCTCGGCTGCGGCATGGTCGCCGACATCCACGCGACGACCTACGAGCTGCGCCTGTCCATCCTGCACGCCAAGGCCGCGGCGGCCGGCGTGCCAGTGCCGAAGAACGTGCTGGAATTCCTTGCACACAAGATCACCTCCAACGTGCGGGAGCTGGAAGGCGCGCTGAACCGGCTGATCGCGCATGCGAATTTGTTCGGCCGCGCCGTCACGCTGGAATCCGCGCAGGACGTGCTGCACGACCTGCTGCGCGCACACGACCGGCGCGTCACGATCGAGGAGATCCAGCGCAAGGTCGCCGAGCACTATAATATCCGTCTGACCGACATGTCCTCCGCCCGCCGCGCACGCAACGTCGCGCGGCCGCGCCAGGTGGCGATGTACCTCGCGAAGCAGCTCACCTCGCGATCGCTGCCCGAGATCGGGCGGCGCTTCGGCAACCGTGACCACACGACGGTGATGCACGCGGTGTCGCGAATCTCGGAGCTGATGCAGGCGGACAGCGCCTTCGCGGAGGATGTCGAATTGCTGCGGCGGATGCTCGAGACCTGACGGGCAGGTGAACGGCTCGGCGGCACCGATGTGCCGGCCGGGGAGGCCATGCCTCGGCTGCGCGGCATTACGCCGGCGTGCCCTCGTCCAAGGCGTTGCGCATGGTCGTCGCCTGGCCGGGCAGCGCCCGGCCTATCGCGGAAGGCGAGCCGATCACTGATGCAAGCCGGCCCCTTTCCTGATCTGTGGAACCGAGAGGGGCTTTGCGCCTATCGGGCTCACCCCAGCAAAGGCCGAAGGGCCTCTGTAATCCTCAATCCGGCGCCGGGCATCTCACGCAGGATGGCGCCGAAACCCTCTCCTGCGCACGACATGCGCCGAGAGGAAAGGAACTGCCTGTGCTGCCCGGCGCCAGGTGACGGTTTCCAAAGGCCCTGTGGCCTTTGGCGGGGGTAGCTTGGAGGGGGCGGAGCCCCTCCAATTCCGCACGCACCGGCCGTTCTCCAGAGCCGCTGGCGTGAGATCGACCGCATTGCCTGACGATTAGGTGCCGAACAGCGCTTTGCCCGGGATCGCCGCGATCAGGCTGCGCGTGTAATCGCTGCGCGGCGAGGCGAAGACCGCGCCGATCGGCCCGGATTCCTCGACCACGCCGTTGCGCATGACCGCGACCTCGTCGCAGAGCTGTGCCGCGACGCGCAGGTCATGGGTGATGAACAGGATCGACAGATCCAGCCGCTGCTGCAATTCGCGCAGCAGTGCCAGGACCTGTGCCTGCACGCTGACATCGAGCGCCGAGACCGGCTCATCCGCCACCAGCACCTGCGGTTTCATCGCCAGCGCCCGCGCGATGCCGATGCGCTGGCGCTGCCCGCCCGAGAACTCGTGTGGGTAACGATCCACCGCATCGCCATCCAGGCCGACCATGCAGAACAGTTCGCGTGCCTCGGTCATCGCCTGCTTCGCGGGAGTGCCTGCGGCGATCGGCCCTTGCGCCACCTGCGCCCCGACGCGCCGGCGCGGATTCAGCGAGGCGTAGGGATCCTGGAACACCATCTGCACCAGCCGCGCCGCGGCGCGCCGCTGTGCGGGCAGGGGCGCGCCACCGATCTTCACCTGGCCGCCATCAGCGCCCAGCAACCCGACGACCACGCGCGCCAGAGTGGATTTGCCCGACCCGCTTTCGCCGACGACCGCCAGCGTTGCGCCACGCCGCACCGACACGCTGACATCGTCGAGCGCCCGCACCGGCCGGCGCCGCCGGAAGATGCCGCGCGAGGCATAGGTCTTGGTCAGCCCGCGCACTTCCAGCACGCGTTCGTCCGACAGCGCGCGCGGCACGGGGGCCGAAAGCGCCGGCACTGCGCGCAGCAGCGCCTTGGTGTAGTCGTGCTGCGGCGTGGTCAGGACAGCCTGCGCCGAGCCTTCCTCGACCACCCGGCCCAGGCGCATCACGGCGACGCGGTCGGCGATCTCGGCCACCACGCCGAAATCGTGGGTGATGAACATGACGGCGGTGCCGTGTCGGACCTGCAGATCCTTGATCAGCGCCAGAACCTGCGCCTGGGTCGTCACATCGAGCGCGGTGGTCGGCTCGTCGCAGATCAGGACCTCGGGTTCCAGCGCGAGTGCCATGGCGATCATCACGCGCTGGCGCTGGCCGCCGGAGAGTTCGTGCGGGTAGGCGCGCAGGGCGCCCTCCGGGTCCGGCAGCTTCACCTCATTCAATGCGGCGAGAGCGCGCTGCCGCGCTTCGGCCGCATCGAGGCCGAGGTGGACGCGCCACATCTCCTCAAGCTGCGCGCCGACCGTCATCAGGGGGTTCAGGGCCGTCATCGGCTCCTGGAACACCATGGCGATGCGGCGGCCGCGGATGGCGCGCCATTGGTCGGACGTGACCTTGCGCAGATCCTCGCCGCAGAGATCGAGCGCGCCAGCGGTGATCGACAGGCCCGGCGCGAGCAGCCCCATGGCGGCGGAAGCCGTGACGGACTTGCCCGACCCGCTTTCGCCGACGACGCAGAGGATTTCGCCGGCATTCAGCGTCAGCGAGACATCCTCGATGGCATTCTCGCGATCCGCGCCGCGCGGAAGGCGGATCGTCAGGTTGCTGACGGTCAGTCGCGCGGTCATCGGGCCCTCGCCAGGCGGGGGTTCAGCGCATCGTTCAACCCCTGGCCGACCAGCGAGACGCCCAGGATGGTCAACAGGATCGCGACGCCGGGGATGGCGGAGACATACCACTCGGTCCGCAGCACGTTGCGGCCGAGGCCGATCAGATTGCCCCAGGACGGCACGTTGGGATCGGACAGTTCGAGGAAGGCCAGCGCGCTTTCCAGCAGGATCGCGACCGCCATGACGACGGAGGCATAGACGATGACCGGCGGCAGGGCGTTGGGCAGCACTTCGCGCAGGATCAGATGCGCGTCCGACAATCCCTGGACGCGGCAGGCCTGCACGAAGTCGCGCGTGCGCAGGGACAGGAACTCCGCCCGCGTCAGCCGCGCGACCGGCGGCCAGGAAACGATGCCGATGGCGATCGTCACAGTCTCGATGGTCGATCCGAAAACGGCGACCAGAACCAGAAGCAGGATGAAGTTGGGGAGGGTCTGGAAGGCCTCCGTCACACGCATCAGCGCCGTGTCGGTCGCGCCGCCATAGAAGCCGGCCACCGACCCGATGGCGATGCCGATCACCACGGCGATCGATGTGGCGACGAAGCCGATCAGCAGCGAGATTCGGGCGCCATGAACGATCTGGGCCGCGATGTCGCGGCCCGAGGAATCCGTCCCCAGCAGGAAGCGCGGGTTCTGCCCCGGCCATTGCAGCGGCCGCCCGGCGAGGCCCAGCGGATCACCCGGGTAGAACCAGTCCGCTCCCACGCCCATGACGAGGACGGCAAGCAGGATGACCGTCCCGATCACTGCCGCCGGGCTGCGCAGATAGGCCTTCGCCGCCCGCATCACGACCCCGCCGCGATGCGCGGATCGAGCCGCGCATAGAGGATATCGACCAGGAAGTTGATCACGATGACCAGGATCGCGGAGACGAAGACGATGCCGAGCAGCGTGTTGAGATCGCGCTGCACCACGCTTTCATAGGCGAGGCGCCCGAGGCCCGGCAGGGCGAAGACGCTCTCCACCACCACCGACCCGCCGAGCATGGTGCCGGCCTGCAGCCCGATCAGCGTGACCATGGGCAGCATGGCGTTGCGCAGGACGTGGCGCGCGACGACGCGCGTCTCGGACAGCCCCTTGGCCCGTGCGGTGCGCACGAAGTCGAGCGACAGCACCTCCAGCATCGAGGCCCGCATGATGCGCAGATAGATGGCGAGGAAGATCAGCCCGAGCGTCAGCGTCGGCAGCACCAGGTGCCGCGCGATGTCCAGCACCGCGGCGACGCCGGTCAGCGTTTGGGTGATGTCGGAAAACCCCCCCGGCGGGAACCATTGCAGATAGACGCTGAACACCACGATCGCCATCAGTCCGAACCAGAAGGATGGCGTGGCGTAGAAGACCAGCCCCAGCGTCGAGATCAGCGTATCCGGCCAGCGATTCACCCGCCGCGCCGCGATCACGCCCAGCACCAGCCCAAAGAAGAAGGCGAAGGACAGCGCCGAGGCCATCAGCAGGATGGTCGGCGGCAGGCGTTCCAGGATGACCGTCGCGACCGGCTTCCCATAGATGGCCGAGAAGCCGAGATCGAGCGTGACCAGTCGCATCAGGTAGCGCCCGAGCTGCGCCGCCACCCCGACATCTAGGCCGTAGAAGCGCCGCAGCTCCGCCGCCAGCGCAGGATCGCCGCCGCCCATCTGCGCCATCAGCGCATCCACCGTATCGCCGGGGGCCAACTGGAGCAGCAGGAACATCCCGGCGATGATCAGCAGCAGCGTCGGCAGGGAGGCCGCCAGCCGACGCAGCGCGAGAGTGAGGACCTTCAAGACGCCAGCCAGGTATCGTGCCAGGAGGAGGAGGCCCAGCGCGGATTGTTGCCCGCATTGCGGATGCGCTTGTTGAAGACCGAGACGAAAATCTGCTCGATCGGCATCCACAGCGGCAGTTCCGTCTGTGCCGCGCGCACGAAGTCGGCGTAGAGCGCCTTGCGCTTCACCGGATCGACCTCGGTTGCCGCGTTGTCGATGATCGAGTCGATGTTGGCATCGGTCCAGCCCCACTGGTTGGTCCAGGGTGCCCCACGCGGGCTGCCGGATCGGTACCAGACCGTCGTGCTGACCGCCGGGTCGCTGCGATACTGGTGCCAGCCCGTGGCCAGGTCGAAATTCCAGTCATTGTAGACGGTGCGCAGGAAGCCGGCCGCGTCCAGTCGCACGATTTCCACCCGCACGCCGACCTGCTGCAGCGATTGCTGGATGAAGGTGGACCACAGGGCGATGTCCTCGCCCCAGGGGGCGGGGTTCAGGCGCAGGTTGAAGCGCACGCCGCCGGCGCCGCGCCGGTGCCCGGCCTCGTCGAGCAGGCGGTTCGCCTGGGCCACGTCGTAGCCGTATTGCGGCATGGGCTCGGTCGGATAGTAGTCGGTCGACACCGAGGGGATCGGCCCGGTGCCAGGCTTGGCGAAGGGGCCAAGGAAGTTCTCGATGAAGAAGGGCACGTTCAGCGCGTGCGCCAGCGCCTTGCGCACCCGGATATCCGCAAGGATCGGGTTGCGGAAATTGAATTCCAGCGTGTTCGTGCGGACATTGCCTTCATTGCCGCGCGTCGTCGCCTCGAAGCGCGGATCGCGGCCCAGGCGCTGCATGTCGGCAATCGTAAGTGAGGAGTAGGGGCTGAACAGGATCTGTCCCGCTTCCATCTGTGCGGCCGCCGCCGCGCGGTCGCCGATCACCCGCCAGACCACGCGGTCCAGATAGGGCATGCCGTTGCGCCAGTAGTTCGGGTTGCGGTCGGCGATGACGTGCTGGCCGCGCTCATAGGTCATGAACTTGAAGGGGCCGGTGCCGACCGGTGCGGTATTGGCCGGGTTCTGGCGGATGTCGCCGCTTTCGTAGACATGCTTGGGCGAGACATAGCCGAGGTCCGGCAGGGCGCGCAGCAGCAGCCCCTGCGGCATCGGCTTCTCATACTTGAACACCGCGGTGTGCGGGTCGGGCGTCTGCACCTCGGTCAGGAATTGCTGCAGCGTGGTGCCGTAGTTGAGGATCTTCTTCCACATCTCCATCGCGGTGAAGGCGACGTCGGTGGAGGTGAAGGGCTTGCCGTCATGCCAGGTGACGCCGCGGCGCAGATGGAAGGTGTGGGTCTTGCCGTCCGGCGCGCTTTCCCAGGATTCCGCCAGGACGCCGATGGGCTGGCCCTGCGCGTCGAGGTCGACCAGCGCTTCCTGGATCTTGCCGCCAACGATGTAGACGCCGGTCGAGGCCTGGAGGGAGGGGTTGAGGATGCGCTGCTCGGTGGCGAAGTGCACGGTCAGCACGCCGCCGCGTTGCGGTGCCTCCTGCGCAAAGGCGGCCGTCGGGATCATCGCGGTCGCGCCGAGGAGAAGCATCTCGCGACGGGTGGGTCCGGTCATGGTCTCTCTCCTGTCGTTCGGATCAGGGGGATTCGAACATCACGGCGACACCGGTCGCGACCGCCGGCGGGCGCGGCGTGGGTGTCGCGATCACGATCGCGGCCCCGCCCTGTTCGGGCAGCGCCGTAGCGTCGCATTGCGCGAGGTGCGCGATAACGGCACGTGGCGCGAAGCCGATCTCGGCGCGGCCGATGCCGGTCGGCACCAGCCAGACATCGCCGCGCTGGCGGCAGACGCCGTCGATCGCCGCGGCGAGCTTCCGCGCCTCGGCTTCCGGCTGTTCCGTCGCGGCCAGGGCGCGCTTGATGCGCGTCGCGCCGTTCGGGTGGCTTTGCAGAGCAGGCACCCACACCGCTTCCGGCGTATGGTGCTGGCAGGCGAAGATGCCGAGCCCGCCCGGATAGCTCGAAGGCGGGAAGCGGAAGACGCTGAAGCGCGCCTCGGCCGTGCTGCCGTCGGGCAGGGGCACGGGCCGGCCGAAATGCAGCGGGCCGTGAGACTCGAAGCCGCGCGCCCGCAGGGCCTCTGCGCCGGCGGCGGCATCCGTGGTGGTGAAGGCCGCGCGTTCCAGCCCCTCCCGTGCCGCGAGGAAGTCCCGCAGCGCCTGATTGTGCGGTTGCGCCGTCACCACGGCCAGGAGTTCGAGGTAATCCTGTCCGAACATCATGGTATGGTTGGCGCTGCCGACATGGGCGCTGTGCAGCCCGCGCGGCGACAGGGTGAAGCCCAGCGCACGCCAGGCCTCGGCAGCGGCATCGAGGTCGCGCACCGCGACGACGAGATGGTCGAGTCCGACCAGGGTCGACAGCATCAGATCACGCTCCGGTTACCGGGGAAGCTTGGCATCCTCCGTGCTGCGCAGCAACAACGGCGCGCGCGGGAGCATGACCTTTGCGCCGCATCCGGCCTGGGGCAAGACTGTCCTCATGACCGATACGCCGATCGAACGCATTGCCCGTGGCCTGCCGCTTGCCTATCCGGGACCGGGCGGCGCCGTCGCCGTGCTGCGCGACGGCGAGGTGCTGCTGCGCCACGCCTGGGGCTATGCGAATGCCGAACAGCGCATCCCCTTCACGCCGCGCACCCTGTTCCGCATCTGCTCCATCACGAAGCAGTTCGTCTGCGCCACGCTGCTGGATCGCCTGGACGATCCCTGCGCGCTGGATGGCGATCTGCGCGCGTATCTGCCCCTGCTGGACGGCAAGCTGCCGAGCACGCTGCACCTGGCCCACAACCAGTCTGGGTTGCGCGACTACTGGGCGGTGGCGATGCTGCACGGCTCGCCAGCCGAAGCGCCCTTCGGCCCGGAAGAATCGCGGCGCGTCATCGCCGGTGCACGGTCGCTGCACTTCGCGCCGGGCTCGCGCTATTCCTATGTGAACCACAATTTCCGCCTGATCGGCGAGATGCTGGAGGCGCGGACCGGCCGCAGCCTCGCGGAACTGCTGCGCGACGGCGTCTTCGATCGCGCGGGGATGCACTCGGCGATCCTCGCCGCCGACACGCGCGCCATGCCCGACGGTACGGAGGGCTACGAAGGCACCCAGGTCAGCGGCTTCCGCCCGGCGGTGAACCGCATCCACTGGACCGGCGATGCGGGGATCGGCGCCTCGCTGGACGACATGATCGCCTGGGAGAAGCATATCGACGCGACGCGGGATGATCCGGGGTCGCTGTATCGACGGCTGTCGGCGCCGGTCGCCTTCGCTGACGGCATGCCGGCGCATTACGGCTTCGGACTGGCGCGCAGCATGGAGCTCGGGCGCGCCGCGACGGGGCATGGCGGCGGGCTGCGCGGCTGGACCAGCCGACGACTGCATCTCGCCGCGGAGCGCATTTCCATCGTCGTGCTGTTCAATCACATTTCCGATCCCAGTTCGGCGGCGCTCGACCTCCTTGCCGCGCTGCTCGACGAACCGCGCAGCACGGCGCCGGAGGATCTGCCGCCGCCATCCTGGTGCGGCGCCTATGTCGATCCGGAAACGGGCCTGTCGGTGCGCATCGATCCTGTTTCCCCAGGCCGGCTGCGTCTGCGCTTCGGCCAGAGCGGCGAGACCCTCGCGCTGCAATCCGATGGTGATGCGGTCAATGCGCAGACGCGTCTGGTCCCGACGCCCGAGGGGTTGCGCATGGAACGGGTGAAGGACAACCAGGTCTCGATGCTGCGGCCGGCCGATGGTTCGCCACGCCTCGATGCCGAGGGGCGTTACCGCTGCGCGGAGCTGGATGCAGAGCTGACCATCGTCGATGCGGGCGGGGCGCTCTACGGCGCCTTCTCGGGTTTCCTGGGGCGCGGGCGGATGGAGTTGCTGGACCCGATCGGGACGGATCTCTGGGCGCTGCCCTGCCCGCGCGCGCTGGACCACACGCCGCCGGGCGACTGGACCATCGCCATCCATCGCGACGGCGCCGGGCGCGCGACCGCGGCGACGGTCGGGTGCTGGCTCGCGCGCGGGCTGCGTTACGACCGGGTCTGACTGCCGATGCGCGTGCTGATGATCCAGGCCCATCCGCGCGCCGACAGCTACTCCGCCGCACTGCGCGATGCGGCGCGCGGGGCTCTGGAAGCGGCGGGTCACACCGTCGAGCTGCGCGACCTCTACGCCGAAGGCTTCGCCCCGGCGCTGAGCGCCGCGGAACACGCGGTCAACATGATCGAGGGCGCCAACGAAGCGGGCATCGAGGACCACGTCGCCGCGCTACGACGGGCGGAGGCGCTGGTCCTCGTCTATCCCACCTGGTGGTACGGCATGCCGGCGATGCTGAAGGGCTGGTTCGACCGTATCTGGTCGCCGGGCATCGCCTTCCGCCTCGGCGAGGGCGCCATCGAGCCGCTGCTGACCGACATCCGCCGCATCGCGGTGGTGACGACCTATGGTTCGCCGCTCTGGCTGCTGTGGTGGATCGGCTGGCCGGATTACAAGCTGATATCCCGCGGCATCCGGCGGCTCTGCGGGAAGGGTTGCCGGCTGGACTGGGTCTCTCTGCACGACATGGACCGACGGCAGCGGCCTGAGCTCGACGCCTTCGTGACGAAGATCCACACGCATTTCAGCCGCTGGTAGGTCAGTGCCCGCCCGTCGCACTTTCGTGCCAATGCCGCAGCAGCAGATGCGACAGCAGCGTCAGCGCCATGAAGATCGCGATGCCGGTCGCCGAGATCAGCGCCAGCGCCGCGAACATGCGCGGAATCTGCAACTGATACCCTGATTCCATGATGCGCCAGGCGAGGCCCGAGGCGCTGCCCCCTGTCCCCGCCACGAATTCCGCGACGATCGCCCCGATCAGCGACAGCCCGCCCGAGATGCGCAGCCCGGCCAGGAAATAGGGCAGGGCCGATGGCAAGCGTAACCGCCACAGCGTCTGCCAGCGGCTTGCGCGATACAGCCGGAACAAGTCTACCAAGTTGGGATCGGCGGAGTTCAGCCCTAGCGTGGTGTTCGACAGGATCGGGAAGAAGGCAACGATCCAGGCGCAGATCAGCAGCGACAGCGTGACGTCGTTCGCCCAGATGATGATGAGGGGCGCGATGGCGACGATCGGCGTCACCTGCAGGATGACGGCGAAGGGAAACAATGACAGCGCCAGGATGCGCGACTGGGCGAAGAGGATGGCGAGCAGCAGCCCCAGCCCCGCCGCCGCCGCCAGCGCCATCAGCGTGATCTGCAGCGTGACCAGCAGCGACCCCGACAGCGTGCCCCAGTCCCGCACCAGCGTCTGCGCGATCAGCACCGGTCCGGGCAGGATGTAGGGCGGGATGGCATAGAGCCTCACCGCCGCCTCCCAGCAGGCGAGGAACAGCAGCGCCACCACGGCCGGCGCCAGCAGGCGCAGCCAGGTCATGCCGCCTCCGCCATGGCATCGGCCAGAGCCTGCGAGACGGTGCGGCACTGGGCCGCATACTCGCCCGAGGTGCGGAAGGCGCCGTCGCGCGGAGACGGCGCGGTGATGTCGAGCGCCGCAACGATCCGCCCCGGCCGCGGCGCCATCACCAGGATGCGGCGGGCGAGGAAGACGCTCTCGAATACCGAATGGGTGACGAAGACGGCCGTGAAGCGCTCGGCCTCCCATAGCCGCAGCAGATCGTCGTTCAGGCGGAAGCGGGTGATCTCGTCCAGCGCGGCGAAGGGCTCATCCATCAGCAGCAAAGGCGGGCGCGTGACCAGCGCGCGGGCGATCGACACCCGCATCCGCATGCCGCCGGACAGCGCCCGCGGATAACTGCGCTCGAAGCCTGCGAGGCCCACCCGCGCCATCCAGTCCGCGGCACGCGCCTCGGCATCGCGGCGCCGGAGGCCGGCGAGTTCCAGCGGCAGGGCGACGTTGCGCAGCGCCGTTGCCCAGGGCATCAGCGTCGGTTCCTGGAAGACGAAGCCGATCTCCGGCCGCGCCGTGCCTTGCCAGGACAGGCTGCCGGCCGTCGGGTCCGCGAGGCCCGCCAGCAACCGCAACAGCGTCGACTTCCCGCAGCCGGAAGGCCCCAGCAGCGCGACGAAATCCCCCCGCGCGATGTCGAGCGAGACCCCTTCCAGCGCCAGCGTCCCGGTGGCGTAGCGCTTGGCGACGCCGCGCAGCGCGACGAGGCTCACCCCAGCCCCACCCGCCGGTTCACGAAGCGCAGCGAATAGGCGCGGGTCACGTCGAGCCCCGGCGGCATCACCCCCGCATCGCGCATGGTGGTGTAGAAGTCCTGCCAGCGTGCCTCGGTCATCGCGCCGATGCCGAGCCGTTCCGCATCGCCCGACAGCACGATGCCATATTGGTTCATCACCCGCACCGCGTAGTCGATGCGGTCCTGCGTCATCTCCGGATTGTCGCGCATGATGAGGCGGTTCGCTTCCGCCACGTCCTGGCCGCGCATGTACTGCGTCCAGCCCTCGATGCTGGCATCGACGAAGCGCTGTACCAGGTCGGGCTTCTCCTCGACCATGCGGCGGGAGATGTCGAGCGTCTCCTGGTAGTTCGGGAAGCCCGCATCGGCGATCAGATGCACCTGCGGATGCGCGCCGGCCTGGATGGCGGAGAACGGCTCGGAAGACAGAAAGCCCTGCTGGATCGCGTTGCGGTCGGCGAGGAAGGGCTGCAGGTTGAAGGTGTAGGGCCGGATTTGCGTATCGCTGAAGCCGAACTTCGCGCGCAGGAAGGGCCAGAAGGTCACGCGCCCGCCGCCGCCGATCATGATCGGCTTGCCGCGCATCTGCTCGAAGCCCGTGATGCCGGCTTCCTCGTGGCTCATCAGGATCTGCGGATCCTTCTGGAACATGGCCGCGATGGTCAGGAAGGGCAGGTTCTCCCGCACATAGTTCAGCGCCTGGAAGCCGTTGGACATGGTCATGTCCACGCGCCCCGCCAGCAGCAGTTGCGAGGGGTTGAGCTGCGGCCCGCCCATGCGCAGCTCGACCTCGATGCCCCGGCGCCGGTAGAGCCCCGCGGCGATGGCCTGGTAGTAGCCGCCATGCTCCGCCTGTGCCCGCCAGTCGGTCTGGAAGACGATGCGGTCGAGGGTCTGCGCCGCTGGCACCCGTGCGCCGGCCACCGCCACGAGGGCGAAGGCCGCCCCGCCTGTCAGCGCCGTCCGCCGCTCGATCCGGTATCTGCTGCGCATGGCGTGCTCCGTGTCTGAGGGGGGCGCTCAGGCTGCCGCGCAGTTGGCCATGCGGCAAGCGTCAAGACGCCTTCCGGGCCGCCGCGTGACGCGAGGCTGCGCGGACAAGGCGGACACCCGCTCATGTCCAGCGGTCGTCGCAGCCTGTTTGGCGGCGACATGCGCACGCGATTCTTCCGTTGGGTCCTTCGCAACCTGAAGCTAACGCGGGGCTCCGCCGCCGGGATCGGAGCCCCTCCCATCGTCCGACCTCACCGCTGATCGGCGAGGGATATTGGAGTCACTGCGCGACAGGACGTGCCTGATAGGCGACCATCTGCTCATCCATGCGCGGCGTGTATTCGACGCCACGGCGCGCCGCGACCACGACCACCTGATTGTAGATCGGGATGAAGGGCACCTGCTCCAGCGACTCGCGCGCGACGCGCTGCAGCTCCGCCTCGCGTCCCGGACCCGTTTGCCCGATCATCGTGTCGATCAGCCCGTCCAGCCGCGCGTCGCTGAACCCGCCGCGATTGCCCTGGCCGAAGGCGGAACCCGGCCGTCGCGTGTGGACCGCAGTCGACAGGATGTAGGACGCATCACGCGAGGAGGACAGCGACAGGCCGTACAGCATCAGCGGCAGGTCGTTGCGCGTGGCCAGGGTTCGCGGGGAGAAGACGTTCCAGGGCTGGGTTTCGACCTTCACCTGGAAGCCGGCGCGGGACAGCATCTGCCCGGCCGCCTGGCAGACCCGGGAATCATTGACGTAGCGGTTGTTGGAGCAGCCCAGCGTCAGCACGAACCCGTTCGGGTAGCCGGCCTCGGCGAGAAGGGCGCGGGCACGCGCCGGATCGGCCGGCGGGACGGTGATGGAGGGGTCGTAGCCACCGAACTGTTCCGGTACCATCTGCACCGTCGCGACACCCTGGCCATCCAGGGCGCGTGCCACCAGCGCGTTGCGGTCGAGCGCGATCGACAGCGCCTGGCGCACCCGCACGTCGCGCAGCGGATTGTGCGGCAGTGCCTGCCCGTTGGCGTCGGTCAGCAGAGGGAACTGGTCCAGCCGCACATTGGGCAGCAGGTACATGATGCGGTCGGAATTACGCCGGAAGACGCTGACGCGTTGGTCGCGCTGCAGACGTTCCACATCGGCGGGCGGCACGCTCTCGATGATCTCGATGTCGCCGCTCAGCAGCGCGGCGAGGCGGGAGGCGTCATTGCCGATGACGCGAATGTCGACACGCTGATAGGCCGCCTTCTCACCCCAGAAGGCGTCGTTGCGGACGATCGTCATGCCTTCCTGGCCGCGCATTTGTTCCAGCCGGAACGGCCCGGTGCCGATCGCGGCGCGGCCGGTGTTGAAGTCGGTGGTGCTCGCAGTCTCGGCGGCACGCTTCGACACGACGAAGATATTGGTGAGCTGCCCGGGCAGCACCGGGTTCACCTGGTCCGTGTGAAGCCGGACGGTGAAGGGATCGACCACCTCGACGCGATCGATGGTGCGGAGGTTGGACGTATAGGGGCCGGGATTGTTCGGCACGTTCGGCACGCGCGCGATGGAGAATGCGACATCATCCGCAGTGAATGGGCTGCCGTCGTGGAAGGTGACGCCGCGGCGCAGACGCAGTTCCCAGGTCTGCGGTTCGATCATCTCCCAGGATTCGACGACGCCCGGAACGAAGCGGCTTTCGGCGTCGCGATTGATCAGACTGTCATAGATGTTGCGCGCCGCGGCCATGTTCGGTCCGGCGAAGAGGAAATGCGGATCGAGACCGAAGGGCGCCTCGACGGCCATGCTCAAGGTCTGGGCCTGTCCGGCGTGTGCCATGCCTGCCAGGCAGGCAGCAGCGAATAATCGACCGAGGCGCATCATCGGCATCTCCAGCTTTGACCGGGCGAGCCTTCGGCTGCGCGTGGCTCGTGTCAATCGGGCCCGGCGGCGCCTGGTACAGCAAGCGGCAGGCCAACCGTCCCCACCATCCATGCCAGGCGATGCTTCTGCGCCGCGCGCGCATGGCGCCGCGCCGCGGCTTCCGCCGCATCTCCGTCACGCTGCCGGACCGCCTCGAGGATGGCGCGATGTTCGGCATGCGCCTGTTCCGCGCGTCCGCCGCGCGTCAGCAGCGTCGGCAGCAGCGACATGGTCGCGCCGAGCAGTTCCAGGCTGCGCAGCAAATAGCGGTTGTGTGCGGCGAGGTAGAGCAGCCCGTGCAGCCGCTGGTTCTCGGCTGCCAGCGCCGTCGCATCGGCGAAAACGCCCGGTTCGCGTTCGACGATTTCGGCCATGGCGGCGATCTCGGTGTCGCTTGCATGCTGCGCGGCGAGGCGCGCCGCGGCACCCTCCAGCACTTCCCGCATGACATAGAGTTCGACGACCTGCTGGTGGTCGGGCCGGGTGACGGTCACGCCGCGCCGGGGCTCATGGGTCAGCAGCCCCTCGGCCTCGAGCCGCGCGATGGCCTGGCGGACCGGCGTGCGGGAGACCCCGAAGCGCCCGGCGAGGTCGGTTTCCGTCAGCCTTTCGCCGGGCGCCAGGGTGCCATCGCGGATGGCCGCCCTGATCCGGGAATAGGCTTCGAGCCCGAGTTCGCGCGAGGATGTGGGAGCCCCGTCCATGGGCCACCCTATAGCCGAGGCCGCAGCGCCGGCGAAAGTCAGGCGCGCGGCGGAGTCAGGCCGAATGGAAATAGGCGTGCCGGAAGGCGTCGATCTGCCAGTCATCGATCAGGGTCCGGCCGCCATATTTCTGCGTGGCCATGTCGAAGGTGCCATAGGCCATCAGGTTGTCCGTCACGGCATGGCCGTCCTCGACCAGGCGGGAGTCGCCCTGCGGCCCATGGCCCGGATGCTTGAGTCCCGCGCAGTGGCCGGCCTCATGGGTCAGGGTCAGCCCGTCCTCGTTCAGAGTGAAGGCGTCCATGACGACCCAGGGCAGCCAATTCAGCTTCTGGTCGATCGAGCCGGGCGATTCCCCGCCGCCGCCGCCGATCTGGCAGAGGATGACGGGCAGGCGGTTGTCGAAGCTGGCATAGCGAGCGTGCGCCATCGCCCGCAGCGCCAGCCGCTGGGCCAGGCCCTCGCCCGATCGACCCTGCTCGAGCAGCGGCGCGCTCCAGTCGAGGTCCAGGCTGCCGGAGGCGGGATAGGCCTCGAAGCGCAGGCCGTGCGGGCGGAGGAAGGCGTTGCCCTTCTCGATCTGCTTGTGGAAGACCGTATTCGCCCAGGGCGCGACCGGTCCGACGTGGAAAAGCGTGAGCTTCAGGGTGCCCATGGGGTTCTCCCGCAACTGAAGGTGATGCGACGGGCGGCCCCGCCGGCGCCTTCATGTGAGAATCCCTCTGTTTCAGGATGGTATCGCGGGCGTCCCGGCCGCGTGATGCGGGTCACGCCGGCCCCTTGTCATCGCGCGGCATTGGTATATGACGGGATTCAGTTGGATACAGAGATAGCGGCGCCGGAGGGCACGACCCCATGGTGGACCTGACCGAAACCTTCGACGTGCTGGTGGCCGGCGGCGGCAATGCCGCCCTGTGCGCCGCCATCACCGCCTGCCGTGCCGGCGCGCGGGTGGTGGTGGCCGAGCATGCGCCGAAGCCGATGCGCGGGGGCAATTCGCGCCACACGCGCAATGTGCGCTCGCTGCATCACGGCCCGACCGGTGTGCTGACCGATTCCTATCTTGAGGAAGAGTACTGGGACGATCTGCGCCGCGTCACCGCGGGCAAGACCAATGAGCCGCTCGCCCGCATGTGCATCCGCGCATCGGAGGAAGCGCCGAAATTCCTCGAATCCTGCGGGGTGGTGTTCCAGCCCTCGCTGTCGGGCACGCTGTCGCTGTCGCGCACCAACGCCTTCTTCCTCGGCGGCGGCAAGGCGCTGGTGAATGCGCTGTACCGCACGGCGGAGGCGCTCGGCATCACCATCCTCTACGACACCGAGGTGCAGCACGTCGTGGTGAAGGACGGCTTCGCCACCGAGGCTGTCGTCTCCCATCGCGGTTTCCCCGCCACCATCAAGTTCAAGGCGTTCATCGCCTCGGCGGGCGGATTCCAGGCCAATCGCGAATGGCTGCGGAAATACTGGGGCGATGCGGCCGACAATTTCCAGATCCGCGGCACGCCCTATGCGCAGGGACGCCTGCTGAAGGACCTGCTGTCGCAGGGTGTGCAGGAAGTGGGCGATCCGACCCAGTTCCACGCCGTCGCCAATGACGCGCGCGCGCCGATGGAGGATGGCGGTCTCGCCATGCGTCTCGACTGCGTGCCCTTTTCCATCGTGGTGAATCGCGACGTCGAACGCTTCTACGATGAGGGCGAGGATGTCTGGCCGAAGCGCTACGCCATCTGGGGCCGGCTGATCGCGCAGCAGCCGGACCAGATGGCCTTCGCCATCAACGACTCCCAGGCGCAGCTCAACTACCTGCCGCCGGTCTTCGCGCCCTACAAGGCGGACAGCATCGCGGAGCTCGCCGGCATCATCGGCCTCGATGCCGCGAAGCTGGAAAAGGTCGTCGCCGACTACAATGCCGCCGTGCAGCCCGGCACCTTCGTCGCGCAGTCGCTCGACGACTGCCGCACCGAGGGATTGACGCCGCCCAAGTCGCACTGGGCGCGGAAGATCGACCAGCCGCCCTATTACTGCCACCCGCTGCGTCCGGGCATCACCTTCACCTTCCTGTCCGTGAAGGTGAACGAGCAGGCCCGCGTGCTGATGGCGGACGGCAAGCCCTCGGGGAACATGTTCGCCTCGGGCGAGATCATGTCCGGCAACATCCTTGGCCAGGGCTACCTGGCCGGGTTCGGCATGGCGATCGGCACCGTGTTCGGCCGCATCGCCGGGGCGGAAGCCGCGAAGCTGGTGAGGAACTGACCCGATGGCCCAGGAATCCCAGGCGATCACCGACGCGCGCCAGTACATGGAAGTCTGCAATGCCTGCCGGTATTGCGAGAGCTACTGCGCCGTCTTCCCCGCCATGACGATGCGCCGCGCCTTCACCGAGGGCGACCTGACGCACCTCGCCAATCTCTGCCATGGCTGCAAGGGCTGCTACCACGCCTGCCAATACGCGCCGCCGCATGCCTTCGGCATCAACCTTCCGGCGACCTTCGCCGAGATCCGGCAGGAATCCTACGCGCAGCATGCCTGGCCGGCGGGCTTCGGGCAGCTCTTCGCGCGCAATGGCACCCTCGTCTCGCTGGTCGCGACGCTGGGCGTCGCGCTGGCGCTGATCCTGTCGGTCGCGTTGCAGGACCCGGCGGTGCTGTGGTCCGCGCAGCGGGGTGCCGGCGCCTTCTTCCGCGTCGTGCCGCACTGGCTGATGATCTCGCTCGGCGTGCTGACCTTCGGCTTCGCGCTGTTCGCCATGACGATGGGCGCACGCAGCTACTGGAACGCGACGGGCAGTCCGTCAGGGGCATTTTCTGCTGGCCCGGCGACAGAGGCTGTCACGGACATCGTCACGCTGCGCAACCTCGGCGGTGGCGGACATGGCTGCAACGATCTCGACGACAGCTTTTCGATGCGCCGCCGCTGGCTGCACCAGGCGCTGTTCGGCGGATTCATGCTGTGCTTCGCGGCCACCTGCACGGGCACGATCTACCACTACTTCTTCGGCTGGACGTCGCCGCACAGCTTCTTCTCGCTTCCCGTGCAGTTCGGCTTCTGGGGCGGTGTGCTGATGATGATCGGCGCCGCGGGCCTCGCCCAGGTGAAGGTCATCACCGATCCGGGGCCGGTGGCGAAGAAGCTCGCCGGCGGGGAGTTTGCGATCCTTGGGCTGCTGTTCCTGATCGCTGCCACCGGGCTGCTGCTGCTGGCGGTGCGGCACACCGGAGCGATGGGCATCATGCTCGCCATCCATCTCGGCCTGGTCTTCGCGTTCTTCCTGCTGATGCCCTACTCGAAGATGGTGCATGGCGTGTATCGCGGGCTCGCGCTGCTGCGGAACGCGCAGGAGAAGCGGCGGATGCAGCCGATCGCGGCCGGCGGCTGAATGGGGGAGGCTCCTCCACGCCCGGTCTGCCGTAATACTAACGGCCCTTTTTCCTGATCGGTGGAACCGAGAGGGGCTTTGCCCCTCTCGCCGCGAAGCAGTGCTTCACGCCCCGCCAAAGGCCACAAGGCCTTATGGAAACCGATACCTGGCGCCCGGGCACCACCGTCACGATCAGTGTCGGAACCCGCCCTTGCGCACTCAGCGCGCCGGGAGGGGAATAAAACGCCTGCACCGCTCAGCACCAAATGACGGTTTCCAAAGGCCTTGGGCCTTTGGCGGGGTGGCTTGGAGGGGCGGAGCCCCTCCAATCTTCCAGCGCATTCGTCCGGGCGGCTGAAGAGGTTCGCTCTGCGAGGGCGGTGCCTCAGCGCGGCGCGCCGAAGCGGCTCGGCGGCAGGTCGAGCCCCAGATGCCCACGCAAAGTCGTCGCCGTATATTCCCGGCGGAACAGGCCGCGGCGCTGGAGTTCCGGCACCACCTCGTCCACGAACTGGTCGAAGGCGCCGGGGAACCAGGCGGGCAGGATGTTGAAGCCGTCCGCGGCGCCGGTCTCGAACCATTCCTGCAGCGTGTCGGCGATGTCGGACGGCGTGCCGGCGATCACCCAATGCCCGCGCGCCGCACCGGTCAGGTTGTGCAGGTCGCGCCAGGTCATGCCCTCGCGCCGTGCTTTCGACAGCATGGCGCGCGCGAAGCCGTGGGAGGTATCGGGCAGCGGCAGGTCAGGCACCAGCTCATCGAGCGGGAAGCCCGAGACATCCATGCCGAGCCGCCCGGACAGCAACCCCGCTGCATTGCTGCCCGTCACGAAGGATTGGAGCTTGTCGAGGGTGTCGCGCGCCTCCTGCCGCGTCGCGCCGATCACCGGCATGACGCCGGGCAGCACGGCGATCTCCTCGGGCCGGCGGCCGAAGCGGGGCATGCGGGACTTCAGCGCGGTGTAGCCGACGCGCGCCTCCTCGAGGTCCTGCACCACGGCGAAAACGACATCCGCCGTGCGGGCGGCGAGGTCGAGGCCCGGCTCGGACGCGCCGGCCTGCAGGATGATGGGACGACCCTGCGGGGAACGCGGCGCATTGTTCGGCCCCTTCACGCGAAAGTACGTCCCGTCGTGATCCAGGCTGTGGATCTTGGAGAAGTCGAGGTACTGCCCGGTCTCGCGATTGGCGACGACGGCGCCGTCCTCCCAGCAATCCCAGAGCCCCGTCACGACATCGACGAATTCCTCGGCGACGCGGTAGCGCTCGGCATGCGGCGGGTGCTCGCGGCCGAAATTCAGCGCGGCGAGGCCCCCCGAACTCGTCACCGCATTCCACGCGGCGCGCCCGCTGGTCAGGTGGTCGAGTGAAGCGAACTGGCGCGCGACGTTGAAGGGCTCGTTGTAGGTGGTCGAGGCCGTGGCGCCGAGGCCGAGATGCGTCGTGGTCGCGGCCAGCGCACCGAGCATGGTGATCGGCTCGAAGCGTGAGGTGAAGGAGGGGTGGTCGTTCTCCTTCACCGCCAGGCCGTCGCCGAGAAACAGCAGATCGAAGCAGCCGCGTTCCGCGATGCGCGCAATATGCTGGATGACCTTCAGATCCACGAAGCTGTCATAGGCGCCTGGCATCCGCCACCCGGCAATGTGATTGCCGGTTCCGAGAACGAAAACACCGAGATGCATCTGCCGTCGCGCCATGGAAACACCCTTGCTGCACCGCAACAGGGTGCTCGCCGACACCGGGGCGCGCAAGTCATGCACCCGTCGCCGGATGGAAGCTGAATCTTAACCGGTTGTTACCTTGAGGTCAGGTGGCCAGTGCAGACCCGTTCCGGGCCCGACGCCGCGCCCCCGTGCCGGCCCCGCCTGGAGGAATGCATGAGCACGACTTACCACGTCCTCGCCACCGCCGATTTCAGCCAGGATTGGTCGAACACCGGCCTGATCGCGACGAATGACGACTGGAGCGGCGTCGCCTCGATCATGGGCTATCGCGGCGATGAGCTGACGGCGTCGACCGGGACGGATCCGCGAACCCTGACCGCCGCCGATGCGGGGCTGGTGGTCGACGTGAACGCCAACCAAACCAATCCGGACACCTATACCGCCGGCGGCGTGACCGAGTTCGAGCTGACCGACCCTACCATCGCGCTGAACGGGTCGGGCACGGCGGATGCGCCCTATCTGGTGCTGTTCATGAACACGCTCGGCCGCAGCGAGGTGACGCTCAGCTTCAACCTGCGCGACGTCGACGGCTCGGCCGACGATGCGACGCAGCAGGTGGCCGTGCAGTACCGCATCGGCGAGACCGGCGACTGGACCAATGCGCCCGGCGGCTACGTCGCGGATGCGACGAGCGGCCCGTCCCTCGCCACGCTGGTCACGCCAGTAACCGTTGTGCTGCCGGAGGAGGCGGTGGACCAGGCACAACTCCAGATCCGCATCATCACCGCCAACGCCCCGGGCAATGACGAGTGGGTCGGCATCGACGACATCGCCGTCACCTCCGCCCCGGCCGGTGCGCCGGTGGAGACGCTTTCCATCGCCGCCGCCTCGGCCGACAAGGCCGAGGGCGATGCCGGCACGACGGAGTTCACCTTCACCGTCACTCGCGCGAATGGGGATGGCGAGGCCGGTGCGACCTGGACGCTCTCCGCCCCGGGTGGCGCGAGTGAAGCCGCCGCGGACGACTTCGCCGGCCCGCTGACCGGCACCATCGCCTTCGCCGAGGGCGAGACCGAGCAGACCATCACCGTCACGGTCAGCGGCGACACCGCTTCCGAAGGCGACGAGACCTTCGCGGTCGCCCTCTCCGACCCGACTGGCGGCGCGGTGATCGGCACGGCGATCGCCACCGGAACCATCCGCAACGACGATCTTCCGATCACGAAGATCAGCACGGTGCAGGGCGCGGGCGAGGCGAGCGGCATGGTCGGCCAGACCGTGACCATCGAGGCCATCGTGATCGGCGACTTCCAGAACGGTGACGCCGACGCGGCCCACAGCATGGGTGGCTTCTTCCTGCAGGAGGAGGACACGGATGCCGACGGCAACGCCGCCACCTCGGAAGGCCTCTACGTCTTCGCGAATGTGGCGTTGGGCGATGTCGCGATCGGCGACAAGGTGCTCGTGACCGGCACGGTCAGCGAGTATTTCGGCCTGACCCAGCTCAACGCGACCTCCGTCTCGGTGGTCAGCAGCGGCCACGACCTGCCGACCGCCGCGGTCATTGAACTGCCGGCCGAAGGCGTGACGCTGAACCAGAACGGCGCGTACCAGCCGGATCTCGAAGCCTATGAGGGGATGCGCGTCACCATCCCGCAGACGCTGACCATCTCGGAGCAGTTCAACCTCGACCGCTCCAATGAGATCCGCCTCGTCGCCGGGGAACGCGAGGCGAGCTTCACCCAGGACAACGATCCCTCGGTCGAGGGCTATGCCCAGCATCTGCAGGATCTCGGCGCGCGCACCATCGTCTATGACGACGGGCAGAACGCGCAGAACCTGCCGATCGGGGGGCTCGACGGCTTCGGCCCGAGCTACGACGCGGCGACCGCGCCGCGGATGGGTGACCAGGTGACCGACCTGTCCGGGGTGCTGGACTACCAGTGGGCGGGCTTCTCCGGCTCCGGGTCCACCTGGCGCATTCGCTCCACGGTGGATGGCGAGAACAGCTTCGACCGCGTCACCGAACGGCCCGAGACGCCGCCCGATGTCGGCGGCACGCTGCAGGTCGCGTCCTTCAACGTGCTGAACTTCTTCCCAACGCTGAACAGCAACCCCGGCGACGACAGCAGCAACTCCGATCCGAGCGACAACATCGCCAACGGCATGGACTCCCGCGGCGCCAACAATCCCGAGGAATACGCCCGGCAGTTCGAGAAGCTGATGACCACGCTGTCGACCATCCATGCCGAGGTGATCGGCCTGGTCGAGCTGGAGAACGACTTCCTCCCCGGCGCCTCGGGCAACGCAATCGAGACCATCGTCAACGGGCTGAACAGCCTGGAAGGTGCGGAGGTGTGGTCCTGGGTGAACCCGGATACGCGCTTCCTCGGTGGTGACGCCATCGCGGTCGGCATCATCTACCGCAACGACGCGGTGCGTCTCGCGGACGGCACCAGCATCGCGACGCTGACCGATACCGATCTCGCGGGCCTCGGCCTGCAATCGCTGATCGACGACAGCACGGTGGGCGGTGTCTTCGACGGCGCGAACACCAGCCGTGTGCCGCTCGCCGCGACCTTCGAGGATCTCGACAGCGGCGAGACCTTCACCGTCGCGGTGAACCACTTCAAGTCCAAGAGCGGCAGTGGCACCGGCGCGGATGCCGACATCCTCGACGGCCAGGGAAGCTGGACGCAGCAGCGCGAGGCGGCCGCCACGGCACTCTCTGCCTGGCTCGACACCGATCCGACCGGGTCGGGCAACGACAACGTGCTGATCCTCGGCGACCTCAACGCCTATGCGCGGGAGGATGCGATGGGCGTCCTCAAGGGCGCCGGCTATGTCGACCTCGAAGCGCCGGGCGAACACACCTACGTCTTCGACGGCCAGACCGGGTCGCTCGACCACGCTCTGAGCTCCGAAGGGCTGGCCGGCGCCATCACCGGCGCGGAGGCCTGGGCGATCAATGCCGATGAGGCGGATGCGCTCGACTACAACACCGATTTCGGACGCGATCCGGCGATATTCGACGGCAACACGCCCTATCGCACCTCGGACCATGATCCGCTGGTCATCGGGCTTGACTTCACCCCGATCACCTCGGTCGCCTTCGCGCTCACCGAAGGCGGCGCCAAGGCTGCGGCGCTGCTCTACCGCGCCGAGGAAGGCGAGGGCGTCGAGGACAGTGCTGCCGTCAACGACAGCACCGGCGCGACGACCGGCCGCTTCCGCCAGGAGGACGGCGAGGTCCGCGTGCTCGCCATCGATCCGGCCGGCAGCCTGCGTGACATGCAGGCGCGCCTCTCCTGGCAGGAGGACGGCGTGGCGACGCTGCGCGATACCTCGGGCGGCGGCGTGGATGGCGTGCTGGTCACCGACTTCGTCGGCCATGCGCTGAAGGTGCAGGGCTTCGCCTCGGTGACGCTGACCGCGACGCGGGATCAGGACGTCACGCTGCGCGTGGTCGACGCGAATGAGACCACGATCACGACCGGTGCCGGGCATGACGACATCACCATCGCCGGTGAGGTCACCTCCCTGTGGCGCCCGTCGCAGGTCGCGGTGGATGGCGGTGCGGGCGACGATCGCATCACGCTCGACCTCGCCAGGGCCGCGCCGGCGCTGGCGGCTACGGCGCAGGCGGAGCTGGCCGGCGGAGCAGGCAACGACACCATCCTCGGCAGCGTCTCCGCCGACACCATCGACGGTGGCGCGGGCGCCGACGACCTGTCGGGGCGTGGCGGCCAGGACATCTTCGTGCTGCGGGCCGGCGAGGTCGGCGGCGACATCATCCGCGACTTCGGCGCGTTGGACGGGGTAGCGCTCGATCGCGACGCGCTGCGCCTCGAAGGCTTCGCGCCCGATGCGATGCTGGAGAATGCCGGCGGCGATCTGTGGAGCGTGGGCGGCGAGACCTTCCAGCTCGCCGGGGTGCTGTCGCTGGGGCAGGTCGACTACGCCTTCGCCTGACTGGGCGAAGAGTGTGGTGAGGGTGGAGCGGGGAAGGGCTCTGCCCTCCCCCGCACCCCCACCCGCCAAAGGCCACAGGGCCTTTGGAAACCATCACCTGGTATTGGGCGGGGGAGGCATTCTCGGCGCCAACACACGCGCCGTGCCCATCGCGCCATCCGTCATGACACCGCACGGTGCGGGCGCTCGAACACGTTCCGCGCGCAAGGGCGCGCTTCCGCATCCATCCTGACCATGGCGCCTTGCGCCAGGTATCGGTTTCCAAAGGCCCTGTGGCCTTTGGTGGGGTGAGCCCGAGAGGGGCAAAGCCCCTCTCGGTCCCACAGCCCAGGATCGAATCCCAACCCCTCCCCTGGCATGCCGATTGCTGGCCCGCCGCGTCGGAACCGCCGCGGCCGTCGGGGTCGCGACTCCGCCTATCTGGAGATCTGGCCATGCCCCGCCTCCGCCCAGCCCTTGCTGCTGTGCTGTTGCTTGCAAGCGCATCCGCCACCCAGGCGCAGACCTTGCGAATCGCCTTCAAGGCGTCGATGGATGGCACCGATCCGCACCAGTCCTTCACACCCAACCGCAACGCGCAGTTGCATGTATGGGAAACGCTCGTGACGCAGGACGCGACGCTGCGTCCGCATCCACTGCTGGCCACGTCCTGGCGTTCGGTCGATCCGCTGACCTGGGAGTTCACGCTGCGCCGCGATGCGGTGTTTCATGACGGGACACCGTTCACCTCGACGGATGCGGCCTTCTCCATCCTGCGCGCCAAGGCGGCGACGGGGCCGCGCACCTACGCCGCGGCGGTGCGCAACGTTGCGACGGTCGAAACACCCGACGCCCATACGCTGATCGTGCGCACCACCGTGCCCACGCCGCTGCAGCCGGACTTCCTTGTCGGCATTGCCATGGTGAGCGCGCGCGCGGCAGAGGGTGCACAGGATGCCGATTTCAACGGCGGTCGCGCCGCGATCGGTACGGGCCCCTATCGCTGGGTGCGGTGGACGCCGCAGCAGGACGTGACCTTCGAACGCAGCCCGAACTGGCGCGGCACGCCCGAGCCTTGGGAACGCGTGCAGATCCGCTTCATTCCCAATGACAGCGCACGCGTCGCGGCGCTGCTCGCGGGCGATGTGGACGTGATCGACACGGTGCCGACCGGGCTGCATGCGCGCATCAGCGGCAATGCGGCGACACAGCTCATCAAGACCGATTCCGTCTTCACCCACTATTTCTACCTGGACAGCATGAGCGACCAGGTGCCGAACATCACCGGCCTCGACGGCCAGCCGCTGCCGCAGAATCCGCTGCGCGACCTGCGCGTGCGCCAGGCCATTTCCCACGCCCTGAACCGCGAGGCGCTGGCCAACCGCGTGATGGAAGGCGGTGCGACGGCGACCGGGCAGATCGCCCCGGTGGGGCTGATTGGCCATGTGCCGGAGATGCCGGTGCCGGCCTATGATCCCGCGCGGTCTCGTGCCCTGCTGGCCGAGGCCGGCGATCCGCAGGGCTTCGCCATGACCATTCACTGTACGCAGGACCGCTTCGCGGGTGATGCGCGCACCTGCCAGGCGATCGGACAGATGCTGACGGCGATCGGCATCCGCACGACGGTCGAGGCGCTGCCCATGCCGATCTATCTGCGCCGCAGTGCGACGCTGACGCCGGGCGGCGCGCCGGAACTGACCGCGCACCTGTCGATGTTCGGTTCCTCCTCCGGCATCGCGTCCGAGGCGCTGACCGCGCTGATCCGCACGCCGAATGCGGCGCGCGCGCATGGCGGCTGGAACCGCACGCGCTATTCGAATCCGCAGCTCGATGCTCTGCTCGACCGCGTGGACAGCGAATTCGATCCGGCGAAGCGCGAGGCCGACACGCAGGAGGCGATCCGCTGGGTGGCGGACAACCTGCCGCTGGTCCCCATCTTCCACGTCGGCGCGTCCTGGGGCCTGCGCCGGGGCCTCACCATGACGCCGCGCGCCGATCAATACACCATGGCCACCGAGGTTCGTGCAGCACCATGAAGCAGCTACATCTGGGCGCCTTCTTCTTCACGCCGGGCAGTCATTCCGCTGGCTGGCGCCATCCGCGTGCGGTCGCCGAGAGCGACATGTCCTTCGCGCATTATGTGCAGATGGCGCAGACCGCCGAGCGCGGCTGCCTCGACTGCCTGTTCTTCCAGGACACGGCGGCGGTGAACGGCAGCGCCAATCTCGACGGCGCCGGGCCGTGGCGGCCGGGCATGGGCCGCCAGGTGTTTCCCGAGCCGGCGACGCTGATCGCATCGCTGGCGCCGGTGACGAAAAACATCGGCCTGGTCGCCACCGCGACCACGACCTACAACGACCCCTACACGGTCGCGCGGCGCTTCGGATCGGTCGATCACATCAGCGGCGGGCGTGCGGGGTGGAACCTCGTCACCTCGCAGATCGAGGACGAGGCCTTCAACTACGGCTATGAGAAGCACCCCGATCACGCGAACCGCTACGAACGCGCGGAGGAGTTCTTCGACGTCTGCGCCGGCCTGTGGGATTCCTTCGAGGACGGCGCCTTCATCCGCGACAAGGCGTCGGGGCGGTATCTTGATCCGTCGAAGGGTCACATCCTCGACCACAAGGGCGAGTTCTTCACGGTGCGCGGGCCGCTGAACCTGCCGCGCTCGCCGCAGGGGCGGCCGGTCATCGCGCAGGCAGGGTCGTCGGAGGACGGGCGGAAGCTCGCCTCGCGCTGCGCCGACATGATCTTCACCGCGCAGTCGGTCGTGAGCGAAGGGAAGGCCTTCTACGACGAGCTGAAGTCGCGCGCCGTGAACCATGGCCGCAACCCGGATCATGTGAAGATCATGCCCGGCTTCATGACCATCCTCGGCGAGACGCAGGACGAGGCCGACCAGATCGCCGGCGAGCTCGGCGACATGATGGACGAGAAGAACGCGATGCGGCTTCTCGCCCGGCTGTGCGGCGACCTCGATATCTTCGCCTATCCGATCGACGGTCCGCTGCCGGACCTGCCGCCATCCAACGCGGCGAAGGCGCGGCAGGATCATCTGGTGGCGAAGGCGCGGGCCGAGAACCTGACAATTCGCCAGGTGGCGCGGTATCTCGGCACCTCGCTGGGGCACCAGCTGGTCGTCGGCACGCCGACATCGGTGGCTGACAAGATGCAGGAATGGCTGGAAGCCGAAGCCTGCGACGGCTTCACCCTGCTGTTCCCCTTCTACACGCGGCCGCTCGAGGATTTCGTGCGGCTGGTGGTGCCGGAGCTGCAGCGGCGCGGGCTCTTCCGCACCGAATATCCGGGCACGACGCTGCGCGACAGCCTCGGCATCCCGATCCCGGCGAACCGCTTCGCCGCGTAGGGAAACCGGAAGGGCCTTAGAGCCGGTTGGAAATGCGCCGATCGGCGCATTTCCAGGGCCGGTGCCGGACTTTTCAAACGGTCTGTTACTCCTCCGGATCGCCCCACCAGGGGGCGGGCATTCCGGAATGCCGACCTGACAGCGGCGCACGGCGCCGCATATCGGCTTCCACGCGCCCCGTGGCCTCTGGCGGGGCGTTCACCCCCCGGGCCACCAGACCCGGAAGGTCGTCCCCACGCCTTCCTCGCTCTCGATCATCAGTTCCCCGCGGTGCCGGTTCACGATGTGCTTCACGATCGCGAGCCCGAGGCCCGTCCCGCCGGCCTTGCGCGACCGTCCCTTATCCACTCGGTAGAAGCGTTCCGTCAGCCGCGGGATGTGATCGCGTGGAATGCCCGGCCCGTCGTCCGCGACTGACAGCAGGAACCCGCTGCGCCCGTCCCGCCCCGGCGCGGCGGCGACGGAGAGGCGGATCTCCCCGCTTTCGCGCCCATGGCGGATGGCGTTGTCGAGCAGGTTGCGGATCACCTGCGCCGCCTGATCGGCATCGGCGGGATGGGCCGGCGCCGCCGCCGGCAAATCGAGGCTGAGACGCACCTTACGCGCCGCGAGCTGCGGCGCGATCGCATCCGCCTCCGCCTGCGCGATGGCCGCGAGATCGGCCCGGCCGGACGGCGCCTGATGCTCAGCGATCTCGATGCGCGACAAGCCGAGCAGATCGTCGATCAGCCGACGCATGCGGTCTGACTGCTCGGCCATGATGGTCAGGAAGCGCTGCTGCGCGGCGGGATCGTCGGCGGCCGGGCCGCGCAGCGTCTCGATGAAGCCGATCAGGCTGGCAAGCGGCGTGCGCAGCTCGTGGCTCGCGTTGGCGACGAAATCGGCGCGGGTGCGCTCAACCGCGCGTTCCCGCGTGCGATCGGACAGCAGCACCAGAACGCAACCGCCATCGGCCAGAGGCGGGTCGAGGGGAATGGCCTGCGCCATCAGTTCGCGCGGCACCGGCACCGGCAGGGACAGGTCCGCGACGGCCGGCTGGCCGGTGGCCAGCGCCCGGTCCAGCGCCTCGGCCAGCGCCGGGTGGCGCAGCAGCGCGGCGGCGTCGGCGGGCGGCAGACTCGTGCCCTGGGGCGGTGCGCCGAGCGCCTCGCGCGCCGCACGGTTGGCACGCAGCGGCAGTCGCTCGGCCGACAGCACCAGCAGCGGGTCGGGCAGGGTCTCGATGATGGCGGCGTCGGCGCGGCGGAGCCGTTCCACCTGTGCGCCGCGTTCTGCCAGGCTGCGCGCGAGGCGCGTGACGCCGTCGGCCACCGCCTGCACGGAAGGCAGCAGCGGGGAGGCCGGCAGGTCCGGCACCGCCCCGCCGGCCGCAGCCGCACGGATGCGCGCCGCCAGCCGGCTCAGATTGCCAAGCCAAAGCCGTGCCACCGCGGCCGCGGCGCCGATCGTCGCGACCAGCGCGACGACGCCGGGCCAGAACGCCAGCGCGCCCGTTCCCATCAGCACCAGCAGCGCAGCCGCGGGCACGCCACAGATCACCGCGGTCGAGCGCAACCAGGCGCCAAGGCGCGGCTGCTCTCCGGTCATGGCGGGGGTCAGGATCCGGCGCTGCCGGGCCGCGGCGCTGACTCGATCATGCGAGGCTCGCCCATCGCCTCGACTGAAAAGAGAGCGAGGCCGCGTTGGACGATCCCGTCGGGCTGCAGGCGGATCGGCCCGTCGACGCCATCGAATACCTCGCCGGTATTCGGGCCGGCCTGGCCGCGCGGCGTCAGCACCACACGCGTGGCGACCCCCGCGGCATCATAGGCCACGCCGGCGAGACGTGGTGGCCGTTCCCCGAAGGCGCCCTCATACCGCGCATCGAAGCGGGCGCGGCTGTCCGGGTCGGGCGCGGCGAACAGCGCGCCGACCAGGGCCGGTTCCTGCCCCATGCCGGCATCCTGCGCCCAGAGTGCATGCCCGAGCAGGCGCGGCGCCGGTTCGGCGAAGCCCGCCGGGCCGAGTGCCGCGGCGATGGCGCGCGCCGTCGCGCCGGTGCTGCCGATCATGATGGCATCGAGCCCGCCGGGCGCGCGGCTGGCGAGGTCCTGCGCCACCGTGGGGGGATTCGCGCGCGCGCTGTGCAGCAGGATGACGGGATCGGTGAGGCCCCAGGTATTGGCCTCCGTCCGCATCGCGGCGGCCAGCACCCGGCCGAAGGCATTGTCCGGGGCAACGAGTGCGAAGCGCCGCGCGCCCGCCGACTGTGCCGCGCCCATGGCGCGGCGGACCTGCTGGGCTGGGGTGACGCCTAGCGTCCAGACGCCCGATCCGGCCTGCGCGGAATCGTTGGTGAAGGCGAGAATCGGGATGCGCGCCGCCCGCGCGGGGCCGGAGGCCGCGGAGGTCTCGGCCGCGGTGAGTGGCCCGACGATAACGCGCACGCCTTCCTGACTGGCCCGCCGCGCGGCCGCAGCGGCGCCGGAGGCCGTGCCGCCGGTATCCATCGGCAGGAAATCGACGTTGCGATTGCCGCGCTCGAACAGGGCGAGCTCGGCGGCCTGTTCCATGGCCGCGCCGAGCGGGGCCTGCGGCCCGGACAGCGGCAGCAGCAGCGCGATGCGCGATCGCGGCGGTTCCTGCAGCGGCTGGCGCGAGCCGACCGCCACTGACGCTTGCTGCGCGCAGGCCGACAGGCCCACAAGGGCCGCCAGGACGGGCACGGAGGCGCGACGTGGGAGGCGAAGGCGAGACAGAAGAGACACGGTGCGAGGATCCTCCCCCTGATCCGGCTGGTCGGCCAAGTCTTGTGCTCGTCGCCACGCCGATCGGCAACCTCGGCGACCTGTCGCCCCGCGCTTTGTCAGCGATCAGCGCCGCCGACGCCGTGCTGTGCGAGGACAGCCGGGTGACCGGCGGCCTGCTCGCGCGGCAAGGCGTCGCGGCGACCATGATCCCCTTGCACGATCACAATGAGGCGACGCAAGCCCCTCGCTTGGTCCAACGCATGAAGTCGGGCGAGTGTTTCGTCCTGGTCTCGGATGCCGGCACGCCGCTGATGAGCGATCCCGGCTACCGCCTGGTACGCGCGGCCATCGAGGCCGGCGTTACGGTCAGCGCCGTGCCCGGGCCGAACGCGGCGGTGATGGCGCTGTCACTCTCTGGTCTGCCGCCGCATCCCTTTCTGTTCCTGGGCTTCCTGCCGGCGAAGAGCGGGCCGCGCGGGGCGGAACTCGGCCGGCTGCGCGGGATCGAGAAGGCGGGCCTCTCGGCGACGCTGGTCTTCTATGAGGCACCCCATCGGCTGGCCGAGACCCTGGCCGCGATGGCGGAGGCCCTCGGCGCCGACCGGCCGGCCGCCGTGGCGCGGGAACTGACCAAGCGGTTCGAGGAGGTGCGGCGCGGCACGTTGGGCGCGCTCGCGGCACATTACGCGACCGCGGAAGCGCGGGGCGAGATCTGCCTCGTGGTTGGGCCGGCGGCAGAGGAAGCGGCGGGACCGGAGGAATTGGACGACCGGTTGCGCGCCGCGCTCGCCGCAGGACTCAGCCTGCGCGACGCGGCGGCAAGCGTGGCGGCGGCGACGGGGCTGCGGAAGCGGGATGTGTATGCGCGGGCGCTGGCGCTGGCCGGGGCGTGAGCCGGAAGGGGGCCCTGGCTTGGCGCGGAGGTGCGAACCGGAAGGGGCTTTGCCCGTTCCATCTCTGGCAGTCAAAAGCCGCAAGGCGTTCCTGGGGATCCGCCTGCTGCCGCGGGCGAAGATCGGAGGGCCTCTGACCCTCCGAACCACCCCGCCAGGGGATTGGATCTCCTGGACCGGATTCTGGTGGTGCTGGCCGCGAAGGTCACTTTCCGCCCTCCCAGCGCCTTTCGGGCGCAAGGCCCCTCCATCGGCAACGGCGGACGTGTCCGGGTAACCAGGGTGGCTATCACCTCGGGCGCCCGCACGCCGCGCTGTCGCGACGCCGAACCCAGGTCGGCGCCGCAGGCGGAAACGCGCCACATGGGGCGTTTCCAGACAGGGTCTCAGCGCCCTTCGATCAGCGTCGTATCATCGGGCCAGAGGCTGCGCGAGACGATCCCGGCCACCACCGCACCGACAATCGGCGCCACCCAGAACAGCCAGAGCTGCTGCAGCGCCCAGCCGCCGACGATCAGCGCCGGCCCCGTGCTGCGCGCCGGGTTCACCGAGGTATTGGTGACCGGGATGCTGATCAGGTGGATCAGCGTCAGCCCCAGGCCGATCGCGATCGGCGCGAAGCCGGCCGGCGCCCTGCCATGCGTCGCGCCCAGGATGATGACCAGGAAGAAGAAGGTCATCACGAATTCGCAGATCAGCGCGGCGTTCATGCTGTAGCCGCCCGGCGAATGCGCGTCGAAGCCGTTCGCTGCGAAGCCGCCGACCTCGAAGCCCGGCTTGCCGCTGGCGATGGCGTAGAGGATGTACGCCCCGGCAATCGCGCCGAGCACCTGCGCGACGATGTAGGGCACCGCCTCGGCCGCCTTGAACCGCCCGCCGGCCACCAAGCCGAGCGTCACCGCCGGATTGAGATGGCAACCGGAGACATGGCCGATGGCGTAGGCCATGGTCAGCACCGTGAGGCCGAAGGCGAAGGACACACCCAGCAGTCCGATGCCGACCTCGGGGAAGGCCGCCGCCAGGACGGCGGACCCGCATCCGCCAAGCGTGAGCCACAGGGTGCCGACGAACTCGGCGGCGAGTTTGGGGGCCATGCGCGCACTCCTTCAGTTTTGGCGCAGGCAAAACGATAGCATCTCGATCCGAGTCTGCCACTGTATTGGGCAAGTTGCAGATCAGGGGCGCAAATAACCAAGGACGACCTCCACCGCATGGCGTTCGCGCGCTTCGAGCGCCGCCTCGGTGCCGAGATCCTGGCCGAAGATGGTCGAAAGCGTGTGCCGGTTCGCCACCCAGAAATGCCCGAGCGCGAGCATGGTCACGTAGAGTTGCAGCGGATCGACGTCGCGGCGGAAGATCCCGGCCTCCTCGCCGCGCTGGAGCACCGCGCGCAGGCTGTCGACCAGCGGCGAATACAGTGCCGGCACCGCGCCGCTGCGCTGCAGATAGGCGGCGCGATGGATGTTCTCCTGGTTCAGCAGGGCGACGAATTCGGGATGGGCGGCGGTGTAGCGCAGGTTGAAGCGCACCAGACGGGCCATCGCCTCGGGCGGGGCAAGGTGCTCGACGTCGACTTCGCGCTCCTCGGCGCGCTTGGCGGCATAGGCGCGTTCCAGGACGGTCAGCCAGAGTTCCTCCTTCGACCCGAAATGCGCGTAGAGCATACGCTTGTTGGCGCCGGACCGCGCCGCGATCTCGTCCACCCGCGCGCCGGCCAGGCCATTCAGGGCGAATTCGGCGAGCGCCGCATCCAGGATGCGCTGCCGTGTCGCCGCGGCGCGGGCCGAGAGCGGCCGTGGCGCATGTTCCTCCATCAGAACCGGCCATCCCGCACTTCGAATTTGGTGGCCTTGCCGAGCGAGCGTCTGCCATGGGCCACCCAATCCGCCACCCAGTCCAGCATCGTCATCAGCGACACGGTGGGATAGCCGAAGGTCGCGAAGGCGCGGCCCGCGTTGGACAGCAGGGCGTCCGGCGCCTCGGTGCCCTCCAGGATCGGCGCCTTGCCGAAGCGGGCGCCGAAATGCTGCGCGGCCCAGCGGATCGACACCGTCTCCGGTCCCGTGACGTTCAGGATGGGGCAGGTGGGTTCGGCACGCGCCAGGGCGCGCAGCGTCCAGGCATTGGCATCGCCCTGCCAGATGACATTGGCATGGCCCATCGCCATCGGGATCGGCTTGCCGTCCAGAACCTTGGTCGCGACGTCGTGCAGCACGCCGTAGCGCAGGTCGATCGCGTAGTTCAGCCTGATGCCGAAGCAGGCCGTGCCGCGCGTCGCTGCGGCATGCTGGAAGACGCGTTCCCGCCCGAGGCAGGAGGCCGCGTAGTCGCCGATCGGCGCCGGCGGCATGTCCTCGGTTGCGCCGCCGGAGAGGATGGGCACCAGCCGCTGCACGTTGCCGGTCGAGAAGAAAACGATGCGGGACGCTGCGTAGCGTTCCGCCACCATCGCCGGCAGCAGCACATTCATGGCCCAGGTCAGCGGTTCGTTGCCCGTCGCGCCGAACTTCATCGCGGCCATGAAGACGACATTCGGTGCATCCGGCAGGGCGGCCAGGGCGTCGCGGTCCATCAGGTCGGCGGCGAGGCATTCGATGCCCCAGGATTCCATGCGCGCGCGCAGCCCCGGTTCCGACCAGCGTGCCACGGCGATGACGCGGCGCGACGGATCGGCCCGCTTCGCCTGGCGGCAGAGCGTCGGGCCCATCTTGCCGGCCGCGCCCAGGACCAGGATGTCGCCCGGCACCACGGCCAGATCCGATACCAGCGCCGGATCAGGGCGTGACAGCAGGTCTTCGAGAGCGGACTCGTCGGCAATGGTCGCGGGCAGGTCAGGCACAGGCGGTTCCTCCGGCCGGCATCCTTGCCCTGCCGGGGAGGAGAGTCCATGCACGTCGGCCGCTACTGCGCCTGCGGGGCCGTTGCGACCTCATCGGCACGGGGCAGCAGGATGAAGACCTCGGCTTCGTCGCGCATGCGCCCGGCGCGCTCGCCGGCTTCCGGGCCCCAGCCCCAGAAGTAGTCGGTGCGCGCCGGCCCCCGGATGGCGCCGCCGGTATCCTGCGCCACCACCAGCCGGCCGGTGGGTTCCACGCCCCGCCGCGCCATCGGGTCCCGCACGGAGACGAACATCGGCGTCCCGAGCGGGATGAAGGTCCGGTCCACCGCCACGCTGCGCCCCGGGGTCAGCGGCACCCCCATGGCACCGATCGGCCCCTGGTCCGGCGTCAGGCCATCGACGACCCGGAAGAAGACATAGGACGGGTTGGCACGCAGCACCTCGTTCGTGCGGTCATGCCCGACGCCGGTCAGCCAGGCGCGGATCGCCTGCATCGACATCTGGTCGCGCGTCAGTTCCCCGCGTTCGATCAGCACGCGGCCGATGGGCACATAGGGCTGGCCATTCTGCCCGGCGTAGCCGACCCGCATCATCTGCCCATCCGGCAGCATGACGCGGCCCGAGCCCTGGATCTGCAGGAAGAAAGCATCAGTAGGATCGTCCACCCAGGCGAGTTCCAGCCCGCGCCCGGCCAATGCGCCGGTGTCGATCGCCGAGCGGGGCAAGAAGGGTTCTAGTCGCCCTTCCACCATCATCCCGAAGCGTCGGCGCAGCGGATTGCCGGCGACAGGCTGCTCGACCAGCTCCGGCGGCCGGGCCAGGAGCGGGGTGCGGAAGACCTCATCCTGCGCCGGCGCACCGCGCAGGATGGGTTCATAGTAGCCGGTCATCAGGCCGGCGCCGATCGCGAAGACCTCGAACCGCGCCTCGATATAGGCGCGGACGATGTCGTTGCGCTCGGCCTCCCAGGCGGCCATTCGGCGGCGATAGAGCGGGCCGCGCGGCGCGTTGGGCGCAAAACGCGGGGGCCGTGGCAGGGCGCGCGCGAGTTCCCGCATGTCGGCGCAGATGCCGTGCCAGGCGAAGGCGGTGCCGGCCCGCAGCGCCGCCTCGCCCTGGCCGCCCAGCGGCGTTTCCGGGCGCATCGGCCGCAGCGCACCGCAGGAGGCGAGCAGCGCGGGGAGTACCTCGGCCTGGCGGTCAGTGCCCCATCCGGGCAACTCACTGAAGGCGGCAGGACGCAGGGACGGGGGCTGCGCGCCTTCCGTGGCGGGAGGGGCGGGTGCCGCGGCGGGCGCGGCGCCATCCTGCGCGCTGGCCGGCCCGCCCAGCAGCAGGGTCGACAGCAGGATGGCCGCAGCCGGCGCCGCGCGGCCGTTTTGGGCCGTCCGTGACATGGTCGTTTTATACCTCTGCCCAGCCGGCGCCGCGACTCTCCGGGGGCTGTAGGAAAGTCGCGGGCGCCCCGGTCCTGGGCTAGGCAGACCGGGTTCCCACCAGTCTCCAGGTGGGATCGGACGACCGAAGATCGCGCTGGAACGTCCAGAGGTCCGTGATTTCCGTCACAGCCTCCGCACCCGCGGCGATCGACCCGTCCTGTGCGATCGTCAGGTTCACCTGATCCGACACGATGCGCACGGTGATGTCGGCGATGGTGCCTTTCAGCTCGGCTTCCTCGATCGCCATGTCGTGGATCGCACGCAGCTCGGTCCGCTGGGTCGCACCGGCCGTCTCGCGCGCGGAAATCGCCTGGTCGAAGCCGGCGAAGGCCTCCTCGGACAACAGGTTGCGCAGCGTGTCGCGATCGCCGGCTGCGAAGGCTTGGACGATCATCCGGAAAGCACCTTCGGCGCCGCCCAGGAAGGCGCCGGGCTCGAAGGCCGGGTCGACGCCACGAATGCGCATCAGCGACTGGCCGAGTGGCGAACGCGGGTCAGGCAGGGCGCGCATCGCGGCGCCCGCCTGGGGCGGGGGCGGCAGCTCCGCCTCCCGCGCGGCGGGCGGCACGGCGGCGCCGGGCGTGGCTTCGCCCGGCTGACGCTCGAAGCCAGTGCGGCGGCCCAGCACGCTGCGCAGGCGCAGCACCAGGAAGGCCGCAACCATCGCGAACAGGATCAGATCAATCGGCAGGCCGCCAGTCATGACACTCTCCTCATCTTTCTCACTTAGGGCGGCCGGGGTCTCGTCGCAACATGAACCGCTTCAGGTTGCCGGCGGCTTTCCGGCCGGCTACGCGGAAGGTGATGTTGCAGGGAAGCGCCGGATGATCCTCCTCCGCCACGGCCAGAGCGAGTTCAACCTCCTCTTCACCCAGACGCGCAGGGATCCTGGCATCGCCGACCCCGTCCTGACACCGCTTGGCCACGAGCAGGCCCGGTCGGCGGCCGAGACGCTGGGCCGGGAGGACATCCGCCGCATCCTCGTCTCCCCCTATCGCCGCGCCATCCAGACCGCGCTGCCGACGGCCCAGCGGCTCGGGCTGCCCCTGACCATCACCCCGGTGGTGCGGGAACGCTATGCCTTCTCCTGCGACGTCGGCAGCCCCCGGACCTTCCTGGCTGAAACCTTCCCGGAGGTGGATTTCGCCCATCTCGAAGAAGTCTGGTGGCCGCCCGAGGAGGAGCCCGCCGTCCAGGTCGAAGGCCGCGCCGGACTGTTTCGCGCGGAAATGGCCGCGCTGGATGGCTGGGAGCACACGCTGGTGGTCTCGCATTGGGGGTTCATCATGGCGCTGACGGGCCGCAGCGTGACGAATGGAGAGATGCTGCGCGTGGACCCGACGGCGCCAGGGCCGGCGCTGGTGCCGTGGAAGCATCCGTGAAGGGGGAGGCGCCTCTCAGGCGGGGTGCACCGAGGACGTAGGCGGTTCTGGCTTCCGCGTAGCGGAGCCGGAGGGGCGGCGCCCCTCCGACCGCGATCACGGCGAACGCATCCAAACGACAAGGGGGCTGCTGGACACTCAGCCCAGAAGAACGAAGTCCCGCCAGCGCGCCGCTCCCCGGCACGTTGCAGCCCTTCGCCGGTGTCTCATCCCCAGGGATTCCGCCGCCCGCCCGACCACGGGCCCGGTGCTGCGGCCGGTGGCGCTGCGCCCGGGCCGCCTCGGCTCTGACCCATCCGTGCCGCCAGCTCCTGCAGCGCCGCCACGCGGTTCGCGGTGCTCGGATGGGTCGAGAACAGGTTGTCCATCCGCGCCCCGGAGAGTGGGTTGATGATGAACATATGCGCCGCGGCGGGGTTCGCCTCGGCGCCGTAGTTCTGGATCTGATGGGCGTAGTGTTCCAGCCGCTGCAGGCCAGAGGCGAGGCCGAGCGGGTTGCCGGTGATCTCCGCCCCTACCCGGTCGGCTTCGTATTCGCGCGACCGGCTGATCGCCATCTGCACGACTGCCGCCGCAAGGGGGGCGAGGATCAGCATCAGGATCATCGCGATCGGGCCGAACGGGCTCTGGTTGCGGTCGCGATGGGCGCCGCCGAAGAACATGCCGAAATTCGCGAGCATGGAGATCGCGCCCGCCACTGTCGCCGTCACCGTCATGATCAGCGTGTCGCGGTTCTTGATGTGGGCGAGCTCATGCGCGATCACCCCGGCCACCTCCTCCTCGGGCATCAGGTTCAGCAGGCCGGTGTTCACGGCCACGGCTGCGCTCGACGGGCTGCGCCCGGTGGCGAAGGCGTTGGGCTGGTCCTCATGGATCACATACAGCGCCGGCATGGGCAGCCCCGCGCGCTGGGCGAGCTGCGCCGTGATCTCGTACAGGCGCGGTGCGTCATGCGGGCTGATCGGCTGCGCATTCTGCATGCGCAGCACCACCCGATCGCTGTTCCACCAGGCGAACAGATTCATGCCGCCGGCAAACAGCAGCGCCAGGATCATGCCCTGCTGCCCCGCGATGGCAAAGCCGAGCCCCCCGAACAGCGCCGTCAGCGCTGCCAGAAGAACCGCCGTGCGCAGATATCCGCTCATGCCCCTCTCTCCACTGCTGCGTCGCAGGCCGGGACAGCCTACATCATCCCCGCCATGACCGAGACGACCCCCAACCCCGATCCGAAGCCCGCCGTGACCCCGGACGCGAAGGCCGACCCGAAGCCCCCCGCCCCCCCGATGCCGAAGGAGATCGGCGGCCCCACCGGCCCCGAGCCCACCCGCTTCGGCGACTGGGAGCGCAAGGGCCGCGTCAGCGACTTCTGATGCCGCTGGACGACGGCCCGATCCGCCGCCTGCCGCCCCGCCCCCAGGCGCGCAACGTGCTGGGCGGCGCGTTGTTGCCCTGCTCCGTCGCGCCGGTGACGGGATTCTTCCGTGACGGCTGCTGCAACACCGGGCCGGCGGATGTGGGGCGGCACGTGGTCTGCGTCGAGGTCACCGCCGCCTTCCTCGCCTTCAGCCAGGCGGCCGGCAACGACCTGTCGACGCCACGGCCGGAATTCGGCTTTGCCGGGTTGCGGCCCGGCGATCGCTGGTGCCTCTGTGCCGAACGTTGGGATGAGGCGCGCCAGGCCGGCATGGCCCCGCCGGTCCTGCTGGAAGCGACGCATGAGGCGGCGCTGGAGGTCTGCCGGCGGGAGGATCTGGCCGCGCGCGCGCTGGATTAAAGCAGATCACGCCCCGGGGGCATCGGCCCGGCGTCGCGCGATGCTTATCGATACAACGGCCAGGGCAGGGGCGGGGCCGCTTCCCGTTCCGCCCTACGACGCCCCTGGCAGCGGCCGGTATGGCAACGGCGCGAAGCGTGTCCCGTACAGCGTGATGTCCTGCCACACGCCATGGGTCACATAGGGGTCTTCCGCCATCCAGGCGCGCGCCGCGTCATCCGTCGCGTGACGTGTGACGGCGATCGACCCGCGCATGGTCCCGGCGTCGTCCAGGATCGCGCCCCCCATGGCGAGCGTGCCATCCGCCGCCATGCTGTTCACCCGTGCGATATGTCCGGGCCGGGCGGCAGCGCGGCGCTCCGCCGCGCCGGCATCCGTGCCGTCCTGCGCGACGATGACCGTGTGGGTGCGGGTGGCGGAGATCGGCTCGCCCGGCTGCGGGAGCGGACGATAGGGCAGCGGCGCAATACGGAAGGGATGCGCGGTCCAGCGGTCCCACACGCCCTCGACCACGAACGGCTCCTCGGCGAGGTAGGCATCGAGCCCGGCCTTGTCGGGCACGTCCAGCACCATAAGCGATCCGGCCGGCTTCCAGTCCGGCGTGAAGAGCGGCACGCCGAGAGCCAACCGGCCCTCCTGCGCCCAGCGGGTGATGACGGCGAGGTGCCGGTCGCGCGATGCGGCGCGGCGGGCCGGGTCCGGCCCGTCCCAGGCGATGATGGCGTAGCCCATGGTGATGGTTCCTGCCCTTCTGCGTTGGGGGCAGCCTGCCACGCCGACGCCCGCGCGTCAGCCCGCCATGACAGCGGAGGAGCGGCGGCTGCCCCTCCTCCACGCGCTGTCAGTACATGTGCTGGCCGCCGTTGATCGACAGGGTCGAGCCCGTGATGAAGTCGGCGTCGTCGGCGGTGAGGAACACCACGCCGCGCGCGATGTCATAGGCCGTGCCGAGCCGGCCGCGCGGGATGCGCGCGATGATCTTCTCGAGCACGTCGGGCGGCACGGCGCGCACCATCTCGGTGTCCACATAGCCCGGCGCGATCGCGTTCACGGTGATCTGCGTGCGGGCGCCTTCCTGGGCGAGCGCCTTGGTGAAGCCGTGGATGCCCGACTTGGCCGCGGCGTAGTTCACTTGGCCGTACTGGCCCGCCTGGCCGTTGATGGACCCGATATTGACGATGCGGCCGAACTTGCGCGCCGTCATGCCATCCCAGACCAGCTTGCACATATTGTAGCAGGATCCGAGGTTGGTATCGATGACCGCGTCCCACATCTCGCGGTTCATGCGCTTCATCGTGCCGTCGCGGGTGATGCCGGCGTTGTTCACCAGCACCTCGATCGGGCCGACCTCGGCCTCGATCTTCTTCACCGCATCGGTGCAGGAGTCGTAGTCCGCGACATCGAACTTGTAGCAGGGAATGCCGGTGCGCTTGGTGAAGGCCTCGGCCGCCGCATCGTTGCCGGCGTAGGAGGCGACGACCTTGCGGCCGGCCGCCTGCAGCGCCTCGCTGATGGCGGCACCGATGCCGCGTTGACCTCCGGTGACAAGTGCGACGCGAGCCATGCCTGATCTCCTCCCTCGGGCGGATGCGCTTGAGCGGTATCAATGGTCCGGTAAAGCCGCGCAATCCTTGACGCTCATCAAATCCTGTCGGGACTTCGCACGCCAGGGGGAAAGCGTGCAGTGCGGCAGGACGGCAGTGCCGTCGCTTGGCCCGCCGTCGCGCCTGCCGGGTCTGGTGCGCTGCGCTGTGGGGTGCTAAGCAATCGGCATGGCACCGCAGTGGCGCATCACTGGGCGAATTACCGGCACGGCCTGATCAGGTCCGCGCCCCGGGCGGGCGTGCCTTCGGCCGTAGGATTGCCCCGCCCGAGCGCTACCACTGCCGGATTCCTTGATCGCCATGTCCGAACACGACAATTTCGTTTCCGCGCGCTTCGTCCTGCTGGCCGAGGCGTCTCCCGGGCTGCTGTCCCGCCTGCTGCAACCGCTCGCCAAGCGCGACCTGGTGCCGGACCGCGTTACGGCGCGGCGTCTCGGTGAGGTGATGCGCGTCGAGATCGGCCTCGATGCCATGCCCGCCGGCATGGTCCATCTCGTCGCCGGCAACCTGTCCCAGGTCGTGGGCGTGACGGAACTCAGCGGCGGCGAGGACGTACTGCGAGCGGCCTAGCCCGCGCTGCCTCCCATCAATTGCGGTATTGCAACAAACGACGCCCGCTCGATAGGATGGACGCGGAGCGGCCGGATGCCCCGGCTCCCCGGGGACATGCCGGATGGCGCGAGCATCCGCGCATGGCCGCCCCGGCATGGCAGAGGCCACCATGCCGCGCATCCTCCCTGGCTGCCACGATGCCGCAGCCGCCATCGCGCGATGGATGCGCGTGTCGTACCTCGTCGTTCTGCTGGCTGTCGCCTGGGGGCTTTCGGCGTGCGTCCCGCCGGCCGACATCTCCGACCCCACCGCGCGCGCCCAGATGATCACGACCTTCCGTGCCGGCCAGACCGCGCTGGAGTGCACGGTCGGCTGCATCGCCTCCTGGGTGCAGAACAGGCGGGCGGCGGGCGCGCTCGATACCGCGGGCCGTTGGGAGGAACTGGCGCTGCTGGTCGCGCGGATCGGCTACATGCAGGACATCGGCTATTACTATCTCGGCCGCGCCGCCGCGGGGATGGGGCTGCCGGACGCCGCGAGGACCCATTAAGGGCGCGGCTACACGCTGACCACCGGGGCACTGTGTGGGCCGCAATGCCACTTGTCCAACGCGTGCAACGGCGTCGACCTGGCTGCCGTGCTGCCGTGCTGCCGTGCTGCCGTGCTGCCGTGCTGCCGTGCTGCCGTGCTGCCGGCACTGATGGCGGCCCGGCCTGCCGTGGCCTTCCGCGCGGCCTCTGCGCATGCGCGTGCCGCCGTTGCGCGACCACGGTCGGCGACGCCCGCGAACCTCGCTCCGTATTGCGCCGCCGTGGGTGACGACGACACTGGTGGCACGATGGATGAGAGACGGTCCGATGGGTCGCCCCAGTCTTACAGTTGGCGATGCATGGCAGGGCGCGTGATGCTCTGCGCCTATTATGCCAACGACTATCTTTGCAGGCGGAACCTGCACGGCTTGGCGCCGAGCCCTCAGGTTCCGGCCTACTGCGCCCGACAGCCGGACAGCTTCGTTCCAACGGCGTTCAACGACACGTCGTTGGGTTGGGATTGCAGGGCCGGATCCCCGGTTCTCGCCATGCCGGCCCGGCTCGACCCGCTCGGCTATCGGACCGACAGTCGGACGGCCGCGCCCCGGTAGGCGCCGGCCGGCCGCCTCTACCGCAGCGCCAGCACCGCCATCATCACCAGGCCGATCCCGATCCGGTACCAGCCGAAGGGCGTGAAGCCGATCCGCCCGATCACCGCCAGCACCGCGCGCACGGTGAAGAAGGCGACGATGAAGGCCGCCACGAAGCCGACCCCGATCTGCCCGAAGGCGGAGAAGTCGAGCTCGTGCCGCGCCTTGAACAGCGAGAAGACTGTCGCCGCCATCATGGTCGGAATGGCGAGCACGAAGGAGAATTCCGCCGCCACCTTCCGGTCCACCCCGATCAGCAGCGCGGTGATGATGGTCGCCCCGGATCGCGAGGTGCCCGGGATCATCGCCAGCGCCTGGCCGAGCCCGACCAGCACCGCGGCGAGCGGCCCGATCTCCGGCACCGAATGGATCGTCGGCGGCGGACGTTCCCGCTCGATGAGGATGATGGCGATGCCGCCCACGATCAGCGCGACGCAGACCACCCAGGGATTGAACAGCAGCTCGGTGATCGTCTTGTGCAGCGTCGCGCCGATGATCGCCGCAGGCAGGAAGGCGAGGATCAGGTTGATGACGTAGAAGCGTTCCCGCCCCGGCCGCCACATGCCCAGCACCAGATCGACGATGAGCTGCCGGTAGATCACCACCACGGCCAGGATGGCGCCGAGCTGGATCGAGATCTCGAACGCCTTGCCCGGCGGGCCCTGGAAGCCGATCAGCTCGCCCAGCAGGATCAGGTGGCCGGTGGAGGAGACCGGCAGGAACTCGGTCAGCCCTTCGAGGATGCCCATCGCCAGGGCGGAGAACAGGGCGGCGAGGTCCATGAACCGATGATCCGTTTGTGGGAAGGGCCCGACCTTATGCCGTTGCCCTCATGGCGTGAATCGGGCAACGCGGATGACATTCCCGCCATCCGGCCCCGACAGGGCAATGGCCCGGGCCGCCCTGGGTCGGGGTCTGTCTGGAAAGTCAGGCACCGGCCCACACCCCGACCGGCCACCAGCGACAGCATGCTGGATGGGTAACCGGTTGGGAGTGCGGCCCGGTGCCGGAGATGGAAACGCGCCGTAAGGCGCGTTTCCAGACAGCCCCTCAGCGCGCGGCGGCGGCCGGGAAGGCGAAGTTGTCGTAGGAATTCTCGGCGACGCGGAACCACTGGAACTGCTCGTCGCGATACGGCTTGTAGGACTCCCACACCTTCTTGAAGCGCGGGTTGCGGGCCGAGGTCTCGTCATAGACCTCATGTGCCGCGCGCCAAGCGGCCTGCATGATGTCGCGCGGCCAGAACTTGAGCTGCGCGCCGGCGGCGATCAGGCGGCGCAACGCCTTGGGGTTCAGGTCATCGTAGCGGGCCAGCATCTCGACATCCTGCTCGGCCGTCGCGACCTGGATCGCGTATTTGTAGAGGTCCGGCAGCGCATCATAGGCGGCCTTGTTGGCCAGGAAGTGCAGCCGGGCCGAAGGCTCCCAGAAGCCGGGCGCGTAGTAGAAGCGGGCGACGCGGACGAAGCCGAGCTTCTCGTCGTCATGCGGGCCGACGAATTCCACGGCATCGAGCGTGCCGCGCTCCAGCGAGGGATAGATGTCCGCCGCCGCCACCTGGGTCGGCGCGGCGCCCATGCGCTGGAAGACCTGTCCCGCGAAGCCGGCGATGCGGAACTTCAGCCCCTGCAGCGCGGCGAGGTTGTTCACCTCGTTGCGGAACCAGCCGCCCATCTGCGCGCCGGTGTCGCCAGCGGTGAAG
The DNA here is from genome assembly GCF_019430885.1 of Roseomonas alba. Taxonomy (GTDB): domain Bacteria; phylum Pseudomonadota; class Alphaproteobacteria; order Acetobacterales; family Acetobacteraceae; genus Neoroseomonas; species Neoroseomonas alba. The sequence goes on along the minus strand of NZ_JAHYBZ010000003.1, from coordinate 530,941 downwards.
GCCACGGCATTGTAGTCGGAGAACAGCTCGGCCCCGAGCTCCTTGCCGCCGCCATAGCGCCACCAGGCGGTGAACTGGCGCGACTTCATGCCGAAGGGCATGGCGGTGAAGAAGGCGAAGGTCGGATCCTTGCCGACATAATAATAGGAGGCGGTGTGCGCGCACTCCACCGAGCCCTGCTGCACGGCTTCCAGCGCCGCGAGGGGGGGCGCGATCTCGCCGCCCGGGAAGGCCTGGATGCGGAACTTGCCGTCGGTCAGCTCACCGACGCGGCGCGCCAGGGCCTCGGCGGTGCCGAACAGCACGTCGAGGTTGCGCGGGAAGGAGGAGGTGAGCCGCCAGCGCACCTCCGGCATCTGGGTCTGGGCGAGGGCGGGCGTGGCCAGGGCTGCCGGGGCAGCAGCGGCCGCGGCCCCCATCAGGGCGCGACGGTTCATCGGGGCGTTCCTCCCGGGTTATCACGGAATGCGTGACCCATAGGCGATAGCATGGCGCGGGAAAAGCCTTCTCAGGCGGCGGCCGGGCGCGGCGCGGCCGGTCCGGTGCCGCGCAGGGCATAGGCCACCTGCACCGTCCCCGCCACCAGCCCCATGCCGACGCCGAGTTGCCAGGCCAGCACGTAGTCGCCCCGCAGGTCGAAGAGCAGCCCGCCGCCGAAGGCGCCGAGGAAGCTGCCAAGCTGGTGCGACATGAAGGCGAGCCCCTGGATCAGCGCCTGGAAGCGCAGCCCGAAATATTCGACCACCAGCCCCGAGACCAGCGGCGCCACGCCGAGCCAGAGGAAGCCCATGATGGCGGCGAAGACGAGGGTCGAGGCCTCGGTCGGTGCCCAGGTGAAATAGAGCCCGAGCACGATGGAACGGACCAGGTAGATCCCGCCCAGCAGCGCCCCCTTGTTCCACCGCCCGCCGGCCCAGCCGAAGAACAGCGACCCCAGCACATTGAAACCGCCGATCAGCCCCAGCGCCTTGGCCGACAGCATAGGATCCTGCCCACACAGCGCGAGGTAGGAGGGCAGGTGTGTCGTCAGGAAGACGAGTTGCAGCCCGCAGACGAAATAGGCCCCCGTCATGACCAGGAAGGGCATGTGCGACAGCGCCTGGCGCAGCGCCACGCTCATCCGTGGCGCTTCCCCGGGCGCGAGCGCCGGAACCGGCACGCGATCCACGCGTCCCGCCAGCCAGGCCGCCGGGATCATGGCGAGGCCCAGCAGCAGGAAGCCCCAGACGCCGGCGCGCCAACCCCAGCCCTCGGCGAGGACCTGGCCGATCGGCGCGGCGATCAGCGCCCCCACCGACCCGGCGGCGGAGACCATGCCGAGCGCCGTCGACCGCAACGCCGCCGGCACCGGCCGGGCCGCCACCGCGAGCGCCATGCCGCTGCCCGTGCAGGCCAGCCCCACCCCGATGAACAGTCCCGCCCCCACCAGCAGCGCGAAACCGCCCTGCGCCGAGGCCATGACAGCAAGCCCGACCAGATAGGACAGCACCCCCGCGACCAGCACCGGGCGGAAGCCCCAGCGCGCCGCGGCCGCGCCGGCGAAGGGCTGCAGCAGCCCCCAGCCAAGGTTCTGGATGGCGATGGCGAAAGTGAACTCGGCGACGGCGATGCCGAGCTCACGCGTCGCCGGCGCCATGAACAGGCCAAGGCTCTGACGCAGTCCCATGGCAAGGGAGAGCATCACCGCGGCGCCAAGCAACAGCGGCAGACAAGGGCGAAGCTGAGACTTCATGTGTCGGAGCATCGCGTGAGGCGCGCCCCGGCGTCGAGGCGGAAAGCCCTGCGCCCGGGCGCGTGCGGATATGCGCTGGGCGCGGTCGGCGACCGGAGAAGGGCTTTGCCCCTCTCCGGACCTCACCCCACCAAAGGCCACAGGGCCTTTGGAAACCGTCATCTGGTGCTGGGCAGAAGAGGAGCCGCGTGAAGGCCCAAGGGTCCGCTGCGCCCAGGTCGTTTCGTGAGCCTATTGCCCGAAGCGCGTTTCACGGTGTCAGCGCAACACTTATGCTGGCCACCAGGTTCCGGCGGTCCAGGGTGTGCGGCACCCTGGCGGGGTGAGCTTTGGAGAGGGGCGGGGCCCCTCTCCAATTCGCCTTATCCTTCTGCGAGCCGCATCGCCGTCTCCGCATGATCCGCGAGGTGCGCCTCGGCGTGATGCTCCTCGAGATACGTCGCGAAGCCGCTGAAGGACTGCCGAGCGGCGTCACCCGGCAGCGCGCCCGTCGCCTGCCAGAACCGCAGCAGCAGCAGCCAGGTCGCGGCGACGTCGGTCTCGCAGTATTCGGCGACTTCGGCGCCGCGGCCGGCAGCCATGGCGGGTTCGACCTCCGACCCGTCCATCCCGGATTTCGCAGTCAGGCCAAGCAGGGAACAGGCCTCGGCCAGGGACGGCATGGGCGAGGCGCGGAACCCCGAGAGCCGGTCGGCGAGGTCGATGTGATCCCGCCCATAGCGATAGCCATAGTCCCGCCCGTTGCCGCCATTCAGCGCGGGCATCGCGACGCCGGTCGCGATGGCACGGTAGCGCAGGACCGGCAGGTCGAAGCCGGAGGTGTTGAAGCCTGCCAGCATCGGCGCGGGGCGCTGCGCCATGGTGCGCTCGAACAGGGCCAGGATCTCCGCCTCGGGTGTCTCGCCGGTGTGGCGGGACGCCATGCGGCGCACGCGCCAGGGTTCCTCGGCGCCGTCGCGTTCGGCGACCAGCAGGGCGAGACAGGCGATGGCATGCAGCGGCGGCTTCAGGAAGGTCGTGGCCGGGTCCTGGCCCTCCCGCGCATAGCGGGCGCCGAGGCGGGCGCGCAGCGCGGCATCGGTCAGGCCCTCCGCGTCCTCGCCCAGCAGGGCGCGGCCGGCGGCGAGGTCCGGCACGGTTTCGATATCGAAGACGACGACACGTTCCATGGTCGGGAATGCTGCGCGGATCAGCCGCGCGGACGCAACAGCAGCACCGCGAGCAATGCGCAGAGCGCCGTAATGCCGAACCAGAATCCCGTCAGTGCCGCCGTTGCGCCGAAGGCGTCGATGGCGAGGCCGGTCAGCAAAGGCGGCACGCAGAACCCGGCATGGGCGACGAGGAAGACACCGGCCGCGGCACGCGCACGATCCTCGCCGGCCGCAGCTTCCGAGGCACCGGCGAGCGCGCCGACGAACAGAAAGCCATAGGCCGCGCTGCCCACCAGCGCCCCGCCTGCGAGCAGCGTCAGTAGCGCCGCATCCAGCGTGCCGAGGGTGACAAGCCCCGCCCCCGCCACCAGCACCGGCAGCCCGATCAGCGAGGCTCGCCGCGCCGGCAGCTTGCCCACGACCTGCTGGAAAGCGGTGCCGACCAGGATCATGAAGCAGACGGCGAGCGGCCCGAGCCGCGGATGCCCCGCCGCCGCCAATGCGGCCGGCACAGAGCTGATCGCGACGCCCGTCACGCTCCAGGCGGCGAACATGCCGAAGCTTGTCGTGACCGTTCCGCGTGGGAAGGCCGGCAGGCGCAGCCAGGCGACCGGCGCGGCCGGCCGGCGATCCGGCAGCCGCGCGACCAGCGGCAGCAGCAGCGCGATGGCGGCGAGATGCAGCCAGAACGTGACCGGCGGTTCGACATCGCCCATCAGCCAGAGTGCCGTGAGCGTCGCGATCCCGCCCACGGCGAAGGACCCGGCGGTGGCGAAGGCCGTCACGCGCCCGGCCAGCCGCCCGGCCTCCGGCCCGCCGGCGAGTTCCGCCGCCCAGGCCGTGGCGCCGCCGGCGACGAGGCCGATCGCCAGGCCTTGCAGCACGCGCGCCAGGGCCAGCGCCGGCAGGCCCGGCGCGATGGTCAGTGCGGTCGTCGCCAGGAAGGCGAAGACCAACGCCGCGAGCAGGCAAGGCTTCCGGCCGACGCGGTCCGACAGTCCGCCCAGCAGGGGCGCGGTGACGATCAGTGTCGTCGCATAGGCGATGAAGGCCAGCGCGAGCCCACCCGCCCCGCCGCCGCTGCGGGCGGCATAGGCGGTGAACAGCGGCATGGGCAGCGTGGTTGCGGCGCCGATCGCGAAGACGGCGGCGCCGATGGTGGCGACGGGACTCATGGGAAAGGCTTGGTGTGCTCCGTCGGGCGTGGCGTCACGCGCCGGCCTTGATGAAGGCGGCCGCGCGTTCGGCGACCAGCATCACCGCTGGCTGGATGTTCGGCGTCGGGATCAGCGGGAAGGCCGAGGCATCCGCCACGCGCAGCCCCGCGATGCCGCGCACCCGCAATTGTGGATCGAGCACCGCCATCGCATCCGTACCCATCTTCGCCGTGCCGCAGGGGTGGAAGACCGTGCCGGCGGTGGCGCGGATGTTCTCGAGGATCGCCTCGTCACTGATGGCGGCGGGGCCGGGGCGCAGTTCCTCCTCGATCAGCGCGGCGAGGGGCGCCTGCGCCGCCACCTTCCGCGCCAGACGCGCGCCGCCCAGCATGATCCGCACGTCGTTCGGGTGATCGAGGTAGTTGGCGCGGATGCCCGGCTTGTCGGCGATGTGCGGCGATCTCAGGAAGACCTCGCCGCGGCTGTCGGGGCGGCAGACACCGTAGTTGAACATGAAGCCCGGGAAGTCATGCAGCCCGGCTTCATAGGCGAAGGTCGAGAAGTTCACGAAGAGGAACTGGATCTCCGCTTCCTCGGCCCCCGGCGTGACGCGCGCGAAGGCGTTCGCCTCCCCGGCGCCGATGGCGAGCGGCCCGGTGCGCGCCAGCAGGTAGTCGAGCCCCATCTTCGCCTTGCGGAAAGGGGAGAGCAGGATCTCGTTCAGCGTGCCGCAGGGCTTCGAGCGGAAGATCAGCTTCGCGATCAGATGGTCCTGCAGGTTCTTCCCCACGCCTGGGCTGTGATGCACCACGGGAATGCCGAGCGCCTGCAGCGCCGTGCCATCCCCGATGCCGGACAGCATCAGCAGCTTCGGCGTTTCGATAGCGCCGGCCGAACAGACGATCTCCCGCGCCGCACGGAAGGTCACGGGCTGGCCGTTCTGCATCGCCTCGATCGCGGTGGCGCGGCCGTCCTCGATGACGATGCGGGTCGCGAGCACGCCCGTCTCGACGCGCAGATTGCCGCGCGCCATGGCGGGACGCAGATATTCCCGCGCGGTCGAGGATCGTCGCCCGCCATGCACGTTGAGCTGCACCGGTCCCGCGCCGTCGATCGCCGTGCCGTCGTTCCAGTCGCGGTTGCGCGGCAGGCCGGCGGCCACGCAGGCCTCGACGAAAGCCGCGGCGGCCGGCGCCAGGTGCCGCGGTTCCCGCACATGGATCGCGCCGTCGGAGCCGCGTGCCGGATCAGGCGGGCCGTCCCAGTGCTCGATGCGGCGAAAGACGGGCGCGACCTCCTCATGCGACCAGCCGGTCGCGCCGGCTTGCGCCCAACGGTCGTAGTCGTGCGGCGATCCGCGCAGGAAGACCAGGCCATTCACGCTGCCCGACCCGCCCAGCACCTTGCCGCGCGGCCAATGGATGCGGCGGTCGTTCAGGTTGGGCTCAGGCTCGGTCTCGTAGCGCCAGTCATACTTGCCGCTGCCGTAGAGCTTCGCATAACCCGCCGGCAGGCTGATCCAGATGTCGCGATCGGGCGGGCCGGCTTCGAGCAGCAGGACGCGGCAGGACGGATCCTCCGAAAGCCGCGCGGCGAGGATGCAGCCGGCGGAACCGCCGCCGGTGATGATGATGTCGGCGTGCTGGGTCATGCTGCGTGTCCGCCGATGCGGAGTTGGAGGGGCTTTGCCCCTCCAAGCCACCCCACCAAAGGCCGAAAGGCCTTTGGAAACCTCGACCTGGTGCCGGGCGCCACGGGCAGAGTGGTGCCGAAACCCGCACTTGCGCACCAGGCGTGCTTGGCGGGCACAGACTGCCCGTCGTGCCTGGCGCCAAGTGATTGCGGTCCAGGTGCTCCAAGCACCAGGGGCACCCATTGACGTTGCATGGCAACGTCAATGGGACCCCGATGGCGGCGTGGTTCGGAGGGGCAGAGCCCTTCCGATCTCCACTGCCGGGTCATCGGCAAAACCCCGCGCAAGGTGATTTGGACGAGCAGCGCCCCTTCACGGCAACATCCGATCACAGCGACTCCAACCGCACCCCGGTCTGGTCCACCACGCCCTTGAACTTGGCGAGTTCGGCCTGGAAGAACGCCCGCGCATCCGCCGGTGTGTTCGGCTGATCGTAGGCGGTGATGCCGGCCGTGACGAAGCGCTCGCGCAGTTGCGGGTCGGCCAGGGCGCTGTTGATCGCCCGGTTGAGCGTCGCGGTCACCGGTGCCGGCATGCGCGCCGGGCCCACGATGGCGAACCAATTGCCGATGTCGAATCCGGGCATGCCGGATTCCGCGAGGGTCGGGATGTCGGGGAAGGCGGGGAAGCGCTCGCGGCCGGTGATGGCCATGCCGCGCACGCGGTTGTCGCGCACCTGGCCGGCGGCGGAGGCGAGCACGGCGACGCCCCAGGCCGTCTCTCCGCGCGCGATGCTCTCCACCATCAGGCCGCCGGAGCGGTAGGGCACATGAGGGAACTTGCCGCCGAGGCCCAGCGAGGCAGCGATCGCCTCGCCTGCGAAATGCGGTATGGAACCGACGCCAGACGAGGCATAGGGCAGGTCGTCCTGCGGCCCGCTGCGCAGCTTCTGCACGGCCTCGGCGGCGTTGGCGGCGGGGAAGTCTGGCTTCGCCACCATGATCAGTGGGCCGTTCGCGACGACGGCGACATGGGTGAAGTCGTCGATCGGGTTGAACCGCGTGCCGCCCTGCATCGCATTGGGGAACAACGCGTGGGATGAGGCCTCGCAGAGCATCAGCACATGGCCGTCGGGCGGCAGGCGGCGCAGCCAATCGGAGGCGACAGTCCCCGAGGCGCCAGGCCGGTTCTCCACCACCACCCGGCCATTGGGGCCGAGGAAACCCTGCATCCGGTCGGCGATGAGCCGAGCCGTGACATCCGTTGACCCGCCCGGGGCGAAGCCGCTGACCAGGGTGATGGTGCGGTCCGGAAACGATTGCGCGCGCGCGATGGCGGGCAGGGCCAGCACGGGAAGGGCGAGAAGGCTCCGACGGTTCATTCGGACGTATTCCTGAAGCGTGTGGTTATATATGCCAGGGAAGCGCCGAACGGGGCTGAGGGCAAGACGTTCAGCCCGCCGCGCTACCCGCCAGGACATTCACCGCCAGGCCAAGGATGGCCGCGTTGAAGACGAAGGAGACCAGGCCATGGGCCAGCACCATGCGCCGGACCCCGGGGGCGCAGGTCGTGACATCCGAGACCTGGGCGGTCATGCCGACGGTGAAGCTGAGGTAGAGGAACTCGGCCCAATCCGGCCGGTCGCCGCCGGGAAAGACGATGCCGCCATCCTCCAGCCAATAGGCATGGGCGTAATGCACCGCGAAGACGATGTGCAGATAGGCCCAGGACAGCGCCAGCGTGCCGATACCGAGGGTGATGGAATGCGGCCCCCGGTCACCGACCCCGGCAATCTCGCTGACTACGCCGTAGAGCGCGGCAAGGGCAGCGGCCAGCGTGCCGGTCAGGACCGTCCAACGGCTGTCCTGCAGGATCTCCGCACGGCTGCGCAGCGTCTGGGGCGACGTGACGATCAACGCGTGGAGAAGGAATGCCGCATGCGTGGCCGCGCCCGCGCACCAGCCGAGCAGGATGGCCACGCGCAGCGGCAGGTCGGTCAGGACCCGCGCGGCGACAACCATCGCGACCAGCACGGCCAGCGCCAGCAGCAGCGTTGGCCGTTCGCGCAGTCGCAGCCGCATCAGGCGGCGAGCGCCCGCGCGAAGATTGCCGGGTCGGCGTTGCCGCCGCTGATGACGACACCGATCACGCCCCCCTTCGCCGTCACCTTGCCCGCAAGCACGGCGGCGAGGGCGACCGCGCCACCCGGCTCGGCGACGATCTTCAGATGCTCGAAAGCGAAGCGCATGGCGCGGAACACCTCGGCCTCGCTGACGGCGACGCCGCCGGCCAGATGGCGATGGTTGATCGGGAAGGTCAGCGCGCCGGGCTGCTTCGACAGCAGCGCATCGCACAGTCCGCTGCCCGGCCGTTCGACCGGGATGGGCCGGCCGGCCTGGAGCGACCGGCAGGTGTCATCCCAGCCTTCGGGTTCCACCGCATAGACCTCGGCGCGCGGGGCCAGGGATTCGAGTGCCAGGACGCAACCAGCCGTCAACCCGCCGCCACCCGTGCAGACAGCGAAGGCATCGAGGGTGAGGCCGAGGGAGGCCGCATCCTCGACCAGTTCCAACGCCACCGTGCCCTGGCCCGCGATCACATCCGGATGATCGAAGGGCGGGATCAGCGTCGCGCCGCGCTCGGCGGCGAGGGTCTCGGCGAGCGCGTCGCGATCCACGCCGTGGCGGTCGAAGGGGATGATCTCGGCACCCCAGCGGCGCGTTGCCTCGACCTTGATGGCGGGCGCATCCATCGGCATCGCGATGGTGGCCTTCATGCCCAGCATGTGCGCGGCCGCGGCGCAGGCCTGGCCGTGATTGCCCGAGGAGTGGGTGACGATGCCGCCGCGCCGCGCCTCGGAAGACAGAAGCAGCGCCGCATTGGTCGCGCCGCGCAGCTTGAAGGACCCGGTGCGCTGCAGGGGTTCCGGCTTCACCACGACCGTCGCGCCGGTGACGGCGTCGAGCAGCGGATGGCGCAGCAGCGGTGTCCGCAGCACACGTCCGGCGAGACGTGTCGCGGCGGCGCGGACGTCGTCGAAATGCGGTAGGGCGTCGGACATGGGCTGATCCTCCTGCCGCAGGGTAGGACAGAGTGCCGCGGCGGCAAGCCCGGCTTCGTGCTTAAGTGTCGAAAGCGCCGGAATGCCTGTCCTGTAGGCAATGCGCCCTCCATGGTTTGCGCGGTTGCCTTGCGCCGTTTCACCTGCCTAACCTGCCCGAGTCGGAAATGGACCCATCTGAGGTCCGTCCGGGAGGTTTGGAGGGAAGCAATGTCCAAGAACGGGATGTCCCGTCGCGCCGTGCTGCGCAACGGGGCCGGAGTACTGGTGGGCACGGCCGTCGGCGCGCCCATGGTCCATGCCCAGGGAACCGGCGGCACGCTGAAATGCGGCTTCTGGGATCACTGGGTGCCGGCGGGCAACGGCATCATGCGCGAGCTCTGCCAGGAATGGGGCCAGCGCAATCGCGTCGAGGTCCAGGTCGAGTTCATCACCTCGGTCGGCAATCAGAACCTGCTGACCATCAACGCCCAGGCGCAGTCGCGCAGCGGGCATGACATCCTGTCCTTCCCGACCTGGGAACCGGCAGCGAAGGCCGAACTGCTCGAGCCCATGGACGACGTGATGGGTCGGCTGGTGCAGAAATACGGCGAGGTGACGCCGGCGGCCGAATATCTCGGCAAGGTGCGCGGCAAGTGGGTGGCGGTCCCGGCGGTGTCGGGCACGCAGCTCAAGCCGGCCTGCACGCGCTTCGACCTGATGAAGCAGCATGCCGGGCTCGACATGCGTGCGATGTGGCCCAACAAGCCCGAGCGCGGCCCCGGGGCCGATGGCTGGACCTGGGAAGCCTTCGCCGCCGCCGCGGAGAAGTGCAAGGAAGCGAACGTGCCCTTCGGCCTGCCGATGGGCCAATTCTCGGACGCGGTGGACTGGGTGGGCGGGCTGCTCACCTCCTATGGCGCCTTCATGATGGATGAGCGCGGCAACCCGACCGTGCGCAACAACCCGAAGCTCCGCCAGGCTGTGGAGATGCTGGTGCGCATCTCCCGCGCGCTGCCGGACGACGTCTGGGCGTGGGACGATGCGTCCAACAACCGGGCGCTGATCTCGGGCCGTTCGGCGCTGATCTTCAACCCGCCCTCCGCCTGGGCGGTGGCGAAGCGCGACCAGCCGCAGGTGGCGGAGAATTGCTGGTACGCCCCCGCGCCGGCCGGCCCCGAAGGGCGCTACGTCGGCTACCTGCCATACTTCTGGGGCATCTGGTCGTTCAGCCGGATGAAGCCCGCGGCCAAGGGGCTGATCGAGTTCCTGTCGGAACGGCCGCAGGCCGAACGCCAGACCAATACGTCGAGCGGCTACGACATCCCGCCCTTCCTTTCCATGTCCGACTTCCGGATCTGGGAGACGGAAGGCCCACCGACCGGCTTCGCCTACAACTACCCGGTGAAGCCGCACCAGCAGCAGCGCACTTCCGTCGCCTTCGCCCCCGCACCCGCCGAATTCGCGGTGCAGGCCTACAACAACGGCCTGAACACCAAGCTCATCGCGCGCATCGTGCAGGGCGGCGAGAGCATCGACCAGGCCATGGGCTGGGTCGAGCGTGAACTGACCACCATCCGCCGCGGCGGCTGAGTCAGCAGGACCCGGCCAGGGCGCGCGAGCGATCGGGCGCCCTGGCCGCAACATCAGGGAGGACAGCATGGCAGCCGACGGCAGCATGGCCGTGAGCGCCCCGGCCACGGCCGGAAACGGGCGGGCGAATTCGCTGCAGCGCTTCGCGCGCCGGCGTTCGACGATCGCCTTCTTCATGACCTTGCCGTTGCTGGTGGTCATCGTCGGGCTCGTCGCCTATCCGGCCGGATACGGCATCTATCTCTCGACGCTGAACCGCCGGATGACGAGCTTTATGGAGGGCGACTGGCTGCCCACCGGTCTCGGCAATTTCGAGATCCTGTTCGGCTCCGACACTTTCTGGATGGTGGTCTGGCAGTCCTGCATCTTCGCCATCAGCGCCGTGCTGCTGAAGGCGCTGATCGGCTTCTGGCTGGCGCACATGCTGCACCACATCCCGACCAAGGGTCAGCGCAAGTGGCGCGGCATGCTGCTGATCCCCTGGGTCATCCCGCCGGCGCTGTCGACGCTCGGCTGGTGGTGGATGTTCGACCCGTCCTATTCCGCCATCAACTGGGTGCTGAACGTCTTCGCGGTGCCGGCAGTGCCGTGGCTCGGCGAACCCTGGTGGGCGCGCGCATCGGTCATCATCGTGAATGTCTGGTATGGCGCGCCCTTCTTCATGATCATGTATCTCGCGGCGCTGAAGTCGGTGCCCGATCAGCTCTATGAAGCGGCGGCGATCGACGGGGCGACCGGGTGGCAGAAGCTCCGCTACGTTACCCTGCCGATGATGGCGAACATCATCTCCATCACCGTGCTGTTCAGCCTGATCGTCACCTTCGCGAATTACGACATCGTCCGCGTGCTGACCAATGGCGGTCCGCGCGACCTGACGCATGTCTTCGCGTCCTACGCCTTCCAGGTCGGCATCCTGTCGAGCAACATCCCGCGCGGCGCGGCGGTCTCGCTGTTCATGTTCCCGATCCTCGCCGTCTGCGCCTTCTTCGTGCTGCGCGGCGTGACCCGCCGAAACAAGGAGCAGATGTGATGTCGGCGACCGCGGCAGGCCGGGACATCCCCGGCATCTACCACAAGGCGGGCAGCCTGCGCTCGGAGAGGCGCTGGGCGATGTGGACGGCGTATGTGTCGCTGATCATCGCGGCGATCATCTTCCTCGCGCCGCCTTTCTACATGCTCGTCACCAGCTTCAAGACGAATGCCGAGATCGCGGACTATTCGCTGAATCCCTGGCTGATCCGCTCGCCGACCTTCGAGCACTACGCGGCGATCCTGAGCAACCCGATCTTCATCCGCTTCTTCATCAACAGCTGCATCGTCACTGCCTGTGTGGTGGTGCTGACGATGGTGATCTCGGTGCTCGCCGCATTCGCGCTGGCGCGCATGCGCTTTTGGGGCAGCCAGGTGCTCGCGACGGGCGTGTTCCTCACCTACCTGGTGCCGGACACGCTGCTGTTCATCCCGCTTTACCAGATCGTCGGCGGGCTCGGGCTGCTGAACTCGGTATGGGGGCTGGTGCTGGTCTATCCGACGCTGACGGTGCCCTTCTGCACCTGGATCATGATCGGCTACTTCGCGTCGATCCCGAAGGAGCTGGATGAGGCCGCGCTGATCGACGGAGCGAACTGGATGCAGATGCTGCTGAAGATCTTCGTGCCCGTGGCGATGCCCGGCATCATCGCGGCGACGATCTTCGCCTTCACCGTATCCTGGGCCGCCTTCGTCTATCCGACCGCCTTCGTCACCACGGCCGAGCAGATGCCGCTCACCATCGGCGTCGTCTCGCAGCTCGTCCGCGGGGACACCTTCGCCTGGGGTCAGATCATGGCCGGCGCGCTGATGGCGGCGCTGCCACCGGTCATCATCTACGCCTTCCTCATGGATTACTACATTGCCGGCCTGACCGCCGGTGCGACGAAAGGCTAGCCGTCCGATCGCCGGAGCGCCGCAGGGCGCGGAGGCGTGAATAGGCCGGCTCAAACAAAAGGAATCGCAATGGCGCAAGTCTCGCTTCGCAAGATCGTCAAGGCCTATGAGGGCGATGTCCAGGCCGTGAAGGGCATCAACCTCGAGATCGACGATCATGAGTTCGTCGTGCTGGTCGGCCCGTCGGGCTGCGGCAAGTCCACAACGCTGCGCATGATCGCGGGTCTCGAGGAGATCACCGATGGCGAGATCGCCATCGGCGGCGCAGTGGTCAACGACATCCCGCCGCGCGACCGCGACATCGCGATGGTGTTCCAGAACTATGCGCTCTATCCGCACATGTCGGTCTACGACAACATGGCCTTCGGCCTGACGCTGCGGAAATTCCCCAAGGCCGAGATCGACAAGCGGGTGAAGGAGGCTGCGCGCATCCTCGACATCACGCCGCTGCTGGAACGCAAGCCCAAGGCGCTGTCGGGCGGCCAGCGGCAGCGCGTGGCGATGGGCCGCGCCATCGTGCGCGACCCCAAGGTGTTCCTGTTCGACGAACCGCTGTCGAACCTCGATGCCAAGCTGCGCGTGCAGATGCGCACCGAGATCAAGAAGGTGCACCAGACGGTGCGCACGACCACCGTCTACGTCACCCACGACCAGGTGGAGGCCATGACGCTGGCCGACCGCGTCGTGGTGATGAATCAGGGCATCATCGAGCAGGTCGGCCCGCCGCAGGAGCTCTATCACCATCCGGCCACGAAATTCGTCGCCGGATTCATCGGCAGCCCCGCGATGAACTTCATGCCGGCGCGGCTCGAGGAAGCCTCTGGCGCACTGAACGTCACCTTGGCGAACGGCACGTCGCTGCCGGTTCCGGACTCGCGCAGCGCGCGGTATCGGCCGCATGTCGGCAAGGCGCTGCTGTTCGGCATCCGGCCCGAGCACCTGACCGACGAAAAGACGATGGACAAGGACAACCTCGCGCCTCTGTCGCTGACGCCGGAAGTCATCGAGCCGATGGGCATGGAGACGCTCGCGCATTTCCGCCAGGACGGCGCGGAGATCACCGCGCGGCTCGATCCCGCGACGCCGGCGGAGGTCGGGGTGCCCTTGCGCCTTCTCGCGCATATGGATCAGATGCACCTCATCGATCCCACGAACGACAAGGTGCTCTGAATGAAGCGTCTGGACGGGAAGTCCGCCTGGGTGACCGGGGCGGGCAGCGGCATCGGCCGCGCCATCGCCATTGCCTTCGCGCAGGAAGGCGCGAAGGTCGCGCTGACGGGCCGCCGCACCGCGCCGCTGGAGGAAACGGCGAAGATGATCGGCGAGGGTGCTGTCGTCGTGCCGGCGGACCTGACGGATGAGAAGCAGGTCGCCGCCGCGCTCGCCAAGGTGGAGTCCACGATCGGCGGCCCCGACATCCTGGTGAACAATGCCGGGGTGAACCTGCCGAAGCGCTACATGCACCAGCTGACGCCCGAGGCGATCCGGTCGCTGGTGGATGGCAATCTGACGGCGCCGTTCATGACCTCGATCGCTGTCCTGCCGGGCATGCGCGCGCGCGGCGGCGGGATGCTGATCCAGATCGCCTCCATGGCGGGGAAGGGGATCTCCTTCCTCTCCGGTCCCGGCTACACGGCGGCGAAGCATGGCTTCGTCGCGTTGTCGCAGTCGATCAACCAGGAGAACGGCATCCACAACATCCGCTCCTGCTGCATCTGCCCCGGCGAGGTCGCGACCGACATCTTGAAAAACCGGCCCGAGCCCGTGCCGCAGGAAGACATCGAGCGGCTGCTGCAGCCGGAGGACCTCGCCGCCATGGCGTTGTTCGCCGCGACCATGCCGCCGCGGGTGAACATCACCGAGATGCTGGTGACGCCGACCTATATGCGGCTCCTGGCGCCGCAGGCGCGCAAGGTTGCGGCGATGTAGCTGAAGGTTGGGGGAGATGAACTCCCCCAAACCCCCTCCTTATTTTGGTCACCTGGCGCCGGCCGCGGCGGTCAGTCCCCAGCGGCCAAAAAGCGGAGGGGGATTCGGGGGAGGTGTTTCTCCCCCGTGCTTTCTTTTTCGGGAACGCCCTCCATGGACATGCTGCACATCCCTGTCGACGCGCTGACCGCTCTGGTGCGCGACATCTTCATCGCCTCCGGCTGCGACGGCGCGGAGGCGGGGCGCATCGCGACGCATCTCGTCGGCGCCAACCTGGCCGGGCATGACAGCCATGGGGTGGTGCGCGTGCCGCGCTACGTCGAATGGCTCGAGGCCGGCTACGTACTGAAGGGCCAGGATGCGGAGGTCGTCACCGATGGCGGCTCCTTCGCGGTGCTCGACGGCAAGTGGGGCTTCGGGCAGACAGTGGCACCACAAGCGGTCGCGCTGGGCATCGAGCGCGCGCAGGAGAACGGCGTCTGCATCACCGCGCTGCGCAATGCGGGGCACATCGGGCGTGTCGGGGATTATGCGGAACAGGCGATCGCGGCGGGGTTGATTTCCATCCACTTCGTCAATGTCGCGGGCAGTGTGCTGGTCGCACCCTTCGGTGGGGTGGAACGGCGCTTTTCAACGAACCCGGTGTCGATCGGCGTGCCGCTGCCGGGACGACCGCTGGTGCTGGATTTCGCGACCTCGCTGGTCGCGGAAGGCAAGGTGCTGGTGGCGTCCAGCGGCGGCAAGAAGCTGCCGGAAGGCGCGCTCATCGAGCCGGATGGGCGGCTGTCGACCGATCCGCACACGCTGTATGGCCCCTATGACGCGGTCGGGCCGCGCGATCCGTCGAAGGGCGCGGGTGCCATCCGTGCCTTCGGCGACCACAAGGGGTCGGGCCTGTCCTTCATGTGCGAGATGCTGGCGGGCTGCCTGACGGCAGGCGGAACCTCGGGCCCGATCAGCGAGCGCAGCCGCATTGCCAACGGCATGCTGTCCATCTTCCTCTCACCCAGGCATTTCGGCACCCAGGCGGAGTTCGAGGCGATGGGCCTGCGCTATGCCGAATGGATCAGCGCGACGCGCCCTGCGAACCCCGCGGAACCTGTGCTGCTGCCCGGCGAGCCGGAGGCGCAGCGCCGTGCCGACCGTACCGCGCACGGCGTACCGCTGCCGGCGGAGACCTGGTCGAACATCCTCGCCACCGCCACGCGGCTGGGGGTGAAGAGCCCGGTCTAGGTCAAGGCAAGGAAGGCCCGCAGCGCGGCGACGTCCTCCACGCCGCGCGGATCGGCGAGGCGTTTATACAGCGCCGCAGCGCCCTGGTAGATCGCCGGCGCCGCATCGTCGGCGCTGGTGAAGTCGGCGATCTCCTCCATCTCGCCGGACCAGCGATAGGCCTTGTCGAACATGGTCGGCACCATGCGCGCGAACCAGGCGGCGAGCGCGGGCTGGCTGCGGGCGAGTTCAGCATGCAGCGCCTCGGCCGCCCCGGCGCGGCTTGCCGCGAGCATCATGGCCGAGCCGATCGCGACCAGCCCCTTGGTGATGCCGGCATAGGACATCTTCAGCGCCGAGGCCGCGCCTATCGGCCCTTCGACCAGCCGCAGATCGAGGCCACGCCCCGCGAGCAGCGCGATCAGGCCGGGCGCCTCCTCGCCCGAGACGTGGATGACCGGGCCGGCATAACCCTCCCGCGGTGGCCCGCCGATGATCCCGGCGTCGGCGACGCGCAGGCCGTGGCTTTGCACCAAGCTTGCCAGCCGCTGCATCGTCGCCGGGCTGATCGCGTTGCAATCGACATAGAGCGGCGGCTTCGCCGCCGTGGCGAAGCGCGGCGCCAGGCGTTCCGCCGTCGCCAGCGCCTCCGCCGGCGGGAGGATGGAAAGGAAGGCCTCGGCTTCGGCGAGCGCCGCTTCCGGCACCGCCCGCATGCCGGCGGCGGCGGCGCGCTGCGCGCTGGCGGCGCTGCGGCCTTCCACGCAGGTCAGCACCGTGACGCCATGGGCGACGAGCCGCGCCGCGACGCCGGCGCCCATGGCGCCCTGGGAGAGGATGGCGATCACCGGGTCTGGCATGGCGCGTCTCCGTATCGTGGCCTGTGTTGGCGCAGCCTGGACCGGCCGGCGTGCCGCGCCAATCCCAAGGCCGGATTTGGCGCAGGGCGCGTTCAGGGCTAGCCTCCTCGCACCGGAGCCTGAAAGGCCCGGAGGGAAGGAATTCGTCCGCTGCCTGCCGGTGCGCCACGTGCCGGCACTCGGTGCGGCGCGCCGTCCTTCCCGCGCAGGCAGGAGAAGGAACGGCCAGCATGCCCACCATCCGACCAAACGGCGCTACGCTCGGTGCGACGGTCACCGGCATCGATCTCTCGCGTCCCATGACCGCGGCGGATTTCGCGACGATCCTGCGCGCGCTGGGTGAGCACGGCGTGCTGTGCTTCCCGAACCAGTTGCTCGAGCCGGCGGCGCTGCGCGACTTCTCGCTGCGCTTCGGGTCGATCCAGACCTCGCTGTCCGGCAAGTTCCAGGATCCGGATGTCCCCGAGGTCGGCATCCTGTCGAACATCATGGTGGACGGGAAGCCGATCGGCCTCGCCGATGCGGGTCAGGACTGGCACACCGACATGTCCTATCGCGACACGATGGGCTTCGTGAATGTCCTGAACGCGCACAAGGTGCCGCGGCGCGACGGCCGCGTGCTGGGCTCCACCGAATTCGCGAACATGCACGCCGCCTATGACGCGCTCGACCCGTCGCTGAAGAAGCGTCTGGAGAACGCCACCGCGACGCATGACTTCAACAAGTTCTGGGACATGATGGTCAAGCGCGGCACCGCCAACCGCAAGCCGCTGACGCCGGAAGAACGCGCGAAGCGGCCGCCTTCGGTGCATCCGGTGTTCCTGACGCATCCGATCACCGGGCGGAAGGTGCTCTACTGCAACCCCGGCTACGCGATCCGCATCAATGAGCTGGACGAGGCCGAGAGCGACCGGGTGCTTGAGGAACTCTTCGCCCACCAGCTCCAGCCGCGCTTCCTCTACACGCATGTCTGGAGCGAAGGCGACCTGCTGATCTGGGACAATATCGGCACGCTGCACAATGCCATCCCGGATTACGGCCCGAACGAGCACCGGCTGATGAAGCGCTGCCAGGTGATGGCGGACAAGGTGTTCCAGGCGGACTTCATTCGCCAGGCGCTCGCCGCCTGATGCGCTGGATCCGCTTCACGGCCGAGGGCCGCACCGCCTATGGCATCCTGGAAGGGGATCGCATCGCCGAAGTCGCGGGCGATCCCTTCCGCGGCTACGAATCCACATCGCGCCGGCACGATCTGTCGGCCGTGAGGATCGAGGTGCCCGTCATCCCGCCCACCTTCTACGCGGCGGGCCTGAACTACGTCGAACACGTGAAGGAAGGGGCGGCGCGGCGCGGCGAGACGCCCAACATCCCGGCCAAGCCCGACATGGGATACCGCGCCGCCAATGCGCTGATCGCCCATGGCGAGACCGTCGTCATCCCCGCCGATGCGACGGAGAAGGTGCATTACGAGGGCGAGATCGTCGCCGTGGTGGGGAAGACGGCGAAGCACCTTACCGAGGAGAATGCGCTCTCCTGCCTGCTCGGCTGGACCATCGGCAATGATGTCAGCGAACGCACGTGGCAGAAGGCGGACCGCACCTTCTGGCGCGCCAAGAATACCGACACCTTCAAGCCGATGGGCCCCTGGATCGAGACCGATTTCGACCTCGACGCCGCGGAGACCATCGTGCGCTTGAACGGCGAGATCACCACGCGCTTCGCCACCAACCACATGCTGTTCGGCGTGGCGACATTCATCGCGACCATGACGCGCAACATCACGCTGTATCCGGGTGACGTGATCTGGATGGGCACGGATGGCGTCTCCCCCGACCTCAAGCACGGCGATGTGGTGGATATCGAGATCACCGGCATCGGCCATCTGACCAACCCCTTCATCCGCGAAGGCGCCTGACACCGTGAATGTTCCGCATGAGCGCGTGCGCGCGCAGATCGAGGCCATCCTGCAAAGCTGGGGCATGGCGCCCGATCTGCTCGCCACCACCGTCGAGGCGATGATCGAGACCGACCTGCTCGGCGTGGACAGCCACGGCATCTCGATGCTGATGACCTATGAGAAGCGCTACCGCGACGGGTCGCTGAAGCTCCAGGCGCGCCCGCGCATCGAAAGGCAGACGGCCTGCACCGCGCTAGTCGATGGCGGGGCGGGGCTTGGCCATCCGGTCGCGGCCTTCGGCATGAACCTCGCGGTGGACAAGGCAAAGGAAGCGGGCGTCGGCGTCGTCGGCGTGCGCAATTCCCACCATTTCGGCGCGGCGGGCGTCTATGCGCGCATCGCCGCGCGACGCGGGGCGATCGGCATGGTGACCAGCGCGACGCGTGGCGTGACCATGGTGCCGACGCGTGGTGCGGCGCCGGTGCTCGGCACCAATCCGCTCGCCTTTGCCGCGCCGGCGAAGCGCAACCAGCCCTTCGTGCTGGACATGGCGACGACGACCACCGCGGCCGGCAAGGTGAAGGTCTATGACCTGAACGACCGTCCGCTCCCATCGGGTTGGGTGCTGGACGCCAGGGGCCAGCCGGTGACGGACCCGAAGCAGGGCTTCGACATCGTGTTCAACAAGCCGGAAGGCGGGCTGTCGCCGCTCGGCGGCACGCCGGAGATGGCGAGTGCCAAGGGCTATGGCCTCGCGATGATGGTGCATATCCTGGGTGGCACGCTGGTCGGGTCCTCCTTCTCGCCGATCCGCAACCGCACGCAGAAGCCGGGCGACCCCGACGACATCGGCCATTTCTTCATGGCCATCGATCCGGCCGCCTTCCGTCCGCCGGGGGAATTCGAGAGCGACCTCGACGACGTCATCGACATCATGCACGCCACTCCCGCGGCGGACCCCGCGAAGCCGGTGCTCGTCGCGGGCGACCCCGAGGAAGCGGAACGCCAGCGTCGCCTGCGCGAAGGCATTCCCGTTCCGGCGAGCCTTGACACCCTGATCCGTGGCATCTGCGAAAGGTCAGGTGCTGCCTATCTGCTCGCCTGAGCCAGAACACCAACAGGGAGGACGGGAGATGAAGAAAATACTGGCCGGAACGACGGCCGCCCTCGCGCTGGTCGCGGCCGGTGCCTCGGCGCAGACATTGCGCATGGGCGTTGGCGCGCAGATCACCTCGATCGATCCGCACTATCACAACATCTCGCCGAACAATGCCTTCGCCTCGATGGTCTTCGACAACCTCATCGAGACGGACGACAAGGCGCGGCTGGTCGCGCGGCTCGCGGAATCCTGGCGCCCCGTGGGCGAAGGCGTTTGGGAGATCAAGCTGCGCCGCGGCGTGACCTTCCACAATGGCTCCCCCTTCACCGCCGATGATGTCGCCTTCACCTTCGAACGCATTCCGCAGGTGGTGAACAGCCCCGGCTCCTTCCGCACCTACAGCCAGGGTGTGCAGTCGGTGGAGGTGGTCGATCCCTACATACTGCGCATGAACACCGGCGGGCCCTTCCCGCTGCTGCCAGTCAACCTCGCCCAGATCCCGATCCTTGACCGGGAGACGCACCAGGGTGCCTCCACCGAGGATTTCAATACCGGGCGCGTCGCCATCGGCACCGGGCCGTTCCGCATGGTCTCGCACCGCCCGGGCGATCGCATCGAACTGGAGCGCAACAATACCTTCTGGGGCGATATGCCCGCCTGGCAGAGCGTGGACTACCGCATGCTCACCAACAACGCGGCGCGTACGGCGGCTCTGCTGGCCGGCGATGTCGACATCATCGACCAGGTGCCGACCACTGATATCGAACGTCTGCGCCACAACGCCGATATCCGGATGAGCGAGATCGACAGCCTGCGCTTCATCTATTTCGCCATGGACCACATGCGCGACGGCCCTTCGCCCTTCATCACCGACAATGACGGACGGCCGCTGCCGCGGAACCCGCTGAAGGACATCCGCGTCCGCCGCGCGCTGAACGTGGCGATCGACCGCGCGGCCATCGTCTCGCGCGTGATGGAGGGCGTGGCGACACCGACCACGCAGCTCATGCCTGAAGGCGCTTACGGCTACGTGCCCGATCTGCAGCCGCCGCGTGCCGATCAGGAGCAGGCGAGGCGCCTGCTGGCCGAGGCGGGATATCCCAATGGCTTCCGCCTGACCCTGCATGGACCGAACGACCGTTATCCGAATGACGGCCGGATTGCCCAGGCGGTGGGGCAGATGTGGACGCGCATCGGCGTCCGCACGCAGGTCGAGCTGGCGCCCTTCTCCTCCTTCGTCACGCGTGCTTCGCGGCAGGAATTCTCGGCCTTCCTGGTGTCCTGGGGCAGTTCGAGCGGTGAGCCATCCTCCGGCCTGCGCTCGGTGATCGCGACCTATGACCGTCAGCTCGGCACCGGCTCTGTGAATCGCGGCCGTTATTCCAACCCGCAATTCGACGAGACGCTGGCGCGCGGCATGCGCACCCTTGACGATGGCCAACGGGAGGCCCTGCTGCAGGAGGCGACGCGCATCGCCATCAACGATGTCGCAGTCATGCCGACGCATCTGCAGCGCAATGTGTGGGCCATGCGGCGCGCCTTCCAGCACACGCCGCGGGTCGATGAGCGTACCCGCGCCCAGGATGTCGTGCCGGCGACACCCTGACGGTCGGGGGCCGGCCGCGTGGCGGCGGGGCCGGCCCTGTTACTGTCACACTCCGACGCTGTGACATGACCCGCTGACTCCGGCTGGCCTGGCGCGCTATGACTGCGGCGCAACGCCCGCCAGGAGACCGGACAGGATGAGCGACACCGCCGTCACCGTGCAGCCCATGCGCTACCTCGACAAGGCCATGGGCGCGCTGCGCGACCTCGGCCTGCCGCTGCCGCAGGCTTCGGCCGAGGAATCGCCGATCACCGGCCTGCTGTCCAAGATTATGGAGGTCGACACCGACCGCGTGACCCTGATCGCTCGGGTGCTGAACCAAGCGACGACTTTCAACGAGGTGGTGCGCGAGCAGATCAAGGCGATGGAGGTCGGCGAGCGCTACCAGACCATCACCAACGCCTTCAATTCCATCCGCGACGACGCGAAGGGCATGGTCGCGCAGATGGAAGACGGCAAGATCTCCACCATGGAGCGCCTGTCCAACATCTGGCAGAAGGCGACGCGCGGCGACATCGCGACGCGCTTCGACAAGATCCGCGACACCTATCTGGAAGTGTCCAAGGACACCAAGGAGAACATTGACCGCGAGCATTCGATCCTCGAGGCCTATCGCGACTTCCGCGGCGCGCTGAAGCAGGCCGAGGTGCTGGCGCTCGAAGTGCTCAAGACGGCCGAGGGACGGCTCAACGCGGCGAAGGCCAAGACGGACGAGGCGGTGAAGGCCGCCGAGGCCGCCGCGGCGCTGGAACCCGCCGAGCGCGCCAAGCTGGAACTGGCGCGCGACGAGGCGCTGCGCGTGCTCCAGGCCGAGGACGGCAAGTACCAGATCGCCAAGGACCTCGCCGACAACCTGACCGTCTCCTACAACACCTCCGAGGTCATCATGGCGCGGCTGGTGCAGACCACGACCGCCAAGGAGCGCGTCTACCAGCAATCGGTCTCCTTCTTCTCGACCAATGAGGCGGTGCTGACGGCGCTGACCGCCTCCTTCACCGGCATGCACGGGCTGCATGAATCGACCCGCACCCTGGAAGGCATGAAGGCCGGCGTGAACCAGTCGCTGGAAGTCCTCGCCGAGATCGGCGGCAAGGTGCAGGAAGCCGCGCTGAAGGCGGGCTACGGCCCGACCATCCAGGCCGATGCGGTGAAGAAGCTGGTCGATTCCGTGGTGAACTACCAGGAACGCTCGCTCGAGATCATCGACGAGATGCGCACCGCCGCGACTCAGAACAGCGAGGAGATCCGCCGTTCGGTCGAGGAGGCGAAGCAGCGCATGGCGAAGCTGACCCAGCGCGCCAGCGCGGTCGCCGCCGCGAATGCCTGAAGCCGTGACGGGCGCCCCGGCGCTCGATGAGACGATGCTGGCGATGGACGTGGTGGACACCATCCGCCACGCCGATCGCCTCGTCGAACGCGAGCTTTCCGGCACGGAACGCCAGGCGCGCCTGCGCGAGCGGCTGCGCGAGATCTACCACTCCCAGGGCATCGAGGTATCCGACGCGGTGCTGGACCAGGGCATCTTGGCCCTGGAGGAACGGCGCTTCGCCTATACCCCGAAGGGCGAGGGCTGGCGGCGCAGCCTCGCCACCGCCTGGGCGACGCGCGGGCGGTGGGGGAAGTTCGCCCTGGCGGGACTCGGCGTCGTCGTCATCGGCTGGGGCGCCTGGTACGTCACCGTCGCGCTGCCGCGGGCGCGCGAAGCGGCGGCGATCCAGTACGAATTGCAGACCGATCTGCCGCGCAGCCTGAAGGCCGAATTCGACCGCGTGACGGCCGGCACGCAGGACACGGCCGTGCGTGCTGATGCTGCCCGGCTGCTGGCGGAAGGCGAGGCCGCGGCCCGCGCCGGCCGTGCCTCCGATGCGCGCGCGCGGCGCGATGCGTTGGCGGATCTCGCGGCGCGGCTCGCCGCCGCCTACAGCGTGCGCATCGTCAATCGCCCTGGTGAGCCTTCCGCCATCTGGCGCGTGCCGGCGTCCAACCCGCGCGCGCGCAACTACTACCTGATCGTCGAGGCGGTGGACCGCGACGGAAAGCCGGTCGAGGTGCCGATCACCTCGGAGGAGAATGGCGAGACACGCCGCGTCTCCCGCTGGGCCCAGCATGTGCCGGAGGCTGAGTTTGAGCGCGTCCGGCGCGACAAGCTCGCCAATGGCATCATCGAGCAGCCGGTCATCGGGCAGAAGGTGGCAGGCAGCCTCGCGACGCAGTGGACCGTGCAGACCAATGGGGGGGCGATCCTGTCATGGTGAACGGCGTCGCCGTGTTGCAGGAGGTCGATGAGCGCCTCGCCATCGCGCAGCGAGAGGCCTCGGCCGCGCAGACCGAGGCGGATCGCCTGGCGGCCCAGCGCGAGGGGCTGCGCAGCGAGGAGGCCGAGGCGCTGCGTGCCCTCGCCCGCCTGCGCCTGCAGGACATGGCCGATGGCCGCACCGCGGTCGAGGCGCTGGACGCTGCCGGCGCCCAGCTTCGCGACAGCCTTGCGCAGCGTGCGGCGGCCCTTGATGCGGCGCAGCGCGAGGTGCTCGACGCCCGCGATGCGCTGGTTGCCGCCGAGGCGCAGCGGGATGCCGAAGCGGCCCGCCAGCGCGCGGCGCAGGAGGCCGAGGCCGCCGCGCTGAAGGCCGCCGACGAACGCACCGCACAGGATGCCGAGTTCCAGCGCCTCTCGGCCACGGCGGAGGAGGCCGAGCGCGTCGCCCAGCATGCCGAGCAGAAATCCGGCTTCGCGGCGCGCGACTTCGAGGAGAAGGGCCGGCCCTACCGCGCCGACCCGCTCTTTGCCTATTTGTGGGACCGTGGCTGGGGCACCGGCCGCTACCGGGCCTTTCCCCTGGTGCGCATGATCGATGGCTGGGTCGCGAAGCTGATCGAGTTCGAACCCGCCCGCCGGTCCTATGCGCTGCTCTCCGAACTGCCGGGCAACATGACGGCGCATGCCGCCCGCATGCGCGCCGTGGCCGATGCCGCGGTGAAGGCCATGGTGGAGCGCCGCCGCGTCCTGGCCGGCTTGTCGCGGGGCGCGGCCGGCCTCGATCACGACGCATTGGAGAAAGCAGAGGACGCGGCCGAGGCGGCCCGCGCCGCCCTGACCGCCGCCGAGGCGAAGCGCAGCGCGCTCGCCGCCGGCGACGATCCGGCGTCCCAGCAGGCAATCCGGGCGCTGGAGGCCGCGCTCGGCACGCGGTCCCTGCGCACGCTGCGCGAGGAGGCGTCCCGCACCCCCACCCGCGACGACGACGCGATCGTCGCCCGGCTCGAAGTCGCAGCGGCGGAGCGCGGGCGGCTGGAGCGTGCCCTGGCCGATGCCCAGGCCCAGGCCGAGGGTGCCCGACGGCACCTCGCGGAGCTTCAGACCCTGCGGCACGACATGCGCAGCCGCGGCGTGGAACGCAGCGAATGGGGCTTCACGAGCGGCGCCCTGATCGGTGCGCTGGTTGGCGAATTGCTGCGCGGCGCCTTGTCGCGCGATGGCTTCTGGGACCGCATGGAACGCCACCGCATGCCGGACCGCATGCCCGGCACCGCCCATCCCGGCCCCTGGGGCAAGCCGATGCCCGGTCCCTGGGAGCGACCGGCCCCGGGGCCCTGGGCGACCGACCGGGACCCGTCCTCGGGCGGCTGGTGGCAGGACGACAACTCGCCCTATTGGGGCGGGGGCAAGCCGTCCGGCGGTGTTGGGGGCAGCAAGGGCGGCTGGTCCGATGGCGGCTGGAGCGGCGGCGGCAAGTCCGGCGGGGGATTCTCGACCGGCGGCAGCAGCGATTCCGGCGGCGGATTCCGGACCGGCGGATCGGTCTGATATCGGCCAGCCTTTCGGCTGACTCGGTATCAGGGTCCTGGTTTGTCGCGCGGCCGCCCTGTCAGCCCCACCCGCGACACCGGCCGTCCCCCGGCGGAAGTCCTGGTTTCCCGTGCGGCCCGTCACCAATCCAGGGGGCCGCGTCGCCTGCGCTGTTGATGACAGGTCCTGGACAGGACGCGGCGGTCTGGCGCCCGCGCCTTGTCCTGGCCGGTCCGACGGGTGACCATGCGCCCCGCCGGGCGCCCATCCCCAGGATGGCGTCCTGATCCGAGTCACTGGACCAGGAAGATCACATGTCCCTTCGCAATCTCGGCGCGGCCTTGGCCTTTGCGCTGACCGGCGCCGTCGCCACCGACGCCGCCTTCGCCCAGAACATCACGCCTGGGCCGACGCTCGCCGCCGTGCGTGCCAAGGGCATGCTCGACTGCAGCGCCAACCAGGGCTCGCCCGGCTTCGGCGTGCCGGACAGCCGGGGTGAGCAGCAGGGGCTCGACCCCGATATCTGCCGCGCCATCGCCGCCGCCGTGCTGGGCGACCCGACCCATGTGCGCTGGCACGTCCTGACCAGCCAGGCGCGCATCCCGGCGCTGCAATCGGGCCAGGTCGACGTCGTCGCCCGCACCTTCACCTGGACCCATTCGCGCGAGGTGAATGCCGGCCTGCAATTCGGCCCGACCGTCTTCTATGACGGCCAGAGCTTCATCGTGCGCCGTTCGCTCGGCGTGTCGCGCGCGACGGAGCTTGCGGGCGCGACCATCTGCGTCACCGCGGGTTCGACCAATGAGCTGAACCTCGCCGACTGGGCGCGCGCCCGGAACGTCCAGATCCAGCCCCTGGTCTTCGAGAGCAACGAGGACACCCGCAAGGCCTATGTCTCCGGCCGCTGCGACGCCTATACGCTCGATGCCAGCCAGCTTGCCGGCTTCCGCACGACCCTGCCGGCGGGCGAGCACATCATCCTGCCCGACATCATCTCCAAGGAGCCGCTGACCCCGGCCGTGCGCAAGGGCGACCCGCAGTGGTTCGACATCATGCGCTGGACCATCTACGCGCTGATCCTTGCCGAGGAACTGGGCATCACCCAGGCCAATGTCGACCAGATGCTGGAAAGCCCGAACCCGGAGATCCGCCGTTTGCTGGGCGTGACGGGTGACCATGGGCCGGCCATGGCCCTCGATCGCCGCTGGGCCTACAACGCCATCAAGGCGGTGGGGAACTATGGCGAGATCTATGATCGGCACCTCGGCCCGAACTCGCCGATCGGGCTGCAGCGCGGCGTGAACGCGCTGTGGTTCAATGGCGGGCTGATGTACGCGCCGCCGATGCGCTGAGAGGCGCTGGCGATCGGAGAGGGGGCTGCCCCTCTCCGAACCTTGGCGGCAGTGCCGCCAAGCCCCCGAAGGCCCCAGGCCTCTGGAACCCGTCACCGGGTGTTGGGCAGGGCGGGGATTTCTGCGGCGACAAAGTTCGCACCCTGCATACGGTTTCCTTGGCATATCGGCGCTGCAGTCGTGCCCGCCGCCCTGCCATCGAAACCGTCAGGCATGTCCCCCAACACCTGCCAACGATGTCTCCGGTCCGGACAGAGGGGCAAAGCCCCTCCCGATCAGCCGAGCCGCGCCACCGCCGCAAATCCCGCATCCGCTGCCTGCAGGGCGCGGTCGATATCGGCCTCGCCATGTGCGCAGGAGAGAAACATGTTGTGCCGCGGGTGGAAGTAGGCGCCTGCCTCCAACGCTGCCGAACAGAAGGCGTTGCCGAACCGGAACTCCTCGTCGCCCTCGAACAGCATCAGCGGCATCTGCGCCGGGCCGCTCTGCCGGATCGCGACGCCGTGCCTCGCGGCCAGGGCGTCAAAGCCCGCGCGTAGCCGCTCGCCCATTGCCCGCATATGCGCCGGCCCGTCGATACGCTTCAACTCGCTGAGCGTCGCGACCGCGGCGGCCATCGGCGCCGCGGCGCACCAGAACGAGCCGGTGGTGAAGACCTTCGTCGCGGCTTCGCGGAAGCGCTCCACGCCGGTCACGGCGGACAGCGCATGGCCGTTCGCGATCGCCTTGCTGTAGGCGGCAAGGTCCGGCCGCACGCCCAGGATCTCCCACGAGCCGCCGAGATGCAGGCGGAACCCCGCTCGCACGTCGTCGAGGATCAGCGCCGCGCCCTCCCGGTCGCAGATCGCGCGCAGCGCCTGCGCGAAGGCGGGGTCGGGCAGTTCCAGCGCGCGCGCCATGTCATGGCGGAAGGCCGTGACAATGATGGCGGCGAGGTCGCCCTTCGCTTGCTCCGCCGCTGCCTCCACCGAAGCGGTGTCGTTGTAGTCGTAGGTGATGAGGTGGGCGCGGTCCTCCGCCGTCACCCCGGCGATGGACGGCGAGCACCAGGGCACCGCGCCGTGATAGGACCCGCGCGCCACCAGCACCTTGCGCCGCCCCGTTCCCGCACGCGCCAACGTTACGCAGGTGGTCGTCGCATCGGTGCCGTTCTTCGAGAAGAGGCACCAATCGGCATGCGGTACGGTGTCGACAAGCGTCTCGGCGAGTTCCACCAGCACCGGTCCGGGGCCGTTCATGCAGTCACCCTGCGCGGCCTGGCGCTGCACCGCTTCCTCGACGGCGGGATTGTGGTGGCCGAGCACGACCGGACCCCAGGAGCACATGAAGTCCACGAATTCGCGCCCGTCGACATCCCACAGGCGGCAACCCTCGGCGCGCGCGAAATACTGCGGATAGCCCGCCGGCAAATTGGCGGCGTTCAGATGGCCCCACAGGCCGCCGGGAATGACCCGTTTCGCGCGGTCGCGCAGGGCCGCGTCATGGTGGTTGCGCTGCGCGGCAGGGGAAAGGTCGTCCATGGATGGCTCCAGCGGCGGGTTCGGTGCGGGTATGTCAGGATCGCGTCGCCGCGGCCTTTTCCAGTGCGGCGAGATGGCGAACCAGCCCCTCCCCGCCCTCGATCATGTCGGCCATCAGCGCGGCGCGGGTCGCGTGGGGGTCGCGCGCGCGCAGCCCATCGAGAATGTCGAGATGCCGGTGCCGCCCCGGATAGGTCGGCCGCGCATGCGGATAGAGGTAGTTCAGCATCGGCCCGTTGCGCAGCCAGATGCCTTCGATGACGGCCAGCAGCTCCGGCATCGCCGCGGCACGATACAGGCTGTGATGGAAGCGCCAGTTCGCCAGGACCGCCGGCGTGGCCTCGCCGGCATCCTCCGCGCGGATCAGCTCGGCATGGGCGCGTTCCATGGTGCGGATCGTGGCGTCCGTGATGCGCCGCGCCGCGGCTCCGGCGGCAAGCCCTTCCAGGGCCAGACGCACCTCGCGCAGTTCCAGGTACTGCGCCAGGGTCAGGCCGGCGACGGTGATCGCCTTGGCCTCCTCCATGCGCAGGGCGCGTTCGCGCACGAGCTGCATCACCGCCTCGCGCACCGGCGTCTCGGACACGCCGAGGGCCTGTGCCAGGTCGCGGATCTTGAGCCTCTGGCCCGGCTGCATCCGCCCTTCCAGCAACACCTGGCGCAGTTCGCCATAGACGCGTCCGGTCAGGTTCTCGCGCCCGATGGGGGTCAGGAAGTCGAGCCCGCCCGCCTCTTCTCTGGGGGCAGGCCGGACGGCACGGCGGGGGCGTTCGGCATTCATCACGCTTGATCGTATTTGATATATCGACGTCCATGCAATGGCGCGCGACACTGCCCGCGACACGTCGAGGGAAACGTCGCCCATGCCGCCTTCACCCGCTTCCGAGACGCTCCGCGCCGCCCTGCCCCAGCTCGATGGGCGGCTGCGCCTGCCGGGGCTTTCGGCGCCGGTCGAGGTGCTGCGGGATTGCTGGGGCGTCCCGCATATCCGCGCGGAAGGCGGGCAGGTCGATGCCTTCCGCGCCCAGGGCTTCGTCCATGCGCAGGACCGGCTGTTCCAGATGGAACTGAACCGTCGCCGGGCGCTGGGCCGCGCGGCGGAATGGCTCGGCACCGCCGCGGCCGAGGGCGACATCCTCGCCCGGCGCCTCGGCGTCGAGGCGGCGAGCCGGCGGGACTACGCTGCGCTCGGCGCGGAAGGCCGCGCCATGGTCGATGCCTATGCTGCCGGGGTGAACGCCTTTCTCGACTCCGGCGCGCCGCTGGCGATCGAATACCAATTGCTCGGCGCCACGCCGGAACCTTGGGAAGGCTGGCACTGCATCGCGGTGATGCGGCGGCTCGGCCTGCTGATGGGATCGGTCTGGTTCAAGCTGTGGCGTGCTGCCGCGCTGCCGGTGGTCGGCGCCGGGAACGCGGTGAAGCTGCGCTACGACGATGGCGGACAGGACCTGCTGCTGATCCCGCCCGAGGTCGAGGCGGATCGCTGGACCGCGACTCTCGCGGAACTGCAGCCCGCCATCGCCGCGCTGCTCGGCAGCGAGGATGTGGACGCGACCGGCGGCGGCAGCAACAACTGGGCAGTCGCGCCGGCGCAGAGCGCGACCGGCCGCCCGGTCGTCGCCGGCGACCCGCATCGCGTCTTCGAAATCCCGAACATGTATGCGCAGGGTCATCTGGCCTGCGCGGATTTCGACGTGATCGGCCTCACGGTCCCCGGCGTGCCGGGCTTCCCGCACTTCGCGCATAATGGCCGTGTCGCCTGGTGCGTGACCCATGCCTTCGTCGATATCCACGACCTTTTTGTCGAGCGTTTCGACGAGGGCGCGCAGCACACCGCCTTCCGTGACGGGTGGCAGCCGGTCACGCGGCGCAGCGAGACCGTGTCCATCCGCGGGGCCGAACCGCGCAGCGTGGAGGTCGTGGAAACGCATCACGGCCCG
Source organism: Roseomonas alba (assembly GCF_019430885.1). Lineage (GTDB taxonomy): Bacteria > Pseudomonadota > Alphaproteobacteria > Acetobacterales > Acetobacteraceae > Neoroseomonas > Neoroseomonas alba. The sequence goes on along the minus strand of NZ_JAHYBZ010000003.1, from coordinate 501,504 downwards.
ATCATTGCCGGCGATCCCGCCTCCGGCACCGCCATCGCGCTGCGGTCCGTGCAGTTCGCTGAGACCGACCTGTCCTTCGACTGCCTGCCGCGCATGCTGGGCGCCGATGGCGTCGCCGCGCTGTATGAAGCAACGCGGGGCTGGGGTCTGATCGACCACAACCTGGTGGCGGGCGACATCGGCGGCCATATCGGCCATCTGGTGCGTGCGCGCCTGCCGCGCCGGCCGCGCAGCAATGGCTGGCTGCCCGTGCCGGGCTGGACCGGCGCCCATGAATGGACCGGCTGGATCCCGCATGAGGAGATGCCGCGCGTGATGGATCCGCCCGGTGGGCTGATCGTCACCGCGAACAACCGCGTCGCCGCGGATGATGGCCCCGACTATCTCTGCACCGATTGCCATCCGCCCTATCGCGCCCGGCGCGTCCTCACGCGGCTGAAGGCCGCCGCCGAGGCGCGCAGCGTCGAAGGCGCCGCGAGCGTCCATGCGGACACGCTCTCCCTGAACGCGCTGCTCGTCCGCGACAAGCTCGCCGCACTGGACGAACCGGCCGACGCCGGCGCGGCGGCGCTGCGCGCACGGCTGATCGCCTGGGACGGGCGCATGGAAGCGGGCGCCAGCGCGCCGACCGCCTATGTCGTCTTCCGCCGCGCGCTGACGGCGCTGCTCGCCGAACGCAGCGGGCTCGGCGTCCTGGCGGGCGATCCGCTGCTGGCGGTCTCGCCCGGCGTGCCGCCGATGAACCAGCTCTGGTGGACGCTGCCGACGCTGCTGCGCGACGGGGATAGTAGCCTGCTCGATGGCTGGGACTGGCCGCAGGCGATGCAGGAAGCCCTGCTGCGCGCGGCGCGCGAGGACACCACCCGGCCCTGGGGCGAGGTGCATCGGCCGCGCCTCAACCATCCGCTCTCGCCGCTGTTTCCGGATTGGGCGCCGCTGCTCGATCCGCCCGCACTGCCGCTCGGCGGCGACACGGATACGGTGCTGGCCAATGGCTTCATCGCCTCGGCCGGGCCGGTGGCGGCGTATGGCGCGCTCGCACGCTATGCCTTCGATGTCGGCGCCTGGGAGAACAGCCGCTGGGCCGTGTTCCACGGTGCCTCGGGCCACCCGGGCAGCCCGCATTACGCTGACCAGCACCCGGTCTGGGCCGGGACGGCCATGGTGCCGATGACCTATGGCTGGCCGGAGCTCCGGAATACGGCGCGGTGGCGTCAGACCCTTGAGTAACCGCTACCGCCGCCCCGCCAGCGCCAGCCCGGCCGCGATCACCGCGACCGCCATGATGAAAGGACCGAAAGCGGAGAAGCCGAATTCCGCCATGATCCAGCCGCCGAGCGAGGCTGCCCCGATCCAGCCGAGGCAGGCCGCCGTCACGTTCAGGCCGAGCACCGTGCCGCGCACCGCCTCGGGCACGTTGGCGAGGGCCGCCATCAGGCTCGGCCGGCACATGGCGCTGAAGGCCGAGAAGGCGCAGCCTAGCGCCACCGTCACGGCCAGCCCCGGCGTCCACCAATAGAGCGTCAGTGCCGCGGCACCCGATGCCAGCATGGCCATCGCAAAGGTGCGCCGCCGATCCGGCAGGCGGTCGGCCGCCTGTCCGCCCAGCACCGTGCCGAGGATGTTGCCGATGGCGACGACGCCCAGCGGCAAGGCGACGCCCGCCGGCGTCAGCCCATAGGTCGTCTGCAGGAAGGTCGCGAAATAGACCACGGAGAGGCCGAAGCCGACGCGCTCCCCGACGCCCATCGCCAGCAGCCGCAGCACGGGGCCGGTCATGACCCCGCGCATCCCGGGCGAGCTGCGCCGCGCACTCGCGCTGCCCTCGGGCGGCCGCAGCGTGGTGACGAACAGCGCGAAGGCGGTCAGCAGCGCGACCCCGGCCGAGACCTGGTTCACCCCACGCCAGCCGACGAAGCTGCCGATCCAGGCCGCGAGCGGCACGCCGACCAGCAGTGCGAGCGACTGCCCCGCCATCACCCAGCCGAGCGCCCGTCCGCGCTGGCGGTCATGGGTGCGAGAGGACACCTCGGTCATCAGCACACCCGTATAGGCACCCGCGCAGGCACCGATGGCGGTGGACCACAGCGCGAGGCTGACGATGTCCTGCGACAGCGACAGCCCGACCAGCCCGATACCGAGGCCGACCGGCCCGCCCACCAGAAAGGGGCGGCGGCCGTAACGGTCGGCCGCCGCGCCGGCGAAGCCCGAGGATATGCCCCAGGCTATCGCGGTTGCCGCCATCAGATTCGCCACCACGGGCAGGCTGGTGGACAGATCCTGCGCCATGGCGATCAGGAAAGGCGCGCGCGTCGTGCCGGAGGAGGACGCGGCGAACATCGCCAGGCACGCCGCCGCGAGCAGCGGCCAGGGCATGGTGGGCACGTCGAGGTCTCAGCCCCGACCCGGCATGGCGTTCGTTCCTGCGATCACCCTCGGCCCCTCATTGTGCGTCGCAGCATGCTAGGCCCCCGCTGGACGGATGGCCATGGGCGGTGGACAGTCGCGCCGCGTCACGGAGGACACTGCCTTATGAAGCTCGCCTATTCCCCTGCCAGCCCCTATGTGCGGAAGTGCTGGATGGTCGCCATCCTGCGTGGCATCGACAGCAGGATCGAGCTGTGGAAGGTGCCGACCAGCGCGCCCGAGCTCGCCGCGCAGAATCCGCTCTCGAAAATCCCGACGCTGATCACCGATGACGGCCAGGTGCTGTATGACAGCCCCGTCATTGCCGAATATCTGGACAGCGTCGGCGATGCACCGCGGCTGATTCCGGCCGAAGGGCCGGCGCGCTGGAAGGCGCTGACGCTCGCCGCCCTGGGCGACGGGATCCTGGATGCGACGCAGCCACGCCGGCGCGAGATCGCGCTGCCGCAGGATGATGGCCGCAAGGACTACATCGCGACCCAGCAGGCCAAGGTCACGCGCGCGCTGGCGGTGCTGGAGGAGGAAAGCCTCGGCGATCTCACGACCATCGGCGAAATCGCCGTGGCCTGTGCGCTCGGCTACCTCGACTTCCGCTATCCGCACGAGCCGTGGCGTCCGGGGCATCCAAAGCTCGAAGCCTGGTATGCGCGCATCGTGACGCTACCGGCCATGGCGCGCAGCATGCCGCCGGCGGCCTGACAAAAGCTCACGGCGCGGGCATGACCTGCCTCCTTCGCAGGCGTCCGCGCCGGCCTTGCTGCATTGCAAACACGCCGATAGCCTTCCCTGCGACATGATGGCAGCGAGGTTCCGGTGACGTCTCTTTCCGGCCGCTACCGCCTCGGCTTCGACATCGGCGGTACCTTCACGGATTTCGTCCTGCTCGATGCCGCGACAGGCGGCATCACGCTGTACAAGTGCCTGACGACGCCGACCGATCCGGCGGAAGGCGCGCTGACCGGTATCCGCGCCATCACCGGACAGGCGGGCATCGCGATCGCCGACCTGTCGGAGGTGCTGCACGGAACGACGCTGGTCACGAATGCGCTGATCGAGCGGCGCGGCGCGACGACGGGCCTGCTGACGACGCAGGGTTTTCGCGATGTGCTCGAACTGGGCATCGAGCAGCGCTACGACATCTACGACCTGTTCCTGAAGTTCCCCGACCCGATCGTGCCGCGCCGCCGGCGCATCGAGATCGCCGAGCGCCTGACCCATGACGGAACGGTGGTCACACCGCTGGACACAGGGGCGGTGCGCGCGGCGGGTGCGAAGCTGGTGGCCGAGGGCTGCACCGCCATCGCCGTGTGCTTCCTGCACGCCTATGCGAACCCGGCGCACGAGAAGGCCGCCGCCGCGGTGCTGCGCACCGCCTTCCCGACGCTGTCCGTCAGCCTGTCGAGCGAGGTTGCGCCCGAGATCCGCGAATACGAGCGCAGCGTCACGACCTGCGCCAACGCCTTCGTGCAGCCGCTGATGGACCGTTATCTTGGTCGGCTGCTGACGGAGCTCGATGCGCTCGGCTTTACCGGCACGCTGCGGCTGATGCAGTCGGATGGCGGGCTCTGCGCGCCTGAGGTGGCGCGCGCCTTCCCGATCCGCCTGCTGGAATCCGGCCCGGCCGGCGGCGCGCTGGCGACGGTGCTGTTCGCGCGCACGGCGGGACTGCCGGATGCGCTCGCCTTCGACATGGGCGGCACCACCGCCAAGGCCTGCCTGATCGAGCATGGCCGCGCCGAAGTCGCGCCGATGATGGAAGCGGCGCGCGTGCACCGCTTCAAGCGCGGTTCCGGTCTGCCGATCCGCTCGCCGGTGGTGGACATGATCGAGATCGGCGCCGGCGGCGGGTCTATCGCGCGCGTCGACGAGACCGGCCTGATCAAGGTCGGGCCACACTCGGCGGGCGCCGATCCGGGCCCGGCCTGCTACGGCCGCGGCGGGGTGGAGGCGACGGTCACCGACGCCAACCTGCTGCTCGGCTACTACGATCCCGGCTTCTTCCTCGGCGGCGCCATGTCGCTCGATCTGCCCGCCGCGGAATCCGCCATGGCGCGGCTGGGCGAGAAGCTGGGTCTCTCGGCGATCGAGGCCGCCTGGGGTGTCCACGCCGTGGTCTGCGAGGCCATGGCGGGCGCGGCCCGCGTGCATCTGGTCGAGAAGGGCCGCGATCCGCGGGCCTATGCGATGGTCGCCTTCGGCGGCGCGGGGCCGTGCCATGCGGCGCGCGTCGCGCGCATTCTGGGCATTGGGGAAGTGCTGGTGCCGCCGGCCTCGGGCGCGGCCTCTGCGCTCGGCTTCCTCGCCGCGCCGCTTGCCTTCGAGCAGTCGCGCAGCCTGATCGCACCGCTCGGCGCGGGCGCGGACTGGCCGGCGGTGAACGCCGCGTTGGTTACGCTGGAGACCGAAGCCCGTGGACGCCTGCGCAGCGCCGGCACCGCGGACGACACCATGCGCGTCGAACGCTCGGCCGAGATGCGCCTGGTCGGCCAGTTGCACCAGATCACCGTGCCGCTGCCCGACGGCGCGCTAGATGCCGGGCGCCTCGCCGATATCCGCGCCGCCTTCATCGAGACCTATCAGCGCCTCTACACCCGCGTCATCGAAGGCGCGGAGATCGAGCTGCTGTCGCTCCGCGTGCGGGTGCTGGGGCCGGAGCCCGAGATCAGCGTCTCCGGGGCCGTGGCCGGCAGCGCGAGCGAAGGCGCCTCGCTGAAAGGCCATCGCCGCACCTGGTTCGACGGCGTCTGGTACGACTCGGCAGTGCATGACCGATATCGCCTGAAGTCCGGCGACACCATCGCCGGCCCGGCGATCATCGAGGAACGCGAGGCCACGACCATCATCGGCCCGGGCGATCGGCTGACCGTCGATGCCGCGATGAACCTGCGCATCGCCGTGGCCGAGGCCGGCAAGGCGGAGGCGCTGGTCACCCCTGGCATGCCGCTCGAAGAGGCCAAGGCACGCATCGAGGCCGACCCGATCGGCCTCGAGATCATGTGGTCGCGCCTGATCTCGGTGGTCGAGGAGATGTGGCAGACAGTCTGCCGCACCGCCTATTCCCTCATCATCGCCGAGGCGCAGGACTTCGCGAATGAGATCCTCGACCCGCAGGGCAATCCGCTGGCGCATTCGCCGCGCGCCATGCCGCTGTTCAATTTGACGCTGACCCGCTGCGTGAAGGCTCTGCTGGCCGAATTCCCGGCGGACACGCTGCAGCCGGGCGATGTGCTGGTCACCAACGATCCCTGGCTCTGCGCCGGGCATCTGTTCGACATCGCCCTGGTGACGCCCGTCTTCCATGAAGGCCGCGTCGTCGCGCTGATGGGCACGGTCGGCCATGTCAGCGACATCGGCGGCGTGAAGGACCCGCTCGCGGCGCGTGAGATCTATGACGAGGGCGTGCAGATCCCGCCCATGAAGCTGTACGACGCGGGCGTGCCGGACCGCACCCTGTACCGGATGTTGCGCGCCAATATCCGCAACAGCGACCAGGTGCTGGGCGACGTGGAATCCATGGTCACCGCCAATGCGCTCGGCGCGCAGCGGCTGGTCGCCTTCATGGAGGAATACGGGCTGCAGGACCTCGCCGCCCTCGCCGCCGTGGTGCAGGGCCGCAGCGAGGCCGCGACGCGCGCCGCCATCCGCGCCGTGCCCGACGGCGTCTATGAGAGCGAGATCGAGAACCGCCCGCTCGGCCAGACGCTGCATTATAAGCTGCGCGTCCACAAACATGGCGACACCATCCATGTCGAGCATGTCGAGGCGCCGCCGACCCTGCCGCGCGGCGGGCTCAACTGCACGATGAACGTGACGGCGGCGCATTCCTCCTACCCGCTGAAATGCATGCTGACGCCGAATGTCCGCGGCAATGCGGGGTGCTATGCGCCGATCACCGTCTCGGCGCCGGAGGGGTCGGCGCTGAACTGCCTGCCGCCCGCCTCGGTCGCGCATCGCACGCGGCTGTCCTGGTTCATCGGGCCGAACCTGTATCGCGCCATGTCGGCCGCGATCCCCGAGCAGGTGCAGGCCTTCACCGGCCTGCCGAAATCCTTCTCCTTCTACGGGCGCAACAACCAGGGACGCGTCGCCTCCGACCATTTCTTCATGGGCGGCGGGCAGGGCGCTTCGGCGAAGACCGACGGCAAGTCCGGGCTGCTGTTCCCGACCAGCGCGGCGAACACGCCGGTCGAGCTCGTGGAAAGCCGCATGCCGGTGCTGGTGCTGGAGAAGGGCCTGGTCGCCGACAGCGGCGGGCCGGGGCGGCAGCGTGGCGGGCTCGGCCAGCGCATGCGCGCGCGGCGCCTGACCACCTCCACCGATCCGATCAGCGTCGCGCTGTTCCCCGAAGGTGTGGGCCTGCATCCGCAGGGCTTCTTCGGCGGCTTGCCAGGCGCTTCCGGCGCCGGCTTCGTGAAGGGGCCGGACGATGCCGCGCCGCGCGATGTCGGCAATGGCGAGATGGTCACGCTGTTCGACCCGAACACCGAGATCGCTGGGCACATCGCCGGTGGGTCCGGCTTCGGCGATGCCTGGGACCGGCCGATCGAGGCGGTGCAGGCCGATCTCGAGGACGATTACATCACCCCCGAAGGTGCCGAGCGCGACTATGGTGTCGTGCTTGGCCTGGATGGGCGCATCGATCCTGTTGCCACCGCGCGGCGCCGGGCGGAGAAGACAGGCGCGGACAGGGACATGGCTGCAACGACCGGGGGTGCCTGAGATGACGAACGACGTTTCCCGCCGCGGGCTGATGGCCGGCGCGGCGCTGCTGACCGCCGGCATGCCCGGCATCTCCTGGGCCTTCGAGCGCGACGGCAACCGCAAGGTGCTGGTCTTCTCGGGCAACCAGGCGGTGCCGGTGCTCGACCCGCATGTGCGCTACGACTGGTCCACCCGCATGATCCAGCAGAGCGTGTATGACGCGCTGCTGAAATACGATGGCGACCCGCCGCGCATCATCCCCTGGCTGGCCGAACGCTATGAGGTCTCGCCCGACGGTCTGACCTACACCTTCCACCTAGTCGGCAACGCGAAGTTCCACAATGGCGATCCTGTGGACGCCGAGGCCGTGCGCTTCTCCTTCGACCGCGGGCTGAAGCTGAATGCCGGCATTGCCTGGATGTTCAGGGACTTCCTGAAGCCGGAGAACATCGTCGCGGTCGATGCGCGCACCGTGCGCTTCACGCTCGACCGGCCCTTCGCGCCTTTCATCTCCTATGTGCCCTGGTGGTACGTCGTGAACCCGAAGCAGGTGATGGCGAACCAGGAGGGCAGCGACCTCGGCCGCAAATGGCTGACCGAGAACGTCGCCGGGTCCGGCCCCTTCAAGCTGCGCCGCTTCGACGGCAATGCGCTGGTCCATCTCGACGCCGCGGCCGACTACTGGAAGGGCTGGCCGATGGCGGATGGGGAGCGCCTGTCGGGCGTCATCTACCGCATCATCCGCGAGGCCGCGCCGCGCAAGGCCGCGTTGCAGCGGCGCGAGGCGGACATGATCACCAACCTGACGCCGGACGACCTCGAACAGCTCGCGCGGGTGCCGGGCGTGGCGGTCGAGAGCCATGCCGGCTCCAACACCTTCGGCATCAAGTTCAACTGCCAGCAGGGCCCAACGGCGGATGTGAATCTGCGCAAGGCGATCGCCTATGCCTTCGACTACGATGCGCTGCTGACCATCCACAACGGCCAGGCGAAGCTGCAGACCAGCCCCTTCCCGCAGTCCATGGCCGGCCACATCGACGTGCCCGGCATCCCGCGCAAGGATCTCGATAAGGCGCGCGACTACCTGAAGCGCTCGCAATATCCCAATGGCGGGATCGAGCTGGAATACGTGCACGTCCAGGGCCTCGAGAGCCCGCGCCGGATCGGCCTGGCGCTGCTGGACAGCCTGCGTGCGCTCGACATCAAGGTGAACATCGTCGGCCAGCCCTGGACCACCATGGTCGCCCGCGGATCGAAGCCCGAGACCTGCCCGAACATGATCTCGGTCTATGTCACGCCGGTCGGCACCGATCCGGACACGGTGGCCTACCAGTATCACCGCGCCTCCTGGGGCCTCTACTACGGCATGAGCCACTACGAGAATCCCGAGGTGTGGCGCATGATCGACGAGGCGCGGGGCGAGACCGACAACGCCAAGCGCATGGCCATGTATGCCGAGATCCAGCGCCGCATCGTCGACGACCAGCCCGAGGTCTTCGGCATGATCGCCAACGGGCTGTGGGGCCGGCGCGACTACGTGCGCGGCTTCGTCTTCTCCCCGGTGCGCTTCACCGGTGAGGTCGATCCCTACCCGCTGTGGATCGCGGGCTGACGGCGGCGTGGCGGGCTATCTCCTTCGGCGCATCCTCCTTGCGGGGCTGATGCTGTTCGGGCTGGTCTGCCTGACCTTCGTCATCGCCAATGTCGCGCCGTCGGACCCCGCGGCGCTGGCGGCGGGCCCCGATGCCGGCCGCTCGCAGATCGAACAGGCGCGGCGCGACTACGGCCTCGACAAGCCGCTGCCCGAGCAGTTCCTGCGCTACGTCACCGACCTGCTGCACGGCAATTTCGGCCGGTCGGTGGCGACAGGCCGGTCGGTGGGGACAGATCTCGCGCGCTATTTCCCGGCGACGCTGGAACTCGTCATCGTCGCGATGACGCTCGGCGTGCTGCTGGGTGTGCCTCTCGGTGTGCTCTCCGCCCTGCGCAAGGACGGGCCGATCGATCACGCGACGCGGATCTTCGCTGTCTCCGGCATTGCACTGCCGCCCTTCTGGTTCGGGCTGCTGCTGCAACTGGGCTTCGCCACCTGGCTCGGCCTGCTGCCGACCAGCGGGCGGCTGTCGGTCTTCACCGAGCCGCCCGACCCGATCACCGGGCTGCTGCTGGTGGACAGCGCGCTACGCGGCAATTGGGCGCTGCTCGGCGAGGCGGCGTCCTACATCGTCCTGCCGGCCATCGTGCTGTCGCTGCCCTGCCTCGCCTCCATCCTGCGGGTGAACCGCGCCGAGATGGTCGAGGCCCTGCGCATGGACTATGTCGTCGCCGCGCGCGCCCATGGTGTCACCCCCTGGCGCATCGTCATGGTGCACGCGCTGAAGAACGCCATGCTGCCGACGCTCGCCATCATCGGGTTGCGCTGGGGCTGGATGATGTCGAGCACGGTGCTGGTGGAAACGGTCTTCGACTGGCCGGGCATTGGGCTCTACGCCGTCTCCTCCGCCATCGCCGGTGATTTCAAGCCGGTGATGGGCGTAACGCTGATCGTCGGGCTGAACTTCATGATCGCGAACCTGATCGTCGATCTGCTCTATGGCGTGCTCGACCCGCGACTGAGGCGCGCCTGATGTCCGCCGTCGCCGAACAGGCCGTCGCAGCCCCGCCTCGCCGTCGCCTGCGGCTTGCGGTCTGGCTGTTCACCCGATCCTTCTCTTCCGTGCTCGGCCTGGTGCTGGTCGCGGCGATCGTGCTGCTTGCGCTGCTCGGCCCCTGGATCGTGCCCTATCCGGACGATGTGCAGGGGGGCATCAACCTCGCGAACAAGCTGCAGCCGCCATCCTGGCAGCACTGGTTCGGCACGGATGAGGTCGGCAACGACATCCTCACCCGCGTGATCATCGGCGCGCGCATCTCCCTGCTGGTGGGCATCGGCATCACCGCCGCCGCGGCGCTGATCGGCGTGCCGCTCGGCATCCTGGCGGGGCTCGCCGGCGGGCGGCTGCGGGAGGTCATCATGCGCTTCACCGACCTGTTCCTGTCGGTGCCCGGCCTGGTGCTGGCGATTGCTCTGGTCGCGGCGCTCGGCCCGGGCATCGTGAATGCGATGATCGCGCTGATCCTGGTCTGGTGGCCGGGCTATGTGCGGCTCGCGGAATCAAAGGCACTGTCGATCCGCGAGGAACCCTTCATCGAGGCCGCGCGCGTCGCCGGCGCGCAGCGTTCGCGCATCCTGTGGCGACATGTCCTGCCCAACAGCCTCTCCCCGCTGATCGTGAAGATGAGCATGGACATCGGCCAGGCGATCCTCGCCGTCGCCTCGCTCGGCTTCATCGGCCTCGGCGCCAAGCCGCCGACGCCGGAATGGGGGGCGATGATCTCCATCGCGCGGGGCTACCTGCCGGAATGGTGGTGGTACGCGGTCGCCCCCGGCGCCTTCATCTATCTCGCCGTTCTCGGCTTCAACCTGCTCGGCGACGGGCTGCGCGACATCCTCGATCCGCGGAGCAACCGCGGGTGACGGCGCTGCTTGAGATCAGCGACTACCGCCTCGCCTTCGACAGCTTCGATGGCACGGCGCAGGTGCTGGACGGCATCGACCTGCGGCTGGAGGCCGGGGCGACGCTCGGCATCGTCGGCGAGACGGGCTGCGGCAAGTCGGTCCTCGCGCGCAGCCTGCTGGGGCTGAACCCGGCGCCGCCGGCGCGCGTGGTCAGCGGTGCGATCCGCTTCCGCGGCGACGATATATTGCGCCTGCCGGAACGCGGCATGCGGCGCCTGCGCGGCCGCGCCATCGCGATGATCTTCCAGGACCCGGCCTCCTACCTGAACCCGCTGCTCACCATCGGCACGCAGATGGAGGACGCGATCCGCGGCCAGGATGCCGCCGCCGGCCAAAGCAAGCGGCCGCGCAGCAAGGCCCGCGCCCTGGCGGCTGAACTGCTTGCCGCCGTTGGGCTGCCGGAGCCGGCACGGCTGCTCGACAGCCATCCGCATATGCTCTCGGGCGGCATGCGGCAACGTGTGCTGATCGCCATGGCGCTTGCCGGCGATCCCGCCCTGCTGGTGGCCGATGAACCGACCACCGCGCTCGACGTCACGGTGCAGGCGCAGGTACTGGCGCTGATCGCGCGGCTGGTCGCCGAGCGTGGTCTGGCGCTGATGCTCATCAGCCACGACCTCGGCGTGGTCGCGGCATCCTGCGCCCGCGTCGCGGTGATGTATGCCGGCACGGTGGTCGAGGAAGCCCCGACCCAGGCCCTGCTCACCAACCCGCTGCACCCCTATGCGCGTGGCCTGCTTGCCGCCGTGCCGGACCTCGATCATCCCGAGCATCGCCCGCAAGGGATCCCTGGTAGCATTCCGGGCCTGATCACCCCGCCGCCGGGATGCCGCTTCCATCCGCGCTGTCCCATCGCGACGGAGCGTTGCCGCAGCGAAAAGCCGCTGCCGCGCGAGATCCTCCCCGGTCACGCCGTCGCCTGCCACCACGCCGCGCCATGACGGGACCGCTCCTTCGCGCCGAGGGCCTTTCACGCAGCTTCGAAGGCCGCCGCCGCCTGTTCCGTGAGACGTCGCAGGTGCGCGCCGTGGCGGAGCTCGACCTCACCCTCGATCGCGGCGCCGCGCTCGGCATCGTGGGGGAAAGCGGCTGCGGCAAGTCCACCCTCGCGCGCCTGCTGCTGCGGCTGATCCCGCCCAGCGCCGGCACCATCCATTTCGACGGCCGGGACATCACCGCGCTGGACGAAGCGGCGCTACGGCCGCTGCGCCGACGCATGCAGCTCATTCACCAGAATCCCTCGGCCGCGCTCGACCCGCGCCTGACCGCCGAGGACGCGGTCGCAGAACCGCTGCGCATCCATGGCGTCGCCTCCGGCCGCGCGTTGCGCGATCGCATCGCGGACCTGCTCGCCGAGGTCGGGCTGCCCTCCGCCTTCCTGCACCGCTTCCCGCATGAGCTGTCCGGTGGCCAGAAGCAGCGCGTCTGCATCGCCCGCGCGCTGGCGCTGGAACCGGATCTGCTGGTACTGGACGAACCGACCTCCGCGCTTGACGTATCGGTGCAGGCACAGATCCTCGATGTGCTGGAGGCGCTGCGGGCGCGGCGTGGCCTCGCCTATCTGTTCATCAGCCACAACCTCGCCGTGGTGCGCCAGGTCTGCGAGCGCGTGGCGGTGATGTATCTCGGCCGCATTGTTGAGGAAGGCAGCGCGGCCGAGGTGCTCGGCGCGCCGCGCCATCCCTATACGCGGGCGCTGCTCGCCTCGGTGCCGCGGCTGGAGGCGAGCGGCCCCCCGCCCGCCGCGCCGGGCGAACCGCCCAATCCGGCTTCGCCGCCGCCCGGCTGCGCCTTCAACCCGCGCTGCCCGATCGCCGTCGCGGAGTGCCGCGCCGCCATGCCGGCGCTGACGACGCTCAGCGACGGGCACAGGCTGCGCTGCCCGCGCGCCGCGTGAGGCATGTCGGCAGGAGCTGATCCTGCACCGTGGAACCGAGAGGGGCGCTTCCCCTCTCGGACTCACCCCGCCAATGGCCCGAGGCCTTTGGAAACCGTCACCCGGCGCTGCGCAACACTGGCAGAAAGGTGCCGAGACCCGCTATGGCGCAGCAAGGGCGCGTGGCGGGCGCAGCTTTGGCGTTGCGCCCGGCACCAGAAGATTGCGTTCCAAGTGCTCCAAGCACTTGGCGGGGTGGTTCGGAGGGGCGGGGCCTCTCCGACGTCGCGGCGTCACGCACCCGGCGCCACCGACAGCCCCTGCACGCCATGCTTCGCGATCAACGACGCGACGAGGCCCGAAGCCTTCGCTTCCTCCACGAAGCCATGAAGAAAGGCGGCCGCCGCGTCGTTGCCGCGCGCCGTGCCGATCGCCTGCTGCACGGCGCTGAACTGCCCGTCGAGGATACGCGCGCCCGGCAGCGTCGCGACATCCTTCAGCAGGCGCGGCCGCAACCCGGCCAGCGCCTCGAGCTTCTCATCGAGGAACAGGCGCAGCGCGCCGTCCAGCCCCTCGGCGCGCAGCAGCGTCGCCTGGCGGATGTTGCGCTCCAGCCAGAGGTCGTAGGCCGCGCGCGCGGTGCTCGCGATGCGCACGCCCGGACGATCCACCTCCACGATGCTGGCGATGGACGAACCCGCAGGCACCAGGAAGGTCGCCTCGATCTCCGTATAGGCCGCGGTGAAGGCAATGGTCTGCGCGCGTTGCGGCTCGGCGCCGATCAGGCCGATGTCCCAGGCGTCGGTGCCTGCCGCATCGGCGAGCAGTCCCGGGGAGGCATAGGGCACCAGTCGCAGCGGCACGCCGAGCCGCGCGGCGACCGCGCCCGCCATGTCGGGCGACACGCCCACCGGATTGCCGAACTCGTCCCGCCCGGTGACGAGCAGGAAGTTGCTGAGGTTGATGCCGGCGCGCAGCACGCCATGCGGGGCGATCTGGCTCACGATCTCGGGCGACATGGGCGGTTCCATCTTCTGTCGGGCCAGTAGAGGCTGAGCACGCCGCGCCGGCAACCGGGCTTCCCGGAATGCGCCGGCCGCGCCATCATCCTCGCATGACCACCCTGCCAGTCTTCGTCATCGGCCAGGCGCCGCGCCCCGATCTCGCCGCCGAGATCGCCGTGGCGGCGCCGGGCCTTCCCATCGCGATGCGCGGGGCGCTGGACGGCCTGTCCCGCACGGAGATCGCCGCGCTCGCCCCGCGCGATGGCGCCGACACCCTCTTCACCATCCTGCCCGATGGCGAGTCCGTCTCCATCTCCAAGGCCGCCGTGACGGCGCGGATGAAGACGATGCTGGAGGCGACGCAGGGTCCCGTCCTGCTCGCCTGCACCGGTGCGTTCAAAGGCCTGCCGGATCGCCCCGGCCTCGTGCAGCCCTCGGCCGTGCTGAACGGGCTCGCGGCGGCGCTGTTGCCGCGCGGAAGGCTCGGCCTCTTCGTGCCCCTTACCGAGCAGGCTGCCGCGCTCGGCGGCTCCCGCGCGCGGGAGGGCCTGTCCATCGTCGTGCGCGCGCTGCGCCCCCAGTCCGACGCGGCAACGCGCGACGCGGCCATGGCCGCCATGGCGCGGGAGAAGCCGGACCTGCTGGTGCTCGACTGCATTTCCTACACGCGGGCGGACAAGGCGGCGGCCGTCGCCGCCATGGATTGCCCGGTGCTGCTGTCCGTCGCCGTTGCCGCGCGCGCCGCGGCCTGCCTGCTGCCGGAGGATTGATGCGCGAGGTTCCGCTGGATGAGATCGAGGCGCTGGCCGTCGGCGCCTGGGTGTTGGGCACCGGGGGCGGCGGGTCGCCCTATCACGGTCTGCTCAACATGCGGCGGCTGTATACCGAGGGCCACCGGGTGTCGCTGATGGACCCCGACGAGCTGGCCGATGACGACATGGTCGCCGTGGTGTCCAACATGGGCGCGCCGCTGGTCGGTCAGGAACGCCTGGCGGACAGTGCGAATATCGGCCGGGCGGTCACGCTTATGGAGGAGTATCTCGGCCGGTCCTTCCGCGCGATCATGTCGGTCGAGATCGGCGGCAACAACGGCGTCCAGGCCTTCCTCGCCGCGGCGGAGACGGGCAAGCCGGTCGTCGATGCCGATGCCATGGGCCGCGCCTATCCCGAGGCGCAGATGACCTCTTTCGCCGTCGGCGACCTCAAGCCCTGGCCCCTGTCGCTGGTCGATCCGCGCGGCGTCGAGGGAATCGTCGCCAAGGTGCCGAGCTGGAAGTGGATGGAGCGCCTGTCGCGTAAGATGTGCGTCGAGACCGGCTCGATCGCCGCCACCTGCAAGGCACCGCGCACCGGGGCGGAGGTGAAGCGCTGGGGCATCCCGCGGACCACGACCCAGGCGATCAAGCTCGGCCAGGCGATCCGGGCGGCGCAGCGCGAGCATCGCGATCCGGTCCAGGCGATCCTCGACTCCGAGAAGGGCAAGCTGCTGTTCCGCGGCAAGGTGGCCGACATCGCGCGCCGCACCACGGAAGGCTTCCTGCGCGGCACAGCGAAACTGGACGGCCTCGATGCCTGGCGCGGGCATGGCTTCGAACTGGCCTTCCAGAACGAATGGGCGGTGGGCTGGGAGGATGGAGTGCCACGGGTAATGACGCCGGATCTGATCTGCGTGCTTGATACGGTCAGTGGCGAGGCGATCGGCACCGAGGTGCTGCGCTACGGCCAGCGCGTCACGGTGGTGGCGCTGCCCGCGCCGAAGATCTTCCTCTCGCCGCGGGGGCTCGATTTCGTCGGGCCGCGCGCCTTCGGCTACGACATCGAATTCCGGTCGGTCTTCGCATGAGGCGGCGGATCGGCATTGATGTCGGCGGCACCAACACGGACGCGGTGCTGCTGGAGGACGATCGCGTGTTGCACGCGGTCAAGACGCCGACCACGGCGGATGTGCTGACCGGCGTGCGGCTGGCGCTGGAAAGTGCCGCGGCCGCGATGGGTCCGCAGGGCGTGCAGGCGGTGATGATCGGCACCACGCATTTCGTGAATGCGGTGGTGCAGCGGCGGGACCTCGCGCCCGTGGGGGCGCTGCGGCTTGGGCTGCCGGCCTCGCGGTCCCTGCCGCCCTTCTGCGACTGGCCGGAGGACCTCGCGGCCATCGTGCGCGGCCAGGTGCACATGGCCGAAGGCGGGCACGACTATGACGGCCGGCCGATCATGCCGCTCGATGAGCGCGCCGTCGCCGCGGCGGCGCGGGAGATGAAGGCGGCCGGCATCGGGTGCGTCGCCATCAGCAGCATCTTCTCGCCGCTCGATCCCGCCATGGAGGAGCGCGCCGCGCAGATCCTGCGCGACGTCATGCCCGATGCGGCGGTGACGCTGTCACATGACCTCGGCCGAATCGGGCTGCTGGAACGCGAGAATGTCGCGCTGCTCAATGCCTGCCTCGCGCCCCTCGCCCGCCACACCGTCCAGGCCTTCGAGGATGCCTTGCGCCAGGCGGGCATAGACGCCCCACTCTACATCACCCAGAACGACGGCACGGTCATTCGCGCCGAGCTTGCCGCGCGCTTTCCCGTGCTGTCCTTCGCCTCCGGCCCGACCAATTCCATGCGCGGCGCGGCCTTCCTGACCGGACTGAAGGACGCGCTGGTGGTCGATGTCGGCGGCACCACCAGTGATATTGGTGCGCTGAAGGCGGGCTTCCCGCGTGAGGCCAATGCCGTCGTGCATGTGGGCGGCGTGCGGACGCTGTTCCGCATGCCGGACCTGCTGTCGATCGGCCTCGGCGGCGGATCGCATGTGGAAGCGCAGGACGGGCGCGTGACCATCGGACCCCGCAGCGTCGGCTATCGCCTGCCGGAACTCGCGCGCATCTTCGGCGGGCCGCAGCTCACCACGAGCGACATTGCGGTGCGCGCGGGAATGCTGTCCCTCGGCGATGCCGCGCGCGTCGGCGACATCCCCGACGCGCTGGTTCGCGCCGCGCTGATGGAGGCGGCCCGCATGCTCGAGGAATCGGTGGACCGCATGAAGACCGAGGCAGCCGCGGTGCCGCTGCTCGCCGTGGGGGGTGGTGCCTTCCTGGTGCCGGATGCGCTGCCTGGTGTCTCGGAGGTACTGCGGCCCGCCCATGCGGCAGTGGCCAATGCTGTGGGCGCCGCCATCGCGCAGGTCAGCGGGGAGGCCGACCAGGTCTTCCAGGGCCTGACCCGCGCCGAGGCCATGGCCGAAGCCGAACGCATCGCCCGCGACCGTGCGGTGGAGTCCGGTGCCGACGGCGCGACCCTTGCGCTCGTCGATATCGAGGACCTGCCCATCGCCTATCTGCCCGGCGGCGCGCTGCGCGTCCGTGCGCGGGTGGTGGGCGAGATCGCTGCCTGACAATAGGGAGGACGTTCGCATGATCCACGAATTGCGCATCTATCGCTGCGTGCCGGGCCGCCTGCCGGCGCTGCTCAAGCGCTTCGACACCATCACGCTGAAGATCTGGGAACGGCACGGCATCCGCCAGGCCGGCTTCTGGACGACCGTGGTCGGAGAATCGAACCAGGACCTCTACTACCTGCTGGCGTGGGAATCGCTCGCCGAGCGCGAGGCGAAATGGACCGCCTTCCAGAACGACCCGGAGTGGATCGAGAAGCGCGCCGAGACGGAGAGGGACGGTGCCATCGTCGCCCAGGTGACGAATGCCATCCTGCAGCCGACAAGCTTCTCCTCGGTGAAGTAGCGTTGCGCTTCAACCATGTCGCCAACCGGCTCGATGGCCGGCATTTCGAGACGGTGGTGGAGATGTTCCGCACGCAGCTCGGCTTCGTCGAGCTGCGGCGCACCGATCGTGCAGTCTGGCTGCGCCAGCCCGGCGCGACCATCGATCTGCAGTTCAGTCGCAGCACCACCGCGGCGCGCGACGAGGACAGGCACCGCTCGCAGGTATCTTTCCTGAGCGATGCGCCCAAGGCGGCGCTGGACACGCTGGCCGACTGGTTTCGCGACCGGGGACTGGCGGCCGAGGTCGACGCCTATTCCGACCGGGAGTTCTTCCTCGACGTGCCGGCGGCCTTCGTGGATTTCGTGATCGAGGCGATGCGGCCCGAACTGGCGGATTACGGAGTGGTGGGCGCGACGTAATCGCGCTGGACGTGGGCGCCAGGATGGATCGGCCGAAACGCGAGGGCTTCAGCTCGTCCTGAGCCTGCCTCGCCAAATGCCGGAGAGGGGCCAAGCCTCTCTCCAGGTCTCCGCGCTCACGCGACCCCGGCATGACGCGCAGGCAGCGCCGCCGACCCTCGGTGCACAAAACCGCGGCAGATGACCGCATGACGATCATCCCTTCGGTTGGCTCTTGCATACAAAACGGCGGCAGACCGTTCCACTCAGCGGACATGGCCGTGGCACGGCTTTCGCTACTCACCGCCCCGTGCGTCAGGCGACAGCGCGCCGATCCCCGGCCGCGTCTGCCCCGCTCCGCACCGAAGAAGACAGGTGAGGGTCCAAACACGATGACCAAGACAGGGACGATCACGCGCCGCGCGGCGCTCGCGGGGCTCACCACGGCACTGGCCGCGCCGGCTTTCCGCCCCTCCTTCGCGCAGGCGGCGCCCATCAAGATCGGCGTGCTGCACTCGCTGTCCGGCACCATGGCGATTTCCGAGACGGCGCTGCGCGACACTGTGCTGATGATGGTGGAATACCAGAACAGCAAGGGCGGCCTGCTTGGCCGGCGGCTGGAAGCGGTGGTCGTCGACCCGGCCTCCAACTGGCCTCTGTTTGCCGAGAAGGCGCGCGAGCTGCTGCAGGTCCACAAGGTGGACGTGACCTATGGATGCTGGACCTCGGTGTCCCGCAAGTCCGTGCTGCCGGTCTTCGAGGAACTGAACGGCATGCTCTTCTACCCGGTCCAGTACGAGGGCGAGGAAGAGAGCCGCAACATCTTCTACACCGGCGCCGCGCCGAACCAGCAGGCGATCCCGGCGGTCGAATACCTGATGGGCCCGGATGGCGGCGAGGCGAAGCGCATCGTCCTGCTCGGCACCGACTACGTCTATCCGCGCACTACCAACCGCATCCTGCGCGGCTTCCTGAACTCCAAGGGCATCACCGATGCCGACATCATGGAGGAGTACACCCCCTTCGGTCACAGCGACTGGCAGGGCATCGTCAGCCGCGTGAAGACCTTCGCCAACCAGGGCAAGAAGACCGCGATCGTCTCGACCATCAATGGCGACGCGAACGTCCCCTTCTATCGCGAGCTCGGCAACCAGGGCATCAAGGCCGAGGACATTCCCTGCGTAGCGTTCAGCGTGGGCGAGGAAGAGCTGGCCGGTATCGACACCCGCCCGCTGGTCGGCCACCTGGCCGCCTGGAACTACTTCATGTCGGTGCAGTCGCCGGCGAACACCGAGTTCAAGAATCTCTGGCAGGCCTACATCAAGAACCCGCGCCGCGTGACCAACGACCCGATGGAAGCCACCTATACCGGCTTCAACATGTGGGCGCAGGCCGTGACCAAGGCCGGCACCACCGCCGTCGACGCGGTGCGCACCGCCGTGATCGGCGAGAAGTTCGCCGCCCCGGCCGGCTACACCGAGGAGATGCTGCCGAACCATCACCTGTCGAAGCCGGTCATGATCGGCGAGATCCAGGCGGATGGTCAGTTCAACATCGTCTGGAAGACGCCCGAGGTGGTGCCGGCCGAGAACTGGTCGCGCTTCATCCCGGAGAACGCCAACCGCCGCCGCGGCTGAGCGGACAGGATGGGGCGTGCCCCCGCTCGCCCCATCCGCACCGTCATGAAGCGCATCCTGCTCCTCCTGATCCTGTTGGCGGCGTCGGCTCTGCCGGCGCACGCGCAGGACGCCTTCGTCTCGGCCCTGTCGGGCCTCGGTGGGAACTTCAACGCCCAGGCAGAGGCCACCGCGCGGCTTGGATCCCTGGGCGATGCCCGCGCCTTGCCGGCGCTGCGCGCCCTGTCCGAGGGCAGGCTGCTGCGCACGGCCGATGGCACGCTGCTGATCCGCGAGGGAAGCGGCCTGGTTGATGCCGCCACCGGCGCGCCGGTTGCCGCCCCGGATCCCGAACCGCAACGCATCAGTATCAACAACCGCGTCCGGGCCGCGCTGCGCGGCGCGCTCGGTCAGCTCCAGATCCTGTCGACCGACCCGGCCGAGCGCCTTGCCGCCGCCGAGGCCGTGTTCCGCACCCGCAGCGCCGACAACATCCCGTTGCTGGAAACCGCGCTCGGCCGTGAGACCGTGCCGCGTATCAAGGATCAGCTTGCGCTTGCCCTTGCGGCCTCACGCCTCGTCTCGCCGGATCGGGCTGCGAAGCTGGCCGGCATCGCCGCCCTGGGCGAGGGCTCCTCGGCCGAGGCCCGTTCCCTGCTGCTCGAAGCCCGCGCGGCCAATGCGGATCTCACCGAACAGATCGATGGCGCGATTGCCTCCATCGATCGCCGGCTCGCCGTGCGTCGTGTGGCGGAGACGGCCTTCCAGGGGCTGTCGCTCGGCTCCGTGCTGCTGCTCGCCGCGCTGGGGCTCGCCGTGACCTTCGGCGTGATGGGCGTGATCAACATGGCGCATGGCGAGTTCGTCATGCTCGGCGCCTACACCACCGTCATCGTGCAGGACCTGCTGCGCGACGTTCCCGCCCTTCAGCCCTGGTCGTTGCCGCTGGCGGTGCCCGCGGCCTTCCTGGTCACCGCCGCGGCCGGGGCGCTGATGGAACGCGGGCTCATCCGCCACCTCTATGGGCGGCCGTTGGAAACCCTGCTGATGACCTTCGGCGTCGGCATGATGATCCAGCAGGCGGTGCGGCTCATCTTCGGTGCGCAGAACCGGGAGGTGATCTCGCCGCCCTGGATGCAGGGCACGCTGCTGCTGCCCTTCGACATCCCGGTCACCGCCAACCGGCTATGGATCCTGTGCTTCTCCCTCGTGGTCTTCGGCCTGATCGTCGCGGCCATCCGCTTCACCCGCTTCGGGCTGGAGATGCGCGCGGTCACCCAGCGCCGTCCGATCGCGGCGGCGATGGGTATCCGGACCGGGCGGGTCGATGCGCTGACCTTCGCGTTCGGATCAGGCATCGCGGGCATCGCTGGCGTGGCGCTGTCGCAGATCGACAACGTCTCGCCCAACCTCGGCACGGGCTACATCATCGACAGCTTCCTCGTGGTCGTCTTCGGCGGCGTCGGCAGCCTGGCCGGGACGCTGATCGCCGCCTTCGGCCTCGGCGTCATCAACAAGATGCTGGAACCCTGGGCGGGCGCGGTGCTCGCCAAGGTCTTCGTGCTGGTCGCGGTGATGATCTTCATCCAGCGTCGCCCGCGCGGCCTGTTCCCGCAGAAGGGACGGGCGGCCGAGGCATGAGCGCGACCACCCTCGAACCCGGCGTCTCACGCGCGCGGCTTGGCCTGCGCGCGGCGATGATCGCGGCGGTCGCGATCCTCGCCGCCTTCCCGATCCTGAACCAGTTGCCGCAGGACAGCGTCTTCCATGTGTCGGACTTCCTGGTCTCGGTGTCCGGCAAGTGGATCTGCTACGCGATCCTCGCTCTCTCGCTCGATCTCGCCTGGGGCTATGCGGGCATCCTGTCGCTCGGGCATGGCGCCTTCTTCGCGCTCGGCGGCTATTGCATGGGCATGCACCTGATGCGGCTGATCGGGCCGCGTGGCGTGTATGGCCATCCGGTGCTGCCGGACTTCATGGTGTTTCTCGGCTACCAGGAACTGCCCTGGTACTGGCTCGGCTTCAACCACTTCGCCTTCGCCATGCTGATGGTGCTGCTGGTGCCCGGCTTCCTGGCGCTGGTGCTGGGCTGGCTGTGCTTCCGCAGCCGCATCACCGGCGTCTATCTGTCGATCATCACGCAGGCCATGACCTATGCGCTGATGCTCGCCTTCTTCCGCAACGACATGGGCTTCGGCGGCAACAACGGCTTCACCGACTTCAAGGAACTGCTGGGCATGCCGCTCAACACCGGCACGGCACGGGCGGCGCTGTTCTATGCGTCGCTGGTGACGCTGGTCGCGGCGTATCTCCTGTGCCGCTGGATGACGGGCACCAAGTATGGCCGCGTGCTGACGGCCATCCGCGATGCGGAGAACCGCGTGCGGTTCCTCGGCTACGACACCACGAGCCACAAGCTCTTTGCCTTCGTGGTGTCCGCGATGCTGGCGGGGCTGGCGGGTGCGCTCTACGTGCCACAGGTCGGCATCATCAACCCTGGCGAGTTCAGTCCCGGCAATTCCATCGAGGCCGTGATCTGGGTCGCGGTGGGCGGCCGCGGCACGCTGGTCGGTGCGGCGCTCGGCGCCTTCAGCGTGAACGGGCTCAAGACCTGGCTGACCAGCGCGGCGCCGGATCTCTGGCTGTTCGTGCTCGGCGCGCTCTTCGTGGCGGTGACCTTGTTCCTGCCGAAGGGGCTGATCGGCCTGATGCAGGGGCGCGGCAAATGATCGGGCGGCGGCTTTATCTCGATGGCGTTTCGGTGATCTTCGACGGATTCCGCGCGCTGAACAACCTCGCCCTGGTCGTCGAACCGGGCGAGATGCGCGCGGTCATCGGCCCCAACGGCGCCGGCAAGACCACCATGATGGATGTGATCACCGGCAAGACGCGCCCGACCACCGGGGTTGTCACCTTTGGCGATCTCGACCTGACACGGATGGACGAGGCGTCCATCGCCAATCTCGGCATCGGTCGCAAATTCCAGAAGCCGACCGTCTTCGACGCGCTCACGGTTTTCGAGAATCTCGAACTCGCGCTGAAGGCCCCGCGTGGGCCGGTCCCCTGCCTGCGCTGGCTCCTCCCCGCCCCCGGCCGCGCCCGCATCGAGGAGGTGATGACCGAGACCGGCCTGACCGAGCGCGCCTATGACCGCGCCGGCATCCTCTCCCACGGCCAGAAGCAGTGGCTCGAGATCGGCATGCTGATGATGCAGGAACCCGACCTGATGCTGGTGGACGAACCCGTCGCCGGCATGACGGATGCCGAAACGGAGCACACGGCGAAGCTGCTCGCACGCATTGCCGGTCGGCACAGCGTCGTCGTCGTCGAGCACGACCTTGAATTCGTCCGCGCGCTCGGCTGCAAGGTCACCGTGCTGTCCGAAGGCACAGTGCTGTCGGAAGGCTCCATCGACCACGTGCAGAACGACCCGCGAGTGGTCGAAGTGTATCTGGGGCGCTGACCGTGATGCTTCCGGACGGCCGCACTGGAAGAAGCCGGAGGGGCTCTGCCCCTCCGGACCACCCCGCCAAGTGCCTGGAGCACTTGGAACGCAGGCCATTGGCGCCGGGCGGGAAGGTCACACAGTCCCCCTCGCAATGCCTTGCGGGCGCAAAGGCGGATTCTCGCGCGCAGGCTGCCAGCGCTGCCCAGTGCCAGGTTCAGGTTTTCAAAGGCCCTTCGGCCTTTGATGGGGAGAGTCGGAGAGGGGCAAAGCCTCTCCCGGTTCCACAGTGCATGCAGCGAGGTAACCTGGCGATGCTCCCTCCCGGCCAACCTGTGTTCAGTCGGCCGATTGACGGCTGCGGCTGCAAGCAGCCTTCGCCGATCGGACGCTGACCCATGCTCGATGCCGCCAATATCGACCTCTCCTACGGCGCCAGCCGCTGCCTGCGCGGCGTCTCCCTGGTCGCCGAGCCCGGCAAGGTCACCGCCATCCTCGGCCGCAACGGCGTCGGCAAATCCTCTCTGCTGCGGGCCATCATGGGGCTGGAGCGCATCCAGGGCGGGTCCATCACCTGGGAAGGCCGGGATATCACGCGCCTGGGGCCCGCCGAGCGCGCCCGCGCCGGCATCGGCTATGTCCCCCAGGGGCGCGAGATCTTCCCCTTCCTCACCGTGCAGGAGAACATGGAGACCGCGCTCGCCGCCGCCCCGCGCGGGTCCGGCGTGCCGAGCGACGTCTTCGACCTGTTTCCCATCCTGCGGCAGTTCCTCCGCCGCCGCGGCGGCGACCTCTCGGGCGGGCAACAGCAGCAGCTTGCCCTGGCGCGAGCGCTCTGCGCCCGGCCGCGCCTGCTCATCCTCGACGAACCGACCGAGGGCATCCAGCCTTCCGTCATCAAGGATATCGGCCGCGTCATCCGCCACCTCTCCCGTGACCGGGGCATGGCGATCATCCTGGTGGAGCAGTACTACGACTTCGCTCGGGAACTCGCCGACACCATCGCCGTCATGGTGCGCGGGGAGGTCGCCCTGCACGGCCCCGCCGAGAGCCTGGCGGAGGAGCAGGTGAGGCCGCTGCTAACGGTGTGACGGGGGAAGCCGCCCCGCCCGCCGGCATTGCAGCGCGGGGCGCCGTCACTCCGGCGGTCCGCGCCGATGCTCACCGGCGGGCCGTCACGGCGCGTATCGGTTAGGTGGCGGCGTCAGCCCCAGAGTCTCGCGCAGGGTCGGCCCCGCATAATCCGTGCGGAACAGGCCGCGCGCGCGCATCTCCGGCAGCACCAGCTCCACGAACTGGTCGAGCCCAAGCGGCAGGACCGGCGGGCAGAGGTTGAAGCCGTCCGCGGCCTCGGCCTCGACCCATTCCTGCATGTCGTCGACGATGTCCTTCGGCGTGCCGATGAAGGTGCGGCCGCCGAAGCCCGCGGCGATGGTGCCGTAGAGCTGGCGGATGGTCAGGTTGTCCCGCCGTGCCAGCGCCAGGAGACCGCGCGCGAGGCTGCGCACCTGCGGGTTCGACGGCTCGGGCACCGGCCCGTCCAGCGGGTAGCCGGACAGGTCGCCCATCTGGGCATAGAGGTAGGAGAGGCCGAGCTCCGGCTCCACCAGGCTGGCCAGCAGGTCGTACTGGTCCTGCGCCTCCTGCCGCGTGCGGCCGATGAACAGCGTCACGCCGGGCATGATCTTCAGGCTGTCGCGCTCCCGCCCATGCGTCGCCAGGCGATCCTTGAGGTTGGCGTAGTATGCCTTGCCGGCGGCAAGGTCGTGCGGCGCGGCATAGACGACATCGGCGCTGCGCGCCGCGATCTCCAGCCCCTGCTCCGCGGCGCCGGCCTGTACCAGGATCGGCCGCCCCTGCGGCGTGCGCTTGATGGTCAGCGGGCCCTTTACCTTGAAGTGCTTGCCGACGTGGTTCAGCACATGGAGCTTCGACTGGTCGAACAGGATGCCGCTCTGCTTGTCGAAGACCGGCGCGTCTGCCTCCCAGCTGTCCCACAGGCCCTTGACGACTTCCACGAACTCGGCCGCCCGCTCATAACGCAGGTCGTATTCCATGTGCCGGTCGCGGTTGAAGTTGTGGGCCTCGGCCTCGGACCAGGAGGTGACGATGTTCCACCCCGCGCGCCCGCCGCTCAGATGGTCCAGCGAGGCCCATTTGCGCGCGATGTGATAGGGCTCGTTGTAGGTGGTGGATGCCGTCGCCACCAGGCCGATGCGCGAGGTAACGGAGGACAGCGCCGCGAGCAGCGTCAGCGGCTCGAGCTCCAGTGTCTGGTGCGACCGGCGCAGCGCGCCAGGCGGCTCATCCTTGGTGCGCATCCCCACGCCATCGGCGAGGAAGACCATGTCCATCTTCGCCGCCTCGGCGGTCTGGGCGATGTAGCGGTAATGACTGAACCTGGACGCGGCGTCGGGATCCGCCGAGGGATGCCTCCAGGCAGCCGCGTGATAGCCGAGGTAGCGCATCGAAACACCGAGGCTGATCTGCTTCGGGTTGCTCATCTGGTTCGTCTCGTCATCGTGGTCGCGGGGGCGCCATACCGTTTCGCGGCGCCGCGCCTGGGGGTCAAGAGACGCCGCGGCGGCACTGCCCCTGCACAGGCGCGTTGTTGCCATGTCGGGCGGCAGGACGGGACCGCCCTGCCGCGGCCTTGGGCGATCGGCACAGGGATGGGCGCATCGACGCTGCGGGGCCCGGTCTGCGCGACCGCGCCATGGCCCCGACGGTCGGTCGCGCTACCGAGCTTCCGCCATCAGCCGCCCACCATGGATGAATCCATAGGTGGGGTAGTTGGTCTGCCCCAGGGCGTTCACCGGCGGGTACCACACCCGTACCACCGACCAGTCATTGT
The DNA here is from genome assembly GCF_019430885.1 of Roseomonas alba. Classification (GTDB taxonomy): domain Bacteria; phylum Pseudomonadota; class Alphaproteobacteria; order Acetobacterales; family Acetobacteraceae; genus Neoroseomonas; species Neoroseomonas alba. The sequence goes on along the minus strand of NZ_JAHYBZ010000003.1, from coordinate 475,918 downwards.
TGGGCGATACGTCCACCACCGGCTGGTCCTGCGCGATGCGTCCGCGATTGCCGCTGGAAGCCCAGTTGGCATGATCCACACGGATCTCGCGCGAGGACACCACCCGCGTCACGACGGACAGATGGCCGGTCCGGTTGCGGGAGGTGCGCATGAAGACCAGGACCGATCCGGAGCGCGGGCTGCGCGATCGGTCGTAGCGGCCGGAATCCGCGGCAGCCTCCCACCATTGCCAGGCGTCGCCCGCCAGGCTTATGCCGCTGCGTGCCCGGGCATAGGGCACGCAGGAGCTGTTGCCCCCCGAATAGCCCGGCACGCCCGTATACGGCCCCGTGCTGCGGGAACTGCCGCAAGCGGCAAGTCCCAACACAGCCAGAAGCAAGATCATGCGAAGCATGACCCCGAACCCCCTGATTCCCCTCGGTTCAGCTTAGCAAGAATCAGGGCGATGTGCAGCAGGTAAACGCAATCGGGGGTTACCAGGTGACCCTGATACTTCCGCCGTTGCAGTTGGAGGGGCTTGGCCCCCTCTCCAATCCACAGCATCGCCATTCCGCTTCTCGCCGAGGCGATGGCGGAACCGCCGCCTCATGCCAGGCCGACCGGCTCGGATGGCGTCGCGGGCCGCCTGACACCGGCCTGGGCCAGGGTGCGTTCCAGCAACTGGCTGTAGATCGGCCGCCCGCCGGCCCATTGCGCGACCAGATCGGCCACGCCGCAGGTGACCAGCACAGGCAGGATCAGCGCATAGGATCCTGTCAGTTCCAGCGTCAACGCGACGCCGACGATCGGTGCACGGACCGAGGCAGCGAAGAGCCCACCCATGGCCGCGATGGCGAAGGCCAGAGGCACGAAGCCGGCATCGGGCAGCAGGATCCTCGCGCCCTCGCCGAAGGCAAGGCCCACGCAGACCGCAAGGGCCAGCATCGGCGCGAAGATCCCGCCCGGCACGCCGCTCGAATAGCTGCCGACGGTGGTGAGGAAGCGGATGACCGCCAGGGACAGCAGCAATGCGAGCCCTGGATTCGTGGCACCGAGCTCGAGGATGACGCCGTCGCCGCCATGCACCGCCTGCGGCAGCAGGATGACGAGTGCCCCGGTCGCGAGGCCGATCACCGCCGGGTAGACATAGGGCGCGCGCTTATGGCTGCGGGCGGCGAAATCCAGCGCCCAAAGAATGGCACCGTTCAGCATCGTGCCGATCACGCCGAGCACCACGCCAAGCAGCAGGAAGGCGGGTAGCAGATGCAGCGGAGCGCTCTCGGCGGGGAGCGGCAGGGCCGGGCCGGTCCCGACGACGAGCTGGGTCACGATCGTGGAGGCGATGGCGGCGAAGACGACGCCGAGATAGGTGCGGAAGGTGTAGGGAAACTCGCGGTGAGTCTCTTCGACGATGAAGAGCACGGCGGCGAGCGGCGCGTTGAAGGCGCAGGCGAGCCCGGCCGCGGCACCCGAGGCCAGCAGGCCGCGCCGTTCCAGCTCGTCCACACGGAAGGTCTCGGCGACCGCGGCAGCCGCGGAGGCACCAATATGGATCGTCGGCCCCTCGCGGCCGAGCACCAGGCCCGAGGAAATCGCTGTCACGCCGGCGAAGAACTTCACCGGCAGCACGCGGCGCCAGCGCACAACGCGCAAGCCTTCCATCGCGCCTTCGATTTCCTGGACGCCGCTGCCGCCGGCCTCCGGCGCGCAGCGACGCACGAGGACCACGGAGACGAGCGTGCAGACCAGCGTGACCCCCGCAGCGGCGCCGACCAGCGTCCAGCCCTGGGCAACCTGCTCCAGCCAACGCGGCCAGTCGCTGAGGCGATTGATGAACAGGTGGAAGATCGACCCGAGCAGCCCCGCAGCCGCCCCCGCCAAGGTCGCCAGCAGGGCGTAGCGCGCCTCACCGCGCGAATCGCCCGGAGGATCCTGGGTCAGAAGTTCCTCGTCCATGAACCTCACGATCGGTTGGGCGGCACGAAGCGCGTGTGCCGCACGTCGCGCCGACCATGCTTCGGGGCGCTTGCCAGGGTCAACCTGCAGGCAGCCATGCCCACATCGGCGCGGCAACCGGCGCGTGCCGGTTCATCCCGGTCAGAACAGCGAGTAGGCCCCGTCGATCACCAGACAGTCGCCGCTGTGATAGGCGGAGGCGTCGCTCGCCAGATACACCGCGACGCCCCCGAAATCGGCTCCGGTTCCCCAGCGCCGTGCCGGAATGCGCGGCAGCACGGCGGCGGCGAATTTGTCGTCGCCCACGCTGCGCGCCGTCATCGGTGTCTCGATCCAGCCGGGCAGCACGGCATTGGCGCGGATGCCGTGGCGGGCCATTTCGACTGCCAGGGCGCGGATCACCGCGACCATGGCTCCCTTGGTCGCCGCATATTGCGCATTGCGCGCCGCACCCTCGATCGCCGCCAGAGATGCGGTGCCGATGAGCGACCCGCCTCCGCCACGTTCCACCATGTGCCGTGCCGCCGTGCGCAGGGTGTAGAAGGCACCATCGAGGTTCACTCGTGTCACGCGATGCCACTCGTCGCTGTCGAGCTCGGTGAACTTCGTCTTGCGGCCATAGGTGCCGGCATTGGCGAAGCAGGCATCGACCCGGCCGAGGGCAGCGAGCGTGCCGGCGAAGGCGACCTCGACAGCGGCTTCGTCACCCACGTCGCAGAGCGTCGCATGCACACGCGCGCCGGTCGCTGAGAGCTGCGCCACCGCCGCATCGTTCTTCGCGGCATTGGTGCCCCAGATGGCGACGTCGGCACCGGCCTCCGCGAGGGCCTGCGCCATGCCAAGACCAATGCCGGAATTGCCACCGGTGACGAGGGCGACCTTTCCGGTGAGGTCGAAGGGCTTGTAGGGCATGGACGCTTCCTCGGGATTTTGGGACCGTGAGTGTCTTACGTCAGTCTGAGGCTTCGGCCCTGGACAAATTCGCCATATGCGGCGTTGGGACGCTCTCCGTATTCGCCGGAACGGGAGGGGGGGGCTTCGCTAGCTTGCGCCGAGAGTGCCGTCACGGGAAGGGAGGGGCTCTGACCCTCGCGGACCCGCCTCGCCAAAGGTCGAAGGCCTCTGGGCACCTTGAACTGGTGTCATGCCCGGAGGGTCGTCCGGACATCGGCACGAGTTCCTGGCCCGTATCCTGATCGCACCCCAACCGCCACGCACCGCGGACGCGGCTGATCGCCACCGGACCGCCTGGCCGGGCGCTGAGTATTGGCTTCCAAAGGCCCTGTGGCCTCTGGTGGGCGGGGGCTCCGGGGAGGGCAGAGCCCTTCCCCGTTCCGTCATGGCCATGATCTTCGTGCCCGTGGACAAAGCCCCTTCAATTCCAGCCCGAAGCAACGCCGGCGCAAAAGCTCTGCGTCAGTACCCCGCCTCGCGATCCACGAGCTGCGTCAGCGGCGCGCCTTCTACGAAGCGGCGGAGGTTCTCCACCAGCAGTGTCGCGACCATCTGGTCGCGCTTCGGGTGCAGCCCGCCGATATGGGGCAGGACCAGGATCTTCTCCTCCGCCCAGAAGGGGTGGTCCGAGGGCAGGGGCTCGGTGCGGAAGACGTCGAGCACGGCACCGGCGATGGTGCCGGCCTGCACCGCCGCCACCAGGTCGTCGTCCTTGATCAGCGCGCCGCGGCCGAAATTCATCAGCCAGGCTGTCTTCTTCATCCTGGTGAGGCGTGCGGCGTCGATGAAGTTCTCGGTGGCGGGGGTGGCAGGCAGCAGCAGCACGACGAAGTCGCTCGCCGCCAGTACCGCGTCAGTGTCCTCGGGGGCGTAGACGCGGTCCACATGGGGCAGGTCTCCGGGGCTGCGGCGGGTGCCGATGACGTGCATCTCCAGCGCTTCGGCCTTGCGGGCGAGTTCCGCCCCGATGGCGCCGAGGCCGAGGATGCCGAGGGTCTTGCCGGCGAGCGTCGTGGACACGCGCCGTGTCCAGCGATGCGCAGCGTTGTCGCCGACGATGGCGGCATAGGGCTTGGTGATGTGGAACAGCGCGCCGAGGATGTTCTCCGGCATCTGTACCCGGTGCGTGCCGCGCGCGCAGGACAAGGCGAGGTCAGGCTTGAGATCCGGCCGCGCGAGCCAGTGCTCCACGCCCGCAGTCAGGGCCTGGACGAAGCGCAGCTTCGGCATGCGGGTCAGCGTGCCGGCGGGCGGGCCCCAGGACAGCAGCGCCTCGGCTTCGGCAAGCTGTGCGTCGCTCGGCGTTTCCGCGCGCGGGACGCTCTCGACCCGCAGGTGGCTGCCGAGGCCGGCTGCCTCAATGGCGGCAGCATAGGGGCCAGCGCCATCGGTCCACAGCAGCAGGAGTGGTTTGGTCATCGCTCGCGTCCTCCGGTTCCGCCGCAGCCTGCGGCAGCCCCGTCGGCGCGTCCAGATGGCCGCCGGCTAGGCGGCAGGCGCGCGCAGTTCCGAGGCAACGGCCTTCTGCATCTCAGCGACCCGCAGGATGCGGATGACGCGGCGGTCGCGGGCCAGCCAGCCTTCCCGCGTCATGTCGGACAGCTCGCGCGACACCACCTCGCGGCGGGCGCCGATGCGGGCGGCCAGCTCATGATGCGGCGGCGGTGGCGAGACGACGCGTTCGGTCGGTGCCCCGCTGCGCGGCCGGGACAGGCGCAGCAGCTCCGAAAAGAGCCGCAGTCGAACGGGCAGGGCCTCGCGCTCCAGCGTGCGTTCGGTCTGCAGGCGCAGCTTGGCCGAGAGCGTCTTGAGCAGCGCGTGGCAGGCATCCGGCGTGGCGAAGACATATTCGAGGAAGGTCTTAGCCGGGATGATGCACAGCCGCGACCGCGCCACGGCGGTGACATTGGCCGCGCGGGGGGCACCGTCGATGGCGGAAAGCTCGCCGAAGAACTCGCCGGTGCCGAATTCGTTCAGCAGCACCTCGCGGCCCGAGGCGGCGCGGAGCTGCACGCGCACGCTCCCGGCGGCGACGAAGAAGATGTCGGTGGAGGGCTCGTCGTCATCGACCACGACCTGGCCGGGCTCGACGGTGCGCCAGCGGGCCGAGGTGGCGACCTTGGCCAGCACGGCGGGGTCCGCGCCGCGGAAGAAGGGCAGGTCCGAAAGCGCAGGAGGGCGCGTCGTCGGCGGCTCAGTCATGGCGGGGCGCAGCCAGACGAGATGCGGGAAGACGGGATCCTGAATCGCGCGCATGGTCAGCCTCCGACCAGGCACCGATGCGGTGCCGACGACGGGAGACTGCGGCGCGACGGCGGCCGGCGCGAGTGATACGGATCACGGAACGAATCGGCGACCGCGTGCCCAGCCGCGCAGCCCCGATCAGGCCATGCCGCGTCGCGCCATCCTGGGCGGCCATAATTCGTCCTCCGGAAATGATCCCCAGGCCTATCCTGACATTTCCGGAAGCGCCGCAAAACCTCCCAGTGGCCGAGAAAGCGCTGTCAGGCCTTCACGATCAGCGCGTCCACGGCGACTGCATCCGGTCCCGAAACGATAATGGGATTCACATCGAGTTCGGCAACGTTGTCGCGCTGGTCGGCGATGAACTCTGACAAGCGGGCGACGATATCGGCGAGGCGGTCGAGATCGGCCGGGGGCGCGCCGCGGAACCCTTCCAGCGCGGCGCGGCCGCGCAGGGATTCGAGCAGGGCGCGCGCCTCGGCCGGGGAGATGGGAGCGAGGGCCAGGGCGGAGTCGCGCATCAGCTCGACCAGCACGCCACCGAGGCCGGTGACGATCAGCGGGCCCATCAGTGGATCGACGCGACCGCCGACCATGAGTTCGACGCCCGGCTTGGCCATGGGTTGGACCAGCACGCCGTTGATCCGGGCGTTGGGGGCGTGGTGGTGGGCGTTGGCCATGACGGCACGGTAGGCGTCGCGGACCTCGGCGGCGTCCTTCAGCTTCAGGCGGATGACGCCGGCCTCGGTCTTGTGCGGCAGGTCGGGGCTTTCGACCTTCATCGCCACGGGGAAACCGAGGGATTCGGCTGCGGCGACGGCTTCGTCCTCGGTCTGGGTCAGCTTTTCAGGCACCACCGGCACGCCATAGGCAGCGAGGACGGCCTTGGCCTCGCGCTCCGTCAGGGTGCGGTCCTGAGCCGCGGCGAGCATGGCGGCGGCGTCCTGTGCGGCCTCAGGGCGGGACAGGCGCGCCAGCTTGCGCGGGCCGGCGGCGCGGCGGGCTTCGCGGTCGTTCCAATGGGACAGGGCGGCGAAGCAGCGGTCCATGGAGCGGAACAGGCCGATGCGCGGGTTGATCTCCGCCTCGCGCGAGCCGGTGCCTTCCAGCCACTCCGTGGTCCAGACCACGCAGATCGGCTTGTCGTGCTGCTCGGCGATGGCGGCCAGTTCGCCGGGACGCTTGGCAGACAATTCCGTCGAATAGATCTGTGCGTAGATCAGCGCGCCGTAATGATCCTCGCCGAGCATGGCGGAGGCGCAGGCGGTCAGGCTCTCCGGATCGTTGGCGACCTGGGCGGTGACGTCGCAAGGGTTCCGCGCCGACCCGAAATCGGGGATGCGCGATTCCAGGATGGCCTGCACCGGCGGGGAGGGCTGGGGCAGCGGGATGTCGTGCATTTCCGCCTTGTCGGCGGACATGATGGCCGCCCCGCCGGAGACGGCGACGACGGCCACGCCCCGCGCGCGAGGCGGCGGGGCCTTGGCGAGGAACGCGGCGGTTTCGACCAGCGCCTCGAAGTCCGGCACCACCACCGCGCCGGCGCGCTGGAAGGCGGCGAGGTAGGCGGCGTTCTCCCCGGCCAGGGACCCGGTGTGGGACATGGCTGCGGCGGCGCCTGCTTCACCCGTGCCGAGCTTGAAGACCACCAGTGGCTTGTTCGCCGCATCCGCGATCTCGGCCGCCTGGATGAAGCGCATCGGGTCGGGCATGCCCTCGAAGACGCAGCCGATGGCGCGGCAGGACGGATCGTCGGCGAGGAAGGACACGCAATCCGCGACGTCCACATCCGACGAATTGCCGGTGGTCAGCAGGTGGCTGACCGACACGCCGCGCATCACCGACTGCGCCAGCGAAAAACCGAGCGCGCCGGACTGGCTGACCAGCCCCACCGCATGCGGCAGCGGTGCCTCCATCGGCGGCGGAATCATGAAGGTCACGCCGGCCTTGGAGCCGAAATTCAGCATGCCGATGCAGTTCGGTCCGACGATTCGCATGCCCGCATCGCGCCCGATCTGCGCGAGGCGAAGCTGCGCGGCGACATCGGCATCCCGCCCCGTCTCGGAATAGCCGGAGGCGTAGAGCATGATGCCGCCGACGCCCGCCTTGGCGCAGTCGATCGCGATCTCCTCCACCGCATCCTTGGCGACGACGAGGATGCAGCAATCCGGCACCTCGGGCAGGGAGGCGATGGAGGGGAAGCAGCGGCGCTCGCCGATGGTCTCGTAGCGCGCATTCACCAGATGGAGGCGCCCCGTATAGTCCTTCAACGCCTGCACCGTGCGGTCGGCGAAGGATCCGGCCCGGGGGCTCGCGCCGATGACGGCGATGGAGGCCGGATTGAACAGGCGGGCCATGTCGCCGTGGCGGTAGACGGCGCGGCTCGGTGCAGGCATGCGGACGAAATCCCCTGGCTTTTCCCCGGCACGTCGCGGCCGGTTCCGGAAGCCTAAGCGGGGATTCGCGACGCGTCACCCCCGGGGCGGCGCTTTCGCGGACGCCAAGACGGCGTTGGAATACCGCGCATCTCCGGTGATCTCCTGCCCGGCCCAGGACGGCAGACCGACCGGATGGTCGGGCGAGGGCAATTCGATCTCGGCGATGACGAGACCGGCGAGAGGACCCTCGAAGACATCGACCTCCCAGGTCAGGCCCTCATAGGGGACCAGGTGGCGCGTCTTGGCGATGCTGCGGCCGCTGCACAGGGTGGTCAGCATCTCCTCCGCTTCGGCGAGCGGCAGGTCGTATTCGTATTCGGGGCGGGCCACGCCGCCGCGGCCCTTGATGGTCAGCCGCGCCGCGCCGCCGGCGACGCGCAGCCGCACGGCGACGCCGTCCTCCCGCGCCAGGTAGCCCTGGCGCAGGCGGCGTTCGCCGGTCACGGCATGGCGCCAGTCGTCGCCGCGGACGAGGAAGCGTCGCTCGATCTCGATACCCATGGATCCATCACTTCATGAGGACATAGCTGCCCGGCGCCGCATCAAGCGGGGGCAGGCCACGGTCGGGCGCACCCATGGCGGGTGGCGCAACCATGCCTTCGCTGCCGGATGTCGCGAGCCAGGCTGCCCAGGCCGGCCACCAGGACCCGTCCTGGCGCGGCGCGATGGCCGCCCAGGAATCTGGATCGAGATACCGTTCTCCATGCGTGCGCGTCATGATCTGGTAGTGCCGCCCCGCATGTCCCGGCTCGCTGACGATGCCGGCATTGTGCCCGCCCGAGGTGAGCACGAAGGTGACATCCGTGTCGCTGAACAGTGAAATCTTGTAGACGGACCGCCAAGGCGCGATGTGGTCCTTCACCGTGCCGACGGCGAAGATCGGCGCCGCGATGTCGGTCAGCGCGATGACGCGGCCTTCCACCGCGAAGCGGCCGGCAGTCAGCCGGTTCTCGAGGAACAGTCCGCGCAGGTATTCGCCGTGCATCCGCGCGGGCATGCGCGTCTGGTCGCTGTTCCAGGCGAACAGATCGGTCATCGGGGCGCGTTCGCCGAGGACATAGTCGCGCATCAGCCGGGACCAGATCAGGTCGTTCGAGCGCAGCAGCTCGAAGGCGCCGGACATCTGCTGGGAATCGAGGTAGCCGCGATCCCACATCATGTCCTCGAGGAAGGCGACCTGGCTTTCGTCGACGAAGAGCATCAGTTCGCCGGCCTCGGCGAAATCGGTCTGCGCGGCGAACAGCGTCAGCGAGGCCAGGCGGTCATCCCCGTCCCGCGCCATGGTTGCCGCCGCGATGGACAGGATCGTGCCGCCAAGGCAGTAGCCGCAGGCGTGGATCTTCCGGTCCGGCACGATGTCCGACACGGCATCGAGGGCGGCCATCACGCCCTTGCGGCGATAATCGTCGAGGCTGACGTCGCGGTCGGCGGCATCCGGGTTCTTCCAGGACACCATGAAGACGGTGAAGCCCTGGGCGACCAGCCAGCGGACCAGCGAGTCCTGCGGCACCAAGTCGAGGATGTAGTACTTCATGATCCAGGCCGGAACGATCACCACCGGTTCCGCATGGACCTGGGGCGTCGTCGGCTCGTACTGGATCAGCTCCATCAGCGCGTTGCGGTAGACGACGCGGCCGGGGGTGATGGCGACCTCGTGGCCAGGGCGGAACTGCTCGGCGCCGGGCGGTGGCGCGCCGGAGAGCGTCCGCTCCATGTCATCGAGCCAATTGGCCGCGCCCTGCAGCAGGTTGGTGCCGAAGGCGGCCATGGTGTGTTGGCCGATCGCCGGATTTATCCAGGGAAGGTTCGACGGCGCCCAGACATCGATGAGCTGGCGCAGCATGAAGGCCACGCGATCGGCATGGCCATGGGCAAGGCCCGGGACGTTGCGGGTGGCTTCGGCCCACCAATCCTCGGTCAGCAGATGGGCCTGGACCATGGCGTTGAAGGGGAAGCCCTGCCAGGCGGGGTCCGTGAAGCGGCCATCGCCGTTGTTGGGCGGGATCAGTGGCGGCGCGTGCTGCTGGGTCGCCGCCTGCCGCAGCCAGAGCAGCCAGCGCATCGCCTGGATCCAGGCCCGCGCAGCGAGTTCCATCCGCTTGCCCGGCGCGCGGGAGAGATGCACGGCCCAGTCGTGCCACGCCTCCCCGATCGCGGTGGGGGACAGGCCGCGCGTAAGGCGCGCCTCGGCCGCCCGCAGGGAGCGGTCGAGGGTACGGAAGGAGGGGAAGGAGGGCGCTGCGGCCGGCGCCGGGGGCGCGGCAGGCGGTGCGGCCGGGACCGGGAGGGCGGGCCGCCGGGGACGGGATCGGGGCATGGCCTCTTGTAGCGCAGCCGCCGCCGGGTGTGTGTTGCGGCTGCGCAATTCCGCAGGCGGATCAGCCGGCGCGGGCGGCCTCGGCCAGGTAGTCGATCGCGGCCTGCACGCCGCCGGGGGTGTGGGGGATGCCCGCGACGCGCAGGCAGGCCTCGACGGTGGCGAGGGTGCCGAGGATCATCGGCTCGTTCAGGTCACCCAGATGGCCGATGCGGAAGACCTTGCCGCCCAGCTTGTTCAGCCCGCCGCCGAGCGAGACGTTGAAGGTGCCGAGGGCCACCTTGCGCACCGCCTCCGCGTCATATCCCTCGGGCATCAGCACGGCGGTGACGGAGTTCGAATAGCGGTCCGGATTCGCGCAGAACAGCGAGGGGCCGTTGTTGCCGGACCAGTGGCGGACGCACCGGCGCACGGCTTCGGCGAGGCGCGCGTGGCGGACGAAGACCTGGTCGAGGCCCTCTTCCTCCAGCAGGCGGATGGATTCCTGCAGGCCATAGAAGAGCGAGGTCGGCACCGTCCCGATGAAAGATTTGTGACGGCGCCCCAGCATGTTGGTCCAATGCAGGTACGACTTCGGCAGCGTCGAGGTCTTGTGCGCCGCCATCGCCTTCGGCGACACGCCGGTGAAGGACAGGCCGGTGGGCAGCATCAGCCCCTTCTGGCTGCCGGCCACCGCGACATCCACGCCCCAGGCATCCATCTGGAAATCGAGCGAGCCGAGCGAGGAGATGGTGTCCACCAGCAGCAGCGCCGGATGGCCGGCGGCGTCGAGCGCGGCGCGGGTTTCGGCGATGGACAGTTCCATACCGGTCGCCGTTTCGTTCTGCACGGCGCAGACGGCCTTGATGGCGTGGGCGGTGTCCTCGGCGAGCATGGCGCGCAGCGCCGCGAAATCGGCGCCGCGGCGCCAATCGGCGGACAGGGTGCGGATATCGAGACCGAAATCCTTCGCCATCTTCCCCCAGGATTCCGAGAAATGGCCGGTCTCGATCACCAGCAGCGAGTCGCCCGGCGAGAAAAGGTTCACCAGCGCCGCTTCCCAGGCCGCATGGCCCGAGCCGGTGTAGAGGAAGATGTCGTGCTGCGTCTTCAGGATGCGCTTCAGCCCGGCGACGGTTTCGTCATAGACGGTCAGGAAGGCAGGATCGTTGAAGTCGATGCTGACATGCGCCACCGCCTTCAGGATGGAATCCGGGATGTTGGTGGGGCCCGGATTGGCAAAGAACTGACGTCCGCGGGCGATGCGGGGCTTCACGTCCATCTTGTCGTTTCCTCGTCGTGATTCAGCGCGCCAATTCGCGCGCCATGGTTTCCAGCCCCGCCAGCGTCAGCGGGTACATCCGGTTCTCCATCAGCCGCTGCAGGATCCCGATGGATTGCGTGTAGCGCCAATGCGCCTGGTCCACGGGGTTCAGCCAGGCGGCCTTGCGGAAATGCCGCGTCAGACGGGACATCCAGACCTGGCCGGCTTCCTCGTTCCAGTGTTCCACCGACCCGCCGGGCTGGATGATCTCATAGGGGCTCATCGTCGCGTCGCCCACGATCACCACGCGCCAGTCGGGGCCGTAGGTGCGCAGCATTTCGAAGGTGGGGCGTTCGGTCTCGCGCCGGCGGCGGTTGGTGCGCCAGACGCGTTCGTACAGGCAGTTGTGGAAGTACCAGAATTCGAGATGCTTGAATTCCGACCGCGCGGCGGTGAAGAGTTCCTGGCAGATGCGGATGTGGTCGTCCATCGACCCGCCGATATCCATCAGCAGCAGGACCTTCACCGCGTTGTGCCGCTCCGGGACCATGTGCAGGTCGAGCGAGCCGCCATTCTTCGCCGTTGCGCCGATGGTGCCGGGGATGTCCAGTTCCGTCGCCGCCCCGGTCCGTGCGAAGCGGCGCAGGCGTCGCAAAGCGACCTTCATGTTGCGGGACGACAGCGCCTCGTCCTCGTCCAGGTCGCGGAAGTTGCGCTGGTCCCACACCTTCACCGCGCGGCGATGGCGGGATTCCGCCTGGCCGATACGCACGCCCTCGGGGTTGTAGCCATAGGCGCCGAAAGGCGAGGTCCCCGCCGTGCCGATCCATTTCGACCCGCCCTGGTGGCGGCCCTTCTGTTCCTCCAGGCGCTTCTTCAGCGTCTCCATCAGCGTGTCGAAATCGCCGAGCGCCTTGATCTGCTCCATTTCCTCGGGCGTCAGCACCTTTTCCGCGAGCTTGCGCAGCCATTCGACGGGGAGCTCGCGCGGCGCCTCGCCTTCGGGCGTTTCGAGGCCCTTGAAGATCTCCCCGAACACCCGGTCGAAGCGGTCGAGGTGGCGTTCGTCCTTCACCAGCGCCGCGCGCGACAGGTGGTAGAAATCATCGACGCTGAAGCCGGCCACGCCCTCCTTCATCGCGCGCAGCAGGGCCAGGTACTCCATGATGGAGGCCGGGACGCCGGCGGCGCGCAGCGCGAGGATAAAGGGGGCGAACATCTCAGCCGCCGCGCCTCCGGGCCAGGAAGGCCAGCCGCTCGAACAGGTGCACGTCCTGTTCGTTCTTCAGCAGCGCGCCATAGAGCGGTGGGATCGCGGTCTTGGTGTCGGAGGAGCGCAGCGCCTCGGGCGGCATATCCTCGATGGTCAGCAGCTTGAGCCAGTCGAGCAGTTCGCTCGTCGCCGGCTTCTTCTTGAGGCCGTCCACCTCGCGGATGTCGAAGAAGACGTTCAGCGCCTCGCGCAGCAGGTCGCGGCGGATGTCGGGGTAGTGCGCGTGGACGATCATCTCCATCGTCTCGCGGTCGGGGAAGCGGATGTAGTGGAAGAAGCAGCGGCGCAGGAAGGCGTCCGGCAGCTCCTTCTCGTTGTTCGAGGTGATGATGACGACCGGGCGCTGCTTCGCCGCCACCGTCTCCCGCGTCTCGTAGACGAAGAACTGCATGCGATCGAGTTCGAGCAGCAGGTCATTGGGAAACTCGATGTCGGCCTTGTCGATCTCGTCGATCAGCAGGACCACGGGCCGGTCGGCCTCGAAGGCATCCCATAGCTTGCCGCGCACGATGTAATTGGCGATGTCGTGCACGCGCGGATCGCCCAACTGCCCGTCCCGCAGGCGCGACACGGCGTCGTATTCATAGAGGCCCTGCTGCGCCTTCGTCGTGGACTTGATGTGCCATTCGATCAGCGGATAGCCGAGCGCCTTCGCGATTTCCTGCGCCAGGACGGTCTTGCCCGTCCCGGGCTCGCCCTTGACCAGCAGCGGGCGCTGCAGGGCGACGGCCGCGTTGACCGCGACCTCAAGCTCGCGCGAGGCGACGTATTTCTCCGTACCCTTGAACTGCGCCACCGCTCCGTCCCCTGGCTGCCCGGCCGCAGGGTCGGGCGGAAGGGCGGATCATGCAAGGGCCTCGGCGGCGAGGCGGAACAGGGCGGCGGCGAAGGCGCGCATGTTCGCCTCCCGGTCCGCGGCGCCGGTCTCCAGGGTGATGACGCGGTCGATGGGGCCTGACACCGCCAGGCAGGAATGGCCCGCGGCATCGCCATAGCGATTGCCCGCCGGGCCGGCAGCGCCAGTCTCGGCGAAGCCCCAGTCGGCGCCAAGCCGTGCCCGGATCGTGCGGGCCAGCAGCAGCGCATAGGGCTCGGAGGACGAGCGCATGCCTGCCATGTCCGCCGGTGTGATGCCGAGCAGGCCGACCCGCGCCGCCTGGGTGTAGACGACGGCGCCGCCGAGGAAATAGGCCGAGGCACCGGGGACGGCCAGGAGCGCGGCGGAGATCAGGCCGGCGGCTGAACTTTCGACGACCCCGACGGTCTCGCCGCGTGCCTTCAGGCGGGCGCCGATGGCGCGGGCGGCGGGAAGCAAGGACTCCATGGCGTTTCCCTTCAATTCCTGGGGCTCTGCCCCATGCGCGCAGCGACACCGGGAAGGAGCCGACGGAGAGGGGCTTTGCCCCTCCCCGAACCCCACCCCACCAAAAGCCACAAGGCCTTTGGAGACCAATACCTGGCGTCGGGCAGAGCCGTCCCTTCACGACGTCGAAGCGTGCATTCTGCGTTGCGGTCCAGCCTTTGTCGCGTCGCTGGCCAACGGGCCCGCGCACGAGGATGGCCGAACCATGGCCCGGTGCAGGATGTCGCGGCCTGCCATGGCCGTCCTCGGTGCTGGCCTCCATTCGCTCCGAGGGTGACACCGGAGGGCTACGGCCCGTCGAACCATCGCGCCATTGGAGGTCTCTGGAGCATCGGGACCGCCGGCGGCTGGTGCCGGCCGGGAAGGCCCGCAGCGGCCCTCGATGCGCCTTGCGGGCGCAAGAGCGGGTTCCGGCGCGCCTCCTGCCAGCGGCGGCCGGGCGTCAAGTTGCGGTGTGCAAAGGCCTTGCGAATTGCCCTGACGGTTCCGCTGGGACGGGGCAGAGGAGCGGAGCCCCTCCAACGGTAACAGCCGACGATTGGCGGCAATCAGGCAAGGCCTGTCGGCCGATGCGCGGGTCGATCCGTCACGGCGGCGGTGTCGTTCGCCGCCCGGTTCCGCCCGCCCGGGGGAAGACCGGATCAGCCCGCCAGCACGCGCACGACCGGTTCGGCGTCGGCGCGCCGGCCATCGGCACCGAACAGAATGCCGCCGCGAAGTGCCATGCGGCAGGATGCGCCGCGCTGCACCGGCTGGCCGCCGGCCATGGTGGCGTCGAGCAGCACCCCGCCGAACTCGACGACCAGCCGCGCGCGTTCCTCCGCAGCATCGCGCAACGCCCGCACGGTGCAGGGCCCGGGGCCGGCATGCACGGCGATATCGCCCGGCCGCAGGAAGGCCTGCGCCGGCCCGTCGGGTAGCGTCACCCGCAGCGGCGGCAGGGGCAGCGGATCGAAATGGGCGACGCCGCCGCGGACATGGCAGTCGAGCCGGGTCGCCTCACCGAGGAAGCCCGCGACGAAGGGCGTGGCCGGCTCCCGCAGCAGCGCCTCGGCGGTGTCGCACTGCACGATGCGCCCGCGTTCCATCACCGCCACGCGATCCGCCATTTCCATCGCCTCCTCCTGGTCATGCGTGACCAGGATGGTGGAGATGCCGAGCCGGTCGTGCAGGCCGCGCACCCAGCGGCGCACATCCTTGCGCACCAGGGCGTCCAGGGCGCCGAAGGGTTCGTCCAGCAACAGCAGGCGCGGTTCGATGGCCAGTGCGCGGGCCAGCGCAACGCGCTGGCGCTGCCCGCCCGATATCTGCTCCGGATAGCGCCGTTCGAGTTCGGGGATCTGCACCAGCGCCAGCAACTCGCGCACGCGCCGCGCGATCTCCGCTGCGGAGGGGCGCCGCTTGCGCACGCGCAGCCCGAAGGCGACGTTGTCGAGCACCGTCATGTGGCGGAACAGCGCATAATGCTGGAACACCACGCCGATGCGCCGCTCGCGCGCGGGGACGCCGGTCATGTCCTCGCCCTCGATGCGCACGCTGCCAACATCGCTGCCTTCGAGCCCGGCCAGGATGCGCAGCAGAGTCGTCTTGCCAGACCCGGACGGCCCGAGCAGCGCGACGAACTCACCGCGCGCGACGTGCAGGGAGACACCTTCCAGCGCCGCGGTGGCGCCGAAGCGGCGGACGATCTCGCGGACTTCGATGCTCATGCCGCGCCTCCCGCCCGTCGGCCCGCCGCGTGGTCGAGCATCGTCTTGGCCGCGAGGGTGACGAGGCCGAGCAGTGCCAGCAATGCCGCCACCGCGAAGGCTCCGGCGAACTGGTACTCGTTGTAGAGGATCTCGACATGCAGCGGCATGGTGTTGGTCTCCCCGCGGATATGGCCGGATACGACGGACACCGCCCCGAACTCGCCCATGGCGCGGGCGTTGCAGAGAAGCACGCCGGACAGCAGCGCCCATTTCACGTTCGGGAGCGTCACGCGTGAAAAGATCTGGAAGCCCGAGGCGCCGAGCGTCGCCGCGGCTTCCTCCTCATCGCGCCCCTGTTCCTGCATCAGGGGCATCACGGTGCGCGCGACGAAGGGGAAGGTGACGAAGATGGTGGCGAGCACCAGCCCCGGCACTGCGAAGATCACCTGGATGTCGCGTGCCTGCAGCCAGGGGCCGAGCCATCCCTGCGCGCCGAAGATCAGCACGAAGGTGAGCCCGGCGATGACCGGGGAGACGCTGAAGGGCAACTCGATCAGCGTGACCAGCACCCGCTTGCCCGGGAAGTCGCATTTGGCGACCGCCCAGGCCGCGGCGATGCCGCCCGCCAGGTTCACCGGCACGGTGATGGCGGCGACGATCAGCGTCAGCCGGATGGCCGCGAGGCTGTCCTCGTCCAGGATGGCGCCGATCGCGACCGGCAGGCCGCGGCGCAACGCCTCGGCGAAGACCGCAGCAAGCGGCAGCACCAGCATGACGATCGCGACCAGCACCGCCGACGCGGCCAGCAGGGCGCGGGCCCAGGGCGCGTCGGCATGCGCCGGGCGGAATCGCTCGCTCATCGCCGCCCCCGCCTCAGCCTGCGTTGCAGCAGGTTGAGTATGAGGAGGATCGCGAAGGAAAGGACCAGCATCGCCAGCCCCACCGCCGCCGCGCCGGCATAGTCGAATTGCTCGAGGCGGATGACGATCAGCAGCGGCGCGATCTCGGTCACCATCGGCACGTTGCCGGCGATGAAGATCACGCTGCCATACTCGCCGACGGCCCGCGCGAAGGCGAGGCCCGCGCCCGTCAGCAGCGCCGGCGCGAGCATGGGCAGCACGACGCGGCCTAGCGTCTGCGGGCGCGTGGCGCCGAGCGTCGCGGCGGCTTCCTCGGCATCGCGGCCCAGGTCGCGCAACACGGGTTCGACCGTGCGCACGATGAAGGGCAGGCCGACGAAGATGAGCGCCACGGCGATGCCGGCTTGCGTATAGGCGACCTGCCAGCCGAAGGCTGCCATGAGCGGGGCACCGAGCCAGCCATTCGGCGCGAAGAGGGCGGTGAGCGCGATGCCGGCGACGGCCGTGGGAAGGGAGAAGGGCAGGTCGATCACGCTGTCCAGGATGCGCCGGCCCGGGAAGTCGAGCCGCACGATCGCCCAGGCCAGCAGCAGCCCGAGCGGCAGGTTGACGAGCGTGGCCAGCAGCGCGGCGCCGAAGGAGACCGCCAGGGCCGAGAGGACGCGCGGCTCGGCGAGCGACTGGGCGACGCCCGCCACGCCGAGCTCCCAGGGCTTGATCGCCAGGGCGGCGAGTGGAATGACCACGATCAGGCCGACCCAGGCGAGGGTGATCCCCAGGGTCAGGCCGAGCCCGGGGACCGGGGCGACCCGGGACCGCCGCCCGAGCAGGGCCGTAGCACTCATCGCGCGGTGATCCGGTCGAAGATGCCACCGTCGCCGAAATGGGTACGCTGCGCCGCGGCCCATCCGCCGAACACCTCGTCCACGGTGATGAGGTCCATGCGCGGGAAGCGCGCCGCATTCGCCGCCAGCACCGCGGCATCGCGCGGCCGGTAGAAGTGCTTCGCGGCAAGCGCCTGCCCCTCGGGTGCGTAGAGGCCCTGCAGATAGGCTTCGGCCGCCGCGCGCGTGCCGCGACGGTCGACATTCGCGTCCACCACGGCGACCGAGGGCTCGGCGAGGATCGAGAAGGACGGGTAGACGATCTCGAGGCCGGCCTCCTTGAATTCCTCAAGCGCCAGATGCGCCTCGTTCTCCCAGGACAGGAAGACGTCGCCCTGGCCGCGCTGGGCGAAGGTGGTGAGCGATCCGCGCGCGCCGGTGTCGAGCACCGGGACCTGGCGGAAGAGCTGGCGCGTGGCGGCCTCCGCGGTGGCGGCGCTGCCGCCGGGCTGGCGCAGCGCCCACGCCCAGAAGGCGAGGTAGTTCCAGCGCGCCCCACCCGAGGTCTTGGGGTTGGGGGTGATGATGCGCAGGTCGGGCTTCAGCAGGTCGCCCCAGTCGCGCACGCCCTTCGGATTGCCACGGCGGACCAGGAAGATGATGGTGCTGGTATAGGGCGCGCTGTTGAACGGCAGCCGTCCTATCCAGTCGCGAGCGATGAGGCCGCGCTCGGCGATCGCATCGACGTCGTAGGCGAGGGCGAGGGTGACGACGTCGGCCTGCAGCCCGTCGATCACCGAGCGGGCCTGGCGGCCGGACCCGCCATGGGAGGTGTTCACCCGCAGCGCCTGGCCGGTCTGCGCGCGCCAGCGTGCCGCGAAGGCCTGGTTGTATTCGCGATAGAGTTCCCGCGTCGGGTCGTATGAGACGTTGAGCAAGGTGCCCGACTGCTGGGCGGCCGCCGGCCCGGCGGCCACCGCGAGAGGCAATGCGAGAAGCGCGCGCCGGGCCGGCGCGATCCTGCGATGCAGCATCGGTCGAAACTCCGTCCTGGGGTGTCGAGGCTTTGGGGGCGGTCAGCCGCCGCGGGGCGGTGTCCAGCGCGTCGTATAGGCGGCACCGGGGCAGGCGGTGTCGCGCCAGCCGGCGATGCGTTCGAGCGTGCCGGCGAGATCCCGCAGCGCGACGGCCATCTCGCGCAGGTCGGCGGAGCCGCGGGGGTCGGTGAGCAGGGAAAGAAGCGAGGCGACGGTGCCGGTCGCCTCGGAGGAGGGAGCGGCTCGGCGGGTCGGGTCGGTGGTGGTCACCACAGGGTCCTCCGTCGGGTCATCGGGCCGGATCAATCTGGCGCCAATAAAGCCTATCGAGTCTGTGGGGATTACGTCAACGCATTTCTGCCATGACGGCGACCGGGGCCTGGGCCGCACTCGATGCGGCGAAGTCAGCGAGGGTCGTGCCGTCGAGAATCTGGGCCATGGCGTCGCGCACCTGGCGCATCAGGCGCCGGATCTCGCAGGTGGCCGCGTCGGTGCAATCGGCGCAGGGCCGGTAGGCGGTGAGGCTCGCGCACGGGATCGGCGCCAGCGGGCCGTCGAGCGCCCGGATCAGGTCGCCGATGGCGATGTTCGCGGCGGGCTGGGCGAGGGCATAGCCGCCGGCCTTGCCGCGGCGGCTGGTGAGAAATCCGTGGCGCTTGAGGTCGAGGAGGATCGCCTCAAGGAATTTCGGGGGGATGTGACCGGCCTGGGCCAGTTCGGAAATGGCCATGGTGCCGCCTTGCGGGCACCGCGCCGCGAGCAGCGACATGGCCCGGAGGCCGTACTTGGCTCGTTGTGTGAGCATGCTGATTCTACGAAACCCGTGCTGGCCGATGGCAATACTCTATCGGAATTGTCGCCATTAGAAGCCTTTTGCGCGGAAGCGCCTCCGGCGACGCTGAATCATCGGCGGCAAGACGCCAAGGGAGGATCGCGTACCCATCCGGCCGCTTTCGACATGTGCGCATCGGGGGCTGGATGTCCGCGATGACCGCCCGGGGCCCGGCACCACGTGTGTCGGGGCCGGATCGCCCACATCGCCTAATCCGCCCGGATATTGTTTTCCCGCACCACCGCGCCCCATTTCGCCCAGTCGCCGGTCAGCGCCTGGGCGAAGCGGTCGCGGTTGCCGCCGACCGGTTCGGCGCCGAAGCCGCGCACGCGTTCGATCACCTCGGGCTGGCGCAGGATGGCGTCGAGTTCCTGGTTCATCCGGTCGAGGATCGGGTCCGGCGTGCCGCGCGGGGCCAGCATGCCGCCCCAGAAGCCGACCTCGTAGCCGGTCAGCGTCTCGCCGAAGGTCGGCACGTCCGGATAGATGGGGGAGCGTTCGGCGCTGGTCACCGCGATGGCCCGCAACGTGCCGGCCTCGAGCTGGCTGCGGGGCGTGAAGAGCCCGTCATGGGCGACATCGACCTCGCCGCGGATCAGCGCCGTGATGGAGGGCTGGTTTCCGGTATAGGGCACCGGGGTCAGCTCGATGCCCGTCTGGCGCATCAGCAGGATCAAAGCGAGGTGGTTGATCGCGCCAGTTCCGGGGTGGGAGACGGTCATGCGGCCCTGCTTCTCCCGCGCCAAAGCCAGGAATTCCGGCACCGTCCGTGCCGGGAAGTCGGGCCGGCAGATCAGCGCCAGCGGGGAGGATTGCGCGAGGGTGACCGGCACCAGGCTCTGCACCGCCTCGATCGCGGCGGAGCGGTTGACCAAGCTGCTGATCAGCGTCGAGGGCGAAGTGTAGAAGAAGGTCGTCCCGTCCGGCGTCGCGCGGGCGACGAGTTCCGCCGCGACCAGAGTGCTGCCGCCAGGGCGGTTCTCCACCACGAAGGCGCTGCCGGGCAGGCGTTCCGACAGTTTCTGCGCGAGCAGCCGCGCCATGATGTCGTTGGCGCCGCCGGCGGCGAAGCCGACCACGATGCGCACCGGCCGGTTCGGCCAAGCCTGCGCCCGCGCGCTTCCGGCCGCCAGCACCGCCGGTGCGGCGAGCAGCAGCCCGCGCCGGCCCGATCCGTGGGTCATGCCCGTGTCCTTCCTGTCCGTTCCCTGGCGCAACGGTAGCGGGGCCGGGGCGTTCCGGCCATATGGACCGACCTCGGAGTCCGTTTGGAAGGACCGGCACCGGCCCGTACCCGGCCACCCAATCCAGGATGTTGCCGTGGGTGGCGAGGTGGGGGTGCGGGCCGGCGCCGATTTCGGAAACGCACCGGATGGGGCGCTTCCTCATGAACTCTCACGACAACTATACCGTCCGGACGGTTGAATGGACCGTCCAGACGGTATAGTTGAGATGCTCAATGGACGCCGCCGCAACGACCACCCCTCCCGATGCCCGCACCCGCATCCTCGATGCGGTGGAACGCCTCGTCGTGCAGAAGGGGGTCAGCGGCCTGACCCTGGAAGCCGCGGCGCGCGAAGCGAAGGTCTCGAAGGGCGGGCTGCTCTACCATTTCGGATCCAAGGAGGCGCTGCTCACCGGCGTGATGCAGCGCCTGGCCGAGATGGTGACCCAAGATTACGAGGCCGGCGTTGCCCTGCAGCCGGACGGCCCCGGACGTGTCGCGCGGGCCATGCTGGCCTGGGCGTTCGGGGAGGCCGATTGCTCGCCCGGCGAGGACAAGCACGAGCGGATGGCCGCGGTCTGCCTGGCCGCCTTCCATCACGATCCCGTGCTGCTCGACCCGCTGCGGGCGGTGACGGAGCGGATGAAGGCAGACCTGCTGGCCGACGGCATTCCGCACGGCATTGCCATGACGATCCAGACCGCCACGGATGGGCTGTTCATGGCCCATCTGTTCGGGATGTACCGGCCGACCGAGGCCGACATCCTGGCGCTGCGCGCGACGCTGGTCAGCCTGCTGGAGCCGCCGTCGTGAGGGGCCGGGCCACGCTGCTGACCGGTCTTGCCGCGCTTGGCCTCGTTGCCGGCGGCTATGCGGTCTGGACGCGGGGCGAGGCGACCCGGCCCGCCCCGATGGTCGCCGCCGCGCCAGCCGGCCCCGTCGGCGTCGGGGCGCTGGGGCGGGTGGAGCCGGCCTCGCGCATCCGCACCCTGACCCAACCGGGCGGCATGGCCGTGACGCGGCTCGACCGACTGCTGGTGGAGGAGGGCGACCGCGTCACAGAGGGTCAGTTGCTCGCCGAATTCGCCGATGCGGCGCAGAAGGATGCCTCGGTCGCGCAGGCCGAGGCGGCGGTCGCGGAGCAGCGCGCCAGCCTGGACCGAATGCGCGCGGCAGGCCGGCCTTCCGAGGTCGAGGCCCAGCGGGCGCGCATCGCCGCGCTGACAGCGCAGGAGGATCTGGCGCTGCGGGAAGCCGAACGCTCCGACCGACTGGTGCCGACCGGCGCCGGCGCCGTGGCTCAGGCCGACCGCAACCGCGCTGCCGCTGTCCGCTTGACGGCCGAACGGCGGCAGGCCGAGTCCGATCTGGATACCCTGCTTTCCTCGCGCCCCGAGGATATCGCCCTGGCCGAGGCGCGCGTCGCCGCCGCGGAGGCGGCGCTGGCCAAGGCCCGCGCCGATGCGGAGCTGTCGCGCGTCCGCGCCCCCTTCGCCGGCACGGTGCTGCGCATCATGGCCCGCCCGGGCGACCAGGTCGGCAATGAGGGGCTGATGGAAATCGGCGACCTGTCGAAGATGGACATCGTCGCCGATGTCTATGAGACGGACCTGCCGCGGCTGCGCCTGGGCGCACCCGCCGAGGTGGTGGTCCCCGGCGAATCCCGCCGCTTCGCCGCCACGGTGCGCGAGATCGGCTGGACCGTCCGCCGCCAGACCCAGGCGAACACCGACCCCGTCGCCGCGGTGGACAGCCGCACGGTCGAGGTTCGGCTCGCCTTGGACGAGGCGGGGGCGGAGGCGCTGCGGCGCCGGTCCAATATGCAGGTGCAGGTGGCGATCCGGCCATGAACGTGGTGACCAAGCCGACCCTGCTGCCCTGGGCGCCCGAGAACACCGGCGATGCGGCACCGGCCGCTGAAGCGCCGCCGCCCCGGCGCAGGCCGGGGCCGGTCTCGGCGCTGCTGCTGCCCGCGCGGCTTGCCTGGCGGCAGTTGCGGGCGGAACGGGCGCGGCTGTTCTCGGCCATCGCGGGGGTGATGTTCGCGGCCGTGCTGGTCTTCATGCAGCTGGGCTTCCGCTCGGCGCTGTTCGACAGCGCGACGCGGCTGCTGGCGGCCATGGACGCCGAGATCTTCCTGATGAATCCGCTGACCACGGCGAGCTTCCGGCCGGAGCCTTTGCCCCGGATACGCGCGCATCAGGCGCTGGCCTTGCCGGAAGTCGCGCAGGCCGTGCCGGTCTACATGACCCAGGCGACCTGGCGGAATCCGCAGGACGGATCGCGGCGCATGATCCAGATGATCGGCTTCGACGTCGAGGCCGGCGCCATGCATTTCGAGGGGCTGGACGCCATCGTCCCGGCGCTGCGGCGCATCGATGCGGTGGGATTCGATACGCGGTCCCGGCCTGAATTCGGGAATGTGTCGCAGCTCTTCGCCGAACAGGGTCCTTTCCCCGTCCAGGTCGGCAACCGGATGGTTGAGATGGTGGGGTTGGTGACCATCGGCCCGTCCTTCGGCGCCGACGGCAACCTGGTGATGAGCGAGGTGAATTTCCGCCGCATGGTGCCGGTGCGCCAGGCGTCGAACACCGACCTCGTTGCCATCCGCCTGCGCCCCGGTGCCGACATCGCCGCCGCCCAGCAGCGCCTGCGCGAGATCCTGCCGCCCGACGTGATGGTCATGACCCATGCCGAGCTGGTCGCGCATGAACGCCATTACTGGGAGACGGCGACTCCGATCGGCTTCATCTTCGCCTTCGGGTCGGTGATGGGGCTGATCGTCGGGATGGTGATCGTCTACCAGATCCTGTTCTCGGACATCGCCAACCACCTGCGTGAATACGCGACGCTGAAGGCGATCGGCTATTCCAACGGCTATCTGTCGCGCGTGGTGATGGCGGCGACGCTGATCCTCGCGGTCATCGGCTTCCTGCCGGGGGCGGCGCTCTGTGTCTGGCTGTATGATGTGGTGGCAGGGGCGACCTTCCTGCCGCTGACCATGACCATCGAACGTGCCTCCATGGTCTTCGGGCTGA
This sequence comes from Roseomonas alba, assembly GCF_019430885.1. Classification (GTDB taxonomy): domain Bacteria; phylum Pseudomonadota; class Alphaproteobacteria; order Acetobacterales; family Acetobacteraceae; genus Neoroseomonas; species Neoroseomonas alba. Next base: position 452,644 of record NZ_JAHYBZ010000003.1, on the reverse strand, counting down.
TCTTCGGCATGTGCGCGGTCGCCGGCTTGCTGGCGATGCGCAAGCTGCGCGATGCCAGCCCGGCGGACATGTTCTGATGGATCCGATCCGCATCGAGGGGCTGAACTTCGCCTATGGCGAGGGCGATCTGCGCCGCCCGGTGCTGCGCGACGTCTCGCTGACCGTGCATGCGGGGGAAGTGGTGCTGCTGACCGGCCCCTCGGGGTCGGGCAAGACCACGCTTCTGACGCTGATCGGCGCGCTGCGCGGCATGCAGGACGGGTCCTGCCGCGTGCTGGGTCGGGAGATGCTGGGGGCCTCGGAGCGCGATCGCGTGGCGCTGCGCCGGCGCATCGGCTTCATCTTCCAGAACCACAACCTGCTTGGCTTCCTGACGGCGCGGCAGAACGTCGCCATGGCGCTGGAGATCGAGGCCGGCATGCCCGAACGGGAGCGGCTGGATCGCGCCGGGGCGATGCTCGCCGCCGTCGGCCTGGCGGGGCACGAGGACAAGACGCCGGCGAAGCTGTCGGGCGGGCAGCGCCAGCGCGTGGCCATCGCCCGGGCATTGGTGGCCGAGCCCGGCCTGGTGCTGGCGGACGAACCCACCGCGGCGCTGGACAAGGTCTCGGGCGGGGAGGTGGTGCATTTGCTGCGCGACCTGGCGAAATCGCGCGGCACGGCGATCCTGATGGTCACGCACGACCCCCGCATCCTCGACATCGCCGACCGGATCGTGACGATGGAGGATGGCCGCATCGTCGAGGCCGCCAATGCCGCCTGAACTCGGCGGCGAATTGATGTCCGTCAACTTCGCGCGGTGATCCCTGCGCCATGATGGCCCGGTCATCATCGGGATCGCCGCGCCATGGCCTTGACCTTCGTCTCCCCAGCGGAGCCGGAATCGAACCGCAAGCTCGCCTATCTGCTCCTCGCCATCGCGCTCTTTATCGGCGTGCTGATGCTGCCGACGCCAGAGGGGCTGAGCGCCTCGGGCCAGGTGGCGCTGGGGCTGCTGGTCCTGGTGATCGTGCTGTGGATCAGCGAATGTGTGTCGCCGGCCACCAGCGCCATCATCCTGACCGGCGCGGCGGTGCTGGGGCTGATGGGCAAGCCCCTGCGGGCCGGCGGGCCGCCGCTCAGTTCCGCCGGCGCGCTGAACGCCATGCTGACCGGCTATTCCTCGAGTGCGGTGCTGCTGGTGGCCTCGGCGCTCTTCCTCGCCGTGGCGCTGAAGCTGACGGGGCTCGATCGCCGCGTCGCGCTGCTAGTGATGAGCAAGGTCGGCGTGTCGCGCTCCCGATTGATCATCGGGGCGATGCTGGTGGGATTCGTGCTGGCGCTGTTCATCCCATCCGCCACGGCGCGTGTCGGCGCGGTCATCCCGATCATGGTGGGCATCACCGCGGCGCTCGGCCTGCCGATCACCAGCAGCCTGGGGGCGACGCTGATGATCGTCACGGCCTCGGCCTGTTCGGTGTTCAACATGGCGGTGAAGACCGGGGCGGCGCAGAACCTGATCAGCCTGAACTTCATGCAGCAGGCCTTCGGGCACACCGTCACCTGGGGCGCCTGGTTCGTTGCCGCGCTGCCCTTCGTGATCGCCCTGTGCGTGGTGCTGTATTTCGCCGCGCTGCTGGTGCTGCGGCCCGAGGTGCCCGGCAAGGCGGAAGCCGAGGCGCGGCTGGCCGAGGAGTTGGGAAAGCTTGGCTCCGTGACCCCGGCCGAGATGCGGCTGATGGCGGTGGCGATGCTGCTGCTGGTGATGTGGTCAACCGAGGGGTCGCTGCATCCCTTCGACACCGCGACCACCACCCAGATCGGCATCGCGCTGCTGCTGATGCCGCGCATCGGCGTCATGCACTGGGCCCAAGCGGAGAAGCTGGTGCCGTGGGGGACCATCGTGCTCTTCGCCGCGGGGATTTCGCTCGGCACGCTGATGTCCACCACGGGGGCGGCGGCCTGGCTGGCGCAGGCCACGCTGGGGCGGCTGGGGCTGGAGGCGCTGCCGATCTTCCTGGTGGTGGGCGCGCTGTCGCTGTTCAGCATCGTGCTGCATCTGGGCTTCGCCTCGGCGACGGGGCTCGCCAGCACGCTGATCCCGATCATGATCGCCTTCGCCAAGACCCTGCCCTTCGGCGAGCAGGCGGCCTTCGGCATCGTGCTGATCCAGTCGATGGTGGTGTCCTTCGGCTTCATCCTGCCGACCAACGCGCCGCAGAACATGCTCTGCTACGGGACGGGCGCCTTCACCATCGCGCAGTTCGCCAAGGTGGGGCTGATCGTCACCATCGCGGGCTGGCTGCTGATCCTGCTGCTGTCCGCCACCTGGTGGCCGATGATCGGGGTGCTGTGACGAACCGGGGCGGCCGCGCTGCGCGAGGCGATCCGCGCGGCCGCGGCGCCCGGGCGAAGGTCAGCGATAGCGGCCGTGATGCTGCAGCACCTCGATCCGGTAGCCGTCCGGATCGTTCAGGAAGAAGAAGCGTGCGAGCAACGCGCCGTCGCGATGGAATTCCTTGATCGGTTCGGGCGTGATGTCGCCTTGGATCAGTCGCGCATGCTCGGCGTCGAGGTCGTCCACCACGACGGCCATGTGGCCGTATCCATCGCCGCGGGCATAGGGTTCGGTGCGATCGTGGTTGATCGTCAGTTCGAGCTCGAAGGGACTGTCCGGGCTTTTCAGGTAGAGCAGGGTGAAGCCGTCGAAGGCTAGGCGTTCCGCCACCTCGAAGCCGAGCGCAGCGCGATAGAAGGCGACCGAGCGCGCTTCGTCGAGGACGCGGATCATCATATGGATGGGCTTGGCCATCGCGGGGCTCCCGGGCGGTTTGCCGGGCGTGGCGTAACGGGTGGCCGCGCGCTCCGCAACCGCCGGGTCAGGCTTGGCGGGGACGCCGGCTATCGCAGTGCCGCCGCCGCGTCCGTGTCCTCCCAGGGCACGCCGAGATCCTCGCGCCCCATCTGCCCAAAGACGGCCAGAGGCCGGAAGAAATCCGCCGCATGCGCGCGGGCGCGCAGGGCGAAGCGCCGTTCGATGGCGGCGGGGCGGAAGTCGAAGGTCGCGGCGATGCGCCGGGCGATCTCGGCCTCGGTGATGGCGGCGGTGCCGAAGCATTCGACCGCGACGCTGACCGGCCGCGCATGGCCGATGACATAGCCGAGATGCACCTCGCAGCGCCGCGCCAGCCCCGCGGCGACGACGCATTTCGCCGCATGCCGCGCGGCATAGGCGCCGACGCGGTCGATGCGGGACGGATCCTTGCCCGACAGCGCCGCACCCGATTGCCGCGCTGCCTCCCCATAGGTGTCGATGCCGTTCTTGCGTCCGGTCAGCCCCGCATGCCGCGACGGCCCGCCGACCGCGAAGGGCCCGCCGGCATTCACATGCACCCTGGTGCGCGCGGTGAGCGGCAGCGGCGCCCCATCCAGCGCCGGCACGACCACATGCGCGCGGAGCGCAGCATCGAGCGCCTCCCCCTTCGGCGCGCCGGGCAGCGTTGCGACGGTCAGCGCGACCGAGGCCAGTTCCGACGCAGTTCCATGGCCATACAGCACGCCCGCCTGCGTCTTCCCGTCCGGGGCCAGCCAGGACAGGTCGTGCCGCGCCGCATCCAGCGCCCGCGCCAGGCGATGCGCGAGCATCAGCGGGGCGGGCATCAGTTCCGGCGTCTCGTCGGTCGCATAGCCGAAGACATTGGCCTGCTCGGTCGCGCTCAGCGCCTCGACTTCATGTTCCTCGTCGCGCTCCTGCTCGTGCGGGGCACGCTCGGCGCCGGGCAGTTCCGAGATGCTGGTCAGGATCGAGCAGGTGCGCGCATCGAATCCCTCCCCGACATAGCCCGCTTCCGCGATCACGCCGCGCGCCAGGGACGGCAGGTCCACCACCGCATCGGCGGCGAAGCGCGCGGCGATGAAGACGATGCCCGTCGCCACCGCGCATTCCACCACGGCGCGGGCGCGCGGGTCCTGGCGCAGGAAGGCGTCCACCGCGGCGTCGCTGATGCGGTCGCACAGCTTGTCCGGATGCCCCGGCGTCACCGATTCCGAGGTGAAGATCATGCCGTCACGCATCCGGCGCCTCCTCCTGCCGCCGCCGCGACAGCGCACCCATCATCCCGTTGACGAGCATCGGCGCAAGCGCAGTCGCCGCCACCCCCACGATGCCCCCGGGCCCGAGCGGCCCCAGCCCCAGCAACCGCCGCAGCGGCCCCACGCCCTGCGCCGCCGCCTGCAAGGCGAGGCACAGCCCGATCGCCCCCATCAGCTTCGGATTCGGCGCCGGCCGGTCGCGGTCGAGCAGCCCATGGGTCTCCGACCGGCAGAGGAAGGCGTGGGCAAGCTGTGCCAGCGTCAGCCCATGGAACGCCACCCCGGGTGGCGCGCCGATGGCCGAAACCAGCGCGGCCGTGCCGATCACCCCGCCTTCCCGCAGCAGTCGCCGGAAATCGGCGCGCGAGAGGATCGGCGCCCGCGGATCATGCGGCCGCTGCGCGAGCACATCGGGTTCCGGCTTCTCCAGCCCCAGCGCCAGCGCCGGCAACGGGTCCGAGATCAGGTTCAGCCACAGAAGCTGCATCGGGTTCAGCGGCTCGGGCAGGCCGGCGATGGCCGCGCCCAGCATCAGCATCGTCTCAGACGCGTTGGTGCCGACCAGGTAGCGCAGCACCTTGCGGATGTTGGCGTAGGTCGCGCGGCCGAGGCCGATCGCCTCCAGCAGCCCGCCGAGCTCGTCGGTGGCGAGCACGATGTCGGCGACCTCGCGCGCCACGTCGGTGCCGCCGCCGCCCATGGCGATGCCAATCTCCGCGGCGCGCAGCGCGGGGCCGTCATTGATGCCGTCGCCGGTCATGGCGACGATCTGCCCATTGGCCTGCAGGGCGCGCACGATCTGCAGCTTGTTGGCCGGGCTGACGCGGGCGAAGACATCGGCCTGCGGCGCCAGGGCGGCGAGCGCCTCCGCCGGCAGGTCGCGCAGCGCGCCGGCTTCCAGCACCCGGACCTCGCCGTCGCGCGGCAGGCCGAGCTCCTTGGCGATGGCATAGGCGGTGGCGCTCTGGTCGCCTGTGATCATCATGGTGCGGATGCCGGCGCCGTGCAGCGCGTGGATCGCCTCCGTCGCGCCGGGCCGCAGCGGATCGGCCAGGCCGGCGAGACCCAGCCAGGTCAGCCCCTGCTCGTCCTGCGGATCGCCGCCGCCCTCCCGCCGCGCCATGCCGAGCACGCGCAGCGCCTGCGCCGCCATGCGGTCATTCGCCGAAACGATGGTGGCGCGGGTCCGGTCATCCAGGGGCTGCGGGCCGGCGGCGGTCAGATGCGTCGTGCAGCGCGCCAGCACCTCGGCCGGGTCGCCCTTGACGGCGAGCAGCGCCGCCTCCCCATCCCGATGCAGCGTCGCCATGCGCTTGCGGGCTTCGGCGCGCGGCACCGTCACCTCGCGTGGCCAGCGCGCGCGCAGCACCACCGGATCGAGCCCCAGCGCCTGCCCGGCCCGCACCAGCGCGGTCTCGGTGGCGGAACCCTCCAGCGCCTCGCCTACCACCTCCACATCGCTGCACAGCGTCGCGGTCTCCAGCAGGGCGAGGGCGACCTCGCGCTGCGCGCCGGCCAGTGCCTCGGGTGCGAACAGCGCGCCGTTCACGTGCAGCGCCGCGGTCGCCATGCGGTTGGCCGTCAGCGTGCCGGTCTTGTCGAGGCAGACCACCTCCACCGCGCCGAGCGTTTCCACCGCATCCAGGCGCCGGACCAGGATCTGCCGCTCCTTCATGTCCTGGATGCCGAGGGCGAGGGTCGTCGTCGCCACCGCCGGCAGCCCCTCGGGCACCGCGGCGACGGCGAGGCTGATGGCGCTGCGCAGCATGGCCTGCCAGGGCTGGCCACGCAGCAGCCCGACGCCGGCGACCGCCGCGCAGATCGCGCCATTGACGATGACGAGCTCGCGACCGACCTCGCCGAGCTGGCGTTCGATCGGCGTCTCGGGTGGGCGCACATCGCCGAGCAGCGCCTGGATGCGCCCGATCTCCGTTGCAGCGCCGGTGGCGGTGACCACCGCGATGCCGGACCCGCCCGTGACGCCCGTGCCGCGGAACACCATGCTGCGCCGTTCGGCGAGCGGCGCATCGACAGCCACTGTCGCCCCCGCATCCTTCGCGATGGGCAGGCTCTCGCCGGTCAGGGCGCTCTCGTTCACCGTCAGGTCGGTGGCGCTGATCAGCCGGGCATCGGCCGGCACCAGCGTGCCGGGTTCGAGCAGGATGAGATCCCCCGGCACCAGCCCCGCCACCTCGAGCATCAGGCGCCTGCCGCCGCGGATCACCGGCACCGGGGCGGGCGAGACCTCGGACAACCCGCGGATGGTGCGTTCGGCCGAACGTTCCGTGACGGTCGCGATGGCGGCATTCAGCACCACCACCGTCCCGATGGCGAGCGCATCGGCCAGCCCGCCGGTCGCGATCGACACCACCGCCGAAGCCCCCAGCAGCAGCACCGGGACCGAGGTGAGCTGTTCGCCGAAGATCGCCGCGGCGGATCGCGCCTCGGCCCGCGCCAGCAGGTTGGGACCGCCAGCGGCAAGGCGCGCGGCGGCCTCGTCAGGCGCCAGGCCGCGCTTCGGCGCGCAGCCCAGCGCCGCCGTGGTCGCGAGGGCCGGCATGGCGTGCCAGGCATGCGGCTCCATGCCGGCATCGCCCCGCGTCGCGGCCGACAGGCTGCGCGCCCGCGGCGGATCGCCCAGCGCCGCCCCCAGCACCGCGCAGAGCCGCGCCGGCCGCACCGATGGCGCGCAATGCACCAGCACCGTGCCGGTCACCGCCGAGGCCCGCGCCCGGCTCACCCCGGGCAGGCCGGTCAGGGCGAGACGCGCGGCCTCCGCCGCCTCCGGCGCATGGCGCAGGCGCGGATCGGCGAGGCGGTAGCGGCCGGGAAGGGCGTGCACCACCTCCGACCGCCGCCGTGCTCGCGACCGCGTCGCCCTGGGAAGACCATCATTCAGCATGCGCCCACCATGCATCAGGATCCATGACGGTTTGGTGGCAGCGCAAGCCGGCGGCCCGACAGCAACCCGCCCAAAATGCTTCATGCCACTGGCATCGCTTTGTCATGCTGCATCGCGATAAGCGCCCCGGCTTGCAAGAGCAGGGGGTGGCGTGGCGGGCATTGCGATCGACGGCGTAGTCCGGCGTTTCGGCCAGGTGACCGCCCTCAAGGGCGTGTCGCTCGACGTGGCCGCGGGCGAATTCGTCGCGCTGGTCGGCCCGTCCGGCTGCGGCAAGACGACGCTGATGCGCATTGTCGCCGGCATCGAGACGCTCGATTCCGGTGCCATCCATATCGGCGGGCGCGAGGTGACGCGCCGGCGCCCGGCCGAACGCGATGTCGCCATGGTGTTCCAGTCCTATGCGCTCTATCCGCATCTGACGGCGCGGCAGAACATCGCCGTGCCGCTGGCGATGCGGCGCTTGTCGGGCTGGCAGCGCATGCCGCTGCTCGGGCGCTTCCTGCCCGGCACGCGCCAGCGCCAGCGCGCCATTGCCGAGGATGTGGAACGCGCCGGGACTGCGCTCGGCCTGGGGGCGCTGCTCGATCGCCGGCCGGGGCAGCTTTCGGGCGGACAGCGACAGCGCGTGGCGCTGGCCCGCGCCATCGTCCGCCAGCCGGCCGCATTCCTGATGGATGAGCCGCTGTCGAATCTCGACGCCGCGCTGCGCGTCCACACGCGGCGCGAGATCGTCGACATCCACCGCAGAGCCGGCGCTGCGACGCTCTACGTCACGCATGACCAGGCCGAGGCCCTCACCATGGCCAACCGCGTCGCCGTCATGCAGGCCGGTGAGATCCTGCAGGTCGCCTCGCCGGAAGCGATCTACGCCGACCCGCAGGATCTGCGCGTCGCGACCTTCATCGGCAGCCCGCGCATCAACACCCTGCCGGCGGAAGCCGATGCGGCGGGCATCGTGCAGGTCGCCGGCCAGCAGCAGCGGCTGCGCGCGCGCCCCGGCCCGCTGACCCTCGCGCTGCGTCCCGAGGATCTGTCGCTGGCCTCCGGCGGATTGCCGGCGGTTGCCGAGGCTGTCGAATTCCTCGGCGAAAGCGTGCTGCTGCACGCCCGCCACGAGGCGAGCGCCGAACCGCTGGTGCTGCGCCTGCCCCCGGAGGCCGCCCGCCCGCGCCCGGGCGAGGCGGTGCATCTCGCCTACCACCCGGCCCGCGCGCTGCTGTTCGGCGCGGATGGCCGGCGCCTGGCGGCGACGCCGATGGAGGCCCTCGCCCTTGTCTGACGCCGCCCTCCCGCGCGCCGCGACATCCCGCGCGCCGGTCGGGGAGGCGCTGGCGGGGCTCATGCTCACCCTGCCGGCGGGCATTGCCTATCTCGTGCTGCTGCTGCTGCCGACCCTCGCTGCGGTCACGCTGGCCTTCACCGACTACGAGCTCGGCATGCCGGCGCTCAACTGGATTGGCCTCGACAATTTCCGGGAGATGCTAAGCGACCGCGGCTTCGCCATCGCGTTGCGCAACACCGTCATCTATGTCGGCACGGTCACGCCGCTGTCGATCGGTCTCGGCCTCGGCGCGGCACTGCTGATCGAGGCCGGCACGCGCGGCCGCGCCTTCTTCCGCGCCGTCTTCTTCCTGCCGGTCGTGTCGCTGACCGTCGCCATGGCGGCGGCCTGGCAATACCTGCTGCATCCCACCATCGGACCGCTCAACGCGCTGCTGCGGCAGGTGGGCGTGACCGATCCGCCCTTCTGGCTGTCCTCCTCCGACACAGTGCTGCTCTCGCTCGCCGCGATCGGGGTGTGGGAGAGCCTGGGCTACAACATGGTGCTGTTTCTCGCGGGCCTCAGCGCCATCCCGCGCGAACTCTACGCGGCTGCCGAGGTGGATGGCGCGCGCAGCGCCTTCGATCGCTTCCGCCTGGTGACCTGGCCGCTGCTGGGGCCGACGACGCTGTTCGTCGTGACCATCACGCTGATCCGCAGCGTGCGCGTCTTCGACACCGTCGCCGTGCTGACCCAGGGCGGGCCGAACAAGGCCTCCGAGGTGCTGCTCTACACCATGTACCGCGAGGGCTTCACCTATCTGCGGCTCGGCTATTCGGCCGCGATCACGCTGGTCTTCCTCGCCATCGTGCTCGCTTTGGTCTGGCTGCAGACCAAGGCGATGGACCGGAAGATCCATTATGGCTGAGCGCCGCATCGCCTTCGAGGCGGCGCGCCTCGGCCTGCTCGGCTTCTTCGGGCTGGTCGTCCTTGCGCCGTATATCTGGATGGTCGCGGCGAGCATGAAGCCGCTCGACGAACTGTTCCGGGCAAGCCTGTCCCTCTGGCCCGAGCGCTTCCACGCCATCGAGAATTACGGTCGCGTCTTCGCCGAGGTGCCCGTCTTCCACTATCTGTGGAACGGCCTCGTCGTCTGCGGCGGCATCCTGGTCTTCCAGCTCATGTTCGCGGTGCCGGCGGGCTATGCGCTTGCGAAGCTGCGCTTCCCGGGACGGGAATGGGTGTTCGGTGCGGTGATGCTGGGGCTGCTGGTGCCGCCGCACGTCCCGGCCCTGCCGCTCTACATCGCCTTCAGCAAGGCGGGAATCCTCAACACTTATGCGGCGCTGATCCTGCCCGCGACCATCTCGGTCTTCGCCATCTTCCTATTCCGCCAGTTCTTCCGAGCCCTGCCGGATGAACTGGTCCACGCCGCGCGGCTGGATGGCATGTCCGAGGCCGGGATCGTCTGGCGCGTCGTCCTGCCCAATGCCTGGCCGGCGGCGACCGCCTTCGCGATCTTCTCGGTGGTCGCGCATTGGAACGACCTGTTCTGGCCGCTGATCGTCATCGAAGGCCCGGCGCGCGCCACCCCCGCGCTCGGCGTCCTCTACTTCCGCTCCGACGAGGCCGGCGACGATTTCGCCGTGCTCATGGCGGCGGCCGTCATCATGACGCTGCCGCTGGTGCTCGCCTTCCTCTTCGCCCAGCGACGCTTCGTCGAGGGCATCGCCACGACGGGATTGAAGTGATGACCACTCTGCGCCGCCGCACCCTGGCGGGCCTCGCCGCCGCAGCGCTCGCGATACCGCGCATGGCCCGGGCCGAGACGGTGGAGATCACCGTCCACTACGCCCAGCCGCACATCTACAAGGATGCGAAAGAGGCGATCGCCGCTGCCTTCGCGCGGGTCGAGCCCGGCATCCGCATCTCCTGGCTCACCAGCCCCGACTACAATGACGGGCTGCAGCTGGTGCTGCGCCAGGCGGCGGCGGGCACGGGCGTCGATCTCTCCTTCCAGGCGCTGAACCGGCTGCGGGTGCTGACCGAACGCGGGCTGGCGCAGGATCTCGCCCCGCTGCTGGCGCGGGAGGGCGATCCGGCGGCGCTCGGCTATACGCCGAACATCCTCGATCTGGGGCGCATCGGCACGACCCAGGCGGGGCTGGCCTTCTCGGCGTCGAATTCCATCGCCTATCTCAACGGCGCGCTGCTCGACCGCGCCGGCGTGTCGCGCGACGCGTTGCCGACGAGCTGGGATGGCGTGCTCGACATCGCCGCCCGCCTGTCGCGCCTGCCCGACGCGCCCGATCCGCTCTTCTTCGACTGGGCCATCACTGAATGGCACTGGTCGGCGCTGCTCCTCGGCCAGGGCGGTCGCTGGATGAACCCGCAGGAGACGCGCTTCCTCCTCGACAGCCCCGAAGGCAACGCCGCGATGGCGCTGTTCGAGCGCATCGTGCGCGACGGGCGCATGCCGAACCTCACCTCCGCCGCCGCGCAGCAGGCCTTCGGCGCCGGGAAGCTCGGTATGCGCTTCGCCAGCACCGCGAACCTGCGCAACATGATCCGGACCACGGCGCAGAACTTCCCGCTCATCACCATGCCCATGCCGGTGATCGACCCGCAGAAGGGCTGCCTGCCGGTGGGCGGGTCCGCCGGCGTGCTGATGGCGCGCGACGCGGCGAAGCGCGAAGCCGCCTGGAAGTTCCTCCGCTTCGCCACCGGCCCCGAGGGCACCGCGCTGATGGCGCGCAACACCGGCTATGTCCCGGTGAACCAGATCGCCATCGACGACCCGCAATACCTCGGCGAATTCTACCGCGAGAATCCGCTCTACCTGGCCGCCACGCGGCAATTGCCCATCACCATCGAATGGTACGCCTTCCCGGGCAGCAACGGGGTGCGGATCAGCCAGGCCATCGTCGACAACCTCGCGCGCATCGTCGAGGGCCGCGCCCCCGCCGCGCAGGTCGTCCAGGACACCCAGCGCGAGGTGACGCGGCTGCTGCCGCGCGCTTCCTGACCCCCAAGGGAGACCCCACCATGATCCGCACCACCCGCCGCGCCGCGCTCGCCTTCGGCGCTTCCGCGCTTGCCCTGCCGCGCCTCGCCCTGGCGCAGCAGGCCGAGATTACCGTCCACTACGCCCAGCCGCAGGTGTACAAGGACAGCTACGACGCCATCGCTGCCGCCTTCGCGCAGCGCGAGCCGGGCATCAGGGTGAACTTCATCACCTCCCCGAACTATGAGGAAGGCACGCAGCTCGTCCTGCGCCAGGCCGCGACCGGCCAGCTTCCGGACCTCTCCTACCAGGGCTTCAACCGTCTGCGCGTCTTCGCCGAACGTGGCATCGCCCAGGACCTCACCCCCATGCTGGCGCGGGATGGCGACCCGGCGGCCCGCGGCTATACGCCGAACCTGCTGGCGCTCGCGCATTTCGGCGGCTTCCAGTCGGGCATCGCCTATGCGGCGTCCAATCCGATCTCCTACTACAATGTCGAGCTGCTGCGCCGCGTCGGCGCACCGTCCGACCCGGCCGCCTTCCCCAAGACCTGGGACGAGGTGATCGCGCTGTCCGCCCGCATCCGTGCGCTCGGCGACGGCGTCGAGGGCATGTGGTTCCAGTGGCCGGGCGATGACTGGATGTTCTCTGCCCTGCTGTTCAGTGCCGGCGGCCGCATGCTGACCGAGGATGAGCGCGATGTCGGTTTCGCCGGGCCGGAGGGCCTCGCCGCGCTGCGCCTGCTCCAGCGCATGGTGCGTGAGGGCGGCATGCCCAACCTCAATGCCACCAGCGCGCTGCAGGCCTTCGCCGCCGGCAAGCTCGGCATGCGCTTCGGGTCCACCGCCTTCCTGCGCAACATGATCACCAGCGTCGGCCGCAACTTCGAGATGCAGACCACCCTTCTGCCGGTGATCGACCCGGTGAATGGCAAGCTGCCGACCGGCGGTGCCGCCGGCATGCTGACGGCGCGCGATGCGGCCAAGCGCGAGGCGGCGTTCAAGTTCCTGCTGTTCTCGACCAGCCCCGAGGGCACCAGCATGATGGCGAAGAACACCGGCTATGTCCCGGTGAACCAGATCGCCATCGACGACCCGCAATACCTCGGCGAGTTCTATCGCGAGAACCCGCTGTTCCGCGCCGCGACGCTGCAGGTGGACCGCATGATCCCGTGGTATGCCTTCCCGGGCACCAACAGCGTGCGGGTGACGCAGGTGATGGTGGACAACATGGCCCGCGTCGTCGAAGGCCGCGCGGCGCCGGAACAGGTGCTGCCCGAGATGGCCGCCGAGGTCCGGCGCCTGCTGCCGCGCCGGAGCTGACCATGCCGGTCATCCTGCAACTCTCGGATGCCCATCTCTCGCCGCGGAACGACCTGTTCCGCGGCAATCTGGAGCTGATCCGGCGCATCGCCGAGGAGGTCCGGCCGGACCTCGTCGTCGCCTCGGGCGACCTGTCGCTCGACGGCGCCGACCGCGACGAGGACCTCGCCTTCACCACCGAGATGCATCGCGCCTTCCCCGGCCGGTTCCTCGCCCTGCCCGGCAATCACGATGTCGGCAGCCATGCGCGCACCATGCCGCATCAGCCGATCGACACGGCGCGGCTGACGCGCTTCCAGACCCATCTCGGCGCCGGGCGCGGCGTGGTGGATCTCGATGGCTGGCGCATCATCGGCCTCAATTCCGAGATCATGGGCACGGGGCATGAGGAGGAGGCCGCGCAGGCCACCTTCATCGCGGACTCCGTCGCCGATCTCGGTGAGCGCCGCATCGCGCTGTTCCTGCACAAGCCCGTCTTCGTGACGGAACCTGAGGACCCGACCTTCGACTACTGGTCGGTGCCGCCGCATGCGCGCGGGACGCTGGCGCCGGTACTCGACCATCCGGCGCTGCGGCTGGTGGCCTCGGGGCATCTGCACCTGCATCATCGCTTCACGCGCGGCTCAGTGTCCTTCACCTGGGCGCCGCCGCTGTCCTTCATCGTCAACCCGGCCGACCAGGAAGGCCTGCCGGGCGAGCGCGTCTGCGGCGCGCTGCTGCATCGGCTCGATGCGGATGGCGTGGAGACGACGCTGCTCTCGCCCGAAGGCATCGCGACGCCGGTGCTGGACGAGATCCGCCACCTGACCTACCCGCGCCAGGCGGCCTGAAACGGGTCAGGCCGGATCGACCCCGATCCGGCCGAGCCTCTGGAAACGTCGTCGGCCACCGGGACATGAGCCCGGGGACTGGGCCCGCATGACCCGGTCATCCTCGAAGGTGGCGTCACCGCTGCCCCGGCGTGGAGCATGGGGGTTGGACGCCCCCGACACGATCATGGCGGCGCCCCGCATGCCAGCCGGCATGGTCGATCACCGTCGCGGCGTACCTGCCCCGCCTAGGCGATCCGTCAGCCGTCCGGGTCGGTGTCGGGCACCCCGCCGCCACGCAGCAGGCTGCCCGCATACCAGAGCAGCGTGGCCGCCGGCGGCAGCAGCGCCCCCCGCGAGGCCTGGAGCGCCGCCAGCAAGCCGAAAGCCGCGGCGCCGACGGGCGCAAGGCTCTTCGCCGCGGCACTCACGGCCGGATGCGACGCCGGCGGCGCGGCGCGAAACAGCTTGTCCCGTACCGCCGCGGCCAGTACGGCCTCCGGCGCGCCACGGAACCGCACCAGCAGCCCCGCGGTCAGCGGATTGCCGGCCGTGCCCGTCACCCCTGGCAGCATCAGCGTCTGCTGCGCGAGCCGCGAGAAGAAGGCGGCGTCGTCCTTGTGCGCGGGCAGGCGGAGCCGCATGCGGCCCGCGACCGCGGAGACGACGACGGCACGCGGCAGCTCAGGCATCGGCGGGGACGGGGCTGCGCTTGCGGCGCGGTGCCCGCTTGGGCTTCGCCGGAACCGGGGCGGGCGGCGGAGGCTCGGCCAGTTCGGCCTGCGCCTCGGCATAGAGGTCCTCGACCGTTTCGACCGCCTCGGCCGCGGCGGTGCGCATCGCGGCACCGGCCGTGATGGCGAGCTTCAGCCCCGCGCGCAGCACCGGACGCAGGTTGCGCGTCGCCTCCGGCGCCAGGGCGGGCGCGACGAGCGCCGCACCCGCGCCGGCGGCCGCGCCGGCGAGGAAGAGGAACAATGGCGGCATGGCGCGCGGTCCTTGTCACCGAGTTGGGCGCGTTGCCCGTTGTGTGCGGCTGAAGGTAGCCTCCCGGCACCATGCCGCGAAAGGGCCGGGACATATGACGAAAGGCACGAAGGGCGAGCCGGAGACGGCCAAGGTGGCCGCGACGGTGATGCTCTCGCTCGGCCGCACCAAGGCGACGCATGAGTTCGAGGAGGTCTCGGTATCCACCGACGATCCCGCGCATGTCACGGTCCTGCTGTCCTCGGCCGATGGCCGGAAGATCGCCGTCATGTTGCCGCGCGCCGAGGTGAAGCGCCTGTTGAACTGGCGGATGATCATGTCCCTGTAGCGATGTGACCGTCATGTGATGTTTCGGTCTCGGCGCGGCGCCGCGCCCCCTTTCGCCGCATCGCACGCAGTGCGACGCTGCCGTGCCGACAAATACGGCACGGCGCGCGATGCGCCGCAGGGAGGATCCGCCGCGCCCGTGACAGTCTCCGCCTCCCGCCAGGCCTGGCTGATCGTCGCCGGCGGCTTCGTCGCCTTCACCGTCAGCGCCAGCCTGATGCACGCCTACACCGTGTTCCTGCTGGCCTTCATCGCCGATTTCGCCTGGTCCCGGGCAGAGGCGAGCCTCGCCTATTCGGTCGGGCAGGTGGTGGGCGGCGTCGCCTCTCCACTGGTGGGCACGCTGGTGGACCGGCTGGGGGCGATGCGCATGGTCCTGCTGGGCGGCTGCCTGCTGACGCTCGGCCTGGTCGGCAGCGCCATGGCGACCGCGCTGTGGCAGGTGGTGCTGCTCTACGGCGTGGTGATGACCTTCGGGGCGGGCTGCATCGGCATGGTCGTCTTCGTGCCGCTGGTCTCGCGCCTGTTCGTCGCGCAGCGGGGGCTGGCGATCTCGATCCTGCAATCGGCGAACGGGTTCGGGCGGGCGCTCTCGGCGCCGCTGGCGCAGGTCCTGGTGGATGCGCAGGGCTGGCGTGGCGCCTATTGGACGCAGGCAGGCGTGATGGGGCTGCTGGTGGTGCCGCTCGCCCTGATGTTCCGCCGCGCCGAGGCCGCACCCCCGGCCCAGTCCAGCACCGGCGTCGCGGCCACGAGCGCCCCGGCGCGCGGCTGGACGCTCGCCTCGGCGATGCGCACGCCGCATTTCTGGCTGCTCTTCCTCGTCTACATGCTGACCAGCCTGGGGTCCTTCCTGGTCTCCCTGCACCAGATCGCCTTTGCGGCGGGGTTGGGATTCGATCCGCTCTACGCCGCCTTCGTGCTCGGCACGGGCGCGCTGCTGGCGCTGCCGGGGGTGATCGTCACCGGCAGCCTCTCCGACGTGATCGGGCGGGAGAAGGCGGCGATCATCACCTATGTCATCTCGATGATCGGGTCTGGCGCGGCGCTGCTGATCCATGGCGCCGACCAGCATGTGATGCTGTGGATCCACGCCTGCTTCTTTGGGATCACCTGGGGCGCGCGCGGCCCGGCCATCACGGCCAAGACCGCGGACCTGTTCGGTGGGCCGAGGCTCGGGACGATCCTCGGCGTCATCACGGTGGGGTCGGGGCTGGGCGCAGGGATCGGCGCCTGGGCGGCGGGGCTGCTGTTCGACCTGACGGGCAGCTACCGGCTCGCCTTCTGGCTGTCGATGACGTCCTACGGCCTGGGGGCGGTCGCCTTCTGGGCGCTGCGCAAGCCGGTGCGGTGAGAGGCGGAGGGGCGGCGGCGCCTGGGCCTGATCTGTGGAACCGAGAGGGGCTTTGCCTCTCTCGGACTCTCTCCTGCAAAGGCCGAAAGGCCTGTGCAAACCTCCATTTGGCACCGCGCGCCGCTGGCAGGATCAACACCAGGACCCGCATTGGCGCACGCAAGGCGCTTCGAGGGCACGGTGTCGGCGTTCTGCCAAGCGCCAGGTGCCTGCGGTCCGGGTGCTCGAAGCACGAGGAGCAACCATTGACGCTGCAAGGCAACGCCAATGGGACCCCGATGGCGAGGTGGTTTGGAGGCGCGGAGCCCCTCCAATCTCCCGACCTCACCTGCCATCACTGACGGCCGCTGGTATCAGAACAGCGCGCGCACCAGCCCCGACCGGAGCGTGTCCTCTGCGTTGTGCAGGTCCTCGGGCGTCGAGAGGTGGAACCAGAGCCCGTCATGCACCAGGCCGAACAGCCGTCCGGTCTCGATGGCACGGTCGTAGAGCAGGTTCAGGCTGAAGGGGCCTTCGGGCGCGCCGTCGAACAGGGCGGGGCTGAGGATCTGCACCCCGGCGTAGAGATATGGGGCGATCTCGCGCTCCTTCGGCCGGCGCATGCGTCCCACCGGGTCCAGCAGGAAGTCACCCTTGCCCACGATGCCTTCCACCTGCGTGGTGCGCACCATCAGCAGCAGCGCGTCCATCTCCGCCGGGTCGAAGGTGGCGGCGAGGCGCGTCAGCGCCGCGGTGGGCCCATCCAGCCAGAAGGCATCGCCATTCACGACGACGAAGGGGGCTGGTCCGAGATTCGGCAGCGCCAGCGTCACGCTGCCGCCGGTTTCGAGCAGCGTATCCTCGTGCTGCACGGTGATTCGCGGCGAGGTACGGCGGGACATGGCCGCTTCGACCTGCGCGCCGAGCCAATGCGCGTTCACCACAGCATCGGTCACGCCGGCCGCAGCCAGCCGGTCGAGCGCGTGGTCGAGCAGCGAGCGGCCATCCAGTTCGAGCAGCGGCTTGGGCCGTTGCTCGGTGAGCGGCCGCATGCGGGTGCCGAGGCCGGCGGCCAGCACCATGGCGTGGGTCAGGGCGATCATGCGGGCTCCGTCACGGCCACGGGGTTGCAGCGCAGCCGGGGCGGCACGCGTGCATCGAGGAAGTCGCGCAGGGGGCGCGTCGCGGGGTGTTCCAGGGCGGCCGCGAGCAAGCGCCAGCAGCGCGGGCCGTGCACCAGATAGCGCGGCTTGCCGTCGCGCAGCGCGAGCCGCACCCAGAGTGCCGCGACGCGCAAATGCCGCTGCGCCGCGCAGACGGCCATGGCGGCGGCGAAGGCGTCGCGGTCCACGTCGCCGCGGGCGTAGAGATAGCGCTCGATGGCCGCCCGCCGCACGGTGGGGGCGACGTCACGGCGCGCATCCTCGACCAGCGAGACCAGGTCGTAGGCCGGGTGGCCGACCGCAGCGTCCTGGAAATCGAGCAACCCAGTGCGGCGCGGGCCGCTGCGGTCGGCAAGCCGCATGAGGTTGGCAGGGAAGAAATCCCGATGCACGAAGCCGCCGGCATCGGCGAAGGGGGCGAGCATGCCGCGGATGGCGGCGTCGCAATGGGCGCGCGTCTCGGCATCGGGTTCCGCGCCCATGGCGGCGGGCCACCACCAGTCGAGGAAGGTCGCCGCCGCGGTTTCCGACATGCGCGTCGGACCCCAGGGCGGCAGGCCGGCGGGCGGTGGGGCGGCGTGCAGGGCGGCCAATGCCTCCGCCGCTTCGAGGTAGAGCGGCAGCGGATCAGCCCCGGCATCGAGCAGCGAGGCATGGGTCGCGTCGCCGAAATCCTCGATGATCAGGAAGCCCCGGGCTTCGTCGGCCGCCATGATCTCCGGCGCGGAGAGGCTCAGCCCCGCGATATGGCGTCCGATGGCGACGAACGGCCGGACATCCTCGGGCGGCGGCGCATCCATCAGCATGGCGGGGCGCGGCCCGCCCCGCAGCCGCGCGTAGTGGCGGAAGGACGCGTCGGACGGCAGCGGTTCGATGCGCGCATCGCCGAAGCCGGCCTCGCGGAGGAAATCGCTCGCGTCCCTCATGCCGCGAGACGGTCCAGGCGATCGTCCCAGCCCGCCAGGTGCACGCGGCGCGCATCCTCCTCGCGGCCGGGTTCGAGGGTGATGCGCAGCGCATCGGCGGGCGCCAGCGCCCCGAGCCGATCAGGCCATTCCACGAGGACGATGCCCTCCCGCGCTTCCTCCCAGCCGAGCTCGTCCAGGCCCGCAGGCCCATCCAGCCGGTAGAGGTCGAAATGATGCGCCGGGCCGGCCGGCAGGTCGTAGGACTGCACCAGGGTGAAGGTCGGGCTCGGCACTTCCAGGCCGGGATCGCCGGCGGCGGCGCGCAGCACGGCGCGGGCCAGTTCCGACTTGCCCGCCCCCAGCGGGCCTTCCAACAGCACCGCATCCCCCGCGCGCAGCAGCCGCGCGAGGCGCGCGGCCAGGGCATGGGTGGCGGGGAGATCCTGCAAATCCAGCGTCACGGTCCGGGGCATGAAAAAGGGCGCCGCGGGAGGGCGGCTTTGATCCTGGGCGCACTCCGTCTATCACGCGGGCCTTGAGTCGGGGGAGTGGCCATGGCCGCCGTCATCGAAACGGATGTCGCAATCATCGGCGCGGGGCCTGTCGGGCTTTTCGCTGTCTTCGAATGTGGCATGCTGCGCATGAAATCGGTGGTGATCGATGCGTTGGACGCGGTGGGCGGGCAATGCACCGCGCTCTACCCGGAAAAGCCGATCTACGACATCCCGGCCCACCCGGCGATCGCGGCCGCCGACCTGATCGGGCGGCTGGAAGCGCAGATCGAACCCTTCGGGCCGACCTTCCTGCTCGGCCGCAAGGTGGAACGGCTGGTGCGGGAGGACGGGGTGATCACCCTCGGCACCTCCGCCGGGGACACCGTGCGCTGCAAGGCGGTGATCATTGCGGCCGGCGCCGGCGCCTTCGGGCCGAACCGGCCGCCACTGGACGGGTTGCCGGGCTACGAGGCGAGCGGCGCCGTGCGCTACCTCGTGGCACGGCGGGAGGAATTCCGCGGCAAGCGCGTGGTGATCGCGGGCGGCGGCGACTCCGCGGTGGACTGGGCGCTGTCGCTGAAGGACGTGGCCGCGAAGGTCACGGTGGTGCACCGCCGCCCGAAATTCCGCGCCGCCCCTGAGACCGCTGCGCAGCTCGACGCCGCCGCCGCGCGGGGCGAGGTGGAGATGGCCATCCCCTACCAGCTCCATGGGCTGAAAGGCGACGGGGCTCGGCTGGAGGCGGTGACGCTGGCGACGCTGAAGGGCGAGGAGCGCGACATTCCCGCCGATCATCTGCTCGCCTTCTTCGGTCTGTCGATGGAACTCGGCCCGATCGCGGAATGGGGGCTGGGGCTGGACCGCAACCACATCACGGTGGACCCCGCGACCTGCGCGACCAACGTCGATGGCGTCTTCGCCATCGGCGACATCGCGACCTATCCGGGCAAGCTGAAGCTGATCCTGCAGGGGTTCAGCGAGGCCGCGATGGCCGCCCACGCCATCCATCCGCGGGTCTTCCCCGGTGAGGCGCTGCATTTCGAGTATTCGACCTCGAAGGGCGTTCCGGCGGCGTAGGTCGGCCGCACGGGGCCGGAGGCGGCCGACGCTGTTGGAGTTGGAGGGGCGCCGCCCCTCTCGGTTCCACCGTGGAAGCATCGGAGAGACCATTGGCGAGGAGCGGTTCGGCGGGGCGCCGATCGCTTCCCGTTCCGCCGTCGGCGCTATGGCAACACGATCCGCATCGGCCGCGGCGCCGGGGCGATCGCGCTGGGCAGGAAGCCGGCCGCGTCGCCATCCGCCTGCGCGGGAATCGCCTCCCCGCGCAATTGCACGCTCCCGCCGCGCAGGATCTCCACCCCGCGCATGCGCGGCAGCAATCCCAGCGGCAACGCGGCACCATAGCGCATCGCCGCCAGCATGCCGGCCTCGCGGAACAGCGCGACGTGGAAGCCCTCGGCCCGCGGATCGGCCCCGGGTGCCAACAGGAAGCGCCCGGCATAGAGCCGGCCCTTGGTCACGATCACGCTCGCCACATCCTCTACCCGCCCGTCGATCGACACGCGGATGGGGGCGAAGCGGTAGCGCGGCATCTCCCGCATGGTCTGGAGCACATAGGCGCCCTTGCCGATCGCCCGCTTCAGGCCCCCGGGCAGGTGATGCACCACCGCGGCGTCGAAGCCTGCGCCGAGCATCTGCACGAACAGCAATTCCTGCCCATCCGGATACTGCGCGATCCCCGGATGCAGCAGGGCGGTGCGCCCCATCGCCAGCACTGCGGCCGCCTGCGCCGGCGCACGCGGAATGCCGAGTTCCAGCGCCAGCACATTCGCCGTGCCGAGCGGCAGCACGCCGAGTGCCGTATCCGACCCCGCCAGGCCAGCGGCCACCTCGGCGATGGTGCCGTCCCCGCCCGCCGCGACCACGACGCGCACGCCTTCCTCTGCCGCCTGGCGGGCAAGCTCGGTGGCGTGGCCGCGATGAGAGGTCTCGGCCACCTCCGGCCGCTGGCCGATGCCGCGGATCAGGTCGAGCGCGGCGAAAAGCCGGCGGCGGCGGCGCGCCCCGGCAGCGGGATTGAAGACGATCAGCATGCGCGTCGGCATGGGGCAGGGCTTCTGGCAGCGTGACAGTGACGAGACGGCGTCGTTTCGAAGACTACTGCATGACATGGCGCGACTTCCGCGGTTTCCGTTGCATGCTTCATCCAAGATTCACGCGCGACCCTGGCGCGGCACGGTATCCGCCCGTCCATCTGCAAGCACGTCGCCGGTGGTTTGCACGATCCGATTCGGCGACGATCCGGAGATCGTGACGGATGCATGACGCCAATCCGCGACGCCGCTACCGCAGCATCTTCCTGTCGGACGTCCATATGGGGACCCGCGGCTGCCGCAGCGATTTCCTGAAGGACTTCCTCAAGAAGGTCGAATGCGAGCGCCTCTACCTGGTCGGCGACATCGTCGATGGATGGCGGCTCCGCAAGTCCTGGTACTGGGACGCCGACCATGACGAGGTCATCCGCCTGATCTTGCGCATGGCCCGCCATGGCACCGAGGTGATCTACATCCCCGGCAACCATGACGAGCTGTTCCGCGACTGGCTGGGCCTCGAGATCGCCGGGGTGAAGCTGGTGCGCGAGGCCGAGCACACCACCGCCGACGGCCGCCGCTTCCTCGTCATCCATGGCGACGAGTTCGACGGCGTGATCCGCTACGCCAAGGTCCTCGCCCATCTGGGCGACTGGGCCTATGACTGGGCACTGGTGCTGAACCGCTGGTTCAACGCGGCGCGGCGCCGTTTCGGCTATCCCTACTGGTCGCTGTCCCAGTGGCTGAAGCGCCAGGTCAAGGAAGCGGTGAAGGCCATCGACCGCTTCGAGAGCGCGCTGGCCACCGAGGCAAAGCGTCGCGGCATGGACGGCGTGATCTGCGGCCATATCCACCACGCCGAGATGCGCACCGTGCAGGGCGTGCTCTACATGAACGACGGCGACTGGGTGGAATCCTGCACGGCCCTCGTCGAACACGCCGATGGGCGGTTCGAACTGGTGGACTGGGTGCAGGAGAACCGCCTGTCCTTCGCCCGCGCCCCGCGCCGCGCAGCGGTTCCTGCGGCCTGAGCAGGTGATGGACGGTCTCGGCGCGGCACAGGCCGCGGACAGCCTCGGCGCGCATGCCGCGCCGCTGCGCATCCTGCTGATCTCCGATGCCTGGTTCCCGCAGGTGAACGGCGTGGTGCGCACGCTGTCCATCGTGGTGGACCATCTGCGCGCCGGCGGCGACACGGTGGAGGTCATCGGCCCCGACCGTTTCACCAACATCCCCATGCCGGGCTATGCCGAGATCCGGCTGGCCATCGCGCCCAGGCGCAAGCTGATGCAGTTGGCCGACGCCTTCCAGCCCGACGCGGTGCACATCGCGACGGAAGGGCCGCTCGGCTGGGCCATGCGCGGCATCTGCCGCAAGCGCGGTTGGCCCTTCACCACCGCCTTTCACACGCGCTTCCCCGAATACCTGCATGCGCGCACGAGCATCCCGCTGTCCTGGTCCTGGGCGATGATGCGGCGCTTCCACGAGGCCGGCGCCGGCACCTTCGCCGCGACGCAATCCCTGCGCGAGGAACTCGGCCGGCGCGGCTTCACCAAGATCCGCGCCTGGACACGCGGCGTAGACCTGCAGCGCTTCCGCCCCGAACCGCGCGAGCCATGGGAGGGCCTGGAGCGCCCGATCTTCCTCTATGCCGGCCGCGTGGCGGTGGAGAAGAACATCGAGGCCTTCCTCTCCCTCGATCTGCCGGGCACCAAGGTGGTGGTCGGCGAAGGCCCGGCGCGGGAAGGCCTGATGCGTCGTTTCCCGAAGGCGCATTTCACCGGCTATCGCGACAATGGCGTGCTGGCGCGGTCCTATGCCGGTGCGGATGTCTTCGTCTTCCCATCCCGCACCGACACCTTCGGACTCGTGCTGCTCGAAGCGCTGGCCTCCGGCACGCCGGTCGCGGCCTTCCCAGTGACGGGGCCACGCGACGTGATCACCGACCCGCGGGTCGGCGCACTGGACGAAGACCTGCGCGCGGCCTGCATGACGGCCCTGGACGGCGACCGCGCCGCCTGCCGCAGCCACGCGGAAGGCTGGTCCTGGGACGCCTGCGCGGCGCAGTTCCGCGCGGCATTGGTGCCGGTGCCCGGGCGGGCGCTGGCGGTCTGATCCGGGTAGAGGCGTTCGCCCCGGGAGTTCAAGGGACTTCCGTTGGGGAATTGGAGGGGCTTCGCCCCTCCAGCCCACCCCACCAAAGGCCGCACGGCCCTTGGAAACCGCCACCCGGCACTGTGCGCCGCTGACAGGGCGATGCAGACCAAAGCTCCCCCTTCGCCCGGCCTGTGGCGCCGTCAGATCGGCAGTGCCGTCGTGCTCTTCACCCGCTCCATCGCAAAGCGCGAGGTGACCTTGCGCAGCGCCGGCACCTGCGCAGTCAGCCGGCGGTAGAAGGAATCGAAGGCCTGCATGTCCGGCACGACAACGCGCAGCAGGTAGTCCACATCGCCGCCGAGCCGCCAGCACTCCACGATCTCCGGCATCTTGCCGACAGTGGTGGCGAAGGATTCGATCCAGGGCGCCGAATGGTCCCCAGTCTCGATCGCCACGAAGACCGAGACGCCGAGCCCGACCTTCTCCGGGTCCAACAGCACCACCCGGCCGGTGATCACGCCCTCCTGCTCCATCTTGCGGATGCGCTTCCAGCAGGGGGTCGGCGTCAGCCCCACCTCCTTCGCGATATCGGCCAGGGACAGCGCGGCGTCCTTCTGGATCAGGCGCAGGATCGCGCGGTCAGTGGCGTCGGGCTCGAAACTGCGGCTCACGGGCAAGTCCTTGGCTGTCGTGACGGGTGAGGTAGTAGAAAAATCTTTTGCTTGCAAGATTTCGGCGGTCTTGGAGAACCATATTCCAACAACTCGCCGAAAGCCCTGCGATGACCCGCCGCGACATCCTCCTCCGATCCCTTCTGCTCGGCGCTGCCGCCGCGCTGCCCCGTGCCGCCGGGGCGCAGTCAGCGGCCTGGGCGCCGGACCGCCCGCTGCGCATCGTCATTCCCGTCGCCCCGGGCGGCAGCCTCGACATCCTCGGCCGCATCCTGGCGCGGCAGCTCATGCCGCGGCTCGGCCAGCCGGTGGTGGCCGAGAACCATCCGGGTGCGGGCAGCAACCTGGCCTTCGAACTCGTCGCCCGTGCCCGGCCGGACGGGCTGACGCTGCTAGTCGGGTCCGATCCGCTGACCATCAACCCGGCGCTCTACCCGCGCGTCGGCTTCGACCCGGTGCGCGACTTCACCCCGGTGATCGAGGCGGTGCGCGCCCCCCAGGTGCTGGTCGTCAATCCGCGCTCGCCGGCCACCGACCTCACCCGCTTCATCGCCTGGGCGCGGGAGGCGGATGGGACGCTGACCCTGGCCTCGCAGGGCAATGGCTCGATCGGGCACCTCGCCGGTGCGCTCTTCGCCGAGGAGACGGAGCTGCGCTTCGTCCATGTCCCCTATCGCGGCGGCGGCCCGGCCGTGGTCGACCTGGTGGCAGGCCATGTCGAGGCTCTGTTCGTCACCCTGCCCGCCGCCATCGAGCACATCCGCGAAGGCCGCCTGCGCGCCCTGGCCGTGACCGGCGCCGAGCGCGCCCCGGCCCTGCCCGACGTCCAGACCATCGCCGAGGCGGCGCTGCCCGGCTTCGACGTCGTCACCTGGCAGGGCATCCTGGCCCCGGCCGGCACGCCGCCGGCGGCGATTGCCCGGCTGGCGTCTGAGCTCGCCGGCATCCTCGCCCTGCCGGAGGTGTCGGACGACCTGGCCCGCCAGGGCTTCACCGTGACGGGCCATGGTCCGGAACGCTTCGCGGCCCTGGTCCGGGCCGAGGCCGAACGCTGGCCCGCCCTGGTGCGCCGCACCGGCGCGCGGTCGGAGTAGGAGCCCGGCCTGGACAGGCGGCGGGAGCGCGATGAGCATGCGTCGTGCCGTCACGCCGCGCCCTTCTCGCCGCCGGGCTGGTCGGGGCCTGCACGACCCCCGAGCCGGCACCCGTTCCCCTTTCGGGCGAGAGCGTGACGGTCTCGGCCGAATCCTGGCACACCGACCTCTGCCTGGCTGCGAACACCCTGTCTGCGGGGCCGCTCGCGCCCCTGGTCCCGGCGGCGCCGATGGCCGACGCCTTCGGCCTGGGCTTCGGGCTCGAATCCTGGATGCGGGCGGACCGTCCCGGCTCGGCCGAGGCGCTCTCCGCCTTGTCCGGCGGGCCCGCCGTGGTCTCGATCCGCGCCCTGGCCGGCCCGTTGCCGCCCGGGTCGGAGGAAGCGGTGACCCTGCGCCTGCCATCCGGCGGCCAGGCCGCCATCGCCGCCTTCGTGGCCGACCAACTCACCGAGCCGCTCATCGTTCAGCCCGGCGGGGGCTGGACGCTGCTGCGCTCGCGACTGCGCTACAGCCCCGACTTCACCTGCAACACCTGGGTGTTGCAGGCCCTCGCCACGGCCGGCCTGCCGGTCCCGGCCGCCGGAATTCGTCTTCGTGGCGTAACCATGGCCGCCTTGCGGCGCGAACTCCTTCGGCAGGGCTGACGGCGCGCAGGGGTGGAATGCACGGATTGCGGTGCCATCTGGCGGTGGTCCCGTGTAGTGGGGCGCCCCTCGCGATGGTGCCCGTGAGCAATGTCACGGATCCGCCGTGGTGAAGACCTTCATTTGCCGCCGATCGCCTGCTGAACAGATTAGAGACCACGAATCGCCCTTGGGACCCGACTGCATGTCCATTCGCCGCGACCTCCTGATGCGCACCGCGCTCCTCCGCATGCCGGACGTGCTGCTGGCCGCGCGCGCCGCCGCGCCGACAACCCCTCCCCAGCCGGTGCCGGCGGCAGCGCCCGTGCGCCTGCCCGTGGCGCAGCCCAAGCAACGGCGCCGGACCAAGGCGCGCACACCGACCCTGTGACCGGCGGGAGGAGCCTCGGCTCCTCCGACAACCATCAGCCGAGCGGGAGCAGCCCCGCGATCCGATCGAGCCCGGCGTCCTGCACGCCCATCTGTTTCAAATGCTGGACAGTGTTCAGCAGGTAGTCGCGGTTGGTGCCGGTCTTGCCCTGCCCGGCCGCGATCACTGCCGCTGCGCGTTCCGGCGCCAGCCGGCCGCAATACATCCGGCAGTCCCGGTTCGCGACATAGGTCACCGCGCGCACCACCCGCCCCGAACCCAGCAGCCGCAGGGGCAGGATGCGGCGGTGATAGACCTGCTCGAACCCGTCCGGCAGTTCCCGCTCGTCAAGGTAGGCGAGCACCGCCGCAGCATCTGCCCCCGCCACCGCATAGGCGAGCCCACGGCAGGCCCCGCCTCGGTCGAGGCCCAGCACCAGCCCCGGCCGTTCCGGCGTGCCGCGATAATGGTGCGACCACAGGCAAAAGCGGCGATGGAAGCCGCGCAGCAGCGCCGGATGCGCCGCGACATGGGCGAAACCCGGTCGCCAGATCAGCGATCCATAGGCGAAGACATAGAGATGCCCGTCCGCCTCCAGGCAGTTCCGCGTCGCGTCGTCCTGCATTCCGGCCCGTCCAGGCCGCGGTGAGGTCGCCTCGCCGCGGGCGCGGCGCTATACCGCCCGTCGTGATGAGCGCCAAGATGCCGGGACGGCCTGGTGGCCGCCGCGCGCTGCGCGGTGTGGTGATGACGCTGTTCGGCCTCGGTGTGCTGGCCGGGGCGGGGCACACCTTCGTCTGGCTCTGGCTGACCGGGGCGCTGACCGTCGGATTCTCCGACTGGGTGACGCAGCAGCGCGCCCGGGGATGGGAGGTGGAGCACGCCCTGCCGGAGCGCGCGGGCTGGCCCTTTGCCGCTCGGCTCACCGTACCGGAATTCCGCCTCGCCGGTTCGACCGCCGCGCTGCCGCAAGGCTTCACCTGGCAGGCGGGGCGGATCGCCCTGACCATCGCGCCGCCCCATGTCGAGCGGCTCAGCATCACCGCGGAAGGCCCGCAGCGCCTGACCAGTGGGGCGCTGCTCCTTCCCTATACGGCGGAGCGCCTGCGCATTCTGCTGCCGCTCGACCCCGTGCCGCCGGCGCGGCCAACGGAATTCCTGCTGGAAGGGCTGCAGGCGAGCGGTCCCGAAGGTCCAGTCAGCGCCGCGCGGATCCTCGCCGTGATCTCACCGGGCGGCAGCGGCATGGAGGCTGGGCTGACTCTCCACCTGACGGCGTCGCATATCGTCCTACCGCCCGGCCAGGCAGCCCACCCCTTCGGCCGGACCATCGAATCCGCCACTGCTGACGCCGTACTGACCGGCCCGCCGCCTTCGCCCATTCCGATGACGGCGGTCGAACGGGCGGAGGCCTGGCGCGATGCCGGCGGGCGTCTCGAACTGCAGGATGTGGCGCTGCGCTGGGGGCCGCTGATCGGGGCGTTGCGGATGACGCTGCACCTCGATGACGGGCTGCAGCCAGAGGGCGACGGAAGGCTCGTGCTGGAACGTCCGGCGGAAGCGGTCGGTGCCGCGGCCGCGGCACGCATGATCGATCCGCGTGCGGCGACCGGCGCACTGGCCATGCTGGCCCTGCTGACCCGTGTGCCGGAAGGCGGCGGCGCGCCGCAGGTTGACGTGCCCGTCACGCTGGAGCGCGGCACTTTGTCGCTGGCGCGCATCCCGTTGCTGCGCGTGCCGCGCGTCGCCTGGCCGAGAACCACGCCCCGCATCCTCTGATACTGGCCAGCCCTACGGCTGGCTGGGTATCCGAGTTTCGGTTTCACGCGCGGCCGCCCCGCCAACCCCGCGCGCCATAGCGCCGCGCCCTGTCGCTGAAAACGTCACCGGCAAGGCTCGACGATATGATGCCGGCGGGCCCATTGCCTGACCTGTGGAACCGAGAGGGGCTTTGCCCCTCTCGGACTCACCCCAGCAAAGGCCGAAGGGCCTTTGCAAACCTCAACCTGGTATCGCGCGCCGCTGCCAGAACACGGTGCCGAAACCCGCTCTTGCGCACGATAGGCGCCTGGAGGGGGCAGCCTGAACCCGGCGCCTGGCGCCGACGGATTGCGTTCTCAGTGCTCCAAGCACCAGGGGCACCTATCGGCGTTGCGCAGCAACGTCGATGGGAACCCGATGGCGGGGTGGTGTGGAGGGGCGGCGCCCCACCAATTCCGCCCGCATCGGTCATTCGCAGGGGCCGTTGGTATGAGTGCCTGTCCGGGGACTCCGGCACCGGCGGTGGTTCGGCTGGGCCGGCATCAGGGTCTTCATGGTGCGCAGGCCACCCGACGGGCCCTGGCGCCGAACCTTTCGCCAGCCCGATGACTGACGCCAGGGGCAAGGCCTGGCGAGATGCCGCGTAGCGGCCGCCTCACGCCGCCTGAATCGGCCAGCGGCCGCCCAAAGCCGGCCGAGCCGTCCTGAAATGCCGCGTAAAATTCACGAGAGTCGCATGTGTGCGCCACAACTCGACATATCGGTGTTACGAGATTTTCCTATAGGTAAATGCTTCGGCACGCATTTCACCCCTAGCGCGAGAGACCCGTGAAAACGGCGTCAATGCTGCCCTTCCTTGCGTTACAGCCCTGTCGGCTACCGCCATCGCAGCGTTAAAGGACTCTTGCGCCCACCTCACAATCCCGATGGTGCTCAGTGGGCGGGGCATCGAGAGACGGTCATGGATGCGGTGAACCCGGGATCTGAACACGATGAGGCGCGCACCGACAGGAGCGCCATCCTGATGATGCTGGCCTATGTCGAGGCGGAGTGTCGGAGGCTCGGCGTGACGGAAGCGGCGCAGCATGCGGCACAGGCGGCGGCACTCCTCTCGCCTTCCAGCATGACGGCAGCGCCGCGGCGATCGACGGCCCTGGTGGCGATGCCGCTGGTGCCCCTGCACTGAAGCTGGCGTCCGGGGCGCGGCGGCGCCGCCGGGCCCGGTGTCAGTCGTGACGCGACGCGTCAGCCCGCGCGGGTGAGCTGGAACAGCGCCTGTTCGCCGAACAGGTTCGCGAGCCGCACCCAACGCCGCCACGGCGCCTTCAGCCCGCGATCATCCACCGCGAGCCATTTTTCCACGCGATAGCCGTCCATCTCGCACAGCGCCATGAAGTCCAGGATGGTGCAGGGGTGGATGTTGGGCGTCTCGTACCAGGGACGGTTCCAGGTGTTGGTATCGGGCATGCGTCCGCGCGTCAGCAGCCGCCACCGCATCTGCCAATGGCCGAAATTCGGGAAGGAGACGATGGCGTGCCGCCCGATGCGCAGCATCTGGCGCAGCACCTCCCGCGGCTTTTCCACCGCCTGGAGCGTGCGGGAGAGCACGACGTAGTCGAAGCCTCCATCCGGGTAGAAGGCGAGGTCGTTGTCCGCATCGCCATGGATGACCGCCAGGCCCGAGGAGACGGCCTTGGCGACCTCGGCCATGTCGATCTCGATTCCCCGGGCATCGGCCTGCTTTTCGCGCGCCAGGTGCTCGATCAGCGCGCCGTCGCCGCAGCCGATATCGAGCACCTTGGCGCCGGCCGGGATCATCTCCGCGATGAGCCGGAGGTCGAGGCGCATGTTCTTGGCGACGTAGCGGATGTCGGTGGGGGCTTCGGGCATGGTCACACTCCCGCCTTCTCGGCCGCCCCGCGCAGGAAGCCGCCCAGCGCGGCGTGGAATTCCGGTTCCTCCAGCAGGAAGGCGTCATGGCCCTTGTCGGATGCGATTTCCAGGAAGGACACGCTGGCCCCGGCCGCGTTCAGGGCGCGCACCGTCGCCCGGCTCTCACTGGTCGGGAACAGCCAGTCGCTGCTGAAGGAGGCCAGGAAGAACCGCGTCGCCGTGCCCTTGAACGCCGCGGACAGGTCGCCTTCATGTTCCGAAGCCAGGTCGAAGAAATCCATCGCCCGCGTGATGGTCAGGTAGGAATTCGCGTCGAAGCGCCGCACGAAGGTGGAACCCTGGTGGCGCAGGTAGCTTTCCACCTCGAAGACGTCCTCGAGGAAGGTCAGCGCATTCGCGCCGCGCAGCCGCCGCCCGAATTTCCGCGTCAGCGCCTGTTCGGACAGGTAGGTGATGTGCGCCACCATCCGCGCCACCGCCAGGCCACGCGCCGGGATGCGTCCATCCTCCCAATACCGTCCGCCGGCCCAATCCGGGTCGCCATGGATCGCCTGGCGGCCAACCTCGTGGAAGGCGATGTTTTGCGCGCTGTGATGCGCGGCGCAGGCGATCGGCGCGGCGGCGACGACGTGGTCCGGATAGGTCGCCGCCCATTCCAGCACCTGCATCCCGCCCATCGACCCGCCGATCACGGCCAGCCAGCGTGCGATGCCCAGATGCTCCATCAGCCGCTTCTGCGCGCGGACCATGTCGCGGATGGTCACCTGGGGGAAATCCGTCCCCCAGGGACGCCCAAGGCCGTGCCCCTCTGCATCCGTCATCTCCGACCGCGGGCCGGTCGAGCCCATGCAACCGCCCAGCACGTTCACGCAGACCAGGAAGTAGCGGTCGGTGTCGAGCGGCTTGCCGGGGCCGACGATGCTCTGCCACCAGCCGGGCTTGCCGGTAACCGGGTGGGGTTCGGCCAGGTACTGGTCGCCGGTCAGGGCGTGGCACACTAGCACGGCGTTGGTCCGCGCCGCGTTCAGCGTGCCATAGGTCCGGTAGGCGACGGTCAGCGGCCGGATGACGGCGCCGCAATCCAGCGGCATCCCGTCGGCGAAGACGGCGTGCTGGTGGTCCACCTCGGGGAAAGGGGCGATCGCCTGGGACATGGGGCCGGCAGCAATAGGCCGCGCGCGGCGCCACCGCAACGGCCGGCCGGTGTGGGGCGGCGTCCGCGGGCGAGGGGGCACGCCGCCGGGAGGCCCGGGCCGGGAACGGCGAAGCCCTCCCGGTCCCGTGTTCCGCCACTCTCAGCGGCCCCGCCAGCGCTGGCGGCGGCGGAACACCAGGGCGTCCAACAGCAGATGCAGCAGCTTCACGCCCAGGCAGGTGGCGACGATGCAGGTCGCCATGGCGGTGGCGCCGGCAATGGCGCCGGCCTCGTCCATCTGCACGACGGCGATGGCGGCAAGCCTCGTCCCCGGCCCGTAGAGGAAGATCACCGCCGCCACCGTCGTCATGGCGTTGACGAACAGATAGACCGTAATGTCGAGGATCGCCGGCAGACAGATCGGCACCGTCACTTCGCGCAGCGTCACCCAGAAGGGCACCTGCAGGGACGCGGAGGCCGCCTCGAACTCCCCGTCGATCTGGGTCAATGCCGTCACGGCCGTGACATGCGCCACCGTGTAGAACTGCGCGATGCAGCTCAGCGCCAGGATGGCGATGGTGCCGGACAGCCCACCTGCCGGATTCCAGGCCGCCCCGAAGAAGAAGACATAGCCGAGGCCGAGCACCACCCCCGGCACCGCCATGGGCAGCAGCGCGAGGAATCGTGCCAGGGCGCGGGCGCGCGGCGCCGCTCTGGTCTTCTCCATCACATAGGCGCCGAGGAAGACCAGTGGTGTGCCGAACAGCGCCGTCAGCGTGGCCATCCATAGCGAATTGACGTAGGGCCCCCAGCCATCGGGATCGAGGGCTGTAAGGTCGAAATGCGCTAGGGTCAGCGACGGATCGCGGGGCCAGTCGCGGATCAGGGATACCCAGACCGCGGCGCCGAGCACCGCGGCCATCAGCCCGCCGACCGCCAGGCAATACCCCAGCAGCAGCCGGTCCCGCAGCTCGTTCACCGGCGGCACATAGGGCACGGCCCGCGCCGAGAGCGGGGCGACCTGAAGTCGCCGCAGCCGCCGGTCGATGAGGAAGGCGAGGCCGGCGGGGACCAGCAGCACCACGCCCACCACCGCCCCCATGCCGACATTCCGCTGCCCGACCATCTGCCTGTAGGCCTCGGTGGCGAGTACCTCGAAAGGCCCGCCAATGACCTTGGCGATGCCGAAATCCGTGACGACGAGGGTGAAGACCACCACGGCGGCCGAGACCAGTCCGTAGCGCGCCGCCGGCAGGGTGACGGTGACGAAGACCCGCCAGCGGGAGGTGCCGAGCGACGTCGCGACCTCGTACAGCCGGCCATCGGCGAGTCCGAGGGCGGCGACCAGGATCATCGTCGCATGGGGCAGGCAATGGACGATCTGCGCCAGCACGATGCCGATCGGCCCGTAGATCGAGGTGCCGAACAGCGCGATCAAGGACAGGGCCGGCAACAGCGACGGCGCGAAGATCGGCAGCAGCGCCAGCGCGTAGAAGAGGCCCTTGGCCGGGATGCGGCTGCGCGTCAGGGCATAGGCGTAGAGGAATCCGAGCGGGATGACGATTGCCGTCGCCACCACCGCGACGAACAGGCTGTTCAGCAGCGACTGCACCAGCGCGGGAGTGGTGACGTAGCGGATGTAGTTGGCAAGGCCGATGAAGCGGCCTTCCGTGTCGAGGACACTCTTCGACAGCACGGTCAGGAGCGGCAGGGCGATCGCGACGATCAGCGTGACGCAGGCCGCGACGACGAGCAGCGCTGCGATGCGCTCCTCGGTGGCCCAGCGGCGGGCCGCCGCGGTCGCGGCGGTGGTGGCGCTCACGGGACCTTCTCGGCGGGGGCGGGGGCATCAGGCGGCATGACCGCCGACATGACACTCCGGCGACGGTTGTATCGTGAAGATCTCGCGACGTCTGTCCTGGGTCGCGGGCCCTCGCGCCCCGGGGCCCGGGATCACCGGCGGCCGGACGTCACCGCCGCTTCAACCAGCCGGCGACCGCTTCGGCCACCACCGCGCCGAGCAGCGGCACGGCGGCCCGCGTCGCGGCGAAGCCCAGGGCATCGCGCAGCGGATTCCGCGCGCCCACCGACGCCAGCATGGTCTGGCGCAGGGCGCGCGCTTCCTCGGCGACCGGATCGGGCCGCGGGCGCGCCAGCATCGCAAAGATCCCCGCCAGCACGAGGTCGGCCGCCGCGATCATCGCCGCTGCGACGGCGAGGCCGAAGGCAGGCACGAGCTGCGCGACCGCGGCGACATGCGCCGTCGCCAACGCCGCGGTGCCGAAGACGCCCGCCACGGCGATCCAGCCGGCCCGGCGGACCAGGACCGTGGCTTCGCGGCGCAGGCGGACCCCTTCCGCCTGCGCCGCCACGTCCAGCATCTGCAGCACGCGCATCGGATCAGCGCCGGATCAGCAGCCCGATGGCCACGCCCGCGAGGACCGCGGCGCCGATGGCCACGAAGGGCTGTTGGCGCACGCTGCCGGCCAACTGGTCAGCACGGTGGCGCACCGATTCCGCGGCGCTGTGGGCGAAGTCCTCCGCCCGGCCCGCCGCCTCCGAGACCGCCGGTGTGACGCGATCGGCCATCAGCGCCTCGACCTTCTGGCGCAGCGCGGCGAGTTCGGCCTTCGCGGAATCCTTGGCATCGCCGGCGAGGGTGCGGGCCGCAGCGCCGATGTCATCGGTCATGCGTTCGGTCGCCTGGGTCATTTGACATCTCCTTGCAGGGTCCGTGTCGAGGGGAACAACGCGATGGTCCGCCGGGAGTTGCGCGACCGCGGCAACCCTCGGCGCCGCCCGGCGTTTCGGCTCGCGACGCATTGCGGAGATTTCCATGCCTGCACCGCCGGACCTGCCAGCACGGGCCACGCCCGCCGGTCCCGACCCCCTCTGGCTGATTGCCGCGCTGATGGTGCTGGCTGCACTGCATCTCGGGCGGGCGGTGTTCATCCCCATGGCGCTGGCGCTGTTGCTGTCGGTCGTCCTGGTACCGCCGGCGCGGCTGCTTCAGCGGCTCGGCGTGCCTCGCGCGGTCACCGTGGCGCTGATGATGTTGCTCGCCCTCGGGGTCATCGCGGTGATCATGCTGCTGGTGGCGTCCCAGGCGTTGAGCCTCGCCGCCGAACTGCCGAACTGGGAGAGCAACTTGCGCGCCAAGCTGCACGCCTTGTCCGACGGGTCGGGCGTGCTGCACCGCGCGGCGAGCACGCTGCGGCGCCTGGCGGAGGAACTTGGCTATGGCGAGCCCGCGGCAGCGGCGACGGTCGCGGTGGTGCCGGCCAATGGCAATGCCGGCACGCTCGACGCGCTGATCGAGATGGCTGCGCTGGTCTCCGCGCCGGCGGCCTCCTTCGCCGTGGCACTGCTGCTCATGGCCTATCTGCTGCTCCAGATGGAGGATGTGCGTGATCGCTTCCTGCGCCTGGCGGGAATGCAGGATCTCCATCGCACCACGCGCGCCATGGCCGACGCGACGGATCGTGTCGGCCGCTACCTGCTCATGCAGATGCTCCTCAACGCCGTCTTCGGCCTTGGCATGGGCCTCGGCCTGACGGCGATCGGGGTGCCCAATGCCCCGCTCTGGGGCGTGCTGGCCTTCGTGCTGCGCTTCGTTCCCTTCCTCGGTGCGTGGATCGCCTTCCTCCTTCCGCTGATCGTCGCCATCGCGACCGGCCAGGGCTGGTCCGAGCCGCTTCTGGTGGTCGCCCTGTTCATCATCGTGGACGGCACGGTGACCCATGTGCTCGAGCCACAGCTCTACGGGCGGACCGTGGGCATCTCACCCCTCGCGTTGCTGATTTCCTCGGCCGTGTGGACGGTGCTGTGGGGTCCGATCGGGTTGCTGCTGGCACCGCCTATCACCGCCTGCCTCGCCATCCTTGGCCGCCATGTGCCGACCTTCGGTTTCCTCGAGATCCTGCTGGGCGATGGCGAGGCCCTGCCGGCCCCATTGCGCTTCTATCAGCGGTATCTGGCCGAGGACGCCGAGGGCGCGCAGCAGATCGCCGAGGAGCATGCCGAGGCCGAAGGCATCGCCGCGACGCTGCGCGACCTGGTGATGCCGGCCATCGCGGCCCTGGCAGCCGACCGTGCCGCCGGCGCGCTCTCGGCCCCGGTGGCGTCGCGCATCGGGACCGAACTGGCCGCCCTCGCCGCATCGCTCGCGGCGGAGGAGGAACTGCCAGCCGACGCGGCGGCCGTGCGCGCGATCGCCGCGGCCGGCCCGGCCGACCGCGCCCTGGCCGCAGCGGCCCTGGCCATGGCGCGTCTGCGCGGCTGGCGCGCTGCCGCCGAGGGCGAGAGAGCCGGCACGGCGATCCTGTGCCTCGCGCGCGCCGTCTCGCCGCCGCGCCTGCGTCGCGCCCGCGCCGAGGCACTGCGTGAAGCGGACGGCGTCATCGGCCTGGCGCCGGACGAGGCCGCCGCGGCACAGCTCGGCCCCGCGATCGCGCCGGCGCCGGTGGTGCGCAGCCTGGAAGGCGTTGCGGGCCGCCTCGGGCCATGCCCGGCGCGCGCCGTGACGGCCATCCAGACGCCGCCGGATGAGGAAACACCCCTGGCGGCGGTGGCGCCGGCCTGACAACGGAGGGTGCGACCATGCCAGAGCAGATTGCGTTCAGATGGAATCATCTGAAGGCGTCAGGAGGTTTGCAAGACAATGGGTGAGCGCATGCCGCGTGAGCGCATGCGAACGCCGTACGATCTGGACCGTGGGGATCATGGAGAGGGGCTCCCCGGGGTGCATGGCGACGGCTTCATGGCTGACTGGTCAGGTTGGGATATCGGAGGGGCGCTGCCCCATCTGAGCGAAGATGCGGCAGGCGACGCGACGGGGAGGAGGTTCGCCCCTCTCCTGCGCCGCGAAGCAGCGCTTCGCGGCCGCCAAAGGCCGAAAGGCCGTCCTGATGACATGCGTGCTTCCGCTGCGGGATCGCGAGGGGCTTTGCCCCTCTCGAACTCTCCCCAGCAAAGGCCACAGGGCCTTTGCGAATCTTGATCTGGCGCGGTGCGCCGCTGCCACGATGGCGCCGAGAGCCACTGCTGCGCAGGATGCGCGCTTTGCGTGGACGGTATGCCTGTCGCGTCCAGCGCCAACAGACTGCGTTCCAGGTGCTCCAGGCACCGGGGGCACTCATTGGCGTTGCACAGCAACGTCGATGGGACCCCGGTGGTGTGGAGGGGCAGTGGCCCTCCAACTCCAGCAGCGGAAGCCGCCCAGTCATCGGGACGGCCTTTCGGCCTTTGGTGGGCGGGAAGCGCTGCTTCACGATGCAGGAGGGGGGCAGAGCTCCTCTCCCTCAGCGCCTCATCATCTTCGCGCGCATGCCGCAAGGCCCTTCTCGGTTGCATGGATCGAAGGCGGCGACCACAGGCATCATCGCCGCCTACCCATCCGTCACGCGGCGCGCGATGCCAGGAAGCGCGCCCTGCGCCGCTTCGTCTTCTCGCTGACGACGCGCGGCGCCGTTCGGCGGAAGCGTGCGCCGCCTTCGCGCTTCTCCAGCGTCAGGGTGCGGGTGTGGAAGGCTTCGAGCCCGGGACGATGTCCGATGGACACGATCGCCGCCTCGGGCAGGGATTCCACGAGCAGCGTCATCATCATGTCCTGGTTCTCCTCGTCCAGCGCGGCCGTCGCCTCGTCGAGGAAGATCCAGCGCGGCGCCTGCAGCAGCAGCCGCGCGATGGCCAGGCGCTGCTGCTCGCCGAGCGACAGCACGCGGTCCCAGCGCTGTTCTTCCTCCAACTGGTCCGCGAGATGACCGAGGCCCACGCGTTCGAGCGCATCGCGCTGGGCCTCCGCAGCGAAGGCCTCGGCAGGGGCGGGATAGCACAG
This sequence comes from Roseomonas alba, assembly GCF_019430885.1. Classification (GTDB taxonomy): domain Bacteria; phylum Pseudomonadota; class Alphaproteobacteria; order Acetobacterales; family Acetobacteraceae; genus Neoroseomonas; species Neoroseomonas alba. The sequence goes on along the minus strand of NZ_JAHYBZ010000003.1, from coordinate 416,487 downwards.
CGTGCCGGACAAGGTGCCGAGCGGCAGGTAGGGCCGTTGCGGCAGGAAGGCCATGGCCTCGCGCGGCGGCGTCACGATGCGCCCGCCGCCCCAGGGCCACAGCCCGCCGATGGCGCGGAAGAGGGTGGATTTGCCGGAACCGGACTCGCCCTTGATGAGCACCCGTTCGCCCGGCTCGATGACCGCCGAAGCGCCCTTGATCACGGTGGTGCCGTCCGAGAAGGCGATTTCGAGCTGGTCGAGCTCCAGCCGTTCCGGCTCGCCCTCAGCGATCTCCTCCATGGCGATGGTCGGCTGGTTCGGATCGGCGGCGAGGGCTTCGAGATCGTCCAGCGCATCCTGGAAGGCGACGAGGCGTGAGGTCGCGCTGCGCCATTCCGCGATGTTGGGGAAGCGATCGACGAACCAGTTCAGCGAGGCCTGAACCTGGCCGAAGGCCGCACCTACCTGCATCAGCACGCCGAGCGACATGGCGCCGGCAAAATAGGCCGGCGCTGCGACAACGGTGGGGAAGATCATCGCCAGCGTGCCATAGGCGCTGGTCAGCCACATCAGGTTGCGCTGGCTGCGCATCAGTTCCCGCCAGACGCCGCGCACCTGGCCGAAGCTGCGGTCGATGCCGCGGCGCTCATCGGCCTCGCCGCGGATCAGGGCGATGCTCTCTCCGCTTTCGCGCGCGCGGGTCAGGCCGAAGCGGAAATCGGCTTCCGCCGTGGTGCGACGCACCTGGATGCCGACCATCGGCCGGCCGACCCACCAGGTCAGCCCCGACCCGATCAGCGCGTAGAGCACGGCAGCCCAGACCATGTAGCCCGGGATGTGCAGGGCTATGCCCCCCAGCGCGACGTCGAGCGGCCCGGACAGGGACCACAGGATGCCCACGAAGGCGATCAGCATGCTCGCCGAGATCAGTAGGCCAAGCACGAAATCGACTGAGAGGTCCGCGGCAAGGCGCACATCCTCCGCGATGCGCTGGTCGGGATTGTCGGCCTCGGCGGCGCAGGCTTCGAGCTGGTACTGCCGGCAGTCGCGCAGCCACGCATCCGTCAGCCGTCGCGTGAGCCATTCCCGCCAGGACAGTTGCAGCAACTGCTTGAGGTACAGCTGATACACCGCCGCCGTCATCGACAGCGCGGCGAGCACCAGGAAGACGATGATCTGGTGCTGGAACGCTTGCGCGTTGCGCTTGTCGAGCGCATCGAAGAAGTCGCGGTTCCAGGTGTTGAAGCGGATCTGGATGACCACCTGGGCGATGGTCATGGCGACGACGCCGAGGATCAGCAGCCGCGCATTTCCACGGTCTGGTGCGACCAGCCAGGCGCGTATCCATCGCCAGAAGCCACGCAGATCCGATGTACCGGGGCGCCCGGCTGGTCCGTCCGGGGAGGGCTCGTCAGCCATGCATCACCACTGTGCGACAGCCGGAAGCGGGCGGCCGAGCCCGCGCCCCGGCCGAGGCGCGGCGCCGTAATGGACCCAGGCCTAGCCGGCGAATCCGCGTCCGGCGATCAGGGAGACGAGGAACAGCACCAGGAAGATGACGAACAGCACCTTGGCTATGCCGCTCGCCGCAGAGGCGATGCCGCCGAAGCCGAGCACGCCGGCGACGATGGCGATGACCAGGAAGATCAGGGTCCAGTAGAGCATTGTCGTTCTCCGCTATGCATCCGTGCTGGGATGGAACGCGGGTGTGGCGGATGCGGTTGCGCGCATGAAAAAACGCCGCCGGGATGCCCCGGCGGCGCCTGTTCGGACCAGAGACGACCCTGGTGTCAGAGCGAGCTTTCCCAGGCCTTCACCTGCTCCTCCGCCTTGTCCTTGGCGATGCCGTAGCGTTCCTGGACACGGCCGACGAGCTGGTCGCGCTTGCCCTCGATGACGGTGATGTCGTCATCCGTGAGCTTGCCCCACTGCTCCTTCACCTTGCCCTTGAGCTGCTTCCAGTTGCCGGAGATGGTGTCGCTGTTCATGGCGTTCTCCTTCGATCGGACCGCCGAAGTGGCGGACCTGCGGAAGGAACACCCGCGAGGGGATCGGGTTTCCCGGCGCGGCGCACGTTGGCGCGAGGCGACGGGCAAAGCCGTCTCGGCATCGCTCGGGTGACGCCGGATGACGTGTGTCGACGGCAGGCGGAAGAGGCAAGGCCTCTCCAACGCTGCAGCGCATGTGACGGAGCCGGGCCGTTCGGCTCGTCCGGCGGGGGACCCCGTCAGCGTCGCCCGATCATCTCAGACCGGCGGCCGCGTGCTCCCGTTGACCGCCTGGAAGGTCGCGATGGCCAGGGCCAGCGGCTCGAAGGGCTTGCTGATGATGAAGGTCGGCTCGACGCCCTCGGCGGTCAGCAGCCGCTCGGGATAGGCAGTGACGAAGATGACCGGCACGGCCATCGCCTGCTGGATGCGCGCGACGGCGTGGCTGCCATCCCCGCCACGGCCGAGATTGATGTCGGCCAGGATCAGCCCCGGCTGCTTCGCGGTCGCGATGCGCACGGCTTCGGCCTCGCTCGCGGCGATGCCGACGACACGGTGGCCGCAGGCCTCGACCAGACGCCGCAGGTCGAGCGCGATGATGGGCTCGTCCTCGATCACCAGCACGTCGGTCGCCGCCGTGACGCGCAGCGCGGCGCGGCCGGCGTTCAATTCCCGCAAGGCCTCGGCCGGGTCGAGGTCCAGCACCGCCGCCGCATCCTCGATCGGCAGGTCCTCGAGCGCGGTCAGCAGGAGCAGGTGGCGCTGCAGCGCCGAAGGACCGGCGCCCGGGGCCGATGCGGGGGCCGCCTTCGCCACCGCGGCATAGAGAGCCAGGCGGGGCGTCACATCGGGCAAGCTCATCGAGAGCGCGGATGCGACGAGGGCGTCGCCACTCTCCCGCGCCCCTGTCAACGCTCGGGCGTAGCGGCGCGCATAGGGCAGTGCACGCAGCAACTCCGACGGATGGATCGCGTTCATCTTGGCACCTTTCGGAAGAAGCCTATGGTCGGATGCATGCAGCCAGTCGGCCGGAACGGCGCATGAAACGTCAGCCCGCGGCATATCGCGAGGCCGTAGTGGCACTGGTCCCGCAATTGCGGGCCTTCGCACGTTTCCTGGCGCGGGACGTAGCGCGGGCGGACGACCTGGTGCAGGACACGGTGCTGCGGGCGCTGGAGCGACAGGACGCCTGGACCGAGGGCACCGATCTGCGTGCCTGGGCCTGCCGGATCCTGCGCAACCTGTTCCTGGACCAGGAGCGGCGGCGGCGCGTCGAACGCCGGGGCCTCTCGGCGCTGCCGGCGCACGAGGCGGCATCCCATCCCCCGGCCCAGACCGGGCAGGACGCGCTGCGCGACCTGGACGCCGCCATCGCCACCTTGCCCGCGCCGCAGCGGGAGGCGCTGATCCTGGTCGCCGCGCTCGAGATGAGCCTCGCCGAAGCCGCGGAGATCACCGGTGCGCCGGAAGGCACGGTCAAGGCGCGCGTCTCCCGCGCCCGGGCCGCGCTGGCCCGCACCTATCATGCGCGGTCGTGATCCGTGCCCGCCGCCGGCTCGCGCCGAAATCTGCATGACGACCGCAACGCTCCGCGCATGCCGCATGTTTCATGCTAAAATCACATGTCTGATATGCGTTTTTCGATTCCCGCCAATGCAACCGACCCTTCCTCCGCTTCGTTTGTCCCGTATGAACAGCGAGATCGACACCCCCGAGCAGGCTGTTGTCGCGAGCGACCGCGGCCCTTCCTTCCATGACGCGCTGGTGGCGCTTCTGCCCAAGCTGCGTGTCCAGGCCCTGGCCCTGACCCGCAACAGAGCCGACGCGGACGACTTGGTCCAGGCGGCGGTGACGAACGCGCTCGCTGCCCAGGCCAGTTTCACCCCGGGCACCAATTTCGGTGCCTGGATGTATCGCATCCTGCGCAACCGCTTCATCTCCGACCGCCGCCGCCTGCGTGAGACGGTGGACATGGACGACGCGCCTGCCGAAGCTTTCGCGCGCCCGGCCGGGCAGGAACAGAATCTCGCCCTGGGCGAACTGCGGACGGAAATGGCCCGTCTGCCGGCCGATCAGAGGACCGCATTGGTCATGGTGGCCGTGCAGGGCATGTCTTATGAGGAGGTGGCGGCCGCCATGGGCTGTGCGGTCGGGACGGCGAAATGCCGGGTATTCCGCGCCCGCCGCACCCTGGAGGGCCGGCTGCTGGGTGAGGAAGAACAGGGCCGTGCGACCGGTCGTCGCCGTGGCGCTGGCGTAGCGGCATCCCCGCCGCGTAGCATGGAGCGTGCCGCGCGCGCCGCCGCGGCGCGGCGGCAAGGGTGTGATGGACGAGCCTGACGACGAAAGGAAGGACAAGGTGGCCAGCAGGTCCGGTGCCGCGCGCGGTCGTAGCGCGAAGAAGCCCGTGCCGGATGCCGCCTTCGACATCTGGCTCCGCCGCGGGCTGCACCAGATGTTCGATGACGTTGCGCGGGAGCCGATCCCGCCCGAACTCCTTCGGCTGATCGAGCAGGACCGCGGGAAGTGATTGGAGGCGGCGGGACGCCGCCCCGGACCAACCTGTTCCGCGGCGTGCGGGGGCGGCTGCTCGCGCTCGTCGCGGCCGCCACCATTCCGATCGCCGGCATCGCCGGGGCCAATGCCTGGAACGCCTATCAATCCGCCACGGCGCAGGGGCTGCGCGACGTCGTGATCCTGCGCGAGGTTGCCGCGGCGCGGCACGGCGCCGCCGTCGCGGCGCTGCGCGAGGTGCTGGTCGGGCTTGCCCGGACGCGCCGGCTGCTCGACCTCAGCCCCGAGGATTGCGACAGCGAGCTGGGGCAGCTCCGTGCCCTCACGCCGGAGCGCTACTCGAACTTCTCGGTGCTGGATGCGCAGGGCCGGCTGCTGTGCAGCGCCCTGCCGGCGCCGCGCGGCCGCAGCTTCGCCGACCAGGACTATATGAAGTCGGTACAGACCTCGCGGCAGGTCGTCATCGGCGAGTTCACCATCGGCCTCGTCTCCCGGCGCGCGGTCCTGCCCGGCGCGGCACCGATCCTCGATGCGGAGGGCCAGGTGGCGGCGGTCGTGGTGGGCGGCCTCTATCTCGACTTCTTCCTGCGCACCGACCGCGCGCCGCAGGCGACCGACGCGAGCCAGGTCTGGCTGCTGGACGCCGACGGCTCGCTACTGCCGCTGGGCCCTGCCCGCGCCATGTCCCTGCCGCCACCCGCGACACTCGCGCACATGCTTGCCGCGCGGGATACGACGTTGATGGGGACCGCCCGGGACGGAGCCCTGCATGCCTGGTCGATCGAGGAACTCGACCCTCGGCTGCGCCTGCTCGTTGGCCTGTCGATGGAACAGACGGAACGCATCGCCCGGTCCGCGTTCCTCCGACGCGTGCTGGAACTCGCGATTTTCCTGCTCGCCTGCGTCGTCGCCATCCTGGTCGGCGTCGAGTTGGGCGTGTCGCGCCCCCTGCGCCACCTGGCCGCGCGGGTGCGGAACTGGGTGCCGGGACATCCCTTCGCCGCCGATCCCGCCGCCGGCGGGCCGCTTGAGGTGCGGGAGCTCGACCGTGCCCTGATCGCCGCGGCGGCCGCGTTGCAGGAACGCGAGGCCGCCCTGACCGCGGCGCTGCGTCAGCGCGACCTGCTGATGGCCGAGATCCATCATCGCGTGAAGAACAACCTGCAGGTGGTGGCCTCCCTGCTCAGCCTGCAGGCCGGCCGGTTGCGCAGCCCCGCTGCGCGCACGGAATTCGCCGTGGCGCGCGACCGTGTCCAGGCGCTCGCCACGCTGCACCGGCATCTCTACCTGCATCAGTCCTTCGAGCGCATCTCCCTGCGCCCTTTCCTCGAGGAACTGTCGCGCCAGCTCGGTGATGCGCTGGGCGCGGGGCCGGGCACCGGCGTCGAGATCGCGATCGACGCCGAGGATGTGGAGATGGGGTCGGACCAGGCGATCTCGCTCGCGCTGCTGCTGACCGAGGCGGTGAGCAACGCCATGCGCCACGGCTTTCCCGATGACCGCACCGGCACGATCTCGATCTCCCTGCATATCGAGGATGAGACGGCGCAGCTCGTCGTCGAGGATGACGGGGTGGGGCTGGGTGATGCGACGTCGGATGGCGATGGGCTCGGGCTGCGCCTGATCGAGGGCTTCGCGACCCATCTCGGGGGCACGGCGGAGATCACGGGCGGCCAGGGAACGCGCATCGCCGTGCGGTTCCCGCTGCAGCGGCGGAACATCGAGGAGACGCTGCGCGGGGCGGCGTGAGGCGGGGCAGGGCGCCGACCGTCACGGCGCATCCCGCCAGCCCGCCCCGCTCGCGACGCGAACGCGAACCGTCGGCGCGGCCGTGCCGGCGTCCACCAGCGACCAGCTGTTCGGCACGCCGCGCACGCGGTGGGACAGGCTGCTGCCGCCGATGAGCACGGGCGGCGTGCCGGGCGGTGCCGCCATGTGATGCAGATGGCCCGACAGGACCGCCGTTACGCCGGCGCGCTGCATGGCCGCCAGGGCCGCATCCGCGCCGGCCGGCAAGGCGCGGTCGCCGGCCCAGGCCGGATGCCGCAGCGGGTGATGCGCCACCACGACGACGCTGCGGGGCCGTGCTGCCGCGATGCGCGCCGCGAGCCGAGCAAGACGCCGTTCCGAAATCCCGCCCGCCGACCAGTCGAGATGCGCCTGGGCTCGCCGCACCGTGTCGAGTCCCAGCACCGCAAGACCCGGCAGGATCACGCCGGGTTCCGTGGTGGGCGCGATGGCGCGGAACCAGCGGCGGCGCGGATCGAGCATGCGCTCCAGGATCGCCACCTTGGGGATGTCATGATTGCCGGGCACCGCGACGACGGGCGCGGGCAGGGCGGCGAGAAAGGCGGCGGCCTGCGCGAATTCCGATGCCGACGCCACCTGCGTCAGGTCGCCGCTGATCGCGATGACGGCAGGATCGAAGCGGGCGATGTCCTCGATCAGCGGTGCGACGAGTTCCGGCCGATGGGCGCCGAAATGCAGGTCCGAGAGATGCGCGATGCGCATCACGCGCGGCGCGGCCGCAGCACGCGAAGCGCATCCGGGCGCAGGCGGAAGCGCAGAGGCGGCGTCATCAGGTCCGGTTCGCCGTCCAGGGTGACGCGCAGGCGCGCATCGCGGCCATGGATGGCCAGATGTGGGCGATGGAGGGCGACGACGTCGGGGTCCTTGGCGAGGCGTCCGCGGATCCAGCGCCAAGCCTGGCGCAGTCCGGCGAGCCGGCCGCCCCGGCGCACGGCCTCGACCTGGAAGTGGCACTCGGCCCCTGGCCGGGGCATGGTCACCACCACGGCGTCGGCGCGGAGTCTCTCGCCCTGGCCGCGTAGGCGCAAGGATCGCCGGGGCGGGCGCGCGGCCAGCCGCAGCGCGGCGAGCAGCAGGGGCAGCCAGCCCGCCAGCCCGACGCCGCGCTGCATCTCCCGGAATCGCACCAGGCGCGAGCTGCGCCCGACGAGGCATTGATAGAGGAAGACACGGCCGTTCAGCGATCCGACCGCGAGGGAGTCGACCTCGGCATCGGCCAGGCTGCGTGCCGCGGCGACGGGATCGTCCGGGATGCCGAGTCGCGCCGCCAGCCGGTTCATCGTTCCGCCGGGCAACACGCCCAGGGCAACGTCATGGCCGGCGAGACGCTCCGCGACGGCGCGTAGGGAACCATCGCCGCCCAGCGCGAAGACCACCTCGGGCTGTGCCGCCAGAGCCATCGTGATCTGCGCGTCGAGGGGCAGCTCCGGTCGGGTTGCGACGACCAGGGCATGGCCGGCGTCGGTGATCGCTTCGGCCAGCGCTGCGATGGCGCCCGGGGCATCCGGGGCGGAACCGGCGGCCGGGTTGATCAGCAGCGCGGCGCGCTTCGGTGCGATGATCTGGCGCGGCTCCGGCATCGCCGCAGCAACGTCACATACGCGCCAGGGTTGCTACGGAATCGTTGAATCGGTCCCTGCTGCGGCGCAACGATGATTGCCGAGTTGAGGAGGAACCGATGCGCCGCAGGACCCTTCTCGCCGCGGCCGGCGCCGCGGCCGTTCCGATCTCCCGCCCGGCCCGTGCCGAGGAGGGCGTCGATGTGGCCCTGGTCCTCGCCGTCGACGTGTCACGCTCGATCGACGAGGACGAGGCGAGGCTGCAGCGCGAAGGGTACCGCAACGCGGTCGCCGACCCGGTCGTGGTGGCCTCGATCCGCGGCGGGCTGATCGGCGCCCTCGGCATCGCCTACATCGAATGGGCCGGGATCGAATACCAGCGCACCGTCATTCCCTGGCGGCGCATCACGACCCTGGCGGAAGCCCAAGCCTGGGCCGCCGAACTGGCCGAGGCACCACGCACCTCCCTGTCCTGGACCTCAATTTCTGGCGGCATCCGCCATTCCCGGCAGTTGCTCACCGAATGCCCGTGGGAGGCGACGCGCAAGGTGATCGACGTCTCGGGCGATGGGGTGAACAATTCCGGGCCGCCGGCGGATCAGGAACGCGACCTGGCCCTGGGCGAGGGCATCACCATCAATGGCCTGCCGATCGTCAACGACCGGCCGACCTTCGGCCGCATGCCGCCGGTGCCGCTCGACGACTATTATCGGGAGAACGTCATCGGCGGGGACGGCCACTTCATGATCGTGGCCGAGGATTTCGAGAGCTTCGGCGTCGCCGTGAAGCGCAAGCTGATCCGCGAGATCGCCGGGCTGCCGACGGATGCCCTGCGGATCGGGTGATCCTATTCCGGAGTGACCTCGTTCTGGTCCACCAGGCGCAGGCAGCCCTGCACCACCGGGGCGCAGGCGGAATTCTGCGACATCGGCAGGTCGGAAGCCGCGGAATAGCCGATGCGCGTGACCTTCCCGTCCACGAGCTGGAACGTCACGCGGCAGGTCGATCCGGCGGAGACGCTGAGCGAGCCGCCAATCACCGGCACCGGCGCCGAGACGCCCGCCGCCGGCGGATTGCGATCATAGGTCCAGAACTCGCCACCCGCCGAATTGGCGGTGAGGTTCGGCACCCCGGCGCAGAGCCGCAGATCGTCGGCACGCAGGCCGATCAGCCGCTCCCGCCCATCCTCCGCCACCGCGGAATCGCGGGCGGAACAGGTGGTGAGAAGCGGGAGCAGAAGCAGCAGGGCGGCTCGCGGAAGCACCGTCAGTCCGTATCCTCGAGGGACAGGCCAAGTTCCGACAGACCCTCCTCCAGCATGTCACCGAGCATGTCGATGCCAAGAAGGTATTCCGCCGGGTCGCGCACGTTGCGCTCCCTGGCCAAGTTGCGCGCTTCCTCGAATTCCTCCCCCGTATAGTCGCCCCGGCCGATCCAGGCGAGGGCGATCAGCGAGGCCTGCTCATCCTCGTTGAGATCCGCGATGAAGGCGCGCAGCGCGTCCTCATCCATGTTCTCGTCATCCTCGGCGTCGAGGCCTTCCTCGTCCTCATCCTCGCGCTCGAGGGCGCCGCTCTCCTCGCCCTCCTGCACGGCGCGGGCGGCATCCACGATGGCGGCGACGGCCTCGAGGCTGATACCGAGGTCGAATTCCTGATCGTCGTCGCGCGCAGCCATGGTCCTCTCCTCAGGGTATCGGCCGGCGCAATCAAGCATGGTGGGAAGGGCGGTGCCACCCCTCGGCGGGCGGGAATGCGGGGGGCGCTGGCCCTTTCGGGCCGCGGTTGCAGGCCGGTGACGGACACGGAGATGCGCCGTCCCGCCAAGCCACCCCGCCCGGGTTCCCATCGACGTTGCAAAGCAACCTCGATGGGGCCCCTGGATGCTGGGCATCCTGGACCGCAATCTTCTGGTGCCGGTCAGAGGGTTCACAAAGCACCCGCCATACGCGCTTCGTGCGCAACTGCGGGTTTCGGCACTGGTCCTGTCAGTGGCGCCCGGTGCCAGGTGGAGGTTTGCAAAGGCCTTTCGGCCTTTGCGGGGGAGAGTCCGAGAGGGTCAACGCCCGTCCCGGTTCCACAGATCAGGAAAAGGGGCGTCTGGTGTCAGCCCTTCGGAGCGGCGTTCGTCTCGCCAGGCTCGTCGTCCTCGTCCTGCCGGCTCTCCACCGTCGACCGCTCGGACTGGACGCCGCGGTCGTTGCGCAGGCTCGGGCTGTTCGGCGCCTGGCCCGCCACCGCTGCGAGCGGGGCCAGCCACAGCGCGAAGAGGCCGGTGACGGCGGCGCGTTGGATGTGGCGCATCGGGTCTGCCTTCCCTCGTCCCATGGTCTGAGCCTCCAGGCCGCGAGGGGCGGTGAGGGGGCGCAACCAAGGCAGGATCAAGGCGTTGCGTTACTCGCTTATTTCCGAAGGTGAGCGGCGTGAAGGATTTCACGCCCGTTCGATCACACCTTCGGCAAAGCCGGCGACCAATTCGCGGATGCGCGCCGGATCGGACTGCTCCATCACGCGCCGCGCGAAACGGGCGCAATCGCCGATGTCGAGGGCGCGCACCGCCTGCTTCACCCGCGGCAGCGCCGAGGCGTTCATCGAGAAGGTGCGCACCCCGAGCCCCAGCAGCAGCGGGGTGAGCTGCGGATTGCCCGCCATCTCCCCGCAGACCGAGACCGGCATGCGCAGCCGCAGCGCGGCTTCGGTGGCGAACTGCACCAGGCGCAGCACCGCCGGATGCAGCGGGTCGTACAGATGCGAGACCTCCGCCTCCGCCCGGTCCACCGCGAGGGTGTACATGGCGAGGTCATTGGTCCCGATGGCGAAGAAGTCCGCCTCAAGCGCGATGGCGTCGGCGGCGAGCGCCGCGCCCGGCGTCTCGATCATCACGCCGAGCGGCGGCAGCTTCTCCGGCAGCTTCTCGCCACGCCGGCGCAGGCGGCGGGCCACGCGTTCATAGACCTCGCGCGCCTGGCGCACTTCCTCGGGCACGGTGACCATGGGCAGCAGCAGGCGCACATGGCTGTCGCTATGAGCCGCGGCCACGCGCAGCACGGCGGCGAACTGCACTTCCAGCAGTTCCGGGCGCTTCAGCAGCATGCGCAGCCCGCGCAGGCCGAGCGCGGGATTGCTGCCGGCATGGCCCGGGGCGACGCCCTCGGCCAGCGCTTCCATGTCCTTCTCGCCGCCCCAGTCGAGCACGCGGATGGTCACCGGCAGGCCATCCATGGCGCCGACGATCTGGGTGTAGGCCTCGACCTGCGCTTCCTCGTCGGGCAGGTCCTCGCGGTTCATGAACAGGAACTCGGTGCGCAGCAGGCCGATGCCCATGGCACCCGCCTGCGCGATCAGCGGCAGCTCCTGGGGGATTTCGAGGTTCGCCTGCAGCTCCACCGCCTCGCCATCGGTGGTCTCGGCGGGCAGGCGGCGGAGCTTGGACAGCTTCGCCCGCTCCTTGGCGAAGGCGGTGAGCTTCTCCTTCGCCGTGGCCAGCGTCGCCGCGGAGGGATGCACCGCGACCGTGCCGGCCGTGCCGTCGAGGACCACCTGGTCGCCACGCTGCACCGCCTCGGTCAGGCCCGGCGCGCCGAGCACCGCCGGAATGCCGAGCGCGCGCAGCATGATCGCGGTATGCCCGTCGGCCCCGCCTTCCTCGGTCGCCACGCCGGCGACGCGGGATGGGTCGAGCAGCGCCGCATCGGCCGGAGTCAGTTCCTCGGAGACGAGGATGCAGCCCTCGGGCAGGTCCTTGAAGCTGCGGAAGGGGGTGGCCGTCAGGTTGCGCACCAGGCGGCGGGCGATGTCGCGCACCTCGTTGGCGCGGCGCGCGAGCCCCGCCTTGTCGTCGTCCTTGGCGGCGAGGATGACCGCGCGGATTTCCTCGGCCTCCTCCTGCACCGCGGTCTCGGCGCCGAGCAATTCCGTCTCGATACGCTTGCGGGCGCCGCGGATCAGCCGCGAATTGCCCAGCATCATCAGATGCGCGTCGAGCAGCGGCTCCAGCTCCTCCTGCGCTTCCTCGGGAAGCACGCCGATGCGGGTCTTCAGCTTGCCGACCTGCTTGCGGGAGAAGGCGACGGCGGCGGCGAGCTTCTGCTTCTCGTCATCCACCGCATCGGCGGGAATGGCCCGGTGCGGCGTCTCCGCCGGCGGGTCCGTCGTGTCGTAGACCAGCCCGACCGCGACGCCATGCGAAACGGCGATGCCCGGAACGACGACCTCGCTGGACCGCGCCTTCGACTTCGTCCTGGGTGCCTCGGTCCTGTCGTTCTTCTCAGTCTTCATGGAAGCCGGCCTCGACCAGGCCGGCGACCGCCTCGAGCGCCTCCTTGGCGTCCCAGCCCTCGGCCTCGATCATAACCTCGGCACCCTGGCCCGCGCCCAGCATCATCAGCCCCATGATGGAACAGGCGGGCACCCGCTCACCGTTGCGCACCACGGTCACGCAGGCGGAGAAACGCTCGGCGGCGGAGACCAGCTTCGCCGCGGCGCGGGCATGCAGCCCGCGGCTGTTGCAGATGACGACGCTGCGCTTCAGCACCATGCCATCGCCGCCCGACGGGTCGCAGCCGCAGGAATCGATCGGTGGGGCCTCGGCGGCGACGCGCGCCCCGGGCTCATCGGGCCATTCGTTCACGCGCCGTTCCTCCTCATCGCGGCGGGCGGCATGGCGGCGGTGCCGGCCGCGACCTCCTTCCCGCTGGCGATGTATTTGCGCCCGGCGGCGAGGGCATGGTCCACCGCTTCGGCGAGCGGTTCGACGCCGCGCAGCTTGGCGAACTTGATGAGGAGCGGGAGGTTGACCCCGGCCAGGACCTCGATGGGCCCGTTGCCGCCGGCAATCTGCATGGCGAGGTTCGAGGGCGTGCCGCCGAACATGTCGGTCAGCACCACCACCCCATCGCCCTGATCCACCGATTCGACCGAGCGCCGGATGTCGGCGCGCGTGTGTTCCATGTCGTCGTCGGGGCCGATGCACACCGTCGCGACCGCCTGCTGCGGTCCGACCACGTGTTCCATGGCGTGCCGCAACTCTTCGGCCAGGCGGCCGTGCGTGACCAGAACCATGCCGATCATGATGCCTGTGTCAGGGCCTCCCGCCCCGCTGCGCGGCTGGCAAGGCGCGGTTCCGTCGGGGAGACCGCGGCGATCCCGCCACGTGGTGTCCCCGGCGTCGCGCCGGCCGTCAGCTCGCGGTGATAAAGGTCCACCCGCCAGCCGCCAGAGTGAAGATGGTGTGCCAGACGTTCCGCTGCCAGTACCGAACGATGCTTCCCGCCGGTGCAGCCGAGCGCGATGGTGAGGTACTTCTTTCCTTCCTGTGCGTAGCGGGGCAAGAGCGGGCTTAACATATCGGTCATGCAGCGCCAGAACGGCAGGAAATCCGGATCGGCCTCGATATAATCCGCCACCGGCTTGTCCTGGCCGGTCATCGGTCGCAGCGCCTCGACGTAATGCGGATTGCGCAGGAAGCGCAGGTCGAAGACCAGGTCGGCCTCCCGCGGCAGGCCCTTCGCATAGGAGAAGGAGACCACCGAAACCCCCATGCCGGGGCCACCCTCGGTGCCGAATCGGCGCTCGATCATGCGGCGCAGATCCGGCAGCGGCAGGTCGGAGGTATCGACGACCATGTCGGCCGCGGCCCGCAGCGGGGCCATCAGCGCCTCTTCCCGGGCGATGCCGTCCGCCACGCTGTGGCCGAGCGGTCCACCCGGTGCCAGCGGATGCCGCCGGCGCGTCTCGGTGAAGCGGCGCAGCAGGATGTCGGGTTCGGCCGCGGCAAAGACGAGGGTGATCGTGATGTCGGGCCGCTGACGCAGTTCCTCGATCAGGCGCAGCGCCGCCTCCGGCTCGAAATCCCGGGTGCGGCTGTCCACCCCGGCGGCGAGCAGCTCATCGCCATCGCCCACCAGGGCGCCGAGCACGGCCAGCGGCGGATTGTCCACCGCCTGGTAGCCCAGATCCTCCAGCACATTGAGGATCGACGCCTTGCCCGCCCCCGAAAGCCCCGTCACCAGCACGAGCTGGCGGCGCGGCGGGGTTGGTGGCCCATCCATCATGCCGCGAAGGCCCCGGCGCGCTGCGCCCTGCGGCCGAGCGCGGCATCGAGGGCCAGCGACACCTTCTCCGGCGCCGAGGCGTCGAAGGCATGCAGCGCCACGCGCGGGACCCCGGCCGGGGCCCAATGGGCCGGCATCGGCATGCGCACCACGCGATCCCGCGCAACCAATTCCACCACCAGCGTCAGTCGAGCCCCCTCGGCCACCGCCACATCCCGGAACACGCCGAGCCCCCGGACCTCCAGCATCCCCCGCAAGGCGGGCGGTGCCGAAACCGCAACCCCGTCGACCACCACCTGGTCGTCCGCCACCAGATCCCACCCCCGCGCGATCAGGCGCAGCAAGAGATCCGACTTGCCGGACCCCGAAGGGCCCAGCAGCAGGATCGCCGCCGCATCGCGCGAGGCGCAGCTACCGTGAAGCAACATCCCAGCGTGGCACTCCGTCCGGGGCGGACAGTGGCAGAATTGGGGCAGCGGGGAAAGCACTGGAACATGAACAGGGGTGTGCGGGCCTGGATGGGACAGGGGTCCTGTTTCCTGCGCCGCACGACCGGGAGGAGTCTTGCCCATCCGCGCGAAGATCCATGGCGATGGTGGCGCGGGGAAGGACGACGCCCTCCCTCGAACCCCCCGCCAAAGGTCACAGGGCCTTATGGAATCCTTGACCCGCTGTTGGGCGGGGCAGCCGGTTTCCGATATCCGCAGGCGCATCGTGCCTATAGCGCCGATCGTCGTGGCACCCGATCATTGATGTCCGGCGCCAAGTGACGGTTTCCAAATGCCTTGTGGCCTCTTGGCAGGGCGGCTTGGAGGGGCAGGTCCCCTCCACTGCTCACCGCGCCGGCACGACTTCGCCATCGCGGCAGGGTGCGCACTGCGGCAGGGTTCGGTAGAGGGCGACCAGGCGGTCCGCTTCGGTCTCCCAGGCGAAGGTGCCGCCTGCCGCCACCCAGCCGGCATGGCCCAGGGCCGACCGCCGCGCCGGATCCGCCAAGGTGGCGACCGCTTCCGCGACGGCCCTGGCGTCCCCGCTATCCACCAGCAGCCCGCAGCCAGCGGCCCGCACCACGGCGGCCACTTCCTCGGCAAAGGCGGGGGCGATGACGGGGATGCCCGCCGCCATGGCGTCGAACAGCTTGTGCGGCAGGGCGAGGCGATGATTCTCCTCGCCCTGCTGGAACAGCACCAACGCCAGGTCGCAGTCCCGCAGCCGGTCCAGGGCCTCGGCCTGCGGCAGCCAGCCGGTGACGGCCACGCGCTTCGCGAGGCCAAGTGCGGCGGCGTGGGCATGGAATTCCGCCTCGCTGCCATCGGTGAAGCGGCCGATCAGCAGCAACCGCGTCTCCGCCGGGGCGAGGGCCAGCGCGTCGAGCATGGTCGGCCAGCCCCGCGCCCGCGTCAGCGCGCCGAGATGGCCGAGCAGCAGCGGGCCAAGCCCGTGCCGACGCGGCGCGGCGACCGGTGCCGGCGCGTAGTTCCGCACCTGGACGATGCGCGCGCCGGCGAAATCCCCGTCCAGCCCGTCCTTCGCCACCACCACCGCATCCGCCGCCCGGCCCATCAGTCGGCAGGCGAGCCGGATGGCCGCCCGCGCGACCGGCCGCAGTGGTGCGGGCAGCCGTGCATCCAGGCGCGAGGGGTAGTGCTCATGCACATCCAGCACGACCCGCGCGCCGCAGCGCCGCCCGGCGATCAGTGCCGCCAGCCAGGCATCGGGCTCCGAGGCATGGATTACCGCCGGTCGGAGAGTCGCCGCATCCCGTGCCAAGGCCAGCAACCCCCACAGCCGGCGGTGACGATGCGTCGCGATCGCCACGCGGCCGACCTGTGCCGGGCTGTGTTCCTCGCCCGGGCAGAGATGCATCACCTGCCAGCCTGCCGCCGCCAGCGCCTCCCCCTCCTTGCGCACCACGCGGATATCGCCCGGCGGATGGGCGGCGGAGAGCATCAGCACCGTCATGCGGCCAGCACCTCGGCGAGATGGCCGCGCATCCGCGCGCCGGCCTGGCCATCCCATAGCGGTATGGGCTTGGCCCGCCCCGGCGGGTCGAGCACCGCGAAAGGCAGCGTCTCGGGCGTCACCAGGCGGTTGCCGCCGGCGGCGAGCGTCGCCGGCCGTTCGGTGGACGGCCGCACGGTCAGACAGGGCAGGCCGATCGCGGCCGCTTCCTCCTGCACGCCGCCGCTGTCGGTCGCGATCACGCGCGCGTGGGCCATCAGTGCCAGGAAATCGAGGTAGCGCAGCGGCGGCAGCATGGTCACGCCCGGCGGCGGCGCGATGCCGAACGCCGCCATCCGTGCGGCAGTCCGCGGGTGCAGCGGCCAGGCCAGGGGCATGTGCCGCGCCGTCGCGGCCAATGCCGACATCAGCTGCGAGAGCGTCCCGGCATCATCGACATTGGCAGGACGATGCAACGTGACGATCCCATAGCCCCCGCGTTCCAGCCCGGCCGGCAGGGGCCGGTTGCGCGCTTCGGGCAAGTGGCGCAGCAGCGAATCCACCATCGCATTGCCCACCGCCCTGACCCGCGTCGCGCCGAAGCCGTCGGCGATCAGCCGCATCGCCGCGTCCCGGTCGGGAGCCCATAGCAGGTCGGAAATCGCGTCCAGCGCTCGGCGGTTCACCTCCTCGGGCATGTCGCGGTCGTCGCAGCGCAGCCCGGCCTCGAGATGCGCCAGGCGGATGCCGAGCTTGCGCGCCGCGAGCCCCGCGGCCAGCGCCCCGTCCACGTCGCCGGCGACGACGACCAGGGCCGGGCGATGCGCGCGCCAGGCGGCCTCGGCCGCGATCATGGTACGGCCGGTCAGCTCGGCGTGGGTGCCGCCGGACACACCCAGCGAAATCGCCGGCCGTGGCAGGCGGAGGTCTTCGAGCAGGTCGCCGAACATGGCGGCGTCGTGGTGCTGGCCGGTGTGGACCAGGGCGGGGAGGCAGATCGGCGCGGCCTCCGCGAGGGCATGCCAGAGGGCCGCCAGCTTGGGCATGTTGGGGCGGGCGGCGGCGACCAGGTGGACGATGGGAAGGGTCATCGCGAGGCGGGTCGGAGAGGGGCTTTGCCCCCCGCCGAACCTCCCCCCACCAAAGGCCCGAGGCCTTTGGAAACCGTCACTCGGCACTGGACGCCGCCGGCAGGAGCAACGCCCGGATCTGCGCTTGCCCACGGAACGTGCTGTCGGGGCTGTGGATGCCATTCGTGCTCGGCGCCAGGGGATGGTGCCTTGAATGACGCCGTCATGTTGGGGGCATCCGGAAGGTCTTTGGAAACCTTGATCCGGTGCCGGGGGCAACGGACACCCCCGGCGCACGGATGCGTGTCCCGATATCGGCGACGGCCCGAGGGGCCCGGCGCCAGGTATCGGTTTCCAAAGGCCCTGTGGCCTTTGGCGGGGTGGGTTGGAGGGGCAAAGCCCCTCCAATGGCGACCTCGCAGAACTGCTCCGCCAGCAGCCGCCGATCCCACCGCGTCGCGGCCTGTCGTCGCCCGGCTGCCCCCATGGCCTCCCGCACCGCGGGCTGCATCGCCAGGAACACCAGCGCATCCGCCAGCGCCGCCGCGTCCCCCGGCGGCACCGCGACGCCGGACGGCCCATCCTCGACGATGCGTGCTGCGCGGCCGGGCTGGTTGGTGATGACGGGCCGGCCAGCGGCGAGCCCATCCATCAGCTTGTTCGGCGCCGTCCATTCCGCGAAGGCGGGAATGTCCGCCAGAAGATGCAGCGCGATCTGGCAGCCGGCATGCAGCGCGCCGATCGCCGCGCGCGGCTGGGGGGCGAGGAAGGTGACGTTGGCCAGCCCCTCGGCGGCGGCGCGGGCCATCAGGGCGGGCTTCTCGGAGCCTTCGCCGACCAGGACGATGCGCAGGCGCTTTTCGCCCCGGGCACGCAGGATCGCCGCGGCATCCAGCAGCGTGGACAGCCCGTTCGCCCGGCCGTGCGCGCCGGCATAGAGGGCTAGGCATTCCTGCGGCCCTGCCTGCTCCGGCCGCCAGGGGGCGATGTGCGGGCCAAACAGGTCAAGGTCGCAGGCATTGGGCACGACATGCACGTGTGCCGGATCTGCGCCGCGGGCGAGCGCGGTTTCGGCCATGCCCTCGGACAGTGCCACGGTGGCGGCGGCACGGCGGCAGGCGGCGGTTGCCAGCCGGTCCATCGCCGCCAGCAAGGGTCGCGGCACGCCGCCCAGGGCCCGGGGCAGTTCCGGCCAGGGGTCGCGGATCTCGAACAGGAAGGGCGTGCCGCGCAGCTTCCGCGCCGCCAATGCCGGCAGCGCGACAGTGAGCGGGGTGGAGGACGCAATGATCAGGTCCCAGTGCTGCCCGAGGGCGAGCCGCGTCGCGCGCGCGGCGTAGCGCAGGAAGGCGGCGCTGCGCGCGGGCAGGGTCATGGCATTGCCGCAGGGGATATCGAATTCCACGACATGGAGGCCCTGCCGTGAGCCCTCCCGTCGCCCGCGCCGGAACGGGCCGGTCAATCCTGTCGACGCGCCGGCATAGCGGCCGCAGGCCATCGTCACCGCGTGACCGCGGGCGACCAGGGCCTGGGCGAAGCCGTGGCTGCGCGTCGGCATGCTGCCCTCCGGCGAGGAATAGTGCTGATGCAGGTAGAGAATGCGCAGAGTCACGCGCGGCACGCGTCACGGATCGCCGTGATCACGCGATCTTGGTCGCCAGCTTCCATCCCGGTGCCGGAGGGCAGGCAGAGACCGCGGGCGAAGAGTGCCTCGGCCACCGTGCCGCCGGCTGCCGGCGCGTCGCGGAAGATCGGCTGCAGCGGCAGCGGCTTCCAGACCGGACGGGATTCGACGCCGGCGGCATCCAGGCTCTCGCGCAGTGCCTCGCGATCCGTGCCGAAGCGGACGGGATCCACCAGCAGCGCGGTCAGCCAGCGCGTGGCCATGCCCCAGGGCGCCTCGGGCATGAAGGACAGGCCCGGCAGGTCGGCGAGGCCAGCGGCATAGCGTGCGAAAATGGCTCGCCGCGCCGCGACCCGCGGCGCGAGATCGGCAAGCTGCACCCGCCCCACCGCCGCGAGCAGTGAGGAAAGCCCATAGGCATGCCCGGTGGCGCTGTGCTGGTAGTGCGGCGCCGGATCCTTGGCATGGCTGGCGAGGTGCCGCGCGCGCCCGATCAGCACCGGATCGTCCGAAGCCAGTGCCCCGCCCCCGCCTGCGGTGACGATCTTGTTCCCGTTGAAGGACAGCGTCGCGAGCAGCGCGCCGCGCCCGGCGTGACGGCCGCGGATGGTGGCGCCCAGCCCCTCGGCGCTGTCGCTGACGACCGGGACGCCCCAGTGGCCGCAGGCGGCGAGGATGGCGTCGAGCTCGGCCGCCTGGCCGTAGATGTCGACCGCCACCACTGCTCGCGGCAGCCGGCCCCGCCGCGCCGCCGCGCGCAGTTCCCGCCGCAGCAGATCAGGATCGAGCGTCCATGACCCCGCATCGACATCGAGGAATCGCGGCACGGCGCCCATCTGCACCGCGGGCGCGATAGTGGCGACGAAGGTGAAGCCTGGGGCCCAGACCTCATCCCCGGGCGCGATGTCCAGGACGCGAAAGGCGAGATGCAGGGCCGCGGTGCCCGAGGCGGTGGCGAGCACCTGGGTAAAGCCGGTGACAGCCCCGATCGCTGCCTCGAAGGCCGGGATAGCGGGTCCGGCCGGCGCGACCCAGCCGCTGTCCAGCACCGCCTGGAGCGCCGCAGCCTCCCGCCCCGTCAGATGTGGAGGGGAGAGGTGGATACGGCGCGGCGAAACCTCAGCGGCAAGACCGCCGAGAGGCCGCGCCGCAGGGTGGAGCGGCGCGAGAAATGTCACGCAATGACGATATTGAATGATTTGAAAATCAACCAGGGGTTTTGTCGGTTATTTTCCCGAAGATCGGCATGGTTGCGTGTCCTGGTGCGGCGGCGCCGCGCGCCATCAGGGCGAGCGCGGCGCAGCGCATCAGGATCAGCGCATCTCGCCCGATCCGTGGCGGGGCCTCGGCATAGCGGGCGTCGAGTTCCAACCGCGCGTCCCAGGGCACGGCGTTGCGGCCGGCCGCCTGGGCAAGGCCAGCCAGGCCCGGCCGCAGCGTCAGCCGCAGCGCCTGGCGCGCCGAGTAGCGCGGGACATAGTCCAGCGGCAGCGGACGGGGCCCGACCAGGGACATCTCGCCGCGCAGCACGTTGACCAGTTGCGGCAGTTCATCCAGCGCGACGGCGCGCAGCAGCCGGCCGAGGCGTGTCATGCGCGCCGCATCGTCGCCGGCGCCGTTCTGCAGGGTGCGGAACTTCAGCAGGGTGAACGGCGCGCCGCCCAGCCCCGCCCGGGTCTGGCGGAACAGCACCGGACGACCGAGCGCAGCCCTCACCGCCAGCGCCACCGCTGCCATGACCGGTGCCAGCGCCACCATCAGCAGCGCCGCGCCCAGCGCGTCACAGGCCCGCTTGCCGAAGCGCCGGTACATGTCGTGGTTCCGCCCGCAATCCGAGTCCAAGCGCCAGTCCCAGCGCGAACCACGCCATCCGGTTGCCGAGATCGGTCGAGACCATGATCGACAGTGCGACCGGCAGCGCGAGCGCCGCGACCCGCGCCGCCCGCGCCACCGTGGCCTGTGCCCCCAGCCGGACCGCCGCCAGCCCACCGCCGCCGAAGGCGATCAGCCACAGCACGAGGCCCGGCAACCCGCCCTCGGCCATGGCTTCGAGCAGATGGTTGTGAGGGTAGAGGCCGCGCCGCTCGCCATGGCCCGCGGCGACGGTAAAGCCCCCGGTGCCGAGGCCCCAGGGCATGGCCTCGCCGCCTTTCTCTGCCGCCGCGCGCCACAGGGGAAGCCGGCCCGAGGATTGCGCGACCTCGCCCTCCGACAGCCGTTCCAGCGTGCGCAGGCCGGTGGCGAGGGGCGGATCGGCGAGGACCATCGCGAGTACCGCCGCGGTTGCGAGCAGCACCGCGGCGGGCCACAGCATCGCGAGGCCCCGCCGCGCGGATCGCCACAGCGCGATGGCCGGCGCCGTGGCGAGCGCCAGCGCCAGCGCCAGCAGCGCCGCCCGCCCGCCCGGCAGCAGCACGACCGCCGACAGACCGAAGGCGAAGCCGAGCCACAGGAGGCGAGGGAACACGCGAGGCGCCTCGGCCGCGCGCACCGCCGCCAACGCCGCGGCGGAGGCAATGGCCAGTCCGGCGATCTGGTACTGCACGCGGGTCTGGTCGGGACTGGCGCCGGGCAGGCCGCCAAGCACGATGCGATCGGTCGCCAGGCCCCAGGCGATGCTCGCCGCAACCACGGCGCCTATGGCCAGCACCGCGTTGGCGCAGTGCGCCAGCGCCCGATCCTGCGCCGCGATTGCCAGTCCGGCTGCCAGCATGACAGGCCCGAGCAGCACGACATCCTGCAGCTTCGCGGCGAGGATGCCGGTCGAAGGACTCCAGGCTCCAGCGAGCACGAGCCAGAGCCACAGTGCGCCGCAGGCACCAAGCGGTAGCGCGATCAGCGGATCGGCGTGCCAGTCGCTGGCCAGCGCCGGCAATGGCAGGACGACCAGCAGGGCCATGGCGGCAACGGCGGTGAGGTCGAATGGAAGCGCGGCGAGGAGCGGAGTCGATTTCAGCGCGCCGGCGAAGTGGAGGATGGCGGCGAAAATGCCGGCCAGGGCCGTCATGGGCCGACCATCGGAAAGGGGTTCTCTCCCTTTCCAGACCCTGCCCCGCGGTAGGTTCCCCTGGACGTTGCGTGCAGCATCCGTGGGGTTCCATCGGCCGAAAGGCGCTTCTGATCACTCCGACGCTGCCGCTGTGGCGTTGGAGGGGCGCCACCTCTCCAAATCACCCCGGCAGAGGCCGCAGCGCCTTCCTGATGACATGCTTGCTTCCGCTGCGGGATCGAGGGGGGCTTTGCCCCCCCCGAACTCTCCCCAGCAAAGGCGACAGGGCCTTTGCAAACCTCACTTTGGTGCCGTGCGCCGCGGGCAGAATGGGATGCCGAAGCCCGCCCTTGCGCCCGAAACGCGCTGGGAGGGCATGACATGACCTTGCTGCCCGGTATCAGCAGAGTGCGGTCCAGGGGATCCAATCCCCTGGCGGGGTGGCTCGGACGGGCAGAGTTCCTCCGATGGGCGTCAATCGGCACTTGCCATCCCCGGCGCCAGTTCCGGTTCCTGCCGCCGGCGCGGTGCGGTGGCCGCGGTCGGATCGAAGCGCAGCAGCAGAAGCGACGCGGCGCCGAGCAGCACGGCGATCGGCACCGCCACCGTCATCAGGGCGATCAGCAGGGGGCGATTGGGCAGGGAAGGCCGCGCCTCCACCATCGGCGCCGACACCAGGCGCGCGGCGACGACCTCGTCGGCTGCCACGACCAGTCCGGCGCGCTGCTGCTGGGCCAGCAATTCATACAGGCTGTTGCGCAGGAACAGGTCGTTCTCGCGCGCGATCCGGGCTTCGAGAGCGGCGACGCGGCGGCCCGCCTGCTCGGCGAGGTCGCCGCGCACCTTGGCCTCGGCGAAGGCGTGCAGGCGCCGCAGCATCGCAAGGGCGAGCGCCGGGTCGGCATGCGGCAGTTCCAGCGTCCAGGTCACCGAGGCGAGCGACTGGGTGACGGCGAGATTGCGCTCCAGCCAATCCTGTACGTCGTCGGCATCCACCGGGCGGTCCAGATCGAACAGCCCGCGGAACGCACCGCCGGCGCCAGTGCGGCGCCGTTCCGCGAGCGCTGCGCCGATGCCGGTGTCGCGGAGCAGGACGGCGGCGGCTTCCGGGCTACGCAGCGCGCCGAGATAGACGGCGAAATTGCCGTTCGGCCGCGTGTCGAGCAGGCCGGCGGGTGCGAACGGGGACGGCGAGAGCAGGGAGGAGACGGCGAAGGAAGTCGTCTCCGCCGGCGCGACCAGGGCCTGGGCGAGATAGGCGCGGGGCATGGCCAGCACCAGGGCGACGCCCGCGGTCCACAGCACCGCGGTCAGGCCCAGCAGTGGCCACCGCCGCCGCCACAGGCCGGAGAGCAGAAGCTGGACGGGCATCATCACGCCTCCACCCGCGTGACCAGGCGGGTGACGGGCGCGGCGGCGGTCATTTCGAGCACCGGCGCGGGTTCGACGCGGCCATAGGCCGGGCTGTGCCATCCCTGAGCGAGGCGGATGCCGTGGGGCACGTCGGCTGTCACGACAATGCGGGCGCGGGGTCCTGACACGCCTGTCGTGGTCAGGTCCCAAGCTCCCGGGGCGAGGCGCCACCGCAGCACCAAGCGGGCGAAGGGGCCGCCGACCTGCTCCTCGATGGTCACGGCGGTTGGCGACAGCCGAATGCGGCGCTGGTGGGCGCGGCCCCGGTGGTCGCGGAGGGCGCCGCCGTCCGGCAAGGCGCGGCAGGCCGGCCAGCGGGCGAACAGGAAACGCCCGATGCGCGGCATCTGCTCCTGGCTGTCGAACTCGATCGTGTTGTGCCCGGCAGTGCCGGCGAGGGCATCGGTCCACCAGGCGTCGTCCGGCGGCGGATTGTAGGCGCCGGTGCCGCCATCGATCAGCAGCGGCTGTCCATCCAGGGTGAGGTCGAGATGCAGCAGGTCGGCCTGGCTTGGCCGGAAACGCAACGGCGCGCCGGTGCGCAGGAGCAGGCGGAAGCGGGCGTTGTGCACGCCGAACCAGCCTTCGCTGTGCCAGGGGACGGGCTCCGCGGCGGCGAGGCCGTTCTGGGGCTTCTGCGGTGGAGTTGGAGGGGCTTGGCCCCTGCAAGCCTCCCCATCAGGGGAACCCATTGATGTTGCAGGCAACGTGGATGGGAGCCCATCGGCCACAGAGCCTTTGAAAGCCGAAATTTGGCGCGGTGCGCCGTAGCCAGGAAAGGCGCCGAAGCCTGCTCTTGCGCCCGTAGCCCACTTCAAGGGCAAGGGCGCGACCCCCGTGCCCGATACCAAGTAGCTGCGTTCCAAGTGCTCCAAGCACTTGGCGGGGTGGTTCGGAGGGGCAGAGCCCCTCCGATCTTCTTCGGCGGGCCTATCCCGGTCATCGGGAAGGCCTTGCCGGGGCGTTCCGGAGCGCGAAAGCCCCTCCAGTTCTTCCTCGCGGGCATGGGCTCCGGCCGAGATCAGTTCCGCGACCGACCCACCATCGTTCTGTTCCGCCGCGAACAGACTGATGGCGCGCCCGACGCTTCCCCGCGCGTCAGCGGCGCCATGGAGCGTCAGGTCGGCCAGGTGCGAATCATCCGTCGCGCCACAGCGCGGCAGGGCGCCGCTGCCCGGTTCCATCACGCGCGCGAGCCAAGCCGTCGCGGCGGCCGTGCGGGATGCGAACGGAGGATCGAAGGGCGGCGCGCCATGGCGGCGGCGGAACCACTCGGCGAGGGACAGCGTGTCCAGCAGCAGCCGGTGATAGCCGGGCGAGGCCTGGGCGAAGCTGCCATCGGGTGCGACCAGCCAGGCGACGGCGCGGACCAGGTCGCGCGCGGCATGCCGCGCCATCCGCCGGTCGTTCAGCACCAGGCCGAGGACGAAGAGGCCGGCGGGCTCGCTGATCGCGTGGTTGTTGTCCTGCGCGGCGGCGTAGGCGCGGGTGGCGGCGATGCGGCGGGCGTGCGCGGCGAGCAGGGCGCGCATCGCGGGGGGCGGAGCGCGGTCGACCTCCAGCAGCGCGAGCGCCAGGCAGAGATGCAGGGCGCGCAGCGCGGCTTCCTGCCCGCAGGCCCAGGCCGGGCCGCGGAAGGGCGGGTTCGCGGCGCGCCAATCGGCGAGCAGGACCTCGGCGCGTTCCAGATGGCCATCGGCGGGGGCGCAGCGCGCGGCAAGCGCCAGCAGCGGCAGGGCGAGAAGCCGATTCGCTTCCCAGACAGGCCGGATGTCGCCGGGGGTGAAGAGGTCGAGATCGGCGGCCAGCGTGTCGGCGGGAAACGGCCCATGCCAGCCGGTAGCGACTGCGGCTTCGGCAGCGGCGGCCAAGGCGGCGGCATCGCCGGCCAGGCGGTCGCCGGGCATGGCATCGGGCAGCAAGCGGCCGGATGGCAGCACGATATCGCCAAGGCTGCGCGCGATCACGCCCGCGCGCAGCCTCAGCCGGTGCCAGGCAAACAGGGCGCAGGCGCGGGGGCCGAGCCGCCAGGCCGCATCGGCGTGCAGCAAGGCCCGCGCCAGCCCGCCGCTTCCGCGCGGGGCGGGCGTTGCGGGCTCGGCGAGGAGGGCGCTCTCGGTCAGCGGGCTCTTTCCGGAGGTTAACAATCGCCTGTAGGTTGTATAACTTGTTTTCAAACTGTCGCTAGGCGTTTCTGATTCCCTTGCCACCGCGCCCGTTGCCAGGCCTGACCTCGACCCTCTGCCGGATCCTGCCGGTGGTGATCGCGACACTGCTTGGGCTGTCGGCGGCGGCGCTGGGGCAGACGGGGCCAGGCGGGTCGCCACTGCTGACGCCGCCGACCCTGCCATCCCTGGTCCCCAGCGGGACGCCGCTACCGAACCTGCCGCCCGGCGCGGCGCAGGAGGCATTGCAGCGCCTGCTGGATGGCGGGGCGACGCGCGGGCCGCCCGCCGGGATGCCGCGCGCGGCGTCGATCCTGCCCTTGCCGGCCATCGCCGCGCAGCCGCTGCCGGCGCCGGTGGTGCCGGATGATCCACTCTCCTCGGCCGAATCCTTCTTCGCCGCGCGGCTCGACGGTCCGCCGCTGCGGCAATTCGGCTACGAGACCTTCCGCGGCGGCGGCGGTGGCGCGGCACTTGGCTTCGGGGCGCTGCCGGAGGACTACATCCTCGGTCCGGATGACGAGGTGATCGTCGCCTTCCGCGGCCGCGCCCGGCAGACGCTGACTCTGCGAATCGGGCGCGACGGCAATCTGCTGCTGCCGGACCTCGCGCCCATTCCGGCCACCGGGCGCAGCCTGAAGGACCTGCGGGCGCATCTGGAAGGGCTGGCGACACGGGACCTCGGCGGGTCCGAGGTCTTCCTGTCGATCGGCCAGGTCCGGCAGATGAACATCTTCGTCGCCGGGGAGGTGGTGCGGCCCGGTTTCCAGGCGCTGAACGCTCTGTCCACCGTGCTGGACGCGCTGTCGGCGACGGGCGGCGTGCGCAAGACCGGGTCGCTGCGCGCCATCCGCATCGAGGGGCCACGCGGCCGCCGCGTCGTGGACCTCTACAGCGTCATCGCCGATGCGCCCGGCGATGCGGATCTGTCGCTGCGCGAGGGCGATCGCATCATCGTCCCGCCCGTCGGCGGCACGGTTGCCGTCGCCGGCGACGTGGCACGGCCGGCGATCTACGAACTGCCCTCCCGGCAGGCGAGCGCGCCGCTGGGCGACATGCTGGCGCTGGCCGGGGGCACCATCCGCCAGGGCGGCAACCGGCTGCTGGTGCAGCAGAGCGATGGCGCGGGCCGACGGTCCTTCGCGGAGCTGGCGCCGACATCCGCCGTCCGCCGCGGCGACGCGGTGCTGGTGCAGCCCGGGGCCGATGTGGTGGCGAACACCGTGCGGCTGGCGGGGCATGTCGCCGTGCCGGTGACGCGCGCGGCGGCCGGCGGGCGGCAATCCCAGACACTGCGCGGGCTGATCTCGGACCGGCGGCTGCTGCGCAACGATCCCTATGTTCGGCTCGGCGTGGTGTGGCGGGCGGACCGGCAGACCGGGCAGCGGAACTTCCGGGCCTTCGACCTCGGCCGCGTGCTGGAAGGCCGCGCCAACATGCCGCTGCAGGAAGGCGACGAGGTCATCGTCTTCGCCCGGTCGGACATCGCCTTCCTGACCTCGCCGGCCGTGCAGCGTGCGCTGCGGGGAGAGGCTCCCACGCCCGCGCCCAACGCACCGCCGGTGGCGGATTGCCCGGCGCTGACCAGCCTGGCGCTGGCGTCGCGTGCCTCGCCGCAACGCTACGCCCATGTGAAGGGGGCAGGTTTCCCGGAGATCGGGGCCGCGCCCTGCCCGCAGGTCTATCTGGATTATCCGGACCTGCCGGCCTTCATGCTCGATCAGTCGGTCGTGCTGACCGGGGAGGTCCGCACGCCGGGCCTGTTCCCCATCACCGACGATACGGGCCTCGACACCGTCATTGCTGCGGCGGGCGGGCTGTCGGATGCGGCCGACCTGCGCGTCGTGGAATTCGCGCGCGAACCGCCCGATGGCGGGGGCGCGATCCCGCTTGCCCGCACGCGGCTGGATCTGACGAGCCGCAACTTCGCGGCGGTGCGCCTGTCTGCGCGCGACACCATCCGCATCCCGCGCGGCTTCGGGGACCGCGATACCGGGCCGGTCATCCTGCTCGGCGAATTTCTGCGTCCCGGCACCTACGACATCCGCCGCGGGGAACGCCTGTCCGAGGTCATCGCCCGTGCCGGCGGGCTGACGCCCCAGGCCTATCCCTATGGCGCGGTCTTCACGCGACAATCGGTGCGCGAGCGCCAGCAGGAAGGCTTCGCCCGCACGGCGCGGGAATTGGAGACCAGCCTGATCCAGGTCGCCTCCGGCCAGGCCGTGGCCGGGTCGCGCGGCACGGGCGTCGATCTCGGTGCGGCGATCACGGCAGGGCGGGAACTCGCCAACTCCCTGCGCGAGGCCCGCGCCGCCGGGCGCATGGTGGTGGAGGCCAACCCGGTCATCCTCGCCGCACGGCCCGAGCTCGACGTCCTGCTGGAACCCGGCGACATCATCGCCATTCCCAAGCGGCCCAATGAAGTGACCGTTGTGGGGTCGGTGCTGAACCCGGGGTCGCTGCAATTCCGCTCCGGCTGGCGGGCGAGCGACTATGTCCGCGGCTCCGGCGGGACGCAGCGCTTCGCCGATCCGTCCCGCGCCTTCATCGTGCTGCCCAACGGGCAATCCACCGCGGCCGGTCTGTCCGCCTGGCAGCAGGGCGGGCCGCCGGTGCCGCCGGGCAGCCTGGTGGTCGTGCCGCAGGACCCGAGCCCCTATGAGACCTGGGGGTTCGTGCGGGACCTGACGCAGGTGCTGGGGCAGATCTCGGTGTCCGCGGCGGCGCTGGCGGTGATTGCGCGCGAGGCGGGGAATTAACACGGCTGGTGGACCAGAGAGGGGCTCTGCCCCTCTCCGGACCTCACCCCGCCAAAGGCCGAAGGGCCTTTGGAAACCGGTACTTGGCGCCCGGCGGCAAGGGCGGAAGGGTGCCGAGACCCGCCCTTGCGCACGAAACGCGTTGGGAGGGCTCGTCGCATCTGTCGGGCCGGGTGCCAAAAGATTGCGGTCCAGGATGCCCAGCATCCTGGTGGGGTGGGTCCGGGAGGGGCAAAGCCCCTCCCGCTACGCCCTGGCCCTGCTGGCGCTGCTCGCCCTCCCCGCGCAGGCCCAGGACGCGCCGGAGGGTTCGGGTTCCGACTGGGGCGGCGTCGGCCTGATCGAGATGCGCAATGCGCGCTTCCGGCCCGATGGCACGCTCGAGGCCGGGTTCGGCCTGCGGCATCAGCGGAATTTCTGGTTCCTCGGCTTCCAGGCCCTGCCCTGGCTGGAGACGACCTTCCGGCTCAGCGAACGCCTGAACGGCACGACCGGCGAGGGGATGGTCTCGGACCGGTCCTTCGACATCAAGATTCGGCTGTGGGAGGAAAATGACTGGCGGCCGGCGCTCGCGGTCGGGATCCAGGACGTTGTCGGGACCGGGATCTATGCGGGCGAATACCTGGTCGCGTCCAAGCGCCTCTGGGATTTCGACGTCAGCCTGGGGATGGGCTGGGGGCGGCTCGGGACCTATGGCGACGGCAACAATCCGCTGGCGGATATCTGGGGCGGGTTCAACGACCGCACGCGCGATGTGGGGCAGGGCGGCACGCCGCGCTGGGGGACCTATTTCCGGGGCGAGGACATTTCGATTTTCGGCGGCGTCGAATGGTCGGTGCCGCCGATCCCGACGCCCTGGGGCGTGCTCGAGGGGCTGCGCGCCAAGCTGGAGGTCAGCGGCGACCGGCTGCGGGACGAACGGGGCGGGTATCCGGCGCGGACGACCGAGCTGCTGGGCATCGCCGATTCACGGGTGAATGCCGGGCTGCAATGGCAGAACGACTGGCTCGATGTCGGGGTGCAGTATGTGAACGGCACGGATGTGCTGTTCCGCGCCTCGGTGAGGATGGATGCGGCGAACCCGCCGCGCGCGCCGCTGCGGCCGCCGCCGGCAATGGCGGAGCGCCCCGATGATGCCTCGCCCGAGGCGCGGCTGATCGCCCCGCGCATGTTCGCCGCGCTACGCGAGGCCGGGCTGAGCCCCCGCGCGCTGGCGATCGAGGGCGACGAGGCGCGGATCGCGGTCGGCGACGGGCGATACCGGACACTCGCCCAGGTGGTCGGGCGGGTGGTGCGGGCGGCGCAGCCTCTGCTGCCGCGCCAGGTGGAGCGGGTGGTGGTGTCCTGGTCCCTGGCGGGGGCGGAGGTCGCCCGCATCATGGTGTTGCGGTCCGCGATGGAGGCCGCGGCGCGCGGCTATGGCAGTGCGGAGGAGATCTTCGCCACCGCCACGCTCATGGCGGCGGGTGATCCCTTCGAGGACGCGGTGCGCGCCGAGGGACCCTTCTTCGACTGGCGAGTGGAGCCGGGGCTGCGGCTGATCCTGGGCGATCCGTCCCGCACGGCGCTGTGGCAGGCCGCGGTGGCGGCGGGGGCGCGGGTGGAGTTCGGGGCGGGGTTCTCGCTGGCGGGCGGGGTTGCGCAGGTGGTGGGGCAGAACCTGTCGAGCGCCGGCCCGTCCGATTCCCTACTGCCGCATGTCCGGTCCGACTACGCGTTCTATGCGGATGAGGGGCAGACGCTCGCGGTGACGTCGCTCTATGCCGAGCGGATCTGGTCGCCGGCGCCGGACGTCTTCGCGCGGGCGACGGTGGGGTATCTGGAGCCCATGTTCGCCGGGGTGTCGGGCGAGATCCTGTACCGGCCGCATGACCAGCCCTGGGGGATCGGGGTGGATGTGAACTATGTGGCGCAGCGGGACTACGACCAGCGCTTCGGCCTGCAGGACTACCGGGTGACGACGGGGCAGGTGTCGCTATACCTCGATCTGCCCTGGTGGAATCTGACGACGACGTTGCGCGGTGGGCGCTACCTGGCCGGGGACTGGGGCGGGACGGTCGAGGTTGCGCGGCGCTTTGATTCCGGCATCGAGGTCGGGGCCTTCGCGACGCTGACCAGCGCGTCCTACAGCGATTTCGGCGAGGGATCCTTCGACAAGGGCATTTTCATCCGGGTGCCGTTGGACCTGTTCGGGGTGCAGACGCGGTCGAATATGGGTGCGGTGATCCGCAGCGTGCAGCGCGACGGTGGCCAGCGTCTGGCCGTGGAGAACCCGCTGTGGGAGCTGACGCGCGAGGGCCGCGAGGAGGCCCTTCAGCGGGGCGTCGCCTGGTTCACCCGCTGAAGGATGGGCGGTCGTGTGGCGCCGGGTGGGACAGGCTGACAGATGGTCTCCAAAGGCCGTGGGCCTTTGGCGGGAGGGGTTCCGGGGAGGGCGGAGCCCTCCCCGGTGCTGGACGCCCTGCCCGTGCCGGTCCATAGCGCGCCCCGCCCATGCTGATCGACGCTGTCTTCAGGCATCTTGCCGTCGCGTTCTGCCTCGCCCTGCTGTCTGCCGGGGTGGTGCGGCTGATGATTGCCTATCCGATCCTCGACCATCCCAACGCGCGGTCGTCGCATGTCCGGCCGACGCCGCGCGGGGGTGGGCTCGGGGTGGTGGTCGCCTTCGTGGCGGGGATGGCTCTGCTGTATTTCGGCGCGGACTATGCGCGGCTGCCGCCGCCGCAATTCCTCGGCGTGATCGGGGCGGCGGTGGCGATCGCGGGCGTGTCTCTGTGGGACGACGTGTCCGACCTGCGCTTTTCGGTGAAGCTGGCGGCGCAGGCGGTGGCGGCGCTGGTGGCGATCGCCTCGGGGCTCGTGGTCGACCGGCTGGCGGTGCCCTGGGTGGGGCAGGTGCCGCTCGGGGTCATCGGGCTGCCGCTGACGCTGTTCTGGATCGTCGGCTGCACCAATGCGCTGAACTTCATGGACGGGCTGGACGGGCTGGTCGGCGGGTCGGTGTTCCTCGCCGCCGTGATCCTGTGCGTCGTGTCGGGGGAGGAGGGCGGCTGGTTCGTCTATGCCGCGTCACTGCTGCTGGCGGCCGGGCTGGCGGGGTTCGTTCCGTTCAACCTGAACCCGGCGCGCATCTTCATGGGGGATGTGGGCAGCCAGTTCCTCGGCTTCATGATGGCGGTGCTGGCGGTGGCGGCGGCGCGTTTCGATGCGGCGTCGGTGTCCTTCCTGATCGTGCCGCTGCTGCTGTTCGGGCTGCTGTTCGATGCGGCCTTCACGCTGGTGCGCCGTGCGCTGCGGGGCGAGCGCGTCGCGGCCGCGCACCGGACGCATCTGTACCAGATGGCGCAGCGGTCGGGGCTGTCGGTGCGGGCAGTGGCCGCGACGCATTGGGGCTTCGTGCTGTTCCATGGCGGGCTGGTCTGGCTGTTCCTCGCCATGACGCCGTCCGCCAAGCCGCTGATCGTGCTGCCGGCGCTGGCCGTGCAGATCGGTTGGGCGGTCTATGTCGCGCGGCGGGTGCGGCGCGCGGGGCTCACCTGGGCAGCGGGATGATCTCGGTCGGGTTGCGGGCGGAGACGACCTCGACCACCAGAGGCGGGAGGTCGTCCCCGACCCATTGTTCGGATCGGAACACGGCATAACTGCCGGCATCGGCCCAGAAGCGGCTGGTGGTGCGGGCGCCGCCGCGGCAACGTTCCTCGATCAGCAGGGTGTCGGCGATCTCGGCCTGGCCGATGGACAGCCGGCAGTCGAGCCGCACGCCGAAGCGCATGCGGGCGGGGTCGAAGGCTGATCGCATCAGGTCCACCACCCGCGTCGCGCGCCATTCGCCGGGGCCGAGCTCGGGCAGGCGCATCAGCAGGTCGGTGCCGTCGAAACGTGTCGCGGCGAGGACCTGGCGCAGCCCGGCGGTGGCGACGACGCGGGCCCCTTCGGTCTGCACGGCGACGCCGCCGGGGGTGCGCCAGAGCCGGCGCTCGCCTTCCTCCTGGATCAGCAGGGCGATGCCGCGACGGCTGCCGAGGGTGAGGGCGAGGGCCGGTTCGCCCTCGGGCGGGCCGGCAGGGCCGTCCTCCCATTCGGCCTCATGGGCGTCCTGGACCAGCAGGGCCTCGGCCCAGGCGGGCACGGTGAAGAGGTCGCTCGCCGGCGTGTCGCAGGCGGCGGTGAGCAGCAGGCACAGCAGGGCGACGCGGCGCATAACACGAGAATATCATGCCGTTTCGATAAACCCAGGCGCGAATAGCGGCGTCAGGCATTGCGATGATCACATAAAGATATCCTTATCAGTGATCATGCTCTCTGGCCTCCCCCGGCCCGCCATGCTACCCGCCCGGCGTCGCCCAGAAGCCTGAGGAAGAGAACGCGCATGTCCGCTGCCGCCGATTTCGTCGTGAAGGATCTGTCCCTCGCCGGCTGGGGCCGGAAGGAAATCTCCATGGCCGAGGACGAGATGCCCGGCCTGATGGCGACCCGCGCCGAATACGGCCCGTCGCAAGTGCTGAAGGGCGCGCGCATCGCCGGCTGCCTGCACATGACCATCCAGACCGCCGTGCTGATCGAGACGCTGAAGGCCCTCGGCGCGGATGTGCGCTGGTCTTCGTGCAACATCTTCTCGACCCAGGACCACGCGGCCGCCGCGATCGCCGCGACCGGCACGCCGGTCTTCGCCATCAAGGGCGAGACGCTCGAGGAATACTGGCAGTATGTGAAGCGCACGCTGGAATGGGCCGATGGCGGCACGCCCAACGTGCTGCTGGACGATGGCGGCGACATGACGCTGCTGGTCCATTACGGCCTGCGCGCCGAACAGGGTGACACCGCCTTCCTCGACAAGGCGACCAATGAAGAAGAGACCGTCTTCTTCGCCCTGATCAAGGACTGCCTGAAGACCAAGCCGGGCTGGTTCGCGCAGCTCGCCGGCGCCATCAAGGGCGTGTCCGAGGAAACCACGACGGGCGTGCACCGCCTGTACAACATGGCGAAGGAAGGCAAGCTGCTGTTCCCCGCCATCAACGTGAACGACAGCGTCACCAAGTCGAAGTTCGACAACCTCTATGGCTGCCGGGAATCCCTGGTGGATGCGGTCCGCCGCGGCACCGACGTGATGATGGCCGGCAAGGTCGCGATGGTCTGCGGCTTCGGCGACGTGGGCAAGGGCTCCGCCGCGTCCCTGCGCAACGCCGGCTGCCGCGTCATGGTCAGCGAAGTCGATCCGATCTGCGCGCTGCAGGCCGCGATGGAAGGCTATGAGGTCGTGACGATGGACCAGGCCGCCCCGCAGGCCGACATCTTCGTCACCGCGACCGGCAATGTCGACGTCATCACGGTCGACCACATGCGCGCGATGAAGCACCGCGCCATCGTGTGCAACATCGGCCACTTCGACAGCGAGATCCAGGTCGCCGGCCTGAAGAACTTCAAGTGGGACAACGTGAAGCCGCAGGTGGACGAGATCGAGTTCCCCGACGGCAAGCGCATCATCCTGCTGTCCGAAGGCCGCCTGGTGAACCTGGGCAACGCCACCGGCCACCCGTCCTTTGTGATGTCCGCGTCCTTCACCAATCAGACGCTGGCGCAGATCGAACTGTGGACCAACCCGGGCAAGTACGAGAAGAAGGTCTACGTGCTGCCGAAGCACCTGGACGAGAAGGTGGCGTCGCTGCACTTGGCGAAGGTTGGTGCGACGCTGACCAAGATGACGCAGCAGCAGGCGGACTACATCGGCGTGTCGCCGCAGGGGCCGTTCAAGGCCGAGGCGTACCGGTACTGAGACGGGGCCGGCCCTGGAGGGGCTTTGCCCCTCCCGGGCCCACCCCACCAAAGGTCACAAGGCCTTTGGAAACCGATACCTGGCGCTGTGCGCCGCAGGCAGGCACGGGCGCCTCTGGCGTATCAGGAACGCCGCAAAAATCGCGGAACCGCGGCGCCCGGCACCAAGTGCCGGTGGTCCGGGGTGCACGGCACCCTGGCGGGGTGGTTTGGAGGGGCAGAGCCCCTCCAGTTCTTCACGCGACCTCGAACAACCCGGCGGCTCCCTGGCCACCGCCGACGCACATCGTCACCACCACGAATTTCGCCCCGCGCTTCTTGCCCTCGATCAGCGCATGCCCGGCCATGCGCGCGCCGGACATGCCGTAGGGATGCCCGACCGAGATCGCTCCGCCATCGACGTTCAGCAACTCATCGGGAATGCCGAGCCGGTCGCGGCAATACAGCACCTGGCAGGCGAAGGCCTCGTTCAGTTCCCACAGCCCGATGTCGTCGATGCCGAGGCCATGCTGCCTCAGCAGCTTCGGCACGGCGAAGACGGGGCCGATGCCCATCTCCCCCGGATCGCAGCCGGCCACCACCATGCCGCGATAGATGCCGAGCGGATGCAGGCCGCGGCGTGATGCCTCGGCTTCCTCCATCAGCACGGCGGCTGAGGCACCATCCGACAACTGGCTCGCATTGCCCGCGGTGATGAAGCGGCCCTGCTTGACGACCATCCCGTCCTTGAACACGGGCTTGAGGGATTGCAGCCCCTCCAGCGTCGTGTCCGCGCGGTTGCCCTCGTCGCGCATCAGCGTGGTGGGCACGTCCTTGCTCTCGCCCGTCTCGCGGTTCACCAGCTTCATCACCGAGGCGAGCGGCACGATCTCCTCGTCGAAGGCGCCGCGCGCCTGGGCGGCGGCGGTGCGCTGCTGGCTGCGGAAGGCGTATGCATCCTGCGCGTCGCGGCTGACCTCGTAGCGGTCGGCGACGATCTCCGCCGTCTCCAGCATCGACATGTAGAGCGCGGGCACGCGCTCCATCAGCGACGGATCAGCGCGTCGGAACCAGTTCGCCTTGTCGTTCTGCACCAGGGAGATGGATTCCAGCCCGCCGCCGACCGCGACCTGCATGCCGTCATGCAGGATCTGCTTGGCCGCGGTGGCGATGGCCATCAGCCCGGAGGAACACTGCCGGTCCAGCGACATGCCCGGCAC
Organism: Roseomonas alba; assembly: GCF_019430885.1. GTDB lineage: Bacteria > Pseudomonadota > Alphaproteobacteria > Acetobacterales > Acetobacteraceae > Neoroseomonas > Neoroseomonas alba. Next base: position 381,651 of record NZ_JAHYBZ010000003.1, on the reverse strand, counting down.
GCTGTCCGGCAACCCGGCCGCCAGCGCCACCTGCCGCCCGACATTCGACCCCTGGCAGCCCTGCTGCAGGGCCGCGCCCATGATGACGTCCTCGACCTCGGCCGGATCGAGCTTCGCGCGCTCCACGGCGGCACGCACGGCATGGCCGCCGAGCGTCTGCGCATTGGTGTCGTTGAAGGCACCGCGATAGGCCCGCCCGATCGGCGTCCGCGCGGTGGAGACGATGACGGCGCTGCGCATCGGCGCATCCTTCCCTGCCGGTTTCTTGCCCGGCAGCGTAGCGAAGCGGTCAGCGCGCGCCCAGCCGCTTCCACACTCCATCCGCGGTCGCGACGATCCGGTCGCCGATCGTGATCTGGCCGCGGACGAAGACGATGGACTTGGTCGCGCGGACCGCCTCGGCCCGGGCCTCCAGGAAGTCCCCGGCTCGCGCGGCGGACACGAAATGCGTGTTGAGCTGGATGGTCACCACCGGGTCGCGGCTTGCCGCCTCCCAGCAGGTCGCGCCCAGGATCTGGTCGAGGAAGGTCGCCAGCATGCCGCCATGGACGATGCCATGGGCGTTGGAGTGCTTGTCCTCGGCGACCAGGCCATAGGCCCAGCCTGCCTCCTCCTTCTTCGACCAGAAGGGGCCGACCAGCGTGGGGAAGCCGTCCTCATGCCAGCGGAAGGTCTTCCAGCCGGCGGCGGCAGGGTCGAAGGGGGCGGGAGCGTCGGTCATGCCTCCCGCTTCGCCCGGCGGGCTGGCGCCGTCAACCGGGGGTGATAGCCTGACCCTCATGCGCCTGTTCCATGCCCCCGGTTCGCCCTATGCCCGCATCGCCCGCATGGCGGTCATCGAACTCGGCATCGAGGACCGTGTCACGGTCGTGGAGGCCACGCTGCGCGATCCGGCCTCGGTGCTGCTGCCGCACAACCCGGTGGGGCGCGTGCCGGCGCTGGTGCTCGATGACGGTACCACCCTTACCGAGACGACGCCGGTGCTGATGATGCTGGACAGCCTGGTCGAACCCGCGCGCCGCCTGCTGCCGGGCCCGGAGGCGCCGCGCGCGCTGGCCGCCTATGGCCGGGTGCTCGGCATGATCGACGGCATCGCCGTGTGGAACCGAGAACTGCGGCGGCCGGAGCACGAACGCTCGCCCGGGGTGATCGCGCTGGAGACGCAGCGCACTGCGCGCGTCGCCGATGCGCTGGAACGCGATGTCGCGGCGGGCGGCTTCGCGGTGCGCGACGCGGGCTTCTTCGCGCTGGTCTCGGCGTTCGGCTATTGTGAGCGCCGGCACACGGCGTTCGTTTGGCGTCAGGGCCGGCCGGCCCTCACCGCGCTGTTCGACGCGGCGCAGGCGCTGGGCAGCGTCGCGCGGACAGTACCGCCGGCAGGCATGGGAAGCGCCGCGCCGGCGGCGTGACGTGACTCAGCCGATCACGTCGGCATGCGGATGTTGCGGACCCGGATGACGGTCGCCCACTTCTCGCTTTCCTGCGTCCAGTAGGTCGCGAATTCCGCCGGCGTGCTGCCGACCGGCGCCGCGCCCTGGGCAATGATCTGCTGGCGGAAGGCGGGATCGTTGACCGCCGCCTGCACGGCCTCCGTAAGGCGCGCGACGATCGGCGCAGGCAGGTTGGCGGGCGCCATCAGCGCCATGTCAGTCGAGGATTCGAAGCCCGCGACGCCCGCTTCCTGTAGCGTCGGTACATCCGGCGCGAGGGGCGTGCGCTCTGCCGTGCTGACCGCGAGCATCTTCAGCGTGCCGGCCTGGCGGTGCGGCAGCGCGGTCACGGCATCGACGAAGGACATGTTCGTCTCGCCCGCCAGCACGGCCTGCGCCGAGGGCGCGCCGCCGCGATAGGGCACATGCATCATGTCGAGCCCGGCCGCGGACATCAGCAACTCGGTCGCCAGGTGGCTGCTCGCGCCGATGCCGGCGGAGGAGAAGGTGATCTCGCCCGGCCGTGCCTTCACATAGGCGAGAAATTCCTGGATCGTCGTCACCGGCACGGAAGGATGCACGCAGACCGCCTGCGCCGTGCGGGCCAGCAGGCTGATGCCGGTGAAGGCGCCGCGCGTGTCGTAGGGCAGGGTGCCCATCAGATGCGGCGCGATGGCATAGGTGCTGTTGGTCGCGGACAGCAGCACATAGCCGTCGGGCCGCGACTGCGCGACATAGCTGTGTCCGATGGTGCCGGAGGCGCCGGCCCGGTTCTCCACCACGAAGTTCTGGCCGAATGCCTGACTGAAGCGCTGGGCGAAGATGCGGGTCATGGTGTCCGACGACCCACCGGCGGGCCAGGGATTCACCAGGGTCACAGGGCGCGTCGGCCAGGAACCCTGTGCCTGCGCGGACCGCAGCGCGGGCATCGCCAACGTGGCGGCAATCAGGGCACGACGATTCAATTCGGTCATAATCAACAGCCTCCAGAACTCACGGCGGAACGGACGGCGCTTCGCGATGCGTGCTCACTTGTCGCAAGTCATGTCGCAGGGTCGTGATGCTGGCCCCATCGATGCATCGACGCAAGTTGCCGTGCCCCTGGACAGGCTTTGTCGTGTGCGCGAAGCATCGGCACATGACACAACCCGCCAGCCGTCCGCTCGATTCGGTGGACAGTGACGCCATCCTGCCCGCCACGGCCGATGTCGTCGTCATCGGTGCCGGCATCATCGGTGTCGCGACGGCCTATGCGCTCGCCAAGGCCGGGCATGCGGTGGCGCTGCTGGACAAGGGCGTGGTCGCCGGCGAACAGTCGAGCCGCAACTGGGGCTGGTGCCGTCTGCTCAATCGCGATGAGCGCGAAATTCCCCTCATGCAGCACAGTCACGAGTTGTGGGATCGCCTCCCCGCCGAGATCGGCGCCGATATGGGGTTCCGCCGCAACGGCCTGGTCTACGTCACCAAGGATCCGCAACAGCTCGCGGCCTGGCAGGGCTGGGCCGACATGGCGCAGGCCTATCAGGTGCCTGTGCGCATCATCGATGGCGCCGAGGCGAAGCGCCTGACGCCGGGCAATGCGCAGGACTGGATCGGCGGCGTTGTCTCCCCGCGCGATGGCCGCGCCGAGCCGTCGATGGCCGCACCCGCGCTGGCGCGCGCCGCGCGTGCGCTCGGTGTGTCCCTGCATCAGAACTGCGCGGTGCGTGGCCTCGACATGACGGGCGGCCGCCTCTCCGGTGTCTTTACCGAGACAGGACGCATCGCCTGCCAGGCGGTCGTCGTCGCGGGCGGGGCCTGGGCGTCGATGTTCCTGCGCCGGCACGGCGCGGACATGCCGCAATCCTCGGTGATGTCGACTGTATTCACCACGACCCCGGCGAAGCAGGTGAGCCCCGGCGGGCTGTTCACGCCGGACTTCATCCTCACGCCGCGCCTCGACGGTGGATACATCGTCGCCGCCCGCGCACGCGGGCGGCTGGAGCTGACGCCGGCCGGCATCCGCTATGCGCGGCAGTTCCTGCCGGCGCTACGCAAGAACTGGTCGGTGGTGCAAATCCGCGTCGGGCGGTCCTTCTTCGAAGGCCCCGATGCATGGCACGGCAAGTGGTCCTTCGAGAAACCGACGGTCTTCGAGCGCGTGCGCGTGTTGGACCCGAAGCCGATGACCGGCATCGTCGAACCGGCGCTGCGCGAGATCGTCGCGGCCTATCCTGACCTCGCCGGCATCCAGGCGGCACGCATCTGGGCCGGGTGGATCGATTCGACACCCGATGCGGTGCCGGTGATATCGCCGGTGGAGGCCCTGCCCGGTGTCGTCGTCGCGGCGGGGTTCAGCGGGCACGGCTTCGGCATTGGGCCGGCGGCGGGGCGGTTGGCGGCGGATCTGGCGACCGGGGCGCCGCCCGTGGTCGATCCGGCGCCCTTCGCGCTGAAGCGCTTCTTCGACGGTAGTCCGATCCGGATGCCGACCGGGATCTGACACCAGTCTTCCTTCACCGCAGCTTGATGTCGATCCGCACCACGTCCCCGCGATAGATTCCATCCGCCACCAGCAGCAGCACGCCGCGCGCATCGACCGCGGCGCGCCGCACGAATGCGACGGGCGCGTTCAGCGGCACATGCAACGCGGCGGCCGTCTCCACATCCGCCGTGCCGATCGTCAGGGTCTGCCGCGCATCGGCGATGCGCACGCCGGGAATGCCGGCAACGAGCTTCAGCGCCGTGCGGCTGCGCAGTGCTTCCGGGGTGACCTTGGGCGAGAGACGTTCGTTCAGGAAGACATCCGCCAGCAGGAAAGGCTGCCCGTCGCGCCAGTGGCGCCGGCGGATGTGCCGATAGAACGGCGCCGGCCGGCCAATCTCGACCGGCGGCAGCTCGGCGCCGGCAATGGCGGGCACGTCGCCGAGGATCTCGATCTCCGCGCCCTCCCGGGACCGCAGCAGGCCGGACCAATCGGTCTCGACCTCGCACCACAGCCGGTTGGCCGCGGGCGTCTTGCGCACGAAGGTGCCCTTGGCCCGGAAGCGCGCGATCAGGCCGTCGCCTTCCAACTGATCCAGCGCCTGGCGGATCGTCGCCCGTGCGACACCGTATTCGGCGGCCAGTTCATCCACCGTGGGGATGCGTTGTTCCGGTCGCCAGGCACCCTGCTCGATCCTGCGGCGGAAGAGCGTCGCGAGCTGGATGTAGCGCGCGACGGCACTCCGGTTCAGGTCGATGGCGGGGGCGGGCATGGGCGCTCGCTACACGGCGCCAGCCGCCGCGTCCAGAACGGCGCGGCGGCGGACACGACCGGTCATTCGAGGCGGATTCCCGCGGCGTCGATCACCCGCTTCCAGCGCGCGGATTCCTCGGCAATCGTGGCGGCGAGTTGCTCCGGCGTCGAAGGCGTCGCTTCCTCGCCCAGCGCTTCCATCCGCGCGCGATAGGCCGGGTCGTTGAGGATGGCGACGATGACACCGTTCAGCCGCGCGATGACCGGCGCCGGGGTGCCGGCCGGCGCGGCGATGTAGTTGAAGGGGGAGGCATCGAAGCCCGGCAGTGTCTCGGCCAGGGCGGGGATGTCCGGCGCCTGGCGCGATCGCTGCGGCGTGGTGACCGCGAGCGCGCGCAGATTCCCCGCGCGCGACGGCGGCAACAGGATCGACATGGTATCGAGCGCCATGCTGACCGTGCCCGCAAGCAGATCCGTCGTTGCCGGGCCGGTGCCGCGATAGGGCACATGGGTGATGTCGATCTGTGCCATGAACTTCAGCATCTCGCCGGCGAGATGCGATGACGACCCGATGCCCGAGGAGGCGAAGCTGAGCTGCCCCGGCCGCGCCTTGGCGAGCGCTATCAGCTCCTGGACATTCTGCGCCGGCAGGGAGGGGTGGATGGCGAGGAGGTTCGGCGCGCGCTTGTAGCCGGACACCGGCGCGAAATCCTTGACCGGATCATAGGGCAGGCTGCGCATCAGATGCGGATTGACGATCTGAGGCCCCGGCGTGCCGTAGAGCAGGGTGAGCCCGTCCGGCGCCGCGCGCGCGACGGCCTGCGCGCCGATCGTCGCGCCGGCACCGGGTCGGTTGTCCACCACCACGGGCTGGCCAAGCGCCGCGCCCATAGGTTCGGCCAGCATGCGGGCGGAGGCATCGGCGGACCCGCCCGCCGCGAAAGGCACCACCAGCCGCAGCGGCCGATCGGGGAAGGTTTGCGCAAGCGCCGGCATGGCGAGCGCGGCCGGCGCGGCGAGCAGTGTGCGGCGGGTCAATGTCATGCCTTGAAGTTCCTCCTTGGCGTGGTGCGGTGCGCCAAGCGGCCGCGGCATTCTCCGCGATCGCCTGGCGACGAGAGCGATGTCATTCGAGCCGCATGCCGGTGGCGCGCACCACCTCGCCCCACTGGTCGTAGGCAACGCGGATGAAGCTCGCGAACTCATCGGGGTTGCTGCCGACGACGCGGCCGCCCTGGTCGAGCAGGACGCGGCGCGCGTCCGGATCATCCAGGGCGCCACGCACCGCGGCATGCAGGATGCGCACGCGGTCGGCGGGCAGGCCGGCAGGGCCGAGCACGCCGTACCAGGTTTCGCTGACCAGGCCCGGCACGCCGGCCTCCTCGGCGGTCGGCACCTCGGGGAGGATCGACAGGCGCTGTTGCGCGGTGATGGCAAGCGCCGGCAGCGTACCGGAGCGCACGTGCCCGATCAGCGCCGGCACGTCGGCGAGTACTACCTGGACCCGTCCAGCGAGCAGTTCCGTCACCGCCGGCGCCGCGCCGCGGAAGGGGACGTGCACCATGTCGATGCCGGCGCGCATCTTGAACAACTCACCCGCAAGATGCAGCGAGGAGCCGATTCCGGCCGAGCCATAGGCGAGCTGTCCCGGGCGCGCCTTGGCCATGGCGACGAGTTCGCCGAGGGTGCGCGGCCCGAGCCCCGGTGCGACGGAGACGATCTGCGGCACCGCGATCACCTGGCTGATCGGCGAAAGATCGGTGCGCGGATCGAAGGGCATGTTGGGCTGCAGATGCGGCAGCACGGCCATCGCCCCGCTGCTGGCGAGCACCAGCGTGTAGCCGTCCGGCCGCGACTTCGCGACATAGTCCACGCCGATCAGCCCGGCCGCACCGGCGCGCGCCTCGACCACCACGGGCTTGCCGAGCCTTTCACCCATCACGCGGCCGATGGTGCGCGCGATCAGGTCCGCCGGGCCGCCGGCGGCGAAGGGGATGACGAGACGCACCGGCTGGTCGGGGAAGGTTTCGGCCTGCGCGCGGCCGACCAGCGCGGGCAGCGCCAGGGCTGACAGGGCGGTCCTTCTGCGGATGATCATGTTTGTTTCCTCCCGATTGTCGTTGATTGATGCCGCTAGTCGGGCGGCGGCTGGGCGAAGAGTCCTTCCGGCGGCGCGGTGAGCGGCGGGGTGGCGCCGTCCGGCAAGGGGACGTCATGCGCATTCAGCGTCATGGCGACCATCGAGTAGTAGCCAATGAGCGCCGTCAGCTCGACCACGCCCGGCACGCCGAAGCGTTCGGTGACCTGCGCATGCAGGGCGGCGGGCACGGTGCCGTCGCGCAGCAGCAGGCGTGCGTAGTCGTAGATCAGTGCATCGTCGGGATGGGTGAAATCCGGGGGCGCGCCATCGCGGATCGCGGCAATGACCTCGGGTTCCAGCCCCGCATCGGCGGCGGCCTGCGCATGCACGAACCATTCGACCTGGGCCGACCATCGCCGCCCGGTGACGATGATGGCGAGTTCCGACAGCCGCTTGCCGAGCGAGGTGCCGAAGCGCAGCGATTCCCCCAGCGCCGACCAGGCGCGGGCGAGATCCGGCGCATGGATCGCCGCGCGCAGCGGGCCGATGACGCGGCCGCGCGGCCCGGCGACGACGCTGTCCCACACGGCGCGTTGGGCGTCGTCGGCGAGATCCTCGCGTGTCGCGGGAAGCGGGATGCGCGGCATTCAGATCACTCCGCCGGCGGCGAGGGCGGCGCGTTCCGCGGCGCCGATGCCGATCGATTCCAGTACCGCCTCGGTATCCGCGCCGAGCAACGGCGGCACGGCGTCGTCGCGCGTGCCCTCCATGCGGATGGGGGAGCGGACCATGGGCACTTCCCCCGCCGGATGCGGCAGGCGGCGCAGCAGGTCGCGATGCATCACCTGCGGATCGGCGAAGACATCGGGCACGGTGTTGATCGGCCCGCACGGCACGCCGGCGGCATCGAGCCGCCCTGTCAGCTCCGCGCGCGTGAAGTCGCGGAAGCGTTCGGCGAGCAGCGGCGTGAGATCCGCATTGTGCCGCACGCGGTCGGCGTTGCGGATGAAGCGCGGATCGACGGCCCATTCCGGGCGGTCGATGGCGTGGCATAGCTTGGCGAACTGCGCGTCATTGCCGACCGCGAGCACGATCTCCCCGTCCTTCGCGGGGAAGACGTCCTGCGGCTGGATGTTGGGATGCCGGTTGCCGGCGCGATGCGGGACGCGTCCGCCGACGAGATGGTTCATCGCCTGGTTGGACAGCACCGCGGTGCCGACATCGAGCATGGCGAGGTCGATGGTCGCACCCTCGCCGGTTTCGGCGCGGCGCGCGACGGCGGCGAGGATGGCGGTCACCGCATACATGCCCGTCATCAGGTCGATGATCGGCACGCCGACCTTCTGCGGCGCGCCATCGGCCTCGCCAGTGAGGCTCATCAATCCGCACATGGCCTGGATCATGAAGTCATAGGCGGCCTGTTCGGCGCGCGGCCCATCCTGGCCGAAGCCGGTGACCGAGCAGTAGATCAGCGAGGGCTTGAGCGCGCGCAGCGACGCGGCGTCGAGGCCGTAGCGCGCCAGCGCGCCGACCTTGAAGTTCTCGATGACGATGTCGCTGTCCTGGGCGAGGCGGCGCGCGATCGCCTGCCCCTCCGGCTTGGTGATGTCGAGCGTGACCGACCGTTTGCCGCGATTCATCGAGAGGAAATAGCCCGCATCCTTCGTCGGATTGCCGTCGCGATCCTTGAGGAAGGGCGGACCCCAGCCGCGCGTGTCGTCCCCGGCGCCGGGGCGTTCGATCTTGATCACCTCGGCGCCGAGATCGGCAAGAACCTGCGTGGCCCAGGGGGCCGCCATGATGCGGCCGAGATCGAGCACACGCAGATGCGACAGGGGTCCGGCCACGATCAGGCGTCGACCACCGGCGTGGCAACCATCGAAGGCCTCTCGCGGAACTTCGACTGCCAGGCGGAGAAGCGCGGCGCCCGTTCCCGCCAGCCAAGATCGGCGAAGCGGAAATCCATGTAGTCGCCGGCGATGGCCAGCGTGATCTGCGCCATGCCGACCGGCGTCTGCGCGATTTCGCCGATCTCGGCATCCAGCGCGGGCAGGATGGCGTCGAGCTTCGTCTGGTAGCTGTGCATCATCGAGGGCAGCGGCGTTTCGCGCGCGCGCTCGGTCCGCCAGTAGATCAGCACGTCGAGGAAGCCGTTCGCCAGCGCATGACGCCGCAGCTCGACGAAGCGCGCGGGACCCGAGGCCGGGATCAGCTTTCCGCCGCCGACGAGGCTGTCGAAATATTCCATGATGACGGCGCTGTCGTAGAGGATGGTCCCGTCTTCGGTGACCAGGGTCGGGATCTTGCTGAGCGGGTTCTCGCGCATCAGCTCGGGCACCGGCTTGTCCATGGCGACGACGGTGCGGACGGTCTGGATGCGGTCGGCGAGGCCGAGCTCATGCGCGGCGACCATCACCTTGCGCACATAGGGGGAGCGCGGGGACCAGTGCAGTTTCATCATGGACAAAGCGGGCTTGGCGCCCCTCCCTTCTTGTGTCGTTAGGTCAGTCATATGACTTTAAGGGGCTGGGCGCCGACGTCCAGCCCCCGCCACGTCAGAGCCTGTCCTGAAGGTTCGACGGCTGCCCGCACCCCGCCCTGCCACACAGTCCAACATGCTGCTGCCGGCCGGGGAGCGCGGACCATCGTCAATGTCAGAAGTCGTCGCCAGGCGATCCCTGGGACAGGCTCTGATACCGGCCAGCCCCTACGGCTGACTCGGTATCAGGGTGTCGGTTGAGCGCGCGGCCGCCCCATCAATGCCGCCGCGCCTTGCTGCCGAAAAGGTCACCGGCAAGGCTCGGCGGTATCAGCCATTGTCCGCGACGCCGGCCGACCACTCGTCGATGCGGGCGAGGTGATCGTAGTCGCCGCCCATCGCGCTGCGCCCCGGATGCGGGCGCGAGGGGAAGGGCGCCTCGCCGAGCAGCCACTTCTCGGCCAGTGCCATCAGCCGTTCGTGTGCCAGCGCGGCGAAGGGCGTGCCGTCCTCCGCTGTCGCACCGAGCCCCTTCACCTCGCCGGCCTGTTCCCCACCGGTCAGGCGCCAGTAGAGCAGGTCGGTCACAGCGCCCCCGCTGCCGGGATAGGCGCCCTGTTCCAGCAGCCAGGCCTCGATGGGCAGTTGCGGCGCGGAACCGGCGGCGAGCGCCTTGGCGGTCGGCACGGAACCGGTCTTGTAGTCCACCACGCGCCAGCCGCCGTTCGGCAGTTGGTCGAGACGGTCGGCACGGGCCTCGATCTCGATCTCGCCGCCAGGCAGGCGCAGAAGGGCCTGGCCCTTCACCTCCACCAGGCAGGCGCGCAGCGGGGCGATGCCGCGCAGCGCCGCCTCCTGCTCCAGCACGAAGCCGCCGATATTGGCGAGGCGCGGCGTCCAGAAGGCGAGGATGCCCGGCCGGTCGCGATAATCGTCCAGCGCCTTCTCGCTGGCGCGGTCCCAGGCGTCCTGGGCGGCGGCCTCGCCCGGCCAGCCGGTGCCGATGGCGCGCAGGAAGCCCGCCATGGCCGCGTGCACCAGCATGCCGTAGTCGAGCGCGCCGACCTCCTCCTCCAGCGCCTTCAGCGGGTCGAGGCGCAGCACGCGCTTCGCGTAGAAGGCGTAAGGGTCGGCGATCAGCAGCCCGGCATCGGACACCGTCAGGCGGCGCGGCCGCAGCGCGGCGGGCGGTGCCGGGGCGGGGCGTGGGATGGGCGTCACCGCATCCGGCGCATCCAGCGCCGCGGCCCAGGCGGCCGCGGGGGAGGCCCGCAACGCCAACCCGTCCTGCCCCGCGAGGAAGGTATCGAGCCGCACCAGCCAGCGCGCCGGCACGGTAGGCGACCCGCCGCGCCGCGCGGCGGAGGACAGCACCGCCTCCGGCGCTGCCGCGGCGGCAAACAGGAAGTCGGCGGCGACGCGGCCGATGCGCGCTTCGGGTTCCGGCAGGCCGAAGGCGGCGCGCATCGGACGCGACATCCATGGGCCAGGATCGGTCGCCTGCGGCCAGGCGGTTTCCTCCAGCGCGCCGAGCACCACGCGATCGAAGGATTGCAGCCGCGCTTCCAGCAGGCCGAGGATCGCGATGCGCGGATGCGCCGCATCGCCGCGCCCGCGCGTTGCGCGCAGGGATGGCGCGACGGGCCCGGCGAGGGCGGCCTCGAACAGGTCCGGCCAGTCGGCCGGCGCGATGGGCGGCAGGTTGGGAAGTGCCTCGGTCAGGTCATGCAGGTGGCGGGCGAGGGGTTCGCCCTCCTCGCCGGCATAGAGCCGCAGCCCGCCGGGCAGGTCGGGCGTGGCCGCCAACGCCTCGGCTGCCGCGAGATGCGCGCGCAGCAGGTCCGCCGGCGGCAGGGCGGGTGCGTCGGGCAGGGTGGTGAAGCCGTCCAGCGCGCCCTCCAGCGCATCGAGCAGCCGCGATACCTCGGCGAGCGCCCCGGCCTTCGAGGCGGCGACAGAGGCCCGCAGCCCCGCGAACCCCGGCGCCGGGCGCGGGCCGCGCAGGGCGTCGTGTTCCATCCGCCGCGCCGCCAGTACCCAATCCGTGCGATCCAGCCCGCCGGCGCAGAGCGGATGCTTGAGCACGGCGAGCAGCGGCACCGGCGCAAAGCCCTCCGCGACCATCCGCCCGATCAGGCGCAGGAAGGAGGCGGCGGGGGTTTCGGCCAGCGGTTCACCGGCGGAATCGTCAGCCGTGATGCCGTGACGGGCGAGTTCCGCCGAGACGCGGCGCGCGAGGTCGCGATCCGGCGTGACCAAGGCAGCGCGAGCGCCGGGCGTTTCAGCGCTTTCCCGCAGCAGCAGGGCGATGGCGGCGGCTTCCTGCTGTGCATCGGCGGCGACCAGGCGCGACAGGCCCGTCAGCGCGGCGGACCAGCGCGGCCTGTCGTGCTCGGTCCAGGCCGGCAGGCCTTCGGCGGGCGTGAGGGCGCGGCCCAGCAGCACGGCACGGTCCGGCGGGGTGCCCTCCGGCGCGTCGGCGTACCAGGGGCGCAGGGCATCCGGGCCAGCGCCCATCGCCTTAAGCAAGCGCGCTTGGCCGGCCAGGGGATGGGTGGGCGCTGCGCCGATCGCCTCCCACAGGGCAGGTGCGACCGGTTCCGGCAGGCCTTGCAGCACCACCGCACCCTGCGGCGCGGCAGCCAGCACGCGCAGCAATTCGGCCGCGGCCGGGATGGTGCCGCCGGCGCCGATGCCCGCCGCGACGGTGGGGTGTTCGAGCGGCGCATCCCTCCAGGCTGCCGCCTGCGCCGCCAGCGCCTTCACGCGCCGCACGCCGATATCGAGCAGCCCGCGTTCTGTCAGCCAGCGATTCCAGTCCAACGCCGCCGCGCGCAGCACCGTCGTGGTGATCTGCCAATGCGCCGCATGCCGGTCGGGCACCAAGCCATCCAGCCGCTCCAGCCAGGCCGCGGCGAAGTCCTCCGGCGGGGCGTGTTCCAGCATGGCGAGGTCGGGTTCCTCGAGCGCGATCTCGTCGAACAGCCGCGCCAGTTCCCCCGCCAACAGCCAGGCCTGTTCCGGCGTAGCGGGCCCACCATGGCGGCGGGGGATGCGCTGGGCCATCTCGGCCAGCACAGCCTGGCGTGTCAGCGGCGCGACGGCGGGCGGCAGGTCGAGCAGATCGGGCAGGGCCAGCTCGTCCGCTTCCTCGGTCGACAGGCCGGCCAGGGCGCGCATGCGCGGCAGCAGCAGAGCGCGGCCGCCGGCCGCGCGCAGGAAGGCCTCCCGTAGGCCCCGGGCGGCGCGGCGGGTCGGCAGCAACAGCGTTGCGCGGGCCAGGGTCGCGGGGTCATCGCCGGGCAGCCGGGCCAGCAGGCCGAGCGCCAGGGTTTCGAGGAAGGACGCGGAAGGGGGGATAGCGTAGAGGTTCATCGGCCGGCGCTGAAAGGGCACTGCCCCCCTTCATGCCACAGCGTCGTCATGTCGCGCAGCCGGGACCGTCGCTCCCCCTCACGGGTCAGGCGGCGTCCGGCTTCGCCGGCCGCAGCTTCCGCACCTTGCCGCTGCCAGCCGCCTCCGGCGTCGCTCCGCCGGAGAAGAGCCGCTCGACCTCCGCCATGCGGTCAGCGACGGCGGGCGGGATGTCGCCCGTGGCCTCCACGACCGAACGGATCGCTTTCAGCGCTTCCTCGCGCAGTGCGGTCTCCTCGGGCAAGAGAGCGGGCAGGGTCGCGATGGCCTCAGCCGGGTCGAGCAGAAGCATGAAGAATTGCTGGCGCACGATGCGCTTGAACTCCGCCAGCGGCAGCTTGTCCGGCCCGATCGCCGCCCGGATGCGGCGCACCACGCCGAAGGACCGTTCATCGGCATTCGAGACCGGCAGCCGCACCCACAACAGGGCGCGCACCACCGCTTCGCGCAGGCCACCCTCGGCCATGGTGGCGCGCAGCCGTTCGGCCGCGAGCGCCACGAAGGCGCGGTGATCGGGAGATTCGCTGGGGCGCCGCCGCGGCGGGGCGCTGCCGGCCGCGACGCCGGTCGCGGCCTGCACCACCGGCGCGGCATAGACCTCGCGGAAGATGCGTTCGGTCAGCGCGTCGCGCTGGCGGCCATAGGCTTCGAGCTGGCCCGTGATCGCCTCGGAGACCTGGCGCTCGGCGGCACGGCCGGGATTGTCGGCCGGCACAGGCTGGCGGTTGGCGCGGGTCAGATCGGCCGCCCAGCCCACCCAGGTCATGGCCGGATTGCGGTCGGAGAACAGCGTGTAGCCCATGCGGGTGGGATGCAGATGCTCCGTGACCATCGCGACGGGCGGCGTCGCCAGGGCGCGGACGGTGGGCTGCACATATTGGCGATACAGGGCGAGGTTGGTCTCGGACACCCGGCGCACGGCGGCGAAGCGGCGTTCATCCTCGGGGTCGGTGCCGCCATGGACGGCGAGATCGGGCAGGTCCCGCGCCTCGAAGGTCGCGACCCAGTTGCCGTGGCCGGTCAGCACGGCGTTCTGCTCCTCCGCCGCCGGATGCAGCACCGTCTCGTAGAGGCCCGGCGGCAGCACATCGATCATGTCGATGTTGGAGGCGAATTCCTGGTGTTCCTTCCGTGCGACCCCGCCCGAGACGAAGATGCCGAGATGGCCGATGCTGCCATGCACGGAATAGACGATGGTCTGGCCGTGGGTCTGCAGGTCCTGGAGATTGCTGTAGAGATCGGTGATCCAGGACAGCGCCTGCGCGGGCGGCGTGATCTCGTCGCCCTGCGAGCAGAAGACGATGATCGGCGACTGGATCGCTCGCAGATCGACGCGCGTGCCGTCGGAGAAGGTCAGCTCGCCCGTCGCCAGGCGGTTGCCGACGAAGAGCTCGTCGACGATGAACTGCATTTCCTCGGCGTTCATCATGACATGGCCGCCCCACCATTTCTCGAAGCCGAGATAGCGTGGGGCGGCATGGTCGACATCCGCCCAGACTTCGTACTGCTTGGTCCAGTAGGTGTTGGCCGGATTGCCGGATTCGAAGTTGGAGACCAGCCAGGCACCGTCGAAGACGCCGGCGCCGAGATCGCCGGTCAGCGCCGTCAGCCAGGATCCGCCGAGCATGCCGCCGAGGTAGCGCATCGGCGCGCGGCCCTTCACGCCGGCCCAGTAGGACAGCGGCGTGCCGGCGATGATCAGCGGGCCGAAGGCCTCGGGCCGGATGGCGGCGGCCATCATCAGGGCCCAGCCGGCCTGGCAGTTGCCGATAGCGACCAGCTTGCCGTCGGCCTTGGCATGGCGGCCGCCGGCTTCCTCGGCGAAGGCGACGATGGCGTGGACCACGTGTTCAATGGTCTGGCCGGGTTCGGGGCGCGGGCGGAAGCCGACGAAATAGCAGGGGTGGCCGGCGGCGAGCGCGACACCGATCTCGCTGTCCGCCTTGAAGCCGCCGATGCCCGGACCATGGCCGGCGCGCGGGTCGATGACCATGAAGGGCCGCGCCAGCGGGTCGGTCGGCGGTGCACCTTCCGGCGGAATGATGCGGGCCATCCAATAGTTGCAGGGGTTCGGCAGGTCCTTCCCGTCCATCACCACCTCGAACCCGAAGCTGAGGACATTGCGCATCGGGTCGTCCTCAGACGCCAGGAAGGCGTTGCCGCGCTGGCGCAGCACGTCGAGAAAGAGGATCGATCGCTGCCAGGCATCGACCGCGTAGGACGCCCAGGGCAACAGGGGCATGTCGTTGGGCATGGGCTGCCTCCGTGATGGCGCGGCGGTGCGCCGCGTAACGAATGGCCGGGCAGACATGCGCCACGCGACGCGTGCTCCATGCCAACGGCCTGAGGTGCTCCTACCATATGCGCCGCTGGACGGTTTGATATGAGACAACTCCGTGACCGGCTTGGTGCGCGGGGCCAGTCCGGCCTCGTTCCGCCGTGGAATTGGAGTGGCTCCGCGCCATAGGCACGGCGATGAGTGCGCGATGGGGAGGGTCTTTGCCCCTCCCGTGCGCCGCGAAGTAGTGCTTCGCGCCCACCAAAGGCCACAGGCCTTCGGAAACCGATACCTGGCGTGCGGGGAGCGCGTTTCGCATTGACGAGGCGCGCGCGGTGCGCAGGGCTCGGTCATGCTTCCTGGCGCAGAGCACGAGACGCGTGCCTGATGACGGCCGGACCGCTGCGCCCGGAGCCAAGTCAAGGTTTCCAAAGGCCCTGTGGCCTTTGGCGGGTGGGGGTTCCGGGGGAGGGCAGAGCCCTTCTCCGCTCCGCCATCACCAGAATCTTCGCGCCTGTCGGGCAGAGCCCACCCCGTTGCCCGCAGCGGCAGCACCCAGGAAGGCCTTTACGCGCGCGGGCCCCGCGGGATGTGGTCCGGCGCTCGGGCTGGACGGTCCGGGCAGGCTCTCAGCCGTCCAGCCGGATATTGAGTCGCCGGATCATGCCGCCCCACCGCGCGGTCTCCTCTGCCAGGAAGGCGGCGGCCTCGGCCGGGGTGGTGGCCATCACCTCGAAGCCCGCCCCCTCCAGGCGTTGGCGTGCGGCGGGATCGCGCAGGCCCTGCTGCGTTGCCGTGGCCAGTCGTGCGACGCGCTCCGGCGGCGTCGAGGCCGGCACCACCATGGTCTGCCAGCCATAGGATTCGGCGTTGGCCAGGCCCTGCTCCGCCAGCGTCAGCACGGTCGGCGTCGGCGCGAAGCGGGCGGCGGAGGTCACGGCGAGGGCGCGGATCTGCCCCGCCTGCACCTGCGGCAGCACGGCGGCGGTGGTGACCATCATCGCCTGGATGCGCCCGGCGACCAGGTCGAGCGTCGCGGCCGGGAAGCCGCGATAGGCGACGTGCAGCATCTCGGGCGAATTGGTCCGTGCCAGCAGGTCGAGCATGCCGAGATGCCCGCCGGACCCCGATCCCACAGAGCCGAAGGCGACCTTGCCGGGATTGGCCCGCAGATAGGCAAGGAAGCTCGTGAGGTCCGTCGCGGGCAGGTCGTTGTTCACCACCAGGAACTGTGGGCCGCGGGCCAGCAGCGACACCGGGATCAGGTCCTTCACCGGGTCATAGGGAAGGTCCGGGTAGAGCGCCGGGGCGGTGGTCAGCGGGCCGTTGATCGACAGTCCGATGGTGTGCCCGTCGGTGGCTTTGGCGATGGCGTCGGTGCCGATATTGCCGCCGGCGCCCGCACGATTGTCCACCACGACGGGATGGCCGAGCGCCTTGGCCAGGTGTTCCGCCGCCACCCGGCCGGTCAGGTCGGGGCTCGATCCCCCGGGAAAGGGGACGATGAAGCGCACCGGGCGATCCGGCCATCCATCCTGGGCGCGCGCGACGCCGGGCAGCAGCGACAAGGCGGGCAAGGCGACAAGCCCGCGGCGGGTGATGGTCATGGCGGTTCCTCCGGCAGTGCGGCGCAGTTCCTGTCCCGGTCCGTGCCCCGGGCGAAGCCGAGCCTTATCCCGTCATCCGCCCGAAGGAAATCTCCCGCCTCGGGCTCTTGGGCACGGCCTTGTGCTTCACTGCCGCCCAGATCCTCGGGTTACAATCCACGCGCACTATCTGAATCGTGGAGTACAACCCGTGACTGCATGCCTGCGATTGGTAATGCCGTTGACCGCCATGCTGTTCCTGTCCGGCTGCGCGACGGCGGCGCTCAACGCCGCGCTGCGTGCCGCCCATCCGGGGCCGCCGTGGAATGGAGAGGTCGCGGTGGCCACCGATCCGCCAGGCGCGCAATGTTCCGTCCACCGCGGCGATCGCGTCGTGGCGGAGGTTGCGGCCTCCCCTGGCACGGTGACGCTGCCGCGGTCCTACGCGGTTCTCGAGGTGCGCTGCCGCGCGGATGGCTACCTCGAAACCGCCGAGGTGATGCGACCCAGCGACGATCCGGCCGTGTTCCGCATGGCGCCGAACGGCATCATCGGGGCGACGGCAACCATCATCAGTGCTGCCTCGGCGCGGACCATGCGCTACCCCGGGGAAGTCACCATCGCCATGGTCCCGGCGACATTTCCCGACGAGGAGACCCGCACCCGGTTCTTCGAGACGCGGCGCCAGGCGATCATCGCGAGCCGCGCGGCGCAACTCGCCCTGGCCGATGAACGCTGCCGCGCGCAGCCGGACAGCACCTGCGACCCCGCCGGCCTGGTGATGCGACAGGAACAGGAGCAGGACCTCTCGCGGCTCGACCGGATGGCGGAACAGGCAAGGGTCGGCGCATCCGATCCCGTGGCCGCCGCTACTTCTGCTCCTGAGGTCGCGGCTGTGGCCGCCCGGTGACGGCTCGGCTTCAGGCGGTGTTTGTCGGATCGGTCATGTCGAAGGTCAGCTCCACCCGCAGCCCGAAGGGGTCGGTCAGGAAAAGCTGATGCAGCGGAAAGCCCGGGAGCGGCGCCTCGGCATAGGGTATGCCCTTCTCCGCGAGCGAGGTGCGGACCTCGGGCAGTCCGCGCATGCGGAAGGCGATGTGTTCGAAGGAGACGCTGGGGGAGGGGCCGGTCGGCGCCTCCACCGTGTCGCGGCAGGCCAGGTGGATGATCGGCCGCCCGCCGGCATAGAGCCAGGCGCCGGGAAAGGTGAAGTTGGGCCGTGGCCCTTCCTCGAGCCCCAGCAGGTCGCGGTAGAAGGCCAGCGCGGCAGGCAGGTCCTGCGGACGCAGCCGCACATTGGCGTGGTCGAGCCCTTCGGGTCGCATCGTTCCCTCCCATTCGGCGGTTCGCGAAGGCCATCGCCCGGCCGGGCGATTTCCCCTGGCCGGGAAGTGCACTAGACCCGGAGCATGACAGGCGCGCCGAGCCAGCACCACAAGCCCCTTCGTTCGGCGGAAGGGGCCACCCCCGCCATCGCCCAATGGTTCGTCGCCAAGGCGGCGCATCCCGATGCGCTGATCTTCTTCCGCATGGGCGACTTCTTCGAGATGCTGTTCGAGGATGCGGAGGTCGCATCCGCCGCGCTCGACATTGCGCTGTCCAGCCGGGGCGAGCATCAGGGCGAGAAGGTGAAGCTCTGCGGCGTGCCGGCGCAGGCGGTGGATGTCTATCTTGCCCGGCTGATCCGCCAGGGCTTCCGCGTCGCCATCTGTGACCAGACCGAGACGCCGGAGGAACAGAAGCGCCGCAAGGCGCCGACCATCCGGCGTGAGGTCACGCGCCTCGTCACGCCCGGCACGGTCACGGAGGAGGCGCTGCTTGAGGCCTCCCGCTCGGCCTGGCTTCTGGCGCTGGCGCCGGTCGACAACCGGCTGGGCGCGGCTTGGCTTGACGTGACCACCGGCGCCTTCGCCACGGAAAGCCTGGCGCCGGAGGATCTGCCCGCCCTGCTCGCCCGGCTGGAGCCGGCCGAGATCCTGGCCCCGGAGGATTTCGCCCGCACCAGTACGCTGCTGCCGCTTGCCGAGCGCACCGCCCATCTCGGCGTCCCGCGCGACGGCACCCGGCGCCTGGCCGAGGCCTTCGACGTCGCGACACTGGAAGGCTTCGGTAGCTTCTCGCCGGAGGAGATCGCCGCCGCCGCCATGGCGGTGGACTATGTGAAGCTGACCCAGGTCGGCGCCATGCCGCGCCTGTCGCCGCCGGTGCCGTCCGGCGGGCGCGGCGTGCTGCAGATGGACGGCGCGACCCGTCGCAGCCTGGAAATCCTGCGCAGCGAGCGCGGGGATCCGCGCCATGCGCTGTTGGGCGCGGTGGATCGCACCGTCACGCCCGCCGGGGCGCGGGAACTGGCGGCGCGGCTCGCCTCTCCCCTGGCGGACCAGGCGCCCATCGCCGCCCGCCATGACGCCGTCGCCTTCCTGCTGGCGGCGGAGACAGTCCGCCAGGGCCTGCGCGCCGCGCTGAAGGGTGCGCCCGACATGGCGCGCGCCCTGGCGCGGCTGTCTCTGGACCGCTTCGCCCCGCGCGACCTTGGCGCCATCCGCGAGGGCCTGGCGCGGGCCGAAGCCATGCAGGCCGCGCTGGACGCCGCCGCCGGCGTGCCGCCCGTTCCCGCCCTGGTCTCCGGAGCCCGGGCCGCGCTGCGCCCCGCCGACAGCCCGCGTGCCGAATTGCAGCGCGCCCTGGCCGACCCGCTGCCCGCCCGGCTGGACGATGGCGGGCTGGTCGCCGCCGGCTATGACGGCGAGCTCGACGCCCTGCGCCGCCTGCGCGACGGCGCGCGGGAGGCGATCGCCGCGCTGCAGATGGATCTCGCCCAGGCCTGGGGCGTGGCGAGCCTCAAGATCCGCCACCACCAGCAATTCGGCTTCCTCGCCGAGGTTCCCTCCGCCGCCGGGGAGAAACTGCTGCGCGAGGGCATGAAGGAGGGGCCCCAGGCCCCGGTCCATCGCCAGACCATGGCGAATGCCATGCGCTTCACCTGCACGGCGCTGGCCGATCTCGACCGCCGGGTCGCCGAGGCCGGTGAACAGGCCGGCAAGCGGGAGCGCGTGATCGCCCAGCATCTGCGCCGGCTGTGCCTGGCTGCGGCTGCGGGCATCGCCGCCGCGGCCTCGGCCATGGCGGAACTTGATGTGCATGCGGCGGCGGCGGAACTCGCCGCGGATGGCCGCTGGTGCCGGCCGGACATGACCGACCGCGGCGACTTCGCCGTCGCCGCGGCGCGGCATCCGGTGGTCGAGGCGGCGCTCGCCCGCGCGCGCGGCCCGGCCTTCGTGCCCAATGACTGCGACCTGTCGGCCGGGCGACGACTCTGCCTGCTGACCGGGCCGAACATGGCCGGCAAATCGACCTTCCTGCGGCAGAACGCGCTGCTGGTGATCCTGGCCCAGGCGGGGATGTTCGTGCCGGCGGACAGCGCGCGGATCGGGCTGACCGACCGGTTGTTCTCCCGCGTCGGCGCTGCCGACGACATCGCCGGCGGTCGGTCCACCTTCATGGTCGAAATGGCCGAGACCGCCGCCATCCTGAACCAGGCGACCGCCCGGTCGCTGGTGGTGCTGGACGAGGTCGGGCGCGGCACCGCCACCTGGGATGGCCTCGCCATCGCCTGGGCGGTGCTGGAGGCGCTGCACGACCGCATCCGCTGCCGCACCATCTTCGCCACGCACTTCCACGAGCTCACGGCGCTCGCCGGCAAGCTGCCGGAACTCGCTCCGTCTACCATGCAGGTGCGCGAATGGCGCGGCGAGGTGGTCTTCGAGCATCGCGTCGGTCCCGGCGCGGCCGAACGGTCCTGGGGCGTGCATGTCGCGCGCCTCGCCGGCGTGCCGAAACCCGTGCTGACCCGTGCGCAGGAGGTGCTGAAGGCGCTGGAAGCCCGCGCTCGCGGCCTCGATCCGCTGTCCGAGGAATTGCCGCTGTTTGCCCGTGCAGCCCCACCCCCGGCAGCGCCCCCGGAGCATCCGGCCCTGGCCGAACTGGCGGCGCTGGACGCGGATTCGCTCAGTCCGCGAGAAGCGCTTGACATTCTCTACCGCCTGAAATCGCTGCTGGGGCCTGTCGCGCCGCACAAGGACTAGCTAGTGTTCCGCGCGATGACATCCCTGGACGATGCCGGAACCGATGCCGGACCCGCCGAGGGCCCGGCCAGGCGGCCGGTTCCGGTGACGGGCGAACCCCCTGTCGTGTTGGCCGACCTGCTCGCGGATCTGATCCCGGGCGGGCAGCCCGTTCCGCGCGAGGAAGCGGTTGCCCTGCTGCGCCGGCACCTCGGCCGCGTCCAGAACCGCGTGCAGCAGGCCTTCGAGACGCACGACCTGTCGGGCCTGTCCGCGGCGCGTTGGCTCGCCGCGCTGACCGACACGGTGATGGTCGGCATCCGCGCCTATACCGATGCCATCCTGCCCGCCGCCGCCGGGGACAAGCCCTGGGCGCTGGTGGCGACCGGCGGCTATGGCCGCGGCGTCCTCGCGCCCTTTTCCGACATCGACCTGCTGTTCCTGACCGATGCGGGGATGAGCACGCGGGGCAAGCAGTCGGTGGAGTTCATGCTCTACCTGCTGTGGGATCTCGGGCTGAAGGTGGGTCACGCCACGCGGTCCCGGTCGGACTGCATCGTGGATGCCAAGGGCGATGCGACGGTGCTGACGGCGCTGCTCGATGCCCGCTTCATCGCCGGGGCGGAACCTGTCTTCACCCGCTTCGCCGAGGCCTTCCGCGCCGCGCGCGCCGAATGGGGGCTGAAGCCTTTCCTCAACGCCAAGCGCGCCGAGCGCCACCAGCGCCACGCCCGCTACGGCGAAAGCCCCTTCCTGGTCGAGCCGCATGTCAAGGAAGGGCGCGGCGGGCTGCGCGACCTGCAGACGCTCTACTGGCTCGCCCGCTATGCCTTCAATGTGCAGCGCATGCCGGAACTGGTCGGGCCGCACAGCCCGGGCGGCGGCCTGCTGACCGCCGTCGAGGCGCGCGCCATCAAGCGGGCCTGGGATTTCTTCTGGACCGTCCGCTTTCACCTGCACATCGTGACGGGACGCGCCGAGGAGCGCCTGACCTTCGACCTCCAGCCCGTGGTGGGGGCCCGCATGGGCTATACCCGCCACGGGTTGCAGGATGGGGTGGAGCGCTTCATGAAGCACTTCTTCCTCATGGTGCGGGACGTGGCGCGCTTCACCCGCATCCTGGAACCGGCGATCGAGCGCGCCTCGCTCGGCCCCCCCGCAGTGGTGCCCGCCTCCGACAAGGCGCTCACCGAAGCGGGCTTCGCCCTGGCGGACGGCAAGGTCATCGCCGCCCCGGGCCATGACTTCACCCTCGACCCCGTGCTGATGCTGCGCATCTTCCGCATGGCGCGGGACCGCGGGCTCGACATCCATCCGCTCGCCTTCCGCGCCATCGTCCGCCATGCCCGCCACGCCGCGCGGCTGCGCGGGGAGAGCGCGGCGAGCACGGAATTCATCGACCTGCTGACCGGGCGCGATCCCGAACGCTGGCTGCGCCTGCTGAACGAGGCGGGGCTGATCTCCCGCCTGCTGCCGGACTGGCAGCGCATCGTCGGGCTGATGCAGTTCGACACCTACCACGTCTTCACGGTGGACGAGCACACCATCGAGGCGGTCGGCGTGCTCGGCGCGCTGG
The DNA here is from genome assembly GCF_019430885.1 of Roseomonas alba. GTDB lineage: Bacteria > Pseudomonadota > Alphaproteobacteria > Acetobacterales > Acetobacteraceae > Neoroseomonas > Neoroseomonas alba. The sequence goes on along the minus strand of NZ_JAHYBZ010000003.1, from coordinate 359,527 downwards.
AACGCGGCGAGCTGAACGAAGCCACGCCCGTCGCCTCGGAACTGATCGGCCAGTTGCAGTCGCGCCGCGCGCTCTATGTCGCCGTGCTGCTGCACGACATCGCCAAGGGCCGCGGCGGCGAGCATTCCGAGATCGGCGCCGAGTTGGCGCAGACCATCTGCCCGATGCTCGGCATGACGCCGGAGGAGACGGAGACCGTCTCCTGGCTCGTGCTGCATCACCTGCTGATCAGCCAGACCGCCTTCAAGCGCGACATCGAGGATCCCAAGACCATCCTCGACATCGCGGAGGTGGTGCAGTCGCCGGAACGCCTGCGCCTGCTGCTGGTGCTGACCGTCGCCGACATGCGCGCGGTCGGTCCCAAGGTGTGGAACGGCTGGAAGGCGACGCTGCTGCGCGAACTGTACTGGCGCGTCGCGGAAGTCCTCGCCGGCGGGCTGTCGGTGCCCGAGCGTGACGTGCGCGTCGCCCGCGCGAAGGAAGCCGCGTCGCTGCTGCTCGCCGACCGACCGAAGGCAGAGATCGCGGCCTTTCTCGAACTCGGCTATCCGGGTTATTGGCTGTCCTTCGATCCCGAGACGCATGCGCGCCACGCCGCCATGATCCAGGAGGCGCGGGAGGCCAAGGCGCCGCTGACCGTGCGCACCCGCGTGCTCGAAAGCCGCGCGGTGACCGAGGTGACGGTCTACTGCACCGACCATCCCGGGCTGTTCAGCCAGATCGCGGGCGCGCTCGCCGTCGCGGGTGCGACCATCGTCGATGCGCGCATCCACACCATGACTGACGGCATGGCGCTCGACACCTTCTGGGTGCAGGACGCGCAGGGCGGGGCCTTCGAGGCGCCGCACCGCCTCGCGCGGCTCGCCGTGCTGGTGGAACAGGCGCTGTCCGGCCGCCTGCGGCTGCGCGAGGAGATCCGCAAGCTGAAGCGCGAACCGGCGCGGCTGCGCGCCGTGACCGTGCCGCCGCGCGTGGTCATCGACAACCACGCCTCCAACACCCACACCGTCATCGAGGTGAATGGGCGCGACCGTCCCGGCCTGCTGCATGACGTGACGGCGGCGATCAGCGACCAGGGCCTGCAGATCGCCTCGGCGCACATCACCACCTATGGCGTGCGCGCGGTGGACGTCTTCTATGTGAAGGACGTTTTCGGGCTGAAGGTGGAGAACGAACGTAAGCTGGTCGGTCTGCGCCGGGCACTGGAGACGGCGCTCGAAGCCACCGAGGCCCCTGGGGGCGGGGGCATCGGCACGCGGGCGGCGGCTGCGAGGGCGTGAGGCACCGCGGCGCGATACGCGCCGCATCCGTCATCCCCCCGGCAGAGGCGCGATTCTTTCCCTTCTCGATGGATCACGATTTATGGCTGCATCCGACCTGACCGCCGTCTTCGACCATATCGACCGCAACCGCGACGCCTTCCTGGACCGCCTGATCGCCTATCTCCGTCATCCGAGCATCAGCGCGCAGAACATCGGCATCGCCGAAGTCGGCCAGTTGCTGGTGGGCATGCTGACCGACATCGGGCTCGAGACCAGCCTGATGCCGACCAAGGGCCACCCGATGGTGGTCGGGCGCTGGCAGAAGGCGCCGGGCAAGCCGACCGTCATCCTCTATGGCCATTACGACGTGCAGCCGCCCGAGCCGCTCGACAAATGGATCTCGCCGCCCTTCGAGCCGACCATCCGCGACGGGCGGCTGTATGCGCGCGGCGTCGGCGACAATAAGGGGCAGCATTTCGCGCAGATCCTGGCGATTGAATCGCATCTGAAGGTGCATGGCGCCCTGCCCTGCAACGTCATCCTGCTGCTGGAAGGCGAGGAAGAGATCGGCAGCCCGCATATCGCAGATTTCGTGCGCGCCAATCGGGACCTGTTGAAGGCGGATCTGTCCGTCACCGCCGATGGGCCGCGCCATGCGAGCGGCGCCGCCGCGCTGAAATTCGGCTCGCGCGGCGTCGTCTCCTTCGAACTGCGCTGCCGGCACGCCAGCCGGGACGTGCATTCGGGCAATTTCGGCGGCGTGGTGCCCAACCCGATCTGGACCCTGGTGCATCTGCTCGGCACCATGAAGAACGCGGCGGGCGAGATCACCATCGAGGGCTTCCATGACGGGGTGGAACCGCCGGCGCCGGAAGAAATGGCGGCGATCGAACGCCTGCCGCTCGATGTCGAAGCGGTAAAAGCGAGCCTCGGCCTCACGCGGCTCGATGCGCCGGAGGACCGGCCCTTCTACGACCGCCTGTGCTTCCAGCCGACGCTGACGATCAACGGCTTCCATGGCGGCTATGGCGGGCCTGGCACCAAGACCGTGCTGCCCAACGAAGCCTTCGTGAAATGCGACATCCGCCTGGTTCATGACCAGGACCCGCAGGACATCCTGCGCAAGGTCGCCGCGCATGTGGCGCGGCACGCGCCGGAGGTGGAATTCGTCGCCGCTGATATGGGCATGCAGCCGTCCAAGACGCCCATCGCCTCGCCCTTCACCGCGCCGTTGGTGCGCGCCTTCGTGGCCGCGCAGGGGGTGGAGCCGCTACTGGTGCCGGCGGGCTTCGGCAGCCTACCGAATTACGTGTTTACGAAGATCCTCGGCATCCCGGCCTTCGGCACGCCTTACGCCAATCCGGACGAGGCGAATCACGCGCCGAACGAGAATCTGATGCTCGACTGCTTCCACAGCGGCATCCGCACCGGGGCGGCGGTGCTGTATGAACTGGGCCGGCAGGACGGGTGAGGGCCGGCTCCGTCATCGTCACACGCCGGGCAGGCAGGCTTCCGCGAGAAGCGTGAAGGCCGCTGCCCGGTGGCTGATCCGGTGCTTCTCCTCCGGCGCCATCTCGCCGAAGGTTTCGACCCGGTCGTCCGGTTCGAACATCGGATCGTAGCCGAAGCCGCGGCTGCCGCGCGGCGGCCAGACCCAGTGCCCCAGGGCACGCCCCTCGAAGGTCTCGAGGTGTCCGTCCGGCCAGGCCAGCACCAGGGCGCAGGAGAACCAGGCGGTGCGGTCCTCGAAGTCCTGTGCTGCCTCCATCACCTTGTGCATCGCTTCTGCGTAGTCGCGTGACCCGTCGGGCTGCATGGCCCAGTCGGCCGTGCGCACCCCCGGCGCGCCGGCCAGCGCGGCGACCGAGAAGCCGGAATCGTCGGCCAGCGCCGGCAGCCTCGCCGCCTGCGCCGCTGCGCGCGCCTTGATCGTGGCATTGCCGATGAAGCTCTCCTCGGTCTCCTCGGGTTCCGGCAGGCCGAGTTCGCCGGCGCTGACCGTCTCGATGCCGAAGGGGGCCAGGAGTGCGGCGACCTCGCGCAGCTTCCCCTTGTTGTGCGTCGCGATGACGATGCGCTCGCCCCGCGCCAGACGCCGGTGATTCATCGCGCCGGGTGCTCCCCTTCGCCGTCAGTCCCTGAAAGCCGGAAAAAGGAGGGCGTGCGGGGGCGTTCGCTCCCCCGCTCTCCCGTCGTCCAAGTCACAGCCCGACGACCGCCCGCTGCTTGGCGAACAGGTCTGCCGTGCCCTGCCGTGCCAGTCCGAGCAGGGCGATCAGCTCGGCATCGGTGAAGGGCGCGCCTTCGGCAGTGCCCTGTACTTCCACGATGCCGCCGGCGCCGGTCAGCACGAAATTCGCATCCGCATCCGCCTTGCTGTCCTCGGCATAGTCGAGGTCGAGCACCGGCGTGCCCTGCCACACCCCGCAGGACACCGCCGCGACCTGGTCCTTCAACGGATTGGCGGTGAGGATGTTCATCCGCCGGCAATGCTCGAAGGCCAGGTGCAGGGCGACCCAGGCGCCGGTAATCGAGGCACAGCGCGTCCCGCCATCGGCGTTCAGCACGTCGCAGTCGATCGTCACCGACATCTCGCCCATCGCCTTCATGTCGGTCACGGCCCGCAGGGAGCGGCCGATCAGGCGCTGGATCTCCTGCGTGCGGCCGGACTGCTTGCCGCGGGCGGCCTCGCGGTCGCCGCGTGTGTGGGTTGCGCGGGGCAGCATGCCGTATTCGGCGGTGACCCAGCCTTGCCCCTGGCCGCGCAGGAAGGGTGGCACCTTGCCCTCGACGCTGGCGGTGCACAGCACTTCCGTCTGCCCCATGCGGATCAGGCAGGACCCCTCCGCATGGCGGGCGAAACCGGGTTCGAGGCTGACGGTACGAAGGGCGGCGGCGTCGCGGCCGGAGGGGCGCATGGGGCGGTATCCTGGGCTATGCTGGTGGCGGCGGCTTCTACAATGCCCTGGCCGGCAGGGGAAACCGGCCCCCATGCGGCGGGGTCGGTGGCACCCCATATGCATGGACGAGGGCGCGAATCGCGCTCACAAGCCGTTGACCGGGAGCAAGGCGAGTACCTAGGCTCTGATCTGGACCGATGAAGATGGGACCGACCACAAAGCCGCAGGCCGCCCCGACCGGGGCGACCCTCGCGGGTCTCGACAGCCGCAGCGCCATGATCCTGCGCGAGCTGGTGGAGACCTATGTCGAGACCGGCGAGCCCGTCGGCTCCCGCACCCTGTCGCGCCGCCTGCCGCTCGGACTATCCCCCGCCACCATCCGCAATGCCATGGCGGATCTCGAGGATGCCGGGCTGCTCTATGCGCCGCATACTTCGGCCGGGCGGCTGCCGACCGAGCGGGGCCTGCGCCTTTTCGTCGATGGTCTGCTGGAATTCGGGGCATTGGGTGAGGAGGAGCGCGGCGCCATCACCGCGCGCTGCGCCGCCTCCGGCCGATCCCTGCAGGAGACCCTGGGCGAGGCCGGGCAGATGCTCTCGGGCCTGGCCGGCGCCGCCGGGCTGGTCGTCGCGCCCACCGCCGAGGGCGCGGTGCGCCACATCGAATTCGTTGCCCTGGGCCCCGGCCGCGCGCTCGTGGTGCTGGTGCATGACGACGGCCAGGTCGAGAACCGTGTCATCGAGGTCCCGGCCGGGTTGCCGCCGTCGGCGCTGCAGCAGGCGTCGAACTACCTGAATGCGCGCCTCGCCGGCCGTACGCTGGAAGAGGCCCGCGGCGTCATCGCCGGCGAGGTCGCTGCCAACCGCACTGCCCTCGATGCGCTGACCCAGCAGGTGATCGAAGCTGGACTCGGCACCTGGACCGGGGGGCAGGGAGGGTCGCTGATTATCCGCGGCCAGGCCAGGCTGCTGGAGACCATCGACCAGGCCGCCCGGGTGTCGGAGATCAAGCGGCTCTTCGAACGGCTTGAGCAGCAGGAGACGATGCTGCGGCTGCTCGACCTCGCCCAGCGCGGCGAGGGCGTGCAGATCTTCATTGGTGCCGAGAGCGGCCTGTTCGACAGCGCCGGGCTCTCGATGGTCGTCGCACCCTTCCGCAACGGGCAGGAAAAGATCGTCGGCGCAATCGGGGTGATCGGGCCGACACGGATCAACTATGGGCGTGTGATTCCGGTGGTGGATTACACAGCGCGGGTGATCGGACGCTTGCTGGGCTGATCGATCTCTCGATTGGCAGCGGAGGGTTGGAGGGGCCTTGCCCCTCCAAGCCACCCCGTCAGGGCTTTGCCCTGGACCCGGAAAAGGCCGAAAGGCCTTTGCAGACCTCCATTTGGCAATGGGCGCCGTGGGCAGAATGGGCGCCGAAACCTGCCTTCGCGCATGAAACGCGCTGGAGGGGGGATGAGGGCTTCCCGGCTTGTCCGGCGCCAATAGCCTGCGGTCCAGGTGGCCCAGCCACCTGGCGGGGCGGTTCGGAGGGGCGGCGCCCCTCCGATAGCCGCCCGTGGCACACGAAGAGGACGCCCCGGCGTCAGAACGACCCCACCGCGCTCCCGATCACGATCACTGCGACCAGCCCGAGCAACGCGCTGACCACGCAGGCCATGACCAGGTCGAAATAGGACGTCTTGTGCGTGGTCCCGCACACGGCGAGCAGCGTCACCACCGCGCCATTGTGCGGCAGGCTGTCCAGCGCGCCCGCGCCGATCACCGCGACGCGGTGCATCAGCCCCGGATCGAGGCCCGTGGCCGCAGCGATTTCCATGAAGCGCGGCCCGAGCGCGTCCAGAGCGATGGTCAGCCCGCCCGAGGCTGAGCCGGTCAGTGCCGCGAGGATATTGGTTGCCGCCGCGAGCGAGACCAGTGGCCCGCCGCCGATGCCGAGAACCCAGTCGCGCACGGCTTCGAAGGCCGGCAAGGCGGCGACCACGGCGCCGAAGCCGACCAGGCTGGCGACGGAGAAGATCGGCAGCACGGAGGCGTTGGCACCGGCATCCATCGTCGCGCGCAGGTCCGGCAGCCGTGTGAAGGAGGTCGCGAGTAACACGATGATCGCGGCGAGCAGCGCGACCGCCACCGACCACACGCCGGCGACGGCGGACAGGGACGTGCCGCCCCAACGCGGCTCGGCCAGGAAGGAGGCGTCGATGTTGGGCAGCACCAGCATCGACATCACCAGGTTCACCACCACCACCACGACCAGCGGCAGGGCGGCGATGAAGACCGGCGGCTCGGTCGGGGCGTGCTGGCTGTGATGCACCTCGGCCGGGTCGAAGGCGGCGGCGGTGGTGGCGCGCTCGCGGACCAGCGGGTCGTCGGCGGCCGCGTCCACATCGGGGGGGGTCTCGTCGCCGAAACCCTCGCCGGTCGCGCGGGCGTGGGATTCCTGCCGGCGCAGCCACCACATGCCGAAGCCGAACATGATGGCGGTCGCGATCAGGCCGAGGCCGGGCGCGGCGAAGGCCGTGGTGCCGAAAACCGGCATGGGAATGGCGTTCTGGATCGCCGGCGTGCCCGGCATGGCCGACATGGTGAAGGTCATGGTGCCCAGGCCGATCGCCGCCGGCATCAGCCGGCGCGGGATGCCAGCCTCGCGGAACAGGGCCATCGCCATGGGCACCAGCACGAAGATCGCGACGAAGAGCGACACGCCGCCATAGGTCACGGCGGCGCCGGCCAGAACCACCGACAGCATCGCGCGCTGCGGGCCGAGCGTGACGGTCATCCAGCGCGCGATGGAGCCCACCGCGCCGCTGTCTTCCATCAGCTTGCCGAACAGCGCGCCGAGCAGGAAAAGCGGGAAGAACTGCGCGACGAAATGCGCCGCGCTGCCCATGAAGGTCTGCGTCCAGTGGGCGAGCAGCGGCTGTCCGGCGAAGGCCGCCGCGACGATCGCGGCGATGGGCGCCAGCAGCAGCACCGACCAGCCACGAAAGGCGAACCAGACGAGGAGCGCAAGGCCCGCCAGGATTCCGATCAGGCCCATGGTCTCAATCCGTCTTCAGCAGGTATTCGATGGGCAGGGTCGAACGCGTGCCGAGCGCCGCGCCGTTCTCCTCCAGGAAGGCTTCCGCCGCCCGGCGTCCCTCGTCGCGCAGCATGGTCAGGAACTCCCATTCCGCGTTCAGTTTCGACGACGCGCCGAGCGTCAGCAGCAGGTCGGACTTCACCAGATGCACGCGCATCTTGGCCCAGTGCGCGGTCTTCTCGTTGCCGGGGTCGGCGACCTCGCGCAGCAGCGCCATCATCTGCAGTTCCTTGAGCAGGACGGCGTTGAAGGCGACTTCGTTCAGCCGGTTGAGGATGTCGCGCGCGGATTTCGGAATGCCGGGCCGTTCCACCGGATTGATGCCGATGATGATGGTGTCGTCTGACACGCATTCGTTGATCAGCGGCGTCATCGTCGGATTGCCCGAATAGCCGCCATCCCAATAGGCCTGGCCGTCGATCTCGACCGCCTGGAACATGAAGGGCAGGCAGGCCGAGGCGAGCAGCGCCGCGGGCGACAGGTCCGCATTGCGGAACACGCGCGGCCGGCCGGTGTGGACGTTCGTCGCGGTGATGAACAGCTTGATGGGAGCGGCGGACAGCGCCTCGAAATCCACCGTCTCGGCAAGCACGGCGGCGAGTGGGTTGGGCATGCCGAAATCGAGGTCGTAGGGCGAGAAGACCCGCGTCGCGAGATCCATCGCGACATAGGCGGGAGAATTGTCGAGCGACCAGCGGCCGAGCAGCACATCGAGCGGCCCGCGCCGCAGCGGGCTGAAGGCCGCGGCCTTCGAGACGCGCTGCCAGAAGGTGGCCAGTGCCTCCTTGGCGCCCACGGCGCCGCCCTGCATGTGGCCATAGGCCATGACAGCGGCGTTCATCGCGCCGGCGGAGGTGCCGGAGGCGGCCTCGATGGTGAAGCCATCTTCCTCGAGCAGGCGATCGAGCACGCCCCAGGTGAAGGCGCCGTGGCTGCCGCCTCCTTGCAGGGCGAGGTCGATCAGCAGGGGTTCACGCACGGAAGCCCGGCGCGCGACGCGCGTCCGGGGCGGTCTGGATTCGGACACAGGCGGCTCCCGTCGGTTTGTGCGCCGCACAATAGGCGCGCCGGGCGGCATTGGCACCCTTCTTGTGTCAGGGGTCTGTGCCGGGCGTCCCAAAGCGTCGCCTGATAGCCCTTTGCTTGTGCTGTGGACCCGAGAGGGGCCTTGCCCCTCTCGGACTCTCTCCACCAAAGGCCGAAGGGCCTCTGTAAACCGCAACCTGGCGTCTCGCGCCATTGGCAGGATCAACGCCGCGACGCGCTCCCGCGCACGGAGGGCGCTTGGCGGACGCCTTCATCCTGTTGCGCTCGGTGCCAGAGGATTGCGGTCCAGGATGCCCAGCATCCAGGGGTACCCATTGATGTTGCCAGGCAACGTCAATGAGACCCCGATGATCGGGTGGTTTGGAAGGGCAGAGCCCCTCCGACGGCGACTGCGGACGACCTCAGGAAGGCTCGCGGCTTATCTCGGCGCAGGCCGGACGTTGGCGCGCAGCGCGTCGAGCACGGAATCCATCGCCGCCTGGAAGCCAGGCCCGTCCAGATAACCGTCCATCGCCCCAGTGCGGTCGAGGAAGGTCTTCCAGGCATTGCCCTGCATGCCCTGCCGGAAGCGGTCGTGCAGGGAGGCCGCGACGTCGTCGGGCAGGCCAGCGGGGGTGCTGAGGCCCTTCATGTTCTCGACCACCACGTCGTAGCCGAGTTCACGCAGCGTCGGCGCGTCCGGGTGGGTCGGGATGCGTTCGGCGGAGGCGACGGCAAGCGCCTTCACCTCGCCGGCCTGGGCGAGGCCCGCCATCTCCTCCGGCGCCAGCACGGCGAGTTCCACCGTGCCCGACATGAGCGCCTGGAGCGACGGCGCGCCCCCGGTGAAGGGCACATGCAGCAGCTCGATGCCGGCGGATTGCGACAGCAGCACGAAGACCGCGTGATAGATCGACCCGATGCCGGAGGAAGCATGCGGGATGGTGCCCGGTGCGCGCTTCGCGGCGTCGATCATCGCTGGCAGGTCGCCGAAGCGCCCACCCTTCTTCGCCACGATCAGCAGCGGCTGCCGCGTCAGACGGATGATGGCGCGGAAGGATGTCTTGGGGTCGTAGGGCAGTTCGCGGAAGGCGGGAAGCGAGGTGCTCTCGCTGCCGCCATTGACGATCAGGTTCAGCCCGTCCGGCGGCAGGCCCGCCACCTGCTGCGCAGCGATCGCTCCGCCGGCGCCGGGCCGGTTGAGGACGACGATGGGCGTGGGAAAGAAGCGCGAGGCAGAGTCCGCGATGGCGCGCGCCGCGAGGTCAGCCCCACCGCCCGGGGCGAAGCCGACGATGAGCTGGATGGGTCGCGATGGCTCCCAGGTCGCACGCGCAATGCGCGGCGCAGCGATCAAGCCGCCGGCAGCGGCCAGCAAGGCCCGGCGATGGGTCATGGACTTTCTCTCCCGATCTTGTGTTTGGCGGGAGGTTAGCCGCGGATGGCGCGGTTGTCGCGGGGGACGGCCGCCAAGCGGCATTGCCCCCCTTGTGTCGGCCGGGAGCCGCAAGTCTGCCGGCCGAACGCCGTCATGCGCCCGGGCGCAGCCCGGAACATGCGGCGTTCACGCGCATCATAGCGCGTGCGGATGATGCCATCCGCACGCGATCGGTCCTAGGCGACGCGGTCCTGCTCGGGGATCTGCTCGCCGCGTGCCACCCGCGCGATGTTGCCCAGCCAGTGCTGGATGCCTTTCCGGGAGTTCTCGAAGGCGGTGGAGGCGGAATGCGGCGTCACGATCACATTGTCCATGTGCAGCAGGGGGTGGTCCGGGGGTGGCGGCTCGGCGTCGAACACGTCCACCGCGGCACCCGCCAGCGTGCCGTTCCGCAGTGCCTCGATCAGATCGGCCTCCACCACGACGCCACCGCGCGCGACATTCACGAGCAGCGCCCCGCGCTTCATGAGCCCGAAGGCGCGGGCGTCGATCATGCCCCTTGTCTCCGGCGAGAGCGGGCAATGCAGCGTGACGATGTCGCTCTCCGCCAGCAGTGCGTCCAGGCTTCGGTATGCGACGCCGAGCGCCTGCTCCTCGGCGGGCGGCAGGCGATGGCGGTTGTGATACAGGATGTGGCCCTCGAAGCCGGCCAGGCGCTGCGCCACGCCCTTCCCGATGCTGCCCAGCCCGACGATGCCGACCGTCTTGCCGGACACCATGATGCTGCGCTTCCAGACCTCGTTCTTCTCCCAGCCGCCGGCAGCGGTCGAGATGTGCGCCTGCACGATGCGCCGGGCGAGGGCGATCATCACGCCGATGGTGAATTCCGCCACCGGGCCGGCATTGCTGCCGGTTGTGCGCGCCACCTGGATGCCGCGGGCGCGGCAGGCCTCGAGGTCGATATTGTCGATGCCGACGCCCCATTTGTGCAGCAGCTTCAGCCGAGGCCCGGCGGCCAGGATTTCCGCCGTTACGGGCACGTCCCACCACACCGCGTAGTCGGCGTCGCGCACCGCGGCCTTGAGATCCTCGACGCTGCGGCCCGTGACGGCCGTGACCGTGAAGCCCGGGGGCAGCACCTCGGCGATGATGGGTTCGAGCTCCGCCGCGATGGGCTGGAGCAGGGCGATGTGTCCGCTCATGCGCCGCGGTCCCCTTGCATCGTTGTCGCGGCGCGGCGTGCCGGGATCTTCAGGCCACGTTCCCGGCGGGCGATCGCCGCGCACGCTTCGGCCTGCGCCAGCGTGGGGCAGGCCTCATGGCGCATCGGCCGGGCCGCCGCGATAGTAGGAGACCACGTCCCGGATGGGCCGCAGATGGGCCTCCAGGACCGTATGGGCGGCCTCTTCGTCATGTCGTTCCAGGGCATCGACCAGGGCCTCGTGCTGTTCATGGATCAGGGCGGGCCGCCGCGGCTGGATCTTCAGCGAGATCAGCGCGACCCGCCTCTGCCGGGTCGAGAGTCCTGCATACATCTCCATCAGCACCTCGTTGCTCGACGCCGCCACGAGCGCCTGATGCAGGGCGGCATCGAGCACCATGTAGCGGGGCCCCGGCGTCGGCAACTCCCGGCGCATCTCCGCGAGCACGCTCCGCATCGCCGGCGGCGCTCCGGCCTTCGCGCGACACAGGCTGCCCGCGACGTGCCCCTCGATGATGCGGCGCGCCTCGTAGAACTCGAACATCTCGCGCAACGTCACGCCGCGCACCCTGGCGCCGCGCCGCGGCACCAGGTCGATCAGATGCTCGGCCTGCAGGCGGCTGAACGCCTCGCGCACCGGCGTGCGGGAGACGCCGATCAGGGTCGAGATGTGTTCCTCCTCGACGAAGGTATCGCTGGCGAGCTCCCCGTTGAGGATCCTGTCACGGATATAGACGTAGGCTCGCTGGCTCGCCGGCAGCTTGGCGGTGTCCGCTTCCACGGCGGCCTCCAGCGTCGGCGCTTCCCCGATATCCACCATTTCCCGTTCTGCCTCGATCCATCTGGCGATCCTGTAGCAGACCGGGCGCCGTCATACGTCGCCCGGCGGTCGGGGCACGTGTTGCGTCGCGTGCCCCGACCATCCATCAGGCGACCTGCACCTCTTCCAGGGTCACGCCTGAATAGAAGGTCAGCTGCTCCGGAAGATTGTGGAAGCCCTGCACGTTCTGGCGCATCGCATAGGCCTGGGTGCGCTTCACCAGGAAGCAGACCGGCACCTGCTCGATCAGGATGCGCTGCACCTGGTCGTAGATCGCCTTGCGCTTCGCCGTGTCGAACTCGGCCCGGCCCTCGGCGAAGAGCCGGGTCAGTTCGGGGATGTTCATGTTGGCACTGCGTCCCGAAGCTGGCGACAGGGAGCCGTCCATCACCGAGGCGAAACCGTCCACGTCCTGGCTGTCGCTCGTCGTGCCGTTGACGGCGATGTCGTATTGCCCGCGGGTCGCCCGTGTCACGAAGCCGGCCCAGTCCGGCAAGGCGAGCTGCGCGTCGATGCCGATGGCGGCGAGGTTCTGCTGGACCACCTCGGCGGTCGATTTGTGCATGCCGTTGGTGACGTTGGACAGCAGGTTGCAGGAGAAGCCGTTCGCATGCCCGGCTTCCGCGAGGAGCTGCTTTGCGCGCGCCGGATCGTAGGTCCAGCCATTCGCCATCTCCGCATTGTAGAAGGGGCTGCTTTCGGGCAGCGGCAGGCCGCCCACCACGCTGGCATGGCCGAAGAAGGCCGCCTTGCGGACATCGTCGCGCTGGATCGCGAAAGCCACGGCGCGGCGCACGCGCGGATCGGCGAAGGGGCTGCCGGCCCGCCCGTTGAAGATGATGTGCATGAAGGGGCCGAAGGTGCTGTCGAGCTTCACCGCGGGATTGGCCGCGAGGGAGTCGATCGACTGCCAGGGCACGTATTCGATGAGATCCACATCGCCGGTCTGCAACGCAGCGACGCGCGCATTCTCGTCGGCATAGACGGTCATGTTGAGCCGCTGCACCTTGGGCAGTCCCGGCCGATAGTAGCGGGCGGCAGGGACCAGGCGGACCGCCACGCCGCGCTCATTCTCCTCGATGCGGAAGGGGCCGCAGCCGACCGCGTCCGCGCCGGCGCCGGTGCCGCGGCAGACGATCGGCGCCTGCGGCAGGGCGAGCCAATTGGGCAGGGTCGCGATGGGCTGCCGCGTCACCAGCCGGACCGTCTTGTCGTCCGGCGTCTCGATGGCGGCGATCTGTTGCAGGTTGGCACGCAGATAGGCGGTCGAGCGTTCGCCCGCGATCTGTTCGATCGTGTATCTGACGTCGGCGGAGGTCAGCTTCTCGCCGTTGTGGAACCAGGCGTCGCGTAACCGGAACCGCCAGCCGGTGTCATCGGATTCCCAGGCTTCCGCGAGCTCGCCGCGAAGCTGCCCATCCGCAGAGTAGGACAGCAGGCCGCGGCGATGGCAGATGTTGACTGTGGCCGCGGCGGTGCCGGCATGCTGCCAGGGGTTGAAGGTCGGCGGATAGAGCTGCAGCCCATACCGCAGCACCGAAGTCTGGGCCTGCGCCGCGCGCGGTCCGATCGCGGTGATCAGCGGCGCGCCGGCGGCGCCGGCCATGAAGGAGCGACGTGTCAGGGTCATGCGCGTATCTCCATTGATCCGGTATGGGGGCGGGAGCGGGCGAAGCGGCCCAGGGCGAAGGGGGTCGGGTCGACGATCGGGCGATCTCCGGTGACGAGATCAGCCATCAGCCGGCCCGCGCCGGGACCGATGCCGAAGCCATGGCCGGAGAATCCCGTTGCGATGTGAAAGCCCGGGATCGTGGCGACGGAGGAGATCACCGGCACCGTATCGGGCGTGACGTCGATCAGCCCTGCCCAGCGTTCGCGAACTTCGACACCGCGGAAGGCGGGCATAGCCTGGGACAGATTTTCCAGCCCCTCCCGCAGCAGCGACTGCGTCGGTGCGGGGTCAAGGACGCGCACCTCCTCGAAGGGCGTCGTCTCATCGAGCTGCCAGCGGCGTTTCGCGCGCCATTCCTCGACGAAGCGGCGACCGATGCGCAGGCGCATCTCGCGGAAGGACTGGCGCATCGTCGGCAGGAAATCGGCGAAGAGCCGGAAGCTGTCGGGGACGATCTCCGCGATGCTGGCGTTGCGGCGGGAGACGGTGAACCCTCCATCCTGGCGCCGGCGGAAGGAGAAGTTGCTGGCGCCGACCGCGCAGTCGGGCGGGGCGGCGACCGGCGCGGTGCGCAGCACCGAGCTCAGCATCTTGAGCTGCGGCAGGTCGATGCCGAGATTGCCGCAGAAGAGGCGCGACCAGGCGCCGCCGGCGAGCACCACGGCGTCGCATGCGATGCTGCCGCGTTCGGTGACGACGCCGGCGGCGCGACCGGCGCGCAGCTCGAGGCCGCGCACTGCACAACGCCCATGGATCGTGGCGCCGCCGCGCCGCGCGGCGCGCGCCATGGCGGGCACGGCCTTCTCGGGCTCGGCGACGCCGTCGCTCGGCGTGTGCAGGGCCCCGGCGAAGCGGCGGACGGAACCCGTGATCACCGCCGCGGTGCCGGCCGTGTCGAGCAGCCGGGTGTCGATCTGCCAGGCGCGGGCATGTTCGAGCCAATGCGCGGCCTCGGCCAGCTCGGCCTCGGTATCGAAGGCCCAGACTGTGCCGGGCTGGCGGAAGCCGATATCCGCCTGCACCGTGGCTTCCATGGCGCGCCACAGCCTGAGGCTCTCCAGCCCGAGCGGAATCTCGTCCGGGTGACGCCCCATCACGCGGCACCAGCCCCAGTTCCGGCTGGACTGCTCGGCGCCGATGCGGCCCTTCTCGCAAACCGCGACGCTGACGCCCTTTGCCACCAGCGCGAGGGCCGTGCTGACGCCGGCGATGCCGCCGCCGATCACCACCACCTCGGCCCGTGTCGGCAGCGTCTCGTCGTAGTCGGCGTCCTGCAGGTTTGCGAGCATCACTGATGTCCGTCGGGCTGGGTGTCAGGAGCGAGTTCAGGATCGTCGACGCGGATGCAGGCCACGCGGTGGCCCGGCCCCGCGACATCCAGCGCCGGCACCGCGTCAGCGCAGGCCGCCACGGCCCAGGCGCAGCGCGTGCGGAAGACGCAGCCGCTCGGCGGATTGGCGGGGCTCGGCGGATCGCCGCGCAGCAGGATGCGCCGGCGGCGGCGCAGCGGATCGATGTTCGGCGCCGCCGAGAGCAGCGCGCGGGTATAGGGATGGCGCGGCCGCTCGAACACCGCGGCGGCGGGGCCTTCCTCCATGACGCGCCCGAGGTAGAGGACGACGACCCGGTCGCACAGGCTGCGCACCACCGGCAGGTCATGGCTGATGAACAGCATCGCCAGCCCCAGCCGTGCCCGCAGATCGGCCAGCAGCGCGAGCACCTGCGCTTGGACCGACACGTCAAGAGCCGAGACCGGCTCGTCGGCGACGAGGAAGTCCGGGCCTACGGCCAACGCCCGGGCGATGCCGATGCGCTGTCGCTGGCCGCCGGAGAATTCGTGCGGATAGCGGTCAGCGTGGGCCTTGGGCAGGCCGACCTGATCGAGCAGGGTCGCGACGCGTCCGGGAATCTCGGCCCGCGTGGCGAGGCCATGCGCCAGTAGCCCGTCGGCGATCTGGGCGCTGACGCGGCGGCGTGGATCGAGGCTCGAATAGGGATCCTGGAAGACAAGTTGCATCCGGCGGCGAAGGCCACGTGCCGCTTCGCCTTTCAGATTGGCGATCACGGTGCCGTCGAGGCGCACGCTGCCGCCGCTGGCCGGGGTGAGGCCGAGCAGGACGCGGCCCATCGTGCTCTTGCCCGAGCCGCTTTCGCCGACCAGGCCGACTGCCTCGCCGCGCGCGACGGACAGCGAGACCTCGCAGAGCGCGCGCACCGGCTTGCCGCCGAGGCCGAACAGGCCGCGGCCGCCGAACTGCTTGGACAGGTTCGTCGCCTCGATCAGTGCGGTCATGCCTCGGCCCCCTGGGTCACGGGGAGACGCTGCCATTCGCGCCAGCGGATGCAGCGCGTGTCGTGGCCGGGGGCAGCCTGTTCCAGCGGCGGCGGTGCCGCCTCGCAGGCGTCGCGCCGGGAGACGCAGCGGGGCGCGAAGGCACAGCCCGCCGGCAGGTGCTGCGGCAATGGCACCGTGCCCGGGATGGCCTGAGGCAGGGAGCCATCTTCGGGCGGTGCGCTGCGCAGCAGGGCGGCGGTATAGGGATGCAGCGGCCGGGTGAAGATCTCGGCGACCGGCCCGTGCTCGACCACTTCGCCGGCATACATCACCACGACACGGTCGGCGATTTCGGCCACCACCGGCAGGGCGTGGGTGATGAAGACCAGGCCCATGCCGTTCTCGGCCTTCAGCTCCGCCAGCAATTCAAGGACCTGGGCCTGGATGGTGACGTCCAGCGCGGTGGTCGGTTCATCGGCGATCAGCAGCGTCGGGCGATTGGCGATGGCCATCGCGATCATGGCGCGCTGGCGCATGCCGCCCGACAATTCGTGCGGGAAGCTGCGGGCGCGGCGCGCGGCGTCCGGGATGCCGACCCTGGCGAGAAGCGCCACTGCTTCCTGCCAGGCGCTGCGGCGCGACAGCGGGCGGTGGGCGCGGATCGCCTCGACGATCTGCGTGCCGATGCGATGCACCGGGTTCAGGCTCGACATCGGGTCCTGGAAGATCATCGCCAACTCGGCCCCGCGCAGGCGCCGCAATGCCGCTTCGTCCATCCGCAGCAATTCGCGCTCGCCGAACAGCACCGCCCCTTCCTCCGGTCGCGCGACGAGCGGCAGCAGGCCGAGCACCGCGAGGCCGGTGAGCGACTTGCCCGAGCCGCTTTCGCCGACGATGGCGAGCGTCTCCCCGGGCGCCACGGACCAGGAGACCGACCGAACCGGCCGCACGGCGCCCGCGGGCGTATCGATGGCGACCGTCAGGTCACGCACCGCGAGCGACGCCCCGGCGCGGAAGGGCAGGCCGGGCAGCAGCGCCGGCAGCAGCCAGCGGCGCTGCCGCGGCGGCACGCCATGCGGATCGACTGCCGCGCGCACCGCGTCGCAGAGCGCGTTCATCGACAGCACGGTCAGGGTGAGCGCGAGGCACGGCCAGAGCAGCGGCAGCGGCGTCTGCGCCATGGTCGACCGCGCCGCGCCGATCATCAATCCCCAGGACGGCGAAGGCGGCACCACGCCGAGGCCGAGGAAGCTCAGCCCGGATTCCAGCACCACGGCGGAGGCCATGGCGAGCGAGAACTGCACCAGCACCGGCCCGCCGATGTTCGGCAGCACGGTGCGCAGCATGATGCGCAGCTTGCCGACACCGAGCGCGCGCTGCGCCTCGACATATTCCTGGTGGCGGACGCTGAGCACCCCGGCATAGGCGACGCGGACGAAGCCCGGCAGATAGACGAGGGCGAGCACAGGAATGAGCGTCGCCGCCCCCGGTCCCAGCAGCGTCACCACCAGCAGGGCCAGCAGCAGCGGCGGGAAGCAGAGCACGATGTCGGCGGCCCGGATGGTGAGCAGGTCCACCACGCCACCGAGGAACCCGCCCATCACGCCGAGGGCGGTGCCAATCACGCAGGCGATGGTCGCGGACAGCAATGCGACGGTCAGCGAGGACCGCGCGCCCCACAGCAGCCGGGAAAGGATGTCGCGCCCGACCTCGTCCTGCCCGAGCAGGTGTTGCCAGGACGGCCCGGCCAGCCGGTTGGGGACGTCGATCCGCACCGGATCGGGCAGGCCGAGATAGGGCACGAGCAGCGCCAGCAGCGCGATGATCCCGACGGCGGCGAGCGGAATGGGATTGATGCGCCTCATGCCCGCCGCACCCGCGGGTCGAGGACGCCATAGACCAGGTCCATCGTCAGGTTCAGCGCCACGAAAAGCACCGAGATCACCAGGACCACGCCCTGCACCATCGGATAGTCGCGCGCATTCACCGCATCGACGAGCAGCCCCGACAGGCCCGGATAGTTGAAGACGTATTCGACCAGCACGGTGCCGCCGAGCAGCGTGCCCAGATGCAGGGCGAGCACCGTGACGACCGGGATCAGCGCGTTGCGCAGCACATGACGCAGCACGACGCCCGCTGGGGCGACGCCCTTGGCCCGGGCGGTGCGGACATGGTCGCGGGTGATCACGTCGATCACCGCCGCACGGGTCATGCCGAACAGCACCGGCGCGAGGCTGGAGGCGATGGTGATCGCCGGCATCAGCACCTGAGCCACGTGCCGCGTCGGATCGGTCCGGAAGGGCGTGAACCCGCCCGCCGGCAGCAGGGCCAGCCATTGCGCGAAGACCAGCACCAGCAGCGTGCCGACGACGAAGACCGGGACCGACAGTGACAGCCCCGCGAGACCCATGGCGAGGCGGTCGAACCAGCCGCCGCGGCGCAGCGCCGCAAGCAGGCCGAGCGGAATGCCGGTCAGCACGGAGACCAGCGCCGCGACGGCGATCAGTTCCAGCGTTCGCGGCAGACGGGCGAAGACCTGGCCGGAAACTGAGGCCTGATCGGTGAGGGAGACGCCGAGATCGCCGGAGAGCAGCCCCTGGAAGTTGGCCCGGTACTGGTCCCAGATCGACCGGTCGAGGCCGAGCTGGTCGCGCAGCTCGGCGACCACCGCGGCATCGGGCGAGACGCCGCCCTGGCTCAGCATGATCTCGGCCGGATCGCCGGGCACCAGGCGGATCGCGAGGAAGACCACGCTGGCCACGATCCAGACCAGGACCAGGGCGACGCCGATCCGCCGCAGCACCCACATCGCGGGTCAGCCGTCCAGCGCCGCTTGCGGATAGATCAGCCGCGCCGCATCGCGGGTCAGCCGGCCCTCGGCGATGTCGCGCGCGACCAGTGCCGGATCGCGCCGCTCAGGCGAGCCATAGCCGCCGCCCCCGGCGGTGACGATGGACAGCACATCGCCCGCCTTCATCAGCACGAGACCATGGTCATAGGGCAGGTCGCCGGCCTCGATGACGGCGCGCGCACCGTCGAGGCCGCCGGCCAGCCCCCAGGGCGAGGTCCGCATGCGCGAGCCGTCGAGGCGCAGGCGGCACGGAGCCTCGGCGCGGTAGACGCGGCGCAGCCCCATGCCGCCGCGATGGGCGCCGGCACCGCCCGAGCCGTCCACCAGCTCGTACCGCATCAGGGTCAGCGGATACTCGTTCTCCAGTGCCTCGACTGGCAGGTTCGAGGTGTTGGTCATGTGCACCTGAACGCCGTCGAGCCCGTCCTTGGTCGCACGAGCGCCGGAGCCGCCGCCGATGGTCTCGAGGTAGATCCAGGACGAGCCGTCCGGATTGGTGCCGGCGAAATGCGCCACCGTGTTGGCACCGTTCGTCGCGGCGATGACGCGATCCGGCACCGCCGGGGCGAGGGCGCCGAAGACGAGGTCCACCACGCGCTGGCAGGTGCTGCAGCGGCCATTGACCGCCGCGGGGTAGCTGCAATTGACGACGGTGCCCTCGGTGGCCGTCACGGTCAGGGGGCGCGCCAGCCCCGCATTGGGCAGCACGGTTGGGTCCACCAGGCATTTCACCGCGTAGTAGACGGTCGCCAGCAGCGCCGTATGCGTCATGTTGAGCCCGGCGCGGACCTGCGGCGGCGCATCGAAGTGCAGATGCATGGTGTCGCCGGCGACGGTGATCTCGCAGGAGAAGGCGAGCTCGTTGTCGATCTCCGGGTTCTCGTACACGTCATTGAAGCGATAGGTGCCGTCGGGGATCGCGTTGATGCCGGCGCGCATCTTGCGCTCGGCGTAGTCCTGCAAGGCATCGCCGGCGGCGAGGACCACGTCGCGGCCGTATTTGGCGCAGAGCGCCTGCATGCGCAGCACCCCGAGCCGGTTGGCCGCCATCTGCGCGCGCAGGTCGGACAGGCGCTCGCGCGGGACCTGGCAGTTCAGCAGGATCAGCTCCTGCACATCCTGCTGCAATTCTCCGGCGCGATAGAGCCGGATTGGCGGGATGCGCAGGCCTTCCTGGAAGATGTGGGCATGGCCGCGATCGGCGAAATCGGCGTGATGGGCCGTATTCACCGCCCAGGCGACGATCTGCCCGCCATCGAATATCGGTTCGGCCAGGACGAAATCCGGCAGATGGGTGCCGCCGCCCTCATAGGCATCGTTGCCGATGAAGACGTCGCCGGGGCGGATCTGGTCGACCGGATGGCGCTTGAGGATGTGCGGCAGCATGTCGATGAAGCTGCCGAGATGCATCGGGATGTGCTCGGCCTGGCAGAGCGTCGCGCCCGAGGGGTCGAACAGCGCGGTCGAGCAGTCCCGCCTTTCCTTGATGTTCGTCGAATGGCTGGCGCGCACCAGCGCCTCGCCCATCTCCTCGGTGATGGAGGACAGGGCGGAACCGATGACCTCGACCGTAATCGGATCCACCGCGACGTGGTCGAGCTTCAGCGCTGTGCTCATGCCGGGAACTCCAGGATGAGGTTGAGATAGGGCTCGACCAGGGCGGTCATGCCGGGCAGCAGGACGGTGGTCGCGTCCATCTGCTCGATGATCGCCGGGCCGGCGATGCGGTTTCCGGCGCGCAGCGCGGCACGGTCGTAGAGGGGGCAGGAGACCCAGCCGCCCGCCTCGGGCATCCACACATCGCGATGACCGATCAGGGCCGGGGCCGCATCCGGTCCCGCATCGGGCTGCGGTACGAAGTTGGCCTTCGCGACGAGGCCCGTCGCTTCGAGCCGGAAGGTGACGAGCTGCACCGTGCCTTCGGCATCGACGAAGCCGTATTGCCGGCGATGCGCCTCGGCGAAGCCGTCGGCCAGCGCCTGGAGGCTCGCCGCAGTGACCGGGCCTGGCGGCAGTTCGACCGGCAACTCGTAGTTCTGCCCGGCATAGCGCATGTCCACAGTGCGCAACGTGGCGCGGCGATCCTCGGGGATATGCTCCTCCGTGAACCATTGCTCGGCGCGCTGGGCGAGCTCGGCGAAGGCGTCCTCCACCGTCGGGGCCGCCGCATCATCCAGCACGGTGAGGCGGGTGGCGGCGAAATCCGCGCGCAGGTCGGTCAGCAGCAGACCCATGGCGCACAGGATGCCCGGGTTGCGCGGCACCAGGATGCGGCGGATCTCGAGTTCCCGTGCCAGGCGCGCCGCATGCAGCGGTCCGGCGCCGCCGAAGGCGACCAGCGTGTAGTCGCGCGGATCGTGGCCGCGCTGGACCGAGATCACCCGGATGGCGCGCGCCATGTTTGCCGTCACGACGGACAGGATGCCCTGCGCCGTCTCCATCAGGCCGAGGCCGAGTGTCTCGGCCAGCCGTCCGATCGCCTCCTTCGCCAGGTCCTGCCGGACCGCCATGCGGCCGCCGAGCAGGTGCGTCGGGTTCAGCGTCTGCAGCACGACGTTGGCGTCGGTGGTCGCCGGCTCGGTGTTGCCCTGGTCATAGCAGACGGGGCCCGGGAAGGCGCCGCAGCTGCGCGGGCCGACCTTCAGCAGGCCGCCGGAATCGACATGGGCGATGGATCCGCCGCCGGCGCCGACCGTGTGGATGTCGAGCATCGGTGCCTTGATCGGATAGCCATGGACGATGGCCTCGCCGGTCAGGCGGCACTGGCCGTCCTTCAGCAGCGCGACATCGGTGCTGGTGCCACCCATGTCGAAGGTGATGAGGTCGCCGATCCCCACCATGCGCCCGAGTTCCTGCGCCGCGACGACGCCGGTCGAGGGGCCGGAGAGTACGGTGCGGACAGGCAGGCGCGCGGCCTGGTCGAAGCCGATCACGCCGCCATTCGACTGCGTCAGATGGGGCGGCGTGGCGATGCCGAGATCCGCCAGCCGTCCCGCCAGGCGGCGGATGTAGCCCTGCATGACCGGGCCGAGATAGGCGTTCACCACGGCGGTCGAGACCCGTTCGAACTCGCGGAATTCCGGGGCGACCTCATGGCCGACACTGATGAAGGCGTCGGGCAGCTCCTCGGCGACGATGCGGCTCGCCAGGGCCTCGTGTTCCGGGCGCACGAAGCCGTAGAGGAAGCATATGGCCACCGCCTTCACCCCGGCATCCCGCAGCCGCCGCGCGGCGGCGCGCAGCGTCGCCTCGTCGAGCGTCGTCTCCACGCTGCCGTCGTGGCGGACGCGCTCCGGCACCTCGATGCGAAGATCGCGGGAGACCAGGACGAGCGGCTTGTCGACCTGCAGGTCGTAGAGATCGGGTCGCTTCTGGCGCCCGATCTCCAGCAGGTCGCGGAAGCCGTCCGTGGTGATCAGGCCGGTGCGCACCCCGCGATGCTGGATCAGCGCATTGGTGCCGACGGTCGTGCCATGGCCGAAATACCCGGCCGATCCCGGCGCAGCACCGACATTCGCGAGGCCTTCCTGCACGCCGGCGGCGATGCCGCGGGAAGGGTCGTCAGGTGTCGATGACACCTTCCAGACGGCGACCTCGCCGCTCTCTTCCTCGAACAGGCATATGTCGCAAAAGGTTCCGCCGGAATCGACGCCAATCCGCCAAGCCATCTGGACTCCTCACCCGATCGAAGGGGACCGCAGCAACACAGCAGGCGTGAGCAAGCGCACAAAATTCGATCAATTCGATCAAGTAGAGCGCGCTTACTCATCTGGCGTCGCACAAACGCCTATTCGCTGAGCGATTGTTATCTGTATGCGCCGCGTATGCAAGGGAGTCGCGCGGTGCCGTCATGCCGCTCCGGTGGTGCGCGTGCCGCAGTCTTCATGACCCATCGGGACAAATCGTCGGCGCCGTTGTCATCGAAACTTCTCGTGTCTGACCAAACGATTCGAGTATTGTCGAATTATGGAATCGTTGGAAGCCGCCCTCGCCTTCGGTGCCCTGGGCCAGGAGACACGTCTTGATCTGCTGCGCGCCCTGCTGGGGGCCGGGCCGAGCGGCCTCGCCGCGGGTGATGTCGCGGCACGACTCGGTGTCCCGCCGTCGACGCTGTCCTTCCATCTCCGCGCCCTGGAGCAGGCCGGGCTGATCGCCGCGACCCGCCAGGGGCGCAGCCTGATTTACGCGGCGCAGGTCGATCGCTTGCGCGCCCTTCTCGCCTTTCTCGCCGATGCCTGCTGCGACGGCGATCCGGCGCGCTGCGGCGACCTCCATCGCCTCTTCGAAACCCATGGGGAGACCGCTCGGATGAAACCGGCGACCTTCAATGTCCTGTTCCTGTGCACCCACAATTCCGCCCGCTCGATCATGGCCGAGGCGATCCTGAACAGCATGCCGGGAGGCCAGTTCCACGCCTTCTCGGCCGGCTCGGCCCCGCTTCAGACCGGCCCGCTGCCGGAGGTGCTGGCGCAGCTCAGGGGGCTTGGCCATGACGTCGCCGGGCTGCGCTCGAAATCCTGGGATGAGTTCACAGGGCCCGGCGCGCCGCGCATGGATTTCGTCATCGCCCTTTGCGACACGCTGAACCTCCAGGCCTGCCCTGATTTCGAGGGCACTCACGTCACCGCGGCCTGGCCGCTGCCCGATCCGGCGAAATTCTCCGGCAGCGCGACGGAGCGGGCGACGTTGCTGAACGAGCTCTATGCGGCGCTGCATCGTCGCCTCAGGATCTTCACCAGCCTTCCATTCGGCACGCTGGACCGTATGGCGCTGAAGGCGCGCATCGACGAACTGGCGCAGCCGCTCGCCGCCGGCGCACGCGCATGAGGGTCGGCATCAACGGGATGGGCCGCATCGGTCGGCTCGCCCTGCGCGCCGCGATGGGCGCTGCCGAGCGTCCCGCCGAGGACCCGCGCAAGGGAAACCGCCTCGACATCGTGCACATGAACGAAGTCAAGGGCGGTGCCGCCGCCACGGCGCACCTGGTCGAGTTCGACAGTGTCCAGGGGCGCTGGCGCACGCCGATCAGCGTCGAGGACAATGCCGCCATTGCCATCGGCAACCGCCGCCTGGGCTTCAGCGAGCATCCCAGCCCCGGTGACATCCCGTGGGGGGATCTGGGTGTCGAGCTGGTGCTGGAATGCACCGGCCGCTTCCTCACGCCCGCGACGCTCCAGGGTCATCTCGACCGTGGCGCGAAGCGCGTCATCGTGGCGGCCCCGGTGAAGTTCGACAGCGTGCTGAATGTCGTCGTGGGCGTGAACGAGCAGCTCTACGATCCCGGGCGATACCCGATCGTCACCGCGGCCTCCTGCACCACGAACTGCCTCGCCCCGGTGGTGAAGGTGGTGCATGAGGCGATCGGCATCCGTCATGGCCAGATCACCACGATCCACGATCCGACCAACACCAATGTGGTGACCGACGCGCCGCACAAGGATCTGCGGCGGGCGCGTTCGGCGATGCTGAGCCTGCAGCCGACGACCACGGGCAGTGCCACCGCTATCGCGTTGATCTATCCGGAGCTCAAGGGCAAGCTGAACGGCCATGCGGTGCGTGCGCCGGTGCTGAACGCCTCGCTCACCGATTGCGTCTTCGAGATGCGGCGCGAGACGAGCGTCGAGGAAGTCAACGCGCTGTTCCGCGGCGCCGCGGATGGCCCGCTTGCCGGTATCCTCGGCTATGAGGAGCGACCCCTGGTCTCGGCCGACTATGCCCGGGACACGCGCAGCAGCATCGTCGATGCGCCGAGCACGATGGTGACCGATGGAACCCTGCTGAAGGTCTATGCCTGGTACGACAACGAGATGGGCTACGCCTGCCGCATGGTGGATCTCGCCTGCCACATGCAGGCTGCCGGGATCTGACGCCATGAGCAGCAGCACCGCCGCCGCGGCATCGCACGGGACGCGCAACTACCTCATCGTCACGCTGGCCTATTGGGGCTTCACGCTGACCGACGGCGCGCTGCGGATGCTGGTGCTGCTGCATTTCTTCCGGCTCGGCTATTCGCCTTTCACGCTGGCCTTCCTGTTCCTGCTCTACGAGGCGGCCGGGATCGGCGCGAACCTGATCGGCGGCTGGCTGGCGACGCGGTTCGGCATCGCGCGCATGCTGGCTGTGGGGCTGATCACGCAGATCCTGGGCTTCCTGCTGCTCTCGGCGGTCTCCCCCGACTGGGGCGCGGCGTTGTCCGTGGCGTGGGTCGTCGTGGCGCAGGGCGTCTGCGGCGTGGCAAAGGACCTGACCAAGACCGCATCCAAATCCGCGATCAAGCTGACGGCGGGCGATGCCTCCGGACGGCTGTTCAGGTGGGTCGCCTTCTTCACCGGCAGCAAGAACGCGATGAAGGGCGCGGGCTTCTTCCTGGGGGGCCTGCTGCTCGAGGCGCTGGGCTTCCGCGGCGCGCTCTGGGCCATGGCGGCCGCCCTGCTCGCGGTGCTGCTCGGGGTCGTCACGGCCCTGCCGCCGATGATGGGCAGGGCGAAGGCGTCGCGGACAGCGAAGGAGCTCTTTGGCAAGAGCCGCGGCGTGAACCTGCTGGCCGCCGCGCGCGTCTTCCTGTTCGGTGCGCGCGACGTGTGGTTTGTCGTGGGGTTGCCGGTATTCCTCTACGCCTCCGGCTGGACGTTCACGATGGTGGGCGGGTTCCTTGCTGTCTGGACGATCGGCTACGGCGTGATCCAGGCGAGTGCGCCAGCGCTGGTCCGACGCAGCGACGACGGGCTCTCGGCTGAGGTCCCGGCGGCACGTGGATGGTCGCTGGCGCTAGCTGCCGTGCCCGCGCTGCTCGCGGCGATGATGCTGGCCGGTGCACCGCGGGCCGACCTCTTCGTGCCGGTTGGACTCTGCGTCTTCGGCGTGCTCTTCGCCGTAAACTCCTCCGTCCACTCCTATCTCGTGCTCGCCTATGCCGGCAGCGAGAAGGCGGCGGAGGATGTCGGCTTCTACTACGCCGCCAACGCCGCGGGACGGTTCGGCGGTACGCTGCTGTCCGGCCTGCTGTATGGCTGGGGCGGGCTCCCGGTCTGCCTGATCGGGGCTACTGTCATGCTGGCCGTGTGCTGGATGATCACGCTTGAGCTTCCGTATCGACGCGCCAACGTCCCGTCGGCCTGATGGCGTCACGCTGAGGCAGCCTGGCAAGTCGGCGTCATCGCCACGCATTGCTTCAGTGATAGGCGTGGTCGAGCGCCAGCACCGCCACGCGATCGGCGAGCTGGTCGAGCGCGAGGCGTTGCCGCGCGGCGTCGATCCAGCTCGAGAAGGCGCCGGCGGTCTCGGGGTCCAGCGGTGCGAGCGCAAGCACGGCCTCATCCAGCGCACCGCGTGATGCCGCGGCACGGGCGGCGGTGAAGGCGGCGTCGCGGCGCTGCTGGCGGGCGGCGCGGCTGTCGCCCGGCAGCAGCAGGATTAGACGCTGCACCATCCGGCCGGACCAGCCAGCCGGTTCAACGTCGTCCAGCGCCAGGATGCTCAGCGTGATGCCGTCGAGCTGCGCGGCGAGCGTCGGCCGGTCCGGTGCGCCGGCAGCGCCCGCCAGCAATGGCTCGCGCAGCGGCGCCAGTGCCTCGGCCCCGCCGGGCTGCGCGAGCATGACGTCCAGCGGCGCCGCATAGGGTTCGCCTGCCCGCAGCGCGTCGCGCAACGCCGCTGCCGTCCGCAGCAGCGCCTCCGAATCGGAGACGCGGCCGGGCTGGAGCATGGCGACTGGCGGGGCGGCATCGGGGCTTGCGATAGGATCAGGCGGGCCTGCCGCGGGCGCGGCCGACGCCGCCAGCGCGCCGGATGGCTGCGCGGCCGTCTGCAACCGCGCCGTGCCGAAGCCCGCGGCGAAGCCGAGGCCGGCGACTGCCATCACCGTGACGACCGCCCACAGCCGGCCGGTTTGCCGTGGTGAATTCGCGGTCGGCGCCGGGTCGTCAAGGGCGATGGACACAGTGGCATTCTCCTCGGGGCCGATGCGACGGGGCCGCGATCAGACCGCAACAAGATGGAGAAATGCCTAGGATGGCGCTGCGCGCGTGAAATTCGCCGGACCGTCCCCGGCATAAATCCCGGCTTAAGCAGCGTGCGGCAGGGTGCGGACCGTATCCTTCAGGAGCCAGGCCCGCATGGAACTCGCCACCATCGGCTTACTCTCGGCCATCGTGTTCGGCCTGATCGCCGGCGATGCGGTGATCAGCGCGAACACCATGGCGGTCGGCATCGGACTGCCGCCGGCCGTGCAGCAATCCGGTCTCACCCGCCAATCGGCCGAGGAGATCTTCATCACCGAATTGTCGCGCATCGCGGCCATTCCCTCCGGCGTGCCGGTGCCAGTGCCGCGCGTGTCCTCCCGTCGCACGGTGATCGGGGCGCTTGCCGAACCGCTGAAGCTGACCGACGTCACCGCGGCCTTGCAGGACCTTTTCGGGCTGGAACCGATCCGTGTCTCGGCGACGATGATCGACCGTGGCAATGAACTGGTCCTGGAGACGATCGTGGCTCAGGAAGGCCGGCCACTCCAGCGCCTGTCCTTCACCCGCAGCGACAAGGACGCGGTGGCGCTGATCCGCCACGCCGCCGTCACCACCTTCGCCGAGATCGCGCCGTTCCGCGTTACGCTGGCGCAACTGCGCGACGTGCTGCTGGATCCGAGCATCGACGTCGGTCTCGTGCGGACTCAGGCCGAGCGCCTGCTGGACCGCGACTGGGGGGCGAACACCGATATCGAGAGGTCGGCGCTGCACAGCCTCGTCTCGGTGCTCGCCCTGCTGCATGGCGACGTGCCGGCCGCGCGGGACCAGATCGCCCGCGCCGACGCCTTCGAAGGCGCATTGCCGACGGCGCGGACCTTCTACGCGCTCAACGGATCCTTCGTGGCGGTGATCCAAGGCGATCTGGGCCTGGCCGAGCGTGAGCTGAATCGCGCCGCCCAGGTCCCGATGCAGCAGCTCATCCCGACCTTTCCCGCCTATATCGAGATCCAGCGTGGGCTGATCCATTGGGCCGGCGGCAAGCTGGACGAGGCCGATGCGGCCTTCGAGCGCGCCCTCGGCTACGATGCGCGCAACCGCGTCGCGCTGGTCTATCGCCACTGGATCGCGCGCCTGCGCCAGGGTGCCGCGTTGGATGTGTCGGACCGGCCGCCGGTCGTCACCTCGGTTTCGGCGCAGATCCCCGGGCTGATGGTCTCGGCCTTCCTGCTCGACCCGCGCGATCAAAGCGTGATGCGGGCGCGCTGAAGCGCTGCCCGCGCCGGATCGTGGCACCGCCACGATCCGGGCCGGGGCGCGTCGCGCCCCGACGACCAGCTCAGATGATCACGCCGCACAGCGCCAGATGACCGAGAAGCGGTTGCGCCCGGCCTCGCGCCGGTAGCACTGCCACTCGGTCATACGCATCACCAGATGGATGCCGAGCCCGCCGATGGCGCGCTCCTCCACCGGCGCATCGGTATCCGGCGCGCCGCGCAGCGTCGGGTCGAAGGGCACGCCGTCATCCTCGGTGACCAGCAGGACTTCGATGCCGTCCAGGCGGCGGCTGATCCCGGCCGAGACGGTGAACAGCCCAGGCGCTGCATGCTCGGGCCAGGCGTAGCGCGCGACATTCGTCACCATCTCCTCCGCCACCACCATGAAGGCGGCGGAGCGAGGTGGCGGGCAGCCTTCCTCGGCCAGCGCGGCTTCGATCCGCTCGAGCACGGCCGCGATGGCGGCCGGTTCGCGCCCGCAGGGGCTTTCGATCCGGCGCGGCAGCACGATCAGGCGCCGACGAGGCGACGCGCGTCATCCTCCTCCGCCCCGATGGCCAGCACCTTCGAGAAGCCTGAGATGTCGAACACCTCCTGCACCGCCGCCGGCAGGCCGAACAGGGCGAGCCTTCCGTCGGACACCTTCGCCTTCTTCGCCGCCATCAGCACCACGCGCAGCCCGGCCGAGGAGACGTAGGCCACGTCGCGCATGTCCAGGATCACGCGCTGCGCCCGCGCGGCGAAGCTACCGAGAATCGCCCCTTCCGCCGCGCCGGTCGCGTTGTTGTCGAGCCGCCCCTTCAGCCGATGCAGCACGACGCCGTCGCTGTCCTGGGTGGTGATGTCCATGATGCGTCTCCTTCGGGTGACGCCGCGCCGGCATAGGCGAGGCAGAGCAGCGTGATGTCGTCGGCCTGCGGGCAGCCTTCCGCGAAGCGGGTCACCGCCGCCGCGATGTGCCCGACCAGGGCGGTCGGTTCCGCCCCGGCGCCGGCGGCCAGCGCATCGGACAGGCGGTCGTCACCGAACAGCGCGCCGTCCGCGCGATCGGCCTCGGTGACGCCGTCGGTGAAGAGCACCAGTGTCTCCCCCGGCGCGAGGACGGTCTGCCGGTCCTCGAAGACGAACTCCTCGACCACGCCGAGCGCGATGCCGTCCGCCCCGCCCAACGCGCGCTGCCCGCCCAACGCCGCCACCACGCGGGGCGGGTTGTGCCCGGCATTGGCGTAGCGCAGCAGCCCTGTCGCCGGATCGAGCACCGCGACGAAGGCGGTGGCGAACATCATCGTCGGATTGTCGGCGACGAGCAGCGCATTGGCCTGTTCCAGCGCCTCGGCCGGCGATGCCCCGCGCGAGACCGCCGCGCGCAGCAGGCTGCGCGTCATGGCGACGAAGATCGCCGCGGCGACGCCCTTGCCCGAGGCATCGCCCACCATCAGCGCGACAGAGCCATCGCCCAGCGTCACCACATCGTAGAAATCGCCGCCGACCTCCTTGGCCGGCCACATCGCCGCGTGCATGTCGTAGGCGGGCGAGGCCGGGAACACCGAGGGCAGGCTTTCGAGCTGCAGCCGCCGCGCCACCTCCAGCTCCTGCACCACGCGGTCGAGCAGCACACGCTGTTCCAGCGCCTCGCGCACCAAGGCGAGGTCGCGCGTCCGTTCGGTGAGCAGGTCGGTCAACCGCGTGTGGCGATCGAGCACGCTCTCGACCATGCTCTGGAAGGCATCGGCGAGCCCCGCGCCCTCCCCCTGTTCGAGGCGGCGCAACACCGCGCCTACCGCGTCGCGCTCGGCGGGCTCGAAGGCTTCGGCGAGGCGCGCCAGCTCCGCGCCCAGCAGCGCCAGATGGCGTCGCCGGGCCAGGCGGTCGCGCGTCTCCAGCCGGTCGAGCGCCAGGCCGCTGCTGCGCAGCACGTCGAGCGCGCGCGCGATCTGCCCGATCTCGTCGCGCCGGCCATCGACCGGCGCGCTGGCCAGGCGGTCGCCCTCCGCGATGGCACGCAGCACCGATGCCAGATCGTCGAGCGGCTCCAGCGCGCCGCGCAACATCCGATACAGCAGGATACCCGCCGTCAGGATCACGCCGACCAGCACCAGCCCCGCGATCAGCAGGACCAGATCATGCCGCCGCGCGGCATGGGACACGTCGCGCAGGACGAAGAGGCGCGCCATCGGCACGCCGCTGCCGCCGCTCAGCAGCGTCGGCACGATCTGCATCTGCCGGCCCTGCTCGCTGAAGGCGACGGGCACTTCGGAGGCGCGAGCGCCGGCCTGCCCGATGCGCTGCCAGACGGCCGCATCCTCCGCCAGCAGCGGCCGGCCGGCGAGATCCGCCACCACCGCCTGGCCGCCCAGTGCCGCGCCGATTGCCGCGAGCACCGGCGCGAAGGGCGCCGCGGCGGCGACCACGAAGGGTCCCTGGCCGCGCGCGTAAGCGACCAGGCGCAGCGCACCGCCGGGTTCGGCGACGATGCCGTTGCCGCCCTCGCCGGCGGCGTATTCGCGCAGCACCGGGCCGGGGTCGATCATGGCCTCGGCGGTCGGCACCGGCGGTTCGGCGAGCAGGATGCGGCCGCCTCGGGCGATGACCTCGACGCGCGCATCACCCGGATGGCTCAGACGCACCTGCGCCGCCGCCATGTCCTGTCGCGCCAGCGCCTCGGCCAGGGAGGTGTCGGCCGCCATGCGGCGCACCGCCTCGTCGAGCGGCCGCGCGGCGCGCTGGATCTCCTGCGCGACCACCACGTCCTGTCGCGCGAGGGTGAGCTCGTCGATCCGCGCCTCGCTCTCGTGCAGCAGCAGCCAGGCCGGGATGGCGACGGAAGCGGCGACGACCGGGACCATGGCCGCGACCAGCGCGATGATGCGGGTGCGCAGCAGCATCACACCGCCTCGGCGATGCGCAGCAGCGACACGGGCGGATAGGCGCGCAACCGCCGCGCCGTGTCCATGCGCACGAGGTAGGAGAAGCGCGACAGGGTCTCGACCGGAATCGCGCCGGGGGCGACGCCGCCGAACAGGATCTGCTCCGCCTTGAAGGCCGTGAAGGCGCCGACGCTGTAGTAGCGGCTGACGAGGCCGGCCAGCGCATCGGCGAAGGCCACGAAGCGCTCGGAGGCCGAGAAGCTCGGCAGCCCTTCGCGCAGGGCGGCGGCAGTCAGCGCGGCACGGTGTTCATTGAGGAAGGTGTCGGGTGGGATGTAGAGCCACTCCGCTCCACCCTCCCGCGCCCTCGCGACGAGGCCCGGAATGGCCTCGGCCTGCGGGCGTCCCTCGGCGAGGGGCACCGGCAGGCGGTCCAGCATCGCCCCACGCGTGGCGAGAAGCTCATTCATCTCCTCGAGCGTCACGACGGAATTGCCCTCGCGCGGGTTGTACAGTGCGGCAGCGCGACGGAAGGGGCGGTAGGACGCCATGGCACCGAGCTGCACCGCGACCGGGGCGATGTACTCCGTCCCCGTCACCGGCCGGCCGGGTTCCGTGCGGGTCCGCACGACGCGGTTGCGCACGGGGTCGGTAACGATGTTGAACACTACCGGCATGCCGGTGAGGTGCCGCGCCGGATCATGCGCGTCCCACGGCCCCAAGGCCGCCATGGCCAGCGTCGTGCCCCACAGATAGACGAGGTCCGGCTGCATGGCCTGCGCCTCGCGCACCATGTCGGGCACGCGCTTCAGATCCTCCTGCGCGTTACGGACGATCAGGTCCACCGGGCGGTGGCGCACGGCGAAGTAGTCGCGGAAGCCGTCGCAGGCTTCCTCCCAGCCGCGGAACAGCAGCATCAGGATGCGGCGGGGCCGGTTCTGCGCGCGGGCAACGCCTGGCGCGGCGAGGGCGACGGCCGCCAGCAGCGGACGACGATGCATCATGCCGCGGCTTCCTGCCGCCGCCGGCCGCGAGCGGCCAGCGCATAGCCAAGTCCGGCGAGCGCCGTCGCCGCACCCAGTACGGCCACGGCGGAGCCGACGTCGCTACGCGCCAGCAGCCAGGCCGCGGCGAAGGGTCCGACGACAGAACCGACGCGCTCGCCCAGGCGCAGGAAGGACAGCAGCAGCGCCGTCGATCCCCCCGCGCCTGCCGCCACCTCCGCCAGCATCGGCGCCGAGGCGAGGCCCTGCGCCACCCCGGTCAGCCCAATGGCGATGGGCAACGACACGTCTTCCCGCAGCAGCGGAATGGCGAGCATCGCCGCGCCGTTCAGCACCGCCGCTCCCCAGATCAGCCCGTCGCCGATGCGCGCGCGATCGGTGAGCCACCCGCCCAGCGCGATGGCCGGCAGCATGCAGAGCCCATAGAGCATGACGTTGCGGCCCACCGCCGCCTGGCTCAGCCCCGCATCGCGCAGGGCGATCGGTGCCAGGTAGAAGATGAAGCCCGCCAGCACGACCTTTGCCGGGATGGCGGCGAGCAGCAGTAGCGCGGTGAAGCGCGCATTGCCGAAGGCCGCCCGTGCCCCCGCGACCACACCCTGGCCCGCCGCCTTCGGGTCGGTCATGCCGCGCGGGATGGCCCGCAGCGCCAGCCCCATCACCACGACGACCAGCGCGACCGAGGCCAGGAAGGTAGCCGCATAGCCCAGCCGGTCCGCGATCACCGCGCCGATGGCCGTGCCGCAGACAGCACCCGTCATCACCGTGCCGGTGAAACCGCCCAGCGTGCGCGCCAGCCGTCCCTGCTGCGCGGCGACGGCCATCTGCGTCTGGCAGGCGATGGTCAGCACCGCATAGCCGATGCCGCAGAACACGCGCGCCAGCGCGAATTGCGGCAGATCCTGCGCCAGCGCCGCGCCGAGATAGCCAAGCCCCGCGACCGCGCCGCCGATCAGTACCGCGGCGCGCGGGCCACGCCGCGCCGTCACGGTGCCGCCCCAGGGTGTGGCCAGCGCGACCGCCGCGACGAAGGTCGCGATGGGCAGCGCGGCCAGCAGGTCGGGCGAGGCAAATGCCGGGCCGTGCCGGGCGAGGTCGCGCCCGAACAGCGGGATGAAGGAGGTCGAAAGCTGCTCCGCGACGACGAAGAGGAAGAGCGGCAGGCGCGCCGCGCTGGCACTGGGCTGCGCGGGCTCGGCGACGGCGCCGCCCTCCCGCAGGCGCAGCCTTTCCCGCAGGCCGGCGATCAAGGCGGCTGCCTCGCGCGCCGCACGAGCGCCCACGGCGGCGGCTTCGGTCGCCAGCCATTCGAGCTGCGCGCAGCGATCCGCGAGGCGCCGCAGCAGCGCATTCAGCGCCAGGGCGACGCGTCCCGCCTCATCCGCCGCGCCAGGATCGGCCAGCACGCTGCAATCGCCGGCAGCGAGGCGCCTGGCCATCCGATCGATCATCGACAGCGGGCCGATCACGCTGCGGTCGAGCGCGTAGCGCAGCAATTCCATGGCCACCATCACGCCGACCAGCAGCACGATGAGGAGGTCCCAGCGCGTATCCTCGACGATGCCATCGACGGCGGCGCGGCTGACGCCGACCAGCAGCCAGCCCTGCGGGCGGCCGCCGGGGGCCGCAACGGGCAGCGTGGCTTCGGTGACGCCGGATACCTCCCGCTGAGTCCGGAAGGTCGCGGCGGCAGGACCCGAAGCCGCCAGGATGCGGCCGTCGAGATCCGTCAGCACCAGATAGGCGACGGCCGGCTGGCTCGTCGCCACGCCGTCCAGATACTCCTCCGCACCCACCAGCGCGTCGAAGGGAATGCCAAGACCAAGAGCCCGCTCGAAGGGGTTCGCGACGACGGTGCCGATCACGGTCGCCTCGCGCTCCAACGCCGGTCGCACCTCCCGCTCGAAGGCGCCGAGCGCGGCGAAGGAGACCGCGACGACGGTGCCGAGCAGCACGGCAATGGCAATCAGCGAGAGGTTCCGCACCAGCCGAGCGAGGATACGCGCGGTGCCGTCCTCGGGCAGGCTCATGCCGGGCGCTCCGGTGCGCGAGAGGCGATGGCCTCCAGTCGCGCACCCGCCTCGTCCAGCATGGCGCCATGGCCGTGGATGGCGCCGTGCAACGCGTGCAGCATCGGGTCGTCCTGCGCCGGCAGCGCGCCGTCGGCGAGCAGGGCGGCAAGCTGCGCGAAGAGCCGCCGGGTCGGCCTTGCCGCCAGGAACACCGCGACCCAGGCGAGCGGCAGCCCGATCACCAGCGCCGCCAGTCCCGGCATCGCCATGTCGAGCGCGATGGCGATCAGCCGGTCGGCAATGCCCGCGCGCCCATAGCCGAGCAGCAGGCTGCCTTCCGGCTGGCCGAAGCCGTTGACCACCGGCAGGCCGATCCAGTCCATCCCGCCGGCGCGCGCGGCGCGGCGGTTCAGGCCGTCCGGCAGCAGGGCGGGGTCCGCGGCATCGCCGATGCGCACGCGCTCGGTGTCGAACAGGATGCGGCCCCCGGCGTCGGCGACGGCGATGCGGCGCAGATCGGGATCGCGCCCGAAGGCGCGGTCCAGCAGCGCCTGCCCGCCCGGTACCTCCGCCAGGCGCACGCCGATGCCCATGCTGCGTTCGAAGGTGTCGACCAGATCCGCGCCGATGGTGGCGAAGATGCGCTGGTGCTGCGTCAGCAGCAGCCTTTCGAACTTCAGGTAGTTCAGCGCCGTGACCAGCAGGCAGGCGAGCACGGTCAGCGCCGAGACCAGCAGCGCGATGCGTGTCGCGAAGGACGGCCCCGTCATGCGGCCACGCGCAGGGCCGTGGCGGGCGGCAGCAGCGCCTCGCCCAGCAGGTCCAGATAGTCGGCGGTCGAGACCATCCGGATCGGTCCGCGCGCGAAGGCGTCGAAGGCCGCCGCATCCGGCATGCGGAAATACTGCCCGCCTTCCGGCTGCGGGCGGCCGCGGGGCGGGCTGCCGGCGGCGGCCATACGCACCGCCTCGGCGGCCAGCGTCGCGCCGCCGCGATAGAGTTCGGCGATGTGCCACAGCAGGCTGCGGGATTCGTCGCGCGGGATGGCGTGCTCGGCGATCAGCGGGCCGGTGTCGATGCCCGCATCGATGCCGTGCAGGCTCGACGCCAGGCGCGGCTCGCCGCGCATCACCTGCCAGAACGGCGCGAAAAGCCCGCGATAGGTCGGCAGCGGGCCGGGATGCACGTTGATGATGCCGAGCGGCACGGCGTCGATCAAGCGCTGCGGGAAGATCAGGCTGAAGCGCATCGACACCACCATGTCGGGTCGCCGCGCGAGCAGCGTCCGCGCCCCGCCCTCCCGCGCCAGGTCGGGCAGCGGCTGCCAGGCATCCGGGCGCAGGGCGGGCGGCGCGCCGGCCCATTCCTCCGCGGTCGCCGGGTGCAGCGTGCCGAGCGGGATGTCGCGTTCCAGCGCGCCCATCAGGCGCAGCCCGTCCACCTCGCCTTCCGTGGCCCGGATGCGGGTGCTGCAGAAGACGTCGACCTCCGTCGCGCCGCCCAGCGCCGCGAGGAAGCGACGCGCCGCGATGACGCCGAAAAGGTCGCGCTTCACGCACAGGGCCACACGCATCGCGAGCCGTTCCCGAACCGTTGCTGCCCGTGACCCTAAGGCTCCGACCCTTACGTCTTGTTGAACGATTCCGGCGTAAGGCTCGGGGCGATTCGTCCGCTGAGAGCACAAGCCCGCATGTCGATCCTCTACGGCCTGGACTCGCGCCCGCCGCTGCGCGTGATGCTGCCTGCGGCGCTGCAGCATATCGGCCTCGGCGCCGTGACCCTGGTCTTCCCGCTGCTGGTGGCCGAGGCGGCGGGGGCGGATGCGCCGACCACGGCGCGCTATCTCAGCCTGGCGATGATCGCGCTCGGCATCGCGACCATCCTGCAGGGGCTGGGGCGCTGGGGCATCGGGTCGGGCTTCCTGCTGCCTTCGGTCTTCACCGCCATCTTCCTGCCGCCGGCGCTGGGCGCGGCGCGGGAGGGCGGGCTCGGCGCCGTGGCGGGGCTGACCATGGTCGCCGGCGTGACCGGCATGCTGCTGTCGCGCGTCATCGAACGCATCCGTGGCTTCCTGCCGGCCGAGATCATCGGCCTGGTGGTCATGGTGCTCGGCATCGTGCTGGGGCTGCTGTCATTACGCCTGGTGCTGGGTGTGGATGAGGTCGGGACCGGCGGCACGCGTAACCTGCCGGCCGGGATCGTGGCGCTGCTGGTCACCGTGGGCGTGGCGGTGTGGGGCAGCGCGCGGCTGCGCTCCATTGCCGTGCTCATCGGCCTGGGCGCGGGCTGCGCGGCGCATCTGGCGCTGCTCGCCACCGGGTTGGCGGCCGACGGTCCGGGGCCGGCCATGCATGTCGCCACATTGTCCTGGCCGCTCGCCGCGCCGAGCCTGTCACTGATTTACCTGCCGGGCTTCCTGATCGGCGCCCTGGCGGCCGCGGTGCGCGTGATGGGTGATGTGGTGGCGAGCCAGCGCGCCAACGATCCGGCCTGGAAGCGCACCGACTTCGGCGGCGTGCGCCGCGGGATGATGGCCGATGGCCTGGGCAACCTGATCGCCGGGGCGATCGGCGTGATCGGCACGAACAGCTACTCCGCCAGCGTCGGGCTGGCCGCGGCGACCGGCATCACGGCGCGGCGCGTCGGCATCGCCACCGGGATCGGCTGGATCCTGCTGGGGCTGATGCCGGGCGCGGCTTCGCTGGTGATGGCGGTGCCGCGGGGCGTGCTGGGGGCAGTGCTGCTCTACGCCGCCTCCTACATCCTGATGTCGGGCATGACGATCATCACTCAGCGGCTGCTCGATGCCCGGCGCACGCTGACGATCGGCGTCGCCCTGCTGATCGCGCTGTCCTACAGCGAAATCCCGGGCCTCTACGCCGCGCTGCCGGACTATGTGCGGATGACGATCGGGTCGGGGCTGGTGCTCGGCATGGCCGCGGCGCTGACGCTGCATGCGATCTTCCGGATCGGCGCGACGCAGATCGCCGAATGGCGCTGGGACCCGGACAGCGGTGCGAAGCCGCTGGTCGAATTCGTCACCGAGAAGGGCCGCATCTGCGGCGCACGCGCCGAGGTGGTCGGCAAGGCCGCGCACCTGCTCGAGGAATTCGCCGATGCTGCGCCGATGGTGATGGCGCCCGGCAGCACGGCACTGGTGCGCGTGCGCTTCGACGAGCTCCGGCTCGACATTGACCTGGCCTGGGAGGGCGAGGCCATGGCCGCCGGCGCGGCGGTGGACCTCGATGCGGATATCGAGGCGGCGGGATTCGTCTCAGGCCTTGCCATGATGCTGATGCGGCATCACGCGGATCGCCTGGAGGTGACGCGGTTGCCGGATGGTCGGCACGGGCTGGCGGCGACGATCGACGATCGGTGACAGGATGCGGGGGGAGGGGCGTGGCCAGGAGGTCCCTGCCTTGGCCACGGCCGGAAACGGTCCCGCAGCACGCTGGGCGGGGCGCAGCGTGGTCTCGCATCATCCGTATCGCATGCTGACGCATGCAATTCCGGCGGCGGGCCTGCCCGCCTTGCGGTGCTACGACGCTGTGGCGGCGGCCGCGGCTTGCGCCTGGGGCGCCCGCTCACGCGGCAATTCGAACCACAGGCAGGTTTCCTCGCGCCCGCGCGCGGGGCACCAGATGCGGCCCTCGCCCATCGGGGCCATGCCAAGCAGCCGAGCCACCGCCAGCGAAGGCCTATTGTCCGGCTGCACCGCCGCGCGCAGGCGCGCCACGTCCATCCGGGCGAAGGCTTCCCGCGCTGCCACCGGCGCGGCCTCGCGCATGTAGCCATGTCCCTGGAAAGCTTCGCCGAGCCAGTAGGTGACCAGCGCCGTCTCGGGCTCCCCCGGCGCGCGGGAGATGCTGATCCAGCCCATCACGGCACCGTCCGAACGGCGTTCGATGACCAGCGGCAGCGCCCGCTGCTCCGCCGCGGCCATGCGCACCCCGGAGATGCGGTCCGCCGCCATGATCGGCGTGTAGGGCACCGGCCAGGAGGCCAGGCGCCGGCTGATTCCCTCGTTCATCATTGCGGCGAGCGCGTCAGCGTCGCGCGGCTCGGCGTAACGAAGGCGGAGCCGGTCAGTATTCACAGGCGGAAGTGCAGGAGGAACAGAAACCATGATTTGAGAATGCCCCGCCCTGGGTTAATGCACCAGCATGTTCAGATGCGGCTGGGCTGGACCAATACGATGACGCCACGTGGCACCTGTCACGGCCCGCATAGGTCCGCCGCGCCCATTCTCGTGCCGCCGGGCTTCCGCGGGGCCAGGCAGCCAGGGGTCAAGATTGCGTGTGCTGCGACGCGGGATCTGGAATCCGGCAGCATCGACCCGTTGCCGCACGGCCTTCGCGGTCGCCTCGCCCAGCAGGGCGGCGGATTCGACCAGGGCGTGCGGCCAGGAAGGACGTCAGTGGCGCGACCGGCGGGGCGGGGTCGCCTCAATCGTCCTCACCGCGGCGGCCACACTGCGGCAGGCATGGTCTCCATCGCGGCGACATCCGGCTCCACCGTCGCGCCGAGCCCGACCGCGTCGATCACCGAGCCGAGATCGAGCATCCCTTCCCGGATTGCGAGCCGCGGCCCATGCGGCGTGTCGGCGTAGAGATCGGGGTGGGACTCCATGAAGCGCACTGCCTCCGCCTTGGGCCGGCCGGAGAAGCCATCGACGAAGTGATGGCCGTTGCGCTCGACGTGAACGAGGCCCATGGCGCTGACGAGCGCCAGGTCCTGCTGTACGCAGACACCGGCGAGGGTGGTCAGATCCTCGGCACTCATGAAATAGCGTGCTTCGGGCCGGACGTCGTTCCAGGCGCGGCAGCGGGCGAGGTTGACCAGCGATCGCCACACGCCCTTGCAGGCCTTGGACGAGATGCCGGCATAGCCGAGCGCCTTGGCCTGCACGAAAGCGTCGAGCGGCCCGTCGCTCTCATCCACGATCACCGGGCGTTCGGCGGCGAGGGCGCCCATCGCACCTTCCAGCGCCTTGGCGCGCTTCACCGGCTGCTCGATGAAGGCGATCGACGCGTTCAGGCGCGCAAGACGCGGTTCCGCCAGCATGGCACGCCACAGCGCGAGGACGCCCTCGGCATCCTCATACTGCTCATTGCCATCGAGCGAGACGTGATAGCCGTGCAGCCGGTCGAGCACCGAGGCGATGCGGCACAGCCGGTCCACATCGGCCGCGACATTGCCGCCGACCTTCAGCTTCCACCAGGTATGGCGATAGGTGGCGACGACCTCCTCCACCGTCTCGGGCAGGCCGTCATTCACGCGTTCGGTCTGGTCGGCGGCCGTGATGGGATCGACCAGGCCGACCGTATGCCGCGCATGCATCCGCCGAGACGGCGTCAGTGAGCGGAGCATCGCATCGAAATCAGTGCCGGCGAGGTCCGGAATCACGCCATGCGGCGCCATGCCACCGATATTGGCGCGCAGGCCCTCGGCGAAGGACTGCCCCTTCGCCTTCAGCAGCGCATCGAGCATGGCGCGATCGAGCAGTGCGCGGCCATAGGCGGCGACGAGCGGGTTGAGCGATTCAGCCCCGCAGGCCGCGACATGCGGGGCATAAGCATCGGCGAAATGGCCAAAGGCGGTGTTCACGCCGGCCGCCATCGTCGCATCGCAGGCGATCTCCAGCGCGCGACGGAGCTGGTCCTCGTTCTGCGCATCCGACCAGCGCGGGTCCTTGTCGAACCATTTGGCGGCGAGTGTCTCCGCGGCGATGCCCCAATGTTCGGAACCGTCCTCGAGCGCGATGCGCACGCGGATCACCGCCTGGCGCCCGTGCGTCACAGTGATGACGCCGAAGCGGAAGGGCATGCGCAGCTGGAAGGGCCATTCGAATCGTTGCGTCTCAAGCAACCGGAAGCGGGGAGCGGTCATGCGAGGATCTCCTCCAACGCGCGAAGATAGCCGATCGCCCGCGCCGCGCTGGTCGGCCCATCCGGCACATAGTCGAAGGGCTCCACCGCCGCGAAGCCCTGGTATCCGTTGCGTTTCAGCGCGGCGAGTATCGGCCCGAAGCGGTCGTTCCCTTGCCCCGGCCCACGCTTGTTGCGGTCGTTGAAATGCACATGGGCGATGGCGCCGGTGGGGACGAAGCGCTCAAGCAGCGCGACGACGCTCTCGCTCTCGCCATTCCCGGCCGAGCAGGTGTCGAGCATGGTCTTCAGCGCGGGATTGCCGATGCGCTCGACGATGGCCACGCCCTGCCCGACGCCCGTGCACCAGTTGGTCTGGCCGGGATCGAGCGGTTCCACGCAATAGGTCACGCCATGCTGCGCGGCGAACTCCCCCGCCTTCGCCATGGCCTCCTCCGCGCGCTGCGCGTCGCCATCGGCTTCCACGCGGCGCTGGCCGGGCGACCCGTGCACCAGAAGCGTCGCGCCGAGATCGGCGGCCAGCCCGACCAGCCGCTCCATCACGTCCAGCGTCTTCGCGCGCAGCGCCGCATCGGCGCTGGTGATGGACAGGCCGGCGGGCGCGACCAGCAGCCAATGCAGGGAGGTGATCGCAGTCCCCGTCTCCGCCGCGGCGCGGCGCAGTTCCGCGCGACGCGACGCCGGCAGCAGGTGCGGCGCCTCGGCATCCAGGGTGAAGGGTGCGACTTCGAGCCCGTCATAGCCGAGCGATGCCGCCAGCGCGCATTGCGCGGCGAAATCCAGGTCGCGCACGACCTCGTTGCACAGGCTGATGCGCATCAGGCGATCTCCTCCAGCGCGACGACGCGCGCTTCTGCGGCGGATATCCGCGCGGCGTCCAGAATGCGCGCGGGGGCGACGGCGCCCGACCGCAGATCGGCCTCCGGCGCGCGGCGTGTTTGCACGGCCTCGACGAAAGCGGCGAGTTCGGCGGCGACGACGTCGACGGGGTCGGCAGCGGGGATCGACGGTTCCTCGCGCGCGCCATGCTGCGGCAGCCAAGCGCCATGGGCGGCCGGCGCGTGCATACCACGGCGCAAGGCGAAGGTCTCGGCGGCGAAGTCGATCTCGGCCAGCGCATCGCGGCCCGCGACAACGATTTCCTTGCGCGTCTCCGCCCCCGGCACGACCGCATCGGGCCAGCGGCCGGGCAGCACGCAGCCGGCCTCGATCAGCGCGGTGCAGCCGGACGGGAACATCATCTGGATCACGGCCAGGTCCTCGCGACCTCGACCGAGCGGATCGGCGGTCGTGGCGAAGACGCGGATGGGCGCCTCGCCGGCGATCCAGGGCAGCAGGTCAGCGAAATGGACAGCGTCGTTGAGTAGGGCGCCGGAATCGCCGCGCGCGCGCTTCAGCCCGGAAAAGCGCGCCGCGAGGTAATGCAGGCGCCCGAATTCGCCTCCTGCCACCATACGCCGCAGCGCCGCGGCTTTCGGATGGAAGCGGAAATACAGGCCCACCTGCGCCATGCGGCCATGCTCGGCGGCGAGGCACGCGAGGGCTTCGGCATCCGCGACCGTCTCCGTCGCCGGCTTTTCCAGGAACAGGTCGCACCCGGCCCGCAGCACCGTTTCCGCGACCGCGCGATGCGTCGGCACCGGCGTCACCACGATCGCCGCCTCGCAGGCCGCGAGGCCCGCTTCCAGGCTTGGCGCAACAGTTTCGCCTGTCGCCGCCGCCAGGGCGGGATCGGTGTCGAACACCGTGACGGGCAGGCCGAGCCGCCGCAGCGCGGCAAGGTGCACGCGCCCGAAGGCTCCGCAGCCGATCAGCAGCATTCCCGGTCGTCCCATGCGCGCGAGTGGGCTTCGATCGCGTCCGCCCGTCAAGCGCTTGACGGGCGCGACGCCGCGTCGTCGCATTGCGCGCATGCGACCAGTCACCAAGGCCGACCTGCCCCGCGCCGCCGCGCTATCCTTCCTCATCGGATGGAACCAGGTGGCGCGCGACTGGGCGCTGTTCCTGCGGAACGGCGAGGCCCGCGCCCTGGATGACGGGCAGGACGCGCTGGCCGCGACGGCGGCGGTCATCCGCTACGGCTGCGATGTCGCCTGGATCTCCATGGTGCTGGTGCGGCCGGACTGCCGGCGGCAGGGCCACGCGACGGCGCTGATGCGCTGGGCGGTCGGAGCCCTTGCCGGCACGCGCTGCGCCGCTCTGGATGCAACGCCCGCCGGGCGGGAGGTCTATCGCCGTCTCGGCTTCCGCGACCTTTGGGGCTTCGCGCGCTGGTCGCTGCCGGACGCGCTGCCCGTGGCCGACGGCGTGCGTCCGCTGACGGCGGAAGACTGGCCCACCGTGCTGGCACTGGACGCCGCCGCCTTCGGCGCGCCACGCGATACCCTGCTGCGGGATTTTGCCGCCCGCCTGCCGAAGGCTGGATTCGTCGCACGC
This sequence comes from Roseomonas alba, assembly GCF_019430885.1. Classification (GTDB taxonomy): domain Bacteria; phylum Pseudomonadota; class Alphaproteobacteria; order Acetobacterales; family Acetobacteraceae; genus Neoroseomonas; species Neoroseomonas alba. The sequence continues at coordinate 317,613 of NZ_JAHYBZ010000003.1, read as the reverse complement.
GACGGTAGCGGCTTTGCCCTGGCCCGCGACGGCGCACGCGGGGCGCAAATCGGCCCCGTCGTCGCGCATGACGACGCCACGGCGCAGGCGCTGATCGCCTCGGCGCGCGCCGCCCTGCCCGGCCCGGTGGTGCTCGACCTGCCGGATCACCGGCCAGGCCTCGCCGCGTGGCTCACCGCGCAGGGTGCGACATCGCTGCGGCCCTTCACCCGTATGGCGCTCGGCGCCGATACGCCGGGCGACGCCGCCCTCATCGCCGCCGTCGCCGGACCGGAATTCGGCTGACCCAGGCTTGACGGCAGCGCGAGCCTCGCAGCACCATCGGCGGTAACCATTGGGTTACCACCCCATGACGCCGCGACGAAAGCGGCGCGTCAATGAGGAAAGGGTCGAAGACATGCTTCGCAGGCACCTTCTTGCCGCCACCGCCGCCGGGATCGCGGCCCCCGTCACGCTGCGCGCGCAGGGCGCCTGGCGTCCCGACCGACCGGTCACCGTCATCGTGCCCTGGGCCGCGGGCGGATCGACCGACCAGATGGCGCGCATCGTCGCGGCCGAGGTCGAAGGCCCGCTCGGCCAGCGCGTGGTGGTGGTGAACCAGCCCGGCGCCTCGGGGTCGATCGGCACGCGCAATGCGCTGGAAGCCCCGAAGGATGGCCTGACTTGGGCCGCCGGTGCCGCCGTCGATGTCGGCTGCTACAAGGTGCTCGGCCTGCTCGACACGATGCTGTCGGATTGGAACCTGTTCTTCGCGGTCGCCAATGTGAACGTGCTGGTCGCCAACCCGCAGGCCGGCTTCCGCGACTTCGGCGCGGCGTTCGAAGCGCTGAAGACCCGCGGCCAGGGTATCGGCGTCGCGACCGCCGGCGTGTCCTCGGCCGGGCACAACATGATGGAGGCGCTGCGCGCCGCCACCCCCGGCCTGCAATACCGCCACGCGACCTATGACGGCGGCAATCCGGCGATGATCGCGACCGTGTCGGGCGAGACACAGCTTGGCGCCGTGCTGCTGGTGGAGGCGGCCGAGATGATCCGGGCGCGGCGCCTGATCCCGCTCGCCGTGCAGTCGGACAATCCGGTGACGCTCGCCGCGCAGGGCAGCAGCCCGGCGATCGAGATCCCGTCCGTGCGCCGCTGGGTGCCCAACATGCCGGCGCCGCTGAACTATTTCGGCATCTGGTGCCCCAAGGGCGTGCCGGACAACGTGGTTTCCACCATGACCGAGATCTGGCGCACCACCATCGCCAATTCGCAGCGCCTGAAGGACTACGCCAGTTCCCGCGCGGCGCTGTTCGCACCGCTCTATGGGCAGCAGGCCTATGACGAGGCGTGGAAGATGGTCCGCCAGACCGCCTGGCTCTACTTCGACGGCGGCAAGGCGCGCGTGTCGCCCGAGACGGTCGGGATCGCGCGGCTTTGAGCGAAGTCGAGGCCGAATCCCCCTTCGACGGGGAGAAGGCGCCGGCCTCGCCGCGCGCCGATCTCATCACCGCCGCGGTGCTCTTCACGCTCGGCGTGGCGATCGTGCAGCAGGCGATCGCCATGCCGCGCTTCGTCGAGCAATCGGGGACCGGCCTCACCGCGCCCGGCATCGTGCCGGGCTTCTATGGCGTGATGATTGCGCTGCTGTCGCTGGGGCTCGGTCTGCGTGCCGTGGGGCGTGGGGGCTGGGCGGTGCAGGGCGTGGCAACGGCGGGCACGGGAGACGGGCGGCGGCTGGCGATCGCCGCGCTGCTCGGCGTGCTCTATTCCGGCGTGCTGGTGGGCCGCGTGCCGTTCTGGGCGGCCTCGGCGCTGTTCGTCTTCGCCTTCACCACCGTCTTCGAATGGGATCAGGCGCCGGAACGCCGCCTGCGGCGCATCGCCGAGGCCGCGACGATCGGCCTCGCCACCGGTATCACCGTCATGCTGGTCTTCGAGAATCTCTTCCTGCTGCGGCTGCCCTGATGCTCGATGCGCTGAACAACCTGGTGGGCGGCTTCGCCCATGTGCTGAGCGGCGGCGCCGTCTTCCATGCCTTCTGGGCGACGCTGGTCGGCATCATCGTCGGCGCGCTGCCCGGCCTGACCGCGACCATGGGCGTGGCGCTCCTGACCACGCTGACCTTCGGTATGGGGCACGACGTTGCCATGCTGGTGCTGGTCTGCGTCTATGTCGGCGCGATCTATGGCGGGTCGCGCAGCGCGATCCTGCTGAACATTCCCGGCACGCCGGCCTCCGCGGCCTCCACGCTGGACGGGTTTCCTTTGGCGCGGCAGGGACTCGCCGGACGGGCGATGGGCATCTCCACCTCCGGGTCGTGGCTCGGCACGCTGTTCGGGACGATGATCCTGGCGCTGTTCGCCCCGTCCTTCGGCGAATTCGCGCTGCAATTCGGGTCCTATGAGATGTTCTGGGTGGCGATGTTCGGCATCGTCATCGCCGGGTCGCTGTCGGGCGGCGATCCGCTGAAGGGCTACATCGCCGGCTTCCTCGGCCTGTTCGTCGCGACGATCGGGCAGGAGACGAACCACGCCTATGCGCGCTTCGCCTTCGGCAATGCGGACCTCGCCGGCGGGCTGGGGCTGCTGCCGGTGCTGGTGGGCGTGTTCGGCGTGGCGGAGGTGCTGTCCTCGATGCGCGGTCAGGCGGTGAAGGCGGTCGCGTCGAAGATCGATTCCGTCATTCCGCGCATCGCCGACGTCACGAAGCATTGGAAGACGATCCTGCGGTCCGGTGCGCTGGGCACCTTCATCGGCGCCATGCCCGGGCTCGGCGAGGACATCGCCGCCTGGACCTCCTACGCCGCGGCCAAGCGCGCCTCGAAGGAACGCGAGAAGTTCGGCAAGGGCAGTATCGAGGGCCTGATGGCGGCGGAGACGGGCGAGAGCGCCTGCGTCCCCGGCGCCATCATCCCGGTGCTGACGCTCGCCGTGCCGGGTTCCGCGCCCGCCGCGGTGCTGATGGCCGCGATGATGATCCACGGCCTCAATCCAGGACCGATGCTCGCGATCACCGCGCCCGAGTTCATCTACCAGATCGTTGCCATGCTGGTGGTCGCCGACATGGTGAAGATGGTCTACGGCCTGGTCCTGGTGCGGCCGCTGCTGTGGATCCTGCTGATCCCGCGCGAGCGCCTGATGCCCATCGTCTTCGTGCTGTGCACGGTCGGCGCCTTCGCCATCACATCCCGCCTGTTCGACATCTGGGTAATGCTCGGCGCGGGTCTGGTCGGCTTCATCCTGCGGGAACTGCGCTTCCCGATGGCACCGCTGGTGCTCGGCATCGTGCTGGGTGACCTGCTGGACAAGAACCTGCTGCGCGGGCTGGTGCTGTCGGGCGGCGACGTCACCCCCTTCTTCACTCGGCCGATCAGCATGGGGCTTTGTGGGCTGACGCTGCTCGCGGCGCTGTGGTCGATCCCCGGCCTCGCCAACCTGTTGCGGCGACGCAAGCCCAGCCCTGGCTGACCAAAGGGCGGACCGGAGAGGGGTCTTGCCCCTCTCCGGACCTCACCCCACCAAAGGCCCGAGGCCTTTGGAAACCGTCAATTGGCGCCGTGCGCCACGGTCGGAATGGTGCCGAAACCCATTCCTGCGCGCGAAGCACCCTTTGCGGGGTATGTCTCCCGTGGTGCCAGGCGCCAGAAGATTGCGTTCCAAGTGCTCCAAGCACTTGGCGGGGTGAGGTTTGGAGAGGGGCGGCGCCCCTCTCCAACAGCGCCCTCAGAGGGTCTTCGCGAAAAACTCCAGCGTCCGCTTCTGCGCCAGCTCGTAATCCGCCTGCACGTACGACCCACGCTCATCGCAACCGAAGCCATGGCCGCCGCCATAGACGTGGATCTCGGCCCCTGGCTGCGCCGCCTTGATGGCTTCGACATCGGTCATCGGGATGGAGGCGTCCGTCTCCCCGAAATGGAGCTGCACGGGGCAGCGCGGCGCTTCGTCCTTCGCCGCGATGATGCCGCCGCCATACCAGCCGGAGGCGGCGCTGAAGGCGCTGCTGCGTGTCGCCGCATGCCAGGTGACGGTGCCGCCCCAGCAATAGCCGACGATGCCGCGCTTCACGCCGGCCGGCAGCGCCGCGGCGGCCGCCAGCACGTCGAGCAGCGTCAGCCCGTCCTCGATCTTGCCGCGCAACTCGCGGCCCTGGGCCACGTCGGCGGCTTGGTAGCCGAGCTCGATGCCGGGCGCGACGCGGTCGAACAGCGCCGGGGCGATGACGGCATAGCCCTCGGCGGCGAAACGCTCACAGACGTTCCGCATGTGGTGGTTCACACCGAAGATCTCCTGCACCACGACCAGGGCGCGATCGGCGTTCTGGGGACCGGCGCGGTAGGCGGTCAGGCGGTGGCCGTCGGCGGCCGTCAGAGAAATGGTGGGCATGGACGTTTTCCCTCGGGGGTGTGGCGGCGTATCCTCCCCGCATGGGCGAGATCGTCAACCTGAACAAGGTCCGCAAGGCACGCACGAAGCAGGAGGCCGAGGCCAGCGCCGTGGCCAACCGCGCGAAGCACGGGCGGACCAAGGCGGAAAAGGCCAACGACGCGCGGGACGAGGCGCGGCGCAAGGCCTTGCTGGATGGCGCGAAACGGGAGGAGTGACCGCGATGCGTCACCATATCTTCGCGGGATTTCCACCCTCGGTCTCACCGTCGTCTCACGCCGTGGAGGCGGATGGATTCGTCTTCCTGACCGGGCAGTTCCCGCGCGACCTCGATGATCCGGACGCGCCATTCCCGGACGGCATCGCGGCCCAGACCACGCGGACCATGAGCAACCTCGCGCGGGCGCTGGGAGCGCTTGGGCTCGGCCTGGAGCACGTGGTCTCCGTGCGGGTCTATCTTACCGAGTTCCGCCGCGACTATGCAGCGATGAACGCGGCCTATGCCGCCGCCTTGCCGCCGGGCGGGCGGCCGGTGCGCACCTGTATCGGCGTCACGGCGCTGGTGCGCGACGCGCTGATCGAGATCGAGGCGGTGGCGAAGCGGCCGTGACGTCCGTGAAGCGCCAGTCCCGCGTGGCCAGCGCCAAATCCACCAGCGCGCGGACCTTGGCGGAGAGCAGCCGCGCCGAGGGATAGACGAACTGGATGGGCAGCGGGGCGGCCTCCTGCTCCTCCATCAGCGTGACGAGGCGGCCGGACCGCAGCGCCTCCTCGGCCTGGTAGAGCAGCACGCTGGTGATGCCGCCGCCCTGCCCGGCATGCCACAGCGCGGCATCGACGCTGTTGGTGACGTAGCGCGGGGCGATGGCGCGGGTCTCGGGCGTGCCGCTGCCGTGGAAGGTCCAGGCGCGCTCGCCGCCCAGGGCGCTGCAATGGATCAGGCGATGGGCGTCGAGGTCATCCGGCGATGCCGGCATGCCGGCCCTGGCCAGATAGCTCGGCGCGGCGACCCAGACGCGCCGCGTCTCGCCCACTCGGCGCGCGACCAGCGTGCTGTCCGACAGATGCCCGATGCGCAGCGCGACATCGACCCCTTCCTCCAGCAGGTCGATGTAGCGGTCCGACAGGGTCAGTTCCGCGGTGACACCGAGGTGCTGGCCCAGGAAGTCGCAGACCAGCGGCCCGACATGCAGCCGGCCGAAGGCGACGGGTGCCGCGACGACGAGATGCCCCGCCGGCGTGCTGCGTTCCGCGGCGGCGCTGTCCTCCGCCTCGCGCAGATCAGCGAGGATGCGGCGCGCCCGCATCAGGAAGCGCGCCCCCGCATCGGTCAGTGCGACGCGCCGCGTGGTGCGCTGGAGCAGCCGCAGCCCGAGCCGTTCCTCCAGCCCCGCGACCAGGCGCGTGACGGCGGACGGCGACACGCCGAGCCGCCTGGCGGCCGGGGCGAAACCCTCGGAATCGGCGACGGCGACGAAGGCGGACATGGCGTCGAAGCGGTCGGTCATTGTTGCGAATTCCGCAGTTATATAGTTCAGACAACAGGAATTATCGCAGAACGCGACGCAAGCCAATCTCCCGTCCACCAACGGAGCCCGAAGGAGAGCCCCATGTCCCGCATCCCCACCCCCGCCACCATCGACGCCGCCCCCGCCGCCGCCCGCCCGCTGCTGGACGGCGTGCAGAAGTCGCTCGGCAGCGTGCCGAACCTGTTCCGCCTGCTGGCGACCAGCCCGGCCGCGCTCGGCGGCTATCTGGGCCTGTCCGGCGCGCTGGCGAAGGGCGCGCTCGATGCCCGCACGCGGGAACGCCTCGCCCTCGCCATCGCCGAGTTCCATGGCTGCGGCTACTGCCTCGCCGCGCACAGCTTCATCGGGGCGAACCTGGCGAAGCTGGACACCACCGAGATCGCCGCGAACCGCGCCGGCCGGTCCACTGACGCCAAGGCCGATGCGGCGATCCGCTTCGCCCTCACGGTCGTCGAGGCGCGTGGCCAGGTCGGGGAAGACGCGCTCGCCACCGTCCGCGCCGCCGGCTGGGGCGATGCGGAGATCCTCGAGATCATCCTGCATGTGGCGTTGAACACCCTGACCAACTACGTCAACGAAGTGGCCGGGACAGTGGTGGACTTCCCGCCCGTCGCTGCCCGCGCCGCCTGAACACCGTCTGGGGGAGGGCGCGCGCCCTCCCCATCCCGGAGGATCACACCATGGGTGCGCTGAGCGATGTCGCCTTCTCCCCCGCTGTCAGGGCGATCCAGGAGGCGCGCGGGTCGCGCGAGGCCTTTGCCCGCCGCGAGCGCCGCGGCGGCTGGCCCAGCGAGATCACCCCCGACCTCGCCGCCTTCATCGCCGCGCAGCGGAGTTTCTACCTCGCCACGGCGAGCGCGGACGGCCAACCCTATGTCCAGCATCGCGGTGGCCCGCCTGGCTTCCTGCGCGTGCTGGACCCGGAGACGCTGGGCTTCGCCGACCTGTCGGGAAACCGGCAATACATCACGCTGGGAAACCTGTCCGAGAATCCCCGCGTGCAATTGTTCCTGATGGACTACGCGCAGCGCCGCCGCGTGAAGATCTGGGGTGAGGCGCGCGTGGTGACGGACGATCCCGCCCTGGTCGCCACGCTGACGCCGGGGGGGAGCTCAGGCCGGGCCGAACAGGCGATCCTGATCCACGTCACGGCCTGGGATGCGAACTGCCATCAGCACATTCCTCAGCGATTCGAAGCCGAGGACGTTGCTGCCGCGATCGAACGGCGCGATGCGCGGATCGCGGAACTGGAAGCCGAGGTGGCGCAGCTCCGCGCCCGCTAGGCGGAGGGGCGCCACTCCTCACCCATATCACCGCCGCCGGCGAGCTGCAGCGGCCTGCAGATCCAACGAAGCCCCTGTCTACTCCGCCGCCGACCGAGCCGAGCGTGCTGCCGCGTAGCGGTTCACATGCGGCTTCAACCCGAGATTCTCGCGTAATGTCGAACCCTCATACGCCGTGCGGAAACGTCCACGGCGTTGCAGCTCTGGCGTGACGAGTTCGACGAAATCCTCGCACCCCGCGGGCAGATGTGTCGGAGTGATGTTGAACCCATCCGCCGCGCCGCCGTCGATCCACTCTTCCATGACATCCACGATGTCGGACGGTGTTCCGATCAGGCAGAAGCCGCCCGCACCCACCAGCGAGAGGCACAATTCGCGAATGGTCCAGTTGTTCGCACGGACGCGGGCCATGATGCGCGCCACCCCGCTGCGCACCTGGGCCTCGCCCTGCGGTTCCGGCACCGGCCCGTCGATCGGGAAGCCGCTGAGGTCGCCCAGCTCGTTGTAGACGCGCGCGAGGCCGACCAGCGGATCGACCAGCGCCTGAAGCTCGTCGAACTTGGCCTGGGCCTCGGCGCGGGTGCGGCCAACGACCGGGCGCAGCGCCGGCATGATCTTGAGATCGTCCCAGTCGCGCCCATGCCGCGCGAGCCGGCCCTTCACATCGGCATAATAGGCGCGTGCCGCGGCGATGTTGTCCTGGGCCGCATAAATCACATCGGCATTCTTGGCCGCGATGTCGCGTCCCTGTTCCGACGCGCCGGCCTGGACCAGCACCGGCCGGCCCTGCGGCATGCCGGCGACGTTGAGCGGTCCGCGCACCTGGAAGTGCTTTCCCTGGTGGTTGAGCGCGTGCATCTTCGATTCGTCGTAGAAGATGCTGTTGGCCCGGTCATAGACCAGCGCGTCGGGCTCCCAGGAATCCCAGAGGCCAGTGACGACATCGACGAATTCGGCGGCGCGTTCGTAGCGCGTGTCGTAGTCGACATGCTTGGTGCGGTTGAAGTTTCGCGCCTCCGCATCCGACCAGGAGGTGACGATGTTCCACCCCGCGCGCCCGCCGCTGATCAGGTCCAGCGTCGCGAACTTCCGGGCGATGTGAAAGGGCTCATTGTAGGTGGTCGAGGCAGTGGTCACCAGGCCGATATGCTTGGTCAACGCAGCGAGCGCGGGCAGGAGCGTCATCGGCTCCATTTCCACCAGCTCATAGCCCGACCGTGCGAGCGAGCCCCGCGGCTCGTCCTTCTCCCTGATGCCGATGCCGTCGGCAAAGAAGATCATATCGAACAGGCCGCGTTCCGCGCATTGCGCGTTGCGGACATAGTGGTCGAAGCGCAGCGTGCCGTCGGGCGGCACGCTCGGATGGCGCCATGATGCGACATGATAGCCCAGCCCGCGCATGGACATGCCGAGCTTGATGTGTCGCTTCGCGGTCATGCCATGATCCTTGTCGTGTCCGGCTCTGCACCGCGACGCTTGCGTTCCAGGGTGGGGATCGCGGCAATCAGCGCCTGGGTATAGGGGTGCTGCGGCGCGCCGAAGACCTCGGCCGGCGTGCCGGATTCCACGATGCGCCCATGCCGCATGATCGCGACGCGATGCGCAATGTGCCGCACCACGCCGAGATCATGCGAGATGAAGAGGTAGGAGGTACCGTGCCGCTCCTGCAGGTCGCGAAGCTGGTTCAGAATCGCGGCCTGTACGGAGATGTCTAGCGCAGAGGTCGGCTCGTCGCAGATGACGAGGCGCGGTTCCGCGGCGAAGGCGCGGGCGATCGAGACGCGCTGCTTCTCACCGCCGGACAGTTGGTGCGGATAGCGGTCGAGATAGCGCTGCCCGAGCTTCACGGCGTCGAGCAACTCGACGACACGGGCCCGCAGATCCGCCGACCAGTGCGCGAGGCCATGCAGCTTCAGCGGCCGCCCGACGATCGCCTCCACTGTCCAATGCGGATTCAGCGCGGCGTCGGGATTCTGGAAGATGAACTGGATGGCCCGTTGCTCGGGCCGGGTACGGTTCTGCACCATGGGTCGGATGACCGAGTCCTCGAGCAGGATGTCGCCGGCATTGGGGGGCAGCAGGCCTGCGACACAGCGTGCCAGGGTCGATTTGCCGGACCCGCTCTCACCGACGACCGCAAGGGTGCGCCCGCGCGGGATGTCGAGTGTGACGTCATCGACCGCGCGCACCGGCCGGCGCTGGCGCAGGAAAGGCAGATTCAGCCGTGGCATCCGGCCGAAGCTGCGCTCGACGCCGACGATCTGGAGCAGCGGCTTGCCGGTCGCCTCTTCAGCGACGGCCTCAGCCTCCGCCGGCGGCGCCATCGCGCGCACAATGCGGTCGCGTTCGAAGCAGCGCGTCCGGTGGCCGGGGCCGACTGTCTCCAGCGCCGGAATCGCGGTGGTGCAGCCCTTCTGCACGGAGGCGCAGCGGGGCGCGAAGACGCAGGCCTCGGGAACCTGCCGCAGGTCCGGCAATCGGCCCGGAATGTCAGCCAGCCGCGCCTGTGCGCGGTTGATGGTCGGCAACGCGTTCATCAACCCGATCGTATAGGGATGGCGCGGCGCACGGAGCACCTGCGCGGTGCTGCCTTCCTCGACCAATTGCCCGGCATAGAGCACGCCCACGCGATCGCAGACCTGTGCCACCACGCCCATGTTGTGGCTGATGAACAGCACCGCCACGCCGAGTGCGCGGCGCAGGTCGTTCACCAGGTCGAGGATCACGGCTTCGGTCGTGACGTCGAGGCCGGTGGTCGGCTCGTCCATCACCAGCAGGTCGGGATCGCAGGCGAGGCCCATCGCGATGACGACACGCTGCTGCTGTCCGCCCGAAAGCTGGTGCGGATAGCGATGTGCGATCTCGTCCGGATGCGGCAACTGCACCTGGCCGAGCAGCGTCACGGCGCGTGCCCACGCGGCCTTGCGGTCGGCCTTGCGGTGGCGGCGAACGACCTCGGCAATCTGTTCGCCGACCTTGATGGCCGGGTTCAGCGCGCTCATCGGATCCTGATAGACCATGGAGACGATGCGCCCGCGCGCGGCGGCCAGCGCCTGGGGCGACATCTCCATCACGTCCTGCCCACGCAGCATGATGCGGCCCGTCACGCGCCCGGCGGGGACGTGGCGCAGCACCGCATAGGCCAGGCTGCTTTTGCCGGAGCCGGACTCACCGATGAGGCCGTAGGCCTCGCCCGGCGCGATGCGGAAGGAGACGTCTCGCACCGCCTTCAGCCCGCCGGCATCGGATCCGTAGGTGATCGAGACGCCGATCACCTCCAGTGTTGGTTCGCTGGAAAAGGCCGGCATGGTGTCTTCGGCGATGGCCTGCGGTTCGGCGTTCATCGTGCGCGGTCACCCCCGGGCATGGCGATGCTGCGCCTCAGCCTCTCGCCGACCAGCACGGTACCGACCGAGACGACGGCGATGGCGAGGGAAGGGAAGACCGGCAGCCACCAGGCGAGCTCGATGAACTGCTGCCCGTCGCGCACCATCAGGCCCCAGGCCGGCGTCGGCGGCGTCACCCCGATGCCGAGATAGGCGAGCGATGCCGAGAGCAGGATCGCCGAAGTCACCCGGAGCGAGAAGTCCACCACGATGATCATCAGCACGTTCGGCAGCAATTCGCGCGTCAGGATGAACAGCCGCGATTCCCCGCGGGACCGCGCGGAATCGATGAATTCCCGCGTCGCCAGGTCGAGCACGACGGATCGCACCAGCCGTGCCGATCGCGGCCAGAACACCAGCCCGATCGCCGCGACCACGTTCATCGGCGCCGGCCCCAGCATCACCACCACCAGCATGGCGAGGATGAGGCCCGGAAAGGACATCAGCGTGTCCATCACACGCATGATGGTCTCGTCCACCGCGCCACCGAGATAGCCGGCGACGAGCCCGGTTGCGGTGCCGAACAGCACGCCGAGCGCCGCGGCAGCGAGCGCCACCAGCAGCGTCGGCTGAGTGCCGGCGATCACCCGGCTGAAGAGATCGCGGCCGAACTCGTCCGTGCCGAAGGGAAATGCTGCGCTTGGGGCTTCCAGCGAGTGCATCGGGTCGAAGGCCAGCGGGTCGCGCGGCGCGATCTGCGTACCGAATGCAATCAGGATGATCATCAGCAGCAGGAAGCCGATGCAGGCGAAATCCCCGACGCCGAGGCGACGCTGCAGGGCCGGAAAGGGGAGTGCCAGAGCCATGGGACCGTCACCCCCGCAGGCGTGGATTGAGCACCAGCGCCGCGACATCGGCACAGAGATTGCCGATGCCGTAGGCGGCCGCGACCACCAGCACGCCGGCCTGGATGGTCGGAATGTCCCGGTAGCTGACCGCATTGGTCATCATCTGGCCGATGCCGGCGTAGGAGAACAGCGTCTCCACCACCACTAGGCCGCCGATGACATAGCCGAAATACATGCCGATCTCGGTGACGGTCGGCGGCAGCACATTGGGTAGTGCGTGCTTCATCACCACCTTCCAGCGCGGCAGGCCCTTCAGCGTCGCCGTGCGGACATAGGGGCTGGCGAGCGCCTGGATCATGCCAACCCGCGTCACCTGGCTGATGATGGCGAGCATGCCGATGACGAGCACGCCGATGGGCAGGATCAGCGCCTCGGGACGCGAGAGCGGGTTCTCGTTGGGGTCCATCAGGCTCGACCCGGGCAGCAGGGGTAGCCAGATGCTGAAGGCGAGGATCGCCAGCAGCCCGATGACGTATTCCGGCAGGGCATGCGTTCCGACCGCGAAGCCGCTAATGACGCGGTCCATCACGCCACCTGGCCGCAGAGCTGCCAGCACGCCGAGCAGGATCGATAGCGGCGCGGCGATGGCGAGCGTGATGCCGCCGAGGATGGCCGAATTGCCGAGCCGCCCGAGCAGCATTGGCGCGATGGCCTGCCCGTGTTGCAGGGAACGCCCGAAATCGCCATGCAGGATGCCGGCGACCCAGGCGAAATAGCGATCGGGCAGCGGCTGGCCGAGGCCCATGCGCTCGCGCACGGCCTCGACCATCTGCGGCGTCGCCATGTCGCCGAGCACCGCCGTCGCGACATCCCCCGGCAGGACGTTGACGATGGCGAAGGTCAGCACCGACACGGCGATCAGCACCAGAACCAGCAGCATGCAGCGTCGCAGGATGAAGGCGATGACGGTCATCGCCGGATCACGCGCTCAGCCAGATCCCGCGCATCTCTATCGTGCCGAAGCGTGGCGGCAAGAAGCCCTGGACCTTGTCGGTGGAGATGCCGAGATAGTTACGGAAATACGGGATCAGCCGGTCGGCGCCAGCGCTGATCATGCGCAGCACATCCGCGGTGATGGCCTTGCGCCGGTTCAGATCAACCTCGGCGATCATGGCGTCGAGCTTGGCATCCAGCCCCGGCACGGATTCGATGCTGGCGTAGTTGTAGAGCGACTTGCTGTGGTAGATGCGATGCAGCGCATCGAACAGCGTCGCCGACCCCGACCAGTAGGAGGTGTAGAGCGGCATCTTGCGCGCCACGTTCGCCGCATACTCCGTGTAGGGAATGTCGCGCACGCGCAGCGTCACGCCGATCTGCGCCGCGGCCTGGGAGAAGGCGAGCACCATCTTCGGTGCCGGCTGGCGATCGGAACTGGTGAAGAAATCCAAGCTGATCGGCGGCACGCCGGATTCCTGGATGAGTTGCCGCGCCCTGGCGAGATCCTGCGCATTCTGCGGCATGGGCGGGACGTAGATGTTGCCTGGCGGCAGCGGTTGGTCGTTGCCCGGCACACCCTGGCCGAACAACACGGAGGCGACCGTTGCCGGGCGATCGAGGATATGGCGGAAGGCCTCACGCACCTTCAGATTGTCGAAGGGTGCCATGTTTCCCATGATGTTCACCGCGTGGTAGTCGCCGGTGACTTCCGAATAGGCCTTGAAGCCGCGTGCATTGCGCATCGCGAGATACATCTCGACCGGGATCTGCGTCAGCAGGTCGACCTGTCCGCCGCGCAGCGCAGCCTGCATCGCCACCGCCTCGCGGATGAAGACCATACGCACCCCGTCAAGGTGCAGGACGTCGGGGTTCCAGTAGTTCGGATTGCGTTCCACCGTCAGGCTGCTGCCCGGCTGGAAGTCCTTGAAGATGAAAGGCCCGGTGCCGTTCGGCGTGTTGCGCAGCTCGTCGATGCCCTCGGCGGGCAGGATGCGCGCCTGGCGGAAAGCAAGCTGGACCGGGAACTCACCGAAGGGGACGCGGAGCTTGAAGCGCACCTTGTGCGGACCTTCGGCGGAGATCGCCGTCACCGGACCGAAGGCGCCGGAACCGACGCCGGAGCGTGCTGGATCCATTGAACGCTCGACCGTGGCGACCACATCGGCGGAGGTGAAGGCGCGGCCGCTGTGGAACTTCACGCCCTCACGCAGCGTGACCACCCATTCTGCGCCGCCGGCCTCAGGCGCCCAGGCCGTGGCGAGCATGGGCACGGGCTGCGTATCCGCGTCCAGCGAGACCAGATTGTCGTAGACCATCTGGCTGTATTCCATGCCCGAGAAGGAATTCGTCATCTGCGGGTCGAGCGTGTCGGGCGGATCGGGCCGGCAGAAGCGCAGCGTGCCACCTTTCCTCGGCGCCCCCTGCGCGCGGGCCGGTCGCGATGCTGCAACGCCGCCGGCCATGCCGAAGGCGGCGGCGGCGCCAAGCCACGTCCGGCGAGTCATGCCGGGGATGAGGAGTTCGTCGGTCTCGGAATGGCGCATGGCGGCATCTCCAGGCTGGACGACAGCGATGTCACTCAGACGGGCCGTCGCCGTGGCGGCGGGGCCGTCTGGACCTCATGACGGGCGCTTCAATCTCCCTCGTGCCACGCCGATACTTTGGCGCGCATGGCGATATTAGGGGCCGGCGATCGCGTGCGAGCGAGTCGAAACTGCGCGCTTCCGCGTGAAAAAAGGATCGGCCAGCAGAAATTTGCTTAGGATCAAGGACGCCATGGCTGTGATGCGCATCAGCGTGCACGATTTGCGGGCGTGCGCATCAGGCGGCATACCGGCTCGGTGCCGCGTGCAGGCCAAGCCTGTCGCGCAGGGGGCTCCGCGGCGGCAACGCATCGCGCAATCCGCGCTCCCGCAGAGCTGGCATGAGATCCATCGCGACCTGGGTGATCGCCTCCGGCGAATCAGACAGATGGATGATGAAGCCATCAACGGCACCGGTATCGCGCCATTCGCCCATCAGCGCCGCGATCATCGCCGGCGTCTCGGACACACGCAGCGGCCCTGGCTGCACGTCTGCGCTGGTCGGCGCAATGCCGGCGAGAATGCACAGGGCATCCGCACTGCGCCCCTGTTCGGCGAGACCACGCTGCAGGCCGGCGCGTGTCGCGCGGGCATCCGCGAGGTGCCGCGGGAGGCTGTGCAGGATTTCCGCCGCGGCGCAGGCGAGATCATGGGCGATCGTCGTGCCGCCCAGGACCATCATCGGCGGACGTCCCTGCGGCGGTCTCGCTGTGTCGAGCGGGCCACGCACCCGGTAATGCGCGCCTTCGTGATTCAGCCAGTGGAACTTCGCACGATCGAAATACATCCCGCTCGCCTTGTCGCGCAGGAAGGCATCATCATCCCAGGAATCCCACAACGCAGCCACGATCCCGGCGAGTTCCGCCGCGCGCGGTACGGCTATGTCGGATGCGGGCATCGGGAGATGCGCGAAGTGCTCGATCTCCGGCAATGGCGGCGCAGGCTGCAGCGCCCAGCCGAAGCGCCCCTGGCTGATGTGGTCGATCGACCCGAGCCGTCGCGCGAGGTTGTACGGCTGGTGGAAGGGCGCGGAACAGGATGGGACGAGCCCGATGCGTTCAGTCCCGGCGGCGAGCGCCGCTGCGAGTGCGATCGGATCGAGCCCAGGCCGTTCCGGCAGGCAGAGGAAGTCGAATCCCGCTGCTTCGGCGGCCTGCGCCGCGGCAAGCACCTGGTCGAAATCGGTGACTGCCGCCGGCGCGCTCAGTGAGATGCCCAGCGGCATCATCATGCGACCTCCGCCATGGGCAGATCCTGGCGTAAGCCGAGATGGTCGCTGAGCGTCGCGCCTTCATACTCGGTGCGGAACAGGCCTCGGCGCTGGAGCTCGGGCACCACCAGCTCGATGAAGTCCTCGGCGTCCACGGGGATGCAGGGCGGCTGGATGTTGAAGCCGTCAGCGGCGCCCGTGGTGAACCATTCCTCCATCAGGTCGGCAATCATCGTAGGCGTGCCGACCATGCCGAGATGCCAGAAACCGCCCGAAACCAGTTCATAGAGCTGGCGGATGGTGAGTTTCTCCCGCTTCGCCTTGGCGAGCGCGCCGACGACGAACTCACTCTTGCGCCCGCCGGGCATCGGCAGGTCCGGTACCGGGCCGTCGAGGTCATGGCCGGTGTAGTCCGGGAAGCTGTTCACCGTGAGCAGGCCGAGACCGAGGCGGGGTTCGATCAGCGCCTGCATGCGATCGAACTTGTCGCGTGCCTCCTGTTGCGTACGGCCGACGAAGGCCATGATGCCGGGCATCATCTTCAGCTCATCGGGGTCGCGCCCATACTTCGCCAGGCGGCCCTTGACCGAGGTGTAGTAGGCGCGCGCTTCCTCGATGCTCGGCTGCCCGCCATAGACGACATCAGCGCAGCGCGCGGCGAGCTCCTGCGCATTGTCGGATTCGCCGGCGGTGAAGATGGGGATGCGGTGCGCTGCCGGTGGCAGCCCGAGTGACCCGCGCACGCGGAAAAAGCGGCCCTCGTGGTCGATCGTGCCACCCTCGAGTCCGCGCAACACGGTGACGAACTCCGCCGCACGGGCATGGCGCGTGTCGGAATCCGCCAGCTTGTCCAAGCCGAAATTCCGCGCCTCATCGAGGCTGAAGCCGGTGACCATGTTCCATCCGGCCCGGCCATGGCTGACGCGATCCAGCGTGACCAGCTGGCGCGCCAGATTGAACGGCTCATTGTAGGTCGCCGAGGCCGTAGGAACGAGGCCGATGTGCTTCGTTACCGCCGCCAGCGCCGTGAGCAACGCGGTCGGCTCGTGCTTGACGATCTGGTGTTCCATTTCCCGCGCGATGGCCGGGCGATCCAGATCGCGCACCGCCGAGGAATCGGCAAGGAAGATGCCGTCCAGCTTCCCGCGCTCCGCCAGACGGGCACAGTGGACGAAGTGCCGGAAGTCCATGTTGCCGTCGGCCGGCACGTCGGGATGCCGCCAGGCGGCGTAATGGTAGCCGAGATTGGCAATGGAGAGCCCGAGGCTCATCATGCGCTTGCGGGGCTTCATTCCGCGGCTTCCGCGACATCGGTGGCGTAGCGGCTTGCCGGGCGTGGCAGGCCGAGATTCTCGCGCAGGGTGCGGCCTTCGTATTCGGTACGGAACAGGCCGCGGCGCTGCAATTCGGGGATGACGAGATCGACGAAATCCTCGCCGCCACCGGGAAGGTAGGGTGGCTGCACATTGAAGCCGTCCGCGGCGCCGGTGGTGAACCACTCCTCCATCATGTCGGCGATCACCTTGGGCGTGCCGATCACGCCGAGGCTCCAGAAGCCGCACAAAGCGATGTCGAACAATTGTCGCAACGTCAGCTTCTCGTCCCGGGCGCGTCGCATCAGGGCGAGCGTCAGCTCCGGCTCACGGCCGCCGAGCTTTTCGCTGCCCAGGAACTCGCTGCGCATCGTCATGTCCGGCAGCGGATCGTCGAGCCCATAGGCGCTGAGATCAGGGAAGTGGTTCACGATGAGCTGGCCTATGCCGACTTCCTTCGGCATCGCGCTCTGCATCAGCGCGAACTTGTCCTCTGCCTCCGACTGGGTGCGACCGACATAGCATTGGATGCCGGGCATCATCAGCAGGTCCTCGGGCCTGCGCCCGTATTTCGGCAGGCGGCCCTTGACCGAGCTGTAATAGGCGCGCGCCGCCTCGATATTCGGCTGGCCACCATAGCACATGTCGGCGATCTCGGCGGCCAGGTCCTGCGAGTTGTCCGAAGTGCCGGCGGTGATGATCGGCAGGAAGCCCTGCGGCGGACGCGCCATGTCGAGCGGGCCGCGCACCTTGAAATGCCGCCCCTCATGGTTCAGCGCATGGACGGAGCCGGGCCGGAAGAACTGGCCCGTCGCCTTGTCGCGAACGAAGGCATCATCGTCCCAGGAATCCCACAGCCCGCGCATGACCTGGACGAATTCGCGTGCCCGGTCATGCCGGGTGTCGGAATCGATCGGCTTGTCCAGCCCGAAGTTGCGTGCCTCGTCCAGCCCGTGGCTGGTCACCATGTTCCAGCCGACGCGCCCGCCGCTGAGCTGGTCGATGGCCGCCATGCGGCGGGCGAAGTTGAAAGGATGCCAATAGGTGGTGCTGGCCGTCGGCATCAGCCCGACATGCTTCGTCACCACCGCCACTGCCGCCATCGCGAGGGTGGGATCGACCTTCACCTGTGCCTGTTCGCGGTCGCGCGCGATGCGCAGATCGTCGACGTTCAGGATGGAGGACCAGTCGGCGAGGAAGACGAAATCCATCCTCCCGCGTTCCGCGAGCTGCGCCGCCTTGACGTGATGCTGGATGGAGGTGGCGCTGCGCACATCCACATCCGGATGGCACCAGGCGGAATAGTGGTAGCCGGCCGAGGCAATCGACAGGCCCAGCTTCATCTGCCTCATGCGGGAAGCTCCTCCCGTGTCGTGGCGTAGCGGCTGACGGCGGGTGCCATGCCGAGCCGCTCGCGCAGCGTCGCCTCCTCGTACTGCTTGCGGAACAGGCCGCGGCGCTGCAACTCGGGGACGACCAGATCGACGAAATCGGCCGCGCCGCCGGGCAGGTAGGGGCATTGCACGTTGAAGCCGTCCGCCGCACCGGTGGTGAACCACTCCTCCATCACGTCAGCGATGTCGGATGCTGTGCCGACCTTGCCGTATTGCCAGAAGCCCTCGGCGATCACCTCATAGGTCTGGCGAATGGTGAGGTTCTCGCGCCGCACCCGCTCCAGCAGCATGTCGGAGAACATGTCGTAGCGGCCACGCGAGAGCGCGACTTCCGGCATCGGCCCGTCGATGTCGTGGCCGCGCAGGTCAGGGAAATTGTGCAAGCGGAGCATGCCGAGCCCCACTTCCGGCTGGATCAGCGATTGCAGGCGATCGAGCTTGTCCCGCGCCTCCTGTCGCGTGCGGCCGAGGAAGGGCATGATCCCGGCGAGCACTGTCACCGCCTCGGGCGGACGGCCGTATTTCGCCATGCGGTTCTTGACGTCGGCATAGTAGGCGCGGCCGACCTCGATGGTCGGAGCCGCGGAGTAGACGGCGTTGGCACGCTCGGCGGTGAATTCGTTCGCTTGGTCGGAATAGCCGGCGGTGATGATCGGCAGGTGCCGCTGCGGCGGGGTCTGCACATCGAGCGGCCCGCGCACCGTGAAATGCGTCCCCCGATGATCGAGGAAATGCATCTTCGCCCGGTCGAAATAGATCCCGGTGGCGCGATCGCGCGGAAAGGCGCCGTCGTCCCAGCTATCATAGAGGCCGTTCACGACATCGACGAATTCGCGCGCGCGTTCGTGGCGGGTGTCGGAATCGATGACCGCGTCGTAGCCGTAGTTGCGTGCCTCGTCACGGCTGAAGCCGGTGACGAGGTTCCAGCCGATCCGCCCACCCGCGATGTGGTCCAGTGAGGCGAACCCCCGCGCCACCATGAATGGCTCGTTGTATGTGGTCGACACGGTGGCGACGAGCCCGATGCGCTCCGTGACCATGGCGAGCGCGGCGAGTAACGCCATGGGCTCCATCCGCAGATGCTCATGCTCGCGATCGCGGGGAATGGAGGGATCGTCGAGGTTCCGCACGGCCGCCGAATCCGCCAGGAAGACGAAGTCGAGCTTCCCGCGCTCGGCGATCCGCGCGCATTCGGCGAAGTGCTCGAACTGCAGGACGCCGTCCGCGGGCACATCCGGCAGGCGCCAGCAGCCCTGATGGTAGCCCAGGAAATGGATCGGAAGGCCCAGGATCATCCGACGTTGCATCGCGTGCCCCGCATCAGTCGGCCGTGTCGACGACGATGGTGCGATGCGGTGCCGGGCGGTTCAACAGCAAATTATCGAAGGACGGCACAAAATATCGAAATGCGGTAAAATCGGGCGGATTGCGCGACCCTCGGGCCGACTCTGCCACTTGCGCAGGCGACACAAAGGCTGCGATCTGGAAGCGCCAGTCACACAAACCAGACACAGCAGCGGTGCCGATGCCAGCCAGCGAAGCCGTCCCGGACCTGCGGGAGCGCCCTATCGACCACGATCCTATGCGCGTGCAGTCGGTGGACAAGGCGTTCCGCGTGCTGCGTGCCTTTGACGAGACGCGGCCGTCGTTGAGCCTCACCCAGATCGCCGCCGCGGCGGAGCTCGACAAGAGCGCCGCCCAGCGCTTCACGCACACCCTGGTTGCGCTGGGCTATTTGCGGAAGGACCCGGCGACCAAGCGCTTCGAGCTGACGGTCAGGACGCTCGACCTCGGCTTCCGCTATGTCCGCACCAATGCGCTCGTCGGGCGCGCCAGGCCCTATCTGCTGCACATCAGCAATACGACCGAGGAGACGGTGAACCTTACCGTTCCCGACGATACCGAGGTCGTCTTCGTCTCCCGCATCACCGCGCGGCATGTGATCAATGCCGACATCGTCATCGGCGCGCGCACGCCGGTCTATTGCAGCGCGCCGGGGATCGCGATGCTGGCCAGGCTGCCGATCGAGGAAGCGATGGCCATCCTGCGGCGCTGCGATCGGCGTCAGATCACGCCGAACACGGTGTGGCGGCTGGAGGATCTGCGGGAGAAGCTGATGCTCACCGCTGCGCGAGGCTATGCCACCGCCTTCGAGGAATTGCACCATGGCGACCTATCCGTCGCGGCGGCCATCGTGGATGCGGCGGGCAGGCCGGTCGGCGCTATCAACATCGCGACCCTGCGGTCACGCATGACGCCAGAGGCCGCGGAGCAAGCCTATGTCCCAGTGGTGGTCGATGCGGCGCGGGCGGTCTCGCGGAACGGATGATGCCGCGGCGGCGCGCCGAATGGCAGGGGTGATCTCCGCGGAGTGGCATCGCCCCTAAAGCGCAGGTGCGTCCCGTCCGGACGCCGCGGCGCTTCACTGCGCGACGGAATGTGAGGGGAGAGCCGGCTTCCTGCGGGATCGCCGACGCGGCGAATGGATCCGCCGTTCCGATCGGACCCGGCGCGGCGGCCATATGCGCGCTTCGGTAGTTCGTGGGTCGGCGTCGCATGGCGCCGTGCAGTGACTGGCTGGCAATGTGACAGGCCATCCGCATGCGTCGCGGTCTCGACGCCCCGATGTGATGCTCGAGTGCAATGGCACGGCACTTGCTTGCATCGAGCTGCCAAGAGTCGACGGATTGCTGTCGTCTCGTGGAGCCTGAGTTGGGGACGACGCATGATGGGCGTACTCGACCGCACCGGAACCATACTGCGCCGCACCGCCATCCAGGTGCTGCCGACGATGGTTGGCATCATCATCCTATGCTTCTTTCTGCTGCAGCTCGTGCCGGGCGACGTAGCAGACGTGCTCGCCGGTGAATCCGGGTCTGCCACGGCGGAAACCATGGCGGCGCTGCGCGCGCGGATCGGCCTCGATCAGCCGGTGCTGACGCAGCTCGTCACCTATCTGACGAATCTCGCGCAGCTCGATCTCGGCCGATCGGCGCGCTTCAACCTGCCGGTCACGCAGCTCATCGCCGAAAGGCTGCCGGGCACGCTGTTGCTGATGCTGTCGGCACTCTCGATGGCGCTCGTGTTCGGCGTATTGTTCGGCTGGATTATGGCCGTCTTCGCCGGCCGCTGGCCGGACCGGCTGCTCCAGGTTCTGGTGCTGGTCTTCTATTCGACGCCCGGCTTCTGGATCGGTCTGATGGCGATCGTCCTTTTCTCCGTGAAGCTGGGCTGGCTGCCGAGCAATGGCAGCATGACCGTGGGTGTCACGCTGAGCGGCTGGGACCTCATCGCTGATCGCGCTAAATACCTGTTGTTGCCGTCCCTCGCCATGGCGTCGTTCTTCATCGCCGTCTATGCGCGCCTGACGCGCGCCGCGATGCTCGAAGTGCAGGGCCAGGACTTCATGCGCACTGCTGCGGCCAAGGGGTTGCATCCCGCGGTCATCCAGTTCCGCCATGCGCTTCGGAACGCGCTGATCCCGGTAACGACCATGGTCGGGCTGCATCTCGGCAACCTGCTCGGCGGCGCAGTGGTGGTCGAGACGGTCTATGGCTGGCCAGGCATGGGGCGGCTGGCGCTGGAGGCGGTGCTGGGGCGCGACTTCAACCTCTTGCTCGGCGTGCTTCTGCTCTCCTCCCTGTTGGTGATCGTCACCAATGCGGCGATCGACCTGCTGCATGGCTGGCTCGATCCACGGATCGAGGCGCACTGAGATGGATGGATCGACCAGCGCGGCTCCAGCCCCGGCCGCGATCACGACACCGCTTCGTCCTGCGGTGCGCGGCCGCATGGTGCGCGCCGCTCTGCGCAACCCGTCCCTGATGATCGGCGTGTTGATCCTGCTCGCCGTCATCGTCGTGGCGATCCTGGCGCCGCTGCTGTTTCCCGGCGATCCACAGGACATGGTGGCCGATCCGACGCTCTGGCCCGGGGAGGATCCGCAATATCCGCTCGGCACGGATAGTCTCGGCCGCGACGTGGCTGCGGGGTTGGCCTATGGTGCGCGGGTTTCGCTGCTCATGGGGCTCGCAGCGGCCGTGATCGGACTCGTCATCGGGATCGCGGTCGGCGCGACCGGCGGCTTTTTCGGCGGCTGGGTCGACAACGTCCTGGTGCGGCTGACCGAGCTGTTCCAGACCGTACCGACCTTTCTCCTCGTCATCGTCATCGTGGCGATCGGCGAGCCGTCGGCGCCGGTGATCGCCTGGGCGATCGGCCTCGCCGCCTGGCCCGGCGTGGCGCGTCTGGTGCGGGCGCAGTTCCGCTCCCTGCGCGAGACAGATTTCGTGATGGCGGCCCGCGCCCTCGGCTATTCCGCGCCGCGCATCATCCTGCGCGAGATCATGCCGAGCGCCCTGGCGCCGATCATCGTCGCGACATCCGTCCTGATGGCCAATGCGATCCTGACCGAGGCCGGGCTCTCCTTCCTCAACATGGGCGATCCCAACCTGATGAGCTGGGGCAGCATGATCGGTGACGGAAGGGCGCTGCTGCGCACGGAATGGTATCTGACGGCTCTGCCGGGGGCTGCCATCGCCATCACCGTGCTGTCGCTCAACCTGGTGGGCGATGGGCTGAACGACGTGCTGAACCCGCGTTCGGGGCAGGCCTGATGGCGCCGCTGCTGGAGGTGCAGGACCTCGTCATCGGCTTCCCCCAGGCGGAGATCGTCCATGGCATCGACTTCCACATCGACCCCGGCGAGACCCTCGCGCTGGTGGGCGAGAGCGGCTGCGGCAAGTCGATCACCGCGCTCGGCTTGATCCGGCTGCTGCCGCAGGGGGCGGCGATCCGGCGCGGCCGCGTCCTCTTCGAAGGGATGGACCTCGCCACGGCATCACCGCGCCAGATGCGCGATATCCGCGGCAAGCGTATCTCCCTGATCCTTCAGGAACCGATGACGGCGCTCAACCCGGTGTTGACCATCGGCCGTCAGATCGCCGAGGTGCTGCGCCGGCACGAACCTATCTCCGCCGCCGCCGCTGAACGTCGTGTGGTGGAACTGCTCGACCTCGTCGGCATCGTGGAACCGCAGCGCCGCTATCACGATTTTCCGCACAATTTCTCCGGCGGCATGCGACAGCGGGTGATGATCGCGATGGCGGTCGCCTGCAATCCCCGCCTCGTCATCGCCGATGAGCCGACGACGGCACTCGACGTCACCATCCAGGCCCAGGTGCTGGATCTGCTGGACGGGCTGCGGCGCCAGCTCGGCATGGCGGTGCTGCTGATCACCCACGATCTCGGCGTCGTCGCGCAATGGGCGGACCGGGTGACGGTGATGTATGCCGGGCGGATCGCTGAGCAGGCGCCGGTCGGCGCCTTCTTCGCCGCACCGCGCCACCCCTATGCGCGGGGCCTTCTCGGCGCCTCGGTCGGGCATGAGGAAGAGGCGCACTACACCACGCGGCGCCTGGCCGAGATCCCCGGCTCCGTGGCCTCGGCCGCGGGATTGCCCGGCTGTCCCTTCGAAACGCGCTGCCCGGAGGCGATCCCCGCCTGCGGCATCCGGCCGCCGGCGCTTGAGCCGGTCGCCGCCGGCCACCGCGTCGCCTGTGTCGTCGAAGCCGCAAGGACGGGAGCAAATCATGCTGCGGCTCACGGTTGACGGGCTGCGCACGCGCTATGTCACGCGCGGCCGCGCGGTGAATGCGGTCGACGGGGTCTCGCTCGAGGTCGCGCCCGGCGAAACGGTCGGGCTGGTGGGGGAGAGTGGCTGCGGCAAGTCCACCCTCGGCAAGACCATCATGCGGCTGCTCGACCCGGCGGAGGGCAGCATCCGGCTGAATGGCCGGGACATCGCCGATCTCGGATCCGCGGCGCTGTTTCCGTTCCGGCGCCGCATGCAGATGGTCTTCCAGGATCCCTTCGGCTCGCTCAATCCGCGACAGACCATCGGCACGCTGCTGGAGACGCCGCTCAAGGTGCATGGCCTGGGCAAGGCGGCCGAACGGCGCCGCCGCGTGCAGGACATCCTGGCTCGCGTGGGCCTGCCGGCCGAGGCCGCGGGCCGGTACCCGCACGAGTTCAGTGGCGGCCAGCGCCAGCGCATCGGCATTGCCCGCGCGCTGGTGCTTGAGCCGGAACTGATCATCTGCGACGAGCCGGTCTCCGCGCTCGACCTGTCGATCCAGGCGCAGATCCTGAACCTGCTGGTCGACCTGAAGCGCGATCTCGGCCTCTCCTACCTCTTCATTTCGCATGACCTCTCGGTGGTGCGCTATTTCACCGACCGCGTGCTGGTCATGTATCTCGGCCGCATCGTCGAGAGCGCAGGGCATGCCGAGCTCTGGCGCACGCCGAGACATCCCTACACGCGGGCGCTGCTCGCCTCCGTGCCGCAGCCCGATCCGGCGCAGCGCCACGAACGGGCGGAGTTGCGCGGGGAGCTGACCCGTGCCGAGGCAGGCGGATGCCGCTTCCGCGCCCGTTGCCCATTGGCCTTCGACCGTTGCGCCGTCGAGGATCCGGCGCTGCGCGTCGTGGCGCCAGGCCATGCCCTTGCCTGTCATCTCGCATGACGGGGGAGCGCCGACCAACCTTCAGCCCCATTGGGCCTCGGGACAGGAGCAAGCAGACATGACAGCAGCGCATCTGCCGACCACGCGGCGCGGCCTCATCGGCGGGTTTGCCGGCCTGGCGGCGACGTCCGGTGCGGCGTCCGCGCAATCCGTGCCGCCACCGCGCCGCGGCGGCACCATGACCATCATGTTCCCGTCCGAGCCGCCGGTGCTGGTCTCGCTCGTCAGCAGCAACAGCCTCACGGTCAGCGCCAAGGTCACCGAAGGCCTGCTGTGGTACGACAACGACATGGTTGCCCACCCGCAGCTCGCGCGCGAGTGGGAAGTGTCGCCGGACGGCCTGACCTATGTCTTCAAGCTGCGCGAAGGCGTGAAGTGGCATGACGGCCGCGACTTCACCTCGGAGGATGTCGCGGCCTCGCTCGCCATCCTGAAGCAGTCCCATCCGCGCGGGCGCAGCACCTTCGCGCATCTGACACGTGTGGAGACGCCCGACCCGCACACGGTGATCCTGAAGCTGGGCACACCGGTACCCTATCTGATCCGCGCCTTCGCCGCGGCGGAAACACCCATCGTCCCGAAGCACATCTACGACGGCACCGACCCATTCACCAACCGCAACGGCTATGCGCCGGTCGGGACCGGCCCCTTCCGCTTCAAGGAGTGGGTGCGCGGGAGCCACATCATCTATGAGCGGAACCCCGAGTATTGGGACCAGCCCAGGCCCTATCTCGACCAGCTCGTGGTGAAGTTCATCCCCGATGCGGCGGCGCGGTCCGCCGCGCTGGAATCCGGCGAGGTCGATCTCGGCTACCGCACTCCGGTCGCGCTGAACGACGTGGAACGGCTGCGCACCGCCGGCAACCTGGTCTTCGAGACCAAGGGCTACGAGTACAGCAACAACGTCGTCAGCGTGAACTTCAACCTCGACAACCCGCATTTCGCCAAGTTGCCGGTGCGCCAGGCGATCGCGCATGCGCTCAACATGCCGGTGATCTGCCGCACCATCTACTACAACACCTACACGCCTTGCGCCTCGCCGATCGCACCTTTCCTCACCGAGTATCACGACCTGTCGCCGAGCCCCTATGCCTTCGACATCGCCCGCGCCGAACGGCTGCTGGACGAGGCCGGCTATCCGCGCGGCGCGAACCGCATCCGGTTGCGCACGATGATGGAGGCGAACCCGACGGTGGACGAAATCCGTCGGCTCTGCGACTTCACGCGCGCGGCGCTCTCGCGCATCGGCATTGCGGTGGAAGTGAGGACGGCGGATTTCGGCAGCTATGCCAAGCGCGTCTACACCGACCGGGATTTCGACCTCACGGCATCGACCATGAGCAATCTGTTCGATCCGACCGTGGGCGTCCAGCGTCTCTACTGGTCGAAGAACTACATCCCCGGCGTGCCCTTCTCCAACGCCACGCACTACAGCAACCCGCGCGTCGATGCCTTGCTGGAAGGGACGGCGGTGGAGGTTGATCCCGTGAAACGCAAGGCGATGTTCAAGGAGTTCCAGGAGATCGTGATGCGCGAGATTCCGGACGTGAATATCGGCGTGCCGCGCTGGTACACGATCCACAACAGGCGCGCCCTTGGCCATTCGGTGACCGCCGATGGCATCGAGGGCAGCTTCTCCCATGCCTACATTGCCGGGTGATGGCCGGCCTTGTCGCCGATGTCTCGATGACCAGAGCGGGGGTTCCAGGTGAGTGACGTGACCAGCCTCAGGATGTCGGCCGATGTCGGCGGCACCTTTACGGATGTGGTGCTGGAGAGCCCCACGCAGCGTTGGACGACCAAGGTCCTCACCACGCCGGCCGCGCCCGAGGAAGGCGTGCTGAACGGCATCGCCGAGATCCTGCGCCAGTCGGGCTGCCGCATCGGCGATGTCGAGGCCTTCGTCCACGGCACCACGCTGGCGACCAACGCGATCATCGAGCGGCGCGGCGCCCGCACCGCGTTGATCGGCACCGATGGTTTCCGCGACATCCTCGAGATCGGTACGGAGAGCCGCTACGACCAGTACGAATTGGCCCTGGAGCGCCCCGCGCCGCTGGTGGCCCGGCCGCTGCGCTTCACCGTGCGCGGCCGCATGGATGCGCGCGGCAATGAGCTGATGCCCCTCGACGAGGCGCAGCTCCTGCAGATCGCGCAGAGCCTGAAGGCGAAGGGCATCCAGAGCGTCGCCGTCGCATTGCTGCACAGCTACATGAACCCGGCACATGAACAACGCGTCCGGGCGCTGCTCGATGAGGTCGTGCCCGGCCTCTACGTCTCGCTCTCCTGCGAGGTCTGTCCGGAGATCCGTGAGTATGAGCGGACCTCGACGACCGTCGCCAATGCCTATGTGAAGCCGCTGATGGACGGCTACCTGGCGCGCATGGAGGAACGGCTGGCCGCCATGGGTTTCAAGGGCGTGCTCAGCCTGATGACCTCGGGTGGCGGCCTGACCTCTGTCGCCACGGCGCGGGCCTTCCCGGTGCGGCTGGTGGAATCCGGCCCGGCGGGCGGCGCCATCTTCGCCTCGCAGATCGCCGCGCGGCTCGGGGAGAAGCGTGTCATCGCCTTCGACATGGGGGGCACCACGGCGAAGGTGAGCCTGGTCGAGAACTACAAGTCGGAAACCTCCCGCTTCTTCGAGGTGGATCGCGCGGCGCGCTTCCTCAAGGGCTCCGGCCTGCCGCTGCGCATCCCGGTCATCGAGATGGTCGAGATCGGTGCGGGGGGCGGTTCGCTGGCACGCATCGACACGCTTCAGCGCGTGACGGTCGGGCCTGAGAGCGCGTCCTCGGTGCCCGGCCCGGCCTGCTATGGCGGGGGCGGCACCATGCCCGCGGTGACGGATTCCGACGTGGCGCTCGGCCTGATCGATCCCAAGGCATTCGCCGGCGGATCCATCACGCTGAAGCCGGAGCTGTCGATGGAGGCGCTTGACGGGCATATCGGCAAGCCGCTCGGCCTCAGCCCGGAGATGGCTGCCTACGCGGTATATGAGATGGTGTGCGAGAACATGGCGAGTGCTGCCCGTTCCCACACCGTGGAGCGCGGCGTGGTCGCCAGCACCCATACCATGATCGCCTTCGGCGGCGCCGCGCCGTTGCATGTGGCCCGCGTGGCGGAAAAGATCGGCGCGCCGCGCGTCATCATCCCCGCCAATGCCGGCGTCGGCTCGGCGGTCGGCTTCCTCGCCGCCCCGGTCTCCTATGAGATCGTCAAGACCAAATACATGCGCCTCGACGCCTTCGACCATGAGGGCGCGAGTGCGCTGCTTTCCTCCACCTCGGCCGAGATCATGGCCTGGGTCGGGCCTTCGGCGCAGGGCAAGCCGGTCGAGGAAACGCGCGTGGCCTTCATGCGCTATGTCGGCCAGGGTCACGAGATTCCCGTGGACCTGCCGCTGCGCGACCTGACCGCGGAGGATGTCGACGGTCTGCGCGCGCAGTATGAGCGCACCTACCAGGTGATGTTCAACCGCGCGATCCCGCAGGCGGCGATCGAGATCATGGCCTGGTCGGTGAGCTGCTCCACACCCGCCACGCTGCCGGAGGAAGTCGGGCCGGTATCGATGGCCAAGGCCACCGCCGGCGGCGACACGGTGCAGATCTTCGATGGCAGGGCGGAAGCGCGCATCGGCGTGAAGCGCTATCGCCGTGAGGCGCTGCGCCCGGGCGAGGTGATCGAAGGCCCAGCCATCATCGTCGAGACGGAGACGACCACCTACGTCACCGCGAGCTTCGACGCCTGGATCGACGCAGCCGGCTCGATCGTGATGGAGCGGAAGGGGATCGCCGCATGAACACGATCCCGAAGATCAGCCTGATCGACAGGCAGATCATGTGGAACCGGCTGCTGGCGGTGGTGGAGGAGCAGGCGCAGGTGTGCCAGCGCACGGCGTTCTCCACCATCGTGCGGGAGTCGGGCGATCTCGCCGCGGGCGTCTTCGACGCGAAGGGGCGGATGCTGGCGCAGGCGGTGACGGGCACTCCGGGGCACATCAACTCGATGGCGCTGGCGGTGGGTCATGTGATCAATGCCTATCCGCCGGAGACGATGAAGCCCGGCGATGTCTTCATCCACAACGACCCGTGGATGGGCACCGGCCATCTGAACGACATCTCGCTGACCACGCCGTGCTTTCTCGGTGACAAACTCATCGGCTTCCTCGCCTGCAACAGCCATGTGCTGGACATCGGCGGCGTGGTGGATCGCACCAGTTCGCGCGACGTGTTCATGGAGGGGCTCTATCTGCCCATCCTCCGCATCGTCGATGGGGGCGAGGTGGATGAGAGCCTGATGGCGGTGATCCGGGCGAATACGCGACAGCCGGTGGAGACGGTGGGCGATGTCTATTCGCTGATCAACTGCAACGCGGTGGGCTGTGAGCGCCTGCTCGACATGATGGCCGAATTCGGCCTGACCGATCTCGGCGCCCTGGCCGATCATATCATCGACACCTCCTACAGCGCCGTCCTGGCGAAGATCGCCAAGCTGCCGAAGGGGACGTGGCACGGGTCGCTGCAACTGGATGGGCGCGATGAGCCCGTGCTGCTGAAGGCAGCGCTGACCATCTCCGACAGTGGCATCCATGTCGACTATGCCGGTTCGACGGGCATGACGAAGTACAACTTCAACGTGCCGATCTGCTACACGCTGGCCTATACGTCCTATGCGCTCGGCGTCGCCATCGTGCGCGACGTGCCGAACAACGCCGGCTCGCTCGCCCCTCGTACCATCTCCGCGCCCGAGGGCTGCATCCTCAACGCGCTGAAGCCGGCCGCGGTGTTCGGCCGGGCCCAGGTGGGGCTGATGTTGCCGGACCTGGTCTATAATTGCCTGCGCCAGGCGATGCCCGACCAGATTCCCGCCGAGAGCACATGTGGCCTCTGGGGCATCAATGTGATGGGTCCCTGGGACAGCCCGGCCCGCATTTCCAACCGCTTCCTGACCCAGGTGATGACGACGGGCGGCATGGGCGCCTTGCCCTATCGCGACGGCATGTCGGCCACGGGCTTTCCGTCGGGCGTGCGCGGCGGCCCGATCGAGATCTTCGAATCCATGTCCACCATCGTCGTCTGGCGCAAGGAGTTCCGACAGGACTCCGGCGGTGCCGGCGCGTTTCGCGGCGGGCTCGGCCAGGCCATCGAGATGGAGAACACCATCCCGGAGAGCTTCCAGTATTTCACCGGCTATGAGCGGGTCGAGAATCCGGCCAAGGGGACCGCGGGTGGCGGCAGCGGGGCGTCCGGGCGGCTGCAGCTTTCCACGGGCGAATTGCTGTCGGGCAAGGGGCGATACGAGATTCCGCCGGGCGTGCGGATTGCCGTCTCCTCGCCGGGTGGCGGCGGTGTGGGCGATCCCCTGTCGCGCGACCGCTCGCTCGTCGTTCGCGACCTTGAATACGGGCTGATCTCGGAGGCGGCTGCGCAGGAATTCTACGGCCATCGCACCCGATCGCACGACATGGTGGAGGGCTAGACCCGATGCTCGACAATGCCGCGCCCAGGCCGAAGATCAGCCTGATCGACAAGCAGGTCATGTGGAACCGGCTGCTGGCGGTGGTGGAGGAACAGGCGCAGGTATGCCAGCGCACGGCGTTCTCCACCATCGTGCGGGAGTCGGGCGATCTCGCCGCGGGCGTCTTCGACGCGAAGGGGCGGATGCTGGCGCAGGCGGTGACGGGCACTCCGGGGCACATCAACTCGATGGCGCTGGCGGTGGGTCATGTCATCAATGCCTATCCGCCGGAGACGATGAAGCCGGGCGATGTCTTCATCCACAACGACCCGTGGATGGGCACCGGCCATCTGAACGACATCTCGCTGACTACGCCGTGCTTTCTCGGTGACAAGCTCATCGGCTTCCTCGCCTGCAACAGTCACGTGCTGGATATCGGGGGCATGCAGGACATGTCCTCCTCCCGCGATGTCTTCATGGAGGGGCTCTATCTGCCGATTCTGAAGATCGTCTCGGGCGGCCGGATGAATGAGAGCCTGATGGCGGTGATTCGGGCGAATACGCGACAGCCGGTGGAGACGGTGGGCGATGTCTATTCGCTGATCAACTGCAACGCGGTGGGCTGTGAGCGCCTGCTCGACATGATGGCCGAGTTCAACCTGACCGAGCTCGATGAATTGGCCGACCATGTCATCGACACCTCCTACAACGCCGTCCTGGCGAAGGTTGCCAAGCTGCCCAAGGGGACCTGGCACTCGTCGATCACACTGGATGGCCAGGGTGGCGAGCCGATTACCCTGAAGGCGGCGCTAACCATCTCCGACAGCGGCATCCATGTGGACTATGCCGGCTCCGCCGGCATGACGAAGCACAACTTCAACGTGCCGCTCTGCTACACTCTGGCTTACACCTCCTACGCGCTCGGCGTCGCCATCGTGCGCGACGTGCCGAACAATGCCGGATCGCTCGCGCCACGGACCGTCTCGGCGCCCGAGGGCTGCATCGTCAACGCGCTGAAGCCGGCTGCTGTCGTCTCACGCCATCTCATCGGGCTGATGTTGCCTGACCTGGTCTTCGGCGCGTTGCGCCAGGCGATCCCGGACCAGATTCCCGCCGAGGGCGCCGGCGTGTTGTGGAACATCCGCGCTTCGGGCCCGTGGCAGAGCCCGCCCGTCTTCGGCAACGGCTTCATTGTCGGCGTCGTGACGACCGGAGGCATGGGCGCCTTGCCCTATCGCGACGGCATGTCGGCCACGGGCTTTCCGTCGGGCGTGCGCGGCGGCCCGATCGAGATCTTCGAATCCATGTCCACCATCGTCGTCTGGCGCAAGGAGTTCCGGCAGGACTCCGGCGGTGCCGGCGCGTTCCGGGGCGGGCTTGGACAGGCGATGGAGTTCGAGAACTCGATCCCCGAGACCTTCAACTTCGCCAACATCTTCGAGCGCATCAAGTATCCCGCGCTCGGTGCCTTCGGCGGTGCGAATGGGGCCAATGGTTATATGGGGCTCGCCTCCGGCAGGAGCATGCCGGACAAGGGTCTCTACGCCGTGGCGCCCGGCGAGCGCGTGTTGGTGCAGTCGCCTGGCGGCGGCGGCGTCGGCGACCCTGCCGGAAGGGAGCGGCATCTCGTTGCGCGCGACCTCGAATACGGACTGATTTCGGAGAAAGCCGCCCGCGAGCTCTACGGCTACACGGAATAGCCTGCCGTCGTCGCCAACCCCGGCATCCACATCGCCCCTGTCGCTTCGGCGTTCGACGGAGTCTTCGCGTGCCCAGGAAGATGCATCTCGCTTTCAACCTCTCGACCACGCATATGAACGGGCGCTGGAACCTGCCCGGCGCCTGGGGCGATCGCACCTTCCCCGACGTCACGCTCTATGAGGACGTTGCCCGCATCGCGGAACGAGGCTGTCTGGACATGCTGTTCTCGGGCGACGGCACCGGCGTGCCGGACACCTGGAAAGGTTCACGCGACGATGCGGTGAAATGGGGCGTCTACTTCCCGCGCGTCGACATGAACCCGGTGATGGTCGCGATGTCGCGGGTGACGCAGCATATCGGCCTCGGCCTCACCTATTCGACGACCTTCATGCATCCCTACTACATGGCGCGGCTGATGAGCTCGCTCGACCATCTCACCAATGGCCGCATCGCGATGAACCTCGTCACCTCCACGCGCCGCTCGGATGCCGCGAATTTCGGCTTCGACCAGCTCATGGAACACAATCGCCGCTATGAGCGGATGGAGGAATTCGTCGCCGTCTGCCATGAGCTCTGGGACGCGACGGAGTCCGACGCGATGATCTGGGATCAGGAAACGGGCCAGGTCGCCGATCCGGCCAAGGTGCACGACGTCAGGTTCGAAGGTCGTTTCTTCAAGGTGGAAGGGCCGCTCAACACGCCGCCGGCGCCGCAGGGCCGTCCGGTGATCGTGCAGGCCGGGGGCTCGCCGCGCGGCGTGCAGGCTTCGGCAAGGATCGCCGACTATGTCTTCGGCGCCGACATGCCCCGCGCGCTCCAGGTGAAGCAGCGTGCCGCCCTCGACGCGGCCCTGATCGAATGCGGCCGGGATCCCGATGACGTCGGCGTGCTGTGGCAGACGCCGATTGCTGTGCGTGAAACGGCACGGGAGGCACAGGCTTATCGCGAGATGCTGCGGACCAGCCTGACGCCAGAGGGCGTTGCGGTATTCCTCTCCTATAGCGACGGCTACGATTTCTCGACCTTGCCGGCGCGCTTCAAGCTTGGCGAGCTCCGCGCCGAGATCGCCGCCACCAATGCGACGCCCAACGGACTCGTGCACAAGCTCGCCACCAAGCTCGGTGCCGATACCGAGGTCACGCGCGAGGAATTCTTCGAACAGGGCCTGCTCATCGCGACGCAGTACGATTTGACCGTGGCCGGGACGCCGGCCCAGGTGGCCGACCATCTGGAGGAAGCCTTCGAAGCGACCGGCAGTCGCGGCGGTTTCATGTTCGGCCAGGCGATCGCGGTGATGGCGGATATCAGCGCGGTGGTCGAACTGCTGGTGCCGGAGCTGCAGCGGCGTGGTCGGTTCCGCACCGAATACCGCGGCCGGACACTGCGCGAGAACCTGAGCGAAAAGTGAGTGCCTCAGGCCCGCCGGGCCGGCATTTGTTTCCCAAGCTGATGCGGGTCCATGATGCCGCGGACGATCCGGGCCAAGGACAGGCGCGGGCGATGGCCTTGGCGCGGCCGAGGCACGATCACTCCGCCGAGCCGCCTCCGCGGGGGCGCATGATCTTGAAAGAGGACCAGTGATGCTGATGGATGTGATGCCGGGCGTCTTCTCCCGGCGCGACCCGGCCGGCGAGCCTGCCCCGGTGCTGTTCGAGATCCCGCGCAGCGGTGCCGAATACCCGCGCGATTTCCGGTCCATCGCCTCGCTCACCGACTTGCAACGCTCGATCTCGATGTATGTCGAGGAGTGCTATGCCGGCGTGGTCGGGGCCGGCGCCACATGGCTCTACGCGCATTGCCCCAACGCCTGTATCGACCTGAATCGGCACGAGCTGGACATCGAGCCCAGCCAATTGGCCGGTGAGTGGCCCGAAATGCTGCGCCCTGGCCCGAAGACGAAGAGCGGCATCGGCCTGATCCCCACCATTTGCGCCGGCACCAAGCCGCTCTACGACGCGCCGCTGCCGGTGGCGGAGGTGCGCAAGCGCCTGGACCACTATTACTGGCCGTACCACAATGAGGTGACGCGTCTGTTGCAGGGCTTCCGCGCGAAGCACGGCGTGGCCTACCACCTGAGCTGCCATTCCATGCCGGCGATGCCCGCGGCCAATGCGCCCGATGCCGGTCAGCGCCGGTCTGATTTCGATCTGGGCGACCGCAACGGCAGCACCTGCGGTGCTGAATTGGTGGAGGTCGTGGCCGGCGTGCTGAAGGGCTTCGGCTATCGCGTCACCAGCAACACGCATTTCGTCGGCGCCGAATCGGTGCGCAAGCATGGCGCGCCGGATCTGGGCATTCACAGCCTGCAGATCGAGATGAACCGCAGCCTCTACATGGACGAGGAGGCGCGCACGCGCCGGCCGGAACTGGCCACGATCCGCACGCATCTCGCTGCCGTTGCGGCCCGGGTTGTCGATCTGGCGCAAGCCAGGCGGTGAGCACGAGGGTCGATCGCGGTCCCCCTCGACGCGATCGAAGACGGTTCTGAGCATGGCCCCACCGATCGGGCGCCATGCCCCCGCAAGGCGAAGGCATGGATGATGAAGGCGCGCTAGACGAAGCCCGGCCGGGTCGCGACATGGCCGGGCTTCGGTTGGCGCAAGCCTACGCCGACATGGTGTCCGGCGCGGCCGCTTCGCCCGGGCGGCCGGGCACGGCGCGGTCTTGGCGGCGCGACCATTCGCGAAAGGCCGGGTCGGCGCTCGTAGATCGCAACAATACGATCACGATCCCGATGCCGTGCCCGCCCTGTTGGCCCGTTGTGAGAGAGGCTGCGGCGGGATGTGATGCGCAATCCCGGGATTGTCAGCCAAGGACGCGACGCGCCCAGGCCCATTAGAAGCACGATGGGTCGGCGCAGTCTTCGCCGGGTGTGGCTCCGGGAAGCCGGGCGCGCCGATGTCGAGGGACCATCAAAGCGCTTGCTTCCGAGGTCATGTCCCGTGCATGTCCCAACCGGCCTGCCGCCCTTTCCGATCAGGCACCGATGACACCGGATACCGCCATGCTTCCTCGACCCCGCCGGCTTTCCTTCGTCTCGAGAAGGCGGCTCTGTCTGTCGTTGCTGCTCGGCGCAGCGATGCTGGCGGGTTGTGACGGGGATACGCCGCCTCCGCAGCCTGAAGTCCGCCCCGTCCGCGTGGTGACGGTCGAGCACAGCGCCGGTGGTGAGGTCGTCTCCCTGACCGGCACGGTGCAGGCTGAGACTGAGGTGAACCTCGCCTTCCGCATCGACGGCCGCCTCGTCGAACGCATGGTCAATGTCGGCGACGCCGTGCGCGCGGGCCAGGTCGTGGCGCGCCTGAATCCCGAGAATGAGGAGAACGGCCTACGCGCCGCGCGCGCCCAGCTCGCGGCGGCCCAGGCGCAGTTCACCGAGGCGGCCAACAACTACTGGCGCCAGTCCGAACTGCTGCGCGACGGCTGGACCACGCGCGTGCGCTACGATCAGGCCGCGCAAGCGCGGCAGACAGCGCAATCGGCGGTGGATGCGGCGCAGGCGCAGGTCGGCATCGCGGAAACGCGGCTCGGCTACACCGAGCTCGTCAGCGACGTGAATGGCCGCGTCACCGCCCGCGGCGCTGAGCCCGGCGAAGTGGTGCAGCCCGGCCGCATGATCATCCAGGTCGCGCGCGACGAGGGGCGCGATGCAGTGTTCGATGTGCCGCCGGCGCTGAAGGACCAGGCTCCCGCCAACCCGGTCATCGACGTGGTGCTCTCCTCCGATCCCTCGGTGCGCACGACGGGCCGGGTGCGGGAGGTCTCGCCGCGCGCCGATGCCGTGACCGGGACCTTCCAGGTGCGCGTCGGTCTTGCCGATCCGCCACCGGGGATGCGCCTCGGCGCGACGGTCACGGGACGGCTGACCCTGGGTTCGGCGGCCGGCTACGCGATCCCCGCCTCGGCGCTGACGCGGACCGACAATCAGCCGGCGGTCTGGGTGGTCGATCCGGCCAACCAGACGGTGGCGCTGCGCACGGTCGAACTGGTGCGCCATGATCCCGGCCATGTCGTGGTCGGCGCCGGCCTCGCGGCCGGCGACATCGTGGTGACAGCCGGGGTGCAGGCGTTGCGGCCCGGCCAGAAGGTGCGGCTGCTCGGCGGCGCGCGATGATCGGGCCGAATCTTTCGGAATGGGCGATCGGGCGGCGCTCGCTCGTCATCTATTTCATGATCGTCGCGCTGGTCGCGGGCGGCTTCGCCTTCTTCAAGCTCGGACGCAACGAGGATCCTGCCTTCACCTTCCGGACCATGATCGTCTCGGCCGTCTGGCCGGGCGCGACCATGGAGGAGACGCTGCAGCAGGTGACGGAACGGCTGGAGCGTACGCTTCAGGAGACGCCGAACCTCAACAACCTGCGCTCCTACACCGTGCCGGGGCAGACCACGATCTTCGTGGATC
Source organism: Roseomonas alba (assembly GCF_019430885.1). Lineage (GTDB taxonomy): Bacteria > Pseudomonadota > Alphaproteobacteria > Acetobacterales > Acetobacteraceae > Neoroseomonas > Neoroseomonas alba. Next base: position 281,683 of record NZ_JAHYBZ010000003.1, on the reverse strand, counting down.
TGAAGGGATCGACGCCGGCCTCGGTGGTGCCGGACATGTGGTACCAGGTGCGTCGGCGCGTGGCCGACATGCGCCATACCCTGCCGCAGGGCGTCGTCGGCCCCTTCTTCAACGACGATTTCGGCGACACCTTCGGCATCATCTACGGCTTCACCGCCGACGGCTTCACCCAGCGTGAGCTGCGCGACTATGTCGAGGAAGCACGGTCGCGCCTGCTCCAGGTTCCTGACGTCTCGAAGGTCGAGATCCTGGGCGCGCAGGATGAGCGCATCTTCATCGAGTTCTCCTCCGAACGGCTCGCCGGCCTCGGCCTCGATCGCGCCGCGCTGATCGCGGCCCTGCAGGCGCAGAACCTCGTCCGCCCTGCTGGCCTGATGGAGAACGACCGGGAGCGCCTCGCCGTCCGCGTCTCCGGCGCCTTCCAGACGGAGCAGGACATCCGCGACGTCAACTTCTCCGTCGGCAACCGGATGTTCCGCCTGGGCGACATCGCCGAAGTCCGGCGCGGCACGGCCGATCCGCCGCAGCCGATGTTCCGCGTGGATGGCAAGCCGGCGATCGGCCTCGCGGTGGCGATGCGGGAGTCCGGCGACATCCTCGCCCTCGGCCGCAACATCAAGGCGGCGATGGACGAGATCCGCGCCACCCTGCCCATCGGCATCGAGCCCATCCTCGTCGCCGACCAGGCGGTGACGGTGGATGAGGCGATCACCGATTTCACCGACAGCCTGTGGCAGGCGATCCTGATCATCATGGCGGCGTCCTTCGTCGCACTCGGCATGCGCGCCGGGTCGGTGGTGGCGCTGTCCATCCCGCTGACGCTCGCCATCGTCTTCCCGCTGATGTCGGTCTTCGGCATCGACCTTCAGCGCATCTCGCTCGGCGCGCTGATCATCGCGCTGACGCTGCTGGTCGATGATGCGATGACCACCATCGACGCCATGATCCGGCGGCTGGCCGCGGGCGACAGCAAGGAAAGGGCGGCGACCTTTGCCTATTCCTCCCTGGCGTCCTCGATGCTGATCGGTACGCTGGTGACGATCGCGGGCTTCGTGCCGATCGGCTTCGCGCGGTCCTCAGCGGGCGAATATACCTTCTCGATCTTCGCGGTGGTGGGCATCGCGCTGATCGTGTCCTGGTTCGTGGCGGTGATCTTCGCCCCGCTGCTCGGCATGGCGATCCTGAAGGCGCCGCCGCCCGGGGCTTCGACGGAACCGCCCAAGCCTGGGGCGATCCTGCGCGGCTACACCGCCTTCCTGACGAAGGCGATGCGCTTCAAGTGGATCACCATCGGCTTCACCGTGGCGATGTTCGTCGTCGCGGTCGTCGCCATGCAGTTCGTGCCCCGGCAGTTCTTCCCCTCCTCCGACCGCACCGAATTGCTGGTCGAGGTCACGCTGCCGCAGAACTCCTCGATCTTCGCGAGCGAGGAGCTGGCGACGCGCCTCGACGCCGCCCTGGCGCAGGACCCGGATGTGGCGCGCTGGTCCACCTATGTCGGCCGCGGCGCCATCCGCTTCTACCTGCCGCTGAACGTGCAGCTCGCGCTGCCCTTCTTCACCCAGGCAGTGGTGGTGGCAAAAGACCTGCCGGGACGCGAGAGGCTGCACCGGCGGCTGGAAACCCTGCTGGCCGAGCAATTCCCCGCCGCCGTCTCGCGTGTCTATCCGCTCGAACTCGGCCCGCCGGTGGGCTGGCCTCTGCAATACCGTGTCAACGGGCCGGACATCGAACGGGTGCGCGCCATTGCGCAGGACGTGGCGAAGCTGCTGGCCGAAGCGCCCGGCGCCCGCCACGTGCATTTCGACTGGATGGAACCGGCCCGCCAGCTCCGCGTGAAGATCGACCAGGATGAGGCGCGGCGGCTCGGCCTGTCCTCGGCGCAGGTCGCCTCGGCGATCAATGCCTCGGTGACCGGGACGACGATCACGCAGCTCCGCGACGACATCTACCTGATCGACGTGGTGGCGCGGGCGACCTCGGATGAACGCCTGTCGCTCGATACGTTGCGCTCGCTGCAGGTGTCCTTGCCGGGCGGGCGGACGGTGCCGCTGTCGCAGCTCGCGACCTTCGAATACGGGCAGGAATACCCGCTGATCTGGCGGCGCAACCGCGTGCCTACCCTGACCGTGCGCGCGGACGTCAATCCGGGCGTGCTGCCGGATACCGTCGTCGCGGAGGTGCAGCCGCGCATCGATGCGCTGAACGCGACGCTCGAACGCCCCTATCGCGTGGATCTCGGCGGCATCGCCGAGGAAAGCGCGGACAGCCAGGCCTCGGTCATCGCGGTAGTTCCGATGATGCTGCTGCTGATGTTCACGCTGCTGATGTTCCAGCTCGGGTCGTTCCGGCGGCTGGGGCTGGTGCTGGCGCTGCTGCCGCTCGGCATCATCGGCGTGGTGCTCGCGTTGCTGGTGTTCCAGAGGCCACTGGGCTTCGTCGCCATTCTCGGCATCCTGTCGCTGCTCGGCATGATCGCGAAGAACGCCATCATCCTGATCATCCAGATCGAGACGGATCGTGAATCGGGCCTTGGCGTTCGGGATGCCGTGGTGGCCGCGGCGTCGTCGCGCCTCAGGCCGATGTTGTTGACGGCGGTTTCGACCGTGCTGGGCCTGATCCCGATCGCGCCCACGGTGTTCTGGGGACCGATGGCATTCGCCATCATGGGCGGGCTGATGGTCGCGACGCTGCTGACGCTGGTCTTCCTGCCGACGCTCTACGTCACCGTCTTCGACCGCAAGCCGGCGAAGGCGGTGACGCCGGCGGCGTGACATGGGCGGCGCGGGGCTGATCCGCTTCGGGCTGCTCCTGCTGCTGTGGATCGCGATCGCCGGGGCGGGGCCGCCAACGCTGCCCGTTGGCATGGTGGCCGCCGCACTCGGTGCCTGGGTCAGTCTTGCGCTGTTGCCGCCTGTCGGCCGGCGGACACGCCCGGTCGAGTGCGCGGCGCTGGTGCTGCGCTTTCCGGTACAGGCGCTGCGCGCCGGGATCGAGGTGGCACGGCTCGCGCTCGATCCACGCCGGCGGCCTGCCCCGGCGACCATCGCCTGGACGCCGCGCCTGCCACCGGGGCCGGCGCGCGATGCCTTCCTGGCCTATGCCAGCCTGCTGCCGGGGACCTTGCCCGCCGGAGAAATGGCGGACGGCGCCATCGCCATCCATGCCCTGGACGGCAGCGCCGGCGTCGCCGCTGCCATGACGGCGGAGGAGGCGCGCTTCGCCCGCGCCTTCGGCCTCGATGACTGAGTTCCTGTTGGCCGCGGCTCTGCTGGTGCTCGTCACCGTGCTGGGAGGGCTGGTGCGGGTGCTGCGTGGACCGGCCGATGCCGACCGGATCATGGCGGCGCAGCTTCTCGGCACGGGCGGCATCGCGGCGCTGCTGCTCGCGGGCGTGGCGATGGCGGCGCCGGCACTGTTCGACCTGGCACTGATCCTGGCGGTGCTGGCGGCCTTTGCCTCGGTCGCCATGGCGCGCCTGGCGCCCGGCGACGATCCACGGGAGCCGGGGCCATGAGCCTATTGGCCGACGGCGTCACCATTCTTTGCGTCCTCGCGGGCCTTGTCTTCTTCGCGGCCGGCACGGTCGGGCTGTTGCGCTTTCCCGATACGGCCAGCCGACTGCATGCGCTGACCAAGGCGGATCACCTCGGTCTCGGGCTGGTGGTGCTCGGGTTGCTGCCGCAGATGGACAGCCTGGCCGGCATCCTGCGCCTGCTCGCCTTCTGGGCGCTCGTGCTGCTGGCGAGTGCCGCGACCGGCCCGATGATCGCGCGCCTGCTCCGCCGGCAAGGAGGAATCACGTGATCCCGGCGCTCGCGGCGGATGGCCTGCTGGCGGCCGGTATCCTCGCCCTGGCGCTGGGCTGCGTGGCGACCCGGCGGGCTTTCGCCTCCGCGGCGCTGTTCATCGCCTATGGGCTGTTGCTCGCTCTGGCCTGGGCGCGGCTCGACGCGCCGGATGTTGCCTTGACCGAGGCCTCGATCGGCGCCGGACTGTCCGGCGTGCTGCTGCTGGGCGGCGTGCGGCGCCTCGAGGGCCTCGCCGAGCCCTCGCCGGATGCTGAGACCGGACCGCTGCTGACGATCCTCATCGGTATCGGCTGCGCGGCGTTGACGGTCGCGATCGGCGCCGCGGTGCTGCTGCTGCCGGACCCCACGCCGAGCCTCGCGCCACAGGTCGCCGCCAATCTCGCGACGACCGATCTCGGCAACCCGGTCACCGCCGTCCTGATGTCCTTCCGCGCGCTCGACACGCTGCTGGAATCCGCAGTCGTGCTGTTGGCCGTGGTCTGCGTCTGGGCCCTGACACCCGAAGGGGGCTGGGGCGGGGTGGCCGGGCTGCGCCAGCCGGTCGTGCGGGATGGGCCGCTCGCGCTGCTGGCGCGGGTCCTGCCGCCGCTCGGCATCGTCATCGCCATCCATATCCTCTGGGTCGGCGCCGATGCGCCAGGGGGGAAGTTCCAGGCGGCGGCGGTTCTCGCGGCGATGTGGCTGATGCCCTGGATGGCGGGCCTCGCGCCCGCACCGCGCATCGATGCGCGCTGGCTGCGCTTGGTCCTGGCGGCCGGTCCCGCGCTGTTCATCCTGATCGGCCTCGGCGGCGCGCTGGCCGAGGGCGCCTTCCTCGCCTACCCGCCGGGCTGGGCGAAGCCGCTGATCCTGGCGATCGAGATCGTGCTCACCGCCTCAATCGCCGTGGCGCTGGCGCTGCTCGTCATGGGACCACCGGAGCCGCCGCGATGACCGGCACGATCTTCGGCCTCGTCGGCGCCGCCCTGATCGGCATCGGTCTGTTCGGCATGCTGGTGCGGCGGGACGCGCTGCTGCGCATTCTGTCCTTCAACCTGCTCGGCGGCGGCGTCTTTCTTGTCTTTGGCGCGGTGGCCCGGCGCGGCGCGGGCGCCGGTTTCGGCGGCGATCCCGTGCCGCAGGCGATCATCCTGACGGGCATCGTCGTCGCCTTTGCCGCGACGACGCTCGCGGTGGCGCTGGTGCTGCGCCTCGCCGCCGCGAAGGACCGCGCCTGATGGCGTGGGACATGCTGCCGATGCTGGCGGTGATGCTGCCGGTGCTGGCCATGGTTGCGGCGGTGCCACTCGGCGCGCGCGGGGCGGAGCGTTTGACGCTGGCCTATGCGCCCGTCGGCCTCGCGCTCGCGATCGGTATCATGCTGGTGGTGCAGCTTGGTGGCGTGCCGATCCGACAGGAACTGGGGCATTGGGCACCGCCGCTCGGCATCGCCTTCCGCGCCGATGGGCTGGCCGCGGCGATGCTGCTGACCGCGGCACTCATCATCGGCGCCATCGCCATCTTCGCCCGCGCCGATTTCGGCACGGCGGCTGGTGCAGCCGAGCGCCGGCAGGCCTTCGCCTTCTGGCCCCTGCTGCTGGGGCTGTGGGCGGCGATCAACCTGGCGGTGGTCGCGAACGACCTCTTCACGCTCTATGTCGCGCTGGAGCTGCTGACCTTTGCCGCCATGCCGCTGGTCTGCCTCGATGGCAGCCGCGCGACGCTGCAGGCGGCGCTGCGCTACCTGATGTTCGCGCTGCTGGGATCAGTGCTGTATCTGCTCGGCGTCGCGCTGATCTATGGCAGCGCGGGCACGCTCGACATCGTGCTGCTGGCGCAGCGGGTGCGGGGCGACATCCCGGTCATGATCGCCATCGCGGTGATGACGGCCGGGCTGCTCGCCAAGACGGCGCTGCTGCCGCTGCATCTCTGGCTGCCACCCGCCCATGCCGGCGCGCCCGCGGCAGCGAGCGCCGTGCTCTCGGCCCTGGTGGTGAAGGGCTCCTTCGTCCTCGTGCTGCGCCTGTGGTTCGGCGTCATGGCCCGCGTGCCGATGCCGGATGCGGCGCAGATCCTGGCGGGGCTCGGCGCGGCGGCGATCCTGCTGGGGTCCGTCGCGGCGCTGGGGCAGGCGCGGCTGAAGCTGCTCGTCGCCTATTCGACCGTTGCGCAGATCGGCTACCTCTTTCTGATGTTCCCACTCCTTGCCGCGAGTGCGGGGGAGGTTGCGGCCAAGGCCTGGACCGGCGGTGTGGTGCAGGCGGTCTCGCACGCCTTCGCCAAGGCGGCGATGTTCCTCGCGGCGGGGATCATGGCGGCGCGTTTCGGGCATGACCGCATCGCCGATCTCAGCGGCGCGGGTCGGGCCATGCCGGTCACGCTGCTGACCTTCGCCCTGGCCGGCCTGTCGCTGATGGGCGTGCCGCCCTCGGGCGGTTTCGCGGCGAAGTGGTTGCTGCTGAGTGCGGCGATCGGCGCGGGGCAATGGTGGTGGGCGTTGGTGATCCTGGGCGGTGGTCTGCTCACCGGCGGCTATGTCTATCGTGTGCTCGCGATGGGGCTGCGCGCCGGCGACCCGGCGCCGGAGCCCGCTCCGGTGGCGTGGCAGCGGGACGGCATCGCGCTGGCGCTTGCGCTGGTGTCGGTGGTGCTCGGCTTCCTACCGCTCGCCGCCTTCGGGCTGGTGCAGATCGGCCGGCTGGATGTGTCGCCGTGACCGCCCTCCTGCTCATCGCGACGCCGCTCACGCCGCTCGTTTTCCTGATCGCCGTGACCATGCCTCGGCTGCGCGCGCGGGCCCTTGGCCTGCTGTGGCTGGCGCCGCTGCCGGGGCTGGCCTGCGCGCTGACCGCGGCCGGCGCAGATCCCTTCATCGTCTATGCGCGGGTGCGGCTGACACTGGTGCTCGACCTGCCCTCGGCCTTGCTGCTGGGCGGCGCGGCGCTGCTGTGGAGCGCCGCCTCGGTCTATGTGCGCAGCTACATCGCGCGTGACGCGCAGCCACGCTTTGCCGCCTGGTGGTTGGCGACCATGGCGGGCAGCCTCGGCGTCTTCGTCGCGGGAGATCTCGTCAGCTTCTATTTCGTCTTCGCCCTGGCGAGCCTGCCGGCCTGGGGCCTCGTCATCCACGACCGCACACCGCGCGCCTGGTCCGCCGGCGCCAGCTACATCCTGCTGACCGTGATCGGGGAGGCCGCCCTGCTGGCCGGCTTCGCCCTGCTCGCGGCCTTCACGCCGGGCGACAGCCTCGCCATGGCTGATGTGCTGCCGGCCCTGGCAACGGCGCGGCTGCGCGACCTCGCCATCGCCTTCCTCGTCATCGGATTCGGGTTGAAGGCGGGCCTCGTCCCGCTGCATGTCTGGCTGCCGATCGCCCATCCGGCGGCTCCCATGCCGGCCTCCGCCGTGCTGAGCGGCGCCATCATCAAGGCTGGCATCATCGGCCTGATCCGCTTCCTGCCGCTGGAGGTCACACCCGCCGGCTGGGGCGAGGCCCTGGCCGTCATAGGCTTCGTCACCGCCTTCTGGGGCGTGGCGATGGGCATCACCCAGCGCAACCCGAAGACGGTGCTCGCCTATTCCTCGGTCAGCCAGATGGGCGTGGTCGCGGCGGCGATCGGCATGGGACTGGCAGCGGGCATCGGCACGACGCCGGTCTCCGCGGCCTTCTATGCCCTGCACCACATCCTGGCGAAGGGCGCGCTGTTCCTCGCGGTCGGTGTCGCGGCAAGCATCGGCGGCCGCGCGCGCTGGTGGGTGCTGGGGCCGGCGATCCTGCTCGCCATGGGTTTCGGCGGCTTGCCGTTCACCGGCGGGTGGCTGGCCAAGGAAGCGGTGAAGGGCGAACTGGGCGAGGGGCTGGCCGGGGCGCTCTCCGTGCTGTCGGCCGCCGGTTCGACGCTGCTGATGCTCCATTTCGTCCGGCGCCTGTCCTTGGGCTGGGCCGACGACGCATCGTCCCGGCCGCCGATCGGGATGCTCCTGCCCTGGCTGGCGCTGGCGACGGCGGCGCTGATCCTGCCCTGGCTGCTGTTCCCCTTCGCCGGAGGCAACCTGTCCGCGGTCCTGACGCCCGACGCGCTGAACAAGGCCACGCGGCCGGTTGTGGTCGGGCTATTGCTGACCGTCGCCCTGCTGCGGTGGGGGGAACGCCTGCCCGAGGTGCCGGGCGGTGACATCATCCACCCGGCGCGGCGCCTGCTGGCCGGCGCGGCGCCGCTCGGCGGCCTCCTCGCGCGCGCCGAGGCGCTGCTGCGCCTCTGGCCCGTCGCCGGCCTCGCGCTGTTGCTCCTGACGTTCGCGCTCGCCTTCGCCATGCTGGGGGCATGATCCGGTTCCTGCGCATCGGCGCGTTCATCCTGCTCGGCCTCTGCGTGCTGGGTGGGGCCGGCATTGTCGCGTTGCAGGTCGCGATCTCCCGCGGCGCATTCACCGCGCAGCTCGACCGCGCGCTGGAAAACGCCACCGGGCGGCGCATCACCTATGGCGCGATCGGCGTGCGCTTCGGCTTGCGCCCGCGCATCGCGCTGTCCAACACCGCCATCGCGAACATCCCCGGCGGGTCGCAGCCGGATTTTGCGCGCATCGGGCGGTTCGAAGTGACGCTTGCCCTCGTGCCTCTCATCGCCGGCCGGGTCGAGATCGACAGCCTGTTCCTCTCCGATGCCCAGATCATTCTTGAGCGTGATGCGGAGGGCCGTGGCAACTGGGTCTTCGCCGCAGGTCGGGAGGCGTCCTCCTCCGGCGGCGGCGTCAGCATCGCATCGGTGGAGATCGAATCCTCGCGCATCCTCCTGCCCGGCAGTCCCGTCGGCGCGATCGACATCGACACGTTGCACATCGCACGCGACACGCCCGAGGATCCTCTGGAACTTGATGGCCGCATCCGCCTGGATGGCGAGGCGCTGACCATCGCCGCCCGGCTGGGGCGGGAAGCGGACGGTGCCCTGCCGCTGGAGGCGGCCGTCTCCGGCGATGGCCTGCATGCGCGCGCCAAGGGGCGCTGGCCGCACGGCATGGACACGGCCGGCTGGTCCCTGGACCTGGATGCCGAGGTCGACAGCGCGGCCGTGCCACGCCTTGCCGCCCGCTTCGACCGCACGCTGCCGCCGCTGGGTTCGCTCAGCCTCTCGGCGCGGCTTGGTCCGGGCTCGCCCTGGCCGGCAATGTCCGACCTGACCTTGCGTGTCGGCGCGACCGATCTCGCCGCGCTGCTGCCGGGACTGCGGATCGCCCGCGCGGAACTGCGCGCCGAATCCTTCGAGGCGCCCGCGACGATCTCGGCGCAGGGTTGGCGCGGCACGGCCGATCTCGGCCTGCACGCAACGCTGCCGCCGCTGCGCCGGATCATGGAGGAGGAAACGCTGCCGATCGAGGCGACCCTGACCTCCGGCCGAGCGCGGCTGGACCTGTCCGGGCCGGTGCAGCGCGACTTCGATCTGTCCGGGACAACATTCGAGGCGAGGCTGACGACACCCGATCTCGCGCTGCTCGGTCCGGTGCCGGGTGTCGCGCTGCCTCGGATGACCGGCGTGACGGCGAATGCGCGGCTTCGCGGCCTGTTCACCCGGACGATGCAGTTCGACGGGCTGGCCATCACGGCAAATGCGCTGGAGGCGAGCGGCGATGTCCGCCTGACGCTGGCCGCGCGGCCGTCGCTGACCGGGCAGGTCTCGGCGCGGCGCCTCGACCTCGATGCGCTGGGTGGCGGGGCAGGGGCGAGCACGGTGCGGCGCGGCGCGGCGACGCGCGTCATCCCCGACCTGCCCCTGCCGGTCGCGATGTTGCGGGAGATGGATGCGTCGCTCCGTGTCGCTGCAACACAGCTCGTCGCGGGTGGGACGACCTGGCGTGACGTCAGCGGCACGGTGGCGCTCGCCAATGGTCGGCTGACGGTCGATCCCTTCGCGGTCACCACGCCGGGTGGCCCGGTGGGCGGGCGCCTGCAGATCGATGCGTCAGGTGCTGTGCCGCGTGTTGCGCTGCGTCTCGACAGCCGGGGGCGCGGGTTGGATATGGCGGCGCTGCGCCGCGCCTTCGGCGTGCCGGCCGGCTTCCAGGGTGTGGCCGAGCTGGCCTTGGATCTGCACGGTCAGGGCGCGACGACGCGCGCGCTGGCGGCGACGCTGTCCGGCGAGGCCGGGATTGCCATGGTCGGCGGCCGTTTTACCGGCGCGACGGCGCTGCGTATCGGACCCGATCTGATCCGCGCGCTGCTGCCACGCGGGACCCCATCGGGTGGGCTGGCACTGCGCTGCCTCGCCGTGCGGCTTTCCGCCGAGAACGGCGTGGCGAGCAGCCAGGCCCTGCTGATGGAAGGCGAGTTCGGCCGCATCGATGGCAGCCTGGCGCTGAATTTGCGCGACGAGACCATCGCCGCGCGGCTGCTGCCGGATGTCCGTCTGATGGGCGTTACGGTCCGCGCACCGGTGACGATCGGCGGCACGCTGGCGGAGCCACGCATCGGCGTGGAGCCCGGCGCCGCGCTCGCGCATGTCATCGGCGACACGGTGGCGAACCGGCTCTGGCGCAGCAGCACGGTCGAATTCCTGCGCGGCGCCACCGGCAGCACCCCGCCCGGGGGCGATTGCGGGCCGGCGCTGACCCTGGCACGGCTGGGCCGTGCCGGGACCATGCCGGAGGCTGCCGCGACGCCCATCCCCCTCGTGCCGCGGGAGATCCAGGGCACGGCGCAGGAGGTGGTGCGGGGGATCGGCGGGCTGCTCGGTGGCCGGCGGCGCTGAGGCGCCGGTCAGAACTGGAAGGACAGGCTGATCGACCCGAACTGCGCGGATTCCTGCTGCGTCTGGAATTCCCGCGTGCGCGCGGCATAGGACAAGGTCAGGCGCGCGAAGGGCATGAAGAAGGCGAAGCCGGCGCTGGCCTCGCCGACCAGGTTCTCCTTCTCCACGCTGCGGCTGTCGCGCCAGGTGTTGCCATCCAGGAAGATGTCATGCGCCACGGCGCGGACGTCGAAGCCGGCGAAGACATACCAGCCCCAGCGCCGATCGGCGTCGTAGAAGGCCGATCCGGTGACCGAGGGCCGCATGCGCGGCGGCCCGAAATCGGCCGTCAGGTCGTTGCCCGCCCTGACCATCAGCCCGGCCGAGGCATAGGTCTGCACATTGCCGACGCTTGCGGTCAGGCTCGGCACGAAGCCGATGGCGACGTCGTCCCACACCGGCTCGCTGTTGTAGCGCCATTGCCGGGTGAGGATGAGGTTCACCCCCGGTTCGTCCTTGAGCTGGTAGTTCCAGCCATAGGCGCGGTCGATGTTGAGGAAGTCGTGGACGTTGTTCTGCGTCTGCTCCCCGAGCGCGCTGGGTCCCACCACGCCGAGCTGCAACTCGATGCTGCCGTAGGAGGTCGGGGAGGTGGAGGAGATGTTGAAGGCGCCGTAGAGCCAGCCCGCATAGGGCCGGTCGGTCGGGTCGGGGTTGCGCAGCAGCGTATCGTCCGGGGTGAAGATGTTCTGCCCGAAGGCGACACCCCATCGCGGCGCGCCGCCATCGGGGAACACCAGCGCCGAGCCATCGGTCAGGAACCCCGCCCAGGACGGGGCCGTGAAGGGTGTCGACCGCCAGGCCGCCTGGAAGCCGCTGGTGTAGTAGCGGTCCGTGCCCGCGAGCAGGTCGTTCTCATAGGTGAAGGTGAAGGTGCCGTACTGCGGCGGGGGTATGACGTCCTGGGCCCGCGCCGGGATGGTCGAAAGGGCGAGGGCAAGTCCCGTCGTCGCGATGAGACAGGCATGGCGGCGCATGCGTCGGGTGATCCTTCGGGAGTGGCAGGCCTGGGTCATTGGTAGGGTGTGAAGGCGGCCGCCGGGCTGCCGTTCCCGCGCAGCGCGAGGCCCAGCAGCAGGCGCGCCTTCGGTCCCGACAACATGCCGGCGGGGATCGCGCCGCGGCGGATCAGGTCGATCTCGCCGCCGGCATAGCCATAGGTCTCGGTGAAGACAGGGCCCGTCACGCAGCGCGACGCCAGCACCACCGGCATCCGGGCGGCGAGCGCGCCAACCGCCTCGGCGGCGTCGGCCGGCACGTGGCCCGCGCCCATGCCCTCGATCACCGCGCCTTCGTAGCCCAGGCCTGGCAGCGCGCCGAGCAGCCGGCCGTCATCGCCCATCGCCCAGCGGACCAGTGCGACGGGCCGCGGCGGCGCGTCCTCCGGCGGCAGGATCGGATTGCGCGCGACCCGGGCGAAGAGGCGCACCCGGTCCTCCGCGACGATGCCGAGCGGGCCGGCGAGCGGTGATTGGAAGGCCGAGGGCAGGGCGGTATGCGTCTTTTGCACGAAGCGCGCGGCATGGATCTGGTCGTTGAGCACGGCGAGGGCGCCGAGCCCGCGCGCCTCCGCGCTTGCGGCGACACGCGAGGCGGCGAGCAAATTCGCAGGCCCGTCCGCGCCAGGCGCGGCCGCGCCGCGCATCGCGCCGGTCACCACCACCGGCTTGTCGCCGGCGACCAGCAGGTCGAGCAGGAAGGCCGATTCCTCAATGGTGTCGGTGCCTTGGATGACGACCGCGCCATCCGCCCCGGCGGCGAAGGCCGCAGCGATGCGCACGGCTACGGCGACGAGATGGTCGGGCGTCAGCGATGGGCTCGGCAGCCGTTCCGGGCTGTCGGCCTCGATCTCCGCGACCTCGGCGAGGGCCGGCACCGAGGCCACGAGCTCCGCCGCGCCGAGCTTCGGGGCGATGCCTCCTTCGGCGGACGGCACCATGGTGATGGTGCCGCCGAGGGACAGGAGGAGAAGCCGCTTGCGCGTCATGCCTTCCTTTCACGCGGCTGGATGCCGTCGGGAATCTCGCCGGGCTTGTAGCCGGGCAGGCGGCTTGCCGGAACGATGGCGAGGGCCGCCACCAGCGCCATGATCAGCAGCCCGATCTTGAGGGCGCGAAGCCGCGCCTCGGTGTTCACGCGCACCGCTTCGGCGACCTGTTCGGGTGCCGCGCCGGTGCGGGCCATGATGTCGTTCAGCCGGTCGTTGCTGACGAAATTGATGCTGTCGAGATCGATCTGCGACACGATGGCGACCGGAAGCTGCGGGTTGTCCGCGATGCGGTACAGGATGCCGGCCGACAGAAGCCCGACGAGCAGCGCACCCGAGACCGCCGTGCCGACACCGGCCGCGAGATTCTGCGTCGTCCCGCGCAGCGACCCGACATCCCCCGCGAGTTCCTTCGGAGCGGCGGTGACCAGCACGTTGAACACCAGGGTCACCAGCGCGCCCTGGCCGATGCCGAAGGTGATCAGCCCGAACATCACCGGGATGGCGGACCAGTCGTTACGCACCACCCAGGCGAGCCACAGCAAGCCAACGATGCACAGCAGGAAACCACCCTGCGCGATGCGCCGTGGCGGGACCTTGTCGTACAGCTTCACCACCAGCATGGCGGTGAAGAAGACCGTCAGGTTGAAAGGCATCATGGCGATCGCCGTCTCGATCGGCGTGCGCCCCTGCACGATCTGGATGTAGAGCGGCACGGTGAAGTTCAGCATGGCCTCGAGCCCGACCACGGTGAACATCGCATAGACCGCCGCGCGTTCCTCGCCCGAGGTGATGACGCGCAGGTCGAGCAGCGGCGTGCCGCCCCGTTCCGCCACGCGCCGGCACCAGACGATGAAGGATTGCAGCAGGATGGCGCCGATGACGATCATGATGGGCGCGGGCGACATGCCGAAGATGTCGAAGGGCGCGCCGGGCCGCGCGACGCCGAGGCCCCAGCGGTTCAAATTGTTGAAGCCGAAGACGATCATGACGATGGCGATGGCGGCGAGCATCACGCCGACCAGGTCGATCTTCACTTCGGGCCGCGAGTCCTCGGGCTTCAGCTTGAAGGACAGGAGGAAGACCGCGGCCGAGGCCACCACCAGGATGCCGAAGACCGGCCGCCAGCCGATGAAGGTGCCGAGCATGCCGCCGATCAGGAAGGCCAGCACGCCGGCCGCCGCGCGGGCCGATCCCAGCGCGCCCACCGCCGTCGCCTGCTGCTGGCCACGATAGTGATGCGCGATCAGCGCCACCAGCGCCGGCACGATCACCGCCGCGGCCAGGCCGGCGAGGAGCTGTGCGCTCAGCATCACGATCGCCGCCGGTGCGATGACCATCAGCACCTGCGCGATGGCGAAGATTCCGATCACGACGCGGAACACCGAGGTCGAGCCGAAGCGCTGCACCAGCTTCGCGCCCAGCATGACGAAGCCCGCCACGGCCAGCGAATACATCACGATGCCGGTGGCGACGGTGGTCGGCGGCACGCCGAAGCTCGCCACCATGCCGGCGAGCGAGACCGGCAGGGCCGCGACGTTGAAGGACATCAGCATCTGGCCGAGTGCGATGGCGATCATCGGCACCCAGGATTCCCGCATTTCGGTGGCGCTGCTGCTCATGACGGTGGTTCCCCCGACTCCCGGCTCACCCGGCCGGTTGCGACGCGAAGAGGTTGAGGCCGAGCCGTTCCGACAGGAAGCGTGTGACGAGCTGCCCGCGCACGCTGTTGCCCGCGCCGTCCAGCGGCGGCGAGAAGACCGCCAGCCCGCCCTTGCCCGGTGCGATGGTGACGATGCCGCCGGCGACGCCGCTCTTGCCCGGCAGCCCGACCTCGTAGAGCCAGTCGCCCGACTGCTCATACAGCCCGGCCGTCGCCATCACCGCGAGCACGCGGCGGCAGCGATCCTCATCGACCACGCGTTCCTTCGTGACCGGGTTCACCCCGCCATCGGCGAGCGTCGCCCCCATCACCGCAAGATCCCGCGCAGTGACGTTCAGCGCGCATTGGCGGGTGTAGATGTCGGTCGCCTCGTCCGGGTCGGAATACATGCGGCCATAGCCTTGCAGCAGCCGGGCGATGCCCTGGTTGCGCTGGTTCGTGGCCGCTTCCGATTCGTAGACTTCCCGGTCGAGCGCGAGCTCGCGCCCGGCGAAGCGGGACAGCCCGTCGCGGATGAAGGCCCAGCGCGCCTCGGCGTTGGCGCCAGGGGCGAGGGAGGTCGTCGCGATCGCCCCCGCATTGACCATGGGGTTCATGGTGCGGTCGGCGTTCAGCTCGATCGCCATCACCGAGTTGAAGGGCAGGCCGGTCGCGTTGACGCCGATGCTCGCCCGTGCCCGACCCCGGCCGAGCGCCTGGCAGACCAGGGCGAAGACGAAGGGCTTGGAGATCGACTGGATCGAAAACGCCCGGTCGGCATCGCCGACGGCATGCTCGATGCCGTCCACGCCGGCGACGCAGATGCCGAGCCAATCGGCAGAGGCCTTGGCGAGCGCCGGGATGTAGTCCGCCACCTTGCCCTCGACCACGCCGCGGTAGCGGTTCCATGCCTCTTCCACCAGCACGTCGACCGTGGGGTTCGGCGGCAGATGCCCGGTGGAGATGGTGCCGGGGCCGAAGGCTTCATCGGCATGCAGGCGGTCGTGCATTGTTCTGGTCGTCCGCGTCTCGTTTCCACCCGGACCTGAGCATGGCACGAAGCGTGCCCGGAACGCGGCATCGACCGGCGGGCCGGCGCGGTTCCTTACAGGCGGGTGACGAGGCTAGACCCTGCGCCGGCCGCTTCTATCGGCCGAGCATCCCGCCCCTGGACGGGGCGTTCCAAACTGCCGGGACGGTCAGGACGCGAGAAGAGCGGCCGTCGCGTCCGCGAGCCGGCCCGCGGCTTGGCTCGCCGCCGCCACGAAGGCCGGCATGTCTGCGCCGCCGACCGGGGCGGTGACGGTCTCGGTGCGGGCGATCTCGCGCCGGCGCGGTTCGCGCAGCGTCACGGCGATCTGCGCCGTCATCACCAGGCTGTCAGGCCCGGTCTGAACGAGACGCTGGAGGTTCACCTCCACCAACGCCTCCGGCGTCACCGAGATCGCGCCGCCGGTCGAGAAGACGTTGGACGCTGACAGGCGCTGCGCCAGGTTCTCGACCAGCACGCGCGTCATCATCGTGTCGAGGTTCTCGCCCCACCAGTCATTGCCGGAGACGGAGAGGCGGTAGTCATCCACCGACCGGACGATCTGCACGCGGTCGAGATAGCGCGCCAGCGACACGTCCCGCACCCCGATATTGCGCGGGCCGCCGCGGCGCTGTGTGCCAGGCACGGGTTGCAACGTGTAGAGCACCGGCTCGGTCGAACGGCAGGCGGCGAGCAGCGCAAGGGCGCCAAGGGAAGCGGCGTCGCGGCGGCGGAAGGTCATGCGGTCATGGGCCCTGCGTCGAACGGCCCCGGATCAGCGATTCCGGGTTGCGGTTGAGTTGATCCGCGAGTGCGCGCAGCGACCGCGCGGCGGAGGTGATCTGCTCCAGCATGCGTTCAAGCTCGCGCTGGAACTGCGATTCATCACCATAGCCGCGATTGGCCGAGGTGATCAGCCGCCCCGCCTGTGCCACCGCGCTGTTCAGCCCGGTCATGACCTGCGGCAGGCTGCGCAGCGCGGGTTGCAGCGAGGCATCGAGGTTGCGCATCGTCGCTTCCGCCGCCGCCAGCGTGCCCTGCAGCGCCGCGATCGACTGCCGCAGCGCGGGGTCCTGCACCAGTTCGTTCACCCCCGCCACGGTCGCGTTCACGTTATGGCCGATATCCTGCAGCGGCAGAGCCTCGATGCTGGCGAGGACGCGGTTCACGCCTTCCATGATGGAGGCGAACTGCCCCGGCGCGGTGGGCATGACGATCGAATCGCCCTGCATGGTGATCTGGGCAGGGGCGGCGCCTTCGACGAACTCCAGCGCGATGCGTTGCTGGCCGGTGATCAGGTTCGCGCTGACCAGCCTTGCGCGCAGCCCCTGCTGCACCAGCGTGCGCGCGTTCTCGAGCGTGCCACGATGCTCGGCCAGTGCGGACCCCATGACGCGCTGCGGCTCGATCTCATAGCGCACAGGCACGCGGAGCTGGTTGGTCGCGGCATCGAATTCGAGGTCGTAGCCCAGCACCTCGCCGATGCGCACGCCCTGGAAGGTGACGGGAGCGCCGGGCGAGAGGCCGGAGATGGAATCGGTGAAGTAGGAGACGACGGGCACGCGCCTCGTCAGCGCCGCGTTGTTGGCGGCCTCCTGGCTGGCGTAGAGGCGGAACACGTCGTTCCGCCCGACGGCGGCGCCGTTGCGCGCCGCCTCCGGCGTCTCGAAGGCGATGCCGCCCAGCAGCAGGGCGCGCACGGATTCGAGGCGGAACTGGACACCATCCGCGCCGAGCTGCACCGACAGCCCCGAGGCGTTCCAGAACCGCGAGCCCTCCCGCACATAGCGATCGTAGGGGGAGCGGATGAAGGTGTGGATGGTCACGCTCTCCGCCATGTCGGCGAAGTCCCAGCCCAGCACCTGGCCGACCTCGATGTCGCGGTAGAAGACAGGCGACCCGAGGCTGATCGACCCGATCCGGTCCGCGCGCAGCAGGAAGGTGCGGCCGGGTTCCTCGGTGGTCAGCAACGGCGGGTCCTCGAGCCCGGTGAAGTGCCGCTGCGCCTCGCCGCCCGGCGCGGAGGGCGCGATCTGGATGTAGGAGCCGGAGAGCAGCGTATCGAGGCCCGTCAGGCTGCCGGCGAAGAGCCGCGGCTTCACCACCCAGAAGCGGGCATTCGAGGTCAGCAGGGGCTCTGCCTCCCGCGTCGTGCGGATCGTCATGGTCACGTGCTGGAGGTCGGAGGCGAGGGCGATCTCCTGCACCGTGCCCATCACGACGTCACGGTAGCGGAGCTGCGACTGGCCGGCGGTCAGCCCCTCCGCGCTGCGGAAGGTGAGGGTGATGGTCGGGCCGCGCTGGGAGTAGGTGTGCCACACGAGGAATCCCGCGATCAGCGCGGTGACGATCGGAATGGCCCAGATCGGCGACAGCCAGCGGCTGCGTCCGACCTTGGCGGTGACCTTCGCTTCGGGGTGGTCGAGGGCCATCACCGGGGCTCCACGCGCATATGGTCGTTCTCGCCCGCCGCGTCCCACATCAGGCGCGGGTCGAAGCCCTCGGCGGCGAACATCGTCAGGATGACGACGCCACAGAAGGCGATGGCCCCCATGCCGGGTTCGATGCTGACCACCGAGCCGAAGCGCACCAGCGCGACGAGGATGGTCTCCATGAAGATGTCGATCATCGACCAGCGTCCGATGGCGTTGACGGCGAAATAGAGCCGGGTGCGGTCGCGGAGCCGGCTGGTCCAGGCGAAGCGCACGGACAGCAGCAACAGGGCGAGCCCCATGATCTTGAGCATCGGCACCGCGACCGAGGCGAAGAAGACCAGCAGCGCCAGCGGCCACATCCCGCCATCCAGCAATTCGACCACACCGCCCAGGATGGTGCTGGGCTGGCCGGAGCCGAGCTGGATGAATTGCAGCACCGGATAGACATTGGCCGGCACATAGAGGATGGCCGCCGCGATCAGCAGCGCCACGGCGCGGCCCATCGCATTCGGCTTGCGCACATGCAGATGGCTGCCGCAGCGCGGGCAGTGATCGTCATGATCATGCGGCAGGCTGACCAGGCCGCAGGTGTGGCAGGACAGCGCGCCCTCGGCGGACGATGCGAGGGCGGTCGCCGCGTGGTCGATGTCGCCATGCGGCACGCCGCGGCGCTCCATCTCCTCCCACACCGCCTGGCGGTCGAGCACCGCTTCCGCCGCGATCATGGTCAGCATCAGCAGGCCCATGGCGTAGAGCGCGATGCCGAGCTCGATATGCACCAGGTCGATCAGCTTGGTGTAGGCGACCAGCACGCCGAGCAGGAAGACCTCGACCATCGACCAGGGGCGGAGGTGCTCGACCCAGGCATAGACCCGGCGGACATGGCGTGGCGGGCGCGGCAGCCGCAGGCCGGCCAGCACATAGGTCATGCAGGACAGCTTCGCGACCGGGGCGATGACGGTGGTGAACATCACCACGATGGTCAGTTCCCACAGCCCGCTGCGGCCCATGTCGATCGGCCCGCTGAACAGGCTGGCGTGGCGGACCATCCCCGCCGTGCTGACCGTCATCAGCGTCATCAGGCAGGCCACGGCGAACAGCGACAGGGCGGCGAGGTTCAACGCCAGGGCGCGACCCAGCGGGTCGATGCGGGCGCGGCGCAGCACGGTGTCGCAGCGGATGCAGCGCGCGGATTGCCCGGGCACCAGGCTCGGCAGCCGCTGGAACTGGCCGCAACTGGAGCATTCGCACAGCCGCGACCCGGTGCGCCAGGCCTCGAGGGCCATGGTCCGGGCGAGATCGGCGGCGGTGGCGGTGCCTCCCGACATCAGGCCGAGGGTTCCGAGTTGGGGATCATGCGCGCCTTGTAGCCTGTCCGGCCTGCGGGGCCAGGGCCGAAGGCTATCCGATTCTACCCGAATCCGCGTCGGGGGATACGGTCACGTGGCCGGGGCGGCCCGGAATAGGGCGAGGCGGACCGCCGCCGGCACAGGTTCGATCACCGGCACCGGCAGGCGGGGTCGCAGCGCGGCGGCTGCGGCTGCCAGGGGTCCGCCGCCGATGATGATCGCCTGGACCGCCGATTCCGCCAGGGCCAACCTCGCGGCGGCCTCCAGCGCCGCCGTCAGGCGGTCCGGATCGGCCATCACCGCGGAAGTATCGCCCGTCGTCAGCCAAGTCCCGGCGAAGGCGCTGCCATGGCCATAGGCTTCCGCGCGGCGGGCGACGGATTCCACCAGCAGCGGCGTGGTGGTGACCACGGCAAAGCGGCCATGGGTGGCGGCCTCGGCCATCGCGGCCTCGGCGATGCCGGTTGCCGGAATCGGGCAGGCGGCGCGGAGCGCATCGAGCCCGGGATCGCCGAAGGCCGCCACCACGACGCCGGCGAAGGGGGAGAGATCCGTGGCTGCGATCAGCTCCTGCACGGCCTCCCCCGCGATGGCGAGCATCGCCGGGTCGAGGATGAGCGGTGCCCCGCGTCCGGCCGTCGCACTCTGCACCGTCACGCCTTCCGGGGCGGCGTCCTGCGCGATCGCGGTCATGAGCGCCGTGGTCCGCGCATTGGTATTGGGGTTCACGAGCAGCAGCCGCATTCGTCCAGACCCGTTCATCGAGGCTCAGGGCACACGGCCTGTGCGGCACGCGCCATCGTGCCATTCTGCGGCGGCACAGGACGGAGAGCGAGCCCGCATGACCACCCGCCAGGCGATCGGGACGATCACCCCATCCTCCAACCGCGTGGTGGAACGCACGCTGGCGGGCATCATGCCGCTGTTTCCCGGCATCGATTCCTGCGTGGCGCGGATCACCTATTATGGCGCCGGGATCGGCCAGCCGAAGGACGGTTATGCCGAAGAACCGTATCGCCACGCGTCTTGGCAACTCGGCCATGCCGAGCCCGGCGTCGTGTGCTGGAACGGCACGCGCGGGGCGGGGCTTGGCCTCGCCGCGGATCGCGCTCTGGCAGCGACCATGGCGGCGGCCGCCGGGTGTCCCGCGACCACGACATCGCTCGCGACGGTCGGCCTGCTCGATGCGCTCGATGTCCACCGCGTCGGCATCATCACCCCCGGCGCGGCAGCCTATGCCCAGGAAGCCGCCGCGGGACTGGGGCGCGAGCTCGTCGCCGTGCGAAGCCTCGACCTGACAAACAACCATGACGCGTCGCTGGTGCCGGCGGCGCGGATCATGGACCTCGCCCGCGGGCTGGTGGCGGATGCGCGCCCCGATGGCATCCTGATCTGGAGCACCAACCTCGCCGGCCTCGCGACCATGGCGCCGCTCGAAGCGGAACTCGGCCTGCCTGTCATCGATTCCGCTGCGGCTGGCGTCTGGGCCTGCCTGGCGGCGATCGGCGCCGATCCGACGCCCGCTGCCGGGCTCGGCCGCATCTTCACCGTCACGGGCCCCTGCGAGATCATCCCCGCCAGGGCATGAGGGTACGCCGTCTGGTCCTGTGCACGGCGCGGGCCTAGGCTTCGACGGCGAGGGAGGGGGAGGTCCGGATGAAGTGGCAAGGTGGCGGCTGGGATCTCGAAATCCTGGTGAACGGGTATCCGGGCAAGGTCGTGCCGCATGGCGCTCTGGGCTGGAGCACCGTGGTGCTGATGCGCGGCCATGGGCGCGTCGTGCTGCTCGACGGTGGCGGATACGGGATGCGCAAGGTCCTGCCCGCCAAGCTGAAGGAGCGTGGTCTCACCCCCGGCGACGTCACCGACCTGCTGCTGAGCCATTCGCATCACGACCATTGCGTGAACTGGCCGCTGTTCCGCCAGGCGCGCATCGCGATTGGGCGCAAGGAACTGGCCTGGGCGCTGGGCCTGCCCTGGGGCGAGACTTCGGTGCCCGAGCACGCCGTCGCCGCCCTGGCGCAATGGCCCACCCTGCACCTGATCGACGAAGGCGACACGGTGCTGCCGGGCATCACCGCGCATCTCGCGCCGGGTCACACGCCCGGGCACCTGATCTTCGTGATCGCCGGCGACGGGCAGGACTGCGTGCTGCTGCAGGATGCGGCGAAGAACCGCATCGAACTGACCACGCGCCGCACCGACATGACCTATGACCCTGCCGTGAGCCGCGCGACCATCGATATGATCTGGGCGATCTGCCGCGATCGCCCCGGCTGCCTGCTGATCCCCGGCCATGACCTGCCCATGACGGTCGAGAACGGCGTGCCGCGCCCCATCGGCCGCCAGCACGCCGAGATCCGCGGCTGGTTTGGCGAGACCCTGGACGACATCACCACCTTCGACCTGGTGCCTGCCGAGGCCTGACAGGGAAGGACCGGGACAACCTGTCCATCGGGCCTGCATCCGACAGACTTCGCCATCCCTGTTGCGGCAGGTTGATCGGACGGAGCCCTGGAACAGGACAGCGCCAGAGAGGGGCTCCGTCCCCTCTCCGGCAAAGCGCCGCGTCAGCGCGTGACCATGAAGGGTGCGACCATCCCGGCCGCATAGTGACCCGGCAGGTTGCACAACAGCAGATAGGCGCCGGGCTGCAGCGTGACATCGACCGTCGCGCTCGCATTCGGCTGCATGTCCCCGGTGTCGCCGAGAACGCGCACCTGATCCTCGGGAACGCGGCCCGTGCCCGAATCATAAGGCAGCGGCGAATCCGGGTGATCCACGGCGACGATGAGCATTTCGTGCAGCACGCTGCGCGACCAGTTGGTCACCTCGAAGCGCAGCGGGCCGGTCTTCGCGTCACCACGGTCAGGGCGGATCGACATCATGCCCATGCCCATCATCCCGGGGCCGAAGCCACGGCCTCCGCCGCGCCCGGCGCCAGGTCCCCACCCCATCATGCCGCCACCCCAGCCCGGCCCCTGTCCAGGCCAGTCGGCGCCTGCGCCGCGCGGCATGAGAGCAGAAACATCGAGAAGGGCGACACGGATCACGGTGGGCGCTGGCTGCGCCGCGGCCCGCATCGCGGGCAAGAGGGTCGTGCCGACAATCAACGGCACCAGGGATCGGCGTTTCATGATGTTCGCTCCCGCTTGGGTTGTTTCCCCCTCGCAGGTCAAGCTGCGGCGGTCGTGCCTGGCGCGTATTGATCCAGCGCAACCTGCTGCGGAGCTCCAGAGGGCCGTTCCGGGTGGGGCGCCGCCGCTGCGCGCGGCCGCGGCCTTACCCGAGCCGTGCCGTCAGCGCCTCGCGCTCCACCGCCGTCATGTGCAGCCCCAGTTTCGACCGCCGCCACATCACGTCGTCGGCCGTGCGCGCCCATTCGTGCGCCTGCATCCAGGCGACCTCGCGCTCCGTCAACCCGCCGCCCAATGCCGCGCCCAGATCCGCCTCGCTGCGCGCCCCGTCCAGCAGCAGGTCGAGTTCCGACCCATAGCCGCGCACCAGACGCCGCAGCAGCGCCGGCGGCAGCCAGGGATGGCGCCGCGCCGCCTCGGCCTCGAAGGCCGGCAGCCCCCCGGCGCCGAGCTCGCCGCCCGGCAGCGCCGCCGTCCCGGTCCAGGGCGTGCCGGCGTCGCGGCCCGCGGCCTTGGCGATGCGCCCGACGGCTTCCTCCGCGAGGCGGCGATAGGTGGTGATCTTGCCACCGAGCACGGAGAGCAACGGCGCCACGCCGGTGGCCGCGTCCAGTTCCAGCACGTAGTCGCGCGTGACCGAAGACGCGTCCGACGAACCGTCGTCGTAGAGCGGCCGCACGCCGCTGTAGGTCCAGACCACGTCCCCCGGCCTGGGCGCCGTGCGAAACTGCTGGCCGACGGCAGCGCAGAGATAGGCGATCTCCTCCGCCGACGCATGCACCCTGCGTGGATCACCGTCATAGGGCACATCCGTGGTGCCGATCAGGGAGAAGCCATTCTCGTAAGGGATGACGAAGACCACGCGGCCATCGTCGTTCTGCAGCAGATAGGCCTGCGTCCCGTCATGCAGGGCTGGCACGACGATGTGGCTGCCCTTGATGAGGCGCACATGGCCGCGCGGCTTCTGGCCGGCGAGGCCGAAGGCCTCCATCACCCAGGGGCCGGCGGCGTTCACCAGCACGCGCGCGCGCAGGGTGCGTCGCGTTCCGTTGGCCGTCTCGGTGCGGACTTCCCAGTGATCGGCGTGGCGGGTGGTGCCGACCATGGCGGTGCGCGTCAGGATGGTCGCACCGCGCGCGGCGGCATCGCGCGCATTCAGCAGCACCAGGCGGGAATCCTCCACCCAGCAGTCGGAATAGGCGAAGGCGTTGGTGATGCCCGGCTGCAGCGGCTGGCCCCAGGGATGGGTGCGGCAGTCGATCGCCTCATGTGGCGGCAGGCTGACGCGACGGGCCAGGTGGTCATAGAGGAACAGCCCCGCGCGGATCATCCAGCGCGGCCGCATCTCCGGCCGATGCGGCAGCACGAAACGCATCGGCCAGACGATGTGCGGAGCGATGCGCAGCATGACCTCGCGCTCCGCCAGTGCCTCACGCACCAGGCGGAACTCGTAGTGTTCCAGATAGCGCAGCCCGCCATGGATCAGCTTGGTCGAGGCCGAGGAGGTGGCGCTCGCCAGGTCGTCGCGTTCCAGCAGGCAGACCGAGAAGCCGCGCCCCACGGCATCGCGCGCGATGCCACACCCGTTGATGCCGCCGCCGACGACGACGATGTCGAAGACCTGGTCGTCCATCATCCGATCACGGGTTCGATGGTCTCGAGCATCCAGCGCGCGATCGCCGTCGCCTGTGCATCCGTCTGAAGCTGCGTCATCACCTGGATACCGAAGGGCATGCCGCCCACCGAGGCGAGTGGCACGGTGACGGCGGGCGCGCCGATGGCCGAACTCGGCACGTTGAACACTGCCTCGCCGGTGGGCCTCGCCACGAGCGGCTGCCCCGGCACGTCGCCCGCCCAGACCGGCGCCGGGCCCGGGCAGGCCGGGGCGATCAGCGCATCGACGACGCCGGTCAGCGCCGCATGGCGCGCGCGCAGTGCCTCCCGCTGGACGAGGAACAGTCGGTAGTCCTCCGGCGTCCGCTTTTCCGCCGCCGCCAGCACGGCTTTCGACCGCGCGCTGATGCCGTCCGCGTTCAGCGCGACCAGGTTGCGGAACAGCCAGTGATTCTCCCAGCCGGTGATGCCGTTGGCCATGGCCTGGGCGCCGACCAGCGCATCCTCGAAGGCCGCCAGCGCCGGTTGGTCGCGGCGCAGCACCGTGACGCCCTGCGCGCGCAGGCGTTCCACCACCTGTTCGAAGGCAGTCTTGCTGGCGTCGTCGAGGCGCGGCCAGCCTTCCGTCTCCATGACGCCGACCACCATGGGCCGCTGCGCCAGTGGCGGCGCATCGGGACCGACCAGCCCGGGGCGACCGGGATCGCCGCCGGCGCGCGTCGCGATCGCCTTGGCGACCAGCCACATATCCTCGATCGACCCGGCATGGACGCCGGTGGTGGACATGCTGGTGGCCTGGCGTTCGCCGCGGTTGAGGCCGCCCTGGCTCGGCTTCAGCGCGATGTTCCCGCAATAGGCCGCCGGCCGGATCACCGACCCGCCCACCTGCGTGCCGAGCGCGGCGGGCACCATGCGTGCGCCCACCACCGCGGCCGAACCTGAGGACGACCCCCCCGGCGTGCGCGTCTGGTCGAAGGGATTGGTGGTCGGCCCCGGATGCGCGCCGCCGAGTTCCGTCGTCACCGTCTTGCCGAGCACCACCGCGCCCGCCTCGCGCAGCGCCCAGACGGCGGCGTTGTCGCGTTTCGGGAAATTCCCACGATAGGCCACGCAGCCCATCTGCGTCGGCATGTCCCGCGTTTCGAGCAGATCCTTGATGCCGACCGGCATGCCGTCGATGGGGGACAGCGGCTGGCCGGCCTTCCAGCGCGCCGTGCTGGCATCGGCGGCGGCGCGGGCACCCTCGACATTCGTCACCACCCAGGCACGGACCGTCGGCTCGCGGGCCGCGATGGTCTCCAGGCAGCGTTCCAGGAAGGCGCGCGGCGTGTCGCCACCGTCGCGGAATCCGGCCGTGGCGTCGTGGAAGGTCAGTGCGCGGAAGTCGCGCGGATCATAGGACGCCATCGCCGTGTCTCCATTCCTGGGCACGCGAGCCTAGGCAGGGTTCGGCGCAACGAAAAGCCGGCCAGGGTCGCCCCCGACCGGCTTCGCATGTTCGCCCTGACGGGAAGGGCTCAGCGCTTGTCCATCGGCACGAAGTCGCGGGCCGGGGCGCCGGTGTAGATCTGGCGCGGACGGCCGATGCGCTGGGACGGATCCTCGATCAGTTCCTTCCACTGGCTCACCCAGCCGACGGTGCGCGCGACCGCGAAGAGCACGGTGAACATGCTGGTCGGGATGCCCATCGCCTTCAGGATGATGCCCGAATAGAAATCCACGTTCGGATAGAGCTTGCGCTGGATGAAGTAGTCGTCGGACAGAGCGATCCGCTCCATCTCCATCGCCATGTCGAGCAGCGGCTCATCCTTGATGCCGAGCTCGGCGAGGACCTCGTGGCAGGTCTCCTTCATGATCTTCGCGCGCGGGTCGAAGTTCTTGTAGACCCGGTGGCCGAAGCCCATGAGCTTGGTGTGGGAGTTCTTGTCCTTCACCTCGCTGATGAACTGCGGGATGTTCTTCACGTCGCCGATCTCGGCGAGCATCTTCAGCACCGCCTCGTTGGCACCGCCATGCGCCGGGCCCCACAGGGCGGCGATGCCGGCAGCGATGCAGGCGAAGGGGTTGGCGCCCGTCGAGCCCGCCAGGCGCACCGTCGAGGTGGACGCGTTCTGCTCGTGGTCCGCATGCAGGATCAGGATGCGATCCATGGCGCGGGAGAGGATCGGGTTGTTGACGTATTCCTCGGCCGGCACGCCGTTCAGCATGTAGAGGAAGTTCTCGGCATAGCCGAGGTCGTTGCGCGGATAGAGGAACGGCTGGCCGATCGAGTACTTGTAGGCCCAGGCCGCGATGGTCGGCACCTTGGCGATCAGGCGGAAGGCCGCGATGCGGCGCTGCTCCGGATCGTTGATGTTCAGATTGTCATGGTAGAAGGCGGCCATCGCGCCGACGACGCCGCACATGATCGCCATCGGATGCGCGTCGCGGCGGAAGCCGTTGAAGAAGCTCTTCAGCTGCTCATGCAGCATGGTGTGGTACGTCACGCCCTTGTGGAAGGCGTCGTACTCGGCCTTGTCCGGCAGCTCACCGTTCAGCAGCAGGTAGCAGATCTCGAGGAAGTCGGACTTCTCCGCCAGCTGTTCGATCGGATAGCCGCGATAGAGCAGCACACCTTCATCGCCATCGATGTAGGTGATGGTGCTCTCGCAGGACGCCGTCGCACCGTAGCCCGGATCGTAGGTGAAGATCCCGAGGTCGCCGTACAGCTTACGGATGTCGGCCACCTGAGGCCCAAGCGTTCCGCCAAGCAGCGGCAGGGAGGTGCTCTTGTTCGAACCGTCGAGCGTGACGGTGATGGAACCGGTGGCCTTGCTGGTCATGCAGGAACTTCCTCAGTTCGTTGGGCGGGGGCTAGGATGGCCCCGACCGTTATGATGCAGCGCAAGATAAGGGTGCGCCGACGGGATTGGCAAACGCGCCGGCCGGCGCGCATGACCCACCTGTCATTCGCGGTCGCGCCAATCCTGCGGGCTGCCGGAACGGTTCGCCCAGAGGCCATTGCGACCCTGGCGGGCTGCCGCCTCGGCGCCACGCATGGCGCTGCCGGTCGCGATGGCATAGCCACCACCGACCAGTGAGCGGCCGAGGTCGGCGCCACCCGCTTCGCATTGGCCGATGCCGCGGCCGAAGGCGTCCCGGCCGGTGATGCGGCAGGTGACGGGCCGGCCGGCGACGAGGCGCATCAGCGCCGCAGCCGAGGCACCGCCACAATCGAACCTGTCGCCGTTCGCGCGCTGGCAGGCCTCCCCGCGCATCGGCGCGGCCATGCCGGACAGGCGCACCACCTGCTCACCCAGCGCGAGGGTCTCGCCATCCACGACCCGGATATCGGCGGCATCCGCGCGCCATTGCCGGTCCGCAGGCGCGGAACCGAACAGGTTGGTGGGCAGGGCCAGCGCGAGCAAGAGCGGTACCGCCACCACTGCCGAGATCAGCAGTGCTGCGCCGCGCATGCGGGGCCGGGTCCTGCGGCCTTTGAAGATACGCCGTCGTTCGAGCACGGGCGATCGTTAGACCGATCCCCCCCGCGCCTGCAACCGGTCGCTGGCCCAATTTTCGGCAGGAAGGCGTTAACGCTGTGCGACGATTGCGAGAAGCGTCTCAGGAAGCGTGCCTACTCGTCTGACCAGAAACGATCCTTGCCGTGCAGCCGCTCCCATGCCTCGCGCGCATCATTGCGATTGGCTGCGACGCGGGCCTCGCTCCAGCCCTCGACGACGCCCACCGCCCAGGCGCGGCCGCCATCGCCGGGCTTGGCCAGCTTCGCCGCCAGGCCGCGCGCCACCGCCGCGTCATTGGCCAGGCCCAGCCCATCCTGCAGCGCGGCGACGCGGCGCAGGAAGCGGCGGCCGGCCTTGATGCCGAAGACCGGGGCGAAGACTTCGGCGGCGTAGCGCAGGCGCTTGCCGTCCAGGCGGAGTTCATGGAGCTCCTCGGCGTTCAGCCCCTCGAAGCCGTCGCCGGCGCGGCGCAGCCTCTGCCAGCGTCGGGCGAGCACCGAACGGCCGAAATTCTCCACGGGCGCGGTCAGGGCGGCGAGGCGCGCTTCCTCCTCCGCATCGCGCCAGGGGCGGGTGAGGAGCAGACCCACCGCATCGATGAACAGCAGCCGCCAGGCCGGTCCGGCCAGCATGGCGAGCACGGCGGCATAGGCTTCCTTCTTCTGGGCTTCCGCGGCGCGGCGCAGCCCGGCGATGCGCTTGTCGTCCGGGAAGGCGGTCTCGACCTCCCGCACGATGCCGCCCAGGAAGACGTCCCAGTCGCGGGCCGGGCCGAGTACGGCCAGTACTTCCCGCAGCCGCGCGTCGATGCCGCGCAGGGCGGCGCAGTCGGTGACGGTGCGAAACACCCGGAAGACCGAGCGCAGACGACGCAGCGCGACACGCGTCTGGTGCACCGGCTCGGGTGCTGAATCGGCCCGGATGCGTGCCGATTGCTGGCGCAGCACCTCCAGCAGATGGCCGGCGGCGATGACGAAGGCGTCCTCGGCCGTCGTGGCGGCGGAGGTATCCGGCGCGCCGAGACGATAGGGGCGCGCCGGCTGGTTGGCCGCGAGCGCCCGGCCTTCCTCGGCCAGGGCGGCGAGCGGCGGCAGCAACGGTAGCTCGGCGGCGATGATCCGCGCGACGGCGAGAACGCCATCCAGCGTGCCGGTCAGGGTCAGCCGCGCGGCCGGCCGTTCGGCCGCAACGCTGCGCAGCCGGCCCTCCAGCAGGATGAGCTGGACGGGGCCGTGCTCGGTGTCCAGCCGGATGCCCTGCTGTCGGCCCGCGAAGGCGGCAAAGGCGGCCAGGGCGTCGGTCGCGGCTTCCTCGGGCACCTCATCGGCGGCGAGTTGCCGCAGGAGGCGCGGCGGGCAGCCCGGATGCCAGGCTGCCGCTTCCTCAGGCAGCATGCGCAGCAGCCGGCGCGGCCCGCGCGAGGCTGCTTCGACCACCAGCCCCTCGGCGGCCAGGCGGCCATCGGCGCTGTCGTACCACATGATCGCGGCCGCCGCGCCGCGGGCCCGGCCCTGGCGCAGCGCCGCGATCGCCGGGAGCCGCCCGAGTCGGCCGGCCGCATCGGGCGGCAGGTCGAATTCCAGCGAGACCGGCTCGTGGGCCGGGGGCACTTCGATGACCGGGGCGGGCGTGGGTTGTGGCGGCTCAACGGTCTGTTCGGCGAGCGGGGCGCGGCTGACGCGCCCATTGGACGACGACATGGTCACTGGACGGTTTCCGGGAGGTCGGCAGGCACCAGGAAGCGGACGAGCCGTCCACCCCCTTCGGCCAGGCCACGCCAGGGCGTGGCGACGGTGAATTCGGCGAGGGCGCAGGTCGGGAAGCCCTCGGCCATGCGTCGTGCGGCCACCGAGGTGGCTCCGGCCATGGCGGCCGGCCCGGCCAGGGCCAGGGCGAGATCCTGAAGTCCCGGATTATGGCCGATCAGCAGCACGCTGCGGGCGGTCTCCGGGGCCTGGCGCAGCAGGTCCAGCATGCGCGTCCAGGGGGCCAGATAGAGGTCGTCCATCGGCTCGATCAGCGGGCTGTCGGCGAAGGGCGAGATCGCCTCCAGCGTCTGCAGCGTGCGCCGGGCGGAGGAGACCATCACCACGTCCGGTGACAGGCCCAGGTCGCGCATCGCCGCCGCCATCGCGGTGGCGGCCCGCCTGCCGCGCGCATTGAGCGGCCGTGCATGATCGGCGAGCGAGGGGTCGTCCCAGGAGGACTTGGCGTGGCGCAGGAGGAGGAGCTGACGCATGTCCCGGCCATCTTGCCACGACCCGTCGCGCCTGTCGCGGCTGCGCGGGGCCGGACCCTCGACGCCGCGGAAGGCGCGCCGCATCTTCGCGCCGTACCGCAGCGACGGAGGATGCCATGGCGCACGCGACCGAAATCGAATGGATGAAGCTGACTTTCGCCGAGCTCAACGAGCGCGCGGCCGCGGGGGCGCTGGTGATCGTGCCGGTCGCGTCACTGGAGCAGCATGGGCCGCATCTGGCCACTGGCGTCGACATCATCTGCGCCAATGGCGTCGCGCAACGGGTCGCGCACCGTCTGGCGGCGGTGGGCCGGCCCGTCGTCGTCACCCCCTGCGTCTGGACTGGCCTCGCCGAGCATCACGTGCCCTTCGGCGGCACGGTGACGCTGGATTTCGCGACCTTTTCCGCAGTGCTGAAGGGTGTCGTCCGTTCCGCGGCGCGGGCTGGCTTCAAGCGCGTCATGCTGCTGAACGGCCATGGCGGCAATGCCGAAGCCGTCGCGGTGGTGGGCGGCGAGTGCCAGACCGAATTCGGCATCGCGGTCGCCGCCGGCACCTATTGGCATCTCGCGGGCGACGCCTTCGCCCCGATTCTCGAACGCCAATCCAACGTGCTGCACGCCTGCGAGGCCGAGACCTCGATGATCATGACCCTGCTGCCCGAGGCGGTGCGCGGCGATCGTCTCGCGGAGGCGCATGGCCCGCATTCGACCCGGCCGGAAGGCCAGCCCGCCGCGATGATCCGGCGGCGGTCGTTCAAGGACATCTCGCCGAGCGGGGTGATCGGCGATGCACGGGCAGCCTCGGCGGAGAAGGGGGAGGCGCTGCTGGAGGCGGCGGCGGAGCGGATCGCGGAGGAGCTGAGCAACGCCAAGCTGTGGGGGTGAGCGTGGCCCGGGGGAGGGCTCTGCCCTCCTCCGATAACCCCACCTGCCAAGGGCCCACGAATCCCATGTATCCGTCGCCGGATGGGCACACCATTCCCTTCCCGCGAGACAGATTGACTGATGGTTTCCAAAGGCCTCGGGCCTTTGGCGGGGAGAGGTTTGGAGAGGGGCGGAGCCCCTCTCCAAGTCACGCCGGCATGGCGGCGCTGCGCCCCTGCGGCGCATCCAGTCCGGCCTCGGCCAGCGAGAAGTCCTGCCAGGCCAGTGCCCCGCCCTTTCCCGCCCCGGTATCGAGGAAGATGGCCCGTCCGCCGCGCAGCCCGGTCATGGTTGCCGGCCGCCCGTTCGTGGAGCGGTTGTCGTGCCCGACCAGCACGGTCAGCCAAGTTGGGATCCGGTCGACCCAGTTGGTCAGGCGGATCGGGAAGCCGTCTGCGCTGCGTCGTCCGGTCACCTGGCCGAAGATCGCGCGGCCCACCAGCCCTTCGGGCCGTGCTTCCCCGGCATCGGGCGGGGAGGGGTGCTGCAGCATCCCGTCATGGAAGGCGGCATGGACGAACATCAGCCGGCCCAGCACGAGCCAGGCCGGCGCGCGTCCGATTTCGGCGATGGCGCGAGCCTTGAGGGCCTCGCCATCCGGCGCCGCGGCGATCTGGTCGAGGGTGCGGCCGAGCCCGTCCCGTTCCATCCGGACGGCCTGGCCGGTCAGCGCCCGCCGCAGCTTGTGGTCGTGATTGCCGAGGAGGAAGAGGCCGCGACCGGCATCGATCAGGCCGAACATCGCGCGCAGCACGGCGGGATTGTCTGACCCGTGATCGGTCAGGTCGCCGAGCTGAATCAGGAACAGCCCCGCCGCTTCGGCGCCGGCCACCGCGGCGGCGAAGCCGCGGGCGTCGCCATGCACGTCGCCGACCACGCGCAGCCCGCTGAATCCGTCCCGCAGCAGGTCGTCAGCCGAGGGGATCACGCCGCCGCACCGCCCTTGATGGCGGCGAAAGCCGCGAGGGCGCGGGCGCGGCCTGCCGCGAGATCGACGATCGGCGCCGGGTAGTCCCGGCCAAGCGTCACCCCGGCGCCGCCAAGGACGGCTGCCGGTGCCTCATGCGGTCGGTGGACGAAGCGATCGGGCAAGCGGGCGAGCTCGGGGCACCAGCGCCGCACATAGGCGCCGTCGGGATCGAATTTCTCGCCCTGCAGGACGGGGTTGAAGACGCGGAAGAAGGGCGCGGCATCGGCCCCGCAGCCGGCGACCCATTGCCAGGAGGCGGCGTTGTTCGCGAGGTCGGCATCGACCAGCGTGTCCCAGAACCAGGCCTCGCCCGACTGCCAGGGCTGGAGCAGGTGCTTCACGAGAAAGGAGGCGACGATCATCCGGACCCGGTTGTGCATCCATCCGCTGCGCCAGAGCTGGCGCATCCCGGCATCGACGATCGGGTAGCCGGTCCGTCCGCGCTGCCACGCCCGCAGCATTGCGGCATCCGTCGTCCAGGGGAAGGCATTGAATTCAGGGCGTAACGGTTGATCGGGCAGGGTCGGGTGATGCCACAGCAGGTGGTGGGAGAACTCCCGCCACAGCACCTCCTTCAGGAAGACCTCCAGGCCGCGGCCGCCTTGCGCCTGGGCGGCGTGCCAGACCTGGCGGGGCGAGATCTCGCCCAGATGGAGATGCGGCGACAGGCCCGAGGTGCCCCAGGGGGCGGCTGGCCGGTCGCGGCGTTCCGCATAGGCGTTGAGGCCTTCCGCCAGGAAGGCGGTGAGCCGGGCGGCGGCGCCGGCTTCACCGGGGGTCCAATGGGTGGGAAATTCCACCGCCCAGTCGGGCTCCGGCGGGCGGGGCAGCAGCCTGAGCGCCGCGATCTCCAGGCCCGCCGGCGCGCCGGGGGCGGCGATCAGGCGGTCGGGCGCCGGCAGCGGCGGCGGGAGATCCTCCAGCGCCGCGAAAAGCGCCCGCGCGAACGGCGTGAAGACCGAGAAGGGCTTGCCGGTCGCGGTCCGGACGAGGTGCGGTTCGTGCAACAGCGCGCTGCGGTGCAAAACGAGCCGCCCGCCGGCCTCCTGCAACGCGGCATGGACGGCGGCATCGCGCTGCCGCGCCTCGGGTTCGGTTTGGCGACCGGCATGGACCTCGCCGGCGCCGATGCGGGCGGCGAGGTCCGGGATCAGCCGCCGCGGATCGCCGTGCAGGATCAGCAGCGGCGCGCCGCGCGCGGCGAGGTCCGCCGACAGTGCGACCAGGCTGTGATGCAGCCACCACCGCGCCGCGCCACCCGGCGCGTGCGTGCCGTCCTCGAGGACATAGACCGGCAGCACGGGCCGCCCGGCAATGGCGGAGAGGGCAGGATTGTCGGCCAGGCGCAGATCCTGGCGGAACCAGAGCAAGGCAACGTCGGGCATCGCTGATTTATGTGGGGGCGTCCTGGCGCTGCGTCATCACTGTTGCAGGATTCGTGCATTCGAATATTCTAATGAAGTGCGGTCGCGTGACCGCACTTTGTCGGAAGGATTCGCTCCATGCCTCGCTTCACCGACAAGGCCTGGTCGCCCTACCTCGCGGGGGCACTGATCGGCCTGCTGCAGATCCCTGCCTTCCTTTTCTTGGGCACCGCGCTCGGTGCCTCCTCCTCATTCGTCACCGTCGGCGCTTCGCTTGCCGAATTCCTCGATCCCGGCATCCGCGGCATCCGCTACGCGGCCGCGCATCTCGATGGCGCCAAGAACTGGTGGCAGGTCGCGCTGGTCGCCGGCATCGCGCTCGGGGCCTTCGCCTCCTCGCGCCTGTCGGGCGCGGTGCGGCGCGGGGTCGCGCCGGTCTGGCGGCGGGCGACCGGCCTAGGCCCGATCGGGCGTTTCGCCATGGCTTTCGCCGCGGGCTTCGTGATGCTGCTCGGTGCCCGCATCGCCGATGGCTGCACCTCGGGCCACGGCCTGTCGGGCATGGCGCAGCTCTCGCTGGGTTCCTTCGCCGCGGTGGTCGCCATGTTCGCCGGCGGCATCCTGACCGCGACCCTGTTCTTCCGCCCCGTGCGCTGAGGTCACGACCATGTCCGTCTTCGCTGCCATCCTGCTCGGCCTCGCCATGGGCGCGGCCTTCGGCTTCCTGCTCGAGAAGGCGCGGGTGTTCGAACCCGCTGTCATCCTCGGGCAGTTCCAGTTCCGCTCCTTCCTGATGTTGCGGGTCTTCCTCGCCGGCGTCGCGGCCGGGTTGGTGGTGCTCGCCATCATGACCGGCTTCGGCTGGGTGACGCTGTCCCCCAAGGCCCTGCTGCCGATGGCCGACATCGCCGGCGGGCTGGTGCTCGGCATCGGCATCGCACTGGCCGGCGCCTGCCCCGGCACGGTGCTGGCGCAGATCGGCGCCGGCTACAAGGATGCGTGGTTCACCCTGGCGGGCGGCATCCTCGGCGCGCTCGCCTTCACCTATGCCGAGCCGTCGCTGCGCCCGGTCCTGGACCTGGCGGGACAGGGCAAGCTGACGCTCGACATGGTCACCGGCGTTCCGTTCTGGATGCTGGCGAGCGGTTTCGCGGCGGTGCTCGTCCTGGCGCTGGTCGCGCTGGAGCGCTGGCGGCCGTGGCGCGAGGAACTCGGCGCCGAGGCTGACGGCCTGCTGCCGCCGCAGCCCGCGCAACCGCCCGCGGCTGCCGTGCCGGCGGAGTGAGCCGTGGATCGGGAGGGGCGGGCGCCCCTCCCGTCTCCGTCAGTACCGTTCCGGCACGTAGAGTTCCCGCGGCAGGGTCGCCCGTTCGTAGTGCGGGTCGAACACGCGGTTCGGCAGCAGGACGGGGTCGTGCGGCACTTCCTCGTAGGGCACGGCCGACAGCAGATGCGCGATGCAGTTCAGGCGGGCGCGCTTCTTGTCGTTGCCTTCCACGATGGTCCAGGGCGCCTCGGGGATGTTCGTGCGGGCGAACATGTCTTCCTTGGCCTTGGTGTACTGCTCCCACCGCACGCGGGATTGCAGGTCCATCGGCGAGAGCTTCCATTGCTTGATCGGGTCGTGAATACGCATCAGGAAGCGGAACTGCTGCTCCTCATCCGTGATGGAGAACCAGTACTTCACCAGGATGATGCCGGACCGGACCAGCATGCGTTCGAATTCCGGCACGTCGCGGAAGAAATCCTCGACCTGCTGTTCGTCGGCGAAGCCCATGACACGTTCGACGCCGGCGCGATTGTACCAGGACCGGTCGAACAGGACCATCTCGCCGGCGGCCGGCAGGTGCGGGACGTAGCGCTGGAAGTACCACTGAGTCTTCTCGCGGTCGGACGGCGCCGGCAGGGCGACGACGCGGCAGGTGCGGGGGTTCACGCGCTGGGTGATGCGCTTGATAACGCCGCCCTTGCCGGCGGAATCGCGGCCCTCGAACAGGACCACCATCTTCAGGCCCTTGTGCTGGACCCAGTCCTGCAGCTTCACCAGTTCGGCCTGCAGGCGCAGCAATTCGCGGAAGTAGAGCCCGCGGTCGAGCGTGCTCTTCTTGTGCCGGGACAGGAGTTCGCGGAGTTCGGGCGGGATGCGACCGTCGTCGATCTCGTTCTCCAGCTCCTCGTCGAAATCGTCCTCGAGCTCCAGCGCGATCCAGGGGCGCTCGGTCGGCGCCCGGTCCTCGTCGTTCATGCCTCGCTCCGTCTTCCGTCGGCGGCCGCACAGCTAACGCGTTCGCGCGAAACGCGTGTGACGGTTTTGCGACGAATAGGGCGCCATGCGCCCCGAGCGAGCATCACGGCCCGGCCGGCGGCACCCAGTCGCGGGCAATGCCGGCGGTCTCGATCGCCCGGGCGACCGGCCGGTCCGGCGCCGGCGTGCCGAGATAGATCCAGCCGAGCAGCCTGTCCGTCGCCGCGAAGCCGAGGGCCCGCTTCACCATCTCGTCCCGCAGCGCGCCCGAGGACAGCCACACCCCGCCGAAGCCGAGAGCGTCGATCGCGTTGAGGAAATTCATGATCGACGCGGCTGTCGAGGCCTCCTGCTCCCAGACCGGGATCTTGGGGTGATCCGGGCGGATTGCCGCGCCGGCGGCCACGACCATCGGTGCGCGCAGTGGCTTGGCGCGTTCGATGTCCAGGCGCTCGGCCGGGGTAGCCGGTTCGCGCCGGGCGAGGGAATCGGCCATGAGCGCCCCGAGCGCAGCGCGCGCCGCTCCGGAGATGAAGACGAAGCGGGCGGGCCGCAGGCCGCCGTGATCGGGCGCCCGCAGCGCCGCC
The DNA here is from genome assembly GCF_019430885.1 of Roseomonas alba. Taxonomy (GTDB): domain Bacteria; phylum Pseudomonadota; class Alphaproteobacteria; order Acetobacterales; family Acetobacteraceae; genus Neoroseomonas; species Neoroseomonas alba. The sequence continues at coordinate 246,082 of NZ_JAHYBZ010000003.1, read as the reverse complement.
GCCACCGCCAGGTCGAGCACCGCAGCGCCGGGCGCCGGTTCCCGCAGCAGGCGCGGCGGCACCGAGGCGCGGGCGAGCAGTGCCGCGACGGCGGGCGGCAGGGCGGACAGGGCGTCGGGCATGGTGCCTCCGGGCATAAATGAGAATCGATCGCAATTCGGATATGGGGTGCCGGGCGACGGACCGCCAGCTTCGTTACCGCATGTTGCGTTGCACAAGGTCATGAAGGGTGATTTCGCCCGACGCGGTCGCCGGGTCTAAGACGCAATCTCAAAGTTTCGCGTGAGGCATCGAGGAATCATGACCGCCCCCATCGCGCTGTTCGACGTGAAGGCCCAGCAGGCGCTGATCCGGCCCGAACTGGATCGCCGCATCGCCGCGGTGCTCGATTCCGGCCGCTTCATCAACGGCCCGGAAGTCGCCGAGCTGGAGGAGAAGCTCGCCGCCTTCGCCGGCTGCGCGCATGCCGTCGGCGTCTCCTCGGGCACGGATGCGCTGCAGATTGCCATGATGGCGGAAGGGATCGGGCCCGGCGACGCGGTATTCCTCCCCGCCTTCACATATACCGCGACCGCCGAGGTCCCGCTCGTCCTCGGCGCGACGCCGATCTTCGTCGATGTGTCGTCGCAGACCTTCAATATCGACGTCGACGACCTCGAACGCCGGCTCGACGCGGTGAAGCGCGATGGGAAGCTGAAGCCGCGCGCCGTGGTCGGCGTGGACCTGTTCGGCCTGCCCGCCGACTGGACCGAGATCGAAGCCATCTGTGCGCGCGAGGGCATGTTCGCGCTGGACGACGCGGCCCAGGCCTTCGGCGGGTCGCTCGGCAATCGGCGTCTGGGCTGCTGGGGGCAGGCGACGGCGCTGTCCTTCTATCCGACCAAGACGCTCGGCGCCTATGGCGACGGCGGCGCGCTGCTGACCAACGACCCGGACCGCGCCGAGCTCTACCGGTCCCTGCGCACCCATGGCGAGGGCAGGACCCGCTATGCCGTGGAGCGCACCGGCATGAACGGCCGCCTCGACACCATCCAGGCGACCATCCTGATCGCCAAGCTGGCCCTGCTGGAGGGTGAGCTGGAGCAGCGCCGGCGCATCGGCGCGGCCTATGACGCGGCCCTGTCCGGCCGCGTCGGCATCCAGGCTACGCCCAAGGGGATGGAGAGCGCCCGCGGCCTCTACACCATCCGCCTGCCCGATGCGGCGACGCGGACGCGGGTACAGGCGGCGTTGTCGGCCCAGCAGATCGGCAGCGGCATCTACTATCCGAAGCCGCTGCACCATCAGCCGGCCTATGCGGCACACCACGCTGCCAGCATCACCGGCGGGCCGGCGCCGCTGCCGGTCAGTGAGGCGCTGTGCGACCAAGTACTGTCCCTGCCGATGCACCCGTATATGAGCGAGGCGGATGCGCAGCGCGTGTCCGAGGTCGTTCTCGGGGCGCTGTAGGTACGGCCTAACCGCGAAAATTGGCGGCGTTCGTCTACGAGCGCCGTAGTCGGAGTTGGAGGGGCGCCGCCCCTCCAAGCCATCTCGCCGGGATGCTGGGCATCCTGGACCCCAGCCTATTGGCGCAAGCACGACAGTTGCGCTGAGCCCTCCAAGTGCGCTCCGTGCGCCAATGCGGCTTTCGGCGCTGATTTTCTCAGCGGTGCACGGTGCCAAGTGAAGGTTTCCGAAGGCCTTGTGGCCTTTGGCGGGGTGGTCTGGAGGGGCAAAGCCCCTCCAACTCCGCCAGCAAAGGCACAACAACGGTCACCGGGCCCGCTCGACCTTCGGTAGCGCGAAATCCCCGATCGCGCCCTACCCGAACACCTCGTTCCACGCGGCCCGCAGTGCGGAATCCGCTTCGTCCATTGTCGCCGGCACGCCCTGGGCGTGGATGCTGGTCACGCCGAATTCGCTGATCCCGCAGGGCACGATGCCCCCGAAATGGCTCAGATCCGGATCGACGTTCAGGGCGATGCCGTGCCAAGTCACCCAGCGCGTCACCCGCACGCCGATCGCTGCGATCTTGTCCTCGCCGCCCGTCGCCCGATTCGCCACCCACAGACCGATTCGGCCCTCGCGGCGTTCGGCGCGGATGTTGAAGCGGTCGAGCGCGCGGATCAGCCATTCCTCGAGCCCATGGACATAGGCCCGGATATCGCGGGCCGGGACGGTGCCGTGGGGTTCGTGGAGGTCCAGCATGACGTAGCCGGTGCGCTGGCCGGGCCCGTGATAGGTCCATTGCCCACCACGCCCGGCCGCGAAGACCGGGAATCGGGCGTCGTGCAGGTCCTCGGGCTTGGCCGAGGTGCCGGCAGTGTAGGTCGGATCGTGTTCCACCAGCCAGACGCGTTCGCGTCCGGTCCCGGCGCGAATGGCGGCGACATGCGCCTCCATGGCCGCCAGGGCCTCGGCATAAGGGGTGCGCCCTTCGGCGACGATCCATTCGGGGGGGTGTGTTGCTGTGATCGCGGTCATGGGTTATACGCCGCGCCCTCTACCGGTTTTGCGGTCGTGGCGGAATGGTAGACGCGCTAGCTTGAGGTGCTAGTGGGGGCAACCCCGTGGAAGTTCGAATCTTCTCGACCGCACCAGTATCCTGACAATCCGATGTCGCATCCGTTGGATCGGGGGCCTGCCCCGACCCCGGGGGGCGCTTGGCGTGGCCCAGCCCGCCGCGTCGTGCGGGGCGCCAGCCGCCCGATGGCCGGCGCCCGCGCTTTGGGGGACGGTCAGCCCCGCCTGATATTCCAGGGATAGGTGCTGTTTCCCGGTACGAAGCCTGACAGCCCTGTCCGATACGCCGAGGCGATGAAGAACTGTCCCAGTGGCAATACGGGAACCTGCTCGAAGGATTCGCGGTTCATCACATCGGCCAGGCGCTTCTGCTCCGCCTCGGTCTCGGCCACCAGCCAGGCAGCGGCGGCTTCCTCGATGCGGGGGTTGCCGTACCAGCCGAACCAGCCTCGCTCCCCCTGGCCGCGCAGCGTCGCCGCCACGGCGGGGTTGATGACGGATACCGACGGCCACCAGGTGTGGAAGATGGACCAGCCGCCACGCTCGGGCGGTTCCTTGCTGGCCCGACGCTGCACCACCGAACCCCAGTCGGTCTCGACCAGGTCGACATTCATGCCCAGCCGCTTCAGCAGATCCGCCGTCACCTGGCCGAAAGGCCCGATGGTCGGGAAGTCGGAGGGATTGATGATGACGACCTTCTCCCCGTTGTAGCCGGCGGCGCGGATCTCTTCCTTCGCCTTGTCGAGGTCGCGCGGCCCCGCCAGCAACTCGTTGCCGGTCGTGCTCTCATAGGTCGTGCCGCAGGGCCACATGGACAGGCAGGTGCGGAAGGCCGAGGGATCGTTCCCCGTCACCCCGCGCAGATAGTCGTCCTGGTTGATCGCCCGCAACAGCGCGCGGCGTATCCGGACATTGTTGAAGGGTGGGTGCAGGAAGTTGAAGCGTGCCACCCCGACATAGCCGAGCGTGTTCAGCACCTTCACCTCGACCCCCCGGGCGCGGCGCAGCAGGGGGGCGAGGTCGGCGTTGATCTGTTCCCACCAGTCGATCTCGCCGGCCTGCAGCGCGGCGGCGGCGGTGGCGCTGTCGGGCATGATGGTCCATTCGACGCGGTCCATCAGCGCCCGCTTGCCGCCCGCGGTGCGCGACGGCGGCTCCTGCCGGGGCACATAGCCGTCGAACTTCGTGTAGAGCACCCGGCTGCCCGAGACGTATTCGTCCTTCACGAAGCGATAAGGGCCGGACCCGATCACCTCCGGCATCTGCTGGAAGGGATCGGTGCGCGCGATGCGTTCCGGCATCATGAAGGGCACCACGGCGGCGGGCTTGGCCAGCGCCTCCAGCAGCAGCGGGAATTTCGACTTCAGCCGGATGCGGATGGTGCGGTCGTCGGCGGCCTCCCAGGCCTCGACCACCGCGCCGAGGGACTGGCCGAAGGTGTCGCGCTTGCTCCAGCGGTTGAGGCTCGCCGCGCAGTCGCGGGCGAGGACGGGCTCGCCATCATGGAAGCGCAGCCCCTCCCGCAGCTTGACCAGCCAGGTCAGGCCGTCATCCGAGACGGTGTGCCCCTCGGCCATCTGCGGCGCGACCTTGAGGTCGTCCGTCATGCCGTAGAGCGTGTCGAACACCGTCCAGCCATGGTTCTCGGTGACAGCGGCGGTGGTCCAGATCGGGTCGAGCGAGGTGAGGTTCGCCTGGGGCACGAAGCGCAGCGTGCGCGCCCGGTCCGACTGGGCGAAGGCGGGCGCGGCCAACCCGGCGAGCGGGGCGGCGAGGACATGCCTGCGTTTGATCATGATCATTGGCTCCCTGTTGGTCGGGGGAGCATGGCACCACGCTGCGGCTGCGAACACCCTGGCAGCATCGCGGCAATGCGCCTCGCACGGCCTGACGCGCCGCGACACAGGGGCTATACCTCGAACTGGAGGTGCCCTGATGGACGACGATTTCCGCCGCGCTGCGCTCGACTACCACCGTCTTCCGCGACCCGGGAAGCTGGCGGTCGAGCCTACCAAGCGCATGGCGACGCAGCGCGACCTGGGCCTCGCCTATTCCCCCGGCGTCGCGGCGGCCTGTGAAGCGATCGCCGCCGACCCTGCCACCGCCTATGACTACACGACCCGCGGCAACATGGTCGCCGTCATCACCAACGGCACGGCGGTGCTCGGCCTCGGCGCCATCGGGGCGCTGGCCTCGAAGCCGGTGATGGAGGGCAAGGCGGTCCTCTTCAAGAAGTTCGCGGGCATCGATTCCATCGACATCGAGGTCGAGGAACGCGATCCCGCGAAGTTCATCGAGGTCGTGGCGGCGCTGGAGCCCTCCTTCGGCGCCATCAACCTCGAGGACATCAAGGCCCCCGAGTGCTTCGTCATCGAGCGCACCCTGCGCGAGAGGATGAACATCCCGGTCTTCCATGACGACCAGCACGGCACCGCCATCATCGTCGCTGCCGCCGTGCGCAACGGCCTGCTGGTGCAGGGCAAGCGCCTGGAAGACGTGAAGGTGGTGAATACCGGGGGCGGCGCGGCAGCACTCGCCTGCCTCGACCTGCTCGTTTCGATGGGGCTGAAGCGGGAGAACGTCACGATCTGCGACATCGGCGGCGTGATCCACACCGGCCGCAACGACCTCGACCCCTATCGTGCGCGCTATGCCCAGAAGACCGAGGCCCGGACGCTGGAGGAGGTGCTGCCCGGCGCGGACATCTTCCTTGGCCTGTCGGCCCCGCGCGTGCTGAAGCCCGAATGGCTGAAGCACCTGGCGCCGAAGCCGCTGGTCCTCGCCCTGGCGAACCCGGAACCGGAGATCCTGCCCGAGGCCGTGCGTGCCGCCCGCCCCGATGCGATCGTCGCGACCGGCCGCACCGACTACCCGAACCAGGTCAACAACGTCCTCTGCTTCCCCTTCATCTTCCGGGGCGCGCTCGATGTCGGCGCGACCACGATCAATGAGGAGATGAAGATCGCCGCCGCCGACGCCATCGCGGCGCTGGCCCGTGTCGAGGCCTCGGAGGTCGTCGCGGCGGCCTATGGCGGCGTCGCTCCGGTCTTCGGGCCGGACTACATCATCCCCAAGCCCTTCGACCCGCGCCTGATCCTCGAAATCGCGCCAGCGGTCGCCAAGGCGGCGATGGATTCCGGCGTCGCGACGCGTCCCATCGCCGATTTCGGGGCCTATCGCCTCGAGCTGGAACGCAACGTCTTCCGTTCCGGCAACCTGATGCGCCCGGTCTTCGAGTCCGCGCGCAAGAACCCCCGCTGCGTCGCCTATGCCGAGGGCGAGGACGAGCGCACGCTGCGCGCCGTGCAGTCGGTGGTAGACGAAGGCATTGCCGAGCCGATCCTGGTCGGACGGCAGGAGGTCATCGCGGCGAAGGTGAAGGCGCTCGGCCTGCGCATGGCGCTGGGTGAGACGGTCCGCATCCTCGATCCGACGCGCGACGATGCGGTGTTTGGCCCGCTGACCGACCTGTATCGCCTGAAGGCCGGCCGCCGCGGCACGCCGCCCGACGCCGCGGAGCGCCGCGTCCGCACCCGCCCGGCCGTCGCCGCCGCTCTGCTGCTGGAAGCGGGCCATGTCGATGCGGCCATCTGCGGCGGCCTCGGCGACTGGATGGGGCAGTGGAAGCATGTGCTCGACATCATCGGCAAGCGGGAGGATGTCGGCCGCGTCTACGCCATCTCCGGCGTCGTCACCCGGGCCGGCGAGCACCTGTTCATCGTCGATACCCATCTCTGCCTGGAACCGACGGCCGAGCAGATCGCCGAGATGACCCTGCTCGCCGCCGTGCAGGTCCACGCCTTCGGCCTGACGCCTAAGGTGGCGCTGCTGTCGCATTCCTCCTTCGGCGCCTCGGGCGCGCCGTCCGCCCGGCGCATGCGCCAGGCGCTGGCGCTGATCCGGAAGCAGAACCCGACCCTGGAAGTGGATGGCGAGATGCATGCGGATGCCGCGCTGATCCCGGCCATTCGCAGCCGCGCCGTGCCGGACAGCAAGCTGGAAGGGGCGGCGAACCTGCTGGTGATGCCGGGGATCGATGCCGCCAACATCGCCTTCAACCTGGTCAAGGCGGCGACGGACGGGTTGCAGCTCGGGCCGCTGCTGCTCGGCATGAACAAGCCCGTCCATGTGCTGGTGCCCAGCGTGACCGCGCGCGGCATCCTGAACGTGACGGCGTTGGCGGTGGCGCAGGCGAACGCCGCGCGGTAGCGCAGGGGGGCTTATGCCCCCGCGTGCGACAACGGGGCGCAGGGGGCCATGGAGAGGGCCTCTGCCCCTTCCCGTCGCGTCGCGCGTTTCAACTCAGCGCCGGCGGGGCAAATCCCGGCGGAACCAAGCCGGCCATGAGGAAGACCTCCTCGGCTCGTGGCTGCGGGGGGGGGGGAGCGGAGTCCCTCCGTCCCGCGTCGCTCTGGCAGGGCCGAAGAACCTTGCTGCTCAAGGCTCCGCCGGAGAGGGGCAAGGCCCCCCTCCGCGCTGCGTCACCGCGATGTCGCCGTGATGCCCAGGATCCGCTGCAGCTCCGCCGGATTCTGCGGGACCTGCTGCATCTCTGCGGCGCCGATCGGCTTGGGCGGGTTCACGCGGATATCGACGTCCGTGGCCTGCCCACGGATGAAGCGCAGGACCGCGTCACGGATCGGCACCAGCGCCGTCGCGTCCGGCTGGCTCAGCGCGCCCTGGGCCATGGCGGCGAATTGCTCGCGCAACTGGTCTTCCGGCACGCGGGCCTGTGCCGCCTGCATGGCGATGAAGCGCCGGTAGAGCGAGCTGTCCGCCCAGCCCAGCGCTGCGCCGATCAGCCGCGCCTGGCTGTAGTCCAGCGACTGGACCCGTTCCTGCGTCAGCCCGTCGAGGTTCAGAGAGAAAGTGAGCGTGCCGACGTCGCGCGCGGCGATGGTGAAGTCGCGGACCTCCACATGGCCCGTGGTGGCGTCATGGCTGGTCGCGGCGGTGATCTCGCCCTCGATGGCTTGGTAGCCGAAGCGGGTCAGCCAGGGGGCGATCATCGGCAGGGGTTCGACCCGGATGCCGCGCAGTGCCAGGGTGCCGCTGCCCGAGCCCCGGTTGTCGGTCATGTCGGCCGCGATGCGCATTTCCTGCAGCCGGCCAACCGGGCTGCCACCGGCGCTCAGCTCCAGTCCGTCCATTTCGAAGCTCGCGCGGCCGGGCAGACTCGGCGCGCCTTCCATGCGCATCAGTGCGGCGATCGTGCCGCCGATATCGACGCCGCTGAAGGCCACACGGGCCAGCCGCACCGCGTCGACGAAGCCTTCCGTGATGCCGGTCACTGCCACGCCCTGCACCTGCACCGTGCCGGGCTGGCCGGGCAGCCAGTTCTCCACCGTGGCGAGGTCGACCGAGACGTTCGCCGCGCCGGAGACGCGCAGCCCCTCCAGCCGGAGGCCTTCCAGCCGCACCTGGTCGGGCTGCGGCGGGCCGCCGGCGTTGCGTGGCACGGTCAGGCCGGCGATGCGCAGCATGCCGATGCGCACCTGCGCATTGTCCTCCGTCGTCTCGAAGCCGCGCAGCACCGCCTCGGCCACGCCATCCTCGCGCAGGCCGTTGAGCTGCACGTCCTCGATGGTGGCGCGCTTGCCGGGGCGTTCCAGGACCACGGCGGTCAGGCGCACCTGCTCCCCGGTTCCGTCCAGCGCCTGGGCCGAACCGTAGGACAGGCGGACGCTGGGCCCGAGCAGGCCGCGCAGCCGGGTGACCGCGGCCGGCTCGTTGGGCGGGATGACCTGCGGCGCGGCGAGGGAGGGCGGCGGCACAGGGGCCGGCGCCTGGGCGGCCGGCGGCTGCGGCGCCAGGCGCGGCGGCAGGGCCTGCTGCGGCACCACCGGCATGGGCGCTGGCGCACCGAGCGGCGGCGGCTTGGCGGTCGGCAGGGCCGGGCGGTTCGGGGCGCCCAGCGGCGAGGGCTTCGACTGCGCCAGGGCACCCCCGGTCAGGGCCAGACCGGCGACCGTCGCAAGGGCGACGGCCCGGAGCCCCGTGCTGCGTGATGCGTCCATCCCGGAGAACCCTTCCTGTTGCGCCGCCGCAGTAAAGCCCGCGGCCATCATGTGGGCCAGCATGCCGGCGCACCCTTGGCGTGGCGAGTGAGACATTTCACATCACGGACACTGGATGCCAGCATCGGACGAATCATGACCCGCCCCCCTGTCCGCCCCGGCGCGACCGGAGCCGTCGCCGCCTTCCTCGACCGGGTTGCCGCCATGCCGGCGGTGCGACCTGCCAGCGGCCGCCCTGGACGCCTCGTCTTCGCCGTGGATGCCACGGCGTCCCGCCAGCCCTCCTGGGACCGCGCCTGCGCCCTGACGGGCGAGATGTTCCTCGCTACCAGCGATCTGGGTGGCATTGCCGTCTCCCTCGCCTATTGGCGCGGGCATGGGGATTTCGCGGCGACCCCCTTCCTGACCGATGGCGCGGACCTCGCCCGCCGCATGTCCGGCGTCACCTGCCTCGGCGGGCTGACGCAGATCCTGCGGGCGCTGCGGCACACCCTCGCCGAAACGCAGCGCGAGAAGGTCGCCGCCATGGTGCTGGTCGGCGATGCGGTGGAGGAGGATGTCGACGCGCTGTGCCATGTGGCGGGCGAGCTCGGTCTGCGCGGCACGCCGGTCTTCTGCTTCCATGAAGGCAGCAATGCCGTCGCCGGCAATGTCTTCCGCCAGATCGCCAAGGTTTCCGGCGGCGCCTATGCGCCCTTCGATTCGCATTCGGCCGATGCGCTGCGGGACCTGCTGCGCGCCGTCGCGGTGTTCGCGGCGGGCGGCCGGGACGCGCTGGCGCGCCTGGCCAGCCCCGCCGCGACGCGCATCGCCGGGCAGTTGCCGAGGCCGCGATGACCTGGATCGCGCTTGGCGGGCTGGCATTGGTGCTCGCGCTGGCCGGGCTGCGCGCCTTCGCCCAGGCCTCGGTCGGCACGGTGAAGACGATGCTGATCTGGTCCACCGGCGCCATCGGCGTGGTGCTGCTGGCAGTGCTGCTGTTCACCGGGCGCGGGTTGCAGGCGATCTGGTCGCTGACCTTCTTCGCGCCGCTGCTGGTCCAGTTCTGGCGGTCCTGGCGGACGGCGCGAACCTTCTCCCGCGGCGGGCAGGCCAGTCCCGGACAGGAAAGCCGGGTCGAGACCGCCACGCTGGAGATGGTGCTGCACCATGACAGCGGCCGGATGACCGGGCGGGTGACGCGTGGCTCCTTCGCCGGCTCGGAACTCGCCGACCTGTCGCTGGAACAGCTCACGTCCCTGCTGGCCGATTGCGCGCAGCAGGACCCCGAAAGCGTGCCCCTGCTGGAAGCCTGGCTCGACCGCGCCCATCCCGACTGGCGCGAGGCGCCGCGGACCCCGCATGACGCCCCGCTCGACCGGACGGAGGCGCTGGCTGTGCTGGGCCTCGAGGAGGGCGCGACGGAGGAGGAGATCCGCGCAGCGCATCGGCGCCTGATGCGCGCGGCGCATCCGGATCATGGCGGCAGCGCATGGATGGCGGCGCGGGTGAACGCGGCGCGGGACGTGTTGCTGAACGGCCGCTGACGGGGCAGGGCGCGGCCCCTTCCCGCGCCGCCCGCGCGGCGTTCAGCCCGTCGGCAGCCGGTGGAAGCCGGGCGTATCGGGCGGGTCGGCGAAATCCTCGGCGATGCGGGTGACCTGCGCCGCTGGCGGGCCGCGGCGGCAGGCGGAGAGCAACACCTGCACGGCCGCCTCCTCGCCCGCGACCAACGCCTCGACCGTGTCGTCGCGGCGGTTGCGCACCCAGCCATGCACGCCCAGGCGCGTCGCCTCCCGCACCATCCAGTCGCGGTAGCCTACGCCCTGGACCCGCCCGGAAATGACGACGCGCCGCGCCGTCACGTCCGCACCAGGGCGAGAAAGCGCTCGGCGAGGTCGATATCCGCCGCGGCGCGGGCGCGGCGATGGGCGGCCTCGGCATCGGTGCCCCAGCGTTCCTCCTGATGCGTCTCATCCAGCACGGCCAAGCGGTGCGCCTCCTGCCCGTTCAGCCGTCCGGCCGACAGCGCGAGGCCGAGTACCAGGCTGCCCAGCGCGGGCACGGCAAGGCCGAGCGCCGCGAGTTCCTCCACCTCGTGCACGGCGATCGCCCGCTCCAGGGCCTTCAGGCTCTTCGCCGGCTGCGCCACCGGCATCAGCCCGGCGGTGATGGTCAATGGCGCGCCATGCGCCTCGGCCGCCCAGTCGAGCAGGGGCTGCCATTCCCGCGCCTGGCGCTCGGCGAGCGCCGCATCCTCCGCGCGATAGCAGAGCAGATCGGTCTCGGCGTATTTCGCGAGGCCCGCGACCATGGCCGAAGGATCGGGCGCGATGCGGTCCTGCGCCGTGCCGAGCAGGCGTGTCAACGGGACGTCCTCCATCGACATCTCGCCGCCCTTCTCGCCCCCGGCAGCCTGCCACTCCGTAGCAATGGCCTCGGCCAAGGGGGCGAATTCCGTGGCGAGGGGCACACCGCCCGGCAGGCGGAGCGGGCGGCCATCGAGCAGCACGGCATGGCCGCCCTCAGGGCGCGGCACGGCAACGGCATGGGACCAGAAGCGCTTCATCGACGCTTCTCTAGCGCGGTTGGGCCGGAGACGGACAGGCGTCGCGGGGGAGAAGATTCGGCTTCGTCCGACGCGGGCGCAATACGGCGAGGAGGGGCGCACCGGAGAGCGGCAGAGCCCGTCTCCAATCCTCGGTCGCCGCGATCGCTCAGAACCGCGGCACGAGCATTCCGCCATCGATCGGGAAGGAATGCCCGGTCGAGTAGGGCATCGCCCCCGAGGCCAGCGTCGCCACCGCGCCGCCGATATCTTCCGGCTCGCCCATGCGGCGGATCAGCGTTGCCCCGGCCTCGATCTGCTGCGCGTAGCTGTCCCACACCGCGCGCGTCATGTCGGTGCGGATCACGCCAGGCTGGATGTCGTAGGTGTTGATGCCGTGCGGGCCGAGCCGCATGGCGAAGAGCTTCGCCAGCATCGTTACCCCGGCTTTGGACACGCAGTATTCCGCGCGGTTCAGCGAGGCCATCACCGAGTTGATGGAGGAGATGAACACCAGCGAGCGATGCCCGCGCACCGGCGCGCCCGGCGCGATCATGCGCTTCGCGATGGCCTGGCTGAGGAAGAAGACGCCGCGCGTGTTCACGTCCAGCAGGTGGTCCCAGGAGTCGGGCGTGGTCTCCAGCATGTCCTGGCGCTTCGCCACTTGGACGCCGGCGATGTTGGCGAGGCATTCGAGCCCACCAAAGGCTTCCCAGGCGGCATCCAGCAGCGCCGCATGCGCGTCCACATCCCCGACATCGGCGAGAACGAAGGTGAAGCGGCCGCCGGCGGCCTCGACCGCGGCACGGGTCTCTTCCACGCCTTCATTCGAGATGTCGGCACCCACGATCTCGAAGCCCTTGGCTGCAAGTGCGGTGCAGGTTGCGCGGCCGATGCCGCGCCGGGCGCCGGTGACGAGTGCGGCTGGCTTCATCTGATCCCCCGTATTGCGCAACGCCTGTCACGGGGGGATTCAACATAAGGCCCGCTCCACCTTCGGGTGGAGCGGGCCTGCGACCGTTGACCGGCGCCGTTTCCTGGACGTTGCCCCGAACTGAGCAAAGTCATGACACAATTTGCGGGTGCCCCGGGTCAACGGGGTAGGTGTGCGGTGCAGCAAGGCGGTGAGGCGATGCGGATCCTGGTGGTGAACTCCAACACAACCCCGGCGGTGACTGACAGAATCGGTGCTGCCGCAAGGGTTGTGGCCTCTACCGGCACGGTCATCGAGGCCGTCACCGCCCCCTTCGGCCTGCCGCTGATCGTCACCCGCGCGGATTGGCTGGTCGCCGGACCGGCCACGCTCGCAGCATTGTCATCGCACCGGAACCGATATGATGCGGCGGTGATCGCCTGCTTCGGCGATCCGGGGCTGGATGCGGCGAAGGAGCTGCTGGACGTCCCGGTGCTCGGCATCAGCGAGGCCGCCTTCCATGCCGCCGCCATGCTTGGGCGGCGCTTCGGCGTGGTGTCCTTTACCGCCGCGCTGCGGCCCATGTTCGAGGAATGCCTGGACCATCACGGGCTGACCGCGCGCTGCGCGGGGTTCCGCATGGGGCCGCCGTTTTCCGGCGATCCGGGGACGGTAGCGGAGGAACGGCTCGACCTGCTGGCGGGGTTGTGTGCGGAAAGCGCGGAGCAGGATGGCGCAGAGGCGATCATCCTCGCCGGCGGACCGCTCGCCGGTATCGCGCCGCTGCTGCAGCCCCGCGTCGCCGTACCGCTGATCGACGGCACCCAGGCCGCGGTGCGCCTGGCCGAGGCCATGGCAGGGCTGATGCCCCGCCATCCGCGCGGCCATCGCAGTCGCACGCTGACCGGCTTCGCGCCGGAGGTGGCGGGGCTCTACGCTGGGCCTTGAGACCCGTCGCGCGCAGGCTTGACCTCTGGGCGACAGGTGTCGCACGCGGGCCGGCGGGGCGGCCGCGTGCCGAACCCTGCTCCCGGCACGGAATCGCATGCCCTATCTGATCGAGCTGCTGCTCTTCCTGCTGCCCTTCGCCGCCTACGGGCTGTGGCGGCGGATGAACCCGCGTGCCGAGCCGAGCAGCATCCTGCTGGTGCTCGCCGCGCTCGGCATCGTGCTGATGCTGGGGGGGGCATTCTGGTACGGGCTGTCGCGCAGCATGCGGCCGGGTACGGAGTATGTGCCCGCCCACATGGAAGGCGACCACATCGCCCCCGGCCATGGGGAGTCGCGCGAGTGATCGACGCCCCGGCTGCGCGGATCACGCGCCCGGCCTTCCTCGATCAGCCGGAGGTTGCCGCGGTGCTCGCCGTCCTGCCAGGTGCGCGGGCGGTGGGGGGTTGCGTGCGGGACGCATTGGCCGGGCGGGACGCGGCCGACGTGGATGTCGCCGCCCCCTTCGCACCGGAGGACATCGCCGACCGGCTGCGGGCGGCGGGGCTGAAGGTGTTCGAGACCGGCCTTGCGCATGGCACCGTGACCGCAGTGCTGAACCACGCCCCGGTCGAGGTGACGGCCCTGCGCCGCGACGTGCTGACCGACGGGCGCCACGCTGTGGTCGAATGGACCGACGATTGGCGCGAGGATGCGGCGCGGCGCGACTTTACCATCAACGCCATGTCGCTCGGTCCGGATGGGGCGCTGTTCGACTATTTCGGCGGCCGAACCGATCTCGCGGCCGGGCTGGTGCGCTTCGTCGGCGATCCGGATACGCGGCTTGCCGAGGACTATCTGCGCGCCCTGCGCTTCTTCCGCTTCCAGGCCCGGTATGGGCGCGGTGCGCCGGACCCGGCGGCGGTGGCGGCGATCCGGCGCGCGGTGCCGGGCCTCGGGCGGCTATCGGCCGAGCGGATCTGGATGGAACTGAAGCGCATCCTGTCAGTGCCGGACCCGCTCGCGTCCCTCGCGCTGATGGCCGAGACCGGGGTGCTCCGGGCGCCCGCTGTCTTGCCTGAGGCGTGCCTCGGCACGCTCTTCACGCGTCTCATCGCCATGGGCGGGCCACCCGATCCGCTGCTGCGACTCGCGGCGCTGCTGTGCCAGGGAGAGGGGACGATGACGGTCATCGGGCAGATTGCGGGCCGCCTGAAGCTCTCGGGGCAGGAGCGGGATCTGGTCGAGGCGCTCGCCGACTGCACGCCGGCCGACGCCGCCGCGAACCGCTTCGGCATGGCGACGCATCTGGATCAGCCCGGCCTGCGCCGCCTGCTGGCTTCCTTGCATCGTCAGTGGCGCGGTCTCGATCCGCGGGTGGTCCTGCTCGGCCGGTCATGGCTCGCCGCGGCCTTGCCGGCCGATCGGTGGCGTCGGTCCGACCAGGCTGACGACGATCCGGTGGCTTGGGCCAGGCTTCGCGCAGCCATCGCATCCGAGCCCATCCCGGTCTTTCCCATCGCCGGGCGCGATGTGATCGCCCTCGGCATCCCGCCGGGCCCGGCGGTGGGCGCTGCGCTGGATGATTTGCGGTCCTGGTGGATGGCGCGGGGCTGTTGCGACGACCGCGAGGCCTGTCTCGCCGAGTTGCGCCGACGCCTCGCGAATGGGGACGGCGGGACCGCACTCGGGGGTTGAGTGGGGGATCCGGCCCCGCCGTCTTCACCGGAACGAAACAAGAACTACCACGGCGGATCGGACGATTGCAAGGGACTTAACCGAGGCAATTCTGCTGTCGGGCGGCCCTGCCTGCTTGCGCAAAGATGAGGCGGGCTGGTGCGGCGGGGAGGGGCCTTGCCCCTCCCTGGTCGCGGATCACGCCGCCAGCGCCCCCTCGATCTCCGCGATGCGCCCCCCGCTGCGCGGCAGCAGCCGCCGCAGGTAAAACTCCGCGAGCGCGCCATAGCGCGCGCCGTCCTCGGCCGCCGCCCGCGCCAGCATCCAGCCGCCGACCAGCCAGCCGGCGGCCTCGAGATACGGCACCGCGACCGATTCCGCGGCGGCCGCGTCGCGGCCCTGGGTTTCCAGCACCAGGGCCGTCGCCGCTTCCATCCGCTCGGCCGCGGCGCGCAGGCGGGCATCGGGGTTGCGCTTCACCTCGGCGAGCAGGTCGCGCATCTCCGCCCCGCCATCCTTGGCCACCTTGCGCACCACCAGGTCGATCGCCTGGATGCCGTTGGTGCCTTCGTAGATCGGGGCGATGCGGGCATCGCGCAGCATGCGGGCGGCGCCGGTTTCCTCGATGAAGCCCATGCCGCCATGCACCTGCACGCCGGTCGAGGCGGTCTCCACGCCGCGATCGGTGCACCAGGCCTTGAGGATCGGCGTCAGCAGTGCCTGGCGCGCCTGTGCCGCGGTGTCGCCGAACAGCGCGTGGCGGTCGACGCAGATCGCGGTCTCGAGCGCCATCAGCCGCCCGGCGAGCGTCACCGCGCGCATTTCCATCAGCATGCGCTGCACATCGGGGTGTTCGGCGATCGGCTTGCCGCCGCCCTGGATGCGCTCGGCGGCGTAGGCCTCGGCCAGGCGCAGGGATGCCGCGCCATGCGCCACGCCCTGGGTGCCGACGCCGAGCCGCGCATTGTTCATCATGGCGAACATGGCGTTCAGGCCGCGATTGGGCTGGCCGACCATCTCGGCCTCCGCCCCCTCGAACAGCATGACGCAGGTGGGCGAGCCATGGATGCCGAGCTTGTGCTCGATGCCGCCGCAGCGCAGGTCGTTGCGGCTGCCGTCTTCCTTCAGCTTGGTCGCGACGAAGAGGCTGATGCCCTTCGATCCCGGAGGCGCATCGGGCAGGCGGGCGAGCACCAGGTAGACGATGTTGTCGGTGCAGTCGTGCTCGCCCCAGGTGATGAAGATCTTCTGGCCGTGCAGGGCATACTTGCCGTTCCCCAGCGGCTCGGCGCGGGTGCGCAGCACGCCGAGGTCGCTGCCGGCATTGGGCTCGGTCAGGCACATCGCACCGGTCCATTCGCCGCTGACCATCTTCGGCAGCCATTTCGCGGCCTGGTCCGGCGTGGCGTAGTGGACGAGGCATTCGATCGCGCCGGCGGTCAGCAGCGGGCCGAGCATGAAGGACGCATCCGCCGCCATGCCCAGTTCGACCATCGCCGTCCACAGCGCGGCCGGCAGGCCCTGCCCGCCATGTGCCTCGGGTGCCGAGAGCGACTGCCAGCCGCCCTCCACCCATTTGGCATAGGCGGCCGGGTAGGTCGGCGGCGTCTTCACGAGGCCGTTGGCATAGGTCGCCCCGGCACGGTCGGCGGCGAGCGCGTCCGGCTGCAGCACCTCGGTGCAGAAGCGGTCGGCCTCGGTGATGATCTGCGCGATGTCCTCGGCCCCGAGCGGCGCGCCGGCCTTCTCGGTCAGGGCGGGCAGGCCGACCACGCGGGTCAGGCCGAAGATGAGGTCGGTGGCAGCCGTGGAGGTCATGCGGGTACGCCTTGCAGGGCAGAGAGAAGACCGGCGGCGGGCGGGGCCTCGCCGGCGGCCCAGGAAGTGAGCGCCGGCAGCAGCGCCGGGTCGGCAGCGGCGGCCGCCAGGGCGAGGCCGAGCACCGGGCCGAACTTGAAGCCATGGCCGGAGAAGCCGGACATCACGAGGCAGCGTGGCGACAGCGGTTCGACGACGAAGCGCTCGGCGTCCTCGACGTCGTAGTAGCAGGCGCGGGCACCCAGGATGCGGTAGCCGCCCATGTCGCGCAGGCGTGGGCGGGCAAAGGAGAGGATCTCCTCGGCTTCGGCCGGCGTGGCGTCGCGCGGGTCGGCCTCGGCATCGCCGGTCCGGGAGAAGCGATGGTCGCCGATCTTGAGCGGCGTGCCGAGGACGGGCGGAACGGCGTAGAAGCCGCCATCCTCGGCGAGGTCGAGCAGCATCGGCGCGCGCGCCCAGGCCTCGCGGTGCTGCGCCGGCGGTTCCAGCAGGACGAGGATTTGCCGGGACGCGACGACGCGCGGTGCAAGCGCGGCAGGCAGCAGCCGTGGCGCCCAGGGGCCGGCGGCCACGACCAGCAGGTCGGCGCTCCGCGTGGTGCCGTCGGTCTGATGCAGCAGGGCGCGTTCGGCATCGACATCGGCGACACGGGCACGTTCGATCGCCACCCCGCGCGCGGCGATCTGGCGCGCGAGGCCGGCAACAATGCGCTCGGCCAGCAGTACGCCGCCGGCGTCCATGTGGAACGCCGCGCCGATGCCCGATTCGGTGAAGATCGGGAAGCGCGCGGCGACCTCGGTCGCGGTCAGGTCGGTGAAGGGCAGGCCATCGGCGGCCAGCGTTGCCCGGCTCTCGCCGAGCCAGCCCGCCGGGCTGCCCGACACGGCGAGCACGCCCGTGGGGACGTGCAGCACCTCGCCCAGGTCGCGCCAGACCATGTCCCAGGCCGCATAGGCCGGATCGACCATGCGCATGTATCCGGCCTGGCCGCCATAGGCATGGCGGATCAGCCGGTGGTGATCGACCGAGGAACCGCGGGGGTTGGGAACCGGATCCTGCTCGACGATCCGCACGGCGAAGCCCTGCCGGGACAGGGCCCAGGCGGCGGACAGCCCCATGATGCCGGCGCCGAGGACGAGGGCGGTGGGGGAGGAGGCCATGTGCCCATCCTATGCCGCGCCCCCGCCCCGATGTGAACCTTCCACCGACAGGGTGATGATGCCGGACAAGGATTCGCCCGGCGCGAGCACCCGCATCGGGCCGAGCCGCGCGAAGTCCGGCCGGTTCGGCGCATCCGGCAGGTGGGAGGAGGGCTCGACGCAGAGCACCGCCCGGTCGCGCGGGGCATAGACCTGAAGGTTCGTCGCCAGCGCGCCGGTGGCGGTCATGGTCAGGGTCAGCTCCGGCCAGGCGATCGTCGCGGTCCCGTCCCAGCCCGGGAAATGCGTGTCGAGGCCGAGGAAGACATCCTCGCCCCCATCCAGGCCGGGCGTGGGTTCCGCGGAAACCGGCAGGCAGCGCGCGTCATGAGTGCAGCGATGCGTCGCCCGGAAGGCGAGACGCGTTCCCGCGGGTCGCACGAACCAGGGATGCCAGCCGACGCCGAAGGCCAGGGGCTCGGCACCGCGGTTGGTGACGGTGAGGTCGAGGGTCAGCCTGTCGGTCGTCAGCGTCGTCGCCAGCCGCGCCTCGTAGCGATAGGGCGCGGCATTGACGGAGTGCACCAGCACGGCATGGTCGGGCGCGGCCTCGGCGACATCCCAGGCGCGGTCGCGCGACAGGCCGTGGATCGCCGTACCCTCGGGCACGCGGTTGATCGGCAGGCGATGCGGCCCCAGCCGGCCGCCATCCAGCCGATTCGCCCAGGGGATCATCCAGAAGGCGCCGAAGGGGCCGCCGAGGCGTGCTCCCTCTGGCGCGGGCACCAGGATCGCGTGGTCTCCGTGCCGCAGCAGCGTCATGCCGCCCCCATCCTCGGGCGCGAGGTCCGCTACCCAGGGCCCGGCATGCAGCCGCAGCATCGGCGTCAGCCTTCCAGATCGAAGGCGTCGCGCGGGGAGGGCGTCTTCCGCGAATATTCCGAGGTGGTGTAGCCGCCGCCCTGATAGCGCTCGGAGACGGGATCGGCCGTGATGGCTTCGACTTCCGAGCGCCAGGGCTCGGCGGAATCGAGCGGCGTCCAGTCGATGCGGTCGCGATGGTCCTTGCCCCAATAGGAGGCCGGATTGTTCGAGCAGGCCCATATCACCGCATGGCCGGCATGGATCGCGACGACGCAGCGTTCGACCAGCCGGGTGAGGTCGGCATAGGACAGCCAGGTGGACAGCATCCGGCGGTCGATCGGCTTCGGGAAGCAGGAGCCGATGCGCAGATTCACGTTCTCGACGCCATGCTTGTCCCAGTACATCCGGCCCATCAGCTCGCCATACGCCTTGGACAGGCCGTAGTAGCTGTCGGGGCGAAAGGCGCAGTCGTAGTCGAGCTTCGCCTCGTTGCCCTTCGGCCGTTCGTGGAAGCCGATGGAGTGGTTGGAACTCGCGAAGACGACGCGGGCGCCCTCGCGCCGTGCGGCCTCATAGACATGATATAGGCCGCGGAGGTTCGGGCCGATCACCGTCTCGAAGGGTTGGTCGGTGGACACGCCGCCGAAATGCAGGATGGCGGCGCAGCCCTCGGCCTGGCGCAGCAGGGCGACGCCGTCATTGATGTCGGCCTTCACGAAGGTCGCGCCGGCGGGCAGCGGGTCGGGGAAGGGCGCGATGTCGGTCAGGCGGAGCGTCCAGCCCTTCTCCGCCAATGTCTTCGCGAGGTGCCGGCCGAGATTGCCGGAGGCGCCCGTCAGCAGGACGGGCTTCGATGGTGCGGTCATGGTCAGCCTCCGTAGCCGAGCAGCAGGCGCGGCAGGGTCAGGGATATGGCCGGCCAATAGGTGGTCAGGGCCAGCGCGACAAGGATCGCGCCCCAGAAGGGAATGATGGTGCGCATGATCTGCTCGATGCGGATCTGCCCGATGGCGCAGCCGACGAAAAGCACGGCGCCGACCGGCGGTGTCGTCAGGCCGAGGCCGAGATTCATCATCATCACCATGCCGAACTGCACCGGGTCCATGCCGATCGCCGTCACCACCGGCAGGAAGATCGGCGTGGTGATCAGGATCAGTGCCGCCATGTCCATCACGCAGCCGAGCACCAGCAGGCAGAGATTGATCAGCACCAGGATGACGATGGGGCTGTCGCTGATGGCGAGCATGCCCTGCGTCAGGATGTCGGGCAGGCGGTACATGGCCAGCAGCCAGGCGAAGGCCGTCGCGGTGCCGACCAATAGGAAGACCACTGCCGTGGTGCGCACGCTCGATCGCACGGCGACGGTGAACTGTTCCCAGGACAGGGCGCGGTAGACCAGGAGCGTGACCAGCAGCGCCCAGATCGCCCCGAAGGCGGCGCTTTCCGTCACGGTGAAGACCCCGGTCAACACGCCGCCCAGGATGATGAAGGCGGTGAACAGCCCGGGAAGCGCATCGACGAAGGCCCAGAGCAGGTGGCGGAACCCCTTCCACCCATCCGCCGGATAGCCGCGCCGCACCGCCATCACATAGGCCGCGATGCCGAGGAAGAGGCACATCAGCACGCCCGGCACGATGCCCGCGATGAACAACGCCGAGACCGAGATGCCGCCCCCCGCCGCGAGGGAGTAGAGAATCATGTTGTGGCTCGGCGGGATCAGGATGCCGGCGATGGACGAGGTGACCGTCAGCGACACCGCATAGTCCACGCCATAGCCCTTGGACTTCATCGCCGGGATCAGGATGACGCCGGTCGCTGAGGTATCCGCCACCGCCGAACCCGAAATGCCGCCGAACAGCATGGACGTGGAGACGTCCACCATACCGAGCCCACCGCGCATCCAACCCACCGCCGCGCTGGCGAGCGCCACCAGCCGCCGCGCGATGCCGCCATGCAGCATGATCTCCCCGGCAAAGATGAAGAAGGGGATGGCGAGCAGCGCGAAGATGCTCATGCCGCTCGCCATCTGCTGGAAGGCGACGGCGGGGTTCAGGCCCTCGTAGATGAAGCCCGCGACCGCGGCGATACCGAGGCAGAAGGCGACCGGCACGCCGGCGATGACGCCGATTCCGAAGACCGCGAAGATCAGGAGCAGACCAGGTTCCACGCGCGCGTCACTCCAGGAAGGCGGCAGTGACGCCGCGCTGTTCCGGGCCTTCCTTGGACAGGAGGTCCTTCAGCAGCTGCTCGATGGCGTAGAGCACCATCAGCGCGCCGCCCGCGACCATCGGCACATAGGTCCAGCCCTGGCTGATGCCGAGCAGCGGGATCTTGAAGGCCGCGACCATGCCGACGAGTTCCCAGGACCACACCGCCATGCCGAGGCCGAACAGCCCCATCACCGCGTCGCAGCCCATCGCGATCCAGCGCTGCGCGCCGATCGGCAGCGATTCGCGTATCCCGAGGACGGAGAGGTGGAAGCGTTCGCGCACCCCGACCGCCGCGACCGGCATGGCGATGGCGAGGATGGCGAGGGTCGCCGCGCGCTCGATCCAGGTGGGCGTGTCGTTCAGCACGTAGCGGCCGAAGACCAGCCAGCCCATCATGGCAAGGAGGCCGACGAGCGCCGCGCCCGCCAGCCCCACCGTCAGCGCCGACAGGATGTCGAGCGCCCGCGAGAAGGCCTTCACGGCATCTCGCGGATCTGGCGCACCAGCGCCGCGAGGCGCGGATCCGACGCGTATTTCGCGTAGACCGGTTCCATCAGGGACGACCACGGCGTGCGGTCGGTGATCTCGATGACTGTCACGCCGGCAGCGACGACGCGCTCGCGCGAGACGCGCTCGCGTTCTGCCCAGGCGCGGCGCTGGATGGCGGCGGATTCGACAGCGGCGGCGCGCAGGATGGCGCGGTCCTGTTCATTCAGCCGCTGCCAGCGCTGGCGGGATACAGCGAGCACCTCTGGCACGTTGGAATGCTCGGTGGTGGTGTAGAAGCGCGCCACCTCGAAGTGGCGCGTTGATTCATAGGACGGCCAGTTGTTCTCCGCGCCGTCGATCACGCCGGACTGGAGCGAGGTGAAGACCTCGCCGAAGGGCAGGGGTGTCGGGTTCGCACCCAGCGCGCGCATCAGGTCGATCCAGAGGTCGGAGGTCTGCACGCGGATCTTCATGCCGCGCAGGTCCGCCGGCGTTCGCACCGGGCGCGTGGTGTAGAGGCTGCGCGCGCCGGCGTCGTACCAGGCCAGGGCGATGATGCCGATCTTCTCCAGGTCCTCGGCAATCGCCGCGCCGGCCGGCCCGTCGATCGCCGCCTGCATATGGGCGACGTTGCGGAACAGGAAGGGCAGCGTCACGACATTGGTGGACGGCGCCAGGTTGTTGAAGGGCGAGAGGTTGAAGTTCGCGAAGTCGATGGTCCCGAGGCGCATCTGCTGGATCGCCTCGTCCTGCTGGCCGAGCTGCGCGGAATGGAAGGTGCGCATGCGGATGCGGTTATTGGTCTGCTCACCCACCATGCGCGTGAAGGCATCCATGCCGATGCCGTTCGGGTAGTCCGCGGCATGGATGTTCCAGCCGCGCCATTCCTGCGCCGCGGCGGGGGCGGCGGTGAGGCCGAAGACGCCGAGCGCGGCAGCCGCGACGGCAGCGAACAAGGCGCGGCGGGGCCGCGTGGTGCTGGGGGTCATGGATGTCTCCTCGAACGGGGGCGGTGGGCCGCCCCTCGGGTGCTTAACTGCAATAGCAGATGGCAGTGTGAAGCGCGTCCTTGCCCGGCGTCAACGGCGACGGTGTTACGGCCGGCGCGGCTTCCGTTCGGGCGCCGGCAGGACGCCGTTGGTCACCAGGGAGCGCAGGATGTGGTGCCGCATGCGTGCTTCGGCCAGCGCCGGGTCGCGCTTCTTCAGCGCGGCGACGATGCCGCGATGTTCGACCAACGCCTTCGGCAGGTCGCGTGGGGTGCTGCCCACCGCCCGATGCCGGCCGAGATTGTCGTAGGCGCGCAGGGAGGCGAGGGAACGAATGAGAAAGAGGTTGCCCGTCGCCCGGTGGATCAGGGCGTGGAATTCCTCATTCGCTTCGTCGATGGTGTCGTGGTCGGCGGCATCGGTGCCGGATTTCATGCGTTTCAGGACGGCGGCGATGGCAGCGAGTGATTCGGCATCCATGCGCTCGGCAGCCAGCGCGCAGGCCACGCCTTCCAACGCGGCGCGGATGCGGCCGAGTTCGCCGAGCTGCGCCGGGCCCATCTCTGCGACCACCGTGCCGCGGCGCGGCAGGGTGACGACCATGCCGTCCTGTTCGAGCCGCCGCAGTGCCTCCCGCACCGGCTGGGCGGAGATGCCGAGTTCGCCCGCGATGCTGCGTTCCGAGATCTTCCGCCCGGCTGGCAGCCTTCCCTGCACGATCGATTCGCGCAGGCGACGATAGGCGCGCTCGCCGAGGGAGAGCGTGTCCTCCTCGGCCAGCGGCGCGAGTCTCCCCGGGGCTGTCCTGCCAGCGGCCATGGACAACTGCCATAGCAGTTGGCAGCCTTGTCGGGAAGCGATTGGAGGAGGAGCCGACGCCATGCCCCGCAAGCGACCCGAGGATCTGCGCAGTCACCGCTGGTTCGGCGTCGAGGATCTGCGCGCCTTCGGCCATCGCAGCCGGATGCTGCAGGCAGGCTTTGCCGAGAGCGATTTCCGCGGCAAGCCGGTGATCGGCATCATCAACACCTGGTCGGAACTCAGCCCCTGCCATTTCCACTTCCGCACGCGGGCGGAGGAAGTGAAGCGCGGCGTCTGGCAGGCCGGCGGCTTCCCGGTCGAACTGCCGGCGCATCCGGTGACAGAGCAGTACCAGAAGCCGACCTCGATGCTGTATCGCAACCTCCTCGCGATGGAGACGGAGGAGCTGGCGCGTAGCCATCCCTGCGATGGGCTGGTGCTGCTGGGCGGCTGCGACAAGACGCCGCCGGGGCTGATGATGGGGGCGATCTCGTCCGGCCTGCCCTCGATCTTCGTGCCGGCGGGGCCGATGCTGCGCGGCAACTGGCGTGGGAAGACGCTCGGTTCGGGATCCGATGTCTGGAAGTATCATGCGGAGCTGCGCGCGGGGAACATCACGCCCGAGCAATGGAAGGACATGGAAGGCGGCATCGCGCGATCCTTCGGCACCTGCATGACGGCGGGCACGGCCGCGACGATGATGCTGGCGGTCGAGGCGCTGGGCTTCACCCTGCCTGGTGCGTCCTCGATCCCCGCCGCCGATTCCGCCCATCCGCGCATGGCGACGGAATCCGGCAAGCGCATCGTCGAGATGGTCTGGGAGGACCTGACGCCCCAGGCCATCATCACCGAGGGCAGCGTGGATAATGCCGTGACCACCACCATGGCTTTCGGGGGGTCCACCAATGCCATCCCGCACCTGATTGCCATGGCGCGGCGCGCGGGGGTGATGCTCGACCTCGAGCGCTTCGACCGGTTGTCTGCGCGCGTGCCGCTTCTCGCCAATCTCCGCCCGAATGCCGGCGAGAAGCTGATGGAGGATTTCTTCTACGCCGGCGGTGCGCGCGCCTTCATGAAGCGCATTGCCGATTATCTGGATCTCTCCGCGAAGACGGTCACCGGCAAGACGGTTGGCGAGAACATCGCGACCGCCGAGGTCTTCGACGAGAGCGTCATCCTGCCGCTCGACAAGCCCTTGCAAGAGGAAGGCGGACTCGCCGTGCTGAAGGGCTCGCTCGCGCCCAACGGGGCGGTGATCAAGACCAGCGCGTCCGAACAGCGTCTGCTGCAGCACACCGGTCCGGCCGTGGTGTTCGAGAACTATGCCGATCTCAAGAAGCGGCTTGACGACCCTGACCTCGACGTGACGGCTGATTCCGTGCTGGTGCTGAAGCAGGCCGGGCCGCAGGGCGGGCCGGGCATGCCCGAATGGGGCATGCTGCCGCTACCGCAGAAACTGCTGAAACAGGGCGTGCGCGATATGGTGCGGATTTCCGATGCGCGCATGTCCGGCACCTCCTATGGCACCTGCGTGCTGCATGTCGCGCCCGAAAGCCATGTCGGCGGGCCGCTCGCCTTCGTGCAGGACGGCGACCTGATTCGGCTGGATGTCGCGAACCGGAAGCTCGACCTGCTGGTGGACGACGCCGAGATGGAACGCCGCCGCGCCGCCTGGACACCGCCGCCGCGGCGGTACGGGCGGGGGTGGACGTCGCTCTATCTCGACAACGTCACTCAGGCGGATGAGGGCTGCGACCTGCGCTTCCTGGAAGGGACGCTGCCGACGCCGGAGCCGGATATCTACTAGCATCTCCGCCTGTCATCGCGGGCGGTTGGAGATCTGGGCGCGGGGCGATCGGGCGTTGTTGGCGATGGACGGCGGCCCCGCCCCTTCCCACACCTCACCCTGCCAATGGCTTTGGAAACCTCGATCCTGTGATTGGCAGGGTGCGTCATGCGGCATGATGCGTGCGCCCTGCGCCCGGACATGGTCCGGTCCACGTATGCGGCGCGCGTTGAACAACGATGCGCAGCTTGCCGGCCCGGCGCCAGGTATCGGTTTCCAAAGGCCTCGTGGCCTTTGGCGGGTGGGGGGAACGGGGGAGGGCAGAGCCCTTCCCCCTTCGCCCGTTTCCGTGCGCGCCTGGCGCCGAACCCCCGCCGCGGCCCTTCCGGCGATCGGTGAGCCGCCTTCGTCCCGTCCTGCGTTCAGTGCCCGCTCGACAGCATTGCGTTGGACTCCTCGAACCGCTTGATCACGTTCGCGGAATCGTAGGGGCGTTCGTCCAGCGTCTCCGGGTCCCATTCGCTGCGATGGGCGGCGAAGAAGTCGCCGCCATAGACGTGCAGGGCGCCGGTCAGGCGGGGGATCGGGTTCGTCACCGAATGGATGATATCCTTGCCCAGCACCGTGCAGTCGCCGGTGCCGATCGCCTTGGCGCCGGCGGCCTCGATGTGGTGGCCATCGCCCTCGGCGATGCGGCGCCAGAAGATGTTGTCCTCGCGCCCGCCGTAGATGCCGATGCAGGCCCACATGCGATGGTCGTGTGGCTGCAAGGTCATATAGGGGCCCCACGCCAGGTTCAGGATGGTCAGGTCCGGCGAGCGGTAGAGTGCCACCAGACCGGCCTTGGTCGGCTCGCCCAGGGCGCGGATGACACTGGCATGGTCGGCAACGGCCCGGGCGACGACCTCGCGCACCGCCTTGTGGCTGCTGTCCTCGGCGATGGCGTCGCGGCAGTCGGTGATGAAACGGTCGAGATCAAACATGGCGGTTCCTCCGGTCCGAGGGGATATTCTGCTCATGCGCAGGCCGTGAGCAAAAGGTTACGCACTGCGTCGCGCCGAAGCACGCCAATTCCTCCTCCGGCCGGCCGGCGCCGCGCCCCCGCTTGCCGCCTGTCCGCCCGGGGACCAAAGATGGCCGCGCATTGCGTGAGGGGGATTGCGCCAGCATGAGGACCATCGTCGAAGCCGCCGCCGCGCTGGCGGCCGGGCACACCAGCGCCGCAGCCCTGACCGAGGCCTCCCTCGCCCGCATCGCCGATCCGGCCGGGGAGGGCGCGCGTGCCTTCACCGCCGTGCATGCCGACAGCGCGCGGGCCTCGGCCGCGGCGATGGATGCGCTGCGCGCGGCGGGCCGGGCGCCTTCCGCCTATGCCGGCATCCCGATCAGCATCAAGGACCTCTATGACGAGGCCGGGGTCACGACCAAGGCGGGTTCGGTGGTGCTGAGGGGGGCGCCGGCGGCCAAGGCGACCGCGCCCACCGTGCAGCGGCTCATCCGCGCGGGCTTCGTCATCCTGGGCCGCACCAACATGACGGAGTTTGCCTTCTCGGGCCTCGGCGTGAACCCGCATTACGGCACGCCGAAAAGCCCGTGGGATCGTGCGACGGGGCGGCTGCCGGGCGGATCCTCGGCCGGGGCGGGTGTCGCGGTGGCGGATGGGATGGGCTTCGCGGGCCTGGGCACCGACACGGGCGGGTCCTGCCGCATCCCGGCCGCGCTGTGCGGCGTGGTGGGATGGAAGCCGACGGCGAAGCGCGTGCCAATCACCGGCATCCTGCCGCTCGCGGCCTCGCTCGATTCCGCAGGGCCGCTGGCGCGCGGCGTCGCGGATTGCGCCATCGTCGACGCCATCATGGCGGGCGAGGAAGACCCCGTCGCGCCGAAGCCGCTGCCGATGAAGGGGCTGCGGCTCGGCCTGCCGCGCGGCACCTTCCTGACCGACAGCATGGACGGCACCGTGGCCGCCGTCTTCGGCCGGACCCTGACGCGACTGTCGGCCGCCGGCGCACAGGTGATCGAATTCGATGTGCCGGAGCTCGAGCAGATCCCCGCCGCCAACGCCACGGGCGGTTTCGCGGCGAGCGAGGCCTGGGCCTGGCACCACCGCCTGGTCGCCGAGGGTGCGGATCGCTACGACCCGCGCATCCTGAAGCGCATCCGCCGCGGCGAGGCGATGTCGGCGGCCGACTACGTGAACCTCGTCGCCGAACGGGCGCGCATCATCGCCGCGGTCGCGCCGCGCACCGCGCCCTTCGACGCGGTGATCTGCCCGACCGTGCCCCTGGTCCCGCCGGCCATTGCCGAAGTGGCGGATGAGGCCGAATACAACCGCATCAACATGCTGCTGCTGCGCAACACCAGCGTGGGGAATTTCCTCGACCGCTGCTCCATCAGCCTGCCCTGTCAGGTGGCGGGCGAGGCGCCGGTGGGACTGATGCTGACGGGGCCGCATATGGGCGATGCGCGGCTGTTCCAGGTCGCGGCGGCGGTCGAGGCGGCGCTCGCCGCGTGACCCCGCGTTTCGGGTCCCTGCGCGACGGCCCATCCCCCGACGCGCAGGGCGCAGAAACCTTCACCGAACTCGCCGCCTCCGGCGCGGCGCGGGTCGAGCGCATCGCGTCACGGTCGGTGCGGGGCGGCGAATGGTACGACCAGCCCTGGCCGGAATTCGTGCTGCTGGTGGCCGGGAGCGCAACGCTCGCCTTCGCCGATGGCACGACCCGCGCCCTGCATCCCGGCGATTGGTGCCTGCTGCCGGCGGGCTGCCGCCATCGTGTCGCGGAAACCGGCGAGCAGGCCCTCTGGCTAGCCGTCCACCTGCCGCCCGGGGCTATTCCCCCGGCAGCTTGATGCCCGTCATCGCCTGCCAGACGCGGATGACGAAGCCGTCATCCTTGCCGCCCTGGCCCATGGCCCGCGCCGCGGTGAACAATTGCTGCGCCTGGGAGGCGAGCGGCACAGGGAAATCCAGCCCCCGCGCCATGTCGGTGACCAGGCCGAGATCCTTCACGAAGATGTCCACCGCGCTGCGCGGGGCGTCGTCGCCGTCCAGCACGCGGGCCATGCGGTTCTCGAACATCCAAGAATTGCCGGCGGCACTCGTCACCACCTCGTAGAGCTGCCGCGGATCGGCGCCGGCGCGGATGCCGAGGGCCATCGCCTCTGCCGCCACGGCGATATGCACGCCGGCCAGGAGCTGGTGCACCACCTTCACCGTCGCCCCGATGCCCGGCTCCTCGCCGAGGTTCCACACCTTGGTCGCGATGGCATCGAGCACCGGCCCCGCCGCGCCGAAGGCGTTCGCCGGGCCGGAGGCCATGACGGTCATCGCCCCCTCCCGCGCCCGCACCGCGCCGCCCGACACCGGCGCGTCCAGATACAGCACCTGCCGTTCCGCCGCCTTCCTGGCCAGCGCCCGCGCCGCGTCCGGCCCCATCGTCGCGGAACTGACGATCACCGCGCCGGGGGCAAGGCGCGGCAGCGCGCCGTCTTCCCCGAACAGCGCGGCCTCGGTCTGCGCGGCGTTGACCACCAGCACGACCAGCGCCTCGGTATCCTGGGGAAGCTCGGAGGCTTTCGCGGCGACCGCGCCGCCCGCGGCGGCGAATTCCGCCCGCGCCGCCTCCCGCATGTCGCAGCCGGTCACTTCATGCCCGGCGCGCAGCAGGCTCAGCGCCGCGCCCATACCCATGCTGCCCAGACCGATGACGCCGACCTTCATGAGCGACTCCCCCGCTTTCCGGCGGGCAGGCTGGCGATGGCGCGGCAGGCGGTCAACGCGTGATCGCAACCACCGCCTGCACGACCGCCGCGACCGCGGCGAGGATCAGCGCCATGCGCGCCAGGCGATGCGGCGGCGGCAGGGGCAATCAGGGCCTCGGTCGCGATCGCCGGCCCTGCCGGGCGATCAGCGACCGCAGCAGGTCCTTGATCGCCGCGACATCCGGGTGGCGGGCGACGACCTCGGCCTCATGCGCCCGGGCGGCGGTGAGCAGGTCATTCAGCATCGCCTCCCCTTTCGGCGCCAGGTGCACCCGCACCAGTCGCCGGTCCCGCGCATCCTGCTGCCGCGTCACCAGCCCGTCGCGCTCCATGCGGTCGAGCACCTTCGTCATGGTTGGCTGCTGCAACAGGCAGGCCTCGGCCAACATGGTCACCGTCTCCGGCCCACCGGACAGCGTGGCAAGGACACGCCAGACCGGGACGGAGACGCCGCGCGCCCGCAGCCGGTCATGAAACTCCGCCGAGATGACATGCGAGGCGCGCGCGAGCAGGGACAGCAGATAATCGTCCACGAAACGAGGCGCGGCGTTTTGTGATTCCATGGCTGGCAATCCGACCGGGAGCGGAAAGATTAGACGCCTTGTACGGTCAGAGTCTTGCGTTCCGTACTATTTTTTCTGCCAGACAGTGAAATTCAACCATGCTGTGCAACATGATATGTCAACGCAACCGTCCGGTGGTGCGACGCTGGTCATAAGCACGCGCATGGATGAGGGCTGCCTCGTGCGCCTCCTCCGGCACGCCGGCGCGGCGCGCTGCCTCCAGCAGGAAGCCCAGGATGTGGTCGGCCTCGGTCCGGCCGCCAGCCTCGATGTCGCGCAGCATCGAGGTGCCGTAGGCGCTCGCCGGATCGGCGAAGAGCGCGCGGTATTCGGCCAGGAAAGCCTCCGTCACCGGAAAGCCATTGGCCGCGGCGATGGCGGCGTTGCGTTCGAGCAGGCGGTGCAGGAAGGGAGTGCCGCCGGCGCGCACGATCTCGCCCACCTGGGCCCGCATCAGCACCGTGCCGATGGCGCTGGTACCGAGATGGACCAGCTTCTCCCACATTCGCGCCATGACGTCCGGGACGGCCCGAGCGGCGACACCCTTGCACGGCGCGAAGGCGGCCTCGATGGCGCGCACGCGGTCCGACAGCCGGCCTTCGCGCTCCCCGAAGGTGATCCAGCGCCAGTCGTTCAACTGCCGCACCAGCCCGTCGGCCGCCAGCGTCGCCTGGATCTTGGCCAAGCCGCCCAGCACGCGATCCGGGCCGAAGGCGTCGACCAGGCGATCGAGATGCGACAGCCCGTTCAGCACCGGAAGGATCGCGGTGCGCCCGTCCACGCCGGGGCGGATGGCGGCGATCGCATCCTCGAGGTCGTAGGCCTTGCAGGATAGCAGCACCACGTCCCAACCGGGCCGAAGCTCATCGGTCGTCAGCGCCGTGACCGGGCCGCGCCAGGCGCCGAAGGGGCTTTCGATCCGCAGCCCGTCCCGGGCGAGGGTGGTCCGACGCGCCGGCCGGACCAGAAAGGTGACCTCGGCCGACGCAGCCTCGACCAGCCGTCCGCCAAAATAGCCGCCCAGGGCGCCTGCCCCGAGCACCAGGATGCGCATGGTCGTTTCCCCCCGACTTCCGTCCGTGAAGCCTAGGCGCGGCGGCGGCGGGGCGCCATCGGGGAGAGCGGGGCCGCGGTGCGGCCAGGAGGGGCCTTGTCCGCGTCCGGGCCTATGTGCCGCCCGACCGGTGAGGTTGGAATCGGAGGGGTCCTGCCCCTCCGAACCTCCCCGCCAAGTGCTTGGAGCACTTGGAACGCAGGACGCTGGTGCCGGGCGGGAAGATCATGTCGTCCCCCTGAAGCGCGTTCCGTGCGCAACCGTGGGTCTTGGTGCCTGTCCTGACAGGGCCGAACGACGTCATCTATTCGGCTTCGATAAGCCCCGTGGCCTTTGGTGGGGTGGTCTGGAGGGGCGAGGCCCCTCCATCTCCAGGGCGCAAGCAGCGGAGTGATCAGGAGAGCCCAGGCCGCACAGCCGCCGGGGCCTGCCTTGTCACAGCGCCCGGTTCGCGCGCGCCAGCACCGCCTCGAACAGCACTTGGCAGCCGGCTTCGGCTTCCTCGGGCTGGATGCTTTCGGCCTCGTTGTGGCTGAGACCATCCTTGCAGGGCGTGAAAATCATCGCCGTCGGCACCGACCGCGCGACATAGACCGCATCGTGGCCCGCGCCGGAGATGATCTCCCGCGCCGAGAAGCCCAACCGCTTCGTCGCCTGGCGCACCAGATCGACGCAGGACGAGTCGAAGGGCTGCGCGGGGATGACGAACAGCTCGGTGAGGTCGAGCGTGCAGCCCGTCGCCGCGACCAGGGCCTTCGCCTGCTCGGGGAAGGTCTTCGCGAGGCCTTGGATCTGCGCGTCGTCCGGGTGGCGGAATTCGACGCTGAAGCGGACCTCGCCGGGGACGACGTTGCGGGATGCGAGCGGTATCTGCAGGAAGCCGACCGTGCCGCGGCCGTCCTCGCCGCGCGCGCGCATCAGCTCGTCGACCAGGGTGATGACCTTCGCGGCGGCGACCAGCGCATCTTTGCGGGCAGAAGGCGGCGTGGTGCCGGCGTGGCTGTCCTGGCCATGGATCACCGCATCGTACCAGACCTGCGCCTGCGCGCCGGTGACGATGCCGATCTGCTTGCCTTCCTTCTCCAGGATCGGGCCCTGCTCGATATGCAGCTCGAAATAGGCATCGGCCGGGAAGGGCCTGGCGGGATGCTCACCCTTGTAGCCGATCTGGTCGAGCGCCTCGCCGACCGTCACGCCGTCCACGTCCTTCAGGGCGTAGGTCTTGTCCTGCGGATAGATGCCGGCCCAGACGCCGGACCCCATCAGGGAGTGGCCGAAGCGGGAGCCTTCCTCATCGGTCCAGTTCACCAGCTCGATCGGCGCCTCGGTGGTGATGGCGAGGTCGTTGAGCGACCGCATCACCTCGAGCCCCGCAATGACGCCGAGCGCGCCGTCGAACTTGCCGCCGGTCGGCTGGCTGTCGAGGTGGCTGCCCATCAGCACCGGCAGGCGATTGGGGTCACGGCCCGCCCGGCGGGCGAACATGTTGCCCATGGCGTCCACGCGCACCGTCAGGCCCAGCGCCTCGCACCAGCCCTTGAAGCGGTCGCGGCCGGCCTTGTCCACATCGGTCAGCGTCAGGCGCTTCACGCCACCCTTCGGGGTTGCGCCAATCTCGGCCATGGTCATCAGGCTGTCCCACAGGCGCTTGCCGTCGATGCGCTGATTGGTGCCGCTCATCCTGCCTTGATCCCCAACGCTGTCCGGCCCGGCCGATACGCCGCGCGCGGCGGCCTGTCCACCACCCCGCGCCGGGCGGCGCGGGGCATGCATCGCGGCGGCGGCGAGTTCAATATCCATTCCTGCCAATTCAATCGACGCCGATCAAAGTCGGAATAGAAATGTGCCGTCTATACTTTTCGAATTGTTCAAGTCACCAGGAGTCGCGGCGACAGTCGATACCCCCTGTCCTGCCCCCTGACAGACCGGGGGTGTTGCATTGCACTGCGGATTGCTGCATGGGAGGTGAGGGTAGCCGATCGGCTGCCTGCGAATTCAACAGTGTACTGACGCTGGAGACCGTCGCGCACCGCCGGGTGCGCATCCCCCGAAATGGCTCGTGCAGCCAGAACCACCAGGAGTGTCCCCCCATGGGGTTCCAATGCCCTGCCTCGCGGCACCAGGCGCAGAAGCGCGCCAACGAGACCAGCTTGGATCGTGAACCGGCCCGCCCGCGTGGCCGTGTCCTCCGCATCGCGGCGAGCGTCGCGGTGATGGGTCTGTCCACCATGACCATCGGCTGCGCCCAGTCGCCCGACGCGGTGACGGCCGATGGCACCACCACCCCGCCGGCCACGGTCGAGCGGCCCGCGGGTCAGGCCCAGACGGGCATGGCATCCTACTACAGCCATCGCTTCAACGGCCGGCGCATGGCGAGCGGCGCCCCCTTCGATCCGGGCTCCGACACCATCGCCCACCGCACCCTGCCCTTCGGCACGCTGGTGCGCGTGACCAACCTGCGCAACGGCCTCACCACGACGGGCACCGTGCAGGATCGCGGCCCCTGGACCCGCGGCCGCATCGCCGACCTCAGCCCGCGCATCGCGCGCCAGATCGACATGATCCGCTCCGGCGTCGCCCAGGTGGAGATCGTGCCGGTCGAGATCGCCGAAGCGCCGGAGTGATCTGCCGGGCGCGGGGTTCACGCCCCGCGCAGCCTGACCTGCTGCGCCAGGTAATCGATGAAGGCCCGGATGCGGCTCGGCAGATGCCCGCCCTGGCCGAGATAGACGGCGTGCACCGCTTCGGTGTCGCCAGGGTTCAGATCTTCCAGCACGCGCACCAGGCGGCCGGCCGCGATGTCGGCGCCCACATGGAACAGCGCGTGCCGTGCCAGACCCACTCCGGCGACGGCCAGTTCGCGTGAGATTTCCCCGTCCCCCGCCTGGATCGTGCCGGTCGCCGGCACGGTGACGATGCCCGCGCCCGCGCGGAAGGGCCATTCCTCGAAGGTCCGCGCGAAGTTGAAGCCGATCAGGTTGTGCGTGGCGAGGTCCGCCACCGTGCGCGGTATCCCGCGGCGCGCCAGGTAGGACGGCGCGGCGACGACGGCCATGCCGCTCTCCCCCAGCTTGCGCGCCATCAGCGCCGACCCGTGCAGCGGTCCGACCCGGATCGCGACATCCGCGCGCTGTTCCATCAGGTCCACCACCTGGTCGGACAGCACGATGTCGAGCGTGACCTCGGGATGCCGCGCCAGGAAGTCGGGCACCAGCGGGAGCAGGTAGATCCGGCCGAAGGGCACGCTGGCATTCACGCGGATGCGCCCGCGTGGCGCCGTGCCGGCGGCCGCCTCGCGCTCGGCCTCCTCGATATCGGCGAGGATGCGCAGGCAGCGTTCATGGAAGGCGTGGCCTTCCGGCGTGAGCTGCAACCCGCGCGTGGACCGGTTCACCAGCCGGGTGCCGAGCCGCGCCTCCAGCCGCGCGATCAGCTTGCTGACCGCCGAAGGCGTCATGCGCAGCGACCGCGCCGCCGCCGAGAACCCCTTCAGCGCCACCACGCGGACGAAGACCTCCATCTCGGCGGAACGATTGGTTTCGGCGCGGGGCATTGTGACTTCATATCACAGGTGATGTGCCAGACGAGCCTCTGGTTCATGCTGCACCCGCGGCCATCTCGCGGCGCAACCATTCTGCTGCTGTCTGGAGGCCCCCGTGCCGATTGCCGTCTATGCCCTCACCGCTGGTGCCTTCGGCATCGGCGTCACCGAATTCGTCATCATGGGCCTGTTGCTGCAGGTCTCGGCGGATCTCGGCGTGTCCATCCCGGCCGCTGGGTTGCTGGTGTCGGGCTATGCGCTCGGCGTCTTCATCGGCGCGCCGGTGCTGACCATCGCCACGCGCAATCTGCCGCGGAAGACCGTGCTGATCGCGCTGATGGTGATCTTCACCCTCGGCAACCTGGCCTGCGCGCTGGCGCCGAACTACGCGGCGCTGATGGCCGCGCGCGTGCTGACCGCGCTCGCCCATGGCACCTTCTTCGGCGTCGGTTCGGTGGTCGCCGCCGGGCTGGTGGCGCCGGAACGCCGCGCCTCGGCCATCGCGCTGATGTTCACGGGCCTGACCGTGGCAACGCTGCTCGGCGTGCCCTTCGGGGCCTGGCTTGGCCTTGAATATGGCTGGCGCGCGACCTTCTGGGCGGTCGCCGGCATCGGCGTCTTCGCCGTGGCCGTACTGGCCCTGCTGGTGCCGCGCGATACCGCCGGGGTGGAACCCGTGCACCTCGCCGAGGAACTCGCCGTGCTGCGCCGACCGCAGGTGCTGCTCGGCCTGTTGATGACGGTGCTCGGCTTTGGCGGCGTCTTCGCGGTGTTCAGCTACATCCAGCCGATCCTCGTCACCATTGCCGGGTTCTCCGAGGAAGCCGTGTCGCCGATCCTGCTCATCTTCGGCGTCGGGCTGATCCTGGGCAACCTGGTCGGCGGACGGCTCGCGGACTGGCGGCTGATGCCGGCCCTATTCGCCACTCTCGCCGCGCTGGTCGTGATCATGCTGCTGGCGACCTTCGCCGTGCATGAGCGCATCGCCGCCATCGCCTGCGTCGGGCTGCTGGGCGCGGCCGCTTTCGCCACCGTGGCGCCGCTGCAGCTCCGCGTGCTGGAAGCGGCCGGCGGGGCCGGGCAGACGCTGGCGTCGAGCCTGAACATCGCGGCGTTCAACCTGGGCAACGCGCTCGGCGCCTGGCTCGGCGGGGTGGTGATCGACCACGGGCCGGGGCTTGGCGCCGTGACCGCCGTCGCGGCGCTGATGCCGGCGGGCGCGATCGCAGTGGCGCTGTGGAGCGTCACGCTGGAACGGCGGGGGGCGGTGGCCGCTCGGGCGTGAGGCGCGCCGGAGGGGGCAAAGCCCCCTCCATGCGCTATCGCCCCGGCATGACGCTTGCGTGCTGCCCCCGGCGATGGACACCATCGCACCCATGGCTGGATCGATCCGCTTCATTCTCAACGGGCAGGCCGTCACGCTGCCCGAAGGGACCTCCCCCACCACGACGCTGCTCGACTGGCTGCGCGGGCCGGGGCGGCTGCCCGGCACGAAGGAAGGCTGCGCCGAGGGCGATTGCGGGGCCTGTACGGTGGTGCTCGAACACGGGCCCACGCGCATGCCGGTCAATGCCTGCCTGATGCTCCTGGGCCAGGCTGCCGGCCAGTCCATCCGCACGGTGGAGGGGCTGCGCGACGCCGCCGGCGAGCCCCACCCGGTGCAGCGCGCCCTGGCCGAACATGACGGCACGCAATGCGGCTTCTGCACGCCGGGGATCGTCATGTCCGCCTGGGCCTGGACGCGGGAGGGCGGCGATCCGCATGAGGCGCTGGCAGGGAATCTCTGCCGCTGCACGGGCTATCGTCCGATCCTCGAGGCCATGGACGAGATGATGGATGACGGCGTGGCCGCGCCGGATTCCCTGCCCACGCCGCGCGAGATCGCGACCGCGTCCCAGCGCTTCTTTCTGCCCCACAGCGTGGCCGAACTGGTGGCACTGCGCGCCGCGCACCCGCAGGCCTGGCTGCTGGCCGGCGGCACCGATCTCGGCCTGCGCGTGTCCGAACACCGCGAGGCGCCCGATGCGGTCATCGGGCTGCTGAACGTCGCGGGGCTGCAGGACCTCGATATCGGGCCGGAGGGCATCACGGCCGGCGCGGCGCTGCCCTACGCACGGCTTCTCGACACCTGCGCGGCGGATGCCGATTTCGCGCCCTTCGCGGCGCTGCTGCGGCGGCTGGGGTCGCGCCAGATCCGCAGCATGGGGACGCTTGGGGGCAATCTCGGCACGGCAAGCCCGATCGGGGATTCCATCCCACCGCTGATCGCGCTGGGGGCGACGGTCACGCTCGCCTCGCCGCGCGGCGAACGCAGCATGCCGGTCGAGGACTTCATCACCGGCTATCGCAGCAGCGCCCTTGCGGCGGACGAGGTCATCATCCGCATCACCATCCCCCGCCCGCCGCCGGGCACGCTGCTACGCTGCGAGAAGCTGTCGAAACGCCACGACCAGGACATCGCGACGGTGGGCCTGTCTGTGCTGCTGAACTTCCGCGATGGCGCCGTCGCCACGGCGCGCATCGCCCATGGCGGCTGCGGGCCGCGCGCGGCGCGGGCAAGCGCAGCCGAGGCGGCGCTGATCGGCGCGCCCTTCGATGCGGCCACTGCCGATCGCGCGGCGATGGCATTGGAGGCGGAGATCGCGCCGCTCTCCGACCTGCGCGGCAGCGCCGAATACCGGCGCATCGCCGCGGGCAATCTGTTGCGGCGCCTGGCCCTGCGCGGTGCGGGCGGCGTGGCGGAAGTCATGGCCGTGCCCACGCCGCACACCACGGGGCTCGTCGCATGAACGCCACGGTCGGCCGTCCCATCGCCCACGATAGCGCCCTGGGCCACGCCACCGGCGCCGCGCGCTTCGCCGACGACCTGCCGGAACCGCCCGGCCTGCTACACGGTGCACTGGTGCTCTCGCCCGTCGCGCATGGGCGGCTGGATGCGCTCGACATCCCCGACCTGCCGGGCGTGGTGCGCGTCATCGCCGCCGCTGACATCATCGGTCCGAACGACATCTCCGGTTCCGGCAAGGCCGGCGAGCCGCTCCTCACCGACGGCGTGCTGCGCCATCACGGGCAACCCATCGCACTGGTGCTCGCCGAGACGCGCGACGCCGCGCTGCGCGCCGCCCAGGCGATCAAGCCGGCCATCACGCCACTGCCGGCGCTGCTCGACCCTGAGGAGGCTCTGGCGCGCGAAGATTATCTGATGCCGCCGCAGATCATCACGCGCGGCGACGTCCCGGAGGCCTTCGCCGCCGCGCCGCGGATCGCGGAAGGGCGCTTCCAGGCGGGCGGGCAGGAACACTTCTACCTCGAATCCCAAATCGCGCTGGCCGTGCCGGGCGAGGATGGCGAGATCGCCGTCACCTCCTCCACCCAGCACCCGACCGAGGTGCAGCACATCGTCGCCCGCATCCTCGGCTGCGACTACAACCGCGTGCCCGTCACCTGCCGGCGCATGGGCGGCGGCTTCGGCGGCAAGGAGAGCAATGCCTCCTGGATCGCGGCCGCTGCCGCGCTCGGCGCGCGCCTGACCGGCCGCCCGGTGAAGCTGCGCCCGCCGCGCAAGGCGGACATGGCCGCGACCGGCAAGCGCCATCCCTTCCTGTTCCGCTGGAAGGCCAGCTTCGACGCGGCGGGGCGCATCCTGGCGCTGGAAGCAACGCTCGCCGCCGATGGCGGGCACAGCCTCGACCTCACGCCCGGCGTGGTGTTCCGCGCCCTGACCCATGCGCTGAACTGCTACGACGTGCCGGCGGTGCGGCTGACCGCGCTCGCGCTGCGCACCAACACCGTCTCCCACACCGCCTTCCGCGGCTTCGGCGGCCCGCAGGGTGTGCTGCTGATGGAGGACGTCATCCGCGGCGTCGCGCGCGCCACCGGCCTGCCGCCCGAGACCGTGCGCGAGCGCAACTTCGCCGGCGGCGGCAACGGCACGCACACACCCTATGGCCAGGCGCTGGAAGGTGACCTGATCCGCCGCGTCTGGGCCGAATGCAGGGACGACGCGCGCTGGGATGACCGCCGTGCCGAGATCGCCGCCTTCAACGCGTCGCACCCTTACCTGCGGCGCGGGCTGGGATCCTTCGTGCTGGCCTTCGGCATCTCCTTCGGCGTCCGCCACCTGAACCAGGCGGGGGCGCTGGTGCATGTCTATGCCGACGGCTCGATCCGCCTGAACCATGGCGGCACCGAGATGGGCCAGGGCCTCAACGTCAAGATCGCCCAGGTGGTGGCCGAGACCTTCGGCGTGCCGCTCGACCGCGTGCGCATCACCGCGACCTCGACCGCTGAGGTACCGAACACATCGCCGACGGCGGCCTCCACTGGCAGCGACCTGAATGGCTGGGCCGCGCATCTTGCCGCCACCACGATCCGCACCCGCATGGCCGAGGTCGCCGCTGCTCTGTGGGATGTCCCCGCCGACGCCGTCTGTTTCGCCGAAGACCGCGCCTTCGTCGACCGACCCGGCGACAACCGCGCCATGGGGTTCGGGGAGCTCGCGCATCGCTGCTGGATCGAGCGCGTCTCGCTCTCCGCCACGGGTTTCTACCGCACGCCCGACATCCATTGGGACCCGGTGGCGATGACGGGCGAGCCCTTCTTTTACTTCTCCTACGGCGCCTCGGTCGCCGAGGTGGTGGTCGACACGCTGACCGGCGAGCATCGCGTGCTGCGCGCCGACCTGGTGCAGGATTGTGGCCGGTCGCTCAACCCCGCCATCGACCGCGGCCAGATCGAGGGCGCCTTCGTGCAGGGCATGGGCTGGCTGACCTGCGAGGAACTGGTCTGGGATGCGGAGGGCCGGCAGCGCACACTCGGCCCGTCCACCTACAAGATCCCGGGATCGCGCGACGTGCCGCCATCCTTCAACGTCCGGCTGCTGTCGGATGCGCCGGCGCGCTCGGACACGATCTTCCGGTCGAAGGCCGTGGGCGAGCCTCCGCTGATGCTGGCGACGGCCGTGTGGAACGCGCTGCGCGACGCGACCGGGGTGGAACGCCTGGATCTGCCGGCGACACCCGATCGCATCCTGCGCGCCTTGCGGGGCTCAAGCAGATCCCAATCAGGTGGAATCACCGGATCGGGTGACGATCTTCGCAGGAACTGAGGGCCGTCGACGGGCGCCGGGGCGACCGGGATCGGCTCCCGCGCGGATTTCGCAAGCCTGGACCCGCGATATCCGCTTCCGGCGACGACCGGCGCTATTCCGCCGCGGCCGACACCGCGCCGGCGGCGAAGCGCGGCGCGACCTCTTCCATGAACAGCCGGATCGACCCCGCTGCCACATCCGCCGGCATCGGGCCGAGGCGGAAGGAGCAGATCACGCCGCCGACGCCGGTCGCCTCGATCTCCGCCATCTTCTCCGCGACCGTCTCCGGCGAGCCGGAGATCAGCGCATGGCCGGGATCGGTGCGCGCCGGCGGCACCTCCTCCTTCTTCATGATGATGCCCTGCTCGGCGTAAATCTTCTCGCGCAGGCGCCGGCGGTGCTCCTGCATCGCCTCGAAGGCCGGGACGCCGATGCGGCGGGCCTCCTCGTCGGTCGGGGCGACCACGACGTTGCGCCACACCCAGGATTCGTCGAGGCAGCGCGCGACATGCGCCGCATCGAAGCCGGCCTGCTCCATGGCGGCCTTGTAGAGCGCCATGCGCTTCGCCGTCGTCTCGTTCGACTGCACGTTCATCAGGAACGGCAGGCCACGCTTCGCAAGGTGCAGCGCGCCCTCCTCGGACGACGCGGCGCGGATCACATAGGGATGCGGCCGGGTGAAGGAGGTCGGGCGGAGCCGCGGCACCTTCAGCGTCCAGTGCTTGCCTTCATGGGTGAAGCCCTCGGGGCTGGTCCAGGCCTTGAGCATGATGCCCTCGGCCTCCTCATACAGCGAGCCGGCCTCCTCCCACGGAATGCCGTAACCCTGGTATTCGTAGACATTGTAGGCGGTGCCGCGGCCGAGCCCGACGATTACCCGCCCTTTGCCGATATTGTCGAGCAGCGCCATCTGCTCGGCGAGCCGCGTCGGATGGTGCAGCGACACCTGCGCCACCGCGAAGCCGACCTTGATCCGCTTCGTCGCGGTCAGCACAGCGGCGGCGAAGGTGACCGGGTCCACATAAGCGCAATTGCCGTCGAAGTGATGCTCGGCCAGCCACAGCACCTCGACGCCGAGCTCGTCGCACAGCTTCGCCTCGGCGATGCAGTCGGCGATCACCTCGGCATCGCGATCGGGGTCGCGGCTCTCGGGAAAGAGGAAGTTGCTGAAGCGCAGCATCCGCGGCCTCTCCGATCTGGGTCACGGAAAGCCTAGCGGAACCGCGCCGCCACGCAACCTTCGCACTTGCACACAGTCCTGGCGCGTTGCAGCATTTCGCCCATCAGGCCGGGAGAGACCGATGGTGACGTCGCGCCGCCTCATGCTCGGTGGAACCCTCGCGCTGCCGGCGCTCGCCGCGCGGGCGCAGGACCGGCCCATCCAGATCCATGTCGGTTTCGCCGCTGGCGGGAATATCGACCTCGCCGCGCGCATGGCGGCACCCTTCCTCGAAAAATATCTCGGCCCGGGCAATCAGATCATCGTCGCGAATAAGCCCGGCGCCGGCGGGATGCTCATGCTGAACGAGGTCGCGGCCGCGGCGCCCGACGGACGGACCGCCGCGCTCGTCTCCTTCCCTGCACTGGTCACCGCGCTCTACGACAACACGCCGCGCTACCGCGTCGACAGCTTCGCCTATGCGGGGCTGCTGACGGACGAGCCCTATACGGTCTTCGTCGGCAACGACACGCCTTACCGGTCCCTGCGCGACCTGGTCGCGGCGGCGAGGGCAGCGCCCGAGACCGTCACCATCGCAGGCGCCGG
This sequence comes from Roseomonas alba, assembly GCF_019430885.1. Classification (GTDB taxonomy): domain Bacteria; phylum Pseudomonadota; class Alphaproteobacteria; order Acetobacterales; family Acetobacteraceae; genus Neoroseomonas; species Neoroseomonas alba. The sequence goes on along the minus strand of NZ_JAHYBZ010000003.1, from coordinate 205,643 downwards.
GGTCGGCGGGGCGCCGCACCTCGCGATGATGGCGATCGAGCGCGCCGCCGGCGTGAAGTTCACCTGGGTGCCGACCCAGGGCGCGGCGCAGGCGATGCAACTCGTCCAGGGCGGGCATGTCGCCGGGTCGATCTCGACCGTCAGCCTGACCGTGCGCGCGCATCAGCAGGGCGCGCTGCGTGTGGTCGCCATCATGGAACGCGAACGCTGGGACAAGGCGCCCGACCTGCCCACAGGTGCGGAGCAGGGCGTCGCCGTCGTGGCCGGTTCGGCGCGCGGCTTCGCCCTGCCGGCCGCAACCCCGCCCGCCATCATCGCGCGCTGGGAGGAGGCGATCGCTCGCACGGCCGCCGACCCGGAATTCCGCGGCATGGCGGAACGCGACTTCGTCATCGTCCGCCACATGGACCGTCCGACCATGACGCGCTTCGTCGGGGATCAGGCGCGCATCTATGGAGAGATCTGGCGGGCCACGCCCTGGCGGCAGTGACATCCCCGGCCCGGCGGGGGCCATTCGGCCGGGCCGGGGCCTGGAACATCTTGCCGGGGCACTGACCGGGAGCGCTCGCCCGTCAACGCCAGAGCCCCTGGGCCGCCTGGCCGAGCGCCGTCCGGTTCATGCCTGTGCCAGTTGCAGCACCAGCCCCGACAGGAACAGCGACAGCGCCAGGTCGAGCCCCACGAAGGCGGCCGCCTGCGCCCCGCTGATCGACAGCGACAGCCGTGTCGCGAACCACTGCATCCAGATGGCGTAGAACAGCCCGACCAGCCCGAGCGTATCCGCCACCATCCCCTGCCATCCCAGGAAGGACGGCAGGGACAGCAGCGTCAGCACCGCGTACTGCACCAGGTTCATCCAGTTCCAGGCGGCGATGAAGCGCGGCCAGAGCTTGCGGCGGCCCATCGCCTCGGCGATCGGCAAGGAGGCCACGGCGAAACCCGCCCAGGAGCAGACATAGGCGAGGAGGTCGCCGATCAGCGCGCGCACCGGATCGACGGCCTCGCCGCCCGGCGTGGAGCCCATCCGCAGCAGCAGAAAGGCCGGCAGGCAGAGGAAGGCCGCGAGGAAGGAGGCCCGCGCATCGTCGAGCGTCGGGCGGAAAGCCTCCACGCCGTCGCGCCGGCCGCGGGCGAGCATCAGCGCGCCGACGATGCCGCGCAGCACCGGCCCGGCCGAAGGGGCGGGGGATCCGCTCAGCCGAACACCTCCTCGAGGATGGCGCGATAGCTGCCGGCGAGGCGGCGCAGCTCCTCGACCGACGCGTTCTCGTTCACCTGATGAAGCGAGGTGCCGACGGCGCCGAATTCAGCGACGGGGCAATAGCGCGCGATGAAGCGCGCATCCGAGGTCCCGCCGCCAGTATCCAGCGCAGGCGCGACGCCCGTGCTGCGTTCGATGGCGCGCGACAGCGCATCGACGAAGGGGCCGGGCCGCGTCAGGAAGCTCTCGCCCGAGCATTCGGCGATCAGCTCGTAGCTGCATCCGGCGGCGCGCAGCGCGGCGTGCAGGCGCTCGGTCAGCGCCGCGCTGGTGTGGTGGTCGTTGAAGCGGATGTTCAGCATCGCCTTCGCCACCGCCGGGATGACGTTGGTCGCGGTGTTGCCGACATCGAAGCCGGTGACCTGCAGCGTGGTGGGCGGGAAGAACTCCGATCCGTTGTCGAGCGGCGCGGCCAGCAGCGGTCCCAGCGCGGCGACCAATCGATGGATCGGGTTGTCCGCCTTGGCGGGATAGGCGCTGTGGCCCTGCTTGCCCGTCACGGTGATGAAGGCATTCAGGCTGCCGCGCCGGCCGATCTTGATGGTGTCGCCGAGCACGGCGCGACTGGTCGGTTCGCCCACCAGCGCCATGTCCGGGATCTGGCCGTTCGCCTCCATCCATTCCAGCACCTTCGCGGTGCCGTCCACCGATCGCGCCTCCTCATCCCCGGTGATGAGCAGCGATATCGACCCCGGATGGTCCGGATGCGCGGCGAGGTAGTCGGCCAGACCGGCGATGAAGGCGGCGATGCCGCCCTTCATGTCGCAGGCGCCGCGGCCGAACAGCGTCCCGTCGCGCACCACGCCGCTGAACGGATCGTCGGTCCAGGCCGCGACGTTGCCCGGCGGCACGACATCGGTGTGGCCCGCGTAGCAGAAATGCGGGCCGGCCGTGCCGCGCCGGGCGAACAGGTTGTCCACCCGGTAGTCATCAGGCCCGAAGACCAGCCGGGTGCAGGCGAAGCCGAGCGGTTCCAGCGCGCGCTGGACCACATCCAGCGCGCCGTCATCGGCCGGCGTGACCGACCGGCAGCGGATCATCGCCTGGGCGAGGGGGGTCGGATCCGCCGCCATCGTCATGTCCTTGCGTCGCCGTGGTGATGCGCGGCCGGAGCCTCAGTCGCGCAGCAACTCGTTGATCGCCGTCTTGGACCGCGTCTGCGCATCGACGCGCTTCACGATGACGGCGCAATAGAGCGAGGGCCCCGGCGAGCCGTCCGGCAGCGGCTTGCCAGGCAGCGAGCCGGGCACCACCACCGAGTAGGACGGTACGCGGCCGATGAAGACCTCGCCCGTCGCGCGGTCGATGATCTTGGTCGAGGCGCCGAGGAAGACGCCCATGGACAGCACCGCGCCCTTCTCGACGATCACGCCCTCGGCGACTTCGGATCGCGCGCCGATGAAGCAATCATCCTCGATCACCACCGGATTGGCCTGCAGCGGTTCCAGCACGCCGCCGATGCCGACGCCGCCCGACAGGTGCACGTTCTTGCCGATCTGCGCGCAGGACCCGACGGTCGCCCAGGTGTCGACCATGGTCCCCTCATCGACATAGGCGCCGAGATTCACGAAGGAGGGCATCAGCACCACATTCTTCGCGATATAGGCCGACCGGCGCACCACGGCGCCCGGCACGGCGCGGAAGCCGGCCTCGCGGAAGCGGTTCTCGCCCCAATCGGCGAACTTCAGCGGCACCTTGTCATAGGCGCCGGCGGCGGTGTCCATCGGCGCGGAATCGACCAGCCGGAAGGACAGCAGCACCGCCTGCTTCAGCCATTGGTTCACGTGCCAGTCGCCCTTGCCGTCCGGCTGGGCCACGCGCTCCCTGCCTGAATCCAGCATCTCCAGCGCGTCCTCGATCGCTGCGCGGTCGGACCCGCCAGTGGCGGGGTTCACGCGCTCGCGGTTCTGCCAGAGCGATTCGATGCGGGCCTTCAGAGCGGTATGGTCCATGGACGTCCTCGGGGCGTTCGGAAATGGGCAAGGGTGCTTGAAGCCCCGGCGGCCCGCTGTCAACGCGGCGCGCGTCCTGCAGCCGTCGCGGCATGGTAACCGGGGATTCATCGCGCATGCGGTTCCATGGGGCCATGACCATGGCGCTGTGCCCCGAGGAACGATCGGCGACCATCCCGCCCGCCGCCGCGGCCACGGCTGCGCTGCACGGCGCCCTGCTGGAATCGCGGCAGCGCTGGCAGGACCTTGCCGGCCTCTCGGCGGATTTCGTCTTCGAGACCGACAGCGCCGGGCGGTTCAGCTTCCTCTGGCCCGATCATGTGCTGGGCCATGTCTCGGCAGGGCTGCTGGGGCGGCGGGCGGCATCGCTGGTGCTCGGTACCGGGCCCGATCCCTTCGACCAGCGCCAGGCGGTGCGCAACCACCGCGTCTGGGTCGCCGGCGCCGGCGGGCAGCCACGCTGTCTGTCGCTCTCCCTGGCGCCGATCGGCGATACGCGCGGCCAGTTCGCCGGGCTGCGCGGCGCCGCGCGCGACGTGACCGAGGAGGAGACGGCCACGACGGTCGCCGCCGCCGGGCTGCGCCGCGCCGCCCTGCTCGATGCGCTGGGCGAGGCCGTCCGCCACGCCGGCACGGCGGCGGAAGCCCTCGTCCATGGGCTGACCGGCCTGCGCGATGCGCTGGGCTGCGCGGGCACCGCCATGATCGTGCCCGGCGCGCATGGCCCGGAGATCATCTCCCCCACCACCATGGTGCCCCCTGGCCTGATCGAGGCCGCCACCGATGCGCTGGACAGCGCGCGGGACTGGGTGGGCCGCCTCGATGGCCGGCTCCCGGCGGCGCTGTTCCACCATCACGGCCGCGCGCCGGCCCTGTCGGCCCTGGCCGCCTGGCGCGCCGCCGGCGCGCGTGACTGGGATGCCGAGGACCTCGCCGTGCTGCGCGCCATGGCAGCCACGCTCGGCGCCGTGCTCGGCTTCCGGCGTCTGCAGGCGGAACTCGAACAGCAGGCGAGCACGGATGGGCTGACCGGCCTCGCCAACCGCCGCGCCTTCCTCGGCAGCCTGGCCGCGGCGATCGGCGGCCGCGCGGGGGATGCCGGCGGCGCGCTGTTCTTCATTGACCTCGACAACCTCAAGCCGATCAACGACCGGCTGGGGCATGAGGCGGGCGACGCCGCCCTGCGCATCACCGCGCGGCTGCTGCGCGACGCCGCGGGCGACACCGGTCTTGCCGCGCGCTTCGGCGGGGACGAGTTCACCCTCTGGCTTCCGGGCGTCACCGAGGCCGAGGCAACCGCCCGGGCGGAGGCCCTGATCGCCGCCGCCGCGGCGCAGCCCTGCGACCACCCCGCGCCGCAGTTCAGCATCGGCCTCGCCTGGCGCGCCCCGGGGGCGGTCGAGGGGGCGGGCCTCCTCGTCGCCCGCGCCGATGCGGCGCTCTATGAGGCCAAGCGCAGCGGGCGCGGGCGTTGGCATCTTGCGGAGCCGGCGGCGTGATGGACGTGAGAGAGATTGCGCGCATCCTGGAAGGCGGCCCGCCCGCCGCGCGCACCGCCCTTGCCGCCAACCCGGAGACCCCGCCCGAGGCGCTGTACTACCTGATGGCCGATCGCGCGCCGGAGATCCGCGCCGCGGTCGCCGGCAATCCCGCCAGCCCGCACCAGACCTTCGGGCCACTGGCGCTGGATGACGACGTCGCCGTGCGCCGCGCGCTGGCGGAACGGCTCGCACAGCTTCTCCCGGGCCTGCCGCCGGCGCAGCAGGATCGCCTCGCGCAGGCGGCCTGGACGGCGCTGGCGCAACTCGCCGCCGATGTCGTCGAGGACATCCGCGCCACCGTCGCCGAGGCCGTGAAGGATCTGCCCGACGCGCCGCGCGCCATGATGCTCGGCCTGGCACGGGATGCGAGCCCGCGCGTGGCCGATCCCGTGCTGCGCCTCTGCCCCCTGCTGACCGAGGAGGATCTGCTCGGCCTGGTTGCCGCGCCGCCGATCGCCGCGACGCTGACCGCCATCGCCCGCCGCCCGGCGATCAGCGAGACGGTCGCCGACGCGCTGGTCGCCTCTGGCGATACCTTCGCGATCACGGCGCTGCTCGGCAACCACACCGCCGCGATCCGGGAAAGCACGCTGGATGCGCTGGTGGTCCAGGCCGCCGAATACGCCGCCTGGCAGGAGCCCCTGGTCCGCCGTCCCGACCTGCCGCCCCGCGCCGCCCTGGCGCTTGCCGACTTCGTCGCCGAGACGCTGTTGGCCCCGCTGGCGCAGCGGAGCGACCTGCCGGCCGAGACCACCGCCCGCATTCGCGCCGCCGTCGCCCAGCGCCTGGCCGGCGCGCCGCGACCGGGCGAGACGGCCGAGGACGCCGCCACCCGCGTGTGCATCCTGATGCAGGCCGGCGCGCTGGATGCGGCGGCTATGCTGCGCGCGTCCGGCGCCGGGGAGCGTCACTTCGTCGCCACCGGCCTCGCGGCCCTGGCCGACGTGCCGCAGAGCGACGTGGACCACGCGGTGGTCACGCGCTGCGCGAAGACGCTCGCCGGGCTGTGTCGCAAGGCGGGGCTCGACGACGCGACGGCCGAGGCGGTGGTCGCGCTACTCGCGCCCGCCCCGCCTGTGGCTGGGGCGGCACCGATGGCGGTGGCCGTGGGGGATGGCGAGCTGCGCTGGCGCATCGACGCCCTGTCGCGCGCGGCGGCGCAGTAGGCAGCACCTTATCCTGCGCTGTGGAACCGAGAGGGGCTTCGCCCCTCTCGGACTCTCCCCACCAAAGGCCACAGGGCCTTTGGAAACCGATACCTGGCGTTGGGCGCCGAGGTCCGAAGGGATGGTGGAGCTGGCGCTCGCATCGCTGCGGCGCACCGTTGTCGATGATCGGGTCATCACCAATGCGAACGCCCTGCAGGGGGAGGCTGGCGGTGCGGCCGCCTGCCAAACCAAAGGCAATGGCGCGAGGACAAAGCCCCGTCGGTATGGACTGGCTGTCCCGCACAGCGCCGAGTGATGGTTTCCAAAGGCCTCTTGGCCTTTGGCGGGGTGAGGTTTGGAGAGGGGCAGAGCCCCTCTCCATCGCTGTCAGCGGCGGTATTCGCGCACAAGAAGGGCGGCGCCCCACCAATTCCCACCGCCGCCGCCGGACCTTACGGCCGGATCAGTGTCCCCGGCCCGGCATCGGTGAACAGCTCCGCCAGGATCGCGTGCGGCACGCGCCCATCCAGGATCACGGCGCCCTTCACCCCGCGTTCGATGGCGTAGATGCAGGTCTCGACCTTCGGGATCATGCCCCCGTTGATCCAGCCGGCGGCTATGCCGGCCTTCACTTCGGCGACCGTCATTTCCGGGATGAGCTTCTTCTCGGTGTCGAGTACGCCCGCGACATCGGTCAGCATCAGCAGCCGTTCGGCGCCTAGCGCGCCGGCGATCGCGCCGGCCGCGGTGTCGGCGTTGATGTTGTAGGTCTGGCCGTCCTCGCCGACGCCGACCGGGGCGACCACCGGCACGATATCCGCGCCGATCATCAGCTTCAGTACACGGGGATCGACGCTCGCCGGCTCACCCACGAAGCCGAGGTCGAGCACCTTCTCGATGTTGCTGTCAGGGTCGCGATAGGTGCGGTTCAGCTTGCGCGCGCGGATCAGCGCGCCGTCCTTGCCGGAGATGCCGACGGCGATGGCGCCAGCGCGGGTGATCGCCTCGGCCACCTGCTTGTTGACCGGGCCGGCGAGGACCATCTCGACCACGTCGAGCATTTCCGCATCCGTCACGCGCAAGCCCTGCACGAAGCTCGACTTCACGTTCAGGCGCTTGAGCATGGCGTTGATCTGCGGCCCGCCGCCATGGACCACGACGGGGTTCACGCCGACCTGCTCCAGCAGCGCGATGTCGCGCCCGAAGCGGAGCGCGGTCTCTTCCTCGCCCATGGCGTGGCCGCCGTACTTCACCACGACGACCGCGTCGTCATAGCGCTTCAGGAAAGGCAGGGCGCCCGCCAGGAGGTGCATGGCATCAGGCGTGTCGGCAGGCTCGGTCATGGGCATTCCTCACCCCGTTCGCAGGGGCCACGGTTTCTGGCGGCGTGGCGCGGGCCGGTCAAGCCGGCGCCGGGAGCGATTCCGCTGGTGCGGGGCGTGGCAAGGCACGTTAACAATTTCACGGAGAACAACTGGGGGTGGTCCTGTGCTGCGACTTTTCGCCTTGGGTCTGGCGGTCGCATTGGCGGCTTGCGGGCAGCGGACGGCGCCTGGCCGCGTTGAAGCCGGGCCGCAATTCTGGCGCCCACCAACCTCCAAGGAGCCGTGGCGTATCGCAGGTTACCTGGATACGCGGCGCGTCCGGTCCGGGCTATTCAGCCGGCCCGAGCATGAAGTTGTCGTGACAGTCAACGATCAGGTCGTCGCGCACGCTGACATGCCGCGCAACGGGCCCGTGGAACTGGCCGGCACGGCGGAGGGCGCGAATGTCGCTGCCCTCTGCACCCCCCAGATGGTCGCCCGCGCCACGCTGCGGGTGACCTGCCTGGTCATGGTGGCGAATGAGCGCGCCGCAACGCTCTCGCTCGTGGCCGGGACGCAGCCGCCGGGCTAGAGCATTTTTCGCTCACGCTGGGTCGGTACGGGCCCGGACCCCCGCCCGGCCACCCGACGACAGTATCCTGGATGGGTGGCCGGCTGGGGGGGGGGCGGGCTGGTGCCGTTCGATCGATAATGCCTCTAGGCCCGTTCGCGGTTGCCTTGACTCACGGCATGTCCCCCGCCCGTCATCGGCGCGAGGTCTTCACCCGATCAGCGTTCCACCTGACCGGGAACTGTTCCGGGCACGCTGTACGGCATCGTGCGGGCCCTGCGGGAATGCCGCTCGCCTCGCCAGGGCCTGAGCTCGGAGACAAGCGTATCACGCAATGTTTGGATGAGAAATTTCATCGATATGGATATTCGGGACATTGAATACAACCATAGGTAGTTCAATAATGAAATTACTCGCCTTGTTTCTGGCGCTGGCGGTGGCGGGGTGTGGGGCGCGCACGGCGCCCGGCCGCATCGGGTCCGGCCCGCAATATTGGCGCCCGGCCGCCGCTGAGGAGCCCTGGCGTATTTCCGGCTACCTCGATACCCGGCGCGAATGGGGTCTGCTCGGCTCCAGCCCCAAGCATGAGATCGTGGTGACGGTGAATGGCCGGGTCGCGATGCAGGCCGAAATGCCGCGCGACGAGGCGATCGAAATCGAGGGCAAGGCGGAAGGACGAAGCGTCTCCGCCCTCTGCACGCCGCACATGGTCTCCCGCGCCACGCTGCAGGTGAACTGCCTGGTCCTGGTGGCGAACGAACGCGCGGCGACCCTCTCCCTGGTCGCCGGCACCAACCGACCCCGGGCGTAAGGACGGCCCGCCTTGCCGGCAGGCGGGCCTGCCCGCATAGTCGGGCCAAGATCAAGAAACGCCTCGCGGCCAACCGGAGACCTGAGGTCACATGGCTCGCGCCACGAACGTCACACTTGCCCGCAGGATCGGGGCCCCATGACCGAGCGCCGGATGCATCTGGTCGCCTTCCTGAAGACCGGCCCCACGGCGAACCACCCGGGGTCCTGGCGCCATCCGGAGGCGCCGCTGCACGACATCTTCACCCCCGAGCGCTACGAGCATATTGCCCGCGTGCTTGAAGACGCGCGCTTCGATGCCTGCTTCTATGCGGACACTTTCGGACTGCCCGACATCCATGGCGGCAATTTCGACGCCTATCTGAGGCTGGGCGGGCAGATCTCCTATCTCGATCCGCTTGTCGTGCTGCCGGTGATGGCGCGGGTGACGAAGCATCTCGGCCTCGGCGCGACGCTGTCCACGACGCTGCTGCACCCGTATTGGATCGCGCGGACGCTGGCTTCGCTAGACCTGCTGACGGGCGGGCGGATGGCGTGGAACATCGTCACCTCCGCCACCAATCTCGAGGCGAAGAACTTCGGCCTCGACGCCATTCCCGGCAAGGCGGAGCGCTACGACCGCGCCGACGAGGTGGTCGAGGCCTGCAACGCGCTCTGGGAATCCTGGGACGACGGCGCCTTTGTGATGGACAAGGAGGAAGGCATCTTCGTCGACCCCTCCAAGGTCCACTACACAAACTACGAAGGGACGTGGGTGAAGACGCGCGGGCCGCTCGCCATGCCGCGGACGCCGCAGGTGCGTCCCGTTTTCCTGCAGGCCGGCGCGTCCGACCGCGGGCGCGAATTCGCCGCGCGCTGGGCCGAGATGGTCTTCTGCACCCCGCACAGCAAGGCCGACACGCTGGCCTTCACCAACGACCTCAAGTCGCGCATGGCCGCCTATGGCCGCCCGCCCGAGGCCTGCAAAGTTCTGCCCAGCTTCATGACCGTGATCGGCGAGACGGAGAGCATCGCCCAGGAGAAATTCGAGTACCTGCAATCCCTGATCGAGCCCGAGGCACAGCGGATGCTGAACTCGGCCCTGATGGGCGTGGACCTTGCGCACATCGGGTCGCATGAGGATTTCAAGGCGGCGCAGGGCAACCAGGGCAGCAAGGGATCGCAGGACCGCGTGCTGCAACTGATGGAGCAGGAGCGCATCGCCTTCACCGATGCGGTGGCGAAGCCGCGTGCCTTGCTGGTCGGAACGCCGACGATGATCGCGGACATGCTGGAGGACTACTTCACCGCCGGCGCCTGCGACGGCTTCATCATCTCACCGACCGTCCACCCCCGCATGTTCGAGGAATTCGGACGGCTGGTCGTGCCCGAGCTGCAGCGGCGCGGATTGTTCCGCAAGGAGTATGCGGGAACGACCCTGCGGGAGAACCTGGCCAACCCATAGGACGAGGGCGGAGGGTGGCGCGCCCTTCTGCGGGCATGACGCCGACAAGGTCGCCTGGCCTGCCGATCGTCGCGCGCCCCCTTGTGGGCGGCGGCTCGACAGGATGCTCCGCGGCCCTTGAGGGCCGCGCCGCCACGGCTGGCGCCGGGGCCCCTCCCACCCGATCAGGGCGCGGGAATGGTGAACGCCGGCACGCCGACCCCCAGCGGCTGTCCCAGCGCCGCCTTCACCTGCACCGCCGCCACCGCATAGCCGTCGCGGACCGGCACCAGGATCGGCGCGCCGCTGCTGCCCGTGGTTCCCGCGCAATTATGGCCCACCAGGATCCCCTGCGCGCCGAAGGTGGCGACCGTGACGACGCGGCAGGCGCGATCCGCCATCAGCACATCCGGCCGGTCATACTGCCAGGCGGCAAGTGTCGCCGGCATGCCAAGCCCCGGGGGCTCGCGCAGCATTGGCAGCACGTGCCCGTTGCCGAGCGATTCCGTCAGCGTCACCAGTGCCCAGTCGGCCCGCCAGGGTTCCTCGCGGGAAGGATTGAAGCCCGTCCCGCTGCGCAGCTGCGCCCCCCGCACGGTACGCCCGCCGACACGCACGCTGACATCGCCGGGCGCGACCAGGCGCGTCGCGTCGCTCGCGATCAGGCAATGCGCTGCCGTCAGCACGAGGCGCGGGGCAATCAGCGCCCCACTGCAGCGGCCTCCTGCGGTGGTCTCGATCAGGGCGATGGCGTCGAAAGGGGCCTCGCGCGGGGAGACCTGGAGGCGCGTATCAACTGGCCCGAGGCCTGGCACCTCCGCCGCACCGGGCAGGGCAAGCGCCAGTGCCGCCGCCAGGCCCGCCAATCCGCGGCGTATCACGAGGTGGGCGCGGGCGGCGGCGGATGGCAGGAGCGCGGCGGGGTCGGGGAGGGCGTGGTCGGTGGCGCCGGCGTCTGCGTCTGCTGCTGCGCCCATGCCGCTGCCTGCGGCAACGTCACGGACAACACGCCGAAGGCGAGGACCAGCGCGGGCAGGGGAAGGGTCCGCATGGCTGGAGGCTAGAGCAGATCGCGCAGCAAAGGGAACCGTTCCCTGCGCCGTCTGGCCGGCGGCGTCGGGCCGCGTCATTCTCCGCTCCGTGATTCGGGCGATTGTCATTCTGCTGCTTCTGCTGGGCGGGCTCGGGGCCGGTGTGGCCTGGCTCGGCCAGCATCCGCCACCGGGATCGGCGCCAGCGCGCATCCAGGGCGCGGCGACGCCGGGCAGCGCGCCGGCATCGGGCACGTCCGCCGCCCTCGGCACGCCCTTTGGCGACGCGGTGTTCCGCTGGCGCTGCACCACCGGGCTGAAGGAGGCGATTGGCGACCGACCCGGCTGGTCCTTCGAGCGTCTGGCAAGTCTGTGCCTTTGCGCGGCCGACCGGCTGAGGGAGGACGGGCCGCGCGACATCATCCTCGGGCCGGGCGATGTGGCGGCCTCGCTGGAGGCCGCCGAGGCGCGGCTGTGCCGCCGACCGTGACGGCCTATCGCGAACGGGCCGGCGGCAGGTTCTCGGACTGCACGCGCGGCGTCGCTGAATTGCCGGGGGCGGGGGTGATGACCTCCCGCGGCGCGGCCGAGCCCTGCGGGGCCACCGCAGTCGGCGCGGCCGGTTCCGCCTGCGACAGGCGCATCAGCGCGGCGCGCAGCGGGTCGCTGCCGGGATTGTGCACCGCCATGTCCACGACGACCTCGCGCGGGCTCGCATCCCGGCCGAAATAGGCACGGTTCCAGCTATCCCGCGGATCGAGGTAGTTGCCGTCGAGTGAGATGCCGGCAAACAGCCCGCGCGCGCGGGCGATGGTCACAATGTCCCCACCGATCGCCGTGGTGGTCGCGCCGGCAATGCCACGGCCCAGCGTCCCGAGCGCCACGCCCGCATCCGCGCCGAACTTGAAGTTGTGGTCCAGGATCGCCTCGAGCGCCTTGTCGTTCATGATCAGCATGACGATCTGCGCGTCCTGCACGCCGGCCTGAAAGCCGATCGACCCGCCGCCCATGGTGTAGAAGGCGGGCGAGGACCAGGATCCGCTGCCGTCCCGCGCGACCAGAACGCAGTCGCCACCCTGGCCGCCGAAGATGAAGCCGGCTCGGAAGACCCGTGGGCAGACCATCGCCGCCCGCGAGCGGCCGAGCATGGACCGCGCATCGGCCGTCATGTCGCCGAGGTCGAAGACTTCCTGCAGGGACAGCGTGGCGCGGTCGACCAGGGATTGCTGCTCGGCCTGGGCGCGGGCGTCATGGGACACCGTGGCGAGGCCGAGGGCGGCGAACGCGAGAAAAGCGAGACGTCGCATGAACTGGGCCCCCCAAGCCATTGATGGGTCTCTGTTCTATCCGGAGCTCTGGAGCAACACAAAGGTTTCGCGATGGCGGAATCGTGATGCGCGCTGCATCCCCGTTCCTGGGTAGGGGGTCGAGAGGGGCTTTGCCCCTCTCGAACTCTCCCCACCAAAGGCCGAAAGGCCTTTGGAAACCTCGACTTGGCGCCGGGCGCCGCGGGCAGGACGAGCGTCGGGATGGGCGCTTGCAGCCATGATGTCGGGTGGGAGCGGCATGCCCCCAACAGCGCGGCGCCAGTGAGGCTTGGCTGGGATCCCGGGTCGACGGCGCCCCGAGGAAGGTACACGGCAACGCCAATAGGCCCCCATCGGCCAACGGGCCTCTGGCGACCATGATTTGGCGCCGCCTTGGATGATCGGGCGCAGCTCAGTGAATGAGGCGATGGGCACGGCACGCGCGCGGCAGGCGCGGGGTGCCTTCCCTGCCCAACACCAGATCGAGGTTTCCAAAGGCCTTTCGGCCTTTGGCGGGGGAGGGCAGAGCCCTTCCCCGTTCCGCCGTCGCCATGCTTCCCGCGCGAGCGGGTTCGGATGCCGCGCTCGTATCCTCCGGCGGCCTGACGTCAGGCCTCCGGTGCTGGTGGCGTCCAGGGTTCTTCGTTCACCGCGGCGACGCGCCAGTCCAGGCCGTGCTTCTCGATCCGCGTCAGCGACAGGTTCTTGATGCTGAAGATCAGCGCCTGGTCCGGCGTCAGTCCCATCGCATGCGCCAGCGCGGCGCGAATGGACCCGCCATGCGCAATGATGACGACGTCCTGGCCTTCCAGCAGCGTCGCCATGCGCTCCAGCACGCCCGCGACTCGCGCCTGGACCTGGCGGAAGGATTCCCCGCCAGGCGGGTGCTCCTCCCCGCCATGGGGCCAGAAGGGATGCGCCGGATGGGTCAGCAGGGCGGGCAGCGCGTCGTGCGGGATGCCCTGCCAGTCGCCGAGATGCTGTTCGGCAAGGTCGGGTTCGGCATCCAGCGCCGCCTCGGGATAGCCGGCGGCGAAGATCGCCGCGGCGGTCGCGCGCGTGCGGGACAGGTTCGTCACGAACCAGCGCGCCGGCTGCGGCAGCCGCTGCGCGAGCCAGCGATACGATGCGGCCTCCTGCCGCAGGGCGAGGTCGCACAGCGCGACATCCATCGAGCCATAGAGCACGGCGCGGGCGGAGGGCTCCACCAGGGCGTGGCGGATCAGGAAGAAGCGTGTCGGGGTCACGCGCTGCCTCTAGCCCAGCGTCGAGAGGCTGGCGAGGGGCCGCGCGCGCTCTATCCTGATCGCATGGACATCACCGTGCACGAACACTGGATTCCGGGCGCCATCGGCGACATCGCCGCGCTGCACGCGCGCCACTACAGCGCGAGCCACGGCTTCGGTGTCTTCTTCGAGGCCAAAGTCGCGCGAGAGCTCGGCGCATTCCTGCTGCGCTTCGATCCCGCGCGCGACATCTTCCGCTGCGCCGCGCGCGATGGGCACGTGCTCGGTTCGCTGGTGCTGGATTGCGGCGAGGAACCGGATTCCGCGCATCTGCGCTGGTTCATCATGGACCCCGCCCTGCGCGGGCAGGGGCTCGGGCGGCGTTGGCTCGCCGAGGCTCTCGCCCGCGCGCGGGTTATCGGCATGACGCGCATCCACCTCTGGACGCTGTCAGGCCTGGACGCGGCAGCGCATCTCTACGCGTCGGCCGGCTTCGCGCTGGAGGAGGAGATCGTCGCCGAGCAATGGGGACGCAGCGTGGTGGAGCGGCGGCTGGTGCTGGATCTCGGTCGGTGAGGTCGCCAGGGAGGGGCAGCGCCCCTCCCCATCCGCCATTGTGGCGGTTGCGGCGCCCGGGGGCGTGCCGGGCGCCTTCAGCTCCGGCGCGATCGCCGCTCCGCTTCCGTCGCCGCCCCGCGCCCGGCATCGAAGCCCAGGAAGCCCATTTCCGGACGCGGTGCCCCGCCATCATTGGCGAACAGCCGGGGCCGCGACTGCGGTGCCGGCCCACGCGGCCCGCCGCGGCCAACCGTCGCGGCGCGGGCTGCCCGCTCCGCCTCGGCCCGGGCGGCCCGGTCACGGGCGGCCCGCTGGGCCGGGCTCAGGGAGGCTTCCGGAGGAGCCGACGGCCCACGAACCGCGCCGCGGGCCGAGAGCAGGAAGAACAGGATCTCGTTGCGCCCCTGATCCACCGCCGCGTCGATCGCCGTCAGGCCAAGCACGTTGCGCTCGTCGAGGCTGGCGCCGCGATTCACCGCGTCGCGCGCCGCTGGCAGGTCGCCGCGGGTGATGGCGTCGAACAGCGCCGCGGTGGGCGACAGGTTCGCATTGGGGTCGCCGGGAATGGGCTCCGGCGCGCGCCGGGCGGCGATGCCGGGCAGGGCCGGCGGCGGGCGCGCTGCGGTGCGGGGCTGATCCGGCGGCGGGCCGGAGAACTGGGCCCGGGCCGGACCGCCCGGCATCAGCGTCAGCGCGAGGGGGGCCACCAGAAGGATGCGTCGCATGGCAGCGGTTTAGAGCAGTTTGGCCATGCCTGTCACGGCGGGCGCAGGGTCAGGCCGCCGCCGGGCGCTCCATGGCCAGGCGCGCTGCCGCACAGGCCGCACGCACGTGCTGCGCCGCGGCCTCGCGCGCCAGGGCCGGGTCGCCCGCCCGCACCGCTTCCAGGATGGTGCGCATCTCCCGCGCGCTCTCGACCGAACGGCCGCCCAATGACATCGACCGCGACCGCAGCAGGCTGATGCGGGCATGCAATCCGCGCAGCACCTCTTCGATCACCCTGTTTCCGCAGGCGGCCAGCAGCCCGTCATAGAAGCGGGTTGTGGTGGAGACGCGCCCCACCGCGTCCTCTGCCGCGACGGCGGCCTCGAAGGCCGTCAGCGCCGCCTCCATTGCTGCGTGTTCCGCCGGGCGGGCCAGCCGAGCCGCGAGGGACGCGGCCTCCCCCTCCAGCAATTCGCGTACAGCATAGATCTGCTCGGCCTCAGCCCAGCCCAGCGCGATCACCGCAGGTCCGCGATTGGGAATTGAGGCGACCAGGCGCTCTCCCTCCAGCCGGCGCAGCGCCTCGCGTACCGAGTTGCGACTGATGCCGAGCGCTCGCGACAACTCGATCTCAACCAACCGCTGCCCTGGGGCGAAATGCCCGGAGAGGATGGCTTCGCGCAGCTTGTCGACCGCCTGGGTCTGAACCGTCACCGGGGCAACCCGCAGATCCATCGTCCCGTCCGCCTTTGCCATCCGCGGCCCATCGGGCTTGGCCAGCGTCTCGTCAAGGCCTGGCGCCGGGATGATTATCCAAATGTCCCACAATCCTACTGGACGGCAACCGGGCGATACAACATGCTGCGGCGGCGAGATGTGAAGGAGAGGGTCTTGGAACTCCGCCGATGGCTCACTGTTGTTGACGAGCGCAGCATCGAGGCCGGCCAGAGCCGTGACGTGCCGCTGCGCAGGGTTGCGGTCATCGCGGTGGTCTCCAATCCCTTTGCCGGACGCTATGTCGAAGATCTCGGCCCCCTCATCGACGGCAGCGTCGCCATTGGCGGGTTTCTGGCCCGCCAAGCGGTCGAGGCGATGGGTGGCCTGCCGGTCGAAAGCTACGGCAAGGCCGGGGTCGTCGGGCTGGGCGGCGAGCAGGAACATGCCAACGCCATGCTCACGACCGCCTTTGCCGAGCCGCTGCGGGTGGCGGTGGGTGGCGCGCTTGCCTGGATCCCTTCCTTCACCAAGCTCGCTGCGCCCGGGGCCAGCATCGACGTTCCCTTGGCGCACAAGGACGCGCTGTACGTGCGTTCTCACTACGACGGGATCAGCGTTACGCTGCCCTCCGACGCGCCGGCCGCGGACGAGGTCGCGCTGATCGTCGCGCTGGCCAATCGTGGCCGGCTGAACGCACGGGTGGGTGGCCTCGCCGCTGACGCGATCGCCGCGCGCGACGGGCTACGCTAGCCCGATGATGGTCGCAGCGCCCGCCGTGATCCCTCAGCCCCTCCTCGACGGCGTCATCGCAGAGGCCTGGGGTCTGATGGCGGAGATCGGGCGCCTCACCGCCGCGGAGCCGGGCATCACCCGCGCCGCCTTTGGCGAGGGCGAGCAAATCGCCGCGGATCTGGTCTGTCGCTTCGCCGCCGGCTTCGGCCTGGCCCCGGAACACGACGCCTTCGGCAACATCACCTTCCTGCTGCCGGGCGCAGACCCGGCGCTGCCGGCCATCACCAGCGGCTCGCATCTCGATTCTGTCCCGAACGGAGGCAATTTCGACGGGCTGGCCGGCACCGCCGCCGCGCTGGCCGTGCTCGCCGCCACGCGCAAGGCCGGCATCATGCCGCCGCGCAGCCTGCGGGCGCTGGCCATGCGGGGGGAGGAAAGCCCGTGGTTCAACATGGCCTATCTCGGCAGCCGCCTGCTGCTGGCCCATGGCGACCGCACCGCCCTCGGTGAGCGCCGCCGCATCGACAGTGGCTTGACGCTGCGGGAGCATGTCGATGCGCTCGGCTTCCCCTTTCGCACCGATGCGACGCCGCTGCTCACGCGGCAGGACACCGCCTGCTTCATCGAACTCCATATCGAGCAAGGCCCGCTGCTCGAGGAAAAGGATCTCGCCCTCGGCGTTGCCTCGGCGATCCGCGGCAATTTCCGCTATCCGCAGGCGCGCTGCGTTGGCGAATACGGCCATGCCTCGACCACCCCACGACATAGCCGCCGCGACGCGGTGATGGCGGTCGCCGAGCTTGCCATTGGCCTCGATGCGCTTTGGGCCGAGCTCGCCGCCGCGGGCGACGACAATTTCGTGGTCACCTTCGGACGCTTCTCGACCGATCCGGCGCAGCACGCGCTGACCAAGGTGCCGGGTGAGGTCAGCTTCAGCCTCAATGTCGGCAGCACCAGCGAGGCCACGCTGCGCCTCGGCGCCGAACGCCTCGACGCGATGATCGCGCGCATCGCCGCGACGCGCGGCGTGCGCTTCGAGATGGGGCCCCGCGTCACCGCCGATCCGGTGGCGCTCGATCCCGGCGTCACAAGCCTGCTGGAACGGCAGATGGAGGCATCGGGCCTGCCGGTGATGCGCCTGCCCACCGCAGGGCACGACGCCGGCATCTTCGCGCTCAGCGGCATCCCCTCGGCGATGCTGCTCACCCGCAACCCCTGCGGCAGCCACAATCCGCGCGAGACGCTGCTGGAAAGCGACTTCGCCATGGGCTGCACCGTGCTCGCCCGCGCCATGCATGTCGCGGCGGCCGGCCCGCCCGACTGACGGCCCCCACGCCTCCAGCACCTGCGACGAATGGGGGGAAGAGGCACTCCCGGGGAGGAACCAGCCAGCCAATCAAGGAGAGCAAGATGATCCTGACGCGTCAGCAGTTCCTCGCCTCGATGATGGGCTTCGGCCTTGCCGGTACCGCGCGTGCCGAGACCTCGCTGTTCACCCGCCCGATCCGTCTGATCATCAGCACCTCGCCCGGTGGCGGGGCGGATGTGACGGCGCGGCTGATCGCGCCGGGCATCTCCGAGCGCCTCGGCCAGAACGTGGTGGTCGAAAGCCGCGCCGGCGGCTCCGGGCTGATCGCCGGCGGCTTCGTCGCGCAGCAGCCGCCCGACGGGCACACCTTCCTGTTCGACATCACCACCTATGCCGTGAACCCGGCCCTCGGCCGCGCGATGCCCTACAAGGTGCTCGAGGACCTGGTACCGGTCACTCAGGTCAGCCGTTCGGGCAATGCGCTGGCGGTCCATCCCTCGGCGCCGGTGAATTCGGTCGCCGACTACGTCGCCTATGTGAAGGCGCGGCCGGGCGAGCTCTCCTATGCCTCCTCGGGCAACGGGTCCGCGCAGCATCTCGGCATGGAGATCTTCATGGCTGCCGCGGGGCTGCAGATGATCCACGTGCCCTATCGCGGCGGCGGGCCGGCCATGGTCGACCTGATGGCGGGCCATGTCTTCAGCAGCTTCGCTTTCATCCCCTCCTCGATGCCGCATATCCGCGAAGGGCGGCTGAAGGCGCTGGCGACCACGGGCAGCACGCGCGCCGCGGCCTTCCCCGACCTGCCGACCCTTGCCGAATCCGGCTATCCGACGGTCGAGAGCTATGACTGGAACGGCATCTTCGCCCCGGCCGGCACGCCGGAGCCGATGATGCGCCAGATGCAGGCCGCGGTCGCCGAGGTGCTGGCCACGGCCGCCATCCGCACGCGCTTCGCCGAGCTCGGCAACGAGCCGGTCGGCAGCACGCCCGCGCAGTTCCGCGACTTCATCCAGCGGGAAATGGCGAAGTACGAGGAGATCATCCGCAAGGTCGGGATCACCGCCACCTGACGCTTCGGGGGAGGCCGCGAGGCGGCCTTGTCCCCGCTGCCCGTCAACCCGCCGCGCGCTGCATGGCGCCGCAGGATCGGGACTTGCCTGGAAGGGCGCCCCCGCCGGGTGCCCATGTCAGTATCCAGGATAAGGGCGGGCGCGCGGTGGGGCAGCGGATTTGGACATGCGCCGGATGGTGCATGTCCAAATGGGCCTTCAATGCCCCTCTCGCCGCCAAGCCATCACTGCCGCCCCCAGCACCAGCGCGAGCGCCAGCCAGGCTGGCAGCAGCGGCAGGGCGCTGATCCCCGTCACGGTATGGTCGCCGTTGCGGCGCAGGCCGATCCACCCCGCCCCGGCCACGTCGCGCCCCGGGGCGACGCGACGCAGATCGGGCACGACCGGTGTCGCGCCGTCGCCGAGGTAGCGGGCCACGCCGCCCGTTCCGGTCAGCAGGGGATGGAGTTTCGCCGGATCGGCCCGCAGATCGGCGACCTCCAGCGGATTGGTGGCGGCCGAGGCCGCGAAGGCCGTCCGTCGCCCATCCGTCGCATTCCACACGCCGGGCTGGGTGGCCGGCATGGTCAGCACGGCGCGACCGCCGCCGGCCGGTTCCGGCGCGGCGCGGGTGACGCGGCCATCGGGCGCGGTGACGGTGATCTCGGGCGGCGGGCCTTCGGTCAGGCTGCGGCGGGTGACGGTCAGGCGGCCATTCTCGATCCGCGCCGTCAGATCCTCCTCCTCGAGCTCCGTCTCGCGCATCAGCCAATGGGCGATGCGGCGCAGCAGTTCCTGCTGCGGGCCGCCGCCGTCATGGCCGCGCGACCACAGCCAGATGTGATCGGACAGCAGCAGGGCGACGCGGCCCTCGCCGACCCGGTCCAGCACCAGCAGCGGCGTCCCGTCCGAGCCTTCCATCACGGTGCTGCCGCTGCGTTGGTCAGCGCGCAGGGACCGGTACCAATGGCCCCAGCTCGCCTCGGCATTGTCGGCATTGGCGCCGGGCAGGTCCTCGGTGACCGGATGGCGGAAGCCCAGCGAGGAAACGCGGGGCCGGAATGCCCCTTCGGCCACGATGTTCTGCCGCCCGGTGGGCCGCGCCGGCAGCACGCCGCCCAGAGGCGTCAGCGCCAATGAGGTCGGCCCGCTGAACTCGGGCCCGGTGGACATCAGCAGCGCCCCGCCGCCGCGGACATAGTCGGCGATGTTGCGCAGATAGGCCGCCGGCAGGATGCCGCGGTTGCTGAATCGGTCGAAGACGATCAGGTCGAATTCCCGCAGCTTCACCTGGAACAGCTCGCGCACCGGGAAGGCGATCAGCGCCAGCTCGTTCAGCGGCGTCAGGTCGTCCTTCTCCGGCGGGCGGAGAATGGTGAAGTGCACCAGATCGACGTTCGGATCGGCCTTGAGCAGCCGACGCCAGGTGCGCTCACCCGGATGGGGTTCGCCGCTGACCAGCAGCACGCGCAGCCGGTCGCGCACGCCGTTGATGGTCACCACCTGGCGGTTGTTCAGCGTCGAGACCTCGCCGGGCCGGGCCGCCGCTTCGATCTCGACCACGGTCGGCCCGCCGCGCTGGATCGGCACGGTGATGCGATGGTCGCGGCCGATGGGCACGGACTCGCTGCGCGGCGTCTCGCCGTCCCGGCGGATGGTCAGCCGAGCCGCGCCGGTCGGGTTCGCCACGCCCAGGTCGTCCACCGCGACGCGGATCTCGACCTCGCGCCCGACGATGCCGAAGCCGGGCGCCTCGATGACGCGCAGCCGGCGGTCGGTCTCCCCGGCCTGGCCGGGCATCAGCGCGTGGAAGGGCGCGTCGATCGGTGAGGTCGCCGGTATGTCGTGCACCTGCCCATCGGTCAGCGCGATCACGCCTGCCAGCCGCGCGCGCGGGATCTCGGCGAGCGCCCGTTCCATGGCGGTGAACAGCCGCGTGCCCTGGTTGCCCTGCTCCGGCACCTCGATGGTGCGCAGTTCGAGGTCGGGCAGATGGCTCGCGCGGGATTCGATCTCCCGCCGCGCCGCCTCGATCTGCGCGGCGCGGGTGCCGATGCGGGCGGAATCGCTCTGGTCCACGACCAGCAGGGCGATGTCGGGGCGGGTCTCGCGCGATTCCTCGACCAGCCGAGGGTTCGCGAGCGCCAGCAGGATCAACGCGAAGGTCACGCCGCGCCAGATGAAACCGCGTGCATTGCGCCAGGCGGCGGGCGCGATGGCCAGGATGGCGATCACCGCGGCGATGCCGATCAGCCAGAGCGGCAGGACAGGGGCGAAGTCGATGCCGGCGATGGTCTGGTTCATGCGGCGAGCCCGCGGCCGCGGCCACTGTCGTTATCGGAGGGGCTCTGCCCCTCCGAACCACCCCGCCAGGGGCTTGGAGCCCCTGGACCGCAACCTTCTGGCGCATGGCACGACAGGCATGCCAAGCCGGCCCAGCGCGCTTCGTGCGCGAAGGCGGGTTTCGGCGCGCTGCGGCCAGCGGCGCCCAGCGCCAGATCAAGGTTTCCAAAGGCCTTTCGGCCTTTGGCGGGGAGGGTCCGGGAGGGGCGGCGCCCCGCCCGGTTCCGCGTCACGCAGGTCAATTCCCCAGCCTTTCCAGGATCGCCGGCACGTGCACCTGGTCGCCTTTGTAGTTCCCGGTCAGCGCGTACATCACGAGGTTTGTCCCGAAGCGATACGCCAGCACGCGTTGCCGTGCCCCGCCGGGGATGGTGGCGTAGGGGTTCTGCCCGCGGGCATCCAGCGCCCAGGCCGCCGCCCAGTCATGCCCGCCGATGACGACCGGGGACACGCTGTCATTGGCGCGGTCCTGGTCGCGTGCCGCCCAGACTTGGCCGCCGGCATAGCGCCCGGGCAGTTCCGGCAGCAGGTAGAAGGCGCGCTTCAGGACATGGTCCTCGGCGACCGGGGCGAGGGGCGGGATGGCGAGATCCCGTGTCACCCGCCGCAGCGCCGCCCGCGCGCCGGGGTTCATCCCGTCGCCGGAGCCCTCGTCCCGCGTGTCGAACAGGATGATCCCGCCATTGCGCATGAAGGTGTTGAGGGCCGAGACCGCCGCCGCATCCGGCTGCGCCGCGTCCGGTAGGACGGGCCAGTAGATCAACGGATAGAAGGACAGGTCGTCGCGCCCTGGCACTACCGCCTGCGGGTCGGCCAGTGCGGCCGCCGTCCGCCGGTTCATGAAGTCCGACAGGCCGACGAGCCCCAGGCGGGAGGTCTCGTCCACCGCCGAATCACCCGTGACGACATAGGCGAGCCGCGTGGCATTCGCCGCGGCTTCCGCATCCTCGGCCCGCGCCGGGGCGCTGGACAACAGTAGTGTCGCGACCGCCGCGGCACGTGCTCCGCGCGACCATTGCCGCCCGATCATCCCGCGCTGCCCGAGCGACACCAGCAGGTCGAGCGCCAGCAGCAGCAGCGCCACCGCCAGCAGCCAGGGTCCGAGATCGCGCTCCGTTGGCACGCCGCCGATGGTCTCGATCCGCGCATTGGTCGGCGCGGCGGCGATCGGGCGCGGCGCCGGCAGATGCGCGGTCAGGTTCAGGGCGCGCCGCCAGGCCGCATCCTCGGCCTGGCCGGGCGAGCCATACCAGCCCGGCGGATGGCGCGGGGAGGCCGCCGTCTCCTCCACCTGGTTGGCCGGGATGGGGGCCGCTGCCGGCGGCGCGGCGC
Organism: Roseomonas alba; assembly: GCF_019430885.1. Classification (GTDB taxonomy): domain Bacteria; phylum Pseudomonadota; class Alphaproteobacteria; order Acetobacterales; family Acetobacteraceae; genus Neoroseomonas; species Neoroseomonas alba. The sequence continues at coordinate 183,321 of NZ_JAHYBZ010000003.1, read as the reverse complement.
CGAGCCGCCCAAACCCATCGAGGATTTCCAGCGGCGCCAGCGGGGCCTCGCCCTCATTCCCCTGCACGCCGGCGGACAGGGCGACCAGCCGCCGCAGCATGTCCACGAACAGGCCGGACAGCGGGAGGTTCGACCACTCCGCATTGGCGGTGACGTGGAACAGCACGATCCGCCCCTGGCCGCGCGCTTCGGCTGTCACCAGCGGCGTCCCATCCGCGAGCCGCGCCCAGGAGCGCTCGGTCAGCCGCGCCGAGGGTTCCGCCAGCACCTGGCGCTCCACCGTGACCTCGGCCGGCGGCACCAGCCCGGCGAAGGGCGAGCCCTCGGGGAAGGGAGCCAGGGTCTGCGGCCGGTCCCAGGACAGGGCGCCGCCAAGTTGCCGTTCTCCTGCCCGCAGCGCCACCGGCAGCAGCGGGTCGGGCCGCTCGGCCATGCGCGGCCCGGCGAAACGGATCAGCATGCCGCCCTGTTCGACCCAGCGGGTCAGGGCCTCGCGCTCCCGGCCCTCCGGCACCTCGCGATCTGCCAGGATCAGCACGGCGAGCTGGCGCGAGAGCAGTTGCTCCACCGACCCGCGCCGCACCTCGGCATAGGGGCCGAGCGCGCGTTCCAGGTAGAACAGGTCCCCGGTCAGCGGCGCATCGGCCGAAGTATCGGTCGCCCCGGCCAGCCCCACCGGGCGGCGGCGGAAACGCTCATCCAGCAGCACCGTGCCGGCGGCGCCTGCCTCGGGTTCCAGATCCAGGCGCACGACCTGGTTGCGGATTTCGATCGGCAGGTCGAGCGCGGCCTCGGCGCTCCCTGCCCCGGCCGGGATGGTCATGGTGGCCGAGGCGAGGGCACGCCCATCCCCGGTGCGGGCGAGGACGGTCGCCTCGCTCGCGGCTCCGATCGGGGTTTGCAGCACGCGCACCATCAGCCGGTCGGCCTCGGCGCGGGGCGGGGGCAGCACCCGCGCGGGGCGGGCCTCGGCCCGGGCGAGGGTCAGCGGGCCGGCGGCGGACAGCGCCTCGGCCAGCGGGGTGAAGGCATCGCCGGCTGGCGTCTGTTCGACGCCGTCCGCGACATAGAGCGTCGCGAGCGGCCCCGGATTGGTACGGCGGAAGGCGGCGACCGCCGCGAGCGCGGCAGCGCGGTCCACCGGCCAGCCATGCGGGCGCAGGGCCGCCAGCCGCGCTGCGGCCTCCTGCGCCGGCATCAGGGCGGTCACGCTGATCGGATCACCGGTTTCGGGCGGAGCGGTCGGCAGCAGCGCGACGCGCCGGCTTTCTCGCCCAGCGGCTTCCAGCGCCGCCGCGGCGGACGCCACCCGCGCCGGCCAGTCCGGCGCCGCCGCCCAGCCATTGTCGAGCACCACCAGCAGCGGCCCCGATCCGCCGCCCGCGCCCACCGGCTGCCACACCGGTCGCGCCAAGCCGATGATGACGAGTGCCGCCGCGACCATGCGGAGCAGCAGCAGCCACCAGGGCGTACGGTGTGGGGTCTCCTCGGTCGGCGGCAGGTCGCGCAGCAGGCGGATGGCCGGGAAGTCCTGCACCTTGGCCGCCGGCGGGCTGACGCGCAGCAGCCACCACAGGACCGGTAGAGCCGGCAGCGCCAGCAGCAGCCACGGCGCCGCGAAGGCGAGGGGACCGACCTGCCACATCACCCGGGCGCCAGGCGCTGATGCAGCGCGAGTAGCGCCGATTCCGGCGGCTGATCCGTCCGATGCGTCGCGAAGGACCATCCCGACGCCGCCGCCAGCGCCGCCAGCCCCTCGCGGTGCCGGGCGAGCCGGTCCTCATACAGCGCCCGCACACCTTCGACGCGGGGCACCAGGGCTTCCTCGGCGGCACCCAGGCCACGGAAGCGGATGCGGCCGGTGAAGGGCAAGGTTTCTTCGGCAGGATCGAGCACCTGCAGCAGATGGCCCTGCACGGTCGCCGTTGCCAGTTGTGCCACCGCGCGGCGTGTCTCCTCGAGCGGCGCCAGGAAGTCGCCGATCAGCACGGCGCGGGAATGGCGCGGAATCCGGGAGTCCGCTGCCGCCTCCGCCTGGCGCGGCAGGGATTGGGCCAGCACCGACATGGCCCCGCGCCCTGAAAAGGCCCGAGGCAGCCCGAACAGCCGCACCCGCTCCCCGCCGCGGAACAGTAGGGAGGCCAGCGCCAGTAGCAGCAGTTCCGCCCGTGTCCGCTTGGTCGGCAGCATCCGGTCGCTGCGCCAGTCCATCCCTGGCCCGCCCTGGCACCACAGCGCCACGGTCTGCGCCGCTTCCCACTCCGTCTCCCGCACGAAGAGCCGGTCGGACTTGGCCGATTGCCGCCAGTCGACGCGCGACGCCGCATCGCCCGGCAAGTACGGCCGGAATTGCCAGAAGGCATCGCCCTGCCCGGGCCGCCGACGTCCGTGCACACCCTGCATGACGGTCGCCGCCACGCGCTCGGCCTGCACGACGAGCGGCGGGAGCGTGGCGCCGAGGGCCTCGGCCCAGGGGACGGGGACGGTTGTCACTGGTCGTCACCGGGGAGGGTCACGCCTTTCCCCATTCCCATACGCCGAAGATTCCCCCGGTGCCTGCGCGGTCGGACCGAGAGGGGCTTTGCCCCTCTCGGGCTCTCCCCACCAAAGGCCGAAAGGCCTTTGGAAACCTCGACCTGGCACTGTGCGCCATGGCCGGAACAGTGCCGAGGCCCACCATTGCGCTCGAAGCGCGAAGCGCGGGCCTGGCGTGCCTGTCGTGCGATGCGCCAAAAGATTGCGTTCCAAATGCTCCAAGCACTTGACGGGGCGGTTTGGAGGGGCAGAGCCCCTCCAATCGCAACAGCAGGCGCATGTGGGCCACCGGCGGCGATGCTTGCTCCGTGTGTCCTGAGAGAGGCCGGGCCCCTCTCCAATGCCGACCGAACCACCGTCGCAGTCACCCCAGGCTGTCCTTCAGCGCATCGATCACCTCGCTCAGCCGCACGCCGTCCGCGCGGGCGGCGAAGGTCAGGGCCATGCGGTGGCGGAGGACTGGTTCGGCCAGCGCGATCACGTCGTCCACGCTGGGGGCGAGGCGCCCGTCCAGCAGCGCGCGGGCGCGGGTCGCGAGCATCAGCGCCTGGGCCGCGCGTGGTCCCGGCCCCCAGGCCAAGTGCTTGCTGACCGCGTCCAGCGTGCTGGTTTCGGGGCGGGCGCCGCGCACCAGCTTCAGGATGGCGTCGAGCACCTGCTCGCCCACCGGGATGCGGCGGATCAGCGCCTGGGCGGCGATCAGCTCCTGGCCCGTCATGGCCTGCACCGGCTTCGCGTCCTTGGCGCCGGTCGTTGCCAGCAGCATGGCGCGCTCAGCGGCCTCATCGGGGTAGCCGACTTCGATTTCCAGCAGGAAGCGGTCGAGCTGTGCCTCGGGAAGGGGGTAGGTGCCTTCCTGCTCGATAGGATTCTGGGTGGCGAGGACGTGGAAGGGCGCCGGCAGGGCGTGGATCTCGCCGCCGATGGCGACGCGGTGTTCCTGCATTGCCTGGAGCAGCGCCGATTGCGTGCGGGGGGAAGCGCGGTTGATCTCGTCCGCCATCAGCAGCTGGCAGAAGATCGGGCCCCGGATGAAGCGGAAGGCGCGGTGGCCATGGGCGTCCTCCTCCAGCACCTCGGACCCCAGGATGTCGGCGGGCATCAGGTCGGGGGTGAACTGCACGCGCCGCGCATCGAGGCCGAGCACGGTGCCGAGTGTGTCCACCAGCTTGGTCTTGCCGAGTCCCGGCACGCCCACCAGCAGGACGTGCCCGCCGGACAGCAGGGTGATCAACACGCGCTCGATCACCGTCTCCTGCCCGAAGATGACGCGGCCTACCGCTTCCCGCACGCGGGCCAGGCGGGCGCCGAGCGCCTCCACTTCCGCGACCAGAACAGCGGGGTCCTGTGTCGTCTCGGCCACTTCACTCATGCAGGCTGGGCTCCCTATATGACAGAGGCGGAGGCGCGCGGCCGAAGCCACCCCTGATGGAATTAGCTCGCATCGGCCACGCTGAGTGCAAGGGCGACGAAATGCAATGACCGTCCACGGCATGGAAAACATGAGCGGCGCGAGGCCGCCGGGCACTGCCTGCGTGCCCGCTCCCGGAACGGTCCTGGCCCGTGCCAAGACCGAATGCGGCAACTACGCCATCCGCATCGGCCGCGACGGCACCTGGTACTACAGGGGCAGCGCGATCCAGCGGAAGCCGTTGGTCTGCCTGTTCGCCTCGATCCTGAAGCGGGGCGAGGACGGCGCCTATTGGCTGGAGACGCCGGTCGAGCGCGGCCGCATCGAGGTGGAGGACGCCCCCTTCGTCGCGGTCGAGCTGTTCTGGCGCGACTGCGATTGCGGCGGCGGCGCCCCGCGCCAATGCCTGACCTTCCGCACCAATCTCGACGAGATGGTCACGGCCGACCCGGCGCATCCGATCCGCGTGGCGCTGTGCCCGGTGACGCGGGAGCCGCGCCCCTACATCACCGTCCGCCCTGGCCTCGAGGCCCGCATCAGCCGTGCGGTGTTCTACGAACTCGTCGCCCTGGCCCAGGCGGAGGAGGTGGATGGCCGGCAGGTGCTCGGCGTCTGGAGCGAAGGCATCTTCTTTCCGATCGACGATGTGCCCGACCTCGACATGGCAGCCGACTGAATGAGCTCCACGGCGCTGCGCCTGGATCCCGTGGCGCTGCGCGCGCGCCTCGCCGACCCCGATGCCATTCCCCGCGATCGCCCCTCGCCCGAGGACGATCTCGAACGCGCCGCGCGCAGCGGCGGCCGGCTGGTCCCCGCGGCCGTGCTGGTGCCGCTGGTGCTGCGGGACGATCCGACGGTGCTGCTGACGTTGCGCTCGGCGAAGTTGAGTTCCCATGCCGGCCAGGTGTCCTTCCCCGGCGGCCGCACCGAGGCCGGCGAGACGCCGGAACAGACCGCGCTGCGCGAGGCGTCCGAGGAAGTCGGCCTCGATCCCGCCCTGCCCGAGGTGCTGGGCCGGCTGCCACCGCTGCTGACCGGTACGGGATTCGTGGTGACGCCGGTGGTCAGCCTGCTGCGCCCGCCCTTCACGCTGCACAGCGATCCGGCCGAGGTCGAGGAAGCCTTCGAATACCCGCTGTCCTGCCTGCTGGACCCCGCGGCGCCCGAGCGGCGCCAGCAGGAGTTCCGCGGCCGCATGCGCGAATTCTGGGTCTGGCCGCATGAGCGCCACTACATATGGGGGGCCACGGCCTCGATGCTGGTGACGCTATCCTCGGTGCTGCGCGGCAGGGTCTGACCGGCCGTGCGTGTCGCCGTCGCGCGGTGCGTCCCATCCTCGCGTGACGCGGTTGCGCGCCACCTCGCCGCAGCCCAGCTATGGCGGAACAACAGCGGAAGAGGACGCCCCCATGGCCAACAGCCTGGTTGCCGAACGTCGCCTTCTCGGCGATGACCACGCGATCGTCGCGCCCAGCCATTACCCCGCGCTCGGCGCATTGCCGGCCGAGGAGGTGCTCGCCCTGGCGCGGACGCTACGCGAGCAGCGCGACCGCTTGCGCGGCATGGTCCACGCCAATCGCCGCGCCCGCCGCGGCAAGGGCGAGCCGCGCGCCGCAGCCGGCAACGACGCCGCACTGACCCGCCGCAAGCAGGTCTTCGCTGCGGCGCTGAAGCGGGTGAACCATCGGCTGGACATGCTGCATGGCGAGGCCCGCCGCGCCTGGCATGCCGAGGCGCTGCGTGGCGCGCTCGCCCGCAAGCGCGCGGCGGGATCGTCGCATCCGGCCGGGGGCGACACGGCGGATGCGGGCATGCTCGCCAAGCCGTCACGCAAGCGGACGGTGCGGACGGATCCGCGCGAGATCGGGCGCGTGTCGCAATTCGTGAAGAATGCGCAGGCGAAGCGGGACCGGCGATAAGGCTTGCCCAAAGGGCGTGCGGCCCTTTTCGGGGCTGCCGCCGAACGGTTCTTCATCTGGTCTTGAGTGCGTCGGCGCGATATTGCCAAGGACAACCACGTCCAACGGGAGAAACCGAATCCAATGATTGCCCGACGTACCCTTCTTGCCGCTGCCGGCGGCCTCCTCGCCGCGCCCGCGGTCCACGCACAGGGCGACTGGCCGAGCAAGCCTGTCCGCATCATCGTGCCCTGGCCGCCGGGCGGGTCGACAGACGTCCTGGTGCGTTTGTATGCGGAGCTTCTGCAGCCCATCCTCGGCCAGACCTTCGTGGTCGAGAACCGCGCCGGCGCCGGCGGCAACATCGGCATCGACGCCACCGCCAAGGCGACGCCGGACGGCTACACCATGGGCATCGCCTCGGTCGGGCACCTGGCGATCAACCCCTACCTCTATGCCCGCCTGCCCTACGACCCGGCCAAGGACCTGATGCCGGTCGGCGTGGCCTGGGACCTGCCGAACGTCGCGGTCGTCGCCAGCCAGCACAATCCGGCCCAGAACCTCCAGGCCTTCATCGCCTGGGCCAAGGCGAAGAATGGCGGCATCTCCTACGGCTCCCCGGGGGTAGGCACGACGCCGCACCTGTCGGGCGCGCTGTTCTGCGCGCGCACCGGCATTGAGGGGACCCATGTGCCCTTCCGGGGCGCGGCGCAGACCATCCCGGCGATGCTGTCGGGCGACCTCGACTTCGCGCTGGACAACCTCGCCTCCTACGTCCCGGTGATCCAGGAAGGCCGGATGCGGGCCTTCGCGGTGACCTCGGCGGAACGCTGGCCGACCATGCCGGACATCCCGACCATGGCCGAGGCCGGGGTGCCGAATTTCGTCGTCTCCTCCTGGCAGGGCTTCGTCTTCCCGACCGGCACGCCGCGGCCGATCATCGACAAGGTCAGCGGCGCGCTGCGACGTGTTGCCAGCGAGCAGTCAGTGAAGGACCGCTTCCTGCGCGTCGGCGCACAGGCGGTGTGGAGCTCGCCGGACGAGATGGCCGCCCGCGCCGACCGCGAGAAGCCGATGTGGCAGGAAGCAGTGCGGGTGTCCGGCGCGCGGGTGGAATAAGCGCGTCGAGGCCGGCTTCCGGCGAGTTGGAGAGGGGCGCCGCCCCTTCTCCAAGCCTCGTCCCGCCAAGGCGCCGTGCACCTTGGAAGGCCGGCAAGGGGCGCCGGGCGGGGCTGAAGCGCCACGTCCCTGTCATGCGTCCCGTGCGCAGGCAGCGGGCTGGAGCTTCGATGTCATCTGGCGCGGATCCGCCAGGTTCAGCGTTCCGGGGGACTTCCGGCATTTGGCAGGGAGAGGTGTGGCGGTCGGTGAAGCCCTTCGCCATCCATCGCGATGGGTGTGCGATTCTGGCGTTTCGAAGGGGCGGGGCATGCGGTCCGGGAGTCCTCGGCCCTTTCTCCCTCCTGCCCGAGCGGGCATAACGCGCCGCACATGTCCGCCCCCGACCTCACCGCGCCGGGCGCCCGCCGGGCCGCCTGGCTCAATTCGCTCTTCGTGGACCATGCCCTGCTGCGCCTTGGCTGGCGCAACTGGGGCGTGGTGGAGAGCGGGCGGCTGTACCGTTCCAACCACCCGACGCCCTGGCAACTCGAACAGGCGACGCGGCGATATGGCATCCGCACGGTCATCAACCTGCGCGGCCATCGCGAAACCTGCGGGTCGGATGCGCTGGGGCGGGAGGCGGCGGCGGATCTGGGCCTCGAGCACATCGACGCGCCGCTGGAGAGCCGCGGGGCACCGCACAAGGATCGCGTGCTGCGGTTGGCGGGCCTCTATGCGCGCATGCAGGAACCGGCGCTGATCCACTGCAAGTCCGGCGCGGATCGCACTGGGCTCGCGGCGGGGATTTGGCTGTTGGTGCAGGGACATCCCGTCGAGGACGCGCTGCGCCAGCTATCGCTGCGCTATGGTCATGTCGCGGCGGCGCGCACCGGAATCCTCGATGCGTTTTTCCATGCCTATGCCGCCTATCGGAAGGCGCACGGGCCGAAGCCTTTCCTCGACTGGGTTTCCGAAGACTATTCCGAGGATGCGCTTCGCGCCGAGTTCCGCAGCACCCCCTGGGCCGACCGCCTGGTCGACGGGGTGCTCCGGCGCGAATAGCGCCCGGTGCGAGGAGGCTGACCGGCGTCCCTGCGCCATGTGCGCTTCGGCATCTCGCATTGAACGCTGCGCCCGGCACCAGGTATCGGTTTCCAAAGGCCTTTCGGCCTTTGGCGGGGTGAGGTTTGGAGAGGGGCAGAGCGCCTCTCCCTGGCGCCATCCGCCCTATCCGAGCGCCCATGGGCGGGGGTCACGCTCCGCTATCGCAGGAATTCAAGCAGCGCCGCGACCGTATCCTCCGGCCTTTCCTGCTGCACCCAATGCCCCGCCCCCGGCACGAGATGCGTGCCGCGCCAGTCCGCGCAGGCGCTGGTCTCCATGGCGAGCAGCGCGCCTGGCGACTGCTGCACGCCCCAGTCGCGCGTGCCGCCAATGAAGGTCGCGGGCACGGCGATGCGGGCGCCGGCGAAGGCTTCCAGTTCCATGTTCGTGCCGGTGAAGCGCGTGCGGTACCAGTTCAGCCCGCCCTGGAACCCGGTGCGGGCGTATTCCCGCGCGTAGATCGCCATCTCCCCCTCCGTCATCCAGGTGCAGGCAGCGATCTGCGCGTCCGGCGGCATTTCGTGCGCGACGGTCTGCGGCATGGTTTCGGCCAGGTCCATCACGTAGTAGGTCGGCAGCTTCGCCAGTTCCTCCGCCGTCCAGCCCTTCAGCGGGAAGACGTCGTTGCCGGGCCAGTCGCCGGATTTGTGATGGTAGTAGGCGCGGAAGAAGGCGTGCAGCCCCTGTGGCGCGGCGATCAGGTCGCCATTGGCGGGGCGGGTCGCGTAGTACCAGTGGTAGTGCTTGCGCGGCCTCGGCAGGGCGGCGAGGTCGACCGCGATGTCGCGCACCGGTGCGCGCAGCGCAGCGCCGATTGCGGGCGGGCCGGCGAAGGGCGCGCTCATCAGCGCGACGCGGCGGAAGACATCGGGGCGCACCAGCGCGCAATGGGCCGCGACGGGCGATCCGAAATCATGCCCGATCACCGCATGGACCTGCGCGATCCTCAACGTGTCGAGCAGCGCCAACTGGTCGCGAATCAGGTTCAGCAGGGCGAAGGGCCGCAGATCGGCATCATAGGCCGTATCCCAGCCGGTGGTGCGACCATAGCCGCGCTGGTCCGGCGCGATGACGTGGAAGCCCGCCTCGGCCAGAGGCAGCATCACGTGCCGCCAGGAGAAGGCGAGCTCCGGGAACCCGTGCAGCAACAGCAGGGCGGGCCGCCCAGTCTCGCCGGCCTCGAGCACATGCATCGCAAGGCCGTTCACGCCGGGCACGATTCGGGACCGGATGCCCTCGGGCAGCAAGGGCGAATCAAGCGGTTCCATGTACGTTTCCTTCTATCTTGTTCCGCATCCGGCCCGAATTGGGTGTTGCAATCAAGCCTGGGTTTGACGGGATGCACGACCCCGCCGAACCTCGCCACCATGAGGGATGGAATCGCCTGGTCGAACGACCTGCTCACACTCGCGGCGCGCTTCGGCAGCCGCATTGCCGTCACCGATGGTGTGGCGTGCATGGACTTCACGACGCTCGCCGCCCGTGCGCATGCGCTGGCGCATCGGCTGCGTGCGGCGGCTGTCGCCCCCGGTGCGCCGGTCGCGACGCTGGTGCCCAATGGCGTCGAGGCGCCCTGGGTCAGCTATGGCGTGACCATCGCCGGCGCCGCCGAGGTGCCGGTCAACGCGCATTCGACGGATACCGAGATCCACTGGTTCGCGGAACTCACCGGCTTCCGCCGCATCCTGGCCCCCGCGACGCAGCAGGCGCGGCTCGAGGCCCTCGGCTTCGAGGTCTGGCCGATCGAAGCCATCGCGCCCGACCCGAACCCGACCGCGCTGCCGCCGGTGCCTGCGGGGGCCTGGGGCCGGCTGATCTTCACCTCGGGCACCACGGGCAAGCCGAAGGCGATCGTCCATACCCATGGCGGACGCTGGATCGCGCATCTGCTCCAGCGCGCGGTGCTGCCCTTCACGCCCGGTGCGGGCGACCGCGTGCTGCTGATGACGCCCTATGTGCACGGCGCCTCGCTGATCACCGCAGCCTGGCTGGAACAGGGCGCGGAGGTCGTGCTGCAGGACGGCGTGAAGGCCGAGGCCGTGGAGCCGATCCTCGCCGCCGGCCCGTCCGCGGTCTTCGCCCCGCCGACAGTGCTCGCGAAGATCCTGTCGCTGTTTCCCGGGCGGCGCTTCGACGGCGTGCGCTGCATCTTCACCGGCACCTCGACGCTCAGCCGCGCCCTGTGGGAGCGCGCCGCCGAGGCCTTCGGCCCGGTGGTGCGCGTCACCTACGGCATGAGCGAGTGCTTCAACCCCATCACCGTATTGGAAGCGCCCGAGGTCGCGGAGGTGATGACGCAGCCCGACCAGGGCTTCGGCGCCTGCCTGGGCTGGCCCGCACCGGGGGTGGAGATCGCCATCCGCGACGAGGCCGGCGCCGCGACGCCACCAGGCGAGGCCGGCGAGATCTGGCTGCGCGGCCGGCACATGAACAGCGGCACGATCAGCGCGGGCGGCTTCGTGGCTCGCCCGGCCGGCGCCTGGCATCGCACCGGCGATCTCGGCGCGGTGGATGCGCGCGGGCGGTTGCACCTGTCGGGCCGTGCGGCGGATGTCATGAAGTCCGGCGGCTATCGCATCCATCCGGGCGAGATCGAATCGGCCCTCGACGGCGCCGCCGGCGGCCGCGCGGTCTGCGTGGTGGGCCTGCCCTCGGACTATTGGGGCGAGGTGATCGTCGCCGTTGCCGAGAACCCGCCGGCGGATTGGCAGGCGGATGCGCAGGGGCGCATCGCAGCCCTTGCCCGGCCCAAGCATCCGCGCGCCTGGCTGGCGCTCGCCGAACTGCCGCGCAACGCCCAGGGCAAGGTGGTGCGTGCGCGGGTGCGGGAGGCGATCCTCGCGACCCACAGGCTGGAGGACGGCCCGCGCCCGCAGCTTGTGCCGCAGGTCACGCCCTGACGCACGGCCAGGCCGTGGCATGACCCTGCAACGCAATCCTGGCTTGCAGGGCGCCTTCCGGCCCGCGATCATCCGGCGCCTACAATATGGAGGATGGACTATGTTTTCGAGACGGGCGCTGGCCGGCGCGGCCGTGATCCTGGCGTTGGGCGCAGGCGGGCTCGCCGCGCAGAATTACAGCATGCCGCCCTCCTTCGGGACGGCGAATCTGCGCTTCAACTTCGCGCCCGACCCCTTCGTGGTGAACGTCACCGCGGGTGGTACCATCCCCGCCGAGCGCATCGGCGGCGCAGGCTGCGTGGGATCGATCGCCCAGGCGCCGGATGTGCGGCTGAACTACCAGGCGGGCGGTGGGTTGCCGCTCTATATCGGGGCGCGGTCGCGCTACGACGTGACGCTGGTGGTGAACCTGCCGAACGGGCAGTGGGTCTGTAATGACGACTTCCAGGGCACCGATCCCGGCATGGTGTTCCGCCAGCCGATGTCGGGGCAGTACGATATCTGGGTCGGCAGCTACGACCGAGGGCGCGGCATCCCGACGCAGGTGTTCTTCTCGGAAGTTCCGCCGCGCTGAATGGTGCTGGCGGGGTTGGAGAGGGCGCCTCGCTCCTCTTCCTCACCTCGGCGGCAATGCCGCCAGGCTCGGTGAAGGCGGAAAGGCGATCCTGGCTACTGGCCTGCTTCCGTGGCGGAATTGGAAGGGCTTTGCCCCTCCGAACCACCCCAGCAAAGGCCGAAGCGCCTTTGCAAGCCTCCACTTGGCGCCGTGCAACACCCGCAGAATGCTGCCGAAATCCGCTTTTGCGCCCGCAGGGCGCTTCGCGGGGAGAAGCATGGCCCTCCCGCCCAAGCACCAACTGCCTGCGGTCCAGGTGCTCTAAGCACCTGGCGGAGTGGCGTGGAGGGGCAGAGCCCCTCCAATTCCCGCCGCAGCGCCGTCCCGCAGGTCAGCGCGACGGCACGTTGGGCCCGCGATCGGCCGAGGCCTCGCCGAGCGACAGCATCAGCCGGTTCGCCCAATTGAAGAAGGACGCCGCCTGAATGATGTCGCTGATCGCGAGGTCGTCCATCCCCGTCGCGCGCAGCCGCTGCACATGCTCCGGCCCGAAGGTCATCGGGATGGCGGTCAGCGCCACCGCGGCCGCGACGACCGCGTTCCAGCGTTCCCCGAGCTCCGCTCCCACGCCTTCGGCGAGCAGCTTGTCCACGTCGGCCTCGCGCTTCGCATAGGTCGCGGCGAAGCGGGCATGGACCGAGGCGCAGTAGATGCAGCCATTGAAGCGCGACACGGCGGCGGCGGCGAGCTCGCGATCCGCGCGCGGCGCGCCCGCTTCCGGATTGTAGAAGATGTCCTTGTCCGTGCGCGTGCGGTGTTCGAGCGCATCCGGGTCGCGCGCCAGCAGCCGGAAATACTCCGACTTGGCGCGGGCGGCGTCGATCAGCGCCGCAATGTGGTGCGGCGTGAGCTCGGCTTCGGCGAGCGGTTCGAGGAACGGCACCCAGCCGAGCATGGCGCGGGTGAAGACGTTCGGGACGGCCGAGGCCTCGATGGTGTCGGGCATGGCGGGGCTCCTCAGGGCGTCGCGGCCAGCACGCGCAGGCCGGCGATGACGCGGATCTGGAAGGCGAGGAAGGAGACGAGCTGCGACAGCGAGACGATGGCATCCAGCGTCCAGCCGGCGTCCTGCAGCGGCGCGAAGCGTTCGGGGGCGGCGTCGCGCGGGTGGAAGACCAGGTAGTGGGTGTGGGCGAAGGCGGCGAGGAGCTTCGGGCCCAGGGCCTCGGCCACCGCGGGCGACAGGGCGAAGGCCGGGGCGGGCGTGTCCTCGGTGCTCAGAGGCCCAGCGGGGAAACTGCCCTTGGGGCCTTCCGCGGCGGTCTCGGTGATGGCCTTGGCGACGGTCTCGGCGAGCGCGCCGCCATGTTCGAGAAGACCCGTGCGGTAATAGCCGGCGGTCGGCTCGACGCGATGCAGGCCGGCGACATAGGCGGCGACGGCGAAGCGTTCGGCGATGCTGAAATCGCCGGGCTCTGCCGGGGTCAGCAGCACCTCGTAGCTCTTCTGCGCGTGGGTGCGTGCGATCTTGCGTCCGTCGCGCACCGCATCCAGCGGCGAGCCTGGCGTGACGCCGACCAGCGTGTCGATGACGTCCATTGATTCTTGGTTCCTTGTCGTCAGGCGGCGCGTGCCGCGGCGGCCTCTTCGCGCTTCCAGCCGAAGGCAGGGGCGATGCCTTCCGCCACCAGTTCGATCGACCGCAGCACGAAGGGGTGCGGCGGGTCGATCGAATGCACCTGCACCGCGAGCTCCGTCGCACGGTCCATGACGCGGTCGGCTTTCAGCGAAGCGATCACCTCCTCGACCGTGCCAAGATGCACGTCCTGGCGGCGGATGACTTCCTCGGTCGAACGCGGCGCATCCGGCACGCGGCCGAGCGAGACCAGGCGCTTGTGGTAGCGCTGCAGGCCGATCTCGGCGAAGCGCATGGCGTCATCGCGGCGATCGGTGGCGAAGACGGAGCGCGAGGCGAGAATGCGCGGCGCGACACCCTTGGGCAGTGCCTCGAGATAGGCATCGACCATCGGGTCCTGGATGTCGGCGAGCGTCGCGTCGGGCGCTTCCTTCGTGCGCGGCTGGGTGCGCGAGAGCAGCAGGCCCATGCCGAGCTTGCCCGCTGTGCGCGACCCATCGACCGAGAAGGTCGCGTACCACATCCGATCCAGCAGCGCCGGGTGTGAGGGATAGACGTGGTCGCCACCCTTCAGCGCATCGCCGCGCAGCGCGCCGAGCAGCTCGTCGAGCTTTTCGGCGAAGACGGTGCGGCGGTCGGCATCCTTCAGGCCGAAGGCGGCGAAGGCTTCCGGATTGCCCCCCGAGCCGACGCCGAGTTCCAGGCGCCCGTTCGAAATCAGGTCAAGGACGATCGCGTCCTCGGCAACGCGGATCGGCATTTCCATCGGCAGGGTGACGATGCCGGTGGCGAGACGGATGCGCGAGGTCAGCGCCGCGGCCTGGGCCAGCAGCACGAAGGGGGAGGGCAGCCCGCCCTCGAATTCGTGGAAATGGTGTTGCGCCACCCAGGCACTGTCGAAGCCCTGCGCCTCGGCGTGGCGGATCTGGGCGAGGGCGCAGCGGTAGCGTTCCGCCGCACTTCCCTCATCGAGCACTCGGGTGAAGAAGCCGAGCTTCATGGCGCTGCCTTTCCTGCTGCGCCTGCGCTGCCGGGAATGGCCGCGATCAGGTCGCGCGTGTAGTCGTTGGCCGGGTTGTGGAACACCGTCTCGACCGGCCCGGATTCCACCACCTGGCCGGAGCGCATCACGGAGACGGTGTCGGCGATCAGCCGCACCACGGCAAGGTCGTGCGAGACGAAGACATAGGTGAGGCCCAGTTCCCGCTGCAACTCGTCGAGGAGTTCCAGGATACGGGCCTGCACGGTCACGTCCAGCGCCGAGACGGCCTCATCCAGCACCACCACGCGGGGCTTCAGCACCAGGGCGCGGGCGATGGCCACGCGCTGGCGTTGGCCGCCCGACAGGGCGGCGGGCGGGCGGGTGAGCACGGAATCGGGCAGGCCGACGCGTTCGATCATGCCGCGGACGCGGTTCTCGCGTTCGATCCGACTGACGGCGTCGAAGTTCCACAGCGGTTCCTCGACGATCTGGCCGATGGTCTGGCGCGGATCGAGCGAGGCGAAGGGGTTCTGGAAGACGAGCTGCACCTTGCGGCGGAACTGGCGGAGCTGTTCGCCGGAAAGCTGCGCGACATCGGTGCCGCCGACCTCGACCGTGCCGGAGGTGGGTCGCAGGAAGCCGGCGATGCAGCGCGCGGTGGTGGTCTTGCCGGAGCCGGATTCACCAACGAGCGCATGGGTGGTGCCGGCGCGCACCTCGAAATTCACGTCGTCGGCGGCGCGGAAGACGCGGCTGCGTTCTCCGGCCATCGGATAGAGCTGGGTCAGCCCCGCGACCTTCAGCATGGTGCCGGCGGTGGGCGGGGCGATGGGCCGCGCGCGGGGCGTGGCGAGCGATGGCGCATCGGCCAGGAGCTGGCGCGCATACTCGCTCTTCGGCGCGGCGAGCACCTCGCGCACCGGGCCGGCTTCCTGGATGCGGCCCTGCCGCAGCACCACCACCCGGTCGGCGCGGTCGGCCGCGACGCCGAGATCGTGCGTCACCAGCAGCACCGCGGTGCCGTATTCCCGGCGGAGATCGTCGAGCAGGTCCAGCACGCGCCGCTGCACGGTCACGTCGAGTGCCGAGGTGGGTTCGTCGGCGACGATCAGCCCCGGACGCAAGGCAACCGCGATGGCGATCAGCACGCGCTGGCGCATGCCGCCCGAAAGCTGGTGCGGGTACTGCTGCGCGCGCATCTCGGCCGGTTCCAGGCCGACGCGGGTCAGCAGTTCCAGAACGCGGGCACGAATGCGGCCGCGGTTGCGCTCGCCATGGATCTGCAGGATCTCGGCGATCTGCGACCCGATGGTGCGCACCGGGTTCAGCGAGGTGGTGGGGTCCTGCGGGATCAGGCTGATGCGCGCGCCGCGCAGCGCGGCGAGCTTGCGTTCCGGCCAATGCGCGATGTCGGTCCCGTCGAGGCGGATCGACCCGCTCTCGATTGCGCCGTTGGCCGGCAACAGGCCCAGAACCGCCTGCGCCGTGGTGGTCTTGCCAGAGCCGGATTCGCCGACCAGGGCGAGCACCTCGCCGGGCGCGACGGTGAAGGACACGCCCTCCACCACGCGGCGCGACGTGCCGCCGCTGACATAGCGGATGGCGAGGTCTTCCACCGCCAGCAGCGGCGCGCTGGTGTTGGTGGCAGGCGCGGGCGAAAGGCGCGCGGCGAGGTCCATGTTCATGTCCGGCGGGCCCCCAGGCTGCGGCTGATGCGTTCGGCGGAGAGCACCACCAGCACCACGACGACGCCCGGCGCGCAGGTGAGCCACCAGGCGGAGGCGAGGAAGTCGCGCCCCTCCGCGATCAGCAGCCCCCATTCGGGCGTGGGCGGCGGCGCGCCGTAGCCAAGGAAGCCGAGCGTCGCCAGCGCCAGGATCGCCGAACCGAATTGCAGCGCGGCGAGCGCCAGCACCGAAGTCAGCGCGTTCGGCAGCACATGCCGCCACAGCACGGCGAGGAAGCGTCCACCGGACCCGAAGGCGGCTTCGACATATTCGGCGCGGCGCACGCGCAGCACCTCCGTGCGCGACAGCCGCGCGAAATGCGCGACGGAGACGAAGCCGACCGCGATCGCCGCGTTGATCGACCCGAAGCCGAGCAGGATGATCACCGACAGCGACAGCAGCAGCGACGGGATGGCGAGCAGCGTATCCACCAGCCGCATCACCGCCGCATCGACCAGCCCGCCCCGCGCGCCGGCGATCAGCCCAAGCAGCGTGCCGAGCGTCAGCCCCACCGTGACGGCGAGGAACGCGCCGAGCAGCGATTCCCGCGCGCCATAGACGACGCGCGCATACATGTCGCGCCCGAGACCATCGGTGCCGAGCCAATGCTGCGCGCTGGGCTCGGCGAGCTGGCTGCCGGAGATGCCCTGCAACGGGCTCTGCCAGGCGAACAGGCCGGGCGCGATGGCCCAGGCCATGACGAGGGCGACCATGGCCCAGGCGAGCACCAATCCCAAGGGCGGGAGACGCAGCGCGCGAGCGGCGCGCAGGGGGAGGGCGGCACCGCTCATGGGGTGGTCCCTTTGCGACGCGGGAGAGTTGGAGAGGCCTTGCCGGCGAAGGCCGAGAGACCTTCCTGATGACTGACTTGCTGCCGCCGGTGGCAATCGGAGGGGCGGCGGCCCTCTGATACGACGATGGTTCGCATCAGACCGCGCTCACCGCCCGCGACAGTCGCGGGTCCAGCAGGGGCATCACCAGGTCGACCGCCAGGCTGATGGTCACGAAGGCGGTTGCGGACAGCACGACAATCGCCTGCAGCACCGCAACGTCCTGGTTCGCCACCGCCTGTTGCGTCATGCCGCCCAGCCCGCCGAGACCGAACACCGTTTCCGTCACCACCGCGCCGCCCAGCAACTCGCCGAACAGCACGCCGGCCATGGTCAGGGTGGGTGGCATGGCGTTGCGCACCACGTGGCGCCACAACACCCATTGGTGCCGCGCGCCCTTGGCGCGGGCGACGGCGACGAAGGGCTCGCCGAACACCGCGTCGATGTTGCGGATCAGAACCTGGGCGAGGGGTGCGGAGATTGGCACGGCCAGGGTGAAGACGGGCAGGATCAGCTCCTCCCAGGGCTCGGGCGCGATGACCGAGACCAGGCCGAGCTGGAAGGAGAACACCTGGATCAGCATGATGCCGAGCCAGAAGACCGGCACCGCGACGAAGAAGGACGGCATGGACCGCGCCACGGCGCGCACCCAGCCGAAGCCCTCGACCTGGCTGAGCAACGCGAGCAGCACCGCGACCGCGCAGGCCGCAGCCAGCGCCAGCAGGGAGAGCCGCAGCGTCGAGGGGAGGTTCTCGGTCAGCAGTTGCGACACCGGCACGCCGGAGCGGATGGAATAGCCGAAATCCCCGCGCAGAAAATTGCCCAGCGTGTGCAGGTACTGCTCCCAGATCGGCGCATCGGCACCGTAGGCGACGCGCAGTTCGGCGATCTGGTCCGCGGTCAGTCCCATCTCGGAACCGAGGAACTTGATCAGCACGGCATCGCCCGGCAACGCCTGCAACAGCACGAAGGCGACGGTGAAGGCGGCGAGCAGGACCAGCAGCGCCTGGGCGATGCGCTGCGCGAGGTGCCGGGTCATCGCGCGGCGAGCCAGGTGCCGTAGAAGGACGGGCGGCCCACCGCCTCGAAGCCGAAGCCGCGCACGCGCGGGGCGGCGGCGAAGACCTGCGGCTCCTCGAACAGCGGGATGACATAGGCCTTGTCGAGGATGTAGCGCTGCACATCCCCGGTCAGCGACAGGCGCTTCGCGGGATCGGTCTCGGAGGCGATGGCTTCGAGCAGCGCGTTCAGGTCGTCGTCGCGGAAATTCTGCACGCGCTGACTGACGCCGCCCTTCTGCAGCAGCACGTTGCGCGTGGTGGGGTAGTAGTTGGACCGGATCACGTCGGGATCGGCGCGGCCGACCATGGCCGGCGCGACCGGCGTCTTCGCCGGATCGAGGCTGTCCACGGTGCGCGAGCCGAGATCGCCCGCCAGCACGTTCAGCTTCACGCCCACCCGCGCCCATTGCTGGGAGACGAGCTGCAGCGTGTCCTTGTTGCGCGGCTGCGGCGGCGATTCATAGGCGGTGAGCACCAGCTCCTGCCCGTCCTTCGCGCGCACACCGCTCGCGCCCAGGGTCCAGCCGGCCTCATCCAGCAGCCGCGCCGACAGGGCGGGGTCGAAGGCCAGCATACCCGACAGGTTCACATAGCCCTGCGCGGTCGAGGCGATGACCGAGGTCGCCTGTGGGTAGTTCGCCGAGAACAGCGTGCTCACCACCTCCGCCGCATTCGTCGCGTGCAGCAGGGCGCGGCGGACGCGGATGTCGGCGACCAGCGGGTTGTCCGGGCGGAAGGCGATGGAATTGTTCACGCCGCGGGTAGAGGGCGCGAAGATCTGGAAGCCTCGGCTCTTCACGCGCTCCTCGTCATAGGCCTGGATCTGGCGGATCACATGGGCCTGGCCCGCGAGCAGCCCGCCGATGCGCACGCTGTCCTCGCCGGTGACGATGATGCGGATGGAATCCAGCAGGGCGCGGCCCTGATGCGGATGATTCTTCGGGCCCCAGGCATAGTCCGGGCGGGCGTTGAGCACGAGCTCGCGCCCCAGCACCTGCCGCGCCACGGTGAAGGGGCCGGACCCGATGATCTTGGTCGCGTCGCCGAGCTGATCGAAGGGCAGCGCCAGGGTGCGCAGCGAGACCAGCCCGCCGCCGATCACCGAAGTCCCTTGCAGGAAGCCCGGCGAGGGCGCCTTGAACAGGAAGCGGACGGTCAGCGGATCGACCACTTCGCTGCGCTCGTAATTGGTGATGACCTCGGAAACCGGGTGGCGCAGCGTGCGGTCGCCCAGGCCGAAGACATCGTAGTTCTTCGCCACCGCCGCCGCGTCCACTGGCGTGCCATCCGAGAAGGTCACACCCGGGCGGAGCTTGAAGACGTATTCCGTGGCGGTGGCGTTGACTGTCCAGCTCTCGGCGATCCAGGGCTCGATATCGAGCGTCCGGGGGTTCTGGTAGGTCAGCTTGTCGGTAATCTGATTGAGCACGCCGCTGTTCGGATAGAAGCCGCCCGCCGGCGGGTAGAGGTTCGTGTAGGTCTGCTGTTCCAGATAGATCAGCGTGCCGCCGCGCACCGGGGCAGCCTGGGCGGAGGCCTCGCGCGACAGCGCGAGCGCTGGCAGCAGGGCGGGGGCGGCAAGCAGGCTGCGGCGGGTGGTGCTCATGACAGCTCCTCGATCAGCGGGCCAGGAACGCCAGCGAGCGTAGTGGCCGGGATTTGGCGGATTCAACGAAAAGACGATAATTTCCTACAGAATTTGGGCTGCGCAGACGGACTTGCTCCAAAATTTCGTCATCCTGGAAGATCGTCGCCCAAATCGCAGGCAGGCAGAGAAAGCACCCCTCATCGCGGCGCGAGCCAGGCGCCGTAGAAGCTCGGCCGTCCCACCGCCTCGAAATCCATGCCGCGCAGGCGGGGCGACCCGGCGAAGACCTGCGGTTCCTCGAAGAGCGGGATCACATAGGCCTGGTCGATCAGGGTGCGCTGGACCTCCGCCACCAGCGCCAGGCGCTTCGCCTGGTCGGGTTCGGATGCGATGGCGTCGAGCTGCGCATTCAGCGTGGGGTCGCTGAAGCTCTGCACCTTGCGGCTGACGCCGCCGGTCTGGAGCAGCATGTTGCGCGTGGTCGGGTAGTAGTTGCTGCGGATCACATCCGGATCGGCACGGCCGACCATGGCCGGGGCGATCGGCGTCTTCGCGGGATCGAGGCTGTCCACCGCACGTGAGCCGAGATCCCCGGCCAGCACCGACAGCTTCACGCCGAGCCGTCCCCATTGCTGGGCAATGAGCTGCATGGTGTCCCGGCTGCGCGCGTAATTGGGGCTCTCATAGGCGGCAAGGGCGAGTTCCTGCCCCTCCTTCGTGCGGACGCCGTTCGGACCGTGGGTCCAGCCGGCCTCCTCCAGCAGCCGCGCGGCGAGCACCGGGTCGTAAGCCAGCCTGTCGGACAGGTTCACATGGCCCTGCGCCGTCGCGGCGATGACGGAGGTCGCGCGCGGATAGTTCGGCGAGAGCAGCGTCTCCACCACCTCCTGCGCATTGGTCCCGTGCAGCAGGGCACGGCGGACGCGGATATCGGCGACCAGCGGATTGTCGGGGCGGAAGGTGATCGAATTGTTCACCCCGCGCGTCGGCGGCGCGAAGACCTGGAAGCCGCGGCCCTGAATGCGCGCCTCGTCGAAGGCCGGGATCTGCCGCGCGACATGCGCCTGGCCGGACAGCACCGCGCCCACGCGCACGCTGTCCTCCCCATTGACGATCATGCGCACCGTATCGAGCAGCGCGCGGCCCTGATGCGGATGGGTCTTCGGACCCCAGGCATAATCCGGGCGGGCGTTCAGCACGAGCTCGCGCCCCAGCACCTGCCGCGTTACGACGAAGGGCCCCGAGCCGATGATCTTCGTCGCATCGCCCATCTGGTCGAAGGGCAGGGCGAGCGTCGCGGGCGAGACGAGACCCGACCCGATCACCGAGGTCCCCTGCAGAAAGCCCGGCGAGGGCGCCTTGAACAGGAAACGGATCGTCAGCGGGTCGATCACCTCGCTGCGGTCGTAGTTGGTGATGACCTCGGAAACCGAATGGCGCAGCTCGCGATTGCCGCGGCCATAGGTGTCGTAGTTCTTCGCCACGGCCTCGGCGTCGAGCTTTGCACCGTCGGAGAAGGTGACGCCCGGACGCAGCTTGAAGACGTATTCGGTGGCGTCGGCGTTGATCGTCCAGCTTTCGGCGATCCAGGGCTCGATCGCGAGGGTCTGCGGGTTCTGCCAGGTCAGCTTGTCGGTGATCTGGTTCAGCACGCCGCCGGCCGGGTAATGCCCGCCTGCGGGGGGGTAGAGGTTCGAATAGGTCTGCTGCTCCAGGTAGATCAGCGTGCCGCCGCGCACCGGGGCGACCTGGGCCTGGGCGTCGAATGCCAGCGCGGGCAGAAGCGCCGGAGCGGCGATAAGGGAACGGCGGGACAGCGTCATGGAAACTCCCGGGGCAGGCGTGTGAAACCCCAGGCTAGGAATGCGCCGGGTCATCTCGCAACTGCGAAATAACCAATTATCAGTCTAATTCAATAGGTTAGACAAAGTTTGCCTATTTTGCGACCGGTTTGCGATGACTTTGCTCAAACCGCTGCCCAAGCGACAATCCTTCCGCGTGGTATCCCGTGCGGCGGTCAGTCGAAGGGCTCGCTCGACACATCCACCCGCGCTTCCGACTGCCACAGGGAGACGGCGAATCCCGCCACCACCGTACCGTTCCATTCGCTGCGATAGAGCGGGCTGCCGGCATTGGTGGCGCCGGAGAAGTTCTCGACCCGTCCGCCGACGACGACCGAAATGCGCTCGGTGAGCGGCAGGCGGTAGGAGAAGGTCAGCCGCGCCCCGACATAGCCGGGGCTGGAATCGTAGGCTGGTCGCCCTGGCCGCGCGTATTCGGGCGCCACGTCGTAGAAGTAGCTGGTGTAGCGATCCGTCCCGAACAGCACGCCCGCCGCAACGCGCAGTCGCGCATAGCGGGAGAAGAGATGCAGCCGCTCATAGGCGATGTCGGGCGCGAAGGTGAAACCGCGGAAGGAGATGGAGGACCAGTCGGTCGAGAAGACCGCCCGCACCGGCGCATCCACCACCAGCCGCGCCGGCGAGGCTTCATAGTCCCCGCGCCAGAGGATGAATCGGAGATTCGGCCCGATTTCCCCCAGCCAGTCGAGGTCGGGCATGCCCTCGCGCACCGTGATGTCGCTCGACGCGGCATGGAACCCGCCCGAGGCGCTGACCGACAGCTCGACGCCGTCCGACAGGCTGGTGCGCGCGCGCACCCCGCCATCATCGGCGCGGAAGATGTCGCCACGATAGATCAGGTAGGGGACGAGCAGGCCCCGCCACTGGTTCTGGCTGGAGGCCGGATAAGCCGGCACGGACCCGCCGCCGCCGGCAATGCCGACCTCGAAGACGGGCAATTGCTGGGCCTGCGCCGGCAGCGTCGCGGCAGCGCAGAGGAGCAGGGGGGCGAGGCGTCGGATCATGGGCGTTGCGCAAGCAGAAGCACATTCGGCAGCAGCGTGCCAGCCGACGGTGGTGTGATCGACACCGCATATCCCGCCGCGCGCAGCGGCGCGGCCAGATCGTCGAGAGGCCGAGGCGCGATGACTCCGCGCCGGCCGAGATCGGCCCCGACGAGCCGGCGCGCGGTTTCCATCGTGCGGCCGACCGTGCTGCGCCAGCCGCGGTCAGGATCGAAGGCGCGGATCACGACGCGCCGCGCCCCATGCTGCGCGAGGCGGCCGAGCAACGCCTCCTGCCGGCCGGGCGGCATCTGGTAGAGCACGTCGATCAGCAGCACCGTATCGGCCGGCGGCAGCGCGGCCTCCGCGATATCGGCCGTGCGAAAGGATGCGGCCAGATCGCCCGCCGCGTCCTGCCCCGCCGCGATCTTGCGCGCATCGGCATCAAGGCCCGTGACGCTATCCGCCACCCCCGCCAGCAGCACGGCCAGCGCAAGCTGCCCGCGCCCGCATCCGAGATCGAGCACCGCCCCGAGCGGCGGTCCCGCGAGCAGTGTGCCGAGCATCGGATCGGTACGCAGCTTGCTGCGTACGAAACCCTGCGCGAAGCGACCGCGATACCGCGCCGCGACCTGGGTGGGCAGATCAGGCGCGGTGGGGGTCATGCGCGGTGGGAGTTGGAGGGGCTCTGCCCCTCCAAACCACCCCGCCAGGGGCTTGGAGCCCCTGGACCGCTGTCACTTGGCGCTCGGCGCGGCGGGCTTGCTGCCCCCGCCAAGCACGTTTTGTGCGCAAGGGCGGGTCTCGGCGCCATTCTGCCCGTGGCGCACGGTGCCAAGTCGAGGTTTCCAAAGGCCTTTCGGCCTTTGGCGGGGAGGGTCCGGGAGGGGCAGGGCCCCGCCCGGTTCCCCAGCCCAGGACGGTGCGCCGCCCGCGTCACAGGTCCTTCAGTACGGCCCACAGATCGTTCTTCGCCTCGAACCCGATGCCCGGCACATCCGGCATGCGGATGCGCCCGTCGATCACCGGCGTGTCGGTCGCGAAGCCGCCGAAGGGCGCGAAGACCTCCGGGTAGGATTCGTTGCCGCCCAGGCCGAGCCCGACCGCGATGTTCAGCGCGAACTGGTGCCCGCCATGCGGCACGCAGCGGCGCGGCGACCAGCCATGGAGCTGCAGCATTTCCAGCGTGCGGAGGTATTCCACCAGCCCATAGGACAGCGCCGGGTCGAATTGCAGGATGTCGCGATCGGGGCGCAGCCCGCCATGGCGGATCAGGTTGCGCGCATCCTGCATGGAGAACAGGTTCTCGCCGGTCGCCAACGGCGGGGCGTAGTGCTCGGCGAGCGTCGCATGCGTCGCGTAGTCCAGCGGGTCGAGCGGTTCCTCGTACCAACGCAGCTTCAGCGGTTCGAGCGCCGCGGCATAGGCGAGCGCGGCATGCAGCCCGAAGCGGCCGTTCACGTCGACCGCGAGCCGAGGCCCGTCGCCGCCAAGCAGTTTCAGCACCGCCTCGATGCGGGTCATGTCCTCGCGCAGCGCGTCCTTGATGGCGGTACCGGGCGCGCCGCCGATCTTCATCTTCACCGTGGTGTAGCCGAGGCCGAGATAACGCTTCATCTCCTCGACCAGGGCTTCGATGTCCTTGCCGGGGTAGTAGTAGCCGCCGGCGGCGTAGATCCAGGCGCTGTCATCGGCCTCGCCGCCGCGAAAGCGGTCCGCCAGCAGGCGCCATAGCGGCTTGCTCTCCAGCTTCGCCGCGGCATCCCACAAAGCCATGTCGAGCACGCCCACTGCGACCGAGCGTTCGCCATGCCCGCCGGGCTTCTCGTTGCGCATCATGGCGGCCCAGGCGCCGGCGACATTCAGGCTGCCATCGGCGTTGGCGAGCATGCCCTCAGGGCAGGATTCCAGCCTGGGGACGAAGCGTTCGGTGAGCAGCCCGGGCTGCGCATAGCGGCCGTTTGAGTTGAAGCCGTAGCCGGTGGCGCTGCGGCCGGCGCCGTCCTCGATCGTGATGGCGACCACTGAGGCGGTCATCTTGGAGAAGTCGATATAGGCGTTGGCAATGGCGCTGCTGATGGGCACGACGCCCTGGCGGATGGAGGCGATGCGCATGCTGGACGTCCTCAAGCCTGACGCGGCTTCCTAGCCGCGGCCCGGCTTGCGCGCAAACGCGAGGCGGCCTAGCTCGGCGGCATGTGGACACCCCGTCGCATCCTGATCGCTGGCTTGTGTGCCCTTGGCGTCGCCGGGCTGGCCGCCCTTTTCTTCTGGCCGAGCGATGGTCGCGAGGTCGAGCGGCAATTGCAGGATGCCGTCGAGGCGATGCGTCCCTTTCCCCGGCGGATCGACGACGCGACCGAGCTCATGGAAGCCCGGGCCGACGGGCGGCGCATGATCTATGTCTACCGCCTGCTGAGGGAAGTCCCGGTGGAGGTGGATCAGCAGCGCCGGAGCCTCGAGCGCGTGGTCTGCTCGGCGGAGCCGATGCGCAACGCCCTGCGGGAAGGCGTGGTGTTCGTCTATGAATACCGCGCGAAGGACGAGCCGGCGCGGGTGCTGGCACGGATCGAGATCAGCCGCTGCCCGTAGTGCATTTTCCGGTCGAACGGCACCAGCCCGGCCCCCCAACGGCAGTATCCTGGATGGGTGGGCTGGTGCCGATCCAGCGTGTGCGGAAAATGCTCCAAGGCCGCCTGGCCCTTCTCGACAGGCGCCGGGCGGTCGCCGGCTCAAGGCAGCCGCATCAGCCAGCCTACGACCCGCTTCACTGGTGGGGAGAGCAGCTTCGGCGTGAAGAATTCGCCAGCCGCCCGCTTCGCGGCCTCCTGCGCCGTTGGATACGGCATCACCGCCCCGGCCAGGACCGATAGCGGCAGCCGCCGCCCGATCATCAGGGTGAAGATCCCGGCCATCTCGTCGACTCCGGGCCCGACCAGGGAGGCGCCGAGCAGCTTCCCCTTCCGGTCCACCGTCAGCTTCACCAGCCCGCCAGCGCGGCCTTCCGCGACAAGGCGATCATTCTCGTCGAGCGGCCAACGCAGCACGGTCAGGCCGGTGTGGCCGCCGGCGCGCAGATCGGCCTCGGTGGGGCCGATCTGGGCGATGCAGGGGTCGGTGTAAGTCACCCGCGGCAGGGCGTCATAGCTGAGCCGCGCGGGCAGGCGGAACAGCATGGCGCGCGCGATCAGCGCCGCGTGTTGGGAACAGACATGGGTGAAGGCACGCGGCCCGAGGCCTTCGGGATCGGCGATGTCGCCCGCGGCATAGACCCGGCGGTTGGAGACGGAACGCAGGGAACGGTCGGTGATCACGCCGCGCGGGGACGCCTGGACTGCGGCCGCCTCCAGGTCCAGTCCGGCAAGCCGTGGTTGCCGCCCGACGGCCAGCAGCAGATGCGTCCCGGTGAGCCGCGTGCCGTCCTCCAGGATCAGCGCCACGCCGTCCACATCCGGTTCGGTGGCGACGGCGCGGGTGCCCTCGAGCAGCGTCACGCCGTCGGCCGCGAGGGCTTCGCGCACCGGCCGGATGCATTCCGGGTCGTCGCGACCGACGATGGCCGCCGATTCCACCACAGTCACCCGGCTGCCGAGCCGCGCATGGGCCTGCGCCATCTCCAGCCCGATCGGTCCGCCGCCCAGGATCAGCAGATGGCCGGGGCATTCGGGCAGGTCGAACAGCGTCTCATGGGTCAGGAAGGGCACCTCGGACAGGCCGGGCAGGGGCGGGATGACCGGGGACGATCCGGCTGCGACCACGGCACGGCGGAAATGGAATCGCCGGCCGCCGGCCTCGATCACGTCGCGCTCGGCGAAGCGGGCGGAGGCCCGCACCACCATCGCACCCATGCCGCGATAGCGTTCCTCGGAATCGTTCGGCGCGATGGCGGCGATGGCCCCGGCGACATGGGCGCGCACCCCGTCCCAGTCGATCTCCGGCTCCGGGAGGCGGATGCCGAAGCGATGGGCTCGGCGCGCGTCCTCGGCGGCCTTCGCGGCCGCCAGCAGTGCCTTGGAGGGCACGCAGCCGGTGTTGAGGCAGTCGCCCCCCATCCGCCCGCGTTCGAACAGGGCGACCCTGAGGCCGAGTCCCGCCGCGATCGCTGCCACCGAGAGCCCCGCCGCCCCGGCGCCGATCACCGCCACATCGACATCAGGCATCGCGATTCCTTCTCCGCCACCAGGTCCCCAGCAGGGACAACGCTGCCAGGCCCGACAGGGGCAGCAGGATCCCCGGCGTCAGCAGATCCCCCGGACCGGGCCGGCCGCCCGCGGCCAGCACCCCGCCCAGGCCCGCCCCGATACCGGCGAAGACCGCCGTGCCCGGGACGATGCCGATCGCCGTCGCCGCCAGATACGCGCGGAAGGGCATTCCGACCAGCGCCGGGACCAGGTTCAGCAGCCAGAAGGGCACCACCGGGATCAGCCGCAGGGTCAGCAGGTAGAAGAAGCCGTCGCGTTCCAGCCCCGGCCGCAGCCGGTCCACGAAGGCAGCCGCCCGGCCGATGACCAGCGGTGCGAGGGCTGAGCGCGCCGCCAGGAACAGCAGCGCTGCCCCTATGGTGGCTCCGAGCACCGTCAGGGCGGTCCCGACCCAGACGCCGAAGAGCAGGCCGCCCGCCAGGGTCAGCACCACCGCCCCGGGCAGGCTGAGCGTGACCGTCACGACATAGATCGCGACATAGGCGCCGCCGGTCAGCACCGGATGCGCCGCGACCAGCCCCGTCAGCGCTGCCTGTCGTGCCGCCAGCGTATCGAGCGACAGCAGTCCTGCCAGCCCCGACGCCCAGGCCGCCGCGACCAGCGCCGTGATCACACCGATCGGCCAGAGGCGCAGGATCCGCCGTGTCGCTCTTCGTTTCATGAAAGACGCGGCTCCGCGGTTGACGTCCGGCAAGACTGCTCCCTATACCTCCGCCCCTCGCCGGGGCGCCCCTTTTGGGTAGGGGTCCGCCGGTGCGTCCTGTTGGCATCGTTGCCGGCGGGCCGGCATCGAGTTTCAGGAGACTTGTCGTGAAGCGTACCTACCAGCCCTCGAAGCTTGTCCGGAAGCGCCGGCATGGCTTCCGTTCCCGCATGGCGACCGTCGGCGGCCGCAACGTGCTGGCGAACCGTCGCGCCAAGGGCCGCAAGCGCCTTTCGGCCTGACCCTTTCCGCCGCGCGGACCGTCGCATGTCGGGCAGCGCCGACCCGGCCCCGCCCCATGCGGGCGCGCCCGCCGGCCGGCTGAAGAAGCGCCGGGACTTCCTGCGCGCCGCATCGCGCGGCAAGCGTGCCGCTCGGCCCGGCCTGGTGCTCCAGGCCCTGGCGACCGAGCCCGGCACCGTGCGCCTCGGCTTCACCGTGACGAAGAAGGTCGGCAATGCCGTCGTGCGCAACCGCGCCCGGCGCCGGCTGAAGGAAGCCGCGCGGCTGACCCTGCCGGGTCTCGGCCTCGATGGCTGGGACCTCGTGCTCATCGGGCGCGACGCCACGGGCGCGCGCCCCTTCGGGCAGCTCATCGGCGATCTGCGCGGCGCGCTGAAGCAGGCGGGGGTGCTCCCATGACCGCCGCCGCCGTCGCGCTGAAGGGCTGCGTCCACGCCTATCGCTACACGCTGCGCGGCGTCATCGGCAGTCATTGCCGCTTCTATCCCTCCTGCAGCGACTACGCGCTCGAGGCCCTGTCCACCCATGGCGCGGCGCGCGGCACCCTGATGACCGCGAAGCGCATCCTGCGCTGCAACCCCTGGAACCCGGGTGGCTACGACCCGGTCCCGCCGAAAGGCTGAGAATCCTCCCGATGGACCAGAAGCGCCTCTTCGCCGCGATCGCGCTCTCGATCGGCATCCTGCTGATCTTCGACGTGTACAATCGCGCGACCCGTCCGCCGACGCCGACATCGCTGCCATCCACCCCGGCGCAGACGACCACGGCGACGCCCGCGCCTGGCCCTGCCGCAAGCGCGCCCGCAGCCCCGGGTGCGGCGGCCGAGGCCACCACGGCCGCGCCGCGCGCGGCCGCCGCCCGCCTGCCCGTCGAGAACCCCCGCGTCGCTGGCAGCATCAACCTGCGCGGTGCGCGCCTCGATGACCTGGTGCTCACCACCTATCGCGAGACGCTCGCCCCGGATTCACCGCGCGTGCGGCTGTTCGCCCCGCGCACCGATCCCAACCCCTATTTCGCGCAGTGGGGCTGGACGGCGGGCAATGCGAATATCCGGGTTCCGGACAATGAGACGGATTGGACCGCCTCGGCCGACCGCCTCGCGCCCGGCACGCCGGTTACGCTGTCCTGGGACAACGGCCAGGGTCAGGTCTTCGAAATCGTGCTCTCGCTCGACGAACAGTACATGTTCTCGGCCGAGCAGCGCGTGCGGAACACCGGGACCGAGGCCGTCACGGTCCTGCCCTGGGCGCGCATCCGCCGCGAGCACACGCCCCCCACCGCGGGCTTCTACATCCTGCATGAAGGCTTCACCGGCGTCCTCGACGGCCGCCTGCACGAGGTCACCTACAAGAACGCCGAGACCGAGGCACAGCGCCGTTCCGGCATCGCGCTGGAGCAGGACACGACCGGCGGCTGGGCCGGCTTCACGGACAAGTACTGGCTGGCCGCCGTCATGCCGGCCTCGCCGACCGAGACGCTGCGCGCGGCCTACCGCTTCTCCAACGACGGCGGCGGCACCGCCGGCGACCGCTGGCAGGTCGACATGGCCGCGCCGCAGCCCGTCACCGTCGCCCCCGGCGCCACCGCGCAGACGGCGACGCGCGTCTTCGCCGGTGCCAAGGAAGTGCACCTGCTCGATTCTTACATGGAGCGGCTGCACATCGCCGATTTCGACAAGGCGATCGACTTCGGCTGGTTCTACTTCCTAGTGAAGCCGTTCTTCCTGGCGCTCGACTGGATCTTCCGCCTCACCGGCAATTTCGGCGTCGCCATCCTGATCTTCACCGTGCTGATCAAGGCGGCCTTCTTCCCGCTGGCCAACAAGGCCTACCATTCCATGGCGCGGATGAAGGCACTCGCGCCAAAAATGACGGAGATCAAGGAGCGCTACAAGGACGACCCCCAGAAGGCGCAGCAGGAGATGATGGCGCTGTACCGGACCGAGAAGGTGAATCCCGCCTCCGGCTGCCTGCCCATCCTGATCCAGATCCCGGTCTTCTTCGCTCTCTACAAGGCGCTGTTCGTCACCATCGAAATGCGGCACCAGCCCTTCTTCGGCTGGATCCACGACCTGTCCGCGCCGGACCCGACGAACCTGTTCAACCTGTTCGGCCTGCTGCCCTTCGACCCGGCACAGTGGAGCCACTGGCTGCACATGCCGGCCTGGGCGGTGATCATGGGTATCACCATGTTCGTTCAGCAGAAGCTGAACCCGCCGCCGCCCGACCCGATCCAGGCGAAGATCTTCCAGTGGATGCCGATCATCTTCACCTTCATGCTGGCCAGCATGCCGTCGGGACTGATCATCTACTGGGCGTGGAACAACACCCTGTCGGTCGCGCAGCAATACTACATCATGCGGCACGACCGGGCGGCGGCGAAGGCGGCGAAGACTTCGGTCAAGGCCGCGAAGTAAAGGGCAGGGCGGGGGAGGGAACTCCCCCGCACCCCCTCCTTTTTCTGTCTGTCACCAGAGCGCGCCAGCGCCCCGGACGCTGCCCATCCGGCGGAGGACCCCATGACCGGACTCGCCGAGGCTCGGGACGAAGCGGAGCGCGACGCGCTCATCGAAGCGGGGCGCCTGCTGTTCGCCCGGCCCTGCACTTTCTTCTATGCAGCCCAGAAATCCGATCAGCTGCCTGAGCCGGGACTGCCCGAGGTCGCTTTCTGCGGGCGGTCGAATGTCGGCAAGTCCTCGCTGATCAATGCGTTGACAGGGCAGAAGGCGCTGGCACGCGTGTCCCAGACGCCCGGGCGCACGCGGCAGCTCAACTTCTTCAACCTCGCCGACCGGCTGACGCTGGTCGACCTGCCGGGCTACGGCTACGCCAAGGCATCGAAGGACATGCAGCGCGACTGGCAGGGCGTGATGTTCGACTATCTGCGCGGCCGGCCGAACCTGATGCGCGTGATGCTGCTGCTCGATGCCCGTATCGAGACGAAGTCCGCCGACCGCGCCGCGATGGACCTGCTCAACACCGCCGCGGTCGCGTTCCAGATCGTGCTGACCAAGGCCGACGATGTCGGTCCGCAGAAGCTTGCCGCGCGTATCGAGGAAGCCAAGGCCCTCGCGCGCAGCCACACCGCCGCCCACCCGCTGGTGCTGGTGACCAGCAGCGAAACCGGCCTGGGCATCCCGGATGTCCGCGCGGAGATCGCGGCCCTCGCGGTCTAGCAGCGGGGAGCGCAGCATCGCCGCTGACCCGTGGCGTCGGGCGGCGAGCGGGACAGTTCCCCTCGGTGCGAAGATTGGAGAGGGGCGCCGCCCCTCTCCAAGCTTCACCCCGCCAGGCCGCAGTGAGGCCTGGACCGGCCGGCACCTGGCCTCGGGCGCGGTGGGCGGCATTGCCCTCGAGGGCCGCCTCGTGCGCAAGAGTGGGTCTCGGCGGGCATTCCCGCAGTTGTGCCCGGCGCCAGGTTAAGACGTGCAACCGCCCTTCGTCCCCGCGCCAAGACATATGGCCAGGCGCCATGCACCGCGTGTCTTGCGACGCTCGGAACGCAGCGCCGCGTCTAGCGCCAAGTATCGGTTTCCAAAGGCCCTGTGGCCTTTGGTGGGGAGGGGCCGGGGAGGGGCAAAGCCCATCCCCGGTCGACAGTCCCACTCTTCGCGCGCACGGCGCAAAGCCCCTCTCCGGCGCCCCCGCGCTGCCTCCACAGGGCAGCCGCCGCCTAAGCCGCCCGAACCTCGGCGAGGAATCCACTGACCCGCCCGCGCAGCCGCTCCGCCTGCCGCGACAGTTCCGATGAGGCCCCGCGCACCTCCCCCGCGGCCTGCCCGGTGCGTTCGGCCCCATCCTTCACCCCGGCGGCGTTGCGCGAGGCATCCTGAGTCCCGGCGGCGGCCTCGGCGACCGCGCGGCCGATCTCCTGCGTCGCGGCGGCCTGTTCCTCGCTTGCCGCGGCGACCTGGCCGGTATTGGCGTTCAGTTCCTCGATGGTGCGGGCGATGCCGGCGATAGCGTCCACCGTGCGTGTCGTCTCGGTCTGGATCGCGGAGATCTGCTGGCCGATCTCCTCCGTCGCGCGCGCGGTCTGGGCGGCGAGCTGCTTCACCTCGGACGCCACCACGGCGAAGCCCTTGCCGGCCTCGCCGGCGCGCGCCGCCTCGATGGTTGCGTTCAACGCGAGCAGGTTGGTCTGCCCGGCGATGGCGCTGATCAGCCGCACCACGTCGCCGATGCGGTTCGCGGCGTCCGCCAATCCGCGGACGGTTCCGTCGGTCTCGCGCGCCGCATCTGCGGCGCGGCCGGTGATGACGGCGGTGTCGCGCACCTGGCGCGCCACCTCGGCGATGGAGGCTGCCAGTTCCTCGGCCGAGGCGGCGACTGTCTGGATGTTGGTGCTCGCCTGCTCGGTGGCGGCGGCGACGGCGGCGGCCTGGCTGGTGCCGCCATCGGCCGTCTCGGCCATGGATTGCGCCGTGGCGTCGAGCTCAGTCGCGGCGGCGGCGACGGTGCGCAACGCATCGCTCGCCTCGGTGTCGAAATCGGCCACCAGCCGGTCGATGCGCGCCGCGCGCTCGGCGGCCTTCGCTTCCGCCTCGCGCTGGCGGGCGGCCATGGCGTCGGCCTCCCTCAATCCTTCGCGGCAGGTGTCCACGGCGCGCGCGAGGGTGCCGATCTCGTCCTGGTCGGCGGTCTCGGTGAGGGTGAAATCGTAGTCGCGCCCCGCGAGCTGTTCCATGGCCAAGGACAGGTGCGCGACCCGCCTGGCGATGCTGCGGCCGATGGCGAGTGCGATCAGCAGGGCGACGACGATTGCCGCACCCATCACCGCGATGGTGCCCCAGAGCACCCGCTGCGCCATGACGTCGGCGCCGCGCGCCTCAAGTTCGGCCTGCGTCGCATTGAACTGCGACAGCCTTTCGACCGCGGCGAGCAGCGCCTGGTATTCGCCCGCCATGCCGACCAGCACGCGCAGCGCCGCCTCGTTCTCATTGGCGGCAAGCAGGCGCATCGCGTCCTGGTGCCTGGGCATGTAGGCGGCTGCGCGGGTGCGGACGTCCTCCGCCAGGCGGCGTTCCTCGCCGTCGCTGATCAGCTGGGTGTAGGTGTCCCACGCCGCTTGCATCGCGCGATAGAGCGGCTGGAGGCGCGGCATGCGGGAGGCCCGTTCCGCCGGATCGGCGAACAGCTGCAGCGCCGTCTCGGTCTGGCGGATCTGCACCAGCGCGGATGTGTAGGCACCGAGGCTCTGCACCGAGGGCAGCCAGTTCCGTGACAGCGCGTCGTTCGAGCGCCGGAGCTGGGTCTCGGCGAATAGGCTGGTCAGGCCCACGACGCAGAGCAGCAGGATGACAACGCCGAAACCTCCGAAGAGCTTGGCGCGGATCGACAGGCGGGACAGCATGGCTGGGGACCTCGGGCGGATGGGGCCGACAGCGTCACAATGTCGCCGAGAATCCTTACCGGAGCCTGATTCGCGCCACGGTTCGGGCTGATCCGCAGAGGCGGGGCTTCCCCCCCGCTTCCCGCTTCGCCAGGATGCGCGCCCCGCGGGCGACCCCCGCCCAGGAACCATTTGACGGAGGCGCTCTGACCATGGACCGCATCCCTGCCTGCATCCCCCCGGCCCGCCCGGCCGCCACGCCCGACGCCGGGATCGCAGCGTGAGCGAGGCCACGACGACGCCCGCGGCGCCTGCGGTCGCGAAGCCGCCGGCGAAGCGGCGCATCAGCCTCGCCCTGCAGGGCGGTGGCACCCACGGAGCCTTCACCTGGGGCGTGCTCGAACGCCTGCTGGAGGATGACCGGCTGGAGGTCGATGGGCTTTCGGGCACCTCGGCCGGGGCGATCAATGGCGCGATGCTCGTGCAAGGCCTGCTGGAGGGCGGCCCCGAGGCCGCGATCGCGGCGCTCGACCGGTTCTGGCGCGCCATGGCACTGCGGCTGTCGATGTCCCCGGTGCAGGCCACGCCCTTCGAGAAGCTGGTCTGGGGCCATGACCTGACCTGGTCGGTCGCCTATCGCACCTTCGACACGCTGTCCCGCGTGTTGTCGCCCTACCAGCTCAATCCCTTCCCGATCGACTTCAACCCGCTGCGCGATGCGCTGACCGACAGTATCGACTTCGAGCGACTGCGCATGGAGGCGAAGGCGCCTCGGCTATTCGTCTCGGCGACCAGCGTGCGCACCGGCAAGCCGCGCGTCTTCACCCGGCGTGAGATCACGGTCGAGGCGCTGCTCGCCTCCGCTTGCCTGCCGCAGGTCTTCAAGGCGGTGGAGATCGACGGGGAGCCGTACTGGGATGGTGGCTATCTCGGCAATCCGGCTCTGTGGCCGCTCTATGACCAGGGCGGGCCGCCGGACATCATCCTCATCCAGCTCAATCCGCAGGTGCGCGAGGAGCACCCGACCACGGTGTCTGACATCGTAAACCGGCTGAACGAGATCACCTTCAACGGATCCCTGATGGCGGAGATGCGCGCCATCGACTTCGTGCAACGGCTGCTGGATGCCGGGCGGCTGGAACAGCCGCGCTATCGTCGCCTGTTCATCCACCTGATCGAGGATGAGGATCGCCTGCGCGGCTTCAAGCTCAGCACGAAGTTCAATGGCGACTGGGAATTCCTCTGCATGCTGCGTCAATATGGACGCGAGGCGGCCGAGGCGTGGCTCGCCGAGCATTTCGACAAGCTCGGCCGCGAGAGTTCCGTCGATATCCGGACGAGGTTCCTGTGATGGAGTCTGATCGAGGACGGCAGGAGGCAGCAGGCAAGACCCCTGGGACGCAGAGCACCTGGGACGCCGCGCAGTATCTGCGCTTCGAGGATGAGCGCCTGCGGCCGGCCATCGACCTGATCGGCCGGATCATGCATCCGGCGCCTGCGCGGGTGGTCGATCTCGGCTGTGGCGCGGGCAATGCGCTGCCGCTGCTGGCGGCGCGCTTCCCGGCCGCGACCGTCACCGGGGTCGATGGCAGCGCCGCCATGCTCGCCAAGGCCGCGGCGACGGGCTTCGCGACCGAGCAGGCCGACATCGCCGCCTGGTCGCCCGCCGAGAAGGTCGATGTGCTGTTCAGCAACGCCGCGCTGCAATGGCTCGGCGGGCACGACCTGCTGTTCCCGCGCCTGCTGTCGGCGGTCGCGCCGGGCGGCGTGCTCGCCGTGCAGATGCCGTCCATGCATGACCGCCCGCTGCGCGCCGAGCAGGACCGCATCGCCCGCGATGGCCCCTGGGCCGGGACGCTGTCGCGCATCGTCAGCGCGCCGCCCATCCTGGCGCCGGGCGACTACTACGACCTGCTGCGGCCGCACGTCGCGTCGCTCGACCTGTGGGTCACCGAATATGTCCACATGCTGCGCGGCGAGGACCCCGTCGTCCAATGGGCGATGGGCACCAGCCTGAGGCCCTTCCTCGACGTGCTGACGGGCGCGGAGCGCGACGGTTTTCTCGATGCCTATCGCGCGGCGATGCGCGCCGCCTATCCGCCGCGGGCCGATGGCGTGGTGCTGCTGCCCTTCCGGCGGCTCTTCATCCTGGCGCGCTTGCCGTGAGCGCGGCCGCGGAGCTCCGCCGCATGATCGAGGCGGCGCGCCGCGTCGCCATCTTCACCGGTGCCGGAATCAGCACGGAATCAGGCATTCCGGATTTCCGCGGCACCAACGGCGTCTGGACCAAGATGCAGCCCATCCTGTTCCAGGATTTCGTCGCTTCGGCCGAGGCGCGGCGCGAGACCTGGCGGCGCCGCTTCGCCGGCGACGACACGATGCGCGCCGCCCAACCCAATCGCGGCCACCGCGCCGTCGCGCTGCTGGTCCGCCAGGGCAAGACGCAGTCCGTCATCACGCAGAATATCGATGGGCTGCACCAGGCCTCCGGCGTGCCGGAAGCGCAGGTCATCGAACTGCACGGCAATTCGACCTACGCCCATTGCCTCGACTGCGGCACGCGCTACGAGATCGGCGCCCTGCGCGTTGCCTTCGACCGCGAGGGTGAGGTGCCGCCCTGCGCGGCCTGCGGCGGGCTGGTGAAGACCGCGACGATCAGCTTCGGCCAGGCCATGCCCGAGGAGCCAATGCGCCGCGCGCAGGAGGAGACGCTGGCGGCGGATCTCTTCATCGTGCTGGGCTCCTCGCTGGTCGTCTATCCGGCCGCGGGGTTCCCCGAGATCGCCAAGCGGAATGGCGCGCAACTCGTCATCGTGAACATGCAGGAGACGCCGCTCGACGACATCGCCGACCTGGTGATCCATGAGGCGATCGGCGAGGTGATGGGCGGGGCGGTGGGCGTCAACTGAACGACCGGCGCTTCTCGGAGCGTTCGTGTTGCCGCGGCCAACCGCAGGGGCGGCCTTGCGGGTGCGACCCGCGTCCAAGCATCGGGCAGGCCGGCGACGGCCCGCGTGGGGGCGTCGGATCCCCCGCAGCGCACTACCTCCGAAGCCCCTCGAACCGCCTGTTGCGACGGTACCGCGTCGGCGCCGGCATCGGCTCAGTAGGTCGTGACGCCGGTGGCACGGACCACGGGCGCCCATTTCCGTCCCTCGGCCTGTATGAAATCCATGTACTGCTCGCGCGACATGGGTGAGGGCGTCGCCTCAACGCGGGTGAACTGCCGCACGAGAGTCTCGTCGCGCAGGGCTTCGAGGGCCGCAACGTGAAGCGCGTCCTGGATCGGCTGCGGGGTCGCGGCAGGCACGGCGAGACCGTACCAGTTGTCCGATACCACGCTCGGCATGCCGAGTTCCGCGGTGGTGGGGACATCCGGCAGCGCGGCGATGCGGTTGCCGGTCGTGACGGCGGGGGGCCGCAGCGTGCCCGCGGTGATGTGCGGCATCAGAACCGGGACATCCGCCACCACGAAATGGACGCGCCCGCCGAGAAGGTCCGTCACCGCGGGCGCAATGCCGCGATAGGGCACATGGACCACCTGAAGCTTCGCCTCGGCCGCCAGCAGCTCGCAGGCGAGATGGGTGATCGAGCCAACGCCGGAGGAGCCGAATTGCAGCGCGCCTGGCCGTGCCCTGGCGGCTGCGACCAGATCATCGAGCGAATGGAAGTCGCCATCGCCCTTCACGACCAGGACCTCCGGCACCCGCACCACGAGCGTCAGATGCGCGAGATCGTGCATCGCGTCGAAGGGCATGCGCGTCGGCATGGCAGGGATGATCGCGAGGGTGGCCAGGGTGGTGAGAGCCAGGGTGTAGCCGTCGGGGGCTGATTTCGCGACGGCGTCGACCCCCAGCACGCCGCCGGCGCCGGAACGGTTCTCCGCGACAACGGTCTTGCCGAGCCGGGCGCCGAGCGCCTCGGCAAGGACGCGGCCGAAAAGGTCGGCCGGCCCGCCCGCGACGAAGGGAATGACGAGGCGCAATGGCCGATCCGGCTGCCAGGCGAGGGCAGGCCGCGCAAGCGGCAGCGATGACGCGGCCAGCAGGATGTTGCGTCTCAGCATGGTCGATCTCCTCCCCGGGGCGCCGTCGTTGCGGATCCAGTTTGTTCTTGCGCGGGACGATCAGTGCGCGGTGTCCCGCAGGAAGTCCCGCGCCTCCTGCGCCACGATGGCGGCGTGTTCCCAGGTCACGCAGAAGCGCCCGTTCGGCACCACCCGCAGCGTCGCGCCGTGAAGGTGGACCATCATCTCGTCCTGGTACTGCAGGAAGTAGAAATGCTCGCCCATCAGCACCCGCACCGGGCAGCGCAGCCGGCCGAGGCCGGCGGCGAGGTCATAGGCGCGCAGCGCGTCCAGCGCCTGCCAGCGGTCCCGCCCGGCCTCGATCTGGGCCCGGTTGATACGGTCCATCCAGGATTGGGTCGGGTGCATCGGTGAGTGCGCCGGGTCGCGGTCGAGCACGAAATCGATCGTGCGCGTCAGCGGAAAGCCGGACGCATCGGTGGGCCGATGCTCGGCGGTGACATCGCCCTTGGTCTGGTTGAGCGGCACGCCCGGCAGGTAGGGGCAGTTCACCAGCAGGACCCGCGAGACGCGGTCCGGGTGACGACCGGCGAGATCGGTGGCGACCAGCGAGCCGACGGCCTCGCCGATCAGATGCGCGCGGGCGATGCCATGCGCGTCCATCAGCGCGAGGGCGATGTCGGCATAGTCGCCGATGCCGGGCTGTTCGGCGACGTGGTCGGACATGCCGTGGCTTGGATAGTCCATCGCCAGCACATGGAAGCCCGGCGCGAGTTCCTCGATCAGTTCCAGCATCAGGGCGGAGGATTGCTGGTTGATGTGGAACAGCAGAACTGCTTCGCCGCGCCCAGCGCTGCGATAGTGGATGGTGCCGAGCCTCGTCTTCAGCAGGCCGCGCTGGACCTCGGTCACGGCCGGGACGTCCCGGGTCGCCGCAGCCCTGCCGCGCGGCATCGCCGGGGGATGCGTGCGCTACCGTGGATGCCGGCCCGCGAGGATGACAGGCGTCCCCACCCGGTCTGACCGGAGATGCCACACGTCTCGTGACCGCCCGGGTGCCGGATGGAATGCCGATGGACGGCCGCGTGCGCGAGCCGTGTCTTCATGCCGTTTCTCCCGCGCCCAGTGTTCCGTAGCGAGATCGGAATGACAAGGCCGCTTTTGCCCGGTGCTTGTCGGGACTGGGTCGCTGGAGCGGATCCCGATCGGATGGAATCGTCGGGTCGGGCGAAGATGCCCATGAAAACAGAAATCGAGAGGCGTTGCCGTGAGCCACGGCGAACGGAAACGGCCCTAGCCGCGCCCCACCATCCGGCGGAAGCCGAGGAACAGAGCGAGCGCCACGATCAGCAGCCCCGCCGCGAAGATCACCGGAACCGTCGCACCGCCCGACATGTCCGCCAGCCACCCGGCCAGCGGCGGAAACCCCGTGCATCCCGCGTAGAACCACACGAAATACACGCCGAGCCCCTGCGCCCTCCGTTCCGGCGGCACCGCCAGCGCCGGCAGGGCCGAGAACACCGTGATCGGCAGCGCGTAGAGCAGCCCGTGGAGCGCCAGCAGCACCGCCGCCCAGCCCAGCCCCACGACCGGCAGAGCCGCGGCCAGTGCCGCCGAAGCCGGGATGCAGACCAGCACCATCGGCAGCACGATCCCCGGCCGCCTCGCCAGCAGCGCCCCGGCCGGCACGGCCAGTACGTTCACCCAGGACATCAGCGAGGTCGCGAAGCCTGCCTCCGCGACCGACAGGCCGCGCGCGACCAGCAGCGGCGGCGCGAAGGTGACGAGGATCATGTAGGTCCCGTTGATCAGCGCCCAGCAGGCGCCGGCGAGGCACATGAGGCGGATCTCGCGTCCGGTCAGCCGGCCTCCGCCCGAGGGTGGCGGCGCGGCGCCCTGGGCCGGGCGCGATGCGACGGCCAGCGCCAGCCAGGCTAGACTCATCACCACTGCGCCGACCAGGAAGGGCAGCTGCCAGCCGAGGCTCACCGCCAGTCCCGGCAGCACCGCCTGCGCCGCGGCTATGCCGAGCGGCCAGCCGAGCACGTAGATCGCCATGGCGGGGAACAGGTCCGCGCCCTTGAAGCGGTCCTGCATCATCTTGGTCAGCAGCACGATGACCAGGACGGTGCCGGTGCCCATCAGCAGCCGCCCGGCATAGAGCAGCGCCACGCCACCGCTGGCCGCCGTGGTCACCAGGCCGCCGGCGACCAGCAGCGCGCAGCCGCCCAGCACCATCGCCCGATCGTGCAGGCGCGGCCCGGCAAGGCCGATCGGGACGGCGAGGAAGAGGCCGGGCAGCCAGAACAGCCCGACCAGCGTGCCGAACTGCGTCCAGTCCATCCCGAAGGCCGGGACCAGGGCGGGCCCCGCAGCGCCCGGCCCCTGGAAGAGCACACCGAGCGCCGCGCGCAGCAGGAAGACCGCGGCGAGGAAGCCGACCGCGCGCCTCATCGCAGCACCAGCAGCCGGGACGGGGCGCGCAGGCGGACGCGCAGGATGGCGTGCTGCCGGAACCGCCGGGCCAGCATCGCGATGCGGCGCGGATCGCCCAGCATCAACAGGTGCTCCTCGGCCCAGGGCGGCCGCGCGGCGTGGCCAGTGCCTTCGAGGACAGGCATCCGCGCGACACGCCGCAGCCGTGCCAGCGCGCGGTCGTTCCAGCCGCGCGGCATCGCCCGGCTCATCGGATTCCACGCGCCGATGAAGGCGCCCTGACGGACGCGCGCCGCGGCCAACAGCGCATCCACCGGGGCCGAACGCCGCCCGAGCCGCGCCTCCGCCCCTGCCGCCTCATAGACCGAGATGCGCCAGCCGCGCGCCAGGCGCGGTCCGATCGGCAGCGGGTCGGGATGCAGGATGCGGAGATGCGGCAGGCTCACGACAAATGCAGCAGCATGC
This sequence comes from Roseomonas alba, assembly GCF_019430885.1. GTDB lineage: Bacteria > Pseudomonadota > Alphaproteobacteria > Acetobacterales > Acetobacteraceae > Neoroseomonas > Neoroseomonas alba. The sequence continues at coordinate 143,740 of NZ_JAHYBZ010000003.1, read as the reverse complement.
CCTTCAGATACTGGCTCTCGGGCAGCATCGGATGCAGCGGATGGTCCGGCCCGGCGCCGCCCATGTGCAGGATGCGCGCCTCGCGTCGCGCGCGGTGCACCCCCCAGGCGACGGCATCGGCGAATTCGCCCGGTGCGACGTGGTGGCTGCACGATGCGATGAACAGGAAGCCGTTGCGCTCCACCAGCCCGGCCGCGTTCCGCGCGAGCTTCGCATAGGCGCGCAGCGCCGCCGGCTGGTCCTTGCGCGTCTTGGCGAAGGCGGGCGGGTCGGCGATGACGACGCCGAAGCGCTGGCCGGCGCCGAGCATGCGTTCCAGCGTCTCCATCGCCTCGCCACGCTGGGTGGTGACGCGATCGGCGACGCCGTTCAGCGCGGCGCCCTGCGACGCGGTAGTCAGCGCGTGCTCGCTGCGGTCGAGCAGCGTCACCTGCGTCGCCCCGGCCGCCGCACAGCCGATGCCGAAGCCGCCGGTGTGGCAGAAGGCGTCGAGCACCGTCGCGCCCTTCGCCAGCCGAGCGACCCGTGCGCGATGCTCCCGCTGGTCGAAGAACCACCCCGTCTTCTGCCCGCCGAGAAGATCGACCGGGAAGCGCAGCCCATTCTCCTCCACCTCGGCGCCGGCAGCGTCGCCGGCGAGCAGCCGCGTTTCCTCCGGCAGCCCTTCCAGGCCGCGCACGCCGCTGTCGTTGCGTGCGACGATGCCGCGCGGCGCGACCAAAGCAGTCAGCGCCTCGACGACCAGCGGCGTTGCCACATCCATCCCGGCGGTGTTCGCCTGCACGGCCAGCACGTCGCCATAGCGGTCCACCACCAGGCCCGGCAGGCCATCGGCCTCGGCATGGACCAGGCGGTAATGCGGCGCGTCGAACATCCGGTCACGGATCGACAGCGCCTGGGCGAGCCGCGCGCGGAACCAGCTCGCATCGCAGGGTGCGGCGGGATCGGCGTCGAGCCGCCGCGCCGCGATCAGCGAATGCGGATTGAAGTGCCAGGCACCGTGCTTCACGCCGTCATCGCCTTCCAGCCGCACGATGCTACCCGGCGGCAGCGCCTTGGCGGCGGGCGTCATGGCGATCTCGTTGGAGAAGGCCCAGGGATGGCCGCCCTTCACGCGGCGATCGCGGCCAGGCAGCAGGCGGAGGATGAAACGGTCAGCGGACATGCCGCCGCCTAGTCCTTCCCGCCGGCAGGGGCAAGCCTGCCGGCCTCCTGGACCAGCCGGCGATCGGTCGTGACAACCGCATGCCTGGATGGGCCGTCCCCATGGCGGCGCGGCCGGTCGGGCCGCAACATGCTGGGAATGCCTCGCTTCGCTTCACATTCAGCGGCCGAGAGGCCCCCCGGGGGGGGAGGGCGACAGTGTGGCGCTCCTGTCGGTTCTGCGCGAAGGGCCGTGACGGTCAGTCCCCATTTCTGGCAGCGGCGCCCTGCGCGCTTCCGACGCCGTCCGGGCCGGCAGCTCGGGCGGCCTCTTCGCGCAGCCGCGCAGCGACATCCCTCAGGCTCGCTGCCGAAGGGTCATGCTCGCGCGAGATCAGCGACACCTGGGCGCCCCGCACGACGATGTCCGGCCGCACGATAGCGAGACGCCCGGCCGCCACATCCGCGGCCGCCACCAACAGCGGCGCGACCACCAGGCCATGGCCGGCCAGCGCCGCCTCATAGGTGATGTAGAAATGCCCGAAGGCCTGCCGCGGCAGGCCGAGCTTCGTCACCCCCGCCGCCGCCAGCCACCGGTCCAACTCGCCCAGCCGCGTATTGCTCTCGAGCAGCGGCAGGCCGTCGGGCAGGGCGCCCGGGGCGCATCGGTCGAGCAGATCCGGTGCCGCGAACGCCGCCAGGTTCTCGCGGAACAGGGGTTCCGAGCGGTATCCCGGCGGTAGGAATCCGTCCCGCCGGATGGCGGCATCGTGCGGCAGCACCACCCAGTCCTCGCCGGTATGCGTGGCCTGGATGCGCATCCTCAGCCCGGGCAATGCCTGCTCCAGCCGCGGCAAGAGGGGCATCAGCCAGCGCATGGCCAGGCTGGTCGGCGCGAGCAGCAGCAGTTCCATCGGCGCGCCGGGGACCGCTATTTCCGCGATGCCGATCTGGATGGTCTCCATCCCGGCGGTCACGGCCTGTGCGAGACGCCGGCCGGCCGCCGTCATCGGCGGGTCGCGCGCATCCTCTCCGAAGAGCGGCGTGCCGAGCCACTGCTCCAGCGCGCGGAGCTGCTTGCCGATGGCGCCGAGCGTGACGTTCAGCTCCGCCGCCGCGGCGGCGCGGTTGCCGAGCCGCGCCAGCGCCTCGAAGGCCACGAGCATGCGCAGGGGCGGGAGTCTCTCGCGCGGCCCGCGGACCATCGTGACGCCTTCATGCAGCTACGGTTGCGATCGTGTGACGCTCGGAAATCGGCGCCTCGAAAGGCGGCGGCGAAGTCGCTCACGCCTCCGCAAACCTAGGCCCTATAGCCGGCGCCGAGAAGCGAGAGGTTCCGATGCAAGAGGTCCTGGTCAACGACCGGCGCTACGCGCTGCCCCGGCGTCCGGTGGCGGTGCTGTGCCTGGATGGCTGCGATCCGGACTATTTGGTGGAGGGCCATGCCCGCGGCGAGCTGCCCGCCTTCGCCCGCCTGCGCGACAAGGGCTTCGCCGGTCAGGCGCTCTCGGCCATGCCGAGCTTCACCAACCCGAACAACGTCTCCCTGGTGACGGGCACACTGCCGGCCGCGCACGGCGTCTCCGGCAATTTCTACCTCGACCGCCGCACCGGCGAGACGGTGATGGTGACCGGCGACGAGGAGCTGCGCGCGCCGACCATCCTCGCGGCCATGGCCGGGGCCGGGGTGCCGGTCGCGATGGTCACCGCCAAGGACAAGCTCCGCAAGGCGCTGGCCAAGGGCCTGCCGATCGGCCCCTGCGGCATTGCCCTTTCCGCGCAGAATGCGCGGGACGCCGCGGAGGCGACCCACGGCATCGGCGACGTGGAAGCGAAGGTCGGCCGCCCGCAGCCGGACCAGTATTCCGCGGATCTCTCGCTGTTTGTGCTGGATGCCGGCATCGCGCTGCTGCGCGAGGGGCGGGCACGGCTGCTCTACCTGTCGCTGTCGGACTATGTGCAGCATCGCTGGGCGCCGGACCGGGACGAGGCCCGCGCCTTCATGCGCGCGCTGGACGCGCGCATCGCCGCGCTGCTCGATCTCGGCTGCCTCGTCGCGGCGACGGCCGACCACGGCATGCACGACATGTCGAAACCGGACGGCAGCCCGAACGTGGTCTTCGTGGGCGACATGCTGGACGCGGCCTTCGGCGCCGACGCCACCCGCGTGATCTGCCCGATCACCGACCCCTTCGTGCGCCACCATGGCGCCCTGGGCGGCTTTGTCCGCGTGCACATCCTGCCCGGCGCGAACCGTCCTTCGGTGGCCGCGATCCTGGCTCGGCTGGTCGGCGTCGAAGGCATCGCCCTCGCCCTGTCCGGCGCGGAGGCCTGCGAACGCTTCGGCCTCGCACCCGAGATGGAAGGCGATGTGACGGTCATAGCCGCCCCCGGCGTGGCGCTCGGCGCGCGCGCGGCGGAGCACGACCTGTCGCAGCTCGCCGGCGAGCGGCTGCGCTCGCATGGCGGTACCGCCGAGCAGACGGTGCCCTTCCTGCTCTCCGAACCGCTCTCGCCCGAATGGCTGCGGGCGCACCCGGCACTCCGCAACTTCGACATCTTCGACGCCGCGCTGAACGGGGTGCGATCGTGAGGCGGGCCGTCGTCGTCGTGCTGGACGGGCTCCGGCGCGACCTGCTGGGCCCGGAGACCACGCCGGAGCTGCACGCCTTCGTCGCGGCCGCGACGGGCTTCCCCGCGCATCGCTCGGTCTTCCCCTCCGCGACGCGCGTGGTCTCGGCCAGCTTCGCCACGGGCTGCTTCCCGGCGAAGCACGGGCTGCAGGGCAATGCCGTCGCGTTGATCGAGGATGGCCGCCTGGTCGGCCATGATGTCGGCCGCCCAGACTTCATGGACCATTGGCGCGCCGTTGCCGGCCGCACGCTGCGCATGCCCACCCTCGCGCAGCGCCTGTCCGAGGCGGGGCGGGTGGCGATGGTGTTCAGCAACGTCTCGCCCGGGGCCGCGCGGGCGCATGACCCGGACGGCCATGGTTGGGTCTTCCACCGCGCCTGTTCCTTCGCGCCCGGCCTGCGCCGGCTCGACGGCGCCGAGGCTGTCACCGACATCACCCTCGACACGGATGGCGACACGCGGCTGACCGCCCGCTTTCTGGACCAGGCGCTGGCTGGCGAGGCCGCTCTCGGCGTGCTGTGGCTCGGCGAGCCCGACCACGCGCAGCACGAGCACCCGCTCGGCTCACCCCCGGCGATGGCCGCCGTCCTCGGCGCCGACGCCTGCTTCGGCATGGTCCGCCGTGCCGTCGCGGCCCGCCGCGCCGCGGGCGAGGACATCCTGCTCATCGCCTGCTCCGACCACGGCCACCAGACGGTGAGCGAGGTAGTGGACATCGACGCTGCCCTCATCGGCGCCGGGCTGAAGCGCGATGCGACCGATGACAGCCTGCTCGCCGTGTCCAACGGCACCGCGGCGCTGATCTACCTCGCCGAGGGCCGCGAGGATGCCGGCGCGGTGCTGCGCTTCCTCGCGGCCCAGCCCTGGGCCGGGCGGGTCGTCGCCGGCGCGGACCTCGCCAGCATCGGCCAGGCACCTGTGGGCGGGCTGCTCTGCGCCGTGTCGATGCGGGCGGACAGTGCGCCCAACGCCTACGGCATTCCCGGCCGCGCCGCCGCGGCGAAGCCCGCGCAGGGCAAGCCCGACCGCCTCGGCTGCGGCCAGCATGGCGGGCTCGGCATCCAGGAGCAGATGCCGTTCCTGCTCATCGAGGGCCCGGGCTTCGCGCCGGGTGCCGTCTCCGGTCTTCCGAGCGCGGTCGTCGACCTCGCCCCCACCATCCTCGCCCATCTGGGGCTGGCGGCGGCGGGCTGCGACGGCCGTGCGCTGCACCACCCGTGACACCTGCCAGGAGCCCATGACATGAACCGTCCCCTCTCGCGCCGTGCCACGCTCGGCGGTGCCCTCGGCCTGCCCTTCGGCCTTGCCGCCGCACGCGCCGCGGATGTGCCGCGCAGCGGCGTGCTGAAATACGCCACCCTCGGCCTCGATACCTCCGACCCGCACCGCCACACCGGCGCGATCGGCGTGCAGCAGGCCTATGTCGAGGGGCTGACCAGCATCGCGGCGAATGGCGCGGTGGAACCCTTCCTCGCCGAGGCGATCGACATCTCCGCCGACGGCCGCACCTACACGCTGCGCCTGCGCGAGGGCGTGCGCTTCCACAACGATGACCCGATGACGGCGGCCGATGTGGTCGCCAACCTCGAACGCGTGAAGACGAAGATCCGCGGCGGCTGGCTGACCAGCGCCATGCGCCAGGCCGAGGGCTTCGAGGCGACCGATGCCCGCACCGTGGTGATCCGCCTGCGCGAACCCTATGCGCCGCTGCCCAGCCTGCTGTCCGAGATGTGGATCCTGTCGCCGAAATCGCCGGGCTGGGACGACACCATCACCCTGCCGATCGGCACCGGTCCCTTCACCTTCGGCGAGTGGCAGCCCAAGGTCCGCTTCCGCGCCCCGGCTTTCGCGGGCTACTGGCAGGCCGAGCGCCCCTATCTCGCCGCGGTCGAGTTCGACCTGCGCGACGAGGCCGACCACGCGCTGGCGCTGCGCGCCGGCGACCTGCACGTCGCCTCCGTCACCCGCGACAAGCTGCGCCCGCTGCTGCGCGACCCGTCGCTGAGCGTGCGGCCGATCAAGGACACGACCTGGTACTTCACCTCCTTCAACAACCGCAGCCCGCGCGCACCCTTCGACGACATCCGCGTGCGCCAGGCCATCGCCTACGCCATCGACAAGCGCGCGGTGATGAATTTCGTCGCCGGGCAGGACGCCATCGTCACCAACCAGATGGTCATTCCGGGGCATGTCTATTTCGACCAGGCGACGCATGACGCCGACGCCCATGCCCGCCCGGACCTCGACCGCGCCCGCGCGCTGCTGCGCGAGGCGGGGGTGAACCCGGCCGCGCGCCGGCTCGAGGTCATCTCCTGGCAGAGCGCCTATCCGCAGGTCATCATCCAGATGATCAAGCGCCTTGGCTTCGAGGTGAACCACGTGGCGCTGGACGATGTGGGCGCGCAGCGCCGCCTGGGCCAGTACGACTGGGACCTCGCGCTGTTCGAGAGCGGCCCGCGCGCCGACATCTTCCTGCGCTATGTGCGGTTGATGAGCGACGGGCCGAACCCGGTGCTGTGGGGCGGCATCCAGGATCCCGAGCTCGACGCGCTGATCAACCGCGCCGTCGCCGAGCCCGACGAGGCGCGCCGCAAGGCCGGCTACCTGGCCGCCTTCCGGCGCGTGATGGAGAAGTACTACTTCGTGGTGCTCGGCCACGAGCAGTCGCTGATCGTGAACCGCGCCGAGGTCGAGGGCTGGGAGCCGGGCTTCACCTGGTCCTGCCACTGGGCGAGCGGCGGGCTGGCCGGCACGCGGCTGCGGGCGCGCGCCTGATGGACGGTGCGGCCTCCGCGGCAGCAGCCGGGGCGCCGGTGCCCGCAAAGCCCGTCCGCCGCCGCCTGCCGCCGCGGCTGGCCGCCGCCCTGCTGCTGGTGGGGCTGGCGCTGCTGCCCGGGCTGGTCGGCCTGCTGCCGGGCATGCCGGACCCGATGGAGCAGGATCTGCTCGCGCTCAACATGCCGCCGGATGCCGCGCACCCGCTCGGCACCGACCATCTGGGGCGTGACGTGCTGGCGCGGCTCGCCGCCGGCACCTGGCTGACGTTGCCGACCGGGATCGGCGGTACGCTGCTGGCCGCCGGCCTCGGCGCCGGCATCGGCATGCTGGCGCTGACGCTCGGCGGCGTCGTGGCCGGCGCGGCCTATGCCGCCTTCGATCTGTTGCGCGTGCTGCCCGGCACGTTGCTGGCGCTGCTGACCGCCGTGGTGCTCGGCAACGGCGTCTGGCCGGTCACGCTCGCGCTCGGGCTGGCCTATGCGCCGTTGTTCGCCGAGGTGGTCCGCACCGCCCATGCGCGGGAGATGGCGAGCGACTACGTCGCCGCCGCGCGCGTCTTCGGCCTCGGGCGGCTGGCCGTGCTGTGGCGGCACGTGCTGCCCAACCTGCTCGGCCCGCTGATCACGCTGTCGGCCATCGTGCTGCCGCGCTGCATCGTCACGGAATCGGTGTTGTCCTTCCTCGGCCTCGGCGTCTCGCCGGAACGGCCGAGCTGGGGCCGCATGATCGCCGATGCCAGCGGCTTCGTGGAGGATGCGCCGCATGCGGTGCTGGCGCCGATGCTGGCGCTGTCCGCCCTGACCCTGGGCCTGTCCCTGCTGGGCGAGATGGCGCGCCGCCGCGCCGACCCCCTGCGCCGCGAGGGCCGGCCATGAAGGGCGTCCTCGTGATCGGCGGCGCGCTGTTGCGCGCGGTGGGGCTGGTCGCCGCCATCGCCATCGTCGTCTTCCTGCTGCTGCGCACGGTGCCGGGCGACGTGGTGGACGTGATGGCGGCGCAGGGCGACCTGAACGCCGCCCAGCAGGCCGCGTTGCGCGCCGAGCTCGGCCTGGATGGTGGCCTGCTGCACCAGTTCGGCCATTGGGCCGCCGCGCTGTCCTCGGGCCAGCTCGGGCAGTCGCTGCGCTTCGGCAGGCCGGTGGCGGAGATGGTGGCGACGGCGCTGCCCGTCACGCTCGGCTTCGCGGCCATGGCCTTCGCGCTGGGGCTGGTGCTGGCGATGGCGCTGGCGATCGGGGCGGTGCTGCTGCCGCGCTCGATGCTACCGGGGCTGGTCGAGGCCATCAACCTCTGGTCCATCGCCATGCCCACCTTCGTGGCCGGGATGGGCGCGATCCTGGTCTTCTCGCTCTGGCTCGGCTGGCTGCCGGTGATCGGCAACCTGCCGGTGCCGGTGGTGATCCTCGGGCTCGACATCGCCGGCCAGCTCGCCAAGCCGCTGCTGGAAGAACTGCGCGAGGCGATGGCGGCGCCGCATGTGCGCACCGCTCGCGCCAAGGGGCTGCATCCGGTGCGGATCGCGCTGGCCCATGTGCTGCCGGCGGCGCTGCCGGTGCTGCTCGCGCTGTCCTCCGTCACGCTGGCCGGGCTGATCGGCGGCACCATGACGATGGAGGCGCTGTTCGGCCTGCCGGGCCTCGGCAGCCTGGTGCTGAACGCGGTGCATGGCCGCGACCTGCCGGTGGTGCAGGCGGTGGTGCTGGTGCTGGCGGTGGGCGTGGTGGCGATCAATGCGGGCGCCGACGCGCTGCGGCGCCTAGCGGATCCGAGGCTGACATCATGACCCTGCTGGCCGTCACCGGGCTGACCGTCGCGGCGGGCGAACGCCGCCTGGTCGATGCCGTGAGCTTCGCCATCGCGCCGGGCGAGGTGCTCGGGCTGGTGGGCGAATCCGGCAGCGGCAAGTCGCTGACCGCACTGTCGCTGGCCGGCCTGCTGCCGGAAGGCATCGCGGTGACCGGCGGCCGCGCGGATTTCGCCGGCCAGCGTCTGACCGGGCTGACCGAGCGCGGCTGGCGCGCCCTGCGCGGCCGGCGCATCGCGATGGTCTTCCAGGACCCGATGGCGAGCCTCAACCCCTTCATGACCGCCGGCACCCAGGTGATGGAGGCGCTGCGCCAGCACCATGCCGAACCCAGTGCGGCGCTGCGGGCGCGCTGCGACCGGCTGTTCCGGGAGGTGGGGCTGGATGCCGCGCTGCATCCGGGGCGCCGCCCGCACCAGCTCTCCGGCGGGCAGCAGCAGCGCGTGGTGATCGCGATGGCGCTGGCCGGCGACCCCGAGCTGCTGCTGGCGGACGAGCCCACCACCGCGCTCGATGCCGCCGTGCAGGCGCAGATCCTGGCGCTGCTGCGCCGGCTGGTCGCCGATCGCGGGCTGGCGATGCTGTTCATTTCGCACGACCTCGGCGTCGTGGCCTCGGTGTCGCAGCGGGTCGGGGTGATGCGGCATGGCCGGCTGCTCGAGATCGGGCCGGTCGGCCGGGTGCTGCGGGCGCCGTCCCATCCCTATACGCGGGAGCTGGTGGATGCGCGCTCCCGCCTGGCCGGAGAGGTGCGCGCGGCAGCCTCCGGGGAAGAGGTCGTGCTGCGGGTGGAGGGGCTCGCCGTCGCCTATCCCGGCCAGGGCGCCTTCGCCGCGCCGCGCCGCGTGGTGGAGGGCGTGGACCTGACGCTCGCCCGGGGCGAGGCGTTCTGCCTGCTGGGCGCATCCGGCAGCGGCAAGAGCAGCGTGGCGCGCGCGCTGATGGGGCTGGCGGCGCGGCCGGCCGGGCGGGTCGAGCTGACGGGCCGGGTGCTGCCGCCGGGCCTGGCGGCGCGGCGCGATCCGCTGTCCCGCCGCATCCAGATGGTGTTCCAGAACCCCTATTCCTCGCTGAATCCGCGTCTGACCGTGCTGCAGGCCCTGGCGGAGCCGCTGATGACGGCGGGCGTGCCGCGTGCGGAATGGCGCGCGCGGGCCGGCACCGCGCTGGCGGAGGTGGGGCTGGCCGCCGAGCATCTCGACCGCCACCCGCATGCGCTGTCCGGCGGGCAGCGGCAGCGCGTGGCGATTGCGCGCGCGCTGCTGGCGGACCCTGCCGTACTGGTGTGCGACGAGGTGCTGTCGGCGCTCGATGCCAGCGTGCAGGGGCAGGTGCTGGCGCTGCTGCAACGGCTGCGGCGGGAGCGCCGGCTCGCCGTGCTGTTCATCACCCACGACCTCGGCGTTGCGCGCTATCTCGGCGGCCAGGTCGGCGTGATGGCCGAGGGGCGGATCGTGGAGCGCGGGGACACCGCCGAGGTTCTCGACAATCCGCGCCATGCCATGACGCAGGGTCTGCTGGCGGCGCAGACGCTGCTGCCCGCGGCGTGAACCGCGGGACCGGGTGGCGCACGACGGCCGAGCCTCGCCATCGTGAGGCCGGTATCAGCTCGACCGTGTCAGGGCTGCCCGATCCGCTACGGCGACGCCGTCTTCCAGACGCCGAATGCGCCCCTGCTTCTCGAGCGTGGAGACCACGCGTGAGAATGTCTCCGGCGTCATCCCCAGTCGGGATGCGATCGCTGAACGGGATTCCGGCAGGTTCACCATGCCGGCTCCCACCTCCTCCGAAACCCGGCGCGCGAGGAAGCCGGCGACCCGTTCTTCCGCGCCGCGCAGCTTGAGATCGACGACCTGGCCCACCATCAGGCGCCAGTGCCGTGCGAGCAGCTCATTCGTCGCACGGCTGAGTTCCAGGGACTCCGCGACGCCCTGCCGGAATGCGGATGCGGGGATCAACAGCACGCGGACTTCGGACAGCGCGACGGCGGAAGCGAGGTAGGGCCGCTGCAGCACGACCGCGGGCACGAGCAGGATCTCGCCCGGGCCGAAGAACTCGACCATGGCCTTGTTCGAGGGCGAGACGCTCGCCTGCAGGCCGACGCTGCCTTCCAGGATCATGTGCACGAAGTCGGGTTCGTCGCCCTGTTCGAACAGCACGGCGCCGCGCGGCACGATCTGCGAGATGCTGTGCTCCAGCAGTCGCGCCATGGCTGCGGATCCGGCGGCCTGGAAGAACGGGGACTGCTCGACGAGCGCCGCGGAACGGGATGCCTTCGTCATTATCGTCCTCAGGAAATGGTGATCACGGGTTGGGATCTCTGTGTGCTTGATTTAGATCACCCAATCAGGCGGATTCAATCACTCGCTGCCTTATCCGCGTAAGGAAATTCCCAAAAATTCCTGACGCTGGCCTGATGCGATTGATCTTCGTCAAGCTTCAGGGCCTCCTCCGTATCGCATCACGCTGCCGTCTCGGGAAGAAGACGGAGACGCACATGTCCCAAGCACCGACGACAGCCGACTCAGGGGCGCAATCGCGCGCCCTGTGGCTGTCCACCCTCGCATTCACCGTCTGTTTCGCCGCCTGGACGATCTTTTCGATCCTCGGCGTGCAGATCAAACGCGACCTCGGGCTGACCGAGTTCGAGTTCGGTCTGCTCGTCGGCACGCCGATTCTGACCGGCAGCCTCGTGCGCCTCGTCCTCGGGGTCTGGACGGACCAGTATGGCGGGCGCGTGATGTTCACCCTGGTGATGGTGACCGCGGCAATCGCGACCGCGCTGCTCGCGCTGGCTTATGACTACACGACGTTCCTGCTTGCGGCGCTCGGCATCGGCATCGCCGGCGGCTCCTTCGCCGTCGGCATCGCCTATGTCTCGAAGTGGTATCCAAAGGAGAAGCAGGGCACCGCGCTCGGCATCTTCGGCGCCGGCAATGTCGGCGCGGCGGTGACCAAGTTCCTCGCCCCCATTGTGCTGGTGGCGATGGGCTGGAAGGCGGTCGCGCTGATCTGGGCCGCGGCGCTGCTGGTGATGGCCATGGTGTTCTTCATCTTCACCAGGGACGATCCCGACCTCGCCGCGCGCAAGGCCACCGGCGCCAAGCCGGAATCCTTCGCCGCGATGATGGAGCCGTTGAAGAACGTCCAGGTCTGGCGCTTCAGCCTGTACTACTTCTTCGTCTTCGGCGGCTTCGTCGCACTCGCGCTCTGGCTGCCGCGCTACATCATCGAGGCCTACGGCTTCGACATCAAGACCGCGGGCATGATCGGCGCCGCCTACTCGGTGCCGGCCAGCATCTTCCGCGCCTATGGCGGACTCCTGTCCGACAAGCACGGCGCGCGGCGGGTGATGTACTGGACCTTCGGCGTCTCGGCGATCGTGACCTTCCTGCTCTCCTACCCGCCGACAGACTTCGTGATGCAGGGCATCGGCGGCCCGATCGCCTTCCATGTCGGCGTCGGTGTCGCGCCCTTCATCGTGCTGGTCTTCGTGCTCGGCTTCTTCATGAGCCTGGGCAAGGCGGCGGTCTACAAGCACATCCCGGTCTATTACCCGAACCGTGTGGGTGCGGTGGGTGGCGTCGTCGGGCTGATCGGCGGCCTCGGCGGCTTCATCCTGCCCATGGCCTTCGGCCTGCTGAACGACCTGACCGGCATCCGGCAGTCCTGCTTCATGCTGCTCTTCGTCATCAGCGCGGTGTCGCTGCTGTGGATGCACGCCGCGATCATCCGGATGGAGCGCGAGGCCGCCGGTGCGGCGCTCGAAAGCTTGCCGGCCCTGCCGGAGATGCAACCGATCCATGGCGCGGCCCAGCAAGGCGCGCTGCGCGGCGACGCCATCCAGGACTGGCGCCCGGAAGACCCTGTCTTCTGGGAGGAAAAGGGGCGCGCCATCGCGCGGCGCAACCTGTGGATCTCCATCCCCTGTCTGCTGCTCGCCTTCGCGGTGTGGATGGTCTGGTCGGTGGTGGTGGCCAAGCTGCCGGTCGTCGGGTTCCGCTTCACCACCGACGAGTTGTTCTGGCTCGCCGCGCTGCCCGGCCTGTCGGGTGCGACGCTGCGCATCTTCTATTCCTTCATGCCGCCCATCTTCGGCGGGCGGCTGTGGACCACGCTGTCGACCTGGTCATTGATCCTGCCCGCGCTCGGCATCGGATTCGCGGTGCAGAATCCGAATACCCCCTACTGGGTGTTCCTGATCCTCGCGCTGCTCTGCGGCTTCGGCGGCGGCAACTTCGCCTCCTCCATGGCCAACATCTCCTTCTTCTTCCCCAAGCGGGAGAAGGGGAATGCGCTGGCCCTGAACGCCGGCCTCGGCAACCTGGGCGTCAGCGTGGTGCAGTTCGTGGTGCCGATGGCGATCACCGCCGGCGTCTTCGGCTGGCTCGGCGGGGAACCGCAGGCACTCAGCGCCGGCGGCGCCCTGTGGCTGCAGAATGCCGGCTTCGTCTGGGTGCCCTTCATCGCGGCCGCGGCCTTCGCCGCCTGGTTCAAGATGGACGATCTCGCCGCGATGAAGGCGTCCTTCGCCGACCAGGCGGTGATCTTCCAGCGCAAGCACAACTGGATCATGTGCTTCCTCTATACCGGCACCTTCGGCTCCTTCATCGGCTACTCCGCAGGCTTTCCGCTGCTGGCCCGCACCCAGTTCCCCGAAGTGGATGCGCTGCAATTCGCCTTCCTCGGTCCGCTGGTGGGCGCGCTGTCCCGCTCGCTGACCGGCTGGGTGTCGGACAAGTGGGGTGGCGGGCGCGTGACCGTCTGGGTCTTCGTGCTGATGGCGCTCGGCGTCTATGGCGTCATCCACTTCCTCGGCGCCAAGGGCGAACCCGGCGCGTTCTGGGGCTTCTTCGGCTGCTTCATGCTGCTGTTCTTCGCCAGCGGCGTGGGCAATGCCTCCACCTTCCAGATGATCCCCGCGATCATGAGCAAGGAGATGGGGCGGCTGATGCCCGAGGCCGACGCCACAGCGCGGCGCGCCCAATCCGAGAAGGAGAGTGCGGCCATCATCGGCTTCACCTCCGCCATCGCGGCCTATGGCGCCTTCTTCATTCCCAAGAGCTACGGCAGCGCGATCGCCATGACCGGCAGCCCGCTCGCGGCACTCTGGGCCTTCTTCGTCTTCTACCTGCTGTGCATCGCCGTGACCTGGTTCGTCTACACCCGCCGCGGCGGCCTGCTGCACGACATCGAACGTGGTCGGACCCCCGGCCCCGCCGTGAACGCCTGATCGGCAAGGAACAGCCATCATGAGCCACTTCCTCGACCGTCTGACCTACTTCAGGAAGTACGCCGGCACCTTCTCGAACGGTCATGGCGACGTGACCACCGAGAGCCGCGCCTGGGAGGATGCGTACCGGTCCCGCTGGGCGCACGACAAGATCGTGCGCTCCACACACGGGGCGAACTGCACCGGCTCCTGCTCCTGGAAGATCTACGTCAAGGGCGGGATCGTCACCTGGGAGACGCAGCAGACCGACTACCCGCGCACGCGGCCCGGCCTGCCGAACCATGAGCCGCGCGGCTGTTCGCGCGGGGCGTCCTATTCCTGGTATCTCTACAGCGCGAACCGCATCAAATACCCGATGATGCGCAAGCGCCTGGTAAAGCTGTGGCGTGCGGCGAAGGCCCAGTACGCCGACCCCGTCGCGGCCTGGAAGTCGATCCAGGACGATGCGGAGAAGCGGCGCGAATACCTCTCCGCGCGCGGCCATGGCGGCTTCGTGCGCGTGACTTGGGATGAGGCGGAGGAGCTGATCGCCGCCGCCAATGTGCATACCGTGAAGCAGCACGGGCCGGACCGCGTCATCGGCTTCTCGCCCATTCCGGCGATGTCGATGGTCTCCTACGCGGCGGGCAGCCGCTACCTGTCGCTGATCGGCGGCGTCTGCATGTCCTTCTACGACTGGTATTGCGACCTGCCGCCGTCCTCGCCGCAGACCTGGGGCGAGCAGACCGATGTGCCGGAATCGGCCGACTGGTACAATGCCGGCTTCATCATGATGTGGGGGTCGAATGTGCCGCAGACGCGCACGCCCGACGCCCACTTCATGGCCGAGGCGCGCTATCGCGGCACCAAGGTGGTGACCGTCACGCCCGACTATTCCGAGGCGTCGAAATTCGCCGATTTGTGGCTGCATCCGAAGCAGGGCACCGATGCGGCGCTCGCGTTGGCGATGGGCCATGTGATCCTGAGCGAATGGCACGCGAAGGGACGCGGCGACTACTTCATCGACTATTGCCGCCGCTATTCCGACATGCCGATGCTGGTGATGCTGACCGAGCGCGACGGGCGCCTGGTGCCCGACCGGCAGTTGCGCGCAAGTGATCTGCCGGATGGCGGCGGCGAGGCCAACAACCCCGACTGGAAGACCGTCGCGATCGACGATGCGACCGGCGCGCTCTATGTGCCGACCGGCTCGATAGGCTTCCGCTGGGGTGAGCAGGGCAAGTGGAACCTCGAGGGCCGCGACGCGAAGACCCTCGAGGCCGTGTCGCCGCGGCTGTCGCAGCTTGGTGGCGCCAGCGCGGCGGTGACCTTCCCCTATTTCGGCGATGGCGCGCCGGAGTTCTTCAACCCCACCAGCCTGGGCGACACCGTCACCCACGACGTGCCGGTGCGCGCGGTCACGCTGGCCGATGGGCGCAGCGTGAAGGTCGCGACCGTCTACGACCTCTTCCTCGCCAATTACGGCGTGGTGCGCGACGGGGCGGCGAACTACGACGCGATGGCGCCCTACACCCCCGCCTGGGCCGAGGCTGTCTGCGGCGTGAAGCGCCAGCAGATCATCGCGGTGGCGCGGGAATTCGCCGACAACGCCGAGAAGACCAAGGGAAAGTCCATGGTCATCCTCGGGGCGGCGCTGAACCACTGGTACCACTCGGACATGAACTACCGCGGCATCATCAATCTGCTGGTGATGTGCGGCTGCATTGGCCAGTCGGGCGGCGGCTGGGCGCACTATGTCGGGCAGGAGAAGCTGCGGCCGCAATCCGGCTGGATCCCGGTGGCCTTCGCGACCGATTGGAGCCGACCGCCGCGGCAGCAGAACTCGACATCGTTCTGGTACGCGCACACCGACCAATGGCGGTACGAGACGGTGCAGGTGAAGGACATCCTCTCGCCGACCGCACCGCAGGCGCTGACCGGCCAGATGATCGACTTCAACATCCGCGCCGAGCGCATGGGCTGGCTCCCCTCCGCCCCGCAACTTCAACGCAACCCGCTCGCCATCGCGGCGGAAGCGGAGGCCGCCGGCGTGGCGGTACCGCAATATGTCGCGCAGTCGCTCAAGGCCGGCACGCTGGAGATGTCCTGCGAAGACCCCGACCATCCGAGCAACTGGCCGCGCAACCTGTTCGTCTGGCGGTCGAACCTGCTGGGATCCTCGGGCAAGGGGCATGAGTATTTCCTCAAGCACCTGCTCGGCACGCAGCATGGCGTGCAGGGCAAGGACCTCGGTGAGCAGGGCGCGGCGAAGCCCGAGGAAGCCGCCTGGCATGACGAGGCGCCGAAGGGGAAGCTCGACCTTCTGGTGACGCTCGACTTCCGCATGAGCACCACCTGCATGTACTCCGATATCGTGCTGCCCACGGCCACCTGGTACGAGAAGCACGACCTCAACACCTCGGACATGCATCCCTTCATCCATCCGCTTTCCGCGGCGGTGGATCCGGCCTGGGAGAGCCGCACCGACTGGGCGATCTTTCGCGGCATCGCCAAGCGCTTCTCGGCGCTATGCAACGGACACCTGGGCCGCGAGAAGGACACCGTCCTCACCCCCCTGATGCATGACAGCCCGGCGGAGCTCGGTCAGACGCATCAGGTGCGCGACTGGAAGAAGGGTGAGGTCGAGCCCATCCCCGGCAAGACCATGCCGGCGGTGACCGTGGTGGAGCGCGACTATCCGAACACCCACGCCCGATTCACCGCGCTGGGTCCACTGATGGATAAGCTCGGCAACAACGGCAAGGGCATGGCGTGGAAGACCGACCACGAGGTCGAGTTCCTCCGCCACCTCAACGGCGAGGTCGAGGTCCCGGGCGTCGAGGGCAAGCTCGCGAAGATGGAATCCGACATCGACGCCTGCGAGACGCTGATGCACCTCGCGCCCGAGACCAACGGCCATGTCGCGGTGAAGGCATGGGAGGCGCTGGGCAAGGCCACGGGCCGCGACCATCGCCACCTCGCCCTGCCGAAGGAACACGAGGCGATCCGCTTCCGCGACGTGCAGGCGCAGCCGCGAAAGATCATCTCGTCGCCCATCTGGTCGGGGCTGGAGAGCGAGGAGGTCTGCTACAACGCCGGCTACACCAACGTGCATGAGCTGATCCCCTGGCGGACCCTGTCGGGCCGGCAGCAGCTGTATCAGGACCATCCCTGGATGCTCGCTTTCGGCGAGGCGCTCTGCCTCTACCGCCCGCCGGTGGATCTGCGCACCACGGGGCCGATGCACGGCGTGAAGCCGAACGGCAACAAGGAACTCGCGCTCAACTTCATCACCCCGCACCAGAAATGGGGCATCCACAGCGTCTACACCGACAATCTGCTGATGCTGACGCTCTCGCGCGGCGGGCCGATCGTCTGGCTGTCCGAGACCGACGCGGCGGATGCGGGCATCGAGGACAATGACTGGATCGAGGCCTTCAACACCAACGGCGCGCTCTGCGCCCGTGCGGTCGTCTCCCAGCGCGTGCCGAAGGGAATGATCATGATGTACCACGCGCAGGAGAAGATCGTGAACGTGCCGGGCAGCGAGATCACGCACGCCCGCGGCGGCATCCACAATTCCGTCACGCGCACCACCCTGAAGCCGACGCACATGATCGGCGGCTACGCGCAGCTCGCCTACGGCTTCAACTACTACGGCACGATCGGCACCAACCGCGACGAGTTCGTCCTTGTTCGCAAGATGGCGAATGTCGAGTGGCTGGATGGCCCGCGCGTGACACCCCAGGCAGCAGACCTCAAGGCGGCGGAGTAACGGCCATGAAGATCCGCGCTCAGATCGCGATGGTCCTCAATCTGGACAAGTGCATCGGCTGCCACACCTGCTCCGTCACCTGCAAGCAGGTCTGGACCAGCCGGGAGGGCGTCGAATACGCCTGGTTCAACAATGTCGAGACCAAGCCCGGCATCGGCTATCCCAAGGAGTGGGAGAATCAGGACAAGTGGAAGGGCGGCTGGACGCGCAAGCGCAACGGCAAGATCCAGCCGAAGATCGGCGGCAAGTGGCGGATCCTGGCGAACATCTTCGCCAACCCGAACCTGCCCGAGATCGACGACTACTACGAGCCCTTCACCTTCGACTACACGCACCTGCAGACCGCCCCTGAGTCGGAGGCGGTGCCGGTCGCGCGCCCCGTTTCGCTGATCACCGGCGAGCGGATGGAGATCAAGTGGGGCCCGAACTGGGAGGAGATCCTGGGCACGGAGTTCCGCAAGCGCTCCGTCGACCGCAACTTCGAAGGCATCCAGAAGCAGATCTACGGGCAGTTCGAGAACACCTTCATGTTCTACCTGCCGCGGCTCTGCGAGCACTGCCTCAACCCATCCTGCGTCGCCTCCTGCCCCTCTGGCTCGATCTACAAGCGGGAGGAGGACGGCATCGTTCTGATCGACCAGGAGAAGTGCCGGGGCTGGCGCATGTGCGTCTCCGCCTGCCCCTACAAGAAGATCTACTACAACTGGCAGTCCGGTAAGGCCGAGAAGTGCATCTTCTGCTACCCGCGCATCGAGGCGGGCGAGCCGACCGTGTGCTCCGAGACCTGCGTCGGCCGCATCCGCTATCTCGGCGTGTTGCTCTATGACGCCGACCGCATCGAGGAAGCCGCCAGCGCGGAGAATGAGCAGCAGCTTTATCGCAAGCAACTCGACATCTTCTGCGACCCGCATGATCCGAAGGTGATCGAGCAGGCGCGCCGCGATGGCGTGCCCGAGGCCTGGCTGGAGGCCGCGCGCAACAGTCCGACCTACAAGATGTGCATCGACTGGCAGATCGCTTTCCCGTTGCACCCGGAATACCGCACGCTGCCGATGGTCTGGTACGTGCCGCCGCTCTCCCCCGTGCAGTCCGCGGTGGAATCCGGCCATGTTGGCTGGAAGGATGGGCTGCCGGACATCGCCTCGCTGCGCATTCCGGTGAAGTATCTGGCGAACCTGCTGACGGCGGGGGCGGAGACACCGATCGTGCTCGCCCTCCAGCGCATGATGGCGATGCGCATGCACATGCGCGCACGCACCGTCGAGAACCGCGAGGAACTCGCGATCCTCGACAAGGTCGGTCTCACCAAGGCGCAGGTGGACGACATGTACAACACGCTGGCGATCGCGAATTACGAGGATCGCTACGTCATCCCCACCACCCACCGGGAATACGCCGAGAACGCCTTCGACCTGAAATCCTCCTGCGGCTTCTCCTTCGGCCAGGGCTGCTACGACGGCCGCACGGTGGGCAATCTGTTCAGCGCCTCCGGCCCCTCGGCCGGGCGCATGGCGCCGACCCGCATCCGGGAAGCCGCCGAGGCGCAGAAGGAGAGCCAGTCGTGAACAAGCGCCTTGCCATCCTCTCCACCCTGCTGCGCTACCCGGACGAGGCGCTGCGTGCCGACCTGACGGATGTGATGACGGAGATCGCGATGGCCGGTTTCGCCGATCGCGACCGTCGTGCGCTGGAACGGCTCGTCCGCCGGCTCGGCGCGGGCGATGCGCTCGACCGGCAGGAGGATTTCGTGCGGCTGTTCGACCGGGGCCGCTCGACCAGCCTGCACCTGTTCGAACACGTCCATGGCGACACCCGCAACCGCGGGCCGGCCATGGTGGAACTGGTCGCGATCTACGACGCGAACGGCTTCGCCCTGGCGGGGCAGGAGCTGCCGGACTACCTGCCGCTCGTGCTGGAATTCTGCGCCGTCGCGCCGGCCGAGACGGCGGCGAATCTCCTGTCCCAGGCCGGGCCTTTACTGCAGCAGATCCACGCCAAGCTGGTCGCGCGCGGGCTGCCTGCCTCGCGCGGCTATGCGGCGGTTCTTGCCGCCGTGCTGGCGGAAGCGTCGCTGGCGCCCACCACCCTGCCCACGGAAGCCAACGACCAAGCCGACGAGGACGACCTCGCCGCGATCGACGCCGCTTATGAAGACCAGCCCGTCGTCTTCGGTCCGGAATCCGACCCAGACCAGCAGGGCGCCCGTGCCAAGGTCGCCGCCATGATCCAGCGCCTGCGCTCCGTGCGCCAGGCCGCCGCCAAGCATTGAAGGAGAGCCGCGATGTCCGCCCTCTGGAACGGCTTCACTGACTACCTGCACGCCTTCCTGTTCGGGATCTATCCCTATATCTGCGCCGGCATCTTCTTCGTCGGCAGCCTGATCCGCTTCGACCGCGACCAGTACACCTGGCGCTCGGGCTCCTCGCAGATGCTGCGCAACCGGCAGTTCCGCATCGGCTCGAACCTGTTTCACCTCGGCATTCTGTTCATCTTCTTCGGCCATCTGGTCGGGCTGCTGACCCCGCACGAGGTCTATGAGCACTTCATCACGGCGCGGGAGAAGCAGCTGCTCGCCGTGGTGGCGGGTGGCGTCGCCGGCGCCTTCTGCTTCGTCGGCCTGTCGATGCTGCTGCATCGCCGGTTGTTCGACGAACGCATCCGCCGCACCTCCACCACCATCGACATTGCCATCCTGGCGCTGCTCTGGGTGCAGCTCACCCTCGGCCTGACCACGCTGCCCTTCTCCATCGCCCACAGCGATGGCGGGACGATGCTGAAGCTCTCCTCCTGGGCGCAGCACATCGTCACCTTCCGGGCCGGCGCGGCAGACTATGTGCGCGGCACTGACCTGGTGTTCCAGATGCACATGGTGCTGGGCATGACGCTGTTCCTGCTCACGCCCTTCTCGCGCCTGGTGCACATCTTCTCCGCACCGGTCTGGTACCTGTTCCGCAACTGGCAGATCGTGCGCCGCCGCGGCGGTGCGACTGTCCGGCCCGGCCCCGTGGCCGCGCCGCACGCCGGCCCGGCGGAGTGACGGCCATGGTCGTGCATTTCCATCCACCGCCTGAACGCCCCGCCGCGGCGAAGCGGGAGGGCCCCGACCTTCCCGAACAGGACGTCGTCGTGAACGGGACCGTCATCACGGCACGCGAGATTGCCGCTGAGATGCAGCACCATCCCGCCGACACGGCTGAGGCTGCCTGGAACGCGGCGGCTCAGGCGCTGGTGATCCGGCATCTGCTGGAGACAGCCGCTGCGGCGCGCGGTCTCGACCCGCAGGACGAGGAGTCCCTTGACGCCCTCCTCGCCGCCGAGGTGCCGGTGCCGATGGTGGACGAAGCCGCTTCGCGACGCTGGCATGCCGCGCATCCTGAACGCTTCGGCGTGCCGGATCTGTGGGAGGCGAGCCACATCCTGATCGCGGCCGATCCCGAGGACGCGCCAGCCCGTGAGGTCGCACGCGGCAAGGCGGAGGTCTTGCTCGCCGAGATCGAGATGGACCCAGCACGTCTGCCCGCGCTGGCCCGCCTGCATTCGGATTGCCCGTCGCGCCGGGAGGGCGGCCATCTCGGCCAGGTGGCGCGCGGCAGCACGGTGCCGGAGTTTGAGGCTGCTCTCGCCGCCCTGCGGCCGGGCCAGGTGAGCGGCGAGGTCATCGCCTCGCGCTATGGGCTCCACGTCGTGCAACTCCATGCCCATGCACCGGCGATCGTGCCGGACTTCGACAGCATCGCGGAACGCGTCGCGGCTGATCTGGGCGCGCAGTCCTGGCGCGAAGGGGTGCGGCAGTACATCGCGATCCTTGCCTCCCGCGCGCGGATCGAGGGCTTCGCCTTCGACGGCGCGGCGGCCGGCCCGCTCGTCCAATAGGGCGCGGTCATGGTCGGGGCGGCGATGGAGAGCTTCCGATCCGCGCTGCCGCCGATCCTTGTGCGTTCCTCGCGGCCGATCCCCGGGCGGTGCCCCGGGGATGCGGCGCAGGCGATCCGGAGGAGGGCGCGATGCCCGATGGAATGCGTGCGCGCGACTGCGATGACGATGGTGCCCTGGTGCCCCCGTCCGACGCGCTGCGACGGCTGCATAACATGAACGCCGAGACAGGCAGCGCGTTACATCGTCTGGTCGAAGGCTTCGACCGCTTCCGCCACCAGCATTTCGGCGACGATGCGCATCTCTACGACGCCCTGCTGGAAGGTCAGCGGCCGGAGGTGATGGTCATCGCCTGCTCGGACAGCCGCACCGACCCGGCCATCATCTGCGGGGCGGAGCCCGGTGACCTGTTCGTCGTGCGCAATGTGGCCGCGCTGGTGCCGCAGTATGAATCCGACCACAGGCCGCGAGGCACTTCGGCGGCCATCGAGTTCGGCGTCGTCGCACTCGGCGTGCGGCATGTCATCATCCTAGGCCACAGCTTCTGTGCCGGCGTGCGCTGTCTGCTCGAACATGATCACGGCGCGCAGCGCTTCCAGTTCGTCTCGGATTGGGTCGGCGTCGCGGCCGAGGTGCGCGAGGAGATGGATGGGCTGGTGACAGAGGCCGAACGTCCGGCGATCGCGCGCCGTGCCGAACAGGCCGCCGTACTGGCCAGCCTGCGCCATCTCGCCACCTATCCGTTCGTGGCCGAGCGGGTCGCGGATGGGCGCCTCAGCCTGCATGGCTGGTACTTCCACTTCGGCTGGGGTCTGCTGCAGGCGGCCGCTGGGCCGGGCGGGCCGTTCCGCCAGGTCGACCGCGGGGTACCGCCGCCGCCGGCGATCGGGTGCGCCGCCATGTGACGGATCCCGACGAACGCGCACTGCCGCGCACTGCGATGTCCCGGCGCGGTCTTCCCCGGCCTGCCGCTGCTCGCGAACATGGTGGAAGGCGGCAAGACGCCGATCCTGCCCGCCGCGCGGCTGCAGGAACTCGGCTTCCGCACGGCGGGCGTGCAGGTGGACTGACCGCGCGACATCGCGCAACTGCCGGGCCGGCGCCGGATGGCGCCACGCCATGGGGTCCGAAAGGCTCTGGCTCGGCGTCATGGGCGTCGAAGACGGCGAGGGTGTCGTCGCTCCGCGAGACGATCCCAACCCGTGCATGAGACGGCTACGGCACCGGCCGCGGGGTCTTCTCCGCGATGCGACGCATCTCCTCGAGGCCGTTGGCCGGGTCCACCTGCAACCGCACCGCGCGCATCGCCGCCTCGTCGAGGCCGTGCTCGCCGGTGCGGTGGTTATCAGCCGGGGCAGCCCTTCCAACCCGCCCCGCATCAGGGCGATCGAAGAACAGGCCCTGCTGCTGAACGACGGCTCTTTGGGGCAGGGTCAGACGACGACCCGGTTCCGCCCTTCGTGCTTGGCCTTATAGAGAGCCGAATCGGCCCGCCCGAGCCATTGCGACAGCGTTTCCCTGGCGCCGAGCTGCGCCGCGCCGACCGATATGGTGATGGCGCCGAGCGGCTCCGCGTTCGCCCGCAGGCTGACGCGCCGGGCGGCAAGGGCGGCACGCAACTGCTCGGCCAGCGCGGCGGCGTCCTCCAGCGTCGTGCCCGGCAATTAGTACAGCGAATTCCTCCCCGCCGTAGCGCGCCGCCTGGGCCGGCGGACGGCAGATCTGGACCAGGGTCGCACCGACCAGGCGAATGACGGCGTCGCCGACCGCGTGACCCCAATGGTCGTTCACCCGCTTGAAGTGGTCGATGTCGAGCATCAGCGCCGACAGCGCGGTCCCGGCCGCTGCCGCACGCGCGGCGTGCTCCCGCGCGGACTCGTCGAAGGCGCGGCGGTTCAGCAGGCCGGTCAGCGGGTCGGTCAGCGCCTCCCGATGCGCGGCGGCAAGCTGGCGTTCGAGGTCGCTGATGCGCCGGCCCGAGCTCTGCAATTGCCGGCCGAGGGCCAGGGACTTCATGGACAGGCTGGTGGTGACCTCGACCAGCCGGGCGACCAGCGCGGTCATGGCGGGGCGATCATCGCCCATCTCGCCGGCCGCCTGATGCAGGGTACGGCCGTAGCGGGCGGCATCGTGGCCGGCTTCGAGGATCTGACCCGCCGCCTCATGCAGCGTCGCCCCGGCCTCGCGCATCGCCAGTCGGGCGTTGCCGCCGGCGATGTGCAGGTCGTGCAGTTCGGACATCAGGGCGGGGTCGATCGGCCGGCCTTCGGCCATGGCGGCATCGAGCATCCTGCGCAGCGGCGGATTGGACGCGATGTGGAATTCGTACCAGACCGCGTAGTGGCGCGGCGTTGGCGCGAGCCCATGATGGCGCAGGCTGGCCATGGCCGCCTCGCACACCGCCATCGCTTCCGCCGTCGTGCCCTGTTCCATGGCCCCTCGCTCGCCTGGCGCGGGAGGCTATCGGAAAACTCCTGAGAACTCGTTCACCAGGGGACGGCAGGGGCACGGTCGCGATTGGCCGCGCCCCCGGCGCGATCAGTTGCCCGGGCCGACCAGCGTGACCTCGATGCGGCGGTTCTGGGCGCGGCCCTCCGCGGTGGCGTTGGACGCGACCGGGCTGTCCTCGCCATGCCCTTCGGCCGCGACGATGGTGCGCGGCACGCCGTCGCGGATCAGCACATCCGCCACCGTATCCGCGCGGCGCGAGGAGAGATCGAGGTTCGAGGCGATGCCCATCCGGCGCATCTCGGGCGAGACGGGCACATTGTCGGTGAAGCCGTCCACCACGACGCGTGTCTGGGTCAGGCCGCGCAGGGTCGGCACCATCTTGCGCAGCACCTCGCGCGCCTGCTCGGTGATGGTGTACCCGCCCGAGGGGAAGAGGATGCGGTCGGTCATGGTGACCTTCAGCCGGCCCTCCAGCAGCTGGATGGTCGCCTGGTCGGCGGTGTAGCGGGATTGCAGCTCGCGATAGGCGCGCTGCAGCTCCTCATACTCCTGGCGCGGCACGCAGGCACCGAGCGGAGCAAAGAGGGCAAGCTTGAGGAAGGAACGGCGCATCTCGGGCGTCCTGTCGAAAGGGTGTGCCGGCCTGGCCTTGGGCACTAGGTCCCGACTCCCTTCGGCTGCCGAACGAATCCCCTTACGCCAGGCCGCGTATCCTGTCGCGTCCCGATCCTATCCAATTTTTGTAGAACGCGAGGGTTGAGAGCCGGCGCGGAACACGGAAACGCGCCATATGGCGCATTTCCAAACAGGCTCTCAGGCCTCCCCCACGCAGTCCAGCATCGACGCCGCCAGCGCATCGGCCGGGGACTTGCCGCCCCACAGCACGAACTGGAAGGCGGGGAAGAAGCGCTCGCATTCCGTGATCGCGATGTCGACCATGTCCTCGAGGCTTTCCGCGCTTGCGCCCTGGGCGCCGCGCAGCAGCACGGAATGGCGGAAGACCGGCACGCCATCTTCCATTTCCATGCCGAAATGGCCGATCCACAGCCGGTCATTGGCGAGCGCCAGCAGCTCGTAGAGCTTCTCCCGCCGATCCGCCGGCACCTTCATGTCGAAGGCGCAGGTGAAGGCCATGGCGCTGATCTCATGTGACCAGGAGAAGTGCAGCCCGTAATCGCACCATTTCCCCGGCGCCTCGGCGGCCATCTCCCCGTCCGAACGGCGCTCGAAGGCCCATTCATTGGCGGCGATGATCTGTTCGAGGATGTCCAGCGGGTTGGTGGAACGATCCCGTTCCAACTGGAGAGAGGCGGACATTGCGGCACCTCCTTGCCCGGTGGCACCGCCCGGTGCCCACAAGATGTAGTGGGCGAATCGGGCGGGCGACAACGATTGGCAGACTACGCGGACGCGGAATCGCGCCGCAACCCCTACGGCGGTTGCGAAGGCTTCTTCAGTCCTCGGGTGAGGACTCCAGGCCAGCCTCCAGTTCGGCGAGGCGATGCTCCAGGGCGGCGATGCGCTCTTCCAGCGCCTCGGCCTGCTCGCGGGCGCGGCGGGCCACTTCCATGGCCGCGTCCAGCTCCTCCCGCTTGACCAGGTCCAGCTTGCGGACCATCGCCTCGGCCTGGGATTTCGCCATCTGCTCGGCCTCGCTGCGGATGCCCTGCAGCACCGAGAAGGCGCCCCCGGCCATCCCGGCCAGGTCGTCCATGAATTTTGTACGACCGCTCTCGCCAGTCATCGGAAGCTCTCCTGTCTCGCCCGCTCGCCTTGCCGGGCCGTCCCGGCGGGGCCTATACCGCCCGCGCCCCTGCCTCAAGGGCCGGCTCGGAAGCAGCGGAACATGCATATCGTCACCGGCGGGGCCGGTTTCATCGGCTCCAACCTTGTTGCTGCCCTGTGCGACCGCGGAGAAGAGGTGGTCGTGGTGGACCGGCTGCGCCAGGGCGTGAAGTGGCGGAATCTCGCGAAACACGCCATCGCCGGGATCGTGCCGCCCGAGGAATTGACGGATTTCCTCGCCAAGGCGCCGCCGGTGAAGGCGCTGTTCCACATGGGCGCGATCAGCGCGACCACGGAAACCGACGGCGACCTGGTGGCGCGGACCAACATCGCCCTGCCGCAGATGCTGTGGGACTGGTGCGCCGAAGCGGGCGTGCCCTTCATCTACGCGTCCTCCGCCGCGACCTATGGCGATGGCAGCCTCGGCTTCGATGACGACATGCGCGCCGAGGCGTTGGCGAAGCTGCGGCCGCTCAACCTCTATGGCTGGTCGAAGCTCGCCTTCGACCGGCGCGTCGCGCAGATGCTCGCCCGCGGCCACAAGCGCCCGCCGCACTGGGCCGGCCTGCGCTTCTTCAACGTCTATGGCCCGAACGAGCACCACAAGGGCCGCATGGCCTCCGTCGTGCTGCACAAGTTCAAGCAGATCATGGCGGGCGATCCGGCGACGCTGTTCGCCTCGGACCGCGAGGACATCGCCGATGGCGAGCAGAAGCGCGACTTCGTCCATGTGCGGGACTGCGTCGCCGCGATGCTGTGGCTGCAGCGCAACCCGCAGGCCTCGGGCCTCTACAACATCGGGTCGGGCCAGGCGCGGACCTTCCTCGACCTGACGCGGGCGATCTACGCGGCCCTCGGCCGCAACGCGGATATCCGCTTCATCCCCATGCCCGACGACCTCAAGGGCAAGTACCAATACTTCACCGAGGCGCGGATGGAGCGCCTGCGCGGGGCGGGTTTCACCGAACCGGCCACGACGCTCGAGGATGGCGTGCGCTCCTATGTACGCGACGTGCTCCTGAACGCCGAGGATCCCTACGCCTGATGTTCTTCGCCATCCCCTTTCCCATGATCGACCCGGTCGCCGTCCAGGTCGGTCCGCTGGCCATCCGCTGGTACGCCCTCGCCTACATCGCCGGCATCGTGCTGGGCTGGCGCCTGGCGCGCTGGATGGTGACGCGCACCCCGCCCGTCGCGACCCGCGAGCAGGTGGACGACTACGTCACCTGGGCGACGCTCGGCGTTATCCTGGGCGGGCGGCTCGGCTACGTGCTGTTCTACCGGCCCGGCTACTACATCACCGTCCCCTGGGAGGCCTTCGCCGTCTGGCATGGCGGCATGTCCTTCCATGGCGGCGCGCTGGGCGTGATCATCGCCACCTGGCTGTTCTGCCGGAACCGCGCGCTGGATTGGGTGGCCTTCGCCGACCGCATCGTCTGCGTCGTGCCGATCGGCCTGTTCTTCGGGCGCATCGCCAATTTCATCAATGGCGAGCTGTGGGGCCGCGTTGCCCCGGACGTGCCCTGGGCCATGATCTTCCCGACCGGCGGGCCGGAACCGCGGCACCCGTCGCAGCTCTACCAGGCGGGGCTGGAAGGCGTGGCGCTGTTCGCGATCCTGATGCTGCTGGCGAACAGCGAGGGGCTGCGCGCACGGCGCGGATTCCTCTCCGGGGCGTTTCTGGCGGGCTACGGCGTGGCGCGCATCATCGGCGAGTTCTTCCGCCAGCCGGACGCGCATCTGGGATTCCTCTTCGCCGGGGCGACGATGGGGCAGCTCCTGTCTCTGCCGATGGTGCTGGTGGGCGGGTGGCTGATGGCACAGGCGAAGACGCGGAATGCCTGAGAGCGCGGTTGGGGGGGTGCCTTGCCCCTTCCAAACCTCTCGTCATGTCCGTGGGAAGGCCCGATTTCCGGCCCTTGGCACGGCAGACGCGCCTGTGCCGCACGGCGATGCATGCCGGTCTGCATCAAGCCTCCGGGGGGCGCGGAGAAAGCCGGTGGGGTCGCAATCGGAGGGGCTCTGCCCCTCCGAACCACCCCGCCAGGGGCTTGGAGCCCCTGGACCGCAGGCTATTGGCGCCGGGCACGGCAGGCATTCTGCGGCCGCCCTGCGCGTTTCGTGCGCAAAGGCGGGTTTCGGCGCTGGTCTGCCATGGGCGCCCGGTGCCAAGTATCGGTTTCCAAAGGCCCTGTGGCCTTTGGTGGGGGGAGGTTCGGAGGGGGGCAAAGCCCCTCTCCGTCGCCCGACGAGCGTCGTGGTTCCGGCTGCGCGGCAGACCTCCTCTCGGTCCCGTCTGTCCTGATGGAACGCCTCGACCATTTCATGGCCCGCGCCGTCGCCGCCTACTACGCGGCGCGCGATCCGTTCGGCGCATCCGGCGACTTCACCACCGCCCCCGAGATCTCCCAAGCCTTCGGCGAGTGCCTGGGCCTCTGGGCGGCGGTCACCTGGGACCTGATGGGCCGTCCCGACCCGGTGCTGCTGGTCGAGCTTGGCCCTGGCCGCGGCACGCTGATGGCCGATGCCCTGCGCGCGGTGGCCGAGATGGTCCCGCCTTTCCGCACAGCGCTGCGGGTGCATCTGGTCGAGACCTCCGCGCGGCTGCGGGCCGTGCAGGCGCAGCGTCTGGGCGACGCGGTGACGGGCTGGCACGACGATATCGGGACGCTGCCGCCGGGTCCGGCGATCGTCATCGGCAACGAATTCCTCGATGCCCTGCCCATCCGTCAGTTCGTCCGCCGAGGCGGGGCCTGGCGGGAACGCCTCGTGGAAGCCGGCGCATTCGTCGAGGCCGCGGCGGAAACGGCGCCACCGCTGCCCTCCACCGCGGAGGAGGGCGCGATCCAGGAGGTGAACGAACCTGCCCGCGCGATCGCCGCCGCCCTCGGCGCGCGGGTCGCGGCGCAGGGTGGGGCGGCGCTGTTCCTCGACTATGGGCCGGCGGAACCCGGCTTCGGCGACAGCCTCCAGGCCATGAGCGCCCACGGCCGCGCCGACCCGCTGGGCCCGGCCGGGGAGGCCGACCTGACCGCCCATGTGGATTTCGCAGCGGTCGCTGCGGCGGCCCGCGACGCCGGCGCGGCGGTTCAGGGCCCCCTGCCGCAGGGGGTATTCCTCGCCCGGCTGGGATTGCACTCCCGCGCCGCCATGCTTGCCGCGCGGGGCGGTCCCCGCCATCTGATGGCGGCGCAGCGCCTGACGGCGCCCGAACACATGGGCAGGCTGTTCAAGGCGCTCTGCCTCTGCCATCCCATGCTGCCGATCTTGCCCGGCTTCGAGGAACCCTGATGGCCGTCTTCGTCACTGCCGAGAGCCTCGCCACCCAGCCCGGCCTCGCTCATGGCTTCTTCACCCGGCGCGGGGGTGTTTCCGCCGGGCCCTTCGCCGCGCTGAACTGTTCCGTCAGCAGCAAGGACGACCCCGATTCGGTGCGCGAGAACCGCCGCCGTGCCGCGGATGCGCTCGGCCTGCCGGGCGCGGCGCTGGCGGGGCTGACCCAGGTCCATGGCATCGATGTCGCGGTGCTGGACCAGCCCTGGGCCGAGGGCCATCGCCCGACCGCCGATGCGCTGGTCACGCGGCGGCCCGGGGTGGCGCTCGGTGTCGTCACGGCCGATTGCGCGCCGGTGCTCTTCGCCGATGCCGAGGCGGGCGTGATCGGCGCCGCCCACGCTGGCTGGCGCGGAGCGGTGGCCGGGATGCTGGAAGCGACCATCGACGCCATGATCGCGCTTGGCGCGCGGCGGGACCGCATCACGGCCGCCGTCGGCCCCTGCATCCGCCAGCCGTCCTATGAGGTCGCGGCCGATCTGCGCGACGCCGTGCTGCTGCGTGATGCCGCCGACGCGCGGTTCTTCGCGGAGGGCGCGCGGCCGGAACGCTGGCAGTTCGACCTGGCGGGCTATTGCGCCGCGCGGCTCGCCGCCGCCGGCGCCGCGGCCGAGGTGACGCCGCACGACACCCTCGCGCTCGACACCGACTTCTTCAGCCATCGCCGCCGCACCCTCGCTGGCGGCGGGCCGATCGGGCACCAGCTCTCGGCCATCGCCCTGCGCGGATGAGCGATGCCCTACCTCTACATGTTCGGCCTGATGATCGTGATCACCATGCTCGCCACCTGCGTGGCGATGCTGTAGCCCCACGCCGACCCGCCGGAGTATCGCGGCCCATGACCTCGTCCCTCCGCGCCCTGCGCCGCGCCGTGCTCGCGCTGCTGGTGCTGGCGCTCCCGGCCTGCGGCGACCTGCCGCAGCCCTATCGCGGCCGCCCGGGTGGCCAGGCGGGGCTGCTCGCCGCCCCGCCGGCCTATCGCCTGGCCGTACCGGCCCCTGCCGCCGCGCTGCTGACCAATGCCCAGGCGGAGAGCTTCGCCGAAGCCCTTTCCACCGCGCTGCTGACCGCCGAGGTCCCGGCCTCGGCGACCGATCCGCTGCCGCTTGATTGGCGGCTGACGGTGGAGGCCAGCCTCCAGGGCAATGCCGTGGTGCCGCGCTACGTGCTGTTCGACCCGGATGGGCGGCAGCAGGGGGCGACGCTCGGCACCCGCATTCCGGCACGCGACTGGCAGGATGCCCGGCCCGAGGTGCTCCAGCGCGCGGCGCGGGAGGCCGCGCCCCGCATCGCCGACCTGCTGCTGCGCGCCGAGGCCGCCCGCAAGGGCAACGATCCCGCCGCCCTGACCGAATCCGGCCCGCCGCGCATCTACGTCCCCATGGTCCGCGGCGCCCCCGGCGACGGCAATGAGGCCCTGACGATCCGCATCCGGGAAGCCCTGACCAGCCAGGGCATGATCGTGCAGGACCAGGCCCAGGGCGCCCGTTTCGCCGTGACCGGCCAGGTCGGCGTCTTTGACCAGCCGCAATCCCGCACCCAGCGGGTGGAACTGATGTGGACCGTCTCCCGCCAGGACGGCCACGACCTCGGCCGCGTGCTGCAGCTCAACGAGGTGCCGATGGGCGTGCTCAGCCGCTTCTGGGGCGACGTTGCCTTCGCGGCGGCGAACGAGGCGGCGGGCGGCGTGCGGACGGTGGTGCAGAATGCGGGCGGTTTCCCGCAGCAACCCGCGTCCGGGGCGAACCGGGCCGCAGCACCGCAACAGGGCCAAGGGCTGACCATGCCGCGGGACGGGAACACGCTGCCGCCGCCGCAGATGTCGGAAGCGAACTGAAAGGGCCGCGGAGAGGGGCTTTGCCCCTCTCCACACCTCACCCCACCCCACCAAAGGCCCGAGGCCTTTGGAAACCGATACCGCGTGTCTGGCACACGGCTCAGGCGTCATCTGGCCCGGGGCCGTCACCTTGTGCCGGATGGCCGGAACGGCTCTCTATCCGCGCGGGAAATGGGGCGCCCCATCACGCTTTTCGCCGTAGCACCTTCTCTGCCTCGACCAGCAACAGCAGCGCCGCGCCGGCGCCGACCACCATCGTCATCTCCGGCATGCCCAGCCCCGCGCTGCCGAACAGGCGTTGCAGCGGCGGGAGGTAGGTAAAGGCAAGCTGCGCCGCGGCCGTGACGCCCACACCGATCCAGATCGCCGGCGTGCCGCGGAAGCCTTCGACGGAAAACCCGGTGCTGCGGGATTGCCGCACGGCGAACAGGTAGCCCACCTCCATCGCCACGACGGCGTTGACCACCAGGCTGCGCGCCGCCTCCGCCGGCAGGCCACGCGACCGCGCCCAGGTGTCGAGCGCGAAGACCACCGCCGCCATCGCCACCGAGACGAAGACGACCCGCCACGCCAGCACGGCGGGCAGCAGCGCCGCGCGCGGTGGACGGGGCGGGCGGGCCATGACGTCGCGCTCGGGCGGTTCGAAGGCGAGCGTCAGGCCGAGTGCCACCGCGGTGACCATGTTGACCCACAGGATCTGCACCGGCGTCATCGGCAGGGCGATGCCGAGCAGGATCGCGGCGACGACGACCAGCGCCTCGCCGCCATTGGTCGGCAGGGTCCAGGCGATGACCTTCTGGAGGTTGTCGTGGACGGTGCGGCCTTCTCGGACCGCCGCGGCGATGGAGGCGAAATTGTCGTCGGCGAGGACCATGTCGGCGGCTTCCTTCGCCGCCTCGGTGCCCTTGCGGCCCATGGCGACGCCAACATCGGCGCGGCGCAGGGCAGGGGCGTCGTTCACGCCGTCGCCGGTCATGGCGACGACGCCGCCTTCCGCCTGCAGGGCGGTGACGAGGCGCAGCTTCTGCTCGGGGCTGGTGCGGGCGAAGATGTCGGTCTCGGCGGCGGCGCGACGCAGCGCGGCGTCGTCCAGCGCGTCCAGGTCGATGCCGGTCAGGGCGCGTTCCGTCTGACCGAGGCCGAGCGCACCGGCGATGGCACGCGCGGTGGCGGGATGATCGCCGGTGATCATCGCGACGCGGATGCCGGCGGCGCGGCATTCGGCGACGGCGGCAATCGCTTCCGTGCGCGGCGGGTCGAGCAGCCCGACGAGGCCGAGCAGCGTCAGCGGCGGCGGCGTGCCGTCGGCGAGGCTCGCATCCTCCGGCAGCCAGGTCTCGGCCAGGGCGAGGACGCGGAAGCCCTCCTCGGCCAGGCTCTGCGCCGCGCGTTCCCAGCGGGGCGCGTCGAGCGAGGTCTCGCTCTCATCCGTCGCTTCCAGCGCGCAGAGCGGCAGCAGCGCCTCCGGCGCGCCCTTCACGGCGAGCAGCCGGCCGTCCTCGGCCCAGTGCAGCGTCGCCATCCAGCGGTTCCGGGAGTCGAAGGGAATGACGTCGAGTCGCTGCGCCTCCGGCACCACGCCGGCGCGGGCGGCGAGCGCCAGCAAGGCACCCTCCATGGGATCGCCGAGCACCGTCCGGCCACCGGACTCGTCGGGCGCCAGCGTCGCGTCGTTGCACAGCGCGCCAGCCCGGGCGAGGCGGCGCAGCAGCGTCATCGCCTCGGCCGTCGGCGTGCCGCCCCCGGCGGTGACGATGGAGGCGACGGGGCCATAGCCCTCGCCTTCGATGGACAGGCGCCCGGCGGCGGTGAGGACCGCGCGGGCCTCCATTTCGTTGCGCGTGAAGGTGCCGGTCTTGTCCGAGCAGATCACGCCGACCGCGCCCAGCGTCTCGACGGCGGGCAGGCGGCGGATGATGGCGTGGCGCGCGGCCATGCGGCGCACGCCGATGGCCAGCGTCACGGTCAGCACCGCCGGCAGCCCTTCCGGGATGGCCGCGACGGCGAGGCCCACCACGGCCATGAAGGCGTCGGCCGCCGCCCAGCCCTGGAACAGGGCCACGGCGAAGGCGAAGGCCGACAGGCCGAGCACCGCGATCGTCACCTGGCGCGCGAAGCGGTCCATCTGGCGGATCAGCGGGGTTTCGAGCGTCTGCACCTCGGCGAGCAGGGTGCTGACGCGGCCGATCTCGCTGGCAGCGCCCGTCGCGACGACGACGCCGCGCGCCTGCCCCGTCACGACCAGCGTGCCGGAGAAGAGCAGCGAATGCCGGTCGCCCAGCGCGGCGCCCTCCGGCACGGCGGCCACGTCCTTGTCGGCCGGCACGCTTTCCCCGGTCAGCATCGCCTCCTCCGCACGCAGCGCGCGGGCGGAGAGAATGCGCAGATCGGCCGGCACCCGGTCCCCGGCTTCGAGCAGCACGACATCGCCGGGGACGAGCGCCTCGGCCGGCAGGTCCGTCCGAACCCCGTCGCGCAGCACCGAGGCATGGGGCGCCAGCATCCCCCGGATGGCCGCCAGCGCCTGTTCCGCCCGTCCTTCCTGGATGAAGCCGACGATGGCGTTCAGCACCACGACGCCCAGGATCACCCCGGCATCCACCGGATGCCCCAGCGCCAGGCTGATCGCCGCCGAGACCAGCAGGACATGAATCAGCAGGTTGCGGAACTGGTCGAGGAAACGGCGCAGCGCGCCGCGCCGCGGCGGTTCCGGCAGCCGGTTGGGGCCGTGCCGGGCCAGGCGCGCAGCGGCCTCGGTGGCGGTCAGCCCCCCCGGCGCCGCCTCCAGGCGCGCGAGCACCGCGCCCGGCGGCAGCGCATGCCAGGGCGGCTGCGGGGGGCGGTCGGCTGGCATGACATCCATGTCATCTGGCTAGTCGCCCCCGCAGCGGCGATCAACCGGGGGCGGTCACAGCCGAGGCTTCCGGGCGGAAAAGGTCGCGCCTATCCTCGGCGGGACTGGAGGACGCCGCCATGCCCAACCCGACCGCCTGCCTGCTCATCATCGGCAATGAGGTGCTCTCCGGCCGCACCCAGGACGCCAATCTGAAGTTTATCGCCACGCGCCTCGGCGAGATCGGTATTCCGCTGCGGGAAGTCCGAGTCATTCCGGATGTGCCCGAGACCATCGTCGACACGGTCAACGAGGTCCGCGCGAAATACGATCACGTCTTCACGACGGGCGGCATCGGCCCGACACATGACGACATCACCAGCGAATGTGTCGCCGCCGCCTTCGGCGTGCCATGGGAACCGCATCCGGAGGCCTGGCGCCGGATGGAATCGCACTATGCGCGGCAGAACCCGCCCGGCGACTTCAACGCCGCGCGCCAGCGCATGGCGACCATGCCGCGCGGGGCGGAACTGATCGACAACATCATCTCCATCGCGCCCGGCTTCACCATGGGCAATGTCCACGTCATGGCCGGCGTGCCGCGCATCATGCAGGCGATGTTCGAAGCGCTGGCGCCATCGTTGCAGGGCGGCCCGCCCGTGGTCTCGGCCGCCGTGCACGCCAACGGGCTGATGGAAGGGCGGATCGCGGAAGGGCTCGGCGAGATCCAGAAGCGGTATCCGGACCTCGATATCGGGTCCTATCCCTACTACCGCACCGGCGGGGGCGGGGTCGCCGTGGTGGCGAAAGGAACCGATGCCGAGACGGTGAAGCAGGCCGCGCATGACGTGCTGGTGTTCATGCGGGCCTGCGGCGGGCAGCCGGTGGAAGGCGAGCCCGCATAGGGCAGGGGGCGGACCGGAGGAGGGCTCTGCCCTTCCCCGGGCCCCCACCCGCCAAAGGCCGAAGGGCCTTTGGAAACCCCAATCTGGTGTCGGGCGCGGCGGACCGCTCCTGACGGCGGTGGCACGTCCTGCACGGCACGCGCCCTCCGGTTCCCCCGCAGCTACGCCCAGTCGATCTGTTCCGCGTATCGCACGCCCGTCAGCACCAGTCCCTCGGCCGGCGCGGTTTGCCCCGCGCGCGTCCGGTCGCGGCCGTCCAGCACGCTGCGAGGCCAGGAGACGGGACGCTTGCCGCTGCCGACCTCGGCCAGGGTGCCCACCATGTTGCGGACCTGGTGATGGAGGAAGGAACGCGCCTCGGCGGTGATGACGACCTCGTCGCCCAGCCGCGCTACATCCAGGCGGTCGAGCGTGCGTAGCGCCGACTTCGCCTGGCAGGCCGCCGCGCGATAGGCCGAGAAATCATGCTTGCCGAGCAGCATCTGCGCCGCCTTATGCATCGCGCCGGCATCGAGACGCCGCTGCACGTGCCAGACGCGCCCGAGATCGAGCGCCGGACGTGCCCGGCGGTTGAGGATGCGGTAGCGATAGGCGCGGCCGATGGCGGAAAACCGCGCGGACCAGTCCTCGGGCATCACGGCGGCACCGAGCACGGCGACGGGATGCGGCCGGGTGTGGAAGTTCAGCGCCTCGCGTACCCGTTCAGGCGGCAGGTCGGCGGACAGCGTCACCTGCACCACCTGGCCTTCCGCATGGACCCCGGCATCGGTGCGCCCAGCCGCGGTGAAGACCGGGATCTCGCCGCCGTTCAGATTGGCCGCAGCGTCCTCAAGCACCTGCTGGACGGACAGCCCTTCGGCCTGGCGCTGCCAGCCGACGAAGGGCGCGCCGTCGTACTCGATGAGGAGCGCGTAGGACGGCATCAGCCGAGCTGCGTGCCGCGCGGCAGAGCGAAGCCGCGCAGGAAGGCGTCGGCGTCCATGGCCGCGCGGCCCGGGCGCTGGAGGCGCGCCAGGCGCAGCGCGCCGGTGCCGCAGGCGACCAGCGCGGCATCGTCCAGCGCCGTGCCGGGGGCGCCGGACCCGGCTTCGACCCGGGCGGCGAGGACGCGGATCTGTTCGCCCCGGTGGTCGAAGAAGGTGCCGGGCCAGGGGTTCAGGGCGCGTACGCGGCGTTCCAGCGCCGCAGCGTCCTTGTTCCAGTCGAGGCGGCCGTCCTCCTTGGTCAGCTTGGGGGCATAGGTGACGCCGTCCTCCGGCTGGGCGATGGCGGGCGGGTCTTCGGCCAGGGCGCGGAGGATCAGGTCGGCGCCGATGGCGGCCAGCGCATCGTGCAGGGCCTGGACGGTGGTGTCCGGCCCGATGGGCGTGGCCTGCGTCAGCAGCATGGGCCCGGTGTCGAGGCCCTCGTCCATGCGCATGATGGTGATGCCGCTTTCGCTGTCGCCGGCGAGGATGGCAGCGTGAATCGGCGCCGCCCCGCGCCAGCGCGGCAGCAGGGAGGCGTGGATGTTGAGGCAGCCGCGTTTCGGCGCATCGAGCATCGCCTTGGGCAGGATCAGCCCATAGGCCGCGACCACGGCGGCATCGAGCCCCAACGCCGCGAAGGCGTCGTGCTGCGCCGTATCCCGCTTCAGCCGGGTCGGCGTGCGGACTTCGAGCCCCAGCTCCAGCGCCGCGCGGTGCACCGGACAGGGCGTTTCCTTCTGCCCGCGCCCGGCTGGCCGAGGCGGCTGGCAATACACCGCGGCGATGTCGTGCCCCGCCTGATGCAGCGCCTTGAGCGCCGGCACCGAGAAATCGGGGCTCCCCATGAAGGCGATGCGCATGGCGTTCCCCGTTTTGCTGGATGGGCTGTGCCTGCGGCGTCGGCGCGACAGGCTGACAGGAAGTTCCCAAAGGCCTTTCGGCCTTTGGCGGGTGGGGTCCGGGGAGGGCAGGGCCCTCCCTGGTCTTCAATCCCTCTGCTTCGCCTTCAGTTCCTTGGCGAGTTTCCGCAGCAGCATGTTCCGCTTCAGGGCCGACAGGTAGTCCACGAACAGCACCCCGTTCAGGTGGTCGATCTCGTGCTGCAGGCAGGCGGAGAGCAGTCCTTCGCCTTCGATTTCCTTCTTCGCCCCGGTCAGGTCCTGGTAGCGCACCTTCACCCGCGCGGGCCGCGTCACGTCGGCATATTGCCCGGGCAGGGACAGGCAGCCTTCCTCGCGCGTCGCGACCTCGTCGCTCTCGGCGACGATCTCGGGGTTCACCAGCACGATCGGTTCGCGCTTCTCCTCGCGCTGAAGGTCGATGACGACCAGGCGGATGAGTTCCCCCACCTGCGGCGCGGCCAGGCCGATGCCCGGGGCGGCATACATGGTGGCGAGCATCTTCTCCGACAGGGCGCGCACGTCGTCGGCCTTCGCGACGGGCTTGGCCTTGGTGCGCAGGCGCTGGTCGGGGACGAGCAGGATCGGCAGGGTGGTGGGATCGGTCATGGCGGGGGCCTGGGCATGTAGCCTTCGCGCTCCCCCCTTGCAACTGCCTGCCCGGCCGCCAAAATCCAGGGCCGGCGGGATGCTTCGGGTCCCGTCGCCCGCTTCGCTCTCGGATGAGGAGGCCCGCCTTCGTGTCTCGACCGTCTCTGTTCGGTTCGCCGCTTTTCCTTGGCTTCGACCACCTCGAGCAGATGCTCGACCGGGTGGGCAAGAGCGCCGACGGCTATCCCCCCTACAACATCGAGCAGATGAGCACGGACCGCCTGCGGATCACGCTGGCCGTCGCGGGTTTCGCGATGGACGACCTGCAGATCACGCAGGAGGACAACCAGCTCGTCATCCGGGGCCGGCAGAGGGACGACAGCGAGGGACGGATCTTCCTCCATCGCGGCATCGCCGCGCGGCAGTTCCAGCGTGCCTTCGTCCTCGCGGAGGGGATGGAGGTGGAGGGTGCCTGGCTCGACAACGGGCTGCTGCACCTGGAGCTGAAGCGCCCGCAGCCGGAGAGCCGGGTGAAGACCATTCGCATCGGCGCGCGTGGCAATGGGGCCACGGCGCTGGTGGACGATAGCAACGAGCGCGGCTGAGGAGGCGCGCCCGACACATCCGGGCCCCCTTCGGGGCCGGAACAGCAGCCGCACGGGCCCATGACGGGACGGACGGCAGGAGAATGACCAATGTCCGACATCAATGACCGCATCGACGACGTCGAGGAGCAGGAGGAGGCCGAGGCCTTCCCGAGCGCTGAAGAACTGCGCCGGCTGTCGCCGCTCGCCTGGGCGCAGTATGGCGCCCGCCAGATCGCCTATGTCCGCCCGGTGATCGTCAACGGTCAGCCGGCCGTCGCGATCCACGCAGCCGACGGCACGCCGATCGGCGCGGCGCCCACCATGGCGCTGGCGACGGCGGCGATCGTGCAGCACGGGATGGGGCCTGCCCTGGTCCACTGACGCGCCGCCGGCGCGTCAGTCGATGCGCCGTAGGAAGGTGGTCACGCTCGGCCGCCGCCGGCCATCGCCGGAGGCGGCCATCAACCTTGCATCCATCACATCCGGCGCGGTGAGCGTGAGGCGCGTGGTCATGCCTTCGGGGCTCGTCCATTCGAGGATTCCCGGTGCCGTGACCGTCATCATCCGCCGCCAGTTTCCCGCCGGCGCCGATGCGGAGGCGAAGTTCCGCGCATCGTCCGGCGGGCCGATGAAGGCGCTGCGGGCGATGATGACCTCCGCCGTGCGTTGCGCCTCATTCACCGACAGCACGATGTAGACGATGTGCCGGCCGCTGCGCCCGCCCCACAGCCGCGATCCGCTGCTCCAGCTGCCGACCAGTCGCGCATTGGGGCCGGAGGAGGCGGGGCGGCTGAAGCGCAACTCGGTCAGGTTGCGCGGCAACGGCACGCCATGGGCGGCGGCATCCTCCACGATGCGGCGGGTCGGCCCGGCGGAGGCCGTCGCCCCTGCGGCGACACGCAGGAAGAACGGGCCGAGCAGGCTCGAATTGTCCCACGGCACCTGACGCCCGCCGGTCGCCTGGCGGACGCTGCGGCGCACCCGGGTCAGCATGTCGCGGATCTCGATATCCGGGGTTTCCATGTACCGCAGCAGCGCGGTCGTGAAGGGGCTGTTCGTCCCGTCGCCGTCCATCGCGACCTCTCCGGGTGCCGTGGCGAAGGCGATCAGTGTCCCCTCGGCCGAGGCCACCCGGGCGAGCCCATGCCGCGTTGCCGTGCCGGAGACGGCGGGACCGAAGGGATTGTCGCGACAGGCATCGAGAAAGATGAGCGTGGTCGCCGCCCGGCCCTGCAACGCCGCGGCGATGTCGTCGTAGCGCAGCCCCGCCGCGGCCAGAGACGACGCGTCCCGCACGCGGGACAGATCGACCGGGAAGATGAGGTTGTGCCCGCCGATCTCGGCCGCATGGCCCGCGAAGAACAGCAGCGCGGCCTCGGCGCCGGGTGCCGCATCCGCGAGGCGGCGGACCGCCGCGGCCATGCCGCCGCCATCCGCATCGACCAGCAATTCCACCCGGAAGCCGAGCCTCTCAAGCGTCTGCGCCATCGCCTGGGCGTCGCGGGGTGGGTTCGCCAAGGCCGGCGCGCCGCCCTGATAGGCACCGTTGCCGATGACCAGGGCGATCCGCCGCGCCGCCTGCGGCAGCGCCGGCACCGCTGGAGCGGTGGCGATGAGCGTCGTCGCCAGGAGCATGATGCGCCGCCGCATGCCGCCATCCTCTTCCTCGACGGAAGCAGTATGGAAATCCGGCCCGCCCCGGTCCATGGACGTGATGGTGAGGCGGTGCCGGCGCTGGAAATGCGCCATCCGGCGCATTTCCAGGCAGGGTTCCGGTCGGTCTCAGCCAGGACCGGGATCGATCCACCCCACATGCCCGTCGCCCCGGCGATAGACGACGTTCAGCGCCCGCGTCGCCTTGTTGCGGAACATCAGGACGGGGACATGGCCGAGATCCATGCGCATCACTGCCTCGCCCACCGTCAGGATCGCGATCTCGGTGGTGTGCTCGGCGATGATGGCGCCGTGATCGACGCCGTTCGGCACGGCGGGGGCCTCCTCGCCCTCCTCCTCGGTGACCTCAAGGACGCGTTCGCGGCCCTCGGGCGCCTCGTCGCGGCCGGGGGCGAAGGAGCGTGCGTGCTCGTTCACCCGGCGGCGATATCGGCGCAGGCGCTTGGCCAGGTGCTCGGCCGCCTCGTCGAAAGCGCGGTGGGCGTCGGGGCCTTCGCCTTCGGCCCGCATGGTCAGCCCTCGGCCGGCCTTGAGATTGATATCGCAGGCGAAATTGGCCCGGCTGCGGTGGAAGGTGACGTTCGCTTCCAGCGCGTGGTCGAAATACTTGCGCGTGATGGCGTCCAACCCGTCACGAACATGGGTCTTCAGCGCCTCACCGGTTTCGACCTGCTTGCCTGCGACTGTGACATGCATGGGGCTTTGCCCTCCTTCCTCTAGTGAAGGGGAGGGGCCGCCCCGCATGGCGACCGGACGCCGATCCGCCTCCTCAGGGCAGATCGTTCAGGCAGAACCGGATCAGGCCGGGACGGCCTTCTCCCGTTTGCGCTGCACCGAAGATGGTATCCGCAGCGCGTCCCGGTATTTGGCCACGGTCCGGCGGGCGATGTCCACGCCTTCCGTGCGCAAACGCTCGACGATCGCGTCATCGGACAGGATGTCGGCCGGTTGTTCCGCATCGACCATGGCCTTGATGCGGTGGCGCACCGCTTCGGCGCTCACGGATTCGCCGCCGGCGGTGCCGGCGATGGCGGTGGTGAAGAAATACTTGAGCTCGAAGGTCCCGCGCGGCGTCGCGATCGCCTTGTTGGAGGTGACGCGGGAGACGGTGCTTTCGTGCATCCCCACCTCCTCGGCCACATCGCGCAGGATCAGGGGGCGCAGATGCGCGACGCCGTGGCGGAAGAAGCCATCCTGCCGTCGCACGATCTCCGCGGCGACCTTGAGGATGGTGTTGGCGCGCTGCTCCAGCGACTTCACGAGCCAGGATGCGGTCTGGAAGCGCTCGGCCAGCCAGGCCTTCTCGTCGCGGTTCTTGGCACCGACGATGGCGCGGGCGTGGAAGCCGCGGTTGATCAGCACGCGCGGCAGGGTCTCGGGGTTCAGCTCGACGATCCAGTCCTCGCCCGGGCCGCGGCGCATCAGCACGTCGGGGATCAGGGTGAGGGCCGGCGGGGCGTCGAAGGACGCGCCGGGCTTGGGGTCGAGCCGCTTCAGCTCGGCCACCATCTCGGCCATGTCCTCAGCATCCACGCCACAGATGCGCTGCAGACCGCGCAGGTCGCGTCGGGCAAGGAGTTCCAGGTTGTCGAGCAGCGCGGCCATGGCCGGGTCGAAGCGGTTGCGGTCCTGCAACTGGACCATCAGGCATTCGCGCAGATCGGCGCAGAACATCCCCACCGGATCGAAGCGCTGCATGCCTCGGCGTACCGCGGCGACGAGCGCCTCCTCGCAGCCCAGCGCGGTGGCGATGGTCGCGTCGGGGATGGCCAGCCGCCCCGCGCCGTCGACCAGCGCCAGCAGGTTTGCCGCGATCATGCGCTCGACGGGCGTGGTGAAGGTCAGGCGGACCTGCTCGCCGATATGCTCGCGCAGGTTCTTCTCCGGCGCGGCCATGGCCTCGATGCCGGACAGGTCGTCCTCGAAATCGGACCGGCCGCCGCGCCCGATGGGCGGCGTGCCGCTGTCATAGACATTGTCCCATTCGGCATCGAGCGGCGCGGCATTCTCGCTTGGCAGCACGTCGGAGGACGCGGCCGCGGCGGCGTCCGGCACTTCCGGCGCCGCCGGCAGCGGGTCCCTCGTCCGGCCGGCATCGGGGCCCGGCGGCTCGCGGTCGTCACGCTCCAGCAGCGGGTTGCGTTCCAGCTCCTCCTCGACGAAGGCGGTGACCTCGAGATTGGAGGATTGCAGAAGCTTGATGGCCTGCCGCAGCTGCGGCGTCATCACGAGCTGCTGCGAATGGCGCAGGTCCAGCCGCGGCGCGAGCGACATTATCCGTTGCCCCCGGCCACGGGCGCGTGCCGTGGCGTGAGTGCGTGGGCGGCGGCGGATGACACGGCGCGCAAGCTAAAGACTGAACCTTTCGCCCAGGTAGACACGGCGCACGCCCTCATGCGCGACGATGTCGCGCGGGTTGCCCTCCATCAGCACCTGGCCGTCATGCAGGATGTAGGCGCGGTCGATGATCTCCAGCGTCTCGCGGACATTGTGGTCGGTGATCAGCACGCCGATGCCGCGGTCCTTGAGGTGCTTTACCAGGTCGCGGATCTCGCCGACCGCGATCGGGTCGATGCCCGCGAGCGGTTCGTCGAGCAGGATGTAGGAGGGGTGCGTGGCGAGCGCGCGGGCGATCTCGCAGCGCCGCCGCTCGCCGCCCGACAGGGCGAGTGCGGGCGCCCGGCGCAGATGGGAGATGCCGAATTCGGCGAGCAGCGCATCGAGCATCTGCTCCCGCCGGTCGCGGATCGGTTCCACGACTTCCAGCGCGGCGCGGATGTTGTCCTCGACATTGAGGCCGCGGAAGATCGAGGCCTCCTGCGGCAGGTAGCCGAGGCCGAGGCGCGCGCGCCGGTACATGGGCAGCGTGGTGACGTCATGCCCGTCCATCGTCACCTGCCCCTCGTCGGGCTGGACGAGGCCGGTGATCATGTAGAAGGTCGTGGTCTTGCCGGCACCGTTCGGGCCGAGCAGCCCCACGGCCTCCCCCCGCTTCACCGAGATCGAGACGTTCCGCACCACGGGGCGCTTCTTGTAGCGCTTGCCGAGGCCGCGGGCGACGAGGCCGCCGGCGGCGGCATTGCCTTCCACCACGCGCAGCGCCTCGCTCATCGCGGCCCCTCTGGCTGTGGTGAAGGCTGCTGCTGGTTCTGGGCCGGCTGCTGCTGGCCCTGCTGCGGCACGACGAGGCCCTGCACGCGCGCGCCAGGGGCGGAGACGAGACGGGCAACCCCGGTCTTCATGTTCACGATGGCTTCCTGACCGGTGAGTGTGTTGTCGCCG
The DNA here is from genome assembly GCF_019430885.1 of Roseomonas alba. Taxonomy (GTDB): domain Bacteria; phylum Pseudomonadota; class Alphaproteobacteria; order Acetobacterales; family Acetobacteraceae; genus Neoroseomonas; species Neoroseomonas alba. Next base: position 101,376 of record NZ_JAHYBZ010000003.1, on the reverse strand, counting down.
CGCGTGATACGCACGTCGCCGAGCAGCCGCGCGAGGCCGGTATTCGGGTTGTAGACGCCGCGGTCGCCACGCACGACCTCCTCGGCGGTGCGGATATCGACATTGCCATAGGCCTCCACCCGCTCGATGGAGGAGGGCTGCGGCTCGCCCGGCTGACCGGGCACGGGCGCCGAGGTCACCTGCGCGCGCGGCGGCGGCTGCGGTCGTTGTGCGCCCGGCGCCGCGTTCTCGACGAAGTAGGCGACGAGCGTATCGGCCCGGACGCGCCGGCCGTCATTCGTCACCACCACCGCATTGCCGCGCGCCACCGCCATGCGTCGCTGGGCCCAGTACTCGATGCTGTCGCGAGCGGTCAGCGTGTTGTCGGGTGTGACGAGGCGGAGATTCTGCCCCGTCATCACCATCACCGCCTGGTCCATGTCATAGACCGCGCGGTCGCCCTCGGCCCTGTCGGTCGCCGAGGTGACGACGACATTGCCCTCGGCCTCCAGGCGCCAGATCTCGCCGCCGCCGGCCGGGCCATCCGCCGGGGGACGCGGGGCAGCGGCGGCCTGCTGGCCTCCGCGCGGGCGGTAGCGGGCGATCAGCCGGTCGGCCTCGACCGTCACGCCGCCGCGGGTCGCGCGCGCTTCGCCGCGGGCGACCACCACCTGTTCCTGCTGGCGCCATTCGATGCCGTCGGAGGCGGTGACGTCGATCGGCCCGCCCTGGCTCAGGTCGAGCCCTTGATTCTGCGCAAAGGCCGTCGAGGCGAGCAGCGCCGCCGCCAGGCCGAGGAAGCCGCGTCTCATTGCCCGCCCTCCAACACCGCATGGGCATGGCCGGTGAAGATGACGACCTGGCCGCGTTCCGTGAGGCGGAAGCCCTCGCTGGTCAGCGTGCCGAAGGGGCCTTGCGCGGCAACCGGCTTGTCGCCGGAGGCGGACCCTTCCTGAAGCTGGATCTGCGCCGCTGCGGTCACCAGCAGGTTGCCGCCGTCCTGCCAGAGCGTGACCTCGCCCCAGAGGTCGAGCAGATGCCGCCCCTTGTCGAAGCGGCCGGTTTCGGATTCGAGCAGGATCCAGCTCCCGTCGGTCAGCAGGATGTCGGCGCGTGGCCGTTCGAGGTCGACGATGTCCGGATCCTCGGTCTGCGTGGCGGTGGTCGCGGTCACGGTGAAGGGGCGGTTCTGCTCGTCGAGGCCCTGGTAGCGCGGATCGACCACTCGCACCGCATCCGGCGCGGTCTGGATGACGCGGCGGAAGGAGACGCGGGCGCGGTCTTCCATGCGGTCGAGTTCGGGCCAGACGGCAATGCCGACCAGAAGCCCGACGCCGGCAAGCGGCAGCAGCCATTTCGCCACGCGTACGACGAAGCGATGCCGCGCGATCTGCCCGGCGGAAGGCATCCAGCGTTGGCGCGACGGCGGCAGCATGCGGCGGGGGCCGACCGCCCCGGACCCATGCACCGGCACGGCGGCGGCGATGCGCGGCTCCTCCCGACGGGTCATGCGACCCCGGCCCGCAGCAGGTCGTGGATGTGCAGGATGCCGAGCGGGCGCCGCGCCTCATCCACCACGAACAGGGCGGTGATGGATCGCGCATTCATCTCGCGCAGCGCCTCGGCGGCCAGCGTGTCGGGCGTGATGGTGCGCGGTGCGCGGTTCATCACGGAACCGGCGGTGCGGGCGAGCAGGTCCGCCGCGCCCCCGCCATCGAGCGCGCGGCGCAGGTCGCCATCGGTGATGATGCCGACCAGCGCCCCGTCAGGCCCCTGCACGCCGAGGCAGCCGAAGCGCCGTGCCGTCATGGCGACGATGGCGGCATCCATGGTGGTCTCGGGCGGCGCGAGGGGCAGTTCCGCGGCGCCGTGCATCAGGTCGCGCACGCGCGACAGCTTGGCACCGAGCTTCCCGCCCGGATGGAAGACGCGGAAATCGGCGGCGGTGAAGCCGCGCCGGGTGAGCAGCGCTACCGCCAGCGCATCGCCCATCGCCATCTGCATGGTGGTGGAGGTGGTGGGGGCGAGGCCCATCGGGCAGGCCTCGGGTTGCTTCGGCAGGATCAACGGGATGTCGGCGGCGCGGCCGAGGGCGCTTTCCTCGCGGCTGGTAATGCCGATGAGCGGCAGGCCGAAGCGCTTGGCGTGATTCACCAGATCGGCAAGTTCCGGCGCGTCGCCCGAATTGGACAGGGCTAGCACCGCATCGCCGGCGACGATCATGCCGAGATCGCCATGCGAGGCCTCGGCCGGATGGACGAAGAGCGCCGGCGTGCCGGTGGAGGCGAGGGTCGCGGCGATCTTGCGCGCGACATGGCCCGACTTGCCCATGCCGGTGACCGCGACGCGGCCGGAGGTCCCGGCGAGCACCGAGACGGCGCGGGCGAAGCGGTCGTCCAGGCTGGCGGCCAGGGCGGTCAGGGCTTCGGATTCCAGCGCCAGCACGCGGCGGCCGGTCTCGAGGTCGGGATGGGGCAAGGGTGCGTTCACCCTGCCTGTATGGTGCGCCGGCGGCCGGTGGTCAATAAATGCGCAAGTTGGGGAATCAAGAATCGTGCCAAACGGCTGCCGGCCGCACCCGGGCGTTGCGCCGGCGTCGGTCAGTGGGCGAAGATGTCGGGTTCTTCATAGCCCAGCAGGTCGAGCTTCCCGCGCGCCGGCAGGAAGCGGAAGCAGGCCTCGGCGAGGTCGAGCCGCCCCTCCCGCTTCAGCAGCCCTTCGAGCTTCGCCCAGAGCGCATGCAGGTGCAGCACGTCCGAGGCGGCATAGGCGAGCTGTTCGGGCGACAATTCCGGCGCGCCCCAGTCCGAGGTCTGCTGCTGCTTCGACAGGTCGACGCCGAGCAGTTCCCGGCACAGATCCTTCAGCCCGTGGCGGTCGGTGAAGGTGCGCACCAGCTTGGCCGCGACCTTGGTGCAGATGACCGGGGCCACGGTGACGCCGAGATACTGGTACAGTGCCGCGACGTCGAAGCGGGCGAAGTGGAACAGCTTGGTCACCGCCGGGTCGGCCAGCAGCTTCCTCAGGTTCGGCGCGGCATAGCCCTGCCCGCCGAGCGACTGGGGGATGAGCTGCACCAGATGCGCCGACCCGTCGCCCGAGGAGAGCTGCACCAGGCACAGCCGGTCGCGATGGGGGTTGAGGCCCATCGTCTCGGTGTCGATGGCGACGACGCGGCCGAGGTCGAGCCCGTCCGGCAGGTCGTTGCGGTGCAGCCGGATGGTCACGCCGGCATGGGTAAACAGGGTGGTGCCCACAGGGATCGCCGAGCCTCGTCTGGTCGTGGTGCCCAGGAAGGCGGTCCGGACAGCGGGCTGGAACAGAGCCTTGCGGCGCGGCGGGACGATCCTGAACCCCAGGGATTCCGTCGGGCTCTTACGGCGGGCGCCGCAGCCGCGCAAGCCGGGCCGTCGCCGGCATGGCTTCCGGAAACGCGGCACGCCGTGCGTGGAAGCCTTCCGGTCGGGCAGGGGCAGATCATGCGGCCACCCTGCGGGTTCCCCGCGTGCCGGACAGGAGGATCGCGCATGACCCTGGTGAATTGTCTGCTCGTCATGGCCGGCGGCGCCGGCGGCACCCTGGCGCGCTACCTCGTCTCGATGCTGGCCGAGCCGATCAGCCGCACCCTGCCCTGGGGCACGATGCTCATCAACATCACGGGATCATTCGCCATCGCGTTCTTCGGGATGCTGACGCTGGCCGGCGGGCGCTTTCCCGCACCGGATTCCGTGAGGGTCTTCGTCACGGTCGGCCTGTGCGGCGGCTTCACCACCTTCTCGACCTTCAGCGTCCAGGCGGTGGAACTGCTGCACGGCGGGGCCATGGCCCGCGCCATGGTCAATATCGCGGTGACCGTCACGCTGTGCATCGGGGCCGCCGCTTTCGGGCAAGCGCTGGCCATGCGCATCAACGGCAACGGCGTCCCCGGCGTGGAGCGCCCCGCGCCCCGCCTGGCCGAGGCGCCGGGGCATCGCATGGTGGAAGCCGGGACGTTGCCGCCCGTCGCATGATCCGCGGCGTCAGCCGCGCACGATCAGACGGTTGGTGTAGGCGTCGAGGGCGGGGGTGCCGGGCCGCCTCACGGGGTTGTAGTCGAAGCACTGGATGGGCAGGACCGAGAACTGGGCCTGGAGGATCAGGCGCGGTTCGCGTTTCGGCACCACGCCGCGATGGATCCCCGCCATGTCGCCGACGAAGCTGGTGCCGGATGGCCCCATGACGGACAGGATGCTGTCCTGCCCGAACCGGTCGGTCAGTCCGTCCTCGGTGAACCGCGCATTCCGCAGCGTCGCGCGGGTCCTGTGCGACCCGCGGACATAGGCATGCGGACCGGATGTCGGGCAGACATCGGTCAGGTAGGTGAACACCTTGATGGTGCGCCAGTCGTCGCAGTCGCGATGCCACGTCTGCACATCCTCCCGCCCGACGGCGTTCGGGAAGGACCAGCGCACGCCAAGGCTCGACAGCGTCGGCTTGCAGCCGAGATAGGCCGCGGCGAGGCTCAGCAGCTCGGGGTCGTTCACCGCCTCGAGCAGATGCGGGCAGTCGACGATGGTCTGCAGGTCATAGGCCGCGCTGCGCGTGCCGGCAGGGATCTCCGCGAGAGGTGCCTGCCGCCCGCCCGGCAGCGTGACGGGCGCGTTGTGGAAGTAGTCCTGCACGCTGCGCAGGGTTTCCTCGCTGAACAACGGGGCGAGCATCGCGATGCCGCGGCCGCGCAGCTCCCCCAATTCCCTCTGGCGGGAGGGGCGTGTCGGGCCCGCGCCGTGACGGCTGCGAATGACGAGAGCGATGCCCCCGGTGACCGCGCGGCGCAGGGGCGTGGGCGTGACCACGCGCTGGGCGTAGTAGGCAAGCGCCCGGCCCAGCCGGAACCCGGGCAGCCGGGGATTGATCTGCGCATAGGCTATCATGGGCGTCGTCTCGCGGCCGGCATGAGGGGGGCCTCCCGATGCGATGCCGCTTGGCCCTCTCGTCGATCCGTCCGCACGAACCTGGAAAGGGAGTTGCGGCTGAAACGCAATTTCAAGGTTCGGCCATGGCGCTAAGGCAGGTCAAATTACTAGTACGTAATGATACGATATTGATACAGATTCTGCCATCACGGGGGGGCGCCCGAAGGGCGCCCGCGGCCAATGCCCGGCTTAGTGGCGATGAACCACCGCCGCCGCCGGACGCATCCGGCGAGATTCTACTGTCCGGATGCTTGCCGTGGTGCCCAGGAAAGGACTCGAACCTTCACAGCCTTGCGGCCACAGGTACCTGAAACCTGCGCGTCTACCAATTCCGCCACCTGGGCAAGGGGGCCGGCGCCTCGCGGCGAGGCCGGGCGTTTACGCGGGGTCGCGCGGGGCGTCAAGCGGGGGTGTGGTTGCGGCATCGCCTCGGCCCGGCCCATATGGGGTCCGGGTGGCGCGGAACGGCGGTTCTGCCTGGGTTTCAGCGGGAGGCGAGGATGATCGGCAGCGGTGTCGCAACGGTCTTCGGGGGCGCGGGATTTATCGGGCGGCAGATCGTGCAACGCCTCGCGCGGCAGGGCTACACGGTGCGAATCGCCGCCCGCGATACGGAGCGGTCGGCGCGGCTTCGCCCGCTCGGCGATGTCGGCCAGGTCGAGCCGGTCGCGGCGTCCGTGACCGACGATGCCTCGGTGGCGCGCGCCGTGGCCGGGGCCGATGTGGTGGTGAACCTGGTCGGCATCCTCTTCGAGCGGAAGCGCGGTGACTTCGAGCGCATCCACGCCGAGGGCGCCGGCCGCGTCGCCCGCGCAGCCGCCGCGGCCGGGGTGCGGCGGCTGGTGCAGATCTCCGCCCTCGGGGCGGACCCGGACAGCCCGAGCCTCTATGCCCGCACCAAGGCGGCCGGCGAGGCGGCGGTGCGCGAGGCCTTCCCCGACGCGACCATCCTGCGCCCGTCAGTGGTGTTCGGGCCGGACGACCAGTTCTTCAACCGCTTCGCCGGTCTCGCCGTGCTGCTGCCCGTCATGCCGGTGATCGAGGGCGCGACGCGCTTCCAACCCGTCTATGTCGGCGATGTCGCGGATGCGGTGATGGCGGCCATCGACCGCGGCGATGCGACGGGCCGGACCTACGAACTCGGCGGCCCGCGTGTGATGACGATGCGGGACGTGCTCGAATTCGTGCTGGAGCACACCCATCGCCGCCGCCCGCTCGTGACGGTGCCGCATGGGCTGGCGGCCTTCCAGGCGCGGCTCGGCGAATGCCTGCCGACGCCGCCGCTGACGCGGGACCAGCTCAGCCTGCTGGCGCGGGACAATGTGGTGTCGCCGCAGGCTGCGGGGCTGGAGGCGCTGGGCGTCGCCCCCAAGGCGGCGGAGGCGATCGTGCCGGCCTATCTGGCCCGGTTCCGGCAGGCTGGGCGGCGGCGCGCGCCGGCATAGGTCCAAATCGGACCTTTATTTCGGTCATCGAAGCGTCGCAATGCCGGCGCGACGCATATTGCGAAGTATTTAGGACACGAAAACTGACCAATCGGCGCAGAAAGGACTCGCGTCGGGATTTTTCATGCCGTATGTGACGCTGAACCGAGGCCGCATGGACCGATCATGCCTGGAGGCATGGCCGCCTACGGCCCGGTGCGCGTCCTGACCTGACGCAAGCCGATGTATGCAAGACCGATGCCGCCGCGGGGGTTCGCATGGCCGAGAAGATGCTCCAGTTCGTTCGCCTGCAGCAGCGTCAGCCCGACAAGCGCGATGCCGCCGCGCGCCGCGCCGATTGGGGCGAGGTCTATCAGCCCTTCGCGCAGGAAGCCGCGTCTTCCCAGGCGTCGCGGTGTTCCCAGTGCGGCGTGCCCTTCTGCCAGGTACATTGCCCGCTGAACAACAACATCCCCGACTGGCTGAAGCTGACCGCCGAGGGCCGCGTCGAGGAAGCCTATGAGATCGCCGCGGCGACCAACACCTTCCCCGAGATCTGCGGCCGCGTCTGCCCGCAGGATCGGCTCTGCGAAGGCAATTGCGTCATCGAGAAGGGCTTCGATTCCGTCACCATCGGCGCGGTCGAGAAGTACATCACCGACACCGCCTGGGAAAAAGGCTGGGTCAAGCCGCCCAGGCCGGTGAAGGAACGCGCGCAGAGCGTCGGCATCATCGGCGCCGGCCCCGCCGGCATGGCGGCGGCCGAACGGCTGCGGACCATGGGTTATCAGGTCACGGTCTATGACCGACATGACCGCGCCGGCGGGCTGATGATCTACGGCATCCCGAACTTCAAGCTGGAGAAGGACATCGTCCTGCGCCGGCAGAAGCAGTACGAGGATGGCGGCATCACGTTCCGGCTGAACGTCGCGGTCGGCCAGGACATCCCCCTGTCCGAGCTGCGTGCGCAGCACGCCGCGGTGCTGGTCGCGACCGGCGTGTACAAGGCGCGCGACATCACCAATCCGGGCGGCGATCTCGCCGGCGTGGTGCCCGCGCTCGACTACCTCATCGCGTCCAACCGCAAGGGCCTGGGCGACATGGTGCCCGACTTCGACAGCGGCGCGCTGGATGCTGCGGGCAAGCATGTGGTCGTCGTCGGCGGCGGCGACACCGCGATGGACTGCGTGCGCACAGCGGTGCGCCAGGGCGCGGCCTCGGTCACCTGCCTCTATCGCCGCGACAAGGCGAACATGCCGGGGTCGATGCGCGAGGTGAAGAACGCCGAGGAAGAAGGCGTGGTCTTCGAATGGCTCGGCGCGCCCGAATCCTTCTTTGGCGAGGGCAAGGTCGAAGGCGTGCGCGCCCAGCGCATGCATCTCGGCCTGCCGGACGCGACGGGGCGCCAGCAGATCGAACCCATCCCCGGCGCGCTGTTCAACCTCCAGGCCGATCTGGTGATCAAGGCGCTCGGCTTCGACCCCGAGGATCTGCCCCAGGCCTTCGACGAGCCCGCGCTGTCCGTCACGCGCTGGGGCACGCTGAAGGTCGACTACCGCACCATGATGACGGCGCTGCCCGGCGTCTTCGCGGCGGGCGACATCGTGCGCGGCGCCTCGCTGGTCGTGTGGGGCATCCGCGACGGGCGCGACGTTGCCGACCAGATCCACAGCTACATCCAGGCCCAGGGGGAGACCCCGGCCATCGCGGCGGAGTGAAGCCACCATGTCGCACAGCGAATCCGGTTCCGAATTCACCGAATCCTTCCTGCGGGGCCGCGAGGCCCTGGAATCCGCCGCGCATCTCGACCTGACCGAGCACGACGCCTGTGGCGTCGGCCTGGTCGCCGCGCTGGACGGCAAGCCGTCGCGCGAGGTCGTGCAGGCTGGCATCGACGCGCTGAAGGCGGTCTGGCACCGCGGCGCGGTCGATGCGGACGGCAAGACCGGCGACGGTGCCGGCATCCATATCGAGATCCCGCAGGACTTCTTCGCGGAAGTCGTGCAGCGCGGCGGCGACCGCGTCCGCCCCGGCCGCATCGCGGTCGGCATGGTCTTCCTGCCCAAGACCGATCTCGGCGCGCAGGAACGCTGCCGCCAGATCATCGAGACCGAGATCCTGTCCGGCGGCTACCTGATCTATGGCTGGCGCCAGGTGCCGATCAACGTCGCCGTCATCGGCGAGAAGGCGAACGCGACCCGCCCCGAGATTGAGCAGATCCTGATCTGGGATCCCGAGGAACGCGACATCGCGACCGCCGAGCGCGACATGTACGTCATCCGCCGGCGCATCGAAAAGCAGGCCATCGCGGCGCAGATCCCCGAGCTCTATCTCTGCTCGCTGTCCACGCGCTCGGTCATCTACAAGGGCATGTTCCTTGCCGAGAGCCTGACCGAATTCTACCCGGATCTGCTCGATGCGCGCTTCATCTCGCGCTTCGCAATCTACCACCAGCGCTACAGCACCAACACATTCCCGACCTGGCGCCTGGCGCAGCCCTTCCGCATGCTCGCCCATAACGGCGAGATCAACACGCTGCATGGCAACGCCAACTGGATGAAGAGCCACGAGACGCGGCTCGCCCATCCGCTGCTCGACGCGCATATGGACGACCTCAAGCCCATCGTGCAGGCGGGCGGGTCGGACACCGCGACGCTCGACAATGTCTTCGAACTGCTGGTCCGCGGCGGGCGCGACGCCCCCATGGCCAAGGCGCTGCTGATCCCCGAAAGCGTCGGCAACAACGCGACCATGCCGGAGAGCCATCGCGAGCTCTTCATGTACTGCAACGCCGTGATGGAACCCTGGGACGGCCCGGCCGCGATCGCCGCGACGGATGGCCGCTGGGTGGTCGGCGGCCTGGACCGCAACGGTCTGCGCCCGATGCGCTACACCATCACCGATGGCGGGCTGCTGATCGTCGGCTCCGAGACCGGCATGGTGAAGGTGGCCGAGGATCGCGTGATCCGGAAGGGCCGCGTCGGCCCCGGCCAGTGCATCGCCGTCGACCTGGAGGAGGCGCGCTTCTACGAGGACGCCGCGCTGAAGGACCTGCTTGCCGCCCGCAAGCCCTTCGGCAAGTGGACCGCGCTCACCACCCGCATCGACGAGATCGTCAAGGCGGAAGCCGACGAACGGGCCCATTTCGGTATCGAGGAACTGCGCCGCCGCCAGCTCGCCATGGGCTACACGCTCGAAGAGCTGGAGCAAATCCTGCACCCGATGGCCGAGGACGCTGCCGAGGCGATCGGGTCGATGGGCGACGACACGCCGATCGCGGTGCTGTCCAACCAGTATCGCGGCCTGCACCACTATTTCCGCCAGACCTTCAGCCAGGTGACCAACCCGCCCATCGACTCGCTGCGCGAGACGCGGGTGATGACGCTGAAGACGCGGCTCGGGAATCTCGGGAACATCCTCGAGGAGGATCCGGCGCAGTGCGACATGCTGATGCTGGAAAGCCCGGTGCTGTCCAACGCGCAGTTCGAGGCCATGCGCCACTACATGGGCAGCACGGTCTGTTCGGTGGACTGCACCTGGCCGACGAAGGAAGGCGAGCACGGGTTGCGCCGTGCCGTGGAGCGCATCCGCCGCGAGGCGGAGGAAGGCGTCCGTTCCGGCTGTGCCCACGTCATCCTGACCGATGAGGCGCAGGGCTTCGACCGCGCCGCGATGCCGATGATCCTCGCCGTCGGCGCGGTGCAGACGCATCTGATCAAGCACGGGCTGCGCACCTTCACCTCACTGAACGTCCGCGCCGCCGAGTGCATGGACGTGCACTACTTCGCCGTGCTGATCGGCGCGGGCGCGACGACCGTGAACGCCTATCTGGCGCAGGAGAGCATCGCCGACCGCCATCGCCGCGGCCTGTTCGGCAATGTCGGCCTGGGCGATGCGGTCGCGAAGTACAAGAAGGCGGTGGACAAGGGCCTGCTGAAGGTCATGTCCAAGATGGGCATCGGCGTGCTGTCGTCGTATCGCGGCGGCATGAACTTCGAGGCCATCGGCCTCTCCCGCGCCCTGATCGCCGAGTTCTTCCCCGGCACGCCGTCGCGCATCTCGGGCATCGGCCTGTCGGGCATCGCGCGGCGCGTGCTTGCCCTGCACGACAAGGCGTGGACCGAGGGCGCGGTCGCGCTGCCGGTCGGCGGGCTCTACAAGCTGCGCCGGCGCGGTGAGACCCATGCGTTCGACGGCAGCCTGATCCACACGCTGCAGAAGGCGGTGGAGACCGACAGCTACCAGACCTTCAAGCGCTACTCGGACGCGGTGCGGAAGCTGCCCCCCGTGGCGCTGCGCGACCTGCTCGACTTCCGCCTGGAAGGCCGCACCCCGGTCGCGATCGAGGAAGTCGAGAGCATCACCGAGATCCGCAAGCGCCTGGTCGCACCCGGCATCTCGCTCGGTGCGCTCAGCCCCGAGGCGCATGAGACGCTGTCGATCGCGATGAACCGCATCGGCGCGAAGTCCGACAGCGGCGAGGGCGGCGAAGACCCGTCGCGGGCCAAGCCGCGGGCCAATGGCGACAACGCGAACTCCGCGATCAAGCAGATCGCGAGCGGCCGCTTCGGCGTGACCGCCGAGTATCTCAACAATTGCCGCGAGATCGAGATCAAGGTCGCCCAGGGTGCAAAGCCCGGCGAGGGTGGTCAGCTTCCGGGTTTCAAGGTGACCGGCCTGATCGCGAAGCTGCGCCACTCCACGCCCGGCGTGACGCTGATCTCCCCGCCGCCGCATCACGACATCTATTCGATCGAGGATCTCGCGCAGCTCATCTACGACCTCAAGCAGATCAACCCGGATGCGTCGGTCTGCGTGAAGCTGGTCAGCCGGTCGGGCATCGGCACCATTGCGGCCGGTGTCGCGAAGGCGAAGGCGGATGCGATCCTGGTCTCCGGCCATTCCGGGGGTACGGGTGCCTCCCCGCAATCGTCGATCAAGTATGCCGGCCTGCCCTGGGAGATGGGGCTGTCCGAGACGCACCAGGTGCTGCAGCTCAACCGGCTGCGGCATCGGGTGAAGCTGCGCACCGATGGCGGGCTCAAGACCGGGCGCGACGTGGTGATCGCGGCGATGCTCGGCGCCGAGGAATTCGGCATCGGCACCGCCTCCCTGGTGGCGATGGGCTGCATCATGGTGCGCCAGTGCCATTCCAACACCTGCCCGGTGGGCGTCTGCGTGCAGGACGAAGCGCTGCGCCAGAAGTTCACCGGCACGCCGGAGAAGGTCATCAACCTCTTCTCCTTCGTGGCGGAGGAGGTGCGCGAGATCCTGGCCTCGCTCGGCGTGCGCAAGCTGACCGACATCATCGGCCGCACCGATCTGCTCCAGCAGGTCAGCCGCGGGTCGGAGGATCTCGACGACCTCGACCTCAACCCGCTGCTCGTGCAGGCCGATGCCGGCCCGCATGCCTCCTACTGGACCATGGATGGCCGCAACGAGGTGCCGGAGACGTTGGATGCGGAGATGATCCGCGACGCCGACGCGCTGTTCCGCCACGGCGAGAAGATGCAGCTCCAGTACAATATCCGGAACACGCATCGCGCCATCGGCACCAAGGTGTCGTCCCGCATCACGCGGCAATACGGCATGTCGGGCCTCCAGCCCGGCCACCTGACCGTGCGGCTGCGTGGCACGGCGGGCCAGTCGCTCGGCGCCTTCGCGGTGCGCGGTCTGAAGCTCGAGGTCTTCGGGGACGCCAACGACTATGTCGGCAAGGGGCTGTCAGGGGCTTCGATCGTGGTGCGCCCCGCACCCTCCTCGCCGCTGGTCTGGAACGAGAACACCATCATCGGCAACACCTGCCTCTACGGTGCGACGGCCGGCGAATTGTTCGCGGCCGGCCAGGCGGGCGAACGCTTCGCGGTGCGCAATTCCGGCGCGACTGCGGTGGTGGAAGGCTGCGGTGCGAATGGCTGCGAGTACATGACCGGTGGCACCGTCGCGATCCTTGGCGCGGTGGGCGACAATTTCGGCGCCGGCTTCACCGGCGGCCACGCCTTCGTCTATGACGCCGACGATACCTTTGGCCTGCGCATCAACCCCGAGACCCTGCTGTGGGACCGCCTTGCGCATCCGCACTGGGAAAGCGTGCTGTGCGACCTGATCGCCCGGCACGTCGCGGAGACCGGCAGCCGCTTCGCCGCCCGCCTGCTGAACGAATGGGCGGTGGAACGGCAGCGCTTCTGGCACGTCGTGCCGAAGGAATACGCGAAGTACCTGCCGGTGCCGATGTCCGAGGCGCGTGCCGCAGCGGAATGATCTGCGTTACGGCCCGGTGAAGTGATTCATCGGGCTGTGACCCGGCTTCTTCCGTTTCGATGACTGCGGGGTAATCTGCTCCTCGTCCGATGCGCGCCGCCGCCGCATCGCAGGAGGGGAAAGATCACCATGCGCCGTTTCATCCTGACCCTCGGGGCCCTGCTGGCCCTGGCCGTTCCGGCCTCTGCACAGCAGGTCCAGAACCTCGCCGCCATCAATGGTTGGGTCGCCTATATCGCGCAGAGCAATGCCGGTCCGCTTTGCGGCATGGGCACCGAGGCCAATTCGGTCGGCCGCTTCTTCTGGATCAAGCTCGAACGGCTGAACGGTGACCTGCATGGCTTCATCCAGGTGGGCGACCGGGCCTGGAATGTCCGCCAGGGTGCGACAGGCCGCATCGTCGTCGGCATCGACCGCCAGCGCGCCGAGCTCAACTACACCGGGACCAACCGGCCCGACATGATCGAGGCGTCCTACCGCGGGGCCTTCCGCAACTTCATCAATTTCGTCGAGGCCTTCGCCGGCGGCTACCGCATGCAGGTGAGCTTCCCTGGCGAGGACGTCGCGCCCTGGTCGGCCGACCTGCGCGGCACCCGCGCGGTGACTGAAGCCTTTCTGGCCTGCGCCCGGCGGATCTGACGCGACTCTGGAACCGAGAGGGGTTTCGCCCCTCTCGGGCTCTCCGCTCCAAAGGCCGAGAGGCCTTTGGAGACCCCGGCTTGGCGCCGGGCGCCGCCGACAGGATCGGTGCCGAAGCCCGCTCTTGCGCAGGTCAGGCGCCGCGAGAAGGTTGAGCGCCCGCACCGCACGGCGCCGAGTGACGGTTTCCAAAGGCCTCGGGTCTTTGGCGGGGCAGAGCCCTTCCGATTCCAACAGCAGCGGTGCTTCACAAGCGCCTTCTGCTCTCCGACGGCGCGTTTCGCGGCAAGGTGTCCGAAAGTTCGGGCCCGGGCCCTGGCCTCCCGGCAGGGCGGGTGGCATAAGCGGCTGATTGTGAGGTTGCTGTTCCACCTTCCCCTCTCGCCCTTTTCCCGCAAGGTGCGGCTCGCCCTGGCCGAGAAGCGCATCCCCTTCGACATGCGCATCGAACGTGTCTGGGAACGGCGCGAGGATTTCCTGACCATGAACCCCGCCTGCACCGTGCCGGTGCTGGTGGAGGACAACGGCCTGACCATCGCGGATTCGACCGCGATCTGCGAATACCTCGATGAGGCCTATCCGGACATGCCGCTGCTCGGTCGGACACTGGCCGAGCGCGTCGAGGTGCGCCGCCTGGTCGCCTGGTTCGACGGCAAGTTCCACGCCGAGGTCGGCGCCAATCTCCACTACGAGAAGCAGATGAAGCGGCTGATGGGCCGCGGCAACCCCGATGCGACGGCAATCCGCGCCGGCTACGCCAATCTGCGCCCGCATCTGGAATATATCGGCTGGCTGGCGGAAACGCGGCCCTGGCTCGCCGGTACCTCGCTGACGCTGGCCGATCTGGCGGCGGCCGCGCATCTCTCGGTGCTGGACTTCATCGGCGACATCGACTGGTCGCTGAACGAATCGGCCAAGGACTGGTATGCGCGAATGAAGTCGCGCCCATCCTTCCGGCCGCTGCTGACGGATCGCGTCAGCGGCGTGACGCCGCCGGCGCACTACGCCGATCTGGATTTCTGACCTGACGCTGGCGGACCGAGAGGGGCGCCGCCCCTCTCGGGCGCACCTTGCCCAAGAGGCGCCCGCCTATCGCCGCGCCGGACCCGCCTCGATCAACGCCAGATTCTGTGCCGCGAGGTCCGCAGCCGCGCTATCCGGCGCGAGTTCGAGCACCCTCTCCCAATCCGTCCGCGCCCCTGCGGCATCGCCCTGCGCCTGGCGGATGATGCCGCGTTCGAGCAGCCCTTCGACATTCTCCGGCTCAAGCCGCAGCGCCTGGGCAACGCTTTCGGCCGCCGGCGCCAGCCGTTCCAGCCGGCGCAGCGCGGAGGCCCGGATGATCCACGCCTCGGCCCGCGATCCGTCGGCCGCGACCACCAGTTCGACGTCGGTCAGCGCGTCGGCCGGGCGGTCCAGAGCGATCGAGGCCATGGCCCGTTCCGTCAGCAGATCCGGATCGGACGGCATCAGCGCGATGGCCAGCGTCAGCGCCGCAAGGGCTTGCTGTGGCTTCCCGGCGGCGATCCAGGCCTCGCCGGCCTGGCCGAACACGGCCGCGCGGGCCGCGATGCCGGCCTGGCTGCGGGAGGCGATGCGTTCCAACTGCTCGGCGGCCCGTTCGGCCTCGCCCAGGTTCAACAGGGCGAGCGCGCCGCAATGGGCCGCGCCCTCGCCGCCGCCCTGCATGGACCAGGTATCGGCGAAGGCGCGCGCACCTTCCGGGTCGTCCTCCAGCATTTCCAGGCAGCGTTCGTATTCCGGCACATCCACCAGACGCGGCGGATCGGGCGGGGTCGGCAACACCTCGTCGCCATCCGCGCCGGCCAGGAACCACCACGCACCCCCTCCTGCCGCGACGAGCATGATCGCGGCGCCTGCCAGCAAGAGGCGAAATGGCGTCATGTGCGCAATCTAGTGTCCGGCGCTCAGCCGTGCCAGATCGTGGCGATGCAGGCAGCCATGCTTCTCGTTCTGGGTCTCGGACATGCCGGCGGCGCGGTGGCGCGCCTCGCACGCGCAGCCGGGTGGGCCGTCGCCGGCACCTCGCGCGCGCCCGACGCGCCAGGCGTGCTTCCCTTCGCCGCGGCGGGCGAGGCGATCCGCGCTGCCACGCACCTTCTGATCACGACGCCACCCACCGAAACCGGCGATCCGGTGCTCGAAGCCCATGCCGCGGCGGTGGAGGCGGCCCTCACTGCGGGCGGGCTGCGCTGGGTCGGCTATGTCTCGACCACCGGCGTCTATGGCGACCGCGCTGGCGCCAGCGTGGACGAGACCGCCGAGCCCACGCCCGCGCAGCCGCGCAGCCGCCGGCGCCTGGCTGCCGAGCAGGCCTGGCGAGACGTCACGATGGGCCGCGTCCCGCTCGACCTGATGCGCGCCGGCGGCATCTACGGTCCCGGTCGCTCCGCCCTGGACGATCTGCGTGCGGGCAAGGCGCGACGCATCGTCCGGCCGGGCCATGTCTTCACCCGCATCCACAGTGACGACATCGCCCAGGCGGCGCTCGCGGCGATGACGCAGGACCGTCCGCCCGTGCCCCGCGTGCTGCATCTGGTCGATGACGAACCGGCGGAGAGCGCCGCTGTCGTCGCATACGCCGCGGCCCTGCTCGGCATGGACCCGCCGCCCGCCATTCCGTTCGAGGACATACGCGCGACCCTGTCGCCGATGGCGCTCTCCTTCTGGTCGGAAAGCCGCCGTGTCACCAACGCCATGACCAAGGCCGCGCTCGGCCTCGCTTGGCGCTACCCGTCCTATCGCGAGGGCCTAGCCGCCATCCTGGCCGAGGAGCGGCGCCAGGGTCTCGCCCAGTAGCGCGAGGTCCTGCGGCCGCGACAGCCGATGGTCGCCGTCCTTGACCAGGTGGATGCGGACATCCTCGGTCGTCAGCGCCGCCGCGATGCGCAGCGCGTGCCGCCAGGGCACGTCGGGGTCGCGCTGCCCCTGCAGGATGCGCACCGGCGCCGCGACCTCCAGCGCCCCGCGCAGCAGCAGGTGATCCCGCCCATCCTCGATCAGCGCGCGCGTGATGGGGTAGGGGTCGCCATACTCGCTCGGCCGGTGCCAGACGCCCTCGCGCAGGATGGTCCCGCGTTCCTCGGCTGAGAACTCATCCCACATCAGATCCTCGGTGAAGTCGGGCGCCGGCGCGATGCCGACCAGCGCATGCAGCGCGACCCGCCGCCGCGCCGCGAGCAGCAGCGCGATCCAGCCGCCCATCGACGATCCGACCAGAAGCTGCGGCCCCTCGGTCAGCGCCGAGATGACCGTCGCGGCATCCTCCGCCCAGCGGCCGATCGTCCCATCGACAAAGCGGCCCTCTGATGCGCCATGCCCCGAATAGTCGAAGCGCAGATAAGGCGTGAGGCGCGCGGCGCACCAGCCGGCGAGGAACTCGGCCTTGCTGCCGGTCATGTCGGAATTGAAGCCACCGAGGAAGACGACCCCGATGCCGTTTCCGGGCTGGTGATCCCAGGCGAGACGGACGCCGTCACCGCGATCGAGCATGCCCTTCATGGCGCGAGGATACAGCGTCGGGCGGCATTGGAGAGAGGCTCTGCCCTTCTCCTGCACCGCGAAGCAGCGCTTCGCGCCCGCCACAGGCCGAAAGCCCGCTGGACACCCTGAATTGGCGCCGCGCGACCATCGTGGACCCGAAGGCGGAGCGCGCGTTGCGCACCGTGCCAAGGAATAACATGCCGCGCGGGGCACCGCGCCTGCTCTGGCCTTTCAGAACGACTGTCCCGCCCGGCACCAGGTATCGGTTTCCAGAGGCCCTGTGGCCTTTGGTGGGGGAATGATTGGAGGGGGGCAAGGCCCCTCTCCGACGGTCCTGCCCTCACAGCCGAGGCAATCCGCGCCGCACCAGCGACGCGAAGAGCGTCCCGGCCCCGAAGGTCCAGGGCGGGCATTCATCCGTCCGGTCCACCTCGTTCACCAGCACGCCGAGCCGCGGGCTGCCGATGCGCACCTCGTCGCCCTCCTTGTGCGTGAAGCCCATTCCGGCCGCGCCGCGGTCCTTGGATGGCGAGAAGGGCGTGCCGAGATACAGCACCACCCCGTCCGGATACTGGTGATGCGCCCCGATCATCTGCGCCACCAGGTCGGCCGGGTCGCGGCTGATGGATCCCACCGCGCCGCGTTCCTCCAGCGCGAAGCCATCCCGTCCGCTGATGGTCAGCGTGATCTCCGCCTGCCGGATGTCCTCCAGGGTGAAGCCTTCATCGAACAGACGGATCATTGGTCCCAATGCGGCGGAGGCGTTGTTGTCCTTCGCGCGCCCCAGCAGCAGCGCGCTGCGCCCCTCCACGTCGCGCAGGTTCACGTCGTTGCCGAGCATGGCCCCCTGAATGCGGCCGCGGCTGTTCACCACCATCACGCATTCCGGTTCCGGGTTGGACCATTGCGAATTGGAATGCACCCCTACCTTCGATCCGATGCCGACCGCGGCCATGGGCGGGCATTTGGTGAAGATTTCCGCATCCGCACCGATGCCGACTTCGAGGTACTGGCTCCACCAGCCCTTCTCGACCAGCGCGGCCTTGACTTTCATCGCCTCGGCGCTGCCGGGCACGACGGCGGCAAGGTCGTCGCCGATGATGGCGCGGACCTCGGCGCGCACGGCCTCGGCGCGGGAGGCATCGCCGCGGCAGCGTTCCTCGATGACGCGTTCCAGCATGGAGCGGACATAGGTCACGCCGGCGGCCTTCACCGCCTGGAGGTCGATGGGCGCGAGCAACCAGGGCCTGTTGGGATCGCGCGCGTCATGGGCGGAGTTGGCGAGCAATCCGTCGAGGTCGAGCGCCAGCGGTGCGCCGCGCGTACGGATACAGCTGATGGGACTATCCTGTTCCATCCAGCGCGCCATGGTGCCGAAGGCGGGCGTCATGTCGAAGGCAGCGTCGCCGATGAAGCCGATGATGCAGGGCCCTGCGGCGGTCATGACGCGGGCGGCGAAGCTGCCCTGCGTGAAATCAGCCGGCAGGCAGGATCGATCGAGCCGCATGTGGTGGTCCTCCCCGAAATTCTTGTCAGTGGCAGGCTGACGGGGCGGGGCCAGTCTGCCAAGGGGGGGGGCGACCGTTACGCCGGGCAGGGCGCCACGTGGTTGCGTTGGCGGATCGCGGTCGATGTGAATGGCAGGCCTCGCCGGCCGCGCCAGGACGCATGAGCAGCTTGGATCGCGCTGGCCAGGCCGCAGGCGGAGCGGGCGCGCGCGGCGTCCAGCGTCGCGGCATCGGCGGTGCCGCTCGGCGGCACGCCGAGTTCCGCCTGGAGATCGGCCATGGCCTTGACCGTCCCGGCTTCGAACGCATACGCGAACAGGGCGAGATCGACGCCCGCCGGCAACCGGGCCGCACCCAGCGGTGCCCAGACCAGGCCGCGCAAAATGCGCGTCGCATCCTCGCTCCGCAGCGCCCGCAGCATGCCGATATCGGCCGGCCCGCCGATCCAGACCGAAAGCAGGCCCAGCCCGACGCCGTGCGCCGAGGGGCCGCCGAGCAGCGGATCATGGGCACGAAAGCCACCGTGTTCCGCCATCGTGGTCGCGGCGCAGGCAGCGAAGCGGTCCGGAGAGTCGAGCATGGCGCCAGAGTGGCGTCGCCACCGTTAAGCCAGCATTGATGCCGCATTCAGACCGGTAGCCCGCTCTTCCAAGGATAGCCGCGGCGCGCCTTGGCGAAGCCGTACTCGAACAGGCTGCCGAGGAAGACCGGGTCGAAGGGCTCGCTCTCCTCCGCGGTGAAGTCGTCCTCGATATAGGCGAGGCGGAAACCGATGCCGTGGCGGTGTGTGGCGGTTTGGATGCGATAAAGATCGCCGAGGCTCGCCGCGCTGATCAGCGTCGAGATCGCCCGGCCCGCAATGTCGAGCGCACGCCTGCGCACCGGCCCGCCCTGCACCGTCAGCCGCCCATTGCGCACGACATAGGCGGTGACCTCTGCCGGCGTCAGGCCCTGGCGGATGCGTGCCTCGCGGCTCTCGCCGAGGCCCGGCGGATAGAGATAGGCCTGGGCATAGGTGCCGCCATCGACATGCATCTCCTGATGCGGACGGCCATTCACCGTCACGTCGATCATCACCGGCGGGAACAGCCCCGGCACGGCCGCCGAGGCCAGCAGCACCTGGCGTGCCAGGGACAGCGCGCGCGGATCGCCGCTCGCCGCGATGGCGCCGAGGTTCCACCCCACCGGCCGCTGCGCATCGAGATTGGTCGTCGCGATGATGAGCTGCCGTCCCGCCCGGTAGCCCTCGGCGATCTCGGCCAGCAGTTCCTCGGTCATGAAGCGGGCGATGGTGTTGGCGAGCGGCGTGGTGTCCGACACCGCATCATCCACCAGCGCGGCGAGCAGCCCGCGATCCCGCAGCACGTCCACCGCCCCGCGCAGGCCCGTATAGGCCTCGCGCAGGTCGCCATCACGGCTGGGACCCACGAAGACCAGCGGCGCGGTCAGCGCGCCGGTTGAGATGCCTGTCACCACGTTGAAGACCGGCCGGGTCCCCGTCTCGGTCCAGCCGCAGGACAGCCCTGCCCCGAAGGCACCATTCTCGCCCCCGCCGGAGAAGGCGATGATCGAACTCGATGGCAGCGGGTCGCGCGGGCCGAGGCCGAAGGCGCGGCGCTGCCGGCGCCCCGCCTCGTTGAACTCGGCGACGATGCGCGGCAGGTCCTCGGGATCGGCGACGCAGAAGCGTTCGTTCGGCAGGCCGAGCGCGGTGGCAAGCCGGACATCGGATTGTGGCACCGGCGCGCCGCGCTCGCCGAGACCGCAGCCGGCCAGCATGGCGCCCGTGCCGCCCAGCAGCACGCGGCGGCCGACGTCTCTCGGGTTCGGGCTCCATCGCATGGAGGCAGGGTATCGCAGGGCATCCGCGGCGGGAAAGCGGGGACGGCTCAGAGTCTGTCGTGAACGTCCGGCGCTGGCCCGCACCCCCAACCCGGCCAACCATCGAGGATATTGTCGTCGGGTGGCCGGGTGGGGGTGCGGGCCGGCGCCGGACGTCAGAAGTCGTCTCACCCGATTTCTGCGACAGGCGCCTACACCGGCGGGCGCGACGCCCAGGGATATCCCCGCCGCGCACGCTGGAAGCCGTAGTCGAACAGGGCGCGCATGTAGCCCTGGTCGAAGGGCGCGGGCAGTTCCATGTCGAAATCCGTCCCGATGAAGGCGAGGTGGAAGCCGATGCCGTCGCGCTGCGTGTTGGCGTAGATGCGCAGCACGTCGTTGTAGCCGCTGGCCGCGATCATGGTGGCGATGGCGCGCCCCGCGATGCCGAGCGTGCGGCGCTCCACATCCGCCCAGTCGGGGTCGAGGCGCGCATTGCGGATGACATAGGCCTCGACGTCGCGCGCCGCGGTGCCGCGCCGGATGCGCTGCTGCCGCCCCGCGCCCAGCGAGGCCGGGTAGAGGAAGGCCTGCGCGAAGGCGCCGCCATCGACATGCATCTCCTGCCGCGCCTCGCCATCCAGCGTCACGTCGATCATCACGGGCGAGAAGGCGCCGGGAATGGCGGCCGAGGCGAGCAGGATGCGCCGCGCGAGGTCGAGCGCTCGCGGATGCCCGCTCGCCGCGATCGCCCCCATGTTCCAGATGACCGGAAGCTGCGCATCGAGCTGCGTGGTGCCGATCAGCATCAGCCGCCCGCCGCGATAGGCCTCGGCGATGGCGGCCAGCATCTCCGCGGTCATGTAGCGGGAGATGGTGTGGAACAGTGGCGTGTTGTCCGCGAGCCCGTCCGCGAAGACCGCCTGCAGCAACCCGCGCGAGCGCGCCACTTCGGCGAGCGTCAGCTGCGTATAGACCGAGCGGAGCTGCGCATCGTAGGCGCTGCCGAGAAATGCGAAGGGTGCGGTCAGCGCGCCGGTGCTGACCCCGGTGACGAGGTTGAACTCCGGCCGATTGCCGGCTTCGGTCCAGCCGCAGAGCAGGCCGGCGCCGAAGGCCCCATTCTCTCCGCCGCCCGAGATTGCGAGAAGGTTGACCGGCGGCAGAGGCGCGGTCGGGCCGAGGTTCAGCCGCTGCCGCATGCGCTCGGCGGCGGCCTGGAACTCGGCCTCCAGCCCCTGCAGGCCGGCCCGGCTGAACAGGCTGAAGCGCTCGTTCGGCAGGCCGATGACCGTCGCCTCCGTCATCCGGCCCCGCGGCACCGCAGGGCCACGCACCGGCAGCGCGCAGCTGGCAAGCAGGCCGGTGCCGCCCAGGGCGAGGAAGGATCTGCGGTGTGCTGCCATAGGGGCTCCGAGGGCGATTCGCGCGCGGATGATAGGCGATGCACGGCAGGCCCGCGCCCCCGTTGCAATTGCGGCGGGGGCCGCGACGGGCCACTCTTGCGTCACCAGAAAGAGCCGGAGGAACAACGTCATGACCAGCACCCGCCGTACCGTGCTGACCGCGGCTGCCGCGGCCACGCTCGGCACGCCCCGCATCGCGCTGGCCGCCTGGCCCGCCGACCGCCCCATCGAGGTGATCGTGCCCTATCCGCCTGGCGGCGGCGTGGACACCATGGCCCGCGTGATCCTGCCCGTGGTGCAGAACCACCTGCCGGGCGCCCGCTTCGTGGTGACGAACCGTGCCGGCGCCGGCGGGCAACTCGGCTGGGAAGCCGCCTTCACGGCGCCGGCCGACGGCTTCACCCTGGCGGCGACCTCGGTGCCGGCGCTCGTCACCTATCCGATGGAGCGCCCGACCCGCTATCGCCCCATGGAATTCACCTATATCGCGAATGTGGTGGACGATCCGGGCGGGCTGTTCGTTGGCGCCAATTCGCCGCTACGCACGCTCGCCGACCTGGTCGCGGCGGCCAAGGCGCGGCCGGGCGAGATCAGCTACGGCACCACCGGCATCGGCTCGGACGACCACCTGCTGGTCATCGGCTTCGAGGAAAAGATGGGCGTCCCGGCGATGACCCATGTGCCCTTCAACGGCATGGCGCCGCTCGCCACCGCCCTGGTCGGCGGGCATCTCCAGGTCGGCGCCTTCAACATGAGCGAGGGCCTCGCCCTGCTGCGCGACGGGCGCATCCGCAGCCTGGGCCAGGCCGCGGCGACGCGCTGGGCCGCCACCCCCGACGTGCCCACCTTCCGCGAGCAGGGCGTCGACCTGATCAGCGGCGCGACGCGCGGCATTGTCGCCCCGCCCGGCCTGCCCGAGGAGATACGCCAGCGGCTGGAAGGCGCCTTCCGCGCGGCCCTTGCCGATACCGACTTCGTGCGGGAGGCTGAGCGGCTCGGCCTGCCGCTCGCCCCGCGCATCGGTGCCGACTACCGCAACGACGTCGCGGCGCTGGAGACGCAGTTGCGCGGCCTCTGGCAGCGCCGCCCCTGGAAGGAACCATGACGGAAGCAGACACCGTTCACGTCGAGGCGCAGGCCCTCGGCGACTTCGTGCGGAGCATCGTGGCGGCGACCGGCGCCACGCCGGATGAGGCGGCGGAAGTCGCCGCCCATCTGCTGGAGGCGAACCTCCAGGGCCATGACAGCCACGGCATCATGCTGCTGCCGCGCTACGTGCAGCATGTCGGCGAAGGCAAGCTGACACCCAATGCCGCGCCGATGCCGATCCGGCAGGAGGCGTCGCTCGCGCTGTTCGACGGGCAGATGGGCTATGGCCAGCATGTCGGGCGCCTCGCCATGGATTGGGCGATCGAGGCGGCGCGCCAGCACGGCCACGCCGTGATGGGCCTGCGGAACGTCCACCACATCGGCCGCGTCGGCACCTATGGCGAGCAGGCGGCGCGGGCGGGGATGATCTCCGTCCACTTCGTCAACGGCGTGTCCGGCCCGCCCGCCGTCGCACCCTTCGGCGGTTCGGATGGGCGACTGTCCACCAACCCGGTCTGCATCACCATCCCGCCTGCGGTCGAGGGCGGCCAGCCGCTGGTGTTGGATTTCGCAACCTCGGCCATCGCCCTCGGCAAGTGCCGCGTGGCGTTCAACGCGGGACGCATGGTGCCCGAGAACGCGCTGGTGGATGCCACCGGGCAGGCGACGACCGATCCCGGCGTGCTGTATCGCGATGGACCGCGCGGCGCGCTGCTCTCCTTCGGCGCGCACAAGGGCTACGGGTTGGCGTTGGTCTGCGAACTGCTGGCTGGCGCGCTGCTGGGCGGCGCGACCGCCTGGCGGCCGGAATCGCGCACCCAGGGGATCATCAATTCCTGGCTCGCCTTCGTGGTCGACCCGGCGCGGTTCGGGGATGTGTCGCAGTTCCGCGCCGAGGTCGCGGCGGTGATCGCGGACGTGAAGTCGTCCCCCGCAGCGGACCCCGAGAACCCGGTGCTGGTGGCCGGCGAGAAGGAACGCATCACCAAGGCGAAGCGGCTCGCCGGCGGCATTCCGGTGGACGCGACGACCTGGGGGAACCTGGTAAAGGCGGCAAGCGGTCTCGGGATCAATGCGGTGCCGGAAATCCGCTGACGGAGCGAAGGAGGTTCCGCCCCTTCGAACGTCGTTCGCCGAAGGCCGAGGGGCCTACTGATCGTCTGCGGAACCGAGAGGGGCTTTGCCCCTCTCGGGCTCTCCCCAGCAAAGGCCGAAAGGCCTTTGCAAACCTCAACTTGGCGCTGGGCGCTGCTGTCAGAATGGGCGCCGAAACCCGCACCTGCGTACCAAGCGCGCTTGGTGGGTCCGGAAAGCCTGTCGCGCCCGGCACCAATCGTTTGCGGTCCAGGGGCTCCAAGCCCCTTGGCGGCGTGGCCCGGAGGGGCGGCGCCCCTCCGGTTTCCGGCAGCGGTGTCTTCGAGGCGTGGCCGGCCGTGGCGCGCTGACACCAGGATCAGGAACGGGGCCGCCGCTCCGCCCCAACCCGCCGCCTCAATCCACTCGCGCGCCGGACGCGCGGATGATCGGTGCGAAGGACGCTTCGTTCGCCGCGCGGAAGTCGGCCAGGCCTTCCGGTGTCGTGTACCAGGGTGTCGCTCCGTATTCCTGAAAGCGGGCGATCAGGTCCGGGCTTTCCAGGGCTCGCTTCGACAGGGTGTTGATGCGGTCCACGATGGCCGGCGCGATGCCGGCCGGTCCGAGCACCCCGCCCCAGGACGTGATCTCGAAGCCCGGCAGGAATTCCGCCATGGCCGGGATCTGGGGTGCCAGCGGGCTGCGCTGGGCGCTGGTGACGGCAAGCGCGCGCACCTTGCCGTCGCGCGCCTCGGCGAGGCCCTGCGGGATGTTGTCGAAGATCATGTGCACGCGCCCCGCCATGACGTCGATATGCGCTGGCGCGCCGCCGCGATAGGGCACGTGGAGGATATCGAGCCCCGCGAGCGTCTTGAACATCTCGCCCGAGATGTGGACCGTCGTGCCCGAGCCCGAGGAGGCATAGGCGTACCGACCGGGATTGGCCTTCAGCAGCGCGATCAGCTCGGGGACGGTCTGCGCCGGCAGGTCGTTGTTCACCACCAGCAGGTTGGGCAGCTGCCACAGCCCGGAGATGTAGGTGAAGTCCCGCCGCACATCGAAGGGCAGTCGCGCGAAGAGCGTCGGCGCGATGGACAACGAGGACACCGAGGCGAGGCCGATGGTGTTGCCGTCGGCGGGGGACCGGGCGATGGCCTCGGTGCCGACATTGCCGGCGTTGCCGGAGCGGTTCTCGACGATGAACTGCTGGCCGGAGATCTCGCTCATCTTCTGGCACCAGAGGCGCGAGAGGATGTCGGTACCGCCACCGGGCGGGAAGATGCCGATGAAGCGGATGGGGCCGGTCGGCCATTGGGCCTGGGCAACGGCGGGCGCAGCAAGGGTGGCACCGGCGGCCGCGAGCACGGCGCGGCGGGACGTGGACGTCATGCAGTTCTCCCTGTCGGCTCTGAAGGCCGTGCCCCCATCGGACGATGCCGGGGGCGGGAGCGTCAAGCGTCGCGTCGGAAGCAACCCAGGCTGTGGTCGTTGACGATGCCCACGGCCTGCAGCCAGGCCTGCACGATGGTCGGGCCGACGAATTTGAAGCCGCGGCGCTTGAGCTCCTTCGAGATGCGCTCGGCGAGCTCGGCGGAGGCCTTCTGCGTCGTGCCGTCGCCGCGCAGGACGGTGCCGCCGGTGAAGGACCAGCAGAAATCGGTGAAGCTCTCGCCGCGGGATTCCATGTCGCAGAAGATCTGCGCGCCCTTGATGGTCGCCTCGATCTTCGCGCGGGATCGGATGATGCCGGCATCGGCGAGCAGGCGCGTGATGTCGGCCTCGGTGAAGCGGGCGACGATTGCGGGGTCGAAGCCGGCGAAGGCGGCGCGGAAGTTCTCGCGCTTGCGCAGGACGGTGATCCAGGCGAGGCCGGCCTGGAACCCTTCGAGCATCAGGCATTCCCACAGGGCGCGCGGGTCGCGCTGGGGCACGCCCCATTCGCTATCGTGGTAGTCACGCTCAAGGGGATCATTCTCCGCCCAGCGGCAGCGATGGACCGAGGTCATGAATTCGTGATCCAGCATGTGATGACTGCATGAAGCAAAGCGCAGAGCTTTGCAGGCATTCCTGAACAAATCAAGAACATATGGTTCGGGCGCTGAGCGCGCTGCGCCGCAAACCATGCCGCTTCGGTTGTAGAGAGGGGGCTTCGACACACGTGAGAATCGGGGTCCCGCGGTGCAGCTACACCGAAGCGGAAGCCGATCCGCCGTCAAAAGAAAGGCCCGGAACCCCTTGGGGGACCGGGCCTAGTCAACAGGGAGGCTTCACGTCTGGGAGACGAGGGATCCCGTAGGACCCCTTCCGACCTAGTCGCCGGATGTCCAAAACCTAATCCCGGAATCGACATGCGTGTTTCTCGATATGCACCACCCCGATATGCAGGAGGTGCATGCCTTTCGCTCACCCTTGTGTGATGCGCGTGACAGCCGGCTGCGCAACGAAGCGGCAGGCTGTTCAGCCCGTTGCATTGACCAGTTCCGCGACGAGAAAATCGCGGAACACGGAGACGCGCTTCGAATGCCGCATCTCCTCCGGATAGACGAAGAAGGCCTCGAAGCGGGGCGCCTTCACCTCCGGCAGGATCTGCACCAGATCATCGAGCTGGTCGCCGATATAATCGGGCATCGCCGCGATCCCGAGCCCGCTGCGCACCGCGGCCAGGATGCCGGGCAGGGAGTTGATCTCGATGGCGGTGCGGCGCGGCGTGCCGGGACGGCGCCCGGCCTCGGCCAGCCAGTTGATGTTGTCGATCGGCGGCCTGTAGTCGCCGTAGATGATCAGCCGATGCGCATCGAGATCCTCGACCCGCTGGGGAATCCCCATGGTCTTGAGATAGGCTGCCGACCCGCAGACCTTCCAGCCGAAGGTCGCGATATGCCGCTGGATCAGGTCCGGCTGCCGCGGTGGATGCATGCGGATCGCGACATCGGCCTCGCGCATCGCCAGGTCGAGGTCCGCATCGTCCAGCAGCAGCGTGATGCTGATCTCGGGATGCTGCGCCAGCAGCTTGTTCAGCCGCGGCGCCAGCCAGGCACTGCCGAAACCGGTCGTCGTCGTGACCTTCAGCCGCCCGGCCGGTCGCTCGCGACTCTCGGTCAGCAGGGCCTCGGTCATCGCCAGTTTCGCGAAGACTTCCCGCACTGTCCGGTTCAGCGCCTCGCCCTGCTCGGTCAGGATCAGGCCGCGCGCATGGCGGTGGAACAGCGGGACCGTCAGCGCCTCCTCCAGCGCCTGGATCTGGCGGGAGACAGCGGATTGGCTGAGGTTCAGGGTCTCGCCGGCATGGGTGAAGGACCCCGCCTCGGCGACCGCGTGGAAGACGCGGAGCTTGTCCCAGTCGATCGGCATCAGGCGGCTGCTTGCTCCGTCTCGGCATCCATGGCGGCAAGGAACTTCTCGGCTTCCAGCGCCGCCATGCAGCCGGTCCCCGCGGCGGTGACCGCCTGACGATAGACCTTGTCCTGCACGTCGCCCGCTGCAAAGACCCCAGGCACGGATGTGCGCGTCGTGCCGGGCGTGGTGACGATATAGCCCTCGGCGTCGGTATCCACCTGGCCGACGAACAGCGCCGTCGCCGGCGCGTGGCCGATGGCGACGAAGACGCCGTCGAACGGCACCTCGGACGTTGCGCCCGTCTTGGCATTGCGCAGCGCCAGGCCGCGCGCGACCGGCACGCGGCCGGACGGATCCGCCAGCACCGCCTCCGGCACCGTGTCCCACAGCACCGAGATGTTCGGCTTCGCGAACAGCCGCTGCTGCAGGATCTTCTCCGACCGCAGGCTGTCGCGGCGATGGATCAGCGTGACATGGCGGGCGAGGTTCGACAGGTACAGCGCCTCCTCCGTCGCCGAATTGCCGCCGCCGATCACCGCGACATCCTTGCCGCGATAGAAGAACCCGTCGCAGGTCGCGCAGGCCGACACGCCGAAGCCACCCAGCTCCTTCTCCCCCGGGATGCCGAGCCAGCGTGCCTGCGCGCCGGTCGCGATGACGATCGCCTCGGCCTCATAGGTCGCGCCCGAATCCCCGGTCGCGCGGAACGGCCGGCGCGACAGGTCGACAGCGGTCACGATGTCGTAAACGACCGTCGCGCCGACATGCTCGGCCTGCTTCTGCATCTGCGCCATCAGCCAGGGGCCCTGGATGGCCTCGGCGAAGCCCGGGTAGTTCTCCACATCCGTGGTGATGGTGAGCTGCCCGCCCGGCTGCAGCCCGGCCACCACGAGCGGCGCCAGCCCTGCGCGCGCGGCATAGATCGCGGCCGTATAACCGGCCGGGCCAGCGCCGATGATCAGGAGACGGGTGCGGTGAATCTCGGCCAAGGCACGCATTCCATTGCTTGTTGCCAGTGTGACGATATCGGGCACTCCCGGCGCCCCCACAACCCGACGCCTTGATGGATTGGGGTCCTGCAATGATATTGCGCCAGGGGCCGAGCCTGAGCAACGAAGCATACGAGTCGTCACGATGAACCGCGAACCCGAACCGGACCTCGATTCGGTGGACCTGCATATCCTCACCGAACTCCAGCAGGACGGGCGGATGACCAATGTCGAGCTGGCCCGGCGGGTGAACCTGTCAGCGCCCCCCTGTCTGCGCCGCGTCCGGCGGCTTGAGGAAACCGGCATCATCCGCGGCTACCACGCCGATGTGGACCCGGTGGCGCTCGGCTGGGAAATCACCTTCTTCGCCCTGGTGGGGCTGGAATCCCAGAAGCAGGCCATCCTCGAAGCCTTCGAGGTCCTGGCCACCACCTGGCCCGAAGTGCGCGAATGCCACATGATCCGCGGCGGCGGGGACTTCCTGCTGCGCCTGGTTGCGCGGGACACGGCACATGAGAACGAACTCACCAGCCGACTGACCAACGCGCCGAGCGTGCTGCGCGTGCAGACGTTGCAGACGATCCGGACGGCGAAGGACGCGGCAGGGGTGCCGATCGGGTGAAGTCGCCGCCAGGGAGGGCTCTGCCCTCCCCGGACCCCACCCGCCAAGGGCCCACGGCCCTTGGATCCCACTTTGTTGGCAGGGCGCCCGGGGAAGGGCAGGGGCGCGCTTGCCGGTTCCCGATCCGGAACATACCGCCCAGCCCTGTCGGTGACGTTTTCAGCGGCAAGGCTCGGCGATATGGCGCACGAGGTTGGTGGGGCTGCCGCGCACGAAAGCAGGACTCTGATATCAAGGCATTCGTAGGGCTGGCCGCTATCAGTCGGTGAGAGGCCCTTTGACCCTGGGTGGCCGGCCGCCGACCCTCGGCCAAGCGGACTGTACGCAACGGGAAGCGTTCGCGCGATCCGGCGATGGGAACACGATCAAGGCGTCGTGCAGAGCGTTTCGCTTCGATCCCCAGCCGATCTTTCATGCGTGGCGCCAGGTATCGGTTTCCAAAGGCCCTGTGGCCTTTGGTGGGTGAGGCCCGGAGAGGGGCAAAGCCCCTCTCCGGTCGCGCGTCTCACCCGCGCCGTACCACGTAATCCGCCGCTTCCATCGCCGCGATGATCGCGTCGCCCTGCGCCGCGTCGCGCACCTCGATCATCAGGTGCAGTTCCGTGCTCTGCACGGTCGGTGCGCCAAACAGCTGCTGATGCTTCACCTCGATGACGTTGCCGCCGACATCGGAGATGCGCTTGGCGATATCCGCCAGCACGCCGGGCCGGTCGGGAATGTCGAAATGCAGGCGCATGATGCGCCCGTCGCGCAGGAGCTGCCGCAGCAGCACGTTGGACAGCGCGCGCGCGTCGATGTTGCCGCCGCAGACCGTGGTGCCGACGACGCGCCCCTTGAAGCGCTCGGGATAGGTCAGCACGGCGGCGAGGCCCGCGGCACCTGCGCCTTCGGCCACGACCTTGGCGCCCTCGGCCAGCAGGGCGACGGCCTGTTCCACGGCGCGTTCGGGGACCAGCAGCACCTCGCTGTGGCAGCGGCGCAGGATGTTGAGCGGCATCTCGCCCACGTCGCGCACGGCAATGCCCTCGGCGATGGTCGGGCCGCCGACCGAGACGGGCTCGCCCGCCAGGCGCTGCGCCATGGCGGGATAGCCCTGCACCTCGACGCCGAAGACCGGCACGCCGGGGCGCAGCGTGGCGGCGACGGTGGCCGTGCCGGCGCACAGACCACCGCCGCCGATCGGGATGACGAGGGCCTCGATCTCCGGCGCGTCCTCGAGCATTTCGAGCGCCATGGTGCCCTGGCCGGCGATCACGCCGGCATCGTCATAGGGATGGACGAAGACCAGGCCCTCGCGCAGCGCGAGCTCATGCGCATGAGCCGCCGCTTCGGCCAGCGTCTCGCCATGCAGCACCACGCGCGCGCCCCAGGATTCGGTGCGTACCACCTTCGTGGACGGCGTGAACTTCGGCATGACGATCGTCGCCGCCACGCCGGCGAGCTGTGCATGCCGAGCCACCGCCTGCGCATGGTTGCCGGCCGACATGGCGATGACGCCGGCCTCGCGTTCGCGCTGGGTCAGCAGCGCCAGGCGATTCGCCGCGCCGCGTTCCTTGAAGGCACCCGTCGCCTGAAGATTGTCGAGCTTCAGGAAGACCCGCGTGCCGGCCACGCGGTTCACCGACGGATTCTCGATGGTCGGTGTGCGGATGATGGCGCCGCGAATTCGCTCGGCCGCGGCACGGATGTCGGCGAGCGTGACGCTCGGCGCGACAGGGGCCTCGGTGGTGCGGATCGCATTCACGGCGGACATGGGACTTCCTTGTTGGTGGACCAGAAAGACGAAGGGCGCACCGGGGAAGACCCCGGAGCGCCCTGGCCGCACAGCGTAATCTGGCAGGCGGTCAGGCGAATTTGACGGCGGTAATCTCGACGGACCGGGCGCCGCCGGGGGCGGGAACCTCGACGGAATCGCCGACCTTCCTGCCCATCAGCGCCTTGGCAAGCGGGGAGGTGACGGAGATCGACCCGTTCTTCATGTCGGCCTCATACTGGCCGACGATGCGATAGGTCTTCTCGTCCTCGCTTTCCTCATCGACGATGGTGACCTTCGCGCCGAACAACACCTTGTCGCCCGTGAGGCGGCCGACGTCGATCACCTCGGCCGAGGGGATGATGGCCTCGAGCTCGCCGATGCGGCCCTCGATGAAGGACTGGCGTTCACGCGCGGCATGGTATTCGGCGTTTTCCGACAGGTCCCCATGGGCACGCGCTTCGGCGATGGCGCGGATGATGGCCGGGCGCTCTTCGGACTTGAGCACCTTCAGCTCCTCCTCGAGACGCGCAAGACCTTCGGCGGTCATCGGGAACTTCTGCACGGCGAACCCTTCCCCAGGAATCACTGTCCCCCTCCCGGCCCTCGGTCCGGTTCTGCCAGGCCTGGCGGTCGGTGGGGGGGAGAGACAGGACGGGGGCCGAAACGGCCCCCATGCGGTCAGAACGACGTAGCAAAATACGCTTGCAGGGGCGCCACATCAAGGGTTCCGGCTTTCAGGGCCGCAATGGCATGGACCGCCGCCCGCGCCCCCGCCGCGGTGGTGTAGTGCGGAATGCCATGGGTCAGGGCTGACCGGCGGATGTCGAAACTGTCCGCCACCGACTGCCCGCCGCCCGAGGTATTGATCACCAGCTGGATGTCACCGGACTTGATCGCATCCACGCAATGCGGCCGGCCTTCCAGGACCTTGTTGACGATCTGGACCTCGAAGCCGGCGTCGCGGATGCGCGCCGCGGTGCCCCGGGTGGCGAGCAGCTTGAAGCCCATCTCGGTCAGCCGCCGGGCGAGCGTCACCGCCGCGGCCTTGTCGCTGTCCTTGACCGAGATGAAGGCGGCCCCTTCCTCCGGCAGCTTCACCCCCGCGCCGAGCTGCGACTTGAGGAAGGCGCGCTCGAAGGAATGGTCGAGGCCCATCACCTCGCCGGTGGACTTCATCTCGGGTCCGAGGATGACGTCGACATTCGGGAAGCGATTGAAGGGGAAGACCGCCTCCTTGACCGCGACGTGGCGGGAGATCGCGTCGTCATCCAGGGTGAAGGCGGACAGCTTCTCGCCCGCCATCACGCGCGCGCCGATCTTGGCGACTGCGATGCCGGTCGCCTTGGCAACGAACGGCACGGTGCGCGAGGCGCGCGGGTTCACTTCCAGCACGTAGATCTCGCCATCCTTCACCGCATACTGGACATTCATCAGCCCCTGCACCTTCAGCGCGCGGGCCATGGCTTCCGTTTCGGCCTTCAGTTCCGTGACGATCGCCGGCGGCAGGGAATAGGGCGGCAGGGAACAGGCGGAATCGCCGGAATGGATGCCGGCTTCCTCGATGTGCTCCATCACGCCGGCGACATAGACTGCGCCATCCGCGTCGCAGATGCAGTCCACATCGACCTCGATCGCATCCTGAAGATACTGGTCGATCAGGATGGGGTTCTCGCCCGAGACCTTCACCGCCTCGGCGCCGAAGCGGCGAAGCTGCTCGTCATTATGCGCGATTTCCATCGCGCGACCGCCGAGCACGTAGGAGGGACGCACGACGACCGGGTAGCCGATGCGGTTCGCCTCGGTGATCGCCTCGTCCAGCGTGCGCGCGGTGCCATTTTTCGGCTGCTTCAGGCCGAGGCCCTTCAGCAGGATCTGGAAGCGCTCGCGATCCTCCGCGATGTCGATCGCCTCGGCCGAGGTGCCGAGGATCGGGATGCCCGCCTTGTGCAGCGCCTGGGACAGCTTCAGCGGCGTCTGCCCGCCATACTGCACGATGCAGCCCAGCACCTCGCCGGATTCCTGTTCCTTGCGGATCAGGGCGATCACGTCCTCGGCGGTCAGCGGCTCGAAATACAGGCGGTCGGAGGTGTCGTAGTCGGTCGACACCGTCTCCGGGTTGCAGTTGACCATGATGGTCTCGTAGCCGGCGTCGCGCAGCGCGTAGCAGGCATGGACGCAGCAATAGTCGAACTCGATGCCCTGGCCGATGCGGTTCGGCCCGCCGCCGAGGATGATGGCCTTCTTGCGCCCGGTCGGCCGCGATTCGCAGACCGGCACGCCGAAGCCGCCCTCATAGGTCGAGTACATGTAGGGCGTCTCGGAGGCGAATTCCGCCGCGCAGGTGTCGATGCGCTTGTAGACCGGCTGCACGCCGAGCTTGCCGCGCAGCGCCGCGACATCGGCTTCCTTCACGCCCGCCAGCACGGACAGTCGCGCGTCGGAGAAGCCCAGCGCCTTGAGTTTGCGCAGCGCGGTCGCGGTCTGCGGCAGGCCGATCTCGCGCACCGTGTTCTCGGCCTGCACGATCTTCTCGATCTCGCGCAGGAACCACGGGTCGAACTTGGAGGCCTCGTGGATTTCCTCGATCGACACGCCGGCGCGCATCGCCTGGGCGGCGACCAGCACCCGGTCGGGCTTGGGCGTCGCCAGCGCGGCATGGAAGGCCTGGGCCGACCCGTCACCGGGGGCGGGAATGTCGTCGAGACCCGACAGCCCCGTCTCCAACCCGCGCAGCCCCTTCTGCAAGGCTTCCGCGAAGGACCGCCCGATCGCCATGGTCTCGCCGACCGACTTCATGGACGTCGTCAGCGTTGCCGG
This sequence comes from Roseomonas alba, assembly GCF_019430885.1. Taxonomy (GTDB): domain Bacteria; phylum Pseudomonadota; class Alphaproteobacteria; order Acetobacterales; family Acetobacteraceae; genus Neoroseomonas; species Neoroseomonas alba. The sequence goes on along the minus strand of NZ_JAHYBZ010000003.1, from coordinate 68,196 downwards.
CGTGCCGGGGAACTTCTCGAAGGTGAAGCGGGGGATTTTCACCACGACATAGTCGATTGTCGGCTCGAAGCTCGCCGGCGTGACCATGGTGATGTCGTTCTGCAATTCGTCCAGCGTGTAGCCGACGGCCAGCTTCGCCGCGACCTTGGCGATCGGGAAGCCGGTCGCCTTGGATGCCAGAGCGGAGGAGCGCGACACGCGCGGATTCATCTCGATGATGACCATGCGGCCATCGGCGGGGTTGATGCCGAACTGCACGTTCGACCCGCCGGTATCGACGCCGATCTCGCGCAGGCAAGCGATGGAGGCATCGCGCATGCGCTGATATTCCTTGTCGGTCAGCGTCAGCGCCGGGGCGATGGTGACGGAATCGCCCGTATGCACGCCCATCGCATCGAGATTCTCGATGGAGCAGATGATGATGCAGTTGTCCGCCTTGTCGCGGACCACCTCCATCTCGAATTCCTTCCAGCCGAGGACGCTTTCCTCGATCAGGACTTCGCTGGTCATCGAGGCCGACAGGCCGGCCGAGACGATCTGCTCGAATTCCTCGCGGTTGTAGGCGATGCCGCCGCCCGTGCCGCCCAGGGTGAAGGACGGACGGATGACGCAGGGCAGCCCCACCGCCTTCAGCCCCTCGCGCGCCTCGTCCATCGTATGCGCGATGGTCGATTTCGGGCTCTCGATGCCGATCTTCGACATGGCATCGCGGAACTTCTGCCGGTCCTCGGCCTTGTCGATCACCTCGGCCTTCGCGCCGATCAGCTCGCAGCCATACTTCGCGAGCACGCCGGCCTCGGCGAGCTTCAGCGAGGTGTTGAGCGCGGTCTGCCCGCCCATGGTCGGCAGCAGCGCGTCGGGGCGTTCCTTCGCGATGATCTTCTCGACGATCTCGGGCGTGATGGGCTCGATATAGGTCGCATCCGCCAGGCCCGGATCGGTCATGATCGTCGCCGGGTTGGAATTGACCAGGATGACGCGATAGCCCTCGGCGCGCAGCGCCTTGCAGGCCTGGGCGCCGGAATAGTCGAATTCGCAGGCCTGGCCGATGACGATCGGGCCCGCGCCGATGATGAGGATGGACTTGATGTCGGTGCGCTTCGGCATGGGGGTAAGGGCCTCTGGCGAAAGGAAGATCGAAGAAGGGGCTGGCTACGCTGCGGCGGACTGTCGTCGCGCCGCGAGCAGCAGCAGCGGCAGGATCAGCAGGTGTGGCAGCAGCCAGAACAGGGTCAGCGGCAGCCAGCGTTCCTCATCCGCCATCAGGAAGGGCGTCGCGCCATGCACGGCGGCGGAGAGGAAGAAGGCCGTCCAGGCCGCGCGCACCGGCGGCAGGATGCGCCGCAGCGCATGCGCCAGCGCGAAGAGCACGACGCCGGAATAGGCCAGCGCGAAAAGGCCGAGCGCGGCAGCCGACATCATGTCGCCTCCGGCTGCGGCAGGATCCGCGCCACGACAACGCCACCCATCACCGCACCCATCAGGGCGTCGCCGACTTGGGCCGGGCGCTCCATCAGGAAGGCCACGACGCCCGCGGCGACGAGCATCGCCGCATAGGAGGCGCCCGCGATCAGGAAGGCGCGCAGGCCACGGGACCCGTCGCGTATCGGCCGCGTGGCGAGCCAGAACACCGCGGCGCCGGGAAGGGCAGCCATCAAGGTGGTCATGGCGCCGCCGAGCTGGGCATCGAGCGTATGGCGGATCATGGCGGATGCGGCAGCGCCAGCAGGATCAGGAAGCCGATCAGGCCGACCAGGCCGCCGCCGATCAGCGCCCCGCCCATAGCTTCGTCGGTGTAGCTCGAACGTTCGAAAGTCAGGGCCCAGGTGCCGGAGGCCGCCATCGACAGGCCAAAGGCCGCGCAGGCGCTGACGAAGGGCCGCAGCGCCCGAACCGCCACCGCGAGCGGCCGCGTCAGCCACCAGAACAGCACCAGTGCCGGCGGCAGCGTCAGCAACGCTGCCACCGCCCCATGCGCCAGCGCATCCAGGCCATACATCATCACCGCCGCCCCTCCGTCGCCAGCTTCACCGCGATCAGCGCGAGCGCGGTGCCCAGGATCCAGCGCTGTGCCGCCATCCAGGCCGGACGCGTGCCGAGGAAGCGCGCGACACCCGCCGCGCCATAGACCAGCAGCCCGTCGAAGACGATCGCGACGCCGATCTGCACTGCCCCCAGCGCCGCGCCCTGCGCGAAGACGCTACCCAGTGCCGGGTCGATGAAGGGCGGCAGCACCGCCACGTAGAACAGAGCGACCTTGGGGTTCAGCGCCGCGGTCGCGAACCCCACCGCGAACAGCCGCCCAGGCGGCTCCTTCGGCATCGCCCGCGGTGCGAAGATCGGCTGCCCGCCCGGCCGCAGGCACTGCCACGCCAGATAGGCCAGATAGATCGCCCCGCCGATGCGCAGCACGTCCCAGGCATAGGGCACGGCGAACAGCGCGGCGGTCAGCCCCGCCGCCGCGCACAGCATGATCACCAGCGACCCGAACTGGCACCCCACCAGCGACACCAGGCCCGCCCCGGTCCCCTGCGCCAGCGCGCGGGAGACGAGGTAGAGCATGTTCGGCCCCGGCGTCGCCGCGAGCCCGAAGGACAGCGCGGCGAAGACCAGCAGGGTCTGGATCGAGGGCATCAGCCGTGCACCGAGAACCCGCCATCGACCGGGATCGCCACCCCGGTGATGAAGGCCGCGCTGTCGGAGGCGAGGAAGGCCGCCACCCCCTCGAAATCCTTCGGATCGCCCCAGCGCTTGGACGGCGTCCGGCGCAGCACGTCCTCGTTCAGCGTGGCCATGTCCTGCCGCGCCTTCTTCGTCAGGTCGGTGTCGATCCAGCCCGGCAGGATGACGTTCACCGTGATCCCGTCCGGCGCCCAGGCCACGGCGAGCGACTTCGTCATCTGCACCACCCCGCCCTTGGACGCGCCATAGGCCGCATGGAACGGAAGCCCGAAGATCGACAGCATCGACCCGTTGTTGATGACCCGCCCGACTCCGTGCTTCTTCAGCCAGGGATAGGCCGCCTGCGCCGCGATCATGCCGCTGGTCAGGTTGGTGGCGAGCACCGTGTGCCAGTCCTCCATCCGGTATTCCTCCGGACGGCGGCGGATATTGGTGCCCGCATTGTTCACCAGGATGTCGAGCCGGCCGAAACGATCGGCCGTGGTCGCGACGGTCTCGCGGATCGACGCCTCATCCGTCACGTCCATCTGGGCGCTGGCGGCGATGGCGCCGAGCGCCTTCAGCTCCGCCACCGCCGCGGCGTTCTTCTCGGCGTTGCGCCCGGCGATCATCACCGCGGCACCGGCCTTGGCCAGCCCGCGCGCGAAGCCCAGCCCGATGCCGCCATTCCCGCCGGTGACGAGCGCGACGCGCCCCTTCAGGTCGAACATCCGTGTTTCCCTCTCCCTATCGCCCGCGCGGCCGATCCGGTCGGTCGCGCGGCCGGCTCAGGCGCCGGCCTTGTGCGCCTCGATCATCTCCACGAAGCGGTGGAAGAGGTAGTGGCTATCGCTCGGCCCCGGGCTGGCTTCCGGGTGGTACTGCACCGAGAAGGCCGGGCGGTCGGTCGCGGCGATGCCCTCATTGGTCCCGTCGAACAGGGACACATGGGTCACCGTGGCATTCCCCGGCAGGGTCTTGGGGTCGACCGCGAAGCCGTGGTTCTGGCTGGTGATCTCGACCTTCCCGGTGGTCAGGTCCTTCACCGGCTGGTTTGCCCCGCGATGCCCGCGGGCGAGCTTGTAGGTCTTCGCCCCCAGCGCGAGCGCCAGCAGCTGGTGCCCCAGGCAGATGCCGAAGACCGGCAGCTTCGCGTCCATCACGCCCTGGATCGCCGGGATGGCGTATGCGCCCGTCGCCGCGGGGTCGCCGGGGCCGTTTGACAGGAAGACGCCGTCCGGCTTGTGGGACAGGATGTCCTCCGCGGTCGCGGTGGCGGGCACCACCACCACCTCGCAGCCGGCCGAGGCCAGGCAGCGCAGGATGTTGCGCTTCGCCCCGTAATCCACCGCGACGACCTTGTGCTTCGGCGCCGCCTGGATGCCGAAGCCCTCCGGCCAGGCCCATTCCGTCTCGTTCCAGGCGAAGGTCTGGCGGGTCGTGACCTCCTTGGCGAGGTCCATCCCCTCCAGCCCCGGCCAGCCGGCGGCCTGGGCCTTCAGCGCGGCAATGTCGAACTTCCCATCCGCCTTGTGGCAGATGACGCCGTTCGGCGCGCCCAGGTCGCGGATGCGCGCGGTCAGGGCACGGGTATCGATGCCCGACACGCCCGGGATGCCATGCGACACCAGCCAATCCCGCAGGTTCTTCGTGGCGCGGTAGTTGGACGGCTCGGTGACGTCCTGCTTCACAACCAGGCCGCGCGCGGCCGGGGTGATGGTCTCGATATCCTCGGGGTTCGTCCCGACATTGCCGATATGCGGGAAGGTGAAGGTGATGATCTGCCCGGCATAGGAGGGGTCGGTCAGCGTCTCCTGATACCCGGTCATGCCCGTGTTGAAGCAGATCTCGCCGACCGTCGCGGCCTCGGCCCCGAAGCCTCGGCCCCAGAAGATCGTCCCATCGGCCAGCACCAGGCAGCCCGTCGCACCTTCGGGGGGAGTATCGGCCGCGTTCATATCGGGTTCCGTCTTCTGGGTTTCCGTGGGCGCGCCGGGAAGATCGGCGAGGGACAGGCCGGTCGCGGACAGGATCGCCGGCCAGTGCTTGGCCGGGATGGCCTTGGCCTGGCGCCATTTGCGGATGGCCTCGGTGCCGACGCCGCAATGATTCGCTGCCGCCTCGGAACCCCCGAGCAGCCCGATGATGTCTTCCACGGTGCGCATGGCGGGAGACATATCGGGAATGGATTTCCCAGCGCAAGCTGAATCAGTCGGGTGGGAAATTTCCTCCCGCGCGAACCCTGCGCTATAGGGCGCCCAACAGACGAGGAACCATTGCCATGTCGCTCCGCGACCGCTTCCTGGACGAGCTCAAGACCGCCATGCGGGCCAAGGATGCCGAGCGCGTCTCCACGCTCCGCATGATCCAGGCCAAGCTGAAGGACACCGACATCGCCGCCCGCCCCGGCCCGCCGGTGGACGAGGCCGGCATCATCGCCATGTTGCGGGGCATGGCGAAGTCGCGCGCGGAATCGGTCGCCCTCTACCGCCAGGGCGGCCGCGAGGAACTCGCTGCGAAGGAGGAGGCCGAGATCGCCGTGATCGACAGCTTCCTCCCCCAGCAGATGGACGAGGCCGCCATGACCGCCGCCGTCGAGGCCGCGGTGGCCGAGACAGGCGCTGCCTCGATCAAGGACATGGGCAAGGTCATGGCCGTGCTGCGCGCGAAGCACGCCGCGACCCTGGACATGGCCAAGGCCGGGCCGATGGTGAAGGCGCGCCTGGGCGGCTGAACCCGCGCGGCGCCGGGCGACCCGTGAAACGGGGTATCAGAGAGGCGCACTGTGCATGACTGAGACGATCTCCTGGACCGGCCTGGCCGTCCTCGTGCTGCTCATCCTGGCGGGCATTGTTGCGGGGCTGCTCTACGCGAAGCTCAAGGACGCCATCCTGCAGTTCCAGCGCCGGCTCGACGGCATCGGGCAGGATCTGGCGGCGGCGGGGCGGGAGATGGCGGGGACCCGGCAGGACGTGGCGGAGATCCGGCAGGAGATGGCCGGTAGCCGGCAGGAGGCGACGGGAACCCGGGAGGAGACGGCCGTCGCCCGGCAGGAACTTGCGGCGCTCCGGCAGGATGCCGCAGCATTCCGGGAGGAAGCCGTCGCTGCCCGGCAGGTGGCGGCTGCCGACCCGGCCGAAACGGCCGCGATCCGGCAGGAGATGGCCGCGCTGGTGCAGCGTGCCGACGCCATCCGGGCGGACCTGGCGCGGCTCTTCACCACGACGCGCGTCGCGAACATCCTCGCCAATCCGATCGTTCTCGACCACCTGGCCGCGCTGCGTGAGGAGATCGTCCCCCCGCCGCGCGTAAGCTATCCCTTCCGCGCCGCGGTGGGTGCTCTCGCGCCCCGGATCACGCGGCGCGCCGGGACGACGGTGCTGTGCACGGTCGCACTCGGGGAGGCCTATCTCGCCAAGATCCGGCCCGCCATCCTCTCGCACGAGGCCTATGCCGAGGCGCGCGGCATCAGCCACGCGATCCTGTCGGACCCGCCAAGCTACATCGACCGGCCGCCATCCTGGATGAAGATTGCCCTGATCATGCACCTGTTCGCGCAGGGCTTCGATCGCGTGGCCTTCGTCGATGCCGATGCGCTGATCACCAATCCCGCTTTCGACCTGGATGCCGCCTTCGGCGCCCGCTCCCCCAACGGGTCGCTGACGCTGACCGAAGACGAGGCCGGCATCAATTGCGGCGTGATGTTCCTTGAGGACGGTCCTGCCATCCGGCGCGTCCTCGACCTGGTCTGGTTGTTCGATGCGGACATCACCAACGGGACCTGGGAGCAATACGCGCTGAAGGCGCTGATGGCGCTCTCGAACGACATCACCCAGCATATCACCATCGTGGACGACCCGCGGGTCTTCAACGCCTTCCCCGAGGAGAGGAACCGGTTCTACCGGACCATGGCGCGCAGCGTCTGGCAGCCAGGGGATTTCCTGTGCCACTTCTCCGGCATCCGCTCGCCGCACCTCGAGGCGCTGATCGAGCATTATGCCGCCAGGACGGCCTGGGGCCGCCTGCCATCGGACCAACCGGCCGGAACGCCCTGACGGCGCCCCGGCCAAAGCCCGGTCAGTTCGGCATTTCGAGGTCTTCGGACAGCACCACGATCTGGACGGCGTAGGACACTTCGCCATCCTCCGCGTCGCGGTGCACGGTGCCGATGAACTCGTCGCCGACACGCAGCTCGACGCTCGCGCCCTTGCGTTCCGGGGCGGTGACGGCGATGCGGTTGTTGCCGAAGAGGCGGCGCAGATGCGCCTGGACGGCGGCGCGTTCAGCCGGGGTCATGCTGGGTTCCCTGTGTCTGGAAGGCCGGCTGGATAGACCCGGCGGGCTGCGGGTGCAAATCCGCCGGATTTCCGCGGCGTCAGAGATCGTCTGAAAAGTCCGGCACCGGCCCGCATCCCCGCCCGGTCACCCGACAACAGCATGCTGAATTGGGTGCCGGGTGGGGATGCGGGTCGGTGCCGGACATGGACATGCGCCGACCGGCGCATGTCCAAACGGTCTCTCAGCGCCCCAGATGCGGCGGCACCCGAAGGCCGAGCCGCCTCGGCACCGGCCAGACTTCCCGCACCGTGCGCAGCCTCTGGAACCCTGCGGCCACATAGGAGGGCAGGGCGCGCGGATGATCCGCCGTGCAGGTATTCACCGTCACCGCCGGCTTGCCCGCGGCCCAGGCGGTATCAACCGCATGGCGCAGGAAAGCGCGCCCCACCCCAGTGCCGATCGCCCAGGGCATCAGCCCGAAATAGGCGAGGTTCACCGCATGCGGATAACGGCGGTCGAGCTCGTAGAACCCCGCGGGTTCGCCATCCTTCATCAGCACATGGATCGACACCGCGGGCATGGACAGCAGCGCCGAGAGCTCCGCATCGGTGGCTGTGCGGCGCATCCACCACAGCCAGGGTTCGCCCACCGTGTCATAGAGGTAGCGATAGAAGGGCACCGAGCAGTGCCGCGCCTGTTCCACACGGACATCGGGCGGCAGGGGTCGGGACGGATCGCTGGGCGGCGTGTCCATCCGCAGGAAGGTGACGTCGACCGTCACTTCCTCGATCTCATTCATCGTTGCCGCCATTCGTGCGACCCTCTCCTGATGGCGCGACTCTCGCGATGGCGAAGGGCGTGGTCAACAGAGGCGCTCTGCGGGCGGGAGGCGGACCCTGGCCCGCTCGCCTCAACCGCCAGGCCGAACTGCTGCCTGCCCGCCGGATCTTGTGCCGCGCACCACAATCGATATTCAAAGGCCGGCTTGTTTCCGGTGACGAGTTGGAGGGGCTTTGCCTCTCCAGGCCACCCCAGCAAAGGCCGAAAGGCCTTCGCGGACCTCAACGTGGTGCCGGGCGCCGCTGACGGAATGGTGGCGAAGCGCGCTCTTGCGCACGAGGCGGGCTTCGAGGGGCCAATACGGGCTTTCTGCTGTGTGCGAGATGCCTGCGGTCCAGGTGCTCCAAGCACCGGGGGCACCCACTGACGTTTCATGGCAACGTCAGTGGGACCGCGATGGCGGGGATGTCCGGAGAGGCACGGCCCCGCCGGTTCCGCCCGTGAACGCAAACAAGCCCTCAGGAAGGCCTCTCGGCCTTGCGCGGGGAAAGCCCTCTCGGTCTCGCCCTCAATTATCCAGGAACGACCGCAGCTTCCGCGACCGGCTCGGGTGCTTCAGTTTGCGCAGCGCCTTGGCCTCGATCTGGCGGATACGTTCGCGCGTCACGTTGAACTGCTGCCCGACCTCTTCCAGCGTGTGGTCGGTGTTCATGCCGATGCCGAAGCGCATGCGCAGCACGCGCTCCTCGCGCGGCGTCAGGGACGCCAGCACGCGGGTCGTCGCCTCGCGCAGGTTGGACTGGATCGCGGCGTCCAGCGGGATGACCGCGTTCTTGTCCTCGATGAAGTCGCCGAGGTGGCTGTCCTCCTCGTCGCCGATCGGCGTTTCGAGGGAGATCGGCTCCTTCGCGATCTTCAGCACCTTGCGCACCTTCTCGAGCGGCATGCCGAGCTTCTCGGCCAGCTCCTCGGGCTGCGGCTCGCGGCCGATCTCGTGCAGCATCTGCCGGCTGGTGCGAACCAGCTTGTTGATCGTCTCGATCATGTGGACCGGGATGCGGATGGTCCGCGCCTGGTCGGCGATGGAGCGCGTGATCGCCTGGCGGATCCACCAGGTCGCGTAGGTCGAGAACTTATAGCCGCGGCGGTATTCGAACTTATCCACCGCCTTCATCAGGCCGATATTGCCTTCCTGGATCAGGTCCAGGAACTGCAGGCCGCGATTCGTGTACTTCTTGGCGATGGAGATCACGAGGCGGAGATTGGCCTCGATCATCTCCTTCTTCGCCTGGGTCATGTCGCGCTCGCCGCGGGAGACGGTCGCATAGACGCGCTTGAACTCGCCGATCGGCATGCCGGTGGTGTTGGCGACCTCGGTGATGCGGGCGCGGATCTGGTCGACCTCGGCCGAGTGCTTCGCGACGAAGGCCTTCCAGTACTTGGACGGCAGGGCGCCGACCCGCTCCAGCCAGGCCGGGTCGAGTTCCGACCCGCGCCAATGCTGCAGGAAGTCCTCGCGCTTGACCTTCTGGCTCTCGGCGAGGCGCAGGACCTGGCCTTCCAGCACCGTCAGCTTGCGGTTCAGGCCCTTGAGCTGGTCGACCAGCTCCTCGATGCGGTTATTGTGGAGATGGACCTTCTCCACCAGCGCAATCAGGTCGCGGCGCGACTTCTCATAGGTCTTCTCGCCACGGCCCACGAGCTCCTCGCCGGCATGGTAGGCGTCCATGCGCTTGGAGGTGAGCTTCAGCAGCTTGCCGTAGAGGCTCTCGATCTCGGCGAAATTGGCGAGGACTTCGGGCTTTAGCTTCTCTTCCAGGGCGGAGAGCGACAGGCCCATCCCCTCGCCCTCGTCGCCTTCCTCGAATTCCTCCTCGGCGGCCTCGGCGGGCGCGCCGTCGGGGTTGCCGGCGGACTGGGTGGCTTCGAGGTCGATGACGTCGCGCAGCAGCATGCGGGCCGGGGTGGCGCGCACCGCCTCATGCCAGCGCAGGATGGCCTGGAAGGTCAGCGGGCTCTCGCAGAGCCCGCCGATCATCATGTCGCGGCCGGCCTCGATGCGCTTGGCGATGGCGATCTCGCCCTCGCGCGACAGCAGCTCGACCGAGCCCATCTCGCGCAGATACATGCGCACGGGGTCGTCGGTGCGGCCGAGGGATTCCTCATCGACGTTGCCGCCGGATTCCTCCTCGTCGTCATCCTTCTTCTCGGCCGGCTTGGCGGCGGCCTCGCCGTCCTCGTTCTCCTCGGCCTCGACGACATTGATCCCGGCCTCGCTCAGCGTGGCCATCGTGTCTTCGATGGTCTCGGAGGACACCTGGTCCTGCGGCAGGGCGGCGTTGATCTCGTCGTAGGTGACGTAGCCACGCTCCTTGCCGCGGGCGATGAGCTTCTTCACGGCCGCCGACTGGGTATCCAGCAGCAGTCCTTCGACCTGCTCGTCCCGCGTCTCGACCGTCTCAGCCCCTGCCGCCGCTTTGCTCGCCATGCGTACTCCGCTCCGTCCAACGGTTTCGGGCATCCGATCGCAGCCGGATGCCCGAGAAAACCACCCTCTACCCTATGCGGCGTCGCCCGACGCCTCCGCGGCGCCCTCGCCGCGGCGGAGCGCGTCCAGCGCCTCCGTCACCAGGATCAATCGGCGCTGCGCCGAAGGATCATTCGTTTCGGCAAGACTCTGCCGGGCTTCCCGCTGATCCTCGATCAATTCCGCCTCGCCGCGCAGGCGCAGGAAAAAGTGCCAGAAGCCTTCCTCGACCTCCCGCGGCAGGGCTTCCGGCCCCGCTGCGAAGGGGAGGCCCACGGGCATCAGAGCCCAGGCAACCGCATCTTCCGCGCCATGATGGGCGAGGTGGGCGATCAAACCTTCAGAGTCAAGCGGTTCCGAGGCCACACCCCATGCGAGAATCGCGTCCCGCAGTTGCGTGGCGGGTCCCGGCGGCAGGTCGAGCAGCCCGATCGCCTCCTCCACCTGGGGCAGGATCCAGGGGTGGCGGAGAATGATGGCGAACATCATCCGGGCGCGTTCGGCGCGGACCGGGCCTTCGGATATGGCGGGCCGGGCGGCGCGGCGGGGCGGCGGGCGCTGGCCTGGCCGCAGGCGGGATGCGGCGAAGAACCGGTCCAGCAGCACGCGGCGGTATTCGCCGGCCAGCGCCTTGTCGGCGATGGCCCCTGCTGCCGCGTTCAACCGGTTGCGCAGCGCGGCGCGCTGTTCGGGCGTCGCGGCCGGGCGCCCCTCGGCAATCAGACCGTAGAGCGCATCCGACATCGGCCGGGCCCCGTCGAGCACGGCCTGGAATGCCGCCGGGCCGCGCTTCGCGGTCAGGGTGTCAGGGTCCTCCCCGGCCGGCAGGGTCGCGAAGCGCAGCGTCCGTTCGCTGGTGATCAGTGGCAGGGCCAGTTCCGCCGCCCGCGCCGCCGCCCGCGCGCCTGCCGCATCGCCGTCGAAGCACAGCACCGGCTCGGGGTTCAGCCGCCACAGCTCTTCCAGTTGCTCCGCCGTCAGCGCGGTCCCGAGCGGCGCGACGGCTCCCGTGAACCCGGCCTGGTGCAGGGCGATGACGTCCATATAGCCCTCGACCGCGACGACCGAGGCGCCGCGAAACGCCCCCTCCCGCGCCAGATCCAGGCCGTAGAGCCCCATCCGCTTGCGGAACAGCGGCGTCTCCGGGCTGTTCACGTATTTCGGCTGGCCGTCGCCCAGGATGCGCCCGCCAAAGGCGATTACCCGTCCGCGCCGATCGCGGATGGGGAACATGACGCGTGAGAAGAAGAAGTCGCGGGGCGGATCCCCGGCCTCGCCCGCCCGCAGCAGCCCGGCTTCAAGCAACTGCTCCTCGGTCACGCCCTCGGCCTTCAGGTCGGCCTGGATGGCGCCCCGGCCGCCGGGTGCCCAGCCCAGCAGGAAGTCGCGGATCGTCGCGTCCTTCAGCCCCCGCCGCAGCAGGTAGTCCAGCGCCGGCCGTCCCTCCGGCAGGAAGAGGCGGCGATGATAGGCTTCGGCCGCCGCCTGCATGACGGCATGCAGATCGCGCGCGCGCCGCTCTCGCGCAGCTTCCTGCGGCGATGGCTTCGGCACATCCATCCCGGCTTCTGCCGCCAGGCGCTCGATGGCCTCGGGGAAGGACGCGCCGTCCGCGCGCATGACGAAGGTGATGGCATCCCCATGCGCGCCGCAGCCGAAGCAGTGGAAATGGTCGTCATAGACGTAGAAGGAGGGGGTCTTCTCGCCATGGAAGGGGCAGCAGCCCTTCCAGTTCCGCCCCGATTTGGTCAGCCGCGTCTTCCGCCCGATCAGCCCGGGCAGGGGCGTTCGGGCGCGCAGCTCGTCGAGGAATGCGGGGGGCAGGGCCATGGGAAGCCGGAGAAACTAGACTCGCGCCGCGATGATTGCACGCGCGCGGAGAGGGGCTCTGCCCCGCTCCGGACCTCACCCCGTCAGAGGCCCGGACGCCATTCTCCATTGCCGGGCTGGTTCCGCAGCCGAAGATCGGGGGGCTCTGTCCCTCCGAACCACCCCGCCAGATGCTTGGAGCGCCTGGACCGCAGGCACTTGGTGTTGGGAGGGGCGGTCACCTTCGTGCCCTCGAAACGCCTTGCGGGCGCAAGGGCGGCTTTCGACGGACGTCCTGCCAGCGGCGCATAGAGCCAGGTCGATGGCTGCAAAGGCCCTCCGGCCTTCGCGGGGTTGGTTTGGAGGGGCGGCGCCCCTCCAGCTTCCGCAGCGGAAGAATGAGGGCAACGGCCAGGGACCCGCGCATCCTCGGCGCGCGAGAACGACTCCCGGCCTTGGGCCGAACCGTGATGCCCCATGCCAAGTGACGGTTTCCAAAGGCCCTGTGGCCTTTGGTGGGGGAGGTTTGGAGGGGGCAAAGCCCCCTCCAATCACCCGTCACGCCCCGACATACTTGGTCGCGCATCCATAGGGCGGCGTGCTCGCCTGCTGCACCGGCCGCCCTTCGGCGGCGCCGAGGGCGGCGCGGCGGGTGAACCTCGCCGTCATGTGCTCTCTCGCGGTTCGGCAATGGCTTGGAGGATGATCCCTTCGGTGAGGATCTGCGGCAGGATGCGCGGCGCACCGCCCCCCGCCGGGTAGAACAGATAGAGCGGCACCCCATCCCGCTGATGGGCGCGCAGCACGGCGGTGATGGCCGGGTCGCCGCGGGTCCAGTCGCCGGTCAGATAGGCGATGTTGCTGTCGGCGAAGGCGCGCTGGACCCCATCGGTCGCGAGGGCCACCCGCTCATTCACCTTGCAGGTGATGCACCAGGCGGCGGTAAGGTTCACGAAGACCGGGCGGCCTTCGGCGCGCAGCGCGGCAAGGCGGGCCTCGGACCAGGGCTCGCCATGGTCCGCGCCGGCGGCCTGGGCGGGCGCGGGGGCGGCATGCAGGCCCGGCAGCAGGGCAAGGGCGCCGACGACCGCCGCGACCCCCACCGCCCGGGCGATGCGTCCACCCGACTGCTGCGCGATGCCGATCGCCCAGGCGGCGAAGCCGATCAGCACGGCGCCGCCCAGCACGGCGAGCACCGCCATCGACCCGGCCTGTTCCGACAGCACCCAGACCAGCCAGGCGGCGGCCGCATACATCGGGAAGGCCAGGCCCTGCTTCAGCCGCTCCATCCACAGGCCGGGCTTCGGCAGCAGCCGGGCCAGGGCGGGGAAGACCCCGAGCAGCGCGTAGGGCAGGGCCATGCCGAGCCCCATGGCGGCGAATACGGCCAATGCCTCGGCCGCGCTCATGCCCAGCGCCGCGCCGATCGCCGCGGCCATGAAAGGCGCCGTGCAGGGCGTCGCCACCAGCACGGCGAGCATCCCGGTGAAGAAGGACCCGGCATGCCCGCCCTTGGCCGCGAGCCCGCTGCCGGCCGAAACCGGCCCGCCGATGGCGAAGACGCCCGACAGGTTCAGCCCGACCGCCAGCATCAGCCAGGCCATGGCCGCGACGAAGACCGGCGAGGTGAACTGGAACCCCCACCCCGCCACACCGCCGGCCGCCCGTAGCCCGACCAGAAGCGCGCCAAGCGCGAGGAAGGACAGCACCACCCCCGCCGTATAGGACACCGCATGCGCCCGCACCGTCCCGCGCGCCGCGCCGGACAGCTTCGCGAGCGACACCGCCTTCATGGCGAGGATCGGGAAGACGCAGGGCATCAGGTTCAGGATGAGCCCGCCCAGGGCGGCAAACAGCAGCGCCTGCCACAGCGGCAGCCCGGCCGCCGCGCCAGCCGCGGGCACCGGGCCCAGGGGCGCCGAGATCAGATAGGCCCCGCGCACGCCCGCGGCATCGGTGATCGCCACCACGCCAGCCACCGAGGATGGCAGGCTCTCCGCCCCGCCGCGCGTCAGCCCGAGCCGCAGCGTGCCGTCCGCGACCGTCATCGGCTGCGGCGCGGCGTTGTCGATCACGCCCCAGGGCTCGGGGAAGAAGAAGGCCTCGCGCACCGCGCCGGGCGCGATGCCCGGGCCGGAGATCGCGATGGCCCCGGCGCCGTCCTGGAAGCCATAGGTCGCGCTGAAAGGGGCGGCGCGGGCCTGGGAAGCCTCGGCGGCGATGAACAGGCTGCCGGTGGCGGCGTCGGCCGGACGCCCCGCGGCCTCAACCGGGATGTCGAGCCGGAAGGTGCCTTCCTCGGGGATGCAGATGCGCTCGCAGACCAGCCAGGTCGCATCGGCCTGGATCGGGAAGGTCTCGCCCGGCTTCAGGCCCGCCGGGGCGGTGACCGGGATTGTGAAGACCGCTTCGCCCTCGTAGCCGAAATTCACCAGGGGTCCGAAGGGGATGCGCTGCGGCGCGGGGAACTGCATCGGGGCGCTCGTCGCGCCCTCGGGCATGGTCAGGGCGACCTCGGGCGGTTGCCCCGCATCCCCCGGGTTGATCCAGTAGGTGTGCCAGCCAGGCGCGAGGCGCTGGCGCAGCGCGATCCGGAAAGTCTGTCCCGGCGCGATGGCGTCATGGTCCGCGAGCACCGTGACCGTCGCGCGGGGGGAGGTGACAGGCGCGCTCTCAAGCGCCCGCGCGGCGGGCGCGAGCGCGAGGACGGCGGCAAGGACGGTGAGCACTTGCAACATGACGGGAAAGAAAGGTGCCCCGGACCGCGCCGCAAGTCCCGTAACGAAGAATTTCGGCCGGCCGGGGATCATTCCAGGGAGCTGCTTTCCCAGGCGGCGTCGCTGATGGCCGGGTGGCGGGACAGTTCGGCCACCACCGCCCCGATCTCCGCCGTCACCACGACGGTGCTGACCAGCACGGCAGTCACCTCGACGACGTCCTCGCCGCGTTCGATCACCTCGACATCGGCGACCGGATACTGCGCGGCCTGAAGGCGCTCGATCAGATGTCGGCGCATCGCCGCCAGGTGCCGGGCGTCGGTGGTGATGCGGACCTCGATCCGCGCCTCGGTGCCTGTCTGGTCGAGCGGGCGACGCTCGATCCAGGTCACCACGGGCCGCAGCAGCGTATTGCCGGCCAGGACGAAGGCGGTGATCAGGACCGCCTCCACCACCAGATCCGACCCCGCCGCGGCGCCGATCGCCGCCGAGCACCACAGCGTCGCCGCGGTGTTCAGGCCGCGGACGTTCAGCCCCTCCTTCATGATGACGCCGGCCCCCAGGAAGCCGATGCCCGAGACGACATAGGAGATGACGCGCACCGCCTCGGCATCGCCGGCCAGGCGCTGGGCGATGTCGACGAAGGCGGCGGCGCCGACGGCGACCAGCGTGTTGGTGCGCAACCCGGCGCTGCGCTGGCGGAACTGGCGTTCCACTCCCACTAGCGTGCCGAGGACGAAGGCGACGAAGAGGCTGAAGGCGCTGTCGAGCAGCGCCATCGGCTGGATCGTGGTCAGGAAGTGCAAGGGTCAGGCACCGCGCGGGGGAAAAGGACGCGACCCTCATACCATGCGATCGCATATGCGGCGGACCGCCATGAAATCGTCATGCCGAGGGTGGCGAGGCGCCCGCTGACGGCCGCGCGCTACGGGCGCGGCACCACGTCCCGGATCGGTTCCTCCCGGGGATCGTCCAGTGGCCGGCTGGCCACCCGGCCGCCCAGCGACGCAAAGTCCACATCGGCCATCTTCACCCGGCGCAGCGTCCTGTTGAACTGCGTGTGGTAGTACATGGCGCGGTTGCGGATATCGCTCGCCACCGTCCATTGCGTGGCGCTGTACATCAGTTGCGGCTGGCCCGGCGCGCCCCGCTCCTGGCTGACCGCTTCCACGGGCAGGTCGAAATTGTCGAGGATGCGGAAGCTCTCCCGCACCGTGTCGAAGCCGCCCGTGGTGTGCCGCGCGGTCGCCACATAGGCCGCGGCGCGGATGAAGCGGCTGGGCGGCGTATAGTCCCCCGGCAAACCCAGCAGCCCCGACCCCACCCCGATCGGCGCCAGCTCCACCCCGGCGACGCGGCGCGGGCCGCGATCGGCGGGCGAGAGTTCCAGATAGTTCCGCACATTGGTCATGTGCCAGTCGTAGCTGGGCGAATTGGTGATGACGCCGAAGGGCGCATCGAAGACGCGCAGCGCGCCCTCGAGCGATTCGATCACCACCGCCTGGCCGCTCTCCTCGATGGCGATGACATGCGCCGGTGCTGGGAAGCCGAGGGCCGGCTCGACCACCGGGGCGATGCGGATATCGGCAAGCGCCGCGCGCACCTCGGCGACCGTCGCGCAATTCGTCAGCAGGTAGCCCGCGAGGTCCGTCATCGCCATGGACCGGGCCGCCTGGGCGGGATCATAGGGCGCATAGACCGCCGTGCCCGGGTGGTAGAACATGCCGACGACAAGGCCGGCCTCGTTCAGCCCGTCCGTGACCACGGGCTTGCCGAGGGCGAAGATCGCCAGCGCCTTGTGGCGGCCGGTCCAGGCGATGCCGGGCTTGCCGTCGGGCATCTTGTCAGCCGCCTGCAACGCGATGCCCGAGGGCACCGCGGCCAGCCGCGGCATCATGTCGAAGGTGCCCCATTCGAGGGTCCGGGCGAAGATGACAGACCCATCGGCGCCCTTCAGCCGGATGCCTGTGCAGGCCTCGGCCTGGCGCGGCGCCAGCAACCCGGCGGCGCCCAGGCCGAGCCCGGCGGCCAGCAGGCCGCGTCGATCCCATCGCATGCTGCGTTCCTTCTTCCCGTGGCGGGTTGGTTCCCGCACACGTTTCGCGCGAATCTAGCGCAGGAAGCACCACGAAAAGTTGAGTTTCCGCAAGTTGCCGGTCCGCCGGGGATGCCACCGTGCGGTGCGCGCCGGCACGCCGGTGGGGCACTTCATCCACAAACCGGGCATCTTGGAAAAAAACTCAATATCTTCAGTACTATGACCTAATGCCCTGACCCCCTGGATGAAGTTATCCGCAGCCTCTCTCCCCAGATTTATCCACAGGATGCGCACTGCCGTGGAGGCGCGCGGTTTCGTCCTCGATCGCCGTTTCCAGGGCGTTCATCAGCGCGGCGCGTGGCTGGCCGGCCGGCAGTGGCGGCAGCACCGAGATGTGGATGACCCCCGGCGGCTTGCGGAAGGCGCGCCGGCCCCAGCAGCGCCCGCTGTCGGTCGCCACCGGCACCACCGGCGCATGGGTCGCGGCGGCCAGCGCCGCGACGCCGGGCTGGTACGGCACGTGCTCGCCGGGTGCCGTGCGCGTGCCCTCGGGGAAGATCACGATGGGCCGACCCTCGGCGAGCCGGCCCCCGGCCTCCCGCACCATGCCCCGTAGGGCCTTCGCACCGGCCTTGCGATCGACGGCGACATGCCCGCAGCGCCGTGCGAGCCAGCCCCAGATCGGGATGTCGAGCAGCTCCTTCTTCAGGACATAGACGCAGCGCGGCAGCAGGACGAGCCAGACCACGGTGTCGAAGGCCGATTGATGCTTGGCGGCGATGATCGCGCCGCCGGTGGGGATGTGCTCAAGGCCTGTCACCGCGACCCGGATGCCGCAGACGATGCGCAGCAATCCGATCACGGCGCGGGCCCACAGCCGCACATAGCCGATCAGCACAGGCGGGGGCGCGGCGAGCAGCGGCACGGCCGCGAGCACGACAAGCGCCGTCCCGCCCAGGAACAGCAGGTTGAACAGCGCCGAGCGCAGCATGGTCATGAATCGCGAATCTCCCGCCGCGGACTGGCCAGCGCCGACAGGCCGGCGCGCGCGAGCAGGTAGCGTCCGTATTCACCGAACAGAAGGGCCCAGGTCGAAGCTTTCCACAGCGTCCCCGGCGCGCGCAGCGTGCTCGGCACGATGGCGTGGGGCACCAGCGTCGCGCCCCGCATGGCGCGGCGCAATTCCAGCAGCGCCCGCGGCATGTGGTACGAGGCGGTGACCACGCGCAGCGAGTGCAATTCTTCGGCCCGCGCCCAGGCCGCGGTTTCCACCGCATTGCCCCGCGTCGTCGCGGCGGCCCGCCCGATCGCGACCCGAGTCGTGAAGGGTGCCGGGTCGTGGCCGGCGGCCGCGATGATGCCGACCAGCCCCGCCTCGGGATGCGCGCCGGAGATCAGCAGCCGCGGTGCCCGGCCTTCGGCCAGCAGGCGCAGGCCGGTGGCGACGCGCTCGCTGCCGCCGGTCAGGACGACGATGCCGTCGGTCTCCTGCATCGAGGGCGCCGCCGGATCGAAGGCACGCGCGACGAAGACCGCGAAGCCCAGGAGAAAGGCGATCGCGAGGCCCAGCACCAGCCCGAGGACCCACCAAAGCCGCCGGCGGCGGCGTGGCGGCGCGGGCGCGGCGGCCTCCTCGCTCATGGCAGGCGGCGCAGCCACCGACGCACCGTCGCCTGGGTCGCGATCCAGGCGACCACGCCTGCCATCACCGGCAGCAACAGCAGGTCGACCCAGGGCAGCCCCTGCCAGGACGCCTCGCCGGCCAGGGGGCCGGCCAGGGATGCGAGGCCCGCCAGCGCCGGAACGGCCAGTACCGTGCCCATCACCGCGCCCATGCCGGCGAGATACGCCGCCCTGCGCGCGAAGCGCCCCGCGACATCCGCGTCCGTCGCCCCGAGCCCGTGCAGCACCAGCACCGCATCGCGGCGCGCCGACAGGCCGGCCCGCACCGCGACACCCACCACGGCGGCCGCCACGCCGGCGACCAACCCGAGAACGGCCAGCGCCAGCCCCTGGATCGCCCGCGCCAACGCAGCGAGATGGGCGACCCAGATGCCATGCGCTTCAGTGACGGCGCCGGGGACCTCCCGGGCCACGCGATCGCCGATCAGGGTCGCATCGGCCGACAGGTCGGCGAGGTGGAGTTCGATCACGCCGGGCAGGGGCAGCCCCTCGGCGCCGCCCAGCCAGGGGCGCAGCAATTCCGCCATGCGGGCGGGATCGACGGGCTCCGCCGACGCGACCTCGGGCTGAGACCGCAGCACGGTCAGGGCGCGCTGCATGCGCTCCGGCGTGGGTTGCGGGATCTGCACGGTGACGGCGGCCTGCGCGCCTTCCCGCCAGCGTTCGGCGAGGCGGTCCGCGCCAGCGCGCCCGGCCAGGGCCAGCGCGGCCAGCAGCGCCATGGCGGCCACCAGGCCGATCAGCAGCCGGTCCGCGAGCGCCTTGCGCAGGCCGAGCGGATCGCGTGCCAGCCGCCGCTTCGGCTCAGCCATCCGCCACCAGCCGGCCGCCGTCGAGGGTGAGCATCCGTCCCGCGTGGCGCTGCGGCAGGTCCTCGGAATGGGTGGCGACGACGACCGTCGTGCCCATGCGGTTCATTTCCAGCAGCAGCGCCAGGGTGCGCCGCCCCTGGCGCGGATCGAGCTCGGAGGTCGGCTCATCGGCGACCAGCAGAGCGGGGCGGGTCACCACGGCGCGTGCGATGACGAGGCGCTGCTGCTCGCCGCCGGACAGTTCCTCGGGCCGCCGCGCTTCCTTGCCCGCCAGCCCGATCCAGTCGAGCAGGTCGGCGACATCGGCGCGGATGGTCGATTCGGCGATGCCGGCGAGTCGCAGTGGCAGCGCGACATTGTCCCAGGCGTTCAGATGGGTGAGCAGTCGGAATTCCTGGTGCACCACGCCGATTCTCCGGCGCAGCGCCGGCAGGTCCCGCCGGCGGGCACGCGACAGCGGGATGCCGAGCAGCTCGACCTCGCCCTCGCTCGGTCGCAGCGCCGCCTGCATCAGGCGCAGCACCGAGGTCTTGCCCGCGCCGGAAGGCCCGAGAATCCAGGTGAAGGAGCCTTCACCGAGCGTGAAGGACAGGTCGCGCAGGACCTCGGGACCTGGCCGTCCGCGCTGATCGGGATAGGCAAGGCCCACGCGGGTGAATCGCACCATGAGGATGTTTTGCCTGCGTGGCGCGCGCACCTCAACCGCTGCTTGCCGCATCGCGCGCGCCGGTCGAGGATGGAAGAACGATGCGTATCGATTGTCCCGCCTGCGCCGCGACCTATGAGGTGCCAGACCGCCTGCTCGCCGGGCCGGCGCGGACGCTGCGCTGTTCGCGCTGCGGGGCGGATTTCGCGCTGCCGCGGGTGGCGGCACCGGCACCGCCGCCGGTCGCGGAACCGCCGCCCGCGGCGCCCCCGGTGCCGGAACCCCAGGTCGCCACCGAGCCGCCACCGGCACCGCCGCCGCGACCCGAACCGCTGGCGATGGTCGCGCGCACGCCACCGGACGAAGCAGCGACCCCGCGCGGGCTGGTCGGGGCCTGGATCGCCTCCCTGGTGGTCGTGGTGGCGGCGATCCTCGGGCTTCTTGCCTTCCACGCGAAGGTTATGGAGATCTGGCCGGCGAGCACGCGGCTCTTCGCGGCGCTGGGGCTCGCTTAGAGCATGTTCGGTTCACGTTCGTTCACCCATCATGCTCCAATCCATTGTTTGATCGCGTGATTCAGACTTCCGGCGCAGCCCCACCCGCGGCCGTCACGCGCTGGAGCCGATCCTGTCCGGATGAACTCATCTGGACAGGTGAAGATGGCCGCAAAAACAAACACCTGGAGCGTTGCTGGTGAACGGAAGCTCGCCGGAAGTGCTCTAGCCGCCGGCCTGACGCTTCCCGCGGCCCTGCAGCCAGGCGACCGTCAGCAGCAGCAACACCGACAGCCCCACCAGAAGAGCCGCCGCCGCGGTCGTCGTCAGGCTGATCGAATCATTCAGTCCGGCGAACATCTGTCGCGGCAGGGTGCGTTGCGCGGGACCGGCGATGAACAGCGCGACCACCACCTCATCCAGCGAGGTGGCGAAGGCAAAGACCGCGCCCGCCGCCACGCCCGGCGCGATCTGCGGCAGGCAGACGCGGAAGAAGGCGCGGAGCGGCCCCGCGCCGCAGGCCGCGGCGGCGCGCAGTTGGACGGGGTCGAAGCCCTCCAGCGCCGCCAGCACCGTCACCACCACGAAGGGCACGCCGAGCGTCGCATGGGCGATGATCATCCCCGCATGGGTCGCGACCAGCCCGATCGGCCCGAAGGCCAGCAGCAGCGCGACGGCGACGACGATCACCGGCACGACCATGGGCGCCAGCACGACGCCCATGGCGACCGCCCGGAAAGCACCCGTCATCCGCCACAGCCCGAAGGCCGCCGGCGTGCCGAGCAGCGTCGCCAGCCCCGCCGCCGCCGTGCCGATCAGCAGCGAGTTCCACGCCGCCGGCAGCCAGAAATCGGAGCCGAAGAAATCCTGATACCAGCGCAGCGACAGCCCCGGCAGCGGATAGAACAGGAAGGACCCGGCCGAGAAGGACAGCGGCAGGATCGCGACGATCGGCGCCATCAGGAACAGCGCCACCAGCAGGCCCACGGCCCACAGCGCCCCGCGCGCCATCACGCCGCCCCTGGCCGGCGGAACCCCGCCAGCCTGCCATACAACGCGACGCACAATCCGACCGCCACCAGCAGCATGATCGACAGCGCCGCGGCCAGGCCCCAGTTCACCGAGCGCGTGGCATAGAAGCCGACGAACCAGGCGAGCATCTGGTCGTTCGGCCCGCCGAGCAGTGCCGGCGTCACGTAGAAGCCCAGCGCCTGGATGAAGACCAGCAGGCAGCCCGCGCCGATCCCCGGCAGGCACAAGGGCAGCGTCACCCGCAGGAACACGAGCCATGGCGCCGCCCCCAGCGAAGCCGCCGCGCGCGGCAGCCGTGGATCCAGCGCGCGGAAGGCGGCCACCAGCGGCAGCACCATGAACGGCAGCAGGATGTGCACCATCGCCAGCACCACGGCGAAGCGGTTCATCATCAGCGTCAGCGGTCCGATCCCGATACTGCCGAGCGCCGCATTCACCACGCCCTCCTTCTGCAGCAGCACCATCCACGCCGCGGTGCGGACGATCAGGGATATCCAGAAGGGCAGCATCACCGCACCCAGCAGCAGCGTGTTCGCCCAACCCCGCGTGGTCGCGATCAGCCAGGCCATCGGCCAGCCCAGCAGCAGGCAGCAGGCCGTGACCAGCAGCGAGATCCACAGGCTGCGCAGCAGCACGGCGCGGAACACCGCCTGGTTGTCCGGCACCGGCCGCACGGCCCCCGTCGCGTCGCGCTGCAGGTCCAGCGCGGTCAGCGCATGGAAGGCCGAGAGCGGCCCGCCGGCGCGGCGGATCGCGCCCCAGGTCTCGATGTCACGCCAGTCCTCGCTGATGGCGAACACGGCGTCCTGTGCCGGACCTGGGAAGGGGCGTTCGACGCGCCGTGCGGTCATGGGCAGCAGGCCACGGAAGCCGGGGCGATCGGCATTCAGGCGCGCGGCGGCGCGAGCGATGGACCCGCCGCCGGTGTCGCGGTCCCGCGCGCGGGCGTCGCGCAGGTCAGCGACCAGGGCGGCGAAGGCGGGTTCGGGCGGCAGCGCGGTGCCGTTCCAATCGGCCAGCGTGGCGACGGTGCGGGGCAGGACGGGGGCGACCTCGGCGTCGCTGACGCCTCGCCAGAGGAAGGCGGCGATGGGAGTGGCGAAGGTGAGGAGCAGGAAGAGGAGGAGAGGCGCCATTAACAGCGCCGGACGGTTCATGGGGTATCGGAGAGGGGCGCCGCCCCTCTCCGAACCTCACCCCGCCAACGGGGTCCGATTGACGTTGCTTCGCAACGCCAATGGGTGCCCCGGGTGCTTGGAGCACTTGGAGCGTAATCATGTGTTGCTGGGCGCATCGGGCAGTCTCCGCCCTTCCAGCGCGTTTCGGGCGCAAGAGCGGGTCTCGGCGGCATTCTGCCTGTGGCGCCCGGCATCAGGTAGAGTTTTCAAAAGGCCTTTCGGCCTTTGGCGGGTGGGGGTTCGGGGGAGGGCAGAGCCCTTCCCTGATGCGCCAACGCCACGATCCTCGCGCCTGCGGGGCAAAGCCCCCCCAATCCTCAGCGGCGGCACGGAGACCAATCAGCCCCTGCCCGCAACGGGACGAGAGCGGCGTCCTATTCCGGCTCTCACCGCGACACCCAGGTGTTGAACCGCTGCGTCAGCCGGTCGAGGTTGTCGAGCCAGAACTGGTCGTTCAGGTGCAGCGCGCTTTCCAGGTTCTGCGGCGCCGTCGGCAGGTCCGCGAGCAGGCTGGCGGGCAGCTTCTCGTTCACGCCCTTCGCGGTCACGCCATAGGGGATCTTCGGCGGCAGTTCCGCCTGCACGGCGGGCTGGCCGACGAATTTCAGGAACTCCAGCGCGCGCGCCTTGTTCGGGCTGCCCTTCATGATCACCCAGGAATCCAGGGTGAAGATGTTGTTGGTCCAGACGATCGCGAAATTGCGCCCATCCGTCGCATTCGCGGCCGAGATGCGGCCATTGTAGGCGACGGTCATCGCCACCTCGCCCGCAGCGAGCCATTGCGGAGGCTGCGAGCCGCGCTCGAACCAGGCGAGGTCGGCCTTGATGGTCTCCAGCTTGCGGAAGGCGCGGTCCACGCCCGCCGGCGTGCCGAGCACCTGATAGACCTGGCTCGGCGGCACGCCATCGGCCATCAGCGCCATTTCGAGCGTCGTCTTCGGACCCTTGCGCATGCCGCGCTTGCCGGGGAAGCGCGTGGTGTCGAAGAAATCCGCCCAGTTCGTCGGGCCCTGCGGCGTGCGGGCGCGGTCGTAGCCGATGATGAAGGAATAGAGGATCGCACCGACGCCGAAGTCGTTCACCGCCTCGGGGATATAGGCGTCCTTGCCGCCGATCGCGGCCCAGTCCATGGGCTCGAACAGACCTTCATCGGCGCCGATGAGGAGCTCCTCGCTCTCCACCTGCACCACGTCCCAGGTATTGGCACCGGAGGCGATGCGCGACCGCAGCACACCGATGCCGCCGTCCCAGGTTTCCTCCAGAAGGCGAGTGCGCGTGGCCTGCTGGAAGGGACGGAAATAGACCTCGCGCTGGGCGTCCTGATAGGCGCCACCCCAGGAGACGACGGTGAGGTCGCGGCCCTGCGCCTGCGCCGCCCCCGGCAAGGCCGTCGCCGCGAGGGCGCCCTTCAGGATGGTCCGGCGTTTCATGGGGTCGTCTCCTTCGTGGCGTTCGGCTGCGGTGGGGATTCTAGACCTTGGTCGAGGCGTCACGGAAGGCGACGGCAGCACCTTCCGGCCAGGCGATGGAAATCGGCCCGCCGGGGGCGGGCAGGCGGCCGATGCCGGCGGGGCGCTTGGACAGGACCTCGCCGCCCTCGTCGAAGGCCAGGCGCAGCCGGACATGGTCGCCGAGGAAGATCGCCTCGAGCAGCGTCGCCGGCTGCGCGCGCTCGCCGAGATCCGAGGCATCGGCATCGGCCACGGCGATGCGTTCGGGGCGGATGGCGACCAGGCAGGCCTCGCCGGTGCCGCCGCAATCCGCGGCCTGGGCGGTCACCACGGGGCCGCAGCGCAGCCGCACGCTGACCTCATCACCATCGCGCGAGGCGACGATGCCCGGCAGCAAATTGTTCTCGCCGACGAAGCCGGCGACGAAGGCATCGGCCGGCCGGTCGTAGAGCATCGTCGGGTCGGCGCATTGGCGGATGCGGCCGCCCTCGAAGACCGCGATGCGGTCGGACAGCGTCAGGGCCTCCGCCTGGTCATGCGTGACGTACATCATGGTCACGCCCAGCCGCTGGTGGATGTGGCGGATCTCGAGCTGCATCTCCTCGCGCAGCGCCTTGTCCAGCGCGCCCAGCGGCTCGTCGAGCAGCACGATGGGCGGTTCGAACACCATGGCGCGGGCTAGGGCCACACGTTGCTGCTGCCCGCCGGAAAGTTGCACCGGCCGGCGGTCCGCGAAGCCGTCCAGCCGTACCATGGCCAGCGCCCTGCGCGTGCGGTCGTCGCGTTCGGCCCGGCCGACACCGCGGACGGACAGCGGGAAGGCGACATTCTCCGCCACCGTCATGTGCGGGAACAGCGCATAGGACTGGAACACCACGCCGATGCCGCGTCGGTGCGGCGCCGTATGCGCGATGTCGCGGCCTTCCAGCAGGATGCGGCCCTCGGTCGGCGTCTCGAAGCCCGCAAGCATCATCAGCGTGGTGGTCTTGCCCGACCCGGACGGGCCGAGCAGCGTCAGCAGCTCCCCCCGCGCGATGTCGAGGTCGAGCGACTGCACCGCGGCGGGCCCACCGGCACCATAGGTCTTCCGCACGCCTTCGAAGCGCACCAGCGTTTCGGCCATGGCCCCAGCTTCGGCGGCTGGGCCGGCTTGTCAACGCCCGGCCGCCCCGGTAACGCCCCTGCCGGTACGAGGGAGCCCAGGACCATGAGCGAGACCACCGAACCCAGCCTGATCGCGAAGCGGGAGGGTCTTGCCGGCACCCTGCTGATGAACCGCCCCAAGGCCCTCAACGCCCTGACGCTGGAGATGATCCGCGACTTCGCCGCGGCCATTGCTGACTGGCGTGACGATGAGGCCATCCGCCTGGTCGTGCTGGAAGGCGCCGGCGGCCGCGCCTTCTGCGCCGGTGGCGATGTCCGCGCCGTGCGCGCCGCGTCCATCGCCGGCGACCGCGCGGCGGTCGAGGCCTTCTTCTCCGAGGAATACGCGGTCAACACCGGCATCGCGACCTTCCCCAAGCCCTGGATCAGCCTGATCGACGGCGTCTGCATGGGCGGTGGCATCGGCGTCGCCGTGCATAACGGCCCGCGTGTCGTCACCGAGCACGCGCTGGTCGCCATGCCGGAAACCGCCATCGCGCTCTTCCCGGATGTCGGGACGTCCTATGTGCTGCCGCGCCTGCCCGGGAAGGTGGGGATCTGGCTGGCACTGACCGGCGCGCGGCTGACGGGTGCGGATTCCGTGCATGCCGGCCTCGCCACGCATTTCGTGCCGCGCGATGCCCTGCCGGGCCTGCGCGCCGCCTTGCTGGCCGAAGGCGCGGGCGCGGTGACGCAATTCGCAGTGACGCCGCCGGAAGCCTCCTTCGCGTCGCATCGCGAGGCGATCGACCGGTGCTTCGGCCAGGACGGCGTGGCCGCGATCCTCGCCGCGCTGGACGCGGAAGGCACGGAATGGGCCGCCGCCCAGGCGAAGATCCTGCGGCGGATGTCGCCAACCTCGCTCTGCGTGTCGCTGGAACTGCTGAAGCGCGGCGCGGAACAGGATCTGGCCGGGTGCCTGGCGACGGAACTCGCGCTGACCCGCGTCGTGGTGAACGAGCACCCGGATTTCGTCGAAGGCGTGCGGTCCGTGCTGGTGGACAAGGACGGCGCGCCGAAGTGGCAGCCGGCGCGAATCGAGGACGTCGATCCGGCGGCGATCGCGAAGATGTTCGCGTAGGTGGGCCGGAGAGGGGCTTTGCCCCTCTCCGGACCTCTCCCCACCAAAGGCCACAGGGCCTTTGGAAACCGATACCTGGCGCCGGGTAGGGCACGCGGCTCGCAATGCCAGGACGGGCGCGGTGCCTGGGCGTTGGGCGTGAAGCGCGCTGTCCCGTTGCTTCGACTTTCGATGCCAGGCCGCAGAAAGTGACCTGCCGGAAGCCAGGGGCACCGGGCACAAGGGGCACTCAGCGCATCTTCGTGCCTGAGTGCACCATCTGACGCCCGTTGCGACAGTATTGCGCGGAACCAAGTCAAGGTTTCCAAAGGCCCTGTGGCCTTTGGCGGGTGGGGTCCGGGGAGGGCAGAGCCCTTCCCGGTTCCGCCCTTCCCAAGCCGGCGCCTCGTCACCCCCGCCCGATCCGCTTCAGCGCGTCATCGATCAGAGCCCGCAGCGCGGACCCGCCGCCGCGGCGACGGTACGCCATCCAGATGCGTGACACGGCCGAGGTCTCCGCGATCGGCAGCACGCGCAGTTCCGGCAGGGTCAACCGGCACAGGCACCGCGGCAGCACCGACAGGCCGATGCCGGTGCCGATCAGCGACAGGATGGACCCGTTCTGGCTGAGTTCCTGCTCGATGCGCGGCTCGAAGCCCGCAGCGGCGCAGAGCGAGGCGACGTGCTCGGCAAGCCCGGCGTCGGAGCGGCGGGAGAAGTGGATGAAGGGTTCCTGGGCCAGTTCCTTCAGGGGGACGGGGCCTTCACTGCGTGCCAGGCGGTGGTCGCGATGGACCACCAGCATCATCGGCTCGCGCATGACCTCGGCCAGGGCGAAGCCGGGCGGGACTTCGGGGCGCGTGGGATAGCGCAGATAGGCGACCTCCAGCCGGCCGGCGGCCAGTGCGCGCACGGCGGCGTAGACCGCGAATTCCTGCAGCACGAGGCGGATACCGGGATGCCGGTCGCGATAGCTGAGGATGGTGGCGGCGACCGGCTCGGCGAGCAGGGCGGAGGGGAACAACCCGACGGTGACCTCCCCGATCTCGCCGCGATGCGCGCGGATGGCGGTCTGCCGCGCCCGCTCGGCCTGGTCGAGTGTGGTGCGCGCCTCGGCCAGGAACAGCCGCCCGGCCTCGGTCAGGGTGACGGAGCGGCTGGTGCGGTCGAACAGGCGCACCTTCAGCTCCTCCTCCAGCGCGCGGATCTGCTGGCTGAGCGGCGGCTGGGAGATGCCGAGGCGTTCCGCGGCGCGGCCGAAATGCAGTTCCTCGGCCACGGCGACGAAATAGCGGAGGTGACGCAGCTCCATGCGATCCATTCGTATGACATATGGATTTCAACGCAAGCCATATTGGAAGCCACCCGCCAGCCGTTCCTAGACTGATGCGACGCAACCATCCGGAAGGACGGCGATGAACGACGCGCCCGCGGCGGCCCTCGACCCGATCACGCTTGAAATCTACTGGAACCGCCTGATCTCGGCGGCGGACGAGGCGGCCACGGGCCTGCTGCGCACCGCCTTCTCGACCATCGTGCGGGAATCGAACGACTTCGCCACGGTGCTGATGGACCGCGACGGGAATTCGGTGTCGGAGAACACCGGCGGCCTCGCCTCCTTCTCCTGCATCCTGCCGAAGACGACGAAGGACTTCCTGAAGCGCTACCCGGCTGAGACCTGGAAGCCGGGCGACGTGGTCGTGACCAACGACCCGTGGCTGGCGACCGGCCATTTGCCGGACTTCACGGTGACGACGGGCATCTTCCACCGCGGCAAGCTGGTCGGTTTCTCGGGGTCGATCTCGCATTCGCCGGATGTCGGCGGCGCGCTGTGGTCGGCCGATTGCCGCGAGATCTTCGAGGAAGGCATCCGCATCCCGCCGTCGCGCCTGCTGCGCGAGGGTAAGTGGAACGAGCAGTTGCTCGACATCCTGCTCGGCAATGTGCGCGTGCCGCGCCAGGTGCTGGGCGATTTGCAGGCGCAGGTGGTCGCGGCCGAGGTCGGCGCGCGCCGCGTCGCGGAATTCCTCGAGGATACGGGCCTGCCGGACCTCCAGGAACTCTCGGCCGCGCTGAGCGAGCGCGCCGACCGCGCCATGCGCCGCGCCATCGCCGAGGTGCCGGACGGGAGCTGGTCCTCCGTCATCACGGCGGATGGCTTCGACGACAAGCATACGCGCATCGCCTGCACCGTGACGGTGAAGGGCGACACGATGCACATCGACTACGCCGGCACCTCGCCGCAGATCGATCGCGGCATCAACTGCGTGATGAACTACACGCACGCCTATTCGGTCTATCCGATCAAATGCGCGCTCGATCCCTTCACGCCGCGCAATGAGGGGTCCTACCAGGCCATCACGGTGGCGGCGCCGGAGCGGTCGATCCTGAACCCGCTCTATCCCGCACCGGTCAGCGCGCGGCAGTTGACGGGGCATCTGCTGGCGGGCGCGATCTACCAGGCGCTGTCGCAGGTCATCCCGACCAAGGTCATCGCCGATTGCGGCGGCGCGCCGACGATGCGCGCGCTGTTCAGCGGCACCAAGGCGGATGGCGACAGCTTCAGCCAGGTGCTGTTCGCTTCCGGCGGCATGGGCGCCTGCCCGCACAAGGACGGCATGTCCGCGACGGCCTTCCCGACCAATGTCGGCGCGGGGTCGATCGAGGCCTATGAATCCGTCGCCCCCATCATCGTGCGCAAGAAGAAGCTGCGCGTGGATTCCGGCGGACCCGGCACCTTCCGTGGCGGGCTGGGGCAGGAGATCGAATTGGAACTCGACAGCGACAAGGCCGCGCGGCTGTCGCTGCTGTCCGACCGTCACGACAACCCGGCCGGCGGCATCCTGGGCGGCCTGCCTGGCGGGCCCTCGGTGATCACCTTCGGCGACGGGACGAAGCCGCATCCGAAGTCGCGAACCTCGATCGAGCCGCACCAGTCCGTGCTGCTGCTCTATGCGGGCGGCGGCGGCTTTGGCGATCCGAAGAAGCGCGCGCCGGAGGCGGTGAAGGAAGACCTGCGCCACGGCTACATCTCGGCCGAGGCGGCCAAGACCATCTACGGCGTGGAGTGACGCGCATGACCACCACTGCTTCTGCGCGCGTCGGCGTCGATGTCGGCGGCACCTTCACGGACCTCGTCCTGCACGACCCGGTGCGCAACATCGTGCGCACCGGCAAGCTGCTGACCACGCCGGACGATCCCTCCGAGGCCATCCTGAACGGCATCGCGCGCATCCTGCGTGAGGCCGGGCTGGAGCCCGGGGACGTGCACAGCGTCATCCACGGCACGACGCTGGTCACCAACACCATCATCGAGCGGACGGGTGCGAAGGTCGGGCTGCTGACCACGGACGGCTTCCGCGACAGCATCGAGATTGGGCGCGAGACGCGCTACGACCTCTATGACCTGTTCCTCGAAACCCCGACGCTGCTGGTGCCGCGCGCGCTGCGCCTCGAAATCCCCGAGCGCATAGGCGCCGATGGCCGCGTGCTGAAGCCGCTGGACGAGGAAGCTGTCGCGGTGGCGACGAAGCAACTCGTGGAAGGCGAGGGGGTCGAGGCGCTGGCCGTCGGCTTCCTGCATTCCTACCACGCGCCGCAGCATGAGAAGCGCGCCGGCGAGATCATCCGCAGCCTTTACCCGAAGCTGCCGATCTCGCTGTCGGCGGAGGTGGCGCCGGAAATCCGCGAGTTCGAGCGCAGCTCGACGGCCTGCGCCAATGCCTATGTGCAGCCGCTGATGGCGCGGTATCTGGACCGGGTGCAGTCCACGCTGGAATCCACCGGGTTCCGCGGCAATCTCTACATCATGCTCTCCGGCGGCGGCATTACCACCGTCCGCGAGGCGAAGGACTTCCCGATCCGCCTGATCGAATCCGGCCCGGCGGCCGGTGCCATGGCGGCGGCCTTCATCTCGCGCCTCGCGGGGCTGAAGCATGTCGTGTCCTACGACATGGGCGGCACCACGGCGAAGATGTGCCTGGTCGACGACCATGAGCCGAACCACAAGTTCGACTTCGAGGCCGGCCGCGTGCGCCGCTTCCAGAAGGGGTCGGGCCTGCCGCTGAAGGTCTCGGTGGTCGACATGATCGAGATCGGCGCGGGTGGCGGATCGCTCGCGCGCATCGATCCGGGTTCGGGGCTGATGAAGGTCGGCCCGCGCAGCGCCGGCGCGAAGCCGGGGCCGGTCTGCTACGGCCGCGGCGGCACGGAGCCCGCGGTAACCGATGCGGACCTCGTGCTGGGTCGCCTCGATCCGGCCTACTTCCTCGGCGGCGAGATGGCGCTGAACCTCGACCCGGTGCGCAAGGCCTTCGAGACGCGCATCTCGGCCGAGACCGGCATCGGCGTCGATGAAGCCGCCCTCGGCGTGCAGCGCATCGTCGACGAGACCATGGCCTCCGCGACGCGCATGCACCTCGCCGAGAAGGGAAAGGATCCGCGCCGCTACACCATGATCGCCTTCGGCGGCGCGGGGCCGGTGCATGCCTGGAATCTCGCGCGGCTGCTGAAGATCAAGACGCTGGTCGTGCCGCTGGGGGCGGGCGTGGCGTCGGCGCTTGGATTCCTCGTCGCGCCGCCGGCGACCGACATGGTGCGGTCCTATGTGGCGCGGCTGGAGCGCATCGACTGGGTGCGGGTGAACGGATTGTTCGCCGAGATGAAGGCGATCGGCACGCAACTCCTCACCGAGGCCGGCGCGAAGGCGGAGGAGATCACCTTCCGCCCGGTCGCCGAGATGCGCCATGTCGGCCAGGGCTTCGAGATCCCGGTGCCGTTGCCGGGCCTCGAATTGTCGGATGCCGATGTGCCGACGATCCGCAGCGCCTTCTTTGAGAACTACCGCGACCGCTTCGAGCGCGTGATCGAGGAGAACCCGATCGAGGCGCTGAGCTGGCGTCTCGCCTGTGCCGCGCCGGGTTGGACCATCGACCTGGCTGGCGCCGTGCAGCGCGATGCCGGGCCGGAAACCCCGACGCCGCGCACGACGCGCCGCGTGCTGTTCGAGGGCGCGGGCTGGCAGGACTGCCCGGTCTATGACCGCTACGCCCTGCGCAGCGGCGCGACGCTGTCGGGCCCGGCCCTGATCGAGGAGCGTGAATCGACCTGCGTCGTCGGTCCGGACAGCACGGTCCGCGTCGACGACACGCTGAACCTGGTGATCGAGCTCGCCTGATGTGAAGCGCCCGGCGTGGACAACACGCCGGGCGTTACCCGTCGCAGAACGGGGTGTGGGAGTGCCAGAAGCGCGGCGCGTGAAGAAGGAACTTCACGATGCCGATGCGCGACGTGTCAGGGACCGGCCGACCGGATCGCCTGCCAGACCCTGGCAGGCGTCAGAGGCATGTCGATCGCCGCGATGCCAAGCGGCGCGAGCGCGTCGAGCACTGCATTCACCACCGTCTGCGGCGCACCGATGCAGCCCGCCTGTCCCGATCCCTTCACGCCGAGCCGGTTGGACCGCGTCGGCACCTCGATGCAGGTGACGTCGAGCGGCGGAAGGTCCTCCGCCCGCGGCAGCCAGTAATCCATCAGCGAGGCGGAGAGGATCTGCCCCGTCGCGGGGTCGTAGGCGATTTCCTCGCCCATCGCCTGGCCGATGCCCTGAGCGAGGCCGCCCTGCACCTGGCCGATGGTCAGCATGGGATTCACCAGCCGGCCGTAATCGTCGACGGCGGTGTAGCGCAGCAGGCGCACCAGCCCGGTCTCGGGATCGACTTCCACCTCCGCAACCTGGCAGCCATTGGGAAAGGTGACGAGGTCGAGGTCGCTGTCCACCTCGGCATCGATGGACCCGCCCGCTTCGCGCGCCGCCTGCGCGACATCGAGCAGGCCGATGCCGCGCCCATCCGCCGTGCCGAAGCGGCCATCGGTGAAGTCCAGATCGGCCTCCGCACATTGCAGCAACTGCGCGGCCAGCGGCTTCGCCTTCGCGATCACCGCATCGATGGCGCGCACCAGCGCCTCGCCGCCCATATGCATGGACCGCGCGCCGCCATGGCCGTGGCCATGCGGGACGAGCGCGGTATCCGCCTGGACGAGACGGAAGGTCTCGACCGGCAGGCCGAGCAGATCGGCGGCAACCTGCGCGAAGCTGGTCGCCAGCCCCTGCCCGTTGTTCTGCGTCCCGGTGGCGAGGTCGATGCCGCCATCGGCACGAAACCGCACGCCACCCCATTCGCCTGGCGCGCCGCGCGAGGTTTCCAGGAAGCAGGCGACGCCGAGCCCGCGCAGCATGCCGCGCCGCGCCGCATCGGCGCGCCGGGCCGGGAACCCGTCGGCATCGGCGGCGGACAGGGCGCGATCCACATTGGTGATGAACTCGCCGCAATCGATCGACATGCCCATCGCCGTGCGATGCGGGAAGCCGGCGATCAGGTTCTGTCGGCGCAGCGCGACCGGATCGCGCCCGATGCGTCGCGCGGCGAGGTCGATCAGCCGCTCGATGATGTAGTTCGCCTCCGGCTTGCCGGCGCCGCGATAGGCGTCGATCGGCACGGTGTTGGTGAAGGCGCCGCGCACATCCATGTGCACTGCAGGGATGTCGTAGAGTCCACCCATCGCCGTACCCGGCGCATTGGTGGAACTGCCCGGCCCGCTCGCCGAGAGGTAGGCGCCGAGATTGGCCACAGTCTGCACGTCGAGCGCCAGGATGCGGCCTTCACCGTCCAGACCGAGCCGCGCATGGGTCAGGTTGTCGCGCCCATGGGTGGTGCTGACGAAATCCTCCATGCGTTCCGCGACCCAGCGCACCGGGCGGCCGAGCCGTCGCGCGGCGACCATCTGCACCACGTATTCCGGAAACAGGAAGTTCTTCGCGCCGAAGCCACCGCCGACATCCGGTGCGACGAGGCGGATGCGGTCGCGCGGCATGTGGAAGATGTCGTCGGCGAGCTGGTCGCGCATCGGATGCACCGCCTGCCCGCTGAGCTCCAGCAGGAAGCTGCCGGTCGCGGCGTCGTAGGACGCGACGGCGGCACGTGGTTCCATCGGCGCGGCGGTGACGCGGTTGTTCACCAGATCCAGCGAGACGATGGTCGTCGCCTTCGCCATCGCTGCCTGCACGGCGGCCGCATCGCCCTTGCGGAAGCGGAAGGCGAGGTTGCCCGGCGCCTGCGGCCACAGCAGCGGCGCATCGGCGGCGAGCGCGGCCGCGCCATCCGTCACGGCATCCTGCGTGTCATACTCGACCCAGATCGCTTCCGCGGCGTCGCGTGCGAGGCTCACGCTGTCAGCCACCACGAAGGCGACCGGGTCGCCGACATGGCGCACCGCGCCATCGGCCAAAGCGGGCCGCGGTGGGATGATCAGCGGCGCCTCGCTGGCGATCTTCGCCACGCAGGGGAGGGAACCGATGCCCTCCGCCTCCAGATCCTCGATCGTCAGCACAGCCTGCACGCCGGGCATGGCGCGCGCCGCATCGGTGTCGATGGACAGGATGCGCGCATGGGCATGCGGCGAGCGCAGCACCCAGCCATGCAGCGCGCCGGGCGCGTCCAGGTCGTCGACATAGCGCCCCTGCCCACGCAGGAAGCGATCATCCTCGAGACGACGGCGCGAGACGCCACGTTCCGGCACGCTCATGCCTCTTCCTCTCCGGCCAGCTTGCATAGCTTGGCATATGTGGCATCCGGGATCGCGATGCCATCCTCCACCGCGCGGGCACGCCGATGACAGCGTTCGTCGCCCGGCAGTCGGTCCGATCCGGCCTCCCGCAGCATGGCGACCAGCACGGCGATGCGGGACGGTGCGTCGCCGCCCGGCCCGCGCGACGGGTCGATCAGCAGCAGGAATTGCCCCGCGCGCGAGGTCTGCGCACCGGGGAATTTCGGCGAATCATCCTGGAAGCCGAAGCGCCCGCCGGTCATGGCGGCGGCCAGCACCTCGACCATGAAGGCAATGCCGGCGCCTTTATGCGCGCCAAAGGGCAGCAGCGATCCGCCATCGAGGATCTTCGCCGGATCGGTGGTGGGCACGCCTTCTGCGTCGAGGCCCACACCCTCCGAGACCGCATGCCCTTCGACGCGGGCCTTCAGCACCTCGCCCTGCGCGCGCAGGCTCGATGCCTGGTCCCATACCACCGGCGGCCCGTCGCTGCGCGGACAGGCGAAAGCCATGGGGTTGGTGCCGAGCACCTTCCGCTTCCCGCCCCAGATCACGATGCGCGACCGGGCGTTCACCATCGCGATCGCGATCAGCCCGCGTTCGGCGAAGGGCTCCACATCCGGCCACAGCGCCGCGAAGTGATGCGAGTCATGGATGCAGATCGCGGCGAGACCTTCGCGCCGCGCGGTGGCGATTGCCTGCTCCCGCGCCGCGGCCAGCGCCACTTGCGCGAAGCCATTGCAGGCATCGACGGCGAGGATCGCCGGCGCGGGCTGTGTCACCACCGGCACCGCCTCGCCATTCACCCAGCCGCTGTTCAGCGTGGCGATATAGCCGTCCAGGCGCAGCAACCCGTGGCTCGCCGCGCCGTCGCGCTCGGCCGCGGCCACCACGCCGGCAACGATGGCCGCGTTGTGCGGGGTCATGCCATGCCGTTCGAAGGCCCGGGCGATGAGGGCGCCCAGCGCCGCTTCGGTGATGATCACGCGGGGTCTCCCGATCGCTGCACGCAGCGCAGCATGCCATCACGCCGCGTGGTTTCCAGGGCCGCGACGACGATGCGGAAAAAAACTTCGGAGGGGATAGGCGAGCCGCCCGCGATGCGACTACCGTTGCCGTCGGGAGACGACGCGGCTTCAGCAAGGCGGGCGCTCGGCGGCATCGGAAGGCCGCGCGGATCCCGCTCCATGACCGACGCAGCGGCCGGTGCCGCGGGGCGTAGATCGAGGAGGCTTGAACCATGCAAACACCCTTCACCCGACGCCTGTTGCCGGGGCTCGCCGCGGCTGGCGGACTGCTCGGCGCACGTGCCGCCCAGGCGCAGCCGGCGGCAGCATCGACCTGGGACCAGATCATGTCGACGAAGCGGCTGCGCGTCGGCGCGGCGCTGACGGAGCCCTGGTATTACAAGGATACCACGAACAACGCCGCGCCCGGCGGGGTGAAGATCGGTGACGTCACCTGGCGCGGCATCGGCCCGCGCCTGGGTGATGCGATCGCCAAGGCGATGAACGTGCAGCTCGAGATGGTGGAGGTCACCTGGGGCACCGCGGTCGCGGCGCTGCAGGCCAACCAGATCGACACCATGTTCATCCTCGATCCGACGCCCGAGCGGGCGCTCGCGATCGACTTCGTCTTCGCGCCCATCCTCTGGTATCCGGTCGCGGCGCTGGCGAAGAACAACTTCGCGCCGACCACCTGGGCGGAGATCAGCGATCCGGCGGTGAATTGCGGCGTCGTGCTCGGCAGTTCGACCGACCAGACGCTGACGCGCCTGTCGCCGCGCGCGAACATCCAGCGCTACCAGCAGACCGGCGAGATGCTCGCCGCCTGGCAGTCCAACCGTATCCAGGCGGCCTTCCTGACGGCGCCGGGATCGGACCTCGCCATCGCTCGGCTGCGCAGCGGCAAGACGCTGATCCCGCGTCCCGTCGTCGCCGTGCCGGCCGGTGCCGGCGTGCGCAAGGAAGCGGATAGCCGCTGGGCGAACTACCTCTCGACGGTCGTCGCCTATTACTACAATTCCGGCCTGACCCAGACCTTCTACGACGAGTTCATGACCTTCCGCGGCCTGGAACCTGGCCGTGCGACGGCGATCCAGCGCGAGGCCTGGTAGCCCCGCATGGGCTACGAGTGGGATTTCGCGGCGGTCTTCCGTCACAGTGGCCTGCTGCTGGAAGGTGCCCTTGGCACCTTCCGCCTGGCGGGGATGGCGATACTCATCGCCATCCCTCTCGGCCTGCTCGTCGCGCTGCTGCGGCTGTCGCGGTTGCCGGTGATTTCCTGGCTTGCGGTGATCTATACGGATGTCTTCCGCACCTCGCCGTCGATCGTGCTGATCTATTGGTTCTTCTTCGCCTTCCCGCTGCTGGTCGGCGTCGATTTCGACACCTTCACGGCGGTGTCGCTGACGCTCGGATTGCAGACCGGCGCCTATATGGCCGAGGTCTTCCGCGGCGGGATCCAATCCATCCGGCCGGGGCAATGGCAGGCGGCCAAGGCGCTCGGCATGGGGCCGGCGATGACGCTGCGCTACATCATCCTGCCGCAGGCGGTTCGCCGCATGATCCCGGTCTTCTTCACGCGGCTGACCGAGCTGTTCAAGGCGACCTCGCTCGCCGCCGTCGTCTCCTATGCGGAGGTCGTGCAAATGGCCTCGCGCGTGTCGTCGGAGACCTTCCGGCCGATCGAGACCTACACCGTCGTCGCGCTGTTCTTCTTCGTGGTGATCTTCCTGGCGAGCCGCCTGGTGCGCTACGCCGAACACCGCTTCGCGGTGCCGGAGTAGCGCCGCATGGACCATGAATGGGACTTCGCCTTCCTGCTCGACCAGCGCGACTTCATCCTGCGCGGGCTGATGGCGACGTTGCGCTTGGCTGCGGCCTGTGTGGCCGCAGGCATTGTGCTTGGGCTGGTCTTCGCTTCGGCGCGGCTGTCGCGATCGGCGGCGATGCGCTTCATCGGCACCGCCTATGTCGAGTTCTTCCGCAACATTCCGGTGCTGGTGCAGATCTTCTGGTGCTACTTCGCCTTGCCGATCCTGACCGGCATGCAGCCTGACGCCTTCGTCGCCGCCTCGGTGGCGATCTCGCTCTATGCCGGGGCGTATCTCGCGGAGATCTTCCGATCCGGCATCCAATCGATCGAGAAGGGCCAATGGGAAGCCGCGCGCGCCATTGGCTTCGGGCATGTCGCGCTGATGCGCTGGGTCGTGCTGCCCCAGGCGGTGCGGCACGTCATTCCGCCGCTGACCAACCAGGTGATGGAGATCGTCAAGACGACCACCGTCGCCTCGACCATCGCCTATGGCGAGCTGCTCTACTCGGCCAAGGTGCTGAGCGACCAGGAGTTCCGCCCTATCGAGAGCTACACTGCGGTCGGTGCCTTCTTCATCGTCCTGCTGACCCTCGTCAGCCTCTTGTCGTCGTTCCTGGAAAGGAGGCTGCGCCGCCATGTCTGAGGTTCTGCGCGTCGAGAACCTGCACAAGCGCTTCGGACCCCTGCATGTGCTGCGCGGCATCAACCTCTCCGTCAAGAAAGGGGAGACGGTTGTCATCCTCGGCGCGTCCGGGTCGGGCAAGAGCACGCTGCTGCGCTGCGTGAACTTCCTGGAGATGCCGAACGAAGGCCGCATCACCGTGGAAGGCAAGCTGGTCGGACGCGCGACGACGAAGCCGGGTGTCATGGCCTACTCCAACGCCGAGCTGAACGCGCTGCGTGCCCGTGTCGGCATGGTGTTCCAGCAATTCAACCTGTTCCCGCACATGACGGTGGAAGGCAACGTCATGATCGGGCCAATGAAGCTGCGGGGCATGTCGGCGGATGCCGCTCGCACGCTGGCGCATGACAATCTCCGCCGCGTCGGCATCCTCGAGAAGGCACGTGAATATCCCGCGCGCCTGTCCGGCGGTCAGCAGCAACGCGTCGCCATCGCCCGCGCGCTCGCCATGGAACCATCGATGATGCTGTTCGATGAGGCGACATCGGCGCTTGATCCCGAACTGGTCGGCGAGGTGCTGCTGTCGATGCGGCGCCTGGCGGAGGAAGGCATGACCATGCTCGTCGTCACCCACGAGCTGGGCTTCGCCTACAACGTCGCGCATCGCGTCATCTTCCTCGAAGGCGGGGAGGTGCATGAGCAGGGCACGCCGCAGCAGGTCCTGCTGAACCCGCAGCGCGAGCGCACGCGCGATTTCCTGCGCAGCCATACCCTGTTCCGCCTGCCTGAACCCGGCGGCGGCCTCTGAAGGAGATCCGCGCAAATGCGGCGCATCGTCATCATCGGCGGCGGCATCATGGGGTCCGCCATCGCCTATTCGCTCGCGCGTGCCGGCGTCGTCGCCGATGTCACGGTGGTGGAGCCCGATCCGACCTATGAATTCGCCGCCACGCCGCGCGCGGTGGGCGGTGTGCGCCTCCAGCACGCGGTGCCGGAGAATGTCGAGATGTCGCTCTATGGCGACACCGTCTATTCGGCCTTCGACCAACACGTCGTCGGCGGCAAGGTCACCTTCGATCCGCAGTTCCATCGCATCGGCTACCTCTTCCTTGTCGAGGGCGCGGAGGCGATCGCCTCCCTCGAAGCCAATGTGCGCATGCAGAAGGAACTCGGCGTCGAGGTGGACATCCACGACGTCGCGGAACTGCGCCGCCGCTACCCCTCTTTTACCTTCAAGGGTGCGGAGGCCGGCGCCCTGTCCCCCGGCGACGGCCAGATCGACCCGAATGCCGCGCTGATGGGCTATCGCCGGGCGGCGGAAGGGCTCGGCATCACCTATCTCAAGGATCGCGTCGTCGCGCTCGACATGGCGGGGAACAAGGTGGCCCTCGCACGGCTCGAATCCGGCGCCACCCTGCCGGTCGAGATCGTCATCAACACCGCCAATTGCTGGGCAGCGGATATCTGCGCCATGGTCGGCGTGACGGTGCCCATCGCGCCGATGCGCCGCCAGCAATTCCACTTCCTGTCGCAGGATCCCGTCGAGACTTTCCCGGCGATCCGCTACCTGAACGGCTTCTCCTTCCGGCAGCATTCCGGCGTCTATCTCTGCGGCCACACCAATTTCGGCGAACCGCCGGGCTTCAACTGGGAACTCCAGCACGACGTCTTCGAGGAACAGCTCTGGCCGCAACTCGCCGAGCAATGCGCGGCCTTCGAGACCATCAAGCCGCGCGGCGGCTGGGTCGGGCATTACGACATGAATCACCTCGACGGGAATCCAGTGATCGACTGGATCGACAGCGTGCCGAACATGCTGCTCTGTGCCGGCTTCTCGGGCCATGGCTTGCAGCACGCGCCGGCAGTCGGGCGCGCGGTGAAGGAATTGATCCTCGATGGCGGCTTCCGCTCCATCGACCTCTCGCGCTTCTCCTACCGCCGCATCGTGGACGGTACGCCCATCCCGGATGACGGGCCCAAGGCATGACCGCGCCCGTCGTCGTCATCGGCGGCGGCTTCATCGGGCTGTGCTCGGCCTTGCAGATGCAGCGGCGCGGCCTGGCGGTCATGCTGGTCGATCCGGGCGATCCGGAGCGCGCGGCATCCTTCGGCAATGCCGGGCAATTCGCGGTGGGGGAGGTGGTGCCGCTCTCCGGCCCCGACACGCCAGCCAGGGTGCCGCGCTGGCTGATGGACCCGCTGGGGCCGCTGGCGATCCGCTGGCGCTACCTGCCGCGGCTCGCGCCCTGGCTGATCCGGCTGTTGCGCGCGGGACGGATGGACCGGGTCGAGGCGATCTCCGCCGCCATGGTGTCGCTCAACGACCGCATCCATCTCGATTATCAGCCGCTGCTGGAAGCCGCCGGCGCGGGGGCGCTGGTGCAGCCGGGGCCGCATCTGCGGCTCTATCCCTCGCGCAAGGAGTTCGAGGCCGAAGGCTGGCGCTGGCAGATGCGCGTCAAGGCCGGGCTGAACTTCGAGCTGCTCGACCGTGACGCGCTGCATGCGTTGGAACCGACGCTCGGCGATGGGATCAAGTTCGCCGTCGCCTCCGCTGATCGCTCCTCGGTGATCGAGCCTGTCGCGTTGATGCGTGCCTTGGAAGCCTGTTTCCGTGGCGGCGGCGGGACTGTCGTCGCCGGCACGGTCACCGCCTTCACCCATGACGGCCCCACCGTCAGCGGCGTGGCGCTCGAGGGTGGCCGCGTGCTCCCGGCCAGCCGCATCGTCATCGCCGCCGGCGCCTGGTCGCATCGTCTGGCGAAGCTGCTCGGCGATCGCCTGCCGCTCGAAAGCGAACGCGGCTACCACGTCGTCCTGTCCGATCCGCGCGTCATGCCGCGCCACGCTATGTCCCACACCGAACGCGGCTTCGCCGTGCTGCCGATGGGCGACCGGCTGCGCCTCGCCGGCACGGTGGAACTGGCGAGCCTCGATGCTCCGCCCAACTGGGACCGCGCCCGCAAGCTGATCGAAGGCGCGCGCGAACTGTTTCCCGGCATCAATACCGGGGGCGCGACGTTCTGGATGGGCCATCGCCCTGGCCTGCCGGACTCGCTGCCGGTGATCGATCGCGCGACGCAGGCGCCCAATGTGATCTACGCCTTCGGGCACGGCCATATGGGCCTGTCCTGGGGCGCGACGACCGGGCGGCTGGTCGCGGACCTCGCCACCGATACGGCGAGCAATCTTGACCTCACCCCCTTCCGAGCCACCCGTTTCCAGGGCCCCGTCTGGGCATAGGAGCCGCCATGAAAGGCAGCCAGGATTTCGCCGCCGATCCGCGCAATGCGACGGTGAAGGTCTATCTCTCCGGCGCCCTGGTCCCGCGCGACGAGGCGCGCGTGTCGATCTTCGACGCCGGCTTCGTGCTCGGCGACGGCGTGTGGGAGGGGCTGCGCCTGCACAAGGGCGGGCTGTGCTTCCTCGACCGTCACCTGGACCGCCTTTACGCCGGCGCGTCGGCCATCGACCTCGACATCGGCATGACACGCGCGGAACTGACCGAGGCGCTGTGGACCACGCTGCGCGCCAACGGCATGCAGGACGGGGTGCATATCCGCCTGATGGTCACGCGCGGGCTGAAG
This sequence comes from Roseomonas alba, assembly GCF_019430885.1. Taxonomy (GTDB): domain Bacteria; phylum Pseudomonadota; class Alphaproteobacteria; order Acetobacterales; family Acetobacteraceae; genus Neoroseomonas; species Neoroseomonas alba. The sequence continues at coordinate 27,256 of NZ_JAHYBZ010000003.1, read as the reverse complement.
AAGGCGCCGAACCAGGATCCGCGCCACGCCATCGGCCCCGCGACGGTCGTCATCGTCGCCGAGTGGAAGCAGCCGAGCCCCGATATCGTCGCCCAGGGCCTGTCGCTCGCGACGTCGTCGATCCGCTGCTCGCCCGCCGACATGTTCGATCCGCTGCTCGCCCGCCGACATGTTCGATATGCGGCTGAATTCGCATAGCCGGCTGAACCTGATCACCGCGCTGCTGCAGGCCATCCGCGTTGGCGCGGATGAGGCGCTGATGCTCGACCCGCACGGCTTCGTCTCCTCCTGCAACGCGACGAATTTCTTCTTCGTGCGCGATGGGGAGGTCTGCACCTCGACGGGCGACTACTGCTTCAACGGCGTCACGCGGGCCAATGTCATCATGCTGTGCCAGCGGCACGGCATCCCGCTGCGCCAGGGGAATTTCACCCTGATGGACGTCTGTGGCGCTGAGGAAGCCTTCGTTACCGGCACCTTCGGCGGGCTGACGCCGGTGCGCGCGATCGACGGGCGCAGCCTACCGCTGTCGCTGCCCGGCCCGACGACGGCGAAGCTGCGCGGGCTCTACGATGCGCTGAAGGACGGAGAGGCGATGACGATGTAGCGGCGGCCGCCGTCGTGCCGGAATGGGAAGGGCGCCTCCGGCCCCGACCCGCGCGGTCGCTCGGAGTGGTCGGATGCCTGGCTGGCTGGCTTCGGGCGTGCTGGCTGGCGATGAGGCGGTCGTCCGGGGGGGAACCGCTATTTCGTCAGGATGAGCTTGCCGTGGCGGGTCAGCCGCAGGCGGTAGGCCTCGGTGCCATGGAGGATCGTGATCTCCCGCGCGGAGCCCAGGAGGTCGGCGCTGTTGACCACCGGCACCGGCTGGTCGGATGCGGGGGCGAGTTCGGCTTCGGCGATCATGCTGGGGCACTCCGGCACGGCTCGTCGCACGGGGCCCGGCGCATGGCGACGGCCCAGGACCGGTTGGACACGTGGCTCTCCTTTGTCTTACGGGCGCGGGAAGGGGTTCTCCCGACGGCGTGGCCAGAAGCTAGAGTTATTAAGAATGATTCGCAATAGCGAATTGCGGTGGGCCGTTTGCCGGTTTCGCGCCGCGTCGAAATAGTGACAGCGCGGCGAATCAGAACGCTGCGATCAGCGAGGAGCCGCCACCATCGGCATGCAGAATCCTGGTGTCGGCGACTCTCCGGCCATACGACCCGAGGCCATCACCCTGCGGGGCCGCCGCGTCCTGCTCGTCTATGGGCTGATGGGTGAGGTGGTGGCCGCCTTTCGCCCCTTTGGGCTGGAATACATGCACCCCCTGGCCGAGTGGCTGTCGAGCGAGGGCGCCAAGCCCTGCGTCGTCAATCTGCGCACCGCGGAGGCCATTTCGGCCAATGCCGCGCGCCTGCGCGCCGTGATCCTCGACGACGCGGAACCCGCGTTGGTGATCGCCCACAGCAAGGGCGGGCTGGAGGCTCTGGCGGCCCTGCTCGACCCCGCGGCGCAGGCGCGCTGCCTGGGCTTCCTCGCCATGCAGTCGCCCTTCTTCGGCAGCCCGATCGCTGATCTCGTCATCGGAGCGAAGCCGCTGGAGGCCGCGGCGGGCGGCCTCGCCCGGCTGCTGCGCATCGGGTCGGGGGAAGGTGTGCGCGACCTCACCACCGGCGCCCGTCGCACCTGGATGGCCGCGGCCGAGGCGCCGATCGCCCGGCTGCTCGCCGCCCTGCCGGTCGCCTGCCTGGCGACGGAACTCAGCGAAGGCCAGGCCCACGGGCGGGAGAGGCTGCACCTCGCCGCCGCGCAATGGATGGAAAAGCGCGGCTACGGCCCCAATGACGGGCTGGTGCCTGTGGACAGCGCGCTGATCCCCGGGGCGCGGCACGTCGTGCTGCCGGGCAGCCATATCGCGAGCGTCAGCCGCGGGCCGGGACGGGATCCGGTGGCGGTGCTGCGGGCGGGGCTCGACGCGCTGGGCGGAGGGGAGTGCTGAAAGGAATTGGAGGGGCATTGCCCCTCCAAACCACCCCACCAAAGGCCGAAAGGCCTTTGGAAACCTCGAATTGCACTGTGGCGCGGGGGGAAAGGGCGTGACTGCCCGGATAGGGCCGGGACATCGCGGGAATGAGTGCTCCGGCGGCTAGCGCGCGCCGGCCAGCATCCTCAGGCCGAGGCCGAGGAACAGTGTTCCCGCCACCCCGTCCAGCCAGCGGCTCACCCGGGACTTCCGCAGCCGAGCGGCAATGCGGGAGCCACCCGCGATCAGGACCGCGAAGAACGGCACCGAGATCAGCGGCAGCAACGGGCCGAGGATCAGCATCTGCATCCAGGCGGGGCTGCGGCCCGGATCGACGAAAAGCGGCACGAAGGCGAGGAAGAACAGCCCGACCTTCGGGTTCAGCAGATTGGTCAGGAAGCCCTGCCGCCAGGCCGTGGCGAAGCTGCCAGGCGCGGCGGCCTCCGCGACCAGCCCGCCTTCGCCCCGCAGTGCCGCGCGAATGGCCTGCACGCCGATCCACAGCAGATAGAGCGCCCCCGCGATCCGCAGTGTGGTGAACAGGCCCGGATGTGCGGCCACCAACGCCGCGACCCCCGCTGCGGCGGCCAGGATATGCACCGAGGCCCCTGAGAAGACCCCGAGCGTCGCCGCCCAGCCGCGCCGCGCGCCGCCCGACAGCGTCTGTGCCAGCACGAAGGCCATGTCCGGCCCCGGTGTCAGCACCAGGACCACGCAGGCGAGGAGGTAACCGGCGAGGAGATTCGGATCGACAGGCATGGGCAATGGGATGCGTGGCCTCCGCCCATTCGTCCAACGCATTGGTCTGATGCATGGCATCAGGCATGTTGATGGTCGCTGCGGGACCCGATGGGTCCAGGGCCCCGGGCCCGAAACCCGCTTCTCCGCTGGTCCTACTATTGGCGCAGGGCACCAAGTCAAGGTTTCCAAAGGCCTTGTGGCCTTTGGCAGGGAGAGGTTTGGAGAGGGGCAGGGCCCCTCTCCAACGCTCAGCCGCCCTTCACGGACAGCGCGACGTCCACATTCCCCCGTGTCGCGTGGGAGTAGGGACAGATCTTCGCATGCGCTTCCTGGGCCAGCGTCTCGAGCGTCGCCTGCGGCACGGAGGGATCCTCCACCGTCAACACGACGGACAGGCCAAACCCGCCGCCCTCTCGCGGGCCGATCGAGACTGCTGCGGTGATCTTCGCGTTGGCCGCGTTCACCTTGTGCTGGCGGCCAACGAAATCGACCGCGCCGCCGAAGCAGGCGGCGTAGCCGGCGGCGAAGAGATGCTCGGGCGTCGCGGTGTCCGGCTTGCCGGGGCCGCCCATCGCCTTGGGCACGGACAGATCGACCGAGACGATCCCGTCATCGGTCGCGGTGTGGCCGTTGCGGCCGCCCGTCGCGCTGGCGGTGGCGGTGAATTTCGGGTCGATCTTGTCCACCATGGGGACCTCCTGTCGTGTGACGTCAGGGGCAGGTGGGGTCTAGGTCGCGACCGGCAACCCAGTCACAGACCTGCCATGTCGCGGTATTCGGCTTCGGACAACACGCGAATCCCCAGTTCCGCGGCCTTGGCGGCCTTGGAGCCGGCATCCGCGCCGACGATCACGAAATCGGTCTTCTTCGATACCGACTTGGTGACCTTCGCCCCGAGGCGTTCGGCCTGCGCCTCGGCCTCGTCGCGCGTCAGGGTTTCGAGTGTGCCTGTGAAAACCAGGGTCTTGCCGGCGAAGGGGCTGTCGGAGGCCGCCGCGACCTCGGCCGCGAGGGGCATCGCCTCGGCGGCCAGGTCGTCCAGGGCAGCGAGGGCGCGGGGTTCGGCGAAGAACTCGATCAGTTCGTCGGCGATGGCGGGGCCGATGCCCTGGATGGACCCGAGCTCCTCGCGCGCCTCGGACCCGATCACATGCGCGTCGATCATCTTCTGCCGCCACTCGGCCAGCGTGTGGTAGTGGCGCGCGAGCAGCTTCGCGTTCTGCTCCCCGATGCGGCGGATGCCGAGGGCGAAGATAAAGCGTTCCAGCGGGACGTGGCGCCGCGCCTCGATGGCGTCGAGCAGCTTGGACACCTTGCGTTCACCCCACCCTTCCCAGGCGAGCATCGCGTCGCGCTTCGCGTGCAGGCGGAAGATGTCGGCGGGGCTGTGGACCAGCTTCTCGTCGAACAGCTTCTGGATGTTCTCCTCGCCCAGCCCCTCGATATCCATCGCGCGGCGGGAGGCGAAGTGCTTGAGGCGTTCGACCACCTGCGCATCGCAGGTCAGGCCGCCGGTACAGCGGCGGACCACGTCCTCGCCGTCGCGGATGGCGTGGGACCCGCAGACTGGGCAGTGGTCGGGGAAGTCGAACGGCACGGCGTCCGCCGGGCGCTTGTCCAGCACCACGCCGAGGATCTGCGGGATAACATCCCCGGCGCGCTGAAGGACAACGGTGTCGCCGATCCGCACATCCTTGCGTGCGATCTCGTCCTCATTGTGCAGCGTCGCGTGGCGCACGACGACGCCGCCCACGGTGACGGGCTGCATCACCGCGCGCGGCGTCAGGGCCCCCGTGCGGCCGACCTGGATCTCGATATCGAGCAGCTTCGTCGTCGCCTGTTCGGCCGGGAACTTCCAGGCGGTCGCCCAGCGCGGCGCGCGGCCGACGAAGCCGAGGCGCCGCTGCCAGTCGAGCCGGTCGATCTTGTAGACGACGCCGTCGATATCATAGCGCAGCGCGGCCCGTTGATCGCCCATGCTCTGCTGGAAGGCGGCCGCTTCCTGCTCGTCGGCGAGGCGCTTCGACAGCGGGTTCACATGGAAGCCCCAATGCTTCAGCCGTTCGAGGAAGCCGTGATGCGTCTCCGCCGGTGCCTCGCTCGCCGCGCCCATGGCATAGGCAAACAGTTTCAGCGGGCGTGACGCGGTGATGCGCGGGTCGAGCTGCCGCACCGATCCCGCCGCCGCATTGCGCGGATTGGCCGGCACGACGACGGCATCACCGAGCTTCTCGCCGCGCGTGCGGCGGGCCTCGCGTTCCTCCAGCGCCTTTTCCTGCGCCGCGCGGAAGGCGAGGAAATCCGCCTTGTCCATGAAGATCTCGCCGCGGATCTCGATGCGCGCGGGATAGGGTGCGTGCAGCCGGCGCGGGACCTCGGCGATGGTCAGCAGGTTCTGCGTGACGTCCTCGCCTTCCGTGCCGTCGCCGCGCGTCGCGCCCTTGATGAAGGCGCCGTTCTCGTAGAGCAGGTTGATCGACAGCCCGTCGATCTTCGGCTCGGCGACGAAGGGCAGGGCTTCCTCCGCCTTCAGGCCGAGGAAGCGGCGGATCGACGCGCAGAATTCGGCGAATTCCTCGGGGCTGAAGACGTTGTTCAGCGAGAGCATGGGCTCGCCGTGGCGCGACTTGGCGAAGCCGTCGGACACCGCGGCGCCGACGCGGCGGGACGGGCTGTCGCTGCGGATCAGCTCCGGGAAGCGCGCCTCGATGGCGCGGTTGCGCAGCACCAGCGCGTCGTAGTCGGCATCGCTGATCTCCGGCGCATCCTTGCCGTGATAGAGCGCGTCGTGATGCGCGATCTCGGCGGCCAGCGCGGCGAGTTCGGTGGCGGCTTCCTCCTCGGTCAGGGCCTGGACGTCGATGCTGCGCGGGGTGGTCATCGCGGCGTCTCCGCGGCGAGGTTCAGGAAGTCCTGGGACACGACCGCGAAGGCCATCACGCGTTCACCCTTGCTGCCGAGGCGCCGATAGAAGGCGTGCGCCGCCGTGTTGGTCTCCTGGGCCGTCAGCCAGAGATGGCGCGCGCCTGCCGCATGTCCAGCACGTGCCAGGGCGGCGAGCAAGGCGCGGGCGATGCCGCGTCGCCGATGGTCCGGCGCGACATAGAGATCGCCGACATAGACGCCCTTTTCGGCGTGCCCGGTCTCATAGGTCGCATGCCCGGTGGCGTAGCCGACCAGCGTGCCGTCGTGTCGTTCTGCGACAACGACCATGGCGCTGCCGATCAGATCGCGTCGCAGCGCCTCGACGGTCAGCAGATCCGCAGGGTTCCCTTCGGTGCGGTTCAGCGCCCTCATCAGGCCATGAAGCGGCACGGCATCACGCGCTTCGGCCTGCCTGACACCGACCGTCTGCGAGGGCGGAGAGTCAGAAAAAGGAGGGGGTTCGGGGGAGTTCTCTCCCCCGACCTTTCTGCTGTCAGCGCCCATCCGCGAGCAGGCTCTCGGCGGCCGCGCGTGCCGCGTCCGTGACCTTCTCGCCGGCGAGCATGCGCGCGAGTTCTTCCCGCCGCTCGCTGTCCGGCAGGGTTTCGACGCGCGTTTCGGCGCGTTCACCCTTCACCTTCTTCGCCACGCGCAGATGCGCCGCGCCGCGGGCGGCGACCTGAGGCGAGTGGGTGACGACCAGCACCTGCAGGCGCTCCGCGACGCGGGCGAGCCGTTCGCCCACCGCGGCCGCGGTGGCGCCGCCGATGCCGGAATCGACCTCGTCGAAGACCAGGGTCGGCACGGGCGACCCGCGGGCCAGCACGACCTTCAGCGCGAGCATCAACCGCGAGAGCTCGCCGCCCGAGGCGATCTTGGCGAGTTGCCCTGGCGTCTGGCCGGGGTTGGTCGCGACGAGGAAGGCGATGCGGTCCTGCCCGTCCGGTCCCCAGGCGGCTTCATCCTTCGCCGCGATGTCGATCGACAGCCGTGCGCGATCGAGCTTGAGTGGCGGCAATTCCTTCGCGACGGCCTTTTCCAACCGGGACGCGGCCTCCCGGCGGGCCTCTGTCAGCGCCGCAGCAGCCGCGAGATACGCTTTGCGCGCCGCGGCCTCGTCGCGTTCGAGGGCGGCGACGCGCCCCGACCCGGCATCGAGGGCTTCCAGCCGGGCGCGGAGATCGGCGGCGAGCGCGGGCAGGTCGGTTACCGCGACGGAGTGCTTCCGCGCGGCGGCACGGAGCGCGAAGAGGCGTTCCTCGACAACTTCCAGCCGGCGCGGATCGGGCCCGCCTTCCTGCATCAGGCGGGTCAGGGCGGATTCCGCCTCGGCCAGCGCGTCCTGGGCGGCGGCGAGGGCCTGGAGGGCCGGCTGGGCGTCCTCATTGGGCGGGGGTAGGCGTTCCAGGGCGCGGGCGGCCTCCCGCAGGGCGCGGGATGGGGACGCGGCGCGGCGGTCGCGGGGCGTCAACTCGCCGATGGCGGCGGCGATGGCCTCCGCGCGGCGCTCGCCCTGCTGGAGGCGCTGGCGCTCGGCGGCGAGACGGTCCTCTTCGCCTTCCTCCGGTGCAAGGTCCTTGAGTTCAGCGACCGCGTGGCGGAGCCATTCCTCCTCGCGCTGCGCGGCGGCGATGGCCTCGCGCGCCTCGGTCAGGCGCTTCGTCGCGGCGCGCCAGGCGGACCAGGCCCCGGCGGTGGCCGTGCGGCGCGGCTCCAGCCCCCCGAAGGCATCGAGCAGGCCGGCATGGCTCGCCGGATCGGCAAGGCCGACCTGGTCGTGCTGGCCCTGCACCTCGACCAGCGTCGCCCCCAGGCGGCGCAGCAGCGCCACACCCACGGGCTGATCGTTGACGAACGCGCGGGACCGGCCATCGGCCTGCACGACGCGGCGCAGGACGAGGTCCTCCTCCGGCTCGATGCCCTGCTCGCGCAGGATGTCGAAGGCCGGATGCTGGGCGGGCGGGTGGAAGGCCGCGGCGACCGAGGCCTGCGCCTGGCCGGCGCGGACCATGCCGGCCTCGGCGCGGCCGCCGAGCGCAAGACCGAGGCTGTCGAGCAGGATGGACTTGCCCGCGCCGGTTTCGCCCGTCAGCGCCGTGAGGCCCGGACCGAAGGCGAGGTCCAGGCGCTCGATCAGCACCACGTCGCGGATGGCGAGGCTGGCGAGCACGGTGCCGCCGGCGCCCGCGCTAAAACAGCCAGTTGAGCGTGCGGGTGAAGAAGCCCGGTCGGTTGTCACCCGCGCCCGGTGCGCCTTCGACCAGCAACGCATAGGAATCCTGGTACCAGGGGCTGCCCGGGTAGTTGTGGCCGAGCACCGAGGCGGTGCGCCGCGCCTCATCCGTCAGGCCGAGCGAGATGTAGATCTCAGTCAGGCGGTGCAGCGCCTCGGGGACGTGGTTGGTGGTCTGGTATTCGTCGACCACGCGGCGGAAGCGGCCGATCGCGGCTGTCGTCAGGCCCTGGCGCTGATACCAGCGGCCGACATGCATCTCACGCCCCGCCAGGTGGTCGCGGGCGAGGTCGATCTTGAGGCGCGCATCGCGGGCATAGGCGGTGTCCGGGAAGCGGTTCACCACTTCCTGCAGCGCCGTCATGGCGACGATGGTCTGCTGCTGGTCGCGCTCGGCATCGTTGATCTGCTCATACTGCGCGAGGGCGCGCAGATAATACGCATAGGCGATGTCGCGATGCGCCGGATGGAGCTGGATGAAGCGGTCCAGCGCGCCGATCGCCTCGGTATAGCGGTTCCGGTAATATTCCGTGTAGGCGGCCATCAGCTTGGCGTTGGTCGCCCAGGTGGAATAGGGATGCTCGCGTTCCACCGCGTCGAACAGGTCGACGGCGCGCTGGTAGCGATTGGCGCGCAGTTCCTGCATGCCGGCAGCGTAGAGCGCCTCGGCGGACTGGTCGGCCGCGTCCGCGGGCGCCGTGGTGGTGGCGGTCAGCGAAGGATCAGCCCCGGTGCCCTGGCGGAAGCGATTGCTTTCGCCGCAGGCAGCCAGGACTACGACCAGGAGGAGGGGCAGGAATCGACGGATCATCTCGGCAGCCATGAAGTCGCGCCGCTCTATATCATGCGGTGGGGCGAACCCGCCAAGCCGCCCCGCACAGGGGGGGAGGCTCAGGCGACGGCCGGGGCCGCGGCGGCGCGCAGAGGGGAGGCGGAAACGCCCTCGGCGAAGGCAGGAATACCGGCGAAACGCCAAGCGGAAGCGTCGGCGAACAGCGCGCGCAGCAGGCGGTTGTTCAGCGCATGGCCCGAGCGGCTGCCGCGAAACCGGGCATGCAGCGGCGCGCCGGCGAGGGCGAGGTCGCCCACCACGTCGAGCAGCTTGTGCCGCACGAACTCATCCGCGCGGCGCAGCCCGCCCGGGTTGAGGATCATCGGCCCATCCACCACCACGGCGTTCGCCAAGCTGCCGCCCTGGGCGAGCCCGACGGAGCGCAGCCGCGCCACATCCTCGGCGAGGGTGAAGGTGCGGGCATCGGCCAGTGCCTCGCGGAAGCTGCGCGGGGTGATGCGCAGTCCGATCGTCTGGCGGCCGATCGCGGTGTTCGGGAAATCGATCTCGAGATCGGCGTCGAAGGCGGCCTCGCGCGCCGGCAGCAGCTCGGCGAAGGCGCCGGAAGCATCCTCGACGCGCACCGGGCGCAGCACCTCGATCGTCTCGCGCGGGGCGGCGGTGGTGACGATGCCGGTGCAGTCGATCAGGAAGACGAAGGGGGTCGCCGAGCCGTCCATGATCGGCACCTCGGGGCCATCGACCTCGACGATCGCGTCGTCGATGCCGGTGCCGGCGAGGGCCGCCATGACATGCTCGATGGTGCCGATGCGGCCCTCGCCCTCACCGATCGCGGTGCAGAGCCGGGTGTCGGTCACGCGGTCGAACAGCGCCGGGACCTCGATGCCGAGGTCGGAGCGGCGGAAGACGATACCGGTGCCGGCTGCGGCAGGATGCAGGGTGACGGAAGCACGGCGGCCGGAATGCAGGCCCACGCCGACGCATCCAATGGATGCCTTCAGCGTCCTGCGTCGCCCCGTCTCTGCCGTGATGAAACCGTCCATCTATCCTGCTGCCTTTCCGAGGCCTCGCCCTGTCGTGTCTTCCGCAACGATCCTTGCGAACCGGGCGGGAGCACGTCGGGGTTAACACCCAGTCTCAAACAAGCACTGTGCGATGCGAGATGCTATTCAAGCCTTGTTTCTCTATATTTCGTTGTAAGCCATTGAAAATAAACAGATGGTGCGACGCGGAATGGGGCAGAATCAAGGCGAGGTCCGCGTCGCTGCCTTCCGCACCACACAACCGGGGCGCGTCCGCCTCTGCCGTTATCGACCGTCGGCGGAGCAAGGTTGCGCCGGCGCACGAAAAACCGCCGTGCCCTGGCGGACACGGCGGTTGAGCGAGCTCGGAAGGACGAGGCGGTGCCTCGTCCGGGATCAGTTGCTCTGGCGACGCAGGAAGGTGGGGATCTCGAGACCCATCTCATCCTGGTGCTGCTGCGGCGCGGGGCGCGGGGCCGGGCGCGCCGGGGCGGCGGTCTGCGGCGCACCGACCGAAGGCTCCATCCGCACCGTCGGCGCGGCGTGGTGCTGCGGCACCGAGGCCGGGGCGTCCGGCAGCGTGCGGCGCATCATGCTGCCGAGATTGGTCGCCTTTTGGAACAGGTTCCGGAAGCCGCCGCCGGCGGGGGCACGCTGCGCGTCGACCACGGCCGGGCGCATCTGCGGCATCGCCTCATGCTGAGCCATCGGCGCGGCGTTCATCATCACCGGCGCCGGCTGCTCCATCGCCGGCACGGCGGACAGTTCCGGCTGCTGCGTCTCGTAGGAGACAGGCTCCGGCGCGGCCTCGACCACCGCGGGGCGCATCGCCGGCATGGCAACGGCAGGCGCCGCCACCACCGGCCGCACGAAGGACGGCGGCGCGGCCGAACGCGGCGCGGAGGCAGGACCCACCGACTGCGTCGCCACGGCGGCGACCGGCGCACCGCCATTGACGACGAGCTTCGGCTTCACCGCTTCTTCCTGCACCACCAGGTCGATGCCGGTGGCGACGACCGAGACGCGCACCCGCCCGTTCATGCCATCGTCGACCGAGGTGCCGAAGATGATGTTGGCGTCCTCGTCCACTTCCTTGCGGATGCGGTTGGCCGCCTCGTCCACCTCGAACAGCGTCATGTCGAGGCCGCCGGTGATGTTGATCAGCACGCCCTTCGCCCCCGCCATCGAGATGTCCTCGAGCAGCGGGTTGTTGATGGCGGCCTCGGCGGCCTTGCGGGCGCGATCCTCGCCCTCGGCCTCGCCGGTGCCCATCATGGCCTTGCCCATCTCCGCCATCACGGTGCGGATGTCGGCGAAGTCGAGATTGACCATGCCCGGGTTGACCATCAGGTCGGTCACGCCGCGCACGCCCATGTAGAGGACGTTGTCGGCCATCTTGAACGCTTCCTGGAAGGTCGTGCGCTCATTGGCCAGACGGAAGAGGTTCTGGTTCGGGATGACGATCAGCGTGTCCACGAAGGACTGCAGTTCCTCGATGCCCGCATCGGCGGACTTCTTCCGCTTCGGGCCTTCGAAGTCGAAGGGCTTGGTCACCACGCCGACGGTCAGGATGCCGCGCTCGCGCGCCATGCGCGCGATGACCGGCGCCGCGCCCGTGCCGGTGCCGCCGCCCATGCCGGCGGTGATGAAGATCATGTGCACGCCTTCGATGTGGCGCGCGAGCTCTTCCATCGCCTCTTCCGCCGCGGCGCGGCCGATCTCCGGCTTCGCGCCGGCGCCGAGGCCCTGCGTCAGATGCGGCCCGAGCTGCACGCGCCGTTCGGCGCGCGAGTGGAACAGCGACTGGCTGTCGGTGTTGGCGACGAGGAATTCGACCCCGTCGAGCCCCATCGCGATCATGTTGTTGACCGCGTTCGTGCCACCGCCGCCGACACCGACGACCGTGATGCGCGGGCTGAAATCCGTGTGCGTGTTCGTCGGAACGGTCAGGTTGAGGGTCATGGGCGGGCCTCCTGAAGAGTCTCTACGCGATCGCTTCGATTCGTGGCGAGTACCGACATCAGACTCGGTCCTTCACCCAGTTCACGAAGCGGCGGAATGCACCCCCGGCCCGCGCGGGGCCGGGTGCGATGTCGAGCACGGGGCGGCCTTCGCCGGCGCCCCACAGAAGCAGGCCGATTGCCGAGGCGAAGGCCGGGCCCGACGCGGCCTCGGCGAGGCCGCGCACGGCGAGCGGACGACCGACGCGCACCTGGCGATCAAGAACGCGTGCGGCGAGTTCGCGCACGCCGACGAGCTGGCTCGCGCCGCCGGTCAGCACGACGCGCGTGCCGCCTTCCTTGCCAAGTCCCGCCGCATCGAGGCGATCGCGCACCATCTCGAAGGTCTCTTCGATGCGCGGCTTGATGATGCCGACGACCATGGCGCGAGGGATGCGGGCGATGGCGTGCTCATCCTCGCCGAGCAGCGGGACGGGGAGGAATTCGCGGTCGTCGTCCGCACCACCATGCACGCTGCCATGCAGCGTCTTGATGCGTTCGGCATGCGCGACCGGCGTGGAGAGCACCGTGGCGAGATCATTCGTAACCTGCCCGCCGCCCACCGCGATCTGCGCGGTGTGGACCAGGTGCCCCTCGCTGAAGACGGCGAGGGAGGTCGTGCCGCCGCCCATGTCGATGACCGTGGCGCCGAGCTGCTTCTCATCCTCGACCAGCGTGGCGAGGCCGGCGGCGAAGGGGGCGGAGACCAACTCCTCGACCTCCAGGTCGCAGCGCATCAGGCAGGCGCCGAGGTTGCGCAGCGAGGCCTGGGAGGCACTGACCATGTGCAGCCGCGCGCCCAGCGTGTCGCAGATCATGCTGCGCGGATCGTCAACGCCCGGCGTCGCATCCACGGTGAAGCCGAGCGGGATGGCATGCACCGTCTCGCGCCCTTCCTCGACCGTGCGGCGGCGGCCTTCGTTGAGGATGGCGCGCAGGTCGTTCTCGGTGACCGCCCGGCCGCCGATGCCCCATTGGATGTTGAGCTGGCGCGAATCGGGCTGGCCGCAGGACAGGTTCACGATGGCGCCGGGGATGCGCGTGTCGGCCATTTCCTCGGCCTGGCCGACGGCTGCGCGGATGGCGCGTTCCGCTTCCTCCAGATCGACGATCGACCCGCCCTTCACCCCGCGCCCGCGCTGCCAGCCGAAGCCGAGCACGCGCGGCGACCCGTCGGATTCGATCCGCGCGATCAGGCACACCGCCTTGGTCGAGCCGATATCGATGACCCCGAAGGTGCCGCTGCGCGCGTGACGACGCTTGCGCTGCGGCTGGCCGGGCTCGACGGGGGCGGGCAGGCGAGCCATCTGGTTCATCCCCGTCGTGCCCTTGTTGCCTGCTGCGCCGGTTGTTCGGCCGGTTCCGCCTGGCGGGTCGGGCGCAGAACCAGCCGGTCCGGCAGGCGCAGGTCGATCGCGGCGAGCGGACGGTCGAGCAGGCGCGCCTCGCGCTGCAGCTCCGCGAGGCGCTGGATGGCGGCGGCCTCCGCGCCCTCCGGCAGCAACACGTCGGTCCCCGTGTGCAGACGGAGGTTCCAGCGCCGCTCATGGATGCGCACCATGGCCTGGACGCGTTCGTTCACCTCGGGCTGCGCACGCAGCAGGTCATAGAGGGCGGGGCCGCTCGTATCCGCGCCGGTGCCAACCAGCAGCGGCAGCGGCCCGAACTGGTCGAGCCCATCGGCGGCGACGACCTTGCCCTCGCGGTCGATGATCACGAACTGGCCGTTGTTCTGCCAGATGGCAAAGGGGCGGCGTTCGTCGATGCGCACCAGGATGGTGCCGGGCAGGCGGCGCTCGACATGGGCGTGCTGGACCCAGGCGATGGTCTCGATGCGGCTGCGCGCGGCCTCGGGCGAGAATTCCAGCATCGGGTCACCGCGGGAGACGCCGAGCGCCGCGCGGATCATGTCGGTCGGCGTGTTGCGCCGGCCTTCGAGGATGACCTGCTGGACCTCGAGCCCCAGCCCGTCGCCGACACCGGAGAAGGATTCCGCGAGGCTGCGCACGCGCCCGGCCGGATCGACCGCGCGCACAGCGAGAAACGCCACGCCCAGCACGCCGAGGCCGACCACGCCATAGATCGCCGGACGCAGCAGCGCGCGGCGCCGCTTCAGCCAGATGCGCGTGCGGGACGGCCGCTCCGGCGCCTTCTGCACGGAGGAGGCGCGGGAGAGCCGTTCGCGCGCCGCGGCGCGGACGGGGTCACGCGCCATGGCGGGCCTCCTTCACCATCCAGGCGCACAGCGCGGGGAAGGGGAAGCCGCAATAGGCGGCCTGTTCCGGCAGCAGCGAGGTCGGCGTCAGGCCCGGCTGGGTGTTCACCTCCAGCAGGACGATGCGGCGATTGCCCTCGGCGGTCTCGTCGTAGCGGAGGTCGGCGCGGGAGGCGCCGCGGCAGCCCAGCGCCTGGTGCGCGCGCAGCGCGATGTCGAGGGCGCGGGCGTAGTCTTCCTCCGGCATCTGCGCCGGAATGACGTGGCGCGATCCGCCCGCCGCATACTTCGACTCGTAATCGTAGAAGGCACCGGCATCGGCGAGGATGTCGGTCACGGCGAGCGCGCGGTCGCCCATGACGCCGACCGTCAGCTCGCGGCCGGGGACATAGGTCTCCACCATGGCGTGGTCGCCATAGCGCCAGGTGCGAGCGATCTCGGCGCGCTGGTTGCTGCCCTTCAGCACGATGTGCACGCCGACCGAGGATCCCTCGTTCACCGGCTTCACCACATAGGGAACCGGCAGGGGGTCGGCGGCTTCAAGCTCGTCGCGGGTGACGAGGCGATGGTCCACGACAGGCAGGCCGGCCGCGCGGAACACGGCCTTGGCGGCCGCCTTGTCCATGGCGAGCGCGGAAGCGCGCAGCCCCGAATGCGTATAGGGAATGCCGAGCCAGTCGAGCACGCCCTGGATGCAGCCATCCTCGCCATAGCGGCCATGCAGGGCGTTGAAGACTGCGTCGGGCCGCGGATGCGTCAGGGCATGGATGACCGCGGTGAGATCTTCGGTGACCTCGATCGGGATGACCTCGAAGCCGGCCTCACGCAAGGCGAGGATGCATTCGCGCCCGGAGGAGAGGGAGACCTCCCGTTCCGCCGACTTGCCGCCGTAGAGAACCGCCACTTTCTGCGTCATGCCGGCCTCCCGATGCGCTTAATTTCCCAGTCGAGCTCGATACCCGAGGTCGCCTTGACGCGGGCACGGACCTCCTCGCCGAGGGCCTCGATATCCGCCGCGGTCGCACCGCCGAGGTTGAGCAGGAAGTTGCAGTGCTTCTCGCTGACCTGGGCGGCGCCCCGGGTCAGGCCGCGGCAGCCGGCTTCGTCGATCAGTTCCCAGGCCTTCTTCGCCCCGGGCGGGTTCTTGAAGGTGGAACCGCCGGTGCGGGCGCGGACGGGCTGCGTGGCTTCGCGCGCGGTGCGGATCTCGTTCAGCCGGGCGGCGATGGATGCGGCATCGCCCGACGCGGCGCGGAGGCGCGCGCGGACAACGACGCTGCGCGCCGGCAGTTCCGCGCGGCGATAGGCGAAGCGCAGATCGGTGGCGCTCAGGCGGATGACGCCATTCGCGGTCGCGATGTCCGCCCAGTCGAGAACGTCCTTGATCTCGCTGCCATAGGCGCCGGCGTTCATGGCGACGGCGCCGCCGATGGTGCCCGGGATGCCGACGAGGAATTCCAGGCCGCCCAGGGCGTGCTGCGCCGCCGTTTCCGCGACGGTGACATCCAGTGCCGCCGCGCCGGCGACGATGCCGTCCGCCTCCACGGTGATGTCGCCGAAGCCGCGGGCGAGGCGGATGGTCACGCCGGTGATCCCGCCGTCGCGCACGATCATGTTCGATGCTGCACCAATGACGGTGAGCGGCGTGGTTGCCGGCAGTCCCTTCAGCAGCGCGACCAGGTCATCCGCATCGGCCGGCCGGACCAGCGTGTCGGCATTCCCGCCCACGCGGAACCAGGTCTGCGGCCCGACCGGCGCATCATGAGCGATGCGTCCCCTCAAGGGCGGAATCGAGGTTTCCAAAGGCCTTTCGGCCTTTGGCGGGGTGAGGTTTGGAGAGGGGCGGCGCCCCTCTCCAAGTGCGGCGGCGGCCATCATCACTTCATCGCCCCGGCCAGTCGCCCCCGCGACCGCTGCTGCAGATCCTGCAACTGCCCTGGCAGTGCATGCGCCCACTGCGTGATGTTCCCTGCCCCGAGGCACACCACGTAGTCGCCGGACTTCGCGATGGCGTGGATCATCTCCGGCAGCGAGTCCGGCCCCGGCAGCGGCACGACGGACCGGTGCCCGCGGGCGCGCAGCCCTTCGACCAGCGCGTCCTTGTCCACGCCCTCGATCGGCTGTTCGCCGGCCGCGTAGACATCCGCCACGATCACCGTGCCGGCGTCGTTCATGCAGGTGCAGAAATCCTCGAACAGCGTGGCGAGGCGGGAATAGCGGTGCGGCTGCACCACCGCGATCACGTCGCGCGCGCCGGCCTGCCGGGCAGCCTTCAGCACGGCGGCGATCTCGACCGGATGGTGGCCGTAATCGTCGATCACGGCGATGCCGCCGGCCTCGCCGGTGCGGGTGAAGCGGCGCTTCACGCCCTTGAAGCCGGCCAGAGCGGTGCGGATGGTCGCCTCGTCCACATCCATCTCGACGCCGATGGCGATGGCGGCGAGCGCGTTCTGGACGTTGTGCTGGCCCAGCATCGGCAGGCGGAAGGGCTTCATGGTGCGCGTCCGGCCGGTGGCGCGGTCGGTGATCGTCACCTCGAAGGTCGCGCCCATGCGGTCGGTGATGACGCGCTCGGCGCGGACATCGGCCTGGGGGGAGAAGCCATAGGTCACGATCCGGCGATCGGACAGGCGCGGGATCATCGCCTGGACCTCGGGGTGGTCCATGCAGAGCACGGCGAAGCCGTAGAAGGGGATGTTGCCGACGAACTGGGCGTAGCCTTCCTTCATGGCATCACCGGTGCCCCAGTGGTCGAGGTGCTCGGGGTCCATGTTGGTGACGACGGCGACCACGGCCGGAAGTTTCAGGAAGGAGCCGTCGGATTCATCGGCCTCGACGACCATCCAGTCGCCGGCACCCATGCGGGTGTTGGTGCCATAGGCGTTGACGATGCCGCCATTGATGACGGTGGGGTCGAGCCGCGCGGCTTCCAACACCGCGGCGACCAGGGACGTCGTGGTGGTCTTGCCGTGCGTGCCGCCGATGGCGATGGACCATTTCAGGCGCATCAGCTCGGCGAGCATCTCGGCGCGGCGGACCACGGGGATGAAGCGCTTGCGGGCCGCCGCGACCTCGGGGTTGTCGCGCTTCACGGCGGTGGAGACGACCACGACCTGCGCATCGCCCAGGTTCGCCGCGTCATGGCCGACGGCGACGGGAATGCCGACGGCGCGCAGGCGCTGGACATTCGCATTGTCCGCGATGTCGCTGCCCTGCACCTGGTAGCCCAGGACGTGCAGTACCTCGGCTATGCCGGACATGCCGATGCCGCCGATGCCGACGAAATGGATGGGTCCGATATTGAGCGGCAGCGCGCGCATCAGGCGGCCCCCATCGTCGCGCGGCGGGCCAGAGCCAGCACCTGGTCGGCAAGATCCCGCGCCGCCTGCGGGCGGGCGAGGGCGGAAGCTGCGGCGGCTGCGGAAGCGAGCCGCTCGGGCACGGTGAAGAGTGCGGTCATGCGTTCGGCGAGGGCGGCCGGGGTGAAGGCCGGCTGCGGATAGACCCAGGCGGCGTCGGCCTCGGCCAGGGCGCGGGCATTGGCGTTCTGGTGGTCGTCGATGGCGGAGGGCAGCGGCACCAGCACGGAAGGCCGGCCGGCACAGGCCAGTTCCGCGACCGTCGAGGCCCCGGCGCGCGCGACCACCAGATGCGCGGTGGCGAGCCGGCCTGCGATGTCGGGGAAGAAGGGCGCGAGATTCGCGACGACGCCTGCCTTGCGATAGGCCGTCTCGGTGCGCGCGAGGTCCTCGGCGCGGCATTGCTGGGTGACCAGCAGGCGGGCGCGGATGGCTTCCGGCAGCGCGGCCACGGCGGGCGGCACGACATCGGCGAAGATTCGCGCGCCCTGGCTGCCGCCGGTGACGAGCAGGCGCAGCACGCCGCCCTCGGGGATCGGCGGATAGGGTTGGTCCGCCAGCGCAGCGAGGGCCGGGCGCACCGGATTGCCGACTACCTCGGTGCGCGTGCCGGACGGGACGTTGGTGGTGCCTTCGAAGGACAGGGCAAGCAGGTCAGACGCGCGCGCCATCAGCCGGTTGGCCCGGCCGAGCACCGCGTTCTGCTCATGCAGTATGATCGCCGGTCGGCGCGACACGCCCATCAGCCGCGCTGCAGCGAGCGGTGGAAAGGACGCATAGCCGCCGAAACCCACCACCGCAGCGGGGTTCAACTGACCAAGGTGCCGCCGCGCCTGGACGGTACCGGCCAAGAGCTGCATCGCGCCCTTCGCCGCTCGGCGCATGCCGCGCCCCGACAGCCCGGCGCCGGAGAGCACGAAGCGCTCGGCATTGGCGAAGGCGGCGCTGTCATAGGCGGAGGAGCGCGCATCGGTCATCAGTGCGATTCGCTCGCCACGGCGCAGCAATTCGGCGGCGAGCGCCTCGGCCGGGAAAAGGTGCCCGCCGGTGCCGCCGGCGGCGATGACGATGGGCTTCACCATCGGCCCCCTCACCGCACCGCTCCCGTCGCCAGATCGGGCGCGACGGAGCTGTCCTCGGTGATCTCGCCGCTGCGCGCGCCGACCCGGCGGCGCGTCAGGGCGAGCAGCATGCCCATACCGATCGCGATGGCGAGCACCGAGGAGCCGCCATAGGACACGAAGGGCAGCGTCATGCCCTTGGTCGGGATCAGGTGCAGGGTCGATGCCATGTTGACGAAGGCCTGCAGGCCGAACTGGGTCAGCAGCCCGGTGCCGGCGAGCATGACGAAAAGGTCGTTCTCCGCGAGCAGGCGCATGAGCCCACGGACGACGACGAAGGCAAACAGCGCGAGGATGACGAGGCAGATGACCATGCCAAATTCCTCGCCCACCACGGCGAAGACGAAGTCGGCATGGGCATCGGGCAGCACGTTCTTCACCCGGCCCTCGCCCGGGCCGCGGCCGAGCAGCCCACCATTGGCGAAGGCCTCCATGGCGACGCTGACCTGATAGGAATCGCCCGAGGTCGGATCGAGGAAGCGCTGCACGCGCGACTGCACATGCGGGAACATCATGTAGGCGCCGAAAGCCGCGACGACGCCGAGGCCCGCCATGCCGCCGACCAGGAAGAGGTTCAGCCCGGCGACGAAGAACTGCGCGAAGAGCACCGCCGAGATGACGATCAGCATGCCGATGTCGGGCTGGCCCTTGAGGATCACGGCGATGACGCCATAGAGCCCGATGGCGATGGTGGCACCCCAGACGCGGGATCCCGGCGCCTTGCCTTCCGCGATCAGCCAGGCGGCGACCACGGCGAAGCAGGGCTTGAGGAATTCCGAGGGCTGCAGCGACAGCGCCGGGATCGGCAGCCAGCGCCGCGCGCCCTTGATCTCGACGCCGATGACCAGTGTCGCGGCCGTCAGCAGCAGCGCCGCCGCGAAGCCCATCAGCGCGAGGCGCCGCACGCCGCGCGGGGACAGCAGTGAGACCGAGACCATCAGCGCGGTCGCCATCATCAGATAGGCGACCTGCTTGATGAAGAACATGTGCCGCGAGGAGGCGCCGATGCGCTCGGCGACCGCCGGGGAGGCGGCGAGCATCATCACGTAGCCGAAGCCGATCAGCGCCAGCAGCGCCGTCAGCGTCCAGCGATCGACCGTCCACCACCAGCGGCCCAGGACGGAGGTGTCGGCACGGGAGAAGGCCATCAGGCGTGCTCCTCGGCAATGGCGCGGGCAAGGTCGCGGAAGCGGTCGCCGCGCGCGTCGAAGCCGGTGAACTGGTCCCAGGAGGCGCAGGCGGGCGAGAGCAGCACCACCGGCGCGGCGCCGGCGAAGGCCGCATCGGCGGCCGCGCGCGTCGCGGCATCGAGCATGCCGACGATCTCATGCGCCACGCCATGCTCGGCGAGCGTCTTCGCGAGGATCGGCGCGTCGCGCCCGATCAGGAACGCCTTGGCGATGCGCGGAAACAGCGGCACCAGGGAGTCGATCCCGCCTTCCTTCGCCGTGCCGCCGGCGATGAGCACGACGCGGTCATAGGAGGCGAGCGCGCGGGCCGTGCTGTCCGCGTTCGTCGCCTTGCTGTCGTTCACGAACAGGACGCCGCCCGTCTCGGCGACGCGTTCCTGGCGGTGCGGCAGTCCGGGATAGGAGCGCAGGCCGGCCGCGACCTGGTCCCGCGCCACGCCGAGGGCGAAGCAGGCGGCCGACGCGGCCGCCGCGTTCTGCGCATTGTGGCTCCCCGGCAGGGTCGGCGCGTCGTTCAGGTCGAGGATCACGCCCGCCTCGTCGCGCAGAATGCGCCCCGCGGCCCAGATGCCGCCCTTCTGGGCCGTCGTGCCCGAAATCGGCACGATCCGCGGCTTGAGCCCCCGCCCCATCGCGGCCGTCATCGCGTCGTCCTGGCCGAGCACCGCAACGTCGTCGGCCGTCTGCCGCGCGAAGATCCGAGCCTTCGCAGCGGCATAGCCTGCCATGTCACCATGGCGGTCGAGGTGATCGGCGCTGAGGTTCAACATGACAGCCACGTTGAAGCGCAGCGTCGCGATTCGCTCCAACATGTAGCTCGACATCTCGAGGGTATAGACGCCGTCCGACCCCAACATCTTGAGTCCGAGCGCCGCGGGGCCGAGATTCCCCCCAACCTGCGCCGGGCGTCCCGCGCCGGTCAGGATGTGGTGGATCAGCGCCGTGGTGGTGGACTTCCCATTGGTGCCGGTGACGCCCACGAAGCGTGCCCCGGCATGGGATGCCAGCACGGCACGATAGAGGAATTCGGCATCGCACAGGATCGGCGCCCCCGCCTTGCGCGCTGCCGCCGCCGCGGGGTGCGACTTCGGCAGGATGTGCGGAATGCCGGGGGAGAGCAGCAGCGCATCGGCGCGGAACTTCCCTTCGGCCGGGTTGCGCACGGTCAGGCCAGCTTCCTCGGCCGCCTTGCGCGCGGTCTCGCCATCGTCCCACGCCTCGACCTCCGCACCCCATTCGGCCAGGCGCAGCGCCGCCGGCAGGCCGGCGCGGCCGAGCCCGACGACGGCGATGCGGGCGCCCAGGAATGGCGTGAAGGGGGGCGGGGGTGCAGTCATCGGATCTTCAGCGTGCTCAGGCCGACGAGGGCCAGGATCATGGCGATGATCCAGAAGCGGATGACGATGGTTGGCTCGGCCCAGCCCTTCTTCTCGAAATGATGGTGCAGCGGCGCCATCAGGAAGACGCGTTTGCCGGTGCGCTTGAACCAGAAGACCTGGATCATTACGGACACCGTCTCGACCACGAAGAGCCCACCGACGATGGCGAGCACGATCTCGTGCTTCGTCGCGACGGCGAGGCCGCCCAGCGCGCCGCCCAGCGCGAGCGATCCCGTATCGCCCATGAACACCGCCGCCGGCGGCGCGTTGAACCACAGGAAGCCGAGCGCCGAGCCGATCAGCGCCGAGGCCAGCACCGCGAGTTCGCCCGTGCCCGGCACGTAGTTCAATTGCAGGTAGTCGGCGAAGACGCGGTTGCCGACGAGATAGGCGATCAGCGCGAAGACCGCGGCCGCGATCATCACCGGCACGATCGCAAGGCCATCCAGCCCGTCGGTGAGGTTCACCGCGTTGGACGCACCCATCATCACGACCATGCCGACCAGCGGGAAGAACACGCCGAAGGGGATCAGCAATTCCTTGAACACCGGCACGGCCAGCCGGTCGGCGAGCGGCCCCGGCATCAGCGCGGTGATCCACAGCGCCGCGACCAGGCCGATCACCGCCTGGGCGAAGAGCTTGCCGCGCCCCGACACGCCCTTGGTGTTGCGCTTGGTCACCTTCAGCCAGTCATCGGCGAAGCCGATCGCGCCATAGCCCACCGTCACCAGCAATACCGCCCAGACGAAGCCCGAGCGCAGATCGGCCCAGAGCAGCGTCGAGACGACGAGCGCGGTCAGGATCATCACGCCGCCCATGGTCGGCGTGCCCTTCTTCTCGATCAGGTGGCGTTCCGGCCCGTCATCGCGGATCGGCTGCCCGCCACGCTGGAAGGACCGCAGCCAGCGGATGATCGGCGCGCCGAAGATCAGGCAGATCAGCAGCGCGGTCAGGCACGCCGCGCCCGCACGGAAGGTATGGTAGCGCGCGAGGTTGAAGAGGAAGAAATCCTCGGAGAAGGGGGTGAGGAGATTGTAGATCATGCGGCAGGGCTTTCGGTCAGCGCGCGCACCACGGCCTTCATGCCGGTGGCGAGGCTGCCCTTGACGAGGATGGTGTCGCCGTCGCGCAACGCGGCGCGGACGATCGGGGCGAGTTCGGAGGAGGTTTCCGCCCAGCCGCCCACCATGGCGGGCGGCAGCGCGGCGAGGGTATGCCGCATCAGGGGCGCGCAGGCAAAAACGAGATCCGCCGCGTCGCGCAGATGCGGCGCCAGCGCGCGATGTTCCGACTCCGCAAAATCTCCCAATTCACCCATCTGGCCGAGCGCCGCGATCTTGCGACGGCCCGGCAGCAGCTTCAGCAGCGCCAGTGCCGCGCGCATCGAGGGCGGCTGGCCGTTATAGGCCTCGTCGAGCAGCAGTGCGGTGCCGCCATCGGGCGTGCTGATGCGGCGGCGGTCGCCGCGGCCCGGCATGGCCCGGAAATCGGCGAGGCGCGCAGCCCCCGCCGCGACATCGGCGCCGATGGCCGACACCGCGGCCAGCGCGGCGATGGCGTTGCGCGCCATGTGCAACCCCGGCGTTCCGAGGCGGAACGCGATGCGCGTCCCCGCGATATCCGCCTCGATATCGCTGCCTTCGATGTCGGCGGTGGCGCGGATCGCATGCGCATCGCCGCCCTCGCCGAAGGTGAGGATGCGCGCGCCGGCGGCGGCCGCGCGCAGGATCGGCAGCATGGGCGTGTCGGCAGGCAGTATCACGATGCCGCCCGGCTCCAGCCCTTCTGCGATCGAACCCTTCTCCCGCGCGATCGCCTCCAGGCTGCCCATATGGCCGATATGCGCGGCCTCGACCGTGGTGATCAGCGCGACGTGCGGGCGGGCCAGGCGCGCGAGGGGCGCGATCTCGCCCGGATGGTTCATGCCGATCTCGATCACCGCGAAGGCGGCGTCGCGCGGCGTGCGCGCGAGCGTCAGCGGCACGCCCCAGTGATTGTTGTATGACGCGGTGGCGGCATGGGTCGGCCCGCTGGCTGCGAGCGCTGCGCGCAGCATCTCCTTGGTGCTGGTCTTGCCGACCGACCCCGTGACCGCGATGAAGCGCGCCGCGCTGCGCGTCCGGGCGGCGGCGCCCAGCGCAGTCAGTCCCGCCAGCGTGTCCGCCACCCGCAGCAGCGGCGCACCCGGCGCGACACCGGGCGGGTCGCGATCCACCAGCGCGCCGGCGGCGCCCCGGGCCAGCGCCTCGGCAACGAAGTCATGCCCGTCGCGCACATCGCGCAGGGCGACGAACAGGTCGCCCGGCTGCAGGCTGCGCGTGTCGATCGACACGCCCTGGACGGCGAAGTCGCGTGTCATCGTCCCGCCGGTGGCAGCGCGCAGCGCTTCGGCCGTCCACAAGGCCGTCACGGCGCGACGCCCGCAAGGCGGCGGACCACCGCGACATCGTCGAAGGGGTGCTTGATCCCGGCGATCTCCTGCCCGGATTCATGGCCTTTGCCGGCGACGGCAAGCACATCGCCCGGACGCAGGTCGGACAGGGCGGCGGCGATCGCCGTCTCGCGTGCGCCGGCATCGATCGCGCCCGGCGCGCCGGCCAGTACGGCGGCGCGGATGGTCGCGGGATCCTCGCTGCGCGGATTGTCATCCGTCACCCAGACCATATCCGCGCCGGCCGCCGCGGCGGCGCCCATCAGCGGGCGCTTGCCCGGGTCGCGGTCGCCGCCGGCGCCGAACAGCACATGCAGCCGCCCCGCCGTATGCGGCCGCAGCGCGGCGAGCAACCGCTCCAGCGCGTCCGGCGTATGGGCGAAGTCGACATAGACGGCGGCCCCGCTTGGCAGCACCACGGCGCGCTCCATCCGGCCGCGCACGCCCCGCAGCCCCGGCAGGGCGGCGAGCACGCGATCCGCCGGCAACCCGGCGCCGACCGCGAGTGCCGCGGCGAGCAGCGCATTGTCCGCCTGGAAGCGGCCGGGCAGGGGCAGGTGGATCTCCCATCTCGCGCCGAAGGCCTCGACCGTCAGGGCCAGCCCGTCGGGCAGAGGCTGCGCGGCGACCAGGCGGATCGCCTCGCCGGCCTCGCCCACGGTCAGCAACTGTAGGCGCCGCCGCGCCGCGATGGCGCGCAGGGCGGCGAGGGTCTCGCCGTCCATCTCGGTGCAGGCCGCGGCCGCGGCGCCGACCGGCAGCAGCGTGTCGAACAGGCGCAGCTTGGCGGCACGATACCCCGCCATGTCGCCATGGTAGTCGAGGTGATCGCGCGTCAGGTTGCTGAACCCCGCCGCCGCCAGCACCACGCCATCGAGCCGCCGCTGGTCGAGCCCGTGCGAGGACGCCTCCATCGCCGCCGCGCCGAAACCCGCCCGCGCCAGGGCGGCGAGTGTCGCATGCAGCGACACCGGATCGGGCGTCGTCAGCGACGGTCCGGGCGGGAAGCCTTCCGCCACCAGGCCGAGCGTGCCGAGGCTCGCCGCCCTCGTGCCCGTGGCGGTCCAGATCTGGCGCAGGAAATCGACCGTGCTGGTCTTGCCGTTGGTCCCCGTGACGGCGACGACGGTGCGCGGCTGTGCACCATGGAAGGCGGCTGCCATCAGCGCCAGGGTCCGGCGCGGATCGGCCGAGGTGATCAGCGGCCGCACCGGCACGCCGGGCGGCCATTCGGTGCCGTCCGGCGCGATCACCGCCGCCGCGCCGCGTTCCACCGCGTCGGCGATGAAGGCGCGGCCATCGGTGTGCATGCCGGGCAGGGCGGCGAAGACCATGCCGGGACCTACCGCGCGGCTGTCGGCGGTCAGCCCTGCGATGGCGGCGTCTTCGGCCAGTCCGGTGAGGCCGGCGCGGCGCATGATCTCACCGAGTTTCAAGGCGTGCCTCCCGCTGCGGCGGGCGAGGCACGGTGGTGGTGGAGGCGGGGCGGGCCGGGCGGGCGGCCGGGCGGTCCTGGCTCGCCGCGGGCGTGGTCTGCAACGGCACATAGCCCGGGATGCCGCGGCCGTTCATGGGCATGGCGGTGGAGCGCGTGATCTCGGGCGTCGCCTGCTCGGGCAACATGCCGAGGATCGGCGCGATGCGGGAGATGACCATACCGGCGGCCGGCGCCGCCACCCAGCCTGCCGTCGCGAAGCCGTGGCTGCGCGCATTGGGCTTTGGCTCGTCGACCATGACATAGACGACGTAGCGCGGGGCGTAGATCGGGAAGGCGCCGACGAAGGCGGCGATGCG
Organism: Roseomonas alba; assembly: GCF_019430885.1. Taxonomy (GTDB): domain Bacteria; phylum Pseudomonadota; class Alphaproteobacteria; order Acetobacterales; family Acetobacteraceae; genus Neoroseomonas; species Neoroseomonas alba. The sequence continues at coordinate 2,048 of NZ_JAHYBZ010000003.1, read as the reverse complement.
CTTGTTCTCGAGGTAGCCGCCGCGCGGACCGGTCTTCTGCGCCGTGCCGGTCTTGCCGCCGACGAAGTAGCCCGGCACGTCCGCGCCGCGGCCCGACCCGTCAGTGACCACGAGGCGCATCAGCCGGCGCATCAGCTCAGAGGTGCGCTCGCTGATCACGCGCGTGCCGTCGCGCTGGGCGCCGGGCGGCTGGGCGAGGATGGTGGGCTGGCGCAGGGTGCCGCCATTGACGATGGCGGTGACCGCGGTCGCCACATGCAGCGGCGTAACCGAGATGCCGTGGCCGAAGCCGATGGTCATGGTGTTGAGCTCGCGCCAGCTCCGCTGCGGCGGCACGAGCGGCAGGGCCGTCTCCGGGATCTCGATGCGCAGGCGGGAGGTGAGGCCCATCGAGCGCAGGAACTCGCGGTGCCGGTTGACCCCCACCGCGGCGGCCATGTGCGCCGCGCCGAGATTGGAGGAATAGGCGAGGATCTCCGGCAGGGCGAGCCAGCGCCCCTTGCCGCGATAGTCATGGATCGCATGCCGGCCGACGACGATCGGGCGGGAGGCATCGTAGCCCTGCCAGGGCTGCAGCCCGTTCTCCAGCGCCATCGACGCGGTGAGCAGCTTGAAGGTCGACCCTGGCTCATAGACGCCGACGGTCACGCGGTTGAAGCGCTGGTCGGTGGTCGCCGCGCCGACATCGTTGGCGTCGTAGTCGGGCAGGCTCACCATGGACAGCACTTCGGCCGTATTGGCGTCCATCACCACGCCGGCGCCACCGATGCCATTGTATTCGGTGATGGCGCGCTGCACGGCGTCGCGCAGCGCGAGCTGCACGCGGATGTCGAGCGACAGCCGCAGCGGCGTCGAGGGATCGTCGCGCAGGCGGCCGTCGAAATGGCGCTCGACGCCGGCGATGCCGTGCCCATCGACATCGACGCCGCCGATGATGTGGGCGCCGGTGCGCCCTTGCGGGAAATAGCGGCGCTCGGCTTCCTCGAAGTGCAGGCCGGGGATGCCGAGGGCGTTGACCTGCGCCATTTCCCGCGGCGTCAGGGCGCGCGCGATGTAGGCGAATTGCCGTTCGCCCGACATGCGCTGGATCAGCCGTTCGCGGTCGAGGTTCGGCAGCACCGTGCGCAGCCGGTCAGCGGCCTCGGCCGCATTCTCGATCTGCTGCGGATTGGCGTAGAGCGCCGTCAGCGGCAGGGAGACCGCCATGATCTCCCCGTTGCGGTCGGTGATGGTGGCGCGGGCGACGGGGGCCTCGGCCGGCGGGGCGGGCGGGCGCGACAGGGCGGCGGCCCGCCGCGCATCCGCCGGGTTCAGCACCGTGGCGAAGGCGAGCTTGAGTGCCACCGCGCCGAACAGCGCCGAGAAGCCAAGTGCCGCGATGACCAGCCGCCCGCGCGTGCGTTCGAGGATCGCTCGCCGCATCAGATCCGGCTGCGTCACGCGCACCAGGGCGCGCGGCGCGGCCTCAGGCTGGGTGGGCGCGACCGGCCGGTGCAGGCCATAGCTGCCGGCCGGCATGGAATCCGGCTCGGGCGGGCGGAAGCTCTCGGGCTGGGGGATGTGGTTCATCGGCGGCGCGCCGCCTCAGCGCGTCATGCCGGGCGGCAGCGAGGCCGCCGCCGCACGGGCGATCGGCACCGGCGGCGCGAGGGTCGCGGCGCCGCCCAGGGACGACATGCCGAGCGACGAGGTGACCGCCGGGGCCGGGATATTGGCCGCCACGGTCTGCGCCCGCGGCGGGGCCGGCGGGCGGCGCTGGACATGCAGCGCAGGCTGCACGGCCGGTGCCGCTGGCTGCGCGGGACGCGGCGTGGCGGCCGCGACGCGCGGGGCGGGGGCAGGGCGAGGGGCAGGCGGCTCGGCGCGCGGGGCTTCGGCCGCGGCGACCACGGGGGACGTCTGATGGGTCGGCGCGACTGCCGGGGCCGGCGCGGCAGCGGGCGCGGCGGCGGCGGGGGGGGCGGCCGGCGTCGGCGCTGGCTGCGCGATGGCGGCGACCGCTGCCGGGATGACTGCTGCCGCGACGACCGCGGCGGCAGCGGGCCGCT
>NZ_JAHYBZ010000028.1 GCF_019430885.1 Roseomonas alba | reverse complement strand
GCCGCCGCGCCGCGGCCCGCCGTTGCGCCGCCGCCGGTCGCGCCCGTTGCTCCGGTTGCGGCCGCGATGGTGCCGGCGCGCGCGGTGTCCTCGGCCTGGAACTGGTGGCTGCTGCCGGTCGGCGTGCTGGTGGCGCTGATCTTCCTCGGGTTTGGCTTCTGGCTGGGCTGGAACCTGATTTCGGAGCGCATCGCGGCGCAGCGGCTGGTCGCGCATGTCGCCGATGCTTCCCGCATCGATGACCAGGTGCGGCGCCAGCGCGAGACCAACGAGGCGCTGCAGCGCGAGATCGACCAGGCGCGCGTCGCCCTGCAAGGCGATGTCTGCCGGCCCGAGGGCTTCGGCCAATCACCGCTGACGCCGCCGCAGATCACGCCGATGCAGCCGTCGTCGCTGCCGCCGACGCCGCAAGGCCAGCAGGCCTTCACCGGCACGCTGATCGAGCTGCTGGATCAGGCGACGGTGCTGGTGCTGGGGCCGCTCGCGAACGGGCAGGGGGTGGGCACGGGCACGGGCTTCGTCGTCGCCCCCGGGGTGGTGGTGACCAATGCGCATGTGGTCGCCCCGCTCGATCCGCAGCGCGTCTATGTGGTGAACCGGCGGCTTGGACGGCCGATCGCGGTGCAGGTGGCGGCGCAGACGCCGGACCCCGCGCCGGGCAAGCCGGACTTTGCCCTGCTGCGCCTGCCGGCCGATGCCCCGGCGTTGTCGCCATTGGGCCTGACTCGGGTAGCAAGCCGCCTTGATCCCGTCATCGCGGCGGGCTTCCCGCAGGCGATCATGCAGACGGATGCGAATTTCCAGGCGCTGCTGGACGGCAATCTCCGCGCCATCCCGGAACTCGCGGTCACGGACGGGCTGGTCAGCGCGGTGCAGAACCTGCCCTCCGGCCTGACGGTCATGCCGCACACCGCGGCGATCAGCCGCGGCAATTCGGGCGGGCCGCTGGTCGATCGCTGCGGCCGTGTCGTGGGGGTGAACACCTTCGGCTTCTTCAACGCCGAGCAGGGGGAACGGGTCTCCTACGCGCAGAAGGAGGATTCCCTCGTCGCCTTCCTGACGGCGAATGGGGTGACCGTCACCGAACTGACCGGGCCCTGCCAGCCCGCCGCGCCGGCCCCGCAGCCGGCCAGCGTGCCGGGTGGTGCCGCGGCCCCGGCCACGACGCCGCCGGCGAGCCCCGCGGCACCGCCTGCTCCGGCGCTGCC
>NZ_JAHYBZ010000027.1 GCF_019430885.1 Roseomonas alba | reverse complement strand
GGACGCTTCCGGAAACCTGTTGGCGGCGCTGGGGCTGACGTGATTCGCTTCGTGCTGATCGAAATGGAGCAGGCTGCGGATGTCGGCAGGTCAACCTGGTTTCTGGGATGTGCAGGATCGGCTGCGCGAGCTCTCGGCGCAGGGTGACCCGCTGGAGAAGCTCGCCAGGACGGTGGATTTCGAGCTGTTCCGTGCCGAGCTGACCGCAACGCTGGGCCCGCGCGATCGCAGCAAGGGCGGGCGTCCTGCCTTCGATCCGGTGCTGAAGTTCCGCATGCTGGTGCTGCAGGCGCTGCACGGCCTGTCGCTGGCACAGACGGAATACCTGGTGGCCGACCGGCTGAGCTGGATGCGCTTCTGCCGGCTCGGCCCCGGCGAAGCGGTGCCGGATGCCAACACGCTGTGGGACTTCCGCGAGGCGCTGATCGCCACCGGCGCCCTGGAGAGGCTGTTCACCCGGCTGGACGAGGCCATCACCGCAGCGGGCTACCTGCCCATGGCTGGCCAGATCGTGGATGCGACCCTGGTGTCCGCCCCGCGTCAGCGCAACAACGATGAGGAGAAGGCGCGCATCAGGGCCGGCGAGAAGGCCGCGGCGATCTGGCCCGACAAGCCGGCCAAGGCGCGCCAGAAGGACACCGACGCGCGCTGGACGGTGAAGTTCTCCAAGGCCAAGCCCGGCCCTGACGGCAAGCCGCAGATCGACATCGCGATCCCCGCCTATGGCTACAAGTCGCACATCTCGATCGACCGCCGCCATGGCGTGATCCGGCGCGCCAGGACCACGGACGCGGCTGCCCATGACGGGGCGCGGCTGCGCGAGGGGCTGATCGACCCGAACAACACCGCCTCCGAGGTGTGGGCCGACACGGCGTACCGCTCGGCTCAGAACGAGCAGTATCTGCAGGGGATCGGCCGCGTCAGCCGCATCCATCGGCGCAAGCCGGCAGGGCGGCCCATGGCCAAACACTTCGCGCGTGGCAACGCGACGAAATCGGCGGTGCGGGCGCATGTGGAACATCCCTTCGCGTACCAGAAGGGGGTGATGGGGCTGGTGATCCGCACCATTGGCCTGGCGCGGGCACATGCGGCGATCACGCTCGCCAACATGGGCTACAACATGAAGCGATGGTGCTGGCTCGACAGGCAGCGCGCAACGGCGTGAGGCAAACCGCCGGCGGGCCGTCCGTGACAGCCCGATCAGCCAGCCAGCCGTTGCCAATCAGCCAACGCACAGCAACATCCCGGGCAGATCAAATCGTCAAACCAGCCTCTCAGCAGGGTTGCCGGAAGTGTCCA
>NZ_JAHYBZ010000026.1 GCF_019430885.1 Roseomonas alba | reverse complement strand
GTTCGGCGATCCCTCCTCGCTCGATCGCTACGAGACGCTGTTCATCGACAGCATCACCGTGGCCGGCCGTCTCTGCCTGCAATGGTGCCGCGGTCAGCCCGAAGCCTTCGCCGAACGCACCGGCAAGCCTGATCTGCGCGGCGCCTATGGGCTGCATGGCCGCGAGATGATCGCGTGGCTGACCCAGTTGCAGCACACGCGCGGCAAGAACGTGATCTTCGTGGGCATCCTCGACGAGAAGGTTGACGACTTCAATCGCAAGCTCTTCGTGCCGCAGATCGACGGCAGCAAGACCGGCCTCGAACTGCCCGGCATCGTCGACGAGGTGCTGACACTCGCCGCCATCAAGGGCGATGACGGCCAGCTCCGCCGCGCACTCGTGTGCCAGACGCTCAATCCTTGGGGATACCCCGCAAAGGACCGCAGCGGCCGGCTCGACATGATCGAGGAGCCGCATCTCGGTCGGCTCTTCGCGAAGATCCGCGGCCCCGCCCGTCCGATCGCTGAGCGCCTGGCGCTGCCGGCGCCGACGCCTGCGCTGCCCGCGCCTGCCAACGCCCCGACCGCCTGATCCGAGGAGATCCCTTATGGCTTCCTGGAACGACTACAACGACGCCCAGTCCAACCCGAACCTGATCCCCAAGGGGACGCTGGCGAAGGTCCGCCTCACGATCCGCCCGGGCGGTTTCGACGATCCGAGCCAGGGTTGGACCGGCGGTTTCGCGACGCGCGGCAGCACCGGCGCCGTCTACCTCAACGGCGAGTTCACGGTCCTGGAGGGACCCTACGCCAAGCGCAAGATCTTCACGCTGATCGGCCTCTACAGCCCGAAGGGGCCGGACTGGGGCAACATGGGCCGCAGCTTCGTGCGCAGCATGCTGAACTCGGCGCGCGGCATTTCCGACAAGGACGTCTCGCCCCAGGCGCAAGCGGCGCGCCGCATCGGCGGCTTCGCGGATCTCGATGGGCTGGAATTCATCGCCCGCATTGATCACGGCACCGACACCAACGGCGAGGCCAAGAACGAGATCCGCGGCGCGGTGACGCCCGATCACCGGGGCTATGCCCAGGCGATCGGGCAACACACTGCGCCCGGCGGCTACGCGGCCTCGGCGGCCTACGCCGGACCGCCGCAGGGTCTCGCATCGCCGCAGCCGCCCAGCACGCCACCGGCCATGCACCAGGGGGCCTTCCCGCCGCCTCCGCAGCAGCCCGCCGCCTCCTCTGATCCGCGCCCCACCTGGGCGCGCTGAGGCAGGGCCGCACCAGCATGATGCTCCGCCCCCGCCAGAAGCTCTTCGTCGAGCGCAGCCTGCGTGCGCTCGGTGAGCACGGCAACACCCTCGGCGTCGCCCCGACCGGCGCCGGCAAGACGATCATGCTGTC
>NZ_JAHYBZ010000025.1 GCF_019430885.1 Roseomonas alba | reverse complement strand
GTGGCGCTGTGGCGGAAGGCCCTGGCCCGGACGTTCGGCACCGACCCCAGCAGCCGCAGGTGCCGCGACGCCGGCGCGCGATGCCGGTTGAGCACGGTGTTGCCACAGCGGGTGGCGGTCGCGGTGTAGTCGATGCCGACCTGGTAGGTGTTGGACCAGGCGACCTCGTACTCGCAATCCTGCGCCGCGGCGGTGTGCCGCGCGACGATCGGCGAGCAGGCCTCCATGCGCAGCGCGCGGCCGATGATCGCCGACCCGCTGGTCTCGTTGAGGAAGGGGATGGCGACGTTGGGATCGAGCTGGCGCAGCTCAAAGTTCGGCGCGTCGAAGACATGCCGGTTGTGGTTGGAATAGGCGCCGGGCGCGTTCGACAGCCGGATCCCGAAGCGATCCAGGCTGGGGTTGATCCCGGTCGCGACGGCGAAATGGCCGCCATAATAGCGGATGGAGGTATTCCAGGCGGTCGCGGTGGCGCAGTGGATGTCGAGGCCGATGCGGTTGTTGAGGATGCGGCCGAGGTGGAAGGTGCTGTCCTCGACGCCGCGCCCATCGCCCAGCGTGCGCATGCCGATGGTGAAGCCCGAGACTAAGCGCAGCTCGACCACCGAGGCGTCGATGTTGCGCACCAGGATGCCGATGTCGGCCTCGTCGAGCCAGTCGGACTGGCTCTGCCGGATCACCTGCAGCCCGGCATAGTGCTTCTCGCCGTTGCGGACGGTGCCGCCATCGCCGAGCGTCAACACCGTGGCCGCGGCGGTACCGGTGTAGCGGAGCACCCCGTGCATGATCAGCCCGCGCGCGCCCCCGCCGAGGGTGACCCCGGCGGAGACGTTCCAAGTGCCGGGCGGGATCACCGCGAACTTCTGGTCCGCCGCGGCGCGATCGAAGGCCGCCTGGATGGCGCTGCGGTTGTCGGCAACGCCGTCGCCGAGGCCGCCGAAGTCGGAGGGCAGCACGGTCTCGCGGTCGCGCAGGTACTTGGCCAGATCGGTCTTGCTGACCGCGGTGTCGAGCACCAGCAGATCGTCGATGCGGGCGGGCATGGTGGAGTTCCCTACAGCGCAGTCGCTGTCACCGGCCCGGCGAGGGCGGAGACGTTGCCGTCGGCCGAGACGGCGCGCAGCCAGTACCAGCGGGTGTCGCCGGCGCTGAGGGCGGTGCGGTCCCAGAAGAGGCTGGTGGGCTCGGTGGGCAGCTTGACCGCCGCCGCGAGGCTGTTCGTGGTGGCCTCGAATACCTGCAGGCGGACGGCATCGGGCGGAAAGCCCCCGGAGAGGCGGATGCCACCGGCAATCCCCGTCGCCGTGGGGGCCGCCACCGCGGCCGGGACCAGCGCCTGCCGCCAGCCCGACACCGCGCTGCTGCGCGCCACGGCGCGCACCCGGAAGCCGGTCGGCTCGGCGGTGGGGATGGCGGCCGCCGTGGCGCCGAGGGAGCCGCCATAGCCCTGCCAGGCGGCGACGGAGGCCGGCAGGAACTCCACCTGGTAGCCGGCGAGGTGGGAGGAGCCGACCGCGGCCCAGGACACGGCCAGGACGGCAAAGGCCGTCGTCTGCGGCGTCTCCACCGCGATGCTGGCGGGTGCTGCGATGACGCCCGGGTTCGGCAGCACCACGGCGGGATTGCTCCCCGTGGCGCGCTCGTCGACCGCCGGGTTCCAGTCCCACACCGCGGCGTCCTCCTCCTCCAGGGTGAGGTCGACACCCCCCTCGGCGGCGAGCGACCAGGCGGTGACCCGCGCCGGGAAGGGCGCGAGCCGGTCGAGCGC
>NZ_JAHYBZ010000024.1 GCF_019430885.1 Roseomonas alba | reverse complement strand
TCTTTTAAAATTGCATCGGGTTTTGGAAGTAGATTGGTTCTTGGCTGTCCCTTGGATGTGGATGGCTGGGTGCTGGGCTGAGGAGGCTGTGGATTGTGCCTTTGGTGATCTGGCTGGGCTTGGGTGCCTGGTTGGGTGGCTGGGGTGGGATGCGCGGTCGGCGCCCGGGTGTTGGTCTCGGAAGGGGCTGATGTCTTGGGTGGTTTAGGCTTGGTGTCTGGTTGTTCTTTGGGATGGTTGGGATTGTCGGTGAGTAGAGTGAGTGCAGGGTTGTTCGTGAGCTGGCTGGGTCTTTTGGGATCTGGTTGGTGAATGAACCTGAGAGTTTGATCCTGGCTCAGAGCGAACGCTGGCGGCATGCTTAACACATGCAAGTCGCGCGGTCAGCAATGGCAGCGGCGGACGGGTGAGTAACGCGTAGGAATGTGTCCAGAGGTGGGGGACAACCCCGGGAAACTGGGGCTAATACCGCATATGTCCTGAGGGACAAAGCAGTAATGCGCCTTTGGAGCAGCCTGCGTCCGATTAGGTAGTTGGTGGGGTAATGGCCTACCAAGCCTGCGATCGGTAGCTGGTCTGAGAGGATGATCAGTCACACTGGGACTGAGACACGGCCCAGACTCCTACGGGAGGCAGCAGTGGGGAATATTGGACAATGGGGGCAACCCTGATCCAGCAATGCCGCGTGTGTGAAGAAGGTCTTCGGATCGTAAAGCACTTTCGACAGGGACGATGATGACGGTACCTGTAGAAGAAGCCCCGGCTAACTTCGTGCCAGCAGCCGCGGTAATACGAAGGGGGCTAGCGTTGCTCGGAATTACTGGGCGTAAAGGGCGCGTAGGCGGCTCGACCAGTCAGGCGTGAAATTCCTGGGCTTAACCTGGGGACTGCGCTTGATACTGTTGAGCTTGAGGCCGAGAGAGGGTGGTGGAATTCCCAGTGTAGAGGTGAAATTCGTAGATATTGGGAAGAACACCGGTGGCGAAGGCGACCACCTGGCTCGGTACTGACGCTGAGGCGCGACAGCGTGGGGAGCAAACAGGATTAGATACCCTGGTAGTCCACGCCGTAAACGATGTGTGCTGGATGTTGGGGCTCCTAGAGTCTCAGTGTCGTAGCTAACGCGGTAAGCACACCGCCTGGGGAGTACGGCCGCAAGGTTGAAACTCAAAGGAATTGACGGGGGCCCGCACAAGCGGTGGAGCATGTGGTTTAATTCGAAGCAACGCGCAGAACCTTACCAGCCCTTGACATGGTTCGGACCGGTCCAGAGATGGACTTTCCTAGCAATAGGCCGGACGCACAGGTGCTGCATGGCTGTCGTCAGCTCGTGTCGTGAGATGTTGGGTTAAGTCCCGCAACGAGCGCAACCCTCGCCTTTAGTTGCCAGCATGTTTGGGTGGGCACTCTAAAGGAACTGCCGGTGACAAGCCGGAGGAAGGTGGGGATGACGTCAAGTCCTCATGGCCCTTATGGGCTGGGCTACACACGTGCTACAATGGCGATGACAATGGGAAGCCATGTCGCGAGGCAGAGCCGATCCCAAAAAGTCGTCTCAGTTCAGATCGCAGCCTGCAACTCGGCTGCGTGAAGGTGGAATCGCTAGTAATCGCGCATCAGCATGGCGCGGTGAATACGTTCCCGGGCCTTGTACACACCGCCCGTCACACCATGGGAGTTGGTTCTACCCTAAGCCGGTTGGCTAACCGCAAGGAGGCCGCCGACCACGGTAGGGTCAGCGACTGGGGTGAAGTCGTAACAAGGTAGCCGTAGGGGAACCTGCGGCTGGATCACCTCCTTTCAAGGATGTCTGCCTGATGGATCCTTCGGGGTTCTTGGGTGACACCTTTCATAGACTACCGAACTCTGCACGAGCCTGATCTGGTTGGTTCCGGATGGAACTGGCGGATTGGGCAGCCTCTCACCGAGGGTCCTGACTGTTCTGGAATGACCGGCCTTGCCGGCGTGCCTGGTCGTGGCGCAAGTCACGGCGGGCGCCGACCGCGCATCCTTCCCTGGATTGGGCGACCCCGCAGGTGCGGGGCCAGTAGCTCAGTTGGTTAGAGCACACGCTTGATAAGCGTGGGGTCGGAGGTTCAAGTCCTCCCTGGCCCACCAGATTTTTGCTGCGCAAAAATTTGGTTCCCCTGAGTGACGGTGTGGTGACGCGCAAGTGTTGCTGTTGACCGGCTTGGGTGGAGCTGTTGGCATCCTCTCCCGCGGGGGCGTAGCTCAGTGGGAGAGCACCTGCTTTGCAAGCAGGGGGTCGTCGGTTCGAATCCGACCGTCTCCATTTCCTTTCGACGCGGATTGCGGCGAAAGGAAATTCGCCGGAGGCAGAGAGAAGCGACCCGCGATGCACTGCATCGCGGCGCGGTTTCTCGCTGGCGGTGACGGTTTGATAGAAGGCCTGGCTAGTCGCGCCGAGAGGCGTGGCGATGCTTCCAAAACCTGTTTCGTTCCGCGCTGGCGGTCCGGGATCCTCAAGAGGGAGCCGGGTGGTCTGCGGAGCGGCATGTTCTTTTACATGGTGAAGATGATCAGTTGTGTGTGTGAGTGACGCACATCGACCGGGGCAAGACTAGACCGCGTCCCTGGTGATGCTGCGGCGCTGCCGTCCAATTCTGACGCAGCGGGGCGTGGTTTGGCCCTGTGCGCGGGCGGTGGTGAGAGTAAGGAGTGAGAGAAGGGCATTCGGTGGATGCCTTGGCGCCAAGAGGCGATGAAGGACGTGGCACGCTGCGAAAAGCCGCGGGGAGATGCGAGCGATCGTTGATCCGCGGATGTCCGAATGGGGAAACCCACCCCTTTGGGGTATCCCGTACTGAATTCATAGGTGCGGGAGGCAAACCCGGGGAACTGAAACATCTCAGTACCCGGAGGAAAAGACATCAACAGAGATTCCGCTAGTAGTGGCGAGCGAACGCGGAGCAGGCCAGTGGTCTTTGCGAAAGAAGTCGAACGGTCTGGAAAGGCCGGCCATAGTGGGTGATAGCCCCGTAGGCGTAGTGTTCGCAAAGATCCTTGAGTAGGGCGGGGCACGTGAAACCCTGTCTGAACATGGGGGGACCATCCTCCAAGCCTAAATACTCCTTGGCGACCGATAGTGCACAAGTACCGTGAGGGAAAGGTGAAAAGCACCCCGACGAGGGGAGTGAAAGAGACCTGAAACCGGATGCTTACAAGCAGTCGGAGCTCGTAAGAGTGACGGCGTACCTTTTGTATAATGGGTCCGCGAGTTCGTGTTGGCAGCAAGCTTAAGCCGAGAGGTGTAGGCGCAGCGAAAGCGAGTCTGAATAGGGCGCATAGTTGCCGGCATGAGACCCGAAACCTGGTGATCTAGCCATGGACAGGTTGAAGGTGGGGTAACACCCACTGGAGGACCGAACCCACGCCTGTTGAAAAAGTCGGGGATGATCTGTGGTTAGGGGTGAAAGGCCAATCAAACCAGGAAATAGCTGGTTCTCCGCGAAATCTATTGAGGTAGATCGTCCGTCGATCACCATCGGAGGTAGAGCACCGGAAGGGCTAGGGGGGCCCAAAGCCCTACCAAACCCTACCGAACTCCGAATGCCGATGAGTGCAGGCGGGCAGACAGACAGTGGGTGCTAAGGTCCATTGTCGAGAGGGAAACAGCCCAGACCACCAGCTAAGGCCCCCAAATGATGGCTAAGTGGGAAAGCATGTGAGACGGCCAAAACAACCAGGAGGTTGGCTTAGAAGCAGCCATCCTTTAAAGAAAGCGTAATAGCTCACTGGTCTAAACAAGCTGTCTTGCGGCGAAAATGTACCGGGGCTCAAGCCATCTGCCGAAGCTGTGGGTGTGCAGCAATGCACGCGGTAGCGGAGCGTTCCGTAGGCCTGCGAAGCGGTACCGGTGACGGGCCGTGGAGGTATCGGAAGTGCGAATGCGGACATGAGTAACGACAAACAGAGTGAGAAACTCTGTCGCCGAAAGTCCAAGGGTTCCTGCGCAAGGTTAATCCGCGCAGGGTGAGCCGGCCCCTAAGGCGAGGGCGAAAGCCGTAGCCGATGGGAACCAGGTGAATATTCCTGGGCCCGCCAGAAGTGACGGCCATGAAATTCTGTCATTCCTTATCGGATTGGGGTGGCAGTTGGATTGGTCCGGGAAATAGCTCTGGCATATGGACCGTACCCGAAACCGACACAGGTGGACTGGATGAGTATTCCAAGGCGCTTGAGAGAACCATACCGAAGGAACTAGGCAAATTGCCCGCGTAAGTTAGCGATAAGCGGGACCCGTCTGTGGGCAACCATGGGCGGGTGGCACAGACCAGGGGGTGGCGACTGTTTAGTAAAAACACAGGGCTCTGCGAAATCGAGAGATGACGTATAGGGTCTGACGCCTGCCCGGTGCCGGAAGGTTAAAGGGAGGAGTGCAAGCTCCGAACTGAAGCCCCGGTAAACGGCGGCCGTAACTATAACGGTCCTAAGGTAGCGAAATTCCTTGTCGGGTAAGTTCCGACCTGCACGAATGGCGTAACGACCTCCCCACTGTCTCCGGTATGGGCTCAGTGAAATTGAATTCCCCGTGAAGATGCGGGGTACCCGCGGTCAGACGGAAAGACCCTATGAACCTTTACTGCAGCTTGGCAGTGGCGCCAGGAAGGGGCTGTGTAGGATAGGTGGGAGGCTTTGAAGCCGGGGCGCCAGCCTTGGTGGAGCCAACCTTGAAATACCACCCTGCGCCTTTCTGGCGTCTAACCGAACCCCGTCACCCGGGGTCGGGACCCTGCCTGGTGGGCAGTTTGACTGGGGCGGTCGCCTCCCAAAAGGTAACGGAGGCGCGCGATGGTGGGCTCAAGCCGGTCGGACATCGGCTGTTGAGTGCAAAGGCACAAGCCCGCCTGACTGCGAGTGCGACAGCACGAGCAGGGACGAAAGTCGGCCTTAGTGATCCGGTGGTCCCGCATGGAAGGGCCATCGCTCAACGGATAAAAGGTACTCTAGGGATAACAGGCTGATCTCCCCCAAGAGTCCACATCGACGGGGAGGTTTGGCACCTCGATGTCGGCTCATCGCATCCCGGGGCTGGAGCAGGTCCCAAGGGTTCGGCTGTTCGCCGATTAAAGCGGTACGTGAGCTGGGTTTAGAACGTCGTGAGACAGTTCGGTCCCTATCTGCCGTGGGTGTTGGAGACTTGAGAGGATCTTTCCCTAGTACGAGAGGACCGGGAAGGACGCACCTCTGGTGCACCGGTTGTCGCGCCAGCGGCACCGCCGGGTAGCCAAGTGCGGAATGGATAACCGCTGAAGGCATCTAAGCGGGAAACCAGCCTCAAGACGAGGTCTCCCTAAGGGCCGTGGTAGACCACCACGTCGATAGGCCGCAGGTGGAAGCTCCGTAAGGAGTGCAGCCGAGCGGTCCTAATCACCCGATAGAACTCCTTACCCCTACACCACCGCGCGGATGCGCAAGCATCCACCGCGCACAGCGCCAATCCACGCACCACACACAACCGATCATCACACCACTTCATCCGAGGATCCGGCCCGGTGGCCCGGTGGTCATCGCGGGGTTGATACACCCGTTCCCATCCCGAACACGGCCGTGAAACACCCCAGCGCCCATGGTACTGCGTCTTAAGACGCGGGAGAGTCGGTCGCCGCCGGGCCACCAGGCCGGATCCTCTGATACGAACCTCACCTACCCAACGCGGGGTGGAGCAGCCCGGTAGCTCGTCAGGCTCATAACCTGAAGGTCACAGGTTCAAATCCTGTCCCCGCATCCAACACCATTTGCAACCCGCCACGGGCAACCGCGGCGGGCTTTGCGTTTGAAGCCAGCGACACAATGCCCGCCAGATCGCCGCGCAGCACACCGGCAAGGTCACCCAACAAGCCGATCGCCAACTCACCATCCTCCACCAGCGCCCGCTCAACCCCACAAA
>NZ_JAHYBZ010000023.1 GCF_019430885.1 Roseomonas alba | reverse complement strand
GAACACGCCGCCCTGCCCGACGAACGGCTCGACATAGGTGGTATGGGGGATGGCGGCCAGGCGCTCAATGATGCGCGCGGCCAGGCGGCGCTTGCCCCCGATCCAGGGGGCCACCGGCGCCGCCGGGCGGGCCGGGATCAGATCAGACGGTAACTCCAAGGCAACCTCGCACAGTCTATCCCCTTGGCGCCGGCCGGCGCGGGCGGGGCGGATGATCCGTGCGAGGCTCTCTCCTCGCGGCTTGGGCCGTTGGCGCGGCCCAGCTCCCGCCCTGCCGGGCGGTGTCACACAACCTTGGCCACCAGCGCCGGCGGACCGCCGACGCTCATCACGGGCGTCCACGCCGCGACGGGCAGGCTGACGGTCGCGATGTCGGTCGCGTAGGCGAGCGGCGTCGAATATCCCGTCATCTGGGCCGAAGCAGTCGCCGGGAACAGGTAGGCTGTGGCGCCGGCGCCGAGCATCGACGCGAGCCGCAACGTGTCGCCCGACGCGCTTCGCACGGTCGGAAGCACGCCTGGCGACGAGAACACCGCGCCCAGCCAGATGATGCCCGGCAGCAGCAGGGTGGGGGTCACCGGCGCCAACTTGATGCCGGAGGTCCCCATATCCAGCCCATCATTGAACGCCACGGCGGGCAGGCCGAGCGGCGTGGGGTTGTTGGTCGCGGGGTGTTGCCACACCGCCAGTTTCGCGGCCGCGCCGCTGGCGCCGGCGGCCGAGACATACAGCAGCAACTGCTCAATCGTGACGGGCCGATCCAGTTCGCAGGGCAGCAGATAGAGCGTGTCCGCCGCAGCCACCACCAGATCCTTGACCGCTCCCTGATAGAGCGGGTGGTAGTAGGTGGACTTGTAGCCCGGATGCCGCAACACCGCGATCGGCGAGCCCTCCAGGCGCCACACGGCGCTGGTCGGGTCCCAGATCAGGTCAACGGACTGCTCGGGGCGGATGATGAGCGCGCCGCCCGGCGGAAATCCGGCGATATTGCCGCCGGCCATCAGGGCGATGCGGCCCACCGCATGCTGCACGGTCAGAGTGAGACGACGCGGAGAGGTCGGCGAGAACGGCATCGTCAGACTGCTGAGCGTGACCGCGTTGGCCCCCGTGTCCCGGAGCACGGTGGATACGCCGTTCCAGGCGAGGGCGCCCGCAACAACGCCGCCATCGTTGAAATCCTGGACCGTGCCGCGGAGCGTCTGGCCAGGGACCGCCAGGTAGCGCCACACGGCGCTGGTCGGGTCCCATTCCAGCTCGGCACTCTCATTTTGCCCCAGCACCAGGCCGCCCTGGGCGATGCCGGCGATATTGCCCGCGCCGGACAGGCTCAGGGTGCCCGCGCCGACATTGGCGATCACCACGCGCGTGGTGGCTGCCGGCGCGACAGACGGCGTGAGCGTGGTCAGGGTCGCGTTGGTCGATCCCGTCTGCCGCAGCAGCGTCTTGGTCGCATCCCAGGCCAGCGCGTTGGCGGTGATGTCCGCAGCCGCGAACGACTGCACACGGCTGTTGACCGCCGGATCGTCGCTGATCGGCGACCGGCTCAGCAGGCGCCACAGGCTGCTTGTCGGGTCCCACTCCAGCTCGGCACTCTGCCCGTTGGCGAGAGCCAGGCCGGCGCCGGGAATGCCCGTGATATTGCCCGCGCCCGTGAGGGTGACGACGCCCGTGTTGGCGTTGACCAGCGTCACGCGACGCGGCAGCACTGGCGTGGGCTGATACGGCAGATTGGTCGGCGTCAGGGTGTGCAGCGTGAACGCCACCGTGCCCGTCTGCCGCAGCATTTGCTTGGTGCTGTCCCACGTCAGAGCCCCGGCGGTGACGCCGCCGAACCCGAACGCCTGGATGCCGAGCGAGGAATAGGGCACCGACGCCGAGACGAGCCGGAATACCGCACTGACCGGGTCCCACTCGAAGGTCGCGCTGTTGCCCTGCAACAGGACGATCGGATTGCCGTTGAGCAGCCCGGTTAGGTTGCCGCCTGCGGCCAGGGTGACCACGCCCGTGTTGACTGCGGCGATCGTCACCTGCATGGCGCTGCTCGGCGTGGCCGAAGGCATCAGGGTGCTGAGCGTGATGGCATCGGCGCCGCCCTGCCGCAGCAGGGCTTTAGTGATATCCCAGGTCAGCGTGTTGCCGACGACGTGTGCCGCCGTGAAGGTCTGCGCGCGATTGTCAGCCGCCTGAGCGGTCCAGCCCGCGGGATACTGACAGCCGGCTCCGAACGTCCAGTTGCTGTTGGCATAGGTGTGCGCGCCCGGGAATGCGTCGAACTGCGCGTTTTGCAGCAGCAGGGGCTGCACCCCGCGAACCAAGCCCACGGCCGGTGCATCGGCCCAATAGGGCGTGCAGGAGGCATCCGGCGTCGCGACCCGCGGCACGACCCTGTGCCCGCCCGTGACCAGCAACGACGACACGTAGGGGCTGGCCCACACGCCCCGCACGCTGTTGGGCACGGTGTCCGCCGCCCAGGCTGGAGTGTATCCTGGGGCCGCCGGCCCCTCGCCATAGAGCGGGCTGGCGTGCAGTCCCTCATCAATGCCGCCGTCGATCACGTGCCGGCCGGCGATGCCGGCGGTGGGAACGCCCGTGATCACGCCGTTGGACAGCACAATCGCATTCTGGCCCGGCGCGGTGCGACGGTGGCCACCGCGAATGGTGACACGCTGGAACACGGACAGATCGAGTAGCGGACCATCCGCAAATGCAGGGGTGAGCGCCGCGGTAACGGCCTCTGGCGTCATCAGCGTCCAATCGCCCTCCGATCCCTCCCCCAGGATCGGGTCGGACTGAATACCGACAAATCCACTGGCGTTGGGCGTGAACGACCCCGCGCCCGCTTGCGTCACGCCGTCCGCAAGCATCACAGGACGCCAGGTGTCCCGATCCGACATGCGGACAGTCACGGGGCCGGTTGGCACACCCTGCGGGATAAACAGCAGTTGAGCGCCGGAATTCGGACGCCGAATGCCGTCATTGAACAGGCTAGGTTCGGCGCTGCGGAGGTCGATCGCATTGACGCCAGATACGCTCTTGGCCAGCGCTCGGTTGCCGGCAATTCGCGGCGTGACGCCGTCGCTCTCCAGGCCCTGCGGGCGCCAGTTGCTGGGCTCTGCGAAATCGGTGTTCTCGATCAGGCACTCGCCGGCCAGCGGCAGCGTCAGGATGTCGGGCGCGACGGTCACGCTCTGCCATGGCGTGGTGTTCGGCTGCCCGGAATAGTAGCTGACAACGCCGTTCTGGTTGGGCGCGCCATTCAGCAGCGCCAGCCCGCGACCGTCGCGATAGACGTAGTCGATGCCGGCTCGCGATGGGTCGTCGAACGTGCAGTTGGTGACCAGCAACTTGCCAAGGCCGCCGAAATCGGGCTGACCGCGATGGCGCTCGATCTCGACCCGGATCGCTCCAAACCCCGCACTGCTCGTCTCCGTCGTCCCCGAATACATCGACGTGGGGGATGGCGATCGGAAGGTGCATCCATCGAACCAGACGCGACCGATGTAGCCAGTGGTCCCGCGCGTGACGATGTATGCGTTGCGCCCGCAGCCCTGAAACGTGCAGCCGCGATAGATCACGTCATGGATGAAGCTCGACTGCCTCGCGACATAGTCGTCGTAGCGCTCGCCGGCATAGACGCAGGCACCGTGCGCGCGCGACGAAAACGCGCGGCAGTTGTTGAACAGGATGGTTCCGGTGATGGAGCGCCCCAGCGGGATCAGCACCGGCTGGCAACCATCGTCCCCCGTCCACAGGGCACAATCGTTGAACTCCATATTTCCATCCGCCCATACGATGCGGATTCCACCCTGGCCGACCTCGTTGTTGCCGTAGCGGATATCGAGGCGGTTGCAGACCCAATTCGCCCCGCGCGGCCCCATGAAGCGCGCGTCGCCGGCGAGACCCCAGAACCTCATGTCGTCCATGTAGACGTCATCGGCGGCGAAATTGATGGTGTTTCCGCCGTAGTCGTCCTGGGTGAGCGAGAAATTCGGCAGGCTGGGGTCGGGCGTGTAGGGCGCGCCCATCTCGAAATCGGCGAGCCAAATGCCTTTCGGCCGCTCACCGTTGGCGTTGGTGATGAAGGCGTTGCCGCTCGCCTGATTGTCGATCAGCGCGCCGGTGAACCGCTTCTCGATCCGGAAATTGCCGTCGCCGACGAATGCGACATTGCGGGCGTAGTTGGGCAGGCGCAGCGTGGAATAGACGGGCAGCAAACCGGGCGAGCAGACGATGACTTTCCCGGACATCGGCCCGCCCTGGACCGTCTGCGCCAGCAGCGCGTTGATGAGCGGCGCAGCGTCGGCGCCGCTGCCCCAAACGTAGCCCCGCGCCTCCATCCATGCGCGCAGGGAGATTCGATCCCAGGACAGTGTCTCCGCGGCCGAGGCGCCGGCGCTGGCAGCGGTGCTCGACACATCCTGGCGCAGCGTGTCGTAGGATACCTGGCCGCCCTCGGCGTTGCGCGCGCCGACCAGACGCAGGCCGGACAGCTCTGCCGCCGTGAATTCGCGCATCCGGTCGATGCGCTGCGCGGTCACCGCGCGCGCGTCCGGCGTCGCGATCACCTCGCCCTCGGGCGACACCAGCAGGGCGCCCTGCGGCGTGGTGGTCAGCACGCCGCTGGCATTGGCCTGGACCAGGATCTCGCGGGCCGCCGGCCGAGGCCCATCGCATTCCGCGCGCAGGCGCCAGCGGCCCGGCGTGTCGAGCACCAGGTCGATCTGCCACCGGCCCGTCGCGACCTCGGTCATCTGCGCCTGGGCGTAGATGGTCGGAAAGGGCGACTGCGGTGCGCGGACGGCAAGCCGCAGGCCGGTGACGGCAACCGCCCCATGATCCCGCGCGTCCTCGGCCGAGATGACGACCGTGACCGTCTGCCCCTCGGATATCGGGCCGGACGGCGCGGCGGTCGGCGCGACGCCGATCGAGAGGATGACGGCGCTCAACGGGTCGCGCCGTCGATGAACAGGGCATCGACCTCCTCGGCCGTGGCGAGCTCCGCCGTGATCAGCATGCCGATCAGGGGGTGCGCGCGCTCCGCGACCGACATCGTCGCCCAGGTGATACGCGCGGACAGAGCGTCGGTGGGCGGCAGCGCTCCGAACACCGCATCGACCTGCGCCGGCACCGCGCCAGAGGTCGCGGCGGCCAGCGCCTCGGCATCGGTGATCAGCCCCGCCCCATGCAGCGCGAGCAGCAACTGCCGACGGGAGATGGATCTCGGCACGACCGGAACCGGCTGCACGGCGGGCGGGGTGTAGGGCACCAGCCCCCCCGCGACGGCATCCCACCGCTGCCCCGCAGTGTCGGCAATCCACGCCGCCCAGATTTCCTCGGAAATCTCGATCGCGCCCTCAGGGATCACGGCGTGCAGCGCCGGATCGTAGAAGCCAAGGGCGGCCCCGCTATCGTCGATATGCGCCAAGATCACGGTGGAGCTCCTCTCAGTAGCCAAGGGCCTGCCACCACACCGGGCACGTTTGGGAAAACTCCTGTCCGCCGGCATCGGCCAGGACGTCGCCCGTGATCGTGATCGATGTTGTGGATGCGGCCAGGACACCGGTGGCTGGCAGCCACCCGCCAGGGCGGGCCGTGCCGCGCGCACTGACAACGGCGCTGACGATCGCGGTTGGGAATGCCATCGGCAGGGTGACGCTCACGGATGAGGCGTTGGTGCCCGACGCCGGCAGCGTCGCATTCCCCCATTGCTGGATCAGCCCACCCGGCAGTCGGATATACCCGTTGTTGCCGATCGACCGGCCCCACGCCGTTTCGCCGCTCACGCGCCAGGTCGCAGAGCCGTCACCGACGATCGCCATGCGCCCGACGGTGGGTAAGGGGACATTGTTGCCGCCCTCGACCGTATCCGACCCCGCCCGCGCCACGAGGACCAGGGCGGCCAGGGCGTCGATCCGGACGAAGGTAAACAGCAGCGGCCGACCGTTGGCCGCCGCTGCAGACGGGAGCGTGATCGTCGTTGGACCGCCGGCATTGACGAGCACCAGGCCGGCATCGTCGGGGGTGAGCGTCGTATTGCCCGTCACCACCCGGACGTTGCCGCCCGCCAGCCGCCGGATGTGCTTGCGGAGCTGGGTATGGTCCACCGCATCGGGCGCGATGCCGCTGTCCTGGAAGGCCTGGCAGATCGCTTCCTGGACCCCGTTGTACCATTCGTAGCCAGGCACAGTGGCCTGCACGCCGGCAACGGTGTTGGGGCGCGCGAAATATCCCGGGGTGCCCGGCGAGGCCGGCGGCACCGGCAACGTCGCTGCGGCGGTAGCCCGTGTGACGCGTTGCATCAGGCGGTTTTCCTCATGCTGATGGATTGCAG
>NZ_JAHYBZ010000022.1 GCF_019430885.1 Roseomonas alba | reverse complement strand
CGCGACCGCCACCCGCTGTGGCAACACCGTGCTCAACCGGCATCGCGCGCCGGCGTCGCGGCACCTGCGGCTGCTGGGGTCGGTGCCGAACGTCCGGGCCAGGGCCTTCCGCCACAGCGCCACCGAGATCGGCGTCGAGGGCCTGGCGGTGGTCGCCACCTCGACCACCAGCGCCGCCACCCTCGCCGGACTGTCCTTCAATGGTCTGGACGACATCACGCCGACCGCCCGCGGGCTGCTGCTCGAGGCGCAGCGGGGATTGGCCTTCGCGGTGGACTGCTCCCAGGCGAAGGAGTTCGCCCTGGCCCACTGGCTGGTCGGCGGCGCCGATGGCGGGCGGGTCTTCGTGCGCTGCTTCGATGCGGCGATGAATGTCCGGGAGAATCTCGCCGGCGACGCGCTGGCCTCGATCACCACCCTGCTGTGGAATGTCCCGTCCAAGGCCTGGACCGGCGGTGCTGCCATGGCCGATGCCTCGCTGAACAAGCGCATGACGGTGCGGCTCGGGCCCGGCGTCGCCTTTGCGCAGATCGGCATCGTCGGCTTCGACGGGCAGATCGAGGTTGAGGCGCTGCGGCTCTACGGTTTGCCCGAGGCGGCGCCGGCGCTGCTCTGCGGCACGCCCGCCCTGCCGGTCGGGCAGCGGGAGTTCGCGGTGGAGGTATCGTGGGACCTGCCCAGCCTGGCGCCGGGGGCGACCAGCCTGCTCGACGTCACTGTGGCTGGCGCGCGGCAGGGCGACCTTGCCCAGGCCGCGCTGGCATCGTCGACGCGCTTCGTCGAACTCGACGCCACCGCATGGTCCAACAACACCGTGCGCGTCATGGCGCGCAACATCTCGCCGACGGCGACCTTCGATTTGGGTCTGGCGACGCTTTCGGTGACGGCGACGAAGCGGCGACTTCCGTAGCGGACCAATCATGCCGCGCTTGACCATCCCACAATAGGAAGCCCTACATCCCGGGCGACCGTCAGGGTCCGACTGTCCCAACGGAGACCGACATGAACATCGGGCAGGCCGCGCAGGCCTCCGGGTTGCAGCAGGGCCGCGACCGGCCAGGATGCTCCGGTACCACGAGGCCATCGGCGTGATCCCGAGGGCGGGCCGGGCGGAGGGGGGGCTATCGCGTGTACTCCGACGCCGAGGTGAATACGCTGCGCTTCGTCAGAGCCCAGCGTTCATGAAGCTTACCGGATGTCCTTCTGCCTCGACGGCACGGCCGCTTCAGCCGCGCCAAGCCCGTGTCGAGCCGCCCCGTCCGTCCGGTGCGCGGCGGCGTCGAACACGGCCTTGACCTCGCGCAGGCGTTCTTGCGCCGCGTCATCCAGCGCCCCCCCGGCGGCCAGGAGACGCTCGATCGCGGGTCCCCACAACTCGATCCCGTGCGCGTGGGCGCGCGCGAGCAGTTCGGGCAACGCGGCAATAGCTCCCTTGGGGTCGAGCCTCACGAGATTGGCCTGCTTGCGGATCATCTGCCTGAGTTCCGCCGGCGACAGGTCGCTCTCGCCCAGGCAGTGCTTGCAAAGTGTCTGGATGAGATTGAAGCCGCGCTCGTCGATCGAGCCGCGCAGACTGCCGACGTAGTAGGTTGCGCGGATACCTGCCTCGATCAGGCCCCCCTCGGCAATGTCGGCGCGCAGGCGCTCGATTTCCGCGGCCACGAACGCCTGGTGCTCCGGGGTGGTGCCCGGATGCTGGCGGGGCTCCGTGACGTCCCTCGCGTTCATCCCCGCCCAGGCCTGCACCCAGGGCGATCCGTAGATGGCATTGAACGTCTGCTCGTAGGCGTTGTCCCGCCAAATACGCCATTGATCGAGCGTCCCCTCGATGGCGCGGGACATCATCCCCTGTGCTTGCAGAAAGGGATTGTCGGCCGAAACCGGCTGCCGGTTCTCCCGCTGCGTCTGCGCCTGCTGCGCAATCCAGCCCATCCATGGATTGCGGTCTGAAACCAGGTCATAGGAGAGGCGCAGCGAATGCATCCGCTGCAGCCACAGCGCCGATTGCGGCGTGACCGCGGCCCGGACCCAGGGCTGGACGAAGCTCCGATAGAGGCTGAGATTGATCTCCGAGATGCGCGCGGCCGCGGCGAAGCGCCGGTCGCTCTCAGTGTCCGGCTGCACGATCTCCCGGATGTCATCCAGTCGGCGCTTCTCCAGAGACAGCACGTAGTCGCCGAACGCCAGTTCCGGATTGAGCGTCTCCGGCCCCTTGTCGTGGAGCTCGGCCTCGTAGATGCCGGACGGCAGGAGATCGAGGAGTTCGATGTTGGTCGCGAACTCCTGATGTTCCTTCCGGCCGACGCTCCCCGAGACGAAGATGCCCAGATGGCCGATGCTGTCGTGGACGGCGTAGATGATGGTCTGGTCGTGCGCCCGCACCTCGTCGTCGTCGCGGTAGAGGTCGGTGATCCAGCCGAGCGCCTGCGGGGGCGGCGTGATGTTGTCGCCCTTCGAGCAGAAGACCAGGATCGGGGAGCGTATGTTGCGGAGGTCGATGCGGATGCCGTCCGACGTGATCAATTCGGCGCTCGACAGCCGGTTCCCGACGAACAGGTTGTCGACGAGGTACTGCATCTCGATGTCGTTCAGGAAGACGTGGCCACCCCAGTATCGCTCGAAGCCGAGGTACCGCTCGCGTTCGGTATCGATCTTCGAGAAGAGGTCGTACTGCTTGGTCCAGAGCGTGTTGGCCGGATTGAGGTTCTCGAAGTTCTGGACCAGCCAGGCTCCGTCGAACCGGCCCGCGCCGAGATCGCTGGTCAGGGCCGTCAGCCAGCTGCCGCCGAGCAGTCCGCCGGCGTAGCGCATCGGGTTCTTGCCCGGCCAGCCCGCCCAGTAGGACAGCGGAGCCCCCGCGACGATGATCGGCCCGAACAGCTCGGGACGCATGGCGGCGGTCATGAGGATCTGCCAGCCCGCCTGGCAGTTGCCGATCACGACCGGCTTGCCCTCGCTGTCCGGATGCAGGGCGATGACCCGCTCGAGGAAGGCCGCCTCGGCGCGCATCACGTCCTCGACGGTCTGGCCCGGCACCGGATCCGGCAGGAAGCCGACGAAATAGCACGGATGGCCGGCGCGGAGGGCGACGCCGATCTCGCTGTCGGCCTTGAAGCCCCCGATCCCCGGCCCGTGCCCGGCCCGCGGGTCGACGACGACGAAGGGCCGCTTGTGCGGGTCGATCTCGATGCCCTCGGGAGGGATGATGCGTACCATGCCGTAATTGACGGGGCGCTCGAGCTCGTGCCCGGACATGACGGGCTCGTGTGCGAAGCTCAGCACATGCGGCGCCACCTGAGCGAGATGCTCCAGGTACTGGTTGCCGCGCTCGCGCATGACGTCCGCGTAGAGAACGCCGCGCTGCCAAAGATCCACGGCGTACTCAAGCGCGGAGTTGGCGTAATTCGATCCAGGTGCCCGGGAACGGGGTGCTCCGTCGACGCCCGTGCGTAGCGCCTTCACCGTCCCGCCGGCGCGGGACTGTGTGCCGGGAAGCGTATCCTGGGCTTTCCCGCGCCCCCCGATGGGCCGCGTTTGCGGAGGCTCCGGCAATGCCGCGGGCTTCGGTACGGACGTGATTGTCTTGTCGGACATGCGTTTTCCTCATAGATCGCTGCGGAATCCGGTTGCATATGCATAGTTGTGCGCTGCAACTTGATATTAAGGCGTGCGCTGACCTGACCGGTCTTTTCGACCGGGCCGCGGCTGTAGCCCCAGGCATCCGTGACATCCGGAAGCAGCAGCGGGGGGCTGTGTCGCATCATCCACCGGGCGTCGTCCTCAGGAGCCCTGATGCATGCCGGCAGGCTGCGCGGCGCAAGGCACGCGCCTGCCGGCACGCCAAGGCGCTACCGCGCCGGCCCCGCCATGCCGCGCGCCATCGGTCCGGGGCTGCCGGGCAGGATGAGCCAGGCGAGCGCCTCGACGGTGCGCCGCTGCCCTTCGTCGAGCGCGGGCATCAGCGTGGCGGCAGCCTCGCGGCAGGCGCGGGCGCGCTCGAGTTCGGCGGTGAGCCGAGCCTCCTGGGCGGCGAGATGCTGCTCCAGGCCGGCGCCCGGCGCGATGGCCGGAATTCTGCCGCGCGCCTCGCGGAAGCGGGTCGCTGCCTCGCGGATCTTGGCAGCGAACGCGTTCCACGCTGCTTCCTGGTCGGCGCGGATGCGCAGTTCCGCGCGCAGGAAGGCGAGGCCGCCCTCCGCCCGCTCGGCGAGCAGGTCATGCAGCTGCTCACCCATTCCCATCCCTTGGGAGGCACCGCCCGGCATGCCTCGCATGGGCATCCCGCCGCCCATCATGCCGGGCATTCCGCCGCCACCCATGCCGGGACGCCCCATGCCGCGCCGACCATCCTGATCTTCCACGTCCACATGGATGTCGGGGCCGACGTTGATGATGACGTTCATCGGCGTGCCGTAGGGGCCGTGGCGCCGCATCATGCCCATCCCCATGCCGGGCCGGCGATCGTCTCCGCCCATCATCATCGGCATGCCGCCTTGGCCACCCATCATTCCCATCATCCCCATGCCACCACCCGGCGCGGGTGCCGCCGGGGCCGATGCCGCGGGGGCGGGCTGCGCCGCGCCGGGGGCTGCCGTCGCGGCGGCGCCGCCAGGGTGATGCGGATCCGCCGCAGGGGCCTGCTGAGCCATTGCTGGCCATGCGAGCAGAAGCGCCGCCGCCACGGCGGCTCCGTGAGTCATGCGTGCAGACATGGTATCTCTCCTCCTTGCCATTCGCGCCGGCGTGCTCCGGAATGGAGCTCGCGCTTCCAGAGCCTTGGATGACGCGACGTTCCGATCATCTTGCTTCGGGTCCGCGCGCATTGGCGCGCCGCGCCGCCAGCAGCGCGAGCGGCGGCACCACGACCCATTGCAGCAGCGGCGCGAGCCCCGTGCCGAGCCAGGGCAGCCGCGGCATCGCCTCGGTGTAGGCCCAGGCCTGCCGAAGCTCGACGTTCACCCACTCGCTGTAGAGCGTGTAGGCGACCCCGACCGCGACAGTCGCGCTCAGCACCCGGGTGAAGCCTCGCGCCGGCCAGGTGTCCTCGCCCGCCAGCAGCAGGGCCCAGGCGAGTGCGGCCACGCCGATCAGCGCATCGCCGAGCGTGCAATGCAGGACGGCATAGACAATCGTGCCCGAACTGGCATCGCGCCACAGCGTATAGAGCGGCAGCTGCGCGACCTCCCACACCAGCATGGCCGGCACCAGGAGCATCGTGTAGGCCCGCATGGCGCGGAGCCAGGACGCAGGGCGCCATGCGGTGCGAGATGGGCCATCCATGTGCCGCTACCCGCGTCATGCCGCGACCGCCGGAGCCGTCGCGCCGGCCTGCGCTATATCCCGGCGAAGCGTGGCCAGTCGATGCTCGCCCTGGCGGCCCAAGAGACGGGCATTGAACGCCACCACCACTGTGGAAAGAGACATCAGCGCCGCCCCCATGGCCGGCGTCAGCAGGATGCCCCAGGGCATCCCCACGCCGGCGGCGAGCGGAATCGCGATGACGTTGTAGCCGGTCGCCCAGACCAGGTTCTGCGCCATCTTCGCGTAGGTCGCGCGGGCCAGGGCCAGGATCGCCACCACGTCGCGCGGATCGTTCCTGACCAGAACGATGTCCGCCGCCTCGGCCGCGACGTCGGTCCCGGCGCCGATAGCGATACCAAGGTCGGATTGCGCCAGCGCCGGCGCGTCGTTCACCCCGTCGCCAACCATCGCGACCGTCAGGCCCTTCGCTTGGATGGCCTGCACAACCTCCGATTTCTGGTGCGGCAGCACCTCGGCACGCACCTCGTCGAGGCCGAGTTCGCGCCCGACCTGCTCGGCAACCGGCTTCGCGTCGCCCGTCAGCATCATGCAGCGCAGGCCGAGCGCCTGAAGCTGGCGCACCGCCTCGCGGCTCTCCGGGCGGATGATGTCGGCCAGCGCGACGGCACCGGCCACCGCACCATTCAGCACGACGAACACCACGGTGCGGCCGGCCTGGTGTTCCGCCGCCACGCGCGCATCCGTCACCGCGATGCCACGGCGGCCCAGCGTGCCGGGGCTCACCACTTCGACCTCGCTGCCCTCGATGGTGGCGCGGGCGCCCTCGCCGGGCAGGTTGCGGAACTCGATCGCCGGCGGCGCGACGATGCCGCGGTCGGCGGCGCCGCGCAGGATGCCCTTGGCGATGGGGTGCTCGGACGCGGCTTCGAGACCCGCCGCGAGGCGCAGCACCGATGTTTCGTCATGGCCCGCGCCGAGCGGCACCACCGACACCACCCCGAAGCGGCCCTCGGTCAACGTGCCGGTTTTGTCGAAGACCACCGCCTGCAGCGCGCGGGCGCGCTCGAAGGCGGCGCGGTCGCGGATCAGCAGCCCATTGCGCGCCGTGAGCTCGGTGCTGACAGCGACCACCAGCGGGACGGCAAGGCCGAGCGCATGCGGACAGGAGATGACCATCACCGTCACCATCCGCTCCAGCGCGAAGGCCAGCGGCGCGCCGAGCAGCAGCCACACGGCGAAGGTGCCGCCGCCCACCGCGATGGCCACCCAGGTGAGGACCCCGGCGGCGCGGTTCGCGAGATCCTGCGTGCGCGAGCGTGTCGCCTGCGCCTGCTCGACGAGCCGGATCACCTGCGAGAGATAGGTCTCGCCGCCGGTGCGGTCGATCCGCACGGTCAGCGCGCCGTCACCGTTCACCGAGCCGCCAACGACGCGGCCGCCCGTGGTCTTGTCCACCGGGCGCGATTCGCCGGTCAGCATGCTCTCGTCCACCGAGGAGCTGCCCTCGGTCACGGTGCCATCCGTCGGCACCTTCGCACCGGGCCGCACCAGCACCAGGTCACCGGGCTTCAGGGCGGAGATCGGCAGTTCCTCCTGCGCGCCGCCGGCGCCGAGCCGCGTGGCGGTCGCCGGCATCAGCCGCACCAGCGCCTGCAAGGCACCGGAAGCGCCGAGCACCGACTTCGCCTCAAGCCAGTGCCCGAGCAGCATCACCAGGATGAGGGTCGCGGTCTCCCAGAAGAAGACCTCGCCCGCGAGGCCGGCGAGCACCGCGAGGGAATAGATGTAGGCCGAGACGATGGCGAGACTGACCAGGGTCATCATCCCGGGCTTGCCTTGGCGCACCTCGCTCGACAGGCCGGTGATGAAGGGCCAGCCGCCGTAGAAGAACACCGCGCTGGCGAGCGCCGCCTCGACCAGGCGGTCACCGGGGAAGGCGATGATGCCCGACAGGCCGACCAGCATCTGGATGTGCTGCGACAGCAGCACCACGCCGAGCGTCAGCGGCAGGCAGATCCAGAAGCGGCGGCGGAAATCGGCGACCATGGCGCCATGGTCGTGCCCGGCGTGGCCATGCCCAGCGTTGCCATGCCCGGCGTGGGCATTGGCAGGCATGGGCGCCACGGCCGCGCCGGCCACAGCTGGTGCATGGCCGTGGTGGTGGTGATGGGTGTGATCGTGTCCATTCGTCATTCCAAGAATCCTCGGCTGGCTGCGGCGTCGAACTGTGAGGGGCTCAGCGCAATGGCGCTGCGCCGGAGGCAGGTCGGCCGAGGCGCGGGAACCAGCCCGGTACCCGCGCCCGCCAGACGGCATACTCCTGGCCGAACCGTGCGGCCGCCTCGCGGTCCTCGCGGATGGCAAGGCGGACGTACATTGCGACCAGCACGGGATACATCAGCAGCGTGACGAGGGTCGGCCACTGGAACAGGAAGCCGGTCATGATCAAGATGAAGCCCGCATATTGCGGGTGACGCAGCTTGGCATACGGACCGGTCGTGGCCAGGCGGCCGGCACGAACGGCGCGGAACAGCACCGGCCAGGCCGCGGCCACTAGCCAGAAGCCAGCAATGATCAACACCGTGCTCAGCAGGTGGAACGGACCGAAATGCGGGTTCAGCCCGAGCCCGAGCATCATCTCAGGAAGATGGCCGGCGTCGTGGCTGAACCAGTTGACGCCGGGCCAGCGCGCCTGCAGCCAGCCGGACAGCAGGTAGATGGTCAGGGGAAAGCCATACATCTCCGCGAAGAGAGCGACGATGAAGGCAGAGAAGGCGCCGAAGCTGCGCCAGTCCCGCGCATTCAAGGGGCGTGCGAAGCTGTAGGCGAAGGCAATGAAAAGAGCCGCATTCGCCGCCGCCAGGATCCAGAAGCCGTAGCCCTCCATGGCGTTCATGACCGCGCCCCGGGGCGCGGGCCATCGCTGCCACCATGTCCACCGTGGCTGCCGTGCATGAAGAAGTGCATCAGCGGGCACAGCAGCAGAATGCCGAAGGGCAGCCACTGGAAGACGTGCGCGGTGTGCTCGAAGAGCAGATAAGCCGCCGCGATGACGCCGAAGCCGATGAACACGCTGCCCGTTCGGCTGCGCCAAAAGCCCTGCTCCGGCGACGGCCCGGCGTGATGGTGTGCATGGTCAGACATGATGTCCGTATCTCCGGTAACGTGAGGCGACGGCGGACCGCCCGCCGCCGGGCCCGCCAATCACCCCGGGTCGGGCGACGGCGCGGCCTCCTTTCGGGGTCGCGTGCGCGCTGGCTGCGCGTCGCTGGCTGTCGGGTCAGCCGGCCCCCGCGCAGCGAAGCTCGGCGCCGGCGGGTCATTTGCCATCGCCATGCAGCACTCGTGCAGCTTCGGGATCACTTCGAGCCAGGCCCGCACCGGTGCTGCCGCCAGTTCGGTCAGCGCCAGGCCGAATCCGACCTGGGCCACAATGGCGTCTCCCGGATCATGCGCAGTCGCAAGGCGGCTTGCCGCCTGGCTTGCATGCTCCAACGCGCTGCGCACCATCGCGAATTGCGCCTCGATCGCGCCTTGCTGCTCCTGCTGCAGGCGGCGCAGGGCGACGGACACGGCAGGGTGACGGTTGGCCGGCTCGGCCGCTTCTGCGGCGCCGAACCAAGGGACCAAGGTGCTGATCGGCCACATCGTATCGGCCAGAGGGCCATGCTCAGTGCTGCTCATGGTCATCATCCCCTTTCCGTTGTGCCAAGGCGCGGGCCGGGTCCCCGGCCCGCGCAACCAGGGGGCCTCAGCGCGTCTGCCCCTGCGGCATCTGACCCATCGGCATCTGGCCCATCGGCGTCTGCCCCTGCGGCATCTGGCCGGGGGCCATCTGCGCCATGGGCATCCCGCCGCCCTGCATCATCTGCCGGTGAGCGTCCTGCATCTGTTGCGGCGACATCATCATGCCGGCGCCGGGCCGCGTCTGCGGTGCGGGGCTCGGCGCCGCCTGCGCCGGCGCCTGCGGCTGCTGGCCGTCATGCCCATGCGGGTCGGCGCCCTGCGCCCAGACGCCGGCCCCGAGGCCGGCAGTCAGCGCGGCAGCCAGGGCGAGAGTGAACTTCAAGCGAGACATCGTAGACATTCCCTTGCTCGGGTTATCCTGCGCTGCGTAACAGCAGGCTACGTCATGCGTGTTGTTGCTTCGTGACAAAACATTGCTGCCGGGCTGCTTCACCCCTGCAGTCGCTCCGACTTCCAGCCGGCGGACCGAAGCTCGCGGTCGAACCATTCGGCGTCCGCGGAACCGCCCTGGATGCTGACCTCGCGTGTGCCGAGGTCGAGCGTCACCTCCGCGTCCGGATCAACGGTCCGGAGGACCTTGGTGACGCCCTTCGCGCACCCGCCACAGCTCATGTTGGAAATCCTGAAGCGAAGCATCTGACCCTCCTCGTGGTCCTTGTTCCGATGATGGGAAGCCTCGGGCTTCCTATTATGGGAAGGTCAAAGCCTGCTTCATGACAAAGCATTGCGGCGCGCCCCGCCGCTTCGCGACATGCTTTGTCATGAAGCGATCATCGCGGGGACATGTGGACACTTCCGGCAACCCTGCTGAGAGGCTGGTTTGACGATTTGATCTGCCCGGGATGTTGCTGTGCGTTGGCTGATTGGCAACGGCTGGCTGGCTGATCGGGCTGTCACGGACGGCCCGCC
>NZ_JAHYBZ010000021.1 GCF_019430885.1 Roseomonas alba | reverse complement strand
CTGCCCGCGATAGGTGGTGCGGGTGCCGGGCAGCGTGCGCGCCAGGGTCGCGCCCGCAGGCAAGCCGCCGGTGAAGTCCCAGTCCGATTTGTAGGTGCCGAAGCGCACCAGCGTGTGCGCGGGGGCCATGCGCCGCACCGCGCATTCGTGCGGCCCGACCGGCCAGACTTCGAGCGGCATCTCGGTATCGTCCTCGGTGGTGCACTCGACCACCAGGATCTCGGGGGACAGCATGTCCCACACGAAGGCCCAATCCTCGTCCGTGACGGGGTCCTCGCTGTTGCTCTCGGTGACGTGCGGGCGATGCTCGGTGATGGCCGCGTCGACGCCGTAGGATGCGGCGAGCGCGATCAGGTTCGCGGGCGTGGGGCTGCGGCGTTCGACGATACGGGCCAGCAGGGCGGCGCGGCGGCTGGCGACGAGCTGGTCCATGGACGCGCACTCGTCCGGCAGGCCGAAGGCGCGCTCCCAATCGTCCAGCATCGCGTCGGCGGTGCGCGGGTCCGCTTCCTCGAGGAGCGCCTGCATGCTCGCCTCGATGGTCCCGAGTTCCGTGGCGTGCGCGTTGAGGAGTTTCGCGCCGACGCTCTGCCGATCGTGCGGCCAGGCCCAGCCCGTCGGCAGCCCGGCGAGGAGGCCCTGCAGGATCTGTTCCGGGTCGCGTGCCATCAGCTGCTCCAGGTGATGGTGCCGAGCACGGGCAGCTGCGTGCTGCTGGGCGTCACGGTGCTGGTCGGGCTCACGATGCGGTGGCTGTATTCCCCGCTGGCAGCCGAGATGGCCTCCGAGATCCGCGAGAGCGGGATCGCTTGGCCGATCCGCGCGTCGGTCGCGAAGAAGATGGTGAGGGCGCCCTGCACGGCAGTGCGCACGGCCTGGGTGTCCGGCGTGACGGCGACGGTCAGCGCCACGGGCAACAGCGTCGCGGCGAGGACGGTCACCGCGGCCGTCACGGGCCGCGCCGCTTCGATGCTCGCGGTAACGTTCGTGACATCGCCCGGCTGCGCGGCGGCCGGCCCGTCCAGCGCGACGATGACGCGCACCGTGCCAAGGCCGCCGGCCTCGACCGAGACGTAGCCGATGCCCGCGACCGCTCGCGCCCACTTGTCGTAGTCGGCCGCTGCGCCGCCCCGCGACGGCTCGCGGATCTGCGCGAGCAACCTCGCGCGCAGCACCTCGTCGCTGTCCGTCGCACGGCCGCCGGTCAGCCCGGGCGCCTGCACGGTGGCGGTCTGCGCCGTCAGGCCGCCGATCGGCGAGACCAGGTCCAGCACCGTCCCGGCCGCGGCATAGCCGGCCGTGCCGGTATCGTCCGCGCGGGCCGCGACGATGAGGGTGCCGTCGCCGGCGATCGGCCCGCCGGCCGTGGTGGTGTACCGGGCGCCGGTCGGGCCACGAGCCTGCACGCCGGATGGCACCACCAGGCCGGCCGCGCCGCTGAACTGCACCAGGCCGGTCGCCGCCGTGGCCGCGTTGCGCGGGACACCCCAGATGGAGGCCAGGCGCTCCAGCCAATCAGCCGCGGTGTCGGGCAGCATTTCGTCGGCCAGGCGGCGCTGGTGGAGCCAGACCTCATAGACCGACATGGCAATAGCGCGCGCGAGCACGCCTGCGGCCGAGGTAGACGTCCGGGCGTCGATGCCAGGGAACTGTGCCTCGATCACCGCGGCCGCGCGGGCGGCGATGTCCTCCGGGGTCGGGAGGGGCCAGGTCATTGGCCGACCACCTGGCGCAGCTCGATCACCGTATCGCCGGCGACGACGCGCATGCCGAGCAGGTCGCGGCCGATCCAGGAGGCATCGACACTGGCCGCGATGCCATGGGACGCGAGCGCTTCCTCGGCGTAGGTGATCGCCAGGCGGCGGGTATCCTCGGTCTGCTTGGCGCGGACGAGCAGCCAGAGCCGGCTTCCGATCAGGCGGCCCAGGCGATCCAACGCATCGCCCGGCCAACCGCGGCGGCGGCCGAGGATGGTGACGGTGTCGGGCGCCGCGCGCGGCTCATCCGGCAGGGCATCGTCGGGACGGGCGCGGCGGTCGCTGCCCAGCGCGATCAGCATCGGCGTCGCCGGCGTCGCGTCCAGGGCGATGTCGCCGCCCTCGATCGCGAAATCGCAGGTGCCCGTCGACGGATCGAAGCGCAGGGCGAAATCGAGCATGCGCCACAGGGTGCCGACCTGGAAACGAAAAGGGCGCGCCCCCGGACAAGGGGATCAGGTCGGCTGGTCGGTCAGCGCCGCACCGGGATCCACGCCACCATGGCGGTGCGTCTGCAGGCTGATCGACCCCGCGACGATATCCCCCGTCGCGTGGATCCGCCCCTCGACCTCGACGTCGCCCTTGATCCGCACGCCGCCGGCGGTGACTTCGAATTCCGTGCCGCCGACCACGGCGAGCAGGGATGTGGCGCAGCGGATCTCAAGCACGCCGCCGGCCTTGAGGTGGACGCGGTTGCCCGCGTCATCGTGCAGCGCCACCTCGCCCGGCGCGAGGCCGGCCATGCGCCCGCTGGGGCAGGCCACGGGCAGCGCGACCTGGTCGCCCTGATCCCCGCCGAGCGCCAGCAGCACGACGATCGCCCCGTCCGGCGCGCGGGAGGTGACGCCGTACTGCTGGAGCACCTCGATGCCCGAACGCATCACACCCTCATGCGTCTCGACGTCGACCGTCTGCGCTGGTCCCCCATCGCGAATGGCGGTGACGACGCCGCGCACGGCCTGGCCGCGCAGGGCGGCGGCGGTTTCATGATCCACGGCGTGTCGGTCCCGCTGTCAGCTCGCGCGCGGTGCTGTCGCTGCCCGTGCCTCGGCGCCGCGCCTGCCGGGCACGCTGGCGGGGCTCGATCGGTTCCAGGTCGTAGGCCTCGGGACCAACGAGCTCGAGCTCGGTCACCGCGCCCTCCTCACCCAGCTTGTAGGCGACCGAGCAGACCAGCATGTCACCTGAGATCCCTGCGAAGGGATCGGTGACCGCGACGAGCTCGTTCGGCCGCCAGAGCTTGCCCGGATCCCCGGCGCGCCAGTCGAGCACGCGATAGGACAGCGCCTCGGACTTCGCCCGCGCGACCCGCATGCGCCATTCCGCCTGGGTCTGCACCGATGCCCCGCCGGATTGCGTCTTGGCGAGCTGCACTGTGGGGCGGTGCCGCGTCACCTCCTCGTCCCGCGCCCGACCGGTCATGACGATGCCCGCGCGTTCCCGCACCGCTGGGCGCGTCGCGGCGGCGGCCGGCGGCGTCGCGGCGGTCAGCTCGCTTGCCGTGCTGTCCGTCGCCCGGTTCCCGCCGGCGCCGCGCGTCTGTCCCTTGACGTAGTAGTCGCGAAAGCGTTCCCGCCACGAGAAGGTGGCCGTCGCCTGCTGCACATTGCCCGGCACCTGCAGCGGCGCCGGCCCGCGGCTGGCCCCGCCCCGGGTCAGCAGCAGCCCGCCGATGCCATCCGACACCAGCAGCACCGCCCGCTGCCGCGCGGCCTTTTCGATGGCGCTGAGAGCCGTCTCAGAGGCGTCCAGGCTGAAGACCGGAATGGGCGCGCCGACATCGGTGTCCGCTCGCACCGTGATGCCATAGGGCTGGCAGATCCGTCGCGCGATCTCGGTCAGGGTGAGGTTCCGGTACTCGGCCGGCCCCTCCGGCGCCGCCGCGCCGTCCACCAGGTCGCCGGTGCGGTCGCGTCCCGCGAAGCCGAAGCGCATGGCATCGCCGGTCCAGCTCACCTTGGCCTCGTCGATATGGCCGATCAGCACGGGCTCGCCATCGATCCGGACGGTGCAGGCGTGACCCTGGCGCACTGCCTCGGCGACCTCCTGCGCCTGGCGCTGCTGCTGCGCCCGGGCGACACGGCCGGCGTCGTAGAGATCGAGGTCGAAACTGCCGGCGATCTCCTCGAGCGACCGGGTGACGGTGATGCTGACGAAGTCCCTGAAGGCGCGGCCGGCGAGCTCGAGCGTCACACGACCCGCGATCACGCCAGGTATTCCAGCGGCAGATCGGCAGGCACGATGGCGGGATGGCGGATCCGGTTGCGGCGGACCAGGTCCTCCATCATCGCGCGCACGGCCGCGGGATCGTCGCCAACCAGGTCATGGGCGATCGCCCACGCCGACACGGCGGTCGCGCGCGGCGGCAGGACACGCACGGCCGGCAATCGGCCGATGCGGTCATTGTAGTCGGCAAGCACCGCGTCCCGCACCGCCACCACCGCCGACCACAGCGCCTGCCCCTCGATCGGCGCGGTGCGTGCCAGGACCGCGGCATCGCTGGCCGAGGCGGTGAGCGCCGCGTCGAGCCGATCGCGCCAGGCGATGGCGTCCTGCTGCGAGACATGGTCGATGGTGCTGGCGGCCACGACGGCCTCCAGCCGCGCCTGGACGGCGGCAGCCAGGGCGAGGCTGGGCACCGGTGCCGCGATCGCCGCCAGGGCGTCGGCACCATCCAGCAGGGCCGTGGTGGCGGCCTCGGGCACGATGACGATGCCGGGCGTGGTGGCGCCGGCGGCCGGTCCGATCGCCGGCCGCAGGGGCGGCGCGCCGGCCTCGGCGATCTTGGACGGCACGGCCTCCAGCACGTCGGACACGGCGCCGCCATAGTCGCGGTCCGCGGTGAGGACGCCGACCTCTGCCATGCCGCGGAACCCGGCATCGAGGGCATTGCCGAGACCGGCGAGGCCCTGTCCTGCCGTGATGATGCCGCGCCAGGTGCTCGCGGCCGATGCGACGAAGCCCTGCACGCCGCCGATCACGGCAACAGTCAGGCGGATGGGCGCGAGGATCCTGCCGATGGTGGCCCGCACCTGGGCGCGGAGCTGCTGCACCTGGTCGAGCAGGTCGGCCAGCGTGTCGAACAGGCCGCCGCCGGCTGTGGTCGGGGCGCGCTCGAAGGTCGCGTCGAAGCGGGCGAGCCGGATCTCGCGGTCGCTGAAGGTGATGCTGGCCGGCTGCGCCAGCACCACCTCGATTTCGCCCAGCCAGGGGTGGACCAGCGTGCCAGGCCCCTCCTCGAGGAAGGCGGCGCGGAGGGCGCGGGCACGCTCGACATAGTCGGCACCGATGATGAGGCCACGGATGGCGATCGGCCCCTCGAGGGCGCCGAGATCCTGGTGGACGGTGTCGTCGCGGCCAGGGAAGAAGAAGCGCTGCACCCGGCGCCCGACCTCCTGCCTCGTGTCGGGGATGTCGAAGTCCACACCGCGGAAGGATGCGCCGAACAGGCCGTCGAACAGGCTGGTGACAGCGCCGAGGCCGGACAGCAGGCCGGACATTAGGGGCGGCTCCGCGTCGCGCCGCGATCAGGCGTGATGGTCACCGGGCCGGTGGTGGCGCGGGCATCGGTGACCTCGGCGCCGGGCGCCGGTCGCACCACGATCTCACCGACGACGCGCGTGGTGGCGGTAGGCGCGACGGCGGCGTCGGGCGCGTTCCATTCCTCGTCGGGGATCCGCTGCGCCCCGCGGGCGTTCATACGGGCGCCGAGTTCCGCCTGCGCGGGCGCCTGGTACTGCGGCGCGCCCTCGTTCGCCCGCGCGAAGAAGCGCTCGGCACGCTCCATGGCACGCTCGATCGGCCCCCAGATCTCCTCGAAGATCCGCTTGATCTCGTCCCACAGCTCACGGAAGCCCTGCCGCAGACGCTGCCAGGACTGGATGATCCGGTCGATGGCCGCGCTCGCCAGGCCATTGGTCCAGCCATCGACCCAGGTGACGAAGGCGTCGAAGGGCTCTCGGACCCAGAAGTTCCACAGGGTATTGAACCAGGTCCGCAGCACCAGCCAGGCGCCCTCGATGACACTGATCGCGCCGGCGATCGCTCCCGGTGCCCAGCCCCCCACCCAATCCGTGAAGGCGGTGAACCAGGCCGGGATCGTCTCCCGCCAGAAGGTGCCGAACCAGGTGCTCAGCGCGTCCCATCCCGCCTGCAGCAGGCGCGCCGCGCCGGCTATCGCTGCGGGCGCCCAGCCCCGCACCCAATCCACGAAGGCACGGAAATAGGCGGGGATATTGGCCCAGAGGTCGCGGAAGAACGGGCCGATGCGATCCCAATACCGCCACAGCAGATAGGCGGCGCCGGCGACAAGCGCGATCACACCGAGGAACAGGGCGAGCTTGACGCCGATGATCGCGATCAGGCCCCCGAAGACGAGCTGCAGCGGACCAAGGATCACGGCAAGCCCAGCGCCCAGGAAGCTGAAGACCTGGCCGATGATGCCGATCGCGGCCGCGGCGGCGAGCAGCCCGGCCGCCCAGGCCGCGACCTCGTCGATCAGGCCGGGATAGGCGGCGTCGATCTGGTCGATCCAGGTAAACAGGCGGTCGAGCGCATCGTTGAAGGGTTTGAGCGCGGTGCCGGCGACAAGCAGGAAGCGACGATGGAGCTGTTCCAGCAGTTCGGAGGTCCGATCCAGCTGCTTCTGGGCCCCGCGCATCCGGTCCTCGAAGCCCTCGTCGATCACGCGGGTGGACGCGCGGCGCGCGTTGTCGCGGATCCGCAGATACCGCTCCGTCTCCTGGATCAGCGGCAGCAGGCCCATCAGCGCCTGGCGGTCGCCGAAGATCTCCTGGAGGCGGAACAGGTTGCCCCCCGTGCGTTCCCGCAGCTTCTGGACCAGGGCCTCGAGCGGATTGATCCCGCGCCGCGCGGCGTCCTGCATGACGCCTTCGAGGTTTACGCCGATGTCGCGGAAGTTGTTCACCACCTCGGGCGAGGCCAGCTTCTGCAGGGCATTGAGCACGTTGTTCGCGGCCTCGCTCGACGAGCCGGCGGCCTGGCGCGCCACCTGCAGCGCGGCGGCGAGCGACGTCAGGGCATTCGGCCCCTGCATGCCGAGGGCGCGTGCCGCAGCGAGGATGGCGGGGAATTCCCGCGCCATGTCGCGCAGCTCGAAATTCCCGTCGCGTCCGGCCTGGATCAGGGACGCAAAGGCCTGCGGCATCTGTTCGGCCGTCAGGCCAAGCTGCGTGCGCAGCTGCAGCGCCGTCTGCGCGAGATCCTCCAGCGTCGCGCCGGTGCCGGTCGCGACGCGGGAGATGGTGGGCAACAGCGCTTGGATCGTGCTGTCGTCGAGGCCAGCGGCGACCAGGCTTGCCGCCGCCGCGGCGATGTCACGGCTCCGCTGCCCCGTCTCGCGGGCCAGGCGCTCATAGGCGACGCGGGTGCGCTGGATCATCTCCTCGACCGCCGCGCCGGTCTCGCCGGCGGTGATGGCGTTCTGCCGGAGCGTGTCCTCGAAGGCCGCGGCCTGCTGCAGCGGGCCGAGCAGAGACAGCCCGCCCACCACCGCCGCCGCGACCGAGATCCGCCGCAGTGCCTGGCGGATCCGATCCAGCCGGCCCGGGATGCGATCGAGCTCCGGGCTGGCGCGGTCGTTCAGCGACAGGACGAGCCGCGCCCGCAGATCCCGCCCTGTCGCCACGCTACGTCTCCTGCTTCTGCTTTACCCGCCGGGTCAGTTCAGCGGCCGCCCCGTGCCAGAATTTCGCCGCATCGGGCGTCAAGGCATCGAGCTCGGCGAGCGGGCAGCCGTAGTGGCTGCCGATCGCCGCGAGGATCAGCGGCCAATCCTCCGGCCACTGCTGATAAAATGGGCGGCGACCTCCAGCACGGCCATCGCGTCATCGGCATCCATGCGGTCGAACAGGATGTCGAACTTCGGTCCCTCCCAGCCGGCGGAGGCCGCGGCGGCAGCGATCGTCGCGGCGCCGCCGGCCTGCGTCGCGCGCCGCATGTCCTTGCCCTGCAGGCGGCGCATGTGGAGCGTCTCGATCGTCTCGCTGCGCTCCGACCCGCCCTTGCGGTAGCGGATGGTGACCGGGTGGCGCAGCGTGAAGAGGATGCTGCCATCCTCCTGCAGCTTCGCCTGCGGGGGCAGCTTGCCCTCCTCCTCGGCCGCATCCAGGTCGACCAGGTCGGAACCGGGCGTGACGCCCGCATCGCCGGCGTCGAGATCCACCAGATCCTCGGGCTTGGTGTCAGCCATTCAGCACTTCCTCCGGTTCGCCGGCCACCCAGCGCAATTCGATCTTCCCGCCCTCGCCGCCGGTGATCTCGGGGCGATCGCCTTCCAGGAAGGCGTCCGACCAGGTGAAGGTCTGGCCGGTGTCGCAGAGCACCTGCAACTCGCCCTCGCCGGCGCTGTAGAGATCCCGGAAGGTCTGCCCGCGGGCGAGCCAGGTGGTCGCCGTGATCTCGCTCTGCTGCCATTCCTGCGCGTAGCCCGCGCGCCGGCCGGACACGACCGCGTTCTGCTTGAGCCCGCCGGGGCGGAACTTCGCGCCCTTCTCGACTGGGATCTTCTGCTGCTTCCAGACGATGTCGATGATGCCGAGCGTCTGCATGGCTTACACCTCGAATTCCAGCCGCGCGGCGAACCGCATGAGATTGCCGAGGATCCGCACGATCAGCACGGCGTTGACCCGGTTCTTGTCTGGCAGGTCGCGCACGAAGGTGCTGAGCGCGACCGTCCGGCGCGCGTCCTCGATCCAGCCCAGCCGCTCATACAGCGCACAGCGCGCGGCCCAGCTGGTATGCAGGATGCGCGGCGTGACCACGGCATCGCCGTGCTCCGCGGCGGGTGATCCGTCGTCCGCGAGCTTGTGCCTGGGGTAGTTGAGATCGAGGTAGCTCGCCCAGTCGTAGCGCACCCGAGACAGGGTCCGCGGCGTCATGATGTCGAGCCAGGCGGTGTCGGGCACGCCGAGCGCCGACGTCTGATAGGTGCTGATGACGCGCTGCAGGCGGACGATGCCGCCGGTGTCGACGTCCCAGGTGGAGACACCGTCGCGCAGCAGCAGATCCTGCTCGGTCGGCGTGAAGCGGTTGACCGGGGCCGGCGGGACGATTGTCGGCAGCGCCAGGGTGCGCAGCTGGCGCGCCGGGTCGTTGGTCAGGTGGAAGCACGCCACGGCAGCGAGCTGCGCCGCCCACTGCCAGGGCATCGACCCGGCGGCATTGGCGCCGATCGGGAACAGCAGCTTGCCGTTGCGCGCGCTGCCGGCGGAGCTCAGCCCGCCGAAGGTGTTGTTCCAGCCGATGAAGCCGAAGGCGTCGCGCTTGCCCATCGCCGTGTAGCGGGTGGCAAGGTCCGTATCGAGCTTGCCGAGCGTGGTGCTGTCGGTCCAGGCGGAGACGATGTCCGTGTACCAGGCGGCCGCGACGGCCGCGAGCGCGGTGTCGATGTCCGGCACGCCGGCGCCGCTGGCCATGGCG
This sequence comes from Roseomonas alba, assembly GCF_019430885.1. Classification (GTDB taxonomy): domain Bacteria; phylum Pseudomonadota; class Alphaproteobacteria; order Acetobacterales; family Acetobacteraceae; genus Neoroseomonas; species Neoroseomonas alba. Next base: position 16,033 of record NZ_JAHYBZ010000021.1, on the reverse strand, counting down.
GCGATCGTGACAGTCAGCCCCGCCGGCACCGCATCCTCGACCGCCGGGTTGAGGATGATCCGGATGTCGTTGCCGACCGCGCCCCCGTGTTTCGCGGTCAGGATGACGTTGCCGGCGGTGCCGCTGGCGGCGACCGGCAGATAGGTCGCGGCATTGATCGCGGCGCGGACAGCGGTCGCGACCGTCGCGGCGGCAGCGCCAGAGGCGACCACGGTCGGGATCCGCCAGGGGCCGATGCCGAAGGCCAGCACCCCGGACCCGGTCGCCGTGCCGGCGATGACCTGGGTGGCGGTCGCGGCCACCGCGCCGCCCGCATCGGCCAGCGCCATGACGTTCAGCTCGGACGTCGTGTTCGCATCCAGGAAGGAAGCGCCCATCTGCTCGGCGACCGAACCCGCACCGAACAGCGCGGTCAGCTGCTCCCGGCGCGTGATGCGATAGGGCGTGGCCGCCGCCGCGCTGCCGGCGGCCAGCTTCTGGCCGATCATCAGAGCGCGGGCCGGATAGCCTATGACGCCGGCATTGGTGTAGCGCGGCCGAACCTCGATCGAGGTGCCCGGGACGCGCCAGTCGCTCGGCGTCTCCTCGAGCGTGATGGTGTCCAACGGCATCAGCCCTTGCTCCCCTTGCCAGCGGTTTGCGGCGGCACCTCGAGGAGGTCGCCATCGGCGAGACGCCGGATCACGAAGGTGTCGCGGTCGACCTCCATCCCTTCGGGCGGGATGGGGCTGCCATCGCCGGGCAGGCGCACGCGGCGGCCCTCGGCGGGGCGGACGAAGATCCTCTCGGGCATCAATCCCTCACCTCGATCATGTCGGCAGGGCCCTCGGCATCGGGGAACTGCCACTGCACGTGCATGCGCAGGAATTCCGTCAGGTCCCCGTCGCCGGCGATGCTCAGCGACAGCGGGACCTCGACATTGATGGCCGTGATGGCCGTGTTCTCCTCGGCCAGGTTCTCGGCCGAGACGTTGCCGACATCGGTCACGGTGGCCGTGCCGATGCCGGCGATCATGAAGCCCTGCAGCGCGACGGCCGCGATCTGCGCGACCCCGAGCTGCCCCGCACCCATCGCATCGCCCAGCAGGCGCGCGACCGGGGAATTGCTGTTCTTCGTGACCAGGAAGACGGTCCACAGGGCGTCGCCGGCGAAGATGTGGGCATTGTCGCGCTTCGGGCGGACCCCGCCCCAGCCCAGGCCGATCATCGGCGTGACGCGCGTGAGCGACGCCCAGACGGTGGGCGTCAGCTTCGCCGGCACCACCTGGTGCGTGAACTGGGCAGGCGGAAAGAACGCCTTCAGCCGGGCCTGCAGGGCGTTGCAGCAGTCGAGCAGCGGCCCGGCGGCGATCAGATCCTGCACGGCCATGTCACCAGCCCCGCAGCGTGTCGGAGGAGAAGGCGCGCGGTCGATCCGTCACGCGGGCGCCGGCGCCCGAGGATCCGGCGACGGACAGGCCGGGCAGCACGGCGCTGCCCTCGGCGAGCTGGCCGAGCCAGGCGATCGTCTCCTTGCGGGCGAGCCGCATCTGCTCGGTCGGCTCCCGCTGCTCGCCATGGGCGAGCCGGAACCGGGTGAGCACGCAGCACGCCTCGACGATGGCGGGCGGATAGGGCGCGACGAGCGGCAGGAGGTAGCGGCGCGCCAGATAGCTGTCGATCAGGTCGCTCGCCTTGGTCAGGGCGTCGACGACCTTCGCCTCGTCCACCGGGGCTTCCAGGTTGCCCTCCGGGGCGGTGAGGCGCGCGGCCTCGCTCTCCCCGAAGGCGCGGACCAGGTCGTCGATGGCGGCGTAGGGCACGGCGCGTCAGCCCTCGCGCGTGACTTCGGTGATGACCAGGCGCTGGCCGCCATGGACATATTCCGTCACGGCCATTCCCTCGGTCACGCGAACGGCCTGCCCGACGTCGACGAAGGCGCCTTCGCGGTTCACGGCCTGCTTCTGGACCAGCACGTCCTGATGGTTCGGGGACGGGCTGCGGATCACGACGGCGGTGGTCATGCCTTCCCCCGTCCGCGCTTCCGGGCAGGGGTGGAGACGCCCGCCGCCTCCGCGGCTTCCTGCTCGCCGTCCGCCGCGCCATCACCAGGCGTCGCCGCCTGGCCCTCGGAGGATACCGCCCCCTCCTCGGCTTGCTGGATGGGCTCTGGGGCCGGCGCGACGGCGGGCGCCGCGACCGTCCCGTCCGGGGCATCGACGGCCGAGGTGCCGGCCTCCGCCCCGGGTCGCCCGGGCATATCGTCGGGGCCGGCGCCGGTCGCGGGATCCCGGTCGCCGCCGACGTCCACCGAGGGGCTATTGTCCCCGGCAAGCGGGACCGGCCCGCCGAAGGCAGCATGTGCGTCCGCCCCCACGCCCTCGGATACCGCCTCGAGCGGGATGAGCTGCAGGCGCGGCTCGGCCGCCATCGCCTCCAGCTCCCCGAAGGTGAAGGCCCCGGCCGGGTGCTCGGCCCGCGCCGGGTGCGCGATGCCGCCGCGCCGGAAGCCCGGCGTGCTGCACAGGATGATCAGCGCGGGGGTCAGGCGAGCCATGGCACCATCAGCAGCTCAGCGGTGTTGCGCCACTTGTTGGTCGCGCCGGCCGCGTTGCGCTCGCTCTCCAAGATCTCCTTGCCGGCGCCCTCCAGGGACGGCGGCACGACGAGCAGGCGCGGCGTGAGCGCGAGCGGCTTGCCGCTGTCGCTCTTCAGGCTGCCCATGGCAACGCGGGCGGCCTCGTAGTTCGTGGCGTCGAGCGTCTGCTTCGACCCATAGGCCATCTGCCAGAAGCCGAAGCCGACGTTGCAGCGGCCATCGACGCCGTAGCGGTACTCGTTCCGATCGAACACGACCTCGTCCGTGGGCGCATCCATGCGGCGGAACTCGAAGGCCCGGCGGTTCTGGAAGATCAGCGGCTTCAGCGGCCGCGACACATCCAGCAGGAACCAGGCCGCGCCGCTGCCGCCGCCGCTGTTGCTGACGGAGGTGACGGGCGCGCCGCCGACGCCACCGACCGGGTGATCGGTGTCGAAGAAGTTCTGCCCGTCATAGCAGAGCGTGTTCCAGCCATTGGCCAGCAGCGGCCAGATGAGTTCATCCGCAAAGGTCGCCGTGTCGCGGCCCATGCCCTGGAACATCGGCGTGTAGATGCCGACGTTGTCGTCCTCGATGTCATCCTTGTCGACGCCGATCGTCAGTTCCCAGCGCTTGTTGCGGATGGCGTAGTCGTGGGTCGACAGACCGTGCACGACGCGATCGCCGATCCATTCGCGCATCTTCGGGAAGCTGCCGAGCCAGCCATACTCGTTCTGCTTCGTGGTGCTCTGCACGGTTGTCGCCACACGCTCGAACTGGCGCGGAGCGCCATCGAAGGCCCCCTGATATGCGGCCGAGAAGGCGGTGTTGAGGGTGCGCAGATTGGCGCTGTTCAGGATCACGGGCGGGCGCTCCTCAGGTCTCGACCCAGACGCCTTCGGCGTCGACGCCGCGGCAGATGCCGGCGGCGCTGCGGGTGTTGGTGCCGTTCGTCTTCGCGACCGTCTCGTCATCGACGATGTAGACGGTCGATCCCCAGTCGGCGTCCGTGATGGCGTCGCCGGCGGAGCTGTTCTTCCAGCGGAAGCACCCGCGCCGCCCACGGACCTTGCCGTCGAAGCCGGCGTCGAGCGTGCCGGTGTCGGCCCGGCCAAGCGCCTTCAGCGTCGTCGCCACGGCGCCCTTCACCAGCTCGCCGGAGGCGTTCAGGCAGACCAGCGCGCCGCGATAGACGGTCTGGCCGGATGCGGGCGCGAAGGCGAAGTCGCGCGCCGCGCGCTCCGGCGTGTTGCGATCAGCGGAGAGCGCCATTTACAGGATCTCCTGCGTCTCGGCCGCGCGGGCCTTCTTGAAGGCCGCGGGATCGATGCCCATCAGGGCGATGATCCGTGCCTCCTCCCCGACCGGGTCGCCGGCCGTGCTGCCCTGGCCGGCCTTCCGGTCGGCGATGCCGCCGTGGTGCAGGGAGACGAGCGCCTTCAGCTCCTTCTCGACCTGCTCCGGCTCGCGCATGTGCCGCGCGATATAGTCCTCGCGCAGCGGCTTGATGGGCTTGCCGTCGCGGATCGCGGCATCCACCACCTCGATGGCGCGGGCCTTCTTGCCGTCGTTCTCCAGCGTCGTGACCTGCGACTGCAGGCTGACGATGGTCTCGCGCAACTTCGCCACGTCGGTCTCGCCGACGCGCGCGTTCAGCACGGTGACGATGGCATCCGTCCCGGCCTCGGCGGGCTTCTCGACCCCAGCGGCCGTCGCGATGCGCTGCAGCTGCTGGGCATGCGTGCTGACGGCCGTCCGGGCCGCCTCGGCCGCGGCGAGCACCGCCGCATCGTCCGCGTCCTCGGGCAGGCCGAGGGCGGCACGCAGTTTCTTCGGATCCACGCCGGGCTCCTGTTGGCTGTGCAGCGTCGTGAGCTGCGGGAGGTTCGGGTTGTTGACGAGGGAGGCGCGCAGCAGCGCGAGCACCTGGCCCGTCGCGGCATTGACCTGGATCGCGGGCGAGATGCCGCGATAGGCGCGGTTCTGCATCAGCAGCCGGCCGGGCGGGTTCCAGTCGACGCGTCCCCAGATGCCATCGTCGCGGGCCTGCAGCTCTACGATCCAGCCCTGCGCCGGCGCGCTGCCACCCTTCGGCGCCAGCAGGTCCGTCGCGTGGTTCTCGTCGAGCACGAGCTTGCCGCCCTTGACCGATCGGGCGATCACCGCGGCGGGATCCGTCAGGCGATACGGCCCACGGCCGTCATTGCCGCGGAACTCGCCGGCCGGAACTAGGTGCAGCCAGTCGGGGGGAGCGGCGTCGCTCCCCGGGTCCGGCAGCGCCTGGTGCAGGGTGACATACTGGATCATCACGGGCAGACTGGCCCGCGTGCAGGATGGATGGAGCGCCCCCAGATGGGGGCGGCAGCCACATCCCGCCGGGGCCGTTAGGAAGGCCGTACAGGCCCCCCTAGCATCCGGCGCCCCGCTGATGCGCGGGACGCTCTAGACCCGGCTCTTAGCGCTCTGATTCGGCTCTTAATCTGCGATCAGGCGGCAGGGCCGATGCCCGCTAGCGGAACCGCAGCCAGAACACCTCGACGGCATCGAGGATGGTGTCCTCGTCCGCCGCGCTGATGCCGAGGTATGGGCGGGCCGGAATGGTCACCTGGCGCGCGGCCCCGAAGCGGACACCCTCCGGCGTGCGGAAGATCAGCAGGGGCGCGTTCTTCGCCTTGATGGTGGCGCCGAACTGGTGGACGGCGGCGTAGATCTTGTTGCTGCCCACCGACACCTCGCCATTCGCGGCGTCCGACGTGATCGTGCCCATCAGGCCGCCACGCATGCCGGACTGCTGCAGGATGGGGCCGGCGCGACGCAGCGACGCCCAAGGCTCCTTCAGCGGCGCCCAGCGGGCGCCATCGGGATCCGTCTCCGCAGCGAACCGGTCATGGACGTTGGAGATCAGCCCGACGCCGATCGCGCGCATCAGCGGCGTGCTGTCGCGGCCAAGCTGCTGCCAGTGGCGGAAGGCGGCCTGGACCTCGCCACCGGCGAGGTGCGAGGTGATGACAATGGACGTCATCGGCGGTCTTTCGCCGTTTGCTCTGCTGGGCGAATCGGCGCGGATGATATCCAGGTAGGAAGTGTCAATATGGGAGCACCAAGATGCAAGACGCCGCGACAAACTTGATCCCGCTGGACAGGGCAGTGATTTACCCGCGTGCGCCAGATGTCCCGCTGGGAAGGATCATTCGCTTTCATGGCGCCAATGGAAAATCCGTTGTTGGTGTTCAAACGCGCACGCCAAACGAGCATATGGTCGGGTTGTTCACCGGGGAACGACCAGGCAGGCTTGTCGGGGCGAGGGAGATTGCAGGCCCGGTCTTCGACATCACGGACCTGACGAGGGTGCATGTCGAGCCAAGGCTCCTTAAGGCGGAAAGCCCGGCAGAAACCTTCGGCAAGGTTGTCGTGAATTTTGACGGCGGTGGGCATCTTGTGAGGCATTTCCTCAGTACGTGGAGCCCTGACGGCGCCGGCGGAAGGATTCCGGGGCTCCTCATCCCGCTCCAAGAGGCCGGGGATCCTAGCCAGCTGCTGCCTGACAGTTCGTCGTACTATTTTGCGAGTGTCTTGGTGCTCTGGCGCAGAGGCGTCATAGACAGCGTATGGCCCGAGGGAGCCAAGGACGACAGCAGTTCCCAAACATGACACACAAAAATGTTTCGGGTGCTCCGAAATTCATGGAACTGAACTCCCAGAGACACTAATTGGTGGAGGTGTAGCCGGGCCGCGAGACGCCGTACCGGCTGGGCCAGCCGGCCCCGGCAGCCGGACGCCCTGAGGGGTTGAGAGGCGCACCCCACCGGCTACACACTCCCTTCGATCAGCTCGTATTCGCCGCGGTTGCGGAAGCGCGCGGCGTCGACCAAGCCGCCGCTCTTCACGCCATTCATGACCACCCTCCTCCGCTCGTGGCCGTCCCGCACGCGGAGATCCATGGCGAATTCCACCACCAACTTCCCGGTGCGAGCTTCGGCCCGGTCGAGCGGGTCGAAGATCAGCAGCACGGCCCCTGTCTCCCGCTCCCGCAGCACAGCACGCGGGCGCGCGACGATCTCCGGCAGGCGTAGCGCATCGGCGATCGACAGACCCTTCGCGACTTTCGCCTTCGCGTCCCGCAAGATGTGCAGGAACTGTGCGGAGGTGATGGCCAGGGCGGAACTGGCCGGTGCGATCTCCCGATCCTGCAACCAGGTCATCGCGGCGTCGCTCAATGCCCCGAGGACCCGGACGCTGCCGTCCGAACGCCGTGTCTCCAGCAGGGCATTTGCCCAGGCCTCGAAATCGGGGGCTGCAATCGCCGGCGTACCGGCGGGGACCAATGGCTCAACGCTGACGCGCTGGGGCGGAGCGGGCGGCGCCGGCGGCCAGCGAGCGGGACGTGGCGTCGTGACCGCATCGGTCGGGATCCGGGGCGGCTCGCGCCAGGTCAGGCCTGGGTTGTAATCGAAGCCGGGATCGATCCCGAGCGGGACATAGTGGACCTCGCCGGTGCGCGGATTGACCCAGCGGCGCGTCTCGATGACGGGCGCCTGGTCAGGCCCGCTGCGCCCCATCCGCGCCACGCCGCGCGCCGAGAGCACCCGCACGCGGCAGCCGCAGCGCCAGCCGTTGGGCGGGTAGTGCGTGTGCCAGAACCCATCATCCGCCCGGAGCACCAGCCCGTTCCACGCCTGATGCTGGAGGCGCGGATGCAGCGCACCCGAGTGTACGTATTGCCAGAACGGGAAGGCGGCGAGCGTCTCGGGCTCGGTCTGCTGGGCATAGCGGCCAGCGGCCAGGGCGGTGCTGAGATTGGTCTCGTAGATGATGCGGCTGCGCCAGGCGGCCGTGCCGTTGTGGACCCAGCCGTGCTGCGCGACGATGGCGTCGAAGTCCTTGCGGAAATCCGTCAGCGTCCGGCCCTGCTCGAGCGCATCGGCGACCGACCGCCGAAAATCACCAACCAGGGCATCCGTCGCGGCGCCGGCGACCATGAAGCTGCGCGTGTGCGCGTCGCGCCAGATGTCGGTCCAGTGCTGCGTCGTGACGTTGGTCTTGCCGCGCAGGAACTCGATCGCCTCGCGCGGCGGCAGCCCGACGCCCGAGGCCACGCCACGGCTGCCCGACACGGATCAGCCGCCCTGCAGCTCGTCCAGCACCATGGCCTGGCCGGCCAGGTGCGCGATCGCCATGCCGCGGCCGAGCACGACTGCCAGGGCCTCCGGGTCCAGCCGCAGGCCGGCCAGGCGCCGGCCGAAATCGGCCAGGTCCGACGCGGCGTGCAGCTCGGCCTGCACCTGGTCGAGGACGCCGGCGAGCGCGCCCTGGGCATCGAGGGCCAGGCGGTCGGTCAGGGCCTGGATGACATCGGTCTCGGGCTGGCTGGCATGCAGGGATGCGATGCGGCGCTGGAAGGCCTGCAACTCCGGCGGTGGCGGCGGCTTGGCCTCCGCGCCCGGCGGCGCCTGGACAGGCGGAGGCGGCCGGCCACCGATGACATCGGCGTCCTCGCCCTTGGCCGGCTCGGACAGGCCCAGGCGATCGCGGATCTCGCTGGCTTCGACCTTCAGACCCAGGGGGCCGAGCTTCTGGACCGCGTCGACGACATTCGCCAGCGGCACCTCGTCGGGCCGGCCGATGCGGATGGACGGGTACGCCTCCTGCGGCCCGAAATTCAGGGCGATGATCAACTGCCCGAGCTGCTGCGTCGCCGTAGTGGAGATCATCCGCGCATCGGCGCGCTCGATATCTTCCTGCACCAGGCGGTGCTCTTGCGCGACAGCATGGCCACCGGAGACGGCATCCGTCGTGGTCGTCTGGCCCAGCACGAGCTTGGAGATCTGACGGTCGAGCCAGTCCACCCGCTTCTCGTACAGCGCCGAGCCATCGACGGCGTTCTTCGCCTCGATAAACTCGATCAGCATGCTCTCCGGGATCATCGCGGCGCAGTCGCCGGCGATGTTCGCCACGGCCCGCATCAGGACATCGCGATCGGCATCCGATGCGTTCGGCCCGTACTTCCCGACCCGGATCGGCTGGCCATAGTTCTGCACGAAGATGGCCCAATCCTTCATCGTGAAGGACTTGTACATCCAGGCCCAGGACGCGACCCGCGCCAGGCCCGACCGCATGACCAAGCCGGACTTGTTGGGATGACGATGGACGACGAATTTGTGCGGGGCGAGAGGCTGCTTCGTCGCGCCTTCCAGAAGCACGATGGTATCGCCGTCGTCGTCCGTGCTGAACCAGCGCTGCGGGCGAAAGGCGAGGCGCTGCGGCACGATGTTGCCGGGATCAGTGCGCCACATGATCTCCATGACGGAGAAGCCCTTGCCGACCGCGTCCAGGATGTCGAACAGGCCGCCCTCGAGCACGCCGGTCTTCAGCCAGGCGCGCAGGAAGTCTGCATGCTGGACGTGCTCGGCCGCATCCGACGCCGCCTCCACCGTGATGGGGAGCTGCGCGACGGAGCGCTTCCTGGTGCCGATGACACCGGCGTAGTGGAGATCCCGCTCCTCGATGTCCTCGGCGAGCTCGAGATACCGGAGGGGATCGCCCTGCGCGGCGGCACGATGGATCTGCGCCAGGCGCGCCGGGGTCAGGCCCTCGGCCGGATGGCCGGAGACGACAGGGCGGACGCCGGTCAGGGTGGGTGCGGCGACCTCCTCCCGCAGGCGACGGATGGAGGCGGGCGGGATCGGCTTGCCGTACTGGTCGAGCAGCGCCATCAGAGGCTCCCACGAAGGCGGGGATAGTCGCCGCGGATGCGGCTACCACTGGCAATCCAGCGATTGCGCTGGGCGATGCGATCCTCTTCGGCCTCGGCACGCGCCGCAGCGAGGGCCGCGGGCGTGTATTCGTAGAGCTCCGGATCCGACCGGCTCGCCGAATGTCCCAGCGCCAGCGCGACGGCGCCGTCCCCGTGGCGCTTCTTGCCCGGCGCGCCGGTGCGCAGGTCGGGCACGCGCGCGACACCACGAACCAGCTTCACCAGCCGCAGGTCGTCGAAGTGCTCGCGATCCTTCGCGATGATGATCTCGCCATCCTCGAACGCCGCCTTCAGGGGCGGCATGTGCTCGCGGTACCAGGGCTCGTTGAGCATCACCATTTCGATGCGCTGACCATAGCGCTTCATGGTGTTCTCGGCTGTCGTGAAGCCCGGGCCCGTGGCATCCATCTTGCCGCCGCGCAGCCGGGGCGTCCGGTCGAGCGCGTACCACAGGATGAACTGCTGCTCCTCGGACGGCACGTTGCGCAGCTCGATCACGAAGGGTGTGCGGCGAACCATGTTCTTCTTGATCGCCAGCGGCCAATAGACGGACAGGTCATGATACCGGCCGAAGTCCCAGCCGAAGGCGTGCTGGTCATCGGGGTCGAGCGCGGCGACTACTGGCGCCAGGTTCTCCTCGCACCACGCGCGGACTTCGGCCAGGCGCTGGCGCTCACTCCAGAGCACGAAGCCCGGCGGCGGTTCCCATCGCAGTACCGGGATCCCATCCTCCATGCGCGCCTCGATCAGCGCCGCGGACAGCCAGGTGCCGGACCCGGCGGCGGGGATGCAGAACAGCTCCTCATCCGCAGCCGATCCATAGAAGGCGATGATCTCGGCGCGCCAGGCGGCTTCGGCCTCCGCTGACCATGACTTGCCCTGGGTGTAGCAGATGCGCCGATACAGCCCGTCGCGCAGCGCGTCGTCGAAGGTGCAGCGGAGCAGGTGGTACGGCTTCCGCTTGGCCCGGATGTCGTTGATCAGGCCGTTGAACGGGTTCGCGTCGCCATTGTGCGTGCTGATGATGACCACCTTGCCGCCCCAGATCAGCAGCGCGAAGGCGGCCTTCAGCAGCTCCTCGAGGTCGTCGTGGAAGGCGGCTTCGTCTAGGATGACCTTGCCCTGCATGCCGCGCAGGGCACGCGGGACGGACGGCAGCGCCAGCACCTTGTGGCCCGAGGCGAAGTCGACCCGGAATGCCTTGATCTCCTTCTCAGGGTGCTCCGGGTCGGTGAAGAGGAACTCGCGGACCTCGACGGCGGCGGGGGACAGCGACTTCGCCCAATCCGCGACGTAGTCGATGAACTCGCGGGCCATCTCCAGGTTGTAGCCCATGTAGAAGACGTCGCTGCCGCCGGCGGCACGGGTCGCGGCCGCAGTGAGCGCGGCATCGGCGGCAATCGCCCAGGAATAGCCGGTGCGGCGGGACTTCTCCACGACGGTCACCGCCTGGTGCGAGACCGACGACATCAGCTCTTGCTGGTAGGACAGGAAGACGTCGGGGAGGGCGATCGCCGTCATCCGAAGGTCTCGACGCCCGTCGTCACTTCGACCTGCACGGCCGCGTAGCAATCGTCCATGCTGTAGTTGACGCGCGGCACGACGCGAATGGTCGCACCATGCCGCATATACAGCACGCTCATCTGGCGGTTCAGCTCCGCGACGGCGCGCTGCAGCTCGCCCCGCTCGAAGTCTGTGAGGCGACCGATCTGAGGCTCCGGTGTGTCGGGTGTCATGCGACCTTGACCCCAAAGATGCCCGCCTTGATCGCAGCCAGGGTATCGGGGCTGATCCCCTTCTCCTTCGCCACCGCGTCCATGGCCTTCGCCGCGTGTGTCTTCGCGCGGGCGGCGGCGCGCTTCTCCACCTGCTCGATGAAGTCGGCATTGTGCCGGCTGGCCTTCGTCAGCCGCTCCACGGCCTCGGAGATCATGGCAAGCGCCTTCGGATCGCGCAGGAGGGCCTGGATCGCCACGGCCTGCTCGTCCTCACCCTCGCCAAGGGAGAGCAGGTCGAAGATCAGCGAATGCATGATCTCGACATTGAGGCGGGCCGTCTGGCTCTCCGGCGCGTCGCCGAGCTGGCGAACCAACGCCTCCGACACGGCGCGCGATCGCCGCAGCCTCTCCCCAACCTTCTCCATCGACTGGACGTGGCGGCCGAGCGCACTGCGGCTGACCTCGATCTCCAGGCTCCGGAGATGGTCGAGAATCTCGTCCAGTGTCTTGCCGTGGTCGCGCAGGCGGCCGATGGCCTCGCGGATCTCGGCAGGCAGTCGGTCGATGGTGGACGGCCGGTGCGCCACGGCGTCAGGGCTCGACGGGATAGGCGACGCCGGGATGTATCTTGCCTCGGGAGACCTTCACGCCCTCCTCGGTCGCCGTGGCGATCCAGATCGCGCCATCGCCTTCCTCCCGCACCGTGACGAGGAGCTGCCCGCGGAGCCAGGCGAGGTCGGCGCGCAGCATGTCCCGGTTCACGTCGTGTCCGAGCAGCTCCACCGCGCGCTTCAGTACGAATTCGTTGACCCGGCGATCGTCATCCTGTGCCAGCGTGCGCAGGATCGTCAGTCGCCGATCCTCGGCATGCAGCTTCGCGAGACCCGACATTCAACCACCCCCTTCGCGCAGCTGGTGCTGCACCAGCAGTCCGGTCTGATGCTCGACCCGCTTCATGATCTCGCCGAGGCCGGACACACGCTCCGCCACCACGGCGACGCCCCGCTCCACATCGCCGACGCGGATCTGTAGCTGCTGTAGATCCTGGTGGTTCGGCATCTTCGACAGACGCTCCTCGATCGAGGTGACGCGATTTGAGATCGTCACCATGTCGCTGGCACGGGCGAACCCGTCGCCGCCGGTCAGCTTGTTCTTGAGGAACGCCACGAGCGCGCCGATGACGGCGGCGCCGACGCCGAGGATCCACATCAGGTCCCGATATTCGAACTGAATCACGCGTCGGCTTCCTGGATCTGGGCCGGCGGCGGCAGCGGCGACGGCGCGGTGGCGGCAATGCGGGCACGCAGGCGGGCGAGGATCTCCTCACGCTCCCGCTCGACGAGCTCCTGGGCGCGATCGGCCTCGTCGGTCACGGGCTGGCCTCGGGGCGCAGCACCTCCCGCACGCGATCGAGGCGCTGGCGGCAGTCCTCGCCCGCCTCGTCCAGGTCGAGAGCGAACAGCATCAGGTCAGCGTCCTGTTCGATCGCCGGCACCGGCGGGCGCGGCCGGCAGGTCAGCAGGTCCGCGGCGAGTGCCAGCGCCGGAGGAGGCGGCGCGGGCGGCTCGGGCAGCGCGCATGCTGTCAAGGCCAGCGCGCACAACAGGGCTGGCAACGCACTCCGTGCTGCGAGGCGCGGCATAGATCACCCTCCGGGTCGGTTCGAGCTCGTCCTGCAGGTCGCGCACGGCCTTCGCCTGGCGGTCCATCGCACCCATCACGGCATCCCGGTCGGCGATCGCCGCCTGGGCGGTGGCGAGATGCTCCTGCACGGCGGTGAGGCGCAGCTCGGCCGCGTCGCGCTGCGCGGCCTCAATCCTCCACAGCGCGGTGAGGCCGCCGATGACCAGCACGGCGGCACCGATGCCCCAGGGCAGCAGGTTCACGCCAGCGAGGCGCGCGACGATGGCCTTGATCACGGGCTGGCCCCTTCCGGCGGCTTGGGCTGCTGCGCGGCCTGCGCGGCCGTGCGGAAATCGAGGGCGCCGACGCCCATGTATCCGGCGACGAGCCAGGCGATGAGCGTCATCGCGGCCGGGACGACGATGCCGGCGACGCCCTCACCCCGGATGATCGCGACGATGACGACGATCCAGGCGGCAGCGCAGTTCGCGACGACGACGCTGCGGCTGAAGCGGCGGGACGATTTCGGGAGGATGCCGTTCATCAGGCACCCGCCAAGGCGAGCGCGATGGCACGCACCGTGTCCACGCGGTTGGTCCAGCCTCGGCCGAAGTCGCGCCAGGTGCGGAGTTCACGGAGGAACGCTATGCGCAGATTGCAGATGCGGTTGATCACGGCCGCCCGGTCGTTGGCTTCACGCAGGGCCGCCAGCGTGATGGGGCCGATGGCGCCGTCTGCCTCGACCCGCAGGGCCTCCTGCAGCCATTTCGCGCTCTGCGCCGGCCCGCTGTTGACCGCGCCGTCGAACACCATCAGGTCGATGCCGGCCGGCAGGCTGTCCCCCTGCACGCTGTTCCAGTATCGCGCGCGATAGATCTGCCGCGCCTCCAATTCCGTCAGGGCGCGGACATCGGCGCAGGTGACAAGCCGGCCGCGCCAGTCCGCCAGCGTGGCGATTGTGATGCCCATGTTGGTGCACCGACCCGGGTCGCGCGGATGGTCCACATAGCCGGCCTCGCGATCGAGGATTTCCTCCACGCAGATGCGGAAGCGCCGGGCGGGATCATCGGCGGCTGGGGTGACGGGGCTGGGCATGGCCGCGAGCATCGCGCGTGCGCGGCGCCAATGGCGCGCCCCCAGGTGCGGGGATCAGCCGGCCTGGAAGAAGTCGAGCTGCTGCGTCTTCGCCGTCATCTCGGCCTGCTGCAGATACCGGTGGACCGTGCCTTCTGTGATGCCCACGCGACGGGCGATCTCACTGTAGGACAGGCGCTGTTCCCGATAGACGCGGACCCGCCAGTATCGGGCCAACGGCACCTTCAGATTGTCACCGCCCCAGCGGCGCGCCAGCTTCCGCGCCGGCACCAGGCCGATATCGCGGGCGATCCTTGTGCCCTGGTTGACGGTGTGCGGCAGCCGGATGCGCGTGCCGTGGTGCATCTCGATAAGACGGAAGGTGGTGGCCACGCCGATCAGGTCGGTCAGGAAGCGCAGCTCCGCCGGCGACCAGGTGAAGTCTTCATCCCGGAGCAACAGCGGCTCAGCCATTTTCAGCGCGCCCCGATCCGCACAGTATCGGCGACACCACCCGAGTGAAGGAGAATGCCCCTTGCGTCTGATGCTGATCGCCCTCGCGGCCGTGGGCTGCGCCATCCCCGCGGCCGCGCAGGTCCCGACCGACGCAGCGCTGCGCCAGCAAGCCGAACGGTCTTTGCGGAGCTGTGACGGCCTCACCGGTGACGATGCTCAGTGGTGCCAGATGAGCCGCCAGGCCTTCGTCAGCGCATTTCAGCAAGCCTATCGAGGCAACTACCAGGCCCAACGCAATGTCGGCTACATGCTGCGCGGGTCGACCTCCGGCATCGCGGCCGACCACGTCGAGGCCTGCGCCTGGCGCCTGATCATCATCGCGCAGGGCGATCCGCAGGCGGATGCCAGCGACACGGCCAACCTGCGGTTCGATTGCGGCCGGCTGGATGCGCGGGGCCGTGCCACGGCGGAAGCGCGCGCGCAGGCACTCCTTGGCCAGATCCGCCTTGGCGCTGCCCGCCGCTGACATCAACGCCCCATCACGACGAGCATGAGGTAGAGGCACGCCGCCAGCCGGCGCTGACGGCGGCGCAGGCGGCGCGTGCGGCAGCGGCGGCCGGCCATCACGCCGCCTTCCCGCGCAGCCGCGCCCGCCAGCCTTTGAGCCCTTCCAGCACGCTGTTTCCGGCCTCGCCGTCCAGAAACTCCGGGGCTGCGATGCCGTCGGGATGCAGTGGCGTCTTGGTCTGGCGCCGCACGAAGGCGCGTAGCTCCGCCTTCGTGCCGCCCCCCTTCAGTGTCGCGATATCTTTCCAGACTGCGTAGATCATGCGGATCTGCGGGTTCGGGCTGCGCTTGAACGCCGGCTTCGGCTTCCAGCCCAGCCGCGCAAACTCGCGCAGCACCGCGTCGAGCTGGTCCGTGCGCATCTCCTTGGTGCTCTCCAGCCCCGTGATCCGGCGCAGCAGATCCCGGTAGCTGTCATCGGTCAGCGCGAGCTGCGCCTTGGCAATGTGGCACTTTGCGATCATGGCGCCGCGGTTGGGGGCGGGCTTAGCCATGGGCGCCCTCACCGGCGCGATCGTCCGCGCCCGATGGCAGGTAGCCGGTACCCCGGCACTGAGGGCATCTGCGCCAACAGACGGGATCGTCGCACCCCTCCTCACCGCCGATGGCGGTGCAGCAGTCTTCCACGCACGAGTTCCAACCACCTTCGCCGAAGCACTCGAAGCACGGCTCCTCGCACCCATCGTCGCAGTCGAAGACACCGCTCATGGCCGGAGGTCCTCCGCGATCTCGATGTCCAGGATCCGCACGCCGAGTCCCGCCTTCAGCACCAGGTCGAAGTGCTGGCGGACCCAATCGCGATGGAAGCGGGTCGGCGCAAGCAGCACGGCTCTACTACCCTCGGTCAGCGAGACGCAGCGCAGAGGCTGCATCCAGCGGCGGAAGTCGGCCTCGCTCACCCGGGTCTGCAGCCGGTGCCACAACGGATGGTCGATCGCAGGCAACTTGCACACCGGCGCCTCGGCCACAGGCGCCCGCAGATAGTCGAGGAAACGGCGCTGCCGCAGGAAGGTGGAGGCGTGGACGATGAATTCCGACCCGATGCCACGACTGCGGCACTCGGTCGCGTAGGCGTCGGCAGCGCGCACCAGGTCTTCGGGGCCTGCACCCTGCTTCACGGCCTGTGCGAACGCAGTCTCGGCATTGGCGCGTGGGTTCGGATTGCGGCGTGGGTAGGCGTTCCAGAACGCCTCGAAGTCGGCTCGCAGCGGCTTCGGAAGCATGTCTTTGGGGAACAGCGACTTCATGCGGCGGCCTCATGGATCTGTCGGCGGCAATCGGGGCA
>NZ_JAHYBZ010000020.1 GCF_019430885.1 Roseomonas alba | reverse complement strand
TGCCCCGATTGCCGCCGACAGATCCATGAGGCCGCCGCATGAAGTCGCTGTTCCCCAAAGACATGCTTCCGAAGCCGCTGCGAGCCGACTTCGAGGCGTTCTGGAACGCCTACCCACGCCGCAGCCCGAACCCCCGCGCGCCGGCGGAGGCTGCATTCGCCCGCGCCGTCGCCGGCGGCGCGAAGCCGGAGGACCTGGTGCGCGCCGCCGACGCTTATGCGACCGAATGCCGCAGGGACGGCGTCGCGCCGACATTCATCGTCCACGCCCGCACCTTCCTCGTGCAGCGGCGATATGAGGACTACCTGCGCGGGGCCGCGCCGGCGGCACCCGCGGCTCCCGTCGAGATCGACCATCCGCTGTGGCCCTGCATGCGCGGGGCGATCAGCGACGCTGACTTTCGGCGGTGGATCCAGCCGCTGCGGCGCGTGGCTCATCTCGGCGACCATGCGGTGCTCGCCGCGCCGTCTCGGTTCCATCGCGATTGGGTGCGCCAGCACTTCGACTTGGCGCTGAAGGCATGCCTTGGCGTGCGGATCCTGGACATCGAGATCGCGGAGGACATCCGGCCGTGAACTCCATCCCCTCCAGCGGAGCCGTGATCGCGAAGATCCACGTTGCGAAGAAGCAGCTCGCGCTGACCGATGACAGCTATCGGGACCTCCTGCGTCGGATCACGGGGCTGGAGAGCACCAAGACGATGCGCGCGGACCAGCTCGACGCGGTGCTGCGCGAATTTGCGCGGCTGGGCTGGAAGCCGAAGCCGGCGATGAAGCGCGCCGCCGACCCGCAGGTGGCGATGATCTATGCGGTCTGGACGGACATCAAGAAGCTGAAGGGCGGCGGCACCGCCGCCGAGCTGCGCGCCTTCGTGCAGCGCCAGACACGCACCGACGCCCATCCGGACGGCATCAGCAGCGCGGAATTCCTGCGTGGCGACATGACCACTCGCGTGCTGGAGGGCCTCAAAGGCTGGCGCGCGGGCCTGCGCCGGAAGGCGGCCTCCTGATGGTCGCCTACAGCTTCCAGAAGCGCTTCGTCCCGCACATCCTCGCGGGCCTGGAACCCGGCCCCTGGTTGCCCGGCATGAAGCGGCACACGCTCCGCACGCCACGCGATGGGCGGAGCCGCCATGCGCGCCCCGAGCAGATGCTGCAGCTCTACACCGCCCAGCGGACCAAGTATTGCCGCCTGCTGGGGCGTCCGGTCTGCCGTGCCGCCTTCCATGTCCAATTGCTGTGGGATTGCGGCGAGCTCTCGATCCGTCGCGCGCCTGGCGCCGCAGCCCCTCGCAGCTACGTCGCGCAGCTGGCGCCGATCGTCCGGCGGCTCCTCGATGAGCCCGCCGGAAAGCACTTCGTCGGCGACGACATGGACGAATTCGCCCGCACGGACGGGTTCGCCGATCGCGCGGACATGGCCCGCTTCTTCGAGGTGCCGGAGGACGAGGGCGAGACCCAATGGCTGCCGCGGGTGCTGATCGCCTGGGCGCCCGGCCATCCGGTCGACGTCAGCGGCGGGGGGCTTTGATGTCCAGCCGCCGCTGCCGCCGTCGCCGCCTCCAGCGCCGTCAGCGGCGGCTCGCGGCGTGCATGCTGGTCATCGTGCTGATGGCGCTGGGGCGGTGATGATCCACCTCGTCGCCTCAATCGTTGTCGCCGGCAACCCTGGCGCTGACGGTGATCCTGACGCCCGGCATCACCACGCGCGTGAAGGCCGTCTCGCGAAGCTGCGTCTCATGGAATCCTGGGCTACTGCTGCCGAACAAGGCTGCGCTTGCCGCCCGGGTCTGAGCCGGCGTGGCGCCGGGTTCGAACAGCCGATACAGCACGGCGGTGCTCGCCAGAAGATCCGCCGTGCCGGCGGCTGGGTCGGTGCGCGCGACCTCCTGAAAGATCTCGACGCTGCGCAGCGTCTCGTGATCCCCCGTCGCGCTTGCCACGGCGACCAGACCGTGACCGATGGTGAACATGCAGGTGCGGAAACTGCCAGGCCGCGTCGGCGGGGGATCGCACTCACGGGTTGCCGCGCGCACGTCCAGCTTCAGCGCCACGGCGGCGCCGTTGAAGCGCTCCGGGAACGCTGTCATCGGGATGCCGAGGCCGGCTGCCAGCCGCCCCTGCGAGGCCGTGGAGCGTGGCTGCGCAACGGCGGGCGACGCGATCGTCAGTGCGATCAGGGCGGCAGTGAGTGGGCGCATGTCGGGATCCCGGCTGTGGTGTCCGGCAGCATCGCCGATCGAGGATCAGGCTGGCAATGAAGCCGCTCCCGCCGCCGCCCTCCGAGATCGCCTGGATGAGCGACGTGATCGGTGCGGATGCCACGCTGTGCCTCGTGCGCGAATTCGGCGGCACCCGCCTGCGCATCCCGCAGGAGGTGAACCAGTCCAGCGAGCTTGCGATCTCGATCGGTCTGGACGCCGCACGCGCCGCCTCGGCCGCCTGGGGTGGTGACCGGCTGCGGATCCCGCTCGTGCGGTGGTGGCAGGCACGGTGCCTGCATGCCGATGGCAAGACGACGCGGGAGATTGCGCTCGCGCTCCGGGTGACAGAGACTTCGGTGCCGGACCTGCTGCACGGGCGGCGCCATAGCCGCGACACGCTGCACCAGCGCGGCGAGCAACCCAGGCCCACGCAACTGACCCTGTTCGACTGAGGCCCGCCACGGCGGGCCATCACCCGTGGCCGTGCGCAAGCGATGCTCGCGGCCATGCCCAGCCCCGTCACCCCTGTCGACGATGATCCCGCCCGGCGCTTCCGCATCTGCGTGGAGGAAGTCCTCGAGCGCGAGGCCGGCTATGTGGACCATCCGCGCGACCCGGGTCGGTGCACCAACATGGGCATCACAATCGCCACGCTGGCGGACTGGCGCGGCCGGCCTGTCACCTGCGCCGATGTCCGCGCCCTGACGGAATTGGAGGCGCGGCAGATCTATCGCGCGCGATACTGGAACAGCGTGCAGGGGGACAGCCTGCCGGCCGGCATCGACCTGATGGTGTTCGACGGCGCGGTCAACAGCGGGCCGGCGCAGAGCGCGAAATGGCTCCAGGCCGCCCTGCGCGTCGAGGCTGACGGCGCCATCGGCCCCATCACGCTGGCGGCCGTGCGTGAGGCCAACGACCGGGCGACCGTGATCAACCGCATCTGCAATCTGCGCATAGCGTTCCTCCGCGAACTCCGCACCTGGCGCGACTTCGGTCGAGGCTGGACCAACCGCGTGGACACGGTGCGTGCCATCGCGCTCGCCATGGCGGGTGCCTGATGACCGGCGTTCTGCCCAAGTCGACCCGCCGCTTCAGCCGCGGCATCGTCGTCGCGAACTGCGCCGCGGCGTGGCTGGTCATGGTTGTCGCCATGCTGCGCGGTGAGGGCGTCGCCGGCATCGTCGTCCCGGCCGCGATGACGCTGATCGCCTGGCTCGTCGGCGGCTACATGGGCGTCGGCGCCGTCGACTTCCGCACGGCCGCGCAGGCCGCGCAGCCGAAACCCCCGGAAGGACCGACACCATGATCAAGGCGGCCCTCGCCTGGTTCTCGGGCGTGAACGTCTTGCCTTGGGGCATCGGTGCTGCCGTGCTGATCATCGCTGGCCTCACCGCCCTCTGGCGGATCGAGGCCGGGCAGCGCGACGCGGCCGAGCTGCGCCTCACCGCCGTGCAGGAGCATCTCGCCACAGCTCAGGCGGCGATCGCCGACCGCGACGCGGTCATGGCGGCGATGGACCGCCAGGCGCAGGCCGTCCGCGCCCTGCAGGACGAGATCGAACCGACCCGGAGGGTGATCTATGCCGCGCCTCGCAGCACGGAATGCGTTGCCAGCCCTGTTGTGCGCGCTGGCCTTGACAGCATGCGCGCTGCCCGAGCCGCCCGCGCCGCCGCCGCCCGCACTGGCGCTCGCGCCGGACCTGCTGACCTGCCGGCCGCGCCCGGCGGTGCCGTCGATCGAACAGGACGCTGAGCTGATGCTGTTTCTCGTCGACCTGGACGAGGCGGGCGAGGATTGCCGCCAGCGCCTCGATCGCGTGCGGGAGGTGCTGCGCCCCGAGGCCAGCCCGTGACCGACTACATGGACCGCGTGCAGGAGATCGAGGAGCGCGAGCGCGCCGCCGCGATCGCCGAGATCCGCCGTCGCATCGCTGCAACCACGCCGTCGCCACCCCCGCCGGCGTCCAAAGTCCAGGAAGCTGACGCGTGAACCAGTACGAGTGGAGAGACATCGCCGCGCTCCTGGCCGTGTGCGGACTGGTGTCCGGAGCGCTGATCGCGTTCCTCCAATGGAAGCTCGGCAGCTTCTTCGCGAAGGCGAGCGACGTCACGCCGCTCGCCGGCCGCGTCACCGCGATCGAGGAGCGCCTGTCCAAGATGCCGAACCATGAGGATCTCCGCCAATTGCAGGAGCGCGTCGGCAATGTCGAGAAGGGCGTCGCCGTCGTGGATCAGAAGGTGTCCGGCCTCAAGGACATCATGGTGGCTGTCAGCCATCAGACGACGATGCTGGTGCAGCATCACATGAACGAAAAGGAGGGGTGATGCCGCCCTATCCGCAGATGCTGGCCGAGGATCGCCGCCTGACCATCCTCCGCACGCTGCAGCAGGATGATGACCTACGGGTCAACGAGTTCGTGCTCAAGCGGGCCCTGGAGCAGATGGGCCACGACGTGAACCGCGAGCTGGTGCGTGCCGACCTCGCCTGGCTGCGCGCCCAGCTGCTGATCACGGTGCGCGAGGAGGGCGGTGAGGTCTGGATCGCCACGGCGACCGAGGACGGCGTGAAGGTCGCCACCGGCCGAAGGCATCCCGGCGTCGCCTATCCCGTAGCGCCCTGAGCGCGGCATGGCGACGCGCCCCTCCACCATCGATCGCATGGACCCCGAGATCCGCGAAATCATCGGGCGCCTGCGCCAGCACGGGAAGACGATCGACGAGATCCGCGATCATTTGCGGACCATGGAGATCGAGGTCAGCCGCAGCGCGCTTGGCCGCCACGTTCAGTCGCTGGAGAAGGTGGGCGAGCGCATGCGGCGCTCGCGGGCCATGGCCGATGCGCTGGCCCGCCAGGTGGGCGACACGTCTGAGAGCAAGCTCACCAGCCTCAATATCGAGCTGCTGCACGGCTTCGTCTTCGACTTCCTCTCCTCGGCCGAGGACGAGGACGAGCAGGGCACAGACGCGAAGGAGATCCTCCGCGATCCGAAGGCCATGAAGCTGTTCTCCGAGACCGTGGAGCGGCTGACCAAGGCGAGCCGGCACAACGCCGACTTCATCGAACAGGTGGAGAAGCGTGCAGCGGACAAGGCGCGTCGGGAAGCTCTGACGCAGGCGGCATCGGAGGCTGCCACGAAGGCGCGCGAGGCCGGCCTATCGGCGGAGGCCGCCGCGCAGATCCGCCGCGATGTGTTGGGCCTGCGCCCGCCGGCGGCGCCGGACAAGGCATGAGCGAGACGCTCCCCGTCGAGCTGCTCGGCCCGCCGGCGCTCCCGGCGGATCACGATCCGCTGGCCGATGGCATCCTGATGGCGCATCAGCGCGCCTGGCTGGAAGACCAGAGCCCGCTGAAGATCGCCGCCAAGGGTCGCCGCACCGGCATCACCTATGCCGAGGCTCTCGACGACACGCTGATCGCTGCGACGTCGCGCTCCGGCGGCGGCGACAACGTCTATTACATCGGCGACACCAAGGACAAAGGCCTCGAATTCATCCGCTATGTCGGCCACTTCGCCCGCGTGGTGTCGAAGGAGCTGGCGCAGGTCGAGGAATTTCTCTTCGAAGACCAGCGAGACGACGGCCAGACGAAGCACATCGCCGCCTATCGCGTGCGGTTCGCCAGCGGGTTCCAGGTGGTCGCGCTGTCCTCGCGGCCCGCCAACATCCGCGGCCTGCAGGGCGTGGTCGTGATCGACGAGGCAGCGTTCCACAAGGATGTGGGGCTGGTGCTCGACGCGGTGAACGCCCTGCTGATCTGGGGCGGGCGGATCCGCATCATCTCTTCGCACAATGGCGAGGACAACGCGTTCAACCTCCTGATCAACGACACGCGGGCCGGGCTTTACGACTACTCCATCCACCACATCCCCTTCTTCCTGGCGGTGCAGAACGGCCTGTATGAGCGCGTCTGCCTCATGCGCGGGTGGACGCCCACGGCCGATGGCAAGGAGGAATGGCTCAACAAGATCCTACGCTCCTATGGCCCGCGCACCGAAGCTCGGGACGAGGAGCTGGGCGCCATCCCGCGCAAGAGTTCGGGCAGCTACCTGCCCCGCGCGCTGGTCCAGAAGGCGCAGCAGGAAGGCATCCCCATCATCCGCTGGTCGAAGGGGGAGAGCTGGTATCTGGACGACAAGCGCCTGGCCGAGGCGAAGGCCTGGTTCAAGGAACACATCGAGCCGCTGCTGGATCGCCTCGACCCGAAGCGGCGCACCGCCCTCGGCCAGGACTTCGCCCGCGACGGCGACCTGTCGGTGATCGACGTCGCGCAGGCGATCGACCACACGCGCTGGGCCACGGCCTTCCAGCTTGAGATGCGCCGCATCCCCTTCGACGTTCAGCAATACGTCCTGTTCGAGATCCTCGATCGGTTGCCGCGCATGCAGCGGGCAGCCCTCGATGCGCGCGGCAATGGCCAGTCGCATGCGGAGGCCGCGCAGCAGCGCTTCGGCGTGGAGCGTGTGCTCTGCATCAAGGCCACGCAGCAGTGGTATGCGGCGGCCTTCCCCGAATACAGGGCGGCCCTCGAAGACCGCTCGTGGATCCTGCCGGCCGGGGAGGACGTGATCGCAGATCACCGTCTCGCCGTGCTCGTCCGGGGCTTCCCGACCGTGTCCGACGATCACGTCAAGGGCAGCGACGGCGAGCAGCGCCACGGCGACAGCATGATCGCGTCTCTGCTTGCGCACCATGCGAGCCAGGCGGAAGCCGAGGAATACGCCTATCGGCCGGCACTGCCCGCCGCCACGGGCAGCGCCCGCGACCGCTTCATGCGCGACGACGACGACTTCGACACCGGCCACGGTAGTTTCGCGCGCGACCTGCGCGGCGGCTTCTGAAAGGCACCCCATGGCATCCGCCCCCCAGGC
The DNA here is from genome assembly GCF_019430885.1 of Roseomonas alba. Classification (GTDB taxonomy): domain Bacteria; phylum Pseudomonadota; class Alphaproteobacteria; order Acetobacterales; family Acetobacteraceae; genus Neoroseomonas; species Neoroseomonas alba. The sequence continues at coordinate 22,243 of NZ_JAHYBZ010000020.1, read as the reverse complement.
GCCGCGCCCACGCCAGATCATCGACCAGTGGGGCAACCCCATCCCGCCGTCGCGCATCGCGCAGCTGCGCCAGCACCAGGCCATGCCGCGGGTCGGCACGCCGCGCAGTCCCTACTCAACCTATCAGCCCACGCGCGGCCTGACGCCGGCGTCGCTCGGCGCCCTGCTGTCTCAATCCGCCCAGGGCCAGTCGCAGCAGCTCATGGAACTCCTCGAGGAGATCGAGGAGAAGGATCTGCATTACGCCTCGGTCCTCTCCACCCGGAAGCGCCAGGTCGCGCAACTGCCCATCACCGTCACCGCGGCCAGCGAGGACGCGCGCCACAAGGAACACGCTGATTTCCTGCGCCGCTGGCTCGATACGGACACGCTCGCGGTCAGCCTGGTCGACATGCTCGACGGCGTGTCGAAGGGGTTCTCGGTCCTCGAAATCTCCTGGCTGACCGAGCCGCGCAAGGTCTGGCCGCTGCGCCTGGTCTACCGGCCGCAGCGCTTCTTCGATGTCGACTGGCGCGACGGTGACACGGTGATGATGCGGGACAATGCGGACCTGGTGCCGCTTGGCCTGCACAAATTCGTCGTGCATCGCCACCCCAGCAAATCGGGCAACCTGCTGCGCAGCGGCATCGGCCGCGTCGCCGTGTGGGCGTGGATGTTCAAGTCCTTCACCATGCAGGACTGGGCGATCTTCGTGCACAACTACGGCGCACCGATCCGCCTCGGCCGCTATGGGCCGGAGAGCACGGAGGAGGATCGCGCCGTGCTGTGGCGGGCCGTGGCGAACGTCGCCGGCGACATGGCCGCCATCGTCCCGAAATCCATGGAGGTGGAATTCGTCCAGGTCCAGAACGCCGCGGACAGCGCGAAGCTGTACGAGGCGCGCTGCCGCTACCTGGATGAACAGATCAGCAAGGTCGTGTTGGGCCAGACGGCCACGACAGACGCTAATCCGGGCAGCCACGCCGCCGGCCAGACGCACCGCCTGGTGCAGGAGGATATCGAGCGCAGCGACGCCGGCATGCTTTCGACCACGGTCAACCGTCAGCTCGCCCCGCAGATCATCGCGTTCAATTTCGGGCCGCAGGATGCCTATCCCCGGGTCCACATCGGCCGGCCGGATGAAGTGCCGCTGAAGGATGTGATCGACGGCGTGCAGAAGCTCGGGCCGCTGGGCCTGCGCGTCCGGGGATCGGAGATGCGCGACCGCCTCGGCCTCAAGCCGGTGGAAGAGGCGGAGGGCAAGGAACCGGACGAAGACGTGATCGGTGGGCGCGCGCCGGCGCCAACGCCCACCGTGGGCGCGGCAGGCGGCCCGGGGGGTGCCGACCTGCCGCGTCCGACCCAGATCATGAAGCGCCTGGTGCAGTTGCAGTCGCAGGGCCTGACCGACGATGCCATGGACGCCCTGGTCGATCGCCTGTCGGCCGACGCGGCCGGCGCGCTGCATGGCCTGACGGCCGAGGTGCTGCAGCAGATGGAGACCGCGACGGATCTCCCGGACCTCGCGCAGCGCCTGGTCGGGCTCCGCCTCGATCCCGCCGAGCTGGCGACCGCGATCGGTCGCAGCCTGGCACTCGCCAACCTGGTCGGCCAGGCGCTGGTCGCCGACGAGACCGCCGGTGCCTGACATCGTCGGCGGCGTCGGCCTGCCGTTCCGCGAGGCCATCGCGTTTTTCGCCGGCAAGGCGAATGTCCCGACGCAGCGCTGGACCGATGTGTGGCGCGCGGGGCATTCGCACGGTTTCATGGTGGCGGGGGCGGCGACCGATGCCCTGCTCGACGATTTCCGCCGCGAGGTCGCGCGCGGCATCGCCGGCGAGACCAGCCTGCACGATTTCCGCCGCAGCTTCCGCAACATCGTCGATCGCCACGGCTGGGAGCACAACGGCGAGCCCGGCTGGCGCGCCCGTATCATCTTCGAGACCAACATCGCGATGGCGCAGTCGGCGGGGGAATACGCCCGGCTGACGGACCCCGACACGCTCGCGGTCTTCCCCTACTGGCAGTATGTCCATTCGGGCAGCCGCCATCCCCGCCAGCAGCACCTGGCCTGGAACGGCATGATCCTCCGGGCGGATGACCCGTTCTGGAAGACGCACTTCCCCCCGAACGGCTGGAACTGCCGCTGCACCGTGCGCCCCGTCTCGGGCCGCGACCTGCAGCGCATGGGCCGCAGCGGCCCGGACAACGCCCCGCCGATCGTGACCAGGCCATGGACCAACCCCAGCACGGGCGAGGTCGAGCACGTCCCGGTCGGGATCGACCCGGGGTTTGACTACAATCCAGGGGAGGCCTGGCTGCATCCGCAGCCGCGGCTGACTGCGCAGCGGCGGTGGGCCGAGGCGGTGCCGGCGCCACCACCCGTGCCACGGCTTGCCTTTCCCGAGCCAGGCGCGGCGCAACCGCTCGCCCGAGCCCCAGACCCAGCCGGGGAATTTCCGACCTGGCTGCGCACTGCATCGGCCGTGTCGAAGGGCCAGCGAGCCCCATCACCATTCCTCGTCGGCGAGATCAGGCCCGAGATCCGTCAGGGCTGGCGGGCGGCGACCAATGCGGCGCCGCCCGAAGGCAGCACCATCGTCGTCACGCCCAACAAGCTGTCGCGCATCGTCGGCAAGGACGCGCGCATCGGTTCCGCCCAGCAGCTCGGCCTCTCGCCGGAGGACATCGCCCATCTTCCGCAGCACCTCGCGCAGCCGCTCGCGGTCCTGCGCCAACGGGACAACGGCAATCTGGTCTATGTGTTCCGGCCGCTGAATGCGGCGGATGCCCGCGTCGGGAAGGTTATCGTCGCCATCGATCGCGACGTCCGGATGCCCGATGCAGCGGGGCGGCACCAGCGCTTCCGGGCACCCCAGATCATCAGTGCAGGGCTGACGGCGCCCGGGCATCTCAGGGATGCCGGCGCCTACACGCTGCTGTTCGGGAAAGTGTAGGCGGGGGTGCGCCAGGTCCCTTCTTCCGTGCCCGCTACCAGGGCGGGATCGAAAGCCCCGAAGCGTCACCGGGGTCTCGCCTACGCGATGACTATAGGCATTCCCACCGCAGGTTTCCAGTGAACGGCGTCACCCTCTCCGCCACCCTCGACAGTCGCGACGCGCAGCGTGCCCTGGCCGCCCTGGAACGTGCCGGCCGCGAGCCCGGCATGCTGCTGCGCCCGATCGGCGTGGTGCTGATCCGCGGCACGCGGGACCGCATGCAGCGGGAGGTGGATCCCGAGGGCAATGCCTGGGAGCCGCTGCAGCCATGGTATGCCGCCGAGAAGCGCAACAGCCGCATGCTGAAGGAGAGCGGGCGGCTGGAGGGCAGCATCGTCACCGAGTTCGATGCGGACACGCTCGCGATCGGCAGCCGGCTTCCCTATTCCGCCGTGCACCAGTTCGGCGCGACGATCCGCCCGGTGCACGGCCCCCTGCTGATCTTCCGCACGGCCAATGGCGAGCCCTGGGGCGCGGCGGAGGAGGTGTATGTGCCGGCGCGTCCCTACCTCGGGATCTCCGAGGCCGATGCGCAGGCCGTGGAGGACGTCGTCGAGCAGGTGATGTGGCGCGTCGCCCGCCTGTGATCCCCCCCATGTGTCCAGAACGCGATTAAGAGGTGAATCAGAGCCCTAAGAGCCGGCTCTGAGACTTTGGTCGCGCCATCGGGCGCGGGAGCGCGGAGGGCCCTGTAGCCCCTTCCCAGCGGCTTGCGCGCGGCGCCCACTCCATCCAGTCTCTGCAGCGTCGCGCGATGGGCCACTGGCCCGCCGCGGCGGGCCTGCACCGGGTCATGGCGCGAGGCCACTCTGCGGGCCTCCATGCCCCGCACCGTCATCACTCTCCACGCCGCCCTGCCGGCCTTCGACGCCGAGCCACCCGCCTGGGTGCAGCTCGTGCCGCCGGGCACGTTCCGCGGGGTCGATGGGCGCGGACCCTACACGGCCAATCCGGCCCGCATCGTCGCCGACAGCGCGCAGCACCTGCCCGCCGTCGTGGATGAGATGCACGCGACGGACCTCGGCGCGAAGTCGGGCCAGGCCGCGCGCGCCTGCGGCTGGATCGTCGAGCTGCAGGATCGCGGCGCGGGCGCCGAGGGCGGCGTCTGGGGCCGTGTCGAATGGACCGAGGACGGTGACCGCCTGCTGCGCGGCAAATCCTATCGCGGCATCAGCCCGGCGATCGCGGTGGCCGAGAAGACGGGCGTCGTGCTCGGCGTCCTGCGGGCCAGCCTGACGAACAGGCCGAACCTGCCCATCAAGCCTCTCCTCCAATCGGAACAGGGAACCGCAATGGATCTCACGGAATTCCTCCGCCAGCTGCTCGGGCTGGGGGCGGACGCCGACGACACGGCCATCCGGACGTCGTTGCAGGCGATGATCGGCGACCGCACGCTGCAGAGCCAGATGCGCACCGCCCTGAAGCTCAAGGCCGATGCGCCGGCGGCGGAGGTGCTCATCGCGCTGAATGCGCGCGTGACCGAGGCCGGCCAGGTGGTCGAGCTGCAGACGCAGGTGACGGAGCTGCGGACGACGCAGAAGCGCACGGCCGCGGAGGCTGTGGTGGACGCCGCGATCCGCGCCGGCAAGGCGGCCATCAACGCGGCGCGCGAGCACTACATCACCCTGCACATGCAGGACCCGGAGGCCGCCAAGGCGATGATGGACGCGATCCCGTCCGTCCATTCCGGCGGCCTGCCGGACAAGAAGACGGGCCTGCCGGCGACGGCGGATCTCAGCGAGGACGACAAGGCCGTCGTCGCGCTGATGAATATCGACCCCGAGGCCTTCAAGAAACAGCGCGCGAAGGGCACCGGGCCGGTCGAGATCATCACCGGGGCGGAGGGCTGAGCCATGGCGAACCTGACCGCCAACCGCAATCTGCCGGAGCGCCTGGGCAATCGCTTCGGCTATCCCGTCGCCGCCGGCGCGCGGATCTTCCGCGGCGCCCTCATGGCCCTGACCGCCGCCGGTCTCGTCGTGCGGCCCGGCGACGCGGGGGCTGCCGTGGTCGTCGGTCTGTCACCGACCGAGGCTGACAACCGCGACGGGGCCGATGGCGCGATCGTGCTGGAGCCCAAGCACGGCACCTTCCCGATGACGGTGCCGGGCGCGGTGCACACCAACATCGGTGACCCCGTCTACTGCACTGACGACAACACGCTGACCCTCACTGCCAGCACCAACCTCAAGGTCGGGAAGCTGGCGGGGATCGAGGCCGGCCAGACCTTCGTGGAGGTGTAAGGCGCAATGCCCGAGATCACTCTGCCCTTTCTGACCAGCCTCCATCAGGGCGTTCAGACCAGCTTCAACCAGTATCTCGGCGCCGCGCCGGGCTACTATCGGCAGCTCTGCATGCAGGTGGACAGCAAGCACCGCGAGGAGGTCTATCCGAAGCTGGATGATCTGCCCGGTATCCGCGAATGGATCGGCGATCGCATCGTGAACATGCTCTCGGCCGGGAGCTACTCGATCCGCAACAAGAAGTTCGAGGAGACGCTCGGCATCGAGCGCGACGACGTCGAGGATGACGCCTTCGGCCTCTTCAACATCGCGATCCAGCAGATCGGCGTGAATGCGGGCGAGTTCCCCGACAAGCTGGTCGGCGGTGTCATCGCCGCGGGTGGCACCAGCCTCGGTCACGACGGCCAGTACTTCTTCGACACGGACCATCCGAGCTGGGACAGCACCGGCGCCGCCGTGTCGGCCAGCAACGCCATCGCGGGCTCCGGCGCGGCCTGGTATGTGCTGGATCTCTCCAAGCCGCTCAAGCCCTTCATCTTCCAGAACCGGGTGCCCTTCGACCTGGTCGCGCGGCAGTCTCTGCAGGACCCCACGGTGTTCGAGCGCGACCGCTTCATGTGGGGCACGCGCGGCAGATGCAATGCGGGCTACGGGCTATGGCACCTGGCCGTGCGGTCGAAGGCCGATCTGACGCCTGCGAACTTCGAGGCCGCGGTGACGCTGATGGGATCGCGACACCGCCCGGACGGCGCGCCCATCGCCATCAACCGGACGCATCTGATGGTGCCGCGGTCGTTGGAAGGCGCGGGCCGCCGCATCGTCAACAGCGAGCTGATCGCGGTCAGTGGCGGCGGCATGGAGAGCAACCCTTGGAAGGGCTCCGTGCAGCTCCTCGTCAACGACTGGCTGTGAGCTGAGGCGCACCATGGCGAAGACCCCCACCACCACCCAGGCCGAGGCGGAGAAGACCGCCCCGGCCGCGGCGACGAAGATCGTCGTCGTGCATTCGCGCGGCGTCGATGGCTTCCGCCGCGGCGGCCGCGCCTTCCAAGCCGGCCGGAGCGAGCACCGGCGCGACAGCTTCGACGATGAGCAGTTCGCCGCCATCGAAGCCGAGCCCCTGCTGTCCGTCGAGACCGTTGACGTCCCGGCCCCGGCCCCGGCCTCGGAGCAGAAGCCCGAGGGCGGCCAGTAACCCGCCATGGCCTACGCCACCCTGGACGATCTGAAGCTGCGCTACGGAGCCACGGAAATCGTGCGCAACGCGGCGGAGGACGGCCAGGTGGACGGGCCGCCGGATATGCCGCGCGTCGAGGGCATTCTCGACGCCGCCAGCGCCACGATCGACAGCTACCTGGCGCGCCGATACGCGACGCCGCTGTCGCCGGTGCCGACCGTCATCGTGGACGCCTGCTGCAAGATCGCCCGCTATGACCTGGCCAATGGCGGCCAGTCGACCCCGTCCGAGCAGATGCGCGACGGCAAACGCGACGCCATCAAATGGCTGGAGGGCGTGGCGGCCGGCACGACGGCCCTGCTCGACGCCAACCCCATCGCGACATCGTCCAGCTTCGCGAAGACCGCCGATCGGCCTGCGCTGTTCGAACCGCGCGACCGCGCGGGCCTTTACTGATGCAGGGCTTCGATCCGGCCGTCGACGGCGTCATTGCCGTCACCGCGCGCGCCATGAAGGAGCGCCTGGCGCGCTTCTTCCCGGCCTCGAAATTCGTGATCGAGCTGATGCCGGCCGCCATTACGAAGGCCGTCTGGCTGAAGCTGACCCAGAAGACCCCCTTCATCGGCATCGCCTTCCAGGACGTGGTGGTGTCGGAGACGGCGGCGGTCAATCCTGCCGTCACCATGCGCTTCCAGGTGCACCTGGTTGTCACCGCCACGGCGCCGGAAACGCGCCTGCTCGGTGATCGCCAGTCGCCCGGCATCGTCAACATGCTGGCGGTCGCGGTGCTCGGCCTGCATGCCTGGTCGATCGAGGATGTCGGTGCGGTGTTCTGCGGCACGTCGCAGACGCTCGCGGCCGATTTCCTCCAGGACAACCAGGCCGTCATCGGCATCCCGGTCCATGTCTCGACGACGCTGATCCCGGATGAGGCGATCGCCGCCCTGGAGGACTTCGCGGACATCGACCTGGTCTGGACCTTCACCGGCCCGGCACCGGCGCCGGAGCCGTCCGCCCGCCCCGGCGGTGACGACACCATCGTTCTCGAGGAGGCCTGAATGGCTCGCATCACCGTGGTGGCCACGGAACACCCCGTGCCGCTGCCGGACGGCCGCACCGTGCTGTCCGCGGCCGAACGGCCCGAGGGGACGCCGGTCGAGCAGGACATCTTCATCCTGCGCCGCATGGCCGCCGGCGAGCTGGTCGAGCTGCCGGCCGAACCACCGAAGCCCGCACGCGCGGTGAAGGAGGGCTGAGCCCATGTCCGAGGTCATCACCTTCAACGAGATCCCGCAGACCGGCTGGGACCTGCCGCGCGTCGATATCGAGATCCGGCCGAACTACACCAATGCCGGGGTGTTCGAGTATCCGAACCGGGTGCTCCTGTTCGGCGTGAAGCTGACCGGCGCGCCCGGCGCGATCAACACGGTGTTCCGCGTCACCCGCCTGTCCGACGTCACCGCGCGCGCCGGCGCCGGGTCGATCGCCGAGGACATGGCGCGCAGCTTCCTCGCCGGGAACCCCTTCGCCGAGATCTTCATGATCCTCGTCGCGGACGCCGGCGGCGCGACCAAGGGCGCCGGGGCCTTCGTCTACACTGGCTCGCCCACCGCCGCCGGCACCATCGCCAACTACGTCGCCGGGTTCCGCGTCGCCGTGAACGTCGCCGCCGGCGACACCCCCACCATCATCGCCCAGGCGATGCGCGACGCGATCAACGCCATCCCGGAGATGCCGGTGGTGGCGACCTGGTCGGCCGGTGCGACGGGCACCACGGTCCTGACGGCCAAGCACGCGATCGACATGGGCGGCGATATCTCGCTGCTGACCAACCTCGCGCCCGAGGAGGTGACCCCGGTCGGGCTGACGCAGGCCATCACCGCCATGACGAGCGGCACGGGCGCGGTGGACCTCACCAGCGCGATCGCCGCCATCGCCGCCGACTGGCATCCGTGGTGGGTGCTGCCGGTGACGGATAGCACCAACATGGGCATCGTCATCACCGAGCTGCGCCGCCGCTGGGCCGCGACTGGCCATATGGACGCGTTGGCGTTCGCCGGCATGATCGGCACCGTGTCCGCCATCACGGCGTGGCTGCCGCAGCGCAACTGCGAGCTGCTGTCTGTGCAGACGGGCCCCACAGGCACGGTCGAGCCGCGCTGGCGCCTCGCCGCGATGCTCGCCGCGCAGGCGACCTTCTACCTGATGCAGGACCCCGCGCGGCAGCTCAAGACTTTGCCGCTCAAGGGCATGCGTAAGCCGGTGAACGGCAACTTCATCGACACCGAGCGCAACATCATCGTGAAGGCGGGCGGCACGACCTTCGACACCAACCAGGACGGCACCTGCTGGATCGAACGCTGCGTGTCGACCAACACCGCGGATAGCCAGGGTGTCGCCACCAAGGCGTGGCAGGACATCATGGCGGCTGCGGTCGCCACGCGCATCCGCTACGACTTCCGCACCTACTGGCGGCTCAACTATCCGCGCCACAAGCAGGCGCCGGATGGGTCCCCTGCCGCCGACGCCTCGGACAGCACGCTGACGCCGCAGATCGCCCTCGGCGTCTGGGCGGCGCGCTGCAAGATCTACGAACGGCTCGGCTGGATCGTGGAGGCCGATCGCACCGTGCGGCTGTCGCGGGCAACCTTCCCGCCGGACGGCACGCGCAACCGCCTGCAGATGAAGCTCGTCTACCGGCGGATCGACAACAACATCCAGACCGATGTGGCGCTGGAATTCGAGGTCTAGGAGCTGACCCATGGCACAGACCCCAGGCATCCTCCGCATCACCTGGAACCGCGCCAACATCGCGGTCGAGAAGGGCGCGACCTACAAGCCGGCAGGGAACAAGGCGAACCCCGTCGTGCTCGGGACCGAGGTCAACCATTCCTTCGAGTTCCAGCAGGGCAGCCTCAAGGCGACGACCGCGCTCAAGAAGGGCCAGCGGTTCCTGGACCTGTACCAGCCCGGCCCGGGCGAGCTGATCGTGCGGCTCGACACCGGCCACGTCTTCTCCCATCCGGACGCCGTGCTGATGGAGCGCCCGGAGATGAACAGCGAGGGCGGCAAGGTCGCGCTCGAATGGTTTTTCGGCGAAGGCATGGAGCAGTAAATGTCCGACACCCCCCACACCCTCGACCTCACCGCGACCGAGGCCGCACCCGAGATCGTGCTGTCCGAGAACGAGCTTGCCATGCCGGCGGCGCGCCCGGGTGAGCTGGTGCTGCCGGAGGATGAGCAGGATGACGAGCTCGGCCTGCCGAAGGACGCGGTCCGCCTCGCCGACGGCCGCATCCGCCTGCCGCTGAAATACCCGCGCAGCCTGATCGTGCGCATCGGTGCCGCCGCGGGGAAAAGCGAGACCTACGACGCGCTGACCATGCGCCGCCTGAATGGCCTGGACCGCAAGGAAGCCCAGAGCAAGCCCGAGGACCAGATGACCATGGTGCTCGCGGCGCGGTCCGCCGGCATGCGGCTCGATCTGTTTAACGCGCTGTGGGAGCAGATGGACGCTGAAGACGTCGTGCGCGTCGAACGGGTGATCGGCCATTTTTTGGGCCTTGGCCGCCGAACTGGCCGGTAGTCCTCGCCCACGTCATCGAGCGCACGGGCTGGTCGGAGGCCGCGGTCCTCGCCATGCCCGGCGAGGATCTGATGTGGTGGAACCAGTCGTTCGTGGATCTGGATGAGGCCCGCAGGGAGAACCGCTGATGGCCGCCGGTCGGGACATGCGCGCGAGGCTGCTGCTGACGCTTCGGGACGGCATCAGCGCCGGCCTGGGTCAGCTGCAGCGCCAGCTCAATGGCATCGCCGGCATGGCCCGGCGCATCGGCGCGGTCGGCGCGGCGCTCGCCGCCATCAGCTTCGCCGGGCCGGTCCAGGCCGCCGCGCAATACCAGGACACGCTGCTGCAGGCGCAGATCACCGCGGGAGGCGTCGGCGCGGCCGCCCATGCCGCCGCGGCCGAGGCCGGCCGGGCGTGGGAGACGCTGGCGCTGGAGACCGGCCAGCGCAGTACCGAGTTGGCGCGCGGTGCGGCCAACCTGGTCGCCGCCGGGCTCAATCGGGAGGACATGCAGCGCTTCATGCCCGTGATCGCCCGCACCGCGACCGCGACCGGCGCCAGCATCGAGGACCTGTCGCGTACCGTCATCGCCCTGCGCCAGAACCTCGGCATCACCTCGGCCGACGCGATGGCGGACACGCTCGGCGCCATGGCGCAGGCGGGCAAATCCGGCATGTTCGAACTGCGCGACATGGCCCGCGAATTCCCGCAGCTCACGGCGGCGGCGCAGTCGCTGGGCATGACCGGCCGGGATGCTGCAACCAGCCTGGCCGCCATGCTGCAGGTGGCCCGCCAAGGCGCGGGCAGCAGCGCGGAGGCGGCGAACAACCTCGCGAATTTCCTCCAGAAGATCACCTCGCCGGAGACGGTGCGGAATTTCCGCGAGCTGGGCGTGAACATCCAGGGCGTGCTGCAGGATGCCGCGCGGCAGGGCATCAACCCGATCGAAGCGGTGCTGCAGAAACTGCGCGAGCGCACCGGCGGCGACATGTTCCGCATCGGCCAGGTGTTCGGCGATCGCCAGGTGCTCGACTTCATCCGGCCGATGCTGCGTGGGACGCAGGAATACCTGGACATCCTGCGCGGCGCGCGGGAGGCCAACGCATCCCTGATCAACCAGGATTTCGCGACGCGCATGGCCGGTGCCCATATCCGCCTGCAGGAGACGATGGAGCGCACCGACCAGCTGCTGCGCCGCGTCGGTGTCGCGGCCTCCGAGGGGCTCGGCCCGCTGAATGACATCCTCGCGGAGCTGCAGCGCGGCATTGCCTGGATGGATGCCAACTATCCCGGCGTCATCGACAAGACGATCCTGTGGGTCGCCGGCTTCACCCTGTTGGCCGGTGCGCTGGGCGTGCTGATGCCCGTCCTCGGCGTGCTGGCCACGGGCATCGGGATCCTGTTCTCGCCGATCGGCCTGCTCGCCGCCGTACTCGTCGGCGCCGCCTACATCATCTGGTCCAATTGGGAGGAGTTCGAGCCGTTCTTCCGGCGGCTCTGGGATGCCCTCAAGGTCATCTTCGAGGCCGCGGCGCGCTTCGTGCGCGCCCTTGTCGACGGTGATTGGACGGCCGCCTATCAGGCTCTCACCGCGCTCTGGGGCGGCCTTCAGGACGCCTTCAGCGCCATCTGGGACATCGTGCGCGGCGTGTTCCGGCACTTTGTGGAATGGGTGGATGGCTGGAGTGGGGGCGCCATGTCGGCGGCGATCGCCGTCATCACGGCGCCGTGGCGCGCCATCGGCGACTTCTTCACCATCCTGTGGGACGGTGCCCGCACCGCCTTCGATGGGTTCTCGGCCTGGTTGTCAGCCTGGGTCACGGGCCCGATCGCCTCGGTCATCACCGCCATCACCACCGCCTGGTCCGCCCTGACCGGCTTCTTCGACGGGCTGTGGACCGGCATCACGGAACGGTTCGACCGCTTCGCCGGCTATATCCGCGAGACGTTCGCGTCCGTTGCGCAGATCGTGGAGCGCATCACCAACGCCTACAGCCGTGGGCGAGAGGCACAGCAGCAGCGCGAGGCCCAGGCGCCCGTGCTCGGCCAGGTGCGGGGCAGCGCCAACGGCGCGCGGCGCTTCGACGCGGACGGCACCATCATCGAGGGCGGCCAGCCCGCCCCCGTCTCGGGCGGCCAGGCGCCCCCGATCCGCACCGAGCTGTCCGGCCGCCTGCAGGTGGACCTCGCCCCTGGCCTCGTGCTGCGCAACGCAGAGAGCACGGCGCCCGGCGTCGCCATCACGGGCAGCCAGGGCCCGGTGCTCGGGCGGCCATAGCGATGTCCGGCACCATCGCATCCCTGCTCGCCTCCCTGCAGTCGGCGAGCTGGCGCGGCATCGATTTCCATGTCCCGACCGCGCGCGACGGCGCCGGCCGGCGCGTCCTACCCTTCCTGTTCCCCGGCCTCGATCAGCGCGCCCATCAGGATCTCGGCGCGATGGACGGCCCGGTCACCGTGCAGGGCCTGATCGTGGGATCCGACTACGTCGAGCGCGCGATGCTGCTGCGCGAGGCGTTCCGCGAGGCCGGCCCTGGCACCCTCGTCCATCCCTGGTATGGCGAGCAGACGCTGATCCTGGTCGACCAGCCGGAGATCGAATTCGACCAGCGCCGCCTGCGCGTCGCCTACTTCACGGCGACGTTCGATCATTGGCGGGAATTGCCGTCGCCGGCGACCGACACGCTCGGCTCCCTGCGCCTGGCCGTCGCGTCCGTGCGCGCGCGGATCCGCACCTTGCTCGCCCGCGTCCTGGCGCCCGTCCGGCTCGCCTACGGCGTTGTCAGCGGCATCGCGGCCTTCGGGGGATGGCTGCGCGGCGATCTCTCCCTGCTCGTCGGCGGGCTGACCAATGGCGGCGCGCTACTCGGCGTGCTGGAACCGGCCCTGGATGCGCTGACGGCCTTGGGCAGCGCGGCGGGGGACAGCGCCTATGCCGCCATCGTGGCGGACGCGCTCGATGCGCCATTCATCGCCATCTCCGGCACCGCCGAGCCCGCGCCGAAGCCCGCGATCGCCGCGGGCGGCGATATCGCAACCGACAGCAGCATCATGCTGGATCCCGTGCAGGTCGCGACCGCGCTGGTTGTCGTCGCGGGCTGGACGGCCCCGTCGTCGATCGTCGTCCCCGCCGCGGTGCAGCTCGCCGCGCAAGCCGATGCGTTGGGCGGCGCGGTGGAGGCCGCGGCACAGATCCCCTTCGCCTCGCAGCAGGATGCGCGCGCCTGGCACGCGGCGCTCGACACGACGATCGCCGATCGCATGGCAGCGGCCGTGGCCAGCGCCGGGGATGCGCCGGCCGAAATCGCCGCCGTCTACCAGGCGCTCGCGGATCTGCGCGTCGCCGTGGCACGGGACATGTCGGTGGAGATCGGCCGCCTGCCCGCCGTGCGCAGCATCACCGTGCCGGGCGATTGCACGCTGTGGCAGGTCGCGAACCATCTGGCCGGCGACCAGGTCGCGCTGATCCAGCCGATCTTCGCGGATCTGATGACCCGCAACCGCATCCGTCGCGCGGGCGCCGTGCGCGCCGGCACGGTGCTGGAATACCTCGCCTGATGGCGGCCTGGGACATCCTGCGGCTGCGGCAGGGCAAGACGACGCGCCGCGTCGTGCTCACCCTGGCTGACCGGCAGTTCGATTTGTGGACTGCCGTGCATATCGAGCGGGACATCGGCAACCTGGCGGCCGGCGCCACCCTGGAATTCTATGACCAGGCGCGGGCGCGCGCGGCCTTCCCGGCCTCGCCGTACCAGCCTGAGACGTGGCGGCGCATCGCCTGCGGCCAGCGCGGCAAGATCACGATCGACGGGGAGGAGGTGCTGCGCGGCTGGGTGGCCCGGTTCCAGTTCCGGCTGACGGGCAAGGACATGGCTTGCAGCATCAGCTTTCTCGACGACGCCGCGCACCTGGTGCATTGCGCGGCCGCGCCGCTCGGCCCGGTCGAGTACCGCAACCTCACCGTGCTGCAATTCGCTCAGCGGATCTGCGAGCCCTATGGCCTGACCGTGCGCGCGGACGTCGACGTCGGCGCACCCTTCCCGGTGATCGGCATCGATGTCTCGGACACGGCGCTGGCCGCGATCGAGAAACTGGCGCGCCAGCGGGAGCTGATCGTCACCAGCGATGGCGTTGGATCCGTCGTGCTCACCCGCGGCGGCAACACGCCGGCGGCCGCGCCGCTGCGCCTGGGGGAAGCATTGGTCGAGCTCGATCATTCCGACGACTGGCAGGGCCGGTTCTCCGACTACTACGTGAAGGGCCAGACCAGGGCCTCGGGGCGCCCGGCTCGGCTGGACGGCACCGCCAATCCGCTGACGGGGTCGCCCGCCACGCCTGGTGCCGCGGCGGCCAGCCGCACCGTGGACCGCGCTGCGGTGGTGATGACGGGCCATGCCCGCGATGAGGAGATCACCCTCCACCGTCCCACGGTGCGCGCCGCGAAATCGCAGTCGGGCACCGACACCGTGCAGGCGCAGGCCGATTGGCTGGCCCGCGTTGCCCGCGGCAAGGGGCAGGAACACCAGGCGCTCGTGCTCGACTGGCGGGCCGGTGACCAGCGGGAGCTATGGCGCCCGAACAGCCTGGTGCTGATCGACGATCCGTTCGGCGGCATCCTGGAGGAGCGGCTGATCGGTGCGCTGACCTATAGCTACAGCGACCAGGGCGCGACCACGCGGCTGCGGGTGGTGCGCAAGGGCGCCTACGACCTCGATCCGGCGGTGCGCGAGCGCCGCCATCAGCGCCGGCGCCAGCAGGGCCGCGCGCAGGACGGCACCGCGCGGGGCCTGACGGCCGGCTGATGGACGAGATCATCGCGACCCTGCGCGGGCTGATCCAGCATGGCATCCTGCACCGCGTCGAGGACGGCGGCGGCGTCCAGGTGGTGGACGTCGAGACCGCCGAGGGCGTGCTGCGCGGATCCGTGCAGGTGCTCCAGACCCCCGGCTTCGCGAGCAATCCGGGCACCGATGGCGTGACGGCCCTGGTGCTCGCACCGGGCGGCGACCAGGGCATCCCCGTCGTCATCATCACCGCGACCGGCGTCGGCCTGGGCAAGCTCGGCACGGGCGAGGCGGCGCTCTATGCCCTCGACGGATCGGCCCGCGTGCACGTCAAGCCGGGCGGCGAGGTGCATGTGCTCGCGGCCACCAAGATCGTCGCGGATTGCGCCGAGGCAGAGGTCACCGCCACGGGCAAGATCCGCGCGACCTGCGCGCAGGCCGAGGTCACGGCGTCCACCAAGGCGACGATCACCGCGCCGCAGATCGAACTGCACGGCACCGTCAACGTGGTCGGCACGCTCAAGGTCAACGGCATCACGCTCGCCGTTCCCTGAGACTGGCCCGCCGCGGCGGGCCTCCACCGTGGGGCCGCGCGCGCGCGAAATGCGCCCATGCCCTACGACCTCGCCATCCGCCCGCGCGTGGCCACCGGACGTTGCGACCTGGTCGCCACGCCGGCGGGGCTGGTGCTCGATGGCACGCCGCTCTCGGCCATGCAGTATGGGCTGCTGACGCGTCGCCGTGCGCGCCGTGACGATCGCCTGCCGGCCGACATGCCGGAGGATCCGGCGACGCCGGCGACGCTCAATGCGCGGCAGGGTTCGGCCGGGGATGCGCTCGACCCGCGCGGGGATCTGACTGGCAGCCGGCTGTGGCTCCTTGCCCGCGCCAAGAAGCCGGAGGCGCTGCAGCGCGCCGCCGGCATGGCGAGGAACGCGCTGGCGCCGCTGGAACGGCGGGGCCTCACCGTCAGCACCGCCGTCGCCGATGGCGGGCCTGGTCGCATTCACCTGACCGCCCGTGCCGGGACCGCGCAGGTGACGCTGCCCGTGCTGGTGGGCAGCTGATGCCCTGGATCCCCGATGCGCCGGAGGCGATCGCCGCCCGCCTCGCCGCGGCGTGGGAGGCCGAGTTCCAGCACGAGGTGCCGGACGGCGTCGATGCGTCCACCGCGGTCGCGCCGTGGTCGGCGCTCGCGCGGTCGCCGGCGCAGGCGCTGTACGGGACGCAGCTCGGCTTCGCGGCCGAGGTGCGGGATTTCTGGCTCGACGCCTGCGACGAGGACCTGGTGCCGGAACAGGCTGCGCGGCTCGGCCTGTCCCAGGCCGTCGCGCAGAGGAGCGGCGGCAACGCCAATCCGCCGGCCGGCAGCACGGTCGGCACCGTCATCCCGGTCAATGCGACGCTGGGTGGCGGTCGGTATCGCGTGACCGGGGCGCGCACGGTCGACGGCACGGGCACCGAGGTCGTGCCGATCCTCGCCGTCACGGCGGGCGTCGCCGGCGACGTGGCCGCGGGCACGGTGCTGGCGTTCGACAGCCCGATCGCCGGCCTGGCCGCGCAGCAGCTCACCGTCGATGCCGATGGGATCTCCGGCGGCAGCGAGCAGGAGACGATGGAGGAGCTGCGCCAGCGCGCCATCGCCTGGCGCCGGCGCCGGCCGAAGGGCGGCGGGCCGGGCGACTACATCAGCTGGACGCAGGCGATCTACCCCAAGGCGATCGTGAAGGAATTGCCGCTGTGGGCGGGGCTCGGGCGGGTGGGCGTGGTGGTCGGGATGGCACCGGGCCGCGCCGCGACGAGCACCGAGCTGTCTCGCATCGGCACGGCGCTGCGCGCGCAGGCGCCCCTCGATGTCGCGGACCTCACCGCCATGTCGGCGGTCATCGTGCCGTTCGATCTGACGCTCGCGGTCGACCCGGACAGCACGGCGGTGCGCGCTGCCGTCCAGGCCGCCCTCGCCACGTTCCTGGCTGCGGAGCCCGGCATCGGCGGCACCGTCGACCTCTCCCGCCTCTGGGAGGCGATCAGCTCGGCCGCCGGCGAATACCGGCACCGCATCATCGCGCCGGCGGCTGACGTGGTCGGCACGACGCGGCAGCTCTTCGTGCCGGGCACCATCACCTGGGTGGCCTGGCCATGAGCCGCAGCACCGACGACATGCTGCACGAACTGCTCGCCGAGCTGCCGCCGGGCGATGCGTTGCCTGCCGAGCCGGGCAGCGTCGTCGGGCGCTTCTTCCGGCCGATCGCGGTGGAGCTCGCGGATTTCGAGGCCCTGCGCGAGCGCCTGATCGCCCAGATCAGCCCCGCCAATGCGCAGGAGCTGCTGGAGGATTACGAGCGCATCCTCGGCCCGGACCCGTGCCGCGCGGACGTGTCCAGCCTGTCGATCGACGAGCGGCAGCGCCGCGCCGAGCTGCGCTGGAATGGCCCCAGCACGGATCTCGGCCCCGATGCGCTGGTCGATGCGGCCGCGACACTCGGCGTGACGATCACCGTCGAGACATTCGCCCCCGGCGTCTGCGGCGTCGGCGAGTGCGGCGACGAGCTTAGCGACGAGGACGAGGTCTACGGGTGGTGGGTGCATGCGCCCGTCTACTCGCTGATCGACGGCGAGTGCGGCGGATCGGAATGCGGCGATCCGATCAACGATTTCACAGGGCCGGATCTCGACTGCCCACTGGCGCAGTTCGTCCCGCCGCACCGCTTCCTGCGCATCTCCTACGACCTGGAGACCTGAGATGGATCGCACCAACGCCACCAATTGGGCGGACATTGGCGGGGGCAGGCGTGGCTTCCGCAACCGCAACATCGCGACCGGGGTGCGCGGCACGACGCACGACGCCGTCGACCGCAACGCGGTGCAGGAGGAGATCGTCCGGGCGATCGAGAGCAGCGGGATCACGCCCGATGGCGGCGACCTGGTGCAGCTCGCGCGGCACATCCGCCGCGTGGCGGGCGGCAATGTCCGGGTGGTGACGGGCAATACGACGCTCACCCCCGACGATGCCGGCCTGGTGCTCGTCAATGCCTCCGGTCCCACGACGCTCACCCTGCCGGCCGTGGCGGCGGCGAATGGCGGACCGATGGAGTTCCGCTTCGTGCGGCTCGATGCCTCGGCCGCGCAGGTTTTCGTGGCGCGGAAGACGACTGCGGACACGGTCGACGGCACCAACAATGTCCGTCTTGTCGTCGGGCAGCGGCTGTCGATCGTCGGTGACGGCGACGTGACCTGGTACACGTTGGGCGGCATCGGAAGCCGCATGCAGGTCATCAGCGCGACCACCGACGTGACGGTGGAACAGGGCATGTTCCGCATGCGCGCTCAAGGCTGGTCCGGTGGTGGTGGAGGCGGCGGCGTTGGCTCTGGCGGCGGTGGAGCTGCGGGTGGCGCCGGTGGTTGGTATGGTGAGGGTTGGTTCGACGTCGTGCCGGGACAGGTTATCCCGGTAACGATTGGCGCCGGGGGCGCGGCTGGCACCGGCGCGCCGACGAATGGAGGCGCTGGCGGCACCACTTCGATCGGCACCTACATGTCACTACCTGGTGGCCCAGGCGGCGCGTCGGCCTCCGGCGGCGCCGCCGCGCTGCCGACGCCCAGCAGTGGCGCGGGTGCGGGCGGGCAGCTCATGCTTCCGGGCAACCCGGGCAATGGCGGGCTCGCGATCGGGGGCTCGACGATCGGCGGGTCGGGCGGCGGGACATTCATGGTGTCGCTGGTGGGTGGCTATTCCATCGCGACTGGCAACAGCGCCGCCAGCCCGGGCGGTGGTGGCGGCGGTGCGGGAGGTTCCACATTCGCGGCGGGCTCCGCGGGCGCGCCGGGTCGCGCCATCCTGCAATTCCAGGGGCGCTGATCATGAAGACCTACGCCCGCATCTCTGCCGGCATCGTCGCGGAGCTGATCCGCATCCCGTCCGATGGCCCCGAGGTCGAGAAGCTGTTTCACCCCGACCTGGTCGCGACCATGCAGGCTCTGCCCGAGGGCAGCGACGTAGCCGAGGGATGGAGTTGGGACGGCATGGCATTCGCCCCGCCAGCCCCGCCAGCCCTCGCTGTGGCCCAGGCGGCCCGGAAGGCTGCGGCGCGGCAGGGGCTCGATGCGCGCATCGCCGCCGGCATGCCCTATGGCGGGGCGACGCTGCAGATCGACGAGACGAGCCAGGCGCGCATCTCGGCGGCCGTGCTGCTCGCGCAATACGAGCTGCCGGCCGGGTTCGCGTGGCGCATGGCGGACAACAGCGCGGTGCCGATCGACGCGGCGGGGATGATCGCGATGGGACGCCAGGCCGCGGAGTATGTGGCGGCGCTGCGTGCCCACTATTGGGGCCTCGCCGATGCCATTGCCGCCGCGCCGGATGCCGCCGCACTCGATGCCATCGACCTCGCCGCGGGCTGGCCCGCGCCCGCGGAGGGCTGAGCGTGGCGGAGGCTGTCGCGCTCTTCCTGCGCCTGTTCCCGCGCACCGGCTGGGTGGTCGGGCAGGGACTGAGCATCCAGGCCCTGCCGCAGGATGAGGCCGGGCAGCCGATCGCCATCACCGGCGTCGTCGTCACGACGGTGCGGCCGGACGGGACGGTGCTGGAGCATAGCGGGGCGAGCCTCGGCGTGACGCCGCTCGGCCCGCGGCTCGACCTGGTGCTGGATCAGGCGGGCACCTGGCGCATCCTGGTCGAGTGCACCGGGCCGCGTGCCGCGTCGGTCGAGCGCCAGATCGAGGTGCGCGGCAGCGACGTGCGCGCGGCCGCGCAGCCTGGCGCGGTGTGGATCACCAAAGATCGCTGGGCTTTGCTGACCCAACAGGGGCTGCCGATCACCGCCGAGCGCGTGCCGGCCCTGCCGCCGCTGGGTGCCCCGACGGGATCGGAGCGGATCCCCGTCGTGACGGGCGATGACGTCACGGTGCAGGCCACGCTGGCGACCGTGGCGCAGATCGCGGCGACGGCGGGCGCGGCGGCAGCCGGTGCGACTGCGGGGGCGGCCGCGGGGACCGAGGCCGGAGATGCCGCGGGTGCTGCGGCGGGCGCGACGGCAGGGGCGGAAAGCGGCGCGACCGCGGGGGCAGCAGCTGCGGCGCCATTCGCACAGCAGGCGCAGGACGCGGCCGACGCGACCGCTGCGTCGGTCACCAACGCCGCCATCCAGCGGGCGACACTCGCCGAATTGCAGGCGGTTCCGGGCGTCACCGCGGGCCAGCTCGGCGTGGTCTACGGCACCGGCGACGATCGCGGTCAGTATCGCTACCTGTCCGGCGTGTGGACCCGCGAGGGGCCGACGATCCCTGACCTGGTAGACAGCGTCGGTGCGGTGGCCGAGGCCGTGCGCAGCGATCCGGACGTGCCGGACGTCGCATTTGCGGTAGTGGATGAGACGGGCGCCGCTGCGCTGACGCTATCCGACGATGGCACCGTGCTCGCGACCGCGGGTGCCGAGCTGGTGCGCGGCGATGATGCATCGGTGCTGCTGCGTCGCGCCGATGCGCGGGGCGGATCGGTGCGGCTGACTGACGACGGCGTCGACCTCGGCGCGGCGGTGGTGGCCGAGGCCGCGGGACCTGCTGGAGTTCGCGTGGTCGACGAAGACGACTACGCCGCGATTGCGGTAGCGGAGGACGGCTCGGGCCATATCGGCGCGCTGCGCATCGAGGCGGATGGCACGCTGCGCGGTCCTGGCGGCGATGCGCTGATCCCGTCGCTGGGCGATCTGTCATACGAGACGGTCGATCGCGACGATCTGGTCGTCGGCTGGCGTGACGACGAGGGCTATGTCGGCGTCGCACTGCTGCCGGACGGCACGCTGGTCAGCGGTGCCGGCAGCGTCGACAACGCGGCCTATTCGGCCAGCGAGATCGCCGAGCGCAATGCGCGCGCCCTGGCCTATTCCGCGCAGATCGTGCGCCTCGGTGACGAGGATGTGCAGCGGCCCGTTGCGGCCTACAACCACGTCCTCGGCTACGGGCAGAGCCTGTCCGTGGGCGCGCAGGGGTTCCCGGCGCTGACCACCGCGCAGCCCTATCCTGGCCTGCTGACGCTGGGGCAGTCCGTGCACACCCGCAACGTGGGCAACAATGCGTGGGCACCGTTCGGCGCCTCGGCATTCCTGCCGCTGGCGGCGCAGGTGCTCAAAGGGGGGCGCCT
Source organism: Roseomonas alba (assembly GCF_019430885.1). Classification (GTDB taxonomy): domain Bacteria; phylum Pseudomonadota; class Alphaproteobacteria; order Acetobacterales; family Acetobacteraceae; genus Neoroseomonas; species Neoroseomonas alba. Next base: position 1,354 of record NZ_JAHYBZ010000020.1, on the reverse strand, counting down.
CGAACTGCTGAGCGGACCGGAGCAGGCGGCTCTGGCGCCCAGCGATGGCAATTGGGGCGAGACGCCGCTTGAGGCGGCTTCGCTGGCGTTCCGCCGCGCGCAAAACAATGCGTGGGGTGCGACGGACGATGCGGCGCGGCAGATCGTCGTCTCGGCCTGCGGCTATCCTGGCCTGTCGGTAGCGTCGCTGAGCAAGGGCGGCGGATACTACGGGCGCGTCACGGATTGCGCGACGGCCGCGAAGGCCGTGGCGGCCACGGCCGGCGGCGACTACTGCGTCCCAGCGCTGATCTACCTACAGGGTGAGCAGGACTATGTGATCGGCACGACGCGCGCCGCCTACAAGGCGCTGGTCAAGCAACTCGTGACGGATATCCGGGCCGACGTGCAGGCGGCCATTGCGGCGCAGGCGCGGCCGTTCGGCGTCTTCACCTATCAGACGGGTGGCGGGTTCACTGTCGACGCGCAGCAGATGGCCGTCGGCATGGCGCAGCTCGAATTGGCGCTGGAGGAGCCGCACTGGTGGCTTGTCGGGCCCGTCTATCCCATGACCGATAAGGACGGCCACCTCACCGCCAACGGCTACCGCTGGTGGGGCGAGCAGTGCGGCAAGGTCATGGCCAAGGTGCTGTTGCGCAACGAGGGCTGGAGACCATTGCATCCGACACGCCTCACGCGCCGTGGGCGCAGCGTGCTGGTCGATTTCCACGTGCCGGAGCCACCGCTGCAATTCGCGCTGCCCTACGTGATCGCCACGGCGACCGACTATGCCAGCAAGGGGTTTTCGGCGCGCGACGCCGGCGGCTCGATCGGGATCGCGGACGTTGAGATCGTATCCGACACCGCAGTGATGATCACGCTCGGCCGCGACGTGTCGGGCGCGCTGTCGCTGGTCTACGCCGCGAAATCAGCGGCGAACGGCAACGGGTGCCTATGCGACAGCGACCCGTGGCGCGCCGCGCTGACCTACGTCTACGCGCCGGGCTCCGGCCAGGACGCGAGCGAGAATATCGCGAGCCTCGTTGGCAAACCCTACCCGCTGCACAACTGGTGTGTTGCGTTCGACATGCCCGTCGCCACCGATTGAGGGAGCCTCATGGCCACGATCATTCGCGTCCCCGGCGCTGATTTCTCGGCGGTCCCGCATGCGTTTATCCCGCCCGTCGCGGACGGTCTGGAGGCGTGGCACTACCTTGGCGGCAGCCTCGATGCCTCCACCAAAAACCTCGCGCCAGGCAAGGCGGCCGCGACGGTCGTCGGGACGCCGACGGTCGCATCGACGCACCTGGTGCTGAGCGGCAGTGCCCATCTGCAAACCGCAGTGCCCGACGCCGGGGATTGCACGCTGATCGCG
>NZ_JAHYBZ010000002.1 GCF_019430885.1 Roseomonas alba | reverse complement strand
GGCGGGCCGTCCGTGACAGCCCGATCAGCCAGCCAGCCGTTGCCAATCAGCCAACGCACAGCAACATCCCGGGCAGATCAAATCGTCAAACCAGCCTCTCAGCAGGGTTGCCGGAAGTGTCCAGGCGACCTGGCCAACGCCGGCTACTGGTATCGCCGGGCCGGGCGCCCGGCGGCGCGCGGCACGCTGGCCGAGGAATGGGACGCCATCCTCACCGCCCTGGCAGCATGAGATTCACAGGGCTGGCGGAGCGCGTCATACTCCCCACATGGGCGTCCGGCGCGACAACGCTGAAGCACGGCCACCACCCTCAGACAGGACCCCTGCTGACCGCCATGGACCGGGCACGCTGACCGCGCGGCAGCAGGCCGGCGCGACCCGCAACCGCACCGCGTCGTCCGGTCCCGACGGCACATTGGGCTAGGACCTCCCCATGCCTCATTCCCCGGCGGGTGGCCGCCTTCCCGTGACCCGAGGCCGGCCCGGTGCGATGCGTCCGGGGGCGCTGCGGTGAACCTCGCCCAGACCACGCGGCCGGACGGCCTCGCGGACACCCGGCAGAGCGGGTCGGCATCGCTGCCGCTCCTCGCCCCGCCCTATGTGGTCTTCGATCGCGCGCAATGGGCGGCGCTGCGGGGCGGCACGTCGCTCGCCCTGTCCGAGATCGACCTGCCGGCGCTCGCCGGGGTGAACGATCCGGCCACGCTGGCCGATGTCGTCGAACTCATCCTGCCGCTGGTGCGCCTGGTCGACCTGCACATCGCCGCGGCGCGGAGCCTGAGCGCCATGGTGGAGGGCGCCTTCGTCGGCCAGCCGCGCGCCACCGTGCCGTATGTCATCGCCGTCGCCGGCAGCGTCGCGGTCGGCAAGAGCACCTTCGCCCGCCTGCTCCAGGCCGTGCTCGCCAGGGGAGAGCAGCATCCCCGGGTCGACCTGGTCGCCACCGACGGCTTCCTCTATCCGACGGAGACGCTGCAGGCGAACGGCCTGATGGAACGCAAGGGCTTCCCGGAGAGCTACGACCTGCGGAAGATGCTGGCTTTCCTGGAAGGCGTGAAGGCCGGCACGCCGGACCTGCGCGTGCCGATCTATTCCCACGAATCCTATGACGTACTGCCTGGCCGCTACCAATCCGTGGACCGCCCCGACATCCTGATCTTCGAGGGGCTGAACGTCCTCCAGACGGCGAACAGCAGCGCGGCCGTCGCCTCGGACTTCTTCGACTTCACTATCTACCTGGATGCCGACAGCGCGACGATCGAGAAGTGGTACATCGACCGCTTCCTGAAGCTGCAACGCACCGTCTTCCAGAGGAAGACCTCGTACTTCCACAACTACCGGGAGCTGACGCCCGAAGCGGCCAGCGACCTCGCGCGCGACATCTGGCGGCGGATCAACCTGCCGAACCTGACCGACAACATCGAGCCGACGAAGCGTCGCGCGCGGGTCGTGATGCGGAAGGGGGAGAACCACCGGATCGAGGAGGTCTGGCTGCGGCAGACCTGATGCTGCGTTCCGATCCGTGGGGTTGGAAGGGGCGCGGGCGGAGCGACGGCGGATGGAGAGGCTCTCGAAACCTGTCCCCGCCAAAGGCCACAGGTCCTTTGGAAACCGTCATCTGGCGCCCTGCGCGACAGTTCGGCCAGTCATGAAGCGCGCGCTTTGTGCCCAATGCCAGGAAGCATGCGTGGGCGCCGTGCACGACGCGCCCTTTGACATTGCGAAGGGGCCCTGCTGCCCGGTGCCCAGTATCGGTTTCCAAAGGCCTTGTGGCCCTTGTTGGGGTGGGGCCCGGGGGAAGGGCAAAGCCCTTCCCCCGGTCCGTCCTTCGCGCGCTGGAGCCAACCCGCCGCAGCGATCCTCAGGCCGCGCCCCGGTCCCACTGCGCGCAGAACGCGGAGACGTCGTCGGTCTGGAAGCTCTCCAGTCGCTCCATGACCAGTTCGAATGGCCAGTCCCACCAGGCGATGCGCTGCAGGGACGCGGCGATGTCGCGCGGAAACCGGTCCCGGATCGGCCGCGCCGGCACGCCGCCGACGATGGTGTAGGGCGCGACGTCCTTCACCACCACCGCGCCCGCGGCAAGCACCGCGCCGTCGCCCACCGTCACCCCGGCCAGCACGGTGACACCGTGCCCGATCCACACATCGTTGCCGATCGTGGTCCGCGCCGCGCGCCGTGCCGCGAAGAACGTGGCGTCCCGCTGCTTCGTCGCGTCGTAATACTCCGGCACATAGGTGAAGCGGTGCAGCGAGGGCCGCTCCATCGGATGGTTCGGCGGGCCGATGCGCACATGCGCGGCGATGGCGCAGAACTTCCCGATCGTCGCATCCGCGACCTGGCAGTCATGGCCCAGGTAGGACGCATCGCCGATCGTCGCGTATTCGACCGCGCAGCGTTCCAGCAATTCGCAGCGCGCGCCGATTGTCGTGTCGCGCAGCTTCACGCTGGGGTGGATGAAGGTCTCGGCGATCTTGGGCCGGGGCGCCATCTGGTCCATCGACGCGGAACCTCAGAGCAGGGAAGGAATGCCGGGTGCGGGTAGGGCGATATCGCTGGTGAGGAATTCCTGCAACTGCTTGCCGAAGCCGCTGTCGCATTCCCAGGGCGCGCCCGGGGGGGCGCCCATCGCCGGCACGATCACCCCGGCCCCCGGCGGGAAGCGCGCCGAATCCAGGATGCCGAGGTTGAACCCCAGCGAAGGCAGCATCCGCGGTTCCGGCAGCGGATCGGGCGGCGGCCCGTAGAAGCCGAAATAGGTGACGGGCAGCGGCAATCCGCAGGCATTCTCCCACCGCTCCCCCGGCTTCAGTTTCGCGAAATAGGGCACGGGTTCGGATTCCAGCCGCCGGCCCGGCGGCGGCGTCGGCACCCATTTGCCGATGATGACGCGCCCGGAACTCGCGCGCGCCGCGAAGAGCAGCGCGGGATCGCGGTCGCGGTTGCCGATGCTGTCCGTCGCGAACAGCACGGCCGCGACGTAGATGTCGGTCGGGCGCGTGTTGACCACCGCGACGTCGAGGTACAGCGCGTCGCGCGTCAGGCTGCTGATGGTGACCGAAAGGCTCGCCATGGACTCCGTTCCGTTCCGGCTTCAGTAGCGTGGGCGCTGGTATTCGTGCGGGAACTTGCTGATCCCCTGCTGGTCGAACTCCTGGCGCAGCTTGTTCTCGGTATAGGGATCGTTGGCATAGGGACCCAGCCCCACCGCCTGCTGTTCATAGCCGGGCGCGCTGTAGGTGTTGCCGTCAGCGCCCGTGTAGTTGCTGGTCGCCTGCACATTGGTGCCGTGCGTGTCGTGGTTGGCGTGGATCAGCTCATGCCCCAGGCCGATCGCCGGGTCGCGCGTCTGGTCCGGCCGGCCGTTCAGCTTCTCGCGGTCCGGGTTGAAGTAGACGGTGGTGTTGCTGCCCGCGCCGGGTTGGCCCGTCACCGGGTTCACATAGCCGGCGGGCTCGTTCGCCGGCACCTCGGAATTGGTGCCGTCGCGGCTCGGCTTGATCGTCGTGGTGTGCGGCGCGGCGTCGAGGCTCTGCAGCAGCGCGAGCCCGGTCGGCGTCGCGGCGAGCTTCGCGAGGCTCATCATCACCTTGAGCTGGTATTCCGGCGGTCCCTCGATCTTGATCTGCGAGTTGCCGGCCAGGATCTTCGCCAGCAGCGCGGCCGCCGGCCCGCCACCACCGCCACCGCCTCCGCCCCCGCCATCGCCGACCAGCACGGTGAAGCAGCCGAGCACGATGATGCCGCCATGCGCGCAGTTATCCAGGATGCGCGCCTGCGGCATCTTCATGGTCAGCACGGTGGCCGAGCCCTTGACGATCATGTCCGGCGGCCCGACGCAGACGCACATGTCGGTCACCCGCGCGGCGGGCAGCTTGCCGATCAGCACGGTCGGCGCGCCTGGACCGGCGATCGGCCCGCCCACATGCGGCACCAGGACCGTGAACATCGGACAGATATGCAGGTCCGTCAGCCGTGCGGCGGGAAATCCGACCATGGTCCTCTGCTCTCGCTCCCCGCACTCTCACGGTCCCACGGGCGCACCGCAAGCGCCCTGCGTCACGGCCCGTGCCGTTGTCACATGGCCCCGGCCGGCGCACGCTCCGGCACAGCCAGAGGAGACGACGCCATGCCGGCACCCATCCAGGTCTGGACCTGGCCGACCCCGAATGGTCACAAGGTCCATATCCTTCTCGAGGAACTCGTAGAGGAGGGGAAGCCGATCCCCTACGAAGTGGTTCCGGTCGCGATCGGCAAGGGCGAGCAGTTCCGCCCCGAATTCCTCGCCATCACGCCCAATCATCGCATCCCGGCCATCGTCGATCCCGAAGGCCCCGGCGGCCGCTTCCCGCTGTTCGAGAGCGGCGCGATCCTGATCTATCTTGCCGAGAAGGCTGGCAGTGCCCTGATCCCGGCCGACCCGGCCGCGCGCTACCGTGCCCTGCAATGGCTGATGTTCCAGATGGGCGGGGTCGGGCCGATGTTCGGCCAGTACGGCCACTTCGCCAACTACGCGGCCGAGAAGCTACCCTACGCCATCGAGCGCTACACCAACGAGGTCGCGCGGCTGCACCGCGTGCTCGACAAGCGCCTCGCCGAATCGGCCTTCCTGGCCGGGGATGGCTACTCGATCGCCGACATCGCGACCTTTCCCTGGATCCGCAATCCGGCACGCCGCAACGTTGATCTCGGTCAATATCCGAATGTCCAACGCTGGCACGATGCCATCGCCGCCCGGCCCGGTGTAGAGCGGGGCGTGTCGATCCTGGCCGAGAACCAGCGCCAGGGCACGATGACCGACGCCGAACGGGAGATCATGTTCGGCAAGACCCAGTTCCAGGCGCGCTGACCCGCGCCTGGGCCAACAGGAAACGCCAGGAACGCCATGGCCGAGATCGACCACATCGTCATTGGATGCGCCACGCTGGAACAGGGCGCCCGCTACGTCGAGGAACTGCTCGGCGTGAAGCCGGTGAAGGGCGGCCAGCACACCGGCCTTGGCACCCACAACATGCTGCTCGGCCTTGGCTCCGGCTGCTACCTCGAGATCATCGCCGCCGATCCCGACCAGCCGGAACCCGCCCAGCCGCGCCTCTTCGACCTGGACGAGGCCGGCATGAAGACCATGCTGGAAGCGGAGCCGCGGCTCGTCGCCTATGTCGCCTCGACCCCGGCGCTCGACGCGGTGGTCGCCCGACTCGGCCCGTCCCATTCGGGCGAGATCCGCGCCATGACGCGTGGCAACTTCGCCTGGCGCATGGCCTTTCCGCCGCAGCGTACGGACATGGACAACCTGATCCCGCCGCTGATCCAGTGGGACAGCGACAAGGTGCACAAGCACGTCAAGGATTCGGGCTGGCGCCTCGCGGCCCTGGAAGCCGAGCATCCCGAGACGCAGGCGCTGCACACGGCACTCGCCGCCCGCGGCCTGGGCGATGTGGTGAAGATCCGCCAGAGCCCGCATTCGCGCCTGATCGCCCATCTGCGTCACAAGGATGGGCGGGAGGCGACGCTGACCAGCGCCTGATGCCGGCCGCCCTTCCGCCCCGGTCGGGGAGCGGTCACGGCGCCCTTGCGCTGCGCCGGAGCGGCCCGATCTCCAGCGTCGGGCCGCTCCGTTGTGGAGATGAAGAGATGGCGCGCTTTTCGCGCCTGGGTTGCTTGTCTTTTCGCCCTCTTCACCTTCCGGCGAGGACGCGCGACACTGACCCGGGGATCGTGAGCACGGCTTGGAAGGGATGGATGCGGCTTTCAGCCGGCAGGACGATACCGCCACACGCTCGCGGGTGGCAGGTTGAGCGGCGTCCAGGCCTCGCGCCGCGCCGTCAGGCCCAGCTTGCGCCAGGGCAGCGGCGAGGTGATGCAGTAGCTGTAGAGCAGGAAGCCGCGCCCCGGCGCGACCGCCTCGACCGCAGCCACGAAGCGGCGCTGCTGTTCCAGCGGCAGCAGCACCAGCGGGATGCCGCAGATCGCGGTGCCGACCTTGCCGTGCAGCGTGGCGGGCAGCGCCTCGGGCAGCGCGAAGGCGTCGCCTTGGACCACGGTCACGCCGGGCAGGCTGCGCGCCAGGTGCTGCGCCATCTCGGGCACGATCTCGACCACCACGAGGCGGTCCGGTGGCAGGCCGCCGGCGAGCAACGCGCGGCTGATCGCGCCCGTGCCGGCGCCGAGCTCGACCACGACCTCATCCGGGCCGCAGGCGATCTGCGCGGCGATGCGGCGACCGAGCGCCGGCGAGGAGGGCACGACCGAGCCCATCTGCAGCGGATTGGCCGCCCAGCGCCGGAGGAACAGGCTGAAGCCGCTCTGCGCGGCCTCGGTTGCACGCTCTCCGGCAGTCATCTCGGACATGCACAGCTCCATGACTATACTGTGACAATTCAAGGGCTTGTCACCCAAGCCCTGATAGGTCTGGTTATCTGGTCTGGCCAGTTACGGTTGGATTGCAGAAAAGCGGGAGACATCGCGTGACCGCGCGCGTCTTGGTCGTCGATGACATTCCCGCGAATCTTCGCCTGCTCGAAGCGAAGTTGCGGGCCGAATACTTTGAGGTTGCGCTCGCCGCTTCGGGTCCCGAAGCCCTGGCCCTCACCGCCGCCTGGTCGCCTGACATCGTGCTGCTCGACGTGATGATGCCGGGCATGGATGGCTACGAGGTCTGCCGCCGCCTGAAATCGCAGGACAGCACGGCGCATATCCCGATCGTCATGGTCACCGCGCTCACCGAGCAATCCGAGCGCGTGCGCGGACTCGAAGCGGGCGCGGACGATTTCATTTCCAAGCCGGTGGACACCGTGCTGCTCTTTGCGCGGCTGCGGGCGCTGCTGCGCATGAAGCAGGTGCTCGATGCCTGGCGCGTGCGCACCGAGACGGCGCAACAGCTCGGTTTCGATTCACCCGGCGCGCCGGCCGAGGATTTCCAGGGCGCTCGCCTGCTCTTCGCCGGCGGCCAGCCTGACGAGGTCCAGGCTGTCGCGACGGCGCTCGCCGCCGACGGCATGGTGCTGGACCACGCGGCCGACGAGCCGACGGCCTGGGACCAGCTCCAGGACTCGCTGCACGACCTCGCCCTGCTCAGCGTACCGCTGCCCGGTGGTGACCCGCTGCGGCTTGCCTCCCGCCTCCGCGCCCATGGCGACAGCCGGGAACTGCCACTGGTGCTGCTCGCCGACGAGGACCAGCGGCAGGTGGTGCTGCGGGCCTTCGACCTCGGCGTCTCCGACCACGTGATGCGGCCGATCGACGCGCCAGAGCTGCGGGCGCGGGTGCGCAACCAGCTCCGCCGGCGGCGCTATCAGGAATTGCTGCGCGAGACTCTGGACCGGTCGCTGGAACTGGCCGTCACCGATGCGCTGACCGGGCTGCGCAACCGGCGCTATGTGCGCCGTCACCTCGAATCGCTGCTGCGCACCGGGGCGACGGCCGCGGTGCTCGTGATCGACGTGGACCGCTTCAAGCCGCTGAACGACCGTTACGGTCACGCCGCCGGCGACCTGGCGCTGAAGGAGGTCGCTGCCCGGCTGCGCGAGCATCTGCGCGCCGTCGACGTCGTCGCGCGCTATGGCGGGGAGGAATTCCTCGTCGTCATGGCTGGTGCCGCGGAGGAGGAAGCGGGCGCAGCGGCCGAACGCCTGCGCGCCGCCATGGCCGACGTGCCGGTGGTCGCCGGGCCGGGCATCACGGTCACGGTCACGGTCAGCATCGGCATGGCGATCGCACGCGGCCAGGCGGCCGCGGATGGGCTGATCGGCGCGGCGGATGCGGCGCTGTACCGGGCCAAGGGGAATGGGCGGAACCGCGTGGAAGTCGCGACCGCAGAGGATTGGGGCGGGCAGCCGGAGTAGCAGGGGCGAGCCTCGCTTCCCGGGCGCGGAAAGCGGGGCGATGACGGAATTGGAGAGGGGCTCTGCCCCCCTCCAAGCCTCACCCCGCCAAAGGCCCGAGGCCTTTGGAAACCGTCACCTGGAGTCGGGCGGGGCAGGGGGTTCTGCGGAGGCGACAGACGCGCCGTGCCCGAAGCCCGGCATTCCTTCCGGGCTTGCTGCCCGCGAAACAGCCTTCCGGTGATGGCTCGATCGTCGTGCCGGGAACCAAGTTCCGGCGGTCCAGGCCAGTCATGGCCTGGCGGGGTGAGGTTTGGAGAAGGGCGGCGCGCCTCTCCAAACCACTCATCCCGCAACGGCGCGCACCCCGCCAAAGGCCTGGTCCGTGGACGGCAGGCATTCGGTGCTGACCGTCCCTGCTCACATCGGTGCGAATCCGCCAGCGACCGACCGTCAGGATCGTCCCCAACGACAAACGGGCGCTGCCCGCAGGCGCGCCCGTCCGGAAGACGCGGCATGAACCTGGGCGGGCCTTGCCCGCCCGCGGATCACTTGATCTTGGCTTCGCGGAAGACGACGTGCTTGCGCGCGACCGGATCGTACTTCTTCTTCTCCATCTTGGAGGTCATCGTGCGCGTGTTCTTCTTCGTGACGTAGAAGTAGCCGGTATCGGCGCTGGACACGAGACGGATCAGGATGGTGTTCGACTTCGCCATGACACAACTCCATGGCCCGCGGGCGAACCCGCCCCGGGCGCGAGAGGCCGCAAACTAGCGTCCGCGGCTGGAACGTCAAGCAAGACCTCAGCCTGACGTGGTTTTTCCCCGGGAATCAGCGCCCTGGCGCCGCTCCCCGGGGCCCGAATCCTCACTTCGGCAGGGTTGCGAGGCCCTGTTCGAGGTCCGCGATCAGGTCGCCGACATCCTCGAGCCCGATATGGAACCTCGCGGTGAACCCGCCGAGATCCGGATTCGTCGCCGTGCGCGTCACGAAGCCAGTGGTTGGCAGGGCCAGGCTCTCGAACCCGCCCCAGGACGCGCCGATGCCGAACAACGCCAGGCCATCGATGAAGCGGAAGATCTCCGCTTCCGTGTAGCGCGGGTCGAACACGACGCCGAACAGGGAGCAGGACCCGGTGAAGTCCCGCTTGAACAGCGCGTGCTGGGGATGCGACGGCAGGCCCGGATGCAGCACGCGCAGCACCTCTGGCCGACCCTCGAACCAGCGGGCGACGGCAAGGCCGGCCTCTTCCTGGTGCTTCAGCCGCACCGCCATGGTGCGCGCGCCGCGCAGCGCCAGCCAGCAATCGTCCGGTGCGGCGAAATGGCCCATCTGCCCCGCCGCGGTGCGGATGGTGACGTAATCCTCCTCCGACCGCGTGGTGATGGAGCCCAGCAGCACGTCCGAATGGCCCGCCACATACTTGGTCAGCGCCTGGATCGACACATCCACGCCATGCTCGAAGGGCATGAAGTGGTGGATGCCCCAGGTGTTGTCCATCAGCACCTTGGCCCCCTTGGCATGCGCCGCGCGGGCGATGGCGGGGATGTCCTGCAGCTCGAAGGTGTGGCTACCCGGGCTCTCGGTGTAGACGACCTTGGTGTTGGGCCTCATCAGCGCGGCGATCTCGGCCTCGCCGATCACCGGGTCGTAGAAGGTGGTCTCGATGCCATAGCCGGCCATCAGCCCGGTCGCGATGTTGCGCCCCGGCCCATAGACGGAATCGGGCATCAGGCAGTGGTCGCCGGCCTTGAGGAAGGCCATCAGCGGCACCGTCACCGCGGCGAGGCCGGTACCCACCAGCACGCAGCGCGTGCCGCCCTCGATCTCGCAGATCGCGTCCTCGAGCGCGTACTGCGTCGGCCCGCCTTGCGTGCCGTAGGTCATCACGCGGTTGAAGCGATCCTTGCCGAATTCCCGGCGGCTGACGCAATCCGGATGCAGCACGGTCGATCCGCGATGCACGGCCGGGTTCACGAAGCCATGGCTGTGCGTGCTGGAGCGGCCCGCATGAGTCAGGCGCGTGGCGAAGCCCTCGGCGCGGTGGGGCTTGGCGATGTCGTCGGGCATGTCAGGCGGTCTTTTCCTTGGTGGTTTCCGGGCGTGAGGCCCATTCGGTCCAGGAGCCGTCATAGACGGCCGGTTCAGGCAGGCCGGCGCGTACCATGCCGAAGGCGAGCACGCAGGCGGTCACGCCCGACCCGCAGGAGGTCACGACCGGCTTGCCCCCGGTCGCCCCCGCCGCGGCGAACAACGCGCGCAGCGTCGCGGGGTCCTTGGCCTTGCCGTCCGGGCCCGCGATCTCGCTGACCGGGACATTCGCCGCCCCAGGCATGTGGCCCGACGGCAGGCCCGCGCGCGGTTCCGGCGCGGTGCCGTCGAAGCGACCCTTGGCGCGGGCGTCGATGATCAGCGCAGAGCCGTCCTCGACGATCCGCTTCACATCGCCGATGCCCTTCAGCATCGCGGCACGGAAATCGGGGACGAAGGTCGCGGGCTCCGGCACATGGGCCTCGCCGGTCGCGAGCGGGCGGCCTTCGGCCTTCCAGGCCGGCAGCCCGCCATCCAGCACGGCGACCTTGTCGTGCCCGAACAGCCGCATCATCCACCAGCCGCGTGGCGAGCCGCGCAGCCCGTGCTGGTCGTAGAAGACCACGCGCTTGTCGTTCGACACGCCGAGCGCCCCCACCATCCGCGCGAACTTCGCCGGTGTCGGGACCATGTGCGGCAGGTCGGTCTCGTCATCGGCGATGGCGTCGATGTCGAACAGCCGCGCGCCCGGGATATGCGCCGTGCGGAAGGCATCCTTCTTGTTGCCCGGTTCGCCCGGCAGGAAGGTCGAGCAGTCGAAGACCACCAGGTCCGGCTTGCCCAGTTCCCCCGCCAGCCATTCGGTCGAAACCAGCATCTCCATCGGCGTCACTCCCCGGCCAGGACCAGCGTCACGCGCCGGTTCGCCTTGCCCTTGTTCTCGATCTTCGCGACTTCCACGCGGCCGATCTCCCCGGTCGCGCGCACATGCGTCCCGCCGCAGGGCTGCAGATCCACCGGCGTGCCGTCGCCTCCGATGCGCACCAGCCGCACCCGGCCCGACCCGCGCGGCGGCTTCACCGACAGGGTCCGCACCAGGCCCGGATTGGCGTCGAGCTCCTCGTCGCTGATCCAGGCATCGGTGACGGCATAGTTCCCCGCGACGAGCTCGTTCAGCTTCTCGGTCAGGCTTTCCTTGGTGGGCGGATCGGGCAGGTCGAAGTCGAGGCGCGACTTCTCGGCCCCGATCTGCCCGCCGGTCACGCCGGCGCCCGGGATCAGGCTGCACAGCAGGTGCAGCGAGGTGTGCATGCGCATAAGCCGGTGCCGGCGGTCCCAGTCCAGCGCCGCGGTCACAGCGGCCCCGTCCGGCGGCAGCGACGCGCCCGGGGCCGGCACATGCAGCACCGTGTCGTCTGGCCCCTTCACCGTGTCGGCGACCGCCATCTCCCCGCCATCCCAGCGCAGCACGCCGGCATCGCCTGGCTGGCCACCGGCCCGCGCGTAGAAATTGGTGCGGTCGAGCACCACGCCTTCAGGCGCCGCGGAGACGACGCGAGCCGCGATCTCGCGCGCATAAGCGTCGTCGCGGAAGACGAGTTCGGTCGGCATTCAGTCTTTCCAGTCCTTGAGCAGCGCCGCACGGCGGCGGGCGAATTGTGCGAGGCACAGCGCGCCGGTCGCATTGGCGATGCGGTTGTCGTCGAGCATGGCGATGGCCTCCTCGGCGTCCAGCACCAGCACGCGGATGTCCTCATGCTCGCTGGCGAGGCCGTGATTGCCGGCATGCCCCGGCTCGGGCAGCCGGGTGCGGGCGAGGAAGAGGCTGATCACCTCGTCGCAGCCACCCTGGGTCAGGATGTAGCGGCCGAGCGGCTCCATCCGGTCCGCGACCAACGCGGTTTCCTCAGCGAGCTCCCGCTGTGCTGCGCCGACCGGGTCCTCGCCATCTTCGAGCAGTCCCGCCGCGCATTCCAACATGACCGGGTCGAGCCCGGCTGCCAGCGCCGGCAGGCGGAACTGTTCGATCATGGCGACACGGTCGGCCCAGGGATCCCAGGGCAGGATCCCGACCGCGGAGCCGCGGCGCCACAATTCCCAGGTCAGCAACCCGCCTTCGGCGCCGTCGAAGCGTTGCCGGCGGAAGCGGATGCGTTGCAGGGGAAAACGTCCGTCCCAGACGACTTCGTCCGAGAGAACCGTCAAGCCGGGATAGGGAGGGATGGGCTTGGCCTTGGGAGGTCTGGCGCTCATGAAGCCCGGACCCTAGCCTTGGGCGCCCGGCCCGTCCATGCAGGGGGGGAGCGGGAAAGGGCACCGATCAGAATGGTTCAGGCTGGCAGCGTGCGGGCCGGTGACGCGGAGCAGGCCGCCGCGCCCCCCGACCCCCAGGCGCGTATCCGCGCCCGCCGGCGGGCGATCCTGCTGCTGATCGGCGCGACCGCGGCCTTCGCCGTCGCGGCGGGCTGCGCCAAGGCGCTGGCCGGGCACATCCCGGTCGCCGAGGTCATCCTCTTCCGCAACCTGTTTGCCCTGCCGGCCCTGCTGCCGGTGGTGCTGGCGAGCGGCGGCCTCGCCGCGCTCGCCACCCGCAACCCGGTCAGCCACGCGGCGCGGACGGTGTTCGGCATGATGGGCATGGTCGGCACCTTCTTCGGCTACATGCACCTGCCGATCGCGATGGTCACGGCACTCGGCTTCACCATGCCGCTGTTCCTGACGGTGCTGTCCGTGCCGCTGCTCGGCGAGCGCGTGGGCTGGCGGCGCGGGGCCGCGGTCATGGTGGGTTTCCTCGGCGTGCTGCTGATGGTCGGTCCCGGGGCGCAGGGCCTCAGCCCGCAGGCAGGCATGGCCGTGCTGCTCTGCCTGCTGGGCGCGGTGGGCTGGGCGCTCGCCATGATCACGATCCGCAAGATGGGCGAGGCGGGGGAGAGTTCCGTCTCCATCGTCTTCTGGTTCGCGGTGGGCTCGGCGGTGCTGGCGGGGATCGCCGCCGTGCCGGTCTGGGTCTCGCCAACGCCCTTCGAGTGGCTGCTGCTGGTCGGCATCGGCCTGGTCTCGGCGCTGGCGCAGGTGCTGATGACGAGCGCCTATCGTGGCGGCGAGACGACGCTGCTCGCGCCCTTCGAATATACCGGCATTCTCTGGACGACGACGCTCGGGGCGGTGATCTGGGCGGAGCTGCCGGATGGGTGGGACTTCGCCGGCATCGCCGTGCTGGTCGGGGCGGGGATCTACATCTGGCACCGCGAGGTGACGCTGGGCGTCAAGCGATAGCAGGGCTCGCGTGGTCGCTGCCGCTCCGTTGCAGCGCCTGCCTCACGTCACGCAATGCGGAATGTCACCACCAACGATGCCTCCATGCCGGCGCCAACGGCCATGATCTCACCTTGTCCGGTGATGGTGCAGCCGATGGAAATCTCCTGAACGGTCAGTCCCGCAAGGGCCGGCATCTTCTGCTGCAATGTGGGGCTGATGGCCTTGGCCAGGGCTTCGACACTGTCGGCGATCATGGTTGCACTGATGTCGACGACCTTGCCACCCAGCCGTCGTAGTAGCGCGGCATGCGGGCCGCCGCCTGTCGCGCCACTCTGGACAAGGCCGCTCTCAGGGCCCGTGGCGTCATCGGATGCGATCAGAACCTTGATTGTCGTCTCCATCATGTCCTCCCGTCACAGGTAGAGATCTATTGCGAGTTCGGTGACCACCTGCTGCATCCATTGGCCGACGCCTCGTGTCGGGCCGCCACCGATCGGCACGAGATCGCCCACATAGAGGCCGACCGCCTCGCGCTGACCGTGCAAGGTGATGAGAGCGCCGCTGTCTCCGTGCGTGCAGGCGGCGTCGATGACGATCCGCTGCGGCACCATGACGTTCGCATAGATCGCGCTCTGGAAGGTCCGGAGGATTGTTGCGGTTACCAGGGCGCCGCCCGGGTGCCGCGCCGGATCGAGATGCACGTCCACCTTTGTGCCAGGCGCGACCGCAGTGGCCACGGGCAGCAGGTTGACGCCTGCGGGGATCACGACGGGCTCCAGCACCGCGGCGTCGATCGCAAACCCGGCGACGGCGTGTACGCCGGACGGGGTCACCGTCGAGGCGACGTGGTGGACCGCAACATGCGCCGCCGTCAGGATACCATCGCCCCCGAGCCGCATCGGATTGGCGACGCCCGCCGAGGGCCTGGCCCAGCAGGCCGATGTACCGGCGGCGGTGCTCCCCGACATGGGGTGTACGAGACCTGGCGGAGCCTGATGCCGCTGGAATTCGGCCGGCATCGCGAGTACCGGCACGCTCGTTTCCGCGACGCGAAGGGGTTCAAGAAAGGTGACGCTCAGGAAGCGCGATGCGGACGGGCTCAGGCAGAGGCCGAAGAAGTAGCCGTCCATATGATGGACACCCGCGGGAGGCTCGACGCCGCTGGGTATGGCAACGAAACCGGCGGACATGAAGGGCAGCTCCGGTGGGTCCCGGCGGCTTGCCAACCAAAGATCGCCACGCGTGAGTGCTGCATTGACGATCAGCGTTGCCCAGAGGAACGCGCGCCGTTCGGGGTCACGGGGGATCGCCTCGACGCGGCTACGCAGCGCCTCCGATAGCGTCACCACCTCGGGTATGGGGGGGGACGAGTTCCCAGGGAACTTCCAGCGGCATCGCGCATCTCCGGACGCCGCAGCCTAACTCAGGTTATTTCTTTATCGGATTAAATTTCGCTGATGCCTGGCCCGGAGCAATGCTGTGATCCGTCGCGTGCCGCCTATAGTACCTTCCTGAACCACACCCGCGCATGCCCCGCCGGCATGCCGTCAAGGCGACCGAACTCGACATACCCGCTCTTTTGCCAGAAGCCCGGCGCCTGGAAGGAGAAGGTGTCGGTATAGGCGTTGGTGCAGCCGCGTTCCTTCGCGATCGCCTCCGCCCGGCGCAGCAGCTCGGCGCCGAGGCCGCCCGCGCGCACCTCCTGCGACAGCCACAGCCAGTCGATGAACAGCCAGCCCCAGAAGGTCAGGCCGAGCAGCCCGCCCAGCGTCTTCCCCTCGGCGTCCTGGACCAGCAGCGTCACCGGGTCCCGGTCATAGGGGCCACCCGTCGCCTGGTTGAATTCGTGCAGGCCGCGCTGGATCGCCGCCACGGCCTCGAATTCCGGGGCGGCGTCCTCGACGATGGCGATGCCGTCGGGCAGCACCGCGGTCATCCCCCGAAACGCCCTGCCGCTGCCGCGGCCACCGTCACCAGACCGATCACGAGATTCACAGCCACACCTTTCCGTATCGTATCGAGCGCCGCCGCCGCCCGCGCGCCATCGCCGGCCGCGAGGGCTGCCGCCATGCGCCGCCGCGGCCCGAGCGCGAGGTAGGCGAAGATCGCCGCCATCACCAACCCGGTCGTATGCATCAGATGCACATGCCAGACGCTGGCGCCGAAGCCCCAGTACCAGAGGAAGAGCATCGACCAGCCGCTGACCAGCAGCAGGGGAATGACATGCCACAGGATGAAGAAGAAGCGACCGAACACACCATTCATCAGGGCCAGCCGCTGCGGCCCGTCCAGCACCGCATGCGCGGCCGGGCGCAGCACCAGCAGGGCGAAGGTCATGCCGCCCACCCAGACGACGGCGCACAGCACATGCACCACATACACCAGCAATGGCATGATTCAGCGCCCTTTCAGCGCATCCAGGGCGGCGGCGAGGGCACGCGCCTCGGCCGCGGCACTGCCCTTGGGCGCGGATTCCACCGCGCCGAGCCCGGCCATGAAGGCCTGGGCGAAAGCCGTCCGATTGCCCAGCACCGGATCGAGCAGCGGCAGCCCGCGATCGGTGATCAGCTTTATCACCTGCTCGCGCAGCTTGCCGGACGCGGGGACCCGGTTCAGCACCAGGGCGATCGGCCGCCCCTCGCGCTTCGCCAGTTCCAGCGTCCCGTCCATCGACCACAGATCGGCGGCCGAAGGCTGCAGGGGCACCAGCACCAGATCCGCCGAGCGGATCGCCACGCGGGCATCGGTGTCGTCATGCGGCGCGGTGTCGAGCAGCACGACGTCCTGCTCCTTGCGCAGCCGGTCGACCACGCCGGGCACGCGCCAGCCCGACGGTGCCTCGAAATGCAGGGGCTTGGCCTTGGAGGATCTGCCACGCACCTCATCCCAGCGCGCCAGGCTGCGCTGCGGATCGATGTCGAGCAGCCCCACGCGCTGCCCCCCCTCGGCGAAGGCCGCGGCGAGGTTGGCTGCGATGGTCGACTTGCCGGCACCGCCTTTGCGCTGCGCGACGGCGATGACGAAGGCCATGCGCGACTCCTGATGCTCCCGGCAGCATACCATTCCGCGCCGCGGCGGAACCCATTGGATGCCTTGTCCCGCGGCACGGGGGCGGGAATGCTGCTGCCATGGAACCTGATCCCGGCCCGCTCGCCCTGCTGACGCCCGAGGAAATGGGCCGCGCCGATGCGGCCGCGATCGCCTCCGGCATCCCGGGCGAGCGCCTGATGGAGGCCGCTGGCCGCGCCGTCGCCCGCGCCGCGCAGCGCCGTTTCCGGCCCTGCCGGACGCTGGTCCTGGCGGGGCCGGGCAACAATGGCGGAGATGGCTATGTCGCCGCGCGGCTGTTGGAGCAGGCAGGCTGGCCGGTTGCCGTCGCGGCGCTGGCGCCGCCGCGGCCGGGCAGCGACGCCGCCCTGGCCGCAGCGCGCTGGCGCGGCCCCTTCGCACCCTTCGCGCCGGCGGCTGCGGCACGTGCGGACCTCGTCATCGACGCCGTCTTCGGCGCCGGCTTGGCACGCCCGGTTGAGGGCCTGGTCGCCGAGAGCCTCGCCGCCATCACCGCGCCGATCCTGGCGGTGGATGTGCCCTCGGGCCTCGACGGTGCGACGGGGCAGGTGAGGGGCTTCGCGCCCCGCGCCGCGCTGACCGTCACCTTCTTCCGGCTGAAACCGGGCCATCTGCTGCTGCCGGGGCGGGAACTCTGCGGCAAGACCGTGCTGGCGGATATCGGCCTGCCGGCCTCGGTGCTGGAGACGGTGCTGCCGCCATGCTGGGAGAACGCGCCCGGCCTGTGGCGCCTGCCCGTACCGGGCCTCGCCGCCCACAAATACAGCCGCGGGCACGTCACTATCGCCGCCGGGGCGGGGATGACGGGGGCGGCGCGGCTCGCCGCCGCCGGGGCGCGGCGGGCGGGGGCGGGGTTGGTCACGCTGGTCGCGCCGGACCGTGTGGCGGGCGATGTGCTGCGGGCCGGGGACCCCGGCGTGATCGTCACCGAGGCGCCGGCCGCCACGCTGCTCGGCGACCCGCGCCGGCATGTCTGGGTGCTGGGCCCCGGATTGCCAGCCGAACCGGCGAGCCTTGCGCTGTTGGACAGCGTGCTGGCGGCGGGCCGGCAGGTCGTGGCCGATGCCGGGCTGCTCGCCGCGGCCGCCGGCACGCCGCAACGCCTGCGCGGCGCAGCGGTGTTGACGCCGCATGCGGGGGAGTTCGCGCGTCTCTTCGGCCCCATCGGCGAGGACCGGCTGTCTGCGGCGCGCCGCGCGGCGGCGCTGACGGGCGCCGTGATCCTGTTGAAGGGCCCCGACACCGTCATCGCCGCGCCGGATGGCCGCGCCGCGATCAATCGGCATGCCCCGCCCTTCCTGGCCACGGCGGGCAGCGGGGACGTGCTGGCGGGGGTCATCGCCGCGCTGCTGGGCAGCGGCGTGTCACCGTTCGATGCCGCCGCGGCCGGCGCCTGGCTGCATGGAGAGGCCGCTTTCCGCTGCGGGCCTGGCTTGGTTGCCGAGGATCTGGCGCCCGCGTTGCCCGCCGCGCTGGCCATGGCATCGCAAGCAGGGCGCCCGCGCGTCGCAATTTGAAGATTCTGCTGACTCGAAGGATGAGCTTCAGAGGCGAATAGTGTCGGGAAGACAAGATATCGCGGTTGTGCAACCGCCGGGATACCACAGGTTGCGCGTCGCAAAACCAGTCAGAATGCGCGTCCAGAATATTGAATTCACTCATTATTTAGAAGTAGCCTCCGTCCCACAGGGGAATTTCGGGGGTCACCATGAGCAGCAATCTCGTCGCCGTGCTCCACCAGGAGGAGCGCACGATCGTCGCAGAGCTTCGCGCGTCGCGACCGTTCCAGCGGCTGGAGGCCATTCGTCGGTTGCTCGCACTCTACGGTGAGCAGCCCTCGATTGCCGCGGGGCTCGACGCGCCGGCCGAAGCAGAGCGCGGCAGCGGCGAGGTGATCCACTTCGCCGCCGTCCCGGCCGCGGCCCCGCCGGCCCCCGGCACGGCGGCCATCCAGGCCGTGGTGCATGCCGCGGTCGCGGCGTCGTCCGCGCCGGCACCCGCGCCGGCCCCGGTTGCCGCGGCATCGATGCCTGCGGTCAGTGCGATCCCGATGCCCGGGCCGGCGGCCGGCGCGCCCGCCGCTGCCCCGGCCGCAGCCACCAATGTCGCCGCCATCACCGAGGCAGCCGTTGCCGATGTCGTGATGCGCAGTCCGGCCCCGTCCGGGCCGGCGCAGAAGACCGAGGCGGAGCCGGTGAGTGTCGTCTCCTCGGTCCGGGCGGCGCTGCTCGGAATTGGCAAGAGCTGACGCGACGGCCGCAACAGCGCCGGGGGCAGTTTGCGCCCCTCCGGCGGTGTTGTTTCAGAAGCACGCCGTCGCCTCATCGCCACTCTGGATTTTCAAATTCTGTTTCCCTAGGTTTCATACCCAGTCAAACGGGGTGAGACATGTCGGAAGTTGCCGTTCAGGCCGGATTGCTCGACCGGGCGCTGCGTCGCGTCTCGTCTCTCTGGCGCGACATGGCCTCCGTGGTGGGCGCGAATGAGTCCTCGCCCGACCTGACGGCCCGCCTCCGGGATGCGCTTGACGGGCGCGGCGGCGAGGTGTCGGCGCGCAACCGCGCCGCAAGCCTGGCCGAGGCCTATCGCACCCTCAACGCCGACGGCCGCACGGATTTCCTGCGCGCCCTCGCGGCCTTCGATTCCAATCCGGGTGCGGTGGCCCGCGCCATGGAGGCGGTCGCCGCCGCTTCGGACGCCGCCGAACGCGCCGTCGCGACCGCCAGGCTGCGCCGCGCGCTGGAACCGCCGCGGATCCGCCTGCTGACCGCCTTCGCCGCCATCCCGGACGGGGTGAAGTTCCTGGTCGACATGCGTGCCGACCTGATGGCGCGCATCGATGGCGACAAGCTGCTGCTGGCGCTCGAGACCGACCTCAAGGCGCTGCTGGCGTCCTGGTTCGATGTCAGCTTCCTGGAATTGCGCCGGATCGACTGGCATTCGCCGGCCAACCTGTTGGAAAAGCTGGTGCAGTACGAGGCGGTGCACCGCATCCGTCACTGGCGCGACCTCAAGAACCGGCTGGAATCCGACCGCCGCTGCTATGCCTTCTTCCACCCCCGCATGCCCGAGGAACCGCTGATCTTCGTCGAGGTCGCGCTGACCAAGGGCATGTCGCCCAGCGTCCAGCGGCTGCTGGACCTGAAGGCGCCGGTGCTCGACCCGGCCAGCGCCGATACGGCGGTGTTCTATTCCATCAACAACTGCCAGCGCGGGCTGGACGGCATCTCCTTCGGCAACTTCCTGATCAAGCGGGTGGTCGGTCTGCTGTCGGATGAATTCCGCAATATCAAGACCTTCTGCACGCTTTCTCCCATCCCGGGTTTCCGGCGCTGGCTCGAATCCCTGCTTACCGGAGACGAGGCGCCGCTGACCGAGGAGGAGCGCAAGGCGCTCCATGCCATCGCGGCCCTGCTCCCCGAAACGGTGCCCGACGATGCGCAGGAGGAGACGATCCTGCGCGCGCTGATCGCGCGCCGCGGCGTGCTGCGGGTGGAGGAGGCGCAGCGCGCCCTGGATCCCATCCTGACGCGCCTCTGCGCGCGCTACCTGGCCAAGGAAGAGAACCCGAGCCGTCCCGGCCGGGCCCGCGATCCCGTGGCGCATTTCCACCTGTCCAACGGCGCGCGCATCGAGCGGCTGAACTGGCGCGCGGACACATCGGAGAACGGACATCGCCAGTCGGTGGGGCTGATGGTGAACTACCTCTACGATCCGGACCGGATCGAGAAGAACCACGAGCTCTACATGGGCGAAGGCAAGCGTGCGGTGTCGAACGCACTGCGGAAACTGGGGAAGGCGGCGTAGGGCTCCCTAGGTTCGACCGGAAGGATTGAAGACGGCGCCCGCGGGGTGTGGGCAAGGCGTGTGGCGCGATGGGAAGGGCTCTGTCCCTTTCCGGACCTTGGCGGCAGTGTTGCCAGGCCCATCAAAGGCCACAGGGCCTTCGAGAACCGGTAATTGGCGCTGGGCGGGGCGTTCGGACCACGAAAGCAGGGGATGCGCGATGCATCGTGCCCTGGCGCATCTCATGGCGCTGGGCACGAAGCGCGCTTTTGGCGGTCGCCGAACCGTTGTGCGGGGCATCAGGTCATGGTTTCCAAAGGCCCCGCGGCCTTTGAGGGGGTGAGATTTGGAGAGGAGGCAGAGTCCCTCTCCAACCACAGCCTTACTGATACCCCTGCATCATCGCCCGCACCCGCGGGTAGATCTCGTTCTGCCAGCGCTTGCCCGCGAAGACCCCGTAATGCCCGACCCCGGTCTGCAGGTGATGGCTGCGCATGGTCGTCGGCAGGGCGGAGCACAGGTCGAGCGCCGCCATGGTCTGTCCGATGCCGCAGATGTCGTCCTTCTCGCCTTCCACGGTCATCAGCCCCATGCGGCGGATCGCGCGCGGCTGCACCGGCCGGTCGCGGAAGCGCAGTTCGCCGCGCGGCAGGTCGTGGGTCTGGAACACCTTCTCGACGGTCTCGAGGTAGAATTCCGCCGGCAGGTCCATCACCGCGAAATATTCCTCGTAGAAGCGGCGATGCGTCTCCGCGGCCTCGATGTCGCCCTGGGCGACGTTGCGCCAGAAGGTCTCGTGCGCCGTGATGTGCCGCCCGATGTTGAGCGACATGAAGGCCGTCAGTTGCGTGATACCCGGATAGACGCGCCGCCCCGCCCCGCGGCTGCCGAAGGGCACGGTCGCGATCATGTGGCGCTCGAACCAGGCCATCGGCTTGCTGGCGGCGAGCCGGTTCACCCGCGTCGGGTTCAGCCGCGTGTCGATCGGCCCGGCCATCAGGGTGACGCTGCGCGGGCGCTGGGGCTCGCGGTCCTCATGCATCAGCGCCGCGGCGACCAGCACAGGCACCGAGGGCTGGCAGACCGCCATCACATGCACGCCCTCGCCCATCGCGCGCAGGAAGATCATGACGTGCTCGGCGAAGTCGTCCAGGCCGAAGCGCCCGGCCGACAGAGGCACGTCACGGCCATTGTGCCAGTCGGTGACGTGCAGGTCGAAGTCCGGCAGCAGCACCTCGGCGGTCGGGCGCAGCAGCGTCGCGAAATGGCCTGACATGGGGGCGACCAGCAACAGCGGCGGCTGCCGGCCCGGCATGTCCTTGCGGAAGCGCAGCAGGGATCCGAAGGGAGTGGAGGTCACCACCTCCTCGGCCACAGCGACCTCGCGATTGCCCACCATCACCGTGTCGAAGCCGAAGGGCAGCCGCTTGTGGGTGGTGCGCACATTGGCGAAGAGGTCGACGCTCGCCAGCAACCGCCGCAGGGCGGGGGATTGGTCGGCGCCGGCGCCGCGGATCATTGCTGCCAGCCATTCCGCCTGGCCGCGGAACGGGGCGAGCGCCCGCGCATGGCTGTCGTAGAAGGCGTAGATCATTCTCCGCCGCGACTCCCGCACCGTATGGCTGGCCTGCCAGACGGGCATGATGGTAATGCTGCACTGCGATTGCGCATTGCACAAACATCGCGAGCATGGAGACCGGCATGGCCAAGGCGACCCTGTTGATCACCAGCCGCAACTATTCCTCCTGGTCGTTGCGCGGCTTCCTGCTGGCGAGGCTTTCGGGCCTCGACTTCGACACCGAGGTCATCTCGCCCGACGACCCCATCGCGCGGGAGGAGCTGCTGCTGCGCTCCTCCTCCATCCGCTACCCCTGCCTGCTGCATGAGGGGGTGCGGATCTGGGATGTGCTCGCCATCGCCGAATACCTGAACGAGATCTTCCCCGCCGCCGGCATGCTGCCCGCCGAGCGCGAGGCGCGGGCACTGTGCCGCTCCATCTCGGGCGAGATGCATTCGGGCTTCGCCGCCCTGCGCGCCTCGCTGCCGATGAACCTCAAGGCGCACCGGCCGGGCTTCCCGGTCTGGTCGGGGCCGCGGGCGGATATCGTGGCGATCGAGGCGATCTGGACCGACTGCCTGGCCCGCAGCGGCGGGCCCTGGCTGTTCGGCGCGACGCCGTCCATCGCGGATGCGATGTACGCCCCGGTCGCGACCCGGTTCCACACCTACGACATCACGCTCGGCGCCGAGGCCGCGGCCTATCAGCGCCATGTCCTCGCCTGGCCGGACCTCGCCGAATGGTCGCGCGAGGCGGTGGCCGAGCCGGACGAGATCGCGGAACTCGAAGTCGATTTCTGACAGGGCATCCGGATGCGCGCCGTTTGGTGCGTGTCCATGTCCGGCAGCGGCCATGTGGCCTCCTGTCCAGGACGCCGACGTCCAGAGGGGCGTGTAAGGGAGCGGGCCGGTGACGAAGGGTCCGGAGGGCCGCGCTGACGGCGCGGGGAAGCGTCCGGCCGCGCTTCCCTCGCTTGTGCTGCGCACGGATCCGGCCAGGCCTCAGCCCGGCTTCGCGTCGGCCGGCCAGGGCACCGGATCCGGCACCGCGCAGGGGCCTTCGGCGTCCTGGGTGCCGAAATTCGCCGGCCCGACCACCTCCAGATATTCCATGTCGGGCGAGTAGTCGTAGAGGTAGTGCACGATCCCCGGCCGCTGATGCACGCAGTCGCCGGCTTCGACGAGGGTGATCTTGTCCTCGTACATGAACTTGGCCCAGCCCTTGGTCATCAGGACGATGTGGAAATCGGCCTGGTGGGTGTGCCAGCCGGTGCCCTTCTCGGGCGCTTCGTTGGCGCGGACCATGTGGGCGATGACGCGTCCGCCGGTCGCCGCCGCGACGCCAAGGTCGCGATAGGCAAAGAAGGATCGCAACCCGTCCAGCCGCCAGGGCGTGTCGCCGGGCTTGTTGTGGGAAAACAGGTTCACGACAGGGGCATCGAGCATCGCGCGGTTCTCCTGCTGGCGTCCCGACCGTCGGGTTCGGGGCGCAGTTGTCACCGTCTGATCTGGCCTTCCTCGCAGCTTGAGGGTCGCGCCTTTGATTGGCGCACCGCAAGGAAAATGCGGTGCAGCCCGCAAAAGCGGCATGCGATGCGGTGGACAAGCGAAGGCGCCCGCGCGTGACATGCGACACCGCGGCACGATCCGATCGATGCGAGAACGGCCGCAATCACCGGGATTGGTCCAATGGTCGCGATGGCGCAGTTTCTCGTTCTGCTCGGGCTCGCCCTGTCGGCGCTGCTGCTGGCCGGAAGCGCCCTGACGCGGGGCCGGCCGCAGCGGGCGGCAGACCGGGCGAGGGCTCCCCTGTCCATCCGCTCCCGCCCCTGAAGCGTGGCGGAGCGCGGCGGGCCCCATGGTCGCCCGCTCGCTTCCCTTGCGGCCCGCCCACGCCCATCATGGCGCGGAGAATGGGAAGGAGCGACCATGACGGTGCAGGGAAGGGGCCAGCGGCTCGACACGCCAGGGGAAGCGCGCCGCGTCGAGATCCTCCATGCGCTGGAGCGCAAGCTGCTCTGGCTGTCGGCCTGGATGATCCACACCGCCAACCACATCCGCCCCAGCCGTGATGGGCTGAAGGTGGGCGGGCACCAGGCATCCTGCGCCTCCTCGGTGTCGATCCTCGCCGCGTTGTATTTCGGCATCCTGCGCCCGGCCGACCGGGTGGCAGTGAAGCCGCATGCCGGACCGGTCTTCCACGCCATCAACTACCTGTTCGGGCGGCAGCAACGGGAGAAGCTGGAGACCCTCCGGCAATTCGGCGGCATCCAGCCCTATCCCTCTCGCGTGAAGGACGGGCCGGAGGTGGATTTCTCCACCGGCTCCGTCGGGCTCGGCGTGGCGCTCGCCTCCTTCGGCTCGCTGGTGCAGGACTATGTCCATTTGCACAACCTGGTCCCGGAAGGGGTTCCCCCGGGCCGCCACGTCGCCGTCGTCGGCGACGCGGAACTCGATGAGGGGAACATCTACGAGGCCCTGCTCGAAGGCTGGAAGCACGACATCCGCAATGTCTGGTGGGTGGTGGACTACAACCGCCAGTCGCTCGATTCCGTGGTGCCAGACCGCCTGTTCGGCCGCATCGAGGGCCTGTTCCGCGACATGGGCTGGAACGTCGTCACGATCAAATACGGGCGCAAGCTGGAAGCCGCCTTCGCGCGCCCCGACGGCGAGCATCTGCGCCGCTGGATCGACGACTGCCCCAACAGCCTCTACGCCGCGCTGACCTTCCAGGGCGGGGCGGCCTGGCGGGCCGCGGTGCTGGCCGAACTCGGCCGCGTGCCGGGCATCCGCGCCATCATCGACCCGCTGACCGATGACGAACTCGCGACGCTGATGACCAATCTCGGCGGCCACGACATCGAGACGCTGACCGAGGCCTTCCGCGCGCAGGATGCCGAAGGCGACCAGCCGACCTGCTTCATCGCCTACACGGTCAAGGGCATGGGCCTGCCCTTCGCCGGCCACAAGGACAACCATTCCGGCCTGATGACCAAGGAGCAGATGGGCAGCTTCCGCGAGCTGATGGCCATCCGCCCCGGCCATGAATGGGACCTGTTCGAAGGCCTCGACATCCCGGAGGCGGAGCTGCGGGACTTCCTCGCGGGCGTTCCCTTCGCGGAACCGCTGACGCCTGCCGGGCGCAGCCTGGTCTCGCCGGCGATCCCTGTTCCCGCCAGCTTCGCCGCGCCGAAGGTGGGCGAGGGGCGGAAGCTATCCACCCAGGCGGCCTTCGGCGACATCCTCGCGGAGATCGGCCGCGGCAAGGACGAATTCGCCGACCTCGCGAAGCGCATCGTCACCACCAGCCCGGATGTCACGGTCTCGACCAGTCTCGGTCCATGGGTGAACCGGCGCGGCATCTTCGACCGGCACAAGAAGAACGACGTCTTCCGTGACGCGAAGCTCGCCTCGGCCCAGCGCTGGGGCATGTCGCCCGAAGGCCAGCATGTCGAACTCGGCATCGCCGAGCAGAACCTGTTCCTGATCCTCGCCGGGCTGGGACTGGCGGATCGCCTTTATGGAGCGCGGCTGCTGCCGGTCGGCACGGTCTATGATCCCTTCGTCAACCGCGGCCTCGATGCGCTGATCTATGCCTGTTATCAGGACGCGAGATTTCTTTTGGTTTCAACGCCTTCCGGCCTGACGCTTGCACCGGAAGGCGGCCAGCATCAATCGGTGAACACGCCGCTGATCGGCATGGCGGCGGATCGCCTGGCCGCTTTCGAACCGGCCCATGCGGATGAACTGGCGATCCTGCTGCGCCATGCCTTCGACCACATGCAGAAGCCGGACGGCTCGGCCGTGTGGCTGCGGCTATCCACACGGGCGCTGCTCCAGCCGGACCGGGCGCTCGACCCGGCGGCGGTGATCGCCGGCGCCCATTGGGTGGTGCCGCCGGGGCCCGGGGCACGCATCGCCATCGCCTATCAGGGCGCTATCGCGCCCGAGGCCATGGCTGCTTTCGAGGAGCTTCGCGCGGAGGAACCCTCCGCAGGACTCTTGGCCATCACCAGTCCGGACCGGTTGCACGCGGAATGGCTTGCCGCGCGGCGGGCGGTGCGCGGCGGGGTGCGGCGGGTGTCGCACATCGAACGCATCCTGGCGCCGCTCGCGCCGGGCGCGGCGCTGGTCTCGGTGCTGGACGGGCATCCGGCGGCCCATGCCTGGATGGGGGCGGTGCGCGGACAGCGCATCGTGCCGCTGGGCGTCGATCGCTTCGGCCAGGCTGGTGACATCCCGGACCTCTACCGGGAGTATGGGCTGGACAGCGACGCCATCCTCGATGCCTGTGCCGAGGCACTGCTGGGGTGAGCGGACGGACGGGGCTCCGTCCCGTCCGATTGCCGCGGTATCGTGTGCGGCGGGACTGACAGGGGGCGCGTTCTCGTCAACGGCCCTCGCGGGATTCCAGCGTGCGTGGCAGCCAATTTTTGCTGCCCGACCCGTTGGGTCTGCGGCCGCCGATGGCGCGGGTGGTTCAACATTGCGGGCCCGGCGAGACGGCGCCGACCACCCTCTTCCCCATTACCTTCGGGGAGTTGCGGCGCATGGCCGTGCCTGAGCTCCGGCGGCTCGGCGTGTTCCGCGCCGGCCATGCGGGGCGCCGGCTGCGGGACGCCTACGTGACAGGGGCCGAAGCCCTTCTTGTTGCGGTGCGTCAAGACGAGGGCTAGACGAGCCCGGTGGTGACACGCCTTCTTCGCACCGTCGCGCCGCTGCTGGCTGTCAGCCTTCTGCTGCAGATCGTCTTCGCGCCGGTGCATTGCCTCGCCAAGGCCCGGACGGCGGGCGGCTTCGATACGGTCATCTGTACGGCCGAAGGCACGCGCATCATCCATGTCGATGCAGAGCGCCAGGGGCATGCGCCGCAGATCGGCCTTCTCGGCATCTGCGTCGTCTGCATCGGCATGGCGCGCGTGGCGACGGTGGAGCCGTCGCTGCTTGTCGCGCCGGCGGACCGGCCGGTCGCGCGCGCCTGGCGCCCGGCCGCCGCGATGGCCTGGGCCTCCGCGGCCCGCGCACCGCCCTACGCGCCACGGGCACCCCCCGCACCCGGCTGAATTCCAGGCCCGCCCATCCCTGTCGGGCGTTGCCGGCGCATCGGCGTTGCGACCGGGCCCTCAGGCCCCGCGCGCGCGCCGCTGCACACCGTTTTCATCACCTCAAGGAGACCGCACCCGTGAAACGCTGGGTTCCCTTCGCCATTGCCATCTTCATGCTGACGCCCTTCGGGCTCTGGGCCCTCTTCGCGGCTACAGGCCTCGCCCAGGGCAATCCCATCTTTGAAAGCCGCATCGGGACGGTGCTCGTGCTGGCCTCGCTGCCGCTCGCCGGGCTGTTTTGGATCCAGAATCTGAGGCAACTCGGGGATTCCATGGGGCATGCCTCCCGGCTGCACATGGCGCGGTGGCTGACGACGATGCTGCCGCTGGCGATCCTGGGCATCGGCGCGCTCGGTGCCGTCTGGATCGGCGGGATCGAGGGCACGAACCAGGCGCTCGCGGCCTTCGCGGCGACGCTCGCCATGGCGGGGTTGGGCATGATGGCGGCGCGGGCGCCGGTCGAACCGGGCACCGTGACCGAGGAAGTGCATGCCGATCCCGCCGAGCAGGATGCCAAGGGTCTCGAGATGCTGCTGGTGATCGGAAACATCCTCGGCACCGTGCTGCTGCTCGTGATCTGGTGGTCGCCACTGGCGCTGCTCTACGCGGCCTATGCGGCTGTGCCGGCGATGTTCGCGGCGATGATCGGGCTGGCCTGGTGGGCGGCCTATGACGGGGTGGTGGAAGCGGCACCGCCGGTGCGGCGGCATGGGGCCCGGTGAGGAAACTGGGTCGGAGCAGCGCCGCCTAAGGCCGAAAGGCCCTCTTGATGATGCGGAGGTCGCTATCGGAGGGCCGTCGCCCCGTTCGCGCGAAGATGAGGTGCGGCGGGAGATTGGAGAGGGGCGCCGCCCCTCTCCAAACCTCACCCCGCCAAGTGCTTGGAGCACTTGGAACGCAGTCTGTTGGCGCCGGGTGCAACAGGCATCCGGGGGCAACAGGCATATTGCCTGCCTCTCAGCGTGCTTGGGGCGCAAGAGTGGGTCTCGGCGCCATTCTGACCAACGCGCTCGGCGCCAAGTTGAGGTTTCCAAAGGCCTTTCGGCCTTTGGCGGGTGGGGGTTCGGGGGAGGGCAGAGCCCTTCCCCGATCCGCCATCGCCGCAATCTCCGCGCGCATGGGGCAGAGCCCTCCAACTGCGCCAGCGGACGATCAAAGGTAGTCAGAGAAGGTCCTTCGGCCGGTGTGGGCTGCCATTCACGTTGCTCTGCAACGTAAATTGGGTCCCCCCGCGGTGGGGCAGTTTTGAAGGGGGGGAAAGCCCCCTCCATCAGTGCCTTACCGCGCCTTGATCGGCCGGTTCCCGTGGCTGTCCTGCGGCACGCCGCGGCCCAGCGACATATGACTGTGCACGCCCAGCCACCGCCCGTCCGGCTGCTTCTGCAGCACGATCGTCGCGCGGCCGGGGCGGTCGAATTCCGTGCCGTCCTTGTTCCAGCCGGTGCTGGTCCAGGGCAGGATCGCGACGGCCATGGACCCGTCGCCGGACAGCAGCACCTCGGTATTCGCGGCGTCGAGGGTGAAGTCCTTGGTGCGCGGCCAGACATTGGACCACTGCGTGTCGGTCCAGGCCTGGCGGGAGCGCACCAGCTCCTGATAGGTCCCGAAGATCACGATGTCGTCGTGCCAGAACGGGTAGGCGGATTTGAAATCCACCTCCCGCACGCAGGCGAAGAAGCGTTCGAGCCAGTCAATGATCTCCGCCTTGGTGGCGGGATCGGCGGTCGGGATGGGTAGGTTGGTCATGCGGCTCACACCTGTTGCGGGCGCCGCCAGCCAAGGGCGCGGCGCCCGAATGGTCAATGGGCCGCGGCGTCAGGCCGGCTGGATGCCGAGCCGCTCGTCGCGCTTGCGCAGCAGATGCACGAAGGGCAGGGCGATCAGCACCATCCAGGCCTTGCCGATGACCTGGCCGGCCAGGAAGTCGAGGCTGCCGAAGGCCAGATAGAGGAAGGCGATGGAATCGACGACCAGCCCGACGACGGAGGACGCCAGCACCGCCATCACCAGCCCGCGCTTCTGCAGCGGCGTATAGACGGCGAGGTCGGCGAATTCGCTGAGCAGGAAGGCGACAGCCGAGGCCAGCACCAGCGCCGGCGGCGCGAGGAAGGCCGACAGCGCCGCACCGGCCAGCACCGCGGCCGCCGAGAAGCCGACACCGAGCCGCCGCTGCACCAGGTCCCGCAGCACCAGGGCGAGGCCGATCATCAGCACGCCGGACGGCGCCATCACCCCGGGCGCGACGGGCACCAGGCAGGGGCCCTGCGGCACGCAGAACGTGCCGACATTGCCGATGAGCCAATTGGCGGCGGGGATGCAGAGGCCGAAGCCGATCAGGGCGATCACGCCCTCGGCGCGGGGGGTGAGGGTCATAGTCTCTCCGACACGAAATCCTGCCAGCCCTTGGCGCGTAGTTCGCAGGCCGGGCAGGTGCCGCAGCCGAAGCCCCAGGGGTGGTGATGGGTCCTGTCGCCCAGATAGCAGGTATGGGTGTGCTCGACCACGGCCTGGACCAGGGGTTCGCCGCCGAGGTCTTCGGCGAGCCGCCACGTGTCGCCCTTGGACAGCCACATCAGTGGTGTCTCGATCACGAAACGACGTTCCATGCCGAGGTTGAGCGCGACCTGCAGCGCCTTCAGCGTGTCGTCGCGGCAATCGGGGTAGCCGGAGTAATCCGTCTCGCACATGCCGCCGACGATGCGCTTGATCCCGCGGCGATAGGCGATGGTCGCGGCGAAGGTCAGGAACAGCAGGTTGCGGCCGGGGACGAAGGTGTTGGGCAGGCCCTCGGCGCCCATGCGGATCTCGGCATCGCGGGTGAGCGCGGTGTCGGAGACCTCGGCCAGCGCGTCGAGGCGCAGCGTGTGATCGGGGCCAAGGCGCGCGCCCCAGTCGGGGTTCAACGCGGCGATGGCGGCGCGGAAGGCGTCGCGGCAGTCGAGCTCGACGCGATGGCGCTGGCCATAGTCGAAGCCGAGCGTCTCGACATGGCCGAAGCGGTCGAGCGCCCAGGCGAGGCAGGTGGCGGAATCCTGCCCGCCGCTGAACAGGACCAGGGTGGCGTCGTCTCTCATGAAGCGGTCTCCAGGCGCATCGCAGCCCAGCGCGCGGCGTCGGCCACGGTCGGGTCGGGATCCTCGGCGAGGGATTGCGCGACGGGGCGCAGCGCAGCTTCGGCCGAATTGCCGATCGCGACCAGCACGTTGCGCACGAAGCGGTCGCGCCCGATGCGCTTGATCGGGCTGCCGGAGAACAGCGCGCGGAAGGATGCGTCATCGAGCCGCGCGAGATCGGCGAGGCGCGGCGCGTTCAGTTCCGCGCGCGGCGCGAAGGCCGGTTCGCTGTGCGCCTGCGCGAATTTGTTCCAGGGGCAGACGGCCAGGCAGTCGTCGCAGCCATAGATGCGGTTGCCCATCAGCGGGCGCAGTTCGAGGTCGATCGGGCCTTTGTGCTCGATGGTCAGGTAGGAGATGCAGCGCCGCGCATCGAGTTCATACGGTGCCGGGAAAGCCCGCGTCGGGCAGGCGTCGAGGCAGGCGCGGCAGGAGCCGCAATGATCGCGCTCGGCCGCGTCGGCGCCGAGGTCGAGGGTGGTGAAGACCTCGCCGAGGAAGAGCCAGGAGCCGAGGCCGCGCGAGACCAGATTGGTGTGCTTGCCCTGCCAGCCGATTCCGGCGGCCTGGGCGAGGGGTTTCTCGGCGACCGGGGCGGTGTCGACGAAGACCTTGATGCCGGTGCCGGGCCAGGTCGCGGCCATCCAGCGGCCGAGTTGCTTCAGGCGCTTCCTGATGAGGTCATGGTAGTCGCGGTTGCGGGCATAGACGCTGACGGTCGCACGGTCGGGCTGCGCCAGGGTCTCCAGCGGGTCGGTGTCCGGGCCGTAGTTCTGGCCGAGGACGACGACGGAAACGGCCTCGGGCCACAGCGCCTGCGGATGGGCGCGCTGGTCCGCGCGATCGGCCATCCAGCCCATGGACCCGTGCCGGCCCTCGGCGAGGAAATGGAGCAGGCGGGTGCGCACCTCGGGCGCGAGATGGGCGCGCGCGAAGCCCACGGCGTCGAAGCCGATCGCCAGCGCCTGCCGCCGGATCTCCGCGCGCATGTCCATCACCGGGTCTTAGCGCAGATGGCGGGGTGGGGCATGGGGCGCGATATACGAAGAATTCTCCTTGTTTTGCAGCCGATGCGAAGTATTCTTCGTTTATGACGAAGCGGAACGAGCCCCCGTCGAGCCTTCCGGTCCCGGCGCTGCACCGCGCCTTCCCTCAGCATCTGGCCCGGCGCCTGTGGCAGATCGCCGCAACCTTCCAGAGCGAGGCGCTCGCCCCCTTCGACATCGTCCCCTGGCAGGTGGCGCTGCTCGCGCAGCTCCAGGACTCCCCGGGTCGCGACCGGAACTGGCTGGCGGCCGCCATCGGGGTGGACGCTACCTCGACCGGTCAGGCCCTGGCGCGCTTCGAGGCGCGCGGCCTGGTCGCGCGGGAGATCAACCAGCAGGACCGGCGGGCCAATGCCTTCAGCCTGACCCCGGCGGGGCACGCGCTGCGCGCCGAGCTTGCCGGTCCGGCGCGCGGCGTGGCGCGACGATTGATGGCGCCGCTGGATGAGGCGGAGGGCGCGACGCTGCTCGCGCTGCTCACCCGCCTGGTCGAGGCGCATGAGGCCCATGCGCGACCCGGCGCCGGCCGTCGGCCGCCGCGGCGCGCGCAGCGCGAGGAGCGCCCCCCATGTCCCAGCCCATCGGACGCCGCGCCGCCGGCGGTCTCGGTCTTGCCGCGTTCCTCGCGCGGCACGCCGCGGCGCAGCCCGCAACCTGGCCGGAACGCCCCGTCCGGCTGATCAATTCGGGCGCGCCGGGATCGGGCATCGACCTGATCGCGCGGCTGCTGGCCGAGGGCCTGGCGCAGCATTTCGGCCGGCCGGTCTCGGTTGAGAACCGTCCTGGCGGCGGATCGGTGCTCGCCGTGCAGGCCCATGCGCAGGCGCGTCCCGGGGATTCCATGCTGCTGGCGGCGACCGGCGTCGCTTCGACGGTGCCCTATACCTTCACGGGCACGCTGCCCTACGACCCGGTCGCGGACCTGGTGCCGGTGGCCATTCCGGCGAGCGAGTTCCTCTGCATCGCAGTG
Source organism: Roseomonas alba (assembly GCF_019430885.1). Taxonomy (GTDB): domain Bacteria; phylum Pseudomonadota; class Alphaproteobacteria; order Acetobacterales; family Acetobacteraceae; genus Neoroseomonas; species Neoroseomonas alba. The sequence goes on along the minus strand of NZ_JAHYBZ010000002.1, from coordinate 877,112 downwards.
ACGGCCGAGCTGCCCGTGCGGAGCCTCGGCGAGTTCGTGGCGCTCGCGAAGGCACGGCCCGGCGCCATGAACTGGAATTCCGTGCCAGGATATGTGGAACTCGACACGCGCCTGTTCCTCCATCAGCAGGGGATCGAGGCGACCTACATCGCCTATCCGGGCTCGCCGCCGGCGATCCTCGACCTGGCGGCGGGGCGTATCCAGATGGGGGTGCAGCCGCTGACGCCGCTGCTCGGGTCGGTGCGGGAGGGCAAGGTGCGCGCGCTTGCGGTGACTTCGGGCGTGCGGGCGCCGTCCCTGCCGGAGGTGCCGACCGTTGCCGAGGCCGGCTTCCCCGGGCAGAGCTACGACCCGTTCACCGGCCTGTTCGGGTGGCGCGGAATGCCGGCGGCGGTGCGGGACCGAGTTGCGGAGGCGGTGCGCATCGTGGTGGAGAAGCCGGAGGTCGCGGCGCGACTGCGCCAGGCCGGGATTCTCGCGCGCTACGGCTCGCCGGCTGATCTGGCGGCGGTGATCGGTGTGCAGCGGGATCGGGTGCAGCTTGCTGTGCGGACGGTCGGGCTGCGCACGGGCGGGTGATGCGGAGGTGCAGATCGGAGGGGCGCCGCCCCTCCGAACCACCCCGCCAGGGGCTTGGAGGCCCTGGACCGCAATCGATTGGCGCTGGGCACGCCAGTTGTGCCGGGGCCCACACCGCGCGCTTCGTGCGCAAGTGCGGGTTTCGGCATCCATTCAGCGATTGGCGCCCAGCGCCAAGTATCGGTTTCCAAAGGCCTTTCGGCCTTTGGTGGGGTGAGGTCCGGAGAGGGGCAAAGCCCCTCTCTGGTCCGTCCTGCCCGTCACCCCCGCCCGCGATAGGGTTGCACGTCCTGCTTCGGCACCCACACGCCTTCCGGCGGTTCCCCCGACTGCCAGAACACGTCGATCGGCATGCCGCCGCGCGGATACCAATACCCGCCGATGCGCAGCCACACCGGTTCCAGCAGCGACACCAGGCGCTGGGCGATGTCCAGCGTGCAGGCCTCGTGGAACGCCCCGTGGTTGCGGAAGGCGGCGAGGTAGTTCTTGAGCGATTTGCTCTCCACGATCCATTCGCGCGGCACGTAGTCCAGCACGAGATGCGCGAAGTCCGGCTGGCCGGTCAGCGGGCAGAGCGAGGTGAACTCCGGCGCGGTGAAGCGCACGACGTAGCGCAGCGACTGGTGCGGCGCGGGGACGCGTTCCAGCACCGCTTCCTCGGGGCTCGCGGGCAGGCGCGTCGGGCGGCCGAGCTGGGTCAGGCCGGAATAGTCGTGGTCGGGGGCGCCGCTCATGCCGCCTTCTCCTCCTCGCTGTTGCGCCAGCCGGCGTCGATGCGCGCGGCGGTCTCCTCGAAGCGGCCGGCCAGGATGGCGCCGCCGAGTTCGGCCATCAGGTCCTGATAATACTGGATGTTGTGCCAGGTCAGCAGCATCGGGCCGAGCATTTCGCCCGCCTTGAACAGGTGGTGCATGTAGGCGCGGGAATGCCGCGCGCAGGCCGGGCAGGTGCAGGCCGGGTCGATCGGGCCGCCATCGTCGGCGTGGCGGGCGTTGCGCATGTTCAGCATGCCGTGGCGGGTATAGGCGCGGCCGGTGCGGCCGGACCGCGTCGGCATGACGCAATCGAACATGTCGATGCCGCGGCGGACCGCGCCGACCAGGTCGGATGGCGTGCCGACGCCCATCAGGTAGCGCGCCTTGTCCGTGGGCAGGCGGGGGACCGTGGTGTCGAGGACGGAGAACATCATCTCCTGCCCCTCGCCGACGGCGAGGCCGCCCACGGCGTAGCCCTCGAACCCGATGGCGGTCAGGGCATCCACGCTTTCCGCGCGCAGGTCCGGATACACGCCGCCCTGGACGATGCCGAAAAGGCCATAGCCCTCGCGCGGGGTGAAGGCCTCGCGGCAGCGCGCGGCCCAGCGCATGGACAGGCGCATGGACTCCGCGGCCTGCTTCTCCGTCGCCGGGAAGGGCGTGCATTCATCCAGGCACATGGTCACGTCGGCATCCAGCAGGCGCTGGATCTCGACGCTGTGCTCCGGCGTCAGGCGGTGCTTCGAACCGTCGATATGGCTCTGGAAGGTGACGCCCTGCTCGTCCATCTTGCGCAGGCCGGACAGGGACATGACCTGGAAGCCGCCGGAATCCGTGAGGATCGGGCCGGACCAGTCCATCATCCTGTGCAGCCCGCCCAGGCGCGCGACGCGCTCCGCCCCGGGTCGCAGCATCAGGTGATAGGTGTTGCCGAGCACCATGCGTGCGCCGGTGGATCGCACCGCATCCGCCGTCATGGCCTTCACCGTGCCGGCGGTGCCGACGGGCATGAAGACCGGGGTCGGGACATCGCCATGGGCAGTGCGCAGCGTGCCGGCACGGGCCGTGCCGTCCGTCGCATCCAGTGTCCAGTTCAGCGTCATGCCGCGCGCTCCAGCAACGAAGCGTCGCCGTAGGAATAGAAGCGATAGCCCTGCGCGATCGCATGGGCATAGGCGGATTTCATGCGCCCGGTGCCGGCGAAGGCGCAGACCAGCATGAACAGCGTGCTTTTCGGCAAATGGAAGTTCGTCATCAGCAGGTCGGCGGTGCGGAAGCGGTGGCCCGGCAGCAGGAAGAGGTCCGTGAGGCCGCGGAACGGATGCACATGGCCGTGCTCGTCGGCGGCGGATTCCAGTAGGCGCAGCGCGGTGGTGCCGATGGCGACGATCCGGCCGCCGGCGGCGCGCGCGGCGTTGATGGCGGCGGCGGCGTCCTCGGTCACCTCGCCCCATTCGGCGTGCAGGCGATGGGCGCGGGGGTCCTCGCCGCGCAGGGGCAGGAAGGTGCCGGCGCCGACATGCAGCGTGACGGTCGCCCGCGCCACGCCCCGGTCGCCGAGCGCCCAGAGCAGCGCCTCGGTGAAGTGCAGGCTGGCGGTCGGCGCGGCGACGGCGCCGGGGCGGGCGGCGAAGATCGGCTGGTAGTCGGCGGCATCCTCGGGGCGGGGGCCGTCGGGGCGGTCGATGTAGGGGGGCAGGGGGATTTCGCCCGCCTGGTCCAGGGCGCGTGCCAGTGCGGCCGGATCGGGGCCGAAATCGAGAAGGGCTGCCCCGCCTTCGGGGGCGCCAATGACGCGGGCGGTGCAGTCCTCGGCACCCTCGATGGCGATGGTGTCGCCTTCCCGCAGGCGGCGGGCGTTGCGGATCAGGGCGTGCCAGACGCCGCCGCCCTCCGACCGGTTCAGCATGACCTCGATCCGGGCCTCGCCGCGGCGGGCATGCAGCCGGGCGGGGATGACCTTGGTGTCATTCACGACCATGACGTCGCCCGGGCGCAGCAGGGTCGGCAGGTCGTGCACCCCGGCATCCGTCAGGCCGTCCCCGCCCACCACCAGCAGCCGCGCGGCGTCGCGCGGGCGGGCGGGGGCCTGGGCGATCAGGGCCTCGGGCAGGGCGAAATCGAAGTCGCTGGTATGAAGGGGGGTGCTCACGGGCGGGGCGGTAGCCCGCGCCGCCCGCTTGCGCAACCGTCCTGACCTAGCTGCGGCGGCGACGGAACTGGAAGCTGCGCACGCATTCGGAGCTGGTGTAGCTCGCGGTCATGTCGGATCCGTTAACCTGGCCCTGGAAGCGGTTGTTGCCGCTGGCGAGGTCGAAGCTGCCATTGGGTTGGATCGGGCCGCTGAAGCTGACCCCGTAGCGGTTGTCATAGGGAAAGCTGATCTGGCCGTTGGAGACCGTGAAGCGCCGGTCCGTGGTGTCCGGCCCGCAGGCTGTGCCGCGGCCGCGGCGCTGGGTCAGCGTGCCGGTGCCGGACCAGGTGCCGTCGAAGGCCGAGGTGGCCTGGACGGGCAGAAGCAGGGCGGGCGGCGGGGACGAAAGGGCAAGGGTGAGGAGCAGCACGGCGTGCATGGTGGTTCCTTCTTGGGGGGGATCCGGCATTCGATCTTATGACGGAATGAATGCGCTGTGCAGGGCCCCTTGTGAATGTCACACGGCCCGGGTGGCGGCCCGCACCGGCCGCCGCGAGGCTGGCGCGCCCAGGAGGTCCCCATGCGCATCGTCCTTGCCCTGATCGCTGCCCTTGCCACCATGCCGGCGCAGGCCGAACCCTTCCGCTTCGTCGCCTTCGGCGACATGCCCTATTGCCTGCCCGGCGCGCCGCAGGACTGCCCGGCCGAGGAAGGCCGCGTCGCCCGGCTGATGGGCGACATCAACGCCGCCCAGCCCGCCTTCACCATCTTCGTCGGCGACACCAAGGGTGGGTCGGAGCTCTGCACGGATGAGCGCACGCTGCGCGCGTTCACCTGGATGGGGCTCGCCAACCATCCGCTGGTCTATACGCCCGGCGACAATGAATGGACGGATTGCTGGCAGGACCGTGCCGGTCGCTTCGACCAGCTCGAACGCCTGGCGCTGCTGCGCAACCGCTTCTTCCGCGATGCGCGCAGCCTCGGCCGGGGGATGGCGCTGACCCGCCAGGCAGACGCCGATCCGGCGCATGCGGCCTATGTCGAGAATGCCCGCTGGATGCGCGACGGCGTGGTCTTCGCGACGCTGCATGTGGTCGGCAGCAACAACAACCGGCCGACCGAGCCGGGGGAACGACCGGCCTCCCGCCCGCCCGAGGGCGCCATGGCGGAATTCCAGGCGCGCGATGCGGCGAACCTCGCCTGGCTCGCTGCGTCCTTCGCAACGGCGCGCGAGCAGAACGCCCGTGCCGTGGTGATCGCGATGCAGGCCGAGATGTACTACGCGGAGCGCTGCGGCAGCGGCCAGACCAGCGGCTTCGTCGCGCTGCGCGAGGCGCTGGCGCGGGAAGCCGCCACCTTCGCCCGGCCCGTGCTGCTGATCCATGGCGACATTCACGCCTGGCTGCAGGACCGCCCGGTGCCGGCGGCACCGAACCTGACGCGCATCATGGTTCCGGGTGCCGAGGATGTGCGCGCCGTGGTCGTCACGGTGGACCCGGAGGCGGCCTATCCCTGGGCCTTCCGGCTGATCGGCCCCGAGGATCGCGTCCGCCGTAATCCCTGCTGACCGACGAGGTCCTGCCGTAGGGATGGGCAGGGGCTGCCGCCGCGGGCGGCAGCTTCGGCCTGCGCGGCGCATTGCAGTCGGTGCGTGGCCCTCGACGGGCCTCGCCCCGCATGGTCCGATCGTTCCGCGAGCCGGCCGGGACCGGCGAGGAACAGGAGGCTGCGATGCTGCGACACGTGTTCGCCGGGATGATCGGCGCGGCGATGATGTCCCCCACCGCTCACGCCCAGGCGCCGAGCCTGCCGGCAGGCCCACCGGTGCGCATCGTCGCCGTCACCCAGCCGCTGCCGACCCAGCCGCAATACATCCGCGTCGACCAGGCCATCCTGCGCGACGCGACGGCCCAGCGCAGCAACGGGCGCGTGCAGGTGACGCTGTCCACCCATGCGGAGCGCAACCTCTCGGGCGCCGAGATCGTCCGCCTGGTCCGCTCCGGCCAGGTCGAGATCGGCGCCGGGACGCTCACCACCCTGTCGGGCGACGTGCCGATCCTGGATGGGGTCGATCTCGCTGGCCTCGCGCCCGACATCGACAAGGCGAAGGCCATCGCCGAGGCGATCATCCCCGCCGCGAACCGTGACCTGGAACGTTTCGGCGTGCGGCTGGTCGCGCTCTATCCCTTCCCGGCGCAGGTGGTGTTCTGCCGCGCGCCCTTCTCCAGCCTCGCCGACCTGCGCGGGCGGCGCGTGCGCACCTTCGGCAATTCGCTGGTGGACTACTTCACCGCCCTTGGCGCCCAGCCGGTCAGCATCGGATTCCCCGAGGTCTATTCGGCGCTGGAACGCGGTGTGGTGGACTGTGCCATCACCGGTACCGGATCGGGGGCCGCGGCGCGCTGGCCGGAGGTGACGACGCACATCTCCGCCCTGCCGATCTCCTGGGCGGTGGCGGGCTACATGGTGAATCTCGCCTGGTGGAATCGGCTTGATCCGCCCGTGCGTGCATTCCTTGAAGCCACGATGAAGGAAGTGTCCGACGCGCAATGGGCGCTGGGCGCGGCGGCGACGCGTGACGGCATCGACTGCAACATCGGCCGCACCGCCGATTGCCACATCCACAATATCGCGGCGCGGCCGATGACCGAGGTGCCGGCCTCGGACGCTGACAAGGCCGAGACGCAGCGCATCTTCCGCGAAGTGGTGCTGCCCGGCTGGGTGCGCCGCTGCGGCGCGCGCTGCGGGGAGATCTACAACGAGGTGATCGCGCCCATCTCCGGCGTGCGTTACGGCGGGTGAGTGGCGCGGTCGGGCCGGTCCCGGCGCCGCTGCGAGCGGTCCGCGCGCTGCGGCGCGCGATCGCCGCCGTCTCGGCGCTGATGGCCCATGTCGCGGGCTGGGCCTATTTCGTCTGCGCGCTGTTCATGACCTTCGACATCGTGGCGCGCGCCTTCTTCGGCTTCTCCTCCCAGGCGACGGTCGAGATCACCGGCTATACCCTCGCCGGCGGCATCGCCTGGTCGCTGGCGCATACGCTGTTCCGCCGCGCGCATATCCGCGTCGATGTCTTCGTCACCCGGCTGCCGGTGCGCATCCGCGCGCCGCTGCACATCCTCTCTCTTGCGCTGCTCACCGCGCTGACCGCGCTGATCGTCTGGTCGGCCTGGGAATTGGTGGATGAGAGCGCGCTGTTCCAGGCGCATGACAACTCCGCCCTGCGCATCGAGATGGTCTGGCCGCAGGGCATCTGGGCTTTCGGCATTTCCATCTTCCTGCTGGCCTGCCTGGTGCTGATGGCGGAGGCTGTTTTGGCGCTCGTCGCGGGGCAGGGGGCGGTCCTCGACGGGCTGCTCGGCTCCCGCACGCTCGAAGACGAAACCGAGGAAGCGCTCGAGGCGGTGGCCATGGCGCATGAGGGTGAGCACCGGTGATCGCGATCGTCTTCCTGCTCGGCCTGCTCGGCGTCACGCTCTTCGCCGCGGCGAGCACCGGCCAGGCGCTGCCGGTTTCCGAGATCCTGATGCTGACGGCGGTCTTCGTCGTCTTCTTCGGCTCGGGCGTCTATATCGCCGCCGTCCTCGGCGTGCTCGGCGTGCTGACCGCCTTCTTCTTCTCCGACCGGCCGTGGTGGACCTTCCTCGGCCAGACGCTGTGGGGGCCGTCGTCGAACTTCGTGCTGGTGGCCGTGCCGCTCTTCCTGCTGATGGGGGAAATCCTGCTGCGCGCGGGCCTGTCCGACCGGCTGTATCGCGCGCTCAATGTCTGGCTGAACCGCATGCCCGGTGGCTTGCTCCACACCAACATCGTCTCCTGCGCGGTGTTCTCGGCCATCTCGGGCTCGTCGGTCGCGACGGCGGCGACCATGGGCTCGGTCGCGCTGCCCTATTTCTCGGATACCAAATACAGCCAGCGCATGGTGCTGGGCTCGCTCGCCGCCGGCGGGGCGCTCGGCAATCTCATCCCACCGGGCATCACCTTCATCATCTACGGGCTGATCACCGAGACCTCGGTCGGCGCGCTCTATATAGCTGCCCTGATCCCCTCCATCCTGGTCACGGCGCTGTTCATCCTGGTCATCCTGATCCATGGCATGCGGCACCACACGGAACGGCCGCCACCGGTGCCGCTGGCCGAAAAGCTGCGGGCGCTGAAGGACCTGGTGCCCACCATGCTCCTGATCCTGCTCGTGCTGGGCTCGATCTATGGCGGGCTCGCCACACCGACCGAGGCGGCCGCGCTCGGCGTGGTGGGCAGCGCCATCTTCGCCGCGATCGAAGGGCGGCTGAGCCTGCGCATGCTCAACGCCTCGGCCGAGGCGACGGCGCGCAACACCGCGCTGCTCGGCCTGATCATCTTCGGCGCCTATCTGCTGAACTACATCCTAACGATCATCAATGTGCCGCAGGCCCTGGCCGGTCTCATCGCCGGGCTGCCCATCCCGCCCTGGGGCATCATGCTGTGCATCGTCGCCCTGTATGTGGCGTTGGGCACCTTCATGGAGGGCTTCTCCATGATCATCACCACCGTGCCGGTGGTCTTCCCGGTGGTGGTGGCGCTTGGCTACGATCCGATCTGGTTCGGCGTGATCGTCACCATGCTGGTGGAGATCGCCATGATCAGCCCGCCGGACGGGACAGTGATGTACGTGCTGCAGGGCATGCGCAGCCGGCCCGGGCCGATCACCGACGTCTTCATGGGGGTCATGCCCTTCCTGCTGGTCTATCTGCTGGCGGTCGCCATCCTCATGGTCTTCCCCGGGCTGGCGCTGTGGCTGCCGGCCGTGATGAACTGACCTGCATTCCGGGACATTCCGCGTGACATCCACTGAGACGCTTCGCCCCGTCCGCATCGCGGTCGATATCGGCGGCACCTTCACCGACCTCCAGATCCTCGATGCGCGTGACGGTGTCGCGCGGGCCTGGAAGACGCCGACCACGCCGGAGGATCCGTCCATCGGCCTGCTGCGCGGCGTCGCCGAGGCCGCGGAACGCTTCGACTTCGCGCTGTCCGATGTCGGGCTGCTGCTGCACGGCACGACCATCGCGACCAATGCGGTGCTGGAGCGGAAGCTGGCGAAGGGTGTGCTGCTGACGACGGCCGGCTTCGAGGACGTACTGGAGATCAACCGCCATGTCCGCCGCGACATCTACGGTCTGGCGCCGGAACCCTTCCCGACGCTGATCCCGCGGGACCGGCGGCTGGGCGTGACGGAGCGCATGCGCGCGGACGGGACGGCGGAGACGCCACTGGATGAGAACGCCGTGCCGGCGCTGCTGGACCGCATCGCGGCGCTGGGGGCGGATTGCGTCGCGGTGTCGCTGCTGCATGCCTATGCCAATCCGGCGCATGAGACGCGGCTCGCCGAGCTGATCCGCGCGGCGCGGCCCGACCTGCCGGTGTCGCTGTCCTCCGACATCTCGCCCGAGATCCGCGAATACGAACGCACCTCGACCACGGTGCTGAACGCGCTGCTGATGCCGGTGGTGAAGGCGTATCTCGATCGGCTGGAAGCACGGCTGGGGGAGGGCGGGTTCCACCCGCTGGTCTTCCTGGTGCAGTCGAATGGTGGGGTGTGCAGCCTACGCATGGCGGCCGAGCAGCCGGCGCGGCTGTTGCTGTCGGGGCCATCCGGCGGGACGTTGGCGGCGGGGAGGCTTTCGACGCTGCTGGCGCGGCCCAACCTGGTCGCGGTGGATATGGGCGGCACCTCCTATGACGTGTCGGTCGTGCAGGGCGGGCGCGTATCGGTCGTCACCCAGGGTGAGATCGACCGGCTGCCCGTGCGCCTGCCGATGGTCGAGATGCGCACCATCGGCGCCGGCGGCGGATCCATCGCCGCGGTGGATGCCGGCGGGCGGCTGACGGTCGGCCCGCGCAGCGCGGGCGCCCGGCCGGGGCCGGTCTCCTACGGCCGCGGCGGGACGGAGCCGACGGTCACCGATGCGAATCTCGCGCTCGGACGGCTCGATCCGGAGTTCTTCCTGGGCGGGATGATGAAGCTCGACATGGCGGGCACGCGGGCGGCGCTGACGGCCAAGGTGGGCACGCCGCTCGGCCTCGGCGTCGAGCAGGCGGCCGAGGGCATCCTGACGGTAACCAACGCCAATCTCGGCGCGGCCATCCGGCTGTCGCTGTTTGAGAAGGGGCTCGACCCGCGCGACTTCTGCCTGTTGTCCTTCGGCGGCGCCGGCGGGCTACATGCGACGGATGTGGCGGGCGAGCTCGGCATGACCGAGGTCGCCTTCCCGCGCGAACCCGGCACGCTGTCGGCCTATGGCATCCTGTTCAGCGACCTGACGCAGGACATCGCGCGCACGCGGCTGCTGCGCGCTATCCCGGCGAACCTGCCGGCGATCGGGGAGGGCATCGCCACGCTGCGGGCGGAGGCGGATGCGCGGCTCGCCGCGGACGGGATAGCGCCGGAGCGGCGGCGCATCGTGATCGCGGCCGACATGCGCTACCACGGCCAAGCCTTTGAGCTGCTGATCCCCTGGGGCGAGGTGGATGCGCCGGACGAGGCCGCTTTGGCCGAATTGATCGCGTCCTTCCACGCGATGCACCGGCAGCGCTTTTCCTACGCCAATCTCGACGAGCCGGTGGAGATCGTCACGCTGCGCGCCATCGCGACGGGCGTGCTGGATAAGCCCGAGCCTGGCGATCCGCCGCCGGCGGGGCGCCCGGCGCGCAAGGGCGCGCGTCAGGTCTTCGCCGAAGGCGCCTGGGTCGAGGCGGCGGTCTGGGACCGCGAGGCGATGACAGCACTCGACGTCATCGAAGGCCCCGCCGTGGTCGAGGAAGCCTTCGCCACGCATTGGATCGGACGCGGCTGGACGGCGCGGCTCGGCGCCGCCGGCACGCTGATCGCGCAGAAGGAGGCGGCGTGATGCTCGGCCCCATCGAGATCGAGGTCATCCGCAACGCGCTGACCGCCGCCGCAGCCGAGATGGACATCACCATCTGGCGCACCAGCCGGTCCACCACCGTGCGCGAATTGCTCGACTACTCCACCGCCGTGTTCGATGCGGAGGGCAACAACGTCGCGCAATCCGCGCGCATCCCGCAGCATCTGAATTCCATGGGCGCGGCGCTGCGCACGCTGCTCGACCGTTTCGTCGATGCGGCGGATTGGGACGAGGGCGATGTCGTCATCACCAACGATCCCTATTGCGGCGGGCAGCACCTGAACGACGTGCTGGCCTTCAAGCCCATCGAGCATGAGGGACGGCGCATCGCTTATGTCGGCACGCTCTGCCACCACATCGACATGGGTGGCATGGCGCCGGGTTCCTATGCCGCCACGGCGACCGAGGTATTCCAGGAGGGCATCCGCATCCCGCCGCTGAAGCTCATCGAGAAGGGCGTGCTCAACAAGGCGCTCTGGGCGATGATCGGGCAGAACGTTCGCAAGCCCGGGCTGATGCTGGGGGACCTGCAGTCGCAGCTTGCCAGCCTTGAGGTCGGTGCGGCGTCGATCCGGCGGTTGGCGTCGCGTTATGGCGCGGCGCAACTGATCGAGGCGACGGGGCGCATCCTCGACATGAGCGAGACGGCGATGCGCGCCGCGATCCGTGCCATGCCCGATGGGCGGTACGAATTCGAGGATTTCCTCGACGATGACGGCGTGGCCGCCGATCCGGTGCGACTGCATGCCGTGCTGACCGTGGCCGGCGACGAGATCACGGTGGACCTGACAGGTTGCGCCGACCAGCAGCGCGGACCGATCAACTGCACGCCGGCCATGTCGAATTGCGCGGTGTATTACTCGATCATCGCCGCGACGGATGGGGCGATGCCGGCCAATGCCGGCTGCTACCGGCCGGTGAAGATCATCCATCGCGAGGGCAGCGTGACGTCCTGCCGCGCGCCGGCCTCGGTCGCGCATCGCGTGGCGGTGTCGCATCGCCTGGCGAATGTCATGTTCGGCTGCCTGCACCAGGCGCTGCCGGACCGGATGCCCGCGGCCTATTACGGCGGGTCCTATGTCGCGACCTTTCAGACCGAGGGCGAGGACGGATCACGCGAGGTACTGGTCGAGATCGAGATCGGCGGCACCGGGGCGAACCCCGTGAAGGACGGTGTGAACGCCTGGTCCTTCGGCATGCACAACAACTCCAACATCCCGGTCGAGATGATCGAAGGCCAGATGCCGCTGACCATCACCCATTACGGGCTGATCCCGGGTTCGGGTGGCGCGGGGAAGCATCGCGGCGGGCTGGGGCTGGTGCGCGAATGGCGGCTGGACAGCCCGGCCGGCGTTTTCACGGCCAACATGGATCGCTTCCGCTTCCCGCCCTATGGCCTTGCGGGCGGGCAGCCGGGCAGCCTGGGGAAGCTGATGCGCATCCGCGACGGCGTCGCCACGCCCATCGCACCGAAGTCCGATGGCGTGCGGCTGCTGAAGGGGGATATCGTGCGGCTGGAAACGTCCGGTGGCGGCGGGTTCGGCGATCCGGCCGGGCGCGACGCGACGGATGCCGCGCGCGACAGGACCCTGGGATACACATGACCGGTTTTGACCCTGCGGCACACCGCATGGTGCCGCAGCAACGCTGGTTCGAAGACTTCACGCTCGGCGAACGCTTCATCCTGCCCAGCCGCACCATGACCGAGGCCATCTTCCTCGCCTTCCAGGCAGCCTCCGGCGACAACCACCCGGTCCACTACGATGTCGAATACTGCCGGGCGCGCGGTATGCCCCACATGCTGGCGCACGGCTTTCAGGTGGCGATCCAGACCGCCGCCGGCGCCGGGATGTTCCCGCACATGGTCGAAGAATCGCTCAAGGGTTTCCTCGACCAATCCTCCCGCTTCCTGCACCCGGTCTTCGTCGGCGACACGCTCTACCCCGCGCTCGAGGTGGACGAGATCACGCCCCAGAGAACGACCGGCGTCCTCGGCCTGCGCAGCACCGTCCACAACCAGGCTGGCGCAGTCGTGATGGACGGACGGCAGCGATATCTGCTCCGGCGCCGCCCCGCCTGACTTCACGGGCCTTCCCCGGCACGCCACACTCGGCGCAACGAGGAGGAAACAATGGCCCGCATCGCCTATGCCGACCCTGCCCAACCCGATCTCCGTGCCGCGGCGGAGACCATCCGGAATTCCCGGAAGAAGATCGGGCATCTGCACCGGATGCTGCTGCACGCGCCGCCCATCGCGGAGGGGTGGATCGCGATGTTCGACGCGGTGCGCTGGAACTCCACCCTGTCCGGTAAGATCCGCGAACTGATGATGTGCCGCGTCGCTGCCATCAACGACGCGACCTATGAATGGGAGGCGCATGCGCCCATTGCGCTTCAGGAAGGCGCGACCCAGGCGCAGCTCGACACGCTCCATGACTGGCAGGCGAGCGACGCCTTCGACGCGACGGAACGTGCGGCACTGGCCTATTGCGACGCCATGACGCTGTCGGTGCATGTGCCGGAGAGCGTCGCCGCCGAGGTCCGCGCGCTGTTTCCCGAACGGCAACTCGTGGAATTGACCGTCACCATCGCGGGCTACAATTGCGTCTCCCGCGTGCTGGAGGCGCTGGCGATCAAGGGGACCGACGCGCTGCCGGACGCCTGAAAGGTTGGTGAGGGGCTTTGCCCCGCCCCAAACCGCGAAGCAGCGCTTCGCGCCCACCAGAGGCCGAAAGGCCTTTGGCGGGGTGAGCCCGAGAGGGGCGCCGCCCCTCTCGGTTCCGCCTTACGCCGCGCGTTGCAGCAGCCGGCCCGCGCGCGCGCCTGTCACGCCTGCGCCATGCACATAGGCAGACTGCCCGTTCACCCAGGTCTCCAGGATACCGTCCGCAGGCTGGATGGAATCCTCCCAGGTCGAGCGGTCCTTCACCGTCGCGGCGTCGAGCAGCACCAGATCCGCGAAGGCTCCCGGCGCGATGGTGCCGCGATCCGTGATGCCGAAGACCATCGCCGTGCGGCCCGTCATCTTGTGGATGGCGGTCTCCAGCTCCATCAGCTTCAGCTCGCGGACGTAGTGCCCCAGCACGCGGGGGAAGGTGCCCCACAGCCGCGGATGCGGCTTCTTGGCGAGCGGCCCGCCATCGCTGCCGATCATCGACAGAGGATGCGCCATGATGCGGCGTACGTCGTCCTCGGACATGTTGTGGAAGACGCCGGAGGCCGGCAGCAGGCGGTCGCGCGCTTCCAGCAACGAGACGCCCCATTCGGCGGCGATGTCGGACAGGGCGCGGCCGGCGACCTCCGGGTGGGGCAGGGAGTTCGTCACCGTGACGGGAATGTCCGGACGCGGGTCGCGCGCGGCCAGCGAGGTCGAGGACGCCGTGTAGGGATAGACGTCGAAGGCGACCGGATAGCGCGCCGCGTAGCTTTCGATCAGCGGCAGGGTTTCGCGCGATCGGCCGTGATTCTCCGGCTGTGCGCATTTGTGGTGGCTGATCACCACCGGCGCGCCGACGCTCTCGCCGATCTTCAGCGTTTCCTGGATGCTGTCGAGGACGTGGTTCGCCTCGTCGCGCATATGGGTGACGTAGAGGCCGCGATGGGCGCGCAGCGCCTCGGCGACGGCGATCACCTCCTCGGTCGGTGCGCTCCTGGAGGGCGGGTAGAACAGCCCGGTGGAGAAGCCCGCCGCGCCCTCGGCGAGGCTTTCCGCCAGCCAAACACGCATGCGCTCCGCCTCGGCATCGGTGGCCGCGCGCTGCGTATCGCCGTTCATCGCGCCGACGCGCAGCGACATGTGGCCGATCAGCGCCAGGGCGTTGACCGCGGGAGGCTCGCGCCGCAGATGGTCGGCATATTCGCCGAAGGAGCCGAACTTCCACCATTCCGGCGCGCAGACCTGGTCGAGCGGCGCCGGCGGGCGTTCCGTCATGCGCACCGGGGACAGGCTGATGCCGCAATTGCCCACCACGACGCTGGTGACGCCCTGGGACAGCTTGCAGCACATGCATTCCGCGCCCTGCAGGACGATCTGGTCGTCATGGGTGTGGGCGTCGATGAAGCCGGGGGCGAGCACGCGGCCCCCGGCCTGGACCTCCCGCGCTCCGGACGCGCTGCCGAGGTCGCCGACCGCCGCGATGCGCTCGCCATCCACCGCGACATCCCCGCGGAAGCCGGGGCGGCCGGACCCGTCGATGATCGTCGCATCGCGGATGATGAGGTCGCAACGGAGCGCCATGCGCTGATCTCCTGATTCGTCGGCTTGGCGCAGCATGCCGCAGCGGCGAAGGGCCGGGAAGGCGTTGACCGGGACCTCGCGGCGCCGGATCATCGCGCACGGGAGAACGGTGTCGCACCTGCCGGAGGCTTGCCTATCCATGATTGCATCCCGTCGCTCCGTCATGCTCGGCGCTGCCGGGCTGGTTGCCGCGCCGCGGCTCGGCCGGGCTCAAGCGGGGCGGCCGCTGCGCTTTGTGCCGCAGGCGGATCTCGCGGTGCTCGACCCGGTCTTCACCACGGCGACGGTGACGCTGACCCATGGCTTCATGGTGTTCGACACGCTCTACGCGCTGGACGAGGGCTACAACGTCCGCCCGCAGATGGCCGAGGGCCATGTGGTCGAGCGCGACGGCCTGGACTGGACCATCACCCTGCGGGAAGGGCTGAAATTCCACGACGGCGAGCCAGTGCGCGGGCGCGATTGCGTCGCCTCGATCAACCGCTGGGCGGCGCGCGACATGGTGGGCGCGGAACTGATCGCCGTGCTCGACGAGATGAGTGCGCCGACCGACCGCACCATCCGCATCCGCCTGAAGCGACCCTTTCCGCTGCTGCCGCGCGCGCTGGGCAAGGTGACGGCCGCGATGCCCGCCATCATGCCGGAACGCATCGCGGCGACACCGCCGAACCGCCAGGTAACGGAGATGGTGGGCTCCGGGCCATATCGTTTCCTGGCCGATGAACGCCTGGCGGGGGTGCGCGTCGCCTATGCGCGCTTCGACGGCTATGTGCCGCGCAACGAACCGTCGAGCCGCACGGCCGGCGGCAAGCGCGCCTTCATCGATCGCGTCGAGTGGCAGATATTGCCCGACCCCGCGACGGCAGCCGGCGCGCTGATGGCGGGCGAGGTGGATTGGCTGGAATATCCCTCGACCGACCTTGCGCCGATGCTGCGGCGGAACCGCGACGTGACGGTCGCCGTGACGGATGAGCGTTCCATCAGCGTGCTGCGCTTCAACCACCTGCATCCGCCCTTCAACAATCCGGGCGTGCGGCGGGCGCTGATCGGGGCGCTCGACCAGTCGGCCTACATGACCGCAGCCTTCGGTGACGACCGCGCCTTGTGGCGGGAGGTGGGCGTCTTCCTGTCAGGCACGCCCATGGCCTCCGATGCCGGCATGGCCGCGCTGCGTGGCCCCCGCGACATGGACAAGGTGAAGCGCGACCTCGCCGCCGCCGGCTATGCCGGCGAGAAGGTGGTGCTGCTTCAGGCCAACGACTTCGCGCTGCTGAAGGCACTGAGCGAGGTCTCGGCCGACATGATGACGCGCGCGGGCATGACCGTGGATGTGGTCGGCGCTGATTGGGGCACGATCGGCGCGCGGCGGGCGAGCAAGGAACCAGTCGAACGTGGTGGCTGGTCGGTCTTCACCTCGGGCTTCAGCGGTGCCGGGATGCTGGATCCGGTGGCGCATCTTGGCCTGCGCGCGAACGGAGCGGGAGCCTGGTTCGGCTGGCCCGACAGCCCGCAGTTGGAAGCGCTGCGCCGGGACTGGATGGCCGCGCCGGACACCGCCCAACAGCAGGCGGTGGCGCGGGCGATCCAGGAGCGTTTCTGGATCGACCTGCCCTACCTGCCGCTCGGCGAGTATTCCCGCATGACGGCCTATCGCAGCACCATCACCGACATCCCGGTTGGGCTGCCGAGCTTCTGGGGTGTCCGGCGGGTCTGAGAGCCTCTTTGGGCGTGCGCCATCCGGCGCATGTGCAGATTCGGCACCGGCCCGCATCCCCGCCCGGCCACCCAATCCAGGACGTTGACGTGATTGGCTGGGCGGGGGTGCGGGTCGGTGCCGGCCGTCTTAGGGTGTCGTCAGGCGGCTTCCGGGACAGGCTCTGGGTCAGGCCGGGCTGCTGGTCATCGCGCCCAGCGCGCCCGCCATCACGGCGAGCGCCGCCAGGCCCTTGAGGTGGTCGGCATCGGCCAGGGGCAGACGCATCAGGGCGCCCGAGGCGGCGCGCAGATGCAGTTCCGCGCCCTTGGCGGTTTCGATCAGGGCCACGGAATCCACGGCCTCGGGCTGACGAGGGGGGAGGGTCGTCAGAGGGATCATTTTCGGTCTCCGACAGAGGCACCGCGGTTTGCGGCGCCGCTACGAAAGCGCATCGACCTTGCCGGCCGGTTAATCGCGTCCTTGCCGCGGCGGATTTCGCGCCGCAGCATGGGTATCGACGAGAAGGACCCTGCCATGCCGCGGATCGACACCGAGCGCTTCCTGCGCGACCTTAACGAGCTCCGGAAGATCGGTGCCTACAAGACTGGCGTGCACCGTCCGACCTATTCGCCGCAGGACATGGAATCCCGGCGCTGGCTGATGGAACGACTGACCGAGTGCGGGCTTGAAGCCTCCATCGACGGCATCGGTAATGTGTATGGCCGCCACAAGGGCAATGGGCCGCATCTGCTGGCGGGCAGCCATATCGAGAGCCAGAACCAGGCCGGGTGGCTCGATGGTGCGCTGGGCGTCGTGGCGGCCCTGGCGCTGGCGCGCGCGGGGCTGCCCGTCGATGTCTGTGCCTTCGCCGATGAGGAAGGGCATTTCGAGGGCGGCTTCCTCGGCAGCCGGTCCCTCATCGGCGAGCTGTCGGATGACGAGATCGACCGGTCCCGCAGCCGCAACGATGGGCAGCCGCTGCGCGATGCGCTCGCTGCGGCGGGGCTCGCCGGCAAGCCGCGGATGCAGCTTGAACCCGGGCGCCACAAGGGCTTCTTCGAACTGCATATCGAGCAGGGCACCAACCTGGAATCGAAGGGCCTGCGCGTCGGCGTGGTGACGGGCATCGTCGCCATCTGGCAGTGGCTGCTGCGCTTTGACGGTCAGCAGGACCACGCGGGCGGCACCACCATGGCCGAGCGCAAGGATGCCGGCCTGTCGGCGGTGCGGCTGCTGGCCGCCATCGACCAGGAGTTCCCGCGCATCTGCGGCGAGCGGTCCACCTGGACCACCGGACGCATCGCGCTGGAGCCGGGTGCGCCGTCGATCATCCCAGGTTCGGCCGAGGTGCTCTTCCAGTTCCGCGACGTGTCCGTCCCGGTGCTGGAGCGGATGGAGGAGACGCTCCGTCGCCTGGTGCAGGAGAGCAACCGGCGCGAGAAGTGTCCCGCGACCCTGACGCAGAAGTCGCGTGCGACGCCCGCCATCTGCGACCCGGCGATGATGGCCGCGCTGAAGGCCGCGGCGGAGGAGGAAGCGCCGGGCGCCTGGACCACCATGCCATCGGGTGCCGGGCATGATGCGCAGTACATCGCCAAGCGCATGCCGGCCGCGATGCTGTTCACGCCGTCCATCGGCGGCATCAGCCACCATTGGGCTGAGGACACCAAGGAGGAAGACCTCGCCCTGTGCTGCCAGGTGCTGGGCAGCGCGGCGGAGAAGTACCTGGCCGGCTGACGGGGTGCTGGCACCCGACCGCGCGGTCGGTTGCCACGCGTTCTTGCCGATTGTAGGCATGACCCTGTCCAAGAATGGAGAGGGTGCGTGCTTGATCTGACAGGCAAGGTCGCGATCGTGACCGGTGCCGGCTCGGTCGGTCCGGGCTGGGGGAACGGCAAGGCGACCGCGGTGCTCTTCGCCCGCCAGGGTGCCGCGGTCTTCTGCATCGACAACAAGCCCGAGGCCGTCGCCGAAACCGTCGGCATCATCGCGAAGGAAGGCGGGCGCGCCGTCGCGCACACCGCGGACGTGACGGACTCCGACGCGGTGAAGGCGTCCATCGAGGCCGCGGTCGCGACCTTCGGCCGGCTCGACATCCTGGTGAACAATGTCGGCGGCTCGGCGCCGGGGAGCGCGGAATCCATGACCGAGGAGGTCTGGGACCGCCAGTTCGACATCAACCTCCGCAGCGTCTTCCTGGGCTGCAAGCACGCGCTGCCCTATCTCCGCGAATGCGAGACGGCGGCCATCGTGAACATCGCCTCCATTGCCGCGCTGCGCATGTCGGGCGACCGCCCGCACATCGCCTATTCGGCGTCCAAGATGGGCGTGATCGGGCTGACGAAATCCGTCGCGATGGACCAGGCGCGGAAAGGCGTGCGCTGCAACGTTGTCATTCCCGGGCTGATGCACACGCCGCTGGTCGAGAACCGGCTGCTGCGCCAGCTCGGCGCCAACGACGCGGCCAGCCTGGTCGCGAAGCGCGACGCACAGGTGCCGACCGGCAAGATGGGCACGGGCTGGGACGTGGCGCATGCGGTGCTGTTCCTCGCCGCCGACGAATCCCGCTACATCACCGGCACCGAGATCATCGTCGATGGCGGCATGTCCGCCATGATGCCCGGGGCGGGCGCATGAGCGGCCGGTTCCCGCCGCTGCCCGACGCCGCGCTGGACGAGGCGCAGCGTGCCGTCGTCGCGGCGATGACCGCCGGGCCGCGCGGCGGCGTGATCGGCCCCTTCACCGTGCTGCTGCGCGCGCCCGCCGTGGCGGATGCGGTGCAGCGGCTCGGTGCCGGGCTGCGCTTCTCTGGCATGCTGGACGACCGACTGCGGGAGATCGCGATCCTCACCGTCTCGCGCCGCTGGCAGGCGCAGTTCGAATGGTTCGCGCATCACCCGATCGCGGTGACGGCGGGCGTCGATCCGGCGCCGCTGGAACGGCTGCGCGCCGGCGAGGATCCGCGCTTTGCTGATGCGACCGAGCAGCTTGTCTGGCGCCTGTCCCGCGCGGTGCTCGACCGAGGTCGCCTCGACGACGCCGACTTCGCCGCCGGCCGCGACGCGCTGGGCGAGGCGCCCTTCGTCGAGCTGCTGACGGTGCTCGGCTACTACACGCTGCTGTCCTTCATCCTGAATGTGGGGGAGGTGCCGGTGACCGGCGACAGACCCTTCCCGGACGCGACCTGACAGCAAGACCAGCGGGAGAAACCAGGAATGACCATCACCACACCGCGCCGAGCCCTGCTCGGCGGCGGCATTGCCGTGCTCGCCGCGCCAGGCGTCGCCCGGACGCAGGGCAGCCTCGCGGGCAGGACCATCACCCTCGTCGTGCCGTCGCCGGCCGGCGGCGGGACCGACTTCTCCGCGCGGCTCATCGCGGACTCCTTCGGGCGGGCGCTCGGCGCGACCATGGTGGTGGAGAACCGGCCGGGCGGGAACGACGTGGTCGGGCTGACCTCGGTGATCCGCGCGCCGCAGGATGGTACCACGCTGCTCTGCGGCTATTGCGCGACCATGACGGGGCGCGCGGCCATCAACGGGCTCGGTGACATCCAGCCGATGCGCGACTTCCAGGCCGTGGGGCAGATCACCGACACGCCGCAGCTCTTCGTCACGCATCCCACCGTGCCGGCGACGACGCTGCAGGAATTCATCGCCCTCGCGAAGCAGAAGCCGGGGGAGATGAACTACGCCTCGGCCGGCAACGGGTCCATGCACCACATGGGCACCGAATACCTCAAGCACCGCGCGGGGATCGACCTGGTGCACGTGCCCTATCGCGGCACCGGGGAGACCATCCGCGACCTGATTGCCGGGCGCATCCAATTCTACATGAATTCGCCCCCGCCGCTGACGCCGCTGGTGCGCGACGGCAAGCTGCGCGCGCTGTGCGTATCGTCGAACGAACGGCATCCGGGGCTGCCGGACATCCCCTCTGCGGCGGAGCAGGGCATGCCGGACCTCAACCTGAATGTCTGGTTTTCGGTCTTCGCCCCGCGCGGCGTGCCCGCACCGATGGTGGCGATGCTGTCGGACACGCTGCAGGGGGTGCTCGCCGACCAGGGCCTGCGCGACCGCGCCTTCCAGGCCGGCGCGCTGGTGGCGCCGAGCACCGCCGAGGCGCTGGCCGATCGCGTGGCGCGAGAGACGGAGAACTGGCGCGCCATCGCCCGGACCGCCAACATCACGGCGGGATGATCGCGCTCACTCCGATGTGATCCGCCGCACCGCGGCGGGTCGCCCGGCCGCGTATGAGGCCGCTCTGCCGGCGAGGGTGCCGGCCGGCGTCGCCGCATCGGCGGCGCCCGTGCCCTGCGGGGCCGTAACCCGGAGCTGGCGACATGAACGACAACGAGACGCGGCTGGCGGCCGCATGGCCCTGCAAGACGCGGGAACTGCACAACCACCATTTCGATTCCACGGTCTGGAACGACTTCGTGTTCCGCGACGACGACATCATCGTCGGCACCTATGCCAAGTCAGGCACCACCTGGACGCAGCAGATCGTCGGACAGATCCTGTCGGACGGGTCGCCGGAGGTGGATGTCGCGTCGACCTCGCCCTGGGTCGATCTGCGCGTGCCGCCGAAGCCCGAGAAGCTCGCGGCCATCGAGGCGCAGGCGCATCGCCGCTTCCTCAAGACGCATCTGCCGGTCGATGCGCTCGTCTATTCGCCGCGCGCGAAATACATCTATGTCGCGCGGGACGGGCGCGACGTGGTGTGGAGCATGCACAACCACCACGCCAATGCGAATGCCCTGTGGTACGCGGCGCTGAACGATACGCCGGGCCGCGTCGGCCCCGCGATCGAACCGCCGCAGGGGACGGTGCGCGACTACTTCCTCGACTGGATGGCGCGCGACGGGCATCCCTTCTGGCCCTTCTGGGACAATGTGCGGAGCTGGTGGGCGATCCGCGACCTGCCGAACCTTCTGCTGCTGCATTTCGAGGATCTGAAGGCCGACCTGCCCGGCGAGGCCCGCCGCATCGCCGCCTTCCTGGGCGTGGAGGTGGCCGAGGATCGCTGGCCGGCCATCCTGGAACACAGCAGCTTCGCCTGGATGAAGGCGCATGCGGCCCAGGCGGCGCCGCTCGGCGGTGTCTTCTGGGATGGCGGCGCGGAGACCTTCATCAACAAGGGCACCAACGGTCGCTGGCGCGACACGCTGACCGCGGAGGATTGCGCGGCGTATGAGGCGACGGCGCGGCGTGAACTCGGCGAGGAGTGCGCGGCGTGGCTGGCGCATGGCTCGAGGGCGCGGCCGATGGCGGCAGCCTGAAGATCGGAGGGGCTCTGCCCCTTTCGGTGCGAGAAGAAGGGCAAAGCGCGGGATTGGAGAGGGGCTCTGCCCCTCTCCAAACCTCACCCCGCCAGGCCATGGCATGGCCTGGACCGTCGGATCTTGGTGTGGGGCACGGCGGCCGTGAGGAACCCCACCAGGCGCGCTTCGTGCGCAAGTGCGGGTCTCGGCACTGTTCCGTCAGTGGCGCACGGTGCCAGGTGACGGTTTCCAAAGGCCTCGGGCCTTTGGTGGGGTGGTTTGGAGGGGCAAGGCCCCTCCAACTCCACAGCGACAGCACCGCGATGACCGGCCCGGCGGAAAGCCCGGGAACCGCGGCGCGTCCCGTCGTACGAAGGAACCCTAGCGGCTCGCACCGTCGTAATGCTGGATCTCCAGTGCCGCGAGATCGACCGCCGGCACGCAGCGCAGATTGACTGCGCAGCCTTCGCCGCCATCGGGCGTCTGGGCGAAGGCGAAGGTTTCGCTGCCGCAGGTCGTGCAGAACCGGTGGCTGATCTTGTGCGTGTTGAAGAGGTATTCGCGCAGCGCCTCCTCGCCGCGGATCGTCACGGCGGACCGCGGCACGAAGGTCAGCAGCAGCCCCTTGCGGCGGCAGATGGAGCAATTGCAGGACAGCGCCTGGGTCGGGGTATCCGCGTCCACCGTGAAGGTGACCGCGCCGCAGTGGCAGCTTCCGTCATAGGGCATGGTCCGCGTCCTCTTGTGTCGTTTGCTCTTCAACCGTTCTGCAGCCTGGACGTCACATGGAACGGCAATTCGGCCTGACCATCGCCGAAGCTGACGAGATCCACCGCCACGCTGCTGCGCCGCGGCGCCAGCGGGAAGGAGTAGAGCCTTTCCGCCCCTAGCAGGAAGGCGCGGCCGCCGCGTGGGAACAGCCCGGTGATGGCCGGGTCG
Organism: Roseomonas alba; assembly: GCF_019430885.1. Lineage (GTDB taxonomy): Bacteria > Pseudomonadota > Alphaproteobacteria > Acetobacterales > Acetobacteraceae > Neoroseomonas > Neoroseomonas alba. The sequence goes on along the minus strand of NZ_JAHYBZ010000002.1, from coordinate 854,604 downwards.
GCGGCGTCGAGCCCGCCGGTATAGGCGCCGAAGGCGGGCATCAGCACGCGCCGGCCGTCGCTGATGAAGCAGGGCCGGGCGACGCCGCCGGCGCGCGTCGGCGCAACGGCGCGCGGGTGCAGATGACCGGCAACCTCGCCCATCGCGCGCGGCGTCGGGATGTGGCGGAAGGTGAGGGGGCCGTCGCGCAGTTCCTCGACCGCCGTGCCCGGCAGGCCGACCGGCGGGGCGGGGTCGTGGTTGCCGGCGACCCAGGTGATGTCGATGCCTTCCAGCGTGGCGATCAGCGCGGCGCGGTCGTGCTCCGCGATCCGCGTGCAGCCTTCGTCGTCATGGAAGGAATCGCCCAGGAAGACGATGCGCTTCGGGCCGTAGCGGCGAAGCAGGGGGATCAGTCGGGACAGCGTCTCCCGCGTGTCGAAGGGCGGCACCAGGCGGCCGCGGGCGGCGAAGGCGCTGCCCTTCTCGAAATGCAGGTCGGCGACGACGAGCATCCGCCGCGCCGGCCAGTGCAGCACGCCGGCGGGATCGAGCATCAGCCGTTCGCCGGCGATGTGGACGGGGGCGGCGGTCATCGGCCTGTCACCATCTTCGGGGCCTGGCGGATGTCGCGCACGCGGCGGCGGTCACGGGCCTTGGCGCGGGCGATCGACGTGCCGCCGCGCACGGGGAAGGGTTCGGTCACTTCGGCCAGGGTCTCCACGAAATGCTCGGCGCCGTCGGTGACTTCCTCGACCATGGCGGCGGCTTCGGCGAGCAGCGCGTCCTCCGCGCCGCCCGCGACCCATTCGCGGCCCTGTTCGATCAGCGCCGGCACGGCGAGCGGCGAGACCTGCTCGAGCACGCGATGGCGGATGCGCCCCTGCACGCGGGCGAGCAGCGATGCGATGCGCGCGATGTCGGTCAATCCCTGCGCGGCCTCGGCGCGGGTCGCGCGCAGAAGGATGTGGTCGGGCTGGTGGCGGCGGAGCACGTCGTAGATCAGGTCGGAATTCATCGTCATCTGTCGGCCGGATTTCTCGGCCCCGGGGTGGGATTTTTCAATGAGGCCGGCGATCGTCGCAATGTTGCGGAAGGTCCGCCGCAGCATGCTCGATTCCGCCAGCCATTCCTCCATCTCGTCGCCCAGGATGTCCTCGGTGAACAGCTCGGCGACATCGCGCGGTTCGAAGGCCGACCAGATGGCGAGGATGTAGTCGGTCCCGACATAGCCGAGCGGCGCGAGGCCCAGCCTTTCCATCCGCTTCGTGACCAGCATCCCGAGCGTCTGGTGCGCGAGCCGGCCCTCGAAGGTATAGGCGACGAGGAACCACTTGCCGCCGCGCGGGAAGGTCTCGACCAGCAGCCCGTCGCGCGGCGGCAGTTCGGATTTGTAGCGTTGCAGGCGCAGCCATTCCTTCACGGGGTCCGGCAGGTGCCGCCAGCGGCGCGGGTCCGACAGGATGGCACGCACCCGCGCGGCGAGATGGGTCGTGAGCGGCATCCGCGCCCCCGCATAGACCGGCACGCGCGGTTCGCCCTCGCCGCCGCGCGAGACGATGGCGGCGCCGGGATCGAGCCGTTCGTAGCGCAGCACCTGGCCGCCAAAGAGGAAGCAGTCGCCGGGCTCCAGCGTCGAGACGAACCATTCCTCGACCTCACCGACCACGCCGCCTCCGCGCAGGCGCACCTTCAGCATCGGCGTCTCGACGATGGTGCCGAGATTCATGCGCAGCTGCGCCGCGACCATCTTGCCGCGGATATGCAGGTAGCCTTCGGAATCGCGGAACAGCTTGCGGAAGCGGTCATAGGCGGCGAGCGCATAGCCGCCGTCTTCCACGAAGCGCACGACGTCGTCGAAGTCGCGCCGGGTCAGCGCGGCATAGGGCGCGGCGCGGGTGACCTCGGCGAAGAGGTCGTCCTCGCGAAAGGGCGCCGAGCACGCCATGGCCAGCACATGCTGCGCCAGCACATCGAGCCCGCCGGGGCGTGGCGGCTCGCCGTCCAGTTCATGCGCCGCGACGGCTTCGGTGGCGGCGACGCATTCGACGATCTCGAAGCGGTTCGCCGGGACCAGCACGGCGCGGGAGGGTTCGTCCATGCGATGGCTCGCGCGCCCGACGCGCTGCAGCAGCCGCGACACGCCCTTCGGCGCGCCGACCTGGATCACCTGGTCCACATCGCCCCAGTCGATCCCGAGATCGAGCGAGGCCGTCGCCACCACGCCGCGCAGCTTCCCTGCCGCCATCGCCGCTTCCACCTTGCGGCGCAACCCGATCTCCAGGCTGCCGTGATGCATGGCGATGGGCAGGGCGGCCTCGTTCAGCCGCCATAGGGCGGCGAAGATCAGCTCGGCCTGGGCGCGGGTATTGACGAAGACGATGGTCACCCGCGCGCCCTCGATGCGGCGATAGATCTCGGGTGCGGAGGCAAGGCCCATATGCCCGCCCCAGGGCATGCGGCCTTCCGGCAGTTGCAGCTCGAATTCGGGCGGGGCGCCGCCGCGGGTTTCGACCAGGCGGACATCCTCGGCCCGCGCGGTGGGGGAGAGCCACGCGCGCAGGGCCTCGGGATGCGCGACCGTGGCGGACAGGCCGACATGCCGTGCTTCCGGTGCCAGCGTCGCCAGGCGCGACATGCACAGCGCCAGCTGGTCCCCGCGCTTCGTCCCCGCCAGCGCATGCGCCTCATCCACCACGATCGCCGACAGGCCGGCGAACATCGCCGGCGCGTCGGGCAGGGAGAGCAGCAGCGTCAGGCTCTCCGGCGTCGTCAGCAGCAGGTTGGGCGGGCGTTCACGCTGGCGCTGTCGGCGGTTCACCGGGGTGTCGCCGGTGCGGGTCTCAATGGTCACGGAAAGGCCCATCTCCGCGACCGGCTGGGTGAGGTTGCGGGCGATGTCGACCGCGAGCGCCTTCAACGGGGAGATGTAGAGCGTGTGCAGCCCCTCCCGCGGTCGCGCCGCGAGGTCGACCAGGGAGGGCAGGAACCCGGCCAGCGTCTTGCCGCCGCCGGTGGGGGCGAGCAGCAGCACATGCTCCCCACGCCGGGCAGCATCCAGCAGCGCCATCTGATGCGGCCGCGGCGTCCAGCCGCGCGCGGCAAACCAGCCGGCGAATGGTTCCGGTAATGTTCTCATTCGCCGCCACTATGACCATCATTCACCGCCGGGGGAACCGGTTTGCGCTGGAGCAAGCTTTTCCGCGGGCTTCAGGCCCAATCCTCGCGCCACGTCCATGGCGGACGGGAGATCCGAACGATGCGCAGATCCGATTTCGACCTGACCGATCCGGTGGTCGTCCTCCGGCTCATGTGCGGCCTGTTCTATGCGCCGCACATCCTCTTCAAGCTGAACAACATGGCGGGTTCGGCCGCCTTCTTCGGGCGCGTCCTGCCCTATGGCGAGGTGATGCTCTACCTCGCCCTCGCCGCCGAGACCGCCTGCCTCTTCGGCCTGACCCTGAACATCCTGGTGAAGTGGCTCGGCTTCGTCTCGGCCGGCATCATGGGCATCGCGGTCTATGCGACCCTGATGACCAAGGGCGCGGGCTGGCTGTGGAACCTCGGCGGCGTCGAATACCTGGTGTTCTGGGGGGTGAGCTCGGTGGCGCTCGCGGCCCATGCGTGGAAGCAGGAGAAGGCGCAGTACGGCCGCTTCTTCCTGCTGGTCCCGGCGTGACACCGGCCCCCCTGTCGACGGAACCGGGACCAGGGCCCCGGTTCCGCGTGTAAGCGCTCCATCCGGGGCACCCGTCGCGGTCCGCCGCGATGGTTGCCCCGGTCGCGCATGTCTTCCCTTCGACCCGCCGATGGGTCGGTGATCGGCACGGCTAGGCGGAATCGGGCGCAAGAGCGCCCTGGAAAGCGTCGGCGATGCCGACCACATGGCCGTCATGCCCCACCCCTCGACCTGGCTGAAGGTCACGCCGGCCGGCCTGTACTGCGAGCCCGGCGGCTTCTTCATCGACCCCAGCCGGGTCGTCGATCGCGCGGTGATCAGCCACGGCCATTCCGACCATGCCCGTCCAGGCCACGCCCATGTGCTGGCGACGCGGGAGACGCTCGCCATCATGACCGCGCGGATGGGCGAGGGGCGGGCCGGTGTCACGCAGCAGGCGCTGCGGTACGGGGAGGCGCTCACCATCAACGGCGTGCAGCTCTGGCTGCGCCCGGCGGGGCACGTTCTGGGCTCGGCGCAGATCTGCATGGACTGGCAGGGGTCGCGGGCGGTGGTCTCGGGCGACTACAAGCGCCATGCCGACCCGACCGCGGCGCGCTTCGAGGTCGAGCCCTGCGACCTCTTCGTCACCGAGGCGACCTTCGCGCTGCCGGTGTTCCGTCACCCCTCGGCCGAGGGCGAGCTCGCGAAGCTGCTGCGCTCCGTCGCCCTGTTCCCGGAGCGGACCCATGTCGTCGGCTGCTATTCTTTGGGCAAGTGCCAGCGCCTGATCGCCATGCTGCGCCAGGCGGGATGGGACCGGCCGATCCATCTGCATGGCGCACATGTGGCGATGTGCGCGGTCTATGAGGCGATGGGCGTGCGCCTCGGCGATCTGCGCGCCGCCACCGTCGCAAAGAAGGACGCCCTGAAGGGCGCGATCGTCCTCGCGCCGCCCATGGCGGTTGCGGATCGCTGGGCGCGGCGGCTGAACGAACCCGTGCCGGCCGTTGCCTCGGGCTGGATGCGGGTGCGGCAGCGGGCGAAGCAGGGCGGCGTGGAACTGCCGCTGGTGATCTCGGACCATGCCGATTGGGACGAACTGCTCGATACCTGCTGCGCGGTGCAGGCGCCCGAGGTCTGGGTGACGCATGGGCGGGAGGACGCGCTGATCCACGCGCTGTCCCTGCGCGGCGTCAAAGGCCGCGCGCTGCATCTGGTCGGGCTGGGCGAGGAGGAGGAAGACGCCGCGCCGGCTGAGGACCCTGTGGCATGAGCCTGCCGGCCTTCGCCGAGTTGCTGGAGCGCCTGGTCTTCACGCCCGGCCGCAATGCGAAGCTCGCGCTGCTGGGGGCCTGGTTCGCGGAACAGCCGGACCCCGATCGCGGCATCGGCCTCGCGGCCCTGACCGAGGAGCTGCGCTTCGCCGCTGCCAAGCCCTCCATGATCCGGGAGCTGGTGATGACGCGCACCGATCCCGAGTTGTGGCGCATGTCCTACGACTATGTCGGGGATCTGGCGGAGACCGTCGCGCTGATCTGGCAGCCTCGGGCCGGGGTGAACGCGCCGCCGCCGACGCTCGCCGAGATCACCGAGGCGCTGGAGGAGACGCCGAAGGCCGAACTGCCGGCGCTGATCGCGGGCTGGCTCGATACGCTCGATGCCAGTGGACGGCTGGCGCTCATCAAGCTGGTCACCGGCGGGCTGCGCGTGGGTGTCTCGGCGCGGCTGGCGCGTGTCGCGCTCGCCGAATGGTCGGGTCAGCCGGTGGAGGATATCGAGGAGGTCTGGCACGGGGTCGCCGCCCCCTATGTCCCCCTGTTCCGCTGGCTGGACGGCAAGGCCGAGCGCCCCGATCCGCGCGACCGGCCGATCTTCCGCCCGCTGATGCTGGCGCATCCGCTGGAGGATGCGGACCTCGCCGCGCTGCGCCCCGAGGACTGGCGCGCGGAATGGAAATGGGACGGCATCCGCGTGCAGCTCACGGCCGGCCCAGGCGGGCGAAAGCTGTTCTCGCGCGGCGGAGAGGACATCTCGGCCGCCTTCCCGGAGATCATCGCCGCGATGGATTTCCACGCCGTGCTGGATGGTGAATTGCTGGTGATGCGGCAGGGCGAGGTCGCGCCCTTCGCCGACCTTCAGCAGCGGCTGAACCGCAAGACCGTCACGGCGAAGATGCAGCGCGATCATCCGACGGCGGTGCGGCTCTATGACCTGCTGTTCGATGCGCATGAGGATCTGCGCGCGCTGCCCTTCGACGCCCGGCGCGCGCGGCTGGAAGGTTGGGCGGCGCGCGTTGCGCCCGCCCGCATGGACCTGTCGGCGCTGATCCCCTTCGACAGCATGGACGCCCTCGGCACGCTGCGCGACGGGGCGCGCGCGGCATCGATCGAAGGGCTGATGCTCAAGCGGGGCGATGCGCCCTATGTCGCCGGCCGGGTGAAGGGGCTGTGGTGGAAGTGGAAGCGCGATCCGCTGACCGTCGATGCCGTGCTGATGTACGCCCAGCGCGGGCACGGCAAGCGATCGAGCTTCTATTCCGACTACACCTTCGGCGTCTGGCGGGAGGACGGGGAACTGGTGCCGATCGGCAAGGCCTATTCCGGCTACACGGATGAGGAACTGCTCTGGCTCGACCGCTGGATCCGCGCCAACACGATCAACCGCTTCGGTCCGGTGCGGGAGGTCGAGCGCGGCATCGTCTTCGAGGTCGCCTTCGACGCCGCGCAGCGGTCCACCCGGCACAAATCCGGCGTGGCGCTGCGCTTCCCGCGCATCGCGCGCATCCGCCGCGACAAGCCGGTGGAGGAGGCGGATCGGCTCGACACCGTCATGGCCCTCCTCACCGATGGCGATGGCCGACGGAAGGCCGATTCTTCATCTTGATATTGCGCTGCAGCATAGACAGTGTTGCAGGTTCGGGACGCCGGCACGGCCACTTCACAACAACTCAAGTCCGGGTCCAATCATGCACACTCGTCGACGCGCCGCCCTGGCTGGGGCTGCCGCCCTTGTCGCGCCCACAACCCTCAGAGCCCAGGATGGCTATCCCAGCCGCCCGATGCGCATCGTCGTCGCCTTCGGGGCCGGCGGCGCCGCCGATCTGCTCGGCCGCCTCGTGGCCGAGCGCCTGTCCACCGCGCTCCGCCAATCCGTCGTCGTCGAGAACCGCGCCGGTGCCGGCGGGAACATCGGGACGACAGCGGTGCTTCAGGCCGAGCCGGATGGCCACACCATCCTGCTGCATTCACAGGGCTTCGCGGCCAATCGCTTCCTGTTCGATCGGCTGCCCTTCGATCCGGATAAGGACCTGGCGCCGGTCGCCATGATCGCCGAGATGCCCAACCTGATGGTCGTCAGCCCCTCCATGCCGGTCAGCGATGTCGCCGGTTTCATCGCCATGGCGAAGGCGCGCGGGCAGCCCGTGACCTATGGCTCGATCGGGGTCGGCACCTCGATGCATATCGCGGGGGCCCTCTTCGCCAAGGCGACGGGGCTCGACATGACGCATGTCCCATATCGGGAAACCGCGGCGGTCAACAGCGACGTGATGGCCGGCCGCGTCGACGTGGTGTTCCAGACCTATTCCGCGGCGCTGGGGATGGTTCAAGGCGGGCGGATGAAGCCGCTGGCCGTCACCGGCGGCGAGCGCGCCCCTGGCACGCCGGATGTTCCCACGCTGCGCGAAGCCGGGGTGGATCTCGCCACCGTCGCCTGGTGGGGGCTCCTGGTGCCCTCCGCCGTGCCGGCGGTGCGGCGCGAGAAGCTTCAGGCCGAGGTGATCGCCGCCGTGCAGGATCCCGTCGTGTCGCGCCGCATCGGCGAGGCCGGCGGCGTGCCGCGGCCGCTCGACGGTGCGGCCTTCGGCAGCTTCATCGCGAGCGAGACGCAGCGCCTCGGCACGGTCGTGGGCAATACCGGCATGCGGGCCGATTGACCCGCGTCGGGGGGCGTGGTCGCCTGACCCGCATTCCACGGGAAGGAAATGGCCATGCCTCTCGCACCCAATCTCGCACGTCGCCGCCTGGAAAACGGGGAGCTCGCCTTGGGTTTCGGCGTGCATCACCTGCGCACGCCCGCGGTCGGGATGATTGCTGCGGCCGGCGGCTTCGACTGGCTTTTCATCGACATGGAACACGGCGCGATGAGCGTGGACGACGCCACGCGCATGTGCATGGCCGCGCTGTCCCAGGGCGTCACCCCCATCGTGCGCTGCTGCAAGGATGCGCTGTTCGAGGGCACGCGCTGCCTCGACAACGGCGCGATGGGTGTCGTCGTCCCGCATATCGACACGCGGGAGGAAGCCGAGGCGGTGGTGCAGGCCTTCCGCTATCCGCCCATCGGCGAGCGCTCCTGGGGTGGCCCGCCGGCGCAATACGGCTTCGTGGTCAGCGACACCGCCGCCGCGCAGGTGGAGCTGAACAAGGAGATCCTGATCACGGTGATGATCGAGACGCCGCGCGCCGTCGCCGAGGCCGCCGCCATCGCCTCCGTCCCCGGGGTGGACTGCCTGATGATCGGCACCTCGGACCTCACGGCGTCCATGGGCATTGCCGGGCAGATCGGCCATCCCGATGTGCGCGATGCCTATGCCGCCGTCGCCGCGGCCTGCGAGGCCGAGGGCAAGTTCATGGGCATGGGCGGCGTCTATGACGAGAAGGTGGCGCCGGACTACATCGCCCTCGGCGCGCGTTTCCTGCTGTCGGGGTCGGACCACGCCTTCCTGATGGCGGGCGGCGGGGCGCGGGCGAAGTTCCTGCGCGGGTTGCAGAAGTAGGGAGCGCGGCCGGGAGATCTCCGGACTGCGGCGGCGCGGGAACCGGAAGGGCGCCGGCCCTTTGGACCGCCTCGCCATCGGGGGCCCAATGACACTGCTTCGCAACGCCAATGGGTGCCCCTGATGCCTGGAGCGCCTGGACCACAGGCACTTGGCATCCGGCGGGGCGGCCAGGCTGATGACCTCGGAGCGCCTTGCGGGCGCAAGAGCGTGTCTCGGCGCATATTCTGACAGCGGCGCACGGCGCCAGGTTGAGGTTTGCAAAGGCCCTTCGGCCTTTGCTGGGGTGGTTTGGAGGGGCAAAGCCCCTCCACAACGCGACAGCGCAAGAACGGAGGGCGACCGGGGTAGCGGCCCTGGGCGCGGGGGGGCAGCAGCGCCCCCTCCATCCATCCTGTCCCCGATTACATGCGACCGCATCGCAACTGAACTTGCGAACGCGTCTCAGATGCGATAGTCGACGGCCCGTCACACGATGAGGCCCTGATGCTCCGCCGCACACTTCTCGCGCTTGCCGTCATCGCCACCCCTGCCGCCGCCGCCGAGGCGCAGGAGGTCAACATCTACAATGCGCGCCACTACGACAGCGACGCCGCGCTCTACGAACGCTTCACCCGCGAGACCGGCATTCGCGTGCGTATCATCCAGGGCGATGCCGACCAGCTCATGGCGCGCATCCAGTCCGAGGGCCGCAACAGCCCGGCCGATGTCTTCATCACCGTCGATGCGACGCGCCTGGCCCGCGCGACCCAGGCGGGCATCCTGCAGCCCTACGCCATCCCGGCCGTGGATGCGCGCGTGCCGGCGGATCGCCGCGACCCGAACGGGCTGTGGTTTGCCATCACGATGCGCGGCCGCGTCATCATGTATGACAAGCAGGATGGCCGGCCCGAGGGGCTGAACCGCTACGAGGACCTCGCCGATCCGCGCTTCCGCGGGCAGATCTGCGTGCGGGCGTCCAACCACCCCTACAATGTGGGCCTTGCCACCTCGATCCTCGCCGCCGACGGCGTCGCGGCGACCGAGGCCTGGGCGCGCGGCATCTCCGCCAATCTGGCGCGCCCGCCGCAGGGCGGGGATCGCGACCAGTTCCGCGCCATCCCGTCCGGGCAGTGCAAGATCGCCATCGCCAACACGTACTACCTCGGCCATGTCGGCGCCTCGCAGCGCCCCGAGGATCGCGCGGTGTTCGAGCGCATCGGGGTGATCTTCCCCAACCAGGCGCCGGGTGATCGCGGGACGCATGTGAACGTGTCCGGCGCCGGCCTGGTGACGACCGCACCGAACGCGGCGAATGCGCGGCGGCTGCTGGAATTCCTCGTCTCCGATGAGGCGCAGGAGATCCTGGCGCAAGGCAACATGGAGTACCCGTCCGTACCCGGCGCGCCGATACACCCGATCCTGCGGACCTTCGGCGAGTTCCGCGCCGAACCCATCGCGCCGCTGCTGGATGCGGACCGCGCCGCCGAGGCGCTGCGCATCATGCAGCGCGCCGGCTGGCGCTAAGCGGCGAGGGCGATCGCACCCATGGTCGTCTGCCACTGCAATCGCCTGACCGCGGCGCAGATCGCCGCGGTCATCGCCGCCGGCGCCTCCCGCCCCGCAGAGGTCTATGCCGGCTGCGGCTGCGGCGCCCAATGCGGCTGCTGCTGCCAGACCATCCTAAGCCTGCTGCGCTCGGGGTCCGAGGACGGCAAGTCGGGCTGATAATGCGCCGCAAGCGCGTTCCTCTGCAAATTCAAAGGCTTGCTTGACATCCCGGCAGGTCGCTCCACACTTTCAACCGGAAGGGGCGGCGCGCCGGGATGCGTCGCGTCGATGGAGGATGCCATGCTGCGCGACCCGAAGGTGATCGAGCATCTCAACACCCAGCTCACCAATGAACTGACCGCGATCAACCAGTACTTCCTGCATGCGCGCATGCTTCGGCACTGGGGCGTGACCAAGCTCGGCAAGCACGAATACGAAGAGTCGATCGAGGAGATGAAGCATGCGGACATGCTCATCGACCGCATCCTCTTCCTGAACGGCCACCCCAACGTGCAGCGCCTGAACCCGATCCTGACGGGCGAGGGCGTGCGCGAAATCCTCGAATGCGACCAGAAGCTCGAGGAGAAGGCGATCAACGACCTGCGCGAGGCGATCGCCTATTGCGAATCGGTGCGGGATTTCGTGTCGCGCGACCTGTTCCTCAACATCCTGAAGGATGAGGAGAAGCACGCGGACTTCGTGGATACGCAGTTCGACCTGATCGAGAAGATCGGGATCGAACGCTACACGCTGCTGAACTCGGACGCGGCGCCCGATCAGGATCACTGAGGGCGATGTGTTGGGGAGCCTCGGCTCCTCACCATGCGGGTGGCGCGATCAAGGAATTGGTCCTCGATATGCCGGTTCCGCCGGCGCCAGTGCGGCGGCAGCGGTCCGCGTTCCCGGCGGCGCGCCGAGCTGTCAGCACGGGCCAGCCTTAGACAGTGGCCATCCATATTCCGAATAGCGGTCGCCCTGTGCGATGCACCGCAGGGCTTGTCGGACATACGGGATCGTCTCGTCAGGCAGGGCGTTGGCGGCCCGCCACATGAGATCGCAATGCTTGTCCGTCTCGCAGATTCGGGGGATGCCGGACCACTCCGTGGCCACGAAAAAGTGCCCAACCCAATCAGACCCGTCTGTCTGGCTGTGGAGGGTGTGGGCGTAGTGCAGGGCTGACGGCGCGACCCACACACCGACTTCCTCCTCGGCTTCTCTGCGTGCTGCGGAAGCGATCGTCTCCCCGGCATCCAGCCCTCCCGCCGGCAGACTGAACTGTCCATCCAGCCAGCCCGTTGCCTTCCTGCGGAGCAGGCAGATTTCCGATCCCTGCATGAGGGCGACGAAGACCGACGCCGAATGCATGTGGCGCAGACGCCCCATTAGGCACCCTTCCGATTCCATGGCAATCTTCGCACGGACCCCAGCGGACACGACGGGATGATTCGCCGTTTCGTCCAAAGTCCCGACGGACGCTGTGGCTACAGAGGGAACCTTCGATCCGAAGGGCAGCCGGGCCGGGCAAGGCCGTTCGGCTACTCCTTCCGCCGCATCGCCCGTGTCAGTGCCGCCACGGGCAGCAGCCCCACCACCACGATCAGCAGCGCCGCCGTTGAGGCCTCGACCAGCCGCTCGTCCGAGGCGAGATTGTAGACCCGCACGGCCAGCGTATCGAAGTCGAAAGGCCGCACGATCAGCGTCGCCGGCAGTTCCTTCATCGTGTCCACGAAGACCAGCACGGCCGCGGTCAGCAGGGCGCCGCGAGCCAGGGGCAATTCCACTTCCCGCACCGCTTGGCCCGGCGTGCGGCCCAGCACGCGCGCGGCGGAGAGCAGCGACGGCTTCAACCGCGCCAGCCCCGATTCCACCGAGGACAGCGCCACGGTCAGGAAGCGCACCAGATAGCCGAAGACCAGCGCCGCCATGGTCCCTGACAGCAGCAGCCCGGTGGACACGCCGAAGTGGCGGCGCATCCAGTCATCCAGCGCGTTGTCGAACAGGCCGAAGGGTACCAGCGTGCCGACCGCGATGACCGACCCCGGCAGCGCATAACCCAGTGACGCGATCCGGTTCGCGATGGTCCGCAGCGGGGAGGGATGCAGCCGCGCCCCCCAGGCCATCAGCGCCGCGAGGATCACCGCCAGAACTGCCGTGACGCTGGACACCAGCAGGGAATTGGTCGCGTAGGGCAGGAAGCGGCGGGGGTCGAGTGGATCGCCCGCCGTCACGGTCATCCAGAGCAACGCCCCGGCCGGCACGGCGAAGCCCAGCACTACGGGCATGGCGCAGGCGAGGATCGCCACCGCCTGCTTCCAGCCATGCAGCACCACGGGACGCAGCGGGGGATGGCGTGTCGTGGTCGGATGAAAGCGCCGGCCGCCGCGGGAAAAATACTCCAGCGCCAGCGCCAGGAAGACGCAGCCGAGCAGCGCGACCGACAACTGCGCCGCCGCGCCCCGGTCGCCCATGCCGAACCAGGCCTCGTAGATGCCGGTGGTGAAGGTGCGCACGCCGAAATACTGGACGGTGCCGAAATCGGCGAGGGTCTCCATCAGCGCCAGCCCGACGCCGGCCACCAGGGCCGGGCGTGCCAGCGGCAGCGCCACGTGCAGGAAGGTGCGCGTCAGCCCATGCCCCAGGGTGCGCGACGCTTCGAGCAGACAGACGCTCTGTTGCAGGAAGGCCGCGCGGCAGAGCAGGTAGACATAAGGGTAGAGCACCATCGCCAGCATCACGGCCGCTCCGGGCAGGGACCGGATCTCCGGCATCCAGTACTGGCCGTAATGCAGCCCGGTGACGTCGCGGAAGGTCGTCTGCACCGGCCCCGCCACGTCGAGCAGCCACGTATAGACATAGCCGTTCAGATAGGCCGGGATCGCCATGGGTAGCAGCAGCGCGACCTCCAGCAGCCGGCGGCCACGGAAGGCGCAGGTGGACACGATCCAGGCCGAAACCGCCCCGGCGGACCCGGCCATCGCCCCCACCAGCAGGGAGAGCAGCACCGAATTGCCCAGCATTTCGGGCAGGGTGGTGCTGGCGATGAAGCCGAAGCTCTGCCCGGGCGTGGTGAAGGCTGTCACCACCACGGCGACCAGGGGTCCGGTAATCGCCGCGGCGATCAGCAGGGACCCCCAGGCCCAGGCCGGTGCGCGGCGCGGCTGCGGCCGCGCGGTGACGGGTGCGGCATCCAGCGTGAGGTTGCGAAGCATTCTCGCGGCTGGATAGCACGCCGCGCGGCGGGCGGGGAGGGCGTCCGCGGCGCGTTTGGCAAGGTCCTGCGCCGGACCCGGACATGCGCCGCGGGGCGCATGTCCAAACCGGCTCTCAGCGCGACGGTGCGGGCGGAATGGTCACGCCGCCCTGGAAACCCTGGATCGTCCAGTCATAGGCCTGGGAGCCGACGCGGATGCCCCCCAGCCGGGCAGATCCCATGTCGAGGATGACCGTCGTCGTCGCCGTCCACATGCACAGCAGCAGCACGGTCAGGACCCGCAGCGGCTTGCCCCGCAGCCCGAGCTGGAAGCCGAGCGCGGACATCGACACCAGGCTCATCCCCACCAGCAGCCAGAAGAGTTGCGGCGGGAAGAGCATGGCGAAGGCGAAGCGCTCCGCCGTGGCGAGGTCGAAGGCATTGTTCAGCGCATTCATCAGCGAATTGGTGGTCGGGTCCGGCCGTTCGCGCACCAGCGCCGTCACATGGCCCCACATCTCGCTCTGCAGGGCATTGCTGCGGCGCGAGACCTCGGTCTCAGCAGCGGCGTCGCGGTCCATCAGCACGAAGGTCCGGCGCAGCGCGGTGTACTCCTCCAGCAGCCGTGCGATCTCGCCCCCGCGCGGCCCACCGATGGCCTGGGCCTGCAGCCAGGCCGTGCCGATGGCATTGGCCTCGGCGAGCGTGCCCTCCCGCCTTTCCTGGAAGCGGGCCGAGGAGAAGGAGAGGGTGAGCGCCAGCACGAAGGCGAGCAGGCCGAGCATGCCGCCGACCACGACGCCGACGCCCTCGCCGACGCCCTTCTCGCGTGCCGCGGCGCGTTGGCCGATGAGGTAGCCGATCTCCTTGGCGATGAACTGCACGAGGACCATGGCCAGGGCGAAAAGGCCGACGCCGAGCTGGGCGATGGCCTGCACGGTCTCGTTCAACATCCGGCGACTCGCCCTCCCGCGGCCTTTGGCCGCGGAACGATAGGCAGGGCGCGGGCCGGCCGTCCATGCGCTGTGCGCCGCTGGCAGCGCGGCCCGGGGGTGCCTAGAGTATCGGCATGCAGACGCATTTCTCGGCCGCCCAGCTCGCCGACCCCGATACCGCGGAAAGCAACCGCATCCTGCGCAGCTGCGTGCATTGCGGCATGTGCACCGCGACCTGCCCGACCTTCCTGCTGCTGGGCGACGAACTCGATTCCCCGCGCGGCCGCATCTACCTGATCAAGGAGATGCTGGAGGGCGGCCAGCCGGCGACCGAGCAGGTGGTCCGCCATGTCGATCGCTGCCTGTCGTGCCTGTCCTGCATGACGACCTGTCCCTCGGGCGTGCACTACATGCACCTGATCGACCATGCGCGCGCCTATATCGAGAAGACCTACACCCGGCCCTGGCCCGAGCGGGCGCTGCGGCGGTTGCTGTCGGCCCTGCTGCCCTATCCGGGGCGGTTCCGGCTGGCGCTGCGCGGGGCGGGGTTGGCACGGGCCTTCGGCGGGATGGTGCCCGGCGGGTCGATGACGGCGCAGCGGCTGCGGGCGATGCTGCGCCTCGCGCCGGGCTCCGTGCCGGCGGCCTCGCCGGTCGAACGGCCGGGCGTGCATCTGGCGGAGGGGCCGCGCCGCGGCCGGGTCGCGCTGCTGGCCGGCTGCGCGCAGCAGGTTCTTGCCCCCTCGATCAACGAGGCAACCATTCGTCTGCTGACCCGGATGGGCATCGAGGTGGTGGTGACGGCGGGGCAGGGGTGCTGCGGCGCGCTGGATCACCATATGGGCCATCATGACCCAGCGATGCGCCTGGCCCGCGCCAATATCCGCGCCTGGTCCCGCGAGCTCGCGGGCGGGGGGCTGGATGCGATCGTGGTGAACACCTCGGGTTGCGGTACCACCGTGAAGGATTACGGCTTCATGTTCCGCGAGGAACCGGAGCACGAGGCGGCCGCGAGGGTCTCCGAGCTGGCGGCTGACATCTCCGAGGTGCTGCAACGCTTCGGCTATGCGCCGTCGCGCCCGGCGCCGGGGCTGGCCGTCGCCTATCACGCCGCCTGTTCGCTGCAGCACGGCCAGAAGATCACCGAGGCGCCGAAGGCCCTGCTGAAGACCGCGGGCTTCACCGTCAAGGAACCGGCGGAGGGACACATCTGCTGCGGGTCGGCCGGCACCTACAACCTGATGCAGCCGGAGATCGCGGGGCAGCTCAAGGCACGCAAGCAGGCCAATATCGAACGGACCGGCGCGACCCTGATCGCGGCGGGCAATATCGGCTGCCTGACACAGCTCGGCGACGGCACGATGCCGGCGGTGCACACGGTCGAATTGCTGGACTGGATGGCGGGCGGGCCGGAACCGGCGGCGCTCGGCCGGGCCAGGGCCGCGGCATGACCATGCGCCGCGCCGTGATCGCCCTGCCGCTGCTGGCGCTGCCCGGCCTCGCCTCCGCGCAGCAGAGCGGTCCGACGCGGCAGCAGGAGGCGCGGCGCGCCGAACTCGACAGCCTGTTCGAGACGCTGAAGATCGCTCCGGACGAGGCGGCTGCGGCCCTGGTCGAAGGCCGCATCCGCGTGCTGTGGATCGAAAGCGCCTCGCCCGCCGCGGTGCTGCTGCTGCGCCGCGGCGCGCGGAACCTGGCGGCGCGCACCTTCGACGAGGCGCTGGAGGATTTCGACGCCGCGCTGGTGCTCTCGCCCGACAGCGCCGAGGCCTGGCATCAGCGGGCCCAGGCCTACGCCGCCATGGGCGATGCGCGGTCCGCGGCACGGGATCTGCAGGAGACGCTGCGCCTGGAACCGCGCCACTTCCCTGCGCTGGTGACGCTGTCGACGCTGCAGGAGCAGGCCGGCGATGCGGCGGGCGCGCTGCGCAGCATGCAGGCGGCACTCGACCTCAATCCGCGCCTGCGCGGCGGGCAGGAACGGCTGCGGGAATTGCGCCGCAAGGCGGAGGGCGACGTGACCTGACAGCGCCGCCGGCGCTTCGGTCGCAGCGTCGTCGCGGGCCGGGCGCTACGCCCAGAGCACCGCATGCGTGTCGAATCTGGAAGGCGGGAAGCCCGGCAGCAGGAAGGCCATGTCGGCGCTGCCATCGCCGTCGAGGTCGATGAACAGCGTCTGCTGCGCCTCGTCGAAGCGCCCTTCGGCGCTGCCCTGGGCAGTGAAGGCGAAGTCGCCGCGCCAGCGGAATTCGCCGCCCATGCCGATCCCGGCGAAGGCCAGGGCGTCGCCCTCCTGCGGGTTGAAGCCGACGATGGTGTCCGGCGCCGAGACTGGCGAATGCGATACCGCCGTGAAGATGAACAGGTCCGTCCCGGCGCCTCCGGCCAGGCGATCGACACCGGCGCCGCCGGTGATCTCGTCATTGCCGGCGCCGCCGGTGATGGTGTCGTTGCCCGCGCCGCCATAGAGGCGCGTGCGGACCGTGGTCACGGCGGTGACGGCAATCTCATCATTGCCGGCGCCGCCATGGATCAGTTCCACGCCCCCGGCCAGGACGCGGATGCCGCCATCGCCCAGCGTCAGGGCGTCGCTGCCGGCGCCGAGCGCGACCGAAACCTGTCCCGCGGCCCCAGCGATCGTGACCTGATCCGCACCGGCAGCACCCTGTACGGCCTCGACATTGCGCAGCACGACCGCATTCGCACCTTGGGCCAGGACCACGCGATCGGTGCCGGCGCCGAGGTCGATCTCCGCAGCACCGGTGCCGCGCGCCAGGGTGACTCCATCGTCGCCGCTGCCGCCAGTGATGTGCTCGACATCCGCGACCGTCACCTGATTACCGCCCGGGCCGAGCAGCACATGGTCGTCCCCGGCGCCAAGGCGCAGGATCACGCCGCTCGCCCCGCCGGCGAGGTCGATCGTGTCCGCACCGTCGCTGCCCTGGACGAGCTCGACATTGGCGAGCGCGATGCGATTGCCGCCGCGCGTGAGGATCAGCCGATCGCTGCCGCCGCCGAGGTCGACCAGGCCTGACGGCATGGCCGAGCCCAGGGTGACGACATCCGCGCCCGCGCCACCCGTGATGGTCTCGGCCAGCACCGCAGTCAGGATGTTGTCGCCACCCGCCAGCGTCAGCCGGTCCTGGCCGGCGCCGAGATGCAGCGTTGCGCCACGCAGCGTGTCGAGCAGGGTGATGGTGTCGTCGCCGCCCCCGGCCTCGAGCTTCTCGACGCTGCGCAGGCGTAAGCGTTCGGCCGCATTGGTGAGGACCACGCTGTCGCGCCCGGCGCCGAGATCGAGCAGGGCGTTGTTCGGGGCCGCGACCACGGTCACGTCATCGGCGCCGGCGCCGCCGGTCATGGTCTCGACGCCGCTGACGGAGAGCCGGTTGCCGCCCGCCGCCAGGGTGAGCCGGTCGTCGCCGCCGCCGAGATCGACCAGGGGATGGTCCATCCGGCGGCCGAACAGGATGGTGTCCGCGCCGCTGCCGCCGAGCAGCGTCTCCACCCCCGCGACCGTCAGCGTGTTGCCGCCATCGCCGAGGCGCAGCCGGTCCTGCCCGCCGAGCAGGTCGATCCGTCCGGTCATCGGGGCGGCGAGGGTGAGGTCCTCGTCACCGCCACCGCCTTCCAGGGTCTCGACGTTAAGGATCAGCGCCTGCACCGGGCCGCCGCGGATGATCAGCCGGTCCGCGCCGCCGCCGAGGTCGATCACGCCGGCGGCGATGGCGCCGGAGAGGGTGACCTCGTCATCGCCGCTGCCGCCGCGCAGAGTCTCGGTGCCGCGTGCCCAGAGGGTGTTCCGGCCCTCGGCCAGGACCAGGCTGTCGGCGCCGGTGCCGAGGTCGATCAGCGCCCCGGCCAGGCCCGACAGCAGCACGATCGCGTCGGATGCGGCACTGCCGCGGATGGTCTCCATGCCTGTGGCGACCAGGCTGCCGCCGCCGAGCATCAGGATGCTGTCGGCGCCGCTGCCTCCGGCAATGGTTTCGACGCCGCGTATCGCAAGCGCGTTGCCGCCATCGGCAAGCTGGATGCTGTCCGCGCCCGCGCCGAGGTCGAAGAGACCCCCATTGGGCAGCGCCGCGGCGAGCATGAGGCGGTCATCGCCGCTGGCCGCCGTGACGGCCTCGACGCCGAGCAGGGTTAGGATGTTGCCGCCAGCCGCCAGCACCAGGGAATCGGTGCCGGCGCCGAGGTCGATGCGGCGGCCGCCCTGGCTTTCCGCCAGGGTGACGCTGTCATTACCGGCGCCGCCGAGGATGGTCTCGGCGCCCGAGACGGTGACCAGCCCGCCATCCGTGCCGAATACCAGCCGGTCGTTGCCGGCCCCGAGATCGAGCACGCCCTCGGCGTAGCCGGTGAGCAGGATGGTGTCGTTGCCGCCACCGGCCCGCAGGTATTCGACGCCGGCGAGGCTGATGGAATCGGCCCCGTCGGACAACCAGACGCTGTCCGCGCCCTCCTTGAGATCGATCGCCATGCCGAGGGCGGCCCCGGTGACCGTCACCTCCTCAATGCCGCGATTGCCGAGGACGGTCTCGATGTCGGGCGCGATGGTGACCGCGTTGCCCCTGGTCGAGATCATGGAGAGCCGGTCGGCCCCGGCGCCCAGGCTATAGAAGCCGAGCATGCGGGCGCCGCTGTAGATGTCGTCGTTGCCGCTGCCGCCGAGGACCGTCTCGACGCCGGTGATCGTGACGTAGTTGCCGCCATCGGCGAGCAGCAGCGCATCGCCGCCGCCCTTGAGGTCGATGCGCAGGTCGCTGGTCGGGGCGGTGAGGACGATGGTGTCCGCGCCATTGCCGCCGACGAGAGATTCGACGCCCTGGACCGAGGCCAGGTTGCCGGCATCGGCGAGGACCAGCGTATCGCTGCCGCCGCCGAGGTCGACGATGGCATCGGCGAGCGCGCCGGTGACGGTGACGCTGTCGGCCTTGGTGCCGCCGGTCAGCCGGTCGAAGCCCGCGAGGCTGACGGTGTTCGGGCTGTTGCTGGTGAGGGTGAGTGTGGACAGGGGGAAGGCTCCGGCTCGGGCCGACGCCTTGCGGCGCCGGACCCGGGCAGGATGTCCGCCTGTCCCTAAAAAGAGACGAAATTAGGAGACCGATCTCATATCACGAGACCGTGTCACCAAACCGTGGTCAGGTCTTGATGGGACCTCCGCGGCCGCGTCCCTGACCCGGAGGGTCGTTCGGATCATTGTCCGACGGACCGCTGGGTGCCTGGCGACCGGGACGCTGCCCGCCGCCACGGCCCTGCCCGGGCGGGTCGTTCGGGTCGCTGTCGGACACGCCGCCGCCCTGACGGCCGCCGCCGCGGCCCTGGCCCGGCGGGTCATTGGGGTCGTTGTCGGTGACACCGCCAGGCCGCCGCGCGCCGCCGCCCCGCCCACCGCCGGGCGGGTCGTTCGGATCATTGTCCGTCACACCACCACGGCCGCTTCCGCCGCGGCCCTGGCCTGGCGGATCGTTGGGGTCGTTGTCGGTGACGCCGCCGGGACGGCGACCACCGCCGCCACCACGTCCACCGCCCGGCGGATCATTGGGATCGTTGTCGGAAACGCCGGTGCGGGGGCGCTGGCCTCCGCGCCCCTGGCCCGGCGGATCGTTCGGATCGTTGTCGCTCGGTCCCATCGGGCGACCGCCGCCGCGTGGGCCGCGGCCATTGCCCGGGTCGTCATTCGGGTCGGCGTCCGTGAGACCGGAGCGGGGCTGTTGGGGGCGCTGCTGACCCTTGACCGGCGGACCGCCGGGCGAGGGGGCCGGCGCACCCTGCGGCGGCGCGGGGGCGGGCGCCGGCGCCTGGCCACCGCCTTCGCCCTTGCCGCCCTGCGCGACGGCGGCGCCGGGTACACCGGCGACACCGCCGGCTGCCGCAGCGCGGACCATCAAGACGCGCCGCGCGAGGCGGCCTTCCTTCGAATCGGTCATGTATGGCGGGCCTTCTGGGTTCCGTCCCGCCCATTCTCTGCGGCAGGGGGCATGGCGCACAAGCGGGCGATGGGAAAGCGGGTGAACGGGATCACACGGGGCTTGCATTCATGTTCCCGTTTTGTTCTTATCATCGCATGAGAGCGACCCGACCCTGCGATCCCTCGCTGCTGATCCCGCCCTGCCCGGTGGCGGTGCGCCCGGCGCCCGTGCTGCGCTTCGTTCCGGCCAGGCCCGTGCGACGCATCGCCCGCCAGGCGATGCGCGACTTCACAGCCTTCCTCGCATTGGCCTGGGCGGTAGCGGAGCTGTGCCTCTGGGTTGGCGCCTGACGGCTCGCCGGGATCCATCTGCCAGGGCAGGGGGACGGTTCGCCGCTCAGGCGTGATGGTTGTGTGCCTGCACCCCTCGTTCGGCGGTGCGACGGCGCGTGGCGCCGATGGTTGCCCGAATGCTGCGAGGCGATGCCGGCCGATCCGCATGTGGCACGCAGTCGCGGCCCCTGCGCAGTGAATTCCCGCGCATCCTGGCCTGAATGAGCACGGCCCATAGCGCGATCCTCGCAGTGCAGAGGCGCGAATTCACGTGGGCTCCATCATGGCAGCGTCTGGATCAGGGCGCCCCTGCAGTGAATAGACGGCCCAGAGATTATTCAGATGTGTGACGTTTTTTATGCATGAGCTCGACGGGATGCTGCCGTGATCTTGGCGCGGTCATGACTTTCATCCCGCCCGTCCCAGATGACTGCCGGGCAGGCGCAAACGCCTCCAACCATGTGGGAAGGACATCATCATGACGCTCAAGCACTCCATGCTGCTGATCGTCGCCGCGCTGGGTTCGGGCTGCATCGGTGCGGGGGCCGCGGCCCCGGCGATGGCCAACGTCAGTGACGCTGACCACGTCCTTGCCAGCGCGGAGGCCGGTCGAGGACCGGACGCCGCTCCGCGGGGGCATGGCGTGGGCGCACCGGCGGGCGAACGTCGTGCCTCGGCCGGACAGGCCGTGTCGCAGAACTTCGTCAACCAGGGCCCCCACAGCTTCGGAGACCCGATGGCCTCCGGCCGCAACGCGGCGGGTTCGATGGCCTCTCCGAATTTCGCCAATCAGGGTCCCCACGGGTTCGGCGACCCGATGGCCTCCGGCCGGACAGCGACCGGCTCGATGGCCTCGCCGAACTTCGCCAATCAGGGTCCCCATGCCTTCGGTGGTCCGGTGGGAGGCGGCGCGGCGGTGGCTGTCCCGGCTGGCCGGTAGGCCTCAGCCCCTTCGGCACTGCCGCCGCGATCCGCAGCCCGGCATGGCGGCCGGGCCCAGCTGGACGAGGCTGACGCCACGCGGTGTCACGAGCACAGACGATCATTCCGATGCGGGCAGATCTGGCCGCGGAGCGCGGCACGGGCCTGCCGGGAGGTCGCACGGTCAGCCTTCCCTCTTGCATCTAAAACATATCAAGATATCCTTATAATGCGTTGGTCCCGTGCGAGCGGGCGCAAGAGGGAACGCCGTGCGCGGGGATCGCCCCCGCAAGTCGGCGGCTGCCCCAGCAACTGTCGGCGGCGAGCCGCCGGCCCTTCCGCGGGTGTTCCGCGGGCCACTGCGCGCAGGCGCGGGAAGGCGGGCCGGTGGCGGAGACCCGCAAGCCAGGAGACCTGCCGGCGCCGCCGACCTGCCCGTGACCCGGGCGGGCAGCGCCATCCCTTGGCTGCCGGGCTGGGTGCACCGGGGGCGGAGACGCAGTTCATGACCATTGCCGCCACGCTCGGCTATCCCCGCATCGGTCCACGACGCGAGTGGAAGGCCGCGCTCGAATCCCATTGGGCCGGGACGCTGGATGCGGTCGGGCTCGCCACGGCCGGGGCCGCGCTGCGCATGCGGGCGCGCGCGACGCAGCGCGGTGCCGGGATCGGCCACATCGCCTCGGCCGATTTCGCCTTCTACGACCATGTGCTGGAAACCGCGCTGGCCTTCGGCGCCATCCCGGAGGGCTATGGCTGGGACGGGGAGGGCCCGGCGAGCCTCGCGACCCTCTTCGCCCTGGCGCGGGGCGCCCGCGGCACCGAGGCCGAGCGCGCCGCGGGCATCGCTGCCGATGCCCCGGCGCTTGAGATGACCAAATGGTTCGACACCAACTACCACTACCTGGTGCCACGCCTGTCGGCCGCGACGCGGTTCCGCCTGGTGCAGAACCGCTGGGCGGAGGCGGTGACCGAGGGCCTGGCGGAGAACTGCCGCACCCGGCCGGTGCTGCTTGGCCCCGTCTCCTTCCTGCTGCTGTCCAAGCCGGAGGACGGTACGCCGCCGCTCGCCCTGTTGCCGGCACTTCTGCCGGCCTATGAGGCCGCGCTGCGCGGCATCGCCGAGGCCGGTGCGGCTTGGGTGCAGATCGACGAACCCTGCCTCGTCACCGACCTGCCCGCCGGCGCGGCCGAGGCCTATGCGACGGCCTATGCCCGACTGGCGCAGGCGGCGCCGGGGCTGAAGACGCTGATCGCGACCTATTTCGGCGGGCTGCGGGACAATCTGGCGATCGCGGCGGGGCTGCCGGTGGATGGGCTGCATCTCGACCTGACGCGGGGGGGGGAAGGGCTGGAACCTGCCCTCGCCGTGCTGCCGGAGGATCGCTGGCTGTCGCTCGGCATCGTCGATGGGCGGAATGTGTGGCGGACGGATCTGCGCGCGGCGCTCGCCACGCTGCGCAAGGTCGCGGACCGGCGCGGGACGCGGCGGCTGATGGTCGCGCCGAGCTGTTCCCTGTTGCACGTCCCGCATTCCCTGGCACGGGAGGATGCGCTGGATCCGGCGCTGAAGCGGCGGCTCGCCTTCGCGGAGGAGAAGCTCGCCGAGGTCTCGGCGCTGGCCCGCGGGCTGGACGAGGGCGATGGCGCGATCGCCGCGGCGCTCGCGGAGTCCGATCGCGTGATGGCAGAATGGCGCGCCGATGCGCGGCTGCACGATCCGGCCGTCGCCGCGGCAGTCGCAGCCGTGACCCCGGCCATGGCGCAGCGCGGGTCGGCCTATCCGCAGCGGGCGGAGGCGCAGCAGCAGCGCCTGCACCTGCCGCCTTTCCCCGTGACCAGCATCGGGTCCTTCCCGCAGACCGCCGGCGTGCGCCAGGCGCGTGCGGCCCATGCGCGCGGGGAGATCAGCGACGCCGACTACGAGGCCGGCCTGCGCACCATGACCGCCGAGGCCATCGCCTGGCAGGAGGCGGAAGACGTCGACGTGCTCGTCCATGGCGAGTTCGAGCGCAACGACATGGTCAAGTATTTCGGCGAGCGTCTGGCCGGATACGCCTTCACCAAGCATGGCTGGGTGCAATCCTATGGCAGCCGCTGCGTGGCGCCGCCGATCATCTGGGGCGATGTGTCGCGTCCCGAACCGATGACGGTGGAATGGGCGCGCTACGCGCAGTCCCTGACGGACAAGCCGGTGAAGGGCATGCTGACCGGCCCGGTCACCATGCTGTTCTGGGCCTTCGTGCGAGAGGACATCCCGCGCAGCGAGGTGTGCACGCAGATCGCGCTGGCCCTGCGCGAGGAGGTTTGCGACCTGGAGAAGGCCGGCATCGCCATCATCCAGATCGACGAGCCCGCCTTCCGCGAGGGCCTGCCCCTGCGGCGCGCCGACCAGGCGGCCTATCTCGACTGGGCGGCCTTCTGCTTCCGCCTGTCCGCGAGCGGCGTGGTGGATGCGACGCAGATCCACACCCACATGTGCTACGCGGAGTTCAACGACATCATCGGCGCCATCGCGGCGATGGATGCGGACGTCATCTCGATCGAGACGACGCGCAGCCGGATGGAGCTGCTGAATGCCTTCACGCAGTTCGATTACCCGAACGCCATCGGGCCCGGTGTGTGGGACATCCATAGCCCGCGTGTGCCGGGGGCGGCGGAGATGGCGGAGCTGCTGCGCCTCGCCGCGGCGCATCTGCCGCGGGAGAGGTTGTGGGTGAACCCCGATTGCGGCTGCAAGACGCGCGGCTGGGCGGAAGTGAAGCCGGCCATGCGGAACCTGGTGGCGGCGGCCAAGCAGTTGCGGGCGGAGGCGGTGTAGCGTTCCGGCTCCGCTGTGGAAATTGGAGGGGCGCCGCCCCTCCAAAGCACCCCCGCCACCGGGGTCACATTGACGTTGCTTCGCAACGCCAATGGGGGGCCGTGGTGCTTGGAGCACTTGGAACGCAATCTGTCGGCGTTGGGCGCGACAAGCATGCGATCCCCGCAAAGCCCGCATCCTGCGGAGGAGCGGGTCTCGGCGCCATTCTGACTGCGGTGCACGACGCCAAATCGAGGTTTCCAAAGGCTCTTCGGCCTTAGGCAGAGTGAGCCCGATAGGGCAGCGCCCGTCTCGGTTCCGCAGCGAAAGCATTGCGGTCATCAGGGAGGCCCCAGGAAACCTCCTCTTGGCGCCGGGCGCTCCTGGCAAGATACGCGCAGAGACCCGCCCTTGCGCCCGCAAGGCGTCAGGAGGGGAATCGGACGACCTCGCCGCCCGACACCAGAAGACTGCGGTCCAGGGGCTCCAAGCCCCTGGCTGGGTGGTTCGGAGGGGCAGAGCCCCTCCGATTCCGGCCGCGGCGCAAACCAAGAACGCCGCTGCAGATCTGCATCAGGGCCTCAAGGGAACTGGCCTTCGGCGTTCGCCTTCCCTGCCGTCAACGGGCCTCTTCGATCGCTTGCAGTACGGCGACGGCCGCGGCTTCCGATGGCAGCCCCTCCGGCGCGCGCAGATGCCCCAGGGCTTCGGTGAAGCCCGCGCGCTGGCGTGCCGCGACGTCGGGGTCGAGCAAGGGGGCGACTAGTGCCTCGGCCAACGCCTCGGGCGTGCAGTTTTCCTGCAGGCGTTCGGGCACCACCTCGCGTTCGGCGAGCAGATTCACCAGCGAGGCATGCGGCACCTTCACCAGCCGTCGCACAATCGCCGCGGTGACGGCATTCACGCGATAGGCGACGACATGCGGGATGCCGGCGACGGCCATTTCCAGCGACGAGGTCCCGGATTTGATCAGCCCCGCGCCGCCCGATTGCGCGACGGCCGCGAAGGCGTCGTGCTTGGCCTCCAGCCCGTCGATCAGGATGGGCGCGGCGGGCCAGTCGGACGCGGCCTGCCGCACCAGGGCGGCGACGATGGGGGCAACCGGCAGTACCGGGCGCAGGCCCGGGACGCGCTGTGCCGCGATCCGCAGCGCCGCGCCGAAGATCGGCAGCAGCCGGGATGCCTCCATGCGCCGGCTGCCGGGCATGACGATGACGGGGCGCTCGGCCTCGCCCAGCGCATGCGCTGCGCGGAAGCGCGCCGCGTCGCCGCGATCCGCGCCGCTTTCCAGCACCGGATGGCCGACGAAGGTCACGGGGATGCCGGCGTGTTCGAAGAAGATCGGCTCGAAGGGCAGCAGGCAGAGGATGCGGTCGACCTTCTGCTTCAGCTTCACGACGCGGCCCGGCCGCCAGGCCCAGACCTGCGGCGCGACGTAGTGCACCACGGGAATGCCGAGCGGCTTGACCTTCTCCGCGACCCGCAGCGTGAAGCCGGGGCTGTCGATGGTCACCAGCACATCGGGGCGCCGCGTGGCGATGTCGTCGACGGCATCGCCGATCAGCCGCTTCAGGCGGAAGATCTTGGGCAGGACTTCCATCAGCCCCATCAGCGCGAGCTCGCGATAGTCGAACAGGCTGGGCACGCCCTGCTCGGCCATGCGCGGCCCGCCGATGCCGGCGAAGTCCAGATCGGGGCGCCGCGCGCGCAGGGCGGCGATCAGCCGGGCGCCGAGAACGTCGCCGGACGCCTCGCCGGCGACGATGTGGATCAGCGTCATGCGAATTCCGCCACGGGGGGCACGATGAAGGGATGCGCCGGCCAGTCACGGTGATTGAAGACCTGGCCGTCCGCGCGCACGGCCGCGATGCGTGCGGGATCGAGGGTGCAGAACACCCATTCGTCCTGGTCGAGCGCGCCGCGTGCGAGCACGCCATCCTCGGGGAAGCCGCGGTCGACCGGGCCGAAGACGGCGGCATGGCCGCGATTGACGTCGAGCGCGGCCGACCACGGCGCGACACCCACCGTCGGCGTGATCGCGACGTAGCACTGATTCTCCATCGCGCGCGCGGCCGCGCCGATGCGCACGCGGTTGAAGCCGTGCATCGTGTCCGTGCAGCTCGGCGCGAGGATCAGCCAGGCGCCGGCCTGCACCTGCACGCGGACATGCTTGGGGAATTCCACATCGTAGCAGACGGAGATGCCGATCCGCCCCCAGGGCGTGTCGAAGACGCAAGGATCAGCGCCTCGCGAGACACCCCAGTGCTCGGCCTCGAAGCGCGTCATGGCGCGTTTTTCCTGCACCGCCATGCGGCCATCCGGGGCGATCAGCGGCGCGCGGTTGACGATGCGGCCATCGGCGGCCCGCACAGGCATGGTGCCCGGCAGCAGCCAGACGCGCTGGCGGCGGGCGGCCTCACGCATCGCGGTCTCGATGGCCGGCGCGGCGGCGACCAGGGCAGCGAGTTCCGTCGCCTCATCCGTGACATCGCCGCCGACCAGGCCGGCGCCAAGTTCGACGCAGGCATATTCGGGCAGGACGAGCAGATCGGCCTGCGCGCGGCCGGCCTCGATCCGCGCTTCCAGCGCACGGCCGAAGGCGGCGACATCGGCGGGCCGGCCGACGCCATATTGCAGCAGGCCGAGGCGCAGCGGCTTCGCCTCGGGTGCGGTCACAGCGGGTCCTTCACCCAGAATCCGAGGGCATGCGGCGTCTCGCGATCGTCGCCCACCTCCTGCCAATCGAAGATGACGGAGATGTCGGCGCGCTTCGTATAGCCGCGCTTGCCCCAGAAGGCGTCGAGCGGAACATAGTCGCGTGGCCTGCGTGGATCGTTGTCGTTGCGCGTGACGGCGCAGAAGGCCGCGGCCTGAAGGCCAAGGGAGCGCGCATGCGCCTCGCGCAACTCGAAGAAGCGCACGCCGGCGCCGCGGCCGCGATACTCGGACAGCAGTACGCTCTCGCCGAAATAGCACCAGCGCGCCGGGTCGAGGCCACGGCTGCGGAATGCGTCCTGCACGCGGGCCGTCGCTTCCGCCATGGGCTGGCAGGTGGCGCAGCCGACCGCGCGGTCCCCGTCGATGGCGGCGATCACCGCGGCGCCGGGGCTGTCCGCATAGGCGGCGAGGTACTTCTCCTCATACCCGGCCTCGCCTTCGTAGAGATACGGCCAGTCGCGGAACACCGCGATGCGCAGCCCGGCGAGCCGCGGCAGCCAGGCGCGCAGCGCATCGCCGCGCAGGGTCTCGAAACGCAGATCGGTCGTCGCCATGCCTGTTGCATAGGGGCAGGGCCCCGGGCAGGGAAGGGGCCGCGCTATCGGTCCCGCACCACCCGGATGCCGGCGAAGGTGTAGCGGTCCACCGCCTGGCCGCGCACGCGGTTGCCGGCGCGGACATACCAGGGCAGGTGGCCCCAGGACCCGCCGCGCATCGCCCGACTGTCGCAATCCCCGGTCAGCCGTGCCGATCCGTCCAAGGGCTGCCCGTCCAGCGTCGGGTTCAGGCAATCCAGCGTCCACTGCCAGACATTGCCCAGCATGTCGTAGAGGCCGAAGGCATTGGGCCGGAAGCTGCCGACCGGCGCCGTGTAGGCATAGAGGTCGTTGCAGCGGAAGGTGAATTGCGGCCGGGGGTCGAGGTTCATCCGCCGCATCAATGTCAGATCGAGGACATTGCCGTATTCGCAGGCACCGACCGCCGCATCGCCCCAGTAGCGCGCGGTGATGGTGCCGGCGCGCGCGGCGTATTCCCACTCGGCCTCGCTGGGCAGCCGATAGGGCTTGCCGGTGGTGCGGGTGAGCCAGGCGGCATAGGCCTCGGCATCCTGCCAGCTCACGCAGACGACGGGATGTTCATCCGTCTGCGGGAAGCCGGGATCGCGCCAGTCGAGGTTCGGCCGCTCGACATATTCGTAGGTCGCGCCATTGTTCACGAAGGTCCAGCAGCCGGTGCCCGGCGCGCGGCCGGTCTCCGCGACGAAGGCGGCGAACTGGCCGCGGGTGATCGGCGTACGCGACATGGCGAGCCCCGGCGCGATGGTGATACGCCGCTGCGGGGA
Source organism: Roseomonas alba (assembly GCF_019430885.1). Taxonomy (GTDB): domain Bacteria; phylum Pseudomonadota; class Alphaproteobacteria; order Acetobacterales; family Acetobacteraceae; genus Neoroseomonas; species Neoroseomonas alba. The sequence goes on along the minus strand of NZ_JAHYBZ010000002.1, from coordinate 826,507 downwards.
CGACCGGCCGCGCACATCGGCAGGCACCCCCTCGCGCTCCTCCTCGCCGGACGGCACGCCCATGGTGAAGGTGCCGCCGGGCAGGTCGACCATGTCGGGGCAACGCTCGCAATCGGCGTTGTCGGGCGGCGCATTCTTCGCGCCGGCGGGTCCACCGAGGAGCGCCAGCACGACAAACATCAGCAGCAGCAGGCAGCTTCTGGGCATGCCGTTCTCCGACCTTCGCGGCCGGAGCCTAATCCCAGCCCGCTAGAGCCGGGATACAGGCGCAACGTTCAGAAATCGCGGCTTTTTTCGGTTTCCCGCGCAGCCGTAACGAAGGCCGCTAGACCCTCCGCGACCACCTGCGGCTCCAGGTTGCGCAGCACGAAGACGAGCCTCGATCGACGGTCGTCATCCTCCGGCCAGGCCGCCAGAATGAGTGGTGGATGAAAGACGTGCTGCACGCCATGGACGATCACCGGCCGGTCCTGACCCGCGATGTTCAGCAGCCCCTTCACGCGCAGGATCGAATCGCCGCGCGTGAGCGTCAGCATCTCGAGCCAGGTGGCCACGCCATCCCAGGGGAGTGGATCGTCGAAGACGAAGCTGCAGGCCTGGATGCCGGCGTCGTGGCGGTTCGGGTCGTGGTGATGGTGGTGGTGATGATGGCCGTGCGCTTCCTGCTCCAGCCAGGATGCGACCTCGGGGATGCGGCCGCTGGTGGTGAAGTCCCCGGCGTCGAGCAGCGCCGCCGGCGGCGCATCCGCGGGCAGCAGGGGGGCGATCGGGTTCAGCGCGGCAAGCCGGGCCTTCAGCGCCGCAACCGCTTCCGGCGTCGCGATGTCGGTCTTGGTCAGCACCAGCCGGTCGGCCATGGCGGCCTGCTTCACCGCCTCGACCTGCGTGTCGAGCGTCGCCATCCCCGCCACGGCATCGACCAGCGTCACCACGCCATCGAGGCGATAGGCAGACAGCACCACCGGGTCGGTCATCAGCGTCTGGAGGATCGGAGCGGGATCGGCGAGGCCAGTCGTCTCGACCACCACGCGGCGGATTTCCTGCCCCGCCTCGGCCCGCAGGGCGAGGTCGCGCAGCGCGCGGACCAGATCCCCGCGCACCGTGCAGCACAAGCAGCCGGCATTGAGCAGCACGACATCGTCGTCGAGTTTCTCGACCAGCAGGTGGTCGAGGCCGATCTCCCCGAATTCGTTGATCAGCACGGCGCAGCCGGCCATCTCCGGCGCCTTGAGCAGCCGGTTCAGCAGCGTCGTCTTGCCGGCGCCGAGGAAGCCCGTCAGCACGGTGACGGGTATCTTCTCCCGCCTCATGCGCCGTAGAGCGTCTTCGGATCGACCAGCGGATCGGCGATGGTCGTCAGGGCGCCATCGCGGATGGCGCGGAAGAAGCAGTTGCGCCGGCCGGTGTGGCAGGCGACGCCATCCTGATCGACCAGCGCCAGCAGCGTATCGCCGTCGCAATCGAGCCGCAGGTCGACCAGCCGCTGCTGCTGGCCCGAGGTCTCCCCCTTGCGCCACAGCGCCTGGCGGGAGCGGGACCAGTAGCAGACGCGGCCCGTGGCGAGCGTCTCGGCGACGGACTCCGCATTCATCCAGGCCATCATCAGCACCTCCCCGGTGTCGTGCTGTTGAGCGATGCAGGGGATGAGGCCATCTCTGTCGAAGCGGATGGCGGCGATCAGGTCGGTGGCGGCGTCGGGGGCGGTGTTGCACATGACCTGATGATATAATGTTCCGACCCGGTCCGGCGAGGAGGTGACATGGCGGAAGTTGCGACGCGCGAGACGGCGCTGAAGGAAGCGGAGGCGGTCTGCACACGCCGCGGTGCCGTGCTGACGCCGCTGCGTCGCCAGGTCCTGGAACTCGTGCTGCGCGCGGAAGCGCCGGTCGGCGCCTATGCGCTGCTCGACCAGTTGAAGGCGATGCGCCCGGGTGCCGCGCCGCCGACGGTCTATCGCGCCCTCGATTTCCTGCTGGAGCAGGGGCTGATCCACAAGGTCGAGCGGCTGAACGCCTATATCGGCTGCAACGAGAGCGGCCATGGCCACAGCCATGACCACCACCATCCGCACCAGTTCCTGATCTGCCGGACCTGCGGGGCGACGATGGAGATCGCCGACCCCGCCGTGACCCATGCCATCGAGGCCGCCGCGCGCCGCGTCGGATTCGTGCTGGCCGAGGCGACGGTGGAGATCGAGGGAACCTGCGCCCGCTGCGCCGAGGCTTGATCCTGCGTCCCGCCGCTGCCGCTTCCGTCCCCGTCCTTGCGCTGCCTCATTGCCGCGGTTTGGCGCGGGCGTAAGCATGCCGTCATGGGCTATGACGCCCGTGGGCCCTCACGGCCCCCGGCAAGGAGGACGACAGCCACCATGCTTTCCCTGAACCCGATCCGCGCGCTGCGGCAGGGGGCCCTGGCCCTCGTCGCGGCCGGCGCGCTCGCCACGACGCCCGCCCTGGCCCAGGGCCAGGCCGCCGGCGGCGCCCCTGCCACCTTCACCACCGCCGATCTCGCGCGGCTGTGCGGCCCGCATGCGGACAACGCCAATACCTCGGCGCTGCGTCCGGCCTGCTATGCGGCGCTGGTCTCGATCGGCCAGGTCCACGCCATCTACACCAGCGGCCGCGGCGCGCAGCGCCCGGTCTTCTGCCTGCCCGAGCAGGCGCCGACGCTCGACACCGTCTCGGCCGCCTTCGTGTCCTGGGCCGCGGCCAACCAGCAGTATTCCGGCGTCCGCGCTGCCGAGGGCGTGCTGCGCTTCGCCGCGGCCACCTACCCGTGCCCGGCCGCGCCGGCCCGGCGCCGCTGAGAGAGGAGGAGATGACCATGATCGCCCGTAAGCCTCTCCGTCTCGTTGCCGTCCTCGCGCTCGGCCTCGGCCTCGGCGCCTGCGGGGGCATGACCGAGAACCAGCGCGCCACCGCCACGGGGGCCGGCATCGGCGCCCTCGGCGGCGCGGCGATCGGCTCGCTCTCCGGCAATGCCGGCTGGGGCGCGCTGATCGGCGCCGGTGTCGGCGGCGCGTCCGGCTACGCCATCAGCAGCAGCCGCCAGCGCTGAGTGACGGATCGGAAATGCGCCGAATGGCGCATTTTCGATGCTCCACCGGCGAGCCCCGTCCCGCCGGTGCGATGCTGCGGCGGCAGGCATGCCGCCAATCTCTGTCCGTTCCCGGCAATGCGGCACCCATGCCCGTTGCCGAGCCCTTCCGCCCCGTTGGACACTGCGCCCGCGGCCCGAGTCGCCCCCGCCGGGCGGGGTCGCCAGTCGCGCGACGGAAGGACAGGACCGACATGCGCCTCAAGACCATTCTCACGGCAGCGGCGCTCTGCGCCGCCGTCCCGGCCATGGCCCAGACGCCACAGGCCGCGCAGGGTTCGCACACCGCCACGGTGGCCGAACTCGCCACGCTCTGCGCCGTTCCAGCCGGGGATCCGGCCTATGCCAACGCCTCTGGTCTCTGCCGGGGCTTCATCTTGGGCTTCGCGCAGTATCACGCGGTGATGACGCGCCCAGGCACGCGCTTCCGCCCGCTCTTCTGCGTGCCGACCCCGGCGCCGACCGGCGAGCAGGCCGCCGGCGGCTTCGCCGCCTGGGCGCAGGCCAATCCGCAGTCGGGCAGCGAACTGGCCGTGGATGGCCTCGCCCGCTGGTTCATCGCCACCTATCCCTGCCCCCAGCCCGCGCGCCGCGGCGCGTCGCGCTGAGAGGAGAGCACACCATGCGCAAGATGGTCCTTCTTCCCGCGGCCCTCGCCCTCGGCCTCGGCGCCTGCTCCAACGGCCAGATGACGCAGAGCGGCCGCGACACGCTGATCGGCAGCGGCGTCGGCGCGCTCGCCGGCGCGGCGATCGGGTCCTTCACCGCCCATGCCGGCGTCGGCGCGCTGATCGGCGCCGGTGCGGGTGCGCTCGGCGGTTATCTGTGGAACCAGCACGAGGTCGCTCAGCGCCAGGCAGCGGAACAGCGGCAGCAGCAGCTCAACGCGGCGTATCAGAGCGGGTACCGCGCCGGGGAACGGGCGCCGCAGTAAGGCGCCGGTGGACCGGACAGGGGGGCTTTGTTCCTCTCCGGACCTCGCGCCACCACGGGCGCCCATTGACGTTGCGGCGCAACGCCAATGGGCGCCCGCATAGGCCACAGGGCCTTTGGAAGCTATCGCTTGGCGGGGGGCGCATAGCGTCTGTTCCGCGATGCCGGAGCCCACGCGGCGCCGGACCCGATGGCATGTCTCCCGGCACCGTGCAGGAGACGTGTTCAGCCCTTGGTTTGGCCTCTGGCGCCCGGCGCCACGTTGCGGTGTCCATTGGCCTTGCGGGCTTTGATGGGGTGAGGTTTGGAGCCTCGCCAGGAGGCCCACCGCGACACCGCGGCGATCCTGGGGTACGTCGACGCCGGCGGCGCTAGCGACCACTCGGGCGCACAGGAACCACGGCGCGGGCGCCCGACCCAAGAACGGGCACGATGACCCCTGAGGGGTTCGGCTTCCCCTCCGCCATCGCACCCACCACCTTGCCGGCGCTTCGATACGGCTTGCAGGACTTCCAAAAGGCATTGCCGCATCTGTGGCACGTCGCCCAGGGGCACCGCGGAAGCGGCCAGGGCGCTGACGGATTCGCTACCCTCCGGGGACGGAAAATGCGAAACTGAATCGAATTCACTCTCCCATAGGTTCATCCAGCCCACGCCATCCGTCGGATGGAGCTCCGGGTGCCGGAACGCGGCACGACCCACGCCTCTCCGACGACAGAGCCGCCTGCCCCGACCGCCTGCCATGGCGGCCGAGCCTGACAGGGATCATCGCCCCACTGAATGCGATGAAAAAAAGCCAAGGGAGATGCGTCATGAACCGAGCAGCAGTAGCAGCCTTTGCCGTTGCCTTCGGTATTGGTCTTGGGCCCGTCGCGTGGGCGCAATCCACGACGACGGGCAGCATGACCGAAGCCCAGGTGCTCAGTCGCCTGGAGGCCGCCGGCCTGCGGAACATCCGCGATCTGACCCAGCAGAGCGATGGCACATGGCGTGCCCAGGTCACCCCGGGGTCAGGGGGGAATGTGCTGGCGAGGATCGATACGCAGGGCAACATCGTCCTGAACACCGGGCTGCCGGTCAGGCGGTCCGCGACGACGCAGACCCCCGGCGCGGGCATGGCCGAGAGCGACGCACGCAGCCATCTGGAGGCCGCGGGCCTGCAGAACATCCGCGACCTGACCCAGCAGAGCGATGGTTCCTGGCGTGCCCAGGTGTCGTCCGCGGGAGGCGGCAATGTTCAGGCTCGGATCGATCCCGAGGGCAACATCAGCCTGAACACCGGGGTACCCACCCGGCAATAGCGTCCTCGCGCTCTCCGGAAGGGGGCGATGCCCCTTTCCGGGTGGGCGTCATGCGGCCTGCTGCTGCAGCGTCGGCGCCACATCCTCCAGCGTCACGCGGCGCATGTCGCGCGGATAGGTGCTGTCCTCGAAGGGCCGGGCGCGGTGCAGGGTGCAGCGATTGTCCCACATGACCAGGTCGTTCTGCCGCCATGCGTGGCGGTAGACGAAGTCGCGCTGCGTCGCGTGTTCCGTCAGGTCGCGGATCATCATCATGCCCTCGGGCACGGGCATGCCCTCGACCCGGCCGATATGGGCGGAAAGATAGAGGGAGACACGGCCGGAGCCCGGATGGCGGCGGACCAGCCGCTGCGGGACGGGGGCGAAGGCCTTCTTCTCCTCCTCGGTGTAGTCCGCGAAGCCGAGTTGGGCGCGGGAATAGATCAGCGAATGCCAGGTGGTAAGCGGGCGCAGCTTGGCCTTCTCGGCCTCGGGCAGGGCGTCCCAGGCGGCTCGCATGTCGGCGAACTCGGTGTCGCCGCCCTCGGGCGGGATCACCCGCGCATGCAGCATGGAATAGAGTGCCGGCGTCGACTTGAACGACGAATCGCTGTGCCAGAGCCGGTTGCCGAGCGCGAACATGCGCCGGCGATCATCGGCGGCGAGCAGCTTGCCGTCGGTGTCGAGGTTGGAGATGTCGTTCATCTCCTGGTGCTTCAGCCGGTGCTTGTGGGCGTCCACCACGCCGCGCGTCGGTTCCAGCTTCCCCAACGCCCGGCCGAAATTCATCTGCTGGTCGTCGTCGAGCTTCTGGTCGCGGAAGACCAGCACCGCATACTGGTTCATGGCGCGGTGGATCTCCTCGGCGATGCCGGCGGGCACGGGCTCGCGGAGGTCGATGCCGGAGGCCTCGGCCACGAAGAGTGGATGCAGCGGTGTCAGCGTAAGAGTCATGGGCGGTGTCCTCCAGCCTGCCCGGTCCCGGTGGGCCGGGTTCTTCTGGGGAAAGCGTCGCCCCGGCGGGGGGAGGGGGTCAAGATGCATGGCGCCGCACCGGCGCGATGCGCGACACTGGCGCCGTCCAGCCGCGGACACAGTGTCGGGAGGAAACGATGGAAGGCGGATGCACCTGCGGGCATGTGCGCTATCGCGTCGAGGGACGGCCGCTGATCGTCCATGCCTGCCACTGCACTTGGTGCCAGCGGGAGACGGGCTCGGTGCACGCGCTGAACGCGCTTTGGGAGGCGGATCATGTCGTGCTGACGGCCGGCCACCCTGAGCTGGTGCATACGCCGTCGGCCAGCGGACGCGGGCAGCTCATCGCGCGCTGCCCGGACTGCCATGTCGCGGTGTGGAGCAATTATCCCCAGGCGGGGCCGGCGGTGCGCTTCGTGCGGGTAGGCACGCTGGCGCGGCCGGCGGAATTTCCGCCGGACATCCACATCTACACCTCGACCAGGCTGCCCTGGGTGGTGCTGCCGGAGGGCGCGAAGGCCGTGCCGGAATTCTACGAGGCGGCCTCGGTCTGGCCGGCGGAAAGCCGGGAGCGGGTGCGGGCGATGCGCGCGCGGCTGAAGGCGGAAGCGGTGGTGCCGGACAGCGCGGATCCGGGGAGCTGAGCGGGAATTGGAGAGGGGCTTTGCCCCTCTCCAAGCCTCACCCCACCAAAGGCCGAAAGGCCTTTGGAAACCTCAACCTGGCGCCGAGAAGGCGTGCCGCACCAATCCCTCGAAACGCATTCGGTGCGCAAAAGCGGGTCTCGGCGATTGTTCCGAACCGTAGCGCCCGTCGCCAGGAGATTGCGGTCCAGGGGCTCCAAGCCCCTGGCGGGGTGAGGTGTGGAGAGGGGCAGAGCCCCTCTCCACTCGCGTTATGCCGCCGAGGCCATCGCGTCCTCGGCGTCGAGCACGCCGGCCACGGCGTGGACCACGGCGGCGATGCGCACCGCGGCCTGGACCTGCTCCTTCGACAGGCCGCCATGGAGGACCACCTTCTCATGGGCTTCCATGCACATGCCGCAGCCATTGATGGCGGAGACGGCGAGCGACCAGAGCTCGAAATCCACCTTGTCCACGCCGGGCTTGGCCATGACGTTCATGCGCAGCTTCGCGGGCAGGTTGGCGTAGTCGCCGCCGACCAGGTGGGTGAAGCGGTAATAGACGTTGTTCATGCCCATGATGGCGGCGGCGGCCTTGGCCGCGGCGAGCGCCTCGGGGGAGAGCTTCGGGCCGAATTCGGCGAGGATGGCGCGGGTGACCTCGGCATTGCGCGAGGCGATGGCGCTGGCCACGAAGGTGCCGGCGAGCTGCTGCTGGTTCAGCACGGGCTCAGTGGCCAGCGAACCGAGGTTCAGCTTCAGGTCCTTGGCATGTTCGGGCAGGCGGGCGCGCAGGGCTTCGAGGGACATCATAGCCTCCGGTAACGACACGTCCTGCGAGCCATCAGACTCGCAGGACCGGGGGGTGTAAGGGGGGCTGACTGGCCCCATTTGCGCGGCGGCGGTAGGGTTGGTGTGGCGGCTACCGCTGCCGCGCACAAACATCAGGCCGCCTTCTCGAACAATTCCTGCGGCTTCAGCACGTCCTTGCCCTTCTCCCAGTTGCAGGGGCAGAGCTCGTCGGTCTGCAGCGCATCGAGCACGCGCACGACTTCCTGCGGGTTGCGGCCGACATTCAGGCCGTTCACCGAGGCCCACTGGATGGTGCCGTCCGGATCGACGATGAAGGTCGCGCGCAGCGCCACGCCCTCGTTCTTGTCCAGGATGCCGAGGGCGGTCGACAGCTCGCGCTTGGTGTCGGCCAGCATCGGGATCGGCAGGTCGCGGATGTCGTCATTGTAGACGCGCCAGTTCAGGTGGACGAACTCGCTGTCGGTCGACACGCCGTAGAGCACCGCGTCACGGTCGGCGAACTCGCCGGCGAGCTTGCCGAAGGCGGCGATTTCGGTCGGGCAGATGAAGGTGAAGTCCTTCGGCCAGAAGAAGACGATCTTCCACTTGCCGGCGTCGGAGGCGGAGGTGATCTCGGTGAAGGACTTGCCGGGGCCGCCGAGGCCCTCGGCGCCACCCTTCACGGCGGCCAGGGCGAATTCGGGGAACTTGTCGCCAACGGTCAGCATGCGGTCACGCTCCTTGCGGTTTGGGGGCCGCCGGAACGGCCCTTGTGCAATGCACCAAGTGCGGTGCAGCAATGCTATGGAGCGCGCCGGGTGTCCAATGGATTTCTTCGAAGAATTCGATTGATCGGGTCGATTTGATCGGATTGCTTCAGCGCAAGATCATCGCCCGACGGCGGGCATTTCCGCGCAAAGGGGGATGGCCGCCGCGGCCTGCCGGACCTAGGCTGCTGCCAACAGGGTGGCCCGGCTCCGGCCAGGCGGCCGCCCGCCGGGAGGCGCGCCACTGACCGCAGGAGCTTCGTATGCGCGTTGGCGTCTTCCTGTTTCACGAATCCCGCAACCCGTCCGCCGATGCGCAGGTCATCGACGAGGCGGTGCGCGAGGCGCAACTCGCCGAGGCGGAGGGCATGGATGCCGTCTTCCTCGCCGAGCATCATTTCGACGGCAATTGCGCCTATGTGGATCCGCCGACCATGGCCGCCGCGCTCGCCATGGCGACCAGCCGGATCAAGATCGGCTTCGCGGTGCTGCAGAGCTCGCTCTACCACCCGCTGCGCATGGCCGAGCAGATCGCGCTGATCGACAACCTGTCGAAGGGCCGGCTGATCGTAGGCCTCGGCCGCGGCAGCATGGTCAACCTGCACGAATACAAGGGCTACCAGATCGATCCGACGAGCGCCCAGGAGCGCTTCGAGGAGATCGAGAAGATCCTGCTGCAATGCTGGACGGGCGAGCCTGTCCGTCACGAAGGCAAGTACTGGAACATCGATATCCCGATGCTCCGGCCGCTGCCCTACACCAAGCCACATCCGCCGATCCTGCGATCCGTGGCGTCCGAAGGATCGCTGGTCGGCCAGGCGCGGCAGGGGCGGCCGGTCATCATGGCGGCGGCGACGGCGGCGGGTGCCGCGCGCAACATCGACATCTACCGCAAGGCGGCGTCGGAGGCCGGCATCAGCGATGCGGCGATCGACCGCGCCATCGCCGAATCCTGGGTGTCGCGCACGGCGATCATCGCGCCCACCGATGAGGAGGCGCAGGAGGTCGGCCTGCCGTATTTCCGGATGATGCAGCAGTACCGCGCGGCGCAGAGCTCGGCCTTCGAGCAGCGCGCGGCGGAGCAGAACAAGGCAGCGGCGCCGCCGCTGCAATGCGGATCGCCGGCGACGGTGATGGAGGATTTCACCACGCTTGCGGCGACGGGCATCGGGGGCGTGAGCGTCCGCTTCCGCACCGGGCCGATGCCGGCGGACTTCTCGGCGCGGTCGCTCAAGCTGTTCATGCGGGAGATCGCGCCGCGGCTGCGTGAGCCGGCGCTGGAACCGTTGGCGGGTTGAGCGACGCGAGCCGCGCCTTTCCTTTTCCTGGGCTGTGGAACCGAGAGGGGCCTTGCCCCTCTCTGGCTCACCCCACCAAAGGCCACAAGGCCTTTGGAAACCGTCACTTGGCGCAGAGCGCCGCTGGCGGGATCAATACCGAGACCCGCACCTGCGCACAGAGTGCGCTGTGAGGGTGCAGAATGCCCTTCATACCCGGCGCCAAGTATCCGGCTTTCCAAATGACACGGTCATTTGGCGGGGTGGTTTGGAGGGGCAGAGCCACTCCAACTCCAACTGCAGCAATCAGGCGCGCGACAGCTACCCTACCGCCGCAACTCCATCTGGATCGGCCCCTCGCGATCGCCGCGCGCGAACTGGTCCACCATGGCGTTGCCGGATTCGCCCAGCACCGCGGCGGGCCCGGTCCAGACGATCTTTCCCCTGTGCAGCATCGCCGCGTCGTCGCCGATGCGCCGTGCGCTCGCCATGTCGTGGGTGATCGAGACCGCCGTCGCGCCGAGCCGCTTCACCACATCCACGATCAGCCCGTCGATCACCGCGCCCATGATGGGGTCGAGGCCGGTGGTGGGCTCGTCGAAGAAGATGATGTCCGGCTGGGCGGCGATGGCCCGCGCAAGGCCGACGCGCTTCTGCATGCCGCCCGATAATTCGGCCGGCGAGAGATCGCCGACCGACGCCGCGAGGCCGACCTGCGCCAGAACCTCCGCCGCCTTGTCGCGCGCCTTGGCCCGGGTGATGCGCTTCTGGGCGAGCAGCTTGAAGCAGACATTTTCCCAGACCGGCAGCGAGTCGAAGAGCGCGCCGTTCTGGAACAGCATGCCGATGCGGTCGTTCAGCGCCTCGCGATCGCGCCGCGGCATCTTCAGGATGTCCTGGCCATCGACCTCGATGGTGCCGGCATCGGGCGTGATGAGGCCCAGGATGCACTTGATGGTCACCGACTTGCCCGAGCCCGACCCGCCCAGGATGACCATGCCGTGCCCGGCGCGGATATCGAGGTCCACGCCGTCCAGCACACGCTTCTCGCCGAAGGCCTTGGTCAGGCCTCGCAGGCGGATCTTCGGGATCACGCCGGTCATCGGGCGAAGAACATCTCGGTCAGGATGTAGTCGAAGGCGAGGATGAGGATGGAGGAGGCGACCACGGCCGAGGTCGTCGCGGAGCCCACGCCCTGCGCGCCGCCCCGGCTGTTGTAGCCGCACCAGCAGCCCATCAGGGTGATGACGAAGCCGAAGACCGCCGCCTTCACGAGGCCCGAGGTGACGTCCATGAATTGCAGGAAGTCCATGGTGGCCTTGAGGTAGCCGGCCGAGTTGAAGCCGAGCTTCGTCGTCCCGATCAGCCAGCCACCCATCACGCCGAGGATATCGGCCACCAGCACGAGGAAGGGCAGGGCGAGCACGCCGGCGAGCAGCCGTGGCGCGACCAGATACTTCATCGGGTTGGTGGACAGCGTGGTCAGCGCGTCGATCTGGTCGGTGACGCGCATGGTGCCGATCTCGGCGGCGAATGAGGCGCCAATGCGCCCCGCCACCATCAGCGAGGCGATGACCGGGCCGAGCTCGCGGGTGATGGACAGCACCACGACATTGGCAACGGCGCCTTCGGCATTGAAGCGCGCGAAGCCGGTGTAGGATTGCAGCGCCAGCACCATGCCGGTGAAGAACGCGGTCAGCGAGACGACCGGCAGCGAGAAATAGGCGATCTCGATGAGATGCCGCAGGAACAGCCTGCCGTAGAAGGGCGGCCGCAGCAGGTGCGACAGGCCCTCGAGCGCAAACAGTGCCAGCGCGCCGACCAGGCGGCAGGCATCGAGGACGGCCCGGCCGATCGCGGCGACGGGATTCAGGACCAGATCCACGCGGTCAGCCTCGCAGATAGTCGCGATGATAGCGGGCGCCGAGCGAGGTCAGGATCTCGTAGCCGATCGTCCCGGCGCTGGCGGCGAGATCGTCCGGGCTGCATCCGGACCCACCGATGAGGGTCAGGCGGTCGCCGGGGGCGATGTCTGGCAGGTCGGTCACGTCGAAGGTCGTCAGATCCATGGACACGCGGCCAATCAGGGGAACCGGCTGGCCGCGGCATTCCGCCGCGGCCCGGCTGGACAGGCTCCTCAGGTAGCCATCCGCATAGCCCACCGCAACCGTCGCCACCCGCGTCGGCCGCGCCGCGGTCCAGGAGGCCCCGTAGCCGACCGGGGTGCCGGGGGCGATCTCGCGGACCTGGAGGACGGGCGCATCGAGCCGCACCACCGCGCGCATCGGGTTCGCCTGCCCGGGGGTCGGATTGATGCCGTAGAGCGCGCAACCCGGCCGCGACAGGTCGGAAGCGAAGGCCGGGCCGAGGAACATGCCGGAGGAGTTGGCGAAGCAGCGGCGCGTCTTCGGCAGGCCGGCGCAGGCGGCGGCGAAGCGCTGTGCCTGGGCCGCGTTCAGCGGATGGGCGGGCTCATCGGCACAGGCGAGATGCGTCATCACATAAAGGAGATCGAGGCCGGCCAGCAGGCCGTGATCCTGCGAGACGCGGGCGAGCTCCCCCGCATCCAGGCCAAGCCGTGCCATGGCCGTATCGACATGCAGGATGGCGCGCCGCGCGACGCCATCCGCCCGGCCCGCCGCGCCATGCGCCGCCACGTCGCCGAGGGAGTTCAGCACGGGCGTCAGCCCGGCATCGTCATCCTCGCCGGGGCGGAAGCCGCCGAGCACCGCGATCATCGGGCCGGTGCCGATGGCCTCGCGCAGAGCCATGCCTTCGCGGAGCTGGGCGACGAAGAAATGGCGGCAGCCCGCGGCGCGCAGCGCGCGGCCGACCTCCGCCGCGCCGAGGCCATAGGCATCCGCCTTCACCACCCCCGCCACGGCGCCGGGGCCGCCGCGGAGGGCCAGGTCCTTCCAGTTCGCGACGATGGCCGGCAGGTCGATGGTCAGGACGGCTTCCGTCGAGGCAGGACGCGGCATCAGAGATCCTTGCGGTAGAGCAGGAAGCCGCCATGCGCGGCCACCCGGTCATAGAGCCGACGCGCCGTCGCGTTGGTCTCATGCGTATGCCAATAGACGCGTTCCGCGCCGGCGGCGCGAGCCCTGACGGACAGCGCCTCGATCAGGGCGCGCCCGACGCCGCGGCCACGCAGGTCGGGCGCGGCGAACAGGTCCTGCAGATAGCAGGTGCAGCCGGCGAGCAGCGTGTTGCGATGGTAGATGACATGGGCGAGGCCGACGAGCCGGCCTTCGGCTTCGGCGACCAGGCATTCCATGGGTTCCAGCGCGGCGAAGAAGCGCGACCAGGTCAGGCGGGTGATGGCGTCGGAGGGCGCCGTCGCGCCCTCCCGCCCATAGAAGGCGTTGTAGCCGAGCCAGAGCGGCAGCCAGGAATCGTAATCCTCGGGCCGCGCGGGGCGGACCGCCAGCGCGTCAGTCATGCTGGTCTTCGTGATGGGTATCGAGGTCGCCGAAGCGGGTGAACTCGGCCTCGAAGAACAGCTTGATGGTGCCGGTCGGGCCGTGGCGCTGCTTGGCGATGATCAGCTCCGCCTTGTTGTGCGCCATCTCCATGTCCTTCTGCCACTTGTCGACGGCCTCATGGAACTTCTCCGGGTTGTCGTAGGTCAGTTCCTTGGGCGCGCGCTGGGCCAGGTAGTAGTCGTCGCGATAGACGAACATGACCGAGTCCGCGTCCTGCTCGATGGACCCGGATTCGCGCAGGTCGGACAATTGGGGCCGCTTGTCCTCTCGCGATTCCACCTGGCGGGAAAGCTGGGACAGGGCGATGACCGGGACGGAGAGTTCCTTGGCGATGGCCTTCAGCCCCTGGGTGATCATCGAGATCTCCAGCACGCGGCTTTCCGGCCGCGTGCCGGCGGCGGGTCGCATGAGCTGGAGGTAGTCGACCACGATCAGGTCGAGCCCCTTGGTGCGCTTGAGCCGCCGACAGCGTGTGCGCAGCGCCGAGATGGTGATCGCCGGCGTGTCGTCGATCCACAGGGGGAGGGCGGAGATCTCGCGGCTGACCTCGACGAAGCGGTCGAAGTCGCGCTGGCCGATCTCGCCGCGGCGGATGCGGTCGCCGGAGATGCGCGCTTCCTCGGACAGCAGACGGGTGGCGAGCTGGTCGGCGCTCATTTCCAGGGAGAAGATCGCCGCACCACCCTTGGGCACGGCGTTGGGATCGTTCTCGCGCGCCTCGCGCAGGATCGCCTTGGCGGCGCCGAAGGCGATCTTGGTGGCGAGCGCCGTCTTGCCCATGCCCGGCCGCCCCGCGATGATCATCAGGTCCGACGGGTGCAGGCCGCCCATCTTGGCGTCGAGGTCGCGCAGTCCCGTGGTCAGGCCCGAGACGCCGCCCGGCGTGGTGAAGGCCTTCTCCGCATGCTGGACGGCGGTGGTCAGCGCGCGTTCGAAGGAGACGAAGCCACCATCGCCCGCCCCGCCTTCCTTGGACAGGTCGAACAGGGATTGTTCGGCCGCTTCCAACTGGCCCTTGGCGTCGAGTTCCGGTTCCGCACCGAAGGCGCGGTTCACCACCACCTCGCCCAGGTCGATCAGCTGCCGGCGCAGATAGGCGTCGTAGACGACCTTGCCGTATTCGCCGGCATTGATGATGCCGACCATGGCCGAGAGGAGCTGCGCGAGGTAGCCCGTGCCGCCGGCCTCATCCAGCACGCCGGAATGTTCGAATTCCGACCGCAGCGTGACGACGTCGGCGAGCTGCCCGGCCTCGATGCGGCGCTGGATGGCCTGGTAGATGCGGCCATGCACCGGATCGGCGAAATGCTCCGGGGCGAGGAATTCCGAGACCCGCTCATAGGCCTTGTTGTTGGCGAGCAGGGCGCCGAGCAGGGCTTGCTCGGCTTCAAGATTCGCCGGCGGCAGGCGCTGGGAGAGGCCCAGCAGGCCGTCACCGGTCGGGGACGCATCGAAGCTGTTCATCGGCGTCGGTATAGCGCGGGGGCAGTCCGGCGGGCGGGCCGATTCTGGGGATGAATTGGGGATAGCGGGGATGACCGGTCCGACCAGGATCCTCGGTCAGTGGCGATCGCGACTGCCCCGGCGTGCCCGGGGAGGGTCCCGCCATTCCGAAGGGCTGGCCCCGGGGCGCACTTTCGCGGAAGGACAAGGTCCCTCGGGGCTTCGGCTCACGCGCGCGCAGGCGTCGCTGCCCGTTCCGCCTCGAACATGTAGTCGCGCGTCAGCGGCAGCGTATCGACGCGGCGGGTCAACTGGGCCTGCCAGACCAGATGCCCCATGTGCCGGAACGACAATTCCGCCCCCGCAAGATAGAACTCGAACATCCGGCAGAAGCGTTCATCGGTGAGGCTGGCGATCGTATCGCGGTTGCCTGCGAAGCGCGCGCGCCAGTGCTCGATGGTCTTCGCGTAGTGCAGGCGGAGGATCTCGATATCCGTCGCCCACAGCCTGGCCTTCTCGATCGCCGGCAGCACCTCGGACAGGGCAGGGGAGTATCCGCCGGGGAAGATGTACTTGGCCAGCCAGGGGTTGGTCGATCCCGGCCCATCGGAACGCCCGATGGCATGGATCAGCGCCACGCCGTCTTCCTTCAACGCGTCGCGGACAGTGGTGAAGAAGCGGCGATAGTGGTCGATGCCGACATGCTCGAACATGCCGACCGACACGACGCGGTCCATCGGCGTCTTCCAGCTCCGGTAGTCCAGCATCTCGATGCGGACGCGGTCCTTGAGGCCAGCTTCCTCGACGCGCTGCCGGGCGACGGCGAGCTGTTCCTGAGAGAGCGTGATGCCGGTGACGCGCGCGCCGTAGTCGCGGGCGAGGGTGATCGCCATGCCGCCCCAGCCGCAGCCGATGTCGAGCACTTCGAGGTCGGGCCGGTCGAGCCGCAGCTTGGCGGCGATGTGCCGCTTCTTGGCGACTTGCGCTTCCTCCAGCGTTTCGGTGCCGGTCGGGAAGTAGGCGCAGGAATACTGACGGTCGCGATCGAGGAACAGGGAATAGAGCCGCCCGTTCAGATCATAGTGATGCGCGACGTTGCGCTGCGACCGGCTGGCCGGGTTGAGTTGGTCGAAACGACGGCGGAACAGGCGTATCAGTTCCATGGCGCGCTCGGCCGGGTGGGTGCCGCCCTCCATCATGTTGAGGACCAGCATCTCCAGCAGCGCGAAGATGGAGCAGCCTTCCGGCTGGATCTCGTCGGCCATGTAGCCTTCGCCCAGCGCCATGGCCGGATTGAACGTCATGCCGCGCAAGGCACGGGCGGTGGTGATGCGCATGGCGACCTCAGGGCCGGGACCGCCGCGATAGTCGCGCACGGTGCCGTCCGGGTAGGTGACGGTCAGGCTGCCGTGCTGGATCAGCCGCTTCAGGGCAAGGTGGAACAGCATGCAAGCTCCTCCTGGCGTGGAGGAAGCATTGCAGAGCAGACATGCCTCGGAAAAGTCCCGAATGCTGCATGGCAGTGGCGGAATGCCATGCATCTTGCGCGCGAGCCATTCGCGCCTATGCGACTGAATGCGGCACAATGTCTCGGGAGGGCTTCCTTGCCTCACCTCGACGGTGCGGCCGCGCCGCCGAGGCCATGAAAGACCCTCAGGACGTTCGCGTTCTGGCCCTGTCGAATCGGAGGGGCCTTGCCCCTCCAAGCCACCCCAGCAAGGGCCGAAAGGCCTTTGCAAACTTCAACTTGGCGCCAGGCACCACTGGCGGAACGCTGCCAGAACCCGGCACCTGCGCACCGAACGCGCCGGGTGGGCGTTGCGTGCCCATCCTGCCTCGCGCCAAAGGACTGCGGTCCAAGTGCTCCAAGCACCAGGGGTACCGATTGACGTCGCAAGACAACGTCAAGGGAACCCCGATGGCGGGGTGGTTCGGAGGGGCAGACCCCCTCCGATTCCCACTGTCGCCGATCACGCGTGACGCCGACCTGGCGCCCACGCCTTGGCTGGAATCAGCGCTCCGCGTCGGCCTGGCCGGCCGCGAGTTCCGCCGCCAGCTCTGCCTCGAGGCTCGCCTGCTCGGCTTCCGCCTCGGCCTCGACGCGCTCGCCGCGCGCCTGCTTCTCGGCTTCCTCGACCGAGCGCGCCACGTTCACCACCACGGGGATGGAGACCTCCGGGTGCAGCGCGACCTGGACGGTGGCCAGGCCCACGGACTTGATGGCGTGCGGCAGCAGCACCTGGTCGCGGCCGGTGGTCAGGCCGGCTTCGGTGCAGGCCTCGGCGATGTCGCGAGTCGAGACGGAGCCGTACAGCGCGCCGCTCTCACCCGCCTGGCGGATGATGGTCACGGAGAGACCGGCGACGCGCTCGGCGACGCGCTCGGCTTCCTCGCGGCGCTTGATGTTCTGCGCCTCAAGCTGCGCGCGCTCCTTCTCGAAGCGCTCGAGGTTGGACTTGCTCGCGCGGATCGCCTTGCCGCTGGGCAGCAGGTAGTTGCGGGCGTAACCAGGGCGCACCTTCACCAGCTCGCCCATCTGGCCAAGCTTGTCGACGCGCTGCATCAGGATCAGTTCGATCATGTTGTGCCTCCGGGCGGGCTCGTGCGCCGCCCCCATTGCTCATAGAAACCGAAGGCCGTCACCGCGATCGCGGCCGGCACGCTGAGGATGACGAGCCCGGCATAGAAGAAGCCGAGCATGATCTGGCGCCCGGGGCGGCCCTGGGACCGGCGATGCACCGCGGCGATGCCCTGCAGGAAGACCGGCAGCAGCAGCACCAGCAGCACCGACAGCCACACCGCGTCTTCGGGCCCGCCGAAGGCGAGCCAGCAGGCAGCACCCGCCCCCGGCAGGAACGGATACCAGCCGGGCAGGCGGACCGTGCTCCAGCGCGGTGTCGGCGCGAGGGCGTGGCCGGACCGCGCCAGGGCGGACTGGGCCGCGGCCCCGTTCACCGAGAGCGAGATCGCCGACCAGAAGCCCATCGCCGCGGCCATGACCTGGGTCAGCTCCGCGACCGGGATCCCGGCCGAGGTCGCGCCCATGCGCTGCAGGGACTGTTCCACCGCGCCGCGGATCATGCCTTCGAGTCCGCCGGGGCTGCCCGCGAAGGCCAGCCCGGCGCCCAGGATGACAATGGCCGGCCAGATGCCGAGCAGTGCCAGCGGCATGCCCGGATCGATCCGCCCCTGGCGGAAGCCGAACAGCACCAGCAGCAGCGCCGGCACCGCGAAGGCGATGAGGAACACCGCCGTCGGCAGCACCCCAGCCACCGCGATGTGGATCGCGGCCGCGAGCCCCGCCGCCCAGGCCATGGCACCCGGGCCGAAGCCCAGGCCGGCGCCGAACAGCGGTAGCGGCGTCAGCCAGAAGGCCGCGAAGCCGAGCGGCAGCCCGCGCATGGCCCACAGCGAGAGCACGGCGGCGGTGAGACCCGCCGCCGTTCCCGCCAACCAACGCGGATTGCCGAGCACGCTGCCCATGGCTGCCCCTCCGGGCTCCCCGTCCTCAGTCGTTGATGACGTAAGGCAGCAGCGCCAGGAAGCGGGCGCGCTTGATGGCCTGTGCCAGCTCGCGCTGCTTCTTGCCGCTCACCGCCGTGATGCGGGACGGGACGATCTTGCCGCGCTCGCTCAGGAAGCGGGACAGCAGCCGGACGTCCTTGTAGTCGATCTTCGGCGCCTGCGGCCCGGAGAAGGGGCAGGACTTCTTGCGCCGGTAGAAGGGGCGGCGCGCGCCGACGGCCGGACGGCGGGCGGCGGGGGTCAGGTCGGTGGATTCGGACATGATCGCTTACTCCCCGGCCCCGTCAGGGCCGTCCATTTCGTCGCGGGGGCGGGCGCGGAACTCCTCGCGGTCGTCGCCGCGCTCGCGGCCACGGCCCGAACCGAAGCGGCCGGCCGGACGCGGGCCGCGGAAGCCGCGGTCACGCTCGCGGTCGTCGCCGCGCTTCGCCAGCACCGCCGACGGCGCCTCGTCGATCGCCTCGACGCGGATGGTCAGCGAACGGAGCACGTCCTCGTTCAGACCGAGCTGGCGCTCGACTTCCGGCAGGGCGGCCGCGGGGGCGTCGATACCGAGGAGCATGTAGTGCCCCTTGCGGTTCTTCTTCACCTTGTAGGCGAGGCCGCGCAGGCCCCAGTATTCGCGCTT
The DNA here is from genome assembly GCF_019430885.1 of Roseomonas alba. Lineage (GTDB taxonomy): Bacteria > Pseudomonadota > Alphaproteobacteria > Acetobacterales > Acetobacteraceae > Neoroseomonas > Neoroseomonas alba. The sequence continues at coordinate 807,684 of NZ_JAHYBZ010000002.1, read as the reverse complement.
CTTCACCTCGCCGCCGCCCTCGGTGATGAGGGTCGCGACCTGCTCGGCGATCGCTTCGACCTGCTGCTGGGTGATGTCGTTGCGCGCGATGAACACGCATTCGTAGAGCGGCATGGGATCTCCCTGTGGCTGTCTCAGCCCTGGCCCCGGAATGGAGCGCGCAAACGGGCATAGCCGGGCGCTTGCCTTGCGCCCGGCAGGGGAGCGGGGCGTTAAGCACAACGGCGGGAGCGGTGCAAGGGTGGACCCGATGCCCCATGCTTCCGATGTGGGACGGAGAGGGGCTTTGCCCGATAAGCGCGAAGATCAGATCGGAGAGGGACGCTGCCTCTCTCCGAACCTCAAGCCGTCAGGCCTTCGTATGGCCCGGACCACCGATACCTGGCGCCGGGCAGAGGGGGGTATTCCCGTTCCGCTGAGCATCTGTGCTGCGCAGGGCTGTATGTTGAGGCCCGTTTGCACCGTCGGGCAAAGCGCCAAGTGACGGTTTCCAAAGGCCTTGCGGCCTTTGGCGGGGTAGGGTTCGGGAAGGGGCGGAGCCGCTTCCTGATCCCACCGCCGAGCCCGATCTTCGCGCCTATGGGGCAGCGCCCCTCCAGCTGCGCCAACGAAAGCAGCCTCGGGCGGCGCCTGATGTCGCTGCCCTTCCTGCTCAATCCCCCGCCGCCGCCTGCTCCAGCCGGTACGGATGCGCCGGATAGGCACCGAGGATGCGGAATTCGCGGGAGAAGAAGGCGAGTTCCTCGAAGGCGCGTTGCAGGGCCGGGCTGTCCGGGTGGCCGTCCACGTCGCAGAGGAACTGCGTCGCGGAGAAGCGCCCGCCCACCATGTAGGATTCGAGCTTCGTCATGTTCACGCCATTGGTCGCGAAACCGCCCAGCGCCTTGTACAGCGCGGCGGGGACCGAACGGACGCGGAAGACGAAGGTGGTGACCGGGTTCGGCGTGTCGATCGGCGGATACCGCCGCTCGCGCGACATGACATAGAAGCGGGTCGTGTTGTGGGCCTCGTCCTCGACATTCTTCTCGAGGATGTCGAGGCCGTAGATCTCGGCAGCGAGTTCCGAGGCGATGGCCGCGTCCTCGACGCCGCCGCGCTCGGCCACCAGATGGGCGGCGCCGGCGGTATCGGCCTCGATCACCGCTTCGAGCTTCTTTTCCTTCAGCAGGCGCAGCACCTGGCCCAGGGCGACCGGATGGCTGTGCGCGCGCTTCAGCGTGGCGAGGGTCGCACCCTTCGGCGCCAGCAGGCAGTGCTCGACGCGCTGGAAGTGTTCGCCGACGACGAACAAGCCCGAATCGGGCAGCAGGCGATGGATGTCGGGCACGCGGCCGGCCAGCGAGTTCTCGCAGGGCAGCATGGCGAGTTCGCAGCGGCCCTCGCGCAGCGCGACCATGGCGGCCTCGAAGGACGGGCAGGGCAGGGTGGCCCAGCCGGGATAGGCGGCGCGGCAGGCCAGGTCCGAATAGGCCCCGGGCAGGCCCTGGAAGGCGATGGTGTTGGCGGTCATGCGGGGTCCGTATCAGCCGGCGAGCAGCGCGCGGGCGCGCTCGAGATCGTGTGGGGTATCGACGCCGAAGGGGCCGTGGTCGACACGGGCGGCGGCGATGCGCATGCCGTCCTCGAGCGCGCGGAGCTGTTCGAGCTTCTCGCGGCTTTCGAGCGGACTCGCCGGCAGGGCGACGAAGCGTTCCAGCGCTGCGCGGCGATAGGCATAGACGCCGATATGGTGCCAGCGCGGCCCGTCACCCCAGGGGATCGGCTGGCGCGAGAAATACAGCGCCGGCGCGACGCGGGCCTCGCCCGTGAAAGCGCAGGCGCATTTGACGAAGGAGGCGGTGTTGGCCTCTTCCTCATCAGCGATCGGGCAGACCAGCGTGCCGATGTCGATGGCCGGGTCCGCCAGCGGGTCGAGCACGGCGCGCAGCGTGGCGGGCTCGATGGTCGGGAAGTCGCCCTGCAGGTTCACCACGATGTCGTAACGGCCTTCGGGATCCAGGGCCGCCATGGCGCGCTGCACGCGGTCGGTGCCGGAGGGAACGTCCTCGCTGACCAGGACCGCCTCGGCGCCGGCGGCGCGGGCGGCCTCGACGATCTCCGGCTCGCCGCCGGCGACGGCGACGGGTCCGATTCCCGCCTCCCGCGCGCGGTCGAGCACATGGGCGATCATGGGGCGGCCATGGATGTCGGCGAGCGGCTTGCCCGGCAGGCGCGTGGCCGCCATGCGGGCCGGGATGACGACGATGGGGCGCAAAAGGGCGGCTCCGGCTGCTTGTCTGGCGGAAATACGGGCACTATGGTCCGGCGCGTTTTAGGCAAGGCCGGCGGGTGGCGCAAACGCGTCGCGGCAGGCACAATTGGCGCGCGCGATTACGAAGGGCCCCGACTGGCATGGCGACCAACCTTGAAGGCAACAAGATCGTCGCGGCGGTGCTGACCGCCGGTGTCACCTTCGGCCTGGCCGGGGTCATCGGCCGGCTGGTGGTGCATCCGACCATGCCGCATGAGACGGCCATGGTCGTGCCCGGCGAGGCGACTGCGGCGCCGACCCCGGCCGCGGCCCCGGCGCTCGACCCGATCACGCCGTTGCTCGCCAATGCCGATGTCGCCAAGGGCCAGCAACTCGTCCAGCGCCAGTGCGCCTCCTGCCACACCTTCAACGAGGGTGGTCGCGCGGCGGTGGGTCCGAATCTCTACGGCATCATCGGTAACCACCACGCGCATATGGAAGGCTTCAACTATTCCCCGGCCCTGCGCGGCATGGCCGAGAAGCCCTGGACCTACGAAGAGCTGAACGCCTGGATTCATTCCCCGCGTGCCTATGCTCCCGGCAACCGCATGTCCTTCGCGGGCGTGAGCAACGCGCAGCAGCGTGCGGACATCATCGCCTATCTGCGGTCGATCTCCCCGAGCGCGCCGGCCCCCTGATTCGGCGGGCCATGGAATGGTCCGCGTGAGTCTTTTTTGACCTCAGACGCCGGCGCCCGCATCCGCGGGCTTGGCTTTCGCGCCAATACTGGCGGACCGGGCACCGCGGGCGGTCTGGGCGCGGTCGCGCTTTGCGGTCCCGGATCGCGGAAGGTCCGCGATCCGCGGGGGCGCGGCCCCGCCGGGCGGCTGTTGCGCCATGGTGCCCTGCGCCGGTTCCGCTTCGTCGGAAGGCGCGCCGATGCCGAATCGCGGCAGGAGAGCGTTGCATGATCCGCTATCCCTTCATCACCGCGGCCGAGGACGCCGCCGATGCGGCGGGGGCGGTGATCCGGCCGCTGTTCCGCTCCCCTCTGCTGGTCGAGGCGAAGGGCGATGCGAGTCCCGTCACTCGCGCCGACCGAGAGGCGGAGGAGGCCATCCGCGCCCTGATCGCCGACCGCTTCCCCGACCATGGCGTGATCGGGGAGGAGCATGGCGCTGATCGCCCCGACGCGGAATGGGTCTGGGTGGTGGACCCGATCGACGGGACCCGGGCCTTCGTCACCGGGCGGCCACTCTTCGGCAGCCTGATCGGTCTGCTGCATCGCGGCGAACCCGTCCTGGGCATCATCGACCAGCCGGTCACTGGCGAACGCTGGGTCGGCGTGAAGGGCCGCAAGACCCGCTTCCGCGGCCCCGCCGGCACCGCCGCCTGCCGGCCTTGCGCGACCGTCGCCGAGGCCGAGCTCTCCTGCACCAGCCCGGACATGTTTACCCCCGAGGACAGGCCCGGCTTCGAGCGCCTGCGCGCCGCCGCCCGCCGCGTGACCTGGGGCGGGGATTGCTATGCCTACGGGCTGGTGGCGCTGGGCCTGGTCGATATCGTCGCCGAAAGCACCATGAAGATCTGGGACTGGGCGGCGCTGGTCCCCGTCATCGAGGGCGCGGGCGGCCGCGTCACCGGCTGGAAGGGCGAAACCCTGACGCCAGAGGCCGATGGCCGCATCCTCGCCGTCGGCGACCCGGCCATGCTGGACGAGGCCGTCCGCCTCCTCACCGATCGGTAAGCGCACGGACGTTGCCGCGCGGGGGCGGAACCCGCATCTTGCGGCCATGAATCGCCGCCACCTCCTCGCACTCGGTGCGATTGCCGCCGTCCCCGCCCTGCCGCGCGGCGCCCGTGCCGTGGTCCCGGCCGGGGGCGACAAGCCGGGGGAGGTGGTGCGCACCCATGCCCTGTCCCTGCTGGCCCCGCCCGCCCTGCCGGCGGATTTCCCGAACTGGCCCTGGGCAAACCCGAACGCGCCGAAGGGCGGCGAGGTGGTGCTCGCACGGCTCGGCTCCTTCGACAGCTTCAACCCCTTCATTCTGCGCGGCACGGCCGATCTCGGGGTTGGGCTGATCTACGATTCCCTGATGGCGAACAACCCGGACGAGGCGACCGCCGAATACGGCCTCATCGCCGAGACGGTGGAACTGCCCGCCGACCGCAAGGGCGTCACCTACAATCTGCGCGAGATCGCCCGCTGGCATGACGGCAGGCCGATCACGGCGGATGACGTGATCTTCAGCTTCAACGCCCTGCGCACCCAGGGCCGGCCCTTCTACCGCGCCTATTGGGCCGATGTGACCGAGGTGGTGGCCGAGAGCCCCCGTCGCGTCACCTTCCGTTTCCGCGACGCCGGCAACCGCGAACTCGCGCAGATCCTGGGCGACCTGCCGGTGCTGCCCAAGCATTGGTTCGAGGGGAAGGACTTCGCCCGGCCCTCGCTCGACGTGCCGCTGGGGTCGGGCGCCTATCGCCTCGATCGCTTCGAACCCAACCGCAACGCCGTCTATCGCCGCGTCGACGATTACTGGGCGAAGGACCTCGGCGTGCGGCGCGGGCTGAACAATATCGACATCCTCCGTTACGAATACTTCCGCGACACCACCGTCGCCTTCGAGGCCTTTAAGGCCGGCCAGATCGATTTCCGCACCGAGAACGTCGCGCGCGACTGGGCCACCGGATACGACTTCCCCGCCGCCCGCCGCGGCCTGGTGAAGAAGGAGGAGATCCCGCACGAGATCCCGACGGGCATGCAGTCCTTCGCCATGAACCTGCGCCGCCCGCTGTTCCAGGATGCCCGCGTGCGGCGCGCGCTCATCGAGGTCTTCGACTTCGAATGGATGAACGCGAATCTGTTCTATGGGGCTTACGCGCGCACGGCGTCGTATTTCTCGAATTCCGACTTCGCCGCGCGCGGCCTGCCGCAGGGGCGGGAACTGGCCATCCTGGAAGGGTTCCGCGGCCGCGTCCCCGACAGCGTCTTCACCGAGGAATACAAGCTGCCGGTCACCGACGGGTCGGGCAACAACCGCGAGGGCGCCCGGCGTGCTCTGGCGCTGATGCGCCAGGCGGGCTGGATGGTGCGCGACCGCCGCTTGGTGAACGCGCAGGGCCAGCCCTTCGAATTCGAGATCCTGCTGCAGGGAGCGACCTTCGAGCGCGTCGCGCTGCCCTATGTGCAGTGGCTCGAGCGCATCGGCGTCACAGCGCGCGTGCGCACTGTCGACCCTGCGCAGTACCAGGTACGCATCGATGCCTTCGACTACGACATGACGGTCGATTCGATCGGGCAAGGCTTCTCGCCCGGCAATGAGCAGCGCGACTACTTCACCACCGCCAAGGCGCGGGAGAATGGTAGTCAGAACGTTGCCGGCATCGCCGACCCGGCCATCGACGAACTGGTCGAACTGGTGATCGGCGCGCCCGACTATGACGAGCTGATCGCGCGCACCCGCGCGCTGGATCGCGTGCTGCTGCACCACGACTTCGTCATCCCGCACTGGCACAGCCGCAATTTCCGCATCGCCTTCTGGGACAAGTTCGGCCGTCCGGACCGCAACCCGCGCTTCGGACTGTCCTTCCCCTCCGCCTGGTGGATCGACCCGGCGCGCGAACGCGCGCTTGCCGAAGCGCGTCGCGGCTAGTCCATCATGGGCGCCTATCTGATCCGCCGGCTGCTGCTGGTGGTGCCGACATTGCTCGGCATCATCATCATCAACTTCGCCGTCGTGCAGTTCGCCCCGGGCGGGCCGGTTGAACAGATGATCGCGGAACTGCGCGGGCAGGGCCAATCGACGCTTGGCCGCATCACCGGGGAAGGCGGCGGCGAAGTGCGAAACGCCAACCGCCCGCCAGGGGGCGGCGGCGGGGAAGGCCCCGTCGGGTCCTATCGCGGCGCGCAGGGGCTCGACCCCACCATCGTCGCGGAGATTGAGCGCACCTTCGGCTTCGACAAGCCGGCGAGCACCCGCTTCTTCGAGATGATGTCGGGCTATCTGCGGTTCGACTTCGGCCGTTCGCTGTTCCGCGACCGCCCGGTGGTCGACCTGATCCTCGAGAAGATGCCGGTCTCGATCAGCCTCGGCCTATGGTCCACGCTGATCATCTACATCGTCTCCATCCCGCTCGGCATCCGCAAGGCGGTGCGGGACGGGTCGCGCTTCGACGTCGCGACATCGGGCGTGGTGCTGGTGGGTTACGCGATCCCGGGCTTCCTCTTCGCGATCCTACTGGTGGTCTTCTTCGCCGGCGGGTCGTTTTTCCAGTGGTTCCCGCTGCGCGGGTTGGCAAGCCCAGGCGCCGATGCGCTGCCCTTCTTCCAGCGAGCGCTGGACTATGGCTGGCACATGATCCTGCCGACGCTGACCCTGGTGATCGGCGGCTTTGCCGGGCTCACCATGCTGACCAAGAACGCCTTTATGGATGAGATCGGCAAGCAGTACACCGTCACCGCGCGGGCGAAGGGCAACACCGAGCACCGCATCCTCTACGGCCACATCTTCCGCAACGCGATGCTGCTGATCATCGCGGGGTTTCCCGCCGCCTTCATCGGCATCCTCTTCACCGGCGCGCTGCTGACGGAGATCGTCTTCTCGCTCGACGGGCTCGGGCTGCTGGGGTTCGAAAGCGCGATCCGGCGGGATTATCCGGTGATGTTCGCGACGCTCTACATCTTCACGCTGCTGGGGCTGGTCATGCAGATCGTGGGGGACTTCACCTATACGCTGGTGGACCCGCGCATCGACTTCGAGGCGCGGCGATGAGCGGCGCTGTGCGTTGGAGAGGGGCGCTGCCCCTCTCCAAGCCTCACCCCGCCAAAGGCCCGAGGCCTTTGGAAACCGTCACTTGGCGCGGGGCGCAGAGCGTCAGCCATCATCAGCCGCGCGATCCGTGCGCCGCGCCGGAACACATGACCGGGTGCCGTGCACCACGCGCCCTCCGATATCACGAAAGGGCCTTTGCGCCCGGCGCCAGGTATCGGTTTCCAAAGGCCCTGTGGCCTAGGGGTCCGGGGAGGGGCAAAGCCCCTCACCGTGGGACTGCCGCGCCATGACCCCCATCACCCGTCGCCGCCTCGCGAATTTCCGCGCCAACAAGCGTGGCTATGTCTCGCTGGTGATCTTCGCCTTCCTCTTCTTCTTCACCCTCTTCGCCGAGTTCATCGCGAATGACCGGCCGCTGGTCGCGCGCGTGGATGGCCGTTGGTATGTCCCGGTGTTGGTGGACTATGCCGAGAGCGACATCCTCGAGGACGGCCTGCCCACCACGGCGGACTGGCACGATCGCGGCTTCCTCGAGGAAGTCGCGGCCAAGGGCGGATGGATGGTCTGGCCGCTGGTGCCCTATTCCTACCAGACCGTCGTGCGCGACCTGGAGACGCCGGCTCCTTCGCCACCCAGCGCGCGCAACTGGCTCGGCACGGATGACCAGGCGCGGGATGTGCTGGCGCGGGTCATCTATGGCTTCCGCATCTCGGTGCTGTTCGGGTTTTCGCTGACCATCGTCTCCTCGGTCGTCGGCATCGCGGCCGGCGCCGTGCAGGGCTTCTATGGCGGCTGGGTGGACCTGATCTTCCAGCGCTTCATCGAGATCTGGTCGGGCATGCCACAGCTCTACCTGCTGATCATCCTGGCCAGCATCATCGAACCCTCCTTCTGGGTGCTGCTGATCTTCCTGCTGCTGTTCTCCTGGATGGGGCTGACGGGCGTGGTGCGCGCGGAGTTCCTGCGCGGGCGCAACTTCGACTATGTCCGCGCGGCGAAGGCGCTGGGCGTGTCCGATCCGGTGGTGATGTTCCGCCACATCCTGCCGAATGCGATGGTCGCGACGCTGACCTTCCTGCCCTTCATCCTGTCGGGGTCGGTGACGGTGCTGGCGAGCCTCGACTTCCTGGGCTTCGGCCTGCCGCCGGGGTCGCCCTCGCTGGGCGAACTGGTGAACCAGGGGAAGAACAACCTGAATGCGCCGTGGCTCGCGATGACGGGCTTCGTCGTGCTGGGCGGGATGCTGACGCTGCTGATCTTCGTGGGCGAGGCGGTGCGCGATGCCTTCGATCCGCGCAAGCTGCCGGGGGGAGGCCGCTGATGGCGCTGCTCGATGTGCGGAACCTCTCCGTCGCCTTCCGCGGCAAGCGGGTGGTGCAGGGCGTGTCCTTCTCGGTCGAGAAGGGTGAGACCGTCGCGCTGGTCGGTGAATCCGGCTCCGGCAAGTCGGTCACGGCGCTGTCCTGCCTGCGCCTGCTGCCTGGCGCGGGCGGCAATCCGGAAGGGCGCATCACGCTCGATGGCGTCGATGTGCTGACGGCCGCGAATGACGAGCTGCGCCGCCTGCGTGGCGGCGTGGCGGGCATGGTGTTCCAGGAACCCATGACCTCGCTGAACCCGCTGCACACCGTCGAACGCCAGGTGGCCGAGGCGGTGACGCTGCACCAGCCGCTGGCAGGCGCGGCGCTGCGCGCGCGGGTGATCGACCTGCTGCGCCGCGCTGGCTTCCCCAAGGCCGAGGACCGCCTCGGCGCCTATCCGCACCAGCTTTCCGGAGGCCAGCGCCAGCGCGTGATGATCGCGGCGGCACTCGCGAACGATCCCAAGCTGCTGATCGCGGATGAACCCACCACCGCGCTCGACGTGACGATCCAGGCGCAGATCCTGGAATTGCTGGAGACGCTGAAGCGCGACCTCGGCATGGCGCTGCTGCTCATCACCCACGACCTGAACATCGTGAAGAAGCACGCCGACCGCGTGGTGGTGATGAAGGACGGGGCGGCGGTGGAACAGGGCGATGTCGCCCAGATCTTCGCGAACCCGCAGCACGACTACACGCGCATGCTGATCGCGACCGAACCGCGCGGGCAGCCGGCCCCCGTCGCCGATGACGCCGCCCAGGTCATGCAGGGAGAGGATGTGAAGGTCCGCTTCCCGATACGCCGCGGCCTGATGCGCCGCGTCGTCGCGGAAGTTCGCGCGGTGGACGGTGTCTCGCTGAGCGTGCGGGAAGGCGAGACGGTCGGCCTGGTCGGTGAATCCGGCTCGGGCAAGACGACGCTCGGCCTCGCCATGCTGCGCCTGGAGACGAGCGAGGGCGCCATCCGCTTCGAGGGCCGCGACATCCAGGCACTGGACCGCGCCGCCCTGCGTCCGCTGCGCCGGCGCATGCAGATCGTCTTCCAGGACCCCTTCGGCGCCCTGTCCCCGCGCATGAGCGTGGGCGAGATCGTGGGCGAGGGCCTCGCCGTCCACGAGCCGGGCCTGACCGCTGCGCAGCGCGCCGCGACGGTCGCGACGGCGCTGGAAGAGGTCGGCCTGCAACCCGCGATGGCTGAGCGCTACCCGCATGAATTCTCCGGCGGCCAGCGCCAGCGCATTGCCATCGCCCGGGCCCTGGTGCTGAAGCCACGCTTCCTGGTGCTGGACGAGCCGACCTCCGCGCTCGATGTCTCCGTGCAGGCGCAGGTGGTGGAACTGCTGCGCCACCTCCAGGCGAAGCACCGGCTCGCCTATCTGTTCATCTCTCACGATTTGCGCGTGGTCCGCGCCATGGCGCACCGGATCATCGTGCTGAAGGACGGCAGGGTGGTCGAGGACGGCGCCGCGGCCGATGTTGTCGCGGCGCCGCGGGAAGCCTACACCCGGGCGCTGATGGCCGCGGCATTCGACCTGCGGGCCGAGGCCGGCGCGGGCGTCTGACCCCTCCGGCCGCGTCTGAGAGGGGCGGACCGGGGATTTGAACGAACTCGACACGCTGAAGGCGCTGCTGGATGCGGGGCATGTGAAGCTCGGCATCAGCATCCGGCGGATGAACTCGCCCGGCTCGCCGGTCTATCGTGCCTGGGAGAATGTCTGGCCGCCGATGGTCGCGCTGGGCGCCTCGGTGATCGCCCTGAAATGGGGTGGCTGGCCCTTCGAGGAATACTTCGGCGCGAAGCATGGCGGGGCCTGGGCGGGCACCATCGTGCTGCTGCTCGGCTGCTGGTGGTGGATCACCAAGGTCATGCCGAAGGTGAAGGATGGCGTCTTCGACCGCTCCGCCGCCTTCGCCTTGCAATCGCCGGCGGCCTTCGACGCGCTGTGGGCCCAGGGCGTGCTGTCGCTCTACGCGAAAATGGCCGACGGGACCGAGCGCGCCGCGACCCAGCGCGATTCCTGGCGCAATTTCGTCACCACCATCGATGCTGCACTGAAGGGGCAAGAGTGATGGCCGTCCTGCTTTCGACCAAGGCACACACCATGCAGGACTGGAAGGCGGCGCTGCTCGCCGTCGATCCGTCGCTTGAGATTCGCCTGTTTCCCGATGCCGGCGACCCCGCCGATATCGAGGCCGCGGTGGTCTGGACGGCGCATGACATGATGGAACTGCGCCGCTACCCGAACCTGAAGCTGATCGTGTCCATGGGCGCGGGGGTGGATCATCTGTTCCGCCCGCCCGGGCCGCCGCCGGGCGTGCCGGTCGCGCGGCTGGTGGATACGCGCCTCACTCAGGGCATGAGTGAATGGGTGCTGCTGAACGTGCTGCGCTTCCACCGGCAGGACCCGGAATACCGGGACCAGCAGGCCCGGAAGGTGTGGGAGGAACTGTCCGCACCCGACACCTCCGAGCGGCGGATCGGCATCATCGGCCTGGGCGAACTCGGCACCGATGCGGCGCGCAAGCTCGCCGCGCTGGGGTTCCCGGTCTCCGGCTGGTCGCGCCGGCCGAAGACGGTCGAGGGCATCACCTGCTACAGCGGCGCGGGCCTCGCGGAGATGCTCAAGCAGACCGACATCCTGGTCTGTCTGCTGCCGCTGACGCCGGAGACGCGCGGCATCCTCAACAAGGATCTGCTGTGGTCCCTGCCGCGCGGCGCCTATGTGCTGAATGCCGCGCGCGGCGGCCACATGGTCGCCGAGGACATGCTGCGGGCGCTCGACTCGGGCCAGATCGCCGGGGCGGCGCTCGATGTCTTCGAACCGGAGCCCCTGCCGGCCGACAGCCCCTTCTGGACGCACCCAAAGGTGATCCTGACGCCGCACGCCGCAAGCATCACCATCCCGTCGAGTGCCGCCCCGCAGGTGGTGGAGAATATCCACCGCGCACGAGCGGGCGAGCCGCTGATCAACCTGGTGGATTTCTCGGCTGGCTATTGAGCGCAGCCGTCACTTATTCTTGCGTTGTGGAACCGAGAGGGGCTTTGCCCCTCTCAGGCTCACCCCAGCAAAGGCCGAAAGGCCTCCGCAAACCTCAACCTGGCACCGTGCGCGGCTGACGGGACAGCGCCGAAACGCACCATGGCGCAGGAGACGCGCCGCGGGCGGTAGCATGGGCGTCATGCCCGACGCGAGAAGACTGCGGTCCTGGATGCCCAGCATCCAGGGCCCCATTGGCGTTGCCCTGCAACGCCGATGGGAACCCGGGCAGGGGGGAAGTGGGAGAGGCAGGGCCCCTCCGACGACCGCCAGTCGCGCCCTCAGACCGCCCGCAGGGCCGGCGCTTCCGCCGCAGCCGGGAGGATCTTAGTCTCGCCGGCCGCCTTGGCGGCCTCGGTCATGATGCGCTGCAGGTCCTGCAGGAAGCTGCTGCCCTTCGGGGTGCGCTGCACGAGCACCGAGCGGCGATCCGCCGGGTCCACCTTGCGCCGCGCCAGGTCGAGTTCGCCGAGGCGGTCCAGCGCACGGGTGATGGCGGGCTTGGAGACGTTCAGGTCTGCAGCCAAGCCACGCACCGTGTGCGGGCCTTCCCCGAGATAGACCGTGAGCAGCACGGCGAGCTGGCGGGCCGACAGGTCCGGCCCGTCGCTACGCACCAGCGCGACGATGGTCTCCCGAAGGATTCCAATGTGCTGTTCGGGGTTGCCATGGAGAGTCATGGGATCTTCCTTACGAATGCTTGGGGCGCCGCAGCGCCCAACGGGTGCCTGGTCTGGCACGAAGCGCGGCGAGCATTCTCAAGCTCTCGCCGCAAGGTGGTGATTTTGAGCCATCTTCGCAATCATTGCGTGTATGGCCCGGGTGCATTGCGCCTCGCCACCTTCCGGGCGGCCTGGGCGCGTGCTGTCGTTCCATGCGTACACATCGAGGTGAGCCCAGCCAGTGCCCGGCGGAACGAAGCGGCGAAGAAACAGCGCCGCCACGACTGCCCCCGCCATGGGCTTCTGTGCCACGTTGCACAGATCGGCAAATGGGGTGTCGAGCCACGAATCGTAACCGTCATGGAGCGGCAGGCGCCATATCGGATCGTGCATTGCGACCCCTGCGGCGAGCAAGGCCTCGGCCAACGAGTCGTCGTTGCTGAACAGGGCCGGCAGATCCGGGCCAAGCGCAACCCGCGCCGCGCCGGTAAGGGTCGCAACGTCGATGATGGCGGTCGGGGATTGCTCAGCGGCATAGGTCAGCAGGTCACACAGAACGAGTCGGCCTTCAGCATCTGTGTTGCCGATCTCGACCTTCAGCCCCTTGCGGGTGGGGAGCACATCCATGGGACGCATGGCCGTCCCCGAAATGGAATTCTCCACGGCGCCGATCAGGAGCAGCAGGCGGACGGGCAGGGCGCTGCGCATGACCGCGTCGGCCACGGCCAGCGCGATCGCCGCACCGCCCATGTCCTTCTTCATGCGCAACATGCCCGAAGGCGGCTTCAGATCGAGCCCGCCGGTATCGAAGCAGACCCCCTTGCCGCATAGCGCGATCAGCGGGCCATCCTCGGCACCGGTCCAGCGCAGCATGGCCACGCGCGGCGGGCGCGGGCTGCCGCCGCCGACCGCCGCGATGGCGGGAAAGCCCTGGGCCAGCGCGTCGCCGGCGATGATCTCGCTGGTCGCGCCATGGCGGGCGGCGAGCGTGGCGACGGCCTCGCCGAGTTCGACCGGGCCGAGATCGGCGGCCGGGGCATTGATCAGGTCGCGTGCCGCGCAAATGGCCTCCGCCATGGCGACCGCGGATTCGGTCCCGGCCGGCACTTCCAGCAGCGCCGGGGCGCCATTGACGGATTTGTGCCGGCGCGGGCGATAGGCGCCGAGCGCCCAGCCGAGTGTCGCCTGTGCAGCGTCGCCGTCACCCGGCAGCAGCCGCCAGGCGCTGCCCGCGGGCAGGGCACGCGACAGGCCGCCATAGGCCCAGGGGCCCTGGTCCTGTCCCAGCCCGACCACTGCGCCCGCCAGCCCGTCCGGGCCTGGCAGCAGTGCGTGCTCGCCGGCCCGCGCCGTGAAGCCGCAGCCGCGCAGGAACGCCGCCGCCGACGACGGCATCCCGTCGAGCAGACGAGCGAGGCCTTCGGGACGCACGGCGTGCAGCGGCAGGGCATGGGAAACGGCGGCCGTCAGGCCTTCGAGCATCATGGGCTCCCGGATGTCGCAGTGATCGCGACATCGTGATCACGCATGCGTAACAGGAATCTCTTACAACCATCGACCCGCCAGACCAACGATGCTGGTGCGCAACTGCGATATGCAGCCGCTGCACTAACGATCATCTTGTCCCGCGACAGTTCCGCTACCGGGTTCAACGCGCATGGGCCAGGCCGGTCGGCAGGCTGTTCAGCAGGGCGTCGGCCAGGGCATCGGCAAGGCAGGCATAGCCGCGGTCGTTGTGATGCAGGCCGTCCTGGCCCAGCAGGGCTTCTCCGGGGACGCCGGCGGCGGCCCATCGGTCCATCATCCGGCCGCGGGAGAATAGCGTGACGCCGGGCGTGGAAGCCGCGATCTCCGCCAGCGCGGCATCGAAGCGCTCATGGTTCGGGAAGGCGGCGATCCGGGGCGCGCGCTGGTTGTCCATCAGCACCACCTCGATGCCGGCCTGGCGCAGCCGCGCCACGCCCTCGCGCACGAAGCCGGCGAAGCGGACGGGATCCATCCGGCGCATCGCGGCGTTGGCGCCGACCTGCCAGATCACGATCTGCGGATGCTCGGCGATCACGTCCCGGTCGAGGCGGGCGAGCATGTTGTCGGCGTCCTCCCCGCCGACACCTTGGTTCATCACCGTGACGCCCGGCCCGAGGGCGGCGCGCAGCCGGGCCTGCAGCAGGGCGGGATAGGCATGGTCCGTGTCGCTCGCGCCCGAGCCGGCGGTGGAGGACGAACCGAAGGCGACGATGCGGAGCGCGTGAGAGCCCTGGCGCGATGCCTCGATCAGGGCGGGCGATTCGATAGGCAAGGAGGAGAGCTGGGGGCAGGAGGCGGCGCCGGCCTGCGTCACGCCGGGCAGCGCCAGCAGCACACCCACCAGCAGCGCGCGGTAGCGCGCCGTTTCCGGTCGCACAGAGCCCGGCATGGATTGCCCCTGACCCGCCTCACTCATTCTTGATCGCCAGCATGACGCGTTCGAGCCCGGCTTGCCAAGGAGGCAATTGGACGCCGAAGGTCTCGCGCAGCCTGGTGCCGTCCATCCGGCCATCGGCGGGCCGGATGGCCTTGGTCGGGTAGTCGGCGGTCGTGATGGCGTGCAGCAACGGCGCCGGCCGACCCGAGGCCGCGAAGATCGCCGTGGCGAAGGCGTGCCAATTGGTGAAGCCCGTCCCGGTCGCGTGGAACACGCCGCGATATTGCGCCTGCCACCCGACGTCGCGGATGCGGACGAGGATGGCGGCGATGGCGTCGGCGAGGTCCGGCGCGGCCGTCGGGCTGCCCTGCTGGTCAGCCACAATGCGCAATTCGGCCCGTTCGGCGCCGAGGCGCAGCATGGTGCGCACGAAATTGTTGCCCATCGGCGCGAAGACCCAGGCGGTGCGCAGCACCAGCGTCTGTGGACTGCCCGCCAGCGCCGCCCATTCTCCCGCAAGTTTGGTGCGCCCGTAGGCCCCCAGCGGATTGGGCGCGTCGGTCTCGACATAGGGCACGCCCTTGCGCCCGTCATAGACATAGTCCGTCGAGATCTGGATCAGCGGAATGCCGCGCGCAGCGCAATGTGCCGCGACCATCGCCGGGCCCAGCGCATTGGCGCGGAAGGCCGCGGGCTCATGGTCCTCGGCCGCGTCGACGGCGGTCCAGGCGGCGCAATTCACCACGGCCTCGGGCGCGGCCGCGGCAAAGGCGGCCGCGACGGTCGCGGGATCGTCGAACTCGAAATCCGGCTGGCCGACCAGAATGGCCTCGAAGCCCTGGGCCGGCAGGGCGTCGGCAAGCGCGGTGGCGAGCTGCCCGCCACGGCCGGTGACCAGGATTCTGCGCATCACCACGATCCCTTCGGGAAGGGCGGAGGAATATCGGCCAGCCGCTCGGCGTTGCGGTCCTTGTCCGACAGGATCGGCGCCGCAATCCCCCAGTCAATGCCCAGAGCCGGGTCGTCCCAGGCAATGCCGGCATCGGCGTCGCGGTCGTAATAGGCGTCGGTCTTGTAGAGCACCTCGGTGTCGGGCTCGAGCGTCACATAGCCATGCGCGAAGCCGCGCGGCACCCAGAGTTGGCGCCAGTTCGCCGCGCTCAGCACCTCGGCGACATGCTGGCCGTAGCTCGGCGAGCCCTCC
Source organism: Roseomonas alba (assembly GCF_019430885.1). GTDB lineage: Bacteria > Pseudomonadota > Alphaproteobacteria > Acetobacterales > Acetobacteraceae > Neoroseomonas > Neoroseomonas alba. Next base: position 792,014 of record NZ_JAHYBZ010000002.1, on the reverse strand, counting down.
CGGATATCAACCGCGATGTCGAGGATCGCCCCACGCGCGACGCGGACCAGCTTGCCTTGGGCCGAGGGCGGGCGCTGGAAATGCAGCCCGCGCAGCACGCCTGCCGTCGCCGAGAAGGCGTGGTTGTCCTGCACGAAGTCGATGTCGAGCCCATGCCCGGCGAGAGCCCGCCGCGACCAGACCTCGCTGAAGAAACCGCGCGCATCGCCGTGGCGGACCGGTTCGATCAGCAGAACATCGGGAATGGCGCAGGCCGCCGCGGTCATGCCAGCTTGCCTGCGGCGAGGTCGCGCAGATAGGCGCCATAGGCCGTCTTGCCGAGTGAATCGGCGCGGCTGCGTAGTGCTACGGCGTCGATGAAGCCCATGCGGTACGCGATCTCCTCGGGGCAGCCGATCTGGAGACCCTGGCGTTCCTGCACCGTCTGGACGAACAGCGCCGCCTGAAGCAGTGAGGCCGGCGTGCCAGCATCGAGCCAGGCGCAGCCGCGTCCGAGCTGCTCGGCGTGCAGCGCGCCGGCGGCCAGATAGACCTTGTTGAGATCGGTGATCTCCAGTTCGCCGCGCGCCGACGGCATGAGGTTGCGGGCGATCTGCGTGACCCGGGAATCGTAGAAATACAGGCCAATCACCGCCCAGTCCGATTTCGGATGGGCTGGCTTTTCCTCGATCGAGAGCACGCGGCCGGTCGCATCGAATTCGGCGACGCCATAGCGTTCGGGATCGGCGACGCGATAGCCGAAGATGGTGGATTCGCCGGCCAGCGTGCGCGCAGCGGCGGATTGCAACTGCGCCGGCAGGCCGTCGCCGTAGATGATGTTGTCGCCAAGGGCGAGGGCGCAGGGCTCCCCGCCGATCCAGTCCGCGCCGATGGTGAAGGCCTGGGCGATGCCTTCGGGCTTCGGCTGCTCGGCATAGGTCAGCGAGATGCCGAACTGACTGCCGTCACCGAGCAGCCGCCGGAAGGATGGCAGGTCGGCGGGCGTGGAGATCAGCAGGATGTCGCGGATGCCGGCGAGCATCAACGTGCCCAGCGGATAGTAGACCATCGGCTTGTCGTAGACCGGCAGCAACTGCTTGGACGCGGCCAGTGTCATCGGATGCAGTCGCGTACCGGACCCGCCGGCAAGAAGAATACCCTTCATCATGTCTGTCCCTCAGACGGCGGGCGCCGGCCATCGGGCCGGGTTGCCTTCGCGCCCTGCGCTGTTGTGGTGGCGGCGACTGATGGTCCCGTCGTGCCGTGCGCGCCCCGCCTGATGCGAGGCATCGGACCGAAGGTGATCCGTCGCCGCGCTCACGGGATGACCCCGCCGAGGCGCTGCCCCGCGTAGCGCTTGTCGCGGATGGGCCGCCACCAAGCCTCGTTGTCGAGATACCAGGCGATGGTCTGGGCCAGCCCGGATTCGAAATCATGCTTCGCGCGCCAGCCCAACGCGGCCTCCGCCCCCGAAGGGTCCATCGCGTAGCGGAAATCATGCCCCGGCCGGTCGCGCACGAAGGTGATCAGTCGCTCCCGCGGGCCGGCCGGATCGGGCCGCAGCCGGTCGAGCGTCGTGCAGATCGCGCGGACCACCTCGAGGTTCGAGCGTTCCTGCCGTGGCCCGAGGCAATAGGTCGCCCCGGGCTGCCCGCGAAACAGCGCGAGGCACAGCGCCTCGGCATGGTCCTCGACATGGATCCAGTCGCGGATGTTCGAACCGTCGCCATAGACGGGCAGGGGACGCCCTTCCAGCGCGTTCAACGTCACCAGCGGGATCAGCTTCTCGGGGAACTGCCACGGCCCGTAGTTGTTCGTCGTGTTGGAGACGAAGTTGGGCATCCCGTAAGTGTGCTGCCAGGCGCGCACCAGGTGGTCGGAGGCGGCCTTTGACGCCGAGTAGGGGCTGCGCGGATCGTAGCGCGTGTGCTCGTCGAAGGGCGGATCGTCGCAGCTTTCGAGGGAGCCGAAGACCTCGTCGGTCGAGACGTGGTGGAAGCGGAAGGCGTCCTTCGCCGCACCATCCAGCGCGGCCCAGTATTCCCGCGCGGCTTCCAGCAGCATCTGGGTGCCGACGACGTTGGTGCGGATGAACTCGGCCGGGCCGTCGATCGAACGATCCACGTGGGATTCGGCGGCGAGGTGCATCACCCGCGCGGGACGATGCGTCGCGAAGGCGTCACGCATGGCGGCGAGGTCGCAGATATCCGCCTCGATGAGGATGTGCCGCCGGTCATGCAGCCAGGTGCCGAGGCTCTCCGGGCTCGCCGCATAGGTCCGGCGGTCCACATTCACCACGACCTCGTCCGTCGTGGACAGCAGCCGCCGCACCACGGCGGAACCGATGAAACCGAGGCCGCCGGTAATCAGAAGGGTCATGCTGTGTGGGCTCCGCCCCGTCGGATCATGATTGTGCCATCGGATCTACGGAACGAAAACGGCAGCTTCGAGGGCAATTTCCGCTCACGCCGAGGAGCCCCGGCGCGCTGTCCCGCCCACCCGGGATACCGCCGTCAGCGGACGGGGGCGGTGGCAGGCGGCTGCCGCTTGATCGAAAATGCTCTAGACCGCGCCGCGCCGGCCCGCCCGGCCCAGCCAATGGCCGGGCAGGAAGGCCAGGAAGCGCGCCAGCCACAGCGGATCCGCCGCGAATCCAGCCCCGGCCGAGGCCAGCGCCGCCCCGATCCGCCCCTGCCGCGCCTGGACCAGGACGCGATAGCCGGTCGCCCAGCCATGCCAGCGTCGATAGGCCGCGCGGTCGGCCGAACCCGCAGGCAGTTCCGCAACGCGCGTCCGCGCCGTCTCCAGCAGGTGCCGCGACAGCTTGTCGCGCAGATCCCCGGCGGCGAAGGTCAGCGATCCGGGGTGGGAGCGGTAGCGGATCACGGTCGCGTCCATCGCCGCGACGCGCGGGGCGAGCAGCACCAGCCGCATCCAGAAATCCTTGTCCGCCGAGAGCGGAAAGCGATCGTCGAAGCCGCCGAGCCGCTCGATCAGCGCGCGGCGGTAGAAGGCAGCGTTCATCGCGGTGATCCCGCCGATCACATTCGCCTCGCTGAGCGCCACGGCCGCGCCGGCCAGCCGCGCGGTCGTCACCTCGCGGCCATCCTGTTCGGTGAAGAACTCGGCGGCGCCGAGGGCCATGTCGCTCGCCGGATCGGCGAAGGCGGCCTCGGCGGCGGCGAAGGCGCCGCGGGCGTAGAGGTCGTCGCTGTTCAGCAGCCCGACGATCCCGCCGCGCACCACGCGAAGCCCCTTGTTGATCGCGTCGTAGAGGTTGCGGTCCTTCTCGCGGATCACGATGAGATGCGGGTAGCGCGCCAGCACCGCCGCCGTGCCGTCCGTCGATCCCCCGTCGACGATGATGTGCTCGACGGAATCATGTCCCTGCGCCAGCACGCTGTCGATCGCCGCGCCGATGGTCGCGGCGCGGTTCAGGCAGGGTGTCACGATGGAAAAGCGCGGCGCCGTCATCGTCGCAGCACTGCGCGCAGCCGCCGCACCGCACCACCCAGGAGCAGCGATTCCACCGCCCGCCCGAAGGCTGGCGCGATCCGGTCGCACAGCCCGATCAGCCGGATCGCCGCGCGGGCCGGGGCAGCCGCACGCCGACGGGCCCGCGCCGCGGCAGCGGCATCGTCCAGCGCCTCCAGCACGGTCGCGGCGGCCGAGGCGCCGGCCTCGGCCGCGACGAGCTGATACCAGGCGCGGCGCTGAGTCGGCCAATCCTCGGGCAGGGGACGGCAGGCGAGGACCTCATCCGCGTCATGGATCGCGACGCCGTCTTTCCGCGCGCGCAGCAGCAGGCTGCAGAGCGTCTGCGCGGTCTGCGGCGCCGCAATGCCGTAGCGGCGCAGCAGGTTGTCATGGATCAGCGTCGCTTCCGGCACGCCGAGGCCGCGCGGCCCCTTCGGCCCCACATCGCCGGTGAGCAGGCGCGCCCAAGCCGCATCGATGGTGCCGATGCGATGCAGCGTCTCGCCGCCCTCGGGCTCGCGGGCGACATGATGGCCGCGGACGATCAGAGCATCGGAGGGGGCCGCGGCGATGACGCGGCGCAGCGCCGCGGAATCCTGCTGCACGCCGTCACCGCTGCGGATGTGCCATTCGGCCGGCAATGCCCAGCGTGTCGGGATGCTCGCGCCGCGCGCGGCGAGCGCTGCATGCGGCGTCGCGAGGAAGTCGAGCAGCGCCGGAATCCCCGCTTCCCATTGTGCGCGGCCGCGGATGATGCCGTCGCGCGCCCGCGCGCCGATGCCTCGCGCATCATCGAAGTCGAGCGGCGCCCGCCGCCCCGGCGCGTAAAGCAGTCCATTGGCACCGTGCGACACATACTCGTTCATCGTCGGCGCATCCGGCGCGACGACACACAGCCCCCGTGCCATGGCTTCCAGGAATGCCATGCCGATGCCTTCGAGCGGCCGCGGCGCGAAAAAGACGTTCGCACCCGCCAGGGCCTCGCGAAAGGCGCCGCCATCCTCGGACCAGGTGCTGCGGATCAGCTTGCCGACGTGCGCCGGCGCGGCCTTGGGAAAGGGCGCCGCGTGCCCCGGGTCGGGCGCGTCGTGGATGGCAAGGCTTGCGAAGGTCGTGCCAGCGGTCTGGGCGAAGACCGCCTCGGGCGGGATGTCGCGGCGGCGATACCAGAGGAAGCCGCGCAGCGTGTCGAAATCCGTGACCGGCGCCGGATCGGCCTCCGGGAAATACTGCATCCGCGTCAGCACCGGCGCGCGCGGCGTCACCTCGGCGGCGAGCGCCCAGGAGAAGCACAGGATCTTCGCCGCGCTGAAGGAATGCCGCCAGGTGAAGGCGCCGCCGCGCCACATCGCGTCATACATCGGCGCGAAGGTGACGTTGGGATGCCGGCCCGACAGCAGCGCGAAGGCCTCGTGCAACTGCCAGATGACGATGGCGTCGTAGCGCGTCTCGTCGAAGCCGGGCGCGGCCCGGCGCACCGCGGCCACGCCCGGTTCGGCGAAGAAGGCCTCCACCGTCGCATGCTGTTCCAGAAGGTCGAGCAGGAAACGGCTCGACCCCGTCTTCGCATGATAGCCGAGGCCGAAGAAGGCGACGCGCATTGCGCGCGCGGTCAGGTGCGCAGGTTGGGCTGGGCGAGGAACCAGCGATAGGTGGCCGCGAGCCCCTCGGCGAAGCCGATACGCGCATGCCAGCCCAGCGCACCGATGCGCGAGACGTCCATGCGCTTCAGCATGGTCCCGTCCGGCTTCGAGGTATCCCAGGCGATCTGGCCCTTGAAGCCGGTGACCTGCGCGATGGCCTCGGCCAGTTCCTTGATCGTGATGTCGCTGCCGGTGCCGATGTTGAGATGGCTCTCGCCCGAATAGCGGGCGAGGAGGAAGGTGCAGGCCTCCGCCACATCGTCGACATGCATGAATTCGCGCCGCGGCGTGCCAGACCCCCAGCAGGTGACCGTCGGCACCTTGTTCTGCGCGGCGTCGTGGAAGCGCTGCAGCAGGGCGGGGATGACGTGGCTGCGCGTGGGATGGAAATAGTCGCCGGGCCCGTAGAGGTTGCAGGGCATGGCCGAGATGTAGTCGCGCCCGTGCTGGCGACGATAGGCCTGGCACAGCTTGATGCCGGCGATCTTGGCAATGGCGTACCACTCGTTGGTCTTCTCGAGCGGGCCGGTCAGCAGGGCATCCTCGTTGATCGGGTTCGGCGCCTCGCGCGGGTAGATGCAGGAGGAGCCGAGGAACAGCGCGCGGTTGACGTCACAGCGATGGGCGGCCTCGATGAGGTTCGCCTCAATCATTAGGTTGTCGTAGAGGAAGTCCGCCGGATAGGTGTCGTTCGCCAGGATGCCGCCGACCTTGGCGGCGGCGACGATCATGGCGTCGGGCTTCTCGCGGGCCATGAAGGCCTCGACATCCGCCTGGCGGCGCAGATCGACGCTCGTGCGGTCCGAGGTGATGACTTCCGCGCCCTCCTGCGCCAGGCGCCGCGCGCAGGCCGCCCCCACCATGCCGCGATGGCCCGCGACATAGACGCGCTTGCCGCGCAGGGGGAAGATCTCGGGCAGCACGGCAGGCGCCGGCACGTCAGGCATTGGCCTTCAACTCCGCGATGTCGGCCGCCACCATCTCCGAGGCGAGTTCGGGCAGCGTGACCGTATGCGACCAGCCGAGGACACGCTTCGCCTTGTCGGGGTTGCCGATCAGCAGGTCGACCTCGGTGGGGCGGAAATAGGCAGGGTCAACGCGCACCACAACCTTGCCGGTCTTCTTGCAGGTGCCGGTCTCGTTCACGCCTTCGCCCTGCCAGTCGATCGCAATGCCGGCTTCGGCGAAGGCAAGGTCGCAGAAGTGGCGGACGGTGTATGTCTCGCCGGTGGCGAGCACATAGTCGTCCGAGGTCTCCTGCTGGAGGATGCGCCACATCCCCTCGACATAGTCGCGCGCATGGCCCCAGTCGCGCCGCGCATCGAGGTTGCCGAGGTAGAGCGTGTCCTGCTTGCCGAGGCTGATCGCCGCCACCGCGCGGGTGATCTTGCGGGTGACGAAGGTCTCGCCGCGGCGCGGGCTCTCATGGTTGAACAGGATGCCGTTCGAGGCGTGCAGGCCATAGGCCTCGCGATAGTTCACCACGATCCAGTAGGCATAGAGCTTCGCCGCGGCATAAGGGCTGCGCGGGTAGAAGGGCGTCGTCTCGTCCTGCGGCACGGCCTGGACCTTGCCGTACAGTTCCGAGGTCGAGGCCTGGTAGAAGCGCGCGGTCTTTTCCATGCCGAGGATGCGGACGGCCTCGAGCAGGCGCAACGTGCCGAGCGCATCGGAATTGGCGGTGTATTCCGGCGTCTCGAAGGATACGGCGACATGGGACTGGGCGCCGAGATTGTAGATTTCGGTCGGCTTCACCTGCGCCAGGATGCGGATCAGGTTGGTCGCGTCCGTCAGGTCGCCATGGTGCAGGCGGAAGGATGCGCCCGGCACATGGCGGTCGTGATACAAATGGTCGATCCGCCCCGTGTTGAAGGAGGAGGAACGGCGCTTGATGCCATGCACCTCATACCCCTTCGCCAGCAGCAACTCGGCGAGGTAGGAGCCGTCCTGGCCGGTGATGCCGGTGACGAGGGCGACCTTGCGGTGTTCAGGCATGAGTATCCTTCCTGGGGATGGCCGCATCCGCGCGCCGAACCGAGCCGGCGTCTATAGCCCTGGCACGGCGGCATCGGAAGGGGCGCGAGGCCCTGGCTCCGGAAGGGGCTGCGGGCGAAGCGGCGGCGGGCAGCATCCGGGCCGGCTGCGACATGGAATCGGCCGGCGATCAGCCGCCGGAAGCGTTCCGGCCGGCCAGGCGCCGCTTGATGCGCAGCAGCAGGTTCAGCACGGGCCTTGGCAGGTTTTGCACGAGCCACTGGCGCAGGGAGCGCCCGGACGCGGGCAGCGCGCCGCGGGGTGCCGCCAGCTCCTCACGCAGGCGCGAGGCTTCGATCCGAGCCTCCAGCCAGGCCTTCTGGAACAGGTCGATTCGCCGCCTGTCCCATGCCTCCGACCGATAGATCGGCGAGGCATTCTGGATGGCGAAGACCTCGGGCTGCCCCTTGGCGAGATCGGAGGAGGCCCCACCCATGGCGAAGGACCCGATCACGGTGTCGATCTGCGCCAGGCGCAGGGCGGGGTCCGCCATCACCTTCAGCCACCAGTCGTAGTCGGCGTGCCGGCGCCAGCGCAGGTCGAAGGGGCCGGTCCGATCGAAGACCGCGCGCCGCGCCAGCGTCGCCTGATGCGGCAGGCAGCCGAGCACCATCTCCTCCTCCGCCTGGTCGGGCGGCGGGGGGACATGGACCATACGCCCCTGTGCGCTGCGGATCTCCAGCGCGCCATAGTAGACGTCGGCCTCCGGCTGCCGTGCAATTTCGGCCATGGCGTCGCGGAGAGCATCGCGACTCGCGAAAGTGTCATCGGCGTTCAGGAAAAAGACGAATTCGCCACGCGCGCGCGCGATGCCCTTGTTCATCGCATCGTAGAGACCGCGATCGGGTTCCGAGACGACAAGGGCCAATCGGGACGCATTCCGCGCAAGGATGGCGCCGGTCTCGTCGGTCGATGCTCCGTCGATGACAATGTGCTCGATGGGGGCGTAGGATTGCTCCATCACGCTGGTTATGCAGTTCTGCAACGTAGCTGCTGCATTCCGGCAGACCGTGATAACGGATATGAGCGGGCGGTCGGTGTCGGACCGCGAAGTGCCGGTACGCGTCACGGTACCGCAGGTGCCAGGGAAGGATTGCAGTTGCCGCGTCCCATCGGGCATCACCCCATTACGTCACTCGAAAGCCGGGTCCGTGCTTCTGCATTCTCGCCGACACGTGTCGTCTTATAACTCGATGCCCCGATAGGGAAGAATATTATTTCAGTATTTTTTCATTCATGCATTGCATGAATGAATATTCGACCCTTGCCCTCGTGTAAGCCGGAAGCTATGTCGCGCTCCCCCTGTAAGGTCCCGTAGAGCATGATGCCGATCAATTCTGGTGAAGTGACGGATTTCACCGGACCTGTCACGGGTGGTCTTCATGGTGCGGGCGGCGGGAACGGTGGCGTGGCGCCCGCGCTGTCGCTGCGTGCGGAAATTCCCATTGTGACTGCGGCGGAGGATGCCGCGGGCCTGCGGCGCGTCGTGGACCTTCAGGCGCGCGAGCTGCTGCGCCTGCGCCGGGCGCTGGGCGCCGCCCAGACCCTGGCCGAGGATCGTCTGGAGTCGATCCGCAAGGGCTATGAGGCGGCGGTGAGCGCACCGGCGCCGGCCGCCCCGCAGCCGGCGCAGCATGTCGTCGATGACCTTCGCCGCGCCGTCGATCGCTTGCGGGAGGAACTGAGGCTCGCTGCCGGAGCGTCCCGGTGGCGACGCCTGGGGCTCAGGCTTGGGGTTGCGAAGCGCCTGCCCTGGGAAGGCCAGGACCTCATAACCGAAGGCGCCGCGCGGTCCGCGGATGCCGAGGCCGGCGGCGAACGCAGCCGCCAGCTCGCGGCCCTGCACGACGAGTATGATCGCCTGGTGGGCTTCGCCGACGAACTGCGCCGGTCGCGCTGGCGGCGGTTCGGGCATCGTCTTGGCGTGGCCAGGCGCATGTCCTGGGATCAGGCGCCGGATGTCGCCGCGGCCCGCGCCCTGGCACTACCGCCCGGGCTGATGGAGATCGCGGCGCCGCCTGGTCCTGCGCCCGCCCACTCCGCGCCGCCGGCGGTCGCGCATGGCGCGTCGTCCTACGAAGGCTTCATCGAGTATACGAGCCGCCGCTTCCTCGACGAATGCCGCAACTTCGCCGTCGATGTGGTGCTCGATGTGGGGGCGAATGCGGGGCAATTCGCGACGGGCCTGCGGCGCAGCGGCTTCCACGGCCAGATCATGAGCTTCGAACCGCTGAGCAGCGCGCATGCGGCGTTGCGCCAGGCCGCTTCGGCCGACCCGCTCTGGACCGTGGCGGAACGCTGCGCGGTCGGGGCCGAAGCCGGCGTCGCGACCATCAATATCGCGGGCAATTCCGCCAGCTCCTCGCTGCTCCCCATGCTCGACCGCCATCGCGACGCCGCACCGCATTCCGCCTATGAAGGTGTCGAGACCTGCCCGATCGTGCCGCTCGATGCGATCATCGACGGCAGCTTCTCGGACCCGACCACGCAGTTCGGGCTCAAGATCGACACGCAGGGCTACGAGGCCCAGGTGCTTGCCGGCCTGTCGCGCTGGCGGCATGCGGTGAAAGTCATTCTCTGCGAGATGTCGCTGCAGCCGCTGTATGGCGGCGGTCCGGTGATGACGGACATGTGCCGTATCTTCTCGGAACTCGGCTATCGCTGCGTTGCGCTCGGCCCGGAATTCGAGGACCCGCGCACCGGCGAACTGCTGCAGGCCGACGGCGTCTTCGTGCGCCGCGACGCCTGACGACGGAGCAGACCGGACGTGCGGATCGCCCTGCAGAACTCGCTGCCCAACCACCCGGAGATCGCCGAGGCCGAATGGTCGAAGCGCTTCCTGATCGCCGCTGATCGCGTCGGCTTCGACGTCGTCGAGGTCGTCACCTCCGATGACATCCTGGCCTGCCGCCCCGACTGCGTCCTCGTGACGCATGAATACTCGCCCAAACTGACCGAATTCCCGACCATCGGGCTGAACTGGAGCCCGCCGGCCTTCTTCGCCGACGACCCGATCCGCCGGCGTGCGTTGCTCAGCCTCGACGGGCACCTCTGCGGCTCCGCTTCCGTGGCGGAGTGGATCGACGATTTCTGCGCGGGCCAGGGCAAGCGCGCCGTCATCCATGACCGGCTGATGCTGCCTTCGACGCATGATTGCGGGCCGGCCGGCGCCTATCCGGCGCAGCCTGCCGTCATGTATGCCGGCACGCATTGGGACGGGTCGCGGCACGGGGCGGTCTTCAGCGGCCTCGACGGCCGGGTGCCGCTGCATATCTATGGCCCGAGCGCCGCCTGGCACGATCGTGGGGAAAGCTATCGCGGCCTGCTGCCCTTTGACGGCACCTCGGTGATCGACGCGCTGCGGCAGGCCGGCATTGCCCTGTGCCTGCACAAGGCCATGCACCGGGATGCCGACACCCCCTCGATGCGGCTGTTCGAGGCCGCTGCCGCCGGTGCGCTGATCATCACCGACGATTTCGGTTTCCCGCGCCACTGGTTCCGCGACAGCGCGCTCTATGTGGATGCTTCCCTGCCGGCGCCGCTGCTGGTCGAGCAGATCGTCGCCCATGTGGACTGGGCGGCGCGGCACCGCGACGTGGCGACGCGGCTTGCGCGGCAATCGAACGCGATCTTCCGCGAGAGCTTCACCCTGGAAGGCATGCTGCGCCCGCTTCCCGACTTCGTCGACCGCGTGCGCGAGCGCCGGCTGATGGTCCCGGTCCGCAGGGCGGAGGCGCCGCAGGCCCCGACGGTCGAATACGTCATCCGGGTCGGGTCGCGCCCCACGGCGATGATCACCCGGGCACTCGAGAGCCTGGCGGCGCAGACCCATCCCTCGATCGCCATCACCATCGTGCAGTTCCATCCGGTCGAGGGGCTGGATGATCTGCTGGCGCAGTACAGCGACCGCTTCGCCTGGATCAACCGCGTGATCGTGCCCAATCTCGGCAACCGGGCGACCTGCTGGTGGGCCGGGCTGCATGCCGTGCGCGCGGACTACCTCGCCTTCCTCGACGACGACGACACCCTCTTCCCGAATCACGTGGCGCTGCTCCTCGAGGCGCTGGAGAGGCATCCCGAGTCCGGCTTTGCCTATTGCGGGCTCATCCGGATCGAGGAGGAGGAGGGGCATTATGTCGACGGGCCCCAGTTCAACGGGCCGCGGGGCGAGACGATCCCCGAGCAGCGCGAACTCTTCGCGATCGAGGAGGAGCGGTTCGTCGATTTCTCGCCGACGAGGAACGTCATCGGCCACAATGCCTGGATCTGCCGCCGTTCCGTGCTGGACGAGGATATGCTCCGCGACCCCGCGATCGACTGGGCGGAGGACGTGTTCTTCCTGACGCTCGCCGCGGGCCGGACGCCGTTCCGCTTCGTGCCCGGCGCCACGGCGACCTGGCACTGGCGGTCGACCTCCAAGGACAACTGGACTCTGTCGCATCCTTCCGGGAAGTTCCGTCACAACTATGCGCGGTGGCGGCGGCGCCTGCAGGCCACACGGATCCCGGCCTACAGCCGTATCGCGCCGCCGGCTCAGGAGATGCAGGTCGATGAGATGCATGCGCGCGACATCGGCTAGGCCATCCGCGACCAGACGGGGAGACGTATCGATCCGTGCCGACTGACACCGGTTCCGGCCTTGCCGGGATGAGCAACGGAGAGACGCCGATGGGCGCTCATGCCGGCGCGGTGCCCGCCGAGGGCTTGCCGATCCACTTCTTCACCATCGTGCTGAACGGCGAGCCGTTCATCCGGTATCACGAGGCCATGCTGGCGCAACTGCCGTTCCGCTGGCACTGGCATGTGGTGGAAGGCGTGGCTGCGTTGCGCCACGATACGGCTTGGTCCGTCGCCGCCGGCGGCCGAGTGCTCGATTCGGTCCATCGCGAAGGCCGCAGCAATGACGGCACCAGCGAATACCTCGACGACCTCGCGCGCCGCTTTCCCGGCCAGGTCACGATCTACCGCAAGCCGCCCGGCGAATTCTGGGACGGCAAGAAGGAGATGGTGAACGCGCCGCTGCCCAACATTGCCGAGGAATGCCTGCTCTGGCAGATCGACAATGACGAACTCTGGACCGTCGACCAGATCGTTGAGATGCGCCGGCTCTTTCTCGCCGAGCCCGAGCGCGGCGCCGCCTATTACTGGTGCTGGTACTTCGTCGGGCCGGACAAGGTCATCAGCACGCGGCGGAACTACGCGCAGAACCCCGCCTTCGAGTGGCTGCGCACTTGGCGCTTCCGACCCGGCGACCATTGGGCGGCGCATGAGCCGCCGACGCTGGTCCGCCCCGACCCCGCCGGCGGCGAAGCGGTCGACATCGCGCGTCAGTCGCCCTTCATGCATGACGAGACGGAGGCCCATGGCGCCGTCTTCCAGCACTTCGCCTATGTCACCGAGGCCCAGCTTGGCTTCAAGGAGACCTATTACGGCTATGCCGGCGCCACCGCGCGCTGGCGGGAACTGTTGGCGCACAAGGGCTCCGGCCTGCTCGCCGATTATTTCGGCTGGGTCTCCGACCGGACGATGTTCGACGATGCCGCGGTGTTCCGCGTGGAGCCGATGGCCCGCTGCGATGCCGCCGGCACTTGGCATTTCGACGCGCCGACCGGCGTGAAGGACCGCGGCCCGGTGCCGGCGCGGCCCCGCATCGTCGTCGATGGCGTCTATTGGCAGCACCTCGCCTCGGGGATCGGCCGGGTCTGGCAGTCCCTGCTCGAGGCCTGGGTAAAGGACGGCAGCGCGGAGCACATCATCCTGCTCGACCGTGCCGGCACGGCGCCGCGCATGCCGGGCATCCATTACCGGACGATCGCGGCCCATGACCTGGGGCGCTGCGGATCGGACAGCCTCTACCTGGAACGCATCTGCGAAGAGCTCGGCGCGGATCTCTTCGTCTCGACCTACTATTCGTCGCCGACGGCGACGCCCTCGCTTTTCTTCGGGCACGACATGATCCCCGAGGCGATGGGCATCGATCTCAGCGACGAGGCCTGGCAGGAGAAGGCCCGCGCCATCCGCCACGCCGCGGCGCATCTGATGGTCTCGCGCCATTCCGCCCGCGATCTCGCACGCTTCTGCCCGGGCGTGCGGGAGGAGGCGGTGACGGTCGCCCATAACGGCCTGAACCCCGTCTTCCATCCAGTCCCCGCTGATGAGGTCGCGGAGGCGCGTCAGCGCCTCGGCCTGCCGGCGCGCTATGCGCTGATGGTCGGCGACCGCAACGGCGCCGATGGCTACAAGAACGGTATTGCGGCTTTCCGCGCCGTCGAGGCTGCTGCGCGGCAGGGCCACGGCATGGCATTGCTGTGCGTCGGCGGCCTGGCGGATATCGAACCGGCCTTCCGCGCCGCGGCCCCGTCCGTGGACATCCGGCGCCTGTCTGCCGACGACGCGACGCTGCGCCTGCTCTATGCCGGGGCCGAGGCGCTGCTCTACCTCTCGCGCTACGAAGGCTTCGGCATGCCCGTGCTCGAAGCCATGGCCTGCGGCTGCCCGGTCGTCACCTGCGCCAATTCCTCCCTCATCGAGGTGGGTGGCGATGCGGTGCTGTATGTCGACCCGGACGACCCGGACGAAGCCGCCGCGGCGCTGATCCGGCTGGCCACACCAGCAGAACGCGAGGCATGCATTGCCGCCGGCCTGGCCCAGGCCGCACGGTTCACCATCGAGGACCAGGCGCGCATCGTCATGGACGCCTTCCGCCGTGCCGTGGCCGAAGTCGCCGCCGGTCATGCGCCGCGTCCGGGCAATGGCTGGGCGGAATTCCGCCGCTACCAGGCTGGCATCCAGGCCTGGCTGCAACGCCGACCGGATCTCGCTGCCGAGGCGCTGTCGCTGGCCGACCTCAAGGACACGGACCGGGCCGCGCCGGCCAGGGTTTCAGGCGAGTTGCTGCGCGCCCTCGCGGAGATCGAGTCCATGAAGAAGAGCCCCTTCTGGCGCCTGCGCGGCAAGGTGATCGATCTGCTGAAGGCGACTGGCCTGCGGCATCGGAGCTGAGGCGCCCGGCATGCGCCTTCTGCTCTGGTACTGGGGGCGGCGCGGCGCGGGCGGCCAGCTGACCCAGGCGCTGGCCCAGGCGCTGGCGCGGCGGGAGGATGTCGCGGTCGCGCTGTCGCTCTCCGCCCAGGCGGAGCTGCTGGAGCCGATCCGCGCGCTGGACCTGCCGGTGGATGCGGTGCCGACCTATGCCTCGGCGGCCGGCTTCGCGGCGGGGTTCCTGCGCGTCCCCGGCCTTGCCGCTCGGCTGCGGCGCCAGGCACTCGATTTCCGCGCCGACGCGGTGGTCTCGGTGATGACGCATCTGTGGACCCCGCTGATCGCGCCGGGGCTGAAGCGTGCCGGGTTGCGCTACGTGCCCATGGTCCATGACGCCGAACCGCATCCGGGCGATCCCGGGTTCCTGTGGGAGTGGCGGCTGACGCGGGAACTCGATGCCGCGGAATCGGCCATCGCCTTTTCCGATGCGGTCGCCGCGGGGATTCGTCGGCGGCGGCCGCATCTGGTCGTGCATCGCCTGCCGCTCGGCGCTTTGCTGTCCGATGCCGCGCCGGCCGTACCGCGCATGGCAGGGCAGGGGGTCCGTTTCGTCAATCTCGGCCGGTTGCGCGCCTATAAGGGCCTCGACCTGCTGCGTGACGCCTGGGCGCTGTTCCAGCCCCGCTTTCCCGGCGCCCGCCTGCTGGTGGCCGGCGAGGGCGACGCCGACGCCTTGGCACCCGGCCTGGCTCAACTGCCTGGGGTCGAGGTCCAGGCGCGCTGGCTCTCCGAGACCGAGATCGCGACCTTTATCCGGGACGCCGACGCCGTGGTGCTGCCCTATCGCGAGGCGAGCCAGAGCGGCGTCGCCCCGGTTGCGCACGGGCTCGGCGTGCCGGTGGTGGCGACGCCCGTGGGGGGGCTTTCCGAGCAGGTGCGCGATGGGGTGGACGGTCTGCTGGCCCGCGCCATGACGGCCGAAGCGCTGGCCGAGGCGATGGCCACGCTCTGCGACCCCGCACGCCGCGCGGTGCTGGCGGAAGGGGCGCGGGAGACGGGGCGGCGGCTGAACGACTGGGATGGGATGGCGGCGAGGCTGGTCACGATGCTGGCGCGGTAAGCTCTGCTTCCGCTGTGGACGTGGAGGGGCGCCGCCCCTCCAAACCACCCCGCCAAGTGCTTGGAGCACTTGGAACGCAATCTTCTGGAGCGGGGCGCGACGGCCTTGCTCCCTCTCCAGACGTGCTTCGTGCGCAGGAGCCGGTCTCGGCGAGATTCCGTCAGGTGCGCGCGGCGCCAGGTTTCGGCTTCCAAAGGCTCTGCGGCTTTTGATGGGGTGAGGTCTGGAGAGGGGCAATGCCCCTCTCGAGCTCCACGCCTGCCATCATCGTCGCGACGATGGCCCGAGAAGCCTCCACTGCCGTGCCGGCAGGCTCAGACTTCCTCGTCGTTGCCCCAGTCGCCGCCGTCATCCTGGCTGCCACTGGCGTCCTGATCCGGCGTCGCGTCCCAGCCATTGTCCACGGGGGTTGCGTCTGCCTGTTGGCCCCAGCCGGGATCGACCGGCGCCTTCTCGCCGCCCCAACCGCCCGCGGCGGCGCCGGGATCGGTCCAGGGAGAAGCCACCGGCGACGCATCGGCCCCGCCTGTGGCGAAGGGGCTGGTCGCCGCCTGGGCCGCGCCGCCATGCCCACCGAAGGCGTTCATCAGCATGTTGCCCAGCAGCATGCCGCCGGCGACGCCCGCCGCGGCCGAGGCCGCCGTGCCGAGGAAGCCCATCCCGCCGCCGCGCCCCTGTGGGGCGAGCGCCTGCGGATTGTAGCCCGCCGGGTATTGCGGCTGGGGCGGGGGCGGCATCGGGGGCGGCATCGGCGCGTTCGACCGGCCGCCGAACAGCCCACCGAGCATGCCGCCGCCACCGGCCTGCGCTGCGGCCGCCTGGCCCTGGCGGCGGGCGTTCTCGACTTCCCATTCCAGCCGCTGGATGCGGTTGTTCGCCTCGACCAGCGCCGCTTCCTGCACGAAGGCGGTCTGGGTGATGCGGTAGCGCGCCTCCGGGTAGCGCGCGAAGAGGTCGGCGATCAGCCGGTCCGCCTCGGGGTCCACCGGCGGCAGGGTCGGCACCTGCGGGGCCGGTGCGGCGCCCCAGGGGCCGCTCGGCGCCTGCGGCACGGGGGCCGCTCCGCTGATCCGTTCCACGAAGGCGGAAATGATCCGCCGTTCCTCGTCCGTCATCGTCTATCCCTCTCCCGGCATGCGGCGGGGGCTGCCCTGACATGGGGCGTGCTCTCCCGCCCGCGCGGCGACGTGGCCCGGCGCCACGCCCTTTTCAAGTCGAAACCGAAGCCTGTTACCGAGAGGTAGCAATCCGGTCAGGAAGCCCGAGCCGCCGCCACTCGATGGCCGGGCAGCGGTCCATGACGACGGCCAGGCCCGCCGCGCGGGCACGCCCGGCCGCGGCCTCGTCGACCACGCCAAGCTGCATCCAGACCGTCTTCGCCCCGAGCGCGATCGCCTCGTCCACCACGGCGCCGGCGTCTTCCGAGCGGCGGAAGATATCGACCATGTCGAGCGGCGCGGCATCCTTCAGCGCCGCGACCGACGCCACGCCCTGCACCGGCCGCCCGGCGAGCGTCGGGTTCACCGGCACGGCGTCGTAGCCGCGGTCGCGCAGGAAGCCGAAGACGCCGAAACTTGGCCGGCCGGGGCGGTCGGAGGCACCGACCACGGCGATGCGCCGCGTGCGCAGCAGCAGGTCGCGAATCTCGTCATCGGTCATCGCGGGGCTCCCGGCGCGTCGAGGTACTTCTGCATGAACATGAGATCGAGCCAGCGTCCGAACTTGCGACCAACCTCGCGCAGCACGGCGCCGCGTTCGAAGCCGAGCCGTTCATGCATGCGGATCGAGCCTTCATTCGCCGCGTCGACGCCCGCGATCATGATGTGTTTGCCGAGCGCGCGCGCGGGATCGAACAGCGCGCTGACCAGCGCCGTGCCGAGGCCCTTGCCGCGCATGTCGACGCGGATGTGGACGGAGTGTTCGACCGTGTGGCGATACCCGGGATAGGCGCGGAAATCGCCGAAGGTCGCGAGGCCGAGGACGCCCGTGCCGTCATACGCGACCAGCACCGGATAGCCCGCGGCGCGGCGCGCGGCGAACCAGGCGCCACGGTCCTCGATGCTGTAGGGGTCTTCGACATAGAGCGCCGTCGAGGTTGCGATCACCTCGTTGTAGATGGCGGTGATGGCCGGCAGGTCATCCTCGGTGGCGGGGCGGATGGTCATCAGAATTCCTCGAGTAGCCGGCCGCAGCCTGCGACCTTGTCCATGATCCCGTTGGCGCGCAGCGCGTGCCAGTAGGTGGCGGCGTTGATGGCGATGACGGGCTTGCCGAGCCAGAGTTCGGCCATCGCGGCGAGCTTCACCATCGAGAGGTTGGTGCCGACCTGCACGATGGCATCGACATCGTCACCATCGAGCTGCTTCAGCGCCGCGACGCATTGCTGCGGCGTGACCTGCGCAATGCCGGTCCAGGACCGGCATTGCAGCGCGATGTCGCGCACCACCGTGAAGCCCATGTCGCCGAAATAGCGTGCGACCTCGCTGTTCATGACCGGCCAGTACGGCGACAGCACCGCGAGCCGCTTCACGGCGCCATAAGCGTTCAGCGCCGCCGTGCAGGCATGGCTGCCGACGGTGACGCCGATGCCCGAGACCTCCTGCACCTGCGCGATGAAGCGGTCGGCGCCCTTCGCACCATCGAAGAAGGTCACGGCCGACATGCCCATCACCAGATGGTCGGGGTGGCAGGTCATCACCGACCGCACCGCGTCGAGCACATTGCCGCCGATCACCGCGATGCCGGCGCGGAAGCTGTCATTCGAGATGGCGTCCGCGTCGGGCGTGTAGATGCGCGAATAGTGGTTCGTCACGCCGGCCGGCCGCATCACGTCGAAATCCGGCTGCACGACGGTGTTGGTGGACGGCCCCATCACGCCGAACAGCGTGCGCCAGCCCAGGATGTCGCGACCCATTGCCGTCTCCCGCAGGATATCCGTCGCGCAGCCTGCCACAGGCGTCGTGGCGCGCCAGTCGGGGCCGCGTCAGATCGTGCCGGCGAAGGCCCGGCGCAGGCCCAGTCCGACCGGGATCATTCCGGGAATCACCTCGCGCGTGAAGAGGCGCAGCGTTGCCAGGAATTCACCCAGACCGGGCGGGGCCGCCGGCGCGGGGCCGAGCACGGCGATGAGGCCGGGGGCCTCGGCCTTCGCCGCCGCGACCGCCGCGTCCCGGCCCGCGCGCAGCGTCCCGGCATCCGGCAGCAGCGCCGGCAACGCCGCGAGCAGATCCGGCCACAGGGTCAGATGCAGGTAGAGGCTCGGGATCACTGTGGCGTCCGACAGGGCATGGCGCGCCGCGAGGTCCTGCACGGTGGCCGTCGCCGCCGGCGACAGCGTGCCGATGCAGGGCAGGGGAGGTGGCTCGGGCAGTGGTGCACCGATCGGTGCCGGTGCCGCGGGTGCGCCCGGCCCCATGCCTTCCGTGCGCAGCCGCACCGCCGTCAGCAGGGCGAGGTTGGTGATGTTGCCGCGATTGTACGTCTCGACAAGCGCCACCGCTTCAGGGGGTGCGGCCGATCGGGCGATGGCGGGGAGCGCCACGGCATCCGCGATGCGGTCCCGCGCGCCGGCCGCCGCGCCGGAGTCGAGCGCTGGCCGCGCCTGGAGCCAGAGCCAGTCGAGCACCCCCGGCAGCGCGGCCGCGTGGCGCCAGATGAGGTTCACCTGCGGCACGCCGCTCGCGGCGCGCAGGGCGGCATAGGTGGCGGCGACCTCGGCGGAGGCTTCCACCTCGCGGATCTCGGCGAGACTCATGGGCGCAGTGCAGCGCGATCGGGCGCCAGGGGCAAGGGAGCCGACCGCCGTCCCCCTGCGGCGCCCTGCATCCCGCGCACCCTTCATCATGACGCCGATCGTTTACATCCGGCGCCGGGGGATGGCTCCCAAAGGCCTTGTGGCCTTTCGCGGGCGGGGGTTCGGGGAGGGCAGAGCTCTTCCCCGAACCGACCTTCGCGCATCCTCTCCCCGGTCCTCGGCGCCGCTCCGGTTCCGCAATGGCCGACCACTGCGACCCTGCTTGATGCGGCGGCCGGCGGGCGCATCTATGCACCGCATGAATCTCCCCTTCTTCGATCGGGCGCCGCGCGTGGCGCTGCTTCGCCTCGCCGGCGTCATCGCCGCGCGGCCCGACCCGCTCTCCGGTGGGCTGTCCGTGGCGGGTATCGGTCCGCTGCTCGACCGCGCCTTCGCCATCAAGCGGCTGGCGGCGGTGATGCTGGTGATCAATTCGCCGGGTGGGTCGCCGGTGCAGTCCTCGCTGATCGCGCAGCGCATCCGGCGCCTGGCCGAGGAGAAGAAGGTCCCGACCATCGCGGTGGTCGAGGATGCGGCGGCGTCCGGCGGTTACTGGATCGCCTGCGCGGCGGATGAGATCATCGCTGATCCGGCCTCGATCCTGGGGTCGATCGGGGTGATCAGTTCCGGATTCGGGCTGCAGCAGGCGATGGCGCGCGTTGGCGTGGAACGGCGGCTGCACACGGCGGGGACGGAGAAGTCCTTCCTCGATCCGTTCGGGCCGGAACGGGATGCGGATGTGGCGCGGCTGGAAGACCTGCTCGGCAAGCTGCATGACGAATTCAAGGCCTGGGTCCGGGCCCGGCGCGGCGCGGCGCTGACCGCGCCGGAGGACACGCTGTTCACCGGCCGCTTCTGGACGGGGCGGGAGGCCGTGGCGCTCGGGCTGGCGGATGGCCTCGGCGATGCGGAAGCCGAGGCGAAGCGCCGCTTCGGGGAGAAGACCCGCATCATCCGTATCGGCCCGCGCCGGCGGCCCTTCCCCTGGCGCCTGATTCCCGGCGCACGGGAGGGTGTCGATGCTGTCGCCGCCGCGATCGAAGACCGCGCGGCCTGGGCGCGGCTCGGCCTATAGGCTGGCGACGCCCGGCCCCAGCGTCTCGAACAGTCGCGCCAGCAGGCGGGTGCGCGGGACGAGGCAGCGGAGTTCGACGTATTCCTCGCGCGTATGCGGCCCGCCGCCGATGACGCCGAGGCCGTCCAGCGTCGGCACGCCGAGCGCGCCGGTGAAATTGCCATCGGACCCGCCACCCGCGACGCGTTCGCCGGCGGATGGCAGCCCGGTCTCGGCGGCCAGCATCGCCGCGTGGTCGTAGAGCGCCTGGATCGCCGGCGTCTTGCCGAAGGGCGGGCGGCCGAGGCCTTCCGTCACCGTCGTCGTCACATCCGGGTCGTGGCGTTCCAGCGCGTGCACGGCGTCGCGCAGTTCGGCCTGCTCCGTCGCGGTCGGCACCAGCGCGTAGCAGATGGCGCGGCACTCGGCGGGGACCATGTTCTCATGCGTGCCCCCCTGCACGATGCCGATGTTGACGAAGAAGTTCCGCGGATGGTCGGTCAGGGCTTCCAGCGCCAGGATGTGATGCGCCATCTCGCGCACCGCGGACCGGCCCTCGGCGTGGTAGGCGCCGGCATGCGCGGGGCGGCCCTCGGTGCGCAGGTGCCAGCGCGCGATGCCGTGCCGCGCGACGGTGAACTTGCCGCCCTCGCCGGACGGTTCGACCACCAGCACGGCGCGGTGCTTCAGCGCCTCCGCCTCGATGGCGGCGCGGGAGGACGGGCTGCCGACTTCCTCATCCGGGATCATCATGACGCTGACGGGCAGGCGAGGACGCTTCCCGGTCGCATGCAGGTGCTGCAGGGCGGCGACCGCCATCGCATTGCCGCCCTTCATGTCGTAGATGCCGGGGCCATAGGCGCGGTCGCCCGCGACGCGATACCCGAAGGTCCCGCGCTGATGCACGGTGTCCATGTGGCCGAGCAACAGCAGGCCGGGGCCGTTCACCTCGCCCGGCACGCGGCCGATCAGAATGTCCCCATAACCGTCGCGGCCGGGTGTGCGGTCGATCGTCGCGCCGATGCCGCGCAGCAGCGCCTCGGCATGGTCGGCGACACGGTTCACGCCTGCCGCGTCATTGGTGGGGCTTTCGATCTCGACCCAGGCGCGGACGGCGTCCAGCAGGCCATCCGTGGTCAGTTCGCGCATCTCAGATGGTTCCGTCCGCTGCCTTGGCGGGCAGGCGGCTGAAGAACCAGGCGCGCGCCGCGATCGGCAGCATGCCGAGGAGACGCGCCCCGGCATAGGTCGGCCACGGATAGGCGACCCGCGTGCGCCCGCGGGCGATGCCGTCCAACGTGCGCCGCGCCGCTTCCTCCGCGTCCATCAGGAAGGGCATGGAGAAGGCGTTGCGCGCCGTCATCGGCGTGCGGACATAGCCGGGGCAGATGGCGTGCAGGCGGATACCGCGCTGGCGCTCGCTGGCATCCAGCGCCTCGGCCCAGCGCTGCACCGTGGCCTTGCTGGCGCAATAGGCCGGCGCGCCGGGCGCGGCGACGAAGGCGGCGAGGGATGCGATCACCGCCACACGCCCGCGCAGCCCGTCCGGCCCCGGCGCCTGGGCCGCCATGGACTCGATGGCGGGCAGGGCGGTGTTCAGCACGCCGGTGATGTTGGTCTCGAAGATGCGGCGGGTCTGTTCGGCGGGCTCCGTGGCACCGCCCGTGCCGGCCGACACGCCCGCATTGGCGATGACGAGGTCGAGCCGCCCGGCCCCTGCGATCCAGGCCGCCATGGCGGCGGCGTCACGCACATCGGCCACCACGGGCCGCACCTCGGCCCCGCGGGCGCGGCAGGCGGCGGCTGCATCGTCCAGCCGGGCGGCATCGCGGCCCGACAGGTGCAGCACGGCGCCGGGCCGCGCGCAGGCCTCCGCCAGCGCTCGCCCCAGCCCCGAGGACGCCCCGGTGATCAGCACATGCGCCCAGCCCGCTTGCATCCTGCGTCCTCCGGAGGGAGAAGCGGCGCCATGGCCGCACACCCTCTTTCCTCGATGACCGGCTTCGCCCGCGAAGGCGGCACACTGCCGGATGGCACCTCCTTCCTGTGGGAACTGCGCAGCGTCAATGGCCGGGGGCTCGATGTGCGCCTGCGCCTGCCCAACGGCTTCGACGCGCTGGAAGGCCCGCTGAAGGAAGCGACGGGCAAGGTGCTGAAGCGCGGCAATGTCTCCGCCACGCTGGCGATCAAGCGGGAGGAACGGTCTGCCCCGCGCCTAACGCCCGACCCGGCCGCGCTGGACCAGGCGCTGAAGATCGCCCTCGATCTCGCCGCGCGCATCCCCGGCGGACCGGCGCCGCGCGCCGAGGCGCTGCTGACCCTGCCCGGCGTGCTGCGCGCCGAATCGGCCGAACCCGATGAGGGCGAGGAGGAAGCGAAGCGCGCCGCCATCGCCGCCTGCTACGCCAGGGCGCTGGAGGGCCTGGATGCCTCCCGCCGGGCCGAGGGGGCGAAGCTGGCCGAGATCCTGGGCGTGCTGCTGGATGAGGTCGCCGCGCTGCGCGACCTGGCGCAGACCGAGGCCGCCGACCAGCCCGCGCTGCATCTGGCCCGGCTGCGCGAAAGCCTCGCCGCGCTGCTGGAAGGCGAGCGCCGCGTTTCCGAGGAACGGCTCGCGCAGGAAGTCGCGATGCTCGCGACCAAGTCGGATGTGCGCGAGGAACTGGACCGCCTGTCCGCTCATATCGCGGAGGCGCGCCGCCTGCTGACATCGGGCGAGGCGATCGGCCGCAAGCTCGACTTCCTCACGCAGGAGTTCGTGCGCGAGGCCAATACGCTGTGCAGCAAGTCCTCCTCCATCCCGCTGACGCGCATCGGCCTCGAACTCAAGGCGGCGATCGAGCGGCTGAAGGAACAGTCGGCGAATGTCGAATGACGCACCGGCCGCCCGGTCCCGCGCGATGCGGGACCGGCAGCGCCGGCCGGATCAGGCTTCCGGCAGGCGGTGCGGCAGGGTCCGGTCGGCGTCGACGAGGATGCCGGCCGTGAGCTGCGCGGCGACAAGGGTGACGACAGCGATGAGGAAGATCGTGATCGGCATTGGGAACACTCCTGTGCAGGGTTCCTCCCTAAGCTGCTCAGGAACATGGGTTGTTGCGGTGCACAAGGCAAGTGCTGCACCGCACAACGCCATGCGCCCCCGTGCTGGTGCTGCCCAGTGACGGCGATGGAGCCGATCGCCCGTCGGGGCCTCTGCCTGGTGCTGGCCGCGGCCCCCGGGGCGGGCAAGACCTCCGTATCCCGCGCGCTGCTGGAAACCGAGCCGGAGCTGTCCCTGTCCATCAGCGCCACCACCCGCGCTCCGCGCCCGGCCGAACGGGAAGGCGTCCACTACTTCTTCAAGACCGACGCCGAATTCGATGCCATGGCCGAGCGCGGCGAGTTCCTGGAACACGCCCGCTTCCTCGGCCGCGCCTATGGCACGCCGCGCGGGCCGGTCGAGGCGGCGCTCGCATCCGGCCGTGACGTGCTGTTCGACATCGAATGGCAGGGCCATCGCCAGATGAAGGCGATGCTGCCGGAGGATGTCGTCGGCATCTTCCTGCTGCCGCCTTCGCTGCCGGATCTGGAAGCGCGGCTGCGCGGCCGCGGCCAGGACAGCGAGATCGAGATCGCCCGCCGCATGGCCGCGGCGCGGGAAGAGATCACCCATTGGGACGAGTTCGACCACATCGTGGTCAATCGAGACTTCGCGGCGACGGTGGCGCAGGTGAGGTCCATCCTGCACGCCGCGCGCAGCGAGCGCCGCCGCCAGCCCGGCATGGCCGGCTTCATCGCGCAGCTCCTCGCCGGCTGACCCCTTGTCCGTCATCCTCGAGATCGTCGCGCCCGTCTTCATCATCGTGGGGCTCGGCTATCTCGCGGCGGTGCGGGGCTTCATCGACCAGGCAGGGTTTCGCGGGCTCAACGACTTCACCTTCAACCTCGCCGCGCCGGCGCTGCTGTTTGTGGGCGGCACCTCGGGGCATGCGGGCGGCGGGCCGGCGGCGGTCGCCTTCTTCGGCGCGGCGCTGATCGTCTATGCGGTGGCGCTGTGGCTCGGGGCCAGGCGGATGCGCATGCCGCTTGGCGAGGCCGGGCTGTTCGCGCTGAACTGCACCTTCGGCAACACCGTGATGATGGGCATTCCGCTGATCGCGGCGGCCTTCGGCCAGGCGGGGCTGCCCATCCTGATCACCATCATCGCGCTGCATTCCATGGTGCTGCTGACGCTCGCCACCGTCGTCGCGGAATTCGGGCTGCACCGCCACGCGCCCTGGCGGCGCATCGTGGTCGCGACCTTCAGCGGCATCCTGCGCAATCCCGTGGTGGCGACGGTCTTCGTCGCGCTGGGCTGGAGTCTGCTCGGCCTGCCTGTTCCCGGCGTCGCGCGCCGCACCATGGAAATGCTGGGGGCCGCGACGCCGCCGGTGGCGTTGTTCTGCCTGGGCGGGTCACTCGCCGCCTTCAACGCCGGGCAGTCCTTCGGGGAGGTCGCCTGGGCGACGGTGCTGAAGCTCGCGGCCCTGCCGATCCTGGTCTGGGGCGGCTGCCTGCTGATGGCGCTGTCGCCGCTGGAAACCGGCGTGGCGGTGATGACGGCGGCCCTGCCGACCGGGGCCAATGCCTTTCTGCTGGCGCGACGCTACGCCACTGGCGCGGACCGGTCGGGGGCGACGGTGCTGGTGTCCACGGTGATCTCCGTCTTCACCCTGGCCGCGGTGTTGGGCTGGCTGCGTCTGGGCTGATCCCATCCCGGTCCCAGACCGGCGGGTCGCCGAAGGCCCGGCGCAGATGCGCCACCAGGGCACGCAGCTTCGCCGAGCTGCGGCCGCGTTCGGCATGGGCGAGGACGACGTATTCCGGCTCCGGTTCCGCGCCGAGATGGATCGGCATCAGCGCCCCGGTCCGCAGCGCGGCCCCGGCGATGAAGGAGGGCAGCAGCGCGATCCCGAGCCCCGCCACCGCCGCATCGCGCATGATATCCCCGTTGTTGACGCTGAGGGCGACACGCGCGCGCACCAGCACGGGGCCGTCGGCCCCGATCAGCCGCCAATCCGCCACGCCGCGATGGGCGTAGAAGATGCCGCCATGGCCCTCCAGCTCGGCGATGCTGCGCGGCGTGCCGCACCGCGCGAGATAGTCCGGCGAGGCCACCAGGCAGCGCCGGCTCGTCGCCAGGCGCAGGGCGACCAGGCGGCTGTCCTCGACTGGCCCGTGGCGGATCGCCGCGTCGTAGCCCTCCGCCGCGATGTCCACGCGCCGGTCGTCGAGTTCCAGCGCCAGCGCGATGCCGGGATGCGCGGCGAGAAAGGGATACAGCGCCGGCCCCAGATGCATCCGCCCGAAGGTGACGGGCGCTGACAGCCGCAGCGGCCCCGTCAGGCTGCCGCGCCGTTCGGCGAGCTCAGCCGCCGCCTCCTCGACATCCCGCACGATGCGCGCGGCGCGTTCGAGGAAGGCGACGCCGTCCTCGGTTAGCGACAGCTTGCGCGCCGAACGGTGCAGCAGCACCGCACCCAGGCCGCGTTCGAGCTCGCTCAGCCGTTCGCTCACCACGGATTTGGCCAGGCGCTGGCGGCGGGCAGCCTCGCTGATCGACCCGGCCTCGGCCACCTGCACAAAGGTCGCGAGGGCATCGAGCTTCAGCATCGTTCGGTTTTTCCGAATATCGGTTTCGGGTTTTGTAGTCTGCTCCGAACGATACGAAGCCGCCATTGTCTTGGCTACAGGGCGTCCGGCATGGGCGCCGCAGGAGACATGACAGTGCTTCGTTCCCTCATCGGCGCGACATTCGCGCTGGCCTTCGCGCTGCCAGCAGCAGCGGAGGTTTCCCCCTATCCCGCCGGCTTCCGCACGCAGGAGGTCCAGGTGGACGGCGCCACCCTCCATGTCCGCATCGGCGGGCAGGGACCGGCGGTGCTGATGATCCACGGCTATGGCGAGACCGGCGACATGTGGGCGCCGCTCGCCGCGGCGCTCGCCGCCGACCATACGGTCATCGCGCCCGACCTGCGCGGCATGGGCCTCTCCTCCAAGCCCGAGGGTGGCTACGACAAGCGTACCCAGGGCGTGGACATGGCCCGGCTGCTCGATGCGCTGGGCGTCCAACGCGTTGACCTCGTCACCCACGACATCGGCAACATGGTCGGCTACGCCTTCGCCGCGCAGTACCCCGAGCGTGTGACGCGCTTCGTCCTGATGGACGCGCCCATCCCCGGCGTTGGCCCCTGGGACGAGATCCTGAAGAGCCCGCTGCTCTGGCATTTCCGCTTCGGCGGGCCCGACATGGAGCGTCTGGTGGCGGGGCGGGAGCGCATCTACCTCGACCGTTTCTGGAACGAGTTCTCGGCCGATCCGGCGCGTTTCGACGAGGCGTCGCGCGCGCATTACGCCCGGCTCTACGCGCTGCCCGGGGCGATGCATGCGGGCTTCGCGCAGTTCCTCGCCTTCGACCAGGATGTGGTGGACAACCGCGCCTTCCTGGCCCGTGGGCCGCTGACCATGCCGGTGCTGGCGATCGGCGGGGCGGCCTCGCTGGGTCCCGTGATGGAAGCGGTCGCCCGCGGCGCCGCGACGAACGTCGAGGCGGTCATCATCCCGGCCTCCGGCCACTGGCTGATGGAGGAACAGCCGGAGGCGACGGTGTCGGCGATCCGCGCTTTCCTCACCCGCCACTGACGAGCCGTGCGCGGTCGCCCGGCTCACGGCGCGTCTCCAGGGCCTTCTTCTCGCGCGCACCTTCACCCGGTCAGGCGATTCCGCCTGATCGGGATCTGCCCTACAGGAACCGCCCATGCTGACACTGTTCCTCGCTCCGGGGGCCAGTTCCATGGCCCCGCATATCGCGCTGCACGAGATCGGGGTGGAATTCGCCATCCGCCCGCTCTCCTTCGCGCGGAAGGAGAACCGCGACCCGGCCTACCTGGCCATCAATCCGGAAGGGAAGGTGCCGACCCTGCTGGTGGATGGGCGGCCGCTCACCGAGGTCGCGGGCATCCTGTTCTATCTCGCTCGGCGGTTTCCCGAGGCGGGGTTGCTGCCGGCAGGCGATGACGAGGCCGAGGCGCGCATCGTATCCTGGATGTCCTTCCTGGCTTCGACGGTGCACCCCGCGCGCCGGCAAGGGATCGACCATGCCCGGCGGATCTGGGCCCTGGCCGAGGCGCGGCTCGACGGCAGGGCCTGGGCCGAGGGTACGATGATGAGCATCGCCGACATCCACCTGTTCCGGCTGTTCTGGCGGTTCCGTGGCTCGGCCGCGCTCGCCGCGGGGGAATTCCCGGGATTGCAGGACCACCACGATCGGATGATGGCGCGGCCCGCCGTGCAGCGGACTTGCGAGGTCGAGGCGGGGATCGGCTACGAACTGCCGGCGTGAAGGGGCGGGGAGGGCTTTGCAACGTCCGGGGGCCCTGCGCCAGTGGCGGAGAAGCCTTCGTGGTTGGCCGGATGCTTCTGCTGTCGGCGTTGGAGGGGCTCTGCCCCTCCAAGCCATCCCGCCGGGGGCCTGGAGCACCCGGACCGCAGGCTGTTGGTGTTGGCCGTGCTGCTTCCCTCGAAGCGCCTTGCGGGCCCAAGAGCGGACCTCGGCACGCACTCTGCCCGCGGCGCACGGCGCCAGGTGAAGGTTTGCAAAGGCCCTTCGGCCCTTGCTGGGGTGGTTTGGAGGGGCAAAGCCTCTCCAATGGCGACACCATATATATCGGGATATATCGGGGTCATCAGAAGGCCTTTCGGCCCTTGGCGCGGTGGATCCGGGAAGGACGCGTCCCGTTCCGTTACACGCTGCGCGCCAGAAGCTCCCGGGCCAGCCTGTCGAACTCGGCAACCGTCAGCGTTTCCGCGCGGCGCGATCCTTCGATCCCCGCCGCAGCAAGCAGTCCTTCGGCATCGCCCAGCGATTTCAGCGCCCCGCGCAGCATCTTCCGACGCTGGCCGAAGGCGGCCGCAGTCATGCGTTCCATGGCGCGGAACAGGGCGTCGCCTGGGTCCTCGGCACGGGGCGTGAAGCCTACCACGGCCGACCAGACCTTGGGCGGCGGGCTGAAGGCGCCGGGCGGCAGGCGCATCAGCAGGTCGCAGCGGCAGCGCCACTGCGACAGCACGGCCAGCCGACCATAGGCAGGAGTGTCCGGCGCGGCGGTGATGCGCTCGGCGACCTCCTGCTGGAACATCAGGGTCATGCCCTCGATGGCGGCGGCCTGGCGCAGCCAACCCACCAGCAAGGGCGATCCGACATTGTAGGGCAGGTTGGCGATGATCCGCCGCGGGGCAGGGGCCAGCGTCGTGACATCGATCTTGAGCGCGTCGCCCTCGATGATCGTCAGTCGGCCAGGATGCGCCGCGGCCAGTTCCGCGAGAAGCGCGACCGCCCGGCGATCGAGCTCCACGGCCACGACCTGCGCCGCCGGGCTCGCCAGCAGGGCGCGGGTCAGCCCGCCGGGGCCGGGTCCGATCTCGATCACATGCCGATCCGTCAGATCCCCCGCCAGCGCCGCGATGCGCCCGCAGACCGAGGGATCGAGCAGGAAATGCTGGCCGAGCGACTTGCGCGCATCGAGGCCATGGCGCGCGATGGCCTCGCGCAGGGTGAGGTCGCTCATGGCTGACGACGCTGCGTCGCCCGCCCCCGATGGTGGACCCCCGTCAGGATCAGGACCGAAACCCATTCCCGAGCCCAAGGCGCGCCACGATGGCGCCTGACGACATTCGTGCCCGGTACCAGATCGAGGTTTCCAAAGGCCTTTCGGCCGTTGGTGGGGTGAGGTCCGGAGCGGGGCAAAGCCCCTCTCTGGTTGCCGGACATCACCCCCGCCGCGCCCCCTGCCGCGGATTCGCCGGCGGCTGTGCCGGGGTGGTCGCCGCGGGCGTGGCCGTCCGGATGTCGATCTGGGCCCGGCGCTGCAGGTCGCGCAGCATCTGGCGCGAGATCAATTCCACGCGCTCCCGGATGAGGCGATCGCGCGCCTGCTCCGCCGTCACCTCGGCGAGGTTCTTGGTTTCCCGGGCGCAGACCACCAGCACCATGACGCCATCGGGTGCGATGATCGGCTGGGACGGCCGCCCGAGCGGCAGGTTGGAGAGCAGTTCGCGCAGCTCCGGCGGGTTCACGTTGTCGAGCCGCACCTGGCCCGGGTCGTTCACCCGCGCGCCGTCGCGGGCGGCGCCGTCCAACGCGTCGCAGGACCGCGCCGTTTCCGAAAGTTGCTGCGCGCGTTCCACCTGGCGCATCTGCTGCGCGGTAGGGGCGACCGGGTTGACCTGGCCCTCGAAGGGATAGACCGCCTGGCGCACGGTCAGCAGCGTCGCGATATCGCGCCCGGCGGTACGCTTCTGCCGCATCATCGCGATGACATAGCCGCCCGGCACGCGGATGGGGTTCGAGATCGCGCCTTCGGGCATCTGCCGCACGATCGCCGCCACTTCCGGGTCGAGCCGCTCGGCCTGAACCCAGCCGAGGTCGCCGCCGAGCATCGCGGTCTGCGACTGGCTGAACTGGGTCGCGACCATGGTGAAGGGCGCGCCCTGCCGCAGGCGGGCGATGATGTCCGCGGTGAAGCGCTGCACCTCGGCGTCCTGGCTGGGATTGGAGACCGGGAGGAAGATCTCGGAGACCAGGTATTCCGGCTGGCCGGTGCGTGCCTGATAGGCGGCGAGGTATTCGTCCACCGCCGCCTGGGGGATGTTCGCCTGGTCGCCGAGCAGCGCGCGCAGCAGCCGGTTCCAGCCGACCTGGGCCCGGATCTGGTCGTACAGCACGCGCGGGTCGATGTTCCCGCGGCGGAGATTCTCGCGCAGGCCGCCGGTGGGCAGGCCGTTGCGCTGCTCGATGTCGCCGACCGCGTTGGCGATGTCCTGGTCGGTCACCGGGATGCGGCGGCGGGCGACTTCCTGGGTGCGCAGGCGCTCGTCGATCAGCAGGCGCAGGATCTGGTCGTTGGCGCGCCCCGCTGTCTCGCCGGTGATGCCGGCGGACAGGGCGAGCAGACGTCGGCGGCTGTCCACCTCGTTCTGCGTGATGACGTCGCCATTGACGACCGCGGCGATGCGGTTGACCGACTGGGCGGCGGCCGTGCCGGCGAAGGCCAGCAGCGTAGCCATCACCGCGGCGGCGATCGTGGGCAGGCGCCCGAGAAGGGTGTGCGTCGTCGCGACTGTCATGACAGCGCCTTCATAGTGGCTGGGGCCGACAGGAGCGAGTCCGTGGTCGGTTGAGCTTTGTGACAAACTAAATCGCCCGGAAACCGACATCGCCGATCGTCTTCAGCCCGATGCGGAACAGCAGCACCGTATTGGCAGGATAGAGGCTGTTGGTTCCCGGATCCTCGGCGAAGCTTTTCAGGAAGCGGGCTTCGAGCAGGAAGCACTCATCCTCGTAGCCGGCCGAGGCGGTGATCACCACGGGGCGATTCAATTCGATATCGTACCTGGCCAGGGCGCCGAAGCGCCAATGGCCGATCTGCTGGTTGACGCCGACGACCACCTCGTTGCGCGGCTGCACGGGCGTCAGGTAGGGCATGGCCGGCGTGTAGAGATAGCCGGCGGTCACCGAGGTGCGGGTCTCGAAGGATGCGGTGGTCGACAGGTCCATGAACTGCACCGACCCGTCTTCCTGGGCGAAGCGCCCGCGGCCGAGGAATTCCAGCCAGCTCACCGGCATCAGCCGGGCCCGCGCGACGTAGTCCGAGGCCCGGTTGGTCAGGCCGCTGCCCTCGTAGAAGGGCCCGCCATCGTTCTGGATGCGGTAGGACGCGCCGGCGAGGCCTTCCAGCATGCCGCCATTGGGGAAGTACCAGGCCCCGCGCAGCGCATAGTCGAAGCGCGTGCCGCCTTCCTGCCGGTCCCGCCCGTAGAAGCGGTTCAGGCTGAACAGGTTGGCATCGGTGAACTCGAAGTCGATCGAATCCTCGTTCGGCACCGAGGACTGGTTGCCGGTCAGTGGCCCGCCGACGAACTGGACGCGGGGTTCGATCACCTGCTGGCCGTATTCCCCGGCCGAACGGACGAAGGGCATCCGCCAGTCGAGCGCGGCGCGGATGTTCGCGGTGCCGATGCCGCCATTGTTCGCCGAGGTCGAGTAGTTCGGCGCCAGCGCCAGGTCCGTGTAGTTGTAGGCTTGCAGATCCGACTGCATGCGAGCGGTCCACACCCCGCCGGCACCGTCGGTATAGGGCACGGCATAGTGCAGCCGTGTCGCGACGCGCTGGGTGCTCGTGCCCTCCTCGCGGAAGACGGCGAAGTTCCAGGTGTCGATGGTGAAGATCCCGCCGAGGCTGTCCGGCTGGGACCGCCAGTCGCCGTAGATGTTCGGCAGGACGTAGGGGATCTGGCTGTTGTTGTCGGTCGATCGCAGGCCCTGGAAGGCTCGCCCGTCGATCCGGGCATAGGCGTCTGTGCCCCAGAAGCCTTCCGTATAAGCGACCTGGTTCAGCAGGCGCCGGGCGCCGTAGCGGTAGATGCGGAGGTAGTCCTCGCTGCTCGCCCAGTTGTAGTCGAAGCCGGCGCGCCAGTTCTCGTCGATGGCGAAGCGGCCGCGGGAGAAGACGTGCCCGGCCGGGCCCTCCGGCGTGTTCTGCTCCCCATTGAGGTAGCCCACCGACCCTTCGGCCGAGATCTCGCCGAAGTTGAAGCGCCGGCGGTATTCCAGGCCGAGATTGGGCGCCGCGCTGGTCGCGATCTGCGGCCTCAGCACCAGATCCTGGTGTTCGTCGATTGCCCAGTAATAGGGCGTCTCGACGAAGCCACCGAGGTAGTTGGTGATGCCGAAGGTCGGGCTGAGGAAGCCTGATTGCCGTGGCGCCGACCCCGCGGGATGCTGCAGGTAGGGTGTCCAGAACAACGGCACGCCGCCGAACTCAACCACCGCATCGCGATAGCGCGCCTGCCGCGACACCTGGTCGAGGGTCGCGGTACGCGCGCGGAGCTGCCAGACCGGCGGGGCGAGGGGATCGGTCTGGCACGGATCGCAGGCCGAATAGACGACGCGGGAGAGGTCGAAGAAATTGCCGTCGGTGCGCCGCGCGCCGGCTGCTGCGACGCGCCCGTTCTGCGCCAGCAGGCCGCGCAGGCCCTCGAGGACGCCATCCTTGAACTGATTGCGCAGCTCGACGCTCTCGGCAAAGACCACCTGGCCGTCGGCCTCGATGAGCTGGACATTGCCGCGGGCGGTGGCGACGCCGGTGTTGCGGTCATAGGTGAATTCGTCGGCGCGCAGGACGCGGTTGCCCTGCCAGGCCTCGACATGGCCGCGGGCGACGACCAGGGCGCGATTCTGATCGTATTCGACCTCCTCGGCCGTGAAGGTCACGGGCTGGTCCTGGGTGGGCGGTGCGCCGGGTGCCGCGGGTGCCGCGGCGGGCGCCGCCGCGCCGGCGGGGGGCTGGCCCGGCAGGACCGGGGCGACGCTTCGCGGCGTCTCGATCGGCAGCGTCGGGCTGGCCTGGGCCAGCGCCTGTCCCGCCGAGGCCAGCGAGAACAGCGTGCCCAGCCCGGCTAGCGTCTTCGGCATCCCGGCCATGGTCCTCACCCGTCCTCGAGGTGCAGCAGCAGTGCGGTGGCAAGCAGGAAGCCCGCTCCCGCCGGTGCCCAGGCGGCGAAGAGCACCGGCAGGGTGCCGGCCTCCCCGAATTCCGCCGTCACCTTGTCGATCACGAAAAGGGCGAAGCCGGCTGCGACGCCGCCCCCGATCATCTGCGCCACCCCGCCGCGGCGGGAGGAACGCATGGAAAATCCCGCCGCCAGCAGAGCCATGGCCGCTGCCAGCAGCGGCAGCGCCAGCAGCGATTGGAACTGGAGCCGGTGTCGCACCGCCGAGAATCCTGCATTTTCCAGCACCTGGATGAAGTCCGGCAGCGCCCAGAAGGAGAGCGTGTCGGGGCTGGCGAAGGAATCCTGGATGCGTCCCGGGGTCAGTTCCGTCGGCAACTCCATCCGCTGCGCCGGAGACGGGACGCGGTCGGACCCGAAGGTGATCGCGTCCGGGATCACCCAGCGCCCCTGTTCGAGCACGGCGGATGGTGCCTCAACCCGGGCCAACGGCCGGTCGTCGGAGGACAGGCGCCAGAGGGTGACGTCGTCCAGCCGGAAGGCCTGGCCGGGGCGCAGATCGGTGATGGGTACCGGCCTGCCGGACAGGATGGCGACTCCCTGCGGATCGAGAACCGGATCGGACTGGCGCAGCCACAGCCGCCCGCCCGCCAGCGCGGTGATGCCCGAGGTGTTGCGCAGGTATTGTGCATCGAGCCTCTCCGCCCGCGCGAGCATGGCCGAGGAGAGCGGCGAGATCATGGTCGTCGCGAAGGCGCCGAGGATCACCGCCACCGCCACTGGCCCGGTCAGGAAGCCCCAGGCCGAGATGCCGGCGGCGCGCGCCACGATCAGTTCCGACGACCGGGTCAGCCGCCAGAAGGCGGCGATGCCGCCCAGCAGGATGGCGAAGGGCAGAATCTGCATGGCCACGAAGGGCAGGCGCAGCGCGGCGATCTCTGTGACCAGGCTGAAGGTCGCGTCCGGGCGCGTCGCGGCGCGGCGCAGCAATTCGATCAGGTCGAACAGTGCGACGAGGGCGGCAAGCGCGGCCAGCATCGCGACCGTCGCTGAGGCGAAGCGCCGCGAGACATAGAGGGTGAGCGTGTGGGCGAAGGTCATGCTTCGGCCGGCATGGGCGGGCGTCCCGGTTTGGGCCAGCCGGGCGCGCCCACCATCCACCACAGCGCGATGAGGCCGGGCAGCAGCGCCTGCACCCAGATCAGCGGCACCCAGACATTGTCGCGCGCGGCAAGGTTGCCCCCGGTCAGTCCGAAGGCAAGGAGGGCCACCACCATGCCGATGCCGACCGCGATGCGGAATCCGCCGCCATGGCGCCGGAACTCCCCGGTCAGGGCGACGGCCAGGGCCACCAGGGCGAAGGACAGGGTGGTGAACGGGCCCGACAGGCGCTGATGCGCCTCGGCGTAGAAGCGGCGGATCTCGCGGTCGCGCAGGCCCTCGGCGGGATCGGGTTCGAGCAGTTCGGTCACCGAACGCTCGCGCGAATCGCGGTTGCGGACCTCGTCGCCGCGTGTGGCGCGGGCCAGATCGATGCTGTTCTCCGAGAAGGAGAGCAGGTTCAGGCGCAGCGGGGGCGAACCGGGCGCGGCATTCGGCGGCGCCTTCTCCACCTGCTGGCGCACGCCGTTCAGCAGAGTCACGCGCGGCCCGGTGGGGGAGGTCGTGATGCGACCCTGCTCGGCCAGGATGGTCACCGGCGATCCATCGCCGCGCGCGTCGTGCACGAGAATGCCGCGCAGCGTGCCGTCCGGGTCGCGGTAGCGCGCATAGACTGTGAGGTCGTTGCCCACCTGGGAGAAGACGCCTTCTTGCAGCAGCACGCCGACGAGCTGGTTGCGGATCTCGAACTGCCATTGCCGGAAGGCGGTGTGCGACAGCGGCACCAGCCACAGGTTCAGCGCCATGCAGACGCCTGTGGCCAGCACGGCGAGCGCCACAGCGGGCCGCGCCAGCGTCCATTGCGACAGCCCCGCGGCGCGCATGACGACGAGCTCGCGGTCGCTCGCCAGGCGCACATAGACGAACAGCACCACGACGAAGGTGGTGATCGGCAGGATGACTGCGAAGAAAGATGGCAGCATCAGGCTGGTGAGTTCGATGAACACGACCATCGACAGGCCGCGGTCGAGCACGAGCTCGATGAAGCGCAGCGACTGCGTCAGCCAGACGAGCGCCGCCAGCCCGATCGTCACGGCGATCAGGGCGAGGGAGAGCTGGCGAAAGAGGTAGCGATCGATGCGGGTCATGCAGGATGCGGCAAACTAGAGGTTTGTCCCCCGCGCCGGAAGCCTCGCGGGGATATGGTCCATCACGGCGCCGTGTGTTCAGCGCCGGCGGCGCCCCAGCCAGATGAGGGTGCCAGCCAGGCCCGCAAGGTCTTCGAGGGCCTTCGTTCCGCGTAGCGTCAGGGCATGGCCGATCGCCTTTCCGCCATGGCGCAGAAGGCGTTGCGGGGCGTCGGCATGGCCGTGGCGGGCCCCGAAGACCTGCCGCGACAGGGCCATGTGATAGGCCTTGCGCCAGCGGATGCGCAGCGATGGCGGCGAGGATGTCCCGCCCGCATGTTCAACCCGTGCGTCCGGCACCAGCACCACGGAATGGCCGCGGGCGCGGGCCTCCGCGCAGAGCGCGTCGTCCTCGTAGAACAGGAAGAGCGATTCGTCGAAGCGCAGGCCCTGGGCCAGGCGGAGCAGCATCGCGGCCCCCGAGACGAAATCGAAGCAGGCCGGGCCCTCGGGCCAGGGTTCGGCGTCGCGCCGGCGCGGCAGGAGCGGCCGGCGTGCGCGTGTCGTCTCGTAGGACCGGACGCGGTGCCCGTCGCGGCCCAGGATGGTGGGGGCGAGGATCGCGGCGTCGGGGAAGCGGTCGGCGGCGTCCACCAGGGTTTCCAGCGTGCCGGGGGCCAGCCGGGCGTCAGGGTTCAGCAGCAGGGCGAATTCCGTCGCTGCGACGTCGAGCCCTGCATTGCAGCCGGCGCCGAAGCCCCGATTCGCCCTGTTGCGGATCACCTGCGCCGAAGGCCGCAGCGACGCGACGCGATCCGGCGTGCCGTCGGCCGAGGCGTTGTCCACTACCACCAGCGCGAGATCCGCCGGCAGCGCCGCCAGGAATCCCCCGATGGCGTCCCGACTGTCATGGGTGACGGTGACGACCGTCACCCGGCCGGCGGCGGTCAGGGCAGGACCTTGCCGGGGTTCATGATGCCTTTGGGATCGAGCGCGGCCTTGATGCGCTGCATGGCATCGAGCTCTGCCCCGCCACGCCAGGCTTCCATCATGTCGGTCTTGAGCCGGCCGATGCCGTGCTCGGCGCTGAACGATCCATCGAGATCGCGGACCACTTCGTTCACCGTGTCCATGATGTCGTGGCTGCGGGCGAGGAAGGCCGCGCCGTCCATGTCGACCGGCTGTTCCAGGTTCATGTGGATGTTGCCGTCGCCGAGATGCCCGAAAGGCACCGGCCGCGTGCCGGGGATCAGCGCGATGCAGGCCGCCGAGGCCCGGCGGATCAGCTCCGGCACCTTCGACACCGGCACCGAGACGTCGTTCTTCACCGAAGCGCCTTCCTTGCGTTGCGCCTCGGGGTGTTCCTCGCGGATGCGCCAGATGGCCTGGCGCTTCGCCTCATTGCCGCCGATCACGGCGTCGAGCACCTCGCCTTCCTCCATCGCTGCGCCGAGCACCTGCTCGGCCAGCCCCTGGAGGTCGGCATCGGCACGGGTCGAGGCGAGGTCGACCAGTATGTAGTGGTCGGCGCGCTCGGCGACCGGCAGCGTCACGCCGGGGATGTGCTTCACCGCGAAATCGACGCCGGTGCCCGACATGTATTCAAAGGCGCGGATCGCCGTCTCGTCCACCGCGCGGAAACGCTGGAAGACGGCGAGCGCGGCATCCTCATCGCGCACCGAGCAGAACAGGACCTCATTCGCGCGCGGGCGGGCAAACAGGCGCAGCGTCGCGGCGGTGACGATGCCGAGCGTGCCCTCCGCGCCCACGAACAGGTGGCGCAGAGCATAGCCGGTATTGTCCTTGCGCAGCCGCCGCAGCCCCGACCAGATCTGCCCGTCGGGCAGCACGACCTCGAGGCCCAGCATCAGCTCACGCGCATTGCCGTAGCGCACGGTGGTGTTGCCGCCGGCATTGGTGGACAGCACGCCGCCGATCGTCGCCGTGCCCTCGGCGCCGAGCGAGAGCGGAAACAGGCAGTTCGCATCCGCCGCGGCATCCTGCGCGGTCTTCAGCACCACGCCGGCCTCGGCTGTCATGGTCATGTCCACCGGGTCGATGGCGCGGATGCGGTTCATCCGGGCGAGTGACAGTACGACGGAGCGGCCGTCCTCGGTCGGCGTCGCGCCGCCGACCATGGAGGTGTTGCCGCCCTGCGGGACGATCGGCACGCCCGCCTTGGCGCAGAGCGCCACGCAGGCGGCGACCTGTTCGGTGGTCGCCGGGCGCAGCACCGCCATGGCGTTGCCCTGGTAGAGGCTGCGCCAGTCGGACAGGGCCGGGGCGATGTCGGCGGGATCGGTCAGCACGCCGGCGGGGCCGAGCAGGGCGCGGAACTCGGCCAGCAGGCCGTCGGTCGGGATGGTGTCGGGCATGGTGAGGCGGAGAAAACGCCGGGCGCCGGCCGGGGTCAATCGCCCGGTCGGCGCGCGGGCCGCTTCACGCCTTGCCGGTCATCCGCGCGAAGACCTGGCGGTCCCGATTCTCCTGCATCAGCATGGTCAGGCTCGGGATCTTCCCCAGGCCGAGGCCCTGCGGCGGGCCGCCCTCCGGGTCGGCCTCCACCTTGCCATAGGGTTCGGAGGCGACCTTCTCCCATTTCCCGGCAGGCTTCTTCACCTCGATGGTGACGACCGTCGCCTTGAGCAGCATGCGCACGATCGCCTCCTTGGGGGAGGTGGGCTTGGTCAGGCTCGGATGGCCGCCGATCATCGTCCAGCCATTGCCGAGCGCCCAGGCGGTCAGGGCATCCTTGTCCATCATGGGCGGTCCTTGCTGCGTGCCGGGGGCGGGTATGAACCCGGGGCGGCGGGAACAACAGTCCCATCCGGCGGGCCGTGCATCGTTCTGACCTATGGAGCCGGGAAGGGCCTTGCCCCATGCGCGCGAGGATTCTGGTGATGGCGGAGCGGGGAAGGGCTCTGCCCTCCCCCGGACCCCCACCCGCCAAAGGCCACAGGGCCTTTGGAAACCGGTACCCGGTGTTGGGCGCGACGGTCATTTCGGTGTGCGGAAGTATGCGAGGTGCCCGGGTGCCAGTCCTGGTGTTGGGCACGAAGCGCGTGCCTGACCGTGGCGCGACCGTCGCGCAGGGCACCAAGTCAAGGTTTCCAAAGGCCCTGTGGCCTTTGGCGGGGTGAGGCTTGGAGAGGGGCAGAGCCCCTCTCCAACTCAGTCAGTGCGGTGTCTCGTCGCGCCTCCAGACGGGGGCGCCTCCCATTCCGCGTCAGGCCGGCGCATAGACCCGCAGGCGGTGCCCGTCCGGGTCGCGCGCGGTGAAGGTGCGGCCGAATTCCATGACGGTGGGCGGGTGGAGAATGGGCAGCCCGCGCGCGACCCAGTCCGCATGGGTGGCGTCGACATCGGGCACGGCGAAACACAGTTCGCCGCCGCCGCCGGTCAGGGCCGCCGCCGGTTCCACCGTCGCCCGCGACCACAGCCCCAGCCGGGCGCCCGAGTCGAGGGCGAACATGGCGAAGGCCGGGGAGGATTCGACGGGCTCGCGCCCCAGCAGCGCACGGTAGAAACGTGCGCTCGCCGGCGCGTCTTCGACATAGAGGATGAAAAGTCCGGGTTCGGGCATCGCCATCGCCTTTCGTGTTTGCGATGCGCCGATCCTCCGCCGGGGCTGCGTCAGTTCCTGTCAGCAGCCGTCGCGTCAGTGCGTGCCCCAAACGCCCGGCCGCACCGCGACGGCGCAGAGCGCGCCATAGGCGGTGATCCCAAGCGCGACCGCGACGAACTGCCCCGTCAGGCCGAAGCCCATCAGGTCGCCCAGTACCCAGCCGCCGCCGACGGCAAGCGCGATGCGCGACAGCGCCGCCGCGACCGGGAAGGCCATGCGCCCGGCGCCCATGGCGGCGAAATACAGCGCCATGCCGATGCCGAAGCCCGGCATGGCCCAGCCGATGATGGACAGGGCGTCGGTCGCGATGGCGCGCACGGCGGGGTCCTGGGTAAAGGCCGCCGCAGTCGCCGCCGGGAACAGGGCAACCGCGAAACCCACCACCCCGGTGACGGCGATGGCGAGCGCGCCGCCGGTCCAGGCGATGCGCCGAGCCTCGGGCCAGTCGCCGCCACCGACCGCGCGTCCGACCAGCGCGGTCAGCGCCGAGCCGACGCCGAAGGCGAGGGGGATCATGAGGAACTCCATGCGCGCCGAGATGCCGTAGCCGGCGACGGCCGCCGCGCCATGGCTCGCGATGCGCGCGGTGACGAGGATGGTGGCGAGGTTCGCGATGGTCGCCATGACGCAGGCAATCAGCCCGACCGCGAGGATGCGGTGGAACAGGACCCAGCGCAGCGGCGTGCGCAGGGACGGGCGGAAGCCCGCCTGGCCCGACATCACCGCCCCGGCCATCAGCAGCGCCGCGCCGGTCATGGCGATGGCGAAGGCGAGGCCCGCCCCGGCCAGCCCCATGCCACAGGGCTCCATGAGCAGCCAGGCGAGGGGCGGGTACACGATCCAGGCACCGATGACGCCCCGGGCGGCGAGCGCGTGACGGCCGCCGCCGCGTAGGATGGAGGCGAAGGTGTTGGTCAGCCAGGTCGGCAGGGCGCCGGCACCGAACAGCCAGGCCGAGTAAGCAGCGGCGGCGCCGGCGGTCTCGATGCCGCCGATCAGGCCGAGCACGCTGCGCGGGAAAATGGCGAGGGGGATGGCGAAGAGCGCCGCGCCGGCGCAGGCGATGACCAGCGCGTGGGTGGCGAGCGCGGCGGCTTCTTCCGGCTTGCCGGCGCCGAGGGCGCGAGCGATGGCCGAGACCACGCCGCCGCCCATGGCCCCCGCCGTCATCTGGCCGAGCAGCAGCGCGAAGGGCAACACCAGCGCCCAGCCGGCCAACGCCAGGGTGCCCTGGCGCGCGGCGAGCCAGGGCTCGATCAGCAGTGCCGCGACCTGGGCGGCGGCGAGCAGCGTGGTGGGCGCCGCCAGGGCGAGGATGCGGCGCAGCCTCTCCTGCGTCGTGACGAGGGGCGGCGCGGTGAGGACGGCGGCATCGTTCATGGGGTCTCGGCGTCCTCCGGGACGGGCTGGGTCTCTTGGCCGCCGAAGCGGCGGCGGATGGCGGTGTTGGCGCCGGGGCCGGGGATGATGCGGACGTCCTCCGGGCTGATCGGGGTGCCGTCGGCGCGGGTGGGGGGCGCGGCGCGCAC
Source organism: Roseomonas alba (assembly GCF_019430885.1). Classification (GTDB taxonomy): domain Bacteria; phylum Pseudomonadota; class Alphaproteobacteria; order Acetobacterales; family Acetobacteraceae; genus Neoroseomonas; species Neoroseomonas alba. The sequence goes on along the minus strand of NZ_JAHYBZ010000002.1, from coordinate 752,023 downwards.
GGCCTCGCCGGTCATGCGGTCGATCATGACGGTGGGCGGGCCCTCGGGGCCGGAGAAGTGCCGCGCGCCCCAATCGCGGATGGCGAGATAGAGGGTGAAGGCGTCGCGGCCGCGATCCGTCAGGCGATAGGCGTGGCGGCTGCCCTCGGGCACGCGTTCCAGCAGGCCGTGCTGCGTCAGGTGGGTCAGCCGGGTCGAGAGGATGTTGGGCGCGATGCCGAGATTGGTCGCGAAGCCGTCGAAGCGGGTGGTGCCACAGAAGGCCTCGCGCAGGATCAGCATGGTCCAGCGTTCGCCGAGCACCGCCATGGCGCGGGCGACGGGGCAGCGCATGGCGCCGAAATCGGTGGGCCGCATGGTGTTTCCTCGAACGCAGCCGCAACTTGCAAATTGCAACTTTCAAACTGAAAGTCACATGGCTGTGGCAGCTTGTCCACAGGATTCTGTGCTTCGCCTGCATCGCAGAACTTGTGTGCCGGGGGTCGCTTCGCCTACCGTATGTTGTGTCAGGGGGACACAGGGGGACGCTGCGATGGACTGGACCGCAGAAGCGATCGAGCGCCTGAAGGCGCTCTGGGCTGAGGGCCATTCCACGGCCGAGATCGGCCGGCGGATGGGTATTTCGAAGAATGCGGTGGTGGGCAAGGCGCATCGGCTGAATCTGCCGGCGCGGCCGAGCCCGATCCGCCGCGATGCGGAGCCGCGCCCAGCGCCGGCACCCCGCGCGCCGCGGCCGATTCCGGCCGCCCGCGTGGCGCCGCCGGCGATGTTGCGCCCGGCGTCGATGGCGCCGCAGCCGGCCCCGGTGGTGGCCGTGGCGCCGCCGCCGGTGGTGCGGCCTTTCCCGGCTGCCAGGCCGCGACTCGGCTCGCGGTCCTGCTGCTGGCCGATCGGGGAACCGGGCACGGCGGGTTTCCGCTTCTGCGGCGCCGAGCCGATGTCCGGCAAGCCGTACTGCACCGAGCATGCGGCGCTCGCTTATGTGAAGCCGCGCGATCGCCGCGAGGACGCGGCGTAAAACGGGCCGGAGGGGGCGCCGCCCCCTCCGGGCCATCTTGGGTATGCCGGCCGATCAAGGCCTTTCGAGACGACACATCGGCGCCGACACGACAGGCATGTCGCCTCGTCATGGCGTCCATCGGGCCCGAAAGCGGGCTCCGGCACCTCTTTCCGACAGCGGCGCCATGCGCCAAGTAGCGGTTTCCAAGGGCCTCGGGCCTTTGGTGGGGTGGCTTGGCGGGGCAAGGCCCCTTCGATGACCGTCCGGTTGCCGGTTTGCGCCCCCGCCTCTATAGCGGCCCCGCTCCCCGAAGTAGATTGCAGGTGCTTTAATCTTGGCCAGCATCGCCCCGGCGCCCGACGCCTCGCAGAACCCCGCCCTTGCCGCCCAGGCCGAGATCCTCGCCCGGCCGGCGAGTGAGACGCGGCGGCTGGCCAATGCCATCCGCGCGCTGGCGATCGATGGCGTGGAGGCCGCGAAGTCCGGGCATCCCGGCATGCCGATGGGCATGGCCGATGTCGCCACGGTGCTGTTCACGAAGTTCCTGAAATACGACGCCGCCGATCCGCGCTGGGCCGACCGCGACCGCTTCGTGCTGTCGGCCGGCCACGGGTCGATGCTGCTGTATTCCCTGCTGCACCTGACCGGCCATGCCGGCATGGGCATCGAGGAGCTGAAGCGCTTCCGCCAGCTTCATTCGCCGGCTGCGGGCCATCCGGAATTCGGCGAGCATCCGGCCATCGAGACGACGACCGGCCCGCTGGGGCAGGGGATCGCGACCTCGGTCGGCATGGCGCTCGCGGAACGCATGCTGGCGGCGCGCTTCGGCGCCTCCCTGGTGGATCACCGCACCTGGGTCATCGCTTCCGACGGCGACCTGCAGGAAGGGATTTCGCACGAGGCGGCGTCGCTCGCCGGGCATTACGCGCTGTCGAAGCTGTGCGTGCTGTGGGACGACAACCACATCTCGATCGACGGCGACACGGCGCTGTCCTTCACCGACGACACGCTGAAGCGCTTCCAGGCCTATGGCTGGGCGACGCGCCGTGTGGACGGGCACGACCCCGAGGCGCTGGCCTCCGCCATGGCCTGGGCGACGCGCAACCGCAAGCCGACGCTGATCGCCTGCCGCACCATCATCGGCTTCGGCGCACCGTCCAAGGCGGGCACCGCCGGGTCGCATGGCGCGCCGCTGGGTGCCGCCGAGGCGGCGGCGGCGAAGGAGGCGCTGGGCTGGACCTCGCCCGCCTTCACCGTGCCTGAGGACATCAAGTCTGCCTGGGAGGCCGCCGGCCGCCGCGGCGCCGGCACCCGCCGGTCCTGGCTGAAGCGTCTGGCCAAGCATCCGCAGCAGGCGGAATTCGACCGTGCCCTGTCGGGCAAGCTGCCCGAGGCGTGGCACGAGGCGCTCGTCGCCCTGCGCGCCAAGCACGCCGAGGAGAAGCCGAAGCTCGCGACGCGCGTCTCCTCGCAGCGCGCGCTGGAGGCCCTGGTGCCGTCCGTGCCCGAGATGGTGGGCGGGTCGGCCGACCTCACCGGGTCGAACAACACCAATGTAAAGGGCATCCCGGCGATCGCGCCGGGCAATTTCGCCGGCCGCTTCATCCATTGGGGCGTGCGCGAGCACGGCATGGCCGCTGCGATGAACGGGATGGCGCTGCATGGCGGCATCATCCCGTATTCGGGCACCTTCCTGGTGTTCAGCGACTACATGCGCCCGGCGATCCGTCTCGGCGCGCTCATGGGCGTGCGCACCATCCATGTGCTGACGCATGACAGCATCGGCCTCGGCGAGGACGGCCCGACTCACCAGCCGGTCGAGCACCTCGCCTCCTTCCGCGCCATGCCGAATGTCTTCGTCTTCCGCCCGGCGGATGCGATGGAGACAGCGGAATGCTGGGAACTTGCGGTGAAGCGCGCGGATGGGCCCTCGCTGCTGGCGCTGTCGCGGCAGAACCTGCCGGCGCTGCGCACCGATACCGGCGAGAATCGCTGCGCCCGCGGCGGCTATGTGCTCGCGGAAGCCTCCGGACCGCGCAAGGCGACGCTGATCGCGACCGGGTCCGAGGTGCACCTCGCCATCACGGCGCGCGAGGCGCTGGAAGCGGAGGGCATCCCGACGGCCGTCGTCTCGCTGCCCTGCTGGGAGATCTTCGCCGCGCAGGACGCGTCCTATCGCGAGCAGGTGCTCGGCACCGGGCTGCGCGTGGGCATCGAGGCGGCGATCGGCTTCGGCTGGGAGCGTTGGCTCGGCGCTGACGGAATTTTCATCGGCATGTCGGGCTTCGGCGCCTCGGCACCGGCCGAGGAATTGTTCAAGCATTTCGGCATCACGTCCGATGCCGTGACGGCGGCGGTGAAAAAGCGCCTCGCCTGACGACGACACTACCCAAGGGGAAGGACAGGACACCATGCCGGTGAAGGTTTCCATCAACGGGTTCGGGCGCATCGGTCGCCTGGTGCTGCGCGCGGCCTGCGAGGCGGGCCGCGACGACCTGGAATTCGTGACCATCAACGACCTCGGCTCGGTCGAGGCGAATGCCCATCTGTTCCGCTATGACAGCGTGCATGGCCGCTTCCCGGGCGAGGTGATCGTCGAGGGCGACACCATCACGATCAAGAATGCGGGCAAGACCTGGGGCCCCATCAAGATCACCGCCGAGCGCGATCCGACCAAGCTGCCCCTGCAGGGCGTCGACGTCGCGATGGAATGCACCGGCATCTTCACCAGCAAGGAGAAGGCCTCCGCGCTGCTGACCGCCGGCGCGCGCAAGGTCGTCATCTCCGCCCCCGGCGACAATGCCGACGCGACCATCGTCTATGGCGTGAACCACCAGACGCTGACGAAGGAGATGACCGTCATCTCCAACGCGTCCTGCACCACCAACTGCCTGGCACCCATCGCGAAGGTGCTGCACGACACCTTCGGCATCGTCCGTGGCTACATGGTGACGATCCACGCCTATACCGGCGACCAGAACACCGTCGATACGCTGCACAAGGACCTGCACCGCGCGCGCGCGGCGGCGGTGTCCGCGATCCCGACCAGCACGGGTGCGGCCAAGGCCGTGGGCCTCGTCATGCCGGAGCTGAAGGGTAAGCTGGACGGCACCGCCATTCGCATCCCGACGCCGAACGTCTCGCTCGTCTCGCTCGACTTCGTGCCGGCCAAGACCGAGGGCCTGACGAAGGAAGCGATCAACGCGGCGATGAAGGCGGCGTCCGAGAGCGGGCCGCTCAAGGGCATTCTCGGCTACAACACTGCGCCGCTGGTGTCGGTCGACTTCAACCACAACCCGATGTCGTCGACCTTCGACGCGACGCAGACGCAGGTCGTGGACGGCGGGCTGGTGCGCGTGATGTCCTGGTACGACAATGAGTGGGGCTTCTCGAACCGCATGAGCGACACCGCGAAGCTGTTCGGGTCGCTCTGAGGCGTCCTGGAGAGGGGCGTCGCCCCTCTCCGAACCTGTCCCTGCCATCGGTATCCCAATGACGTTGCCTTGCAACGTCCATGGGTTCCATCGGCGGGGCGAAGTGCGGAGAGGGGCAGGCCCCCTCTCTCCAGCGCCCGTCGGGTCCGGGCCATAGTTCACCCCGTCGACCAGCCTTCCAGCACACGACCTGCGCGCCGCCCCGCAGGCTGGCGCCTGCACCGCCGCCAGCGGAGGGGGTTCCGGCCCCTCCCGATGACTCGCCAATCCCGCGAGGTCGCGGCATGGTGGCGGAAAATCAGGAGTCCTGCCGTGGAGATCGACAACCCCGAGGTGATCGCCGAGGCCCGCGCGGTCTTCGACCGCTACGAGGCTGCGATCGCGTCGAACGACACGGACACCCTCGATGCCTCCTTCTGGCCGGACCCGCGCACGGTGCGTTTCGGCGTCACCGAGATCCTCTATGGCATCGACGCCATCCGCGCCTTCCGCGCGACGGTGAAATCCTACGCCCCGCGCACCACGCGCAAGGTCCACATCACCAGCTTTGGCCGCGACGTCGCCTGCACGCATCTGGAATATGAGCGCGTCGGCACGGGCCTCATCGGCCGCGAGACCAAGATCATGGCGCGCCTGCCGGAGCATGGCTGGCGCGTGGTCTCCGCGCATGTCTCGCTGCTCGCCAACAGCGACCCGGGTCGCACGCAGAGGGGGTGAAGGGTCATGGGCCGAACGGTCGAATGCTTCTACACACTGTCCAGCCCGTGGATGTATCTGGGCGGCAAGCAGTTGACCGAGATCGTGAAGCGCCACGGCGCCACGCTGGTCCTGAAACCTTATGATTTCCGCCTGGTCGTCAAGCATACCGGCGGCGTCCCGCTGCGTACGCGGCCCGAGCCGCGCCAGGATTATCATGCGCTGGAACTCGACCGCTGGTCGCGCCATCTTGGCGTGCCGATCACGCTGAAGCCGAGGCACTATCCGCCCTCGGACCAGCGGCCGGCCGGGCGCATGGTCATGGCCGCCCAGGCGCGTGGGCTGGATGCGATGGAGTTGTCCCAGGCGCTGCTGCGGGCGCTGTGGGTCGACAACCGCGATATCGCTGATCCGCGCGTTCGCGTCGCCATCGCGGAGGATGAGGGCTTCCCCGGCGAGGCCCTGCATCGCGAGGAGGAAAGCTCCTCCATCGATGCCGAATGGGACCGCAACAACCAGGAAGCGGTGAAGCGCGGCGTCTTCGGCGCGCCCACCTTCTTCTGCGACGATCTCTGGCTCTGGGGCCAGGACCGGCTCTTCTTCCTCGACGACTACCTCTCCGGCAAGGCCGTGCAATCCGGTCCCTCGGCGGAAATCGGCAAGATACGGGCAGCATGACACGACAGGTTGCGATCCTCGGGGCCGGCATCGTCGGCGCCTGTTCGGCGGTGGAGGCACTCCGCCGCGGGTTCCAGGTCACCATCGTCGACCCGGCCGAACCGGGCGGCGAGCAGGCGGCGTCCTACGGCAATGGCTGCTGGCTCAGCCCCATGTCGGTCATCCCGCCGGCGGTCCCCGGCCTGTGGAGGAAGGTCCCGAAGTTCCTGATGGACCCGCTGGGGCCGCTGGCCATCCGCTGGTCCTATTTCCCGACCGTCGCACCCTGGCTGATCCGCTACCTGCGGGCGGGCTGGACCTGGCCGCAGGTGGAGGCCACGGCCCGGGCGTTGCGCCCGCTGGTGGTCGATGCGCCGGCACTGCATGCGGCGCTGGCCGAGGAAGCGGGCGTCAGCCACCTGATCGAACGCCGGGGGCTCATCTACATCTACCCCTCTCGCGCTGATTTCGAGGCCGAGGCCACGGTCTGGGAGATCCGCCACAAGGTCGGCGTGCGCTGGATCGAACTTGATGCCAACGACCTGCGTCAGCGCGAGCCGGACCTCGATCGCCGCTACACCTTCGGCGTGATGGTCGAGGAAGGCGGCCACTGCAACGATCCCGGCGCCTATACCGCCGCGCTCGTGGCCCATGCCGTGGGGCAGGGGGCGGTACTGCGCCGCGCCGCCGCGAAGGGCTTCGCGATCGAGGGTGGGCGGCTCAAGGCCGTGCAGACCGACCAGGGAGACATCCCGGCCGACGCCGCCGTCATCGCGGCCGGCGCTTATGCCAAGCCGCTCGCCGCGGCGGCGGGCGATGTCGTGCCGCTGGAGACCGAGCGCGGCTACCACGCCGAACTCGCCGATCCCGAGGTCTCGCCGCGGCACGGCCTGATGCCTTCGGATGGCAAGATGTCGGTGATGCGCACGGCGAACGGCCTGCGCTGCGCGGGGCAGGTGGAGATCGCCGGCCTCGCCGCCGCGCCCAACTGGAAGCGGGCGGAGATCCTGCGCGACCACCTGCTGCGCTGCTTCCCCGGTCTGCCGCGCGACCTGCCGGCCGAACGGGTGAAGGTGTGGATGGGCCACCGGCCGTCCATGCCGGACGGCATGCCCTGCCTCGGGCCGTCCAGCGCGACGCCCGACATCATCCATGCCTTCGGCCATGGCCATACCGGCCTGGTGGCCGGGGCGCGCACGGGACGGGTGGTGGCTGCTCTTCTCGCAGGCGGAATGCCTGAAATCCCGCTCGCATCCTTCGATCCGCGCCGTTTCGCCTGACCTGGGGACTCGGATTTCACTCGCTTTCCGTTTGTCGGGGTGCCATCCTGACAAATAGCGGCCCTGCATCCCGCAGGCTCGCGAGAATTGTGTGGACCTGCAGGAACGTGTCTGATTTCGACAACCAGGGTGGCACCGGCCCGATCGAGGCCGAGGTTAAATGGTATAACAGCCGCAAAGGCTTCGGCTTCGTGCTCGGGCCGGATGGCAACGACGTCTTCTTCCACGCCTCGGCATTGACCGAGGCCGGGATCGAGCCGCCGGATACCGGGGACAAGCTCGTCTGCGAGATCGGTACGGACCGGCAGGGCCGTCGTCTCGTCACCCGCATCGTCGAGCTGAAGCGCGGCGAGGGCGGTGGCGCCCGTCCGCCGCGCCGCGATTTCGGCGCCGGCCCCGGCGGCGGTGGCTTCGGCGATCGTCCCCCGCGGCGCGACTTCGGCGACCGCCCCCCGCGCCGTGACTTCGGTGGTGGCGGCGGCTTCGGTGGCGGTGGCTTCGGCGATCGTCCGCCCCGCCGTGATTTCGGTGACCGTCCCCCGCGTCGCGACTTCGGTGGCGGCGGTGGTTTCGGTGGCGGTGGTGGTGGCTTCGGCGACCGTCCGCCGCGCGCCTTCGGCGACCGTCCGCCGCGCCGCGATTTCGGCCGCGATGAGGGGGGGCCGACCTACGACATCAACGGTACGGTCAAGTGGTTCGACCAGGTCCGCGGCTTCGGCTTCGTGACCCCGGACGATGGCGGCCAGGACGTGTTCCTGCATTCCTCGGTGCTGCAGCGCGCCGGCAAGCAGGATGTGCAGCAGGGCGAGAAGGTCTCGCTCGAGGTCCGTGACGGCCAGCGTGGCCGCCAGGCCGTGAACATGAAGGACTGACCTTCGGGTCGGTCCTCGGAAGGGCCCCGTCGCCGGAAGGCGCGGGGCCTTTTTCTGTCCGGTATGCAGCGCGCGCCTGGGCCTGGCGTGCTGTCGCAGAAAAGGAACCGGCGTTAGCGGTCCCTTCACCTTCGGGCGCCAGAGTGGGCGCGCGGCGGGAATATCCCGTCTTATCGAAGGGAAGATCCCGATGAGCCTCAATTCGGTGAACACCAATGTCGGCGCGATGGTCGCGCTGCAATCGTTGAATCGTACCAACGAGGCATTGAACACCACGCAGAAGCGCGTCTCGACCGGCTTTCGCGTCAACGACGCCAAGGATGACGGCGCGGCCTTCGCGGTCGCCCAGTCCGTCCGCGCCGACGTCGCCGGCCTCACCGCCGCGAATGAGCAGCTCGGCGGCGTTAAGGGCATCCTCGATACCGCGCTGACCGGCCTCAACCAGGTGTCGAACAGCATGATTAAGGTGCGCGAGACGCTGGTGCGCCTCGCCGACGATACGCTGAACGCCGATCAGCGCTCCCAGTACGAAGCCCAGTACGAACAGCTGCGCACCCAGATCCAGAACTTCATCACCGATGCGACCTACAATGGCCGCACGCTGCTCTCGACCACGCCGCCGGAAGGTGGCGACATCACCACGACCCGCAACGAGGCCGGCACGACCTATACGCTGACCTCGCTGGATGGGCTCGGTACCATGGTCGTCGCTGCCGCGCCGACCGATGCGGCGACGGCCCAGGCGGCGATCGCGGCCGGCGGCGACTGGGGCACCATCAACACCGCCATTGCCAATGCACTGAACCAGTACGGGTCGGATTCGCGCTACGTCGACTCCCAGATCTCCTACAACCGCGACAAGCTCGATGCGCTGGATGGTGGTCTGGGTGCGCTGATCGACGCGGACCTCGCCAAGGAATCGGCGCGCATGCAAGCGCTGCAGATCCGCCAGCAGCTCGGCACCCAGTCGCTGTCCATCGCGAACCAGGCGCCGCAGTCGCTGCTCAGCCTGTTCCGCGGCGGCTGATCATCCGCCTCCGGCGAAGGCGTCTGTTGCGCGGGGCGGCCGCGCGCAGGACAGGTATTGATACCGAACCGGCAAGGGCGGGTCGGTATCAGGCATAGCGTCGGGGCCGCAGCCCGGCGTGCAGCCAGGAGATCAGCGAGACCACGTCATAGACCGGCATCCCGACTGCCTCGGCCAGGGATGCCGCATAGGGCGGCATGTTCGTGCATTCCAGCACGATGGCGCCGACCTCCGAGTGGCGCGCGACCAGGGTCTGGCCGGCGGCGATGATGTCCTGTTCCGCCAGCGCCAGGTCGAGATCCGTCGAAGCCCCATCCACCAGCACGCGATGGAATTCCTGCCCGCCCTCGGTGCCGATCATCGGCGTGTCGAGCGGCGCGCCGGCCGCTTCCAGATGGGCCGGCGTCAGCGATCCCGCCCGCACCGTCACCACGCCGACGCGCTTGCCCGGCGGCAGCGTCGCCTGCACCCAGGGCACCTGCATCAGCGCCGAGGTCGCCACCGGCACGCCCAGCGCAGCCGCCAATTCCTGCTGGAACAGCGAGAGGAAGCCGCAGGAGGTCGCGATGCCCTCGGCGCCCAACTCCACCAGTTCCCGCCCTGCCTCGATGAAGGCGGGCAGCAGGCCGCGGGCGCCGTTCAGCACCACCGTTTCGGCGTTGGCCCCGCGCACCACCCGGTAGAGCACCGGGAACGGCCAGGTCCCGCCATTGCCGACATCCCCCGGAACCCGCGCGAAGCGCGTCTCCAGCATGAGGATCCCGATCGGGGCGCCATAGATGGCCTTTCCGCCGCGGGCGGTCCGCGCGACATTGGGGGCAGGGAAGGAGAAAACCATGCCGGCAGGCTAGCGCGTCCCGACGTGCCGGCCCAGCGGCAACCCTTCGCGCAAGGAGACCGGGATCGTGCTTCGTCGAACACTGTTTGCTGCCGCCATCGCTGCCACGGCCGCCCTTCCGGCCCAGGCCCAGGACGCCGCCTGGCCCAGCCGGCCCATCACCATCATGGGCGGCTTCCCCAATGGCGCCGGCACCGACATCTATGCCCGCCGCCTGGCGGAACCGCTGTCGCGCGCGCTCGGCGTGCCCGTCGTGGTGGACAACCGCTCTGGCGCCGGCGGCAACATCGCCTCGGAATATGTCTCGAAGCAGGCTGCGGACGGTTATCTGTTCATGTTCGGCACGGCGGGGACGCACGCCATCAATGCCGCGCTCTATCGCCGGCTGCCCTTCAACGTGATCAACGACTTCACGCCCGTCGTCCTGCTCGGCGACGTGCCGAACGTGATGATCGTCAGCCCCGAGAAGCGGCCGAACTTCCGCACCTGTCAGGACGTGATGACGGCGGCGCGCGCGCGGCCGCAGGCGATTTCCTATGCCTCGACCGGCAATGGCGCCTCGACGCATCTCGCCGGGGCGCAGGTGGCCGTCGCCGCGCATCTGGACATGCTGCACGTGCCCTATCGCGGTCAGCCGGGGGCGATCGCCTCGTTGCTCGCCGGCGACACGGACGTGTTCTTCAACCAGACCGGCGCGGCCATGGGCCCCATCCGCCAGGGCCAGGTGCGCGCGCTGGCGGTGCTGACGCGCGAACGCCTCGCCGCCTTGCCGGATGTCCCGACCGTGTCCGAGGCCTGCGGCCTGCCGCCGATGGATACCTCGACCTGGTACGGGCTGCTCGCGCCCGCGCATCTGCCGGCGCCGATCGTGAACCGCATGAACACCGAGGTGAACCGGATCATCTCCACACCCGAGTTCCGCGAATGGCTGATCCAGAACCAGGCCATCACGCCACCGGCGGCGCCGAACACGCCGGAGCAGTTCCGCCAGACGCTGGCGGCCGACGTGGCGCGCTGGGCGGATGTGGTGCGGGCCTCCGGCGCGACGGTGGACTGACGCCGTGATGCGATGGAACCGGGGAGGGGATATGTGTCTCTCCGGACCGCACCTGGCCCGGCGGGTTCGGGGCAGCGCAGCACGACGCCGAAGGGGGCGCTTCGATGCTTTGCTACGGAGATCGGAGGGGCTCTGCCCCTCCGAACCACCCCGCCAATGGGTGCCCCTGGGCCTTGGAGCCCCTGGAGCGCAGTCTCCTGGCGTTGAGCAACGCCGTCGTTCTGCACCCACCAGGCGCGCTTCGCGCGCCAATGCGGGTTTCGGCATCATTCTGCCAGCGGCCCACGGTGCCAGGTTGAGGTTTGCAAAGGCCTTTCGGCCATTGCTGGGGTGGCTTGGAGGGGCAAGGCCCTTCCAACGCGACAGTGGACGCACAGGCGCCGCCGTTGAACGGCCGACCCTGCCATGACAACCACCACCCACAACGGCGCGCAGAACCTTCGCGCCACCGCCCGCCGCTGGCTGCGCGCCGAGGCCACCGAGAAGCAGCTCGGCCTGACCCTGACCTTCGTCGCCGGCGCCATCAATGCCGGCGGTTTCATGGTGGTGGGGCAGTACACCTCGCACATGTCGGGGATCGTCTCCTCCATGGCGGACCATGTCGCGCTGGGGATGGGGCAGGTGGCGCTGGCGGGAATGCTGGCGCTGGCATCCTTCATGGCCGGGGCGGCGCATTCCGCCTGGCTGATCAATTTCGGCCGGCGGCTCGGCTGGCGCGGCAGCTATGCCCTGCCGCTGCTGGTCGAGGCCGCGCTGCTGCTCGCCTTCGGCATCATGGGGGCGCTGCTGCCGTCCGAACTGGTGGCGATCCCCGTGGTGCCGCTGCTGTGCTTCCTGATGGGGGTGCAGAATGCCTGCATCACCAAGATCTCCGGCGCGCGCATGCGCACCACGCACATCACGGGCATCGTCACCGACCTCGGCATCGAGATCGGCAAGCTGACCTACTGGAATGCCGATCCGACGCGCGACGCGCCGAAGGTCATGGCCGACCGGGCGAAGATGAAGCTGCTCGCCGGACTGCTCTGCTGCTTCGCCTTCGGCGGGCTGGTCGGGGCCTGGGCCTTTGCGCGCATCGGGCTCGCGGCCTGCCTGCCGCTCGCGGTGGTGCTGCTGATCCTGGCCAATGCGGTGGTGCCGGCGGCCGAGGAGTAGGCGGTCAGCCGGCCTCGTACCAGCGCCGCGACCGACGGACGATCTGCACGACGGACAGCATCACCGGGACTTCGATCAGCACGCCTACCACCGTCGCCAGCGCCGCGCCGGACTGGAAGCCGAACAGGGCGATAGCCGTCGCGACCGCGAGCTCGAAGAAATTGCTCGCCCCGATCAGCGCCGAGGGTCCGGCGACGCACCAGGCCACGCCGAGCCGCCGGTTCAGCCAATAGGCGAGCCCCGCATTGAAATAGACCTGGATCAGGATCGGCACGGCGAGGAGCCCGATCACCGCCGGCTGGCGCAGGATCTGTTCCCCCTGCAGCCCGAACAGCAGCACCAGGGTCGCGAGGAGCGCCGTAAGCGACCAGGGCCCAAGTGCGCGCAGCGTCCGATCCAGCGTCCCGCTGCGCACCAGCGCCTGCCGCCAGACCTGCGCGATCGCGACCGGCACCACGATGTAGAGCAGCACCGAGAGCAGCAGCGTCTCCCACGGCACGGTGATCGCGGACAGGCCGAGCAGCAGCCCCACCACGGGCGCGAAGGCGAAGACCATGATCACGTCGTTCAGCGCGACCTGGGACAGGGTGAAGTGCGGCTCGCCTTCCACAAGATTGGACCAGACGAAGACCATGGCGGTGCAGGGCGCGGCGGCGAGCAGGATCAGCCCGGCCATGTAGCTCTCGATCTGGTCGGCCGGCAGGAAGGGGCGGAACAGCCAGCCGATGAACAGCCAGCCGAGCAGCGCCATCGAGAAGGGCTTCACCAGCCAGTTTACGCCGACCGTCGTCGCGATGCCGCGCCAGTGCTGCCCGACCTCGTGCAGCGCGCCGAGGTCGATCTTCAGCAGCATCGGGATGATCATCAGCCAGACGAGCACGGCGACGGGCAGGTTCACCTCGGCGACCGTCGCCGCGCCGAGCGCGTGGAACACGCCCGGGATCGCCTGGCCGAGCAGCACGCCGGCGACGATGCACAGCGCGACCCACAGCGTCAGGTAGCGTTCGAAGATACCCATGGCCGGCGCGGCCCGCTGGACGACCGCCTCGCTCACGACACCAGACCCATGACGCGGTTGCCGGCGGCATCCACGACCTTCTGGCCATCTTCCTTGGCGAAGGCACCGCGCTGCGCGGGCAGCAGGTCCAGCACCATCTCGGAGGGGCGGCACAGCCGCACGCCCTTCTCGGTCTCGACGATGGGGCGATTGATCAGGATCGGGTGCGCCATCATCGCGTCCAGCAGCGCCCCATCGGTCAGCGACGGGTCGCCGAGGCCGAGGGCGTCGTAAGGCGTGCCCCTCTGCCGCAGCAGGTCGCGTACCGAGATGCCCATGCGGGCGATGAGGTCGGTCAGCTCGGCGCGGCTCGGCGGTGTCTTCAGGTATTCGATGATCCGCGGCTCCTCGCCGCTGTTGCGGATCAGGCCGAGCACGTTGCGGGAGGTCCCGCAGGCCGGGTTGTGGTAGATGGTCACGGTCACGCGGCCGGTTCCTTTCTGCTGGCGCAACCTGCGCCGAGGTCGGGCATGCAGGCGGCCAGGTCGCCGCCGCAGCAATTCTCCGTCAGGAAGCCGATCAGCGCCGTCATGGCGCCGAATTCGGCAGCGTAGATCAGCGAGCGCCCGTCCCGGCGGAAGGTGACCAATCCGGCCTGGCGGAGCTGCGCGAGATGGAAGGAGAGGGTGGGCGACGCCAGGCCAAGGCTCTCGGCGATCTGCCCCGCGGCGATGCCCTCCGGGCCGGCCTGGATCAGCAGGCGGAAGATGTCGAGCCGGGATTCCTGCGCCAGGGCCGCAAGGGACTGGATGGCAGCCGTCTTTTCCATAATTCTATAATGATGGAATTGTTTGGCAGGTCAAGCGACCGTCTGATGTTCCTATTGCTGCCGGCACGGTCGGAATCGGAGGGGCTCTGTCCCTCCGAACCACCCCCGCCAGGATGCTGGGCATCCTGGACCGCAGCCTTCTGGCATCGGGCAGAACGGACATGCTCCACTCGCTCAGCGCGCTTCGTGCGCAAGAGCGGGTTTCGGTGCCGTCTCCGACCGCGGCGCACGGCGCCAAGTGGAGGTTTCCAAAGGCCTTTCGGCCTTTGGTGGGGTGGTTTGGAGGGACAAAGCCCCTCCAACGCGGCAGTGCAATCAGGCCAGCATCAGGAAGACCTTCGGCAGGTCGATCCGGCGACGGGCGCGCCTCGCGCGGACCTGCCGATGCCGCACCCTATCCGAACGGCCAGAGCCTTCCATACCAACGCATGATGGCGTCGCGACCACGTTCCTCACTACGACTGCGTTCGCACCACCGCGGGATGCCGCCATGCCGATGCCGGGAAAGAGTCTGCCTGACCCGACCAGGCACGTCCGGAATCATGATCGATGTCGGGTCGCAAAGGGTCTTTACGATCAGGTCGATCGACGCGGCGGTTGTCATGCGACCGTCTCGGGCGGCAGCGCGACAGCATGCCGGCCGGGATCGACAATCTCATTCCCGGATTCGCGAAGCGCTGCGGCGGCGCCTGCGGCCTTGGCATCATCGACGCCAAGGCCATGTTCGCCGCATCCGAAAGCCACTGAAGGAAGGAACTGCTGACATGCCGTTCGTCACCACTACTGATGGCGTCGATATCTTCTACAAGGATTGGGGTCCGAAGGACGCCCAGCCGATCATGTTCCACCATGGCTGGCCGCTGTCCTCCGACGACTGGGACGCGCAGATGCTCTTCTTCGTGCAGAAGGGCTTCCGTGTCGTGGCCCATGACCGGCGCGGCCATGGCCGTTCGACCCAGGTCAGCGACGGCCACGACATGGACCACTATGCGGCCGACGCCTTCGCGGTCGCCGAGCATCTGGACCTGCGCAACGCCGTCCATATCGGGCATTCGACGGGTGGCGGCGAAGTCGCGCGCTATGTCGCGAAGCATGGCGAGCCGGCCGGCCGCGTCGCCAAGGCGGTGCTGGTCAGTGCCGTGCCGCCGTTGATGCTCAAGACCGAGGCGAACCCCGAGGGCCTGCCGATCGAGGTCTTCGACGGCTTCCGTGCCGCACTCGCGGCGAACCGCGCGCAGTTCTTCCTCGATGTGCCGTCGGGGCCCTTCTACGGCTTCAACCGCCCCGGCGCCCAGGTCCATCAGGGCGTGATCCAGAATTGGTGGCGCCAGGGCATGATCGGCGGCGCCAAGGCGCATTACGAGGGCATCAAGGCCTTCTCGGAAACCGACCAGACCGGGGACCTGAAGGCCATCACCGTGCCGACGCTGGTGATGCATGGCGATGACGACCAGATCGTGCCGATCGCCGACGCCGCGCTGAAGTCCATCAAGCTGCTGAAGAACGGCACGCTCAAGGTCTATCCGGGCTATCCGCACGGCATGCTCACCACCCATGCCGAGGTGATCAACCCGGATCTGCTGGCCTTCATCAAGGCCTGACGCGACAGAAGCGGCGCCGGAGGGAGGTTGCCATCGGCTCTCCTCCGGCGCCGCGCGGCACGGTCTGCAGCGTGGCGCCGGCGTGGTCCCCGGCGTCGTCGGCGGATCTGATCGGCGAGCAGATCAGACCCTGACGGCTCAGGCGGGGCGCAGTGACGCCTGTTGCGGTCGCAGCGCCCTGTCCTCGACCCGCAAGGCGCGGTCGTGGAACTGCGCCACCGCTGGCCGATGCGCGATGGAGATCAGCGCCGTCCCCGGCAGCCTCTCCTTCAGCTTCGCATAGAGCCGCTCCTCCGCGGCGGGATCGAGGCTCGCCGTTGCCTCATCCAGGAACAGCCAATCGGGCTTCAGCAGCAGGGCGCGGGCGAGGGCGAGACGCTGCTGCTCGCCGCCGGACAGGCGGCGGTCCCAGGTCTCGGCCTCATGCAGGCGCGGTACGAGATGGCCGAGCTCAGCCGCTTCCAGTGCCGCCGCCACGGCGTCGTCGGTGAACTCGGCCTCGTTCTCGGGATAGCAGACGGCGCGCTTCAAGCTGCCGAGCGGGATATAGGGCCGTTGCGGCAGGAACAGGCTACGCCCCTGCGCCGGCAGTGCGATGCGCCCCGATCCGAAGGGCCAGATGCCGGCGATGGCGCGGAACAGGGTGGACTTCCCGGCCCCCGAGGCGCCGGTGATGACCACAGAATCACCCGGCGCGACGGTGGCCTCGCCATGGTCCAGCAGCACGCGGCCATCGGGCAGGGAAAGCGTCACGCCCTTCAGCGACAGATCGGGAGAGTCACCCTTCGCCACGATCGGCCCGCCATCGGCGCGGCGCGCGGCCTGCACGGCGCGGGTGAAGCCGGTCAGACGCTCCACCGTCGCGCGCCACTCGGTCAGGCTGGCGTAGTTGTCGACGAACCAGGACAGCGCGCCCTGCACCTGGCCGAAGGCGCTGCTGGTCTGGATCAGCCCGCCCAGCGGGATGCGCCCGGCGAAATAGCCGGGTGCGGCGACCACGATGGGGAAGACCACCGCGACCTGCGTGTAGCCGGCGGTGAAGAAGGTCAGGCGCTTGGTGGCGGTCATGATGGACCACCAGTTTTCCATCAGCGCGCGGAAGCGCTGGGTCAGGCCGCGCTTCTCATCCTCCTCGCCGCCATGCAGGGCGACGCCTTCGACATTTTCGCGGAAGCGCACCAGGGCGTAGCGGAAATCGGCCTCGACCTTCTGCTGGGTGAAGTTCAGCGCGATCAGCGGCTTGCCGATGACATGCGCGAGCACCGTGCCCGCCGCCGCATAGACCAGCGCCACCCAGACCATGTAGCCGGGGATGTCCACGCCGAAGACGGTCAGCGGCCCCGACAGCGACCACAGCACCACGATGAAGGAGGCCAGCGTCACCACCGAATTCATCAGCCCGAGACCGAGCGACAGGGTGGCGTCCACGAACAGGCGCGCATCCTCGGCAATGCGCTGGTCGGGGTTGTCGGTGGTCGGGTCGGTCAGCGCCATGCGGTAATAGGCGCGGTCGCCGAGCCAGTTGGTCAGGTAGACCTCGGTCAGCCAGCGGCGCCAGCGGATCTGCAGCGCCTGGCGGAGGTAGAGCTGGTAGACCGCGATCAGGATGTAGAGCACGGCGACGATGCAGAAGGACGGCAGCAGTCCTCCATCCTCGCTGCGATGCCAGGTGAAGAGCAGCGCCATGAAGGCGTCCCAGTCCTTCGCCTCGAGCGCGTTGTAGAAGGCGCGCTGCCAATAGGTGAGCAGCACCGTCATCCCCACCAGGGACAGGTTCAGCGCCACCACCACGGCGAGCAGCCCGCGCGCCTTCCAGCGATCCTCGCTGGACCAGTAGGGCCGCGCGAGATGCCAGGCATCGCGCAGGAAGGGACCGAGGCGTCGCATGGTGTTCTCCTTCAGCCGCGGCGCAGCCGGTCCTCGAAGGCGCGGAGCCAGTCGAGGACGCGCGCGCGGTTCACGCCGAAATCCGACCGTCCCATCAGGCTGCGCGAATAGAGCCAGAGGCCGGTGCCCCCGCCGCTCGGCGCGCATTCCGCCACGATGATGTCGGGGAAGTTCATCAGCCGGCTGCGGGCGACCCATTGCGCCTGGCGGCGGTCCGGCCAGTCGGCGAGGGGGAAGGTGCGCGGCTGCGCGGCCGCCACGCCACGGATGGCGGCGAAGGCAGCGTCGGGGCTGACGGGGAAGGGGTCGTGATGCAGGTGGCCCGCGCCGGGCGCCGTGGTCGGCGTCAGCAGGCAGGTGTTGGGCGTGGCGGGCAGCGCCAGCGTCGCGAAATCGACCGGATCGGGCGGGGGAATGCCCTCCGCCCCGCGGGAGAAGAGCAGGCCGATCACGGACGCGCCCGCAGGCGGATGACGCCGCGGATCTCGGCTTCGGGATCGACCGGCTTGCCCTTGCGCAGGATGTCGATGCGACCCTCCCGTGCCAGCAGCACGGCCTCGCGCCGGATGCGGGTCAGCAGGGATTGCCAGCCCTCCGGTTCCAACACCTGGGCGACGTCGGAAGGCGAGATGCTGCGGCCGGGCGGGCAGGCGGCGGTCTGGGCGAGGATGGCCTCGCGGATGGCGGGTTCGGTCATGGTGCAATCCAGCTTGCGCGCATCGCCCCGGTTTCGTCCCAAGTGAAGCGCGCGCGGCGATGCCCGGCGGGGTCCAGCAGCAGCCAGTCGAGGCAGTCGATGGTCATGACGACCGCGACGAAATGGATGCGGCCGGCCTGAGGGTCGTCCGGCCCGGCGAGGGGGGCGGGCAGGGGCGCGCCCGGGGCAAGGGCGGCGGCATAGGTCATGCGGCTCGATTCGCGGCTGGTGACCCAGGCGTCCTCGGCGATGGCATCGCAGTCATGCAGGGTGACGCGGCCGGCCAGGCGGAGCTGCGTGTGGGTTGCGGGATCATAGGCCAGCAGGGCGGCGCGGGGTTCGGCACGCAGTTCGGCCGTCTTGGGGCTGCGGCTGTCGGTGTGGATGCGCAGACGCCGCGTCGCCGGATCGAAGGCCCGCAGGATGACGGTGCGCAGGGAAGGGGCGCCGTCCCGCGCGACCGTGGCGAGGGCGGGGGTGTGGAAGGGGCTGCGCCGATCCGTCACGCCTCCGGCGAGTGCCTGGAAGGCGAGATCCAGGGCCTGGGTCAGGCCGGGGGCGGATTCGGCGGGCATCAGCGCCGGTATGGCGCCGCGGTGGCGGTGCGCAAGGGGGGCGTTTCGCCGGCAAGTGGCGTGGGCACGTCATCGCCCGGTCCCACGGTTCCGGGCGTTGCTGCGCGTCCTGCATCGCCCGGAGGCGCCGATCTGGTGAGGGGCGTTGCACGCGGTGCCGGAAGCAGGGACGAGCCGCGATCCACCGGACGCCCTTCGGCATCCCGAACAGGCCGCTTCACCCAACTCAACGTATCGGTTTCCAAAGGCCCTTTGGCCTATGCGGGCTCCCATTCATGTTGCGCGGCAACGTGAATGGGTCTCCGTGGTCGGGTGAACTCCGGGAAAGGGGCAAAGCCCCTCACCGCAGCGACCGCCGTGTCTAGCGACCGCGCTGCCCTGCCATCACCCGAAGGCGCGTTCCACCAGCGGCCCCTGGGCCGGTACGGCGGCGATCTCGCGGATGATCTTCCGCCGCACCGCGTTGGCGAAGGCGTCGTAGCCTTCGGCCACCATCAGGAAGGCCCCGGGCCCGCCGATGACTTCGTCGCGGTAGTATTCGTCCACCGGCGGCAGGCCGGCCAGCAGGACAGCAGGCTGCGGCGACCGGTCGAGCACGGCGAGCCCGTTCAGCACGATGCCCTTCTCCAGGGCTTCGGCCCGCGCGGCGGCGAGGGGCCGGCCGGAGTTGCTCACCCCGTCGCCGGAGATGTCGACGACGCGGCGCATGCCGTCATAGCGCTGGCCGAACTGCTGGGAGGCGTAGTCGATCGCGCCGGAGATCGAGGTGTAGAGGTAGGTCTCGCGGGAAGCCCCGTCGATCGCGCGGGCGAAGCGTTCGCAGGAGGTCGAGTCCTCCAGCTTCATCCACGGGACCAGCGTGTTCTGGATGTTCCAGTCCGACCAGACAAAAAGGGTGACGGCGATGGCGCCGAGCGGCCCGCCGGCGATGCCCTCGGCCAGGCGCGGATCACGGAAGGCCTCGGCATAGCCCCGCATCTGCATCTCCATCTCCTCGGTATCGACCGAGCGGGAGACGTCCACGGCGAGGATGAGTTCGACATCGACCTCGGTCGCGGCGCGCGCGCTGCGCGAGGTGATCAGGGCCGGGGCAGCGAGACCAAGGCTGGCGGACAGGACAAGGCGACGAGGCAACTGGCTACGCGACATCAGGGAAAACCTCCGATGGAGCCGTGCGTCCGAGTGCTGTCCTTCCCTTAGCCTTCTGTGTGAAGGTCATGTGTCGCTGATGCCAGAATTTATTGTGCAGCGCAACAAGAGAGTGAGCGAAGCTGACCAAAATTGCGCAAACGCACGACGGATCCTGGCGTGTTTGCCGCGATCCAGAGCCGTATCGGGCGAGGAATGTCCGAGGTCAGTCGTTGCGCGGCTGCTTGGTCCTCCGCCGGATGGTTGCGGGGCGGCGTGGCCGCCGCCCCGTTGCGTGCCCGGACGGGCGCGGCGTCAGACCGGGGTCATGAACCAGTCCGCGCTGACATCGCTCACCAGCACACCCTCGAGATAGACGCTCTGAACGCCGAAGCTCATCTGCACGCCCGTGCCGATGGCGATGGCGCTGCTCTGCATGATGGAAGCCATGATCGCGTCGGTGACCAGCAGGACGTCGCCCTCGCCATGGTCGAAGTCGGTGATCGTGTCCGCGAAGGGCGTCATCAGCATGTTGTTGAGAACGAAGACGTCCGCCCCGGTACCGCCGGTCAGGACATCCGCGTCGAAGCCACCGTCCAGCGTATCGGCGCCCACGCCGCCGATGAGCGTGTCCATGCCATCGCTTCCGTACAGGCTGTCATTGCCGCCATCGCCAGCGAGCGTGTCGCTGCC
The DNA here is from genome assembly GCF_019430885.1 of Roseomonas alba. Classification (GTDB taxonomy): domain Bacteria; phylum Pseudomonadota; class Alphaproteobacteria; order Acetobacterales; family Acetobacteraceae; genus Neoroseomonas; species Neoroseomonas alba. Next base: position 731,600 of record NZ_JAHYBZ010000002.1, on the reverse strand, counting down.
CCAATTGCCGATGATTGTGTCGCCGCCGGTGCCGCCATGGACCAGAATGCCGAGCGGGCTGATGATCATTCCGTTGGCGGTGATGAAATCGTTTCCGGCGCCACCCATGACCGAGTCGAAGCCGCCGCCGGTCACGATGCTGTCGTCGCCGCTGCCGCCGATCAGCCATTCGGGGCCGAAGCCGCCAATCAGCGTATCGGCGCCCTCACCACCGGTGAGGCGTCCAATGCCCATGCCGCCCAACAGGTAGTCATTGCCGCTGCCACCGAGGATGGTGTCAGAAATGCCGGAACTCCAGATCGTATCGGCGCCGTCACCCCCAGCGAGAAAGTTGGTGCCGATGCCGCCCTGGATCGAATCATCGCCGGCTCCGGCGTAGATCCTGGACGCCGTGCTGCTCCCCGTGACGGTGTCGTTGCCGTCGCCGGCCAAGATCGTATCGCTGCCGATGCTGCCTGTGACGAGGTCGTCGTCCGCCCCGGCGAAGACGCGGTTCAAACCATCGCCGGTACTGATCGTGTCGGCGCCATTGCCGCCGACGATCGTGTCGTTGCCCTCCTGCCCGTTGATCACGTCCGCGCCGTTGCCGCCATGCAAGAAGTCGTCGCCCGCGCCGCCGGCCAGGCTGTCGTTATCGGCCTGGCCGTACAGCTGCGTGCCGCTGCCGCTGGCCACGAGCGTGTCGTTGCCGAGGCCTCCGACGAGGATGTCGCCGGCAACCGCCGCGGTCAGCATGTCGGCGCCGCCCAGGCCGCGCATGAGTTGCGGCGTGAGGCCCGAATTGATGAGCGTGTCGTCGTCGACGGTCCCGATTATCGCCAAGTCAGTATCTCCCGTGCTTGTGTCCTGCGATCCGACGTCGGCCCGGGAAAGGGCGGCGGCCATCGGCCCGAGGTGGGGAGAACATGCGCGCCGTCGATTGAAGTCTTCTTAAGTGACTCCGTGGCAATAATTCATTGCGAATTCGGTTGTTCTTGGCTGAGGGGCCGCGGCGTCTTTCAGAACCCGCCGCCAGCCGCAAGCCAATGCTGCTCCTCAGGCGTATCGATCCGCCCGAGTGCCGCGTTGCGATGCGGAAAGCGACCGAATCGCGCGACCACCGCACGATGCCGCCACGCATAGTCGATGGTCCCGCCCGGCTTCGCCTGGCGCGGGTCGTCACGCAGCCCTTCGAACAGCGTGACCGAGAGATCCTGGTCGGCCATCGCTTCGGAATGCTCGAAAGGCAGGTAGAGGAAGATCCGCTGGGTCGGCGTCAGCCCGAGGTCATGCCGGCGCTGGAGGATCGCGTCGCGCGCCAGGTCGCGCATCAGGGGATCGGCGGCGAAGGCCTGCGCGCTGCCGCGATGCAGGTTGCGCGGCGCCTGGTCGAGCAGGATGGCAAGCGCCAATGCACCGTCCGCCGTCTGCACCCAGTCATTGTGCGCACCGGCCGCAGCGGCAGCGGACAGGTTCCCGAGCGTGACGCGCACCGCATCGTCGAATTCGTCAGACTTCCTGAACCAGGCATCGCGGAAGGTGTCGGTCCCCTCGGAGAACCAGAAGTCGAGAACAAGGCGAGGGGAGGTCATGCCAGGGCTTTCTCCAGGATGCGGACGGAATGCAGTGCCTCGCGTCCCGCGAGGTCGGCGATCTGATGCCGACAGGAGGTGCCGTCCGCAAGGATGTAGGCAGTCGGTTTCGCCGCGCGGACCGCCGGCAGCAGAGACAGTTCCGCCATCGCCTTGGAGGTTTGGATCGTCTCCGCCTGATAGCCGAAGGCGCCCGCCATGCCGCAGCAGGAGGAAGTGATGGGCGTCACGGTCAGCCCTGGGATGCGCTTGAGCAGCGCGACCGCCGGCGGGAAGGCGCCGAAGGCCTTCTGGTGGCAGTGGCCGTGGATGTGGACCTCGGCGTCGAGGCGCTTGAGCGGCAGGACCGCCTTCTCGGCTTCGAGGAATTCGGACAGCAGGAAGGCTCGCGCGGCAAGCGCGCGGGCTGGTTCCCCCGGCAGCAGGGTGAGGAATTCGTCGCGCAGCGTGGTCAGGGAGGAGGGTTCGATGCCGATCACCGGCGACGCGAATGGCACGAGCGCGTCGAGCGTGCGTCGGGCCTCGGCACGCGCCCGCTGCACCAGCCCGGCGGCGAGCAGGGTGCGACCTTCGTCGAGCGGCCGCGTGCCGCGCGCGGGGCGTGCGATGGCGGGATCGTAGCCGGCCGCGCGCAGCACGGTGATGGCGGCGCGCAGATTGTCGGGTTCGAAATAGCGGTTGAACACATCGGGCAGCAGGATGACTTCGCGCTCGCGGCCATCCGGTGCGCGCAACTCGTCATCATGGAAGGACGACCAGACGAAGCGGGGCAGGGACCGTTCGGCGGCCAGTCCCAGCATGTGCTCCGACAGTCTGGTCAGGCCCGGGATCAGGTCGCGCGCATTGGCGAGCGGCGGCAGCAGCGACGCCCAGCGCGCCCAGCGCGGCATGGTGGCGATGAGACGTTCGCGCCAGCCGATGCCGTGGATCTTCGCACGGGCGGCCAGCACCTCGATCTTCATGCGCGCCATGTCGACGCCGGTTGGGCATTCGCGCTTGCAGCCCTTGCAGGAGACGCAGAGTTTCATCGCCTCCGCGACTTCGTCCGAGGCGAGCGCGCCCGGAAGCTGCCGCGTCAGCGCGAGGCGCAGCGTGTTGGCGCGCCCGCGCGTCAGGTGCTGCTCGTCCCGCGTCGCGCGGTACGAGGGGCACATGACATTGGCGTCGAACTTCCGGCACGTGCCGTTGTTGTTGCACATCTCGACTGCGGACAGCAGGCCGCCGAGCGGGCCCGGATACTCCGACCAGTCGAGCGCGGGCGTGATGGCGGGGTCCGCCGCATAGCCGGGCGCGTAGCGGAACAGCGTGCGGTCATCCATCTTCGGCGGCCGCACCACGCGCCCGGGGTTCAGCAGGGCGGAAGGATCGAAGCTGTCCTTCACCTCCTCGAAGGCGCGGGCGATGCGCGATCCGAACATCGGCTCGTTGAATTCGGACCGGACGATGCCGTCGCCATGCTCGCCCGAATGGCTGCCCTTGTATTCTCGCACCAGGGCGAAGCATTCCTCGGCAATGACGCGCATCTTCCGCACGTCTTCGCCATCCTTCATGTTCAGCACGGGGCGGACATGCAGGCAGCCGACGCTCGCATGCGCGTACCAGGTGCCCTTGGTGCCGTGCTTCGCGAAGACATCGTTCAGCCGTTCGGTGTAGTCGGCGAGGTCTTCCAGGCCGACCGCGCAATCCTCGATGAAGGAGACCGGCTTCCCGTCACCCTTCATCGACATCATGATGTTGAGACCTGCCTCGCGCACTTCCGCGATGGCGGCCTGGAAGCCGGGATCGGTCGCACGGACAATGGCGTTGGGATAGCCGAGATCGGCCATCATCTCCTCCAGCCGGTCGAGGTCGCGCAGCAGTGGTGCGTCCTCGTGGCCATGGAATTCGACGATCAGCAGGCTGTCCGGCTCGCCCTTCACCATCCGGTCGATGGTCGCGCGGTAGATCGGTATCGACCGGCCGAGGTCGATCATGGTGCGATCCACCAGTTCCACTGCCTCGGGGTCGAGCGTGACCAGGTGCTGGGATGCCGCCATCGCCGCGCGGAAGGTCGGGAACTGGCAGATGCCGAGCATCTTGCGCGGCTTGATCGGCCATAGCTTCAGATCGAGCGCGGAGGAAAAGGCGAGCGTCCCCTCCGACCCGACGAGAAGCCGCGCAAGGTTGCCACGGCCCTCGGCCCGCGCGGCGGGCGTCAGGCTTTCGATGTTGTAGCCGCCGACACGGCGGAGCTGGTGCGGGAACCGTGCGGCAATCTCCTCCGCCTCCCGCGCGCCCAGGGCGCGCAGGCGCTGGATCAGCTCCGCGATCGGGGCGGGGAGATCGCCGCCCAGATTGTCGGGCAGGTCGCCGAAGGTGAAGCGCGACCCATCGGCGAGCAGCGCATCGATCGCGGTGACATTGTCCGCCATCAGCCCATAGCGAATGGATTTCGACCCGCAGGAGTTGTTCCCCGCCATGCCGCCGATGGTGCAGCGCTGCCAGGTGGAGGGATCGACCGGGAAGAACAGCCCCCGCGCCTTCAGCGCATCATTCAGCGCACCGAGCGTGATGCCCGGCTGCACCCGCGCGCGCTGGGCCGCGGCATCCACCTCGACCACGCCGCGCAGGTACTTGGTGCAGTCCAGCACCAGGGCGCGGTTCACCGTCTGCCCGCATTGGGATGTGCCGCCCCCGCGCGGCAGCAGCGGGATGCCTTCCTCCCGGCACAGGGTCAGCGCGGCCTGCACATCCTCGATGGTCCGCGGCACCAGCACGCCATAGGGCTCGACCTGGTAGATCGAGGCATCCGTCGCATAGCGCCCGCGATCCGCCGCGCCGAACAGCACCTCGCCCTGCGTCTCGCGCTTCAGGCGGGCGGCCAGGCGGCTGTCGCCGAGGCTCGGTCGGGTGATCACGTTCATCGCGGCGTTTCCGGGTCCAGTCGGGCGGAAACTACCCGGCAAGGGCGGCGATGTCCGATGCATAATGCTCGTCGGCGGGAGAAGTGCTGCTAATGCTCGCGCAATCGTTGTCGTTGCGGTATGAGGTGCGCGGGAGTCCCGCCCATGCCGAATTTCCGCCTGTCCCTCGGTCCCTTGCGTGCCAGCCTTTTCGCGGGCCGGCAGGGGGCGGAAATGCGCTTCGGCGTCGGTGGCCCCCGCTGGCTGTCCTGGTATGAGGGCGTGGCCGCGCACCGTCGGGCCCGGCGCGAGGCCGACCGACCCTTGGCCGAGGTCCCGCCGCCCGAAGAGGCCGGCGCTGCCGCTGATCTGCGCCGGCGCATCGCGACCTTGCCCTGGTATCACGTGATCGACCTTGGCCATGGGGTGGTGACGCCGGGCATCTTCGACCACCGGCCGGTCTTGCCGCGCTACCCGCTGCCCGACAGCCTCGCCGGGCAACGCGTGCTCGACATCGGCACCTTCGACGGCTTCTGGGCCTTCGAGTTCGAGAAGCGCGGCGCGGCGGAGGTCGTCGCCCTCGACATCGCGACCTTCAGCGAGGCGGATTTCCCTCCGCCCGCCCGCGCCCGCATGGCTCCTGCGGCGCTGGCGGAGAAGACGGGCCGTGGCTTCGCCATCGCCCATGACGTGCTGGGATCGCACGTCGAGCGCCGCACCGGCAGCGTCTATCGCCTCGACCCTGCCGAATGGGGGCGCTTCGACCTGGTGAATCTGGGCAATGTGCTGGTGCATCTGCGCGATCCCGCGCTCGCCCTGCAGTGTATCCGGCCGCTGGTCCGCGGACGGCTGATGATCACCGAGACGATTGATCAGGACCTCGAGGCCGCGGAGGGCATGGGTCCACTGATGCGCTACATGGGCGGCGAGCAGGATTGCAACTGGTGGCGCTACAACAGCGCGGCGCTGCTGAGGATGCCGCGCGATGCGGGCTTCGCGGCGACGGAACTGGCGACGATCTTCCGCCTGCCGATGAAGGGCGGGGCGCGCGACATGACCCAGGCCGTGGTGGTCGCCTCGCCCTGACGCCGGTCAGCGTTGCGCGAGCGCCGGGTCCGCCCCAGCGCGGAGGAGAGGAAGGCGGCGGCCTCCGCGGCGCTGAAGCTGACCAGTGCCGGGGCGGGCTGGATGCGCAGCCGGATTGCTTCGCCCGGCGCCGGATATAGCCAGGGCGCGAGCGGATCGGCGGAGGGGAAGTCCCAGGCATAGCCGGCGCCGCGATAGACGATAGGCCGCCGTCCATGCGGCAGCGCCAGCCGGTCCGCGACGGCGGCGCAATCCTCGGCCCGGTTGGCCGGGTCGGCATCGCCATGGATCACCAGCAGCGCGTCGCGCCGCGCACCCTCAGGCAGGTCGCGCAGGAGGGTGCGGCAGCCGGGATAGAGCAGCACGCGCGCCGCGACCTCGGACTGCTCCCCGACGCCGAGCATCGCGGCGCGGGCGCCGGCGCCGAAGGCGAGCATGCCGATCGGCGCCCCGCGCAGGCGCGGCTGTTGTGCCAATAGCCGCAGCGCGCGGCGTATGCGCTCACCGAAGGGTTCGTCATCCTCCGGCGCCACTTCGAGCACTGCGAGCCCAGCCCCGAGGAGCTGCGCCACATAGGGCAGGGCACGCAGGTCAGGGCCCAGCGCGTCATGCACCACCAGCACGGCGGGGGTGGGTCCGGCCGGCATGGTGATGGGCTCGCTCAGCAGGCCGAGCTGCCCCTGTGCATCGGCCATGACGTGCGGCGGCGCGAGTTCGTCGAGCGGCGTGGGGTCCGCGGTCGCGATGCCGCCCGCAAGCAGCAGCGCTGCAGCACAAAGGGGAAGGCAGCGGAAAGCACGACGCGGAAGCATGCGGAGTCCCTTCCAAAAGGGATGGGTCGGGCAGGGTCGGACTGCTGATGCGGAAGCGCCGGGCGGGGCCAGAGCGTCGGCGTCACGCCCGCGCTGCGATTGTCATGACAGGCGTGCCGGGACTATCTCAATGCGAAATCGCATCGAAGTGGTGTGGCGCGTCACAACCCGACTATCGCGTCTTCAACTCAGACGCGCGAGCGGCTTGAGGCTCTCCGGCATGTCCCGCGCCTGGACGCCCGCCGCACGCAGCGCGCCCCACAGCGCGACCGCGACGGAATCGAGCACCGGCACGTCCGGCACGGCCGCCACCGCCTGCAGCCCCCGGAAGTTCGTGCAATGGATGGCGATGGCCTCACAGCCCGAGGTCGCGACGTCGCGGACCATCTGCGTCACGCGCGCATCGGTGTGCTCCGCGAAGCTGAAATTGCCGGGGTCTTCCAGATGCCGTTCGGCGACCGTCTCGATCCCCACTGCGCGGAATGTCTGCACGATCGCGTCCTGCACCGACCCAAGATAGGGCGTGACCAGGCCGAGCCGCCGCGCACCCAACGCCTTCAGCGCGTCCAGCAGGGCGAGGGTCGCGGTGGTGCAGGGAATGCCCGTCGCCGCCGTGATCGCCGTGCAGATCGCCCGGTCCGCATCGAGGCCGAGCCAGGACCCCGAGGTCCCGTTCCAGCATAGGGCATGCACCTTGGCGTCCGCGAGCATTTCCGCCGCAGCGACCATGGGCGCCGCGTCGAACTGGCCGGTCGATCCACCCTCCAGCGAAATCGACAGCACCCGCAGGCGCTGGAAATGCGCGGTGATATGCGGCGTGTCCGCAAGCAACGCCGCCGTGGCCGGTTCCAGAACCGTGTTCGACGACGGTGTCAGCATGCCAAGCCGGATCATCAGCCCCCCGTCGCCAGGCGCGGATCGTTCTGGCCCCGCGTAGCCCAGCCCGTGGTCCGTTCCTCGATGGTCACGGCGACCCAGTACATCAGCACGCCCATCACCCCCGTCACGATCAGCCCGGCGAAGACCAGCGGCACGTCGAAGCGGGACGAGGCCACCAGCATCAGATGCCCGATCCCCTCATTTGCCGCCACCGTCTCGCTGATGATGGATCCCACGAAGGCGACGGTAATCGCGACCTTCAGCGAGGCGAAGAAATACGGCATCGCCCGCGGCAGCCCCACCTTCATGATGATGTCGTGGGAACTGGCCCCCAACGCGCGCAGCACGTCGCGCAACTCCGGCTCCACCGTCGCGATGCCGGTCGCGACATTCACCACGATGGGGAAGAAGGAGATCAGGAAGGCCGTCAGCGCGGCGGGCCAGAAGCCCGCCCCGAACCAGATCACCAGGATCGGCACCACCGCGACCTTGGGCACGGAATTGAACGCGATCAGCAACGGGTAGAGCCCGCGATAGGCCAGCACCGAGGATCCGATCGCCACCCCGAGCGCCAGGCCGAAGCCGACGGCCAGGATGAAGCCGACGAAGGTGGTCAGCAGTGTCGCCCAGGCATTCGTCATCAGCGGGTGCCACCACTTCACCATGCTCTCCGCGATGTCGGTCGGCGCGGGCAGTATGAAGGGCGGGATCTCGAACAGCCGCACCGCCGCTTCCCACAGCAGGAACATCCAGACCGTGACGAGCCAGGGCAGGGCGTTCTCCAGCCGCCGGCGGCGGCGCGCGGCGGCGGCGAGCGCCTCGGCGGAACGCGCGGCCTTACCGGACATCGGCGGTCTCCCCGCGGCGGGCATCGGCGATGCGGTCGCGCAATTCGTGGACGATGGCCTGGAACTCGGCCTCATAGGTCTGCTCCAGCCGCCGCGGACGCGGATAGGGCACGCGGCGTTCGGCGATGATGCGTCCGGGGCGGGAGGACATGATCAGCACGCGGTCGGCCAGGTAGACGGCCTCCTTCAGGTCATGCGTCACCAGGATCACCGTGGGCTTGCGGGCGATCCACACCGCCTGCATCACGTCCCACAGATCCTCCCGCGTGAAGATGTCGAGGGCGCCGAAGGGCTCGTCCAGCATCAGCAGCCGCGGTTCATGCACCAGGGCGCGGCACAGCGAGGCGCGCTGCTGCATGCCTCCTGAAAGCTGCCAGGGGTACTTGGCCTCGAAGCCCTCCAGCCCGACCAGCTTCAGCAGGTCGCGCGCCTTGCGCTCATAGGTCCCGCGCTGGGCCCGAAGCTGGCGGCGATGCGGCTTCACCACCTCGAGCGGGAGCATCACGTTGTCCAGGATGTTCCGCCACGGCAGCAGCGTCGGGTTCTGGAAAGCCATGCCGGCGATCGACAGTGGGCCATTCACCTCCCGGCCATCGACGATGACCGTGCCTTCGGTCGGCGGCCACAGGCCGGTGACGAGGCGCATCAGCGTGGACTTGCCACAGCCCGAGGGGCCGACCACGGCGATGAATTCGCCATCGGCGACATCGAGCGAGGCGTTGCGCAGGGCCAGCGTGCCCTCGACGCCGCCATAGCGCATTGAGACGCCGTCGATCTGCACGAAGGGAGGGGTGGTCATGGAGCACTTCCTGGCATGTGGCGGACCAGAGAGGGGCTTTGCCGCTCTCCGGACCTTGGCAGCGGTGCCGCCAAGCCCCGCCAAGGGCCCACAGCCCTTGGATCCCATCGGTCTGCCGGTGTCGGGACGATGGGCGGGCGCATGCCCATCAGGGCTGACATGGTGACCGATGGTTTCCAAAGGCCTTGCGGCCTTTGGCGGGGTGGTTTGGAGGGGCAGTGCCCCTCCAACCTCACAGCTTCCGGTCCGCCACCGGCGGCAGGAAATCCGCCGTGTAGATCTGCGCCGCCTGAAGCCGCGGCGTCAGATTGTAGGCCTCCTCCACCTGCCGGATTCCCGTCTGCAGCCGCGTTGCGTCCACCGCCGAGATCCCGTTCGCGCGGACATTCGCGCTCATAATCACCTTCTCGACGTTCAACTCATGGCGTTCGCGTTCCAGCGTCACGTCGGTCAGCGGCTCCACGCGCTTCAGGATATCGAGCATCTCCTGCCCGTTCTTCACCGTCTCGATGAAGGCCTTCATCAATGCGGCGGTCATGCCGCGCACGGCGTCCGGATTGCGTTCCAGATAGGCGCGGGTGGTCAGAATCGCGCCGCCATAGAGGTCGAGGCCATGGTCGTAATACATCATGGTGCGCTGCTGGTTCAGCCCGAGCCCGATGCCCTTCAGCGCCAGGGCGGAGGTGGTGACGAAGCCGGTCACGCCATCGGCCTCGCGGCGCACCAGCATCGGTTCGCGCAGCGCGGGGGTGACGGACAGGAAGGTGACCTTCGAGGCGTCGACGCCGGCGGCCTTGGCGAAGGCGGGGAAGAGCTGGCGCCCGGCATCGAATTCCGGGGCTGCGAGCTTCTTGCCCTCGAGGTCCTTCGGCGTGCGGATCGGCCCGTCGGCGCGCACGATGGCGCAGAGCGGGCTGCGGTCGTGCAGAACGGCCACGGCGACGATGCCGCGATCCGGGTTCTCGGCCATGAAGCGGATGGCGGGGTTCAGGTCGGCATAGCCCATATCGTAGGAGCCGCCGGCCAGCGCGACCGGCACGCCGCCCGACCCCTGGCCGCGATCGACGGTGACGTCGAGGCCGGCCGCACGGAAATAGCCTTTCTCCCGGGCGACAAGGGCGAAGGCGTTGGGGGCCTGGAAGGCCCAGTCGAGCGTCAGGCGGACGCGCGTCGCCTGAGCCTGCGCCAGGCGCGGGGCGGCAAGAAGGCCGCCGGCCGCGAGCAGCGCGGCGCGTCGGTTGAGGCCAAGGACCATGTGAGCGTCTCCCGGTGTTTCGGCCGTTGCCGATGGGTCGATCTGTGCGGCATCGGACGCGGGGCCTGCAAGCATTGGCGCATGCCCGCGTCACGGAATCTGCGGGCTTTGCGCCGCCCCATGCCTAATCCCTGGGCGATTCCTGCCCATGCGGGTCGCATGGGAGCGTGCCCGGCCCCACATCGACGGGTCGCCCGCACCGGGCCGCGCACTGCCGGAGGGAGGCGCCCATGTTCGAAGTCCTGCCCGAATCCAGCCCGGACCTGCTGGCCATCCGGGTGAGCGGCAGACTGAGCCGGGAGGACTACGCCCGACTCAACCCCTGGCTCGACGAACAGCTCGTGCACAATCCACGGCCCGCCTTCCTGATCGACATGCGGGACTTCCAGGGCTGGGACGGGCCCGGCGCCATGCTCGATGACGCGCGGACCGGCATCGCGCATTGGAACGATCTCGGGCGCATGGCGATCCTGGGCGACCAGCCCTGGGTGGCCTGGACCGTGTCGCTCTTCGCACCGCTGATGAAGGCGGAAATGCGCTATTTCGGCCCGGACCAGGCCGAGGACGCCTGGCGCTGGACGCGCCAGGACGTCACGGCGGCACCATGAAGGCGGAGGCGGCGCATGCCCGCCCGAGCAGCGAGCGCATCGCCGGATTGGCGTGACCCTCATGGGCGGTCAGCGCCTCCATGGGGCAGAAATACTCGTGCGGATGCGGGACCTGATGGCGGGCGAAGCCGTCATAGTGGTCGCGCTGCAACCCATAGAGCACGCGCAGATCGCGCACGGGCAGGCTGAAGCCGGTGATCGGTTCGGCGGCCAGGAAGGGGATGATGCGCCAGCGCGGTGTCGGGTCATTCGCCTGCAACGGCGCCAGCAGCCAGGCCAGTGGGCAATGCGCCAGCAGCGAGACCGTCGAGGGCGCGAAGCGCGACCGCTTGTCGAGGAGATTCTGGAAGGTCGAACAGGCCTCGATGCAGAGGATGTCCGCATAGGGGTCCTCGGCGCTGCCGCCGAAATGCAGCCATAGCCCATCCGGGATGGTCCGCATGCGGTCCGATCCGGGGATCTTGAGGTATGGCTGGGCGACGGGTTCGCCGTCACAGGGCCGGCCGCGCAGCCAGGCGCCGTCGTCGCCCAGGGAGCCGGTGCCTGGCGGCCGCTGTGGCCAGGTCTTCAGACGGTCGCGGACAACGTTGTCGAGCCGCTTGGGGCGACGCAGGAGAGGCCGGATTTCGCTCATTGCAGGAATGCTCGCCCTATTAATCAACCTATGGGAGAATCAATAACGCTCCATTGACGAGTAACAAGAAAAAATCTCAACCAATTGGTTCGTATTTCGCGTTTTGACGGAGAGAAAACGCTACCGAATGGTGCAGCATCGTCGCCGATCTTCACGTGCCATCTTAAGATGGGTCAGTAACGGATTCCAAGGAATCCCCATTTTCCGGCACCGCGCCGCCACCGGTCCGCGTCACTCCTTCGGGGTGCTCCGTGTGCCTTCCGTGATCCGGTCGGTCAGGGCGAGCGCGACCGCACCCACCAGGAACAGCCCATGCAGCCCCATCGCCCAGGCGAGGGTCCGGTCGGAGTAGGCATCGGCACGCAGGAACATCTGCAGAAGCTGTATGGAGGAGATCGCCACGATCGACCCCGCCAGCTTTACCTTCAGGTTCCCCGGGTCGAGCTTGCGGATCCATGACATGCCCTCGCCCTTGCCCTCGGGGGTCAGCGGCCAAACCAGGCTGTCCCAGGAAGCGAGGATCACCATCACCACCAGCGAGGCGACCAGCGTCCAGTCGAGCAGGTGCAGCAGGTCGAGCAGCGCCTGGTCGTCCTGGGATGCGAGGACGCCGCCCGCGAACTTCGCCAGCTTGGTGATGAAGCGTGCCGCAAACAGCGCCAGCGCGACGGTCAGCCCCAGCAGGAAGACGGCGGCGAGCCAGCGGCAGCCGAGAATGAATTTGGTGAGAATCGGCCGCATGGGATGAACCTCCGTCCCGGCTTATGGCCGGTGCACCGCATGGAGGGAATCCACACGATGGCGATCCGTAGACTGGCTGAGGAGCAGCGTCTGTCCGGCGCCGTGGTGGCGGGCGGCATGATCTGGCTGGCCGGCCAGGTGGCCGACGACGCAACGCTCGATGCCGAGGGCCAGACCGCCGACATCCTGCGCCAGATCGACGCCTTGCTGGCCGAGGCCGGCACCGACAAGCGCGCCCTCGTCAGCATCCAGATCGTGCTGGCGGACATCAAGGACGCGCCAGCGATGAACCGCGCCTGGGATGCCTGGCTCGACCCCGCGCACAAGCCGGCTCGCATGACCATCCAGGCGCCGCTGGTCGACCCCGCCTGGAAGGTCGAGATCACCGGCGTGGCCCTGGCCCCGTCGTGAAGCGGCTGTCGCAGCGCTACCGCCTGCCTGCGGGCTGGTTGCGCTCGACGCTGATGACCCTTGCCTTCGGGCTGCTGGTGGCGGGCGGCGTGGCCGATCAGGGGACGGTCTTTCCCTACATGGTCATCGGCGTCGCGGCGCTGGGGCTGGGAACGCTCTACCTGCTGTTTCCTCACGGGCTGCATTTCGCCTTCGGCACCAGCGCGGGGCTGGCGGTCTATGCCTGCCTCTTCGCGGTGATGGGGCATGCGGCCTTTCCCAGCGCGCCGGGCCCGGCGCGGGCCGTGGCCTTCCTGCTGCCGGTGCTGTCCTTCCTGGTCGCGGTGTGGCGGCGCCGGCGCAGCCTGCGCATGGTGGCCGAGGCCGCGCACCCCTTCGACCTCAATCATCTGCCGCGCATGGCGCGCTGGCTGATCCCGGTCTGGCTGGTCGGCATCTGCTCGCTGGCCTTCCCGGTCAACCGCCTGCCGGCCTTCGAGCAGGGCGTGGCGGTGCTGGCGGCCATGGCGCTGATCGCGGGCATGGTTGCCGCCTCGGTGCGCGGCGTGGTGCTGCTGCTGACCGACATGGCGCTGATCACCGAGGAACTCGCGGGCCGAGCCTCCCGCATGCTGATCCCGATCGTCGCCTTCCTGGCCATGTACGGAATGTTGGTGACGGTCTTCGCCTGCCTCTACCGCATCGCCCAGGGGCTTTCGCTGCATCCGCTGTTTCATGGGCCGCAAGGGCCGGTGCCGCTGCCCTTTCCGGATGCGCTCTATTTCAGCCTGGTGACCCAGGCGACCGTCGGGTACGGCGACGTCACCCCGCATGATGATGGCATCCGGCTGCTCGCCTCCCTGCAGGTGATCCTGGGCCAGGTGCTGCTGCTGTTCGGCTTCGCCGAGATCATGCGAACCCGCCGCGTGCTGGGCGGGGAGGGGAATGCGCGGCGCAGCGAACCGTCCGGTGATTGAGAGCCCGTCCCTCATGTCGCCTGACGGCGACTTACGAAGTCCGGCACCGGCCTGCACCCCCGCCCGGCCACCGATTCAGGATCCTCTCGTCGGGTGGCCGGCCGGGGGTGCGGGCCGGTGCCGGACTCGCAAGACAGGCTCTGACGCGTGCTGTGACCTTTGGTGGCTTGCACCCGGCGCTGCCTGTTGCCTAATGCGCCCGCCCGACGAGGAGCCTGCCCATGCGCCTGCCGCGCCCGCTTCCGGCCCTGCTCAGCGCCGCCATCCTGGCGCTGCCGGCCTCCGCCGCCCTGCCGCCGACCGCGCAGCGCCTTGTCGAGTTCCGTGCCGTCATCAACCACCCCGATATCGGCATGGCGATGGGCGGCGACCCCATCACACGCATCGACTATGTGCGGGATGACCTCTACCGCGTCTCCGGCGCGCGCTGTCGGATCGACCTCGCCATCGTGGGTGTGCCGTCCCCGCCCGGTCTGGTCGGTCCGCGGCAGTTCGAGGTGCGCACGGTCGATCGTGCCTGCAACTGAGCGGAAGGCAGGCCCCGCTGGCGCAGGATCGCCGCGGCGCCGGCCCGATTCCGCCGCAATCCGGCGCAGAATGCGCCTTCGTCTCCTGGAAGGCTGACTCAATGAGCAATGCGGCATTCTGGCGCGGGCGGCGTGTGCTGGTCACAGGCGGCGCCGGATTCCTCGGGTCGAACCTGTGCCACGCCCTGGCCGCCCATGGCGCGCGTGTCACCGCGCTCGATGCCATGATGCCCGATGGCGGCGCCTCGGCCCGCAATCTCGAAGGGGCTGGGGTGCTGCTGGTGCGCGGGGATATCCGCGACACGGAACTGCACTCGCTGTGCGAGGGTGTCGACGTGCTGTTCAACATGGCCGCCCAGACCTCCCATATGGGTGGGCAGAAGGACCCGGTCGCCGACATCGCCATCAACGCCGTCGCCCAGGTCCGGCTGATCGGCGTGATGCGGGAGGTCGCGCCGAAGGCCGCCGTCGTCCATGCCTCCACTCGCCAGTTCTACGGCCGCCCGCGTGCTCTGCCGGTCGATGAACTGCATCCGGTGAATCCGCCCGACGCCAATGGCGTGTCGAAATGGGCGGGCGAACAGTATTGGCTGCTCGAACAGCGTGTGCATCACCGCCCCGTGGTCTCGCTGCGCCTGACCAATTGCTATGGGCCGCGGCTGCGCATCAGGGATGCCCGGCAGACCTTCCTCGGCATCTGGATCCGGCGCGTGTTGGAAGGCGAACCTTTCGAGGTCTGGGGCGGGGCGCAGCTCCGCGACCTGACCTATGCCGAGGATGTCACCGACGCCTTCCTGATCGCGGCAGAAAAAGCTTCAGAACCAGCACTTTCAGGGCAGGTGTTCAATCTTGGTGGCAGCCCGCCGACCTCGCTGCTCGATCTTGCCGACCGGCTGGTCGCGGCCAATGGGGGCAAGGGCGAATACGTCACCAAGGAATTCCCCGCCGATCGCGCCCCGATCGATATCGGGTCCTACGCCGCCGATGACCGTGCCTTCCGGAACGCGTCAGGCTGGGCGCCGAAGGTCGACCTGGACGAGGGGTTGCGCCGCTCCCTTGCGTGGTATCGTCCGCGCCTCGCCGACTACCTCTAGCGCGGCGTCCGTTCGCCATGGCTCACGGGCACCGCGCTAAGCCTTCGTTCGACCACGTCTCTTCACCCGGCCCGACGATTCCGTCGGATCGGGATCTGCCCTAAGGGATCGCTCCGATGAACGCGCCCACCGTCACCATGATCCCCCAGGCCGACCCTGGCGCCGGCTATCGCGCCCAGAAGGCCGAGATCGACGCCGCCGTCGCCCGCGCGCTGGAGAGCGGCTGGTACATCCTCGGCAAGGAGGGTGTGGCCTTCGAGCAGGAATTCGCCGCCTGGCTCGGCCCCGACCAGAAGGCGGTCGGCTGCGCCAACGGCACGGATGCCATCGCGCTGATCCTGCGCGGCCTCGGCATCGGGCCCGGCATGGCGGTCGCCACCGTCTCCCACACCGCGGTTGCCACCGTCGCGGCAATCGAGATGGTCGGTGCGACACCGCTGCTGCTCGACATCGACCCCGACACCTACACCATGGACGCGGACGAACTCGTCTCGGTGCTTGAGGATCCGCCGCCGGGCCTGCCGCCGATCAAGGCGGTCATCCCGGTCCACATCTATGGTCAGCCTTGCGACCTGAATCCGATGCTGGAGGCGACCAACGCCGCCGGCATTCCGCTGATCGAGGATTGCGCGCAGGCGCATGGCGCGACGCTGGACGGGCGGAAGATCGGCACGATCGGCTCCGCGGCTGCCTTCAGCCTCTACCCGACGAAGAATCTCGGCGCGCTCGGCGATGGCGGGGTGCTGGCGACGCGCGATGCGGAGCTCGCCGAGCGCATCGCCGCCATCCGCCAGTATGGCTGGCGGGAGCGCTACGTCAGTTCGATGATCGGCGTGAATTCGCGCCTCGATGAGGTGCAGGCGGCGATCCTTCGGGTGAAGCTGACCGTGCTCGATGCCGGTAATGCGCGCCGCCGCGCCATCGCCGACGCCTATGACGAGGCGCTGGGCAATGGCCCGATCGCCCCGCCGGTGCGCCGGACCGGCGCTGAGCACGTTTTCCATCAATATGTACTGCGCACCGAGAACCGCGCCGAGGTCCAGGCCAGGCTGAAGGCGCAGGGCGTGGGGACCGGCATCCACTATCCGGTGCCGGTGCATCTGCAATCCGCCTACAAGGATCGCACGCCGCTGGGTCCGGCCGGCTGCGCCGAGACCGCCCGCGCCTCGGAGGAAGTGCTGAGCCTGCCGATGTATCCGGAACTGACGGATGCGCAGGTGGAGCAGGTCTGCGGGGCGCTGCGCTCGCTCTGACAGCGCCGCGGCAAAGCGCCGCCTGGGCAGGAACCGGAGGGGCACTGCCTCTCCGGATCATGCTGCCGGGTCCCCCATCGGCGTTGGGTCGCAACGTCGATGCAATCCCCTGCCCACTACGTTGCCCGGACCGCCGGCGCTTGATGTTGCGCCGCCGGTCGGCGCTGACCCCTCCCGGCACGTCCTGTACGCGAGAGCGGTGTTCCGGCAGCGGCGCAGCGCGCCAGCTCGAGGTTTCCGAAGACTCTTCGGCCGACGGATTCCCATTGCCGTTGCACCGCAACGCCAATGGGTTCCCGTGGCGGGGCGAGGCCCCCGCGACGTCAAATGCGCGCCGGGTCGGTCAGCGCTGTTCCAGCGCCCGGATGATCGGCACCATGCTGTGCGGGTGCGGGGACTGTGTCGGGCAATCGATGGTCTGCAACGGCATGCCGACATGGCTGCCGAACTTGCTCACCGGGTCCCAATTGCCGCGGAGATTGGCGATGGGCGCGAAGGCCTCGTCGCCGCTGGCGGCAACGACCTGGTTCAGCGCCGTCACCAGCCGACCGCCGAGCCCGAGCGTCCCGAGACTCGCCAGGAAGCCGACGCCGGCCGAGCCGGCCCCGCCCACCGCGGCGCGGATCGGGTTGGAGGAGAGCTGGTTCACCAGCGCAAGCGCCCCCGGCGCGTTCCAGGTGATGCCTGGCAGGCCCAGGATCGCGCCGACCATCTGCACGAAGGCGCCACCGAGCGAATGACCGGTCAGCCAGGTGATCTCCGCCTGGCGCGAGACTCCTGAGGTGAATTCCAGCGCGTCGTTCAGCTTCATCGCGAGCGCGTTGAGCCCGAGGCCGATGCCGCCGAGATCCGCCGCCACCGCATCCTTCAGGTTCGCCGTGCCGCGGAAGCAGACACAGGCGATCTTGTGGCCGGAGCCCTTCCAGTAGACCCGGGCGCGGAAGTTGTCATTCTCGTAGAGGTCCTGAACGAGGCTGGTGTGCCAGTCACGCAGCATGCTCGAGTCAGAAGCATCTTCGTAAACATCGGCCGCGATGCGGGCCATGTTCAGTATGTCGTACATCGTCGCCTTTCTTCCGGCTTTGCCGTGCCCGCGGGAGTAGGGCAGGCATTGATTGCGGAATAGCGACGAAGGTCACAGCCACAACGAGTGCTCGCGGCGGGCGGGCGGCGTGCGGAATCGGCGATGTCTGTACGGCGACGGAATACCGCGGTCTGGCGCATGCCGCGGCCGGCGATCGGCCGTGAGAAACGGTTCATACTGATCGCAGCGGGACGGATGCGCCGCGGCGCCCGGCTGCTCCGCCAGCGCCGCGATGCCGTCGCGCAAGGAGACGTTGCGCGACGGGCGGGAGCCGTGCCTCAGGCGGCCGCGCGACGTCCCCAGGCCGGATTGACCAGCGGCGAGCCCGCATTGATGCGCGCCCGCGCCGCCGCATACTCCGCCGCCAGCCGGTCGATCAGCGCGGCGGCGGGGACGACCTCCTTCAGCCCGCTCACTGACTGCCCCGCACCCCAGATGTCCTTCCACTTGCGCTTGCGGTCGGTGCCGAAATTCATTGTCGAGCCCTCGACGCCCGCGAGGTTGTCCGGGTCGAGCCCCGCCGCGCGCAGCGACGGCTTGAGGTAGTTGCCGTGAACGCCAGTGATCAGGTTGGTGTAGATGATGTCCTCGGCCCCCGAGCCGACGATCATGGCCTTGTAGTCCTCGACCGCCCGCGCTTCCTGCGTCGCGATGAAGGCGGTGCCCATATAGGCGAAATCCGCCCCCATCGCCTCGGCGGCGAGGATGGAGCGGCCATGGGCCATGGCTCCCGACAGTGCGATCGGCCCGTCGAACCAGGCGCGGGTTTCCTGCAGCATGGCGAAGGGGGATTGCGCGCCGGCATGCCCGCCCGCGCCGGCGGCGACCAGCACCAGCCCGTCCGCGCCCTTCTCGATCGCCTTGTGGGCGAAGGTCTGGTTGATCACGTCGTGGATGACGTAGCCGCCATAGGCGTGGATCGCCTGGTTTACCTCCGGCCGCGCGCCGAGGGAGGTGATGATGAGCGGCACCTTGTGCTTCACGCAGAGTGCGAGGTCCTGCTCCAGCCGGTCGTTCGAACGATGCACGATCAGGTTGATGGCGAAGGGCGCGGCAGGCCGGTCGGGATGCGCCGCGTCATGCGCCGCGAGCCGCTCCTTGATCTCGGCCAGCCACGCATCGAGCTGCTCCACCGGCCGCGCATTGAGCGACGGCATCGACCCGATGACGCCGGAGGTGCATTGCGCCACCACCAGGTCCGGCACCGAGATGATGAACAGCGGCGAGCCGATCAGCGGCAGGCGAAGGCGGCCCTTGAGGTTCTCAAGCAGGGTCATGGCGGTTCCTCGTATCGCTTGGCCGGAAGCCTTGCCGGGATCGGGGGTGCTTGTCGAGGGCTCGCCCAACCGGTCGGTCAGGCCAGCACGGCGACGGCGCGCGCCAGCGCGGCCCGCAGCGTGCCGGCGAGGCGGTCGATGACCGCCGGGGCGCTGTCGGGCTCGCCGGGCCAGTTCGCGCCCCAGAAGAAGGTGGCGCGCACCGGGCCGTCGATCATCTGGCCCGCCACCGCGACCGCCTGGCTGCTGTTCCAGTCGATGCTGCCGCCCTTGCCATAGGCCATGACGTCGGGGAGGGAGACGCGCGGCATGGCGTCGGCCCAGGAACTGATGCGCTTGAACTCGGCCAGTGAGGAGGCCTGCGCGAAGACCGCGCCGCCCAGGGCGCGCTCGTACCAGGTGCAGAGATCCTGCGCCGTGCTGACCATCGTCTGGTGTGGATTGATGACGGGCAGCGGCGTGCCCGGCAGCCGGTCGCCGGCGGCGATGGCGCGCATGCCCGCCCAGCCGAGATCCGTCCCCGGCGGCGCGCCGGCCATGGTCGAGATCATGATGCGCGTGCTGTCGGGAATGCGCGTGCCGGCGAGGCCCATCTCCGCGATGAGGCGCCGCACGCGGGCCGGGCCGACGCGGCGCATGGCGATGTCGGTCGCGGTGTTGTCGCTGTGGCTGATCATCGCCTCCAGCGCCGTGCGCGCGGAGACGGTGCCGCTCACCCCGCCGAGCACCGGGCTGATTAGTGACCGCACCCCGTCATCCACCGGCAGGGTCTCGTCGAGCGACAGCCGGCCCGCTTCGACCTCCTGCAGCCAGGCGGCGAGGATGAAGGTCTTGATGCAGCTTCCGACAAAGATCGGTGCCGTGTCGCGATGCGCGGCGCGGAGCCGGCCCTTGGGGCCGGTGGCCTCGATCAGCGCCGCGGCCTCGCCGGGCATGGCGGCGACGTCGCGCATCGCTTCGGCCAGCACGGGATCGGCCGCGGGTTGCGCGAGGGCACCCGCGACCGGCGCGGCTGCGAGCAGCAGGGGAAGGCGGCGGCGTTGCATGGCGTGACCTCGGGGGGCGGGAAGGCGGCCACGATGCGCGACGGGCGTAGCGCGGGGCAATGGCAATCGCGCGCGTGGTCCCTTGCCTGCTGCGTGGAACCGAGAGGGGCTTTGCCCCTCTCGGGCTCACCCCACCAAAGGCCGAAAGGCCTTTGGAAACCAACACCTGGCGCTTTGCGCGACTGACAGGATGGGTGTCGGCATCCGCCTTTGCGCAGGGAACGCGTTGCAAGGGGAATAGGGCGCCTGCGCTGCACAGCGCCAAGTGACGGTTTCCAAAGGCCTCGGGCCGATGGGGCCTCAAAGACGTTGCATGGCAACGTCTTTGGGATCCCGTGGCGGGGTGGCTTGGAGGGGCAGAGCCCCTCCAATTCCGGCCGCACCGGTCGTTCCTGCGGGCCGTTGGGATCAGAAACGGTCCTAGGAACCCGGCGTCAGTTCCGCGACTGCGATCCCGGCCTCGCCTTGCACCGCGTAGTACAGCAGGACGCGCCCATCATCCTCCAGGATGCACGGATCGCGGAGCTGGTTGACCGGGTGGTTGATCGCCCCGCGCCAGGACCGTTCCAGCGGCAGGCCGGCGCCTTCCCAGTCTGTCTCGGGCCGCAGCACCACCGCTTCGCCCTCGGCGCGCCAGCCCATCCAGTCGCCGGACAGATCCACGGTGGACAGCAGGATGGATTCCGGCGTGTCGCCGACCCGCGTCCAGAACACCTCCAGCGTGTCGCCGCGCAGGCGCAGCGCGGTGTGGCGCTGGGTGCCGGGGAACAGGGTCGGGCCACGCTCGAAGCCGGTCAGCCCATTCTTCGAGCGGAACACGATCCCCGGCATGGCGAGCGCATAGCTCCAGCCCCCATGCTGGAAGACCCGGAAGTAGGACGGGCCGAGCAGGTCAGGCAGGGCCTGGAAACGCAGCCCGTCCTCGGACAGCGCCACGCGGCTGCGCTGGGTGCGGAAGCCGGCGAGGCCGTGGAAATACATCACGATGCGGCGCTTCGCGTCATCCACATGCACGTCCGGTGAGGCGATGTGCGGATGGGTGGCGTCCTCCATCGGGTCGGGGATGCCAGGGGTGCCGTCAGGCGCGCTGCCGGGCAGCCGGTCGCCGCTGGCGATATCGGCCGGCACGGGCGGGGAGACGGTGGGGAACAGGCTTTCGGGCAGCGCCAGGCTGCCGGGGCCATGGACCTGCCAGGGTCCCTCGGGCGCATCGGCATAGGCCAGGCGGATGTAGTCGCCCTTGTGGTCGGCGAAGTAGCAGTAGTAGCGGCCGAGCGGATCCTTCACCCAATCCGGCACGCGGATCACCGAGGGGCCCTGGATGTTGGACCCCATGCGCGCATCCATCCCGGGCACGATCACCGGGTTGGCGGGCAGCCGGGTCACGCGGTAGCTCGTCATCGTCTCACTCCGATCGCAGGCCGAGTTCCGCCACCAGCGCGCCGAAGCGGGCATGGTCGTGGCGCATGGTGGCGGCGAGTTCCTCGGGCCCGGCTTCGAACAGCCCGGCGCCGGCAGGCATGCGGCTGGCGAAGTCGGGCTTTTCCAGCGCTGCCTTGGTGTCCGCGGCGATGCGCGCGGTGATCGCGGGCGGCAGCCCGGCGGGGGCCAGGACCGCCTGCCAGGCATGGGCGAATTCCACCTGCGGCGCGACCTCGGCGATCGAGGGAACGTTCGGGATCTCGGGCAGGCGCCGGCGCGGCGTCGCCACCACGGCGCGCAGCGTGCCGGCCTGGATGGCGGGCAGTACCACGCTGAAACTGTCCATCGTCGCCTGGACGCGGCCGGCGAGCAGATCCGCGAGCCCCGCCGGGCTGGTGCGATACGGGACATGCTGGGCAGGGAAGTCCAGGGTGCGGCGTAGGATCTCGAAGTTCAGATGCGGCACCGTGCCGTTGCCGGCAGAGTAGTAGAAGAAGGGATCGCCCGCCGGCCGCGCCCGCGCCGCGGTGACGAAGTCGGGCAGGGTGGTGATGCCGAGCTCGCTGCGCAGCGTCAGCGAACCCGCCGCGACGGTGACGCCGGCGACCGGCGTCAGGTCGCGCAGCGGATCATAGGGTGCGCGCGTCATATGCGGCGTGATGACGAGAGCCGCCATCGCCACCAGCCCGATCGTGTAGCCATCGGGTGCTGCGCGGGCGATCTGCTGCACGCCGATCGCGCCGCCTGCGCCGGGCTGGTTGTCGGCGACGACGCGCTGGCCCCAGCGTTGCTGCAATTCCTCCGCCAGCACGCGGGCGACATGGTCGGCGAGGTTGCCGGCACCATAGGGCACCACCATGCGCACCGGCTTGTTCGGCCATTCGCCCTGCGCCGCGGCGAAGCGTGGCGCAGCGAGGCAACCAGCCGCCGCCAGCATGGCCCGGCGTGACACCGCGCCGCCTGATGATGCGCGTTTCATGCGCTCTCCTCCCGATCCGCGCCTGGCGCGGTGATGCGAAAGGCTCGCATGGACCGGGGCAGGGGACAATGTCGCGGCGTTTCGGACTCGCCTTGGCGGACTGTGCGGATGCAGCATGGTCCCATGGATGTTGCCCCGACCGATCTCCTCGCCGACCTGCTTGGCCGCCTGCGCGCCGCACGGGAGGCAGCGGCGGCCGATCCCTTCGGCGATCCGGTGCTGCTGGTCGCGCTCGATCTCAGCCGGGCGCTCGACGAGGGGCGGGTGACGCTCGATGCGCTCAAGCTGCTGATCGGACGCATGGCGCGGGAGGCGGCGCAGGAACGCGCGACGCGCCTCGCCGCCTATACCGGCATGGGGGAGGACACGGCGGCCCTCGCCGCTGTCGCCGGGCGCCTGGTCCGCCCGGACCCCGAGGACAGCCCGGTGCCCTTCGCGGCGTTCCGGGAGGCGGTGGAACGGACCCGTTTCGCCGCGGTCTTCACCGCGCATCCGACCTTCTCCCTGCCGCTCGCGACCGGCACGGCGCTGGCCGAGGCCGCCGGCGGCGTACCGCTGCCCGAGGGCCTGTCGCATCGCCCCGCGCCGGTCACGCTGGAGGAGGAATTCGCCCAGGCCGCGGCCGCGATCGCGCGCGGGCGCGATGCGCTGGATGCGCTGTCCGCCGCGCTGTTCGAGGCGGCGCGCACGGTCTGGGGCGAGCGCGCGCTGCAGCTTCGGCCGCGGCCGGTGATCCTCACCTCCTGGGTCGGCTACGACACGGACGGACGGACGGATATCGGCTGGAACGACACGCTGCGACTGAGGCTGCGCATGAAGCGGCTGCAATTGGCGCGTCTCGCCGATCGGCTGGAACCGCTCGGCGCCTGCACGGCGCCCATCGTGGATCGCGCGCGGGAGGCCGCCGCGGCGGTCGCGGTGCAGGAGGAAGCAGCGCCAGCGAAGCCCGATGCGGAATCGACCCGCCGCTTCGCCCTCGCGATGATCGAGAAGCGCGAGGCCGCGCTGACCGACCTCGATCCGCTGCTCGGCCTGTTCCCCGCGGCGATCGCGGCGGCGCCGGATGAGGCGACGCGGCTGGGGCTCGCCGTGCAGCGGGCCGGGCTCGCGGCGCATGGGTTGGCGCTGGCGCATACCCATGTGCGGCTGAACGCGGCGCAGGTGCACAATGCGCTGCGCCAGCGCCTCGGCATCGCCGCCGCGCCGGAGGATCGCGCGGCGCGGCGCGGGCTGCTCGCCCAGGTGAATGCCGCGCTGTCCGAGGTCGTGCCCATACCGCTCGATTTCGGGGCGCTGCTGGCGGAGCAAGCCTCGGCGGTGCGGCTCATCATGACCTGCGCGCAGGTCATCAAGCATGTCGATGGCAGCCAGCCGATCCGCTTCCTGATCGCCGAGACCGAGACGGGCTACACGCTGCTCGCTGCGCTGTGGCTCGCGAGGCGCTTCGGCATTGCGGACCGCGTCGAGATATCGCCGCTGTTCGAGACCGCGGATGCGCTGGAACGCGGCGAGCGGGTGCTGGAAGAAGCCCTGCGCAGCCCGCATTTCCGCGACTATCTGCGCCAGCATGGGCGGCTCTGCCTGCAATTCGGCTATTCGGATTCCGGCCGCTATGTCGGGCAGCTCGCCGCGTCGTATCTCGCCGAACGGCTGAAGATCCGCCTGGCGGAGCAGATGCGCCGCCATGGCCTCGAAGGCATCGAACTGGTGCTGTTCGACACCCATGGCGAGAGCATCGGCCGCGGCGGGCATCCGAACAGCCTGACCGATCGCTTCGCCTATCTTTCCCCGCCGGCGGCGCGGGCCGCGCTGGCCGCGGCCAACCTGCACTGGCGCGACGAGGCCGCCTTCCAGGGCGGCGACGGCTATCTGCTCTTCGGCACGGACCGGCTGGCGCTCGCGACGGTGGCGCGCATCGCGGAACACGCCTTCGCCCCGCCCGCCGTGACTGACGACCCGATCTACGCCGAAGCCGATTGGGGCACGGACTTCTTCGCCACCATCCGGCGCGAGATGGCGATCCTCGTCGAGGATCCCGGCTATGCCGCTCTGCTCGGCGCCTTCGGGCCGGGGCTGCTGGACAAGACGGGGTCACGCCCCGCCGCGCGGCAGTCCGATGCCGGCGGGCCGGTACGGATCACCCACCCGTCCCAGCTTCGCGCGATCCCGAACAACGCGATCCTGCACCAGATGGGATTCCTCGCGAACACGCTGCACGGGCTTGGCGCGGCAGCGGTCGCGCATCCCGATAATTTCGCGGATCTTGCGCTGCGTTCGCCGCGCTTCGCGCGGGCGCTCGCCATGGCACGACGGGCGGCGGCCTGCTCGGACCTAGGCGTGCTGCGGGCCTCGGTGGACATGCTCGATCCGTCGCCCTGGCTGGATCGCGCGGGCTTCACGAAGCGGCCGGGCCGGCGGGAGGCACTGACCGCCGTCGCGGCGGCGCTGGAACGGCTCGACCTCTCGGCCGCGACGCGGCGGATGTTCCGGCGCTTGCAGGCGGACCATCAGGCGCTGCGCGCGGCCTGGTCCGATCTGCCCGACATGCCCGACCGGCTGGTGCTGGCCCATGCGCTGCGGCTGTGCCTGGTGCAGCGGCTCTGGCTGCTCGCGGTCGCCCTGCCGGAATTCAGCCCGCGCCATGGCGCGACGCGCGACAGCCTGATCGCGCGGCTGCTGCAACTCGACGTGCCGCCGGTGCTCGACCTGCTCGGCCAGATCTTCCCCGCGGCACCCGATCCCGCGAGCGGGCTTGATTTCGGCGAGCCGGCCGGGCCGCGCGAGGGCGCCTCCTACGCCGCCGAGCACGCGACCATCTTCGGGCCCATGGCGGCGATCTTCGCCCTGGTGCGGGAATGCTCGGCAGTGATCAGCCATGAGGTCGGGGCCTTCGGCTGAATTGCTTCCGCGCGGTTCGGCGGCGATGGGCATAGGATCGCCGCCCATGATCGCGCGTCTCGTCTTCGCCCTGTCGCTTATCGCCACGCTGCCCGCCGTCGCGCAGGAGCCATGCCCCACCCGCCGCCATGTCGATTGCGCCGGCGCCGCGCGGGCCGTGGATGCTGCGATCGCCGCCGATCCCTGGCTGTCGATCCTGGACCGGGCGCGGGCGATGCGGCTGGAGGAGCTCCGCACGCCTCTTGGCCCCGAGGCAGCCGCTGAGCTGACGCGCCAGGATGCCGCCTGGCGGCGCAGCCTGTCGCGCAACCTGTTCTTCCATCCCGACGGCAGCCTCGACGAGCCCGATCCGCGCGCCGCGCTGCGCGGTTCCCTCGAATACTGGCTGATGCGGCTGATCCAGATCGATCCCCTGCCGGCGCCGGGGATCACCGGCCGCTGGATGAGCGCCAAGGGAGAAGTCGTGATCCGCCGCCGCGACCGCGACCACTTCGACGTCGACATCAACGCCGCCGACATCAATGACACCGCCTGGACCTGCGAATACGAGGGCCAGGGCCGGTCTGACCGGATCGAGTGGCTGGAAACGGATGACGGGGCGATGGAACTGCGCTGGCTGGGGACTGCGCTGCAGGTCAGCATGCTGCCGGTTGCGCCCGTGCCGTTCTGCGGCGCGGCGGGAAGCCCGGCGGGGACCTACTTCCGGATCGGGGATGCGGATTGAGGGGGTGAACCGGAAGGCGGTTCTCCAATCATCCCCTTGCCTTCAGAACCCGACGCAGGCCTGCCGGAACACCGTCATCACCGATTCCTGCCGGAAGCGTGCCTTCCACGCCTCCTCGACCGGTCGCAGCCGGGCTTGCGCCGTCGCGGCATCCGCCCCGGGCAGCACGACCACCAGCACCTTGCTCGCTTCCTGGATGATGCGCCCGTCGCGGTTGCGCCATTGGCCGAGGCTCTCGACCGCCGAGAGTCCGTCGGGAAAGGCCGGCGTCACGGTGTCGCTGAGGAAGGCGCGCCATTCCGCCTCGCTGACCGGGTCGCGGTCGCGGACGTTGCGGCCGAAATAGGCCTCGGCCACCGTCGCGGATTGCGTGCCGGCGGGGCAGGCGGTCTCGCCGCCCGCCGCGCAGGCTGTCAGCAACAGCGCGGCGGCGAGGCCCCTCACGCCGTCGTTGCCAGCAGCGCCACGCCGGCGGCGATCAGGCCGATGGCGGCCATCTTGTGCATACCCATGCCTTCCCCGAACATCGCCCAGCCGATGATGGCGATGATGACGTAGGACGCCGCGGTGCAGGGCAGGGCGACGCTCATCGGGATCTTGCGCAGGGCGATGATGTAGAGCAGCGCCGCGCCGCCATAGAGCACCAGCCCAACCATCGTCGGAATGCGGAAGACCTGGTCGAAGAAGCCGCCCTCGGAAGCGACGGAGCGGGCGGCGCCCGCCTTCAGCAGCACCTGCCCGGCCATGGAGGTGCAGATAGCCGTGGCGAGGGCGATCCAGTGCAGCATCATGGCGTCGGGTTCCGTGCGGCAATGACCTGGCGCACCACGCCCTGCGGCTTGCCGTTGGCCGACATGAAGGCGCGGCCGACATATTCGCCCATCACGCCGAGCACGAGGAACTGCACGCCGGCGATCAGCAGCGTGACGGTCATCAGCGACGCCCAACCGGAGGGGGTTTCGCCGAACATCGCCTCGATGATGGTCCACAGGGCTGCGACCAGGCCGAGGATGCCCATGCCGACGCCGGCGAAGATCGCCAGGCGCAGCGGCAGCACCGAGAAGTTCGTCGCGAGGTTCAGCCACAGCCGCACCAGGCGCCGCATCGTGTAGTTCGACCGGCCTTCGACGCGGGCGAAGTGCTTCACCTCGATGGAATCAAGGCGTTGCGTTACCTGCATCAGCAGCCCGTCGATATAGGGGTAGGGACCGCGATACTTGATGACTTCGGATACGGCCAGCGCCGACATGCAGCGGAAGGATGAGAGATAAAGCCCCTTCGGCTTGTCCATGAGCTGGTCCGCGACCCAGTTGGCGAAGGCCGAGCCGAGGTTCCGCCAGCCTTCATGCTCCTTCACCGCATAGCGCGTGTAGACCACGTCGAAGCCGCCGAGCCGGGCATGGTCGTAGAGCTTGATGACCTCCTCCGGCGGGTTCTGGAGGTCGTCGTCCATGGTGATGACATAGGCGCCGCGGGCGTGGCGCAGGCCGGTCATGACCGCGTTGTGCTCGCCGAAGTTCCGGGCGTGCTCGATATAGGTGAGCGGCACGGTCGCCGTGGCGGCGAGTTCCCGGCAGACATCGCCGGAATTGTCGGGGCTGCCATCGTTGACGAGCACGATCTCGATGCCGCCCTCGGGCTGCAGCTTGGACAGCTCCGCGACCAGCATGCCGACGGTGGCGGCACCCCGGTAGACCGGCACGACGATGGACAGGCCGACCGGGTGGGTCTTCCCGGCCGCGGTAATGGACATGAAGCCGTTCTCCGACATCAGGGTCGCGTGGCGACCAGAAGGATGGACCCGCCGGCAGGATAGCGCAGGCCGAGCCGGCCAGCCGCGCGCTCGATCACCGTGGTGCCGTGCAGCGTGGCGTCGAGCCAGGGCGGGAAGGGGGCGACGTCGCTGCTGTCGTGATCGGCGTCCGGGCGCAGGATCTTGCGCTGGAGGACCATCAGCGGCAGCAGCAGGGCGTTCCAGTAGCGCGCCTCGATGGCTTCAAAGCCGGCCGCCCCCAACAGCGTGCGGCCCTGGCGCGCGGTGAAGCGGCGGTCATTGTGCACCCGTGCGTCATGCGCCGAATGCAGCCACTGATAGGCCGGCAGGTTCAGCACCAGCGTCCCGCCCGGGGCGAGCACGCGGCGGAATTCGGCCAGCGCCGCCGGCGGATCGACCGCCCGGTGGCACAGCACGTCGCAGGAGGTCAGCGCGGTGAAGGCGCCTGCGTCGAATGGGAGGCGATTCGCGTCCCCCGCCACGGTCAGCGCGCCGGATTTGGCCGCCGCCCGTGCCGCGGCACCCGGATTGAAGTCGAGCCCCGCCAGCGGCCGCCGCAGCGCGACCAGCCGGCGCAGCAGCCCACCCGTGCCGCAGCCGGCATCGAGCAGCGCCCCCGCCGGCCCGGGACGGCGGCGCAGCGCATCGATCACGCGGGCATGGAGGGCGCGGTACCACCACATGCGCTCCTCCGCCGCATCCATCAGGTCGTATTCGGCGGGTTCCACGGCTTTGCCTCATCGCATCGCAGCAAGGCTGGAACAAGGCAGGGATGCGCCATTCGCGGCCGCATTCCGGTTGCATACAGGCCTTCGCATCGGGAGGATGCGCGCCCTCGATGTCCCCTTTTCCGAACCGTCCCGAGTCCGGCCAGGCCGCGCCCTTCGCCGCCGCCCGGCCGGCCGCCCTGCGCGCCGCGGCCCGCACGCGCCTGCTGCGCTGGGCCGGCTTCGCGCCGGCCGCCTTCTTCCTGGTTTGCATCCTGCTGCCGCCGCTGAACCATGATGTGGCGGCGGTGCTCGACTTCTCCCGTCGCTGGCTGGCGGGGGAACGGCTCTATGTCGACCTCGTCGACGTCAATCCGCCGCTGATCTACCTGCTGAACTTGGTGCCGGCGGCGCTGGCGCGCTGGACAATCCTGACGCCGGTGCAGGCGCTGCTGCTGTGCCTCGTCGGCTATGCGGTGCTGCTCTGGCGGATGACCGAGGCGCTGCGCGTCGGTCGCGTGGAGGGCGCGGTCGAGGCCGCGGTGCTGACCACGACCATCCCGTTGCTGCTGGTCGTGGCGGGATCCGATTTCGGCCAGCGCGACGTGATGATGGGCATGGCCGCGGTCCCATACGCCCTGCTCGCGGCGCGGCGGATGGAGGGGCCGCCAGTGCCCTGGCGGCTGGCGCTCGGCGTCACCGTCGTCGCGGCCCTGGCCTTCGCACTCAAGCCCTACTTCCTGGCCGTGCCCCTGCTGGTCGAGGCGGCGGTCCTCCGCCGCCGCGGCTTGCGGCACTGGCGCCGGGATCCGATCCCCTGGGCGATGGGCATGGTCTGGCTGGCCTATTTGCTGGTCGTGTTGATCGCCTTTCCGGTTTTCTGGGAGCAGGTGCTGCCCTTCGCCTGGCAGGTCTATGGCCGCATCCACGGCCCCGGTTTCTGGGGGGTGCTCGGGACCGACGTGATGGGGGCGGCGGCTCTCCTGATGCTTGCCATGCCTGCGGCGCTGCGGCGGCAATCCGGCGCCTTCGCGCAGGCGCTGGCGGCGGCGGCACTCGGGGCCTTCCTGTCGGCATGGGCCCAGCACAAGGGCTGGACCTATCACGTCATGCCGGTGACCATCCTGGGTTGCGGGGCGGTCGTGGTCGCCGCCGCGCGCTGGGCAGACCGGTCGCTGCCGGCAGTCCGCGCTCAGGCGACGGCACCCATGCTGGCCGCGCTCGCCGCCTTCGGGGTGATGCTCTATGCCGTGCGGGGCGGGGAGACGCCTTGGCGCCAGACCGCCTTCCACGGCGAGACGCCGGGCCGCCTCGCCGACTGGCTGCAGCAGCATGCGCACGGCGCCGATGTCCTGGCGCTCAGCCCCGACCTGTTTCCGCTTCAGCCGGCCCTGACCTATGCCGAAGCGCATCAGCACCTGCATGCAATGAGCATCTGGCTGCTGCAGGGAGCCTATCGGACCTGCCCTGACGGACCGGAGCCCTATCGGGAACCGCACCAGATGGGGGCGGTGGAATTCGCCTTCTATCACCGCACCGCGGAGGAGTTTGCCCTGTCCCCGCCCCGCGCCCTGGTGGTGACGCGGCATGCGAATATCCCGGCCTGCGGCGATCGATTCGATCTGTTGCAGTATTTCCTGCGACATCCGTTGTTCGCCGAGGCATTCTTGCGCTATCAACCAGCAGGTGAGATCGACGGTCACCGTCTATTCTTGCGGCAGGACTGACGGGGGGCCGGTACAGCGCCAATGGCGGATGACGAACCACTGCGCAGGCGCGGGCTGAACACTCCCACAGGTGCGGATGCCGTGCGTGGTATCCTGTTCATCCTGCTCGCCTACATCGTCATCACCGGCGCCGACGCGACGGTGAAATGGGTGCTGCCGGAAGTCGGCGTCGCCATGTCCATGATCGCGCGCGGCGTGGTCGGGGCCACGGCCATCATCCTGCTGACGGGTGGGCGGGGGCTGCGGCCGGTCAATATGCGGCTGCTCGCCCTGCGCGGGCTGCTGCATTGCGGTGTCTCCGCTACCTGGTACTGGTCCTGGGGACGCGGCATGGCGCTGGTCGATTCCTATGCCATCGCCTCGGCGGCGCCGCTGCTGATGACGATCCTCGCCATCCCCATCCTCGGTGAGACGGTGGGCTGGCGGCGCTGGACCTCGACCGCGCTCGGCTTCGTCGGCGTCATGGTCATGCTCCAGCCGGGTGGCGATCTCTGGCGTTTCGAGACGCCCTTCCTGCTGGTCGCGGTGGTCGTGATGGCGGTAACGCGGATCTGGACGCGGGTGCTTTCCGCAACCGACGGGCCGGCGGCGATCGCTTTCTGGCTGATGGTCGCGCATATCCCCTCCGGCCTGCTGCTGCTGCCGGCCTTCCCGCCGGCGACGGTGACCTTCGGGCCGGGGCTGGTGGTGGCGTTGCTGTTCTTCGGCGTGGCCAATGCCATCGCCCATATCTTCTTCGCCCGCGCCTTCGCCCTCGCGCCGGTGTCCGCGCTGGCACCCTATGAATACTCGCCGCTGCTGCTGGGCGGGGTGCTGGGCTTCCTGATCTGGGCCGAGGTGCCGGCCTGGACCACGCTGGCCGGCGCAGTCGTGGTCATCATCGCCGGACTCTACAACCTGCATCGCGAGCGGGTGCGCCGCGCAGCCGAGCAGCGCAACGGCCTGATCTGATGCCCCTGAGGCACGACATCAGGCGCGGCGCCCTGCTGATGCTGGCCGCGACGGCACTCTTCACCGTCATGTCGGTGCTCATCAAGGGCGTGTCCGACAACATCCATTTCATCGAGACGATGTTCTTCCGCTCGGCCTTCGCCCTGCCGGTGATGATCGGGCTGGCGGCGCGGCGGCGGGACTGGGCGCTGCTGCGCACGAAGCGGCTGCGGGGCCATGTGGTCCGCGCCTTCACCGGCACCATGGCGCAGGGCTGTTCCTTCTTCGCCCTGACCGTGCTGACGCTCGCCGACCAGACGGCGCTGTCCTACACCACGCCGCTGTTTGTCACGATGCTGTCCATCCCCGTGCTGGGGGAGAAGGTCGGCATCCATCGCTGGTCGGCGGTGCTGCTGGGCTTCGCCGGCATCCTGGTCATCGCGCTGGGTAAGGGCGCCTTCCAGGGCGGCGGCATGCCCGAAGGCCTGGCCGCGATCGGCATGATCGCGGCGGTCACGCAGGGCCTCTGGTCGGCCATCACGACGCTGCTGGTGCGCAGCCTGTCGGCGACGGAATCCTCGGCGACGATCGTGCTGTGGCAGTCGATCCTGATGACGCTGTTCACCCTGGTCGCGCTGCCTTTCGTGTGGACCACGCCGACGCTGTGGGAATTGCTGCTGCTGGTGCTGATCGGCCTGATCGGCGGCGTCGCGCAGATTATGCTGACGGAGGCCTATGCCTCGGCGCAGGTCTCCGCGCTTGGGCCCTATTCCTACACCTCGATCCTGTGGTCGGTGATGCTGGGCTGGCTGGTCTTTGCCGATGCGCCGACCTGGAGCACCCTCGCCGGCGCCGCGCTGATCGTGGCCTCAGGGCTCTATATCCTGCACCGGGAGCTCAAGCGTTCGGCGATGCGGAGGAACACGTGACCATTCCCTTCTTCAAGGACGACCCCCTGCCGCCCGGCGCGGTGGAGCAGGTGGCCCCAGGCATCCGCCGCATCCTGTGCGGCAATCCCGGGCCCTTCACCTTCCGCGGCACCAACACCTGGCTGATCGGGGCGGGGCAGTCGGTCGCCGTGCTCGATCCCGGCCCGGTTGACGGGGCGCATCTGTCGGCGATCCTGGATGCCACGCGCGGGGAACGGATCAGCCATATCCTGGTCTCGCACACCCATCGCGACCATTCGCCGGGGGTGGCCGCGCTGCAGGCGGCGACCGGCGCGCCCTCCTTCGGCTTCGGGCCGCACATGACGCCGCCGGACCAGGGCGGGGAGGGCGGGGACCATGGCTTTCGCCCGGATGTGACGGTGCCCGACGGCGGCGCGGTGAAGGGTGGCGATTGGGCGCTGAGTGCGATCCACACACCGGGGCATTGCGCGAACCACCTTTGCTTCGCGCTGGAAGGCACGGGCATCCTGTTCAGCGCCGACCATGTGATGTCCTGGTCCACCACGGTGGTCAGCCCGCCCGATGGCGACATGACGGCCTATATGCGGTCCCTCGCGCGGCTCGCCGAGCGCGAGGACCGGCTGTTCCTGCCCGGCCATGGTCCGGCGCTGCCGGATCCCGGGGCGTTCATGGCGGCGCTCGCGGCACATCGACGTGAGCGCGAGGCGATGGTGCTGGACGCGCTGCGCGCCGCACGGCGTGCGACGGCGCAGGAACTGGTGCCGCCCGTCTATGGACCGGCGCTCGATGCGCGGCTGGTGCCCGCGGCGGCGCGCAGCCTGCTCGCGCATCTGATCAAGCTGCAGGCCGAGGGCGCGGCCAAGCGGGACGGAGACGCCTGGGAAGCGTAACCGGTTGAGGGGGAGGCGTCCCTCTCCCGATCCCTCAGCGCTTGCCGCGCCGCATCGGTTGCATCGGCACGATGCGGATATGGGCATCCTGCTCGTCGCCCTTCCGCGACGCGGCGGCGAAGCGCTGCGCGGCATAGGGCGCGACCTCGAACTGCGTCTCGCGCGCCAGGATGCGGATGCGGCCAATCTCCTGGCGCGTCACATGCCCGCGCCGGCACAGGAAGGGCAGCAGCCACTTCGGATCGGCGCGCCCGTCGCGGCCGACATCCATGCGGAACCACACACCCTCCTCGCCGCCGCCCTCCTGAGGCCGCGGCGCGGCTTCGCGCGGCGCGCGCGGGGCAGAACGGTCGGCGATCTCCGTCACCTCCTCCGGCGCCGGCAGGGGTGCGCGGAGGACATGCAGCAGTGCGGCGGCGAGGGCCTCGGCGCTCACCGCCTGGTCCGCAAGCAGGCGGCGGGCGAGATCCAGATCGGCCTCCTCCGGCTCCTCCGCCACCATCGCGCGCGCCTGGGCGGCGAGGCGTTCGTCATCGCGCGCGCGCACCGCCTCGGCGGAAGGCGCGGGTGCCCAGCTCGCCTTCACCCGCGCCGCGGCGATCAGGCGTTCGGCCAGGCGCCGGCGCGTATGCGGCACCAGCAGTACCGACACGCCCTTGCGCCCGGCGCGGCCGGTGCGGCCCGAGCGATGCAGCAGCGTCTCCGGGTCGCGCGGCAGTTCCGCATGGATCACCAGGCCCAGATCCGGCAGGTCGATGCCACGCGCGGCGACGTCGGTCGCGACGCAGACCCGCGCCCTCCCGTCGCGCAGGTTCTGCAGCGCCCGGGACCGCTCGGCCTGGGACAGCTCGCCCGACAGGGCCACGGCCGAGAAGCCGCGCTCGGAGAGATTGCCGTGCAGCCGCGCGACGGAAGCGCGCGTCGCGCAGAAGACCATGGCGATGCGCGCATCCTCGAGCCGCAGCAGGTTCACCACGGCGCGTTCCAGTTCATGCGGGGCAACGATGGCGGCGCGGTATTCGATGTCGCCATGGGGCTCTGCCTGGCTGGTCGCCTCGATGCGCAGGGCGTCGCGCTGGTAGCCCTTGGCCAGGGCGGCGATGCCGCGCGGCACGGTGGCGGAGAAGAGCAGGGTGCGCCGTTCGGCCGGCGTCTCGTCGAGGATCGCCTCCAGCTCCTCCTTGAAGCCGAGGTCGAGCATTTCGTCGGCCTCGTCCAGCACCACGGCGCGCAGCGAGCCGGGAATGAGGTTCCCGCGTTCCAGATGATCCCGCAGACGTCCCGGCGTGCCGACCACGATATGAGCCCCGTGCGAGAGCTGCCGCCGCTCCGCCACCGGGTCCATGCCGCCGACACAGGAGACGACGCGCCCCCCCGCCGGCGCGTAGAGCCAGGTGAGCTCAGCTTTCACCTGCAAGGCGAGTTCGCGCGTCGGCGCCACGACGAGGGCGAGCGGTGCGCCGGCCGGCTTCAGGCGCGGTGCATCGCCGAGCAGTTCGGGCGCGATGGCGAGGCCGAAGGCGACGGTCTTGCCCGACCCGGTCTGGGCGGAGACCAGCAGGTCGCGTCCGGCCGCATCCGGCGTCAGGACGGCGGATTGCACGGGGGTGGGCTCGGCATAGCCACGGGCGGTGAGTGCCTCGCGCAACGGCGCGGGCAGGTCTGCGAAGGACATGGGGGGAGGAACTTCCGGGAAGATGGCGCGCTGGAGCGTGATGATCGCAGGTGCGCATGCACTGGAGGTCTGGATCACGCAATCAAACAATAAGCGGGGGCGTGATTGGTGAACGGATGTGAACCAATCGCACTCTAGTGTCCCCGCGCGGGCGCCACGTCAAGCGCGCGGGACGCAGGGCTGCGTCACAGCGATGCGTCGGGATCGAGGCGGATGACGTAGGAGCGCCAGTCGGCACGGGTGGCGATGCGCTCATACAGCGCGATGGCGCCACGATCGGCTTCGGGCACGATCCAGCGCAGATGCGACCAGCCGCGCTCGCGGCCCAGCGCGCAGAGCGCGTCGATCAGCGCGCGCGCCAGGCCCGCGCCGCGCCGGTCGGGGCGGACGAACAGGTCGTCCAGCGCACCGCAGCGACGTGCGAAGACCGCCTCGGGCAGGTCGAAGAAGATGGCGAAAGCGAGGATCGCGTCACCCTCGGTGGCCACGAGGACCTCGGTGCGCGCATCGGCGGCGAGCAGCGCGGCGGCCTCCTCGCCGCGCGCGGGGCGGCTGCCGGCGAGGGTGTCGCGCATCTCCCCGGCATAGGCTTCGAGCAACGGCGCGAGCCGGTGGCGTTGGGCCGGCTGCAGAGCAAGGATGTCGGGCATGATGGTGTCCGCGATCGCGAAAAGGGCGCCGCCCGCCTTGCGGACGACGCCCCGCTCGCCGGGATCGGCGACGGTCTTATTCCATCGGGGTCTCAGCGGCCGGCGCCGGCTCTGCCGCAGCGGCGGCGGCGGCGGCGGCCTTCTTCGCAGCGCGGGTCGCCGCGGCCTTCTTCGCGGCCTCGACGCGCGCTGCGGACTTCACGACCGCCTTCTTCGGAGCAGGCGCGGCCTTCTTGGCGGCCGGCTTCCTGGCAGCGGCCTTCTTCGGAGCGGCCTTCTTGGCGATGGCCTTCTTGGCGACCGGCTTCTTGGCAGCGGCCTTCTTCGGCGCGGCCTTCTTGGCGACGGCCTTCTTGGCGACCGGCTTCTTGGCAGCGGCCTTCTTCGGCGCGGCCTTCTTGGCGACGGCCTTCTTCGCGGCCGGCTTCTTGGCAGCGGCCTTCTTCGGCGCGGCCTTCTTGGCGACGGTCTTCTTCGCGGCCGGCTTCTTGGCAGCGGCCTTCTTCGGCGCGGCCTTCTTGGCGACGGTCTTCTTCGCGGCCGGCTTCTTGGCAGCGGCCTTCTTCGCGGCCGGCTTCTTCGCCTTGGCGGCGGCGGGCTTGCGCTTCGCCGGCGCCTTCTTCTTCGCCGCGGCCATCGCCATCGGCTGGGCGCGCAGGCCTTCCTCGGCTTCAGCGGTTTCGATGATGTCGGTCATGGTGTTCTGGTGTCTCCGTGCGTTCCGGTGGGTGGAGTGCGGCGCGCATCGGCGCGACGGCTCCGGGGGGACAGCAGGTCGGGACGCGCCGGCGTCAGGCGCGCGGATCCCGTGGCGCGCTCCGTCGACTTTCGGGCAATCGTGCGGATGCGGGTCGTCGGAAGCGTGGCGATCGCGGCAAATCCCCGCCGCGTCTCGCTTCCGATATCTCTTCCGCCGGAGTGCGGCGCCAGTGTGGCGTCTCCCGACGAAGCGGGATGGAAGAGCTTGCACGCCATCCGTCCCAAGAGTCCGCGGTCCATCGACCGTCCTTCCCTGCTGCGGCGGTCACCCTTCCCGATGCGTCGATGGTCTTCGCAGACGACGGTCCGGAGCAGTGATGCGGAGCGACGTGCGAGAAAGCGAAGTCGACGAATCGCGCAAGATGATTCGCGCGGTGTCACGCTATCTGCACGCGCATATTCGGTGTCAACAGAATCCGCACGACGACGTGCGCAAAATGCGCGCGACGTGCATCGCGATGTGCGGTGTGTGGCGCCGCTGTCGCGCCGGATGTGCGTCGGGGCGTTCGACGCGGCGTGCAACGCATCGGCGTCGCGCGCGTTTTCTTCCCGCCGCGCTGCATGCACGCGGCGGGAAGAGCGTTCACTCAGCCGCGCTGCGGCAGCGGCACGACGGGACGCTGCTCCGGACCCGTGTACCAGGAGAGCGGGCGGATCAGCCGGTTGTCGGCCGCCTGTTCCAGCACATGTGCCGCCCAGCCGGTGATGCGGGAGCACACGAAGATCGGGGTGAAGAGCGGGATGTCGAAGCCCATCAGGTAGTAGGCAGGCCCCGCCGGGAAATCGAGGTTCGGGTGGATGTTCTTCCGCTCCAGCATGACCTGCGCGAGCACGTTGGAGGTGTTCATCCAGCGGCGGTCGCCCACCACCTCGGCCATGATCTCCGCGTACTTCTTCATGGTGGGGACGCGGCTGTCGCCGGTCTTGTAGACCCGGTGACCGAAGCCCATCACCAGCGCCTTGTGGTCGAACTTGCCTTCCAGCCAGCCGGCCGCCGCCTCGGGGGAGGGGATCTCCTTCAGCATGTGCATCACCGCCTCATTGGCGCCGCCATGCAGCGGGCCCTTCAGCGCGGCGATCGCCCCGGTGATCGCCCCATGCATGTCCGCCTGGGTCGAGCAGATCGTCCGGGCAGTGAAGGTCGAGGCGTTGAAGGTGTGCTCGGCGTAGAGGATCATCGAGACGTCGAAGGCCCTCAGCACCTCCGGCTGCGGCACCTTCCCGAACACCATGTTGAAGAAGTTGGCGCCGAAGGAGAGCGAGGCGTCCGGCGCGATCGGCGCCTGGCCCTTGGAGGCCCTGTGCGCCGCGGCGACCGCGGTCGGGATCTTGGCGAGGAGGCGCATCGCCTTGCGCCGCTGGGCGGCGTCGGAGATGTCGGCGGTCTCCGGATCCTCCATCCCCATGAAGGAGACGGCGGAACGGATCGCATCCATCGGGTGCGCATCCTTGGGGAATTCGGCGATCACCCGCAGCAGGGCGGGGGACAGCGCCCGGTTCGCCTTCTCCTCGGCCTGGAAGGCGGCGAGCTCGGCCTTCGAGGGCAGCTCCCCGTTCCACAGCAGGAAGGCGGTCTCGTCGAAGGAGGCGTTCTCACAGAGATCCTGCACGGCATAGCCGCGATAGGTCAGCGAGTTGGTCTCTGGCATCACCTTGGAGATGGAGGACTCGTCGGCATAGACGCCGACCAGGCCCTTCTTGATGTCAGGCGTGTCCGTCATGGGTTTCCTCGTTGCGGTGATCGGGAAGGGGGAGGGGGCGGCGGCGACGCGCCGCCCCGCTCGGGTCAGAAGATGCCGGGCTTGCTGTCGAGCAGCCCGCCAGCCGGCAGGGCGACATTCAGCGCGCTCAGCTCGCCGGCCTTCAGGCGCGGCAGGTCCTGCACCACCTCGATGAAGCGGTTCGACTCACGGGCGGAGATGATGCCGTCCGTCAGGGTACGGAACTTGTTGATGTACTGCGCCCGGGCGAAGGGCCGCGCGCCGTTCGGGTGGGCGTTGGCGACGCCCAGTTCATCCACCAGCTTGCCGCCATCCTTGAAGAAGATCTCGACCCGGCCGCCGAAGGCGAGCTCGTCGGGGTCCTTGGAATGGTACTTGCGGGTCCATTCCGGGTCCTCGGTGGTCTCGATCTTGTGCCACAGGCGGACGGTGTCGGCGCGGCCGGCGCGCTTCGGCGCATAGCTGTCGACATGGTGCCAGCGCCCGTCCTGCAGGGCGACGGCGAAGATGTACATGATGGAGTGGTCGAGCGTCTCGCGGGACGCCTTCGGGTCCATCTTCTGCGGATCGTTCGCCCCGGTCCCGATCACGTAGTGGGTGTGGTGGGAGGTGTGGATGACGATCTTCTCGATCGCCTCCATATCCTCGATCTGTTCGCGCATGCGGAAGGCGAGGTCGATCAGGGCCTGGGACTGGTATTCCGCCGAGTGCTCCTTGGTGTAGCTCGACAGGATGGCGCGCTTCGGCTCGCCGGCCTCGGGCAGGGGCACATGGTAGTAGACGGGCCCATAGACGTCGTCGCGGTTCGACCGGCCGGACAGCACCCAGGCAATGACCGAATCCTCGCCCTCATAGATGGGGGAGGGCGCGCCCTCACCGCGCATGCAGCGGTCCACCGCCTCGATCGCCAGCTTGCCGGCATGGGCCGGGGCATAGGCCTTCCAGGACGAGATCTCGCCCTTGCGCGACTGGCGGAAGGAGATGGTGGTGTGCAGCGCCTGCTGGATGGACTGGAAGACCACCTCCTGCGGCAGCTTCAGCAGCGTGCCGATGCCGGCCGCCGCCGAGGGCCCGAGATGGGCGATGTGGTCGACCTTGTGCTCATGCAGGCAGATGGCGCGCACCAGGTCGATCTGCAGCTCGTAGCCGGTGGCGAGGCCCCGGATCAGGTCGCGCCCCGACTTCTCCATCGCCTGGGCGACGGCGAGCACCGGCGGGATGTTGTCCCCCGGATGCGAGTAGTCGGCGGCGAGGAAGGTGTCATGCATGTCGAGTTCACGCACGGCGGTCCCGTTCGCCCAGGCCGCCCATTCCGGCGAGACCGTCGTGCCGGACTTCACGCCCATGACCTGCGCGCCGCCGCCCCGCTTGGCGTGGCCAAGCGCCATGCCGCGGGCCGAGACGACCGGGCGGCGGTTGATCGCGGCGATGGCGACCGAGGCGTTGTCGATGATCCGGTTGATGATCATCTCCTGGACCTCCTTCTCGACCGCGACCTTGTCGGTCGCGACGGAGGCCATCTTCCAGGCGAGCTGGTCCTCGCGCTTCAGCAGCGCCTTGGACGGGTGGACCTTGACGGGGTGGAGCTTCATCGACGGCGTTCTCCCTTTAGAGAAGAGCAAAGCGGATCGTCTTGTGCTCCGGGATCGCGTGATCGTCCAATCCGATTGACCGCGGGGCGCAATAGGATTTCCGTATCGTGATGGATTTCCGGCTGGTGCGCCGCCTCGGGCATTTCCTCGCGGTGGCGGAGGAAGGGCATTTCGGACGGGCGGCAGCGCGGCTTGGCATCTCGCAGCCGCCGCTGACGGCGCAGATCCAGGCGCTGGAGCGCGAGCTGGGCGTGCGGCTGCTCGAGCGCACGGGCAAGGGCGCGCGGCCGACGCGGGAAGGGGAGGCGCTGCTGCCGCTGGCGCGGCGCGTCGCGGGCGATGCAGCGGATCTCGAATCCCTCGCGCGGGAATTGCGCTCGGGCCGTTCGGCGCCGGTGTCCGTCGCCTGCGTCACCTCGGCGCTGTTCGACTACCTGCCGCCGCTGGTGCGCGCCATGCAGGCGGCGCGGCCCGAGGCGGCGATCAGCGTGAGGGAGATGGACACGGCGGATGCGATGGAGGCGCTGCGCCGCGGCGAGGCGGACCTCGCCCTGCTGCGCGCGGATCGCGAGGTCGCGCCGATCCGGCTGCGCCCGCTCGGCGAGGACCGCCTGGTGGTCGCGCTGCCGGTGGGGCATGCGATGCTGTCCGGGCCCGATCCGCTGCCCCTCGCGATGCTGGCGGATGAGCCGATGCTGGTGCTGCCGCGCGCGATCAGCCCGGCCTATTCGGATGCGATGACGGCGGCGTGCCGTGCCGCCGGCTTCGCGCCGGTGGCGGTGCGGGAGGTCGGATCGGCCATGGCGCAGCTCGGCTTCGTTGCGGCGGGGCTTGGCGTCGCGCTCGTCTCGGAGGGCATGGCGCGGCTGAACCCACCCGGCGTGGGCTTCCGCATGCTGGCGGGGCCGCTGCGCGGCGTTGGCGTTGCGCTCGCCTGGAGCGCGGAGCGGGAGAGCGAGGCGGTGCGGCTCGCGCTGGCGCTGGCCGGGCGTCTGTTCCCGCCCCTGTCGTGATGCGGTCCGGCAAGGCGCGATGTCGCGGCCGCCACCGGGGGCAGGAGATGCACCGGCATGCTGCGTGAGGAAGGCGGGCGACGCCTTGTTGCGGCGGATGTCGCCGCCCTGGTCTATCTGCTCGCGCTGACGCTGGTGCTGGCCCAGGCGCTGGGTCTGGCGGGCGGTGGCGGCACGGCCTTCATCGGCGACTTCACGGTGTTCTGGACCGCCGGGCGCGCCGCGGCTGCGGGCCAGGCGATGGCGATTTATGATGGCGCGTGGTTCGTCGATTTCGCCGAGCGGCTGATGGGCCGGCCCGTCTCGGGCGCGCTGCTCTGGCGCAACCCGCCGGGCTTCCTGTTCGTAGTGACGCCGATTGCGATGCTGCCCTACGGCTGGGCCTGGCTGTGCTGGACGCTGGTGACGGCGGGTGGCTTCATCTGGACGCTGCGGCGGGTGACGCAGGATTGGCGCATCCTGCTGCTGGCACTGCTGGCGCCGGCGGCGCTGTTCTGCGCGATGCTGGGCCAGAACGGCTTTCTGACGGCGATGCTCGCGGGGCTTGCGATGCATTGGCTCGACCGGCGGCCAGTCGCGGCGGGGCTGTGCCTCGCCCTGCTGACCTACAAGCCGCAATTCGGCGCCATCCTGCCTGTGCTGCTGTTGCTGGGACGGCGCTGGACCACCTTCATCGCGGCGAGCCTGGGCAGCATCGGTTGCGTTCTGCTGACCGAGATGGTGTTCGGCCGCGGCATCTGGCTGGCCTTCGTGCAGTCGCTGTCGAATGCCGTCGGCACCCTGGCGATGTCGGACGGGCAGCCGGTCTTCTTCTACCACGCCGTCCAGACGGCGCTGCGCTCGCTTGGTGTTCCGGGCGTCGTCGCCTGGGGCGTGCACATCGCCGTGGCCCTCCTCGCCATCGGTGTCGCGGTTCACTTCTGGCGCCGCGACGGGTCCGCGCAGGCCGAACTGCGCGCCGTCGCGACCTTTGGCGCGATGATGCTGGTGACCCCCTATGTGCTGATCTACGATCAGGTGCTGCTTGGTATGGCGGTCGCCTTCCTTGCGCGTGCGGCACAGCGCCAGGGCGGCTGGCTCCCCGGCGAGGCGCCGCTTGCTATGGTCGCCTGCCTGCTGCCGGGCGTGGCGCTGGCCGGCAAGGCGTTCTTCGCCGGGCCGCTCGCCTGGGTGATCCTGCTGACGCTCGTCATTCGGCGGGATGCCGTGACGCAGCGTGCCGGTGAGCACTCCTACATAGAGTAGAGTAGGATGCGGCTTCAGCGCAGGAAGCGCTTCTCGATCTGCCGCATTGCGTCGTCGCCCTGCAGGGCGAAGATGTCCTGCACAGAGGCGATGCGGGATTCGACCCCGGCAATTCCGCCCTCAGCCAGGATGCGCGCGAAGGTGTCGCGCATCGCGGCCACCGCCGCGCGGATCGCGTGGTTGCCGCAGATGATCAGGCCGACCTTCTCCAGCGCCGCGACATCGGCGAAGGAAAGCTGCGGGTAGGAGGTCGGCACCAGCACCAGCGGCACCCGGCCGGGCCAGGCGCGGCAGAAGGCGAGGATCTCGTCGGGCGTCTTCTGCTTGGAATGGATCAGCACGGCGTCTGCGCCGGCTTCGACATAGGCCTTGCCGCGCCTCAGGGCCTCGTCCTGGCCGAGGCCGGCGATCAGCGCCTCGGTCCGCGCGATGACCAGCGGGCCGTTCGCGATGCGCGCCGCTTCGATCTTGCCCTGGAATTCCTCGACCGGGACGAGTTCCTGCCGGCCGCCGGGACGGAGGGAGGAATCCTTGGGGAAGGTCTTGTCCTCCATCACCATCGCCGCGACGCCGGCGGCGGCATAGCGCGGCGCGAGATAGGCGACGTTCACCGCATTGCCGCTGCCGGTATCGATATCCGCGACGACGGGGGTGCCCTGCACCTCGATCATCGCGCGCATGGCGGCGAGGTGCGTCTCCCAGGACAGGATCGAGGCGTCGGGCACCGCATGCGCGGCCGAGAGCTCGAAGCCGCTGCCCCAGATGGAGTCGAAGCCGGCCTCGGCGGCGAGCTTGGCCGAGAGCGCATTGTGCGCCGACATGGCGATGGCGGGGCGGGCGGGGTCGAGGCGGGCGCGAAGCCGCGCGGCGGGCGTTTCCATGCAGGGATGGTCCATCGGCGCCGGCACGCCATCAAGACGGACAAGCCGGGCCGGGGTGGGCATCGGGCGCCGGTGGCGTTAGCTTCCGCGGCGCGATTTTCCGGGAGTCCCCCTGCATGACCGACGCCGCCCCCTTTGACCGCGTGATCCGCGGCGACATCGTCCTGACCGAT
Source organism: Roseomonas alba (assembly GCF_019430885.1). Taxonomy (GTDB): domain Bacteria; phylum Pseudomonadota; class Alphaproteobacteria; order Acetobacterales; family Acetobacteraceae; genus Neoroseomonas; species Neoroseomonas alba. Next base: position 689,166 of record NZ_JAHYBZ010000002.1, on the reverse strand, counting down.
CGCGTGCTGCGCGATGGCTATGTCGCCATCCGGGGGGAAGTGATCGCCGCGATCGGGGAGGGGGTCAGCCCGCCGGCCAAGGAGGAAACCGCCTTCCCGGGCAGCTACGTCCTGCCGGGCCTGGTGGATGGGCACATGCACACCTCCTCCTCGCGCGGCTGGCCGGGGATCAAGGGGGCGTCGATCTCGGCCGCAGCCGGCGGCGTCACCACCTGCGTCGACATGCCCTATGACGTGCCGCGGCCGGTCACGGACGCTTCGATCCTCGCCGAGAAGATCGAGGTCGTGAACAGCCTGTCCCATGTCGACATGGCGCTCTACGGCACCATCCTGAAGACCGGCGGCGTGGATGCCATCGCGGGCCTGGCCGAGGCGGGGGTCTGCTCCTTCAAGCTCTCTACATATGAGTATGACCCGGTGCGCTTCCCGCGCATCGACCACCCGACCATGGTCGCCGCCTTCCGGGAGATCGCGAAGACCGGCCTGATGGTCGGCATCCACAATGAGGACCAGGAGATCGTGGTCCGCATGACGGAGGAGGCGAAGGCCGCCGGCAACACCTCCCCGATCTGGCATTGCCGCACCCGCCCGCCGCTCTGCGAGACCATGGCCGACCTGGAGATCTTCGAGATCGGCCTCGAGACGGGCGCGCATGTGCACATCGCCCATTCGTCCCTGGCGCGCGGCTTCGAGATCGCCGAGGTATTCCGCCGCATGGGCGGCAAGGCGTCCGGCGAGGCCTGCATCCAGTATCTCTGCATGACCGAGGAGGACATCATCCGCCTCGAGGGCTTCGGCAAGTGCAACCCGCCCTTCCGCACCGCCGACGAAGTGGCGCGCATGTGGGATGCCTTCGCCGCCGGCAAGATCGCCTATGTCTCGACCGACCACGCGCCCTGGCCCAAGGACAAGAAGACCTACACGGGGGACATCTTCACGGTGGGTGCCGGCCTGACCGGCATGCAATCCTTCGCACCGCTGATGTACACGCTGCTCGCGGAACGGTCCCTGCCGGTGACGCTGATGGCGAAGTACTGCGCCGAGCGGCCGGCGAAGTTCCATGGGCTGTTCCCGAAGAAGGGCGCGATCCGCATCGGCGCCGATGCCGATTTCGTCGTGATGGAACCCGGCGACTTCACCTTCGACGCCGCCGAGATCCGCGACGAGCCGGATGCGCGCTGGTCGCCCTATGACGGCCGCCGCATGGCCGCGCGCGTCGCCGCGACCTTCCTGCGCGGCACCTGCATCTGGGACGGCAAGGAGGTGCTGGCGAAGCCCGGCACCGGCCGGTTCGTACCCCGCCAGCACAACGGGACCTATGTCGGGGAAGAATGAACGGCCGCAGGGCCATTGGATCAAGCGTCCGCCGAAGCCCTCGCGCATCGGCGACGCGCCGCCGCCGCGGCAGAAGCCCGGCTTCACCCAGGCGATGATCGCCATCGCCGTGGGGCTGGTGCTCGGCCTGCTTGGCGCGAGCTTCGCTGCCCAGGCCGGGCTGCGGGAGGGGCTGCCCGGCCTTGCCCTCGGCGGCGGCATCTGCCTTGGCACCATTCTCGTCTGGCGGGCCTTCGGGGGCACGCTTCAGGATTTCAGGGACATCTTCAAATGACGCGTATCCTCCGCCTCGCCGGCGCCCAGATGGGGCCGAACCAGAAGGCCGACAGCCGGAAGCAGATCCTCGACCGCATGATCGCGCTGCTGGAGGATGCGGCCGGGAAGGGTGCGCAACTCGTCGTCTTCCCCGAACTGCCGCTGACGACCTTCTTCCCGCGCTGGCTGTTCGAGACCCAGGCCGAGGTCGATAGTTATTTCGAGACCGAGATGCCCGGTCCGAACACCCAACCGCTGTTCGACCGTGCCAAGGAACTCGGGGTCGGCATGTATATCGGCTATGCCGAGCTGACCCCGCAGGGGCAGCACTTCAACACCTCCATCACCACCGGGCCGGACGGGACCATCCTCGGCAAGTATCGCAAGATCCATCTGCCGGGCACGGTGGAGCCGCGTGTGGGCGACCGCTTCCAGCAACTGGAGAAGCGCTACTTCGAGTATGGCGATCTCGGCTTCCCGGCCTTCCGCGGCCCGGAATCCTGGCACCGCGCGATCATGGGCATGCTGATCTGCAACGACCGCCGCTGGCCGGAAGGCTGGCGCGTCTATGGTCTGCAGGGCGTGGAGTTGATGCTGATCGGCTATAACTCCGCCGCCTATGACCCGATGGGCGGGACCTCCGAGGATTCGAAGATCCGCACCTTCCATTCGACGCTCGCGGCGCAGGCCAACGCCTATATGAATGCGACCTGGGCCGTGTCGGTGGCCAAGGCCGGCGATGAGGACGGGTCGGGGCTGATCGGCGGGTCCGTCATCGTCGATCCGAACGGCATGGTGGTCGCGGAGGCAAAGACGCTCGGCGACGAAGTGATCTTCGCCGAGGCCGATCTCGACGCCTGCCGGCAGGGCAAGGAGAAGATGTTCAACTTCGCCGCCCATCGCCGGCCGCAATGGTATCGGGCGATCGTGGACCAGGTCGGCGCGGTGCCGCCGGCTTGAACCGTTGCCGGGCGGGGCGTTGCTCCTCCCGATCCTGCGCGGCGGTTCCGTCGCGCCATGCTGCCGCATCTCCGACGCCGGCGATGCGCCATTCCAGGCAGGACCGCCGCATGGTGCTGCCAGCACGGCAAGGATGATGACGAATGCCTCTCGATACCGGCCGCTTCCTCGCGGATCTTGATACGGCGCGCCGGATCGGCACCTACCGGACCGGTGTGCATCGCCCGACCTTCAGCGCGGAGGACATGGAGAGCCGCCGCTGGCTGGCGGGCCGGATGGCGGAAGCCGGGCTTGAGGCGACGATCGACGGCATCGGCAATGTCTTCGGCCGCCATCCGGGGCCGGGGCCGCATCTTCTCGCCGGCAGCCATATCGAGACGCAGAACCATGCCGGATGGCTGGACGGCGTGCTGGGCGTCATCGGCGCGCTGGAACTGGCGCGGGCGGGGCTGCCCGTGGATGTCTGCGCCTATGCCGATGAGGAAGCCCATTGGGGTGACTTCATCGGCAGCCGCTCCCTGATCGGGGCGTTCAGCGATGCCGATATCGACGCCGCACGCAACCGCCACACCGGTGAGCCGCTGCGCCCGAAGCTCGAGGAAGTCGGCCTCGCCGGCCGCCCGCGCATCACCATCGACCCGACGCGCTACAAGGGCGCGTTGGAGATGCATATCGAGCAGGGCACGCAGCTTGAGAATGCCGGGCTGCGCATCGGCGTCGTCACCGGCATTGTCGGCATCCGGCAGTTCCGCATCATCGTCACCGGACAGCAGGACCACACCGGCGGCACCACCATGCGCGAACGCAAGGATGCCGGGCTGACAGCGGTGCGGCTGCTCGGCATGATCGACCAGGAATTCCCGCGCGTCTGCGCCGAGCGCAGCGTCTGGACCACCGGGCGCGTCGCGCTCGAACCCAACGCTCCGATGATCATCCCGGGCCGGGCGGAACTGGTCTTCTCGTTCCGCGATCTCTCATCCGAGGTCATGGACCGTATGGAGGACTGCCTGCGCCGCGTTGTGCAGGAGAGCAACCGGCGCGAACGCTGCCCCGCCGTGATCGAGGAGATCGGCCGCTCCGAGGCCGCGCTCAGTGATCCCGCGATCCTCGCCGCCTTCGAGGGCGCTGCCGAGGCGCTGTGCCCCGGCGCCTGGCAGGCGATGCCGAGCGGGGCGATCCATGACAGCCAGATCCTGGCGCGCGTCCTGCCGGTTGGGATGCTATTCGTGCCCTCGATCGGCGGCATCAGCCATCACTGGGCCGAGGATACGAAGCGCGAGGATCTGGTGCTGGGGATGGCAGTGCTGGCTGAGGCCGCGCGGCGCCTGCTTGCCTGACAGCGTGCGCGCGGCCTGGCGAGAGCGTCCGGTCGCGCAGGCGTGAGCCGGGCCGTGTGCCGGCACGACAGGCTTCCTCCGGGATCGGGTTGCCCCTCGCGGGGGGTTTGCCCACACTCGATGCCAATGGGGCGCTGCAATCAGTGGCGTCCGAGGAGGAAACATGGACGGCATCGTGACCGGCGGCACGCTGGATTCCGTGGCATCCGCCTGGATCGACCAGTTCGGAAAGGCACTGGCCGGGGGGGCGCCGGATGCGCTCGCCGCGCTCTTCGCGACGGAATGCCATTGGCGCGACGTGCTCGCCTTCACCTGGGATCTGCGCTGCGTGTCAGGCGCCCAGGCGATCGCCCAACGCCTCCTGCCCCTGGCACGCGCGGCAACGCCGCGTGAGTTCGAACTCGCCGCCGACCGCACGCCGCCGCGCCGCGTGACCCGCGCGGGTACCGAGGCGATCGAGGCCATCTTCACCTTCGAGACCGCCACCGGTCCCTGCACCGGCGTGGTGCGCCTCGTCCCGGAGGACGGCACGCATCGCGCCTGGACGCTGATGACGTCCCTCGACGAGATCCGCGGCCATGAGGATCCGGCCAACGGCAAGCGTTGGCAGGATGTGGACTGGAAGCGGAACTTCGGCGGCGAGAACTGGCTCGACCGCCGAAAGAGGGCCGTCGCCTATGAGGATCACGACCCGGCCGTGCTGGTGGTCGGCGCGGCGCAGGCAGGGCTGTCGGTGGCGGCGCGGCTATCGCTGCTCGGCGTCGATACGTTGGTGGTGGATCGCGACCCGCGCATCGGGGATTCCTGGCGCAAGCGCTACCACGCCCTGACCCTGCACAATGAGACCCGGGTCAATCACCTGCCCTACATGCCGTTTCCGAAATCCTTCCCGGTCTTCATCCCGAAGGACATGCTGGCGAACTGGTTCGAGCTCTATGCTGAGGCCATGGAGCTGAACGTCTGGACCGGCACGGAACTGACCGGCGGGTCCTGGGACGAGGCCGGGCAATGCTGGGACGTCACGCTGAAGCGCGCCGATGGCAGCGTCCGCCGCATGCGGCCGCGCCACATCGTCATGGCGAATGGCGTGTCCACCACGCCGATCATGCCGGACCTGCCGGGGCTGAAGGATTTCCGCGGCGCCGTGCGGCATTCGGGGAAGTACGGCAGCGGGCTCGACTGGGCGGGCAAGCGCGTTCTCGTGCTGGGCACGGGCACTTCGGGACATGACGTCGCGCAGGATCTGGTCGTTTCGGGTGCCGCCGAGGTGACGATCATCCAGAACCGGCCTTCCCTGGTGGTCAGCCTGAAGGAGGCGCAGGCGCCCTACGCCCTCTATGACGAGGACATTCCCTTCGAGGACAAGGATCTCCTCGCCACCTCCTTCCCCTATCCCGTCATGCGGCGGGCGCATCAGCGCATGGTGGTGATGAACCGCCATGCCGACCGTGCCTTGCTGGAAGGCCTGGAAAAGCGCGGCTTCCGGCTGAATTTCGGCGAGGACGATACCGGCTGGCAGATCATGTATCAGTCGCGCGGGGGCGGGTATTACTTCGATGCCGGCTGCTCGGCGATGATCATCGATGGCCGCGTCAGGCTGATGCATTACGCCGATATCGACCGCTTCGGCTCCGAGGGCGCCATCATGAAGGATGGCAGCGTGAAGCCTGCCGACCTGATCGTGCTCGCCACCGGCTATGAGGGTCAGGCAGCAGCGGCGCGGCGCCTGTTCGGCGATGCGGTCGCCGACCGGGTCGGCCAGGTCTGGGGCTTCGACGGGGAAGGGGAACTCCACGGGATGTGGCGCCCCACCGGCCAGACGGGCCTGTGGTTCCACGCCGGCGGCTTGGCACAGTGCCGCATCTACTCGAAGGTGCTGGCCCTGCAGATCAAGGCGCGGGAACTGGGGATGGTCGCATGATCGAGGTGGTGCAGGACGAGGAGACCGGCCATTTCCGCGTGGTGACCGTCCGCGGCGAGACACTCGGCATCGCGCGCACGCGCGCGGCGGCGGACGACCTCGCCGAATTCATGCTGGAAGCCTGGGAGGAAGCGCTCGCGACCGCCGCTGCCCGGGCGCGGATGAAGCATGGGGCGGCGATCATCGAGCCGCGCTGACCTCCCGCACTGCGGCAAAGCGCGATAGGGTCGCCGTCTTCTAGCAGGAGCCCCGACCATGACCCGCAGCCTTGTCCTCGCCGCCGCCCAGTTGGGCCCCATCCAGAAGGCCGAGGGCCGTGACGTCGCCGTCGGCCGCATGGTCCGGCTGATGGAAAAGGCGCACCGCATGGGTGCGGAGGTCGTGGTCTTTCCCGAACTCGCTCTGACCACCTTCTTCCCGCGGTGGTACGAGGAAGACATCTCGGTCGCCGACCATTGGTACGAGACGTCCCTGCCGTCCAACGCCACCGCGCCGCTGTTCGAGGCCGCGCGGAAATACGGCATCGCCTTCCATCTCGGCTATGCCGAGAAGACGCCGGATGGGCATCGCTTCAACACCTCGGTCTTCGTGAATCCGGCCGGCGAGGTGATGCTGAAGTACCGCAAGGTCCATCTGCCGGGTCACAAGGACTACGACCCGATCCGCAAGGTGCAGCACCTCGAGAAGCGGTATTTCGAGGTCGGCGATCTCGGCTTCCCCGTCGTCCGCGCGCCCGTCGCGGGGCACGAGGTCAATGTCGGCATGATGATCTGCAACGACCGACGCTGGCCGGAATCCTGGCGCGTGATGGGGCTGCAGCAGGTCGAGCTCGTCATGCTCGGCTACAACACGCCATCCATCAACGCGGACAATCGCGGCTTCGAGGCGCATCACCTGCGCGTCTTCCACTCCCACCTGTCGATCCAGTCGGGCTGCTACCAGAACGCCTGCTTCGCGGTGGCGACGGCCAAGGCCGGGACCGAGGACGGGCACGAGCTGTTCGGCCATTCCATCATCGTGAACCCGCAGGGTGAGATCATGGCCCAGGCGACGTCCTGGGACGACGAGCTGATCGTGGCCGACGCCAATCTCGGCATGTGCGAACTCGGCCGCACGACGATTTTCAACTTTGCGAAGCACCGCCGGCCGGAAGCCTATCAGCGGATCACGGACCAGGTGGGCAGCGAAGCGCCGGCGGTATGGTCGCCGGTGCGCGCGGCGGAGTGATGGGGGAGGGGGCCTATCCCCTCCAATCCCACCGGACGACATTGGATCAAGGGCGAAGCCCTTCCGGTCTACTCGTCGTCCGACCGGCTCGGCGGCCCGGCCAGGACGCCGCCATCGATCACGATCGTCTGACCGGTCATGAAGGAGCCGGCCGCGGAGGCCAGGAACACCGCCGCGCCGGCGATCTCGTCCGGTTCGCCGATGCGCTTCAGGGGGGTGTCCTTGGTGCGCTTCTTGTAGATGCCCGGGTCTTCCCACAGCGCGCGGGCGAAGTCGGTGCGGATCAGGCCAGGGGCGATGGCGTTGGCGCGGACATTCTGCGGGCCCCACTCGACCGCCAGGTTGCGCACGAGCTGCATGTCGGCGGCCTTGGAGATGGCATAGGCGCCGAGCACCGGGGACCCGCGGAAGCCGCCGATCGAGGAGACGATGATGATCGATCCGCCGCCGCGTTCGGCCATGCCCGGCGCGGTCATGTGGGCGAGCCAGAGGTTCGACTTGATGTTGGACGCCATCACCTTGTCGAAGATCTCGTCCGGGATGGTGATGGCGGGGCCGAAATGCGGGTTGATGGCTGCGTTGCAGACCATGATGTCCACCTGACCCCACTTTGCGATGGTGGCGTCGACCAGGGCCTGGCACTCGGGTTTGCGGCCGATGTTGCAGGCGACTGCCATGGCGGTGCCGCCCTTGGCGGTGATGGCGTCCACCACCTCCTGGCAGGCTTCAACCTTGCGGGAGGAGACGACGACCTTGGCCCCATGCTCCGCCAGGCGTTCGCAGATGGCGCGGCCGATGCCGCGGCTGCCGCCGGTGACGATGGCGACCTTGCCGGTCAGGTCGAAGAGGGACATGGCGTTACGCTCCCGTTTGGTTGAGGCGTGCAGCGCAGCACGGCGCGGGCCGCTCGGCAACGGGGGGCGCTTGCCGCCGGACGCATCCTGCACGACACTCCGGCCCGACCGATCGGTCGAACCGATCGAACTGAACAGGCAAGGGAGAGACCCAGTGGCCCAGGAAGCCGTCTTCGTCCAGCACGAGGCGCAGGGCGATGTGCATGTGCTGCATATTGCCAACCCGCCGGTGAACACGCTGCGGACCGAGGTCCGGGCCGGGCTGCTGGCCGGGCTGAATGCGGCCAAGGCGGCGGGCGCGAAGGCGGTGGTGCTGATCGGGTCGGGCCGGATGTATTCCGCCGGGGCCGAGATGACCGAATTCGGCAAGCCACGCCAGCCGCCCTCGCTGCCCGAGGTCTTCGATGCGATCGAGGAGTATCCCGGCATCGTGGTCTCGGCGATCCATGGCTCGGCGCTGGGCGGCGGGCTGGAACTGGCGTTGGCCTGCCATGCGCGGGTGGCCTCGCCGGGTGCCCAGGTCGGCCTGCCGGAAGTGAAGCGCGGCTTCGTGCCGGGGGCGGGCGGAACGCAGCGCCTGCCGCGGCTGATCGGGCCGGAGGCGGCGGCGAAGATCATCGTCTCGGGCGATCCGGTGAAGGCCGAACAGGCGGTGAAGCTCGGCTTCGTCGATGCGGTGATCGAGGGCGATCTGGAAGCCGGGGCCGTGGCCTGGGCCAAGGCGAATATCGGCAAGACCTTCATCCTGGCGCGCAACCGCACCGACAAGATCGAGGGCCAGGACCCGGCGGCCTATGACGCGGTAGTCGCCGGGCTGCTGAAGCGCACGCGCGGGCAGGAGAGCCCGAAGGGCTGCGCCGAAGCGGTGAAGGCCAGCTTCACCATGCCCTTCGAGAAGGGGCTGGAGAAGGAGCGGGAGCTGTTCCAGACGCTCGTTTCGGGCGAGCAGTCCAAGGCACTGCGCCACATCTTCTTCGGCGAGCGCGAGGTGCTGCGCATCCCGGGCATGCCGGCCGATGCGAAGTCCCTGCCGGTGAACAACCTGGTGGTGATCGGCGGCGGCACCATGGGGGGCGGCATCGCCATGTCGGCGGCGAATTTCGGCGTGCCGGTGACCATCGTGGAGATGACCGAGGAGGCGCTGCAGAAGGGCCTCGCGCGCTGCCACGCGAATTGGGAACGCACGGTGTCGTCGGGCCGCCTGTCCCAGGCGGAATACGAGAAGCGCAAGGCGCTGCTGACCGGCAGCACCGATTTCGAGGGCACGGTCGCGAAGGCCGACCTCGTCATCGAAGCGGTGTTCGAGAACATGGAGGTGAAGAAGCAGGTCTTCGCGCGGCTCGACAAGGCGGCGCGGCCGGGGGTCGTGCTGGCGTCCAACACCTCGACGCTGGATGTGGATGAGATCGCCTCCGCGACCACCCGCCCGGAGTTCGTGATGGGCATGCATTTCTTCAGCCCGGCGAACGTCATGCGCCTGCTGGAGAATGTGCGCGGGTCGAAGTCGTCCTGGGCCACGATCGCGACCGCTACCGAATTCGGCAAGCGCATCGGCAAGCTGCCCGTGCTGGTCGGCAATTGCGACGGCTTCGTCGGCAACCGCATGACCGGCAAGCGCACCCCGCAGGTCGAGAAGCTGCTGCTGGAAGGCTGCCTGCCGCAGGACATCGACAAGGTGATGGAAGGCTACGGCATGGCCATGGGGCCGCTGGCCACGGGCGACCTGGCGGGCCTCGACATCGGCGCGGCGGTGCGCAAGGCGCGCGGGACGGTCGCACCCGTTGCCGATGCCGTCGTCGCCCTGGGCCGCTTCGGCCAGAAGACCGGCAAGGGCTGGTACATGTACGATGAGAAGCGCACCCGCCTGCCGGACCCGGAAGTGGAACGCATCATCCTCGACGTCGCCGAGAAGATGCAGGTGCGCCGGCGCAAGATCTCGGACCAGGAGATCCTGGAACGGCTGCTGCTGCCCATGGTGAATGAGGGCGCGCGCATCCTGGAAGAAGGCGTGGCCTCGCGGCCCATCGATATCGATGTCGTCTTCTGCAACGGCTTCGGCTGGCCGGCCTTCCGGGGTGGCCCGATGTTCTGGGCGGATTCCATCGGGCTCAAGGCGGTGCGCGACAAGCTTGCGCACTATGCCGAGGCGACCGGGGATGCCAATCTGAAGCCGGCGGCGCTGATCGAGAAACTGGCGGTCGAAGGCGGGTCCTTCGCCGGCATGGGCGCGAAGGCGGCCTGACCCAATCATACGGGAGTAACGGACATGGACCTCCGGTTTACCGACGAGGAACGCGCCTTCCGACAGGAAGTGCGCGAGTGGATCGACGCCAACCTGCCTGCCGATACGCGGGAGCGCATGGCCTCCGGCCGCACGCCGACCAAGGCGATGCAGGTCGATTGGCAGAAGCGGCTCTACGCGAAGGGCTGGGCGGTGCCGCATTGGCCGGTCGAATGGGGCGGCCAGCCCTGGAGCGCGATCCAGCGCTTCATTCTTTCCGAGGAAATCCAATCGACGCCGGCGCCGTCGCCGCTCGGCTTCAATGCGAACATGCTCGGGCCGGTGATGATCGCCTTCGGCACCGAGGCGCAGAAGAAGGAGTTCCTGCCCAAGATCGCGAGCCTCGATCTGTGGTTCTGCCAGGGCTTCTCGGAGCCCGGCGCGGGGTCGGATCTTGCCTCGCTGAAGACGCGGGCGGTGAAGGAAGGCGATGTCTACGTCGTCAACGGGCAGAAGACCTGGACGACGCTGGCCCAGCACGCCGACTGGATCTTCCTGCTGGTGCGCACCGATCCGGGCGCGGCGAAGCAACAGGAGGGCATCTCCTTCCTCATCGTCGACATGAAGACGCCGGGCATCACCGTGCGGCCGATCATCACCATCGACGGCGCGCATGAGGTGAACGAGGTCTTCTTCGACGATGTGAAGGTGCCCGTCGCGAACCTGATCGGCACCGAGAATCGCGGCTGGGATTGCGCGAAGTTCCTGCTTTCGAACGAGCGCACCGGCCAGGCGCGCGTCGGCGCCTCAAAGGAACGCATCCGCCGGTTGAAGCTGATCGCCAAAGAAGCCCCGGGCGGCGGCAAGCCGATCATGGAAGACCCGCGCTTCCGCTCGCGCCTCACGGATGTCGAGGTGCAGCTCAAGGCGCTGGAGATGACCACGCTGCGCGTGCTGGCCGACGAGAACCGTCAGCTCAGCCAGCGCAAGCCGAACCCGGCATCGTCGGTGCTGAAGATTCGCGGCACCGAATTGCAGCAGGCGATCAGCGAGCTCTACGTCATGGCCGCCGGGCCCTATGGCATGGTCGCGCCGGACGATCCGGAAGCGAGCCTGCGCAACGAACCCGCGGTGGCGGATGATTGGCAGACGCTCTCGCAGGCGACCTATTTCAACTGGCGCAAGCAGAGCATCTACGGCGGATCCACCGAGATCCAGAAGAACATCATGGCCAAGGCCTTCCTGGGACTCTGACGCACATGGATTTCGATCTTTCCGAAGATCAGCGCCTTCTCCAGGACAGCCTGGCGAAGCTGCTGAAGGACAAATACGGCTTCGAGCAGCGCAAGGCCTACCTCAAGTCGGAGACCGGCTGGTCGCGCGAGGTGTGGGCCGCGTTGGCAGAACTCGGCCTGCTCGGCATGCCTTTCGCCGAGGAGGATGGCGGCCTCGGCTATGGCGCCATCGAGACGATGATCGTCACCGAGCAACTCGGCCGGTCGCTCGCGCTCGAACCCTTCATCTCGACCGTGGTGATGGGTGGTGGCTTTCTGCGCCATGGCGCGACGGCGGAACAACGCGGCGCGCTGGTGCCGCAGATCGCCGAGGGCAAGCTGCTGCTCGCCTTCGCGCATACCGAGCCGCAGTCGCGCTTCGACCTGAACGACGTCGCGACGACGGCGAAGAAGGAGGGCGAGGGCTACGTCATCGAAGGCCGCAAGGGCGTCGTCGTGCATGGCGATACGGCTGACCAGCTCATCGTCACCTCGCGGCTGTCCGGGCAGCGGCGCGATCGGGACGGCATCGGTGTGTTCCTGGTGCCCGCCGATGCCAAGGGCGTGTCGCGTCGCGGCTTCCGTACCTCCGACGGCCAACGCGCCGCGGACATCACCTTCGACGGCGTGAAGGTCGGTGCCGATGCGCTGCTGACGGGCGCGGGCGGCGGCATCGCGCTGGTCGAGCGCGTGGTGGACGAGACGCTCGCCGCGCTCGCTGCCGAGGCGGTGGGCTGCATGGAAGCGGCCAAGGACCTGACGGTCGACTACCTGAAGACGCGCAAGCAGTTCGGGCGGCCGATCGGATCCTTCCAGGCGCTGCAGCACCGCGCTGCCGAGATGATGGTGTGCCTGGAACAGGCCCGGTCGATGGCGATGCTCGCCGCGATGCTGGCCAGCGAGCCGGACGCCGCGGAACGCAAGCGCCAGATGCGGGCGGTGAAGATCGAGGTAGGACGCAACGCCCGCTTCGTCGGCCAGCAGACGGTCCAGATGCATGGCGGCATCGCCATGACGATGGAATACGCCGGCGGGCACTATCTGAAGCGGCTGACGGTGATCGAGAACTCGTTTGGCGACATGGACCACCACCTCGCGGCACTCAGCGAGGAAGGCGGGGTGTTCCAGGCGGCGTAGCGCGGAATTGGAGGGGGCTCTGCCCCCTCCAAGCCTCCCCCGCCAAAGGCCGAAAGGCCTTTGGAAACCAATACCTGGCGCCTGGCGGGGAGGGGGCACTGCGCCCCCGGGACGCGCATTCTGCGCGGAGGCGGGTTTCGGACAAATTGCGCCCCTCGATTTCAGGAACATATCAAGAACGAATTGTCCTGTCCAGCGTGAAGCCGGATGCAGGGGCGTGAATCGGTTGGGCGCGTATCCGAAGCGGGCGGCGCGCCGAAGTCGGAGTTCAGACGAATCCCGACGGAGAAGGCTTTGGCACCGCGACCCGCCGCGCTTGGAGAAACACCGCGCCTCCAGCGCGTATTTTATAATCCTAGTTTTCCAATAGGAATAACATTGATTCTGCCGCTCGGCATCCCGCAGGCTCGGTGCGCGGCCCCCTTGGCCGCGCAACCTTGGAACGGGAGCCCCTCGGCATGACAATCCTCACGCAGCGCCGCGCCCTCATCCTGGGCGTGCTGGCCTCGCCCACCATCGCCCGCGCGACGCAGCCCTTTCCGGCCCGCCCCGTGCGCCTGGTCAGCCCCTTTCCACCCGGGGCGACCAACGACAATTCCGCCCGTGCCATCGCGCGCTCGCTCAGTGCCCGCTTCGGCGTGCCGGTGGTGGTCGACAACCGGGCCGGTGCGGGCGGCGCCGTCGGCGCCCGGCAGGTCGCCGACAGCCATGGCGATGGCTACACCCTGCTCAACGCCTCGGCCGGGAACCTCACCATCGCGCCGCATCTGAGCGCGGTCGGCTATGATCCCCTGCGCGCCTTCGCCCCCGTCGCGCTGACCGGGGATGCCTATGCGATCGTCGCGGTGAACCCGGACCTGCCGGTGCGCAGCGTGGCGGATCTTGTGGCCTATGCGCGGCGCAATCCCGGGCGGCTCAACTACGCCTCGGCGGGGATCGGCTCGGCCGGGCATCTGCGCGGCGCGCTGCTGGCCGAGGATGGCGGCTATGACGCCGTCCACGTCCCCTATCCGGGCAGCGCGCCGGCGGTGAACAGCGTCATCAGCGGCGATTGCCACCTGATGATCGACCCGATCACCTCCGTCCATGTCGCCTCGGGCCGGCTGCGCGGGCTGGCGACCGTCGCCGCCGGGCGATGGGAGGATTTCCCCGACCTGCCGACCATCACCGAGGCCGGCTTTGGCGCCGCCTGGCCGTCCGGCGGCTGGTTCGGCGCCTTCGCCCCGGCCGGCACGCCGCCCGAGGTCGTCGCCCGCCTCAACGAGGCCTGGAACGCCGCCCTCGCCGAACCCGAAACGGCCTCGGCGCTGCGCCGGATGGGCCTGCGGCCCGAGCCGGTCGCGCCGGAGGATCTCGCCCGGCGGGTCGTGCGTGACTATGCGGCGACGGGGGAGGCCCTGCGCCGCCTGTCCATCACCTGACCCGGGCCAGTCCCCGGGGAGCCTTCGCTCCCCGGGGCGGCGATCAGCCGTGGATCATCGCCCAGACCGTCTCGGGCGTCGCCGGCATGTTGATGTGCTTCCCGCCCAGCGCGTCGGAAATGGCGTTCATCACCGCCGGCAGCGACCCGGCGCAGCCGGCCTCGCCCGCGCCCTTGGACCCGACCGGATTGGTCTTGCAGGGGGAGGGTTCGCTCTCGAACCCCAGCGACGGCAGGTCGTCCGCGCGCGGCAGGCCGTAATCCATGTAGGAGCCGGTCAGGAGCTGCCCGTCCTCGGAATAGGCGACGCGTTCGAGCAGCGCCTGGCCGATGCCCTGGGCAATGCCGCCATGGGCCTGGCCGGCCGCCATCAGCGGGTTCACGATCACGCCGAAGTCGTTGACCGTGGTGTAGCGGTCGACGCTGACCTTGCCGGTGTCCGGGTCGATCTCGACCTCGCAGATGTGGCAGCCATTCGGATAGGCCATCGGCGCCTCGTCGAAGACCGTGCGGCTGTCGAGGCTGTTCGGCACGTCCTGGGGCAGGGGGCCGAGGGTGCGGATCTGGGCCGCGAGTTCCATAATGCCGATGCCGCGGTCGGTACCGGCGATGGTGAAGCGACCCTCGGCGAACTCGATGTCCTCGACGCCGGCTTCCAGGATGTAGCCGGCGGCGTGGCGGCCCTTCTCGATGACCATCTCGGCGGCCTGCAGGATCGCGGCCCCCGAGGCCATCAGCGACTTCGACCCGCCCGTGCCGCCGCCGGCGATGAGCCGATCGCTGTCACCCTGGACCAGCCGGATCTTCTCGAAGGGCACGCCGAGGCGGGTGTGCAGCACCTGGGCGAAGGGCGTCCAATGGCCCTGGCCGTAGTCCAGCGTGCCGGTGACGATGGTGACCGAGCCGTCTTCCTCGAAGACCAGCTCGCCCTGTTCCTTCTGCGGCGGGGCGGTGCACTCGAGGAAGTTGCCGATGCCGCGCCCGCGCAGCTTGCCGGCGGCCTCGCTGGCGGCCTTGCGGGCGGCGAAGCCGTCCCAGTCCGCCGCCGCCAGGGCCTTGTCCAGCACCGCGCTGAAATTGCCGGAATCGTAGGCCGAGCCGTTGGAGGAGACCCAGGGGAGCTGATCCGGACGGATGTGGTTCAGCTTGCGCAGGGCGATCGCATCCTTGCCCATCTCACGTGCCGCCGTCTCGATCAGGCGTTCCATGAAGTAGTTGGCCTCGGGCCGGCCGGCGCCGCGATAGGCGGTGATCGGCGTGGTGTTGGTCACGACGTTCTTCGTCTCGACCAGCAGCAGCGGCGTCGCGTAGTTCGACTGGATGTTCTTGAGGAAATTGCCCGTCCCCATGTTGTTGCCAACGGTGGAGAGGTAGCCGCCGAGATTGCCGTAGGAGACGATCTTCACCGCGAGGAACTTGCCCTCGGCATCGAGCGCGAGGGATGCCTCCGTCTCGTGGTCGCGACCATGGCAGTCGGACACGAAGGAGCCGGTGCGCTCATCGGTCCACTTCACCGGCCGGCCGAGCATCTTCGCCGCGTGCAGCACGCAGGCATATTCGGGATAGGCGGAGGCCTTCATGCCGAAGGACCCGCCGACATTGCCGGTCAGGATGCGCAGTTTCTCGGGCGGGACCTTCAGGATGTCCTTCGCCATCTGGGCGCGCAGGCCGAAGACGCCCTGGCAGCCCACGCGTAGCACGTAGCGTTCCTCGGCCTGGTCCCATTCGCCGATCGCCGAGCGCGGCTCCATCGCGCAGACGACGATGCGGTTGGACCGGATCTTCAGCGTGGTGACATGGGCGGCCCTGGCGAAGGCTTCCTCGACCTTCGCGGCGTCGCCGAACTGGAAGTCGAGGGCCACGTTGTTGGGGATGTGGTCGTAGAGTTGGGGCGCCCCGGGGGCGGCGGCGGCGGAAGCCTCGGTGACGGCATCGAGGCTGTCGATGTCCATCTCCACCATCTCCGCCGCGTCCTTGGCCTGGGCCTTGGTCTCGGCGACCACGAAGGCGACCGGGTCGCCCAC
The DNA here is from genome assembly GCF_019430885.1 of Roseomonas alba. GTDB lineage: Bacteria > Pseudomonadota > Alphaproteobacteria > Acetobacterales > Acetobacteraceae > Neoroseomonas > Neoroseomonas alba. The sequence continues at coordinate 673,201 of NZ_JAHYBZ010000002.1, read as the reverse complement.
GAAGCGCACCTTGTCGGCGGCGAGCGGGCCGCGATCCACATTGATCAGCGGCGTGCCGTCGCGGTTCTTGAGCGGGATGGTCGCGCGCATCGGGCCGTATTCGGCCATGTCGGCGGCGGTATAGACGCCGAGCACGCCGGGCATGGCGCGCGCGGCCTCAGTGCCGATGCTGCGGATGATACCGTGGGCATAGGGGCTGCGGACGATGATGCACCACGCCTGGCCATCCACCTTCAGGTCGTCGGTGTAGCGGCCGCGGCCCTGCAGCAGGATGGGGTCCTCGTTCCGCGGCACGGGCTGGCCGATCCCGAACTTGAGCTTCGTCGATTCGGCCAGGAGCGCGTCGAGCATTGGGGGGCCTCAGAGGCTGTGTCGGATTACCCGTTAGGTTAGGCCGACTTTGCTGCGCTGCAACCCGTACCCCGCGGGTCAGGCGGCCGCACCCCGTGCCCAGGCGACGATCTGACGGGCCGGCATGGCACCTGCTTGGCGGGCAATCTCCTTCCCGCCGCGGAACAGGGCCAGCGTCGGGATGGAGCGGATGGCAAGGTCCTGGGCGATGCCGGGGGCTTCCTCGGTCGAGACCTTCACCAGGCGGAGATTGGGTTCCAGCTCGCGCGCGGCCGCCTCGAACTCCGGGGCCATCATGCGGCAGGGGCCGCACCAGGACGCCCAGAAATCGACCAGGATGGGGATGGAGGAGGCGCGGAGATGCTTGCGGAAGCGCTCCTCATCAAGTGGAGCGGGGTGGCCGGCGAAAAGCGGCTTGTGGCAGGCGCCGCAGGACGGGGCGTCGGCCAGCCGGGTGGCGGGCACGCGGTTCACGGCATCGCAATGGGGGCAGACGATCTGGAGGGGGTCGGCCACGGGGATCTCCACAAAGGGTATATGCGTTGAACGATATATAGAGCGTACGGCGCGGTCTGCGAGATCGCACCGCGCCTTGACCGCGACAGCGTGGCTCCCGAGGCTGCCGGCCGGGGAGGAGCCCATGGGCCGCATCGTTATCGTCGGATCGTATAATCGGGACACGGTGCTGTCCGTGCCGCATTTCCCCGCCCCGGGGGAGACGCTGGCCGCGACCGGCATGGCACGGTTCCATGGCGGAAAGGGCAGCAACCAGGCTGTTGCCGCCGCGCGAGGCGGGGCAGCGGTCGCGATAGTCGCCGCCATCGGGGCGGATGCGGCGGGGGAGGCGGCGCTCGCGCTCTGGGCGGAGGAAGGGATCGATGCTTCCGCGGTGACGCGGCTCGACGGCGTTCCGACCGGGGAGGCACTGATTCTGGTCGATGCGGCGGGGGAGAACCAGATCGTGATCATCGCCGGCGCCAATGCGGCGCTGCCGGGGACGGCGGCGGAGCGCGCGGTGGCGGGTGCGGCGCTGGTCGTGGCGCAGCTCGAGACGCCGATCGCCGCGACCGAGGCCGCCTTTCGCGCGGCGCGCGCGCAAAGCGTGGTGACGCTGCTGAATGCCGCCCCCGCCGCACCGATGCCAGACGCGCTGCTGGCGCTAACCGACATCCTGGTGGTGAACGAGACGGAGGCGGCGCGGCTGCTCAGCCGTTCAGAGGCGCCGGCGGCGATGGCGGCCGCGCTGGCCCCACGCCATGCGCGCGGCGTCGTGCTGACGGCCGGCGCCGCCGGGGCGTATTGGGCCGGGCGGGATGGCAGCAGCCATCATGCGGCGAGCCTGCCGGTGGCGGTGGTGGACAGTACGGGCGCGGGCGACGCCTTCATTGGTGCCTTCGCCGCCGCGCTGGCGGCGGGGCTCGGCGAGGCGGCTTCCCTGCGGCGCGGCGTGGTGGCGGGCGCCCTGGCCTGCCGGCGCGGCGGGGCGGTGCCCTCCCTGCCGCGCTTGGCCGAGATCGAAGCCGCCCTTCAGTAACGGTACGCGTTGGGATCGGGCTGCCAGTAGGAACCGGGCGGCATGGGCTGCGGCTGCGGCACAGGCTGCGGGTAGGGCGCCTGGGCGTAGGCCGGGCCGGGCGGCGGATAATAGACCTGCGCCGAAGGCTGCGGCGGCGGGTAGTAGCCCTGCGGCGGCGGCGCATATTGCGCCTGCGGCGCGTATTGAGGCGCGTATTGCGGCGGGGGCCCGCCATAGGCTTGGCCATAGGCCTGGGGCGCGTAACCCTGCTGGTAGGGCGGCGGAGGCGTCGGTGTGGTGACGGCGCCGAGCGCCGCGCCGCCGAGCCCGCCGGCCAGCGCCCCGATGGCCGCGCCGCGGCCGCCGCCGGCAATGCCGCCAATGGCCGCACCCGTGCCGGCGCCGATCAACGCGCCGCCGGCCGCGCGCTGACCCGGGTCGTATGGGTTCGTGCAAGCCGCGAAAAGCAGCAGGCTGAGAAGGGGGGCAATCCGCGTGGATACGGACATGGCGCAATCCTCTGTGATCCGCCGTGGCGCCAGGGCCGGTACGCGACGGGGATCGCGGCCTTCGGGACGGGGACAGTTGGATACCTCGCGCAGGACGATGGCGGCGATGTGGCGTCCGCGCGGCGCTTTCCGGCAGCGCCTAAGGCCTGGCACGCTAGGCAGCGCATCGCCGGAGAAGGACGGCAGCCGACCGTGCGGCATGCCTTGGGGCATTGCCCGATCGGCACCGTGTATCGGGCGAGGATGGAACGCGGGCGAAGCGCGCTCCACGCCGGGCCGCGGGGAGCAATTCCGGACCGGCGACCCGATCACCACCCAGCTTGAGGTGGTGGTGACGCCTGGCGTTCGAGTCCCGCGTCCGGGGTCGCTTGGCAGGGCCGAACCATGGACGATGCACGGCAGGGATGGATCGGCCGGATCAGCCGCATGGGCGACAAGCGGCCACGGCATCGACCGCGCGATCGTATCGAAATGGTTGCAACTTCTGGTCGCTGGCGATCGAGATCGCGTTCTCTCTATCAAACCGTTCCGGTGCGCGGGGAAATTCCATGGAACGGCATACCTCGGTCTATTTGGATCTGATCCGTTTCTCCGCCGCGATGACGGTCTTCATCGGTCATACCTCCGGGCGGCGCCTCGCCGGGGGATTGGCCTCGCAGTTCGGGCCGTTCATGGACGAGGCGGTGATCGCGTTCTTCGTACTGTCGGGCTTCGTCATCGGCCATGTCACGCAACGTCGGGAACAGAACTGGGGTGACTACGCCGTAGCGCGCGCAGCCCGGATCTACTCGGTGGCCGTGCCGGCGATTGTCGCGACGATCGTGCTCGACACGGTCGGCCGCCATCTGCGGCCGGACCTCTATTCCATGGCGTGGGGATACCAGCCCGGCCACAGCGGTGCCGAGTTCGCCGGAGCGCTGATCTTCGTGAACTACATCTGGTACAATGGCATCGCAGCCGGGTCGAACCTGCCCTATTGGTCGCTCTGCTTCGAGGTCTGGTACTACGTCGTCTTCGGCGTGTTCATCTTCGCACCGGGGCGCTGGCGCTGGATGGCCGCCGGTCTGCTGCTACTCTTCGTGGGCCCGCAGATCGCCGCCATGTTCCCGATCTGGCTCTTCGGGGTCGCGGCTTACAAGGTCTGTACCTCGGGCAGGGTCGGGCCGAGGATCGGGGCGATCGCCTTCTATGGCAGCGCAGCACTGATCGTCCTGCATCAACTCTGGATCGCGAAGCATGGCGCGCTGCCGCCGGCTCTGCACAATCTCCTGGTCCTGCCGAACATCAGCAACGATTACCTCGTCGGCCTGCTCGTCGCCTGCAACCTGATCGGCTTCAACGCCATCGGCGCTTCCTTCGTGGGACTGCTCACTGCCATCGAACGGCCGGTGCGCTGGTGCGCGGGCGCGACTTTCACCATCTACCTGTTCCACCTGCCACTGACGCAGTTCTTGTCGACAATCGTTCCTTGGCCGCCGACGCATTGGGCAACACGCCTCGTCATGTTCGGCGGGACGTTGGTGTTGCTGTTCGCCATCGCCGAGGTCACGGAGCGGCGAAAGGAGATTTGGCGGCGGGGATTCCAGAAGCTGTCGCACTGGCGGGACGCGCCGCGCGCCGCGGTGCGCTGAGCTGCGCCGCCACCGGCCCGCATCGTCCAGCCGCCGAGACCATCATCGGGTGGACGCTCGGGCCGGTGTCGTTCGATCTAGACGGGCCGATCGCCCTTCTCGACCCTCAGGGTGCGGTTGTCGACGCCGGGCAGCATCCGGGCCGGGTCGCGGGTGACGATGACGTCGAGGATGGTCGGCGTATCGGTGTTGGCCAAGCCCTGGCGGATCGCCGCACCCAGCTTCGCGGGATCCTCGACCCGGATGCCCTGGCAGCCGAAGGCGCGGGCGGCGGCGGCATAGTCAGTCTCCGCAAGTTCCGATGACTGGTAGTTGCCCGGCCCATAGACCGCGTGCTGCAGCGCCTTCACATAGCCTGAGGCTCCGTTGTTGAAGACGCAGAGCACGTAGTTGGCGCCGACGCGGCGTGCGGTCTCGATCTCGCCGATCGTCATGTTGAAGCCGCCATCGCCGGTCAGGCCCACCACGCGGCGCTTCGGGCCTGCGGCCATCTGCGCGCCCATGGCCCCCGGCGCGCCATAGCCGATGGAAGCGAAGCCGCGATCGGCGATGAAGTGCCGCCCGGCCTTCTTCGTGTCAAAGAGCAGCCCGCCCCAATGGCCGGCGAAACCGCCATCGGCGACGAGGATGTCCTCCTCGCCGAGCGCGATGTTCAGCTCGTTGATCAGGCGGCCGACATTGATCGGCGTCTCGTCGGATTCCAGCCGGTCGGCGGCGCCGACGCGCCAGGCCGCCATGCGCGGCGCGACGGCGGCGGCGAAGTCGGCGCGGCCATCAGGCAACTTGCCGGCGGGCAGGGCGGCGAGCAGGTCTTCCAGGGCGAGCCTCGCATCGGACGCCAGCGCGACATCGGCGCGGGTGGTGCGGCCGATCTCCTCGGGCACGATCTCGATATGCACGATGGGCACGCCGGCGGGCATCAGGGCGAAGCGCTTGGTCGCGATCTCGCCAAGCTTGCAGCCGACGACGATCAGCAGGTCGGCCTCGGCGACGAAGTCGTTGGCGATGCGCGAATACCGTCCGAAGACGCCGGCCGAGAGCGGATGGGTGCAGGCGATGGCACCCTTGCCCGACATGGTGTGTGCGACGGGGATCTTCTGCGATTCCGCCAGCGCGAGCAGCGCGTCATAGGCGCCGGAGACATGGATGCCGCCGCCCACCAGCAGCAGCGGGCGCTTCGCGGACGCGAGCAGCGCCGCGGCGCGCTCCAGCTCGCGCCCGTCGGGGCGGGTGCGGCGGGCCTGGGCCATCAGCGTGCCGGGATCGGCCCAGATCTCGTCGGCGGAGAAGGTGTGTTCGCCGTGGCAGACATCCTCCGGCACGTCGAGCACCACGGGGCCGGGCCGGCCGGAGGTCGCGACGGCGAAGGCGCGACGGACGAATTCGGGGATGCGCTTCGTGCTCTCGATGCGCATCAGTTCCTTGCAGGCGGGGCGGAGGATTTCGACCTGCCGCGCCTCCTGCGTCATGTTCTTCCAGGCGTGGTCGCGATTGGCGTCGCCCGTGATGGCAACCAGCGGGATGCCGGCGTTGAGCGATTCGATCAGGCCGGTGACCAGGTTCGTCGCCCCCGGCCCGAGCGTCGCATCCACCACGCCCGGCCGGTTGGTCACCCGCGCCCAGGCATCGGCGGCGAAGGTGCCGCAGCGTTCGTCGTTGATCAGGTGGTGCTTGAGGCCGAGCGCGCGCACCGCCTCGTAGAAGGGCAGGAGCTGGAAGCCACCCATGCCGAACATCGGCCCGACGTGATGGGCCTGGAGCATGCGGGCGAGGGCCTCGCCGCCGGTGATGGTGAGGGTGGTGTTGGAGGCAGTCACGCGGCGTTGTCCTTCCCGATGGCTTCGGCGAGCAGGGTCATGGCGTCTCGCACCGTCCCGCCGGGCCGGAGGCCCAGCGCCGCGGCGCGATGGTTCACGGCGGAGACGATGCCGGTCTCGACAGCAGAGCGGCCATCGCCGATGCGCGCCGTCCAGGCGGAATAGGTCGCGGCGGCGATGCCACGCGCATCAAGGGCGGGCAGGCGGGTGAAGCCGGCGCCGTCGATGCCGCCATCGGCATCGTTGTAGAGCGCGGCGAAGACGGCGGCGCGCGCGGCGGTTTCGGGCCTTCCGCCGAGCAGCCCGCCATGGCTGCCGGTGACGACGATGGTGCCGTCATCGTCGGGCGTCATCAGGGAGTTGGAATCCATCGCCGAGGCGCGTGCCCGGCCGGGCACGGCGACGGGGAAGCGGGATTCGACGCTGTCCGGCGCATCGGCCATCGGCACGGGGGCGGCGGCCAGGCGCCGGGCGGCCTCGCGGCACCACATGCCGGGCTCGATGCCAAGCTTCGCCGCCGCCGCGTTCACATGGCTGACGATGCCGCGGCCGAGCATGTCGAAGCCATCCCCGATGCGCGTGGTGCGATGCGAGCAGCAGGCGGCCGGAATGCCGAGCGGTTGCAGGTAGTCCAGCCCCGCGATGCCGGCGCGGTCCAGCCCGAGCCCCGCATCGTTCAGCACCACCCCGGCGACGCGCGCCTTGGCGCAGAGGTAGGCGGCATAGACCCCGCCATGCGACCCACCGATGATGACCCGCCCTTGCGCCTCCGGCCCAAGCCGGGTGACGCTGTCCACGACAATAAGCCGGTCCAGCATGGCGACGTTCCTTCTCCCTGATCCGGGAGTAGAGCGCAGCCGGGGCACTGGCAACAGGGGAGAAGACTGGATGCCAGGCTCGTCCAACGAGACGGCGCGACGGGTGGCGATGCTGCGCGAGATGGCGCGCATCCGGGCCTTCGAGCGCGAGGCCGTCGCCGCCATGCGATCCGGGGAGGCACCGGGGGTGGTGCATCCCTCGATCGGGCAGGAGGCGGTGGCGGTCGGCGTCTGCGCCAATCTGCGCCGGGCGGACCGGATCACCTCCACGCATCGCGGTCATGGGCACGCGCTGGCCAAGGGGGCCGATGCGCGGGCGATGATGCTGGAACTGCATGGCCGCGCGGGCGGGTCCTGCGGCGGCAAGGGCGGGTCGATGCACATCGCGGATTTCGCGGTGGGGATGCTGGGCGCGAATGGGGTGGTGGGCGCGGGCATCCCGATCGCCTGCGGGGCGGCGCAGGCGATCCGGCTGAAGGGCGAGGATGCGATCGTGGCCTGCTTCTTCGGCGACGGCGCGGTGAATCGCGGGCCCTTTCTGGAAGGGATGAACTGGGCGGCGCTGTATCGGCTGCCGCTGCTCTTCGTCTGTGAGGATAACGGCTTCGCGGCCTTCACGCGCGGCGCCGCCGTGACGGCGGGCGGCGGGCCGGCGGTTCGGGCGGAGGCCTGTGGCGTGCCGGCGACCGCCGCGGATGGCGAGGACGTGCTGGCCGTGGATGCGGTGGCGTCGGAGTTGGTCGCGCGCATTCGCGGCGGCGCGGGGCCGCAGTTCCTGCACGCCAAATGCTATCGCTGGGAGGGACACACCGGCACCGACGCCGCGGCGTATCGCCCAGCCGAGGAAGCCGCAGCGGCGCGGGATCGCGACTGCATCCGGCGCCTCGCCGCGCTGCTGGATGCGGATGAGGTCGCGGCCATCGAAGCCGAGGCCGCCGCGGAGATGGCCACGCATCGCGCCGCCGCGATGGCCGCGCCCTGGCCCGGGGCCGAAGCGGCCTTCAGCGACGTGCAGGATGCGGGAGCGCCGGCATGACGCGACTGACCTTCGCCGAGGCGGCGCGCCGCGCGCTCGCCGAGGAGATGCGCCGCGATCCGCTGGTGTGGGCGCTGGGGGAGGACCTCGTCCAGGGCGGCATCTTCGGGCAGTACAAGGGGCTCGCGGAGGAGTTCGGGGCGGAGCGCATCGTCTCCACGCCGATCAGCGAGAGCACGATCATGGGCGCGGGCCTCGGCGCGGCGCTGTGCGGCACGCGGCCGGTCGTCGAGATGCGCATCGCCGACTTCACGCTCTGCGCGATGGATGAGCTGGTCAGCCAGATCGCCAAGGTGCGCTACATGTTCGGTGGGCAGGGGCGTGCGGCGCTGGTGGTGCGCATGCCGCAGGGGATGTGGCGCAACTCGGCGGCGCAGCACAGCCAGTGCCTGGAAGCCTGGCTGACGCATATCCCGGGCCTCGTCGTCGCCGCGCCGGGGACGCCGGCGGATGCGGCGGCGCTACTGAAGGCGGCGATCCGGTCCGACGATCCGGTGGTGCTGCTGGAACCGAAGAATCTGTGGACCGCGGAAGGCGAGGTGCCGGAGGAGGTCGTGCCCGCACCCTTCGGCGTCGCGCGCCAGGCCGCTCGGGGCGACGCGCTGACCGTCGTGACCTGGTCGGCCATGGTGCCGGTGGTCGAGCAGGCGGCGCGCGAGAGCGGCGTCGCCTGCGACGTCTTCGACCTGCGCAGCCTGTGGCCCTGGGACGAGGCGGCGGTGATCGCCTCGGCGCGGCGCACGGGGCGGCTGCTGGTGGTGCATGAGGCGGTGACGGTGTCCGGCTTCGGGGCGGAGATCGTGGCGCGCGTGACCGAATCGGTCGGACCGCTGCGTGCGGTGGAACGTCTGGGGGCGCCGCGTGCCCCGGTGCCGTTCAGCCCGCCCCTGGAGGAGGCGATCCGCATCACGCCGGCGCGCGTCATCGACGCCATCCGGCGTCTTGCCGGGAGCGGTGGATGAACGCATCTGATGGATGGCGGCATGTCGGGAGAAGACCCGTCTCTGCGCTGCGCCCGGCGTGAATGCCTATTCTTTCGCTTGTCTACACCGCGGACGCATGCTGCGTTCCGCGCCCGCACGCACAACAGAGGGAGTGCGCCATGACCCTTGCCATCGGGCAGACGGCCCCGGATTTCGAGGCCGACACCACCCAGGGCCGCATCCGTTTCCATGAGTGGATCGGCGATTCCTGGGCCATCATCTTCAGTCACCCCAAGGACTTCACGCCGGTCTGCACCACCGAACTCGGTGCCGTCGCCGCGTTGAAGCCGGAATTCGACAAGCGCAACACCAAGGTCATCGGCTTGTCGGTCGATCCGGTGGACGACCACAGCCGCTGGGCCGACGACATCCGCGACGTCACGGGCCATGCCGTAACCTACCCGATCATCGGCGATCCGTCGCTCGAGGTCTCCAAGGCCTATGGCATGCTGCCGGCGGATGCGGGGAACACCTCTGCCGGTCGCACGGCGGCGACGAACCAGACGGTGCGCGTCGTCGTCTTCATCGGGCCGGACAAGGTCGTGAAGGCCTATCTCGCCTATCCGATGACGGCGGGGCGCAACTTCGACGAAATCCTGCGCCTGCTCGACAGCCTCCAGCTCACCGCGAAGCACAAGGTGGCGACGCCGGCGAACTGGAAGCATGGTGAGGACGTGATCATCGCCGGCTCGGTCAGCAACGAGGATGCGAAGAAGCTCTTCCCGCTCGGCTGGAAGGAGCCCAAGCCGTATATCCGCATCGTCCCGCAGCCGTGATCGCGGCGGAAGAATAAGGCCTCGCCACCGACCGATCGGTCGGTGCATGCTTCCTCCCAACGAAAGTTGGGAGGAACGGCATGATCGGCGACACGGGCCGGCGTTCGCTGCTGGCCATCTCATCCGCCGCGATGCTGGCGCGGCCGGCGCTCGCGCAATCGCGTTATCCCGACCGGCCGATCCGGGTGCTGGTGCCCTGGACGCCTGGCGGGGCCACCGACATCCAGATGCGGTCGATCTGCGATCAGGCCTCGAAGCGGCTCGGCCAGCCCGTGGTCGTGGAGAACAAGCCCGGCGCCTCCGGCACGCTCGGCGCGTTGTACATGGCGCGAGAGGGGCGGCCGGATGGCTATACCATCGGTCAGATGCCCAACGGGACCTTCCGCATGCCGGCGATGACCGACCGGCCGCAATGGGACCCGATGAAGGACTTTTCCTGGATCATCCGGCTGGTGGGCTACATGGGCGGGGTGGTGGTGCGTCCGGACTCACCCTGGCGGAACATGGCCGACCTCGTCGCCTATGCGCGCGCCAATCCGGGCAAGGTCAGCTATGGCACCCCGGGGGCCAATACCACCGATATCCAGATGACCCGCTTTGCGCGGCTGGCAGGCCTCGACTGGGTCGCGGTGCCCTTCCGGGGCGCCGCGCCGAACCTGCAGGCGCTGCTGTCGGGCGACATCCATTTCTCCGCGGAGACCAGCGCCTGGGCCGACATGGCGCTGGAAGGGCGACTGCGCGTGCTCGGCGTGTGGATGACCGAGCGCGCGGCCCGCTTCCCCGACGTGCCGACCTTCCGCGAGCAGGGCTACGACGTGCTGGGGGAAAGCACCTATGGCATCGCCGGACCGCGCGGCATGGATCCCGGCGTGGTGCGCATCCTGCACGACGCCTTCAAGGAGGCGCTCTACGACCCCGCCCATCTGGCGACCATCGCGCGTTTCGACATGCCGGTGCGCTACCTCGGCACGGAGGACTACGCGACGGCGGCGATGCTGCAGAACGAGGAGGAGAAGCGCACGGTCCTCGAGCTGGGGCTGCGCGCCTCCTGACCGCTACAGGATGCCCATCGCGCGGGGCAGGCCGAGGGCGAGTTCCGGGAAGGCCATGACGGCCGCTGCCGCGACGGCCATCGCCAGCACGAGCCAGCTCACCCAGGGCACGGTGCTTTCCATCGACACCCCGGCGATCCGACAGGACACCATCAGGTTCACCGCCATGGGCGGGGTGAACTGCCCGATCGCGATCATCATGGTCAGCACCACGCCGAACCAGGTCAGGTCCCAGTGGAAGGCGGCCGCGATCGGCAGCAGCACCGGCAGCAGGATCAGGAAGATCGAGATGCCGTCGAGGAACATCCCCACCAGGATGAGGAACAGCGTCAGCAGCGCGAGCGTCCCGCCCGAGCCGAAGCCGAGTCCGACCACCCAATCCGCGACGGGCTGCACGATGCCGAGCGTCGCCGTGGACCAGGCGAAGACCGTGGCGAGTGCGATGACCATCAGGATCACCGCCGAGATCTCGCCGGCTTCGACCAGCATTTCATAGACATCACGTAGCGTCAGGCTGCGATAGATCACGGCGCCGATGAACAGGCCGTAGAAGACGGCCATGACGGCGGCCTCGGTGGGCGTGAACAGGCCGATGCGCATGCCGCCCAGGATGACCACGGGGGCGAGCAGGCCCCAGAAGGCCTCGCGGAAGGTGCGCCAGACTTGCAGGGCCTCGTCGCGCCGCGCCTTGCCGCCGAAATCCTTCACGATCGACAGGATCACCACGGCGACGATCAGCGCGAGGCCCGCAAGGATGCCGGGGATCATGCCGGCCGCGAAGATCGCCGGCACGGAGACGCCCGGGACCAGCACGGCATAGACGATGAAGGCGACCGAGGGCGGGATCAGAATGTCGGTCGCCGCTGCCGCGCCCACCGTGCTGGCGATGAAGGGACGGGGATAGCCATCCTCGATCATGCTGCGCGTGACAACCTGGCCCACCGCGGCGGAGGTGGCGGGACCAGAGCCCGAGATGCCGCCCATCACCATCGCGACCAGCACGGCGACGGAGGCCAGCGCGCCGCGTCCTGCGCCGACCAGCGCGGTGGCGAAGCGCACCAGGCGCAGTGCGACGCCGGTGCGGTCGAAGACGCTGCCGACCAGCACGAACATCGGGATGGCGATGAGAGGGTATTTCGCGATGCCGGCATAGACATTGGTCGGCATCGCCATGATGGACTGGTCGGCGAGCCAGATGGCGAAGGCGCCGGCAAGGCCGAGGCAGACGCCGACCGGCACGCCGATCACCATCAGGATGACGAAGGCGGCGAAGAGGGTGGCGGCGATCATGGATCAGCCATCCTCGCCGCGGGCGAGGCGGATGATGCGTCCCGCCGCCCGTGCGATGACGAGCAGCGCGAGCAGCGGCAGCCATCCAGTGTAGAGCCATTGCGGATTGGCGAGGCCGTTCGACAGAACCTCGAAGCGGTATTCGTCATAGGCGAGGTCGGCGCCGAACACGACGAGCAGACCGAAGCAGACGATCGAGAGCAGCAGCGCGAGGACTTCCGCCCGCCGGCGCCAGGCGGGGGAGAGCAAGTCGGTGAAATAGCCGATGCGGATATGCCGCCCGCAGGCGATGGCGAGCGCCGAGCCGATCAGCGCGACGATGACCATCAGCACGACCGAGTATTCCTCGGTGATGGCGAGGGACACGTCGGTCAGGTAGCGCGTGACGACGTTCGCGGCCGTGATCAGCGCCATCGCGCCCATGGCGAGCGCGAGCAGGACCCGTTCGACGGTCAGCGGCACAAGCGTGCGCGGGTCCGGGTGCTCGGCACCCGGGTCCAGCTCGGCGCTCAAGTCGGCCTCAGGACGCGACGGCGCGGATGGCGGTCTCGGCCTTGCGGACGAGGTCGGGGCCGACGGTCGCCGCCCATTTGTCGTAGACGGGCTTGGTCTTCTCGGCGAAGGCGCGCTTCTCGGCGGCCGAGAGGACCGTGACCTCGACGCCGCGGTTGCGGAGTTCAACCATGGCGGAATCATCGGTGCCCTCGCCGCCGAGGCCCCGGCGGGTCAGCGCGATCTCGTCACGGCCCGCCTGTTCGGCGCATTCGCGGACGAGCTGCTGATCGGCCGGGGTGAAGCTGTTCCAGACCGACTTGGACAGCGCGAAGATCAGCGGGTCGTTGACGTAGTTCCACACCGTCAGGTGCTTCTGCGCCAGAGTATCCATACGGAAGGCGAGGAACAGGTTGATCGGGTTCTCCTGCCCATCCACCGCGCCGGTGGACAGTGCCGGCTGGAGGTCGGCGAAGGACATCTGAACCGGATTGGCGCCCAGCGCGTTGTAGATGTCGGTAAAGATGGCGCCGGCGGCGAAGCGGATCTTGAGGCCGCGCAGGTCGTCCGGCGTGCGGATGGCACGCTTGGAGTTGGAGATCTCGCGGAAACCGTTCTCGCCCCAGGCGAGGGGGACCACGTCACGGCGCTCCATCACGCCGAAGATGTCGCGGCCGACATCGCCGCGGATCAGCGCATCGAAGGCGCGATGGCTCGGCATCAGGAAGGGAAGCTGGAAGAGGCCGACCTCCCGCACCTGCGGGGCGATGTTGATGGTGGAGAAGACGGCGAAGTCGATGACGCCCTGCCGCATGGCGACGAGTTCGCGCGTCTGGTCGCCGCCGACGAGCTGGCTGCCGGGATAGACCTTGACGTTGATGCGGCCGCCGGAGCGTTCGGTGACGAGCTCGGCCCAGCGGAAGGCGCCGTCGGCGAAGGGGATGGGGCGGTTGCCGACCACGCTCAGCTTGTATTCAGGGCGGTAACTCTGCGCGCGGGCGGCGAAGGGCAGGGCCAGGCCGGCGCCCGCGGCGCCCAGCAACAGCGACCGGCGCGAGGCGCCCATGCGGGGGGTGGTCATCTGGCGTTGTCTCCCAAGGGGTGCGCCGATTGGCCGGCGCTTGGGCGACAGACTGGCGCGCGAGCCGCCGGGCCGCAAGCGCTTGCCGGGGATGCCACGGCTGGGCCAGCCTTGGGGCGGGAAGGAAACGCGACATGATCCCGACATCGAATTTGGCCAGTCTGCTGCTGCAGACGGCACGACGGCTGCCCGATCGGCCGGGCCTGGTCTGGCGCGACCGGAGCTGGTCCTGGGCAGAGATCGCGCAACGGGTCATGGCGGCCGCCGGGTCTCTGCGGGCGCGAGGCATCGGCAAGGGCGACCGGGTGCTGGTCCATGCCCGCAACGGGAATGCGATCTTCGAGTCCTGCTGGGCGTGCTGGCTGATCGGCGCGATCTGGGTGCCGACCAATTTCCGGCTGAGCCCGCCGGAAGTTGCCTTCCTCGCCAGCAATGCAGGCTGCCGGGTCCATGTCTTCGATAACGGATTCCCCGAGCATCGCGAGGCTGCCCGCGCCGGAAATCCCGCCTGCGTGCTGGAGGTCGGGATCGGGCAGGCGGGCGGCGCGGGCGGCGTGTCGTGGGAGGACCTGGTCGCCCTCGGTGTGCCGGTGACGGAGACCGAGGCGGTCGATCGCGACGACCCGGCCTGGCTGTTCTATACTTCCGGCACCACGGGGCGGCCCAAGGGCGGGACGCTGACGCATGGGCAGCTGGCCTTCGTCGTGGTGAACCACATTGCCGATCTGATGCCGGGGCTGACGGAGCGGGATGCCTCGCTGGTGGTGGCGCCGCTGTCGCATGGCGCGGGGGTGCATGCGCTGGCACAGGTCGCGCGCGGCGCGGTGTCGGTGCTGATGCCCGGGGAGCGGCTGGAGGTGCCGGAGGCCTGGCGGCTGGTCGAGACGCATCGCGTGAGCAACATGTTCACCGTGCCGACCATCCTGAACGCGCTGTGCGGGGATGCCAGCGTGGATGCCTTCGACCATGCGAGCCTGCGGCATGTGATCTATGCCGGCGCGCCGATGTACCGGGAGGACCAGAAGCATGCGCTGCGCAAGCTCGGTCCGTGCCTGGTGCAGTATTTCGGGCTGGGCGAGGTGACCGGGAACATCGCCGTGCTGCCGCCCGAATGGCACAGCCTGGACGATGATCCGGCGATGCCGATCGGGTCCTGCGGCTATCCGCGCACGGGGATCGAGATCGCGATCCTGGATGCGGCTCACCACCGCCTGCCGGCGAACGAGACGGGCGAGATCTGCGTGCGGGGCCCGGCGGTGATGGCCGGGTATTTCGAGAATCCGTCAGCGAATGAGAAGGCCTTCGCCGGGGGATGGTTCCACACCGGGGATCTCGGGCATCTCGATGCGCGAGGGTTCCTGTACATCACGGGGCGGCAGTCGGACATGTACATCTCGGGCGGATCGAACGTGTATCCGCGGGAGGTGGAGGAGGCGCTGATGACGCATCCCGCCGTCGCCGAGGCCTGCGTCGTGGGCGTGCCGCATGAGAAGTGGGGCGAGACGGGCGTCGCGGTGCTGGTCGCGCGTGATGGCGTGGCGATCGACCCGGCGGCGGTGATGGCGCATCTGGATGGGCGGCTTGGCCGCTACAAATGGCCGTCGCGCATCGTGGTGTGGGATGCGCTGCCGCGGTCTGGCTACGGCAAGGTGCCGAAGAACGAGGTGAAACGCCTGTTGGCTGAGCGCGGCGAGGGTTAGCGCCAGGTATCCAAAAAACGGAGGGGGATTCGGGGGAGGTGTTCCTCCCCCGACCTTTCCTTTTCAGCCGCGCCCTTCGAACGGCATCTTCGTGGCCTTGATGGTCATGGTGAAGATGTTCGATTCCAGCGGCAGGTTCGCCATGTGCAAGATGGCCTGGCCGACGTGGTTCACGTCCATGGTCGGTTCCACGGCCACGGACCCGTCGCCCTGCTTCACGCCCTTGGACATGCGGGCGGTCATCGGCGTCGCGGCGTTGCCGATGTCGATCTGGCCGGCGCAGATGTCGTACTTTCGTCCGTCCAGCATCAGCGACTTGGTCAGGCCGGTGATGGCATGCTTGGTCGCCGTGTAGGGTGCGCTGTCGGGGCGCGGCGTGTGGGCGCTGATCGATCCGTTGTTGATGATGCGCCCGCCCTGCGGCGACTGGTCCTTCATGATGCGGAAGGCGGCCTGGGCGCAGAGGAATGAGCCGGTGAGGTTCACCGCGACGACACGGGTCCAGTCGGCGTAGGTCAGGTCCTCGAAGGGTGTGCCGGGGACGTTCTGGCCGGCATTGTTGAAGAGCAGGTCGAGCCTCCCGAATTTCTCTTTCACGGCGGCGAAGAGCGCATCGACGGCGGCAGGGTCCGCGACATCGGCGGGCACGGCCAGGGCGCGCGAAGCGGCGTCGCCGGCCATGGCGATCGTTTCTTCCAGCGGTTCCTTGCGGCGGCCGGTCAGCACGACGGTCCAGCCGCCGCCGAGCAGCGCGAGGGCCGCGGCGCGGCCGACGCCGGTGCCGGCGCCGGTGACGACGGCGATCTTGGTGGGTGAGCTCATCGGCGTTTCCTCATGCCTCGTGGCGATGTCGCGCGCACTCTGCGCGGGTGGGCGGGGGCTGGCAACGGCGGGCGCCGGCTGACATCCTGGCGCAGGGAAATGTCAGGAGGGTCGCATGGCAGGCTGGCCGCAGGGCAGCGCATGGGATGGCTTCGTCGCCCGGTGGCAGGGGGCCTGCGCGGACGACGCGGTCCTTGGCGAATGGCGCCAAGGGGCGGAAACGCGCTTCGCGATCGTCAGCGGCGCGGCGCGCGCCGAATTTGCCTTCGGCGGCGCGACGGGAGCGGCGGCATTCGCGCTGGAGGCCTCGCCCGAGATCTGGGCGAAGCACCTCGAGCCCATTCCGCCGCGGCACCATCATGCGATCTTCGCGATGCGGCACCGCGTGCCGGGCTTCGCGATCACCGGCGACGAGATGGCCTTCCTGCGGCACTGCCACCTGGCGCGACGCGTGCTGGAAATCGGACGCTGGCTGGTGCTGCGCGGAAATGGGCCGGTGCCGGCCTTCCCGCGGCCCGCGCTGCCGGCAGGTCCCGCGGCGGATCCCACGGGCCGATACCTGGATGTGGCGGCGGATGGGCGGTCCTGGCGGATCTATACGGAACAGGCAGGGCAGGGACGGGATCTGCTGGTGCTGCACACGGCGGGCGCGGATAACCGCCAGGCCCATGGGCTGATGGCGGATGCGCGCATCACCAGGGATTGGCGCATCACCAGCTTCGACATGCCCTGGCACGGCAAGAGCCCGCCGCCGGCGGAGGTGCCGGGCGCCTGGCGGCTCACCACCGATCGCTATGTCGATCTCATCATGGGCGTGGTGAAGGCGGCGGGGCTGGAGAAGCCCGTGCTGCTCGGCGCGTCGATGTCGGGGGAGATCTGCCTGGAGGTCGCGCTACGGCATCCGGAGGCGTTTTCCGCCATCATTGCCTGCGAGGCCTGCGATCATGTCGCCGGGCGGCGCAGCCCCTGGGCGGATGATCCGCGCATCAACCAGGCGATCTTCGTACCCGAATGGATTCACGGGCTGATGGCGCCGCAAAGCCCGGCCGAGCCCGCCGCCGCCATCTGGTGGCACTACTCCCAGGGCGGCTACGCGACCTTCGACCGCGATATCGGCTTCTATTCCGGCGAGTGGGATGCGCGTGACCGCGTGCACCGCATCGACACCACGCGCTGCCCGCTGTTCATGCTGACGGGCGAATACGACTATTCCTGCACCGCCGAGATGTCCGAGGCCACGGCGGCGAAGATCAAGGGCGCGCGCTTCACCCGCATGGACGGGATCGGCCACTTCCCCTTCACCGAGAACCCGCCGCTGTTCGCGCAGTACCTGCTGCCGATCCTCGCCGAGGTCCAGAGCGTGATGGCCGTAGGTGCGCGTGCACCGGAAGTCTGAATCACGCGATCAGGCTAGTAGACGGCGCGCCCGCCCGAGATGTCGAAGACCGCGCCGGTCGAGAAGGAGCAATCCTCCGAGGCCAGCCAGCAGGCCAGCGCGGCGATCTCCTCCACCTGCACGAAGCGGTCCATCGGGATCTTGGACCGCATCCAGGCGATCTGTTCTTCCGTCATCTGCTTGAAGAGGTCGGTCGCGGCCGCGGCAGGGGTGATGCAGTTGGCGAGGACGCCGGTCTTCGCCAGTTCCTTGCCGAGCGACTTGGTGAAGCCGATCAGCCCGGCCTTCGACGCGCTGTAGTGGGAGGCATTCGGATTGCCTTCCTTGCCCGCGATGGAGGCGATGTTCACCACGCGCCCATAGCCCGCCGCGATCATCCCCGGCACCACGGCGCGCGCGACGAGGTAGGGGGCGATCAGGTTCACCTCGATCACCCGGCGCCATTCGGCGGGGGGCAGTTCCCAGGATGGGGCGTTGCCGCCGGTGATGCCGGCATTGTTGACCAGTATGTCGACGCGCCCATGGGCCGCGAGCGTGGCCTTCAGCGCCGCGCCGATCGCGGCTTCGTCCGTCAGGTCGAGCGCGTGCGATGTGGCCTTGCCCAGGGCGGCCGCGGCGTCGGCGCCGGCCTTGGCGTCCATGTCCCACAGCGCGACGGCCGCGCCCGAGTCCACGGCCCGGCGCGCGATGGCCAGGCCGATGCCGCGCGCGCCCCCGGTGATCACGGCCACGCGCCCTGACAGATCCAGTCGGTTCATCTCGTTTCCCCCGAAATCGGCACGCAGTGTCGGCCAGGTCGCGGGCAAGCGGAAGTGGGGGCGAGTAACCAGGCAGTTCCAAAGAGGCTCGTTCCGCCCCTATAGTCGACGCAGAGCCGGCATGAAGCCGGCCAAATAAGGGAGAATGCGTTCATGAAGCGACGGGACTTCGCGCGCGCCATTGCCGGCGGCGCCGTCCTGCTGGGGGCCCCGCATGTCGCGCGGGCGCAGCAGGCCATCACCCTGAACGGAGCCGTGCAGTTCAACGACGACCATGTCTTCACCCGCGCCCTGGTGCGGTTCGAGGAGCTGGTCAAGCAGTACTACACGGCGCAACCCGTGAATTTCATCCTGCACAAGAACTCCTCGCTGGGGCTGGAGAAGCAGTATTTCGAATACATGGCGGCCGGCCGCGGCGCGGTGGATTACGGCATCGTCTCGCCGGCCCACATGTCCACCTTCAGCCGGGCGGCGCCCTTCGTCGATGCGCCCTTCCTGTTCCGCGACCTGCCGCATTGGAATGCGGTGCTGGACCAGGACCTGTTCGCGCCGGTGGCGACCGAGATCGAACGCCGCGCGCGCGTCGCGCTGATCGGCTATGCCGGCGGCGGGGTGCGTAACATCTTCGCCAACAAGCGCGTCACCAACATGGCGGAGCTGCGCGGCCTCAAGATCCGCGTGCAGGGTGCGCCGATCTGGTCGCGCACCTTCCAGGCAGCGGGGATGTCGCCGACGGTCATCGCCTACAACGAGATCTACAACGGCATCCAGAACGGCGTCATCGAGGCCGGCGAGAACGAGGCCGCGGGCGTGGAGGCGATGCGCTTCTACGAGGTCGGGCCGAACCTCATCATGACGCAGCACGCGATCACCATCCGGCCGATCTGCTTCTCCTCCCAGACGCTGTCGCGCCTGCCGGCACCCCTGCAGGAGGCGATCCGGCGCGCGGGCAAGGAGGCCGGATCCTTCGGCCGCCAGGCCGAGAGCACGGAGGACGGGCAGAAGGTCGCCGAGCTCGAACGGGCCGGCCGGCTGCATCGCGTCGAGTTCACCGAACGGGCCGAGCTGAAACGCGCCGTCGATCCCGTCATGGCCGCCTATGCGCGGGAGGTGGATGCGGAGACCATCTTCACCCGCATCAACGCCATCACCGCCTGACCAGGCGATCGGCCGGCGGCAACCGCCGCCGGCCGGCATCCCCGACAAACCGGAGCTCCCCATGCCCCAGACCGGCCTGCGCGGCCTGGTGCGCCAGGCATCCGCCTTCTATGGGCGGCTGCTTTCGGCGCTGCTCGCCATTTCCGTGCTGATCCTTCTGCTGCCCGTCACGCTACAGGTGCTCTCGCGCCAGACCCATCTGCTGCCCCACTACATCTGGACGGAGGAGATGGCGCGCTTCCTTCTCATCTGGACCATCATGATCGGCGCGATCGTGGGCCAGAAGGAAGGCATCCACTTCATCGTGGATCTGTGGCCGCGGCTGACGGGTCGCTTCCGTGCGTTCATGGACCTCGTCTCCGGCGTCTTCGTACTGGTCTTCGGCGCGGCCTTCCTGTGGTACGGCATCGAATTCGTCGACTTCGCCTGGTTCCGCATCAGCGAGCTGGCGGAACTGCCGCTGTGGCTCATCCACCTCGCCTGGCCGCTCCTCGGCCTCTCCTGGCTGCTCTTCGCCGGGGAGAAATTCATCGATGACCTGCACACGCTGATCCATGGGGAGGCCGGCTGATGGGCGGCAATACGCTCGCGGCGGGCCAGGCCGCCTGGATCCTGTTCGGTGGCTTCTTCGGCCTTCTCGCGCTGCGCGTGCCGGTCGCGGTCTCCCTCGGCCTCGCCTGCCTGCCGATCCTCGCGCTGGAACCGCGGCTCGGGCCAATGGTGCTGATGCAGGAGACCTTCAACGCCTACAACTCCTTCATCCTGCTCGCGGTGCCCTTCTTCCTGCTGACGGCCAACCTGATGAATGTCGGCGGCATCACCGACCGGCTGATGACCCTGTCCCGCGCGCTGGTGGGGCACCTGCCGGGCAGCCTCGCGCAGATCAACGTGGTGCTGTCGTTCTTCTTCGCCGGCATCTCGGGCAGCTCGACGGCGGATGCGGCGTCGCAATCCAAGATCTTCATCGAGGCCCAGCGGAAGGAGGGCTACGACGACAGCTTCTCCGTCGCGATCACGGCGGTCTCGGCGGTGCTCGCAGTCATCATCCCACCCTCGATCCTGATGATCGTCTGGGGCGGGGTGCTGACGGTGTCGATCGGGGCGCTGTTCCTCGCCGGCGTCGTCCCCGGGGCACTGATCGCGCTGGTGCAGATGGGCACGGTGCATGTCTATGCGAAGATGCGCGGCTATCCGACCTATGAGCGGTCGACCTGGCGGGCGCTGCTCTGCGCCATCGTCGTCGCGCTGCCGGCACTGATGACGCCGCTGATCATCATCGGCGGCAAGGTCTTCGGTTGGTTCACCGCGACCGAGAGCGCCTGCATCGCCGTGCTCTATGCCGGCCTCCTCTCGCTCGTCGTCTATCGGGAGATGGGGCTGAAGCAGCTCTGGGAAGCGCTGGGCGAGACGGGGCGCCTCGCCGGCGTCGCGCTGTTCTGCGTCGGCACGGCGTCCTGCTTCGGGTGGCTGCTCGCCTACTACCAGATCCCGGAGGCGATCCTGTCCGGCGTGTCCACCTGGGGGATGAACCGGATCGAGACGGGGCTCTTCGTCGCCGCGGTCTTCCTGGTGGTGGGCTGCTTCCTCGATGCCATTCCGGCCATCATCATCGTCGGGGCGATCCTCCAGCCGCTGACGATCGGCGTCGGCATGGACCCGGTGCATTTCGCCATGATCGGCATTGTCAGCCTGGCCTTCGGGCTGGTGACGCCGCCCTATGGGCTCTGCCTGATGATCGCCTGCCATGTGGCCGGTATGCGCATGGCCGATGTGCTGAAGGATACGATCATCATGCTGCTGCCGATGCTCGGCGTGCTGCTGCTGGTGATCCTGTGGCCGGAGGTCGTGCTGTTCCTGCCGCGACTCGTCTCGCCGGAGTTCCTCAACTGACGGCGGCCAGCCTGACATACCCGCATGCAATGCCCTTCGCCTGTCAGATGACGCAGATCATCGGCACCGCGTAGGCCGGACCGGGAGCAGGAGCCTGTGACCCGGTTCGCTTGACCTTCCCGGTGGCGCACCGCAGCTTGCCAGGACAGGGCTGCTGCCGGCCCCCCCATTCCGGGGTGGCCCGCGCCGTGGCCGGAACGCGATTGGATTGGACCGCCCGCCCATGACAGCCCAGCGCCCGCCGCGCATCTTCATCGACGGGTTCAACCTCTCCCTCACGCAAGGCACCGGGGTCGCGACCTACGCCCGGAACCTCTCCTTCTGTCTGCGGGACCTCGGGGCCGAGGTGGGCGTGCTCTATGGCACGAGATCATCGACCATCAGCATGAACTCGCTGATCCGTGAGATCGCCTTCTTCGACCCACTGGTCGGACGCCCCTCCAGGCTGGTGGAAATGCTGCACGTCATTCGCCGGGCCCTGAGCACGCCGCTCGGCGAAATCGCGACCCAGGTGCCGATCACCGGGCGGGTGGTGCGGGAGACCTTCCGCTCGCGCCTGCCGCATTTCGATCATATCTGGAACGTGCAGAACCTGTTCGATCTGCAGCGGCTGCACTTCAAGCTCTACGTCAATCGGATGTCGGTGCATTTCCGCCATCCCCCGCAACTCATGCACTGGACCTATCCGCTTGCCCTGAAGGTACGCGGGGCAAAGAACGTCTACACCATGCATGACCTTGTGCCGCTGCGGCTGCCCTACACCACCCTCGATCACAAGCGGAATTATTTCCGGCTGATGCGCCAGCTCGCCCGCCGCGGCGACCAGATCGTTACCGTCAGCGAGGCCTCGAAGCGCGATATCATCAGCCTGCTCGGCGTCCCCGAAGAACGCGTCAGCAACACCTACCAGGCCGTCGAGATCCCCGCCCGCTACGCCAACAAGCCCGTCGCGGACGTGAAGACCGAGGTAGAGGGGACCTACGGCCTCGGCTACCAGCGCTACTACCTGTTCTTTGGCGCCATCGAGCCGAAGAAGAATGTCGGCCGCATGGTCGAGGCTTATCTTGCCTCCGGCGTCACCGATCCGCTGGTCATCGTGGGCAAGAAGGCGTGGAAGTCCGACGAGGAGCTGCGCCTGCTGTTTGAAAACGAGCATGTGCGCTACCTTCTGACCCGCGACGGGCGGACCGAGACACGCTATCGCGTGCAGCTCGTCGACTATGCCTCCTTCCCGCTGCTGGTCAGCCTGATCCGCGGGGCGAAGGCGGTGCTGTTTCCTTCGCTCTATGAGGGCTTCGGGCTCCCGGCGCTGGAATCCATGCTGCTCGGGACGCCGGTGATGACGTCCAACACCTCCTCCATGCCCGAGGTGGTAGGCGATGCCGCCATCAAGATCGACCCTTATGACGTGCGCGCGATGGTCGATGCCATCCGCGCGCTCGATTCGGATGCCGATCTGCGGGGACGGCTTGCGGAGCTCGGACCGCGGCAAGCCTCGCTCTACTCGCCCGAGCGCTACCAGATGCGGCTGCGTGATGCCTATGCCAAGCTCGGGGTGACAGTCGGCGCGTGAGCGCGGTTGTGGCATACCGGGTCAGCGTGTGACCGAGCAGCGAGGGTGAGGCATGGATGATCGGGGCCAGGACGGCGGAATGATGGCCGGGGAAGCGTTGCGCCAGGCCGATTCCCTGCGCGACCAGCGCATGTGGGATGCGGCGGCCCTGGCCTATCGTGCCCATCTGCTGCAACGGCCCGACGATTGGCGCGCCCGCATCCAGCTCGGCCATTGCCTGAAGGAGAGCGGCGACGTCGCCGCGGCGTTGCTGGCCTATCGCGAAGCTGTGACCGCCGCGCCGAACAATGCGGATGCCCATCTGCAGATCGGCCACGCCCTGAAGATGCTGGGCGAGGGGGAGGGCGCATGGCGCGCCTATGCCCGTGCCCTCGAACTCGACCCGGATAGCGGGGAAGCGGCGCGCAATGCGCAGGGCCTCGCCCATCTCGCCGGACCGCTGTCGCGGAAGCCTCGGGCGCCGGGCCAGTTGGTGCAGATGGTCTTCGACAGTTCCGACCTTGTCGCCTATGTCGCGCACAACCGCACGCCCACCGGCATCCAGCGCGTGCAGCTCAACGTCACGGCCCGCGCGCTGCTGGATCCGATCGAGGGGGTGGCCACCACCACAGTCGCCTTCGACGAGGGTTCGGGCTTCTGGCGCGAGATCGGCCGGGACCTGTTCCTGCGCCTGTGGCGCCTGTCGCGCACCGGCGGCGAGGTGGACGCGCCGGCCTGGCAGGAGGTGGTCGCGGAGGTGCGCGAGACGCTGCGCGATGGCCCCGATTTCGTCTTCGCCCCCGGCGCTAGCCTGGTCAACCTCGGTACATCCTGGTGGATTCGCGACTATTTCCTGCGGGTGCGCCATGTGATGCGGCAATACGGCGTGCGCTACGTGCCGCTGGTCTATGACTGCATCCCGCTGATGGTGCCCGAGCATTGCCAGGCGCTGCTCGCCGACGAGTTCTCCCAATGGTTCTCCTCCATGGCGGCGTTGTCGGATTCGGCGCTCGCCATTTCGGAATGGTCGGCGGGCGACGCGCGGCGCATTGCCGCGACGGTGGTGCCGGAACGCGCGCTGCCGGTCAGCGTCGTGCGCCTCGATGCGGATCTGCGGCAGGAGCTGGGCGCGGCCGCGGCGGATGGCTGGCCGGCCCGGGCCGACCTGCCGGAGCCGCAGGAGGAATTCATCCTCTGCGTCGGCACGATCGAAAGCCGCAAGAACCACCTGATGCTGTTCCACGCCTGGCTGGCGCTGATCCGCAAGCATGGCGCGGAGCGGGTGCCGCGGCTGGTCTGCATCGGCAAGGCGGGCTGGCTTGCCGATGCCGCCATGACGCTGTGGCGCAATTCCGAGGCCTTGCAGGAACGCGTCTCCATCGCGCATGGCGTGCCGGATGTGGCACTGGCGGCGCTCTACGCGCAGGCGCTGTTCACGGTGACCAACAGCTTCTACGAAGGCTGGGGCCTGCCGGTGACGGAAAGCCTGTCCTTCGGGCGTGTGCCGCTGGTCGCGCGCAACACCTCCCTGACCGAGGCCGGCGGCGATGCGGCGGTCTATTTCGAATCCGAGAACCTGCCTGACCTGGTCGCCAAGCTCGAGACGCTGATCTTCGACGCGGAGGAGCGCGGGCGCCGCGAGGCCTTCGTGCGCGAGACGGTCAAGCTGCGGAGCTGGGGCGACATCGCCGACCAGGTGATGCGCGAAGTGGCCGCGCGCAGCGCGACGCCGGCGGAGCCGCCGGTGCTGTTCTCGCCCGCGGTGATCTACCCGCTGCGCCTGATGGGCGGCGGCGAAGCGGACCGGCGCAAGGCCCTGGCGGACCTGATGCGGGACGGGCTCGCCTGGTATCCGATGGAGGGCTGGGGTTGCTGGACGCGCGCGGGGCTCGCCCGGCTGCGCCTGCCGATGGCCGAGGAGGGGCCGATGCGCCTGCATCTCGGCTGCGTGGCGCCGGCCGGGGCGAAGGGATTGCGGCTGCGTGCCTTCGGCGCGGCCTCGGCGCCCGGCGCCTTCGCGCCGATCATCGCCGATCCGGGCAGCAACAGCCGCTTCACCTGTGTGCTGGACATCGAGGTCAGCGGTGGCGCGGTGATCGTGGAGATCGACAGCGGGCAGGGCACGGCTGTCGAGGTCAGCGAGCATAATCCCGGGCGGCGCATCGGGCTTGGCGTGACCTCGGTCATGCTGTGCCGGCCGGACGATCTTGAGGCACGGCTCGATTTCCTCGAACGCCAGACCTACCGGGTGCTCGGGCCGGTTTGACCGACGCGCGGGGCTGGTCGATCCTGCCGGCCTCGGAGGAGACCAGCATGACCCAATATCCCTTCACCGCCGCGGATCTCGAGGCGCTGCGCCAGTGGGACACGCCCACCATCTGCAATGCGCTCGAGATCGTGTCGCCGGAGCGCCGTGGCTACGGCTTCACCGTGCGGCCGATGACCGCGGTGGACCCGAAGCTGCCGCCGATCTGCGGCCTGGCGCGTACCGGGACGCAGCGCGCGGCGTTTCCCTCGGGGCGCGGCAAGGACGTCGACAAGGCGATGCGCATCGCCTGGTATGAGTATGTCGCCGATGCGGCCATGCCGACCGTGGTCTGCCTGCAGGACCTGGATGACACCCCCGGCGTCGGCGCCTTCTGGGGCGAGGTGAATTCGGCCGTGCATCAGGGGCTCGGTGCGCAGGGCGTGGTGACGAACGGGTCGGTTCGCGACCTCGACATGTTCGCGCCGGGTTTCCAGGGTATCGCCGGGGTGGTGAACCCGTCGCATGCCTATGTGCACATCGTCTCGCTGAAGGGCGAGGTGACGATCCACGGCATGCAGGTGAAGCATGACGACGTGGTGCATGCCGACCGGCACGGTGCCGTCGTCATCCCGCATGACGTGGTGACCAAGATTCCGGCCGCGATCGACCTCGGCGCGCGGAAGGAGAAGGTCATCCTGGACATGGTGAAGACGCGCGGCTTCAACATCGAGAAGCTGAAGGAAGCCCTGTCGAAGTCCGAGGATATTCACTGAGCTGATGCGCGCGCCGCTCTGTCACGTCCTGCCCGGGTGGGTCGACCACTACGGGCACATGAACCTCGCCTACTATCTGGTGGCCTTCGATCTGGCGACGGACGCGCTATGGCCGTCGCTGGGGCTGGGCAAGGCATTCCGTGAGAAGGGCCTCGGCACCTTCGCCGCGGAATCCTGGCAGGCCTATACGCGCGAGGTGACAGAGGGCGCGCCGCTGGCCTTCGACAGCGAGGTGCTGTCCTTCGATGCGAAGCGCCTGCTGTGCCGGCACACCATGTTCCACGCCAACGAAGGCTGGCAGGCGGCGGAGAATGAGGTGCTGTATCTCTGCGTGGATCTCGAGGCCCGGCGCGTGGGCGCCTGGCCGCGGGACGTGCTGGACCTGTTCGCGGCCCGCGCGACCGGTGCCGCGGCGAAGCGGCTGGCGCTGAAGCGCTGACATCGCGGCGGCGACACCGATCCGCTGTCGCCCATTCCAGCAAAGCGCGCATGGGTCGGGAAAAGACCATGTGCTGCGGACGGATCCACCCTCGCGCCCCACGATGTTCCCGGGCGGCGGGGCGATCCGCGTCAACGCCGCCCGTGGTCTTTGGCAGGAGGGCATGCATGCGGATCGTGGTGGTTGGCACGGGCACGATCGGCGCGGCCGTGAAGCAGATTCTGGAAGAGCACGGCCATGGCGTCGTCACGGTCGGGCGCAGATCCGGCGATCTCCAGGCCGACATGACCGATGTGGAATCGCTGCGCGCGCTGTTCGCGGGGCTCGGCTCCTTCGATGCCGTGGCGAGCGCCGCGGGCGACGTCTTCCCCGCACCCCTGGCGCAGGCGAGCGACGCGCAATGGGCGGATTCGATTGCTGCGAAGGGCATGGGGCAGATCAATCTCGTCCGCGCCGCCCTGCCGGTCATCGCGGATGGCGGTTCCTTCACGCTCATCTCCGGCGTGCTGACCGATGAGCGCATCCCCGCCGGGACCATCGGGACGACCGTCAATCACCTGGTCGAAGGCTTCGTGAAGGGCGCGGCCAGCGAATTGCCGCGCGGGCTGCGCATCAACTGCGTCAGCCCGACGGTCCTTGCGGAATCCCCGGGCTACCATCCCTATTTCGCCGGCTTCACGCCCGTCGCGGTGCGGGAGGTCGCGCAGGCTTATCTGCGCGCGATCGCGAACCCCATAACCGGCCGCATCCTGAAGCTCCACCGGACCGATGGCTGACGGGAGGGGGCGCCGCGACCCGGCGGCGGGCCGTCGCGGCTAGTTCAGCCGCTCGCGGATGCGGGCGATGCCGGCTTCCGCGCATTGGTCGTCCAGGTGACCGCCGGGCGATCCATCGACGCCGATCGCGCCGACCACTTCGTCCCCCACGCGGATCGGCAGGCCGCCGCCGACGATCAGGAAGCCCTCGACATCCGCGAGGCGCGAGGCACCGGGATTGGTGCGGACCGTCTCCAGGATCTGGCTGGTATTCGCGCGCATGCTGACCGCCGTATAGGCCTTGGCCTGGGCTGCGGAGACGGTGTGCGGACCGGCGCCGTCCGCGCGCAGCAGGGCCTTCAGCACGCCGGACCGGTCCACCACCGCGGCGGTGACGCGGTGGCCGCGGCCGGCGCAGGATTCCACGGCGGCGGCCACGGCCTCGGCCGCCAGCGCCGCGCTGATGCTGCGTTCCGTCACCAGGCCCTGGGCGAGGCTCGGCAGCGGCGACAGGACAAGGCTGGTCAGCAGGAATAGGCGGCGCATGCGGCACCCCTCGGGGCGGTTCGGATGGCTGAGTCTCGCACGCAGAGACGGCGCACGAAAAGAGGGGTTCAGGTGACGTGCCGCACGACGCCCCCCACCACCGTTGCCATGACGCAGGTCTGCCGGACCGCGGCCGGATCACAGGTCAGGATATCCGTGTCGAGCACCGCGCAATCGGCGAGCTTGCCGGATTCGAGCGATCCCTTCTCGGCCTCCTCCCGCTGCGCCCAGGCGCCGAGGGTGGTGTAGGCGGCGAGGGCCTGGAGCGGCGTCACGGCCTCCGACGCATCGAGATCGGCGCCGGTCTGGGTGCGCCGCGTGACCATGGCGCCCATGGCGGTAAAGGGGTTCACGCGGCAGACGGCGAAGTCGGAATGGCCGGGTGCGGGCACGCCGGCGGCGATCAGGCTGCGATGCGGCCACATATGGCGCATGGCGTCCTGGCCACGATTGGCGACATAGGCCTCGCCGAGTTCGTCCATGAAGCCGGTCGCGGAGGAATCGACGAAGCCGCCCCGCTTCAGGCGTTGCAGGATCGCGGGCGTGACGTTGCAACAATGCTCGACCCGCATGCGGTGATCGGCGACGGGACGGGCGGCGAGCGCCGCTTCCATCACGTCCAGCGCGAAATCGATGCCGCGATCGCCGACGCCTTCCATCATCACCTGAAGGCCGGCCTGGTGGGCGGCGGTGGCGCGCCGGGTCAGGTCTTCCTTCTCGTAGAGCAGCATGCCGCAGTTTGGCACGGGTTCGCCCGGGATCGGCGTGCCGACATAGGGATCCCAATAGGCCGCCGTTCGCCCTGAGGTGGAACAGTCCGGGCACCATTCCACGCCGATCAGCCGCAGCCATTCATCGCCGAAGCCGGAGCGGATGCCGGCGCCGATCAGATGCGGCACGAGCGGTTCGTCGCGGCCGGATGCGATGATGCCGAGCCGCATGCGCAGCAGCCCCTCGCGGCGCATCATCTGGAAGGCGCGGATCGCCTGGGTCGGGGTCAGCGCATTGGCGACGGAGGTGATGCCGTGGCGCAGGCATTCGTCCTGCACCTGCTCCATGCCCTCGGCGATCTCACGCTCGGTGTCGCCGGCATGCACGGCGGCGAGGAAGATCTGCGCGGCGGTCTCGCGCACCTGACCCGTGAAGGCGCCGGTCGCGTCGCGGCTGAAGGCGCCGAAGGGGGGGTCAGGTGCGTCGCGCGCGATGCCGCAGGCGGCGAAGGCGGCACGGTTGGCGACGCCGATATGCTGGTCGGTGCGCAGGATGAAGACGGGATGGCCGGCACTCGCCAAGTCAAGCTCGTCGAGCGTCGGATAGCCGCCGCTGGCGCGCTCGTTCAGCCGGTAGAAGGCGCCCCAGCGGCCGGGTGCCAGGCCTTCGCAGACGCGGCGGATTGTGGCCAGCAATTCGTCGCGCGTGCCCACCCGATCGGGCGAGACCAGCGTCCAGTTGCGCAGCCGCACCGCATAGGCATCCGGGTGCGCGTGGCTGTCCACGATGCCGGGGATGACGCGGCGGCCTTCCGCATTCAGCACGCGCGTGCCGGGGCCGATATGGGCGCGCATCGCATCGCTGCTGCCGATGGCGACGATGCGGCCGTTGACGGCGGCGAAGGCCTGCGCCTCGGTGCCGGCGGCGTCCATGGTGGTGACGCGGCCGTCGAGCAGGACGAACTCAGCGTTCATGCCGCCGCGCGGTCCATATGGTCGCGCAGGCGGTACCAGCTTCCGACGATGGGCAGGAACCAGTTGGGATTGCCGTTGTAGAACGGCATGGTCGGGACGTTCAGCCCGTCCAGTGCGAAGCCCTCATTGTCCGCGCCGGCGATCTTCAGCGCGGCGCGATGGCCGAGCCAGGTCGCCATGGCCACCCCCGAACCCTGGCAGCCCGCCGCGTAATGCACCCCGTCCTGCACGCCGATATGCGGCAGGAAGTCGAAGGTGAAGGCGACATTGCCCGTCCAGGCGTGGGTCAGGCGGACGGATTTCAGCTCCGGGAAGACGGCGGTCATGAAGGCGTGCAGCACCGGGGCGGCGGCCTCGGGCGCCGTGGGCGCGAAGCTGGCGCGGCCGCCCCACAGCACCCGGTTGCCGTAAGGCGAGGGGCGGAAATAGTTCAGCACCCGCCGCGTGTCGCTGATCATCCGTCGCCCGGGAAACAGGCGGTTCATCGTCTCCTCGGGCAATTCCTCGGTGGCGATGATGTAGGACCCGACCGGGATCATGCGCTTCGCCAGCCATGGCATCGCAGCATGGCCATGCGTGTCGCGCGAATAGCCGTTGGTCGCGACCAGCACCGCATCGGCGCGTAGCGGGCCGCGATCGGTGGTTAGGCGGAAGCCCGACCCGTCGCCGGCGATGCCGCCGACGCGCACGCCATCGACCAGGCGGGCGCCGGCGCGTTCGGCAGCGTCCGCCAGGCCACGGGCATATTTGCCGGGGTGGAGGCTGCCGGCGGCCTCGGCGATCATGCCGCCATGGTAGTGGTCGCTGCCCAGCGCCTCATGCTGCTGGCCCTTCGGCACCATGCGCGTCGGCATGCCGGTCATCTCGGCGATGAAATCGGCGCGGGCGGCAAGGCCGTCATAGTGCTTCGGCGTCCAGGCCGGGGTGAAGCGGCCGCAGCGGATGTAGTCGCAGGCGATGCCCTCCCGCGCGATGGTCTCCTCGATGAAGGGGAAGGAGGCGGCGGCGGCCTTTGCGATGGCCCGCGCTCCCTCGGCGCCATGCTGCTTCTCGAGCGCCCCCGAGGCGACCTTCAGCCCGCCCGAGACCATGCCGCCATTGCGCGAGGAGGCGCCCCAGCCGATCCGCTCGGCATCCAGCACGGCGACATCATGGCCGAGGCGCCGCAGGGTCAGCGCGGCGGACAGCCCGGCATAGCCGCCGCCCACCACGGCGACCCCGGCATGGTCGGGCAGGGCGCTGTCGCGATGGGGCGGCTCGGCCGCCTCCCACCACCAGGGAGTTGTCTTGAAGCTTGGTGCGAAGACGGCATCCGCAGAGGTCATTGCCCGAACAGCCTGCCCATGGTGTGATTTGCGCGGGAGAGTTCACGCCGGAGCGGCGACAACGGCAAGTGGTCGCATGCCCGTTGATGCATCGGGGATGTGTTGCGTCATGCGCGCGGCACGGGACGTGCATTGCCTGGCGCAGTGAGGAGAGACGGTTATGCAGAGCTTTCAGCAGGATTGTGTCGAACTGGCCTTGCGCAAGTTCCGGCGTGGAGAGGTCGACCGGCGCACGCTGCTAGCCGGTCTCGCTGCCCTCGGCGTAGGCAGCTTCGCCAGCGATGAGGCCGCGGCGCAGGCGGCCCGCAAGCTCGTCATGGTGAACTGGGGCGGCCTGGCCAACCAGGGCTTCGGCAATTTCTACGGCGCGCCCTTCGCCGCGGCGAATCCGGGCTGGACCGTGGAGCAGGACAGCACTGGGCCTTCCGCCGGACGCATCCGCTCCATGGTGGAAAGCGGGCGCGTGACCTGGGATCTGTGCGATTCCTCGGCTTCCTCCTCCTTCCTGCTCGGCCGGCAGAACCTGCTCGAGAAGATCAACTACGACATCGTCAAGAAGGAAGACACGCTGCCGGTGGGCTTCGCGCTGGAATACGGCGCGGCGCCGTACTCCTTCAGCTCGGTGCTCTGCTACGACAGCGCGAAATTCCCCAATGGCGGGCCGACCGGCTGGAAGGATTTCTGGGATCTCCAGAAGTTCCCGGGCACGCGCCTGCTGCGGCGCGACGCGACCGCGATGCTCGACGCGGCGCAGATGGCGCTCGGCAAGGATCCGAAGAACCTTTACCCGCTCGACATCCGGGCAACGGTGCGCAAGGTCGCCGACATCCGCCGCAATGCCGTGTTCTGGAGCAGCGGCAGCGAGAGCGAACAGTTCCTGCGCACCGGTGAAGCCGTGATGGGCATCATCTGGCACACCCGCGCGACGGTGCTGCATGGCGAGACCAATGGCCGCATCAAGTTCATCTGGCCGCAGGCGCTGCTGCAGGCGGGCATCATGGTCATCCCCAAGGGCAATCCGGGCGGCGAGGGCGCGCAGCGGCTGCTGGCCTCGATGCTGCACAATCCGGAGCCGCAGGTCGGGCTGCTGACGCTGCTCGGCAACGGGCCGACCAATCCGCGGGCGGCGGCGCTGGTGCCGCAGGATCTGCGCTGGAAGAACCCGACCGACCCCGAGAATGCCCGGGAGCAGGTGGTGATGGACGGCGAATGGTGGGGTGCGAACTACCAGCGCGCCAACGCGGACTACGTCGACGCCATCACCGGCTGAGCGGGACCTCATGCTTCTGGTTGTGAAGTCCGGCGGCCCCTCGGCCGTTCCGGAGTGGGCGGACGCATTCGCGGAGTTCGCCCCGCAGATGGCGGTGCGGTGGTGGGACGATCCCACCGTCGCACCCGAACAGGTGGACTATGCCCTGGTCTGGGACCCCGAGCCCGGGCGGCTGGCCGCCATGCCGAGGCTGAAGGCGATCTTCGGCAGCGGTGCGGGGGTGGACAAGATCCTGCTCGACCCGCATCTGCCGAAGGTGCCGCTGGTGCGTTGCGTGCCGCCCGAAGGGCCGCAGCGCATGGGTGAATTCGCCTGCTGGGCGGTGCTGTCGCTGTGCAAGGATACGCGCGGCTTTGCGCTGGCGCAGGCCGAACGGCGCTGGAAATCCTATGACCCGCCCTTCGCGGCCACCGATCGCACGGTGGGCGTGATGGGCATCGGCGCGATGGGCATCCGCGTCGCGGAGATGCTGCGCGCCCTGGGCATTCCCGTGGTGGGGTGGTCGCGCACGCGCAAGACCATCCCCGGCGTGGAGACCTTCGCCGGCGATGCGGAGCGCGATGCCTTCCTCGCCCGCAGCGACATCCTGATCTGCCTGCTGCCGGCGACCCCGGAGACGGACGGCATCCTCGCCGCGCCGCTCTTCGCGAAGCTGCCGCGCGGGGCGGGGCTGGTGCAGCTCGGCCGCGGGTCGCAGCAGGTGATGGCGGACATCATCGCCGCGCTCGACAATGGGCAATTGTCCGGCGCTGTGCTCGATGTCTTCGAGAAGGAGCCGCTGCCAGCCGAAAGCCCGGCCTGGCTGCACCCGAAGATCATCGTCACGCCGCATGCGGCGAGTTCGCCGAGCCGGCGCGACCGTGCCCGCTACATCACCGCCTGTATCGCCGCGCAGCAGCGCGGCGAGCCGCTTCCCAATCTCTACGATCCAGCGCGAGGTTACTGATGCCCCTCCCGCCGCCCCCGGTGAAGCCGGACCCCAATCACATCCCGACCGAGCAGGAGGTGCGCGAGGACCTCGCCGCCGCCTATCGGCTGATCGCCCTGTTCGGCATGACGGACCTGGTGTTCACGCACCTGTCCGCCCGCCTGCCGGGGGAGGGGCACCGATTCCTGGTGAACCCCTATGGGCTACTGTTCGAGGAGGTCACCGCGAGCAGCCTGGTCGTGGTGGATGCCGAGGGCGAGCCGATGCAGGAGACGAGCTGGCCGGTGAACCCGGCCGGCTTCGTCATTCATTCGGCCGTGCATCGCGAATGTCCGAACGCGATGTGCGTGATACACACGCATACGCTGGCCGGCATGGCGGTCGCCGCGCAGTCCGGCGGGTTGCTGCCGCTGAACCAGATGAGCATCGAGTTCGACGGCAGGGTGGCGCTGCACGACTATGAAGGCGTCGCCGCGGACGACAATCTGTCCGAGCGCGAGCGCCTGGTGCGCGACCTCGGCGACAAGCCCTGCATGATCCTGAAGCATCACGGGCTGCTGACCGTTGGGCTGACGGTCGCCGCGGCGTTCTACTGGATGTATTACCTGGAGCAGGCCTGCCGGATTCAGCTCGCCGCGCAATCCTCGGGTGCGCCGCTCGCCATTCCCTCGGCGCAGGTCGTTCGCCGCACGGCCGCGCAGTTCGGCACGGGGCCGACCAAGGGTTGGCTCCCCTGGCAGGCACTGAAGCGGAAACTCGACCGCGAGCAGCCGGACTACAAGACGTGAGCGAGACCCGCGGGCATGCGCTGACCCTGCGCGAGGTCAGCAAGCACTATGGCAGCTTCACCGCAGTCGATCGCGTCTCGCTGGATGTCGGGCAGGGGGAGTTCCTGACCCTGCTCGGGCCGTCCGGGTCGGGCAAGACGACGATCCTGATGGCGGTCGCGGGCTTCGTGACGCCCAGCGCCGGATCGATCCTGCTGGACGGCTCAGACATCACGCCGCTGCCGCCGGAGAAGCGCAACTTCGGCATGGTCTTCCAGGGCTATGCGTTGTTCCCGCACATGACAGTGGCCGACAACGTCGCCTTCCCGCTGCGCGTGCGCGGCCTGTCACGCGCGGATCGCGACGCGAAGGTGCGGGCGGCGCTGGATCTGGTGCAGCTCGGGCAATTCGCGGAACGCCTGCCGAAGCAGCTTTCGGGCGGGCAGCAGCAGCGCGTGGCGCTGGCCCGCGCGCTGGTCTTCGACCCGAACCTGCTGCTGCTGGATGAGCCGCTCTCGGCGCTCGACAAGAAGCTGCGGGCGGAGTTGCAGGAGGAGCTGAAGGCCCTGCACCAGCGCGTCGGGCGCACCTTCATCAACGTCACCCATGACCAGGAGGAGGCGCTGTCCATGTCCGACCGCATCGCCATCCTGAACCATGGCAAGCTGATCCAGCATGGCAAGCCGCTCGACCTCTACGAACGGCCGCGCACGCGTTTCGTCGCTGACTTCCTCGGCAAGTCGAACTTCCTCGAAGGCATCGCACGGCTGCCGACAGCCCAGGGCTTCACGCTCGAGGCGGGGGGGCTGAACCTCGCGGTGCGCGGGACTGCGCCGGGCGAGGGGGCGCGCTGCCTGCTCTCCTTGCGGCCGGAGAAGATCGGACTGATCGCCGATGGGGCGACGGCGGACAATGTCGTGGAGGGGCACATCCTCGCCTGGGCCTATCTCGGCACCGGCTATTCGCTGAGGGTGGCCACGCCGTCGCTCGGCGAGCTGCGCGTCGCGCTGCCGGCCTGGCAGGCGACGATCGCGCCGTCCGAGGGGCTGGCCGTCCGGCTCGGCTGGTCGGCCGATGCGGCGGTGCCGATCGAGGATGATGCGGCATGAACGACACCGGTCGCGTCAGCGCCGGCTGGTGGCTGCTGATTCTGCCGGCCTTCCTGCTGCTGGTCGCCTTCTACATCGCGCCCATCCTGCAGGTGCTCGCCATCAGCTTCACCGATCCCGAACCGGGCCTCGGGAACTACGAGCGCATCTTCACCTCGGGGTCGGTGCAGCGGGTCATCATGACCACGCTGCGCATCTGCCTGATCACCACGGCGCTGTCGCTGCTGCTGGGCTACGCCATTGCCTATGCGATCACGCTGGCGAGCCCGCGGGCCAAGGGGTGGTGGCTGCTGGCCGTGCTGGTGCCGCTGTGGATCTCGGTGCTGGTGCGCGCCTTTGCATGGGTCACGCTGCTGCGCCGGCAGGGGCTGGTGAACAACTCGCTGATGGGCGCGGGCGTTATCTCGGAGCCGCTGCCGCTCGTGTGGAACGAGTTCGGCATCATCGTCGGCATGGTCCACTACATGGTGCCCTTCGCCGTGCTGCCGATGCTGTCGAGCATGCGGGAGATCGATCCGCGGCTGCTCGCGGCCGCGCGGGGCCTCGGCGCGTCGCGCTGGGAGGTCTTCCGCTCTGTCTTCCTGCCGCTGTCCAAGCCGGGCATCCTGGCCGCGGCGGTGCTGGTCTTCATCTTCTCGCTGGGCTTCTACATCACCCCGGCCATCCTCGGCGGCGGCAAGACGCTGATGGTCGCGGAATGGATCAGCCTGCAGATCCTCGACCTCATCCGCTGGGGGCTCGGAACGATGATGGCGACGATGCTGGTGGTGGCGATACTCGTCACCCTCGCGGTCTTCTCGCGGATCGTCGATCTCAGGCGCATCTTCGGGTCGGGGGGCTAAGGCGATGGACGGAACCTATCCTGCCGGCGCCTCGCGCGGCCTCGCCTGGGCCACGGCGCTGTATCTGGTGCTGCCGATCCTGATCGTGCTGCCGGTCGCGCTGACCGACCAGCGCTACCTGTCGCTGCCGGAACACGGGATCAGCTTCCAGCATTTCCGCACGGTGCTGACCTCGCCGGCCTGGCTGGGGTCGATCTGGCAGTCCTTCACCATCGCCGTGGCGGCGACGGCGCTGTCGGTCTCGGCCGGCACGCTGTGCGCCATCGGCTGCTGGCGCATCTCGCGCCGCGCGACCGATCTGGTCCGCGTGCTGATGTTGCTGCCGCTGATCATCCCGTCCATCGTCTATGCCATCGGGCTGTACCGGTATTTCGGGCCGCTCGGGCTGCTGGACCGCTTCCTCGGCGTGGTCATCGCGCATGGGGTGACGGGGATTCCCTATGTGATCATCACCGTCTCCACCGCGCTCGCGGCCTTCGATCCGCGGCTGGAGCAGGCGGCGCGCGGCATGGGAGCGTCGCTGTCGCAGACGCTGCGCTGGGTGATCCTGCCGCGCATCGCGCCCGGCATCTTCTCCGGTGCGATCTTCGCCTTCATCCATTCCTGGGATGAGTTGGTGATGGTGCTGTTCATCGCCTCCCGCGATGTCTTCACCCTGCCGCGGCGCATCTGGGACGGCATCAACGAGAACCTCGACCCTGCCATGGCCGCGGTTGCCGTGCTGCTGATCTTCTTTACCCTTCTGCTGCTGCTCGCCGACCGCGCACTGCGGAGGCGCAACGAAGGATAAGCGCCATGTCACGCGCGATGAGTGAGTTCGACCATCGCTACAACATGCTGATCGAGCGGTTCGCGAGCGAGGCCGAACCGCCGTTCCACAGCGCCGCCGAGCAGGAATTCGGCTGGGGCCGCCGGTGGGGCTGCAATTCCGATGTCGGCCGGCTGCGCGTGGTGCTGATGCACCGGCCGGGCGAGGAGCTGAAGGTTCTCGACGGGTTGCCGCTGATCCCGGAGCTCGGCGCCTATGGCGACCCGAAGAGCGGGGCCTATTGGCGCGGGGAAGTCATCCCCCCGCTCGCCGAGCAGCAGGCCCAGCACGACACGCTGGCCGCCGCGCTGCGTGAGGAAGGCGTCGAGGTGGTGATGCTGAACCGCGCCGCCCCCGGCCGTCACAAATCCATCTACACGCGCGATTCCTGCATCGCGGTCGATGGCGGTGCGATCGTCACCCGCATGGGCCCGCGCATCCGCCGGGGGGAGGAACGGCCGGTCACCGAGACCCTCGCCGCGCTCGGCATGCCGATCCTGCGCACTATCGCGGGCACTGGCCTCGTGGAGGGCGGGTCCTTCGCCTATCTCCGCCCGGATGTGGCGGTGATCGGCGTCTCCTCCCGCGTCAATGAGGAAGGTGCGCGGCAGGTCGAGGAGGTGCTCGCCCTCCAGGGCACCCGCCTGATCCGCGTGCAGATCCCGGGATACCGGCTGCACATCGATGGCGCGCTGGTGATGCTCGACCACGATGTCGCGCTGGTGAATCCGGTGATCCTGCCCTTCGTCTTCATGGAGGAGATGAAGCGGCTCGGCATCCGGATGATCCCGCTGAACCACGAGGACCCGTCCTGGGCCATCAACTGCCTCGCCGTCGCACCCGGCCGCGTGCTGATGAGCGACCAGGTCGGCCCGCGCACGCAGGAGGCGTTGGACAAGGCGGGCATCAGCGTGCGGCTCGTGGCCTATGACAAGGTCTACCTCGGCGGCGGTGGCATCCACTGCTCGACCTCTCCGCTGGTGCGCGATCCCGTATGAGCGGGCTGCCCGTATGGCAGCCCAGCATGGTCGGCCGCACGCCCTTCTTCGTCGCCGCGGCTGATCCCCGCTTTCCCTATTGCCTCTATGTCCCGCGACGGCGAGCGCCTGGCCCGGCGCCACTGATTGTCGCGGTGCATGGCAGCGACCGTCGGCCGGAAGTGCTGCGCACTCTGCACGCGCCACTCTGCGACCGCGTCGGCGCCGTGCTGCTGGCGCCGCTGTTTCCGATTGGCAGCGTCGCACCGGATGACGAACCTGGCTATAAGGTCTGCCTGTTCCGCGGGGTGCGTTACGATCACGCGTTGCTCGCCATGGTCGAGGATGCGGCACGGCGCGTGCCGATCGCGACGGACCGCTTCGTCATGACGGGTTTTTCGGGTGGGGCGCAGTTCGCGCTGCGCTTCATGCTGCTGCACCCGCACCGGCTGAGCGCGGTGTCGATTGGCGCGCCGGGCTATGTGACGCTGCTGGACCCGGCGCTGCCCTGGTGGGCCGGGACGGGGAATTTCGTGGCCACGTTCGACCACGAGCCCGACATCGCTGCCATCCGCAAGGTGTCGATCCAGATTGTCATCGGGACGAAGGACACGGCGCTCGACATGATCCCTCTGCCGCAGGGCGATCAGCGGCTGCGGCAGGCCGTCGCGCTGGCAGGCGAGACGCGGATCGCGCGCAGCCTGTCGCTGGAGGCCAGCCTGCGCGCGTCCGGCTGCGATCCGCGGGTGGAGCATGTCGAAGGCGCAGCCCACGCGGTGCGGGACGTCTTCCCCGCCGTGGAGCGCTTCCTCGAGACCTGCTTCCCGGCGTGATGGCGGGGGGCGTGCCGTCTTCCACGCCTTGCGTGGAGGAGCAGCGTTCGACGCCATCCGTTCCGGATGTGACCGGCGTCAGGGTGAGGTTTCCAGAGGCCGTCCTGATGATCCGCCTCATTCCGCTGCTGGAGATCGGAGGGGCTCTGCCCCTCGGAGCCACCCCGCCAGGATGCTGGGCATCGTGGACCGCAATCCGTTGGTATCGGGCGCCGCCGATATGCCGGGCCCGTGAACCGCGCCTATTGCGCGAATGCTGGTATCGGCGCTGGTCCTATCAGCAGTGCACGTCGCCAAGTTGAGGCTTGCAAAGGCCCTTCGGCCTTTGCCGGGGTGGTTGGGAGGGGCGAAAACCCTTCAGCTTCCGCAGCGGAGACAAGCGGGAGGAACAGAGGCCTTTCCGCTCCATTATCAGCCCGGCAGTACGCGCTCGAACGCCACGCCGCGACAGTCCATCTCGTATTCCAGACCTTCCACGGGCGGCCGGCAATCCTGCCAGGTCAGCCCGTGCCGGGCAGCGCCGCGGGCGACGATCTCCTCGCTCAGCGCCGGCGGGAAGGGGTGCACGGTATAGGCCTGCACGCCCGTCGTGTTTGCCCAGCCGAAGCCGAGCAGCCCCATGCGCCGTTCCATCTCGCCGAGGACGTAGCGGCCCTTCGCCAGCATCCCGTCCGCCGAGGTGTCGCCAAAGGCCACGGTGCTCTCGCGATAGGTTGCCTTGCCCTCGATCGATTCCCCGCTGCCGGCGACGACGAAGGAGGGCAGGGCGCCGGCCTCCGGCACCGTATAGGCAAAGGCGTGGAAGGATGGCGTCGCGGGCGGTGCGACGCGCGGGCAGACATTGCTGCGCGCCACCGGGTTGCGGCCTTCGTGCAGCACACCCCATTCGCCGAGCACCGTGGCGTAGCCGCGGTTGAAGCTGGCGAAGCCATCCTCGGTGAAGGGGGCGGGGGAGCGCAGCTCGCAGGCGGCGAAGGCGGTCAGCGGACGGCCGATCGCCGCGAGATACGCCGTGATGCGGCGCCAGCCTTCGGCGAGCGGCACCGGATCGGCGAAGCGCACGCGTTCCAGCCGGAAGCCAGGCAGGGCCGCCACGCCCGCCGAATACTGCATCACCGCGGGGATGTAGCAGTATCCGGCGGTCTCGATCGCGATGGTGCTCACCGCTTGGTCACGCCCCAGAAGACGGGAATGGTGGTCGGGCGCAGGCCCTCGATGGTGCTGCGATAGGCGGCAAGGGTGCGGAACTGCCCGGCATTGATGTAGGGCAGCACCTGCGCGGCACGGGCCTGGACCTGGGTGAGGATCTGCTGGCGCTTGGCCGGGTCGGATTCCGACCACCAGGCGGTGCGCAGGCGTTCGAGCTCCGCGTCGCAGGGCCAGCCGGCAGGAGCGGCGTCGCAGGTCGCGGCGAGATACAGGTTCACCAGCGGGTTCTGCCCGTCGAGGACGTTGGCGATGGTGACGAACAGGTTCCAGCCACCCTGATCCGCCGGCTCGCGCCGGTTGCGCCGCTGGGTCAGCGTCGCCCAGTCCATCGCGACCACATCCATGTTCAGCCCGGCGCGACGCATGTTCTCCGACATGGTCAGTGTCACGGCGTTGTTGGTGGGCGAATCCGTGGCGTTCAGGAAAACCACGCGCTGGCCGTTGTAGCCGGCCTGCTGGAGCAGTTCGCGGGCGCGAGCGACATTGATCTCGCGCAGCCCCTGGGCGCCGGCATCCGATTCCAGCGGCGTGCCGCAGAAGAAGAAGGCAGGGCAGTAGGGCACCTGCTCGGACGGCGCGACGCCGATCGCCTGCAGGTTCTCCTGCTGGTTGACGAGGAACAGCAGCGCTTGCCGCGCACGTTCGTCATTGAAGGGCGGGATGGTGGAATTGGGGCGCAGCCAGACCATCGACCCCACCGGGTTGAGCGCGAAGGTGCGGATGTTGCGGTTGCGCTGGAGCACCGGCAGCACGTCCGGCGTCGGCTGCTCGATGAAGTCGATCTCGCCCGATTGCAGGGCCGCCGCAGCCGTGGCCGGGTCGCTGATGCCGAGCCATTCGACGCGTTCGAGATTCACCACCTTGCCGCCGGCCAGGCCATCCGCCGGTTCGGGGCGCGGGCGATAGGCCGGGTTGCGGACATAGACGGCCCGCTCGCCAGGGAGGAAATCCTGCTGGCGGAAGATGAAGGGGCCCGAGCCGGTCGCGTCGGTGATCGCGACATTGGCCGGCGTGCTCGCGATCCGCTCCGGCATGATGAACAGGGCCGAGGCAGTGGACCGGGCCAGCGCCTCGGGCACCAGGCCGAAGGGGCGATTCAGGACGAGGGTGAAGGTCTTGTCGTCCACCACCTCCAGCGACGCGGTCGCGGCGAGCAGCGCCCGCCCGGCAATGTCGCGCTGCCCCCAGCGGCGGATCGAGGCCACGGCATCGGCCGCGCGCACCGGCTGCCCGTCATGGAAGGCGAGGCCCTCCCGCAGGGTGAAGCGATGCGTCATGCCATCGGCCGAGACCTCGTGCCGGTCGACCATCTGGGGCCGGGCATTGCTCTGGCTGTCGAGGCCGAAGAGCTGGTCATAGACGAAGAAGCCGTGGTTGCGGACGAAGGCGGCGGTGGAGACCACCGGGTCTAGACTCGCCAGCGCATTGACGAGCACGACGCGCATGGTGCCCTGGGGCGTGGTCTGTGCCGGGGCGGGCGCGGGGGCGCCCATCACCGAAAGGGCCGCGGCCGCTGCCGCGAGCATGCCTGTCCTGCGCCGGATCATGGGGGCCTCCCTGGCCTCTGCAAATCGCGGCGATGATGCCACTCGCGGGCGGCTTGTCCAACGCGGCGTCGCGGCCTTGAATGCGGGCATGACCTTTTCCCTCCTCGGCCGTTGCGCGCGCACCGGCCAGTTCGGCGCGGCGGTGACCACGTCGTCCATCGCGGTCGGCACGCGGGTGCCGTTCCTTGCCCCTGGCATCGGCGGCGTGCTGACGCAGCATCGGACCGATCCGCGCCTCGGGCCGCGCGGGC
Organism: Roseomonas alba; assembly: GCF_019430885.1. Lineage (GTDB taxonomy): Bacteria > Pseudomonadota > Alphaproteobacteria > Acetobacterales > Acetobacteraceae > Neoroseomonas > Neoroseomonas alba. Next base: position 632,261 of record NZ_JAHYBZ010000002.1, on the reverse strand, counting down.
TGGATCTGCTGCGGTCGGGGTGTTCGGCGGAGAACGCGCTGGCGGCGATCGTCGCCTCGACGCCGGACCATCGCTGGCGGCAGGTCGCGGTGATGGACGGGCAGGGCCGCACCGCGCATTTCGACGGGGAGCGGGTGAAGCCCTGCCGCAGCGTCTTCCACGGCACCGATGTCGTGGCGATGGGCAATATCCTGGCGAATGAGGATGTGGCGCCGGCGATGGGCAGGGCCTTCCTGGCCGATCCCGACCTGCCTCTCGCTGAACGGCTGGTGCGCGCGCTGGAAGCGGGCGAGGCCGCGGGCGGCGAGCATGGCGACGTGATGTGCGCGAGCCTCCTCGTCGTCGATCGCGAGGTCTTCCCCTATGTCGATCTGCGCATCGACCATGCGGACGGGCCGATCCCGAAGCTGCGCGCGCTGTGGGAGACCTATGCACCGCTCGCCGATGGCTTCGTGCAGCGGGCCATCGACCCCGAAGACGCGCCGATCATCTGATGGACCCGCTCTTCGATCCCGCCGATTTCCGCATCCCGCCGGGCGTGACCCATGTCTGCGCGGCGGGTGAGACACCCTTCCTGCGCCGCCACGACGCGGCCTTCGCGGCCTATGCCGAGGATAAATCAGCCGGTGCGCCCGGCCGCACGCGGCAGGAGGCGCGGATGGAATCCGCCCGCGCGCGATCGGCGGCGCTGTTTGGCGTGGCGCCGGGCGATATCGGCTTTGTCTCCTCGGTCGCCGAAGGCATGTCGATGGTGGTCGAATCCCTCGACTGGCGCGAGGGCGACGAGGTGCTGGTCGATCCGGACGAGTATCCCTCGGTTGCGGCACCGCTCGCGCAGCGCGGGGTGACGCTGCGCTTCGCGCCCATGCTGGACCCGGAGGCGGTGGCGGCGGCAATCACGCCGCACACGCGCATGATCGCGGTCAGCGCCGTCTCCTTCCTGACAGCCGCCCGTTACGACCTGCCCGCGCTGCGGGGCGTTGCGGACCGCGTCGGGGCACTGCTGGCGGTGGATTTCACCCAAGGGGCGGGGTGGATGCCAATCGAGGCTTCGCTCGCCGATTTCGCCTTCGCGGCGACCTACAAATGGGTGCTGGGCTGCACGGGCGTGGGCATCGGCTTCTGGAACCGGGCGCGGCAGCCGGGTTGGGCGCCGGGCACGGCGGGGTGGCATTCCATCGCCTCGATGGGACGGCCGGACTGGTCGCGACGGCCGGAGCTGCTGCCCGATGCCGGCCGCTTCACCCGCGGCAATCCGGCGCATCTGGGGCTCTATGTCCTGGACGGCGCGCTGGACTACCTGGCGGGCTTCGGCGCGGCGGCGATTGAACGCCATGTCCAGGCGCTCACCGTGCCGATGCTGGCGCGTCTCGCGGATGCCGGCATCCCGTCCACGACGCCGGCCGATCCGCACCGCCATGGCGCGAGCGTCTGCGTGCAAAGCCCCCACGCCGCCGCGATCGTCGCCGGCATGGAACGCCGCGGGGTGCTGGCCTGGAACGGGCGCGGGCGCATCCGCGTCTCCTTCCATGGCTACAACGGCAGCGCCGACATGGAGAGCGCAACCGACGCCCTGATCGCGGAGTGGCGCGCCGCCACGGCTTGACGGCATCCCGCCCGCGCTGTCCCCTGGCCGCCGTCCAATGGAGGAAACCGGGGCATGCGCATCAAGGCAGCCGTTCTCTATCAGCAGGGCCTTCCGCGCCCCTATGCCGACAGCCTTCCGCTGGTGGTCGAGGAGGTCGAGCTCGATCCGCCCGGCGACGGCGAATTGCTGATCGAGGTCGCTGCAGCCGGCCTCTGCCATTCCGATCTTTCGACGATCGAGAACCAGCGCCCGCGCCCGCTGCCCATCGTCATCGGCCATGAAGGGGCTGGCATCGTCCGCGAAGTCGGCCCGGGCATCACCGACCTGAAGCCGGGCGATCACGTCATCACCGTCTTCGCGCCGTCCTGCGGCAATTGCCGCTATTGCGTGCGTGGGCGGCCGAATATCTGCCCGACGGGCAATGCCTTCCGCGGGGCGGGGCAGTTGCCAACCGGGACGCGCCGGTTGAAGCGGTTGGATGGGTCGCCGATCAACCACAATTCGGGATTGTCGCTCTATGCGCAGTATGCCGTGGTGGCGCGGCGCTCCTGCGTGAAGATCGGCGATGACATCCCGCTCGACGACGCGGCGATCTTCGGCTGCGCGGTGATGACCGGGGCGGGCGCCGTGCTCAACACGGCCGGTATCAAGGCGGGCGAGGCGGTTGCCATCGTCGGCCTGGGCGGCGTCGGCATGAATGCGCTGTTCGGCGCGGTCGCGGCGGGGGCGGAGCGCATCATCGCCATCGACACCAATCCGAAGAAGCTGGAACTCGCCAAGCAATGGGGCGCGACGGACGTCTTCCTGGCCGGCAATGACGATTGCGCCAAGGCCGTGCGCGACGCGACGGATGGCGGCGTCGATACGGTGGTCGAGACGGCCGGGTCCATCCCGGCCATGCAGCTCGCCATCGCCATCACCGCCCGCGGCGGGGAGACGATCAGCGCCGGCCTGCCGAACATCAACGCGCAGGTGTCCTATTTCCACGCCGCCATGGTCAGCGAGGAGCGGTCGATCCGCGGATCCTACATGGGGTCCTGCGTGCCGGAGCGGGACCTGCCGCGGCTGCTCGGCCTCTATCGCCGCGGCAAGCTGCCGGTGGACAAGCTGAAGACCAGCCACATCACCTTCGACCAGATCAATGAGGGCTTCGACCTGCTCTCGGATGGCGCGGTGCTGCGGCAGATGCTGCGGCCCAACGCCTGATTTGCGCGGGCGCGCGGGCGTGGCAGTCTGGACGGGATGCTCCCCGCCGCCCAGACTCGCCATCAACGCTCGCGCGGCGGTGCCGCCCTGCGTTTTGCCATGGCGCGCGGCGGGACGCGGCTGGTGGACCTGCACCAGGCCGCGCCGATGCGCATCCTGTTTCCCAATCCGGAAGGCGCGGAACCGCCTCTCGCGGCGCTGGTGAATACGGCGGGCGGGCTCGCGGGCGGGGACGAGGTCTCCATCGCGGTCACGCTCGATGCCAACGCGAACGCCGCCGTATCCACCCCGGCGGCGGAGAAGGTCTATCGCAGCCTCGGGCCTGAGACGCGTATCGCGACGCGGCTCGATGTCGCGAGCGGGGCCACGCTGGAATGGATCCCGCAGGAGACGATCCTGTTCGACGGCGCACGGCTCGATCGCCGCATCGAGGCCGTGCTCGCTCCCGGTGCGCGGCTGATGATGGCGGAGATGCTGGTCTTCGGCCGCCATGCGCGCGGGGAGGCGCTGCAATCGGGCAGCCTGTTCGATTCCTGGCGGGTGCGGCGCGGGGGGCGGCTGCTCTGGGCAGATGGGCTGGCGCTGGCGGAGGATATCCGCGCCCGGCTCGATCACCCCTTCGGCTTCGCCGGCGCCGAGGCCATGGCGACCCTGCTGCTGGCCGACGAGGCACCGCTGGAACCGCTGCGGGAGGCGCTGCGCGAGGCTGGCCACGTCGCGACCATCGCGCGCCCCGGCCTGCTGCTGGTCCGCTGGCTGGGCGGTGCGGCTGCGGTGCGGGATGGGCTGGGCTCGGCGATCCGTTTGGTGAGGTCGCACGCCTTCGGCCTGGCACCCGTTCTGCCGCGCCTGTGGACGTGCTGAGCGGAGACCGGCCATGATGCACTGCCGCGAAGATGACGGGCTGAGGAGCGGACCCTTATGAACCTGACGCCTCGGGAGAAGGACAAGCTGCTGGTGGCGATGGCGGCGATCGTCGCGCGCCGGCGGCTCGAGCGCGGGTTGAAGTTGAACTTCCCCGAAGCCGTGGCCCTGATCACCGATTTCGTGGTGGAGAGTGCGCGCGACGGCCGCTCGGTCGCGGAGCTGATGCGCGATGGCGCGACCGTACTGACCCGCGACCAGGTGATGGACGGCATCGCCGAGATGATCCCGGAAATCCAGGTCGAGGCGACCTTCCCGGACGGCACCAAGCTGGTGACGGTGCACGAGCCGATCCGCGACGCCGTGCCGGCGGGGCGCGCGCGGGCCAAGGCGCCGGCGAAGCCGAAGGCCAAGGCCAAGCCGGCGGCGAAGAAACCCGCCGCGACGAAGGCCGCGCCCAAGGCGGTCGCGAAACCGAAGGCGAAGGCCGCCCCTGCCGCGAAGGCCAAGGCGAGACCCGCCGCGAAGCCAAAACCCAAGGCGAAAGGAGCCCGCCGATGATCCCGGGCGAGGTCTTCCCCGCTGCCGGGGACATCGAACTGAATGTCGGGCGCGAGGCGGTCGAGATCGAGGTCGCCAACACCGGCGATCGCCCGATCCAGGTCGGCAGCCACTACCACTTCGCCGAGACCAACCCGAAGCTGTCCTTCGATCGTGCCGCCGCGCGGGGCCGGCGGCTCGACATTGCGGCCGGGACCGCGGTGCGCTTCGAACCCGGCCAGACGCGCAAGGTGCGGCTGGTCGAATATTCGGGTGCGCGCATCGTGCACGGGTTTCGCGGCGAGACGGAAGGAACGCTCTGATGGCCACCCGGATCTCCCGCGGCGCCTATGCCGAGATGTACGGCCCGACGGTCGGCGACCGCGTGCGCCTGGCGGATACCGACATCATCATCGAGGTGGAGCGGGACCTCACCACCTATGGCGAGGAGGTGAAGTTCGGCGGCGGCAAGGTGATCCGCGACGGCATGGGCCAGTCCCAGGTGACGCGTGCCGCGGGCGCGATGGACACCGTCATCACCAATGCGCTGATCTTCGATGCCGTCGCCGGCATCCTGAAGGCGGATGTCGGGCTGAAGGACGGGCGGATCGCGGCCATCGGCAAGGCCGGCAACCCGGACACCCAGCCGGGTGTGACCATCATTATCGGGCCGGGGACGGAGATCATCGCGGGGGAGGGCAAGATCCTCACCGCGGGCGGCATCGACCCGCATATCCACTTCATCTGCCCGCAGCAGATCGAGGAGGCGCTGGCCTCTGGCGTGACCTCGATGTTCGGCGGTGGGACCGGGCCCGCGCATGGGACGCTCGCGACCACGGCGACGCCCGGGCCGTGGCACCTCGCGCGCATGCTGCAGGCGGCCGAGGCCTTCCCGATGAATCTCGGCTTCTTGGGCAAAGGCAATGCGGCGCTGCCGGCGGCGCTCGAGGAACAGATCATCGCCGGCGCCTGCGGCCTGAAGCTGCATGAGGATTGGGGCACCACCCCCAAGGCGATCGACACCTGCCTGTCGGTGGCCGATGCGATGGACATCCAGGTCGCCATCCACACCGACACGCTGAACGAATCCGGCTTCGTCGAGGAGACGATCAAGGCGATCGGCGGCCGCGTGGTTCAGGCCTTCCACACCGAAGGCGCCGGCGGTGGCCATGCGCCCGACATCCTGCGGCTGGTGGGCGAGCCGTCGATCCTGCCGTCCAGCACCAACCCCACCATGCCCTACACGGTGAACACGGTGGACGAGCATCTCGACATGCTCATGGTCTGCCATCACCTCGACCCGCATATCGCCGAGGACATCGCCTTCGCCGAATCCCGTATCCGCAAGGAGACGATCGCGGCGGAGGACATCCTGCACGACCTCGGCGCGATCAGCATGATGTCGTCCGACAGCCAGGCGATGGGCCGCGTCGGCGAGGTCATCATCCGCACCTGGCAGACCGCGCACAAGATGAAGGTCCAGCGCGGCCGCCTGCCGGAGGAGACCGGCGACAACGACAATCGCCGTGCCCTGCGCTACATCGCGAAATACACGATCAATCCCGCGATCAGCCAGGGAGTGGCCGACCATGTCGGCAGCATCGAGGTCGGCAAGCTCGCCGACCTGGTCCTGTGGGCGCCGGCCTTCTTCGGCGTGAAGCCGGACATGATCGTCAAGGGCGGGGCGATCGCCATGTCGATCATGGGCGATCCCAATGCCTCGATCCCGACGCCGCAGCCGGTGCATTACCGGCCGATGTTCGGTGCTTTCGGGGCGGCACGGCGGGCAACGTCACTGACCTTCGTCTCCCAGGCCGCGATCAATGCCGATATCGGTGGGCGGATCGCGCTGCGGCGGCCGCTCGCGGCGGTGCGCAATTGCCGCGGCGGGATCTCAAAGAAGTCAATGCTGCACAATGACGCGCTGCCGCGCATCGAGGTGGATGCCGAGACCTACGAGGTCCGCGCCGATGGCGTGCTCCTGGTCTGCGAGCCGGCGAAGGTGCTGCCGATGGCGCAGCGCTACTTCCTGTTCTGAGGCAGACGATGGATCAGGAGAGCATCCCCCGCGCCACCGTCGTGCATCGCGCCGGTACCTGGCCGGAGGCCGAGGCCCGCGATTCCGTGCTGGTGGATTTCGACGACCGCTTCCGTCGCCGCAGGCTCTATACGGGGGAGGGTGGGCTTGCCTTCCTGCTCGACCTGCCCGAGGCCACGGTGCTGCATGAGGGCGACGGGCTGGCGCTGGCCACCGGCGGCTTCGTGCGGGTGAAGGCAGCGCCGGAGCCGCTGGTCGAGATTACCGCGAAGGATCACGAGCATTTTGCCCGCCTTGCCTGGCATCTCGGCAACCGGCACCTGCCGACGCAGATCGCCGGCGACCGGCTGCTGATCCGCGACGATCATGTGATCGTGCATATGCTGGAAGGGCTCGGCGCCACGTTGCGCAAGGTGAATGTCCCCTTCGACCCCGAAGGTGGCGCCTATGGCGAGCACAACTACAACCAGGGCCATCACCACCACCATCACCACGGCGATCACGACCATCACCACGATCACGACCACGACCACGGCGACCACCACCACTGAGGCGCTCTACCGGCTGCTGGCCTGGCTTTCGCCAGCCTATCCGGTGGGGGCCTATACCTACAGCCACGGGCTCGAGACGGCGGTCGAGGATGGCTCGGTGCGAAACCGGGACGATCTCGTCGCCTATGTCGGGCAGGCGCTGCGGGATGGGGCAGGGCGGGTCGATGGCGCGTTGCTGGCGGAGGCGCACCGCGCCTTCGCGGCCGGGAAGGCGGCAACGCTGGATGCGGTGACGGAGCTCGGCGCCGCCTGGCGCGGAACGGCGGAGACGGCGCTGGAGGCAGAGGCGCAAGGCACGGCGTTTCTCAACGTGACGCTGGCCGCCTGGCCGGAGCCGCGGCTGGCGGCCCTCGTCGCGCGGCATCCGCGGCGTATCGTGCATGCTGTCGCCTTTGGCGCGGCGGCGGCGGCGCATGGCGTGGCGCTGCGGGAGGCAGCCTTCGGGTATCTGTCGGCCTTCGCGGCCAATCTGGTTTCGGCAGGCGTGCGGCTGGTGCCGCTCGGCCAGACCGATGGGCAGATCGCGACGGCCGCCCTCATGCCGATCGTCACCGAGGCGACCGAGGCGGCGCTGCGGGCGAAGCTCGATCGCCTCGGCACGGCGAGCCCGGCGCTGGACCTCTTCTCCATCCGTCACGAAACCCAATACACAAGGCTTTTCCGCTCATGAGCACATCTGAGTCCGGCCGGCCGATCCAGACTCCCGTTCGGCGTGCAGGCCCGGCCAACGGCCCCTTCCGCGTCGGCATCGGCGGCCCCGTCGGCTCCGGCAAGACCGCGCTGACCGAACGCCTGTGCAAGCATCTGCGCGACCGTCACGACATCGCGGTGATCACCAACGACATCTACACGAAGGAGGATGCGGAATTCCTCACCCGCGCCGGCGCGCTCGATCCCGCGCGCATCACCGGCGTGGAAACCGGCGGCTGCCCGCATACCGCGATCCGCGAGGATGCCTCGATCAACCTCGCCGCCGTGCATGACATGACGGAGAAGTTCCCGGGTCTCGAAGTGCTGTTCATTGAGAGCGGGGGCGACAACCTCGCCGCCACCTTCAGCCCGGAGCTCGCGGACCTGACGATCTACGTCATCGATGTGAGCGCGGGCGACAAGATCCCGCGCAAGGGCGGGCCCGGCATCACGCGCTCCGACCTGCTGGTGATCAACAAGATCGACCTGGCGCCGCTGGTGGGCGCGGATCTGTCGGTGATGGACCGTGATGCGCGGCGAATGCGCGGATCGCGGCCCTTCATCTTCACCAACCTCAAGGACAACAAGGGCGTGGCCGAGGTCGCCGACTTCGTGTTGCGCCAGGGGGGGATCGCGGCATGAGGCATGCGGTGATCCTCGGCATGGGGCTGATGGGCTGCGATATCGCGGCGATCTTCCTCGCCGGCGGCTGGCGCGTGACGGCACTGGAGCCGGCGGAACAGCGCTGGCCGGATGTGCTGGCGCGGGTGCGGCAGTCGATCGGGCAGCTCGACGGTGATCCGGAGCGGGCGGCGGCACTGACGCTGGTCGCGGATATCGCCGCGCCCGACTACGCCAGCGCCGAGATCGTCATCGAGGCCGTGCCCGAACGCCTGGCACTGAAGCAGGAGGTCTTCGCCACCCTCGACACGCTCGTGCCGCCGCAGGTTCCCGTCGTGTCGAACGCTTCCGGCTATCGCATCACCGACATCGCCGGGCACATCGCGACGCGTGCCCGTTGCGCGAACCTGCACTTCTTCCTGCCCGCTCATCTCGTCCCGGGCGTCGAGGTCGTGCAGGGCGAATACACCGATCCCGCGATCTGCGATGCCGTCGCCGACATCATGAACGGGCTTGGACGCAAGGCGATCCGGGTCGCGAAGGACGTGCCGGGCTTCCTCGCCAACCGCATCCAGCACGCGCTGATGCGCGAGGCCTTCGCCGTGATCGACCAGGGTCTGGCGAGTGCCGAGGATGTCGACAACGCCGTGCGCTACTGCTTCGGCTTCCGCTACCTGGCCGCCGGCCCGATCACGCAGAAGGAATTGGCGGGGCTGGAGACGCAGCTCGAAGCGGGGCGCACCATCTATCCGTCCTTGTGCAACAGCCCCGATCCCAGCCCGACGCTCGCACGGCTGGTGGCGGAGAACCGGCTCGGCCCCAAGACCGGCCGCGGCTTCCGGGACTGGCCGCCGGAGAAGACGGCGAAGGAGCGTGCCCGCTACGAGAAGGCCCTGCTCGCCGCCGTCCGCATCCTGCGCGAGGACAACGCTTGACGCGCCGGGTCGGCCCTGTTCACCGTTCCTCCCAACAAGGGAGGCAACAGAATGGTCGACCCGATCCCCTTCCGCCCGGTCGCACCCGGCAGCCAGCCCCCGCTTGACCTGCCGAGCTATCGCAGCACCGCGCATCGCCACCCGTCGCAGCCGCCGTTGCGCATGCCAACGACGCTGACGGAAGCGAGCGCGCCGAGTTTCACCCCGGCCTGGTACGCGCCGCATGACGATCTCTCGGTGGTGGATGGCAAGCAGGCGCTGGGCGAGCGCATGATCGTGGCCGGTCGCGTGACGGACGAGAATGGCCGCCCCGTCGCCGGCGCGATGGTCGAGGTCTGGCAGGCCAATGCCGCGGGCCGCTACCACCATGCGCGCGACCAGCACGACGCGCCGCTCGATCCCAATTTTCACGGCGAGGGTCGTGTCTTCACCGACGCCGAGGGACGCTACAGCTTCACCACGATCAAGCCGGGGGCCTATCCCTGGCGCAATCCGGGCCCGGGCTGGCGGCCGCAGCACATCCATTTCGGCCTGCATGGCAACGGCTTCGCGCAGCGCCTGATCACCCAAATGTATTTCCCGGGCGATCCGTTGCTCGCCTTCGATGCGATCTTCCAGGGCAGCGGCGACGATGCGGCGAAGCGGCGCCTGATCGCGGATCTGGACCCGGAGCTGATGCGCCCCGACTGGGCCCTCGGCTATCGCTTCGACATCGTCCTGCGCGGCCGCGCCGCCACGCCTTTCGAGAATGCCTGACATGACCCCTGCGACGGCGAGCCAGACCGCCGGCCCCTACTGGCACATGATCGACTTTCCCGCCTGGGCCGACCTGCTGCGCGCGGACGGTCCGAATGCCGGCGCGGCCGGGGAGCGCATCACCCTGGCAGGCGTCATCACCGACGGCGCGGGCGCTGTGGTGCCGGATGCGATGGTCGAGCTTTGGCAGGCCGATCCGAAGGGGTCCTATGACGGCGCCTTCCATGGCTTCGGCCGTTGCGCGACCGACGCGCAAGGTCGGTTCTGCTTCATGACGCTGAAGCCTGGTGCGGTGCCCGGTCCCGGCAACAGCACTCAGGCGCCGCACATCACCCTCACGATCTTCGCCCGCGGGCTGATGTCGGGCCTGGTGACGCGCGCCTATTTCGCCGGCGACGCGCGCCTGGCGGAGGATCCGATCCTCGCCCGGGTGCCGGAGATGCGGCGTGGCACGCTGATCGCGAAGCCAACCGGGCAGGGGGAATGGCGGCTCGATATCCGCCTGCAGGGAGAGGGCGAGACCGTCTTCCTCACCGTGTGACGCTGCGGCGCAGCACGAATCTGCACGTTGCCGAGGCCACGACCTTGGGGCAAGGTCAATCCCAAGCCGCGTGACGCGGTAGGGAGTGGACGAACCGGATATGACCATCGCGCTCGCGCGGCAGCCATCGCGCCGTCGCAGCCTGATCCGTTGGCATTATGCCTTGGCGCAACCATCTCTGCGGGGAGGGCGCGCATGAAGCCGACCGACATCACCAACCCCGACCATTTCCACAAGGTCGTCGACTGCCAATGGGCCTGCCCGGCCCATACGCCCGTGCCGGAGTACATCCGGATGATCGCGGCGGGGCGGTATGCCGACGCCTATATGGTCAATTGGCATTCCAACGTCTTCCCGGGGATTCTCGGCCGCACCTGCGACCGCCCTTGCGAGCCCGCCTGCCGGCGTGGCCGGGTCGAGGAAGAACCCGTCGCGATCTGCCGCCTGAAGCGCGTCGCCGCCGACAACAAGGGCGAGGTGGCGCATCGCATGCCGCCTATCCCGACCGAGCGGAACGGCAAGCGCATCGCCTGCATCGGCGCCGGCCCGGCCAGCATGACCGTCGCGCGCGACCTCGCGCCGCTTGGCTACGAGATCCACGTCTTCGATGGCGAAGCGAAGCCCGGCGGCTTCATCCGCCAGCAGATCCCGCGCTTCCGCCTGCCCGAGGAGGTGATCGACGAGGAATGCGGCTACGCGCTCGACCGTGGCGGTGTGGTCAGCCACATGAACCGCCGCGTCGACAGCCTGAAGGGCCTGTTGGCCGAGGGCTATGACGCCGTCTTCGTCGGATCCGGCGCCCCCCGCGGGCGCGAGCTGGACGTGCCGGGCCGCAATGATGCCGCGGCGCATATCCATCTCGGCATCGACTGGCTGGCCTCGGTCTCCTTCGGCCATGTGACGTCGATCGGCAAGCGCGTGATCGTGCTCGGCGGCGGCAATACCGCGATGGATTGCTGCCGCTCCGCCCGCCGTCTCGGCGGCGAGGAGGTGAAGGTCGTCGTCCGCTCCGGCTTCGAGGAAATGAAGGCGAGCCCGTGGGAGAAGGAAGACGCGATGGGGGAGGGCATCCCCATCCTGAACTTCCTGGTGCCCAAGGAAGTGCTGCACGACAACGGCCGCCTGACCGGCATGGTCTTCGAGAAGGTCGCCGCGCAGTACGACGAGAAGGGCCGGCGCAGCCTGAAGCCGACCGGCGAGCCCGATGTGACCATCGAGGCGGATGAGGTGCTGGTCGCCATCGGCCAGGAGAACGCCTTCCCCTGGATCGAGCGCGACGCCGGCCTCGAATTCGACCGCTGGGGCCTGCCGAAGCTGGACGAGGCGACGCTGCAATCGACCCTGCCGCAGGTCTTCTTCGGCGGCGATGCCGCCTTCGGCCCGAAGAACATCATCTGGGCGGTCGCGCATGGCCACCAGGCCGCGGTGTCGATCGACCTGTTCTGCAAGGGCGAGGATGTCCGCAACCGACCGCCGCCCGATGTCCATCTCGCCAGCCAGAAGATGGGCATCCACGAATGGGCCTATGACAACGAGGTCTCGCTCGACCTGCGCTACAAGGTGCCGCATCTGCCCGCCGAGAAGGCGCTGCGCGACATCACGGCGGAAGTCGAACTCGGCTTCGACCGGGAGATGGCCTATCTCGAGACGCAACGCTGCCTGAACTGCGACGTGCAGACGGTCTTCACCGCCAAGCTCTGCATCGAATGCGATGCCTGCGTGGACATCTGCCCGACCGACTGCATCACCTTCACCGAGAATGGCGAGGAGGAGGAGCTCCGCACGCGGCTCAAGGCCCCGGCGGTGAACACCTACCAGGATCTCTATGTCGAGGATGGCCTGAAGACGGGCCGTGTCATGGTCAAGGACGAGGACGTCTGCCTGCACTGCGGCATGTGCGCCGAGCGCTGCCCGACCGGTGCCTGGGACATGCAGAAGTTCCTGCTCGAGACCGCGAAGCCGAAGGCGCACGCATGCCACAGCCGCTAGTCGCGACGAACGACTTCGTCGTCAAGTTCGCCAACGTCAACGGGTCCGGTTCCGCTTCCGCCAACGGGCTCTTCGCGAAATCCATCCTGCGCATGGGCGTGCCGATCGCCTCGCGCAACATCTTCCCCTCGAACATCCAGGGGCTGCCGACCTGGTTCGAGGTCCGCGTCTCCGAGGCCGGCCATATGGGTCGGCGCGGCGGCGTGGACATGATGGTCGCGATGAACCCGCAGACCTGGGACCGCGACGTCGCCGAGATCGAGCCCGGCGGCTACCTGTTCTACGATTCGACGCGGCCCATGCCGAAGTCGAAGTTCCGCGACGACATCACGGTGATCGGCTGCCCGCTGACCGAGATCACCAACGCCGCCTATTCTGATCCGCGCCAGCGGCAGCTGTTCAAGAACATCGTCTATCTTGGCGCGCTCTCGGCGCTGCTGGACATGGATGTCGAGGCGGTGAAGGGTGCCATCGCCGCGCAGTTCAAGGGCAAGGAGAAGCTGGTCCCGGCCAACTTCGCCGCGCTGGAGATGGGCCGCGACTGGGCGATGCAGAACCTTGCCTGCCCGATCGGGCTGCGGCTGAAGCGTGCGGACGCCGTGGGTAACCGCATCTTCACCGACGGCAACAACGCAGCGGGGCTGGGCGCGGTCTATGGCGGGGCCACGGTTTGCGCCTGGTATCCGATCACGCCCTCCACCTCGCTGGCCGAGGCCTTCGAAAAGCACTGCACGCGACTGCGCAAGGACCCGGAGACGGGGGCCAAGCGCTACGCCATCGTACAGGCGGAAGATGAGCTTGCCTCCATCGGCATGGTGGTGGGCGCGGCCTGGAACGGGGCGCGGGCCTTCACCGCGACGTCGGGGCCCGGCGTGTCGCTGATGCAGGAATTCCTGGGCCTCGCCTATTTCGCCGAGATCCCGGCCGTGCTGTTCGACGTGCAGCGCGCAGGGCCTTCCACGGGCATGCCGACGCGTACCCAGCAATCCGACCTGCTCTCGGCCGCCTATGCCAGCCATGGCGACACCAAGCATGTGATGCTGCTGCCGCAGGACCCCGGCGAGTGCTTCACCTTCGGCGCGGATGCCTTCGACCTGGCGGACCGGCTGCAGACGCCGATCTTCGTCATGCTCGATCTCGACATCGGCATGAACGATTGGCTCTGCGAGCCCTTCGCCTGGGACCCCGCGCGCAAGATGGATCGCGGCAAGGTGCTGGATGCCGAGGGTCTGGATGCGGCGAAGACCTTCGGCCGCTACCTCGATGTCGATGGGGATGGCATTCCCTATCGCACCTGGCCGGGCACGCACCCGGAGAAGGGGTCCTTCTTCACCCGCGGCACATCGCGCGACCGCTATGCGCGCTACACCGAGGATGGCGCGCCTTACGTCGACAACATGCAGCGGCTGCTGAAGAAGTTCCACACGGCCAAGTCCCTGGTGCCGCGTCCGGTCACCATCCCGGCCAAAGAGAAGGCGCGGGACGGCGTGATCTTCTATGGCTCGACCTCGGCGGCCATGTCCGAGGCGCTGGCCGCGTTGGAAGCCCAGGGCGTCCATCTCGACGCCATGCGCATCCGCGCCTTCCCCTTCCACCAGGACGTCGCCGACTTCGTTGCCGCGCATGAACGCGTCTTCGTGGTAGAACAGAACCGCGACGCGCAGCTCCGCACCCTCCTGGTGAATGAGGAGGAGATCGACCCGGCGAAGCTGGTGCCGGTGCTGCATTACGACGGCACGCCGATCACCGCGCGCTTCATCCAGTCCGCCGTCGCCGACCGGGCGTCCGCGGCCAATGTCCTGCCCTTCCGCAAGGCCACGCCATGAGCTACCTGCCGAAGCCGAAGCTCCATCATCCGAAGCTGCCGACCAATGCGATCGGCCTGACGCGGCGCGACTATGAGGGCGCGATCAGTACTCTCTGCGCCGGCTGCGGGCATGATTCGATCAGCGCGGCGATCATCCAGGCCTGCTTCAACCTGTCTCTGCCGCCGCACCGGGTCGCGAAGCTGTCGGGCATCGGGTGTTCGTCCAAGACGCCGACCTACTTCCTCGGCGCCGCACACGGCTTCAATTCCGTGCATGGGCGCATGCCATCCGTGCTGACGGGCGCGTATCTGGCGAACCGGGACCTGATCTATCTCGGCGTCTCCGGTGACGGAGACAGCGCGTCGATCGGCTTCGGCCAGTTCGCGCATTCCATCCGGCGCGGGGTCAACATGACCTATATCGTCGAGAACAACGGCGTGTACGGGCTGACCAAGGGGCAGTTCTCAGCGACCTCGGACAAGGGCTCGGTAGCGAAGAAGGGCACGGTCAACACCGACCAGCCGATCGACCTGGCGGCCATCGCGGTGCAGCTCGGCGCCTCCTTTGTCGCGCGCTCCTTCTCGGGCGACAAGGACCAGCTCGTGCCGCTGATCGAGGCCGCACTGCTGCATGACGGCGCCGCCTTCATCGACGTCATCAGCCCCTGCGTCGCCTTCAACAACCATCCCGGCAGCACGAAATCCTACGATTATGTGCGCGAGCACAATGACGCGCTGAACCGCCTCGATGTGATGCTACCGCGAGAGGAGATCACCGCCTCCTACGCCCCCGGCACACTGACCGAGGTCGTCCAGCATGACGGCTCGATCCTCCGCCTGCGCAAGCTGCATGAGGGGCATGACGCGACAGACCGTTCCTCGGCCCTGCACGCGCTGATGGAAGGCAAGAGTGCCGGCGAGATCGTCACCGGCCTGATCTACGTCGAGGCCGAAGCCACGCCGTTGCACGAGAATCTCGGCACCGTCCCGCAGGCGCTGAATGCGCTCGGCGATGCGGAACTCTGCCCGGGGGTCGAGGCATTGGAACGGATCAACGCCTCGTTGCGGTGATGCGACGGCGGGCGCTGTTCCGTGACCGCCAGGATGCGGGGCAGCGCCTGTTGCCGCTGCTCCGCCCGCTGGGGCTGACCGCCCCGCTGGTCTATGGCCTGCTGCGCGGCGGGCTCGCCGTCGCGGCACCTGTCGCGGAAGGACTGCATGTCCCGCTGCTGCCTTTCCTGGTGCGCAAGCTCGGTGTGCCGTGGGAACCGGAACTCGGCTTCGGGGCCTTGTCCGAAGGGTCCGACACTCCCGTCCTGAACGACGACATCGTGGCGCAGTGCGGCCTGTCACCAGCAGACATTGCGGCCGTCCGGGATCGCGAGGCGAAGGAACTGGCCCGTCGCCGCGCGGTCTACGTCGCAGGGCTGGAACGCCCCGATCCGCGTGGCCGTGCCGCGATCTTGGTCGATGACGGCCTAGCCACCGGCATTTCGGCCCGCGCGGCGCTGCGGTCGCTGCGCGCGCAGGGTGCCGCGCCGCTCATCCTCGCCGTGCCGCTGGCACCGCCAGACGCCATCGACGATCTGACTGGCGAATGCGACCGTATCCTTTGTGCCGAGGTCTTGCCGATCCCTCGCGGCATCGGCGGCTGCTATGACGACTTCCACCAGCTCACCGACGCCGAGGTGCTCGCCCTGTTGCGGGGCGCCGCGAAGGAGACGCCATGACGAATATCCCCGCCACCGGCCGCCCGCGCGACGAGATCCTGGGTGAACTCGCCGCTCGCAAGGCCGGCGACCGTGACTGGCGGCGGGGGCGGCTTGCCGTCTACTTCTACTGGCTCGACGAGGAACTCGAGCGCGTCCAGCAGGAGGCCTATCGCGCCTATTGGACCGAGAACAATCTCGGCCAGCGCGCCTATCCCTCGCTGAAATCCCTGGAGGACGAGGTCATCGCCATGGCGCTGTCGCTGTTGGGCGGCGGCGAAAGGGCTGGCGGCACCTTCACCTCGGGCGGGTCGGAGAGCATCTTCCTGGCCATGATGGCGGCGCGGAACAAGGCGCGCGCGGCACGCGGCATCTCGCAGCCCAACATCGTGCTGCCGGATACGGCGCACCTGACCTTCGACCGGGCGGCCGAGGCGCTGGGCCTCGAATCCCGCCGCGTGCCGGTCGGCCCGGATCTGCGCGCCGATGTCGCTGCCATGGCGGCACGCATGGATGGCAATACCGTCGCCCTGGTCGGTTCCGCACCGAACTACCCCTTCGGCACTTTCGATTCCATCGGCGACCTAGCCGCGCTCGCCGCATCGCGTGGCATCTGGATGCATGTGGATGCCTGTGTGGGTGGCTTCCTTGCGCCCTATGTGCGTCGGTTGGGGCATCCCATCCCGGACTTCGACCTGTCGGTGCCGGGCGTCACCTCACTCTCCGCGGATATCCACAAGCACGGCATGGCGCCGAAGGGCGCATCGCTGCTGCTGGTCTCGGATGCCGCGGATCGCGAATGGCATAGGTTCGAAAGCCGCGCCTGGCAGCGCGGTCCCTACGCGGCCTACACGACGCAGGGCACGCGTCCCGGCGGCGCGGTCGCCGCGGCTTGGGCGACGATGAATCACCTGGGTGACGAAGGCTATCTGCGCTGCGCAAGCCTGATCATGGAGGCGAAGTCCATCATGACGACCGGCATCGCTGCCATTCCCGGCTTGGCGATCCTGGAACCGAGCGACCTGGGAATTTTCGTCTGGCGTGCGACGGATCCGGCGCTCGACATCGGCAAGGTCGCCGCCGCGCTGGACGCGGAGGGGTGGCTGGTCGGCCGGCAGCAGGAACCGGACGGCGTGCACCTTCACCTCAACCCGATCCATCGGGAGGTTGCCGAGGAGTATGTCGATGCCGTCGCCCGTGCTGTCGCCGCGGCGCGTGGCGGGGCAACCGCCCGCATCGCCGCGACTCAGGCAACGTACTAAAGGAACTTCGCGACCACGTCCGTCGAGGATGCCTTCCCGATCGCGTCGAAATGCGCGTCGAGGAACGCCTCCGCCTTTGCGACGCCCAGCGCGCGCAGATGCCGCAGGAAACCGCTGCTCGCATTCAGCTTCGAACTGGCGTTCAGCACCGCCAGCTCCTCCTCGGCATCCACCGTATGGATGAAGCAGCGCAGATGCTTGCCCGGCGGCAATTGCCCCTGGTCGATCAGATCCGTCACGAAGCGGATCATCCGCATCTCCCGCATCAGCGACGAATTGAAGGCCAGCGTGTTCATCCGGTCGACGATGGCGCGGATGTCGTGCGGCACCTCGGGGATGTTGATGGGATTGAGCTGCACGATCAGGATGTCCGGCGCGCCGCCCATGTAGATCAGCGGGAAGATCGGCGGATTGCCGCAATAGCCGCCATCCCAGTAGTGCTGTCCGTCCACCTCGACCGCATGATGCAGCAGCGGCAGGCAGGATGACGCCATGACCGCCGCGGCGCTCATCTCCTTGCGTTCGAAGACGCGTAGCCGGCCGGTCAGCACATTGGTCGCGCAGACATAGAGCGCCGGGCCCGGCGCATCGCGCAGCCGCGTGAAATCCACCAGCGCATCGAGATGTTCGCGCAGCGGATTGGCATTGGTCGGGTTCAGCTCATAGGGCGAGAACTGCCGCATCAGCACATCCGCCACGCGCCACAGCGGCGAGAAATCCATGTTGCCCGGGCTCAGCATCAGGTCGAGAGGCGTGGGCTGGATCGGCGAGCCCTGGGCCATCTCGCCGATCCCGTCCCAGAAGCGGTCAAGCCGCCGCCGCGCCTCCGCCGCCCCGCCGGCGATCAGCCCGTCGACCAGCACTGCGGCGTTCATCGCCCCGGCGCTGGTGCCGACCACGGCCTCGATCTCCAACCGCTCATCGGCCAGCAGACGGTCGAGCACGCCCCAGGTGAAGGCGCCATGCGACCCGCCGCCCTGCAGCGCCAGCTTGATCCGCTTGCGGTTTCCCTCGGCCATGATCGGGCGATCCTATTTGCTGTCGAGCCGCGTGACCGGCGACCAGCCGGCTGGCGGACCATCAGGATAGCGCGCCAGCCGTCCCGCATAGGCGGCCACCAGCGGATCGCGCGCCGGATCGCCGGCCTCGCGCAGCGCTTCCATGGCGCGGGCGAACTGCCCGCCGCGCCATTGCAGCACCGCCTCCTCCCAGGCCGGCAGGCACCGCAGCACAGCGGAATCGGCGAGCAGCGCCAACTCCGTCGCATCCTGCGCATGGGCCAGGCCGAGCAGCTCATGCACCTCGATCGGGTCCTGCGCGCCCTTGGGCAGCACCAAGTCGACCGGGCGGAAGACGAAGCCGCTGCCCGCACCGATGCGCGTCTGCTCCGACACCAGGATCGAGGTGCCGTACATCTTGTTCATGCCTTCGAGCCGCGAGGCGATGTTCACCATGGATCCTATCGCCGTGTAGGACATGCGGTCCGAGGACCCGACATTGCCGACCACCGCTTCGCCGCTATGCACGCCGAAGCGCGTGTGCAGCCGGGGCCAGCCGCGCGCTTCGAACTCCTCCTCCAGCCGCCGCGTCAGGGCGCGGGCCTCCAGCGCCGCGCGGCAGCCGTGCAGCGCATGGGCGAGGTCGCGCTTCGGCGCGTTCCAGATCGCCATCACCGCATCGCCGATATACTTGTCGATGGTCGCCTGGTTCGCCAGCAGTTCCTCGGTGAGCGCCTGGAAATAGGTGGAGGTGATCTGCATCAGCGCCTCCGGGTCCATGCGCTCGGCGATCGTAGTGAAGCCCTGCACGTCGCTGAACATCACCGTCAGCCGCCGGCGCTCGCCGCCGAGTTCCGCCTCCGCGCCCTCGGCCATCAGCTTGCGCACCAGGTCGCGCGGCACATAGACGCTGAACAGGCGCAGCGCGGACTTCATGCCACGCATGGCATCCGCCAGCCGCTCCACCTCGGTGATGTGGGATTCGAGGCGCAGCGGCTGGGCGAGATCGAGCCGCCGGATTGCCTCCGCCTCCCGCGTCAGCACGCCCAGCGGCCGGGCGACGCGCCACGCCACCACTCCCAGCCCGCCCAGCCCCAGCACCAGCGCGGCGAGCGCCATCAGCGTGCCGTTGCGGATGCCGGCCTCGATCCCCGCGGTGAAGTCGTCGAGCGGCGCGGTGACGCCGACCAGCACGCGGGGTTCGACGAAATCCCCGACCATGGCGAGGTGGACCAGATAGGGCTGGCCGTTGATCGGCAAGCGCTGCGTCTCGCCGGGACGCAGCCGGCCTTCGGCATAGGCGCGCCACAGCGCCTCCAGCGCCACGTCGTCGCTGCGTGCGAGCGTCGTCCAGCCACCGCCCGGCAGCAGGGCCTTGCTCGGGTCGGGATGACCGAGCAGCACGCCATCCTCGGTGAAGAGCACCGTCTCACCGTGCTGGCTCACCCGCTGCCCGGTCAGGAAGCCACCAAGATCGGCGAGCGCCATGTCGAGCCCGATCGCGCCGCCGCCGGGCAGGGCATTGCCCACCGTCAGCCCGGGCCGGCCGACGAGGGGCAGTTCATAGAGAGTCGAAATATGCACGCCCGGTTCGCGCGCCTGCAGCACCCAGGACAGGCGTCGCGGATCGCTACCCCGGTGCGGCGCCGTGGCATCGCCGAGCACGGCACCTTCGGCGTCCAGGAAGGTCCAGCTCTCCGATGCCGCCTGCGGGGCAGGGACGCGGCGCAGGGCGAAGCCCGCGCCCGCCGGCACCGAGCGCGGGATCGCGGCCTCGGGCAGGGCCGAAAGCCGCAGCACCTGCTCCAGCGTGCCATCCGGCAGCACGGCCGAGACCGCGATCACCGGGGGCTCGGCCAGCAACACGGCAAGCGCCGGGTCGAGCACCGCATCCCGGCCCATCGGCATGCGCGCCAGGACCGCGGCGTGACCCAGCAGCGGATGGATCATGCCGCGCGCGCTCGCCGCCGTCGTGGCTGCGGCCGCGCCGAGGTGCCGCGCCGCCGTCTCCTCCGCCGCGCGCGACCCAGCCTGCCGGAAGGCCGTCACGACCGCCATGCCTGCCACCAGGAAGACAATGCTGAAGGCGGTCAGGATGGTGATGGTGAAGTTGAGGCGCGGGCGGAGCCTCATTTCGCCGTTCCGGCCCAGGCCAGCAGGGCTTCGGCATCGGCCGGGTCCATGGAGTCCAGCGCCACGGCGCCGGCCTCGGCCGAGGCTTCCTTCAGGCCGAGCCGGCGCGCCACCCCGGCATAGGCAGCGAGCTGTGTCGCGCGCAGGGCATCGAGGCCGAGCGCCTGCGCCGGGAGGGTAGCCGGCCCCATCATGCGCATGAGCCCGACGCGGGCGGCATGGCTCGCCACGCCCTCCGCGCCCACCAGACCGCAGACGGCGAATTCATGGGCGAGCTTCTGACTCAGCAACGGCCCCAGCGTGGGCAGGCTGCTGCCGAACAGATCGGCCTCCCGCGCCAGATGGCAGAGCAGGTCGGATGCTTCGTCATCCTCCCAGGGCCAAGTGGTGGCGAGGATGACGCGGCGCAGCGTCCTGATGCGCGCCTCATCGAGCCCCTCTGCCGCGGCGAGAGCGGCGACCGCCTCGGCCGATCGCTCCTCCAGCACCCCGCGATCGGCATAGACGCGCCCGTCATGCAGCAGGTCATGCCCGGCCATGGCGACGACGCCGAGCGCCGCCTCCTCGGGCGTCAGCAGCCCCAGCCGCCGCGCCGCGCCGGCAAGCCAGCCCATGGCAATCGTCGCCTCGGCCTGATGGTGCCGGCCGTGATAGGCAGGCTCTTCGCCGGGTGGGAAACCCGCGCCATGCGCTTCGACCGCTGCGGCAACGGCAGCTCCGGCACGGGCTGCGCAGGGCGGCGCGCCCGACGATCCGGTCGCGGCGTGCAGCGCCTGGGTCACCGCATCGACCATCTCAGGGGCGCCGGCACGGCGGCGCAGCAGGTAGGCCTCGGCCTGCTGCAGGGCTGCGAAGGGATCGCCCCCACCAAGCGCAAGGTCCAGGAAATCACTTCCGGTCGCAGCCGATGCGGCCATGGGACCCTTCGACAGTGGCGTGCCATCCTAGACCGCGCGCCACCGTGATTGGGAGCCCCCGGCCGTGGCCGTTTCAGGCAACCGCGGGCTTGGGTGTGAGCCCGAGCACATCGCGCAGCGCCGTCAGCATCTCGCGCGCCTTGTCGCCGAGCTCGTCCTCGGGACCCGCGACATGCTCGACCGCCGCCAGCGCCTTGCGCCGTTCCGCCGCCGTCTTCAGCAATTTCGGCAGGGCCGACAAGGCATCCTGGCGCAGCAGAGTGACGATGACGGTCTGCTCGCGGATGATGGCCTGTCGGGCGGAGGGGCTCATGCCCGCAAAAGGCGCCTCGGTCGTCAGCAACGTGTTGGACCGTGCGAGGCGCGTGCGCCGGACGCCGCCGCGCGCATCGGCGAGCAGGATCATCATGCGGATCACCGCCTCGGCATAGCCGCCCTCGGCGACCTTGGCGCGGGCTTCGTTGAGCTGGGCCGGCTCGATGGCGAGCGAGCGGCGGGCCACCTCGGCCTCCTCGGCGCTGTCGTCGCCCATCACGCCGGCGGCGGCGAGGTTGCCGTAGATGGCGTGGAAGGCGATCTCGCTCATCGCATCGCGGGCGTCGCGCCAACGGTCGATGGCGTGCTCCACGCGATCCGCCCAGGCCGTCTCCAGCGCCAGGAAGGGGTTGTCCTTCTCGGCCGGGGCGCGGTGGTCGCGCGCCATCTTGGCCATGGCACGGATCGGCATCATGAAGGGGTTCATGTCGCTGAACATGTAGCGACGCGTGCGCATCGGGTTCGCCTGGCGGCGCGCCTCGGCCCCCGCCTCGGTCGCGAACTGGCGAACGATCGGGGAGACCAGCACGTCATAGAGGTTCTGGTTCATCTCCGAGATCTTGGCGACCGCGGGGAACGCCTCGTTGACCGCCTCGCCGGAGAGGGTGCGGATGTCGGCGATCTTCCGCTCGACGAGCTCGACCTGCCATTCCTCGTTCGCACCCGTGCCCTCATGGCCGGTGATCTTCATCTCATACAGGCCCGGCGCGACGGCCTCGATCATCTCGAGGGTCGTGGCGATCTCGCTGTGCTCCTTCTTGGCGATGGCGCCGGAGACGAAGATGCCGAGATGGCCGATCTGGTCGTGCAGCAGGTAGACGATGGTCTGGCCGAGGTTCTTGATCTCCTGCTCGTCGCGATAGACGTCCGCGATCCAGCGCAGCGCCTGGCCCACCGGGGTGATGTTGTCGCCCGAGGAGGCGAAGACGATGACCGGGGCCTTCACCTCGCGCATGTTGAAGGTCTCGCCGCCGCCGGACGAGATCTGGCCGGTCGAGAAGCGGTTGCCGATGAACAGGTTGTCGACGATCCAGCGGATCTCGTCGCGCGTCATCAGGAAGTAGCCGCCCCACCAGCGCTCGAATTCCAGGAAGCGCTTTTCCTCGGTATCGACCTTGGCATAGAGGTCGTAGTACTTGCGGAACCAGGTATTGCCCGGCGACAGGCTTTCGAAATTGCTGACCAGCGAGGCGCCGTCGAATTTGCCGTTGCCGAGGTCGGCCATCATCGAGGCCGGCCAGCCGCCCCCAGCGAGCCCGCCCAGGTAGCGCATCGGGTTCTTGCCCTTCTCGCCGGCCCAGTAGGACAGCGGGGCGCCGTTAAGCACCAGCGCGCCGACCGCATCCGGGGCCGAGGCGCCGAGCATCATGGTGGCCCAGCCGCCCTGGCAGTTGCCGATGACGACGGGCTTCGGCGCATCCGGATGATCGTCGCGGATGCGGGCGAGGAAGGTGGCCTCGGCCGCGGTCACGTCGAGGATCGTCTGATCCTTCTCGGGCTCACGGTAGAAGACGACGAAATAGACCGGATGGCCGCGGCGCAGCGCCACGCCGACCTGGCTGTCGGACTTGAAGCCGCCGATCCCCGCGCCGTGGCCGGCGCGCGGATCGATGATGACGAAGGGTCGGAGCTTGGGATCGGTCGCCACGAATGCCGCGGGCGGGGTGATGCGCACCAGCGCGTAGTTCACCGGCCGAGGCAGGGTGCGGCCATCGACCACCGTCTCGTAGTCGAAGAAGAGCACGGGCGGACAGCCGGCCTTTTCATGCTCGACGAAGTTGTTGCCGGCCTCGCGCATCACGTCCCAGAACAGCAGCCAGCGCTGGGCGGAATCCACGGCATAGGCGCGCACATCCTGCATCAGGGTCGCCGGGGTGCGGGCCAGCGCGGCCTGCGCTGCCCGCATCGCCGTCGCCGTGTCCGGATTGGGCCCGGGGATGAGCGCGGCGGCGTCACGGGCCATCACCTCCGCCAGGCCTCGGACCTGATCGAGGATCCGCGTCGCGGTCTCGCTGGCCTTGTCCAAGACCTCCCGGGTCGGGAGGAGAGGCGTGTTCGGCATGTCGTGCGTTCCCTTGATCTGTCCCTTGTGGTCCCGCCCGGCGCCCGGTTCAAGCAGATTTGCTGCGATGCAACACACCCAGCACGTGTCGCGCGATCATCGCCTCCTCATCGGTCGCGCGGACGAGCACGCGGGTGGCGCTGCCGGGGGCCGCGATCTCGTGGGCATTGGCCTGGTTCGCTTCCGCATCGATCGTGATGCCGAGGTGGCCGAGACCCTCGCAGATCTTCGCCCGGAGGTTGCGCGCATTCTCCCCGATGCCGGCGGTGAAGACCAGGGCGTCGATGCCGCCCAAGGCGGCCGCGAGCGCCCCGATTTCCCGCCGCACGCGCCAGGCGTAGTAGGTCAGCGCCTGGGCGGCGCGGGGATCCGCGCTCTTCTCCAGGTCGCGGACGTCCTGGCTGATGCCGGACATGCCCTTGAGCCCAGCATTGCCGTAGAGCAGGCCGGTCAGGTCGGCGGCGTCCATCTTCTCGGTCAGCATCAGGTGCAGCAGCACGCCGGGGTCGATCTGCCCGCAGCGCGTGCCCATCGGCACGCCGTCGAGCGCGGTGAACCCCATGGTGCTGTCCACGCTGCGCCCCTTGTGGATGGCGCAGAGCGAGGACCCGTTGCCGAGATGCGCGACGACCACGCGCCCGGCGGCAAGGGCCGGTTCCTCACGGGCCAGCATGTCCGAGATGTATTCGTAGGACAGGCCGTGGAAGCCGTAGCGGCGGATGCCGCGCTCGTAATATTCGGGCGGCAGGGCGAAGGTGTCGGCCTCCCAGGCATGGGCGCGGTGGAAGGCGGTGTCGAAGCAGGCGATCTGCGGCACGCCGGGGAAGCGGTTGGACGCCGCAATGATGCCGGCGATGTTGTGCGGCTGGTGCAGCGGCGCGAGCGGGATCAGCTTGCCGAGCGTGTCCATCGCCGCATCGTTCACCAGCATCGGCTCGGCGAGGTCCGGCCCGCCATGCACCACGCGATGGCCCACCGCGATGATCCGGCGGCCAGCGATGCCGGGCTCGATGCCGTCCATGATGCGCGCCAGGGCGGTGACGTGGTCGGCGACATCCGGGCCGGACCAGCGCTGGTCGGCGAGCACCTGGCGCCGCGCGTCGCGCGCGATCAGGTGCGGCGAGGCACCGATGCCTTCCATCTGCCCATCGAGGCGCGTCTCGGCGTGATCTTCCACGACCTTGAAGAGCTCGAACTTGATCGAGGAGGAGCCGGCGTTGAGGACGAGGATGGCGTCGGTCAGGGGGGCGTTCGCGTCCATCAGCCGAGCTCCGGCACCAGGCAGGTGCCCGTGCGGCGCCAATGGCCGTAGAGCACGGCGAGTGCGGCCGACATCAGCCGCGCATGCTCGTCATCCGCGCGCGAGGTCAGCATCACGGGCACCTTCGCGCCCACGACGAGCCCGCCCGTATCCGCCTGGGAAAGAAACACCAGCTGCTTCGCCAGCATGTTCCCCGCTTCGAGGTTCGGGGCGACCAGCACATCGGCGCGGCCGGCGACGGTGGAATGGATGCCCTTGGTGCGCGCGGCTTCGAGGTCCACCGCGTTGTCCATGGCGAGCGGCCCATCCACCAGCCCGCCCTTGATCTGCCCGCGATCGGCCATCTTGGCGAGCACCGCGGCATCGAGCGTAGACGGAATGGCGGGGTTGATCGTCTCGACCGCCGAGAGCACGCCGACGCGCGGCTGCTTCAGGCCGATCGCCTGGGCGAGGTCGATCGCGTTCTGCACGATATCGGCCTTCGTCATCAGGTCGGGCAGGATGTTGATCGCCGCGTCGGTGATCAGCATCAGGCCCTCATGGCCAGGGATGTCGAGCACGAAGACATGGCTGATGCGCCGCCCGGCGCGCAGGCCGCCATCCGACTTGGTGACATGGCGCAGCACCTCATCGGAGTGGATGTTGCCCTTCATGACGGCCTCGGCCCGGCCTTCATGGACCAAGGAGACACAGCGCGCGGGCGCGTCGTGGGCGGTGCTGACGGGTTCGATGCGCACGCCGGCGAGATCCCAGCCGAGCTTCGCCGCCTCCTCCCGGATCGTGGCTTCCGGGCCGACCAGGATGGGCTCGATCAGCCCCTCCTTCGTCGCTTCCCAAGCGCCGCCGAGGGAATTCTCGTCGGTCGGCGCCGCGACGGCGGTCGGCATGGGCGGGATGCCGCGGCAGGCGTCCAGCAGGCGCGAGAACTTGCCGCGCTTGACCAGCGTGAGTTCAGGGATGCTGACGCCATCGGTGTGGATGCTGACCGCCGGCGCGCAGACCTCCGCCATGCCGGTGCAGACCAGGGTGCCGTTCTCCTTCTCGAGCCGGCAATCCATGACCAGCAGGTTGCCGGGCAGCTTTTCCCGTACCGTCACGGTCGCGATCACCGCGTCGCCAATCTCGACACGGGCGTGGAAGCGCAGGTCCTGGTAGCGGTAGGTCGCGCCCGGCCCCGGCAGCTTGTTGCCGAACACGGCCGAGAAGAGCGAGCCGCACCA
Source organism: Roseomonas alba (assembly GCF_019430885.1). GTDB lineage: Bacteria > Pseudomonadota > Alphaproteobacteria > Acetobacterales > Acetobacteraceae > Neoroseomonas > Neoroseomonas alba. The sequence goes on along the minus strand of NZ_JAHYBZ010000002.1, from coordinate 606,258 downwards.
CATCGCCGGCGCCACGGGCGCGTGGCCGGTTTCCTGCTCGGACTCGCCGGGCAGATGCACGGGGTTGAAGTTGCCCGAGGCATGGGCAAACACGATCAGGTCGTTCGGCGTGCAGACGCGGGTCACGCTCGCGCTCTCGCCGACCTTGATGTCGGACCAGGCGCGGCCCACCAGGGCAGGGGCGGTGATGGTCACAGGCGCATCTCCGGGACGGTTTCGGGAATGATCAGCGGCGCGGTGGTGGCCGCGAGGATGTCGGCCACCGTCACGTCGGGCGCGCGCTCGCGCAGCATCAGGCCGTCATGGGTCGGCTCGATCACCGCAAGGTCGGTAACGATCAGGCTGGCGGGCCGCGCCGCGGTGGGCGGCAGGGTCAGTTCCGGCACGATCTTGGCCTGGCCCTTGGCGGCATGCTGCATGGCGACGATGACACGCTTCGCCCCAGCGACGAGATCCATCGCCCCACCCATGCCGGCGATCATCTTGCCCGGCACCATCCAATTGGCGAGCCGCCCCTTGGCATCGACTTCCAGCCCGCCCAGCACCGTCATGTCAAGATGCCCGCCACGGATCAGCGCGAAGGACGTCGCGCTGTCGAAGGCATAGGCGCCGGGCAGCGCGGAGATGAAGCCGCCGCCGGCGTCCGTCAGGTTGGGATCTTCCATCCCCTCCGGCGGATGGGCGCCGAAGCCGATGATGCCGTTCTCGCTCTGGAAGGCAACGACCATGCCGGCGGGCACATAGGCCGAGACCATGGTCGGCAGCCCGATGCCGAGATTGACCAGCGTGTTGTTGCGCAGTTCCTGCGCCACGCGGCGGGCGATGAGCTCCTTCGCGTCCATCTCAGTGCGGCCTTTCGACGAGATGCGTGACGATGATGCCGGGTGTGCAGACATGGTCGGGCGGGATCAGCCCGATCGGGACGATCTCATCCGGTTCGGCGATGACCATGTCAGCCGCCATGGCCATGACCGGGTTGAAGTTGCGCGCGGTCAGCCGGTAGCTGAGGTTCGCATAGTAATCGGCCTCGTAGCAGTGGAGCAGGGCGTAGTCGGCGCGCAGCGGCTTTTCGAGCAGGTAGTCGCGGCCATCGATGTTCAGAAGCTGCTTGCCCTCGGCGACGACGGTGCCGACCCCGGTCGGCGTCAGCACGCCGCCGAGGCCCGCGCCGCCGGCGCGGATGCGTTCTGCGAGCGTGCCCTGCGGCACCAGCTCCACCACGATCTCGCCGGCGATCATCTTCTTCTGCAGGTTCGGGTTCAGCCCGATATGGCTCGCGATGCAGCGGGTCACGCAGCCGCCGTCGATCAGCGCGCCGATGCCGTGACCGGGGCGGCCGGCATCATTGCCGATCACCGTCAGGTCGCGTGCGCCGCGGGCGACCAGGGCGGCGATCACGCGATGGGGCGAACCCACTCCCATGAAGCCACCGATCATCACCGTGGAACCGTCGCGGACCAGCGCCGCGGCCTCGGTCGGGGAAATCGCCTCGCGCATCGCCGTCACGCCACGTTGTGCAGGCCGGCGTCGACATAGATTGTGTCGCCGGTCATGCCGCTGGATGCGCCGCCCGCGAGGAAGGACACCACGCGCCCCACCTCCGCGATGTCGACCAGGCGATGCGACGGGGTGCGCTCCACCGCCATCTGGACCAGCTCGTCGAAATGGCCGATGCCGCTGGCGGCGCGGGTCTTGAGCGGGCCGGGGGAGACGGCGAAGACGCGGATGCCCTTCTCGCCGAGCTCGTTCGCCGCATAGCGGACCGAGGCTTCGAGCGCGGCCTTCACCGGGCCCATCATGTTGTAGTTCCCGACCACCTTGTCGGCACCGTAGTAGGACATCGTGATCATCACGCCGCCCTCGCTCATCAGCGGCTCGGCGAGCTTCGCCATGCGCAGGAAGGACCAGCAGGAGACGTGCATCGCCTGGGCGAAGCCCTCGGCCGAGCAATCCACGACCCGGCCATGCAGGTCGGCGCGCGGGGCGAAGGCGATCGAATGGATGACAAAGTCGAGGCCGCCCCACTGAGTCTGGATGCGCTCGAAGACGCGCTCCAGCTCGCCGCTCTTCTCGACGTCGAGGGGCTCGATGATCTCGGCCTTGAGGTCCTCGGCGAGAGGGCGGACGTATTTCTCCGACTTCTCGTTGAGGTAGGTGACCGCGAGCTCGGCGCCGAAGGCGCGCAGCTTCACCGCGCAGCCATAGGCGATGGAATCGGCGTTTGCGATGCCGACGACCAGCCCGCGCTTGCCCTTGAGCATGTCGCCCACACGGCTATCCGGGTCCCAGACCTTCGGCAGCGGGTCGGTCGGTCGGTTGTCCTGCGCCATGCGGGTCTCCTGGCCCTGTCGGTGGGAAAAGGCGTGCCATGCGGCCGCTCTCCGAATGTTGACCTAGAGCAGAATTTCAACGGCGGTCCATCAAGGTTTTGCTGCAATGCAGCGACTGTGATGGCTGGACCGGCGCGGGTCCCGGTGGTTCGCTGCCCGAAAAGGCAGGAGGAACGCCGCATGAAGGGTGTCGTCTTCACGGGTGACCGGAAGCTCGAACTCATGGAGTTCCCGGACCCCACGCCGGGGCCCGGAGAGGTGGTGCTGGAGATCCGCGCTTCCGGCATGTGCGGTAGCGACCTGAAATTCTACCGCGCGCCGGGCGGGCCGGGGCGGACGGCGGCGTTGGGGCTTGGGTCCGTCTCGGGGCCGATCATCGCCGGGCATGAGCCCTGCGGTGTGGTGGTGGCCGTGGGCCAGGGCGTGCCCGCCAACCAAGCCTGGGTCGGCATGCGGGCGATGCAGCACCATTACCGCGGCTGCGGGGTCTGCCCACACTGCAACACCGGCTGGATGCAGCTTTGCGTCGAGGGTGTGAAGGAGGTCTATGGCGCGACCGGGAACGGCGCCCATGCGCGCTACATGGTCTGCCCGGCGCGCACGCTGGTGGAACTGCCGGAGGCCCTGTCCTTCGAGACCGGTGCCGCGATCTCCTGTGGGACGGGCACGGCTTGGGGGGCCTTGCAGCGGCTGGGGCTGACCGGGGATCAGACCATTGCGGTGTTCGGGCAGGGACCGGTCGGGCTGTCGGCGATGCTGCTCGCGGCGAAGATGGGGGCGCGGGTGATCGCGCTCGACACGTCGCCGGAGCGCCTGGCGCGGGCGGCGGCGTTCGGTGCCGACCTGCTGATCAACCCCGCCGAGACGAATGACGTGCTCGGCGCCATCCGGGAGGCGACGCACGGGCTGGGCGCGCATGCCTCGCTCGATGCGTCGTCCAACCCGCTGGCGCGGCGACAGGCTGTGCAATGCGTGCGGACCTGGGGCAAGGCCTGCTTCGTGGGGGAGGGCGGGGACGTCACGCTCGATGTCTCGCCCGACCTGCTGCGGCGGCAAGTGACGCTGATCGGGTCCTGGACCTTCTCGACGGTCGGGCAGGCGGAGTGCGCACGCTACGTCGCCGATCGCGGCGTGAACGTCGATGCGCTGTTCACCCATCGCTGGCGGCTGGACCAGGCAGAGGAAGCCTATCGCCTGTTCGACCGGCAGACGGACGGCAAAGGGGTAATCCTCCCCGCCGCCTGACAGAAGCCAGCCTTTCGGCCAACTCGGCGTCAGAGTCTTGGTCTTGCGCGCGGCCGCCCAACCAACCCCGTGCGCCATAACGTTCGCGTTGCCGATGCGCGGGTCATCAGCAGGGCTCGGCGGTATGAGAGTCGAATCGGGTGCCGGACACGGAAATGCGCCGGATGGCGCATTTCCAAGCAGGCCCTGACCCCGCCTTGCGCCCGCGCGCCGCACGCCCGAATGTGCCGCGCCCGCTTCCCAGAGGAAACGCGATGTATATCGAACACCGTCAATACACGTTCCACCCCGGCAAGCAGCCGACCTGGGTGGATGCCTTCGACAAATACGGCTTCCCGTCGTCGCAGCGCACGCTCGGCGCGCCGTCGCTCGGGACCTTCGTGGCCGATGTCGGGCCGATCAACCGCTTCGTCTTCATGCGTGGCTGGGACGATATCGACACTCGCGATGCGGGCCTCGCGGCGCGCGAGGCGGATGCGCAATGGGGCGACTTCAAGAAGGCCTCGGCCGGCTGCCTGATGGCGCAGGAGGTGAAGTTTCTGAAGCCAACCGCCTTCTCCCCCATCCAGTCGGCCAAGGGCTTCAAGTTCGAGCGCAAGATCGGCGGCACCGGCATGGTGGTCGATCACCGCACCTACGACTTCGTCCCGGGCAAGATGGCGGCCTGGCTCAAGGCCTATGAGGAAGTCGGGCTGCCCGTGCAGCAGCGCCTGCTCGGCCAGCTCCTGGTCTTCGCGGTGACCGAGATCGGGCCGATCAACCAGGCCGTCTTCTGCTGGCTGTATGAGAGCTACGGCGATCGCGACGCGCGCCGCACCGCCATGGCGAATGACAAGGACTGGCAGGAATTCGGCAAGATGGTCGCCGGCCTCGGCGCATTGAAGCAGCAGACGGTGATGGGGCTGCGGCCGACCAGCTTCTCGCTGGTGAAGTAAGCCGCAGCGCCAGACCTTCAATGTCTTAAGGTCTTGTCACGTCGTTGTTCCGCCGCTGCTGGCGGGACAATGATCCGGTTAACCCGGATTTCAGCACCGGTGGCGAGGATGACAGACCCTCGGCACCGGTAGGACCATGCAGGAAACCGTTCGCCCACCCGCCCCCAGCGCCGCGGACCGCTTCCTGACCTTCGCCTTTGCCGCGGCGGAGCTGCTGGTCGAAACCGATGCGGATGGCCGCATCACCTTCGCCGAGGGCGCCTTCCCCGCCCGCTTCGGCGCCCCCGCGCAGAGCTTCCTCGGCAAGCCGGTGCATTGCCTGGTGGCGCGCGAGCAGCGCTCGGGCATGGGCACGGCGCTCGAGATCCTGACGGCGATGGGGCGCATCCGCCCGACTGCCGTCCGGCTGTCCGACGCTGGGCGGACGGCCTTCAGCGTGGCGGGCCTCGCCATGCCCGGGCGGCGCGGGCGCTTCTGCCTGACCTTCGCGCCGCTGCCCCATGAGCTGCCGGGCGGGCCGCTGCCTGGCGGGCCGGGCCTCGCCCGCGCGGCGGAGGAGATGTTGCGCACCGGCGATGGCACTCATGGGGCGCTCGGGCTGATCGAGCTTCAGGGGGATGGCGGGACGCTGGCGCCGCGCGCGGACCTGGCCGCGCGCATTCAGTCGGTGCTCGCCGCGCATGGCGGGGCAGGGGCGGTGGCGGCTGATTTCGGCTCGGGCCGCTTCGGTGTGCTGCCGGCGGAAGGCGGGCCCGATGTGCAGAGCCTCGCCGGGCAGGTGGCGCTGCTGCTGGCCCAGCACGGGCTGCCGGGGCGGATCGGGACGCGGGCGGTGCCGCTGGAAGGAGATGGGCTCACGCCGCTCCAGACCACGCGGGCGCTGCGCTTCGCGCTGTCTGCCTTTTCCCGCGGCGGGGATGCGGCGCTGGAGAAGGCGGGCTTCGCCGGCGGGCTGGCGGGATTTGTGTCCTCGGCCGCGGACCGCGCCACGGCGCTGCGGCGGACCATCGCGGAACGGCGCTTCCGGCTCGCCTTCCAGCCGATCGTGTTGCTGGCCGACCGCAAGGCACATCACTATGAGGCGCTGCTACGGCCGATCGCGACACCCGGCAGCCCCTATGACCAGGCGTCGGAATTCATCGCCCTGGCCGAGACGGTGGGGCTGTCGGAGGCGTTGGACTGGGCGGTGGTGGAGACCGCCTGCGAGGCCGCCCGCGCCGCCGCGGGGGCGCGCATCGCCTGCAACCTGTCCGGCCTGTCCTTGCAGAACCCGGCCTTCCGCGACCAGCTTTGCGCCATGCTGGAGGCGAGCCCGGATCTCGCCGGGCGGCTGCTGGTCGAGATCACCGAGACGGCGGAGATCGAGAATGAGGAGGAAGCCGCCCGCACGGTGGAAGCCCTGCGTGGGCGCGGCCTGCCGGTCTGTATCGACGATTTCGGCGCCGGGGCGGCCGCCTTCCGCTACCTGCGCCTGTTCCGCGTGGATTTCGTGAAGGTGGACGGCATCTATGTGACCCATGCGGTCGAGAGCGAGCGCGACCGCGGTTTCATCGCCGCCATGGTGGATCTGGCGCGCACGGTCGGCGCCCAGGTGGTGGCCGAGAAGATCGAGACCGAGGCCCAGGCGACGCTGATGAAGGACCTCGGGGTTGCTTTCGGGCAGGGGTATCTGTTCGGGCGGCCGGGGGCTCTGCCGGGTGGCTGAGGGCAGTTGGATTCTCAACACATTCTCAGTTCCGGTGAATCGACAGTTGCTGTAGGTACCGCGCGCGCCGCCCGGAGAAGCCCGCGTGACACCTTTCACGACCATGACCCTGGCGCTTGGCCTGTCGGTCGACGCCTTCGCGGCCGCCATCGGCAAGGGTGCGGCGCTGGATCGCCCCCGCTTCAGCGAGGCGCTGCGCACCGGCGTGATCTTCGGCTGCGTGGAGGCCCTGACGCCGGTCATCGGTTGGGCCATCGGCCTGGCTGCGGCGAGCAGCGTCGATGCCTTCGACCATTGGATCGCCTTCGTGCTGCTGGCCGCAGTCGGCGGTCGGATGGTGGTCCAGGCCAGCCGCGGCCATGACGGGGAGGCGCCGCCGAGCAGGCCGCGCCGGCATGGGCTGATGGTGCTGTTCGCGACCGCGATCGGGACGAGCCTGGACGCCATGGCGGTGGGTGTGACGCTGGCGTTCATCGGGGCGGACATCACGGTCGCCGCCATCGCAATCGGTCTGGCGACGGCGGTGATGGCGACGATCGGGATGCTGCTGGGACGGTATCTGGGCGGTCGGTTCGGACGGCTGGCCGAGGCCCTGGGCGGGGTGGCGCTGATCGGGCTGGGGACCAAGATCCTAGTGGAGCACACGCTGCTGGCGTGAGTCTCGGCAAGAGGTGGATGTGGTGTAAGGCTGGCCGCGGCCATGCGCCTGACAGGGGAGATGACGGACGATGCCGGGAACCCACGCCGGAAGCCGGCGGCACATCCTCGATTGGGTCGAGGGCCGTGGCGGCGACTTCGTAGCATCCGCGAACGCGCTGATCGCGCCGACAGGGGCCGTGCTAGCCGCGGAGCGCGCCTGGATGCCGACGGGGCACGCCCATGCTGCGGAGGCGCGGCTCGGCAGGCCCTGCGAGCCGTTGCTGACCGCTGCGTTCAGCCAGCGTCTGCGCGAATGGTGGCTGGCCGTCCCCAAGCCGACCGCGAATGATCCGAATTGGGATCTCGCGGCGGTCGCCACCTTCCCGGGTGGCGTGCGTGGCCTGCTGCTGGTCGAGGCCAAGGCCCATCTCGGCGAACTGGCCGGCGAGATGATCGGCAAGCGGTGGAACGCGACGTCCAATCGCGAGAACCATGACAGGATCGGCGCGGCCATCGCGGAGGCGCGACAGGCGCTCGGCGGCGAGGCCGCGGGCATCGGGATCAGCCGTGATCGCTGCTACCAGTTCTCGAACCGCGTCGCCTTCGCGTGGCGCCTGGCGTCCTGGGGCGTTCCGGTCGTCCTGGTCTATCTGGGTTTCACGGGCGATCGGGATGTGGCCGGCCCCGGCCAGATGATCCGGGATGATGCCCATTGGGGGGCGCTGATGCTGGAGCACACACGCAACCTGATGCCCGCCGCCGCCTGGGAAACCCCGCTGCCGACCACGGGCGCCACGTTCTGGATGCTGATGCGTTCCCTGCCAGCGCCTTCGGGCGCCCCGACCGTCCTCACCGTACCGGGTCATTCCGCCGTGCCCGGCGCCAGGTGACGGTTTCCAAAGGCCTTGTGGCCTTTGGTGGGGCGGTTTGGAGGGGCAAAGCCCCTCCAAGGACACGGTTCCACCCAGAATCGCCCCGCTTGCCCTTCCGCCCCCGCCGGGCCAGGAAGCGCGCATGACGGAGTCCACCCCGCCTCGGCTCGCCGTGGTGATCCCTTGCTACAACGAGGCCGCGAACGTCGCCCCCATGGTGGCGCGGCTGGATGCGGCGCTCGTCGGCATCGCCTGGGAGGCGATCTTCGTCGACGACGACAGTCCCGACGGGACGGCGGCGCGGGCGAAGGCGATCGCGGCGCGGGATACGCGGGTGCGTTGCATCCGGCGGATCGGGCGGCGGGGCCTCGCCTCGGCCTGCGTCGAGGGCATCCTCTCCACCGCCGCGCCCTTTGTCGCCGTGATCGACGGCGACCTGCAGCATGACGAAACGATCCTGCCGCAGATGCTGGCGGAACTGGAATCGGACCGTGCGGAGATTGTCATCGGCAGCCGCAACATCGAGGGCGGCACGAAGGGGGAGGGCCTGTCGCCGATCCGGCGCATGGTCTCGGATGGCGGGGCGGCGCTGGCGAATGCGGCACTGCCGGTGAAGGTCTCCGATCCGATGAGCGGCTTCTTCGCCCTGCCGCGGGACCTCTTTGAGGTACTGGCCCCGAAGTTGACGGCGACCGGCTTCAAGATCCTGCTGGATGTACTGCTCTCGGCAGGGCGGAAGCTGCGGGTGGCGGAAATCCCCTACACCTTCCGCGCGCGGGAAGCGGGGGAGAGCAAGCTCGATGCCGGAGTGCTGCTGGAATTCGGCGGGCTGCTGGCGGACAAGGCGCTGGGCGGCGTGGTGCCGCTGCGCTTCATGGCCTTCGCGCTGGTGGGGGCGATCGGCGTGCTGGTGCATCTGGCGACGCTGGGGCTGCTGCACGGGCTGGGTCCGGTGGGCTTTTGGCCGGCGCAATGGGTGGCGACCTTCGTCGCCATGACGGCGAATTTCCTGCTGAACAACCGGCTGACCTATCGCGACCGGCGGCTTCGTGGCGCGGCGCTGCTGCGCGGGCTGGTGCTGTTCTATGTGGTGTGCGGCATCGGGGCGGCGGCGAATGTGGGCATTGCGGGCGTGCTGCTGCGGGACGGGCTGCTGGGCTGGGGCCTGGCCGGGGCGGCGGGCGCGGCGCTGACCGTGGTGTGGAACTACGCGGTCTCCACCACCCTGGTCTGGCGGCCGCGCTGATGCGGTGGATCGCCGCGCTGGCGGCGCTGACCGCCCTGCGGCTGGCCGTGGCCGCGGTGCTGCCGTTGGCGCCGGACGAGGCCTATTACTGGGTCTGGTCGCAGGATCTCCAGGGCGGGTATCTCGACCATCCGCCGATGGTGGCGCTGTTCATCCGCGCCGGGACGCTGATCGCGGGCGAGACGCCCCTCGGCATCCGCCTGTTCGGCCCCTTGAGCCTGGCGTTGGGGTCCGTGCTGCTGGCGCTGGCGGCGGAGGATCTGTTTCCCGGGCGCAAGGCGGGGGTCTGGGCGGCGGCCCTGTTGAATGCGACGCTGCTCGCCGGCGTCGGCGCGGTCGCCATGACGCCGGATACGCCGCTGCTGTTCTTCTGGACGGCGGCGCTCTGGGCGCTGGCGCGGCTGCATCGGACGCAGGATGGGCGGTGGTGGCTTGCGGTGGGCGTCCTCGCCGGCGCGGCGCTGCTGAGCAAATACACGGCGGTCCTGCTCGGCTTCGGCATCGTTGTGTGGCTGCTGCTGGATGCGACGGCGCGGCGGTGGCTGCTGCGCTGGCAGCTTTGGGCGGGCGGGGCGCTGGCGGTGGCGGTCTTCGCGCCGGTGGTCCTGTGGAATGCCACGCATGACTGGGCGTCCTTCGCGAAGCAGGGCGGGCGGGCCGGCGACTGGCAGCCAGGCCAGGCGCTGCGCTTCATCGGGGAACTGATCGGCGGACAGGCGGGGCTCGCGACGCCGCTGGTCTTCGTGCTGTGCGTCGCGGGCATGGGTGCCGCGGCCTGGCGCTGGTGGAAGACGCGCGACGGCGCGGCACTGCTGGTGGCGGTGTTGACGGTCCCTGGGGCCGCAATCTTCCTGTGGCAGGCGACCGGCAGCCGGGTGCAGGGGAATTGGCCGGCGATCCTTTATCCCGCCGCGGCGATCGGCGCGGCGGCGCTGCTGACCGCGCCCGCCTGGCTGCGGCTACGCTGGCCGGCGCTCATCCTGGGTGGGGTGATGTCCGCTGTGGTCTATGTCCAGGCGCTGGCGGCGCCATTCCCGCTGCCGCGACGCAGCGACCCGACCCTCGCTCGCCTCGGGGGCTGGCCGGATTTCCTGCGCGACGTCGATGCGGCCATGACGCGCGAAGGCGCCCGCTTCGTGGCAGCGGAGGAATACGGGCTGGCCTCCGCCCTGGCCTTCGGCCTGCCGCGCGGGCGGATCGTCGTCGCCATGGATCCGCGCTGGCGATATTTTTCGCTCCCGGCCCCGGAGCCGGGCGTAACCGGGCTGCTGGTCCGCAGCGAAAGGCGCGGGGAGGGACCTCCTCTCTGGCCGGGCGCGCAGCCCTTGCCGGAGGGCGAGGATCGCCTGGTGCGCCACCGGAACGGGATCGAGGCGGAGGCCTATCGCCTTCATCGCGTGACCACCGGGGCAGGCCAGCCCCCGGCGGCGCTCTTGCCAAGGCCGGGGTCCTGACAGCAGCCTTGCTTCTGGGACCGGAACGCCGATCTCCGGAGCATCACGGAGGGACTGACATGCCGATCCGCATTCCGCGTGGCTGGGAAATTCCCGAAAGCCAGGTCACGCCCGAACATCTCGTCTTCAACCGGCGGAAGGCGCTCGGCGTCGGGGCGGGGCTGGTCGGCGCGGCCGTCGCGGGGCCGGCCCTGGCCCAGGGCGCGGCCCGCGCGCTGCCGCCGGCGATGCGCAACACGCGATTCGCGCCCGGCCGCGACATCACCAGCGAGCGCGACGCCACAACTTACAACAACTTCTACGAATTCGGCGCCGACAAGGGCATCAGCCGTACCGCCCAGCGCATGCCGCTGACCCCCTGGACCGTGAAGGTCGAGGGCATGGTCGAGACACCGCGCGAATTCGGCGTCGAGGACCTGATCCGGACCATGCCGCTCGAGGAGCGGGTCTATCGCCTGCGCTGCGTCGAGGCTTGGTCGATGGTCATCCCCTGGACCGGCTTCCCGCTCTCGGTGCTGCTGGCGCAGGTGAAGCCGCTGGCCTCGGCGAAGTATGTGCGTTTCGAGACGGCGACGCTGCCCGCGGTCATGCCCGGGCTGCGGCAGGCCTGGTATCCCTGGCCCTATATCGAGGGCTGCACGATCGAGGAGGCCGGCAACGAGCTGTCGTTCATGGTGGTGGGCGCCTATGGCAAGCCGCTCGGCGCGCAGAATGGCGGCCCGATCCGCTTCCACCAGCCCTGGAAGTACGGCTTCAAGGCCGGCAAGTCGCTCGTGAAGATCTCCCTGACCGACCAGCGGCCGGTGTCCTTCTGGGAGACCATCCAGGCCTCCGAATACGGCTTCTGGGCCAATGTGAACCCGGAGGTCGCGCATCCGCGCTGGAGCCAGGCCAATGAACGGGTGATCGGGACCAACCAGCGCGTCCCGACGCAGCTCTTCAACGGCTATGGTGACTTCGTTGCGTCTCTTTACACCGGCCTGCAGAACGAGCGACTTTGGGCCTGACATGGTTCTGCGGCTGCTCGCTCTGCTGTTTGCTTCCGCGGCGCTGCTGATGGGGCTGGCCCTGGGCTGGGGCTGGCCTCTCGGCGCGACGATCTCGCGCGTCAATCCGACTGCGATCCCGACTCTACAGAACCTGTTGAGCGGCGTGCTGTGGCAGCAGGCATGGAATGCGCTGGCCACCCCGATGCTGGACTCGCCGGCTTGGCTGGCCCCGGCCATGATCGCGTTGATCCTGTTCGGTGTCGCAGCGATGCGACCCGGGAAGGGGTGAGGGAAGGGGGCGTCCGCCCCCATTCCTACTCGATGCGCGCGCCGGAGATCTCGACCAGGCGCCGCCAGCGCGGGGTCTCGGCCGCAATCATCTGCGCCGCGGCCGCCGGGCTGTCGCTCATCACGATGGTGTAGCCGAGCGGGCGCAGGCGCTCGACGAAGTCGGGCTGGCGGGCGACCGCCTGCACGGCCTCGAACAGGCGCTGCACGATCGGCGCAGGCGTGCCGCCGGCGATGGTCACGACATTCCAGTTCACCAGCGCATGGTCGCCGAGGCCGAGATCGGCGAACGCCTTCATGCCCGGTATGCCCGGCAATATCGGCAGCGGGTCGGCCGAGGAAACGGCGAGCGCCTTGAACTTCCCGCTTTCCACATGGGGCATCAGCGCTGGCATGACGTCGAACATCATATCGATGTTCCCCGCCAGCAGATCGTTGATGGCGGGACCGCCGCCGCGATAGGGCACATGCAGGATCTTCGCATCGGCGAAGGTGTTGATGGCCGCGATGTTGAGGTGCGAAGACGTGCCCGAGCCCGAGGAGCCCATCCGCACCTGCTCCGGATGCGCCCGCGACCATTGAATGAGGGCGCGGAAATCGGACCAGCCATGGCGCTGCGCCGTCTCGGCATTCACCACGCAGAGCAGCGCGCCGTCGGTGAGCTGGGTGACCGGCGCTAGGTCGCGCTTCGGGTCAAAAGGCATGCGGGCATGCATGAACTGCGCGGCGCACCAACTCGTTGCGCTGATGAGTGCGAGGGCGCTGCCGTCCTTGTCCGACTTGGCGAGGGCATCGGCGCCGATGAGTCCGCCTGCGCCCCCCCGATTTTCGACCACGACGGTCTGGCCAAGCACCGGGCCGAGGCGCTCGGCGAAGAGGCGAGAGGTGATGTCAATCGCGCCACCGGGCGGGAACGGCACGATGACGCGCACCGGCCGGCCCGCGCCGATCTGCTGAGCGAAGGCTGGGCGCGCGAGGGCGGCGCTGCCGGCCGCCAGCAGGACGGCGCGGCGGGATATCGTGGGAAGCGGATGCATGACGGGTCTCCGGCAGGATTCGAGGCCGCCTTAGCCTGCGGCGCGGCCCGCGACGCGTAGAGCAATCTCCGCCCGGACGAAATCGGCCCCGTGACCGCCGACGATCCCGCCGCCCTTCGCCCTGGCTCGGCGCGCCTGGCACCTGTGCGCCAGCACACCACCAGAAGGTGACTTCGGATGGTCCTCCTTGCCGCCGCGGAACCCCGGCGTATAGGGTCCATGAACTCATTATATAATCGACACGATAAGGACTTTGTATCGTCCTGCCAAGGAGTTATGCGATGGCGATCGTGACCGTCGTGAACAGCCTCTTCGGCCCGCAGGTGCCCTTTGCTGCCATGCCGGCGGTCACGCGCCTATCCGGTACGACGACCACGGCAACGCTCGATGCGGTGAACGGATCCACGCTCATCATGCTTACCGGCAGCGGTCTGACCTATGATGGGCAGGCGCTCCCCATGGGCGGGACGATCACGGGACTCGAGCTCCGCTTCAACGGCGTGTCCACAAGTTGGACGGCGACCGGCTTCTCGGTGGACGCCGCGGCCTTCCGCGCCAATGCCGGGACGCTCGACAGCTTCCTCTTCGGCGGGGCCGACACGATCCTTGGCGCGGGCTTGGTCGATCATCTGTTCGGCTATGGCGGGGATGATTCGATCGCGGGCGGCGATGGCGGGGACGGGATCGTCGCGGGGGACGGGAATGACACTGTCTCGCCCGGCCTCGGCACGGATGGCATCTCGCTCGGGGAGGGGGACGACCTGCTCTTCATCGGGGGCGCGCAGAATGGCGGGACGAAGTTCGCCAATGGCGGAACCGGGACGGACCGCCTGGTCGCCGGCGGCGACATCTCGGCGAACAACCTCCAGGGCTTCGAGGAACTCACCTGGCACAGCCCGGACATCGAGATCCGTCTGACCAACGTCCAACTGGCCGGCTTCGACACGCTGGTCCTGGGCAGCCTGTCTCCCGGCGCGGAGCGCACCGAGCTCGAGATCACCGGCGGCGGTTTCGTCGACCTCGGCGCGCTGGCGCTGCAGACGAACGGTGCCGATTCCCTAGCGGTCGCGCTGGTCGGCACTACCGGCACGGTGATCCGCGGCCGTGACATCGCCGATGGCGCGGCGAATGACCTGATCGATGCGAATGGCAATGCGGCCGACGCCATTGCGACCTTCGGCGGCAGCGACACGATCACCAGCGCGAGCGGCGGCGACACCATCGCGGCCGGCGATGGCAACGACCTGGTCCGCATCTTCGGCGGCAATGCTCTGGTGTTCCTGGGCGACGGCCATGACAGTGCGACCGGCTTCGACGGCGCCGAGACCATCGATGGCGGGCTCGGCAACGACACGATGACGGCCGGCGCCGGCCATGACCTGCTGATCGGCGGGGACGGCGCGGACAGCATCGTCGGGGGGCCGGGCAATGACACCGCCTATGGCGGCGCGGGCGCCGATACCATCGCGGGCGGCGATGGCAGTGATACGATCCTGGGCGGCGCCGGCAACGACGTGATCGATGTGGGGAGCTTCTTTGGCGCCACCGACAGCGTCCTGGGCGGCATCGGCAACGATGTCATCACCGGCGGCGGGACGCTCGGCAGCGTCGTCTTCCGGGGCGACGACGGTGCCGACACCATCACCAGCAGCGCCTTCCGCAGCACGATCGATGGCGGTGCGGGCAACGACGTGCTGACCGGGTCATCCCAGAGCCAGCAGGTCGCGAGCCTCATCACCTTCGCACTCGACACGATCCTTGGTGGGGCGGGCAATGACCGGATCACTGGCGGCCGGGGCGGCGACAGCCTGGTCGGCGGGACCGGGGCTGACACCTTCGCCTATGCCCCCGGCGACAGCGGCCGGATAACCTTCGGCATGCTCGTCGATGTCGACACCATTGGCGGCTTCAGCCGGGCCGAAGGCGACCGCATCGACCTCTCGGCGATCGATGCCGATGTGCTGACCGATGGCGATCAGGCCTTCGACGAAGTTCTGCCCGCCGCCTCCCTCACGCCGATCACGGCCGGCAGCCTGCGCTACAGCGTCGGCGCGTCGGGCACCACGATCATGGGCTCGACGGACAACGACGCGGATTTCGAATTGCAGATCCTGGTCACGACCGCCGGCTATGTGCCGATCCTGTCGGACTTCATCCTGTAGCCCTGACGGCGGTGAGGGCAGCGCGTGCCGCCGCGATCGCCCGGTAGGTCGCGGGCGTCAGATCATATCCGGCGAGCTCGTCGGGCGTTGCCCAGGCGACGGCGCTGACATCGTCGCCCGCCACCGCCTCGCCCGAGAGCCAATGCGCCGCGAAGTCGATGATCGTGTAGTGGTATTGGGCGCGACCCTCATCGTCCGGCGTGATGGCATCGACCAACAGCGCGAAGGCCATGGCGCCGACTTCGATGCCGGCTTCCTCGCGCAATTCGCGGCGGGCTGCGTCTTCCGCCGTCTCGCCGAGATGCTGGGCGCCGCCCGGCAGCGACCAGGTCCCGACGCGTGGCGGCTTGCCGCGGCGGACCAGCAACACCGCGTCATCGCGGAAGACGACGCAGCCGATGCCGACCCAGGGGCGGTCCGGGTATTCGCGCCCGGTCACTGCTGGCGCGGCGTCTCGGCCGGGGCTGCGGGCGCGGCCGGTGCTTCAGGGGTGGCCGGTGCTGCTGCAGTGCCGGCCGTCGGCGGCGCATCCGCGTCGTCATCGGCCGCCGGTGCCGCCGGAGCCGGGGTCTCCTCGCGGCGGAGATCGGCGATGCGCGGCACGAAGGCCTTCTCCTTCCATGGACCGACCTGATAGGCCCAGCCGCGCCAGCGAGCGTTGAAGCGCGCGGCTTCGTCATCGCCCTCGGCGGCGATGGCGATCCAGAGGGTTTCGCCGTCCTTGCGCGGCTTCACCGTGATGGCGAGGTTGTCGGTCAGCTCGAATCGGCCTTCGCCGAGCGGCTCGCCGGGGATGTCCGCCTCGGGGCGGACATCGATGAAGGTGAGGAACTCGAAAGCGCGGCCGACTTCGTCGAGGTTGGTCTCGTCGAGCGGTGGATGCTCGGTCGGTTCCGTGACCTCCAGCTTGCCGTCCGGGCCTTCGCCGCGGGTCAGCACCAGCGGCGATTCGCCCGTGCGGCTGACCGCGACACGGCGGACGCGTTCCCGCGGAAGGTTTGCGATGTCGCGGTCGAGCCAGAGCTGTGGATCGGAATCGACCGGGACGCGCCCCTCCGCGAGCCATGCCTGGTTGTCGCCAGGGCGGCGGACGAAAGCGCTCTCGGGCACATTGCCCTGGGTGCGGACGCGGCGGCGGCCGATGATGAGCTCGGCGATCGGCGCGCCCTGGGCGTCCAGCACGCGCAGCAGCGTCGCGGTGGACCCGTCCTTGGTTGGGTCGTCCACACCGAGCCTGTCGAACAGCGCGGGATCGGTGGTGCGGGCCTCGGTCAGGCGCAGTTCGGTCAGGCCGGTGAGCAGCTCGCGCACCTTCTCCTGCCGCACGGGATAGCCGCCTTTCGCGGGCAGTACCCAGGTCTCGCCGCGGCGCGTGATCGCGAGCGCGCCGTCATGGCGCGTCGCCTCGATCTTCGCCGCCGATTGCAGGCGCTGGGCGAGACCGGGGAAGGCGAGGGCGCCGCCATCGGTTGGCGGCACGGTATCGTCGTTCGGGATCAGCAGCGCACCGCCGACCACGACGACGGCGGCACCCGAGAGCAGGAGAAGCGTGCGGCGTTGCATGACGGCGCCCCCCTTACGATCGCGCCGCGCTGCGCCGGCGCGCGCGCATGATGCCGAGGCCGATCGCGAAGGCCGCCAGCAGCACCGGCACCGCGGCGATGTTGATGATCCTGAGCCAGGTCTCGACGCCTTCGATGTCGCGCCGCATATCGAGCTGCACGGCGCGGAGCTGCTGTCGGGTCTGGAGGATCTGCGCGCGGGCCGCGTCGATCTCGGTGCGCTGTTCCGGGGTAATCACGGCCCCGGCTTGGCCGCCCTGGCCCTGACGCAGTTCCCGCAGACGACGTTCGGTCTGCTGGAGGCGCTCGGTGAGATCGCGCTCGGTCTGACGGAAGCGCGCATCGGCATCGCGGCGGATGTCGTCCACCACCACGAAGGGACGGATCGAGTCACCGCGCGAGCGCAGCGAGATCAGCGCATCGCCACCGGCGAACATGTCGACCAGGTTGGCGACCAGATTGCCGTTGTCACTGAAGGGCGTTGCGACCTGCTGGCCGAAGAAGTCCTGCACGCGGACCCAGAAGCGGTCCTCCAGGATGTCGGCATCGGCGATGACGACGAAATTCGCCGGGCCGTTGCTGCGCGCGAGATGGGCCGGGAAATCGGCCGGGCGTTCGGTGCCCTCGGGCGGCGGCGGAGGACCGTCGGGGAAGGCGGAGGGCACTTCGCCGCGCACGCGCGCCGCGATGGTGCGGTGCAGGTTCTCCGGGCGGAACTCGGCGAGGATGCGGGCGGGATCGGGGTTGTCGCGGACGCGCTCGACATTCGCCAGCATGCTGCGCTCGCTGCTTTGCAGCAGCGGGGTGAAGTCGATGGTCGCGCCATCGCGCCGGCGCAGATAGCCAGCCGCGGCGACGGTCACCTGGTTGAGCTGGGCGGTCGCGACCTCCGCGTCGTTGAGGGAGTCGCCCTGCATGTTGAACCAGGCGAGGTAGTCCACCGCCTGCACGCGGTCATTCGGATTGGCCCGCACGCGCCAAGCGCCGCGCAGGTCGAGCACCACGGCTTCCGACGGCGCATCGATGCCCCAGGCGTTCAGCAGGCGGTTGAGCTGGGACGCCGTATTCGCCGGCGGACGGCCGCCGGGGCCGGGGCGGGACGCCTGGCCCTCGGAGTAGGGATCGACGAAGGCGATCAGCTTGCCGCCGCGCATGACGAACTGGTCGATGGCGTATTGCGTGGCATCCGACAGGTTCTGCGGATGCACCACCATCAGCACCTGGACCTCATCCGGGATGCGCTGGGTGTCGAGCGGGACGTCCTGCACGGAGAAGAACTGGCGCAGCGTCTGCATCACCGCGAAGGGCTGCGGCGCCGGGCCGCCGCGCATCATCATCATCATGCGCGGGTCGCCGTTCACCGGCAGGGTGGACATCACCCCCACCACCGGGCGGCGCGGGCTCGACAGTTCATAGACCAGGCGGGTGAGGTCGAATTCGAGGAAACGCTCGCGATCCGGCTGGAAGAACGGGATGGAGCGTTCGTCGTCGAGCAGGTTGGTGCCGGCGAGGCCGAAATAGATCTGCTCGCCCGACTGGTCGACCGGCACGCCCTGGAGGCCATAGGCGAGGGCGCGGTCCTCAGTCTCGGAAAAGGGCTCGGGGTCGAGCACTTCGAGGCGGATCTTCCCGCCGGATAGCGCGACATATTCGTCGAGCATGGCGCGCACGCGCTCGGCATAGGAACCGTAGGACGGCACCGCGGCGCCGAGCCGGCGCGAGTAAAACAGGCGCAGCGTGATCGGGTCGTGCAGGTTGCGCAGCGTCTGCACCGTGCCGTCCGACAGCGTGTAGAGATGCTGCTGCGTCAGGTCGACGCGCGCGCGCGGCGCCAGCCGGTCCGCCAGCATGTTCACGCCGACCGCGAGCGCAGCCGCCGCGATCAGGCCGAGGGCCGAGGACCAGATCCGGCGGCTGCCGGGACGGGGCTTGGGGGAGGTCTCGCTCATCGCGATCAATCCGCCTTGCGGTGGTCGATGACCACGGCGTTCAGGAAGAGGAAGAAGCCCATGAAGGAGGCGAAGAACACCACGTCACGCAGCGCGATCACCCCGCGGGTGAGGCTGTTGAAGCGCTCGGTGATGGAGACGGCGCGGGCGACCTCGGCCAGCACGGGCAGGCGCTGGGAGAGGAATTCCGTGATGATCGGGCTGCCCGCGACGGCGAAGACGAAGCAGACCGCGACGGCGAGGACGAAGGCGATGACCTGGTTCTTGGTCATGGCCGACATCGAGGCGCCGATGGCGAGGAACGCGCCCGCGACCAGCAGGCAGCCGAGATATCCCGCCGCGATCACCCCGTTATCCGGATTGCCGAGGTAGTTCACCGTCAGCACCAGCGGAAAGGTCAGCACCAGCGCGATGGCGCAGAAGGCCCAGGCGGCGAGGAACTTGCCGAGCACCGCCTGCCATTGCGGCAGGGGCAGGGTCAGCAGCAGCTCGATGGTGCCGAGCCGGCGTTCCTCGGCCCAGAGGCGCATGGTCAGCGCCGGGACCAGGAACAGGAACAGCCAGGGCACGAAGGTGAAGAACGGCCCGAGATCCGCCTGCCCGCGGGCGAAGAAGCCGCCGAGGGTGAAGGTCAGCGCGCCCGCCATCATCAGGAAGATCACGATGAAGACATAGGCGACCGGGGTGGCGAAATAGCCCGCGAGTTCGCGGCGGGCGACGGTGAAGGCGGCCATCACGCGGCCTCCGGCTGGGCGGGGACGGTCAGTTCGCGGAAGACCTCCTCCAGCGTCTTGTCGGTGGGGGTCAGGGCGCTTGGCTTGTCATCCGCCAGTACCTTGCCGCCGGCGATGATGATGGCCCGCGTGCAGACCGCCTCGACTTCCTCGAGGATGTGGGTCGAGATCAGGATCGCCTTCTCGGGCGCCATGCGGCGGATCAGTTGCCGGACCTCATGCTTCTGGTTGGGGTCGAGGCCATCGGTCGGTTCGTCCAGAACCAGCACGGGCGGATCGTGCAGCAGCGCCTGGGCCAGGCCGACGCGGCGCTTGAAGCCCTTGGACAGGGTCTCGATGGGCTGGAGGCGCACGCCTTCAAGCTGAGTGAGGTCGATCGCGTCCTCGACGCGCTCCTTCCGCTCGATGCCGCGATAGCCGCGGATGCGAGCGACGAAGTCGAGGAAGCCGGTGACCGTCATCTCGGGATAGGTTGGCGCGCCCTCGGGCAGGTAGCCGAGGCTGCGCTTGGCCGCGACCGGGTCGTCCACCACGTCCTTGCCGCAGATGCGGGCGGTGCCGGCGGTCGGCGTCACGAAGCCGGAGAGCATCTTCATGGTGGTCGACTTGCCGGCGCCGTTGGGGCCGAGGAAGCCGACGACCTCCCCACGGGCGACGGTGAAGGACACGTCGTCCACCGCGGTGAAGGCGCCGAAGCGCTTGGTCAGACGCTCGATCTCGATCAAGGCGGCCAAAGCCGGTCTCCTGCTCTGCGTCGTTCGGGGCGGGGTTGGCGGTTTGGCGCGGGGCGGGGCGGGATGCAACCCCCTGGGTCAAGGGCCCGAAAGGCTCCGGCCGTCCCTCCCGGCCAAGCGGCCGGGGTGTTCCGCGGTCTGCCGGGCCGCTCGCCCTGCCGGAATTCCGGCGAAGCGAGCCTAGGATGGCTCGTCGCGCTCCATCGGCAGGGAGGCGTCCTTCGCCCATTCGTTCATGGAGGCATCGTATACTGCGATGTCGGAATGACCGAGCTGGTGGAGCAGGAAGGCATCGAGCGTCGCGGCGATGCCTCCGCCGCAATAGAGGACGATCCGCTTCGCGCGGTCCGCGCCAACGGCGGCGAAGGTGGCGGCGACCTCCTCGGCCGGGCGGAAGGTCATGGCGGCGGGGTCGATCACCGAGGCGACCGGCACGTTGACGCTGCCCGGGATGCGGCCGGGGCGGCCGTAGCGCGGGTTCGCGCCGCTGTGCAGGTCGGGCGCGAGGGCATTGATGGTGCAGGTGCCGGTATCGCCAATCGCGGCGCGGACATCCTCCTTGCCGACGAAGAGGCCTGGGCGTGGCCGCGCGGTCAGCCGGGCCGGCGGATAGTCGCGCGTGCCGCTTTCGGTCGGACGTCCCTCGGCCTGCCACCTGTCGAAGCCGCCATCGAGCACGGCGGCATCATCGAAGCCGATGGCGCGCAGCATCCACCAGACCCGCGTCGCCCATTGCATGGTCTTCCGGGAGTAGAGGACGACGCGATGACCGTCCCCGATGCCTTTGGCGGCAAGACGCGCCGCAAGATCATCCGGGGCAGGCATGGTGAAGTTGAAGGGGCTCGACCGGTCCGACAGTTCGCCCTGGAGGTCGAGGAAGGCTGCGCCGGGGATATGCGCGGCCTCGTAGTCCGGCCTTCCGCTGCCGATGCTGTAGGGGCGGCCGGTGCCGGTCTCGTAGAGCAGGTAGGTCGTGCAGTCGAAGACGCGCAGCGCGGGATCCTGCAGGTGATCCGCGAGCCATGACGTGTCCGCGATGGCCTCCGGATGCATGTAGCGGGCAGGCATTGGGCGGTCCTCCGTTCGGTCTTGCGCCCGAGCCTAGCCGAATCCCGCCGCCCGGTCCTGTTGGCGGGCCGAGGCCCATCAGCCCGCGTCGAGCGGCGCCATCGAGATGTCGTGGCCGAAGATCGCCAGCAGCAGGCGCGTGGCACGTCCGCGTGGGGAATCGAGGGCAGCGTCCTTCTGGAGCAGCAATTCCGCGTCGCGATGGGCGATCTCGACCAGGCGGCGGTATTCCTCCTGGTCTTCGCGCGGATCGAGCAGCCGCGCCCCGGGCATGCCGGCCTGCCGGGCGCCGAGGGCATCGCCGCCGCCGCGGGCGCGCAGGTCTTCCTCGGCGATGACGAAGCCATCGTCGGAATCGCGCAGGACCATCAGGCGCTGGCGTTCCCAATAGGTCAGCCCGGCCGAATGGACGAGCAGGCAGGAGGACGGCTTCGTCCCTCGCCCGACCCGGCCGCGAAGCTGGTGCAGGGCAGCGAGGCCGAAGCGCTCCGCCTGCTCGATCAGCATGATGGTGGCTTCGGGCACATCGACGCCGACCTCGATGACCGTGGTGGCGACGAGGATCTTCGTCTCCCCGGCGGCGAAGGCGGCCAGCGCGGCCTCGCGCACCGCAATGTCCTGCAACCCGTGGGCGAGGCCGACCTGACCGGGGAAATGGGCGGACAATTCGGCGAAGCGGTCCTCGGCGGCGACGGAATCGTCGTGCTCCGACCCCGTAATGGCGCGCACCACCCAATAGGCACGTTCCTCGCGCCCGATGGCCTCACCGAGGCGCGCGACGATCTCGGGCAGGCGGTCCTGGCTGACGACGCGGGTGGTGACGGGCTGACGGCCGGGCGGTTTGCCCGCAAGGCGACTGACCGCCATCTCGCCCCATTGGGTCAGCAGCAGGGTGCGTGGGATCGGGGTCGCGGTCATGACCAGCATGTCCACGGCCTCGCCCTTCTCGGCCAGCATCAGGCGCTGGGCGACGCCGAAGCGATGCTGTTCGTCCACCACGGCAAGGCCGAGGTCGCGGAAGACGACACCTTCCTGGAACAGGGCATGGGTGCCGAGAACGAGCGGGATCGACCCGTCGGCGAGGCCGGCGAGGACCCGCTTGCGCTCCTTGCCCTTCACAGTGCCGGTCAGCAGGGCGACCGGAACGCCGGCAGCCTCGCACAGCTTCTGGAAGGTGCGGAGGTGCTGGCGGGCCAGGAGTTCCGTGGGCGCCATCAGGGCGGCCTGGGCGCCGGACTCGGCGGCGCGGAGCATGGCCATGACCGCGACGAGCGTCTTGCCGGCGCCGACATCGCCCTGGAGCAGGCGCAGCATGCGGCGCGGGGCGGCGAGGTCGGCGTCGATCTCTGCGACGGCCTGGCGCTGGGCCTCGGTCGGCGGAAAGCCGAAGGCGGCGAGCGCCTTGGCACGGAGCCGGCCGTCGCCGGTCAGGGACCGGCCGGGACGTTCGCGCGACCGGCGGCGCACCAGGCCGAGGGCGATCTGGCCCGAGAGCAACTCATCATAGGCGAGGCGGCGGTGCGGGGCTTCGCCGGGCTCGGAGTCGGGCGCCTGGATCGCGCGCAGGGCGGCGGCGAAGCCGGGCCAGGATTCGCGTCGCAGCAGCGGGGCGTCCTGCCATTCGGGAAGGTCGGGCAGAACGGCGAGGGCCGCCGTCATCGCCCGCGTCACCTGGGGCAGGGTCAGCGCGCCGGTCAGCGGCCAGACGGGCTGGATGAGGGGAATGGTGTCAGAGCGGGTGGCGATCTGGGGATTCACCATCACCCAATCTTCGCCTTCCTCCTTCAGGGGGCCGGCGAGGAAACGGGAGGCGCCGACCGGAAGGGTCTTTTCCGCCCAGGGCTTCTGCCAATTCATGAGGAAGGCGGTGAGGGGCTCCCCCCCGGCCTCAGCGCGGACGCGGACATAGGGGCGGCCCTGGGCGGAGCGCGCGGCCTTGTGGCTGGCGACGACCGCCTCGATCAGCACCTCGGAGTCGGGCAGGGCCTGGGAGGGACGGTCGATGCGGCGGCGATGCAGGTAGCGTTCCGGAAGGTGCAGCAGCAGGTCGAGCACGCGCGTACCGCCCGCGGCCTTGGAGATCAGCCGCGCCTCGTTCTCCTTCACGCCCTTCAGGCCCGCGATCGGGGCCAGCAGCGGCGACAGTGCGTCGCCGCCATGCGAAGCAGACGTATCCTCTCGGGCTGACACGATTCCCATCGGCCTCTATATGGCAGGGCTTACACCATGGCCGAACCCCAGGAACTCGACCCGCGCCGCCGCCGCCTGATCTTCCGGGCGATGCACCGCGGCACCAAGGAAGCCGATCTGATGATCGGCGGCTTCGTCACACGCCATGTCGCCGGTTTCTCCGATGCCGAGATGGATGAGATCGAAGCGCTGCTCGACCACTGGGACGTCGACTTGGCCGATTGGCTGTCCGGCCGCCGGCCCATTCCGCCCGAGGCCGATACCCCGTTGATGCGCCGCATGGCCGAGGAATGCAGCCAGCCCGGCTACGGCGTCCCGCCGGGGGCGGAACGGTGAGCGTGCTGACCGTCCATGGCGCGCCGGAGGGCTTCGACGCCCTGCTGCTGTGCCGCCGCCGGGCGGAGACCGACGCACCGGTGGTCCATGTCTGCCGCGACGATGCCCGCATGGCCCGCATGGCCGAGGCGATCGGCTTCTTCGCCCCCGAAGTCGAGCTGCTGCGCTTCCCGGCCTGGGACTGCCTGCCCTACGATCGCGTCTCGCCCAATCCGGAGATCGTCGCCGAGCGCGTCGCGACCCTGACGCGGCTGCTGGAAGCGCCGAAGCGGCCGCGCATCCTGCTGACCACGGTGAATGCGCTCGCGCAGAAGGTGCCGCCGCCGGCGACCTTCGCGGGCGCGACGCTGCATCTGGAAAAAGGCGGGCGCGTCCAGCCCGAGGCACTGACCGCCTTCCTGGAAGCCAATGGCTATCACCGCACCGGCACGGTGATGGAACATGGCGAATACGCGGTGCGCGGCGGCATCGTCGATCTCTATCCGGCGGGCGAGCCGGATCCGGTGCGCCTCGACCTGTTCGGCGACGAGATCGAGGACATGCGCCGCTTCGATACGGCGTCGCAGCGTAGCGGCAAGGTGGTGCCCGAACTGTGGCTGCGGCCGGTCGGCGAGCTCTTCCTCGACGAGGAGTCCCGCGCGCGCTTCCGCACCGCCTATCGCGACCTGTTCGGTGCGGCTGCGACGGAAGACCCGCTCTATGTCTCGGTCAGCGCGGGGCGGAAGCACCCCGGCATGGAGCACTGGGCCGGGCTGTTCCACGAATACATGGCGACGCTGCTCGACTATCTGCCCGGCGCGTCCGTCAGCCTCGATCACCAGGCCGAGGATGTCGCGACGGCCCGCTTCGAGATGGTGGCCGACCATTACGAGGCCCGCCGCGTGCCGGTGCGCGTCGCGGACGGCGAGGTACCCTATCGCCCCGCGCCGCCGGAGACCCTGCATCTCGATCGCGCCGGCTGGCGCGCGATGCTGGCGAACGGCCCGCTGCTGCAATTCACGCCTTTCTCGATCGCGGATGGCGCCGAGGGCGTCGAAGCCGGCGGGCGTCCGGGGCCGCTGCTGACCGAGGCGCGCACGGCGGGCGAGAACGTCTTCACCGCCTATGGCGCCATGGCGGCAGGGCAGATGAAGGCGAAGCGGCGGCCGCTGCTCGCGGCGTGGAGCAAGGGGTCGCGCGAACGGCTGGCCAACCTGCTACGGGAGAACGCGATCGCCGCAGCCCCGGCCGAGGATTGGAAGGCCGCCCGCGCGCTGCCCGACGGCGTGGTCGGCCTGGTGGTGATGGGGCTGGAGCGCGGCTTCGTCGCGGAGGGCATCTGCGTCACTGCCGAGCAAGATATCCTCGGCGAGCGCATCGCCCGCCCGCCGCGCCGCCGCCGTCGCGCCGACCAGTTCATCGCGGATGCCACCGAGATCGCCGAAGGCGACCTCGTCGTGCATCAGGACCATGGCATCGGGCGTTACGAAGGTCTGACCACCATCGAGGTGTCCGGCGCGCCGCATGACTGTTTGCGCCTGACCTATGACGGCGGCGACCGGCTGTTCGTGCCGGTCGAGAATATCGAGATCCTGTCGCGCTTCGGCACCGAGACGGCGGGCGTGGCGCTCGACAAGCTCGGCGGCGTGGCGTGGCAGAACCGCAAGGCGAAGGCCAAGGCGCGGGTGCGCGACATGGCCGATGCGCTGATCCGCACCGCCGCGCTGCGCCGCATGAAGGACGGCGTGCTGGCGACACCGCCCGAAGGCGTGTGGGACGAATTCTGCGCCCGCTTCCCCTTTGCCGAGACCGAGGACCAGGCGCGCGCCATCGCCGATGTGATGGAAGACCTGTCCGCCGGCCGGCCGATGGACCGCCTGATCTGCGGCGATGTCGGCTTCGGCAAGACCGAGGTCGCGCTGCGCGCGGCCTTCGTCGTCGCGATGTCGGGCGCCCAGGTTGCGGTGGTGGTGCCGACGACGCTGCTCGCCCGGCAGCAGGCGCGCATCTTCACCACGCGCTTCGAGGGCTTTCCGGTCAAGGTTGCCCAGCTCTCCCGCATGGTCACGGCTAAGGATGCCGCGGCAGTGAGGGAGGGGCTGAAATCCGGCGACATCAATATCGTCGTCGGCACCCATGCGCTGCTGGCGAAGGGGGTGGGGTTCGCCGATCTCGGCCTGGTGATCGTGGACGAGGAGCAGCATTTCGGCGTGAAGCACAAGGAAGCGCTGAAGTCGCTCAAGGCGGACGTGCATGTGCTGACGCTGACCGCGACGCCGATCCCGCGCACGCTGCAACTGGCGCTGACCGGCGTGCGGGAGATGAGCGTGATCGCGACCCCGCCGGTCGATCGGCTCGCGGTGCGCACCTTCATCATGCCCTGGGACGGCGTGGTGATCCGCGAGGCCATCCAGCGCGAGCGCTTCCGCGGCGGCCAGGTCTTCTGCGTCGTGCCGCGCATCGAGGACATGGCGAAGGTCGCCGAACGCCTGGCCGAGATCGTGCCCGAGGCGCGCATCGTGCAGGCGCATGGACGCCTGTCGCCGACCGAGCTCGAACGCGTCATGACCGAGTTCGGCGACGGCAAGCACGACATCCTGCTGTCCACGAACATCGTCGAATCCGGCCTCGACATGCCGGCGGTGAACACACTGCTGATCCACCGGGCGGACATGTTCGGCCTGGCGCAGCTCTATCAGCTCCGTGGGCGCGTCGGGCGTGGCAAGCTGCGCGGCTACGCGTACCTGACCTGGCCGCAATCGCATCGGCTGTCCGCGGCGGCGGAGAAGCGCCTGGAAGTGATGCAGACGCTCGACAATCTCGGCGCGGGCTTCACGCTGGCGTCGCACGACCTCGACATCCGCGGCGCGGGCAACCTGCTCGGCGAGGAGCAGTCGGGGCAGATCCGCGAGGTCGGCATCGAGCTCTATCAGCAGATGCTCGAGGAAGCGGTCGCCGACATCAAGGCGGGGCAGGGCAGGGGTGAGGAAGACTCCGAGCGCGACTGGACGCCGCAGATCAATCTCGGCCTGCCGGTGCTGATCCCCGAGACCTATGTCACCGACCTGCCGGTGCGTCTCGGCCTCTATCGCCGTATCGGCGGCCTCGCGACCGATGGCGAGAACGACGCCATGGCCGCCGAACTGGTGGACCGATTCGGGCCGCTGCCGCCCGAGGTCGAGAATCTGCTCCAGGTCGTCGCCATCAAGCGGCTGTGCCGGGATGCGGGGGTGGAGAAGCTCGATGCCGGGCCGAAGGGCATTGTGCTGTCCTTCCGCGGCAACCGCTTCGCCGATCCTGCCGGGCTGATCGGCTGGGTCACGGCCCGCAAGGGTGAGGTGAAGCTGCGCCCGGACCATAAGCTGGCCCTGTTGCGGGAGATGGACCTGCCGCTGCGGGTGAAGGCGGCGCGGGACTTGCTCGCAGCGCTGGCGCGGCTGGTGCGCCGTGCACGCGCCGCATGATGCGGCATCCCCGATTGCCAGCAGACCGAAGCGGCCCTAATCCGATACGAATCCCGACCGAGGTATTGCCTGCATGATCGTTGCGTTTCCCCGGCCAACGCGCCTGGTGACCCTGGCCGCCGCATCGCTTCTGCTGGTTGCCGGGGGGCCGCCGCCCGACCGCATCACCACGCCGCGCCAGCAGGCGCTGCCGGCCAGCCCGGCACCGGCTGCGGCAGCGCCGGCCGCGCCGATGTCCGAGCCGGCGCCGGTTCCCGCAGCGGTCACACCGCCCGCGGCCCCGGCCCGCATGCCGGTCGATCTGTCCCACCTGTCGCCCGCGGACCGCGCCCGCGCGATCGCCGATTCCCGGCCCTGGTCGGCAACGCTGTTCGTCGGGTCCTCGGTGGCCGACGGCAAGCTGCGCGACCTGATGGTCGCGCCGTGGTCGGGGTCCTGGGGCGACGACACGCTGCTGAGCGGCGCGGTGCAGTACCGGCTCGGGCGCTTCTGGCGCTTCTTCACGGTCGATCTGGAAGCCGGTAGCGCCTACCGATTCGGCGATACCGAGGGCGGCGAGTTCTGGGGCGCGGTGTATCTACGCTACGATGGCTTCCCCTGGAGCAACTACGTCTACACTACGCTCGGTCTGTCGATGGGCCCGGACTTCGTGACGCGGCTGCCGCAGGTCGAACGCGGCACGGACGCCTATCCGGAACAGAACCAGTCGGCCTGGCTGAACTTCTTCTCGCCCGAGATCACCTTCGCCCTGCCGGACTATCCGCAGTACGAGGTCGCTTTCCGCTATATGCACCGCAGCGGCATGTTCGGCCTCTACAATGGCGTATGGGAAGGCGCGAACAGCTTCGTGGTGGGCTTCCGCTATCGCTTCTGATCGCCGCGTAGCGGCCGATCAGAGCTGGCATTTGCCTGATCCCTCAGACGATGGGCGGCGGCCATTCGGCCGCCCTGCCTTCGCGCCACGGGCTGCAGCGCCGTGCGCTGCGGTTGGTCTGGGCGCGGTCGCGCGTTCGCGGATCGCGGCGGCGCCGCGATCCTGGGCCCGGGCGATCAACTACTGACCGAAAAAGCCAGGCGCCTTCTACCGATGAGAGGATAGCGGCCCGATGCCCTGCATCGGGCCAGGAGCGCAGAGCGCGACCGCGCCCAGACCGACAGCGATCCCAATGCAGCAGCGCATGGCGTGAAGGCAAGCCGCGCGGATGCGTTGCGCCCGTCGTCCAAGGGATAAACAAACACTCATGATCGTGGATCCGCCGTGATCCGAAAATGGTGGGCGCACGTGGGATCGAACCACGGACCTCCTGCGTGTCAAGCAGGCGCTCATACCACTGAGCTATGCGCCCCCCGTTCCGGCGGGGTCGCCTCTCTAACCGCGGCGCGCGGCGGGCGCAAGACCCTGCGGTGAAATCCTCACGCTTCGACCAGGGCGACGTCGAGAAGACGCTCCAGAACCTCGGGTTCCTGGGCCCCGGCGATGGCGTGGCGGCCTTCCAGCACGAAGCAGGGAACGCCATTGATGCCAAGGCGATGGGCGCGAAGGTTCTCCGCATGCACCGCATCGGCATCCAACGTCGATTCGAGGAATCGGTGCACCGCCGGACCATCAAGTCCGGTCCGCGTCGCGAGCTGGATCAGCGTATCCATGTGCCCGAGATCCGCGCCTTCGACGAAATGGCCGTGGAACAGCGTGTCCACCATCGCGTCGCCCAAGCCCTCGCGCGCGGCGAAACGCACCAGGCGATGGGCATCCAGGCTCGAAGGCATGCGGCGGATGCGATCGAAGCGGAAGGGCACCCCCTCGGCGCGGCCGAGATCGGCGATGGTCGCATGCAGGCGTCGCGCGCGTTCCTCGCCGCCGAATTTGCGCGTCATGAATTCCTGGCGGGGCAGGCCGGCCGAGGGAATGTCGGGGTTCAGCAGGAAAGGCCGCCAGAGGATGTCGACCAGGATGTCAGGGCGCGCGCGCAAGGCCCGGCGCAGGCGGCGTGTGCCGAGATAGCACCAGGGGCAGACCAGATCGAAGACGACCTCGATCTGTAGGCGGGCACGGGGCGGGACGAGAAGGTTCACAAGATGAATCTACCGCGTTTCAGGCTGTGGCGGTATCGGCACGGGCGGGTCACGGCGCCGCACCGGCATGGTGCGGCGCGGAGGTGGGACGCGAACGGCCGCCACCCGCGCCATGCAGCGCCAACATCGCGGCGAAGACGGCCGCCACCGCCGGGACGAGCATGAGGAGAAGCTGAACGGCCGACAGCAGCGGCAAGGGACCATCAGTCATGCCGGAGCATGCATTGCCGTGACGATCCTGTGGTGCATCGACGCTGCCCCCAATGTTCTTGAGCAGCGCATTCTGCGCGATTGGCGCGGACTGCCAAGGGGCTGCGGCAGGTGCCGCCACAGCCCCCCGACTACCAGCAGAGCAGGAAATCGCCTTCGGAGAGGCTGCCAACGCCCAGCAGGCGAATGGCGATATCGACGGTGTTGTCGCCGTTGATGTCGAAGGTCACATCGACGCTGCCCTTGACCACGGTGGCGTAGCGGGCCGAGGCGACGCCACCGCCGATAAAGCTGCCCGTCCCCGCCCAGAGGAAAGCCTGGTTGCCCGCCGTCGTGGTGCTGGCGTCGATCTGGGCGACGTCGATCCTGTCCATGCCGCTCGTGAAATCGGTGATGACGTCACGCGCGCCGGCCGGGCTTTCATTGGCGGTGAGGAAGCGGAAGCGATCGGCCCCATCCTCGCCGGACAACGTATCGGCCTCACCATTGCCGTAGAGGGTGTCATTGCCGTCGCCGCCGGCCAGCGTGTCGGCGCCGCCATTGCCGTAGAGCGCATCGTCGCCATCACCGCCGATCAGGATGTTGGCGAGGGCGTTCCCCCGCAACTCATCGTTCATGGCGGAGCCGCGCAGGCCCTCGATCTGCACATAGACATCCCCCTGGGCGTCGCCGGTGCCGGCGAATCCTTGGGGGTACAGATGAGGATTAGAAAACCCAGCACCCAGATATTTTTTGATAAATCAACGCTCTGGCGGGGAAAACTGGCGGATGGGGTGTCTGTCGGACTGTGAGGGAATTCCTGATCTAGAGGTGCCGAATGGACGCCGACCCACAATTTGAGCCACATGCCGCTGCGTCCTCATGGAGGCATGGGCCGCCTTCCTGGCGAAGAAGCCGGCCGAGGTGACCGAGCTGCGGCCGGTCGAGGCACGGGCCGAGTAATCCTGGCCGGCGGCGGTGAGGCAGGTGGAGGGAGCGCATTCGTGGGCCCCGCGCAGTGCGACTGGCGGACCCGCATGCTCAGTAGGCGTTGCCAGTTCCAAGCCGATGCCGGTTCATACTGAACCCATCCGGAGGCTCATTCTTTCGCCTCCGCCGTCAGCCCGGCCCCAATCAGCCGGCGGGTGGCTCAGGGCTGCTCCTGGCCCAGGATACGCCGCCGATCGCTCCGCTCTACCTCCGCCGGCTCAGATACACCCGGTTGCCCGACGCCGTGATGTAGTAGAGCCCTCCCCGGGGCCCGACGCACGGCGTCGTTGGAGTGCAATTGCCCTGGTAGCTCGGCACCCGCGGCTGGCTCTCGGTCGCGGGGCCCGACGTTCGGGCAGGGCCGCCCCGGCCCCCGGCACGGACAACGTCCTGTTGCACGATTGCGGTCTCGACCTGCATCGCGCGCTGGCGTTCAGCGGGCGTGCGGGGCTGCTGGTAGCGGTCCTGTATGGCTCGCGTGGCCACCTCGCGAATGCCAGGCGCGAGGCGAACGTCAGTCGGATCCATCGCGGCCAGACTGGCGATGCGCTCCCGACGCCATTGCTCGAAGGTGATGGGCCCGGGCGCCGGCGCCGCCACCGGAACGGGCGGAGGAGGCTGGTGGCTGACGCAGCCGCCGAGCAACGCCGCAGCCATCAACGGCAGCGCGAATGTCCTCATCACGCCCTCCTGCCGCACGATAGCCGGGGGGCTCAGGGATCTCGATTCAAAGTTGCGCACGAGAGATAGTTACATGACGACCAGGCGGACTACCTGCAACTGCTTGCGACACAGCGAGCCCCCCATGCACAAGATTCCCAGGCATGCCCGTGATCAGCTACGTTCCGACCGTCCTGCGCCCCCGGTCGCCCCGAGATCGGAGGGCGCCGATGCTAGGCCCGCCGAGGGTTTACCCCTCCCGGTCTAGCAGGGCGCCTCTCCGCCTGCTTGCCGGGCCATCCAGCGACGCGCTACCTCACGTCTAACCCCCAGCCGTTTCGGACGTTGGCCCAACGCCGACCGCCGCGGCGGTCGGCGTTGGGCACTGGGGGCCTTCCCCGCGACTTCCGACGCCCGGAAAATTTCGAGGCCCCCCCTCCAGCCCGCCACCCACCCCCGCGACTTTTCCGGGGCGAGTTATGCGTGGACCCCGCCTACAGGGGTGCGGCCGCGATTTTTGAAGGCCCCCTCGCCATGGAGCCGCGGAAACGACCCAGGGGTGGGGTGCGCGTTCCACCGGCGGGCCAGGCAGTGCCGCCGGACACTCGGCTTGGCAGTTGGGGGCACATTGTGGGTTAGGCGTGATGATCTGTCTGCAACCGGGGTAGGACCGTCATCACGGGCGGATAGTATGTCCGCCTATCGCTTTCAGCCGAACGTCTCGGCGCTGTTGGTGTAGGTGGTCACTGGTCGTTTTCCTGCATCTGGACGGCTGGAGCCGGAAGTCGCTGCCCCGGGTGCGGTTCGAGCGAAAGGCCCTGCTTCTGTCGCTCTAGCTGCTGATCACGCCAGGCGAGCGTCCCATCCAGCATCGCCCTGGCCACGGGATCTTTCAGGATGATCTCGATCTTCACCGCGGGCCCCGTGTAGGCAGGCTCGCCCGACACGCCGGCCAGGATCAGCACCTCGCGCGCCGCCATGACCCGATCCCGCGTCGATCGCGCCTTCCGAGCCACGAACCGTAACGTCGCGTAGGAGTCGGCCACGTCCCCCTGCGCTGTCTCCCGAATGCCCTCCATCAGGGCTGCCCGAACGTGGGGCAGGCCAAGAGTGCGGGTGGCAGTCACGCGGGCGACTTCGCCTTTCCCGAAGCCTGCGGCCTCTCCGAGCTGCTGGCGGGTGAGGTGGCGACCCTCGGAACCGGCGGCGAGGGCGATGTCCACCAGGCGTTGCTGACGCTCGGTGAGCGTGCGCATGGCGGGATCGGAGGTGGCTACGTCGGAGCGCGGCTTCCTGGGCATGGTGGGGAGGCTCCAGTAGGGACGTAGCGTCTGCAAGGGTGGCGTGCGTGCGCCATTGGCCCCGGGGTGCCGCTGTCGCCAATGGGGGGTGCGCCATTAAGGATTTTCCTTAAGGCGCCCCAATGGCGCGGCGCACCCCCTGACGCGCCGTTGCGCCATTGAAAGTGCGCCATTGGATTTAATGGCGCGGGGTGTCGTCCTGCCATCCGGGGAAGGGGTTCCCGGCGGTCCATAGGCGCTTTCGAGGCTTGCGGGCGATGGGGTCGCGCCATTCGCGGAGGGAGACTTCGCCGGTTGCGATCAGGCCTTTCAGCACATTGGCGCAGGCGCTGCCGGGGATGCCAGCCTGTTCCAGGGCCGTCCGGGCGGAGGCATCGGCGCGCGGGCTGGTCGAGCAGGGCTCGCCGTGCAGGCCTTGGCGCAGGGCGCGCAGGGCGGCGGTCATCATCTCGGGCGTGATGGTGGTGGTGGGCGGGCTCCAGGGCATGAGCATGTGGGCCGGGTCGCCGTTGGCGAGTTCGCGCTCCTCGGCGACGAACCAAGCCGGCGGGCGCTTGCGGGAATACTGCGACTTGCCGGTTTCGACCTTCACGTAGAGGTCGGCCATGTCCTCGCTGACGCCGAACTGCTTGGCTTCCTCGGCAGTCATGGCGCGCATGGACCAATGGGCGCGGATGGCGCCACCGATGGCACCGGCACCGCGGAGGCGCTGGAGCGGCGTTCCCTCGCCGGCCTTGGTCTCGTGATGCAGCAGCAGGATGCAGCAGTCGTATTCGGTGCCCAGGTTCCGCAGCGCGCGCAGGACCGGGCGCATGAGGGTGTTCGAGGCTTCTTCCGCGGTGTGCAGCTCGATCAGGGGATCCAGCACGACGAGGTCGGGCCGGAAGGCAGCGATCGTGGCGCGCAGGCGTGCAGCGCCATTGGTCTCGATCAGCCTCCCATCGGGCGCCACCTGAAACAGGGGCACGCAGGCGGATAGGTCCATCAGAGCCAGGTTGGAATTGACCAGGGCGCGGAGGTCGGGGCGATCGGTGATGCGGGCCGCGATCGCGTGGCCGCGCCGGCGGAGCTCGGCAAGCTCGTCCTCCACGCCGCCGAACAGCACGCGGCACGGTGCCTCGGGGTCCACGAGGCCGCCATAGGGGACACCCGCGGCCAGGGCGACAGCGGCCCCCAAGGCGATTGTCGTCTTGCTGACGCCGGGCGGGCCGGACAGCGCGACGACGCGCGGGCGCGGGAAGGCGCCGACACCGCCCACATAGCGCCGCGGCGGGATCGCCGCCTCGTCATCGAGAAGCAGCGGCGCCAGGTCCAGCGGCGTTGCCTGCTTCTCGGCCGGCGCTTCATCGGACTTGGGCCCAGTGCGGGCCGCGATCAGCTTCACGAAGGCCGAGGCCTCATCGGGCGTCAGGTCAACGGCCTCCGACACGCGGCGCCTCCATGGTGGTGCGCATCGCGGATGCGACGGTGAGCGCCACCTCTCGCGGCAGCAGGCCGGCGGCGAGGCCGGCTTCCTGCGCGAGTGCTACGGCGGTGCGTTCGGTGAGCAGCCCCTCCGCCACGGCTTCGCCAAGCCGGCAGGCCGTCCAGTAGAGGCAGCGGTTGCGCTCGCCGGGGGCTGCGCTGGCGGCGGTGCGGATCAGGCCGGCAATCCGCTGCTCCAGGCCCACGCCGTCCTGCGCAGGTCGTGGCGGAGGGCGAGAGACGGGCCGCGGCGCCACAGCCGCCAGCAGCCAGGCCGGCGCCGGCGGAGGCACAACGTCCCAGGGTGCGACGCTCCACCGATAGGAGCCGCCCTTCCGCCGCGATGGCGGGATCATTGGGCAGCAGCGGCCGGCAAGCACGTCGAGCCCTGGCGCCAGACGCGCCGAGCCGGGGGCGATGGGCGCGCCCGTGTCGCGGAAGACCAGCAGATGCCCGCCGGATGGCGAGCGCCCATGCGGCCGGGCAGGGAGCGGGCCGTGCTGGTCGCACAGTGTTCGCAACGCTGCGACACCATCGGCGGCGTGATCCGGGCCGGGCTGGTCCACGTCGAGGAACCAGACGTTGGAGCCGCCCGGTATCACCTTCCAGCCGCAGCCTGGATACTCGCCGGCCCAGCGTTCAAGCGTGTCGAGGTCGGCCGTCGCGGCGTCGATGTAGCCGCTGAACATGCCTTTCTTCGTCGCGGTCGCGGGAACGCAGCGCCAGCCGAGCAGCGCCACGCGCTCGATGTCGGGATGCAGCCTCACGCGGCGCGCTCCACGGGGATGAGCGCGGGCGGGAACTGCCGGCCTGCGGTGTGCAGCGACAGCACCGAATGCAGCATGGCGGGGTCGAGCCGCCGCCAACGGGCGAGGTGTTCGGCGATCGCCGCCTCGGTCCTGGTTGCCTCGCCGAGCTCGTGCAGGAACTCCGCCAGGCCGCGGGGCCCCAGGGCGATCAGGTGCTCGGCGCCACGCTGGAGGATCAGGGGCGGGGTCATGGCTCGCGCACCGCTTCGAGGCGCCGCCGACAGGCCAGTGCATCGGCCAAGGTCGCGAAACCAAGCGCGGCGGCACCACCACGGCGAAGAACCTCGGTCGTTAGCGCGCAGCCCCACGCATCCGGCCAGGCATCGCCGGCGTCGTGCGTGACGATCGCCTTCATCACGTCCGGGGCGACCATCGTCTCCAGGCTCGCCGGCCGAGGCGGCACGGCCAGAAGCACTAGGAACGACATCTTCAGATCCATGTTCTCGTTCGGGACGAGAACGCGAACCGCGGTGTCGTGCGGGATGGAAAGCTCGGCGCTCATCGGCCGCCATCCCGCGGCGGTGCCGCAGCAATGCAAAGGGTGTGCGTGTGCTCGCCCGTGTCGGTGCCCCTCTTCGGCAACACCATCACGCGCAGGCCACCCCACCGCCCGCGCAGGTATTCCGTGCCTCGTGAGCTGGTCGCCGGAAACAGCCAGCAGACCTCGATCATGTTGTTGGGCTTACCCGCCCCGCTGCCGTCTCCGGCCATCCTGACCCCCTTCGATCGGGGTGCGGATCGGGCTTGCGCTGCGCATCAGCGTTATGGACGCTGCGGCGCGCCGGCCCACCTCCGGCACCTCCATAGTTGATCCCCTGACTTCCGCGCCCGCCCTGGTTCCGCCTGGGGCGGGCGCAATCGTTCAGCCCATCCGCTTCACCTCGCGGGGCTCGAAGACGATCGCGCGATGCTCGGCGCACCACGCGCAGCCCCCTTGAGTGGGAGCGCCGCAGCGGGGCCAGGGATGTTCGGCAGTGCAAATCCATTGGCAGGAGGCGAACCGCATAGGCGCGATCGGCAGCATGTTCACCAGCGCCACCGGCGCGGGCGCGGTGCCATGCCGCTGGCGCTGCGCCTCGGACGAGCGAATGCGCTGAAAGGTATTGTGCCGCGTTGGCCACCGCTGGGCAGGAAAGGGCGGGACCACGCTCGCGCTCACAGGATCACCACCGCGACCAGCATGCCGGCGACGCCGCCGGCGATCAGCCATGATCCGCGTCGGCGCATCTGGTCCGGGGTCTGCGCCGCGCGGCCCTGGTAGGCTTCGCGCAGGAGCCCGGGCAGCAGGTGGCACGCGGCGCCGTCGAGGATCCACATCCCCGACACGCCGAGGAGGAAGCCGGCGAAGGGCGTCATGGCGCCGCCTCATCGTCCCAGCCAGGAATGCGCTGGACCGCACCCGCCGGCGACATCTGCCGGCGCGGGAGGCGCGGCGGGAACAGCTCCACGACCGGTCGGCCCCAGATGCGTTCGAGATAGGTCCGCGTCTCCGCGGGAAGCTGCTCGAACGGCATGCCCCTGGCGCGCCACCGCTCCACGCGTTCGGGCCCCCAGTTGTAGGCGGCGGTGGCAAGCACCGGATCGCCGAACCGCTGCATCATCTGCCCGAGGTAGCGGACCCCGCCCTCGATGTTTTGTCCCTCGTCCTCGACATTCACCCCGAGCCCGCGGGCCGTGTCCGGCATCAGCTGCATGAGCCCTGTCGCGCCGACCGGCGAGCGCGTCAGCGTGCCATCGGCGCGGCGATGCTGCCCGCCGCTTTCCTGCATCGCCACGCGCTGGGCGAGTTCCACCGGCACGCCGTTGCGGTCCGCCGCCGTGGCGATCGCCTGCGCAACCGGAGCGGACAGCGCGGCGGGATTGATGGCGGTCGGGCCGAAGCCTGGCCCATCGCGCCGCCAGCTGCGGGACATGTCGAGATAGAATGGCCCGCCGTCCGGCCCGAGCACATGGAAGCCGTTGATGTAGAGCAGATATCGGTCCTGGCTCACGGCAACCAGGTCGCCGAACTGGCGCACCATCCACGGCTGGACCGGCTGCCCGCTGCGCGCACGAGCGCCATTGAGTGCGCCCCAGGTGAGGCGCGACATCTCCTCGTCGAATTGCACCTGCGACATCCCGCGCGGTGCGGCGGTGGCCCTGCCGTTGAAGGTGACAGTCGGCATCACCTCCTGAATCGCGCGGCTCAGCAGCGCCGTATCGAGGCGGCCGGTCAGCGCGGGCGGGTCCACCGCTTCCGAGAGCCGTTGCCCCGGCACGATGTCGCCCCGGGCGGCGAGGCTGACATAGACCGCGCGGACCGCGGACTGCATCGCTGTCACCGCGGCGGGTGCGATGAACTGGTAGGCAACGCCCGTCTGCTGCTCGATCCGCCGGGCGGCGTCGGGCCCAGACAGCGCGGGAATGGACTGGCCCATGGCGCGCATGCGCTCGGTGCCGTCGAGGATGCGTGCGGCCACGTCCCAGCGGTCCCGCAGCGCCAGGCTGCCCGCGGCGACGAAGGCCTGCACCCTGGGGCTGGCATCCGTCTGCCGCCCCGGCATGATGGCTTCCAGCGTCGCCATCATCCGATCCGCGCCCATCGGCGCCATGGCCCGCAGCAACGCGAGGTGACGCTGTGCCGCCTCGCCACGGTCGCCGCTGGTGTCGGTGATGACCCGCCGGAAGACCTCTGCCTCGGCCGCCGTGATGACCGGCATGCTGGTCGCCGAAAGGCCTTCGACGGATGCGAGCATGCCGGCCTGCCGCCGGCGCTCGGCGAGTTGCTGGCCGAGCCGTTCAACGTTCCCATACTCAAGGGCCTGAAGCTCGCCCACGCCGGGCTTGCCGCGGTGCACCCGCATGGCGGTCCCGAGCGGATCCGCTTCCATCTGCTCGCGGCGGACGCGTTCCACCTGCCGGAGCGTGGTCAGACGCTCGAAAGCCTGCTGCCGGGCCGCGTCATCGGGCGCCTGCTGAAGGGCGGTGAGCGCTTCGTTCTGGCGGCGCACGACATCGGGCAGCGACACAGTGGCGACGCTGGCCGTCTCCGCGAATGCCTGCTGCTGTCGGCGCAGCGCGGATGCCAGGCCCGTGTCGCCCGCGGCCTCTGCCCGCCGGATCAGATCCTCACCGCGCCCCGCATCGAAGGGCGTGAGCCCGCTTGCGTTGACCCGGCGCCAACCGTCGATTTCCTCGCGAAGCTCCGACCGCATGTAGGCCTGGCGCGCGTGGTGCTCCCCGATCGCCGTGCGCAGCATGGAGCGGAGATTGTTCCGCGCCGCGGGCGGCATGTGGAAGCCGTCCATCTCGCGCTCGAATGTCCGCGTCACCTCGTCCGGGTTGTCGCCGGCGTCGAGGCGCTCCAGCACGCTTCGGAACAACGCTTGCCCGCCGGTGCGCTCGCGGAACGCGCCGAGCATGACCTGCCGGCTCTCCGGCGAAATCTGGCCTTCCCGAACCCCGCGATCGAGATGCGCCTCGTAGCGCTGAGCAACGTCGGCGAACCGCGAGCCGCTGATCTCGCCCGCCCGCGCGAGGCCCTGCGCGTCGTCGTTCAGCGCCCCGAGGGCATCCCGCCAGCCGACCTCTGCGGCCCGCTGCGCGCGCTGCACCACCTCCATGCGCTGCGAATTCAGATGATCCACGCCGACCTGGCGCAGGACCGGCTGTACCCGCTCCCACGCATGGGCAGGGATCGACGCCCGGCGGCCCTCCATGTCGGCGCGCCACAGCGCGTTGAACTGCTCGGGATCGCCGTTCACTTCGGCGCGGATGCGAACGGCCCGCTCCCGCGCGGCAACCTGCTCCTCGTCCACGATGCGCCCGAGGAAGGTCTCCGCCGACATACGGCCGGCCCGCGTGCTCCAGTCGGGCGCGGGCACCGTGTAGTTGCCGGCTTCGTCGCGGATCGGCGCCGTCAACGCCTCTTCGCGCGCCTGGCCGAAGCGCTGCTCGGCCGCGTCATCGGCAGCGGTGCGGCCGACATCGGCAAAGGTGCGCGACAGGCTATCGAAGGTCCGGGACAGCGCGGCCATCGTGCCGCCGCCCTCGATTGGCACAATCGGCGCACCGGTGCGACGTTCGGTCGGAGTGATGGAGGGAAGACCTCCGCGACGCCCGCTCATGCCAAGCCGCCCCGGCTCATGGCGCCGGCCCGGCTCATGACACTGTATGCCCCGCTAACGCCGTTCGCGAGCGACCCCACCGCCTGGCCGTAGCTGCCGACCACCGCCCCTTCGCCCCGGTCCAGCGCCGTGCTGGCGCCCAGCCGTATCCGGCGGGATCGGCTATTGAGGTTCGCCCCGATGGTCGTGATGTCGGTCTCCGCCGCGTCGATGTTCTCCCGGCGGATGGCTTCGCCGCTGGGTGACATGAGCTCCAGGCCCCGCCCGAGGCGCAGCGCGTCGATGGCGCCGAGCGTGCGCGACAGGTCCCGCCGCTTCGCCGCAATCTCCTGCTCCGCCGCGACGCGCGCGGCATCGGCCTCCACGGCATACTGCGCGGCCTCGGCCTCGGCCGCCGCCTTCTGCTGTTGGCCCGAGTAAATGGCGGTCCCGGCCGATGCGACCGCGGATACCGCTACAGCGGCAAGGGCCGCCTCGACGCCCACGTCAGCCCACCACCTGCCCGAGCGACCGCGCCCAGGCAGGATGGATCTTCACCAACTCCGCTTCGATCTGCGCCGATGGCTTCCCGTAATTGCTCGGGTCGGCACGACGCTCTGCAATGACCGCGCGCCAAGCGCGATGCCGGGCAAGGATCTGCTCATCACGGGGCGGCACGACGTGGTAGCCCTGATGCCGGTCCAGCTCGCGCCGCTCATGCATGCACAGTGAATTGTGCGCCCGCTGGCCCTCTTCGTCTGTGGGCATGGGGATCGACACGAGGCACTGCCCAGCGAGGACCAGGCGCTTCACGTCCATGCCTTCCCGTTCGGCAGCCTCGATGATCAGGTCGGTCGCCACCGACGATCCGATGTGCGACGCCAACCGGCGGAAGGCCTCCGCCCGCCGCTCATCCGGCGCGAGGTCTTCACCAACGCCGAGCGAGACCTGAAGCGCCCGATCGGAGAGGCGTTCGTCGTCCGGTCCGAAACTGCTGTCCGGCTTGATGGCTCCGACCAGCGGCAGCGAGAAGGCACCGATCCGCACGCGGTTAGCGGGCTGGGTCTTCCGGAGGGTGGATGCCAGGGGCGGGCCCGCAGCCACGCGCGCGTGCCGCGAAGCGACCATATGCGCCCGGCTGACGGCAGAGAGAGCATCCTCGCGCGCTTTGGTCAGCACGTCATCCACCCGGAGCTGCGCCGAACCGGCACGCATCGCGGCGGCTTCCTCGGCCGCGGCCCGCTCGAAGGCGGCCACGGCCTCCTCGGCAACGCGCGCCGAAAACGCCACGCTGTCTACCGTCTCGGCGTCCACCGCCGGCATGTCCACCCCGGCGCTCATGCCGCCACCGCTCGGGCAGCGCCCTTGCGCGCGAGGCGCACCGGCTGCGCGGTGAGCAGCGCCATGAGATCGTCCGTCTTCACGACGGTGGAACGCCCCGCCTTGAAGGCGGCCAGCTTGCCGGCGGCGATCCAGCGATAGATCGTCTCATCCGAACGGCCCGACCAACGCGCGGCCTGCTGGATGTTCTGGAATGCGGGCGTCGGCGACGCACTCGCGGGAGCGATGTAGTTCACACGGCCTCCTGCAATTGTCGCTCGTGGAGAGCGGTTGCAACGAGGGGATGTGTGCGGGCTACGCGACGGCGCGCGTGTCCCTCAAATCGCGCGAGGGCGCTTCAGCCTCGCGAGCCGGGTGCGGAGCGTCGCGTGGCGGCTGTTCTCGCCGCGTACGTCCTGGCTCAAGGTCAGGGGCGTCAACTGCGCATCTGCTGCCTTCAGAAGCTCGGGATCGCGGTCTTCAGCCTTGAGCGCCAGTCGCGCAATCTCGGCGCAGCCGGCGACGAACCGCATTCCCGGTGAGGCGAAACGCGCGCCGTTCTGGCCCGGCGAAGGCCAATGGCCAGACAGTGACTGCCATGCCCAGCAGCATGCGCAGAGGAATGTGTCGGTGCCCTCCTTCCTTCGCGCGCCCCTGCCGTGCGCGATCATCTGCGGCATCTTCGAGTGCGCGCGAACGCGGGCTAGGTCCAATAGGCGCACTCGCCCACCTACGCGCATCCGATCACGAGCGGCCTTCAAGTCGACTGCCCGCTGTGCAGCCAGCGTCGCCCACTGCTGAAGTTGCAGCACGTCATGATATGCGTCGTTGAGCGCACGGGCCGCCTCGCGCAGATCCTTGGCCTCCATTGAGAGCCCGGGCTTTGCCACATGCGCGATCATGGCGATCATGGCGGGCGAGAAGGGAAAGCCGGCAGGGTCGCCCCCGCCAGCTTGTAGATCGAGTTTCGGCCGATCGGTCACTTGCCCGGCTTCGGCTTCGGGCGCGGCGGCGCCTCGTGCCCTGTCGGCACGCGGTCTGGGACGCGGAAGGTGCGATGGCCCTTCATGACCGCGCCTCCATGGTAGTAGACAGCGCCGCCGAAAGGTCTGCCTTCAGCCGGCCTACCGTCCATTCGAGGGCGCTGCGGAGCCTTTCCATGGGCTCGTTCTTGGTCAGCGCGGGCCAGTCATCCGAGCGGATGATCGTTTCCAATGTGGCCAGCCCATCGAGGGCATCCCCGATCCGGTCCTCCATGTCGCGCGCCAAGATCGCCAGGGGCGAAACTGGGGCGCTCACGCCACCACCTCGCGCGCCGCACCGGCGCCCTCGTACAATCGGTCCTGCACGCCGCGCACCGTCTCAACCAGGTGCGCATAGGCGATACGGATCACTTCCATGGGCGGGTCGCCGTCATCCAAGAGCCCCTTGATCTCGTCGGCGAGTTCCAGCGCGACGCACAGATTGCCCGCCTCGTTAAACATCTGCATGTCCAGCGTCTTTCGGGTATTCGTCTCGGTAGCCTCGGCCATAGGGGCCTTCTCCCTTGGTCGGGGTCAGCCTCGGCATGGTGTGCCAGCACCGCGCCGGGGCGCCCTGGATGCCGCGGAACCGCCGCGGCGCGGATCTCGTCAGGCGGTCGCGGCGTCCGGCCGCAGCGGCGTCACTGTCGCCGGCGCCTTGTCGCAGAAGTCTGCCCAATCCTTCATCAGCGCCGCGCGCTTCCGAAACAGGTCGCCGCGCTGGTAGGCCGCCTCGGCCTTGTCCTTGAGCTGGTGCGCCAGCGCGTGCTCGATCACTTCCCGCGGGTGCGCCGTCGCCTCGCCGCCCCAATCCCGGAATGATGACCGGAAGCCGTGCACCGTCAGGTCGGCGCGCTTCATCCGCTCCAGCACCTTCAGCATGGACATGTTCGACAGCGGCTTTCCGGCGAACTGGCCGGGGAACACGAAGCCATCCTCCTCGGCCTCGGTTCGCGCTTTCGCGAACGGGGCCAGCACCGCCAGCGCCTGGGGGGAGAGGGGGATGCGGTGCTCCTTCCCGGCCTTCATCCGGTCGGCCGGCACCGTCCAGACCGCGCCCGCCATGTCGATTTCCGACCAGCGCGCCCCGATGACCTCGCCCGTGCGGGCCGCCGTCAGGATCAGGAACTCCAGCGCCCGCGCCGCCGTGCCGGCCTGCTGGCGCAGCGTCGCCATGAACCCCGCCAGCTCCGACCAGGGCAGGGCGGCATGGTGCTCGACCTTCGCCACCTTCGACTTCGGGGCGAGCGCGAAGGCGAGATTGCCCTTCCATCGTGCCGGGTTCGGCCCCTGCCGCCAGTTGTGTGCCTCGGCATAGTCCAGCACCGCCTCAATCCGCCCGCGCACCCGCGACGCCGTCTCCGGCTTCGTCGTCCAGATCGGGGTGAGAACGCCCTTCACGTCCTCCATGGCGATCGCCGCCACCTGCATGTCGCCGAGGGTAGGATAGACGTAGGTCGCGAGCGTCGTGCGCCATTGCGCCGCGTGCTTCTCGTTCTGCCAGCCGGCTTCCTTGCCGGCGATGAAGGCCTCGGCCACGTCCTTGAACAGCCGGGCCGCTTCCTTCGCCTTCCGCTTGGCCGTCGCGATCTCATCCCGGTGGGCGAGGGGGTCCACCCCACCGCGCAGCAGCTTGCGTGCGTCGTTCGCCCGGTCCCTGGCCTCGG
Organism: Roseomonas alba; assembly: GCF_019430885.1. GTDB lineage: Bacteria > Pseudomonadota > Alphaproteobacteria > Acetobacterales > Acetobacteraceae > Neoroseomonas > Neoroseomonas alba. Next base: position 563,760 of record NZ_JAHYBZ010000002.1, on the reverse strand, counting down.
CCAAGGTGTACCCGTCCACCCCTTCAGGATCGGCCCGCCCGAGACCCATCTCCCGCGACAGCGGCTTGCCGTTCCGCGACAGGGTCGCCGCCATATAGCGCAGCATCCACCAGCCACGGCCCTTGCCGGTCACCACGAGGTACAGCCGGTTGCCGTCAGGGTGCCGCCCGACCTGCCCCTTCTTGAGCAGCGAGGCCACCTGCGTCGCCACCAGCTTGTCACCTAATCGAGACATCCGCCTGCATCCAAACCCACGCCTAACCCCACGATATGCATCGTGGAGTCAGGAGGCAATGGGAATTGAACAGACATGAAAAAAGCCCCGTATTCTGGGGCTTTGATCGGCTCTTCGTGGAGATTTGAGGAAGTGAGAAAGAGAGAACTGGCGGATGGGGTGGGATTCGAACCCACGAGGGCTTGCACCCTGGCGGTTTTCAAGACCGCTGCCTTAGACCGCTCGGCCACCCATCCAGGGGCGCCCGCCCGAAGGCGGGCGAAGGGGATTACTCCCCGGCCAGACGCGCCGCCATCATCGGCGCGCCAAGGCGCAGCATGCCGTGCACGTCGCTCGCCTTGTCGAGGTTCAGCACCGCGTCGGCAAGCTGCTTCGCGCGATCCGCCCCCAGCACCGCATCGGCGAGGCCGTGGAACTTCGCGCGCAGCTCGGCCTCGGTCAGGAAGTTGGCCGGCTCTCCCTTGGGCACATTCACCTTCTTCACGAAGGTCTGGCCGCGCGCCTGCACCGTCAGCTTGCCCGACATGTATTCGGGGAAGTCGGCTTCGACCTCGGCGTCCTCGACGGGCAGGATCTTCTTCATCAGGCCGCGCAGGTCGGCATCCTGCAGCCAGGCATAGCTGTCCCAGCCAAAATGGCCGCGGGCCAGCGCGCAAGCCACGACGAACGGGCCGGAGAACTGCCCGTCCACGATGTTCTGCGGGTTCTGCTTGTACTGCGTCGGCGCGCCGACCAGCAGCATGCCCTTGTTGGGCAGACCCATGGTGACGCTCTCGATCTCCTCGGTCTTCAGGCCGAGCTCGGCGCGTAGCGCGAGCGCCGCATCGACATTGGCATGGCCATAGCGGCAGGACGGGTACGGCTTCACGGCCGTCTCCATCAGCTCCCATTCCGTGCCGAGGCCCTGGAGCGCGCGCTCTGGCTTCGGGTTGGGGGCATAGGCGCGCAGGAAGCCGGCGCGGCCTTCAAGCGCCTCGCCGGCGCCGCGGAAGCCTTCGCGCGCCAGGGACGCGGCGGTAAGGCCATTCAGCGCCGACCAGCCGACCTGGAAGCGCTTCGTCCAGGCGCCATTCGCCAGGAATTGCAGCGAGCCCGCCGCCTGGGACAGGGCGATGCCGAAGGCGTCCTCGACCTGGCCTGCGGACAGCCCGAAGACCCGCGCCGCAGCGGCGGCGGCGCCAAACGCACCGCAGGTCGCGGTCGGGTGATAGCCGCGGTCGTAGTGATCGCCACCGGGCAGGGACAAAGCGAGCCGGCAGGTCACCTCATAGCCCGCGACGATGGCGGCGAGCACGGTCTTGCCGTCGGCGCCGACCATCTCCGCCGCGGCCAGGGCCGCCGGGATGACCGGGGCGCCCGGATGCAGGGTGCCGGCCGCATGGGTGTCGTCGAAATCGAGGGAATGCGCCGTGGTGCCATTCACCAGCGCCGCGCCCGCCGGCGTGTAGCGGGCCGAGTCGCCGAACACGGCCGCTGAACCGGCCGCGAGGCCGAGCGAACGCACCGCAGCGAGCAGCGGCGCCGTGCTCTCGGCATCGTGACGTCCGCGCAGCATGTTGCCAACGAGGTCGAGGACCAGGAACCGGGTCCGCTCCTGCACCGCGGCGGGCAGGATTTCGTAGCGGATCGCTGCGGTGAAGGCGGCGAGGTCGCGCGTGACGGCAGCCATGAACGTTCTTCCTCCGGGCTATCGTATGCTTTGTAGCACTCCGGTGACGGCGGCCAAGGCGTGCAACGATGTTTGCGTCGGGCGGGGCCGCGTGGCACCTGACGCCCATGATCACCCGCCGCCTCCTGATCGCCGCAGCGCCGCTCACCGGTTGCGCCGCCTCGACCAACCCTGCGACACCGGCCCCGGCCGCGGCGACGGTTCCGCCGCCCGTGCCGGTCGCGACGCCGAACCAGGCGCCGGAGATCGATCTCCAGACGATCTCCTCCGTGCCCTTCGACCGCTTCGTTGAGGGGGTGAAAGCCGAAGGGAGGCGACGCGGCATCTCGACCAATATCCTGAACGCCGCCTTCGCGGGGGTGCGGCCGAACCAGCGCGTCATCCAGCTCGACCGGCGCCAGGCCGAGGGCGGGCTGCCCTGGGAGGAGTATCGCGACCGCATCATGGTCTCGCCGACCCGGGTGCAGAACGGCCGCCGGAACTATACCGAGAATGCCGAGCTGCTGCGCCGGATCGAGGCCCGCTTCCGTGTCTCGCCGCGGGTGATCGTCGCGATCTGGGGCGTGGAGACGAATTTCGGCGGCAATACCGGCGGCTTCAAGGTGGTCGAGGCGTTGTCGACCCTCGCCTGGGAAGGCCGGCGCGCCTCCTATTTCCGCAACGAGCTGTTTGCCGCGCTGAAGATCCTCGATGAGGGACATATCCGGGTCGACCGCATGACCGGATCCTGGGCTGGCGCGATGGGCCAGCCGCAATTCATGCCGAGCAATTTCGACCGCTATGCGGTGGATTTCGACGGCGACGGACGGCGCGACATCTGGGACGACAAGGCGGATGCGCTGGGATCCATCGCCAACTACTTCGCTCGGAGCGGCTGGCGCCATGGGGAACCCTGGGGCTTGGCCGTGACGCCGCCGCCCGGGTTCAGCCTGGCTGGGGCGGATACGGAGACGAAGCGGCCGATGCGCGACTTCGCCCGCATGGGCTTCCGCACCGAAGGCGGCGGCGCGCTCCCGGACGGGCCCGAGGCGCAGGTGGTGCTGCCCAACCGCGGCAGCGGCCAGGTTTTCCTGGGTCACCACAATCTGAGGGTGATCCGCCGCTACAACTCGCCGGTGAATTACGGGCTGGCGGTCGGGCTGCTGTCGGACCGGGTGGGGTGAGGTGAGGGGGCTCCTGCTCCTGCCGCTGCTGCTGGTGGCGGCCTGCACCACGTCGCAGCCGCGTTACGTCGTCGGCGAGCCCTATCGCATGGGCGGCGTCTGGTCCTATCCGCGCGAGGATTTCGCGCTGGTGCAGCAAGGGATCGCATCGCGGCATCCGGGGCCCACGGGCTGGGATGCGCCGACGGCGAATGGGGAAGCCTGGAGTGGCTCCCGCGCGCTTGCCGCGCATCGCACGCTGCAATTGCCGGCGGTGGTGACGGTGACGAATCTCGAGAACGGGCGGTCGCTGACGCTGCGGGTGAATGACCGCGGGCCGGTCAATCCAGGCCGCGTCATCGGCCTGTCGGATCGCGCGGCGGATCTGCTGGGCATCCCCGCCGGCGGGACGGCGCAGGTGCGCATCGCGGTGGACGGCGAACGCAGCCGCGTGCTTGGCGAGCGCACGCTGGGCCGCCCGCCGGAAGCCGTGGCGATCGAGACCGCGCCGCGCGCCGCCGTCACCGCGGAGAGCCTCGATCCCTTGCCCGGCGCGCGGCAGGCATCGCCGCGCGTGGTGGCCACGCCAGTCGCCACCGCTGCCGCACCCGAGGCGAACCGCCCGTTGCCCGAGATCGTGCTGCCCGAAACGGTGACGACCGGCGCGCCGCGCCCGGGGCGGATCTATGTCGAGGCGGGGGTGCTGTCGCGCGCCGATGCCGCGCAGCGCCTTGCTGCGCGCATCCCGGGCGCGCAGGTCGAGGCATTTGGGCCCCGACGGGACCGGCAGTATCGCGTGCGTGTCGGACCGTTTCCGAATGTCGCACAGGCCGATGCGGCGCTTGAGCGGACTCTGGCGGCGGGAGTATCCGGGGCCCAGATCCTTGTCGATTGATCATACGACCGCAGCGCAGGAGTCGCGCGCATGACCTATCGCCGCACACTGCTTGGCACCGCTGTTCTTGGCCTGGTTGGGTCGGGGCTTGCCGCTCCCGCTCTGGCGCAGCGCGCCCGGCGTGGCACGCCTGCACCCGCGCGCCCGACCGGGTCGCCCGCCGACACGCCGCTCGGGCCGCTCGATGTGCTCGCCCGTCAGGCGATCATGGTCGACTACGCGACCGGCGCCACGCTGCTCGAGAAGAATGCCGACGAGCGCATGCCGCCCTCCTCCATGTCCAAGCTGATGACGATGTACGTCGTCTTCGAGAAGCTGAAGGCGGGGCAGCTCCAGCTTGACCAGATGCTGCCGGTCAGCGAGCGCGCCTGGCGCATGGGCGGATCGAAGATGTTCGTGGAGCTGGGATCCCAGATCAAGGTCGAGGACCTGATCCGCGGCGTCATCATCCAGTCCGGCAACGATGCCTGCGTGGTCCTCGCCGAGGCGATCAGCGGCAGCGAGCAGCAATTCGCCGAGTTGCTGAACGACACGGCGAAGCGCATCGGCATGACCAACAGCACCTTCCGCAACGCGACAGGTTGGCCTGACCCTGAGCACAAGATGACGGCGCGCGACCTGTCGATCCTGGCGCGGCGGATCGTCATGGATTTCCCGGAATACTTCCCCTACTACAACGAGCGTTCATTCCGCTGGAACAACATCACCCAGGAGAACCGCAACCCGATCCTCGCGCGGGTGCCTGGCGCGGATGGCATGAAGACCGGTCATACCGAAGATGCGGGCTATGGCCTGGTCGGAACCGCCAAGCGCGGCGACCGGCGGGTGATCATGGTGGTGAACGGCCTGCCTTCGATGCGCGCCCGCGCCGAGGAGGGCGAGCGCCTGATGGAATGGGCCTTCCGCGAATTCGAGGCGGTGGTGCTGTTCCGCGCCCAGGACACGATCGAGGAGGTGCCGGTCTATCTGGGCGAACGCGCCAGGGTGCCGATGGTCGGCGGGCGCGACCTGATCCTGACGCTGCCGCGGCAGTGGCGGCGGAACCTGCAGGTGCGGCTGCGCTACGATGCACCGCTGACGGCGCCGATCGCACGTGGCCAGCGCATCGGGACGATGTATGTCGGCGGGCAGGGCGTACCCGAGTTGGAAGTGCCTCTGCTGGCGGGCGCGGATGTCGAGAAGCTCGGGCTGGTCTCACGCATTCCGGCAGTGGTCAGCCGGATGGTGTTCGGCAGCTAGGCCAGCGGTTTGACGGCCGTCGCGCGGGACGCCAAACCCTCCTGCGATGATGGAACCGGGACGCTTCATCACTCTGGAAGGCGGCGAGGGCGCCGGGAAGTCGACCCAGGCACGGCGAATCGCCGCGGCCCTGGCGGCATCCGGCCGCCCCGTGCTGCGCACCCGCGAACCGGGCGGCACGCCGGGGGCGGAGCGTATTCGCGACCTGCTGCTCGGCCACGGCCCTTGGGACCCGGTGGCCGAGGCCATGCTGCATTTCGCTGCGCGGCGCGAGCATGTGGTGACGGTGATCCGGCCCTTCCTTCGCGCCGGCGGCTGGGTGGTGTGCGATCGCTTCGCCGATTCGACGCTGGCCTATCAGGGCGCGCAGGGGCTGGAACGGTCCGTCTGGGCGCGGTTGGCAGATGTGGCGCTGGAGGGCTTCGCACCCGATCTGACGCTGATGCTGGACATGCCGGTCGAGGACGGAATGGCCCGCGCGGCAGCGCGCAGCGGGGCGGATCGCTACGAGCGAATGGGCGCGGCGTTCCATGCGCGGGTGCGGAAGATGTTCCTCGCCATCGCGGCCGCCGAACCCGGGCGCTGCGCGGTGGTGGATGCGTCGGAGCCGCCCGATGCCGTGTTCGCGGCGATCGGCGGGGTCCTGCGGCAGCGGTTGGGGGCGGTGCTGTGACGGGCGGGCCAGAGAAGGGCTCTGCCCCTCTCCGGACCTCTCCCCGCCAAAGGCCGAAAGGCCTTTGGAAACCCCCATTTGGTGCTGGGCGCCGTTGCCAGCATGGGCGCCGAAATCCGAATCTGCGCACGAAGCGCGCGTTGAGGGCCTGTCATGGGCTTGCCGCCCGGCGCCAGATGCCTGCGGTCCAGGACGCCCAGCATCCTGGCGGGGTGAGGTTTGGAGAGGGGCTGGGCCCCTCTCCAATGCGACAGGCGCGCACATGATTCCCGAACCCCGCGCCAACCCCGACCTGATCGGCCATGACGACGCCGCGCGCACGCTGCGCGACGCCGCCCGCAGCGGCCGCCTGCACCATGCCTGGCTGTTCTGCGGCCCGCCGGGGATCGGCAAGGCGACGCTCGCCTGGCGCTTCACCCGCTGGCTGCTGGCCGGCCTGCCGGACAGCGATCCGCCGCTCTTCGTCGATCCAGCGAGCCCGGTCTTCCGCCGCGTCGCTGCCGACACCCATGCCGATTGCTTCACGCTGGAGCCGAACACCGGCGACAAGGGCATCAAGCGTATCCTGCGCGTCGATGACGCGAAGGAGGCTGTGCGTTTCCTGACCCAGACGGCGGCCGAGGGCGGCTGGCGCGTGGTGGTGTTGGACGAGGCGGAGCGCGCCGACCGGCCGGACGTTCAGAACACCCTGCTCAAGACTCTGGAGGAGCCGCCACCGAGGACCGTGCTGCTGCTGGTCTGCTCGGCGCCACAGAAGCTGCTGCCGACCATTCGCAGCCGCTGCCGGCGGCTCGATCTGAACCCGCTTCCTGACGCGGAGATGGACACGCTGCTCGCCCGCCTGCTGCCCGAAATGGGCGGGCCGGAGCGGCAAAAGCTGGCCGCCCTGGCGGCTGGATCGCCCGGCCGCGCGGTGGCGCTGATGGAAGCGGGCGGGCTGGAATTGCAGGGCGCCGTGGACGCGACGCTGGGCGCGCTGGCAAAGCCCGAGCCGCCGCGGGATTTCGCCCTGGCCGACCGGCTGGCGGCGGACCGCACCGGTGGGGCCTTCGGGCTGTTCATGGGGCTGCTGCGATCGGCCATCGCGGCGGCGCTGCGTGATGCGGCGCGGGGCAGGGCAGCGCCGGCCTGGATGGGGCGGCATCCGCTTGCCGTCTGGGCGGGGCTGTGGGATAGGCTCGGCCAACTCGCGGACGACACCGAGCGGTTGAATCTCGACCGCAAACAGGCCGTGCTCACGGGCCTTTCCTGGCTCGCGCATCCCTGAACGGAGCGCCGCCACGGATCTGAAAAAGCCCATGGCCAAGCCGAAGACCTACCTCACCACGCCGATCTATTACGTCAACGACAAGCCCCATATCGGGCACGCCTATACCTCGCTGGCCACCGATGTCCTGGCGCGGTTCAAGCGGCTGGACGGGCATGACGTCTTCTTCCTGACCGGCACGGATGAGCATGGGCAGAAGGTGGAGAAGGCGGCGAAGGATGCCGGGGAGGACCCGCAGGCCTTCACCGATCGCGTGAGCCAGGCCTTCCGCGACCTGACGGTCACGATGGGCTTCTCGAATGACGACTTCATCCGGACCACCGAGCCACGCCACAAGGCCGCCTGTGTCGCGCTGTGGAAGGTGCTGGCCGAGCGTGGCGAGATCTACCTCGGTGACTACGAGGGCTGGTATGCCGTTCGGGATGAAGCATTCTATGGCCCGGACGAACTGACCGAGCGGGACGGCGTGAAGTATGCGCCGACGGGTGCGCCGGTGGAGTGGGTGAAGGAGCCCTCCTACTTCTTCCGCCTGTCGAAATGGCTGCCGGAGCTGCTGCGCCGCTACGACCTGCCCGAGGGCCACCCCGAGCGCATCGACATCCAGCCCGAGAGCCGCCGCAACGAGGTTCGCGCCTTCGTAGCGCAGGGTCTGAAGGAATTCGGCGAAGGGTCTGCGAAGCTGGATCTTTCGGTCTCGCGCACCTCCTTCACCTGGGGCGTGAAGGTGCCGGGGGACGAGAAGCATGTGATGTATGTCTGGGTCGATGCCCTGACCAACTACATCACCGCCGCGGGCTATCCGGACACCACGAACCCGCGTTGGGCCTATTGGCCGGCCACTGTGCATTTCGTGGGCAAGGACATCGTTCGGTTCCACACCATCTACTGGCCGGCGATGCTGCTGGCGGCTGGCCTGCCGACGGCGAAGCGCGTCTTTGCCCATGGCTGGTGGACCAATGAAGGCCAGAAGATCAGCAAGTCCCTGGGCAATGTGATCGATCCGGTGGCGCTGGTGGAGGAATACGGCCTCGATCCCGTGCGCTACTTCCTGCTGCGGGAAGTGCCCTTCGGCCAGGATGGCGATTTCGCCCGCAAGGCCCTGGCGAACCGGCTGAATGGCGAGCTGGCCGATGCGCTGGGCAACCTCGCCAACCGGACGCTGTCGCTGATCCAGCGGAACTGCGAGGGCAAGCTACCCGAATCCGGCGACCCGGCGGTAGGCGGGGCGCTGATCGAGGGCGTCGCGGCGCTGACAGGGCAGGTGCGGGACCGGCTCGACCGCCAGGAATTCCACCTGGCGCTGGAGGCCATCATGGCCTCGGTGCGCGATGCCAATGCCTACATCACGGTCGAGGCGCCCTGGGCGCTGAAGAAGACCGACCCGGTGCGCATGGCGGCCGTGCTGCGGCACCTGCACACGGCACTGCGGACCTATGCCACGCTGCTGCAAGCCTTCATGCCGGAGACGGCGGGAAAGATGCTGGACCAGCTCGCCGTACCGGGGGAATTGCGAGACATCGCCGCCCTGGCCACGCCGCTGTCCGGCGGCATCGCCCTGCCGCCGCCCGCGCCCCTGTTCCGCAAGATCGAGATCGCGACAGCCTGATCATGCTGGTCGATAGCCATTGCCACCTCGACTACTTCGTCGAGGCGGAGATCGAACAGGTCGTCGCCCGCGCGAAGGCGGCCGGCGTCGGGCGCATGGTCACGATCGGGGTCCGCCATTCCCAGTCGGCCCAGGTGAAGGCGCTGACCGAGCGCTTCCCGGAGGTCTGGGGCACGGTCGGCGTCCATCCCCTGCATTGCCACGAGGAGGAACTGCCCACGCCGGAGGCGATCGCCGCCGAGGCGGAACATCCCCGCATCATCGGCATCGGGGAGAGCGGGCTCGACTACTTCTACGACAAGGCGCCGCGGGACCTACAGGCCGAGAGCTTCCGCCGCAACATCCGCGCAGCCCGGCTCGCCGGGCTGCCGCTCGCCATCCATGCGCGCCAGGCGGATGACGACATCCTGGCGATCCTGAAGCAGGAGCGCGAGGAAGGCGGATGGTTCGACTTCCTCCTGCATTGCTTCAGCAGCGGCCGGGAACTGGCGGAAGAATCAGTAAAAATCGGGGGCTATGTCTCCTTCTCCGGCATCCTGACCTTTCCGAAGAGCCAGGACATCCGGGACGTGGCGCGGGACTTGCCTGCTGATCGCCTGCTGGTGGAGACGGACTCTCCCTACCTTGCCCCCGTGCCCTTCCGTGGCAAGCGCTGCGAACCGGGCATGGTGACCCATACGGCCAAGGTGCTGGCCGAGGTTCGGGGGCTGGAACGGGAGGCGCTGGAGGATCTGACCACCGGAAATTTCATGCGGTTGTTCAGGAAAGTGGCGTAGAGCATTGTTAAAAATTACGATTCTGGGCTGCGGCGGATCGGGCGGCGTGCCCCAGATCGGCGGCGAGGACGGCAAGGGATGGTGGGGGGCCTGCGATCCCGCCGACCCGCTGAATCAGAGAACCCGCTCCTCCATCCTGATTGAAGGCGGGAAGGGCGGCCGGCTTCTGGTCGATACCGGGCCGGACCTGCGGACCCAGTTCCTCGCCTGCGGCGTGGCGGGCGTGGATGCGGTGCTCTACACGCATGACCACGCCGACCACATCATGGGGCTGGACGAGATCCGGCTGATGAACCGGATCATCGGGCGGCCGATGGAAGCCTTTGGCACGGAGCGGACGCTCTCGGTCCTGAAGCAGCGCTTCGACTACGCTTTCCTGCCGGAGACCGGGCCGGTCTTCTACCGCCCCGCCGTGCTGCCCATACGGGTGCGGGCAGGGGAGACCGTGGCCATGACCGGCCACCAGGTCCAGGTGTTCAGCCAGGACCATGCGGTGATGGAGACGCTCGGTCTGCGGATCGGCGGCTTTGCCTATTCCACCGACATGGTGCGGCTGCCGGAGCAGAGCCTTGCCGCCCTCCATGGCCTGGATACCTGGGTGGTGGGATGCTTCCAGCGGCGGCCCCACAAGGTGCATGCCAATCTGGAGCAGGTCCTGGACTGGGTCGCCCTGTTGCGCCCGCGCCGCACCATCCTGACACATATGAGCCCGGATCTCGACCATGGCTGGATGAAGACCCATCTCCCCCAGGGCGTCGAACCGGCACATGACGGGATGGTCCTGACCGTGACCTGAGTGCCATGCCGGAGACGCAGGGCTTTCACGGGGGCGGGGGATGCCCCACATTCGCCACGAATGCGGCGGGCTGATTCGGCCCCGCCGGGACGAAAGGACGACCACCATGATTCGGGATCGCGACCCGGTCGAAGTCTACAACAACAACCTCGTGCCCATGGTTATTGAACAAACGGCGCGGGGCGAGCGCGCTTTCGACATCTATTCGCGTCTGCTCAAGGAACGGATCATCTTCCTGACGGGCCCGGTCTTCGACCAGGTTTCCTCGCTGATCTGCGCCCAGTTGCTGTTCCTGGAAAGCGAGAACCCGACCAAGGACATCGCCTTCTATATCAATTCTCCGGGCGGCGTGGTCTCGGCTGGTCTCGCGATGTACGACACGATGCAGTATATCCGCGCGCCGGTCTCGACCGTGTGCATCGGCCAGGCGGCGTCCATGGGGTCCCTGCTGCTGACGGCCGGGGCCAAGGGCAAGCGCTATGGCCTGCCGAACAGCCGGATCATGGTCCACCAGCCCTCCGGTGGCGCCCAGGGCCAGGCCACGGACATCGAGATCCAGGCCCGCGAGATCCTCAAGCTCCGCCAGCGGCTGAACGAGATCTACGTGAAGCACACCGGCCAGCCGATCGAGGCGATCGAGCGCAAGCTGGAGCGCGACACCTACATGTCGGCAGAGGAGGCCCGGGATTTCGGCCTGATCGACCATGTGGTCGAGGAGCGGCCCGTCCCGGCTTCCGAGACCACGAAGGCGTGATGGAACCGGCCGTCCAGGCCGTGTTTCGCTTCCCCCCCGGGAGACCGGGGGCTACAGTCCTGTTGCAGTTCCCCGCACTTTCGGGGAACACGGAGATGGCATGAGCAAATCCGGCGATTCCAAGAACACCCTCTACTGCTCGTTCTGCGGCAAGTCCCAGCACGAGGTCCGGAAGCTCATCGCCGGACCGACGGTGTTCATCTGCGACGAATGCGTCGAGCTGTGCATGGACATCATCCGCGAGGAGCACAAGACGCACCTCGTGAAGTCGCGTGACGGTGTCCCGACGCCCAAGGAGATCTGCAAGGTCCTGGATGACTACGTGATCGGCCAGGATCATGCGAAGAAGGTGCTCTCCGTCGCGGTGCATAATCACTACAAGCGCCTCGCGCATGGCGGGAAGAATCCCGACATCGAGATCGCCAAGTCCAACATCATGCTGGTCGGGCCGACCGGGTCGGGCAAGACGCTGCTGGCGCAGACGCTGGCGCGCATCCTCGACGTGCCCTTCACCATGGCGGATGCGACCACGCTGACCGAGGCCGGCTATGTCGGCGAGGATGTCGAGAACATCATCCTCAAGCTGCTGCAGGCCGCGGATTACAACGTGGAACGCGCCCAGCGCGGCATCGTCTACATCGACGAGGTCGACAAGATCAGCCGCAAGTCGGACAACCCCTCGATCACCCGCGACGTGTCGGGCGAGGGCGTCCAGCAGGCGCTGCTCAAGATCATGGAAGGCACCGTGGCCTCGGTGCCCCCGCAGGGCGGGCGGAAGCATCCCCAGCAGGAATTCCTGCAGGTGGATACCTCCAACATCCTGTTCATCTGCGGCGGCGCCTTCGCGGGGCTGGAGAAGATCATCGGCGCGCGCGGCAAGGGCTCGGGCATCGGCTTCGGGGCCGAGGTACGGGACCCGGATGAGCGCCGCACCGGCCAGATCCTGCGCGAGGTCGAGCCCGAGGACCTGCTGAAGTTCGGCCTGATCCCGGAATTCATCGGCCGCCTGCCGGTTGTCGCGACCCTCGACGACCTGGACGAGAAGGCGCTGATCGAGATCCTGACCAAGCCGAAGAACGCCCTGGTCAAGCAATATGGCCGGCTGTTCGAGATGGAGGGAGCGAAGCTCACCTTCACCGAGGACGCGCTCAAGGCCGTCGCGACCCGCGCCATCCAGCGCAAGACCGGCGCGCGCGGCCTGCGGTCCATCATGGAGGCCATCCTGCTGACCACCATGTTCGACCTGCCGGGGCTCGAGGCGGTCGAGGAGGTGGTGGTGAACCGGGAGGTCGCGGAAGGCCGCGCCCAGCCGCTGTTCATCTACGGTGAACGTCCGGCCGAGCAGACTTCGGCCTGAATTGTGCAGGGCGTCCCAAGGCGCCCTGTCAAGATCTTGAGCAGGCGCCCCAGGGGCCCAACATCCCCTGACATGCCGTGGCGCCCCGCCCGTGCCGCTTTTGGGCGGGCCGGGCGCCGACTGTCCCTTGTGAGGTCACATGACGGAAACCATCCGCGGCGAACTGCTCCCGGTGCTCCCCCTGCGGGACATCGTGGTGTTCCCGCACATGATCGTCCCCCTCTTCGTCGGGCGTGAGAAATCCGTCCGCGCGCTCGAGGCGGTGATGAAGGACGACAAGCAGATCCTGCTGGTCGCCCAGAAGAATGCCGCGCAGGATGACCCCGGCGCCGACGACCTGTATCAGGTCGGCACGGTGTCGACCGTCCTGCAGCTGCTCAAGCTGCCCGACGGCACGGTGAAGGTTCTGGTCGAGGGCGCGCGCCGCGCGAAGATCGCCGCCTTCAAGGAGACGTCGCACTACTTCTCCGCCTTCGCCGAGCCGGTCGAGGAGACCACGGCCGAGCCGCGCGAGGCCGAAGCCTTGGCGCGCACGGTCGTCTCCCAGTTCGAGCAGTACATCAAGCTCAACAAGAAGATCGCCCCCGAGGTGCTGGTCTCGATCAACCAGATCGAGGAGCCGGCCAAGCTCGCCGATACGGTCGCCTCGCATCTGGGGCTCAAGATCCCCGAGAAGCAGGAGCTGCTGGAGACGCCGTCCGTGACGGCGCGGCTGGAGCGCGTCTTCGCCCACATGGAGGGCGAGATCGGCGTGCTGCAGGTGGAAAAGCGCATCCGTAACCGCGTGAAGCGGCAGATGGAGAAGACGCAGCGCGAGTACTACCTGAACGAGCAGCTCAAGGCGATCCAGAAGGAGCTGGGCGAAGGCGAGGACGGCAAGGACGAGGCCGCCGAGCTCGAGGCCAAGATCAAGGCCACCAAGCTGTCGAAGGAAGCGCGCGAGAAGGCCATGCAGGAGCTGAAGAAGCTCCGCACCATGAGCCCGATGAGCGCCGAGGCGACGGTGGTGCGCAACTACCTCGACTGGATGCTGTCGATCCCCTGGAAGAAGCGCTCCAAGGTCCGCAACGACATCGTCGAGGCGGAGAAGGTGCTCGACGCCGACCATTTCGGCCTGGAGAAGGTGAAGGAGCGGATCATCGAGTATCTGGCGGTGCAGTCGCGCTCGCCGAAGATCCGCGGGCCGATCCTGTGCCTGGTGGGACCGCCGGGCGTGGGCAAGACCTCGCTGGGCAAGTCGATCGCGAAGGCGACGGGGCGCAACTTCGTGCGCATGTCGCTCGGCGGCGTGCGGGACGAGGCCGAGGTGCGCGGCCATCGCCGGACCTATATCGGCTCCATGCCCGGCAAGGTGATCCAGGGCATGAAGAAGGCGAAGACCTCGAACCCGCTCTTCCTGCTGGACGAGATCGACAAGCTCGGCGCCGATTGGCGCGGGGACCCGTCGAGCGCGCTGCTGGAGGTGCTGGACCCCGAGCAGAACTCGACCTTCGCCGACCACTACCTTGAGGTCGATTACGACCTGTCGGACGTGATGTTCGTGACGACCGCCAACAGCCTGCGCATGCCGCAGCCGCTGCTGGACCGCATGGAGATCATTCGCATCCCCGGCTACACCGAGGATGAGAAGGTCGAGATCGCGAAGCGCCACCTGATGAAGAAGGTGGCCGAGGCGAATGGGCTGAAGGACGGCGAGTGGTCGGTGACCGACACCGCGCTGCGCGACCTGATCCGCTACTACACGCGCGAGGCCGGCGTCCGGAACCTCGAGCGCGAGATCGCGGGGCTGGCGCGCAAGGCGGTGAAGGAGATCGTCTCCAAGCAGTCGAAGAAGGTCGCGATCACGCCGAAGAACCTCGAGAAGTTCGCCGGCGTGCGGAAGTTCCGCTACGGCGAGACCGAGGCCGAGGACATGGTCGGCGTGGTTACCGGCCTGGCCTGGACCGAGGTCGGCGGCGAGATCCTGACCATCGAATCGGTGATGCTGCCCGGCAAGGGGTCAGTGAAGACCACCGGCAAGCTTGGCGACGTCATGCAGGAGAGCGTCTCGGCGGCGATGTCCTATGTGCGCAGCCGCGCGACGAGCTTCGGCCTGAAGCCGACCATGTTCGAGAAGCGCGACATCCATGTGCACGTGCCGGAAGGTGCGACTCCGAAGGATGGACCGTCCGCGGGCATCGCCATGGCGACCTCGATCGTCTCGGTGCTCACGGGCATCCCGGTGCGGCGAGACATCGCCATGACGGGCGAGATCACGCTGCGCGGGCGGGTGCTGCCGATCGGCGGGCTGAAGGAGAAGCTGCTGGCCGCGCTGCGGGCGGGGCTGAACACCGTCTTCATCCCGAAGGACAACGAGAAGGACCTCGCCGAGATCCCGGACAATGTGAAGAAGGGGCTGGAGATCATCCCCGTCTCGCATGTCGATGAGGTGATCGGCCGGGCGCTGGTGAAGAAGCCCGAGCCCATCACCTGGGCGGAGCCGGAGGAAACCCCGGCGCCGCGGGCCGGGGAGGGCGGTGCGACGGGGGCGGTGCTACCTCACTGAACCGCGATTCGCGCGTAGATTAACGGCCTGAAAGCCCCGGCAGAGCACCGCTTTGCCGGGGTTTTCTGTGGAAAACCCAGGCTATCGTTGCATTCCTGCCGCATGATGCGCCGCAAATGGCGGTTTTCCGCCGCGAATCGGGTGGTCTGTCGTTGACGCTACGAAACCCGCGCTCCTAGTCTCCGCGCCGACCCGGTTGGCCGACTCGCCGACCCGTCATCCGCACCAACGGAGGGGATACCCAGTGAACAAGCAGGACCTCATCACCGCCGTCGCCGAGGCGGCCGATCTCCCGAAGGCGAAGGCCGGCGACGTCGTCGACGCCGTGTTCGAGGCGATTCAGAAGTCGCTGAAGAAGAAGCAGGAAGTTCGCCTGGTGGGCTTCGGCACCTTCTCGACGTCCAAGCGCAAGGCCGGCAAGGGCCGCAATCCGCGCACCGGCGAGGAGATCAAGATCCCCGCCTCGACGACCGTTCGCTTCAAGGCCGGCAAGGGCCTGAAGGACGCCGTGAACTGATCCTGCCGAATTTCGGCAGCATCCCCGGGGGCCGGTCCGCAAGGACCGGCCTTTCGTGTTATGGGGGATTCGCTCTGGGCGCTTAGCTCAGCGGTAGAGCGCCTGTCTTACACACAGGATGTCGGCGGTTCGAACCCGTCAGCGCCCATTCATTCCCGCCCCCCTAGGGGGGCGGGAATGAATCCCCCGGAGTGGTAGAGAAGCGACCCGTGACGCACCGCGTCGCGCCGCGGCCCAACCCCCCCCCCGCGATATCCCTTTCCACGCGCCAACGGGGCAGGGCGTATATGCTTCCTGACGCACGGCCACGGCGTTCGAGGCAGTCCTCGAACCCCTGTCGCCCCATCTCTCCACAACAATCTCCATCCCTCTGCGGAATCACCGCATTCACCCGCTTGACTGCCCCCCGCCCAGCCCGTATTCCCCCGCACCTGTCGAGGCCACGCGGGTGTAGCTCAGTTGGTTAGAGCGCCGGCCTGTCACGCCGGAGGTCGCGGGTTCGAGCCCCGTCACTCGCGCCACGACAGTGAACGAAAGCGGCGTCCAGGAAGCCCCTGGACGCCGCTTTCGTTTTTGGTGCGCTGCAAGCCAGTTGCGAGCCATTCGCACTTGAATTCATTGTGCTTCACCCTATGGCGAAGCCATCGCAGCGGGGGTAATGTCGCGCCGCGCTGCGCTGCGGCATTACGCCGATGCGCGGCGCGACTCATGCCCGATCGGGCAGCACATCCGAGGTGCCCATGACGCAGTTGGCGTTGGCCGATTATTTCCCGATCCTCGTTTTCCTGGGGATCGCGGGCGGCATCGCCGCCGCCATGGTGGGGGGCGCCTTTCTCGCGGCGCGCCAGAAGCCCTATGCGGAAAAGCTGTCGACCTACGAATGCGGCTTCGCGCCGTTCGAGGACACGCGCCACCGCTTCGACGTCCGCTTCTACCTCGTCGCCATCCTCTTCATCATCTTCGACCTGGAAGTGGCCTTCCTGTTTCCCTGGGCGGTGTCGCTGGGCGGCATCGGCTGGCTCGGCTTCGGCTCGATGATGGGCTTCCTCTTCGTGCTGACAGTCGGCTTCGTCTATGAGTGGCGCAAAGGCGCCCTGGATTGGGAGTGACGCTTCCATGAGCGGCACCAGCAATGACATCGCCTGGAACAGCCAGGCGCTCGCACCCGGCGCGGCACAGGATGCGGTGATCGGCCAGGTGACCGACGAGATCACCGAGAAGGGATTCGTCGTCGCCAACATCGACAAGGTGGTGAACTGGGCGCGCACCGGCTCGCTGTGGCCGATGACTTTCGGCTTGGCCTGCTGCGCGGTGCCGATGATCCACGCCTATATGGCGCGCTACGATCTCGACCGCTTCGGCGTCATCCCGCGCGGGTCGCCACGCCAGTCGGATGTGATGATCGTGGCGGGCACGCTGACCAACAAGATGGCCCCCGCGCTGCGCAAGGTTTACGACCAGATGTCGGAACCGCGCTGGGTCATCTCCATGGGGTCCTGCGCCAATGGCGGGGGCTACTACCACTACTCCTACAGCGTGGTGCGCGGCTGCGACCGGATCGTGCCGGTCGATGTGTACGTGCCGGGCTGCCCGCCGACGGCGGAGGCGCTCGTCTACGGCATCCTGCAGCTGCAGAAGAAGATCCGGCGGACGGGGACCATCCTGCGTGGCTGAGAACGAGATCGCGACGGCCGAAGCACCGGCCGCACCCGAGAACCCGCTGCTCGTCCTGGGCAAGGCGATCGCCGAGGCCGCCGATGGCGCGGTCACCGGCGTCGACCTCGCTCGATTCGGGCAGGAGCTGGTTGTCACCGCGCAGCGCGACTCGCTGGTGACGCTGATGACGCTGCTGCGCGACGATCCGCGTTTCGCCTTCGAGCAGTGCATGGATGTCTGCGCCGTCGATTGGCCGGACAAGGCCGAGCGCTTCGAGGTCGTCTACAACCTGCTCTCCCTGTCGCATAACCACCGCGTGCGCGTCGTGGTCACGACGGATGAAGCGACGCCGGTGCCGTCGGTCGTCGGCGTCTGGCCGGCGGTGACCTGGTTCGAGCGCGAGGCCTGGGACATGGTCGGCGTGGTCTTCGCAGGCCAGCCGGATCTGCGGCGCATCCTCACCGATTACGGGTTCGAGGGGCATCCGCTGCGCAAGGACTTCCCGCTGACCGGCTTCGTCGAGCTGCGCTATGATGAGGAGCTGAAGCGCGTGGCCTATGGCCCCGTCGAACTGAAGCAGGAATTCCGCGATTTCGACTTCATGAGCCCGTGGGAGGCGATGACCTCGCTGCCGGGCGATGAGAAGGTTCATCAGAACCGTCTGGAGGGCCCGGCATGAGCACGCAGCCCCTGCAGATCGGCGAGGCTCCGGCCGAGACGGTCACGCGTACGCTCGAAGGCGACAGCCACACCATCAATTTCGGCCCGCAGCATCCCGCGGCCCATGGCGTGCTGCGCCTGGTGCTGGAGATGAAGGGCGAGGTGGTGGAGCGCGCCGATCCGCATGTCGGCCTGCTGCATCGCGGCACCGAGAAGCTGATCGAGCACAAGACCTATATCCAGGCGCTGCCGTACTTCGACCGCCTGGACTACGTCGCGCCGATGAGCATGGAGCATTCCTTCGCCATCGCGACGGAGCGCTTGCTGGGCATCGAGGTGCCGGAACGCGCGCAGTATATCCGCGTGCTCTTCGCCGAGATCTCGCGCCTGCTGAACCACCTGCTGAACATCACGACCTATGTGATGGATTGCGGCGGCATCACCCCGGCGCTTTGGGGCTTCGAGCAGCGCGAGACGCTGCTTGAGTTCTACGAGCAGGTGTCGGGCAGCCACTACCATGCGAACTACTTCCGTCCCGGCGGCGTGGCGAAGGACCTGCCGGCGGGGATGGAGAAGCACATCGCCGACTGGGCCAACAAGTTCCCGGCCTTCATCGACGACATGGAACGCCTGGTCACCGAGAACCGCATCTTCAAGCAGCGCACGGTCGATATCGGCATCATCTCGCCGGAGCAGGCGATCGAGTGGGGCTTCTCGGGGCCCTGCCTGCGCGCCTCGGGCTGCGGGTGGGATTTGCGCAAGTCGCAGCCCTATGACGTGTACGACCGCATGGAGTTCGAGGTGCCGGTCGGCACGCGCGGCGACTGCTACGACCGCTACCTCGTGCGCGTGCTCGAGATGCGGGAGAGCCTGAAGATCATCCATCAGTGCCTGGCGCAGATGAAGCCCGGCCCGGTGAAGACTCAGGACCACAAGATCACGCCGCCGAAGCGCGGCGAGATGAAGCGCTCGATGGAAGCGCTGATCCATCACTTCAAGCTCTTTACCGAGGGCTATCACGTGCCGGCGGGGTCGACCTACACCGTCACGGAAGCGCCCAAGGGCGAGTTCGGCGTCTATCTGGTGGCGGACGGGTCCAATCGGCCTTATCGCTGCAAGATCCGCTCGCCGGCCTTCGCGCATCTCCAGGCGATGGAGCTGCTGTCCAAGGGGCATATGCTGGCCGACGCCGTGGCGATCATCGGTTCGCTCGACGTGGTGTTCGGGGAGATCGACCGGTGAGCGTTCATCACGAGGAACCGACGAGCTTCGCCTTCGATGCGGAGAGCGAGGCGCAGATCGCGAAGATCGTCGCGCGCTATCCGGAAGGGAAGCAGGCGAGCGCGGTGATCCCGCTGCTCTATGTCGTGCAGAAGCAGATGAAGCGGCAGACCGACAGCGGCTGGGTGCCGCGGATCGGGATGGATGCGGTGGCCGAGCGGCTCGGCATGCCGCCCATCCGCGTCTATGAGGTCGCGACCTTCTACTTCATGTTCAACACCAAGCCGGTGGGCAAGTACCACCTGCAGGTGTGCGGCACGACGCCGTGCTGGCTGCGCGGCTCCGACGAGGTGCTGCGCGCGTGCCAGGACCATGCCGGCGTGAAGCATTACGGTGAGACCAGCGAGGACGGGATGTTCACCATGACCGAGGTGGAATGCCTCGGCGCCTGCGTGAACGCGCCGATCCTGTGCGTGGACGACGATTTCTATGAGGACCTCGACTATGAGCGCACCAAGGCGCTCATCGAGGCCCTGAAGCGCGGCGAGCGTCCGACGCCGGGCAGCACCATCGGGCGGCTGAACAGCGCGCCGGAAGGCGGGCCACTCGTGCTGACGGATATGCCGGGGGCGGGGGAATAAGCGATGGCTCTGTCCGACAAGGATCGCATCTTCACTAACCTCTACGGGGCGCAGCCGTGGAACCTGGAAGCGGCGCGCAAGCGCGGCAACTGGGACGGCACGGCGGGCATCATCGCTAAGGGCCGTGACTGGATCGTCGAGGAGATGAAGCAGTCCGGCCTGCGCGGCCGCGGCGGCGCGGGTTTCCCGACCGGCATGAAGTGGTCCTTCATGCCGAAGCAGTCGGATGGGCGTCCGTCCTACCTGGTGGTGAATTGCGACGAATCCGAGCCTGGCACCTGCAAGGATCGCGACATCGTCCGCCACGATCCGCACACGCTGATCGAGGGCTGCCTGCTGGCGGCCTTCGGCATGGGCGCGCATGCGGCCTACATCTACATCCGCGGCGAGTTCTACAACGAGAGCGTCACGCTGCAGGCCGCGATCGACGAGGCCTATGAGGCGGGGCTGCTCGGCAAGAACGCGGCCGGGTCGGGCTGGGATTTCGACCTGTACCTGCATCGCGGGGCAGGGGCCTATATCTGCGGCGAAGAGACGGCGCTGATCGAGAGCCTCGAAGGCAAGAAGGGCATGCCGCGGCTGAAGCCGCCGTTCCCCGCCGCCGTCGGCCTCTATGGCTGCCCGAGCACGGTGAACAACGTCGAGACGATCGCGGTGGTCCCGACGATCCTGCGCCGCGGCGCGTCGTGGTTCAGCAGCTTCGGCCGGCCGAAGAATTCCGGCACCAAGCTTTTCTGCATCCAGGGCCATGTGAACAAGCCCTGCAATGTGGAGGAGGAGATGAGCATCCCGATGCGGGAGCTCATCGAGCGCCATGCCGGCGGCGTGCGGGGTGGGTGGGATAACCTGCTCTGCGTCATCCCGGGTGGATCGTCCACACCGCTGCTGCCGAAGTCGATCTGCGACGACGTGCTGATGGATTTCGACGCACTGCGCGAGCACAAGTCGGGCCTCGGCACGGCGGCGGTGATCGTGATGGACAAGTCCACCGACATCATCAAGGCGATCGCCCGGCTCGCGGCCTTCTACAAGCATGAGAGCTGCGGCCAGTGCACGCCCTGCCGCGAAGGCATGGGCTGGCAGATGCGCCTGATGAACCGCATGGTCGAGGGCAATGCGGAGATCGAGGAGATCGACCTCCTCGAGAACGTCACGCGACGCATCGAAGGGCATACGATATGTGCCCTCGCCGATGGCGGCGTGTGGCCGGTTCAGGGGCTGATCCGGCATTTCCGCCCCGTGATGGAAGAACGCATCCGGCAGTACAAGGCGCGCACCATGCCGATGGCCGCGGAGTAAGCGCGATGGCAAAGGTCACGGTCGACGGCATCGAAGTGGAGGTCCCGAACGGGGCTTCCGTCTTGCAGGCCTGCGAGGCGGCAGGGAAGGAGATCCCGCGCTTCTGCTACCATGAGCGGCTGTCCGTCGCGGGCAATTGCCGCATGTGCCTGGTCGAGGTGGAGAAGGCGCCGAAGCCGGTCGCGTCCTGCGCCTATCCGGTCAATGACGGCATGAAGGTCTTCACCGACAGCGCCGTGGTCCGCCAGGCCCGGCGCAACGTCATGGAATTCCTGCTGATCAACCATCCGCTCGATTGCCCGATCTGCGATCAGGGCGGCGAGTGCGACCTGCAGGACCAGGCCTATGCCTTCGGCGCCGATGGCTCCCGCTACACGGAAGCCAAGCGGGCGGTGAAGGACAAGAATATCGGCCCACTGGTGAAGACGGTGATGACGCGCTGCATCCAGTGCACGCGCTGCGTCCGCTTCTCGGCCGAAGTCGCCGGCACCGCGGAGTTGGGCGGCACCAATCGCGGCGAGAATCTCGAGATCGGCACCTATGTCGAGAAGGCGCTGACCTCCGAACTGTCGGGCAATTTGATCGACATCTGCCCGGTCGGCGCGCTGACCTCGCGGCCCTATGCCTTCGTCTCGCGGCCCTGGGAGCTGAAGAAGACTGACAGCATCGACGTGCTGGACGCGGTCGGCTGCAACATTCGCGTTGATGCCCGCGGGCCGGAGGTGCTTCGCATCATCCCCCGCGTGAACGAGGCGGTAAATGAGGAGTGGATGGCCGATCGCGGCCGCTTCTCCTTCGATGGGCTGAAGCGGCGGCGGCTCGATCGCCCCTGGGTGCGCAAGGACGGCAAGCTGGTCGCGGCGACCTGGCCCGAGGCGTTCTCGGCTATCGCGGCGAAGCTGTCAGGGCTGTCCGGCGATCGCATCGGTGCGGTCGCCGGCGCGCTGGCGGATGCCGAGAGCACGCTGGCGCTGAAGGATCTGATGGCGGCCTACGGGTCGACAAACCTCGACTGCCGCGACGATTTCGCGACGATCGATGCCTCGCGCCCCGACTTCTACCGCTTCAACACGACCATCGCCGGCATCGATGAGGCGGATGCGCTGCTGATCATCGGCAGCGATGTCCGCCGCGAGGCGCCGGTGCTGAACGCCCGCATCCGCAAGCGCTGGACGCAGGGCAAGTTCAAGGTGGGCTTCGTCGGGCCGCGCGGGGTCGATCTGACCTATCCGGCGACGTATCTCGGCGATGGGCCTGCCGCGATGAGCGCCTTCGCAGAGACGCTGAAGGGCGCTGAGAAGCCGATGATCATCCTGGGCCGCGGCGCGCTGTCGCGGCCGGATGGCGCCGCGGTGCTGGCCGTTTCCTGGGCCCTGGCGGCCGAGGTCGGCGCGCTGAAGCCCGACTGGCACGGCTTCAACCTGCTGCATCTGTTCGGCGGGCAGGTCGGGGCGCTGGAACTCGGCTTCGTGCCGGGGCAGGGCGGCAAGGACCAGGCCGCCATGCTCGGCGGCGGGGTCGACGCGCTGTGGCTGCTGAACGCGGACGGCTTCGATCCGGCGCGCATCGGGGCGGACACCTTCGTGATCTACCAGGGCCATCACGGTGATGCGATGGCGGGCCGGGCGGATGTGATCCTGCCCGGCGCGGCCTACACCGAGAAGGAAGCGACCTGGGTCAATACCGAGGGCCGCGCGCAGCGGGGGCGTCTCGCGGTCTTCCCGCCCGGCGAGGCGAAGGAAGACTGGCGCATCATCCGCGCCTTCAGCGAGGGCGTGGGCAAGACGCTGCCCTATGACGATACCGCGGCGATCCGCGCGGCACTGGCGGCTGCGAGCCCGGTTTTCGGCCGGGTGGGCGAAGTCCAGCGGGCGGGATGCGCCGACATGGCGGGTCCGGCCGGCGGGTCGGTGTCCGGTGTGCCCTTCGTGCTGCCGCTGCCGGTCTATCACCAGGCCGATGTCATCAGCCGGGCCTCGGATGTGATGGCGGAATGTGCCGCAATCTACGGGCCGGCGCCGGCCCTGGCGGCGGAGTGACGTGATGGTCGATTTCTTCTTCAACCATCCGATCGGGATCCTGGTCCTGACCGTGGTGAAGGCGCTGGCGCTGCTGGTGCCGCTGCTGATCGGCGTCGCCTACCTCACCTATGCCGAGCGCAAGGTGATGGCGGCGATGCAGATGCGAAAGGGGCCGAACGTCGTCGGTCCCTTCGGCCTGCTGCAGCCCTTCGCCGACGCGATCAAGATGCTGATGAAGGAAACCATCGTGCCCACGGGCGCGAACAAGGTGCTCTTCATCCTCGCGCCGATGCTGACCTTCACGCTGGCGATGCTGGCCTGGGCGGTCATCCCGGTGAATGACGGCTGGGCGATCGCCGACATCAATGTTGGCATCCTGTATCTCTTCGCGATCAGCTCGCTCGGCGTCTATGGCGTCATCATCGCGGGCTGGGCGTCGAACTCGAAATACGCCTTCCTCGGCGCGCTGCGCTCGGCGGCGCAGATGGTGTCCTACGAAGTCTCGATGGGCTTCGTGATCGTCACCGTCATCCTCTGCGTCGGATCGCAGAACCTGTCGGACATCGTGCGGGCGCAGCAGACGGTGTGGTTCGCCATCCCGCTGTTCCCGATGTTCATCATCTTCTTCATCTCGACGCTGGCCGAGACCAACCGCGCGCCCTTCGACCTGCCGGAAGGCGAGTCCGAGCTCGTGGCGGGCTTCTTCGTCGAATACAGCTCGATGTCCTTCGCGCTGTTCTTCCTCGGCGAATACGCGAACATGATCCTGATGTCGTCGCTGACGACGATCCTGTTCCTGGGCGGCTGGCTGCCGCCGCTCGACATCGCGCCGCTGAACTGGGTGCCGGGGCCGATCTGGTTCGTCCTGAAGATCTGCGTCTGCCTCTTCACCTTCATTTGGGTGCGCGCGACCTTCCCACGCTTCCGCTACGACCAGCTCATGCGGCTGGGGTGGAAGGTGTTCCTGCCGTTCAGCCTGGTGTGGCTCGTGCTGACGGCGCTGGTGCTGAAGCTCGCCGGCTGGCTGCCGGCTTGATGGGGTCCTGATCATGGCCACTCTCGACCGCGTCGCGCGCAGCCTGCTGCTCACCGAGCTCGTCTCGGGGATGGCGCTGACGCTGAAATACTTCTTCAAGAAGAAGGCGACGCTGAACTACCCGTATGAACGCGGCCCGCTGGGCCCGCGCTTCAAGGGTGAGCACGCGCTGCGCCGCTATCCGAACGGCGAGGAACGCTGCATCGCCTGCAAGCTGTGCGAGGCCGTCTGCCCCGCCATGGCCATCACCATCGAGGCCGAGCCGCGTGAGGACGGGTCCCGTCGCACCACGCGCTACGACATCGACATGACGAAGTGCATCTATTGCGGCCTCTGCGAGGAGGCCTGCCCGGTCGATGCGATCGTCGAGGGTCCGAACATGGAATTCGCCGCCGAGACGCGGGCCGAGCTGATCTACACCAAGGAAAAGCTCCTCGATAACGGCGACCGCTGGGAGCCGATGCTCGCCGAGCGGCTGCGCCTCGACGCGCCCTACCGGTGACCGCGCCATGATTGCCGCTCTCACCTTCTACGCCTTCGCCGCCGTGCTGATCGCCTCGGCGGTCATGGTGGTGACCGCCCGGAACCCCGTGCATTCGGTGCTGTTCCTGATCCTGGCCTTCTTCAACGCCGCAGGGCTGTTCCTGCTGGCCGGTGCCGAGTTCCTGGCGATGATCCTGGTCATCGTCTATGTCGG
This sequence comes from Roseomonas alba, assembly GCF_019430885.1. Taxonomy (GTDB): domain Bacteria; phylum Pseudomonadota; class Alphaproteobacteria; order Acetobacterales; family Acetobacteraceae; genus Neoroseomonas; species Neoroseomonas alba. The sequence continues at coordinate 539,058 of NZ_JAHYBZ010000002.1, read as the reverse complement.
CGCCGTCGCGGTGCTGTTCCTCTTTGTCGTGATGATGCTCGACATCGACTTCACGCAGCTGCGCGAGGGCTTCCAGAAATACGCCCCGCTCGGTGCGGTGGTCGGCGGCATCCTGTTCCTCGAACTGGTCATGGTGCTCGGCACCTGGCGCTTCGCGCCGGAGGCGGCGACGCTGCGGCTGAACGCCACGCCGGCGGATCTCACCAATTCCCGGGCGCTGGGGAATATCCTCTATACGGACAACATCTACCTCTTCCAGGCCTGCGGGCTGATCCTGCTGGTCGCGATGATCGGCGCGATCGTGCTGACGCTGCGCGACCGTCCAGGTACGCGGCGGCAGAACGTCGCCGAGCAGATCGCGCGGTCGGGGTCCGTCTCGCTGCGCAGCATTCCGCTCGGCGTCGGCCTGAAGGAGATCGGCATCGCTCGGCCGCCTTCGCCCGAGGAGGCGAAGCCCAAGGAGGTCGAGCACCACGGCCATGGGGGGCATCACTGAGATGGCCGTCTCTCTCGCACATTTCCTGACCGTCTCCGCCATCCTGCTGGTGCTGGGCGTGTTCGGCATCTTCCTGAACCGGAAGAACGTCATCATCATCCTGATGTCGATCGAGCTCATCCTGCTCGCAGTGAACATCAACATGGTGGCCTTCTCGGCCGCGCTCGGGGACCTGACCGGGCAGGTCTTCACCATGTTCATCCTGACGGTCGCGGCGGCCGAGGCAGCCATCGGCCTCGCCATCCTGGTCATCTACTTCCGCAACCGCGGAACCATCGAGGTCGAGGATATCTCGACCCTGAAGGGCTGAAGCGATGTTCGTCGGCGCCGTCTTCTTCCCGCTGCTGGGTGCCAGCATCGCGGGGCTCTTCGGACGCTGGATCGGCGACAAGGCCGCCCAGCTCGTCACCATCACCTGCATGGTGCTCGCCGCCCTCTGCGGCGTGACGCTGTTCTTCGAAGTCGCCTTCGGGCACGCCCCGCAGACTGTCCAGATCATGAACTTCGTCGATGTCGGCGGGTTCGAGGTGTCCTGGGCGCTGCGTTACGACACGCTGTCCGCGGTCATGGTGGGGATGGTCACCTTCATCTCCACGCTGATCCACATCTACAGCGTCGGCTACATGTCGCACGACCCGAGCCGGGCGCGCTTCTTCAGCTACCTGTCGCTCTTCACCTTCATGATGCTCATGCTGGTGACGGCCGATAACCTGGTGCAGCTCTTCTTCGGCTGGGAAGGGGTCGGTCTCGCCTCCTACCTGCTGATCGGCTTCTGGTACGAGAAGGACAGCGCCTGCAACGCGGCGATGAAGGCCTTCATCGTGAACCGCGTCGGCGACCTGTTCTTCATGCTGGGTCTGGCGCTGACCTTCTGGACCTTCGGCTCCGTCGAATTCGACACCATCTTCGGGTCGATCGAACAGCATCGCGAGGCGACCTTCGCTGGCTTCCCCGCCTATGAGGTCATCGGCGTGCTGCTCTTCCTCGGCGCCTGCGGCAAGTCGGCGCAGCTTGGCCTGCACACCTGGCTGCCGGACGCGATGGAAGGCCCGACGCCGGTCTCAGCGCTGATCCATGCGGCGACGATGGTGACCGCTGGCGTCTTCCTCGTCGCGCGCATGTCGCCGGTCTTCGAATATGCGCCGATCGCACTGGCCATCGTGACGGTGGTGGGGGCGTCGACCGCGCTCTTCGCCGCGACGATCGGCTGCGTGCAGAACGACATTAAGCGGGTCATCGCCTACTCGACCTGCTCGCAGCTCGGCTACATGTTCTTTGCGGCCGGGGTGGGGGCCTATCAGGGCGCGATCTTCCACCTCTTCACCCACGCCTTCTTCAAGGCGTTGCTCTTCCTCGGCGCCGGCTCGGTCATCCACGCGATGTCGGACGAGCAGGATATCCGCAAGATGGGCGGCATCTGGAAGAAGATCCCGGCCACCTACGCGCTGTTCTGGATCGGCTCGCTTGCGCTCGCCGGCGTGCCGCTCTTCGCCGGCTACTACTCGAAGGACTTCATGATCGAGGCCGCCTTCGCCGCGCATGGCTGGACCGGGAAGTATGCCTGGTTCTGCGGCATGGCCGCGGCCTTCCTGACGGCCTTCTACTCCTGGCGCCTAATCATCGTGACCTTCCATGGCGAACCGCGCGCGGATCACCACACCATGGAGCATGTCCACGAAAGCCCGCCGGTGATGGTGCTGCCGCTGGTGGTGCTCGGCCTCGGCGCGACCTTCGCAGGTATGGTCTTCGCGCCCTACTTCATTGGCCATGACTGGCAGGCGTTCTGGAACGGCGCGATCGTGAACGGTCCGGCCAACCACATCATGCACGACGTGCACGAGGTGCCGGAATGGGTTCCGCTGGCGCCGACCGTGGTCGGGTTGTCGGGCATCCTGGTGGCCTACATCATGTACATGTTCGTCCCCTCGATCCCGGGGAAGCTCGCCTCGGCCTTCCGGCCTATCTACCTGTTCCTGCTGAACAAGTGGTACTTCGACGAGCTGTATGACGCGATCTTCGTCCGTCCGGCCCGTGCACTGGCGCGCATGCTCTGGCAGAAGGTCGATGCGGGTGCGATCGATGGGGTGCCGAACGGCGTGGCCTCGCTTGCCGTGGACGTCGCCCAGGGTGCGGTGCGCCTGCAGACCGGGCGCGTCGCCTCCTATGCCTTCACCATGATCGCGGGCCTCGCGGTCTTCGTCTCCCTGCTCGCCTTCGGAGCCGTTCGATGAATGCCGCCGGCTTCCCGCTGCTGACGCTGCTCACCTTCCTGCCGCTGGTGGGCGCGGCCTTCATCCTCACCCAGCGAGGTGAGGAGGAGGTCGTCGCCTCCAATGCGCGCTGGACGGCGCTGTGGACCAGCCTGATCGTCTTCGGCCTGTCGCTGATCCTCTGGTTCAAGTTCGACAAGGCCGATGCCGGCTTCCAGTTCGTCGAGCAACTCGACTGGCTGGCCGAGTTCGGCGTGACCTACCATGTCGGCGTGGACGGCATTTCGGTGCTGTTCATCCTGCTCTCCACCCTACTGACGCCGCTCTGCATCCTCGCCTCCTGGGACTCCATCCGGATGCGGGTACGGGAGTACATGGTCGCCTTCCTGGTGCTCGAGACGATGATGGTGGGCATGTTCTGCGCCCTCGACTTCGTCGTCTTCTACGTCTTCTTCGAAGGCGTGCTGATCCCGATGTTCCTCATCATCGGCGTCTGGGGGCACAGCCGGCGCGTCTATGCCTCCTTCAAGTTCTTCCTCTACACTTTCCTCGGCTCGGTGCTGATGCTCCTGGCCATCCTGCTGCTGTGGTTCCGCGCCGGCACCACCGACATCCCGGCACTGTTCGACCACGCCATCCCGCCCTCGCTGCAGACCTGGATCTTCCTCGCCTTCTTCGCCTCCTTCGCCGTGAAGGTGCCGATGTGGCCGTTCCACACCTGGCTGCCGGATGCCCACGTCGAGGCGCCGACGGCGGGGTCGGTGATCCTGGCGGGCGTGCTGCTGAAGATGGGGGCCTACGGCTTCCTGCGCTTCTCGCTGCCGCTGCTGCCGCAGGCCTCGGCCGATTTCGCGCCCTTCATCTACGTCCTGTCCGTCGTCGCGGTCGTCTACACCTCGCTGGTGGCGCTGGCTCAGGAGAACATGAAGAAGCTGATCGCCTATTCCTCGGTCGCGCATATGGGCATCGTCACCCTCGGCATCTTCACCTTCAACGTGCAGGGGCTGTCGGGGGCGCTGTTCCAGATGCTCTCCCACGGCATCGTCTCGGGCGCGCTCTTCCTCTGCGTCGGCGTGCTCTATGACCGCGTCCATTCGCTTGAGATCGCGCGCTATGGCGGGGTCGCGAAGATCATGCCGGCCTATGCGGTGGTGTTCATGCTGTTCACCATGGCCTCGGTCGCGCTGCCCGGTCTCGCGGGCTTCCCGGGTGAATTGCTGGTGATCGTGGCGGCGTGGAAGGTGAACCCCTGGGTCGCCTTCGGCGCGGCCTTCGGCATGATTCTGGGCGCGGCCTACATGCTCTTCCTCTATCGCCGCGTGGCCTTCGGCAAGCTGACCAAGCAGGACCTAATGGGCCTGCTCGACATGTCGGCGCGGGAGAAGCTGGTCTTCGCCCCGCTCATCATCCTGACCATCTGGATGGGCGTCGCGCCGCAGTCCTTCCTGTCCTTCTTCCAGGCCTCGGTGACCGCGCTGGTGGCGCGGCATGAGGCTGCACTCGGCGCTGCGCGCCTGGCGGGGATGTGATCCGATGAACTGGACCCTCGCGCTGCCGGAACTGGTCCTCGCATTGTCCGGCCTCGCCATCCTCGGGGTGGGCGTGCTGCCCAGCCGCAACACCTATTACGCCTGCTCCATGGCGGCGATCGGGGCTTTCCTGCTCACCGCCGTGCTGGTGCTCGGCGCGCCGGAAGGAACCGGCTTCGGCGGACAGATCGTCTCCGACGCCTTTTCCCGCTTCACACGGCTGCTGATCCTGCTTGGCGCGGCGGCGGGCATCGCCCTGTCGCTCGACTACAATGCGCATGAGAAGCTCGACCGCTTCGAATACCCGGTGCTGCTGGTCTTCGCGACGCTCGGCATGATGGTCATGGTCTCGGCCAACGACCTGATGTCGCTCTATATCGGGCTCGAGCTGCTCTCGCTCAGCCTCTACGTCGTCGCTGCCTTCAACCGGGACAACGAACGGTCCGCCGAGGCCGGCTTGAAGTACTTCGTGCTCGGTGCGCTGGCCTCGGGGCTGCTGCTCTACGGTTCCTCGCTGGTCTATGGCTTCTCGGGTACGACCAATTTCGACCGCATCGCGGATGCGCTGTCCGATCCCGCCAAGGCCTCGGCCGGTGTGGTGGTGGGGCTGGTCTTCGTGATGGCGGGTCTGGCCTTCAAGGTCTCGGCCGTGCCCTTCCACATGTGGACACCGGACGTCTACGAAGGCGCGCCGACGCCGGTGACGGCCTTCTTCGCCGCGGCGCCCAAGGTGGCGGCGATCGCGCTCTTCGCCCGGGTACTGGGCGGGCCCTTCGGGGATCTCGCCGGGCAGTGGCAGCAGGTCATCATCGTCACCTCGCTGCTGTCGATGCTGCTCGGCGCCTTCGCGGCGATCGGGCAGGAGAACATCAAGCGCCTGATGGCCTATTCCTCGATCGGCCATGTCGGCTACGCGCTGGTCGGTCTCGCCTCGGCCTCGGAGGCCGGCATGCGTGGCCTGCTGGTCTACATGGCGATCTACCTGCTGATGAATGTCGGCGCCTTCGCCGTGCTGGTGGCGATGCGCCGGCAGGGCAGGGCGGTGGAGCGCGTCTCCGACCTCGCCGGCGTTGCCAAGACCGATCTCGGCATGGCGGTGTGGATGGCGGTGTTCATGTTCTCCATGGCCGGCGTGCCGCCGCTCGCCGGCTTCTTCGGCAAGCTCTTCGTCTTCAAGGCGGCGATCGATTCCGGCCTGTGGACGCTCGCCATCATCGGCGTGCTGTCCTCGGTGGTGTCGGCCTTCTACTACCTGCGCATCGTGAAGGTGATGTTCTTCGACGAACCCGTCGGCGCGCTCGATGCGCGGTCGGGGGCGACGACCTTCGTCATGACGGCCTCGGGTCTCTTCACCGTGCTGTTCTTCCTCTACCCCGCCCCGCTGGTGGCGGCGGCTCAGGTCGCCGTCGCCGCGATCCTGGGGTGATTCCGCCGGGCTTCCGCCTCCAGATCCATGAGGCGCTGCCCAGCACGCAGGACCCGCTGACTCGGCTCGCCCAGGCGGGTGAGCCGGAAGGGTTGGCCTTCCTCGCCCGGCGGCAGACCGCGGGGCGGGGCACACAGGGGCGGGTGTGGGAAGGCCCGGTGGGCAACCTGCACCTGTCGATCCTGCTGCGGCCGGAGGAGCCCATCCGGCTGGCGCCGCAATGGGGCCTGCTGGCCGGCGTGGCCCTCACCGATGCGCTGCTGCCGCTGCTGCCCGATCCGGCGATGCTCGCGCTGAAATGGCCGAACGACCTGCTGCTCGGCAGCGCCAAGGTGGCCGGCATCCTGACCGAGAGTGCCACCGATGACCGGGGTAGCATCGCCTGGGTCGTCCTCGGAATCGGCGTGAACCTGGCCCGGGCGCCGGAGCTTCCCGGCCGGGCCACGGCGTCGCTCGCCGGCCTCGGCATCGCCCCGCCGGCGCCGGAGGACTTCGCCGCCCGGCTGCTGGTCGCCCTCGATGCCCGCCGCCGGCAGCGGCAGGTTGAGGGCTTCGCCCCGATCCGCGATGCATGGCTGGCGCGCGGCCCGAAGGAGGGCTCGGCGCTTGCCATTCGCCGCCAGGGCGCCGAGATAGCCGGCCATTTCGCAGGCTTGGCCGAGGATGGCAGCCTGCGGGTTGCTGTCGGCGGGCGCGTCCAGACGCTCGCCTCGGGGGAGATCGTCTAGGCCATGCTGCTTGCCGTCGATGCGGGCAATACGAATGTCGTCTTCGCCGTCCATGACGGGAAGGAATGGCGCGGTCGCTGGCGCATTGCCACGCGGGCCGACCGGACATCCGACGAATACGCCGTCTGGCTGCTGGCGCTGTTCCAGCATGTCGGGATCAATGCGAACGACATCACCCGCTGCGTGATCGGCACCGTGGTGCCGGCCGCCCTTTACAATCTGCGCCGGGTCTGCCGCGACTGGTTCGACACCGAACCGCTGATCGCCCGCGCGCCCCTGAATTGGGGCTTCGAGATCAAGGTCGACCAGCCCAACGAGGTCGGTGCGGACCGCCTGCTCAATGCGCTGGCCAGCCACACCCATTACGGCGGCCCGCTGGTGGTGATCGATTTCGGCACGGCGACTACCTTCGACGTGGTGGATCGGGACGGGGCTTATCTCGGCGGCGTCATCGCGCCGGGCATCAACCTGTCGATCGAGGCCCTGCACCAGGCCGCCGCCCGCCTGCCGCGCATCGGCATCGGCCGGCCGCAGGCTGTGATCGGGCGCTCCACCGTCCCCGCCATGCAATCCGGGATCTTTTGGGGCTATGTCGGCCTCATCGAAGGGCTGGTCGCGCGCATCAAGGCCGAGTATGGGGCTCCGCTGAAGGTCATCGCGACCGGCGGCCTCGCGCCTCTGTTTGCCGAGGGCACTCTTGTCATCGAAAAGACCGACCCCGACATCACGCTCGAGGGTCTGCGTCTGCTGGCTGACCGCAATCCCGTCCCCGTCTTTCACCAGGCCGCCCTGCGCGACCCTCTGCGATCGGAATCCGACTGAACACGATGAACGCTCTCTCCGGTGACCTTGCTTTCATCCCGCTGGGCGGGACCGGCGAGATCGGCATGAACCTCAGTGTCTATCGCTGCGACGACGCCCTGCTGGCCGTCGATTGCGGCATCGGCTTCGCCGGGCACGACAATCCGGAAGTGGATGTGATGGTGCCGGACCCGGCCTGGCTCGCGGAACGCCGCGAGCGCCTGGTCGGCTTGGTGATTACCCATGCCCATGAGGACCACATCGGCGCCGTGGTCCACCTGTGGCGCCAGTTCCGCTGCAAGGTCTATGCGACGCCCTTCGCCGCCGCGGTGCTGACGCGCAAATTGACCGAGGCCGGCATGGTGCATGAGGTGCCGCTGGTGGTGACGCAGCCCCGCGCGCGGTTCGCCATCGGCCCCTTCGACTGCGAGTACCTGCCGGTCACCCATTCGATCCCCGAGGCCCAGGCCCTGGTGCTGCGGACCCGCCATGGCGTGGTGCTGCATACGGGCGACTGGAAGCTCGACCCCGATCCGCTGATCGGCCCGCGCACCGATGAGGCCGCCTTCACCGCCCTGGGCGAGGAAGGCGTGCTCGCCATGGTCTGCGATTCCACCAACGCCATGGTGGAGGGCCATTCGGGCAGCGAGGCCGATGTCCGGCGCAACCTCACCGCGCTGATCCGCGGCATGTCCGGGCGGGTCGCCGTGACCGGCTTCGCGTCCAACGTCGCGCGGTTGGAGTCCATCGCGCTCGCCGGCAAGGCCGCCGGGCGGCAGGTCGCCTTGTTCGGCCGGTCCCTGCGCAACATCGAGGCCGCGGCGCGCGACTGCGGCTACCTGAAGTCGGTGCCACCCTTCGTCCCGCAGGAAGAGGCCGGCTACATTCCCGATGACGAGCTGCTGCTGATCTGCACCGGCAGCCAGGGCGAACCGCGCTCGGCCATGGCCAAGATCGCCGAGGACACTCACCCCGACATCGCGCTGGGGGAAGGGGACACGGTCATCTTCTCCTCCCGCCGCATCCCGGGGAACGAGAAGGCGATCCAGCGCATCCAAGACGGTCTGGCGCGCCGCGGCTGCCGCGTGATGACGGATGACGACCACATGGTCCATGTCTCCGGCCATCCGGCGCGCGACGAGCTGAAGCGCCTCTACGCCCTGGTGAAGCCGCGCTTTGCCGTGCCGGTGCATGGCGAATGGCGCCACATGCAGGAACACGGCGCGCTGGCGAAGGAATGTGGCGCGGAACCCTTCCTGATCGAGGATGGCGACGTGCTGCGCCTGTCGGGCAACCGGCCCGAAGTGGTGGAAGGCATCCCGACCGGGCGTCTCGCGGTGGATGGCGACCGGCTTCTGCCGATCGACGGATCCATCATCGCCGCGCGGCGACGCATGCTGTTCAACGGCGTGGCGGTCGCGTCGCTGGCGGTCGATGCGCAGGGCAGGGTGCTCGGTGAGCCGCAGATCTCCGCCCCGGGCCTGTTCGAACTGGGCGACGCCGAACCGGCGATCATCGCGAGCGAGTTCCGCAGGACCATCGCCGAACTGCCCGCCGCGCTGCGGCGCGAGGACGATGCGTTGCGCGAGGCCGCGCGGTCGGCCCTGCGCAAGGCCATCGGACGGCGGCTGCGGAAGCGGCCGATGGTCGAAGTGCATCTGCTGCGGCTGTAGAGCCGTCGGAGGGGGGCCTTGCCCCCTCCGATCCACCCCCACCAAAGGCCGAAAGGCCCTTGGAAACCTCGACCTGGCGCCTGGCGCCCATGGTGGATCGATGTCGAAAGCCGCTCTTGCGCACAACAGGCAGAACCCTGGGCGCCTGGAGGGAGGGAGCCTCACATGACCTGGTTCACCGGTGTCGTCGTCTATCTGCTCATCTGGTGGATGGCGCTCTTCGCCATCCTGCCCTTCGGCACGCGGCCGGATGCGGAGGGCGATCCCGACGCCGGCGGCTGGCGCGGCGCGCCGGTCGCGGCGAATCTGGGGCGCAAGGCGATCGCGACGACCATCCTGGCCGCAGTCATCTGGGTTGGCATCTGGGCCTTGGTGCGCAGCGACTGGTTGTCGTTCCGCAGCGGCGTCTTTTCGCTGCCGGGTCCCTGACCGATTTTTGGGCGTCTGCCTAAAAGGATGCTCCGCTTTGGCGCAGGATGCGGTTCAGAGCCGCTTTTTTCATCCTGCGCTGCGGTATTTTTCGTTGTCGCCAGGGCCTCTGCGGGCCATCCTCATTCTCAGGAAGAGATTGGTTCTCTTCCTGCCGTGTGACTGGCGTTTCCTCCCTAAACTAGGGCCGCGACCTCTGGGGCGCGGCCCTTTCTTTGTCTTAAGGCTCCGCGCGTTCCGACCGCAAGCGGAAAGCAGGAAACTGCATTCAATTCATGTATTTTTCTGTCGCAGGGGCCTTCGCGATCGCAGCATTCTTACGAAAATACCGGCGCTGCCGTATCACCCCCGCCCCCCTTCCGGCGCGGCGCTACCGCCAGTAGGTTCGGCGGCCGACGATCGCCGCAAAGGATCCCATCTTGCGCCTCTCCCGCGCCTTCCTGCCCACGCTCAAGGAAACCCCCGCCGAGGCGCAGATCGCCTCCCACCGGCTGATGCTGCGCGCCGGGCTGATCCGGCAGACCTCGGCGGGCATCTATGCCTGGCTGCCGGCGGGCCTGCGCGTGCTGCGCAAGGTCGAGCAGATCGTGCGCGAGGAACAGGACCGCGCCGGTGCGCAGGAGATCCTGATGCCGACCATCCAGTCGGCCGAGCTGTGGAAGGAGTCCGGCCGCTACGACGACTACGGCAAGGAGATGCTGCGCATCACCGACCGCCATGAGCGCGAGATGCTGTTCGGCCCGACCAATGAGGAAATGGTCACCGACATCTTCAAGACCTTTGCGAAGTCGTACCGGGACCTGCCGCGCAGCCTCTACCACATCCAGTGGAAGTTCCGGGACGAGGTGCGGCCCCGATTCGGCGTCATGCGCGGGCGCGAATTCCTGATGAAGGACGCCTATTCCTTCGACATGGACCAGGCTGGCGCGCGGCATTCCTACCGGCAGATGTTCCTCGCCTATCTGCGTACCTTCCAGCGCATGGGCCTGACCGCGGTGCCGATGCGCGCCGATACCGGGCCGATCGGCGGCGACCTGTCCCACGAATTCATCATCCTCGCCGAAACCGGCGAGAGCGGCGTCTTCTACGATGCGGCCTATGAGACCACCGACTGGGCGAAGGCCGATGTCTCGACCGATGACGTGGACGGGCTGAAGGCGTTCTTCGAGCGCGTGACGACCAATTACGCCGCGACCGACGAGATGCACGACACTGCCGCCTGGGATGCCATCCCCGCCGAACGCCGCCGCGAGGGCAGGGGCATCGAGGTTGGGCACATCTTCTATTTCGGCACCAAATATTCGGCGGCTATGGGCCTGGTGCTCGCCGGACCGGACGGTGTGCCGGTCACGCCGGAGATGGGCTCCTACGGCATCGGCGTCTCCCGCCTGGTCGGCGCCCTGATCGAGGCGAACCACGACGAGGCCGGCATCAAATGGCCCGATCCGGTCGCGCCCTGGGCCGTCGCCATCCTGAACCTGCGTCCGGGCGACGCGGCGACGGACGCCTTGTGCGAGGCGCTCTATGTCAATCTCGCCGACGACGCCGTCTATGATGACCGCCCGGCGCGCGCCGGCGAGAAATTCGCCGATGCCGACCTGATGGGCTTCCCCTGGCAGGCCATCGTCGGCCCGCGCGGGGCGGCGGCCGGCAAGGTCGAACTGAAGCGCCGCGCCACCGGCGAGCGGGTCGAACTCAGCCTCGAGGATGCCCTGGCGCGTATCCGCGGCGCGTGACCGGCGGCGCGGGGCAGGGCGATGGCGCGCCCGGCGATGCGGAAGCAGAGCCGGCTACCGCCTCTGCGGTCCGTGCACCACCGCACGCGGAAATCACGGCAGCGTTTCGTAGCAAAGTCGCGGCGGCCGGCCGGTAGGCGGCCCCCGCCCGGCCTGCTAGGAGGCCACCCATGTTCAACGCCTTCGAGCGTGCCGTCGCCTTCCGCTACCTGCGCGCCCGCAAGGGCGAACGTTTCATCTCGGTCACCGCGATCTTCTCGCTGCTTGGCATCATGTTGGGGGTGGCGACGCTGATCGTCGTCACCTCGGTGATGAACGGCTTCCGCCAGGACCTCATGACCCGGATCATCGGGCTCAACGGGCATCTGATCGTCCAGCCGGAACGCGGCCGCGCGCTGGAAGGGTATGAGGCCATCGCCGCGCGCATCGCCGGCCTGTCCGGCGTGGCGCAGGTGGCCCCGGTGGTGGATGGCCAGGTGCTCCTGTCCAGCCAGGCCGGCGGGGCAGGGGCGGCGCAGCTTCGCGGCCTGCCGCCCGAGGTGTTGCGCGCTCGCCCGGTGCTGGACCGGGGCATCCGGCTCGGCAGCCTCGAGGAGTTCGGCGCGGACCCGGATAGCGTGGTCATAGGGGGAAGGCTCGCGCAGCGGCTGCGATTGCAGCCTGGCGATACCGTGACGCTGACGCTGCCCCAGGCACGCGGCGGGGATTTCTCGGCGGCACCGCGGCAGCGCGCGCTGCGCGTCGTCGCGACCTTCGATGTCGGCATGCCGGAGGTGGACAGCCGCACCATCTTCGTCCCGCTGGCCACCGCGCAATCGCTGTTCGCCCTGGGCGACGCGGTCAGCGAGGTCGAGGTAATGGTCACTGATCCCGCGCATGTCGCGCCGGTGACCTCGGAGATCCGCGCCGCACTGGCCGGCCAGCCGCTGCGCGTCGCGGACTGGCAGCGCACCAATTCGTCGATCTACGCGGCGATGCTGGTTGAGCGGAACGTGATGTTCCTCATCCTGACCCTGATCGTGCTCGTCGCCGCCTTCAACATCGTCTCCTCCCTGACCATGCTGGTGAAGGACAAGGGGCGGGACATCGCCATCCTGCGCACCATGGGCGCCAAGCGCGGGGCGGTGCTGCGCATCTTCCTGCTGTGTGGGGCGACGATCGGCTGCGGCGGGACGCTGTTGGGCTTCGCGCTGGGGCTCGGTATCGCGACGAATTTCGACGCGCTGCGGCGCGGGCTGCTGTGGCTGGAAAGCACCGGGCTGTTCGGCGCGGAGCTTCGCTTCCTGATCGGCCTGCCTTCCGTCGTCGATCCGCAGGAGGTCGGGATCATCCTGGCCCTTGGCCTCGGCCTGTCGCTGCTGGCCACGCTGTGGCCGTCCTGGCGCGCCGCGCGCATCGACCCCGCCGAGGCGCTCCGTCATGGCTAAGGCCCCCATCTTCGGCGCCTTCGAGCGCGCTGTCGCGGCGCGCTACCTGCGCGCGCGGCGTGGCGAACGCGCGGTCTCGGTCATCGCCGGTTTCTCGCTGGCGGGCATCGCGCTGGGCGTGGCGACACTGATCGTCGTGCTCTCGGTGATGGGGGGCTTCCGGCAGGAATTGCTGTCGCGCATCCTGGGGCTGAACGGGCATCTCGGCGTGGTGATGACCGAGGGGCCGTTCCGCGACTATGCCGAGGCCGCGACGCGCATCCGCGCCCTGCCGCAGGTCGCCCAGGCGGCGCCGACGCTGGAAGGCCAGGTGCTGATCACCACGGATGCGGGGGCTTCGGCCGGCGCGCTGGTGCGCGGCATCGCGCCGGCGGATCTGCGGGCGCGACGCATCATCGCCGACAACATCCGTGCGGGGAGCCTCGTCGATTTCGACGGCGAGGACGCGATCGCCATCGGCACGCTGCTCGCCCGCAAGCTGGATGTGAGCGTCGGCGACCGCATCACCCTGGTCTCGCCCGAGGGCCGCGTGACCGTCTTCGGCACCGTGCCGCGCCTCAAGGCCTATCGGGTCGTCGCGATCTTCGAGGTCGGCATGCAGGACTACGATGCCGGCTTCGTCTACATGCCGCTGCCGGCCGCGCAGCTCTTCTTCCGCAGCCCCGGCGCGGTCAGCCAGATCGAGGTCTTCCTGCACAACCCCGACGACACCTGGCAGGCCGCCGCGGCAATCCGCCGGGCGCTGACGGGACGCCCCGTCGGCATCCTCGACTGGCAGCGCGCCAACAGCAGCTTCTTCCAGATCGTGGAGGTGCAGCGGAACGTGATGTTCCTGATCCTCGCCCTGATCATCCTGGTCGCGGCCTTCAACATCATCTCGTCGCTGGTGATGCTGGTGAAGGACAAGGGGCGCGACATCGCCATCCTGCGCACCATGGGGGCGGGCAGGGGGGCGGTGATGCGCATCTTCCTGCTCTGCGGGGCGGCGATCGGCGGCATCGGGACGCTGGCGGGGCTCGGGCTCGGGCTGCTGGTCACCGCCAATCTCGAACATATCCGCCAGGGGCTGATGGCCGCGACCGGGACGACCGTCTTCGATCCGGAGATCTACTTCCTGACCCAGATCCCGGCAGTGGTGAATCCGTGGGAGGTGGGCCAGGTCGTGGGCCTCGGCCTGCTGCTCTCCCTGCTCGCAACCCTGTTCCCGAGCTGGCGCGCCGCGCGGCTCGATCCCGTGGAGGCGCTGCGCCATGAGTGAACCGCCGTTGCGCCTCGCCGCCGTTGAGCGCCGCTACAGGTCGGGAGCAGGCGAACTGCCCGTCCTGCGCGGGGCGGATCTGACGCTGGAACAGGGGGAGATCGTCGCCCTGGTCGCGCCGTCGGGCACCGGCAAGTCGACGCTGCTGCATCTCGCCGGCCTGCTGGAAAAGCCCGATGGCGGCGAGGTCTTCATCGAAGGCCGCGCCGCCGGCACCCTGTCCGACGACGCGCGGACCGCGATCCGGCGCGACACCATCGGCTTCGTCTACCAGTTCCATCACCTGCTGCCGGAATTCACGGCGGAGGAGAACATCGTGCTGCCGCAACTCGCCGCCGGGGTTGGGCGGCGCGCGGCCCGGGAACGTGCGCGTAGCCTGCTGGCCCTGTTCGGCCTGTCGGGGCGGGAGTCGCATCCGCCGGGGAAGCTCTCGGGCGGCGAGCAGCAGCGTGTGGCGATTGCCCGGGCGCTCGCCAACCGACCGCGCATCCTGCTGGCGGACGAGCCGACCGGGAACCTCGATGTCGGCACTTCCGACCGCGTCTTCCACGAATTGCTGGAACATGTCCGCGGCGAGGGTGTCGCGGCGCTGGTCGCGACGCACAACCCCGAGCTGGCGCGCCGGATGGACCGGATCGTGACCCTCGCCGAGGGGCGCATTGCCGCGGCTGGCTGATGGACAGAACGACACTGGATTGAAGGCAGTTCCTTCCGCCATCATGGCCCACCGGTCCTGGATAGGGATGGCGGTCATGTCCGGCGGGCCTTCGATCACCTTCAATGACGGCGCGGCCTATGAGGAGTTCATGGGCGTCTGGAGCCGGCTTGTCGGGGAGGTCTTCCTCGATTGGCTGGCGCCGCGCCAAGGCCTGCGCTGGGCCGATGTGGGCTGCGGCAATGGCGCGTCCACCGCCCTGCTGCTCGATCGCTGTGCCCCGGCGATCGTCCAGGGCATCGACCCATCCCCGGAGCAGCTCGACTTCGCGCGACGCCGACTGTTCGGACGCCCCGCGCGGGTGCAGCAGGGCAGCGCGATGGATCTGCCCTTCGCCGATGCGAGCCTGGACGCGGCCCTGATGGCCCTGGTGCTGTTCTTCGTCCCCGAGCCGGCCCGCGGCGTGGCGGAGATGGCGCGGGTCGTCGCCCCCGGCGGGCTGGTCGCTGCCTATGCCTGGGACCTTCCGGGCGGGGGTTTCCCCATCGCCGTGGTGCAGGAGGAGATGCGCGCGGGCGGCATCGAGCCGCCCCTGCCGCCCCATCCCGAGGCGTCGCGCCAGGATGTGCTTGAGGCTCTCTGGACCGGTGCCGGGCTGCGCGACGTAGCCGTGCGGGCCATCACCGTGACCCGCCACTTCGCGGATTTCGAGACCTATTGGGCGATCTGCCTGCGCGGCCCGGCGACCGCGCCGGTGCTGAAGGCACTGCCGCAGCCGGAGGCCGACGCGTTGAAGGATCGCGTCCGCGCGCGGCTGCCGGTTGATGCGAATGGCGGCATCACCGTTGCCGCCACCGCCAATGCCGTGAAAGGCGTGAAGCCCTGACGAAGCCTGCCGTCAGGCGGCGACGATCAGCGCCAGCCCGGCCGCGGCGATGCCCGCCCCGCCGGCGCGCAGAAGCGCAACGCGGCCCGACCCGACGCGTCCCAGCGCAAAGCCCGCCGCGTGCAGCACGGCCGAGGCCGCGAGCATGCCGATCGCCGTCAGCAGCACCGAGCCGCCGATCTCGCTGCCATGCGCCGCGCCGTGCATCAGCCCGAAGACAGCCGCGACCGGCAGGGCGACCGCAGCGGGCAGGGGCACCGCCAGCGCCACGACCAGGCCGAGGATCAGCACGGTCCCGGCGACCCCCGGCTCGATCCAGGCCGGCAAGGCCGTTTCCAGGCCGAGCCCGATTCCGCCCGCCATGCCGGTGAGGAAGGCCGCCGGCAGCAGCCAGCCGCGCGCGAGGCCCGACTGCGCCGCCCACAGGCCGATCGCGACCATGGCCACCAGGTGGTCGATGCCGAGCAGCGGATGGGTGAAGCCCCCGACCAGGCCCTCCGAATGGCCGCCATGGGCGAAGGCCGGGCCGGCGGCGAGGACGGGCAGGATCAGGGCGGCGGCGCGCAGCAGGCGCTGGGTCATGGCAGAACTCCGTGGCGAGATCGCGTGATGCTGACCGCAGCGCAGCACGCGTGCAAGGCCGGCAAGGCGTGTGCTGTCGGGCCGTCTGTCCGGGCATGGCCCTGCTCCGTGCGCGGCCGTGAGGAGCAGCGCTTTGCCGCGATGCCGTCAGCCTTGCGCGAGAAGGTCCCAATCCGCGGCATAGAATCTCCGCAGCGTGGCGAGATTCGCCTCGGTCAGCGGATCGACCGGCAGCGTGTTGCCCGCGGTCTGCAATTTCGGCAGCGGGATCTCGAAGCCGGCGCGTTCGGACAGCAGCGCCGCGATCTCCGGCAGGTCTTCCATCCGGCGGGGCCGGCCGGCCAGCGGCAGGGCGGCGGAGACATAGGCCGCCTGCGGCCGGAAATGATGCGCCGTGGTGCCGCAGACCCGCATGTAGAAGGGCAGGCGCGCCGCGAAGGTGTTGATGTCGGGGACCGCCGGCAGGCCGGCTTCCTCCAGCATCTTTGCGGCGTCCGGCCGAGCGCGCGTCGTGTGCAGGATGTCGCGATAGGTCGCGATGCGATTGCGGTATCCGCTGATGAAGCGTTCGAGCGGATCGCGCAGCACGACAATCATGTCGTAGCGATCGTAGCGGACGAGCTTCGCCGGATCGGCCGGCATGGTCGGGTAGATGTGGTGGATATGGCCGTCCGGCGCGCTGGACTGGGCGGCGATGTCGAAGGGGCGTCCGGCATCCGCGTGGAACACCATGGTCTTGATCGTCGTGCAGGCGTTCTTGGGCACCGGCTGATAGACGATGCGGAGGCGGTTGCTGACGATCACAGCAGGCGGGCCGGGGGCTTCATGGCGTGCGGGTCTTCACAGGGGCTGCTCCACCTCGCCATGGGGCGGTGGGCGGTGCAAGGGGGCAGGGCGATGATGCCGCGCTTCGCGTCCTGCACTATCCTGCCGGGGTGAGCGACTCCTTCATCCATCTCCACGTCCATTCCGCCTACTCGCTGAGCGAGGGCGCCATCAGGGCCGACAAGCTTCCCGCCTTGGCGGTGGAGAATGGCATGCCAGCGGTGGCGCTGACCGACAGCGCCAACATGTTCGGCGCGCTGGAGTTCTCGGAATACTGCGCGAAGAAGGGCGTGCAGCCGATCATGGGCTGCCGGCTCTTCCTTACCCGGGCCGAGGCGGATCCCGACCGCCCCGACATCGCCAGGCAGAACCCCGATCCGCTGGTCGCACTGGCCATGGACGCGGCGGGGCTCGAGAACCTCCAGAAGCTGTCCTCCTCGGGCTATCTGCGCGACGACCCTTCGGGCAGGCCGGCCATCACGCTCGATCTGCTGCGAAACCACGCGCAGGGGCTGTTCCTGCTGACGGGCGGGACGCTGGGGCCGGTCGGGCGGCTGATCGGCGACGGCCGGCGCGATGCCGCGACGCGCATCCTGCATGCGCTGCGCGAGGCCTTCCCCGACCGCCTGGCGGTCGAACTGCACCGCCACGGCCTGGCGCAGGAAAAGCCCATCGAGGCCGGGCTCCTCGCCCTGGCCAAGGAAGCTGCCCTGCCGATCGTCGCCGCCAACGACGTCTATTTCGCCAAGCGCGAGATGCACGAGGCCCATGACGCGCTGCTCTGCATCGCCGAGGGCCGCACCATGGCCGAGCGCGACCGTCGCCGCGTGACGCCCGAGCACTGGTTCAAGCCGGCGGCGATGATGCGGCAACTCTTCGCCGATCTGCCGGATGCCTGCGACAACACGCTCGCCATTGCGCGGATGTGCGCCGTGATGGCGGAATCCAAAAAGCCCGAACTGCCGATCTGCCCCAAGGTGCGCGAGGGCATGACCGAGGCCGAGACGGTGCGCTCCATGGCCAAGGAAGGCCTGGAGAAACGGCTCGACGCGCTGGTGCCGGCGCCGGACGAGGCGAAGCGGCAGGTCTATCGCGACCGGCTCGACTACGAACTCGGCGTCATCGAGAAGATGGGCTTCCCCGGCTACTTCCTGATCGTTGCCGACTTCATCCAATGGGCGAAGGCGCAGACGCCGCCCATTCCGGTGGGTCCCGGGCGCGGTTCGGGGGCGGGGTCCGTCGCTGCCTGGGCGCTGCTGATCACCGATCTCGACCCGCTGCGCTTCGGCCTGCTGTTCGAACGCTTCCTGAACCCCGAGCGCGTGTCGATGCCGGACTTCGACATCGATTTCTGCCAGGACCGCCGCGACGAGGTCATCCAGTACGTCGTGCGCGAATACGGTGCGGACCGCGTCGCGCAGATCATTACCTTCGGCAAGCTGCAGGCCAAGGCTGCGGTGCGCGACGTGGGTCGCGTTCTCGGCATGCCCTATGGCCAGGTCGACAAGATCGCCTCGCTGATCCCGTTCAATCCCGCGAAGCCCGTCACGCTCTCCCAGGCCATCGAAGGCGAGCCGCGGCTTCAGGAGATGCGCGACACCGACGAACAGGTCGGGCGCCTGCTGGAAATCGCCGGGCAGGTCGAGGGCCTGTACCGCAACGCCTCGACCCACGCTGCGGGTGTCGTGATCGGGCGCAAGCCGCTGATCGACATCGTGCCGCTTTACCGCGATCCGCGATCACCGATGCTGGTCACGCAGTATTCAATGAAATACGCGGAAGCGGCCTCGCTGGTGAAGTTTGACTTCCTCGGCCTGAAGACGCTGACGGTCATCGAGCGTGCGCTCGCGATCCTCAGCGAGCAGGGCGTGGAGGTGGATATCGCCGCCATCCCGCTGGATGACGAGAAGACCTTCACCATGCTGGCCAAGGGCGACGCGGCCGGCGTGTTCCAGTTCGAAGGGCAGGGGATGCGCGACTGCCTGCGGCAGATGCGCGCCTCCCGCTTCGAGGATCTGGTCGCGGCGGTGGCGCTCTACCGCCCGGGCCCGATGGCGAACATCCCGGCCTACTGCGCACGCAAGCTCGGCGAGGCGTGGGAGCCGCCGCATCCCGCGATCATGCACATCCTGTCCGAGACCTATGGCATCATGGTCTATCAGGAACAGGTCATGCAGATCGCGCAGGACCTGGCGGGCTATTCGCTCGGCGGTGCGGACCTGCTGCGCCGCGCGATGGGCAAGAAGATCCGCGAGGAGATGGTCAAGCAGCGCGCCATCTTCTGCGAGGGCGCCGAGAAGCGCGGCATCGAGCCGGCCAAGGCGGCCGAGATCTTCGACCTGATGGAGCGCTTCGCCGATTACGGCTTCAACAAGTCGCACGCCGCCGCCTATGCGCTGGTCAGCTACCAGACCGCTTGGCTGAAGGCGAACCACACGGTCGCCTTCCTCGCCGCGTCGATGACGCTCGACATGTCCAACACCGACAAGCTGGCCGGGCATATGCAGGAATGCGCGCGGCTCGGCATTCCGGTGCTGCCGCCCGACATCAACCGCTCCGGCGCGGATTTCCGGGTCGAGACGACGGCCGAGGGCAAGCAGGCGATTCGCTTCGCGCTGTCGGCGGTGAAGCGCGTCGGCGAAGGAGCGATGAAGGATTTGGTGAAGGCCCGCGGCGGGCAGGCCTTCACCTCGCTCGCGGATTTCGCCCATCGCGTGGACCCGAAGCTGCTGAACAAGATGCAGCTGGAGAACCTCGCCCGCGCCGGTGCCTTCGAGGCGCTGGAGAAGAACCGCGCCAAGGTGATGGCCGGCGCCGAGACCATCCTCCGCCGCGCCCAGGCGGATGCCGAGGAACGTGGATCCGGCCAGATCGGCCTGTTCGGCGCCGAGGCGCAGCAGGCCGAACCGCTGCGCCTGCCCGACGTGCCGGATTGGCCGCTGCTCGACAAGCTCGCCCAGGAAGCCGAGGCGGTGGGCTTCCATCTCTCGGCGCATCCGCTCGACACCTATCGCAAGGCCTTGCAACGGCTGGGCGTGGTGGGCTCGGCGCAGATCGCCGATCGCGCGCGGTCGGGGGCGTCGCGGCTGAAGCTGGCCGGTACGGTGGTGAACAGCAAGGAACGCACGACCAAGACCGGCAGCCGCATGGCCTGGGTACGCCTGTCCGATGCCCAGGGCGGGTTTGAGGTGACTTTCTTCTCGGAAATCCTCAACCGATCGCGCGACCTGCTGGTGGAGGGCAACGCCGTGATGATCACCGCCGAGGCGCGCATGGAAGGCGAGGCGCTACGCCTGACCGCCAACGACATCGAGGCGCTGGAAAAGGCCGCCAATGGTGTCGCCGGCGGCATCAAGCTGTGGCTGGACGATCTGGCCGGCATCGACCCGATCCAGGCGCTGCTGACACGCGAGGGCCGCGGCCGCGGCCGCGTCGTGCTGGTGCCGCGCACCGGGCCAGGGCAGGAGGTCGAGGTCGCCTTGCCCGGCGGCTTCAACATCGGCCCGCGGGTGATGCAGGCGATGAAAGTGCTGCCGGGCGTTTCGGCGGTCGAGGAAATCTGACGCCTTCACCGCCCGGCCGCGAAGCGCCTAGCATGCCGCCGAAGCCGGGATCCCCGCCGGAGGATTGATGACCGCGACCGATGATCTGCTCGCCCGCCGCAACCGCGCGCTCGGCGCGGGCGCGCCGCTGTTCTACGAACACCCGCTGCACATCGTGCGCGGGGAGGGCGTGTACCTGTTTGACTCCAATGGCCGCCGCTATGTGGACATGTACAACAACGTCCCCTGCGTCGGGCACGCCAATCCCCGGGTGGTCGAGGCGATGGCCCGCCAGCAGGGCACGCTGAACGTCCACAGCCGCTACCTCCACGAAAGCGTGGTCACCTTCTGCGAGCGCCTCGCCGCGCTGCATGGGCCGCAGATCGAAAGCGTCATCCTGACCTGCAGCGGCACCGAGGCGAATGAGGTGGCGATGCGCATGGCGCGCTTCGCCACCGGCAAGCGCGGCATCATCTGCACGGATGCCACCTATCACGGCAACAGCGAGATGGTGGGCGCGCTGTCGCGCCTGGGCCGCGCGCCATCGCCCAACCCTTGGGTCCGCGCCATCCCGTTCCCCGAGACCTATCGCCCCATTGCCCCGGGCCTGACGGGCGAGGCGCTGTGCGAGGCCTATCTGGCCGAGCTCGCCAAGGCGATCGCGGATTTGCAGGAAAGCGGGGAGGGGGTGGCCGCGATGATCCTCTGCTCGATCCTCGCCAATGAAGGCCTGCCCGACATCCCCGATGGCTTCATGCCGCGCGCGGCGGCGATGGTGCGCGAGGCTGGGGGCCTCGTGATCGCCGACGAGGTCCAGGCCGGCTATGGCCGCACCGGCCAGTGGTGGGGCTATGAGGTGACCGGCTTCACGCCCGATATCGTCGTGACCGGCAAGCCGATGGGCAACGGGCTGCCGCTGGCCGCGACCGCCGCGAGCCGCGCCCTCGTCGAGACCTTCCGAGCGAAGACGCGCTACTTCAACACCTTCGCGTCCTCGCCCTTGCAGGCGGCGGTCGGCATGGCGGTGCTGGACGAGATCGAGCAGCGCGACCTGCTGCCCAACGTCGCGCGCGTCGGCGCGGCGCTGAAGGATGCGCTGGCCCAACGCAAGGGCGTCAGCGCAACGATCGGCGATGTCCGCGGCCATGGGCTGTTCGTCGGCGTCGAAATGATTGGTGCGGACAAGGCGCCCGATACCGTGCTGGCCAAGCGCGTGATCAACACGCTCAAGGACAAGGGCTTTCTGACCAGCAATGCCGGTGCCTTCGCCAATGTGGTGAAGATCCGCCCGCCGCTGCCGTTCTCCGACGCCGACATGGCCGAATTCCTGGTGGCCTGGGACGAGACCATCGCCGAACTCGCCGCATGACGGCGGAGATTGGCGAGGCCTATGAGCCCGCGGCGCGGGTAGCACTCGCGGGCTTCGGCATCGAAGCGGCCGCGCTGCGCTTCGTGCATCTCAGCGAGAACGTGACCTTCCGCGTAACCGATGCGCGGGACGGGTCGCGCCTGGTGCTGCGGCTGCACCGGCCGGGCTATCACGACATCGCCGCGCTGCGGTCGGAACATCTGTGGACGCGGGCGCTGGTCCAGGCCGGCATCGCGGCGCCCGAACCGCTGCTGACGCCGGGCGGCGAGAGCTTCGTGGAAGTTCCCGTCGGCGGCAGCGAGACCCGCTGGGCCGGGCTGGCGCGCTGGGTGGAAGGCGAATTGCTCTCGGAGATCCTGGACCGTGATCCGGCGTCCCGTGCGGAGCATCTGCGCCAACTCGGGGCCATCATGGCGGCGATGCACAACCAGGCCTCGGCCTGGACGCCGCCGCCGGGCTTCCGGCGCCACCGGATGGATGCCGACGGGCTGATGGGGCCGGCGCCATTCTGGGGCCCGTTCTGGGACCAGCGCCTGCTGACCGCGGCCGAACGCGCCATGCTGCTCGACCTGCGTGACCGGCTGCACGCCGCGCTGCGACGCCTGGGCGAGGCACCCGAGCGCTTCAGCCTGATCCACGCCGACCTGCATCCGCACAACGTGCTGATCGATGGCGGGCGGGCGGCGGTGATCGACTTCGACGACGCCGGCTTCGGCTGGCACCTGTACGACCTGGCGGCCGCGCTGATCGGGTACCAGGACCGGCCGGACTTCGCGGCGATCCAATTGGCCTGCATCGAGGGCTACCGATCCGTGCGCGCGCTGCCGGATGCCGAACTCGCTTTGCTGCCGATGTTCCTGCTGATGCGGGGGATGGCCTATCTCGGCTGGTGCCATCAGCGGCCGGAACTGGCGACGGCGGCCACGCTCCAGTCGCGCAAGGCCCGGGTCTGCGCGGTGGCGCCGGGCTTCGTCATCCTCGTCTAATTTTTCCATAATATACCTTATGCGGTAATCAGACGCATGGCTTGGGGATTGCTAGCCCCAGGCCACGGCCTGCTTCTCGGCCGCCTTTTGCCTCAAGGAGATGCGTGTGTTTCGGCGTTCCCTGCTTGCCCTGCCGACCATCCTGGCAGTCCCTGCCTTCGCCCAGTCCAGTTGGCGGCCGAATGCGCCGCTGCGCTACGTCGTGCCCTTCCCGCCCGGCTCTGGTTTCGACTTGGTCGGCCGCATGGTCGCCGAAGGTGCCGGGCCGCTGCTCGGCCAGAACATCGTCGTCGAGAACCGCCCGGGCGCCGGCACGCTGGTCGCCGTCCAGGCCGTGAAGACCATGCCACCGGACGGCCAAGTCATCATCATGGTGGCCAACAGCTTCACGGTGAACCCGACGCTGCACCAGCCCAAGCCCTATGACGCCCAGGCGGATTTCGACCCGCTGGCGCTGCTGGTCGAAACCTCCCACGTCTTGGTCTGCAACCCGGCCGTCGCGTCGAACTTCCAGGACTTCCTCGCCAAGGCGAAGGCGCCCGGAAACGGCCTGTCCTTCGGCAGCAACGGCCAGGGCACCAGCCAGCATATGGGGCTCGAGCAGCTCAAGATGCTGGCCGGGCTGAACGCGGTGCATGTGCCCTATCGCGGCGTGCCGCCCATGCTGACCGACCTGCTGGCCGGGCGCGTGGACTACACGCTGGGCAATCTGTCGGACGTCCTGCCGGCGGTGCGCGACGGCAAGCTGGTGGCGCTGGGGATCGTTGCGTCTTCGCGACATCGCCTGCTGCCGGACGTGCCGACCATGGCCGAGCTCGGCTATCCGCAGCTTGTCTCCGACACCTGGTACGGCGTGGTGATGCCGACCGGCGGCCGGCCGGAGGTGAAGACCACGCTGACCGCGGCGCTGCTGGATTCGCTCAACCGGCCTGCGGTGAAGACGCGCATGACCGAGATCGGGCTGGAGGTGATCGCGGGCGGGCCTGACGCTCTGGCGGCCCGGATCCAGCGCGACACGGCGACCTATGCGGAAGTCGTGCGGGTCGCGAATTTGAAGCCGGAGTGAGGAGATTGGAGGGGTTCCGCCCCTCCAAACCACTCCGCCAAAGGCCGAAAAGCTCTCGGAAACCTCGACCTAGCGCCGCGCGCCGCGCGCGGGAGGGTTACCTGAACCCGCTTTCGCGCTCGAAGCGTGCTTCACCGGCACGGCATGACCACCCTGCCCGGCGCCAACAGATTGCGGTCCAGGGGCTCCAAGCCCCTGGCGGGGTGGTTCGGAGGGGCGGCGCCCCTCCGATCGTCCCCCGCCGAAAGAAGGAAATCAGCCCCCGATCCAGCGCGCCAGGTCCTCGGCCTTGGGCAGGCCGCCGGCATGGACCACCTTGCCGTCCACCACGATCCCCGGTGTCGCGGCGATGCCGTAGCCGGCGATCTCGGCATAGTCGGTCACCTTGCTGACCGACACCTCGACGCCCGACGCCGCGGCCGCGTCCTTCACCATCTGCACCGCCGCATCGCAGCGTTTGCAACCAGGGCCCAGCACCTTCACGTCCTTCATGGTTCCACCCTCCTCAGGCGAACAGCAGGTTGAACAGGAACCCCACGGCCAGGATGCCGAGGCCGACCACCGCGATGAACACCGCGATCAGCTTCGCCGACAGCACCTTCCGCAGGATGATCGTTTCCGGCAGGGACAGCGCGGTCACGCTCATCATGAAGGCGAGCACGGTGCCCAGCGCCGCCCCCTTCCCCAGCAGCGCCTCGACCACCGGGATGATCCCCGCCGCGTTCGAATACATCGGGATGCCGATCAGCACGGCGGCCGGTACGGACCACCAGGCATCGCGCCCCATGATGCCGGCGAGCAATTCCTCGGGCGCATAGCCATGGATCAGCGCCCCGGCGGCGATGCCGGCGATGATCCAGATCCAGACGCGGCCGACGATTTCGCGCACCGCCTCCAGCCCCGCGCGGATGCGGTCCGGCCAAGTGATGCTGTTCGGCGGCAGGTCGAGCTGCGCGGCCTGGATCTTCAGCACCCAGGGCTCCAGCCAGCCTTCCAGATGCAGCCGCCCGATCACCAGCCCGGCGAGGATCGCGACACCCAACCCGAAGGCCAGGTAGGTCAGTGCCACCTGCCAGCCCAGCAGGACGAACAGCAGCCCCAGCGCCACCTCATTCACCATCGGCGCCGCGATCAGGAAGGAGAAGGTCACGCCGAGCGGCACCCCGGCCGAGACAAAGCCGATGAACAGCGGCACCGCGGAACAGGAACAGAACGGCGTCACGATGCCGAGCATCGCGGCCATGACATTGCCGACCCCCCCTCGCCGCCCCGCCAGCAGCGCGCGGGTGCGCTCGGCCGAGAAGAAGCTGCGCACGACCCCCATGGCAAAGACCACCAGGGTCAGCAGCAGCAGCACCTTCGGTACGTCATAGAGGAAGAAGGCGATCGCCTCGCCCAGATGGGAATGGCGTTCGATCGGCAGCAGCGAGACGAGCCAGCCCGAGAAGGGCTGCAACTGGCTGTACAGCAATCCCCACAGCAGCAGCCCGGCCGCGCTGCCCGCCAGCCAGGGCCATGGCGCGGCGACGCGCGGGGAACCGGTGGCGGCGCTCATGCGGCATTCCTTTGCGGGGCCTGCACCAGATCGAGCGCGGCATCGAGCAGACGCCGTTCGGACTGGGACAAGGCCGGATTCAGACGATAGCGGACCCATTGCGCGTCGCGCCGGTCGGTTACCAGGCCGGCCTGCCGCAGCGTCGCCATATGGCGTGACACGCGGGACTGGCTGGCGCCCAGGGTGGCCACCAACGCGCAGACGCAATGCTCCTGCCCGTCCCGCAACTGCCGCAGCGCGGCGAGACGTGTCGGGTCGGCCAAGGCGGCGAACAGGGCAACCGGATCGCGCATGACTACTTTTGTATGCGCCCTTGCGCATATGCGCCTTGACGCATCGCAAAGACCGGGTGCTATCGCGCGGCGCGCACCGCCTCGACCAGCGTGCGGAGGAGGAAGTCCAGCTCCTGCCGGGTGGCGACCAGCGGCGGGTTGATCCGGATCTGGTTCCCCGCCCGCAGCAGCAGGATGCCGGCGTCGAGGCAGCGCGCATCCACCGCCTCGGCCGCCGCTTCGCTGTCGAATTCCAGGCCCCACATATGCCCCTTGCCGCGCACGTCGCGCAGCCCCGGCGTGCCGCGCAGCGCCATCAGGTGCGACAGATGCCGTTCGGCATTGGCGCGCACACGGTCCACCAGGCCGTCGCGATCCATGATCTCCAGCACCTTCAGCGCGATATCGCAGCCCACCGGATGACCGGCCATGGTGATGACCTTGCTCATTGCCTGGCCTGGGATGCGGAAGGTCTCGAAGATCCGCCGGTCCACGGCCGTGGCCGACAGCGGGTAATAGGCCGAGGTGATCCCCTTCCCCATCGTCACGATATCAGGGCGCACCCCGGCCTCATGCTGGAAGGCGAAGAAGGCGCCCGACCGCCCGAAGCCGTTGATGACCTCATCGACAATCAGCAGCAGGTCATGGGCTCGGCACAGTTCGGCCAGCATGGCGAGGAAGCCGGGTGGCGGGACGATCACGCCACCGGCGAAGGCGATGGGCTCGACGATGATGGCGGCGATGGTGCCGGGGCCGGCCTCGGCGATGGCCGCGTCGACACCCGCCCGGATCGCGTCCAAGCCGCGCGACACGCCGGCCACCGGGTCGCGCGCGCCCGCGACATGGATGAACTCGGCCGAGCGGTCCACGAGCGGCGATTGCAGGATGCCGGGGCCCGAAGCGTAGCTCGCCGCGCCGGTGGACCCGTGATAGGCGCGCTCGAAGGCAATGATCCGGCGCTTGGCGGGCTGGCCCTGGTGGCCCCAGAAGCGACGGGCGATCTCGATCGCCAGTTCATTCGCCGCCCCGCCCGTCGTGGCGTAGCGCACCCGGTATCCGCCCCCCAGCCGCTCGCTGAGTGCATCCGCCAGCGCCTGAACCGGCCGGGCATGGTGTTCCGGCGAGCAATAGGCGAGACGCCGGCTGCTCTCCGCCATGGCCGCGATCAGGTCTTCGTTCGCATAGCCCAGGTTGACGCAGCTATGGCCCGACCCCGCGTCGAACAGGCGGCGGCCGGATTCCTCGACCAGCCAGCTTCCCTCGGCGGAGGCGATGCGGTGCAGGGCATGGCCAGGCAGGTGGCTCTCGTCGTCCCAGAAGGCGCTGTCGGCGCGATCCATGGCGGGTGTTCCTCAGGCGGTGCGGCGTTCGGCTTCCATCGCGCGGACCATGCCGCGCAGGAAGCGCCGGACGATCAGCCGATGCGCCGGACCCACCGGCAGCATGTAGATCCGGCCGAACAGGTTGTGCGTGACGACAGAGGCCGTGACGAAGAGCGTCCGGTCCGCGACCGACAGGCAGGTCATGGTGTCGAGATGCCGGTCGCGGACCACCAGGGCGAGAGCATCGGGGGCGATATGCTCGACGGTGAAGAAATCCAGCCGGTCGCCTGGCTTCGGATCGGGGGCCGGAGCAGCCGAGAAACCGCGGATGGGTTCCACGCCGAACCAGCCGGAGACGACATCGCGGATGCGCACGGCCAGCGCGAAGATGGGCGAGCGCTGGGCCTTCATCCGCTGCCAGGCCTCGAGCGCGGTGACGGGCCGGGGCAGTACCGCGCTCTGGACATCGAGGTAGGACAGGCTGGCGGACGGCGCGATCAGGCGCGCGCCGGCGGGCAGGTCGCGGGCGGTCATGGCGACGCCACGATGGTCAGCCAGGGCCATCGCGCCTGGTAGGAGGCGGCCTTGG
Source organism: Roseomonas alba (assembly GCF_019430885.1). Lineage (GTDB taxonomy): Bacteria > Pseudomonadota > Alphaproteobacteria > Acetobacterales > Acetobacteraceae > Neoroseomonas > Neoroseomonas alba. The sequence goes on along the minus strand of NZ_JAHYBZ010000002.1, from coordinate 511,696 downwards.
CAACAAACAGCCCCGGCGCGGGCATCAGCGGATTGGGCCGCAGGATGCCGTTGTGAAGGTCGTCGAGCCCGTCCGGCGCATGCAGCGCGCCATCATCCAGCGCCACGCCGATGCAGGTGCAGGCGACCAGATACCGGTCGATGCCCTCGGTCGCTGCGCGGAGCTGCGGATAGGCATGGCCGAAGCGCGCCGGGTACCACAGATGCACGCGCGCCTGGTTCTTCACCTCGACCTCGGCAGGCAGGTCCGCGACCGCCTCCTGCACGCGGCGGATTACCGTGTCCTCGGCCTCCCAGGACAGGTCGCGGTCGTCGAAATAGAAGACGTCGTAATCCTTCACGCCCTCGCCCGGGGGGCGGCCGGAGCGCCGGTTCCACCAGGCCTGGAACAGGCAGCCCGCGGTCAGATGGCCCTGCGGCAGGCCAAGTGCGGGCAACCGGTCCAGCAGCGCCGCTTTCACCGGATCGGCGCGCGCGCAGGCGATGAACACCTCGGCCGAGGGGGCATCCGCCCCCTCACCCGCGCTCAAGAAGCGTGGGCCGGTCGGAAGGGCCTGGCCCGTAGGAAGGTCTCGGCGATACGCAGCATCTTCGCGTCCTCGCAGCGGTTGCCGGCGATCTGCAGTCCGATCGGCAGGCCCTCGGCCGTTCGTCCGCAGGGCACCGACACCGCCGGCCCATGCGCCAGGTCGAAGGGGTAGGAGAACTCTGCCCACACCAGCCAGTCCCAATCGTGCTGGGGCCAATGAGCGGGGCGCTGGCGGCCGACCTCGAAGGCCGCGACGGAGGCCGAGGGTGTGATCAGCGCGTCCCAGCCGCCATCGGCGAACCAGGTGTTCACCTCCGCCGCATAGGCGATGCGTCGCGCCTGGGCGGCGATCGCGTCTTTCAGAGTGAAGTTCGCGAAATCATCCAAGCAGGCGATGAGGCCTGGATCCATCTGCGCGCGGCGCTCGGGATCGGTCTCGACGAAGCCGTACATGGCCGCGGCCCAGATCAGGCGTTCGAGGTCCGGCCCCTTGGGGCCCCAGGGCGGGGTGACTTCCTCGATGACCGCGCCGGCAGCTTCGAAGGCCGGCAGGGCGGCACGCACGGCTTCGGCGATCTCGGGGTCCACGCGGGCATGGCCGAGGTCGGGGCTATAGGCGATTTTCATGCCCTTGAGATCGGGCGACCAGACATCGGCCGCGTGGAATTTCATCGGCAATGTCGTATGATCAGCAGGATGCAGCCCGGCCATCACTTCCAGCATGAGGGCCGCATCGCCCACGCTGCGCGTGATCGGCCCCGCATGGGACACCGAGTTGTTGTTCGGCACGGGTGCATAGGGCACCAGCCCGAAGGTCGGCTTGTGCCCCACCGCGCCGCAGAAATGCGCCGGCAGGCGGATCGACCCCGCCCCATCCGTGCCGAGATGCAGCGCCCCGCAGCCCGACCCGGCCAGGGCGGCCGCACCGGAGGACGACCCGCCCGCCGTGCGCCCATGCACCCACGGATTATGGGTGTGTCCGGTCAGCGGCCCGGAGCTGACGGCCGTCCAGCCCTGCTCGGTCGAGCAGGTCTTGCCCAGGATGATGCCCCCTGCCCCGCGCAGCCGCGCGACCAGCGGCGCATCGGCCGACGCCGGCGCGTCGGAGGACAGGCGCGACCCACGCCGCGTCGGCAGGCCTTCCACCGCCTGCACGTCCTTGATGGTGACCGGCACGCCATGCAGCGGACCCAGCGGCACGCCAGCCATGACCATGATTTCGGCCGCCCGGGCGGCATTCAGGGCGCGCTCGGCATCAAGGGCGGCGAAGGCGTTGATGCGCGGTTCCCAGGCGTCGATGCGCTCCAGCACCGCCTGCACGATCTCGACCGGCGAGGCCCGACGGTCCCGGACGAGTTGCGCCTGTTCGACGGCGGTCAGGGTGGCGAGGTCGCTCACGCCGCGCGCTCCCACGCTGCCACGTCCAGGAATGTCGATTGGTAGCAGGCGCCCTCGCCCATATCCGTCCGCCTTTCGTCACAGAGCATGTTCACCGTGCCGGACACCGCCTCGGCATCCGGACGCTGGCCGGGGACCAGCACCACCCCCGGCTGGACTTCGTCGCTGACACGCAGCACCAGTCCCACCGCGCCACGATCGTTGAAGAGCTTCACCTTGGCGCCCTCACTTAATCCCCGGCGCGACGCTTCCTCGGGGTGCAGGATGGCGCAGGGATCGCCCTCCCGCTTGCGCAGGAAGGGCGATGCCGAATAGGCCGTATGCGCCTGGAAATAGCCCGGGGCGGTCAGCAGCCGCAGCGGCCAGCGGGCGGCATCCGCCGTCTCGACGGCATCCGGCTCCCACACCGGCATGGGCGGAATGCCCTGTGCCGCCAGGGTCTCCGAATAGATCTCGAGCCTGCCCGAGGGCGTGCGGAATTCCTGCGCCGCCAGCGGGGTCACCTTCACCGGCGTCTCGAACACCGTGGCCGGGTCGACATCGGCGATGATGCCGGTCGACCCCTTGAAGAACAGCGGCATGATCTCGCGCGGGGTCATGCTGAACACCGGATCGTTCAGCCCCATCCGCTGGCCGAGCGCCTGGGCCAGGTGGAAATTCGACATCGCCTGATGCTGCGGGGCCACCGCCGCCGGCCCCCATTGCATGCGGTAGGAGCCATAGGAGCGATAGAAATCCTCCGTCTCCAGATAGGTAGCGGCCGGCAGCACGATATCCGCATAGCGCGCCGTGTCGGTCATGAAGGGGTCGTGGACCACGGTGAACAGGTCCTCCCGCATCAGCGCCCGGCGCAGGCGGTTCACATCCGGGTTGGTCACGGCCGGGTTGTTCGCCGCGATAAACAGGGCGCGGATCGGCGGGTCGCGCATTTCTTCCAGCGCCTCGCCCAGCGCGAGGTGATTGACGGTCCGCGTGCTCTCCGGTCCCGAGGGCTTCGCCACCACGCCGAACTGGAAATCCATCGAGGCTGCGGCCAGCAGCAGCGCCCCGCCCCCTTCCCGCCCATAGGCACCGGTCAGCGCCGGCAGGGTCACCACCGCCCGCAGCGCCTGCCCGCCCTTGGCGAGCCGCGTCATGCCCTCGCCCAGGCGGATCAGCGAGGACTTCGCCGCGCCATACATCGCCGCGAGCGTTTCGATGTCTTCGACTGGCAGCCCGGTGATCTCCGCCACCCGCTCGGGCGGGAAGTTCGGCAGCACCTCCGCCGCCCACCGCTCGAAACCGAGCGTGTTCGCCGCCACATAGTCCCGGTCGATCTTGCCGTCGCGCAGCAGGATATGCGCGATGCCACAGGCCAGCGCCGCGTCCGTCCCGATCTTGATCGGCAGGTGCATGTCGGCCCGCGCCGCCGTCTGGCTGCGCCGCGGGTCGATCACCACCAGTTTCACGCCGGTCTTGCGCACCTTTTCCAGCAGCGCCCAGAAATGGACGTTCACCGCCATCAGGTCGCAGCCCCAGGCGATGACCAGGTCGGAATGGACCACCGCCTGCGGATCGGTCCCGCCCACCGGCCCCAGCGTCATGTCCCAAGCCGTCTCGCAGCAGGTGTCGCACACCGTGCCCAGCATCATCCGCGACGCGCCCAGCGCATGGAACAGCCCCGAGACCAGCCGCCGGTTCATATGCCCCTGATGCGCCGAATAGGCGTAGCCCAGGATGCCCATCGGCCCGTCGGTGGCGATGATGCCCTTCCAGCGCCCGGTGATCTCGTCCAGCGCCTCATCCCAGGTGATCGGCGCGAACTGGCCGCTGCCCTTGGGTCCGGTCCGGCGCAGCGGCGTGCGCAGCCGGTCAGGCGAATGCAGCGTCTCCATGTCCCGGTTCACCTTCGCGCAGGCGAAACCCGCCGTGTAGGCCTCCTCCGGGTCGCCTTGCAGCCGCACCACCCGATCGCCTTCGACATCGGCGACCAGGGAGCACATGTCGGGGCAATCATGGGCGCAGACGACGCGGACCTTCGGCATCGGGCTGGGTGTCCTTGGCTGAATCGGTCCGCAGTCTCGGTAAGGACGCAGCCGGGCGCAACCAGGGGACTTGCGTCGGCGACGGCGGCGGAGGAACACGGGCGACCCCTTCCCTGCCGCCGGATACGCCCATGACCGAGCCCCAAGCCGCCATCGTCCACCTGCTCGACATCATGGCGAAGCTGCGCGACCCGGATGGCGGCTGCCCCTGGGACCAGGTGCAGGACTTCGCCTCCATCGCCCCCTACACCATCGAGGAAGCCTACGAGGTCGAGGACGCCATCGCCCGCGGCGAACCCGCGACCCTGCTGGACGAGCTCGGCGACCTGCTCTTCCAGGTCGTCTACCACGCCCGCATGGCCGAGGAGCGCGGCTGGTTCGCCTTCGCCGACGTGGCCAAGGCGATCTCCGACAAGATGATCCGCCGCCACCCCCACGTCTTCGGCGACGCCGCCGCCCGCACCGCCGAAAGCCAGACCAGCGCCTGGGAGGTCCAGAAGGCCGCCGAACGTGCCGGCCGGGCCGAGCATGGGACATTGGCCGGCATCCCGCTCGGCCTCCCGGCCCTTACCCGAGCCGCCAAGCTGACCCGCCGCGCGGGGCGTGTTGGCTTCGACTGGCCGGACGCCGGGGCGGTGCTGGACAAACTGGAGGAGGAAGCAGAAGAGCTGCGGGTTGAGCTTAAAAATGAGCAGCAATCATCAGATAATACAGCATTGAAGGACGAAGTCGGTGACCTCCTCTTCGTGCTCGCGAACCTCGCCCGGAAGCTCGACCTGGATCCGGAGGATTGCCTGCGCGGTGCGAATCGGAAGTTCGAGCGTCGCTTCGGCTTCATCGAGCAAACCCTAAAATCTGAAGGAAAATTACCGGGGGATTCCACGCTCGATACGATGGAGGCGCTGTGGCAGGAGGCCAAGCGACGGGAACGCATGGCGATCTGAATATCGACGTATAATTATCTGTTTTTAAAAATTATCTCATGCGTGACGGCCCGAGGAGGGGCCTTGCCCCTCCTCGGAACCCCACCCCACCAAAGGCCGCAAGGCCTTTGGAAACCTTTAGGTGCACTGGCCCGCCAATGGATGGGTCGCTCTCGGTTGGGTATGTTTTCTTGCCAGGCGGCAGCGATTTGCCCGAAACAGCACACGCCGTGTGAGCAACGCCCCGGCCACCCGGAACCACGTATCGGTTCCAAAGGCCTCGGGCCTTTGGCGCGGGGCAGAGCCCCTGCATTACGCCGGTCGCGCCTCCGCCCGCACCGTCACCCGTGCTTCCGGCAGTGGGATGAATTCCTTCTCATCCCCCGGCACCTTCGCGAAGCGCCCGGCCTTCCAGTCCGCCTTCGCCTGTTCCAGCTTCTCCCGCGACGACGCCACGAAGTTCCAGAACAGGTATCGCGGCCCGTCCATCGTCGCCCCGCCCAGCATCAGCAGCCGCGCGCCCTGGGCCCCGGCGGTCAGCGCCAGCGCGTCCCCGGCGCGGAACACCAGCATACGCCCGGCCTCAAACACGGTGCCGGCGACCTCGACCGCGCCTTCGACCACATAGGCCCCGCGCTCCTCATGCTCCGCCGGCAGAGGCAACCGCCCGCCGGGGGACAGGATCGCGTCGGCGTAGAACAGGGGTGACGACACCGCGACCGGTGCCTTCAGCCCCCACCCCTCGCCCGCGATCAGCCGCATGCGCAGCCCGGCATCCTCGACCAGCGGCAGTGCGCCGGCATCGTGATGGGCGAAAGCGGGAGCGGTCTCCTCCGCGGATTTCGGCAGGGCGACCCAGGACTGGATGCCGTACATGCGCTGGGTGTGGTCGCGCTTGGCGGGGTCGGTGCGCTCGGAATGGACGATGCCGCTTCCGGCGGTCATCCAGTTGAGTTCCCCGGGGCGGATCGGCTGGGCCGAACCGAGGCTGTCGCGGTGCAGGATCTCGCCCTCAAAGAGATAGGTCACGGTCGACAGGCCGATATGCGGGTGCGGCCGCACATCCAGGCCCTTGCCGGTCAGGAACTCGCCCGGCCCCATCTGGTCGAAGAAGATGAAGGGGCCGACCATCTGCCGCTCGCGCGCCGGCAGGGCGCGGCGGACCTCGAAGCCGCCCACGTCATGGGCGCGGGGGATGATGACGGTCTCCAGCCCCGGGGGCGGCGGCGGGCAGGTCGGATCGGCTTCGTCAAGCGTGCTCATGGCGGTTCTCCTGGCCTGCTTGAGTATCGCGATCCCGGCCGGGGACTGCCATGCTAGGCCCGTGATGGTCTCCATCACGAAGCCGGATAAGCGGATGGCGGGCCCGGTCAGGCAGCGGACCGGACGTGCCAGGGCGGCAGCGGATCGGGCAGGCCGCGCCAGGCGGCGGGACCGGCCGCCATCTCCTGATCCGTCAGCAGGCAGGCATCGAGGGACCGCGTGATGGCGGTCTGCGGGACGGCCTGGCCGATGAAGGCGATCTCCTGCCGCCGATCCCCCCAGGGTTCCTGCCACTGCGCCTTCAACCAGTCCTGCCAGACGGGGCTGCGCGGCCAGCCCGCCTGCGGTCGGGCCGCCCACCAGGGCCCCGCCGGGGTCAGGCGGCGCTGTCCGCCGGCGAGGTGCCACTGCGCCGCCCAGTCATGGCGGCTGGCCAGCCACAACACGCCCTTGGCGCGGATCACACCAGGCAGCGGGGCGCGCAGGACGGCAGCGGTGCGGGCGGGATGCAACGGCCGCCGCGCACGCCAGACGAAGGACCCGATGCCGAATTCCTCACTCTCCGGGACATGCTCCCCCGCCAGGGCGCGCTGCCAGCCGGCGGCCATGCGGGCGCGGGCCGGGTCGAAGCGACCCGTCGCGATCAGCGCCTCGGGCGGGACCTTGCCGTCGATGCAGGGGATCAGCTCGGCGGCGGGATTGAGGACGGCGACCAGATCGCGCAGCCGGCGCAATTCGGCCTCCGAGATCAGATCCGCCTTGTTCAGCAGGATGACGTCCGCGAATTCCACCTGATCCGCCAGCAGGTCGACGATGTGCCGTTCATCGGTCGCATCTGCGGCGAGGCCCCGATCAGCGAGCCGGTCCCTGCTGCAATAGTCGCGCAGGAACGCCTGGGCATCGACCACCGTCACCATGGTGTCGAGCCGCGCGACATCCCCCAGCACCCCACCCTGGACGATGGGCAGGTCGAAGCCGGCGGCGACCGGCATGGGTTCACTGATCCCGGTGCTCTCGATGACCAGTGCGTCGAAGCAGCCGCGCCGCGCCAGGGCAGCGATCTCGACCACCAGCTCCTCGCGCAGGGTGCAGCAGATGCAGCCGTTGGACAGCTCAACCATGCCCTCGCTGCCACGCGCCCGGCTGCCTTCGGCGTCGAGGAGGGTGGCGTCGATATTGGTCTCGGTCATGTCATTGACCAGCACGGCGAGCCGGCGCCCGCCGGCATGACGCAGCAGGTGGTGCAGCACGGTGGTCTTCCCCGCCCCGAGGAAGCCGGACAGCACGGTCACGGGCAGGCGGGGCGGCATGGCGGTCATGACGGTTTCTCCTGGCGTTCTCGCGACATCGAAAGGTGAGCGCGGAGATACGCAACTTTCTGGTTTGCGTCGGCGCCCAAATTGAATCTGTTGCTGTCTAAGATCATTTACCTCAATATATAGCTGAAATCGTAGAATCAGACGACAATCTTGGAAAGAAGCATCTAAGATAATGGAGAGCAAATCACGCGAAACGTCTCTTTCTGCACTTGCGGACGTTGCGCGTCATCACGGAATACAATTTTCAGTTGCTAGATTGCGGCGAGACTACACGCCAGCGGTCGCAGAGGACGCTGATGCCTTCCTAATTCGGGTCGGAAACGAGATTGGTCTTCGCCTGGAGCGTGCATCCCTCGCCTGGGAGGACCTCAGGGCCCTGCCGCCGACACACCCGGTCCTCGGGCGGCTCGACAACGACAACTGGGTGATTCTCCTCGGCGTCGTGGCCGGTTTGGAGGGTGAGGAAGAGGGCGTGCTGCTGCGCGATCCCCTCGCCGAGGGGAGCGCTGCGCTCCAGATTCCCCGCTCCCGCTTCTGCGAACGCTGGAAGGGCGAGTCGCTGCTCGTCGCACCGCTGCGCAAGGTCGAGGAGCCCCCGCGCTTTGGCTTCGGCTGGTTCCTGCCCGAGCTGTTCCGCGAGCGCCGGCTGTTCGGAGAGGTCGCGCTGGCCGCGCTTTTCCTCTGCCTGCTCGGCCTTGCCGTGCCGATCTTTTTCCAGATCGTGATCGACAAGGTACTGGTGCATCGGAGCTATGCCACGCTGCAGGTGCTGCTGGTGGGTGTGCTGCTCGCCCTGCTGTTCGACGCGCTCTTCGCTTTCCTGCGCCGCTACCTGCTGATCTACGCGACGAACCGGGTCGATATCCGGATCGCCACGCGCACCTTCGCGCATCTCCTGCGATTGCCGATCGACTTCTTCGAGCGCATGCCCGCGGGGGTTGTGGTGCGGCACCTCCAGCAGGCGTCCCGCGTGCGGGAGTTCCTGACCGGACGGATGTTCCTCACCGCCCTCGATAGCATGACGCTGCTGGTTTTCCTGCCGATCCTCTTTCTCTACAGCGCAAAGCTCGCCTGCGTCGTGCTGGGCTTCGCGGTGATCGCGGCGCTGGTGATCGCGGCACTGTCCGGCCCCTTCCGCCGGCGGCTCTCCGCCCTTCACCGCGCCGAGGGCGAGCGCCAGGCGCTGCTGGTCGAAAGCGTGCACGGCATGCGCACGCTGAAGTCGCTCGCCATGGAGCCTCGGCAGCGCCAGAGGTGGGACTCGGCCTCGGCAGGCGCGGTGCGCATGCGGCATGAGGTGGAGAAGGTCTCTGCCGTGGCGCAATCCGCGACCGGGTTCCTCGAGAAAGGCATGATGGTCGCCATCGTCGGCATCGGCGCCCTGCTGGTCTTCGATGGGCAGATGAGTATCGGCGCGCTGGTCGCGTTCAACATGCTCGCCGGACGGGTATCCGGTCCGCTGCTGCAACTCGTGGGCATGGCGCATGAATACCAGGACGTCGCCATGTCCGTGCGCATGCTGGGCGAAGTGATGGGCGCCGAGCCCGAACGCGCCGGCCGCGGCCAGGGCATCATGCCGGAGATCGCCGGGTCGATCGATTGCGAGGGTGTGACCTTCCATTATCCCGGCGCCACCGCGCCGGCGCTTGACGACGTCACCTTCCGCGTGCCGACCGGCGGCGTGCTGGGCGTGGTCGGGCGCAGCGGGTCAGGCAAGTCCACGCTGACGCGGCTGCTTCAGGGCCTCTACACCGCGCAGGACGGCGTGATGCGGGTCGACGGTCACGACATCCGCGAATTCGACCTGACCCATCTGCGCCACGCCACCGGGGTGGTGCTTCAGGAGAACTTCCTGTTCCGCGGCACCGTCCGCCAGAACATCGCGGCCCCCCGCCCCGATGCGCGGCCCGAGGAGATCGCCGAGGCAGCGCGCCTCGCCGGCGCCGATGAGTTCATCGAGCGCCTGCCGCGCGGCTTCGATACCGAGATCGAGGAGGGCGGGCAGAACCTTTCCGGCGGGCAGCGGCAGCGCCTGGCCATCGCGCGCGCCCTCATCACGCGCCCGCGCATCCTGATCCTGGATGAGGCGACGAGTGCCCTCGACCCCGAGAGCGAGGCCATCATCAAGCGCAACCTGCGCCGCATCGCCGAGGGACGGACGGTCATCATCGTCTCCCACCGCCTCGCGACGCTGGTCGATGCGAACGCCATCCTGGTGCTGGAGCGTGGTCGCGTGGTCGATATCGGTAGCCATAACGAGCTGCTGCAGCGCTGCGCCAACTACCACGCGCTGTGGAACCAGCAGATGAGGCTGGTCGCATGACCCCCCCCGAACTGCGCAGCGTCGAGGGGGGCAAGGCCCCTCCCCGCCCCCCCTCCCCCATGCCGGCCCGCTTTGGCGCCTTCCAGCCGGAAGCGATCGCGCTGGAACAGCAGCCGCCGCGCATCCTGTCGCGGCTGGTGCTCTACGCCGCGGCGGCGCTGATCGCATCGGCGGTGACCTGGGCGGGCCTGTCCCATGTCGATCGCGTGGTGGTGGCGACCGGGCGTCTGGTGAGCACGACGCCGAACCTGGTCGTGCAGCCGCTGGAGACTTCGGTGATCCGCACGCTGAACGTGGCGCCGGGCGACGTGGTGCGGGCCGGGGCCACGCTGGCGACGCTCGATCCGACCTTCGCCGCGGCCGATCTCGCCTCGTTGCAGGTGCGGCTTGCGGCGCGCAGCGCCCTGGTCGCGCGGCTGGAGGCCGAGCTCGAGGACCGCGACTACACCCCGGGCCCCAGCGCCGATGCCGAGCAGCGCCTCCAGGCCGCCAGCTTCGCCCAGCGCCATGCCTTCCGCCAGGCACGGCTTGCCGAGTTCGATGCCCGCATTTCCTCCACCGAGGCCTCCATCGCGACGAGCCACCGGGATCAGGAGGTTCTGGCCGCGCGGCTGGAGGTGCTGCGGGAACTGGAGGCCATGCGCGCACAGCTTCTCGCGACGCAGATCGGCTCGCGCGTGCTGCTGCTCGAAACCCGCAACAACCGGCTGGAGCTGGAAGGGCGGCTGGAACATCTGCGCGCCAATCTCGACGAGCTGACCCAGGATGTCCGCCGCGCCCAGGCCGAACGGCGCGGCTTCGTCGAGGACCAGCGCCAGCAAATGTTCGAGGAGCTGGTCCGCATGCGGGCCGACCGCGACAGCGCGCGCGAGGAACTCGCCAAGGCCGAGCTGCGCCGCAGCATGGTGGTGCTGACCGCGCCGACCGATGCGGTGGTCCTCGAAGTCGCCTCGCGCTCTGTCGGGTCGGTGGTGCGGGAGGCGGAGGCGCTCTTTACCCTGGTGCCGCTGGACGCCGTGCTGGAAGCCGAGCTGACCATTCCGCCGGCCGATATTGGCCGGCTTGAAGTGGGACAGCGCGTGCGACTCAAGTTCGATGCCTTCCCCTATCAGGAACACGGCAGCGCGGACGGGCAGCTGCGCACCATCAGCGAAGGTGCCTTCCCCCGCGACCGCGAACGCGATCCGCAGGCCGGTACTGGTGAGACGGCCTATCGCGGGCGCGTCGCGCTCGAGCACATCACGCTGCGCGGAATCCCGGAACCGATCCGCCTCCTGCCGGGGATGACCCTGGTGGGAGAGGCGGAGGTCGGGCGCCGCAACCTGCTTGCCTATTTCGCCTACCCACTTCTGCGGGGGCTCGATGAGAGCCTCCGTGAACCGTGACACTAGTCGCCGGAGACCAGACGATGTCCAGCACGACGACCACTATCGGGTCCACCTCCCTCCCGGTGCTGTATGATCCGAGCGGCATGGATCCGCTGAGCGGACAGCCGGTGTCGGATGTTCTGGTCTTCAGCATGGGTGGTCTCACGCCCTCCGACGGGTCGGCCCCGATGTCGAGCGAACCGGTCCTGTCGACGATGTCGTTCACGACCACGGCGCTGACGGAACCATCGGGCACGTCGTCTTCCACGGACAGCTCGACGAGCGCCTTCACGGCTGCGGCGCCGAGCACCCTGGCCGCGACGACCACTTCCGCCATGAACGCCATCGTCCTGGAGAACATGAAGCAGGGCACGCCGCAGAGCGTGTGGGACCTCCAGGGAGCCGGCTCCAGCAACATCGAGGGCTTCACGACCGATATCAGCTACAATCTCGGGCAGACGGTCAGCTTCAAGATCAATACCGATTCGACGGATTACCGCGTCGAGATCTACCGCCTCGGGTACTATGGCGGCGATGGCGCGCGGCTGATGGGCACCATCAACCACGAAGGTGCGGCCATCATCCAGCCGGATCCGCTGCGCGACGCCTCGATGGGCCTCGTCGACGCCGGCAACTGGTTTGTCACCGATACCTGGGACATTCCCGAGGACGCGGTCTCCGGCATCTACATCGCGAAGCTGGTGCGTGAGGACGGCACCTTCGGCGAGAACCACATCCCCTTCATTGTGCGCAACGACGCCTCGACCTCCGATATCGTCTTCCAGACCTCGGACAGCACCTGGCAGGCCTATAACGGCTGGGGTGGGGCGAATGTCTATGGCGGCAATGGGCCGGGTGGCGACTTCGCGACGCCGGGCCGCTCCTATGCGGTCAGCTACAACAGGCCGATCACGACGCGCGATGGCGGCGGCTGGGCTGCCGGGCCGCAGGACTACATATTCGGCGCCGAGTACTCGGCGCTGCGCTGGCTGGAGGCAAACGGCTACGACGTCTCCTATATCTCCGGCGTCGACACGGCGCGGTCGGGCGAGAGCCTGCTGAACCACAAGGTCTTCCTCTCCGTCGGCCACGACGAATACTGGTCGGCCGAGCAGCGGACGAATGTGGAGGCGGCACGCGACGCGGGTGTGAACCTGGCCTTCCTCAGCGGCAACGCCATGTACTGGAAGACCCGCTGGGAAGCCTCGATCGACGGCTCCGAGACCGACTACCGCACCATGGTCACCTACAAGGAGACGCGGGCGGGCACGAAGATCGACCCGAGCGACGAATGGACCGGCACCTGGCGCGATCTCACCTACGATCCCGCGCTCGGTGGACAGACACCCGAGAACGCCCTGCAGGGCACCATGTTCACGGTGGACAGCTATCGGCTCGATAGCATCAAGATCCCCTATGACATGACGCAGCTCCGCTTCTGGCGGAACACGGCCGTCGCCGAAACTGCCCCAGGCGAGACGGCTGCGCTGGTGCAGAACCTGCTCGGCTACGAATGGGACAGCGCGCCGGACAATTCCTTCACGCCGGACGGCCTGATCCGCCTGTCGAGCACGACGCTGTCCGTCGATACGCTGCTGTACGACTATGGCACCACGGTTGGACCGGGCGTCGCGACCCACAACCTGACCCTGTATCGGGCCGAGAGCGGCGCAATCGTCTTTGGCGCCGGTACCGTCTATTGGTCCTGGGGCCTGGACGAGAATCACGACCTGCAGTGGACGCCGACGGATCCGAGCGTCCAGCAGGCGATGGTGAACCTCTTCGCCGACATGGGCGTACAGGCACAGACCCTTCAATCCGGTCTGGTGCCGGCAACAGCCTCGATCGACTTCACCGCGCCGACCTCGACCATGAACGCTGTGGCCGGCCCCGTGCTCGAGGGCGACCGCATTACTCTGACCGGAAACATGGCCGATGTCGGCGGTCGGATTGCGGGGGTGGAGGTGTCCACCGACGGCGGCAACTCCTGGTGGGCGGCATCTTTCGACAGTTCGGCCGGCACCTGGTCCTATACCTGGACCGCCCCTTCGGCCGGTACCTACGCACTCCAGGCCCGTTCGGTCGACGACAGCCTGAACATGGGATATGCCAGCGCCCCGCGCGCGGTGACCGTCGGCGAGGCCAGCCAGATCAGCCTGTTTGGCGTGAACGAGGCCCCCCCGCCCCTGCCTCAGAACTGGGATCCGTCGCAGGTCACGCTGTGCTGCAACGTCTGCGTGGTGCATGTCTTCGGCCCGGCCGAGGTTGGCGTCAAATTCGCGTCCGAGCGCAGCGGCACCATCTCCTCCATCCGCTTCTACAAGGACGACCGCAACACAGGGGAGCACGTCGCCCATCTGTGGGCAGCGGACGGCACCCTTCTCGCCACGGCGACCTTCACCGCCGAGACCGGTTCCGGCTGGCAGCAGGTCGAATTGTCGCAACCGGTCACCATCGCGGCGAATACCGTCTACATCGCCTCCTACAGCACGACGACGGGCGTCTATCTCGCCTCTCACAACGCGTATTTCTCCGAAGCTCACGTCAGCGGGCCGCTCACCGCCCTGCGCAGCGATTGGCAGACAGGGCCAAACGGCGTCATTGCCGACGCCGGCGCCTTCCCGGGCGGGCCGGTGCAGGCTTCCATGAACTACTGGGTCGACGTTGTGTTCAATGCCGCCTCGACGACAGGCAATACCGGTCCCACGGCTGTGGCCGACGTCATGCCGGACGCCGAGAAGGGACAGCCGCTCGTCTTCACCGCCGGCTCGCTGACCGCGAACGACACGGATCCGAACGGGGATCCGCTCTCGATCCTCAACGTCTCAGGGGCGACCAACGGGACGGCAGTCTGGGACTACTATCGGCAGACCATCGTCTTCACCCCCGATGAAGGCTTCATCGGGGAGGCGAGCTTCACCTATACGGTGACCGACGGCCGTGGCGGCACGGCGCAGGCTGTTGCCTCCTTCACGGTCAAGGAGCCACCCCATCGCGTCACGCTGTTCGATGCCACCGATACGCCGCAATTCGCCAATGTCGCCGACCCGACTGCCGTCGAACTTGGCGTGCAGTTCGTGGCATCGGCTGCGGGCAGCATCGCCGGTATCCGCTTCTACAAGGGCGCGCTGAACACGGGCGTGCATACCGCTCATCTGTGGAAGGCGGACGGCACCCTGCTCGCGACCGCGACCTTCAGCGGCGAGACGACGAGCGGCTGGCAGCAGGTGATGTTCGCCGCTCCGGTCGACATCCAGGCCGGCGAGACCTACCTGGCGAGCTACCATACCGTCACGGGCATGTATGCCGCGGCGCCGGGCTACTTCAACAGCCAGTACAGCAACGGCCCGCTCACGGTGACCGGCGGCGGTCTCTACGCCTATGGCGCCGCGGGCAGCTTCCCGACCGAGAGCTTCAACGCCAGCAACTACTGGGTCGACGTGATGTTCCAGCCGGGCGGCGTGGAGAATGTCGCCCCGCTCGCCGCAGATGACAGCGGCTTTGCCGTCGCGCGCAACATGCCGTTCCTGATCGCGGCCGCCAGCCTGCTGGGCAACGACACCGATGCGAATTGGGATTCGCTGACCATCACCGGCGTTTCGGGCGCAACTCATGGGACGGTCGCGTATGATCCGGTGACCGGCTACGTCACCTTCACGCCCGACGCGGACTATCTCGGAGACGCCAGCTTCGTCTACAGCATCTCGGACGGGCGCGGCGGAACGTCACAGGCGACCGTCAGCATGCAGGTGCGCGACCTGCCGCCTGTCACCAGCCTGTTCGAAGACGACGCGCGGCCTGCGGTCGCCTCGGTCAGCGACAACAGCGCGATCGAACTGGGCATGCGCTTCCAGGTCACCCAGAACGGCAGCATCGCCGGCATCCGCTTCTACAAGGGACCGCAGAACACCGGCACTCATGTCGCGAACCTGTGGTCCTCGGACGGCACGCTGCTGGCGTCGGCCACCTTTGCTCAGGAAAGCGGGACGGGCTGGCAGGAGGTCTATTTCGCGCAGCCCGTCACGCTCGTCACCGGGCAGAACTACGTTGCGTCCTATCACACGACGTCTGGCTACTATTCCGCGACATCAGGCTTCTTCAACCAGAGCTACAGCCAGGGTGGCATCGTCGCCGCCGGTGGTTCGAATGGCGTCTATGGCTATGGCAATAGCGGATTCCCGACGCAGACCTACAATGCGACGAACTACTGGGTGGATGTGCTGTTCTCGGAGGGGAACAGCGCGCCGACGGTAGCGCCCGATACCGGCCTTTCGGCCTATAGTGGCGTGCCGATCGTGATTGCGGTGAGTTCCCTGCTGTCCAATGACACAGATCCGAACGGCGATGCGCTGACGATCACGGCCGTTTCGGGAGGCGCGGGCGGCACGGCCATACTGGATGCCCAGGCGGGTACCATCACCTTCACGCCCACCGACGGCTATGTCGGTGCGGCGTCCTTCACCTACACACTCTCCGATGGCCATGGTGCCACGGCCCAAGGCGCCGTCGGCATCGATGTCTTCGCACCTGGCAGCAGCGAACGCCTGTTCGACAGGTTCGATCGCCCTGCTCTCGAATCCGCCGCCGATGACGGCCCGGTCGAGCTCGGCGTGCGCTTCACTGCCGAGGTGGGCGGGTTGATTACCGGCATCCGCTTCTACAAGGGCGCCGGGAATACCGGCCCACATGTCGGCAATCTCTGGACCGCGGACGGAACGCTGCTCGCCACCGTCACCTTCACGGATGAGACGGCGAACGGCTGGCAGCAGGCGAACTTCTCCCAGCCGGTCAGCATCACGGCCGGCCAGACTTATGTCGCGTCGTACAACACGACCAACGGCAACTATTCCGCCACCAGCGGCTACTTCAGCCAGGCGCACGACAATGGCGTGCTGGCCGCCACGCAGGGGGTGTTCAACTACGGCAGCGCCGGGACTTTCCCCGCCGCCAGCTACCAGGCCACCAACTACTGGGTGGATGTCGTGATGGATGCCCGCAACCGCGACCCGGTCGCGGGGGCCGACAGCGGACTCCTTGCGCACAGCGGCACGCCGCTGGTCATTCCTGTCGCCACTCTGCTTGCCAATGACAGCGATCCGGATGGTGATGGTCTCACGCTGACCTCGGTCACCGCAGGCAGCCACGGCAGCGTTGCCTTTGATGCCCAGGCGCAGACCGTGACATTCACGCCGGAGCAGGGCTATGTCGGGGCCGCCGATTTCAGCTACGGCATCACCGATGCCCGCGGCGGGCAGAGCTTCGGCACCGCCGCGGTCGAGGTCGACGCTGGGGCAACCACGTCCAGCCTGTTTGGGCCGAACGACACGCCAGCCATTGCCTCGGTGAACGATCCGGGATCGATCGAGCTCGGCATGAAGTTCCGCAGCAGCGAAAGCGGGAGCATCACGGGCGTCAAGTTCTACAAGGGCAATCAGAACACCGGAACGCATACCGGCAGCCTTTGGACGGCGACCGGCACGCTGCTGGCGACCGCGACCTTCACCAACGAGACGGCGTCTGGCTGGCAGCAGGTCGATTTCGCATCCGCCGTGTCGATCGCGCCCGATACCGACTACGTTGTGTCCTATCACACGACGTCTGGCTTCTATGCCGCCAGCAGCGGCTATTTCAACGAAGCGCAGAGCAACGGCCCACTCACCGCACCAGGGTCTGGCAACGGGCTCTATGCCTATGGCGACAGCCAGTTCCCAACCGGATCCTGGGGCAATACGAACTACTGGGTCGACGTCAACTTCCGCGGCCAGCTCGCGGCGTGAGGAGTGCCGCCAGGCACCTGGAGCAGATCCTGTCCGGATGAACTCGTCCGGACAGATGAAGATGCTCGCAAAAGGCAGACACCTGGAGCATTGCAGGTGAGCGGAAGTTCGCCGGAAATGCCCTGGGAGCATGACGGGCGGCGGATTGCCGCCCGTCGCGTATCGCTTGCAGGTTGCAGCGATCCGATCGGATGATCGGCCGCTTCCGTTTCCGCCGTCGACCGGCGAACATTAGACTTTCAGCACATAGGACCTAGGGACCGGATCATGCATCCTGAAATCTTCTCCGATGGCATCGGCGAGATCACCGTCAGCGGCTCCATCGTCCGCGTGGACCTGACAAGCCTCTCGCCGACCGAGCGCAACCCCGACAACACGCCACGCGCCGTGCTGCGTCAGCGCGTCATCTTCTCCGTGGAGGGCTTCGCCAATTCGGTGGATGTCATGCAGAAGGCGCTGCAGGGCCTGATCGACGCCGGCGTCATCCGGCGCACCGGCACGCCGCCGGCCGCGGCGTCGGACCGCCGCGAACAAATCTCGCCCAACTTCCGGTAGAGCACTCTCCCGGTCCGGCATTGCCGGACCGGATCACCTCCGATCGAGGTGGCGGGCGGGATTTCCGACCATCACGGCCTCGGGCGGCACATCAGCCAGAACAACGGCGCCCATCCCGATCAGGGCGCCGTCGCCAATCGTGATTCCCGGTCGCAGCACCGCGCCCGAACCAACATAGGCGAGCGCGCCGACTCGCACCCCACCGGCGATCGTGACCGCGGGCGCCAGGGTCGCGCCACTGCCGATCGTCGCATCATGTCCGATCACGACATGTCCGCCCATCCAGGCATGCGCTCCGATCGTCACGTTCGCCGAGACGGCACAGCCCGGGCCGATACAGACCCCGCGGCCCAGCACAGCACGCCGTGACACCGCCGCGGCCGGATGCACCAGGGTCGCGAAGCGGTCCTCGTCCAACCCGGTGGAGGCGATGATGTCCGCCTTGCGTCGATGCGTTCTTTCGCTGGCAATGGCGTTCACGAATGCTGCACCATCAAGCGGCCCGCCGGGTGCGGCCGCCGCCGCAGCCTCCTCGAGCCTGCCCAGCACGGGCAGGTCCGCAAAGACGGATCCGCGGGCGGCCTTGTCATCGAAGACGCCGGCGACCTCCCAGCAGCCCAGCGCATCGATGATGTCCAGGATGTCGAGCGCATTGCCCGACGCACCGAGGATGGCGATGCGCCGGATATCTGCGGTCAATGCCGCACGGCCTCCTGAAGCCCGGCCACGACTTGGTCCTGCTCCTGCTCGGTCATTTGCGGATACAGCGGCAGCAGGATGGTCTGATCCTGCGCCGCCTCCGAGACAGGCAGCGGCACGCGCGCCGTGCCGGCATAGGGCTTCTCACGGTGAATGCACATGATGCCCCGGCGCGTGGCGATGCCGCGATCCAGCATGGTCTGCATCACCGCGCGCTGGTCCGCCCCATCAGGCAGGCGCACTGCGAAGGATTGCCAGTTGGTCCGAGCGCGGTTTGGCTCCACCGGCGCGGAGACGTCCGGCACCGCCGCAGCGAGCCGCTCGCGGTAGCGTTCGGCCAGCGTACGCCGCCGCGCCACGATCTCGGGCAGGCGCTTGAGCTGCTCGATGCCGACGGCCGCCTGGATGTCGGTCAGCCGGTAGTTGAAGGCCTCGACTTCGTAGGATTCGAAAATCACCTGTGCGCTGCCGTGGCGCACCGTGTCCGGCACTGTCATGCCATGCTGGCGCAGAAGCCGGAACCGTGCGTCGAGCGCCGCATCGCGCGTGGTCAGCACGCCGCCATCCCCGACAGTCACGACCTTCCGGGGGTGAAGGGAGAAGCAGGCGACGTCGCCGGCCGGATCTCCGACCTTCCGCCAGCTACCGCCGAACTCCATCTCGGATCCCAAGGCGCAGGCGGCGTCCTCGACCACACGCAACCCATGGGCGCGCGCGACCGCCATGATCGCATCCATGTCGCACGGCATGCCGATCTGATGAACGCAGAGGATGGCGCGCGTCTTCGGCGTGATCGCGGCGGCGATCAGCGCCGCGTCCATGCCATACCCGACCGGCTCGATGTCGATGAAGACCGGTGTCGCCCCGCATTGGCGAATGGCATTGGCGCAGGCGATGAAGGTGTGGCTGACGGTAATGACCTCATCGCCCGGCCGCACCCCAACACCCAGGAGTGCGAGATGCAGCGCCGTCGTGCAGTTGGACACGGCGCAGGCAAAGGGCGCGCCGGTCAGCGCAGCGAAGGACTGCTCGAAACTTGCGACGCGCGGTCCCTGGGTGAGCCAGCCTGAGCGCACGACCTCGGCGGCGGCAAGCGCCTCCTCCTCTCCGACCAGCGGCTTGGTGATCGGGATCATGCGAGGGCTCCGGCCAGGGCTGTCTGGACGCGCCACCAGGCGACGAGTTCGGCAATGCCTTCCTCGAGCGGGAGGCTTGCCTCGAACCCGATAAGGTCCCGCGCCCTGGAGGTATCGGCAATGCGCCTGGGCACCGGGTTCACCGACCTCTCTTCCTGATGCAGCGGCACAAGCTCGGGCCGGCCCATGACCCGGCAGAGCAAGCGCGCGAGATCGAGCAGCGAGGTCTCCGTTCCGCTCGCGACGTTCAGGGCCACGTCATTCATCGGCGCAACGGCTGCGAGGATGTTCGCGCGGGCCACGTCGTGCACATGGATCATGTCCATGGTCTGCAGACCGTCTCCGAAGATGATCGGCGGTTCGCCGCGTGCGATCCGCTCCATCCAGCGCACCAGAACCTCGGTATAGCGGCCATGAATGTCCATTCGTGGCCCATAGACGTTGAAGTAGCGCAACGCGACGTAGTTCAGATCGTGCATTTCGTTGAAGGAGCGATAGAGCCCCTCATTGAAGGCCTTGGCGGCGCCGTAGAGCGTCCGGTTGTTGTAGGAATGGTGCGCCTCGGTGGTCGGGAACTGGTCCGCCATGCCGTAGACTGAGGCGGTGGACGCCGCGACCAGCTTGCGGATCCCAGCAGCGAGGCAGAGTTCCACCAATTCGTACGTCGCGGAGACCATCACCTCGAAGGCAGCGCGTGGCTCCTGCGCGCACTGTGTGATCCGCAGCGCTGCCTGATGGAAGACAGTGTCGCAGTCCTCGATGAGTGACCGCATCGCCCCGATGTCGCGGATGTCACCCTCGACCAGGCGCACACGGTTGCTGGTGAGCGCCCGGGCGAGGTTGCTGTGCCGTCCGCGCACCATGTTGTCGATGACGCGCACCTCGGCCACGCCCGCCTCCAGCAGGAGATCGACGATATGCGAGCCGACAAAGCCGGCGCCGCCGGTGACGAGGCAGGTGGTGCCGGCGAGAACGCCGCGCGGGTCAAGGATTTCGCGGCTCTCACGCGGCATGGCTGGTCACCGAGGCTGAACTGAGGAGATCCCGCAATGTGCCGGCGATATGGGCCTGCTGGTCCGGCGTCAATTCCGGGAAGATGGGCAGCGAAAGGAATTCGGCGGAAAGCGCCTCTGCGACCGGGAAGCTGCCCGGCCCGCGTCCGAGATCATTGTACGCCGGCTGCAGATGCACGGGCCGCGGATAGTGCAGGCCGGTGGCGACGCCCGCCTCGGCGAGACCGCGCGCGAGCCGGTCGCGCTCCGGATGGCGTAGCGCATAGACGTGGTAGACATGCTCCAGCGCCTTCGGCTTCGCGGGCAGCCGCACGGGAAGTTCGGCGAGCAGCGTGTCGTAAAGTGCAGCGACCTCCCGGCGGCGTTCCGTCCAGCGCGCCAGGTGCGCGAGCTTCACCGACAGGATCGCACCCTGGATTCCGTCCATGCGATAGTTGAAGGCGTGCTCGACATGGTTGTAGCGACCTTCCTGGCCCCAGTCGCGCAGCTTGCGCATACGCGCTGCGAGCGCCGGATCGCTTGTGATGGCGCCACCACCTTCCCCGCAGGCACCAAGGTTCTTCCCCGGGTAGAAGCTGAAGCAGCCGATCGCGCCGAAAGTCCCCGCGCCCCGGCCATGCCACGTCGCGCCATGCGCCTGGGCGGCATCCTCGATGACATGCAGTCCGTGCCTCGCCGCGATCGCCATGATCGCGTCCATATCCGCCATGCGGCCATGCAGATGAACGGGGATGATGGCCTTGGTGCGCGGCGTGATCGCGGCCTCGATGGCAGCGGGATCGATGTTCCAGGTCACGGGATCCGCGTCGGCGAGCACGGGCGTCGCGCCGGAGTAGCGGATGGCCGCGACGGTCGCGACGAAGGTCATGGCTGGCGCGATGACCTCGTCCCCCGGACCGATGCCGAGCGCGAGAAGCGCAAGATGCAGCGCGGAGGTGCCGGAATTCAGCGCCACCGCCTCGCTGGCGCCCGAATAGGCGGCGAATGCGACCTCGAAGGCATCCACCTTCGGGCCGGAGACGTAGGCACCGCTCGCGAGCGTCTCGAGCACGGCAGCGTCGATTTCAGCCTTGAGGCCGGCGTATTGCGCGCGAAGGTCAAGCAACGGGATCATGAGGCCATCCGTACCGGGGAGATGTCGATGGGCTGGCCGCGCTGGCGCAGAGACAGCATGGCCGCTTCAAGTGTTTCGACGACGCTGAGGCCACAGCGGCCGGAGGTCATCGGCTCCTTGCGATGGGTGACGCAGTCGACGAAATGCTCCATTTCCGTGAGCAGAGCCTCCTTCACCGAAAGCTGGGGGGCCCACATGTCGCCGCTGCGGTAGGAAATTCGCGCCGCCACCTGCTCCGGCCCATCGCCCAGGGTCACGCCGCGGTCGTAGACCTTGATCTTCTCGCTGGGCTCAAGGTCGTTCCACACGATCATCTTGCGGCTGCCGCCGATGAGCGTCTGGCGGACTTTCACCGGCGCGAGCCAGTTCACATTGAGATAGGCGACCGTGCCGGAGGGATAGAACAGGCTCAAATGCGCCATGTTCTCCTGCCGACCCGGGATGTGGCCGGCACCGCTTGCGGAAACGGCGAGCGGCTTTTCCTGCAGCAGGTAATCCAGGATCGAGAGGTCATGCACCGCGAGATCCCAGATGACGTTCACGTCGTGCTGGAACAGGCCGAGATTTACCCGCGTGCTGTCATAGTAATAGACATCGCCCAGATCGCCGGCGCGCAGCAGTTCGCTGATCTTCTGCACCGCGCTGGTGTAGACGAAGGTGTGATCCACCATCAGCGTGAGGCCACGGCGATCGGCGTCATCGATCAGGCGGCGCGCATCGTCCGACGAACTGGCGATGGGCTTCTCGACGATAACATGCTTGCCGGCCCGCAGCGCGGCGGCGGCGAGCGCATAGTGCGTCGCGACGGGGGTGGCGATCAGCACGGCGTCGACCGCCGAATCCTCGATCAGGCTTTGCGGATCCTGGTACAGCGCGGCTCCAGGAAAGCGCTTGCCCGCGCGGGACAGGGCTGCGGACGAGAAGTCGGCGATGGCAGCCAATCTGCAGCCGTCGGTCTCCGCCACGCTGCGCGCGAGGTTCGGCCCCCAATAGCCATAGCCGATAACACCGATGCCGATCATGGCATTGTCATTCCTGTTGCCGGTGTGGGAAGGCTGTCGCGGTCGCGGACATCGCCTACGACCCTTGCGGGAACGCCGGCGACAATCGCGTGCTCGGGCACGTCGCGCGTCACCACCGCTCCTGCTCCGACCAGCGCGAAGCGCCCGACAGTGACACCACAGACGATCGTGGCGTTGGAGCCGATGGAGGCGCCATGGCAGATGCGGGTGGGCACCACGCTCCAGTCCGCTTCGGTCTGCAACCCGCCGCCGAGAGCCGTGGCGCGCGGGTAGAGCTCGTTGGTGAACATCACCCCGTGCCCGATGAAGACCTCGTCCTCGATCGTCACGCCTTCGCAGATGAAGGAATGGGAGGAGATCTTGCAGCGAGAGCCGACGGCGCTGTTCTTCTGGATTTCGACGAACGGCCCGATCCTGGTGCCCTCGCCCACGGAGCAACCGTAGAGATTCACGAGGTCCGGGTGCGTGATGACGGTGCCATCACCGAGTTGGACATTGATCAGTGGCATGACGAGATCATGCCTATATTTAAGCCGATCCCGCAACATTAAAATGAAAGATTCTTCGCTATCAACAGATACGAATTCTCAAAAGTCATACATAGAAATAGTCGAAACTGAACTTGAACTTCAACTTTCGATAAGCGTCATTCAGGCGCACGACAACCTAAAGGGGCATGAGGCTTGTTCACGCATCCAACGCGCGCGCGTCATCCGAAGGGGCAAAACCACCGCGCGTCATTGCAGTGTCGCCTGCACTCCGTGGAGGGGCTGCGCCACGGGCCGGGCGCTCCACGCCGGCGCGAGCATGGCTGAGCCGGTCCCAGCCGCCAGGGCGTGTCGGAGGCTGAGTGGCTGGACCATACCGCTAGGAGCACGGTGTCCCGCGCCGCGTCATGGAGTGCTTCGGCCTCGGCGGGCAGGATGTTGGCGGCGCGTTCCAGCCGCCGGCGATGCTTGAACCTGATCGCATCGCGTGTTGTGCGTGGATGACCTCCAACCTCGGCCCCGAAGGTGGGGGATCCCGGAGATATCCAGGTTGATTTGCGCCCACGCCGCTGGGGTCGCCACCCCCGGTGGCTGGTGCTGGCCGTCCGGCGATCCGCCCTATTCGACGGCGGCGTAGTGCGTGCCTGGCGCGAGCGCGCTGATGCGACCATCGCCACGCAGCGGCCGGACCGTCGCGGGGATCCGGTTGCGCACCAGTACTGCCGGGGTCGCCGTATGGTTGGTCACGAAGACGGTGCGGTAGTTGCCATCGAGGGTGAAGCTGTTGTCCTCGATCAGGATCTCCGGCGTCGGTCGATCGACGCCTTCCGCGCCAATCGCGATCGCGGTGGCACGGTTCTCCGAACGTGGTCCTTTGCTCATCCTGTTGCCCCGGATCAGCACGGCGCCACCGTTGGGAACGTCGATCAGGTAGCTCGCCGTTCCGTCCCGTCCGTCCTCGATCTCGTTGCCAATGATCTCGGTTCGCAGTGCACGCGACTTGATGTGGTGCCCCTGCCGCGTGCCGATGAAGCGCGATCCTTCCACGCTGAGCCGTTCAAGCTGCCCGACATAAATCCCGTGTGCGCACGCCTTCTCGCAACTGCCGTTGCCGATGAAGGCGCTGTCCCGCACGATCAGCGTGCCGCGCCGTACGCCGGCATACAGGATGCCGTTCTCGTTGCGCAGGAATCGCACGCGCTCGACGGTCAGGTTGACGCCCTCCGCCCGGATTCCGGCGCCATTCGCATCATCGGTGCGCGCGCCCACCAGCGTCACCCCACGCACGGTCACGTCGCTTCCCTGTATGATGAAGACACCCTTTCCTGCGCAGGTGCGGTTACCGATGATGACGCGGTCGGCATCCTCGCCCTCGATGACGATCCTGTCGGCGCGCCATACCGTGCAATCCTCATAGGTCCCGGGAGCGATCCTGATGACATCCCCTGATTGCGCGACAGCGGCGGCAGCCGACGGCCGGATGAAGGAACGACCTGGCCCGACCTCCAGCACGCGGGCTTCCGCTCCGGCTGTCGCCGACAGGGTGATCAGGAGGAAGCCCAGCAATGCAGCGCGCATGAATGCCCCTCACACCAACGAGGCGGCACGCTACCCCAGTCCGTGCCGGACTCGCAACCAAACCGCAGCGTGTGTCAGCCTGCTCTTCTGCGTTCTCCACGCGATCCGTGCCGATGCCTGGGCGGCGGAACTCGTGGTGGGTCCCGGCGCGCGGTTCGCGCAACCGAGCGAAGCGGCCACCGTCGCGCAATCCGGCGACACCGTCCGCATCCTGCCGGGCACCTTTTATGACTGCGCGGTCTGGCGTGCCGATGGCCTCGTCATCGAGGGCAGCGGCCCAGCCACGCGGATCACCGATCGCGTCTGCCATGGAAAGGCGATCTTCGTCGTCATGGGTGACAACATCCGCATCCGCGATATCACACTCGCCCGTGCGCGGAACCTCGATGGCTATGGAGCGGCGATCCGGGCGGAAGGCAGGACCCTGACTCTTGAAAGGCTGCTCATCGAGGACAACCAGGACGGCATCTTTGCGCCAGGCGAGGCGCAAGGCAGCACACTCCGCATCGAAGACAGCATCTTCCGCGCCAATGGCGCGGCCTCGAACGAGCCATCCAGCGCTGCCATCCGTGCCGGGCCGCTGGCAGCGCTGGTTCTGCGCGGATCAGTGTTCGAGGCAGGACGCGGAACCGCGGCGATCCTGTCGCGGGCCCGGATGACCGAGATCGCCGGGAGCCGCATCGCAGCGGTCGCGACCGGCAGCGGGGCGACCATTCAGGTCGACGGCGGATTGCGCATCACCGCCAGCGTCGTTGCGCCTGGCGTCGGTCCGCGTGGCCGCCGGGCGGCGATACTCGCCCTGCCCGGGCATGGCGCGGCCGGCGATCTCGAGGTCACCGAAACGCGCCTCGACGGCCCGGGCGTGCTGCTTCTCAACTGGTCCGGCCGCTCGGAACGACTTGCCGGCAACGCTGTCCCTGCCGGGAGTGCCGAGGCGACTCAGGCGGGCATGTGGTGGAGCGCACTACGGCGTCTTGCCCGGCAGGTGATCGACGGTGCGATCGCGCTGATGCGGCTGGCCCGAACATGGCTGCATGAGGTCGCCGCAAAGGCGGGATGGTAGGCGGGCCCGCACATCAGCCTTGTCCGTGCGCCGTGCGGCGCGCCGGATCCTTCGTGCCCGCCGCCCGGATGCGCCAGGCCGGGAGGTGGCGCGACGCGGCGACGGCCGGATCGGCTCCAGGATCGGTCGCGGCTGGCGCGACCGCGACACCTCGCCGGGCACGCTGAAGGGCCGCCCTCGCGCAGACAGCGAAGGCGAAGAGGTAGTAATGCAGCGGATAGAATGCGATGCCCACGAAGGCTCCGCCGGCCATGAAGATCAGCATCGCGTGGGATAGGGCGCGTGCGAGGTCGCCAAGCCACTCAAGTTCCGGATCGCCGCGCGACGCCCGCCGCACGCGCCACATGTCGAAAAACATGACCGCGAGAAGCGCGGCGAAGATCCCAAGTCCGATCCAGCCATGCTCGCCCAGGATCTCGAAATAGACGCTGTGGAAGGCGCGCGCCTCGGTGATGATGTCCACGCCGTCCGGGCCTGGCGTGACGATGAAATTGGCGTGATAGGCGTTGAAGCCGCCGCCAGCTGGATGTTGGTTCGCGAAGTCGATCGTCCATCCCCATACGATGAGCCGCGTATGGGCGCTCTCTTCCTGACTGGGTTCGAGCGTCGTGGAGATTCGCGCGACCCAGCGCTCGCCCATCAGAGGAACGATCGCGATGGCCGCGGCAACGAACGCCACCGCCAGCAGCGACTTGCGCCGGGATTGCCACCAGGTGAGCGCGGCCCAGACGAGGCAGGCGATCACCGCGGCGCGGGCGAAGGTGGCGAAGGAACCGGCGAGCGCGAGAAGCGGTGCCGCCATATAGACGTACCGCATGATGCCGGTTGCCGGCGCGATCAGCGAATGCCGCTGGAGATAGGCTACGAGCGGCAGGCAGGCGAAGGCATAGGTGGCGAGCGTGCTCCCTTCCCCACCCCAATGCGCATTGATGGCAATCAGGCCCAGCGGTCGGTCATAGGCTCCGCCGGAGATCAGGCCCTTGATGCTGTACGGGAGCACATGGGCCGCGACGGCGCAGAGCAGAACCATCAGCGCCGCCTCGATCTGGATCCTCGACCGGAAGACAAAGGGCAGCAGCGCGGTGAAGACGACCGTCTTGAACGCCCAGTCCCATTTCCACCAGGCGTCTTGCGGGAACAGCGCCCAGGTCGTGGTGAGCGTGATCCATCCGGCCCAGACCATCATCAGCACGGTGAGTAGGCCGAGGCGCGGCGGGTCGCGCCGATCGGCGACAAGATACATGCCGACGGCGAGCACCGCCGTGATCATGGATATCGATATGAGCTGCCCGACAACCGGCACGACATCCTGCGGCCGGAAGAGATCCACCCAGATATACGCCAGTCCCAGCACGAAGGGCGCGCTGAGGCCCAGCGCGATGAGCACACTCCAGACCAGCAAGATGAACAGCGCCTGCACCGCGGGGAGCCCTCGCTCAGCGCCGCTTTGACCGCGCCGCGGGCGCAGCCTGTGGCCGTTGCGCGGCCTCGCCTCGGCGCTCGAACATGATGGCGCGGATGGCCACCAGCGCGACGGCGCCACAGGTGACCAGAATGATGAAGTTGTCGATCATCGCGCGCCCATGTCCTGAAGCATGACGAGCTTACGGCAACGCGACCGCGGACGGTATCACTCACAGGCGCATGCGATGAGGCCGCCCGCCGGGGACAATCGATCCGCCTTACGCGCCCGACTGATATCCGGTGCCACGTCAGAGATTGGTCGTTGCAGAACGGTCACACGGGTTCGCAATGGCACTATCGAACAGGCAACGTGCGCTCAATTAACCGCGTGGTAACTTTGCGACTCAGCCGTCGGATGTTAGCAACTGAACGGTGTAGATGGCTGAGGAAGTCAATGATCTGGGGTTGAGTTCTACCCTCAGCGATCTACCAGATGCGGCAGATTCTGCCGAATTCCAGCACGACCAGTCGTTGGAATTCGGTGATCTTGCCTTGGTTGCGGTCATGTCGATATGGGCTGGACCATTCCCGGTCGTTTCGGAAGCCTTTTAAATCTGAATATGATGCATCATGGAGGCCTTACATGAGTGATTCGTCCTCGACCTCATCCAATACCATCGTTGGCTTTAGTCTACAGAATGTTTCTGCAACCTCAAATGCATCTCAATATCTGAGATTTAATCAATACTTTGTTCAAGGCGCTGTCCCAGAAGGTACCGCTTTGGGCGCGCGGATCGGCTCGCAGACCGTACCTGTTCAACTCGATGTGACTGGCCGCTATGAGGATGGCTCGATCAAGTCGGCGATCGTCACCCTCGCGGCACCGACGATCGGCGGCGGCGCGACCGTCAATGGGACGCTCGTGTCCCTTGCTACGCCATCGGCGACGACGCCGGTTGCGACAACGGCCGCCCTCGCCCACGGCTATGACTTGGCGGTCAACCTGGATATTTCGGGTGTCGGCGCACGACAGATCGACGCCGCACACGAACTCGCCGCCGCCGCCGCAGGCGGTACGCTCGAGATCCTCCGGGAGGGGCCGCTCGCGACCGAGGTGCGCTTCGACGTGCCGATCGCGCGTGCGTTGCGACTCACCTTCGATGTCGTGACCTATGCTGATGGCAGCACCTCGACCAAGGTCTGGTTCCGCAACGACAGCGCCATGGGGAGTGCCGGCGGAGCGATCCAATACAACAGCATCAGCATCGTCGAGAACGGGCAGACCAAGTTCAGCCAGGGCGCACTGACGCAGCAGCAGTACCAAACCTGGACGCAGGACGTCTTCGACGGCGCCAGCGCGAACCCGACCCTGCATGTCCGCCATGATGTCGACTACCTGGAGCAGACTGGCGCGATCCTCAGCTACGACCTCACCGCGCCCACGAACGCAGCGCCGGCGGTCCCATCAGGCTGGACGAATGTCCTCGGACTCAATGGCGTTGCGACCTACATGCCCATGACCGGGGGGCGCCCCGACATCGGCCCGACAACGGGCGTCAACGCGACCTGGCTGATCAGCCAGGATCCGGCGGCGGCGAAGTACGCGCTCGCACAGGCGCAGGCCGCCGGGACCATTCCCTGGCACTATTACGACGCCCCGAAGGGGCACTACCTGTCGGTAGGCGATTATCCCAGCCTGTGGATCGACGGCCGAGGCGCTGTCAAACCGTCCCAGATTGCGAGCAGCGACGTCTGGACAACCGATCGCGCGCACGCGCCGGACATGTCCTATGTCGCGTGGATCCTCACCGGCGACACCTATCATCTAGACATGCTGAATGCACAGGCGTCCTGGGTGATCGCCTCGGCATGGAATGACCCGCGCCAGAATGGGCTCGGCATCGTCGCAAACCAGCAGGAAGAAGTGCGCGCGCAGGCATGGTCGCTTCGCGCGATACAGGAGGCCGCCTACGCCAACCCGGATGGCTCCTACGAGAAGGCGTATTTCTCGCGTATTGCCGACAACAACTGGAGCTATCTCCGCGCCCTGACCACGGAGCTCAGCCAGGATCAGAACGAGATCCATGGCTACATCCCGGGCAGCTATCGGGAGGCGCTCGCCATCGCCCCCTGGCAACAGGACTTCTTTGCAAGCACCACGGCCCTCGCCGCGATGCAGGGCAACGAGGACGCCCGCGCGGTGCTGAAGTGGCAGGCAAACTTCCTCAGTGGCCGGTTCCTCTCACCGGACCTCAACCCCTACACGGGATACAACTATTCGCTAACCGTCTATGGTTCGAACGGCTCTTCCCTCGACACTTGGGCGCAGGTCGCGTCTGCGGCGCGCGACGCCGGCAACTACGCGACAGGCCCGGGAGACGGCTACTACGCCACGGTAGCGGCGATGAGCAACGCGAACATCATCACCGTCTTCTCCGGAGGAGATGACCCGACCGACCATAGGGTCGCCGCCGATGCCATGCGCGCATATGGCTGGCTGTTGGCGTCCAACAGCCCGGACCTGCGCAACGAGATCCAGTACCAGGTTGCGCCGCGCATGGCTGACGGCTCGCAGATCGGTGTAACCGAGATGCGCGTCGTCGCGCCGACGACCGCGAACACCACCCAAACCTTCACCGGCGGCAATGTCTTCGCCTATGACAGAGGCGTCGGGCGCACCACGCTGATCGGCACGGCCGGCGCGGATGTCCTGATCGATGCCTCGACCGGCGGCGGTAACCGGCTGGAGGGGCGCGGCGGCGATGACTACCTCATCGGCGGCAAAGGCACGAACGTCTTTGTGCCTGGGGATGGACGCGACTATGCGTTGATCCTTGGCGGCGCGGCGCGGTTCGAGGTCAACAGTGCGAGCACCGGGCAGCTGGAGATTCAGGGCTTCCGGCCAGGCACGGACATCATTGCCCTGACCGGCAGCATCTCCCTCGCCGCCATCCTCGCCTCCGCACGCACGGACGGATATGGCGGCACGCTGCTGAGCATCTCGGATCAGCGTACCATTCGGCTCGACGGCATCCTGCCGGGCCAGATCGTGCCCGGGATCTTCGATCTCAGTGCGGCGCACGAATCGGTGGCCGATGGGCTTGCCAACAGGCTGACAGGTACGGCGGGGAATGACGTAATCGACGGGCTTGCCGGCAATGACACGCTGCTCGGCGCCGCCGGGGCGGATACCTTGATCGGCGGCCTCGGCAACGATCAGCTCGATGGCGGCGTGGGCGCCGATTCCATGGTGGGCGGCGCTGGCAACGATATCTACATCGTCGACAACGCGGCGGACCGGGTGGTGGAATCCGCCAATGGCGGGACGGATGAAGTCCGCACCGGCCTGTCCTACACCTTGCCCACCGAGGTGGAGATCCTGCGCCTGACCGGCGCGCAGGCCATCAGCGGCACCGGCAACGGCCTGGCGAACACGCTCTTTGGCAACGCTGCCGCGAATGTTCTGTCCGGCCTGGACGGCAATGACGTGCTGAGGGGCGCCGGCGGGGCGGATACGCTTCTCGGCGGTGCCGGAAGCGACCAGCTCGATGGCGGCGTGGGCGCGGATTCCATGGTGGGCGGCGCCGGCAACGATATCTACATCGTCGACAACGCGGCGGACCGGGTGGTGGAATCCGCCAATGGCGGGACGGATGAAGTCCGCACCGGCCTGTCCTACACCTTGCCCACCGAGGTGGAGATCCTGCGCCTGACCGGCGCGCAGGCCATCAGCGGCACCGGCAACGGCCTGGCGAACACGCTCTTTGGCAACGCTGCCGCGAATGTTCTGTCCGGCCTGGACGGCAATGACGTGCTGAGGGGCGCCGGCGGGGCGGATACGCTTCTCGGCGGTGCCGGAAGCGACCAGCTCGATGGCGGCGTGGGCGCGGATTCCATGGTGGGCGGCGCCGGCAACGACATCTACATCGTCGACAACGCGGCGGACCTGGTGGTGGAAACCGCCAATGGCGGCATTGACGAGATCCGAGCCAGAATCTCCATCACTCTGCCTTCCGAGGTCGAGAAACTGCGGCTCATCGCCGGCTACGCCATCGATGGAACCGGCAACGGCTTCGCGAACACGCTGATCGGCAACGCGCTGGCCAATCGTCTGAACGGCGGCGGCGGCAACGACGTGCTGATCGGCGCCGAGGGGCCCGACACGCTGACCGGCGGGGCGGGCCAGGACGCATTCCGCTTCCGCGCGCCCGGTGACGGAGGCGACGTCATCACGGATTTCGTGCACGGGGTCGATCATCTCGAATTCTCCCGCGTCGGCTTCGGCTCCGCTTTCGCGCTCGGGGCGTTCGACGCTGCGCACCTCACCCAGGGCAGCAGTGCGGTCGGCAGCGGTGCGCAGTTGGTCTACAGCGCGTCCGGTGTGCTGAGCTTCGATGCCGATGGCGCCGGTGGCCAGGCGGCGACCGTCATCGCGACGCTGACCGGGGCGCCACAGATCACCGCGGCGGACATCGTCATCGTCTAGCACTGAGGTCACGGAACAGTTCGCCCCAGGCAGCGACCATGCCGGCTTCGTTGAAGTCTTCCTCAGCCCGCCGGCGGTTCGCTGCCCCGATGTTTCGCCGTGCCTTGGCATCCCGCGCGAGCGCATCGAGCGCGTCGGCGAGCGCGGCGTCGTGGCAGGGCACGACAAAGGGCCGGTTCTCCGGGGCCAGCATCTCCGCGACATCGCCGACATCGGTCGCCGCCACCGGCAGTGCCGCGGCCATCGCTTCGAGCACCGACAGCGGCATCTGCTCGGTGTCCGAGGACAGCGCGAAAATGTCGAAGCCGGCATAGAGCGGCGCGGGGTCCGTCTGATGGCCCGCGAAGGTCACGCGCGCCGCCATGCCCTTATCCGCCACGAGCGCCTCGAGCGCTGGCCTTTCCCCGCCGCCGCCGACGATGACGAGCCGCAGTTCCGGCCCCAACCGCCCGACGGCGCGGATGAGGCGCGCCAGGTTCTTCTCCGGCCGCAGCGCGGCGACGGTGCCGATCACCACCTCGCCTGTGTCGCGGGGGCGATCGACCGACGTGAAGCGTCCCAGGTCGATACCGTTTGGCAGCAGTCTCAGCCGCCGCTGGGGCAATCGCCAGACCTCACGAGCGATTCGCCAGAGCACGCGGGAGGGCACCACCACCGTCGCGTGCCGCAACAGCAGCCGCCGCGCCAGGACGCGGCGCGGGATCTGGCGCACTCGTTCCTCCGGGCCGAAGCCGTCCTCCATGTGAAGGTGCGGAATTCCCGTGCCGATCCGTGCCAAGGCCCATTCGATGCTGCCCCAGTTGCTGGTGACGAGCAGGTCGGGTCGGATCTCCCCCAGCGCGGCGCGGAAGCGGCGCAGATTGCCCAGCGTGTCGCCCTTCGCCACCGTGATCTCGGGGAACCGCACGTCGAGCGAAGGATCAAGCAAGGCACGCGCGTCCAGCTTGCCGTCCATGGCTACCACGGCATGACGGAACGCGCCGCCCAGCCGGTTGGCCAAGGTGGCGAAACGCACTTGCGGCCCGCCGACGGCGAACGACGCGAAGGCATGCAGCAGGAGGGGCGGCGCGCTCATCACGGTCCGGGCGCGAAGGCTGCGGCGCGGAACCGGATGCTGTCGGCTTCTGGCAGCCAGGCGAGATCGCGCTTCGCGTCACTGCAATCGAAGACGGCATTCAGACCGCGCGACATCAGGTCCCGCCGTGACGGCGGCGGCGAGCGTCGCCCGCCGAGCCGCTTCAGCAGCCATTTCGCGCCTTCCTCCGCCAGCAGCATGTCCGGAAACTTCGGATGGAAGCGCAACGGGCGCCCCGTCGCCTCGGCCAGCCAGGCCAGATACTCCCGTGCGGTCGGCCGCACATCGCCCACCAGATTGTAGCACCGGCCTACGGCATCCTGCGCGCTCAGGGCGCCAAAGATCGCCGCCGCCACGTCCTCCACCAGCACGAAGGGCAGCGGATTATGACCCCGGTTCCATCCGATCACGTGCTGCTCGGCGTTGAAGAAGCCAAGGCCGCTGTGGAAGGGCGAGGTCCCCTGCCCCACCACAAGCCCTGGCCGCAGGATCACGAGCGGCAGCCCGGCCTGCGCATGCAGCCCCATCAGCATCAGATCGCACTCGGCCTTGGCGCGCGCATAGTCGCCGCGCTGCTCGGCCTGGGGGTCGGGCAGCGTGGTGCCATCGACGCTGTCCGCCCCGGGGCCGAGATAGAGCGACGCGATCGACCCGACATGCAGAAGCCGCGGCGTGCCGGCGGCAAGGCATGCGCGCGCGACGGTCTCCGCGCCGCCCACCATCGCGGCGCGGATCGCCGCGTAGTCCGCGCCGCCACCGCCATGGGCAAGATTCACGACCGCCCCGGCGCCCGCGATGGCCTGCGCCACCGCGCCGGCATCGGCGATGTCCCCGCGCTGCAGCCGGATCCGCGGCCCCGAGAACAGTGGCGGCAGCCCCGTGGTGCCGCGCGCCATGACGGCAACGCTCAGCCCTTCGCGCAGCAGCCGCGCCACCGTTGCCCGTCCGATGAAGCCGGTGCCGCCCAGCAGCGCCACATCCGGGGCGCCGGCGAGGGTCGCCGGCGCCTGGAGCGGGGCCGGCCGGTTCTCCGCGACGGGGAGTCGCGCCGCGATGTCCTCGCACAGGCCCACTAGCCGGGCGCCGAAGGCGGCATCGGCTTCGAAGTGCGCCGGCGCGGCGTGGAAGGCGGCGATACTGCCCTGCATGCTGCGGAAGAAGGGGTCGTTGCGCTTCGCCAGGCCGGCCAATGACGCGGCGTAGCGCGCGGCATTGGCCACGCCGCCCGCGACCATCCCTGCCGCGGCGGCGGCTGGCGCCATGACCCCGTCAATCGGATCCGCAAAACGCGTCCGCCCGATCGTGTGCACTCGGTTGCCGAGGATATCGGCGACAACCGCCCCGTCGTCGCAGACCACGGTGATCTGCCAGAGGGGAAAGGTCTGCCCCACCGCGAGGCGCAGCGTGGCCGCCATGCCGGCGCCTTGGAGGCTCGCGGTCCAGCCGCCATGGAAGCGCCGCCCTTCCCACAGGATCCGGGGCGCGTCCGGGATCGCCTCCAGCGCATCCACGCTGCCGATCAGCGCCGCGATCTGCGACAGCGGATGCACGGCCTGTTCCAGGAGGATGTTGACTGGCGCATCGAACATCCAATGCCCGACCTGTCCCGCCGCAAGTTGGCGGAGAGGCACGCTGTAGACACAGTCCACGAAGCGCGGCCGCCCGTGTCTGCCGCTCGCCAGGGCACGACGCAGGGCAATGAAGGCTGGATGGAACAGGAAGTTCTGATTGACGCCGAGCACTGCGCCCGAGGCCGCGGCCGCGGCGGCGAGCTGGGTGCATTCGGCGGCTGACACAGCCATCGGCTTTTCGAGAAGGACGTCGCGACCCGCTTCGAGGAGCGGTAGCGCAATCGCCGCATGGGTATCAGGCGGCGTCAGCACATGGGCGGCGTCGAAACCGACGGTTTCCGCAGCCTCCGCGGCGGATGTGACGGCACGCGCCCGCGGCAGCAGGCGCGCAAGCGCCTCGGCGGCAGCTCGTCGCGGATCAGCGACGGCGACAACGGTGATATCCGCCATCCCGCGCAAGGCCTCGGCATGAACGCGAGCGATACTGCCCGCACCGATTAGGCAGACCCGTCTCATCGCGCGTGTCCGGCCGCACGTTGCGCAAGCGCCGCTTCGGCAAGTGTCACGACATGCTTCGCATTGCCCGCCCAGGTGTAGTTCCGCGACAGCACTTCCGCCCGAGCCGCCTCGCCCAGGCGCGCACGCAGGGCCGGATCGCGCGCGAGCCGCAGCACCATCGTCCACAGCGCGTCAGGCCGCCCCGCCTCGAACAGCAGCGCGGTGCGGTCATGCTCCAGGATTTCGCGGATATTGGGTTGGTCTGGCGCCACGATAGCGCGTCCGGCAGCCATATATTCAAAGACCTTCAGTGGAGAAGCGTAGGGCACTGCCGCCGGCTGCAGAGCGATGTCGAAGCCTGCGACGAGGCCCGGCACCTCGGCGCGGGGGGCGAGCCCGGTGAAGCGCACCCGGTCGCTGATCCCCAGTTCCGCGGTCAGCGCCTCGAGACCCGGGCGCGCAGGCCCGTCTCCCACGACAGTCAGCTCGATCCGCGGTTCCTCCTGCCAGGCAGCCAGGCTGCGAATCACGGCATCGAGCCCGTGCCAGTCGCGGATGAAACCGACGAAGCCCAGCCGCACCGCGGCGCCAGGGACCGTCGGCGTGAGCCCGGCATAGTCCGAGAGGTCGATGCCGTTCGGCACCACGGTAATGCGCGAATCTGGCACTCCCGCTGCTGCGACATGCCCGGCGAGCACCGAGGTCACCGGCAATACGGCGTCCGCGCGGCGCCAGACGAAGCGTTCGGCCGCCCGCGCCAGACCGCGCAGCCGCAGCCCGGAGAACCGCGCCCGTTCCTCGGCGAGCGGCGAGTTCACCTCGAGCAGCAACGGCACGCGGCGCCTCCATGCGGTCCAGCTGCCCGCGAAGTGGAAGAGGTTGACGCGCTCATAGATGACGTCCGGGGCGAATTCGCGCGCGGCACGCGCAAGGCGCAACGTCGACGGCAATGCATAGACCATCTCCGCGACTTCGCGCAGGAAACCGGGCAGCGCGCGCTTCAGTCGGGCGATGCCGCTGCTCGCGCTGCCGAGTTGGGCGTCATCATAGGCAGGTGGTCCGACAACGCGCACCTCATGGCCTGCCGCGCGCAGGGCCGCGACCATGGAAGCGATGTGAACACCCTGCCCGTCATGTGACTGGATGCGGTGGCTATAGAGTATCCGCATGGGTCGCTAGAACTCCAGCCGCGGGTCGGTGATGCACCCGCCTGCTACACATTTCGCCAATTCGGGCAGCGGCGCGGCGACGGATTCGCCCTCCCGCAGCGCGACGCGCGCGCGCACCACGTTCCAGGCCCGGATGAGGCGGACATTCCTTTCCGTCAGGAGGTCTGAGTTCGGGCGGGCGCTCTGCTTCGTGTCGCGCACCGCCCGCGGCAAGCCCGGAGACAGGCCCGCCGGACGGCGTTGCCTCGGCACTTGGCGCGGACGCCCGCCCGTCAAGGGGCCAGGATAGCCAACCGCCGCGTCGTCATGGGCCACGGTACCGAGCATCACTGCCCGCGGATGAGCACTCATGCGACAGCGCTGACCTTCGGAGCCGGCTCGACCGCGCCGGCGCGCTGCGCGAAGAAACCCTCCAGGATCAAGAGATGCCACAGCGCCTGGCTGTGATCGGTCGCTTTGGCGGCGTGCTGGTCTACAAGCGCCCCCAGTGTGCGCAGGTCAAACATGCCGCTGTCAGCGAGCGCGCCGCCGAGCAGGCGGTCGCGGATGACATCCGCCCTGGCCCGGAAGTGCCCGGCAAGGCCAGTCGCGAAGCCGCGCTTCGGGCGCGCCAGCAACTCCGACGGCAGCAGCGCGGCCGCGACCTCCCGCAGGATGTGCTTGCCCTGGCCATTGCGCAGCTTCATCGCCGACGGCAGCGCCATGCCCCATGCGACCAGGGCAGGATCGAGCAGCGGCGGCCGCACCTCGAGCGAGACGGCCATGCTGGTCCGGTCGACTTTGGCGAGAATGTCGCCCGGCAGGTAGGTTTGCAGGTCGGCATACTGCGCTTGCAGCAGCGGGTCCTCAGTGTCGCATTCATCCATGAGCTGTACGAAGCGATCGGACGGGTCATGGCCGGCGACGGTCGCGCGCAAGGTCGGCGACAACAGTGCCCGCCGTCGCGCCTCGGCGATACGGCAGACAGTACTGTAATAACCCATTGCGCTGTCGAGGCTGAGTTCCGTCAGCGTTGCCTTCGCGCGCAGCCAGCGCGGCGCGCGGTCGAGCTTGGGATACGCGCGCGCCAGCGCGCCGAAGGCGCCACGCCGGAGACCCGCCGGTATCAGCCTTCGCGCTGCCTCGGCCATCATGTGGAAGCGGTAGCGGCGGTAGCCGGCGAAGACCTCGTCGCCGCCATCGCCGGAGAGTGCAACCGTGACGTGCCGCCGCGCGAGTGCCGACACGGCAAGGGTCGGCACAGCTGAGGTGTCGCCGAAGGGCTCCCCGAATATGCGCGGTATCTCACGCGCCATGGCAAGGTAGTCCGCCGCCGCCCCGTCCTCAGAAGTGTGGCGCGTGCCGTAGCGCGCGGCGACCAGTGCAGCGTCAGGCCTCTCATCCGCGGCGCCGGCAAAACCAATGGTGAAGGTCGCGAGCGGGTGGTCCGTGGCCTCTGCCGCGAGGGACGTGACCACTCCGGAATCAATCCCGCCTGACAGAAAGGCGCCGAGCGGCACATCGGACATCATCCGTGCGCGGACAGCGGCATCGATGCGGGCACGCAGGCTCTCCGCCGCATCCGCCGCGCCCTGCCCTGCCATTCGGGGCGGCGACCAGTAGCGGCGCGGCATCGCGGCTTCGACTGGCTCCCCCAGCCGCAGCATCAGGGCATGCGCCGGTGGCAGGCGCCGGATCGCGGCTTCGATCGTCGCCGGTTCGGGCACGTAACCGAGTGCCAGGAAATCATCCAGCGCAACCGGATCAAGGCCTCGCGGCAGGTTCGGCAGCGCCGTGAGCCCCCCGATCTCGGAGGCGAAGGCGAAGCCGCCATCCGGCATCACCGCATAGTGCAGCGGCTTCTCGCCCAATGGATCGCGCGCGAGGAACAGTCTCCCCGCCTCGCGATCCCACAGCGCGAAGGCGAACATGCCGACCAGCCGAGCCGGCATGTCCGCGCCCCAGGCACGCCAGCCATGCAGCAGCACCTCGGTATCCGAACGGGACCGGAAGACATGGCCGAGGCGCTGGAGCTCCAGCCGCAACTGCTCGTGGTTGTAGATCTCGCCATTGAACGTCACGACCACCGCCCCATCGGCGGTCGCCATGGGCTGGGTGCCGCCGGCGAGGTCGACAATCGCCAGCCGGCGATGCCCGAAGCCGAGATGCCGTTCGGCGTGAAATCCCTCGCCGTCCGGGCCGCGGTGCCGCTGCGCATCGGTCATGCCTCGCAGCAGGGCCGCCGCCGGCGGTTCAGGACGGAACGGATGAAACAGGCCTGCTATGCCGCACATGCGTCCGATTCCTTGCAAGCCACCGTTAGAACAGCGTTAGAGTCGCAATGACGAGGCGGTCGGCAACCTATGCTTGCCGAAACTGCTTGCGCCCGATACCAACGCGCTGATACTGACGTTAGAAGCCAATTGCGATTCTGCGCGAATTGGTTGAACTGCATCTGCTGATGGAGGCTGGTCGTGTCGGTCTCAAAGAAGATCGCAGATATACATGAGGTTGCACTGCCTGCGGCCGGGAGTTCGGCCGCCGGACGGGCGCCCTGGCCCCGCGCGGCGCTGTTGATCTTCGGCCTCTCCTTGGGTGCCTGGGCCATCGTCGTGATGCTGATCTCACTCATCTTCCGCTAACCCGAAACCAGTAGCGGTCGTCCGGCGCGCATCCATTCGACGACGTCGCGCAAGCCTGTCGGTAGCGGCAGGGGCGACGGCAGGCGCAGTTCCTTCTGGGATGCCCTGGGATCGCCCAGCGAGTGGCGCACCTCACCGGCGCGCGGCGGCAGGTGGCGGATCTCCGGCTTCACGCCGCACGCATCCGACAGCGTCGCCGCGAGATCGAGCACCGTTGTCGCGTGGCCGGAGCATACGTTGAAGACTGGCGCCGCGATGGACGCCGCGCCCATTGCCGCGCGAAGCGCCGCGACCACGCTCGATACGTGTATGAAATCGCGGCTCTGCAACCCGTCTCCGAAGATCGAGATCGGCTCGCGGCGCAAGAGCCGATCCGCGAAGATCGAAATCACCCCGGAATAAGGCGATGCCGGATCCTGGCGCGCGCCATAGACGTTGAAGAAGCGCAGGCCGAGTGTCGGCACGCCATGCACCACGCTCGCCACTCGGGCATGCAGTTCGCAGCCCAGCTTGTCGGCGCCATAGGCTGAAAGTGGCTGCGTCGCGACACTTTCGGCCAATGGCAGGTTGGCGTTGCTGCCATAGACCGCCGCGGAGGATGCATAGACCACGGGCACCCCGCCCGCCGCCCGGGCCGCATCCAGCACGGCGATGAAGGACGACAGGTTGACCCGGTGCGTCTCGCGCCACTCCCGCACGCCCCGCTCCACGGAGGCGATGGCCGCCAGGTGGAAGCACCCTGCGACGCCCTCCATCGCCTCTTCGAGAAGCTCGGGGTCGCCGACATCGCCGGTCAGCAGGGACGCCCCGCTAGCCAGATTGTCGCGACGGCCGGTGGACAAGTCGTCCAGCACACGCACGCGTTGACCATCGGCTAGCAGCGCGTCGCACAGATGCGAGCCTATGAACCCGCAGCCGCCGGTCACGAGCCAAAGCGCCGTCATGCCTGCCCAGCCCGCGCCGCCAGGACGCGCGTGAAAAGTTCGATCTGGCCACGAGTCGTGTCGTCCCACCCGAAGCGCTCGGCATAGGCGCGGGTCGCAGCACGGGATGGCGGATGCGCGAGGAGCTGGCTCGCGGCAGAGGCGATCGTCTCCGGCGTTACCGCGTCGAGGACGACGCCCGCTTCGGGAGCCGAAATGGCCTCGCGGCTTCCCCACGCTGGCCCGGCGATGACCGGCGTTCCGCACGCCATCGCCTCGAGCATGACATTCGCCCAGCCTTCGCTCGTCGAGGCGAGCACCAGCGCGTCGGCGGCGCCATAGAGCCGCGAGAGTTCCTGATGCGGCAACGCGCCGAGCAACCCGACGCGCTCGGCAACGCCGAGCCGTGCGGCGAGATCCGTCAGCGCGCCCCGCTGCGGTCCCTCCCCGGCAATCAGGAGCTTGATGCCCGGCAGATGCGGCAGGGCGGCGATGATGTGCTTGTGCCCCTTGCGCTCGATCAGGTGGCCGACCGAAAGGAGAGCAGGCCCGGACAAGCCGAAGCTGGCCCGTAGCCGCGCTCGGTCCTCGGGCGGCTGGAACGTCGTGAGATCGACGCCGTTGCGCAACACCGTGACCTTCGCAGGGTCGGCGCCGAGCGCAAACAGTCCTTCCGCCAGCCCCGCGCTGACGGCGATGACAGCATCCGCCCGACGCAACGCCGCCCCGATCAGCCGGCGCGGGAGCGCGAAGGACGGCAGCAGGCTGGTATCCGATCCGCGGGCGGTGAGGATGAGCGGCAGCCCGGTTTCTTCCGCGAGCCAGGCCGCGGCAACACCATCGGGATAGAGGTAGTGGGCGTCGATGGCGTCGAACTTCGCCCCTTCGCGGCGCAGGCGGCGCAGCGCCGAGCGGAAAGCCCGCAGAAGCATCCACGGCCCGCTGTACATCCCCAGCCTCGGCAGAGCCGCAAAGCGTGGGTGCATGAGGCGCAGGCCGTGTCTCACTTCCTCGCGTGGCACGGCGGCATAACGCGCCCAGGTGTCGAATCGGGCGTTGCGCGACGGAAACCACGGCACGGGTGCCACGATCGTGCTCGTCACGACACCATCACTAACGAGGTGCCGCAGCCGGTTCTCGACAAAAACGCCATGGTTCGGCTGTGCGGCGTTTGGATAGAGGGTCGTGACGGTCAGCAGCCGGATGGATGGCGGCGTGACACGCCGAGGATACGGCAATACGGCCGCCCCGGTGCGGCTTCCGACCTCGGAGAGGTGGGAGAGGCCAATCACCGGGCACCTATCTGGCCGAGGACAACGCGCACGGTCGCCAGGGCAATACGAAGGTCGAGGACGATGCTGCGCTTCTGAATATACCACAGGTCGAAGGCAAGCTTGTTGCGCGCATCCTCGACCGAGGCGCCGTAGGGGTAGCGCACCTGCGCCCAGCCGGTCAGTCCGGGACGAACGACTGCGCGATCGGCGTAGTGCGGGATCGACTGCGTCAGCTTTCCGACGAATTCCGGACGCTCCGGACGTGGTCCGACGAAGCTCATTTCGCCGCGCAGGATGTTTATGACCTGCGGGATCTCATCGATGCGACGGGCGCGGATGAAACGCCCGACGCGCGTCACCCGGGCATCGCCCACGCTGGCCCAGAGCGCGGAGCCGGAGCGCTCGGCATCGGTCGTCATGCTGCGGAACTTCAGGATGCTGAAGACCCGGTGCTCACGGCCGACCCGCTCCTGTCGGTAGAAGATCGGGCCCGGCGAATCGATCTTGATCGCGATCGCAACGAAAAGCAGCAGAGGCAGGGTCAGGATCAGCAGGGCCACGCTCGCGGCGATGTCCAGAGCGCGATGCAGGGCCCGTTCGAGGGGACCCTGGCGCATGGCGCGCGTTGTGAAGACCCAATCCCGCGGCAGATATTCGGGCTCGAGCCGGTTTCGGGAGGTGGATCGCGTGCCGCGGTCATGCCCCCTGCCCAGTTCTGCCTCGTCCGAATAGGTGGAACTCTGACCTTCCATGGCCAGGCGCAGAAAAGGGGCGTTCGGCAGGCCGGCGGCCGTCCCGCTCACGGCCAGGACCTGCGGGGCGAGCCTCATCCGCATGACGTAGAGTGCCATTGCCACAATGACCGTGGCGAGGAGCGGGGCGTTGCTGGTTCCCGACAGCACGACAGGCAGAAGTGCCGCGACGAGCATCACCGCGCCCGCCTTCGGCACCAGCATACCGTATTCTCCCACATCCGCGGCTCGACGAGCTTCATCCCTCGAACGGAGCATGTTGCATTCCTTGAATCTCAATCGGCGGTGGTGGGTGATCGTTCGTTTCTGCAAGGGGGGCCTGCGCCGTCTATTGTAGAGTTGTCGCAATAATGGAACGACCGTTGGTGGCGCAAATGGACGGCATTCCGCCAACGCAATCAAGGCCAAAATTCGTCATCACGGCCTCGTGATGCGTGATGAAAGCCCGTGTTGAACTAGTTTTTTTAAGCACACGTTTCGCGTGCATCATTGATGAGAAGTGCCCCGGGGTATTTCGGGTGCAATCATAGATTGTAGCGCTCGCGTCTATTATTAGATACGCGCGCACAATAAGATCACGTATTGGTTGCGTAACGCTGCCCCAGCCAGCTAGACTGCTTCCGGGCCGCTCCAATCGATCAGGCGACCCGCCCCCGACCCATCGGGGTAGACTGCGACAGACTTGCTGGAGGGTAATGTCGATGAAGATGCGCCGCGTCCTGCATAGCCTTGCGACAGCCCTCGCTCTCATGGCTGCCGCGTGCACGGCCGCACCCGTTCAACCTGCTGCGGACGCGCCCAATACCGGGGCGGCTGCGCCGGAGTACGTGATCGGGCCAGGCGATACGCTTGACGTGTTTGTCTATCTGGCGCCCGAACTCAGCACCAACGGTCTCCCGGTGCGGCCCGACGGCCGCATTTCGCTGCCTCTCGTGCCGGACATCGTCGCAGCGGGTCAAACGCCAAGCCAACTCGCGAGCGATATCACCACTCGCCTCCGGCGCTACGTCATCGAACCGAACGTCACCGTGATGGTTCGCGCTTTCGTCGGCGCACCGTCGCAGCAGATCCGGATCATCGGTGAAGCGACGCAGCCGCGGTCCATGCCCTACCGCGAAGGCATGACCGTGCTCGATGCGGTCATCGAGGCGCGCGGTCTCACGCGCTATGCCGCCGGCAACCGCGCAGAGATCGTGCGGCGCAACGCGAGCGGCACGCCTTCCCATACCATCCCGGTTCGCCTGGACGACCTGCTGCGCGGTGGCGACATGACCCAGGATGCCCGGATGCAACCGGGCGATACCCTGGTCATCCCCCAGGGATGGTTCTGATCCATGCGTCCCCTCGATCTTCTGCGACGCTGGATTGCGGCGGGATGGCGGTTCCGCTGGCAGGCCGCGGCTGTTGTGTGGCTCATCGCGCTGGTCGGCTGGACCGGCGTCCGGATGATTCCGGATCGCTACACCTCCACGGCGCGAATATACGCGGATGCCGACGCCGTGCTCGGCATGCTGTTGCGCGGCATCGCCATAGACAGCTCCCCCGCGGCGCAGGTCGACGTCCTCCAGCGTACCCTGCTGAGTCGGCCGAACCTCGACCGGCTGGTGAATCGTTCGCAGCTCGCGCACCGTGGCGGGCCCGGCGAAGACGCGGAAAGCCTCGTCCGGACGCTGACCGCGAACCTCAAATTCGCGACGCAGGGCCGCAATCTCTTCACCATCGAGTATCGCGACCGCGACCCGGAAGTCGCGCAGGATGTCGTGCAGAAGGTCGTCGACCTCTTCTTCGAGCTCGCCAGTGTCTCGGACCGGCGGCAGATGGAAAACGCGCGCGCCTTCCTCCTGCAGCAGTTGCAGGTCTATGAGCAGCAACTGCGGGAGGCGGAGCGGCGCCGGGCCGAGTTCACGACGCGCTACCAGGATCTTCTGTCGCTTGATGGCAGTGCCTCCCGCCTCGAATCCCTGCGGCGGCGGAAGGAGGCTCTGCGCGGAGAACTGACGGATGCGATCAGCCGGCGAGATCTGCTGCACGGGCAGATTGCGGCGTTGCCCGAAGAGACGCCTGGCACGTCCAGCAGCGCCGCCGTGGCGGAAGCCCAGCAACGCCTGCTGATCCTGCGGCAGCGCTACACCGAGCAACATCCGGAAGTCGCTGCCGCGAGCGCCGCGCTCGCGGCGGCCCGCGCCACCGCGTCGCGCTCCGGGAGCGGGCAGGCGGCGCCGCGCGCCAACCCGATGCGCGAGCAGCTCCTGGTCCGCTACGTCGAAGCCGAGGCCCAGATCGCCTCGCTTGAGCGCCAGATCCGCGACACGGAATCCGAGAACGAGCGCCTTGAGGAGATGTCGCGCAACGCGCCGGAGGTGCAGGCGCAATTCGCGAACCTCGACCGCGACTACAACGTGCTCCGCCGGAACTACGAGGAATTGCTGGCGCGGCGCGAGGCCGTGAACATCGCCGAGGCCGCTCGGACCGGTTCGGATCGCGTCACGCTGGAGGTTGTGGATCCCCCTACCCTTCCCATCCGGCCCTCCGGGCCGAACCGCATGCTTTACGCTGCCGCCGTGCTGCTTGCTGCCCTCGGCGCGGGCGCAGCGCTCATATTCGTGCGCATCCAGCTTGACACCAGTTTCTATTCGCTGCGGGAACTCCAGCAGATCGGGCTGCCCGTGCTGGGTGCCTTCACAACGGCTTCCCCGAGGCTCGCTGTCGGCGATCTCCTCCTGTTCATCCTGTGCCTCCTCCCGCTGCCGTTGGTCTTCCTCGTTGTCGCGATTGGGCCGCACAATCTGATTGCAAGGTTCACCGCATGAACCACACCGTACCGCGCCGGCCGCACCTTGCCGAACGCGCCGTCGACGCAGCCCGGTCGGCCGCCCTGGCCGAGGCCGGGAATGTGCGGCAGGCCCCGGTCGTCGCCCGCGAAGCGACGTCCCTGGATGCTCTCCTCGTTGATGGTGCTTCGCCAGACCAGGCGCATAAGCTCTTCACGCGGCCCGCGATGGCCTCCCCGCCGGAACACGCCGCGCCGGCACCGATCGCGCGTCGCCGCCTCGAAGCCCTGGGGCTGGCGAGCGACAGGCCCAGTCCGGGTACGTCGCGCGAACAGATCGCCCTGGTGCGCGAACAGGTACTGCGCGCCATCGACACCTCGCCTG
Organism: Roseomonas alba; assembly: GCF_019430885.1. Lineage (GTDB taxonomy): Bacteria > Pseudomonadota > Alphaproteobacteria > Acetobacterales > Acetobacteraceae > Neoroseomonas > Neoroseomonas alba. The sequence goes on along the minus strand of NZ_JAHYBZ010000002.1, from coordinate 467,178 downwards.
CGCGGCCCGGCCACGAGGCGGGGATCGTGCTCGTGACCAGCGCCCGCCCCGGGGAAGGCAAGTCCTTCGTCGCGCTCAACCTGGCGGCAAGCATGGCCGAGGGCGCCGGGCGGCCGATCGTTCTGGTCGATGCCGATGGCCGTGCTGGTTCGATGACCGAGCGCCTCGAGATGACTGGCCTCGGCGGGCTGGAGGCACTGCGCAGCCTGCCCGGGCGGGACCCGACCTCGCTGCTCGTCGGGACCGAGGTGCCGGGCCTGTCGATCCTGCCCCATGGATCTGGCGAGCCCGTGAAGGGCGATGCCATCGCGGCCGGGCTCCCGCTGCTCGCGGCACGGCTGCCGCGCCATGTCTTCGTGGTCGATGCGCCGGCCTGTCTCGAGACAAGCATCCCCGGGCTCCTCGCCGCCATCGCAGGCCAGGTGCTGATGGTCGTGCAGGCCGAACGGACGCAGCGCGCCGAGGTCGAGGCAGCGCTCGACATCGTCGATGCCTGCCCGAACATCTCCCTCCTCCTCAACCGGGTCATGCTGACGGTCAGTGACAGCTTCAGCGAGCGCATGGCGAGCCCCGATGGAACGGCGGATCGTGCTCAGAGTTGAGGTGAAGTGCATCACCGGGTTCGGGGCGGCTTTGCTGCTCGGCACGCCTGCGATGGCGCAGACGGCGGGCGGCGCCGTCGGCGCCTCCGGAGCGACGCCGGCGGCGGCCACTGCGCCGGCCAGCGCCGATCCTGCGGCTCCCGCCGCGACCGTTGCCCTGACGTCGCCGGCTCTGGGCTCGCTGGCTGATCGTAGCGTGCCGCGCACGCCGGATTATCTCGATGCGACCGGGCCGCGCAGTTACATCATGTCGCCCGGCGAAATCGGCCAACTCGGCATTGCCCAGCAACCGCTCGCCCTCGGCAGCCGCCCCTACGCGCTCGGGGCGGCCATCGCGGTGGACGTGGCTGGCACCAACAATGTCTTCCAGACGCGCCATGACGCGCGCAGCGACATCTTCACGACCATCACGCCGAGCGTCTCGGCGGTGGTGGGCACAACGCGCCTGGTCGGCGCGCTGTCCTATGCGCCGAGCCTCAACCTCTACAGCACCTACACCAGCCAGAACGCCCTCTACCAGATCGGCAGCGGGCAGTTGCTGGCAGCGGTCGTTCCGGGGCTCTTCTATGTGGACATCCGCGGTGCGGCGAGCGTTGTCCCGCAGACCGGCGGCTTCATTCCCGGCAGCGGCCAGGTGATCAGCAGCCAGGGCGCGACCCAGACCTTCAGCGCGCAAATCACGCCGTTCCTCGTCCATCGCTTCGGCAGCGCGGCGACGGGCCAGCTCGGCTATTCCTACCTGTACTCCGAACAGGATTGGGCGAACGGACAGGCCAGCGGGACAGGTTTCGAGCCGCAATCCTATAGCGGGCATCGCGGCTTCGCCGTGCTGCGGAGCGGCGAGGACCTTGGACGCCTCGCGCTGCAGGCACGCGTCGACGGCACGATGTTCGTCGGCACCGGCGTCTATGATAACGCCCATCGCTTCATCTCGTCGGTCGAGGCGCGCTACTCGATCCTGCCCACCGTCGCCCTGCTGGGGGAGGTCGGGTACGAGAGCATCGAATATGGCGGCACCAACCCGGGTACGATCGACGGCGCGACCTGGTCGGTCGGCGCACGCCTGACACCTGGCCCGGATTCCATCGCCGTCATCCGCTACGGCCGGCACGAGGGGTTCAATTCGCTGTCGCTCAATGTCGGTGTCGCGCTCGGCGTTCGCACGAACCTCTACGCCACCTACAGCGAGGCCCTCTCGACCGCGCTTAGCCAGACTCAGGATCTCCTCAGCACGACGACCTTCGATGCGCTCGGCAACCCCGTCGACAGCCAGAGCGGCGCCCCGGTCATCCTCATCAACTCCTTCCTCGGGGTGTCCACGACGCTCTATCGCCTGCGCACCGGCACGGCATCCATCCAGCATCAATGGCCGCGCGACGTCTTCACCCTCTCGGGCACCTGGCAGGATGGCGAGCCGATCTCCTCGGCACCGGGCGAACCCAGTTCGCCGCAGCGCGGCGGCTACGCCACCTTCAGCTGGGGCCACGAGCTGACAGCCCGGACCACCACCGCGGTGTCGGTCCAATACGGCCGGATCGCGAAGAACCAGGTCTCATCCGACGAGGGAAACGTCTATGCTGCGAGATTGATCCTGACGCACCGCCTGAGCGAGAATCTCATTGCCAGCGCACAGGTTGCCTGGGTGCGGGAGACCTACCCGTCACAGAGCGACCTCGGCTACAGCCAGGGCGTCATACGCGCTGGGCTGCGTCGAACCTTCTAGGCTCCGCCATGAATCTCGATACCTACGGCTTCCGCGAGCCACCCTTCCAGATGACGCCCGACGCACGGCTGTTCTTCCCGAGCACCGTGCACAACCGCGCCTATGCGCATCTGCTCTACGGCCTGTCGCAACGCGAGGGCTTCATCGTCGTCACCGGCGAGGTCGGCGCAGGCAAGACCACCCTCATCGAGCGGCTATGCGCGGAAATCGTGCCGCGGGGCCACGCCATCGCGCGCGTCATGACGACGCAGGTGCAGCCCGAGGATCTGCTGCGCCTGGTCGCCGTCGCCTTCGGCGCCCCGGCCAGCGGGAACAAGGCGGAGATCCTGCGCTCCATCGTCGCGAAGCTGTGGGACGGCATCTCGGAACGCGGCCTGCACCATGTGCTGATCGTGGACGAGGCGCAGGCCCTGCCGGTCCCGGCGCTGGAGGAACTGCGCATGCTCTCCAACGTCACCGAGGGGAGCCGCGCGCTGATGCAGGTGATCCTGATGGGGCAGCCGCAGCTCCGGCGGACGCTCGCGCGCCAGGATCTCGACCAGCTCCGCCAGCGCGTCCTCGCCGCCTATCACCTCGGCGGCCTGACGCGCGAGGAGACCCATGCCTATATCCGCCACCGCATGGCTGCGGTGGGATGGACCGGCCATCCCACCTGGGACGATGCCGCCCTTGATGCCGTGTTCCACAACACCGCCGGCATCCCGCGCCGCATCAACAGGCTCTGCTCGCGCATCCTGCTCTCGGGCTCGCTGGAGCAATGCACGGTGCTGACGGCGGAGCTTGCCGAGGCGACGGCGATGGAACTCGAGCAGGACCTCAGCGAGATCGTCTCCGAGGCCGAGCCGCCGCCCGAGGTGCTTGGGCTCGAGGCGGCGATCCGCGATCTTGCCGACCGCATCACCAATCTCGAGCGTGTCTCGGCGGGCCGCGAACGCGTCTTCCGCCGCATCCAGGCGCTGATGGACAACACCATGCCGGAGCGCGCGCAGTCATGACCGCGCGCAACGCCATGACCGTGGACGTGGAGGAATGGTTCCAGGTCCAGGCCTTTGCCGAGGTGATTCCACGCGCCTGCTGGGCCAAATGCGAAACGCGCGTCGAGGCGAGCACCGACCGCATCCTTGCCCGCTTCGCGGAAGCGGGGGTGCGGGCAACCTTCTTCATCCTCGGCTGCGTCGCTGAGCGGCATCCCGACCTGGTGCGGCGCATCGCTGCCAGCGGCCATGAGGTGGCAAGCCATGGCTACGGCCACGAACAGGTCCACGCCATCGGCGAGCAGCGCTTCCGCGAGGACATCCGCCGCGCGAAGGGCACGATCGAGGACATCGCGGGCAGTCAGGTGCGCGGCTACCGCGCCCCTACCTTCTCCATCGGAGCGACGATCACGCCCTGGGCGCACCGCGTCCTGGCCGAGGAGGGGCATGGCTACAGCAGCTCGGTCTTCCCGGTCGGCCATGACCTCTACGGCAGTCCGGATGCGCCGCGCGGACCGCATCTCCCGGACCCTGATGGCGTGCCTGAACTGCCGATGACCACGCTGCGCGTGCTGCAGCGCAACCTGCCCTGCGCTGGCGGCGGCTGGTTCCGCCTGATGCCCTACCCGCTGTTCCGCACCGCGCTGCGGCGGGTGAATGCGGCCGAGACGAACCCCGGCATCTTCTACTTCCATCCCTGGGAGATGGACCCGGGCCAGCCGCACCTCGCCGACGCTCCGGCGCGATCCCGCTTCCGCCACTACGCGCGCCAATCCTCGATGGAGACGCGCATCGCGCGCCTGCTGCGCGACTTCTCCTGGGGCCGGATGGACGAGGTCTTCGGCCTCACCACGCCGCCAGCGCCAGCGCCCGCGGTTGCCGCGGCCTGAAGGAGCCGGCATGTCCGTCCGCATCCATACTCTGGAACCGCGCCATGCCGCGGCTTGGGACGCCTTCGTCCAGGCACGGCCGGAGGCGACTTTCTTCCATCTCAGCCCCTGGGCCGGGGTGATCGAAGGGGCATTCCGCCACACAACGCATTATGCCTTCGCCGAACAGGATGGGGCGGTGGTCGGCGTGCTGCCGCTTGCGCGCATGCGCACGCGGCTGTTCGGCGACGTGCTCGCCTCGACCCCCTTCTGCGTCTACGGCGGATCTGTCGCCGCGACCGAGGAGGCAGCGGCGGCGCTCGAGGACCATGCGCGCGGCCTGCAGCGCCAGCTCGGCGCGCCCTGCCTGGAATTCCGCCGGCGCGAGGCGCCCGATCCCGGCTGGCAGGCGCGCCCGCCGCTCTACTTCACCTTCCGCAAGTCCTTCGCCATCACCGGCGACGATGCGCGCGACATGGAGCGCAACATCCCTCGCAAGCAGCGCGCCGAGGTGCGCAAGGCGATCAAGCGCGGGCTCACCACCGTGACCAACGGCGACGTCGACGGCCTGCACCGCATCTACGCCGAGAGCGTCCGCAACCTTGGCTCGCCAGTCTTTCCACGACGCTATTTCCGGCTGCTCGCCGCCGCCTTCCCCGAGGCGCATGATGTCACGACGGTGCTGCACGAAGGCCGGCCGGTCTCCGCCGTGCTGAACTTCCATTTCCGCGAGGAGGTGCTGCCGTATTACGGCGGCGGCACGCGGGACGCGCGCGGCCTTGCCGCGAGCGACCTGATGTACTGGGAGGTGATGCGCCGCGCCGGAGCGGAACGCGGCGCGACGCTGTTCGATTTCGGGCGCAGCAAGATCGACACCGGCGCCTTTGCCTTCAAGAAAAACTGGGGCTTCGTGCCCGAGGAACTGCACTATTGCTACCGCCTCGCGGCGGGTGCGCAGGTGCCGGACAACAACCCGAACAACCCGAAATACCGTCTTGTGATTGCCGCCTGGAAACGCCTGCCTCTGCCGGTCGCGAATGCGGTCGGCCCCTTCCTCGTGCGCGGGCTCGGCTGATGCGCGCGCGCGTCGCCGCGCCGCGCCGAGCGGCCTGGCTGGCTTGCCCCTCCCCCGGGCGGTGACGGCTTTGCGCAACCTGCTCTTCCTCAGCCACCGGTTTCCCTACCCGCCGAATCGCGGGGAGAAGATCCGCGCCTTCAACCTGATCCGCCACCTGTCGAAGACCTGGCAGGTCCATCTCGGCTGCCTGTCCGACGACCCTGCGGATCGCGCGCATGAGGAAACCCTCCGGCAATACTGCACCGATCTCGCGGTGTTCCCGATCGACAAGCGCCGCCAGAAGCTGCGTGCGCTGCTCCACGTGCGGCCGGGCCGGCCGCTCATGCTCGACTATTATCGGCATGAGGGGCTGCAGCGATGGGTCGATGCGGCGATTGCGCGTGTTGAGATGGATATTCTCTACGTCTACTCGACGGCGATGATGCCCTATGTCGAGCGCGTCGTGCATCCGGACACGATCCTCGACATGGTGGATGTCGATTCCGAGAAGTGGCGGGACTATGCGCGCCGTTCCTCCTGGCCGATGCGCTCCGTCTGGGCGCGCGAGGGCCGCACCTTGTTGGCCTATGAGCGCTCAGCCGCTGCCGCATCCCGCCAGACGCTGCTGGTCTCGGAACCGGAGGTGAGCCGTTTCCTGGAACTCGCGCCCGAATGCGGCGGCCGCGTGACCTGGATCGAGAATGGCGTCGACCTCGACACCTTCTCTCCCGCGCAGCATTTCGAGACGCCTTTCCCCACGCCGGGGCCCCACATCGTCTTCACCGGCAATATGGACTACCGGCCGAATGCGGATGCCGTCGTCTGGTTCGCCACCGATATCCTTCCCACCGTGCAGCAGCGCCATCCCACGGCGCAATTCCACATCGTGGGTGCCGGTCCCGGTCCCGAGGTCCAGGCGCTCGCGCGTCGCCCGGGCGTCGAGGTGACCGGCCGGGTGCCGGATGTGCGACCTTATGTCGCCCATGCCGCGGCGGTGGTCGCGCCGCTGCGCATCGCGCGCGGGATTCAGAACAAGGTGATCGAGGGCATGGCGATGGGCCGCCCGGTCATCGCCTCCAGCGAAGCGGCGGCCGGCGTGCGCGCACGCCCAGGCCGGGACCTGCTGACTGGCGGCGACGCCGCGACCATCGCTCGCCTCGTCATAGAGGTGCTGTCCGGCGAGCATCCCGATCTTGGCGCGGCGGGCCGTCGAGCGGTCGAGGCCGCCTATGCCTGGGCCGGCACTCTTGCGCGGTTCGACCGCGTTCTGGCGAACGCGCTGACGGAGACCGCCGCGCCTGAGACGATCGGATGACGGCTGGCGGCGGACGTCGCGGCGATTGTGCCGAGGCCGGACTGTCCGGTCTCCGAGCCGGGCAGGAACGGCATCGCCGCCGCGACACCCCGGCCATTCCGTCCGCGCCTGTCGGTATCGACCCGGCCACATTGCCGAGCGGGATGCGAGAGAGATGCCGGTGAACCCCGCCGCATCGGACACCGTGCCGACCGGGTCGGGGCGGGTGCTTCTCGTGGCCAGCAACTTTCCGCCGGTCCGTGGCGGGTCCGCCGTGGTCTACGACAGCCTCGCACGCCACGCCGCCGACACCATCATGGTCCTGGCACCTCGGCTGAACTATGCCAACGGCCAGGAACTTGCCGGGTGGCGGGAACACGACGCCGCCGCGCCCTACAAGATCCTCCGCCTGCCGCTTCTGCGAAGCTGCCTGTGGCATGGCCCGCCGCCGTTCGGCCTGGCGCGCGTGAAGGCGCGGCTTGCGGATCTGGCGTTGCGGATGGCGATCTTGTCCCGCCTGCTTGGGGTGATCCTGGCGTCGCGCATCACGACCGTATGCATCGGCGAATTGCTGGCCAGCGGCTGGATCATCGCCTGCCTGCGCAGGATCCCCGGCCTACGGGTCGTCGTCTATGTCCATGGCGAGGAGTTGACCACCGACGATCCTTGGGATCCCGGCCATCGTCGCGCGCGCGCCGCAATGCTGGACGCCGACAGCATTGTCGTCGTCAGTCGCTTCACCGCCGAGGCGGCGGCCGCGCTGCTGGGGCCTGAAGCTGCGCTTCGCATCGCCACCATCCCGAACGGCGTCGACCTGGAGCGGTTCCAGCCGGGACCGCGGCGCACCGATCTGCAGGACCGGTACGGGCTGCGCCATGGGTTTACGTTCGTGACGGTCTGCCGATTGCTGGAAAAGAAGGGAGTGGACCAGACAATCCGCGCACTCGCGGAGCTGCCGACCGACTGTCGGCTGCTCGTGGTCGGTACCGGGCCTTTCGAACCACAACTCCGCGCGCTGGCCGAAAGCTGCGGGGTCGCCGATGCGGTGAGGTTCGCGGGTGCCGTCGCGCCTGCGGAACTCGCTGATCATTATCGCCTGGGCGATGTTTTCGTCATGCCGAACCGTGCCATGCCCAATGGCGACACGGAGGGGTTCGGCCTCGTCTTCCTGGAGGCGAACGCCTGCGGGCTCCCGGTGATCGCCGGCCAGGATGGCGGCAGCCCCGAGGCGGTGCAGGACGGCGTCAATGGCCTGGTCGTCGACGGCCATTCCGTCGCGGCGGTGGCGGCGGCCATGCGTCGGTTGCGCGAGGATGCGGTGCTGCGCGATCGCCTGCGGACGGGAGGGGCCAAGGTTGCCGCCGCCGCCGATTGGCGCCTCAAGGCCCGGACATTCCTCGATCTGTGCCGGAAGCCCGAACGCCACCGTCACTGATACCGGCCAGCCTTTCGGCTGACTCGGTATCAGAGCCTTGTGGTTTTGCGCGCGGCCGCCACCAACCCCGCGCGCCATACCGTTCGCCTTGCCGATGACGAGGTCATCAGCAAGGTTCGGCGGTATGAGACCCGTCAGGGTTTCGCCCGTGCCGATCCAAAGCGCAGCAGCAGCGCGGCCAGCGCCTTGCCCGCCGGCGGCGGAAGATTTGCCACGAGACGCTTGATCCGCCGTCGGCCGTCGAGGGCGCCCGCCGGCAGCAGCGCGGCGATGTCGGCGACAGCACGGAAGTCGCGATCGGCGAAGGCCGCGTCCAGCGCCGCGACGCGCCGCTGCTTGATGCTTGCCCGTATCCTTGGCTCGAACCGTGCGAGCGACGGCCGCCGGTCGAGCATCATCTCGAGGATGGCGGCATCCCCCAGGTTCATCTTCCGGGTGTTCCCCGAGTAGTTGCCGCCATGCTTCCGGATGCCGACCAGGGGCGCCTGAACGATCCCGATGGGCGGATGCTCCGCGATCAGCAGCGCAGTCGCAAAATCTGTTCCAACCGTGCGGCCAACAGAGGTGTCCCACCCGCCAAGCCCCAGAAACCAGGCGCGATCGAACACGCTGCACGACGGAAAGAGCGGCTGGAAGTCGATCAGCCTGTCGACCAGGGACGTCTCGACGATACCAAATCCGGGCCCCACGCTGCGCAACCCATCCCAGTAGCCCGGGGGGGCATCGGCGAATTTGTCGCGTTCCTCCCAGGCGCCATCCCGCACGAGCACAAAATTGGCAAAAGCCGCGTGCATGCCCGGTGCCGCGCGCCACAGCGCCTCCATCGCGGCGAGAAATCCGGGCCGCCACAGATCATCACTGTCGCAAAAGGCGACAAGATCCCCCGTCGCGGTCCGCAGCCCGTGATTCCGTGCGGCGAGGTCCCCCGAATTGGCGATCCCGATCACCTGGAGCCGTGGATCGAGGCCGGCGAGAAGCGCAGCGGTGCCATCGGTCGAGCCGTCATCGACCACGATGACCTCGTCCGGAGGGCGCGTCTGGCCAAGGATCGTCTCCAGCGTGTCGCGGATCAGCCCGGCCCGGTTGTAGGTGGGCACCACCACGCTGATGCGGTGGCTCATGGCGCCGCTGCCCGGGGCGCTTGCACGGCCGGCTTGGCCGCATCGCCCTTGAGCCGGCGGCGTAGCCGGCCAAGGCGCGTCTTCATCCATTCGGGCAGCAGGAAGACGAGCGGGCCGAAGCGGCCACGCCCGGCGAGATGGCCGCTGCCCAGCAGCCGCCGCCAATGCCGCAGCCGAGCCTTCAGCGGGAGCAATCCGAGTTCGCCGCGCAGCAGGTTCGACAGATCATAGCGCTCTTCGCCCCGCCCTCCGACGATGAGTTGCAGGCAGTTGTCGAGATCCTCGGCACCGGGTGGCGGAATCGCGGCGGCCGGCCAGTGCGGCCTCGGCGCGGCCATGGCCCGGGCGTACAGTGCTTCCAGCGCGGCAAGCCAGCCCGCGCCGGTGTGATGGCGGCGGATGTCCTCGCGCAGGCGCTCGCCGTGGGCCTCGCGGCTGGAGGCGTCGGTGATCAGCCGGGACAGGGTGGCGGTGTATGCCTCCGGATCGCGGCACAGCAGGATCCCGTCGTCGATGCCGGCCATGTTGTTGCCGAGCACGCGCGCGCATTCGCCATAGGGAAAGATGCTGACCACCGGCGTGCCGACGCTGCCGGCCTCGAGAGCGGAGGTAATCGAGACGAATGGAAACGAGTCGACATAGATGTCGGCTGCCTCGAAATAGGTCGCGACATCCGTGCGCTCGGACAGTGCGACGATCCGTCCGCCCACGTCGGCCGCAGCGGCGGACCAGTCGGGACGCGCCTCGCCGGCTCCGACGACCAGAAGGGTCGCGTTGGGGTGCCGGCGCAGCGCCGGGACATGGAGGTCGGCATAGTTGAAGGCGCCCATGCCGGCGAATTTCGGCGCGCGCGCCACACTGCACAGCAACACGGTGTTCGGGTCGATGCCGAGCCGCTCCTTCGCCGCTGCCCGTGACAGGGCGCGCTCGCGCGGATCAAGGATGGTGGGCAGCGCGGCGATCGCGCCCGGATCGACGCCACGGCGCCGGATCATGATGCCCCTGCCCGCCTCCCGCATGCTGGCCATTGTCGTCGTCGCCCGATGACCCAGCCAGAACGTGTGGTCGGCATGGTCGAGAAAGACCACCGGCGGGCCGCCGGGCGCCGCGAAGGCAAGGCTCGGGACCACGTCGAAGGGATAAATGTGGAGGACGACAAGGTCAGCAGCGGCCACGAAGCGCCGCAACGCGCGCGCCTGGGCGATGAGGCCGCCGCGCACCTCATCGACGAACCGGATGGTGCCTCCCGCAGCCCTCACCGCATCGACCAGGCCGTCGGGAACCGGCACGGTGGCCTGGCGGGTGAGCGCGACGGAATGCCGCCGCCCGGAATCCGCCCCGATCCATCGCGTCAGCATGCGGGTGTGGCCGCCTATCCCGACGGCGCCGGTCAGGACATGACAGACATGGGTGACTTCCCGGCCAGGCTTGGCGCAAGCCGGCGCGATGTCCTCGCCACAGGCACGGCGGCCGATCTCGGTGAGAACCTCCTCAAGCTCCTGGCTGGCGAAGGCACCGAAGGTGCCCGCGCTCGCCACCCATGCGGCAATCGCCGCCGTCACCGCGGCCTCCTCATCAGCGCCCGAGCGAGCGAGGCTCGCAGCCTGTGCCACCAAGTCATCGTACTGTGCGCGACGGCCCGCGGTGCGCGCCTGCATGTCAGCACGCAGGCCCTGCAGCACCGGTCCGAAGCCGCCCGAGGTCTCCGGGCCGGAACAGCCGGGCCGGCCGCAAGGGCACCCGATCGCCTGCGTGGTCGAGGCTTCCGGCGCCTGCATCATCCTCGTCCCCGACGCCACAGTGGTGCCCCCTGCCGAGCGCATGCTTCGTCTGGCTGTCCCGCGGCAGACATTTGACAAACAGGCCCTTTCGAATCTAAAATGTTGTCCGAAAATGTATATATCATACACCACTAGAGACCTGATGTGCAATTCGCCGCGTGCGTCAGCGTACGAGATGCGGACAAATGAGTAGTACCCGCAGATCGCTTGCACTGTCATTTCTAGAAAAGTACCTGTCCTTCACGATTCAGTTCGGGACCAGCATGATCGTGGCGCGCCTCATCGCGCCCGACGCGTTCGGTGCATTCGCGATCGCCTTTTCGATCGTTGGGTTCGCCACCGCCCTTCGCGACATGGGCATCAACAACTACCTGATCCAGCATCCTGATCCCAAACCGGCCGACCTTCGCGCATCCCTGTTCGTCACCTGCTCGATGGCCTGGGGGCTCGGATTGCTGATGCTCGCCCTCAGTCCGCTGATCGGCGACTGGTACGGCGCCGAGGTGCGCAATCTCGTCTATGTCATGCTGCTCAGCTTCGTGCTGGTCCCCTTCGGTTCGACTGCCTTCGCGATGCTGCAGCGGGAGTTGGATTTCGCCGCTCTGCTGCGGATCAATCTCGCCGGCACCGTCACCAATGCGGGCCTGTCGATTCTGCTCGCCGGCATGGGCTGGGATGCGATGGCGCTCGCCACGGCAAGCGTCGCGGGACAGCTCGTCACCGTGTTGTTCGCCATCGCGCAACGCCCGCGGATCGACTACGTCTCGTTCTCGATCGCGGGCGTGGGCCGCGTATTCCGCTTTGGCGCGCTGGTGGCGCTCTCGGCCCTGCTCCAGCAATTCAGCACCAATATCGCGATGCTGATCACCGGCCGCTTCGTCAGCCTGCAGGACATCGGCCTCCTGGCACGCGCACAGAGCGTGACCGGCCTCTTCTCGCGGCTCATCATGGACGCAGTGCAGCCCCTGATGCTGCCGGTCCTGTCGGCCATGCGGCGCGACGGCATCGATCTGGCCGCCCCGCTCGCCCGCGGACTGTCCTATCTTTCCGTCGTCAGTTGGCCGTTCTTCCTCTTCGTCGCGCTGCACGCGGAGGGGATCATCGTCGTGCTTTTCGGCGCCCGCTGGGTGGATGCGGCGATCCTGCTGCGTATCATGTCCTTCAGCGGCCTGTTCTGGATCGTGCAGCCGATCGCCAACCCGCTGCTGATCGCCGCCGGCCGCGTGGCGGTTACCGCACGTGTCCAGGCGATCAACCAGGTCCTGGCGTTGGCCGGCGTGCTGCTGGCTGCGCCGCTCGGAATCGTCGCCGTCGCCATGGCTGGTATCGTCATCAGCGCATTGCACGGCGCCGTCTGGCTGTTCCATACGCAGCGGGCCGTACGCCTGACATCTGCTGGCTTCCGCGATGCCTTCGGGCGTTCGGCGCTGGTGGCCGTGCTCGCCATTGCCTTGCCGGCAATGGCCGCCGAATTCCTGCCGCGGCCCGGTCCGCTGGCCGCACTGATCCTCGACGGCGCGCTCTTGGCGGGGGCTTGGCTCGGCGCCGTATTCGCGCTGCGCCACCCGATCGCGGCGGAAGTCTCCATGCTGGTGCAGCTTCTGCGTCGCCGCTGGAGCGCCCTGATCGCGGCCTCGCGCAATCCCGGCGAGGCGAGCGGCGCCCATGGGACCGATCGGAGCCGGCGCCCATGACCTCGATCGCGGTCATCATTCCCTTCTACCAGAAGCGCGCCGGCGTGCTTTCCGCGAGCATCGACTCTGTGCTTGCGCAGTCGTCACTCGATCAGGTGACGCTGCATGTGGTCGATGACGGCGCACCGGTGGACCCGGAGCCCGAACTCGCCCGTGCGCGCGACCGCCTCGGTCCCGGACAGGTAGTGCTGCACCGCAAGACCAACGGCGGGCCTGGTTCGGCGCGCAACTACGCCCTCGACCGGCTCGCGGATGTCGCGGCGGTTGCCTTCCTCGATTCCGACGACGCCTGGCACTCGGCCCATTTGGCAAACATCCGGACGGCGCTTGCCCAGGATGCCGACTTCTACTTTGCCGATCACACGCCACTCGGCGCCGCGACGACGCGCTTCGCCGAGACCGGCTTCCTGGGCGCTGCCGCGATCGAGGCCGGACAGCCGGGTGTTCAGGAATTCCGTGGCGACCTCGCCGACCTCATCCTCCACAACTCGCCCATCGGGACCTCCACGGTCGCCTTCCGGGTAGCGCGCATGCCAAGGCTGCGCTTCCAGCCGGATTGGCGCGCCGGCGAGGACACGCTGTTCTGGCTCGAGGCAACCCAGCGCGCACGGCGGATCTTCTTCTCCGCCGAGGATTGCGTCACCTATGGGCGCGGGGTGAACATCTTCGCCGGCTGCGAATGGGGGACGAGGCCCGATCTCATGCGACTGCGCCACAGCGCCGCCTTCCACATGCACGTATCGCGGCACGTCCCGCTCCGTGAGGATCAGCGCCGACGCAACGCGTCTTGGCTGCGCCACCTCGACCGCAGCTTCCTGCTCTCGCTCGCCGCCGCGCTTCGCCACCGCGAGCCCGGATGCCTCGGCGAGTTGGCAGCCTATGCCAGGATGCGGCCACAGGCGGTCCTCCAACTCGGCAGTGCTGCGCGTGAGGCGATGGGCATGCTTGCGCGGCGGCATCGGATCGGCGATCCACCGGCCGGACAATCGCGCGATGCCTAGTGGCACCTTCGCGACCGCTGCGCCCACGGCGCCGGCCATTCCCAACACCAGCGGGGATTACGAGGATGTCTGACCCCTCCTCGCTCGATGTGAGCGTCATCATCTGCACGAGGAATCGCGCAGAGTCGCTGCGCGGGACCCTCGAATCCCTCGGCCGGCTCACTTTGCCCGAGGGCACGCGCTGGGAAGTCCTGATCGTGGACAATGGCAGCACCGATGCGACGCCCGCCGTGATCGCCGAACACGAGGGCCGCATCCCCGTCCGCCGTCTTGCCGAGCCGACGCCGGGCCTTTCGAATGCGCGGAACTGCGGCCTCCGAGCCGCGGCCGGGCGCTACATCGCGTGGACGGACGACGATGTGCTGGTCGACCCCGACTGGCTCTCCGCGTATCTTGAGGCGTTCCGCACATGGCCGGAGGCAGCGGTTTTCGGCGGCAGGATCACGGCCCGGATCGATCCCCCGACACCGCCCTGGTTCACCGAAGTCCGCGGCGCGCTGACCCACATGCTCGCCGAGCGGGATTTCGGCGACGCCCCATTGCCGCTGTCGATAGCCGAGGATCGGCTCCCCTACGGCGCGAACTACGCGATCCGCAGCGAGGAGCAGCGCCGCTTCCCCTATGATCCTGCCTATGGGGTCGCCCCGGGGCGCGCGCTGCTTGGGGAGGAAGTGCTCGTCATCAAGGCAATCTTTGCCACCGGCGCCACCGGCCGCTGGGTGCCGCAGAGCCGCGTCATCCACCGCATCGGCCATTCGCGGCAAACCATTCCCTATGTTGTCCAGTACCATCGGGCCGTCGGCGCGACGGCCGCGCAGATGGAGGGGCGGCTTGACGCGCAATTTCTCTTCGGCGCGCCGCGCTGGCTCTGGCGGCGGCTGCCGCTCCTGTTCCTGACCTATCACTGGCTGCGCATGACGGCGCCGCCAAGCCGCTGGATCGAGGCGCTCAAGACGCTCGCGCATCACGAAGGGGTACTGCGGTACTGGCGCGACGAGGCAAGACGATCCGGGACACCCTGACATGCGTCCCAGCGTCGCGACGCTCGACGCAGGCATCGGGCGTCATCTTCCGAACGACGAGCAACCAACAAACCCGGCTCGGCTCAAGGCATGGAAGGCGGCCGTCCTACGTCCCTGCTGACGGATAGACGACCGCCACCACTTCCACCTCTTCCAAGCCAGCCGGGGTCCGCACGCGCCGCAGATCCCCCACTCGGGCACCGAGCAGTGCCCGCGCCACCGGCGCGACCCAGGACACGTCGCCGCATTCGGCATTGGCCTCGTCCACGCCAACGATTCGGATCGTCACCTCCGCATCGTCGGACATGCGGGCATAGGTCACGGTCGCGCCGAAGAAGACCTGGTCGCGCTTCGCCTGCGCCGCCGGATCGACCACCTGCACGCGATCCAGCCGCTTGCGCAGGAACCGCACCCGCCCGTCGATCTGCCGCAGGCGCCGCTTGCCGTACTGGTAATCGGCATTCTCCGAACGGTCGCCCAGCGAGGCCGCCCAGGAGACGATGTCCACCACCTTGGGCCGCTCATCCTCCCACAGGGCGCGCAGCTCCTCCCGCAGGGCCTCAGCGCCCGCAGGCGTCATGTAGAAGGGCGTGCCGGGGGGCAGGCCGGGCGGGCCATCCTCCCCATCCTCATCGTCGCTCACGGGTCGAGCAGGGCGTGGCGCACCGCGTCCCAGGACTCGCGGTCTGGCGCGCAGATCAGCCCGCCCTCGCGATGCGTCGGCAGGTAGTCGCTGCCGTCGAAGCGGGCGGAATAGCCGCCGGCCTCCCGGTGCAACAGCCAGCCCGGCAGGTGGTCCCAGGGCATCAGCCGATTGTAGAACAGCACTTGGCCATACCCGCCCGCGACCCAGCGGTATTCATGGGCGGCGCAGCGATAGCTCACCACCCCGGCAAACAGCGGGAAGCGCGCCGTCACCTGCCCCTTCAGGTTCTGCGGCAGGTAGGTCCAGGAAATCGCTGCCAGCATGCGATCGAGGGGCGCCGCGCCGCCGACGCGCAGATCGGTGGTGGCGCGCCCATCCGCATCGGCGATCCAGGCCCCCTCTCCACGCAATGCAATGGCAGTGTCGTCGCCGAGCGGGTCATGGATCCAACCTGCCGCGACTTCCCCCTTCACCACCGCCGCGGCCATGCAGCCGAACAGCGGCAGGCCCGCGGCGAAATTGGCGGTGCCGTCCACCGGGTCCACCACGAAGGCCAGCTCGGCATCGCGCAGCCGGTCGAGTACTGACCCGTCTGCCGCGGCCGCTTCCTCGCCGACCACGACACAGCCAGGAAACAGGCGCCTCAGCCCGGCCTCGATGATCCGCTCCGCGCCCTCATCGGCATCGGTGACGAGGTCGAGCGGACCCGACTTGGCCCGCACCTCCCCCTGCGCCAGCTTGCGGAAGCGCGGCAGGATCTCGGCGCGGGAGGCGCGCCGCAGCAGGGCGGCGACCTCGGCGGCACGAACGGCGGTGATCATCCGGTGCGATCCTCGAAACGGGCGCGGTCGGCCGGCGCGAGGCGGACGGTCAGGCGGATGACCTCATCGCCGTCGCGCCGGTCCAGCACCTCGCCATGCTGGTAGAGCCAGGCGAGGCTGGCACCGTCGCTCGTCGGCACCGTCACCTCGATGGTCTCCATCCCGGCGGAAAGCCGGGTGTCGATGGCCCGGCGAAGCTCCTCCAGCCCCTCCCCCGTCAGTGCCGAGACCGGCACGGCGCCGGGGGCACGGCGGGAGACGGCCTCGATGCCGCCGAGCAGGTCGGCCTTGTTCAGCACCTCGACGAGGCGGTCCTGCCAGCCTTCTTCCAGCGTGCCGTCCTCCGCCATCTCCTCCATGACGCCGAGCACGTCGGCGCGCTGGGCGGCGCTGTCCGGATGCGCGATGTCGCGGACATGGAGGATGATGTCGGCCGCGGCGACCTCTTCGAGCGTCGCGCGGAAGGCCTCGACGAGCTGCGTCGGCAGGTCGGAGATGAAGCCCACCGTATCCGACAGGATGCAGGTCCGTCCCGAGGGCAGCCGGATCGCCCGCATGGTGGGATCGAGCGTCGCGAACAACTGGTCCTGCGCGTAGACCCCCGCGCCGGTCAGCGCATTGAACAGCGTGGATTTGCCGGCATTGGTATAGCCGACCAGGGCGACGACCGGGAACGGCACCCGCTCCCGCGCCTTGCGGTGCAGGCCGCGGGTCCGGCGGACCTGATCCAGTTCCTTCTTCAGCTTCACGATGCGGTCGCCGATCAGGCGGCGGTCGATCTCGATCTGCGATTCACCCGGGCCGCCGAGGAAGCCGAAGCCGCCGCGCTGACGCTCCAAGTGGGTCCAGGACCGCACCAGCCGTGTGCGCTGGTACTCCAGATGGGCGAGTTCGACCTGCAGCGCGCCTTCCTTGGTCCGCGCCCGCTCGCCAAAGATCTCGAGGATGAGGCCGGTGCGGTCGATGACCTTGCAGCCCCAGGCGCGTTCAAGGTTGCGCTGCTGCACCGGCGTCAGCGCCGCATCGACGACGACGAGGCCGACCTCCTGTTCCTTCAGCGCGCGCCCGGTCATCTCGACCTGGCCCTCGCCGAGCAGCGTCGCCGGTCGCCTCTCGCGCAGCGGATGCACCGCGGAATGGACGATGGTCACGCCGATCGAGGCGGCGAGGCCCACCGCTTCCGCAAGACGGGCCTCAGCCGCACGCTGGCCACCCGCATCGCCTATGGCGACGCGGCTCGGCTTCTCGAAAGGCAGGATGACAGCGGCGCGGATCGGCTGGCCGCCGCTGGCGTCATTCGCCGCCGCCAGGGGGCACCTCACTGCGCGTCAGGGTCATGCGGGTCTCCGACGGCGCGACCGTGGAGCCGGCCGGCGCCGGCGCTCCCTGCGCACCCGCCTGCGCCGTGGCGTCGAACAACATGATCGGCGCACCGGGCATCACAGTGCTGATCGCGTGCTTGTAAACAAGCTGGGTGTGACCATCCCGGCGCAGCAGCACCGAGAAATTGTCGAACCAGGTGATGATCCCCTGCAGCTTCACGCCATTGACGAGGAAGATCGTCACGGGGGTCTTCGATTTGCGAACGTGATTCAGGAACACGTCCTGCACGTTCTGGGACTTCTCGGCGGCCATTGGGACCTGTCCTTCTTCTTGCCGGTCACCGACCGGTCTGCGGACCGGCGAAAACCATTTCCGGCCGCCGGCGGGACACTTTTCGCTGTCCCGTCAGCCCTTGGCAAGGCCCAGCAGCGCCGCAGCCAGCGCATGGCCGTCCGCGAAGTGAACATCAGGCGCCACAGTGGCGATTCCGCCGTCATGCGCTGCATCGCCAAGCAGCACGGCGCGGAATCCCGCACGCCGCGCCGCCTGCATGTCGAGGGCGGTATCACCAACGTACCAGATGCCCGCCGCCGGCCGGACGCCCATCGAATCGAGCGCCATGAACAGCGGCGCGGGATCGGGCTTGTCCGCCACGGCATCGCCGGCGCCGATCAGGGCACCGAAATGCGGCGCCCAGCCAAGATGTTCTGCCTCGGCCCGCAATAGCGGCCCCTGCTTGTTTGACACCACGCCCTGCGGGGCGATGCGCGCAGCCGCCGCGATCGCCGCGGTCGCCCCCGGCATGGGATTCACCACCGCAAGATGGCTGGCCCGCACCTCGGCGTAGAAGATGTCCCGCGCGCGTTCCCATTCGGCGCCGAACATGCCCGGGAAGGTATCTCGCAGCGATCCGCGCACGCGCGCGAGCACCGTCGCCCGATCCCATTCCGGCATCGCGAAGGCGCGGAAGGTGGCGTTCAGCCCGGCCTGTATCGCCGCCCAGCCATCGACCAGCGTGTTGTCCCAATCCCACAGGATCGCCGGGGGCGAGGTCATCCCTTCAACTGTCCCAGCAGCCCCAGCATGTCCCCCATCACCCAGAGATGCCGGATGCGCCCGCCGTCGAGGGTGAAGAAGCCCACCCCTTCCCAGGTGAGATCGTGACCGCTTGGCGGAAAATCGAGGAACGGTCCGACATCATGCCGCCCCGAGAAGCCAACCCGCGCCGCCACGCGCGCATCCTGGGCCAGCAGGTCGCGGACCTCGCAGCGATAGGTCGAGAAGGCGAGGCGCACGCTGCGCACATAGGCCGCGAAGGCGTCCTGCCCGCGCATCACCTGGCCGAAGGTGCCCTGGAAGGCGACCTCCTCATGCATCAGCGCCGAGAGGCGGGTGAAGTCGCCCCGTTCCCACAGCTCCGCATAGAACGCGCGGACCGTGGCGGCGTTGGTTTCTTCCTCCGGCGTCACGCGACGTTCTTCAGCCCGCCCTGCACATGGCGGGCGAAGATCTCGAACAGGCGGCGCACGACCGGCCCGACGCTGCCATCGCCGACCGCCTGCCCGTCAATGGCGAGGATCGGCTTCACGAAGGAGGTGGCCGAAGTCAGGAAGGCTTCCCGCGCGCGGCGCAGCTCCTCGACGGAATAGGCGCGCTCATCGACCGCGATGCCTTCGATGGCGAGTTCCTCCAGCAGCGCGGCACGGGTGCAGCCGGGCAGGATCTCGTGGCCCAGCGCCGGGACGCGGATCGCACCCGCCTCGTCCACGATCCAGAAGGACGTCGCGGCCCCTTCCGTCACCATGCCGGTCGCCGGATCGAACAGGATGGCCTCGGTCGCGCCCTGCTCGCGCGCCGCCTGGCGGGCGAGGCAATTGGGCAGCAGGTTGATGGTCTTGATGTCGCAGCGAGCCCAGCGCAGGTCGGGATGGGTGATCGCCGTCCCGCCCCAGCGATCGACGCTCGCCGGATAGGGCGCGATGCGCTTCACCGTGACCACCAGCGCGGGCGGCACCGGGGTCTTGGGGAAAGCATGGTCGCGCCGCGCCACACCGCGCGTCACCTGCATGTAGAGCAGCCCCTCGGTAACGCGGTTGCGCCGCGCCACCTCCCGCAGCACCAGGCGCAGCGCCTCCCGCGACATGGGCATGGGCAGGCGGATCTCGCGCAGCGAGCGCTCCAGCCGGTCGAGATGGCGGTCCTCGTCGATGAAGCGGCCATCATGCAGATGGACGACCTCATAGATGCCGTCGCCGAACTGGTAGCCGCGATCCTCGATGCTCACCGCGGCCTCGGGCTGCGGCAGGTAGCGGCCGTTCACATAGGCGATGCGCGACATGGATAGTCCTTCAGGCAGTGCCGACGGAACCCGGCGGGTTCGCGCGGTCCTCGGCCTGCACGCCGAGGAATTTCAGCTTCCGATGCAGCGCGCTGCGCTCCATGCCAACGAAATTCGCGGTGCGACTGATGTTACCGCCGAAGCGCAGCAGTTGCGCTTCCAGATACTGCCGCTCGAAAAGCTCACGCGCCTCGCGCAGCGGCAGCGTCATGATCTCCGACGACCGGTCGAGCTTCAGCACCGCCGGCGCGGCCGCCCCAACCTGCGGCGGCAGCATGTCGGGGCGGATCGCCTCCTTCGCGTCGCCCGGCGCCATGATCAGCAGCCAGTCGATCAGGTTGCGCAGCTCGCGGACATTGCCCGGCCAGTCATAGGCCTGCATGGCGGCGAGCGCGTCCTCGGAAAGCTCGCGGGACGCCATGCCCGTGGTCTCGGCCGAACGGCCCATGAAGTGACGGGCCAGGACCGGGACATCCTCGCGCCGTTCGCGCAGCGCCGGCACGCGCAGCGGCACCACGGCCAGGCGGTAGAAAAGGTCCTCGCGGAAGCGGCCGGCGGCGATCTCGGCGGCAAGGTCGCGGTTGGTCGTGGACAGCACGCGCACATCCACCTTCACCCGCGTGCCGCCGCCGATGCGCTCGAAGCCCTGCTCCTGCAGCGCGCGCACGATCTTGCCCTGGGTTTCCAGCGGCATGTCCGCCACCTCATCCAGCAGCAGCGTGCCGCCATGGGCGCGTTCCAAAACGCCGGCGCGCCGCGGCTGGGCGAGCGGATCCGGCCCGGCCTCGACGCCGAACAATTCCTCCTCGAAGCGCGCGGGATTCAGCGTCGCGCAGTTCAGCACCAGGAACGGCCCCTCGGCGCGGCGCGACCGCGCATGGATCATCCGTGCGGCGACTTCCTTGCCGGCACCGGCAGGCCCGGTGATCAGGACGCGCGATCCGGTCGGCGCGACCTTCTCGATCGCGCCGCGCAACTGCGACAGCGGCACGGAACCGCCGACGAGTTCCGTCTCGGCCCCGGCGCGCAGTTTCAGCTCGCTGTTCTCGCGCTTCAGCCGCGCGGCTTCCAGTGCGCGCGCGACGATCAGCAGCAGCCGGTCCGATTTGAACGGCTTCTCGATGAAGTCATAGGCGCCCTGCTGGATCGCCTGGACCGCGGTCTCGATGGTGCCGTGGCCGGAGATCATCACCACCGGGACCTGCGGTTCCTCGACATGCAGCGCCTCGAGGATGCCGAGCCCGTCCAGGCGCGAATTCTGCAGCCAGATATCGAGAATGACGAGCGACGGCCGCCGCTGCCGGAAGGCAGCGATGGCGGTATCGGCGTTGTGCGCCTGCCGCGTCTCGTACCCTTCATCCGACAGGATCCCCTCGATCAGGGCCCGGATGTCGGGTTCGTCGTCGACGATCAGGATCTCATGCGCCATGCGCGACCTTCGCTCCCTCGGCGGCCCGCGTCGAATCGGCACCCGATTCCGATCCGACCGTCGGCGCCTTCACTGGAAGGATCAAGGCCACCCGCGCACCAGGGCCGTCTTCGCGATCCTCCAGGGCCAGCCGCCCGCCATGGTCCTCCATGATCTTCTTCACGATGGCAAGGCCAAGCCCGGTTCCTTTCGCCTTGTGCGTGACATAGGGCTCGGTCAGCCGGTCGCGTTCTTCCTCCCGCGGCAGGCCGACTCCGTCATCCTTGACGATGAAGCGGATATCGGCCGGGCCCGATTCGACGCAGGCATGGATGTGGCCTGCGCCATCCTCCGCCCGCATGGCCACGGCATCCGCCGCATTCTGCAACAGGTTGGTCAGTGCCTGGCCGATCAGCCGGCGATCGCAGGCGATCATCGGCGCCGGATCGGCATAGGCGGTCTGGTAGGCGATCTCGGGATGCGCATCGCGCTGGAGGACCAGTGCCTCGCGCAGGAGCTGATTGGCATCCTCGGGCTTGATGACCGGCTGGGGCATGCGCGCGAAGGCGGAAAATTCATCGACCATGCGCCCGATGTCACCGACCTGCCGCACGATGGTGTCGGTGCACTGGCGGAAGGTATCCGGATCGTCGGTGATCTGCTTGAGATAGCGGCGCTTCAGCCGTTCGGCGCTGAGCTGGATCGGCGTCAGCGGGTTCTTGATCTCATGGGCAATGCGCCGCGCGACATCGGCCCAGGCCGCCTTGCGCTGCGCCGAGACGAGTTCGGTGACGTCGTCGAAGGTCAGCACGAAGCCGTCGACGCGCCCGTTCTGCATCTCGGCGCCGAGCCGCGCGATGAACGTCCGCCGCGCGGCGGGCGAGCCGGACCGGATTTCGGCGGTCTGGGTGCGGTCGGGCTGGGCGCGCACCGCCTCGATCAGCGGGGCGAATTCCGGCGCGACGCCCGCCAGCGGCAACCCGATCGCTGCATCGAGATCGACGCCGAGCAATGCCGAGGCCGACCGGTTCGGCAGGTTCACGCGCCCTTCCACATCGAGCCCGATCACCCCGGCCGAAACGCCCGACAACACCGTCTCGGTGAAGCGCCGCCGCTCGTCGATCTGGCGATAGGCTTCCATCAGCTCGCCGCGCTGGGCGGAAAGCTGGCTCGTCATGCGGTTGAAGGCACGCGACAGCGAGGCGACCTCGTCATCGGCTTCGCCTTCCTGTACGCGGGTCGAGAGGTCACCGCCGCGTACGCGCTCCGCCGCCGTGATCAGGCGCGAGATCGGTCCCGCGATGCGGTTCGCGATCAGCAGGCCGAGCAGCACGGCAGCCAGCAGCACCAGCAGCGTCGCGATGCCGAAGATCAGAAAGAAGGTGATCTGCAGATCGCCCTGGTTGCGATCCAGTCGGTCATATTCCTGGAAGGCCAGTTCCGTGGTGCGCATGTGCTCCAGCACGCCCGGATCGACGGGGCGGCTGATCATCAGCATCAGCCCCGGCGGCACGCCGAGCCCGGGCGGGAAATTGAGAGCGACCAGGGCGCGCACCCGCCCCTCCCCGCCTTCGCCCGGGAAGACGACAACCTCGCCGCTGCGCGCCTGCTCGATGGCCCAGGAGGGCGGCGCATCCACCACGGAACCCGTCACGAAACCCGCCGAGGCGATCACCTGCCCGAGCGTCGGTTCCACCACCAGCGCGTCGGTCAGGCCCCGGATGGCGGTATGCGTCGCCAGCAGCCGCGCGAAGGCGATGCCGTTGTCCGGCAGCAGCCGCGGCGCCTCCCGGTTCAGGTCGTTCGCGATGGCGAGGATGTCGGCGCGGATGGTGTTGCGGTGTTCCTCGAGATAGGCGCGGGACGCCACCAGCGAGGCTTCCAGCGTGTTGCGCACCCGGTCCGAGAACCAGGACTGGATGCCGAGGTTGAAGAACACCGCCGAAAAACCCGCGACGAAGATCGCCGGCACTACCGCGACCACGCCGAACAAAAGCACCAGACGTACATGCAGCCGCGACCCGGCAGATCCGCGCCGCCGTTCCACCCACATGCGCACCAGCCGCACCGCGAGCGAGGCCGCCAGCAGCAACAGCACGGAGAGGTTGGCGAGGATGATGCCGACCACCCCGCCCGGGCTGGTTGGCCCCAGCGGCGTGCCGCCGGACAGCGCGATGAAGGTCGCGATGCCCAGCACCAGCGCGACGACCGCAAGCCCGATCGTCACCCCGCCGCCCTGCAGCAGATGCCCCGCGCGGCCGGCCCAGGATGGCTTCAGCGGAAGCGCAGGCGCCTCACCCATATTCTGCGCGCGCGCAGCGGGACGGCCCGCGCCGCGACGCCGGAACAGGCCCAGCATGGTCAGGGCCCGCGCATGGTCAGGACAGGCCGCGCACCACGGGCAGCTCGAGCTCGCGGATCTTCTTGCGCAGCGTGTTGCGATTGAGGCCGAGCATGGCCGCCGCCTTGATCTGGTTGCCCCTTGTAGCACCAAGGGCGAGTCGGAGCAGCGGCCGTTCGACCTCGGCCAGGACGCGCTCATAGAGGTCGCGCACCGGCATGCCATCCTTGTGCGCGGCCATGAAGCCCTGGAGGTGGCGCTCGACCGCCTGTTCCAGCGTCGCCGGCTGGGTCTGCCCGTCCGGGCCGGAGGGCTGCGCCGCCTCGGCCAGTTCGGCCGCGACGGCGTCCCCGCCGATGACCTCCTGTGGGTAGAGCGCGGCAAGGCGCCGCATCAGGTTTTCCAGCTCGCGCGCATTGCCTGGCCAAGCATGCGCCTTCAGCCCTTCCAGTGCCTCGGGCGACAATTGCTTGGATGGCAGGCCAGAAGCCCGGGCGCGATCGAGGAAGTGGCGCGCCAGCAGCGGAATGTCCTCGATGCGCTCGCGCAGCGGCGGCAGGCGGATCGGCACGACGTTGAGGCGGTAGAACAGATCCTCGCGGAACAGGCCCTGTCGGATGAGTTGCCGCAGGTCGCGATGGGTTGCCGCGACGATGCGGACATTGGCCTTGATCGGCTGGCGGCCGCCGACGGTGGTGAATTCACCTTCCTGCAGCACGCGCAGCAGGCGGGTCTGCGCCTCGGGCGGCATGTCGCCGATCTCGTCGAGGAAGAGCGTGCCACCGGCCGCCTGCTCGAAGCGGCCGATGCCGCGGTTGAGCGCGCCGGTGAAGGCGCCGCGCTCATGGCCGAACAGCTCGGCCTCGATCAGTTCGCGCGGGATCGCCGCCATGTTGATGGCCACGAAGGGGCCGGCGCGGCGCTTGCCGTAGTCGTGCAGGGCGCGGGCGACCAGCTCCTTGCCGGTGCCGCTCTCGCCGGTGATCATCACCGTGAGGTCGGTCGTCGTGAGCCGCGCGACGGTGCGGTAGATCTCCTGCATCGCGGCCGACCGGCCGACCAGCGGCAGCTTCTCGCCGCCCTCATTGTCGTCGGCCACGGCCGGTTCCGCCGGCGCGGCCAGGGCGCGCTCGACGACGGCGAGCAACTCCTTCAGGTCGAAGGGCTTCGGCAGGTATTCGAAGGCGCCACGCTGGGTCGCCTTCACCGCGGTCGCGAAGGTGGACTGGGCGGACATCACCACGACACGCAGCTCGGGCCGCACGCGCTTGATGCGCGGCACCAGGTCGAGGCCGTTCTCGTCCGGCATCACCACATCGGTGATGACAAGGTCGCCTTCCCCATCCTCCACCCAGCGCCACAGCGTGGCGGCCGAGGACGTCGCCCGCACCTGATAGCCGGAACGCGCAAGCGCCTGGCTAAGCACGGTCCGGATGGCGCGGTCGTCATCGGCAATGAGAATGGTGCGCGAATCGGTCATTGAGCAGTTCCGAGGCTTCCCGGCGGGGGCGCAGGCATGGAAAGGCGGAACACTGTCCGGCCAGGCCGGCTGTCGCATTCGATCAGCCCGCCCTGGTCGGCCACGAGTTTCGCCGCGAGCGCGAGGCCGAGCCCCTGTCCCCCCCGCTTCGTGGAGACGAAGGGTTCAAAAAGCGTGCCGCGGATTTCCTCGGCGATTCCGGGGCCGTTGTCGCGGACGCTCACCTGCAATGGCAGGTGCACACGGTCGGTGGAACCGGGCACAGCGATACGCACGCCATGCTGGTAGGCCGTGGAGAGTGCAATTTCCCCGTGTGTCGGATCGATCGCTTCTGCCGCATTCTTCACCAGATTGAGCAAAATCTGAACAAGAAGGTCGCGATTCCCCCAGACGGGCGGCAGGGACGGATCATAATCTTCAGTGATGCGCAGATGAGAGGCAAAGCCCGTCAGCGCGATGCGCCGCACGTGGTCCAGCACCCGATGGATGTTCACCGGCGCCAGTTCGACCGGGCGTTCGGAGAACATGTCGAAGCGATCGACCAGGCCGCGGATGCGGTCGGCCTCGTCCTGGATGAGCAGGCAGAGCTCGCGATCCCCCTCCCCGGCATTCTGCTCGAGAAGCTGCGCTGCCCCGCGGATGCCTGAGAGCGGGTTCTTCACCTCATGCGCCAGCATCGCCGCCATGGCGGAAGCACCACGCGCCGCACCGCGGAAGTTCAACTGCCGGTCCAGCATCTGCGCCGTCGACCCGTCCTGCAGGGTCAACACAACCGCGCCCGGAATCTCCGGCAGCGGCGCGCCGTGCACGCTCACGCCGCGGCGGTTCAGCTTGGGGCTCTCCAGCACGAGGTCATGATCGGAAATCGGCGCGTCGATCTGCCGGACCTGCCCGATCAGGGCGAAGATCCGCCCATCCTCCGGCAACAGATCGGCGAGCCGAAGCTGCGCCAGCGAGGCAGCGGAGGTCCGGAAGAACTGCTCTGCCGCCGCATTGGCGAAGACGAAGCGATTCTCGACATCCAGCACCACCACCGGCACCGGCATGGCGCCCAGGATCGCCGCGGATTCCGGGATGGCGCGGCCCTTCCAGCCGATCGGGCGCACCGCGCGGCGCAGGAGATTGGATTTCATGCTGCGATACGCTCCTCGCCGGCCTCACGGAAGGCGTCGCGCACCGCCTCCACGCCGCGCTCGATCAACGGATCGTAGAAGGCGTGGACTAGGTCGAGCACCGCCTCCGCCGTCTCGCAGCGATTCACCGCTACGCGGAATTCGGCCGAACCGGGCAGGCCTTTGGAATACCAGGCGACATGCTTGCGAGCGAGGCGCACGCCGGGGCTGTCGCCATGGTGTTCCAGCATGTCGCGGTAGTGGTCGAGCAGGATCCGCTTCTGCTCGGCGAGCGTGGGTTCCGCCGCATCCTCACCGCGCAGCCGCGCGGCGACCACGGCGGGGAACCAGGGGCGGCCGTAGCAGCCACGGCCGATCATCACGCCATCCGCGCCGGACCGGCGTAGCGCTTCCTCCGCCTGCTCGACGGTGACGATGTCGCCATTGGCGATGACGGGAATGTCCACCGCCTGCTTCACCGTCGCGATGAAGTCCCAATCCGCCGTGCCGGTGTAGAACATCTGCCGGGTCCGGCCATGCACCGTGACCATGCGGATGCCGGCCTCCTGCGCGATGCGCGCCAGACGCGGCGCATTCAGGCTGGCGTGGTCCCAGCCCATGCGCATCTTCAGCGTCACCGGCACGGACACCGCCTTCACCGTCGCCTCCAGGATGCGCGCGGCTGCGATCTCGTCGCGCATGAGCGCGGAGCCGGCCGACTGTCCGACCGCGACCTTCTTCACCGGGCACCCGAAATTGATGTCCACCACTGCCGCGCCGCGATCGACCACCAGGCGCGCCGCCTCGGCCATCGTCTCCGGGTCGCAGCCGGCGAGTTGCACCGAGGCCGGGCCGCCAAAGCCATCCACCTCCGCCATCTTCAGCGTTTGGCGATTGGTGCGCACCATGGCCTGGGAGGCGATCATCTCGCTGACCACCATCGGCGTGCCCAGCGCGCGGGCGAGCCGACGGAATGGCAGGTCGGTCACCCCGGACATCGGTGCGAGGATCACCGGCGTGTCGATGGAGACGCCGCCGAGGTCGATCGCCGGCAGGCTCTTCGCGCAATGGTTGCTCATGATTTGGGCAAGTTAGGCGCAAAGATCCCGCATCGCAACACGCCTCATGTAGATTGCCGCCCAAGCGCGCATCGGGACCTGCCTGTTGCAGGGCACTCCATGCAACGGCATCTTGTGCATCGCAACAAGGCCGGGAAATCCCTGATGTTCTCTCTCGATCGCTGGGCGCCTTACGCGCTCGGCGTGCTGCGCATCGTCGCGGCGCTGGTTTTCTTCGAGCACGGCACGCAGAAGCTGCTCGGCTTCCCCGTGCGTCCGGGGGGTGGAGACGGACCCGCCCTGTTCTCGATCTATTGGCTCGGCGGCGTCCTCGAACTGGTGGGTGGCGCGCTGCTCGTCCTCGGTCTCTTCACCCGGCCGGTCGCCTTCATCCTGTCGGGCCAGATGGCCGTCGCCTACTGGTTCTGGCACGCGCCACGCAGCGTCTATCCGCTGCTGAACGGCGGCGATGCGGCGGTCCTCTACTGCTTCCTCTTCCTTTACCTGGTCTTCGCCGGCCCGGGCGCCTTCGCCTTGGACAAGGTGCGGAAATAGTCTATGCGCCGGCCCCTTGCCGGGGGCCGGAGCCAGCTATGACCATGGATGCCCTGCTGATGGCCGCCGGTTCCGGCACGCGCTTCGGCGCGCCGGAACCGAAGCAGTATCTGCCGCTGCGCGGCCGCGCGGTGCTCCGCCATTCGGCCGAGGCGTTGCTGCGGGATGGGCTGGTGCGCCGCATCCTGCCGGTCGTGGCCCCTGGCGAGGAGCGCCGCGTCGCGGCATTGCTGGCCGGGCTGCCCGCCATGCCGCCGGTCGGCGGCGGCGCGACCCGCGCGGCCAGCGTCCGGGCGGGGCTCGAAGCCCTGGCGGCCGATCCGCCCGATCTTGTGCTGGTCCATGACGCGGCGCGGCCGGTCATCCCGGACGGCACCATCGCCGCCCTGCGCGCGGCCCTGGCCGATGCCCCGGGGGCCATCCCCGCCCAGCCGGTGTCCGATACGCTGAAGCGCGGCGCCGCGGGCCACATCCTGGAAACCGTCCCGCGTGAGGGCCTGTTCCGCGCCCAGACGCCGCAGGCCTTCCGCTTCGATGCGCTGCTGGCCGCGCATCGCACCGGCGACGGCAGCGCGACGGACGATGCCGCGCTGCTGGAGGCCGCCGGCCTGCCCGTCGCGCTGGTGCCGGGGGGCGAGGCCAACATCAAGATCACCTGGCCCGAGGACCTCGCCCGCGTGGAAGCCCATCTCGCCGCCTGCCTGATCCCGCGCATGGGGACCGGCTTCGACGTTCACCGCCTGGTGCCCGACCGCCCGCTGGTGCTGTGCGGTGTGACCATCCCCTCGCCGTTCGGCCTGTCCGGACATTCGGATGCCGATGTCGGCATCCATGCCCTGTGCGACGCGATCTACGGCGCGCTCGCCGAGGGCGACATCGGCCGCTGGTTCCCGCCCTCCGAAGCGCAGTGGAAGGATGCCGACAGTGCCCGCTTCCTGCGCCACGCGGCCGGGCGCATCGCAGCCCGCGGCGGGATGCTCGCCAACGCCGATGTCACGCTGATCTGCGAACGCCCGAAGATCGCCCCCCATGCCGAGGCCATGCGCGCACGCCTGGCCGAGTTGCTCGGGGTGGGAATCGGCGCGATCTCGGTGAAGGCGACGACCACCGAACGGCTGGGCTTCCCGGGCCGTGGGGAAGGCATCGCGGCCCAGGCCGCCGCCGTCGTCCTTGTCCCACCGGAAGCCTGAGACCTGCGGCCTGGGGCAGTTGTGCCGGATGCGGCCAATGTGCCGCCCGGTTGGACCTCGCCGCGCATCTTCATAGCACGACGCGGCGATATGAGGCGTCGCACTTTCTACCTTGCTTGCCTGTTCCGAGACGGGACCTCTGTGCCTATCTATGGTGAAGCGCCCAGCGGCGCCGATGGCGGCGAGAATGGAGCGACTGACCTCACCCCTACCTGACCAGGCGAAGGCCTGTGCTTTCTGCGTCGAGCCCGGCCAGGAGCAGGCCGGCATCGCCGCGCGCCCGGCGTGCGTGTGCGACGCGCATGACGAGGCACTGGAGGGGCTGGTGGCGCGGGCTTCCCAGGTCGATCCCGAGGGGCCGGACCATCCGAAGCGTGTCGGGCAGATCGCCTCCATCCTGGGCGAGGAGGTCGGCCTGCCCGCCGAGGAGCGCGACCTGCTCGCGCGGGCCGCGGCCCTGCACGACATCGGCAAGATGGCCCTGCCCGAAGGCGTGCTTGGCCACCGCGATGTGCTGGACGAGGAAGGGCGGCGCCAGATGGAACGCCATACCCTGCTCGGGGCCAGCATCTTGGCCCATGCCAAGGCGCCCTGGATGCGGCTCGCCGGCATTATCGCGTTGACCCATCACGAGCGCTGGGATGGCAGCGGCTATCCGGCCGGGCTCCGGGGCGAGGACATCCCACTTGCCGGGCGGCTGGTCGCGGTCGCCGATGTCTATGACGCGCTGCGGTCCGACCGACCCTACAAGGACGCGCAGGACCACGAGGAAGCGCTGCAGCGCATCCTGCAAGGCGATGGCCGGATCGCTCCCTCGCAGTTCGACCCCGTCATCCTGGCGGCGCTCCGGCGGCGCGATGCGGATATCGCGGCGGTGCCCCGGTAGGGACCGCGGATCAGACGGCCTCGGGCAGTGCGGCAGCGTCCGGGCGGCTCAGGGCCCTGATCACATCGGGGATCTGCGACACCGGCACCGCACGGCCGAACAGGTAGCCCTGCGCCACGTCGCAGCCCTCGGCGCGCAAGCGGTCAAGTTGCTCCTCGGTCTCGACGCCCTCCGCGATGACCGCCATGCCGAGGCTGCGGCCGAGACCCGTCACCGCCCGCACGATCGCCGCGGCATCCCCGCCCGCGGGCAGATCCTGCACGAAGGAGCGGTCGATCTTGAGCTGGTCGAAGGGAAATACGCGGAGTTGCGTCAGCGAGGAATATCCGGTGCCGAAATCGTCCATGGCGATGCCGACGCCGCTTGCGCGAATGGCGAGCAATTGGCTGAGCGCCGAATCGGCATTGGCCAGCAGCACCGTCTCGGTCACTTCCAATTCCAGCCGGTCCGCCGGCAGCCCGGAATCGGCCAGGGCCGCGGCGACCTCCTCGGGCAGGCGGCCCTCCTCGAGCTGGGCGGGGGCGATGTTCACGGCAACGGTCAGCGGCGCGGGCCATCCGGCGGCGATGCGGCAGGCCTCCCGCAGCACCCAGGAGCCAATCCCCTGCATCAGGCCGAGCTGCTCGGCGACCGGCAGGAAGACGGGCGGGGCAAGCATGCCACGGTCGGGATGGCGCCAGCGGATCAGCGCCTCGAAGCCGGTCAGCCGGCCTTCGGGCAGCGCGACCTGGGGCTGAAAATGCAGTTCGAAGGCATTCTCCGCGACCGCCCGGCGAAGAGCGACCTCCATCGCCCGGCGCTCCTGCCAGCGGCGGTCCATCTCCGGGCTGAAGCGGCGGAAGCCACCGGCGCCTTCGGCGCAGGTCTCGTTGCGCGCCATCGCCGCGCGGCGAAGCAATTCGGCGGCCCCCATGCCGTCGGTGGGCGCCACCGCGATGCCGATGCGCGGCGTCACGACCACCGTTTCGCCGCTGATCAGGTATGGCCGGCCAAGCAGTTCCACGAGCCGCCGGCCGAGCGCCGCGGCGTGGTCGCCATCGGCGACTTCGGTCTGCAGGACGGCGAATTCCTCGCCGGCCATGCGGGCGACCAGGTCGGCATCGCGCACCGCCGCCTGCAGGCGACGCCCGGCGGCGCGAAGAAGATCCTCCCCGATCGCATGGCCGAGCACGTTGTTCACGGCGCGGATGCCTTCGAGGTCGCAGAGCAGCACGGCGCTGCCCGCGCGCCGGCGCGGCGGCCGGTCGAGGGCGGCGGCGAGCCGGGCCTCAAACATCGCGCGATCAGCGAGACCGGTCAGCGGATCGAAGCCGCCCGTCCCACCGGCGAGCCGGGTCTCCGCCGCCAGTGCGATGACCCAGGATCCCCCCGAGGCCCGCCGGACGGAAAAACGCAGCCCGGGCGCTCCCGGCAAGTGCAGCGCGAACTCATCCTCCGCCCCCGGCAGGGTAGCGGCGAGGCACTGCGCCACCAGCGCCGCGACCGCATCACGGTCGAGACGGGGGCTGGCCTCGAGCACATCGTGCAGGCCCCGCGCATGGCGACCACTGCGCGGCAGGCCGAGCAGTGCCACGGCACGGCCGCTGACGAGACCGACATTGAGTTCTGCGTCGAAGCTTAGCAGCCCCTCGGCGGCCTGCGTGTCAGGCTCTTGCCCGCCCGGCTTCGGGGCGCCATCACCATCCGCCATCCCGTCCATGCCGCATCGCCTGACCTGATCGAAAGGATTCGTGCCTGTCCCGGACGGCACAGACACGCCCCCATGATCAAGCCACGTAACGTGAAGAGGTAAAGGAAGCGTGGAGGCCGGGCAGACGGGCGGCGTGGCGGAAGGCCGCCGGCCGCGCAGGGCCGCCCCGAACCGACGCCACGCCGTCAGGCGCGCGTCAACCGTGCCGGCGCCGCGGCGCATCCCCCCGATTCCGCTGCGGCAGGTCCTGGTTGGTGGCAGCATCCGTGGTTCCGGGCTGGTCGTCGTGGCCAGCGCAGCGGAAGACATCGCTGCCATCCGTTCGAAACCAGTCCTGAAGCCGGTCGCCTATACCGACCATCGCGCATTCCTTGAACCGAGTGGCCACATGATGCCACGGTATTCAACTAATGCGCGATTATTCATATCACAATGAAAAGCTCGCCGGTTTCACGCGCCATTCACGGTAAGGCTGGATCAGCGCGCCCGTTCAAGCACCGACACGTAATTGGCGACCGCCGCGCCACCCATATTGAAGACCCCGCCCAATTCCGCCTGCGGAAGCTGCATCGCGCCTGCCGTGCCGGTGAGCTGCATCGCCGCCAGCACATGCATCGAGACGCCCGTCGCTCCGATCGGATGCCCCTTGGCCTTGAGCCCGCCGGAGCGATTCACGGGCAGGCGGCCATCCGCCCGGGTCCAGCCTTCCAGGATCGCGCGCGCGCCCTGCCCTTCCGGCGTCAGGCCCATCGCCTCGTATTCGATCAGCTCGGCGATGGTGAAGCAGTCATGGGTCTCGACGAAGGACAGGTCGGACAGGCTGATGCCCGCCTGCTCATAGGCACGCGCCCAGGCGGTGCGCGCGCCCTCGAAGCGGATGATGTCGCGCGCGGCGATCGGCAGCAGGTCGTTCACCTGCACCGCGGCGCGGAAGCGGATGGCCTTGCCCATGGCCGCGGCCGTCTCTTCATCGGCGAGCACCAGGGCGGCGGCACCGTCGGAGACCAGCGAGCAGTCGGTCCGCTTCAGCGGGCGGGCGACATAGGGGTTCTTCTCGCTCTCGGTGCGGCAGAAGTCGAAGCCGAGATCCTTGCGCATCTGGGCCCAGGGATTGTCGACGCCGTTGCGATGGTTCTTCGCCGCGATGGCCGCCAGCGCATCCGACTGGTCGCCATGGCGTTGGAAATAGGCCTCGGCGATGCGCCCGAAGACGCCGGCGAAGCCGCCTTCGATGTCCTGCTCGGTCTTGCGGTAGGATGCCGTCAGCAGGATGTCGCCGACCTTCGGGCCAGGGGTGGAGGTCATCTTCTCGGCGCCCACCACCAGCGCGATATGCCCACGGCCCGCGGCGATGAAATCCCGCGCGCCGTGGATGGCCGCGGACCCGGTCGCGCAGGCATTCTCGAAGCGCGTCAGCGGCTTGAAGCGCAACTCGGGGACGGATTGCAGCACCAGGGAGGATGGGAATCCCTGCGGTGTGAAGCCCTCCCCGAAGACGCCGACGAAGCCGGCATCGACATCCCCGGGCGCGATGCCGGCATCCTCGATCGCGGCGCGGGCGACGCCGGCGATCAGGCTTTCCAGGTCGGGTGCGTCCTCGCGCTTGCCGAAAGGCGAATGGGCCCAGCCGATGATGCAGGCGTCGGTCATGGTGGTTCCTCCTGGTTCGCGACATGCCTGGCGCGTCCGCATGAGGAGAGCGGATATGCGGGGCACTGACAACAAGGCTGAGATGGCATCGCCCCGCGCGGGACAAGGGGTCGGATGCGGGGCCTTGCATTCGGAGGTGCCCCCCACCGACGGTTCAGGACATCTTCGCTGCCGGCGACGCGCCTTCGAAGGCCGGCCCCGGGTCCTCCGCGTCCAGCCCCGAGCGCGCGGCCACATGGGCGCTCAGATCCGCCGCCGTGGCCGGCTTGTGCAGACCGGGCGTCATGCGCAGGCCAAGCGTGGCGAGCGCGGCGTCCCAGGCCCCGGAATCTCCGCGCCAATCCGCCCCGGCGGGGCGGGCCACGGACAGGCGGTGCACCGGATGAGCAGCCGGAACCTGCCCCCGATAGTTCACCAGCACGACGGCAACACGCGCTGCGGTGAAGCGCATATCCAGCGCCTCAAGCAGCGCCGCGACCGCTGCGCCATTGGTATCGCGCGGCGCGATGGCCCGCACGAACACGATGTTGCGCGCCGTGGCCGCGAGACCGAAGAAGCGCCGCGCGAGATGCGCCGTCCGCTTGCGCGGTGCCTCGAGGTGGTCCGCCCAATCCGCGACGACCGGCCGACCCTCCAGCCGCCTGTCGCGAGGGAACTCATGCTGGAGGCGGATGCCGTACCGCGCATTCCCGACGGCATCGCCATCGGCCGAGACGGACAGGTCCTCCTGTCGGTACAGCGCCTCGGCATCGCCGTCGCGGATGAAGCGCGCTGCCCCCTCCGTCGTGCTGATCCACCAGTCGAACGGGTAGGCCGTCGCGAAACCGTAATGGCGGCGCAGATTGTAGGCCGTCTCGCAGGCCCGCCCGAGGGACACCAGATGGTCGATGCTCGATCCCGCGAAGGAAGCCAGCGGAACGATTGGCATGGGGTCGGAAACCCTCCCTGAAATGTCGGGCCCAAAAGCCGTCCGGCGACGGACGATGGCGGTCAGCCTAGCAGGACATCCCGCACTCCGGCATGGAAGGCGCGGCGCTCGGCCGGGAAATCCATGCCATACGCGGCCGCGAAGGGTGGCTGCGGCCAGCAGGACAGCGTCACGATCACCGTCCCGGTCGCGCGGTTCACATAGAGGCTCTGCCCCGCGAATCCCACGGCGACCATCGCGCCGTCCGGATCGATCCACCAGGAATAGCCATAGCCATCCGCGCCATAGCTGGTGGTCGCGGGATCGAGCGCGAAATGACGCGTCCCTGCCTGGGCCACCCAGCCTTCGGGCAGGATGCGGCGATCGCCGGCGATGCCGTCCTCCAGGATGAACTGACCGAAGCGGGCGAAGTCGCGCAGCACGATGCCGGCGCGGCTGCCGCCGATCTCCTGCCCGTCCTCGGATTCCAGAGTGTAGAAGGCGTCGGCCTCCATCCCGGCCGGGCCCCAGATGGCGCGCGACATGGTCGCCGCCAGCCCCTCCCCCATCACCGCGCTGACCAGGCAGCCGAGGACATAGGTGTCCCCGGTGCAATAGGCGAAGCGGCTGCCGGGCGGGGCCTCGGGCGGCAGGGAGCGCATCAGGGCCAGCACGCCGCCCGGCACCTTGTCGCCGATCGATTTGCTGTAGCGGTTCACCTCGGATTGGCGGTCCGTGTAGTCCTCCGACCAGCGCACGCCGGAGGACATGGTCATCAGGTGGCGGATGGTCACCGCGTCATAGGCCGAGCCGCGCAGGGCCGGCAGATGGGCGGAGACGGTCTCCTCCAGGCTGCCGATGCGCCCTTCGGCAAGCGCCACGCCGACCAGCGTGGCGGTCAGCGACTTCACCGTGGACATGGTGGTCCAGCGCGTCGTCTCGGTCAGGCCGAGGCCATAGCGTTCGAGCCGGATGACACCGTCCTGCAGCACGATGAGTCCGGCGACCTGGCTGCGGCGGAGGAAATCCTCGAGGCCTAGCACCGCATTCCCGCGCCGGTAGCGCGGCGCGATCTCCGGGCCACGCAGCAGCGGGCGCGGCCGGGCGCCGCGATGGATGGTGCGCGTCGCGAAGATGGACCCGACATGAGCATAGGCGACGGGCTGCTGGGTGGGCGGAAGAAGGAGGAAATCCTCGCCCGCCGGCAGATGGAGGCGAGGCTCGGCGAGCGGGGCGGTCATATCCTCAGCGTCCTTTCACAAGTCTCTCAAAAAGCGGGGCGAGCCGTTCCGCCAGCGCCTCTGGATCGGCATCGGCCAATGCCTCCAGGCCGATTGCCTGCCGCATCATCTGGAAGCCGGCAACCAGGGACAGGTCACTTCGGACGCTGGCGCCAGCTGTTCAGCGTGATCTTGGCCGTGACATGGCTCGCAGGCGGCGCATCGATCCAGCAGGTCGCGGCCGATCTCGGCTACAAGAGCATCCCGAGTCTCATGCCGATGTTTTGCAAGGCGCTCGGCAGTTCGCCAGGGCACTACATGGCGGCGCGGCATTCGGGTTGAATTCGAGAGGAACGGATGAGCCCTGGCCGGGAAAGCGCCCTGCCGGAGCAGGGTCATGACGAGCCGCGCGTCGTTTGCCGCGCGTCACCAACGCGCAGCACCGGATGATCGCCCTTTTCGGAAGGTCCTCGCGACCGGCAAGGGTTCGAACGTTCTCGCGATCACGCGCCGCCGCCTCTACGACGCTGAAGACACTGGATTTCCTTGAGCGCCGACGATGCGGCGCTGGCGCAAGAATGGCGGCAATGGGCAGAACGTGGCGCGCCCTGAGCGTATCGAACCAGCCGTTCGCGGCAAATCGCTACAGCCGGGAAAACGCTGGTATTTCCTCGGTTTCCGCCGCACATTCCGTCCGGACCGGACCGCCGTGGACCGGCCGAAACCGGCTCCGCTGTGGGGACGGGCGTAGGGACGGGAAAGAGATGGCACTTCACGACAGGGCGCTGCCGGGACTGCCACCGGGTAGGCATTTCGATGATCGGGGCACGGGGCTGTTCTTCTTCGTCAGGCCGGACGGATCGCGCTCTTGGGGGCAGCGGCTTCGCATCCTCGGCAGGCAGCGCGACCTGGGGCTTGGCCCGTATCCTGAAATCCGACTGAGCGCCGCCAGGGAGGCAGCGAAGGTCAACAAGGAGGCTGCGCGGGACGGTCGCGACCCGCTGGCCGAAAAGCGGGCGCGGAGAGAGGCTGAGGCGCCGCGCAGCATGGCGGACGCCCTCGCCGCCTGGATCGAGGCGCATAGCCCGGCGTGGCGGTCGGCCAAGACGAAGCCGATGGTCGAGGCTTCGATGAAGCTGCACGCCCGGCGCCTGCTTCGCATACCCGCGAAAGACGTAACCATTGAGGACGTGCGGGCTGTGCTGGCGCCGATCTGGAACACCAAGCCGGTCGCCGCGAAGAAACTGCGGGGCTGGCTCGACAACGTGTTGGAGTTCGCCATCGCCGCGGGCTGGCGCTCCGGGGAGAACCCGGCGACGCCCCGGCGCTTGAAGCCGCTGCTGTCGCGGCCCGGCGCGGCGCGTGTGGTGCGGAACCACCCTGCCCTGCCCCTCGCCCGCATGCATGACTTCATGGCTCTGCTACGCGACCGGGACGGCGCTGCCGCCAGGGCTTTGGAGTTTGCCATACTGACCGCCGCCCGATCCGGCGAGGTCCGCGGCGCGACTTGGGGCGAAATCGACCTGGACCGCCGGCTGTGGGTCATCCCGGCGGCACGGATGAAGGTCGCGAAGGAACACCGCGTCCCGCTGTCTGCTCCTGCTCTCGCCATCCTGATCGATCAATTGCCCGGCGATGGCAGCAAGCCTGATCCGGCCGCGCTGGTGTTCCCCGGGCAGCGGCAGGGTCGGCCGTTGTCCGACATGACGCTGTTGAAAATCCTGCGCGACCTGGACGCTGGCGACCGGAAGGGCGGCGGCCCGGGTTGGCGCGATGAACAGGGCCATGTCGCCGTGCCGCATGGCTTTCGCAGCGCCTTCCGGGATTGGTGCGCGCTGACCGGAAAGGATCACGTCGCGGCCGAACTCGCTTTGGCGCACTCAGTCGGCAGCGCGGTGGAGCGGGCTTATCGCCGCGCCGATCTGGTCGAGCAGCGCGCCGTGCTGATGCGAGATTGGGCAGCCTTCATCGACGCGCCGCCGGCCCAGGTCGTTCCGCTGATCCGTGCGCGAGATGCGTCCTGATGCCGGACACGCTCCCACCCGATGAACTGGACGCGCTTCTGGCGGCTCTGCCGGCGGAGACACGGGCGCTGATGGAGCGGCACCTCGCCGCGACGCGGCCCGGCCCTCGCACCCACCGCGCCGCATGCGAGGTCGCCCGCATCCTCGCCGGCGGCCTCACGCCCGAAGCCTTCGTCGGCCTCGCGATGCGGCTGGCGGATGGGTTGGAGCGCCAGGGGGACGATGTTGCCGAGGCTGCCTTCGCCGCCATCGACCGGCGCGACGTTGCCACGGTGGCCGGATCGGCAAGCGCGACCGCGCGAACGGACAGAGCGGCCGCCCGCGATGTGGCGATACGCGAAGCCTGGGTGGCCCTGTCGCCCACTCTGTCGGCGCGTTCCCGTGCCAGCATCCTGCGACGGCGGCACGGTTGGACGCGGGCGATGGTTCTGCGCGCGGTGACGGCTGGCGCCTGAAGAAAGTGGTCCGGGAGCATCGGCAGGCGGACCACCCACCCCGCTAGATAGTCGGGCCTCGCAACCGGAGGCCCCCATGCCGAACCCTTCAGCCCGCAACCTGCCGCGTGTCGCGGTGCATGACGACACCGACCCGCCTGCCGCACCCACGCTCGCCGTGACGGTAATGGAGGCGGTCCGCATCACCGGCCTCGGCCGCGTCACAGTCCTTGAAGCCATCTGCGATGGTCGCCTTCAGGCCGTGAAAGCCGGCCCGCGCGTCCTGGTCCTGATGGACAGCCTGCGCGCCTTCCTCGCTTCGCTACCCCCGGTTCGGAGCGCGTCTTGATGACTGCCAACGATCAATCGCGCGCGCCGCGCGTCGCGGGTGTCACGGTCCAGCCTGCATGGCTCACCGTCGCGAACGCCGTGACCTATTCCGGCCTCGGCCGGACCCTGATGTTTGAACTCGTCGTCTCCGGTCGGGTCCGCTCCGCGAAGGTCGGCAAGCGCCGGCTCATCGACCGGGCGGGCCTTGACGCCTTTCTCGCGTCGCATGTGACGGGAGGCGGGGCATGAACGCGCCCATGAGCCTAGGCCAAATACTGGCGCGGGATCGCCGCATGTCGGCCATCCATGAAGCCGGACACGCCGTTGTCGGAATGGCGCTGGGCGCGCGGCTCTGCTCCGCCTCAATCTGGCAGCGCGAAGGGGATTTCGATCCTCACGATGAAAAGACATGGGGCGGGCACGCCTTCATCGATCACTGGCCGTCCCCGCGCCCCTCGACCATCCACAAGGCGATGATCGGCGTGGCTGGCATGGTTGCTGAGGAAGCGTGGAAGGCGCGCGGTTGCCTTGAGGAATACGGTTTCGATGATGATGACTTCTGGCGGCTCTCGCTGGAGGAACTGGCCTGCATGTCCGCCACGGATTGGCAAGGGATAGGCTTCCGCGCGCCGGCCGTAGGCACTGACGCGGATTGGCGTCGGGCCGAAAGGGCCTGCCTTCGCGTCGCGAAAATACTGAGGCCGGGCACCGGATCACACTGGCCCCAACTGCTTTGCGCGGCCCGCGACTTGATCGACGATCGACGCCCCCGATGGTGGTGGATGCCGGAGGTGTTCGCGGCTCACCGCGCCAAGGAAGGCTGGGCATGAGCGCATCAATGCCCAAGGCCTCATCCAAGGCGCTTGCGAAGGAAGCGCGGCGCGTCCGGCCGGCGGCGAAGCGGCAACGGGTTCGGCGGGCTTTCGCCGCGGCGCTCTGCGACGTTCTCTCCGACACGGACCTGACGGATGAACTGTTGCTGGCGATAGCGAAGCTCTATGACCGGGACGGCCTGTGCGATGAAGGCATCTGCTTCGCCGGCGATGCCATCCGCCTAACGGCGGGCGCGGTTCTTCCGCCGCCGGATGCCCTGGCGCTGACGGATCGGTTCGTAAACCGGGCCCATCCGCGCGCCCTGGCGATCCTGCACGACGCGGAGGATCGGCTGGACCGCATAGAGGCTGAGGCCAACCAAGAGGCACTTCGGAATGCTGTGCCGCTAGGGAACGCCTGACCGGACCACGCCCTCATGGAAAGCTGGCCGTGTGGGGACGGCTGTGGGGGATGGCTGGATCGCGGCTCATCGGATCGGCCCGAAGCGCACAGAAAACCGCCGTTTCCCGGAGTGGATAGGGCGCCGGACGGAGGAACCGAACCGATGCGATGCCATGCTGCCCGTCCGGCCGGTGGAGACTGCCCTTTTCCCAGGGGCGGCTGGCGCTGCCCTGCCCCGCCTCGCCGCGTCGGGCGCCGGCGTAGGCCCTCCATGCCGTATTCCCGGCGATGCTCAGGGCTCACCCTCTCCTGCATCATCTACAGGGTCGCCTTCTACTCCGTAAAAGTGTGAACTTCGACAGTATAGGGCACGGAGTAGGCGTCACATGTGGCGCTCCATGACGCGGGAAGGGCCACATAATCGGCCAGGTAATGGAAACTCCATTACCACATGACTATTGTATGCCTCGCACATAGTTGGAGCGCGAGGGGATGGCGAAGCCCAGGGCGAAGGATGATCCGGGCCTCACCGTGGCGGAGTGGGATGCGCGGCTGGCGGACCTGCAACGGCGACAGGCGGAGACGAAGGCCGGCCTCGCCGCCCTGTCGGACCGGCGCCGGGCCATTGCGCTCAAGGTGACGGACGGGGACGCCGCGGCGACCGAGGAACTGGCGGGGCTCAACAGCAAGACCGCCGAACTGATCGCCGCCGAGGACATGCTGAGCATGAGCCTGGAGCAGGCAACGCAGTCCCGCGACGCGGCGGCCAAGCAGGAAGCCTTGGCGGCCGAGGCGGATCGGCAGAGCCGGATCACGGCAACCTGCCGGCGCGTGGTCGAGGCCTCCGCAAAGGCCGATGTGGCCTTCGCCGCCCTTCGCGTCGCCCTAGAAGCGCGGAAGAAGGCTGCCAGGGAACTCTACAACCTCGACTTTCCCCAATCCCGCCTGCTGCTGCCTGCCGGGGTGCAGCGGGCAGCCTGCCATCATGGCCTGGAAACCTTCCTCGGCATCGAGCGGAGCCTGACCCGGCACGCTGCGCCTCTGGCGATAGGCGATGCGGAGTTGCTTGCGCTCCGGTCGGGTCGGGACGTGGCGGACCTTGCCGCGGAGGACGCGGCATGAGTGCCTGGACCGCCGAGCAGGCCGTCAAGGGCGCCGAACTGCTGAAGGCAGCGGATCGCGTGGATCGGGCTTTCGTCGCCCTCCGGCTCGCCCTGAAGCGGCGGGAGAAGGCGGCGCGGGAACTGCGCGATCTCGGCTATTCCGCGGCGCCCCTGCCTTCGAAGCGGGAAGTGACGCTGGCTGCCTATCGCCACGGCATCGCCCCGCTGCTCCGCTTGGAATGCATGTCGCAGCGGCACGCCCGGTCGATGGTCGCGGCGGACGCGCTTGCGCTGTCCTTCCTGCCGGTCTCGCCGCCGGCCCCCAGCACCACCCGAGGAACGCGGAGCCGGCGCGCCGGGCTCCCGGAGGTCGCAGCATGACCGCCGCACAGGGAACCATCCTGAAGGCCAGCGAGGACAAGCGCAGGCTGTATGGCGTCGCGTTGGTGGCGGGCGTGGTCGATACCCAGGGCGACCTGATCGATGAGGTCGAATTGGAGGAAGCCGCCGTGCGCTCGATGCGCGCCGGCATCGCCGCGCGCATGCAGCATGACGGCGTGGACCGCGGGCAGGTGATCGCGAGTTTTCCCATGACCCGGGAAATCGCGGCCGCCCTCGGCTTCACCCTGCCAACCGGCAACGGCCTCTGGCTCGTCGGCCTGGAGTTCGCCCCCGAAGCGTGGCCCGCCGTCCGCGCTGCCGTTGCGGCAGGGGCAGGCCTTTCCATCGGCGGATCGGGAGTGAGAACCTGACCATGAACACCTTCGCCTCCATGTTCGAGAAGGCCTCCGGCGGATCGCGCCGGCTGTCCTCCCTCAACGTCCGCGAGATTTCGGTTGTCGGCGTTCCGGCGGTGCCCGGCGCGCAGATCGGCATCGCCAAGGGCGGGGACCCTGTCCAGCATGTGGTGGCCCTCGCCAAGGCCTATGAGCCCACGGGCGAGGTCGCCGAGGCCATCCGGCTCGCGAAGGCCGGGGCAACGATGCCGCGGAGCTACTGGCAGAGCCAATTCCAGGAACTGGTGAAGTCCTTCGTCGTGCCCGGCAGCGTCCCGCCGGCGACGGCAACGCATCTGGCCCTCGCGCACCCGGGCGGGCTCGCCCTGCACCGCGCCACCCTGGCGGCGACGGCGTGAGCGCGACCGAGGCCGCGTCCGCGCCGCCCGTCTCCCGGCAGCAACGCCGGGCGATGGAGCGGGCGGAGCGCAAGCACGCCATGGCCTTGCCGGCGGCCGCCCTGGTCCGCCGCTTCCTGACCTCGGCCGGGCAGTCCGGCGGGGATGAGGCCATGCGGCTGCTGGCGCCGCACCTGCGCGTGCCGATGCTGCTGGCCCTGCGCCGCATGCCGGACGTGTCGCGGGAGGTCATCCAGGACGCGATCGAGGAACTCTGGCTCAGCCAGCACGCGGCCTTGCTGCGCGCCATCCCGGACGCCGGCGGCCTCCGGGCCCTCTTCATTGGGGCGGCATATCCCGTGCCCGACGACATGCCCGAGGCCTTCCCGATCTATCGGGGAAGCTGCGGCGTCCCGGCGGAGAAGGCGGCGCTCGGCATGTCGTGGACCACGGACCCGGACACGGCCGCGCATCACGCCTTCCAGAAGCGGCGCGAGGGATGGGGGGACCCGTGCGTCGTTCTCCGGGCCGAGGCCCGCCGGGAACAGGTCATCTTCAGTTCCGATGACATGGGCTGCAACGAAGTGATCCTCGATGCCGCCCCCGAGGCTTGGGAGGTCGTGGAGATGCCGATGGAGGCCATGGCCGACGCCGCGGATCGGAACCTGGAGAAAATTCGGACCTTCGCGGAGGAAGTCGCTGCCGGCCTGCATGGCTTCAGCCCGGCCGCGCGCCGCTTCACGGCGACGGCGAAGGCGATGATGCGGAGGGCCGCACGATGAACGCGCCGGCCCTCATGGCGTCCCTACCCCTGTTCACCCCGGCGCTTGTCCGGGCGGTGCTGCGGGAATACCGGCTTCCGCCGGG
Organism: Roseomonas alba; assembly: GCF_019430885.1. Lineage (GTDB taxonomy): Bacteria > Pseudomonadota > Alphaproteobacteria > Acetobacterales > Acetobacteraceae > Neoroseomonas > Neoroseomonas alba. The sequence continues at coordinate 424,893 of NZ_JAHYBZ010000002.1, read as the reverse complement.
CGGCGTCCATGGGCCGGGCCACTGGCTCCGCGTGGCAGAGAACGGCGCCGCCCTGGCCGCCCTCACGCCCGGTGCAGATGCGGCGCTGATCGAGGTCTTCGCCCTCCTGCACGACGCGCGCCGGCTGTCCGAAGGGGATGACGGCCAGCACGGGGAGCGCGCCGCGGCCTTCTGCAAGGATCTGTCCCGCCGGGGCCTGCTGCGGATCGGCTCCGCCCGCCTCGCCCTGCTGATGGAGGCCTGCGCCGGCCACGAGAAGGGCGGCGTGTCGGCGGACCCCACCATCGCCTGCATGTGGGACGCGGACCGCCTGGAATTGGCCCGGTTAAACGTCCGCCCGCATCCGGCCCTGCTCTCGACCGAGGCCGCGAAGGCGCCGCCGATGCTGGCGGCGGCCTGGGAGCGCGGCCGCGGCGGTGCGCTCAACCGCGAGATCGCCACCCGCTGGGGGGTCCTGGGATGACCGAATACCGGAGCGAACCGCCGACCGGGGACGTGAAGCGGCCGAACCCCCGGAGCCGGCGCTTGCGCCCGGGCATCCCCTTCTCGCTGAAGAAGGCGGAGCGCGTGCGGCAGATGCGCCGGCAGCATCCCGACCTCGCCCTTGCGGACCTCGCCGCCCTGGTCGGGGAAGACCCGGAGCATGTCCGCCTCGCCCTCGCGACGCTGCGGACCTGGAACCCCAAGGCACCGCGCCGGCTGCTGAACGTGACGGATGCCGCCCGGGAGTTCGTGCGCCGGCATGCCCTTCCGGGGGAACCCGTATGGGCGACCGTGGACCGCCTGTTCGCCTCCATCGCCTCCATCGCCTCCAGGCGATAGGGCACACCATGGGCACGGCAGCCGCGGAAAGCGCGGCCCGGCGGGTCGTTCCCCGGCACATCGCCGGCACAGACCCCGCCGCAAGGGGTCACACGCCCCGGGGAAGCGCCCCCTCCGCCATGTCCGGACACGTCCTCCGGTCCCTCCCTGCGTCTGCCGCAACACGGCGGAACCCAAGGGCTTCCGGCCAGACAGGAGCACGGGATGGGCGCTCTACTGGCACCCCGGGGTCCTGGGTGCCCCTGTCGTCCCAGGCGCGACGAGAAGGCCCGCCACGCCCTCGCCAGGGGGCCGCCGGCGTCCAGCCCTGCAATTCCGCCTCTCGGCGCACCCGCCGACTGAGCGGCTTTCCTTGCCTTCAATTGCTGCTCCCCACGCCCGCGTCACATCACGCGCCTGAGCGACTGTTGCAAAGGTCAGGTAAGGCGGCTGGTATCGGCTTCGTCGGAGGAAACGATGAAGCGTGGCGCTGCCCTTCTATTTGTCGCGATCCTGGCTGCTGCTTGCGCGTCGGGCGGCGAGCGCACTCTACCGGTCCCACCAACCGATGCGGCGATCCCGGCTGGGATGGCGAGGATCACCGTCGCACGCACGAGTTCCATGCTGTACCTCGGTGTCTCGGCTCAGGTGCTGATCAACGACCAGCGCGCCGGCTCGCTTTGGCGTGGGGAGCGAACCTCGGCGGAGGTTCCTGCTGGAACCACGACGGTGGTCATTTCCGGGCCTGGGGTTCCTGGCCGCTGGGTGACAAGGCTTCCGACAGTGTCCGGCGGACGATACGAGATCGAGGTCTCGCCGCGGGGTGCCCTGTTCGCGCCGGCGATGATGCTCGGCTATGTCGGGACCGCGCTCGATGCGGCTGCAAATGTCGAGCAGGGCGGCGCCTTCAGTGTCGCAATCGTCTCGGCGGCTCCGCCTATCGGAACGGCGGCCCCTGCCGCTCCGCCCGCTCCCGTCGCTGCAACAGCCAACGATCGCGACGAGCGCTTAGCAGAACTGCGACGCCTTCGCAGTCGCGGGCTCATCACCGAGGATGTCTACCGAGACGAGCAGCGCCGTGTGCTGGCGCCCATGACCGGCGCGCCGCCGCAGTAGGTTGTCCGGTTTTCTCCGGAAATGTGGACAAGATGTGCGCTGTCGCCCCAGAGTTTCCTGCGGTAGAGCAGGAAAGAAGCCATGGCCGGAACGCGGAAAAGAGGTGAGAGGGTGAAGGCCCTCGCCTACCTCCGGACCAGCAGCGCGACGAACGTAGAGGGCGACAGCGCGGAGCGTCAGCGGGTCGCCATCCGGGCCTATGCGGACCGCGCCGGCCTCGATGTGGTGGCGGAGTTCTACGACGCCGCCGTGTCCGGCGCGGACCCCTTGGAGAACCGGCCGGGCTTCGCCGCCATGCTGGACCGCATCGAGGGCAACGGGGTCCGCGTGGTGCTGGTCGAGGACCCCTCGCGCCTCGCCCGCGGCGTCGTGGTGCAGGAACTCGGGTTGCTGCTGATGCAGCGCCGAGGCGTGAGGGTCCTGGCCGCCAACGGGGATGACCTGACCAACAGCGATGATCCTGGCCGGGTCGCCATGCGGCAGATGGCCGGCGTGTTCGCGGAATTTGAGAAGGCCCGGCTCGTCGCCAAGCTGCGCGGTGCTCGGGATCGCCTGTCTGCCCAGGCCGGCCGGCGCGTGGAAGGCCGCAAGCCGATCCTGACCGGCGAAGCCCTGGCCCTGGCCCGCCGCCTCCGGCGCAGAAACCCCGTCACGGGGCAGCGCCGGTCCCTCCGGGATATCGCCGCCGCTCTGGCGAAGGCCGGACACGTCCGGACAGATGGGCGGCCCCATGGCCCGGAGACGCTTCGCCAAGCCCTTTCCCGCCCGGCCGCAGCGCCGGCCCCTGCCAGCAAGGAACCCTCGCCATGACCTCGCCCGCCGACCGGCTCGCCGCTGCCCGTGCTGCCCGGATCAAGCAAGCGGAGGACCGGGCCGCGCGCCTCGCCCGGTTCATCGCGGAGTGCCAGAAAATCGGCATCGAGGACTGCGCCAGCCTCGCCCGCGTCGCCAACGCGGAAGGCCTGCGCGCCCCTCGCGGCGGGCACTGGACCAGCACGTCGATGGCGAAGGCCACGGCACGGTTGCCCGGCGGCCGGCGCCGGCTGACCCGGGCGGAGCACGTCGCCGCCATGGTCGAGGGCCGGCGCGCCAAGGCCCGCCTCACGAGCACGGAAACGGCGGTTTCGCTGATCCAGGCGGCGCGCCGCGTCCGGCGGGCGGGTGAGGCCATGACCGCTGCCGCCATCGCCGTGGAAGCTGGCGTGTCGAAGACCACGGCCACGCGGCACATGGCGGCGATCCGCCGGGCCGTGCTGTAGCCTGCCCTCGAAATGCGAAGCCCCGCCCTACCGGAAGCAGGACGGGGCCTCGGTGTCAGGGGCGCCGGGGGTGGGATGGTGCCCGGCGCACCATGTGGGACGGCTGACCGCCCAAGCAACATTTTTCTGTGGATAACTCCCGTCAGGCGCGACGGATGCTTACTGGGTGCCCCTCAGCAAAGCCAAAGACTTAGGAGGCGCGCTTGCCCACCCGTGAGAGGTTCTGGCACCCTGGCGGCATCCATGGATCATCCCGGCGTCGCGGTGACGTTGGGCCAGTGATCACCCGTATCGCGGGAGCCGAGCGCCAAAAGCGCGAAGCCCCGCCCCTGGTTCGAAGCAGGGACGGGGCGGATATCGCGTAATATCGGGCACGAAGCCTACATGGATGATACAGCGCCAAGGAACCAACGCAAGCACTCTGAATTTGGGTGCAGCGGAAGTCTTCCAGGCGTCATCCGGTAGGCAGAGGCCCGGGAACGGTTCCCGATGGCTCCCCGCCCTGACCTCGCGCAGCGCATCACGCCGGCGATCCTGATCCGACCCCAGCGATGGGAGGGGCGGACGGGCTAGGCCCGTGGTCGCCCTTCACCTTCTCGCGTCGGCCGCTCCGCTTCCCCCGGGGACAGCGGACTATGCGGCCGTCTCTCAGCGGAGGCGCGCCAAGAAGCGGCGGCAGCGGGAAAGGGATGCCGCGCGCCGAGATAGGCTTTGGCGCGAACTGGAAGCCGCGGAAGGCCGCTTCCAGCGCCGGCGGCCGGACCTCTCCCCGGACGCGCCCGGCTACTTCTCCGCCATGCGCGCCGATCCGGACGGCGCCGACGCTCTGCTGGCCCATCGTCGCCTGTCCGCGCAGTCGCGTGCGGCGGGGCGGCATGCGATGCAGACCGCGGACAGCCGGCGCCGCGTGCATCACGGCTTGACGCATGGCTTCTATTTCCCGGCCGGGACCGTGCTGGGCAACCCGGAATGGCTCCGAGAAGCCATCACCTATCTGGGCTTCATCTCGGACCTGCACCCCGTCATGCGGCTGCTCGTCGCCCGGACCTCGCGCGGTTCGCGGCTGCGCGCCGGGCATCAGCCGGACCGGCTTTTCATCCCCGGCAGCAAGGCCGAGGCGCTGAACATGGAGATGGTCGAGGGCACGCCGGAAATGCGCGGCGTCCTGGTCGTCTCGTCGCAGCACACCCTCGCTGCCGGCACCGCGCAAGTTGAGGCGATGATCCGCGCTTCCGGCGTGCCGATGCCGAACGTCTCCGTCGGCCATGGCGATGCGCGGGGGCTGCACGCACCAGACCTGATCTATATCCTCAAAGACCCGGTGAACTTCGCCCCCAGCGGCCGGGCAAAGCCCCAGCGGAAGTATCGCTACGTCCAACGGCTGCTGACCGCCGCCTTCGGCTTCCTCGACGCCGATCCGGCGCGCTCGCCGAATGACATGAGGTTCAAGAACCCCACCTGCCCCCGGCTTGAAGCCGGCGTCCTGACCTCGCGGCTCTACTCCCTCGATGAACTAGCGGACCTGCTGGCGCCTTTCGCACCGCTGGCGCGCCGGCCGCGGCTTTCCCCGGAGGAACTCAAGGCGCGTCAGTCGGACAGCGCCTATGCGACCGCAGCGAAGAAGCGGGGCGGCACCCTGGCCGCGATCCTCGCCGCCATGCGGGCCATGCGGGCGGCCGGTGAGAAGATCACCCAGCCGGCCGTGGCGGACCGGGTGGGCATGACCGAGGGCGGGGTCCGTCCCTACTGGCGCGAAGCCCTGGCGATCCTCGATGGGGGCACACAGGACCCCACAGTTAGGTCTGCTGTTATAAGGCAGGTGCCCGATCGAGCCGCAACGCGCCCGGAGCCCAGCGCGGCGGACGCGGCTCTTACCAAACGAAAGGCCTCCGGTCGTGGTCGAAGCGGGGGCTCTGCCCCCACACCCCCGGCGCACCCTCCCGCGCTGACTTCCCGACCCCTGGCGCGGTCGGTCGCGCCCTGGAGCAAGGAGCGGGAGAAGATCAAGCAGAGCCGGCGCGGCCGCCTTGCCCCAGCGCCCAGCGCGACGGGCGCACCTTTCGCTCGGCTGGCGCCCTTGGCCCACAGCGCGCCATCCGCCGCGACAGTGCTGCCCTCCGCGGCATCCAGCGCCGGCTGGCAACCGCCGCGCCCGGTGCCGCCCTCCGCCACGCTCGCGCCGCCTTGCCCTGGCTCGACCGCGGAATTGCTCATACTCCCCGCTGCACCCCGAGAATGCGCCCGAGCGCAAAAGCAGGGGACGTCAACGGCGACAGGGCCAAGCTTGCTGCAACGCATCGCGGGCCAGCACTATGAAGTTCTCATGGAGGCGCGCGGGGCGTTCGTCGATGTATCTCGCGACGACCCGGATCATCTGCCCGACTGTGGCCTCCGGAGGAAAGCAGGCCACGAGGCTGGCCACAGTCTCGACCTTGCCCGCGCATAGGCCCTGGGCATACGCGTTGACAGGGCGGCGCGCGATGAAGTCACGGCAGCCTGTCATGACGAAACTCGCGGACCCGATGTTTACATCGGTCGGTGCGACCTGCGCCTCCGGCTGGGGCACTGGCCGCTGAACCTGCGCCTGCCCCTCGGCGCACGCCACGGTGCTGAGCGCCATGATCGCAGCCTGTATGCTCTGACGCATGCCTGCCTCCCCTTGGCGGCCGGTGACTACCTAGCACGAAAGTCGCATCGCTCGTCCGCGGGCCCAAATCGTCACGGCTTTCGGGGAGGCTGTCAGCCCATATTACGCGCCAGTTGCCCGACCGCCGCGACGAGCCTGGACGAGAGGACATAGAGCGCCGAGGCGCCACCTATCCCGTAGAGCACCAGCGCGGACCATCGCCACCACGGCTTGCTCCACGACAGCGGAAGGTAGTTCACCGATTGCTTGCCGAATTCTTCCGTCCAGCGTTGGAGCGAGAACTCCTTGATCCTGGCCGGGCAGGCCAGCGCATAGATGGTGGAGGCGCCCATCAGTGCGATGCCGGAGATCAGCAGCATCACCGTTTCGATCGGAATGGCGATGCGGTGCAGAGGGAGGCCGCTATTTGCTGTGGCGAGCGCCGTGGCCTGCCGGTTGTAGAAGTCGATCCCGGCCAGCATCACGAGAAGCAGCGGCACGCCGGCATACGATAGACCGAAGAACGGCAGCGATCCGACGCCGCGCAGGCAAGCCCAGGTCGATGGCCACCAACACCACCATGCCAAGTTCGCAGCCTTGAGGTCGCGGTCCAGGAGGTAAGGCGCCCGGCACTCGACCAGATCGAGGCCCTTGCAGGTTTCGAGACCCGTTGCGTTCTCCATGCGGGCTTCCTCGGGAAAGAAAGTCTCATGGCCGAACGTGCAGCGCTCGAAGGTGCAGTTCTGAAACCCTTTGGAAAATGTCCCGGAGAACGCGACGCCAGCGAAAGCGCAGGATTGAAACGCTTCCGAAAATGTCGCGGAGAGCTTCACTTTAGTGAAGGTGCAGTTCCGTAGTTCGCCTCGCGGGTTTCCCCGGATTAACCCGCCTTGGAAGTCGCAGTGCAGAAACAGGTGCCGGCCGTGGACTTCAATCCGGGCCTGTTCGAACCGCGAGCACCGAACCCCTGATAGCGGCTGCACGTCCTCGAAAAGAACGTCACCTTGGAACCGGCGGTGGCCCTCATCAGTGAACGCGATCGGGCCGAAGTAGTCCTGCAAGACCTTGAAGTCGGCTTGATCCTGGTCATCCCCCATCTGCCCGGCACACTCCCCTCGCTCCCCTCGCCAGCGTGGCTTGATGTGCCGCGACTGACCAGCGCGCGCCGGATGCTGCGAAAGCGGGACCGCGTTTGATCTGCGCGGCGGAATGCGGGGACGGCCTCCGCTGTGGGGAACGCTGTAGGGACGGAACCGATCCCCTTCCCTGCGAAGCGGGCCAAAACCCGCGGAAATCCGCCATTTCTCGAGGGGTGGTCTGGCGCGCCCTGAGGGATTCGAACCCCCGACATTCGACTTAGAAGGTCGATGCTCTATCCAACTGAGCTAAGGGCGCCCATGCCTTCCGGCGACCGCGTCAGTGCGACCAGTTCTCGTAGCGGCCGAAGCGGAAATTGTCGGCATAAGCCTTGGGTTTCATCGCCGCCGGTGCTGCCGGAGCCTCGACCTCATAGGCAATGCCCTGTGCCTCCGCGTAAGCGATGGCCTGGTCCCGAGTCTCGAAGCGCAGATGGACCTGACGGCGCGTATCCCCCGAACCGACCCAACCGGTGAGCGAATCGAGCACCTTGGCCTCCGACGGCGCGTATTCCAGCAGCCAGTCATGCGTCCCGGCGCGGCCGGACTGCATTGCCGATTTCGGCGGCTGGTAGATGCGGGCCAGGCCCTTCTGCTGCGACATGCCTACGGTCCTCGAACAGCGAATCGGGGCGACTGGATTCGAACCAGCGACCCCTTGGTCCCAAACCAAGTGCGCTACCAGACTGCGCTACGCCCCGTCTTCGAGCACGCTCTAGCATGAATGCCCATGGACGGCCATCGCATGGCGCAACCTGACGCGTGTTGCGGCGGATGGATGGCAGAGGAGCCTCGGAGCCGCCGCTCAGGCGCGCCCCGACATCGCGCGGGCACGCTGCTCCAGCCTCTCATGGATCGCGTCGAGTGCCGCCCCCTCGAGCAACAGGGGCGCCGCGTCAGGGCCCGGCTCACCGCCCGGCCCACTTTCGATCAGCGTGCCGTCGGCGATCAGCAGGGCCGGCTCCTCCATATACAGGTCGTGGTAGACGACCGGGCCATCGCGGCGTTCCCGCAGGATGGTCAGGCCATTCACCAGCAGGCAGGCGGGCACCACCCTGCCCTCGAGCCAGATACCCTGCCCGGGGGCGACACGGATGTCGCGAATCGGCGAGCCCTTCATCAGGGCATCAGCGCGGATCAGGATCGGGGCTTCGGTCAGCGCCCCGGCGCCGAGGCCCGGGGCGGTGGCCCGATCGACGTGGCGCGGCGCAACGCGCATCACCGGGCGCCAATGTGCCCCCACACCCAGGCTCATCACGAACTGACCGGCGTCGAGCGATTCCACGGGAACCTCACCGCCCCGGGTCAATACCTGGGTCCCCGCGAAGAGGCTGGCCACGGCCTGATGCCGCACGGGCAGCGACCGCGGCATCGCATCGGCCGGCGTCGTGCGCGCCTCGACCGGCATCGACCGCATCCTGCGGGGATGCGGCAGATCCCGCAGAGCCTTCATGATCAAACCCCGCATGGCTCGAATTCTCCTCTACGCGTCTGCGCCAGACATGAAGGCACAATCATGGGTGTCCCAGGAAACAGGCAAAGGCCGCAATGGTTGCAGAGCGACACGGCCTGACAGCCGTACAACCCCGCGTTTCATCCTCCCTACCAGCTGATGAGCGCGATGGTCGCTCCCGGACGCCGTAGGGATTGTCCAGATCACGCCTGCACACCCGATGACGTTCATTCACCCACACGCCCTTCAGGAGGAGGGACAGGCAGGATCAACTCGTTGTGGTTGTATATCCAGTTAAAATATCCTCTCCAACGCGAATCTGGAAACCTTTGGTGACGCGACACACAGAGAATCTCGCCGCTTGCGCGAATGTGTTTTCATATCTCTTTCGCTGAGATTGTGCTCGGAGGCCGCTATCCGCGAGCGCCGGCGGAGAGCGCAGCCGCGACGCCGTCGCAACAACTGACAGCGCAAAGCGCCACCGAGGTGGGCATGCGCGTCATGCCCACGGTATCCGCCCAATAGCCCTGCTGTCGGAAACGCCTCAGGCCACACGAACGCAGCGGCCGGGCTGACCGGCGCCTTACGGCGCGGTGCCGAAGATCCGCTGCAGCACCCGATCGCCCGGCCGGATGTCGAGCTGCTCGGTGACGCCCGCCTTCAGTTCCAGCGTCGCCCGCACCGGTCCGTTGGACGACACCGTGGCCAGGGATTGCGGCACGGTGCGCTCGGCAATGCGATGGATCCGCCCGTCGGCGGCGATGAACACCATGTCGAGTGGCGCGATGGTGTTACGCATCCACATGCTGCTCTCGCGCGGGCTGCCCCAATCGAACAGCATCCCCTCATCCGCCTTCACGTCGGGACGGAACATCAGGCCGATCATCTGCTGGTCGGGCTGGATCGCCATCTCCACCGTGAACGGCAGGCGCCGCCCGTCACGGGTGACGATGACCAGCGGCTCCGTCGGCAGGCGCGGCTGCGGCGCATCGACCCCGGGCTGCGCGCGCAGCGCGGCAGGGATCAGGGCGAAGGCGGCCAGCAGGGCACGGCGATGCATCATGGGGTGTCTCATGCCATGGGGGGTGGTGGGGTGGGAAGGTCCCGCAGCGCGTCCTCGGCGGCGCGGCGCACCACGGCGCGCACGACGCCGGGGCGCGGCGGATCGGCCAGGGTGGTGAACCAGGCCTCAGGCGGGTGGCGCCCCGCGGCGCGCGAGAAGGTCAGGCCGCGCAACACGGCCTCGGCGTCCGGCGGCAGGCGCCCGGGCATGACGTGGCCGTTGAGCACGCCCCAGATCCCGGCCCAGCAACGCGCCACGGACCAGGGATTGTAGCCGCCCCCGCCCAGCACGATCAGCCGTGGCGCGAGACCCATCACCGCCCGCACCACGTCGCGATGCGCATTGTTGGAGAGGGACAGGCGCGCGAGCGGATCCTCCTCCAGTCCATCGGCGCCGCATTGGATCATGATGGCCTGGGGCCGCAGGCGGTGGATCAGCGGCAGGATCGCCTGGTGCAGGACCCAGAGCATCTCGCTGTCATGAAAGCCGGGCGGGACCGGGATGTTGCGGGCATGCCCGCCCGCCCGGTCCATGCTGTCGCCCGTGAAAGGCCAGCGGCCGCCTTCATGGATGCTGAGCGTGAAGACGCGCGGGTCGTCGTGGAATGCGTCCTGCACCCCATCCCCGTGATGCGCGTCGATGTCGAGGTAGAGGAGGTTCGTCAGCCCCGCATCGAGCCAGGTTAGCAGGCCGAGCACCGCATCGTTCACGAAGCAGAAGCCGCTCGCCCTGTCGCGCTGCCCATGATGCGTGCCGCCGCCCGGGACATGGACGATGCCGCCGTCGCGCGTCAGCCGCGCGGCGAGCATCGTCCCGCCGGCGCTGGTCGCCGGACGGCGGAACATCTCGCGATAGACCGGATTGCCGTCGGCGCCGAGGCGATAGCGCGCCCGGTCCTCCGCACTCACCGCCTGGGTGGCCTCGGCCCTTTGCAGCGCGGCGATGTAGTCGGGGGCATGGAAGCGGGCCAGTTCCTCGGGCGCGGCCATCGGGCTGTCACGGTATTGACCCGGCGTCACCCAGCCGAGCGCGCGGACCAGGTCGAGCATCGTCGAGACGCGCGGGATCGCCAGCGGATGCTTCGGCCCGTAGCTGGAGCGTCGGTAGATTTCGGAGCCGATCAGGATGGGGGGCATGGCGCGCCCATCAGGATTGGGTCCGGCCACGGCGCCGCGCAAGGCCCTGGCCCGCCCCGTGCCCGTGTTGGACCGGGTCGCGGCGGCCGGTTAGCCTTCGGCCGCGTCGATTCGCGGGCGCCTCCCGGCGTCGCGTCGTGCGACCAGGAGATCTGCCGTGCGCTTCAGTGACCTGATCGTCGCCCTCGAACTGCTGTCACGGCACGACGTGAACGACGCGCTGGAGCGCCAGGCGCGGACCGGCCGCCCCCTCGGCGAGGTGCTGGTCGAGATGGGCCTGCTCAACGCCGCCACCGTCGCCGACCTGCAGGAGGGTCTGCCGCCACCGCCCGACGGCATTCGCGAACTTGGCATCGACACCCGAATGGTCTTCGACATGCTGGTGAAGTTCCTGTCCAACACCGGCCAGGGATCGACGGCGAGCATTGCGCAGACCCTGGCCATCTCCCGCCGTCTCGCCACGGTGCTGATCGAGGAGGCGCGTGCCCAGGGCATCGTCGAACTCAAGCCCGGCATCGTGGCGGGTGAGTTGCGCGTGGATCTCACGCCACGCGGCCGCTCCATGGCCGTCGAGGCCTTCACCAACAGCGCCTATATCGGCCCACTGCCCGTCTCACTGGAGGAGTATGCGCGCCGCGTGCGGCGCCAGACCATCGCGAGCGAGACCGTCACCGCGGCCGCCGTCGCCGATGCCATGCATCCGCTGGTGGTCGAGCAGGATCTCCTCGCCAAGGTCGGCATCGCGGCGAATGCGGGGCGGTCGATCCTGCTCTATGGCGCGCCGGGCAATGGCAAGACCTCGATCGCCGAGCGCATGGTCAAGACCTTCGGAGCCATGGTCCTGATCCCGCATTGCTTCGAGGTCGCGGGGCAGATCGTGAAGGTCTTCGATCCGTCGGTGCACCGGCGGCTCGGCGCCGGCAGCGGCCGGTCGACCACGACGAGCCTCTTCGCCGACGAGTTCGACCCGCGCTGGATCCCCTGCCGCCGGCCCTTCGTCGCGGCGGGCGGCGAGCTCAGCCTCGACATGCTCGACCTGAAGTTCGAGGAGAATGCCCGCTTCTACGAAGCCCCCTTGCATGTGAAGGCGATGAACGGCGTGCTGCTGATCGACGATTTCGGCCGCCAGCTCGTCCGTCCCGAGGCGCTGCTGAACCGCTGGGTCGTGCCGATGGACCGGCGCATCGACTTCCTGAAGCTGCACACCGGGCAATCCTTCCAGATCCCCTTCGACCAGTTGCTGGTCTTCTCCACCAACCTGTCGCCGCGCGACCTGATGGACCCGGCCTTCCTGCGCCGCCTGCCCTACAAGATTCACGTGCATGGGCCGACCACCGCCGAATTCGCGGTGCTGCTGCGAAGCAAGGCCGAGGAACACGGCATCGCCTATTCCGAGGACGCGATGGTCCTCACTATCGAATCGATCCTGCAGCACGGGACGCCTCTCGCCTACTACCAGGCGGCCGAGATCCCGCAGCAGATCTCCGATTTCTGTACCTTCCTCGGCCAGCCCCGGGTGGCGAACGACCAGACGATCCGCTTCGCGCTGGGGAACCTGCTGGTGGAAGGCGCGGGCGGGACCTCGGCGCGGGCGTAGCCCGGGTCGCGGCGCCCGGCGAGGGCATGATCCTGAATGGTGGCGGCTTTTTCCTGATCGGCAGAACCGAGAGCGGCTTTGCCCCTCTCGGCGCGAAGCGGTGCTTCATGCCCCGCCGAAGGCCGAAAGGCCTTCCTGGGCACCCCGATGCCTCAGCTGTGGGGTTGGAGGGGCGCTGCCCCTCCAAACCATCCCGCCAAGTGCCTGGAGTACTTGGAACGCAATCTTTGGGGCTCAGGGCGCAGCAGTTGGACTGCACCCGTCAAACGCCCTTCGCGCGCAAGAGCAGGTCTCGGCACTCGTTCTGACCGTCGTGCATGATGCCAAGTGACGGTTTCCAAAGGCCCTGTGGCCTTTGGCAGGGTGAGGTTTGGAGAGGGGCAGAGCCCCTCTCCAATCTCCATCCGCGGCCGTCGGTCCGACCAAGGCGGCCGACGCCCAGGCCGTCAACGGAGGATGATCTCCACCCGCCGGTTCTGCGGCTCGCGCGTATTGTCCGGCGTTGCGACCAGCAGGTTCGTCTCGCCGAAACCGCGCGCGGTGATCTCCTGCCGCGGCACGCCCAGGCGGACGAGTTCCGCGGCCACGGCGTTCGCGCGGCGGACCGACAGGCCCATGTTGTATTGCGCCGAGCCCGAGGTATCCGTGTAGCCATTCACCTCGATGCGCGTGACCTGCTGCTGGGTGCGGGCCTGCGCGGCCTCGGCGATGATCTGCCGCGCGCGGTCGGTCAGGTCGGCCCTGTTCCAGTCGAAGAAGACCAGGAAGGTGCGGGTCGGCGCCGGGGCGACCGCCGGCGGCGGCGCGGGCGGCGGCGCCGCGCCGAAGCTGTAGCGCACGCCCAGCAGGATCGAGTGGTTGAAGCTCTCCGTGTCGATCTTGCCGCGCGCGGTGCCATAGGGCGTGACGACGCGCGCCGCGAGCCCGTCGAGTTCCGGATCGACCACCTGCATGAAGCGGTAGTCCAGCGTCAGCGCCCAGCGCTCGCTGATGGGCACCGCGAAGCCGGCGATGAGCTGATAGGCGAAGTTGCTGTCGGTGTCGTCGGACCCGATGCGCGCGATCTGGTTGGTGCCGCGCACGGAATGCCATTCCGTCCACATCCAACCGATGCCGGCGCCGAGATAGGGGCGGAAATAGGGGGCGACATTGAACTCGTAGAGCAGGTTGGCCATGACGCCATAGGTCCGCTGGCTGCCGCGGAACTGCCCGAAGCTGCCGCCGCCGTTGAAGCCGGCCATGCCGTCCACTTCGTTGTAGCGGTAGCTGCCTTCGAATTCGGCGCGCAGGCCGTTGCCGAAGCCGTAGCCGAGGGCAAGCGCTCCGCCATAGCCGACATTGTAGGAGATGTTGCCGCTACTCCCCATGCCGGTCAGCGCCTGGCTGTTGGCCAAGCCGGGACTCAGCGAGAGGTTGCTGTCCTGCAGGAAGTTCAGCATGGCCCCACCCGAGATGTAGAGGCCGCTGACATGCTGGGCCGAGGCGGCTCCGCTGACGCCGATCACGGCTGCTGTTGCGAGGAGGAATGCGCGCATGATGAGACCTTTCGCCGAAAGCTGCGGGGGCCGGCGGCAGGCAGCGACTCCTCCCCCCGTCCGGTTTCCCCGCACCGGAATTGAGCCGCTAAGATTTCATCTAATCAACGAAACGTCAGTGATCTGACGCATATTTTACGTCTGACATTGGCCAGCCTGGCGAGGCCGCAGGCGGAAATGCGCGAGGCGGCGCATTTCCGCCCAGACGTTCAGCGCTGGGGCATGCCCTCGGGGACGATGGTCTTCACCAGCGTCGCGTCGAGCGCCTCGTATTCCTGGTAGTGAATGGTCTCGTAGAGCTGCGCCCGGGTCTGCATCCGCTCGACCATCTTCTGCGTCCCGCCGTCGCGGGCGATGGCGGCATAGAGCTCCTCCATCCCGCGCGCGGCGACGCGCAGATGGCTCACCGGCCAGATCACCATCGCATAGCCCATCTCCTGGAACTCGGCGGCGGTGAAGAAGGGGGTGCGGCCGAATTCGGTCATGTTGGCGAGCAACTTCACGCCGGGCATGCGCTTCGCGAATTCGACGAACATCTCTCGGGTGTTCAGCGCTTCAGGGAAGATCGCGTCGGCGCCGGCTTCCAGATACAGCTTCGCGCGCGCCACGGCGCCGTCCATGCCCTCGGACGCCGCCGCATCGGTGCGGGCGATGATGTAGAGGTGCTTGCGGGCCTTGCGCGCGGCGGCAACCTTGGCGGCCATGTCCTCGGCGGCGGCAAGCTTCTTGTCGTTCAGATGCCCGCACTTCTTGGGCAACAGCTGGTCTTCCAGATGCACGGCAGCCGCGCCCGCTTCCTCGAAGCTGCGGACCATGTGCATGACGTTGAGCGCCTCGCCATAGCCGGTGTCGCCATCGACCAGCACCGGCAGGGCGGAAGCGCGTACCACCTGTCGGATGTGCCAGGCGACGTCGTCCACGGTGATCATGCCGAGGTCGGGCAGGCCCATGGTCGCGGACATCGCCGCGCCCGACATGTAGAGCCCGGGGAAGCCCTGCTTCTTGGCGAGCAGCGCGGCGATGCCAAGATGGGCGCCCGGCAGTTGCAGGATCTCCGGCCGGTCGAGCAAGCGGCGGAAACGGACGCCGGCCGGTTCGTCCGGAATGTCGTCGGCGATGACGTAGGGCATCAGGCGCTCCTCAGAAGAAGATCAGGGTGACGAGGATAAAGAGCGGGACCAGGAAGACCAAAGCCCAGGCGCAATAGCCGAAGAAGGAGGGCATGCGCTCCCCATTCTCCTCGACGATCGCCTTGACCATGAAGTTCGGCGCATTGCCGATGTAGGAATTGGCGCCCATGAACACCGCCCCGCAGGATATCGCGGCGAGGGTCAGCGCGCCCTCGGTCATCAGGTGGATGGGATCGCCGCCGGCCAGGTTGAAGAAGACCAGGTAGGTCGGCGCGTTGTCGAGGAAGGAGGACAACGCGCCGCTCAGCCAGAAATAGACCCAGGGGATCGGCTCCCCATGCGGCCCGGAGGTCAGCGCGACCAGCGGCGCCGCAGCCCCCGCCTCCCCCGCCCGCAGGATGGCGAGCACCGGCGACATGGTGACGAAGATGGCGGCGAACAGCTTGGCCACTTCAAGGATGGCGCCCCAGGCGAATCCGTTCGCCTCGCGCAACGCGACCGGTGTCAGGCGCATGGAGACGAAGGCAACGGCGACGAAGACGACCACCCCGAGCAGCCTTTCGGCCCCGATATGCTGGCCGAAAAGGCTGACCTCGCCGGGCTGCCAGGCGCCCTGGACAAGGACCATGACCACCACCACGCCGATCAGGGCGAGGTTCACCAGGCCTTCGAGGCGCAGCGGCTCCTTCGCGCCGGTATCGGGGATCGCGGCCTTCTCCCGGGCCCAGGCCATGACGTCCAGCACATAGTAGGCAGCAAGCAGCAGCACGGCGCAGAACAGGAACTCGCTGAACAGATGCGTCGTGGTCCAGAAGAAGGACACGCCCTTGAGGAAGCCGAGATAGAGCGGCGGATCGCCGAGCGGGGTCAGCGAGCCCCCGATGTTGCTGACCAGGAAGATGAAGAAGACGAAGGTATGCGTCTTGCGCCGCCGGAAGGCATTGGCCCGCAGCACGGGCCGGATCAGCAGCATCGACGCCCCGGTCGTTCCCATGATCGAGGCGATGACCGTCCCGAGTGCCAACAGCGCGACATTGACCAGCGGCGTGCCGACCAGGGTCCCCTTCAGCAATACCCCGCCGCCGGTGACGTAGAGCGCCAGCAGCAGGGCAATGAAGGGAATGTATTCCTGCAACATGATGTGCCAGACTTCGCCGGCCGCGACCTCGGGGCCGAAGGCGATGGCGAAGGGCAGCACCAGCAGGGCCGCCCAGCCGGCTGATATCTTCCCGTAGTGATGATGCCAGATATGCCCGGCCAGCAGGGGCATCAGGGCGATCGACAGCAGCATGCCCACAAAGGGTATGCCCCAAAACACCGACAGTTCCGCCCCCGAGACCTCGGCCGCGGCGGCCGGTGTCGCGGGCAGAATGGCCAGCGCGGCAGCCGCCAGGGCGGGTATCGTGGCGGCGGACATGGCGCGGGCCAGTCGCATCCTACCTCCTTCTCCGCGGGGCCGCCGGGGCGGTCCCCGACCGTCCTTGCAGGACGCACGCCGATGCCACAAGGGGGGCGACCCCTTTTCCACCCCCGCCCCCCGCCCTAGTTTGACCAGCACACAGGAGAACACCCCATGGATATGAGCGGCGAGCGCCGCATCCAGGCGCCGCGCCAGCGCGTCTGGGATGCTCTGAACGACCCCGAGATGCTGCGTGCCGCGATCCCCGGCTGCGAATCCGTGACCCGCACGGCCGAGGATGCCTTCGAGGCCAAGGTCTCGATCAAGATCGGTCCCATGGCCGCGAAGTTCGGCGGCAAGGTGAAGCTGGAGAACATCAACGCCCCGGTGTCCTACACCATCACCGGCGAAGGGAACGGCGGCGCCATGGGCTTCGCCAAGGGCGGGGCGGATGTGGCGCTGGAGGAAATCAGCGCGGACGAGACGCTGCTGAAATACGCCGTGAAGGCCCAGGTCGGCGGCAAGATGGCGCAGCTCGGCGCCCGGCTGATCGACAGCACGGCCAAGCAGATGTCCGACCAGTTCTTCGACCGCTTCGCCGCGGCCGTCGCCCCGCCGCCCCCGGTCGAGGCCCCTGCCCCGGCCCCGGCCGGCGAGCCCGTCGCCGCGGCGGCTGCTGCGCCCGCCCCGGCCGCGCCGCGTGCGCCGGTCACCGCGCCGGCCGGGATTTCGATCTTCGACCTGCTACCGGAAGCGCCGCTCGGCATTCCGCTGCTCGCCTGGGCCGGCGGAGTGGTCTGGCTGGTCATCCTGGCGCTGATGTTCCTGTGACCCTGCCGGGTTCAGTGGAAGAGACCCAGGCGCTGCTCGCAGCCGGCGGCTATGTCGCCGACCGCGCGCTGGCGACCACGGTGCATCTCGCGCTGCGCATGGGCCGCCCGCTCTTCCTCGAGGGCGAGCCCGGCACCGGCAAGACCGAGATCGCCAAGGTGCTCGCGAAGATGCTGCCGCGGCACCTGGTCCGGCTGCAATGCTATGACGGGCTCGACATTTCCTCGGCGGCCTATGAGTGGAACCATGCGCGGCAGCTCATGGCCATCCGCTTGGCCGAGGCCTCCGGCGAGACGGATCGGGAGGCGATCGAGCGCGGCATCTACGACCGCAAGTTCCTGCAATCCCGCCCGTTGCTCCAGGCGCTGGAGGGCGAGCCCTCCGTCCTGCTGATCGACGAGCTGGACCGAGCGGATGAGCCCTTCGAGGCCTTCCTGCTGGAGATCCTGGCGGATTTCCAGATCAGCATCCCCGAGCTCGGCACGGTGAAGGCGATCACGCCGCCGGTCGTGATCATCACCTCCAACCGGACGCGGGAGGTGCATGACGCGGTGCGCCGGCGCTGCCTGTATCATTGGGTGGATTACCCCGATGCGGGGCGGGAGCGGGCGATCCTGCACCTGCGCGCCCCGGGCCTGCCCGAGAAGCTATCCGCGCAGATCGTCGCCTTCGTGCAGAAGGTCCGCGAGGGAGACTACTTCAAGCTGCCCGGCGTGGCCGAGACGATCGATTGGGCGCAGGCCCTCTCGGCCCTTGACGCCAAGGCCCTGGAACCCGGCGCCGTCGATGAGACGCTGGGCGTGCTGCTGAAATACCAGGACGACATCGCCAAGCTACGCGGTGCCGAAGCGGCGCGGCTGATCAGCGAGGTCGCCGGCTGACCATCGGCTGCGCCGTCGCCCAGATCAGCGGCGGCGACAGCAGCAACCCGACGATCACTGGCGACATCCAGGCCGCCAGTCCCGGATCCACCGCCAGCGCGGCGGCGAGCAGGAGAAGCCCCAGCACGACGCCCGCCCGGGCGAAGCGCAGCGCCTCGGAGAAGGGCAGGACCGCGGCGTCGCGGCATTGCGACTTCCACCCCGAATCCCGGCCGACCAGCACCGACATCACATGGCCCGCCTGGCGGACCATGGTCGCCGGGGAGATCAGGGCCGAGACGAGCATCTCCACCACTGCCCCGCCGAGCAGCCGCCCCCAGGCGGCCAGGCTCCGCGGCCGCTGCCGGGACAGCGCCGTCGACAGCACCCCGAGCAGCTTCGGCGTCAGCAGCAGCAGCAGCGTCGCGGCGAAGACCCACACCGCGCGCTCCGCATCCACCACCGGCCATTGCGGGAACAGCACCTGCGTCTCGGGGAAATAGGTCGGGTTGAGGAAGCGCGCCTGCAGCGCCGCGACGATGCCGAGGATAAGGAAGACCAGCCACAGCAGCGCCGCAGCGTAGGATCCGATCCCGATCGCCATGTGCAGGCGGGACAGCGGATGCAGCCCGGGTGCCCCGATCACCGCGGCATGCTGCAGATTGCCCTGGCACCAGCGCCGGTCACGGGCATCGAGGTCGGGCAGCGTCGGCGGGCCGCCCTCGAAGCTGCCGCCCAGGCGCGGCAGCATGCGCACCGCCCAGCCGGCGCGGCGCAGCAGCGCGGCCTCGACGAAATCGTGGCTCATGATATCCCCGCCGAAGGGCTTGCGGCCGGGCAGGCTCGGCAGTCCGCAGGTCTCGGCGAAGGCACGGGTGCGGATGATCGCGTTGTGGCCCCAGTAGTTGCCATCCGCGCCATGCCAGGTCGCCGCCCCCGCCGCGAGGATCGGCCCATAGACGCGGGAGGCGAATTCCTGCAGCCGGGCGAAAATCGTCTGCCCGCCGGTCAGCACCGGCACGGTCTGGATCAGCCCCGCCTGGGGATCGGCGCGCATCGCGGCGACCAGGTGACGCATGGTCGCGACGCGCATCAGGCTGTCGGCGTCGAGGATGATGAAGGCCTCATAGGCCGCGCCGAAACGGCGTACCCATTCGGCGATGTTGCCCGCCTTGCGGCCGGAATTCTCATCCCGGTTGCGGTAGAAGACGCGGCAGCCCGGCGCCTGGCGCAGGCGCAGCACGGCCTTGCACTCGGCCACCGCCAGCGCCCGATCGCGGCTGTCGCTCAGGACGAAGATGTCGAAATCGTCGTCGGCGCCACGCGCATGCATCTCCCGCCGCATGGTCGCGAGGAGCGCGGTAACCTCCTCCACATCCTCGTTGCAGACCGGCATCAGCAGGGCGGTCCGGCCGTCCACGTTTAGATGCGCCGGCGCCGCGGGCTCCCGCCGCAGAAGCACGAGGAAGCCGAGCAACGCGGTCGAGAAGGACAACGCGATCGGTGCGAGCAGCACCCCGAACAGCCCGGTCATCAGCACGCCCGACACCGTCCAGCGCGCCAGCCCCAGCACGCGCCACATCTCCGTGGACGCGCCGGCGATGACCAGTGCGGCCAGGCCGAAGACGAACAGCCGCGCGACCATCGTCCCGGGCGGGGAAGCGGGCGCGCGGAGCCATCGGCGTGGGGCTTCGGCGAGCGGACGCACCGGCATGGCGACCGGCGCTTCCTGCGGCAGCAGCGCCGGGGCGAGGTTCAACCCGTCCATCGGAAGGTCCAGCTCTCGGAGACGGGCGCGGTCGCCGCGCCGAGCACGGCGCGCAGCTCGCACGGACGGCTGCCCGCTGGTTCCAGTTCGAAGGACAGGCGCAGCCCACCGGTTTCCGGGTTGGATTGCACCACGATGTTGGACACCGTTCCGGCGCTCGCTGTGACATCGGCGGGCGGCAGCGCATCGACGCGGCCCTGCACCGGGGTGGTGTCGAGCACGAAGCGCACCGTGCCCTCCTTGCCCCCGGCCCCGCTGCGCGTCGCCGCGAAGCGCAGCAGATCGCCGGGCTGCGGCGCTTCCGAAACCCAGTGCAGCCGGTAGCGGATGCGCCGGGATTCGCCAGCCTTCAGACCGTCCTTCGGCACCCAGGCGGCGACGATGTTGTCGTGGATCTCGCTCGGCGTCGGGATTTCGACGAGTTGCACCTCGCCCGCGCCCCATTCGTCCATGGGCTCGACCCAAAGGCCCGGGCGGCGCTGGTAGTGCGCCTCGAGGTCCTGGTAGTCGGCGAAGGCGCGGGCGCGTTGCATCAGCCCGAAGCCGCGCGGAGCAGTGTCCTGGAAGCCGCTGACCTGAAGCCGCTTCGGGTTGCACAGGGCGCGCCAGATCTGCTCGTCGCGGCCATTGCGCATCAGCAGCCCGTCGGAATCGTGCACGGCGGGACGGAAATCGCTGATGCCGCCGCGATAGCCGGGGCCGAAGAGAAACATGCTGGTCCCCGGCGCGATGCCGATGCCCGCGACGTCGGTGCGCGGAAACAACTCGGCTTCCACCTCCATGACCGTGCCCGCACCGGGCGCGATGACGAAGCGGTAGGCGCCGGTCAGGGACTGCGATTCCAGCAGCGCATGGACGGTGATGCTGCGCGCACCGGCGGCCGGCTTCTCGATCCAGAAGGCCGTGAAGGAGGGGAATTCCTCCCCCTGCGGGCTTGCGGTGCGGATGGCGAGCCCCCGCGCGGAGATCCCATAGACATGCCCCCGCCCCAGGGCGCGGAAATAGCTCGCACCGAGGAAGGCGCAGATCTCGTCGAAATGGTCCGGCCGGTTCAGCGGATGGGTGATGCGGAAGCCGGCGAAGCCGATATCGCCCATATCGGCGGGCGGCGCGGGGCCATCGAAGGTGAACTGCGCGGGGTCGTAGCGCAGCGGGATGGCGCGGCCTTCCGTGACCTCGAACAGATCCACCCTGTCCTTGAACAGGAAACCGAGGTGATGCGGCTGCACCTGGAAGCCGAGCCCGGTATCCCGCCACAGGGCCTGGTCGGGCCGGAAGCGGATGCCGCGCCAGGCATCGTAATCCATCTGGTCGAGCATGCGCGGCAAGGTCGCGCGCAGGTTTCGTGGCGGCTTGCCGGCGCGGTCCCGGGCGATGGCCGCAACGGTCCCGCCCTCGAAGGCCGTGGCCCCGGGGCCTGGCTGTGGGGGGCCTGGCTGTGGCGCGGCCGCGCGGGCCGGCACCGCGGCAGCGGCCCCGGCGAGCAGCGCCAGATGACGGCGCCGCAGCCTCATCGGCTGCACCCCGTAGCCCACAGGGGGCGATGCGATCCCGGTCCGGTCGGCGACATGGCTCCCTCCTCGTGAGATGCTGTCCGGCCGGTAACGCGACGGCGAAGGGCGGGTTTCGGCGCTGCACCATCACGTAAGCGCAAGCGCGTTTTGGGGAGCGGCGCGAAACCCGATATACTCAGCGACCCACAACGGCCGTGCTTCATGATCCTCGACCACGATCCGACGCGTCTGATGGCCCCCGCGGGGGTGCCGGCACCGTCGGGTCATCTTGCCGACAATCTGCTCGCCTTCACCCGCCTGCTGCGCCGGACCGGGCTGCCGCTCGGCCCCGGCGAGGCGATCGCCGGCCTCGAGGCCCTGACCGAGATCGACATCGCGGACCGCCGCCAGGTCCATGCCGCCCTGCGCGCTGTCATGGTCCATCGCCGCGAGCATTTCGAGATCTTCGACCAGGCCTTCCAGCTTTTCTGGCGCGATCCGGAGGCTGCGGCCCACGCCGCCGCCATGGCGCTGATGGAGGCGAACAAGACGCCGCAGGAGAAGGCGCCGCCCGCCTCCCGCCGCCTCGCGGAGGCGATGCAGGCCGATAAGCCGAAGCCGCCCAAGCCGGTCGAGGAGCCCCCGCAGCACGAGATGACCTTTTCGGTCAGCGAGCGCGAACGCCTGCAATCCATGGACTTCGAGGCCATGTCGGCCGCCCAGATCGCCGAGGCAAAGCGCGAGATCAGGCGCTTGACCCTGCCTCTGGACGAGCAGCGCACCCGCCGCTTCCGCCCCGACCCGCTGGGGCCGATGGCGGACCTGCGTGCCACGGTGCGGCAGAGCTTGCGTAGCGGGGGCGAGATCCTGGAACTGTCGCGCCGGCGGCGGGTGACGCGGCCGCCGCCGCTGGTCGTGCTCTGCGACATCAGCGGCAGCATGGCGCGCTATGCGCAGATCCTGCTGCATTTCCTGCATGCCGTGGCGAATGACCGCGACCGCGTGCACACCTTCCTGTTCGGCACGCGGCTGACCAACATCACGCGGCAGCTGCGCCACCGTGACCCCGAAGTCGCCTTCGAGACGATTGCCCACATCGTGCCCGACTGGTCGGGCGGGACGCGGATCGGGGAGAGCCTCGCGCTGTTCAACCGCCTGTGGTCCCGCCGCGTGCTGGGCCAGGGGGCGGTGGTCCTGCTGATCACCGACGGCCTCGACCGCGAGGGCGCGGCGGGGCTCGCCGAGGCCACGGAACGGCTGCGCGGATCGTGCCGGCGGCTGATCTGGCTGAACCCGCTGTTGCGCTTCGAGGGGTTCCAGCCCAAATCCCAAGGCATCCGAGCGATGCTGCCCCATGTGGACGAGTTCCGCCCGGTGCATAGTCTCAACAGCCTGCGCGAGTTGGTGGCGACGCTTTCCGATCGCCGCGCCGCGCATCGCGGGAGGATGGCGGCATGACGACCGACACCACGCATTCCGAGGATATCCTCGCCACCGCCGCCGCCTGGCGCGCGGAGGGAGAGAAGGTCGCGATCGCGACCGTGGTCGAGACCTGGGGCAGTTCGCCGCGACCAGCGGGGTCACGCTTGGCCGTCACCGCATCGGGCCGGCTCGCCGGCTCGGTCTCCGGCGGCTGCATCGAGGGCGCGGTCGCCGACGCCGCGAAGCAGGCCATGGCCACCGGCACGCCGCAGCTCCTGGATTTCGGTGTTTCCGACGAACGGGCCTGGGAAGTCGGCCTGTCCTGCGGCGGCAAGGTGAAGGTCTTCGTGGAGCCGCTGTCGTGAAGGCGGATGTCCTCGCCCGCCTGCAGGAGGAACGGGCCGCGCAGCGCCCGGTCGTGCTGCTGACGCGCCTGACTGATGGCATGCAACATCTCTGGCCGCAGGAAGATGTGCCCGCCGCCTTGGCCGAGGCCGCCCGCGCGGCCCTGGGCAGCGAGGAAGCGACCAACGTCACGCTCGACGGCGAGACCTGGTTCATCCACCCCCACAACCCGCCGCTGCGCATCATCGTGGTGGGGGCCGTGCACATCGCCCAGGCCATGGCGCCTATGGCCGATCCGCTGGGCTTCCAGATGATCGTGGTCGATCCGCGCCGCGCCTTCGCCACCAGCGAGCGCCTGCCCGGCGTCAGCCTCAACACCGACTGGCCGGACGAGGCCATGGCCGTCCTCAAGCCGGATGCCCGCTCGGCCGTGGTGACGCTGACCCATGACCCGAAGCTCGACGATCCGGCGCTCGATGCCGCGCTGAACAGCCCGGCCTTCTACATCGGCGCGCTCGGCAGCCGGCGGACGCATGCCAGGCGCGTCGGGCGGCTGAAGGATCTCGGCCATGGCGACGCGGCGATCGCGCGCATCCATGCCCCGGTCGGCCTGGACATCGAAGCCGTGACGGCGCCTGAGATCGCCCTGTCCATCATGGCCGAGATCGTCGCGGCGCGCCGTGGCGCCACGCTCGGTGCCCCGCGCCCGGTGCCGGCCCCCGCGGTGCCCGCGTGATCTTCGGCCCCACCCCGCTGGAGGAGGCCAAGGGCGCGGTCCTCGCCCATTCCCTGCGCCTGACCGGCCGCGTCATCAAGAAGGGCACGGTGCTGGACGAGGGTGCGATCACCGCCATTCGTGAATCCGGACGCCGCGAGGTCATCGCTGCCCGCCTCGAAGCCGGCGACGTGCCGGAGGATGAGGCGGCCGAGCGCCTCGCCCTGGCGCTGCTCGCGCCGCATGTCGCGAAGTCCCGCGCCGCGACCGGGCGGGTGAACCTGCTTGCCGAGACCGCCGGCCTGCTGGTGCTGGACGCCAAGCGCATCGACGCCATCAACGCCGTGGACGAGAGCGTCACCATCGCGACCCTGCCCAACTACAGCATGGTCTCCGCGAAGGAGATGCTGGCCACCATCAAGATCATCCCCTTCGCCGTGCCCGGTGCCGTGCTGGCGGTGACCGAGGCCATGGCGCGGCGCGGCGGCACGCCCTTCGCACTGCATCCCTTCCGCCCGCTCAAGGTCGGCCTGGTGCTGACCGAGCTGCCGGGCATCAAGGAAAGCGTGATGGAAGGGGCGGTCGAGGCGACCGGCGCCCGCGTCGATGCCCTGCAGGGCACGCTGCTGCCGGTCGAGCGTGTCCGCCATGAGGAGATGCCAACCGCCGAGGCCCTGATGCGCCTGAAGCGCGCCGGCGCCGAGATCCTGCTGGTCGCCGGTGCCTCGGCCGTGGTGGACCGGCGCGACATCGGCCCGGCCGCCATCGTGCGCGCCGGCGGCGTGATCGAGCATTTCGGCATGCCGGTCGATCCGGGGAACCTGCTGTGCCTCGGGCGTGTCGGGGATACGCCCGCCATGGTCCTGCCTGGCTGTGCCCGCAGCCCCAAGCTGAACGGCTTCGACTGGGTGCTCCAGCGCCTGTTCGCTGGCGTTGCCGTCACATCCCGCGACGTGATGGCGATGGGCGTGGGCGGGTTGCTGAAGGAAATCGAGGTCCGTCCCCTGCCCCGCGAACACGCCCCGCGCACCCCGCCGCCGCCCCGCGCGCCGCGCAAGGCTCGCAAGGTGGCGGCGGTCGTCCTCGCCGCCGGGCGGTCCCGTCGCATGGCGCCGCTGAACAAGCTGCTCGTTGCCGACACCAGCGGCCTGCCGATGGTCGCGCGGGTGGTGGACAACGTCCTCGCCAGCCAGGCGCGCCCGATCGTGGTCGTGACTGGCCACGAGAGCGACCGCGTGCATGAGGCTCTAAGCACCCGCCCCGTGCTCCAGACCCACGCCGAGGACTATGCCGAGGGGCTGTCCGCGTCCCTGAAGGCCGGCCTCGCCGCGGTGCCCCCGGATGCGGAGGGCGTGCTGATCTGCCTGGGCGACATGCCGCTGGTCTCCGGCCCGACGCTCGACCGGCTGATCGCCGCCTTCGATCCCGAGGAAGGCCGCGCCATCGTCATGCCGACCTTCCGCGGCAAGCAGGGCAACCCGATGCTGTGGGCGCGGGAATTCCTGCCGGAGATGCTGTCCATCACCGGCGATGTCGGCGCCCGGCACCTGGTCGGCAAGCACGCGGACCGCATGGTCGAGGTCGAGATGGCCGACGACGCCGTGCTGCGGGACTTCGACACCACGGATGCGCTGAAGACGCTGCCGGGGATGGTGAAGGTGGGGTGACCCGGAACCGCGGTCCTTTCGCGGTGATGACGGAACCGGAGAGGGGCCTTGCCCCTCCCCGGACCCCTCCCCAACAAAGGCCGAAAGGCCTTTGGAAACCAATACTTGATATTGGGCAGGGCTGAGTCTCACGGCGTCCGAAGGCACAAAGGGCGCGGCGCCAGGCTTCCTCTCGGCGCTGTGCCCCACGCATCGTTCACCATGTCGGCCGGACTTTCGTGCCCGGCTCCAACTCAAGGTGTCCAGAGGCCTTTCGGCCTTTGGCGGGGTGAGGTTTGGAGAGGGGCAGAGCTCCTCTCCAACGGCAACAGCACGCGATGATCAACCGACCGCAGCGCGCACCCACTCCGCCCAGGACAGTGTCGCGGCGTCATCCCCGATACGACCCACGAGCTGCACGCCGAGCGGCAGCCCTTTCGGCCCGAACCCCGCCGGCACCGTCACGCACGGCCCGTGCAACAGCGTCCACAGGCTGTTGAAGGCCGGATCGCCGGTCCAGCCCAATCCTTCCGGCGCCTCGCCGGGGGCCGAGGGACACAGCACCGCGTCGAAGCCTTCGATCGCGCCGGGCAGCGCCGCACGGGCGGCGGCGAAGGCGGCGCGGCCCTCGACCAGCTTCGCGCGCGGCTGGGCGGCGCCCCATTCCATCCGCTCCCGCAGCGTCGGCGAGAGCTGGGCGCGCGCATGCGCCATCTCCCAGCCCAGCGCCTCGGCGGATTCCATGTTCATGACGTAGGCGTGCGCCTCATAGGCGGCCGTGACGGTCTCCGGCAGCACGATGGGCGTCACGGTTGCGCCGGCCTTGCGGCAGGCCTCCGCCACGCGCTCGAACAGCGCGAGCGTTTCAGGCGCGGCCTGGTCGGCGGTCGGTCCCATGACCAGCGCCAGCCGCGGCGCGCGCGGCGCCTTCACAGTGGGTTCGCCGTAGTCGAGCCCGCTCATCGCCCCCATCGCCAGCGCGCAATCCGCCGTGCTGCGTGCCATGACGCCGATGGTGTCGAGCGCCTCGCTCATCACCTTCATCCCCGCCCGGTGCAGCGTGCCGTAGGACGGCTTGAACCCCACCACGCCGCAGAAGGCCGCCGGCCGGATGATGCTGCCCGCCGTCTGCGTCCCGAAGGCGAGCGGGAAGAACCCCGCCCCTACACCGGCGGCTGAGCCCGAGGACGACCCGCCCGGCGTATGCTTCGGGTTCACCGGATTGGCCGTCAGCCCCGGATGCCGTGTCGCGAATTCCGTGGTCACGGTCTTGCCGATCACCACCGCCCCGGCGGCCCGGGCCGAGGCCACGCAGGCCGCGTCCGAACGCGGCCGATGCCCCGCCCAGATCGGCGATCCGTATTGAGACGGCATGTCAGCCGTGTCGATCACATCCTTGACACCAATGGGCATTCCAGCGAGCGGCCCGTTCGGCACCGCCGCCCGCCGCACGGTCGCCGCATCGAACCAGGCGAAGGCGCGGATCGTGCCCTCCCGCGCGGCGATGCGGTCGAGGCAGGCCTCAAGATAGTCGTTGGTGGTCAGGCGCCCGGCGCGGATGGCAGCCAGGGCCTCGGTGGCGGTCAGATCGGCAGTCTCGGTCATGGCCACCATCACGGCGCCGGGAGGGCAAGGCGTCAAGACAGGAGGGGGCTCGCACAGACGTGCATGCGCCCACCAGCTCCCCGATGCCGAACGCGCACGCAATGGGAAGTCCCCCTGCCGGCGCCATGCGCCAGGCCAGACCATGACGCAGGCCATTTCCGTGCAAGCGTCATCTGCCGGGGCCTGTATCAAACCACGCGTCATGCCAGGATGCGTGCCTCCGCCGCGCCGCCAGGCTTCCGCCTGGCCCGCGGCGAGGGGCCGGGACTGCCGCCAAAGCTCGGGCATTCGACATTGGCTGCTCCCGGGATGCCGGCAGGGGGATGGATCTGATGCGACGCTTCTTCGGAATACCGATCCCGGACACCGTCCAGGGCCCCTCCCCGCGCGACGCCATGCTGCGCGCCTTCGGGCAACTGCGCCCGCAACCCAGCCCAAGCCCCATGATCCGCATCGGTGACGGGCGCGATGGCACCTATCTCCTGCCCGACGACCTCGATGGAATCGCCGCCTGCTTTTCGCCCGGCGTCAACAACCTCAAGACCTTCGAGGATATGCTGGTCGACCAGCACGGCATCGCCTGCCACATGTGCGACTTCTCGTGCGATATCGAGACGTTCCGCACACCGCTGCGCGAGGGTCGCCAGACTTTCCTCAAGAAGTGGCTGGATGTCACGCGGCGCGACGACGCCATCACCCTCGACGACTGGGTCGACGGGCTCGAACCGCAGGGCGACCTGCTGCTTCAGATGGATATCGAGGGGGCGGAATACCGCAACCTCCTCGCCGTCTCGGACCGCACGCTGCAGCGGTTCCGCATCATCGTGCTGGAACTGCACGGCCTCGGCAGCATCCGGGATGCCGCCATCCTGGGGACGGCGATCGGGCCCATGCTGGACCGCCTCGCCGCCCATTTCGTCGCGGTGCACGTGCATCCGAACAATGCCGGAGGCGCCTACCGCATCGCCGGCACGCGCATCGACATGCCCCATGTGCTCGAAGTGACCTTCCTCCGCCGCGATCGGCTCCGGGCCCCTCTCATTCCCCCGGCCCTGCCGCATCCCCTCGACATCGGCCGCTGCGTGGGCCGCATGCCGCCACTGATCCTCGGGGAGGCCTGGTTCGACGGCCCGCGCCCCCTCGAATCGCGGATCAAGGTGCTCGAGGAGCAGATGGAGGGCATGCTGGCGCACGGCCTGCCGCAGCGCACGCAGACCGTCGCCACGACGATGACGCTGCTTCAAAAGAGCCTCGACACGCTCGCGCACCGCTTCACGCCACCCGCGGATCCTCAGACCCTCGCGGAGGTGGCCGAGGGGTGTGCCTACACGCTCACCTCCAGCAGGCCCGGCAAGCCGCTGCGAGGCATCGTCGCAGCGCATGCGGGCAGCATCATGGAGACCCAGCCCTGGCCGAACCAGTCGGTCCGGATCGACCTGGGGGCCATCCGCACGGTCCGGCGCATCGTCATCACACCGCCCCGAGGCCTTCCCGCGCCGCTCCTCTTCGCCGTGCTCGCGATGGAGGAGGACGAGGCTGATGCCGCGACCTTCCCCCTCCCGCCGCTCCCCGACCCGCGACAGGGCTGCGCCGTCGACCTTCCGCCGACGCAGGCGCGCCATCTGCGCATCGTCTCGCCCACCGAAGCGGGTCTTCGCATCGCGGCGCTCAAGATCCAGGCGCTGGCGGAACACGCCTCGCCAGAGCCGGATGAGTGACGCCCACCGCTGGTATCGCGCCGCCAACGCCCCATCTGGACCCTATGCCACCGCCCATCGAGGTCCTGCGCGCCCCTGACGGCGTGCTGGCCTACGCGATTCCCCAATCGCCCGAGAGCCTGCCGCCGGTCACGCCGCGCGACCTCGAATTCGCGTGGGACCGCGCACGCGACGCCGCGACGGCCGAACGCTGGGGCCCCCCGCGCCGCCTGCTGTTCCGACGGGAGGACGGCACGGCGCAGGAAATGGTGCTCGCCGACGCCGATGCGGCCTGCTGGGCGGAAGCGGTGGACGGCATGCTTGGCCTCGGCACGCTCGCCGGCCTGTCGCTCTGCCTGCGGCTGCTTGCCCTGGTCGAGGTGATGTCGCGGGCGCGCTGGCTGATGGGGCTCTACAGCATGACGTCGCATGGGATCGAGTTGCATCCGGAACTGCTGCGCGCCGCGGCCGCAATGCCCCTGGACGCCGCGGCGCGGTTCGACGAAACGGGGTTGAGGCGCCTATTGTCGCGCACGATTCCTTCCGGAGCTTCCGCACCATGACTCGCGTCCCCCGGCTGACCGTCCTCGCCGCACTGCTGCTCGGGGCGTGCGCCAATGCGGATGCGCCGAGCTCGCTGCGGGCCGCCACCGCCGGCGCCGGGCAGGACAGCATCCTGCGCCAGCGCTGCGAAGCCGAAGCGGAGCGCGTCGTCCTGTTCCGCGACCGCGGTCAGGCCGTCCGCAACGACGACGCCATGTTCATGACGGACGCGACCAACAACATCCCCACGCTGCGCGTCCAATCGGACGCCTACAACCAGCGTTCGCGGCGTGAGGAACTGGTGCGGGAATGCATCCGCTCCGCCCAGGCCGGACCTCAGCCGGTCGACGCGGCGCCATCATCCACCACCACCCGCGGGCGGAGGACGAACTGACGGCGCGGCACGCCGCGCCGTGGCATCCCTCTCGACGCTGACGCGGGCCCTTTCGCACCGCAACGCCAAGATCTTCTTCGGGGCCTCGCTCATGGCCTGGACCGGGCTGTGGATGCACCGCATCGCGGTGTCCTGGCTCGCCTGGGAACTGACCGGCAGCGCGTTCTGGGTGGGCGTCGTCGCCTTCTGCGACCTCGCCCCCGCCGTGTTGGTGAGCCCCCTGGCCGGTGCCGTGGCCGACCGCGCCGACCGGGTGCGCATGACCATGATCAGCCAGACCGTGATCGGGCTGAACGCGGCGCTGAACGCGACCCTGGTCGCCACCGGCCTGATGAGCATCGGCACGCTGCTGGTGCTGGAGACGGTCAGCGGCACCGCTGCCTCCTTCGCCCAGCCGGCGCGGCAGTCGCTGATGCCGGGGCTGGTGCCCCGCGCCGACCTGCCGGCGGCGGTGGCGCTGAACTCGCTGACCTTCAACGTGGCACGCTTCGTGGGTCCGGCGCTCGCCGCGCCGATCATCGCCATTGCCGGGGTGTGGCCGGCGATCGCCTGCAATGCCCTGGCCTATCTGGTCGCGACCACCACCACGCCGATGCTGAAGATCACGGCGGAGGCGCGGCGCGGCCACCCCGCCACCGGGTCCCTGTTCGGCGAGATGATCGAGGGCCTGACCTACGCGGCGCGCCATCCGGGGCTCGGGCCGATCCTCGGCTTCGCGGCGGTGTCCGCCATCCTGCTGCGTGGCGTGCAGGAGATCCTGCCGCCCTTCGTCGAGCGCATCTTCGGACGCGGGGCGGAATCGCTCGCGCTGCTGACGGCGTCCTTCGGGGTCGGGGCGCTGATCGCGGGCCTCGCCATCGCGGCGCGCGGGCGGATCGCCGGCACGACCAGGCTCGCCGTCTATGGCGTGCTGATGCTGGCCCTCGCAACGGCGGGCTTCGCGGCGACGGGCTGGTTCGCCTTCGGCATCGCCTGCGCGGCGCTGATGGGCGCTGCGGGATCGGTGCACGGCATCAGCGTGCAGACGCTGGCGCAGAACGCCTCCGACCCATCCATGCGCGGGCGGGTGCTGAGCACCTGGGGGCTCATCACCCGCGCCTGCCCCGCCCTCGGCGCGCTGATGCTGGGCGCGAGCGGGGAGTTCTTCGGCCTGCGCTGGCCGACGCTGATCGCCGTGGCGCTTTCCCTGCTCGTGGTGGTCTGGGGCGTGATGCGCCTCGGCCGCATTGCCGAGGCGCTGGAAGGTCCCGGCATCGGCGCCTCCGGGCGCTGAACACCCCCCTTCCCCATGCCGCCATGCAATGGCATGGCGAAGTCGGATCCCAAGGAGCGTGAGATGCTGAACACCGCCATCATCGGCATGGGCCGCTGGGGCCAGACCCTGGTGAACAGCGTGCAGGGCCGCAACGACGCGGGACTGCGCTTCGTCGCCGGCTGCACCGGCCGGCCGGAACGCGCCGCCGCCTGGGCCGCCGAGAAGGGCATCCGCATCCTGCCCGATTTCGATGCCGTGCTCGCCGATCCCGAGGTGCAGGCGGTCGCCATCGCCTCCCCGCACGGCATGCACGCTGCCCAGGTCATGGCTGCGGCGCGGGCCGGCAAGCATGTCTTCGTCGAGAAGCCCTTCACCATGACCAAGGCCTCGGCCGTGGCTGCCGTCGCGGCCTGCCGCGCCGCGGGCGTGGTGATGGCGCTCGGCCATAATCGTCGCTTCCTGCCCGCGGTCGCGGAAATGAAGGCGATGCTTGCCGATGGGCGTCTCGGCACGCTGCTGCATGTCGAGGGCCAGTTCAGCGGCCCCGGCGCGATCGCCTACAAGCCCGGCATGTGGCGCGCCGATCCAAAGGAGAGCCCGCTCGGCGGCATGGGGGGCATGGGCATCCACATGGTGGACATGTTCATCCACCTCGCCGGCCGCATCGCCGAGGTCACGGTGCAGTCGCGTGCGCTCGCCATAGACAATGGGCTCGACGACACCACGGCGGGGCTGTTCCGCTTCGCGAGCGGTGCCACGGCGAATTTCGCGACCCTTGCCTATGCGCCGCGGATGTGGCGCGTCGGGCTGTTCGGCACGGATGCCTGGGCGGTGCTGCACGGCCACGAAAATCTGATCGTCTGCACGCGCGACGGCACGCCGGAGGAACGCGTCTTCCCCGCCACCGACATCGAGGCCGCGGAACTCACCGCCTTCGCCGCGGCCGTCGCCGGCGGACCCGCCTATCCGCTGCCGGTCGAGGACGCGATCCACTCCGTTGCGGTCTATGAGGCGATGATCGGCGCCGCCGCGTCCGGCAGCACCTACGCGGTGGCGTGACGGCGTACGGATCGTCACTTCGCGTCGGCGCGGCGCGGCGATAGGGTTCCTTCGCCGGATCCGGAGGGACCCATGCTCCCGCGCCGCCTTCTGCCATTCGCCGCGCTTTCGCTCGCCGCGCTGCGAAGCGGTGCGAGCCAGGCTTCCCCGGTCGCGGAACCGCCGCGCACAGGGCGAAACTGCGGCGATCCCGGCGGGCGCTTCATTGCCTGCGAGGCGATCCAGGACACGTTGCCGGCGCCGGCCTGGCCGCGCTGTCCGCTCTGCGGCGGCCGGCACCGGTCGTCCTGATCCCGCCCGCGGGGTCATTCCCGCGACCAGGAAGCTGTTCTAGAAGCGGCGCGCGCCACAGGCGCATCATCGCAAAGGAGCGGCCGGCATGAGCAAGATCACCCGCCAGGGCACCAACCAGATTCTTTCGACCTCGGTCGAGTACCACAACTTCGTCTATCTCGCGGGCATCACCGCCGACGACCTCTCCAAGGACATCAAGGGCCAGACGGCCGAGGTCCTGGCGAAGATCGACGCCGCCCTGGAAGCCAACGGCACCGACAACACCCGGCTGCTGACCGCCCAGATCTGGGTGAAGCACATCACCGACCGCGCCGCGATGAACGAGCTGTGGACCGCGTGGCTGCCGGCCGGCCAGGCGCCCTGCCGCGCCTGCGTGGAGGCCAACATGGCCGATCCGCGGCACCTCGTGGAGATCATGGTCACCGCCTGCCGCTGATCCGCGTGCCGGGCATGCAGCCCCACGCGCGATAGAATCGATGAAGCACAGGAAATGTTTCATCGACTCTACCAAAAACGCCCGACACATTGTGTCGGGCGTTGTTGTTTTGGGGCCACCACACTGTGTCACGACCCCAATTCTGCCGCATTCGAAGGAAATTAGTCCGCTTCTATCCAGGCTTGCTGTCCCGCGATCGCATAATCGTGCCGCGTGACGCAGGTCACGCCAGAGCCCGGTTGCAGGCCCCGACACCCATTGTTACCCCAGATTTCAGACGCGGGCCGCAAGGTCCGCCGGGGGTTTCTAAGCAGGGGGCACAGGGGGCATATGAAGGCACGGAAGGCGGCGATCGCGTTGGCGATCCTGTTGGGCGGTCTGGGACTGCCGACGCATGATGCCGAAGCCAGGGCGCCAGAAGCACGGCAAAAGCCCGCGACGCGAACAGCCTCCACAGCCCGGCCCACGGCCTCCCGGCCCACCGCGCACAGCACCGCCAACGCTACGGCCCGTGGGTCCAGCCAGCGTCAGAACGTTGTGAGCCGTGTGGCGGTTGCACGCCAGGGCACGGCCCGTCGCGGCGGTGGCCGCGGCTATGCCGCCGGTTATGGCGGCGGTATCTCCTGCGTGCCCTATGCGCGCCAGGCGACGGGCATGGCGATCAGCGGCAATGGCGGGCAGTGGTGGTACAACGCGGCGGGCGTCTACGCCCGCGGCAACCGGCCCGAGGTCGGTTCCATCCTCGCCTTCCCGGGCTCGGGCGGCATGCGCGCCGGCCACGTCGCGGTTGTGGAGCGCGTCGTTTCCTCCCGCGAAATCCTGATCCATCACGCCAACTGGGGCGGCCCGGGCATTCGCCGCGGTTCCATCATGCGCGGCGTGTCGGTCGTCGACGCCTCGCCGAACAACGATTGGTCGCAGGTGCGCGTCCAGGTCGGCTACAGCAACGAGAATTACGGACGCACCTATGCGGTGCAGGGCTTCATTCACAACCGGCCCGACGCGACCGGCGGCATGATGCTGGCCGGTACCGGGCTGCGCGGTGGCACAGCCCAGGCGTCGGCCCAGAGCTTTGAAGAAGTGGCCGAGGCGCCAGTGACCCGGCGCAGCGCCCGCCGCTGATCTTTGCCCCTCCCCTGTCTTTCGAAGGGCCGTCCCGCAAGGGGCGGCCCTTTCGCATTCGGGCATCCTGAGGCAAGACACGGGGGCGCAGCAGGAGGCTGGACCATGCATGAGCACAGGACCGACGGTGCCGAGCTGATCTTCCTGCAGGATGGCGGTGCCATTCCCAACAATCCGCGCCTGCCAGTGCTCCTGCATCGTGGCGCGGTACCCGAGGGCCAGCCCGAAGCCGCCGAGAGCCTGTTCCGCAGCCATGGCTGGCGCCCTGCCTGGCGCAACGGCATCCACGACTGGCACCACTACCATTCCAATGCGCATGAGGCGCTCGCCATCGTGTCCGGCGCGGTGCGGGTGCAACTCGGTGGCGAGGCCGGGGTGCAGGTGGATCTGCATGCCGGCGACGTGGTGGTGCTGCCGGCCGGGACCGGGCACAGGAACCTCGGTGCGGGGGTGCGGTTGCTGGTGGTGGGGGCCTATCCCGAGGGGGCCGCGCCGCCGGACCAGCTGCATGGCGCGCCGGAAGAAAGCGAGCGGGCGCGGCACGCCATCGCCGCGGTGGCGGACCCGGCGCGGGATCCGGTGACGGGCGGGGCGTATCCACTGCGGTGAAGGCGCTGTTGGAGGGGCTTTGCCCCTCCAGGCCTCCCCACCAAAGGCCACAGGGCCTTTGGAAACCTTGACCTGGCGCCGTGCGCCACTGACGGAATGGCGCCGAAACGCGCACTTGCGCCCGAAGCGCGCCGGACGGGCGCTGTGGATCCGCCCTGCCCTGCGCCGACAGATGGCGGTCCAGGGCCTCCAGGCACCAGGGGCACTCATGGACGTTGCATGGCGACGCCCGTCGGACCCCAACGTCGGGGTCGTCCGGAGGGGCGGTGCCCCTCCGGTTTCGGACCGTGGCTGTCGTGACCGCCCGCGCCACCCTGTGAGGGGCGCGGGCGGTCTCCTACTCACGCCGCGTCGGCCGTCAGTACGATGCGGCCGACCACCTTGCCGTCCTTCAGGCGGTTCAGCGCGGCATTGGCCTGGTTCAGCGGCATGTTGGTGATGGGGATGGCCGGCAGCTTGCCCGACTGGGCGATGCCGACGAGTTCCCGCAGCTCCTTCACATTGCCGACGTAGCTGCCCTGGATGGTGAGGGCGCGAATGGGCATCAGCGGCAGCGGGATGTTCATCTCGCCGCCGAAGAGGCCGACCTGCACCAGCTTGCCGCCCTTGCGCAGGGCATCGAAGGCGAAGCGCGCGGTGTCGGTGCCGTTCACCAGATCGATGATGGCGCCGACCGCGCCGCCGGCCGTGTCGATGATCTTCTTCGCGGTGTCGGGGCCGTCGGCGAGGACGGTGTCGGACGCGCCTTCGGTCTTCGCGGCGTCCAGCTTTGCCTGGCTGACATCGACGACGACGATGCGCTTGTGGCCCTTCGCCTTCAGCACCGCGATGGCGTTCATGCCGAGGCCGCCGGCGCCGACCACGACGATCGGCTCATCCGGCGGCATCGGCATCACCTTGTTGATGGCGCTGAACACCGTGATGCCGGAACAGGCGTAGGTCGCGGCCAGCGACGGGTCCAGATTGCCCAGCGGCACCAGGTGACGCGGCTCGGGCGCGACGACGTGGGTCGCGTAGCCGCCATTCTGATAGACGCCGAGCGAGGCCGGCTTGACCCGGCACATATTGTCCTCATCCGCCAGGCATTCGGCGCATTTGCCGCAGCCGACCCAGGGGAAGACGATCATGTGGTCGCCGACCTTGAGGCCCGCAGAATTGGCCTCGGGGCCCCATTTCAGGACCTTGCCGACGATCTCGTGGCCCATGGCGAGCGGCAGGACGACGCCGCGGTCGGTCAGCTTCATCTTGCCGCGGGAACCGAGGTCGTACTCGCCTTCCCAGATGTGCAGGTCGGAATGGCAGACGCCGGCATGGGTGATTTCGAGCAGCACCTGCTTGCCGGTGGGTTCCGGCGTCGGCAGTTCGAGTTCCTTGAGCGGCTTGCCGGTTTCGACGACGGACCAGGCGCGCATGACGATTCCTCCGGTTGAGTTTCCCGTGGGTGGCATCGGACCAAGGGGCGGGGCCGCGGTCAAGGCGGGGCCAGACGGCGCGGGATGCGCTTCACCCCGCCGCACATCCGATGCAGCGCCATCAGAGCACGGATGGCGAGGTTTCGGCCGCGCTTCTGCATGTCCGGCCGGAATGCGAGTTCCAGGGGGAAGCGGCGGATCGTTTCGGACAGATCGGGGTTCGGGACCATGTGGGGCGGTCCCTTCAGGGCGGAGAGGAAGCCGAGACGGCGAATGAGCACGATGAAGCGCAGGCCGAGGATGCGGGTCGCGCGGCGGCAGGCGCGGCAGATCCAGTGTTCGAGGGCGCGGAGGTGATCGGGGATGGAGCGCTCGGCAAGGGCGGCGAGCAGGCGCTGCCAGAGGCCTTCATGCGTCAGGCGGCGGAAGAAGCGGGAGATGGTGTCGGGGCGGCCGTATTCGGCAGGGAGCAGGCGCCAGGGGTCGTTGGTGGCGGCAATACGGAAGATGGCGTCCATGCGGGCGCGGAGGTCGGCGATGCGCGGGCCCGGGCGGGAGGCGGCGCGGGTGAGATAGGGTTCGAGGCAGGTCCATTCGGCGTCGGAGAGCGGGGACCAGGGGCGCGGGGTGGTGAGGTGAGTGGCGGGGGGCATGGGGGGCGGTCCGGAGCGGGGATATAGAACATAACAAGAACAATGGCCGCAACGCGAGGGAAATCGGGGATGGTGGGGCCCGGTCAGCGCTCGATGGCAGCCGTTAGGCTGCGAGCCATGCTTGGGTCGTGCGGGTCCGAACGGAGACGTACGGAGCGGCTATTCGTCTCGGCACGCTGGCGCATGGTGAGGGCGAAAGGCGCGCTCGGCAGCTATGCGCTCAACTCGGTCATATGGTGTGCATGCGTAGTCCACCGTAAGCGGACATGCCCACTAAGCTGCCGATCAGCCGCGATGTTGAAGAACCGGAATGCCCGGTTTGGGATCACAATGTGGGGCATTATCCGAACAAATGTACTCGCTCGATCAGCCGAACATGCGCGCAAAAAACGAAGTCCTGAAGCCACATCCGTACACAATGTAAATGGATATGACTCAACTACCGACGCGCCCAGCCTTCTGCCATTCTAAAATCTTCAGATCATTGATGTAATCCTTGAGTGGCGCCGCCCACATTTGAGCGATGTCAAGATCGGAGAAATCGATTCCGTTTTCCCGCGCTGCGTATGCATCCATCGCCATTTTTCTACCTATAGGCCAGTTTTTATCTAGCACTGATAAGCAAAATTCTTGATTTTCGGTACCATGTGTGAGCGAAATAACAGTATTACGGACAATTTGCCAGTGCCGTTGCTCAGAAGCTTCTTTTCCTGAATAGATCGAGGTGCCGAAATCGCAAAACTTCATTCTGAGTACGGTGTCGTGTTTTGTCTTCTTTTCCTCGAACACCAGGACATTTTTCATGTGGGCGTCGCCATGTCTCGTTGATTCGGTAGTAGTATGTACGATGGAGTTCAAATAGACCTCTGCCAGCTGAATCCGTAGTATTGGGCCAGAATTCTCCTGATACCATTTAAGCGTCTTACCTGCCACATATTCCATGGTGGCAATCAACGCTCCGCCAAATTCTTGGGCACTGTAAACTGTCACCGCAAATTGTGGTGACGCGCGCGCAAGTTTCTGAGCCTCACGTAGGCCCTGTTCGATCTTATTGCGGAAATCGCGCGAACTGCGCGAACGCCATACCTTTACGGCTTCTTCTCTCTGGAGGATCGTATTTACTGCCTGGTATACGACGCCGTTGGCGCCGGCGCCAAGCTCGGCTAGGATCTTGTAGTTTTTGAACTCTAAATCGCCAACGATCAAGCGATTTCCTTCTATTCGACATTCTGGTTGCGTGCGCATTATTAACTGGTCCTACCACTTCGCTGAAAGCGTTCATCCACCACGATGATGCCGTCAATAGTTAGGATCGGCCCCACGACCAAAGCCGACGCTGGTGTCCCCTATTCGGAAAGACCGCTCGGAGGATCGAGCGTCCGATATGGCTCGATAGTAGCCGACGCCATCTGGAGGATCAGTGTCCGGCTTTGTGTCTGCCGGCCGGATAGCCGACAGTCTGCAATCGGCCAAGTTCCGCCGTTCCAAGGCTTCACTCAG
Organism: Roseomonas alba; assembly: GCF_019430885.1. Classification (GTDB taxonomy): domain Bacteria; phylum Pseudomonadota; class Alphaproteobacteria; order Acetobacterales; family Acetobacteraceae; genus Neoroseomonas; species Neoroseomonas alba. Next base: position 386,983 of record NZ_JAHYBZ010000002.1, on the reverse strand, counting down.
ACGGCGACCGACACGAACGTCCCGCCGAGGATAGCTGGCGCGGTCTATCCCACAGCGCGATGGCCGTCATTTCGCCCCGCTAGAGTCCTACGATCCGCCCTCCCCACCCGCGCCCCATCCCAACAGCCCGAAGGTCCAGGAAACTGAGTTTCCTGGCGGGGTCCAGGGGCAGAGCCCCTGGAATCACCCCCTACCCCATCAGTGCACCGCCCCCTGCACCGGATCGCTGATCAGCGACTCATACGCCCCCATCAGATCCCGCACCTGCGGCGGGGCCGACAGCCGCTGCACCGTCGCCTGCGGCCCCAACGGGAACACGTTCCGCGGCAGGGCGCGGGCCAGGGCGGCCTGGTCGTTCGCGTCGATCGCTCGGGCGGCCGCGGCCAGGCCGTTGATCACCGCCTGGGCTGGGGCGCGTTCCGGGATGCCGAGCGCGCGGCGCGCTTCCCAGCGCGATTGCTGGAGGCCGTTCAGGCCGACGCTGCTCGCGCGCTGCCAGCGCGGGTTGTTGGGCAGGTTGTCGGCGAGCCATTCGAGCTCGGCGATGGCCCGCGCGGCCGCGGCGGGCTGGTTGGGCTGCGGGTTGCGGAAGAAGCCCACGACCTCCCGCCCGACGCCGAGCACCGGCTGGCTCGTCGCGGCGGCCGTGCCGACGCCGGCCGGCAAGGTTGGCGAGGGCGCCTGCGGGGCGCAGGCGGCGGCGAGCAGAAGCAGCGCGAGAGCGGAATGACGGCGCATGGGGTTCCTCCGATCGGATGACGGGAGCAGGCGGTCCTGCCGGAGGGGAAGGCTATCATGCGGCGCAGGGCTGGGTGCCCGTGTGGCGACCGGGCTTAGTTCAAACGCCCGACAAATCCCACCACGGCGCGAATGGCCGCCCCGGACGGGTCGTTGAGCACGGCGGGGTGGGCCGCGCCGGGGAGCATGAGAAGCTGCGCCCGGGGCGCGGCCGCCGCCATGCGGCGGGCGTGGTCGGGCGGGGTCAGGCGGTCCTCGGCGCTGGCCACCAGCAGGATGGGCGCGGCGATGGCGGGAAGGTGCGCGAGGCTCTCGAAGCGGTGGCGCAGCAGCAGGCGGGCGGGCAGCCAGGGATAGGTCGCGGCGGCGAGGTCGGCGACCGAGGTGAAGGGGCTTTCGAGGATCAGGCCGGCAATGTCCTCGCGCCCCGCGGCGAGGCGGGTGACGACGGCGGTGCCGAGGCTCTCGCCCCACAGCACCAGTTTGGCATCGGGGAAGGTTTGGCGCAGCCAGGCGAGGATCGCGGCGGCGTCGGTGGCGAAGGCGGCTTCGCCGGGGCGGCCGGGGGTGCCGCCATAGCCTCGGTATTCTGCAAGAACAACGGTGTATCCGGCATTTCTGAGAATGTAGCTCAGATCGGTGCGGTCCCCGGCATTGCCACCATTGCCGTGGAAATGCAGCAGGATGGGGCGATCGGGCGCGCCGCGGGCGACCAGGGCGGCGAGGTCGGTGCCGTCGGGCGAGCGGACCGTCACGCGGTCCCAGCCGGGTGGCGCGGTGATCTCGCGCGCGTCGGGGAAGAAGATCAGGCGCTCCTGTCCCAGCCAGAGCGCGATGCCGAGCAGCAGGGGCAACGCGGCCAGGATGGCCAGGGCGCTCAGCATCCGGGGGCGCATCGCCTCACGGTGGCTGACAGGGCTGCGATCCGGCGGCGAGGCCCGCCAGCGCCCCCACCCCGGCGCCGATTGCGGCACCTCGACCGGCATCGGCGCTGAAGGATCCGGCGGCGGCGCCGATCCCGGCCCCGATCGCGGCGCCATAGGCCGCGCCGGCCGCGGGGTCGTCGCAGACGGGTGTGACCGGCACCGGCACGGCGACCGGCTGCACCACGACGCAGCCGGCGAGCGGAAGCAGGAGGAGCAGGCGGATCATGCCGCGATCCTCCCGCGCCATTCGGGCGGGACCAAGGCCGTGAGCCGTCGAAGCCCGGCCTTGTTCCTTTGGGGGAATTGCCCGGTCCGGCGTTGCCGCCCGGCGGGCGCGGGCCTGCAGCGGTGCCGGCCTCCGGCGGGGGTCGCGAGCCGGGCACGCGCCTTGGCTGTCGCTGGCCAGCCGATCCGCGGCGTTCGCTGGCGATCCAGCGGACGCCACGGGCGGGACGTCAGCGGCGCACCCCGCCGATCCCCATCGGGGACGGGCCGGCGGCAAGCGCCCAATAGGCCTGCATCACGTCCGGCAGGGACGGCGGCTGGGCCAGGACGCGCACGGTGCCCTGGGGACCGAGGGTGAAGACGTTGCGCGGCAGCGCGCGGGCCAGCGCCGCCTGGTCGTTGGCGCTGATGGCCGTGGCCGCGGCGGCCAGGCCGTTGACGACCGCCTGGGCCGGCGCGCTCTGTGGGATGCCGAGGGCGCGGCGGGCCGTCCAGCGCGATTCGATAAGGCTGTTGATGCCGACGTCGGAGGCCGTCATCCAGCGCGGGTTGTTGGGCAGGGTGTCGGCGAGCCATTCGAGCTCGGCGATGGCGCGGGCGGCGGCGGCCGGCTGGTTCGGCTGCGGGTCGCGGTAGAAGGCCACGACCTCCTGCCCCACCACGACGATCGGGTCGCGGCCGACGGCCGCGGTGGAACCGCCGAGGCTCTGGGGAAGATTCGGCGGCGGGCCCTCGGGGGCGCAGGCGGCGACGGTCAGTGCCAGAAGAAGGGCGGAACGGCGGATCATGGCTTCCCTCCGGGGATCGCAAGAATCACAGCATAGCAATCGCGACACCGCTCGCCGATCCGCCAGCGAGCGCATGGCGTGCTTTTTTGCCGAGCACTTTCGCCTGATCGGACAGGGCTTCCCGTCCGACCAGGGGGGGCCCGGGGCGGCTCAGCGCCGCCGGGGGCCCTGCGGGCCGCCCGCCAGCGACCAATAGGCCTGCATGACCGAAGGCACCGAAGGCGGCTGCGACAGGCGCTGCACCGTCTCCTGCGGCCCCAGCGTGAAGACGTTGCGCGGCAGGGCGCGGGCCAGGGCGGCCTGGTCATTCGCCTCGATCGCCTGCGACGCGGCGGCGAGGCCGCTGACCACGGCCTGGGCCGGGGCGCGCTGCGGGATGCCGAGGGCGCTGCGGGCCTCCCAGCGGGCCTGCTGGAGCTCGTTGAGGCCGGTCGCGCTCGCGGTCATCCAGCGCGGGTTGCGCGGCAGGGTGTCGGCCAGCCATTCGAGTTCGGCGATGGCGCGGGCGGCGGCGGCAGGCTGGTTCGCCTGCGGACTGCGGAAGAAGCCGACGACGCTCTGGCCGACCACGACCACGGGATCGCGGCCCACGGCGGCCTCGGAGCCGCCAAGGCTTTGCGGGAGGCTCGGCGGCGGGCCCTGCGGGGCGCAGGCGGCGACGGTGAGCGATAGCATGAGGATGGAGCGGTGAATCATGGCTTTCCCTCCGGCTTGAGGTGGGAGGTGTAGCATGCGGCCGGTCGATTGCTGCTCAGCCATAGCCCGCCTGCCGCAATTTATCGCCGAGCACCTTCACCTGGACGGCAAGGGCGGCGCTTTCCTGTTCGCGCAGGCGGCTGCGCAGGTCGCGGGCAGAGGCCTCCATCTCCCGCAGCAGGGTCGGCAGGCCCGGCGGGACCTCGGCGCCGGCGGACAGGCGTGCGGCGATGCGTTCCAGGCCATCGAGGTTCACCCCGAGGAAGCGGCGTGCTTCCTCGAGACGCTCGGGCCGACGTTCGAATTCGTCCAGCACGGCGCCGATGGCGACGGCGACGGGAACGAGGCGGGGTTCGGGGACGCGGCGGGCGGTTTCGATCACGAGCACCAGACGAGCGCGGGCGTCGTCGAGCGGGCCTGGCGGCAGAGGCGCGGTGGGGGGTGGAAGTGGCACGACCTCGGTGACGCCGGTGTAGAGCAGCCTCGTGCCGCCCCAGGCGCCGGCGCCGAGCAGCAGCGCGGCGACGGGACCGGCCTCGGCGGCGAGGAAGGCGACGAGCGCGGCGGCGGCCCCCATCGCCCCGGCGGCGAGTTGCGCATCCCCTGCCCTGCCGCGGCGCATCAGCCAGGTCGCGATCATCGGCAGCGCGATGCCGAGCACGCAGCCGAGCAGCGCCCATTCGCGCCCGGCGAAGAGATTGACCAGCGTCGCCGGCAGCAGCGGCAGCACGGTGAAGGGCAGCAGCCAGCGGCGCCAGAAGGCGGAGATCATCGCTGCACCAGCGCGAAGATGGCGCGGAACAGCGCCAGTAGCCCGGCGATCCACATGGTGCCGCCGAGCAGGAAGAAGCCGAGCATCCGCGTGCCGAGCGGCGGCGGCGTGGTCGGCGGCGCGACATAGGGCGCGTTGCGGGGATCGCTCACGAGGCCTTAGATCGCCCAGGGGAAGCGCCGCTTCAAGCGGTGCGGCCAGGGAAGGGACGCCGAATGGAACGGATTGCGGTGGTGGGCGCGGGGCTGATCGGCAGCGCCTGGGCCATGGTCTTCGCGCGGGCGGGGCATGCGGTGCGGATCTGGGATCCGGCGCCGGGCGCGAGCGAGGCGGCGATGGGCGTGGTGCGGGCGCGGCTGGCCGACCTGCATGCGGCGGGGCTGATCGCCGAGGCGCCGGATGTCGTCGCGGCGCGCGTGACCGTCGCCGATACGCTGGAAGACTGCCTGGAAGGCGCGGCCCATGTGCAGGAGAACGGGCCCGAACGCGTCGAGGTGAAGCGGGAGACCTTCGCGAAGCTCGATGCGCTGGCCGGGCCGGATGTGGTGCTGGCGTCCTCGACCTCCGGCATTCCGGCGAGCGCCTTCACCGAAGAACTGGCCGGGCGGGCGCGGTGCCTCGTCGCGCATCCGGTGAACCCGCCCTATCTCGTGCCGCTGGTCGAGCTGGTGGGCGCACCCTGGACCGACCCGGCGGTGGTGGCGCGGACGCGGGACCTGATGGCGCGCGTCGGCCAGGTGCCGGTGACCGCGATGAAGGAAACGCGCGGCTTCGTGCTGAACCGCTTGCAGGCCGCGCTGGTGGCGGAGGCCTTCCGGCTCGTGCGCGACGGGGTGATGTCGGTCGAGGATGTCGATGCCTGCGTGAAGGAAGGGCTCGGCCTGCGCTGGTCCTTCATGGGGCCGTTCGAGACCATCGACCTCAACGCGCCGGGCGGCGTGGCGGATTACGTCACGCGCTTCGGGCCGCTGATGGGCGGGATCACCGAGGAGCAGACGCCCTATGGCTACGACGCGCCGACCGTCGCGCGGGTGACCGAGGCACGGCGCGGGGCGCTGGTGCAGGATGGGATCGGCGAGCGGTCGGCTTGGCGGGACCGGCGGCTGATGGCGCTCGCCGCACACAAGCGGTCGCAGCCGGTGTGACCGGACGGGCTGGATCACGGGCGGGGTCGCGCGCGATGATCGGCACCCTCGCGCAACGGAGTCGTGGATGAAGCGTATCCTGCCCGTGCTGTTCCTGCTGCTCGGCCTGGGGCTGCTCGCCGGATCGGGCTTCGCGGTCTGGAAGGAGTTGCAGTTCCGCAACGGCGCAGTCGAGGCCGACGGACAGATCGTCGAGATGCTGGCCCGTTCGAGCCGGCGCGACGGGCGGACCAGCACCAGCTACCTGCCGGTCTTCGTCTTCTCCCTGCCCGACGGCACGAAGCGGCGGGTCGAGGGCGGAGTGTCGTCGAACCCGCCCTGCTGCACGGTGGGCGAGCGGGTGCGCGTACGCTACCGCCCGGACACGCCGGAGCAGGCGCAAATGACCGGCTTCATGGAGAGTTGGTTCGTCGCGACGCTGCTCGGCGCCATGGGGCTGGTGTTCACCCTGGTCGGCAGCGTGGTCTGGGGCGCGATGCGCCGGGGTGGCGGCGCCGCGGCGATGGCCGGCGCAACGCCGATGACGATGGGCGGCGCTTCGCCGATGGGCATGCCGGTTCAGGGGCCAGCAAATGCCATGACCTTCCAGGTGCCTCTGGCGGGGCTGCGGCGGGTGCAGGGGCCGGGCGGGATGCAATGGATCGTCCAGGCGCGCTGGTCGGACCCGCGCAGCGGCGTGACGCGGCTGTTCGAGAGCCTCCCCCTGCCCTTCGACCCCGTGCCGCAGATGCGGACGATGTCGAGCGTCGCGGTTACCTTCGATCCGGGCGACCCGCACAGCCCCTATGCCTTCGACCTGTCCTTCCTGCGGGCGCCGGGCACCGGCCAAACGGGTGCTGTGGTGCGGAATGGCACCTGAAAGGGCCCTGTTCCGGCCTGGGGCCATGCGGCCGGCGCCCGTTCCGCGCCGGCCACGGTCAGTAGGGAAAGCCTACAACTCCTGATCGTCGCCGTGGCAGTCGGAGGGGCGGCATCACCCGTTCCGCGGCACGCGCGTTCAGTCGACACGGACGCCAGAGGTCTCGGCAACATGCCGCCACTTCCCCGATTCGCTCGCGACAAAGGCCGCGAATTCCGCCGGCGTGGTCGCGGATGCCTCGGCACCCTGGGCGGCGAGGCCGTTGCGCACCTCCGGCGCCTCAGAGGCCCGCCGCGCAGCGTCGTTCAGCCGCGCGGCGACCGGCCCCGGCAGCCCCGCCGGGCCAATCAGGCAGTACCAATTGTCCGCGAGCAATTCGGGGAAGCCCAGTTCCCCTGTCGTCGGCAGGCCGGGCAGCGCCGGGCTGCGCCGTGCGCTCGCCATTACCAGGGCGGTCAGCGTGCCGCCGCGGATATGCGGCAACAGCACGGGAAGATCGGCGAACAGCAGCTGGATCTGGCCGCCAACGAGGTCGGTCACCGCAGGTGCGGCGCCGCGATAGGGCACGACCACCACGTCGAGGCCGGTCTGCGCCTTGAAGAGTTCCGCGGTGAGATGCGACAGGCCCGCGGCGCCCGCGGTGCCGATATTGAGCTGGCCGGGCCGGCGGCGCGCCAGGTCCAGCAATTCGGGCAGCGTCCTGACGCCAAGAGCGGGACTTGCGACGAGTGCCTCCGGCACGCGCGTGACGATACTGATCAGCGTCATGTCGTCCGGTACCTTGTAGGGCACGTTGGCGCTGACATACGGACTGATGACGAGGGAGCCACCATTGGTGATGACCAGCGTGTAGCCGTCGGGATCCGCGCGCACCGCGGCATCGGTGCCGACGACGCCACCACCACCCGCGCGGTTCTCGACCACGACCGACTGGCCCAGCAGCGCGGTCAGCTGCGGTGCGTAGAGCCGGGCGATGATGTCGTTCGGCCCGCCGGGTGGGAAGGGCACGATCAGGCGAATGGGCCGGGTTGGCCACGCCTGTGCCCGGGCGGGCGCGGCGGCAAGCATGGCCGCCACTGCCGGCGTGGAAAGCAATAATCCGCGACGTTCCATGATACGCGCCTCCCTGGCTTTTTTTGTGCCGAGGATTGACGCCGGTCCGGCATCGGGCCGCAAGCGTTGAGTTGCGCTGCCGATCCGTTTCGGGCCGGCGATGCTGCGGCCGGCAGGCGCGACAGCGGCATGAGGGGCATGGGCGTCGATGCCCGGTGGGCTCCCGGCTGGTCTTCCTGCGGGTCAGGCGGGCGGCCTGAGGAGGGCCGGCGCCGGCGCGGCCGCTGCGGCGGGGGCGATCAGGCCTGGAGGAAGCCGACGCGGTCATCCTCGAACACGCCGCAGGTGAGCGGACCGCCAGACCAGGCGGCGGTGTCGAGGCAGATGCGGTTGTCCCGCATCACCGGCTGGAAGCCCGCCGTGTGCCCATGGACGACGACCATGCCGTGGTCGCGCTCGGAGCCCAGGAAGTCATGGCGGATACGCAGAAGGTCCTCGCGTGACTGATCTTCCAGCGCGATGCCCGGGCGGATGCCGGCGTGGACGAAGAGGTAGCCGCCTTCCTGGTGATGCAGATGCAGCCGGCGGAGGAAGCGCATCTGTGCGGCGGTGAAGTGCTCGGGCCAGGCTTCCTTCGGCGCATCGGCGGCGACACCCCAGGAATCGAGCGTCGCCCTGCCCCCGCCCCAGAGCCAGTCGGCCGCCGCGGCGCCGTCGCCGTCGAGGGCGGCCAGCATGGTCTCCTCGTGATTGCCGGTGAGGTTCAGCATATCGAGGCCGGGGACCGGGTCCTCCCCGATCAGGTAGTCCACCACCGCGCGGGACTGGTCGCCTTTGTCCACATAGTCGCCGAGATGCAGCAGCAGCGCCGAGGCGACCGGCCGTGCCTTCATGTCCGCCGCGATGCGGCCATGCAGGTCGCGCAGCCGGGCATAGGTGCCGTGGATGTCGCCGATGACATAGAGGCGGCGGCCGCGCGGCAGGGCGGCCGGGGCAAGGCGGAACTCGATCATGCCGTCAGGTTTACGTCCTGTCGGCGCGCGGGTCCAAGGCGTCCCGCAGCCCGTCGCCCATCAGGTTGAAGGCCAGCACGACCACCATGATGGTCAGACCGGGGAAGATCGACAGCCAGGGCGCCTGGGTCAGGAAGCGCTGGGAGGCGTTGAGCATCGACCCCCAGGACGGGTTCGGCGGCTGCTGACCGAGGCCGAGGAAGGACAGCGCGGCCTCGGCGATGATGGCTTCCGCGATGGCGAGCGTCGCCTGCACCAGCAGCGGCGGGATGATGTTCGGCAGCACATGGACGAAGGCGGTGCGCCAGGCGGGATTGCCGAGTGCACGCGCGGCCTCGATCCAATCCGTGGATTTCGCGTCCAGCGCCATGCCGCGGGACAGGCGCACGAAGACCGGGCTCGCGGTGATGGCGATGGCGAGCATGGCGTTTTCCAGCGCCGGCCCCAGGAAGGCCGCGAGCGCGATGGCCAGGATCAGGAAGGGCACCGACAACATGGCATCGGCGATGCGCGAGATGATCGCATCCGTCCATCCGCCGGCGAGCCCCGCCACCAGCCCGAGCGGCACGCCGATGATCATCGCCCCCATCACCGAGACGACGCCCGCCATCATCGAGGCGCGCGCGCCCCAGACGACACGGGAGAAGACGTCGCGCCCATTCTCATCCGTGCCGAACCAGAAATCGAGCGAGGGCGGCTTGCGGATGCGCGTCCAGGAAGTCTGCAACGGGTCATAGGGCGCGATCAGCGGGGCGAAGATCGCGACGAGGATGAACAACACCACGACGACCAGGCCGAAGACGGCGAGGCGGTGACGGAGGAAGCGCTTGACGGCGCGGCGGGTGGGGCTTTCGCCGAGGACGGCGGCGCTCATGGGGCGGTTCCTCGGATGGGGCCTTGCCCCCTCCGAACCTCTCCCACCACGGGTATCGAATGGTGTTGCAACGCAACGCCATTGGGAGCCCGCATAGGCCACTGGGCCTTTGGAAACCCTGATTCCGCCCTGATTGGGGGCCCGTGCGATGCCGCGGGGTCCTCAAGGCACCGGGCGAGACGCGACAGCGCAGGGTTGAACATGCGCTGCGTGCCCAACACCAGGTATCGGTTTCCAAAGGCCCTGTGGCCTTTGGCGGGGTGAGGTCCGGTGAGGGGCAGAGCCCCTCTCCGGTTCCGAGCCAACCAGGTCATGCCTGCCGGAGCCTCGGGTTGATGGCCATGTAGAGGAGGTCCGTCAGCAAGGAGAGCAGAACGAAGATCAGCGCCGTCGCCAGCACCACCCCCTGCACCACCGGGTAATCGCGGTTGAACACCGCATCGACGATCAGCTTGCCGAAGCCAGGGATGGTGAAGATCTGCTCGGTCAGCACGGCCCCGGCGAGCAGGCGGCCGAACTCGATCGCGCCGAGCGTGACCACCGGGATCAGCGCGTTGCGCAGCGCGTGCTTCCAGACCACGACGCGTTCCCGCAGCCCCTTCGCGCGGGCGGTGCGGACGTAGTCCTGCGACATGGCCGTCAGCATCGCCGCGCGGGTGTGGCGCATGAGCACGCCGGCGATGCCGGTGCCGAGCACGAAGGCCGGCATGATGGTGGTGGAGAGGGACTGGACCGGATCCTCGAAGAGCGGGACGTAGCCCGAGGGCGGCAGCCAGCCGAGTTCCACGCTGAACAGCAGGATCATCATGATGCCGAGCCAGAAATTCGGCGTGGAGATGCCGAGCAGCGCAGCGCCGTTCGCCGCCCAGTCGGCGGGCGTGTCCTTCTTCATCGCGGAGACGATGCCAAGCGGCACGCCGATCAGGATGGCGATGAGGAAGGCCATAGTGGCGAGTTGGAAGGTGACCGGGAGCTTGGTGAGGATGAGTTCCGACACCGGCACGCGGATGCGCCAGGAGAAACCGAAATCGCCGGTCACGACGCGGCCGATCCACAGCAGGTATTGCTGCCAGATCGGCTTGTCGAGGCCGAGCTCGGCGCGGATCTGCGCGAGCACCTGTTCGTCGCCGCGCTCCTCCCCCGCCAGGATCACGGCCGGGTCGCCAGGCATGAGCTGCTGCAACCCGAAGATCAGGATGGAGAGGATGATGAGGGTGGGGATGACCTGCCCCACCCGGCGCAGCAGCCAGATGCCCATGATGCGTTACTGCAGCCGCATGCCCTGGAGGCGGATCATGCCGTCCGCGATCGGCCGGTAGCCGGCCAGCCGCGCGGCATGCGCCATGATGTTCTTGCGATGCCAGAGATAGACGCGCGGGGCATCGCCGGCGATGCCGACCTCCAGGACGCGGGCATAGAGGTCGCGCCGCTTCTCGACATCGAGTTCGGTCCGCGCCGCGTCGAGCAGGCGGTCGACCTCGGGGTTGGAGTAGCGGCTGTCATTCGACGCCATGCCGGTATGAATGAAGGAGTAGATGTTGCCATCCGGATCGGTGCGGCCCGACCAGCCGTTGAAGTAGATGTCGAAATCGCCGCTGGTCGAGGCCTGCAGCGAGGAGGCAAATTCCATCGCCCGGATGCGCAGGTCGAAGCCGACCTCGGAGAGCATGGACTGCATGACCTCGGCGGCCTGGCGCAGGTCGGGGTTGTTGGGGACGATCATCTCGACCTGGTAGGGCGTGGTCACGCCGGCTTCGCGCAGCAGGGCGCGGGCGCGCGCCACGTCGCGGGCGGGCGGCGCGAAGGATGCAACATGGAAGGGGTTGGCAGGCGGGAAAGGCTGGCGCGTCGGCGTGTACATCCCCTCATAGACCACCTGATTGATGGCGGCGCGATCGAGGGCGAGCTCGAAGGCATGGCGCACGCGGGCATCGCGGCCGAGCGGGGTGTTCGAGCGCGGGCCGTTGTTCAGGTTGAAGATGAGGTTCTGGTAGCCGAGTTCCTCGACCGCCACGGCACGCAGGTTCCGCGCGCGGCCGATGGTCGCCATGTCGTCGGGCTCCATGCGCTCGACGAATTCCACCGCGCCGGATTGCAGGTTGGCCAGGCGCACCGTGTTGTCCGGGATGGGCAGGTAGGTGACGCGGTCGAAGTGGATGTTGGCGGCGTCCCAGTATTCCGGGAAACGCTCGACGACGATGCGTTCCTGGGCGACGCGCTCGACGAAGCGGAAGGGGCCGGCGCAGACCGGGCGGGTGCCGAAATTGCGGCCGAGGGCCTCCGCCGCCTTGGGGCTGACGATCATGCCGGCGCGGTCGGTCAGCATGGACAGGAAGGAGGCGGAGGGCGTCTTCAGCACCAGGCGGACGGTGTGGGGATCGACGACCTCGATGCGGTCGAGAGTGTTGATCTCGGCGCGGCGGTAGCTGCCCTGCATGGTGAGGTGGCGGTTGAGCGAGTAGCGGACGGCTTCGGCGTCCATCACCTCGCCATCGTGGAAGCGGACGCCCTCGCGCAGGGTGATGAGAAGCTGCGTCGGCGTTTCCCATCGGTAGCCGGTGGCGAGTTGGGGGACTGGTTCGAGACGTTCGTTGATGTCGAACAGCTTGTCGCACAGCGCCATGTAGACGATGCGGCCGACATAGGTGCGCGACAGCGAGGGGTCGAGGATGTCGGGGTCCTCGCGCAGGCCGATGCGCAGGTTCTGCGCCTGGGCGATGGCAGGAAGCAGCAACGCGGCAGCGGCCAGCGCGGCGCGGATGGATTTTTTCATTGCGGCACTCCCGGTTGCGGGGCGGAGCCCCGGAAGAAGGATTGCAGGCGGCGCAGGCGCTCGCCGCCGGCCAGGCGGTCGGGGCCCGGTGCGGTGGGCGGCAGGCGGCCGTCTAGGTGGCAGGCGACGGCGTGCGGCCTCGCGGTCAGCTCCGGCACGGTGGTCCGGCAGATGTCCTCGGCGAAGGGGCAGCGGGTGTGGAAGCGGCAGCCGGGCGGAGGCGCGATGGGGGATGGGACGTCGCCCTCGATGGGCGGGGCCTTGGCGCCATGGCCGGGCACGGCGGCGAGCAGGGCGCGGGTATAGGGGTGCTTGGGAGCGGTGAGGACGTCCTCGGCCGGGCCCTGTTCGACGATGCGGCCGAGATACATCACCGCAACGCGGTCGGCGATGTGGCGGACGACGCCGAGGTCGTGGCTGATGAGCACGAAGGTCAGGCCGAGGTCGCGGATCAGGTCCGACAGCAGGTTCACCACCTGCGCCTGGACGCTGACATCGAGGGCGCTGACGGGTTCGTCACCGATGATGAGCTTCGGCTCGGAGGCTAGCGCCCGGGCGATGGCGACGCGCTGGCGCTGGCCGCCGGAGAATTCGTGCGGCCAGCGGCGGGCGAGTTCGGGGCGCAGGCCGACGCGGGCGAGGAGCTCGGCGACGCGGGCGCGTTCCTGGCTGCGCGGGACGATGCGGTGGAGGCGCAGGGGCTCCGCGACGGCCTGTTCGACCGTCATGCGCGGGTCGAGGCTCGCGAAGGGGTCCTGGAAGATGAGCTGCATGTCGCGGCGTTTCGCGCGCAGCGCCTTTGGCGAGAGCGTGGCGAGGTCATCGCCGGCGAAGCGGACGGTGCCGCTGTCGGGCGTGATGAGGTTGAGCATCAGCCGCCCGAGGGTGGATTTGCCGCAGCCGGATTCGCCGACGATGGCGAGGACTTCGCCCTGCCCGACAGCCAGCGAGACACCGTCGACCGCATGCACCGCGCCCTTGCTGCGCCCAAGCGCATCCCGAACCGGGAACTTCTTGGCGAGGCCGTCGAGCTGGAGCAGCGGCACCGTCATGACCTGGAAGAGCCCCGCTGCTGCGCCAGGTGCGCATAGGCGGCAGACATGGAGAGGAAGGCCTGGGACCCTTGAGGGCCTTGCCCGGCACCGTTCATGGGGTCCCGGGGCGGGAGAGGTCCCTCCCCCGCGAACATCCCATCGAGCGGCGCACGCCAGCAGGCCGAGCGATGCCCTGGCGCGACCTCGGCAAGCGGCGGGGTTTCGGCGCAGCGTTCGATGCGGAAGGGGCAGCGCGGCGCGAAGCGGCAGCCCGGCGGCGGGTTGCGCAGGTCGGGCACGGTGCCTTCGATGCTGGCGAGGCGTTCGCCCGGGGTGCCCTCCCCCGGTGCCGCGCCGAGCAGGCCAGCGGTGTAGGGGTGCTCGGGATTGGCGAAGAGGGTCGCGGCGGGGGCCTGTTCGGCGATGCGACCGGCATACATGACCGCGACCTCATCGGCATGGTCGGCGACGACGCCGAGGTCGTGGGTGACGAGGATGACGGCGGTGCCGGTCTCGCGCTTGAGCTCGTCGAGCAATGCAAGGATCTGCGCCTGGACGGTGACGTCCAGCGCCGTGGTGGGTTCGTCGGCGATCAGCAGGCGGGGTTTGCAGGCGAGCGCCATGGCGATCATGACGCGCTGGCGCATGCCGCCGGAAAGCTGGTGCGGGTATTGGCGGGCGCGGCGGGCGGCGTCGGGGATGCGCACGCGGTCGAGCATGCGGATGGCCTCCGCAAAGGCCGCGGCGTGGTCGAGGCGCTGATGGAGACGGAGCGCCTCGGCGACCTGTTCGCCGGCGGTGAAGGCCGGGTTCAGGCTGGTCATCGGCTCCTGGAAGATCATCGCCATCTCGCCGCCGCGCAGCAGGCGGCGTTCGTCGGGCGAGAGGGCGTCGAGCTCTCGGCCTGAGAGGCGGATGGCGCCGCCGACAGTCGCGTTGGGGGGCAGCAACCCCATGATGGCGAGGGAGGTAACCGACTTGCCGCAGCCGGATTCGCCGACGATGGCGAGGGTACGGCCGGCATCCACGCGAAAGGACAGGCCATCGAGCACGCGCAGGGCGCGCCCGTCCTGGCGAAAGTCGAGGGTCAGGCCGGCGACCTCGAGGGTCGGGGCGGGACCGGGCGCTGGCGACGGGCTGGCCATGGGATGGAGCAAGCCCGTCAGACTGCGCGAAGGCAAGCCCCGTCGGGCGCCCGGAAGGCGGCGCGGAGGGGCAATTTGCCCAAGGCGCGGACAGGCGCCGCCCAAGAGGTGGGCGGTCCGGCCCCGCCGCTGCGGTGCTCATCGCCCGGGATGCGCAACAAGGCGGCAGCTGGCGTGGCGATCGCGTGCGTCGCGACGTTCTGGGGGCCATAGGGCGCGCGCCGCGACTGGGTTATGATCGCGCCGATCATCGGAGGGCCGCCATGGCGACCTGTCAGACCTTTAGCCTGCGTCGTCCTGCCTGGATGGCAGGCCTCGCCGCCCTGGCGCTCAGCGGCGCCGTTGCGGCCCAGGGCATACCGGCGGACGAACGCGAGCCCAACCCGGCCGCGGTCGGCGCTGCCGAACGGGCCGATGGCGACGCGCCGAGCGCGGCCGAAGCGCGCCGTGATGCGCGGGTCACGGATCAGCTCTACCGCGAGCTGACCGGCCAGAACCCGAATGCGACACCCGATATGCCGCCGCCGGGCCCGATGCAGAGCCCGGCGCAGGATGCGCGGGAGGAGAATCAGCTCTATCGCGAGCTGACCGGGCAGAACCCGAACGCGGCGCCCCCGCGGTAGGGCCGACGCGACCCGGTTCAGAAGGCGCGGAGGTTGTCGCGGAACATCGCGTGCTCGTAGCTGCTGCGGGTCAGGCCGCGGCGCTGGAGTTCGGGGATGAGGCCGTCGGCGATCTCGGCGATGACGCGGCGCGAGGTGTCGTTGGCGGTGATGAGGAAGCCGTCGCCGCCGATCTCCTCCATCGCCGCGCCCATCTGTTCCGCGACCTGGGCCGGCGTGCCGATGAGCTGGATGGAGCCGTGGTCGGAATAGACCTCGGCGGCTTCCCGCAGCGTCCTGTTGCCGGCCTTCTTGAGGAACTCGTCGAGCGACTGCTGGTGGCCGTTGGTGGTCAGCTTGCCGAGCGGCTGGTCGAGCGGCAGGGCGCCGAAATCGAGATTGGTGATCTTCGACAGATGCGCGAGGCGCTTCGCGATCGCGTCCTCATTGGTCGCGAGGCGGCGCTTGTGCTTCGCGCGCGCTTCCTCCTCGGTGTCGCCGAGGACGGGGGAGACGAGGAAGAGCACCTTGCAGTCGTCGGGATTGCGGCCATTCGCTGCCATCCGCGCGCGGACGTCGTCACGATAGGCCTTCATGCCCTCGGTGCCCTTCACCATGGCGACGATGGTGTCGGCGTAGCGGGAGGCGAATTCGCGCCCGCGCGGCGACCCGCCCGCCTGGGCGATGACCGGCTTGCCCTGCACGCAGGGGCCTGAGTTCAGCGGGCCGCGGACCTTGAAGTACTTGCCCTCATGGTTGATGGCGTGGACCTTGGTGTGGTCGACCAGCACGCCCGTGTCGCGGTTGGCGACGATCGCGCCGGGCTCCCACGATCCCCATAGGGCGTGCACCACCTCCATGTATTCGTCGGCGATGTCGTAGCGCAGATCGTGCGGCGGCATGCCGTCCAGGCCGAAATTGCGCGCGGCGAAATCGGACGAGCCGGTGACCGCATTCCAGCCGATGCGGCCCGAGGAGACCTGGTCGAGCGAGGCGATCTGCCGAGCCAGCAGATAAGGCGGATAGGCGAAGGTGCCGAGCGTCGTGACGATGCCGATGGACTTCGTCTCGCGCGCCAGGATGGCGGCGACGATGGACGGGTCCTGGCGCGGCACGGACAGGCCGTGATGCAGGTAGATCTCCCGCGAGCCGCCGTAGGATTCACCAATGTAGGAGGAATCCTCGAGCAGCACGTAGTCGAAGCAGGCGCGTTCGAGGTTGCGGGTCATCTCGACGAAGAAGTCCGGCACCATCCACTCCGTGCCGATATTGCCCGTCCAGGGTTCGCCCCAGGCCTGGGCCGAGGAGCCCTGAAGAAACCAGCCGAGATGGAATTTGCGTGCCATGATCACTCCTACCCGCAATAGTGGGCGGCAAAGTCGCGCGCGCAGACGCCGAGGACAAGGCGAGGCGAAAACGGATTGTGCGCCCGCGAGGCGCCGATTGCCCGCCGCGCAGCCAGTGCCTGCCCGCCGATCCGTCAGAGCAGGATGCCGGGCCCGAAGCACCGTCCCCCGTGCCGAAGGGCAGAGCGCGACGGGAGGAGAGGCAGATGCGGATCCACGCGATCGCCGCGGCCGTCGAAGTGGCGACAGGGCTGGCCCTGGCGGCAGGGCCGGGCCTCGTCGCCTGGCTGATCCTTGGGCAGCGACTCTCGGCCGAGGCTGCGCTCGCAGGGCGCATCCTGGGCATCGGGCTGACCCTCCTGGCGCTGGCCTGTTGGCGATGGCCGGAACTCGGGCGGCCGGCACTGCTGCTGTTCCAGTTGCTGGTCGCGCTGCCGCTCGCGGCGGTCGCGATATTCACACCGATCAGCGGGCCGCTGCTGTGGCCCGCGATCCTGTATCACCTGATCGCCTGGGCACTGCTGGCGCGACGGCGGTGATGCCGAAGCTGACCCAGACGCGCGAGGATACGGCACTGCCGAACCGGGAGGGGCCCTGCCCCTCCCGGACCCACCCCGCCAGAGGCCGAAAGGCCTCTGGACACCTTGAGTTGGTGCCGGGCAAGCCGGGCCGTCTGACATCGCAGGAGGCGCAACGGCACAGCGCCTGGAGGAAGCCCGTCACCGGGCATGGCGCGCGCATGGGTCATGGAACGTCCTGCCCTGCCCGGCGCCAGGTATCGGTTTCCAAAGGCCTCGGGCCTTTGGTGGGGAGAGCCCGAGAGGGGCAAAGCCCCTCTCGGTTCCACAGTTCAGGAAAAGGCCCCTACAGCTTCACCCGCAGCAGGTTCGCGATCTCGCCGATGATGCCGCGGCGGAAGGCGAGCACGCAGATGACGAAGATGCCGCCCTGGATCACCGTGACCCAGGCGCCCATCTCGGCCAGGTAGTTCTGCATGGCGACGATGACCGCGGCACCGATCACCGGCCCGAACACCGTGCCGAGGCCGCCGACCAGGGTCATCAGCACCACTTCCCCGGACATGGACCAGTGCACGTCGGTCAGGGTCGCGATGCCGAAGACCAGAGACTTCACCCCGCCCGCGACACCGGCCAACATCGCCGAGAGGATGAAGGCCACCAGCTTGTAGTCGTCGGTGCGGTAGCCGAGGGAGGTCGCGCGCGGTTCGTTCTCGCGGATCGCCTTCAGCACCTGGCCGTAGGGCGAGTGGATGATGCGGTGGACCAGCAGGAAGCCGATCAGGAAGACCGCGGCGACGAACCAGTACATCGCCATGTCGTCATGCAGGTCGATCAGGCCGAACAGATGGCCGCGCGGGATCGCCTGGATGCCGTCCTCGCCGCCCGTGAAGGGTGCCTGGACGCAGAAGAAATAGACCATCTGCGCCATGGCGAGGGTGATCATGGCGAAGTAGATGCCCTGCCGGCGGATCGCGATCCAGCCGAAGACCGCGCCCTGCGCAGCGGCGATGGCGGCACCGGCCAGGATCGCCACTTCCGGCGTGAAGCCCCAGGCCTTGGCGGTGTAGCCGGCGATGTAGCCGCCCATGCCGAAATAGGCGGCATGGCCGAAGCTGAGCAGCCCGACATAGCCGATCAGCAGGTTGAAGGCGCAGGCGAAGAGCGCGAAGCAGAGCAGCTTCATCAGGAAGACGGGGTAGAGGAAGTAGGGCCCGACCACGAGGATGCCGGCCAGGACGATCAGCGCGACGAACTGCGCCCGGCTGTAGCCCCAGATGCCCTGCTCTTCCCCGGCCGAGGTCGGAATGGCCCCGGCGGTGGTTTCGGATGCCATGGATCAGGCCCTCCCGAAGAGGCCAGCGGGTCGCGTGAGCAACACGATCGCCATGATGACGAAGATGACGGTCGAGGAGGCTTCCGGCCAGAAGACCTTGGTCATGCCCTCGACCACGCCGAGGCCGAAGCCGGTCAGCACGGAACCGAGGATCGATCCCATGCCGCCGATCACTACCACAGCGAAGACGATGATGATGAGGTTGGTGCCCATCTGCGGGTTCACCGAGTAGATCGGCGCCGCAAGGACGCCGGCGAGTGCCGCGAGTGCCACGCCCGCGCCGTAGGTCAGCGTGATCATGCGCGGCACGTTCACGCCGAAGGCCTGGACCAGCGGTGCGTTCTCGGTGGCGGCACGGAGATAGGCGCCAAGCCGCGTCTTCTCGATCACCAGCCAGGTCGCGAGGCAGATGACGAGCGAGAACACCACCACCCAGCCGCGATAGATGGGCAGGAACATAAAGCCGAGATCCCAGGCCCCCTGCAACGCATCGGGGATGCGGTAGGGCAGGCCCGAGGAGCCGAAGTAGTTGCGGAACACACCTTCGACGATCAGCCCGATGCCGAAGGTCAGTAGCAGGCCGTAGAGATGGTCGAGCTTGTACAATCGGCTGATCATCAATCGCTCGATGACCACGCCGGTCGCGCCGACGATGAGGGGCGCGAGGATCAGCGCCCCCCAATAGCCGACACCTGCCCAGGCCAGCAGCATCCAGGCGACGAAGGCGCCCATCATGAACTGCGCGCCATGGGTGAAGTTGATGATGTTGAGCAGCCCGAAGATCACCGCGAGGCCGAGTGACAGCATCGCGTAGAAGGCGCCGTTGATGAGACCGAGCAGCAACTGCCCGAAGAGCAGCGGCGCCGGAATGCCGAAGATCTCGTCCATGCGGTGGTCAGGCTCCCGTCAGGAACGCACGAGCGGGCAGCCGCCCTCGGAGAGCGGGCGCCAGGCCTCGTCCGCCGGGGTGGTCTGCAGCAGCTTCAGGTAATCCCAGGGACCGGTGGATTCCGAGGGCTTCTTCACCTCCCACAGATAGGAGGGGATCATCATCCGCCCGTCCTGGCGCAGCGTGCCCTGGCCGAAGGCCTCATCCTCGACCGGCATGGCCTTCATGCGGTTCATGATCTCGACGCCGGAGGCCTTGGCGGCCGGCACGCCCATGTCGGCCACCGCCTTCAGGAAGTGCAGCGTGGCCGAGTAGTTGCCCGCCGTGACCATGTTCGGCATCTGGCGGTTGTTGAGTCGCGGCTGCACGCGGCGCGAAAAGGCGCGGGTGCGGTCGTTGAGATCCCAGTAGAAGGATTCCGTCATCACCAGCCCCTGCCCCTGTTCAAGGCCGAGGGCATGGACGTCCGCGATGAACATCAGAAGCGCGGCGATCTTCACCCCGCGCCGCGTCAGCCCGAATTCGGCCGCCTGCTTGATGGAATTGATGGTGTCCTGCCCCGCATTGCACAGGCCGATCACCTCGGCGCGGGAGGCCTGGGCCTGGAGCAGGAAGGAGGAGAAGTCGGTGGTCGCCGGGAAGGGATAGCGCACCGCACCCGCCACCGTGCCGCCCGCAGCGCGGACGAAATTGCTGGTGTCGCGTTCCAGCGCATGGCCGAAGGCATAGTCGGCGGTGATGAAGAACCACTTCTTGCCGCCCGCGCGCACCATGGCACCGCCGGTCGACTTCGCCAGCATGTAGGTGTCATAGACCCAGTGCGCCGTCACCGGCGAGCATTGCGGGCCGGTGAGATCCGCCGTCGCCGCGCCGACATTGATGTAGACCTTGTTCTTCTCGCGCGCGACCTGGTTGACCGCGAGCCCGACCGAGGAGGTCGGCACGTCGAGCACCATGTCCACGCCCTGGTCAAACCACTGCCGCGCCAGGTTCGCCCCCACATCGGGCTTGTTCTGGTGGTCGGCGCCGATCACCTCGACAGTGAAGCCGCGATTGCCGAATTCCTGCGCCGCGATCTGCGCCATGGTGACGCCGTTCGGCCCGCCGATGTCGCGGTAGGGCCCCGATTGGTCGTTCATCACGCCGATGCGGATGGTGTTGGCCTGCGCGCGGGCGCGCGAAAGCGGGGCGATCGCGGCGGCGGCGGTGCCGGCGGCGAAGAGCGAACGGCGGTTCAAGTTCATCGAGACGTCCTCTGTCCTCTTATGCTTCCGGGCGAGGCCCCTGCCCCGCCCGGTGTCGTTTCTCAGCCCCGCACGAGCGGGCAGCCACCCTCGGAAAGCGGGCGGAAGGCCTCATTCGCGGGGGTGGTCTGGAGAAGCTTGTAGTAGTCCCAGGGGCCGGTGCTCTCCTGCGGGGACTTCACTTCGAGCAGGTAGGAGGGCATCAGCCGGCGCCCATCGGCACGGATATCGCAGCGACCGAACAGGTCATCCTCCGACGGGCGCGCCTTCATGCGGTTCACCAGGTCGACGCCCGACGCCTTGGCCGCGGCCACGCCCATGTCGGCGACGGTCTTGAGGAAATGCAGCGTCGCCGAATAACAGCCGGCATGGATCATGTTCGGATAGTTGTTCGGCGTGCGCGCGGCGATGCGCTGGGTCCAGGCCCGGGTCTTGTCGTCGCGCGTCCAGTAGAAGGTCTCGGTGCAAATCAGGCCCTTGGCCGTCTGCAGGCCGATGCCGTGGATGTCGTTGAGGAAGAGCAGCAGCGCGGCGAGCTTGATGCCGCCGCGGGTGGTGCCGAACTCGGCAGCCTGCTTCACGCAATTGGCGGTGTCGCCGCCGGCATTGGCGAGGCCGATCACCTTGGGCCGTGCCGCCTGCGCCTGCAGGAGGAAGGAGGAGAAATCCGACGTGCCGGGGAAAGGCGTGCGGACGCCGCCCAGGATGCGCCCGCCGGCGGCACGCACGAAGGCGGCGGTGTCGCGTTCCAGCGCATGGCCGAAGGCGTAGTCCGCCGTGATGAAGTACCAGGTGTCCCCGCCCGCGCGCACCATCGCCCCGCCAGTGGATTTCGCCAGCATGTAGGTGTCGTAGGTCCAGTGGATCGTGGTCGGGCCGCATTGCGGGCCGGTGAGATCCGCCGTGGCCGAACCCGAATTGATGTAGGCCTTGTTCTTCTCCTTCGCGATCTGGTTGACCGCGAGGCCGACGGAGGAGGTCGGCACGTCCAGGATCAGATCCACGCCCTGGTCGTACCATTGCCGGGCGATATTGGCCCCGACGTCTGGCTTGTTCTGGTGGTCGGCGTCGAGCACCTCGACCGCAAAGCCGTGGCTCGCGCCGAATTCGACGACGGCTTCCTTCGTGCAGGCCACCGAGGTCGGGCCGGTATTGTCGCGATAGGTGCCGGACATGTCGGTGAGCACGCCGATCTTCACCGTATTCGCCTGGGCACGCGCGCGCGACAGTGGCGCGATGGTGGCAGCGGCCGCACCGGAGGCGAGCAACTGGCGTCGGGTTGGGACCATGAATGACTCCTCCTTGTTATCGGTTTTCTTGTCGTTGGTTCCTTAGTCAGTGCCGGGCGATGTCGTTGCACTGCCCGGGGTAATGCTCTCAGCTCCGTACCAGCGGGCAGCCACCCTGGTTCATGGGACGGAAGGCCTCATCGGCCGGCGTGGTCTGCAGCAGCTTGTAGTAGTCGTAGGCGCCGCGGCTTTCGTTCGGGGCCTTCACCTCAAACAGATAGGCCGGGTGCAGGCAGCGCCCGTCGGCGCGGATCGAGCCGGGGCCGAAAGCGTCGTCATCCGTCGGCATCGCCTTCATGCGCGCGACGGCCTCGGCGCCGCTCGCCTTGGCCGCGGCGGCGCCCATCTCCTTGACCGCCTTCAGGTAGTGCAGCGTTGCGGAATAGACGCCGGCCTGCACCATGCTGGGCGGCGACTGGTTCGGCATCTTGGAACGCACGCGGCTGGTGAAGGCGCGGGTGCGGTCGTTGAGGTCCCAGTAGAAGGTCTCGGTCAGCACCAGCCCCTGCGCGGTCTGCAAGCCGAGCGCGTGGACGTCGGTGATGAAGACCAGCAGGCCGGCGAGCTTCACACCGCGGCGCGTCAGCCCGAACTCGGCCGCCTGCTTGATGCAGTTGGTGGTGTCCGCGCCCGCATTGGCGAGGCCGATCACCTTGGCGCGCGAGGATTGCGCCTGGAGCAGGAAGGAGGAGAAATCCGTCGTGCCGGGAAAGGGCGTGCGCACCTGGCCGAGCACGCGCCCGCCCGCCTGCTTCACGAATTCCGAGGTGTCGCGTTCCAACGCATGGCCGAAGGCGTAGTCCGCGGTGATGAAGAACCAGGAATCGCCGCCCGCCCTCACCATCGCCGCACCCGTGGAATGCGCGAGCATCCAGGTGTCATAGGTCCAGTGGATGGTGTTGGCGGTGCATTGCGCGCCGGTCAGGTCGGAGGTCGCGGCCCCCGAATTCAGCATGACCTTGTTCTTCTCCTTCACGAGCTGGTTCAACGCCAGCGCGACGGAGGAGGTGGTGCCGTCCGTGATCATGTCCACGCCGTCGCGGTCGAACCACTGGCGCGCGATCGTCACGGCGACGTCCGGCTTGTTCTGGTGGTCGGCGTCGAGCACCTCGACCGCGAATCCCTGCGCGCCGAATTCCTCGATCGCCTGCTTCACGCAGACCACCGATCCGGGGCCGCCGAGGTCACGATAGGTGCCGGACTGGTCGCCGAGCACGCCGATCTTGATGGTGGACTGACCCTGGGCGCGCGCACGCGCCAGGGGCAGGGCCGCGATGCCGGCGGCGCCGGCGACGACTGAACGGCGAGAAACTTCGCCCATAAACTGATCTCCCTTCAACGGTTCCTCTGGCCGGCGCGTTCGCCGGCCCGTCCTGCGGGCGCTTCAGCGCCTCTTCAGACTCCGAGATATTCGTGCAGACGGTCCATCGAGGTGGCGAGCTCGTCGTTGCGCACCATGTCCACCACCTTGCCGTGTTCCATCACGTAATGGCGGTCGGCGACCGTCTGGGCGAAGCGGAAATTCTGCTCCACCAGCAGCACGGTAAAGCCGCGCTGCTTCAGCGCGCGGATGGTGTGCCCGATCTGCTGCACGATGACGGGGGCGAGGCCCTCCGAAGGCTCGTCCAGCAGCAGCAGCTTCGCCCCGGTGCGCAGGATGCGCGCGATGGCGAGCATCTGCTGCTCGCCGCCCGACAGCTTGGTGCCCTGGCTGCTCGCGCGTTCCTTGAGGTTGGGGAAGAGCTCGTAGATCTCGTCGACCGGCAGGCCGCCGGGGCGCACGACCGGGGGCAGCATCAGGTTCTCGGTGACGTCGAGCGAGGCGAAGATGCCACGCTCCTCCGGACACCAGGCGATGCCGGCGCGGGCGATGATGTCGGATCGCGCGCCGATCAGTTCGCGCCCCGCATAATGCACGGACCCCGACCGCTTCGGCACCACGCCCATGATGGAGCGCAGCGTCGTCGTCTTGCCCGCGCCGTTGCGGCCGAGCAGCGTGACCACCTCGCCTTCATGGATGTCGATGTTCACGCCATGGAGGATGTGGCTCTCGCCGTACCAGGCCTCGAGCCCGCGCACGGCGAGCAGCGGCGAGCCGCCGTCCTGCGTAGCGTAGGGGAGTTCCGCGAGGGCGTCAGCCATGGGCGGCCTCCGTGGGCGCTTCGGTGCCGAGATAGGCGGCGATGACTTCGGGGTTGCGGGCGACGGCGGCGTAGTCGCCTTCCGCCAGCACGCGGCCGCGCGCCAGCACGGTGATCGCGTCGCACAGGCCGGAGACGACGGTGAGGTTGTGCTCCACCAGCAGTACCGTGCGGCCCGCCGAGACGCGGCGGATAAGCTGCACGATACGGCCCACATCGTCATGCGTCATGCCCGCCGTCGGTTCGTCGAGCAGCATCATCGTGGGTTCGAGCGCGAGGGTCGTCGCGATTTCCAGCGCCCGCTTGCGGCCATAGGGCAGCTCGCCGGCGGTGAGGTGCGCGTAGGAGGACAGGCCGACATCCTCCAGCAGTTCGCGCGCGCGCCCGTCATATTGCCGCAGCAGCGTCTCCGAGCGCCAGAAATCGAAGGACCCGCCGCGCTGGCGCTGGAGCGCCAGACGGACATTCTCCAGCACCGACAGATGCGGGAAGACGGCGGAGATCTGGAAGGACCGCACCAGGCCGAGCCGCGCCACCTCGGCCGGCTTCATGCCGGTGATGTCGCGCCCGTCGTAGCGGATGGTCCCGCGCGTCGGCTGCAGGAACTTGGTCAGCAGGTTGAAACAGGTGGTCTTGCCGGCACCGTTCGGACCGATCAGCCCGTGGATGGTGCCACGGCGCACCGACAGGTCGACGCCGTTCACGGCGACGAAACCGCGGAACTCCTTCGTCAGACCCTTCGTTTCCAGGATGGCATCAGTCACCCTTGGAGCTCTCCCTTCCCTGACGGCAGCACTTCCGGCCGCTCGTGCATTTTCCCTTAAGCGATGTAGGCGAGGCGTGGTGCACGGCGCAAGGCGGCACCCACGCAACGGCATGTTTTTACTACGTTACACCGTGCTCAGGGGGGTCGGCACGGCGTCTTTGCATGAAAAAGGGGCAGCCGATGCCGACTGCCCCTGCGCGAATCAGAGACTGCTTGAAAAGTCGGGCACCGGCCCGCAGCCCCAGCCGTCCACCCAATTCAGCATCCTGTCGTTGGGCGGCCGGGTGGGGAGCGGGCCAGGACACGCGCCGAACCGGCGCATGTCCAAACGGTCTCTCAGTCGTGGCGGCGTGATCAGGCGGCCGAGGCCGTCAGTTCCTCGGGGGCCACCGAACGCTCGCTGACCTTGGCAAGTTCGAGGACGAAGTCGACCACCTTCTCCTCGAACAGCGGGGCACGGAGGTTCTCCGCGGCCTGCGGGTTCTTGCGGAAGAACTCGAGGACCTGCTGCTCCTGCCCCGGATAGCGCATGGCTTCCTGGCGGACGGCGCGGGCCATCTCCTCCTGGCCGACCTGGACGTTGTTGGCGCGGCCGATCTCCGACAGCATCAGGCCGAGGCGGATACGCCGCTCGGCGATGCCGCGATACTCGGTCTTCAGCGTCTCCTCGTCCTTGCCCTTGTCCTCGTCGTCGAGGCGCCCGGCCTTGAGGTCAGCTTCGACGCGCTGCCAGATTTGGGTGAACTCGGCCTCGACCATGCCTTCCGGCACCGCGAAGGACGCCCCGTCCGCGAGGCTGTCGAGCAGAGCGCGCTTCAGCTTCAGCCGCGACAGCGCATCGTATTCGCGCTGCATGGATTCGCGGATCGCCTGCTTCAGCGCGTCCAGGGTCTCCATGCCGACGGCCTTGGCCAGCTCGTCGTCCAGGGCGCGCGGCGTGCGGGTCTTGAGCGCCTTGGCCGTGATGGTGAAGCGGGCGCGCTTGCCGGCGAGCTCGGCCGAGCCGTAGTCGGCCGGGAAGACCACGTCGATGTCGCGGGATTCGCCCGGGGCGAGTCCGTCCATCTGCTCGGTGAAGCCGGGGATGAAGCCGCCGCCGCCGACCTCGATCGGCATGTCGGTCGCGGCACCGCCGGCGAAGGCAGGCGCCTCGGGCTCCACGGCGCCGGCGAAGACGCGGGCGGGCCCGACGCGCAGGGTCATGGCGACCGCCTCGCCCTCGGCAAGGCCGATGGCAAAGACCGGCTTCGCATGCAGCCCGCTGGCGGTTTCCGAGAAGGTCGTCGTCAGCCGGCAAGGCGTGCCGTCGAGGTTGGCCGGGCCGCGCGGGAAGCGCGCTTCCTCGTTGTCGGACGTCTCGTTGAAGCCGATGCCGACATTCATGCCGGCCGGACGGCTGCCTTCGGCGCGCACGGACATCTCGACCGTCAGCGTCGCGCCGGGCTTCACTTCCAGCTCATCGGGCTGGGCCGGGTCGATGCGCAGGACGCCCTTCGCGGTCGGCGTGCCGGACACCGCCAGGTCGAAATAGGGCAGGCCCTTCTCGGTGCCGATGGCGGCGACCTCGTACTCCAGGCCGGCGGGGCAGAGCAGCGACCAGCCGGTCGGCAGGGTGCCCGGCTTGCCCGGCACGGCGCCGAGGCCCGGGCCGTTCTTCAGCAGGTCGGCCGGCAGGCGGCCAACGAAGTCGCTGACCAGGATGTCGCCCGTGGTCGCCGGGCGCGGCTCGGCATCGGCCAGCTCGCCATTGCGCTCGGCGATGGTCGCGAGCGCCTTGTCGATCGCTTCCTCGGTCGGCTCGGCCTTCAGGCGCTCGAGCGAGATGCCCGAGAAGTCGGGCATCGGCACGTCGGGCAGCACTTCGAGGTCGACGCGGAATTCGAGGTCGGTGCCGTCGGCGTAGTTGGTCACCTCGATCTTCGGCTGCAGGGCGGGCTTCAGGCCGCGATCGTTCACCACCTGGCGGGTGGCGTCATTGACCGATTCCTCGAGCACCTCGCCCAGAACCGCGGCGCCGTAGCGCTGCTTCACCACCGACATCGGCACCTTGCCAGGGCGGAAGCCCGGCATCTTGACCGTCTTGGCGATCTCGGCGAGCCGCTTGTCGCGCGAGGACGCAAGGTCCCCCGCGGAAACGGTGACGGAGTAGGCGCGCTTCAGCCCGTCATTCGCGAGCTCGGTGACCTGCATCGAGGGACGTCCATCCAATCCGAAGGCTAGAGAAACCCGGCGGCGCCTTGGTGCGGGCGAAGGGATTCGAACCCCCACGGCTTGCGCCACCGGAACCTAAATCCGGCGTGTCTGCCAGTTCCACCACGCCCGCCCGCAGAGGCGCCGCGCGGCGGTGAGGCGCGGGGTTTAGCGCAGGATCGCCGGCTTTCCAAGCATCGCTGGACGGAATGGGCGGCCCGGCCCCAGCCTGGGGGGCTGCGGGAGCCCAGGGGAGCCGCCGATGATCCTGATTGGACAGTATGATTCGCCCTTCGTCCGCCGGGTCGGCATCGCCCTGACCCTTTATGGCCGGGCCTTCGAGCACCGCCCCTGGTCCACCTTCGGGGAGGCCGATCGCATCCGTCCCTACAGCCCGCTGACGCGGGTGCCGGTGCTGGTGGTGGATGGGGTCGCCCTGACCGACAGCCACCTGATCCTGGCGCATCTGGACGACTCCGCCCCGGCCGGGGCGTCGCTGATGCCGGCCGATCCGGCCGCGCGGCTGGCCGCCCGGCGGCTGGTGGGGCTCGCGACGGGCCTGGCCGAGACGGCCGTGAGCCTGTTCTACGAATTGAAGCTGCATGACAGCCCCTCCCCGCTGCTGATCGCGCGGCGGGGCGGCCAGGTGAAGGCCGCGGCCGCGGTGCTGGAAGAGGCAGCGCAGGCCGCCACGCCCTGCCTGTGCGGGGAGGCGCTCAGCCATGCGGATATCGCCATGGCGGCGGCGATGCGGTTCGTGACCGAGGCCCATCCCGGCCTGGTCGCCGTGGCCGGGACCCCCGCCCTGGCGCGCCGCTGCGCGGTGCTGGAGGCGACGGCACCCTTCCAGGCAATCTGCCAGCCCTTCATCCCGCCGGCCTGATCGCTCTCCAACGCGGCATGCGTCATGAGCTGCCGGCGCCGGAAGCGCGGCAATCGCCCGGGCGGTGCAGCAGGACGGCATCCGTCTGACCATGCGCCGAAGCGGGACGGCGGCAGCAGGCATGGAACCAGGCCGCGGGATGACCGCGAAGCCGGGTCAAGTTCGACTTGAACTCCAGCTTCCCGGTCTCGACGGTTCTCTTCACTCCGCCCACAGCGCCCCCGGCTGCCAGAAGATAAGGGCGTGTTCCGCAGCGCCGGTGGATTCATGAGACATCGTGCCGAACCGACCTCTTCAGGCTTGGCGTCCGGTGCGCGGGGCAACACGGCGCCGCCCGGCAGGAGGGAAGCACCAAAATGCCAATGATTTCCACGATTGCGATGGTAGCGGCGAGCGGACTTGAACCGCTGACCCCGGCATTTTGAGTGCCGCGGTCCACAACCCCTGGCATCCTCGCTGCGGCGTGCGCATGCGCTCAGCGAATGTGGTTGTCACTGGTCAGTGACCATCGCGCGGCGCAAATGCCCGATCCGATGATCGCAACCCGTGCCACCGCTCAGAGCCTACTCAGCTCGAGATATTTCTCGAGGAGATCGGCACGTTGGCCGATTGCCCGTGCGTCGTTCTCAACCGATTGCAGATCGCCCATCGGCCCCAGTGCATCCAGGATCGAAGCCTCGAATGCCTGATCCCTCTGCCGCAATTGGACCCACAGACGCTGCGCCTCGACCATACGTGCGCGGCGTTCGCCCTGCAGGCTTCCGATCAGCGTTCTGTAGACATTGTTCAAGCGCCTGTCTTGGCGGTCACGTTCCGCGGTGAGGCATGCAGCGCGAGGAATGTGCTGCGTTCCGGCGCGCTCCATGCATTCGGCGAAGATCGTGCTCAGTTCCTTGGCGGCATCATTCTCGCTGTTCCCCGCCATCGGCCTGGCTGCGTCTGAAACGGCCCATCTGGATGCCTGGGTCGGGATTGTCATTCGGGACACCGAAGCGGCGTACTCGCCTCGCTCCCGGCCGATTGCCGGTGAATTCTCGAGCACCCCGAGTGCGATCGTCAGTGCAGATGATACGAGAGCCACGAAAGTTAGCATCCGCGTGGTACTTCCGGCCAAAAAATATCCAGGAAACGCTATGCGTGCAGTGGCAGCTCTTACAAGGCCGACCACGGCATTCATGCGCTTCTATTGTGATCTAAAATACGAGGGAACGCCGCGAGGCCCCTTGGAGGCGTCATTGCCCCGGCCGCTGGCGTCGAGACGAACTCGGCCGGTGTCGTGGCATTCGATGGTAGCGGCGAGCGGACTTGAACCGCTGACCCCGGCATTATGAGTGCCGTGCTCTAACCAGCTGAGCTACGCCGCCATCGAAGCGAGGGCCGCGAGTTAGGCCGCGGCCCGCCCTCTGTCAACCGTTCCCGCCGCGCGCAGGAAACCGCCGCCGAGGACGCGGTCGCCATCATACATCACGCAGGCTTGGCCGGGCGCGACGATTCCGGGAACCTCCAGCCGCAGGCGCGCCACGCCGCCGGCCGCATCCCAGATGACCGTGGCCGCGCGGGGAAGCTCCCGCGCCCGCAGCTTCACCGTGCAGGGCAGCGGCGCGGCGGGCGGATCGATCAGCCAGTTCACCTCGCCGACCGCGGCCTCGGTGGTCTCCAGGGCGCCGCGGGGGGCGAGGACCACGCGCCGGCGCCCGGCATCCACCCCGGCCACGTAAAGCCGTTCGTCCCCATCCCAGGACGCCGTGCCGAGGCCCCTGCCCTGCCCGACCGTGTAGCGCGCGATGCCGGCATGGGTGCCGAGCACCCGGCCATCGGCATGCACCACCTCGCCGGGCGACACCGCCTCGGGGCGCAGCTTGGCGACCAGCGAATCGTAGCGGCCCTCGGGGACGAAGCAGATGTCCTGGCTGTCGGGCTTCTCGGCCACCGCCAGCCCGAGTCGCGCCGCCACGGCGCGGACCGAGGCCTTGTCCGGGTAGCCGCCGAGCGGGAAGCGCGCGAAGGCGAGCTGCTCGCGCGTCGTCGCCGCCAGGAAGTAGGACTGGTCGCGCGCCGGATCGGCCGCGCGGTGCAGTTCCGGCCCGCCCGCGCCGTCCACGCGTCGCGCGTAATGGCCGGTCGCCAGCGCCTCGCAGCCCAGGTCGCGGGCGAGCGCGACCAGATCGCGGAACTTCACCGTCTGGTTGCAGCGGATGCAGGGGATCGGCGTCTCGCCGCGGGCATAGGTGTCGGCGAAATCCTCGATCACCTCGCGGCGGAAGACCTGCTCGCGATCGAGCACGTAGTGGGGGATGCCGAGGCGATCAGCGACGTCCCGCGCATCGTGGATGTCCTGCCCGGCGCAGCAGGCGCCCTTCTTCTGCACCGCCGCGCCGTGGTCGTAGAGCTGCAGCGTCGCGCCCACCACGTCATGGCCCTGCTCGGCGAGCAGCCCTGCGACGACGGAGGAATCCACCCCGCCCGACATGGCGACGAGGATCTTCATGACCGCCGCGCGCCCACGCTAGCCACCGCTGACCGAGGACCCGCCGCGCGCGGCGAAATCCAGCCCCTGCTGCCAGAAGCGCTGCTCCAGCCGCGCGGCCTCGGCGAAATCGGCGGCGAGCCTGCCGAAGCGCGCGTCACCGCCATGCGACACGCCGAGCGCATCGATGCGCGCCGCCGCGGCCCGGGCCATCGCCTGGTAGCCGTCATCGGCATAGGTATCGATCCAGGACTGGTAGGCATTGCCCTCCGCCTGCCGGGCCGGATCGGCGAGCACGCGCAGCGCGACTTCCCCATATCCAACCGTGCAGGGCGCCAGCGCGATCTCCAGGTCCAGGATGTCGCCATGCAGCCCGCGATCGATCACCCAGCGGGTGTAGGAGACGGTCTCCGCACTTTCCGGCGTCGCGACCACGTCGCCCTCGGACAGGCCCCATCCGGCACAGTACTTCAGGTGCAGCTTGGTCTCGTCGAGGATGGCGAGCACCGCCGCGGCCTTGTCGCGCATGGCCTGCAGGCTCTCGCCCTTGACCACCGCCAGCGCCTTGGCGCGGGCGAAGTGGATCAGGAACAGGTAGTCCTGGATCAGGTAGTGGCGGAAGGCCGGCAGGGGCAGCGACCCGGCCGAGAGCTGCCGCACGAAGGGATGCCACGTATAGCCCGCCCAGTCCTCGCCGGCAGCCGCGCGCAGGCGGCGGAACAGGCCGCCCTCGGCGCCGAAATCGGTGTCCCAGTGGGCCATGCGCTCAGCCGCCGGCGTTGCGGCTGCCGGCGGGCAGCTTCACCACCAGGCCATCCAGCTTCTCGGTCATGATGAGCTGGCAGCCGAGGCGGCTCGTCTCCTGCAGGTCGAAGGCGAGGTCGAGCATGTCCTCCTCGTCCTCGGTCGGGCCGGCGAGCTTGCCGAACCACTCCGGGTCGACGATCACATGGCAGGTCGAGCAGGCGAGCGAGCCCTCGCAGGCGCCCTCGATATCGACGCCGTGGCGGTGCGCGATCTCCAGCACCGAAAGCCCGAGCGGCGCATCCACTTCCTTGCGCGTTCCATCCCGCTCGATGAAGGTCATCTTCGGCATTGTTACTCCGCCGCCCTGCTTGTTCCGGAAACAGCCCGGGCCCATCCCTCCGCGAGCATCGCGGCGGCCCGGTCCACATCGGCGGGCGAGGTAAAGCGTCCGATGCCAATCCGCAAGGTCGCGCGCGCCCTGGCGTCGTCCAGGCCGATCGCCCGCAGGACGTAGGAGGGCTCGATCTCGGCCGAGGAGCAGGCCGATCCGGTCGAGACGCAGACCGACGGCGCGGCGGCCATGATGTCCTGGGCCGAGACGCCGCCGGGGAAGGCGATGTTGAGGTTGCCGGTCACCTTGGGTGCCTCCGGCGCGTTGAGGGACACCCCCGGCACGGCAGCGGTCAGCGCGGCGAAGAAGCGGTCGCGCTGCCCGGCGATGCGGCCGGCGTCGAGCGCGCCTTCGATGGCGGCGATGCGCGCTGCCTCTCCGAAGCCGACCACCAGGGGCGCCGGCAGGGTGCCGGAGCGCAGCCCGCGCTCCTGCCCGCCGCCCGAGACCAGCGGCGCCAGGCGCACCCGAGGGCGACGGCGGACATAGAGCGCGCCGATGCCCTTGGGGCCGTAGATCTTGTGGGCCGACAGCGACATCAGATCGGCCCGAATGTCCTGCACATCCAGCTTGATGCGGCCCGCCGCCTGGGCGGCGTCGGTGTGGAACAGCGCGCCGGCCTCCTTCGCGATCGCCCCGATCGCGGCGAGGTCCTGGATCACCCCGATCTCGTTGTTCACCGCCATGACGGAGACCAGTAGCGTCGTGTCATCCACTGCGGCGCGCAGCGCGTCGAGGTCGAGCAGTCCGTTGCCGTCGACCGGCAGGATGACGGGGTCGAAGCCTTCCTCCTCCATCGCCTTGACGCTTTCGAGGACGCATTTGTGCTCAGTCGCGACGGTGACGATGCGGCGGCGCTCGGACCCCTGCGCGGCGGCGAAGCGGGCGGCGCCCTTGATCGCCAGGTTGTTCGATTCCGTGGCGCCGGAAGTCAGCACGATCTCCTTCGCATCCGCGCCGATCAGCTCGGCGATGTGGGTGCGGGCGTCCTCGACGGCTTCCTCGGCGGCGCGGCCCATGGCGTGCTCGACGGAGCCGGGATTGGCGAAGTTCTCCTCCCACCAGGGGCGCATGGCGGCGAGAACGCGCGGATCGACCGGCGTGGTGGCGTGGTTGTCGAGGTAGATCGGGCGGTTCGGCGGGGCGGTCATGGGCGGAAGATGGGATGGAAATGGCCCGGCGACGAGAGTGGGTTTCACCTGGGGCGCTGCTGCCATGAAGCCGAGCGACATCTTGGTTGACACTGGACATCGCGATGAATTTTCTGTTCCCTTTTCGGAATATTTTGATCCTCTTTCACAAGAGATCCAGGAGACTCAGAAATGGAATGCCGCTTTCGGCTGCTGCCTATTTTTGCCCTTCTTCTGAATGCTTGTAATGGTCAGATCTATCATGGCTCAGCCAGCAGTGTGGCGGTCATGGCGCTTTGTCGCGGGTCGTCGCAACAGGGCGACCTTTCGGCCGATCATGGTGGTGTCCGATGTGGCGTACCATTCCTGCCGCTCCATACAGTCGTGCAGCACGGCAAGCTGACAACTCAGACAGATCCCCAGGGCAATATCATTGGCAGCGAGACCGGTCTGACCCTCGATAACCGGCCCGTGGGCCGATGTTCTCCCGTTCCATTCTCGCAGATCGTGACGATTGCCGATTCCGACAATCCTCAAATCATCTGGTATCAACCAGGCTTCCTCGAATCTGTACAATTCAGTGTCGGCCTGAACGCGAATGGCACCCTTGAGAATGTCGGAGGCCAGTTCACGCCGGATCGTGGCGAGACATTACGCAACACATCTGAAGCCATCGGCAATGTTGCCCAGGCCGTCACCTCGCTGCTTCCCGTGCGCGTGGATCGTCAAGTCGCCGCGGCGGCAGCCCCGCCCGCAGGCACGCCGGCCTGCAATGCGGGACCGCAAGTCATCGGCGTTTCCGCGTTGCGACGGCTACCTGCGGGGCGATAGCACCTCCTAAATCGCGCTGCCGTTGCCGTGGCATGGGAGGGGTTTGGGAGACCGGCCAACCTCGGCCGGCTAGACCCCACAATTCAGCGGCCGCCTCCTGGCGGCGCGCCGATTGGCTTCGGCAGCCTATAGGCCCTGCAGCACACCGACCGGGCCGCTTGCCGGCGTGCCGCAGCCGCGTATCGTGCCCGCGACACGCCAGGAAACGCCCGATGCCGCCCCGAATCCTCATGATGGACAGCCCGCTCTCCGACATCCCGACCGCGCGGGAGATCGCGCCGGCGGAGATGGAGCTGACCGTCGCCCCCTTCGGCTCCGACGCCTTCAAGGCCGCCATGGGTGACGCCGACTTCCTCGTCGGCTTCGGCAACAAGGCGATCGATGCGGGATTCTTCGCCGCGGCCCCGAAGCTCAAGCTGTTCCAGCTCCTCTCCGCCGGCTACGACACGGTGGACATCGAGGCCGCGCGCGGCGCCGGCATCCCCGTCTGCAACAATGGCGGCGCCAATTCCACGGCGGTGTCCGAGCACGCCATGATGCTGATGATGGCGACGTGCCGGCGCCTGGTCTGGCAGCATGAGAGCGTGGTCAGCGGCCGCTGGCGCGGCAACAACCCTGGCTCGGTCAAGCTGTTCGAGCTGCGCGACAAGGTGCTCGGCATCGTCGGCCTGGGGGCGATTGGCAAGAAGGTCGCGCGGCTGGCCAACGCCTTCGGCATGCGCGTGCAGTACTACGACATCAAGCGCGTCTCGGAGGCCGAGGAGGATGCGCTGTCCGTCCGCTTCCGGCTGCTGAACGAGGTCCTGCGCACATCCGACATCGTCTCCCTGCACGTGCCGCTGACGCCCGCGTCGAAGCACATGATCGGTGCGGCCGAGCTCGCGATGATGAAGCCGACCGCCTTTCTGGTGAACACCTGCCGCGGCCCGGTGATCGACGAAAAGGCGCTAATCGCGGCGCTCGATGGCGGTGTCATCGCCGGCGCCGGCCTCGACGTGTTCGACCAGGAGCCGCCGCCCGCCGACAATCCGCTGTTCAAGATGGCGAATGTGGTGCTGACGCCGCACTACGCCGGCCCGACCTGGGACAACCAGCCGGCGCGCTTCCGCAACGCCTTCGACAATTGCCAGCGGGTGGCGCGGGGCGAAAAGCCGCTCTGGGTGATCCCGGAGTTGCAGTAGCGGCCGCACCATCACGCCGGCCTGTTGCGATTCGCTCGCATTCGCGGTAATCGCTCAACCTGTGATGGAAGCGACGCCCTGTCCGTTCGGATATCGCGGCGGCAGCGGATCGGGACAGCGTATCGCAGCGGCGTTCGGTGGGGGACTTTTCGGCATGGCGTGCAGGATGACGGCTCTGGCCGTGGCGCTGGGTGGGGGTCTGCTGCTGCAGGCCTGCGCCACGAGGGAGGGCTTCGAGGCCCGGATGGGCCAGTATGTCGGCCGGTCGGAGACCGATCTCGTCGCTGCGCTGGGCGTTCCGGTGCGCAGCTTCCAGGCCGGGAACCGCACCTTCCTCCAGTATGAGCGCCGCTTCGTGACGGCGGATTCCGGTCCGGGCTGGGGCTGGGGCTGGGGCGCCGGTGTCAGCGTTCAGACCTGGGATTGCGCCACGACCTTCGAGATCTTCGACGGCAAGGTGGCGAGCTTCACCAGTCGCGGCAATGATTGCATCGCCAGCGCGCCGCGATAACGCGCGGGCGGCATCGCGCCCCCCGCCCCTGCCGCAGGATGGGCGCGCGCTCCACGCCGCGCCCGGCAGGCTGACAGCCAGAAAAAGGAGTGGGGGGTTGTCGGGGGGGCGAGTTCCCTCGCCCCCCCGACAGGCGTCACGCGGCCTGCCACCGCAGCCTCTCCCGCATCGCGCCCCAGGCTCCGATGAACCGTTCGGCCGTGTCGTCCGGCGTGTTCCAGGGCAGTGAGACGCGGATCGTGCAGCCTGCATCGCTGCCCAGCCCCATCGCCGCCAGCACATGCGACGCGCCGACCTTGCCGGAGGAGCAGGCCGCGCCGGCGGATACCCGCACGCCCATCAGGTCCAGCGCGATCACCTGAGTCTCAGCCGGCGCGCCAGGCAGGGTGATGGCGGTCGTATTGGGCAGCCGTGGCGCTGCGGCGCCGGGACAGCGCGCCTCGGGCGCTATGGCCGCGATCCCGGCCTCGATGGCGTCGCGCAGGCCGCCCAGGCGCGGATCGGGCCTCGCGACCTCGGCGGCTGCGGCGAAGCCGGCGATGGCGGGCAGCGGCTCGGTGCCCCCGCGGCGGCCGCGCTCCTGACCGCCGCCGGCGATGAGCGGCACCGGGTCGAGGCCCGGACGCAGGAGCAGCGCCCCTGCCCCCTTCGGCCCGCCAAGCTTGTGGGCCGAGAGAGCCAGGCTGTCGGCACCGTCGGGCAGCGCCACGCGGCCGGCGGCCTGGACGGCATCCACATGCAGCAGGGCACCGTGGCGGCGGCACAGGGCGGCGGCCTCGGCGATCGGGTGCAGCACGCCGGTCTCGTTGTTGGCGGCCATCAGGCAAACCAGGGCCGGCCCGCCCTCGGCAAGTGCGAGCTCCAGCGCAGCGAGGTCGATGGTCCCGTCGGACAGCACCGGCAGCGGCGTCGCGGCGGGGGCGGCCCGGAGCACAGCCGGGTGCTCGGTGGCGCCGACCAGGATACGGCGACCACTGGCGAGGCCGGTGATGGCCAGCGTATTCGCCTCGGTCCCGCCGGCGGTAAAGACGACATCCTGCGGGCGGGCGCCGAAGCGCGCCGCGATGCGCCGGCGGGAGTCTTCGAGCAGCCGCCGCGCGGTGCGGCCCTCCGCATGGACCGAGGACGGGTTGCCCGGCAGGTCCAGCGCCTCCAGCACGGCAGCGCGCGCTTCGGGGCGCAGCGGTTCGGTGGCGTTGGCGTCAAGGGACAGGCCGGGGGTCATGGCGGGTCTGTGAGCGCCGCCTCGCGTCCGGCGGGCGGGCGGGCGCGCCCGCAGACGCGCCCGTCCACCACATCGGCCAGCGTCATGGCGCCGAGGAACAGCCGGATCTGGTCGCCGAGTTCGGCCCAGAGGTCATGAGTCAGGCAGCGCGTGCCCCCGAGGCAGCCCGGGCCGCCTTCCTCGCAGCGCGTGGCGATGATGGGCTCGTCGGCGGCCTCGACCACCTCGGCGATCGGGATGTCGCTCGCCGGGCGCGCCAGGCGATAGCCGCCGCCGGGGCCGCGCGCCGAAGCAACGAGGCCGGCGCGGCGCAGGCGGCCAAATAATTGTTCCAGATAAGCAACAGACAACTGCTGTGCCGCAGCAATATCCGTCAGAGTGACCGGACGGCCGTTGACACAACCCTGAGAGCGGCCCTCGCGGGCAGCCATCTCGACCAGGGCCATGACGGCATAGCGTCCGCGGGTGGACAAGCGCATGGCCTACTCCGCTCCCTTCGCAACCCTGATCCGTTCTTCACACATGGGCGCCCTGTCGTGATTCTGTTATGCGGAACCCGATGCAGTCCCATATAGTGTCTGCGCCCTGGGACACGGGAACCTCCCCCAGGGCACCGAGGATTTGCTCCCAGGCCTTTGATTTTGCGGGTTCGCATCGTCGCGGGCCAAGGTCGGACTGACGCTAAGTATTCCGACTGCCGCAGTCAAGAATTGGGTCGAATATGGGAGATTTCCTGGATACGGCGCAGCCCCCCGGCGCCAACCTAGGCGAGGTTCCCCAAACTGCGGCAGGTCGCCGCTTGGTCCAGCCCAGGCCCCGGAAGGGGCGGGCGGGACAGTGCGGCCTGCGGCGAGACGCATTGGACTGAACGCACGATGCCCGAGGTCATGTTCGCCGGGCCGGATGGCCGGCTCGAGGGACGATACCATCACTCGAAGCGCCCCAATGCCCCGGTGGCCCTGATCCTCCATCCTCACCCGCTGCACGGCGGGACCATGAACAACCGGGTGACCTACAGCCTCTATCAGCGGTTCCAGGCGATGGGCTTCTCCGTCCTTCGCTTCAACTACCGCGGCGTGGGTCGCAGCCAGGGCCGCTATGACGGCGGCATCGGGGAAGTGGCGGATGCCTGTTCGGGGCTCGACTTCCTCCAGGCGGTCAACCCGAATGCTTCCATGCTGTGGGTCGCGGGCTATTCCTTCGGGGCCTATGTCGGCATGCAGGTGCTGATGCGCCGTCCGGAAATGGGCGGCTTCATCTC
This sequence comes from Roseomonas alba, assembly GCF_019430885.1. GTDB lineage: Bacteria > Pseudomonadota > Alphaproteobacteria > Acetobacterales > Acetobacteraceae > Neoroseomonas > Neoroseomonas alba. Next base: position 349,994 of record NZ_JAHYBZ010000002.1, on the reverse strand, counting down.
CATCAGCGCGCCGGCCAGCCACTACGATTTCGGCTTCCTCGCGCCCTGCCCGTGCAACGGGCTGATCTTCCACGGCGCGGACGACGAACTCGTGCCCGAGCCTTCGGTGCGCAAGCTGGTCGATAAGCTCAACACCCAGAAGGGCATCACCATCGACTACCGCGTGATGCCGGGTGCCGGGCATGTCTTCACGCCGGATCAGACCGAAAAGGTCGTCGACGCCGCCGAGGATCACGTCATGGGCGTGCTGAATCGCGGCCGGATGGCGCTCGCCGCCGACTGATCCGCACATCAGCGATCGATTTCGCAAGGGCCGCCGGCATGCCGGCGGCCTTTCGCGTTTCGGGACCGGCCCTCATGCCAGGGCCGGCCACCGCGGGGGGAACCTCGGGACGGGACGCTGCGCCGGGTCCCCCGACGGCGCTACGATCCATGTCACAATCAGAATTTCATACGGCATGCTCGCGGCCGAGAAAGTCCCGCACCAGCGCCGCGATCTCCTCCCCCCGCGTCTCCAGCGCGAAATGCCCGGCATCGAGGAGATGGATCTCCGCCTCCGGCACATCGCCCCGGAAGGCCTCCGCCCCGGCGGGCAGAAAGAAGGGGTCGTGCCGCCCCCAGACCGCGAGCAGCGGCGGACGGTGGCTGCGCAACCAGGCCTGGATCGCCGGATAGAGTGCGACATTCGACCGGTAGTCGAGGAACAGGTCGAGCTGGATGTCGGCGATCCCCGGCCGGTCGAGCAGGGCCTGATCGAGCGCCCAGGCCTCCGGCGCCACCAGCGCCTCGTCATGCGCGCCATGGACGTATTGCCATCGCGTCGTCTCCGGCGCGAGGAAGGCGCGCAGAGCGGCGCGGTTCGCCTCGCTCGGATCGCGCCAATAGGCCTGGATCGGATTCCAGCCTTCGCTCAGCCCTGCCTCATAGGCATTGCCGTTCTGGGTGATGACGGCAGCGATGCGCTCGGGGTTGCGCAGCGCCAGCCGGAACCCGACCGGCGCGCCATAGTCGAAGACCATGATCGCGAAGCGCCCGAGGCCGCGCTGCTCGGTGAAGCGCGCGATGACGCCGGCCAGCGCGTCGAACCCGTAGGTGAAGACCTCCCGTCCCGGCACGCCTGAGAAGCCGAAGCCCGGCAGGTCCGGCGCGATCACATGCCAGCGGTCAGCCAGGCGCGGGATCAGCGCGCGATACATATGCGAGGAGGTCGGGAATCCGTGCAGCAGCAGCACCGTCGGATGCGACGGGTCGCCGGCTTCGCGGGAGAAGATCTCGATGCCGTCCACGAGGGTGCGGCGATGGCGGATGGTCATGGGTGGCTCCTGAGCGGCCAGCGGACGCGCGGCCTGTGCTGCCGATGTGCCCCGTCCGCCGGGCACACTGAATGCGCGTGCCCTGCCCTGCACTGTTGCGCAGCGCGCAATGATCCGCGGGGCCACAAAACCTCTTCCGGGCCGCACGCCCTCCGTGCATCGTGCCCGCAACAAGACGCTTCTGGGGAAACGACCGCATGACACTCAGCCGCCGCGGCCTGGTCGCCGCCGCTCTCGCCACGCCTGCCCTCGCCCACGCCCAGGGCGCTGCGTGGCGGCCAGACCGCCAGATCACCATGATCGTCGCCTATGCCGCCGGCGGCGGGACCGACACCGCCGCGCGCACCATCGCGCGCTTCATGGAGAAGGATCTCGGTCAGCCCGTGGTGGTGCTGAACCGGCCCGGCGCGGGTGGAGAGATCGGCTTCAGCGAACTCGCCCGCGCCCGACCGGACGGCTACACGATCGGCTTCATCAACACGCCCTCGATCGTCACCGTGCCGATCGAGCGCCAGGCGCGATTCAAGCTCGATGACTTCGCGCTGATCGCCAACATCGTCGACGACCCGGGCGGAATCTGGGTGCTGAAGGACAGTCCGATCCCGGATTTCCAGGGTCTCCTCGCCGCCGCCCGCGCACGTCCCGGCACGATCGGCTACGGCACCACCGGCATCGGCTCGGACGACCACCTCGCCATGCTGGCGATCGAACGCGCGACCGGGACGCGCTTCCTGCACATCCCCTTCGCCGGCTCGGCCCAGGTGAAGCAGAACCTGCTATCGCGCGCGATCCCGGTAGCCGTGATGAACATGGCCGAGGGCATCGCCGAATGGCGCCAGGACGTGATGCGCCCGTTGGTGCAGATGGGTGTGACGCGCTGGGAACCGGCCGCCGAGGTGCCGACACTCAAGGAGCAGGGCATCGACGTGGTGGAGGGGTCGATGCGCGGCATGGCCGCCCCCGCCGGGATGGCCCCGGAGGTGATGGCACGCCTCGCCCTGTCCGTCCGCCGCACGGTGGACGACCCCGATTTCCAGACGCTCGCGACGCAGCAGAACCTGCCGCTGCGCTTCCTGGGGCCGGAGGCGTATCGCGCCGAATTGCTGGGCCTGCGCGACCGCTACCAGGCGCTGTGGGCACAGCATCCATGGAAGGAGTGAAGGCTCGGGTCACGGCGCGCCGCGCCCGCATCGCCGTGCCGGCGGAAGGCGCGCTTCAGGGCGCCGTGATCATCGCCTCGAGCTCGCGCAGGCCCGCCGCGCCCGTCTTCTCCAGGATGTGGCGGATCTGGGTGCGGATCGTGGCCAGGGAAACACCGCGTTCCCTGGCTACCGCCTCGGGCGCCCGACCGCCCAGCAGGCCGCGCGCCACCCCAACCTCGGCGGCCGTGAGCCCGTAGAGGGCCATCACCGCCTCGCCCGGCAGGGCCGTCGGCTGGGCGTGGTCACGCAGGAACACCAGCGCATGGCCGGACTCGAAGGTTCCGCTGAAGGTCAGGTGGCCCGCCATCCTCCGCGGCAGCGGCATCACCAGCAGCGCCAGACGGCGCTGCTCGGCAAGGCCATCGACCCGTAGCGCACCGCCGGTGCCGAGGGTGGCCGCATTCTCGACCAGGCGCAGCAGTTGCGCCTGCTCCGCCGGATCGTGCAGCGAGAATTGCGCGCGCCGGCCGGGCAGCATCCCGCCAGCATCGGCACGAAGCTGCACGCAGCCCTCGGCCGCCAGCCGCTCCATCGCGGCATTGGCGAAGACGATCCGCCGGCTTCGGTCGAGGATCGCCACCGCACAGGCCAGGCGATCCAGGGCGACGAAGCCGAGCCCGACGCGCCCCTCCGCCTCGCCGAGGCGGCGCGCAAGGACGAGGGCGTTGCGCAGGTGCGGCAGCAACCGACGCAGGCGCCGCTCATCGGCCTGCTCGAAGGCCGCGGCGTCGCGCGGGCGATGCAGGCCGATCATCGCCTGCTTCCGTTCGCCCAGGTCAATGCAGCCGCCGACCAGGTGGAAGGCGCCGATATGGAAACGGGAGAAGTCGTACCATACCTCCGACGCCTCGAAGGCCGAGGCGGGGAGGAACTCATGGGCGATGTAGCTCCGCATCGTGCCGGGCGCGGGCTGATTGGCCAGGGCAATCTGCAGCCACGGGTCGATCCGATGGAAATGATCCTCGTAGAGACGCAATGCCGTCGGCGAGAAGCCGGGAAAGGCGACGGGCGCAATGCCGCCCTCGCCCTTGAGGAAGAGCGACCCGGAATGCCCGCCGAAGGCGCCAGCCGCCGCGGCCCAGACCTGGGACCAGTCATCCTGCCCCATCGCTGCCGAATAGAGGCGTTCGATGATCTCGGAGAGATCCAGCCGAGCCCTGGGGTCGTCGCCGGTATCCATACCGCTACAATAACAAAAATTCCGATCCGGCAAATATCATCAATCATGACGATGTCGTCGTCGGTCATGCTCTCCACTGTTCTGGCGTTTCAGCTGCCGGAGCCCCCTTCATGCGCCATTCAGCCCCGACGCGGGCCGAGGATCCTGGGCGGGATGCGTCGGATGCGCGCGAATCAGGCGTGCCGGAGGCGTTCGACCAGTCGGAGTTCCGGTTCTGGAACGCCGGAGCGCTGGCCGCGTCCGATGCTGATGGCGTCCAGGTCGCGCGTTCCGGGGCAGCCCTGACGGGGATCGGCCGGCTGCGATACGCGATGTTCATCGCGCAGGCCGGGAAGAAGTATCCTTCGGCCGACACGGTGGCTGGCACCTTCATCGATCCGGTCGACCGATACAGCCTCAACCTTCACGTCACGCGGGCCGGCCGCTGCCTGGTCGGATGCCGCCTGACGCGGGCGGAGCCGGCCCTCGCCGATCCCCAGCTTGCCGCTCTTGCCGCGCATGCGGGGCTGGCAGCGTCGTCCCTGCCGGCGATCGCCTTCAATTCGCGCCTCGTGCTTGCGTCCGGCTTCGGGGCCCGTGCGTGGCTCGTGCCGATCTTCCGCCATCTCTACCGGATCGGGGTCCTGAGTGGGCTGGCCTGGAGTGTCGCCGGCACGAGGCCGGCCCTGTTCCCGCTGTTCGAGCGCTTCGGATTCCGCCCGACGGGCGAGGTCTACCAGGATCCCGTCGCCGGTCCCCTGCAGCCGATGATGCTGGACAGCCGGGACCGCGCCCACATGGTACGCGTGAACTCGCCCCTGCTTGCCGAGCATGACCGCATCTTCGGTCATCGCGCGTCCCGCCCCACCCCGCCGATACCGGAGCCGCTTCGATGACCGTCATCACGCCGCCAGGCCGCAGGATCGCCTCGAACCACGCGAAGCAGGTCTTCGCCGAACTCGATCGCCGGACGAACGCGATCTTTCAGGACGTCATGGCCTGGCGCGGCTGGAGGCTGATCACGGACCCGCAGACGCCGCGGCACCGGATCCTCGCCCTCGCCAGGGAGATCCTCCACGCAGTCGACATGTACCAGTGCCATACGACCGAGGCAGGCTTCCACATGCTCGGCCGCCTGCCGAAGAATGAGGTGAAGCTGATCCAGCGCCTATGCGGCCACAAGGCGCTCGAGGCCGAGCACGGGATCTGGGCGCGCGAGGATCGCGGGAGGCTGGGCAGCGCGGAACCGGTGCGCCACGCCTCGCCCGCGACGTTCGCGGTCGCCGCGGTTTGGTGGCGCATGGCCGAGATCGAGGAACCGATGGGCTATCTCGGAGCCGAGTATCTGTTCGAGCAACTGACCGCGCTTGTCACCAAGGCGGCCCTGCCGATCATCGACGGCCGGGCTCTCCCGGCCGAGGGCCTCCGCTTCGTGATCGAGCACGCGACCGAGGACGCCAAGCATGCGAGCTTCATCAGGCATCTCATCCTCGACGTCGTGACGCGGTATCCGGACAGCGCGGATGCCATGTTCCGCTGCTTCGACTACTTCCACGCGGTCTATCCGCTGCCGGTGTGGGAGGAAGCCTATGAGCGGGCGGCGCGCGACGCCGAGGCGCCCGCCGCGCTGCCACAGCGTCGGGCGGGATAAGCCCCGGGGGGCGCCGAGCGGGTCACGCGGCGCGACCGCCACCGGCCGCCGTGGACGCGGCATCCCGGTGCAGCCAGGCGGACGCCGCCCCGTCGCCTGCCCCGGCCTTCGTGGCTATGATCACCGCCCTGTGCGTCCCCGGCCTCAGGAGCGGCGATCATGCACGACGACCTCACCGGCACCAGCGGCCTTGCCACCGGCCAGGGCCAGCCGTCCCGGCTGCACCGGATCCGCCACGTGCTGGCCGAGGAGCTGCGCAGCTACCTGATCAGCTTCGTCTATCTCTGGGTGCTGCTCGGCGTCTTCACCATCCACCAGGAGATGGCACTGCGCGAACGTGCCATCAGCTTCGCGCCGCATGGCTGGGCGCTGGTCAATGCGCTCGTGCTCGCGAAGGTGATGCTGGTTGCCGAGAAGCTGCGGATCGGATCGCGCATCCGGCCACACCCGCTGATCTACCCCATCGTCATCGAGGCGCTGATCCTCGGCCTGCTGTTCATCGCCGTGCATGTGCTGGAACATGTGATCACCGGCATGATCGCCGGCGAGACGGCGGCGGCCAGCGTTCCCCTGATCGGCGGCGGCGGGTTCGTCGGGCTCAGCCTGGCGGCACTGAGCATGTTCGTCGCCCTGATCCCGTTCTGCGGCTTCCGCCAGATCTCGCTCGCGCTCGGGCATGACCGCATGCGGAGCTTGCTGTTCGGCGCGCCGCCACGCCCGCGCTGACGCGGCAGGGTCGTCAGCCCTTCAGCGCGATCAGGTCGGCAATGTTCGCCGGCGTGATCAGCCCGACCAGCCGCCCCTCCTCCTCCACCGCGACCGCCGGGACGCCCTGGAGCGTCTTCAGCGCGGCATCGATCGGCGTGCGGCGCGTGAGACGCGGGATGTCGTGCATCGCATCGGCGACCGGCGTCTGCGCCCAGCCGGCGCGCAGCGCGTGGATGATGGCATCCCGCGTCAGCAGGCCCATCAGCCGCCCCTGTCCGTCCACCACCGGGAAATCCTGCTGTGGCGTGCGCAGCAGGGCCTCGGCCGCGGCGGCGATGTCGGCCTCGGGCGGCAGTGCCTCGAAGCGCGTTTCCATCGCATCCTCGGCGGACAGGCCGCGCGTCGCGCTGCGCAGGGATTCCTCGGCACTCTCCCCCGCCGCGCCGAGCCAGACGAACAGCGCGATGAAGATCAGCAGCGGCGAGCCGAACAGCCCGAGGAAGCCGAGCAGGATCGCCACCCCCTGCCCGATCTTCGCCGCCACCTGCGTCGCCGCGGCGTGGGGCATGCGCAGCGCCAGCGCGGCGCGCAGGACGCGGCCGCCATCCATCGGGAAAGCCGGGATCAGGTTGAACAGCACGAGGAAGGCGTTGACCCAGAACAACCGCGGCAGGAAGCCGGCGCGTGGGTCCTCCACCGTCAGCCCTTCCGCGGCGGAGGGGATGCCCCCCAGCACCGCCGCCAGCACCAGACAGATCGCGACATTCACCGCCGGGCCGGCGATCGCGATGGCGATCTCGCGCCAGGGTTCCTCGGGAATATGGTCCAGCCGCGCGAGCCCGCCGATCGGCAGCAGCGTGATGTCAGGCGTGGCGATGCCGTAGCGCGCGGCCGCCGCGGCGTGGCCGAGCTCATGCAGCACGACGCAGCCGAAGATCAGGCAGATGAAGGCGATGCCGGCCACCGCATCGCCGATCCCGCCGCGCGACGCATGCACCGCGCCGATCCAGGCGAGCAGCAGGAAGAAGGTGACATGGACGCGGATGACGGTGCCGCGGACGGTGCCGATGGGGAAGGACCAGGCCATGGATTCACTCCTGCGCCGCGGAATCCCCGATGCGGGCACGCGTCGCCGCGTCGATCCTCTCACGGATCGCGGCGAGCAGGGGATGGGCGTCGGTGCGCGCACGCCCATAGTCCAGGTTGAAGGCGTAGTCGAAGCCCGGTCCGTTCGCGCCCTGGGTATGCTGCAACAGGGTCTCGAGCTTGTCGAAGCCCTTGGCGAGCTGGGCCTCGGGCGTCTTCCCTGCCTCGTATTCCGCGGCCAAGGACAGGATCTCGCTGCGGATGCCGGCCGGCAGCGGCGCGGCCAGGCGTTCGAGGTCGGCACGCTCCCGTGCCGCGCGGCCGTCATCGGGCGTCTGGTCGGTGGCGGGCACGTCGCCCGACAATGCCTCCCCGAGATCGTGCACGATGCAGATGCGCAGCAGGCGCGACAGGTCGATACCCGGCAGGTCACGCGCGAAGACCATGACCATCAGGCACAGGCGCCAGCTGTGCTCGGCGGTGCTTTCGGGGCGCCCTCGGCTGGTCCGGCCGGATCGCATCACGTCCTTCAGCCGCTCGGCCTCCCGCAGGAAGGCGAGCGTCGCGGCGATGGTGTCCTCCATCGGGTCAGTGCCCCAACGCCGGCGCCGCGTCGGGCTTGTCGTGGCGTGCGAGCTTCTCGACCAGGGTGCGGCTCGCCTCGTTCAGCCCGATGATCTCCACGGGGATGCCGTGGTGGCGGAACTTCAGCACCACGCGGTCGAGCGCGTTGATCGCCGTGATGTCCCAGAAATGCGCGTCGTGCACGTCGATCACGGCAGCCGCCAGCGGCTCGCGGAAGTCGAAGGCGGTGTGGAAGGCCTCGGCGGTGGCGAAGAAGATCTGCCCGGTGACGCGATAGGTGCGCGCGCCGCCGTCCAGCGAGGAGGTCACGCCGAAGAAGCGCGACACCTTCTGCGCGAAGAACAGCCCCGACAGGATCACGCCGACCAGCACACCCTTGGCGAGGTCATGGGTGAAGACGACCACGACCACGGTCGCGACCATCACCAGGCTGGAGGACCGCGGATGTGTCACCAGCGTGCGCAGCGATCGCCACTGGAAGGTGTTGATCGAGACCATGATCATCACCGCCACCAGCGCCGGCATCGGGATCTGCTTCACCCAATCGCCCAGCACCAGGACCAGGAACAGCAGGAAGCCGCCGGCCCACAGGCAGGACAGCCGCCCCCGCCCGCCCGAGGAGACGTTGATCACCGACTGCCCGATCATCGCGCAGCCCGCCATGCCGCCGAACAGGCCGGAGACGATGTTGCCGAGCCCCTGCCCCGAGCATTCCCGGTTCTTGTCGGAAGTCGTGTCGGTCATCTCGTCGATGATCGCGGCCGTCATCAGGCTCTCCAGCAGCCCGATCATCGCGAGCGTCGCCGCATAGGGCAGGACGATGCGCAGCGTCTCAAGGTTGAACGGGACATTGGGCAGGGCGAAGCCGGGGAAGTCGGTCGGCAACTGGCCCATGTCGCCGACGGTGCGGAAGTCCCAGCCGAAGCCGATCGTCAGCGCCGTCAGCAGCACGATGGTGACCAGCGCTGAGGGCACCGCATCCGTCAGGCGCGGCAGCAGGTAGATGATGCCGAGCCCCACCGCGACCATCGCATAGACCTGCCAGCCCATGCCGATCACCTCCGGCATCTGGGCGAGGAAGATCAGGATGGCGAGCGCATTGACGAAGCCCGTCACGACTGACCGCGACACGAAGCGCATCAGGTCGCCGAGCCGCAGGAAGCGTGCCGCAATCTGCAACACCCCGGTCAGCACGGTCGCCGCGAACAGGTAGTCGACGCCATGGTCGCGCACGAGGGTGACCATCACGAGCGCCGTCGCCCCCGTCGCCGCCGAGATCATCGCCGGCCGCCCGCCCATGATCGCCGTGACGATGGCGATCCAGAAGGAGGCGTAGAGGCCAAGCTTCGGATCGACGCCGGCGATGATGGAGAAGGCGATTGCCTCCGGGATCAAAGCGAGGGCAACGACAGTGCCGGCCAGCAGGTCACGCGTGATGGTGGGCGCCCATTCGGCGCGGAGAGTCGACAGGGACATGACGAGAACTTTCAACGGGCGCACAGCAACAGCGCCACGCGGCACGGGACCGGCGGCGGGACGGGTCGGTTTCCGTCAGATCAGGGCGGCGTCAGCCGGGCGGCGCGAGAGATCACCACGGCAGCGTCGCACGGGGATTGTTGCGATGCAACATTGCCCTGGAATCGAGGTAACGTCCCGGCGCTCCGCGCGGCCAGCAGCGCGCGGCGGCCCTTACGGCGCGACCAGCAGCCCTTCCAGTTCGCGCAAGCTGCGCGCGCCCGCCTTCTCCAGAATATGTCGGATCTGGGTGCGGATGGTCGGAACCGACACGCCACGATCCTTGGCCACCGCCTCCGGAGAGCGACCGCCGAGCAAGGCCCGCGCAACGGCTTCCTCCGCATCCGTGAAGCCGTAGAGCGACTTCAGCATCTCGCCGTCAAGCGCTGCGGGATGGGCCTGGTCGCGCAGGATGACCAGTACACGGCCGGGCGCGAGGATCCGGCCGCTGTCACGCCAGGGCGACAACCGCTGCGGCAACGGCATGACGAGCAGGAGAAGATGACGGCCACTGTCGGCCGAGTGGAGCCGCAGGGCACCGCCCGCACCGAGGCGCGAGGCGCACTCCACCAGTTCGACGAAGCGCGTCTGATCCGCCGGCCGTGCCAGTGACAGCAGCGCGCCCCGGCCTGGCGGGGCGTTGCCCGCCTCGGTGCGAAGCAAGATCTCGGCAGCCGAGGCATGGCGCTCCATGGCGGCATTGGCGAAGACGACATTCCGCTGACGATCGATGATCGCGATGCCGGACGCGATCTGTTCCAGCACCGCGAAGCCCGACGCGGCGAGGCCTTCGGCGGCGTCCAGCCGATGGGCGAGAAAGAGCGCGTTGCGCAGGTGGGGCAGCAGCCGATGCAGCTGCCGCCGCTCGGCATGGTCGAAGGCGCGCGCGTCACGCGGCCGGTGCAGTCCGAGTATGGCCTGCGATCCATCATCCATGCGAAAGCCGGAACCAAGGAGGTGGAAAGCACCGAGATGATGCCGGGAGAAATCCTGCCAGACCTCGGATTCCTCGAAGACCGAGGCCGGCACATGGTCCTGGCCGAGGAAACTGTATAGGCGCCCCTCGCTTTGCTGGAGGCGCCGCGCGGCGAGCGTCCAGGGATCGACCCTGTGATAGTGCTCGGCGTATCCCCGCTGCGCGGTCGCCGAGAAGCCCGGGAGCGCGACCGGGATGACGGCATTGCCCCTGTCGAGGCAGAGGAGCGCGGTCTCGGCGCCGACATGCCCGGCGAGCGCGCGGCAACTCTCGTACCAGCCGGCAGGGGTCGTGACCGCGTCATAGAGCCCTTCGAGAATCCCGAGAGCGGCCCGGTCGCGCTCCGTCCGTTCGCTCCAAGAACCGATTTCCATCGGACCCCCAACCATTTCAGCAACATTCGTCATCAAGATTGACGATGACAGCATCCGTAGCACGATTCTTAGTATGCATAAGAACAATTTGAGTGAGTCGAAATGTCCTGCCGTGCCCTCCAGAAGGATCTCGTAACGGATGACCGTGGCGGCAGTCTGCGCAGGCGAATACGGACCAGCAGGGTCGGCATAGTTCTGGCGGCCGGGACCATCGGCCTCCTGATGCTGATGGACGCGGGCAGTGCCTCGGCCCGGGACCCCTTCTCCGTGACGGTGACGGTCGATGGCCAGACCGGTTCGCAGAACTTCACCCGTCTCCAGGATGCCTATGACAGCCTGGATACCGTCGGCCTGCAGAGCATCGTCGGCGGATATACGGAGATTTCGGCGGCAACGGTGCAGATCAACCTTCGCGGCGTGCCCGCCACCGCGATCTACCAGGCCAACTCACCGGCCCTGCGTGTGATCGTGCCGGGCCCCGGGATCGATGTGACGTTCAACGGGGCAACACGCGACGAGAGCCAGCAGCTCTTTGTCGACTGGCTGCGCGGCCAGGGCTCCTCGCAGGTCAACGACCTGCTTCGCTACGCGGCCGCCAATACCGCCATCGATCCCGTGGCGGGCAACCCGAACGCCGCGATGAACCAATTCGTCGCCGCGGATTTCGGGCGCGCGCTTGAAGCCGCGGTGGGCGGCGGCCAGGCTGGCTTCGGGATGGCTGCGCGCTTCGCCAGCTTCACCGCGTCAGGGTACAATTCGCGCAGCCTGTCGGTGCCGCTGAACCAGACCTTCGTGCTGTCGGAGAACGACACGATCGAACTGGACCTGCCGCTGTCCTGGACGAATACCGAGGGCGCGCAGTCTTATGGCGGCAACCTCGGCATGCTGTATCGGCGCAAGGTGTTCGACTGGTGGACGCTGCAGCCGTCCTTCCGGATCGGCGGGGTCGGTTCGATCGACCTGGGCGGCGGGTCGGGGGTGTATTCGGCGGCGCTGAACTCGACGATCCAGTTCCCGATCACCGACGAAATCCGCATGACCATCGCGAACGGCGTGACCTATGTCTCGACGTTTCCTGTGACGGTCGGATCGTATTCGATCAACTACGACATGCAGAACACTGTGTTCCGCAACGGCATTGTGCTGACAGGGGATTTCGGGCTGCGGCTGGCGGACCGGGCGCTGATCCTGTCGGCCTTCGCGGTGGACACGCGGTTCACCGGGGATGCTGTGTACATCCAGAACTACCAGGAATTCGGGGTATTCGGGCAGTGGGGGCGGGAGAGTCCGTTCCGAGTAGGGGCGACGTTTCTGACGGGGGATCAGGGGGTCAGGGGATTTTATGTGAACACGGGAATCCAATTCTAAATATAAAGGAGAAAACACGCAATGAATCTGAATGAAAAAATCATGCATGATGCAACAAAAAAACTATATATGGATATTATCGGAGAGATCGTATCATATTTAACTAACTATGCTGATGCTTTCGAATTTTTATTGGAATTATCTGAATCTGCTTATGATTTAATCATAGAAGTTTCTGAAAATGGTGGAAAAATAACAAAAGGAAGTATCATCAAGTATTTTGCCTCGAAGGGTGGCTCTGTTGCCAAGCTAACCGACGGTAGCAGAGGTGAATGTCTCTCCGCCGCGATAAATCTAGGTATTGCCGCATCTGAAATTGAAACGCTAGCCGGAGGGCCGGCAGGTTGGGCATGGTACGCCTCTTCCGTTATTTTGGAAGGAATAGAAACTGGGGGAAGCTGTTATATTTGGCGAAAAAATGTAGAAATTGACGAAAAATCCCAAGAAATAGAAAATGATTTATCGTTAAAAAGAATTCGAAAATATTCATCCATGCAATCGCGTCCACCAACCCCTCATGAAATACTTACTGACTTCAAGAATATTCAGGAATACCTTTCGCGCCGAATTATCAGTCCTGCGGTCAGAACAGAGGGATGGTCAACTCCCTCGTCCTCTCCTCGAGGTGCGCCGCACGCACCCACGCAACAGAACCTACCTAACCGTTTGTCGTAGCGGTCTCACAACAGCGAACCGACAATCGCACCGCCCGTCAACGGCCGCGGCGCTCCGGTCGTGCCGGGGAAGGTGATTGGCAGCTTCCGCGCCACCCGCGCCGCCAGCAGCCCGAAGGCCTGCGCCTCCAGCGCATCGCCATCCCAGCCGGCTACCTCGACTGGACGCACGGGCTCCTCCAGCGCCCCGGCGAGCGCCTTCATGATCGCCGGGTTCCGCCGCCCGCCACCGGCGACCAGCCATTGCAGCGGTGGTTCCGGGAACAAGCGCGCCGCGGCCGCGACGCAGACCGCGCAGAAGGCGCAGAGCGTCGCCGCGCCGTCCGCCGCCGACAGTTCGGCCGCCCCGGCCTCCTTCAGCGCGCGGTCGAAATCGAGCCGGTCGAGCGACTTCGGCGGCGGCGCGGTCAGATACGGGTGCGCCATCAGCCGCCCCAACACCGCCCCATCCGCCTGCCCGGCCAGCGCCAGCTTGCCCGCCGCGTCGTAGTCCTTACCGGTATGCTGCCGCGCCCAATCGTCCAGCGGACCGTTGGCCGGGCCGGTGTCGAAGGCCATCATCTCGCCCTCCGGCCCCAGCCAGGTCACGTTGCCCACCCCGCCCAGGTTCAGGATCGCCAGCGGCTTCGGCAGCGGCGCGGCCAGCGCCCGGTGGAACACCGGCACCAGCGGCGCCCCCTGCCCGCCCGCCGCGACATCGGCGGACCGGAAATCATAGGCCACCGTCATCCCGGTGCGGCGCGCGAGCGACACCGCATCCCCCACCTGCCAGGTGAAGGGCTCGAAATTCCGCCCGGGCACCGGCGGCCGGTGCAGCAGCGTCTGGCCGTGGAAGCCGATCAGGTCGGCCTCGAGACCCAGTGCCTCCACCGCCTCGGCATGGCGGGCGGTCAGGCGGCGGATGGCGTCCAGCAGGTCGGGCTCCTCCCCGGTCAGGCTCTCGGCGCGGTCCAGCAGGCCGCGCAGCGCGCGGCGCAGGGCGGGGTCATAGGGAAGGGTCAGCCGGGGCCCGATCCGTCCGATCGTCTCCCCGTCCGTCTCCAGATAGGCAGCGTCCACCCCGTCCAGCGAGGTCCCGCTCATCAGCCCGATGGTTCTCAGCATGCGGCTGACGTGCTAGCCCCCCAGCCCTTCCGGCGGAAGTCCCGGCGTGAACAGGATATGACAATGACCGGCCCCAAGAGCGAGTTCCTGAAGGTTGCCAAGGAACGTGGCTACATCCACCAGACCTCGGACGAGGCCGAGCTGGATGCCGCGCTGCTGAAGGGGGGCCTCACGGCCTATATCGGCTATGACTGCACGGCGGACAGCCTGCATGTCGGCCATCTGATGCCGACCATGCTGCTGCGCCTGCTGCAGAAGACCGGCGGCAAGCCTATCGCGCTGATCGGCGGCGGCACCACCAAGGTCGGCGATCCCTCCGGCAAGGACGAGGCGCGCCAGCTCCTCACCGAGGAGGTGATCGAAGCCAACAAGGTCGGCATCCGCCGCACCTTCGACGCCCTGCTGGACTTCAACGCCGGCGCGCTGATGCTCGACAACGCCGCCTGGCTGGATGATCTGCGCTACATCCCCTTCCTGCGCGATGTCGGCCGCCATTTCAGCGTCAACCGCATGCTGACCATGGACAGCGTGAAGCTGCGCCTCGAGCGCGAGCACTCGCTCTCCTTCCTCGAATTCAACTACATGCTGCTGCAGTCCTACGACTTCCTGGAACTGCATCGCCGCCACGGCGCCGTCCTCCAGATGGGCGGGTCGGACCAGTGGGGCAACATCGTCATGGGCGCCGAGCTGATCCGCCGCATGGAAGGCGGCCAGGCCCATGTGTTGACCACGCCGCTGCTGACCACGGCCTCAGGAGCCAAGATGGGCAAGACGGCGGCCGGCGCGGTGTGGCTGAACCCGGACCGGCTCAGCCCGTATGACTACTGGCAGTTCTGGCGCAACACCGAGGACGCCGATGTCGGCCGCTTCCTCGCCCTGTTCACCGAACTGCCCATGGACGAGGTCCGCCGGCTCGGCGCCCTCCAGGGGGCCGAGGTGAACGAGGCGAAGAAGATCCTCGCCACCGAGGCGACCGCCCTGCTGCATGGGCGGGAAGCCGCGGACAGCGCCGCCGAGACCGCCCGCCGTGCCTTCGAGGAAGGTGCGGCCGCCGACACGCTGCCGACCATCACCGCCTCTCTGCCCGCGCCCTTCGTCGATCTCGTCGTGCAGGCGGGGCTCGCGGCCTCGAAGGGCGAGGCACGGCGGCTGATCGCGCAGAACGGGCTGCGGCTGAACGACACGGTTGTCACCGACGCCGCGGCGACCGTCACCGCCGCCGATCTCACCGACGGCGCGGCGAAGCTGTCGGCCGGGCGCAAGCGGCACGTGCTGGTGCGCGCCGCCTGAAGGCAATCGAGGGGGCGCCGCCCCCTCGAACTCCCCCGCCAGGAGGCGAAAGCCTCCTGGACCTCGATCCGCCGCCCTCGCATCGGGCCTGGACAGCAATGACGGCGCTCGGGCAAGCTCGGCGCGCCCCGCAAGCGCAACAACCATCAAGGCGCGGAGCACCACCCCTGGATCACCGCTGAGTCCCGGAAGGAGTGCCCCATGTCTTCTGCCATCCCGCAGCACCGCCCGAACCGCCGCCCGGCCCGCCTCGCCCTGGGGCATCTGCGCCGGCGGCGCGTCGTGGGCGCCTCGCTCGCCCTGGCTGCCGCGCGCAGCGCCGCCGCACAGACCCCCTGGCCGCAGAGGACTGTCCGCCTGCTCGTCGGCCTGCCGCCGGGCGGCCAGGCAGACCTGCTGGCCCGTGGCCTTGCGCCCCATCTGGCCACGGCCTTCGGCCAGCCCTTCATCGTCGAGAACCGGCCTGGCGCGGGCGGCACCCTGGCCGCGGCCGCGGTCGCCCAGGCGCATGACCTGCATGCGCTCGGCTTCGTGCTGGGCGGGCCGACGACCACGGCACGGGCACTCAACCCCGCCCTGTCCTACGACCCCGCGCGCGACTTCACGCCCATCACGCTGATCACCCGCGTTCCCTTCGTGCTCACCGTCCATCCCGCGCTGCCCGCGCGGGACTGGGCGGGCTTCGTCGCCTATGTGAAGGCGCATCCAGGGGCGGTGTCCTATGCCTCGATCGGCCCGGGCACGGTCACGCATCTCGGCATGGAAGAGCTGAAGGCGCGGCTCGGGCTCGACATGCCGCATGTCGCCTATCGCGGCTTCCCGCCGGCGACGCTCGACCTCGTCGCCGGGCGGGTGCAGGCGATGTTCAACGTGCCCTCCGCCGCCCTGCCGCAATTGCAGGATGGCCGCCTGGTCGCCGTGGTGCAGACCGGCGAGGCCCGCCTGCCCACCCTGCCCGGCGTGCCGACCTTCGCGGAAGCCGGCCTGCCCGACACGGCCTTCTTCGGCTGGACCGGCGTGGTCGGCCCGGCGGGCTTCCCACGGGCGATGGCCGAACGCGTCGCCGCGGTGATCCGCGCGGCGCTGGAGTCCGATCCGGCGGCGCGCGGTGGGCTCGATCTCGCGGGCAGCGAGATTCTCGGCACCACGCCCGCCGCCTTTGCCGCACATCAGGCGCGGGAGGCGGCGCGCTGGAACGCGGTGGTCGCCAGGCTGGGGCTGCGGGTGACGGACTGATACCAGTCAGCCTTTCGGCTAACCGGGTTCAGCGTCTCGGATTTGCGCGCGGCCGCCCCACCAACCCCGCGCGCCACACCGTTCGCCTTGCCGATGACGAGGTCATCAGCAAGGCTCGACGGTATGACGCGGCGCCCGCCCGTCACCCACCAGGCATCACCCGCCGCCCGAGGCGGCTTCCTCCATCTGGCGCAGAATGCCTTCCAGGTTGAAGCTGTCCGGCCGCTGGCGCGGCGGGAAGTCGCGGAAGGTCTCGTAGAACTGCCGCGCCATCGCTTGCGCGGGCACCATCAGGTAGACGCGGTCCATGAACCAGTCATTGTAGGTGTTGCTCGCCGTATCGGCGCGCTCATAGGGGTCCATGCGCAGGTCGAACAGCTTCGGCACGCGAAGCTGCACGAAGGGTTCGCGCCACACGCCGAAGCCGACGCCGCGGTTCTCCAGGAAGACGACCTTCCAGCGCTCGTAGCGCATCGCCACCATCTGGCCGTCGTCATTGAAGTAGTAGAACTCCTTGCGCGGGCCTTCCTGCGTCTGCCCGGTCAGCAGCGGCAACTGGTTGTAGCCGTCCAGATGCACCTTGTAGCTGTGGCCCTGGGTGGTGAGGCCGGCCTTCAGCTTCTCCTTGATGTCGGCATCGCCGGCGGCGGCCACCAGGGTGGGGAACCAGTCGAGGTTGGAGACGATCTCGTTCGTCACGCTGCCCGGCGCGATGCGGCCCGGCCAGCGAATGGCGAAGGGCACGCGATAGGCGCCTTCCCAGTTCGAGTTCTTCTCGCTGCGGAAGGGCGTGATGCCGGCGTCGGGCCAGGAATTGTAGTGCGGGCCGTTGTCGGTGCCGTAGATGACGATGGTGTCGTTGGCGATGCCGAGATCGTCGATCTTCTTGAGGATCGTGCCCACCCAATCGTCGTGCTGGATCATGCCGTCGGCATATTCGTTGAGGCCCGAACGGCCGCGGTAGTTGGGCGGCACGTGCGTGCGGAAATGCATGCGTGTCGCGTTGCACCAGACGAACATCGGCGCGCCCGCGCGATGCGCGCGATCCATGAAGTCCAGCGCAGCGGCGCCGAATTCGTCATCCACCGTCTGCATGCGCTGGCGCGTCAGCGGCCCGGTATTCTCGATCCGCTGCGTGCCGTCGGCATTGGCCCAGGAATGGAGCACGCCGCGCGGGCCGAAGCGTTCGCGGAAGCGCGGGCTGCGCGGATAGTCCTCGTTCTCCGGCTCCTCCTCGGCATTGAGGTGGTAGAGATTGCCGAAGAACTCGTCGAAGCCGTGCAAGGTGGGCAGGTGCTCGTCGCGGTCGCCCAGATGGTTCTTGCCGAACTGCCCGGTGGCGTATCCCATGCCCTTCAGGATGCGCGCGATGGTCGGGTCCTGCGGCTTCATGCCGGCCTCGGCGCCCGGCAGGCCGACCTTGGACAGGCCGGTCCGCACTGTCGCCTGGCCGGTGATGAAGGCCGACCGTCCCGCGGTGCAGGACTGCTCCGCGTAGTAGTCGGTGAAGGTCATGCCTTCCTGGAAGATCCGGTCGATGTTGGGCGTGCGGAAGCCCATGCGGCCGCGGCTGTTGTAGCTGATGTTGTCGATGCCGACGTCGTCACCCCAGATGACGATGATGTTCGGCCTGCGCCCGCCAGCCGGCGTGGCTGCGGGCGCGGTGGTCGCCGCGGGCTGCTGCGCCTGGGCGAGGGTGAACCCGCCCGGCAGCGCGCCGGCGGCAAACCCGGCCGCGCCGCCAAGCAGCATGCCGCGTCGCGAGCGGCCCTGTGTTCCATCGGTCATGTGATCGGGTCTCCTTCGTCTCTTGGGCGCCAGCGCGGCCGGGGCAGTGAAAACCGTCAGGCCCGCCGCCGACCGGTGACGCGAGACGGACCGCCCGCCGGTTCGCCCCACGCCTCAGTCCCGGCCGCGCGGCCTCAGGGCCTGTCGCCGGCAGGTGCCTCCCCCGTCAGGCCGGCGGACGTTGCCATCGGCCCGGACGACACGGGTTATACTGATTTGGCAATCTTCACTTGCGGGCGAGGCATATGTACGAATTGCGCGACCTGCGGATGGTCCTGGCGATCCATGAACACGGCAGTCTCGCGCGTGCGGCGCGTGTCCTCGGCGTCGCGCAGCCGGCGCTGACCCGCCAGCTCGCCTCACTGGAGAGGCGGGTGCGCGGCCGGCTCTTCGAACGCGGCAAGCGCGGCACCGTGCCCACCGACCTGGGACGCACGGTCATCGACCAGGCGGAGGACATCGTCGAGCGCGTCGCGCTGCTCAATCGTCGTACCGCCGAGGTGCGCGGCGACCAGGTGCGCGACCTTGCCATCGCCGCGGGAGCCTACCTCGCCGAAACCCCCTGCCTGGTCGCGGCATCGCGCATGGTCCCGCTCCAGCCGCGCGTGCGGACGCGCGTCGTCTCGACGAACTGGTCCGAGGTTCCGCGCATGGTGATGGAACGCGAGGCGACGCTCGGCCTGTGCGACGTGCGCAACATGCGCGACGAGCCCGGCCTGGAGGTCGAGCGCCTGCGCCCGCACCCCGGGTTCTTCGCGGTCCGGCCCGGCCATCCGCTGCTCGGCCAGCCGGAGATCGGCCTGGCCGATATCCTCGCCTATCCAATCGCCTTCATCGGCAATGTCCCGACGGCACAGCGCGCGCCGATGGCGGAAGGCCGAACGCAGGCCCGGGAGAAGGGTTGGATCCACCCCGCTTTCCCCGCGATCATCGAGGAAAGCCCCACCGCAGCCCTCGCCACCTTGGCGCATTCGGACATCGTCAGCACGGTGACTCTGCCGATCGCCGCCACGGCCCTGCGCGCGGGGCAGGTCGCCATCCTGCCGTGGCGTGCGCCCTGGATGTCCCTGCACCCCTGCATCCTGCGCCTGCGCAACCGGCCGCTGGGCGAGGCGGAGACGGTGTTCCTCGAGCTGACGCGCGAGGTCGACCGCGAATGCGAGGAGACCGAAGCGCGTTGGTGCGCCGAGCACGGCTTTTCCCCAGACTGCGTCTGATACGAGCCAGCCTTTCGGCTGCCTCGGTATCAGAGTCTTGTGGTCTTGCGCGCGGCCGCCCCACCAACCCCGCGCGCCGTACCGTTCGCCTCGCCGATGACGAGGTCATCCACAAGGCTCGGCGGTATGAAGCCCGGTTATGGGGGGTGAGGCGCGCCGATCGGGTCCTATACCCCCGTGAAGGGGAGGATCATGTGGCGCGCCCGCTCATGGTCCACCTGCTCGCCGGGCGGCAACGGGATGCGCCCCGAAGGCTGGAGGCCGGCCAGCACCTGGGCGAGGTCGATGCGCGCCTTGCGGTCGTTGCGGTAGTACTGGTGCTCGACGATGTCCCATTCGGTGCCGCCGACCTGGAACAGCTCGGGCTTCGACTGCGGCGCCTGCAGGCCGAGGAAGTAGTCCACCACCGTCACGTTGGCCGGCAGCACCCGGAGCTGCGCCGGCCCGAAATGCCCCAGCCGCCGAGACCCGCCATTGGCGATTCGGCTGGCAATGGCCAACGTGTTGTCGCGGCTGATCACCACCGTCACCGCGCGCGCCAGATGCGCGATCTCGCTGAGCGGTTCCTGCGGATCGAGCGCCGTGTTCGGCACATCCGAGGCGACGAGGACCGCATGGTCGAAGGTCCCGGCCATATCCGCCGTCAGCAGCCCGTTGCGCATGACCGCGAGGCCCGCGGACAGCGCGAGATTCCCCATGCTGTGCGCCAGCAGCACCATGCGCGGCGGCGCGCCGAAGGCCTTCTTCGCGCGCAGCCGCGCGCGATGGACTTCCCGCAACAGCCGGGCCAGCGCGCCGCCGGCCCCCGTCGCATCCGTCTGGTCCGCCTTGTACTGGTCGATCGCCGCATCGGCCCCGGTCGCGATCTTCTGCGGATCGATCACCCGCCCATCCGAGGGCCAGGAAAAGGCGAAGGGCGCCAGCGCCACGGCTTGGCTGTAGAACTCGGTGACCTGTGCGGCGCGTTCCAGCGCCGAGCCGAAGCTGTTGGCGAAGCCGTGGACGAAGAAGAGCGCCACGGCCTGGCGGCTCACGGCGCCGTCCAGCCAGGCATCCAGCACCTGCGCCGCCGCGCCGGTATCCGGGTCCTCGAAATCGTCATCGCCCGGGATCTCGGGATGCGTCAGCAGGTGGCGGGGGGCCTCGGTCCTGTCGGGGTCGCCCAGCATCTCGACTGCCGCCTTGCCGAGCCAGAGCCGGCGGTTGTCCGGCACCTCCGCGCTGATGGCGTCGAACGCATCCGAGATGCGCCGGCGGTTGGTGGCGTAGAAGACCACGAGATCCTTGGCGGGCATGGTTTCGTTCCCTTATCGGAAGAAACCATGCGCCCGGGACGCCCGGGGGGGCAAATGAACTTGCGCGCCTACTCGAAACGGTTGGCGCGCGGGAAGCCGTTCGGCGGTGCCTTGCCCGCGCCCGCGCGGTTGCCGGCCCAGGACCGCAGATCCATCTCGGTCCGCGTCCGCCCGCCCAGCGTCCAGGTCAGGCCCTCGGCCTTCGCGAAGACCTTGGCGTCGGACAGCCCGCCATCGCGATAGGCCTGCAACTGCACGCCTCGGCCGCGGGTCATCTCCGGCACCTGTTCCAGCGGGAAGACCAGCAGCTTGCGATTGTCGCCGATCACCGCAACGCTGTCTCCCTCGGCCGGGGTGCAGATCGCGGCCTCGGTCGATCCATCGACGTTCAGTACCTGCTTGCCGGTGCGCTTCTCGGCCAGCAGGTCCTCGCCCTTCACGATGAAGCCCTTGCCGTCCGATGCCGCGACGAGGAAGCGCTTGCCGTCCTCATGCACGAACATGGTGACGACCGCGTCCTCGTTCGTCAGGTCGATCATCAGGCGCACCGGCTGGCCGTCGCCACGGCCGCGCGGGATGGTGTCGGCCTTGATGGTGTAGGCCTTGCCGTTGGTGGCGAAGATAACGATGCGGTCGGTGGTCTCCGCATGCATGGCGGCGAACAGCCCGTCCCCCTCCTTGAAGCGGATCTCGCCATCGAGGGGGATGTGCCCCTTCTGCGCGCGGATCCAGCCCTTCTCCGACAGGATGACGGTGATGTTCTCCTTCTCGACGAAGGCGGTCTCGTCCACCAGCACGGCCGGCAGTTGGCGGTCGGTCTCGGTACGGCGCTTGCCGAGCGCGCCGTCGCCGAACTTCGCGCGCGTCGCGGCGATCTCCTCGGCGATCGCCTTCCAGCGCCGGCCCTCGGACGCCATCAGCCCCTGCAGCCTCTTCTGTTCCGCGGTGAGCTTCTTGTGCTCCTTGCGGATCTCCATCTCCTCGAGCTTGCGCAGGGAGCGCAGGCGCATGTTGAGGATGGATTCCGCCTGGAGGTCCGTCAGGCCGAACGCCTTCATCAATTCCGGCTTCGGCTCGTCCTCCGTGCGGATGATGCGGATCACCTCGTCCAGATTCAGATAGGCGATCAGGTAGCCGTCGAGGATCTCGAGCCGCCGCGCGATGGCCGCGAGCCGATGCTCGGTCCGCCGCACCAGCACGACGTGGCGGTGATCGAGCCACGACCGCAGCACCTCCCGCAGGCCCATCACGCGCGGGGTGCGTTCGGCATCCAGCACGTTCATGTTCAGCGGGAAGCGGGATTCCAGCGCCGTGGCGCGGAACAGCGTCTCCATCAGCACCTTGTCGTCCACGGTGCGGGATTTCGGCTCCAGCACCAGGCGGACGACATCGGTGCTCTCGTCGCGCACATCGCCGAGCAGCGGGAGCTTCTTCTCCTCCAGCAACTGCGCGATCTGCTCGATCAGCTTGGCCTTCTGGACCTGGTAGGGGATCTCGGTGACGACGACCTGCCAGGTGCCGTTCTTGAGCTTCTCCGTCTCCCATTTCGCACGCACGCGGAAGCCACCGCGGCCGGTCTCATAGGCGTCGCGGATCGCCGCTTCCGGTTCCACCAGCACGCCGCCGGTCGGGAAGTCCGGGCCCTTGATATGCGCCATCAGGTCGGCGTTCGGGTCCTCGATCAGCGCGAGCGCGGCGTCACAGAGTTCCCCCGCATTGTGCGGCGGAATCGAGGTCGCCATGCCCACCGCGATGCCCGCCGCGCCATTGGCCAGCAGGTTCGGGAAGGCGGCGGGCAGGACGATCGGCTCGCGTTCCTCGCCGTCATAGGTGGCGCGGAAATCGACCGCGTTCTCCTCGATACCCTCGAGCATCGCCAGCGCGACCTCGGTCATGCGCGCTTCGGTGTAGCGCATGGCCGCGGCGTTATCGCCGTCGATATTGCCGAAATTCCCCTGGCCTTCGACCAGTGGGTAGCGCGCGGCGAATTCCTGCGCGAGGCGCACCATCGCCTCGTAGATCGAGCTGTCGCCATGCGGGTGATACTTGCCCATCACGTCGCCGACGATGCGCGCGCATTTCTTGAAGCCCGAGGCGGGGTCGAGCCGGAGCTGATGCATCGCCCAGAGCAGCCGGCGATGCACGGGCTTCAGCCCGTCGCGCACATCCGGCAGCGACCGCGCGGTGATCGTGGACAGGGCATAGGCGAGGTAGCGCTCGGACAGCGCATCGGCGAGGCGCGTCTCGCGCATCTCGCCGCCATCGGGGAAGTCCTTGATGTCGTCAGGCATATGATTCGCGCTTCGTTCTCGTCAGGCCCGGATTACACGGATGCGGCGAGCGCCGCCACCCGATCCGCCAGCCTGTGCCGCGCCTCCGGCACTGGCCTATGCCGCGCCCCGAAGGCATCGCGTTCCAGGAAATGCCCGGTCAGCCGCAGCCCGGCATCCCAATCGGCCGGCGTCCCGGGGTCCGCATCGTCCAGCAGGAAGGCCGGCAAGGGCAGCAGCCGGTCCCGATAGGGGGCGGCTGCCTCCGCGCACACCGCCCGGCCGGTCCGCGGCGAGACATGGGTCAGCCCCTCCCGCGCGCCCGTCACGGCGCAGGCGGACAGGTCGAGACCATAGCCCAGTTCCGTCAACACCAGCGCCTCCCAGCGGACGACATCGGCCATCACGCCCTCCGCCCCGCCGGCCAGGTGCCCGATCAGCGACACCAGCCCCCGAAAGGCTCTGGGACAGGGCTCGCGCTCCGGCAGGGCATCGGTCGCGATGGCGCAGGCCGAGGCGAGCACCGCCAGCGCCAGCGGATCGTCCATCGCGAGCGCCGCCGCCGGATGCACCATCTCCCCCGTCAGTGCGCCGAGCTGATCCGGCAATCGGGCGAACCAGCGCACCTCGGCCAGGTTCCCCGGCAGCCACAGCCCGACCTGCGCCCGCGACGACCCGCCCTTGGCGAGGCCCGCATGGCGTCCATGCGCCTCGGTGAGCAGGGTGACGACGGCCCCGCCCTCGCCATGGGGGCGGACGTCGAGCACCACCGCCGGCGCCGTCCATTCGATGCTCATGATGCGTATATGGGCCGGTCCGGGGCGGCGCCGCCACCCCGGCAGGCGCTACCCCGCATCCTCCAGACCGATCGCCCGGATGCGCGCCCGTTCCTCGTCCCAGCCCTCGCGTTCCTTGACGTTCAGGAACAGATGGACGGGACGTTCCAGCAGCTTGGTCAGTTCGATCCGCGCGCTCTGCCCGATCGCGCGGATGCGCGACCCCTTGTCCCCGATCAGGATTGCCTTCTGCGTCGCACGCGAGACATAGATCGTGCAGTCCACCCGCACCGACCCGTCCTCGTTCTCCGTCCACTGCTCGGTCTCGACCGAGGCATGATGCGGCACTTCCTGATGCGTCTGGCGCAGGATCTGCTCGCGCACGATCTCGGCCGCCAGCATGCGGTTGGGCAGGTCGGTCAGCTCGTCCTCGGGGAAAAGGTAGGGGCCCTGCGGCATGGCCTCGGCCAGCTTGTCCTGCAGGCGATCCAGCCCCTCCCCCTTCTCGGCCGAGATCATGAAGGTCTCGGCGAAGGGCAGGATGGCGTTGAGTTCCGCCGTCAGCGGCAGCAGCCGCGGCGGCGGCACCAGGTCGATCTTGTTCAACGCCAGCCAGACCGGCCCACGGCCCTTGGCCAGCGCCTCTGCGATCTTGCGCACGGCATCGGTCAGCCCGGCCCGCGCATCGACCACCAGCAGCGTCAGGTCCGCATCCTGTGCCCCGCCCCAGGCCGCGGCCACCATGGCGCGGTCCAGCCGGCGCCGCGGCGCGAAGATGCCAGGCGTGTCCACCAGGATGATCTGCGCGCCCTGATGCATCACCACGGCCCGGATGCGGAATCGCGTCGTCTGCGGCTTCGGCGAGACGATCGTGACCTTCGTCCCGGCCAACTGATTGACCAGGGTGGACTTGCCGGCATTGGGGGCGCCGACGATGGCGACCAGGCCACAACGGGTCATGGCACGCATCCTTGGAGGGGCGCTGCAAACCGCCCGGTCACAGGCCGAAGCACCGTTCCGATGGCGCGCCGATTTCCGCTGTTACTGTTGGAGGGGCTCTGCCCCTCCAAGCCGCCCCGCCAAGTGCTTGGAGCACTTGGAACGCAATCTTCTGGCACCGAGCGCACCGTCCTGGCTGCCCCCTCCAAATGCCCTTGATGCGCAAGGGCGGGTCTCGGCGCCATTCCCGCAGCCGTGCCCAGCGCCCGGAAATCAACCCGGCTTTGAGGCGCGCGCAACCATGCCGCGAGGCGGGCAACCGCCGCGCTCGGCACCAAGTATCGGTTTCCAAAGGCCCTGTGGCCTAGGCGGGCTCCCATTGGCGTTGCGTCGCAACGCCAATGGGTACCCGTGGTGGGGTGAGGTCCGGAGACGGGCAAAGCCCCTCTCTGGTCGCCCGTCGCCATCATGCTTCCACCCCTGCGAGCCACGCTTCCGCCGCCGCCAGCTCCGCCGCCCGCTTGGAATCCCCCGTCCCTTCCGCCTCCCGCCCGGCGGCCAGCACGGCCACGACGAAGAATGGCGCATGGGACGGCCCTGCCGCGGACACCACACGATACACCGGCAGCCCCTGCCCCCGCCCCAGCGTGTATTCCTGCAACCGGTTCTTGGCCGAGACCGGCGGCTTCACATCCGCATCGAGCATCGCCGCCCAGTGCCGCCGGATCACGCCGCGCGCCGCCTCCAGCCCGCCATCGCGATAGACGGCGCCCAGCACCGCCTCCAACGCATCGGCCAGGACCGTCTGGCGGCCCCGCAGGCCGGCGCGGGCCTCGCCCGGTGGAATCCGGATCGCTTCGGCGAGCCCGACCGCCTCCCCCACCTTCGCGAGCGTCTCCCACGCCACCAGCGCGGACAGGCGCCGCGTCAGGTTGCCCTCGCGCTCGGCCGGGAATTTCTCGATCAGCCATTCGGCCATGACCAAGCCCAACACCCGGTCGCCAAGGAATTCCAGACGCTCGTTGGAATCGAGCTGCCCGCCCCGGGCATCCGCCGCGCTGCGATGCGTCAGTGCCTGGGCGAGCAGCGCCGGATCGGCAAAGACGTGGCCGAGGCGCTCCTCGATCCCGGTCATCGGACCGCGGAGAACAGCCGGCTCCAGCGGATGGCGAAGGGCCAGCCCCACACCTCCCACCAGGCGGCGGAGCCATCCACGGAGAAGAAGATGAACTCGGCGCGTCCGACCAGGTTCTCGACCGGGATGAAGCCGACGGCGTTCATCGCGCGCGAATCGAGGCTGTTGTCGCGGTTGTCGCCCATGGCGAAGACATGGTCCGCCGGCACCACGAATTCCTGCGTGTTGTCGAAAGGCCCGTCATCCGTCGATTCGAGGATGTTGTGCGTCACCGCCGCCGCGCCGGCCGAACCCGGCAGCGTCTCGCGATACAGGCGCACGGTGATACGCGGCCCGTCGCCCTCGACCGTATAGGGGCCGACCAATTCGCGCGGCACCTGCTCGCCATTGATGTAGAGCCGGCCGCCCCGCATCTGGATGCGGTCCCCCGGCAGACCGATGATGCGCTTGATGTAGTCGGTGGTGCCGTCACGCGGCAGCTTGAACACCGCGACATCGCCGCGATGCGGCAGCGACCCGAAGATGCGTCCCGAGAACAGATCCGGGCTGAACGGCATCGAATGCCGCGAATAGCCGTAGGAGAACTTCGAGACGAAGAGATAGTCGCCCACCAGCAGCGTCGGGATCATCGACCCCGACGGAATGTTGAAGGGTTCGAAGGCGATGGTGCGGATGCCGATCGCGATCAGCGCCGCATAGAGGATCGTCTTGACGCTTTCCAGCCAGCCGCCGGGCTTCTTCTTCAACATGGA
Source organism: Roseomonas alba (assembly GCF_019430885.1). Classification (GTDB taxonomy): domain Bacteria; phylum Pseudomonadota; class Alphaproteobacteria; order Acetobacterales; family Acetobacteraceae; genus Neoroseomonas; species Neoroseomonas alba. The sequence goes on along the minus strand of NZ_JAHYBZ010000002.1, from coordinate 323,581 downwards.
GGGATTGCTTCGACGGCCTTGTTGCGGGGTGGCGCGGCGGCTGGATGCCGCGGGCGCGCGAGGGAAACCAGGGGGGCGCTGCGCTGTCAAGGAAGGGGTACCGCGGTGATGATGACCATGGCCTGGGCGTAAGGAAATTCGTCGGTCATGGTCAAGGCGACCTCGGCCCGGTGGCCCGGCGGCGTGATGGCCGCCAGGCGCTCCGCCGCGCCGCCGGTCATGTGCAGCGTCGGCTGCCCGGATGGCAGGTTCACCACGCCGAGATCGCGCCAGAACACCCCCGCCCGGAACCCGGTGCCCAGCGCCTTGGACGCCGCCTCCTTCGCCGCGAACCGCTTGGCATAGGTCGCCGTGCGGATGCGTTCCGCCCGCCGCTCCGCCTTTGACCGCTCCACCGCCGTGAAGATTCGGTCGAGAAACCGGTCCCCGTGCCGCTGGATGGTCTTCTCGAGCCTGCGGATATCGAGGATGTCCGACCCCACCCCGATGATCATGATGGGCGACCGCGCGGCGTCGAGACTGCCCTGCTGACAGTCAAAAAACGGAGGGGGCATGCGGGAGTTCTCTCCCCCATTTCTATCGCCTTTGTCATCCGACCGCCCGTTCCACCTGTGTCACCCCCGGGCACGCGCGCAGCGAGGCGAGGATGGCGGCCAGGTGCGCCGTATCGCGCACTTCGACATCCACCAGCACCTCGCACCAATCCCCCGCGCGGTTGACAATGCGCAGATTCGTCACCGCCCCTTCCTGCTTGGCGATCGCCGTGGTGAGGCCCGCCAGCGCATTCGAGTTGTTCTCGGCCGTCAATTCGATCCGCCCGACATGCGCCCCGCGCGCCCCGCCGTCATATTCCCAGCCCACGTCGATGAAACGCTCCGGCGTCGCGGAGAAGGCTTCAAGGCTGTGGCAATCGTTGCGATGGACCGTCACGCCGCGTCCGGTCGTGACGATGCCGACGATCCGATCGCCTGGCAGCGGATGGCAGCATCCCGCGAAATGCACCGCCATGCCGGCGACAAGGCCGGTGATGCCCATGGCGGAATCACGCCGCACGGTGGGCGCGCGTTCGACCTTGCCCTGGGTCAGCAACTGCCCCGCGCCGAGCCGCCCGCGCGGCCGCGTCACCTGCATCTGATCGGTGGACCGCGCCGGCGCGCGCAATTCCGGCACCGCCGCATGCAGCACGTCGCGCGCCGAGAGGTTGCCTGACGCTACTGCGATGCACAGCGTCTCGAAATCCGGCTGCTTCAGCGCCTTGACCGCGGGCTCCACGATGCGCTCGGAGAAGTCGAGGCCGGCGGCGCGGAAGATCTTGGCGATGGCCGCGCGGCCTTCCTCCTTCTGCGTCGCGCGCAGGCGGGCATGCACGAAGCGGCGGATGCGCGCGCGCGCCTTGCCGGTGACGACGAAGCGTTCCCAGGCGGGGTTCGGCGTGCCGCCGCGGGCCGTGATGATCTCGACCTGGTCGCCGTTCTCCAGCGGATGGCGCAGCGGCACGATCTTGCCGTTGACCTTCGCGCCCACCGTGTTGTCGCCGACCTGGGAATGCACCTGGTAGGCGAAGTCCACGGGTGTCGCGCCGCGCGGCAATTCGATCAGGTCGCCCTTGGGCGTGAAGCAGAAGACCTGGTCGCGATGCAGTTCGAGCTTGGTGTGTTCGAGGAATTCCTGCGGCTCGGCCGCGGATTCCAGGATCTCGAGCAGGTCGCGCACCCAGGGGTAGCGCTTGCGCGTCGGCGCCGGCCCCTCGCCCTGCTTGTAGATCCAGTGCGCGGCGACGCCGAACTCCGCGACCTCGTGCATCTCCCTCGTGCGGATCTGCACCTCGATCTTGGCGTTGCGCCGCTCCGGCACCGTCACGCCGGTGTGCAGCGACTGGTAGCCATTTGTCTTGGGCGTGGAGATCCAGTCCTTGAACCGCCCCGGCACGACGCGATAGGCGGAATGGATCGCCCCCAGCGCCGCGTAGCAATCGTGCTTGTCCTTCACGATGACGCGGAAGGCCATGATGTCCGAGAGCTGCTCGAACGCCACGTTCTTGCGCTGCATCTTGAGCCAGATGGAATAGGGTGCCTTCTCGCGGCCCTGCACCTCGGGGTTCTCGACGCCGTTCTCGCGCAGCACGCGGCGGAGGTCCTGCTCGATCTCCTCGATCAGGTCGGCTCCCTGCCCGCGCAGATAGGTCAGGCGCGCGGCGATGGTCTGCCAGGCATCGGCATTCATCTCGCGGAAGGCGAGCGTCTCGATCTCGGTCTTGAGCGCGTCCATGCCGATACGTTCGGCGAGCGGGGCGTAGATCTCGAGCGTCTCACGCGCCGTGCGCTGGCGGCTCTCCGGCTTCGCCTTCGACCCCAGCGTGCGCAGATTGTGCAGCCGATCGGCGAGCTTGACGATGAGGACGCGGATATCCTCGCTCATGGCGAGGACCAGCTTGCGGAAATTCTCCGCCTGCTTGGTGCGTTCGGATTGCAGTTCGAGGCGCGTCAGCTTGGTGACGCCGTCGACCAGCCGCGCGATGTCCTTGCCGAAGCGTTTCTCGAGCTCCGGCAGCGTGACGCCGGTATCCTCGACCGTGTCATGCAGCAGCGCGGTCGCGACCGTCGCCGCATCCAGCCGGTAGCCGGCCAGGATGTCAGCCACCGCCAGCGGATGGACGATATAGGGCTGGCCGTCCTCGCGCCGCTGCGGCGCATGCGCTTCGGCCGCCAGCGCATAGGCGGCTTCGATCAGCGCGCGGTCGGCGCGCGGATCATAGGCCGCGACCTTGGCCGCGAGCTCCGCGCCGGGGTTGGTCGCCTCCTGGGTGCGCAGGCCCTCGGGAGCCTGCGCCGGGCCGTTTCGTCGGGTGCCGCCGGCGCCCTGGCCCATGGGCATGAGGCCTTAGCGCTTCCCGCCCAGTTCCGCGGCGATCGCCGCCTCGATGTCGTCGGGCGACATGTCGTCGGTGGCAGCCTCGGGCAGGGGTTCCTCCTGCACTTCCATGATGCCGAAGATGTTCTCGTCGGTGGCGATGATGTCCATCACCTCCTCCTCGGCTGGCTCGGGCTCCGGCGCGCGGGACAGCGACTTGATCAGGTCGCCTTCGAGCGCACCCAGCTCGACCTTCTCCTCGGCGATCTCGCGCAGGGCGACGACGGGGTTCTTGTCGTTGTCGCGCTCGACCTCGATCGCCTCGCCACGGCTGATGTTGCGCGCGCGCTGGGCGGCGAGCAGGACCAGCTCGAAGCGGTTGGGGACCTTCTCGATGCAGTCTTCAACGGTAACGCGCGCCATGGAGGCTCCAAACACGATAGGGGCGCGCGGAAAGGGGATTCCGGGCGCCCGGAAAAGCCGGTGAACACTCCACATAGCCATGAGGGGATGCCGCGGCAAGGGGAAAGGCTGGCCGCTCGGACGCTGCGGCGGCCAGGACGCCATGCCGGTGGTCCCCCGGGTTCCATGGCCTGCTGCCAGCCTCCTAAGGCCCGGCGCCCGTCCGCCCGGCGACGGATCTGACAGCGCCCGGCAACCGGCTGCCCTCCCAATCGACGCGCCCGGATCCGGAACCGCGGCGTGGCCTGTTCCGGCCGGCCCGGGGCTCGCGACGCCATAGGCCTGGACGCCGCGCGCCCGCATGTTCTTTAGTCGGCCCACCGGCACCGTTCTGCGGCGCCTCGCAAGATGCTCCGGAGTGCGCAGACGCTTCCGCAACGGAGCCGTTTGGGAGGATGGCCAAAACATGAAGAACGATACATCACGCCGCGGCATGCTGCTCTCCGGCGCCGCGGGGCTCGCTGCGGGAACCGTTCCCTCCGGCATCGTGCTGGCCCAGGCGCCGGCGCCGCAGGCGACCTCCCCGGCACGGCCCGCCGGCGCCCGTCGCGCACCGAACTTCCTGCTGATCATGGGCGACGACATCGGCTACTGGAACATCAGCTACAACAGCGGCGGCATGATGGGCTTCCGCACGCCCGGCATCGACCGCGTCTTCGCCGAAGGCGTCCGGATGACGGACCACTATGCGGAGCAATCCTGCACGGCCGGCCGCGCCGCCTTCATCACCGGCCAGATGCCGGTGCGCACGGGCCTGACCAAGGTGGGGCTGCCCGGCGCCGATCTGGGTCTGCGGCCCGAGGATCCGACGCTCGCGCAGATGCTGAAGCCCCTGGGCTATGCGACCGGGCAGTTCGGCAAGAACCACCTGGGCGACCGCAACGAGTTCCTGCCGACCGTGCATGGCTTCGATGAGTTCTTCGGCAACCTCTATCACCTCAATGCCGAGGACACGCCCGAGAGCCCCTACTATCCCCGCAACCCGCAATTCCGCGAGCAGTTCGGGCCACGTGGCGTGCTGCGCAGCCGTGCCACCGACCGGGACGACCCCACCGAGGATCCGCGCTTCGGCCGCGTCGGCAAGCAGACCATCGAGGACACCGGCCCCCTCACCGCTGAGCGCCAGAAGAACGTCGACAGCGAATTCCGCGATGCGGCCCTGGATTTCATGGACCGGCAGCACCGGGCGGGAAAGCCATTCCTGTGCTGGTTCAACTCCTCCCGCATGCACTACCGCACTCATGTGGGCGAGCCCTGGGCGGGCCGATCGGGGCTGAACTTCTACGCCGACGGCATGCTGCAGCACGACAACGATGTCGGCATGCTGCTGCGCAAGCTCGATGACCTCGGCATCGCGAACGACACCATCGTCGTCTACACGACCGACAACGGGCCGCACTACAACATGTGGCCGGATGGCGGCGTCACGCCCTTCCGCAGCGAGAAGAACACGAACTGGGAAGGCGCCTATCGGGTGCCCTTCGCGATCCGCTGGCCGGGCCGCATCCCCGCCGGCGTGACGCTGAACGACATCTCCGCCCACAACGACATGGTGCCCACGATCATGGCCGCGGCCGGCGTGCCGGACATCAAGGAGAAGATGCTGCAGGGCTATCAGGCGGATGGGCGGACCTTCCGTGTTCACCTCGACGGCTACAACCTGCTGCCGAAGCTGACCGGCGGAGAGGGCGACTGGCCGCGACGCGAATTCTTCTACTGGAACGACGACGGCCAACTCGTGGCTGCCCGCTACGATCGCTGGAAGGCCGTGTTCATGGAACAGCGCGCGCGTCAGTTGGCAGTCTGGGTCGAACCCTTCGTCCGGCTGCGGGTCCCGAAGATATTCGACCTGCGCATGGATCCCTTCGAGCGGGCCGATACCGATTCCAACAACTACTGGACCTGGATGGAGGATATCGGCCAGATCATCGTGGTGCCGATGCAGCAATTCGTCGGCCGCATGGCCGCGACATTCCGGGAATTTCCGCCACGGCAACGGCCGTCCTCCTTCAGTGTGGACGACGTCATGCAGTCAACGAACAGCATGGGTGGCGGTTAGCCTCGCACGTGCGGCCGGCGCCCAGGCGTGGGCCACGGCCACCCCTGCGCCCGCGGGTCCGCGGGCGCAGGAGCCTAAGCGGATTGCACCCCGTCAGGCCTCATGATGCCAGGCGGGCGATCTGCTGTGCGGGAAGGTCGGCGATCAGCGTCTCCACGCTTTTCCCGAGAACCGGATGCACCCACCCTGGCGCCACCTCCGCCAGCGGCATCAGCACGAAGGCCCGCCCGGCCGCCCGCGGATGCGGCAGGATCGGCGCCGGCCCGTCCCGCACGACCCCGCCGAGGTCAATCAGATCCAGGTCCAGCACCCGCGGCGCGTTGACATAGGGCCGCACCCGCCCTGCCCGGTCCTCGATCGCATGCAGCGCCGCCAGCAGGGCTTCCGGACCCAGCGCGCCTTCCAGCAGCGCCGCGCCGTTCACATAAGGCGGAGATCGCGGATCGGGTGGAATGGGCGCGGACTCCCACCACGACGACACCGCCGCCACCCGCATCCCGGGGATGCGGCGCAACTGTTCCACGGCCCAGCGGCAGGTCTCTATCGCGGGGGTGCCGTCCGCCTGCGGCAGATTTGCCCCGATGGCGACGACCGCGGTGACGTCGCTCATGACAGACCCATGCAATCAGTGTAGCGGGGCCGCCACCGTGCGGGTCGGGACGTGGCGGCGGAGCATAACGGAATGGCGGGTAGCATGCGGCGGTCAGGCACTGCGGAACGGATCGGGCTCTTCGTGGATGGGGCGAACCTCTACCACACGACACGCGCCCTGGGCTTCGAGATCGATTTCGCCCGGATGCTCGACTATTTTCGCGGCGGCACCTACCTCGTCCGCGCCTTCTACTACACCGCCCTGGTCGAGACGGAGGATTACTCCCCGCTGCGCCCCCTGACCGATTGGCTCGCCTATAATGGCTGGCAAGTGGTGACCAAGCCGGCCAAGCAGCAGACCGATCCGTCCGGCCGCCCGCGACTCAAGGGCAACATGGATGTCGAGCTCGCAGTCGACATGCTCGAACTGGCCCCGCAGCTCGACCATGTCGTGCTGTTCTCCGGCGATGGAGATTTCCGCCGGCTGGTCGAGGCGGTGCAGCGCATGGGGGTGCGGGTCACGGTGGTCTCCTCGACCCGCGCCCAGCCGCCGATGATCGCCGATGAACTGCGGCGCCAGGCCGACAATTTCCTGGAGCTGGCCGATCTCGGCCCCGACATCGCCCGGCGCCAGCGCCCCGGCAGCACGCCGGCGGCCGCGACGACGGCACCGGCGCCACGTCCCGGCCGCGCCACCCCGGCCGACCCCTATGGCGATGTCGAGGTGCCGGAGCCCGAGGCGTGATCGCGGGACCCGATCGCGACTGTCCTCTCTGCCCGCGCCTCGTCGCCTACCGCACCGCCAATCGCGCGGCGAATCCCGGCTGGCATAACGGACCGGTGCCGTCCTGGGGGCCGGTGGATGCGCCGCTGCTGGTGCTCGGCCTCGCACCCGGCGTGCGCGGGGCGAACCGCACCGGGCGGCCCTTCACCGGCGACTTCGCCGGCAAGCTGCTCTACGCAACGCTGCTGAAATACGGCCTGGCCCAAGGTGACTATCGCGAAGACCCGAAGGACGGGATGGAACTGACCGGCTGCCGCATCGCCAATGCGGTGCGCTGTGTCCCGCCCGAGAATCTGCCCACCCCCGCCGAGATCCGCACGTGCAACGACTACGTGAAGGCGGAACTCGCCGGCATGCCGAAACTGCGCGCGGTGCTGGCACTGGGCACGGTGGCGCACAATGCCCTGCTGCGGGCGAAAGGCCTTCCGGCGTCGCGCGTTGCGTTCAGGCACGGCGCCATCAACGCCCTGCCCGATGGGCTGCTGCTGGCGGATTCCTACCACGTCAGCCGCTACAACACCTCGACGCGGCGGCTGACGACGGAGATGTTCGAGACGGCCGTGGAAGCGCTGCTCGCCCGCCTGGCCTGAACGGTCAGACCCTCAGGTCGAGCAGCGACCCGCGCGGCAGGTTGGCCCCGCCCGGCGGCGGATTGCCTGTCGGCGCGGATTGCAGCACGCGCTGCGTGGTGGCTGCCGTGCTGCGCGCGGCATCCGTCCGGTCCGTCCCGCGCGCCGGGGTGATCCCCGAATTGCGCGTGACCTCCTGCGTGAAGGCGGAGAGGGAGTTCAGGCTCAGCATGGACAGCATTGTCCAGCCGAGCCGTGAAGAATGGCTTAACCGGAACGGAATCCGGCTGATCCGCCGAACGGGGGCGATGCGCATGCCGCAGCCTGCGCCGCATTCCCATTAACCTTCCAGCAACCAGTGGCTGCAAGGCGGGCAGAACGCCCGCCCCCCAACCCTACGCCGGCGACAGCGCGGCCACGCCCGGCAGGGTCTTGCCTTCCAGCCATTCCAGGAAGGCGCCGCCCGCGGTCGAGACATAGGTCATCCGATCCGCCACCTCGGCATGGCGGAGCGCCGCGACCGTGTCGCCCCCGCCGCCGATCGACTTCAGCGCCCCCGAGGTCGTCAGCGCCGCCACGATCTCGGCCACCGCGACGGTCGCCACGTCGAAGGGCGGGATCTCGAAGGCGCCGAGCGGGCCGTTCCACACCAGGGTCGAGGCGGTGCGCAGCCGCGCCTCGATCGCATCCACCGATTTCGGCCCGACATCGAGGGCCATCGACCCCTCCGGCACCGCATCGGCCGCCACGGTACGGCTCGGCGCGTTGGCCTCGAACTTCTCGGCGACCACCAGGTCGACCGGCAGCAGGATCTCGCAGCCGCCGGCCTTCGCCTCGGCGAGGATGGCGCGCGCCGTGTCGTGCATCTCGGCTTCCTGCAGCGATTTGCCGAGGTTCAGGCCCTGCGCGGCGAGGAAGGTGTTCGCCATCGCGCCACCGATCACCAGCACATCGACCTTCTTCGACAGGTTCCCGAGCAGGTCCAGCTTGGTGGACACCTTCGCCCCGCCGACAATGGCCACGACCGGCCGCGCCGGGCTGCCGAGCGCCGCGTCGAGGGCCTTCAGCTCCGCCTCCATCAGCCGCCCCGCATAGGAGGGCAGCAGATGCGCGACACCCTCGGTCGAGGCATGCGCGCGATGCGCCGCCGAGAAGGCATCGTTCACATAGGCGTCGGCGAGCTTCGCCAGGCCCGCGGCCATGGCCGGGTCGTTCTTCTCCTCGCCGGCGTGGAAGCGGGTGTTCTCCAGCAGCAGGATCTCGCCATCCTGCAGCTTCGCCACCGCCGCCTCGGCCTCGGGCCCGATGCAGTCATCGGCGAAAGCGACCGGGCGCTTCAGCGCCTCGGACAGCGCCTCGGCCAGCGGCTTCAGCGACATTTCCGGTACGCGCTTGCCCTTCGGCCGGTCGAAATGGCTGCAGATCACGACGCGCGCGCCGGCATTGGCCAGTTCGGCGATGGTGGGGCAGAGCCGCTCGATGCGCGTGCGGTCGGTGATCCGCCCGTCCTTCATCGGCACGTTCAGGTCGGCGCGCAGCAGCACGCGCTTGCCCTTGGCGTCCAGCGCGTCGATGGTTCGATACGTCATCGCGTCAATGATCCTGGCAAGGGGTGTCAGATGATCCGCTGGGTCGCGGTCTGGGTGGTCCTGCCGGTCCTAGCATCGGCGCAGGAGGCGTTCCAGTTGCCCTCGGGCAACATCCACTGCATGGCCTTCGAGGGCACGCTGCGCTGCGACGTCGTGGCTTTCTCCTACCGCCGCCCTCCGCGTCCGCGCGATTGCGACCTCGACTATGGCGATTCGGTCGAGCTTGGCCCGCGCGGGCCGGCACGGATGGTCTGCCATGGCGACACGGTCCAGGACCCGAAATCGCCGGTGCTCGGCTATGGCCGCGCCTGGCAGGGCAGCGGCCTGTCCTGCACCGCCACCCAGGCGGGGCTGCGCTGCGTGAACGCCGAGGGGCGGGGCTTCGAGATGGCTCGGGCGCGGCTCACCCTGTTCTGAACAGGGTCGGCCCATACCGGCCGTCAGTCCTGCGCCGAACGAGATCCTGCCTCGTTGCGGCAACCGAGGCGGGATAATGGCGTTCACGAGGCAGTACCCCGCCGCAGCCAGGAAACCCGCATGACGCATGGCCGAACCCTGGGCTTCGTCGCCCTCACCCTTACGCTTGGCCTCGCGGGCTGGATGACGTTCGCCGCCGGCCGCCCGGCGATCGCGCCGGCCGCGGCCGCCGCCGCGCCGCCGGATCTTCAGGATCTGATCGGCGGCAGGGCCTCGGCGGGGGAAGGAGCGTTCCGACAGCGCGGCTTCGTCCTCGCCAGGCTGCGCGGGCTGACCGCCTATTGGTGGCAGCCCTCCTCGGAACGCTGCGTTCGCAGCGAGACGACGCAGGGGCTTTATCGAAGCCTCGACCCCGTGGCCGCCTCGACCTGTTGGAACTGAGAGGCCCCAATCCGGAACGCGCGCGTTCCTTCCCCCGGCCTGGGATTGGCGGCGCCATCGGTCCAGTCATGAAGAAACGCGCCGCCCGACAAGGCGGGCAACCGATCTGATTGCAGCAAGGGGGAGCGAAGTCCCCGTCGTGCGCGGCACGGCTCTTGCCTGTCTCCGGCCATCGCAACGGAGACCGCGCCCGTGGACTATCTGCCCAGCCTTCTCACCCTCGCCGGCATGCATATCCTGATGGCCATGCTGCCGGGACCCAACACGGTGGTCGTGACCTGGCTGTCCGCCACCACCTCGCGCGGTGCCGGCCTGCGCGCCACGGCCGGGATCGTGATCGCCTCCCTGGTCTGGGTCGTGCTGAGCCTGTTCGGCGTCGGCACGCTGCTGCTACAGGCCGGCGAGCTCTATGCCGCGCTGCGCCTGATCGGCGCCGCCTACCTGGTCTATGTCGGCGCCAAGATGCTGCGCGCGGGGATGCAGGCGCCGCCGGAAAGCGGTCCGGCCGCGCGCCCCGCCCTGGCCGGCCGCAGCCCCTTCATGGCCGGTCTGCTGACCACGCTGAGCAACCCGAAATCCGCGGTGTTCTGGACCAGCGCCTTCCTCGTCGCCGTGCCACCCCACGCGCCGGGCTGGCTCTATGGCGCCATCGTCGCGGTCATCGCGGTGCAGTCCACGCTGTGGTACGGCGCCGTCGCGATGCTGCTGTCCACCGAGGTGGCGAAGCGGTCCTATCTCCGCGTCGCGCGCTGGCTCGACCTCATCGCCGGCGGGGTAATGGTGGCGCTCGGGCTGCGCCTCGCAGAGGAAGTCCGCCGAGAGATCGCGGTCCGGGCAGCTTCCTGATCTACGCCTTGTCCGAAGGCAGGGTGATGGTGCGCCCATCCACCGCGAACTTGCCCCAGCCCTGGTGGTGGATGGTTTTCGCATGCTCCCGCTCCGGGTCGATCCAGGCCTGCACGACCTCCAGCACGAAGAGGCAATAGGCGCTGACCATCCGCGTATCGATCACGCGGCATTCGAGGTTCGCAAAACAGTCCAGCAGCAGCGGCGGCGCGACCTTCTTCGCCGGCTGAGTCGCCAGCTTGAAGCGCGCGAACTTGTCGGTATCGGCACCGGAGCAATTGCCGATCGCGACGACCTTCTTCGCGAAGCGCGCCGGCGGGATGGCGATGACGCATTCCTTCGTCCGCTTCAGCGCGGCGAAGGAATGGTTCCCGTTGCTGACGATGCAGGCGATCTGCGGCGGGGTGAACTCCATCATCATGTGCCAGGACATGGTCATGACGTTCGGCACACCGTCGCGACTGGTAACGAGCAGGACCACTGGGCCGGGCTCGATGAGCTGGTAGGCACGGTCGAGGGGCAGGCTGCGGATCGGCATGGGCGCAGCAGAGCATGGTTGGGGAAGAAATTGGAGGAGCTTTGCCCCTCCAAGCCACCCAACCAGAGGCCACAGGGCCTTTGGAAGCCGATGCCTGGGCCGGGCACCGCTGCCGGAATGGTGCCGAAACCCGCGCTGGCGCATCCGGCGCGCTTGATGGGGACGTGCGGCCGTCCTGCCCAACGCCGACAGCCTTCGGTCCAGGGGCTCCAAGCCCCTGGCGGGGATGTCCGGAGGGGCGGCGCCCCTCCGGTCTTACCCAGCCTCAGCCGGCGGCAACAACCGCCCGCTTGGCCATCACCGTCACGAGATGCGCCCGGTACTCGGCGCTGCCATGGATGTCCCCGTTCAGCCCATCCGGGTCCTGCTTGATGCCGGCCACGGCATCAGGCGACCAGTTGGCGGCCAGCGCCGCTTCCATTTCCGCCTGCCGGAACACGCAGGGGCCGGCGCCGTTCACCGCCACGCGCACGGCGCCGCCGGTCTTGCAGACAAAGACGCCGGCCATGACGTAGCGGCTCGCCGGGTTCTTCATCTTGGCGTAGCCGGCCTTCTCCGGGATCGGGAACTCGATCGCGGTCAGGATCTCGTCCTGCTCCAGCGCGGTGGTGAACATGCCCAGGAAGAACTCGTCCGCCGGGATCTTCCGCTTGGAGGTGACGATCGTCGCCCCGAGGCCGAGCACGGCGGCCGGATAGTCGGCCGCCGGGTCGTTGTTGGACACCGACCCGCCCATCGTGCCGCGGTTGCGCACCTGGTTGTCGCCGATATGGCTGGCGAGGTAGGCGAGCGCGGGAATCGCCGCCTTCACCTCGGCGCTGCCGGCCACCTCAGCATGGCGCGTCAGGGCGCCGATGACGATGCTGTTGCCGACCTTCCGGATGCCCTTCATCTCGGCGATACCGGACAGGTCCACCAGCGCCGACGGCTTGTTCAGACGGTGCTTCAGCGCCGGGATCAGCGTGTGCCCGCCCGAGACCGCCTTGGCATCGGGATCGGCCAGCAGCTTCACGGCGTCCGCGACGGTGGAGGGCTTGTGATACGCGAAATCATACATCTCGTTCTGCTCCTTCGTCGCAGGCCGGCCGATTCACGCCTCCGCGCCAACTTGGCGCTACGGCGATCGGACGGCCCGCGGGTTCCCTACTCCGCCGCCATGGCGCGGCCGCCATTGATGATGCCCCAGATCTTGGCCGGCGTTGCCGGCATGTCCAGGGTCCTCACGTTGAAGTCGCGCAGCGCATCCACCACGGCATTGATGACGGCGGGCGGTGAGCCGATCGCCCCCACCTCCCCGCAGCCCTTCACCCCCAGCGGATTGTGGGTGCAGAGCGTGGTGTGCGTCGCGACCGAGACCGGCGCGAGGTCATCCGCGCGCGGCATGGTGTAGTCCATCATCGACCCGGACAGGAGCTGCCCGTCCGCGTCATACACGCAGGTTTCAAGCAGCGCCTGGCCGATGCCCTGCGCGATGCCGCCCTGCACCTGGCCTTCCACGATCATCGGGTTGATGACGCGCCCCACATCGTCGACCGCGGTGAAGTTCACCATCGACACCTTGCCTGTCTCCGGGTCGATCTCGACCTCGGCGATATGGCAGCCGCCGGGATAGGTGAAGTTCTTGGGGTCGTAGAAGGCGGTTTCCTCCAGGCCCGGCTCGAGCTCCTCGATCGGGTAGTTGTGCGGCACATAGGCCGCGACCGAGATGTCCACCAGCGCCTTGGTCTTGTCGGTGCCGGCGACGCGGAAGGTGCCGCGCTCGAACTCGATGTCGTCGACATCGGCTTCCATCAGATGGGCGGCGATGCGCTTGCCCTTGGCGATGATCTTGTCCATCGCCTTCATCATCGCGGACCCGCCGACCGCCAACGACCGGGAACCATAGGTGCCCATGCCGAAGGGCACCTTGGCCGTGTCGCCATGGACGATGTCGACCTGCGCCGTCGGCACGCCGAGCTTGTCGGCAACGAGCTGGGCGAAGGTTGTCTCATGCCCCTGCCCGTGGCTGTGCGCGCCGGTCAGCACGGTGACGCTGCCCGTGGGATGCACGCGGATGGTGCCGACCTCATAAAGGCCGGCCCGCGCACCGAGTGACCCGACCACCGCCGATGGCGCGATGCCGCAGGCTTCGAGGTAGGTGGAGCAGCCAATGCCGCGCAGCTTGCCACGCTTCGCCGCTTCCGCGCGGCGGGCTTCGAACCCGGCCCAATCGGCGACCGCCAGCGCCTGGTCGAGCGTCGCGGTGTAGTTGCCGGAATCGTACTGCAGCGCCACGGGCGTCTGATAGGGGAAGGCATCATTGGGGATGAAGTTGCGCCGGCGCAGTTCGACGCGGTCGATGCCCGTCTCCTTCGCCGCGACATCCATCAGCCGTTCCAGCAGGAAGGTCGCCTCCGGCCGCCCTGCCCCGCGATAGGCATCGACCGGCACGGTGTTGGTGAAGACGGCCTTCACCTCGCAATAGATCACCGGCGTGGTGTAGGTGCCGGCGAGCAGCGTGGCGTAGAGATAGGTCGGCACGCAGGGCGCGAAGGTGGACAGATAGGCGCCCATATTCGCGTAGGTATGCACCTTCAGCCCGAGGATCTTCCCGTTCGCGTCCAGGGCGAGGTCCGCCTTCGAGACGTGGTCGCGCCCATGCGCATCCGACATGAAGGATTCGGTGCGGTCGGCCACCCACTTCACCGGCCGGCCGAGCTTGCCGGCCGACCAGGTGACGATGGCTTCCTCGGCATAGTGGTAGATCTTGGACCCGAAGCCGCCGCCGACATCGGGGGCGACGACACGCAGCTTCGATTCCGGGATGTGCAGGACATTCGCGCCCATCAGCAGCCGGATCACATGCGGGTTCTGGCTGGTGGTGTGCAGCGTGTAGTCGCCCGTGGTGCGATCGTATTCGCCGAGCGCAGCCCGCGGCTCCATCGCATTCGGGATGAGCCGGTTGTTCACCAGGTCCAGGGAGACGATCTTCGCGGCCTTGGCGAAGGCCGCATCCAGTACCGCCTTGTCGCCGATATGCCAGTCATAGCAGAGGTTGCCCGGCACATCGTCATGCACCGCGGGCGCACCGGGCTTCAGCGCGGCCGCCATGGTCGCCACCGCCGGCAGCACGTCGTACTCGACGACGATGGCCTCGGCCGCGTCGCGTGCCTGCTGGCGCGTCGCGGCGATGGCCACGGCCACCGGATCGCCGACATGGCGCACCTTCTCATGCGCGATGACGGGATGCGGCGGCTCGGCCATGGGCGAGCCGTCCTTGTTGTGGATCTGCCAGCCGCAGGGCAGCCCGCCCAGCGCGTCCTTCACCATGTCCGCACCGGTGAAGACCGCGACGACGCCGGGCATGCCCGCCGCGGCCGCGGTGTCGACCGACCTGATCCGTGCATGCGCATGCGGGCTGCGCAGGATCCACGCGTGAAGCTGGCCTTGCCGGTTGAAATCGTCCGTATAGGCGCCGTGGCCCTGGAGGAAGCGGAAATCCTCCTTGCGGCGCACGCTGGCGCCGATGCCCTCGAACGGTACCACCTCGTTCATGTCCGATCCCCTCCCCGGGGTTTTGTCTGTTCGGCCCGGGGTTGGCCCCCGTGGCCGGCGATGGCTTGGATTGGGGCGCGCGACCGCGCCCGGGGCGCGGCGTTACTCCGCCGCGCTCGCGATCTCGCTGCGCTTGCCGTGCATCACATCGGCCGCGGCGGCGATCGCCTTGACGATGTTGTGGTAGCCCGTGCAGCGGCAGAGATTCCCTTCGAGGCCCTCGCGGATCTCCTGCTCGCTCAGCCCCTCGGGGTGCTTCTCCACCAGGTCGATGGCGGACATCACCATCCCCGGCGTGCAGAAGCCGCACTGCAGCGCATGATATTCGCGGAAGGCTTCCTGCATCGGGTGCAGCGTGCCATCGGCCTTGGCGAGGCCCTCGATGGTCGTGACGCTCGCGCCATCCGCCATCACCGCGAGGGTGGTGCAGGACTTCACGCTCTCACCGTTCATATGCACCACGCAGGCGCCGCACTGGCTGGTATCGCAGCCGACATGCGTGCCGGTGAGGCGCAACGTCTCCCGCAGGAGCTCCACCAGGAGGGTCCGGCCCTCCACCTCCGCCGTATGGGTCTGGCCGTTCACGGTCAGCGTGACCTGCGGCATGCGCGTCTCCCTTGAGTCATCAAGATTGCCGGCCGGGCATGTGGTGCCCGGCGTCCGGGGCGCAAGCCTCGCGCTGGCGCCTATGTCGCGTCAAGCGTCAGCCGCCGGCGGATCGGCGGCTTCGCGTCAGCAGCATGAGAATCAGTAGCACGGGCGTGGCCACGACCCATACCGGCCCCAGCACGGGCAGCAGGCCGACCGGCAGGACCAGCACCTTCAGGATGGGGGCGCCGGGCGAGGCGTCCTCGATGACGAGGCCCACCACCACCATGGCGATGCCGAGCAGGACAAGCCCCTGCAGGGCCCAGAACAGCAGGCGTATCAGGCGCGCCACGCCGCCACGGGTGGACCGTGGCGGCGCGTCGGGATCAGTGGTGGGCGATGATGGCCGCACCGACCGCCCCGGCGAGCGGGTTCTCCGCATCCGGCCTGTCATGCAGGTGACATGCGGCGAAGTGTCCCTCCTCCGTCGGCCGCAGTTCCGGCTCTTCCTGGCTGCACCGATCGAAGGCATAGGGACAGCGCGTGTGGAAGCGGCAGCCCTTGGGCGGGTTGATCGGCGACGGCACATCGCCCCGGAGGATGATGCGCTCACGCGCGGCCCCCGGCTCGGGCACCGGTACGGCCGAGAGCAGCGCCTCGGTATAGGGATGCTTCGGCGCGGCGAAGAGCGAGCGCTTCGGCGCGACCTCCACGATCTTGCCGAGATACATGACCGCGACGCGATGCGTCATGTGCTCGACGATGGCGAGGTCGTGGCTGATGAACAGCATCGCCAGGCCGAGCTCCTTCTGCAGATCCTGCAGCAGGTTCACGATCTGCGCCTTCACCGACACGTCCAGCGCCGAGACCGCCTCGTCGCAAATGATCACGTCCGGCTCGCCGGCCAGCGCGCGGGCGATGCAGATGCGCTGGCGCTGCCCGCCCGAGAACTCATGCGGGAAGCGGTTGATGGCATCGCGCGGCAGCCGCACGCGGTCCATCAGCTCTCCGAGCCGACGATCGAGATCCGCCCCGTTCTTCGCCAGGCCGAAATTGCGGATGGGCTCGGCAAGGATGTCGCGCACCCGCATGCGCGGGTTCAGCGAGGAGAACGGATCCTGGAACACCACCTGCAAACGCCGGCGGATCGGCCGCAGCGTGGCCTGCGACATGTCGTCGATGCGCTGCCCGTCCAGCACCACCTGGCCGGAGGTGATGTCGAACAGCTTCAGGATGGCCTTGCCGACGGTGGACTTGCCGCAGCCGGATTCACCCACCAGCGACAGCGTCTCCCCCTTCTCGATCGAGAAGGAGACGCCGTCCACGGCATAGACGTAGCCGGTGGTGCCGCCGAAGAAGCCACCACGGATCGGAAAGTGCTTCTTGAGGTCGTTGACCTCGAGGACCGGGTGGCTCATGCGGCGACCGCTTCCTTGATGGCGTAGTGACAGGCGGCGATGTGGCCCTCGGCCTTGGTCTCCAGCGCCGGGGCGACCGTGCGGCAGAGATCCGTCGCATAGGCGCAGCGGGAGGCGAAGACGCAGCCCTCGATCTTGCGCTTCAGGCTCGGCACCAGGCCGGGGATCTCCTGCAGCCGTGTCTCCTCGCTGTCGAGCGAGGAACCGAGCTTCGGCATCGAGCCCAGCAGCCCCTGGGTATAGGGATGGCGCGGGGTCTTGAAGAGACGCTCGACCGAGGCCTCCTCGACCTTGCGCCCGGCATACATGACGATCACCCGCTCCGCGACCTCGGCCACCACGCCGAGGTCATGGGTGATGATGACGATCGCCGCGCCCACGGTGCGCTTCAGGTCGCGCATCAGGTCGAGGATCTGCGCCTGGATCGTCACGTCGAGCGCGGTGGTGGGCTCGTCCGCGATCAGCAGCTTCGGATTGCAGGCGAGCGCCATGGCGATCATCACGCGCTGGCGCATACCGCCCGAAAGCTGGTGCGGATATTCCCTCACCCGCCGTTCGGGCGCGGGGATGCCGACCAGCTTCAGCATTTCCACCGCCCGGGCCTCGGCCTGGGAGGCGGACATGCCCTGGTGCAGGCGCAGCGTCTCGCCGATCTGCTTGCCCACGGTCAGCACCGGGTTCAGCGAGGTCATCGGCTCCTGGAAGATCATGGAGATCTCGTTGCCGCGGACGGCCCGCATCTCCTTGTCCGACAGCTTCAGCAGGTCGCGCCCGTTGAAGCGGATGGACCCGGCGATCTTGCCCGGCGGCTCGGGGATGAGCCGCAGGATGGACATGGAGGTGACGGACTTGCCGCAACCGGATTCGCCCACGATCGCGACCGTCTCGCCGGCCTCGACATGGAAGGAGATGCCGTCGACGGCGCGGTTGATGCCGTCGGGCGTGCGGAAATGCGTCTGAAGATTCTCGACTTCGAGCAGGGCCATGTCAGGTCAGATCCTCTTGGCCATGCGCGGGTCGAGCGCATCGCGCAGCCCGTCGCCGAGCAGGTTCACCGCGAGCACGGCGACCGACAGGAAGACGGCGGGGAAGAACACGATGTAGGGCTTCACCTGCCACAGGGCCCGGCCCTCGGCCATGATGTTGCCCCAGGACGGGATGATCGGCGGCGTGCCGGCGCCGATGAAGGACAGGATCGATTCCACGATCATGGCCGAGGCGCAGACATAGGTCGCCTGCACCGTCATCGGCGCGATGGTGTTGGGCAGGATGTGACGCCAGATGATGACCGGCGCCTTGGTGCCCGACGCTACCGCCGCATCGACATAGGGCTGTTCGCGCAGCGACAGCACCACGCCGCGCACCA
This sequence comes from Roseomonas alba, assembly GCF_019430885.1. Lineage (GTDB taxonomy): Bacteria > Pseudomonadota > Alphaproteobacteria > Acetobacterales > Acetobacteraceae > Neoroseomonas > Neoroseomonas alba. The sequence goes on along the minus strand of NZ_JAHYBZ010000002.1, from coordinate 305,529 downwards.
GGCGCGAGACGCGCGGAATCTCCGCGACCGTGATGGCCAGGATGACGTTGCCGACCGACCCGCGGGTCAGCGCCATCAGCGCGATGGCGAGCAGGATGGACGGGATCGACATCAGCCCGTCCATGACGCGCATGATGATGCCGTCGGCCCAGCGCACGAAGCCCGAGACCAGGCCGATGGCGAGCCCGACGATCGAGGCGAAGAAGGCGACCGCGAAGCCGACGATGAGCGAGACGCGCGCGCCGTAGATCACGCGCGAATAGACGTCGCGGCCCAGCATGTCGGTGCCGAACCAGTATTGCGCCGAAGGCTCGCGCGTGCGGCGCGCGGGCGCCAGCGCGGTCGGGTCCACCGTGCCCAGATAGGGCGCGAAGATCGCCATCAGGATCAGCAGCAGCACGATGGTTCCGCCCACCGCGATGGTGGGATGGCGGTAGGCGAAGCCCAGCAGGCCGCGACGAACCTTCACCGGCGGCATGATGTCCGGCATCGGCTTGGCGGCGGTGACCGTGGCCGGCGACACCTCGCCGGGGGTAAGGACGGAAGCGGAGGCCATCAGTACCGGATCCTCGGGTCGAAGAGGGTGTAGAGAAGGTCGATCACGAGATTGACCAGCACGTAGACGAAGCTGAACAGCAGCACCACGCCCTGGATGACCGGATAGTCGCGCCGCAGGATCGCGTCGACCGTCAGGCGGCCGAGGCCGGGGATCGCGAAGACGCTCTCGGTCACGACGGCGCCGCCGATCAGCAGCGCGACGCCGATGCCGATGACGGTCACGATCGGAACGGCCGCATTCTTCAGCGCGTGCAGGAACAGGATGGACCGTTGGCCCGCGCCCTTGGCGCGCGCCGTGCGGATGTAGTCCTGTTGCAGCACTTCCAGCATGCTCGCGCGGGTGATGCGCGCGATCAGCGCGATATAGACCGAACCCAGCGCGATGGCCGGCAGGATCAGGTTCTCGAGCCAGGGTCCGACGCCCTGCGATATGCTCGTATACCCCTGCACCGGCAGCCAATCGAGTTCGAGTGCGAAGATGTAGGCGAGCAGGTAGCCCACCACGAAGACCGGCACCGAGAAGCTCAGCACCGCGAAGCTCATCACAAAGTTGTCGACCCAGGTCCCGACCTTCCACGCCGCCACCACGCCCATCGGCACAGCGATGGTGATGGCGAGGATCAGCGTGACGACCATCAGCGACAGCGTCGGTTCGACGCGCTGCTGGATCATCGTCAGCACCGGCAGGTTGGTGAAGATCGACACGCCGAGATCGCCGCGCAGGATGTCGAAGACCCAGGACCCGAACCGCACCAGATAGGGGCGGTCGAGGCCGAGGCTCTGCCGGATGCGTTCGACATCCTCGGGGGTGGCTTGATCACCCGCGATCACCGCCGCCGGGTCGCCCGGCGCGATGTAGAGGAGACTAAAGACGAAAAGCGCAACGATGGCCATCACCGGGATGGTGGCCAGGACGCGCCGGACGACATAAGCGAACATGATCGCGGATACCTATCAGCTCATCAGGACTTCGAGACGCCCCAGAAGAAGGGCAATGGCCCCTTGGCAATACCACTGACGTTGCGGCGCCAGGCAGTGTAGCCGAGGAAGAAGCCGGTCGGCGCATAGACGACATCGTCCATCGCCGCCGCGTTGATCTTGTCCATCGCCGCCTTCTCGGCAGGCGCATCCGGCGCGGCGAACCATTCGTTCACGCCGGCCTCGACTGCCGGCGAATCGGGCCAGCCGAACCAGGCGGTCTGGCCGTTTGCGCGCAGCGCGTTGTAGGCGGCCGGGTTCACGCAGTCGGCGCCGGCGTGCCAGGTGTGGAACATGCTCCACCCGCCCTGGTCCGGCGGGTTCTTCATGGCGCGGCGCTGGCCGGTCGTGCCCCAGTCGGTCGCGATGAAGTCGACATTCATGCCCATGCGCTTGAGCAGGTCGGCCGTGATGTCGCCCTGCGCCTTGGTGATGGGCTGGTCCTGCGCGACGACGCAGATCACCGGCTGGCCCGAATACCCGCCTTCCGCCAGCAGCCGCTTCGCGAGGTCGAGGTTGCGCGGCCCCTTGAGGATGTCCCCGCCGGCCTCGGTGTAGCCCGGCGTACCGGGGGTGAAGAAGCCCGGCAGCGGCTTCCACAGCGCATCGTCATTGCCGACGATCGCGCGCATGTAGTCCTCCTGGCTCATCGCCGCGAGCACCGCCTGACGCACCTTCTTCGAGTTGAAGGGCGCGTGCAGGTGGTTCATCCGGAAGCTGCCGATGTTGCCCAGCGGGTCGGCGATGTCGACGGCGATGTTGCGATTGCGGCGCATCAGCGGGATCAGGTCGCTGATCGGGTTCTCCCACCAGTCGACCTCGCCGTTCTGCAGCGCGGCGGCGGCCGTCGCCGGGTCGGGCATCACCTTCCACTCGACGCGATCGACCAGGATGCGCTTGCCGCCGGACAGCCAGTTCGCCGCCTCCTGGCGCGGGACATACTGGTCGAACTTCGCGAAGACCGCGCTCGCGCCCGGCACCCATTCGCCCTGCACGAAGCGCATCGGGCCAGAGCCGACATATTCGGTGATCTGGGTGAAGGGATCGAACTTCGTCGCGATCCGTTCCGGCATGATGAAGCAGATCGGCGTGTTGGTCTTGCCGAGCGCATATTTCAGCTTCGGATAGGGGCGGCCGAGCACCCAGCGGAAGGTGGTGTCGTCGACCGCGACCAGTTCCTTCTGGATCGCGCGCAACATCTGACCCATCGGGTCGCGCGGCATCCAGCGCGTGATCGAGGCGACCACATCCTTCGCGAGCACCGGTTCGCCGTCATGGAACTTCAGGCCGGACCGCAGCTTGAAGGTCCAGGTCAGTCCATCCGGGGAGACCGTCTCCCCCTCGACCATCTGGGGCTTCGGATCGAGCTTGTCGTCGACGCCGTACAGCGTGTCCCACACCATCGCCGAGGCGTTGCGCACAACATACTGCGTGCCCCAGATCGGGTCGAAATTCGCGAGGTTCGCCTGCGGCACGAAGCGCAGGGTGCGCGCATTGGCACCCTGGCTCAGCGCCGGCGCGGCGACGCCGCCCGAAGCGCCTATCGCCGCGACCCCGGCACCCGCCCTGAGGAAACTCCTGCGGTCCATTCACCGTCTCCCTGCTTTCGATCCGGGCATCGCCTCGTTTGCCCGGTTCCAAGTCACATTGCATCAATTTTGGGCGCCGGAACAGCGCCTCGGGTCGGGTATTCCGGCCCGGCCTCGCGATCCCGCGCGCGGCCTGGCTGCAATGCAGCACAGGCCGTGCCAAAGCCGGGTCAGCTCTTGCCGATGTTCCAGAACACGGTCGCGGGGGCCCGGAAAACGCCGGTCACGTTCCGCGCCCAGGCCGATGGCTGCCAGTAGAAGCCGAGCGGGATGTAATACATCGACTGCATCGCCTCCCGGTTCAGCGCCTCGGCGATGCGCTTGCTCTCGGCCGGGTCGCCGCCCTTCTCCACCCATTCGGCGCGCAGACGCTCGACTTCCGGCACGTCCGGCCAGCCGAACCAGGCATTGGGCCCATTGGCCCGCAGGAACAGGTTGAACACCGGCAGCGACAGCGACTGGCCGGAGGAGGTGGTGTGGAAGATCGACCACCCGCCACGCTCGACAGGCTCCTTACTCGCGCGGCGCTGAATCACCGTACCCCAGTCGGCCGAGACGAATTCCAGGTTCATCCCCAGGCGCCGGATCACGTCGGCGGTGACGAGCGACAGCGTGTTGATCTGCGGATAGTCGCCCGGCGCGATCAGCACCACCTTCTCACCGTTGTAGCCGGCCGCGGCGAGTGCCTGCTTGGCGCGCTCGATGTTGTGGGTCTTGAGGGCGTCGCTGCCCACTTCGTTGGCGAGCGCCGTGCCGCAGGTGAAGACGCCCTCGCAGACGCCCCAGCCGGCGGGATCGTCACCGGCGACTGCGCGCAGATAGTCGCGCTGGTCGACCGCCATGGCCACGGCGCGGCGGATCGCCGGATTGTTGAAAGGCGGCTGCAGCGTATTGAACCGGCACACGCCATAGGTGCCGTCGAGCAGACGCTGTTCCACCACCACGCCACGCGAACGGCGCAGCATCGGCAACAGGTCGTGCAGCGGGTACTCCCAGTAATCCTGCTCGCCCTGTGCCATGGCGTTGCCGCTGGTGGCGGGGTCGGTGATGATCGTCCACTCGATGCGGTCGATCTTCGGCACCCGGCCGCCGGCCAGGCCATCGACGGCTTCCTGCCGCGGCACGTAGCGCTCGTTCTTCGCCCAGACGGCACGCTGGCCGGGGTTCCACTCGTCGCGGACGAACTTGAACGGGCCGGACCCGACGGTGTCGCGGATCTGCTGGAAGGCATCGGTCTGCGCGATGCGCTCGGGCATGATGAAGCAGGGGAACTGCGTCTGGCCCAGCGCCATCAGGATCAGCGGCGTCGGCTTGTGCAGGCGGAAGCGGAACTTGCGATCGTCCATCGCCTCGACCGCCGCGACATTCGGCCACAGCACCTGCATGAAGGGATCGCGTTTGCGCCAGCGGTCGATGGAGGCGACGCAATCCTTCGCCAGCACCTTCTCGCCGTCATGGAAGAACAGCCCGTCCCGCAGCGTGAAGATCCAGGTGAGGCCATCCTGCGACACATCCCAGCCTTCGGCCATCTGCGGCTTGATCTCGCCCGCGGCATCCTGCGCACAGAGCTGGTCGTAGATCATGAAGGCGTTGTTGCGGGTGACGACGGCCGTGGTCCAGACCGGATCGAGGCTCGTCAGGTTCGCCTGCGGGATGACGCGCAGCGTGCGCGCCACCGATCCCTGCGACAGCGCCGGCGCAGCAAAGCCAGCCGCGGCGGCGCCAGCGGCGCCGCCCAGAAAAGTCCTACGCTCCATGTGACATGCTCTCCTTACGACCGCCGGATGTTCCAGAAGATGGCGAGACCCGGCACACGCCCGGTCAGGTTCTTCTTGATCGCCGTCATCGACAGGTAGGCGCCGACCGGAACATAGGGCACTTCATCCATGGCGACGGTTTGCATCTCGCGTGCCAGACGCTGTTCGGTCGCAAGGTCTGGCGCGTCGAACCAGGCATCGCGCAATTCCTCGAGCTTCGGCACGGTCGGCCAACCGAACCACGCATTCGCCCCGTTGCCGCGCATCGGGAAATGCGCCGCGGGGTCGGAGAAATCGACCGAGGAGAAGGACGTGAACAGCATCGACCAGCCATTGCGGGCCACCGGCTCGCGCGAGGCGCGGCGCGTCACCGTCGTGCCCCAGTCCGACAGCGCGATATCGGCATTGAAGCCGAGCCGCCGCACCAGATCCGCACCGACCTGAGTCATCGCAGACGGCGCGAGGATGTCGGTCGGCCCGATCAGGCGCATGAGCTGGTTGGTATAGCCCGCCTCGCGCATCAGGGCCTTGGCGCGATCGATGCTGCGCGGACCGGTCAGGGCCTCCATCCCCGCATCGTTGGCGAGCGGCGTGCCCGGCGTGAACAGCCCGACGCCCGTGCGGTAGATCGAGGCATCGGTCCCGACCACCGCCTGCATGAAGTCCTCCTGACTGATCGCCGGAAGGATGGCCTGGCGCATCTTCTTGTCGTTGAAGGGCGCGTGCAGGTGGTTGAAGCGCATGATGCCGGTCAGCGGCAGCGGGTCGATCGCCTCGATCGAGATGCCGCGGTTGCGCTTCAGCAGCATCTGGATCTCGGGCGGGGGCTGCTCGTACCAGTCGATCTCGCCGGTCTGCAGCGCCGCCGCGGCGGTGGAGGCATCGGTGATGATGTTCCACTCGACGCGGTCGAAATGGACGATCTTGGGGCCCGCGGTCAGGCTTGGCGTGCCGTTGGGCGTGGGCACGTAGTCGGCGAACTTCTCATAGACGACGAGGCTGCCGGAGTTGAACTCGTCGGCCTTGAACTTGAAGGGGCCGGACCCGATCGCCTCGCGCACCTGCTGGAAGGGATCGGTCTCGGCGAGGCGCTGCGGCATGATGAAGGCCGGGCTGTTCGACACCTGCCCCAGCGCCTTGAACAGCAGCGGAAACGGCCTCTTCAGCGTGAAGCGCAGGCGGCGATCATCGACCACCGTGAGCGTCTCGACCACCGTGCCGAGCTTCTGTCCGAAGGGGTTGCGCTTCATCCAGCGATTGATCGAAGGCACCGCGTCCTGCGCGCGCACCGGTTCGCCGTCGTGGAACTTCAGCCCCTGGCGCAGCGTGATGGTGACGGTCTTGCCGTCATTCTCCACCACATGGCCCTCGGCCATCTGCGGCTGCGGCGCGAAGTTCGCGTCGAGGCCATAGAGGCTGTCGTAGATCATGTGCCCGTGGTTGCGGGTGATGTTCGCGGTCGTCCAGATCGGGTCCAGGCTCGTCAGATTCGCCTGGGGCACCATCTTCAGGACGCGATTCTGCGGGGCCTGGGCAGTCGCAAAACGCGGAAAGGCCGAGGCGGCCCCCGCGGCAGCGGTGGCCCTCAGCAGGTCACGGCGGTTCATGTCTAGTCTCCCGAGCCTCTTGATATGTGGCGCATCAGAACAGCCGGTGCGCCGATCGGCAAGCCATGGATCAGGCCTTGTGAATGTTCCAGAACAGCGGCAGCCCGCGAAGCATGCCGGAGATGCCGCGTCGATAGGCAGTAGCCTGAAAATACTGCCCAAGAGGTAGGTAGGGCGCCTCGCGCAGCGCCTCGGCCTGGATCTCGCGCGCCAGTTTCTTCTGCGCATCGAGGTCGGGTGCATCGAACCACTGACCGCGCAGTTCCTCGAGGCGCGGCAGGGTCGGCCAGCCGAACCAGGCGCGATCGCCGGTGCCGCGCAGCGCCTGGTTGACGCCAGGCGTCATGATGTCGATGCCGCTCCAGGTGGTGAAGAACATGCTCCAGCCGCCTTCGGCGGGCGGGGTGCGTCGTGCGCGGCGCTGGACGATCTCGTTCCATGGCGCCGCGACGGTCTCGACCTCCATGCCGACGCGGCGGAGCATCTCGGCCCCCGTCTCGGCCAGCGCGGCAAGCGTCGGGAAATCGGTGGCCGCGAGCAGCACCACCTTCTCCCCGGCATAGCCTGCCTCGGTGATCTCGCGCTTCACCTTGTCGTAGTCACGCGCGCCGTCCAGCACGCCCATGCCCTCGTCACTCGCGAAGGGCGTGCCGGGCGGGAAGATGCCGACATCGTCGCGCCACAGGCTGCGGTCGGCGCCGATCACCGCGGTCATGTACGCGGCCTGGTCCACCGCGCCCAGCAGGGCCCGCCGGATGGCGGGGTTGTTGAAGGGAGGATGCAGGGCATTGAAGCGCGCGATGCCGATCAACCCGGTGGGGTCGAGAATTTCCATCACCACGTTGCGGTTGCGCCGCAGGCTCGTCTGCAGCGCGACGGTCGGATTTTCCCACCAGTCGACATCGCCGGCTTCCAGCGATTCGGCCGCCGCCTGCGCGTCGGGCTTGATGTGCCACTCGACGCGGTCGAATTCCGCGCGCTTGGGTCCCGCCGTCCAGGTCGGCACGCCTTCGGGCCGAGGAAGGTAATCCGCGAACCGCTCATAGGCGACGCGCCGACCCGGGATTCGCTCGTCCGGCAGGAAGCGAAACGGTCCGCTGCCGATGATCTCGCTTACCGCCCGCGTCGGCTCGGTCTCGGCCAGGCGCTCGGGCATGATGAAGCAAACTGGTGCCGAAGGCTTGCCCAGCGCGTGGAACAGCAACGGAAAGGGCCTGGACAGCCGCAGCACGATGGTCCGGTCGTCGGCGGCCGACATCTCCTCGATGCGCGGCAGCAATTGCTGACCGATCGGATCGCGCGCCGCCCAACGACGGATCGAGGCGATGCAGTCCTGCGCGCGGACCGGCTCGCCATCGTGGAACTTCAGTCCCTCACGCAGACGGATCGAAACCCGCTTGCCATCGGTGTCGACATTGTGGCCCTCGGCCATCTGGGGCTCGGGCTCGAAATCCTGGTTGAAGCCGTAGAGCGTGTCCCACACCGCAAAGCCATGGTTGCGCGAGACATTGGCCGTGGTGACGATCGGATCGAGTGCAGCAAGATCCGCCTGCGGCACGAAGCGCAGCAGCTTCGAGGCATTCGCCGTCCCCTGCCCCAGCGCGGCCCTCCCCGGCAGACCGCCGAGTGCGCCGGTGGCAATGCCGGCGAGAAGGTGGCGTCGCTGCATGCGATCCTCCGGGCCATCGCGATCCGATGCCGCCTGCGCGAACGGCGACCGCTCCGGCAATCAGGGTAAGCGAGCCTCATCCCCTGCCCGGCTGGTTCCAGCCGGAAGGAATCTGCTCTGGCGCGGCCGGTGTTCTGGCCACATCGCCCGGTGCCGCGCAAGGGGCTGCCTCGCGCGGCGGCCCGCCGGTCAGCCCCGGCGGACGTTCCAGAACAGTGGCGGCTGGCCCTTCAGGATGCCCTCGAGCTTCCGGTGCGCTGTCGGCTGGTAGTACATGCCGGTCGGGACGTAGGGCACTTCGTCGAAGGCGATGCGCTGCATCTCGGTCGTCGCGGCCTTGGCTGCGGCTTCGTCGGGGGCATCGAACCAAGCGTTGCGCTGGGCCTCGAGGGCCGGAATGGTCGGCCAGCCGGGCCAGGCATTCGCGCCATTGCCGCGGATCGAGGCATGGCTCGCCGGGTTCCAGTGGTCGACGCCCGACCAAAAGGTAAAGAAGCCCGACCAGCCACCCTGTTCCAGCGGGTTCTTGCTCGCACGCCGCGCGACCACCGTGCCCCAGTCGGCCGCGACCATCTCCACGTTGAAGCCCATGCGGGTGAACAGGTCCGCGCCCACCTGCGCCGAGGCATTGATCGAGGCGAGGTCGGTCGCATTCAGCAGGACGAGCTTCGAGCCCATCGCACCGGCGGCCTGCAACTCGGCCCGCGCGGCGTCGATCGACTTCTTCAGCCGATCGAGCCCGACGGTGGAGGCAGACGGCGATTCCGGCGCGAAGTAGCCGATATTCTCCCGCCGCAGCGTCTGGTAGCCGGGGACGGTCGCTTCACCGATCACCGCGGTCATGAAGTCCATCTGATTGACCGCGGTGACGACCGCGCGGCGCACCGCGGGGTTGTCGAAGGGCTTGGTCAGGTGGTTCGGGCGGAAGATGCCGATCAGCCCCGTCGCGTTGATGACATCGACGGTGATGTTCCGGTTGCGCGCGACCAGCGGGAACAGGTCGGCGGTCGGCTGCTCCCACCAGTCGATCTCGCCCGATTGCAGGGCGGCCGCGGCGGTCGAGGCATCGGGGATGATCTTCCACTCGACGCGGTCGAAATGGACGATCTTCGGGCCGGCCGTCATGGACGGCGTGCCGTTCGGCACCGGCACATAGTCGGGATTCTTGACGTAGACGACGCTCGACCCCGGAACCCACTCATTCTGCACGAAGCGGTAGGGGCCGGATCCCACCGCCTCGGCGAGGTTGGTGAAGGGATCAACGTTCGCCAGCCGCTCCGGCATGATGAACAGGCAGGAGGTCGTGACCTTCGAGAAAGCCTCGATCATCTTGGCGAAGGGCTTGTTGAGCTTGATCGAGAAGACGCGGTCGCTCTCCTCGGTCATGTCGGCGACGCGGGCCATCAGCTCCTGCCCGAAGGCGTCACGGCGGCCCCACCGCTTGATCGAGGCGATGCAGTCCCGCCCGCGCACCGGGGAGCCATCATGGAACTTCAGTCCCTCGCGCAGGGTGAAGCGCCACAGCAGGCCGTCATTCTCCACGACATGGCCCTGGGCCATCTGCGGCACCGGCTCGAACTTGTCGTTCATGCCGTACAGCTGATCATAGACCAGGAAGGCATGGTCGCGGGCGATGAAGGCCGTGTTGGTGAAGGGGTCGATGTTCGGCAGGTTGGCGTGCGGCACGTAGCGCAGCGTGCGCGCGGCGGCCGGCTGCGCGATGGCGAAACGCGGCAGGGCCATGGCAGCGGCGGCGCCGGCCAGCAGGTCGCGTCGGAACATTCGGGACGTTCTCCGTTTGGTGAAGCTGACCGCAGCCTAACGCCCCGTCCATGCGCAATCCAGATACCGATCGGTAAGGGCCCGTTTGAGAATGCCGGCACCGGCCCGCACCCCCACCCGGCTACCCAACGGCAGTACCCTGGATAGATGGCCGGTTGGGGTGCGGGCCGGTGCCGGCATCGAGAATGCGCCGCATGGCGCATTCTCAAAGGGTCTCCAAGGGCGGCTGGGCAAGCCGCCCCGGGCGCCCTAAACCGCGCCGCATGGTGGACATCCCCCTCATCGGTCCGGTGCTCAGGCACCTGCTGGGCGCCGAACGCGCGGCCCTGGCGCAGGAATTTCTGCGCTTCGGCGTGGTCGGCACCATCGGTTTCCTGGTCGATTCCGGGGTGCTCTACGGTGCCATCGCGCTGGGTGCGGGGCTCTATCTCGGGCGCGCCATCTCCTATGTCGCCGCGGCGACGGCGACCTGGGCGCTGAACCGGGCCTGGACCTTCCGTGGAAAAGGCTCGGGGCCGGTACATCGACAATGGGCGCTGTTCGTGGTGGTGAACCTGATTGGCTTCGCGCTGAACTACGGTACCTACGCGGTGCTGGTCGCGACGGTCGCCACGGTCGCGGCGCATCCGATCCTGGGTGTCGCGGCCGGGTCGATCGCTGGCATGTTCACCAACTTCATCCTGTCGCGCCGGCTGGTCTTCCGGGGCTGACGGCGGATCGCAGCCCCCCCGAGGGGCCGGTCGGACCATACCGCCTCCTGCTGACGCTGAACCAGATCAGGCGGACCGCCGAAGCAGATTGCATGGCGGGCCTGGAAGCCCGCCCTCATCATGGCCAGACTGGGGCGCTGTCCAGCCCCGCGGTTTCCGGCAGGCCGCAGATCAGATTCGCATTCTGCACCGCCTGTCCGGCGGCTCCCTTGCCGAGATTGTCGACCACGCCCATCGCAATCACCAGGTTGCGCTCCGGATCGGCCGCATAGCTGACGAAGGCGAGGTTCGACCCGGTCGCCCATCTGGTCTGCGGCGGCCTGTCGGTCACCCGCACGAAGGCCCGCCCGGCATAGAAGCGCCGCGCCGCGTCCAGGCAGTGTTCCGTGGTCGCCCGGCCGCGGCAGTAGATCGTGGCCAGCACGCCGCGGGTCATCGGCACCAGATGCGGCGTGAACACCAGCCCATCCGCGCTGCCGCCGCTCAGCCGCTGGATGGTCGTGGCCATCTCGGGCATGTGGACATGTCTGAGCAGGCCGTAGGGCACCAGGTTCTCGTTGCTCTCGGCATAGCCGAACCGGCTGTCGCCGCCGCCCCGGCCGGCGCCGGAAATGCCGGTCTTGGCATCGATCACGATGTTGCCCGGCTCGACCAGCCCATTGGCCAGCAGCGGCGCCAGCGCGGTCAGCACCGCCGCGGGGAAGCAGCCGGGATTGGCAATGCGGCTCTGCCCCGCGATCCGGTCGGGCCAGACATCGGCCAGGCCGTAGGCCCAGCCTTCGACGTAGCGGTGGTCGCCGCCGATATCGACGATCTTCGTGCCCGCGGGGACGCGCGCCAGCGCCTCGGCCGAGGCGCCCGTGGGCAGTGAGGCGAATAGCAGGTCGAGCTTCGGCAGGGTGGCAGGGTCCCACTTCTCGATCACGAGGTCGGCCAGCCTGGCCGGCACGCCAGGGAAGCGGTCCGCCAGACGGCTGCCGGCGCTGCCCTCGCCCGCGGCGTAGACGAGCTCGAACGACGGATGGCTCGCGACGAGGCGCATCGCCTCGCCGCCGCCGAAACCGCTGATGCCGACAATGCCGACGCGGATGGTCATGATGGTTGTCCTTCTGGGGTTCGGGCAAAAGAAAACCCCCGGAGCCGGGGGCTGCGGGGGTTCAGGAAGGCGGGTCGAGGCCGCTCCGGCGCGTGGGACCTACAGTGAGGCTGACACCACGCGAAAGGACGCTGATCGACGCGCAGCCCGAAGAGCCGCCGCTGGGGTGCAGCGGCGTCGGTCACCAAGGCTCCGGTTCCTGAGCATCTCCTTCGACACTGTCGCTACCCACAGGGATCGTCAAGCGGAATGCCTGCCGGGCACCCATCCCGGAAGTTTCCGGCTGATAGGTTCACGAGCAGAACCTCGCGGCGCCCGGGCGGTGGATAACGCGGGATCGTCCCGACCAGCGGCAGAATCCTACGCGGTGCCGCCGTCACCCCCCTGCCCGCATCATCCCCAGAAGTGCCACGAAGAATGCCCCGAACGCCATCTGCAGGCCCAGCACCATGGATGTCACCGAGGCGATCGCCATGCGCATCGCGCCCATCCCTTCCAGCGGCCCGAAGCGCTGCGCCCCCCAGAGCGCCACCGCCGCCACGCCGAGCCCCAGCCCCGCCAGCACCAGCAGCCCGGCGACGATCAGCGCAGGCTCCAACCCGAAGCGCGCCAGCAGGGCGGTCAGCCGCTTCTCCTCCGGCACCACGCCTTGCTGGGCGCCATAGAGCTGCGCGAAGGCCCAGAACTGCACCGCCTGGAACCCCATGATCACCGCCCCCGCCCCATAGAGCAGCGTATGCACGTCGAAGGTCACCGACCCGACATGCAGCGGCCCCGGCAGCAGCAGCGCCGTGGCGACCAGCCCCGCCAGGAACAGCGCCCCGCCCGGATAGAGGAACAGCCAGCGCGGGCAGAACACCAGCAGGAAGCGCAGATGCCGCCAGCCGTCGCGCCAGGACCGCAGATGCGGCGGCCGCGAACGTCCGTCCGGGGACAGCGTCGTCGGCACCTCGGTGATGCGCAGCCCCTGCACCGTCGCCTTCACCACCATCTCCGAGGCGAATTCCATCCCCGGCGCGCGCAGGTCGAGCGCGCGGATCGCGTCGCGGTCGAAGCCGCGCAGCCCGCAATGGAAGTCGCGCACCGGGGCGCCGAAGAAGACCCGCCCAATGGTCGAGAGCACCGGATTGCCGAGGTAGCGGTGCAGCGCCGGCATCGCCCCCGGCCTGATCCCGCCCCGGAAGCGGTTGCCCATAACCAGCGCATACCCGTCCCGCAGCTTGGCGACGAAGGCATCGAGATCGGTGAAATCGTAGGAATCGTCGCTGTCGCCCATGATGACGAAGCGCCCGCGCGCCGCAGCGATGCCGGCGATCAGCGCGGCACCGTAGCCACGCGCCGGCACCGCGACCACTCGCGCGCCGAGCCCCTCGGCGATCGCCTGGCTGCCGTCGGTACTGCCGTTGTCGGCCACCAGAACTTCCCCGGCGATACCGCTGCGCGCCAGGTAACCCATGGCCTTGCGCACGCAGGTGCCAAGCGTCTCCGCCTCGTTCAGGCAGGGCATCAGGATGGTGAGTTCGAGGCCCGGCGGCGCGCCGCCCGCGTCATTGTCCCGCGTCTCCACCCGATCCATCGGTGACCAGTCCCCTTTTCGAACCCATCGAGAAACGGTTCCGCGTTACACTCCGGCAATAGCGCCGTGATAGCGTCACGAAATGGCGCTATCCCGCAACCGAACTTCATGGCTTGTCATCTTCTACCCGGCCCGGCCGGTTGGAATGCATGGAAATGTCCCTGGCCGGGATTTGCATTCCTTGGAGTATCGCGGCATCCCGATCGGGCATCTGCCGCACGGTAGGGGTGCGCCCATGGCAGCAGGAACGAAGGCACGAACCTATGGCGGTTGATCCCAGGGTCCTCCTTGGCGAGGGCAAGCCTGCCGACACGCCGCTCGCGCGCGCCGTCCGGGCCTGTCGGTCGCAATTCATGGCCGTCGGCGTCTTCTCGGGCGTCGTCAACGGGCTGCAGCTCACCGTCTCGCTCTACATGATGCAGGTCTTCGACCGCGTGCTCGCCACGCGGAACCTGAACACCCTGCTCTACCTGACACTGATCGCCATCGCCGCCGTCGGCCTGCTCGCGCTGCTCGAGGCCGCCCGCTCGCGCATCATGCAGCGCGTCGGCGCCTGGGTGGAGGAGACGGTCGCACCCGAAGGCTTCGCCCGCGCCGTCGAAAGCCAGCTCCGCGGCCGGCCCTACCGGATGGAGGCGCTGCGCGACCTCGCCACCTGCCGCGGCTTCATCGCCTCCCCCGGCGCGCTGTCGCTCTATGACGTCCCCTGGGTGCCAGTCTATCTGGCGGTCATCTTCCTGCTGCATCCGCTGCTCGGCGTCGTCGCGCTGGTCGGCGCGGCGCTGCTGCTGGGCCTGACCATCTTCAACGAATTCGCCACCTCGAAGCTGCTGCGGGAGGCCAATACGGCCGCCATGGGCAGCCAGCGCCGCGCGGAATCCATCGTCCGCAACGCCGAGGTGATCGACAGCATGGGCATGCTGCCCGCCGTCATGGCGCGCTGGCGCATGGGCGTGGTCGAGATGACCGGCCCGATGAACCGCGCCATGGACCGCGCCTCGCCGCTGCTCGCCTTCACCAAGTTCTGCCGGCTCGCGGTCCAGATCGCGATCCTCGGCATCGGCGCCTATCTCGTGCTCGGGCAGGAACTGACCTCGGGTGCCTCGATTGCCGCCTCCATCATCATGGGCCGGGCGCTGGCACCGGTCGAACAGATGATCGGCGGCTGGAAGCAGCTTGTGCAGGCTCGCCAGTCCTGGAAGCGGCTGCAGGCCTTCCTCACCCTGCCGCGCCTGCGCCCGCCCGGCATGCCCCTGCCCGATCCCATCGGCAAGCTGTCGGTCGAGCGCGTCACCTACGGGTTCCCCGGCACCAATGTCGCAGTGGTCAAGGCGGTCGCCTTCTCCCTCGAACCGGGTGAGAGCCTCGCGGTCATCGGCCCCTCGGCCGCCGGCAAAACCACACTGATCCGGCTGCTGACCGGCACGCTGGCGCCGACCACGGGCGCGGTGCGGCTGGACGGAGCCGACGTCCACACCTGGCAACGCGAGGATTTCGGCCGCCATGTCGGCTACCTCCCGCAGGATGTCGAACTCTTCGACGGCACGGTCTTCGATAACATCGCCCGCATGGCCGAAGCCCCGCCCGAGGCGGTCTATGAGGCAGCGAAGCTTGCCGGCGCGCACGACATGATCCTGCGCCTGCCCAAGGGCTATGAAACCGACATCGGCGAAGGCGGCCAGCACCTGTCGGGCGGCCAGCGCCAGCAGATCGGCCTGGCCCGCGCCATGTTCGGCAACCCGAAATTCATCGTGCTCGACGAGCCCAACTCCAACCTCGACGGCGATTCCGAGGCCGCGCTGCTGCGCGCGTTGCAGGACCTACGCCGCCGACAGGTGACGGTCGTGCTCGTTTCCCACCGCCCGGTGCTGGTGCAGGGCGTGGAGAAGGTGCTGCTGATGCGCGAGGGCGCCGTGGAGATGTTCGGCCCACGCGCCGAGGTGCTGAAGAAGATCATGAAGCCCGCCCAGCCCACGCCCATTCCCGCGCCCGCCGCGAAGATCGAACGCAGCGAGGCCCAGGCATGAGCGCGCCCGCCCCAGTCCCCGCGACCCCGCCACCCGCCGCGAACCAGGATCTGGTCCGGCAACCCGAGGAGCGCCTGCCCTCCCTGCGGCTGGCCCCGCCCAAGGCGCCCGACCTGCCGAAGCACCCGCGTACGCGCAGCACGACGCTGTTCGGTTTCGCGGTCATCGCTGTCTTCTTCGGCAGCTTCGCGGCCTGGTCCACCTTCGCCCCGCTCTCCGAGGCCGCGATCGCCCCCGGCATGATCAAGGTGGAAGGCACCCGCCGCACCATCCAGCACCTCGAAGGCGGCATCGTGCGCGAGATCATGGTGCGCGACGGCGACCGCGTTCGCGCCGGCCAGGTGCTGATGCGGCTGGACGACATCCGCGCCGGATCGGACCTCGAGACGCTGCGCAGCCAGCGATGGTCGCTGATGGCCCAGGATGCGCGCCTCGCCGCCGAGCTGGATGACGCGCGGGCCATCACCTTCCCCGAGGATCTGCGCAACGCGCATGAGCCCCGCGCCGAGGACGCCATGGCCGGCCAGTCCGCCGTCTTCGAGGCACGGCGCGCCTCGCTCCAGGGCCAGGTGGCGGTGCAGGAGGCCCGGATCGGCCAGCAGGAGGCAACCATCGCCGGCGCCAGCGGCCAGCTCCGCTCCCAGCGCTCGCAGCTCGAACTGATCCGCCAGGAAGAGCAGATGACGCGCGTTCTGGTGCAGCAGGGGTTGCAGCGCCTGCCGACGCTGCTCGCCCTGCAGCGCACCGCCGCGGCGCTGGAAGGCCAGGGCGAGGATCTGCAAGGCCAGCTCGAACGTGCCAACCAGGCGATCGAGGAAGCCCGCAGCACCATCGCGAGCATCGTCGGCCAGCGCCATCAGGAGGTCGCGACCGAACGGCGCGACGTCCGCACCCGCCTCGCCGAGGTCGAGGAGCGCCTGCGCGCCGCCCAGGACGTCGCGGTCCGCCGCGACATCGTGGCACCCGAGGACGGCACGGTGCTGAACCTGCGCATCTTCACCGTCGGTGCGGTGGTGCGTCCCGGCGATCCGGTGCTCGACCTCGTGCCCTCACACGACCGGCTGATCGCCGAGGTCAACGTCCAGCCCAATGACATCGACGTCGTGCATGTCGGATTGCAGGCCGAGGTGCGCCTGCCCGCCTTCAAGCAGCGCTTGGTCCCGTATCTTCACGGACACGTCACCTTCGTGGCACAGGACGTGACATTGGATGACCGTACCCGCCAGTCCTACTATCGGGCACACATCCTGATCGATCAGGAACAGCTCGCTAGGTTGCAGGGGGTCCAGCTGGTCCCCGGCATGCCGGTCGAGGCGATGATCCAGATCGGCGAACGCTCTTTCCTGCGTTACATCACGCAGCCCGTCCGCGACAGCTTCACCCGCGCATTCCGCGAGCAATAGGAAAAATCCTCACATGGCCGAGAACCGCCCCACCGTCTTCGCCGACGGCGTCATCGAAGCGCAGGTCGCGCACGGGGTCGCGCGCATCACGCTGGCGACGACCGGACCGGACGGCAAGGCGCAGCCCTGCGCGTTGCTCTGCGTGCCGGTGACCCAGCTTCCGTCGATGGTGAACGGCATGGGCAATCTGCTGAAGCAGATCGAGGATCGCGTCCGCGCGCAGGTCGCGCAGCAGCCGGGCACGGCCGCGGCGCCGGCCGCCGACGGCGTGGCACCCGGGGCGTTCCGGTTCCAGAGCTGAGGCGCGAAGGATTTCGCTTCCGCACGCAAGCCAAAGGTCCGGCCGGCGAACACCGCTGACGGATTGGAAAGGCAGGGCCTCTCCAATCACCCGACAGACCGTTCAGGGGATCAGGCGCCGCGCTGCGGGGCGCGTCTCCAGGCAGGGCTCGCATACTGGCGGCCCCAGTTCCTGACCAGCGGAACCGAAAGGGGCTTTGCCCCCTTTCGGGCTCACCCCAGCAAAGGCCGAAGAGCCTTTGCAAACCTCAACCTCGTATCGTGCGCCACTGTCAGAATGATGCCGAGGCGCACCTATAGCTTCGGGGGGATGTCACCTCTCGTGCCGGGCGCCAGAAGATTGCGTTCCAGGTACGCCAGGTACTTGGCGGGACAGTTTCGAGGGCCGCCCCTCCTATTCCGCCCTCATCGACCATCCCCAACGGCCGCCGGTCTCAATACCCGCGCCCCAATCCGTCCGTGATCGCCCCGGGCGCGCCGTTCTGCCACCACGGCCCTGCCCCGGCCCAGCCGGCATCGAGATCCAGCCGCCGCACTTCGCGGACCAGCGCCGCCATGGCCTGTTCGGCCGCCGGCAGGGGTCCGACCTCGCCGAGACGATCGAGCGTCACGTCCCCGCCCGGTTCGAAGGTCGGGGGCGGCAGCGCCGCGGCGGCACCGGCGCGGTCATTCGCGTGCAGCCGCTGCGACACGGTGCCGAGCGCCTGGATGACATTCGCCGCCGGCGCCTGCTGCGCGGCGCCGATCGCAGCGCGGTTCTCGTCGCGTGCCGTGCGCATGGCATAGCCGAGGGTCGGCGACAGGTTCGGCCAGGCGCGACGGTTGTCGACCTCCAGGGTGATGGCCTCGAAGCGCGCCAGGGCGAGCGCCGCCTCGGCAGGATGGCCAGCCAGGGCAGCGCCCTGGTTGGCGAAGGCGGCCGCCGTCGCCTCAACCGCGTCACGCAGCGGCGAGCCGCGGGTGGACCCGCTGGTCAGCACCGCCGGCGGAAGTTGCTGCGGGGTGCGCAATTCCGCGCAGGCCCCCACGGCGAGCGGCAGGACCAAAATGAGGGCACGACGATTCATTCCCAGTTATTCCCGACGGAGTTCTGGCGTTGAATGGCCCACATCTCCCGTTGCGCCAAGCTCGCCGCCCAGGCGGTCCGGGGCAGCGGCGGCAGGGCGGAAAGCCTCCGCAGCGCAGCCTCTCCGCCCGGGGTGAACAGGGGCGGCCGCAGCGCCGCCGCCGCGGCCGCCGGATTCTCCCCGCCATAGGCGTAGCGGACGGCCGTGAAGGCATCGATCACCGCCTGGGGTTCCGCCGACTGGTCGATGCCGAGGGCAGCGCGCCATTCAGGCCGCGCCTGCACGAAGGCGCCGGGCGAGAAGGTCATGCCGATCCAGCGCGGGCCGTAGGTCAGTTCGATGGTCAGGAACTCGGCCTGAGAGATGGCCTCCGCCGCCTCCCAGGGCCGGTCCGCCAGACTCGCCGGTGCGGCGAAGGCGTAGGCGGTGTGGATGATCGCCTGCCGCGCCGGGTCGGCGAAGCCGATCGACGGATCGTAGGGCATCCGCGCAATCGGGACCGGCGTGGTCGAGCATCCCGCCAGCAGGGCCGGCAGGGCAAGCAGCGCAGTGCGGCGGGACAGCGGCATGGGCAGGCGCGTTCAGCCGCCCAGGGAACGGCGATGACGGCCGGACAATTCCACGTAGTGCGGCGCAGTGGTGTCGAAACGTGCGCGCTGTTCGTCGGTCATCACCCTCACCAGCTTGGCCGGATTGCCCATCCACATCTCGTTGCGGCCGATGCGCTTGCCCGGCGGCAGCACGGAACCGGCGGCCAGCATGCCGCCTTCCTCGATCACTGCCTCGTCCAGCACGGTCGCTCCCATGCCGACGAAGGCACGGTTCATCAGGGTGCAGGCGTGGATGATGGCGGCATGGCCGACGGTGACGTCGTCGCCGATCGTCGTGCATTGCCGCCCGGCATTCACGTGAACGATGGTGCCGTCCTGGATGTTGGTGCCGCGGCCGATGGTGATGGTGTTGGTGTCGCCGCGCAGGACGCAGTGATACCAGACATTGGACCCCTCCCCGATCGTCACCTGGCCGATCACGGCCGCGGTCGGTGCAACCCAGGCGGCGGCGTGGACGATCGGCCGATGGCCCTCGAACACATAAAGTGGCGGCAGCGTGGTGGTCTGGTTCGTGTCCATGGGGGTTCCTCCGGTTCGGTCGGGCACAGGATGCGCCGCCGGCCCGCCGAGCGGAAGGCCGAGCGCAGCCGGCACCGATCTTGCTCGCCCGCCGAAGCAGCCGGATCGGGCGCGCGCCATGGTTCAACCGCACCCGCCGGACGGGAGAGCAGACTGCATGAATTTCCTACGTCCCTGCGCCGCCCTGCTGGCGCTCACCGCCGCCTGGGCCGCGCCGGCCTTCGCACAACAGGCGCCGACCTCCCTGCGCGTGGCCGGCCATTTCAGCGCCAACACCCATCACATCGCCGCGGAGCGGCCCTTCTACGAGGGGCTGCCGGGCGTGCTCGGCCTGCCGACCCTGCAGGTCTCCTACGCGCCGATGGACCAGGTTGGCGTGCAGGCGGCCGATGCGCTGCGGCTGCTCCGCTCGGGTGCCTTCGACATGATGTCGGTGACCATCGGCAATGTCGCGCGCGACGAGCCCTTCTTCGACGGGCTCGACCTGATCGGGGTCAGCACGACCCTCGACGAGCTCCGCAGCGCGGTGAATGCCGGGCGCGAATCCTTCGACCAGCGGCTGCAATCGCGCTTCGGGGCGAAGGTGATGACGCTGTGGCCCTTCGGCCCACAGATGTTCTTCTGTAACCACCCGGTCAATTCCATGGCCGATCTGCGCGGGCTGAAGATCCGGTCCTACACGCCGTCCATGTCGGCCCTGATCCAGGCGCTGGGCGGCACGCCCGTCTCGCTGCAGTTCAGCGAGGTCTATCCGGCGCTGCAGCGCGGCGTCGCGACCTGCGGCATCACCTCGCCGACCTCGGCGCATGTCGCCAACTGGGCGGAAGTGACGACGCATATCCTGCCGCTATCACTCGCCGGCGGGGTGCAGGGGCACTTCATGTCGCTCGCCACCTGGCGGCGCTTCACCCCGGCCCAGCAGGCCGCCCTGACCGCGGCCTTCCAGGGTCTGGAGGACCAGTTCTGGGAGCTCGCGCGAGTGAACAACCAGGTCGCGCTCGACTGCATGTCGGGCAAGCCGGAATGCAACGCGACACCGCGGGGGACGATGACCATCGCGACAGTCTCGCCGGCCGACCAGGCGCGACTGCGGGAGATCGTCTCGCAGTCGATCCTCCCGACCTTCCGTGACGCCTGCAATCGCGTGTGGAACCAGTGCACGACCACCTGGAACCAGACGGTCGGCACAGCGCGGGGCTATACGATCCCCTGATGCAAGCGGCCCGCCGACAGCAATGCCGGCGGGCCAACTGCCTACACAATAGGCAATTCAATCAATCGAACGCCAGGCGCGGTAACCAAAGCGCGATGTCCGGCAGGTACATCAGCAGCACCGTCAGCAGGAACATCATCGCCAGGAAGGGCAGCGATCCGGTGATGACCTCGACCACGCTGCCGCGCCCGCGCACCCCCTGCACGACATAGAGGTTCATCCCGACCGGCGGGGTGATCAGCGCCATCTCGCACATGATGACCAGGAAGATGCCGAAGAAGACCGGATCGATGCCGAGCGCGGTGACGATCGGGAAGATGATCGGAATGGTGCCGACCATCATCGAGAGCGTCTCCAGGAAGCATCCGAGGATCAGGTAGAAGACCAGCAGGATCCACAGGATGGCGATGGGCGAGGCGTTGAGTGCGGTGACAAAGCGCGCCAGCGCCTGCGGCACGCCGAGGATGCCGAGCACGAAGTTCAGGTAGAAGGCCGCCGCGACGATCAGGATGATCATCGCCGTGATGCTGACCGTCGACACGAAGCATTCGTGCAGCATGCGGATCGAGAAACGGCCATAGAGCGTCGAGAGCAGGAAGGCCGCCACTACCCCGACCGCCGCCGATTCCGTGGGCGTCGCCCAGCCGGCATAGATGCTGCCCATCACCACGACGAAAATGCCGATCGGCGGCAGCAGGCCGGCCAGCAAGCGGATGCGCTCGCTGATCGGCAGGCGCGGTTCCGGCTTGCCGGCCAGGGCCGGCCGCCACAGGCAGGCGACCAGCACCACGGCCATGAAGAGCAACGTCAGCAGGAGCCCCGGCACCACGCCCGCGGCATAGAGCCGCCCGACCGAGGTGTTGGTCATCGCCCCGTAGATGATCATGTTCACCGAGGGCGGGATCAGGATGCCGAGCGTCGCCCCGGCCGCGATCGACCCCAGCACCAGGCGCTCGTCATAGGCGCGCTGGCGAAAGGTGGGCAGCGCCACCGTGCCGATCGTCGCGGCGGTGGCGACCGAGGACCCCGAGACGGCGGCGAACATCGCGCTCGCCCCGATATTCGAATGCAGCAGACCGCCTGGGAAGACGCCCAGCCAGGCCGCCATCGCCTTGTACATGCGGTCCGTCGCCCCGCCGCGCACCAGCAGCTCGCCGAGCAGCACGAAGAGAGGCACGGCAAGCAGCACGAAGCTCTCCGTCGCGCCCCAGACCTGCGTGCCGACCGCGGCCACAATGGGCGGACCGAGATAGGCCGCTGCCCCGATCACCCCGAGCAGCAGGATCGTCGTCGCCACATGCAGCCCCAGGGCGAGCAGGGCCAGCATGAGGATGAAGCCCATCCCGGCATCGGCAAGGCCGAACCCGCTCATGGCCGCGCCTCGGTCGCCTGGGTGGCTTCGAGGCTTTCCTCGATCTCCTCCTCGATGGTCGGCGGCCCGTAGAGCCGGTTGAGCCGTGCCGGATCGCGCAGCATCAGCACCGCCTGGATGGCGAGCGCCACCGCGATCCCCGCGAAAAGGCCGAGCCCGACCACCCAGAGCCCCTGCGGTATCCACAGCGGGATCTGCAGCGGGGAATTGGAGACGGCCATGAACTCGATGCTCTCATCCAGCACCGACCAGCCACGCTCCAACAGGAAGACGGCCACCCCCGCGATGACGATCGCGGCGAGCAGGTTCAGCAACGCCGCGGGAATGCGCGGCAGGCGCTGGACGATGAGCTCGATGCGCGTGTGCCGGCCCGCGAGCAGCGTCTGCGCGAAGCCGAAGGCCGACGTGACGGCCAGGGTGTAGCCGCCGATCTCGTCCGTGCCCTGGAGGGTAAGGCCGAAGCGCGCCCGTCCGATGATGTCGAGCACGACAAGGAAGCAATAGCCGAGCAACCACCACCCGCACAGGATCGACGCGAAGCGCACCACCTGCCCCGCGTAGCGCGTGACGGGGTCGAGATCCCCGCCGCCACTGTCATGCATTCCCTGCCCCCTGGCCTGAATCGTGAGGCGCGCTAGCTCGCAAGAAGGGTGCCATAGGGGGCCACCTCGCCGGTCTCGCCAGGGAAGGCCCGAGGCGCTACGCCGTGGAGCATGGACCCCCTTCCCCGCTTCCTCGTCGATGCCGATGCCTGCCCCGTGCGCGAGGAGGTGGTGCGCGTCGCCGGACGCCTCGGCCTGCCGGTCGTCCTGGTGACGAACGGCTCACGCCCCATCCGTCCGCCGGCGGTTCCCTTCGTCCGTCTGGTCGTGGTGTCCGAGGGCGCGGACAAGGCCGATGACTGGATCGCCGAGGAGGCGCGACCCGTCGATGTCTGCCTGACGGCGGATATTCCGCTCGCGTCGCGCTGCCTCGAGAAGGGTGCCTTCGCGCTGTCCTTCAAGGGCAAGCCCTGGACGAGCGACAATATCGGCAGCGCCCTGGCGGGACGGGAATTGTCGCGCCATCTGCGGGAGGTCGGTGCGATCGCCGGTGGTCCGGCGCCGATGACGGCAGCGGACCGATCGCGCTTCCTCAGCGCACTCGACACCATGGCGCAGGCGGCGCTGCGGAAGGCCCGCGATGGCGCCGCCTGACAGTCCTCGGCCTTTCGGCTGACCTTGATATCAGGGTCCAAGTTTTGCGCGCGGCCGCCCCACCAACATCGCGCACCATAGCGTTCGCCTTGCCGATGACCGGGTCATGAGCAAGGCTCGGCGGCATGACGCGCGGTCAGCGCGGCGCCTCGGCGACCTGGCGGTCTTCGAGGCAGGCGGTCTGCGTCAGCCAGGGCCAGGGGTTCACCGGGCGGCCATGGATGCGCAGTTCGACATGCAGGTGGGCCCCCGTGGTGCGGCCCGTCCGACCCACCGCGCCGATAGCGCCATTGGGGCCGACCTGCGCGCCCACCGCCACGCCCGGCGCGATGCGCGACAGATGCGCATAGCGGGCGACCGTGCCGTCGGCGTGCTCGACATCCACGATCAGGCCATAGGCAAAGTAGCGCCCGGCATAGACCACCCGGCCCGGCCGCGCCGCCTGGATCGGGGCGCCATAGGGGGCGCGGATGTCGACGCCGGGGTGAAAGCCGCGCCCGCGGTATCCGAAGCCCGAGGAATACTCGCCGGCAACCGGCAGAAGGGTGTCGCAGGCCCCGGCAAAGGCTGCCGAGGGCGTGATGGCAAGGACCGCGCTGCAGGCGGCTCCCAATCCGGCGGCGAAAGCGATGCTGCGGGTCAGGCGCGTCTGAGGGCGCGTCTTGCGCATGCGGGGGATTCTCCCTGGTCGTGAAGCTGGACCAGCATAGGCCGTGCCAGGGATCACATCGTCAATGCGGCGGGCCTTGAAATCGGGGTAACTTGCGCTACCGGAATGTCCCGGTTCCGCGACGGGCTTCAGTATCCCTGGCGTTGGCGCCAGTCCCAGGGCGGTTCGAAGCGACCGGCCCAGATGCCGCGGCCATGGGCGCGGGCCTCATCCTCCTGCGGAACGTAGTCCACCGAGTAGCGGCGATAGGCCATGGCCCAGCCGGCAGCGACCATGGCGGCGGCAATGTCCTGGCCTTCGGCATTCACGCAGCGCACGACGCGGCGGTGGTAGCGGTCAGTGCCGATCGCCTCGCAGGTCAGGGCGCCGGAGCCGAGGATGCGGTTCAGCGCGGCGCGGGCCTGTTCGCCGCAATGGTAGCCGCCCCCCTGGCGTTCGCAGAGCTGGCCCATTTCGGGGGCGTCGATGCCATTGAGGCGGAGCCGCTCACCGCCATAGGCCAGCGTGTCGCCATCGACCACAGCCGCGCGCAGGGCGAAGGGGTCGGTCGGCGCCGCCACCTGAGCTGGGGCCGGCGCGCTGCCGCCATAGATCACCCGCGGCATCGCCGGCGGGCCGGACCGGGCTGCCGGCGGGGACGGGTCCGGCGCGGGCATGACGATGCGCCCCTGCCCTTCGGGCGGCACGGCCCCGCGGTCGCGCATCACGACCACGGCCAAGATGACCAGCAGGGACGGCACGAGCGCGCCCGGCAACAGCATGGCCAAGCGCCGGCGCCAGCGGCCACGCCGCGGCAGCGCGCGCCCGGCCCGCTCGGCAGCGCGTAGCGCGTCACGCAGGTCGGGCGGCAACCGGCGTCGGAACATCGCGGGTCAGGCTGTCGGCCATCCCCGCTTCTGCCGGCGCTGCCGATTCGGCGTCAATCGGCCGCGATGTGGTTCTCCCGCACCACGGCGCTCCACTTCGCCACCTCCCGCGTCAGGAAGGTCTGGAGGCCCTGCGGGTCGGACATGATGAGGCGCGCCTGCTGCGTCTCCTCCATCGTGCGCCGCACCTGCGGGTCCTGGAGCGAGTCCTTCAGGGCCGCATTCATGCGCATCACCGCGTCCTGCGGCGTGCCGTGCGGGGCGAAGACACCCCACCAGGCCTCGGCCTCGAGGCCCTGGAAGCCGGCCTCGGCCACCGTAGGCAGGGCCGACAGGGCGGGCAGGCGCTCTGCGCCGAACTGCGCGAAGATGCGCAGCGTGCCGCCGCGCACATGCGGATTCACCACCGCCGCCGAGCCGATCATCATGTCGGTGTGCCCGGCCACCGTGTCGTTCACCGCGAGCCCGCCGGACCGGTAGGGCAGATGCGTCATGCGCGTGCCGGTCCTGTTCTGCAGCAGCACCATGGTCAGGTGGCCGATCGTGCCATTGCCGGTGGAAGCGAAGGACACGCCGTCGGGCGTCCGCTTCGCGGCATCGACCACATCAGTGATGCTGCGGAAGGGCTTGTCCGGCTTGCAGGCGAGCACATAGGGCGCGCCGCCGATCAGCATGACGGGATCGAGGTCCTTCGCCGGATCGAAGGGAAGCTGCGGGCCGAGAAGGGCGGCAAGCGTGGCGTGGCTGTCGAAGGTCAGCAGCCAGGTCTGTCCGTCGGGACGCGCCTTGGCGACGACATCGGTGCCGATGGACCCGGCCGCGCCGCCGCGATTGTCCACCACCACCGGCACGCCGAGGCGTTGGGTCAGCCCCGGCGAGACGAGGCGCGCCACGGCGTCGGTGGACCCACCCGGCGCGAAGGGGACGACGATGCGGATGGCATTGGTTTGCGCCCGCAGGGCGGGTGCAGCGAGCGTCGCAACGGCGGCGCCAAGCGCCAGGCGACGGCTGATCTGTGTCATTTCCAGGACCTCCCGAGATGATCTGTTGGCCCATTGATGGACCGCAAGGACGGGTGCGGCAAGCACCCGCCGACATCCCGGGAAGGTCCGTCAGCAGTAGTGACGCTGCGGCGCTTCCGGCGCGCCAATGATCTCGGCGATGTCGCGCACCGCCTCGTCGAAATCAGCGATCTTCGGCATGACGGAAGCGGCGGTGGCCGGCAGGTGCCGGGCCAGGCGCGCTTCCAGCCTGCCGGCTGCGGCGCGCAGCATGGGGCTCTCCACCTGCAGCAGGGCGATGGCCGCGCGCGCCTCCTCGGTCGCATAGGAGGCGTCCGGCGCGGTCCTGCGCGCGGCAACGGG
This sequence comes from Roseomonas alba, assembly GCF_019430885.1. GTDB lineage: Bacteria > Pseudomonadota > Alphaproteobacteria > Acetobacterales > Acetobacteraceae > Neoroseomonas > Neoroseomonas alba. Next base: position 279,599 of record NZ_JAHYBZ010000002.1, on the reverse strand, counting down.
GGCATCGAGCTCGCGATAGGCGGGAAGACCCAGCTCGCGGCAGAGATGGTGCAGACTGACCGGGCCGGACGCGGCCTCGTAGAGCGGGCGCAGCCAGAGATGGCGCAGCACGGTACCCAGGCTCGCATCCCCGAACAGGTTGAGGATCGGGCTTTCGCGATCCTCCCACTCGGCGCCGCCGGTGGCTTCCTCGGGCGGCAGGGCGACGGGAAAGCCGGCGTCCCAGTAGCGGTCGCAGAGCCCCGTCAGCAGGTCGATCCCGGCGGCGAAGCCAGCGACGCCGTGCAGGCGGGACAAGGCCTCGGCGAGCCAGCAGGCGACGTCGAAATCGCGGCTGCGCGCGAAGCAGGCGAGCGAGGCCTCGACCACCGTGTTCCAATGCGTGGGCACGGCGGAGCGGATCCAGGGGTCCGTCGAATGATCGTTCTCGCGCTCGGCGCTGCGCGCATCGTTGCGGGCCGTGCGCAGGCGCTGGTACGGCGACGTCCAGTCGGCATCGTCGCGGAGATCGCAGCCGGCGCCGCCCCGGGTCCCCGGAATGGGGCGCAGCAATTCCCTGGCGTCGACAATCAGCCTGTGCATCGCCCGACCCTCCTGCCGCAGCGGGCCGGCCGATGGCCCGCGCGTGATCTCCTAGGGCCTGCTTCGCAGCGGGGCGATGAAGGGTTTCGCAGTGTCAGTTCGGCACCCAGTCCGGCACGGGCATGGCGCGGTATGCATCGCGCAGGCTGTTCGACCAGCCTTCGCGGACGGAGCGGAAATAGGGTTCGTCCTCGGTGATGCGCTTGCGCAGTGTCGCGCAGCAGCCGCCCTCCCGATAGACGAGCAGGTCAAGCGGCATCCCGACAGTGAGGTTGGAGCGCAACGTGGAATCCATGCTGATGAGGGCGAGCTTCACGCCGTCGATCAGCGTCGTCTCCGGCGTCACCACCCGGTCGAGGATGGGCTTGCCGTATTTGTGCTCGCCGATCTGGAGAAAGGGGGTGTCGCTGGTGGCCTCGATGAAATTACCGGCGGCATAGATCATGAACAGGCGCATCCCCTGCCCCATGATCTGGCCGCCGAGCAGCAGGGCGACATCGAAGCCAAAGCCCTGCGCATGGAGCGAGGGGCCATCGGCCTCGAAGACCGCTCGTACCGCGGCGCCGACGAGCTGAGCAGCACGGAACATGCTGGGCACGTCGCGCAGCGTGTGGCGTTCGCCGTCGAGCCAGATGCCTTCCTGCAACCGCGACCAGACCTGCTGGCTGATGGCGAGATTGCCGGAGGAGAGCATGGCGATCATGCGTTCGCCGTGGACTTCCTCGACATGCATCTTCGAGAAGGTCGAGATGTGGTCGACGCCCGCATTGGTGCGGGTGTCGGACAGCAGGACGAGCCCCTGGTTGAGATAGAGCCCGACGCAATAGGTCATGATGCGTGCCTCCGCTGGTCGGGAAAGACGGCGATAGGGGGCGGCGCGTCAAGCCTTCAGCGCGCGAATGCAGGCGCCGGCGATCGAGGTACGCAACGGCCTTCCCGATGACACGGCTGTTTCGGCTGATTGAGAGGGGCTTTGCCCCTCTCAAGCTCTCCCCAGCAAAGGCCGAAGGGCCTTTGAAAACCCCAACCTGGCGCCGTGCGCCAGTACCGGAATGGTGCCGAAACCCACCCTTGCGCATGACGGGCGTTTGGAGGAGGCAGCACGCGCGCTGCGCCCAACACCGGAAGACTGCGCTCCAAGTGCTCCAGGCACCAGGCGCACCCAATGACGTTGCCCTGCCACATCACCGGGAACCCGGCGGCGAGGTGGCCTGGAGGGGCAGCACCCCTCCAACTCCGGCAGCGGAAGCAGTCCGGATATCAGGAAGGCCTTTCAGGCCTGGAGGTAAAAATCCTGGATCTGTCTTCCGAGCTCCAGATTCCGGTCGATCGTTGCGGTCAGGAAGTTGTGCAGCCCGCCTTCCATGATATCGTCGATGCGGCCGAACCGCAGGCGGGCGTGCATCTCGCCGGCCAGGCGGTGGCATTCGCCACGACGCCCGCCATGGGCGGTCGCAATCCCCTCCAGCGTTTCCTCGATGCGGGCGTAGCAGGCGACGACGGAGCGTGGCAGCTCGGGGCGCAGGATCAGCAGTTCCGCGATTCGCTTCGGTTCCAGCCGTGCGTGGAAGACCCAGTGATAGGCGCGCAGCGCCGAAACCGACCGCAAGATCGCCTGCCACTGCACGAATGCGATGGTCCCGCCCTCCTCCGCGCCCATCAGCGCGTGGTGATGCACGTCAAGAACACGCGCGGTGTTGTCCGCGCGCTCGCACATCGTGCCCAGGCGCACGAAGCTCCAGGCCTCGTCGCGCAGCATGGTGTCGGCATAGGCGCCGTTGAACAGGATGGTGCGCGACTTCACCCAGTCGAGGAAGGCCGGCAGGTTGTCCGGGGCGAAGGTGTCGTCGGTGCTGCGGCGGCCTTCGGACCAGGTCTCGTTCACCGCCTCCCACATGTCGGTGGTTAGCGCGGTGCGGACGGTGCGGGCGTTGCGCCGCGCCGCCTCGATGCAGGACAGGATGGAGGACGGGTTGGCCGGCTCGGCGGCGAGGTAGCGGACCACCGCCTCGCGCGTCAGGGGCTCGCCCGTCGCGGCGAAGCCCGGCGCGCAGCCGGAGGCGGTGAGCAGCCCGCGCCAGGCATTGTCGCGCCGCGCGACGGCGCTGGTCACGCTGGTCAGGCGCAGCGCCACCTGCAGGCCGCGGGCGATGTTGCCGGCGCGCTCCATGTAGCGGCCGAGCCAATAGAGAGAGTCGGCGGTACGGCTCAGCATTGGGACTGGCCCTGCGTATCGGCCAAGGGTTTCACGATGTCGGCGGGATCGTCCTCCAGCACCCAGGTATCCTTGGTGCCGCCGCCCTGGGAGGAGTTCACCACCAGCGAGCCCTCACGCAGCGCGACGCGGGTCAGGCCGCCGGGGACGACGCGCACCTCCTTCCCGCAGAGCAGGAAGGGCCGCAGGTCGACATGGCGGGGCGCGATGCCCTTGTCGACCAGCGTCGGCACGGTGGAAAGCGCCAGCGTCGGCTGGGCGATGTACTCGGCGGGCTTCGCCCTGATGCGCGCGGCGAATTCGGCGCGCTGCTCGGCGGTGGAATGCGGGCCTACCAGCATGCCGTAGCCGCCCGACCCATGGGTCAGCTTCACCACCAGTTCATCGAGATGCTCGAGGACATAGGCGCGGTCCTCGTCCCGCTCGCAGAGATAGGTCGGCACGTTTGACAGCGTCGGCTCCTCGCCGAGGTAGAAGCGTACCATCTCCGGCACATAGGGGTAGATCGCCTTGTCGTCGGCGATGCCCGCACCGGGCGCATTGGCCAGCGCGACATTGCCGGCCTTGTAGGCCGCCATCAGCCCGGGGACGCCGAGCACACTCTCGGGACGGAAGACCAGCGGGTCGAGGTAATCATCGTCGATGCGGCGATAGATGACGTCGACGCGCTGCAGTCCCGTCGTGGTCTTCATGTAGACCACGTCGTCCTGCACGAAGAGGTCGGGTCCCTCGACCACCTCCACGCCCATCTCGTCGGCGAGGAAGCAGTGCTCATAATAGGCGCTGTTGAAGGACCCCGGCGTCAGGATCGCGACGCGCGGTGTGCCCTGGCAGTTGGGTGGCGCGACCGATTTCAGCGTCTCCAGCAATTCCTCGGGGTAGTGGCCGACCGAGGCGATGTGGTGGTTGGCGAACAGCCCGGGGAAGAGACGCAGCATCGCCTCCCGCCCCTCGAGCATGTAGGAGACGCCGGAGGGCGTTCGGCAATTATCTTCCAGCACCCAGAAATCGTTGGGCCCGGTGCGCACCACGTCGATGCCGGCGATGTGGGTATAGACGCCGCCGGGCGGGACGAAGCCCTTCATCTCGGGCCGGAAGGCCTCATTGTGGTTGACCAGTGCCGCGGGGATGCGGCCGGCCTTCACGATCTCCTGCTTGCCATAGACGTCGAGCAGGAAGAGGTTCAGCGCCTTCACCCTCTGCACCAGGCCGCGCGAGAGGTTGTCCCATTCGGACCGCGCGATGATGCGGGGGATGATGTCGAAGGGGATCAGGCGCTCGGGATCGCCGCCCTCGCCATAGACCGCGAAGGTGATGCCGATGCGCTTGAACAGCAGCTCGGCCTCGTGTCGTCGTCGTTCCAGCGATTCGCGGGGAGTGGCCGCCAGCCAGCGGGCGATCTCCGCATAGGGGCCGCGAATCTGGCCGTCGGCCGTCATCTCGTCGAAGGCAGGAATGATCCTGGTCACCAGCGCAAAGTCCTCCGTGACCGCAGCCTTGCCGGGCCGAGGGGGCGCGCGCAAGCCCGCGATGATAACGCGACTGTGCAGCGGCGACGCATTTGCTCAGGAAGCAGGCTTCGGCTGCCCTGGGATGGGCAGCGGCCGGGCCAGCCCGTATCCTGCCTGCAACCATGACGGGAGCCAGGATTGATGTCCGAGGAATCGATGTCGCCCAGCACAGCCGCCGATGCCATCGCGGCCGCCTTCGCGGCGGCGGGCACGCGGCGGATCTATGGGGTGCCGGGGGGCGGATCGAGCCTCGACCTGATCGCCGCGGCCAAGGTGCAGGGCGTGGAATTCGTGCTGGCGCGGCATGAGACCTCGGCCGTGATCATGGCGGCGACAGAGGCGGAACTGGCGGGCACGCCGGGTGTCGCGCTGTGCACGCGCGGGCCGGGGGTGGGCAATGCGGCCAACGGCATGGCACATGCGGCGCTGGACCGCGCCCCGGTGGTGCTGCTGGCGGACGGCTTTGCGCCGGCCGAGCGGGCCTTCGCGACGCATCAGTATTTCGACCATGCGGCGATGCTCGCCCCGGTGACCAAGGTGCAGCTTTCGGTCGGACAGATGGCCGCCGGCGAGGCGGCGGCGCGCGCCATCGACGCCGTTCTCGCCGCACCGCGCGGGGCGGCGCTGATCGAGCTGTCGGGCAGCGCGGCGCGCCAGCCGGCACCACTGCCGGCAACGGTCGCGCGCCCTGCCCCGCCCGGCCCGGATGCCGCTTCAGTCGCGGCGGCGCGGCGCGTGCTGGCCGCGGCGAAGCGTCCGGTGGTGGTCGCGGGGCTGGAAGCGGTGGAGGCCGCCCCGGAACTGCGCGCGTTGGTCACCGCGCTCGGCTGCCCGGCACTGGTGACCTACAAGGCCAAGGGCGTGATCCCCGATGCCGATCCGCATTTCGCCGGCATCTTCACCTGCGGTGCGGCGGAAGGCCCGGTGATGGACGCCGCGGACGCAGTGCTGATGGTCGGCGCCGACCCGATCGAGTTCATTCCCAAGCCCTGGCGCTGGCCGGTCCCGGTGATCGAAGTCGCGACCGCGCCGCGCGCCCTGCCCTATGCGAATCCCGCCGCGGCTCTGTCGGGGGCATTGGCGCCGGCGCTCACGGCGCTGACCGAGGGCGTGACCCGATCCACCTGGGACGACACGGCGATCGCGGCCTTCCGAGAAGGGTGGCTGGCGGCGCTGGCGAACGACCCCCGACGCGGCGCCGGCATCGGGCCGCAGAGCGTCGTGCAGATCGTCCAGGCCGCCTGCCGCAAGGCAGGCTTCGATCCGCGCATCGCGGTGGATGCCGGGGCCCACATGTTCCCCGCGACCACCTACTGGCAGTGCGACCGGCCGGGCGACCTGCTGATCTCCAATGGGCTCGCCACCATGGGCTTCGCGCTGCCGGCGGCGATCGCGGCCGCGCTGCACGATCCGCAGCGCGGAGCACTCGCCTTCACCGGCGATGGCGGGCTGCTGATGGGGCTCGGCGAGCTCGCCACGGCGGTGGTGCTGGGTGTGAGATTGATCGTCGTCGCCTTCAACGACGCCACGCTATCCCTCATCAACATCAAGAAGGACACGCGCGACCTGCCGGATGGCGCGCTGGGCTGGCCCCGCGCCGACCTGGCCGCGGCAATGCGCGCGATGGGCGGTGTGGGGCTGAGCGCATGCAACGAGGCGGAACTGGCGGAAGCGGTGGCGGCGGCCTGCACGGCGCAGGGCCCGGTGCTGATCGACGTGGCGGTCGATCCCTCCGGCTATCCGGCTCAGATCAAGGCGCTGCGGGGGTGATCGGGCGGCGCGGGCTGGCCGGCCTGGCCGCGCTGCTGCTGCCCGCCGGGGCCGCGCAGGCGCTGGAGCAAGCCGCCGCGACCCGCGCCCTCTTCGCCGGGACGGAGGATGGCCGGCGCGGCGTCTCCATGGCCTGCTCCGGCTTCGGTGCCTGGGGCCCCGAGGCGGATGGCCTCTCCGTCGTTGTCGTGCCCGATGACGACGATCTGCGCATCGCCCTGATGCGCAGCGGCGCCGACGGCGCGCCCGAGATCGTCGCCGGACCGGTGTCGATCGAACCCATCACCATCGATCCGCTCTGGAGCTGCCTTCTGGACGTGGACCGCCTCGCACCGGTGGGCGAACGACCGGTCATCGCGGTGCGGATCCGCAATTCCTATACGTCGACCGGGCGCAGCACCTCGACCGAGGCGCTGCACCTGCTGCTGCGGGACGGCACGACGCTGCGGCCGATCTTCGGCGGCCTGCTGTCCGCCGCGCACAGCGAGGCCGGGCCGCGCGGGCGGCGCACAAGCTGGCAACGTCGCTGGGTGGTGGTGACGGCGGGGCGCGGACGCGGCGGGATGCCTGACCTCGAAGTCCGCGACCGGCGCAACAATGCCGTGGTCAGCAGACACCGCTGGGGCGGCGAAGGCTATGTACCGCCGGTCTTCGACCGGACGCCGCCGCTCGGGCCGGGGTAGCCTCGTGCCTGCACTGGGGAGCCGAGAGGGGCTTTGCCCCTCCCGGACCCACCCCACCAAAGGCCGAAGGGCCTTTGGAAACCTCGACCTGGCACCGGGCGCCACTGACAGGACACGTGCCGCAACCCGCCCTTGCGCACCAAGCGCATTGGAACGGGACAGAACATCCCTGCCGCCCAAGGCCGAGAAGAACGATCGGGCACCATGCGCCGCGGACCTGCCGGCATCGCGAAACACACGCCTCGCCCAGCGCCAGGTATCGGTTTCCAAAGGCGCTGTGGCCTTTGGTGGGCTTGGCGGCACTGCCGCCAAGGTCCGGAGAGGGGCGAAGCCCCTCTCCGGTCCGCCCGGACTCTACAGAGTCGGCACCCGCGCGTGCCAATCGGTGTCGCGCTGATAGGCATCGGCGACCTTCAGCGCCTTCGCTTCCCCGAAGGGCCGTGCCGAAAGCTGCATGCCGACCGGCAGGCCGCGATCGTCGAAGCCGACCGGGATGCTGACTGTCGGCAGGCCGAGATAGTTGAAGGGCCGCGTATTGGCCGAGACCACCATGTGGCGCGCCCAGTTCGCCTCGGCGTCCTTGTCGATGTCGGTCTCGGCGAGCGTCGGCACGCGCATGCGCAGGGTTGGCGTGGCGACGATGTCGTAGTCCGCCATCGCCTCCTTGCAGAACTGACGGAGCAGCGGGCCGCGGCGCGACAGGGCTTCCAGGTAGTAGTGACCGGGGATCGCGTAGCCGCCGAAGAGACGACCCGAGAGATGGATGGCGTAGTCGCCCGGATGCTCGCGCATCCAGTTGGCGTGGATGGTGGCGCCTTCGACGCGGCTGATGACGGCGGTGTAGGTGCCGATGGCAGCGAGCGACGGCGCCGAGACGTAGTCCACCGTCGCGCCACGCGCCTTGAGCACCTCGAGCGCCGCCTCGAAGGTCTTCACGACGATGTCGTCGGCCTTGTAGAAGAACCATTCGCGCGGCACGGCGATGCGCAGGCCGCTGATGTCGCCGGTCAGCGCGGCCTCATAGTCCGGGACGGATTCCGGTGCAGCGGTCTGGTCGGTGCCATCGGCACCGGAGATCACCGTCATGACGCGCGCCGCATCGCGCGCGGTGCGCGTCAGCGGCCCGACATTGTCCATGGAGAAGGAGAGCGGCATCACGCCGGTGCGAGGCACGCGCGTCTGCGTGCCCTTGATGCCGGTCACGCCGCAGATGCCGGCCGGCAGGCGGATCGACCCGCCGGTATCGGAACCGAGCGCACAAGCGAAGAAGCGCGCTGCCACGCCGGCACCGGACCCGGAGGATGACCCGCCCGTGCAATAGGGCAGGCTCCACGGATTGTGACAATCGCCGTAATGCGCGTTGTGGCCGGTCGGGTTCTGCGCGAACTCCGCCATGTTCAACGTGCCCATGTCGATGGCACCGGCTGCATCCAGGCGTTGCAACACCGTCGCGGTGACGGAAGGCTTGAAGTCGCGGCGGATCTTCGACCCGCAGGTGCTGACCTTGCCCGCGCGGTAGTACATGTCCTTGTGCATCATCGGCACGCCGGCGAGCGGACCGGGCTTCTCCCCCGCAGCGCGCGCCTTATCGAGCGCCTGCGCCGCTTCCAGCGCGGCCTCGCGATCGAGGCGGATGACGCTGTTCACCTTCACGTCATGCGCGTCGATGCGCGCGAGGCAGGCGGAAACCAGCGCCTCGGCCTTGGCTTCGCCCTTCGCGAAGGCATCCGCGGCCCCGGTCACCGAGAGCAGCGCCAGGTCGTCGAGGATCGCGCTCATGCCTCGCTCTCCGCCTCGGCGCGCAGCGCGGCTTCGAAGGTGGAGGGTTCGTCCTCGAAGACCAGCGTGCCGCGCTGGGCCTCGAAATCCTTGATGAGGGCGCAGAAATCCTCGAGGCCGCGCTTGCCCGCCGCATTGGGGCAGGTCACGCCGGACCAGAGGCGGATCGCCTCCGCGATCTGGGGAACCGGATCCGTCGCCATGCTGTCGTTCGCTCCTGTGCTGCGCCGCGTCCTGCCGGCGCCGAGGGGCCGTGTTTGCAAACCCCGTGCCCCACTGGCAGCCTGAGAGCCCGCTCGGGATTGCACCGAACGGTGCCATCCGCCTTCGGCACCGGCCAGCACCTAAGAAGAACGAGGAAACGCAGCCATGAAGATCGTCGATGTCCGGGCCTTCCCGACCTCCTTCCCGCTGCCGCAGGGCGGTCCGCGCCTCGGCATCGGCCAAGCCGTGAAGCGCGACGCGGTGATGGTGAAGGTGACCACGGAGGACGGCATCGTCGGCTGGGGCGAGAGCCATCACGGCCGCGCGCACACCGCCATCGCGACGCTGATCCAGACGACGCTGCGTGGCCTGATCCTCGGCATGGACGCCTTCGACACCACCGGCATCAATGCGCGCATCTACCAGTACCAGCTCGCCAGCCACGGCATGGGCGCGGCCTGCGCCATGGCGATGTCGGGCATCGACATGGCGCTGTGGGATGCCAAGGCGAAGGCGCTGAACCTGCCACTCTACAAGCTGCTCGGCGGATCGGGCCGGGCGGTGCCGGCCTATGCGGGCGGCGTCGCGCTCGGCTACCAGGATCCGGCGGCGCTGATCGACGAGGCCTCGCCCCATATCGAGGCCGGCTACAAGGCGGTGAAGCTGCGCGTCGGCGACACGGTGAAGGACGACATCGCCCGGATGGAAGCGGTGCGCACCGCCTTCGGCGAGGATCTCGCCATCCTGACCGATGCCAATATCGGCTATTCCATCGAGCAGGTGCGGCAGGTGATGCCGGAAATGGACCGGCTGAACATCGGCTGGCTGGAAGAGCCCTTCCCCGCCCATGACCATCATCGCTATGCGCAGGCGCGGGGCTATGGCGTGACGCCACTCGCGGCGGGCGAGAACCACTTCACCCGCTTCGAGTTCACCCGCGTGCTGGAAGACGGCGTCATCACCATCTGGCAGCCCGACCTGTCGAAATGCGGCGGCATCACCGAGGCGCTGCGCATCGCCGGCATGGCCTCCGCCTTCAAGATCCCGATCCACCCGCATTCCTCGATGAGCGGGGTGAACCAGGCGGCGTCGATCCACTTCCTCGCCGCCATCGAGAATGGCGGGTATTTCGAGGCCGACATCTCCAGGGCTAACCGCTTCCGCGACGAGCTGGGCAGCACGCCCTGGGCGATCGGCGCCGACGGGACCGTCCGCCCCAACGAGGCACCGGGCATCGGCGTGGAGATCGACGAGGCCTTCCTCGCCGCCTATCCGGCGATCGAGGGCCCGGGCTACGTGTGAGGGGCGCGCCGCGTCAGGCGATCTCGCGCATCAGCTTGGCGCGGATGGCGCGGGCGAAATCGGCCCGCGTCTGCGCAACCATGACGAAGGCCCCGTCGCCGCCGATCACGTCGCGTTCGTAGTGCTCACTCAGCGGCACGCCGAAGCGGGTGACAGGCGAGACCTCGATGGCGAGCGCGTTCACCGTGATGTGCCGGGCGACCGCGCGGTCGCGCGCCTGCGGTGCCGGCAGCAGGGATCGCAGGTCCGGCCCGTCTCCTGCGACGTCGATGACGCGGTCCTCGCTGCGGAAGGGCGCGGTCTGGATGAGCGCCGTCGCATGGGCGATGGCATCGCCGATGGCATTGTAGGATTGCAGGGAGCGCGGCGCGGCGCGGATGGCCTGCGCGATGGTCGCGGCAGAGTCGGCATCCTGCAGCCGCATCCAGTTCAACGCCGTCATCGCCCCGCCTGGGCTGCCCCATTCCACCAGGGCGAGGGCGATGGATCGGTTGCGACCGGCCGTCGCCAACTGGATGATCGCCGGGTCGGTGAGCGCGGAGGCGAGGCCTTCGCGCTGCAGCCGGAATTCCTCCGTGTCGATGGAGCCCGAGGCGTCCATGGCGAGGACCAGCAGCAGGTCCACCTCGGGCATGGATTGCGCGGTGGCAAGGCTAGGGGCAAGTGCGGCCGGCAGTCCCAGCAGCGCCCGGCGGGGCGGATCATTCGGGTCCATGGGCGGTCCTTAACGCAAGGACCATGCCCGCGGAGGGGGCTGGGGCGTTGATCGCGGCAGAGTGATCGTCGGGATGGCGCGTTGGGGAAAGGCAAAGCCCCTCTCCAACGCATCCCTACTCACCCCGCGATGGCGTAGGCGGGACGCCGTGGATCCGCCCCGGCCCGCACCAGCCCAACCTTCGGATCGGACATCACCGCCTCGACGCTGCCGGCGAGCCAGGTCATCTCCGGCCATTCCTTCACCTCGTGCCCGCGCGCGGCGAGGTCGTCGCGCACCGATTGCGGGATTCGCGCCTCGACGGCGATGCGGCCCGGGAAATAGTCGAAGGGCGCGAAGGAGGACGGGAAGGCATAGGAGGCGAGGCGCGGTGCCTCGATCGCATCCTGCAGTTCCATGCCGAAATGGAAGACGTTCAGCATGACCTGCAGCATCGCCTGGATCTGCACATCGCCGCCCGGCGTGCCGAAGGGCATGACGCCGCCATCTTCCGTGACCAGCATGGCCGGGTTCGGCGTCAGCCGCGGCCGCTTGCCGGGCGCCACGCCCGAGGGATGCGCCGCGTCCGGCCGCGACTGGCTGCCGCGGTTGGACGGCACCAGGCCGAGCCCCGGCACCACCGGCGAGTTCCACGACCCGTCGGACGGCGTCGCGCTGAAGGCATTGCCCCAGCGATCGACCACCGCGACGTAGGAGGTATCGGCCTCGACCTTCGGCAGGTCGGTCCGCTGCGGCCCGTCCGCCGGCTTCCCTTGTCCGAGCAGCGGATCGTACATCGTCGGATGCGCCCGCTTCGGGTCGATCTGCGCGATCCGGGCATCAAGATGGTCCGTCGAGAGCAGCCCGTCGAGCGGCACCTGGGTGAAGAGCGGATCGCCGAAATGGTATTCGCGATCGGCCATGGCGATCTTCACGCATTCGGTCAGCAGGTGCAGGTAGTCCGCTGAGTTATGCGCCATGCCGGAGAAGCCGGCCCGTTCCATCAGCAGCAGCGCCTCGGCCAGCGCCGGGCCCTGGCACCAGGGGCCACAGGTCAGCAGGGTATGGCCGCGCCAGGGCTTCTGCACCGCGGGCTCGAGGCGGGAGCGGAAGCCTTCCATGTCCTCCATGGACAGGAAGCCGCCCTCGGCCTGGATGAACTTCACGATCTCCCGAGCGATGTCGCCACGGTAGAAGGCGGCATGGGCCGCGGCGAGGCCGGCCATGCGCCCGCCCTTGGCGGCGGCGCGCTTCTCCTCCGCGACCATGTAGGAGAGCGTGCGGGCCAGGTCGGACTGCACGAAGCGGGACCCGACCTCGGGGGGCTTGCCGCCCGGCAGGTAGATCGCCGCGTTGGAGGGATACTTCTGATAGTCGGCGAGGTGCAGCGCGACCGTCTCGGCAAGCAGGGGGAAGACGGCGAAGCCTTCGCCGGCATAGCGGATGGCGTATTGGGCGACATCGCCGAAGCCCATGGTGCCATGGCGTTCCAGCGCGGTAATCCAGGCATCCGGCGCGGCGGGGACGACGGTGCGGCGCACGCCGTTGGGGATCTTGCCGCCATGCTCGCGCATGAAGATGTCGGGCGGCAGTGACCGCGGCCAATGGCCGAGGCCGGCAATGGTCTCGACCGTACCGTCGGCCATGCGGATCAGGATGGGCGCGACGCCGCCCACATTCACCAGGTCCGGCAACACCACGCCGAGTGCGATGCCCGCCGCGCAGCCGGCATCCACGGCGTTGCCGCCCGCTTCCAGTACCGCGGCGCCGGCGGAGGCGGCCAGGTAATGACCCGCCGAGACGGCGTGACGCGGTCCGGAGAGGGTGGGACGGGTGCTGGCCATGGCATCGGCCTCCTTGTGCGCGGGCGAAGCCTCGGCGCGCCACGGCTATGCGTCAACGGTGGGTTGGCGCAGCACCTTCGGGCGGCAAGGATGCGCGGTGCCTTACAAAGGGAGAACCGCCATGGCCAAGCCCGTACTGCTGTCGGTCGACGATCGCGGCATCGCCACCGCGACGCTGAACAAACCCGCCAAGGGCAATGCCTATGACGAGGACCTGCTCGGCGCGCTGATCGAGGGGCTGGACTCGCTGCATGACGACGACTCGGTCCGGGCGCTGGTCATCCGCGGGGCGGGCAAGCATTTCCAGGCCGGGGCGGATCTCGACTGGCTGGCCAAGGCCGCGACCTATGGCCCGGAACAGGCCTATCTGGCGTCGATGGCCACCACCACGGCCATGCAGAAGCTCAACGAATTCCCTAAGCCGACCTTCGCCCTGGTGCATGGTGCCTGCTTCGGCGGCGGCTGCGGCGTAGTGTGCTGCGTCGATGTGGCGATCGCGACGCCGGCGGCGATCTTCGGCCTGACCGAGGTACGGGTCGGCGTGGCGCCGACGCCAATCAGCACCCACATGGTCCATGCCATGGGGCTGCGTCACACCCGCCGCTACGCCCTGACCGGGGAACGCTTCGATGCCGCCGAGGCGCTGCGAATCGGTCTCGTCCACGAGGTCGTCGATGCGGACAAGGCCGAGGCCCGTCTCGCCGAGATCATCGACCAGACCATGCTGTCCGCGCCGAGCGCGATCGCCATGACCAAGGATTCATTCCTGGGGGCGAATGGCCTGAAGCTCTCGGCCCGGGAGATGTCTCTGCTCGCCCATGAATCCTGGATGCAGCGGGCCTCCGCCGATGGGAAGGAAGGCCTTGCGGCCTTCCGTGAAAAGCGCCGGCCGGCATGGTATAAGTGAGTTCCAGCGGGTGGGGTCACAGCCCCGCCCGCGCGCACCGCAGAGCAGGGATGAGTGACACACTTGTCTCCCTTCCTGTCATCGAACCTTCACACAACTGCAATCGGGAGGTCTTTCGGCCAGCCTAGAAGCCCGGGCGTCGGCACCCGCGATCGGCGGTTGCCCGTGCAACTGACATGGAGAAGTCCCTGTGAACAGGCGGACCATCCTTCTCGGCGCCGGTGCGGCGCTGACCCTTCCCCTCGCCGCTCGCGCCCAGGGCGCACAGATCACGGGCGCCGGCGCGTCCTTTCCGAACCCGATCTACCAGAAGTGGGCCGAGGCTGCCCGCAGCGCGGTCGGCATCCAGCTCAACTACCAGTCGGTCGGCTCGGGTGCCGGCATCAACCAGATCAAGAACCGCACGGTCGATTTCGGCGCCACCGACGCGCCGCTGACCGAGGCTCAGCTAAACGAGGCGAGCCTGATGCAGTTCCCCTCGGTGATGGGCTCGGTCGTGCCGATCGTGAACATCCCGGGCGTCGAGGTCGACCAGCTCAAGCTGACCGGCGAGATCATCGCCGACATCTACCTCGGCAAGATCAACCGCTGGAACGACGCCCGCATCGCCGAGATGAACCGCGGCTTGACCCTCCCGGCGCTGGCGATCGCCCCGGTCTATCGCGCGGACGGGTCGGGCACGACCTTCATCTTCACCTCCTACCTCTCGGCGACGTCCGCCGAATGGAAGGACAAGGTCGGTGCGGCGACTTCGGTGCGCTGGTCGGCCGGCAACGGCGCCCGCGGCAATGAGGGTGTGGCCGGTGGCGTGCGCAACACGCGCGGCGGCATTGGCTATGTCGAGAACGCCTATGCGACGCGCAACAACCTGATCACGACGCAGCTGCGCAACAAGGCCGGCAACTTCGTGAAGCCGACCATGGAAAACTTCCTCGCCGCTGCCTCCAACGCGGACTGGAACGTGCCGGGCTTCGCGGCGAACATCATCGACCAGGCTGGCGCGACGTCCTGGCCTATCGTCTCGCCGACCTTCATCCTGCTGCCGAAGAACCCGTCGGATGCGGCGCGCAACGCCAATGTCCGCAAGTTCTTCGACTGGGCCTACAGCAACGGCGACGCGATGGCGCGCGAGCTCGAATACATTCCTCTGCCCGAGGCGACCAAGACGGCGATCCGCGCCGCCTGGGCGACCCAGTTCGGCGCCTGAAGCTGATCGGGGGTCTGGCCGCAGGGCCAGGCCCCTTCCCTTTCCTCCAGACGGGCAGATGACGTGAGCCAGGCAGCCACCGCCGCAACCCCAGTGCCTGCCGCCGCGCGCAGCGGCGGCAATCTGGGCGACACGATCTTCGAATGGGCCTGCAGGGGCTCAGGCATTCTCGTCCTGGCGCTGCTCGGCGCCATCATCGTCGAATTGTTCATCGCCGGCCTGCCGGCGTTTCGCGCCTTTGGGCTCCCGTTCCTGTGGTCCACCGAGTGGGATCCGGTGCAGGAGGTCTTCGGCGCCGGCGTGTCGATCTACGGCACCATCGTGACCGCGGTGCTCGCCATCCTGTTCGCCGTGCCGCTCGCCTTCGGCGTCGCCTTCTACCTGACGGAGCTCGCGCCCGCCTGGCTGCGCGGCCCGGTCGGCACGGCCATCGAGCTGCTCGCCGCTGTGCCGTCGATCATCTATGGCATGTGGGGCTTCTTCGTGATCGCGCCGGCCTTCGCGGCACATCTGCAGCCCTGGATCATCGACAATTTCGGGGCGCTGCCGCTGATCGGCTTCCTGTTCCAGGGCGCGCCCTTCGGCACGGGCATCTTCACCGCGGCCTTCATCCTCGCGATCATGATCCTGCCCTTCATCGCGGCGACCATGCGCGACGTCTTCCTGCAGGTGCCGCCGGTCTACAAGGAAAGCTCCTACGGCCTCGGCGCGACAACCTGGGAAGTGATGAAGGGCGTGGTGCTGCCCTACACTCGCGTCTCGGTGGTCGGCGGCATCATGCTCGGCCTCGGCCGCGCCCTCGGCGAGACGATGGCGGTCACCTTCGTCATCGGCAATGCGAACCGCATCACGACCAGCCTGTTCGGGCCTGGCAACACCATCGCCTCCCTCGTCGCGCTGGAATTCGGCGAGAGCGAGACCGGCAGCCTCAAGCTCGCCTCGCTGCTGGCCCTCGGCTTCATCCTCTTCGTGCTGTCCTTCATCGTCCTGGCAACCTCGCGCTACCTGCTGCGCTCGCGGCTGAAGGCCTGACCCGATGAGCATCTCCCTCTCCGCCGGGGCCGTGCCCGGCCCGCGCAAGGACCCGGAGGTCGCGGCCGCGCTCGGCCGCCGCCGCAAGCGGGTCGACATCATCATCCGCTCGCTCTGCGTCGGCGCGACGCTGGTCGGCCTCGCCTTCCTCGCCTCGATCCTGATCACCCTGACCTATCGCGGGTTCGAGGCGATGAACCTGCGGGTCTTCACCCAGGTGACCGCGCCGCCGGGCTCCGAGGGCGGCCTGCTCAACGCCATCGTGGGCAGCCTGATCCAGGCCTCGCTCGGCACACTGATCGGCACGCCGATCGGCATGCTGGTCGGCACCTACCTCGCCGAATACGCCCGCGGGTCGAAGTTCGGGGACCTGGTCCGCTTCGTCTCCGACATCCTGCTCTCCGCGCCCTCGATCCTGATCGGTCTGTTCGTCTACCAGATCCTCGTGCTGCCCTTCGGCGGCTTCTCGGGCTGGGCCGGCGTGGTCGCACTCGCGGTCATCGTCATCCCGGTGGTGGTCCGCACCACCGAGGACATGCTGACCCTGATCCCGAATACCCTGCGCGAGGCGGTGATCGGCCTCGGCTCGCCCAAGTGGAAGATGATCGTCTTCATCTGCTGGAAGTCGGCGCTGTCGGGCATCATCACCGGCATCCTGCTCGCCATCGCCCGCGTGGCCGGCGAGACGGCGCCGCTGCTCTTCACCTCGCTCGGCAACAATGCCTGGTCGATCGACCTGACCAAGCCGATGGCGAGCCTGCCCATCACCATCTACTCGATGGCAGGTTCGCCCTTCGAGGATTGGATCGCGCTGGCCTGGGCCGGCGCCCTGCTGATCACGCTCGGCGTGCTCAGCCTCAACGTCCTGGCGCGCACCCTGCTGCGCGGCCGCAAGTGAGCGCAAGGAAGAACCCCATGTCGAGCACGACCGAGACCGGCACCACCGAGACCGGCAACCAGAGCTTCGGGGGCGTCCAGGCGCGCTCCGAGGTCGCGCTGAATCCGCCGCGCATCGCCATCAAGAACCTCGATTTCTTCTACGGTGACAACCGCGCCCTGAAGAGCATCGACTTCAACATCCCCGAACGCCAGGTCACCGGCATGATCGGGCCGTCGGGCTGCGGCAAGTCGACCCTGCTGCGGGTGCTGAACCGGATGTACTCCCTGTACCCCGGCCAGCGCGCGACCGGCGAGGCGATGATCGACGGCATGAACATCGTCGGCCACGACACCGATCTCAACGCGCTGCGCGCCAAGATCGGCATGGTGTTCCAGAAGCCGACCCCCTTCCCGATGACGATCTACGAGAACATCGCCTTCGGCATCCGCCTCCATGAGAAGCTGTCCCGCGCCCAGATGGATGAACGCATCGAATGGGCGCTGTCCCGCGCGGCGATCTGGGACGAGGTGAAGGACCGGCTTGATGCCTCCGCCCTCGGCCTCTCGGGCGGCCAGCAGCAGCGCCTGTGCATCGCGCGCACCATCGCGGTGCGCCCGGAAGTCATCCTGTTCGACGAGCCGACCTCCGCACTCGACCCGATCTCGACCCTGAAGATCGAGGAGCTGATCGACGAGCTGAAGCGCGACTTCACCATCGTGATCGTCACGCACAACATGCAGCAGGCGGCGCGCTGCGCCGACCAGGTCGCCTTCTTCTACCTCGGCGAGCTGATCGAGGTGGCGCCGGCGGCGCAGATGTTCACCGCGCCGAAGCACGCCAAGACCCAGGAATACATCACCGGTCGCTTCGGCTGACCGGAGAGAGGACACGGACATGCCCACTGAACATATCGTCCGCAGCTACGACGAGGATCTCCGCAAGCTGCGCGACATGACCGCGCGCATGGGCGGCCTCGCCGAGCGCCAGGTGGCGGATGCGACCCGCGCGCTGGTGCGTCGCGACACCGAACTCGCCGCCGAGGTGGTGCAGCGCGACGTCCAGATCGACGCGCTGGAACGCGAGATCGAGGCCTTCTGCGTGAAGCTGCTTGCCCTGCGGCAGCCCATGGCCGCCGATCTGCGCGTCATCATCGCGGCCATGAAGGCGTCGAACGACCTGGAACGCATTGGCGACTATGCCGCCAACGGCGCGAAGCGGTCGATCGTACTGGCGTCCCAGACCTCCATCGGCAGCCTCAACGGCTTCGAGCGGATGGCACATCTGGTTCAGGAGAACCTGAAGGCCGCCATGGACGCCCTTGTGAACAACGACGCGGAGGCCGCCCGACGCGTGTGGGAAGCCGACGAGCCGGTGGACGCCATCTACAACGGCATCTTCCGCGAGCTGCTGACCTTCATGATGGAAGACCCGCGCAACATCACCGCGGCGACCCATATGCTGTTCATCGCGAAGAATCTGGAGCGGATCGGCGATCACACGACCAATATCGCCGAACGCATCTACTACGCGGTGCGCGGTGACAGCCTGCCTGACGAACGTCCGAAGGCCGATCAGTCGGCCTTCGCGGTGGTCAGGCCGGCCGGCGAATAACCCCGAGGGAGCGCCCATGGCCGAGGCCTATTCCACCCTCGCCAAGCCCACCATCCTGGTGGTCGAGGACGAGGCGCCGCTGATGACATTGCTGCGCTACAACCTTGAGAAGCAAGGCTTCAAGGTGGATGAGGCGGCCGATGGCCAGGAGGCGCTGCTGCGCGTCTCCGAGGCGCGACCCGACCTCGTGCTGCTCGACTGGATGCTGCCGGCGCTGTCGGGCATCGAGGTGTGCCGCCAGCTCCGCCGCCGCCCCGGAACGCGGGATCTGCCGATCATCATGGTGACCGCGCGCACCGAGGATCAGGATGCGGTGCGCGCGCTCGATACCGGCGCGGACGACTACATCGCGAAGCCCTTCGTGATGGACTCGCTGCTGGCCCGCATCCGGGCGCTGCTGCGACGGTCCGGCGGCGCCGCGGCGAAGGGGACGCTGACCTATCGCGACCTGACCATGGACCAGGACGCGCATCGCGTGAGCCGCGACGGGCGCGCGCTGCACCTGGGCCCGACGGAGTACCGGCTGCTGGAGTTCTTCCTGCAGCATCCGGGCCGGGTCTTCACCCGCGAGCAGCTTCTGGACGCGGTGTGGGGGCGCGACATCCATGTCGAGCCGCGCACGGTCGACGTGCATATCCGCCGGCTGCGCAAGGCGATCAACGGGGACCACGAGGCGGACCTGATCCGCACCGTGCGGTCGGCCGGATACGCGCTGGACGCGGAAGACCACTGAACGCGCATTGGAGAGGGGCTTTGCCCCTCTCCAGACCTCTCCCCGTCACAGGTCTGGCGTTGCTCCGCAGCGTCGATGGGCATTCGCAACGGCGAAGGCCGTTGGAGACCTCCGCTTGGCGCCGTCCTCCGCCGGCAGAATGGATGCCGGGACCCGCATTTGCGCCGGAAGCGCGTTACGGGGCGCTGGCGGTCGCTGCTGCCCGATGCCAGGTATCCGGCTTTCCAAATGATTCATCATTTGGCGAGGTGGTTTGGAGGGGCAGAGCCCCTCCAATTCCCATCAGCCGGGCGGTGGCAGGAACTCCACCTCATGCTCCGCCGCGATCCGCACCACCTCGGCCGGGTCCGCCACATTGTGGATGCGCGTGAACAGGGTGAAGAGGTCCCTCGCCGGCGACACCCAGAACAGCGCCCGCACCGGCGCGCCTGACTTGTTGAAGATGCCGTGCATGATGCCCATCGGCATGCGGATCAGGTCGCCCGCCGTCGCGGTCATCGCCTGACCGTCCAGCACCAGGTCGAAGCGGCCTTCCAGCACGCGGATGAATTCGTCCTGCGTGGCATGGATGTGCGGGGGGACGAAAGTGCCGTCGGGGAACAGCGTGTCGAAGGCGAAGCAGGACTCGCCATGGGCGACCGGCTTGTAGGTCTGGCCCAGGATGTTCCAGGTAATGCCGTCCAGGCCCTCGCCGGCCTTGGTCACCCCTGCGCTCAATACGGTCATGCTCGCCTCCCTCAGACGTGGAGATAGGTGTCGCGCACTTCCGGCGCGGCGGAAAGGGCTTCGCTGGCGCCGGTCCAGACCACCCTGCCCTTCTCGATCACCACATGGCGGTCGGCGAGCTTGAGGATGGCGGCGAGGTTCTTGTCGATCAGCAGGATGGCGAGGCCCTCGGCGCGCAGCGTCGCCAGCACGGCCCAGATCTCGGCGCGGATGATGGGGGCCAGGCCCTCGGTGGCTTCGTCGAGGATGAGCAGCTTCGGGTTGGTCATCAGCGCGCGGCCGATGGCGAGCATCTGCTGCTCGCCCCCCGACAGCCGCGCGCCGAGGTTGCGGCGGCGTTCCGCGAGGCGAGGGAACAGCGCCAGTGTCTCGGCCAGCGTCCAGCGCGGGGTACCACCCGAACGGTTGGCGGCGGTCGCGACCAGATTTTCCTCGACCGTCAGGGTCGGGAAAATCTGGCGGCCTTCAGGGACCAGGCCGATGCCGTGCCGGGCGATGCGATGGGGCCTGCGGCCCGTGATGTCCTCACCGTCGAAGGTCACGTGCCCGCCCTGTGGCGCGATGAGCCCCATGATGGCGCGCACCGTTGTCGTCTTGCCCATGCCGTTGCGGCCGAGCAGGGTCACCACTTCCCCCGCCCCGATGGCGAAGGAGACGCCGTGCAGCACGCGGCTTTCGCCATAGCCGGCGAGCAGGGTGTCGACCGCCAGCATCAGGCGTCGTCCTCGCCCAGATAAGCGGCGCGGACCTCGGCGTTGGCACGGATTTCGGCGACGGTCCCCGTCGCGATGACGCGGCCATAGACGAGGACGGAGATACGGTTGGCCAGCGCGAAGACCGCCTGCATGTCGTGCTCCACCAGCAGGATGGTGTAGGCGGCCTTCAGCCGGGTCAGCAGGGCGATGAGGCGCTCGGTCTCTTCCGGTCCCGCGCCGGCCAGCGGCTCGTCGAGCAGCAACAGCCGTGGCTGGGTGGCGAGTGCGATGGCGATCTCGAGGGCGCGCTTCTCGCCGTGGCTCAACGCGCCTGCCGGCACAGCGGCGCGGTCGGCCAGGCCCACTTCTGACAGAGCCGCCATCGCGGCCTCGTTCAGCGCACGTTCGCTGGCGGCGGGGCGGAAGAAGCGAAAGGACGACCCGGCGCGCGCCTGCGCCGCCAGCGCGACGTTCTCCAGCGCCGAGAACCCCGCCACCACGCTGGTGATCTGGAAGCTGCGCGCGAGGCCTGCCCGCGCCCGGCGCGGCAGGGACAGCCGCGTCACGTCGCGGCCCGCGAACACCACCTGCCCCGAATCCGGAGCGACAACGCCCGTGATCTCATGGATCAGCGTCGTCTTGCCCGCCCCGTTCGGGCCGATGATGGCGTGGATCTCGCCGGGCAGGACGTCGAGCGTCACGCCATCCGTCACGGCCAGGCCGCCGTAGTGCTTGCGGAGGTCACGCAGGGCGAGCAGCGACTCAGCCATGACGCGGCGCCACCAGCCCGGCCAGCCCGCCGCGCAGCGCGATGACCGATACCACCAGCAGCGGACCGAAGATCATCTTCCAATGCGGGGTCAGCTCGGCAAGCCAGGTCTCCAGCCCGACGAAGACCAGGGCGCCGAGGATCGCTCCCCACAACCGCCCCACCCCGCCCAGGATGACCATGAACAGCAGCTCGCCCGAACGCTGCCAGGACAGCATGGCGGGAGAGACGAACTCCGTCGCATTGACCAGCAATACGCCCGCCACGCCAGCCATCGCGCCGGCGATGCCATAACCGACCAAGCGATAGGGATAGGGGGTGAAGCCGACAGCCTCGGCGCGCTGGGCATTCTCGCGCGCCGCGCGCAGCACGCGGCCGAAGCGGGATGCGAGCAGCATCGACGCCACCGCCCAACTCGCCGCCAGCAGGCCCAGGCAGATGTAGTGGAAGGCGAGACGGTTCTCGAGCAGCCGCGCGCCGGCGACCTCGGTGCGGGAGTACAGAGTGTAGCCGTCATCCCCCCCATAAGCCGAAAGCGACGACGCCGTGAAGAAGGCCATCTGCCCGAAAGCCAGGGTAATCATGATGAAATGCACGCCGGAGGTGCGGATCGCGATGGCCCCGGTCAGCAATGCAAAGATCGCCGCGGCGCCGATCGCGACGGGCAGCACCTGCGCCGCATCGGTGAAGCCATTCGCGTCGAGGATCGCGACCGCATAGGCACCGACCCCGACGGATGCCGCATGTCCCAGGCTGACCAGCCCTGCCCCCCCCACCAGGAAGGACAGCGATACCGCCGCCATGGCGAGGATCATCGCACGCGCCATCAGCGTCATCTCATAGGACGCCGAGAACCCCGCCAGCGGTGCTATGGCCAGCGCGGCCAACGCCAGCAGCGGCAGCCAGACGCCGCGCATCATGCCCGGACCGGGAACAGCCCGGCGGGCCGGAAGGCGAGGATCGCCGCCATGGCGATGTAGACCAGCATCGAGGCCAGCGCCGCGCCCGTCTGCCGGGCCGCGGACGCATCGAGGAACAGTCGCATCAGATCCGGCATCAACGACTTGCCGAGCGTGTCGATCAGCCCCACCAGCAACGCGGCGATGAAGGCCCCGCGGATCGACCCGATCCCGCCGATCACGATCACCACGAAGGCAAGGATCAGCACATTGTCGCCCATGCCGGGTTCGACCGAGAAGATGGGCCCGGCCAGCACGCCGGCGAAGCCCGCCAGCATCGCGCCAAAGGCGAAGACCAGAGTGAACAGCCGCCCGATATCAACACCCAGGGCCGAGACCATCGGCGCATTGCTCGCGCCCGCGCGCACCAGCATGCCAGCGCGGGTGCGCTCGACCAGCCACCACAGCCCGCAGGCCGTCGCGACGCCGGCGACCAGCACCGCGATGCGATAGATGGGGTACTGCAGGCCGGGCATGATTTCCACGCCACCCTGCAACAGCGCCGGGATCGGGACCTGCAGCGGTGCGGCGCCCCAGACCAGCTTCACGCCCTCATTGAGGAACAGGATCACCCCGAAGGTCGCGAGCACCTGCGCCAGATGGTCCCGCGCATAGAGGTGCCGGAACACCAGCACCTCCAGCAGCAATCCGGCGAGCAGCGCCGCCGGCAGCGCCAGCACCAGCCCCCACCAGAAGGACCCTGTCGCGGCGGCCAGCGAGGCACCGAGATAGGCCCCCAGCATGTACTGCACGCCGTGGGCCAGGTTGATGAAGTCCATCACCCCGAAGACCAGCGTCAGCCCCGCCGCGACCAGGAACAGCAGGATGCCCAGTTGCAGGCCGTTCAGGGCCTGCACCAGCAGCAGTTGGGTCGTCACGCATCGCTCCTGACGCGCCTGCGCCGGTCAGGCGCTGCCAAGGTGCGGCGCGCTGCGGGCGCCGCACCATTCGCGCCGTGTCGCGCGAAGGGCATCACCGCATGCGGCATTCGGCGGCGTAGGGATCGACCGCGTCGGCGAAGATCTTGCGCTCGGTCTGCGTCTCCAGCTTGCCATCGGCGCGGCGGCCGACCTTGAGCAGCCAGAAATCCTGCACCGGATAGTGGTTCACGCCGAATTTAAACGGCCCGCGCACCGATCGGAAATCGGCCGCCTGGATCGCGGCGCGAAGGGCGTCCTTGCCGGCAAGGTTGCCGTTCACGCGACGGATCGCGCTGTCCAGCAGCATCGCCGCGTCATAGGCCTGCGCGGCATAGGTCGCCGGCACCGCATTGTGCGCGGCGACGTAGTCGTTCACGAACTTCACATTCTGCGGGTTGTCCATGTTCGGCGCCCAGGACGCCGCCGAATAGAAGCCCAGCGCCGCATCGCCCTGCGCGGGCAGCGTCGCCTCATCCACGGTGAAGGTCGACAGGAAGGGGATCGTCGCGAGCCCCGCCTGCCGATACTGCCGCACCAGGTTCACGCCCAGGCCACCCGGCATGAAGGTGAAGATCGCATCGGGCCGCGCGGCTGCGATCTTCGCGAGCTCGGCCGAGAAATCGAGCTGGGTCAGCGGGACGAACACCTCGTCCACCACCTCGCCCTGGAACTTCGACTTGAAGCCGGCGACCGCGTCACGCCCGGCCTGGTAGTTCGGCACCATGACGAAGACGCGCTTGTAGCCCGCATCCTGCGCCGCCTGGCCCATCACCGAATGGACCTGGTCGTTGTTGTAGGAGGTGGTGAAGAAGTTCGGATTGCAGCCTCGGCCGGCGAAGGTGGACGGGCCGGCATTGGTGCTGATCAGGATGGTGCCGCTCTCGGTCACCGGGCGGATGATCGCCTGCAGGATGTTCGAAAAGACGACGCCCACCACGAAGTCGACCTTGTCGCGCTCCAGCGCGGCGCGGACCTTGGTCACGGCCACATCGGGCTTCAGCTCGTCGTCGATCAGGACGGTCTCAGCGGTCAGGCCGCCGAGCTTGCCGTCCAGATGGCGCAGGCCGAGGGCGAAGCCCTCCTTCAACTGGTTCCCGAGCGCGGCCTGCGGGCCGGTCTGCACGGCGACCACGCCGATCTTCACGCCGCCCGCCGGCTGCGCATGCAGGATGGCGGGTGCCGCCAGCAGCGCCGTGGTTCCGCCCAGAAGTCCGCGACGTCCGATCCCGACCATGGAAGTTCCCCTGCGATTGCCCGGTTTCACATCCCTGTTAAGCGCGATCCGTCAGCCGGGCGCAAGCCGCCCCGCCATGTCGGCGGCGAAGGACACCAGGGCATGGGCCGGATCGGGGAAGGGTTCGAGCACGGTGAAGTGGTTGGCGTCGGGGATTTCCTCCGCGCTGCCGCGCCACGCGGCGGCGAAGTCGATGGTCTGCCGGATGAACTCGGCACTTTCGGCCCCGCCCACTACGGCGTGTAGCTCCCCGATCGCCGGGCGCATCCAGCGCGGCGACAAGGCGCGGGCTTCCTCGGGCGTCAGGTTCAGGCCACGGCCGACGCTGGTGCCCATCACCGGTTCCAGCTCGAACACCCCGGAGACCGGCAGCGCCGCGCCCACCAGCCGGGGCGGCAGGGACGGGTCGATCGCCGCCCAGTCGGTCGCCATCAGCATCGCGGCCAAGTGCCCGCCCGCCGAATGCCCCACCACCAGCAGCCGACGCTCCGTCCGCCGGTGCAGGGTGATGCAGGCGGCGCGCATCTGCTCGACGATCCGCCGCAGCGGCACGTTGGGGCAGAGATCATAGGAGGGCACCGCGACGGTCACGCCGCGCATCGCCAGCCCGCGCGCCCAATGGCTGCCGAAGGACTTGTCCAGCGCCTGCCAGTAGCCGCCATGGATGAACATGGCGACCGGTCCGGGCACCTCGGCTTCGAACAGGTCGAATCGCTCCCGCGGCCCCTCCCCGTAGGGGATGTCGAGCGTGCTGCGCGACCAGTCCGCACGGAAGGCTGCCGCGTCGCGGGCCCAGGTGCCGATGATGGCAGCGCTGTCGGGCACGCGGGCGCGGTTATTGTATTCGGCTTCGAGGTCCATGGCCTGCATTCCCATGGCATGGGGGCGGCCGGCAAGGCAGGATGGGGCCATGCGCGTCTACCTCGCCGGTCCCGAAGTCTTCCTGCCCGACGCGCTCGACATCGCGGCGGAGAAGAAGCGCATCTGCGCCGCCCATGGGCTGGAAGGGGTCTTTCCCTTCGACACCCCGCCCCAGGCGCCGCCGGCCCACCACCCCTATTGGATGCGCATCTATCTGGGCAATGAGGCGCATATCCGGTCCTGCGCCGCGCTGATCGCCAACCTCACGCCCTTCCGCGGACCGTCGGCCGATGCCGGGACGGTCTATGAGCTCGGCTTCATGAAGGCGCTGGGCCGGCCGGTCATGGGCTACAGCAACGCACCGGCGGATTTCCTGGATCGCACGCGGTCCTTCCTCGGGGGCGAGGCGCGGCCGCGCGACGATGGCGGCTGGGAAGACGCGGAGGCCATGGGCCTCGAGGATTTCGGCCTGGCCGACAACCTGATGATCGATGGCGGCATCGCCGCCGCCGGCGGCGCCTTCGAACGAATCGACCCGGCAGAAGGGCGGCGCTGGCACGACCTGACGGCCTTCGAACGCTGCTGCGCGAGGCTCGCAGCGCTGAAGTAGCGGCGCCCCTGCCCCGCCAGGCGGACTCCGGGCCAGGATATCCGGCGCTACGCCTTCTTCTTTCGTGCCATGAAGCCGCCGAGCATCCGCGTCGGCTCATCGGTATGCCAGGACGCCGCGAAGGCTCCGATTCCGGCTTCGATGGCCTGGGTGTGGGTCAGATCCTCCCAGCGGCGGATCAGAGCCTTCTGGGACCGGATGGCCTCGGCGCCGGCTTCCAGCAGCAGGTCGATCCAGGATTCCACGGCACCATCCAGCGCATCGGGGGCGACGACCTTTTCGACCAGGCCCCATTCCGCGGCCTCGGCGGCGTCGATGGTCTCGGCCAGCAGCAGCAGCCGGCGGGTGCGGCCCCAGCCGATCAGGCCGGGCAGCAAGGCGGCCTCGACTACCGAGGGGATGCCGACGCGGACCTCCGGCATGCCGAACTTCGCGACATCGGAGGCGATGCGCAGGTCGCAGGCAGCCGCAATCTCCAGCCCCGCGCCAAGGCACCAGCCATTCACCCGCGCGATCACCGGCACCGGGCAGTCCCGCACGGCCCGGCAGCAACCATGGACCAGACTGATGAAGGCGCCGCCCTCCGCCGGGTCCTGCACCGCCGCCATCACGCCGATATCCGCGCCGCCGATGAAGGCCCGCGGCCCGGCGCCGGTCAGCACCACGGCGCGAAGCGAATCCTCCTCGCCCAGCGTCGCGAAGGTCCGCGCGAAGTCGCGCATCAGATCCGGGTTCAGCGTGTTGAGCTTCGCGTCGTGATCCACCGCCACATGCGCAACGCGTCCGTCATGCGAGCGCCGCACATCCATCTGTCCTGCCATGCCGTTTCCTCCGTCGGTGCGCGCATGCTGCGCGCTGACCGATCGGTCGGAAAGAGGGGCCGTGCGGTCAGCGGCGCCAGCAGGGCTTGCTGGCCTCGCGCTGGGCCTCGTCCAGGGTTGCGCCGATGTCGCGCAGCAGGCGGGGTTCCAGCGTGGCGAGGCGCGCCCGCTGGCGGTGCCGTTCCATGGCCGCCGCCACCGCCGCGAGCAGCGTCTCGAGGACGCCCGCCTTTCGCGGCGCGTACGGGACAGTCCAGCCTTCGCTTCGTGTGATCATCCGGCGCTCCTGTTCCTCTGTTCGGGGACAGGATGCGTCGTCGCGCCCGGCAATGGTGCGGGCGGGGCCGAAGCGTGGCGCTATCGCGGCGTGGCGAATCCGGCCATGCGCGCATAGCCGCCGGCGATCGCGGCGAGATCCTCCCGCGCGATCACGTCCTCGATGCGATCGAAGCCATCGGGCGCGCGTTCGGAGACGACATCGACCACCCGTTCCGGCCCGCCCTTGCGGTTGCTGCGGACGATCTCGGCGGTCTTGGGCAGGCGTTCGGCCTCATAGGCGGCCAGGGCCGCGACCGGATCACCCCCGCCGAGCAGGGCCGCCAGGCAACGTGCATCCAGCACGGCCTGGGAGGCACCATTCGACCCCACCGGATACATCGGATGCGCCGCATCCCCGAGCAGCGTCACCCGCCCCTGTGTCCAGAAGGGCAACGGGTCGCGGTCGCACATCGGGTATTCCCAGAATTCCGGCGTGGCGCGAACCAGGGCCTCGACATCGAGGAAAGGGATGCGGAAGCGCGCGACATGCGGCAGCACCTCGGCAAGCGTCCCGGGCCGGGACCAATCCTCGCGCCGCGGCGGCGGGCGGGTGGGGTCGCCGATCTGGGCGCAGACGACCCAGTTGGTCAGCCGCGTGCCCGGCGTCGCGCCGGGCGCAATGGGGTAGAGGACCAGCTTTTCGGTCATGTCGCCGGCGACGATCATGGTGTCGCCGCCCTCATAGGCGGGCCAGTCGATGGCGCCGCGCCACATCTGGATGCCGTTCCAGCGGATGCCGCCATCATCGGGATGCAAGGCGGACCGCAGCACGGAATGGATGCCGTCGGCGCCGATCAGCACATCGCCACGCGCGATGCGGCCGTCCGCGAAGGTCGCGGTGACGCCGGCCTCATCCTGGGCGAAGCCGGCGAGACGCGCACCGGTCACGACCGCCGCTGCGCCGAGGCGCTCGCGCGCCGCCTGCCACAGCACCTCATGCAGATGGCCGCGATGGATGGAGAATTGCGGGACGTCGTGGCCGGCCCAGGTGCCGCGCGGTTCGACCCAGATCTCCTGGCCGAAGCGGTTCAGATAGCGCAGTTCGCGCGTCCGCACGGCGACGGCGTCGAGGGCCGGGAGCAGCCCCAGAGCGGCGAGTTCCCGGATGGCATGCGGCAGGGTGTTGATACCGACGCCGAGGGGGCGGATCTCCTGCGCGGCCTCGAAGACGGTGCAGGCGATGCCGCGTTCCTGCAGCGAGAGGGCCAGGGTGAGCCCGCCGACCCCGCCGCCCGCGATCAGAACCTGCATACTGGCCTCTCCCCCGCTGTGCCGATGGTGTCTTTACCGGCTGCATGCCGCCCAGGGGAGGCCCTTGCGGCGCAGGCGCACCCGTCGCGCCCGGCACCAGGTATCGGTTTCCAAAGGCCCTGCGGCCTTTGGTGAGGTGGGGTTTCGGGGAGGGGCAAAGCCCCTCCCCGCCTCACCCTTCGGCCGTCTTGCTCTCCTCCGGCCAGGCCGTCCGTGCCTTGGCCCGCCGGCGCACGACGCAGGCCCCCGCGGCGGCCCCGACCAGGGCGGCGCTCGTCAGCGCGGCTGTTGCGGTCATCAGCGCGAGCCCGGCGAGGCCCATTCCAGCGATGCGCAGCAACATGCGAAACTCCTTATCCTCTCACGCGAGCATGACCAGATCGGGCACACGCCGCGCTGGCGTTCCCGCGTCGCGTGACGATAGCCTGCCGCCGCGGCGTCGCCCACCGGCATGACGGCGAACCGCAAGGGAGAAACGATCCATGAGCATCAACCGCCGCGCCCTTCTCGGCGCAGGGCTCGCTGCTGCGACCCTGCCCCTGATCCGTGCCGAAGCCGCCGCACCCATGATCGGACGCGGCGCGCCCGCCTGGTACCGCTTCAAGTTCGGCGACTACGAGGCGACGGTCGTGTCGGACGGCTCGCTGCCGCTCGGCAAGGCCGAGGATGCCTTCGTCGGGGCCCGCCCGGGCGAGATCAACGCCATGATGCGCGCGAATTTCCTCGACCCCGCCAACGCGGTGCTTGAGCAGAACGCGCTGATCCTCAACACCGGACGGCAGCTCATCCTGTTCGACACCGGCATGGGCGACAGCATGGGCGCCGACAGCCAGATGTTCGGCCCGACCACCGGACGGCTGATCCGCAACATGCGGGCGGCAGGGATCGAGCCGTCGCAGATCGACCTCGTCATCCTCTCCCACGCCCATTGCGACCATTGCTGGGCACTGGTGGATGCGAACGGCAACCGCAACTTCCCCAATGCCCAGGTCGCCGTCACCGAAGCTGACCTGAAGTATTGGACGGATGAGGGCAATATCCGCGGCCCGGCCTTCATGGGGCCCTTCATCCGCGGGGCGACGAAGAACCTGAACGCCTATCGGGACCGCATGATGATGGTTCAGGACGGTCGGGAAGTCGTGCCGGGCATCACCGCCATTTCCGCACCCGGGCATACGGTGGGGCATGCCATCTACGCCATCACCCAGGGCAACAACACGATGGTCTATACGGGCGACCTAGCGCACCATCAGGTGCTTCTGCTGCGCCGGCCGTTGCTGGAATTCTCCTTCGACACGGACCCGAAGCAGTCAGCCCAGACCCGGGCGCGGGCGCTGGAGCGCTTCGCAACCGATCGGACCATGCTGCTCTCCTATCACTTCCCCTGGCCCGGCCTGGGACGGGTGTCGAAGGAGGGCGAGGGCTATGCCTGGATGCCCGCGCCGATGGATGTGACCAGCCTCGGCTGATCCTGCCTTCGGGGCTGCGCTACCCTCCTGCGCAACCCCGGATGGGCACCGGTCCGCTGCCGACCATCCGGCGACGACATCCCGGACGGGTGGCCGGGCGGGGGCGCGGGCCGGTGCCGGCACTACCTTTCGCTGCCGGACATCGGAGGGGCGCTGCCCCTCCGAACCACCCCGGCAGGATACTGGGCATCCTGGACCGCAGTCTTCTGGCGCCGGGCACAGTGGGCACTCTGCAACCGTCAGGCGCGCGTCTTGCGCAAATGCGGGTTTCGGCACCCGTTCCGCCAATGGCACACGACACCCAGTTGAGGTTTGCAGAGGCCTTTCGGCCTTTGCTGAGGTGATTTGGAAGGGCAAGGCCCCACCAACGTCCACTGCGGACATATCGGGGCAGTCAGCTCGCCCTTAGAAAGGCCCCGACCCATCCCCCGGGCGCGCGTCACGGCCTTTCCCGCCGGCCGGGCTTGCCCGCCTTGTCGCGGCGGTGCAATTTCCGCCCGCATCGGCCGCCCTCTCCGGGGCGCGACCCGCATCCGTTTGCCCGGCAGAGGACAGCTCATGGCCAAGATCAAGGTGAAGAACCCCGTCGTCGAGATGGACGGGGACGAGATGACCCGCATCATCTGGGGGTTCATCAAGGAGAAGCTGATCCTCCCCTATCTCGACATCGACCTGAAGTATTACGACCTCGGCATCCAGAAGCGCGACGAGACGGACGACCAGATCACGGTCGACTCCGCCAACGCCACCAAGCAGTACGGCGTCGCCGTGAAGTGCGCGACCATCACGCCGGACGAGGCCCGCGTGAAGGAATTCGGCCTCAAGAAGATGTGGCGGTCGCCCAACGGCACGATCCGCAACATCCTCGACGGCACCATCTTCCGTGAGCCGATCATCTGCCAGAACGTGCCGCGCCTGGTGCCGCACTGGTCGAAGCCGATCGTCGTCGGCCGCCACGCCTATGGCGACATCTACCGCTCGGTCGAGATGAAGGTCCCCGGCGCCGGCACGGTGAAGATGACCTACACGCCCGAAGGCGGCGCCCCGCAGGAGATCGGCGAGTTCCCCTTCCCCGCCACCGGCGGCGTGGCGATGATGATCCACAACCTCAACAAGTCGATCGAGGGCTTCGCCCGCGCGTCGTTCAACTACGGTCTGGCGCGCAACTTCTCGGTCTACTTCAGCCACAAGAACACGATCCTCAAGGCCTATGACGGCCAGTTCAAGGACATCTTCCGCGGCATCTACGACGCCGAGTTCAAGGCGGAATACGAGAAGCGCGGCCTGACCTATGAGGACCGCCTGATCGACGACATGGTCGCCTCCGCGCTGAAGTGGGAAGGCGGCTACATCTGGGCCTGCAAGAACTACGATGGCGACGTGCAGTCCGACATCGTGGCGCAGGGCTTCGGCTCGCTCGGCCTGATGACCTCGGTGCTGCTGTCTCCGGACGGGCAGACCGTTGAGTCGGAAGCGGCCCACGGCACGGTGACCCGCCACTACCGCGAGCACCAGAAGGGCCGCGAGACCTCGACCAACCCGATCGCGTCCATCTTCGCCTGGACCCGCGGCCTCGCCTATCGCGGCAAGTTCGACGGCACGCCGGACGTGACCGCCTTCGCCGAGACGCTGGAGAAGGTCTGCGTCAGCACGGTCGAGAGCGGCTACATGACGAAGGACCTCGCCATCCTGATCGGCAAGGACCAGCCCTGGCTGAACACCCAGGCGTTCCTCGCGAAGATCGACGAGAACCTGAAGAAGGCGATGGCCTGATTCGCAAGGGGCGGCCCGCCAGGGCCGTCCCGTGTCGAGGGCCATTCGCGAATGGCCGCTGCGGGCGGAAGGTTGGAGGGGCTCCGCCCCTCCAAGCCACCCCGCCAAAGGCCACAGGGCCTTTGGAAACCGTGACTTGGCGCCGGGCAGTACGGGCGCCCTATTGCCTCCTGCAATCCGTTTGGTGCGCCGGTGCCGGCTTCGACGCCTGTCCTGACAGCGGCGCCCGGTGCCAGGTATCGGTTTCCGAAGGCCTTGTGGCCTTTGCTGGGCGCAAAGCACTGCTTCGCGGTGAGGGAGGGGCAAAGCCACTCTCGACCCCCAAGAGCCAGCACATCCCACGCACCGGCCGTCCGGCCGCTTCCCTTGCGGCGCGCTTCGGCGCTCAATCGCCAGAACAGCGTCGGAGGCGTCGATGCGTGTCGTGGTCATCGGTGGCGGAATCCTCGGGTCGATCGCCGCCTATTCCCTGCTGCGCGCCAAGGCCGCGGTCGTGCTGATCGACGCCGCGCATGACGGCCGCGCCACCCAGGCCGGGGCGGGCATCGTCTCCCCCTGGACCACGCGGCATGAGGGCGAGGCGCTCTACGCCATGCTGGAAGGCGGGGCGACCGCCTATCCCGACTTGGTTGCGAGCCTCGCCGAGGATGGCGAGACCGACCTCGGCTATGCCCGCATCGGCACGCTCAGCGCACCGGCGGACCCGGCCGTGCTGGACGCGGTGGAACCGCTGGTACGGGCGCGGGCGGCGGCCTGCCCGCTCGCCGGCGCGGTGTCGCGCCTGACGGCGGCCGAGGCGCAGCGCCTGTTTCCCGCCATGGCACCACGGGCCGCGCTGCATCTCACCGGAGGCGCCCGGGTGGATGGCCGGCGGATCGGCGCCGCGCTGCGCCGTGCCATCACCCGGCGCGGTGGCGTGGTGCGGCAGGGCAAGGCGTCCCTGCTGATGGAGGGCGATCGGCTGCGCGGCGCACGCATGGGCGGCGAGGCGATCACCGGCGATGCGGTGATCCTCGCCGGCGGGGCCTGGGCGCCGGAGGTGCTGGCTCCGCTCGGCCTGCGCCTGGCGGTCGAGCCGCAACGCGGACAGATCCTGCATCTGCGGCTGGAGGGGACGGAGACGGCGTCCTGGCCGGTGCTCTACCCGATGACCTCGCACTACCTCCTGACCTTCGAGGAAGGGCGCGTCGTGGTCGGCGCGACGCGGGAGACCGGGTCGGGCTTCGACCGCCGCGTGACCGCCGCCGGGTTGGCGGAGGTGCTCGGCACCGCGCTGTCAGTCGCCCCGGGCCTGGCGCAGGCGACGCATCTCGAGACTCGCATCGGATTCCGGCCGATGTCGCCCGATGGCTGCCCGCTGCTCGGTGTGGTGCCGGGGCTCGCGAACCTCGTCATCGCCAATGGGCTGGGGCCGAGCGGGCTGACGATCTCGCCCTTCGCCGGGGCCATCGCCGCAGGGCTGGCGCTGGGTGAGGCGCCGCCGCTGGACCTCGCACCCTATGATCCGCTGCGCCGCTAGCCTTCTCGCCGCCACGCTGCTGGCGGCCTCGCCCGGCCGGGCCGACTGCTTCGACTGGGACCTGGCTGCAACGACCGACCGGGGCACGCTGAGCGGCCTGCCCTCCGGCCCCTTGCGTTGGCGCATCGGCCTGAGCGCGGCCGGCGGCATCCACCAGGCCACCTCCGTGGAAATCGCTTGGACGGGTCCGGACGGCGTGACTTGGCGCCAGACCCTGTTCGAGGAGATCCAGGACGGCCGCCCTGCCCTGCGCGCCCGCCGTGGCCGGCTGGAACTGCGCGTGACCTATTGCGCGGCGGGCGGCGCCTGCCGCGACACCACCCTGCCCTATGCCTGGGACGCCAGAGCTCGGCGCTTCGTCGGCACCGACAGGAAGACGCGCGAATCCCTTGCCGCCGCCTGCGGATCACTGCCAGAGCGGGTGCCCACCACCCCCTCCGAGCCCGCCGTGCCATGACCCTGCCGCTCACCGTCCTCGACTGGATCGCCCTGGCCGTCTTCATCGTCTGCTGGGTGATCTACGCCTTGCTGGTGGATCGCATCCCGAGCATCCGCCGGCGCAGCGTCATCGCCGCCATGGACGAGCATCGCCGGCGCTGGATGCGCGCGGCCATGATGCGGGACAACCGCATCGCCGACATCGCGGCCATCGGCAACCTCATGTCGTCCACCTCGTTTCTCGCCACCACCTCGATCCTCGTGCTGGGCGGCCTGGTGGCCATGCTGTCGGCGCCCGATCCGGCGCGGCACATCGTCGCGGTCCTGCCCTGGAGCGCCGTGCCGGACGAGGTGATGTGGGAGATCAAGATCGGCCTGCTGCTGGTGATCTTCGTGAACACCTTCTTCGAGTTCACCTGGGCATTGCGGCAGTTCAACTACACATCGACCTTGGTGATGGGCATGCCGCTGGACCCCGGCGCGACACACCATGCCGAGATGGCGGCACGCGTGGCGAACCGCGGCGCACGGCATTTCAACACGGGGCTGCGGTCCTACTATTTCGGGCTCGCGGCGCTGGCCTGGATCGTCCATCCACTGGCGCTGATCCTGGCGAGCCTGTTGGTCCTGCGGGAGTTGCACCGCCGGGAATTCCGCTCGGCGGCGCGGGATGCGGTGGCGACACGAGAGGTGGCGTGAAGGTCGCCCCACCTGGCCAGGCCGCGAGAAGATCGCGCGCTTCGGCGAGGATCGCCGCCCGCAGCGGCGCCGCCCAAGGCTGCTGGGCGCGCAGCATCAGGCAGTAGCTCAGCCGCGGGCCATCCTTGATCGGCCGGAACACGACGCCCGCCTCTCGCCGGAAACGACTGGCCAGGAACGGATCGGTCAGGGCGAGCCCCAGCCCTTCCGCGGCCAGTTGCACGGCAGAGAGGACTGAGCCGGTCTCGCACACGATGCGCGGCCGCCGCGCGAAGCCCTTCATCATTTCCTGCAGCCAGTCCCGCGTCGACAGCCCGGGGCGCACGGTGATGAGATCCTCGCCGGCGAGATCGGCCGGCGCGATGTGGTCCTGCCGCGCCAGCGGATGACCCGCCGGGATCGCGAGCCCGTAGCTGGTCTCGAGCAGGATCTCACGGCGCGGAAAGACGAGTTCGAGCGGCCAGGCCGCAAGCACCACGTCCGGATCCGCCCGCCCGGCCCAGCCGGTCAGCCGGTTGCGCTGCCGGATGTCGAGGTCGATGCGCAGCCCCGGCGCGCTCACCGCCAGCCGGCGCAGCACGCCCGGCATGAGCCCATGCGCAAGATGCGACTGGACGAGCAGGCGGACCGGCGCCCGGCGGTTTGCCGCGATGTCGCGCGCCGTCTCGGCCAGACGGTCGA
The DNA here is from genome assembly GCF_019430885.1 of Roseomonas alba. Classification (GTDB taxonomy): domain Bacteria; phylum Pseudomonadota; class Alphaproteobacteria; order Acetobacterales; family Acetobacteraceae; genus Neoroseomonas; species Neoroseomonas alba. Next base: position 244,902 of record NZ_JAHYBZ010000002.1, on the reverse strand, counting down.
TGCCCGACAGGGTGCGGTCTACTTCCTCGAGGAAGAGCAGACCGGCCTCGGTCGGGACCAGCCGCCGCCCGCTGCGGATCAGCAGGGACAGGCCGAGCCGCCGCTGCAACCGGGCGAGCAATCGGCTCGCATGCGGCTGGCCGATGCCCTGGCGGAGGGCGGCGGCGGTCACCGAGCCTTCCCGCACCGCATCGCGGAACAGGTTCAGGGTCAGAAGGTCGAGTGCGCCGCCAATCATGCCTGACAGGCATGATACATCGCCGAGACTGCATTGGAAGCCATGCCGGAATGGGCGTTAGCCTGCGTCCAGCCTGGAGCACACGGGCACGGAACCCAGCGCGGCCCACCCGCATCCGGAGAATCCCATGCGCCGGCGCGCTCTTGGCCTCTCTCTTCTCGGCACGCTTGCCACCCCTGCCCTCGCGCTCGAGCAGCGCCCGCTGCGCCTCGTCGTTCCCTTCGCACCGGGTGGCGGCAACGACATCTTCGCCCGGCTCTATGCCGAACCGCTGGGCCAGCGCCTGCAGCGCGCCGTGGTGGTGGAAAACCGCTCCGGGGCCAGCGGCAACATCGGGGCGGAGGCTGTGGTGCGCTCGCCGCCCGATGGCACCGCCATGCTCTATGCCTCGGCGACCATCGCCATCAATCCTTCCATCATGGCGAACATGCCCTTCGACACGGAGCGGGACCTGCTGCCGGTCAGCCTGGTCGTCTCACAGCCCTATGTCGCCGTCGCGCGGGCGGATACGGGCGTACGGAACGTTGCCGCGCTGCGCGCCGCCCTGCAGAACGGCCGGCCCGATTGGAACTACGGCTCGGCCGGGTCGGGCTCGATCTCGAACATCGTCCCGGCCCTGCTCTTCCGCCAGGCCGGGCTGAACGTCACCCATGTGCCCTATCGCGGCGCCGGACAGGTAGTCACCGCGCTGCTGACGGGGGAAGTACAGTTCGCCTTCCTGATCTATCCGGTCGCCAAGCCCTTCCTCGAACGCGGCGACCTGCTGCCCTTCGGCGTCACAGGCACGGAGGAGATGCCGCAGCTCCCGGGCATCGCCCCCTTCGTGGCGCAAGGTTTCCCCGATCTCGTCGCCGACCAGTGGCACGCCCTCTTCGCACCGCGCGAGACACCGATGGCCATGGCAGAGGAGGTGCAGCGCGGCCTCGCCGAGACGATCCGCACCGGCAGCATCGCCGAACGCCTGCGGGCCGAGGGCGCCACGCCCGTCGGCAGCACACCGCAGGACTTCGCGCCCTTCTTCCGAACCGAGCTGGTGCGCTGGCGCCGCATCGTCGAGGCCGCCGGCGTCGCCCAGGCCGGTTGATCAGCCCTACCAGAAGGAACCGCCCCATGGTCCTGTCCCCGGCCAATCTCATCGTCTTCCTGTCCGACAACCATGCCCGCGACGTCATGGGCTGCGCCGGCCATCCCTGGGTGAAGACCCCGGCGATGGACGCGCTCGCCGCCGAGGGGGTGCTTTTCGAGCAGGGTTACACGGCAAGCCCGGTCTGCTGCCCCGCCCGTGCCGCCCTCGCCACCGGCCGCTATCCCAGCGAGACGCATTACTGGGACAACGCCCTTGCCTATGATGGGCGGGTGCCGTCCTGGATGCGGCGCGTGCGCGAGCAGGGCCATGAGGTCGTCTCGATCGGCAAGCTGCATTTCCGCGGCGGCGACGATTACGGCTTCTCGGAAGAGATCCTGCCGATGCACCTCCATGCCGGCAAAGGGGCGGTGCGCCAGCTCCTGCGCGGCTACGACGCCGAACAGGCGCGGGAGAGTTCGGCCTTCTACGACCTCTATGCAAAGCGTTCGGGCGAAGGGCACACCGCCTATCAGGACTACGACGCCGACATCACCCGCGCTGCGCAGGACTGGCTCGGCGCGCACAGCGCCCCGGGCGGCAAGCCCTGGGTCCTCTTCGTGTCCTGGATCAGCCCGCACCCGCCCTTCACCGTGCCGAAGCGGTTGCTCGACCTCTATCCGGTCGAGCAGATGCCCTTGCCGCCGGGCTGGCAGGGCGAAGGCTGGGCGGCGCACCCCGCCTATCGCCACCTGCGCCGGCTCGAAAGACTGCCGGACGAGATGGATCCCGACATGCTGCGCCAGGTCGCGGCCGGATACTTTGGGCTGATCTCCCATCTCGATGAACAACTCGGCAAGGTGATGGAGACGGTCCGGACCCTCGGCCTCGATCGCACCACGCGGCTGCTCTACACGAGCGACCATGGCGAACTGTTCGGTGCCCATGGGCTGTTCGGCAAGAAGGTGCTCTACGATGCCTCGGCCGGGGTGCCGATGATCGTCGCCGGGCCGGGGCTGCCCAAGGGTGCAAGGCGGGCCGCGCCGGTGTCCCATGTCGATCTCTTTCCCACCGTGCTCGAAGCGGTCGGCGCGACGCCGGCGGCGGAGGATGCGAGCCTGCACGGGCGCAGCCTCTGGGGCCCCGCCGCGGGGGCGGAGAATGCGGATCGCCCGGTTTTCGCCGAATACCACGCGCATGGATCGCCGGCCGGTGCCTTCATGCTGCGCCAGGGGCGCTGGAAGCTGATCCATTACGTCGGCCTGCCACCGCAGCTTTTTGACATCGTCGCGGATCCGCAGGAACTGCACGACCTTGCCGGACAGCCGCAGCATACGGCGCTGACAGCCTCCCTGCAGGAAGCCCTGCGGCGCTTCTGCGACCCGGAAGCGGCGGATGCGGCCGCCAAGGCGGATCAGCGGGCGCGGGTCGAGGAACTCGGCGGACGCGACGCGGTGCTGGCGGAACAGCTCATCCTCTTCTCGCCGCCGCCGGGGCAGGAACTGGAGAAGACGCCGAACTGAACAGCGGCCTCGGTCGCCTCGGGGAGGGGGTCTGTCCCTCCCCGAGCCCCGCCCGCCAAAGGCGAAATCTTGATCTGGCACGATGCGCGACGGTCAGCCCGAGCGGCTGAACCGACTCTTCTGCCCCCGCGGCACTTCGAGGGTCCTGGGGCAAGACCCCTCGCCGCTCCGCCGTCGTCGCTTACGGCACCCGCAACACTGTCCCGGGCATGGCACCGGGCCGCAGCCGGCAAAGACCCGTCACCGCATCGGCCGGCGGGCTGATGGCGATCGCCGAGGGCTCGCAACTGCCGCGGCCGAGATCATCGAGCCGCCTTTCCACGCCGAAGAGTTCGCGCAACTGCCCCTCAGGCGTGATGTCGTGGAAGGTATAGGAGACGGCGCAGCAGCCGTCGCGGCCCAGCGACACGAGCCGGCCCCTGGCGTCGCGCGAGAAGGACAGGCCGCTGATCTCCCCCGCCCGGCGGAAGCGCGCACGGGCCGGGTCCATGATCCACAGGTCCCAGGCGGTGTTGGCGTTGCCGCCGATCACCGGAATCCAGAGGTCCGCCGCACCGTCGCCATTGGCGTCGCCGAGATCCGGCGCGACGTCCGGGAGGTCGGTCTGCACCTCGATGCGTTGGCTGGGGACGCCGCCTTCGAGGACATCGATGACCCAATGCTCGGCGGTGGAATTCGCGCGGAGCTCGAGTGGCGTGGCGCCGCCGGGGCGGGCGGCGCGCAGCGTGGCGCGGGCGGCCTCGGCGGCCGGCAGCGCGAGGGCGAGTGCAGCGCCGGCCGCGAACAGCGCGCGCCTCATCGCCCGTATCGCTTCAGCACGGCGCGCAGCGCGTCGAGGTCGATGGCATGGCCGGTCGCGCGGCGACCCGTGCGGCCGTCGCGGCCGATGATGGTGGTGGCCATGGTCAGGGCGTTGAGCACGGCTTCCTCCACGGCCTCCGCGGCCGCGACGAAGAGGGGCGACATCCGGTCATTCGGCCAGTCTGCGATGATCGCCTGGTGCGCGCGACGTTCCGGATCACGCCGCACGCCGGGATGCGTCGAAAAGGCGATGGCATAGTCGCCGGAACCATCGCTGAAGGCTGCGCCGGTGCGCGCCAGGCCGGCCATGGCGCGCGTGGCGAGGCGCGTGAGGTTGCGGTCGGACAGCGGCGCGTCGGTCGCGATGACGACCATCACGGACCCATCGGCATCGCCGCGGTCGGTGTGTTCCTTCAGGTACCACTTGCCGAGCTCGCGTCCGACCGGGATGCCGTCCATGGTCAGCACGCCGCCGTAATTCGCCTGCACCAGCGCGCCGATGGTCCAGGCGCCAAGGGCTTCGGGCAGCAGGCGCGAGGAGGTGCCGATGCCGCCCTTCCACCCGAAGGCCATGGTGCCGGTGCCCGCGCCGACGCATCCCTCGGCGACGGGGCCGGGTGCGGCGGCATCCAGAGCGGCGAGGACATGATCGCGTGTCACGCCGCGGTTTCGGATGTCGTTCAGCCGGCCGTCATTGGTTTCGCCCACCACGGCGTTGACGCTGACGGCATCGGGCGTGCGGGCAAGGGTCCAGTCGACCAATGCCTCGACCGCACGGCCGACGGCGAGCGTGTTGGTGAGCACGATCGGCGTTTCGAGTTCGCCCAGTTCGGCGAGTTGCGTCGCACCCGCGAGCTTGCCGAAGCCATTGATGACGGCGAGGCCGGCCGGGACGCGCTCGACGAAGGGATTGTCCGCATGCGGCAGGATGGCGGTGACGCCGGTGCGGGTGGCATCGCCCTCGACCAGCGTGACATGGCCGATGGCGACGCCGGCCACATCAGTGATCGTATTGTGCACGCCGGGACGGAAGATCCCGGGGGCAAGACCAAGGTCGCGGGCGCGGCAACGCGCGCCCTCCGATGTCATGCCGCGACGCCGTGGGTCAGCGTCTCCCGCACCGCGGCCAACGCATCGGCAGCCTTGGTCGCGTCGGGGCCGCCGGCCTGGGCCATGTCGGGACGGCCACCGCCGCCCTTCCCGCCCACCGCGGCCGAGGCGGCACGCACCAGGGCCACGGCGTCGGTCCTGCCCTTCGCCGCCTCCCCGGTCGCGACGACGATGGACGCCTTGCCCTCGGCCGTGGAGACCAGCGCCACGACATCAGCCGTGCCGCCCTTCAGGATGGCCTCGGCCAAGCCCTTCAGGTCGCGCGGCGGGACCTCGCCGAGGTCGCGGAGAGCAAGGCGCAGACCGGCCACCTGCTCGACCTCAGCCCCGCCACCACCGGTCGCGAGCTTCTTGCGCAGATCGGCGACGTCGCGCTCGAGCTTGCGGCGTTCCTCGACCAGCGCGGTGATGCGGGAGGCGAGTTCGCCCGGCTGGGCCTTCAACACGGCGGCGGCGGCCAGCAGGCTTTCCTGCATGCCCGCGACATAGGCGAGCGCGGCATCGCCGGTCACTGCCTCGACCCGGCGGATGCCGGCGGAGACAGCGCCCTCCGACACGATCTTGAACAGGCCGATATCGCCGGTGCGGCGGACATGCGTGCCGCCGCAGAGTTCCAGCGAATAGACGCCGTGCTTCTCGACCGCCGCCGGGTCATGGGCCATGCCGACGACGCGGACCTCATCGCCGTACTTCTCGCCGAACAGGGCCATGGCACCCGCCTCGACGGCAGCTTCGGGCGTCATCAGGCGGGTGACGACCTCGGCATTCTCGCGGATGCGGGCGTTCACCTCGCCCTCCACCCATTCGAGGTCTTCCTCGGTCATCGGCGTGGGCTGGGAGACGTCGAAGCGCAGCCGGTCCGGCGCGTTCAGCGAGCCCTTCTGCGCGACATGCGTGCCGAGCCGGCGGCGCAGCGCTTCATGCAACAGATGCGTCGCGGAGTGATGAGCGCGGATCGCCGAACGGCGGGCGTGATCGACCTCGGCCTGCACGCCGAGGCCGAGCTTGGCCTCGCCCGCGACCACCGTGCCGAGATGGACGTAGAGCCCGTGCAGCTTCTTCTGGGTGTCGCGCACCTCGATGCGCAGCGCGTCACCGGCCTGGATGATGCCGGTGTCGCCGACCTGGCCGCCGGATTCCGCGTAGAAGGGCGTCTGGTTCAGCAGCACCGCGACCTCGGCGCCGACCGGCGCACTGTCGACCGGCTTGCCGTCCTGGACGATGGCGACGATCTCGCCTTCAGCGGTTTCGGTGGTGTAGCCGAGGAATTCGGAGGCCCCGACCTTCTCCTTCAGGTCGAACCACACGCCTTCCGTCGCGGCCTCGCCCGAGCCCGCCCAGGCGGCGCGGGCGCGCTTGCGCTGCTCGGTCATGGCGGCGTTGAAGCCCTCGACATCGACCGGACGGCCTTCGGCGCGCAGCGCGTCCTGCGTCAGGTCGAGCGGGAAGCCATAGGTGTCATACAGGCGGAAGGCGACCTCGCCCGGCAGGGTCTGACCGGTGCCGAGCTTCCCGGTCTCCTCCGCCAGCAGCCCCAGGCCGCGCTCCAGCAGGGAGCGGAAGCGGGTCTCTTCCAGGCGCAGCGTCTCGGAGATCAGCGCCTCGGCGCGCACGAGTTCGGGGTAGGCAGCACCCATTTGGCGCACCAGGGCGGGCAGCAGGCGGTGCATCAGCGGCTCGCGCGAGCCCATCATGTGCGCGTGGCGCATCGCGCGGCGCAGGATGCGGCGCAGGACGTAGCCGCGGCCCTCGTTCGACGGCAGCACGCCATCGGCGATCAGGAAGGCGCCGGCGCGCAGATGGTCGGCGACGACGCGGTGGCTGATGCGGAAGGGGCCGTCGGGCTCCTGCCCCGTCGCCTCGGCGGAAGCCAGGATCAGCGCGCGCAGCGTGTCGGTGTCGTAGTTGTCGTGCTTGCCCTGCAGGATGGCGGCGAAGCGTTCCAGGCCCATGCCGGTGTCGATGGACGGGCGCGGCAGCGGGTTGCGCGTGCCGGCCGGCTCCTCGAGGAACTGCATGAAGACCAGGTTCCAGATTTCGATGAAGCGGTCGCCATCCTCATCGGGGGAACCGGGCGGGCCGCCGGGGATCTTGTCGCCATGGTCGTAGAAGATCTCGGAGCACGGGCCGCAGGGGCCGGTATCGCCCATGCGCCAGAAATTGTCCGAGGTGCTGATGCGGATGATGCGGCTGTCGGGCAGGCCGGCGACCTTGCGCCAGATGGCGGCCGCATCCTCGTCCTCGGAATAGACGGTGACCAGCAGCTTGTCCTTCGGCAGGGCGAAGTCCTTGGTCAGCAATTCCCAGGCATAGGGGATCGCCTGTTCCTTGAAATAGTCGCCGAAGGAGAAGTTCCCCAGCATCTCGAAGAAGGTGTGGTGGCGAGCGGTGTAGCCGACATTGTCGAGGTCGTTGTGCTTGCCGCCGGCGCGTACCGATTTCTGGGCCGTGGTGGCACGCTTGTAGGGTCGCGTCTCCTGCCCGGTGAAGACATTCTTGAACTGCACCATGCCCGAATTGGCGAACATGAGCGTCGGGTCGTTGCGCGGCACCAATGGCGAGCTTTCCACCACTTCGTGCCCGTTGCGGCGGAAGTAGTCGAGAAAGGTTGCCCGGATATCGTTGCTGCTGGTCATGTCCCGCCCGTCGCGTCGCCCGGGAAAAGCCCGTCCCGGCAAGGTGTTGGCCCAAAGGACGCGACAGGTAGCGCGCGCGGCGCAAGGCGTGAAGGGGCAGCACGCCGGATCGACGGCCGCCGCGCCATGATCGAGGCCCTGGATCAACCGTTTTTCTGTTCAGAGAGGCAATCTTGAAGCGACACCTTCCGATCACCGCGCTGTCCCTGACCCTGCTGGCCGCCCCGGCCCTGGCCGACAGCACGGCCTGCCGCAGCGGCATCACCGCCGAGGAGGCCATCCGCATCGCACGCGAGGCCGGCATCGCCTGGCTGGCAAAGGTGGAATGCGACGACGGCCGGTGGGAAGTCGAAGGCCGGGATGCGTCCGATCGCCGCATCGAAGTCAAGGTGAACCCTGTCGATGGCCGGGTCGTGCAGGTTGAGCGGGGGCGCTGAGGCGGCGGGTCAGTTCTCCGCCTCGGCGTCCCGCTCCGTCTGGCGGTGGTTTTCCTGCTGCTTTTTGGCCTTGCCGTAATCTGGCCCGCCCTCCTTGCGCTCATCCGGGCGATGCAGGGGGTGCGGTCCCGGCGCGGAGGTCGCCTCGGGCGTGATGCGGGGCAGCCGGGGCTGACGTGGTTCGGGCATGGGCGTGTCTCCTCTGTCAGTGAGGAAACACGCGCTGCCGGGTAGGGTTGCCTGCCTTCGGATATGACGATTGGAGGGGCTCTGCCTCTCCAAACTACTCCGCCACAGGCCCGAGGCCTTTGGTGGGGTGAGCCCGAGAGGGGCAAAGCCCCTCTCGGTTCCACAGTTCAGAAAAAAGCGCCCCGCTTCACTCCGCCGCCAGCGCCTCGTCGTCATCCTCGCTGGTCTCGCCGGACAGCATCTGGTCGGCGAGCAGCCCGGCCTGGCCGCGGATGCGCTGTTCGATGGAATTCGCCATGTCGGCGTGATCGCGCAGGAACTGCTTGGCGTTCTCGCGCCCCTGGCCGATGCGCTGGCTGTCGCAGGAGAACCAGGCGCCTGACTTCTCGACGACATTGGCCTTCACGCCGAGGTCGATCAGTTCGCCGACCTTGGAGATGCCTTCGCCATACATGATGTCGAACTCGACCTCGCGGAACGGCGGGGCCATCTTGTTCTTCACCACCTTCACGCGGGTGTGGTTGCCGGTGACCTCGTCGCGGTCCTTGATCGCGCCGATGCGGCGGATTTCCATGCGGACGGAGGCGTAGAACTTCAGCGCATTGCCGCCCGTGGTGGTTTCCGGGTTGCCGAACATCACGCCGATCTTCAGGCGGATCTGGTTCAGGAAGATCAGCAGCGTGTTGGACCGCGAGACCGAGCCGGTCAGCTTGCGCAGCGCCTGGGACATCAGGCGGGCATGCAGGCCGACATGGCTGTCGCCCATCTCGCCTTCCAGTTCCGCACGCGGCACCAGGGCGGCGACGGAATCCACCACCAGCACATCGACCGCGCCGGAACGCACCAGCGTATCGGCGATCTCGAGCGCCTGCTCGCCCGCATCGGGCTGGCTGATCAGCAGGTTGTCGACATCGACGCCGAGCTTCTTGGCGTAGCCGGGGTCAAGGGCATGTTCCGCGTCCACAAAGGCGCAGGTCCCACCCTTCTTCTGGGCTTCCGCGATGACATGCAGGGCGAGCGTCGTCTTGCCCGAGGATTCCGGTCCGTAGATCTCGACGATACGGCCCTTGGGCAGCCCGCCGATGCCGAGCGCGAGGTCGAGGCCGAGCGAACCCGAGGACACCACCTCGATCGCGCCGTCCTGCGCCTGCCGCGCGCCGAGGCGCATGATCGAGCCCTTGCCGAAGGCCCGCTCGATCTGGCTCAGCGCGGCGTCGAGCGCCTTTCCCTTATCCATGCCCTTCCCCCGATCATGCGGCGTCTTCTCAACCATAGGGCGATAACTCCTTCCCGTCTATCGCCCATTCGTAGCGGGTCGTTCACGGACCCGACCCGCCGGGCCTGCTCGCACCGGCACATGACGGCACGATTCGGCGCAAGGGAAAGATGCTCCGATACGAGGCGGACAGCAAGAACAAACTAAGAACTGGAACCGGCCACCGCCCCCAGCAGCGCGGCCATGCGGAAGGGCTTCTCCAGAAAGGCGAAACCGCGCTCCGCGACACCTTCCCCCACCGCCCGCTCGGCGTAGCCGGACGCCAGCACGACGCTCATCGCGGGCAGCCGTTCCCGCAGCATCTCGGCCAAGGTAAAGCCGTCCATCTCCCCCGGCATGGTGATGTCGGTGACGAGGACATCCGGCGCGAAACCGCCCTCCACAGCCTCCAACGCCGTCTCGGCATCCTCGGCCTCCTGCACCTCATGCCCAGCCGCCTTCAGCGCATGGGCGGCGAGGCGGCGCAGCGGCGCCTCGTCCTCCACCAGCAGCACGCGGCGCGGCCCGCTGGACCTGGCCGCGACGGACGGCGGTGCCGGCGCGGCCTCGGCCGTCGCCCCCACCTCGGGGAACCAGAGATGGAAGGTGGTCCCCTCCCCCAGCCGCGTCGCCACCGTCACATGCCCACCCGACTGCCGTAGGATGCCGAGCACGGTTGGCAGGCCGAGCCCCGTCCCGCCCGTATCGCGGCGCGTGGTGAAGAAGGGCTCGAAGATACGCGGCAGGTCGGTCGGCGTGATGCCGCGCCCGGCATCGGCGACGGAGAGCACCACCCAATCCCCCGCCGGCACCACCGCCCCCGGTGCCACGAGGTCGTCGTCGAGGTGCCGCGTCTCGACCGCGATGCGGATGCGGCCTCCGGCCGGCATGGCGTCGCGCGCATTCACCACCAGGTTCAGCAGCACCTGGTCGAGCTGCGAGGCATCGACCCGCACCAGCGGTCCAGGTGCTGGCGGCGGCGCGTATTCCGGCACGTGCCGCCCGCCCAGCAGCCGGCGCAGCAGGGGCAGCATCGCCTCCACCACGCCCGAGAGCGGAACCACGCGCGGGGCCAGTGCCTGCCGGCTGGCGAAGGCGAGGAGCTGCTTCACCAACCGGGCCCCGCGCGCCGCGCTGTCGAGGATCTGGCGCAGATCCTCGACTGTCGCGGCATCGGGGTGGCGGGCCAGCGCGGATTCCGCCGCCCCCGAGATGGCGGCGAGCAGGTTGTTGAAATCGTGTGCCACGCCGCCGGCCAGGCGCCCGACCGATTGCAGCCGCGCGCCTTCCTCCATCTGCGCCTGCATGCGGCGGCGCGCGGTAACGTCGGCGACGCGCAGCAGCGCGCCCGGCTCGCCACGCAGGGGGCGGCAGGTGACCTCGACCTGGGAATCCTCGGGCAGGGAGGGATCGGCCAGGCGCGCCAGCACCACGGGCGGCGCCGGCGGCCCGGCCAGGGCGGCGCGAATGGCCTCGGCAACCCCTTCAGCCGTGTCGGCGGCGAACAGGCAGGCGGCGGCACGACCATGCTGGGGGCCTGGCCCGTCGCCGCACAGCCGCCCCAGCGCGGCATTGGCGAAGCGGATCCGGCCCTCCGTGTCCAGCACGGCAAGACCCACCGCATCCTCGGCCTCGAACAGCTTGCGGAAGGCTGCCTCGTCCGGCACCCGCCTACGTGATTGACTCACCCTGCCTGTCCTCGTCCGCCAAGCCGCCAGACATAGGCGATGATCTCGGCCACCGCCTGATAGTGCTCCGGCGGAATTTCCGTATCCAGTTCCAGCTTGAACAGCGCCCGCGCGAGCGGCGGGTTGGACACGATGGGCACGCCGGAATCCGTCGCGACCTCGCGGATGCGGGCGGCGACCTCGTCGGCGCCCTTGGCGACCAGGCGCGGCGCCGACTCGCCACCCTGCTCATAGGACAGGGCGACGGCGAAGTGCGTCGGGTTGGTGACGACGACGGCCGCCTTGGGCACCGCGGCCATCATGCGCGTGCGGGCGCGCTGCTGGCGGATCTGGCGCTGGCGGGCCTTCACATGCGGGTCGCCCTCGCTTTCCTTCATCTCGTCCTTCTGGTCCTGGCGGGACATGCGCAGCTTGCGCAGGTGGCGCTGATGGACCAGCAGCCAGTCGGCCGCGGCGATGAGGGCGAAGGCGAGCAGCGCCGCGGCCGCAAGATCCCAGGCCGCCTGCCCCATCTGCCCGAGCAGCACGCCCGCCGGCATCACCAGCAGCCGCGGCAACGCGGCCGGGTCGCCGATCGCGTACCACAGCGCGGCACCCACCAGGCCGAGCTTCAGCAGCGTGCGCAGAAATTCGATGACGCCGTCCATCCCGAGGATGCGCTTCAGCGCCGACGCCGGATTGAGGCGCGAGAGCTGCGGCACCAGCCCCTTCCCCGAAATGAGGAAGCGCGTCTGCAACAGGGTCGCCACCACCGCGCCGGTCGCCGCCAGGGCCGCGACCGGCAGCGCGACCATCAGGCCGAGCCGGGCCATGGCGACGGCGGCCTCGATCGGCGGGATCTCGTGCGCGCGCCCCATGGCGCCGCGGAAGCCCTGCACCATTTGCCCGCCCAGCGGCACGGCGACGATCAGCCCGAGCAGGCCGCCCCCGAGCGCGCCCAGCCCGGAGAGCTCCTTGGACAGCGCGACCTGCCCTTCCTCGCGCGCCTTTTCGAGGCGCCGGGGCGATGCGGCTTCTGTCTTGTCCTCGGCATCGGCGTCGTCCTCGCCCGCCATGGGTCAGCGCAGACCCGGCAGGGCGAGGAAGGCGTCGCGCGCCGCTTCCTCGAAGGCGCCGAGCAGCGCCGGCATGATCAGGCCGAGTAGCGCGAGCCCGGCCAGCACTTGGCCGGGCACGGCGATGAAATAGACCTGCACCTGCGGCGCGATGCGCGTCAGCAGGCCGAGCGCGACATTGATGACGACCGCCGCCAGCACGAAGGGCGCGGCGAGGCGGAGCGCCAGCGCGAGGCTGTCGGCCGCCGCGCCGGCCATAGCCTCCGCGCCCGCACCGGCAGGAAAGCCCTCGCCCACCGGCAGCACGCCGTAGGATTCGACCAGGGCCCGCAGGGGAATGACATAGAGCCCGCTGCCCAGGATCAGGACCGCCGCGGCGAGCGCCAGCAGCCGCCCCGTCGCCGTGCCCTGCCCGCCCAGTTCCGGGTCCGGCACCAACGCCTGGGCGAGGCCAAGCAGCAGCGCGATCGCCTGCCCCGCCACCGCCATCGCCATGACCACCAGCCGCGCCAGCCCGCCGAGCCAGAGGCCGATGACGACCTCAAGGCCAATCAGCCGCGCCGATTCCCCCACGGCATCCGGTGCTTCCGGCAGATTGGGCGCGAGCACCGGCATCATCAGCAGCGTCACCGCGAGGCCGAACCCGAGACGCACCGGCGCCGGCACCTCGGCCTCCCCGAGCCCCGGCAGCACCATCACGGCGGCACCGAGCCGTGCAAAGACCAGCACGGCCTGGAAGGCCAGCGCGGGCAGCGTGGCGAGGAAGCCCGCCTCGTCCATCAGCCCCTCTGGCCCAGATCCACCATGGCCTGGAACAGCCCGCCGGCGTAGCCGCGCAGCACGCCGATGAAAAAGGGCCCGAGCACCAGCAGCGCACCGGCCAGGACCACCACCTTGGGCAGGAAGGCGAGCGTCGCCTCATTCACCTGCGTCAGCGCCTGGAGCAGGGCAATGACGAGGCCGACTGCCAGCATCAGGACCAACAGCGGCCCGCCGATCTGCAGCGAGATCCAAAGCGCCTCACGCGCTGCGAGCGCTGTCTCGTTCATGACCGCGATCTTCCCAGGCCGGGCATGGCTTGCGATCCTTCAGATCGGCATCCGCATGACGTCCTGATAGGCGGCGACGACGCGGTCGCGCACCGCCACGGCGGTCTGCAAGGTGACCTCGGCGCGCCCCACGGCGAGCACCACATCGGTGACGCTGCCCTGCCCCGCCAGCGCGCTGGTCGAGGCCGCATCGGCCTGGTGGCCGACATCGACGGCCTGTTCCATCGCGCGGGTCAGCGCCGCCCCGAAACCCGCCCCGCCGGACGCCGCCTGGGGCAATGCGTCCGCGACGCGATAGGCGGCCGCGACCCCGGCGGCGGCGAGCGGCGGCGGCATCAGCGCAGCGCCTCGATGGTGCGGGTCAGCATGCCGCGGGTGACTTCGAGGACCTGGAGATTGGCGGCGTAGGAACGCTGTGCCTCCCGCATGTCCATCGTCTCCATCATGCTGTCGACATTCGGCGTGCGGACATAGCCGCGCGCATCGGCGGCCGGGTGGGACGGGTCGTAGCGCAGCGGGAAGTCGCCCTGCTGCGTGCCGACGCGCGAAACGCGCACCGTCTCGGCGCCGAGTTCGCGATCCATGCGGTTGCGGAAGGTGACCGTCTTGCGGCGGTATGGGTCGGCGCCCTGCGTGCTGCCGGTGCTGTCCCGGTTGGCGAGGTTTTCCGCCACCACCCGTAGCCGCGTGGCCTGGGCCTGCATGCCGGCGGCCGAAATGCGCAGCGCGCGATCGAGGTCCATGCCCCTGCCCCCTTACTGGTTGCGCCCGATCGCGGTGCGGAACAGCCCGAGGTATCGGCGGTGCAGCCCCACCGCGAGAGCGTGCGCGGTTTCGGTATCGGCGATGCGCATGGCCTCGCGGTCGAGGGCGACGCCGTTGCCGTCGATGCTGCGTTCCAGCGGATGCCGTTCCCGCTGTACGCGGCCGTCATGGCGTGGCGCGAGGTGACGCGGATCGGTCCGCGCCATCACGCCCTGCGCCCCGGCCAGCGCCTGCGCGAAGGGTTGCAGGTCCGAGGCGCGGTAGCCCGGCGTATCGGCATTGGCGACGTTCTGCGACAGCACGCGCTGGCGCGCATCCAGCCAGCGGATGCGGGCCTCGGCGAGCGCGATCGGGCCGGTGCGGGTCGGGTCCATGCCGCATTCCGTGGCATGGGGCCGGCGAAGGATCAGTTAACGGCGCCGACAACCAGCCGGTAACCAGCCGCGGTGTTGGATGCGGTGATGGACGACACCGGCATCGCAGAGGCTCGCCAGACCGCCGCACTCCTCGCCGCCATCGAGGCGATGGAGGCGACGCTCGCCGTCGCCGAAGCGCTGGTCGTCGAACGCCGCCGCATCGACCTCGAAGGGCTCGAAGCGGAGGTCGAGCGACTTTGCATGGCCTGTCTTGCCGTGCCGGCCCGTTCGGCGCCGACGGTGCGCGGGCGGCTCGGCGGGCTGCTCGTGCAGGTCGATCGCCTGCAGGGCGCGCTGACCCCGTCCTGACGTCCCCCTCCCCGAACCGCCGGCAGGAGGCCGCGGCATGACCATCGACCCCACAAGCTGGATCGCCGCCGCCGGCGCGCTCGCCGCGGTGATCGCGCTGATCCTGCTGGTCGGCAGGCTGGCGCGGCGCGCCGGTCTCGCCCCACAATCCGGCGCCCGGCTGCGCGTCGAGGAGACGGTCGCTCTGGATACCCGGCGCCGGCTGGTGCTGGTGCGGTGCGATGGGCGGTCCCTGCTGCTGCTGACGGGCGGGACGCAGGACCAGGTGGTCGGCTGGCTGCCGGAAGGAGGCGCGTGATGCGCGACGCCTCTTCGCCAGCGGCGCCCGGCGCCAAGGGGGGCTTGGCTCCGGCCTTCCCGGTCGCCCTGATGCGTCCGCTGTTGCCGTTGGAGGGGATCTGCCCCTCCAAACCACCCCGCCAACGGCCCGGGGCCTTTGGAAACCGTCACTTGGCACCTTGCACCACGGTCAGAATGAGGGCCGAGACCCGCTCTTGCGCACAGCAGGCGTTGGGCGGGAGTGGCATGCACGCCGCGCCCGGCACCAAGTGCCGGCAGTCCAGGCCACACTGTGGCCTGGCGGGGTGGTCCGGAGGGGCGGCGCCCCTCCGGCTCCGTCCCAGCAGAATTGTCGGAGCCATCGGGAAGGCCATGCGGCCTTTGCCGGGGTGGCTCGGGGGGGCGATCCCTTTCTACCTCCTGGTCCTCGCCATCCTGCTCCTGCCCGGGACCGCCTTCGCGCAATCCGTCGCCATCGACCTCGGCCAGACCGGCCAGCCCGGTGCGACCGCGCGGCTGGTGCAGCTCACCGCGCTGATCGGCATGCTGTCGCTCGCGCCGTCGCTGCTGGTGATGGCAACGGCCTTCGCACGCATCGTCATCGTGCTGGCACTGCTGCGCAGTGCGATCGGTGCGCAGGGCATTCCGCCCAATCCGGTGATCGTCGGCCTCTCACTGTTCCTGACCTTCTTCGTCATGCAGCCGGTCTTCGAGGCATCCTGGACCCAGGGCATCGTGCCAATGACCGAGGGGCGGATCGGAGAGATCGCCGGCCTCGAAGCGGCGGCGGAGCCCTTCCGCCGCTTCATGGCGGCCAATGTGCGGGACGACGATCTCAGCCACTTCATCGAGCTCGCGAACCTGCCGCAGCCGGACAGCGCGGAGGCGGCGCCCTACCGCGCCCTGGTGCCGGCCTTCATGGTCAGCGAGCTGCGCCGAGGCTTTGAGATCGGCTTCCTGCTGTTCCTGCCCTTCCTCGTCATCGACATGGTCGTGGCCTCGGTGCTCATGTCGCTCGGCATGATGATGCTGCCGCCCTCGGTGGTGGCGCTGCCCTTCAAGCTCATCTTCTTCGTGCTGGTAGATGGGTGGCGGCTGGTCTCGGCGTCCCTGGTCCAGGGTTTCGTCGGCATGTGACGTGCGGGACGGCGGACAGCGCCGATCCATGCCACAATCAGCGATGTCCGGAGGAAGGGTCGTCGCCATGCGGATCGCTCTCATCTGCCTGCTGGCGCTGCTGTCGCTGCCGGCTGCCGCGCAGCGATCCCAGCCCTGGGAAGGCATCTGCCAAAGCCCCCAAGGCACGGCCACCGCACCCGGCCAGGCCGGTTCCGGCCGCACAGCGGCACTCTGGGCCGAATGGATACGCTTCCGTGGCCTTGGCACGCTGCGCATCGAGCGCGACCTGACGCAGCAGACCTCGAACGCGCGGGCCACGCTGAAGATCAACCTGCGTCAGCCCGAGGGCGTCGACGAGAAGGACTGGCGCGCCACGTTCTTCGCCGCCATCGCCTATCCCGCCGCCTCCGGCCTGCTGCCCCCGCAGGACGCCGCGCCCATCCTCGCCATGGTGCATCCGCCGACGCCCGAGGCGGGCATCACGCCGCTGCGCGTCGAATTCACTCCACCCGAGACGTGGTGGCGCTCCACCTGGCAGGTCGCGGTCATCGCCTGCATCCCCAACCCGCCAAGCCCGGAGCCCTCGGCCTTCGGTATCACCGAAGTCACGGTCTCCAGCTACTACCTTTCGGTGGTGATCGGGATCGGGGCGGCGGCGCTGCTCTATCTCGTCATCGCCTTCACGGCGTTGCGGGTGCATGGCCAGCAGCTCGAAACCCAGGCGGTGAGGCAGCGGGGTGAAGGGCGTCGCGCCTCACCCGCCTTCTGGCGTGCGCTGAACCCGGTGGTGATCTGTCAGGACGCCTTCGGCGCGGCGAGCCTGTCACGCTTCCAGGTGCTGCTGTTCACGCTGACCGTCGTGGGCGTCTATGCCTATGTCTTCGCGCGGACAGGGTATCTGTCGGCGCTGTCGAGCACGGTGCTGATGCTCCTCGGCATCACCCTCGCCGGTTCGACCCTCGCCGGCATCGCCGAGGGCCAGCCACTGTCCACGGCGAACCGCGTGTGGCTGATGGCGACGGGCATCCTCGATACGCGCCAGCGCACGCCGCGCTGGGAGGACCTGCTCGGGGCCGAAGGCGAGGTGGACGTGACGCGCGTGCAGGCTCTCGCCTTCAGCGTCTTCGCCGCGGTTGCACTGGTGGTGAACGGGGCGACGGACCTCGAGAATTTCGCCATCCCCGATCAGCTCAACACGCTGATCGGCATCAGCCAGGCGGTCTATGTCGCGGGCAAGGCCTTGCCGCGGGAAGCGGCGAAGCGACTGAACGACGAAGTCCGCGCGCTGCGGGACGCCGAACAGGCCGTGCTGCGCAATCCGGGCGACGAGCCGGGCCGGCTGGAATTCGACAGGCTGCGCGCGGCCCTCTACGGCTCGCTGGCCGATGTCTTTGGCGAGCGGTTCAAGCCGGAGCGCCTGCGGACGCTGCAGCCGGGGATGATTGCGCCGCCGCCTCCGGCCTAGAGCAGATCCTGTCAGGATGGACTCATCCGGGCAGGTGAACGGAAGTTCGCCGGAAATGCTCTAGCGGCGCCGCACGGAAGACCATGACGCTCCGCGCCGGCCGCGCGGCGGGCATCCGGGATGCCCATGCGTGGCGGGACGTCCCGACCGGCACCGGCGACGTGGACCAATGCAGCCCTCGCGCCGGTCACCCGGCACGTCAACCGCCCTGCGGCAGGTGCTCCGCGATATAGGGCGGCAGGTGAAAGGCGCCGACATGGATCTCCGGCGTCCAGTAGCGTGTCGTGCCGAGTATGCCGGCAGCGTCCGCCCGCCTGCGGATTTCCTCGACCGGCACGGCGCGGCAGCCGGCATCCTTGCCCGACCAGCCCAGCGTCATGAAGCCGCCGACATAGGTCGGCACGGCCGCCAGATAGGCCCAGATGTCCGGGAAGGCCTTGCCGCGGCGGATCGACGTCTCGCGCAGTTCATCCGCCTGCATCGCCGGCACGCCGCACTGGTTCACGATCAGCCCGCGCGGCGTCAGCAGACGCGCGCAATTCGCGTAGAACTCGTCGGTGAACAGGACCTCGCCGACACCGATCGGATCGGTGCTGTCCACGATCACCACGTCGAAGGACGCATCCGGCGCGTTGCGAACATAGTCGATGCCGTCCGCGACCAGCACCTGCGCGCGAGGGTCGTTCCACGCATCGCCGGCGATGCCGGGCAGGAATTCCTTGGCGAGTCGGATCACCTCGCCGTCGATCTCGACCATCACGGCGCGCTCGACGCCCTTGTGCTGCAACACGCGCCGCAGCACGCCGCCATCGCCGGCACCGATGATCAGGACGTTCTTCGCCGCGCCATGCGCGAGCAACGGCACATGCGCGATCATCTCCTGATAGGAGAATTCATCGGCCTCGGTGATCTGCACCACGCCGTCGAGCATCATGACGCGGCCATGCGTCTCGCTCTCGAAGATCATGATGTCCTGGAAAGCGGACGTCACGCGGGCGAGTTCGCGCTTCACGCGGAAGCGCTGGCCCCAGGCTTCGTACAGCGTCTCGTTCACCCAGAGATCGAAGGCCATGTGCAGCATTCCCCATGGTCAAACAAAGGGGCCGGACGCTGCCGCCCGGCCCCGTTTCAGATCGCCCTGGCCGAGCGCGTCAGCCGATCAGGCCGCGCTTGTGCTCGGAAAGCTGCACGCGCTCCGGCAGGAAGCCACGCTTCAGGGCCGGGATCGCCTTGTACGGATCGCATTCGCCGCAGACGAAGATGTCGAGCGCGGCGTAGTCACGCTCCGGCCAGGAATGGATCGAGACATGGCTTTCGGCCAGCACCAGCACGCCCGACACACCGCCATTGGGCGAGAAGTGGTGGAAATGCCCATGCAGGATGGTCGCGCCCGTGGCGAGCGCGGCCTCACGCAGCGTCGCATCGATATGGTCGGGATCGTCGAGATTCGTCGCGCCCCACAGATCGATGATCAGATGCGTGCCGGCGTAGCGAATGCCATTACGCGCAATAAAGTAGTCCTTCTCGGGTGTCGCCGAGCAGTTATCGTCGGTGTTCCGGGTGTCGCTCGGCAGATCCGAGACCATCCCCGGTTGGACGAGAGCATCCATGTTAAGGGCTCCTTCCAGCCAGCAGATGACCAGGGCGATCGGGGAAGTCCGATCATTTGGGTCAACGGCCGCGCGATATGCGGCAAGGGGTCCGGGGGTGCAAGTGAAATTGCGCCGATCGGACCGGAAAAATTGCAGAACTCCCCCCCGGGGGACGCGCATCTCAGCGCGCAACCTGCACGCCTGTCCGCAAGGCATCCAGCCGCGTGGGCAGAAGCCGCATCATGCCGAGTTCCCGCTGCAGGCGCGGCAGGTCGGCGACGCCGCGCAGCGGATCGGAGGTGAGCACGCTGAAAGCCTCGGCGAGCGGTCCACCTTCCATGCGCGCGCCCTGCGCCGCGCGCAGCGTGGCGAGGCCCGGTTCGTCGCCGGCAAGCGCAAGATACGCCGCGGTGCGCGCGATGGCGGCGCGATCCTCAGCGCCCAGCGGCGCCGGTGCGGCAGGCAGGGTGGCGGCGAGATGAACGCCCATCGCGGCCGCCGCGCCGGCCCAATCCTGCGCCTCGGCGCGCAGCTCCGCACGCGCCGCGGCGCCCGGCGCGCCGAGTGTCGCGAGCAGCGCATCCGCCTCGCCGCGCGCACCTCGGCGCGCCAGCGCGCGTGCGCGCAACAGCGTGCGTCGCGTCGCCAGCGCGGATTCAAGCGCATCCGATTCGCTGTCATCGAGTGCGGCGAGCGTGCCCGCGGCATCACCTTCGGCGGCACGCAGTGCGGCGAGCCGCGCACCGATCGCCGCGCGTGCCGCGCCCGGTTCGGCCGAGGTCATGGCGCGCCGCAACAGCGCCGCGGCGCGGTCCGGCAGATCGAGGCCCGCCAGCCGGTCGGCGAGAACCTGTATGGCGGTCTCTCCGCGCCGACCGGCCGGAAGCATGTCCGGATTCGTATCGAACAGGGTGGCCGCGACCAGCGGCGGCGCGGTTTCCAGGGCCGCGGCGAAGGCGTCCTGCAGATCGGGCCGCAGCGTGGCGGCCTGATCGGGGAACAGCCGCCCGGTCTCATCGAGAAGGGTGAAGGCCTGGACACCTTGCCCCGCCGCAACACGCAGCGCGGCGATGCGGCGGCGCAGCGCGATATCCTCCGCCCCGCCGCGCCAGGCAAAGAGGGATTGCTCCAGCGCCTCGGCCGCCCCGGCCTGGTCGATGGCGCCGGCGGCGAGGCGCAGCTCCGCCGCGCGGCGCATCGCCACCGCGCGCTGGCGGCGGTCGCGGCCGGCGATCAATGTGGCATAGGCCGCGATGGCGGCGTCGCGATCACCCTGCACCTCGAGCACCATGGCGCGGGCGAGGCCAAGGCCCGCCGCCTCCCCCGCCTGGGCTATCAGGGCAGCGGCCGCGGCGGGCTCCCCGCCCTGCGCCAGCGCCTCGGCGGCCATGGGCAGGCTGCGTTCGCGCAGGGCCTCCGGATAGCTCAGCAGCAGCGGTGCGGCAGCGAGCAGCGCCGTTGCGGCAGGTTCGCCGCGCGCGAGGCCGAACAGTGCCCGCCACAGCGCCACCTCGTCGCGCGCCGGCAGGCGCGGATCGTCGATGCCACGCGCATCGGCGACGCGCCCGGACAGCAGCGCCGCCACGCCGTGGGCGAGCAGCAGGCGCGGATCCTCGCGCGACTGGGGATCCTCCTGGAAGGCGATGGCCGCCATGGCCTGCGCCTCCTGCGGCATGCCGAGCGCCAACAGCGTTTCCGCCGCATCGCGGCGCGCCGGCCCGCGCGACAGCGGCGGCGCGGCCTGCACGGCGAGCAGCAGGTTGCGCAGCCGTTCAAGCAGGGTCGGTACCGGGCCGTCCGGCATCTCCAGCACCCGCGTCATGGCGCGGGCCGCGGCCGGCGTCTCGCGCCCCGCCGGCGTCCCCAGGCCGAGCGGGTCCCCGCCCGCCGTCTGCAAGGCGAAGCGGTCCTCAGTCGTCGGCCGCAGCACCAGCCGGTCGGAGCGCGCGAGGATGGCGGTGCCCAGCATGGTCGGCAGCAGGTCGAATTCCGGCAGGCGTCGCGCCACCAGCACGGCCGGGCCGGGCCGGCGCAAGGTGCCGACCAGCAGGGTCTCCCCCGTCGCCGGGTCGGTCAGGGTCACGGAGCCGCCGGGTGCGCCGCCCTGCAACAGCAGCCGCGCCGGCGGGCCGGGATCGGGATCGGTGCGCAGGATGGCGGCATCGGCGGGCATGGCGTCGCGCACCGCCTCCAGCACCCAGGCCTCGCCATCGCGCCGCGCCGACAGGCGCGCCGGCGCCGGCAGAGGCAGGCGCAGGGCGGTGGCTTCCCCGGCCGGCAGGATCTCAAGGCCACCAAAGACCGGATGGCCGCGCAGGGGGGCAAGGTCGATCTCGACCGGCCGATCGAGCACCACATGGACCCAGTCCCCCCGCCGGAAGACCGCGAGACCGGCATCGGCCCCGGCATCCAGCGCGAAGGCCGGCGGCGCGCCGCTGCGCAGCCGCAGGCGGGAGGGACCCGGCAGCGCCACGGGGATCGGCGCAGCGGCCGGGGCCGGAGCCGACACGCGCGCGGACGGAACCGGGGGTGCGGCGGGCGCCGCCGGGGCCGCAGGCACCGGCACGGCCGCCGGCGCCGGGCGCGCGGCCAACGGGGCCGGTTCGGCTGGGCGGGGCGGCGGTTCGGCGCGCGGTGCCGGCGCGGCGTTGCGCGGGGCGCGCGCCGGACGCGCCTCGGCGGTGGCCGCCGGTGCGGCGCGTTCCGCATCGCGCACATCCAGCACGATGCGGTTGTCCAGGCGGAAATGCCGTGGCCGCGCACCCGGTGCGATGCGGATGACGATCGCGGCGCCATCCTGCTCCACCGCGATAATGTTGCGCGGCGGACGGCGCGCGGCGGACAGATCGATCCGGGCCGGCGCGTCGAAGCGGATGACCAGGCGGCCCTCCCCTTCCTCGACGCGATAGCCGACCCGCGACGGCCAATCGAAAACCAGGCGGCCGAGATCGGAATGCGTGCCGACCCGCATCGCCACGCGCGGCGCCTCCTGCCCCCGTGCGGCGGGGGCCAGGACCATCAGCGCGAGCAGCAGCAGTGTCGGCAGGCGCATCAGTCGAAACTCGCCAGCAGGCGGTCAATCTCTTCCTGCGAGGTGCCACCGCCGGGCAGTTGCGGCCCGTGCGCCAGTTCCTGCCCCTCGGTGCGCGGCACCGCCGGCGCGGCGGGCGCGGGCGCGACGCGGCCGGCAGCATTGGCGACGGCAGCCTCGACCCGGGATTCGATCGCCTTCAGCGCAGAGACCACCTTGCTGATCCGCTGGCCGGTGATGTCCTGGAAGGAGCATGCCTCGTAGATCCGCGTCACCGCGCCCTGCAGAGCGGTCGAGGCCGGCTCGGGCACCTCGGTCTGGAGGCGTTCCAGCACCTCGCAACTGTCGAGGATCTCGTTCGTCGCCTCGGCCGTATGGCCGACGATGGCGTCGAGTTCATCGGTCGCGGAGGGGATATGCGCGCCGGTGATGTCGTCCACCGACAGCGCCGCGATCTCGGCCTTCGCCCGGGCGATGGTGCGGCCCAAAGCCTCGAGCTCGGCGAGCAGCGCCGCCTCGCGTGCCGTGAGGTCGCCGGCCATGGAACCGAGCACCGCGCGCACCGCGGCCTCGATGCGATCGTCGTCTGACGTGCCGGGGGTTCCGTCAGGCATGGACCATCACCTTCTCGATCTTCTCCTTCAGCGTCTCGGCGTTGAAGGGCTTGACGATGTAGTTGGACACGCCCGCCTGCTTGGCAGCGACCACGTTCTCCGTCTTGCTCTCGGCGGTGATCATGATGAAGGGCAGGTTCTTCAGCTTCGCGTCGGCCCGGACCTCCTTCAGCAGGTCGAGCCCCGTCATCGGCGCCATGTTCCAGTCGCTGATGACCAGGCCGAAATTGCCGGCGCGCAGCTTGGCCAGCGCCTCCTGCCCGTCCGTCGCCTCATCGACATTGTTGAAGTCGAGCTGCTTCAACAGGTTGCGGATGATCCGCAACATGGTCCGGTAGTCGTCCACGATCAGGACGTTGATGTTCCGATCCATCGGTGGTGTTCGCCTCCTGCCAGGGGTCCGTCGTCAATCCGCCGCGTTGCGCTGCGCGCGGTGCCGCGCGAGCTCGGCCGTCACCGTCCGCGCCTTTTCAGGGCGCATCGCCCCGATCACGGGCGCGGCCTTGCGCTCATTCATGCGGTCGAGGATCTCGACCAGCACGGGGAGTTCGAGGTCGTCGAAGATCGCCGCCGCATCGCGCGGTCGCATCGCCTCATAGGTGCGCACCAGGCCGCGCCAGCCGGCTTCCTCGCGATCCGTGCGGGCGCGATCGAGGGATTCCAGACGCTGCTGGAGCGCGGTCAGTTCCTCGACGCGACGGGCGAGACGCTGTTCGGCGGCCTGGATCATGACCTGCTGCGCCGCCACGGCCTGCTCGCGCGCCTCGATGTCGGCACGGCGGGCGCGGAGCTGCTCCAGCAGCGCGCGCTCCGCCTGGGCGGCCGGATCGGGCGGCGCCGGCGGCGCGACGGGCGTGGCCGCGGGGGCGGCAGCGGGCCGCGACGCGGGTGCCGGTGCCGGCGCGGGATCGGAGGCCTGCGCGGGCGCCACGACGGCCAGGGACGGTGCACGCAGCGCGACCAGCAGCGTCTCCGCCTTCACCAGGAACAGGCCGCCCATGGCGAGAATCGCCGCGGGCACCAGGCGCGGGCGCGGCAGGGCCATCATCGCGCCGTCCGTGCGGCGCCGAGGCTAATGGCGCGCAGCAGGTCGCGCTCGGCCTGGCTTTGCAGCGGCGCGGGCTCGGCGCGCGGCGCGTCGTTCGTCAGCGGGCGGCCGGCGCGCACCAGCCCTTCCAGGCGGTCGGCCAACGCCTCCGCGCGTTCGATCAGGTAGCGCAGATCGTCGCGCAGAGGTTCGGCCGTCGCGGTGCGTTCGGCGACCTGCCGACCCGCCAGTTCCGCCGAGGCGCGCAGCCGCACCATCGCCGCCTCGGCCATGCGCGCAGCCTCGCCCAGGCCCTGGGCGCTGCTGTCGAGCGCGGAGCGATCGCGCCGGATCTCCCGCAGCGCGCGTTCCAGCCGCAGCGCGAAGGGAATGGCGGCCGCCAGCATCAGCAGCAATACCAGTTGCAGCACCCATTCGAGCGGCGTCATGCGGCAATCCCTCCCGCGGCGCGGCCGCGTTCCAGTTCGCGCGAGATGCGCACGGCCAGCCGCTGGTCCTGGCGGCCGAGCTCAGCCTCGAAGAGCGGCACCTCCCCGCAGCGCAGCCGCACCGGCGCGCCGGGCGCGACGCCAAGCGCGATGCGGTCGCCCACCTTCAGGTCGATCACGGTGGAGAGCGGCAACACCTGCTCATCCAGCACCACGTCGAGCGCGACCTCGGTGGAGCGCAGCTCCTCGGCGAGGTGGGTTTCCCAGATGCTGTCGCGGCCGAACTTCTCGCCCATGAATTGCTGGAGCAGCAGCTCGCGCACCGGTTCCAGCGTCGCATAGGGCAGCAGCAATTCGAGCTTGCCGCCGCGATCCTCCATGTCGATGCGTAGCCGCACGAGCACGCAGGCATTGGAGGGCCGCGAGATGGCGGCGAAGCGGGGATTCACCTCCAGCCGCTCGAAGCCGAAGACGACCGGGCAGAGCGGTTCGAAGGCCGCGGTCAGGTCTTCGAGCACCACGCCGATCAGGCGCTCGACCAGGGTGCGTTCGATGGTGGTGTAGGGGCGGCCCTCGATGCGCATCGCCGCGGTGCCGCGCCGCCCGCCCAGCAGCACGTCCACCACGGAATAGATCAACGCGGAATCAACGACGATCAACCCGTAGTTGTCCCATTGCTCGGCGCGTGTGACGCCGAGCATCGCCGGCAGCGGGATCGAGTTCAGGTAGTCCGCGAAGCGCAGCGAGACGATGCCGTCGATCGACACCTCGACATTGTCCGAGGTGAAGTTGCGCAGCGTCGTCGACATCAGGCGCACCATGCGGTCGAAGACGATCTCCAGCATGGGCAGGCGTTCATAGGACACCAGCCCGGAGGAGATGATCTTCTGGATCCCGCTCTCCTCGCCGCCCTCGCCCCCCTTGCTGTCGAAGCCGAGCAGGCTGTCGATCTCGGCCTGGTTCAGCACGCGGGTGGCATCGGGCGGCGGCGCGGCCTCGGCGGGCTCGCCGCCGCCGGTGCCTTCCTCCTCGAGCGCCGCGCCCCAGGCTGCGGCGAGATCGTCGTCCTCCGAGGAGCCACTCATTGGACGAGCATCTCGAGGAACAGCACGTCGGTGACGCGCGGTGCGGGTTGGGTGCTGCCCGGCGGCGGGGCGACGGCGATGTTGGCGCGCGCGATCAGCTCCTCCCGCAGGCGCTGGGTACCGGCGGAACCGCGCAACTCCTCGGGGCGCATCTCCCGCAGATGGGTCTGGAACAGGTCGAGCAGCCGCGGCATCGCGGTCTGGATCGCCGCGGCATCCTCGGCGCGCGTGATCTCGAGCTTGCTGCGCAGCTTCACATAGACGGGGCGGCGGCCGGAGGCGTTCAGGTTGGTGATGATGTCCGGCATCTCGAAGAAGACGGGTGGGCGTGGCGCCTCGGCCTGCGGCTGTTCGCCGTGTCCGGCCGCCGCGTCATGCGCGCCCATGCCGAGCAGCTTCGGCAGGATACCGCTGAACCACAGCCCCGCCCCGATCCCGGCCAGGAGCAGCGGCAGGACGATGAGGATCAGCTTCTTCCTGCCCCCGCCGCCCTTGCCTTCCGCTGCGTCAATCGCCTCGGCCGCTGCTGCCGTTGCCATGCCATGCCTCCTGCATCCGGGCAGCATCCCTCAGCGCCGTTAAGGAAGACTTGCAGAGGCCCGTGCTGCCGGGTGCCGGGGCCAGCCCTGCCGCCTCCCGGCAGCAAATGCCGGCGGAAACCCGTCCCGGGGCTGGCACGCCGGTTGCGCCAGCGGTCGCGGGAACGGAGAGCACCACATGGACGGCCCCGGCTACATCATCCTGTCGCGCCTGGCGTTGCAGAGCCGCGCCACCGAGGTGCTGGCGCACAACGTCGCCAATGCCGACACGCCCGGCTTCCGCGCCATGCGGCCGGTATTCGCGGAATTCGTCTCGCGCCAGACCGGAACGGAAACGCCGACTGGCGGCCGCAACGTCGCCTTCGTTCAGGACCGCGCCACCTGGCGCGAGATGGAGGCCGGCCCGTTGCAGAGCACCGGCAATCCGCTCGATGTCGCGATCAGCGGCGAAGGCTTCTTCGCGGTCGAGACCCCGCGCGGCGAGCGCTTCACCCGCGCCGGCCGCTTCACCATCGGCGATGGCGGCAGGATCGTGGACATGGAGGGCAACCCGGTGCTGAGCGACCAGCAGCAGCCCATCGCCGTGTCCCCCAACGACACGCGCATCACCATACAGGGCGACGGCGCCATCCGCAGCGAGAACGGCACGCTCGGCCGGCTGCGCGTAGTGAACTTCGCCAATCCGCAATCCCTGCGCGCCGAGGGCGACCGCAACTTCGACGCCGGGGGCGAGCAGCCCCAGCCGATCGAACGCCCCACGGTCGTCCAGGGGTCACTGGAGGGCAGCAATGTCCGCCCGATCCTGGAAATGACGCGCCTGACCGCGGAGCTCCGCGAATTCCAATACGCCGCCCAATTCGCCGAGCGCGAGGGCGAGCGCCTGTCCACCGCGGTCGAGCGCATCCTGCGCCGCCGGTCCTAGAGCGTGATTGGTTCACCTTCGTTCACCAATCACGCTCCAGCCTCTTGTTTGATCGCGTGATTCAGACCTCCGGTGCATTCGCACCTGCGGCCATCACGCTCATAAGGATCCGCCCCAATGCGATCGCTGCACACCGCCGCCACGGGCATGCAGGCCCAGCAGAACAATGTCGAGGTCATCTCGAACAACATCGCGAACCTGTCGACCACCGGCTACAAGCGGCGGCGCGCGGAATTCCAGGACCTCGTCTACCAGAACCTGCGGCGCACCGGGTCGCAATCCGCCGATACCGGGACGGTGCTGCCCTCGGGCGCGCAGATCGGCCTCGGCGTGCGCACGGCGGCGGTGTACCGGATCAGCGAGCAGGGCAACCTGCAGCAGACCGAGAACCGCTTCGACCTCGCCATCCGCGGCAATGGCTACTTCCAGATCCAGCTTCCTTCGGGCGAGACCGCCTATACGCGCGACGGCACCTTCGGGCTGAGCGCGGAGGGCACCATCGTCACGGCCGAAGGCTTCATCGTGAATCCCGGCATCACCATCCCGGCCAATGCGCGCGATGTGACCATCAACGCGAATGGCGAGGTGCTGGCGAAGATCGACGGCCAGACCCAGCCGCAGAATGTCGGGCAGATCCAGCTCGCCATCTTCGCCAATGAAGGCGGGCTGGAGGCGGTGGGCGACAACCTGTTCCTCGCCACGCCGGCATCCGGCGAGGCGCAGCAGGGATCGCCCGGCGCGGTCGGCTACGGCCAGACCATGCAGGGCTTCATCGAGACCTCCAACGTCAACGTCGTGCAGGAGATCACCGCGCTGATCACGGCGCAGCGCGCCTATGAGATGAACTCCCGCGTCATCACCGCCTCCGACGAGATGCTCTCCACCCTGACGAGGCTCCGCTGATGCGCCGGCGTGGCCTGTTCCTGCTGCCGCTGCTCGCCGCGCCGGCGCGCGCGCAGGGAGTTCCGCCGGCGCCGAAGCCGCTCGTCCTCGTCGAGGACCCGGTGCTGCGGCTCGGCGACCTGTTCGACAATCCCGGCGATCTCGGCACGGCGACGATCGGCGCGGCGCCGGCGCCGGGGCGGCGCTTCATGCTCGATGCCGCGCAGCTTTCGGCCATTGCGCGGCGACATGGCCTGGCCTGGCGGCCGCTCTCCGGCGAGGAGCGCAGCATCGTCGAACGCCCCGGCCGTCCCTTCCCGCGCGAGGAGGTGGAAAGCCTGCTGCGGGAAGAACTGGTGCGCCTCGGCATGGACCCGGAGGCCGAGCTCGAACTGCCGGGCTTCGCCCCGCCCGCCGTGCCGCTCGCCGCGCTGCCGCAGGCCATGGTGGAAGCGGCGCATTACGAGCCGAGCACGCGGCGCTTCGCGGCAACGCTGGTGGTCGCCGCGGATGGCATGGCGACCTGGCGCGGGCGCATCGCCGGCCGCGCGCTGACCACCGTGCCGGTGGTGGTGGCGACGCGCCGCCTGGCCGTGGGCGACATCGTCAGCCCTGGCGATCTGCGCGAGATCCGCATGCGATCCGAACGCGTGCGTCCCGGCACCGCACAGCGCGCGGAGCAGGTGCGCGGCAAGCAGCTCCGGCGCCCGATCGCGGCGGAGCTGCCCTTCATGACGGCGGACCTCACGGCGCCGTCGATCGTCGCCAAGAACCAGATGGTGCTGATGATTCTCGAAGGGCCCGGCCTGTCGCTGACCGCGCAGGGCCGCGCCATGGACAGCGCGGCGCGCGGCGAGCGCATCCCGGTGATGAACCTGCTCTCCCGCAGCGTCGTCGAGGCCGAGGCGATCGGGCCGGGCCGGGTGCGCGTGATGATCGGCAGCGTGCCCCTCCAGAGCGCGCGGAGGTGAAGACCATGCGCAGGCTGCTGCTGATGATGATGCCGCTCGCGACCATCGCCTGTTCGGGGGCGGAGCGGCTGTCCCGCCTGGGCGACCCGCCCGAGATGGCGAGCGTAACCAACCCAACCTCGGACCCGCGCTGGCGGCCGGTGTCCATGCCCATGCCGAACCCGCAGGACCCGCCGCTCGCCAACAATTCCTTGTGGCGGCCGGGCAGCCGGACCTTCCTGCGCGACCAGCGCGCCGCGACGGTGGGCGACCTGGTCACCGTGCTGGTCTCGGTCGCCGACGAGGCCGAGCTGGAGAACCGCACCATCCGGTCGCGCGACAACAGCGAGGGGATGGGCATTCCGCAGATGCTCGGCCTGCAGGCCTCCTATGGTCGGCTGTTCCCCGCGGGCATCGACCCGTCGCGGCTGGTCGAGGCCAATTCCACCAGCGGCGTGAACGGCACCGGCCAGATCCGACGCAATGAGACGGTGACGCTGCGCGTCGCCGCGACCGTGACGCAGGTGCTGCCGAACGGGAACCTGGTGCTGATGGGCCGGCAGCAGATGCGGGTGAACAGTGAGCTGCGCGACCTCACGATCGGCGGCGTGATCCGCCCGCAGGACATCGCCTCCGACAACACGATCCGGCATGATCGGCTGGCCGAGGCGCGCATCTCCTATGGCGGGCGCGGCACGATCAGTGACGTGCAGCGGCCGCGCACCGGGCAGGAGCTGCTCGACATCATCCTGCCGTTCTGACGCGGCCGCGCGCGGGGCGCGGCTGCGCAAAGCGGATACTGGCTGCGGCGCCTGGATTGCGCCGCGGTCCGTCGTTTCGGAGCCTTGCGGCGTCGTCACCGATCCGGAGAAGCACGATGACCGTAAGCTCCCTGTTGCGCGGCAGCGTCGCCCTGGGCGCGCTGCTCGGCCTTGCCGCCTGCGGCGGTTCCTCGGCGCCGCCGCCGGTCGCCACGCCCGCGGTGGTGCAGCCCGTCACGCCGCCGGCGGCGCCCAATGTCGCCGACCTTCAGGGCGCGCGGGCATCCTCTGGCGAGAGCGAGATGCAGCAGCGCGGCTTCGCCGTGGCCCGCCAACGCGGACTGACCGCGTATTGGTGGCATGCGGCGTCCGGCACCTGCGTGCGCACCGTCACGTCAAATGGCCGCTACAGCACGGTGAACGGCGTCGCGGCGCCGAATTGCGGTCACTGAGGGGCGCCGCACGAGGGAAGGACATCGGATCAGGCCCCCCGATGGGGGCTGGTGGAGAGGGGCAACGCCCCTCTCCGGTTCCGCCTCACTCCGCCGCGTGCGGCGTCGCCACCGGCAGGCTGGCGTTCACCGGAATCCCGAGCATCAATCCGAGATTCTGCACCGCCGCCCCCGACGCGCCCTTGCCGAGGTTGTCGAAGCGCGCGACCAGCACCGCCTGGCCCAGCGCCGCATCCCCGAAGACCCGGATCTCGAGCCCGTTGGTGCCGTTCAGCGCCTGCGGCTCGATCTTGCCGTTGCCCTCGGCGGGCACGACGCGGACGTATTCGCTGCCGGCATAGCGCGCGGCGAGCAATGCCTCGATCTCCGCCGGCGTCACACGCTTCTCCAGCATGTCGAGATGCAGCGGAATCGCGTCCAGCATGCCCTGCGCATAATCCGCGACGGCCGGGACGAAAATCGGCCGGCGCGACAGCAGGGAGTACTTCTGCAGTTCCGGCAGGTGCTTGTGATGCAGGCCGAGGCCATACATCTCGAAATCCGGCGCCGTGCGGGCCTCATAGGCCGCGACCATGGACTTGCCGCCGCCGGTGTAGCCCGACACGGCATTGACCGTGATGGGATGGTCGGCGGCCATGATCCCGGCCTCGACCAGCGGACGCAGCATCAGGATCGCGCCGGTCGGGTAGCAGCCCGGATTGGACACGTTCTGCGCCGCCGCGATCGCCGCCGGCTGATCCGGCGTCAGCTCCGCCAGGCCGTAGGCCCAGGTCGGATCGACGCGATGCGCGGTCGAGGCATCGAGCAGCTTCGGCGCCTTGGCGCCCAGCGAAGCGGCCAGCGCCGCGCTTTCCTTCGCCGCGTCGTCAGGCAGGCAGAGGATGACGAGGTCCACCTCCTCCATCATCTCGCGGCGCGCCCCGGCGTCCTTTCGGCGGTCGGGCGCGATCGAACGCAGGGCGACATGCGGGTTCGCCGCCAGCCGCTCGCGGATCTGCAGGCCGGTCGTGCCGGCCTCGCCGTCGATGAACACCGTGGGGGTCTTGGCCATGGGATATGGACCTCCGTTGCGTGGATAGTGTGCCGCGAAAAGCGGCCCGAAATGCAAGAGGGGCGGACCCTCGCGGATCCACCCCATCTGCATGACAGTCCTGCGTAGGCGGGACCGGCGCGTGACGCCGATCCGCCGGCGTCAGCGCTTGCTGAACTGGAAGGAACGTCGCGCCTTCGCCTTGCCGTACTTCTTGCGCTCCACGACGCGGGGGTCGCGGGTCAGGAAGCCGGCCTTCTTGAGGATCGCGCGCAGCTCGGGCTCGTAGTTGCAGAGCGCACGGGAGATGCCGTGGCGCACCGCGCCGGCCTGGCCGGACAGGCCACCGCCGACCACCGAGCACACCACGTCGAACTGCTGGTAGCGGTCGGCCACCAGGAAGGGCTGGGTGATCAGCATGCGCAGCACAGGACGCGCGAAGTACTTCGACTGCGTCCTGCCGTTGATCTCGATGCTGCCCTTGCCGGGCTTCACCCAGACGCGGGCCACGGCGTCCTTACGGCGACCGGTGGCATAGGCGCGGCCCTGGGCGTCACGCTTGGGTTCGCGCTTGATCGCGGCCTCGGGCGCCGCCGGGGTGCCGGCGACGAGCTCCTTGAGGTCCGCGAGGGTACGGGTCTCGCTCATGGACTCAGGCCGCCTTCTTCACGAGAACGGAGTTCTTCCGGTTGAGCGCCGCGACGTCCAGCGCCTCGGGCGTCTGGCCGGCATGCGGGTGCTCGGCACCGGCATAGACATGCAGGTTGCGCATCTGGGCGCGGCCGAGGGGGCCACGGGTGATCATGCGCTCGACCGCCTTCTCGATGACCCGCTCGGGGTACTTGCTCTCGAGGCGCTCGCGCACGGTGCGCTGCTTGATGCCGCCGGCGTAGCCGGTGTGCCAGTAGAACACCTTCTGCTCCGCCTTCGCACCGGTCACGCGGACCTTGCGGGCATTGATGATGACGACATGGTCGCCGCAATCCACATGCGGGGTGAACTGCGCCTTGTGCTTGCCGCGGAGCCGGTTGGCCACCAGGGTCGCGAGGCGGCCGAGCACGAGCCCGTCCGCATCGATCAACACCCAGGCCTTCTTCACATCCGCCGGCTTCAGCGAGGTGGTCTGTCTCGTGAGCATCGGTGTTCCAAGGGTATGACTGGAGAAGTGGCGGGGCTTATCGCGGCATGCGGCCGGAAAGTCAAGCACAGCCTGCGATTGATCGAGGCGGTATCCCGCTACCGCAATCCCCTGCCCCGATGCGCAACCCGGATCAAACCGGCTTGGCTATGGTGCCGCCGCGGCGGAGGAGGCCGCGCCCATGTACAGCCACACCACGCTTGGCACCAACGACATCCGCCGTGCCGTTGCCTTCTACGACCCGCTGCTGGCCAAGCTGGGGGTGACGCGGCAGGAATCGGACCTGGAGCGCGGCTATGCCGGCTATGCCGCAGGACCGGATACGACACCGCAATTCTGGATCCTTCGCCCGATCAACCGCGAGGACGCCACGGTCGGCAACGGCGTGACCATCGCCTTCGAAGCCCCCGACCGCGCCACCGTGGACCGCTTCCACGCCACCGCCCTGGCCCATGGCGGCACGGATGAAGGCGCCCCGGGCCTGCGCCCGCACTACCACCCCGACTATTACGGTGCTTATCTGCGCGACCCTGACGGCAACAAGCTGTGCTGCGTGTGCCACCGCCCTCAGTCCTTACGCTAGCGCTGCTTCCGATCGAACGGCATCAGCCTGCATCGACTGCCCGTCCGGGTCGCATCCCATCGCGTGGTGTAGGACAGATTGTGCTTGGTGGATTGCTGCCGCTCCACCGGGAGTGCAAAGCAATCCAGTCACCGTTGCCTTGGAGGTCGTCCCTCTCGGGCCGGAATGGTTGGCGCAGTCCTCATCCCCCTTTCAAAGCGCCTGAAGGCGTGGGAGATCATCTCTCGTCCGGCACGTACTGCGCGCCATCCTGCTCCAGCACCGGAATTCCAGATGCAGATCTTGTTGAATCACAATCAAATCGA
This sequence comes from Roseomonas alba, assembly GCF_019430885.1. Taxonomy (GTDB): domain Bacteria; phylum Pseudomonadota; class Alphaproteobacteria; order Acetobacterales; family Acetobacteraceae; genus Neoroseomonas; species Neoroseomonas alba. The sequence goes on along the minus strand of NZ_JAHYBZ010000002.1, from coordinate 212,145 downwards.
GTGGCTGGCTCGTCGGCGGATCTTTTTCTCGAAACACCCAATGGGCCTGCGCTTCAAGCAGGGAGATCGTGTTAACTTCCTTGCCGAGGCATCGGCAGAACCATACTGCGGGATACTGATCGGCCTGAATCTTCCTTGCATCGGAAGCTTCTCATACTCCTGGTCTCCACTTCCACTTGATATATCCATAGGAAGATATTGTTCTATAGCGGCCGGCCTGCAGATTCCCGGCCCTCGACATACACTGGATTATGTGTCCACTTCTTCCTTTATGTACGATAAGACGTTTTCTATTCTTAGATCTCACTGCGACGATATCGGAATTTCTTTTACAAATCAGCAACCGAACCCGCAGAAGGCATCCCCTGTGATTGGCCATGATGTCTGGATCGGTGCGAACGCGACCATCATGCCGGGCGTCAGGATTGGTGATGGGGCGGTCATCGCTGCGGGCGCCGTAGTCACAAAGGACGTATCGCCCTATGCGGTCGTCGGTGGAAATCCAGCCAAATTGTTACGATTTCGTTTCGCCGAAGCCCATATCGATAGGCTTCTGACACTCCGCTGGTGGCGGTACAGCTTCACGGACTTCAACGATCTTCATCTCGACGACGTGGAACGCTTCATCGGCGAACTCGAGAATCGCTCCGCCACCTTGAAGGAGTTCGCGCCCGAGCGGGTAAAGTTCAGGGAACTCATGACTATCCCGCCGAATCCGGATAGCCGTGGGAATCATTGATGGAATTCGAATCCACAGCGACCACGCACTTGGTGGGGGGAACATAAGGCATGGATGGTGCAAGCTCTTCCGGTCGAAACGCGAGGCCAGGCCAAGCAGCCAGTCCGGTTGGCCTTGGCCGGAATGCCTCCAACTATGGCGACCCGGCCTTCGCATTGTATCTGCGCCGGTCCTTCGCGAAGTCGATGGGCTACAGCCAGGCGATGCTCGACAAGCCGGTGGTGGGCATCGCGGATACGGCGTCCGACTACAACAACTGCCACCGCACCATCCCCGAGCTGATCGAGGCGGTGAAGCGCGGCGTGCTCGCGGCCGGCGGCCTGCCAATGGCCTTCCCGACCATCAGCATCTGCGAACCGTCGCTGTCGCCCTGCTCAATGCACTACCGCAACCTGATGGCGCTCGACACCGAGACCATGCTGGCAAATCAGCCGATGGATGCCGCGGTGCTGGTGGGCGGCTGCGACAAGACCGTCCCGGCGCAGCTCATGGGCGCGATCTCCTCGGGCACGCCGTCCGTCATGCTGGTCGTCGGCCCGATGCTGGCCCAGGCCTTCGAGGGCGAGCGCCTGTCCGCCTGCACGGATTGCCGCCGCTACTGGGCGCGCTATCGCGCCGGGGAAGTGAGCGACGAGAAGATCAACACGCTGGAAGGCAAGCTTGCGACGACGGCCGGGACCTGCGGGGTGATGGGCACGGCCTCGACCATGGCCTGCCTGGCCTCGACGCTCGGCTTCATGCCGCTGGATGCAGCCTCTGCCCCGGCCGTGCATGCCGACCGGCTCCGTATCGCGGAGGAAGCCGGCGCCCAGGCCGTGCGGCTGATCCAGAATCCTGTCTCGCCGCTGTCGCTGATGACGCAGGGCAACCTCGACAACGCGGTGCGCGTGTTGCTGTCGCTGGGCGGGTCGACCAACGCCATCGTGCATCTCGCCGCCATCGCCGGCCGCGCCGGGCTATCGCTGGACCTCAAGCGGCTGGATGCGCTGTCGGAGGAAACCCCTGTCCTGGTGGACCTGAAGCCCACCGGCGAGGGCTATATGGAGGACTTCCACAGCGCCGGCGGCATGCGCGCCCTGCTGTGGGAGCTGCGCGACCTGCTCGACCTCTCGGCGAAGGATCTCGACGGCAGGACGCTGGAACAGCGCCTCGGCGACGGGTCGCATTTCGTCGACCGCCGCATCATCCGCGCCCGCGCCGAGCCGGTCTCCCCGGTCGGCGGCCTGGTCGCGCTGTTCGGGTCATTGGCGCCGGAAGGCGCGATCCTCAAGCGCAGCGCCGCGACGCCGTCGCTGTTCGAGACTGAAGCGCGCTGCCTCGTCTTCGACGGCCTCAAGGACCTGTCGGACCGCATCGACGACCCGGACCTCGACGTGACCCCGCAGGACATCCTGGTGCTGAAGGGTGCCGGGCCGCGTTCCCCCGCGGGCATGCCGGAAGCGGGCTATCTGCCCATTCCGAAGAAGCTCGCCCGCCAGGGCGTGAAGGACATGGTGCGGATGAGCGACTGCCGCATGTCCGGCACCGCCTTCGGTACCATCGTGCTGCACATTTCGCCCGAGGCCTCGGTCGGCGGTCCGCTGCAATTCGTCGAGACGGGCGACCGCATCCGGCTTTCGGTGAAGAACCGCTCGCTCGACCTGCTGGTGGACGAGGCGACGCTGGCGCAGCGCCGCGCCGCCTGGACCCCGGCGCCGGCGCCAAAGCGCGGCTGGGACAAGCTGGTCTACGACCAGGTGACCCAGGCACCGCAGGGCGCCGATCTCGCCTTCCTGCGCGCGGAGCCTTGATCGCGCGCAGCGACGCCGGCGCCCCCATATTGGATGGGTGCGCCACGTGATCGTCCTTGTCCTGCTTCTGGCCGCCGCCGCGGGCGTGGCGTGGCTTCTGCCGCGCCTGCCCGAGGCCTGGAACCCCTTCGCGCCCATCAACCTGGCCGGGCCGACGGGCCCCTTCACGCGCCAGAAACTGCGCGCCCTGGCGCGCGATCCCGAGGCCTGCTTCGCCGCACTGCATGCCGCGGGCGTCTCGGCGACGCCCATGCCCGCCTCCTCGGCCGGTCCGGACTGCGCGCTGAACGACACCACCCGCCTGCCCGGCGGCTTCGACCCCGCGCGGCCTCTCCTGACCTGCGCCATGGCCGCCGCTTGGACCATCTATGACCGCCAGGTGCTGCAACCCGCCGCCGAGCGCCATTTCGGCAGCGGTATCGCGCGGGCAATGCATCTCGGGACCCTGGCCTGCCGGGACGTACGGGGCGGCACGCGGCGCAGCCAGCACGCGACGGCCAATGCGATCGACCTCGCCGCGCTGCGCCTGACCGATGGGCGGGAGGTCACCGTGCTGCGCGACTGGCGCCGGGACACGCCCGCCGGCGCCTTCCTGCGGGATGCCCATGACGGCGCCTGCCGGATCTTCGCCGCCGTCCTGGGGCCGGATCGCGACGTGGCGCACGCCAATCATTTCCACCTCGACCTCGGATACCGGAGGGCCTGCCGATGACGTGCCGCCATTCGCCTGGGGCGATCAGAGGGGCTCTGCTCCTCCGAACCTCCGCGGCAGGGGCTTGGAGCCCCCGGGCCGCAATCCATCGGTGCGGCGCGGCACGCGCCTTCTCCGTCGCCGCACCCGCGTTGCCCTCGGCGGCATGGCGAAATGTCCGGATCGGGAAGCCAGCATGACCCTCGCCCTGATCGGCGCCACCGGGCGATCGGGTGCCGCCCTGGCGCGCGCGCTCGCCGATGCCGGCACCCCCTTCATCCCCGTGGTGCGCGATGCCGCCAAATGGCGCGCGTTGGCCCTGCCCGGGGCGCTGCGCGCGGCGGACCTGCGCGACCCGGCGGCGTTGAAGCGCGCTCTCGCCGGCGCCGACCGTGTCGTCAGCACCGTTCATGCGCGCTGGGCGTCGGCCCTGCTCACCGCGGCGGAACCCGGCGCGTCCTTCGTGCTGATGGGCTCGACGCGGCGGTTCTCTCAATGGCCCGATGCCCATGGCAACGGCGTCCGCGCCGGGGAAGCGGCGCTGCTCGCCTCGGGCCGAGCGGGCATCATGCTGCACCCGACCATGATCTATGGCGCGGAAGGCGAGGACAACGTCCGCCGCCTCGCCGCCCTGATCGCTCGCCTGCCCGTTGCCCCCCTGCCCGGCGGCGGCCGCGCCCTGGTCCAGCCGATCCACCAATCTGACGTGACGCGCTGCCTGATGGCCGCCCTCGCCCGCGACTGGCCCGAGGCAACCACCCGCGTCGTCGCCGGCCCGGAACCCCTACCCTATCGCGACTTCCTGCGCGCCGTCGCCGCCGCCGCCGGCCTGCGCGCCCCGCCCATCCTGCCCATCCCGGCTCTGCCGCTGCGGCTTCTGGCACCCCTCACCCGCCTCATCCCCGGCCTGCCGCGCATCGGCGCCGACGAGATCCGCCGCCTCACCGAGGATAAGGCCTTCGACATCACGCCCATGCGGAACGACCTCGGCGTCGATCCCATCCCCCTGGAAGAAGGTCTTGCCCTGACCTTCCCGCCTCGCCACACAGCGCCGTGAAGCAGGAGCCGCACCCATGCCCGTGAACAACCGCATCGCCGATTTCCATGCCGAAATGACCGCCTGGCGGCGCGATTTCCACGAACACCCCGAACTGGCCTTCGAGGAGGTCCGCACCTCCGAGATCGTCGCCGACAAGCTGCGCGCCTTCGGCTGCGACGAGGTCATCACCGGCATCGCGAAGACCGGCGTGGTTGGCGTGATCCGCGGCAACAATGCCGCCTCGGGCCGTGCCATCGGCCTGCGCGCCGACATGGATGCGCTGCCGATCCTCGAGGAGACCGGCCTCGCCTATGCCTCCAAGAATGCCGGCAAGATGCACGCCTGCGGCCATGACGGGCACACCACCATGCTGCTGGGCGCGGCGAAGTATCTCGCCGAGACCCGCAACTTCGACGGCACCGTCTATGTGATCTTCCAGCCGGCCGAGGAGAATTTCGGCGGCGGCGAGGTCATGGTGAAGGAAGGTCTCTTCGAGCGCTTCCCGATGGAGCGCGTCTTCGGCCTGCACAACTGGCCGTCCCTGCCGGCCGGCACCTTCGCCTGGCGCGAGGGTCCGGTGATGGCCGCCGTCGCCAACTTGGAAGTCACCATCACAGGCAAGGGCGCGCATGGCGCCATTCCGCAGAACGGCAATGACCCGATCGTCATCGCCGCGGCCATTGTCCAGGCGCTGCAATCCATCGTCGCGCGCAATGTCGAACCGGTCGAAGGCGGCGTCATCACCATCGGCCACATCAATGGTGGCCACACCTACAACGTGATCCCCGAGCAGGTGAGCATGCTCGGCACGGCCCGGTGGTTCGCCCCGGAGGTGGGAGACCTGCTCGAGAAGCGGTTCCTCGAGACCGTCACCGGCATCGCCGCGGCGTTCGGCGCGAAGGCCGATGCGAAGTTCATCCGTCTCTACCCCGCCACGATCAACGAACCGGTCAGCACCGGCCTCGCCGCGGATGCCGCGCGCGCCGTGCAGGGCGACGCCCGCGTCATCCCGATGGCGAAGCCCACCATGGGCGGAGAGGATTTTTCCTTCATGCTGAACGTGAAGGATGGCGCCTACCTGATGCTCGGCGGCGGGCGCTCTGCAACCGACGCGATGGTCCATCACCCGAAATACGACTTCAACGACGAGATCCTGCCGGTGGGCGCATCCTGGTGGGCGGCGCTGGCCGAACGGCTGCTACCGCGCCAGGGTTAGTGCATGTCTGGAAATGCGCCGCACGGCGCATTTCCCGTCTGGGTCCGGCCTTTCGCGCAGCTTCCGAGCCCACGGGGATGTGTTAGGCGCACGGCAATCACTTGCGGCGAAGATCAAGGAGAGCATTCACTGATCGGAGCCTCCGCATGGCCGACCAGCGTCTACCCGTCGATCCCTGGCCATTGCTGCCGCGCCGACTTGGCCCAGGCGAATCCCGCAGCACGACCGAGCCCGCCGAGGCAGCCTTCACCGCAGCGGCCGTGCTCGCCGGACTTTTCCTACTGCTGCGCTGGATCACGCCGGGCCTAGCCCTGGCGCCGGAACTCGCACGTCTCGTGGCATTGCTCGGCTGCCTCGGCGGCATGACGCTCGCCGCGGTGCTGATGGCCTTGCTGGTCGGCGCAGCCTTTGCCACGCCCATGATGCCCATGGCGGGGCCGCTGAAGACCGTCGGGCTCGCGATCTTCGATCACATGGTCCATCTCGCCCTGGTGCTCACGATCGCCGGCCTGGTCGGCCTGCTCGTCCTGCATGGACCCGGTTCCAACCTCGCAGCCCTGTTCGTCGGGCAGGCCCTGTTGCTCTGGCTCTGTCATCGCACGCGGCTTTGGCTGTCCGGCCGCAGCGCCGCCTGAACCGGCGCGGCAAACCCTTTCACGACGCCTTTCGATGACAGAACCGGCTGCTCCCCAGCTACCGGCCGGGAGCACGGGTTCGCTATTTTCTTCAATGGCTTGCGGTCACGCATGTCCTGGCGTTTCCCTGCGGCCAGCAGAGGAGCCAGCACCATGCCGCATGACGGTCACGACCATGCCTCCATCCCCGATGACGGCTGGAAGCACAGCGGCGTCCGCGTCATCCCGGGCAACAGCCTGGACGCCAACACCGCCCAGACGCCCGGCATGAACCGCGCCGCCGCCATCAATGCCGCCCGCGTCGGCGCGCAGAAGATCTGGGCCGGCACCGTCCACATCCACCCCGATGCCAAGACCGGCGCCCATCACCACGGGCACCTCGAAAGCGTCATCTACGTGGTGAAGGGCAAGGCCCGCATGCGCTGGGGCGAAAAGCTCGAATTCGTCGCCGAGGCCGGGCCGGGCGACTTCATCTACGTGCCGCCCTACGTGCCGCACCAGGAGATCAACGCCTCGGCCGACGAGACGCTGGAATGCGTCCTCGTCCGTTCCGACAATGAGGCGGTGGCGATCAACATCGATATCGAGCCGGTGGAGAAGCCCGAAACAGTGCTGTGGGTCGATCCGATCCACCGGGCGCCCGGGGAATAGGACAGGCCCCGGGGGAGAGAACTCCCCCGGCCCCCCCCTCATTCTTCTGACGGCCACCAAGGCGTGCTGGCGCGAAGCGACGGCCCATCCGACGAAGGGCGCATTGCGCGTTCCCATGACGCAGGAAACACTGAGGGCGATCACGCATCCGAAAGGAGCCGCCCATGCGCCGTTTCGCCGCCCTGCTGGTCCTCGCAGGCCTCGCCAGCCCCGCCGCCGCGCAGCATCTGCGCATCGGCCTGAACTCCGATCCCGATGTCCTGGACCCGACCCTCTCGCGCACCGTCGCAGGCCGCCAGGTCTTCGCCGCCATGTGCGACAAGCTGGTCGACATCAATGAGCGCCTGGAGATCGTGCCCCAGCTCGCCACCGCCTGGCGCTGGAGCGACGACGGTCGCGCCCTGACCTTCACCCTGCGCGAGGGCGTCCGATTCCACGATGGCGAGCCCCTGACCGGGGAAGCCGCCGCCATCGGCCTGCGCCGCCATCTCCAGACCCCGGGCTCCACCCGCAAGGCGGAGATGGGGCCGGTGACGGAGGTCGTCGCGACCGGCCCGATGGAAGTCACGCTCCGCCTGTCCGATCCCTTCGCACCGCTGCTCGCCGCGCTGGCGGATCGCGCCGGCATGCTGGTCTCGCCGCGCCAGGCGCAGGTGACCGGCGCCGACTTCCAGCGCGAACCCGCCTGCGCCGGCCCCTTCCGCCTGACCCGCCGCATTCCGCAGGACCGCATGGAGCTCGAGCGTTTCGACGGCTATTGGGACCGCTCCAATATCCATATCGATCGCGTCACCTACCGGCCGATCCCTGATGCGACGGTGCGCCTGGCCAATCTGCGCGCCGGCGCGCTCGACATCATGGAGCGCGTCAGCCCCTCAGACGTCGCAGAGATCCGGCGCGACCAACGCGTGCGCGTCGTGCAGGCACCGTCCCTCGCGACCTTCTATCTCGTCATCAACGTGGCGAATGGCGCGCGGTCACAGACGCCGCTCGGCCAGGATGCGCGGGTGCGGGAGGCGCTGGAACTGTCCATCGACCGCCAGGCCCTGGTGAACGTGGCCTTCGAGGGGCTCTGGGTCCCCGCCAACCAGGCCGTGCCGCCCAATCATCCCTTCTATGCGCGCTCGGTCCCGATGCCCCAGCGCGACGTCGCGCGCGCCCGCGCCCTGCTGCGCGCGTCGGGGCACGACCGCGTGAAGATCAAGCTCTCGGTGCCCAACACCACGGACTACATCCAGGCGTCGGAAGTCATCCAGGCCATGGCCGCCGAGGCGGGCATCGACATCGAGATCCAGCAGATCGAGACAGCCACCCTGCTGAACCAGTGGACCGCCGGCGATTTCGAGGCGCTGATGATCCAGTGGTCCGGCCGCGTCGATCTCGACGGCAATCTCTACGCCTTCTATGCCTGTGGCGTGCCGCTGAACGGCGGCCGTTACTGCAACCGGGACGTCGATGCCGCGCTGACCGAGGCGCGCCGTTCCGTCGATCCGGCGGTGCGCGCCGCGGCCTATGACCGCGCGGCGCGGATGTATCTGGCCGATCGTCCCTACATTAACCTCTGGCAGCCCTTGACGCTGCACGGCGTCAGCGCCTCCATCCAAGGTCTGAGTGCGGTCCCGGACGGCCTGATCCGTCTGCAGGGCCTGCGCGGTGCTAGGGGATGAAGCGGACATGACCGAGTTGATGCGTGCGGCAGTCGTCACTGCCGATGGGGTCTGGGTGCAGGATGTGCCGCGCCCGGCCCCGGGACCGGAGGAAGTGCTGGTGCGCGTGCGCGCCGCCACGCTGAACCGGGCGGACCTTGCCGTCGCGGCCGGGCATTCGCACGGGTCGATGGGTGGGCCGGGGACGATCCTCGGCCTCGACTTCGCCGGTGAGGTCGCCGCGGTCGGCAGCTTCGTGCATGGCGTGAAGGTGGGTGACCGCGTCACCGCATCTGGCGCCGGCGGCTATGCCGAATACGCCGTGGCGGACATGGGCCGGGTGCAGAAAGTGCCCGACCGCAACCTCTCCTGGGAGGAAGCGGCGACACTGCCCATCGCGCTCGCGACGATGCACGACGCGATCGTGACGAATGGGCGCGTCGCCAAGGGCGAGAGCGTGATGATCCTCGGCGCGTCCTCCGGCGTCGGGATCATGGGACTGCAGATCGCGAAGTTCATGGGGGCCTCGCTGGTCGTCGGTACCTCGACCGATGCGGAACGCCGGGCGAAGCTGAAGGACCACGGCGCCGATGTCGCGGTGAATACGCGCGATGCCGATTGGGCCGACCAGGTGCTCGCCGCGACGGGCGGCAAGGGTGTGGATCTGGTGATCGACCAGATCAGCGGCCCCACCATCAACGCGGCGATGCGCTGCACGGCCATCACGGGGCGCATCGTCAATGTCGGGCGGCTCGGCGGGTCGAAGGGCGAGTTCGACTTCGATCTGCACGCCAATCGCCGCATCGCCTATATCGGCGTCACCCACCGCACCCGGACCCGCGAGGAGATCCGCGTCGAATACGACGCCATGCGCCGCGACCTTTGGCATGCGGTCGAGCACGGAAAATTCAGCATCCCGATCGACCGCGTCTTCCCGCTGGACCTGGTGGTCGAGGCGCTGGGCCACATGAAGGCCAACAAGCACTTCGGAAAGATCGTCCTGTCCATCTGAGCGGCCGTCTTGATTGGAAATGCGCCAATCGGCGCATTTCCGTGTCCCGCACCGGCCCGCACCCCAACACGGCCCCCACGTCAGCATCCTTGAATGGGTGGCCGGATGGGTGTGCCGGCCGATGTTGGATCTTTCAAACCGTCTCAGTCCTGGCGTGCCGCTTGCTTGCCCCCAGGCGGCACAGCCAAGGACGCATCCATGCCCTTCAAGCCTGTCATCCCCGCGGGATCCGGCACGCCGCTCGCGCCCTATTCCCCCGGCGCCATTGCGGATGGCGTGCTCTATGTCGCGGGCACGCTGCCGCTTGATGCCACGAACAACGTCGTCCACCCGGGCGATGCCGCCGCCCAGACGCGCCACGTGCTGGAAAGCATCAAGGCGGTGGTCGAGGCCGCCGGCGGCACCATGGCCGATGTGGTGATGAACCACATATTCCTGACCGACTGGGCGAACTACGCGCCGCTCAACAGCGTCTATGCGGAGTATTTCCCGGGCGACAAGCCGGCGCGCTACTGCATCCAGTGCGGCCTGGTGAAGCCCGAGGCGCTGGTCGAGATCGCCACCGTCGCCCATATCGCGACGTGAAGTTCACCGTCAGCGGCTCGGGCGAGACCGCGATCGTCCTCTCGGCGGGTCTCGGCGGCGCGGCGGCCTTCTGGGCGCCGCAGCGCGCGGCGCTGGAGGAGCACTTCCGCGTCGTCGCCTTCGATCATCGCGGCACGGGTGCCAATGCCGGCCCGCTGCCCGACGACTACAGCATCGCCCACATGGCCGACGATGTGATCGAGGTGCTGGACGCCGCCGGCATCGCGCGGGCCCATCTGCTGGGCCATGCGCTGGGCGGGTTGGTAGGGTTGGAACTTGCCCGGCGGCATCCCACGCGACTGGATCGCCTGGTCGCGGTGAATGCCTGGGCGAAGGTCGATCGTCATTCGGAGCGCTGCTTCGACATCCGCATCGGCATCCTGAACGCGCAGGGTCCGGCGGCCTATGTCGCCGCCCAGCCGCTGTTTCTGCACACCGCGCCCTTCCTGTCCGCGAACCATGATCGCATCACCGCCGAAATCGCGCATGGCACCGCGCATTTCCAGGGGGCAGAGACGCTGCTGAAGCGCATCGGCGCGCTGCGTGCCTTCGATGCGCGGCCCGACCTGGCGCGCATCACCGCGCCGGTGCTGGTGGCGGCCTCGCGCGACGATCTGCTGGTGCCGTGGACCGCGTCGCAGGTGTTGGCGGACGCCTTGCCGAACGCCGAATTCTGGCTGACGCCGGAAGGCGGCCACGCCTTCACCGTCGAGCAGCCGGAGCGCTTCAACCCCGTGCTGCTGAACTTCCTGCTGCGGACCGGGGGCGATCGGTAGTCAGGGAAGATCGGCTGAACGGGGGAATTGCCGCGGCAGTAGGGTCATTGGAGGGGCGCCGCCCCTCCAAACCACCCTGCCAAGTGCTTGGAGCACTTGGAACGCAATCTATTGGCGCTGGGCGCGACGGCCGTGCCGCCCCCTCCAAATACCCGACGAGCACAAGAGCGGATCTCGGCGCCATTCTGCCCGAAGGGCCCGGTGCCAAGTTGAGGTTTCCAAAGGCCCTTCGGCCTTTGGTGGGGAGAGCCCGAGAGGGGCAAAGCCCCTCTCGGTTCCACAGTCTCAGGCCCAGACCTCTTCTGCCGTCAGCGGTCGTGCGATCAGCCCCTGCGCCGCGCACCAGCGCCCGGCCAGCGCGATCGCCGGGTCCAGCGCCTCCCGCGTCGTCGCCACCGCGCCGAAGATCCGCAGCAGTTCCGCCGCCAGCGTGGCATCGCGCGCCAGTTCGGACCGCACCACCAGCATATGGTTCACCGGCTCGAAGCCGTAGCGCGCCTCGAAGTCGCGCGCGGCGGCGGCGACATCGGGGAAGACCGGCACGAAGCCCTCGGGCAGGTCGTTGCCGAAGATCGCCGCATCGAGCGCACCCTCGCGCAGCATCGCCGTCATGTCGGACCCGGCCGGCGCCCGCGAGCAGAAGGCGGGGTCGCGGAAGCTCGGGACGTGGGCGTCCTCGAAGGTCGTCCAGGCGATGGCGTCGGGCGTGATGCCGAAGCTGTCGGACAGCACGCCGCGGATCCACATGCCGGTGGTCTGGCTATAGGCACGCACGCCGACGCGCATGCCAGGCAGATCGATGGGGCCCCGGATACCCCGGTCGGCACGGCACAGCAGCGCGCCTTCCTGGAAACGCCTGGCCATCACCACCGGCAACAGGGTGATGGGCACGCCCGCTTCCTTCGCCATCAGGAAGGTGGCGATGGCCATCTCCGACACGTCGTAGCGCAGTTCCCGCACCATCGGCGCGAAGGCCTTGCTGATCGGCGTCACCGGGATGCGGTCAAGCTGGATCAGATCGGACGCCGGCAGCGCGGCGGTGTGCGGATAGTCGCCGAAGGCAGCCGTCAGGGCGCGCCGGGTCATGCGCCGACCTCGGCGAAGAAGTCCTCGACCAGCGTGTTGAAGGTCGCGGCGCGTTCGAAGTGACCGGAATGCCCGGCCTTGGGCAGCGACGCGACGCGGGCGCCGGGGATTGCCGGCGCCATGGCTTGAGGCGCGAAGGGAGTCGCGACCACATCTTCTTCCGACGCCACGAACAGCGTCGGGGTCTGCGCGGCCGCGAAGGCCTCGGGCGGCCGGTTGCGCGTGGCGTGCAGCCTGGCGCGCACGGCCTCCCGATCGAAGCCCTGCGTCAGGCCGTTGATCTGGGTATAGATGTGGAACAGTGCCGGTTGTTCCTCGGCCATGCGGGCACCGGTCGCGGGCAGGATGTTGCGCGTCAGCAGATCCGACCGGATCTCGGCACTCTCCTTGCTCCAGGCCGCGAGCCGGCCGCGTTCCGGCTCGCGCATCTGGCGCGGGTCGAGCGTGCCCGTCGTCGCCGCCAGCACCAGCGCCTTCACCCGGCCCGGGCGCAGCAGCGCATATTCCACGCCAGACCAGCCGCCCATCGACTGGCAGACCATGCGGATGTCGCCGAGCTTCAGCTCATCCACCAGCGCCGCGACATCGCCGGCGTACTCCGCCGGATCGGGGCCGCCCGCCGGCGCGGTGGAAGGAAAGAAGCCACGATGCGAGAAGGCGACGCAGGTGTAGCGCGTCGCGAAATGCGCCACCTGCTGCCACCAGGAGAACAGACAGCCCCCGAGCCCATGCGCGAAGACGATGGCGGGGCCGGACCCCGTCACCTCATAGCGGATGCGCGCATCGGGGCGCTCGATCCAGCCGGCGCGGCGCGGCGGCGCGGCGAAGCTCACGCGAGGCTCTCCACGACATGCGGGAAGACGGACTGGAAGCCCTCGCCCCAGGTGATCTTCTTGTCGGAGTTGCGCGCCGCCTGCGCGCCCCGCTGCTGCGCGACGCGGGTGTAGTATTCCCAGAGGTGCTCCTGCCCCTCCATGCACTCGATCGCCGCGCGCTTCTTCGTCCAGACGCTGCCGATGTCGAGCAGCATGTCGGGCTTCCAGTTGCACTGTTCCGGCTGGTGCGGCTCGAACAGGAAGACCGGCGGCGCACCCAGCACCTTCTGCCCCGGATTGTGCCCATGCGCCTGGGCCGTGATGCGCGCATGCTGCGCGAAGTCGGTCACCGCCGGGTGGTCGTGGTTGTAGATGTCCTCCTTGCTGTGGGTCAGCATGAAGGCGGGGTGGATGTCGCGATAGACATCGACCAGGCGGAAGAAGGCGTCCTTGGTCAGGTCGATCGGATAGTCGCCGAGGTCCCAGAACTGGATGTCGTGCACGCCGAGCACCTCGGCGGCCTTCTTCGCTTCCGCCTCGCGCCCCGCCTTCACGCGATCCAGCGTCATGCCCGGCACGCGCCACAGCTTCGCCGATTCGCCGCGCTCGCCATAGGACAGGCAGATCACCGTGACCTTGAAGCCCTGCTCGGCGTGCAGCGCGATGGCGCCGCCGCAGCGCCAGACGAAATCGGCCGAATGGGCGCTGACGACGAGAGCGGTCTTGGACATGCATTCCCTCCGGGGATAGGCGGATACCGAGCCACAGTCTGGCGGCGCACCGCGTGGCCGCCTAGGCTGGGCCGGGAGAAAACCACAGGAGCCGTCCGCCCGCCATGGCCGACACCTTCGACTACGTCATCGTCGGCGCCGGTGCCGCCGGATCGATCCTCGCCGCGCGCCTGACCGAGGATCCGGGTGTCACCGTCTGCGTCCTGGAAGCCGGCCCACCCGACAGCAATCCATGGATTCACATCCCGGCGGGCTTCATCAAGACGCTGGTCGATCCGTCCGTGACCTGGCAGTTCAAGACGGCGCCGACCGAACGCACCGGCGGGCGCGCCATCGCGACGACGCAGGGCCGCACGCTGGGCGGGTCTTCTTCCGTCAACGGCATGATCTACAACCGCGGCCAGCCGGGCGACCTGAATTCCTGGGCGCAGCGCGGTAATCGCGGCTGGGGCTATGACGACTGCCTGCCCTACTACATGCGCACCGAGAAGCGCATCGGCTTCGGCCGCGACGACCGGCGCGGCAAGGGCGGGTCGCTGCCCGTCACCGACATGGACTGGATCCATCCGCTGTCGGAAGCCTTCATCGAGGGCTGCGTCGAGGCCGGCCTGCCGCGGAACCCGGACTACAATTCCGGAGACCAGGCGGGCGTCGGCTACTTCCAGCGCGGCATCCAGAAGGGCTGGCGCGTCTCCGCGGCGCGCGCCTTCCTCAAGCCCGCCATGGCGCGCAAGGAACTCGAGGTCCGCACCAATGCGCGCGCCTGCGGTATCGTCTTCGAGGGCAAGCGCGCGGTCGGCGTCCGCTACCTCACGGAACGCGGCGGCACGCCGGTCGAGGTGCGCGCGCGGCGCGAGGTGATCGTCTCGGCCGGCACAGCGAATACCGCGCGGCTGCTGCAAGTCTCGGGCATCGGGCCGGCCTCGACGCTGGCGCGCATCGGCGTACCGGTCTTCCACGAATTGCCGGTGGGCGAGAATTTCCGCGACCACTATGCCTCGCGCATCGTCATGCGCGCGAAGGATGGCGTGGAGACGCTGAACCAGCTCGCCAAGGGCTTCAACCTGGTGAAGCAAGTGGCACGCTGGGCGGCGGGCAAGCCGTCGATCCTCGCGACCGCACCGTCCCATGTGCACATCTTCTGGAAGTCCTTCGAAGGGCTGGACGAGCCTGACCTGCAGGGCGTCTTCACCCCGGGCTCCTATGCCGAGGGCAAGGTCTATGTCCTCGACGACTATCCCGGCTGCACGGCAGGCGCCTGGCAGCATCGCCCGGAGAGCATCGGTTGGGTCCGCGCCAAGACCGCCGATGTCTTCGACGATCCCGAGATCCAGCCGAACTACCTGAGCAACGAGATGGATCGCCGCGTCCATCTCGGCGGCATCCGGCTGATCCGCCGCCTGCTGAACACCGCGCCCATGCAGCGCCTGCTGGCCGCCGAAGTCCTGCCCGGCGTGAACACGCAGAGCGACGATGAGCTGCTCGACTTCGCCTATCGCAACGGCTCGACCACCTATCACCTGATCGGCACCTGCCGGATGGGGCCGGAGACGGACACCACCGCCGTGGTGAACGACCGGCTCCAGGTGCATGGGCTGGAGGCGCTGCGGGTGATCGATGCCTCGGTCATGCCGTCCATGACCTCGTCGAACACCTACGCCACGACGATGATGATCGCCGAGCGCGGATCGGATTTCATCCGCGGCCGGCCGCCGCTCGCGGCCTGATCACGGGGACTTGATGCCGGGCCATGCGCCTGGCGTCCCATCTTCCCAGCCGGACGGAGGCCCGCCAGGTGCCTGCCGGCGAAGGTCTCCGGGCCGCCAAGGTCAGGGAGGACCCACATGGCCCATTCCATCGCCCATCACGGCGCTGGCGCGCAGGCGCCGCCCGCCATCCGCCGCATCGGCCTCGCCGATCTGCGGGAGGCGCTGTCCCGCGGCGTCGACGATTTCCTCGCCACCCCGACGCAGCTCGTCTTCCTCGCCCTGATCTATCCGGTGGTCGGGCTGCTGGCTGCGCGGCTCGCGTGGGGCGGCAACGCCTTTCACCTGATCTATCCGCTGGTGATGGGTTTCGCCCTGCTCGGGCCTGTCGGCGCGATCGGCCTGTACGAGATCAGCCGCCGGCGGGAGGCCGGCGAGGCGACGAGCTGGCTCGACGCCATCAAGGTGCTGCGCTCGCCGGCCATCCTCTCCGTGCTCGCCCTCGGCATGGTGTTGGTGGGCATCTTCGTCGCCTGGCTGCTGGTAGCCCAGGCGATCTACGACGCTGCCTTCCCCGCCATGCGCCATGCGAGCCTCGGCGCCCTGCTGCGCGACGTGATCGACACGCCGGAAGGGCGCTGGATGATCCTGGCCGGCAATGCGGTCGGGCTGGTCTTCGCGGCGGTGGTGCTGGCGATCTCGGTCGTCGCCTTCCCGCTGATGCTGGACCGCCAGGCCGGGGTCGGTGAGGCGGTCGCAACCTCGCTCCGTGCCGTGATGGCAAACCCCGGCACCATGCTGGCCTGGGGACTGATGGTGCTGGCGGGCTTCGTGCTGGGCTGTCTGCCGCTTTTCGTTGGGCTGGCGGTGGTCATGCCCATCCTGGGGCACGCCACCTGGCACCTGTATCGCAGGCTGCTCGAGGCACCCTAGGCCAAGTGCCTCGAAGCGGCCGGCAGGCTCATACCGGGGGCAACCAAGTTCCGATCTGCGGCCCGAAGAGCCGGGGCCGCGAATGCGGCCCGCCGGCGCTACGCCGGAGACGTGCCTTCGGCACGACGCCAGGCAGACCGAAAGTTAGCGACCGGCGTCTGAGGGCACGAAAAAGGCGCATACCGGCGGCCCGAACAGGGCCGTTGGGTATCAGTGCTTGGCCTGGGTCAGCCGGTCCACATAGGCAATGCCAATGGCCGAGACGATGAAGGCCATGTGGATGATGGTCTGCCACATCACCGATTCCGCCGTGACGGAGGCGTTCGGCAGGCCGATCCGACTTGCCTCGATGAAGGTGCGCAGCAGGTGGATCGAGGAGATGCCGATGATCGCCATCGCCAGCTTCACCTTCAGCACGCCGGCATTCACGTGGCTCAGCCATTCCGGCTGGTCCGGATGCCCCTGCAGCCGCAGGCGGGAGACGAAGGTCTCGTAGCCGCCGACGATGACCATCACCAGCAGGTTCGAGATCATCACCACGTCTATCAGCCCGAGCACCACCAGCATGATCTGCTGTTCCGAGAAGTCTCCGGCATGGGCGACGAGGTGCCAGAGCTCCTTGAGGAACAGGAACACATAGACCGCCTGCGCGACGATCAGTCCGACATAGAGAGGAAACTGCAGCCAGCGCGACCCGAAGATGAGCTGGGCAACAAGGCCCAGCCGGACCGGAGATGTTGCGAGGGCTTCACGCTGCATGGGCATGCCGTCTCCTGATGAGGCGGCGGCGCGATAGCACGAATCCCGGCACGTTACTCCATGGTAATCTGAAGTCGGCCGCTGCGGCGGGCTACCCCGTTCAGGCGGCGCGCTTCAGGCTGAACCGCGCCCAGACCTGTTCCAGCGCGGCCACCAGCCGATCCATGTCGGCGTCGCTGTGCACCGGGGATGGCGTGATGCGCAGGCGTTCGGTGCCGCGCGGCACGGTCGGATAGTTGATCGGCTGGACGTAGATGCCGTGCTCGTCCAGCAGGATGTCGCTGATCGTCTTGCACAGCACCGGGTCGTAGACCATGACCGGCACGATGTGGCTCGGATTCGGCAGATGCGGCACGGCGATCGCGTCCAGCCGCCGCCGCAGCGTCGCCGCGCGCTCGTGCAGCCGGTCGCGTTCGGCGCGGCTGTCCCGCAGATGCTCGATCGCCGCCCGCGCCCCCGCCGCGATCGCCGGCGGCAGCGCGGTCGAGAAGATGAAGCCCGAGGCATAGGACCGCACGAAATCCACCATCGCCGCAGACCCGGCGATGTAGCCGCCGATCACGCCAAAAGCCTTGGCAAGCGTGCCCTCGATGACCGTCAGGCGATGCGCCACGCCGTCGCGTTCCGTCACCCCGCCGCCGGTCGGGCCGTAGAGGCCGACGCCATGCACCTCGTCGCAATAGGTCATGGCGCCGAACGCGTCGGCCACGTCGCAGATATCCGCAATCGGGGCGATGTCGCCATCCATGGAATAGACGCTCTCGAAGGCGACCAGCTTCGGCGTCTCGCGCGGCAATTCGGCCAGGACGCGCCGCAGGTCGGCGACGTCGTTGTGGCGGAACAGGTGCCGGTGGGCCTTGGAATGGCGCATGCCCTCGATCATCGAAGCATGGTTCATCTCGTCCGAGACGATGACGCAGCCCGGGATGCGCGAGGCGAGCGTCGACAACGACGCCCAGTTCGACATGTAGCCGGAATTGAACAGCAGCGCGGATTCCGTCCCGTGCAGGTCGGCGAGCGCGCGTTCCAGCAGGACATGCTCATGATTGGTGCCGGAGATGTTGCGCGTGCCACCTGCGCCCGCCCCGTGGCGATCGAGCGCGGCATGCATCGCGGCCAGCACCTTCGGATGCTGCCCCATGCCGAGATAGTCGTTGGAGCACCAGACGGTGACCTCACGGGCCGTGCCCGCATCATGGCGGATGGCGTGCGGGTAGCGCCCGGCCTGGCGTTCGATGTCGGCGAAGACGCGATACCGTCCCTCACGCTGCAGCGTGTCGAGCTCGGAACGGAAAAAGGCCTCATAGTCCATCGCGTACCTCCGCGGCGGGGCGGGGCCGCAGGGCGCCGCATCCGGCCTCATGGCCCGGACCGGCGTCCCGCGCCTTGACGCGCATCAAGCCGCACATCCGCCCATAAGCCCCTTGCGCGGCAGGCTCAAGACAACATCGGCCATGCTGCCCCACCCCGCCTTGCCATATCGCAAAGCGCCGCACTTCGGCACAATCCATGCATCACCGGGCCGGAGGCCCGACGAACCAAAGGGGAAGGATCTGCGGATGCGACGGATGATGCTGACGGCGGTGCTGGCCATGGGCGCGGCGATACCGGGGATGGCGTTCGCCGAGGAAGGCAATGCCGAAGCCGGCCAGCGCGTCTTCAACCAGTGCCGCGCCTGCCACACGGCCGACCAGGGCGGCCGCAACGGCGTCGGTCCGAACCTGTTCGGCATCGTCGGCCGCAAGGCCGGCTCCATCGAAGGCTTCCGCTACTCCGCCAATCTCCGCGAACTCGCCGAAGGCGGGTTGGAATGGAACGAGGACCGCCTGCGCGCCTACATCCACAACCCGAAATCCGTCATCCCGCGCGGCAGCATGTCCTTCCCCGGCATCCGCAACGAGACGCAGATCAACGACCTGATCGCCTACCTCGCGACGCTGAAGTAGTCACGCCGCGGCGCGCCGCCCGCGATAGGCGGCGAGCGTGCCCGCATGCATCAGCCGGCCGGCGAGCGGCCGGCCGATGATGCGCTCGGCGAGGCGCGCCGCCTCGACCAGGGCTTCGAGGTCGATCCCCGTCCCGATGCCCATCTCGTGGCACAGGAACACCATGTCCTCGGTGCAGATGTTCCCCGCGCCCCTGCTGTCGCCATGCCCGGCGAAGGGACAGCCGCCGAGCCCGGCCACCGCGCTATCGAAATGGCTGATGCCCATCTCCAGCGCCGCCAGGACATTGGCGGCGCCGAGGCCGCGCGTGTCGTGCAGGTGCAGGCCGATCTCGGCCTCGGGCAGCGCGTCGCGCAGCAGGCCGACGGCGCGGCGGATCGCCTGCGGATTGGCCCAGCCCATGGTGTCCGCCAAGTAGAGCCGTGGCAGCGCGAGGCCGCGGTCCCGACAGACGCGGTACGCCCAGACCAACTCTCCCACGGCGCGCTCGGGCGGGATCTCGCCCTCGAAATTGCAGCCGAAGGCAGCCATGACCAGGGCGCGTTCGATCGGCACGCCATCGGCCTCGTAGCGGTCGAGCCAGGCATTCACCCGCTCCCGCATCACCGCCGCCGTGCAGTTGTTGTTGCGCAGCGCGAAGGCATCCGAGGCATAGAGCGCGATGCGCCCACCGATATCCACACCGGGGCAGGCGCGGGCGCGGTCGTAGCCACGCTCGTTCAGCCAGACCGCGTCATAGCGCACCCCCGGCTTGCGGCGGATGGCGGCGAACAGCGCCTCGGCATCCGCCATCTGCGGCACGGCCTTGGGGGAGACGAAGGAGGTGACCTGGATCTCCTCCAGCCCCGTCTCCGACAGGGCATCAACCAGCGCCGCCCGATCGGCCAGGGAAAAGCCGCCGCGCTCGATCTGGAAGCCCTCGCGCGGACCTTCCTCGTGAAAATGCACGTGCTTCGGCAGGTCGGACATGGCGTTTCCCCTGCCATGCCTTCGGGCCGATTGACGGGCACGGCCACGGCATGGACGCTGTTGCTGTGCGGCCGAGTATGCGGTCGTGGCCCGGCCCCCGCCAGAGGGCGCCCGAACGGAGGATGCATCCATGACCCGACCGATCGGTCGGCGTGCGGCCCTGTCCGCGCTTGCCGCCGCCCCTGCCCTGCCCCGTCTCGCCGCGGCCCAGGGCGCCTGGCCCGACCGCCCGATCCGCGCCATCGTCGCCTTTCCCGCGGGCAGCGGCACCGACGTCACCACGCGGCTGCTGACCGAACCGATCGCGGCGGACCTCGGCCAGCCCATCGTGGTGGACAATCGTGGCGGCGCGAACGGCTTCATCGCCTCCGAGGCCGTGGCCCGGTCGCGGCCGGATGGCTACACCTTCCTCTTCACCGCCAACACCACGCATGGGTCGAACCCGGCGCTGTTCCGCCGCCTGCCCTACGACCCGGTGAACGACTTCGCGCCCGTCGCGCTCATCGGCGTCGGCGTGCTGCTGGTTGTGGTGAACAATGACCTGCCGATCCGGTCCATGCAGGACCTCGTCGCCTATGCGCGCGCCAATCCGGGTCGGCTGAACTTCGCCTCGGGCTCCGCTTCCTCCCGCGTCGCGGGGGAGATGTTCAAGTCCATGGCGAATGTGGACATGGTGAACGTCACCTACCGGTCGAACCCGCTCGGCATCACCGATGTCATCGGCGGCGTCGCGCAGGTCATGTTCGTCGATGCAACGACCTCGGCCCCGCATGCGCGCGAGGGCCGCGTGCGGGCGATCGGCGTGACCAGCCGGCAGCGCGTCGCGATGCTGCCCGACGTGCCGACCGTCGAGGAACAGGGCTTCCCCGGCTACGAGATGCTGTCCTGGAATGCCGTCTATGCGCCCGCCGGCACGCCGGCGCCGATCGTGCTGCGCATGAACGAGTTGATCAACGCCGCCATGGCGAAGCCGGACATCGCCGCACGCCTGACCGCGAACGGCATGGTGCTGCGCCCCGGCAGCCCCGAGGACCTGGCCAATTTCCAGGCCGCGGAGATCGACAAGTGGAAGCGACTGGTGACGGCGGCAGGGATCGAACTGCAATGACCGAGGGTGTCCTCGCAGGGCTGCGCGTGGTCGAGCTCGGCCAGGTGCTGTCCGGCCCCTTCGCCGGGGCGATCTTCGCCGATCTCGGTGCCGAAGTGATCAAGGTCGAGAAGCCAGAGGGCGGCGACGATGCCCGCCAGATGGGTCCCGCCTTCCGCCATGGCGACGCGCTGAACTTCCACGAATTCAACCGCGGCAAGCAGTCGGTCACGCTCGACCTGAAATCGCCCGAGGGCGTCGAGGCACTGCATGCGCTGCTCGAGACCGCGGACATCATGCTTCACAATCTCCGCCCCGGCGTGGCCGAGAGCCTCGGTATCGGACCGGAGGAGGTCACGGCACGCCATCCGCGCCTGATCTACTGCGCCATGGGCGCCTTCGGTCATGTCGGGCCCGAGAAGCTGCGGCCCGGCTACGAACCGCTGCTGCAGGCCTTCGGCGGGCTGTCGTCGATCACCGGCGAACCGGGCGGGCCGCCCGTGCGCATGGGGGCATCGGTCGTCGATCAGGGCACGGGGATGTGGACCGTCATGGGGGCGCTCGCGCTGCTGGAACGGCGGCACCGGACCGGGCGCGGCGGGGTGGTGAACACCTCGCTGCTGGAAACCGCGCTGCTCTGGGCCGGGCAGAAGATCAGCAGCTATGTGAACACGGGGAAGATGACGGAGCGCCACGCCTCCGGCCATCCGAACTTCGTACCCTACCAGGCCTTCGATGCGGCGGACGGGCCGATCCTGGTCTGCTGCGGCAATGACCGGCTCTTCGCGCGCTTCGCGGGTGAGCTTGGCCACCCGGAATGGGTCACGGATGAACGCTTCGCGAAGAACCGGCAGCGGCTGGTGAACCAGAAGACGCTACTGCCGCTGATCGCCGCGATCATGAAGGGCAGCAGCCGCGCCGACTGGCTGCAACGCCTCCAGCGCACCGGTATTCCCTGCGCCCCGGTCAACGCCATCCCCGAAGTGCTGGAGGAACCGCAGGTCCAGGCGCTGGAGATGGTGCAGACCGTGCCCGGCGAGGATTTCTCGCTGGTCGCCCTGCCGCTCTCCTTCGACGGCGAGCGCCCAAGGGTGAAGAGCGCCGCGCCGCGGCTCGGCCAGCACAATGCGCGGGTGGCGAAGGCGGCGGAGTAGCTACTCCTTCTCGATCCTCGCCATCTGCACCACGCGGCCCCAGCGCTCGCGGTCTTCGGCGAGCATGCGGTCCATGTCCTCGGGCGTGCCGCCCAGCGGTTCCGATCCCCAGGAAGCGAGACGCTCCTGGACCTCGCGCGTCTTCACGATGCGGTCGATCTCCGTCGCGAGGCGCCGGCGGATCTCGATCGGCGTGCCGGTGGGCGCGCCATAGCCCATCCAGGCATTGGCTTCGTAGCCGGGCAGGCCGGCCTCCTCCATGGTCGGCACATCCGGCAGCAGGGCGAAGCGGCGCTTGGTGCCCACCGCGAGCGGGATGAGCCGCCCCGAGCGGAAATCCTCGAGGAAGGAGGGCACCTGCTCGATGACGAGCTGGATACGCCCCGCGAGCAGATCCGTCCGCGCCGGCGCGCCGCCGCGATACTGCACCATCTCCAGTTCAAGCCCGCCGGCCATGGCCCGGAACATCTCGACCGTCAGGCGGGACGCCATGCCCGAGGTCGCGAAGTTCAGGCTGCCCGGGTTCGCGCGGGCGCGGTCGAGGAATTGCTGCACGCTGGTGATGCCGAGCGAGGCGGGCACCGCCATGACGTATGGAATATTCGCGACCATGCAGACGCCGCAGAGGTCGCGCGCCGGGTCGTAGGGCAGGTTGCGATAGACATGCCCGTTCACCGCCATCGGCCCGGGCGACCCCGCCAGCAGCGTGTAGCCATCCGGCGCGGCCTTCGCGACGGCATCCGCGCCGATCACGCCGAAGGCCCCGGCCCGGTTCTCCACCACCACCTGCTGGCCCAGCGGGGCGCCGAGATTGTCGGCGACCAGCCGCGTCATCAGGTCGGTCGTCCCGCCCGGTGCGAAGGGCACGATCACGCGGATCGGGCGGGTCGGAAAGCCTTGGGCGAGCGCCGGCCGGGCCAGCGCGATGGCGGCGGGAATGCCGAGGAGGAGGCGGCGGGTCGTCACGGGCATGCGGGCGGCTCCGGCGGAAGGCCGGTCATTGCCGGCGGGTCGGAAGGGTCGTGCAGCGTCCTCGCCCGCATAGCAGCGGATTTGAATTCAATTTACAACCGTCAGCGCGCCCGCAGCGACCGCAGCAGCCGCGCGCCGGCATCATGAACATGCAGCCGCAGCAGCAGTCCAAGCCGGTCGCCATCGCCTTCCCGCAGGGCCGCCAGGATGTCGCGATGCTCGCGGTTCACCTGGCCCCGGCTGTTGGCGATTTGCCCGCCCAGACGGATGTAGCGCTCCACGCGGTTGCCCAGCACGCCGAGCAGTTCCCCCATGACACGCCGTCCGCTCGCCGCATGGATGCGGTCGTGAAAGCGGCGATTGTGTTCGCCGAAGCTGCGGCCGCCTTCCGGGGTGCCTGCCGGCAGCGCTTCCATCGCCGCGACCTCGACCTCCAGCGCCGCGAGGTCCGCCTCGGTCCGGAGCCGCGCCGCGGCCTGGCCGATGCGTTCCTCGAACAGGGCGCGGATCTCGAAGATCTCGGCGATGTCGGCGGGGTCGAGGGCGGCGACGACATAGCCGCGCCGCGGGCGGGATTGCGCCAGGCCCTCGGCCTCGAGCTGGCGCAGCGCCTCGCGCACCGGGGGGCGGGAGACGCCGAGCCGCCCGGCGATGTCTTCCTGGCGCAGCAGCGCCTCGGGCGCGATGGCGCCGGACAGGATCGCCTCGCGCAGATGCGCGGCGACGAAGGCCGGCACCGAGGCATGGACGGCCTGGGCGCCGGGGCCCGGTTCGGGGAGATCGAGGTAGGGGGCGTGGGTCATGGTAAAATTGAATTCAAAATGCCTGGACAGCCTGCCCGGATGCAAGCAGCCTTTGCGCCGACGCCCCGGAGCCCGCGCCCATGCCGATGATCCTCGCCGCCAATGCCAATGCCCAGGGCAGCCATGTCGGCGAATGGCGGCACCCGGATGCCTGGGACAAGCCCGCCGCGAACATCGCCAACGCCGTGCGCCTCGCGCAGATCGCCGAGGCCGGGAAGATGGACCTGCTCTTCCTCGCCGACGGCAACGGGGTGCGGAACCTCGACAAGCCGGATCTGTTCGCCGCGACCTCGCCCTCCGACCGGCCTGGCGTCTTCGAACCCGTCACGCTGCTCTCCGCGCTGGCGATGGTCACGCGGCACATCGGCCTGGTCGCGACCACCACCACCACCTACGACGAGCCCTTCCACGTTGCCCGGCGCTTCGCTTCGCTCGACCACATCAGCGGCGGACGCGCGGGGTGGAACCTCGTCACCACCTCCAACCCCGGCGATGCGCTGAACTTCTCGCGCGAGGAGCATGTCGCGCGCCCCACGCGCTACGAACGCGCCAATGAATTCGCCGAGGTCGTGAAGGGGCTTTGGGATTCCTGGGCCGATGACGCCTTCCCGCAGGACAAGGCCTCCGGCCGCTTCCTGCACCCCGACAAGGTGCACGCGCTCAATCACAAGGGCCCGCATTTCCAGGTCGCGGGTCCGCTCAACGCGCCGCGCCCGCCGCAGGGCCATCCCGTCGGCTTTTCGGCAGGACAGTCCGAGACAGGCAAGGATCTTGCCGCACGCCATTCCGACTGCGTCTTCGCCATCGAGGGATCGCTGCCCGCCGCCCAGACGCTCTATGCCGACATCAAGGGTCGGCTGGCGAAGTACGGTCGCGCGCCCGACGACCTGAAGATCCTCAGCGGCGTGACGATCTTCGTGGGCGAGACGGCACAGGAAGCCGAGGATCTTGCCGGCGCGCTGGACGATCTGGTGCCGGTCGCGGTGGGCGTGGACTACCTGTCGAAGATGATGGGCCAGGACATGAAGCGGTATCCGCTCGACGAACCGATGCCGGATTTCGACGGCCGCTATGCCGGGCCGACCGGCATCGGCCAGGCGATCCTGAACGTCGCGCTGGAACAGGGCCTGACGGTGCGCCAGACCTCGCGCCGCATCCTGCCGCAGATGGCCGGCAACATGTTCAAGGGCGATCCCATCCAGGTCGCCGACGTGATGGAGCAATGGTATCGCGGCCAGGGCTGCGACGGCTTCATGGTCGCCGCCCCGGTCGTGCCCACCGGGCTCGAACGCTTCACCCGGCTGGTGATCCCCGAGCTCCAGCGTCGCGGCCTGTTCCGCACCGAATACGAAGGCCGCACGCTGCGCGAGAATCTCGGGCTGAAGCGGCCACCCGACCGCTTCAGCCGATAGGCATTACACCTTCGTCAGGAATTCCGGACCGATCTCGGGGATCGTATTCGCCCCGATCAGCGCCAGGTCGCGGTTGATCTCCTCCTGCAGCAGATCGATCGCGCGCTCCACGCCGGGCTGCCCGCGCACTGCGGCCGCGCAGAGCATCGGCCGTCCCACGAAGACGAAGGACGCGCCGAGCGCATAGGCCTTCAAGACATCCGTCCCGCGCCGCACCCCGCCGTCATAGATGACGGGCATGCCGCCGGCGACCTTCACGATCTCGGGCAGCATGCGCAGGCCGGACACCGCGCCATCGAGCTGCCGGCCGCCATGGTTCGACACCATGACGCCGTCGACGCCGATCTCCTTCGCGCGCACCACATCGTCAGGGTGCAGCACGCCCTTGATCAGCACCTTGCCGGGGAAGCGCCTACGGATCAGTTCCAGATGCGGCCAGGACAGGCCGTCGCGCGCCCCGAAGGCGCGCTCCAGCTCGCGCGACAGGATGGGCGGGCCGCGCCCGGCATCCATGTTCTCGAAATACGGCATGCCGTGGTTCTTCAGCGTCCGGAACCAGGTGCCGAAGGACCATTGCGGGTGCGTCGCACCCTGCCAGAACAGCTTGAAGCTGGGCTTCAGCGGAATGGAATAGCCGTTGCGGATGTTGTTCTCGCGGTTGGACGAGACCTGCACATCCACCGTCAGCACGAAGGTCTTGAAACCCGCGGCGATGACGCGGTCGACCAGTGGTTCGATGCGCGACGGCTCGCCCGGCAGGTAGGCCTGGTACCAGGCATCCGGGTTCGCCTTGGCGATCTCCTCCAGCTTGATCAGCGAGGAGGCCGACATGATCATCGGGATGTTGCGCGCCTTCGCCGCCTCGGTCAGCACCAGGTCGCCGCGATAGGCGAGCAGGGCCGAGGACCCCATCGGCGGAATACCGAAGGGTGCCGCGTATTCCTTGCCGAACAGCGACATCCGGGTGTGCCGCGCCCGGGCATCGACCAGCACGCGGGGGATGAAGCCGTATTCGGCGAAGGCGCGGCGATTGTCCTCGAGCGACCAGTCGGTCTCGACGCCGCCGGCCATGTAGCCATGCAGCATCTTGGGCAAATGGCGCTTCGCCGCGACCTCGAAATCGTTGAGGGACAGGAATTTCGCGAGGCTCGGGGGCACCGGCGGCGCCGCGCGCTTCTGGGACAGGGCCTGGGCGGTGGCAGGGGCGCGGGACTGCGCGGAACCTTCGGCGGTCATGGACATTTCATCCCGGGATCACTTGGGACGGTGATTTTGGCCGGGAATGGGGCGGGTGGCCAGCCGGCTACTCCCCGACCCGGAAGGCATCGGCTATGCGCCGGGCGGTGCCGTCCGCCGCCACGATCACCACGTCGAACCGCATGCCCGCCTCCCCGTGGCCGGGATGGACCGCCAGCCAGCATTCCGCCGCCGCGACGAGCCGCGCCCGCTGGCGCGGGCCGAGCGCGAAGGCAGCCTCGGCCAGGGAAGGCCGGGCCTTCACCTCGACGAAGGCCAGCAGTCCGTCGCGTTCCGCGACCAGATCAATCTCGCCTGCCGGCGTGCGGGCGCGCTGCGCGAGGATCGCCCAGCCTTCCGCCGCCAGCGCCCGTGCGGCGATGCCCTCCGCGTCGCGGCCCGAGGCTTCCGCGCGGCGTCCCCGCAGCAGGCGACGCGTTCCTTCGTTGAAACCGGTCATGCCGCTATCCTGCCGCCATGATCCTGCGCCGCGCCATCCTGCTGCTCCTCCTCTTCACCGGATTCGCGAATGCCCAGACGCCCGCCCGGCGCTTCATGGTCTCCGCCGGCCATCCGCTGGCGGTCGAGGCCGGGCTCGGCGTGCTGCGGGACGGCGGCAACGCGGTTGATGCCGCCATCGCCGTGCAGATGGTCCTGACGCTGGTCGAGCCGCAATCCTCCGGCATCGGCGGCGGCGCCCTGCTGCTGCATTTCGCCGCCGGCAGCGGCCGCCTGACCGCCTGGGACGGGCGCGAGACCGCCCCCGCCGCCGCGACCCCCGACCTCTTCCTGCGCGACGGCCGCCCCCTGCCCTTCATGGAGGCCGTGACGAGCGGCCGGTCCGTGGGCGTGCCGGGCACGGTCGCGATGCTGGCGGCGGCGCATCGCGAACTCGGCCACCTGCCCTGGCCGCGCCTGATCGCGCCCGCCATCCGCCTCGCCGAGGAGGGCTTCCCGATCAGCGCCCGCCTCGCGCGCGACATCGCCGCCGATGCGGAGAACCTGAAGCGCGACGCCAATGCCGCCGCCTATTACTTCTCGCCCGCCGGCGAGCCGCTCCCCCAAGGCCATCGCCTGCGCAACCCCGCTCTGGCCGAAACCTTGCGCGCCATCGCGGAGCAGGGCGCGCAGGCCATGGCCCAGGGGCCGATCGCCGACGCCATTGTCGCCGCCGTCACGACCCATCCGCACCTGCCGGGGGCGATGGCGGCGACCGACCTGTCCACCTACGCGCCCCGGCGGCGGGAGGCGATCTGCAGCCCCTATCGCCGCTTCCGCGTCTGCGGATTTCCGCCGCCGTCGTCGGGCGGCATCGCGGTCGCGCAGATCCTCGGCCTGCTGGCGCACACGACGATGCGCCCCCTCGACCCCCATGGCGTGGAGGCGGCGCATTGGCTGGGCGATGCCGGCCGCCTCGCCTTCGCCGACCGCAACGCCTATGTCGCCGATCCCGACTTCGTCTCGGTGCCGACACGCGGCCTGACCGATGCGGCGTATCTGACGGCCCGCGCGCAGATCCTCGACCGCGACCGCGCCGTCGCATCCGCCCGCGCCGGCAATCCGCCCTGGCGCGAGACCCGCTACGCCCCGCAGACCCAGGAACGCGAGGCCGGCACCAGCCAGGTCTCCATCGTCGACGCCGACGGCAACGCCCTGTCCATGACCACCACGGTCGAGGCCCTGTTCGGCGCCCGCCTGATGGTCGCGGGCTTCATGCTGAACAACGAGCTGACCGACTTCTCCTTCACCCCCGAACGCGACGGCCGCCCCATCGCCAACCGCGTCGAGGGCGGCAAGCGCCCGCGTTCCTCCATGTCCCCCACCATCGTGCTCGACGCCGACGGCAAGCTGTATGCGGTCACCGGATCGCCCGGCGGCGCCCGCATCATCGGCTATGTCGCGCAGTCGCTGGTCGCGCTGCTCGACTGGGGCATGACCCCGCAGGAGGCCGCCGCCCTGCCCCATATCGGCACGCTCGGCGGTCCCATCGAGGTCGAGGCCGACACCTCCGCCGCCGCCCTGGCCCCAGCGCTGCGCGCCATGGGCCATGAGGTCCGCATCACCGAGATGAATTCCGGCCTGCAGATCATTCGCGTGACGCCCGACGGCCTGGTCGGGGGTTCGGATCCGCGGCGCGAGGGCGTGGCCCTCGGTGACTGATCGCTCTTCCGCGCGTTAGAGCACGATGACCGCAGGTGCGCATGCACCGAAGGTCTGAATCGCGCGACCAAACAACAGGTTAGAGTGTGATTGGTGAACGGATGTGAACCGATCACACCCTAGGCCCGCGAAAGACGGAGACCCACATGATTCGCATCACCCTCGCCGCCTGTCTCGTGCTTGCCCTCGCCGCCCCCGCGCGCGCCGAGGAAACCCGCCAGATCGGCTATGTGAACACCGCGCTGACCAATCTCGGCCTGACGCGCAGCCACCGCGTGGTGGTCGAGCGCTTCAACGACCCCAAGGTCGCCGGCGTGTCCTGCTACATCAGCGAGGCGCGCACCGGCGGCATCAGCGGCACGCTGGGACTGGCGGAAGACCCAGGCCGCTTCTCCCTGACCTGCGTCGCGACCGGAGACGTGCAAGTGTCCGACGGCGCCCGCCGCGGCGAACGCGGGGAACAGGTCTATGAGAGCAACACCTCGCTGTTCTTCAAGGAAACGCGTGTGCAGCGCTTCATCGACGAGGAACAGGGGGCGGTCGTGTACCTGGCGTGGTCGACACGGCTTGTGGACGGGTCGCCATTCAATGCGGTAGCGGTGGTGCCGTATCGGTGAGGGCGAGCGGGGATGGGCTTCGTCCCTCCCCGAAACCCCAACCCACTAAAGGCCAAAAGTCCTTTGGAAATTAATACTTAGGGTTTTTTGGAAAATTCGCTCTTATATTTTGAACTTTCAATCCTGCGGCTACCTGAGGCCCGTCCTGCTGAAGGTGATCTGCTGATTCATGTCGTATCCAGCACGAAAATGGGGCGGACGCTCTACCCGCAGATTGATCTCGATTTCCCGTAGCCCGCGTCCCGACTGGCCGAGATTGCATGGACTGCGCGGCCTAACACCGATGATCGTTTCACCGGGTGGCAGAAAAAGCGTGACAGTTTGCCCAGACCAAAGCGTTGCTGATGGCTCACCCTCGACCTGGACCTCCATCGAACAGCCTGCCCCGACGTAGCCACCATCTCTCGTAACCGTCACGGGTACGTATCCGTCGTGGCGCTCACCATGGGCAAGGATCTCGCCGGGCCTCGCCTCGCTTGGTCTCAGTGGCCGGGTGGAGCAAGCACATACCGCCAAAGCGACACCTGCCAAGAACGCGACTATCCGCATATGAACCTCCCGGGAAACGATAGCGGGTGGTTCGAGACCGGCAGCAAGAACTAAACGCGGCCCATGGCCATCGTTACCCTTCAAGAACCAGAAGCGAGCCGGCGCAACAGCGTCCTACGACGCCAGGGCCTCACCCGCCCCCCGAAGCCAATTCAAGGTTTCCAAAGGCCCTTCGGCCTTTGGCGGGGTGGTCTGGAGGGGCAGAGCCCCTCCAGCCTCCTCACGCCGCCATGTCCCGCCCTTCCTCCACCGCGTGACACGCCACCAGCGCATCCCCTGCCACCTCCATCTCCGGCCGTTCCCGCTTGCAGCGATCATTCGCCAGCGGGCAACGCGGATGAAACGCGCAGCCTGTCGGCGGGTCGATCGGCGACGGTACTTCGCCCGCCACCGGAATGCGCTCCCGCCCCGTCATGTCGAGGTCCGGGATCGCCTCCATCAGCGCGCGCGTGTAGGGATGGCGCGGCCGCTCGAACAGGCTTTCAGCCGGGGCGAGTTCCACCAGGCGCCCGAGATACATCACCCCGATCCGGTCGCTGACCTGCCGCACCACGGCGAGGTTATGGCTGATGAACAGGTAGGTCAGCCCCAGCCGCTGCTGTAGCTCCTTCATCAGGTTCAGGATCTGCGCCTGCACGGACACGTCCAGCGCCGAGGTCGGTTCGTCGCAGACCAGGAATTCCGGGTTCGACGACAAGGCGCGCGCGATGGAAATCCGCTGCCGCTGCCCGCCCGAGAATTCATGCGGGAATTTCTGACCGTCGAGCGGCGACAGGCCGACCTGCGTCAGCAATTCCGCGACGCGGTTCGCCTGTTCGCTGCGGGTCGTCACCAGGCCGAAGGCGCGGATCGGCTCGGCGATGATGTCCGCCACGCGCCAGCGCGGATTCAGTGACGCGTAGGGATCCTGGAAGATCATCTGCATGCGCCGGCGCTGATCGGCCATGCCGCGGGCTTCGGCCAGGTCGCGTCCGTCGAACACGGCCTCACCGACGGACGGTTCGTAGAGTCCGACCGACAGTCGCGCGACGGTGGACTTGCCGCAGCCGGATTCGCCGACCAGCGACAGCGTCGTGCCCTTGGGGATCGCGAAGGTCACGCCATCCACGGCCCGCAGCAGGCGCCTTCCCTCGCCCGAGATCAGGCGTTGCAGCGCCGGGCGGGACACATCGAAATAGCGCGCGAGGTCGCGCGCCTCGAACATCGGCACCGCATCAGCCACGGGCGGCCTCCGTCTCGTAGAGCCAGCAGGCGGCCTCGGTCGTACCGGCCGGCATCAGGTCTGGCCGGACCTCGCGGCATTTGTCGAAGACCCTGGGGCAGCGCGGATTGTAGGCACAGCCCTTCGGGATCGCGGACAGGCGCGGCATGGCGCCATCGATCTGCGCGAGCCGTTCGACGCGCCGATCCAAAGGCGGGATCGAGGCCATCAGCCCGGCCGAATAGGGATGGTTCGCGTGCTTCACCACCTCCCGCACCGGGCCGATCTCGGCGATGCGGCCGGCATACATGACGGCGACGCGGTCGGCGGTCTCGGCGATCACGCCCATGTCGTGGGTCACCAGCATCATCGCCGTGCCCTTCTCCCGCGCCAGCCGCTTCAGCAGAGCGATCACCTGCGCCTGGATGGACACGTCGAGCGCCGTGGTCGGCTCATCCGCTACGATCAGCCGCGGTTCGGCGCACAGCGCGAGTGCGATCACCACGCGCTGCCGCATGCCGCCGGAGAACTCATGCGGGTAGCTGTCGATGCGCTGCGCGGCCGCCGGGATGCCCACCATCTCCAGCCAGCCGATGGCGCGCTTGCGGGCCTCGGCGGGGTTGATCGGCAGATGGGTGGTCATCGTCTCCACCAATTGCCGGCCCACCGTGTAGAGCGGGTTCAGCGTGGTCAGCGGGTCCTGGAAGATCGCGCCGATCTCCTTGCCGCGGATGCGCCGCATCTGCTCGTAGCGCAGATTGTCGATGCGGCGGCCGTCGAGCAGGATCTCGCCCTTCGCGATGCGCCCGGGTGGCTCCAGCAGCCCGATGATGGCGGCACCGGTCATCGACTTGCCGGCGCCGGATTCACCGACCACGCCCAGCACCTCGCCCGGCGCGATCTGGAAGGACACGTCGTCGAGGGCGACCAGAGTGCCGCGCCGCGTGGGGAATTCGACGCGCAGGTTCTTCACCTGCAGCAGGGGAACAGCGTTCGACATCAGCGCAGCTTCGGGTTCAGGGCGTCGCGCAGCCAATCGCCCAGCAGGTTGACGGACAGCACCATCGCGACGAGCGCGACGCCGGGGAAGATCGTGATCCACCACTCGCCCGAGAACAGGAAGTCGTTGCCGATCCTGATCAGCGTGCCGAGCGAAGGCTGGGTCGGCGGCACGCCGACGCCAAGGAAGGAGAGCGTCGCCTCCGACAGGATGGCGAGGCCGAGGTTGAGCGTCGCCACCACCAGCACCGGCCCCACCACATTGGGCAGGACGTGCGTCGCCATGATGCGCAGCTTCGGCACGCCGATGACGCGCGCGGCCTGGACATATTCCTTGTTGCGCTCGACCAGCGTCGACCCGCGCACGGTGCGCGCGAATTTCGGCCACTCGCTGATGCCGATGGCGAAGATCACGACGAAGATCGCGATCTGGTCATGCACCTCGCGCGGCACCACGGCGCGCACCACGCCATCGACCAGAAGTGCCACCAGGATGGAGGGAAAGGTGAGCTGGATGTCGCAGATGCGCATCAGCAGCCCGTCCACCGCCCCGCCGACATAACCGGCGATCAGCCCGACCGACACGCCGACCAGCGTCGCGAAGGCCGTCGCCGAAAGCCCCACCAGCAGCGACACCCGCGCCCCGTACATGATGGCCGAGAGCACGTCCCGCCCCTGGTCGTCGGTGCCGAGCAGATATTCGGCCACGCCGTCCTCCGCCCAGACCGGCGGCTTGAAGGCGTCGATCAGGTTCAGGCTGGCCAGGTCGAAGGGATCATGCGGCGCGATCCAGGGCGCGAGCGCGGCCCCAAATATGCAGACCAGCGCGACGACCGCGGACAGCACCGTGACCGGGGACCGCTTGAACGACCACCACAGGTCGGAATCGAAGAAACGCTTCACCACAGCGGCCATGTCAGTGTCCCCCCTTGCCGCGCCCGATGCGCAGCCGCGGGTCCACCGCGTAATAGAGCAGGTCGACGATCAGGTTGATGGTCACGAAGACCACGGCGATCAGCAGCAGATAGGCGCTCATCACCGGAATGTCTGCCACGCCGACCGATTGGATGAACAGCAGCCCCATCCCGGGCCACTGGAACACCGTCTCGGTGACGATGGCGAAGGCGATGATGGCCCCCAGTTGCAGCCCGACGATGGTGATGACCGGCACCAGCGTATTCTTCAGCGCATGGCCGAAATGCACGACGCGGTTCGGCAGGCCGCGCGCACGGGCGAACTTGATGTAGTCGCTGCGCAGCACCTCCATCATCTCCGCCCGCACCAGGCGCATGATCAGCGTCAACTGGAACAGCCCGAGGGTGATGGAGGGAAGGATCAGCGCCTTGATCCCCGACCAGGTCAGGAAGCCGGTGGACCACCAGCCGATCTGCACCGTGTCCCCCCGTCCGAAGGAGGGCAGCCAGCCCAGCCATACCGCGAAAACCAGGATCAGCAGGATGCCGATCAGGAAGGTCGGCAGCGACACGCCGACCAGCGAGAAGGTCAGGAAGAAGCGGGACAGCCAGGAATTCCGGTAGAGCCCCGTATAGACCCCCATCGGCACGCCGATCGCCAGCGACAGCACCGCCGCGCAGAAGGCCAGTTCCAGCGTCGCCGGCGCACGTTCCGCGATCAGTTCTGCGACCGGCCGCGACAGGCGGTAGGACAGTCCGAACTGCCCCTGCACCGCATTGCCGACGAATTCCGCGAACTGCACCCAGAAGGGCTGGTCGAGGCCAAGGTCGCGCACCAGCGCGTCGCGCTGCGCCTCGGTGAAGTCCTGGCCGAGCATGATCGCCACGGGGTCGCCGACATAGGCGAACATGGCGAAGGAGATCAGCGAGACCGTCAGCAGGACCGGTATCGCCTGGAGGATGCGGCTGATGACGAAGGCGAACATTCATGTGCTCCGTCCCGGGTGCGGCCGGCATCCGCCGCCGCCCCCGGGGTGATTGTCAGAGTCTGATTGGAAACGCGCCTCGCGGCGCGCTTCCAAGTCCGGCACCGGCCCGCACCCCCAGCGGGCCACCCAACGGAAGTATACTGAATTGGGGGGCCCGCTGGGGGTGCGGGCCAGTGCCGAATTTTCCAAACAGGCTCTCAGTTCATTCGCGCCCAGCGGAAATAGGGCTGGTTGTTGGCCATGTGCGGAATGGTGAAGTTCGCGCGCATGGCCCAGGGGATCATCTGGTGGTGCAGCGGGATGTGGGGGATGTCCTCCCGATAGATCCGCAACGCCTCGCGGATCGCCGCATCGCGCGGCGCGCCGGACTGGTTCACCATGATGCCGATCAGTTCGTCCATCCGGGCGTTGGAATACCGCCCGTAATTCCAGATGCCGTTGCCCTGCCCGCCATCGCGAGAGCGCAGCAGCGATTGGAAGGAATACAGGGCATCGAGCGTCGGCACGCCCCAGCCCAGCAGGTAGACCGAGGTGTCGTCCCGCTGGATCTTGGCGAAGAAGGGCGCGAGAGGCATGGCGTTCAGCCGCGTCCGCACGCCGACCCGCGTCCACATGGCAGCGACCGCCTGGCAGATCTGCTCGTCATTGATGTAGCGGTTGTTTGGGCAGTCCAGCGTCACCTCGAAGCCATTCGGATAGCCTGCCTCGGCCAGCAACTGCCGCGCACGCGCCTGATCATAGGGCAGGCGGACATCTTCCTCCTGTGAATAGCCGTTCACCTGCGGCGGGAAGAAGGTGCCGGTCACCACGGACTGGCCGCGCATGACGGTGCGGTGGATCGCCTGGATGTCGATTGCCTGGTACAATGCCTGGCGCACCCGCAGATCCTTGAAGGGGTTGCGGCCGCGCACATCCGAATAAAGCAGCTCGTCGCGATAGACGTCCATCGCCAGGAAGATGGTGCGGACCTCCGGCCCCTCCGTCACCTTGATGTTCGGCGCGGCGCGCAGCCGGTTCAGGTCCTGCAGCGGCGGGTCCAGCACGAAATCCACCTCGCCCGAGAGCAGCGCCGCGACGCGCGTCGCGTCGGAGGAGATCGGCCGGTAGATGATCTCCTGGATATTGGCCTCGCGGCTCGCCGGCTCGCGCCAGCCCCACCAGTCGCGGTTGCGCACCAGCACCGTGCGAACGTCCGGTTCGCGGGTCTGAAGCCGGAAGGCGCCGGTGCCATTGGCGTTGCGGGTGGTGAACATCTCCTCGCGCGCGCGCGTGTTCTGCGGGCGGGTGGCGTTGTGCGCCTCGGACCAGCTCCGCGACATGATCATGAGGGAGGCGATCTTGTTCGGCAGAATCGGGTCGGCGACCGTGGTGATCACGTCCACCACCAGCGGTTCGACCTGGACCGCGCGGTCGATGGTGTCCACGTAGATGGCGTAGTTCGAGGTCGGCTGCTGCGCTCGCGTCACGCTGAAGACGACATCCTCGGCGGCGAAGGCCTGGCCTTCGTGGAACGTCACGCCGTCACGCAGCCAGAAGCGCCAGCGCGTCGGTTCCACCTGCTCCCAGCGCGTTGCCAGGCCCGGTGCAAGGCCGAGATCCTGGTTGCGCGCAATGAGCGTGTCGTAGATCTGCTGCAGCACCATGGTCACGGTGCCGACATTCTGGCTGTGGGGATCCATGGTGT
The DNA here is from genome assembly GCF_019430885.1 of Roseomonas alba. GTDB lineage: Bacteria > Pseudomonadota > Alphaproteobacteria > Acetobacterales > Acetobacteraceae > Neoroseomonas > Neoroseomonas alba. The sequence goes on along the minus strand of NZ_JAHYBZ010000002.1, from coordinate 176,643 downwards.
TCGGATCGCCCGAGGCGGACCAGCGCACGGTCTGCGCCTCCGCGGCCCATCCCGCGCAGAGGCCCATGGCCAGCGCGGCTGCCATCAGCAGCTTTCGCATCCCTCATTCTCCCTCATTGCCCAGCCCCGGCTCCGTTGATCGGTCCGGAATCTCCCATATTGCGGCCTATAGGGCGGCGGGCGGCGGCGGGGAAGAGGCTTGCGCATCCTCCACGCCCGGCTCGCCGGCGAATTGCAGCAGCAACGTGTAGCCCACCGCCAGCACCACGGGCCCGAGGAACAATCCCAGGAAGCCGAAGGCCAGCACGCCCCCCAGCGCCCCCATCAGCGTCAGCAGCAGCGGCAGGTCCGCCCCGCGCGCGATCGCCCAGGGCCGGATGATGTTGTCCACCGACGACACCACCAGCCCGCCATAGAGCAGCATGAAGATGCCCCAGCCCGTCTGCCCCTGGGTCAGCAGCCACAGCCCCGCCGGCGCCCAAACCAGCGGCGCACCGACCGGGAAGATCGAGATCACCCCGGTCACCACGCCGAGCAGCACCGGCTGCGGCACGCCCGCGATCCACAGGCCGAGCCCGGCCAGGATGCCCTGCGCGACCGCCGTGCCGACCAGCCCCCAGACCACGCCGCGCGTCACATCCGCGGCGAGGCGCATCATACGGCTGCCCGTCTCACCCCCGAGGCGCTGCATCAGCGCCTGCGCCCGCCCGGCCATGGCCGGCCCGTCGCGATAGAAGAAGAAGGCGAGGACGATGGCGAGCAGCAGTTCCGCCAGCCCCGACAGCACGGCCAGCAGTACCGAGACCGCCTGCTGCGTGAGCGTCCCCGCATAGGGCCGCAACAGGCCTGCGAGGCCGAGCAGGTCGAATTCCGCATCGCCGATCCATTGGTGGATCCAGGGCCCCACCACCGGCAGCCCGGACAGCCAGACGCCGAGGCCGGGCAGCCCCTCGGTCAGCAGCCCCTCGATGCTGGCGCGCAGCGCCTCCACCTCCTCCCGGTTCGTCGGTGCGGCGAGCGCGATGGGCAGCCCGATCAGCAGGAACATGGCGGCGACCATCAGCGCCGCGGCGAAGCCGCGCGACAGGCGCGCCTTCTCCCGCAGGAAGGCGAAGATCGGCCAAGTCGAGAAGGCCAGGATCACCGCCCAGAGAAGCGCCGAGATGAAGGGCCGCAGCACCAGCAGGCAGGCCGCCGCCAGGGCCGCCAGCGCCGCGATCCCGATGATGCGCGCCGCGCGCGGGGTATCCATGGGCATGCTGCCATCCTGCCCGAAGCCGCCGGCCGAGGCGAGCACGGGGCTGGCCCGCCGGGGCGGGCGAAGCTAGCCTTCCGGGAAGCAACGCCAGCCAGTGGGGGAAACACCGTCAATGCCGCGCTTCGCCGCGAACCTCTCGATGATGTTCAACGAGGTCCCCTTCCTCGACCGCTTCGACCGCGCCGCCGAGGCCGGGTTCAAGGCGGTGGAGTTCCTCTTCCCCTACGACTTCCCCGCCGCCGAGATCGCCGCCCGACTGAAGGCGAACGGGCTGCAGCAGGTACTGTTCAACGCGCCCCCCGGCGACTGGACCAAGGGCGAGCGCGGCATGGCCGCCCTGCCCGGCCGCCAGGGCGAGTTCCGCGAGGCGATCTGGAAGGCGCTCGACTACGCCGCCACCCTGTCCTGCCCGCGGCTGCATGTCATGGCGGGGCTGATCCCCGATGGCGTGCCGCACGACACGCTGACCGCGGTCTATGGCGCGAACCTCGCCTGGGCGGCCGAGGAATGCACCAAGGCCGGCGTGAAGCCGGTGATCGAGCCGATCAACCACCGCGACATCCCGGGATTCTTCCTCAACACCACCGACCAGGCGGCGGCGATCATCAACGCCGTGGGGCCCGATAAGGTAGGGATGCAGTTCGACCTCTATCACTGCCAGATCACCGAGGGCGACATCGTGAAGCGGGTCGAGAAGCACCTGCCGCTGATCGCCCACATGCAGGTCGCCGACAATCCCGGCCGCAACGAGCCCGGCACCGGGGAAGTGAACTGGCCCTTCGTCTTCGAGCGCATCGACGCGCTCGGCTTCCGCGGCTGGATCGGCTGCGAATACCGCCCGGCGGGCGAGACGGTCGCCGGCCTCGGGTGGTTCGCGCCCTATCGCGGGTAAGGGCGGGCGGGACAGAAGGCAAGCGTCGCCCCGCGACGGATGCCCCGGGTCAGCGCCGCGCCGTCGTCGTGCGGCGCGCCGGCTCGCAATCCTCGAGGAAGACCGTCATCTCGCGCGCCATGGCGTCACGCCCGATCGCAAGACCGGCCACGCCGCCGACCAGCACCTGCAACTCCCCGCCCTCGGGCGCGGGATATTCGGCCCGGGCCTGAGCCAGTGCGCGGGCAAAGGCTGTACGCCCCACGGTGAAGCGCAGCCGGTCCTCAGACTCATCGACCGGAACGGCCGGCACCGCGATGAAGCCGCCGCGCGGATCCCCGAAGCCCACATCGAGCCGCACCCCCGGGGCCGCCTGGATGCCGGTGAGGTCCATGGTCCAGACGCCATGCGCCGGGCAACCCATCTCGAGCGCCATCATCGCATAGGGAAGCCCCAACCCGGTGCCGAGCACGGAGAAGACCGGCCGCCCCGAGACGTCATCGGCCATGCGGGCAAAGCTGTCCTGCGCGTGCGCCGGCGCGGCGGAAAAACCGGCCCACAGCAGGGACAAGGCAATCGCGGCCGCCTTGCAGCCGCCCCGCCGGGACGGGAGAGTGCGCATCGCTCCGCTCGCTCCACGAAACGGTAATTGTCATAGACGGAATGCAACCCGGTCGCGCGTCTTGTTTTCCGGAATTTCTTCAGATTTTACATCAACGGCAGCCGGCGTGTTCGCATGGTGCCAAAGCCGCTATTCCTCGCCCATCCGATGTGACCTGCCCTACAGGAGAGAAACGCATGAAGATCGCCTTCATTGGCCTCGGCATCATGGGCCGCCCCATGGCCGGGCACCTCAAGGCCGCAGGCCATGACATCACCGTCGTCGAGCGCAAGAGCCTGACCGCCGAGGATCGCGCCGCCTTCGCCGTCGCCCCGGACGCCAGGACCGCCGTGGCGGGCGCCGAGGCCGTCATCCTGATGGTCCCCGATACCGCCGATGTCGAGGCGGTGCTGTTCTCCGCCGGCGGCGTGGCGGAGGGGCTGAAGGCCGGCACCCTCGTGATCGACATGTCCTCGATCAGTCCGACGGCGACCAAGGGTTTCGCCGAGAAGATCGCCGCGAAGGGCTGCGACTATCTCGACGCGCCGGTTTCCGGCGGCGAGGTCGGCGCCAAGCAGGCAACCCTGACCATCATGGTCGGCGGGTCCGAGGCCGCATTCGCGAAGGCAACGCCCCTATTCGAAGCCATGGGCAAGAATATCACGCTGGTCGGCCCGGTCGGCGCCGGACAGACCTGCAAGGTGGCGAATCAGATCATCGTCGCGCTGACCATCGAAGCGGTGGCTGAAGCACTGACGTTCGCGTCCAAAGCGGGGGCCGATCCGGCCAAGGTACGTCAGGCCCTGATGGGCGGGCTCGCCACATCGCGCATTCTTGAACTGCACGGTGAACGCATGATCAAGCGCACATTCGCGCCCGGATTCCGCATTCGCCTGCATCAGAAGGACCTGAATCTGGCGCTCTCGGCGGGGCGTGATCTGGGCGTCGCGCTGCCCAATACTGCCTCCACACAGCAGCTTTTCTCTGCGGTTGCGGCCGCGGGCGGTGCGGAGCTCGACCATTCCGGCCTCGTCAAGGCGCTCGAGACGCTGGCCGCGCACAAGGTCGCGGAAGACGCTTGATCCATCCTTGAAACGCCTGGCACGGGAAACCGTGCCATGGCGAAAGGCATGAGATTACGTCTCGAAAAGCGCAATTGCTGTCGCTATCCTGACCTACCATGGCCTTCCGGGTGAGGTTGATATGCGATTCGCGGAAATCGGCCAGCAGTTGCGGGCCTATCGTCTTGAATCTGGTCTGCGGGCTGAAGAAATCGCCGCCCGGCTCGGCGTGTCACGTGCCGCCCTGTACCGGTACGAGAAGGGCGAGGTCATCAAGCTCGACACGATCCGCCGGCTTGCGGAACTGCTGAAGATTTCACCCCTCTCACTGCTGGGCATCGGTGTCGAGTATTTCGGCCGCCCGGCCGCCTTCCAGGAGCGGCTCCGCCAGGTCGAGGAACAGGCCGACCAGGTGCTGCAGGTCGGCGGCGGGCTCTGCTACCCGGTCTCGACCGACGCCTTCGACGGCGCGCTGGCCGAGGCCTGGACTGAGGCGGCGGATGCCAGCCCCGACCGCCTGCTGGCGCGCACCCAGGTCGAGCAGATGCTGGGCCTGCTCACCGCGCGCAAGAAGCTGCACCAGTCGCGCAGGCCGAACATCATCGCCCTGTTGGGCGAAGCGACCATCGCCCGCATGCTGACGGAAGGCGTCGCCCCCGGCCTTGCCCTGTCCGAACGCGCGCGCATGCGCTGCCGCCTCGCCGCCCGCGCCGAGGTGGAGGCCATTGCCGAACAGATGGAGAGCGTGCCGATCGGGTTGCAGATCGGCCTGATCGCCGGCGGCGAGCCGGCGGGCCCCTTTATGGTGATGCGCGGCCGCGAGCGCGCGCATGTGGTGGGTAGCGCCTTCGCGCCGGACACGCATCCGAATGCGACCGCCGGCGTCGCCTTCATCACCGCAGCGGACGAAGCCGTCGGCACGCATCAGCGCGTGGCCGAGGCCGCCTGGCGGGAGGCTCTCAAGGGAGCGGAAGCGACGGCACGGATCAAGGCCCTGCTCCGCAGCACCGCGCCGGAGTAGCCTGGGTCCGGCTGACGACGGCGCAATCGCTCCGCTTCGGCGGAGCGGCCATGTCTGACGATCCGAGCAGTCGAACAGCCCAGGCCTGAAGCGAGCGCTGTCCTCGCGCCGATGAAACTGCGACCGGCACAATTGCGAACATCGCCGCACCAGCTGGGGCGACGAGCCAGCCGGATCGGACATACCGCGCGGGACGGCGACCAATGCCCCAGGTTGGCGGCGAGCACCTGCCCTTCGTTTATGCACCTGGAGCATTTCCGGCGAACTTCCGTTCACCGGCAATGTTCTAGGTATTTGTTTTTGCGAACATCTTCACCTGTCCAGATCAGTTTATCCGGACAGGATCTGCTGTAGAGCATTCTTCGCGCACGCTGGAACGGCGCCAGCCCGCCCCCACCGAACGGCCACCCATCCAGAACACTGCCGTCGGATGGCCGTGTGGGGGTGCGGGCTGGCGCCGTTCGATCGAAAAATGCGCTAGCCCAGCGTCGGCGCTCCGTGGCGCGGCGCGCGGAAGGCTGACCGCGTCGACTTGGCCAGTGGTCGGTTCATCACGCCGATTGGCCTGCTGCGCGAGAATCGCCCGCCCCATCGCCGACCGGCCGATCCAGTATTCTCGCGCACCCTGGCAGCGCCCTGCCATGCGGAACGCTGCGCCGACAACACATCACCGGCGCGGCGCAAGACGACGGTGACCCGGCCGTGCAATGCCGGATCACAGTTTGGACGGTACGCTCAAAGGCGGCGTGACCGGATCACCCGCGGCTGCGGTGCGGCCGTCAGGCCGCCCGCACGAACTGGCTCGCAAGTTCCGCCGCACGACGCAGGATCCGCTCCCGCGTTGCTGCCGGAACCTGCCGCACGGACTTCACCACCGGCACATCCATTTCACCAACCTCTCGCCCCTCGGGGAACAGGGCCGCGAACTCCGCAAAATTGTGGAAGCGCGTGCGGGGAACGTTATCGGCGAAGGATTCGACTTCGGCGCCCTCGGCCACGATCACTTCGTGCGCGTCGAGTTCGAGATTGTAATAGGTGAAGACCTCCGCGGGGGGCGCCACCTGCGCGATGGTGTCGCCATTCACCAGCGCCTTCGCAAAGACCAGCACGCCGTCGATGTGCAGCGCGTGATGGGGCGACACCCAGAGGTCGGCGGCCGGCACACCTTCCGCCAGCGCACCGGCGCGGATCCGGACGGGATACAGCGTCTCGCGGTCGGCGAAGCGGGTGCTGTAGGTCTGCCGCCCGATGAAGCGGATCGTCTCCGCACGGCCATCAGCGGTCAGAATGTGATCCCCAATGTGCAGTTCCTCCACCGCCCGCTCTCCCTCTGGCGTGCGGATGCGCGTGGCGGCGAGGAAGCAGACGGCATCATTCCCATCGACATTCCAGGCCATCGAGGAGACGTCCGTGTCGAGCGTCGAAGCGCCCTCCGTCACTTCCGCATAGAAGCGGACGCCGTCGGTATCGCCGACGTCGTAGAGGTCCACATTGTTGAAGTTCACCGTGTCGCTGGTGATGTCCGTTCGGATTGGCGCCTGGGCGACCTGGACGACTGAACCGTCTGCACGCTGCGCGAAGAGCGTCACCGTGCCGCTCGACACCGGTGCCGGCCCGGACACGCTGTAGTTCACCTGGACCGAGGAAAGATGGGTGACAGGCGTACCCGGCTGGCCGTTCTGACCCGGCTGCGGCTGGGGATTGATCATGCCGAGTGTCGCGGTGAGAACGGCCATCAGTCATCTCCTTCATCTGCTCGCCGACGCAGCCATGCACCGCCCTGCCGCTCGCAGATGCGGCAGGGCACGCCGTGCCGGCGGTCATGCTCTAAAAAGATACATGAACCGATATTACGGACGACTCAACTAGCAGAATTAATCTTATTTTTAAGAATTCTGAGACGAGCAGCCCCGAAATTGGCATAATATATTGGTTTTTCGTGATTTTTCTGCCCGCCTTCCCGACGCAGCGCGAGAGGTAGCGGTGCGAACAGCCTCGCCCGCCGCCTAATGGGCGCGGGAGCGGCCTTCAAATGTCTCTTTATGCGATTTCTCGCTCTTTTTTTAACTCTTTGCTGCGCCCATGCATGGCACTTCGCTCACGCAAAATCGACAGCCGGGGGCGATGTCCGCCACGGCCGACCGGTGGCGTCGGACGTCCGACGCTGTTCGGGAGGGACGCGCTGTCGCCACCGGGTCCGGAATCACAGCGGGTCCCGAACCAGATGCTACAGCCGCTTCCGCGCCTCCATCACCTCGGCGTCCTCGGCGCTGGTGCGCAGCGTGAAGCCCAGGGCGCGCATGAAGGCTAGCATGGGCTTGTTGTCCGCCAGCACCTGGCCGACGATCTCACGCATCCCGACGCTGCGGCCCCAGTCGAACAGCCGCTCCATCAGGTGCCGCGCCAGGCCCTGACCCTTCCAGGACGGATCGACGACGACCGCGAATTCGCCGGTGGCGCCACCTGGCTCGCGGATCAGCCGCGACGTGCCGACCGTCCGGTCCAGCCCGTCGGAGACGTCTTCCACCGCCACGAACGCCATTTCCCGGTCGTAGTCGATCTGCGTCATGCGGGCGATCTGCGGCGCGCCCAGCTCCGCGATGGACGAGAAGAAGCGGAACCGCACATCCTCCGCCGAGAGCCGCCGGAATGCCTCGGCATGCGCGGCCGCATCCTCGGGCCGGATGGGCCGGACCATCACCTCCCGCCCGTCCTTGCCGCGCCACGACCGGGCAAGCTCCGCCGGATAGGGCGGGATGGCCAGCGCCGAGACCTCCCCCGCCGGCCGCAGCGTCAGGGAGCAGTCGAGCGCCAGCACCCCATCCGGGTCGGCGAGCAGCGGGTTGATTCCGCAGAAGGCGATCTCGGGGAAATCCACCGCGATCTGCGACAGCCGCACCAGCGCATCGGCAATGGCCGGAATGTTCGCCGGCGCGTGGTCCCGCCAGCCGGCGAGCAACCGTGCCGTCCGCGTCCGCCCGATCAACGCATGGGCCAAGGCGAGGTTCAGCGGCGGCAGGTCGAAGCCCTCATCTGGGTCGATATCGGCGGCAGTGCCGCCTCGGCCGAAGGCGATCCACGGGCCGAACATGGCGTCGTCGGCCAGGCGCAGGCGCAATTCCTGCGCCCGCGCTGCCTGGCGCTGAACCAGGAAGCCGGTCAGCCGGGCCTCGGGCCGTTCCGTTCCGATTCGGGTCTGCATCTCGATCGCCGCGGCGCGCACCGCGGCCGGGCTGGTAAGTCCAACCACCACCCCACCGACCTCGGTCTTACGCGGAATGTCAGGGCTGAGGATCTTCAACACCACCGGGAAGCCGAGCATGGCGGCCGCATCCCCGGCCTCCTCGGGCCCCGCCACCGCGCGGCCCGGCACGGTCGGGATGCCATAGGCGGCGAGGACGGAGAGCGCCTCCTCCTCCGTCAGTTCCAGCCGGCCCTGGCTGCGGACCAGGGCGAATTTCCGCGCGACCCGCGCGCGATCCGGCGCGAGGTCCAGCACCTGCGCCGGCGGCAGTTCCGACGCCGACACCCGGTTGCGCCGGTCCTGGGCAAGGTGCAGCGCCCCGCGCACCGCGGCCTCCGGCGTCGGGAAGACGGCGACGCCGGCCTCGGCGAGCGCGGCGCGCTGGCGGCCCGCACTCGCCTGGCCCGGCCAGCCGACCAGGATGGGCGCGCCGCGGGACGCCTTCACCGCGGCCGCCAGCGTCTCCCGCACCAGGTCGGGCGAGACCTCGGGCTCCGGCGCATGCACCGCGACCACCGCATCCACCCCGGACAGCCCGGCGAGCATCGCCGCCGCATCGCCCAGCCGCGCCGCCGCCCCATGGCCGAGCGACAGGGGATTGCGCCCGCTCGACCCTTCCGGCAGGCCGAGCGACAGGGCTGCGAAGGCGTCATCGTCGATCTCGGCGAGCCGCCCGCCGCCGGCGAGCGCCGCATCCGAGGCGAGGCTGCCCAGCCCCACCCCGTTCGTCACCACCGCGATCCGGTCGCCCGATCCCGGCACCGGCCGCGCCGGCACCCGCACGCGCGCCAGTGTCTCCGCCGCCGAGAGCAGGTCCTCGAGTCCCGCGACCCGCAGCACGCCGGCTCGCCGCAGTGCCGCCTCCATGACCGCATCCGCCTGGCCCGAGGCATCGCCCAGCCGCCCGCCGGCCCGGATCGCCACCACCGGCCGCGTCCGCGCCGCCGCCCGGGCCGCCGAGATGAACATCCGCCGATTCTTGATGCGCCGGATATCGAGCAGGATCGCCCCCGTCCCCGGATCCCGCGCCAGCCAGTCCAGCACGCCGGCGAAGCCGTAGCCCTGGTTGCCGCCGATGCCGACGATATGGCTGAAGCCGACCGCCTCGCCCGCCGCCCAGTCCAGCACCGCGCGCGCGATGGCCGAGGATTGCGTGACCAGCGCCAGCCGTCCCTTGGCCGGCATGATGTGGGACAGGGTGGCATTCAGCCCGATCGCCGGGATGGCGATGCCGAAGGACCCTTGCCCGAGCACCCGCATGCCGCTGCGCTGCTCCATGCCGGCGATGTCGCTCGCCTGCCCCGGCACCACCCCGGCATGGCAGCCCTTCGCGGCAAGCGCGATCATGGCCGCTTCCAGCGCATCGGCCGGCAGGCACAGCACGGCGAGATCCGGGGCCACGGGCAGGTCCGCAATGGACGCGACGGCTTCGAAGCCCTCTGGCGTCCCGCCGACGGCCATCAGCCGCCCGCGGAAGCCGCCCGAGGCGATATTGCGCGCGAGGATCGGGGCCTGGGCGCTGCCTTCCCCGATCACCAGCACCAGGCTGGATGGGTGGAGCAGCGCGGCATCTCGAAAGCCCCCGCGCGGGGTCAGGGTCAGTGAATTCAGCATTGTGCAGTGCAACATGATGATGCGGCGACGGACCTGCAACCGCGGAATCCGCATGCCGGGGGACCACCACCTTGCGGCGGATCGTGACCCGGCTTCCACTGCGCTCCGATGAAGGAGTCAGGAATGAGCCAGGATCGTTGGGACCCCGAAATGCGTGCCTTCACCGCCATGATGGAGGAACGCGGCCGCGCCTTCCCCCCCATCGTGATGGCACCGCCGCTGGATGCGGCGCGGGCGTCCAATGACGGTCCGGGCATCGCCCTGGCGGCGGCCACCGGGCCGAAGATGGCGGAAAGCGCCGATCGCTGGCTGTCCGTCCGCGGCCGGCGCCTGGCCTGCCGCGTCCACCGCCCGAGCACAGACGCGCCGCTGCCGGTGATGGTCTATATCCATGGCGGTGGCTGGGTCTGGGGCAGCATCGACACCCATGACCACATCATGCGCGGCTACGCCGAGGGCGCCGGCTGCGCCATCGTCGGCCCGGACTATGCGCTGTCGCCCGAGGCCGCCTTCCCCCAGGCGCTCGAGGAATGCGCCGCGGTCGTCCGCTGGGTTGCGCGGAACGGCGCCGAATGGGGCCTCGATCCGTCGCGCATCGTGGTCGGCGGGGATTCCGCTGGCGGCAATCTGGCCCTGGCGGTGGCGCTACTGCTGCAACAGACCGATCCCGAGTTGAAGCTCGCCGGGCTGCTGCTGAATTACGGCGTGTATGATTCGCGTCTCGACACGCCGTCCTATGTCGAATTCGCCACGGGCCACACGCTGACGCGCGAGAAGATGGACTTCTACTGGCGCTGCTACTGCCCGCGCGAGGCCGACCGGATGCATCCCCTCGCCGCCCCGCTGCGCGCCGACGCGGCGGACCTCGCGAAGCTGCCGCCCTGCCTGATGCATGTCGCCGAACTCGACGTGCTGGCGGGCGAGAATGTCGCGATGGAGAAGCGCCTGCGCGATGCTGGCGTGACCGTTGAAAGCACGACCTTTCCCGGCGTGCTGCACGGCTTCCTGCGGGCGATGGGGCATGTGTCGGCGAGCGACCGCGCGGTCGCGGAGGCCGGGGCCTGGCTGAAGCGAATCCTGGCCTAGCGGGGGATGTCGGGAAGGGACTAGCCTCGAAGGTTCGAAGGTTGGACGGAGAGGGGCTTTGCCCCTCCCCGAACCCCTCCCCACCAAAGGCCACAGGGCCTTTGGAAACCGATACTTGGCGCTACGCGGGGAATCGCTTTCGCGATCTCGAAGGGCGCTTGGTGCAAGACGCCCGATCATCTTCCCCCGGGGCTGGGCGCAAACCGCGCGCTCCACGATGGCCTGAACCTAAGTGCGGGGCGCCAGATGACGGTTTCCAAAGGCCCTGTGGCCTTTGGCGGGGTGAGGTTTGGAGAGGGGCAGAGCCCCTCTCCATTCCCGCCAGCGCCCCTACTTCGGCGCCTCCACCAGGATCTTGATATGCTGTTTGTCGTGCACCAGCGTCTCGAAGCCCTCGGCGACGATGTCGTCCAGCGCGATGCGCTTCGTCACCAGGCGCTCCGCCGCGAAGACGCCGCGCGTCATCAGCTGCATCACCGCGGGGAAGATGTCGCGATAGGCGATGATGCCGCGGACCACCCGTTCCTGCAGCACCACGGTGTTGGGCTGGAAGGACGCTTCCTTTTCCCAGATCGAGACGATCACCGTCTCGCCCTCGAAATGCGTGCTGTCGATGCACTGCTTCAGCACCGCGGGCACGCCGGTCACCTCGAAAGCGACATCCACGCCGCCATCGGTCAGGTCGCGCAGCCGCGCCACCGCATTCTCCTGCGACGGATCGATCACCGTCGTCGCGCCGAGTTCCTTGGCCTTCGCCGCGCGCTGCGGCGAAAGCTCCACCACGTGGATCGCCGCGGCACCCGCCGCGCGCAGCGCCTCGACCACCAGCAGCCCGATCGGCCCGGCGCCGAACACCGCGGCCGTGTCGCCCGCCTTCAGGCTCGACAACCGCACCGCATGCAGCGCGACCGCGGCGGGTTCGACCAGAGCGCCCTGCTCGAGCGACAGGCCCTCGGGCATCTTGTGGACCATGCGCTCATCCACGACGGTATGGGCGGAGAACCCGCCGCCACCGCCCGACAGCCCGTGGAAGCCGAGCTTCTCGCAGATGTTGTACTTGCCGCGGCGGCAGGCGGCACATTTTCCGCAGGCGAGGATCGGTTCCACGACCACCCGGTCACCTGGCTTCACGCGCGTGACGCCCGCGCCGACCTCGCTCACCACGCCGGAGAATTCGTGCCCCATGATGATGGGCGCCTTCTCGTGGCTCAGCGGATGCGGCGCGGCGACGGGCACGAAGATCGGGCCGGCGACGTATTCATGCAGGTCGGATCCGCAGATCCCGGTCCAGGCGACCTTGATCTTCACGCGGCCGTCCGAGACGGCAGGCTCGGGCACATCCTCGACGCGGATATCCTTGGCCTTGTACCAGCGAGCAGCTTTCATCGGGGTATTCCTTGGCCGGTGAGTGAAGCGCCACCTTAGTCCGGCGACCCGAGCCGGCCTTGATGTACGTCATCACACGGTCGCCCCCTGGCCGAGCGCGGCCCCTGGCGGTAGGATTCCTGCGCTCAGAACCACAATACGGAACCGTCCATGAGGTTGATCTTACGCCGTGACGCCCTGGCCGGCCTCGGCACGATTCTCGCTGCCCCCGCCCTGCGCGCGCAGTCCTGGCAACCCAGCCGCCCGCTCCGCATCATCGTCACCTATCCGCCCGGCGGCGTGAACGACATCGTCGCACGCATCGTCGCCGAACCGCTGTCGCGCGAGCTCGGCCAGCCTGTAGTGGTCGAAAACCGCGCCGGCGCCGGCGGCAACATCGGCACGCAGCACGTCATCCAGTCGGATGCGGACGGCACCACCATCCTGCTCGGCACCACCGCGCTGTTCGGCGTGAATCCCATCGTCTATCGCAGTTCCGGCGTCGATGCGGTGCGCGACACCACCAGCCTCGGGCTGCTCGGTCAGGTCGCGAACATCCTCTCGGTCATCCCCGGCAAGGTCGAGGCGACCGACCTGCGCAGCTTCATCGCCGAGGCGAAGCGCCGCCCGATGGTCTTTGGCTCGGTCGGCAACGGCTCCTCTTCGCATCTCTCGGCCGTGGTCTTCATGAAGATGGCGGGCATCGAGGCGACCCACGTGCCCTATCGCGGTTCCTCGCCGCTCGTCGCGGCGATGCTCGCGAAGGATGTCGATTTCGGCTTCGACACCTCGGCAACCTCGACGGCGCATATCCGCTCCGGTGCCTTCCGCCCGCTCGCGGTGACGACCACGACGCGCGCCTCTGCCCTGCCGGAGGTGCCGACCATGGCCGAGGCCGGGCTGCCGGGCTACGACCTCGGCATCTGGTTCAACCTCGCCGTGGTGAAGCGCACGCCGCCGGAAGCAGTGGCGCGGCTGCGCGACGCGCTCGGCAAGGCCATGGGGCCGCAGACGGTGGAACGGCTCCGCACCGCCTATGTGGATCCGATCAGCGTGCCTGTGGCGGAGAACGACGCCTGGATCGCGGCGAGCGCGGCGCGCTGGCAGGGGATCGCGCGGGACGCGAATATCGCCGCCGATTGACGCGGGCGACCGGAGAGGGGCGCCGCCCCTCTCCGAACCTCACCCCGCCAGGGTGCCGGGCAACCCAGGACCGCCGGCACTTGATGCCGGGCACCACGTCCGCACGCCATGGCGCCATGCCATCCACGGCACGAAGGATCGTCCATGACCACTCTCGAAGAACGCCTGACCGCGGTCGAAGACCAGCTCGCCATCGCGGATCTGCGCGCCCGCTACTGCCATCTGCTCGACGGGCGCGACTGGCCGGGCTTCATCGACCTCTTCACCGAAGACGGCGTCTTCGAGGGACTCTCCGCCGTGCGCGGGCGCGCCGCACTGACCGAATTCTTCAGCCGGCGCGTGCCCGCCATGACCGAGGAATTCTGGCATTTCTGCTCCAATGGGACGGTCGTGCTGGACGGCACCCGCGCCACGGGGCGAATCTCGATGGAATACCTCTCGGTAATGAACGGCGTGTCCTATGTCTCCGCCGGCCACTATGACGACGAGATGGTGAAGCAGGACGGCGTCTGGCGCTTCGCCGCGCGCCGCCTCACCTTTTACTTCCTCACGCCGCTGCACGAGGGCTGGGCCGGGCGGCCCTTCCACAACCCGGCCGCCTGAGAGGCTGTTTGGAAACGCGCCATACGGCGCGATTCCGCGTTCGGCACCGGCCCGCACCCCGACCCGGCCACCCAGGTCAGTATCCTGGAATGGGTGGCCGGGTGGCGGAGCGGGCCTGTGCCGGACGTTTGAGGCAGTCTCTGACGCGGCGCCTACTACCCGGCCAGCGCCCGCTTTGCCGTTTCGGCCAGGAACTTCGCCGCCGTCGGCAGCACCTCGTCATTGAAGTCGTAGAGCGGATTGTGCAGTTCGCGCCCATTCTCCGCCGGCCCGTTGCCGATCCAGACGAAGGCGCCAGGGACGTATTTCAGGTACCAGGCGAAATCCTCGCCGGTCATGGCCGGCAGCATGTCGCGCCGCACTTCCGTCACCGCGGCGGCCGCCTGCGCGGCCAATTCGCGTTCGGCTGGCGCATTCGCCGTCACCATCACGCCGGCGCGGAAGGAGAAGGTTGCATGCACGCCATAGGTCGCGGCGATGCCGTCGGCGATGCGCGACAGCCCCTGCTCGATCGTCTCCTGGTCCTCGTCGCGCAGCCAGCGCGCCGTGCCCTTCAGCGTGACGCGCGCGGTGATCTGGTTCTGCGCCTCGCCGCCCTCGACCACCGTCAGGGACACCACGCCGCCGGTCAGCGGATCGAGATTGCGCGCCACGATGGTCTGGATGGCCACGATGGCGTGGCCCGCCGCCACCATCGGGTCGCGCGTCAGATGCGGCAGCGCGGCGTGCCCGGCATGGCCGTCGAAGGTGATCTCGAACCGCGCCCCGGCCGCCATCACGGCCCGGTCATGCACGGCGATGGTTCCGGCGGGCAGGCCCGGCCAGTTGTGCCAGCCGAAGATGCGCTCCATCGGGAATTTCTCGAACAGCCCGTCCTCGATCATCTTGCGGGCGCCGCCGCCGCCTTCCTCGGCCGGCTGGAAGACCAGCCGAACCGTCCCGGTCCAGGACGGATCGTCCAGCAGCACCTTTGCCGCGCCGAGCAATGCGGTGGTATGCCCGTCATGCCCGCAGGCATGCATGACGCCGGGGTTGGTGGACTTCCAGGGCAGATCCTCGTTCTGTTCCTGGATCGGCAGCGCGTCCATGTCGCCGCGCAGGCCAACGGCGCGGTTGCCGCCGCCCCGTTGCAGCGTGGCAACCACGCCATGGCCTCCGACGTTCTCGACGATGTCGGTGACGCCCATCTCCTTCAACCGGGCGACGACGAAGGCGGCCGTCTCCCCTTCGTGAAGGGTCAGGCCAGGGTTGGCGTGCAGATGTCGACGCCAGGATGTAAGGGTCGCGGCAAGATCGGTGTGCATGACTTTCAAAGCCTATCCCGCCGCGTTGCGACGCACCACAGCCCTTGGCGCCACAGCGGCGCTTTGCGCATGGCTGGCCTCAGTGCCCCTGTCCCTGGCGCAGGGCGAGGACGAGGACGCGCCCGCCACGCCGCCTTCACCGTCCGCCGAGGGCGGTCCGGCAACCCCAGAACCCGCCACCCTGCCCTATTCCGTCGAGGTCACGGCGGGTGACGACTCGGACCTTGCCGATCTCGGCCGCGCCGTCGCACAGACCGTCACCCTGCGCGAACGCGCGCCCACTGATGCGCTGGGCCTGCTCGGCCGCGTCCGGTCCGACCTGCCCCGCCTGCAGGAGGCCCTGCGCGCCGAGGGGTATTGGGGTGGCCAGGTCAGCGCGACCATCGACGGCCTGCCTCTCGACGACCCGGCCCTGCCGGCGCGCCTCGCCGCCGCGACCGGCCCCGTGCCTGTGGTCATCACACTGGCGCCGCGCCAGCGCTACCGCATCGGCCACGTCACCGTCGTCGCCGAACCCTCCGGCGCCGCGGCCGAGGTGCGGAACGCCGCACTCGCCGCCGACCTTCCCGAAGGGCAGCCCGCGCGCGCCGAGGCGGTGCTCGCCGCCGAATCGGCAATGCTCGACGCGCTGCGCGCCGGCGGCCATCCGCTCGCAACGACGGCGGGCCGTGACATCACGGTCGATCACGATCGCCAGGCCATGGACATCACCTGGCGCATCGCCCCCGGCCCGCGCGCCCGCTTCGCCACGCCGGAGGTGCGCGGCCAGTCCCGCACCGACACCGGCCTGCTGCGCCGCACCGCCGCCCGCCAGCTCGAAGGCCGGGACTATTCGCCCGCCGCCGTCGAACGCGCCCGCCGCGCGCTGGTGTCCCTCGGTGTCTTCGACAGCGTCCGGGTCGAGGCCGGCACCACGGTCGGCCCCGACGGCACCCTGCCCATCGCCTTCGTGGTCAGCGAACGCCCGCTCCGCGCCCTCGGAGGGTCAATCGCCTATGAGACCAATTTCGGCCTCGCCGTCAGCGTCTTCTGGGAACACCGGAACCTGTTCGGCGGGGCGGAGCGCCTTCGCCTCGAAGCGGAAGCCTCGCGCATCTCGGATGGCAGCTTCGGCAATGCCACCTATCGCACCTTCGCCACCCTCACCCAGCCCGAGATCTTCGAGCGCAACATCCGCCTGATCAGCCGCATCGGCCTGGTGAAGGAGAATCTCGAAGCCTATGACCGGGAGGCCTTCGTCGCCTCCTCCATCGCCGAGCATCCGCTGACCGAACGGCTGACGCTGCAATTCGGCCCGAGCTTCGAGACGGGGCGCATCGGCCGCTATGAGGAACTCGATCCCTATACGCTGGTCGGCTTCCTCGGCGGGCTGCGCTGGGACAGCACGAACAGCCTGCTGAACCCGTCGCGGGGAATCCGCGCGAGCGTCAGCGCCACGCCCTATTATTCGATCGATGACAGCTCGTCCTATGTCCGGCTGATGGCGACCGGCAGCACCTATTTCGACCTGACCGGAGACCAGGGCAGCATCCTCGCGCTGCGTACGGCGGTCGGTTCGGCGCTCGGGGCGAGCTTCGACCAGATCACCCTCGACAAGCGCTTCTACGCCGGCGGCGGCGGTTCGGTGCGCGGCTACACCTACCAGTCCATCGGCCCGCGCGATTCCGGCAACCGCCCGCTGGGCGGGGCGAGCCTGCTGGAACTCTCCGCCGAATGGCGGCAGCGCATCTCGGGCCCCTGGGGCGCGGTCGCCTTCGTCGATGCCGGCACGGTCAGCGAGGACGAGACGCCGGGCACCGGCACGCTGCGCGTCGGTGTCGGCGCGGGGCTGCGCTACCTGACCTCGATCGGGCCGATCCGCGTCGATGTCGGCGTGCCGCTGAACCCGCAGCAGGGCGATCCGGCCTACGGGCTCTATGTCGGCATCGGGCAGGCCTTCTGATGCGCCGGGCCCTTCGCATCGGCATCTTCGTCCTGCTCGGCATCCCGCTGCTGCTGGTGCTGGCGGTTGCCGGCGGGCTGGTCTGGGCGAACAGCGAGGGCGGACGCGCGACCATCGCGCGCCTCGCCGGCGATGTCGTCCCGGGGCTGACGATCGAGGGCCTCAGCGGCCCGCTACCGTCGCGGATCGGGGTCGAACGCCTGGTCATGGCCGATGAGAACGGCCCCTGGCTGGAACTGGACGGTGCGACGATCGCGCTGGACCTCCCGGCGCTGCTGCACCGGGAGGCAAGGATCACTGCGCTCACCGCGCGCCGCGTGGCCCTGCACCGCCTGCCGCCCGGCAGCGGGGAACCGCCGCCGCCACCCGATCCCGACGCGCCGCTGATCCCAGCCCTGCCGGACCTGCCACTCACCGTCCGGCTCGACCGCCTGGCGGTGGATCGCATCGAGCTCGGCGAACCCGTCGCCGGCGTCGCCGCCACGCTGCGCGCGGAAGGCGAGGCGCTGTATGCCGCATCGAGACTGTCCGCGAAGCTGGCGGTCACGCGCCTCGACGCACCCGCCGAGATCCGCGCCGACATCGACCTCGCCCCCGGCGCCGACCGGCTGACGGCGCGCATCGACGCGAACGAGCCCCCTGGCGGACTGGTCGCGACCCTGCTTGGCCTGCCGGACCGCGCCACCATCGCGCATCTGACCTTGGACGGCCCGGCGAGCGGCGCGGCGCTCGACCTGCGGGCCTCTCTTGGCGACGACATCACCCTCACGGCGAACGGCACCGTCCGTGCCGCCCCGGATGGTGCGGCGGGCGCTCGCCTGTCGCTCTCCCTCGCGGCGGCGCCTCTGGTGCCGGAAGACCTGCGCCCCACCGCCATGCCGCTCGCCGTGGACCTCGACGCCGGCATCGACGCGGCGCAGCGCGTCACGCTGACGCGCCTCGAAGCCCGCGCCCCGATCGGCACCGTCGCCGCGGAGGGCAGCGCCGATCTCGCGGCCTCGACGGTCGATGTCTCGGCGCGGGTCGAGGCGGGCGGTTCCGCGCTGCTCGGCACGCTGGTCCCGGACGCGGCGCGCTGGGACGCGATCCGGGCCACGGCCCGCGCCACCGGGCCGATGGCGACACCCAACGTCACCCTGGACCTCGCGACCGAGGGCTTCGGCAGCGCCATCCCGCAGGTGGTCGCCGCACTCGGCCCGACGCCGCGCCTGTCGGTCCGCGCCACCGTCCCCGACCGCATCGAGAGCCTGACCATCGACGGCGCCGCCCTGCATGTCACGGCCGAGGGCGCGGTCGGCGAGACGCTCGACGCCACACTCCGTGCGACCGTCGCCGATCTCGCGCCGCTCGTCCCCGGCCTCGTCGGCGGGCTTCAGGCGGAACTGCACGCCACCGGCCCGCGCAACGACCCCTCCCTGGCCCTGACCGCACGGGGCGAGCGCATCGAAAGCCAGGGCCAGGTCGTCGAGGCTCCCGCGCTCGACCTCCGCATCGCCACCCCCCTCAGCGCCCCCCGCGCCGAGGGCACGCTGCGCGCGACCTATGCCGGCCTCGCGGCGTCGGTGGACCTGCGCGCCCTGCCCGAGGGCGAGAAGGTGCGCCTCGAATCCCTCGCCGCCGCCTTCGGTCCGGCGCGACTGAACGCGCAGGGCCTGGTCGACCCGCAGGCCATGACCTTCGTCGGCGACCTGTCGCTGAACGTCCCGGACCTCGCGCCCTTCGCGACCCTCGCCGGCACGCCAATGTCCGGCCGCGTCGGGCTGACAGCGCGGCTCGACCTGCGCGATGGCATGCAGGGCTTCGACGCGACCCTCGATGTCCCACAGGCGAATATCGGCGGCACGCCGCTCGGCGTCTCGGTCAAGGCCGCCGGCACCTTGGCCGACATGGAAGCCGGCATCGAGGCCCGCGCCCAGGACGCCCGCCTGACCACCCGCGCCCGCGTCACCCCCGATGGCGCGGCGCGGCGCGTCGAGATCCCCGAACTCCTGCTCCGCCGCGGCCCCGACAGCGTGCGCACCACCGCGCCCGCGCGCATCCTCGTCGCCGCCGATGGTGGCGTGAGCATCGAGGCGCTGGCCCTGACCACCAGCCGCGGCGGCACGCTGCGCGCCGAAGGCCGCTGGGGCCCCGAGCAGGCCGACCTGCGCGCGACCCTCGCCGCCCTGCCCGTGGCCGGCATCCTCGCCCTCGCCGCGCCGGGCCAGACCGCGGAAGGCACGATCGCCGGCGAGGCGCGCATCACCGGCCCGACCTCCGACCCCCAGGCGCGCTTCCGCATCGAGGCGACCGGCCTGCGCAACCCTGACCCCTCGCTGCGCGGGATTCCCGCCGCGCGAGTGATCATGGAGGGCACCGGCAGCGCCCGCGCCGCCGATGTCCGGCTGGAGGCAACCGCCGGCAACGCGCTGCGCGCCACCGGCACCGCCCGGCTGCCCAATGGCTTCGCCGCCAATGCCCCGGTCACCGCCCAGCTCGACGCCCAGGCCGATGTCGCGGCCATTGCCGGGCCGCTGCTCGCCGCCGGCGCCCAGCGTGTGACCGGGCGCGCGACGCTGAACGCCTCGGTCGCCGGCACGCTCGGGGCACCGCAGATCACCGGCCGCGCCACGCTCAGCGACGGCACCTTCCGCGACCTCGCCCAAGGCGTGACGCTCAACCGCATCAACGCCGTGCTCCGTGGCGAGGGCGACCGCATCACCATCGAACGCCTCGAAGCGCGCACGCCGGGCAACGGCACCATCTCCGGCAGCGGCACCCTCTCTCCCGCCGCGGAGGGCCTGCCCGCCGACATCACCATCACCGCCCGCAACGCCCGCCCGCTGCGGTCGGACCTGGTGACCGGCATCTTCGACGCCGACTTGCGGTTGGCCGGTCAGCTCCTGGCGGACTCCCGCGCCACGGGCCGGATCGCGATCCGACGCCTCGACATCACCGTCCCGGAGCAGTTGCCCCGCAGCGTCCAGACGTTGGACGGCGTGCGCGAGACTGGGCGGCGGCCGCCGGGCACGCCTCCGCTCGCCCCGCCGGTGCCGCCGGGTGCGGCATCCGCGGGCCCGCAGATCGCACTCGCCATCGACATTGCCGCCCCGCGTGCCGTCTTCGTGCGCGGCCGCGGCATCGACGCCGAGTTCGGCGGCACTCTCGCCCTGGCCGGCACGGCCACCGCACCCGTGGTCAATGGCGGCCTGACCCTGCGGCGCGGCGAGATCTCCGTCTTCGATCGCCGCCTCACCTTCACGCGGGGCACCATCGCCTTCGACGCCGGCACGCTGGTGCCGACGCTCGACTTCCTCGCCAGCGCCCGCGCGCGGGAGGTGACGGCGAACGTCACCGTGACCGGCCCGGCCAACGACCCGAAGCTGGAATTCTCTTCCACGCCGGAACTGCCGCAGGACGAGATCCTGTCCCGCCTGCTCTTCGACCGCCGCGCCAATGAGCTCAGCCCCTTCCAACTCGCGCAACTCGCCCAGGTGCTGGCCGGCGCGGCCGGAATCGAAGTGCCCGGCGCCGGCGGCATCCTCGACCGCATACGCCGGACCCTCGCCCTCGATCGCCTGTCGGTGAACCAGGACAGCCAGCAGGGAACCGACAACACAAGGAACCAGGGCGGGGCGTCCCTGGAAACCGGCCGCTACGTCGCGGAAGGCGTCTATGTCGGCGTGCGGCAATCGAGCGAAGGCGGCCCGCCGCGCGTCGGCGTGCAGGTGGATGTCCTGCCGCGCGTGCGGCTGCAGGCGGAAACGGGCGGCAACAGCAGCGCGGGGGATCGGCTCGGCGTGACGTTCGAGTTCGAGTACTGATCAGCGAGAGGCGTCATCGAGACGAGCTCTGATAGCAGCGGCCCCATGTCCTGACCTGTGGAACCGAGAGGCGCTTTGCAGACCGCAACCTGATGTCGTGCGCCGCTGCCAGGATAGTGTGCCGAGACCCGCACTTGTGCATGGAGCGCACCTGGCGGGTGCAGCATGCCCGTGCTGCCGGGCACCAGAAGACTGCGTTCCCAGTGCTCCAAGCACTTGGCGGGGTGGTTTGGAGGGGCAGCGCCCCTCCAACTCCGCCCGCATCAGTCATTTTCCCAAGGGCCGTCGGCATGAGCCGGTGAATTTGCCGTGCGCTGGCTTCATTGTGGCGGTGCCGGACGTGCTCCCGCGCCGCTGCTGCCTCGCTCCACGCGACGCGCATGTCGCTCGCCGGAATGCGCCGCGGCCCCACCACGCCGCTTCGCCGCGGAGCACGGGTTCATCATGGGCAATCGTCGCGGCCACGGGGCGCCGCCCGCCGAGGCCGCTCCGAAGCGCGCCGCCGCCCTACGGAGCCACCGCCAGGATCGCCTTCGCCACCGCGTGCAGGTCTTCGGCGACGAAGCAGCACAGTGCGCGCTCCGCCTCGCGGGCTGGCACCAGGTCCGGCACCATCACCACCGCCATTCCCGCCGCGGCCGCCGCGCGCACGCCGTGCGGCGAATCCTCTAGCGCGAGGCAGGTCCCCGCCACGGCGCCAATGCGTTTCGCCGCCAGCAGGAAAGGATCGGGCGCCGGCTTGCCGCGGGCATAATCGCCGCGCGCCACCACCGCATCGAACCGCCCGTCCAGCCCATGCGCGGCAAGGTTCCGCCGCACCGCCTCATGCGAGGAGGAGGTCGCGATCGCCCGCTTCAGCCCCAGACTGTCGAGCAGCGCCAGCATCTCCCCTACGCCCGGCTTCAGCGCGGGCCCTGCGGCAGCGCGCCGGGCGTAGCAGCGCGCCCAGCGCGCCTCGAAGTCATCCACGGCGAAATCCTCGCCGAAATGGGCCAGAAGCCGGGCCCGATTATCCGGCCAGGTGCCGCCGATCAGGCTCAGGAAGACGGCGTCGGGCAATTCGCAGCCATGCTCGATCGCCGCGTCGCGCGCGGCGTCGCGATGCAGCGTCTCGCTGTCGAACAGCAGCCCATCCATGTCGAAGACGACGCCCATCGGCATGCGGGGCAGGGTCATTCCGCGTCTCCTGGCGCTTGCCGGTGCCTCTTCAGTCGGCCGCGGCGACGCCGATCAGGCCGCCAGTGTCCCCCACGCCGCGGCCCGACGCCAGCCAGCGGTCGGCCGCGCCGTGGCCGGCCTCGAAGAAGCGGCTCAGCAGCGGCCAGGAAACATTCACCGGGCTGGCCGAGCCGGCATCCTCAACCTCCTCCCACAGCGACAGCCGATGCAGGCGCAGTCGGTCGAGCCGATGGCAGAAGGCCGGTCGGTCCGATTGCGCCTGGCTGCACAGCCAGCGAAGTTCCTCAAGCGCCTTCAACTCCCGCTTCAGCGGGGCGGAGAAGGCGATTTCCAGCGAGCGTTGGGTGATGTCGTGCCGCAGCCGCGGGCTGCCGGGGCGATGGTCGGGCGTGAGCTGCACCAGCAGCAGCGACTCCGCCTCGCTCGCGGTCATCAGTTCGCGCAGCGGAGGATTGGCGCTGTAGCCACCGTCCCAGTAGGGCTCGCCGTCGATCTCGACGGCCTCCCGCATCAGCGGCAGGCAGGCGGAGGCGAGCACGGCTTCGAGCGTGACCTCGTCCTCGCGGAAGATGCGGGCCTCGCCGCTGGTCACATGGGTCGCGGCAATCAGCAGCGGCAGCGGGCGTTCCGACCGCAGCCGGCGGAAGTCGACCAGGTCGCCCAGCAGCTCCTTCAGCGGATCGGGGCCCGAGAAGCCGAAGCCGAACGGCGTGACCGGAAAATCCGCCAGGGCGAGGACCGAGCCCAGCACCGGCAGTCCGGCCATGCCCGACCAATCCGACAACAGGCGCCAGAAGCGGGTGAGGCGCGCCCGTGCCTCCTCCCGCCCGCCGGCGAGGAGGCCATCGGCCAGCAACACGCCGTTCACGGCGCCGGCGCTCGCGCCGGAAATGGCGGCGAGCGGCACGGAAGGTTCGGCGAGGAGCCGGTCCAGCACGCCCCAGGTGAAGGCCCCGAAGGAACCGCCACCCTGGAGCGCCAGGCCCAGGGGCGCCGGCTTGGAAGTCAGGTCATGCTGCATTGCACAACGTCACATATGCTGACCCTTTGCGTCCACAAGTCCCGCTCCGACGAGACATGTGGACAGCGCAGGGCTTCCGGGCGGGCGCCGGCGGTGCCACAAGAACGGCCCGACCAGCAGGGAGCGATGAGCATGACCGCCGACCGTTACGATCTTCTTCTCCGCGGCGGGCATGTGGTGACGCCCTGGGGTGTCGAGACCGCCGATGTCGCCGTGCGCGACGGCCGCATCGTCACCTTGGGCGACCTGCGCACGGCCGAAGCCGCCGAGACCATCGACTGTGCCGGCCTGCACGTCCTGCCCGGCCTGATCGACCCGCATGTCCATCTGCGCGATCCGGGCGACCCGGCGGTCGAGACCATCGAGACCGGGACCAAGGCCGCGGTGCTGGGCGGCCTCGCCGCCGTGTTCGACATGCCGAACACGACGAAGTCGGTGGTGACGAAGGACATCCTGGACGAGAAGCGCGCCTATCTGGCAGGCCGCGCCTATTGCGATGTCGGCCTGTATGTCGGCGCCTCGAAGAAGAACATTCCGGAGCTCGCGGAGCTCGAACTGCAGCCGAATGTCTGCGCCGTGAAGGTCTTCGCCGGCTCCTCCACCGGCGACCTGCTGGTCGAGGACGATGCGAGCCTGGAGGCCGTGATGCGGTCCGGTCGCCGGCGCATCTGCTACCACTCCGAGGACGAGTACCGGCTGCAGGAGCGCAAGCCGATGTTCACCCCCGGCATGCCACACCGCAACCACATGGTCTGGCGCGACGTCGAGACCGCGATGCTGGGCACGAAGCGCCTGATGGCCATCGCCCGGAAGACAGGCCGCCCCGCCCATATCCTGCACGTCTCGACCGCCGAGGAACTCGACTACCTGCGCGACTTCCGCGACGTCTGCACGGTCGAGGTGCTGCTCAACCACCTGACCCAGACGGACGAGGCCTATGACCGCCTCGGCGGCTTCGCGGTGATGAATCCGCCGATCCGCGACCAGCGCCACCTCGATGCCGCCTGGGCCGCGGTGAATGACGGCACGGTGGACTGCATCGGGTCCGACCACGCGCCGCATTCGCGCGAGGCCAAGGAACGCCCCTGGCCCAACACCGCGGCCGGCCTGACCGGCGTGCAGACGTTGGTGCCGCTGATGCTGGACCACGTCACCGCCGGGCGGCTGTCGATCTCGCGCCTGGTGGACCTGATGTGCGCCGGCCCGGCCCGCGTCTATGGCGCTCTGAACAAGGGGCGGCTCGCCGCCGGCTACGACGCCGACTTCACGCTGGTGGACCTCAAGCGCCAGCGCATGATCCGCAACGACTGGCTGGCCACACCGGCCGGCTGGACGCCCTTCGACGGCACGGTCTGCACCGGCTGGCCGGTCGCGACCATCATCCGCGGCCAGGCGGTGATGCGGGAGGACGAGGTGCTCGGCGCGCCCGTCGGCAAGCCGGTGTCCTTCGCCGACACCCACCGCGCGTGAGCACGGACCCGGTCGCGGCGGCGATCACTTCCCGCCGCTCCATCCGTGCCTTCCTGCCGACCCCGGTGCCCCGGGCCGATGTCGAGCACCTGCTCGACATCGCCGCCCGTGCGCCCTCGGGGACCAACATGCAGCCCTGGCGCGGCTATGCGCTGACGGGTGAGCCGCTGAAGCGTCTCTCCGCGGCCCTCGCCGCCGCGCATGACGCGCACGCGCCCACCGAGGCGGAATACCGCTACTACCCGGAACACTTCCCCGAGCCCTACCTGTCCCGCCGTCGCAAGGTCGGCTGGGACCTCTATGGCCTGCTCGGCATCGCGCGGGGTGAAGCGGCGAAGATGCACCGCCAGCACGCCCGCAACTACGCCTTCTTCGATGCCCCGGTCGGCATCATCTTCACCATCGACCGGCGGCTCGAGATCGGGTCCTGGCTCGATTACGGCTTCTTCCTGGGCAATCTGACGGCGGCGGCGCGGGGCATGGGCCTCGACACCTGCCCGCAGGCCGCCTTCGCGCCGCATCACCGCGTCATCCGCGACCACCTGCCGATCCCCGAGGAGGAAGTCGTGGTCTGCGGCATGGCGCTCGGCCATGCCGATCCCGCGGCGCCGGAGAACAGCCTGATGACCGATCGCGTCCCGGCGCGGGAGTTCTGCCGCTTCCTGGGCTGGGACTGACGGACCGTGCCGCCGCTGACGGGCTGGGCGCTGTGGCTGCGGCTGGTCACCATTGCCATGCTGTGGGGCGGGGCCTTCCCGCTCATCCGCTTCCTGTCAGGCTACCTGCCGCCCTTCGCCATGGCCGGGGTGCGCGGCGTTCTGGCGGCCATCGTCGTCTTCATCTTCCTGTGGATGCGCGGGCAGCTCGGCGGCTTCACGCGCAAGGTGGCATTCGGCGCCCTGGTGCTCGGCACCTTCAGCGGCGTGCTGCCGAATACGCTGATCCCCGTGGCCCTGCAGCGGATGGAGGCCGCCCCGGCCTCGCTGATCCAGGCCTCGGGGCCGCTCATCATCACCCTGCTCGCCGGGCTGCTGCTGCCGGGGGAAAGGCCGACGCGGCGGATGATGTTGGGCGTCGGCATCGGCTTTTGCGGCATCGCCCTGGTGATCGGGCCGGCCGCCCTCGGCGGCGGCGAGGCTCTCGGGGCCGTGCTGATCCTGGTGGTCACGACCTCCTACGCCATCAGCACCATCTGGGTGCGCATGGCCCCGCGCGGGCCGGCGGCGGCGCTTGCCCTGGGGCAGCAGGCGGTGTCGGGCATCGTCTCGGGCAGCCTGGCCATGGTGGTGGACGGGCCGCAGGCGCTGGTCCAGCCGCCGGAGGTCTGGGTGCTCGCCGTGGTGCTGGCGATCTTCGCCACCGCGATTCCGCTGACCCTCTTCCTCGGCCTCGCGACGCGGGCCAAGGCGGCGGATGCGGCGATGGTGGGCTACCTCCAGCCGGTCTTCGCGACGACCATCGCGGCACTCTGGCTGGGCGAATGGCCGTCCTGGCAGGTGGTCGCCGGCGGGGCGGTCGCCCTCGCCGGCGTCTTCGTGGTCACGACCCGGCGCTGACCTGCGCGATCCAGTCCGGCAGGTTGTAGAACATGGTCACCCGGGCGATGCGCCCGTCCCGAATGGCGTAGAAGGCGCCTGCCGGAAGGCGGTAGGTCTGGCCCTTCGCCTCCGGCAGGCCCTCATCGGTCGCGAGGTATGTCCCCTCGACGATGAATTCCGCCGCCGCACGGGCGCCGGCCGGTTCCGCCATGACCACGATGTCCACCAGGCATTCGCGGTAGCAGCGATCCATCCGCGCCATGAAGGCGGCGAAGGCGTCGCGCCCGACCTCCCGCCCGCCCTGGTTCACGTCATGGGCCACGTCCTCGGTCAGCAGGTCCAGCATCGCGGCCCGATCGCCACGGTTGAAGGCATCCAGATAGGCACGGATCAGGGCAGCGGCGTCCAAGGCGGGCTCCATCGCAGGCGGTTTTCTTGCCGGTTGAATGCCGTAAGCCTATAGCTGCGCCGCAACAACACCAGCACACCCGGATTGCCCATGCCGCAGAAGCCGCCGAGCTTCCAGGACATCATCCTGCGTCTTCACCGCTTCTGGTCCGAGCGCGGCTGCGTGATCCTGCAGCCCTATGACATGGAAGTCGGCGCGGGCACCTCGCACCCCGCGACGACCTTGCGGTCGCTCGGCCCGAAGCCGTGGAAGGTCGCCTATGTGCAGCCGTCCCGCCGGCCCGCCGATGGTCGTTACGGGGAAAATCCGAACCGGTTGCAGCACTACTACCAGTACCAGGTGCTGCTGAAGCCCTCGCCCGCCGATCCGCAGGCGCTGTTGATCGAATCCTACCGCGCGCTGGGCATCGACCCTGCCCTGCACGACATCCGCTTCGTCGAGGATGACTGGGAGAATCCGACGCTCGGCGCCTGGGGCCTTGGCTGGGAAGTCTGGTGCGACGGGATGGAGGTGACGCAGTTCACCTATTTCCAGCAGGTCGGCGGCATCCCCTGCGAGAAGCCCTCCGCCGAGCTAACCTACGGGCTCGAGCGCCTGGCCATGTACATCCAGGGCGTGGAGAATGTGTACGACCTCGATTTCAATGGCGAAGGCGTGAAGTACGGCGAGGTCTTCCTGCGTGCCGAGAAGGAATATTCGGCCCACAACTTCGAATACGCCGATGTCGGCATGCTGTTCCGCCATTTCGAGGATGCGGAGAAGGAATGCGCCGCGCTGCTGGAACGGAAGCTCGCCTTGCCGGCCTATGACCAGTGCCTCAAGGCGTCCCACCGCTTCAACCTGCTCGATGCCCGCGGCGCGATCAGCGTGACCGAGCGCGCGGCCTATATCGGCCGGGTCCGCACCCTGGCGAAGGGCTGCTGCGAGGCCTGGCTGGCGGGGGAGGCGGCGTGACCGCGCCCCTGGATGTGGTTGAGACAGCCGACGGCTTCCGTTTCGAGGGTGAGGCGGCAGCCATGCTACAGGACCTCGCCGCCCTGCTTGGCGTCACGCCGCTGGCGGCAGTTCGCCTCGCGGTGCGTGAACGACTGACCGAACTGCGTGACGTGAAGACCCAGAGCCGCGACGATGCCTGAACTGCTTCTCGAACTCTTTTCCGAAGAGATCCCGGCGCGCATGCAGGCGCGTGCGGCGGAAGACCTCGCGCGCCTGTTCGGCGAACGCTGCGCCGCGCTGGTCGAGGCACCTCCCCTCACCTTCCACGGTCCCCGCCGCATCGGCCTGTCGGCCCTGCTGCGCGCCTCGGTCACCACCGAGGGCAAGGAGGAACGCGGCCCCCGCATTGGCGCCCCCGACGCGGCGCTGGACGGCTTCCTGCGCAAGCATGGCGCGACGCGCGACGCGCTGAAGCAGGAAGGCCAGTTCTGGGTGCTGTCCAAGCCGGGCGAGACGGTGGAGGCGCGCACGCTCCTCGCCGCCGCCATCCCGGCGATCATCCGCGCCTTCCCCTGGCCCAAGTCGATGCGCTGGGGCGGGTCGTCCACCATGGCCTGGGTGCGGCCGCTGAAGCGCATCCTCTGCGTGCTGGACGGTGCCGTGGTGCCCTTCGACCTGCGCACCAACGAGGATGACGGCCACGCCCTCGCCTCCGGCAACGAGACCGAGGGCCACCGCATCATGGCCCCCGGCGCCTTCGCTGTGCAGGGCCTGACCGATTACCAGGAGGGCCTGCGCGAACGCCGCGTGGTGCTCGACGCCGCCGAGCGCGCGCGGGAGATCAAGGACGGCATCGCCGCCCTGGCCGCCGCCGAGGGGCTGAGCGTCGTCCCCGACGAGGGCCTGGTCGCCGAGGTCGCGGGCCTGGTGGAATGGCCGGTGACGCTGCTCGGGCGCATCGACGACGCCTTCATGGACCTGCCGCCCGAGGTGATGCGCACGACCATGCGCGTGAACCAGCGCTACTTCGCGCTGCGCAAGGCGGATGGGTCGGCCGCGCCGCGCTTCGCGCTGGTGGCAAACATCGCGGCGCCGGATGGCGGCGCGGCGATCACCGCCGGTAATGAGCGCGTGCTCCGCGCGCGCCTGTCGGATGCGCGGTTCTTCTGGGACCTCGACCGCAAGCAGTCGCTGGAGAGCTTCCTGCCGAAGCTGGACAGCGTCGTCTTCCACGCGAAGCTCGGCACGCAGGGGCAGCGGGTCACGCGGCTGGAACGGCTCGCGCGCATCATCGCGGAGAAGGTCGGCGCGGACCCGCACGACGCGGCGCGCGCCGCGAAGCTCGCCAAGGCGGACCTCGCCTCCGGCATGGTGGGCGAGTTCCCGGAATTGCAGGGCGTGATGGGGCGCTACTACGCGCTCGGCCAGGGCGAGAAACCCGCGGTCGCCGAGGCGATCGCGGCACATTACCGGCCGCTCGGCCCGGGTGACGAGGTGCCATCCGAGCCTGTGGCGATCAGCGTGGCGCTGGCCGACAAGCTCGACCAGCTCGCCGGGTTCTTCGCCGTGGGCGAGAAGCCGACCGGCTCAGGTGACCCCTTCGCGCTGCGCCGCGCCGCCCTCGGGGTGATCCGCATCGTGCGCGAGAACGGGCTACGCTTGCCGCTGGTGGCGCTGCTCAACGCCGCGATGGTCCCGCTCGCCGCGGACATCGGCACGGTGTCCGGCGCGCCCTTTGCGTCTGTGAAGCGTCCCTTCGGCCATGCCGAGCATCGCGTCGAGGTCTGCGCCATCGAGGTCCTCGACTTCCTCACCGACCGCCTCCGCGTCCAGCTCCGCGCCGAGGGCACCCGTCACGACGTCGTGACCGCCGTGCTCGGCGCTGCCCCGGATGACGACCTGGTCCGCCTCCTCCGCCGCGCCGACGCCGTCCGCTCCTTCGTGGAATCCGAGGCCGGCGCCGACCTCCTCGCCGCCTACAAGCGTGCCGCGAACATCCTCCGCATCGAGGAAAAGCGCGACGGCCACGCCTTCGACACGGGCTATGAACACCACCTGCTCAAGGCCCATGAGGAGGAAGCCCTGGCTGCCGCCCTCGAACCCGCAGCCAGCCGCATCGCCCTCGACCTCTCCGCCGAGGATTTCGAGCGCGCCATGGAAGCCATGGCGACCCTTCGTGCGCCTGTTGACGCTTTCTTCGACAAGGTCATCGTGAATGACCCGGCGCCGGAACTTCGCCGCAATCGTTTGAAACTTCTCGCTCGCCTCCGCGCCACGATGGACGCTGTGGCGGATTTCTCGAAGATCGAAGCCTGAGGGGGAACCCCTGATGACGCAGTGGGTCTACAGCTTTGGCGCCGGCCGCAACGAAGGTCGCGCGGATATGCGCAATCTGCTTGGCGGCAAGGGCGCGAACCTCGCGGAAATGGCCTCGATCGGCCTGCCCGTTCCGCCCGGCTTCACCATCACGACCGAGGTCTGCACCTGGTACTACCAGAACAGCGAGAGCTACCCCGCTGACCTGGAAGACCAGGTGAAGGCCGGCCTCGCCCGGGTCGAGCAGGCCGTCGGCAACAAGTTCGGCGACCACCACAAGCCGCTGCTGGTCTCGGTGCGCTCCGGCGCCCGCGCCTCCATGCCCGGCATGATGGACACGGTGCTCAATCTCGGCCTGAACGACGCGACGGTCGAAGGGCTGGTGGCGGCCTCGGGCGATGCGCGCTTCGCCTGGGACAGCTATCGCCGCTTCATCCAGATGTTCGGCTCGGTCGTGCTCGACGTGGACCATCACCGCTTCGAGGAGATCATCGAGCACATCAAGCTCGACACCGGCAAGATCGACGACACCGAACTCACCGCCTCCGAATGGCATCGCGTGGTCGATGGCTACAAGGAGATGGTGCGCGAGGTCACCGGCAAGCCCTTTCCGCAGGATCCCTGGGATCAGCTCTGGGGCGCCATCGGCGCGGTGTTCGGGTCCTGGATGAACCAGCGCGCCATCACCTATCGCCGCCTCAACGACATCCCGGCCGAATGGGGCACGGCGGTGAACGTCCAGGCCATGGTCTTCGGCAACATGGGCGATGATTGCGCGACGGGCGTCTGCTTCACCCGCGACCCGTCCACCGGCGAGAACGTCTTCTACGGCGAATACCTGGTGAACGCGCAGGGCGAGGACGTCGTCGCCGGCATCCGCACCCCGCAGCCCATGTCGAAGGAGCGCGCCAAGCCCGGCGAGAAGCCGATGGAAGAGGTGATGCCCGGCGCCTATGCGGAACTGGTGAAGGTGCGCCAGACGCTCGAGCGCCACTACGCCGACATGCAGGACATCGAGTTCACGGTCCAGTCGAACAAGCTCTACATGCTGCAGACGCGCAACGGTAAGCGCACCGCGGCCGCGTCGCTCAAGATCGCCGTCGACATGGCCCAGGAAGGCCTGATCGACCACGCCGAGGCGGTGAAGCGCGTGAACCCCGCCGCGCTCGACCAACTCCTGCACCCGACGCTCGACCCCAAGGCGCCGCGCAAGCACCTCTCCAAGGGCCTGCCGGCCTCCCCCGGCGCCGCCTCCGGCATCGTCGTGTTCAGTGCGGATGAGGCCGAGGCGCGCGCGCAGAAGGGCGAATCCGTCATCCTCGTGCGCATCGAGACCTCGCCCGAGGACATCCACGGCATGCACGCCGCGAAGGGCATCCTGACCACGCGCGGCGGCATGACCAGCCACGCGGCGGTCGTCGCCCGCGGCATGGGCCGCCCCTGCGTCGCCGGCTGCGGCGGCGTGTCGGTGGACTACAACAACCAGGTGCTCTCCTCCGGCGGCATCCAGGTGCGCGGCGGCGAGATCCTGACCATCGACGGCGGCACGGGCGAGGTCTTCGTTGGCTCCGTCGCCATGGTCGAACCCCAGCTCTCCGGCGACTTCGCCACGCTGATGGGCTGGGCGGACGAGGTGCGGCGCCTCAAGGTCCGCGCCAATGCCGAGACCCCGCTCGATGCCGAGACGGCGCGCAAGTTCGGCGCCGAGGGCATCGGCCTGTGCCGCACCGAGCACATGTTCTTCGACCCCGAGCGCATCGGCGCCGTGCGCCAGATGATCATGGCCGAGACGGAATCCGGCCGGCGCGTCGCGCTGTCCCGCCTGCTGCCCTTCCAGCGGCAGGATTTCGTCGATCTGTTCCGCATCATGACCGGGCTGCCGGTCACCATCCGCCTGCTCGACCCGCCGCTGCACGAATTCCTGCCGCATACGGATTACGAGATCGCGGAAGTGGCGAAGTCCCTGGGCGCGGATGTCGATGCGATGCACCGCCGTGCGCAGGAACTGTCGGAAGCCAACCCGATGCTCGGCCATCGCGGCTGCCGGCTCGGCATCTCCTTCCCCGAGATCTACGAGATGCAGGCCCGCGCGATCTTCGAGGCCGCCTGCCAGATCGGCAAGGAGACCCACAAGGCCCCGCATCCCGAGATCATGATCCCGCTGGTGGCGACGAAGCGCGAGTTGGAGATCACCCGCGCCCAGGTGGACCGCGTCGCGCAGGAGGTCTTCGCCGAACTCGACTACCATGTGGAGTACAGCGTCGGCACCATGATCGAACTGCCGCGCGCGGCACTGACCGCGGATGCGATCGCGGAGACCGCCGACTTCTTCTCCTTCGGCACCAACGACCTGACGCAGACGACCTTCGGCCTGTCGCGCGACGATGCCGGCAAGTTCCTGCCGCTCTATGTCGAGAAGGGCATCTTCCCGAAGGATCCCTTCGTGTCGATCGACCCGGACGGCGTCGGCGCGCTGGTGAAGATCGCCTCCGAGAAGGGCCGGCGGGTAAAGTCGGGCCTCAAGCTCGGCATCTGCGGCGAGCATGGCGGCGATCCCTCCTCGATCACCTTCTGCGAGAGCGTCGGGCTCGACTACGTCTCCTGCTCGCCCTACCGCGTGCCGGTGGCGCGCCTGGCGGCGGCGCAGGCGGCCCTGGCGGGCGGCGGCGGCGACCGCACCGCCTGACGCGGCGGGCAGGAGGGTAGGCGCCTAGAGCATTTCCGGCGAACGTCCGTTCACCTGCAATGCTCTAGGTGTTTGTTTTGCGACCATCTTCACCTGTCCAGATGAGCTCATCCGGACAGGATCTGCTCTAGGCTGCCGGCCCGCCCCGCCGCGCCATCATCCGGTTGCCCGGCCTTTCGCTGACATAGGCGAGGTCGGCAAAGCCACGCAGCCGGCTCTCCACGCTCTCGAAGGCGCTGCGCTGCGCTGGGGTCAGCGGCGCATCCGGCGTATCGCGCCGATGCACGAGATACCGCGCCAGCATCCCCGCCCCGCGCCGATGCGCCGCGGCGACCATCGCCCCCTCGGTCAAGGTGATGCTGCCGCCATCCAACGCGGTGATCGTCACGCCCACCTGGGACAGCGTGCCGCCGCGGTCGAGGATCGTCTCCTGCCGCGCCAGGAAGGCCGACATCGCCGCCTCCTGCGCTGCGGGGCTGGCCAGGAAACTCCCCTCATCCGTCACGCCCAGGCGCTGCGCCGCGGTGGTCCAGCCGCCCGATGCGTCCATCCAGCCGATGTCGCGCAACGCGGCCGGCACGAACTGGTATCGTCCCAGCGCCCCGGACACCGGATTGCGCA
The DNA here is from genome assembly GCF_019430885.1 of Roseomonas alba. GTDB lineage: Bacteria > Pseudomonadota > Alphaproteobacteria > Acetobacterales > Acetobacteraceae > Neoroseomonas > Neoroseomonas alba. The sequence continues at coordinate 143,551 of NZ_JAHYBZ010000002.1, read as the reverse complement.
GCGCGTAGCCCTCCTCGCGATGCTCGGCGCTGCGCTCGGCCTCGGCGATGCGCCGGCGGAAATCGGCATTGGGCTGGGCTTCCCAGGGGCGCAGGGCGACGGCCTCGGCGGGGCGCGCCACCGCCGGCGTCGCAAACGGTGCCGGGCCGCGCGCGATGGCGGGCTGGATCGTGGGCCGGGTGGGACTCGGTATGGCCGGCGGCGTGCTGCGGGCCAGCACCTGCTTGAAGTCGCGGTGCTTCGGCGCCCGCGCCGGGGCGGCAACCGGCTGAGGCACGGAGGCTGCCTGGCGCGGAGCAGGAGGATTCGGCATGGCCGGCACATTCTGCCGGTCAAAGACTGAACGGAAGATGAGCGTGGCGGGACCCATCACCCGCGCTGCACCCCAGGCCGTGGCGCCGGGGTCATACCCTCGCCTCACCGGCGCGGTGGGAATTGGAGGGGCTCTGCCTCTCCAAGCCGCCCCGCCACAGGCCACACGGCATTTCGAGACCGATACCCGGCGACCGGGCACCAATGGTCGGGCGCGAGGATGAACGGTGTGATGGGCACGGCGCGCGTACGTACGCCGGAAACCGTCTTCCGCGCCGACCATCAAGTGTTGGTCTCCAAAGGCCCTGCGGCCTTTGGCGGGTGGAGGTCCGGGGGAAGGCATCGCCCTCCCCCGTTCCGCCATCACCCTCATCGTCACGCGTCAGGGGCGCGGCCCCTCCCCACTCCGCGGATCAGGGAGAAGGGACCGCCCGCGTCAGACCGCGGCCTCGGCGAAGATCTGGCTGACATCCCCGCGCCACACGGTCGCGCAGCGATCGAGCCAGCGATCCGCCTGGGTCTGCCCGGTTGCCACCACGGCATCGAGCGGGTCGAGGAACATCGCCTCATCCAGCCCGCGCGCGACCAGGCCGTCACGGGCGATGGCGAGCACCTCGCGCGCGACATCGATCAGGCTGCGCCCGGCGATGGTCGCAGTCAGGCCAGCGGCGGGCACAGCCTCGCGCAGCGCGCGCATCTCGCCGACCGTCCAGTCCTTCGTGAGCGCCCGCGCGGCCTTCTGTGCCGCGTCGTCATAGAGCAGCCCGACCCAGAAGGCCGGCAGCGCGTTCAGGAAGGCCGGTGCCCCGGCATCCGCGCCGCGCATCTCGAGGAACCGCTTCAGCCGCACATCGGTGAAGACCGTCGTGACGTGGTCGGCCCAGTCGCCCATCGTGGCCGTGTGGCCCTTCAGCTTCTCCGCGCGGCCTTCGAGGAAGGCGCGGAAGGACATGCCCGCCGCATCGATCCACTGCCCGTCGCGCATGATGAAGTACATCGGCACGTCGAGCACCCAGTCGGCGAAGCGTTCGAAGCCGAAGCCGTCCTCGAAGGCGACCGCGGGGATGCCGGTGCGGTCGGGGTCGGTGTCGGTCCACACCTTGCCGCGTAGCGTGCGGTAGCCATTGGGCTTGCCCTCGGCGAAGGGCGAATTGGCAAAGAGCGCGGTGGCCAGCGGCTGCAGCGCGAGCGAGACGCGCAGCTTCTCGACCATGTCGGCTTCCGCGCCAAAGTCGAGATTCACCTGCACCGTGCAGGTCCGCAGCATCATGTCGAGGCCCATGTGACCGACCCGCGGCATGTATTCCCGCATGATCGCGTAGCGGCCCTTGGGCATCCAGGGCATCTGGTCCCGCGTCGCCAGCGGATGGAAGCCGAGCGGCGCGAAGCCGAGGCCGAGCGGTGCCGCCACCGCGCGCACCTCCTCCAGATGCTGGGCGAGTTCGGCCGCCGCCTCATGCATTGTTGCGAGCGGTGCGCCGGACAGTTCGAACTGCCCGCCGGGTTCCAGCGAGACCGAGGCATCGCCGCGCTTCAGCCCGATCGGGTTGCCGCGGTCGAGGATCGGTTCCCAGCCGAAGGCCATCAGCCCTTCCAGCATGGCGCGGATGCCGCCCGGCTCGTAGGGCGGCGGGGAGAAATCACGGGTGCGGAAGCCGAACTTCTCGTGCTCGGTCCCGATGCGCCAGAGGTCGCGCGGCTTGCTGCCGGCGGCGAACCACTCGGCAAGCTGACGCGCCGAGGTGATCGGCGTGGGATCCGACTCGCCAGGATTCGACATGCAGTCCTTCCGCGGTCGCCGCAGGACGCGGCGCGTTCAGCTCACGTCCCAGTCCCCCGCCAGTGCCTGGAGCACCGCGAGGCCCGCGACCGCCGCCGTCTCGGCCCGCAGGATGCGGGGGCCGAGGGCGACGGCGGTAACAAAGGGACGACTTACGGTATCGTCAAGCTCACGACCCTCGAAGCCGCCCTCGGGACCGACCAGCCAGCCGAGAGGAAGCCTTGCCCCGGCAGCGGCATGCCGGAGGGGCATTGCACCCCTGCGCTCGGCGGCAACGAAAAGCGCTGCCCCATCCCAGGCGTCCAGCGCGGCATGCAGCGGGACGGCAGGGCAGACCGTGGGGACCGACAGGCGCTCGCACTGCTCGGCCGCGCCGCGGGCGATGGCGGCCAGGCGATCGGTGTTCACCCGGTCCACGATGCTGCGCCGCGTCATGACGGGCTGGATGACGGAAACACCGAGCTCGGTCGCCTTCTCCACGACCCAGTCCAGCGCATCGCGCTTGATGGCGGCGACCAGCAAGCGGAGATCGGGTTCCGGGCGCGGCGCGCGCAGGCGATCCCCGACGGCGAAGGCGCCGCGATCCTTGCGCAGCGCCGTGACCGTCGCGGCGAATTCGCCGTCCCGGGCGTTGAACAGCGCAACGGCATCGCCCGGCCCGCGCCGCAGCACGGTACCGAGGTGATGCGCCTGGGCGGGCGTCGCGGCGATCTCGGCGCCCGGTTCGAGCACGGCGTCGGTATGGAGTCGTGGGGTGGACATGGCGGGCCTCGCTGGCGCTTATACGCCGCGTGAGCGGATACACCGACATCCGCGCCACCGGCTGGGTGGCGCATCTGCCCGAGAGCTGGCGTCCCTATGCGCTGCTGATGCGGCTCGACCGGCCGATCGGGTCCTGGCTGCTGTTCCTGCCGGGGCTCTGGGCCTTCGCCATGGCCGCGCCGTCCTGGGGGCGAGGGCTGTGGCTGACCCTGCTGTTCGGCGTGGGGTCCGTGCTGATGCGCGGCGCGGGCTGCGTGGTGAACGATCTGTGGGACCGCGACATCGACCGCCAGGTGGAACGCACGGCGGGGCGGCCGCTGGCCTCGGGCGCGGTGCGGCCGAAACAGGCGCTGGCCTTCCTGGCAGGCGTGCTGGCGGTGTCGCTGGTCATTCTGCTGATGCTGCCGCCGGTCGCGATCCTGCTCGGCGTCGTGTCGCTGCTGCCGGTCGTGCTCTATCCGCTGGCCAAGCGGGTGACGAACTTTCCGCAGGCGATGCTTGGCCTGGTCTTCTCCTGGGCGGCGCCCATGGGCTACGCGGCGGCGACGGGCCGGGTGGATGCGGCGGCGATCGCGCTGTGGGCGGCGGGGTTCTTCTGGATCCTCGGCTACGACACGATCTATGCGCATCAGGACCGCGAGGACGACGCGCTGGTCGGCATCGGGTCCACCGCCCTGCATTTCGGCGAGAAGACGCGCCCCTTCCTGATCGCCTGCTATGGCGTGGCGATAGTCCTGCTGGTGCTGGCGGGCTGGCTCGGCGGATTGTCCTGGTGGTTCGCGCCGGCGTTGCTGCTGCCGGCGGCACTGCTGGCGCGGCAGGTGGTGCTGCTCGACATCCATGATCCCGAACTGTGCCTGCGACTGTTCTGGGCGAACCGCGAGGTCGGCTTCGCGATCGCCCTCGCCTTCCTGATCGGACGGCTGTGAGCCTCCGTTCGTCCCCCGGGCGCCGGCCATCTGGCCGGCTTGGCTTCGCGCCGTGCATGGGCGCTCCGGCGGCCGCAGCCAGCCTGGGCGCGTTCGCGGTCCGATGCTGGGCGCTGGACCATTGAATGTCCGGCATGACGCCTGAGGATTTCGTCGTAGCCCATACGGTGGTCGGGCGCGCGCCGCTGGTGCCGGAAATCGCGCTGTATCTTGCCAGCGAGATCACCCCGATCTGGCAGGCCACGGAAGACTGGCTGAAGGAACGCAACATCGAGCCGCCCTTCTGGGCCTTCGCTTGGCCGGGTGGGCAAGCGACGGCGCGGCTGCTGCTCGATGAACCGGCACGCGTCGCCGGCAAGCGGGTGCTGGATTTCGCGGCGGGGTGCGGCATCGCCTCAGTGGCCGCGGCGATGGCGGGCGCCGCTTCGGTCGAGGCTGCCGAGATCGACCCCCTCGCCCTGGCCGCGGTGCGGCTGAACGCCGCGCTGAACGGCGTGACCGTCGCGACGCCCGAGGGTGACATCGTCGGCGCCCCCTGCCGCTGGGACGTCATCCTCGCCGGGGATGTCTGCTACGAGGCGCCGATGACGGCGCATATCCTGCCCTGGCTGCGCGGCATGGCCGCGGGCGGGGCGGAGGTGCTGCTCGCCGATCCCGGCCGCGCCTACCTGCCGCGCCAGGGGCTGGAACCCGTTGCCCGCCACGTCGTGCCGACGACGCTCGAGCTGGAAGACCGCCGACAACGGGAGGTGACGCTGTTCCGCCTGCTACCGTGACGACATCGGAACATGCTAGGTTTGGCGATTGCATCCGACGCAGCGCCATGCTTCGCATTGTCATCGCACTCCTCCCCCTGCTGCTGCTCGCCTGCCCCGCCTGGGCGCAGCGCCAGACGATCTACGACGCCCAGGGCCGCTACCAGGGCTATACGGAGCGCCGCGGCGATCGCGTCACCCGCTACGATGCCCAAGGCCGCTACCAGGGCTACACGGAGCGCAGCGGCGGGCGCGTCACCCGCTACGACGCGCAGGGCCGCTACCAGGGCTATACCGAACGCAGCGGCGACCGCGTGAACCGCTACGACGGCCAGGGCCGCTATCAAGGCTACACGCAGCGTAGCGGCAATCGGACCCAGAGCTATGACGGGTCTGGCCGCTACACCGGGACGACCGAGCGCGGCCCGGGCGGCACGCGCAGCTATGACGGCACTGGAAAGTTCACCGGCAGCACCTCGCGCTGATCAGCGCGTCGCATGTTCCAGGAAGCGCAGCAGCGCCTCCATGTCCTCGGCACTCTCCAGCCGCTGTACCGGCATGGTCGTGCCGGGCGTCACCACATCAGGCCCGCGGGTGAACAGGTCGGCCACCGTCTCCGGCGTCCAGACGATGTCCCTGCGCGCCAGTCGTTCCGAGTAGGCATAGCCCGGCACGCTGCCCATCCGCCGGCCGAACAGGCCATGCAGCGTCGGGCCGGCCATGTTGCCGCCTTCCGGCGTCAGGGCATGACAGGCCGCGCAGGCACGGAACACGCGCGCGCCATGCGGGTCGAGGCCATCGGGCAGCGCCGCCTGCTCCACCTCCCCCGCCGGGCCGAGTGCCCGGCCCGCCAGCGCGTCCCAGCGCCGCACCCGCCGGTCGGCACCACCGGTCCACAACGTGCGTCCATCACTGTCGAAGGCCGCGGACCAGACCGGCGTGCCGGGGCCTTCCAGCGTGTGCAGCAGCCGCCCTTCGGGCAGCGCCAGGATCGCCACGCTCCCGCCGAGCGATCCCGCCGCAAGCAGCGTCCCGGACCCGTTCACCGCCAGCGCCACCACCGGCCGTCCCAGGGTCAGCACCTCCCGCACCGTCCCGGTGGGGGCGATCACCCGCACCGTCCCGTCGACGCCCCCGACCGCGAGGCCCCCATCCGGCAGTGCCGCCAGCGCGTTCTGCGGCAGTCCGAAGGCGGCGGTCACCTCGCCCAGCCTGTCCGCCCGCCACGCCCGCACCGTCCCGTCGAAGCCCGCGCTCATCGGCACGCCATCGGCCCGGAAGACGATGGCATTGACGTTGCCCTGATGCCCTTCCAGCACGCGGGCCCTCCCGTCCGGCGCCCAGACCCGCACCGTCCCGTCCCAGGACGCCGAAGCGATCACCCCGTCCCGAGCCGCCAATCCCGCAATCGGCCCGTTGTGTCCCAGCAACGTGCGTTCCAGCCTGCCCTCGCGCGACCAGACGGCGATGCGCCCATCCTCCCCGCCCGAAACCACCGCGCCATCGGCCAGGGGCGCAAGGGCGTTCACCGCCCCGCCATGCCAGCGCACCACTGCCCGCGCTCGGCCCGAGGCCAAGTCCCAGAAGATCACCGACTGATCGAAGCCGGCCGATGCCAGCGATCCACCCTCAGGCGCAACAGCGAGGGCGCGGACAGGGCCGCCATGCACCGCGGCCTGGTCCTGAGCCAGGGCCGGGGCTGTCAGCGCCAGAAGCAACGCGACGCATTGGAGGGGCCTTGCCCCTCCAAACCACCCCAGCATCGGGGTCCCATTGACGTTGCTACGCAATGCCAATGGATGCCCCTGATGCTTGGAGCACCTGGACCGCAGTCTTTTGGCGTTGGGCAAGGCAGTCGTACTGCACCCACCAAGCGCGCTTCGTGCGCAAATGCGGGTTTCGGCATCCGTTCTGTCAGCGGCGCCCGGCGTCAAGTTGAGGTTTCCAAAGGCCTTTCGGCCTTTGGTGGGGTGGCTTGGAGGGGCAAAGCCCCTCCAATTCCAGAGCGAAAGCATGGCGCTAGTCAGGAGGGCCCTTGCAACCCCTGACCTGGCGTCGCGCCGGACCACCGGCCCCTGCACACCAGGCGCGGTCGAAGGGGTCGTCATCTCCGCCGCCAAATGCCGCGGGCATCTGGCGGAGCGAGACCCGGAGGAGGCCGAAGCCCCTCCCCGCGTGCCCTCACACGACGACGCCACCGCTGACATGCAGCACCTGCCCCGTCACATATCCCGCCGCCGGCGACGCCAGGAACGCAATCCCCGCCGCCACGTCGTCCGGCGTGCCGAGCCGCCGCAGCGGGATGCGCGCCGCGATCGCCTCCCACTGCGCCGGCGTCATGGCGGCGTGGGCGCCGGGGTCCTTGCGGGTATAGCCTGGAACCACCGCGTTCACCGTCACATCCGGCGCCCATTCCAGCGCGAGGGACTTCACCAGCGCCTCGACCGCCGCCTTGGCCGCGGCGGAGGCCGGGAAGGCCGTCACGTCGTTGCGGAACAGATGCGCGACGAAGGAAGACACGGCGATCAGCCGCGGGTCCCTGCCCTGCTTCAGGATCGGCCCGGCCTCCCGCGCCAGGCGCAGGAAGGCGAGCGCGATCGCGTCGTGGCTCTTCGCGAAACCTTCGTCGGTCAGGGCGGCGATGGGCGTGCGGTCGGCAAAGCCGGCGTTGGACACGACCACGTCCAGGCCGCCGAGCAGATCCGCCGCCTCGCGCACCGCACGTTCCGGCGCGCCCGCTTCGGACAGGTCGCAGAAGATTTCGTAGGCCTCGCCGCCACGGTCGCGGACGGAGGCGACGGTGCGCGCCGAACCCTCGCGGTTGCCCCGCGTGTGCACGGCGATCGTCACGCCCGGCCCGGCCAGCGCCCGACAGGCGGCTGCTCCGATGCCGCTCGCCGCACCGGTGACCAGGATGTTGCGCTCCGCCATGCGTCCGAATCTCCAAAGACTGCGTGGCGACTATAGGATCGCGAGGCGCCGCGGTCAGTCCATCGCCGCATGCGCCGGATCGGCCGCAGGGCGCGGCCCGCCGGGGCGCCGCATCATCAGCACCAGCGCCGCGGTCGGGATGCAGAGCAGCAGCAGCAGATGAAAGTCGTTGGCATAGGCCATGATCTGCGCCTGGCGTGTGACCTCGTCATTCAGCATGGCGGCGCCGGCCGTCGTGGTCGGGTCCCAGTACTGCGACACGCCGGACAGGTGCAGCATGCGGTTCAGCGGGCCGACATTGCCGGCGATCTCGGCATGCAGCACCTGCGTGTCGTGTTCCAGCACCGCGATGGTGGTGGAGATGCCGATCGCACTGCCGATGTTGCGCACCAGGCTGGTCAGGGCGGTGCCGTCGGTGCGCATCTCGGGCGGCAGGGTGGCGAAGGCGACCACCTGCAGCGGGATGAAGATGAAGCCGAGTCCGAAGCCCTGCGCCGCCGTGACGAGCATGAGTTGGTGCTGGCTCAGATCCGGCGTCCAGCCCGTCATGTCCCACATCGTCCAGGCAATGACGCCGACGCCGAACAGCATGAGCATGCGCGGATCGACCCGGTCGGCGAGCCGCCCTGCGACCATCATCGCCGCCATGGTCCCCACGCCGCGCGGTGCCATGACCAGCCCCGCATCAAAGACCGGATAGCCGCCGAGCGTCTGGAGGTAGGGCGCCAGCAACGCCGAGGTCGAGAACAGGATCGCCCCGACCACGAACATCATGAAGAAGGCCGAGAGGAAGTTCAGGTCCTTGAAGATGCGCGGCGGGATGAAGGGCCGCTCCGCCGTCAGCAGATGCACCAGGAACAGCCACAGGCCGAGCGCGGCGAGGCCGGCCTCGATCAGGATCTCGGTCGAGGTGAACCAGTCCTCCCGCTGCCCGCGGTCGAGCATGAGCTGCAGCGCGCCGATGCCGAGGCTGAGCGCGGTGAAGCCGAACCAGTCGAAGGATCGCGCATGGGCCGGACGATCCTCGCGCAGGAAGATCCACAGGCCCGCGAAGGCAAACAGCCCGACCGGCAGGTTCACGTAGAAGACCCAGCGCCAATTGTAGGATTCGGTCAGCCAGCCGCCGAGCGTCGGCCCCAGGATCGGCCCCAGCATCACGCCCATGCCCCAGACGGCCATCGCCGACCCGCGCCGCGCCGGGGGATAGATGTCGAGCATCGTCGCCTGGGACAGCGGCACCAGCGCCGCGCCGAAGGCGCCCTGCAACAGGCGGAACAGCACCATCTGCTCGAGCGACTGCGCCGCGCCGCACAGCAGCGAGGCAAAGGTGAAGCCGCCCACCGAGACGAGGAAGATGCGCTTGCGCCCATAGCGTGCGGCGAGCGCGCCGACCGGCGAGGTCATGATCGCCGCGGCGACGATGTAGGAGGTCAGCACCCAGGTGACCTGGTCGGCGGTCGAGGACAGCCCGCCCTGCATGTAGGGCAGCGCGACATTGGCGATGGTTCCGTCCAGCGCCTGCATCAGCGTCGCCGCCATGGCGCAGACGGTGATCAGGGCGCGGTTCGGTTCCGCACTCGCGGGGGCCGCGACGGCCGTGGTTGCGGCGGACATGGCATGCCTCAAGGGTTGTTTGGAAGCACGCCATTCGGCGCGTTTCCAGGCCCGGCCCCGACCCCGCACCCCCGCCCGGCCACCCAGGTCAGTATCCGGAAATGGGCGGTCGGGCGGGGGTGCGGGCCAGTGCCGGACGTTCCAAACGGACTCTCAGAACAGATCGGACAGGCTGCGCCGGTGGCCGGTGTCGATGCTGGCGACGACGCTCATCCCCGCACGCAGCGGTGGGGCACCGGCTTCCGGCGTAACCTGCACGCGCACGGGCACGCGCTGGACCACCTTCACCCAGTTGCCGCTGGTGTTCTGCGCCGGCAGCACCGAGAACTGCGCGCCGGTCGCCGGCGCGATCGACGCGACCGTGCCGCGCCACGTGCGCCCCGGATAGGCATCGACGGAGAAGGTCACCGGATCGCCGGGGTGGACATAGGTGAGGTCGGTCTCCTTCGGGTTGATCTCGACCCAGGTACTGCCGGTGCCGACCAGGCCGAAGGCCGGCGTCGAGGCGGCGAGGTAGAGGCCCGGCTGCACCGATTCGACCCGCGTCACGATGCCGTCGAAGGGCGCGCGGACGGTGCTGTTGGCGAGCTGTCGGCGTGCCTCGTCCAGCGCGGCCTGGGCCTGCTGCACCTCGGGCTGGTTCGCGACCGGCTGGTCGGGATCGCCGCCAAGCTTCGCGCGCTGCACCTCCACCTGCTGGCGCAGGCTGGCGAGCTGCTGTTCCGCCTGGCGCAGATGGAAGCGCGAGTCGTCATAGGTGGCGCGCGAGACGGATGACGTGCGCACCAGGCTCTCGGCCCGTTCGAACTGCGCGCGGGCGAGATCGACCGCGGCCTCCTGCGCCGCGATGTCGCTTTCCATGCGGGTGAGGTCGGCGCGCATCGCATCGACGGTCAGCACCGCCTGGCGCAGCCGCGCCTCGGCGCCGGCGACGGCGATCTCGAAGGGCGTCTGGTCAAGCTGGTAGAGCACCTCGCCCGCCTTCACCGTCTGGCCTTCGTGCACCGGCACGGCGCGGACGATGCCGGCGACGTCGGTCGAAACCATCAGCATGTCGGCGTGGACATAGGCATTGTCGGAGGAGACGTAGCGCCCGCCCGTCAGCCAGCCATAGCCGGCCACGCCGATCGCGGCGACGAGGCCCGCGGCCATCAGGACATGGCGCAGGCGGCGCTTGCGGGGCTGTGCGGTGGTGCTTGCGCGCTCGACCGCGCGCGGTGATTCGCTCAATGGACCTTCAGGCATGGTGGACGTTCCTCAGGCAGCTTCGTCCGGCAAGCGGTCGTCGGCCAGGAGCTGCTCTTTCATGGTGATCAACGCCTCGACGACGCGATGCACGGTGGCGTCGTCGAGGTCGCGCGTGACCTGGGCGTGGAGTTCCTCGCGATAGGCGGCGATGCGTTCCAGGACGGGGCCGGCAGCCGGGGTCAGGTGCAGGCGCCAGACGCGGCGATCGGTCGGGTCGGGGTGCCGTTCCACCAGGCCGCGCGCCTGCAGCCGGTCGATCTGCCGGCCGACGGTGATCGGCTCGACCTCCAGCGCATCGGCCAGTTCCTTCTGGCTGAGCCCGCCCATGCGTTCGAGCCGCGCCAGGATGACCCATTGCGCGCGCGTCATGCCGCTCTGGTTGGCGCGGCGATCCGCATGAATGCGGACCAGCCTGCCGACATCGGAGAGCAGGAAGAGCAGGTCGCGATCGAGGGCTTCTGGCATAGCACCGATATAATAAGCAGCGTTATGATCAGCTTCAATGGGTATATGCCATGCCTCGCCCGTAGGGCACCGCGACATATGGACACCCAGCGAAACCGCGGCGAAACGCAAAGCCTGACCCAGATCAACCCAAGGAGGCCCTGCCCGGATTACAGGCAGGAAAGATCCTGACAGGATGACCTGCATGTCCAAAGCCTCGCCGCCGAACGCCGGAACGCCCCGGCCATGAACCGGATCCGCCTCGCGCTTTGGGGGCTGCTCGGCCTCGTCACGCTGCTGTGGGTCGTCGCCGATCCCGGGGCGCTGTGGACGAGCGCCTTCTTCCGCCTGCGCGACGCCATGATCCAATGGACGGGCCTGCTCGCCATGGCCTGCATGAGCGTGGCGATGATCCTCGCCCTGCGCCCACGCTGGCCCGAGCGCTGGTGCAATGGGCTCGACAAGATGTACCGGCTGCACAAGTGGCTCGGCATCGCGGCGCTGACGATCTCCGTCATCCACTGGCTGTGGACGCAGGGGCCGAAATGGGCGGTGGGGTATGGCTGGCTCACCCGGCCGCCGCGCGGGCCGCGCCCGGTCATCACCGATCCCGTCGAGGCCTTCCTGCGGTCGTATCGCGGCACCGCGGAAGGCCTGGGCGAATGGGCCTTCTATGCGGTCGTCGCGCTGATCGTCCTCGCGCTGATCCCGCGCTTTCCCTATCGCTGGTTCTTCAAGACGCACCGGATCCTGGCGATCAGTTACCTCGTGCTGGTCTTCCACGCGGTGGTGCTGACGCAGTTCGCCTATTGGGTCACGCCGCTCGGCGTCGTGCTGGCCGCGCTGCTGGCCTATGGCACCTATGCCGCCATCATCGTGCTGCTGCGGCGGGTCGGCGCCGCGCGACAGGTCCAGGGAGAGATCGTCGCCCTCACCCGCTATCCGGAACTGCGCGTGTTGGAGACCGAGATCGCCGTGCCACAGGGTTGGCCCGGACATCGGGCAGGGCAATTCGCCTTCGCCATGTCCGACCCGTCCGAGGGTGCGCATCCCTACACCATCGCCTCCGCCTGGCATGAGGGCGACCGGCGCATTACCTTCGTCACCAAGGCGCTCGGCGACCATACCAGCCGGCTGGCCGACCAGCTGCAGATCGGCCAGAAGGTGCGGGTCGAAGGCCCCTATGGCTGCTTCACCTTCGAGTGTGACCGGCCGCGCCAGATCTGGATCGGCGCGGGCATCGGCATCACCCCCTTCATCGCGCGGATGAAGCAGATCGCGCTGGACCGCCAGGCCGGCCTGAACACGCCGCCGATCGACCTGTTCCACCCGACCGCCGACTTCTCGGAAGAGGCCATCGCCAAGCTGACGGCCGATGCCGCGAAGGCAGGCGTCCGCCTGCATGTGCTGCACGACGCAAAGCATGGCCGGCTGAACGGGGAACGCATCCGTGCCGAGGTCCCGGACTGGCGCGATGCCAGCCTGTGGTTCTGCGGCCCGGCCCGGTTCGGGGAGGCGCTGCGAGACGACTTCGCCGCCCAGGGCTTCCCAGTGCAGGAGCACTTCCACCAGGAGCTCTTCGCCATGCGCTGATGCCGCGGAGGGCGACTTGCCTGTCGGCCCCCGCCCCCGCATCCTCCGCCCGCGACCAGGAGGAAAACGCATGACGCTGACCGTGCTCGAGCCCGAAGGGCTCTATCCCGACACCGATCTCGAGCAACGGGTCATGGGGCCTTCGGTACGCATCGTGCAGGGTGCGTGCAAATCGTCGCTGGCCGAATTGCCGGACGCGCTCTGCCAGCAGGCCGATGCGCTGATGACACTGCGCATGGCCGTGCCGGCCGACCAGATCGCCCGCTTCCCGAAGCTGCGCGTCATCATCCGCATGGGCGTGGGCTATGACCGCGTCGATCGCGCGGCGGCGGCGGCACGCAACATCAAGGTCTGCAACGTGCCTGACTACGGCACGCAGGAGGTCGCGGAATTCGCCGTGCTGATGGCGCTCGGCCTGCGGCGGGGGCTGACGCTGTACCACGACACGCAGCGCGGCCCGAACCCGGCGCGCTGGGGCGTGATGCCGAGCCCCGCCGTGCGGCGGCAGGAAGTGCAGACCTTCGGCATCGTCGGCCTGGGCCGCATCGGCACGGCGGCGGCACTGCGCGCCAAGGCGCTCGGCTATCGCGTCGCCTTCTACGATCCGGCGCTGCCGAACGGCGCCGACCGCGCCATCGCCGTGTCGCGCTGCCGCACGCTGGACGAGTTGCTCGCGCAGTCGGATGTACTGTCCATCCACTGCCCGCTGACGCGCAACACGCGCAACCTGATCGGTGAGCGCGAGCTGCGCCTGCTGCCGAAGAACGCGGTCGTCATCAACACCGCGCGCGGGCCGATCCTCGACATCGATGCGCTGGAACGCGTGATGCGCGACGGGCACGTCGCCGCGGCTGGGCTCGACGTGATTCCGGTGGAACCGCCGGTCGAACCCATTCCCGCCCTGCTGCGCGCCTATCGCGATAAGGAGGATTGGCTGACCGGCCGGCTGATCATCTGCCCGCACATCGCCTTCCACACACCCGAGGCCTGGGACGACATCCGGCTGAAATCCGCGGAGACGATGCGGGACGTGCTGGTGGAAGGGCTCAACACCAACGTGATTGCGCCCGAAAGCGACTGATCGACCAGAGAGGGGCTTTGCCCCTCTCCGGACCTCACCCCACCAAAGGCCACAGGGCCTTTGGAAACCGATACTTGGCGCCGTGCAATGCGGTCGTCATCCACCGATGGCTGTGGCGTCGTGCCCGGCGCCAACAGATGGCATTCCAAATGCTCTCAGCATGTGGCGGGGTGGTCCGGAGGGGCAGAGCCCCTCCGGCAGCGACCGCTGCAAGGAGGAAACCCCCATGATCCGCGACCCCGCCGCCCAGGCGAAGCGCCTCGCCGCCGCCGCGCGCCTCGTCGAGGACATCCTGATCCCCGCCGAGGCGCAGATGGACGCCGAGGACCGCATGCCCGTCCCGGCCCGCGACGCCATCCGCGCCATGGGCCTGTTCGGCATCTCACTGCCCGAGGCCTATGGCGGGCTTGGCCTGACCATGGAGGAAGAGGCCGAACTCATGCTGGTGCTCGGCCGCGCCGCGCCCGGCTATCGCGCGGTCTATGCGCTGAACAGCGGCGGGGCTGCGCAGATCCTGCTGCGCGCAGGAACCGAGGCGCAGAAGGCCCATTGGCTGCCGGGCCTGGCGCGAGGCGACCGCATCGCCTGCTTCTGCCTGTCGGAACCGGACGCGGGATCGGATGCGGCCTCCCTGACCACGACGGCGCGGCGAGACGGCGATGGCTGGCGCATCGACGGCCACAAGCGCTGGGCCACTAATGCGCCGGAATCCGGCATGCTGATGGTCATGGCGCGGACGGGTGGCGAGGGCGCGCGCGGCATTTCCGCCTTCGTCATCGACCCCGCCACGCCGGGTGTACGGATCCAGCCGGTCCAGGCGAAGATGGGCATGCGCGGCGCCCAGGTGGCCGACATCGTCTTCGAGGAGTGCCGCGTTCCGGCGGATGCGCTGATCGGTGCGGAAGGCGAAGGGCTGAAGCTGGCGCTTGCCGGGCTGGACAAGGTGCGGCTGCATCTCGCTGCGCTGTCCGCCGGGCTCATGGCACGCCTGATCGACGAAGGTCGCCGGCATGCCCTCGCCCGCCGGCAATTCGGCAAGCCGATCGCTGAGCAGCCCGCGATCGGGGCGCTCTTCGCCGATTCCTCGGCCGAGGCGCTGGCCACGCGCTGCATGGCGCTCGAACTCTCCCGCGCGCGCGATGTCGGGACGCTGCGCCCGGCGGATGCGGCCGCGGCGAAGCTGTTTGCGACCGAGGCGCTGGGGCGCGTGGCCGACCGCATGCTGCAGGTGCATGGCGGCGAGGGCTACATGCAGGGCAGTGCTGTCGAACGCCTGTATCGCGATGCGCGGGTGCTGCGGATCCTCGACGGGACCTCGGAGATCCAACGGATGGTCGTGGCGCGCAGCGTGATCGGCGAAGGGCTTTGACCTTCCTCCCCGAAAGCGTGAAGGCCTTCGGAAACCGACAGCTGGCGCCGGCCCCGGCAGCCAACGCTGCCGCCGCGCCCCGCGCCAGGGTCCGGGGTGGCCAGGCGTGCCGGCGGGCAACGCGCGGAGAGGCGAAGCGCCGCTCGCGTCACGCCGACAGCCGCCGCCACCGCAGCAGCATCAACCCCGCCACGACGGCGAGCCCGACCCCCAGGCCCATCCAGATCCCGCGCGGGCCGAAGCCACCGAATTGCGCCAGGGCCAGCCCCATCGGCAGGCCGATCCCCCAATAGCCCAGTGCCGCGAAGAGCATCGGCACCCGCGTATCCTTCAGCCCGCGCAGCGCACCGGCGACCACGACCTGCAACCCGTCGCCGAGCTGAAACAGCCCCGCGATGCGCAGCAGCATCGTGCCCAGAGCCGCGACCTCCATCGCCCCCGGGACCCCGGGATCGAGGAACAACCAGGCGATCCCGGGCGCGGCAACCAGCAGCGTGACCGCCATGGCCAGCATGAAGCCGCCGCCGAGCGCCACCGCCACCCATCCCGCACGCGCCGCGCCGGCCACGTCGCCGGCGCCGATGGCCAGCCCCACGCGCGCCGTCGCCGCCTGCCCGATGCCGAGCGGCACCATGAAGGTCGTGGAGGCGGTCTGGATCGCGATGGCGTGCGCACCGACCGCAATCGCACCGAACCAGCCCATGGCCAGTGCCGCGGCGGAGAAGACCCCGATCTCGAGCAGCATGGCGCCGGCGATGGGTAGGCCGACGAGGAAGACCTCCTTCGTGCGGGCCGCATCCGGCCGCCAGAAGCGGCCGAGGATGCGGAAGCGGCGGAACACCCTGTCGCGCGCGATCAGCACGAGCAGTGCCGCGACCATCGCCGCATTGGCGACGGTGATGGCGAGCCCCGCCCCCGCCACGCCGAGCCCCGCCGGGAAGATCAGCGCCCAGGCCACCGGCAGGTTCAGCGCGACGGCACCGAGGGATACCCACATCGCCGCGGCCGGCCTCTCCATGGCCGCGAGGAATCCACGCAGCACGATGAAGGCGCAAAAGGCCGGGATGCCGAACATCGCCCCGCGCGTGTAGTGCTGCGCCAGGTCCGCGAGCGCCGGATCCTGCCCCAGCGCCCGCAGCACGGCAGCCGATTCCCACAGCACGGCCCAAGCCGGCAGGATCGCGAGGACGACGGCCCAGAGCGAGGCGCGCGTCGCGCGCCGCATCCCGCGCACCCAGCCGCGCCCTGCCCCACCCGCCACCCGCCCATGGCCGCGGATCTGCGCCTGCAGCGGCGCGGCGGCGAGCGCGAGGCCCAGCGCCGGGGCCAGCATGGCGAAATGGAGGCTCGCCGCGAGCATCCCCGCCGCCAGTTCCCGGGTGCCGAACCGCCCAAGCAGCGCCGTCTCGGTCAGGGCGAGAGCCATCTGTGACAGGTTGGTCAGCACGATGGGCCCCGCCAGCGCGACCGTTGCCCGTGCCTCGGCGCGCCATGCCGCGGAATCGCGGCTGGCGGGCATCGTCGTGATCCCAGCGTCCATGGCGCCGGTTTAGGCGAAACCTGCCCGCGGCGCGAGCACCCCCGCCTCCCATCCGTCCCCCTCCTCGGATCGCGACCCTGCCGCGATCCGGGAGTGCGAAGCGCGACCGCGCCCAACCCGCCAGTCGCCGCCAACGCCACAGTTCGGGGCGCGCAAGCCAAGCCCGCGCATGCGGGCGCCCGGCGTCTGAGGGCAAACCAAAGACTCCGCGATCGGCCCGGCCGTTTGAGGGATCAAGCAAAGGGTTCTATCAAGGCGCCGAACCGTGGATGAGGCCGCCATGAACCGACGTGCCCTGATCGCGACCCCGCTCGTCGCGCCAATGCTGGTCAACGCCGCCCAGGCCCAGACGCCGAGCCTGGTGACCGAGGAATACATGGTCCCCACCGGCGATGCCGGCATCGAGATCTTCCTGCGCAACAAGCGGCAGGAGACGATGACGGCCTATTCGCCCTCGCGGACCGTGCTGTTCGTGCACGGTGCGACCTATCCGGCGAGCACCGCCTTCGACGTACCGCTCGGCGGCCTGTCCTGGATGGACTACATCGCCGGGCGCGGCTTCGATGTCTGGTGCCTCGACATCCGCGGCTATGGTCGTTCGACGCGCCCGCCCGAGATGTCCCAGCCGCCCGAGGCGAACCCGCCCATCGTGCGCGGCGATGTCGCGCTGTCGGATATCGGCACGGCGGCCGCCTTCATCCGCAGCCACCGCAACCTGCCGAAGATCATCCATATGGGCTGGTCCTGGGGCAGCACGCTGATGGGCCGTTTCGCGGCGGACAATCCGACGGTGGTGGAGCGCCTGGTGCTCTTCGCCCCGCCCTGGCTGCGGGAGGGCGCCAGCCCCGCTTCGGCCGGCGCGGGGGATGCGCTCGGCGCCTATCGGTATGTCACGCAGTCCCAGGCGCGGCAGCGCTGGCTGAATGGCGTGCCGGAAGCCAAGCGCGCCGGGCTGATCCCAGCCGGCTGGTTCGAGCATTGGGCGGGCGTCACCTGGGCCTCCGACCCCGAGGGCCTGCGACGCAATCCGGCGGCGCTGCGCGCGCCGAACGGCGTGCTGCTCGATGGCCGCGAATACAACCAGGCGGGCCGTCCCTATTGGGATCCGTCCAAGGTGACGGCGCCGGCGCTGCTGGTCGTCGCCGAATGGGACCAGGACACGCCGCCCTCCATGGCGACGGCGATCTTCCCGCTGATGACGAACAGCCCGGGCAAGCGTCTGGTGATGCTGGGCGAAGGCACGCACATGATGCTGCTGGAACGCAACCGGGGTGTTCTGTACCAGGCGGTGCAGGGCTTCCTCGAGGAAGCGCCGGCGGCCTGAACGGGCGTCTGGGCATGCGCCGTGCAGCGCATGTCCGGCACCGCCCCGCACCCCAATCCAGCCACCCAGCGACAGTATGTTGAATTCGATGGCCCGGTGGGGTGCCGAACGGCTCCCTGAACGGCTTCATCGTCGGTCAAGCATCGGCGGCGCAGGGTGATGGCGCCGCCGATCCGGCGGCATCATCCCGGATGCCCTCCATGAACGCTCGCCGCGTCCTTTTCGGCCTCGGTTCCGCCGCCGTCGCCACCGCCTTCGCCTTCGGCCTGGCCGGTGCCGCGCAGGCCCAGACCACCGACCCGTCCTTCCGGCTGAACAACCGGTCGAACCAGACGATCATGGAGCTCTATGTCTCCTCCTCGCAGGACAGCAACTGGGGCCAGGACCGGCTGGGCCAGAACGTCCTGGCGGCCGGACAGACCTTCATCGTCCGTCTGCCCGACGGGCAGTGCGTGAACGACATCCGCATCGTCGTCGAGGGCGGCCGCGCCGTCGAACAGCGCAACATCAACACCTGCGAACTGACCGACATCAACTTCCCCTGACGCGCCTGCGCCGTCGGGCCGATTGACAGCCCCGGCGGCGCGGACCCAGGCTCTCCCAAAGGCAAACGGAGGGAGCGCCATGGCGGACCAGGACCAGACCAAGCGGCCGTTCACGCTGCGCAGCCAGCGCTGGTTCGACGATCCGACCGATCCGGGGATGACCTCGCTCTATGTCGAGCGCATGCTGAACTTCGGCATGACGCGCGGCGAGCTGCAATCCGGCCGCCCGATCATCGGCATCGCCCAGACCGGGTCCGACATCGCGCCCTGCAACCGGCATCACATCGCGCTCGCGGACCGCGTGAAGGCCGGTATTCGGGATGCGGGCGGCGTGCCGCTGGAATTTCCCGTCCATCCGATCCAGGAAACCTTGAAGCGCCCCACCGCGGCGCTGGATCGCAACCTGCAATACCTCTCGCTGGTCGAGATCCTGCACGGTTATCCGATGGACGGCGTGGTGCTGACCATGGGCTGCGACAAGACCACGCCCGCGCAGCTGATGGGCGCGGCGACGGTCAACATCCCGGCCATCGGGCTGTCCGGCGGCCCCATGCTGGATGGCTGGTGGAAGGGACGGCTCGCCGGGTCGGGGACGATCGTGTGGGAGGCGCGCAAGATGCTCGCCGCCGGGGAGATCGACAACGACACCTTCATCGACATGGTGGCCGCGAGCGCGACCAGCGTCGGGCATTGCTCGACCATGGGCACGGCGCTGTCGATGAACTCGCTGGCCGAGGCGGTCGGCATGTCGCTGACCGGCTGCGCCGCGATCCCCGGCCCGTATCGTCAGCGCGGCCAGATCGCCTACGAGACCGGCCGCCGCATCGTCGAGATGGTGCGCGAGAACCTGCGTCCCTCCGACATCATGACGAAGAAGGCCTTCGAGAATGCGGTCGCGGTCGCCTCGGCGATCGGCGCGTCGTCCAACTGCCCGATCCACATGGTCGCGATCGCGCGGCACATGGGCGTCGATCACACCGTCGAGGACTGGCAGCGCGTCGGCGCCGACATCCCGCTGCTGGTCGATTGCCAGCCGGCCGGTCGCTACCTCGGCGAGGCCTTCTTCCGCGCCGGCGGGGTGCCCGCGGTGATGAAGCAGCTGCTCGACGCCGGGCTGCTGCATGGCGACGTCATGACGGTGACAGGCAAGACGCTGGCCGAGAACCTCTCGACCGTCGCTGAGGCCGACCCGGAGGTGATCCGCCCGCTGGCGAAGCCGATGAAGGAACGCGCCGGCTTCGTGGTACTGTCGGGCAATCTGTTCGACAACGCCGTGATGAAGATCAGCGTCATCGACAAGGCGTTCCGCGACCGCTTCCTGTCCAACCCGCCCGATGTCTTCGAGGGCAAGGTCGCCGTCTTCGAAGGCCCCGAGGACTACCATGCCCGCATCGAGGACCCGTCGCTCGGCATCGACGAGAAGACGGTGCTCGTCATCCGCAATAGCGGCCCGGTCGGCTATCCGGGCTCGGCGGAGGTGGTGAACATGCAGCCCCCCGCCGCGCTCATCAAACGCGGCATCGGCGCGCTGCCGACCATGGGCGACGGGCGGCAGTCCGGGACCTCGGGGTCACCGTCGATCCTGAACGTCTCGCCCGAGGCGGCCGTCGGCGGCGGGCTCGCGCTGCTGAAGGATGGCGACCCGATCCGCATCGATCTCACCACGCGCAAGGTCGATGTGCTGATCCCGGCCGAGGAGCTCGCCGCCCGCCGTGCGGCGTGGAAGGCCCCGGATATCCTGCACAAGACGCCGTGGGAGGAGATCTACCGGAGCATGGTCGGCAGCCTCGGGACCGGCGGGTGCCTGGAGCCGGCGACACTGTTCCTGAACATCCTCGAGACGCGCGGGGAGAGCCGGCACAATCACTGAAACGCGGGGTGGCGATAGCGACCAGAGAGGGGCTTTGCCCCTCTCCAACAGCGTCCTACTCCGCCGCGCTCTCCATCGCCGCCGCATAGCGGCTCGCCGGCCGGGCGAGGCCGAGATTGTCGCGCAGCGTCGCGCCCTCGTATTCCCGGCGGAACAGCCCGCGCTCCTGCAGGATTGGCACGACCTGGTCGACGAAGGCGTCGAACTGCCCCGGGAAGAAGGGCGGCATCAGGTTGAAGCCGTCGGCCGCGCCTTCGCGGAACCACAGCTCCATCGTATCCGCGACCTGCATCGGCGAACCCACCACCATCAGATGCCCGCGTGAGGCGGCGACGCGGTAGCAGAGTTCGCGTAGCGTCAGCCCCTCGCGCCGTGCGGTTTCCAGCAGAAGCAAGGCGCGGCTTTTCAGGTGGTCGCTTTCCGGCAGTTCCGGCACGGGCCCGTCGAGGTCGAAACGCGACATGTCCGTACCCAGCCGGTCGGACAACACGGTGTTGGCCTGCTTCATGTCGAGGTTGCGGTTCAGCGCGGCAAACAGCGCCTTAGCCTCGGCCTCATCCTTGCCGATGATGGGCATGAAGCCGGGCATGATCTTCAGTTCATCCTCGCGCCGCTTGTATTGGGCGAGTTGCGCCTTCAGGCCGCGATAGAAGTCCTGCGCATCGGTCAGGCTATTCTGGGCGGTGAAAACCACCTCGGCCGTGCGCGCGGCGAGCGCCTGGCCCGGCGCGGAACTGCCCGCTTGGATGATGACCGGATGCCCCTGCGGGGAGCGCGGCAGGTTCAGCCCGCCGGTGATGGTGAAATACGTGCCGTGGAAATCCGGCACGTGCAGCGAACCGGGACGGACAAAGGTCCCCGCCGCCTTATCCATGACGAAGGCGCCGTCATCCCAGGAATCCCAGAGCTGGAGGCAGGCCTCCACGAACTCGCCGGCGATGGCGTAGCGATCGGCGTGCGAGGGATGCTCGCGACCGAACACCGCGCCATTCTTGGGGTAGGACGACGTCACCACATTCCACGCCGCGCGCCCGCCCGACAGATGGTCCAGCGAGGCGAAGGCGCGGGCGACATGATAGGGCTCGGAATAGGTGGTCGAGGCGGTGGCGGCGAGGCCGAGATGCGTGGTGTGGGCCGACAGCACCGAGAGCAGCGTCAGCGGTTCGAACTTGCCGATCGAGGAGGGATGCTCGGCGTAGCCCGTCGCGAAATTGTCGGCCAGGAAGAACATGTCGAACTTGCCGCGCTCAGCGGTCGCGGCGATGTGGCGCATCAGGGCGATGTCGGGCCCGCCAGGAATGGCGTCCGGATGGCGCCAACCGGCGACGTGATGCCCCGCCGCCTGCACGAAGACGCCCATCCGCATCTGCCGGTCCGAATTCCCTGCGCCCATGGCCGCCGCTCCTGTCATCGGCCCACAGCAAGCCGCCCGGCGGGCCGCTGCGTCAAGCCGGGTCCGGCTTGCCGACAAGGTCGTGACCCGCCTACCCTGCCCGCCGCGCTCGCCCTGCGGCCGCCGTAAGCGTTCACGTCAATCAACGCGCCCCCTGCACCCGATGGGTGCGGGCCGGCGCGGCTTGGCGGGCGCGATCTCCTCCCTGCCTCGCGTCGGCCCTTCGCTGGAAGGATACGCCGTGACCGCCTCCGCCCTTCTCGTCTTTGCCGGCGCCTATCTTGCCGTGCTCGTCATGCCCGGCCCGGGTGTGACAGCCCTGGTCGCGCGTGTGCTGGCGCGCGGGCCGCAGGGGGCGCCCGCCTTCATTGCGGGATTCGTCGCCGGCGCACTCGCCTGGTTCAGCCTGGCCGCCACCGGCATGGCGCTGCTCGCCGCTCTTCTGGCCCCGGTCTTCATCGTCATCCGCTATGCCGGTGCGGCCTATCTGCTGTTCCTGGCGTGGAAGCTATGGAACGCCGCGCCGCGCGCAGCCGTGCTGACCGATGCGGCGCCGTATGGGCGAGTGCGGCTGTTCCTGCTTGGCCTCGCGATCAACCTCGGCAATCCGAAGGTGATCCTGTTCTTCCTCGCCCTGCTGCCGACGGTGGTGGATCTCCCGGCCCTGACGCCGCTGGGATTCCTGGAACTGTCGGGGCTGGTGATGCTGATCGCCTCCTCGGCGCTCGGCACCTATGCCCTGGTCGCGGCGCGGGCGCGGCGGCTGCTGACCGCGCCGCGGGCGCAGCGCCTGGTCAACCGGGGCAGCGCGGTCGCCGTAGCCGGGGCGGCCGCCAGCATCACCTTACGCTGACGCAGGCTTCGGTTGACGCCGCCCGGCGCGCTTCCGCAATGTCGGTGCCGTAACAGGGAGGATGGCGATGCCCGGCAGGCTGGCAGGCAAGCGCGCACTGGTGACGGCGGCGGGTCAGGGCATCGGGCGCGCCGCGGCGCTCGCCATGGCGGCCGAGGGGGCTTCCGTCATCGCGACCGATCGCGATGCGCGCAAGGTTGGCGAACTCGCCGCGCGGGGCATCGCCCATGTGCCGCTCGACGTGCTGGACGATGCCGCGGTCGAGCGCGTGGCGAAGGAGGCCGGCCCGATCGACGTGCTGTTCAACTGCGCCGGCTTCGTCCACCAGAACACCATCCTGACCTGCACGGATGAGGAATGGGATTTCGCCTTCGCGCTGAATGTGCGGGCGATGTGGAAGATGGCGCGCGCCGTTCTGCCCGGCATGATCGAACGCCGCAGTGGCGTCATCGTGAACATGTCCTCGGCCTGTTCCTCGGTGAAGGGCGCGCCGAACCGCTTCGTCTACGGCACCACCAAGGCGGCGGTGATCGGCCTGACGAAATCCATCGCGACCGAATACGTGACGCAGGGAATCCGCTGCAACTGCCTGTGTCCCGGCACGGTGGACACCCCTTCCCTGCATGACCGCATCGCCGACAATGCGGCGGCCGCCGGATCGGTCGAAGCCGCCCATGCCGCCTTCGTGGCGCGCCAGGCGATGGGCCGGCTCGCGACCGCGGAGGAGATCGCCGCCCTCGTCGTCTATCTTGCCGCGCCGGAGAGCACCTTCGTCACCGGCCAGGCCATTGTCATCGACGGCGGCTGGACGCTGTGACGAATTCGTTGCGATGCCACCATGACGTCGTTGCGCCAGGGAGCCACCGATCCGGCGCGGCCATTGACGCATGCGGCCCGGCGTTGGACACCACCGGGTCAGGGTCGATGCTCCACACGGCCATCGCCCAGGGGAAGCAGGAAATCAGATCATGAAGCTGCTGCGCTACGGACCGGCCGGCGACGAAAAGCCCGGCATCCTGGATGCGGAAGGCGCCATCCGCGATCTCTCCGGCGTGATCCCGGACATCACGGGGGCAGTGCTCTCGCCCGAATCGCTCGCGAAGATCGCGGCCGTCGACATCGCGAGCCTGCCCAAGGTGCCGGGTTCGCCGCGCATCGGCGCGCCGGTGACGGGGATGAAGAACCTGGTCTGCATCGGCCTGAACTACGCCGACCATGCGGCCGAGACCGGCGCGCCCATCCCGAAGGAGCCGATCGTCTTCCTGAAGTCGCTCAACGCGCTGCAGGGCCCGAATGACGATGTCGTCATCCCGCGCGGCAGCGTGAAGACGGATTGGGAAGTCGAGCTCGCCGTCATCATCGGCACGCGCGCGAAGTATGTGAGCGAGGAGAACGCCCTCGAACACGTCGCCGGGTATGCCGTCGGCAACGACGTGTCGGAACGCGAATGGCAGGCCGAGCGCGGTGGCACCTGGGACAAGGGCAAGGGCTTCGACACCTTCGGCCCGCTCGGCCCGTGGCTCGTCACCAAGGACGAGGTGCCCGACCCGCAGAACCTCGCGATGTTCTGCGACGTGGACGGCGTGCGCCAGCAGGACGGGTCGACGCGCACCATGATCTTCGGCGTGAAGCAGCTCGTCGCCTATGTCAGCCAGTGCATTACGCTGAACCCGGGCGACGTGATCTTCACCGGCACGCCGCCGGGCGTGGGGCTGGGCAAGAAGCCGACGCCGGTCTTCCTGAAGGCGGGCCAGGTGATGAAGCTTGGCATCGCCGGCCTCGGCGAGCAGCAGCAGACGCTGGTGGCCTCGTCGTGATGCGCGCGGGCCTCATCGCCCTCGCCCTGATGCTGCCGGGGGCTGCCATGGCGCAGCAGCGGACGCAGCAGCAGCAGGCACCACGCCAGGACACGCTGGCCGATCAGGTCGAGCGCAACATCCGCACCTGCATCGGCTCATCGCAGGACATGGCGCTGATCGCGCGCTGCATGGACAGCCAGCGCGCAGTCGTCGCGCCGCGGCTGGAAACGGCGGTGGAACGGCTGCTCGCGACGCAGGCCGATCCGGCGCGACGCGACGGGCTGATGGCCGTGCAGGCGGCCTGGGCGAACTACCGCAACCTGCGCTGCGACTTCGCCGGCAGCAACCCCGAGCGCGGTGCCGAAGCCGCGGCGGATCGCGCGGCCTGCCTGTTGCAGTTCGACCTGGCGCGGACGCTGGAGATCGAGGCCTTCCTCCAGCCGCCTCCGCCGACGCCACCCCAGCCGCAGCGCCAGCAGCAGCGGCGGTGAGCGACGATCCGACGATCGTCGTCTTCGACTTCCCGGCCCGCCCGCCTGGTGGGCCGGAACAGGCCGCTGCGCTGCGTGCGCTGGCGGAGGACATCGCGGCCGAACCGGATCTGCTGTGGAAGATCTGGACCACCTCAGCCGAGGAGAAGCGCGCGGGCGGGATCTACCTTTTCCGTTCCCGCGCGGCGGCGGAGGCCTATCACCGCAAGCACGCCGCGCGGCTGGCGGCCATGGGGATCGAGGGCATCGAGGCGACCTATCGCCGCTTCGACGCCACCCTCACGGCGATCACGCGCGGGCCCGTGGCACCCCCCTGACGGAACCGCCGCGTCAGGCGTGACGCGGCGCGTCGCTCTCCTCGACACCCCCTGCCGTCAGATGCACGAAGCGCACCCCGCGCTCGGCGAGCCGCGCCGCCCCCTGCACCACCCCGAGCCCGCTCGCCCGTTCCGGGTGGTTCACATGGGCAATGATCACGTCGCCATCCCGCGCCGCGGCGACGCGCGCCGCGACCCGCGCGGCCGGCAGCGACGCCCCCTCATCCCCATTCAGCGAGAAGCCGGCCACGCGGAATCCCATCGCGCGGATCGCCACCAGCGCCTCGGGGCTGTAGAGCGCCGTCGCGCCACGATACCAGCGCGGCGCCGGAACCCCGGCGGCGGCCATCGCCTCCGCGCCGCCGGCCACCTCGGCGCGCACCGCTTCGATCGTCCCGGCCACGCGGATGCCGTACAGCCGCGCGCCGCCCAGCACCGGCGGCACATGCCGCGCCCCATGATTCTGCAACTCGAACAGATCGCTGCGTTCGCGCAGCAGGACGACGGTCTCCGGATTGGCCCGCAGCCACAACCCGGTGACGAAGATGGTTGCCGGCAGGCCGAGCCGGATCAGCCCGCCCAGCACCCGCAGATCCGCAGCGCCGGAACAGGCATCGAGCGTCAGCGCGACGCGCGGCGATCCGCCCGGCACCGGCGCCAGGCGCAGCCGCGGCATGACCAGGGGCTCGGCCCGCGCCGGCGCTGCGGCCAGCACCGCAGGGGCCAGGGCACAGGCGAACAGCCCGCGCCGACCGACCCAGGGCGAGCAGCGGCGGCACATGATCGGATCTCCGGGGCAACGAGCGAGGCGGGGCGTAGCATCGCCGCCGCCGCCGGTCGATGATCCAGCGCATGGACACCACCGACCGGCCCGACGGCACGACGCTGGCACTGGACCCCGACCCCGCCCCTGCCTTCCGCGCGGAGCTCGCCCGCCACATCCACGCCTTCCACAGCCGCACCGTGCCCTACGAGGCGCGGCGCTTCGGCCTGGTCCTGCGCGACGCCGATGCCCGGCTGCTGGCCGGCATGACCGGCCTGGTCAGTTGGGGCTGGCTCTTCGTGGAGGCCGTGTGGGTCGATGACGCGCAGCGCGGCCGCGGCACTGGCCGCCGCCTGATGAACGCCGCCGAGGCGCATGCCCGCGCCCAGGGCTGCCATTCCGCCTGGCTCGACACCTTCCAGGCCGAGGGCTTCTACCGCGCCCTCGGCTACGAACGCTTCGGCGCGCTGGACGACTACCCGGGCGGACAGAGCCGCGCCTTCCTCCGCAAGCGGCTGGGCTGAATCCGCACGCGAGGGCGGTCCTACCAGGCAAGCGCCCGTGGCCCGAGAGCGGCACCGATGCCCGCGACGGTGAGCACGGCCAGCGGGTACCACAGGGCGACGAAGGCCGCGCCGTCATTCACGCAGGCCAGGGTATAGGCGAGCGCCCCGATGGCGCCGGCCAGAAGCCCGGCGTAGAGCCCCGCCCGGCCGAGGCGCGTCGGTATGCCGCGCCGCATGGCCAGCAGCGTCAGCCCCAGGGCCGGCAGGGCGGCGAGAGTGATCCCCCCCAGGCACAGCAGGGCTGACAGCAGCGGCCGCGCCCCGGCCGGCGGCACGCCCGACCGGTCAAGCACCGCGCTCAGCGCGAGGAACACCGCGGCCGGGGCCAGGGCGGATATCGGATGCGGCTCGGTTCCGGGGGTCATGGCAGCCCGGACCAGGCGCAGGCCGCCTACGGCCAGCAGGAGCATCCCCGTCACCTTGAACAGGAGTATCCAACTCCCGGCGATCGCCGGCAGGTCGGCACGGGCGCCGATCATCGCCAGCACGACAAGGACCGACGCCCCCAGCGCGGCAGCTACAAACCCGGCGAACACCAGGTTGCGCGGCGGCCCGCGGGAAGCTGCATGGCCGGCCTCGCGCGCGAGACGGCGCACCAGTTCGTCGGTTCCTGGCGAGCGTCCGCCGGCCGCGTGCCGCGTCATTGCCCGTCTCCCTGCCGCACGGCCGCCATGAGTCTCTTCA
Source organism: Roseomonas alba (assembly GCF_019430885.1). Taxonomy (GTDB): domain Bacteria; phylum Pseudomonadota; class Alphaproteobacteria; order Acetobacterales; family Acetobacteraceae; genus Neoroseomonas; species Neoroseomonas alba. Next base: position 116,588 of record NZ_JAHYBZ010000002.1, on the reverse strand, counting down.
ACGAACGATGCAGCGTCACGCGCAGCGCGCCCTCGGTGGTCCCCAGGCGATCCGCGGCCTCGCGATGGGATGCCCCTTCGATCGCAACCGCCCGCACCGCCGCCTGCTGCCCCGGCGGCAGCACCACGATGAGGCTCTCGACATCCATCGCGTGATGCTCGCGGCCGCTCTCCTCGGCGACGAAGATTGCGGACCATTCCTCCTCGGACAGGTCCACGCGCCCGCGCGCCTGGCGCCGCAGCCGCCGTACCGCGTCGATGGTCTTGTAGCGCGCGATCGCGTTCAGCCAGGGCACCAGCGGGCGTCCCGCATCCCACTCGGCGCGCCGGGCATGCACGGCGATCAGCACCTCCTGCACCACATCCTCCGCCTCGTCGGCGGTCAGGCGCAGCCGGCGCAGTCGCATCGCGACGATCCGGCGCATCGACGCCGCAAAGTCGCGGAGGAATGCCTCATAGGCCATCGCATCGCCGCGCCGCTCGGCGAGCAATCCCTCGCGCCATGGGATCTCGTGCATGCTCATGTCAGTGCATTCGATCCAGGCGCCGCCTTCGTTACGGCGGGCCCGGCAGCGATTTTTCGTGGCATGCAGCAGGGCGGGCCCAGGCAGCTGTAACGACGACGCCGGGCGGTTCGAAGACCCTCATCGAAGCGCGCTTCGTTCGAACGCTTCCCGACCGACAATCCCTGGAGAAGTCCCCATGATGAACCGTCGTCATTTCTCGGCGTCCATCGCCGCCGGCGCCGTGGCGTCCCTGGTCGCGTCGCGCGGCGCGGCTGCCGCCGACGCCGTCCGCCCGTCCGCCGCGCGCAACATCGTCTTCGTCCATGGCCTCTTCGCCGACGGGTCCTGCTGGAGCGACGTCATTGCCCGCCTGCAGGCGCGGGGAATGAACGCGACCTCCGTCCAGAACCCGCTGACGACGCTGCCGGAGGCGGTCGCCGCGGCCCAGCGCGTGCTGGCGCGTCAGCAAGGGCCAACCGTGCTGGTCGGCCACTCCTTCGGCGGCATGATCGTCACTGAGGCCGGCATGCATCCGAATGTTTCGGCGCTCGTCTATGTCGCGGCCCGCGCGCCCGATGCGCAGGAGGATTACGGCGCGCTCGCCGGAACCTATCCGACGCCGCCGGCCAGCGCCGGCATCGTCTTCGACGGCGACGAGGGGCGGCTGAGCGAGCAGGCGTTCCTCCGCGACTTCGCCGGCGACCTGCCGGAGGCGCGGGCCAAGGTGCTCTACGCGGTACAGCAGCCCTTCAGCAGGCCGCTGCTGGCCGGCCGGGTGACGCAGCCGGCGTGGCGGTCCAAGCCCAGCTTCTATGCCGTCTCGACCCAGGACCGCACGATCAACCCCGATCTGCAGCGCTTCATGGCCGCCCGCATGAAGGCAAGGACCATCGAGGTCGCGGCGAGCCACCTGTCGCTTGTCTCCCGCCCTGACGACATCGCCGGCCTGATCCTCGAAGCCGCCGGCCAGGCGGCATAGCGGCGGCCCCGCCCATCGGGCATCGCCGCGGCAAGCTCCCGGCCCTGCACGCGAAGGCGCGACGCCTTCCGGGCCGAGGGCTTCTGCGGCGTGCTCGAGAGAGGGCGCGTCATCGCGCTCGGCCGCTACCGCGCCAAGCTGGTCAAAGGCCGCGTCATGGGGATCCCCTTCCAGCATGTCTGGACCGTGCGCGCCGGCCGGACCATCGCGCTCGACGCCGTGGCGGATTGTGGCTGCATGCCCCCGGCCTGAGCCTGATGATGCGCCCGTCTCCGACGCGGATCATGCGTAGCGCCGCATCCGCTGCCCCGGCAGCAGGTCGTAGGGCGCCCGCCAGCCCGGCAGCGCCGCGATTCGCCCCAGCCAGGCATGCACTGCCGGATGCGTCGTCGCGAGGTCGTACCCGCTCTCCTCCGGCGGAAAGACCAGGTAGCCGGACATGGAGATATCCGCGACGGTCGGCCGATCCCCGGCGATGAAGGGCCGCGACGCCACCTCGCCCGCCAGGATGCCCAGGAAGTCGTCCACCCGCGCCCTCAGGAAGGCGAGCACCGCCGGATCGGGATCAGGTGTGAAGGCGCGGCGGTAGCGATAGGTCGCCATGTACCCGCTGAGCTTGTGGTTGTCCCAGAACAGCCAGCGCAGCACCTCGAAGCGCTCGCGCTCATCCGCGCCGCCGAAGCGGCCATGGCGTTCCGCCAGGCTCAGCAGGATCGGCGCGGTCTGGGTCAGGCGTTCGCCATCCTCCTCCAGCACCGGGATCTCGCCCATCGGGTTGACCGCCGCGCGCCATTCCGGCGTGCGCGTCACGCCGCCGGCGAAATCCGTCCAGACGGGCTCGAAGGACTGCCCGCACAGCGTCAGCATCAGCGCGAGCTTGTAGCTGTTCCCGGACTCCGGAAAGTAGTGCAGCCGATATCGGGTCATCGTGGGCTCCTGCGGTCGGCGGCAGGCTTAGGCCGCCACCCGCGCCCGGACCATTCGCTTTCCGGCCCGGCCCTTCAGCCTGATGCAAGGCTCCCCGCTGCCTCGCGCCGCAGCCAGTCGCGGAACTGCGTGAAGCGGCGATCCGCCGGCGCCGAGGCGCGGCGCAACAGATGGAAATGCCGCGGCAGAGGCAAGGCCGCGGGCAGCACGGGCACCAGCCGCCCCGCCTCGATGAAGGGCCGCACGATCGGCTCGATGCCCAGCGCCACGCCCATCCCCGCCGCGGCGGCCTCGTAGACCAGGTGCAGCGTGTCGAAGCTGCGCCAGCCGACCGGCGCGGCCTCCACGCCGGCGGCGGCGAACCACTCCCGCCAGAAGGCCGGCTGGTGATGCGTGCCGATCAGCCGCTGCCCCAGCAGGTCAGCCGGCCCCCGCAGGACCGACATGTCCCGCACGACCTCCGGGCTCGCCACCGGAAAGGCGCTGACCGGCAGGAAGGCCTCCCCGCGCAGGCCGGGCCAGGGCCCGGTGCCAAGCCGGATCGCGCAATCGAGGTCAGGCCGCGCGGACAGGTCCAGCGGCTCGGCCTCGCTGTGCAGTTCCACCGCCACGGCGCCGGGGCGCGCCTGCAACCGCGCCAGTCGCGGCACCAGCCAGCTTGCCGCGAAGCTCGGCAGCACCGTCACGCGCAGGGGATGGCCACCCTCGCGGTGGCGGGCGGCTTCGGTCGCGGCCTGCATGGCATCCCAAGCCGGCCCCAGCGCCGCGATGTAGTTGCGCCCGGCCTCGGTCAGCCGGACGCCCCGCGGCCCCCGCTCGAACAGCGTGACACCCAGCTCGGCCTCGAGCTGCCGGATGCGCCGGCTCAGCGCCGGCAGGGTCAGGGCCATGGAGGCAGCCGCGGCGGTCAGGCTGCGCATCCGCGCCGCCGTCACGAAGGCTTCGATCGGCCCGAGGGGCATGCGCCGCATGACCTGAAGATGGGCTTCACCCGGCACCGGGTCGAGCCCCTAGACCCAGCGTCGCACCCGCGCGCGATACGCGTCGTAGGCAGCCCCGAAGCGGCCGGCGAGATACGCCTCCTCCTTCGCCACCACCAGCCGGTCCAGCACCAGATGGCTCGCCACCAGCGCGATCCAGCCCCACAGATCGCCCCAGCGCAGCGCAAACCCCAGCATGCCCAGGATGAAGCCGAGATAGATCGGGTTGCGGCCGAAGCGGAACGGCCCGCGTTCCACCAGCGCGGCGTCCGGCTTGTCGGGCCGCGGATCGTTGCCCGCCTGCATCATGACGATCAGCGCCCAGCCGATCAGCGCGAGCGCGGCAAACACCACCAGCGCCCCGACCTCCGGCAGAGGCGGCCCCAGCGGCACCGGCACCGCCCGCCCGAGTCCCCAGGCCACCGCCAGCAGCCCGGCCACCATCACCGGCGGCGGCACCCGCACGCCGGGGCCGTGGTCGGTGGCGGTCACGCCTGCTCGCGCGCCGGCAGCCGCATCCAGGCGGGGATCTGCGGGGTGACGATCGTCTCTCCGGCCCGGAAGGGCGCGCGGTCCAGCGCATCGATGCGCAGCAGGGCAAGGCCCCTACCCTCGCGCCCGGACCGCATCTCGCCGACCTCGGCCCCGGCCGCATCAGTCAGCGGCGTGCCCGGTTCGGGCATCGCGCCGTCCACCTCGACCGGAAACAGCCGCTTCTTGAGCAGCCCGCGATAGCGCGTCCGCGCCGTCAGCTCCTGCCCCATGTAGCAGCCCTTGGACCAGGACACGCCGTTCAGCTCGTCGAATCCGCCTTCCAGCAGCACCGACTTTTCCGCCGCCATGTCCCGCGAGCCGTCCGGCAGCCCGAGCGCCAGGCGATGCGCGTCATACGCCTCCGCCGAGGCATCCGCCGGCAGCGGCGTCGCGTGCAGCACCCGCCACCCGGCCCCAGCCAGGCGCGGATCGGCCGCGACCACCTCGCAGCCCGGCGGCGGCGCGCCCCAGGCCGCATGGACATGCCATTCCGCCGAGACGTCCCGCAGCGTCACCTTCGACCGCAGCCGGAACCGGGACAGCCGCTGCACCAGCTCCGGCACCGCCTCCCGCTCGGCATCGATCAGGAAGGCCTCGCCCGTTTCGATGACGAAGAAATCGGCCAGCCACTTGCCCTGCGGCGTCAGCAGCGCCGCCCACACGGCCTGTCCGGGCACCAGCCCCGAAACATCGTTCGACACCAGCCCCTGGAGGAAAGCGACCCGGTCAGGGCCGGTCACCTCGATCACGCCACGGTCGGGAAGCACTGCGATCGCCATGACCCAACAGGTGAGGCGGAATGGCCCGCGCTGCAACCTCCCCCTCTCCGCGCGGGCGTGGTAAGGCGCCCGCCGTGCGCATCCTGTTCATCACCTCGACCCGGATCGGCGATGCGGTGCTGTCCACCGGGGTCATCGACCATCTGATGCGCGCGCATCCCGACGCGCGCTTCACCATTGCCGTCGGCCGCGTCGCCGAGGGCGTCTTCGCCCGCATGCCCGCCCTCGACCGCCTGATCCCCATCGAGAAGAAGAAATACGGCCTGCACTGGCTCGGCCTGTGGCGCCAGGTCGCCTTCACCCGCTGGGACCTGGTGGTGGATCTGCGCGGATCCGCCATCGCCTGGCTGCTGCTCGCGCGGCGCCGCGCCGTGATGCGCGGCGGCCGCCGCCCCGGCCACCGCCTGCTGCACATCGCGCAGACCCTCGGCATCAGCCCCGCCCCGCGCCCGGTCGCCTGGTTCGGCCCCGAGGAATCCGCGAAGGCCGAGGCCCTGATCCCACCCGGCCCGCCCGTTCTCGCCCTCGGCCCGACCGCGAACTGGGTGCGCAAGGTCTGGCCGGCGGATCGCTTCCTCACCCTCGCCCGCCTCCTCACCGGCCCCGGCGGCGCGCTGGAAGGCGCCCGCATCGCGGTGCTCGGCGGCCCCGGCGCGCAGGAGCACGCCATGGCCGAACCCGTCCTGCACGGCCTGCCCGGCGCGATCGACCTGGTCGGCCAGCTCGATCTGCCCGAGGTCGCGGCCGTGATGAGCCGCTGCGCGCTGTTCGTCGGCAACGATTCCGGGCTGATGCACCTCTCCGCCGCCACCGGCACGCCCACGGTCGGGCTGTTCGGCCCGACGCCGGCCTCGGAATACGCTCCGATCGGGGCGCGCGCCCTCGCCGTGCTGGCGAAGGGTCCGCCGGGCAATGCGCCGATGGGCGCGCTGTCCGCGACACGGGTGGCCGAGGAAGCGACGGCCCTGCTGGCACGGCCGGCGGTAGAGGTGGCGGTCTGATGCCGGCGATGTTGCTGTTGGATGGGCGCTGCCTCGGCAAATCACCCCGGCAAAGGCTCGAAACCTCCGCTGGCGGACATCGGAGGGGCTCTGCCCCTCCGAACCACCCCGCCAAGTGCTTGGAGCACTTGGAACGCAGGAACTTGGCGCCGGGCAGAGCGGTCACCCCGTTCCCCTCGCAGCGACCTGCGGGCGCAAAGGCGGGTTTCGATGCTTTTCCTGCCGGCGGCGCACGGCGCCAGGTGATGGTTTCCAAAGGCCCTGTGGCCTTTGGCGGGGTGAGGTCTGGAGAGGGGCAGAGCCCCTCTCCATGTCCGTCACTGCGTCATCCCGGCGCCCGCCCATGACCCGCCTCTCCGCCCTCATCGTCGCCCGCAACGAGGAGCAGCGCCTCCCCGATTGCCTGGCTTCGGTGGCCTTCGCCGACGAGATCGTGGTGGTCCTCGACCGCAGCACCGACGCGTCCGCCGCCATCGCGACGGCGGCCGGCGCGACGATCATCGAGGGCGCCTGGGAACTGGAAGGCGACCGCCGCAACGCCGGCCTCGACGCCTGCACTGGCGACTGGATCATCGAAGTGGACGCCGACGAACGGGTGAACGAACCGCTCGCCCGCGCCATCCGCGCCACCATCGCGACCAGCACCCATGCCTGGCACCAGGTGCCGGTCGATAACTACGTCGGCGACCGGCTGCTCCGGTATGGCTGGGCGGGGTCCTTCGGGACGACCTCGGTGCCGCGGCTGTCGCGTAAGGGGGCGAAGCGCTGGCGCGCGCAGCGCGTGCATCCGGGGCTCGACTGGACGGGGAAGGAGGGCCCGAAGATCACCGAGGGCGCGCTGATCCACCTGGTGGATCGCGACATCTCCGACATGCTGCGCCGGCTCGACAAATACTCGAGTGCGAAGGCGGCGGATCTGCTGGCCTCGGGCAATATCGGCACGCTGCGGTCGAATGTGCGGCGCTTCTTCTCCCGCGGGTTCAAATCCTACGTCTCGCGCAAGGGGTATCGGGAGGGCGGCTGGGGCGTGCTGCTCGCCCTCTGCACCGGCGCCTTTCCGCTGCTGTCCTACCTGAAGGCGTCGCTGGAACCGGACCGGCACCGATGAGAATCGCCCAGGTCATGGCGGGCGCGCATCACGGCGGGGCCGAGGCTTTCTACGAACGGCTCTGCCTGTCCCTGCATGGTGCGGGCGAACAGGTGCTGCCCATCATCCGCCGCGATGCGGAACGCGCGGACCGGCTGCGGGCCGGTGGGCTCGCGCCGGTGGAACTCGGCTTCGGCGGCGTGCTCGACCTGCTGACCGGCCCGCGGCTGCGCGGTGTTCTGCGCGGCTTCGCGCCGGCCGTGGCGGTGGCCTGGATGAACCGCGCGGCGCGCTTCACGCCGAAGGGCGACTGGACGCTGGTGGGACGGCTCGGCGGCTATTACGACCTCAAATACTACCAGCGCTGCGATCACCTGGTGGGCAATACGCGCGACCTCGTCCGCTGGATCGTCGCGCAGGGCTGGCCGGAGGCGCGCGCGCACTACGTCCCGAATTTCGCGGCAGACCTGGCCGGTGCCACGCCAGCGGAGCTGCCGGGCACGACGCGCCTGCTCGCCATGGGGCGCCTGCATCGCAACAAGGGCTTCGACGTCGCGATCCGCGCTCTGGCGCGGCTCCCCGGCGCGCATCTGTCCGTCGCCGGCGAGGGACCGGATCGCGCGGCCCTGGAATCCGTGGCCCGCGATGCGGGCGTCGCGGATCGCGTCACCTTCCTCGGCTGGCGCAGCGACATCGGGGCGCTGCTCGCCGGCGCCGACATCTTCGTGTGTTCCTCCCGGCATGAACCCTTGGGCAATATTGTCCTCGAATCCTGGTCGGCGGGTCGCCCCGTGGTCGCCGCCGCCGCCCAGGGACCGAGTGAACTGATCGAGGACGGAGAGACCGGCCTGCTGGTGCCCATCGACGACGCAGACGCCCTGGCGCGCAACATCGCCGCCCTGATCGCCGACCCCCAGCGTGCCGCACGCATCGCGCAGCAGGGCCGCGCCGCCTTCGAACGCGACTTCACCGAGGCCGCCGTCACCGCGCGCTGGCAGGAATTCCTCGCCATCGTCGCGACGCCGCACAAGGTGGGCTGACGCCATGTGCGGCATCGCCGGACTCGCGCTGAAGCCCGGGGCGCGCCCCGATCCATCCGTGCTGGATGCGATGACGCGCGCCCTCGCCCATCGCGGGCCGGATGGGCACGGCCATCACGTGCAGGGCAATGTCGCGCTGTCGCACACGCGGCTCGCCATCATCGACCTCGTCACCGGCGACCAGCCGCTGCATGCGGGTCCGGCGAGCCTCGTCGGCAATGGCGAGGTCTACAATTACCGCGAGCTGCGCACCGACAACGTGCTGGCCTGCGCGACCGGGTCGGATTGCGAGCCCCCGCTGCATCTGTTCCGCCGCGACGGCGCCGCCTTCGCGGAGTCGCTGCGCGGCATGTATGCCCTGGCGATCCACGACCGAGCCTCGCGCCAGGTGGTGCTGGCGCGCGACCCCTTCGGTATCAAGCCGCTCTATCTCGCCGAGACCGAGCATGGCATCGCCTTCGCCTCCGAGGCGCAGGCGCTGATCGCTGCCGGCCTGGTCACGCCGAGGCTGCGCGAGACGGCCCTGCACGAACTGCTCCAACTGCAATTCACCACCGGCGCCGAGACCATCTTCGAAGGCATCAGCCGCCTGCTGCCCGGCGAGACGGTCGTGATCGCCGATGGCTGCATCGTCGAACGCCACCGCCGTACCGCCCTGCCCGAGGGCGGGCCGGAGACCATCACCGAACGCGACGCGCTGGCGCGGCTGGATGCGGCGCTGGAACAGTCGGTGGACCTGCACCAGCGATCCGACGTGCCTTACGGCATGTTCCTCTCGGGCGGCACGGATTCCGCGGTGGTGCTGGCGATGATGGCGCGGCTGAACGACCGGCCGGTGCTGGCCTTCACGGCCGGCTTCGACGTGGCGAGTGCCGCCGACGAGCGCGATGCCGCCGCGAGGGCCGCCGCCGCGGCCGGCGCGAAGCACGTCACTATCACCGTCAACCGCGACGACGTCTTCCGCCACCTGCCCGAGATCGTCGCCTGCATGGACGATCCGGCCGCCGACTACGCCATCATCCCGACCTGGTTCCTCGCCCGCCGCGCGGTGCAGGAGGTGAAGGTCGTGCTGTCCGGCGAGGGCGGCGACGAGATCTTCGGCGGCTATGGCCGCTACCGTTCCGCCATGAAGCCCTGGTGGCTCGGCGGCAAGGCGATGCGCGCCCATGGCGCCTTCGACCGCCTCGACGTGCTGCGCACCCCGCCCCGCTACTGGCGCGATGGCATCGAGGCCGCCTCCGCCGCCGCCGCGACCCCCGGCCGCACCCGGTTGCAGGCGGCCCAGGCGCTGGATGTCGCGGATTGGCTGCCCAACGACCTGCTGACCAAGCTCGACCGCTGCCTGATGGCCCATGCGGTGGAAGGCCGCACGCCCTTCCTCGACACCGGCATCGCGGCCGCCGCCTTCCGCCTGCCGGATGCGATGAAGGTGCGCGACGGCCAGGGCAAGTGGATCCTGCGGCAGTGGCTCGCCCAGCACTTCCCGGCCAGCGAGCCCTTCCGCAAGAAGCAGGGCTTCACCGTGCCGGTCGGCGCCTGGATCGCGGATGCCGCCGACAGGCTGGCGCCGCTGGTCGCCGCCCAGCCTGGCGTCGCTGCCATCGCCAAGCCCGACCGCATCCTGCCCCTGTTCCGCGCCGCGGCGAGCAAGCGGGAGGGTTTCGCCGCCTGGCACCTGCTGTTCCATGCGCTGTGGCACCGCCGACATGTGGAAGGGGTGAAGGCGGAAGGCGACGTCTTCGCCTTTCTGGCGGAACGCTGATGGCCAAGGACAAGACCCGTTTCGTCTGCCAGGCCTGCGGGGCCGTCTATCCGAAATGGCAGGGCCGCTGCGATGCCTGCGGCGAATGGAGCACCCTGGTCGAGGAAGCCCCCGTCCCGCGCGGCCCTGGCCCGGCGGGCAAGGCCGGCGGCGGGCGGCGCGTCGAATTCGTGGGTCTCAAGGGCGAATCCGCCCCGCCGCCGCGCATCCCGACCGGCATCGCGGAACTGGACCGCGTCCTCGGCGGCGGGCTGGTCGCGGCCTCCGCCGTGCTGGTGGGCGGCGATCCGGGCATCGGCAAATCCACCATCCTGCTCCAGGCCGCCGCGCGCATCGCCAAGGCCGGGCGCCGGGTTCTCTACATCAGCGGCGAGGAAGCGGTGGAGCAGGTCCGCCTACGCGCCGCCCGGCTCGGCCTGACCGACAGCCCGATGGCGCTCGCCGCGGCCACCGCCCTGCGCGACATCGTCGCCTCGCTGGAGGGCGAGTCCGACGCCGCGCTGGTGGTCATGGATTCCATCCAGACCGTCTGGCTAGACGCGCTTGATTCCGCCCCCGGCACGGTCGCCCAGGTGCGCGCCTGCGCCGCCGAGCTCATCCGCCTCGCCAAGGCGCGCGGTTTCGCGATCGTCCTGGTCGGCCATGTCACCAAGGAAGGCACGCTGGCGGGCCCCCGCGTGCTGGAGCACATGGTGGACGCGACGCTCTATTTCGAAGGCGATCGCGGCCACCAGTTCCGCATCCTGCGCGCGGTGAAGAACCGCTTCGGCGCCACCGACGAGATCGGCGTCTTCGAGATGACCGGCACCGGCCTGGTCGAGGTCGCCAACCCCTCCGCCCTCTTCCTTGCCGAACGGCGCGGCAATGTCTCAGGCTCCGCCGTCTTCGCCGGCATCGAGGGCACGCGGCCCGTGCTGGTCGAAATCCAGGCGCTGCTCTCGCCTTCCTCCGGCGGATCGCCCCGCCGGCAGGTGGTGGGGTGGGACTCCGGGCGGCTGTCCATGCTGCTGGCCGTGCTGGAATCCCGCTGCGGACTCAGCCTCGGGCAGAACGACGTCTATCTGAACATCGCGGGCGGGCTGCGCATCGCCGAACCGGCGGCGGATCTGGCCGTCGCCGCCGCGCTGGTTTCGGCCGCGACCGACCGCCCGACCGACCCCGACCGCGTCTATTTCGGGGAAGTCGGCCTCTCGGGCGAGGTCCGCCAGGTCTCCCAGGCCGAAGGCCGGCTGCGCGAGGCCGCCAAGCTCGGCTTCGCCGCGGCCACCCTGCCGCGCCGGGTCGCCCGCGGCGGCAAGGCGCCTGGCGCGCCCGACGGCATGGCCCTGACCGAGACGGGGCACCTTGCCGATCTCGTCGCCGTTTTCGCCGAACAGACCGTCAAGTCGAAGCGCTCGGGCGGGTGACGCGGCCGTGACCCGCCGCTATAGGGGGCAGCCATGAACTGGGTAGATGCCGTCCTCATCGGCGTGATCGTGGTCTCGGCCGCGGTCGCCTATTTCCGTGGACTGGTGCGGGAAGTGCTGAGCCTCGGTGCCTGGATCGGCGCGGCGGCGGCCGCCTTCTTCGCCCGGCCCGCCATCGTCCCGCATGTCCAGACCTGGATCGAACCACCCGTCGTCGCCGACATCGTCGGCACCGGCACGGTCTTCCTGGTCGTGCTGATCATCCTCAAGATCATCACCAATATGATCGCCGACCGGGTGCAGGATTCCATGCTCGGTGGCGTGGATCGCGTCCTAGGCCTGCTCTTCGGCGCCGCACGGGGTGCAGTCGTGCTGGTGGTTGCCTATATCCTCGCCGGGATGTTCGCACCGGATTCCAGCGCCTGGCCCGAGCCTGTGAAGCAGGCCCGCGGTATCGGCATTGTTGCCGAGACCGCAAGACAGGTGGTGGAGAATGTGCCCGCGGCCTATAGGCCGCGGCTTGTGGACGCCCCGGGGCCGGAAGGCCTGACCGTCGACGACCTGCTGCGTCCCCCCGCGCGCAGCCGAAACTGAGGACCGCAATGCTCCCCACCATCGACCAGGACGACGACAAGCCGCATGAGGAATGCGGCGTGTTCGGTGTGTGGAACGGGGGTGATGCCGCCGCGCTGACCGCCCTCGGCCTGCACGCCCTCCAGCATCGCGGGCAGGAAGCGGCCGGCATCGTCACCCTCGACGAATCCGGGCACTTCCACGCCCATAAGGGCCTCGGCCTGGTCGGCGACAATTTCGGCGAGGCCAAGGTCATCGCTTCCCTGCGCGGCGGGGCCGCGGTCGGTCACAACCGCTACGCCACCACCGGCGAGACGGCGCTGCGCAACGTCCAGCCGCTCTACGCCGATTTCGAGTTCGGCGGTTTCGCGGTGGGCCACAACGGCAACCTGACCAATGCCGCCGCGCTGAAGCGCGCCCTGGTCCGCCGCGGCTGCCTGTTCCAGTCCACCACGGACTCCGAGGTGTTCATCCACCTCATCGCCATCAGCCTCTACTCGACGGTGCTCGACCGGCTGATCGACGCGCTCAAGCAGGTCCAGGGCGCCTATTCGCTGGTCGCGCTCCACAACGGCGCGCTGATCGGGGCACGCGATCCGCTGGGCGTGCGGCCGCTGGTGCTCGGGCGCATGGCCAATGGCGGCTATGTCCTGGCGTCGGAAACCTGCGCGCTCGACATCGTCTCGGCCGAATTCGTCCGCGATATCGAGGCCGGTGAGATCATCGTCATCGACGACACCGGCGTGCGCAGCGTGAAGCCCTTCGGCAAGCACGCCAGCCGCTTCTGCATCTTCGAATACATCTACTTCGCGCGTCCCGATTCCGTGATGGAAGGCACGCCCGTCTACGAGACCCGCAAGCGCATCGGCGTGGAACTCGCCCGCGAATCCGGCGTCGAGGCCGATGTCGTGGTGCCGGTGCCCGATTCCGGCGTGCCCTCCGCCATGGGCTATGCTGCCGAGGCCGGCATCCCCTTCGAGCTCGGCATCATCCGCAACCATTATGTCGGCCGCACCTTCATCGAGCCGACCGACCAGATCCGCAATCTCGGCGTGAAGCTGAAGCATTCGGCGAACCGGCCGATGCTGGAAGGCAAGCGCGTCATCCTGGTGGATGATTCGATCGTGCGCGGCACCACCTCCCGCAAGATCGTGGAAATGGTCCGCGCCGCGGGGGCCAAGGAGGTGCACATGCGCATCTCCTCCCCACCCACGACCCACTCCTGCTACTACGGCATCGACACGCCGGAACGCGCGCAACTCATGGCCGCGAAGCACGATGTCGCCGAGATGGCGCGCATCATCGGGGCGGACAGCCTAGCGTTCATCTCGCTGGACGGTCTGTACCGGGCGCTGGGGCGGCCGGCGCGCGATGCCGCCAAGCCGGAATTCTGCGACGCCTGCTTTACCGGGGACTACGCCATTCCGCTGACGGACTGGCAGGACAACGCCGAGAAGCAACTCTCGCTGCTGCAGCCCGCCGGGCAGTGACGGACGGAGGGGCTCCGCCCCTCCAAGCCACCCCGCTACGGGATCCGGCGGACGTGGCCTGGCGCGGTCCTTAGGGCCCCACCGGCCACAGGGCCTTCGGAAACCGGGACTTGCTGCCGGCCGGATCGGTCTTCGCCCCGCATTCTGCCCAGCGAAACCGCCTCGCCCGGCCAGCCGCGCGGACGGTCAGCGCGCCCTGTCCCCGCCGCGGCACGACTCACGGCCTCCGAGAACCGCCGACCTCTGGCCGGGTGAGGTTCGGGGCGGCGCGGCGCTCCTCACCGATCTCCTTCGCCACCTCCAGCCATGCCCGCGCCGCGTGCGACAGAAACGCGCCGCGCCGCCAGATCATCGCCATGTCCCAGTCGATCGCCGGATCGTCCAGCATCAGCCGCGCGACCTGCGCCTGCGGCCGCTGCTCCGAGATGAGCTTCGGCAGGAAGGCCACGCCCAGCCCTGCCGCCGCCAGTTCGATGATGAAGTCGATCTGGCTGCTGCGCACCGCCACGGCCGGGTCGAACCCGATACGCCGGCAGGCGGCGAGGATGATGCGGTTCAGCGCGAAGCCGGCCTCGAACAGGATGAAGGGCTCCTCGCGCAGCGCGGCGAGGCCGATCCGCCCCCGGCCCGCCAGCGCGTGGTCCTGCGGCAGCAGGGCGACTAGCGGTTCGCAGCGCAGGGGTTGCGATTCGAAATCCTCCACGACTGGCAGCAGCGACGCGGCGAGTTCGATGTCGCCGGCGCGCAGCACCTCCTCGAGCCGGTCGGAGCCGTGCTCGACCAGGCGGATCTCGATGCCCGGATAGCGGCGGCGATAGGCGGCGAAGATCGGCGCGAAAACCGTCGCCGCCCCGATCGGCGGCAGGCCCAGGCGCAGCACGCCCCGCTGCAGCCCGCGAATCTCGGCGATCTCCGCGCCCAGGTCGTCGCGCTCGGCCAGCAGGCGCACGGCGCGGCGATATACCGCCTCCCCCGCCGCGGTCATGGTGCTGCGATGCCCGATGCGGTCGAGCAGCGGGACGCCGACCTCTTCCTCGAGCTGCTTCACCGCCTTGCTGACGGCCGATTGCGTCGCGAAGAGCGTCTTGGCGGCCTGCGAGAAGCCGCCCTGGCGGACGACCTCGACGAAGGCGCGCAGGGTACGGAATTCCATTCGATATTCCATACAGGAATGGAATTCAGTCGAACAAGTCGCTCACGGGATGCTGCGCTGCGGCATTAGGCTGCGTCCCGGAGCCACAGCCCATGTCCATCCCTGCCCTAACCATCCCCACCCGCCGCCTGCTCCATCGCAGCCGCATCGCGCAGATCGGCGTGATCACCCTGTTCTGGCTGGCCGGCGAGGCGGTGGTGCGGATCACCGGCCTCGCCCTGCCCGGCGGCATCGTGGGCCTGGCACTCGCCGTCGCCCTGCTGGCCTCGGGCCTTCTGTCCCTGCCGAGCCTGCGGCGCGGGTCCGACTGGCTGCTGGCGCAGATGCTGCTGTTCTTCGTCCCGGCCGTGCCGGCGGTGATGGACCATCGGGAGCTGTTCGGCCTGGTCGGCCTGAAGATCCTGGTGGTGATCCTGGCCGGCACCGCGGCGGTGATGGGCAGCACGGCACTGACCGTCGAAGTGTTCCACCGCTTCGCGGCGCGGCAGGCGCAGGGCCATGGTCATACGGCTTGAATCGGCCGGCTCGGCGCTGCTCTGGTCGGCCGCGACGATCGGCTTCTATGTCCTGGCGCGCAGCCTGTACCGGCGCTGGCCGCGCTGGTGGCTGATGCCGATCGGCCTGGCGCCGGCCCTGCTGATCCTGCTGGTCGTGACGCTGCACGCCTCCTATCGCGACTATATCAGCGGGGCGGGCTGGCTGTTGGCGGCGCTGGGGCCGGTCACCGTGGCCTTCGCCGTGCCGATCTGGGAACAGCGCGCCATGATCCGCCGGCACTGGCCGGTGCTGGTCGCCGGCATGGCAGCGGGCAGCATGACGGCCATCCTCACCGGATGGTTCTTCGCGACGCTGCTCGGGCTGGATGGCTCGCTGCGGCTATCGCTGCTGCCGCGCTCGCTCAGTACACCCTTCGCCATGGAGGTCTCGGGCGATATCGGCGGCGTGCCGGACCTCACGGCGGTCTTCGTCGTCCTCACCGGCCTGCTCGGCGCGGTGATCGGGGATGCGATGCTGGCCTGGCTGCCGATCCGGTCGTCGATGGCGCGGGGCGCGCTCTATGGCATGGCCGCGCATGGCATGGGGACCGCCAAGGCCCATGCGATCGGGCGCGAGGAGGGAACGGTCGCCGGCCTCGTCATGGTGCTGGTCGGCCTGCTGAACGTGCTTGTCGCGCCCGTGGTGGCGTACGTGCTGCGCTAACGCCGGCCGGGAGCCCCCTACGCCAGCCCCGCGTCGTTCTGCCCGGCCGGCGGCGGCGCCTCCAGCCCATGGTCCTCGCGCCCATCGTCACGGATCGGGGGATGCTCCCCGACCGGGATGGCTCCCTTCCCGACGGGCGATCGCCCGCCCCCCCCTGACATCGCGCCGACCCAGCCCCCGATGGGCGCCGGGCTGCGCCTTCCCGCCCCGCCGCCCCATGCCCGCGCAGCACCAGACGAAGGATTCCCCAGGCCATTCCGCCTGTGGCGGGTGGGTCCGGGGAGGCGGAGCCCATCCTCCCCACTCCCCTTCCACTCCCATCCGGCCCCGGTTGCGCAATCCGTCATTCGGGGGCAGAGCCGTCCCCCCATACCGCATCGCACCTTGAGGCTTCGATGACCCAGCACCCCACCCGCGTCGCCCTGATCACCGGCGCCTCCCGCGGCATCGGTGCCGCCGTTGCCGTGGAACTCGGCCGCCGCGGTGTGCATTGCGTGCTGGTCGCGCGGACCCAGGGCGCCCTTGAGGAAGTCGACGACGCCATCCGCGCCGCGGGCGGGGAGGCAGCGACGCTGCTACCGCTCGACCTCCAGCGCCGGGCGCAGGACATCGACATGCTGGGCCCGTCCATCGTGGCACGCTTCGGGCGGCTCGACATCCTGGTCCATGCCGCGGGCGCGCTGTCGAAGCTGACGCCGGTCGCGCATATCGAACCGCGCGACATGGAGGAATCCATCGCGGTGAACTTCTCCGCCTGCTGGCGGCTGATCCGCACCTGCGATCCGCCGCTGCGCGCCGCGCCGGCCGGCCGGGCGGTGATCCTGACGGATGCCGTGGTGCAGGCGCCGGCGGCCTATTGGGGCCTTTACGGCGCCGCCAAGGCGGGCATGGAGCACCTGGTCCGCACCTGGGCGCAGGAGACCGGCGATTCCCCTCTGCGGGTCAACCTGGTCGATCCGGGGGCGGTCGCGACGCAGCTACGCGCCACCGCCTTCCCGGGCGAGGACCGGTCGCTGCTGGCCGAACCCGCCGACGTCGCCCCCGCAATCGCCGCGCTGTGCGAGGAGGCGGAGACCCGGCAGGGCGCCCTAATCCACGCGTACAGCCGCGCCCATTGACGCCCCGGGATCGGGGATCAGCGCCCGCGCGGCGGCCTCGGCCGCGGCGGCACCGGCCTGGGGTGGCGCGGGAATGGGCGGCGCCGGGATGATGACCTCGACCGTCCCGGCCGGGGGTGCCGGTGGCGTGGGCGGTTCCGCCGCGCGCTCGATCGCCCGGCCGATGCGCCGCGCCCAACCGATGCGGTTGTTCTCCTGCGCCTCGGTCAGGGTGGACGGCCCGTCCGCGACGCCGCGATAGGGCGGATAGGCCCGCGGCGGCACCGTCCAGCAATCCACCGCCCCCAGGCTGCGGGTACACATGGGCGGCGCCGCCGGGGCCGGGTCCTGGCCGCAATAGGCCTCCCCTCGCCCGATGCGGGCGATGGAACAATCCTCCCCCGTAACCAGGGAAACGATCGAATCGCCCGTGGTCCGGCCGAAGGCGCGCAGGGACAGTCCTTCCACCGCCGCCGGGATGGCGAGCAGGGGCGCGCCGGGCGCGCCGATGGCCTCGCACCCGGCCAGAACCAGCAACAGGGGCAGCAGGAACCGGCGCATGCATGCAGGAAAGCCCGGACGGGCTTAACGCACCGCCAACGGGCGGCTATGGTCCGCCCCCTTTCAGAGGCCGGTCGAGCCGGCCCGCCAGCCAGGGGTGCTGCACTTTGCCCGACATCTTCGACGAGGTGGAGGAGGATCTCCGCGCCGAACGCGCCGCCCGCCTGTGGCGGCGCTTTGGCACGCCGGTCTTCGTCCTGCTGCTGCTGGCGCTCGCCGGCGTGGGCGGCTGGCAGGGCTGGACGTGGTACCAGACCCGCGAACGCGAAGCCTCCGCCACCACCTTCATGGAAGCCCACCGCGCTACCGAACAGCAGGGTGCCGACCTCGCCGCCATGGCGAACCGCTTCGAAGCCCTGGTCGCCAATGCGCCGGAAGGCTACCGCATCGTCGCCCGGCTCCGCGCCGCGGCGCTGAAGGCCGAGACCGGCGACATGCCCGCCGCCCTCGCTCTCTATGACCAGGTCGCGAATGACAGCGCGGCGGACCCGCTCTATCGCGGCCTCGCCTCGCTGATGTGGGTGTTGCGCTCGATGGATACCGCCGAACCCGCCGCGCTGCTCGCGCGCCTCGCCCCGCTCACCCAGCCCGGGCAACCCTGGCGCGCTTCGGCGCGCGAACTGCAGGGCTTGGTCGAACTGAAGGCCGGCCAGCGCGACATTGCGAAGCAGACGCTGGAGGCGCTGGCCAACGACGTCACCGCGCCGCAATCCATCCGCGACCGCGCCGGGCGCATCGCCTCGGGGCTCGCCTCCTGATGGCCGGCGGGATGACGCGCCGGGGCGCGCTGCTCGGGGCCGCCACGCTGCTCGGCGGCTGCGAGACCTTCGAGAACTGGTTCGGCGAGCGCCGGGAGAGCTTCCCCGGCGAGCGCCATTCGGTGATGGATCTGCCCGAGCGGAGCCTGCAGGCCGATCCCGCGGCCCAGGGCACGACCGTCGTGCTGCCGCCCGCCGATGCGCGGCCCGACTGGCCGGTCTCGGGCGGTGATCCTGCCCATGCGGGTGGCAACCTCGCCTTCGGCCCCGGCCTCGCCCGGGCCTGGAGCAGCAGCTTCGGCAGCGGCAGCGCCTATCGCCGGCGCCTGCTGAACGGCCCGATCGCCGCCGGCGGGACGGTCTATGTCTCGGATGCGCTGGGCACGGTCTCGGCCTTCGACGCCGCGACCGGCAGCCGCCGGTGGCGGCGCGAGACCGACCGGACCGACGAGGATCCCGCCACCATGGCGAGCGGCGTCGGCGTGTCCGGCGAGACGCTCTACGTCGCCTCGGGCCTCGCCGAGCTGATCGCGCTCAACATCGCCGACGGGTCGGTGCGCTGGCGCGTGGATCTGCCCGCCCCGGCGCGCGGCGCTCCGACGGTCGCCGGCGGGTCGGTCTTCGTGCCGACCGTGAACAGCCAGCTCGTCGCGCTGGCGGCCGATGACGGGCGCCGCATCTGGACCCATCGCGCCACGGCCATTCCCACCATCCCGCTCGGCCTCGGCAGTCCGGCGGTGGAGGGCGATGTCGTGATCGCCGGCTTCCCCTCAGGCGAACTGCTGGCCCTGCGCGCGGGCGACGGGCGGGTGATCTGGAGCGAAAGCCTTGCCGCCGCCGGCACCGGCACCTTGTCGGATATCGCCGCCGTGCGCGCACGCCCAGCGGTGGGCGGCGGGCGGGTCATCGCGATCGGCATGGGTGGGCTGACCATCTGCGTCGACCTGCGTTCCGGCCGCCGCCTGTGGGAACAGGAGGCCGGAGGCACCGAAGGCGCCTGGCTGGCCGGCGAATGGGTATTCATGAGCACCGATGCCGGCCAGGTCGCGGCGATCGGGCGCGACAGCGGGCAGGTGCGCTGGGCGACATCCCTGCGTCCGGCACCGCGCGGCAACCGCCGGCCGGATCCGGTGAACCTGTCAGGGCCGGTGCTGGCGGGCGGGCGCCTCCTCGTCGGCACCTCCCTGTCCGAACTCGTCGCCATCGACCCGGCGACTGGCGCGGTGCTGTCGCGCACGGAACTGCCCGCGGGCCTGACGCTGCAGCCGGCGGTGGCCGGCGGCCTGCTGCTGGCAGCGACGGACGACGCGACGCTCACCGCCTTTTCGGGCGGCTGAGATGCCGCGCAGCGTCGTCATTCTCGGCCGGCCGAATGTCGGCAAATCCACGCTGTTCAACCGGCTTGCGCAGCGCAAGATCGCGATCGTGGACGACACGCCCGGGGTGACGCGCGACCGCAAGGAAGTGCTCGCGCAGATCGGCGGCCACGAGGTGCTGCTGGTGGACACGGCGGGGCTGGAGGAAGCGCCGCCCGACACCGTGGCGGGCCGCATGCGCGCGAGCTCCGAGGCCGCGCTGCGCGCCGCCGACCTCGTGATCTTCGTGGTCGATGTGCGGGCCGGGCTGACGCCCGCCGACCGCGCCTTCGCGACCTGGCTGCGGCGCGCCAACCTGCCGGTGCTGCTGGTCGCCAACAAGGCCGAGGGACGCGGCGGCGCCGCGGCCGCGATGGAGACCTATGAGCTCGGCCTCGGCGATCCCATCGCCATCAGCGCCGAGCACAACGAGGGCGTCGGCGTGCTGCACGAGGCAGTGGCAGAGGCGCTCGGCGAGGCGCCCGAGGATGACGGCGAGCCGGTCGAGGACGATCCCGAGCGTCCGCTGCGCCTTGCCATCGTCGGCCGTCCCAATGCGGGCAAGTCCACGCTGCTGAACGCGCTGCTCGGCGAGGAGCGCATGATCACCGGCCCCGAGCCCGGCCTGACGCGCGATTCCATCGCCGTCGAATGGCGCGATGCGACGGGCGGGCGCGTGCGGCTGGTGGACACCGCGGGCATGCGCAAGAAGGCGCGCATCGAGGAACGGCTGGAGCAGATGTCGGTCGCCGCGACGCTCGGCGCGCTGAAGGAGGCCGAGGTCGTCATCCTGGTGGTCGATGCGCTGCTCGGGATGGACGAACAGGACCTGCGCATCGCGCGCCTCGCCGAGCGCGAGGGCCGCGCCGTCGTCATCGCCTTCAACAAGTGGGATGCGGTCGAGGATCGCGCGGCAGCGCGGCAGAAGCTCGACGATGTGCTGACCGCCTCGCTCGCGCAGTTGCGGGGCGTGCCCGTGGTCACGCTTTCGGCACAGACGGGGCGCGGGCTCGACCGGCTGATGCCCGCGGTGCGCGCGACCTATGCGCTGTGGAACAAGCGCATCTCGACCGGCGAGCTGAACCGCTGGTTCGAGGCGGCGCTGACACGACACCCGCCGCCCGCGGTGGATGGGCGCCGCGTGAAGCTGCGCTACGCGAC
Organism: Roseomonas alba; assembly: GCF_019430885.1. Taxonomy (GTDB): domain Bacteria; phylum Pseudomonadota; class Alphaproteobacteria; order Acetobacterales; family Acetobacteraceae; genus Neoroseomonas; species Neoroseomonas alba. The sequence continues at coordinate 96,240 of NZ_JAHYBZ010000002.1, read as the reverse complement.
GATGCCGAAGGCGCGGCCGCCGACCATCGCGGTATTCGGCACACGCGCTGAGGAACTGCCCGAGGAATACCGGCGCTATCTGGTGAACGCCTTCCGTGAGGCCTTCGCCATGCCCGGGGTGCCGATCCGCATGCAGATGCGCGGAACGCGCAATCCCTACGCGGAAGCCCCGTGATCCGAAGCATGGCATGGTGGTTTCCGGCATTGTATGTTTCGGTGACGTTGCCCGTGCAAAGGCCCGGGCCTTCCGACTGGGGACGATGAAGCTGACTCATGAGTGACCAACCCGGCCACCTCCTCGATTCCATCACGGGCCGGCAGCGGCTCATCGACCGCTTCGAACGCATCGAGAGGCTGCTCACCGAGCGGGCGGAGCAGACCGAGCAGCATCTTGGCCGCATCGACCAGCGACTGGACGTGATCGAGGAGCGCCTCCGTCAGCTGGAACAGGCGGGCCAGTCCAGCGGGCTGCCATACGCGACCGTCGCCCAGCTTCGCGAGCTCGACAACCGGGTCGTTGCGGAGGCGCTCATCCGCGCGCGCTGCATGGTCGTGCCGGTCGATGGAACGACAGCGCTCTGCCGCATCCTTGGCCGCTACAAGATGTATGTGGACCTCCGCGACAAGGGGTTCGCGCCGCATCTCATGTATGAGGGCTTCTGGGAGTACTGGCTGACCGAGTTCATCTGGCGCAACGTGAAGCCGGGACAGGTCGCGCTCGATGTCGGGGCGAACCACGGCTACTACGCGTTACTGATGGCCGACCTGGTGGGCCCCGAGGGTCAGGTCCATGCCTTCGAACCGAATCCGCGCATGGTCCAGTTGTTGCGCGACACCGCCGCGCTCAACGGATTCTGGCAGTCGATCCGCGTGCATCCCTGCGCGGTCGGCGAGCGGGCCGCGGCGGCGGTTCGCTTCCTCGCCAGCGTGGCCGAGCCCAAGAACGGACGGCTGCTGAGCGAGCGCGACGCGGCCGGGACCGGCGTGCTTGAGGTTCCGATCATCTCGCTCGACGAGGCGCTGCCCGGCCGGGTCGATTTCGTGAAGATCGACGTCGAGGGTGCCGAGGAACTGGTCTGGCGCGGCATGCAGGAGGTCATCGACCGGAATCCCGAGATCCAGATCGTGCTCGAATTCAATGCCTCGCGCTGCAGCTCGCCGCTTGGAACGCTGAACCACATCGCGTCGCGCTTCCCGCTCCGGGAGATCGGCTTCGACGGTCAGGTGCATGCCTGCGCCGCGGAGGAATTGCTCGGCCGAAGCGAGGATGCGCTGCTGTACCTTTCCACGCTGGACCCCGCCTGAAATGGACGATGAGAGCGACCCGGTGCCGGCGCGGCACCGGATCTACTACCTGCATATCCCGAAGACGGGCGGCCAGACCCTCGGGACGCGCCTGGCCAGCGCCTTCCCGACCGACAGAAGCTGGGTGCTGCAGGACGATCTCCGGTCGGCGGCACAGTTCGACAGGCTCTTCCAGGATCACGACTTCGTCGAAGGACACGCCGCGAGCGGGCTCCTGAAGCGCGCCGATCCCAGGATCGACATCCTGTGTACGGTGCGCCACCCGGTCTCGCATGTCCGGTCCCTGTTCCGCCACATCCTGCGCGAGCCCCTGCTGCGGCTTCACCCGCCGGCGAAGGCGCTCGGCTTCCACGGCTTCGCCGAGCACTACGGCGACATGCTGTTCAACCAGCAATCCAGGACGCTGGTCGAGACGATGGAGGGCCGGGACCATCAGTTCTATCGTGGGAATCGCAACGTGTGGCTGCTCGAGCGCCTCGCGCCCTCGATCAAGCGCGTCCGCTGGCTGGTGCCGACCGAGCAGATCGACGATTTCTGCCGTTGGTGGCCGCTGGAGACCGGCCACAGCACGGTGCCGGAGGAACTCCGCATCAACGTAGCGCCCGCCGCGGAGATGGATGACGAGATCGAGGCATTTGCGCGGGAAAACCCGGAACGCTTCGGCCTCGACTACACGCTGTGGCAGATCGCCAACCAGCACTATGCCGCCTGGCGCTCCACCGTGCTCCAGAAGGCGACGCCCCGGCCGGACACGAATGTCCCAAGCTGCGCCTTCGCCGATCCGGACCTCGGCGCAATCTGGATGCTCGACGGCTGGTATCCGCGCGGGGTGCGCGGCGACGGGATCGCCGAGTGGTGGGCCGGGCCGGCCGAGGTTTCCAGGATCCTCGTCCGCCGCTCGCCTGGCGTCGACCGGCTGCGCCTTGAGATTCCGGCCATGATCCGGCTCAGGCACGAGCAGTTCCACGTCTTCGCCGACGAAAGCACGAAGCGGCTGCCGGCGCGGGTGGCGCTCGTGGAAAAGGGACCGCTCAGCGAAATGGTGATCGACCTGCCGCAGGAACTGGGTGACAGCTTCCGGTTGCTCATCCAGGTCCCGCGCGTCGCAAGCCTGCTGGAGATCGATCCAGCCGCGCGGGATGGCAGGCGGCGGTCTTTCGCCTCGCAGAACTGGTCGCTCTCGCGCAGCGACAGTGCCGCCGCGGCGAAAGCGTGATGGCCTCCGGTGCGTACGCACCGGAGGTCTGAATCGCGCGATCAACCCATGGGCTGCGGTGTGATGGCCCGAGGCGCTCATGCGCCGAAGGCCTGAACCGCGCGATCAAACAATAGGCTAGAGCGTGATCGGTGAACGAAGGTAAGCCAATCAGGCTCTAGCCTCTTGTCTTGCGAGCATCGGCACGCGTTCAGATGATTTCCCTCTGAACGTGATCGGCCCTAGCCCGCCAGGAACTCCCGGGCGCTGGCAATGATGCGGGGGACATCCGCGGTCCAATACTCCCGCTGCTGGTCGCAATCCTCCAGCCAGATGCGATGGCGGTGGCCAAGCATGCGCGACATGCGGGCGAAGCACAGGCGGTTCCGCAGCGTGCCCGCCATATGGGGCAGGACCTCGAAGACAGGCGTGCCCGGCGGCGCCGCGAAAATCATGCAAAGGCCGGCGCCATGCTGGGAGACGATGGCGGTCGCCCCGCGCATCGCCACGATCCGATCGCGGAGGCTCATTTCCGTCAGGGTGATGGGGCGGATGCCCTCTGCCACGAGCGCATCCTCCAGCGCCTCGTCATTGGCCGCCTTGCGCCGCCTGGCATCGCGCCGCGAGATGTAGACGGGCCCGGTCCGCGGCGGTTCCCTCCCATCGAGCGCGGCCGCCACCATCTTGCGGAACAGCCCGCCTGCGGCGCCTTCGGGGTCGAGGCGCACACCCGGCCGACCGGTCACATAGAGCCGCCCGACCGCAACCGCATCGCCCACGGGAATGCAGGAAAGGGCGCTGCCGCCTGCCAGTTCGAGGCTCTCGGGGACGTAGGGTGGCGCATCGTCGCGGACCAGCACCGGCAGATCCGGTACGCCGTCGGCAAAGCGCCAGGCGATGGAGGTCATCCAGTCCGTGAACCAGTGATAGACGTTGTTCGGGCAGATCGCGAGCACCGCTTCCTCGACGCGCGGCGCCGTGGCGGAAGCGATCCGGGACGCCTCGGGCAGCACCCGCCATTCGCTCCGGATCATGCTGCCATCGGCACGCCACATCTGGCCTTCGCGGTTCACCAGCACGTCGCGATAGAGGCGCACTTCCGGCGTGCCCGCCTTCACGAGCGCATCCTCGATGCTGTGCAGGTGGCGCTCGATAGCGGGGCCTGCGCTGGGCGGGGCGCCCGGGGCGAGCAGGACCTCGCAGGGGTAGGCTGCCGGCAACAGCGGTGATTGCACCGGGAAGACGAAGCCCGTCCTTTCCCCGCCATCATCGCTGACGCGGCAAAGCCGCCGCCCCAGCATGCGCGCCACCTCCCTGATCCATTCCGGCGTGCCGTTGTTGAGCAGGATGAGACGGAGCGTGGAGACAGCCTCCCCCTTGGCCGCCTCTCCGGAGAATACGTCGGGATCGGCGAGGAGGACGCCGAAGGCGTCCTCGGCGCGCATCGCGTGGGCAAGCCTCAGCGCCAGGCGGACACGCCCCTCGGGCGGCAGCGACGCCCTGATGGCCGCCGTGACGACCCAGTCCCTGGCTTCGGCATGGCCCGACCGCATGGCCGCGGCCCATACGGCATTGAGCGATGCCGCATCATGCGTATGAATCGGCCTGCGCATCTGCTCGTCACAGAACCGCCGATGGTCCCGGGCCTCTGCCGGCGATTGCGGCTCGCTGTCCATGCCTGCCCTCCGGCGTTCGGCCGCCATCGCCGGCCCCGCCCAAGTGTCGCGGCTGCGGGCAAAACCGTCCAGCCTCCGATAGCCTGCGGATCGGCGCAGCACGACTTGCCGGTTGCAGCGCCGAGGCGGTAATGAATGCGAATGAGCGCCACACCAGAACAACCGCCGGTGGCTCGGCGGCTTGAGCTTCCGCACAAGATGTTCGTCGGTACCTTCCACAAGACAGGTACCATTCTGATGTGGTCGATCTTCCAGAAACTGTCGCAGCGCTTCCGCCTGCGGCTCTGGGTCCAGAACAGCCGCCCCGCACCGCCGCGCTGGGATGTCTGCTTCGACGCCCATTCGCATTTCCGCTACGGCGTGCGTGACCTGCCCCACAAGGGCATCATCGTCATCCGCGACCCCCGGGACATCGTCATCAGCGGGGCCTACTACCATGCGCGCCTCAAGCCCGGGACGCGCGACGGCTGGGTTCACCTGCCGGATGAGCGCTTCGGCGGGCTGAGCTACCAGGAGAAGATCCGCTCGCTCGGCAGCGACCATGAGAAGTTCGTCTTCGAGATGGACAACATGGCCGTCTGGACGATTCGCAAGATGCGCCGCTGGATCGTGCCGCCACCCGAATTCCTCGTCCTGCGCTTCGAGGATCTGGTGACCGACTCGGAAATGCGGGAGTTCGCCCGCGCCTTCGCTTGGCTCGGCGTGCCTCCGGACCGGATGGAGGAGGCGATGGAGATCGCGCGGGATGCGAGCATCTTCTCCGGCCCGCAGGACGTCGGCCATGTGCGCAGCGGAAAGCCGGAACAGTGGCGTGCTCATTTCACCCCGGAACTTCACCAGGAATTCCTCAAGCGGTTCGGCCACACCGCGGAGCGCCTCGGCTACCTCGCCGCCTGAGGGATTGTCCGGGAGCTCCGGCACGCGCCACATGAGGCGCCCACCCCACGGGCTGCGACCGCCACAGGAAGGCCACACAGGCACCGCAACAAGGCGAGCCCCATGACAGACCTCGCCTTCACGCTCTCGAAGCTGCTCTGGTTCCCGGCGCGCCCGGGCCATTTCGCCCTGATCCTGGGCTTCATCGGCCTGTTCATGATCTGGCGCGGCCGCCGCTCCGGGCGCTGGCTGATCCTGCTGTCCCTCGGCTTCTTCGCGCTGCTGGTGGTGACGCCGATGAACCAGTGGCTGCTGCTGCCGCTCGAGGACCGCTTCCCCCGCCCGGCCGCGGCGCCGGCGCATGTGGACGGCATCATCGTGCTGGGCGGCGCGGTCGAGCAGAACATCACCGAGGCGCGCGGCATCCCCTCCCTGAACGGCGCGGCCGAACGCATGACCGAGGGCGTGATCCTCGCCCGCCGATACCCCGATGCGCGCCTCGTCTTCACCGGCGGCCAGGGCTCCTTCGTGCATGGCGGGCTGACCGAGGCCGATGTCGCCCGCCAGCTCTGGACCGGCATGGGCGTCGATCCGACGCGCGTGATCTATGAGGACCAGGCCCGCAACACGCATGAGAATGCGGTCAACACCTACCGCTTGGTGCAACCCAAGCCGGGCCAGGTCTGGCTGCTCGTTACCTCGGCCTCCCACATGCCGCGCTCGGTCGCGGTGTTCCGGGCCGCGGGCTTCCGCGACATCGTCCCCTGGCCGGTCAATTATCGCACCGGGTACACATGGGCGGCGCAGTTCGACGCCCCCTTCCCCGAGCGCCTCGGTCAGTTCGAATGGGGCTTTCGCGAATGGCTCGGGCTTATCGCCTACCGGCTGATGGGCCGGACGGAGAGCGTGCTGCCGGACCGGACGCCGGCGGCGCCGTGACCTTGTCGGCCTCGCCGCGCTCGATGGCGCGCCAGCGGGCGACGTTGCGGTTGTGCTCGTCGAGCGTGCGGGCGAAGGCATGCCCGCCGGAGCCGTCGGCGACGAAATAGAGGAAGTCGTTGTCCTCCGGCCGCAACACCGCTGTGAGGGAGGCCTTGCCCGGGCTCGCGATCGGACCCGGCGGCAGGCCGCGCACGCGATAAGTGTTGAAGGGGTGGTCGCGGTCGAGGTCGGCGCGGGTGATCGGCCGATCCATCGGCGCGCCCCCCGTCGCGGCATAGGCAACGGTCGGATCGGATTGCAGCGGCATGCCCCGCCGCATGCGGTTGATGAAGACGCCGGCGACGCGCGGGCGTTCCTCGGGCTTGCCGGTCTCGCGCTCGACGATGGAGGCGAGGACCAGCGCCTCGCGTGGCGTGGTGAAGGGCAGGTCGGGCGCGCGGTTCGCCCAGGCCTCGGCAAGCGCCCGGTCCATCGCAGCGTCGGCGCGGCGGATGATGGCCGCTCGGCTCTCACCCCATTCATAGGAATAGGTTTCGGGCAGAATGTCGCCCTCGCTGAAGGTGGGCACTTCGCCGCTCAGGCCGTCGGTGCGTTCCAGCAGGGCGCGTATCTGGTGGGCCGTCAGGCCTTCGGGGATGGTCAGGCGGCGCTGGACGGGGCGCGCCTCGCGCAGGATGTGCAGGACCTGTTCCAGCGACACGCCGGCGGGAAACTGGAACTCGGCGGCGCGCAGGGGGCCAGCGCTGCGGGTCAGCCAGGAAGCAACGGCGAAGGCGCGGGGGTCGCGGATGACGTCCCGTTCGGCGAGCGCGGCCGCGATGCGTTCGGTGCCACCACGCGGTATGACGATCTGGGCCGGCTCGGCCAGCGGCCCCGGTCCGGCATAGGCGCGCCAGGCCGCCGAGGCCCCTAGGCCCCCGGCCACCAGCAGGACGAGAAGGAAGATCAGGAGGAGAAGGCGCAGACGCATGCAAAGGCCGGATATGGGGGGAGAGCGGCCCCTTCAACCCCTGACGTGGGAGGATTGGGACTGCGCCGATGCTTCCACCGTCGCTGTTGGAGGGGCTCTGCCCTTCCAAACGACCCCACCACCGGGTTCCCATTGACCTTGCTTCGCAACGCTACTGGGTGCCGCTGGTGCCTGGAGCACTTGGAACGCAATCTTCTGGACCGGGCACGACGGACGTGCTGCCCCCGCCAAACGCGCTTGGTGCGCGAATGCGGATTCTGTCACCATTCCAGCAATGGCGGACAGCGCCAAGTTGGGGTTTCCAAAGGCCTTTCGGCCTTTGGTGGGGTGAGCCCGAGAGGGGCAAAGCCCCTCTCGGTTCCACAGTGGCAGAGCGGGGACGCTCAAAACCCGCCCCCTCGTCGCCAATGTCCGGAGAGAGGCCAAAGCCCCTCCCTGGCGCACCATCCTCAGGGCGCCGCCTTGAAGACGATGCTGGCGTTCGTCCCGCCGAAGCCGAAGGAGTTCGACAGCGCCACGTCGATCCTGCGCGGCTGCGCCTGCAGGGCCACGCGGTCGATCACGCTCTCGCGCGACGGCTTTTCCAGATTCAGCGTCGGTGGCGCAACATTGTCCCGGATGGCGAGGATCGAGAAGATTCCCTCCACCGCGCCGGCCGCCCCCAGCAGATGCCCGATCGCCGACTTGGTCGAGGACATGGCGACGCCGCGCGCGTCGTCCCCGAACAGCCGCTCCACCGCCTCCAGTTCCAGGTCGTCGCCGAGCGGCGTCGAAGTGCCGTGGGCATTGACGTACTGGATATCGCCCGGCGCGAGGCCGGCCGAGGCCAGCGCCGCCTTCATGGCGCGGAAGGCGCCTTCATGGCCCTCGGCCGGGGCGGTGATGTGATAGGCATCGCCCGACATGCCGTAGCCGATGACCTCGGCATAGATCTTCGCGCCACGGGCCTTGGCGTGCTCCAACTCCTCGAGCACCAGCACGCCCGCGCCCTCGCCCATCACGAAGCCGTCGCGGCCCTCGTCCCAGGGACGGGACGCCGCGGTCGGCGTGTCGTTGAAGGCGGTGGACAGGGCCCGCGCCGCGCAGAAGCCGGCGACGCCGAGTTCGCAGACGGCGGCCTCGGCCCCGCCGGCGACCATCACATCCGCATCGCCGAGGGCGATGAGACGCGCCGCGTCACCCAGCGCATGCACGCCGGTCGCGCAGGCCGTCACCACGGAGTGGTTCGGGCCCTTGAAGCCGTACTTGATCGAGACCTGACCGGAAGCGAGGTTGATCAGCGCCGAGGGGATGAAGAAGGGCGAGATGCGCCGCGACTTCCCCTGGGCGGCGAGCCGCGCCGATTCATCGATCGTCTCGAGCCCGCCGATGCCCGAGCCGATCATCACGCCGGTGCGGCAGCGCTCCTCCTCGTCGTCGGGATGCCAGCCGGAATCCTCGACCGCTTCCGCAGCCGCGACGAGCGCGAACTGGATGAAGCGGTCCATCTTCTTCTGGTCCTTGATCGGGATCCATTCGGAGAGGTCGAGCCGCCCATCCGCCTTGGTGCCGGCCGGAATCTGGCCGGCGATCTTGGCCGGCAGGGCGGAGACATCGAAGGACTGGATGCTGCCGATGCCGGACTCGCCTTCCAGCATCTTTTTCCATACGCGCTCGACCCCGAGGCCGAGCGGGCAGGCGATGCCCATGCCGGTGACGACGACACGTCGCGGCGAGAAGCCGTTCTGGAACACGCGCTCTACCCCCCAGCCAGTCGCAGGCTTTACTCGCCCTTCTGCTTCTCGATGTAGTCGATCGCGTCCTTCACGGTCGTGATCTTCTCGGCCGCATCGTCGGGGATCTCGACGCCGAAGGCCTCCTCGAAGGCCATGACCAGCTCGACCGTGTCGAGGCTGTCCGCGCCCAGGTCGTCGATGAACGACGCTTCCGGCGTCACCTTGGCCTCTTCGACGCCCAGGTGCTCGACGACGATCTTCTTCACCTTCTCGGCGGTGTCGCTCATCGCGTTTACTCTCTCCGTTCTGCCGGGCCTGGCCCGTGCGAAAATGCCGATTGCGGGTTCCGCCCGGTGCCGGCCGGACTCGCCCCCGGGCCCCCGCGGAGCCCGGCGCTTATCATGGAAGCGTCGCGCGGCCTAGGCGTTCCAGGCAGGGCCGGTCAAGGGCCGAGCCCCCGACCGGGCGGTTGGACCGTGGCCGGCGGGCTGCGCCTGTAGCGGCCGGGCCACACATGGGCCCGGCCGGCGGAAGCTCAATCCACCGTTATGCTGGCCTGGCGGATCACCTGGGCCCAGCGCTCGCGTTCCCAGCGAATCAGCTCGGCGAAGCCCTTGCCGTCCATGGTCGAGGGCTCCGCGCCCTCGTCGCGCAGGCGGCGGATCACGTCGGGATTGGCCAGGGCCTGGCGCATGGCGCCATAGAGCTTGGCCTGGATGTCGGCCGGCGTGCCGCGCGGCACCAGCAGCCCGTACCAGGCCGTCGCCTTGTAGCCGGGGATGGTGTCCGCCACGGGCGGCACATCGGGCAGGACGGCGATCCGGCCCTCGCCGGTCACCGCCAGCGGGCGCACCTGCCCGCCGCTGATCAGCCCGACCACCGACGGCAGGGTGGTGATCATGAAGTCGAGGTTGCCGGCAACGACATCCGTCAGTGCCGGGGCGGCGCCGCGGAACGGGACGTGCTCGGCCCGCAGCCCGGCCATCTGCAGCATCAGTGCGGCCGCGAGGTGGCTTGCCGACCCATTGGAGGCCGACCCATAGGTCGACGCCCCGTTGGCCGCGCGGATCTCCGCCAGCAGTTCCGGCAGGGTCCGCGCACGGGATTTCGGGCCCACCACGACCACCAGCGGCGCGTCCGCCACGAGGCCGATCGGTTCCAGCACCTGTTCCGGATCGATGCGCATGTTGCGGAACAGCGAGACGTTCACGCTCATCGGGCCGTGATTGCCCATCAGGACCGTGTAGCCGTCCGGGCGGGCGGTCGCGGCGGCCTCGGTCGCGATGTTGCCGCCGGCGCCGGGGCGGTTCTCGACCACCACGGGCTGGCCCAGCACGCCCTGCATGGCGCTCGCCACCGTGCGGGCGATCAGGTCCGTGCCGCCGCCCGGCGCGAAGGCCAGCAGGATGCGGATAGGGCGGTTCGGGAAGGCGGCGTCCTGGGCGGCGGCCGGCAGGCTCAGCAGCGCCGGCGCAGCCAGGGCGCCCAGCAGGCTTCGACGGGTGTTTTTCATAAGAGCCATCTTTCGTTTTGTTTGCGAAGGCCGGCGTATCCTCGGGGCCTTTAGTCCCATCCGGGTTGCGCGAAAAGCGGGGCTGCGACTCCAGGGCGGGGGATTGATCCCGCGCGCGGTGCGCAGTCCCCTGTCACGGCATGACCGACCCCGACCCGCCGCGCCCCACCCCGACCGTGCTCGACCTCTTCCTCGTCTACGGGAAGATCGGGCTGATCGGGTTCGGGGGCATCAACGCCTGGGCCCGGCGCGTCCTCGTCGAGGAAAAGCGTTGGCTGACCGACCAGGAATACGCCGAGACACTCGGCCTGGGGCAGGTGCTGCCCGGCCCGAACGCCCTGAACGCGGCGATCATGGTAGGCGACCGCTTCCACGGCACGGCCGGCGCCATCGCCGCCCCCGTCGCCATGTTCGGTGGGCCGCTGGTGCTGCTGGCGGGCCTCGCGACCTTCTACGACGCCTACGGCCAAGTGCCGCTGGTCAAGGGCATCCTCGCCGGCATCGCCGCAGCCGCGGCGGGGATGGTGATGGGCACCGCGGCCAAGATGACCGGGAAGATCCGCCCGCCCCCGTCCCTGCTTGCTGTCGGGCTCTGTTCCCTGGTCGCGGCGGGCATCTTCCGCGTGCCGCTGCCCTGGGTGGTGCTCGGCCTCGGGCCGGTCGGCGTTGCCTGCGCCTGGCGGGTGCTGCGGTCGTGACGCCGACCATATTCTGGCAACTCGTCTTCGGCTTCGGAGCGATTTCCCTGGTCTCGGTCGGCGGCGGCATCGCCGTGCTGCCTGAGATGCACCGCCTGGTGGTCGAGGTGCATGGCTGGATGTCGGATGCCGACTTCGCCCGCCGGTTCGCCCTCGCCCAGGCCGCGCCGGGACCGAACGTATTGGTCGTCGGGCTGTTCGGCTGGCATGTCGGTGGCGTCCTCGGGATGCTCACCGCGGTAATGGCCATGACGCTGCCGACCTCGCTGATGGCCTTCGGCTTCTCCCGGCTGCGCACGCGCCTCGCCGGCCGCTTCTGGCTGCGGGTCTTCGAACGCGGGCTGGTGCCCGTCGCGGTCGGGCTGATCGCGGCCTCGGGCCTCATCCTCGCGCAGGGTGCGGCCATCAGCTGGATCGCCGTCACGCTGACGGTCTGTTCGACGCTGTTCGTCTGGCGCACCGACTATTCGCCACTCTGGATACTAATCGGCGGGGCCATCGTCGGCGCGCTGGTGCTGTAGATGGCGCGCAGCGGCCGGCTGCTCGCCCTGATGCAGTCCCTGCGCCGCCGCCGCCGGCCGGTCAGCGCCGCGACGCTCGCCGAGGAACTCGGCATCTCGCCGCGCACCGTCTATCGCGACATCGCCACGCTGATCGCCCAGGGCGCGCCGATCGAAGGCGAGGCCGGAATCGGCTACGTCCTGCGCGCAGGCTTCTTCCTGCCGCCCCTGATGTTCGACGCCGAGGAGACGGACGCCCTGATGCTCGGGCTGCGCCTGGCCGCCGGCCGCGGCGACGCAGCCCTCGCCGAGGCCGCCGAGAACGCCCTCGCCAAGATCGCCGCCGTCCTCCCCTCCCCCCAGCAGGAGGCCGCGGAGGACAGCGGCCTGGTCGTCGCCCGCCACAGCGGCGCCGGCGCGCCCCTCACCGCCATCCGCCAGGCGCTGCGGGAGGAACGCAAGCTCCGCCTATCCTACAGCGACAAGAAGGCCAGCGCGACGGAGCGCGTGGTCTGGCCGGTCCTCATCGGCTTCTTCGAAGCCAGCGAAGTGCTCGCCGCCTGGTGCGAGCTGCGCAGCGACTTCCGGCACTTCCGGCTGGACCGGATCGCGACGGCCACCGCGCTGCCCGAGCGCATGCCGCGGCGCCGGCGCGTGCTGTTGGCGGAATGGCGGGCGCTGCAGGAGGATTGATGGCCGGAATGGAGGCCGACTCATCTCTGCGGTTCCCCGGCCGATAGCTTGCCCTGTCCTGCGCTGTGGAGTTGGAGGGGCGTTGCCCCATGCGCGCGACGATTAAGGCGCGGCGGGCGATCGGAGAGGGGCGCCGCCCCTCTCCGAACCACACCCCGCCAAGTGCTTGGAGCACTGGGAACGCAATCTTCTGGCGCCGGGCGCAACGGGTATTTGGCCCCCGCCGAATGCCCTTTGGTGCGCAGGAGCGGGTCTCGGCACCATTCTGCCGGCGGCGCCTGGCGCCAGGTGACGGTTCCCAAAGGCCTTGGGCCTTTGGCGGGTGGGGGTTCGGGGGAAGGCAGAGCCCTTCCCCGATGCACCATTGCCCCACTCTTCGCGCGCCTGGCAGAAGCGACGCCGAAGCCCGCATTTGCGCCCGCAAGGTGTTTCGATGGGGAACACGACCCTGCCGCCCGGCGCCTATAGTCTGCGGTCCAGGTGCTCGAAGCACCTGGCGGGGTGGTCCGGAGGGGCATCGCCCCTCCGGTTCCTACCGGGGGGTTATCAGCGGGCCCTTCGTGTCCATGCAGGCACCATACCGGGGTAACAGCACGCCCCCTCCATTGACCCGCTCGGCCCCATGATGGTTCCTCATGCCATGCGCGTCCCGGATCTCGACCTCGACCTGCTACGCGGCTTCGTGACCGTCGCCGAGCGGGGCGGCTTCACCGCCGCCGGCACGGCGCTCGGCCTGACGCAGTCCGCCATCAGCCTGAAGGTGAAGCGGCTCGAGGAGATCCTCGGCAAGCGCGTGCTGGACCGTGGCGGTCGCGGCGTCGCGCTGACGCGGGAGGGCGAGACCCTGCTCGCCTACGCACGGCGCATGCTGGCGCTGAATGACGAGGCCGTGCGGCGGATGATCGCGCCACCCGTCACCGGGCGGCTGCGGCTCGGCGTCGCGGACCATTTCATCCCGCGCAACCTGGCGCCGGTGCTGGCGCGCTTCACGCAGGCCTATCCCGAGGTGCGGCTGGAAGTCGAGGTCGGCCGCAGCCATGAATTGCGCGCGGCCATGGCGGATGGCGCGCTCGACCTGGTGCTCGGCAAACGGCGCGACGGGGAAACCGAGGGCCGCCCACTCTTCACCGAAACCATCGTCTGGGTCGCCGCCCCGGGCTGGGAGCCGCCGACCGACCGACCATTGCCCATCGCGATGCTGCCGCAGGGCTGCATGTTCCGCGACCGCGCGCTGGCCGCCCTGGCACGCGCGGGCTTGGCCTTCGAGGTGGTGTTCACCTCGGCCTCCCTGCCCGGCGTCGCGGCGGCGGCGCAGGCGGGCTTCGCGACGACGGTGCTGGGCCGCACGGGGCTGCCGCCGGGGCTGGAGGAACGGCCCGGCCTGCCGGACTGCGGCACGGCGGAAATGTGCCTGTTCGGCGATGCTGAGGGGCGCTCGGCGCTGGTCGATCCGCTGATCGGCTTCATCCGCGACAGCGTCGCGCTGGCAGGGTAGTCGCGGCGGCGGGACGCATCCCGCCGCCGAAAGCGCACAGCGTCAGTGCTGCGCCCAGGGGGTCCGTTCCCACAGGGTGCGGTAGCCCTCCTGCAACCCGCGCAGGCGGGTGAACCAGGCCTCGCCATCCTCGAAGCCGGGTTCGGTGAAGCGGGTCTGCAGGATGCGGGCGAATTCCGGGTCCTTCGCCGCATCGGCCATGGCCTCGCGCAGCTTGGCGAGGACCGCTGGCGGCGTCGCCGCCGGCGCCACCACGCCGCGTTCCGACCCCATCACCACGTCGATTCCAAGTTCCTTCAGCGTCGGCACCTCGGGGCGGAAACGGCTGCGCGTCGCGCCCGCCATGGCCACCGTGCGCAGCTTGTCCGGATTGGCGGAGACGGGGCCGAGATTGAGCCCCAGCACATCCACCTGCTTGCCGAGGATCGCGGTGAAGAGCTGCGGATCCCCCTGGAAGACGACGTGGATGAAGCTGGTGTTGGTCGCCTTCTGCATCAGCACCAACAGCAGGTGGTCGTCCGTGCCGACGCCGGTCGAGGCGAAGGTCACCTGGTCCGGCCGTGCCCGCGCGGCGCCGAGGATGTCCTCCATGCTCCGCCACGGGCTGTCCTGATGCACCGTGATGGCATTCGGATCGGTGACGAGATTCGCCACGCCCGCGAAATCCGTCACGTTGAACTGCGCGCGGCGCTCGATGGGGATGGTCAGCAGCCCCGGCATGTTCGTCGTGCCGAGCGTATGCCCATCCGGCCGCGCCCGCGCGACGGAAGCGAGCGCGACTTCGCCACCGGCACCGGGCCGGTTCACCACCACGACGGTGCCGCCCAGGCGCTTTTCCAACAGCGGCGCGATCGCCCGCGCATCGAGATCCGTCGCACCGCCCGGCGTGAAGCCGACGACGAGTTCGACCGGCCGATCCGGGAACCGGTTGGTCTGGGCCAGCGCCGGCGCGATCCCGGGCGCGGCGAGGGTTGCGGCAATCAGGCTGCGGCGGGTGATGGTCACGACGTCTTCCCTTCGTTGCTTTCGATCCACGCCATCAGGCGCTTCAGCCCTTCTTCCATCTCGACCTGCGGCTTCCAGCCGATGGCCTTGAAGGCTTGTTCGTGCGCGATGCGGAAGGCGCCGCCCGAGGTCAGGCGCACCTTGCCCGGCGTGTCGCCGACGAATTCCGGTTCGATGCCGCTGCCCGCGAGCGCGGTGACCATCTTCACCAGTTCGAGCGTCGTCACCGGCCTGGGGCCCGAGGTGTTGACCGCGACATCGGTCGCATCGGCCTCGAAGGCCATGCGGTTCGCGCGTGCCAGGTCACCGACATAGACGAAGTGCTTGGTCTCCGACCCGTCGCCATAGACCTGCGGGCGTTCGCCCTTCTTCACCTTGTCCCAGGTCTCGATGATGTAGAGCGCGTTCGCCGCGCGGTAGTGCTGCCGCTCACCATAGACGGTCGAGTAGCGCAGCACGACATAGTCCAGCCCGAAGCGGCGCTTGGCGTCACGGCAGAGCTGCTCGCCGATGATCTTGGTCGCGCCATAGAGGATCGCCGCCGGCGGTGCGCCCACCGAGAAGAACGGCGTCTCCTCCACCAGATCGCCCTTCACGCCGGGTCCATAGCCATAGACGGCATTCGACGACGCGAAGACGACCTTCTTCACCTTGTTCGCCCGCGCCGCCTCCAGCGCGTTCTGTACGCCGCGGACATTGACGTCCAACCCGCCCCAGGGATCGCGATCCATGTTCAGCGTCATGTAGGCGGCGAGCAGCAGCGCCCCGTCGCAGCCTTCCATCGCGCGCAGCAGGTCCGGCAGGCGCATCACGTCGCCGCGCACGGTCTTCAGCCGCGGATTGTCCCTGATATGCGCGATGGCCTGTTCGGAGCCCATCGAGAAATTGTCGAAGAGCACGACCTCGGACGCGCCGGCATCGAGCAACTCGGCGGCGGTGGCGGAGCCCACGAGGCTCGCCCCGCCCACGATAATGAATTTATGGCCGGCGACCGGCACCGCGGCAGTCATGCGCGTTCGAATCCCTCTCTCGGACGATTTCCCGGCCGGGATGATCGCGCGGGATCGCCTGCCCGGCTAGGGGGCCACCGGGCCTCTCCCATTCCCGGCCTTGCCACTGGATGCCAGCCCGCGCAGGCTTGGCCGCATGCGTCTCGCAGTTCTCGGGGCCGGGGCGATCGGCCCGGCGACAGCGGCCCTTGCGGTCAGCCGTGGCCACGCGGCGGTCCTGTGGTCGCCCTCCGGCGCCGGCACGCGGGGCCTGGATGGTATCTTGCATGCCGAGGGCGTGCTGGAGGGAACCTTTCCGGTCACCGTGGCGGCGACGTTGGAGCAGGCCTTCGCCGGTGCCGATGCCGCCCTGCTGACAGTGCCGGCCTATGCCTTCCCCGTGGTGCTGCCCCGCATCGCCGCGGCGATCCCGAAGGATCTCCCGCTGCTGATCGCACCGGCAGCGTCGCTGGCGCCGCTTGCCGTCGCACGACTGCGCGGGCCCGGCGCGCCGGTGGGCGCCATGGCGACCACGCCGCTGACCGGGCGCCGGCTGGCGCCGGACCGGGTGCGCGTCGCCGCCATCCGCGCCGAGGCCGAGATGGGCGCCCTGCCCGGCCCCGCGGCGCCACAGATGGCCGCACTGGCCGAGGCGCTGTTCGGCAATCGCTGGCCGACCGTGCCGGATGCGCTGGCCGCCGCCTTCATCAACGCCAATCCCATCGCCCATGCCGCGCTGGCGCTGGGCAATGTCACCCGCATCGAGAAGCAGGAGTCCTGGGGCCAGTATGGGCTGATGACGCCTGCGGTCTGCCGGCTGATGGAGGCGCTGGGCGCGGAGCGTGACGCGCTCGCCGCACGCTTCGGCCACAGCCCGCCGAGCGTCGCCGAGAACCTGCATCGCACGAACGGCGTGCCGCACGGCCCGCTGCACGAGATGACCGCGGCGATCGAGCGCGGCCGCGGCTCCGTCGCCGGCCCGACCAGCATGGAGACGCGCTACGTCACCGAGGACGTGCCCTATGGCCTGGCCTTCTACCTCGCGGTCGCCGCGGCCATCGGCCAACCCATGCCCGTGACCGAGGGCACGGTCACGGTGCTGGAAACCCTGTGGGGCCGCGGCCTGCGCGAGAATCCGCTGCTCGATGGCCTCGATCTCGCGCGGCTGCCGGACCTGCTCAGTCGAGGCTGATGTTCAGCGGCGCGACGACACGCTGCCAGCGTGCCAGGTCATCGCGCATCAGCGCCCCGAAGGCGGCGGGATCGCTTGGCGCCGGCGTGGCGCCGAGGCCATCCAGCCGTTCCCGCAGCGCGGGTTCCGCCAGCGCCCGGGTGAAGGCCTGCTGCCAGAAGGCGATGGCGGCCGGCGGCGTGCCGGCGCGCACGGAAAGCCCGGTCCAGATGCTGGCGGTGAAGCCGGGCACCGCCCCCTCGGTCAGGGTCGGCACGTCGGGCAGGCTGGGGAAGCGTGTCGCGCCCGTCGTCGCCACCACCTTCAGCGCTCCGCCGGAGAAGCCCAGCACCGAGGGCACCGAGACGAACATCAGCGCGATGCGCCCCGCCAGCAGGTCGTTGAAGGCCGCCGCCGCGCCGCGATAGGGCACGTGCTCGACGTTCAGCCGCTCGCGCGCTTTCAGGTCCTCCATGATCAGGTGCGTGTTCGTACCGATGCCCGTGGAGGCATAGGGCAGCGGAGCCGGCGCGGCCCGGGCATAGGCGATCAGCCCCGCGGCATCGCTCACCGGCAGGTTCGGGCCGGCCAGCAGCGCGACGGGGCTGTCCAGCAACTGCGTTACCGGGGTGAGATCCGTGTCGGGGTCATACGGCATGCGCCGGCCGATCGCCTTCGGGATGGTGGTCTGCCCGGCGGTGGCGAGCAGCAGCGACAGCCCGTCCGCCGGGCCGCGCGCCACCGCCTCCCCGCCCAGGATGCCGCCGGCGCCGGCACGGTTCTCGACCACCACTTGCTGGCCGGCGGCCTGGACGGATTGGGCAAACAGCCGCCCCAGCACGTCCTGCGATCCGCCAGGCGCGAACGGCACCACGAGGCGGACGGGACGGTCCGGCGTCCAGGCGCCCTGCGCGCGGGCAATGGCAGGCAGGGCGAGGCAGCCCAGCAGGGCGCGGCGGAACATCGGCATCGGCGGTCTCTCCGGTGGGGCGGCCATGCTTCCGTGCCACGGGGTCGACGGCAAGGATTCACGCGCCCGACGCGAAGGCTTCATTGCCCCGCCATGATGCGCGCGCTACCTGGGGCGCTTATGGAAGCCGTAGCCCGCGCCCCCGAGGAAGCCCTGAAGCCCCGCCGGCTGCGTCGGCGGTCGCCGCTGAACTTCCAACCCTGGATCCCCGGCGCCGCCTGGGCGGATGTGATGGAGCCCCGGCCGCTCGGCGGGCGCTTCCGGGCGGTGCGCCGCATCGCCGCCGCCTTCCTCTGGACGCTGATCGCGGTGCCGATCCAGGTCGTGCTGATCCGCATCCCGGGCCGCAGTTCGATCCGCTTCGCGCGGACCTACCACGCGATCCTCTGCCGGCTGATCGGGCTGAAGGTGCAGGTGGTGGGCAAGCCCGCGCCGGGAAGTTCGGTGCTGTTCGTATCGAACCATTCCTCCTGGCTCGACGTGCTGGTGCTGGGCTCGGTGCTGGAAGCGGCCTTCGTCGCCAAGGCCGAGGTCGGCCAATGGCCGATCGCCGGCACCATCGCGACCCTCGGCCGCACCATCTTCGTCAGCCGCACCCGTGGCGCGACCGGCAAGGAAGCCGAGGCGATCCGCGAGCGCCTGACCTCCGGCGGCAGCATCATCCTGTTCCCCGAGGGCACCTCGAATGACGGGACGCGGGTGCTGCCCTTCCGGTCCTCCTTCCTCGCCGTGGCGCAGGACGCACAACAGGTGCAGCCGGTCTCGCTGGTCTATGACCGGCTCGGCGGCCTGCCGGCCTGCCGGCGCGACCGGCCGCTGTTCGCCTGGTACGGCGACATGGACATCGCCTCCCATTTCTGGCGCATCGCGCGACGCACCGGCGCGCGGGCGACGGTGCTGCTGCACGAGCCGGCCGACCCGAAGGCCTTCCCGGATCGCAAGGCGCTGACGGCGGCGACCAGCGACGTGGTGGCCGAAGGGGCCGCCCTGCTGCGGCAGAACCGGCCGGTGGCGCCGCTGCGGATGAACATGCCGGGGTGACGGCGGAAAGGGCCCGCAGGCGGGATTTTGTGCCGACGGCGTTCAGAACTGCATGGTGAGGTTGGGCAATGGGAGGGGCCCTGCCCCTCCAAACCACGCCGCCAAGGGCCCAAGGCCTTTGGAAACCGTCACTTGGCGCCGGGCAGAACGGGCAATCCATGCTTTCCCGGCGCGTTCTCTGTGCATGGGCTGCTTTCGGCACTGGGCCCGCCAGTCGCATCCGGCGCCAGGTCGAGGTTTGCAAAGGCCTTTCGGCCTTTGCCGGGATGGGTTCGGGAGAGGCAAAGTCCCTCCCGAGGCGCCATCCCGCCATGCCCGGCCGCGCGTGACCCGACGCTCACCCGCCCCGCGCGACATCACCCGGGATGTCACGCAGGAATGCTTGACCCGGGCTCGACCGGCCGGTCACGCTTCAGCTCATGAAGACCCGCTTCGGAGTCCCCGTCGCTTGACCCGCGTCGCTGCGGTGCGCATCTCCCCCGCCAGCCATGGCCGCCCTGTTGGCGGCCAGGCCGGCGGAGCCTGACCCGAATGACCGACAGCACGACCCCTCGGAAGCGCCTTCTGATCCGCACCTGGGGCTGCCAGATGAATGTCTATGACAGCGCCCGGATGGCGGATGTCCTGGCCCCGCTCGGCTATGCGCCCACCGAGGAGGCGGAGGAGGCCGACATGGTCATCCTCAACACCTGCCACATCCGGGAAAAGGCGACGGAGAAGGTGTTCTCCGACCTCGGCCGGCTGCGCGAGGCCAAGCAGGCCCGCGGCGGCGACATGGTCATCGCCGTCGCCGGCTGCGTCGCCCAGGCCGAAGGCGCCGAGATCACCGCCCGCGCCCCCTGGGTGGACATCGTGCTCGGCCCGCAATCCTATCACCGCCTGCCGGAGATGGTCGCCCGCGCCTCCCGCGCCGCCGGCGCGGTGATCGAGACCGAGTTCCCGCCCGAGGACAAGTTCGACCACCTGCCCGAGACCACGGCGCCCCAGGGCGTGACGGCCTTCCTGACAGTGCAGGAGGGCTGCGACAAGTTCTGTTCCTTCTGCGTCGTGCCCTACACACGGGGATCGGAATATTCCCGCCCCGTCGCGGCCCTGGTCGCCGAGGCCGAACGGTTGGTGTCCCTGGGCGCGCGGGAGATCACCCTGCTCGGCCAGAACGTGAATGCCTGGCATGGCGAAGGGCCGGATGGGGGCCCCTGGACGCTTGGCCGCCTGATCCGCCGGCTGGCGGAAATCGAGGGCCTCGCCCGCATCCGCTACACCACGTCCCATCCGCGCGACATGGATGACGACCTGATCGCCGCCCATGGCGATACCCCGGCGCTCATGCCCTTCCTGCACCTGCCCGTCCAATCGGGCTCCGACCGCGTGCTCAAGATGATGAACCGCGGCCATACGGCCGACGACTACCGCCGGCTGGTGGACCGCCTGCGCGCGGCGCGACCGGACCTCGCCCTGTCCACCGACATTATCGCCGGCCACCCCGGCGAATCCGATGCCGACCACGCCGCAACCTTGGCGCTGATCCGCGATATCGGCTTCGCTCAGGCCTTCTCCTTCAAGTATTCCGCCCGCCCCGGCACGCCCGCCTCGACCATGGCCGGACAGGTGGACGAGGCGGTCAAGGACACGCGCCTCGCCGAAATCCAGGCCCTGCTGCGCGACCAGCAGACCGCCTTCAACCGCTCCCGCGCCGGCATGCTGGCCGAGGTGCTGGTCACCGGCCCGGGGCGCCATCCCGGCCAGATGGCGGGGCGCACCCCCTGGCTGAACCCGGTGCATTTCGATGGGCCCGCCGATCTCGCCGGACAGGTCGTGCCGGTGCGGATCCTCGCCGGGCACCCCAATTCTCTGACCGGGGCGCTTGCCGCCCCCCACAACGCCGAGCCCAGGGAGAGACCGGCCGCTTGAGCAACACCCAGACCATCGCCCTTCGCGCCACCGATACCCGCAGCGACGCCGAGCGACGCTCCGTCACGCTGCAATTCGACGACAACGTCCTGTTGCCCCTGCTCCATGGCGAGCATGACCGGCACCTGGCCCGGATCGAACAGGTCCTCGGCGTCAGGCTCTCGTCACGGGGCAACCGCATCGCCATCTCCGGTGGCGCGGATCGGACCGAGATGGCAGAGGCGGCGCTGCTGGCGCTGTGGAAACGGCTGGAACGAGGACAACACGTGGGAACAGCGGAGGTCGAAGCGGCGCTGCGCCTGGCCGAGGGCGGCGCCGAGCAGGGCGAACCCCGCCTGCCGCTGCGCGACCTGCCGGCCATCCGCACCCGCAAGGGAGCGATCGCCCCGCGCTCCCCGGCCCAGGGCGCCTATATCGAGATGCTTGCCCAGCGCGAGATGGTCTTCGGTGTCGGCCCGGCCGGCACCGGCAAGACCTATCTGGCCGTCGCGCAGGGCGTCGCGCTGCTGCAGACCGGGCGGGTCGATCGCATCGTGCTGTCGCGCCCGGCGGTCGAGGCCGGCGAGCGCCTCGGCTTCCTGCCCGGCGACATGAAGGAGAAGGTCGATCCCTATCTCCGCCCGCTCTACGACGCGTTGAACGACATGCTGCCACCCGACCAGGTGGCCAAGCGCATCGAGCGAGGCGAGATCGAGATCGCCCCCCTCGCCTTCATGCGCGGCCGCACGCTCGCCCATTGCTACGCCATCCTGGACGAGGCGCAGAACACCACCCCCGCCCAGATGAAGATGTTCCTCACCCGCATGGGCGAGGGGTCGCGCATGGTCGTGACCGGCGACCCGACCCAGGTGGACCTGCCCGCCGGACAGCCTTCGGGGCTGATCGAGGCGCTGCGCATTCTCAATGGCGTGGATGGGATCGGTGTCACGCGATTTGCGGAGCGGGATGTGGTAAGGCATCCGCTGGTGGCCCGGATCGTCGCCGCCTATGGGCAGGCCGACGAGCAGAGTCGGGCGAAGAAGGAGAAGTATGGAACCGGGAAGTAGCCGTCCCGGCCGTGGTCGTGTTGCGCATGATCAGGCTGGGCTTCGGAATGGGTCACAGGAGGTGTCGGACATCTCCGTGATCCTGGCGGCGCCGGGCTGGCGCGCCGCCGTCAGGCAGCCCGAGGCGCTCGTGCGCCGGGCCGCGGAGGCCGCCCTGCGCGAAGCAGGCGCGACCGGCATGGTCACCGTGCTGCTCACCGACGACCGGTCGGTCAAGCAGTTGAACGGGCAGCACCGTGCCAAGGCCAAGCCAACCAACGTCCTGTCCTTCCCCGCGGGCGTACCCGGCCAGCTCGGCGATGTCGCGCTGGCGTTGGGGGTCGTGCGCCGGGAGGCCCGCGATGCCGGCCGGCGGACCGCCGATCACCTCGCGCATCTGGTCGCCCATGGCGCCCTGCACCTGGCCGGGCATGACCACATCCTCGCCGGCGAGGCCCGCCGCATGGAGCGCGCCGAGGCCCGCGTGATGCGCCGCCTCGGCCTGCCCAATCCGTGGCGAGGTGTGACGTGACCCCTTGCCATCCTTCCCCTGGCGGATCGCGGCCCCGCCGCGATCCGGGAGCGCACAGCGCGACCGCGCCCAACCCGCCCGTTGCCGCCGATGCAGCAGTGCATGGCGCGAAGCCAAGCCGCACGGATATGCGGCGCCCGGCGTCCGAAGGCATGAACACGTGAGCGATCCGGGTCACAAATCCGGGCTGTTCTGGAAGCTGCACAGCCTGCTGCGCCGCAAGGAGGCGGAATCCGTCCGCGACCGCGTCGGCGAACTGATCGAACGCGGCGAGGATCACGGCGCCACCGACGAGGACGAGGATGGCGACCTCGACACCCATGAGCGTGCCCTGCTGTCCAACGTGCTGCGGCTGCAGGGCACCACGGCCTACGACGTCATGGTCCCGCGCGCCGACATCATGGCGATGCCGGAGGACTTCACCCTGGAGCAGGCGATAGGCCTGATCCAGAAGGACGGGCACAGCCGCTACCCTGTCTATCGCGAAAGCCTCGACGACATCGTCGGCATGGTTCACATCAAGGACGTCTTCGCCGCGGTGGGCAGCGCGGAACCCTTCAACCTGAAGGCGATCCTGCGCAAGCCGCTCTTCGTCGTGCCGTCCATCCCGGTGCTCGACCTGCTGCTGCAGATGCGCCAGCAGCGCACGCACATGGCGCTCGTGGTGGACGAATACGGCGGCATCGACGGTCTCATCACCATCGAGGACCTGGTCGAGACTATCGTCGGCGACATCTCCGACGAGCATGACGAGGACGCCGCGCCGCACATGACGGACCGGCCGGACGGGACGATCGAGCTCGATGCCCGCACGCCGATCAAGGCCTTCGAGGAAAAGCTCGGCCCGGTGCTGACCGACGAGGAACGCGCCGCCGACATCGACACGGTGGGCGGGCTGGTCTTCACCCTCGCGGGCCGCGTGCCGGCGAAGGGGGAGCTGATCTCCCATCCCTCGGGGCTCGAGTTCCGCATCCTCGACGCCGACCCGCGCCGCATCCGCCTGCTACGGGTGCGGCGGCCGGGGAGCGAACCGCAGCGGGCGGCGGCGGAATAGGCGGCCGGGGCCGCCGTTTCCGGCTCGAGGAGGGAAGTTGGAGGGGCGCTGCCCCTCCCAACTACCTCCCCATCGGGGTTCCGTTGACCTTGCTCTGCAATGCCAACGGGTGCCGCTGGTGCTGGAGCACCTGGAGCGCCGTCCTTGGGCATGCGGCACGACAGGCGCTTTCAACCCACCAGGCGCGCTTTGCGCACCAGTGCAGGTCGCGGTGCCATCCCGCCAGCGACGCACGACGCCAAGGTGAAGATTGCAAGGGCGCTACAGCCCTTGCGGAGAAGAGTCCGAGAGGGGCCGAGCCCCCCCTCGCGACCAACGCGGAGCAGGCCGTACTCAAGACGACGCTGGTCGGTGATGGTGCTGAGAATGGCGCGGGCATCACACACCTTTCGGCCCTACGACCTGCCTGTCGCGCCCAGCACCAAGTGGAGGTTTCCAAAGGCCTGTCGGCCTTTGGTGGGGTCCGGGGAGGGGCAAAGCCCCTCTCCGGTCTGCCTCCGCCAGAACGGACACGCCTTCACCGCGTCATTGTTCACGCCTTGCGCCCTTGAGCCCCTCCCCCAAACCAGCCATCAAACACTCCCCGGTTCCGGGGGCGTCGTCCTGGCTGACGTCCTGCCCCCTCCCCGCCACCCTCCGCCAGTTCAGGACCGCCGCCACATGTGGGAACGCTTCCTTGCTCATCTCGCCACGCGGCGCGGATGGCGGTTGTGGGTGACGGCGGCCGGGCTGGGGGTGCTCGCGGCGCTCGCCCTGCCGCCGGTGCATGCGGTGCCGGTGCTGCTGGTCTCGATGCCGGGGCTGCTCGCGCAGATCGGGGCCGCGGCATCCTGGAAGCGAGCCTTCTGGGTCGGCTTCGCCTGGGGCTGGGGGTTCTTCGCGGCCGGGCTCTACTGGGTCACCTATGCCATCCTGACCGATGTGGCGCAGTTCTGGTGGCTGGTGCCGATCGCGGTGCCGGCCATGGCATTGCCGCTCGCGCTGTTCGTGGCGGGGCCGGCGGCGCTCGCCTGGACCGTGCGGCCGGGCTGGCCGCGCGTGCTGGCCTTCGCCGGCGCCTTCGTGCTGTTCGAGATGCTGCGCGGCTTCGCCTTCACCGGCTTCCCCTGGAACCTGCTGGGCACGGTCTGGGCCTTCGGCGCCCTGCCGATCCAGGCCGCGGCCTGGATCGGGGTGCATGGGCTGTCGCTGGCGACGGTCATCATCGCGGCGACGCCGTTGCTGGGGCGGCGGGCGATGCTGGGCGGGGTTGCCGCCCTGACCGGTTTCGCGCTGTTCGGGCTGGTGCGCCTGTGGCCGGCCGAACCGGCGCCGCAGCCGGTCGGGCTGCTGATCGTCCAGGCCAATGTGGCACAGGAGGTGAAGTGGCGGCAGGACCAGCGCGTGCCGATCCTGCGGCGCTACATCGACACGACCCGGGAGGCCGCCCTCGCGGCGCTGCGCGAATTACCGGAGGACCAGACCCTGGTCGTCATCTGGCCGGAGACGGCAGTGCCGTTTCTCGTCGCCGATGACCCGGATGTGCGCCAGCTCATAGCGGGCGCATTGCCCCAGCGCGCCATATTGCTGACCGGAACGGTGCGGGCGGAGTTCGGGCCCGACCGCCGCGTGGCGCGCGTCTTCAACAGTCTGGTCGCAATCGACCCGGCCGGTGAGGTGCTGGGTATCTCGGACAAGGTTCATCTGGTGCCCTTCGGCGAATACATGCCCCTGTCGGGGCTGCTGCCGATCCGATTGGTGCAGGGCGGCATGGATTTCACGCCCGGCGAAGCCCTGCGGGCGGTCCGTGCAGGCCCCTTGCCGCCCTACGGAGGGTTGATTTGCTACGAAGTCATATTTCCCGCTGCGGTTGTGCCGTCGGAACGACCGGCCTGGCTGGTCAATGTGACCAACGATGGCTGGTTCGGAATCTCGGCGGGCCCCTGGCAGCATCTGGCGGCGGCACGGTTGCGCGCGGTCGAGGAAGGTCTTCCGCTCGCCCGCGCCGCCCAGACCGGAATTTCCGCGGTTTTCGATGCCAGAGGGCGGGAAGTGGGGAGCGTCGGGCTGGGTGAGACGGGCGTGTTGCGGGCGCCGCTTCCGGCACCGCGCGCGCCAACGCCGTTCGCCCACTTTGGGTTGTGGATCGCGATAATTCTATCGGCCGGCACCTTCGCGTCCGGGTGGTGGAAGCGGAAGATCTAGGTTAGCGGAACGTTAAAATTCATATTCGACCACATGCACAGGGCGTCTCAAAAAATGAGAATAAGAAAAAGAGTTGACGAAAAGTGAATGAGAGCCTACTCGTGCGACAGGTTGGGGCTGCAACCGGCGCAATCGCGACGGGAGAAGGTTAATGACGGACGCAGCAGCGGAGGTTGTCATGTCGAGCAATGAGACGATGGAGCGGGTCGAACGCGAACACCGCGCAAGCCCGATCGACGTCCATGTCGGCACGCGCGTGCGGCTGCGCCGCACCCTTCTCGGCATGAGCCAGGAGAAGCTCGGTGAGGCGCTGGGCCTGACATTTCAGCAGATTCAGAAATACGAGCGTGGCGTGAACCGGATCGGCGCGAGCCGCCTGTTCGACCTCGCCCGCGTGCTGGATGTGCCGATCGGATTCTTCTTCGACGACATGTCGCCCGAGCTCGGCGGCAATGCCGCGACCCGGTCGCGCGCCGCGGCCTTCGGCTTCGCCGAGGGCCAGGAAGGCTTCGAGGACGACACGCTGCATCGTCGCGAGACGCTGGAGCTGGTCCGCGCCTACTACCGCATCACCGATCCTTCGGTGCGCAAGCGCGTCTTCGACCTGATCAAGACGCTCTCGCCGAACGAATAATCGCCGACGGCGCCTGTCGGATCGCGGCCTCGCCGCGACCCGGAGCGGAAGGTGGGTCGCATCCAGGCGTCCGGCAGTCCCCGGCGCCTTCCAGTGCCCGTCCTCCGAGGGGATCAGGCCAGAAGGCCATCCACCATCGCGCGGTCGGGCGTGGCCCCATCCCGCGCACGCAGCGCCCCAGCCGCAGAGGCGAAGCGCATCGCCCTTTCGACCGGCATGCGCTCGGCCATGGCCAGTGCATAGGCACCGTGGAACACGTCCCCTGCCCCGGTGGTGTTGGTCGCCTCGACCGGAAAGGCGGGCGTCCGCTCCGCCTTGGCTGCACCCCGGGTCAGCCACAGCACGCCCTTTTCGCCCTGGGTCACCGCGGCGACCGTGACGGGTCCCGAAGCCAGGGCGCGGCGCAGCCCCTCCTCCGGCTCGCAGCCTGGTGCGAAGTTGGCAAGGCCGGGGACCGAGAAGATCGCGTGGTCCACCCGCGGCACCAGATCGACCAGGATGCGAGTCTCGCTGCGTTCGCCATCCAGCACCACCGGCACGCCGGCTTGCCGCGCCGCAGCCGCGGCGGCCGCGACGCCTTCCTGCCAGCGCGGGTCGCAGCACAGCGCCCCGGCGTCCTTCAGCCGGTCGAGCGGCAGCCATGACGGATCGGTCCCGAGTCCCGCCCCGCGGAAGGAAATGATGGTCCGCTCCCCGCGCGGATCGACCAGCACCGCGCCGACCGGCGTCCGCCCGCCCGGCACGCGCCGCAATCCGGTCACGTCCACGCCTTCCGCCGCCAGCGCCTCGGCGAGCGGCTCGCCATTCAGGTCATCCCCGATGCGGCCCCAGAAGGCGGCGCGCCCGCCGAGGCGCAGCGCGGCGATGGCCGCATTGGCCGCCATGCCCCCGGGCCCGATGCTGTAGGATCGCGCAGCGATCTTGGCGGGCGGTTCGGGTATGTGCTCGACCCGGAAGGTATGGTCAGCGACGACGTTGCCGAGGCAGATGACGAGAGGTGGTACCGACATGATGCGTGGCAGACTCCCACGCCCACCCCTCCCCCGCCAAGCACCCCCCGACATCGCCGCCCGCATCCTGCTGCTGCGCGATGACCTGATGGTGCTCAACAAGCCGGCGGGGCTACCCGTGCATCGCGGCCCACGCGGCGGCGCCTCGCTCGAGGACTGGCTGGAACCGCTGCGCATGGGCAAGCGTCACCTGCCGCAGCCGGCGCATCGGCTCGACACCGACACGGCGGGCTGCCTGGTGCTCGGGCGCACCAAGCCGGCCCTGGCGACGCTCGGCGCGGCCTTCGCCGGCGGCCGCGCGCACAAGACCTACTGGGCTGTCGTACGCGGCGCGCCGACCGAGGATGCCGGCCTGATCGACCGGCCGTTGCGCAAGGTCTCCACCCGCGCCGCCGGGTGGCGGATGGAGGTGCATCCCGAGGGCCAGCGCGCCGTCACACGGTTTCGCGTGCTGGGGCGCGGCGATGGGGTGACCTGGCTCGAACTGCGCCCGGAGACCGGGCGGACCCATCAGCTCCGTGTGCATTGCGCCGCGATGGGCTGGCCGATCCTGGGCGACCCGCTCTACGGCCAGGCCGCGTCGGGGGGGCTGCATCTGCTGGCGCGGGCGATCCGGCTGGACATCGACCCGCCGGCGGAGGCAGAGGCGCCCGTGCCGGATGCCATGACAGCGGCCCTGTCAGCGATCAGTGGGGCGCCCGCCCGGCCGAAGTCGTGACGGGCCATGGGACCCGAAGGCCTTCGTGACCAGGCGCTTCGGGCAAAGGATTGGAGGGACGCTGCCCCTCCAATCCACCCCGGCAAAAGCCGAAGGGACTTTGCAAACCTCCCTTTGGTGCCGTGCGCCGCGGGCAGACGGAACGCCGAAGCCCGCCCTTGCGCCCGAAACGCGCCGGGAGGGCCTGGAGCGGCTCTCCCGCCCGGAACCAGCAGATTGCGGTCCAGGATGCCCCGCATCCTGGCGGGGTGGCTCGGAGGGCAAGCGCCCGCCCCGATCTTCGCCCACGGAAGCAGACGGGTCGTCAGGGCCGCCTGTGCGGGGCGCCATGCACGTTGCCTTGCATCGGTGACGCAGAGCACGGCCCCTCACGATTCCACGCCGCGGCACCAGGGTTTGCGACGCGGAGAAGGCGAACCTCTCACTCGCTCGCCTGCGCCACCTCCGCCGGATGCCGCTCCATCCCCTTCTCCAACACCAGCTTCTGGTGCGGATACGGGATTTCGATGCCCAGTTCGTCGAAGCGGCGCTTGATCCGCCGGTTCAGCTCGCGGGCGATCGCCCAGCGCTGGGAGGGGTCGGTCTTCAGCCGCACGCGGATCACCACGCCCGAATCCGCCAGCCGCTCGACGCCGAGGATGTCGAGATCATCGCGGATCACCGGCCGCCACTTCACATCCTCGCGCAGTTCGGCGGCGATGCCCTTCAGCACCTCTGAAACGCGGTCGGTGTCCTCGCCATAGGCGATCGACACGTCGACTACCGCGAAGGCGAAGTCGCGGGTCATGTTCGTCACCGTCGTCACGGCGCTGAAGGGAATGATGTGCAGGCTGCCATCCATCGCCCGCAGCTTGATGGAGCGGATCGACAATTGCTCGACCACGCCGGACAGCCCACCGACCTGCACCACGTCGCCGACCGCGACTGCATCCTCGAACAGCAGGAAGACGCCGGTGATGACGTCGCGCACCAGCGTCTGCGATCCGAAGCCGATGGCGATACCGACGACACCGGCACCGGCGATCAGCGGCGCGACGTTCACCCCGATCTCGGTCAGGATGATGAAGGCGACGATCACCAGGATGGTGATCAGCAGCGCCGTGCGCAGCATCGGCAGCAGCGTGCGCACGCGCGCGCTGCGCGCCGCCTTGGCGTCGCGGGACAATTGCAGCAGGTGGCGCTGGATCGCCGCATTGGCAGCCTCCCATGCCGCCATGGCCGCAAGGATGGTGAAGCCGATCGACGCCAGCGATCCCATCAACCGGCTGCCGAGCTTGCCCTGGCCGAACCAGGAGAAGGCCTCAAGCCCCCAGACTTCGAGCAGCAGCAGCACCGCGATGAAGCCAATGAAGGCCGACAGCATGCCCTTCAGCACGGGCAGGTAGCGGTTGGCCCGCTCCTCCAGCCCCGGATAGCGGCGGGACAGATCGGGGCTGATGCGGAAGGCGCGCTGCAATGCCCGCCGCATGCCCATATCCACCAGGCGCGATCCGACCAGCACCAGCAGCGTCAGCAGGGAAACCCGGGCGAGCCGCCAGAAGCCGCCCTGCACTTCCAGCGCCCAGACGCCCCAGGCCGCGATCAGCCAGGCGATGGCGAGGAAGTGCCAGATCTCGGCCGCGCGGTCGCGCAGGTTGCGCAGCAGGCGGCGGCCCGGTTCGACCTCCTGACCTTCCGGCAACGGCGGGGCGCGCAGGGCATCCGACACATGCGTGCGGTTCTGCAGGATGACGATGACGAGGAAGAGCGTCACCAGCAGCGCGCAGACGCGCAGGATCGAATCATAGGCCGACCAGGGCAGGCCGAATTGCAGCCCGGCTTCCGCGACCGCGTAGCCGAACACCATGACCAGGGTGATGCGGCGCAGCCAGACGGTGATGTAGGCGGCCGTCTCATCGCCCACCGGCAACAGGCGCAGCATCGGCGAGGCCGGCGAGAGTGCCATGCGCGACGCCACCATCACGGCCCGCGATGCCATGTAGGCGTTGTTCACCGTCAGCATGACGAGCTCGGTGGTGGGCAGCGGCTGCACCGCCCCAATCAGCCCGTAGGAGACGACGGCGAAGGCCCCGATCGGCAGCAGGTCGAGCCCGAGCCGCGCAATGACCAGCGGCACCTTGCGCAACCAGGACCAGGCTTCGCCTTCTTCCGGGGCGCGGGAATCGAGCTTCTCCCGGGTCCGGGTCAGGGCCCGCGACACGCCCCACTCGCACAGCAGGCCGAGGCCGAGCACCAGGGCAAGCTTCCAGGCGGCGTCGATGACGCGGAACTGCGTGACCGGATCGCGCGCCATGGAGGACAGCCAGGCGAAGAGCGAGGGCAGGTCGGCGACGGCGCGCACCGTTGCGACCATCTGCTCGGACAGCGCGGTGAGGCGTTGTGAGGCGCCCTGCAACAGCTGCGCCCCAAGGGTGTTCGGCGCGAGCAGTGCCTCCACCGCCTGGGCCGGCGATGCCGGCGCTGCCGGGGTCGCGGGCGCGGCCGGCGCGGGGGCGGGAGAACCCGCCGAAGCGGGGGCGGCGGCCGTAGAGCCTGTCTCCGCGGCCGGCGCGACGGTGCCCGAGGCCGCGGTCAGCGCCTGCAAGGTGCGGATCAGTTCAGCGCGCCGCGCGTCGTCCTGCAGCAATCGCAACAGGCGTTCGGCCTCGCCGCCCGTGGGGGCTGCGGCGGCGGGGGCCGCAGGGGTCGGACGAGACGCGGCCGGTTGCGCCTGGGCCGGCTGTGGCGTCCCGGCCGCGCTGCGCGGCGGTGTCGGCTGGCGGGCCGGACGGGGCGGGGCGGGTGTGGCGGGAGCCTCGACAGCCGGTAGCGGCTCGGGCTCCTCGACAGGCGCACCCTGCGCGGCGAGCCGCGCCGCCGGCAGCAACAGAAGCACACACAGGATCGGGAGGAGGCAGCGCCGGATGCCAGTCATGCGCGCAGGGACCCCAGAGTGACGCTCCGGGTCAAGTCGTCCCTGCCCGGTTGCCGATCCTTCGGCCCCGGTCCAGCATTGCAGCGCAGCATGACCCAATCCCCTTCCGTCTGGACCGTGATGTTCGCCCTGCTCGGCGTGCATCTTGCCGGCATGGGCGTCTTTCTCGCCGTCCCCGTCCTGGCCCCTGCGATAGCGATCGAAGCAGGCATTCCTGCGGCACTGGCCGGGGTGCATACCGCCCTCGTCTACGCCGGCGCCCTGGTGTCGGGGCCGCTGACCGGGGCCTTCATCCACCGTTTCGGCGGGATTCGCGTGCTCCAGGCGGGGCTGACCGTCTGCGGCCTGGCACTGGTTCTTTCGATTCTGGCGCATCCGGTAGCGCTGGTGGTCTCGGCATTCGCCTGCGGCATGGGTCATGGCCCGGTAACGCCGGCAGGGAGCCATCTGTTGGCGCAGAAGGCACCTGCCAACCGGCGCTCCCTGATTTTCAGCCTGAAACAGTGCGGCGTGCCGGCCGGGTCCATGCTGGTCGCCGCCATCACGCCAGTGATCGCGGCCGTCTTCGGTTGGCGCGCGGGTATCCTTGCCGTCGCGGCGCTGCTGGTTGCAATGGCGCTGGCCTTGCAGCCGTTGCGCCGGCCACTCGATGCGGAACGTGACCGATCCGCGCGCCTGGGCAGTCTCGGCGCGGCCTGGGGCGCGGCGCTGGGCAGCCTCGCCATCCTGCGGGAGGTGGCGGCGTTGCGCCGGATCACCGTCATGGCGGCGCTCTACGGCGTGTCGCAATTCTGCTTCTCGGCCTTTTTCGTCGTGTTCCAGGTGGAAGCGCTCGGCGTGGGACTGACCGAAGCCGGATTCCGCCTGGCCCTCGCCCAGGGGGCCGGGGTGGCGGGACGCGTCGGTTGGGGGTTGCTTGCCGACCGGATAGGGGCCTGGCCGGTGCTGATCGGGTTAGGCCTGGCCACGGCTGCGTCGGGCGTCGCGCTGCTGCTGGCCGGGCCGGACTGGCCGGGGGTGCTGGTGGCGCTCGCCGGCATGGCCATGGGGGCGACGGCGATCGGCTGGAACGGCGTCTTCCTGGCCGAGACGGCCCGACTCGCCCCTACCGGCAGGGTCGGGGCGACCACGGCGGCGACAGGCTTCGTCTTCGGGGCCTGCATGCTGGTCGGGCCGCCCGCCTTTTCGGCGCTGGTGCAGGCCTCGGGCGGCTATGGTCTGGGATTCGGGCTCTGCGCGCTCACGGCCCTGGCCGGCGCGGCCCTGGCGCATGGTGGCAGGGCTGTTGCAAGGCCGTGAAAGGGCCTAGGTAAAGGCCATGATCACGGTGCTCACCATCCTGGTCGGGCTGGCCATGCTGGCCACGCTCGGCGTGCTTCTCGCTGGCGTGCTGGGCATGTCGGGGGGGAAGGACGGGTCGCGGCGGTCCAACCTGCTGATGCGATGGCGCATCGGCCTGCAGTTCCTGGCCCTGGCCCTCTTCGTCATCCTGCTGAGCCTTACGAGACATTAGCGTGCCGCGTGTGGCGATGGCGCTGGCCCGCACCCCCACCCGGCGGCCCGGTTCAGTGTACCGTTATCGGGCG
Organism: Roseomonas alba; assembly: GCF_019430885.1. Classification (GTDB taxonomy): domain Bacteria; phylum Pseudomonadota; class Alphaproteobacteria; order Acetobacterales; family Acetobacteraceae; genus Neoroseomonas; species Neoroseomonas alba. The sequence continues at coordinate 63,918 of NZ_JAHYBZ010000002.1, read as the reverse complement.
GCCGGGCGGGGATGCTGGCCGGCATCGCCCGAATCCGCGGGGAACCAACCAGTCCCAGCCTTGCCCTGACCTCGCGGCCCCCGTATTTTCCGGCCCTACCGCACGGTCGGTTTTCACGCTCTATCCAAGAAGGCACACGGTCGAACGATGAAGGTCCTCGTCCCCGTCAAGCGGGTGGTCGACTACAATGTTAAGGTTCGCGTGAAGGCGGACGGCACGGGCGTCGAGACGGCCAACGTCAAGATGTCCATGAACCCGTTCGACGAGATCGCGGTGGAAGAAGCCGTGCGCCTGAAGGAGAAGGGCGTCGCCACGGAGATCATCGCCGTCTCCGCCGGCCCGACCGCGGCGCAGGAGCAGATCCGCACCGCGCTCGCCATGGGGGCCGATCGCGGCATCCTGGTCGAGCATGACGGCGTGCTGGAACCGCTCGCGGTCGCCAAGCTGCTCAAGGCGATTGTGGACAAGGAAGGCCCGACGCTGGTCATCCTCGGCAAGCAGGCGATCGACGACGACATGAACGCGACCGGCCAGATGCTGGCCGCGCTGCTCGGCTGGGGCCAGGGCACCTTCGCCTCCAAGATCGAGAAGGACGGCGAGACCCTGAAGGTGACGCGCGAGGTCGATGGCGGCCTCGAGACCGTCTCGCTCAAGCTGCCGGCGATCGTCACGACCGACCTGCGCCTGAACGAGCCGCGCTACGCGTCCCTGCCCAACATCATGAAGGCGCGCAAGAAGCCGATCGAGACGGTGAAGCCGGCCGATCTCGGCGTCGACGTCACCCCGCGCCTGACCGTGCTGAAGGTCGAGGAACCGCCGAAGCGCGTGGCGGGCAAGAAGGTCGGCTCCGTGCAGGAGCTGGTGGAGAAGCTGCGCACCGAAGCGAAGGTGATCTGATCATGGCCGTGCTCGTTCTCGCCGACCACAAGGACGGCGCCGTCACCCAGCCGACCCGCTCCGCCGTCGCCGCCGCGTCCAAGCTGGGCGAGGTGCATGTGCTCGTCGTCGGCGAAGGGGTGGCCGCCGGCGCTGCCGCCGCCGCCAAGCTGCCGGGCGTGGCAAAGGTGCTGACCGGGCCGGAAGGGCCGGTGCTCGCCGAGCCGCTCTCCGCGCTGCTGGTCGCCCTCGCGCCGGGCTATTCGCATCTGCTCGCGCCGGCCTCGGCGCAGGGCAAGAACGTGATGCCGCGCGTCGCGGCGCTGCTCGACGTGCAGGTGCTGTCCGACATCTCGGGCGTGGTCGATGCCGATACCTTCGTGCGGCCGATCTATGCCGGCAACGCGATGGCGACGGTGAAGTCGGCCGATGCGAAGAAGGTGATCACGGTCCGCGCCGCCTCCTTCGACCCCGTGGCCGCCGAGGGCGGGTCCGCCCCGGTCGAGGCCGCCGCCACCGCGGCCGATCCGGGCCTGTCCACCTTCCTCGGCGCCGAAATCGTGAAGTCGGAGCGCCCGGAACTGACCGCCGCGCGCATCGTCATCTCGGGCGGCCGCGCAATGGCCAATGCCGAGAACTTCAAGATCCTCGAAGCCGTGGCGGACAAGCTGGGTGCGGCCGTCGGTGCGTCCCGCGCCGCGGTCGATGCGGGCTATGCGCCGAACGACATGCAGGTCGGCCAGACCGGCAAGATCGTGGCCCCCGAGCTCTACATTGCCGTCGGTATCTCCGGTGCCATCCAGCACCTGGCCGGCATGAAGGACAGCAAGGTCATCGTCGCCATCAACAAGGACGAGGAAGCGCCGATCTTCCAGGTCGCCGACTACGGCCTGGTGGCCGACCTGTTCAAGGCGGTGCCGGAACTCGAAGCCGAACTGTCGAAGTGATGTCTTGAAGACCGGCTTTCGCGGCCGGTCTTCCAGTGCCAAAGAAACTATCGGAACGGGGGGAGAAGGCACCTTCTCCCCCCGTCTTTCATGTCCACCGAGGAGGTCCCATGGCTGAAATCGCGAAGGTCGGCATCATCGGCGCCGGTCTGATGGGCAACGGCATTGCGCATGTCTCCGCGCTCGCCGGGCTGCCCGTGGTGCTGATGGATGTGCAGCAGGCGGCCCTCGACAAGGCGCTCGCCACCATGTCCGGCAACATGGACCGGCAGGTGAAGAAGGCCATCATCACCGCGGAGGACAAGACCGCCGCGTTGGGCCGCATCACCACGGTCACGACGAACGACGCCTTCGGCGATTGCGACATCGTCATCGAGGCCGCGACCGAGAACGAGGCGCTGAAGCGCAAGATCTACGACGCGCTGCTGCCGAAGATGAAGGCGGACGCGATCCTGGCGTCGAACACCTCCTCCATCCCCATCACGCGCCTGGCCGCCGCGACCGACCGCCCGGCCCGCTTCATCGGCATGCACTTCTTCAATCCCGTGCCGATGATGAAGCTGGTGGAGATCATCCGGGGCCTCGCCACCGACGACGCGACCTGCGCGGCGGTCGAGGCACTGGCGCGCAAGCTCGGCAAGACGCCGGTTCCCGCCGGCGACTGGCCGGGCTTCGTCGTGAACCGCATCCTCTGCCCCATGCTGAACGAGGCGATCCAGGCGCTGATGGAAGGCGTCGGCGATGTGAAGGCGATCGACGAGGGGATGAAGCTCGGCGCCAACCACCCGATGGGGCCGCTGGAACTGTCGGATTTCGTCGGCCTCGACACGTTGCTCAGCGTGATGAAGGTGCTGCACGAGGGGCTGGGCGATCCGAAGTACCGCCCCTCGCCGCTGCTCGCGAAGTATGTGGAAGCCGGTTGGCTCGGGCGGAAGTCCGGGCGCGGCTTCTACGACTACTCGACCAGCCCGCCCACGCCCACGCGCTGACGATGCTGCGGCGGGGAAGGCAGGCGCCCTCCCCGCTCGCCGCTCAATGGGCCGCGGCCAGGGTCAGCTCGGCGACGCCCGCAGCGATGTTGAGACCGACATTGCCCTCGACGCTCAGCGGCTGGAGCGTGATGCCGCGGCCATTGCCACCCGTGAGGATGTTCGCATCCACCCCCACGCCGACCGTCGCACCAGCGGCCACGCCGGCATAGGTGCCGGCGAGCGCGGCCACAGCCGGCGCATTGTCCGACGCCAGCACACTCCAGAGCATCACGGCCGAATGGGTGAAGCCGAGATCGACGCCGTAGCGCTTGATCTCGCCGGTGTAGCGCTCGGCCTGGCCCCGCACCGGGCTGTAGACGCAGCTGACGTTGCGGGTGGATCCGAAGACGAAGCTGACGCCGGGACCGACGTCGCAGCGCAGCGTTCCCGCGCGCAGCCTGCCGGTCAGCGTGTCCTGGAGGTTCGGCCCGTTCGGCGATTGGGCGAAGGCCGGGGCGCCTGCGATCAGGCTGAGGCCGATCAGCGAGGCGAAGCGGAATCTGGTGGTCATCGGAGAGGTCCTCATGCGGTGGTCAGGGCGGCCCGTGGGCCTGCGCCTGGGTAGCGCCGAGGAAAGCCGCGCTCTTTCGCGAAGCCACGCGTGACCGCGGCGGCGCCATGAGGAAGAGGGCACCGCCGCGGCCGTTCCGCCGATCAGCGTACCGGGGTCAGTGTCAGCTCGCCGACTCCCAGCGCGATGTTGAGGCCGGTATTGCCCTCGACGCTGACCGGCTGCAGGGCGATGCCACGATTGCTGCCGCCCACCAGGACATTGGCGCCCACGCCGACGCCGGCGGTCGCCCCCGCCGACACGCCGGCGAAGGTCCCGCCCAGCGAGCCCGGCTGGATGTCGCCCGTGGAGGACACCACGCCCCAGAGCATCACCGCCGAACCGGTGAAGCCCACATCGACGCCATAGCGCTTGATCTCGCCGGTATAGCGCTCGGTCCGGTTGCCACCGGCGGCGGTGAAGACGCAATTCACCTCGCGGGTCGAGCCGAAGATGAAGCTGGTGCCGGCCTGCACGTCGCAGCGCAGCGTGCCGACCCGGACATGGCCCGCCTGGTTCTGGGCGGTCGCGGGATTCTGGGCGAAAGCCGGGACCGCGGCGAGCAGCCCGAGGCCGAGCATCGCGGCCAGGGCGGCGCGGGGATGACGCATGGTGGCATTCCTTCCTTGCAGACAGCGGGCCCAAGGCCCGGCGGCGAAGATAACACCGTCGCGCGGCCAAGGTTTCGTGAAGCTTATGCAGGGATCGCCATGGCGCGCAGCGCCGCGGCCGTTTCGCCATCTGCCGGGAAGAAGGTCTCCAGGGTCAGTTCGGCGAGTTGCACCTCGGTCGCCGTGCCGAAGACGGTGGTGGTGGAGATCAGCGCAAGCTCCCCGCCGGGGACGCGCAGGCGCAGCGGCGTCGCGATCATGCCGGCCTCCCGCGCCGCCCGGTTGGGCGGGGCGTCGCTGCCGCCCGGATAGCGGGCGATCTCCTCCATCAGCGCGATCAGACCGGCATCGGCCGACACCGCCGCATCGCGTCGTAGCCGATCCAGGACATGGGTCTTCCAGGCCCGAAGATTGGCGATGCGCGGGGCAAGGCCGTCGGGATGCAGGCTTGCCCGCAGAACATTGGCGGGCGGGGCCAGCAAGGCTGGGCTGACGCCGTCCATCAGCCGCAGGGCCATGCCGTTCGCCACCACCAGATTCCAGTGCCGGTCCACCGCCAGGGCCGGCCAGGGCTCATGCGCGGCGAGGATGGCGCGGACTGCCGCCATGGCCGGCTCCAGCGCCACCAGCCCGCTTTCCCCATATGCCGGCGCATGGCCCGCCGCGACCAGCAGCGCGTTGCGGGCACGCAGCGGCACGGTGAGGTGCTCGGCGAGGCGCAGCACCATCTCCCGGCTCGGCCGCGCCTTGCCGGACTCGACGAAGGACAGGTGCCGCTGCGACACCTCCGCCTCCATGGCGAGATCGAGCTGGCTGAGCCGCCGGCGCTGGCGCCATTCGCGCAGCATGGGTCCGAAATTCGTCATGGCGGCATCCTATCGTGCCGGCGCGCGGCGTTCCGATGACCTCCGAGGTCATCGCTTCGCCTCGCCGGCCGGGTCATCCCTGGGGTCACTGCCACCCCGAACGGAGGATCCCGATGATCACCATGACCCGCTTCCTGCGCATCGCCCTGGCCGCCGACGCGACCGCGAGCGGCGCGATGGGCCTTGCCCTGGCCGTCGCGCCGGGCGCGATCGGCACCATCACGCATCTGCCGCCGGCCCTGCTGTCCGGCGCCGGGCTGTTCCTGCTGGCCTATGCCGCGCTGCTCGGCTGGCTGGCCTCGCGACCCGCCCTGCCGAGGCCGATGCTGTGGCTGCTCGTCGCCGGCAACCTGGTCTGGGCGATCGAGAGCGCGGCGCTGCCCCTGCTCGGCTTCGTCGCGCCGAATGGCTGGGGCATCGCCTTCCTCGCCGTGCAGGCCATCGCGGTGGCGGGTTTCGCGGAACTCTACATCATCGCCCTGCGGCGGGCGCCCCGCGCAGCATAGCCGCATGGCGCGGATCGCAGCCGCAATCGACGGTGCTGGGGCGACCCAGCGCCGTCTCCACCGCCTGTACCATCTCCGGGCCTTCCGGTTCGACCGGCGTCGCGAAGCCCCGCACCGTCCGCCCGTCCCGCGCCACCAGATATTTGTGGAAGTTCCAGCGCGGCTCCCCACCGCCCTCGGCGGCGAGCCAGCGGAAGAGCGGGATCGCCTCGGCGCCCTTCACATGCGACAGCGCCGCCATCGGGAAGGTGATGCCGAACTGGGCGTCGCAGAATTCCCGGATCTGGCGGTTGTCCGAACTCTCCTGGTTGAAGTCGTTGGACGGCACGCCGAGCACGGTCAGCCCCTGCGCCGCGAAGCGGTCCTGCAGCCGCTGCAGCGCCGCATATTGCGGGGTGAAACCGCAGAAGGAGGCGGTGTTCACCACCAGCAGCACCCGTCCCCGCCAGGCGGCGAGGTCATGCTCCCCGCCTTCCAGCGAAGGCACACGGAAGGACCAGGCCTCGGTCGGCGCGGGGGCGGCGGCCATCAGCAGCGGCGCGGCGAGGATGGCGCGGCGGGGGACATCAGCCATAACGCTCCTCCATCCAGGGATCACCGTGGTTGTGGTAGCCGCGGACCTCCCAGAAGCCCGGCCGGTCGGCGGCGAGCAGTTCGATCCGCGTCACCCATTTCGGGCTCTTCCAGAAATACAGCTTGGGCAGCACCAGCCGCACCGGGCCGCCATGCTGACGCGCCAGGGGCTGGCCTTCCCAGGCATGGGCAAACATTACGTCGGCGTCGGCGAATTCCGCGAGCGTCAGGTTCGTCGTGTAGCCGTCATAGCAGGTCAGCGAGACGAAGCCGGCCTCCGGCTTGGGCTGCGCGATCTCCAGCAGGTCGCGCACCATCACGCCGGTGAAGCGGTTGTCGTAGCGGGACCATTGGGTGACGCAGTGGATGTCCACCACCATCTCGGACTGCGGCAGGGCCATGAAGCCATCCCAGTCGAGGGCGATGCGGTTCTCCACCAGCCCCTCGACGCGCAGCCGGAAACGGTCCTTCGCGACATCGGGCTGGACGCCCAGGTCGAGCACCGGCCAGTCCTTCACCAGGGTCTGGCCGGGCGGCAGGCGGTCACGGGTCGGGTCGCCATGGGTGCCGGTCAGCAGCCGGCCTTCCTCGGCCCAGCGCTCCTTGGTGCGGATCAGCTTGTCCTTGATCGCGCCGGATCGGGGAACGTCGTCATCCTCGGCCATGGGCTCTCCTGCCTGGTCCTGCCGTAGGGCGGATCCGGTTCCGCGGCAGGCAGCGACGCGCCTATGACGTGGCACGATGCCGTGCCGATGCAAGAGGCCGCGTGCACCGGTGCCCTCCGGCGGGAATGGTTCTAGAAGGCGGGGGACTCCGCCTCCCGCTGAAAGGCTGCGCCCGTTGGGCCATCCGCTTCCCCTCGGTCCCGACCATGGCGGGGCCTTGGCCGCTTTCGCGCAGCGCCTGCGCCGGGCCGCCAGCGCGACGCGGCTCCTCGCCGCCTGGTGCGCCGAACGTGGCATTGGCGAGGGCCCGATCCGCATCGAGCGCCACGCCTCCCCCCTCGCGGACATCCCGGCGGCCGAGGTGGCCGCGCTGCTCGACGCCGAGGCGACGGCGGAGATCCGCCATCGCTGCGTCACCCTGCGCCGCGGCGCCGTCGCGCTGTCGGATTGCGACATCTGGTGGCTGCCGGCGCGGCTGGCCCCCGCGATGCAGGCAAAGCTCGACGCGACCGACCACCCCTTCGGCCTGGTGGTCGCGCGGCTGCATCCGACCCGGCGCATGCTGTCGGAAACGGTGCTGCCACCCGGCGGGCCGCATGCCCTCGAACATCGCGCGCTGCTGCTGACGGGGGATGTGGCGCCGCGGCCCTTCGCGCTGGTGCGGGAGTCCTATCGCCGGGTTCTGGTGGACTGATACCAGCGGGGCTCTTTTCCCAGTCTGTGGAACCGAGAGGGGCTTTACCCCTCTCGGGCTCTCCCCACCAAAGGCCACAGGGCCTTTGGAAACCGATACCTGGCGCTGGCGCCACTGTCAGAATGAGGGCCGAAATTCGCCCCCGAGCACCGAACGCGCCGGGAGGGGCACGGACCGCCTGCACCGCACAGAACCAAGTGGCGGTTTCCAAAGGCCCTGTGGCCTTTGGCGGGGTGGTTTGGAGGGGCAGAGCCCCTCCAATCTTCTGCCCGGCCATGAAACAGGGCCGAGGCCGGGCTTCCAACCGCGACGTCCTGGACCGGCGCCTATTCCTGCCCCTTGTTACGCATCATCCGTGCCTTGTCGCGCTGCCAGTCGCGCTCGGCGATGGCAGCGCGCTTGTCGTGCTGCTTCTTGCCCTCGGCGAGGCCGAGCAGCACCTTCGCCCGCCCGCGATCGCTGAAATGGATGTCGAGGGGGACGAGCGTCGCCCCTTCCCGCGTGATCGCACCCGTCAGCGTCTGCACCTGGCGGCGGTGCAGCAGCAGCTTGCGGGGGCGGCGCGGCTCGAACTTCGCCATGAAGCTGCCGGCCTGCCATTCGGGGATGTAGCAGTTGAACAGCCACATCTCCCCGTCGCGCTCGCCGGCCCAGGCTTCGGACAGGGTCGCGCGGCCGGCGCGGAGGGATTTCACCTCCGGCCCCACCAGCGCAAGGCCGGCCTCGATCGTCTCGCCGATCTTGTAGTCGTAGCGGGCCTTGCGGTTCTGCGCGGCAATGCCGTGCGAGATCAGCCCCGCCTTCTTTTTCTCAGCCATGATGAGTCTTTTTTCATGCCCTCAAACGGCGGGCGGCCGGCATCCGCCGGCCTTGCCTTCGCGCCCTGCGCTGTCGCGCGTGGGGCAGGTGTTGGTCTGAGCGCGGTCGCGCTGTGCGCTCCCGGCCCAAGGCGGTGCCTTGGGCCGATCATAGCACGACGACGTCAGTTCAGCAGCCCGACCGAGACCATCGCCTCGCGGACCTTCGCCTTGCTGGCCTCGCCCAGCGGGGCCATCGGCAGGCGGCAATGCTCCGAGCTCTTCGCCAGCAGGCTCGCCGCATACTTCACGGGGCCCGGCGAGGTCTCGCAGAACATCGCGTCATGCAGCGGCGTCAGGCGGTCCTGGATCGCCATTGCCTCGCCGACCTTCCCGTCGCGCCAGGCCTTGTGCATCTCGGCGCAGAGCCGCGGCGCGACATTGGCGGTCACGCTGATGCAGCCATGCCCGCCCGCCGCGTTGAAGGCGAGCGCGGTGTGGTCCTCGCCCGAGAGCTGGATGAAATCCGCCCCGCAGGTCCGCTTCTGGTGCAGCGGGCGGGTCAGGTTGGCCGTCGCATCCTTCACGCCGACGATGTTCGGGTGCTTCGCGAGCCGCCCCATCGTCTCCGGCGTCATGTCGATCACGCTGCGCGGGGGGATGTTGTAGATGAACAGCGGGATGTCCACCGCATCGGCAATCGCCGTGAAGTGGAGGAACATCCCCTCCTGCGTCGGCTTGTTGTAGTAGGGCGTGACCACGAGGATCCCGTCCGCGCCGGCCTTCTTCGCATGCTGGGCGAAGTCGATCGCCTCGGCGGTGGAATTGCTGCCCGCCCCGGCCATGACCGGCACGCGGCCCTTCGCGGCCTCGACGCACATCTCCACGACGCGCTTGTGCTCGGCATGGGACAGGGTCGGGCTCTCGCCGGTCGTACCGACGGGGATCAGCCCCTCGGTGCCCTCGGCGATCTGCCATTCGACCAGGTCCTGGAAGGCTTTCTCGTCCACGGATCCGTCGGCACGCATCGGCGTGATCAGCGCGACCATCGAACCCCTGAACATAACGGCGCCCTCCTTTGTGTTTCTGGCCGTGAAGCGCGCAACCTAGGCGTCACACCAGCCCGGGACAAGGCCGCGGGACAAGCGGCGGTCCAATCGGGTAGAGAGTCAGCCATGCGCCGCCTGCTCCTCCTCGCCGCCCTCGCCCTGCCGCTCCCCGCCGCCGCGCAGTCCTGGGCGCCGGAAGGCGCCCGCGTCGCCGGCCGCCAGGCCCTTGCCGCGGCCTCGGCGGGCCGCTGGGGCGAGGCCGACACCTATGCCGCCGCTGCCGATCCGCTCGCCGCCAAGCTCGCCCTGTGGATACGGCTGACCAACCGTGCGGCGCCGGCCACGGCGGGCGAACTCGTCGCCTTCATCGCCGAGAATCCGGACTGGCCGTATCCCGACACGCTGAATCGGCGGGCCGAGGCGGCACTGGCGGTCGAAGCCGACGATGCGCTCGTGCTGCGGCATTTCGGACGTAATCCGCCGCGCTCGCTGCAAGGCGCCTTCCGCTACGCCGATGCGCTGGACCGAGCCGGTCAGGCGCCCCGGGCGACCGCGGTCATGCGCGAAGCCTGGGTCGAGACCCCCGGGGACGTCATCACTGAGGAAGCCGTGCTCCTCCGCTTCGGTAGCCGCCTGTCCGAGGAGGACCATTGGCGCCGCTTCGACCGCCTTGCCTTCGCGCGTGACTTGGCCGGCGCCTCGCGCGCCGCGGCGCGGCTGACCGGTGCGCGCGCCTCCGCCGCCGCGACGCGGCTGGCCCTGGCGCGCGACGACGACACGGTGCTGGGCACGCGCCCGACCGATATCGGCTGGGCCTATGAACAGGCTCGGCTGCTGCGCCGCCGCGACCGCGACAATGAGGCCGCCGCCGTCTGGATCGCCGCCGAGCCTCTGCAATCGGGCCTCGCCGGCGATACCGCCCGCGCGGTCTGGGTGGAACGCCAGGTGCTGACCCGCAAGCTGCTGCGCCTCGGCCAGGACCGCGAGGCCTATCGGATCGCTGCCGCCCATGGCCAGGCCGAACCCGGCGAGCCGCGCGGCGAGGGCGAGTTCCTTGCCGGCTTCATCGCCCTGCGGCGACTGAACGACCCCGCCACGGCGCAACGCCACTTCGCGATGGTCGGGCAGGACAGCCGATCGGTCATCACGCGGGCGCGCTCCGCCTATTGGCAGGGCCGTGCCCTGGCCGCGCGGGGCGACACGGCTGCAGCGCGCACGCAATACGCCCTCGGCGCCGAACTGCCGGTTGCCTTCTATGGCCAGCTCTCCGCCCTGGCGCTGGGCGAGGATCCGACGGCGCTGTCGGCCCGCATCACCCGCGCGCAGGTCCCGGCCGTCACCCAGCCCCGCGCCGCGGATTTCGCCGGCCGCGAGCTGGCGCGCGCGGTGCTGACGCTCGCCGATCTCGGCGACACGCGGCGGGCGCGCATCTTCCTGCTGCGCATCGAGGACCTCGCCGCCGACGGCACCGACCGGATGCTGACCGCGCGGCTGGCCAATCATATCGGTCGGCCGGACCATGCGGTCTGGGTGGCGCGCCGCGCCGGCGCCGATGGCGACATGCTGCTGCCCGAGGGCTGGCCCCGCCCCTTCCAGCCGCCCGTCACCAGCCCCGAACCCGCCTTCATCAACGCCATCACCAGGCAGGAATCCAATTTCGACACCGAGGCCGTGTCGGGCGCCAATGCGCGCGGGCTGATGCAGTTGCTGCCCTCGACCGCGGCGCTGGTTGCGCGGCGGCTCGGCGTGCCCTACCAGGTCGGGCAGCTCACCGGCGATCCGCAGGCGAACATGCGGCTCGGCGCGGGGTATCTGGACCAGATGCTGACCCGCTTCGGGGGCGCGCTGCCGCTCGCAGCGGCGGCCTACAATGCCGGGCCGGGGCGCGTGGACCAGTGGCTCGGCACCTATGGGGACCCGCGCGGCGGCGATGTCGACATGATCGACTGGATGGAACAGATCCCCTTCAGCGAGACCCGCAATTACGTTCAGCGCGTGATCGAGAACGTCATGGTCTATCGCGCCTCCGATCCCTCGGCGGCGGGCCTTGCCCATCCCCTCGCCCCCTGGCTGCAGCAGCTCCAGGCCGCACGGTGAGCGGCCGCCGGATCGAGCTCTCCGCGCGCGACGGGCTGCGCCTGGCCGCGACCGAATGGCCGGGTGCGGCCGATCGCACGCCGCTGCTGTGCCTGTCGGGCATCTGCCGCACGGCGCTCGACTACGCGGCGATCGGCGCGCGGCATGGCGGGACTCGGCGGGTCGTGGCGCTGGACTATGCGGGCCATGGCGAGAGCGCCCGCGCCGCCGATCCGCGCCGCTACGCGCCCGAAAAGCTGATCGCCGATGTGATCGACGCCATGGCGGCGCTCGGGCTGCATCGCGTGGCAGTGGTCGGCACCTCCTTCGGTGGGCTGGTCGCCTTCGCCCTCGGGGTGATGCGGCCGGCGAGCCTCGCCGCCGTGGTGCTGAACGACATCGGCCCCGAGATCGAGCGCGACGGCCGCGAGGCGGTGGTCGAGCTGGTCGGCACCGACCCCTGCTGCGCGACGCTGGAGGACGCCACGGCTTGGCTGCGCCGCCGCCATCCGCCCATGGAATTGCTGGACGAGGAAGGCTGGCGCGCCCTCGCCTGGCGCACCTATGCCGAGGGCGAGGACCGGCTGTGGCACCCGCGCTGGGACATTCGCGTCGGACAGCAGGCGGTGGGACCGGATGCCGGGCCGCCGCCGGATCTCTGGCCCTATTTCGGAGCGCTGGCGAAGCTGCCGCTGATGCTGGTCTGGGGGCAGCAGAGCCATCTGCTCTCGGTCGATACCGTCGCGCTGATGCGCAAGGCGCGGCCCGACATGCGCCTGGTCACCCTGCCCGGTACCGGCCATGCGCCGACGCTCGAGGAGCCGGCGGCTGTCGCCGGGCTCGACCGCTTCCTCGCGGCCCTTCCGTGACGCCGGCGCTGGCGGTCGCGACCGTCTGCGGCGTCGGGCGACTCAGGCCGGCGCCGGGGACCTGGGGGTCGCTGGTGGTGCTGCCGCTCGCGCTGCTCGGGCCGGGCTGGGCGTTGGTGCTCGGCCTGCTCGTCTGGGGCGTCGGCTGGGTCGCGGTGCGGGAAGTCCTGGCCGATCGCCCCACGGACGATCCCGGCTGGATCGTGGTGGACGAGGCCGCCGGCATGCTGCTGACGCTGGCCGGCCTGCCGGCGGGGGCGGGCTGGGTCGGCGTCGGCCTCGCCTTCCTGCTGTTCCGCGCCTTCGACATCCTCAAGCCCTGGCCGGTGTCCTGGGCCGACGGGCTGCACGGCGCGACCGGCGTCATGCTGGACGACATCCTGGCCGGCGCGATCGCCGCCGCCCTGCTGCTGATCTTGGGCGCCCTCGCGCCGGGAGTGCTGTTGTGACCCTGCTGCCTGACGCGACGATCGAGGAGGCGCGCGCGCTGCTCGCCGCGCTGGAAGCCCGGGGCGAGACCCTCGCGACGGCCGAATCCTGCACCGGCGGGCTGATCGCCGCGGCGCTGACCGCCATCGCCGGGTCCTCGAGCGTGGTGATGGCGGGCTTCGTCACCTATTCCAACGAAGCGAAGATGCGGATGGTGGGGGTGCAGGAGGCGACGCTCGCCGCCCATGGCGCCGTCAGCGACCCAGTCGCGCGGCAGATGGCCGAAGGCGCGTTGCGCGAGGCCCAGGTGGACATCGCCCTGTCCTGCACCGGCATCGCCGGGCCGGGCGGCGCGACGCCGGGCAAGCCGGTCGGCCTGGTCTTCATCGGTTGCGCGCGGCGCGGCGTGGAGACGCTGGTGGAGCGCCACATCTTCCCCGGCGACCGCACAGCCGTGCGCGCCGCGACGGTCGCCGCCGCGCTGCGCCTGGCAATGCCGGAATAGTCCGCGACGATTTGACAGCGCGCCGTCGCTGCGGCTCCCTGGGCACATTACCGCCGTGTCATGCGGCGCAATAAGCCTATGAGGAAGCCTTCCATGAATCGTCGCAAGGTGCTCAGCGCACTCAGCGCCGCACCCCTGTTCCCCGTCCTGCCCGCTCTTGCGCAAAGCGCGGCGCCATGGCGCCCCGACCGCCCGGTGCGCTTCGTCGTCGGCTTCGCCGCAGGCGGCAGCACCGATACCTCGGGGCGGCTCGTCGCCAATGCCATCAGCGGGCCGCTCGGCCAGCCTGTGGTGGTGGAGAATCGCGTCGGCGGTGCCGGGAACATCGGGTCCGAATTCGTCGCCCGCAGTGCGCCGGACGGGCTGACCTATGTCGTCGCCTCGGTCGGTACCCACGCGACCAACCAGTTCCTCTACAAATCCCTGCCCTTCAATGTGACGAACGACTTCACGCCCGTTTCGCTGGTGCTGGTGAGCGCCGCGGTGGCGGTGGTGAACCCCGCCCTGCCGGTGCGCAGCATCGCCGACCTCGTCGCCCATGCGAAGGCCAATCCCGGCAAGCTCAACATCGGCACCAGCGGCGTCGGTGGCACCCAGCACTTCGCCGCAGCGCTGTTCGAGCAGAAGGCCGGGGTCACCTTCACCCACATCCCCTATCGCGGCGGCGCGCCGGCCATGGCGGACCTGGTCGCCGGCCGGCTCGACCTGATCTTCTCGCCTCTGGCCGAGACCATGTCCTTCATCGAGAGCGGCCAGGTGCGGCCGCTCGGCGTGACGCGGACCCAGCGCATGCCCGCCCTGCCCGACGTCCCGCCCATCGCCGACACCGTGCCGGGCTACGAGTTCAATTCCTGGATCGGTATCTTCGGCCCTGCCCGGCTGCCGCCGCACATCGTGTCGGCCATGTCCGACGTCATCGCCGCCGGCGTCCGCATCCCGGAGGTGAACCAGCGCATGACGAGCCTCGGCTACCTGCCTGTGGGCGGCGGACCGGAGCAGATGGCGGACATGCAGCGGCGTGACCTCGCGACCATGGAGGCGCTGGTGCGGCTGACAGGGGCGAGCGCGGATTGACGCGGCGCGGGGGGATCAGAGAGCGGCGCCGCCCCTCTCCGGTCTCGCCGTCGTGCATGCGGCCCGGCGCCGTCCGATAGACAAGCGCGCCCACGCCGCGGCGCGAATGCCACACTCCCCTCTCCATTCGCGTGCGAATCGCGGGCGCGGTTGCTCGCGCTCGCACGGTGAGAGCAGAGTAAAAAAATGCTTCACGCCCCCTTCCGTGCGACGCCGCGCCGTCGCGCATTGCTCGCGGGCCTCGGCGCCGCTGCGATGGGCGGCAGCAACTCCGCGCGCGCCGATTATCTCGGCTTCGGCGAGGTTCCAGCCGAGCCCGCGCCTCTGCCGCCCCGCGAGCGCTACCTCTGGATGGTGAACAATGCGCGGGAGGAAGTGGTCGTCGCCTATCGCTCCGGGCAGGACTACAGCATCGATGCGCTGGCCCGGCTGCAGCACGCCTTCCGCGACCTGCGCGAGGACGCGCCAGGGCCGATCCCCGGCCTGCTGCTCGACATGCTGTCGCTGATCCAGGAACGGCTGGGCTACACGCGACCGCTCCGCGTGATCTCGGGCTACCGCACGCCGCAGACCAACGCGACGCTGCCCTTCGCCGCCCCGAACAGCCTGCATATGCGCGGCATGGCGGCCGACATCGTGGTGCCGGGCATGGCGCAGGCCGATGTGCACGCCCATGCGGCGGCGCTGTCGAACCATCTCGGCTTCATGGGCATCGGCTGGTACGGGTCCTTCACCCATGTCGATATCGGACCTAAGGCGTCCTGGACGCGCATCCTGTAGCGGCAGGCAGATCGTAACGATTTCGAACCTACTTGGGCGTCGCAACGCGCGGCGCTAGGGCATTTCCGGCGAACCTCCGTTCACCCGCAATGCTCTAGGTATTTATCGTTGCGGGCATCTTCACCTGTCCAGATCAGTTCATCCGGACAGGATCTGCTCTAGGGTGGCGCCCTCATCGTGAACGCCGGGCCGCGCCGCCATGGATGACATCCGCGCCTCCACCCACGCCAATGAGCAATGGCTCCGCGCCACCCTGGGCGCCGAGGTGGTGGAGGCGGACCTTGCCGCCCGCCGCGCCAAGCTGGCCGACACGCCCTTCACCTATCTCCGCGCCGCCTATTGGCGCTGGGTCGAGTTGCTGCCCGAGAGCTGGACGCCGAAGCGGCCGGGCGCAGCGGTCCTCGCCGTGGGCGACATCCATCTCGAGAATTTCGGCACCTGGCGCGATGGTGAGGGCCGCCTCGTCTGGGGCGTGAACGATTTCGACGAGGCCGCGGTGATGCCCTGGCCGCTCGATCTGTTGCGGCTCGCGACCAGCGCGCACATGGCCCATGACGATCCCGAGGCCGGCGACGCCGCCATCGATGCGGCCGCAAGCGCGATCATGGGCGGCTACGGCAAGGGGTTGGAGCGCCCACGGCCAATCATCCTCGACCACGACTTCGCTTGGCTTCGCCAGACCGTGCTGGTCGCGCGCAGCGCTGAGGATCAGGCGGCGCAGGAGAAGGCGCGGAAGACGTTCTGGAAGAAAATGGCCTCGCCGAAGGAGCCGCCCGCGACGGCGCCGCCGGCCCGCTTGCTGAACGCCTTGCGCGCGGCCCTGCCCCTCGGTGCCACGGAAGCCGGGCTCTGGCCGCGCCGTGCCGGGGCGGGCAGCCTCGGCCGGCCGCGCTGGGTGATGCGCGCGGAATGGCAGGGCGGGCCGATCCTGCGCGAGGCGAAGGCCATGTTGCCCTCGGCCTGGGTGCGGCTGCACGGGGATGGTCCCATTGCCTGCCGCGCCGCCGAGGCGGCGACCGGCGCGTATCGCGCACCCGATCCCTGCCAGAGCTTCCTCGACGGCATCGCGGTGCGCCGGCTGTCGCCCAACAACCAGAAATTCGAGGCCGGGAAGCATCCCGAAATCCTGTTCGATCCGCGAATGCTGAAGGCGATGGGCCGAGATCTCGCCGCGGTTCACGCCGCGACGATGGGTGCCGCCCGGGCGATCACCGGTGAGATCGCCGCCGGCGCGCCGCTCGATGCCGAGGGAAAGCGCCTCGCCAAGGCGGCGCGGCAACTCGCGCAGCGGCTGCGGCAGGATCAGGCGGAGGTGCCGCGGTCCTGGCGTGGCGAGGCCTAGGGTTGCGACCGAAAGATCGGAGCGGCTCTGCCCCATGCGCGCGAAGACGACGGTAATGGCGGAACGGGGAAGGGCTCTGCCCTCCCCCGAACCCCCACCCGCCAAAGGCCACAAGGCCTTTGGAAACCCTGATCTGGCGCCCTGCGCAATGGTCCGGCCATCCCGAAACGCGCGCTCCGTGCTCAGCGCCAGGAGGTATCAGCGGGAGCAATGCGGTGCGCTCGCCTCGACATCTCGAGACTGGCTTCCCGCCCGCCGCCAAGTATCGGTTTCCAAAGGCCCTGTGGCCTTTGGTGGGGTGGGTCCGGGAGGGGCAAAGCCTCTCCCGGTTCCCCAGCGCCTTACGCCGCCGCCAGCGCCGTGCGGATTTCGCCCACCGCTTCCTCGATCATCGGCGCCGTCACGTCGAGATGCGTACAGGCCCGCACCCGCCCGCCCAGACCGGACACGGCGATGCCGCGCATCTGCAGCTTCTCCTGCAGCTTCGCGACATCCATCCCTGTGCCCTTGATGTCGAAGAAGACGAGGTTGGTGTCCGGCTCCTCGACCTCCACGCCCGGGATCTGGCGCAGGCCACGGGCGAGCGCCTTGGCGTTGGCATGGTCCTCGGCGAGGCGGTCGATATTGTGGTCCAGCGCGTAGAGACATGCCGCCGCGCAGATGCCGGCCTGGCGCATCGACCCGCCGAGCCGCTGCTTCCAGCGCCAGGCACGGCCGATGAATTCCTCGGACCCACACAGCACGGCGCCGAGCGGCGCGCCGAGGCCCTTGGTGAAGTCGAGCCACACCGAATCATAGCCCGCCACCATGTCCTTCGGCGCGATGCCCGCCCCGACGCAGGCATTCATCAGCCGCGCGCCATCCATATGGGTGGACCAGCCCTGCTCATGCGCCACATCGGCGACCTCGTTGAGCTGCGCCAGCGGCCATATCGCGCCGCCGCCGATGTTGGCGGTCTGCTCGACCTCCAGCAGGCGCTGCGGCGGGGCGTAGCGGGTCTTGGGGCGGATCACGCCGCGCACGTCGTCGGCAGTGAACATGCCGCGCGGGGTCTTGAGGCCCAGGATCTGCACGCCGGTCAGCGCGGCATGGGTGCCGCCCTCGCTGTGCAGGATGTGGCTGCTCTCATGCGCGACGACCTCGTCGCCCTTCGTGCAATGCGTCAGGATCGCGATGACGTTGCACATGGTGCCGGACGGCAGGTAGACGGCGGCCTCCTTGCCCATCAGCGCGGCCATGCGGTCGCACAGTTCATGCACCGTCGGGTCGTCGCCATGCTGCTCGTCGCCGACCTCGGCACGCATCATCGCTTCCTTCATCGCCGGCGTCGGACGCGTCTGCGTGTCGGAATAGAGGTTGATGCGCACGGGGGGCGCGCCGGCAGGCGGGCGGTTCGGAGCATGGACCATGGAGGGAACCTGTCTGGTGAGTGGTTGCCCGAGCATGCCTCCGGCGCCACGATCCGGCCAGAGGTGGAGACCGATTGAATGGTGCAGATCCGCAAGCTCGCGCTTCTCAGCGAGCAATCCTTTTCCGAGGCCGGGCACAGGGCCGAACATCCGGTGACGCGCGCCGTCGCGCTGATCGCGATCGTCAATCCCTTCGCCCGCTATTTCGTCCGTGAACTCGAGGACCTGGTGGATGCCGGCGCCGCCCTGGCCGAACGGGTCGGCCCCGAATTGCTGAAGCTGCTGCGCGGGCCGCCGGTCGCCTATGGCAAGGGGGCCATCGTGGGGTCGGCGGGGGAACTCGAGCACGGCCATGCGGTGCTGCATCCGCGCCTCGGCAAGCCGCTGCGCGCGGCGATCGGCGGCGGGGCGGCGCTGATGCCCTCCGCGGTGAAGCTCGGGCCGCCGGGGGCGAGCCTCGACCTGCCGCTGGGGCACAAGGACGATGCGTGGTCGCGGCCGCATTTCGATACGATCACCGTCAGCCTGGGGGATGCGCCCCGGCCGGATGAGATCCTGGTGGCCATCGCGCTGTCGGATGGTGGAAGACTGCTGCAACGGATCGGGGAAGGTCCGCCGCGGTGATGCGCGCCGGCGGAGAGGGGCTTTGCCCCTCTCCGAACCTCACCCCACCAAAGGCCACAGGGCCTTTGGAAACCTTGAGTAGCGCTGGTGCGCCGAGGGATAGGGTCGGCTGTTTCGGGCATGCTGCCTGTCGATGGTGGGGTCCTGTCCCGGACAGGCTTGGATTGCGGCCGCCAGGCCCGGCTGAGGCTTCACTGGTCGCGACGGGGCTAGCCGCTCACCGCCCGTAGTGCCGCGTCCAGACCGGCGCAATGCGCGGGCGCGCCGCGACGGCCCGGCCAAGCGCCGCCAGCTTGGGGCAGGCCTCGGGCAACCAGCCGCGGCCATCCGCCCAGCGCGGCAGCACCGTCAGATAGGCGTCCGCGATGGTGAAGCGCGCGCCGAGCAGATAGGGCGCGGCCGGCTCCCCGGTCAGCCCCGCCTCCGCTTCGATCAGCCGCCACAAATCGCGATACATCTCCTGAGCCCGGGCACGGATGGCCTCGGCGTGGGCTGGATCAGCGCTGAAGCGGGCCGGATAGTCCCAGCGCGTGACATGCGGGTAGCCCTCAGCCCCGGCCAGGACCATCCAGCGCAAGACCCGGGCGCGCTCCGAGGACCCGGGCGGCGGCAGCAGATCGGCCTCCGGGTGCCGGTCGGCCAGGGTCGGCAGGATGGCGAGGGTTTCGGTCAGCACCGTGCCATCCGGAAGAATCAGCGTCGGGATACGGCCCATCGGGTTGATGCGGCGGTACTCGGCCGCAAGTTGCGCGTCCGTCGCCAGCGGCACGTCGCGCAATTCGACCGGCGCGCCGATCTCGGCGAGTGCCATCTCGACGATCACGGAACCGGAGCCGGTGTCGCCATACAGGACGTAGGTCATATCCGCAGCCTGCCGCATCCGCGCGCGGCGCGGCCAACGCAAAGCCGTGATGGACGGCATCAACGCGGCTGAAGGGTGTTGCTGCCGCTTCTGCTTCCGGGGCTATGGAACTGAGAGGTGCCTCGCCCCTCTCAGCCTCTCCCCACGAAAAGCCTTTGGAAACCTCGACTTGGCGCTCGACCGAGCTGGATTTCACAGCATCCGCACGCGCAATGCGCCCGGCGCCATTTCCGGCACCACAGCCATCGGGCCCATTCACCATCTTCGGCGGCCCGCCGCGCCCGGTACCAGCTCAAGGTGTCCAGAGGCTTTTCGGCCTTTGGCGGGGTGAGGGTTGGAGAGGGGCAGCGCCCCTCTCCAAATCCCAGCGCCGGCAATCTCATCCCATCGCAGACGGCGCCGGCCGGCCCGGCGGCACCGGCACCGTGCTGCGGCCATAGAGCACCATGGCGCGGCGCTCGAAGGCGCGGACCATCAGGCGCACCGCCTCGTTGAACACCACGCCGATCGCCATTTGCAGGAGGCGGGAGCGGAACTCGAAATCGACGAAGAAATCGACCTCGGTGCCCTGCGGGACCGGGTGAAAGCGCCAGTGGTTGTTCAGGTAGCGGAAGGGGCCGTTCTCGTAGGTGACGTGGATATGGCCCGGTCGGTCGAGGCCGACGCGCGAGCGGAAGGTCTCGCGGAACATCTTGAAGCCGATGGTCAGGTCCGCGAGCAGGACCTCATCCGTCTGCGACAGCACCCGCGCACCGACGCACCAGGGCAGGAATTCCGGGTAGCGGCGGACATCCGCGACCAGGTCGAACATCTGCTCCGGCGAATAGCGCAGGATCTTCTTTTCGGCGTGGGTCGGCATGGTCAGCCGCGCGCCGCCAGACGCTCCTCGCGCGCCGCCCGCAGCGCGGCGAAGTCACGATCGGCGTGATAGGACGACCGCGTCAGCGGCGTCGCCGATACCAGCAGGAAGCCCTTGCCGCGCGCGGTCTTGGCGTAGTCGTCGAATTCGTCGGGCGTGACGAAACGGTCCACCGCCGCATGCTTCACCGTCGGCTGGAGATACTGGCCGATGGTGAGGAAATCGACATCGGCGCTGCGCAGATCGTCCATCACCTGCAGCACCTCGATGCGCTTCTCGCCGAGGCCGACCATCATGCCGGACTTGGTGAAGATGGACGGGTCGAGCTGCTTCACGCGATCGAGCAGACGCAGCGAGTGGAAGTAGCGCGCGCCGGGCCGGATGGTCGGGTAGAGCGCCGGCACGGTCTCCAGATTGTGGTTGAACACGTCGGGGCGTGCCGCGACGACGACTTCCAGCGCACCGTCCTTGCGCAGGAAGTCGGGCGTCAGGATCTCGATGGTCGTCTCCGGCGCTGCGGCGCGGATGGCGTGGATGGTCCGGGCGAAATGCTCGGCGCCGCCATCCTTCAGATCATCGCGGTCTACACTGGTGATGACGACGTGACGCAGGCCGAGGGTCGCGACCGCCTCCCCCACCCGGCGAGGCTCGTCGGCGTCCAGGGCGTTCGGCAGCCCGGTGGTGATGTTGCAGAAGGCGCAGGCCCGCGTGCAGATCTCGCCCATGATCATCATGGTCGCGTGACGCTGGGACCAGCATTCCCCGATATTCGGGCAGGCGGCTTCCTCGCACACGGTCACGAGCTTCTGGTCGCGCATCAGGTTGCGCGTCTCGTGATAGATCGGGTGCGTCGGCGCCTTCACCCGAATCCAGGCCGGCTTGCGCTGGATGGGGTTGTCCGGGCGATGGGCCTTCTCCGGGTGCCGTTCGGCGCCCGTGCGGGGCTTGCGGTGGTCGATTTCGATGCGGGTGGTGGTCATGGCGGTCCGCTCCGATATAGGCCCCCCGGCTTCATCCTGCGAGGCTCAAGCCGCGATGCCCGTGCATTGGGCGGCCTGGCCCTGCCAAGCGCCGTCCCGCGGCGCCCCGACCGGGCTGTAGCGGAAGGCGCCGGCGAAGGCATTTCCGGCGTACCGGCCGGCGATGTCTGCCCGCACGCCAATGCAGGCATCGCCGCCCGGCAGGGGCAGGATCTGCCGCTCCGTCAGGTCGATCCGGTCCAGGGCCAACTGGCCGGAGGCATGCAGGGCCAGGTCAGCGCCCTTGCCGTGCACCGCGCCGGCCTGGTCCACGAAGACCGGGACATCCGCGACCAGCGCCTCGAGCCGCGCCACGTCGGGGGCCAGCATGGCCTCCCGCAGCGCGGCCTCGGCGTCAGATATGGAGGACCTTGCCGTAGGCATCGAGGACGGATTCATGCATCGCCTCGGACAGGGTCGGGTGCGGGAAGACGGTGGCCATGAGCTCGGCTTCGGTCGTCTCCAGGGTGCGGGCGATGCCGTAGCCCTGGATCATTTCCGTCACTTCGGGGCCAACCATGTGGGCGCCGAGCATGGCACCCGTCTTGGCGTCGAAGACCGTCTTGATGAAGCCCTCGGGCTCGCCCAGGGCGATCGCCTTGCCGTTGCCGATGAAGGGGAAGCGGCCGACCTTGAGCTCGTAGCCCTTGGCCTTGGCCGCGGCCTCCGTCAGGCCCACCGACGCCACCTGCGGGCGGCAGTAGGTGCAGCCCGGGATGTTGGTCACGTCCATCTCATGCGGGTGCAGCCCGGCGATGGCCTCGACCACGATGACGCCCTCATGCATCGCCTTGTGGGCGAGCCAAGGCGGGCCGGCCAGGTCGCCGATGGCATAGACGCCCGGTTCGCCGGTGCGGCCATAGCCGTCGATGGTCACGTGGGTGCGGTCGACCTGCACCTTGGTGCCTTCGAGGCCGATATTCTCGACATTGCCGACGATGCCGACCGCGCTGATCAGACGGTCGGCCTTGATTTCGGTGACCTTGCCACCGGCCTCGACGATGGCGGCGACGCCGTCGCCTTCCTTGCGCACGCCCTGCACCTTGGCGCCGGTGATGACCTTCATCCCCTGCTTGGTGAAGGCCTTCTGCACGAAGGCGGAGACCTCGGCATCCTCGACCGGGAGGATGCGGTCCATCACCTCGATGAGCGTCACCTCGGCGCCCATGTTCAGGTAGAAGGACGCGAATTCGGACCCGATCGCACCGGAGCCGATGACGATCAGCTTCTTCGGCATGATGTCGGGCACCAGCGCCTCGCGATAGGACCAGATCAGCTTGCCGTCCGGCTCCATCCCCGGCAGCACGCGGGCGCGGGCGCCAGTCGCGAGGATGATGTGCTTCGCGGCGAGCTCCGCGACCGGCTTGCCATCCTTGGTCACCGCCACCTTGCCCGGGCCGGCGAGCGCGCCATGCCCGTCATAGACGGTGATCTTGTGCTTCTTCATCAGCCCCTTCACGCCGGAAGAGAGCTGGTTCGCCACGTTACGCGACCGCTTGATCACCTTGGCGAAGTCGAAGCGGATGTTGTCCGCCGCGAAGCCATAGTGATCGAGGCTGTGCAGCAGGTGGTTGATCTCGGAGGCGCGGAGCAGCGCCTTGGTCGGGATGCAGCCCCAGTTGAGGCAGATGCCGCCGAGATTCTCGCGCTCCACCAGCGCGACCTTCATCTTGAGCTGCGCCGCGCGGATCGCCGCGACATAGCCACCTGGGCCGCCGCCGATCAGCACCAGATCGAATTGTTCGGCCATCACGTCGCCTCCACTGCCAGGGATTTCAGCGCATCGCCCGACAGGCGGCGCGTGATCCATTCCTTGAGAGCCTGCGCGCCCATCGCGTCATAGGTCGCGATGGCAGGCGCGTTCCAATCGAGCACGTTCCAGGCGAGCCGCCCGCCGCCCTCGGCCAGCGTGTCCTGCGCGAGGCGCGCGAAGAGCGCCTTCGCGATGCCGCGCCGGCGGAATTGCGGTTCAACCCAGAGATCCTCCAGCCACCGCCCCGGCTTGGCGAGGAAGGTGGAGAAGGTCCAGTGATACAGCGCGATGGCCGCCGGTTCGCCGTCCCATTCCGCGATCAGGCAGCCCGCGCGCTGCGGCGTGCCGAAGATCGCGGCGTGGAAATCGGGTTCGGTGCCCACCGCTTCATGCGCCAGCTTCTCGAACTCGGCCAAGGCGCGCACGAAGCGCGCGATGACCGGCACGTCGGCAGGCGTCGCCTCTCGGATAACGAGAGACGTCACAGCATCAGGCTCAGCGGATCCTCGATGGTGCGCTTCAGCGCCTGAATGAATTCGGCGGCGAGCGCGCCATCGATGACGCGATGATCGACCGACAGCGTGCAGGTCATCACCGTCGCGATGGCGAGCGCCCCATCCTTCACCACGGGCTTCTGCAAGCCAGCGGAGACGGCCAGGATGCCGGCCTGCGGCGGGTTGATGATCGCGCTGAAATCGCTGACCCCATACATCCCCATGTTGGAGATGGAGAAGCCGCCGCCCTGGAATTCCTCGGGCTTCAGCTTGCCGGCCTTGGCGCGCGCGGCGAGGTCCTTCATCTCGTTGCTGATCGCGGCGAGGCCCTTCTTGTCGGCCTGCCTCACGATCGGGGTGATCAGCCCATCGGGGATGGACACCGCCACCGAGATGTCGACGTCGTGGTACTGGATGATCGCGTCATCGGTCCACGACGCGTTGCAGTTCGGGAAGCGCCGCAGCGTCGCCGCCGTCGCCTTGATCACCAGGTCGTTGACCGAGAGCTTGTAGGCGCCCGGCCCGTCCTTCGGCGACCGCGCATTGAGGTCGGCGCGCAGCTTCAGCAGCGCGTCGATCTCGATATCCATCGTCACGTAGAAATGCGGGATGGTCGCCTTCGATTCCGACAGGCGGCGCGCGATCACCTTGCGCATCGTGCTGTTCGGCACGGCGGTATGCGGCGCGGTGGTCGAGAACGGCGTCGCGGCGGGCTTCGGCGCGGGGGCCGCGGCAGGCGCCGGCGCGGCAGCGGCGGCCGTGGGTGCGGCGGCCGGGCCGCGCGACAGCGCCGCCTCGATATCCGCCTTCACGATGCGGCCGTTCGGGCCGGAGCCCTTCACGCCGGCGAGGTTCAGCCCCGCCTGCTGCGCCATGCGCTTCGCCAGTGGCGAGGCGAAGACGCGATCCCCACCCGCGGGCGGCAACGGCTGCGGGTTCAGCGCGACCGGCGCGGCGGCGGCCGGGGCCGGGGCAGCCACGGGGGCCGGGGCGGCAGCCGCCGGTGCCGGGGCCGCGGCCGGCGCGCCCGAGGGGACCGCCTCCCCTTCCTCGACCAGCACGGCGATCGGGTCGTTCACCTTCACGCCCTGGGTGCCGTCGGGGACCAGGATCTTGCCGAGGATGCCCTCATCCACGGCCTCGACTTCCATCGTCGCCTTGTCGGTCTCGATCTCGGCGATGACGTCGCCGGCCTTGATGCGCTCGCCTTCCTTCTTGAGCCAGCGCGCCAGGTTGCCCTCGGTCATGGTGGGCGAGAGCGCCGGCATCAGGATATTCGTGGCCATGGATCGTTCCCCCGCCGCTTACTTGTAGGTCACGCGCTTCGCCGCCTCGACCACATGGTCGAGCGTCGGCAGAGCGAGCTTCTCAAGGTTCGCAGCATAGGGCATCGGGATGTCGAGGCCATGCACGCGCACCGGCGGCGCATCGAGGTAGTCGAAGCAGGTCTCCATGATCTGCATCGCGACCTCGGCGCCGATGCCGGCATAGGGCCAGCCTTCTTCCACTGTCACCAGGCGGTTGGTCTTGCGCACCGACGCCGCGATGGTCTCGGTGTCGAGCGGGCGCAGCGAGCGCAGGTTGATCACCTCCGCGCTGATGCCCTGCTCGGCGAGCTTCTCGGCCGCCTGCATCGCGAGGCCGACCTCGATCGAGAAGGCGACGATGGTGACGTCCGTGCCGGGCCGCTCGATCTTCGCCTTGCCGATCGGCAGGATGAAGTCGGGATCGGTCGGGCATTCGAAGGAATGCCCGTACATGATCTCGTTCTCGAGCACGATGACCGGGTTCGGGTCGCGGATCGCGGCGCGCAGCAGGCCCTTGGCATCCGCCGCCGACCAGGGCGCGAGCACCTTCAACCCCGGGCAGTGCGCGTACCAGGACGCGTAGCACTGCGAGTGCTGCGCCGCGACGCGGGAGGCCGCCCCGTTCGGCCCGCGGAAGACGATCTGGCAGCCGAGCTGGCCGCCCGACATGTAGAGCGTCTTGGCCGCCGAATTGATGATCTGGTCGATCGCCTGCATCGAGAAGTTGAAGGTCATGAACTCGACGATCGGCTTCAGGCCGGTGAAGGCCGCGCCGACGGCCATGCCAGTGAAGCCGTGCTCGGTGATCGGGGTGTCGATCACGCGCTTCGGGCCGAATTCGTCCAGCAGCCCCTGGCTGATCTTGTAGGCGCCCTGGTACTGCGCGACTTCCTCGCCCATCAGGAAGACGGCGGAGTCGGCGCGCATCTCAGCGGCCATGGCGTCGCGCAGGGCCTCGCGCACCGTGATGGTCTGGGTCGGGCCCCAATCCTTCTCGACCGCGGCGGCCGGTTCGGGGGCCTTGGGCGCGGCAGGGATGGATGCGGGCGCCGGCACGGGTTCCGGGGCAGCGGCCGGCGCGGGGGCTGCCGCACTGCCGGTGCCGCCGTCCAACTCGGCGATCGGCGCATTGACCTGCACGCCCTCGGTGCCCTCGGGAACGACGATCTTCGTCAGCGTGCCCTCGTCGACCGCCTCGACCTCCATCGTCGCCTTGTCGGTCTCGATCTCGGCGATCACGTCGCCGGATTTCACCGCGTCGCCTTCCTTCTTGAGCCAGCGGGCGAGCTTGCCCTCGGTCATGGTCGGCGAGAGCGCCGGCATCAGAATCACGGCACCCATGTCACTTCGCCTCCACGAGAACGTCGGTCCAGAGCTCGGATTCCGGCGGTTCCGGGCTCTGCTGCGCGAAGTCGGCGCTGTCCTGCACGATGGCCTTCACCTCGTCGTCGATCACCTTGAGGTCCGCCTCGCTCACGCCGAGCTGCTCCAGCAGCATCTTGCGCGCCGTCTCGATGCAGTCCGAGGTCTCGCGCATCTTCTGCACTTCCTCGCGCGTGCGGTACTTGGCCGGGTCGGACATGGAATGGCCGCGGTAGCGGTAGGTCTTCATCTCCAGCAGGTACGGCCCCTTGCCGGCGCGGCAATGGGCGACGGCGCGCTCGCCGGCCTCGCGCACGGCGGTCACGTCCATGCCATTCACCTGCTCGCCCGGGATGCCCCAGGCGGCGCCGTTCTGCGACAGGTCACGGGAGGCGGAGGCACGTTCGACGCTGGTGCCCATGCCGTACTTGTTGTTCTCGATGACGTAGATGCAGGGCAGCTTGAACAGGGCGGCGAGGTTCAGGCTCTCGAACACCTGGCCCTGGTTCGACGCGCCCTCGCCGAAATAGGTCACGGCGACCGCGCCATCCTCGCGATACCAGTTGGAGAAGGCGAGGCCGGTGCCGAGCGAGACCTGCGCGCCCACGATGCCATGGCCGCCGAAGAAGCCCTTCTCACGCGAGAACATGTGCATGCTCCCGCCCTTGCCCTTCGAGTAGCCGCCGATGCGGCCGGTGAGTTCAGCCATCACGCCGCGCGCCTCCATGCCCGTGGCGAGCATGTGGCCGTGGTCGCGGTAGGAGGTGATGACCTGGTCGCCGTCCTTGAGGCACATCTGCATCCCCACCACGACCGCTTCCTGGCCGATGTAGAGGTGGCAGAAACCGCCGATCAGACCCATGCCGTAGAGCTGGCCGGCCTTTTCCTCGAAGCGGCGGATCAGCAGCATGTCGCGATACGCCTTGAGCAGGTCGTCGCGCGCCATGGGTGGTTCCTTCGCCTTCCCGCGACGCTTGGTGGGGGTGTCCGCGGCCTGGGCCATAGGGCGTCTCCTCAGGGAAGGCTGATCACGCCTAATTAGGCGCCCCTTTGCGGGGCGCGCAAGCGGCCGGTCTGGCGAAAATCCTTCTATTGCAATGCAATAAGACGGTTAACCGAATTGTGGTTAAGTGCCTCAAACCCCGCGAAGTCCGATCGGTCCGAGACAAAGCATTGCGCCACAGGGATATATCCCCGCAATTTCACGCAGCACGACAGGCATCCGCCCGCAAGGAAGAAACTGAAGTTTTTGCGTGCCGGCGGCGCCGGAAGGTCAGTAGAGCCGGCGCTCCGGGGCATAGGGAATCACGATCTCATCCCGCCCGACCATGTTCAGCAGGGCCCGCGCGCGCTCATCCAACTGGTCGCGATCCACGCGGTCCCCGCGCAGCCCGGCGACGCGCCGTTCCATGGCATCCCGGTCGAGCTCAGCGCGATGCAGTTCCGCCTGCGCCGCGGCGATGTCGGCGATACGCTGCTCGCGCGCGATCAGCCCACGTTCCCCGTGCATCGCGTGCCAGGCGAAATAGCCGGACAACGACAGGAAGAGGCATGGCAGCGCGATGGCGTTCAGGAAGCGGCGGATGAGACGCAAAGCAGAATTCCGAAACCGGAGCAGCGAACCTGATTCTAAACGCGTCAGCGAATCCGTGTCATCCGCTTCGTGCCTGTTTTCAGCCAGTGACGACGCTTTTTTGTGCGCCGCGCGGGAGGACTGGTCGCCAGCCAGCCGCACCACCACCTTCGCGCAAGGTCAGCGACAGAAGGAGCAGCCGCGATGCACATCAAGCGTGCCGGGACGGAGCCCTCAGGGAAGGCACCCGCGTCCTGGTTCACCGGCGCTGTCCGCATCGACCCGCTCTTCAGCCCGCCCGATCCGGCGCGGGTGACCGGCGCGCTCGTCACCTTCGAACCCGGTGCGCGCACCAACTGGCACACCCATCCGCTGGGCCAGACGCTGATCGTCATGTCCGGCTGCGGCTGGGTCCAGCGTGAAGGCGGTCCGGTCGAGGAAATCCGTCCCGGCGACGTTGTCTGGTTCCCGCCCGGCGAGAAGCACTGGCACGGCGCAACCCCCACCACGGCGATGAGCCACATCGCCGTACAGGAAAAGCTGGACGGCAGCGCGGTTGCCTGGATGGAACCGGTGACGGACACGCAATACCGACGGTAGAAGCCCTATCCCATCCACTGGAGCCAAGGAACACCGATGGCCATCACCGTCGCCGTCATCGTCGGCAGCCTGCGCAAAGGGTCCTTCAACGGTCGGCTGGCGAGCGCGCTCAAGAAGCTCGGGCCCGCCGATTTCACCTTCACCGATGTCCGCATCGACGACCTGCCGCTCTACAATCAGGATGACGAGGCGACGCCCGCCGCCGCGGTCACGCGCTTTCGCGACCAGGTGCGGGCGGCCCAGGGCGTGATCTTCGTGACGCCGGAATACAATCGCGGCATGCCGGGCGGTCTGAAGAATGCTCTCGACCAAGGCTCGCGCCCCTACGGCAAGAGCGTCTGGGCCGGCCGCCCGGCGGGTGTCGTCGGTACCTCGCCCGGCGCGATCGGCAGCGCCCTCGCCCAGCATGACCTGCGCGGTGCGCTCGACTACCTCGACATGCCCACGCTCGGCCAGCCGGAGGTCTATCTCCAGTACAAGGACGGGCTGATCGCCGAAGATGGAACGGTCACGAATGAGGGCACGGCGCAGTTCCTCCAGGGCTGGATGGACCGTTACGCCGCCTGGATCCGCCGCTTCGCCTGATCCGCGCCAGGCGAAGGCCGCAGGATCACCCTGCGGCCCTCGCTGCGGTCAGGGGGCGATCAGCGACGCAACGCCGCGCGCCCCGCGTAGCGCGCCGCCTGGCCCAGCCCCTGCTCGATGCGGATGAGCTGGTTGTACTTGGCCAGTCGATCCGAGCGCGACAGCGAGCCCGTCTTGATCTGACCGCAGTTCGTCGCGACGGCGAGATCGGCGATGGTCGCGTCCTCGGTCTCGCCAGACCGGTGCGACATCACCGCGCGATAGGCGGCGCGATGGGCGGTCTCGACCGCCTCCAGCGTCTCGGTCAGGGTGCCGATCTGATTGACCTTCACCAGGATGGCATTGGCCGTGCCGCGCTCGATGCCCAGGCGCAGTCGCTCGGGGTTGGTGACGAACAGGTCGTCGCCGACGAGTTGGACGGTGCCGCCCAGCTTGTCGGTCAGCGCCTTCCAGCCGGCCCAGTCATCCTCGGACATGCCGTCCTCGATGGACACGATCGGCCACTTGGCGCAGAGCGCGGCGAGGTAGTCCACCATGCCGCCGGCATCGAGGGTCTTGCCCTCGCCCTCCAGCTTGTAGGCGCCGTCGTGGAAAAACTCGGTCGCCGCGCAGTCGAGGGCGAAGACGACATCCTCGCCGACGCGGTGGCCGGCGGCCTCGCAGGCCTTGGCGATGAAGCCGAGCGCCTCGTCGGCCGACCCGATATTCGGGGCAAAGCCGCCTTCGTCGCCGACATTGGTCGAATGGCCAGCGTCGTGCAGCGCCTTCTTCAGCGCCATAAAGACCTCGGAGCCAATGCGCACGGCGTCCGCGACCGTGCCGGCGCCAACCGGCATGATCATGAATTCCTGGATGTCGATCGGGTTGTCCGCATGCTTGCCGCCATTGATGATGTTCATCATCGGCACCGGCAGGGTGCGCGCGAAGACGCCGCCGACGTAGCGATAGAGCGGGATGTCGAGATCCACCGCCGCCGCCTTGGCGACCGCGAGCGAGACGGCCAGCATCGCGTTGGCGCCGAGCCGCGCCTTGTTCGGCGTGCCGTCCAGCTCGATGAGCGTCTCGTCGATCTTGACCTGGTCGAGCGCGTCCATGCCGGAGATGGCGTCGAAGATCTCGCCCTCGACATTGGCGACGGCCTTGAGCACGCCCTTGCCGCCATAGCGCTTCTTGTCGCCGTCGCGCAGCTCCACCGCCTCATGCGCGCCGGTCGAGGCGCCGGAGGGAACGATCGCCGAAGCGCGCGCGCCGGTCTCCAGCATCACCTCCGCCTCGACGGTCGGGTTGCCGCGGGAATCGAGCACCTCGCGGGCGATGATGTCGGCGATGGCGGACATGGGATGGGCTCTCCGGATCGGTCAGGGGACTGCGTGGGTGGCTACACTGCGGGACAGGTCGCGCCAAGTCCCCCGGAGGGCGCCTCGCTCCCCATTACCGTGCCTGGACAAGCAGCGACTGCAGGCGGCCCACCGCCGCCCCGAAGGCCTCGACCCCGGCGGCATCCCCTGCCCCCGCAGCAGCATGGCCCGCCGGGATCGCGCCCAGCCTCCGGTGCAGTTCCGCCCCCGCCACCTCCGGCGGGTCGGCAGCGATGCGTGCCTGGGTCGTCTGCCAGATCTGCATGCGCTGATCCGGTCCGATCGAGCGGTCGTTGCGCACGCTGTTGAGCATCGCGGTCTGGGCCTGCCGCCAGGCCTCGTGCCGCTGGGCGAGCGCGCCGCGCAAACCCGACCGAGCATCGTCCCCTATCACGGCGCGCAGCAGTGCGACCGCCTCGCTCACGGCCCTCTGCCGCTGCAAGGCGAGGCCGGCGGCGTCGAGGCCCGGTGGCGCGGGCGCCGCCAGCACCGCGAAGGCATCGAGGCCACGGCGGCGGACAGTCTCCGCAGGCCATCGGCCGGGCACGGCGCGCAGGGCAGCCAGGCTGTCCTGCACACGGGCCAGCAGCGCCGCGCCCTGCGGTCCTTCCGCAGGCACCTGCCCCACGGACAGCGCGGCGAGGCGTTGCGCCTGCATCAGGATCAGCTTCACCCCGGGATCAAGCACCGCCCCCGCGGCCGGTGTGGCGGGCGGCGGCGGCGTGGGCGGCATGGCCCCGGCGGCGAAGCGCAGCGACCCGGCCTCCTGCACCTCCGCCCTTTCGCGTGCGGCAAGATGATCGACCACCTGCCCCGCAGTCTGGTCCGCAGCGATCACCAGGGCGGCATACCGCCCGGCCGGGGTCGGCGGCGTCGGCGGCGGCGAGGCGACGCAGGCGCCGAGGAGCAGACCCAGACCCAGGATGGCACGGCGCGGATGGAACGGCAGATTCATGGCCTTCGGGCTCCGACGAGGGGCGGGGCCGCGCTTCGGGCACCTTCGCGCCGCCAGCACCCCGCCGGCAGGACATGCCCGATCGTCGCGGCTAGAATGGGGCGGATGATCCCACCCATCCGATCCCTCGACGACCTCGCCCCCGGCCAGAGCTGGGACCTCGGCACCCTCACCCTCTCGCTGGAGGAGGTGGTGGAGTTCGCTTCGCGCTACGATCCGCAGTACTTCCATCTCGATGCCGAGGAAGCGAAGCGCAGCATCTTCGGCGAATTGGTGGTCAGCGGGCTGCACACGCTGTCCGCCGTCTTCGGACACATCATGCGCAGTGGGCTGATTTCGGAGATTTCGATCGGCGGCAACCAGATCGACACGCGCTGGCCCGCCCCGCTACGCCCGGGCGAGGAGATTGCCATCCGCGTCACGGTGGACGAGATCCGTCCCTCACGCTCCGGCCGGCCGCTCGGCATCGCGAAGCTGCGGCACACCGCGCGGCGGGTGAAGGATGGCGTGGTGGTGCTCGACGCCGTCGGGACGCATTTCCTCAGGCGCTGAGCAGCGCTCAGCAAGGGTGAAGCCCTCGGGAATGACCGATGGGAGCGGAATTGGAGGGGCGCCGCCCCTCCAAACCACCCCGCCAGGTGCTTGGAGCACTTGCAACGCAGTCTTCTGGTGCTCGGCAGGCCGGATGGACCGCAGCCTCCGAACGCCCGCCCCGCGCAAATGCGGGGCTCGGCACCATGACCGGGTCCCCGTTCCAGGGTGAGTCCGGGTGGGGCAAAGTCCCTCCCGGCTTCCCGGGGGCCCCGGCATCAGCGGTAGAAACAGGACCGCCCGGCGCCGCCGAAATTGCGCCGGGCGCAGTTCTGGGCATCGGACAGGCACCGGTACGCGCCCACAAGTGACGGCGGATACGGAAGCGGCGCGGCAGGTTGCCCCGCCGCGCCGCTGCGCAAACCCGGTTCAGGCGGCCTGGATCAGGCCGACTTCGCCATGATCTCGTCCGCGACGTTGCGCGGCACCGGATCGTAGTGGTGGAACTGCATGGAGAAGGACGCACGGCCCTTCGTCATGCCACGCAGGTTGGAGATGTAGCCGAACATCTCCTTCAGCGGGACGTGGGCGCGGACGATGACCGAGGTGCCGGCCATGTCCTGCGACTGGATCACGCCGCGGCGGCGGTTCAGGTCGCCGACGACGTCGCCGACGTGGTCCTGCGGCGTGGTCACCTCAACGTCCATGATCGGCTCGAGGATGACCGGGCCGGCCTTCTTCATGCCTTCGCGGAAGCAGGCCTTGGCGGCGATTTCGAACGCCAGGGCCGACGAGTCGACGTCGTGGTACTTGCCGTCCGTCAGGGTGTACTTGAAGTCCACCGTCGGGAAGCCGGCGAGCACGCCGGTGTCGGCCTGGACCTTGATGCCCTTTTCGACCGCCGGGATGTACTCCTTCGGGATCGCGCCGCCGACCACGGCGTTGACGAACTCGATGCCGTCATTCCGCTCCTTCGGCTCGAAGGTGATCTTCACTTCCGCGTACTGGCCCGAACCACCCGACTGCTTCTTGTGGGTGTAGGTCTCGGTATGCGGCTTGGTGATCGTCTCGCGGTACGCGACCTGCGGGGCGCCGATGTTGGCGTCCACGCCGTATTCGCGCTTCAGGCGGTCCACGATGATCTCGAGGTGCAGCTCGCCCATGCCCGACAGGATGGTCTGGCCGGTCTCCTGATCGGTGCGCAGGCGCAGCGAGGGATCCTCACCGGCCAGCTTCTGCAGGCCGATCGTCATCTTCTCCACGCCTTCCTTGGTCTTCGGCTCGACGGAGATGTCGATGACCGGGACCGGGAAGGCCATGCGCTCCAGCACCACCGGATCGTCCTGCGAGGCGAGGGTGTCACCGGTGCCGGTGTCCTTCAGGCCCACGAAGGCGGCGATGTCGCCGGCGATCACTTCCTTCACTTCCTCGCGCTTGTCGGCGTGCATCTGGAACATGCGGCCAATGCGCTCGCGGTTCCCCTTGGTCGTGTTCATCACCATGTCGCCCTGCTTGAGGACGCCGCGGTAGACGCGCACGAAGGTCAGGTTGCCGTACTTGTCGTTGATGATCTTGAAGGCGAGACCGGCGAAGGGCGCGTTCTCGTCGGCCGGGATCACGCGGCGATCCGCGGTCTCGTCCTGGCCTTCCTCCGGCGCCACCTTGATGCCCGGGATGTCGACCGGGGACGGCAGGTAGTCGATCACGGCGTCAAGCAGCGGCTGCACGCCCTTGTTCTTGAAGGCGGTGCCACACAGCACCGGGCGGAATTCGCCCGAGATGGTGCCCTTCTTGATGGCGCGCTTCAGCAGCTCGACCGAGACGTCCCCGTCCTCGAGGTACTTCTCCATCGCCTCGTCATCGGCGGCGACCACGGTGTCGAGCAGCTTCTCGCGATACTCGGCGGCCTTTTCCTTCAGGTCGTCCGGGATCTCCTGGTATTCGAACTTCGCGCCGAGCTCGTCGCCCTTCCAGACGATCGCGCGCATCTCGACCAGGTCGACGACGCCCACGAAGGTGTCCTCGGCGCCGATCGGCAGCTGCAGGGTCACCCAGTTGATGCCGAGCTTCTCGGTCAGCGTGTCGGCGGCACGGTAGAAATCGGCGCCGGTGCGGTCGAGCTTGTTGACGAAGATGATGCGCGGGACGTTGTAGCGGTCAGCGAGACGCCAGTTGGTCTCGGACTGCGGCTGCACGCCGGCCACGCCCTCGATGATGAACACCGCGCCGTCGAGCACGCGGAGCGAGCGGTTCACCTCGATGTTGAAGTCGATGTGGCCCGGGGTGTCGATGACGTTGATGCGGTGGTCGTTCCACTCGGCAGTCACGGCGGCCGAGGTGATCGTGATGCCGCGCTCACGCTCCTGGTCCATGTAGTCCGTGGTGGTGTTGCCCTCGTGGACCTCACCGATCTTGTGGGACTTGCCGGTGTAATAGAGGATGCGCTCGGTCGTCGTCGTCTTGCCCGCGTCGATATGCGCGGTGATGCCGATATTGCGAATACGCTCGAGCGGGGTGCGCGCCACGGTGGGCCTCCATAAGCAGAAACGGGCGCCCACGCCGAAGCTTCCGCTCCGCGCCGCCCGCAGGGGTCTCGCCGATCAGTCGGTGGCCCGCTATCTGCGACGTCCGGGCCTGCATTGCAAGCGCGAGATGTCGGCGGCATCCATGAATCGGCCATGCGCCCGGCGCGGCGGTCACGCTTCGTTGCATGAAACCACGCGGCCGGACGCCTAGAATATAGGTATGGATAGCCAGCCCGTCATCGCCGCCATCCGCTTCGGCCTCGGCCGCCGGCCCGGCGACCCGGTGCCGTCCGACCCCGCTGCGTGGCTCGACTCGCAACTCCTCCCCGATCTCCCGGCCCCTGCCCTGCCCGAGGGCCTGCCGCTGACCATGGCCGACATCCTGGCCGCCCAGGTCGCCGACCGGCAGTCCCTGCGCGCCAACGAGGGCCGGCCCAACCTCGCCCGCATCCGGCAGGGCGAAGCGGCGGCGCTGCTCGCGGATTCCATCGGCACTCCTTATGGCTATCGGGAAAGGCTGGTCGGCTTCTGGGCCAACCACTTCACGGTCTCCATCGGCAAGGTGCCCTACGTCGTCGGCCATCTGGTGCGGGCCGCGATCCGCCCCCATGTCGCCGGCCGGTTCGCCGACATGCTGGCGGCCGTCACGCGGCATCCGGCGATGCTCGCCTACCTCGACAACGCGACCTCGACAGGGCCGGACAGCCGAATGGGCCGCCGCCTGTCCCGCGGGCTGAACGAGAACCTCGCCCGCGAAATCCTGGAACTTCACACCGTCAGCCCGGCCGCGGGCTACAGCCAGGCGGACGTGACCTCCTTCGCCAAGGTGCTGACCGGCTGGTCGTTCGGCCCGCGCGGCGACGCCGGCGGCTTCATCTTCCGCGAGGGCGCCCATGAGCCGGGCGCCAAGACCGTCATGGGCCGCAGCTTCCCCGAGGGGCTCGAAGGCGGGATGCAGGCCCTCGCCTGGTTGGGACGGCATCCGGCGACCTATCGGCACCTGGCGACCAAGCTGGTGCGGCATTTCGTCGCCGACGACCCGCCGCCGGCCGCGGTCGCGCGCATCCAGGCGGTATTGCAGGACACCGGCGGGGATCTCGGCGCGGCCTCGCGCGCGCTGGTGCGGCTGCCCGAGGCCTGGTCGCCACCCCTGACCAAGCTGCGCACGCCGAACGACTACGTGATCGCCGTGCTGCGCGCCGTCGAGGCCCCGCCGGATGCCGGAGAGCGCGCCCAGGGCGCGCTGCGCTATCTCGGTCAGCCCCTGTGGGCGCCGCCCGCGCCGAATGGCTGGCCCGATGTCGGGACCGACTGGGCCGCGCCCGAGGGCATGCTCCGCCGCATCGAATGGGCCAACGGCATTTCAGCGCGAGGGTCCGGCCGCGACGCCGCGGACCTGGCCGAGGCGGTGCTTGGCCCGCTCTGCCGGCGGGAGACGCTGCAGGCCGCCGCCCGTGCCGGATCCGCCCGCGAAGCCCTGACCCTGGTCCTGACCAGCCCGGAGTTCCATCGCCGATGAGCCACCTGCCCGCCTTCGGCCGGCGCGCCGCGCTGCTCGGCCTCACTGCCGCCCTGACCCTGCCCCGCGCCCGCGTCGCCTTCGCCGATGCGCCGGGCGAGGCACGGCTTGTCGTCGTGCTGCTGCGCGGGGGCATGGACGGTCTTTTCGTCGTGCAGCCCTATGGCGACGCGGCCTATGGCGAGCTGCGCGGCCCCCTCGCCCTGCCGCAGCCGGGGCAGGAGGGCGGGCTGCTCGATCTCGGCGGGCATTTCGGCCTGCATCCGCGCATGACCAACCTGCATGCGATGTATGCCGCGAACCAGGCGACGGTGGTCCATGCCGTGGCCGGCAACTGGCGCACGCGCAGCCATTTCGACGCCCAAGACATGCTGGAATCCGGGGCGGAGCAGCGGCTGGCGAGCGGCTGGCTGAACCGAGCCCTCGGCGCCCTGCCGGCGCGGCCGGGGGCGCAGCACAACGGGCTCGCGGTCGGGGTGGATGTGCCGCTGCTGATGCGCGGGCCGACGGCGATCTCCAACTTCGCCCCACGCGGTTCGGCGACGCCGCCGCCGGACCTCTTCGCCCGTGTCGCCGAGCTGAACGCCGCCGATCCCCTCACCGGCCCGGCTCTGGCTGAGGGCCTGCGGGTCCGCGGCTATGCCGTCTCCAGCCTCGGCATGGGCGCGGCGGTGCCGCCGCAGCGCGGCGGGGCCTTCCGGGCCCTGGCCCTCGCCGCCGGGCGGCTGATGGCGCGGCAGGACGGCCCGCGCGTCGCGGCCTTCGAACTGTCCGGCTGGGACACCCATGCCCAGCAGGTGAACCGGCTGAACGCGCCGCTGTTCCAGCTCGACGAAGGCTTCGGCGCCCTGCAGGAGGCGCTCGGCGAGGCCTGGAAGCAGACTGCCGTGCTGGTGATGACGGAATTCGGCCGCACCGTGCGGGTGAACGGCACGGCGGGGACCGACCACGGCACCGGCAGCGTCGCCTTCATCCTGGGCGGAGCGGTGTCCGGCGGACGCGTCCTGGGCAACTGGCCGGGCCTGTCGGAAGGTGCGCTGTTCCAGGGGCGCGACCTGGCGCCGACCACGGACCTGCGCAGCCTGGCCAAGGGGCTGCTGCGCGATCACCTGAAACTGCCGCCGCAGGCCGTGGCCCGTGCCTTCCCGGGCAGCGACGCGGCCGCCCCGACGGGCGGCCTGGTCAGGGTGTGAGGCGCTTCACTGCGGCGCCCGGCCGCATGGGCGACCATCGCGGCTGAACGACGGAAAGGTTGCGCATGCGCCCGCTTTGGGTCGATCGCCAGATCGCGAATCTGCTGGCGCAGTGGCTCCATCCGACGGGCAATGAGGCTTGGATCGGCGTGCGCGACAACCTGCCCTTCGCCGGTGCCCGGCGCGCCCCGATGCGCCTGGACGGAAGACTGGAGATCGCCCCCGACCTCGCCCTGGCCGACGGCTTCATCTGGCGTCCCAACGACGCGCGGAGCCAGGCGGAGCTCTGGCTCGATCCCGGATATGGCAGCTACCGGCGGGCCTTCGAACGCTTCGCGGTTCGCGAGCTCGGCGCTGTCGGGCTCGACGACGCGGACGTCCAGATCGACCACCTCTTTCCGAAGAGCTCCGCGCTCCGGAACAACTTCGGCTATGTGCGGATGCTCGCGGTCCCGCCGGCGGGCAACATGGCTGCGGGCCGCACGATCGAGAAGGCCATGGCGCGGCGGAACGACGCCTACGGTCCGAGTGACAGAAGCACGCGGATGGCGACCTATTTCGCGATCGGCAAGGCGAGCGGATTTGCAGGGTACGAGGCCCTGCCGGACGGCGAGGAGGCAGGCAATGCCGCGATGGTCGCCGCGCTCTTCGCACATCTGCGCCAGTTCGGACTGCCGCCCGAGGTCCTGACCGCGCTCGATGCCCGGCTGACCGCCTTCACAGCAACGCGCATCCGCTGAGAACGGGTCCGCGCCCCTACGACCCCCGGTAGGTGGAATAGGACCAGGGCGTGCAGGCCAGCGGCACATGATAGTGTCCCACACCGTCCGCCACGCCGAAATTGATCGCCACCACATCGAGAAAGCGCGGCGTCGGCCCAATCCCCCGAGCGGCGAAGTAGTCGCCGACATGGAAGCGCAGTTCATAGCGCCCGGCACGGAAGGTCCCGGGCGGCATCAGCGGGTCCACGCAGCGGCCATCCGCATTCGTCACCGTGCTGGTCAGCGGCGCGGGTTCGGGGTCGAGCCGCCACAGCTCCACCCGCACGCCCTCGGCCGGAATGCCTTCGGCGGTGTTGAGCACATGGGTCGAAAGCGTGCCTGGGCCATTGCCTGCCATGGGGATCCTCAGAAGCTCATGCCGATGCCGATCGAGGTACCGGTGATGTTGTTGTCGGCGAAGAAATAGCGGGCGACCAGTCTGACGCGACCAAAGGTCAGGCCCATCGCCCCGGCCTCGTAGCGACCGAAATCGACCTCGACGCCGCCGCCCACCTTGGCGGCCCAGCTGAAGCCGAGCACATCCTCCTGGTCGCCGAGATAGCCGGTGAAGGACCCGTCGATCACCCAGCGCACCGGCCTGCCGAAGGCCTCGATCCCCATCGGCCAGCGATACCGCGCCCAGAGACCGACCGTCTGTGCATTGGACCGCCCCCGTGCCGCCGCGATGGTGTCGCCGAAGGTCTGCAACTGGATCTGGGTGTAGCGCAGCTCGACATCGATATCGCGCTCGGGGCGGTAGTCGTAATAGGCCAGCATCAGCGACCCGCCGATGCCCCAGACATTGACGTGCTTGTCGGTCAGCGCCGGGATGTCCCGCCCGAGGCGCCAGTTGATGAAGCCGCCGAACAGCGCCGCGTCGGAGGCCGCGTAGCCGCCCGAAAGATTGAAGATCGGCCGCAGCCACAGGTATTCGGCCAGGCGGATGTCGTAGCCGATGCCGATGGTCGCCGCGACGTTGTTCCAGCGCAGCGGCGTCTGTCGCGCCCCGAGATTGGTGAAGACCGCCCGCGGATCATAGCGCGCGGTGCCGAGATAGCCTTCGAGCCAGAGCGGGAAGCTCTCGCTGACGGTGAAGCCCGCGCCCATCTGGCTCAGGGTCATCACCGGCGATCCCTCATCGGCGCTGGCCGTCGTCCGGTTGACCTGCAATGCATTGGCCGAGCCATCCGGCGTCATGTTGTAGCCCATCAGCGCCAGCACGCCCGCGCCGCGCGACCCGAGCTGCTGCTGGATGGCGTCGAGGCGGTCGAGAATGGCGTCGATCCGCTCGCCGCTCGGCTGCGCGATCGCGAGCGACGGCAGCAGCAGCAGAAGCGCGAGCAGCCGCGCGAGGGTCACGGCGCCGTCTCGGCGGCAGGCAGGGTCGGGCGCGGCAGGGCGAGCAGCGATCGCGTCATCCGGTCCTGCGCCGCATGGATCAGCTCGACGACATCCTCATCCGTGATGTCGTCGGCGCGCGCCCTGAGCAGGGCGTGGTCCTCGCCGATGCGCAGGATGAGGGTGGCGTATTGCGCGCGGGCCCGGGCGATGTCGGGGGGTTCGTTCGGTTCCGCGTTGCGCGCGATGGCGGCGGCCATGGCCCGGACCAGCGCCTGCACCGACGGGTCGGCGGCGGTGATCGCCTCCCGCATCCGCGGTGCCTGCCAGTTCTGCCGCGTGGCGCGCCGCAGCAAGGCACCGAGTTCGGCGACAGGCTGCTCGCCGCCGGTGCCCGCCCGGCCCGCCTGGGGGGCGAGATCCACGAAGGGATTCTCGGGATAGGGCAGCACGCCGTCATCGGCGAGGCGGCCCAGCGCGGCGAGGTAGGTGGCGAGCGCCTCCCGCATCGCCATCGCCCCTTCCCGCACATCGACCGAGCGCGGCGGCGGCAGGCGGCCGGCGGGGAAATCGGCGGCGAGACTCGCCGTGCGGGCCCAGTCGCGCACCGGCGTGTAGTCGGGCGCGCTGCAGGCGGCCGGCAGCAGCAGCACGACCAGGGCCAGGCAGCGCCTCATGGCTGCACCACCGCGCCGACCAGGCCGGCGGGATCGGGGCGCAGCCCGACCGCGGCATCCGGTTGCAGGATGAGCGTCAGGCGGCGCAGGCGATCCTCCTGGTCGAGGATTGCGCGGGACACCTCGCGCTGGCGAATGACGTCGATGCGCGCCTTCAGCAGGGCATGGCCCTCCCCGATCGCTGTGAGCACCTGGCGGTAGGTTTCCTGTTCCGGCCCGGCGAGGCCCGCCGTGCCGCGCGACAGCGTGCCGACCAGCACCTGCACCGGCGCATCCGCCGCGCCGATCAGCGGACGCAGGCGCAGATCCTCCAGCACGGTCGCGGACCCCGCGCTGCGCGCCCGCGCCCCGGGCGGGAAATTGCCGGCCCGCGCCGTGGCGAGCGCCTGGCCGAGCGCCGCGACCGCGGCCCCCGCCGCCGGATCGGCCGCCGCGGCGCGCGGGATGAGGGGCGCATAGGCGTCGTCGCGGAAGGTCAGCAGGCTCTCCTCCCTGGCGAGGACCGAGAGCGCGTAGAGGTAGATCGCCAGGGCTTCCTGCTGCGCGACCAGCCCGTCGCGCGCGGAGGAGGCGGCCGGCGCGACGGCGTCGGGGTGGTCGGCGAGGACGCTGGCAAGCCGCGCCCAGTCGCGCAGCGCCGTATTGGGCGGCAGGGCGCAGCCCGTCAGCAGCAGCACTGCCGCGATGGCGATGAACGGTCGCGGCACCCTGCCCCCTCCGGCTGCGCGATGTCGTCTCTACCGGCGACGGCGGCCGTTTCGCAACCGTGCGGCGCCGTCAGTTTGAACGGCGCCGCACGGGCTTGCAGCAGCCTCTCAATCCGCCGGCGCGCCGGCGGCCACCCAGGCGAGGAGCTTGGCGCGTTCCTCCTCGGTGATGTCGGTCATGTTGCCCGGCGGCATGGCCTCGGTCTGCACCTGCTGGCGCAGGGCGGCGGCCCAGCGACGGATCTGGGACGGCGTCTCGAACATCACGCCCTTGGGCGGGGCTGCGAAGCCGTCCATGGTCGGCCGCGCGGCGTGGCAGGCAACGCAGCGGGTCGCGACGATGGTCTGCACCTCGGCGAAGGCCGGCACATCGGCCAGGTCGCCATGCGTCGCCTTCGGCGCCCCGGTCCAAATGAGCAACGCCACCACCGCCGTCGCGGCGGCCGGCAGCCACACCGCGTTCT
This sequence comes from Roseomonas alba, assembly GCF_019430885.1. GTDB lineage: Bacteria > Pseudomonadota > Alphaproteobacteria > Acetobacterales > Acetobacteraceae > Neoroseomonas > Neoroseomonas alba. Next base: position 23,203 of record NZ_JAHYBZ010000002.1, on the reverse strand, counting down.
TCCCCTTCTGGCGCAGCACGAAATACTGCCGCACCAGGGCGCCGGACAGGCCGATCGCCAGCAGCACCACCCAGTTCCAGCGCGACTGGTAGGTCATCGGGTAGTGCGGCGAGATCATGATGAAGATGACCGGCAGCGTCAGATAGGTGTTGTGCACGCTGCGCTGCTTGGCCCAGCGGCCGTCCTGGGCATCGGGTGGCTCGCCCTTCTGCATCGCGGCGACCATCCGCTTCTGGCCGGGGATGATCACCATGGCGACGTTGGCGGCCATGATCGTGCCCGTCATGGCGCCGACCTGCAGGAAAGCGCCGCGCCCACCGAAGACGTGGCAGGAGATGAAGGCGACCACCGCCAGCGCCGCCGCGCCGATGGCGCCAAGCTTCACCTCGTCATCCCCGAGCTTCGAGCGGCAGACCAGGTCGTAGCCGACCCAGCCGCCCGCCAGCAGCGCCGCGCTGATCAGCACCGCGGCCCAGGCCGGCATGTCGATCACACCCGGATCGACCAGATAGGTCCCTGCCTGCCCCCAATAGATCAGCACGAACAGCGAGAAGCCGCTGATCCAGGTCCAATAGGCTTCCCATTTGAACCAATGCAGCTTCTCCGGCAGTCGTTCCGGCGCCACCAGGTACTTCTGCTTGTGGTAGAAGCCGCCGCCATGGACCGACCATTGCTCGCCGGCGACGCGGGGATTGCCGTCCTTCGCCGGGTCCAACTGGTTGTCGAGGCCGATGAAGTAGAAGGATGTCCCGATCCAGGCGATGCCGGTAATCAGGTGCAGCCACCGCAGCAGCAGGTTGGCCCATTCCGACAGATAGGCTGCGTCCATGAAGTCCCCCGCGCGGCTTTCCCCGGCCGCTGCGGTGCAGCATGCCGAAGCGAATGGCTGCGCTGCAAGGGGCGGGGTTGTCTCGCAGGCGCGAAGGGCGCAGGTAACCCGCCCTCTTCGACAGACCACGGCCTGACATGTCCCCCACGCGCCTTTCGCTCCCCAAGGACAAGATCCGCATCCTGCTGCTCGAGGGCATCTCGGACAGCGCGATCGACCGCCTGGCCGAAGCCGGCTACGCCACCGTGAAGCGGGAAGCGAAGGCGCTCGACGGCGCGGCGCTGATCAAGGCGATGAAGGGGGTGCATATCCTCGGCATCCGGTCCCGCACCCAGGTCACGGCCGAGGTGCTGGCCGCCGCCGACCGCCTTTTCGCCATCGGCTGCTTCTGCATCGGCACCAACCAGGTGGCGCTGGACGCCGCGGCCGATCGCGGGATCCCGGTATTCAACGCGCCCTTCTCCAACACACGCTCGGTCGCGGAGCTGACGCTCGGCGAGATCGTCATGCTGATGCGCGGCATCTTCCCGAAATCCGCGGCCGCGCACCAGGGCGGCTGGGACAAGTCGGCGGCGAATTCCTGGGAGGTACGCGGCAAGACGCTCGGCATCGTCGGCTACGGCAATATCGGCAGCCAGCTCTCCGTGCTCGCCGAGGCCTTCGGCATGCGGGTGATCTACTGGGACCGCACCGGCAAGCTGCCGCACGGCAATGCTCAGCCGGCCGCCTCGCTGCACGCGCTGCTGGCCGAGGCCGATGCCGTCACCCTGCATGTGCCCGAGACGCCGGACACCAAGGACATGATCGGCGCGGCCGAGATCGCCGCCATGAAGAAGGGCGCGGTGCTGATCAACAACGCCCGCGGGACCATCGTCGACCTCGATGCCCTGGCGGCTGCGCTGCGCGCGGGGCACCTGCTCGGCGCGGCGGTCGATGTCTTGCCGGTCGAGCCGTCCGGCAAGGATGAGCGTTTCACCACCCCGCTGCAGGGCCTGCCGAACGTCATCCTGACCCCGCATATCGGCGGATCGACCGGCGAGGCGCAGTGGCGCATCGGCGAGGAAGTCTCCCGCGCGCTGATCGAGTTCTCCGACACCGGCACGACGATGGGCGCGGTGAACTTCCCGCAGGTGCAGCTTCCGGCACGGCCGACCGGCGCGCGCTGGGTGCACATCCACCGCGACGCGCCCGGCATTCTGTCCCGCATCAACGAGAGCTTCGCCAAGCGCGGTCTGAACATCTCCGGGCAGTATTACCAGACGGCCGGGTCGATCGGTTACGTGGTGGTGGACAGCGTCGAGGCCCGCAAGGACGCGGAAGCGATCCTGGAGGAGTTCCGGGAACTGCCGGGGACGATCCGGGCGCGGCTGATCTACGAGCGGACGTGAGGTGATCGGAGGGGCGACACCCCTCCCATCGCCCTTACCGGATCGGCGGACTCCAGAGCAGCCCGCCCGCGTTCCACAGCGCATTCGGCCCGCGCGGCAGCCCGACCTGGCTGTGGGCGCCGAGGTGGCGATCGTAGATCTCGCCGTAATTGCCCACCGCCTTGATGGCGTTCAGCAGCCAGGCGCGGTCGAGCCCGACCGCGGGGCCCAGATCCCCGGTCCGCCCGAGCAGCCGCTGCACCGCCGGCCGGTCGCTGCTCGCCGCGAGCTGCGCCGCGTTCTCCCGCGTCACGCCGAGTTCCTCCGCCTCGATCAGGCCGAAGACGACGAATCGGACGATGTCGAACCACTGGTCGTCGCCCTGGCGCACGGCGACGGCATAGGGTTCCTTGCTGATGCGTTCGGGAAGCAGGCGATGCGCGGCGGGATTGGTGAATGCCGCGCGCACCGCGGCAAGCTGGCTGGAATCCGCCGTATAGGCATCGCAGCGGCCGCTCTCATAGGCGATGCGCGCCTCGTTCTTGTCGGCGAAGACCACGGGTTGGAAGCGGAGGTTAGTCGCGCGCGCCCAATCCTGCATGTTCAGCTCATGCGTGCTGGCCGCAACGATGCAGATGGATGCACCGTCGAGCTGGCTGGCGTGCTCGATGCCGCTGTCCGCCTTCACCAGGAAGCCCTGGCCATCCATGAAATAGGGCGCGGTGAAGTTCAGCCCGTTCACCGCATCGCGCAGGAAGGTCCAGGTGGTGGTACGGGACAGCACGTCGATCTGCCCGCCGGACAGGGCGGCGAAGCGCGTCTGCCCGGTCAGCGGATGCCAGGCGACCTTGCCCGGGTCGCCGAGCACCGCCGCCGCGACGGCCCGGCAGATATCGGCATCCATTCCCTGCCAGACGCCCTGGCTGTCCGGCTGGCTCCAGGCCGGGTCTCCGGTGGAGACGCCGCAATCGAGCACGCCGCGCGCGCGGATGGCAGACAGGGTCGTACCCGGCTGCTGCGGCGCAACGTTCTGCGCAAGCGCGGGTACTGCCAGCACAAGGCCCAGCAGAAGCGCGGTGGTCCTGATCATGGTTTCTTTTCGGGTCAGCAGAAGTTGCACCGCGCCGATGCCTCCAAGCACAACGACCGCAATGCCGAAGCGGGCGATGTCGGGCATGAAATGCCCGAAGGCCGCCAGCAGCCCCGCCGTGCCGAGGACGATGCGCACCATCGGCCCCAGGGGACGCATCAGGTATCCGGCATAGGCCGAGGTAATCAGCAGGAGCGCCATCACCTGGATCAGCACGGCATAGCCGATGGCGAAGGCACCACCACGCAGCATGATCCCCGGATCGTAGAGGAAGGCGAATCCCACCGTGAAGCCGGCGATGCCGAAGCGCGAGGCATGCAGGCTGGCGATGGTCGGGCTCGCCTTGGCGATGGCCGCCGCGGCGAAGGCCGAGGCCGCAACGGGTGGCGTCGCGTCGGCAATGACGGCGAAGTAGAAGATGAACAGGTTCGCCTGCAGCAGGTCGATCCCGAGCGGCCGCCCGAGTTCGAGAAGCTGCGGCACGCCGATCGCCGCGGCGATGATGTAGGATGGCGTGGTCGGGATACCGAGGCCAAGCACCAGCACGGTCAGGCACAGCATGAGCGCGAGCAGGCCGAAATTGCCGCCGGCGAACTCCTTGATGATGCCGCCGAAGGCCACGACCATGCCGGTCGCCGTCAGCACCGAGACGACGACGCCCGACGCGGCGATGGCGACGGCCAGCGGCGCCATGGTCAGGCCGGCATTGGTCAGCGCCTCGAAGACCTGGCGCCAGCCCATGCGCGTACGCTTGCGCAGCAGGGACACGGCGACCATGGCGAGCGTCGCGCAGAAGGCGGCGTAGTTGCCGGACCAGCGCTCCATCATCAGGTAGACGAGCAGCGCGATCGGCAGCACCAGATGGACATCGGCCAGCACTTCGCGCCAGGTCGGGATGTCCTGCAGCGCCATCGGCTGCACGCCGATCCGCTTCGCCTCGAAATGCACGGCGGCGAGGATCGCGAAGTAATACAGCACTGCGCCGATCGCCGCGGCGACCAGGATGTCGCCATAGGGGATGTTGGTGATCTCGGCCATGACGAAGGCCGCGGCCCCCATCACCGGCGGCATCAGCGCCCCGCCGACCGACGCCGCGCTTTCGATCCCGGCGGCGACCGCCGGCTTGTAGCCGATGCGCACCATCAGCGGGATGGTCATCGCGCCGGTGGTGATGACGTTCGACACGGAAGACCCGCTCATCGTGCCAAACAGGCCCGAGGAGACGACTGCGACCTTGGCCGGCCCGCCAGTGTAGCGCCCGGCGACGGCCGCGCCGAAATTCGCGAAAAGCCGACCGGTCCCGCTGCCCTGCATGAAGGCGCCGAACAGGATGAAGACGGCGATGGTGGTCGCGACGATTCCGGTCAGCGGGCCATAGACACCGCCCGCCGTCGGCACGAGCCAGGCTGCCTCCATGATCTCGGCCGTGGTGAAGACGCGGGTGTTGAGCACGCCCGGAAGCCAGTGCCCAATGAACATGTAGAGCAGGCAGCCCGCCGTCATCCAGGCGAGACCCGGTTCCACCGCGCGGCGGATCGCCTCGAGCATCGTCACCATGCAGAGGATGGCGAGACCCATCATCAACGGCGTGAAGGGGTCGACATATTCCATGCGGTCATTGACCGCATCGGCATGGAGGAAGACCCAGAAATGCGGCACCGCTGACGCGATCGCCCAGGCCCAGTCCGCGACGCTCGGCCGGTGCTCCGGCGACCGTCCCGGAAAGGCCGGGTAGAGCAGGAACAGGGGCGGGGTGAAGACCAGCAGGTGCAGGCTGCGGATGGTGATCGGCTCCGGGAACCCGAAGCCGCCCCAGTAGAGATGGACGGCCGCCCAGAAGGCGAGCCATCCGAAGATGCTGGTCCTCAGCCAGAAGGGAAGTTCGCGCACCGCGCTCTCCTCAGCCGCGAAGGCGGTGCGCGGCGGTCATGCCGGCGGGTTCACGCCGGCGGCGCGGAAGGCCGCGATGGCACCGGGATGAAACGGCACGCCGCGGTAGTTCACCGCCTTGGCCGGCGTCCAGCCCGCCATGGACGGGTGGATGGTCGCGAGGCGCTGGCCCTGGTTCTTGATCAGCGTCGCGGTGATCTTCTGGACGATCTCCGCCGGGATGGATTCATTCACCACGATCACGCTGTCCATCAGCGTCACCGGGATCGTGCCGTCCAGCAGGTCCGGATAGTCGGACTTCTGGAGCGTGCCCTCGGCATAGGCAAATTCGTCGATCAGGTGCTTGCGGATGTCGTCAGGGAACGCGGTCAGCCGGCCGCCGCGGCGCCCCTGGGCGATCTCGGTCATCAGCGCCGCCGGCTTCGCGAGCGCGACATAGAGGTAGTCGACCTGGCCGTCATTATAGGCCGAGCCGATGTCGGTATAGGACCCGTTGAGATAGCGCCCGCCTTCCGAACGGATCTTGTCGGGGCTCGACCCGAGGAACTTCAGGATGCGCTGCAGCGTCATCTCGTCGGTCGATGAACGCTGCGGCGCGCCGATCTTGAGGCCGCGCTGCGTCAGGATGCCGCGCATGTCGGTCGGGCCCGCATCCTTCGTGCGCAGCAGCAGGTGCTCGGTCGGCGAATAGCCGGTGCCGAGGCAGCGGATCTTCTCGTGCTTCGCGGAATAGGGCTCGGTGCCCTTCACGGCGGAGGCGGAGAAGGTGTCGATGCCCCAGCCGATCTGCGACTGGCCGTTGTTGATGCGCGTGGGGTTGGCAAGACCGCCGCCCGGCACCACGCGGATCTGGACGTCGGGGTTCTCCTCGCGGATCAGGGAGGAGAGGCCGGCGGCCATGGTGTACCAACCGCCACCCACCGAGCCCGCCACCCATTCGAGGGTGGTCTGCGCCGCAGCGGTGCGGATGAAGGGCGTGGCGAGAGCCACGCCGAGAGAGCCGCGCGCCAGAGCGCGCCGACCGATGAAAAGGGTCATTCCCAGCCTCCTGAGCCTCCAGACCGTGGCATAAGAACAGGCTTGCCCCCCCGCCGCAACGCCACTGCAACGCATGGATCACGGGCGCGGACAGGCAAGCTGTGTGCCAATCACGTACCCATGGCGATGGCCGCGCGGGAATGCGAGGCTGAGGCCTTCACGCAAGGGGAGAACCGTGATGCAACGCAGAACGATCCTGCTTTCCGGCGCGGGGCTCGCTCTCGGCCGCCCTGCTCTCGCGCAGGGCACCGCGGCGCATACGCTGCGCTTCATTCCACAGGCCGACGTCACGGCGGTGGACCCCATGTCCACGACCTCCTACGCCGTTCGCGACCACGGGCACATGTGCTGGGACACGCTCTACGGGCTCGACACGGATTTCGTGCCGAAGCCGCAACTCTGCGAAGGCCATGTGGTGGAGGATGACGGCAAGCGCTGGGTCTTCACCCTGCGCGAGGGGATTCGCTTCCACGACAACGAACCGATCCGCGCAGCCGACGCGATCGCCTCCATCCGCCGATGGGCGCAGCGCGATTCGCTCGGCCAATCGCTGATGGAACGCGTGGTGGAAATGCGCGCACTCGATGATCGCCGCTTCGCCATCCTGCTGCGCACTCCATTCGGGCCGATGCTCGATGCGCTGGCGAAGCCTTCCTCCTACCCCTGCTTCGTCTATCCGCAGCGCTTCGCGGAGGTCGATCCGGCCCGCCCCTTCACCGAGGTCGTCGGTTCCGGCCCCTACCGCTTCGTGGCCGACGAAAGGCTGTCGGGCGCGCGCGTCGTCTATCGGCGCTTCGACGGATACCGGCCCGCCCCGGCCGCGCCCTCGCTGCTGGGCGGCGCGAAGATCGCGCATTTCGAGCGCATGGAATGGCGCATCATGCCCGATTCCGGCACCGCCGCGGCGGCGATGCAGGCGGGCGAGATCGACTGGTGGCAACAGGTCGTCCCCGACCTGCGCCCGGTGTTGCGCCGCTCGCGCGACATGGTGCTGGAGCGCGTGGATTTCGGCGGGCTGATGGCGATGCTGCGCTTCAACCATCTGCATCCGCCCTTCAACGATCCCGCCATCCGCCGCGCGCTGCTGCACAGCGTGAACCAGGCGGATTTCATGACCTCGATCATGGGCGACGACCGGTCGCTGTGGTCCGACGGGATGGGCGTCTTCCCGCGCTCCTCCCCCCTCGTGAACGATGAGGGTCTGAGCGTGATGACCGGACCGCGCAGCACCGACGCCGCGCAGGCCGCGCTGCGCGCGGCGGGCTATGCCAACCAGAAGGTCACGGTCCTGCATCCGACCGACGTACCGAACAACAACGCACTGACCACCGTGCTGACCGACACGATGAAGCGATCGGGGCTGAATGCGGAAAGTGCGACGTCCGACTGGGGCACGGTCCTGCAGCGGCGCGCCAACCGCAATCCACCGGACCAGGGCGGATGGAACGCGCTGGTCGTGCTGTTCGGCGGCATCGACCTCGCCAATCCCGGCCAGCACCCGCTCCTGCGGGCGAATGGGCTGAACGCCTGGTTCGGCTGGCCGACCAGCCCGGAACTGGAAGCCCTCCGCGAGGAATGGCTCGCCACCGGCCCGCTGCCTGGGCAGCAGGCGGTGGCGCGGCGCATCCAGGCGCAATTCTGGCAGGACCTGCCCTTCATTCCGCTCGGCCAGTACTTCATCGACAGTGCCTGGCGGCGCGACATCTCCGGCGTCCAGAAGGGTCTGGCACTGCCGATCAACGTGCGGCGCGGATGAGGTCCGGGGAGGGCCGGGCCCTCTCCGGCCTCCTTCACCACCCGCGTTGGATCGGCGGCTTCACGCTGATGCCAGGCGAATACCCCGGCAGCCGCGGCGGCGTCGCCGGCGGCCGCGGCTGCGGCTGCGAGGCGCGCGACCCGGCCGAGGAGGATTCCGCCTGCGGCGGCGGATCCGGCGGCGCGGGCGGCGGCAGCACAGCCACCGGCGGCGGGCCCGGCGGCTGTTGCGGCTGAGGTGGCGCCTGGGGCGTCACGGCGACGGGCCGCGGCTGCTCCGGCTGCGGCGCCGCGGCGCTGGGCGGGCCGCCGGCAGCCCGCGCGGCGGCGAGAACCTCCTCCCGCAGGCGGTCGCGCGGCGGCAGGCCACGATCGCGGGAATCCGCCGCGTGGCGGGACGCGACGTCCAGGTAGGGCCGCAATTCCGGCACGCCCCGGGTCTCGGCCTCGCGCGCCACGACGCCGGCCTCGGTGGTGAGCGTGGCGCGATCGGCCGAACGCCCGAGATCCGCGACGATGCGCGCATAGCCATCCAGCGCGAGTTCCCGTTCGACCCGGAGCTGTTCCAGCGCCGTCGCCCATTGGCGGCGCATCTCGGGGCTCGACTGCACCACATCGGCGCCCGACAGCAGCGGCTGGATCCCGTCCATCCGCCGCTGCGACTGCCCCGCCGCGCGCGCCAGCACCGCCGCCCCTTCGAGCTGGGCGCGGATGCCGGCGCGTTCCTGTTCCAGGCGCTGGCGCTCGGCCGCCATCATCCCGGCCTCCAGGCGATCGAGGCCCTGGCGCAGCCGCGGATCGGCGCCCTCGCGCAGCGCGGCGATCTGGCGGCGGGCGTTCTCGGCCTCGGTGCCGGTGGCGCGGCTCTCGGCCTCGAAGGCGCGGTTCAGGGCCTCGACGCGGCGCAGGCTGGTGCTGACGGTGGCAGCGAGCACCACGCGGAATCCGACCGTCGGCAGCCGCGTGGGCTGGCCGTCGGCCGTGTCATAGGGTGGGATCTCGATGCGCAGGGAGGAGCGCAGCGCGGCCTCCGGCGTGCGGAAATCGCCGCCCTTGACCACCACGCCGCCGGCTTGGCCATGCATGCGGCCGACGCGCACGGCATGGAAGGGTTCCAGCACGAATTCGCCGACATTGCCCAGGATGTCGTGCAGTCCAAGCGGATTGGGCTCCAGCATGCCGATCGGCTGGGCGCGGCCGGCGGCCGAGCGCGGCCCCTGGAACCAGGCATAACGCGAAGTTCCCTCGGGCATCGGGAAGGCGCGGCCGAGGAAATCCAGCTCGGCGACAGCAGCACCGCCACGCGCGGCGTATTCCCATTCCTCCTCGGTGGGCAGGCGGACGAAGGCGGGGGTGCCGTCCGCCTGGGGCAGGCGCGCTGCGGCGTTGCGCAGCAGCCAGGTGGTGTAGCGCTGGGTGAAGGCGACGGCATCGAACCAGGACAGGGTCGCCGCCGGCAGGCGCCCGGCGGCGGAGGCGGTCGGGCAGCGCGGTTCCATCACCGCGGCATACTGGTCGCGCGTGACCTCGTATTTGCCGATCCAGTAGAGCGCGCCGTCGCGGCCTTCCTGGGTGAAGGCGCCGGCGACCGCCTCGCGTCGGGCGAATTCCGCCACGCCGCCTGCGGGATCCGTCGTGCCGAGCGTGACGGGCCGGTCGTCCAGCGCGCCAGGACCGGCGGGCGTCTCCACGGGACGGAAGGCCATGGCGCCGCCGCAGGGCATGGGCAGGACCAGGTCGCCATCGGCGGCGCGCGGATTGGTGAAATCCGTCGACCAGGGCGCCTGCGCCAGGGTGGGCGTGGCGATCAGGCAGGCCAGCAGCGTCGCGATGCGGCGCATCATCCCTCCGCCAATCCTTCCGCCGGCGCGACAGCGCCCGCGCGCAGTCCCGCCAGCACCGAGGCCACCAGCGCGCCGACCAGGGTCACGGCCGCCGCCGCAAAGCCCATCGCCGGGGTGAGCAGGCAGACCGGCCGATCCCCGGTCACGCTGCCAGCGAAGGCGCGATTCAGCACGCCTGCCACGCCCGCCGCCACGATGAAAGCCAGCGCCGCCCCGGCCAATGCGACGGCCGCCGCCTGGATCAGCGGCAGCCCCAGCAGCGCGCGCCGCTTGAGCCCCAGCAGCGACAGCAGCGCCAGGTCCCTGCGCTTGCGCTCCACCTGGGCCCAGAGGCCGACGCCCAGGCTGACCAGATACCCCACGCCCCCCGCCCCCGCGATGGCGGCGAAGAGCAGCGCGAGATTGTGGTCGAGGCGCAGCAGGCCAGCCACGGCCTCGGCACGCGAAGCGACCTCGATGCCCGCCAGGCGCAAATCCCGATCGAGCGCGGGCACGTCCTCGAGCCGCGCAGCATAGAGGCGGAACCCGGCGAAGGGGCGCTGCCGCGCTTCCGTCTCGCTCATCGGCCGGGCCTCGGGGCCGACGGTGCCGTCGAGGAAATCCTCGGTCAGCAGCAGCACAGGCACGGTGGCGAAGGCGGCATCGCGCGTGGCGGCGGCGATCGGGGCGATGCCGCCGACGCGCATGGACAACGTCAGGATCTCCCTCTGCACGCCGCGGCTGCGCGCGACGGAGGCGAGAACCGGGTCGCCCGCCCGCAGCCCGAGGCGCTGTGCCGCCGTGATGGACAGGATCAGCGCGTCCGGGTCGATGGCGCCGTATCCCGGCAGCAGCGGATCGCCGGGCGCGGTCGGCAGAAGCTCCACGCGCTGGCCGCTGCCCTGGCGCGCGGGGTTCTCCAGCACGATGGTCGCCGACAACGCCCGGGTGCGCGGCACCAGGAACGCGATGCGCGGATCGGCGCCGAGGCGCGCGAACAGCGCCGGTTCCAGCGTCCGGTTGACGACGGAGACGACTTCCCGCGCCCGGGGGTCTTCCAGCAACTCCGCCCGCAGCCCGGCGACGACGCCCTGGCGAAGGCCGAACAGGACGATCAGCGGCGCCAGCACCGCCGCGCAGCCCAGCGCAGAACAGAAGAACAGCACCTTCTCGTGCCAGATATCGGCCAGCGCGAGTCGGAACATGATCAGGCGGCCTCGGCCAGCGGCAGGCGGGCGAAGACCGAACGCGCGATGCCATCCGCGCCCGGCGCGTGGGTGGTGCAGCGCAGGATGGGATAGCCGGCGGCCGCAGCCCGGTCCGGGTCATGCGTCGCGACCAGCAGGGCCGCGCCGGCCGCGGCGCATTCGCGTTTCAGCAGGGCCAGCACCGCATCGGCGAGTTCCGGATGCACCGAGGCCGTGGGCTCGTCGGCCAGCACCAGGGCCGGGCGGTGGGCCAGCGCACGCGCGATGGACACGCGCTGCCGCTGCCCGACCGACAGCGCGGCCGGGTGCTTGGAAAGCTGCGGGGCGATGCCGAGATCCTCCGCCAGGGCGCGGATGCGCGCGGCGTCCTCGCGCCCTGCGATGCGCTGGGTCAGCGCGATGTTCCCCGCCACCGTCAGATAAGGCAGCAGCCCGCCCGTCTGCGGCACCACGCCGATGCGGCGCGCGCGCAGTTCCGCCAGTGCGTCCCGCCGGCCTTTGCGCCACAGCAGCGCGATGTCCGCACCATCGAAGGTGAAAGCGCCCGCATCGGGCGGTGCCGCGAGCGCCAGCATCATCAGCAGCGTGGACTTGCCGCTGCCCGAGGGGCCGGCCAGCGCCAACGCCTCGCCGGCCGCCAGGTCGAATGTCGGCACCTCCAGCGCGAAGGGCGCCGCATCCCCGCGATAGGCCTTGGTCACGCCCCGCAGGGACAGCAGGGATGTCACGGAAGCTGTTCCAGGGGTACCGGGAAGAAGGCCTCGCCACCCGGGCGGCCGTCCAGCGTCACCCACAGATCGGGGCGCGCGGCGAATTCCTGATAGAGGCGCAGCTTGGTCTCGATGCCGTTGATCAGCTCGCGCTGGGCCGCGGCCCCCATGGCGAGCCATTCCTGCTCGGACAGCTCCATCACCTGGGACTGATAGGGCAGTCCGTCGAGATACTCCCCGAGCGCCTGACCGACGCGCGCGAGATTGCCGAGCCGCGCCGGATCGCGCGCCGTCGCCGCGAAGGCCGCGCGCAACTGCCCGAAGAAGGAGCGCGGATCGGATCGCCCCGCCAGCCCCGCATCGAGGATGCGCGTCAGCGCCTGCGACAGGTCCGAGAGCTGGTTGCGCGTCAGCAGCACGCGGACATCGAGTGCCGCGACCGTCGGGTCGCGCAGGTCGCGATCGGTGGTGAAGGACCGCACGACGTCGGGCGCCGTCGTGCCCCCTTCCCGCCCGAGATAGGCGAGCCGCATTGCCGTGCTGACGATCTGCACCTGCTGGGCGATGCGTTCGGCCGCGGGCGTGCGGGCAGGCTCGACGCCGCCGATCGGCCGGCCGACCGTATCCGCCACCGAGCGGAACAGCGCGTTGGTCAGGTTGTTCACCACCTGCCCGAAGGCCGGCGGCGTGCCGCCCTCCACCGGGAAATACAGCGACCCCGCCGCCCCGGCGCGCGTCAGTTCCGTGTATTGCGCGCGCGCATGGGCGTGGTTCGCGCGGCCCTCCGGCGTCAGCAGGTGGATCGCGAACAGCGCGATGCCGCGCGCTTCCGCCAGCGCCTTGATCTCGGCGATGCCGAGCCGCGTCTGGGACTTCGGATCGGTCGCATCCAGCGCGCCCGCATCGGTGATGAGCACGACATAGCGCCCGCCGAAGCCCGACCAGTCCACCTGGTCGATGGCGACGCGAAGCCCGGCGATCGCATCCTCGTCGAAGCGTTCGGTCGGGACGGTCGCGGCGCGAACGGTCGCCAGCGCCGGCAGGATCGCCGCCGGCGGCTGCGACAGGTCCGGCGAGGCCACCAGCCGCGTGACGTATTCGAGCTGCGGGCGCGACGAGATATCCGCGCGATAGGCCACCATGCCGAAGCGGAAATTGTCGCGCACCGCGGTATCGCCGATGCGCGCGATGATGCGGCGGATCGCCTCCCGCGTCGCATCGATATGCGCCTGCATGGAGATGGTGGAATCGATGACGAAGACGACCGCGCCGCGGAAGTCGCGCAGCCGCGCCGGATCGGCCTGCTGTGGCGCCTGGCGCAGTTCCGCGGGGGCCGAGATCACCTCCAGTGCACGCATTTGCGTTCCGTCGCGGCGCTGGATGGTCTCGGCCCCGAGGATCGGCAGCAGGTAGAAGTTGCGCTGGATGTCGACGAAGGTTTCGGGTTCCAGCGCCACCACAGGGCTGCCGGCCTGACCGGCCGAGGCACGCAGCGCCGTCGCCTGCTGTTCCATGTCGGGCGCGGCGAGCAATTCCCGCAGCGCGGGCTCGTCGCGCAGGAACATGGTGCGCTCGCGCCCGGCCGGATTCGTGAAGGCGCCGATCATGGTGTGGCGCCAGTCGATGGCGCGGTCATCGCGCACCCAGCCCTCGGTGCGGCCATCGGCGTCGCGGCCGATCTCGATCCATCCGTCGCGGCGGGCATAGACATGCGCCACGGTGAAACCCGCGATGGGCGTTCCCTGTGGCGCGCCGGGCTGCGCATGCAACGTCGCGCCGGGGCGCAGGATCACGCGCTGGAACAGCGTCGTCTTGCCCGGGATCAACAGGGGCTGGCGTGCGGGGCGCTGCGCCTGCGCCGCGATCGGCAGCGCGACGGTTGCCAGCAGGACGAGGCGGCGCGAGGTCATGGCCAGAAATCCCTGATGGTCAGCGGCGCGTTGAAATCGCCCTCGCGCGCCCGGTCATCGAGCCATTGCCGCAGCCGCGCGCGGGGTTCGGCGGCGGCGGTGTCCCCGCCGGCGACGGCATCCCGGTACAGCCGTGCGGCCTGGCGCGGGTCGGGGTCGCGGAAGGGTCGGCCGGGCGCGAAGCCCACCGGGTCATAGAGCCGCGCGAGGCGCGTCAGCGCGGATGCATTGCCCGCGCGCGCCGCCGCTTCCCACAGCAGCAACGCATCGTCGTAGCGGCCTGTCTCGTAGCGGCGGGAGGCTTCCTCGGCGATGGCGGCAGGGGAAGCCGCGCGTTCGATCACCTCGGCGACCGTCAGGCCGTCGAGGCTCGCCGGAGCCTGGGGTTCGGCCTGCGGGCGGACCGGCGGCAGGGTCGGCGGCGGGTTCGGTTGCGGCAGCGCGGGCGGTGGCGGTTCGCGGCGCAGCGGTTCCGGGGCGATCTCGATCGGGTCGGTCGGTTCCGGTGCCGGCGGCGCGGGCCGTTCGCGGCAATAGAACCACCACCAGGTCCCGCCTCCGGCTGACGCCAGCAGCAGGACGGCCAGGAGAATCCAGGGCCAGACAGCGCGCTTCGTCGCTGACACCGGCTGCGGCACGGACAGCGGCGGCGGCGGTGCGGCGCGCAGTGGCGCCATGGTGATGGTCGCGTCCGGATCGTCGATCGGCAGCGGCGGCGGCGATGCCAAGGGCGGCGGCGCCGGCCGCACCGCCGGCGGCGGCACGGCGATGGTGTGGCCCGACCCGCCATGCAGCGGCGGCACGTCGGGCCAGAAGAGCGGCGCCTCGATGCCCGCGGAAGGCAGGCGGAACTGCACCGGCCCGGCCTCCAGCCAATCCACCACATGCGGGCCGAGATAGAGCCGCACGCCCTGCGGCGAGGGCTCCACGCGATCAGGCGCGATCAGCGCGTCGCTCACCTGCCAGCCCTCGGGGCCGAGCGTGCCCTTGGCCCAGCCCTCCCGCAGGATGCGGAAGCGCGGATCGGGCGGCGGCGCGCTCACACCCTGCAGCAGGATGATGGCATGGCCGCCTTCGGGATGGGCGGGATCGGCGGCGGCGCGGACCGCGATCATGCCGCCTGGCCAAGGGCGCCGAGGATCTTCCCGAGCCGCGCATTCTCCACCACGTCGACCTCATGCCCGCCGGGCGCGGTCACATTCTCCTCGGCGAGGCGGGAGAAGGCGCTGATCCAGTCGACGTGATACTGCTTGTCGTAGGGTTCCGGCTGCGGACCGAGATGCGGCATGCCGTTCACCGGCGGGCGCGGTGCGAAGACGGCGCGGTCCGTACGGCCGGCGCGCGGGCGCTGGTCCACCGGCAGATCGGCGTAGCCCAGCGTATAGACGTAGCGGTTCACGACACCCTCGGCGACCATGACCGGCTTGGACGCGGACTCGCTCAGCTTCTGCCGATAGGACGCGGCCTCGCGCAGGCGCTGCGCGATGCGCGCGGACAATCCGGTGCGCCGCGCGCCGGCGCCGATCTGCGCGACCAGCGCGGCGGCGGCATCGCGCGGCAGCTTCAACTGCTCGACCGTCTCGGGCTCGGCCGCGCAGCGATGCATCTTCTCCATCCACTCGGCGACGGCGAGGTCGGCATAGCGTTCGAAGGCATCGCGGGCGCGGTGTTCGCCCTGCGCCGCCGGCGCGACCAGGTCGCCGAGTTCGGCGAGGTAATCTTCCTCCCCGGCCCGCGCGCCGACGGGCGCTTCCTCCTCCGGTTCCATCTGCATGCGCCACCAGGCGGAAGTCAGTTCCTCCGGCGTCACCTGCAGGCTGCGGATCATGCGCCCGAAGGCCTGGGCCGAGGCGCAGGCGACCAGGGCGCGGCTGACCACGCGCGCTTCCTCCCGCCGCTTCGCCAGTTCCGCGGTCAGGTCGCCCGAATGCCAATAGGGCGACAGCCGCCCCGCCATGTCGCCGCGCAGGGCCTCCAGCCGCGCCGCGATCTGCCCGCGCTTGATGGCCGGATCGCAGACCGGGCGCAGGCTCTCAGCGAGGAAGGAGATGCCGCCATCGTTCAGCGTCATCGCCGCATCCCAGGCGCGTTCGGGATCGGCGAAGTGGCGGCGGGCGTCGTCGTTGGAGACGAATTCCTCGCGCAGCCGCGCGATGCGCGGGGCTTCGGCGGCGCGCGGCGCGGCCTCCCTGCCCTGCTCGTCATAGTCGAGAATGTGCTTCGCCGCGACGTTGGGATTGCGCAGCCAGTAGGTGTTGGCGAAGGGCCGCCCGGCCGCCCAATTGTGCGGCCAATCATATTCCTTGCCGAAGAAGTCGAGCAGCGAGGCGTTGAGCCGGATGGTCCAGCGGCTGCCGGTGCCTTCCGTCGCGCCCTTCTTCTCCTCGAATTCCGTGTCGAACTTGGTCAGCACCAGGAACAGCGCGTTGCGGTGGCGCGCGCGTTCCTCCGGCGTCACGCCCAGCGTGCCATCCACCCAATCCTTGATCATCCGCGGCAGGGTGCGGACTTCCTGGTTGGACGGGCCGATGCAGAGGAGCATGGAGGTGATCTCCTGCTCCGCGCAGTAGCGCTGATACAGATACGCCACCTTGCCGCGCAGGAAGAGGCCCGGCAGCTTCCCCTTCTCCGACAGGAAGCGACCCGGCTGGGTCAGCTTCTCGCGCGACCGCGCGCCGGGGAAGTCGAGCAGGTCGGTGACCTCGAAGAAATCCCAGGGCTTGTCGCGCAGGGCGATGGTCAGTTCCGCGACCAGCGCGGCCAGGGCCGCACGTGGCAGCATTGCCTGGCGCCCCGCGCGCGTGCGCACGGCGAGCTTGCCATCCGCCGGATCGCCAAGACCGGCGAGCGTGCGCACGTCGATGATGGACGTCTCGCGCGGCGACAGCGCATCGAGCGGCGCAAAGGCCTCGGCCGCAAAATCGAGCGCGGCGAGCGCGACGAGCAGTTCCTTCGCTGCATCGGTGAAGGCGTCGTGCCCGTTCCACAGGATGGAGAAGAAGGCGGCGCGCTCGGCGACCGGCAGGCGCGGCGCGATCGACGCCGCCTGGGTCCAGAAGGCCGAGCCAAGTCCAGGGATCAGCGGATGGCCGCGGAACAGGCCCTCGAAATACTCGCGGAGGTCATCGACATCGTCGTCGGTCAGACGGTCGATGGCCTCGGACCCGGCGCGCGCGGCGAATTTCGTGCAATGCGACTGCACCAGTTCCGGCGAGGGGATATCGACTTCCGCCGGGTCGAAATCTTCCAGGAAGGTGTTGCCGAAGATCTTGATGACATCGGTCTGCGACAACAGCCGAAGCGCGACCGGATGCCCCGGTATGGTCGAGGGCGGGCGCAGCGTGAAGCGGGTGACGAGCCCCGTCGCCTCCTGCCCGCCTTCGGGGTTGATGTCGCGCACGAAGTCCAGCGCGGCGCCATCGAACATCGCGGTGACGGGTTCCTGCCCACGGCGGGCCAACGCGCTGATCAGATAGGACTTGCCCGACTGCGACGGCCCGAACACCGCGACGCACATCGGCCGTTCGGCAGCGGCTTCCAGCTTGCGCGCGCGGCGGGCGAATTTGCGGAAGTCGCGGGCGATCGCCTGCGCTTCCTCCCGCACCTTGGCGCGGTTGTCGGCGAGCCACGTGACGGCCTCGGACGCGGCTTCCGCCGTGCCGCGAGCCGCGGCCGCCAGCGCGGCGTCTGAAGACGTATCCAGCCTCATGCCATCCCCACCACGCCGGTATCGCGCCAGTATCCGGCCTCTGACTTCATCGTCTGCAAGCGGATCTCCACATCGGTGCGCCGCAGGCCGGTGCCTTCCGCGTCCTCGATCTCTTCGACCTTGAAATCCTCGCGCTTCTCTTCCTGGCCGGCGGCGTCCGGGTCGATATCGGCGCGGCGTATCTTCACACGCAGCGGCAGACGGTAGCTCGGAACACTTTCAGGGTTCGTGAATTCCACCGCATAGAGCGACGTCGCCGGCCAGCGTTCGATCGGCAATTGCCGGAAGCCAAGGAAGGTCGGCGCGGCGAAGGACATGGTGAAGGTGACCTCGTCCCCCGGGTTCACCCGCTTCTCCAGATCCACTTCGGACAGCAGCACGCCCTGCTCGCGGATCTGGCCGGAAATCTCCATCCGCCCGATGAAGCGCGCGGTCGATTTCATCGACAGTTGCGAGGTGCGCATGAGGAAGGATTCCAGCCGCCCTTCCGCCAAAGCACACAGCATCGCACCCACCGCCGCGCTGGTCTTGGGGTCCTCGATGCGCGCATTGGCGTCGCGGAACGGATACCAGCCGCCGACGGCATAGCGGTGCATGCCGATGATGCGATGCGGCGGCACCGGCGACTTCGCCAGCACGATATCCGTCACTGCGCGCAGCCGCGACGGCCGGCCCGACAGCAGCAGCACGTCGCAATCGTAGTGCCAGACGACCTCGCACAGATCGGCCAGGACCGGTCCGAGCGTCGCCTGCACCACCGCCTCGACACGGCGCGCATCGGCGGCGATCTCGACATCCTGGATCGCGAAGGCCCGCGCGCCGGCCTGGCGCGCCGCCGTCTCGAAGAAGGCGATCGCACGGGGATTGGCGGGCTGCGCCTCGGCGTCGAGAACGGCGCGGATGGTGGCGCGGAAGACCTCACCCATCTCGCGGCCTTCGATGCGTTCATAGGCGTGCAGCACGGCCAGGCCGACCGGTTCCAGCACCTGACTGACGAATTGCCGGCGCAGATGGCGTTCCACCTCGGATTGCCCGCCACGATCGCCACCCAGCGTCTGGCGCAGGAAGGCGTTGGGGTCCGACATGCCGGCGGTCCGCAGCGCATCGGCCACCTGCGGCAGGACGATGTGCGTGATCAGCCCTTCCAGCACCTCGTCGCCGGCGATCTTGAAGCCTTCGCGGAATTCCTGGCGCGGGACGATGGTGTCGCGGTTCTCGACGCTCCACGTCACCACCATCAGGTCGGTCGTGCCGCCGCCGATGTCGATGGACGCCACGCGCAGGCAGGGATTCGGCCCGCGTTCCGGCCGCACGCGGCCGGCGAGTTCGAACATCCCCTGCGCATCGCCCTGCAGGCGCTGGGTGATCTCGGTGTAGAGCCAGACCACCTGGGTCGCCGTCGCCTCATCGAGGTTCAGCAGCACGCGCGGTTCCGGCGGCGCCGCCTGCCCGGCCTCGGTCCAGCCGAGCAGGTCCCAGGCGAGCTTGATGGCACCTTCCGCCCGCTCGCGCAGGATCTTCTGCTCCGCCAGAGGCATCGCCGGCGGCAGGGTCAGGATTACGCGGCGCAGCCTTCGCGGGACATCGGCGAAGCGCCGCGCCGCGCGCGTCGCCGGCGCGTTGATCTGGCTGACCGCCTGCATCAGCAGTTCCGCCAGCAGGAAGGAATACATCGACGACCGCGAGAACCGTGCCCGCACCGCCGGCTGCCCGCGCCCGCGCAGCATGCGCAGCGCCTCGCCGGTCTCGGTCACATGCGCCATGAACGGACCCGACACGGGCGGTTCCGTCGTCACGCCATCGGATGCGCGGCCGTTAAACCGCCAGCCCTGCACATTCGGCCGGCGGTCCCACAGATACCGCTTGGGGCTCGAAATCCCCGTCGCGCCTTCATTGCCCTGCGTCGCCGCCGCCAGCCGCATCGCCTCTGGTCCCACGCGCACAGGGGACGGCCAGCGGAAGGCATTCGCGCGCCCCGACCGCCGCGAAATCGCATCGCGCCCGAACGCACCGACCGCGAATTCCACGCGGCTCTCGAAGGGCCGCGCATAGATCAGTTCCGGCCGCGACAGGTCGCGCAGCGCCAGCACCGAGGAATTGTTCAGCGACGGCGCGTCCTGGCTTTCCTCGACCAGCAGGCCGCAGGTCCGCGCATTGCCGACGTCCAGCACCAGATCGACATTGATCGGCGCATAGCCGCGGTTATCCGACACGACATCCACCAGCCGCACCCGCGGCAGGATGCCGATGCCCTCCAGCAGGCCCAGGAAGGACAGGTACCGCGCCCAGTGTTCGGCGACGTGGGGGAAGTCCTCGGGGCGCAGGGCGCGCCCGCCGCGCTGCGCCTGGCGGAGTTCCCGGAAGCCTTCCTCAAGCCACTGCCCGACCCAGGATTCGTTGAGGAACCAGGCGTTCTCGGCATGGCTGAAGACTGGAGCGAATTCCTGCTGGCGCGCGGAATCCTCCGGCGCCGGCGCGACATAGGGCCGTTCCGGCACGCGCGGCATCAGCGCCGTGTCGAAGGCCAGCACCAGCCGGTGCGACCGCCCTTCCGCGTCGCGCTGCGGGAACTCGGCGATATAGGCCCGCGCCCAGTTGGACGGGCCGCGGTCATAGACCTCCTTCCCATCCGCCCCGCGCGCATGGACGCGGAAATAGGGCAGCGGCACCCATTTGTTCAGGAAGGGTTCCATCGCCTGGGCGCGGGAGATGGAATAGGTCTCCTCCGCCAGCGGCACCTGCCGCGTCACCGGATCGGCGAGCTGTCCGTCCTCATCCGGTTCCAGCACGCGCAGGATGGTGGGGGACTTGCCCTCATGGTCCACTTGCTCGCGCAGCGTCTCCTCCCAATAGGAGCGCGCGCCGCGCGGCAGCCGGTCGATGTCGAAGTCGATGTCGAGGAACTGGATGCCGGAGGACGGCACCAGGCTGATCAGGCCGGCAAAGGTCGTGCTGCTCATGGACATGGGTATCCTCGCCGAGGAGTGTGCCGCAGCGCAGCGCAGCGCGCCAATCCGGCATTGCAGGCCCGGTGCCGCATCAACGCACCGGGCAGTTCAGGCGGTAGCGCCAGCGGGTATTCGCGAAGGGTCCGATCACCACGACCTCGACGACATAGTCATTGCCCTGGGGCTGCCAGTTGAAGCCGATCCGCCCGCGCCCGCTGACCATGCCCGGCGTGCGCGCCAACACGCGGCCGCGATAGCGGACCTCGATGCTGTCCGGCACGGTCTGGGTGTCGTAATCCACCGTCACCGGCCCGGCCTGCGGCCCGAGGAAGTGGCGCGTCCGCGTCTCGCCCGCCCCGCCCGACTGGGTGTCCACGTTGCAGGGCTGGGTGCCCGGCGGCGGCGTGGGCGGCGGTTCCGGGCGCGGCGGCGGCTCGGGCGGCGGCGGGGGCGGTTCCGGCGGAGGCTCGGGCAGCGGGTCCTGCCGCGGCGGCTCGGGCTGCGGTTCGGGCGGGCGCTGCGGCTCGGGCGGCGGTGGCGGTTCCGGCGCGCGCGGGATCGGGCAGGACAGGCGCCGGCGGCCGAGATCCTCCTCCAGCCGCGCGAGCTCGGTGCGCAGATCGCGTTCGCTGCGCTCCGCATCCACCAGCCTGGCCAGGGCTTCGAGGTCGCCCTGCGCGGCGACGCAGGTCGTCTCGGGCGGGGTCAGGAACCGCCAGGCCAGCATCGGCCCGAGCAGCCCCGCCAGCAGCGCGATCAGCGCCAGCGCCGCGAAGGCGGCGAGCCACACGCCCCAGGGCCGGCGCGGCGGCGGCGCCCAGCGCACGCCATCGTCGAAGCGCGCCAGCAACCCGAGCGACCCCGGCGCGGCCGCGCCGACATGGCCCCAGCCGGCCAGCACCGGCCGCCCATCCACGGCGAAGACCAGGTCGAAGGACGGGATCTCCGCGATCGCCGGCCATAGCCGCGCCAGGGCGCCGCCGCCCTGCGCAGCCTGGCGCTCCGCCTCCCGCCGCAGGTCGGACAGGATGCGGCCGGCCTCGGCCATCAGCGCCGCACGGGACGCGGCATCGAGATCGGCGTAGCGCGCCATGCGCCCGCCTTCCGCACCCCAGGCAAGGCCGCCATCCTCGGCGACGGGGATGGCGAACAGCGCGGCATGGGCGGGCGACAGGCGCGATGCCTCGGCCTGCAGGGCGGCGAACGCCTCGGCGGGCGGCGCCGGCAGCAGCGGGCGCAGATCCTGCGCGCGGGTCGCGGTCAGCCGAAGCATGCGCGCGCTCCACGGTCCAGCGGAGGGGCACTGCCCCTTCGAACCACTCCGCCAAGGGCCGAAAGGCCTTTGGAGACCTCAACCTGGCGCTTTGCACCACGGTCGGCATGGATGCCCGAACCCGCACTCGCGCAGGAAGGGCGCACGTCGCGCCCAACACCGGGTGCCGGCGGTCCAGGCCATGCCATGGCCTGGCGGGGTGAGGTCTGGAGAGGGGCGGCGCCCCTCTCCGGCCCACAGTGGCGGTTCATGGCACCGTGAACTCCCCAACCACCTGGTCGCGCACGCCTTCCCGCGCCGTCCCGGTGATGACCCGATCCGGCTGCCCTTCCTGCCGCACCGTCACGCGATAGGGTGTGGTCGGCCGGTCCACCCGGTCGAAATAGTCGACCACGATGCGATAGCGGCCCGGCGCCGGGTTCTGGTCGAACACCACGTTCTCCACCGGCGTCCGCGTCGTCGGCCCGCCCGCGGCGTTGCGGTCGATGTCGAGCGCCCCGCCGCAGGCCGTGCGGTTGCGGAAGTCGATGCGCTGTCCGTTCGGGCAGATCACCGCCAGGTCGAGGTCGTTGCGGTCGTCCCAGGCCAGGATGACCTGCGTCCGCCCGCGCCGCGCGCCCTGCCGGTCGGCGCGGTCGAGGTCCGGGTTGCGCGGCGGCTCAGGCGGCGGCTGTTGCGGTGGGGGCTGCCGGGGCGGCGGCGGCGGTTCCGGCGGCCGGGGCGGCTCGGGCGGGCGCGGCGGCGGGGGTGGCGGTTCGGGCGGGCGGCAGAGCAGGCGGCGCTCGCCCGCCTCGGCCACGATGCGCGCCAGCTCGGCCCGCAGCGCACCCTCGCGCGCCTCTTCCTCGCGCAACACATCGAGGCTCGCGACCTGTTCCTCCGGGGCCACGCATTGCGCCTGCGGTGTCGCGAACCAGCCGAAGGGATCGCGCCACAGCAGCCACAGCGCGAGCAGCAGCACCAGCAGCGCCAGCAGGAAAGCCAGCAGCCAGGGCCAGATGCGCGCCCGCGCCGCCGCCGCCGCCGCGGGCGGTCCGACAATCGCCATCGGCGCGACCGGCTGCGGCATCATCTTCACGAGCAGCTCGCGCACCGCACCGGCCCCGGCGCGGGTGTGGCCCCAAGGGGCGAGCACCGGCACGCCGTCCCGCACGCGGATCGCGGAGGGGTCCGGGATCTCCAGCGCCAGGCGCAGCAATTCGCCAAGGAAGCGGTCGCCATCGCTCTTGGATGCGTGCAGCGTCTCGGCGGCCGCCTGGATCTCGGCGACCATGGGCATGAGCTGGGCCCGCACGGCGTCCTGCGCCGCGGGGTCGAGGTCGGTCAGCGGCACGGCCGGCCCGGTGCCGGGCGCATACCAGTCGATGCTGCCCTTTTCGGGGTCCGGATTCGGCTCGGCGAACAGGGCCGCGTGCCGGGGGGACAGCGCGCGCCGCAGATACTGCGTGAGCTGTTCCCAATGCTGCACCGCAAGCTGCCCGCCGACGCCCTGCGCCAGCAGGTCCCGGTTCAGCGTGGTGGCGATCAGGCTGTCGTCCACGATGGGCTCCCGCCTTGCCGGATCAGCGCGGCGCGGCCGGTGCGGCGGCCGGCGGGGTTGCGGGCGGCTCCGGCGCCGGGGCCGGCGGGGTGGCGGCGGGGGCCGGCGCGGGC
>NZ_JAHYBZ010000019.1 GCF_019430885.1 Roseomonas alba | reverse complement strand
AGCCGATCCTGCACATCCCAGAAACCAGGTTGACCTGCCGACATCCGCAGCCTGCTCCATTTCGATCAGCACGAAGCGAATCACGTCAGCCCCAGCGCCGCCAACAGGTTTCCGGAAGCGTCCGCCTTCCTTGCGGTGCAGATAGGCGTGGACCCAGGCGCTGTCGGCGTCATCCCCGACCTGGGCGGCCTCATGCGCGCGGTCCCAATCGCCGCGGGCATCCCACCACAGGGCCAGCAGCGGCCCGGGCAGCCCTGCCGGCGGTGAGGCCTCGGTCAGGCTGGTGCGGAATTCCTGGGGCGTCATGGCCGGTTTCCTCGCATGCGTTCGCTGCGGCCCGGCCGGATGCCGGGGGGAGGCACCCCTCCCCCACGGCGGGCTTCAGGCATTGCCTGCCAGATAGTCCATCGCCGCCTGCACGCCACCTGCCTTGTGCGGCACGCCGGCGGTGCGCAGGCCCATCTCGACCCCGCCCAGAGTGCCGATCAGCGACAGGTCGCCGAAATCGCCGAGATGACCGATGCGGAAGACCCGGTCGTTGAGCTGCCCGAGCCCGTTGCCGAGCGACATGTTGAACTTCTCGAGGATCGTGGCGCGCAGCGCATTCGCCGAATGGCCTTCCGGCAGGCGCACCGCCGTCAGCGAGGAGGAATAGTGCCGCGGCTCGGCACACTGCGTCTCGAAGCCCCAATGGCGCACCGCGCGGCGCGTCGCCTCCGCGTGGCGGTCATGGCGGGCAAAGACGTTGTCGAGGCCTTCCTCCATCAGCATGTCCACCGCGGCGTCCAGCCCATAGAGCAGGTTGGTCGCCGGGGTGTAGGGGAAGTAGCCGGTGGCATTGGCGGCCAGCATCGGCTTCCAGTCCCAGAAGCTGCGCGGCAGCTTCGCGGTCTCGGATGCCTTCAGTGCCTTTTGCGAGATCGCGTTGAAGGACAGGCCAGGCGGCAGCATCAGCCCCTTCTGCGATCCGGCGACGGTGACGTCGACGCCCCATTCGTCGTGGCGGTAGTCGATGGACCCGAGCGAGGAGATGGTGTCGACCAGCAGCAGCGCCGGATGGCCGGCGGCGTCCATGGCCTTGCGCACCTCGTCGATGCGGGAGGTGCAGCCGGTGCTCGTCTCGTTGTGGACGACGCAGACGGCCTTGATGGCGTGCGTCTTGTCCTCGCGCAGACGGGCTTCGATCTGGGCAACGTCGGCACCGCGGCGCCAGTCGGTCTTCACCAGGTCGGTGACGATGCCGAGGCGGCCCGACATCTCCTGCCACAGATGGGCGAACCAGCCGGTCTCGCACATCAGCACGCGATCGCCGGGCGAGAGGGTGTTGGTCAGCGCCGCCTCCCAGGCCCCGGTGCCGGAGGCGGGGTAGATCACGACCGGGCCTTCGGTCCTGAAGACGTGGCGGACCTTTTCCAGCAGCGCCTTGCCCATCTTCCCGAAATCGGGGCCGCGATGGTCCATGGTCGGGTTGTCCATCGCCCGCAATACGCGGTCGGGCACGTTGGTCGGGCCCGGGATCTGCAGGAAGTGACGGCCGGCGACGGGCTTGGACTGGAAATAGGCCATGGATGGGCTCCCTCTCTCGCCGGGGTTCATGCGCCAAAGGCGCCGCGGGCGCCAATGAGTTCGGCATGTCCGGCCCATGAGCGCGGACGATCGCCCCGATCCTCGCCGGACGCGGCATGCGGCCCGTCGCCGTGCGCCAGGGTCCCGCCGGCGGCATTGCGCAACGGGTCCGCACCCGTGCGCGGCCGACCATCCCAGCGCATGCGCTATGGATGCCGTGGTGGATGCTCGGGAGGATTCCGCAACGGCACGCGCGCCGGATGGCGCCGTCCGGACACGCCCCTCAGGCGATCAGGTCGTGGCCTGTCAGGCTGGTGAAGTCGAACTGCACGATGAGGTCGTTGTAGTCGAAGTCGGATCCATTCACGGCGGTGGTGTCCTCCCACCCCCAGGTGTTCAGCCCGTAGTTCCAGATATGGGTGGCGTGTCCGCCATCCGGGACGGTCTCATTGGCCTCGGCGAAGGCCCAGTAGGTGGCGGTCACGCCTTCAAAGGTCGCCGAGAAGCGCATGGCCAGGATGTCGCCATCGTCGACCTCCGTCAGCACCGCCTCGGCATAGTTGCCGAAGCCGGGACCGGCGATGACGGTACCGCCGCCCTTCAGCGTGTAGGCCGCCGCCTCGGCAGCCGCGGCATAGCCCGCATCGCCCGGCCGCTGGCCGTCCACGGTGCCGGAGAGGTCGTCGACCCGGTAGATCATCAGCGTGCTGTCGGGCGCGCCGCTCTGGCGCATTCGCACGACGACGTCCTGGCCATTCGCATCGCCGGGGGTCTCGGCGATGGCGACGGGCCGTGCCACCGTCACGCCGGCATCGTCTCCGCCGAAGGAGACGAAGCCAAAGCCGGCGGTCAGCCCGGCCTGGTAGAGCCCCAGCGCCGTGTCCCCCATGCTCGCGCCGATCGCGTCGCCCTCCGTGACCGCGACCGTGCTCGACGCGACATGCGATGCGCCGTCCAGCAGTTGCACCAGCGTGGCATCGAAGTCGGACTGCAGCATCTTCTGCACGACCGCGTCACCGGACACGAGGCCCTCGCCGTCGGTGCTGCCGGCGACGACCTGGTCGCCGAGCGTGACCTGGTAGCGGCCCAGCGGCCCGGCCACCTGCACCAGCAGCGCCTGGTCCGCACCGCTCGCCGCCGTGGTGGCGTTGAGGCCGCTGACCACGTCGGGCTGGACCTGGTTGCCCATCTGCGCATGGGCGATGGCAGTCAGGGCGCGCGCGAGCAAGAGCCCGTTCGGCGTGCCGAGGCCGGTCGTCAGATCATACCCCTCGATCGCCGGGTAGCCGAGGCCCGTGGCGAAGATGTAGGCCTCGCCACCGGAAGACTTGGCGATGAAGGCGTAGTCGGGATTGCCGTTCGGCGCTCCCTCCGAATCCTCATGGTAGTAGAAGAAGCTGGCGGTGTTGTGCCCGATCGTGACGTCGTTGAACGAACCGGGCGCGATGGCCGCGGCGATGTAGAGCAAGTCGTTGTAGTAGCCGAGCTCGGGCAGGCCCTGGTCCTGGAAGATGACGTCGAGCTGCGCCGTCAGCGCCGCCCACAAGGGGGCCGCCGCGCTGGTGCCGCTTTCGGGCGCGGTGAGCGGCTCGGAACCGATCCCGTCATAGTCGGGATTGAGGATCTTGTACCAGGTGTTGCCGCCCGCCACGGCTGAGACATCGGGAATACCGCGTCCGTCGAGGGGAAGACCGAACGCCGCCTGGTAGGATGGGATGGGCTGCCCGGTGTCGATGCCACCGCCGCTCGCCGCGTTCTTCAGGTAGGACGGGTCCATCTCATAGGTCCCGTCGGTCTTCTGCTCGAGCCTGTAATCGTACCAGACTGTCTCGACGAACAGCGCGAGGTCGGTGGCGTCCAGATGCGCCGGCGCGATCGCCAGCCCGCCCGCGACCAATTGCAGCAGCGTGGCGAGATCGTTCGCCTGCGCATTCGAGAGCACGGCCTCGAGCGTCGTGTCCGTGAGGGCCGTGCCGAAGGTCGACAGCGAGCTGCCGCCGACGATGATCGCCGAGCCGACGGCGTGCGAGCTGTGCACGAGCGTGTTGCCGGTGGCGTACTGGGCGCTCGATCCGCCGTCGCCCGAGGACATCAGCGCCGTGATATTGCGCAGCTGCGCATCAACGAAGAGCTGCTCATAGGCCCAGGCGAAGGGTGAATCCGGCGTCGGCCGGATGTGGTCCGAGTAGGAGGAGGTCAGGATCGACGGCGCATTCTCCGCATCGAAGATCGCTGACTGGTACCCGGTGTAGGTGGTCTGCCCGGAATAGCCGTAGAGGACCTGCGAGCTGTTCGGCGCGGCCGTCGCGATGATCGACACATCGAGCGTGGTCTCGCCCGAGGTCGCGTTCGCCGGGACGGTGTCCGATCCGGCGAGGTTGACGAGGTCCACCGCCGCGAAGCCATCCGTGTCCGCTGCCCCATAGGCGGGCAGGTTCAGCATGGCGCGGTAGTCGTTCAGATAGCCCTTCAGCGCATCCGCGGTGGTGCCTTCCACCAGGCCCACGGTCGGCGAGGACAGGCTCGCGACCATCCTCTGCCAGTCCGTCGCGGTGCCGGCGGCCACGGCTTCATAGGCTTCGGAGAGCGGGAAATCGTAGAGCCGGGCGATGGCATCCGGCGTGTAGAGCGCGTCCGTCGTCGCCCCGTTGCCGACGCCGAGCGCCCCGGAACCGAGCGTCGCCGGGTCCACCGCGTCGTCGATATCGACCTCGGTGTATTCCGGGGCCATGGCCTGGTCCACCCACAGGCCGGCGACGCTCCCGGCGATGTCGGTGGGCAGGCTCAGCGAGCCCGCCCAGGCAAGGAAGGACGGTTCGCCATCCACGCTGACCGTCAGCAGCTGGGTGTCGAACAGCGCGGCGAACTCGTCGGCGGTGACGGTCAGCCAGACGGTGCGCGACTCCGCCGAGGAGACATAGACGCCATCCGTGAGCAGCGCCGTGCCGGTCAAGCCGTCCAGCGCACCCGCGCCGGTCACGGCGTCGACTACCGCCTGGTAGGTGGCGGGATCGGCACCGTAGAGGCTGGCGACACTCGGCTGGTCGGCCAGCGCCGCCTGCCGCGCGGCCCAGTTCCCGGAGAGCAGCGCATCGGGGTCATTCGCGCGATCCAGTACCAGAGCGATGGTGATGCTGTCCCCGCCGCTCGCGGCTCTGACGCTCACCTCGGCATCGGCGGTGCCGTAGAAGGCGCTCTTGAGGACCTGCGCGACCTCGGTCAGCTGGTCCGGCGAGAGGCTCGTGCCGCTGATCGAGGCGAGGGTCACGACATTCGCGTCGGACGTCAGCTCATAGGCGGTGAGGTCGAGGAAGGTCGAATTGTCGACATTAGCAAAGAGCGTTCCACTCATCCCGGACCGGCCTTATCAATAAATTGTCATGCACGAGATGGTAGCAAACGAGGTCGGCAATTCAATGATCCGGACATGACATTCGGCCGAAGGAAACCCGCGCCGACTTGCCAGCCGCCCACGCCGGGACGGCGGGCCGGCGCATTCCTCGATCGAGCAACACCGGCCTGCGCGCCCACCTGGCCACCCATCCATCCAGCTCCTGTCGCTGGATGGCCAGGCGGACGCGCAGGCCGGCGCCGACCGAGCGTAAGCGTGCGATGCGCTACGGCAGCATCTTGCCCGGGTTCATCATCCCCCGCGGGTCGATCACCGCCTTGATCGCCCGCATCAGGTCAAGCGCCACGCCGTCCTTGTGCGTCACCATGGCATGGCGCTTGGACTGGCCGATGCCGTGCTCGGCCGAGAAGGAGCCGCCGAGTTCCACGGCGATGGCATTGACGATCGCCTCAGCGTCGCGCGCACGGGCCGACCAGGCTTCGTAGGGCGTGCCGGTCGGCGCCATCAGGCTGACATGGATGTTGCCGTCGCCGGCATGGCCGATGGCGATCAGGCGTCCCTCCGGCCAGCGCTCCGCGAGCACCGCTTCCACCCGCGCGCAGAAGGTCGGCACGGCGGAGACCGGCACCGAGGTGTCGGTGTTGATGCAGGGTGCTTCGCGCCGGCCGGAATCGGGCCAGTCCTCGCGGATGCGCCAGATCATGGCGCGCTGGGCCTCGTTGTCGGCGATGGCGGCGTCGAGCACTTCCTCGGCCTCCGCCCCCGCCGCGAGCGTGTCCTCCAGCATCTCGCGCAGCGGCACGGAGGGGTGCGCGGCGGCAAGTTCCACCATGACATACCAGGGGCTGCCGAGCGGCAATGGAATGCGGATGCCGACGGCGTTGCGACTCATGATCTCCATGCAGGTGCCGATGATGAGTTCGAAGGCGATGACCTCAGCCCCGCTCCCCATGACACGGGAGAAGAGGTTCAGCGCGGCCTCGGGCGAGGGCACGGCGACGAAGGCGGTCTCGACGCGCTTCAGCGCCGGGACCAGGCGCAGCGCGGCGGCGGTGATGACGCCGAGCGTCCCCTCCCCGCCCAGGAAGAGGTGGCGCAGGGCGTAGCCGGAATTGTCCTTGCGCACGCGGCGGAGGTCGTTGAGCACGCGACCATCGGGCAGCACGACCTCGAGGCCGAGGACGAGGTCGCGCGCATTGCCCCAGCGCAGGGTGCGGATGCCCCCGGCATTGGTGGACAGCGCGCCGCCGACCATGGCCGAGCCCTGCGCGCCCCAGGAGAGCGGGAACAGACGGTCGACGGCGGCGGCGGCCTGCTGGACGTTCTGGACGATGCAGCCGGCCTCGGCGACGAGCGAGAAGTCCCGCGCATCGACGTCGCGTATGCGGTTCATCCGTTCGAGGCTGAGGATGACCGAAGGCGGCCCGTTCGCCGGCACCACCGCCCCACCGCACAGACCGGTGCGCCCGCCGGCGGGCACCACGGCGAGGCCGGCGGCGGCGCAGGCGCGAAGGGTCGCGGCGACTTCCTCGGTCGTGCCCGGCCGCAGCACCGCGGCGGGCATGCCCTTCCACTGGCCGCGCCAATCGACCGCATAGGGCGCGATGTCGTCTGAAGCCGTGAGGCAGTGGCGAGGGCCGAGCGTTGCGGCCAGTTCCATGAGCGTTTCCATGCCCGGATTGATGCGCGCCGCGGCGGCAACCGCAAGGGTGCCTGTGCAGGCCGTGCCATACGGCCCCTATACTCGTTCCACCCATGACCCCTACCCCACCCGCCATCGCCCGCCGGATGCTGCGCCGGGACGACACCTTCCCGATCCGGTCGGAAGCGCTCGGCTTCGTCTTCCACTCGCCGGAGGAGCGCGAATACTGGACGCGCGACGCCTGCTACGCGCTGACGCCGGAGGCCGTAGCGGCCATGGAAACCGCCGCGCGGGAACTGAATGGCATGATCGCCGCCGCCGTCGACCGCGTCGTCGCACGCGGCGACTATGCCGCCTTCGGCTTCACGCCACGCCTCGCCGCATTGGTGGAGGAATCCCATCGCCTCGGCGAACCGTCGCTCTATGGCCGCTTTGATTTCCGGCTCGGCGCGGACGGATCGGTGAAGCTGTTCGAGTTCAATGCCGAGACGCCGGCCGCGCTGCTGGAGGCGGCGGCGGTACAGCTCGCCTGGTTCGAGGAGACCGAGCCCGGTCCGGACACGCGGCCCGGCAGCGACCAGTGGAACGCCATCGACGACCTGCTGGTCGCGCGTTGGGGGCAGATGCGCCTGCCGCCGCGCA
The DNA here is from genome assembly GCF_019430885.1 of Roseomonas alba. GTDB lineage: Bacteria > Pseudomonadota > Alphaproteobacteria > Acetobacterales > Acetobacteraceae > Neoroseomonas > Neoroseomonas alba. The sequence continues at coordinate 23,417 of NZ_JAHYBZ010000019.1, read as the reverse complement.
TCCACTTCGCCGCCGAGCGCCAGCGCGAGGACGAAATCGCCCAGGTCGCCTATCTGATGGCGACCGCACGCGCAGCGGGGTTCGAGGCGGCGTTCATGCCGGTGGACGACATCTCCTGGCAGGCGGAGACCGGTTTCGTCACGCCGGACGGCACGCCGCTCGAAGCCTGTTTCAAGCTCTATCCCTGGGACTGGCTGGACATCGAGGAAGGCGGCCCGCTGCTGCCGATCGGCCGCACGCGCTGGATCGAGCCGGCGCGGCGCATGCTGCATGCGAGCAAGGCGATCCTCGTCACGTTGTGGGAGATGTTCCCGGGGCATCCTCTGCTCCTGCCCGCCTCGCTCGATCGCGCGGCGATCGCGGGGCCGGCGATCGGCAAGCCGGCGCTGGGGCTCGAAGGATGGGGGATGACGGTGGACGGCACCGGAGCCGATGAATCGACCGAGATTGCCGAGGGTTTGCCTCCGTCCCCTACGATCTGGCAACAATGGGCACCCTTGCCGGGGCATGCGACGCCACAGGGCCTCGCCTATCCGGTCATGGGCGTGTGGATGGTCGGCGACGAACCCGCCGGCCTCGGCATCCGGGAGGGGGATGACAGGGTGACGACCTTCGAGGACCGCTTCGTGCCTCACGTGATCCTGTAGCCGCACGCCATGGCCTATCCGCCCTTCCGGCGCGAGCCGGTGCAGACCCCGGCGCTGTTCCTCCATCGCCTGCGCGAACTCACCCTCGACGGGCCGAACCCAGATGGCGAGCCCTGGTGGGTGACGGACGCCGCCTATGTCATTGACGCCGATGCGGCCGAGGCGCTGCTCAATGCCGCGACCGGCGTACAGCAGCGCTGCTACAAGGCGGTCGAGGAACTCGTCGCCTCCGGCGACTACGCCTATTTCGGCATCCGCAGCCGCGCCATGCAGGCGGCGATCGCGCAATCCTGGCGGGCCAAGGATGCGCCGCTCTACGGGCGGATGGACTTCACCTTCGCCGCCGACGGTACGCCGATGCTGCTGGACTACGAGGCGGATTCCCCCTTCGGCCTGGCCGAGGCGTCCTTCGTGCAGTGGGAATGGTTCGAATCCTGGCAATCGGATTCCGGCCGCAAATCCGACAGCCAGGAGAACCTGATCTACGAGAAGCTGGTCGAGCACATGCCCAAGGTCGGGCTGCCGTCACGCTTCGCCATCGCCTGCGGCGGGGAGACCCTGCCCAACGGGTTGCCGGCCGACACGACCGAACGCTTCGACGCGGAATACCTCGCCGAGGTCGCCGCGGAGACGAACCGCAGCGCGCGCATCTGCTCGATCGGGCAGATCGGCTGGGACATGGAGGCGCTGCGCTTCACCGACGACCGCGACGAGCCGCTCGACGCGCTGATGAAGATCTACCCCTGGGACTGGATGGAGGAGGAGCCGAACATCGAGGTCCTCCCGCGATCCCGCACGCGGATCTATCCCGGGGCCTGGGTGCGGCTGCTCGCCGACAAGACCATGATGGCGCTGCTCTGGCACATGTTCCCCAACACGGCGAACCTGCTGCCGACCTTCCTCGACCGCCCGCCGCAGGGCGAGATGGTCGCGAAGCCGCGCCGCGGCTGGGATGGCGAGCATGTCACGCTTCCCGGCCAGCCGATCGGCCCGGTGCCGGAGGAGGAGGTCGGCCCGCTGCTGTATCAGGCCCATTGCCCCCTGCCCGTCTTCGCCACGCCGCGGGGCAACGTGCATTGTGCCGCCTCGGTCTGGATGATCGGCGGGCAGCCGGCCGGGCTTTCCTTTCGCGAATCCCGCGGCCCGGTGACGGGACCCGCCGCGCGCTTCGTGCCCCACATCCTGCGCGGATGACGCGCCAAGAACCGGGACGCATCGCATGACCCCCGCCGAGATCCTCGCCGTCTTCCCCTCGACCTTCCTGAGCTTCCTCATCGCCTTCTCGCTGGGCGTGGTGTTCTGGGTGGCAGGGCTCGTCGTGGTCTCGATGATCACGCCGCATTCGGAACTGACCCTGTTGCGGGCGGGGAACACGCCCTGCGCCCTCGCCTTCGGCGGCAAGGCGGTGGGGATGGTCCTGCCGATCGCCGCCGTCGCACGCACGGCCGCGAGCCCGCTCGATCAGGCCATCTGGTGCGTCGTCGCCGTTGCCGTGCAGCTCGTCGCGCATCTGGTGCTGACGACGCTGCTCGAAGGGCGGTTGAAGCGCGAGATCGACGCGAATGAGGTGGGCGGTGCCGCCGTCTTCATCGCCTTCATCCAGATCGGCACCGGGATTCTCAACAATGCCGTCATGTCGGGCTGAGGCACCGGTGCGGCGCCGATCCCGCACCGTCCGCGCGGCCGCCCTCGTCACCATCGGGCTCGGGGTGACGGGGTGCGACGACGCGCCGCCGGACCTGCCCGGGCAGACCGAGGCACGGCTCGATGCCTGCCGCGCGGCGCATCGGCGCCTCGGCGAGGACCCGGCGCGCTGCGACGTGCTGGAACAGGTGATCGCGCGGGAGCAGACCGCCGACCGCCCGCAGTTCCGCACCATCGCGGCCTGCGAGGCGACCTTCGGCCGCGACGCCTGCGAGGGCGAAACGCTCGCCGCGACGGGTCCGAACTGGCGCCCGGCCCTCGCCGGCTGGGTGCCGAGCCCCGGCAATCCACAGATCCTGCAGCCCGTGCTGCGCGACCGGTCGGCGCAATATTGGGCGCTGTCGGAACCGGTGCGGCCGGCAACGGGCACCCTGCTGACGCAGAATGCGCCGCGCAATGTGCCGGGACCGGCTCTCGCCGCAACAGCGCGATCGCCGGCCGCGACGCAATACGCCTATTACCACCTCGCCCCGATCTATCCGGACGAGGCGAGTTGCGGCGCCGAGTGGCAATCCTGCGAACGGTCGGACGCGCCGCTGCCGAACCGCTTCGCGACCGAGGAGGCCTGCAAGGCCAGTTGGTCGCAATGCCTCGAGGTCGAACTGCCCGAGAGTGCCCTGACCATGGCGGTGGCCACGGCGCCGCAACAGGGCTCCACCGGCCCGGGCACGACAGGCGGGACCGGATCCGGCGGCGGGGTGCATCCCGCCTGGTGGATCGGCTACAATTCCGGCTACCGGAGCAGCTACGCCGGCGGCATCGGACCGCGCTACCAGGGGTGGACCTGGACCGGGGATCGTCGGCCGACCGCGGCCTATCGTCCCGCCACCGGGACCGGGCCCCTGCAGGCCTGGGACAGCAGCACGCGCCGGCTCGGGGCAGCGAGCCGCATGGCGTCCTATTCCGGCGGCACCAGCGCCCGGACCTCGGGGACGAGCATCTCGCGCCCCGCCTCCTCCATCTCCCGCGCCGGGTTCGGCTCCACCGGCAGCGCCTATTCCTCGGGAGGCTGAGCCATGGGCGCGACCACACTCTTCGAGGACATGCCGCGGCGCGTGGTGCTCGCGCTGTTGTTCTCCGGCCTGTTCTTCACCGCGATCGGCGTCTTCATGACGCCGAGCGGCGACGGCTATTGGCTCGCCGTCGTCGCGGCGCCGCTGGTCGGCGGGACGGCCGGCTTCATCCTGGGCGGTGCGCCGGGGCGCACCCTCGATGCCTGGATGATGCGGGACAGCGCGCCAAAACAGGCGCCCACGGTCCTGCAACCCTCGGCGCTGCCGCCATCCGACCGGGCGGCGTTGCAGACCGCGCTGCTGCCGCTGCTGCTGTCCGAACTGTCCGGCGCGGCGGACCGCATGTCCCCACGTGAGAAGGCGGCGGCGCGCGCGCTGGTCGAGGCCGGCGCCACCGCCCCCGAAGGCGAAGCCCGCCAGGTGCTGGGGCACGACCTGCCCCGGCTGATCGGGGCACTCGCCACCGGGCGCGATGCGGCGGCGGGCGAGGCCGAGGCGCTGGCCCGGCGCCTCGGCCAGCCATCGGAGCGCCGGCCATGAACGAGGCCCTCTCCCGGGCACGGCTCTATCTGATCGCCGGCGCCGCGCTGGTCTTCGTGGGCGGGCTGCTGGTCGCGGTCGGGCATTGGAACCGCGCCGAGACCGACCGCGCCTTCGTCGCGGCCGCTGCCGAGGCGATGCGGGCGCCGCCGCCATCCAATGGCGTGCGCTACTGGGCGCCGAGTGCGGTGGCCGCGCCGGACAGCGCCTCCCGCGTGCGGCTGGAGGCGATGGAGCGACTGCGGCAGGTCCCGACGGTGCTGCCCACCCTGCCCCGCACGGCGCCCTCGCCCGGCGAGAAGACGCCGGTGACGCCGCGATGATCCTCGGCATCCTCTTCCTGCTGGGCGGCGCCTTCTTCGTCCTGCTGGCGTGGCGGCGGCTGCGCGGCGCGCGCGACCCGAACTGGGTGCGGGCGGATGGCACGCGCCTCGTCGTCGAGCCCGCGCCCGGGCAGGATACGCCGCGCGTGACGCTGTGGCGCGGCGACGGTGTGGCCTTCGGCCCCTGCGGGGCGAGCTGGGACCCGCCGAAGGACATGCGGAGCCTGCCTCCGCCGCTCCCTGGCAGCGGCATCTTCCGGGTCGCCTGCGCGGCCGATCTGGATGCGGAAGACGCCTTCGGCACAGGGGACGGACGGCTGGCGCGCACGCTGCGGGACGCTCTGGGGACGCGTGCGCTGCTGCTGATGCCCGTGGATGGCGATCGGCCCGTGCTGCTGCACGGCAGGAAGCGGGGTGCGCGGACCAGCGCCGGCGGCATCGGCATTGAACAGGCGCAGCTCGACGCGCTGGTGGCGCTGCTGGGCGATCCCGCCGGGCTGCGCGTGGAGGTGAGGCGCCGCCGCGTACAGCGGTCCGGCTGGGGCGGGGCGCAGGGTCAGAGGCAGCGCGGGCGGCAGTGATGCGTCGACCTCGCCGGCCCGGCGCATCGTGGCAGGGCGGCACGACCACCCACACCGCGACGCCGGTCAACGCGGCCGATCGATAGCCGGCGCGGATGCCGCGCGACTTGGCCCGCGACCGACTCTCCTCCGAGGGACGTCCTGCCGTCGGCCGATTTCGGTCATGCGCAATGCGCTCTAGGATCGGGCCCCACCACCTCGGGCCGGGACAGAGCACCTGATGTCAATGCCGACCACCATTTCCGTCTTCGGTGATTCCCATAGCGCGTTCTTCTTCGAGGTTCCCTTCTTCGCCGGGCGCCTGGGCCTGGCCTCCCCGCCGCCGTACCGGATCACGGGCCAGCATATCCCCGGTGCCTCGGTCGCCGGATTCCGCCCCGGCCAGACGAAGTTGAAGGTGAAGGAAACCATCCGGCGCACGCTGCCATCCGCCACCCATGCGATCTTCGCATTCGGCCAGGTGGACCTTGAGCTCGGCTACTACTACCGGAACGCCATCAAGCAGGAGAAGGTCGTCCCCAAGACCTATGTGGAATGGCTCATTGGGATCTATGAGGAATTCCTGTCCGACCTGGACGACGCCCATTGCCGCGTTGCCCTGAAGGGCGTCAACCTCACGACCCTGGCGCCGCGTCCCTTCGCTGCCCGGTATGTCGCGCGCATCGTCATGGAGGGCACGACGGTGACCGCGGAACAGGCGCAGAAGCTGATCGGGCCGTTCATCCTCTCGGAGGATGCGCAGAACGCGATGCATCTCGATTTCAATGCGGCGCTGGCCGCCCTGGCCCAGCGGACCGGCCGCGGCTACTTCGATCTCGTCGCGCAGACGGGCAACGGCAATATCCGCGGCCTCAGCGCCGCGCCGCCGCGGCTGGCGGATCACTTCCGCACGGCCAAGCTCGACCACCACCTGGCCGATACGGTGGTCGTGCGCCGCCTGCATGTCGAGGCCGCGGGCCGCGCCTTCGGCCTGATTTGAATCGCGCCAGGCGGAATGGGAGGGACGTGGCAACCCGCGCGCCCTACTCCTCCTCGCCGAACCGGTAGCCGACACCGGGCTCGGTGCGGATCAGCCGGGCCGCCGGCCCCAGCTTCTGCCGCAGATGCCCGATATAGACGCGCAGATACTGCGCGTCCTCGGCATGCGCCGGCCCCCAGACGGCATGCAGCAACTGCCGCTGGGTGATGACGCGCCCGTCGCCGGCGCGTGCCAGAGCGGCGAGCAGGTCCCATTCGCGGGGCGTCAGCTTCAGCGGATCAGCACCGTCAAGCCGCGCCAGGCGACGCGCCAGATCCACCTCGAGCGGCCCGAAGCGCAGCACGGCGGGTGCCTCCTCCACGCCGCGCCGCGCGCCACGCCGCAGCAGCGCCCGGATGCGCGCGAGCAGCTCGCCGAGTGCGAAGGGCTTCTCCACATAGTCGTCAGCCCCGGCATCGAGCGCCGCGACCTTCTCCACTTCCTGGTCGCGGGCCGAGATGATGACCACCGGCACCGCGCTGAAGCCGCGCAGCCGCGCGATCACCGCCTGGCCGTCCAGATCGGGCAGGCCAAGATCGAGCAGCACCAGCGCGGGGCTGCGCTCCGCCGCCTGGCGCAGCCCTTCCGCCGCCGTCTCGGCGCGCAGCGGCGCATAGCCCGCGGCGTCGAGCGCGGGCCCGAGGAAGCGATGGATCTGCGGCTCGTCGTCGATGACGAGGATGCGGGGGCGCGTCGGATCGGTCATGTCGCGGGAAAGCGCAGCGTCATGCGGGTGCCCCGGCCATTCGGTGCGATCGGGCTTTCCGCCGCGATGCGCCCGCCCATCGCATGCACCAGCCCGCGCGCGATCGCGAGGCCGAGGCCGCTGCCCGCGACGACCCGGTCGGTGCGCGTGGCCCGGAAGAAGGGATCGAAGATGCGGTGCAGGTCCGTCGTCGCGATGCCCGGCCCATCATCCTCGATGCGGATGACGATGTCCGGCCCCTCCCGCGCCGCGCGCGCCGCGACCGTGCCGGAGGGACCGGAGAATTTCCGCGCATTGTCGAGCAGATTGGCGAGCACCTGGTCGAGCAGGACAGGATCGAGCCGCGGCGCCACCAGATCGGGCGCAAGGTCGAGCAAGACCGCCGTGCCCTGCCCGCGCCGCATCGCGGCCTCGATCGCCTCGGCGATGTCCACCGTTTCGCGGCGCGGCGCGACCTGACCGTGCTCGATGCGCACCATGTCGAGGATGTTCGCGATCCAGCGCGACAGCCGGTCGGTCTCCTCCTCCGCGGTCGCCAGCAGGTCGTCACGCGTCGCCGGGTCCATCTCCGACCCCGCCCGGCGCAACGTCGCGATGGCGCCGCGGATCGAGGTCAGCGGCGTGCGCAGGTCATGCCCGAGGGAGGTGAGCAGCGCGGTGCGCAGCGCCTCCGTCTCGCCGCGCGCGACGGTGCGCGCCTGGGCTTCCATCAGTTCGGCCCGTTCCAGCGCGATCGCGCCCTGGTCGAGCAGCGCGTCGAGCGCGCGGTCGGTATCGGCGGGCAGATCCGCGCGCAGGCGCAGCCCGACCAGCCCGGCGATGCCTTTCGCCGTGCGCATGGGCCGGAACTGCCAGGCCGAGGCCGGCAGCGTGCCGGTGCCACGCCCCGCGGCGCGGCCATGGGCCATCGCCCATCGGGCCACGGCCATCGCCGCCTCGTCGGGTTCGGCGTCGATCGGCACGGCGGAACGCAGCACGGGTTCCGGTACGGACTCGCCCGGTGCCGGCGGCAGCGGCAGCAGCACGCAGGCGGCACCGCCGGAGAGCCGGGACGCCTCCTCGGCAATCGCCTGCACGATGTCGCCCGGCTCCCCCGGCGCGCCGAGGCGGCGGCTGAATTCCACCAGCCGCCGCAGCCCGAGCAGGCGCGCCTGCGCCGCCCGCACCGACCGCCCGAGCCCGCCCGTCGTTCCCGTCAGCAGGAGCGCGACCAGCGCGAAGACGACCACGCCGACCACATCCTGGGGCCCCGCGATGACGAGGGTGTAGCGCGGCGGCAGGAACAGGTAGTTCCAGGCCAGGAAGGCCAGCGCCGCGGCCATCAGGCCCTGCAGCGGTCCAAAGGCGACCGCCGCACCCACGATCGGCACCAGATAGACCATGCCGAGCGAGGCCTCGGGCACCGTGCCGTCCAGCGCAGCCCCGATCAAGGTGGCCGCAGCGATCAGCAGCGGCGTGGCGATCCAGGGCAGCCAGGCCGGCAAGCGCCCCCGTGGTCGCGGCGCCCCCGGCGGGGCGGCGGTGGCGTCGGGCACCAGATGCAGCGTGAAGTCGGTCGCACGGCGCAGCAATCCCGCGGCGAGGCTGCGTCCGGTCAGGCGCCGCCACGGTGACGGCCGCCCGCGCCCGATGACCAGGTGCGTGACATTGCGCATCCGCGCCTGGGCCAGGACGGCAGCGGGCAGATCGGCCGCGACCACGGTCTCGGTTGCCGCGCCGAGCCGTTCGGCCAGCCGCAGCGCCGCATCCGGATCGCCATCCTGCGGCACGCCGGCGCGCTCCACATGCAGGGCGAGCAGCGGCGCCTTCAGCGCATCGGCGATGCGCCGCGCCTCCCGCACCACCGTCTCGGCCGCCGCATCGCCGCCCACCAGGGCCATGACGCGGTCGCCGGCCGGCCAGGGCCCCTCGATGGCATTGGCGCGCATATAGCCGGTGACGTCGGCATCGACACGCTCGGCAGTCCGGCGCAGCGCGAGTTCGCGCAGCGCCGCGAGGTTGCCTTCGCGGAAGAAGCCGCGCAGCGCGCGCGTCGCCTGGTCGGGACGGTAGATGCGGCCCTGGCGCATGCGCTCGATCAGCTCGGCGGGCGGGATGTCGATCAGCTCGACCGCATCGGCCTCAGCCAGCACGCGGTCGGGCACCGTCTCGGCCACGCGCACGCCGGTGATGCGCGCCACCGCCTCGGACAGGCTTTCCAGGTGCTGGACATTCATCGCGGTCCAGACCTCGATGCCAGCGGCGCGCAGTTCCTCGACATCCTGCCAGCGCTTGGCGTGGCGACTGCCCGGCGCGTTGGTGTGGGCGAGCTCATCGAGCAGCAGGATCGCCGGGCGTCGGGCGAGCGCGGCGTCGAGGTCGAATTCCTCCAGCACCTGGCCGCGATAGTCGAGCCGCGCCCGCGGCAGGATCGGCAGCGTGCCGATCGCCGCCTGGGTCTCGGCGCGGCCATGCGTCTCGACGATGCCGATCAGCACGTCGGCGCCGCCGGCCGCGCGGCGGCGGCCCTCGGCCAGCATCTCCCAGGTCTTGCCCACGCCCGGCGCCGCGCCGAGGAAGACCTTCAGGCGCCCCCGCCCCTCCCGCTCGGCCATGGCGAGCAGGGCATCGGGGTCCGGGCGCGGGGGTTCAGCCGTCATGGCGTGCAGGATTAGCAGGGGCGCCGGCGCCGCGCGCGCGTCTTTACGCCGTCTTTATGCGGCACCGCCCGATCGCGCATGGAGGCTTTGCGCGGCAAGGGCCTAGTGGTCCGGCGGACCTGATCCAGGAACCGCCATGCTCGACATTCTTCTCCTCGGCCTCGGCCTCGGCGCCTTCGCGCTGCTGGCGGCCTATGCCGCCGGCTGCGAGCGCGTGTGAGCGCCATGGCCGACCTTCTCCTCGCCGGCGCGGTCGCGGCCGGCCTCCTCTTCTACCTGCTGTGGGCGCTGCTGCGCCCCGAGGATCTCTGACATCATGACAGCAACAGGTTGGGCACAGATCGCGCTCGTCCTCGCCGTGACGGTCGCCGCGGCGATCCCGCTGGGACGCTACATCGCCGCCGTGGCAGCGGGGCGCGTCACCTTCCTCGCCCGCATCGAACGCACGATCTACGCGATCGCCGGCATCGACCCCGCCAAGGGGATGGGCTGGCGCGGCTATACGCTGGCCATGCTCGCCGCGAATGCCGCAGGCTTCGCCGTGCTCTACGCGCTGCTGCGCCTGCAGGGCATGCTGCCCTTCAATCCGCAGGGCTTCGACGGGCTCACCCCCTGGCTCGCCTTCAACACCGCGGTCAGCTTCGTCACCAACACCAACTGGCAGGCCTATAGCGGCGAGGCGGCAATGTCCTACCTCAGCCAGATGGCCGGGCTGACGGTGCAGAACTTCCTGTCCGCGGCGACGGGCATCTCCCTCGCGCTGGCCTTCTGCCGCGCCTTCGCGGCGGGTGGGCTGAAGGAGCTCGGGAATTTCTGGGCCGACTTCACCCGAATCACGCTCTACCTGCTCCTGCCACTGGCGATCGTCGTCGGCTTCGCCTTCGTCGCGATCGGCATGCCACAGACGCTCGCGCCCTATGCAGAGGCGACGACGCTCGAAGGCGCGCAGCAGACCATCGCGCTCGGCCCCGTCGCCTTCCAGGTCGCGATCAAGCATCTCGGCACCAATGGCGGCGGATTCTTCGGCGTGAATTCGGCGCATCCCTTCGAGGGACCGTCGGCGCTCGCCACCGCGCTGCAGATCTGGTCGCACCAGGTGATTCCCTTCGCGCTGGCGCTCACCTTCGGGCACATGGTGGGGCAGGTCCGACAGGGCCGCGCGCTGCTCGCCGTCATGCTGGGCTACGTGCTGATCGCTACGGCGCTGGTCTATGCGGCAGAAGCGGGTGGCAATCCGCTGCACATCGCCGCCGGCCTCGATCCCGCCCAAGGCAACATGGAAGGCAAGGAAGTCCGCTTCGGCCAGGCCCTCGTCGCCCTGTTCACCGCCACCACCACGGGTGCCTCGAACGGCGCGGTCAACGCGATGTTCGACAGCTTCACCCCGCTCGGGGGCGCCGTGCCGCTCTTCCTCATCCAACTCGGCGAGGTGCTGCCGGGCGGCGTCGGTTCGGGCCTCTACGGCATCCTGGTCTTCGCGCTGCTCGCCGTCTTCGTCGCCGGGCTGATGGTCGGGCGCACGCCCGAATACCTCGGCAAGAAGGTGCAGGCGAAGGAGGTGAAGCTCGCCATGCTCGCCGTGCTGGTGCTGCCGGCGACGATCCTCGGCTTCACCGCCGTCTCGCTGGTGCTGCCGGCCGCGGTGGCGTCGATCCCCTCCGCGGGACCGCACGGGCTGACCGAGATGCTCTACGCCTTCACCTCGGCCGCGGGGAACAATGGCTCGGCCTTCGGCGGGCTGACGGCGGATACGCCCTGGCTCGATACGACGCTCGGCATCGCGATGCTGCTCGGCCGCTTCGCCTATGTCGTGCCGGTCATGGCGATCGCGGGCAGCCTCGCCGCCAAGCCGAAGCTCGCGGACTCCGCCGGCACCTTCCCCACCCATGGGCCGCTCTTCGCCGGGCTGCTGGCCGGCGTGATCCTGATCCTCGGCGGGCTGCAATTCATGCCCGCCCTCGCCCTCGGGCCGCTCGCCGAGCATTTCGTGCTCGCCGCCGGCCGCATCTTCTGAGGTTCCGAACCATGGACGCCTTCACATCCACCCAGGCCCAGGGCGGCGGCAGGCGCGCATCGCGGCGCGCCACGCTCGCCGACCGGCGCATCCTGGGGCGCGCCGCGATCGATGCGGTGCGCAAGCTCAATCCGCGCCACCTGGTCCGCAACCCGGTCATCTTCGTGACCGAGGTTGTGGCCCTGCTGGTCACGGTACTCGCGCTGCGCGCCGGCGGGTCCGGCGAGCCCTACGCCTTCCAGGCCGGCATCGCGGCCTGGCTGTGGCTGACGGTGCTCTTCGCGACCTTCGCCGAAGCCGTGGCCGAGGGCCGCGGCCGCGCCCAGGCCGACAGCCTGCGCCGCGCCCGCACCGAGACCCGCGCGAAGCTGCTGCTGCGCGGCGACGACCTGGCGCTGTGGCAGCCCCGCTCGGCGAGCGAGCTGCGCGTCGGCGACCTGGTGCTGGTCGAGGCCGGCGACCTGATCCCCTCGGATGGCGAGGTGGTGCAGGGCATCGCCTCGGTGAACGAGGCCGCCGTGACCGGGGAATCCGCCCCGGTCATCCGGGAATCCGGCGGCGACCGCAGCGCGGTCACGGGCGGCACGCTCGTCGTCTCCGACTGGGTCGTGGTGCGCATCACGGCGGCCGCGGGGTCCACCTTCCTCGACCGCATGATCGCGCTGGTCGAGGGCGCGTCACGCCAGAAGACGCCGAACGAGATCGCGCTCGACATCCTGCTCGCCGGCCTGACGATCATCTTCCTGATCGCGGTGGCGACGCTGGTCGGCCTCGCATCCTGGAACGGGCAGCCGCCGTCCGTCGCCGTGCTGTCCGCGCTGCTGGTCACGCTGATCCCGACCACGATCGGCGGGCTGCTGTCCGCCATCGGCATCGCGGGGATGGACCGGCTGGTGCGCTTCAACGTGCTGGCGACCTCCGGCCGCGCGGTGGAGGCGGCCGGCGACGTGGATGTGCTGCTGCTCGACAAGACCGGCACGATTACGCTCGGCAACCGCCAGGCCGCGGCCTTCCTGCCGGTCGCAGGTGTTGCCGAACGCGACCTGGCCGAGGCGGCGATGCTCGCCTCGCTGGGGGACGAGACGCCCGAAGGCCGCTCCATCCTCGCTTTGGCGCGCGAGCGCCATGGCCTGGAAGCGCCGGCGCTGACGGAGGCCGCGCGGGTCGTGCCCTTCACCGCGCAGACGCGCCTGTCGGGCCTCGACCTGCCCGAGGGCGCCTGGCGCAAGGGCGCGGTGGATGCGCTGCTCGCCTCGATCGGCGGCGAGCCGCCCGCCGGCTTCCGCGACACCGTCGATCGCATCGCCCGCGGTGGCGCGACGCCGCTCGCCGTCGCGCGCGACGGCCGGCTGCTCGGGGCCATCGAGCTCAAGGACATCGTCAAGACCGGCATGCGCGCGCGCTTCGACGAGCTGCGGAAAATGGGCATCCGCACGGTGATGGTCACCGGCGACAACCGCCTGACCGCCGCGGCCATCGCCGTCGAGGCCGGCGTCGACGACTTCATCGCCGAGGCCACGCCGCAGGACAAGCTCGCCTATATCCGCAAGGCCCAGGCTGAGGGCCGGCTGGTCGCCATGGCCGGCGACGGCACCAATGACGCCCCCGCGCTGGCCCAGGCCGATGTCGGCCTGGCCATGCAGACCGGCACCCAGGCGGCGCGCGAGGCCGGCAACATGGTCGATCTCGACAGCGATCCGACCAAGCTGATCGAGGTGGTGGAGATCGGCAAGCAGCTGCTGATCACGCGCGGCGCGCTGACGACCTTCTCGATCGCCAACGACGTCGCGAAGTACTTCGCGATCCTGCCGGCCATCTTCGTCGCGAGCTATCCGGAACTCCAGGCGTTGAACGTGATGCACCTGGCAAGCCCGGAAAGCGCGATCCTGTCCGCGGTGATCTTCAACGCGCTGATCATCGTGGCGCTGGTGCCTCTGGCGCTGCGCGGCGTGCGCTACGTGCCGGTTGGTGCGGCGGCGCTGCTGCGGCGCAACCTGCTGATCTACGGCTTGGGCGGCATCGCCGCGCCTTTCGCCGGGATCAAGCTCATCGACCTGTTCCTCCAGATGATCGGGGTGGCCTGAATCATGATCTCACTTCTTCGCCCGGCCCTTGCGACCGTCGGCATCTTCACCCTGCTGCTCGGCCTCGCCGCGCCGCTCACCATGACCGGCATCGCCGGCGCGGTCTTGCCGCAGCAAGCCGGCGGCAGCCTGATCGAGCACGACGGACGGGTGATCGGATCCGCGCTGATCGGGCAGGATTTCACGGAGGCGCGCTACTTCCATCCGCGGCCTTCCGCGACGACCGAAGCCGATCCGGACAATGCCGGCAGCACGCGGGCCGCGCCTTACAACGCGGCGGCTTCGGCGGCGTCCCAGGCCGGGCCGAGTTCGGCGGCTCTGCTCGAAACGCTGCGCGGGCGCATCGCGGAGGCCGGGCCCGCGCCGGTGCCGGCGGACGCCGTGACGGCCAGCGCCTCGGGGCTCGATCCCGACATCAGCCTGGAGAACGCCGCCCGGCAGGTCGCCCGGGTGGCCCAGGCGCGCAGGTTGCCCGAACAGCGCGTCGCGGCGCTGGTCACGGCCACGGCGGAAGGGCCGGAACTGGGGCTGCTGGGCGAGGCGCGGGTGAATGTCCTACGGCTGAACCTGGCGTTGGACCGATTGACCGCCGCCAGCCGTCCCTGAGCGGGGCGCGGCATCGGGCAGGCGGGGTCGCGTCCCGTGTGGTGGTGCAAGGTGGCCTTCGCGGTGCACAGCATTGATGAGGCGTTCCGGAGGTATTTTGACGCCGAGCCCACCTTTCACGCATCGCTGTTCGAGCGGGTTGCGGACGATCGTGGGGCGCCTGAGTCGCATGAGCCTAGCGTCGGCCGCGATCATGTGATGCGCCTCCGCAACCCCGCCCGCCTCCATCATCGACGCCTAAATCGCCTGTCGGGCAGGATCGCCGACCGCGCTTGCCCGCCCGCGGGCAATGAGCCAGGCGATCAGCGCAAGCTGAACGAGGTTGAACGCGATGCCGGCCCACCAGGCCGCCGCGTAGAATCCAACCCTGTCATAGATGGCGCCAGCGAGCCACGCGCCGAAACCCATCCCCGAGAGACTGAGGAAGAGTAGGCTCGGCACGCGCCAGCTTGCCTCAGATGCCGGGAACAGTTCTCGGACGGCCAGCACATAGGCAGGGATGATCCCGCCGAAGCCGAGGCCGTAGGCAGCAGCAACGAAGAACAATCCGGCTTCGTCCTGCGTTGCCAGGAAGCCGAGCATCCCAAGCAGCTGCGCTACCGAACCGACGAGCACAGTCCACAGCCCCCCGATCCTGTCGGACAGCCACCCCCAGAACTGCCGGGCGAGGAAGGCGCAGAGCAGGAGGACGGAGAGCATCGCCGCGCCGCGGGACGCGCTGATTCCGAGGTCGCCGCAGAAAGCCACGAGGTGCGCCGCCGGCATCGCCATCGGAACGCAACACAGGAAGGACGCCATGGCGAGCAACGCCAGCGCGACGTTGGGTCGCATGCCGAGAACCTGCCGCCTGCTCCCCGCCCGCAGCAGCGCGGGCCCACCCACCGGTAGCGGCGGTGGCACAAGGAGGAGCGCAGACAGGGTCAACACCACGATGCAGGCGAAGGCCCCATAGGCCAGCATCGTTGCTTGCCATCCGATGGCGGTGATGGAGTGATCGAAGACAAAGGGCCAGAGCATGCCGGCGACGTATTGGCCGGACGAAACCAGGGCCAGTGCCGTGCCGCGCCGGCGATCAAACCAGAGGGACACATACGCGACCATTGGAGCAAAGAGCGCCCCGTTGCCGAACAGCCCGACGCCGAGACCGATTCCCGCCAGCAGCGACCAGGGCTGGCCGATCGAGGCCACCGCCAAGCCGAGGAAGATCGCCCCACCGCCGAGCATGGCAACGGCTCGCTGGCCGAGCCGCGCCGCCATCAATCCGCAGATCACGCCGCCGACCCCGTTGCCGATATAGGCCAGGGTGGTGGCGAGCGACGGCGCCGAACGGCCGGTGCCAAGCGAATCCGATATGGGAATGAGGCCGATCACCACCGTCATCGGGCCGCCGGCGGCGACCGCGAGCATGGCCACAGCAGCTATCGCGATCGCCCATGACTGGCGTGTTTCGACACTCGCGGCGAGCGTTCCGTCCGGCATCCGTTTCCTTCCTTGGCGGGAAGTCTCGGCTGCATGCGGCGCGACAGCAACCCCGGCCCGGCCGGCGATATGCTCAGCGAGTGAGGAATATCGGCCAGCGTATCAGAGTCGGAGCGGCTGACGCGAGGGTAGCGCGGAACCGGGAGACCACGCAGGCCGCGCGGAAAGCGGTCGCATCGGAACGGCGCCGGAGCGGAGCCGCCACACCCATCCGATCCCCACGACTGGTCGAGGAAAGCGCCATCTCGGCGATCAATGGGGGGTAGCTTTCAGCCCGTTCCACTAAAACGCGAAGAAAGCCAACGCGATTCGAGGCAAAGGTGGCGTCCCCTACGGGATTCGAACCCGTGTCGCCGCCGTGAAAGGGCGGTGTCCTAGGCCTCTAGACGAAGGGGACAGGCCGGAGGCGCGGAACTAAAGCCCGCGCCGCCCAGGGTCAAGGGGCGAAACGCGGTCAGGCATGCGCCGCGTCCACCACCTGGAGCGACGCCGTGGTCTGCCCGTTCCAATGTTCCGCCCGCAGATGGCCGCACAAATGCATCGGCACGCGGTCCTGCGCCAGCAGCGCCTGGGCCAGCGGCCCGTCCTTGGCGCGGAAACAGATGGTCTTCAGCCGTCCGCCATCCTCGCCCTCGACGATGGCCCGCACCGTCGCACCTTCCTTCCCAACGCGGTCCGCCTTCACCACCCGGGCACGTTGGATCACGAAGACCGGCTCCTCATTCCCCGGCCCGAAGGGTGCGAGTCGCGCCACGTCCTGCGCCAGCCCGGGCTGCGCGGCGACGACATTGAGCGCGCCCTCGACCATCAGGTCTGCCGCTGCGGGCAGCAACGCAGCGTGACGCAGACGCTCCTCCAGGAAGGCATGCACCTCCGCCTCGCGTCCGGCGCGGAAGGAGAAGCCGGCGGCCATGGCGTGGCCGCCGCCCGTCTCCAGCAACCCGGCCTGACGCGCCGCGATCACCGCTGCGCCGAGATCGACCCCCGGCACTGACCGCCCTGACCCCTTCGCCAGCCCCTCCCCAAGCCCCGCGACGCAGGCCGGACGGTTGAAGCGTTCCTTCATGCGGCCGGCGACGATGCCGACCACGCCGGGATGCCAGCCCTCGCCAACCAGCAGCAGCACGGCGCGGCCCTCGGCCGCCTGGCGTTCGGCCATGGCATGCGCGGCGGCGAGGACCTCGCCCTCCACCTCCTGCCGCTTGCGGTTCACGGCATCGAGCTTCTCGGCCATGGCCCGTGCCTCGACCGGATCCTCGGACAGCAGCAGGCGCAGGCCGAGATCGGGCTCGCCGATCCGCCCCGAGGCATTGATCCGCGGCCCCAGCAGGAAACCGAGCGTATGCGCCGACGGCGCATCCCGCGCGCCCGTCACGTCGAGCAGCGCGGCGACACCGGCCCGCCCCCGCCGCGCCATCACCTTCAGCCCCTGCGCGACCAGCGCACGGTTGAATCCGGTCAGCGGCATGACGTCGCAGACGGTCGCGAGGGCCACCACGTCGAGCAGCCCCAGCAGATCCGGCTCCTGACGCCGCGCGAACCAGCCGGCCCGGCGCAGCACGCGCATCGTCGCCGCCCCGGCCAGGAAGGCGACGGCCGCCGCGCAGACATGATGCAGCCCCGATTCGCAATCCAGCCGGTTGGGATTCACCGCCGCCAGGATGCGCGGCACCGGCCCTTCCGCCTTGTGGTGGTCCAGCACCACCACATCCGCGCGACCCTCGGCGGCGGCGAGCGCCTCGGCCGCCGCGATGCCGCAATCCACGCAGACGATCAGCGAGGCACCGCGATCGCACAGCGCCGTGATGGCCGGCGCGTTCGGCCCATACCCTTCCTTCAGCCGGTCGGGGACATAGGGCGTCACCTCGCAGCCGAGGTCGCGCAGGAAGCGCGACATCAGCGCCCCCGCGCAAGCGCCATCCACGTCGTAATCGCCGAACACGGCGACATGCTCGCCGCTGCGCACCGCCGCGGCGATGCGGTCCGCCGCGGTGTCCATGTCCATCAGGCTGGACGGGTCGGGCATCAGCGCGCGCAGCGTGGGGTCGAGGTAATCCGCCGCGACCTCCATGCCGATCCCGCGTGCGGCGAGCAGCCGTCCCACCATCTCCGGCAGGTTCAGCCGCTGCGCGATGCCGAGGCCGAGCCGCGCATCGGCCGGCCGCCACACCCAGCGGCGGCCGGTCACGCTGCGCGCGACACCGAGGGCCGGGGCGTCCGATGGCGTCCCGTCCATGCCGGGTCTCAGGCCACGAAGGCGGAAGGCTTGCGGTCGAAGTTGTGGTGCCCTTCCACGTAGCGCACCGTTCCCGACTTGGAACGCATGACGATTGAGTGGGTATAGGCACCGCCGGCGAAGCGCCGCACGCCGCGCAGCATCGCACCCGAGGTGACGCCGGTCGCGGCGAACATCACATCGCCGCGCGCCATGTCCTCGACGGTGTAAATGCGGCTCGGATCGTCGACGCCCATGGTCGCGGCGCGGGCGACCTGCTCGTCATTCTCGAACATCAGCCGGCCCTGCATCTGGCCACCGATGCAGCGCAGCGCGGCGGCCGCGAGAACGCCCTCGGGCGCACCGCCCGAACCCATGTAGATGTCGATGCCGGCATCGCGCTGGCTGACATTGATGACGCCCGCGACGTCGCCGTCACCGATCAGGGTGATGCGCGCGCCGACGGCGCGGCAGGCCTTGATCATCTCCTTGTGACGGTCGCGATCGAGGGTGCAGACCATCAGGTCGCTGATCGAGCACTTCTTCGCCTTGGCGAGCTCGCGGAGATTCTCCTCCGGCGTCGCATCCAGGTTCACAACGCCATCGGGCAGGCCGGGCCCGACCGCGATCTTGTCCATGTAGATGTCGGGGGCGTGCAGGAAGCCGCCCTTTTCGGCCAGCGCCACGGTCGCAATGGCGTTCGGCCCGCCCTTCGCGGTGATGGAGGTGCCTTCGAGCGGATCGACGGCGATGTCCACTTCGGGCCCGCCGCCGGCGCGGGCGTAGAGGCCCACCTTCTCGCCGATATACAGCATCGGCGCCTCGTCCATCTCTCCCTCGCCGATCACGACGGTGCCGGTGATGGCGACGGTGTCGAAGGCCTTGCGCATCGCCTCGACCGCCGCGCCGTCGGCGGCGTTCTTGTCGCCCCGCCCGATCCAGCGGGAGGCGGCGAGCGCCGCGGCTTCGGTCACGCGCACCAGCTCCAGCGCCAGGTTGCGGTCGACCACCATCTCAGGACGGTGTTTTGAGGGCAGGGCTTCGGCCATGATAAAGGCTCCTCCGATTCCCGGCTAAGCTACAGGATATCGTGCAGCAGGGCACGCCATCGACCTTTTCCCTTCGGCGAGAGATCTGATGAACGACAGGCCGGCACAGCCCCCCTTCGTCCCCGACCTGTTGCGCTCGGCCGAGGCCGCGCTCCAGGCAGGGCGGCATGATGAGGCCAGGGCTCTATTCGGCCAGCTTGCAGCCGCAGCACCGGCAGATCCGAGGCCGGCCCTTGGCTTGGTGCGCGCCCTCATCGCGCGTGGCGAGCCGGCAGCCGCAATCGAACGGATCTCGGCCTCGCAGCATCTTGTCCAACGGGCACCGGTCGAATGGGATGCTCAGCTCGGGCATGCGCTGTACCGACTCGGGCGCCACGGTGAGGCAGAATCGGCCTTCCTCCGGGTGCTGCGCGTGGCACCCGAACATCGCATGGCCCGCCTCCAGATGTTCCGCCTGTTGCGGCACAATGAACGGTACGAGGAGGCCATGGCGCTGCTTGAGCCCGCGCCATCCGAGGCGATGACCGATTTTGCAGCCTACCTGGTCGTGTCGAAGCTGGACCTGCTGCTCGATCTCTGGCGCATCGAAGAGGCCCGCATTCTGCATAATGCGGCGGTCGAACGGGCCGCAACGACATCCGCGCTGAACCAACTCTTCGCATCGGCAGCCCCAACGCATGGTGACGATGCGCCGCAGGCCCATACGCGCATGCTCAAGCGGCTTTCCGAAGTGCCTGACGGGATATCCGCAGAACGCCGGCTATTGACGGCTCGCCTGCGCCTTGCCCTCGGCGATCGGAGCGAATTCATTGCTGTCGCGCAGTCGCTGCTCGATGCAGGCGAAGGCGGCGTGCTGAGGCCGCATCTCCGGGCCGCCCGCGACACGCTGTCTGGCACGGCCGAGGCATCCCTTCGCCGCGAACGCGTCTTCGTCATCGGTCTGTCGCGAACAGGAACCTCGTCGCTCCATCAGGCGCTCACCGAACTCGGCTACTGCTCGGCGCACTGGGCCAATCCGATCACCAACGGGATCCTCTCCATCGAGGACATGGCGCTGTTCGACGCCGTATCCGACGCCCCCGTGGCTGACGCCGTGGAGGAACTGGCTGACCGCTATCCCTCCGCCCGCTTCATTCTCTCGGAACGACCGGTCGACCTATGGCAGCGCTCCATAGAGGCACATTACCGCCGCCGTCACGGCGCGCCGGACGTCGCCACGCTGCGGCGCCTCCTGGAGACGCATGCCCAGATGCCGGGAGGCATCCGTTGGCGCCGGGTCCATGAAGGCCTCTACACGCAACATACCGATTTCGCCGCTGCCCATGCGGCGCATCAGGCGCGTGTCGCGCGCTGCTTCGCCGATGCCCCGGCCCGGTTGCTGCGCTTCGACGTCACCGCCGGCGACGGCTGGGAGAAGCTTTGCGGCTTTCTCCAGCGTCCCAGGCCGAACACCGCCTTCCCCCATCTCAACGCCGGCTGAGGTCCGCTACAGCGCCTCGATCCGGATCAGCGCGGGCTTTTCGACCACCGTGCCGAGTTCGGCGATGCGCGCCAGGGCCGCGCGGACTGCGGCCTCGCTGGTCTCATGCGTGGTCAGCACGACCGGCACCGCCTCGCCCGGCGCGCGGCCACGCTGCAGCATGGATTCCAGGCTGATCGCGTTGTCCCGCAGTACGCCGGTCACATCGGCGATCACACCCGGCCGGTCCACCACCATGAGGCGAAGGTAATAGGCGCCGGTGTGCCTTTCCATTGGCCGCGAGGGCTCCGGTTTCAACGCGCTGGCCGCGGCCCCCCAGACCGGGGTGAAGCGGCCCCGCGCGATGTCGATCAGGTCCGCGACGACGGCCGAGGCCGTTGGCCCCGCCCCCGCCCCGCGCCCTTCCATCACCACGCGCCCGACAAAATCACCTTCCGCCACCACGGCGTTGAACACGCCATCGACGCGTGCGATCGGTGCATTCACCGGCACCATGCAGGGATGCACCCGCGTCGAAATGCCGCCATCCTCGCGCGCCGCGATGCCGAGCAGCTTGATCCGGTAGCCGAGTTCCTCGGCCAAGGCGATGTCGAGTGCGCTGACCTCGCGGATGCCTTCGACATGGACGGCCGAGAAATCGACCGGCCGCCCGAAGGCCAATGCCGCGAGGATGGCCAGCTTGTGCGCCGCATCGATGCCGTCGATGTCGAAGGACGGGTCGGCCTCGGCATAGCCGAGCTTCTGCGCCTCGGAGAGCACTTCGGCGAATTCCCGCCGCTCGTTGCGCATCGTCGTCAGGATGTAGTTGCAGGTGCCGTTCAGGATGCCGGCCACCCGTTGGATGCGATTGGCGGCGAGCCCTTCGCGCACCGCCTTGATGGCGGGAATGCCGCCGGCCACCGCGGCCTCGAACGCGAGTGCGACGCCCTTGGCCTCGGAGGCCTCGGCGAGGGCCGCGCCATGTACGGCGAGCAGCGCCTTGTTCGCCGTGACCACATGCTTGCCGGCGGCGATGGCGGCTTCCACCAGCGCCTTCGCCTTGCCGTCCGACCCGCCGATGCACTCGACGACGACATCGACCTGCGGATCGGCGGCGAGGGCCGCCGCATCCTCATACCAGCGCAGGCCCGCGAGCGGCACGCCACGGTCGCGCGCACGGTCGCGCGCGGAGACCGCCGTCACCGTGATCGGACGTCCCGCGCGCGCCGCGATGATGTCGGCATTGGTGCGCAGCACATTGACGACGCCGGCACCGACCGTGCCCAGCCCCGCGATCGCAACGGTCAGCGGGCGGGTCATGCGCGCGACCCCTGCCCTGCCCGGTCTTCAGCCATCACTTGTCCTCGTAGCCGTCCGAAGGTTCGAATGTCACGCCCTCGGCCAGCACGCCGGCACCAGGCACATGGTTCACTTCGAGCCGGATGCCGTCCGGATCCTCGAAGAGCACGGAGTAATAGCCCGGCGCCCAGTCCGACGGCGAGGGCGCGCGGATGATCTTGGCACCCAGTTCGCGGACCAGCGCGGCGGCGCGGTCCACATCCTCCCGCGTCCGCGCCCGCAGGCAGAGATGGTGCAGCCCGACGCGCCCCTGGTCGAAGCGTTCGCCGGCATGGGCGGGGTCGCAGGGTTCTACGCCGATCGCGGTGCGGGCGCCCACGCAGTAGAAGAATTTCGGTCCGTCGAAGACCGGCTTCATGCCGAGCCGCGGGAGGAGCCGCGCATAGAAGGCGCGGCATTCGGCGAAGCGGCTGACCGTCAGCACGACATGCGCCATGCCGTTGATGCCGATCTCCTCCATGGCATCGCCCTCCCTGGGCCGCCGCGATCAGGCCGCGCTGGCGGATTCCGGGTGGTCCGCCGGCGCGGCATTGTCGCCGGACAGGAAGGTCCTGATACCGCGCAGCGCCTGGCGGATGCGGTGGTTGTTCTCGACCAGCGCGATGCGGACATGTTCGTCGCCATGCTCGCCGAAGCCGAGGCCGGGCGCGACTGCAACCTTCGCCTTCTCCAGCAGCAGCTTCGAGAAACCGACCGACCCCAGATGGCGAAAGCGCTCCGGGATCGGCGCCCACAAGAACATCGAGGCTTCCGGCGCCGGCACGTCCCAGCCCGCGGCCTTGAGGCCCTTCACCAGCACCTCGCGGCGATCCTTGTAGAGCGCGCGCATCTCCGCGATGCAATCCTGCGGGCCGTTCAGCGCGGCCGTGGCGGCAACCTGGATCGGCGTGAAGGCCCCGTAGTCGAGATAGGACTTCACCCGCGCCAGCGCCGCGATCAGCCGCGGATTGCCCGCCGCGAAACCCATCCGCCAGCCCGGCATGTTGTAGGTCTTGGACATCGAGGTGAATTCCACCGTGATGTCCTTGGCCCCCGGCACTTCGAGCACGGAGGGCGGCGGCACGTCGCCGTAATACAGTTCAGCATAGGCGAGGTCGGAGAGGATGAAGAGCTCGTGCTTGCGGCACAGCGCGACGAGTTCCCGGTAGAACTCGATCGAGGCGACCAGTGCCGTCGGATTGGATGGGAAATTGACGATCAGCGCGGTCGGCGCGGGGACGGAATGGCGCACCGCACGGTCGATCGCCGCCAGCATCGAATCATCCGGCGTGTAGGGGATCGACCGCACCGAGGCGCCGGCGATGATGAAGCCGAACTGGTGGATCGGATAGGACGGGTTCGGCACCAGGATGGTGTCGCCCGGGCTCGCGATGGCCTGCGCCAGATTGGCGAGCCCTTCCTTCGAGCCCAGCGTCGCGACGACTTCCGTCTCCGGGTCCAGCTTCACGCCGAAGCGGCGCGCGTAGTAGCCGGCGAGCGCCTTGCGCAGGCCCGGAATGCCCTTGGACTGCGAATAGCGGTGGGTGCGCGGGTCCTGCACCGCCTCGATCAGCTTGGCGACGATATGGGGCGGCGTCGGGCTGTCCGGATTGCCCATGCCGAGGTCGACGATGTCCTCCGCCGCCGCGCGCGCCTTCGCCTTCGCCGCGTTCACCTCGGCGAACACGTAGGGGGGCAGACGGCGGATGCGGTGGAAGTCCTCGGTCATTGTTGGCGTTTCCGTGGGTTGAAGGGGCGCGACGTATAGAGCAACCGCGCCCCCCTGTGTATCGCCGCGTCAGCGGGTCCGGGGTGCCAGGAGGTCCGGAGACGGCAAGGCAGGCGGCCCCGAGGGCGTCAGCAGATCGGCCGGGGGCGGCGGGGGCGGCGTGGCGTCCATCTGCGGCAAGGCAGGGGGTGGCGCGGCGGGCGCCGGCTGCGCCGCGGGCGCGGGGGCCGGCCTGGCGGGCGGCGCGGCCGGCCGCGGCGCGGGCTGTGCGGC
>NZ_JAHYBZ010000018.1 GCF_019430885.1 Roseomonas alba | reverse complement strand
GCGCCTTCCAGGAGGCGATGCAGGCCATCGCCCGCCAAGGCACAGCACAGGAGATCCCGTTCTGATGCTCGACTTCAACAGCCGGGGTCAGACTGCCCTGCACGTCAACGCGGCGATCGACGCGGCCCTGGTCGCACGCCAGGCCGCCACCCCACCACGGACCTATCTCGGCGGCTCCCGGCTCGGCCATTCCTGCGAGCGCGCCCTGCAGTTCGAATTCCTGCAGGCCCCGAAGGACGAGGGTGCGGACTTCGACGGGCGGATCTTGCGCATCTTCGGCATCGGCCACGCGCTGGAGGATGTCGCGGTCGATTGGCTCCGCGCCGCCGGCTTCGAGCTCTACACTCGCAAGGGCAACCGCCCGGATGGCGAGCAGTTCGGCTTCGCGGTGGCGGGCGGACGCATCCGCGGCCATGTCGATGGCATCCTCGCCGGCGGGCCCGCGATCCCCGGCCTGGCCTTCCCCGCCCTGTGGGAATGCAAGACCATGAACGCCAAGGCCTGGCGGGAGACGTCGAACAAGGGTGTCGCCATCGCCAAGCCGATCTACGCGGCGCAGATCGCGGTCTACCAGGCCTATATGGATGCCGCCGTGCCAGGGGTGGCGGACAACCCGGCGCTGTTCACCGCCGTCAACAAGGATACCGCCGAGCTGCACCATGAGCTGGTGCCCTTCGATGCGGCGCTGGCGCAGCGGATGTCGGACCGTGCGGTGCGGGTGCTCAGGGCCTGCGATGCCGGTGACCTGCTGCCCCGCGTCGCGACCCAGCCTGACTTCTATGAGTGCCGCTTTTGCCCCTGGGCGAAGCGCTGCTGGGCGAAGCCGGCATGAGCGGCTGGAGCGATTTCAATAATGCGCCGGGCCTCCCTTGGGAGGAAGTGTCGGGCGCCGCGGCCATCAACCACGGCGCCATCGCCACCTTCCTCGAGGTGGTGTTCGGCTATTGCGATGGTCTGATCCCGGTCCGCGGCTTCGTCGATCAGGGGCAGGGCATCGACACCCGGCCGCACAACATCTGGATCCCTGCCGATCGGCATGCGGGTGAGTCGCTCGGCACCTATGCTGCATGGGCGGCACGCGAGGGCACGGCGGTCTATGTCATCCCCGGCACCGTCGCCGAGCACGGCCAGGCCCGCGCCGAGCATGTCCGGCAGATGCAAGCCGCCGTGGTGGATCTCGACACTGGCGACGTCGACGCCAAGCTGGCCCATCTCATCCAGCACCTCGGCGCACCGACACTCCTGGTTGAAAGCGGCGGCCGCACGGCGGAGGGCGCCGCCAAGCTGCATGCCTGGTGGCGGCTGACGGAACCGGCCGAGGGGCAGGATCTCGTCCAGCTCTGCGCGCTGCGCGGGGAGATGGCCGAGAAGGTCGGCGGCGACCCGCATTTCCGCTCCGCTCACCAGCCGATCCGTGTCCCCGGCACGGTCTATCGTAAGGGCGGCGCTGAGCGCGTCGTCACCATCCGCCAGCATGATCCGCAGCGCGAGGTGGACCTCGCCGAGTTCGCCGAAGCAGTCGCCGCGATGCCCTACCTGGCCGGGCAGGAGCGGACGCAGCCCGTCTCGCAGGGCGATCGGCCGGGGCTCGATGCCATCCTCATCACCCCCGTCCGCGAAGGCGCCCAGGACGGTTGGACGCGCTTCCAGGGCGCGAGTGCCGCCATTGGCCACTTCATCCGCCAGGTCCATGAAGGGCGCCTGACGCCCGACCAGGGCTGGGAGGCCATCTGCGGCTACAACGCCGCCTGCCTCCGCCCGGCCTGGCCGCTGGAGCGCCTCAAGGCTGAGGCCGACGCGCTGTGGGCGCTCCACGTCGATCGCAACGGGCCGCCGCTGCTCCGGGCCGATGGCGCGCCTCCCGCGTCCGTCCCGGCGCATACGCTCGGTGCGCTGCTCGACGACACCTCGCCGATGCCGGAGGACCTGATCGGTCCGCGCGTGCTCACGCCGGGCGGCATGCTGGTCCTCGGCGGCGCGCCCAAGGTCGGCAAGTCCGACTTCCTCATCAGCCTGCTGGTGCACGCCGCCGCCGGCGCGCCGTTCCTCCGGTTCACCGCGCCGCGGCCGCTGCGCGTCTTCTATCTGCAGGCCGAGATCCAGTACCACTATCTGCGCGAGCGCCTGCAGCAACTCCGGCTTGACCCCGCCATTCTGGCCCGCGCGCGCGACACCCTCGTTGTCACCCCGAAGCTGCGCATGCTGCTCGACGACCACGGCGTGCCCCTCGTTGCCGCGGCCATCCGCACGGCATTCCCCGATGCGCCGCCGGACGTGATCTGCATCGACCCGATCCGCAACCTGTTCGACGGCGGGCCCGGCGGCGAAGGCGAGAACGACAACGCGGCGATGCTGTTCTTCCTGCAAAGCCGCGTCGAGGCGCTGCGCGACCAGGTCGCGCCCGAGGCCGGCATCATCCTCGCGCATCACACCAAGAAACTCAGCAAGCAGCAGGTGAAGGACGATCCCTTCCTCTCGCTCTCCGGCGCCAGTGCGCTGCGCGGCTTCTACACCTCGGGGATGATCCTGTTCCGGCCGGACGAGGAGGAGACGCCGCGCGAACTGCATGTCGAGCTCCGCAACGGGCCTGCGCTCTCACCACTGCTGATCGACAAGGCCGCCGGGCGCTGGGTCGAGCTCAACCGCGGCGACGAGCGGCTCGTGCGCAAGGAGATCGGCCGCAAGCTCGATGCGGAGCGTCTGCGCAAACACGACGTCATTCTCGGGATCCTGCTGGACGAGGCCAGCGAGGGGCGCCTGTACCCGATGATGCAGTTCGCCGAGGCATTCGAGAACAAGGCTGGCCTCGGTAGCAAGCACACCATCCGCGAACGCTTGAGCGTGCTCGCCACCAAGGGCTTCGTGAAGTTCCGCCGCGACGGCAGCGCATTCGGCTTCCCCGCCGTGCGCTCGCGCTTCGGCTACCTCTGCGTCGAGGGCATGACCCTTGGGGGCGGCGTCGAGAGCGTCGATCCGACCACCGGCGAGATCACCAACACGGCGCAGCCGGTGCTGCCTAGCCACTTCAAATGCGCCCAGACCGGCAACGCGCTGGACGTCGAAAACCCCGAGGTCTGGGTCTACCCGGAAGGGGTCTTGGACGACCTAACTCCTGAGGAGTTAGGCCTAACTCCTCACTCCTCCCGGAAAACTTCGCCATGAAATCAATGTCTTGGCGCCGCGGAGGAGTTAGGTCCCTAACTCCTCCCTCACTCCTCCTAACTCCTGTTTTTGCGAGCAAATTCAGAGGGTTGGCGCAGTGGGAGGAGTTAGGTGCTTCATCCACCCCCTACGGGGGTGTGCGCGCGCGCCTCAATGGCGCGCGCACACCACACCTCGTCCGGAGGACACGGGGCCGCGATCCACCTCCCCCTGGATCGATCCCATCCATCCCAGCCGGGCAGCGACGGCGAGCTCCGCCAAGAACCGCGCCGTCGCCGCCCTCACCAGGATCATCCCCTTTCGGAGACCATCATGGCTTTCACGACTCTCGCCGCGCCCACCGCCAATGCAAGCCTGCCGCCCGGCATCGATCCGCCGCTGCGGCAGACCGGGAACACTGTCCTCGCCATCGATCTCGGCACGACGGTGGGCTGGGCACTGCGCATGGGCGACAGCACGATCCTCTCGGGCACCCAGACCTTCCGCCCCGGCCGCTTCGAGGGAGGCGGCATGCGCTATCTCCGCTTCACCGACTGGCTGGTCGAGATCGCCATGCGCGCCCACGGCATTCGCCGCCTGGTCTTCGAGGAGGTGCGCCGCCACGCCGGCACCGACGCGGCGCATGTCTACGGCGGCTTCCTCGGCACGCTGACCGCCTGGTGCGAGGAACACGAGGTCCCCTACGAGGGCGTCCCAGTCGGCACGATCAAGCGCTACGCCACCGGCAAGGGCAATGCCGACAAGGCGACGATGATCGCGGCCATCCGAGCCCGCGGCTTTCTGCCTGCCGATGACAACGAGGCCGATGCCATTGCCCTGCTGCTCTGGGCGACCGAGCCCACGGGAGGCCGGGCATGAGCATGCACGGTGCACCGCTGGCGCCCCGCTCCTGCCTCAACCGCGGCACGCGCAGCCCGACCAGCGACAGGGAGGTCAACGCCATGCGCGCCGCCGCGTGGCATCGGCACGGCGTCGCCGCCATTCCTGTGGACGATGTCCTGGATCCCTGGCTGCGCCAGGCGATTACCAACGAGGCCAACCGGCGCTGGGGCCGACGCAACGGGGAGATCCACCATGGCCGGTAAGCGCAGGACCAGAGCCGCAAAGCCGAAGGGCGAGGACCTGGCAATGCCCTCGAAATGGCGGCTGCAGCACGGGCCGGTGGGGGAGCCGATGCGCGAGGCCGATCCCGAGACTGGCCTGCCGGTCGTGCACCGCCGCACCGTCGACACCCTCGGCCAGATGCTCGCCAACGGCACTATTACGCAGGAGATGCACGACGCCGGCGCCGTGTTCCGCCGGCAGTTCCGCGTCGCGGCGCTCGACCAGCTACGTGCCATGCCGCTGATCCGCATTCCAGGCGGCTCCGGTGATTCCCTCACCGATCGCCAGGTCGCAGCACGCGAGCAGGTCGCGCATGCCATGATGGCGCTGGGCGGCTTCGAGAGCGCGGCCGGCTCCTGCGTCTGGCACGTGGTCGGGCTCGAATGCTCGGTGCGGGAATGGGCGCTGCGCCAGGGCTGGGGTGGGCGCAGCGTTGGCCACGCGCAGGCCCAGGGCATGCTGGTTGCCGCGCTCGGCGTCCTGGCCGCGGTCTACGGCCTCGTGCCGCGGCAGCGGGCCGCCTAACCGGTCACTCCATGCCGAGCACGAAGGCGGCGGCCTCGCCGATCAGCGTGAATGGCAGGGCCGGATGATGGGCCAGGATGGCGTCGTGCACCGCCTTGCTGGTGTCGACCCTGGTGAAGGGATCGGGAGGTCGCCGCGCAGCCCGCGCGGCGGCCAGCGTGGATGCGCTCAGCCACGGCGGAGGGAGGCGGGGCGGCTCGCCATCGGGCATGTGGACGCATATCGCCCCTATGAGAACAATACAAGAACATGATAGAGAGGCCGTGCGCACGAAGGAGGACGGTCATGGCAGCACGGCAGCGGGCGGCGATGCGCCCTCTCGATGCGGCACTGGTGCGTCTGCAGACCATGGCGGCGCGTGGGGTCCAGCCCACCCGCATGGCCCGCGAGGTCGAGCTCATCGTCGGCGAATGGCTTGGTGAGGCGGATGCCGATCCGGCTGACGTGAAGACCCGGCTGGACGAGCTCCACGAGCAGCTGGCCTCCGGTGTCGTCGATGCCGAGGAGCAGGTGTCCTACGTCGATCCCGATGAAGCCGCCGCGGTGAAGCAGGCGGGCATCACCCTGGCCGCGCTGGTCGCGACGCGGGATGCGGTGCAGCGGGCGCGCGAGGCGCTGTAGCGACGGGGCTGGTGCAGCGCGCCGCGCTGTTACAATTCACCCGCTGGCGGAGCGGAATCCGCATCTCGTAGACTCTCCCCACGATGATGAATTGCGGGTGCAGCGTGCTGCCCCGCGGCTCAGCAGCCACAGCGTCGCTCCATCGAGACAGTGGCTCGCGAGCCGCAGGGTCCTTCCTGGGCCCGGCGTAGGCGGGGGGCGGAAGCGCGCAAGGCGCCTAGCGTCAGCCCCGTTTTCCAGGTTGCCAGCGCTGCCAGGTTGCCAGCCGCGGCGCCTTTCATTCGAACATCACGCAGGTGCAGATGCCCCAGGCCCCATGGGCTGCGAGCGCCGTCGAGGCGCGCGCGGTTGCCTCGCTGCTGCCCTATGCCGGCAATGCGCGCACGCATTCCGCCGAGCAGGTGGCGCAGATCGCGGCGAGCATCCTCGAATTCGGCTTCGTCGCGCCGGTGCTGGTCGACGAGCGCGGCGAGATCATCGCCGGCCACGGCCGGCTGCTGGCCGCGCAATCCCTCGGCCTCGAGGTCGTCCCCACCATCATCCGCGCGGGGCTGACCGACGCCCAGAAGGCCGCGTACCGCCTCGCTGACAATCGCATTGCACTGAACGCTGGCTGGGACGAGGCGCTGCTCGCCGCCGAGGTCGCCAAGCTCCACGACATGGGCGGCATCGATCTCGCTCTCACCGGCTTCGATGGCACCGAGATCGACCGGCTGCTGGCGGGACTGGAAACCGAAACTGGCAACGTTGCCACCCCGGCGGTTGCCAGCGGTGCCGAGCCTGCCGCTGGCAACCCGGCCGCCGATCCGGGGACCGATAGCGAGCCGGATCCCGCCGACGCGGACCCTGATCCGCCGCGCCAGGCGGTCACCCGCCCCGGCGATCTCTGGTTGCTCGGCGAGCACCGGCTGCTCTGCGGCGACAGTACCGATGCCACCAGCGTCGCGCGCCTGATGGGTGACGAGCGCGCGGCGCTGCTGTTCACCTCCCCGCCTTACGGCAACCAGCGTGCCTACACCACCGGCGGCGTCTCGAATTGGGACGCGCTGATGCAGGGCGTGTTCCAGCATGTCGACGTGGCCCTGCGGGGCGACGGTCAGGTGCTGGTGAACCTCGGCCTGATCCATCGCGACGGCGAGTGGCAGCCCTACTGGTCGGGCTGGCTCGACTGGATGCGCGCCCGTGGCTGGCGCCGTTTTGGGCTCTACGCCTGGGACCAGGGGCCGGGCCTGCCGGGCGACTGGAACGGTCGCCTGGCGCCGGCCTTCGAGTTGGTGTTCCACTTCAATCGCGAGGCGCGGGCGCCGAACAAGATCATCCCCTGCAAATGGGCCGGCACGCCGAACAAGGGCAGTGGGCTGCGCGCCGCCGACGGCGAGGTGAAAGCCTATACCCATGTCGGCCTGCCGGTGCAGGAGATGCGCATCCCGGACAGCGTGCTCCGCATCACCCGCCACAAGGGGCGGGGGATCGAGACGGAGCATCCGGCGGTATTCCCGGTGGCGATGCCGGAACTGCTCATGCAGGCCTATGCCAGTCTCGGCGACGCTGTGTTCGAGCCCTTCGCCGGGTCTGGCACGACGATCCTGGCCGGGCAGCGCACGGGTCGAAAGGTGCGGGCGATCGACCTCGCGCCGGCCTATGTCGACCTCGCCATCGCGCGCTACCGCATGCTGTTCCCTGAATTGAGCGTCACGCTCGGCGACGACGGACGCGGCTACGACGCGATTGCCGCCGAGCGGGCCGCGGAGGCGACGGCGAATGCAGCCTGATCTTCGTGTCGAGACCATGCCGGTCGCCGCCCTCGCGCCCTATGCCGCGAATGCCCGGCTTCACCCGGCCGAGCAGCTAGCGCAACTCGCCGCCTCGATCGCCGAGTTCGGCTTCAACGTGCCGGTCCTGGTGGACGATGCCGGCGTGCTGATCGCCGGGCACGGCCGGGTTCTCGCTGCAAAGGCGCTCGGGCTGCAGGAGATCCCGGCCATCCGCCTCGGCCATCTGACCGAGGCGCAGGCGCGGGCCTATCGCCTGGCGGACAACCAGCTGGCGCTGAACTCAACCTGGGACGAGAGCCTGCTGGCCGCCGAGTTGCGGGCGCTGCGCACCGAGGAGTTCGACCTCGGGCTGATCGGCTTCGATGGCGCTGCGCTGGATCGGCTGTTGGGTGACGGGGCACCCGAGGCGCCGACGACAGCGGGCGGCGATCCCGACGCGCCGGCGCCGGAGCCGCCAGCCGCGCCCGTGTCGCGCCGGGGTGACCTCTGGCTGCTCGGCCCGCACCGGCTGCTCTGCGGTGACAGCACTTCCGCAGCGGACGTCGCGCAGCTGCTCGACGGGGCGCGGCCGCACCTGATGGTCACCGACCCGCCCTATGGAGTGAACTACGACCCGGAGTGGCGGAACGAGGCCGGCGTCTCGGCGACGATGCGCACCGGCAAGGTGGCGAACGACGACCGCGCCGACTGGCGCGCCGCCTGGGCGCTGTTCCCTGGCGACGTCGCCTATGTTTGGCACGCCGGTGTGCATGCACGCACCGTGATCGAAAGCCTCGAGGCAGCGGGCTTCGCAGTGCGGAGCCAGATCGTCTGGGCGAAGTCGCGCTTCGTGCTGGGGCGTGGTGACTACCACTGGCAGCACGAGCCCTGCCTTTATGCGGTGCGCAAGGGCGCCACGGGACATTGGCAGGGCGCGCGCGATCAGGCGACGCTGTGGCCGATTACTACCGGCGGGGACGAGGACGCCTCGACCGTGCACGGGGCGCAGAAGCCGGTGGAATGCATGCGCCGGCCGATGGTCAACAACAGCGCCGTGGGCGATGCGATCTATGAGCCGTTCTCGGGGAGCGGCAGCACCATCGTCGCGGCAGAGACCACGGGGCGGCGCTGCTATGCAATGGAACTCGACCCGCGCTACGTCGACGTGACCATACAGCGTTGGCAGAGCCTGACCGGCGTGGCGGCGTTGCTTGCGGGCGGGGATCGGTTCTCTGCCGGCTATGGCGCTCGACAACACGCGGGAAGCTGCATTCCGTAATGCTCATGGTATGATGCGGCGAATCGGATAGGCCGTATCAGTGAATGGCGCAGCCACCCACACCCCCCAGCCGACCTCCGGCACCGCCGATCCAAAGCCCGATTCCGCGGAACACGCCAAATCCGGGGACAGTGTCTCCCCGCGTGCCGCCGCCGTCTCGCCCCCCGCCTTCGAGGTAGCAGACGAAGCCAAGCTTACTCAGCTTGAGTTTTCGGTTTCAGTCAGCGTTCGATATCATTCGAAGCGGCGAGCCTGGTTCGACGCGCTTGCGCGATGGCCTAGCGTCGTCTCGCTGATAGCTGGAAGCGCTGCGTTCGTTTCCATCTCTCAGGGAATGCCGACCCTCGCCACGGTGGCAAGTGCCGCGACCGCGCTTTTCGGCGGGGCGAACCTTGTTTTCGGTTTTGCTGAACGAGCACGACGCCACGATGAGCTAGTTCGCAAATTTACACTGCTAGCTGCCGAGATCGCTGAGACCGCGTCTCCTTCGCACTCCGACTTGCGTCGATGGATGGGAGCAAAGTATCGAATCGAAGCAGAGGAGCCTTCGCCGAACAACGTTCTGAACGTCCTCTGCCACAACGAGGAAGCAGAGGCGCGAGGGTACGGACCGGAGCACGTTCACCGTGTTAGATGGTGGCAGCGCACAGGCGCTCAGATCTGCGCGCTGCCACCCAATCATTTCCCCTCGGTGATGCAGTAGACCGAGTAGGACCCCTTCGCGCCTTCCTTGTTCGGCCCGACCTGGCGCACCCGCTCCAGCACCTGGACGGTGAAGCCCTTCTTCTTCAGCCCCGCGAAGAATCCGCGGACCGTGTGCTGCTGCCAGCCGGTCGCCTCGCAGATCTGCGCGATGGTCGCGCCCTCCTCACGGCGGAGCATCGCCAGCACCGTCTCCTGCTTCGTGCCCTCCCGGGGCTTGCGCGGCGCGCTTGAGTCGCCGGCCGACCGACCCGGCTTGGCGGCCAGGACGGCGCGCAGGGCGTCGATCGCGGTCGGCAGGTCGGCGCGCTGGTTTGCCTCGTCGTTCCAAGCGTCGAGGACGCGTTGCGCGACCTCCCGCAGCGTCGCATTGCGCGTCGGGCGTGGGGTCTCCAGCGCCTGATTGAGCAGGGCCACTTCCGCCGGCTGGGCTGGGTAGAGGGCGGCTTCGGCATTCGCCGCGGGGATGCTCAGCGGCGGGGCGGCCTCCCCGCCCGTCGGCGCCGTGTCGCCAACCGCGGCGGGCTCGTCGTCACCGTCAATGAGGCGGGGATCCACCCCCTTGCGCTCGTCGCGCGGCCGGGTGTCCTCGACCTCCTCCGCCTCGCCCTCCGGCGTGACGCCGATGGCGCGCAGACCGGCCTCGGTGATGCGTAGCAGCCGGGTCCGGCCGTCGATCTGCCAGGCGTCACGCGCGTCGGTGGCGCTCGCGTGCTCGTCACAGACGAGTTCCTGCTTGATCAGGGACTTCGCCACCGTCTGCCGCGCCGCGGCGGGAAGGCGCTCCGGCGGGATCGCCAGCCGGTCGTCGCGCTGGCTGGCCTGGCTGAGGATGATCCGCTGGGTGTCGGAGAGCTTCATCTCGGGACTCCTGTTCGGCACCCGAGGATCCGGGTGCTACTGCCCCGAGCCCCGTGCGGGGCGATGCGGCGCCGGTCCGCGGCGCGTGACGCATGCTTCGCGCTGTGACGGCGCCTGAGCCAAGCGCCATCGGCGCGACATCGATTGCTATCTTCGAGGGATCTCGATCACACCATGATCGCCACCGCGCCGCCGGGCCGCGTGGCCTCGCAGCGCGAGGTGGCGCGCCGCCTCGGCATCTCCCATACGGCCCTGCAGAAGGCCCAGCGCGCCGGCCGCATTGCGCCCGAGGCTGACGGCAGCTGGGATATCGACAAGGTCCGCGCCCGGCTCGCGGACAGCAGCGACCCGGTGCGCAAGACCGCGACGCTCGGCTCCCCGGCTGCTCTCCCGATGCCAGCGGCATCGCGGCCCGCTTTGCCCGCGCCCATCGCCGCGTCGCCACCCGCTTCGGATCCGTTGCCCCGCGCGGCCCCGAACACGTTCCACGACGCGCGTACCGCGAACGAGGTGCTCAAGGCGCAGGAGCGCCGGCTGCGGCTCGACGAGCGCAAGGGCAAGCTGGTCGACAAGGCCCGTGCCCTGCTGCTGGTGCACCGCCTCGCCAAGGAGGAGCGCGACGCCATCCTCGCCTGGCCCGCCCGGGTCGCCGCCGAGATGGCGGCCGAGCTCGGCGTCGATGTGCATCGGCTGCAGACCATGATGGACACCCGCCTGCGCCAGCACCTCGCTGCCCGCCACGATGTCCGCGTGCAGGTGTCGTGATGGCGGGCGAGCATTTGCTGGAGGAGCTCGGCCGCTTCGACGGCGACGCCGAGATCCTGCAGGCCTGGCGCGACGGCATGGCGCCCGAGCCGACCCTGCTGGTTTCGGAATGGGCCGATCGCCACCGTCTGCTCGGCTCGCGGGGCTCCGCCGAACCGGGACCCTGGCGCACGGCGCGCACGCCCTATCTGCGCGAGATCATGGACGCGCTGTCGCCGGCCCATCCGGCGCGACGGGTGGTGTTCATGAAAGGCGCTCAGGTCGGCGGTACCGAGTGCGGCAATAACTGGATCGGTTACGTCATCCACCACGCCCCCGGGCCGATGCTCGCGGTGCAGCCGACCACGGAGTTGGCCAAGCGCTTCTCCGACCAGCGTATCGACCCGCTGGTGGAGGAGACGCCGGCAATCCGTGAGCGGGTGGCGCCGGCGCGGTCACGGGACAGTGGCAACCGCCAGCTTAGCAAGGAGTTCCCCGGCGGCCAACTGGTGATGACCGGCGCCAACAGCGCGGTCGGCCTGCGCTCGATGTCGGCGCGGTTCCTGTTTCTCGATGAGATCGACGCTTATCCCGGCGACGTCGAGGGCGAGGGCGATCCGATCGCGCTGGCCGAGGCTCGCGCCCGGACCTTCGGCTGGCGACGCAAGATGCTGCTGGTCTCGACGCCGACGATCGCCGGCCTGTCGCGGATCGAGCGCGAGTATCTGGCCACCGACCAACGGCGCTACTTCGTACCCTGCCCGCATTGCGGGTCGATGCAGTGGCTGCGCTTCGAGCGACTGGTCTGGGATGAGGGCGCGCCCGACGCGGCAAGGTACCTCTGCGAAGCCTGCGACGCGCCGATCGGGGAACAGCACAAGGCGGCGATGCTGGCCGGCGGTGCCTGGCGAGCGACCGCGGAGCCGACCGATCCCCACGCGGTCGGCTTCCACATCTCGGCGCTCTATTCGCCGCCGGGCTGGATGCCCTGGTCGGAGATTGCCCGGCTCTGGCTCGCGGCCCAGGGGGACGACCGGGCGATCAAGACGTTTCGCAACACCGTGCTGGGCGAGACCTGGCAGGAGGCGGGCGAGGCGCCGGACTGGCAGCGGCTCTATGACCGCCGCGAGCACTGGCCGGTCGGCGCCGTCCCGTTGCCTGGGCTGCTGCTGACCGCCGGTGTCGACGTGCAGCGCGACCGTCTCGAGGCCAGCATCTGGGCATGGGGGGAAGACCGCCAGTCCTGGCTGGTTGAGCATCGCGTCCTCCCTGGTAATCCGTTCGAGGCGCAGGTGTGGGACGAGTTGCGGCGGTTGCTCGGTGAGACCTGGCGGCATGCCTCGGGCCACCGCCTGCCCATCGCCATGGCGGCAATCGACAGCGGCGACGGCATGACCACCGCTGAGGTCTACGCCTTTGTGCGGCGGGCCGGCGCCGGCCGCGCCATCGCGGTCAAAGGCCAGGACGGGCTGCGCGCCGCGATCGGCCAGCCCGCGGCGACGGAGGTGCGGCGCAACGGGCGCAAGCTCGGCGGGCTGAAGGTCTGGCCGGTCGGATCATCCTTTCTCAAGGCCGAGACCTATGGCTGGCTGAAGCTCGACCGTCCGACCGAAGAAAGCGGCGATCCGTTCCCGGCCGGCTTCGTGCACCTGCCTGTCCATGCCGCCGGCGAGGAATTCTGCCGGCAGCTGACGGCCGAGCAACTGGTCGCGCGGGCCGGTCGGAACGGCTTTCGCCGGCTCGAATGGGTGAAGACCCGCGAACGCAATGAGGCGCTGGACTGCCGCGTCTATGCGCGCGCGGCCGCGGCCGCCCTCGGGATGGATGGCTGGGGCGAGGGACGCTGGGCGCGGATGGCCGATGCGCTGTCGCTGCCGGCCGACGAACCATCCTCCGGGGCGGCGCAGGCATCGTCCGCCGCTGCACCGCCGACCCGCCCTCGCGCCTGGCTTGCCCCGCGTGGTGGCTGGCTGCGCTGAACTTGGAGATCATGATGACCGCCATCGTCCCGGTGCGCACCAGCATCGCCGCTGGCCAAGCGCTGAGCGGTCCCGTCGCCAGCGTCGGCTACGGCGTCTGCCTACTGCTGCTCCCTGCCGCCTGGACCGACGCCCCGCTGACCCTGCAGGGCTCGCTCGATGAGGGCGAGCCCGTGGCCTGGGCGGACCTCCATGA
Organism: Roseomonas alba; assembly: GCF_019430885.1. Lineage (GTDB taxonomy): Bacteria > Pseudomonadota > Alphaproteobacteria > Acetobacterales > Acetobacteraceae > Neoroseomonas > Neoroseomonas alba. Next base: position 17,798 of record NZ_JAHYBZ010000018.1, on the reverse strand, counting down.
CCACCTGGGCAATGAGGTGGTGCTGACGGCCACTGCCGGCCGCGCCCTCACCCTGCCCCCGACGCTGTTGCTCGGCTGGCGCTGGCTGCGCCTGCGCTCCGGCCTCGCCGCCGCGCCCGTGAACCAGGCGGCGGAGCGGCTGCTCACCCTCGGCATCCGGCCACTCGCATGACCGCGCTGTCCCAGCACTACCTGCCACCGGCCCCGGCGATGCTGCCGTATGTCTCGGGGCGCTTCTACGCCTCGCAGCATGCGCGCGCCGTCGGCGGTGCCGTCGCGATGACGGCGAACCGGCTCTATTGCGTGCCCTACGTGCTGGCGCGGCCGGGGCTGTTCTCGGCCATGGCGGTCAGCGTCACCACCGGCGCGGCGGGCGTCGTCCGCATGGCCTTGGCTGCCGACGATGGCACTGGGCATCCCGGGCGCCTCATCGAGGAGCCGATAGCGGACGCCGACACCACCTCTGCCGGCAATGCGCTCTGCCCCTTCGTGCAGCCGCGCTGGATCCCGGCCGGCACCTGGTGGCTGCTGTTCTGCTTTTCCGGCGCGCCCTCGGTGCGTGGCACCAGCACCCAGGCGTTCAGCGGGGGGAACACGCTGTTGCTCGGCTCGGCCGCGGCGGATGGCGGCGCCGGGGGTGGCACGACCGGCAGCGAGAACGGGTTCTTCGCGGCGCTGACCCATCAGGCTGGCGTGCCGATCATGCCGAACCCACCCGTCGGGCTCTCCTATCTGGTCAACGCGGCTGCGCCGCTGCCGACACTGCGGGCGGCCTGATGGATCCCGCCGTCCTCGCCTGGGCCCTGGCACAGCCGGCCGGCAGTCGCGCGGCAGTGCTGGCCGGGGCCTACACCGGCGGCACCACGCGCGTGACCTTCGACGGGCGCACCGTCGAGTATCGGAGCCTCGATGAGCTCGGCCGGGCGCTGGTGGTGCTGCGCGGCGCGGAGATTTCGGCGGCGCGCCGTCCTGGCGTGACCTTCGCCAGCTTCTCACGCGAGGGAAGCAGGTGATGGGCCGGCTCCGGGATGCCTGGAACGCCCTGCGCGGCTATGCGGCGGCGCAGGATCACCGCGCCTCCGCCTGGGCGCCTTCTGGCGGCAGCGCCAATGCGGAGGTCGGCACCGCCGCGGCGACGGTCGCCCGCCGCGCTCGTGATGCCGTGCGCAACGACCCCTATGCCAGCCGCATCGTCGATCTATGGACCGGCAATGCGGTCGGCGCCGGTATCACCACGCGCTGGCCCGAGGACGCGCATGGTCGCGCCTGGCAGCGCTGGGCGGAGAGCACCGCCTGCGACGCCGAGGGGCGGCTCGATCTCTACGGCCTGCAGGCGCTGGTGATGCGGGCGGTGGTGGAAAGCGGCGAGTGCTTCGTGCGCTTCCTGATGGTGCCGCCGTCGCCGGCGAACCCGATCGGCCTGCGCCTGCAGGTGCTCGAGGCGGATCACCTCGACACGGCCCGGAACGGCATGGTTGACGGTCCGCCGACCATCCAGGGCATCGCCCTCGGCGAGGCCGGCGAGCCGGTCGGCTACTGGCTGCACCGGGTGCATCCCGGCGCGGCGTGGATCCTTCCCGGGGCCACTTGGCAGAGCAGCCAGCGCATCCCGGCGACGGAGGTGCTGCACGTGTACCGCAAGCGCCGGCCCGGCCAACTGCGTGACGTGTCCTGGCTCGCCCCGGTGCTGCTGCGCCTGCGCGACCTCGGCGACTACGAGGCCGCCCTGCTCATGAAAGCCAAGATCGAGGCCTGCCTCGCCGCCGTGGTGACGGAGGAGGGCGACGAGGCGCTGACTGGCGCCGCCGCCGGCCTGCTACGGGATGCGCAGGGCCGTACGGTCGAGAGCTTCGAACCTGGGATGATCCTGTATCGCCGCGGCATGGGCAGCGTGGAGGTAGTGAACCCCTCGGGTGGCGGATCGCATGCAACCTTCGCTCGCCGCGCGCTGGAGGCCGCCGCGGTCGGCGCCGGCCTGACCTACGACCAGGTCTCGGGCGATCTCACCCAGGCGAACTACTCCTCACTGCGCGCCGGCAAGATCGAGTTCCGCCGGCTCTGCGAGCAGGTGCAGTACGGCATGCTGATCCCGATGCTCGTGCGCCCCATCGCCGAGCGCTTCCATGCGCAAGGTGCCCTCGTCGGTCTGTGGGGCGCCGACATGCCGGACGGCGTGTCGCACGTCCCGCCCGCGCACGAGATGATCGACCCGCTGAAGGACACCACCGCGCTGATTGCCCAGGTGCGTGCCGGCTTCGTGCCGCAGCCCGAGGCTGCGGGCGCCTTCGGCTACGACTTCCGCGCCGCGGTGGAGATGATCCGCGAGGCCAACGCCCTGCTCGACGAGGCCGGCCTCGCGCTCGACACCGATCCGCGCCGGGTCGCGAAGTCCGGCGCGGCGCAGGACGCGGCGCAGATGGCTGCCGTCGAGATCGCCGCCACCGGCGCTGCGGCACCGCCGCGCGAGACACCAGCACAGGGCTGACCATGACGGACATCATCGAACCGGGCGGGGGCGACCCCGCGCCGGAGCCTGCTGCTGCGCCCACCGCGGCGGACGTTCCGCTCGTGGCGCAGCGCGCCATCACCGCGCCTGCCACCGTCGATCGCGCCGCTCGTACGGTCGAGGTGGTGTGGTCGACCGGCGCCCGTGCCCGCAACTTCGTCCCCGCCCTCGGCCTGATCACCGAGGAGCTGGAGATGTCGCCCAGCGCGGTGCGCATGGAGGCGCTGCGCTCCGGTCGCGCCCCGGTGCTCGACACGCATCGCCGCGGCGGCGCGCGTGACGTGCTGGGCCGCGTCACCGCCGCCCGCCTCGAACGCGGACGTGGCTACGCGACGCTGCAGTTCAGCGCCGCCGCCGATGTGGAGCCGGTCTGGCAGCGCATCGCCGACGGCACGCTGCGGGCGGTGAGCGTCGGCTATCGCGTGCACCGCTACGAGCCGCGGCCTGACGCCGCCACCGGCGAGACCGTCCACCGCGCGGTGGATTGGGAGCCCTTCGAGATATCCGTCGTGCCAGTCCCCGTGGACCGCGATGCGGCGGTGCGGGGTGAGGCGCCGCAGGGCGCGCCCGCCATCGCCATCGAACCAGCCCTGCCTGACGAGGATCCACCCATGCCCGAGACGACGCCGGAAGCCCCGGCCACGCCGGCGCCGTCTGCGCCGCCCACCGCCATCCAGGAGACTGCTGTGACCACCAGCCCCGCACCGGTGCCGGAACCCACCCGCGCCGCGCCCCCGGATCTCGACGCGGTGCGCGCCGAAGCAAGCCGCGCCGAGCGCGAGCGCATCGCCGGCATCGACGCCGCCGTGGAGGCGGCCCGCGCCCTCCTGCCGGTGGACCGCATCACGCCGATCCGTGCCGAGGCGATCGCCCAGGGCTGGACCGGCGACCAGGCCCGCCGTGCCCTGTTCGACGCCCTGGTGGCCCAGGGCCCGCGGCCGTCCATCCCGGCGCGCCCCGAGACTGGCCCCAGCCACGACGACCCGGCGCAGATCCTCGATGCCATGGCCGAGGCCCTCGCCGCCCGTGCCATGCCCGGCTACCAGCCTCAGGGGGCAGGACGGCACGCCGAGTTCATGGGCTGGCGTCCATCCGACATGATCGGCGAGTTGCTGCGGGCCCGCGGCGAGCGGGCCGTGCCCCGCAACCCGACGCTGCTCGCCGAGCGCGCCTTTCACACCAGCTCGGACTTCCCGCTGCTGCTGGCCGCCGCCGCCAACAAGATGCTGCTCGCCGCCTACCAGCCGGCGCAGCCCACCTACCGCCAGATCTTCCTCCGCCGCGACTTCCGCGACTTCAAGCCGCACCGGCACCTGCGCATCGGCGACTTCCCGACCCTGCTGCCGCTCGCCGAGAACGGTGAGATCCAGGTCGGCACCATGTCCGAGAGCCAGGAGATCGTGCTGCTGCAGACCTTCGCGCGGCGCATCCGCGTCACGCGGCCGATGCTGGTCAATGACGATCTCGGCGCCTTCACCGATTTCGCAGCGGCGATCGGCCGGCGCGTCGCCGAGTTCGAAAATGCCACCGCCTACCAGCTGGTGAATTCGGCCAATGGCGAGGGACCGACGCTGACCACCGGCAGCGCCCCCGTCTTCGCCACCGGCGCAGCGCGGGCCAACAAGGCCAGCACCGGCACGGTGCTCGACACCTCGACCATCGGCGCCGGCCGCACCGCCATCATGAAGCAGCGTACGCTGGATGGGCTGCCGATCTCGATGGGCCAGACCATGCGGCTGCTGGTCGGGCCGAACCTCGAACTCGCCGCGCGCCAGGCGACGGTGGTCGTGCAGGCGAGCGAGATCGGCAAGGCGAACGTCTTTGCCGGCTTCGTGCAGCCAGTGATCGAGCCGCTGATCGCGGCCAACCGCTGGTACCTGTTCTCCGACCCGGTCGCGGCGCCGGTCTATGTCTACGGCTACCTCAATGGCGCCGAGGGGCCGCAGGTCACCACCGGCCCGGTGCAGGGCGCGGACGGCGTCGAGGTCAGCGTAATCTTCGACTTCGGCGTCGGCGCCATCGACTGGCGCGGCGCCTGGTTCAATCCGGGCACCTGATCCCGCCGCCTCCGTCCTTCCCATCCGCATCGCGCCAGGGCGCCGCCGGAACGACGGTCGGCGCCCTACGCGCTTTCAGGAGACCCTCCCATGCGCAACTGCATCCGTCCCGACGCGCGCTCCATCCCGATGGTGGTGCCCTATGCCGGCGGCATCCTCTCCGGCCAAGGCATGCTGGTCGGCGCCTTCTTCGGGGTGGCAGCGTCCGACGCCGCGCAGAACGCCAGTGTCGACTGCGAGACCCGCGGCGAGTTCGAGCTGACCAAGGAGCCCGCGCTTGCCATCAGCCAGGGCGCGCGGGTGTTCTGGGACAATACCAACCGCCGCATCACCACGACCGCGACCGGCAACTTCCAGGTAGGGCTCTGCACCGTCGCCGCGCTGGCAGCCGATACCACGGTGCGGGTGATGCTGGCCCGTGTGCCGGCCTCGGGGGCGTGATGACTGCGCTGCTGCCGCGCGACCGTGCGCGGCTCGAGGGCGTGCACCGCGACCTGGTGCGCGTCGTCGAACGGGCCCGCCTGGCGGTGCCCTTCATCGTCACCGAGGGGGTGCGCTCGCGCGAGCGCCAGGCTCGGCTGGTCGCGATCGGTGCCTCGCGGACGATGAACAGCCGGCATCTCACTGGCCATGCCGTCGATCTCGCCTACTGGCTGGATGACGGCGACAACGCGGTGGAGCAGGGCGAGATCCGCTGGGACTGGATGCTGTACGAGCAGATTGGTGCGGCGATGAAGGCTGCGGCGAAGGATCTCGGCATCCCGATGGTCTGGGGCGGCGACTGGGCCTCCTTCCGTGACGGGCCGCACTTCGAACTCGACCGCACGGCCTGTCCGTGACCGGTGCGACCATCCTCGCCGTGCTCGGGCGGCATGCGCTGCCGATTGGGATCGCGGCAGCAATCCTGCTCTCCGCCGCGGCCGCCTGGCACTTCCGCGCCCAGCGCGATGCCGCCCGCCTGGATGCCGCGATGGCCAGCCGCACGGCGGAGGCCAGTGCGGCAGCGCTGGCGCGCGCCACCGCTGAGCATTCGCGGCACATCGCCGCGCTCACCGGCGAGGCCGAGCGCGCCCGCGCTCAGGCCGCGCGCCTCGGTGCCAACCTGGAGGCCATCCGCCGTGATCCGAGCCATGCTGCCGGCGCTGCCCCTGTGCTGCGCGATGCTGTCGAGCGCCTGCGCGCCAGCCGCACCGCCGGAGATCCGGCTGCTGCCGTTGCGCCTCCCTGACGCGCTGCTGGTCTGCGCCGCCGCGCCGGCGCTGCCCAATGAAGATCGGCTGACGCAGGGGCAGGTGGCGGAACTGCTGCTGGCCTACGACGCCGCCCATGCCGATTGCGCGGGGCGGCTCGCCACGGTGCGGCGGTTGAACCCGGCCGACGGAGCCGAGCAGTGAACGCCTTCGCCGATGCGATGGCAGCGCTGGTCGCCGATCCAAATCTCGGGACCGACACCGTCTACCGGCAGGGCGGCACCGGCCCTGCAATTGCGGTCCGGGTCCTGCGCTCCTCGCCCGACCGTGTCGCCGACGCCTTTGGTACCGAGATCGTCTCGGCCACCGACATCCTCTCCGTCGCCATCGCCGTCCTGCCCGACCTCGCCGCCAGCGACAGCTTCGCCCTCGGCCCCGACCTGCTCACCGTCACCCACGCCGAGCGCGACGCCTCCGGCACCGCTTGGCGCGTGCTCTGCCAGCGCTAGGAGGCTCCCATGCCGCAGAACGCCCTCAGCCTGCTGGAGGTGTTGCGCGACCTGCTGCTCGGCGCCGCGGCCGGCCTCGCCGGCGGCTTCGTGCGCTGGAACAACCCGGAGCGCCGGCGCTTTGGCTGGTGCCTCGCCTGGGAGGTGCCCTCCGCCGCTCTGGTCGGCAGCGCCGGCTACGCCCTCGGCGGCTTTCTCGAGTTCAACGAATACGGCCGGTTCCTCTTCGCCTTCGTGTTCGGCTACCTCGGCCAGGCGGCGCTGCATGACCTCGCCGTCGCCATCATCCGCCACCGCACCGGCCTGCCGCCTGACGGCGGCACACAATGAGGCTCGCCGCCCGCATCGTCGGCGATCTGCGCCAGGTGCTCGCGGCCGAGGTCCGCGCCGGCGAGCGCGCGGCCATGACCGCCATCCGCGCCGAGACCGAGCAGGTCAAGCAGGAGCTGCGGCGGCAGGTCACCAGCAGCTTCGGCGGCAACGCGCGGGGGATCGCCAATGCCTGGCGCTCGCAGATCTTTCCCCGCTCCGGCCAGTCGCTCCGCCCTGCCGGCCTGGTCTGGACCAAGGTCCCGAACGTCATCGACGCCTTCGAGCGCGGCGCGCTGATTCGCGCCAAGGGCGGGGGGAAGTTCCTCGCCATCCCGACCGGCTTCAACGCGGCGCGAGGACGCCGGGGACGGGGCGAGAAGGGCCTGCGGGTCACCCCGGCGCAGATGGTTGCCTCGGGACAGGGCTTCCTGCGGCCGTTCCAGTCGGGGCGCGGCTTTGTGTGGTGCCTGCCGCTGCGGCAGGGCGAGCAGACCGGTCGGCGGCGCCGCACCCGGCTGGTCGCTGGTGGGCTTACCGAGATCGGCACCGGCAACCGCAAGGGTCGCGAGGCCTGGGCGCGCGGCATGCTCCAGCGCGGCATGGTGCCGATGTTTCTGCTGCTGCCGCAGGTGAAGCTCGCCAAGCGGCTGGACGTGAAGGGCGCGGCCGAGCGCGGCCTGCGTCGGCTGCCCGGGCGCTTCGTCGCGGCCTGGGAGCGCGAGAGCGGAAGGGCGGCGTCGTGAGCATGCGCGAGGCGGCGATCGCGGCGCTGCACGATCGGCTCGCCACGTCCTTGGCAGCCAGGAGCCCGGCACCCATGGTGCTACGCGGGGAGACCGTGCCGCAGCGCCTGCCGCCAGGCGGGCTGGTCGTCATTCGCGACGGCGAGACGGTGGAGGAGACGGCGATCCTGTCGCCGCTCGCCTGGGCGATCGAGCACCGCGCCGAGGTCGAGGTCACCGCTGGCGGCGCGACGCCGGCGGCACGCAATGCGCTGCTCGACGCCCTGCTGTTGGCCATCGCCGCCGCCACCACTGCCGACCGCACCCTCGGCGGCGCGGTGGAGTGGGCGCAGCCTGGCGCGCCCGGCTTCGAGGATGTCGAGTTCGAGGGCGCTGCCGCCGCGCGCGCTGCCTCCGTCCCCGTCGCGCTGTTCTTCACCGTCGCCGGCTCGCCGCTGGCCTGAGGCCTTTTTCCCTTCCCGCTGATCCCGGAGATCTCCGATGCCCCGTGCCATCGGCGCCAATTGCCGCCTGCTCATGATCCCCGAGGCGACCTACGGCACTGCGCCCGCGGGCGACTGGCTGCGGATGCCGTTCCTGTCGTGCGACCTCGGCGCCGAGCAGCCCTTGCTCGATGCCGACGTCATCGGCGTCGGCAGCAGCCGCGATCCGGCGGCGCCTTTCCTCGACACCGTCACCGTGCAGGGCCAGGCGGTGGTGCCGGTCGACCTGGTCAACATCGGCCACTGGTTGCGCCTGCTGCTCGGCCCGCCCACCACCACCGGCACCAGCCCAAACTTCATCCACAGCTTCGGCTCGGGCGCGGCAGCGCTACCGTCCAACAGCATCGAGATCGGCTATCCCGACGTGCCGAACTACGATCTCTGCACCGGCGTGCGCGCCGACACGCTGGAGATCGACTTCTCGCCGACCGGGCCGGCCACGGCGACCTTCGGGCTGATGGGGCAGGGTTCGACGCGCGGTGCCTCGAGTTCGGGTGGCACGCCGACCAGCGCCGCCTACACGGCCTTCCACAAGGCGCAGGGTGCGATCAGCCGGAACGGCTCCGCGCTGGCGCAGGTGACCGGGGCACGCATGACCTACGCCAACGGCATGGAGATGGTGCGCACCATCCGCGCCGACCGGAAGGTCGAGGGCGTGGATCCAGGCATCGCGCGCGCCACCGGCCAGATCACCGCGCGCTTCGCGGACACCACGCTGCTGACCCAGGCGCAGAACAACGCGCCGGCGGAGTTCGCCTTTAGCTACACGATCGATGCCAACCGCAGCCTCACCTTCACGCTGCACGAGGTCTACCTGGCGCTCGCCAAGACGCCGGTCGAAGGGCCGGCCGGCGTCGAGGCGAGCTTCGAGTTCCGCGCGGCTTTCAACCCCACGGCGACGCGCATGATGACCGCTGTGCTCAAGAACCAGCAGGCCGCGGCGGAGTACACTTAATGCCAGGAGGCGCACTTCATTGCCGCGTGAAGACCGGACGTTGAGGCCAGAACCCGACGCATACGGAAACCTCGTAAGGTCTGCCTCGGCAACGCTTCGTGGTGTAGACGGCGTGGCAGCAACTCCCAGAAGCGGCCAACATGGTGCGAAACCGATACGACGAGACTTGGCACCGACTTCGCGAGTGGACGAAAGGACAGACACCGTCCGAGCGCCTTGCTGCCCAGATACTCATCCACGAGGGCTTCTCGGATGTTGACCCTAGTCATCCCCTGGGTGGAAGGGACGGCGGGAAGGACGCGACGGCCAGCAAAGAGGGAATGCGGTTCGCAATGGCCGCATTCTTCCCGAGGGGACAGCAGACCTTCAATGCCATCAGGGCCAAATTTGAATCCGACCTCGCGGGCGCCAGGCACAACGATGCCGCGGGCATAGCATTCGTCACGAATCAAGAACTCACGCTGCAAGAGCGCGAAACCATAAAGATGGTGGCGGCGCCGACGATGGTTGAGCTCTTTCACCTCGAGCGGATCACGACGATCCTCGACAGCCCCGCTTTGGCCAATGTTCGGCAGCAATTCCTCGACATCGAGGGTGAAAGCCCACCGCCTATCAGCCTTGGCGGACAGGGCGGAGCCGCACCCGGTGCTGGTGGTGGTGGTGGCGCCGCTATCGGCCCCAATGCGATGGGTGGGAGTGGAGGCCCCGGTGGCCACATCACTCTCGACGGAACTCCCGGCGAAGCGCCTGGCGCGGGCGGCGGAGGTGCTGGCGTGCTCGGGGAAGGCGCAATCGGTGGCGAAGGTGGAGGCGGGGGCGAATACCTCTCTGTCGCGCTAGGACCAGACGAGATCGGCCCAACCTCGGGACTCCACCACATCGACATTCAAGTCGGGAAAGGTGGGGTCGGGGGACCGGGCGAAGACACCATTCTCAACCTCTGCGACGAGGGCGGTAACGTCTTGCGAAGCATCGTCGCAAAGGGAGGGAAGGCAGGTACGCCTCCATACGTGCCGCCACCCAGCCGATCGGCTACGGGGGAGGACCTGCGGGCCGGTCTGAAGGTAACCGGCATTCTTGCCGCGGAGTTCATCCGCGTCAGGGATGGGCTTTGGACTTTGGTGGACGGCGGCTGGGATTGGGTGCAGGTCGGCACAAACCCATTTCGAGTCGTGTTGCCGCTGCTGATCGAAATCGAGACCGGGTCGATAGAGCCGGGCACCATCCTGGACTTGAAGCTTGTGGTTCGAAATCCCGGCAACTTCCAGGTGCATGAGCAGGGACAGGTGGTCACGGTGCAAGACCAGTTGGTCCGTCGATCTCGGCTAGCCGTGGCCCTGGAGTTTTCAGGATCCCAACCTGGCCTGTGGCGTGTCCAGGTCCTTGCAGGACGCCACGTGATCGGCGAGCTCCCGATCGAAGTCCGCGCGCCAGCCCATGTATGAACTGCGCAGGCGGCATCTCTCGTTTCCGCCTGTCGTCGCGTTGGAAGCGCGCGGGGCCTCTGGCCGTGAGCGAGAGTTCGACTATCCCAAGATGCACTCGCTTCTCCGTCCCCAGTAACGGCAGTCGGATTCCGTTGCCCGCCACGATAATGGAACGCTGATTGTTGGCTTACTGTGTCGGGACCGGTCCGTCCGTAGACGCCAGTTGCGACACGCTCATCAAGGTCCGGAGCGACTTGGCGGGCGGATCGATCCCCCGCCGGTTCTGAAGACCCGATCATTCTGAGGGTCGGTGCCCGGATGGGCTGCGTGATCGCCGCTAGCGAAGCAAACACTCTGAAAACAGCGAGATTCGAATGCTCACCCTCGACCTCCCGGCCGAGCCGTACTGGCTCGACCTGCCGCGCGGCGTCCGCGTGGAAATCCGGCCAGTGACCACCGCGGTGATGGCCGCCGCCCAGGCCGCCGCCGCACGGCGCCTCGCCGCGATCCGCATCGCGGATCCCGGTCTCGATCCGGACATATCGCGCGGCCTGTCCTTCGCCTTCCTGGTCAAGGCGCTCGCCCGGCACGCGGTGACCGCCTGGGAGGGGATCGGCGATGCCGCCGGCAAGCCGCTGCCGCTCTCGCCCGAGGCGGTCGAGCGCCTGATGGACCTCGATGACATCGCCGCCGCGTTTTGGGACCGCGCCACCGCGCCCATCGCCGCGGTGGCCGCCGAGGGAAACGGCTGAGGGCCCGCGCCGCCTGGCACTTCGGCCGCGGGCCCGAATACTGCCGCGGCTGCGCCGCTCTGGAGCGCGATTGCGGCCTAGCCTGCCCCTACGCCGCGCACGCGCCCACTAGCGTTGAGGGCGCTGCCTGCTGGTCGGCCGGCACCACCTGCATCACAGCTAACGTCGCCGGCCTCGACGTTGACGTTGCCGGGGCTCTCTCTGTCGCACGCGAATTGGGCGTGCCGTCCTGGGTCGCAGCGGAACTGCTGTCGGCACTGCGGGCCGGCATGGCGGCCGGGGTAGCCTCCAGGCGCGAGCCTCAGGAGCACCCTGTTGGGGAAAGCCTTAAATAAGGAGCGCGCTGATTTCGCGCGGATTTCGGCATCTTCCGCTGGGTCCGCGCTGCGGCCGGCAAGAAAGACGCCGCCGCATCGTCGTGTCGAAGTGGCGCGGCACTCGTTCGGCCGCCTCGCGGCGCATCAGCCCCGCAATCATCGGTCGGTCGATCGACGCTCCAGGATCGGTGCAAGCTTGCCGATCTGCTCCGCAATCCGGGGTACGCCCGCCTTACGTAGCGCGACGACGTATTCCGGCAAATCGAGCGGCGGTGCGCGGTAATGCTCCAGATCCTCACGCACCGCGCCAGCGAAGCTCGGCGGGTCAATGCTGGCGACGTCCAGCAGGAAATCATCCGGATGGACCGTGTGCAGCCCATAGGGTGCCAATCGGTCAGGCGGAAAGTCCGAGACATTGAACGTCACGATGCAGCTCGCCTTGCACACGACTGCGGCGGCGAGCACATGCCGATCGTCGGGATCCGGCAGGACCATAGCCTCGATGAGTGGTTCGTAGCCCGTCACCAGCGCATCGAGCACCGATGCATCCATAAGCTGACGGGTGCGCGCTAGATCGCCAGCCTTCAGGTCAGGCCGCTTCTGCAGCAGATTGCGGATCCACTCGTCGTGCACCCTGTCGCTCCACCTCGCCCGGAACAGCTTCGTCTGGGCGAGGTAGAGCACGAGGCTACGCAGCCTGGCGCCGTAGAAGACGTTGGCGTCGATGAACGCTGTGAAGGTTGAGATCACGCGTCAGTCCAATTCCAGCCGGCGCGCCTCCGCGGCCATCTCCGCGAGCGCTCGCTTCCGCTTCTCGGCCGATGCGTGCTCGTAGGCCAGCAAGTCAGCGAAGCGGACGCGCCGGTGGCGACCGACCATCCGATGCGCGATCTCTCCTCGATCGATCAGGCCAATCAGGAACGGCCGCGAGACGTTGAGGTAGTCGGCTGCCTGTTGCGTCGTGAGCTCGGCCTCATGCGGGATGACCGAGATCGGACGCCGCTCAGCCATGGCGGTGAGCACGGTCAGCACGACCTCGACCGCGCGAGCAGGTAGCGGCACGGCGACGTTCGGCTGCTCGCGCAGAACGAGCTGCACGCCCTGACCGGCTTGCGCGGCAGGCGCCAGGCTGGCAGCGGCGGTCTTGGCGATGGCGGCCTCAGCCTCGTCGGCGACGATGGGCTCGGCCTGATCAAGCAGAGCGAGCATGGGGCCCTCCCGGGGCTTCTGTTGGCCCATGCATATACGCAAAATACGCATTAAACGCAACTAACGAAACTGCCAGCTACGGGGGCACCGCGCCATGGCCGACGCCACCCGCCGCGTCTCGGTCCGCCTCTCGCTGGACGACGCCGCCCGGGTCAAGGCCGGACTGCGCGAGGTCGGCGAGACCGGCCAGCGCTCCCTCGACCAGATCAAGGGCGGTGCCGAGCGCGCTTCGCGGTCGCTCGAACTGCTGGATGTCGCCACCCGCGGCATCCAGATCGCCGGCGTGGCAGTGGCCGCCCGTGCGCTGGTCCAGGCCGGTGACGCGCTCACCCAGAGCCTCTCCCGCCTGCAGAACGCCACCGGCTCGGTCGAACGGGCGAGTGCGGTCTACGAGGCGCTGTACCGCAACGCGCTCTCCACCGGCGTCGCGGTCTCCGAGAGCGTCGACGCCTTCCAGCGCTTCTCGATCGCCGCCCGCGAGATCGGCGCCACCTCCGACCAGGTTGTCCGCCTCGTCACCGGCCTGCAGCGCGTCGCCATCGTTTCCGGCGCCTCCACCCAGGAGATCAGCAGCGCCACACTCCAGCTCGCCCAGGCGCTGGCCTCGGGCGTGCTGCAGGGCGACGAGCTGCGCTCCATCCTCGAGGCCATGCCGCTGCTGGCGGAGGGCCTCGCGCGCGAGCTCGGCGTCTCGATCGGCGAACTGCGCAAGCTCGGCTCCGAGGGCAAGCTCACCGCCGAGCGGGTGTTTCCCGCATTGCTGCGCGCCACCGAACGCCTCGGCGCGGAACTGGACCGCGCCCCGCTCTCCCTCGGCCGCGCCTTCGGGCAGCTGACCGCGGCGACCGAGAATTTTCTGGGCCAGCTCGACCGCGCCATCGGCCTGTCCAACGCGCTGGCGCGCGCCCTCTCCGCCGCCGCCCGCGCGGTGGACGGTGTCCGCCAAGGCGCCGGCGCGCTCAGCGAGGAGGAACGCTTCGCCGGCATGCGCCGCCAGGCCGAGGCGCTGGCGGCGCAGATCGCCCGGCTGGAAAGCCAGCAGGACGGCCGGCCCAGCCTCAGCGCCCCGGTCCGCCGCGGCAGCATCCGTCCTGGCTTGGTCGGCGCCGCCGAGCAGCAGGCCGGGGTGGATCGCGCCGCTCGGCTGGAGGAGCTACGCCGGCAGTACACGGACCTCCAGGCCGAGATCACCCGCGGCGAGCAGGCCGCCGGCGAGCGCCAGCGCAGCGAACAGGAGGCTGCCGCCACCGCCGCGGCCGAGGCCCGCCGGCGCCGCGCCACGCAGGACGTCCAGGAGCTCACCCGCGACCTCGATGACCGCTTCCGGATCAACCGCGAGTACGAGGAGCGGGTCCGCCGGCTGCGCGAGGCCGAGGCGGCGGGTGGCGTCACCGCTGCCGAGCGCACCCGCCTCGAGACCCTGGCCCTGCGGGAGCGCGACGAGGCGCTACGGCGCCTGGAGCCGCGTGTCGCCGCCGTCCGTCGCGCCAGCACCGAGGGTGCCAGGGAGGCCCGCGAGGCCGAGCGCGAGCTCAATGAGTTGCTGCGTGAGCGCGAGCGGCTGATCCAGCAGAACGAGACCGCCTATGAGCGCTACCAGCGTCGGATGGCCACGCTGTCCACCCTGGTGGAGCGGGCCGAACGGGCGGGCCGGGCGGTGCCCGACGAGACCATCCAGCGCGAGGCGGTCGCGGCGATGGAGGAGCTGGAACGCGCCGAGCGGCGCGTTGAGGAGGGGGCATCGCGCACCTCCGACATGGTGCGCGAGCTCGGCCTGACGTTCTCCAGCGCCTTCGAGGACGCCATCGTCAAAGGCGAGAAGTTCTCCTCCGTGCTGGAGGGGCTGCTGCAGGACATCACGCGCATCCTCGCCCGCAAGGTCATCACCGAGCCGCTGGGCAATGCCGTCTCGGCCGGGCTGTCGGGGATCTCCTTCGACAGCCTGTTCTCGGACGTCGGCTCCTGGCTCGGCGGGCTGTTTCGCGCCGAGGGCGGGCCGGTTGCCGCCGGCCAGCCCTATGTCGTCGGCGAGCGCGGGCCGGAGTGGTTCGTCCCGCGCCAGGCGGGCACCGTCCTGCCGAATGGCGTGGTGCCGAGCGCGGGCGGCCCAACCATCCACACCAGCATCACCATCGATGCCCGCGGCGCCGATGCCGGCGTCGAGGCGCGGCTGCGGCTGCTCGCCGGGCAGATCGCCCGCCAGGCCTCGGCGATGACGCTGGATGCCATCCGTCGCGGCGGCGCGGCCTACGACACGGTGCGCGGGTAGCGGGGAGAGGCCGGCATGACCGAATACGCCTGGCCGGCCGCGCTGCGGCCGTCGCGGCTGAGCTTCTACCTGCAGCACAACACGCTGCGCTTCGTCTCGCCGGTCAGCCGCGCCACCCAGGTGCTGCGCCGCGACGGCGCCCGCTGGATCGCCGAGGCCAGCTTCGATCCCCTCAATCGCACCCAGGCCGGCGTGCTGGAGGGGCTGCTCGCTGCCCTGGCAGGATCGGCCAACACCGTCCGCATCTGGGACTGGCGGCGTGAGTACCGCACCGGCGATCCCAGGAGCCAGGGCGAGGTTCCCTCGGGGCCCTATTCCTTCTCGGACGCCACCATCTTCACGGATGGCACTGGGATGGTGGTGGGCAGCGGCACGCCGTCGCTCGCCGCCGGCGCCGCGCGCGGGGCACTGTCGCTATCGACCCAAGGCTGGTGGCCGAATGCGGTGGCGGTCGGAGCGGGGGACCATATCGGCCTCGCCGGGAGGCTCTACATGGCGACGGAACGTGTCGTGGCCTCCGGTACCGGCACCGCGACCATCCCGATCGCCCCGCCGCTGCGCGCCGCCGCCTCGCTGGCCGAGCCGCTGGTGCTGACGACGCCGACCGTCGCCATGCGCCTCGCCTCCGACGACGAGGGCGCCAATCCGACCCGGCCAGGGCGCTTTACCGCCATCACCATCCGCCTCGAGGAGGCCTTGCCGTGAGCGAGGGCATCACCGCCACGCCGCGCCTCTCGCCCCAGGCCGCCGCGGCGGCGACCGCACCGGTCGCGACGCCGGTGGTGCTGGTGGAGCTCGACTTCGCCTCCGGCCCCATCCGTGCCTGGACCGGGCTCGGGCCGCTGCAATGGGCCGGTGTGACCTATGAGGGCATGGGCACCATCGGTGCCGTCTCCGACATCGAGGAGACCGCCGAACTCAGGGCGGTGCGCATCACGCTGACGCTCTCGCCGGTGCCGCAGGAGGTGGTGGACATCGCCTTGGCCGAGCAGTCCTTCCGGCTGCGGCCGGCGCGGCTGTGGGGCGCGCTGCTCGATGCCGAGGGCGCCTTCGTCGCCGACCCGTTCCCGCTCTGGGCCGGGCTGATGGACACCATGCAGGTGGTGGACGGGGCGGAGCCACGCATCTCGCTCACCTGCGAGAGCCGCCTCGTTGACCTCGTGCGCGCCGAGGTGCGCCGCTACACCGACGCCGACCAGCAGGCCGAGTATCCGGGGGATCGCTTTTTCGAGTTCGTCCCCGCGCTGCAGGAGGCGGAGATCCGGCTGCCGGCGAGCTGATGGCCCGGCTACCGGATTGGCCTGCGCGGCTGGCAGCGCTGCTGGCCGCCGTCGAGACGCGCGCCTTTGATGCCCACCGCTGGAACTGCGGGCGCTTCGCGCTGGCGGCGGTGATGGCGACGACCGGCCGCCGGCCGGGGTGGCGCAGCCTGCCGACGCTCGAGGCCACCGCGGACAGCGCCGGCTTCTCGCGCATCCCGCCCGCTTTCGCCCGCCCAGGTGACGTCGTGCTCGCCGGCGATCCGCCCCGCCTCGGCGTGGTGGTCGATGGCGGCCGTGCCGCCTTCGTCGGACCGCGCGGCCTGATCCGCATGTCCCTGACCGATTGCACCAGCGCCTGGCGCATCGACTGATGCCTCGGAGGACTGCGACCGATGCCTGCCGCTGTCCCCCTCATCGCCGTCGCCGCGGCCGGCATCGCCTCCGCCGCGGTCGGTGGCGGCATCATCGGTGCCGTGGTCGGCGCCGGCGCCGCCTTCATCGTCTCCGCCATCGGCCAGTCGGTTTTCCCACAGAAGCAGAAAAGGCAGGCCAGCCTCAGCCCACAGGCGGCGGCGATCGCCGGCTTCGACGCCGGCCAGCCCGGTGCCGGCCGCACCCAGGCCTTTCGCCAGCCGGTCACCGAGCACCAGCTCGTCCTCGGCCGCTGCAAGGTGTCCGGCCCGATCGTCTTCCTGCACTCGGGGACCGACGATGAGGGCCGCGCGGACGGCTACTTCTATTCGGTGGTGGTGCTGGCCGCGCATCGCGTGCGCGCCATCGGCGAGGTGTTTTTGGGCGACAAGCTGGAAAGCGACAGCTCGCTCGCCGGGCTGGTGCGCGTCGACCGGCACCTGGGCTATCCCGACCAGCCGGCCGACGCCAACCTGATCGCCGAGACCGGCGGCCAGTGGACCGCCGAGCATCGCGGCCGCGGCCGAGCCTATGTCGCCGTCCGGCTGAAACTCACCGCCGAGGCCTTCCCCGCCGGCCCCCCCAACATCGCCGCCATCGTCGAGGGCGCCGACACCATCCTCGATCCGCGCACCGGGGCGACAGGCTGGTCCGACAATCCCGCCCTGCTGCTCGCCTGGTACCTCACCGCGCCCTTCGGCTGGCGGGCATCGTGGGCCGATATCGACATCCCGGCGCTGATGGCCGCCGCCAACATCTGCGACGAGCTGGTCGGCACAAAGGCCGGGGTCTACGAGCGCCGCTACACCGCCAACGGCGTGCTGTCCCTCGCCGAGGGTAAGATCGCCATCACCCGCAAGCTCGCCGCCGCCATGGCTGGCGCGCTGGTGGTCTCGGGCGGGCGGTTCTTCATCCATGCCGGGGCGCCGGCGCTGCCGGCGGCCACCCTGACCTCCGACGACCTGCGCGGCGACGTCACCATCCAGGGCGCGCGGCCGCGGCGGGATCTCTTCAACGGGGTGCGCGCCGTCTATGTCGAGCCGGCGGCCAACTGGCAGCCGACCGACGCCCCGCCGCTGCTCGCCAGCAACTACGTCGCCCAGGATGGCGGCGAGATGATCTATCGCGACCTCGAATTCCCGCTCACCACCTCGGTCAGCACCGTCCAGCGCCTGATGAAGGTCGAGTTGGAGCGCAACCGCCGCCAGCGCACCGTCGCCTTTCCCGCCAACCTCTCCGCCCTGCGGCTGCGACCGTGGGAGGCGGCAACGGTCGCGCTCGACCGGCTCGCGCCCTTCCCGGCGCGGGTCACCGCCTGGTCGCTCGCCGCCGAGGGGGGTGTCGACCTCACCCTGGAGGAGGAGGACGCCGCGGTGTGGGACTGGAACCCGGCGGTC
>NZ_JAHYBZ010000017.1 GCF_019430885.1 Roseomonas alba | reverse complement strand
ATCGGCGTAGCGATCGCACAGGCCGTTCTCGGTCAGCACGACGTCGAGCAAATCCTCCACGTTCAGCAGGATCTCGGTCGACAGCATCTCTGGGGGTGTGAAGCGCACCGGTCGGCTCTCCCTCTCACGCAAGGTCGTCATCTGGTTTCATACGGATCAGCGAGAATCCGTTCTCACGGCCTCGACGCGGTGAAGGCGGAGGGATGCGCGCCCGCCGCACGGAGCCAGCAGCGGAGATCGGCAAGAGCGCGATAGAAGGTCGCGGATGACACGCCGCTCGCGTCACGCGCATCGACGACGTCGCGATGCGCGACGATCAGGCCGAGCAGCGCCCGCGACGCGCCCGGCAGTTCGATGGCGGCGCTGCGCAGCGCGATCGGCAGGTCTGGATCGAACCAGGCAGCGGGAAGCGTGTTGGCAATCCCGTGGCCGTCGTTGCCGTCGAGCGGAATGGTGTCGATTGAGGCCGGCGCCCGCGCACGATCGATGACCACGTGCTGGGCGAGCAGGCTGACGAAGGTCGACCAGGAAGCCCGTCTCGAATCGTAGCGGTCGGCCGCCTCGACGATGGCGAGCAGGATGTCCTGGGTCAGGTCCTCCCGATCCACCCGACTCAGACGCCGGTGCCGGGAGAAGCGTCCGGCATGGTGACGGGCGGACGCCAGCGCCACCCGGATACGATCATTGTCCCACTTCGGGGGATTCTCTGCCTGTCGGGGCTGTTGCTCGGGCACGGTGCGGATCCTTGGCTGAGGCGGCTGCGACGACCTCAAGCCAGCACGGCGTTCCCCGGTGCGACGAGGGCGGAAAGGTGCCGAATGGGGCGGAAATGCCCTCGATCGATTTCCGCACCTCCGTCGTTTCAATAGCTTAGGTGCGCGCCGGCGCCTCCTGGCGCTCGCGAGGTGCCGAATTCCGATTTCCGCACCCCCCCGGCAAACGACTGCTGGACGCCGCCCGAGTCAGGAACATAAAGTGAACGCACGCGTTGCCGAAACGTGGCTTTCCAAGGACCACACTCCTATGACACTGACGATCGACTATGCCTGCCGACCGGGGAGCGCGGCGCCACGCTCGCTCACCGTGGCCGCCATTCGGGCGGTCGCCGGGCAGGTGCGTCAGCAGATCCCGCGCGATCCGCGCGAGCTGGCGCTATCTCTCGCCGCGTTGCTGGATGCCAGTCGAGACGTGGCGGTGAACGGGCGCCGGCTGCTGGTGTCCTGGGATATCACGGGCGCGCTGCAGGACGAGAATGGCCGGCCGGTGCTCGGCCTGTGCGACACCGATCCCGACGAGCCGGGTTGGGCCTTTTTGGCGGTCAACGGGCCGATGACCGCCCATCGGCCAGATCTGGCGCTCAGCACCGCCGCGCATGAGCTCGGGCATCTGCTGTTCGACGTGCCAGCCACCTTGGACAGCGGTCCGCGGTGCTATCGCGCCGTCGCCAGCTCGCCGCAGGCGCTCGACCGCGTGGGCCGCGGTGCGGAGGGACGGGCGAACGAGTTCATGGGGGCGCTGTTGGCGCCATCGGTGCCGCTGCACACGCGGCTGTTGGCCCATGCCCGTGGCGAGGGGTTGCGGTTGGCGCGCGGACCACATCAGGGCCGGCCGGGCAGCCCCGTCCTTGCCTCCGGCAACGCACCCGACGCCGTCGCCGGCGTCATCGCGGCGCTTGCCGGGGATTTCGGCGTGTCGGAACGGTTCATTGCCGTGCGCCTTGCGCGCTACGGCCTCATCCAGGGAGAGGTGTGATGGCGTTTGGGGCAGCGGTTCGCGCCCGGCGCACGGAGTTGCGCATCGGGCTCAATGACATGGCGGAGCGGATGGGCATCTCCCCCGGCTACTGGTCGCGGGTCGAACGGGAGATCGAGAAGCCGCCCAGCGACGAGCTCGTGCAGCGCGCCGCGGCGATCCTCGGCATCCAGCTCGACGACCTGTTCGTGGAGGCGCAGCGCTTGCCGCCCGATATGCGACGGGACATCGGCAAGGTGGTGCTCGCCTATCGGCGGATGCGCCCATTCGCCGCTGGCTGAGGAATCTGACATGGCGACGCGCCCCAAACACAAACGCTTCTTCAGCATCGACGACGTCGGCGCTCATTTCGGTCTGTCGCTCGTCGACATGGGGGTCATGGCGGCCGAGGGGCAACTGCGGCTCAGTGTCCCGGTTGCTGGCCTGCGCGTGGAAATCGGCGACTGGGAGGAAGACGGCGATGGGCGGGGGTTCAGGATCCCGGCTGGCTTTCGCATGCTGAATGGCCTGGTCGATCTCTACCCCGTCGACGGCTGGACCATCTTGCGCAATGGCACCGGTGTTGTGCACGCGTTCCCGACAGAAGGTGCCGGTTACACGAGCATCGAAACCGGCAATCCGGATCAGGAGGGCTTGGTGGTCACGCGCGACGAACTCGGGGTGCGCCGTGAAGAATGGCGTCGCCTCGAAGGGCAGGACGGTGATCATGAGGCGGATGCGCCTGTCCCTTCACGCCGTGGGGTACAGCCGACCCATGATTGGGATGCCGCAAGGCTGGAAGCGTGCCGGCTGTTCTATTTCGAAGGGGTGCCAGAATCCCAGGCAGCCCTGATCCGCCACATGCAGGCCTGGTTCGCGTCCAAGGGGCTCAAGGTACCCGATGACAGCACCTTGAAGCGCCGCCTTCGCGATGTGTGGGCGATGTTCGGACCGGAAGCGAAGAAGCGCGCCGCCTGATCATCACGTGCTGCGCAATGCCGTGAGAACGACGCCGCGCAGATCCGTAGATAAGGGGCAGGACGACAATGGATCGCGATGCCCCCGCCTCCTGCCAACCTTCATCTCCCGCCCCACCTCCGCGAGGTCTGCGACCTCCTCGCCCGCGGCCTGCTGCGGCTGCGCAGCCGCGCTGCCGAGGATCTCGACAGTGATACCGCGCAGGTCGAGGCTCGCGGAGACGTTCGCCTACACTCGACCGCCTGGCAGCGCCGTCATGCGAACCCCAGGAGAAAGGGAGTCGCATGACCCGACGATCGACCACGAAGTCGAAGCAGCAGGATGCCGCGCCGCCGGCGCCGACCATCCCGAAGATCCCGCCAGCGCAGGTGCTGCCGCGCCTCGCCGCCCTCAGGACGGCGCCGATCGCGCAGTTGAAGCAGCAGTGGCGAGAACTGTTCGGGAAGGAACCGCCCCCATTCAGCCGCAGCTACATCACCAGCCGTCTGGCCTATCGCATCCAGGAGCTCGCCTATGGCGGGCTGAAGCCGGAGACACGGGCGCGCCTCGAGGCGCTGGGCGAGCAGTTGGACGGCGGGAACGTGGTGTTGCGCCGCATCCGCGCCGACAGCCGCCCGCTGCCGGGGACGCGGCTGATCCGCGAGCATGACGGCGTGCAGCATGTCGTCACCGTCCGCGCCGATGACTTCGAGTATGAGGGGCGGCCCTACCGGTCGCTCTCCGCCATCGCCCGGCACATCACCGGCACACGATGGAATGGCTGGGCGTTCTTTGGGCTGCGCCAGCCGGGGGGTGGCGCATGAGGCGGAGGGCACCTGCCGGTGAGGTGATGCCCTCCTCGGTGAAGAAGCTGCGTTGCGCGGTCTACACGCGGAAGTCGACCGACGAGGGGCTCGACAAGGAGTTCAATACGCTGGACGCGCAGCGCGAGGCCTGTGAAGCCTATGTCGCCTCGCAACGGGCCGAGGGATGGACCCTGGTCAGGGATCGCTATGATGATGGGGGGTTCTCCGGCGGTACGCTGGAACGCCCTGCGCTGAAGCGCCTGCTGGCCGATATCGAGCAGGACCTCGTCGACGTCATCGTCGTCTACAAGATCGACAGGCTCAGCCGTTCGCTGATGGACTTCGCCAAGCTGGTCGAGACCATGGAGGCGCACGGCGTCACCTTCGTGTCCGTCACGCAGTCCTTCAACACCACTACGTCCATGGGCCGGCTGACGCTGAACATCCTGCTCAGCTTCGCGCAGTTCGAGCGCGAGGTCATCGGCGAGCGGATCCGCGACAAGGTGGCGGCGTCGAAGGCGCGCGGCATGTGGATGGGTGGGAAGGTGCCGCTCGGCTACGACGTCGCGGACCGCAAGCTGGTGGTGAACGAGCCTGAGGCCGTACGAGTTCGGCGCGTCTTCGAACTCTTCGTCGAGACCGGCTCCGGCGTCGAGACGGTCCGTCGTCTGCAGGCTGAGGGCGTCGCCAGCAAATCCGGCAAGCTGCTGGACAAGGGCGATGTCTACAAGGCGTTGAACCTGCGGACCTATATCGGTGAGGTCACCCACAAGGGGAACATCTATCGCGGCGAGCACGAGTCGATCGTGCCGCGCGAACTGTGGGACCGTGCGCACGCCATCCTGCAGGTGAGCCCACGCACGCGCGCCGCGCAGAACCGCCAGCACGCACCGGCGCTGCTGAAAGGGCTGATCTTTGGGATCGATGGGCGTGCCATGTCGCCCACGTACGCGGTGAAGAACGGCCGGCGCTATTGCTACTACATCGCCCAACGGGTGCTGAAGGCCGACATGGTCGTGGATGACGGCATAGTGCGGCGAGTGTCGGCCGCGCAGATCGAGGGAGCGGTGATCAGCCAGGTCCGCGCCCTACTGCGCCAGCCGGAGATCGTGGTCGGCACCTGGATCGCGGCGCGGCACGAGATGCCAGAATTGACGGAGCGCGAGGCCCGGGATGCGCTGCACCGGCTTGATCCTCTCTGGGCGGAGTTGTTCCCGGCGGAGCAGGCGCGGATCGTCCGGGCGCTGGTGGAGCGGGTGGTCGTCGGGCCCGCCGGCGCCGACATCCGGTTCCGCGTCGAGGGGCTGGCCGGTCTTGTTCGCGACCTCGGCACCGTAGCCGCCGACGCTCTGCGGGCCGCTGCATGACCGCCGCGACCAGCATCACGGTCCGCGTACCGCTGAGAATCCGGCGGCGGCCGGGGCGGAAGACGGCGGTGATGCCCGTG
Organism: Roseomonas alba; assembly: GCF_019430885.1. Lineage (GTDB taxonomy): Bacteria > Pseudomonadota > Alphaproteobacteria > Acetobacterales > Acetobacteraceae > Neoroseomonas > Neoroseomonas alba. The sequence goes on along the minus strand of NZ_JAHYBZ010000017.1, from coordinate 30,317 downwards.
GCGCGGGAGGGCGGCGACGCCGCGATCACGACGCGCGCCGATCCGGCGCTGGTGAAGGCGCTGGCGCGGGCGTTCCGGTATCAGCGGCTGCTGGACGAGGGACGCTACGTCTCGATCAGTGAGATGGCCGCGGCGGAGAAGATCGAGCGAGGATACCTGGGGACGCTGCTGCGGCTGACACTGCTGGCGCCGGACCTCCTCGAGGCAATTCTGGACGGACGGCAGCCGGAAGGACTCGGCTCGCGGCAATTTTTCGAACCATTCCCGGCGGAGTGGTCCGAGCAACGTGACGCACTGAAGCGGTACTGAGCCTTGAGCCGCGGCGGAGCCGTCGGCTAGCTGGGCCGAATCGTTTACCAAGAGTAGAATCCAAAGCTTAAAGGGGGTTGGTAAAGATGGATCAGGCGGCACTTCCGGGGTTCTGTGCCGTGACCGACGCCGTTGAGCGGCTGGCGGAGTCCGGTGGCGTCGAGGAACGCGGAGCCATCTTCACCAAGCGGGAGGTGGTGGATTTCATCCTCGACCTCTGTGGCTACACCCCCGACCGCCCCCTGCACACGACGCGGCTGCTGGAGCCGAGCGTAGGCGAGGGTGACTTCCTCATCCCCATCGTGGACCGGCTGCTCGCGTCCTACCGGCGCTCTCAGTCCGGTGGGGACCCGGTAATGGACCTCTCCGACGCCATTCGCGTCGTGGAACTCAGCAGGCCGACGCTGGCTGCGGCGAGGTCTCGGCTCCACGACCACCTTGTCGAGAATGGTCTGACTGCCGAGCAATCCACGGCGCTGTGCGACCGCTGGCTGATGCAGGGCGACTTCCTGCTAGTCGAACTCGGCAAGGAGGGCTTCGACTTCGTCGTGGGCAATCCGCCCTACGTCCGGATCGAGCAGATCCCCATTGCCCTGCAGTACGAATACCGTCTCCGCTACAAGACCCTCTACGACCGGGCCGACCTCTACGTCGCATTCATGGAGCGGAGCCTTGCCGAACTCCGCGACGGCGGTGTGCTCGGCTTCATCGTCTCGGACCGCTGGACGAAGAACAAGTATGGCGGCCCTCTGCGGAAGTTGGTGAGCGAAGGGCATCACCTCCGGTACTACGTCGACATGGTAAACACGCCAGCATTCCTCAGGGACGTGATCGCCTACACCGGCATCTTCGTCATCGCCAAGGAGGAGGATGGGCCAACTACCGTTGCGCATCGCCCAGAGATCGACCCGAACCATCTGCGGGCTCTCGCACGGCAACTCCGTGGCCAAGAGCCGGGCGCCGTAAAGATCAAGAATGTGGTCTCCGGGTCTGAGCCGTGGATGCTGGAGGAGTTCGAGCGGCTCGTCGTGATGAGGCGTCTCGAAGAGGCATTTCCGCTTCTGGAGGACGCTGGCTGCAAGGCGATGATCGGCGTCGCCACAGGGCTAGATGAAGCCTACGTCGGCAAGTTTGAGGATCTCGACGTCGAGCCAGATCGGAAACTGCCGCTGGTCACGACCAAGGACATCAAGACGGGCGCCCTAGTCCCGCTCGGCCTCGGCGTCATCAATCCATGGCGAGACGAAGGCGGGCTGGTCGATCTCAAGCGGTATCCGAGGTTGGCCGCCCATTTGGAGCAGTACCGCACGCAACTGGAGAAGCGGAGCACGGCGAAGGGGAAGCCTGCGCAGTGGCACAAGACCATCGACCGCATCACGCCCAGCCTGACCTACCGGCCGAAACTCCTCATCCCGGACATCAAAGGCAGCGCCAACGTGGTGTTCGAGCCGGGGCAGCACTACGTCCACCACAACCTCTACTACGTCGTGTCTGACGAGTGGGACCTGCGCGCCCTTCGGGCTGTGCTGCTCTCCAGCGTGGCGGCGCTCTTCGTGGCGGCTTACTCGGTAAAGATGCGGGGGGACTATCTCCGGTATCAGGCGCAGTACCTGCGCCGAATCCGGCTGCCGCGTTGGTCCACCGTGGCGGACAAGCATAGGGCGGCGCTCAAGGAGGCTGGGCTGTCGGGCGATCTGGCGGCCTGCGACCGGGCGGCATTCGCCCTCTACGGCCTCACCGAGGCGGAAATCGCCATCGTCGCCGGGCGGCCCCCAGCCGAACGCTGAAGCCCATAGACGGCCACGCCTCAGTCTGCTGGAAATATACTCGGTAGTCCAAACCGGGAATCGCCATGCCTGTGACTTTGCCGGACCTCCGCCCACAGGTGGCGGAGGCCATCAAGACCTTCTGGACTGGACGGTTGAACGCCCAGCAGGCGCAGGCTCTGACCGGTCGTGTTGACGCGGGCACACGGGGCGCCGTCACGTCGGGCAAGCACATGGACGGCTTCCTCAGCATCGCCCTCCCACTGGTCGAGCGGTTTGCTCCCTATGCCGCCAAGCACACGCGGGGGAACGAGCTCCGGCTGCCCGGCTACTACCGCCACAACAAGAAGTTCGACGTCATTGTCATGGACGGCCCGAAGCTAGTGGCCGTGCTCGAATTCAAGAGCATGGTTGGCTCATTCGGGAACAACGCGAACAATCGCTTTGAGGAAGTCCTCGGCGCCGCTGTCGACTTCTGGAAAGCGTGGGACAAGGGAATGCTGGGCACAGGGATGCGTCCCTTTCTCGGCTGGCTGATGGTGCTGGAGGACCACGAGGACTCCCGCCGCATCGTCACCGATAGGTCACCGCACTTCGCAATCGCCCCAGATTTTCTTCGGACGAGTTACATTGATCGCTTCAACCGGATCTGCGAGCGCATGGTGCAGGAGCGGCTCTACACGGCCGCCGCTGTGATCTCATCGAAGAAGGGCGAAGCGGATCACGACGGTTCTTACAGGGAAGAGACCGCAGGCACCGGCATCCAGAGGCTATTCGGCGATTTCGCGTCGCACCTGGAGGAGTACACGCGGGATCACCACCACCCGAATCTGTCGCTGGTCCTCACCAGCCCGCCCTATGCGGAGACTCCGCGGCGGCGAACCCGGTAGCCCCGGGACCACAAGTTGTCTGGCCATCACCGCCCCCTGACCGCCCTCGGCCACGCGCCGCCTCCATTGGAACAGCAGGCTGGGCTAGACACCGTGCAGCCGGGCGACCTCGGAGACCGTCATGCCCGGCTGCATGGTCTGCTCGACCAGCCTGACCTTTTCCGCGGCAGTGTAGCGCCGGCGGCGCTGGATGCCGGTGATGATCTCAACGCGCTCGATGGGCTTCGACATAGGCGTGCACCTAGGCTTGAAACTAGGCCTCCAGGCTATTCCGCCTGTCCGGTCGAATTGAGGGCCGCTCCAGGGAGGCTATACCGGTCAAAAATGAATCGGATAAATCCAGGATCGTCCGACCCCTGTAGAGGTTTCCTTGTCGTAGCTCGGGTGCAGCGGATAGATGATTGAGGTTGCGGTCCCACGCATCCGCTTGAGGTAGTGAAGTCCGAACCCGACAGCTTGGGGCTTCGTCGCGAGTGGCGAGAAGTAGGTGTTGGTGACGCGCCGACGTGTCTCGGCAACCCGCACGGCCGATGCTAGGGAGGCGGCCACGACGAACGGATCATTGGCGCTGCTATACTGGACCTCGTCGCCGACCCGAGACCGCTCGCTGCTCACCCGGTCGAGCCTCAATATACTCTCATGGTACATATCGGCGCTCAGGGACGGGAAGCTGTGGAGCTCGACGACGCGAGCGTTTTCTTTCGCCTGGATTGCGTGCGAAATCAGGTGATGATCATAGCCGATACCGATCACCAGCAGATCGCCACTGGTGTCTGGATCGTGAGCGCCAACGAAGCCTTCCACTGATACCACGCGGACATCCTCTCCAGTGGAAAAGCGCGTCTCGGCCCGACGCGAATATTGCGCTGGTTCGGTATAAAGTAAGTCAAACTGCTTCACGCCGATGTCCTGAAGATAGGCCATCAGGAAGAGAATGTGGGGCCGCATCAAACCAGTGATGTCGATGCAGAGCCGTTTGTCGGTGGTCGGGTCAAAACGACTTCCGGCGAGGCCGCCTTTGACCACCTGAGCCTCCGAGCCGCGCGCTAGTACAACCGGGTCTTCAAGGTTCGCGAGATCGGCGGGACCGTACCCATATTCGGGTATAACCCACCAGCTTCGACGCGCGGCCGGGACCTGGGGGAAGACTGTCTGGACGCGCTTGCTGTCGTTATAGGCCGAAATGAACAAATCCCAGCTGTGACCGCGCGCGGCGACCTTCCTCAGCTCTATTTTGGCGTCTAGCAGCGCCTCGATATCGTGCTGCATGTCAGATAAGCCGCGGATCCGCTGGCACGCCCGAGCCCGACGGAGCGACGAGACGGGCCAGCCGCTTCTTCATCAGGGTCGGGAGTTCGCCGCGGTGGGCGGGATCGAGTATCGCATTGGCAAGTTCGGGTTGCAGTTCGATGGTTCCGCGGCGATGTTCGGAAACCTCCCATCGTGGCGCCAGCATCGGCCCGAGCTGATATAGCGCGTCGATGCGTTTGCTGTTCTTGTTCCGTCGACCTTCCTGCAGCTTGACCAGATAGGACCAGTTTTCCGCAACGCTCAGGGTCCGTCGACTATTTTGGCTGAGCGATTCGAGGGGCACACTGAATGCGCACAGCGCGCATTCGGACGGCGAATGGCTGAGGCGGACGGTCCGGAAGAGCACCGCGATGCTCTCGACGGCGTCCCGCACTTGGAGGCCACCGCTTGGCGGTTGAGCATCCTCCCAGAACCAAGACGCGCCATCGCGCACGCCGTCGGACTGAGACTTGATCGAGATCATGCCGCTCACGAACGGCTCTTCGCCGGCGAAGCGGCTCCGTCTGAAGATATGCTTTAAGTTCACGAGCAGGTTGCGCGTGATGCCCTGTGAGAGCTCGACCATCGTCTCGAAACCCGCGTAGGGCAGGCGGCGAGCATAGTCGTGGAAGAGCTGTGCGAGAATGTCCGACGAGAAGTAAGAAATCAGGCTTCCGAGATCGCCGCCGGCTTCGCGGTCACCCTGAGCTAGAGCGCGGGCCTGGTTTCCAACCTCGAACGCGAGCGACACTGCGCCGTCGAGCTTGGCCGGCCATGATTTGCGATATTGGAACGCGGCGGCCTTCTCTAGGAAGCGGTGGTTCGGCACCTGGAGCGCATCGATGATCGTAGTGATAGTCGGCTCGTCCAAACCAAGGTTGGATTTGAGATCGATCGCGAGCTTCCGATGATAGGGTGCGAGCTGGTGCTCTTTGGGCTTGGGTAGATGGCGATCGACCGATCGCCAATAATCGCGAGTGTCCAGCTCTTCGAAATAGGGATCGATCGCAGTCTGTGCGGCCGCAGCATAGCCGGCCCGCTTGAGCCGCTTCGCCACCAGGCTGCGGACGAGCCCGTCATACTGCTCGGGCTGCTCGCGAAGGATCTCATCCAACACGACCCGCTCATATTCCGCGCCTCGACGGATCGGCTCGCCCGAGCCGGTCGTCTCGAACGTCTTCATTCCATATAATCGGCCGCCGACGCGGATTGTCGCACTGCCGCGCCGATACCGGATCAGCGAATTCAGGAACCGCTGCTGATCCGCTGTGAGGTTTTCGACTTCATCGATCAGATAGACGAACAGTACATCGCGCAAGGCAGGGGCGTGGCGAGATACGAGCTCGGGTATCCCGAATACCAGCCGGCCGGCGGAGAAGGTGATGTCAAAAATCGGGCGCTCCCCGCGCAGACGGCTATTATTGACGACGTTGTCTATATTCTTCCTGGTCCGCGTGAGGTGATCGAGCAATTCATTCAGATTGGACGGTACGACGGCCGGCTCCGTATCGAACACTTCAACGACCGCAGCGACGAATTCGGGCTCGCTGAACGCCAGCGATTGCGATCGCGCGCAATCGCGGATGGTGGCCAACAGCGCTGTTGCGAGCCAAAGCTCGAAATAGTGCGCAAACACTAGGCTCCAATGGTCCTCCACCGGCTCTTGGCGTGCAAATTTATCGGTGTTGAGCGCATCGAGCGAAACATAAATGCCAAGATATCCATCCGTGATGGCGGCCTGTGCAACATCACCGGAGTGCCGCGCGGCTTGCACGGGCGCCGAGCAATAGCGCATCAGATGCGTCTTTCCGCTGCCTTTGCCGCCAAGCAAAAGCATCGGCATCCGCGATTTGGGATTGAGGATGTCAACGAGGCCGCCGGCTGCATTGGCCAGATCGACCCATTGTTCGGCAATCTCCTGATCGGTGAAGTCGGTTGCCTTGTTGAGGTCGAAGGGATTCTCTTGCGATGACCGAGCCATAGGGACCTACAATTTGGCGTAGCGCTTGAACGCTGGCGTCCAGGGATGGCTGGCATCCCCTTCGGCCCACATGATCGGCAGCGTGTTGTCGGGCGTGTTATGCTGGAAGCCAAGCAGAAGCTGGTTATTGCCCCATCCGCCGGGATATCCCGGCCGAAGCAAGGCGCCGTAGCTCATCGCGACCTTTTCGAGTGTCGCTGGATCGATATGCGGCGGCGCATCGAGCAAGATGCGCGCTCCGGCCGAGAGGCATCGGTAGCTGTCGTCGAGCTCGAACACCGCCGCACTGCCGGCCCCGAATTTTGTCGAACGAACCGTCTCGATGCCTTTGCGCGTCGCGAACATGGCAAGATAGTGGAGCTTCGCATCCGGTTTCAGTGCCAGCAGCTCGGTGACGATCCCGTCTGAGTAATTTACGGCGGTGTCGCCCGAACCGCAGACGTCATCGACGAAGATATACCGCTCGATATCGGAATCGGCGAGCGCGCGCTTGATTTTGCCGTCCTCGCCCAGTGTCGATGTGAAGACGGCTGCAGAGTCGAGGAACTGCGACTTGGACAGTCGATTCTCTTGCCGGAAATAATAGAGCAGATGAACGCCGCTTTCGGATGGGTTGCCGACGCCCAGGAAGCGCGTTTTCGCCAAAGCCTCATTGACCGCTGTCTCGACGATGTGCCGATCCCGGCAGCCGCCGAGCGATTCCCTGACTTCTTGGATCAAGGGGATCAGGAACAGGTCACGGTAGACCGACTGCAACAGAACGCGTGTCTCCGCGCTACCGATGAACAGAAATTGCGACAGCAGGAACAGTGCATGCAACTGCTCCACCTCGGGATCAAAGCCGGCACGACCGTCGAAGTTCGCCAGCCATGCCTCGACTTGGGGCCACTGGTTCCGATTTTCCCACACCCGCTCGTTCAGGACCGTGATTCGGACGCGCAGCATCTCAAAAGTCTGCTCGGGTGTTGCCTCATCCGTGGCTAGAAGATCGTCGATGTCCGCCATCTTGGGTCAGGCATCCTTGCGAAGCAGGATTACCGATTCCGCGGCTATGATTCCGGCCGTCTTATTTCTGCGCGTCATTAGGCCGCGCGACGGGATCCGATCGACCAGGGAGAGGATGGTCGTCATTCCCATGCCCTCCAACATGAGTCGCAGATATTCTGACGACGCGAAGCGGCGACCGCAAACGGTGTTGTCGCCGATCACCAGCACGAAGCAGCCGCCGGGGCGTAGCACACGTACGGCTTCCGCCAGCGCCGCGCGCATCTCGATGAGATAGGTCCCGACAATCTTCGCACGCGATTGGTTCTCCTTGGCGATCGTCGCGATAAGTGTGTCGGCGTGGTCGATGCCGGTCGAACCAATGTTTTCCCAGCTCGCCTTTGTATAGTGCTCTCGGCCAATGGTTTGATCTTCGAGCGGGCGAAGGCCGTTGGAAGGAACGAGATCGAGCCAGCCAAGGCTCAGGCTCGCGGCGCGAACATATTTTTGCGCGCTGGCATAGGGCGGAGAAGAGATGATCATTCCGACCGAATGGTCCGGCAGCCGCTCGCCGAACGCCGTCGTCAAGTGGCGCGCATCGACCCCGGCAGGTATGGCCGCTCCCAGTGAGTCGACCTGCCCAAGCGCGGCAATCCTGGCGATGTTCGCTTCGAGTTGAACATCAAAGAGGTCGGCGGCTGACTGATCGTTTCGCCTCTCTCCATTTCGATAACGAACAGGTACAGAAAACCGCGGATCGGAGTTGCTTGCCCTGCGGGTCACGGCCGAGAAGGTCACGCGCATGAAATCGCGGAGCGTCTCGTCTTCCAACGCGCCGATCGCCGCTCGAAGACGGACGAGTTCGGATGTGACGCGGGGATCGAACCACTTCGCCAGATTGACGACGTCGGGCAGCTTGCGCACTCGCGACCGCCGAAAGCGCTCCCTAACCTCTGCGCAAGCGGCAGCGAGCGACGTGGGATCGATCGACCTGGTTTTGACGGCCGTGATGAGGCGGCCCAACGGATTAGCGTCGGCGTAGAGCGCGGTTCTGCCCGAAAGGATGGTTTCAAGCGCAACAGTGCCTGAGCCGGCGAATGGATCGAGGACGCACTCATTGGCCCCGACAAGAACGCGATTGGAGAGAAAGAAGTGCGCGATATGCGGCAGCAACTTTGCCGGATAGGGATGCAGATAGTGCGAGGCGCGCTCGCCTACCTTTAGCCAAGGCACGAGCTGACGAAAGGAAATCGCTGCAGGCTGCTGGTCGCGCTCGAAACGCTCCAGCAATCCTGCGAGCGCCACGCTCGTATCGGCAGGATAAGGCTTGAAAGAGGCGTCGTTCCAACGAAGTTTAGACCGGCCGCTTCTAATCTGGTCGAATGGGAAAGTATCAGCGAACGCGTCGAACGCCGTTTGCAATGTTATTCCCCCTTCGTTCGTGCTCCCTCTGCAACGAACGCGCGCGGACCGCATGTCGAAGTCTTATTTGCCTTGAAATGACCTTTGCGTCCACCCTCAGATGTATCAACCTTCGGGATCTCAGCAGATGCGCCGCCGGCGAGCAAATTGGTGGCGGTGGCGCTCACAATGATCGCAGCATTTCGAGCGTCGCGAAGACGTGCCCCTTAAGCATCGAATGGTTCGCCGCCTGGATGCGAAGCTAGCCTGACCGCATTGTGCCAAGCCAAACTGCCCTTACGGACGCTCCTGCGCCATGAACGCGCGACCGAAGTTTGGAAGCCGGAAAGTGCCAGCTAGTGTTCAGGTCTGGATCTAACCAACTTGGTCGGATAGCTGAACGAAGGTCCTAGTCGCTCGGACATAACGATGAAGGACTGCCGGTCCGCAACCGGCCAATTTCAGACGTTCCGTGACGCCCTTTCCGGGCTAACCACACTCCGAGCAGATCATCAGCCCGCGCTTCTCCCGCGCCGGCTCAATCGCATAGCCGCAGCGCATGCAGTTCGCGCCGTCGTCAGAGGCGTCGAACGGATCGGAGACGCGTCTCGGGAGCGGCGTCGTCGAAACCTCCTTGCGCGGCCGCCCTCGGCCGCGGCGTGCGGCGACATCAGGCGCTTCAGCCACGTTCAGTGATCCGGGCGCCGAGGACGCCTCCTCGGTCACCGCAGGATCCCACGCCGGCATCACGTGCGTCGTGGGCGCTATCACAGGGACGCTGACGGGCGCAGGGAGAACGGGCGTCGCAATAGCCCGCTTTGCTTGAAAGCCGCCGTCCCAGGATGCGGCGCGAACGCGTTGGTCCAAGCGGTGCGGGCGATCCGTGGTCCCGCGGCTGGACCGCAAGTGCACGACCTCCACGGTCCGGCTGCCGCCGGTTCCGCTGCGACGTGGAATGCTCAGTGTTTCGCGCCGGTTCGCCGGTTCCAGCTTGTCGTCTTTGAAGCGGGCGAAGACGCGATCAATGTCGTCCATGGACGTCCAGTATGGCGAGGTAAAGCGGCACATCGGCGCCGCAGAGAAGCGCGGTGGTCGATCGATAGTTCGTAGCAAGGCGCGATTGCAGGGGCGATCGATTTACTGAATGTCAGCGCCAGGGCTCGAAAAACAATACCGTAATTCAACGGCTTAAGCTTGAGGGTAGAATCACCCTACCCTCAAGGTTTGGAGACTCTCCGCTCTCCGTGGCCCGAAATCGGCGCTAGTTGCGCGTTCGAACCATCAAGGTTCGCGCGCAAACCGCGGCCAAACCTGCGACACAGCGAGGCGTTCGGTGAAGGAGAGACAGGTTGTGAGAGAGAAGAATGGAGCAGCGGTGGAAACCGGGGAACGAAATTCTCTGGGCTCCGAGCGCGCTGCGGAGGGTTCGGCAAACAAGAAGCGGACGACGATGGACGGAATGGTGCATCGTAGAAGGGCGGGAGGTATCAGGCGGCTGTTGGCCCCACTCGCCATCCTGCGGCTGCTTGGTATCGTAGTGCGCCCGGAGCACCTTTTGGGGAGGCCGCGGTGACAAGGCGTCGTGCCGTGGCGATTGTCAGCGCTGTTGCAGGGCTGGTGGGATTGGGCGCGGTGGCGTTCGCGTTCGGTTGGTGGGGATCGGCTTTGCGCCGCGATGCACAGTTCTATCCGACGCAACTCGCGCTCGGACAACGGATCTACACCGCGCAGTGCGCAAGCTGCCACGGCGCGAACCTCGAAGGTCAGCCGAACTGGCGCTCACGTCGGGCCGACGGGCGCCTCCCGGCACCGCCACACGACGCCACAGGACATACCTGGCACCACGCCGACAGCGTGTTGTTTCGGATTACCAAGTACGGACCAGCTGCCATCGTCGGCGAGGGCTACGCAAGCGACATGCCGGGCTTCGAGAGGGTGCTCTCGGACGCGGAGATCGATGCGGTCCTCACCTTCATCAAGAGCACCTGGGCCGACCGCGAGCGCGAATTCCAGGAACGGAGGAGCCGCTTCGAGAGTGGCGAGAGGACATCCCGATGACCTGGGCCGCGTAGAGATCTACCGCAACACAAAGGCATGACGTGATGCGAACGACACCGTCTTGGCCGCCGAATACGTCGCTCTCGGGCACGACCAACCGGCGTTGCGCACCGCAGCCCTTTCGCGCACCACGCGGCCGGCGACGCCGAGGAGCGGTTGAGTGCGCACAAAAGATGCCTCGATCCGCTCAAGGTATGACTGGAGTCGGCCTTTGCGCTGCGCGGCGCGAAGAGGCGCTGCGACCATGCCGGTGGGCTGAGCGGCCATCGCTCGGGTGCTCCACCCTGCCGGCCTCATGACCGTCCCACCAGTTAGCCGATGCGGATCCGGGTGTCGGAGATGAAGGCGTAAGGCGGCACTACGAGATTCTTCGGCGCCGGCCCCTTCCGGATGCGGCCAGAGGTGTCGTAGTGGCTGCCGTGGCAGGGGCAGAACCAGCCGCCGTACTCACCCTTGGCGTCGGTCGACTTCTGTCCGAGCGGCACGCAGCCGAGGTGCGTGCAGATACCGACCATGACAAGCCACGGGTCCTTGATCACTCGACGTTGGTCCGGCTCGGGATCCTTCAGATCTGCAAGCGGCGTCTGCCGCGCCTCGTCGATCTCCTTCGCCGTGCGGTGGCGAATGAAGACCGGCCTGCCACGCCAGACCACCGTCACCGCCTGACCGACTTCGATCGGCGCGAGGTCCGCCTCGGTGCTCGAGAGCGCGAGTACGTCGCGCGCCGGGTTCGCCGAGTCGATGAAAGGCCAGGTTATGGCGCCGGTGCCGACCGCCACGAATGCTCCGGTCACCAGCGTCAGGAAGTCGCGGCGAGTCCGGTCAGCGCTCGCCTCCTGCGTGACCAACGCGTCCCCTCGTCGGATCGCGGAGGCTTCAATCATATCGCTCTGCGACATGCATGCTTCTCCATCGCGCAAAGACGGGCCAGCACCAACTTTCCATGCTGCTTCGGCGGCAGCGGCGCCTGTGGCGTCATCGCGGGCGGCAAGTCAGGCGTCACGACGCCACCAGCCGCCTCTGGCTCGATGACGCCACCGATGCGCCTGGTGCCGGAGATCTCATGAACAATACCACGGCGGCTCCAGGCGTGGTCACATTCCTACGGCGCTGAAAACTTTTGATTGGATCGCGTCAAACTGCGGCAACGCAGGCCGGCGAAAAACCTCTGGTCGGCGCTCGTACTGCGGGGCGTCCAGCACAACAGAGGACAGAGATCATGGCGCGCATTTTTCGATCCTTCACTCGCTCGCTCGCTTTTTCGGGTCTGGCACTCGCTGCCATTGCTGCCGGTGGTATCGGTTCGGCCTTTGCCAGCGGAACCCCTGTGACCTCGCTCGCGCCTGCCCTGTCCAGTTCCCCTTCCAGCACCCACGCGCCGACCGCCGCTGCGCCAATCAGGACCGCGCGTGTGGTGGGCTACGGACAGGGTCCGGATTTCACGCCGATCTATGACGTCTCGGAGACCGTCATGGTCACCAGCCGCCCCGTCGCGCGCGTCCTCATCAACGGCGAGAACGTCGATATCCAGTACGATGACGAGGCGGCCGTCCGTGCCCCCCACGCCATTCCCAGCTCTTCCTGGCGCGATGTCCCCGTGCGCTCTCCCTTGGACATGATGATCGCGTCCGGGGCGTGACGGTATACGGGCGCCCGGTCTTGGCGGAACCGCCTTGCCCCGGGCGCTCGTCAGCTTCGGAGCGTGACCCACTTGCGCGGCGGTAATAGGTACGCCTCTTCGGTCGTCCCATAGGGGCGCGGCGGATTCCCGACTGAGAAAAGCCAAACGGTGTAGGGCTCACCCACGCTGCCAAGGGGCGTCTCCATGCCGGGAGAGCCGACCGGCATGCCGGGCACCGCGAGGCCCAGAACACCAGCCGGTCGCTCGCCGAGAAGACGCCACACGGATGCCGGAGGAACATGGCCTTCGATCACGTAGCTGTCGACGAAGGCCGTGTGGCAGGACTCCAATTCGCGGGGAACGCCGGCGCGCCGCCTCATAGCGGGTAGATCATCTGAATGGTGCGAGATCACGTGCAACCCAGAGTTTCGCAGATGTTCGACCCAGACATCGCAGCAATCACAGGATTCTGCTTTGTAAACCATCACCAGCGGCGCCGTCGCCGCTGCGCGGCGCCCTGACAAGATCCCTGCGCCAATAGTCGCCAGAAAGATCCGCTTGGACGGTCGCATGGCTACCCTCCCTGGCCGCCAGAAGCCTCATGCCATTCGGGTGTCTTCACTTTCATGTATATGGGAAGCCCGTAATGTGCCGCCAAGATGAGGCGCCGAGACCCGCGCGCGGCCTGCTCCTCGGCCGCCTTGCAGCGCGACGCTTGCAATAATTTGTCACGAGGCGGTTGCAATCCATCCATCTCGTCCCGCGATGCTTCGTGTGCAGGCTGGCTCGTCGTCACGTTTTCACCCGCCTCGCAAGGAGACCGAAGCCATGACGTTCCGTTGCGCTGCAGCCTTGGCGGTTGTCGCTACGACTGGCCTGGCGGCCTGCGCGCCCCAACCCGCGAGCCCGCCCGCCGCCGCGGCGGCGCCGGCCAGCACGCCGGTGTCCACCATGCCCGGCATGAGCGCTGCGGAGCATCAGCGGATGATGCAGCAGGGTCAGACTGGACAGACGATGCCGGGCATGACCGCCGAGGAGCACCAGCGGATGTTGCAGAGGCAGCAGAGGCAGTAATGGGATGTTTGGTTGGGGGTCCGAAGAAGATGCGAGGCCATTCTCGCCTTTGATGCCGATGGAAGCGCGTCCGGATCTCCGTCACTGACACATCGCCCGATCTGGCACACATCTCGCTGCTAGGCGAACGGTGCGCCGCGGAGCGTGGGAAAGCGCATCCTGTAGCCAAACGGTGGCTCACCGCACCGCAGGCCAAGCCGCTCTGCAATCATTTGTCATGAAGCGTTTGTCCTATGTCAAAAATAGGCGGGCATACATGTCCCACGGGGCGCTTCCTGCCCCGCCACCCACCAGGACATGGAGATGCCCGTGATCGTCCGAAACCGCCGCGTGCTCATGCTCGGCCTCGCCTCTGCTTTCGCGCTGCCCGTCGCTCTCGCATCGCTGCCTGCTGCCGCGGCGCCGGAGGGGCACGGCAACAATGAGCAGTTGCTCGGCGCGCCCGCGCGCAGCGGACAGGGCCGCGTCATTCGGATCGAGATGACCGACCACCGGTACAATACACGTCGCATTCAGGTTCGTGCGGGTGAAACGATCCGGTTCGTCGCGGTGAATCGGGGGCAGTTCCTCCATGAATTCAGCTTTGCGCCGGCGGAGGTCCATGCCGCGCATCGGCCGGAAATGGCCATGATGATGGAGCACGGCATGATCACGCCGGAGCGTGTCGTCAGCCTGACGATGAGCGGGCCTGGCGGTCACTCCATGAGCCACACCGCCCCCAACACCGTGCTGGTCGAGCCGGGCAAGACGGGCGAGATCTCCTGGCGCTTCAATCGTGCCGGGATGATCGAGATCGCCTGCAACATCCCTGGCCACTACGAGAGCGGCATGCGCGCCGATCTCGAAGTCACCGGCCGCTGATCGGAGGGCATGACGATGTCGGCAGTTCTTTCTCGACGAGATGCACTCCGCCTGGGGGTCGCCGCCGGAGCTGCCGGCGTCGTCACTGCCTATCCGGGCCGGCGCTCATTCGCGTCGGCCAACAGCGAGCTTGATCTCGCAGTTGAGCGCACACGGATCACCGTGGATGGCATCACGAGCAACGGGATCAGCATCGGCGGCTCCATACCGGGCCCGACGCTACGGTGGCGCGAAGGCGAGGAAGTCGTCATCCGCGTGACCAACAGACTCAACGAGCCGACCTCCATCCACTGGCACGGCCTCCTGCTCGCCGGTGTCATGGACGGAGCGCCCGGCTTCAACGGCTTCGTCGCGATCGAACCGAACGCGACCTACACCTACCGCTTCCGTCTTCGTCAGTCGGGCACCTATTGGTACCACAGCCACTCCTCCTCCCAGGAGCAGGCGGGCATGTACGGCGCGATCGTGATCGAGCCGGCACGGGCGGAGACCACGACCTTCGCGCGCGACTATGTCGTGCTGCTGTCCGACCACAGCCGCGAGTCGCCACAGGCGATCTTCCGCAACCTCCGCGCACGCGAGGGGTACTACAATCGCGGCCAGCGTACCTTCATCGACTTCCTGCGCGACACGCGTCGGGACGGTTTGGGGGCGACGATCCGCGACCGCATGGATTGGGGCGACATGCGTATGGATCCGACCGATCTGGCGGACGTCACCGGGTATCAGTTCCTGGTGAATGGCAAGGGCAAGGACGACAACTGGACTGGCCTGTTCAGCCCAGGTGAGCGCGTTCGGCTGCGTTTCATCAACGGGTCCGCGATGACAATCTTCGACGTCGCCATGCCGGAGCTCCGGATGCTGGTGGTCGCCGCCGACGGCATGCCGGTCCTGCCTGCGCCGGCCGACGAATTCCGCATCGGCATTGGCGAGACGTATGACGTACTGGTCACACCGCCGGCCGCGCGCGCGTACACCATCATGGCCGAGCCGATCGACCGCAGCGGCTTCGTGCGTGGCACGCTCGCGCCACGGCAGGGCATGAGCGGACCGATCCCCGCATTGCGTCCGCGCACCGTGCTGACCATGGCCGACATGGGCATGGCGCATGGCGGCATGGACATGGGCGGTGGCGCCAATCCCCATGCCGGACACGCCATGCCGGCGCCGTCCGCGTCGGCGAGCAATCCCCATGCGGGGCATGCCATGCCGATGGCTCCCGCCGGCGCGGCGAATCCACACGCCGGCCACGCCATGCCGATGCCAAGCGCTCCCCCTGCAGCGGCAAACCCGCACGCGGGTCACGCCATGCCACCACCTGGCGCCGCGGCCGGCGGCCGGGCGATGGGATGGGAATTCGCTGGCACGCCGCCCGGCAAGCGCGCGCTTCGCTACGCTGACCTTCGCAGCACGACTGCAAGGAGCAATGCTCCCGCGCCATCGCGCGAGATCGTGGTGCGACTTGGCGGGCAGATGAACCGCTACAACTGGACGATCGACGGCCGTCCGTTCGGCATGGAGCAGCCCATCCGCACCCGCGAAGGCGAGCGCGTGCGGATCCGCTTCATCAACGAGACCATGATGGCCCATCCGATGCATCTGCACGGCATGTTCATGGAGCTCGAAAACGGAGCCGGCAATCGGCTGCCCTACAAGCACGTCGTGCTCGTGCGCCCAGGAGCCGAGGCGTCCGTCCTGCTGACGGCGGACGAAGTCGGCGACTGGCCGTTCCACTGCCACCTTCTCTATCACATGGAAGCGGGAATGATGACGCGCTTCATCGTTGAGCCGGCGCGGCTCGTGAGTGCCGGCTGATGCGTCTCCTTAAGTCCCTGGCGGTTGCCGCCACACTCGTCGCCGTGGCTTCGCCGGCCTATGCGCACAACCACGATGCGCTGAGCTCGCGCTTTCGTCTGAACAACTTCGATTGGGGCGGATCGTCGGCCGGCGATCGCTTCAGTTGGGATTTGGATGCACGAGTTGGCACGGCCGAGAACCGCATCTTCTTCCGCACAGAGGGCGAGGTCATCCGAGGTCAGACCGAAGATGCGGAGATCCAACTCTTCTACAACCGGCCCATTTCGGAATTCTGGGACTTTAACGTCGGATGGCGGCGCGACTTCTTCCCCACCAACCGCAACTACGCAGCCCTCGGCCTGTCAGGCATCGCCCCCAACTTCTACGAGGTGGAGGCGACCGCGTACATGAGCGAGCAGGGCGTGGCCGCTGGCCGGCTGGAACTATCCACTGACCTGCTCCTCGCACGCGAAGTCTTTGGCGATTCCGGTCCGGGCATGTACCTCAGACCGAAGTTGACGACCAATGTTCAGTCCGCCGACGACCGAGAGCAGGGCACCTACGCCGGTTTCACGGACATCAGGCTCTCTCTCCAGCTGCGGTACGAATTCACGCCGCGCATCGCGCCCTATGTCGAGGTGGGCTGGGGAAGCCTGCTGGGCAGGACCGCGAACGAGGCTCGCCATGACGGAGAGCGGACAACCAATAGCTATGCGGTCATCGGCATTCGGTCGCTATTCTAAGTTCTAATACGAGACTCAAGGCCACGAGAACCGAGAAGAGCACGTGCCATGGCCGCAGACATAATCGCGCATGAAGCCCATATCGTCGTCGTCGAGGATGACGGCGAGATGCGTACGCTGATCGCGAAGTTCCTACGCCAGAATGGCTATCGCGTGACCGGCGCGCGCGATGGGCGGGAGATGTGGGAGACGCTCAGCAATGCGCCGGTGGACCTGATCCTGCTCGACGTGATGCTACCGGGCCAGTCCGGGTTGGACCTGACCCGGGCACTGCGCGCCAAGACGCGGGTGCCGATCATCATGGTGACGGCGCGAGGCGACGAAACGGACCGCATCGTCGGCCTCGAGCTCGGGGCGGACGACTACATCCCCAAGCCCTTCAGCCGCCTGGAACTGCTGGCCCGCATCCGCGCCGTCCTGCGCCGCGCCCAGCCGATCGAGGAGGCGAGGCTGGCGGGCGCCGCGGGGGATCGCATTCTATTCGCCGGTTGGTCCCTGGACACGCGGCGGCGTGAGTTGACGGCGCCGGACACGAGCATCGTGGATCTTTCGAGCGGCGAGTACGATATGCTGCTGGCCTTCTGCGAGCATCCGCAGCGCGTGCTGACCCGCGATCAGCTGTTGGATCTGGCGCGCAACCGCGTCTCGGACAGTATCGACCGTTCGGTCGATGTCATGGTCAGCCGGCTTCGCAGGAAGGTCGAACCGACCGACGACAGCCCGGCAATCATCAAGACCATTCGCGGTGCCGGCTACATGTTCATCCCCGCCGTGACGCGCGGATGATGCGGAGGCTGCTGCCCGACACCCTCGGCGGGCGGATCGTTCTGGTCCTACTGGTCGGGCTGCTGGGCTTCCACCTTGGCAGTCTGTGGCTGCACCAGACCGGCACCGAAGCCGTGCTGGGCTCGACGCGCGAGAGCCAACTCGCCGAGCGTCTGGCGACGGCTAAGCGCGCGGTCGCAGAACTGCCGCAGGCGGATCGCGACCGCATGGCGCATGCACTATCCTCGATCGGGCTCGACTTGCACTGGACGCCGATGGCTACGGTGCATCTCACCGATGAGACGAGTGCGCGCATTGAAGCCGTCCGCACGCGGCTGCTGGAGCTGGAACCCGCGCTTGCCGATCGGGGTATGCGTTTAGGCTATGCCGATGAGGCAGTAGACAGTTCAGCCGGCGCCGGCGGCAACAGCCATCAGTTGGTTGGCGCATTGCAGCTACCGGACGGGACCTGGCTGAACTTCGCTGCCGCGCTGTTCCGGCCGACCGTGGTGGAGCACGCGACGCTGCTGTCCACGAGCGCCATGGGCGCTGGAATCCTGCTGCTCGCCCTGCTGGTCGTGCGGCTGATTGCGCGACCGCTGCGGGAGCTCTCCATCGCGGCGGATCGCATCGGGCGTCCGGGCCCAACCCTGCCGGTCCCGGAGGATGGCCCGCGCGAGGTGCGGCATGCCGCCCAAGCCTTCAACCGCATGCAGGCACGCATCGATCGCCTGATCGCGGACCGCGTCCAGGCGCTGGCCGCGGTAAGCCACGACCTGCGCACTCCGATTTCGCGGCTCCGCCTGCGAGCCGGCTTCATTGAGGATCAGGAGTCACAGCGAAAGATCGATGCCGACCTCGACGAGATGGAGGCGATGATCACGGCGACGCTCGCCTATCTGCGCGGTGAGGCTGAGCAGGAGCAACTACGCGTGACCAATCTTGCGGCGATATTGGAAACGCTGTGCGATGATGCCACGGACGCAGGCCGTAACGTTTCCTATGACGGACCATCCCAGGTGCGCCTTGCCTGTCGGCCGATCGCCATCAAGCGCGCGCTCGCTAACCTTATCGACAATGCCGTGAAGTACGGCGGTGCGGCGCGCGTGACGCTGCGGGATCACGGTAGCTCCGTGGAAGTTGCGGTAGAGGATGACGGGCCGGGCATTCCGGAGGCGGAGATCGAGGCGGCGTTCGAGCCCTTTCGTCGGCTCGATCCGTCCCGCAATCCGGACTCGAGCGGCTCGGGCCTTGGTTTGACCATCGCGCGCCAGGTGGCGGAACGCCATGGCGGAACGGTCGCGCTGCACAACCGGCCAAGTGACGGTCTGGTCGCGATCCTGACGCTGCCGCGCGCCGGATAGGAAGGAGAAACGATGATGATAATCCACAGGCGCGGCGTACTGATCGGCCTCGGCGCCCTGTCCGCGTGGCCCGCCGGGGCGCAAACGAACCTGCTGCTCGAGGTCTGGCGGGATCCGAATTGCGGCTGTTGCAGTGCGTGGGTCACGCATATGCGGGAAGCAGGCTTCACGGCGCGCGAGACCGTCCTGCCGGCGCTCGGCCCGGTGCGGCAGATGCTTCGCACGCCGGCGGACCTTCTGTCCTGCCATGCGGCGCGGGTGGCGGGCCTGGTTTTGGAGGGGCATGTGCCCGCGCTCGCCGTACGACGAGCGCTTGCCGATCGCCCGTCCAACATCCTCGGGCTTGCGGTGCCGGCCATGCCGATCGGCGCGCCCGGGATGGAGGTTCCCGGCCAGCCCGATGAGGTCTACGACGTGATCGCCTTCGACGCCGCCGGTCGGCACACGACCTTTATGCGCTTCCGGGGTGGCGAGCCGGCCTGAGCCGCTCGCCACCTACCGCGTCAGACCGGTGCCCAAGTCACGCCGTTCGGCGTCCGTCCAACACGGACGCGACGCCGCACCGTCTGGGTCGCAACGTCGATCTCCGTCAGCGTGTCGTCGTAGAGGTTGGTCACGAAGGCGCGGCGGCCGAGCTCGCACACCACCACGCCATGCGCACCGCGCCCGGTCTCGATCGTCGCCACGACGCTGCCTGCGGCGAGGTCGATCACCGAGGCCGTGGTTCCCGGCACGGCGCGCGTGCCTTCATTAGCGACATAGAGGAGCTTGCCGTCCGGCGTGGCGAAGAGCTGTACCGGCCCGGGGCCGACAGGGATCCGTCGCAGGACGCGACGGGTTCGCGCATCGATCTGGGCGACGGCGTTCGCCCCGCGCAGCGAGACATAGGCGCGCCCTCCGTCCGGAGCGAAGCCGACCTGCACGGGCGAGGGCCCCACCGGGATCCGCGCGGCCTCGCGGCCGGCCGCGACGTCCACCACCGAAACGGTGCCATCCCGGACGTTGGCGAGCCAGGCTTCGCGGCCGTTCGGACTGAGCCGCAGCCCATGGGGATAGTTGCCTACCGGCACGCTCGCCGCGACGCGGCGCTGCGTGACATCGACGATGAGCAAGGCGTCCGCCTCGGAATCCGTGATGAAGGCGCGTTCGCCCGTGGCATCCGCCACGACGTGCCCCGGATGCCGGCCGGCGGCGATCTCCGCCAGGACGCGTGGCGCGGCGCCCGACACCGGTTCCAGCACGACCAGGCGGCCGCCGGCCTGCGCATGATCCGCGCCATGCGCGCCGGCCGCGGTGCCGACCGCGAACAGCCGGCGCCCGCCAGCGACGGCCTGGACGTTGTGCGGCGTCACCTGCAGGACAGTGGTCGATACCGTGCCGGTGCGGAGGTCAATCGCGCTGATGCTCGCGGCGCCTTCGTCGGCGGTGAAGACGGTGCCCGTGCAGTCTTCGGCGGCGCGGGCCCCGCGCGACGAGGCGATCAGTCCGATGCCCCCGAGCAGCAGTGGCAAGTCACGGCGAGGAAGCGGAATCATTGGCTGGGTCTCCTTGGTTCCCAGATCGCATGCTCTGCGCCAGTTATGACGTCGCGATAACGCGTCCACGACAAAACATGTCCATCTCGCGAATGGATCGCGCAGATCGACAGCATCATGACCTGCGTCATGACTGTCATATTTTGTCATGAAGCGGATGTTGACCCTCTGATCGTGGGAAGGATCAGAGTCTGAAGCGTCGGCAGAACGAACCACAGGAGGGTTCCATGCTTCGCTTCCGGATATCCAACATGGGTTGCGGCGGCTGCGCGAAGGGCGTGGCCGCGGCTCTTCGCGAGGTCGACCCCATCGCGCAGACGACGTTCGATCTCGATGCGCGCGAGGTCCGCATCGCGACCGCCCTGACCGACGCCGACCGCTTCGACGCCGCGCTCCGTGCTTCGGGGTGGAAGTCCGAACGTCTGCCCGGCTGACGGCTCAACCTCGACATACTTTGTCATGGATGGCTGACACGGGCGACATCCTCGGCCGGTACCTCACCGCAGCAGGTCGAGTGAGGCACCGGGGGTCCTGGGCGGCACTCGCACCCGATCGCGTAATCAGAGGAATGGTATCCATGTCCGATCACGCTCATCATCACGGTCGCTCTCCGGCGGCGCCAGGGTTCTGGCGGAGCCGAACCGGCCTGGTCTTCCTGGCCTTCGGCGCGGTTGCCGCGCTCTATCTGCTTCTCGAGCATACGGCCCACGTCTTCCAGTGGCTGCCCTTCGGCATCCTGCTGCTGTGCCCGCTGATGCACATCTTCATGCATGGCAGCCACGGTGGACATGGTGGCAGCGATGGCCCGCGCCCCGGGGGACGGTCATGAACGTCATGGAAGGCTATGGCCTCTGGATCTTCGCGGCGGCGAACGCGGCTCTCTTCATCGCCTTCGCCTACAGCTTCGCGCGCCCTTTGAATGCGCGGGACTGGCGCAGCTTCGGCGCCTTCTCCGCGTTCATCGTTGCCCTATTCGCGGAGATGTATGGCTTTCCCCTGACCATCTACCTGCTGTCCGGCTGGCTGCAGGCACGTTGGCCTGGCGTCAACTGGTTCAGCCATGATGCCGGCCATCTTCCGGAGATGATGCTCGGGCTCGGGCTGAACCCGCATTTCGGTCCGTTCCACCTGCTGAGCACGGCGCTGATCATTGCCGGCTTCTGGCTGGTGGCCGCTGCCTGGCCGGTACTGTTCCGCGCCGTTCGCGCCGGCCGCCTGGCCACGACCGGTCCCTATGCACGGCTGCGACACCCGCAATATGCGGGCTTCATCCTGATCATGACCGGCTTCCTGTTCCAGTGGCCGACCCTCGTCACGCTGCTGATGTATCCCGTGCTGGTCGCGATGTACGTCCGCCTCGCCATCCGTGAGGACCGCGAGGCAGCCGCGCGCTTCGGCAAGGAGTACGCGACCTGGCGGGCGCAAGTGCCGGGCTGGTTCCCCCATCTCAGCCGACCTGTCGCTGGCGCGACACCATCGCGCTGAGCCCCGTAGAGTTCAACGCCGCAGCCAGCCGAGGATCCTTGGAATGACGAACGGGCACGATCACACCCACCACCACGGCCATGCGCCAGGTATGGCCGGCGCGGCCGTGGCGCCTAGGCCTGCCAATGCCTACACCGGGCATGGCGACGCAGGACATGGCCACGCCGGGCATGATCACGGAGCGATGGTGGCCGACTTCCGCCGCCGGTTCTGGATCTGCCTGCCCCTGACCATCGGCGTGGTGCTGCTGTCGCGGCACATTCAGATGTTGATCGGCCTGCCGGGGATCATCGCCTTTCCCGGCGACTACCTTGTGGAAGCAGCGCTTGCCAGCGCGGTGTTCTTCTACGGCGGCTGGCCCTTTATCACCGGGCTCACCGATGAGGTTCGCCGCGGCAAGCCGGGCATGATGACGCTGGTGAGCCTCGCGATCGTCTCCGCCTACATCTACTCCCTTGCGGTGCTCGCTGGCCTTGCGGGTGATGTCTTCTTCTGGGAGACCGCGACTCTCATCCTCGTGATGCTGCTGGGGCATTGGCTGGAGGCGAAGTCAGTGCTCGGCGCGTCAGGCGCGCTGCAGGCCCTGGTGCGGCTCATGCCGGCGACGGCCACGCGACTTGGCCCGGGCGGGGCGCAGGAGGAAGTGCCGATCTCCGCCCTGAGGCCCGGTGACCTGGTGCTGGTACGGCCTGGTGCGAAGGTGCCAACGGACGGCAACGTGACCGAGGGCAGTTCCTCGGTGGATGAGAGCATGCTGACCGGTGAATCGCGGCCGGTGGACAAGACCGCCGGCGGGCGCGTCGTCGGCGGCTCGGTGAACGGTGAGGGCGCGCTGACCGTGCGGATCGACCGCACCGGAGGCGAGACCTATCTATCGCAGGTCATCCGGCTGGTCGAGCAGGCGCAGGCCACGCGCTCGCGCACGCAGGACCTGGCGAACCGCGCCGCTGCGGTGCTGACCTGGGTGGCGATCGGCGTGGGTGGCGGCACCTTCATCATATGGCTGATCCTCGGCGCGCCGCTGGCCTTCGCGCTGGAGCGGATGGTGACGGTGATGGTTATCTCCTGCCCGCATGCGCTCGGCCTTGCCGTCCCGCTGGTGGTCGCCGTCAGCACCGAGCTCACCGCGCGCAACGGGCTGTTGATCCGCGACCGCGCCGCCTTCGAGCGCGCCCGGGCGCTGCAGGCGGTGGTGTTCGACAAGACAGGCACGCTGACCGAGGGTCGCTTCGGAGTGGTTTCGGTGGTGCCGCTCGCTGCCGGCCATGATGAGGCAGCGGTGCTGCGCCTGGCCGCGGGGCTCGAGGCGGCGTCCGAACATCCGATCGCCAAGGGGATCATGCGCAGCGCCGCGGATCGCGGCATCGCCACCCCGCAGGCGTCGGAATTCCGCAATCTGCCTGGCGAAGGCGCCCGCGCCATCATCGAGGGCAGCGAGGTCGAAGTAGTGAGCCCTGGCACGCTCGACCGCCGTGGCATCGCGGTGACCGACGCGCGTGTGGCTGCCGAGCGCCAGGCCGGCCGCACGGTCGTCTTCGTTGTGGTCGGGGGCGTCGTCACGGGCGCTGTCGCCTTGGCGGACATCGTCCGCGCTGAGAGCCGCGAAGCGATCCGTCAGCTTCAGTCGCTCGGCCTGCGCTGCATGATGCTGACTGGCGACGCGCGCCCGGTGGCTGAACAGGTCGGGCGGGAGCTTGGCCTGGATGAAGTCCGCGCCGAAGTGCTGCCGCATCAGAAGTCGGAGGCGGTGCAGGCGATCCAGGCGAAGGGCCTGACGGTCGCGATGGTGGGCGACGGGGTGAACGACGCGCCGGCGCTGGCGCAATCCGACCTCGGCATCGCCATCGGCGCCGGGACCGACGTCGCGGCCGAGGCGGCCGATATCGTGTTGGTGCGGAACGACCCGCGCGACGTGGTGGCGATCCTGGCCCTGGCCCGCGCGACCTACGCGAAGATGGCGCAGAACCTGGTCTGGGCGACCGGCTACAACGTCATCGCGATTCCGCTCGCCGCCGGCGTCGGGATGCCCTGGGGCATCCTGCTGACACCGGCCATGGGCGCCGCGCTGATGTCCCTTTCCACAGTAGTCGTGGCGTTCAATGCTCGCCTGCTTGGGCGCCAGGGCGAGCATCGGCTGGCCACACTTCGGCGGGATATAGCGCAGGCCGGCGCGACGGCTCCGGCGGTCGCGGCATGACGCGGGTAGCGGCAAATGGATGGCCCGTCTCGCACCGCATTGCGCCCTGCGTCCTGGCTCCGCGCCATGCGGGCCTACTCGATGCTCCTCGTGCCGGCCATGCTGACGTGGGAGGTCGCGCAGCTGCCGCTTTATACGCTGTGGCGCGACGGAGGTTCGGAAACGATCGCCTATGCCGTCCTGCATTGCACGCTCGGCGATGCGCTGATCGGCGTTGCCGCACTCGCCTGGGCCTTGCTGCTGGCGGGCGAGGACGGCTGGCCGGCGCGAGGCTTCACCCGGGTGCTGAGCGCGACTGTCACGGTCGGGGTCGCCTACACGATCTACAGCGAATGGCTGAACGTCGAGATCCGGCAGGCTTGGGCCTACACCGAGGCGATGCCACGGCTGCCCTGGCTCGGCACGGGGCTCGCGCCACTGCTGCAATGGGTTGTGGTCCCGCCGCTCGCGCTGCTTGCGGCGCGGCGCGCCAATGCGCCCGGACCCGAAGCATCATGATCGAAACGTCGCGTCATCCAAAACACTGGAAGCGCGAGCTCCATTCCGGAGCACGCCGGCGCGAATGGCAAGGAGGAGAGATACCATGTCTGCAAGCATGACTCGCGGAGCCGCCTTGGCGGCGGCGCTTCTGCTCGCATGGCCAGCAATGGCTCAGCAGGCCCCGGCGGCGGATCCGCATCACCCTGGCGGCGCCGCCGCGACGGCAGCCCCCAGCGCGGCGCAGCCCGCCCCCGCGGCATCCGTCCCGGCGGCACCCGCGCCGGGTAGTGGCATGGGCATGATGGGGATGATGGGTGGCCAAGGCGGCATGCCGATGATGATGGGCGGCGACGATCGCCGGCCCGGCATGGGGATGGGCATGATGCGACGCCACGGCCCCTACGACACCCCGATGAACGTCATCATCAACGTCGGTCCAGACATCCATGTGGACGTGGAAGATCAGGATGGCCGGCGCACCATGGGGCGTCCCGGCATGGGCGGTGGTGGAATGCCCGGCATGATGGGCGGCGGGATGCCCATGCGAGGCATGCCGGGCGGCGCGCCGCAAGGGGCGGGAATGGGTGAGCAGTTGCATGACCTGCTCGCCGAGCGGGCTGAGGGCGGCCTCGCCTTCCTGCGGGCGGAACTTCGCATTCGCGCCGACCAGGAAGTCGCTTGGACCGCATTCGCCACCAAGATCCGTGAGGCAGCGACCCGCTTCCGTGAGGCGCGCGGCAGAATTCCGGCCGTCGCGCCGGGCGCCGGCCTGGAGCAGCATTTCGCGGCCCAGGAAGCTCGGCTCACAGCTGAACTCGAGCGCGCCCGCGCCTGCCGCGAGGCTGCCGCAACGCTGATGCCCGCACTGGATGATGGGCAGCGGCGCACCGTCGAGGCGCTCGCCTGGCTCATCCTGCCCGGCAGCCCCGGCCCGATGGCGCGCGGCATGGCGGGGCCGGCGCGGTAGCGCCTTGGCGTGCCGGCAGGCGCGTGCCTTGTGCCGCGCAGCCTGCCGGCATGCATCAGACCTCCTGAGGACGAAGCCCGATGGATGATGCGACACGGCCCCCGGCACTGCTTCCGGATGTCACGGATATCTGGGCCTACGGCCTTGATGCCTGGCAGCGCGCGATCCTCTTCTGGGACACGCTCCGGGAGCGCGCCAACGACATGCTGGAGCGCGAGGCGTCCGGCGCCCCGGACGTGCTCGCCTTCCGCCACGAGACGCTGCTGGACGCCCGGCGCTTCGCGCGGCCCGTCAACTACGCGCTGCTCCGGATCACGGCCTACGGGGACGATCAGGCGGACCATTGCCTTGATCCCGACAAGCCACCGCTGATCGTCATGGATCCACGCGCAGGCAGCGGACCCGGCATTGGAGGCTACCGGCGCGAGTCCGAACTCGGGATCGCCTTGCATGAGGGCTACCCAGTCTACTTCGTGAGCTTCTTCCCGGCCCCCTGTCCAGGCCAGACCCTGGTCGACGTGCTGCACGCGCTGCGCAGTTTCACCGACGAGGTCCTGGCGCGGCACCCGGGGAAGCTGCCGATCCTGTACGGCAATTGTCAGGCAGGCTGGGCAGCGATCCTGCTGGCCTTGCACTGCCAGGGTGCGCTTGGGCCGGTCGTGCTGAACGGCTCTCCCTTGTCCTACTGGTCCGGCGAGGCCGGCGTGAACCCGATGCGCCTCGCGGGGGGCCTGATCGGCGGCGTGTGGCCGGTGCGGCTGCTTTCCGACCTGGGCGACGGCCAGTTCGACGGTGCGTGGCTGGTGCAGAATTTCGAGGCGCTCAAGCCCGAGAACACGCTTTGGGAGAAGTACGCAACCCTGTTCCTGGATCCCGCGGGCGAACACGACCGCTTCGTTGCCTTCGAGCGGTGGTGGAACGCCTTCTTTGCGCTGAGCCGCGAGGAGATCACTGCCATCGTGCGGCATCTCTTCGTCGGCAATGAACTGGAGCGAGGCGTGCTCGATCTCGGCGACGGGATCCCGATCGATCTCCGCCGGCTCGCGAGTCCGCTCGTTGTCTTCGCTTCCTACGGCGACGACATCAGCCCGCCGCATCAGGCCCTAGCCTGGATCCGTCATGTCCATGGCAGCACCGAGGCGCTGAAGCGCGCGGGACAGCGGATCGTTTACCTCATCAACCGGAAGGTGGGGCACCTTGGCATCTTCGTATCAGCCGCGGTGGCTCGCTTCGAGCACCGGGCGATCCTCGAGGCCTTGCCCGATGTCGCGGCACTCGCTCCTGGCCTATATGAGATGAGGATCGACAACCCGACCGGCGACCCGAATTGCCAGAAGCCACACTACCGCGTCGTGTTCGAGGAGCGTCGTGTCGAAGATCTGCCCTTCGAGGAACCGCCCTCGGCCTTTGATCGCGCGCGCCAGGTCTCCGAGTTCAGCGATCAGGCCTACGGCCTCTTCCTGGCCCCGTGGATTCGTGCGGCCAGTAACCCTGCCACGGCGATGCTGCTGAAATGGCTGCATCCGATGCGCAGCAGCCGCTATCTGCTCTCGGAGAAGTTCGCTCCTGGAATGCTGAGCGTCGCGGTCCTCGCCGCCGCAGTACGGGCGAATCCCGCAGGTGTGCCACGCGAAAGCCCGCTTCGGACTGCGGAACAGGAGCTGGTCTCCCAGGTGACGGTAGCGATCAGGTCCCTCCGGCAGTTGCGCGATGTTGGCTACGAACTCGCGTTTCGGCACCTCTACGGCGACCTGCCGCTCCTTTGGCAGGCATCCGGGAACATCGCCGATGATCGAGAGCCTGCCTCGCGGCCGGAACTCGGATGAGCGGCGTCGCCTGCGGACGACATGTTTCGTCACGGAGCAGCAAGCATCTGGTCGTGTTCGTCGGCGATGGTCCTGACGTCAAACACTGGAATGGATACGAGAGATGTCATCGTCACGCCGCTCGTTAATGACCATGGCCGCCGCGCTCGGCGCCTCGGCCTTCGTAGGCGGCCCGCGCCCGGGGAACGCCGCGACCGACGTTACATCGCTCCGTGCCACGACGCGGACGCTGGACGTCAACGGCCGGGCGGCAACGGTCCTCGGTCTTCTCCAGGCCGATGGAAGGCAGGGCATCGTCATCCCGCCGGGCGAGCGCTTCCGCGTGCGGCTCGTGAATGGCTTGAGTGAGCCCACCATCATCCACTGGCATGGTCAGACACCGCCCGTGGAGCAGGACGGCGTCGCCGACGTTCCATTGCCCATGCTTGCGCCCGGCGCAACACGCGACTTCGACTACGCTCCGAATTCTGGCACGCATTGGATGCACGCGCATGTCCCGGATCAGGAGATGCGGCTGCTGGCGGCTCCGTTGATCGTCAGGACTAAGGAGGATGTGCGCGCGGATCGGCAGGAGGTCGTGCTCATGCTGCATGACTTCTCCTTTACGCCGCTCGGCGAGCACCTGGCACGCCTCGGCAGCGAGGGTGCTGGCCATGGGCCGGCGGCCCATGCCAATGCGGGCGCGGCGGCCATGGATCTGAACGACATCGACTTCGACGCCTATCTCGCCAATGACCGGACGCTGGCCGACCCGCAGGTTGTGAGAATCGAGCGCGGTGGACGCGTCCTGCTGCGGATAATCAATGGTGCCGGGGCGACGGTGTTCTGGATCGACACCGGCACCCTGCGCGGCACGCTGGTGGCCGTGGACGGGCATGCAGTCGAGCCGCAACCAGGGGCTCGCATTGGCCTCGCGATGGGCCAGCGCGTCGACATAGTGCTTGAGGTTCCGCGTGAGGGCGGCGCCTTTCCGATTCTCGCCCTGCGGGAAGGCGCCCGACAGCAAACCGGGATCGTGCTGGCCACCGCGGGGATGCCAATCACCCGGATCGCGCCAGAGGCCGACGCGGTGGCGGCGCCCTTCGACGGGGGGCAGGAACTTCGGCTGCACGCAGTCAGCCCCTTACCCATGAGGCGCCCCGATCGGGCGCTCCATGTAACCTTGAACGGAGGCATGACCCCGTACGCTTGGTCGATCGACAGTCAACCATGGGGCCGGCATCGCCTCCTCGAGGTGCGGCGCGGGGAGAGGGTCGAACTCACCATGGAGAACAGATCGATGATGGCGCACCCAATGCACCTGCACGGTCATGCCTTCCAGGTGGTTGGTATTGGATCGCAGCGATTTGCCGGTGCGGTCCGGGACACGGTGCATGTCCCGCCAATGGGCCGGGTGACGATCGCCATCGATATGGAGAAGCCCGGTCGATGGATGTTCCACTGCCATCACATGCCTCACCTGGCCGCGGGCATGATGACGGAGCTTCGCTACGTCGGATAGCGATGCTCCCGGGGTATGGCGTTGCCGCGAGCCTGATTTGGGAGCGGCGCGACCTGTCGCCGGTGGCGCCAAATCGTGGGGGCAGGCTGATCGGTCTGCCCAAGGAAGCAGCAGGAGGTCGCTCAGGTGCTGTACCATCGACATGGCGCGCTGGAAGATCAAATCCTGATCGCACTCCGACAGGCAATGGCTGAAGGACGCCTCGACGTTGCCGATCATCTGCTGCGTGCAATCGAGTTCCTCGCAATTGGTCCTGTTCCAGGATCCGTCTTGGCCGAAGCCTACCTAGCCGTCGCGACCTCGTCGGCACCCTCGAAGAGCCTCAATGCGCCAGCGGCAGACATGCCGGCGGCGCGTCCGCGCAGATCGTCGGCCTGCGCAGCCGCACATCCAGGCTCCGGAGGCCGGCGCCGACCGCGCTAAGCGAGGCCCACACGATGCTGACATCCGTGCTGGCGGCCACATGCCTACGCCCTTCTTGTTTGGTGAAGTCAGTGCACTGTAGGCGCGGACGGTCAGGGGATTCGGCGCTTTCTGGCCGCGACCGACAGCGTCGCCGCCCCGAGATCGAAGGTGGCCGGCGAGATGTTCCTGGCCATAACGCGCACGGTGTTGTTGGACCATGCGGCGGCGTCGAGCTCGATGAAGCGCGTCGACGAGGCCAGCGCGGCCTGGGCCAGGTCCCCCTGCCGAGCACCGTTGACGGTGACGTCGAGCAGGCTGGTTGCCCCCGGCGCCAGGCTCGGCAGATCCCACGACACCTCCGCGGCGAACTCCCGCTGCCCTATTGGCAGCGCCGGCGTGCCGCAGAGCAGCGCCGGCGCGGCCTCCGGCAACCCGTAGAGCCTGATCGCCTCGACCTCGATCTGTCCGTCGAAACCGACGATGCCGATCTGCGCGAAGGCCACGCTGGGACCAAGCCGCACCGTCATGCGCTTGTTGAGCGAGGCATCGGCCATGGCAGAGCCACCGGTCCAGGCCTTGGACGGGATGTTCCACAGCAGCGTGGTGATCGAGGCCAGGGCGTCGCCGGCGAGGTTCTCCCGCACATTCATCGCCGCATCGAAGCAGCGCACGAAGATCCGCCCGCCATCGGCCCCGCCGACCAGGGAATGGACCAGGGCGAACTCCTTGGCCTGGGCGCACTCCACCACGAAGGCCAACCCCCGCTGCGCCTCGAGCAGCAGCCCGCGCGAGGTCGGCGTGATGTCGTCCAGCCCGTTGAAGGACAGCCCGGCGAGCGTCGTCGCGCTGGTGGTCGAGGTCGCGACCACCGCCAGCCCCTCGACGCCGATCTCAGTGGCGCTGTGGCGGAAGGCCCTGGCCCGGACGTTCGGCACCGACCCCAGCAGCCGCAGGTGCCGCGACGCCGGCGCGCGATGCCGGTTGAGCACGGTGTTGCCACAGCGGGTGGCGGTCGCG
>NZ_JAHYBZ010000016.1 GCF_019430885.1 Roseomonas alba | reverse complement strand
GGGCCTGAGCGGCAGGCCGGCTGGGTTGGGCCGGCGCCGCGGTCGAGGCTGGCGGGGTGCTGGCGGCCGGCGGGGTGCTGGCGGCCGGCGGCGCGCTCCGGCTCGGCGGCAGGGGGGGCGGCAGGCTACCGGAGCCGCCAAGAGAGGACTGCGCGGCCGCCGGTGCGGCGCCGAGGATCAGGAACGCAACGAATCCGGGGCGGAACACGGTCGTCATCCCCTCTCTGTCCCCCTCCGACCGTGACCGGGTCAAGCGCCGCACCGGGGGCGGGTGCCAACCCGACCGCCACGCGGGGCCAGGAAAGCGCGAGAGCGGAAAGCTTTCCTTCATTCCTCTTGCCTGACTCTGGCGGCCCGGCGCCCGGCGCCGGATTCGAGGTGGCAGGAGGCCCCGCATGACCACGATGCCGTCCATCCGGGCGCTGAGCCCCGCGCCATCCAGCCGGACACTGGATGGAATCGCGCCGTCCGCGCTTCTAGGCTTCGATTTCAATGAGAGCTGCACCGTGCTGACCGGCTGGCGCCGGCAGGAGGCGGTGCTGCGCGTCCTGACCGCGACCGGTGCCATCATCGGCGGCGTGACCGGGCTGCGGGTGGGGGATTGCCTGCGGCTCGCCCTGCACCGCGGGAGCACCACCATCGTGCGGGAATGCCGAGTCATCGGTGCCTCGCTCCAGGGCATCGAACTGGAGCATTTCGGCACCGGCATGCTCGCCACCTGCGGCTGACGCCGCCGTCAGAGGGTGACGATCTGCCCGTCCCCGACGGCGTCGAGGAAGGTGGCGATCCCCGCCACCTCGACTCCGGCGGCGAGGGTGAGGCCCGTCAGCCCCTCGGCCTTCAGCCCGGCTTCGCAGACGATGCGCCGCACGCCGAGCTCGGCGCAGGCTTCGAGCAGGGTGCCGACCCCGGCAACGCCGGCCGCCGTGACCTGCGCCTCGCGCGGGTCGTCCAGCAGCGGGCAGGGTTCCGCCAGCAGCAGGCAGCCCTGGTTGGTGGCGAACAGCGTCACCTCGCGCCCCAGCGCCGCGGCCCCGGCCGCAACGACGAGCGCGTAGTGCCCGCGCGCATGCCCACCCGATTCAAGCAGGATGCCCAAGGATCGCGTCATGCCAGCACCACCGTCCCGCGCCCCGACAGCAGGGCGCGCCCTTCGCCATTCACCGCGAAGCCGTAGATGAAGCCGCGGCTTTCCCGGGCGAGGGCCGTCGCCGTGATGTGAAGTGGCCCTTCGACGGTGTCGAGCCGTTCGGCCGCCAGCGTCACCCCCGTCAGCCCGGCCAGGAAGCCGACGCCCTGCGCGCCTCCATCGGTCAGCGCCCCATGCAGGGCCATGGCCTGGAGCGCGTATTCCAGCCCGCAGATCGCCGGCAGCATCCCGTCCCGCCGCAGCGGATTCGTGGCGTCGCGGTGGGAGGTCGCGACACAGGCGATGCCCTCGGCATCGGAGGCCTCCACGCGGTCGAGCAGGCACATGGCGCCCTGATGCGGCACCAGCCGGGCGATGGCCTCCCGGCTTGCCGGCAGGCCGGTCACGGTGAGATGGCGACGTCGAGCGCCGCCGTTTCCGGCAGGGCGAAGCGCAACGTGGCCGCCTGGCGGCCGGCCAGCACGCCGAGCAGCGGCAAGGCCCGCGCCGCCGGATTGCCGGCCCGCAGCGCGTCCAGCCCGGCCGGAAGAGGGGGTTCCGCCATCGTCGCTTCGGCACGATAGGCGACCGACAGCCCACCGAGCGCGCCATCCCCGGGGACGAGCACCAGGGCCATGGCGAAAGACTCCTCGCCCGGCCGCAGCGCGGTCAGCGGCGGCGGCAGCGGCACGTCATGCACGACGAGGAGCACCGGCGCCTTCTGCACCGCCACCTGCGCGACCGCCTGCATCAGCCCGGTCGCGAAGACGAAATCATGCCCGCCCAGGCTGACCGAAGGCCGCCCCGACCCCGCGGCGATGCCCCAATACCCGGCCGCCGCATTGTGCACCGAATTGTGGAACTGGGTCGGCGAGATCGCCCCATCCGGCGCATGCAGCGCATCGAGGATGGAGACGATCACCTGCGCCTCCCCATTCGAGCTGGCGAAGACGGAATCGAGGGATTCCGGCGCCAGACCGCTCTCCTGCACCGCCTCGGCGGCGACGGCGATGGCGAGGCGCACCGACGGGCCGGTGCGGCGGCGCTCGGTCGCCGGCAGCAGCGCCGGCACGGGCGGCACGAGCGGAGCGGGTTCATAGGGCACCGTGCCCGCCAGCGCCGGCAGCGAGGCCGTCCAGCCCGCCAGCCCGGGGCCGAGCAGCCCGACCCCCGCGATCCCCGCGCGCACGGTCACGGCAGCCTCCCGATCACCAGGGCGCAGTTGCTGCCGCCGAAGCCGAAGGAGTTGGACAGCACCCGATCCACCCGCGCCGCGCCGTTGGCCACGACGACGCCCGAGGTGAAGGAGGCATCGACCCGTTCCACACCGAGGCAGCCGGGGATCAGCCCGTCCTCCACGCAGATCGCGCTGATCACCGCCTCCAGCGCGCCGGAGGCGCCGAGCGTGTGCCCGGTCCAGCCCTTGGTCGAGGAACAGGGCACCGCTGCACCGAAGACGCGCGCGATGGCGCGGTCCTCCATGGCGTCGTTCGCCCGCGTGCCCGTCCCATGCATGTTCACGTAATCGATGGCGCCGGGTCCGACCCCGGCGCTGGCGAGCGCCGCCTCGATCGCCGCCAGCGCGCCGAGCCCCTCGGGATGCGGGCTCGACATGTGATGCCCATCGGCCGAGGCTCCGGCGCCAAGCAGACCGATTGCCCCGGAATCTTCCGGTCCGGCGCGTTCGATCAGGGAGAAGGCCGCGGCCTCGCCGATCGAGATGCCGTCGCGGTCCTCGGCACAGGGCCGCGTCGGTCCGCCGCGCGCGAGCAGTTCCAGCGAGGCGAAGCCATGCAGCGTCAGGCCGCACAGCGTATCCGCGCCGCCCACCACCGCGGCATCGGCAAGCCCGGCGGCGATCAGCGTCGCCGCATCGAGGAAGGACCGCGCCCCGGAGGTGCAGGCGGTCGAGATGGACACGCAGGGCCCCGCAAGCCCAAGCCGCGCGCGCAGATAGCGGGGCAGGGCGTGCAGGTCGTGGGTGCGGGCGAAATCATAGGCCGGCAGCGCGCCATCCGGCCCGCGCTGGGCCCAGGCGCGCTCCGTCGCCTCGATGCCGGAGGTGGAGGTGCCCAGGACCACGGCGATGCGCCCGGCGCCGTGCCGTGCCCGCGCCGCGTCCACGGCCTCGGAGAATCCGTCTTGCCGCAGGGCGAGTTCGGCCAGGCGGGTATTGCGGCAGGCGAAGGCTGCGAGGTCCGCCGGCGGTTCGATCGCCTCGGCCTCCGGCACGCGGCCGATCCAGATGTCGGCGGGCATGCCCGGCAGGTCGCATGGGGTCAGGCCACCGCGGCGCAGGCGCAAGGCGTCCCGCGTCGCGGCCAGCCCCACGCCCATGGCACTGGCCGCCGTGACGGCGGTGATGCGGAAGCGGGTCATGCCGCCTCACGCCGTGGCGCCAGCACGCAGGCAAGCAGAAAGGCGCTGGCGACGCCGATGCAGACGGTCAGGCCGGTGGCATGCAGCACCGGCGTGCGGCACAGGGCGAGCAATCCGAAAGTGAGCAGAGTCGTGACCATGCAGGAAATGACCGCGCCAAGCGCGCGGGCCGAGTCCTCGGCATCCTCCCGGCCGCTCCGGGAGACAAAAAGGGCATAGTCCATGCTCACGCCGGCCAGCAAGAGCGCCGCGGTCAGGTGGAAGACGGTGATCGCCTCGCCCAGCGCATCGAGCGCCGCGAAGGTCAGCAGCAGCGCCCCGATCAGCGGCAAGGCGACGCGGAAGCCGCCGGCCAGGCCCCGCCCGGCGCCGAGCAATGCAAGAACCAGCAGGCCGCCCACCGCTCCCCAGCGCAGCGCGGTACCCACACCCTGGTCGAGCAAGGCCTCCGTCTCCGCCTTGATGTCGACTACCAGCAGGCCCGGGATCTGCGCCGCGGCCTGGCGCAGCGCGGCGAGGTCACGGACGCCCTCCGGCAGCATCAGGGCGCGCCAGCCATCGGCCTCCTGCCGCAGCAGGGGGGAGAGGCGGGCGGCGAGCGTCGGCGTGCGAGAGAGATCGGCCGGCGTCAGGGGATCGAGGTGGCGCGCCTCGGCGACGCCATCCAGGAAGGGACGGAAGGCGGTGGCGCGGAAGGGCAGGTCGGCGCGGGCCGCCTCGACCCGTGCCGCGAGGGCATCGTCATCCGGCAGCGCCGCCAGCCGCGCGCGCTGGGTCGCCGCACTCGGCAGGTAGCGCGCCGGCTGGTCCAGCGCCGTCACCGTTCCCGAGGCCAGCAGCGCCGTCGAGGCGGTTTCGGCGGCGCGCAGGGCGGCATCGGCGGTCGGCGCGGTCAGGGACAGCAGCACGCGCACGTCCGGGGCGCCGATCTGGCGACGCAATTCCTCATCCAGCGCGCGGACCGATTCAGGCACTGGGCTGAGATCCGCGATGTCGCGGGTCATGCGCGGGCCGCCCGACACGGCTAGCGCCACGGCGACGGCGACCAGCCCCAACAGCACCGGCGTGCGACGCATCGGCAGGCGCAGCAGCCAATGCGCGGCGCGCTCCGGCAAGGGGCGGACGGGCAGGCCCTCCGCGGGCAGCAGCGCCGGCAGCAGGTATCGGGTGGCGAGCGCGGCCCCGGCAAGCCCGGTCGCCGCGAAAAGGCCAAGCTGCGCTAGGCCCGGGAAGCCTGAGGCCAGCATCGGCACCATCCCTGCGATCGCCGCGGCCACCGCCAGCCGCAGGGTGGGCCAGATGCGGCGGGCGGTGCGGCGCAACGGCTCCCCCGGTGCGCGATCGGTGATCAGCAGGATCGGATAATCGTCGCAGACGCCGAGCATGGTCATGCCAAAGCCGAGCGCGGCCCCGTGCACATGCCCGAAGACGAGATCGACGACGACCAGCCCTGCCAGCGTCCCCGCCGCCAGCGGCAGCGCCACCACGGCGAGCATCATCGGCGATCGGTAGCGCCAGAACAGGAACGCCGCCACGAGCAGGAAGGACAGCGTCGAGATGAGCTTCACATCCGCCCGGACGGCGAGCGCGGCTTCCGCGGCGAAGACGCCGGGGCCGGAGAGGAGCAGCCTGGCGCCGGGAGGCGGATGCGCCGCGGCGAAGGCGGTGCGGAAGGCCTCGGCGGCCCGCGCCTGCGCCAGGGCGTCGAGCCCCGCCGCCCGTGTCTGCGCCAGGAGCAGCGCGCGTGGGCCGGGTGCCATCCACACGCCGTTCTCCGTCGCGATCCGTGCGTCCGACGACCAGCCGCGCAGCAGGGCGAGGAAGGTGCCGGTCGGGTCGGCGAAACCGAAGCGGCGCAGCAATGGCTCGGCCGAGGAGCGCAGGCCCGCGAGCAGGCGTTCGAAATCCTGCCGAAGGGCCGCTTCGGTGAAGGCATCCGGTGTCGTCGCGGGCGAGAGGCCGTAGCGGTGCGCGAAGAGCAGCGCGGCCTCGTCATCGTCGATCCGCGGCACGCCATTGGCGATGAGACCGAATTCGGCCGTCGCCTGCAACGCCGTCGCCACAGCGCGGGAGAGGCGCGCAAGCTCCGGTGCCGGCGCGCCCTCGATGCCGGCGATCAACAGGCGTGTCGCCGCGCCCTCGCGGAGTTCGCGGAGAAGGAGGGTGGCCTCGGGGGAGCGAGAGTCCGGCAGGAAATCGGTGATGTCGGTGGTGATCGTGACGTGACGCAGCACCAGCGGAAAGGCAGCGGCGAGCACAGCCAGGGCGAGGAGGAGCGGGAGGAAGCGGCGCATGGGGCTCAGGTGGCGTCAGACAGGACCGTTGGAGGGGCTTTGCCCCTCCAAGCCACCACACCAAAGGCCACAGGGCCTTTGGAAACCGATACCTGGTGTCGGGCGCTGTGGGGGCGCTGCCATGGTGGGGCTGGCCTCGTCGCCCTGTGCCGTGCCGACTTCGCCGCCGCCGGGCCGCACGAACCCATCGCCGGACAGGCAGCCCTTCCTGCCCCGCGCCAAGTGACGGCTTCCAAAGGCCCTGTGGCCTTTGGTGGGGAGAGGTCCGGAGAGGGGCAAAGCCCCTCTCTGGTCGCCTGCCCCCATCATCGCCCCGGCGTCACGGCCATGCGGCTGTTCCCGTCCCGCCCTTGCCGTTCCACCACCAGCACCGCCCCGCCTTCCCCTTCGATGGTGATGCGCTGCACGGCGGCGAGCACTCGCGAGGACAGCGGCGTCAGCACCATGCGCCAATGCGCGAGGTCGCCGGAGAAGCTGATCCCGTAGTAGCGGCGCAGCGTCACCGCATCGCCGGCGAGCGTCGCGCGGATGGCCTCGACGAGTGGACGGATCTCGGGTGCGGTGTCGAGGGAGAGTTCCTGGTGCTGTTCCCGCGTTTCCAGCAGCAGACGGTCGCCTTCGACGAGCAGGCGTTCCTCGAAGGGTTCGACGGTGCGCTTTTCCAGCCGATCCGGCGCGTGCCAGACCAGGAGGCCGCGCGAGGTCAGGGGGCGGTCGAGTTCGGGAAGTTCCTTTTCCTCGACGAAGGTCGCCTGGCTGTCGCGCACGATGGCGAGCGCGGCCATGACCTGGGCCATGACGTCCTGGGCCTGGGCGACGGCAGGCAGGAACAGGGCGGCGAGAAGGACGCGGCGCGTCACGGGGTCTCCTGCCAGAAATCGTAGAAGTTGAACCAGTTGTAGGGGTGCGCGCGGCAGACCTCGCCGAGCCGCGCCGCATAGAGTCCGAGCCAGGAACGCAGCGCCTCGGCCCGCGTTGCGCGCGGCAGGTCGATGGCCTCCGCGAGGGGTTCGAAGCGCAGCAGGTAGCGGCGTGGGCCGAGCCACAGGCCGAAGCCGAGCACGACCGGTGCCTTGAGGATGGCGGCAAGGGTCATGGGGCCGCCGGGGAAGGGGGCCTCGGCGCCAAGGAACGGGACCGGGATCATGCGCTCGGTCCGTGGCGCGCGATCGGCGAGCAGGCCGACCACCCCGCCGCGGTCGATCACCTCCTGCGCCGTGAGCATCGCCTCGGGCCGGCCGAGATGGATGACCGCCCCGGCGCGGGCGGGGTCGAGGCTGTCGAACAGCGCATCCGCCGCGCCGCCGGGGGCGCTGTGCATCAGCATGCGGACCTCGACGGGGGCATCGGCGGCGGTGACGGCGCGCAGCGCCTCGAAGGAGCCCATATGCGCGCCGAGCATCACCACGCCGCGGCCGGAGGCGGCGGCATCGCGCAGCAGGTCGAGGCCCTCGATCGTCAGGTCATAGCCCGCGGTGCGGCCGGAGAGCAGGAAGACGCGGTCGAGCATGGTCGAGGCGAAGCAGAAATAGAGCCGCCAGAGGTCGGACCAGGCAGCCTTCCGCCCCAGGGCGCGCGTCAGGTAGCGGCGTACCGCGCGCTTCTGCGCGGCGGGCGACGTCGTCAGGAAGAACAGCGTGATCGGATGCAGCAGCACGTGCCCGACATGCCAACCCGTGCCGAGCGCGATGCGCGCCATCAGGCGCATCGCGCCGCCGCCGCCGCGTTCGGGCACGCGCGTCCAGGCGGCGCTGTCGGTCATGGGCCGAATCGCAACTCGCCACTGGCGACGGGGCGGCCGGCGACCGTGCAGGCGAAGCCGATCCGGGTGGCGTCGAGGCGGGTCAGCGCGACATCGACCCGTTCCCCCGGCAGGACCGGGGCAGCGAATTTCGCGCGCGGCAGGGAAGTGGGGGCGGGCAGGGCGAAGGCATCCCGCGCCGCGGCGATCACCTGGTCGAGCAGCAGCACCCCAGGCACGATCGGCCGGCCTGGAAAGTGCCCAGGCAGGGCGGGGTGGTCGGGGCCGATGGTGACGGCCGTGTCCAGACGCTCACTCACCCGGCCGCTTGAGCACGCCGGGGGGCGGCGCGGCAAGTGTTCAGGCTGACAGATCGGCAGCGAGATGGAACAGGCAGTCGCCGCGCTTCGTCCGCGCCGGGATGCGCTTGCACATGACGATGCCGGCGGCCTTGAAGGCGATCTCGACCGGCGGCAGCCAGGGCGTTTCGGGGAAATGGATGCGCGCGGCGGGCGTGCCGGGCGTGACGGTATCGCCCAATTCAACCAGGGGTTCGAAGACGCCGTTCTCGGGGGCGTAGATGTACATCTCCGGTCCGCGCACATCGAGGAAGCGCGTGGGCACGGGCGGTTCGACCCAATGCTCGCGGCCGAGGATGCCGAGATGGACCAGCAGGTTGCGCAGGCCGCGCTCGGCGATGGCCAAGCCAGAGGCATTCACCGCCCCCGCGCCCCCGAGTTCGGTGCCGAGTGCGATGGCGCCGCGCCGTTCCGCGCCCGCCCCGAGCGTCTGGTCCGCCCCCTGTCCCTGCTGCCTGCCGCCCTGGATGTAGGTGAAGGGCGCGCCGAAGGCCCGCAGCGCGTCGAGCTGCTTCTGGTACAGCGCCGGGTCGTCGGACTGCTTGGCGAGCGCGGTCGGGATGTAGTTCAGCGACGACCCGCCCGAATGCAGGTCGATGACGAGGTCGGCCAGCGGGATCAGCTCGCTGTCGATGAAATGCGCGATCTGGCGCGTGACGGTGCCATCGGCATCGCCGGGGAAGATGCGGTTCATGTTGACGTCGTCGATCGGCGAGACGCGGCGGCCGGCGAGTGCCGCGGGGAAATTCGCCATGGGCAGCAGGATGACGCGGCCGCGGATCATCTCCGGCTGCAGCCACTTGATCAGGTTGGTGACGGCGATCTGGCCTTCGTATTCGTCGCCATGGTTGCCGGAGGAGAAGAAGGCGGTCGGGCCGTCACCGTTCTTCACCACGACGATCGGGATAGGGATGAAGCCATAGGCGCTGTCATGGGTGGAATGGAACAGGCGGATGAAGCCGGTCTGCTTCCCGTCCTTGGTGAAATCGACCTCGGGGACGAGGCGGGACTTGGCCATGGCGTTCCTCAGCTATCGGTCAGGTGGCAGGCGACCTGGTGGCCGGAAGCGGCGTCCTTCAGCACGGGCGCGCGTTCGCGGCAGACCGGCATGACGTGCGGGCAGCGCGTGTGGAATCGGCAGCCGGATGGCGGGTTCAGCGCGGAGGGGATGTCGCCCACGATGCGCTGTCGCTTGCCGCGCGACCGCTGCGCCGGATGCTGCGCCGGCACCGCGGCGATCAGCGCCTGGGTGTAGGGATGCAGCGGCGCGGCGTAGATCGTCTTCTTCTCCGCGACCTCGACCACCTTGCCGAGATACATCACCGCGACGCGGTCGGAGATGTGGCGCACGACGGACAGATCGTGGGCGATGAAGAGGTAGGTCAGCCCCATCTCCCGCTGCAGGTCCTGCAGCAGGTTGACGATCTGCGCCTGGACGGAGACGTCGAGCGCCGAGACCGCCTCGTCGCAGACGATCAGGCGCGGATGCAGCACCAGCGCGCGGGCGATGCCGATGCGCTGGCGCTGGCCGCCCGAGAATTCATGGGGGAAGCGATCGAGCGCGCGTGCCGGCAGCCCGACCTTCTCCAGCATCGCCGTGACCTTGGCGCGCGTCTCGGCGCCGGGGCGGGCGCCGTGGATCAGCAGCGGCTCGGCGATGATGTCCTCGACCGACATGCGCGGGTTCAGCGCGCCATAGGGGTCCTGGAAGATGATCTGCATGGAGCGGCGGAAACCGCGCATCTCCATCCGGCCGATGCGGGTGATCTCGTTGCCGTCGAAGGTGATGGCACCTGAGGTCGGTTCGATCAGCCGCAGCAGAAGTCGGCCGAGCGTGGATTTGCCGCAGCCCGATTCGCCCACCAGGCCGAGAGTTTCGCCCGCGGCGATGGACAGGGAGACCTCGTCGACCGCCTTCAGCGTCGTCGGCTTGCGCAGGCCGAAGAAGCCGCCGCCGCCGATCTCGAAATGCTTGGACAGCGCTGTCGCTTCGATGAGCGCCGTCATGCCAGTTCCCTCGCGCGGAAGCAGGCGGCTGTGTGCGTGGGTTCCAGCGTCTCCAGCGCCGGGATGGACGCCGAGCAGGATGGCAGCGCATGGGCGCAGCGTGGGCTGAAGCGGCAGCCGGGCGGGCGGCGCGCGGGTTCCGGCAGTGTGCCGGGAATGGCGACCAGGCGCGGCTTGTCCTCGGTGAGCGAGGGCACGCATTCCAGCAGCCCGCGCGTATAGGGGTGCAGCGGGTGGTCGAAGATGGTCGCGACCGGTGCTTCCTCGATGACCCGGCCGGCGTACATCACCATCACGCGATCGGCAGTCTCGGCGATCACGCCCATGTTGTGGGTGATGATGATGACGCCCATGCCGAACTCGTCGCGCAAATCCATCAGCAGGTCGAGGATCTGCGCTTGGATCGTCACGTCGAGCGCGGTGGTGGGCTCGTCCGCGATCAGCAGTTTCGGATTGCAGGCGAGCGCCATGGCGATCATCACCCGTTGGCGCTGCCCGCCGGACATCTGGTGCGGATAGTCGTCGAGGCGCCGCGACGCGGAGGGAATCCCCACCTTGTCCAGCATGTCGATGGCCCGCTTGCGCAGATCGGATTGCGACAGGCGTTCATGCGCCGCGATCGTCTCCATGATCTGGTCGCCGATGGAGAAGACCGGGTTCAGCGACGTCATCGGCTCCTGGAAGATCATCGAGATGCCCGGGCCACGGATGCGTTGCATCTCGCGGTCGGACATCCGGGTCAGGTTCTGGCCATTGAAGAAAACCTCCCCGGCGGCGACGCGCGCGGGCGGCTTCGGCAGCAGATCCATGATGGTCAGCGCCGTGACCGACTTGCCCGATCCGGATTCGCCGACGATGCCGAGGATCTCCCCTTCCTTCAGGGAGAAGCTGACGTCCTCGATGGCATTCACCTCGCCACGCCCTGTCATGAAGGCGGTGGTGAGTCCGCGAACTTCAAGGAGATTCACTGCTGGATCCTGAGCCTTGGGTCGAGCACGTCGCGCAGCCCGTCGCCGAGAAGGTTGAGCCCCATCACCGTGATCATCAGCATCACGCCGGGGATGGTGATGATCCAGGGCGCCTCGCGCAGGAAGTCGCGGCCCTCGGCCATGATGTTGCCCCAGGTCGGCGTGGGCGGCACGGCGCCGACGCCAAGGAAGGAGAGCGTCGCTTCCGACAGCACCGCATAGGCGAAGAGGAAGGAGAGCTGCACGATCATCGGCGCCATGGCGTTGGGCAGGATGTGGTGGCGCAGGATGCGCCAATGTCCTGCTCCGGCGGCGACGGCGGCCTGAACGTATTCCATCTCCCGCAGCACAATCACCGAGGACCGCACGATGCGTGCGGTGCGCGGGATGTAGACGATCGACAGCGCGAGGATGACGTTCAGCGTGGAGGGCCCCAGCACGGCGGTGACCGCGATGGCGAGCAGGATGGCCGGGAACGCCATCAGCGCATCGTTCACCCGCATCAGCGCGTTGTCGAGCTTGCGGAAATACCCCGCCGCCGCGCCGATCAGCGTGCCGAACACGGCGTTCAGCGCGACGACGGACGCGCCGATGATCATCGACAGCTGCGCGCCCCAGACGGTGCGCGACCAGAGCGAGCGACCGAAATTGTCGGTGCCGAAGATCCAGGTCTCGCTGGGCGAGAGGAACTTGTTGCGCATGGAAAGGCGCTGCGGGTCGATGTCGGTGATCCAGGGCGCCGCGATGCCGATCCCCGCCACGATCCCGAACAGCAGTAGGCCGGTCACGAACAGCTTGTGGCGGAACAGCCGGCGTAGCGTGACCCGGAGCGGATGCTCGCGCTTGAGGGCGATGCCCTCGGCATTGTCACTCATAGCGCACCCGTGGGTCGAGCACCGCGTAGAGAACATCGACGCTGATGTTCACCAGCACCAGGAAGGTGGTCACCAGCAGCAGGCCCCCCTGCACCATCGGATAGTCGCGGTTCAGCACCGCCTGGGTCAGCAACTGCCCCATGCCGGGGATGGAGAACAACGCCTCCGTCACCACGGCACCCGAGAGCAGCAGCGAAACGATGATGCCGACCACGGTCACGATCGGGATCAGCGCATTGGAGAGCGCATGCTTCAGCACCACCTTGCGCTGCGGCAGCCCCTTGGCGCGCGCCGTACGGATGTAGTCCTGGCGCAGAACTTCCAGCATCGACGACCGCGTGATGCGCGCGAGCAGCCCCGCCTGGAGCAGCGCGAGCGAGAAGGCCGGCATGGCCAGGCTGCGCAGCCAGCCCAGCGGATCGGCCGAGAAGGCGACATACCCGCCGGAAGGCAGCCAGCCGAGATGCACCGCGAAGAGGATGATCATCAGCAGGCCGAGGAAGAAGTTCGGCACGCTGATGCCGATCATGGCGAACATCATCGCCGCCTGGTCGATCCATGAATTCTGCCGCAGCGCGGCGATGATGCCGCTCGCGATGCCGATCAGCAGGGTGAAGACCAGGGCGTAGAGCGACAGGCCGATGGTCACCGGCAGGCGTTCCATCGTCGCGGCGAAGACGCCCTTGCCGAGCAGCAGCGACCGCCCGAGATCGCCCTGCGCCAGCCCCCGGTAGTAGTCGACCAATTGCAGCCAGAGCGGCTGGTCGAGGCCGAGGTCGCGGCGGAGCTGCTCGATCTGCGCCGGCGTCGCGGCGACGCCGGCGATGGCCGCTGCCGGGTCGCCGGGGATCAGCCGCATCAGCCCGAAGGTGATGAGGCTGACGATGAAGAGGACCGGGATCGCGCTGAGGACGCGCCCGGCCGCGACGCCGATCACGGGATTACCGCTGCACCCACACGTTGGAGAAGCGCGGGATGCGGAAGGGCACGAAGTTCTTCACGTTCGCCCGCACCGCCTGCACCTTGGTCAGCGATCCGAAGGGATAGGCATAGGCGCGTTCCAGCACCAGCCGCTGCATCCGCGCGAAGGCGTCCTGCCGCGCGGCCGGGTCGCGCAGATTGTTCATGTCGTTCCAGGCGGCGAGCACATCCGGATCGTCCTTGTCGTCGCGCGGACGGTAGTTCGCCCCGGGCGAGACCAGGAACTGCATGGTCGCCAGCGCGCCGAGCGCCGGCTGCGTGCCCCAGCCGGAATGGAAGAAATGCCATTCATCGCTGTTCACGCGCTGAGACATCTGCACCGAGGTCGGCCAGTCCACCACGCGCAGATTGGCGTTGATGCCGACCGCGCGAAGCTGCTGCTGCATGACCAGCGCCGCGTTGTACATCGGCGGGTAGTCGCGGTTGGTCAGGATGGTGATCGGTTCGCCGCGATAGCCGGATTCCCTCAGCAGGGCCCGGGCGCGGGCCTGATCGTTGATGTTGTAGGTCTCCTTGCCGGCATCCGTGTAGGAGGGCTGGTTCGGGAACTGGAAGCCGACATTCAGGCGAAAATTGCCGTCCGTCGCCGCGTCCATGATGTCTTCCATGCCCATCGCCGCCTGCACGGCACGGCGGAAGGCGAGGTTGTTCGTCGGCGGGTTCGCGGTGTTCGGCAGCGCGATCTGGATCCACCAGTTCTGCAGCGGCAGGATGGTTATCGCATTGTTGCGGCGCAGGCTGTCGAGCGAACGGGTCGGCACGTCCTCCACCGCCTGGAGCTCGCCGGTCTCGAGCCCCGCCACGCGGGCCGAGGCCTCCGTCACGATGCGGAAGGTGACGGTGTCGACGCAGGCGACGCGATAGCCGCCGAAGCCGGTGCGCTGCTCGAAGGCGGTGTTGGGCTGGTAGCCGTCGAAGCGGCCGAGCTTCGCATGGCTGCCGGGGACGAATTCCAGAAGGCGGAAGGGCCCGGTGCCGACGGTGCGGAGCTGCTGCCGC
This sequence comes from Roseomonas alba, assembly GCF_019430885.1. Classification (GTDB taxonomy): domain Bacteria; phylum Pseudomonadota; class Alphaproteobacteria; order Acetobacterales; family Acetobacteraceae; genus Neoroseomonas; species Neoroseomonas alba. The sequence goes on along the minus strand of NZ_JAHYBZ010000016.1, from coordinate 43,505 downwards.
TCGTCATTCTCGTGCTCCGAGGGGATGATGACGATGGGCACGGAGAAGCTGGACAGCGCCTCGATGAAGGTCGGCTGCACATGCTTCATGCGGATGATGAAGGTGTAGGGGTCCGGCGCGTCCCAGCCCGCCACGTTGTCGAGCGTGCTGCGCTGCAACCCGATGCGGTTGTAGCGGTTGAAGGACGCCACGACATCAGCCGAGGTCATCGGCTTGCCGTTGTGGAAGGTGATGCCGCGGCGCAGCTTGAAGGTGTAGGTCAGCCCGTCGCCGGACTCCTCCATGCTCTCGGCGAGCTCGAGGATCGGACGGTTGTTCTCGTCCCGCGTCATCAGCGATTCGTAGATGTTCATCGCGATGTTGCGGGTGGAGATCGTGCTGGACGTCATCTGGTCCAGCGAATTCACGTTGGCTTCCTGGCCGAAGACGATGTCGCCCCCGCGCGACGGACAGGTGAACGGCGCCGCCAGCGCCGCGGCGGGCAGGCCGAGGCCCGCCGCCAGGATCGAGAACGCAAGACGAGAGCGCTTCATGAGCACCATCCCCCGGAAATTGCGTGGCCACCCTAGTTTCCGGCGAGCGTCCGATGCGTCAGGCAGCCTGTCAACCGGTCAGTCGGCGAAGCGGCGCAGCACATTCTCCATGATGCGGCTGACCGGGCCCTGGAATGCGCCATCCTGCCAAAGACTGCCGCACCAGGTGATCGATCCGGTGGCAAAGACGGCGCCGCCGCCCGGCGTGTCGAAATACACGATCTCGGCGCGCTTCAGGGCATCGGGCGTTTCGCCGGTGACGGTCTTGACGTGGGACAACAACTCCTCCGGCACGGTGACGAAGGAGGCCGGCGGGTCCTCGGACCGCGCCAGGATCGCCGTGCCTTCCGGCGTGCCGAGCGCGGGATCGGCGCGGTCCAGCTCGAAGCCCGCGGCGCCGCCGCCGGACAGGCCGTAATCGCCGAAGGTCTCGCCGTCGACGCCGTCGAAGATCCAGGCGTGCCGGGGATCGCGCGCTGCCGGCAGCAGGCGGTAATGCGTGCCCTCGAACAGCCCCTGGCCCGAGAAGCCGACGCCCGCGAGCATCTGCGGCGGCCGCCTGTTGCGCCGCCACAGCCCGCCATAGGCGCCATCCGTCTGGTGATAATATTCGCCAGGCTCGGCGGCCCAGGCGCGGATGCCGCCCTCGGCGCGACGCAGCTCCAGCATGCCGGGCAGGGTCTGCGTCACCGCGATGCGCCAGTAGAAGCCATTGCCGCCCAGATACATCAGCCGCCCCGTCCCGCGCGTATAGTCGCTGAGGGCGTCCAGCGTGCGGATGGTGTGGTATTCAGGGTGCGAGCCCGTCATCACCACGCGATAGGGCTTCAGCAGGTCGAGCCCTTCCTCGTGCAGGTCCTCGTCGGTGATGACGTCGAAGGCGATGCCCTTCGCCTCCAGCCAGGCGAGGATATGCGTGTCCGCCGGATAGTGCCGCAGCCCCGACCCGCGCGCGTCGTTGAAGGTCAGGAAGCCCGGCCGCATGGTCAGGATCGGCCGCAGACGCGACGAGAACGACACCCCGCTGCCATCCGGATGCAGGTTGTAGGTAGACCCCGCATAAATCGCGAAGTCGTCCGGATTGTGCGGATAGGCGCCCCAGGCCGCGACGCGCGCCTTGTAGGCCGCATCGGCATTGCCCCGCGCATGGTTGGCATAGGCCTGGTAGGTGAAGGTCGAGGCGAGAAAGGCGACCGGCGCCCGCGCCTCGCCCTTCGGGGGCAGGACGTAGAGCGGCAGCCAGTCCTCGCCCTCCGCGCAGGTCAGGTGCAGCGCATAGGCGCCGGAGGGCAGGTCGTCGGGTACGGTGAAGGCAAGGTCGGACTGCCAGCCGCAATCGCCGAGGTCGTCGGCATGGAAATGGATGGCGCCGTAATCCTCTGGCGCATGGCGCCAGCACATCTCGCGCCCCGACCAGCGCGCGCCGACCATGGCGCGCGTGGGGAGGTTCACCAGATACCCGTCGCAATGCTGCTCCCCGACATCGAGGATGCGCTGCGTCGGGATGTCGCGCGAGAAATCCCAGCCGGCGATCGGGTCCAACGCGGCGAGCGTCGCCGCCGGATGCGGGTAGCTGTCGCGGTAGCCCCCCAACAGCGCCGGGTCTTCGACCTTGGCGGTGAGGTGGCGGCCGCCCTTCGCATCCGCGGCAATCACGATGCGCGCACCGCCCGCTGGCAGGTGCAGGTGCGGCACCACGGCGGTCGCGACTGTCTCCGCCCCGCCGTCGAGCGGCACCATCCCCACCGCGACCCGCCCCGTGCCGGGATCGGCGCTGAGCCACAGGCGATGCCAGCAGCGCAGCGCCGGCGGGCGCGGCGTCGCGACCACGGCGCCGCCGATCGCGCCTGCAACGCCATCCGGCGTCAGGGCAAGCACCACATCGCCTTCCGCGATCACGACGGCCTCTTTGACAGGGTGCGCGCCCAGCCAGACCAGCGCCGTCCAGGTCATTGGGCCGACGTCCCGCACCGGCCCGCGCGGCACCACCGCATGCGACCCGATGCGGATCGCCTGCCGCCGTCCGGCGAAGGTCACATCGAAGCGATGCGATAGATCCTCGAAGCGCAGCCCCGGGCCTTCCGGGTTCGGATCACCCGAGATCACCCGCACCAGCCGCGCCCGGGCCGCGCCGCCCTCGCGCACGCTGACATGCGCCGTGAAGCGCTCGCCCGGCCGATGCGAGAAGCGGTCGAGATAGCCGGTGATGGGCAGTTCCGCGGGCGATGGCATGCAGGGCTCCTCGACAGGCCGGACCGCCCGGAAGCCTCCGACCCCTGCTGCGATGCGTCAATCCGCGTCTGGCGGGCCCGGCGCGATCATGCCAGCCTTCACCCTTCCGCGTGCGTGGAGGCCCCCATGTCGACCGTGATCCGCAACCTCACCGACAGCCGTGCGGAGGAACGCGAATGGGCGCTCCGCTGCGACATGGCGGCCGTGTTCCGCATCGGCGCGCGGCTCGGCTGGAACGAGCATATCGGCAACCACAACTCGCTGATGCTGCCGGATAGCGAGGAACCGCTTTTCCTCATCAATCCGCGCGGCTTCCTGTTCCAGGAACTCCGCGCCTCGGACCTCATCGTCTGCGACCTGGATGGCAAGGTGGTGCGCGGGACGGGCGAACTGCGCAAGGTCGCCTTCCACATCCATTGCCGCATCCACCTGGCCAACCCCGCCGCGACCTGCGTCATCCACGTCCATCCGCGCTGGCTGACCGCGCTGTCGATGATCGAGGATGCGGAGTTCTCCCTGTCGCATCACAACTCGCTGCTGCTGAACGACCGCGTGGTCTACGACCCGTCGGGCGACGCCCCGGTGCATTCCAATGAGGAAGGTGACCGCATCGCGCGGTTGATGGGCGACAAGACGATCATGGTAATGCGCGGCCATGGCGTGACCGTCGTCGGCCCCACCGTCCACGACGCCTTCGACGAGACCTACATGGCCGAGCGCACGACCATGTACCAGATGACCGCGATGCAGACCGGGATGAAGCTGCACACGCTGCCGGATTCGGCGCGCCGCCACCATGCGGGACCCTGGGGCGAGAAGCTCGATGCCCGCTTGCATCTCGACGCCTGGCGCCGCGTGCTGGATCGGGAGGAGCCTGACTACAAGACCTGACTTGTGCCGACGGTCGCTGGCCGGCGCGCGCGGAATTGGAGGGGCGCTGCCCCTCCAGGCCACCCCGCCAGAGGCCCGAGGCGCTTGGAAACCGTCACTTGGCGATTGCCAGTACAGGCAGGTCACGTCCTGCGCAGCGCGTTCCATGTGCGAAGGCGAGCTTCGGCACTCATTCCGCCAGGGGCGCCCAGCACCAGGTATTGGTTTCCAAAGGCCCTGTGGCCTTTGGTGGGGAGAGCGCGAGAGGGGCAAAGCCCCTCTCGGTTCCACAGGCCAGGACGTATCAGGCGCGTCTGTTCCGCAGCGCCTCGGCCTGTTCGTAGAAGCGCTTCTCCCAGGCCTTCTGGTTGTCCATGCCCTCCCGGATGAAGGGCGTGAAGACAGCGAGGTTCAGCAGCAACCAGTTCACCAGCCGGGCCGGGAAGCGCAGCGGCTTCACGAAATCGACGAAGAGCACCACGCGCGTCCTGTCCGTGTGGTTCCATGCCTCGTGCTCATAGGCATCGTCGAAGATCAGCGCCTTGCCTTCCTCCCAATGGCAGACCTGCCGGTCCACGCGGATGGCGAGCTGGCCCGGCGCCGCCTCCGGCACGATCAGCCCCAGATGCAGTCGCAGCACGCCGTTGTAGGGACCGCGATGCGCCGGCAGGTGCTTGCCGGGTTCGAAGATCGAGAACATCGCCGTCTTCAGCCCCGGGATGCGCTGCACGACGCGCCAGGTATCCGGGCATTGGGCGATGTTGCGTTCCGAGGAGACGCCATAGCCGGTGAGGAAGAACGTCTTCCAGGCGCTGTCGGTGCTGATCGTCTTCACGTCGGAAGACAGCTCATGGAAGCTCGGCAGATCCTGCTGGCGCTGCAGCAGCGGGTCGAGCTCGGCCCGGATCAGGTGCCAGTCGTTCTCGATCTCGCGCGCCCAGGGGAAGGTGGCGTTGTCGTAGACGGGAGGGTTGCCGACCTTGGAACAGCGCAGGTTCAGCCGTTCCGCCCAGGCCACGACGCTCATGAAGAAGCGGGTGACGAGGCTCGGGCGTTCCATCGGCGCGACGCCCGCCGTGCCGAAGGTCTGTTGCGGGGGCGCGGCGGCGGGTCGGGTTGCGGTCATCAGGTCTTCGTTCACGCCGTCGGGTTCCCTCTCAGGGCCGTGGAGTCGCCATGCTATTATGCAAATCAGTCGCATTCGCAAATATGGAATGCGCCGACCCACACTGCCGATAATGCCGCAGGACCGCTACCTACTATCGCCGCCAGGCCAGCGCCGCGATCGCGTTCCGCGACACCTTACCCACAGCATCCCGCGGCAGGGCCGGCAGCATGACGACGGGGCGCGGCAGGAAGGCGGGTTCCACCTGCTCGCGCAGCGCCGCGACGATCGCTTCCGCGCTGAGCCCCGGCGCGACGACAGCGGCCGCCAGCCGCGCCTGCGGATTGGCATCGAGGTCGTCAGGCGCGACGAAGGCGCCGTCCTCCACCCCATCGATGCCGGTCAGGATGCGTGTCAGCCCGGCGAGCGACGCTCGCTTGCCCGCCACCTTCACCATGTCCGCGAGCCGCCCCTCCAGCCGGAAGCGGCCTTCGCCGTCCCGGACCAGCCGGTCCGACAGCGGCACCGGCGCCGGCAGTCCGGGCACGGTCACGCTGGCGCTGTCCTCGCCGATGGCGAACGTCATGCCCGGATAGGGCGTCCAGCCCGGCCCCTCCAGCGTGCGGCGGGACGCGATAGACCCGGCCTCGGTCGCACCGTAGATCTCGCGCACTGGCGCACCCCAGGCGGCCTCGGCCTCGGTGGCCAGCGCATCCGACAGGGGCGCGGTGGCGGAGACGATGCCCGCCAGCGCCGGCATCGCGACCTCACTGCGCAGCAGCGCGCGCAATTGCAGCGGCGTTGTCACCAGCAGCCGCGGCGCCGGCAGCGCGGCCAATGCTGCCGCAATGTCCTGGGGATAGAACACATCCCCGGCATGCCCGGCGCCTGCACCCTGCAACGGCAGCATCACCGTCGTCTCGAAGCCGTACATGTGCTGCGCCGGCACCGTGCCGAGGACGCTGGTCCCGCCCGTCACGCCGAAGGTCTCCGCCGCGCCGCGCGCACCGGCGACCAGCGCGCCCCAGGGCTTCGCATGGGGCTGCGGCTCACCCGTGCTGCCGGAGGTGAAGGCGATGACCGCGATGGCATCGGCCGGGATCAGCGGATTGGGCGCAGCCTCACCCGGCATGGCATCCGGCCGCAGCACCGGCAGGGGCAGGACAGCCGCGACATCGGACAGCGCGTAGCGCGCGCCATGCCCCTGGGCGATCTCGGCCAGACGCAGCGGCGTGCGGTCGGCGGACAGCAGCGTGACATGCCCGCGCGACAGCGCCGCCGCGAAGCCCAGCAGCGCCAGGTAGCGATCGGCGCAGAAATTCAGCACCGGCCCCTCGTCCGGCAGGCGCGCGGCCAGCGCCGCGACCTCGGCCAGAAACCGCGCCACCGTCACCGGGGCGGCACCGCGGTGGAAAACCACCTCCTCCAGCCCGCGGGAGGTCAGCGGCAATCCCGGCATCAGGCGCTCCGATGCGCCTCGATATGCGCCGCCAGCGCCCGCAGCGAGGCGAAGATGCGATGGTTCCGCTCATCGTCGGAACGAAGCTGGAAGCCATAGCGGCGCGACACGGCGAGCGCGATCTCAAGCGCGTCGATCGAATCGAGGCCCAACCCCTCGCCGAACAGCGGCGCTTCCGGATCAATCGCCTCCGGCGGGGTTTCGAGATGCAGCGCCTCCACGATCAGGCGTGCAACCTCGGCTTCGAAGGAGAGGGTGGTCGTCAAGCTCGGGCTCCCGCCGCGCGTCGCAATGCCTCCCCGGAACGCCCCTCTGGCCTTTTGGCCCTGAAGAGGATAGGTCCGCCGGCAACCTCAGCCGCCATGCCAACCCGTTCCGGAACCTTCACTTATCAATGCGAAAGCGGCCGAACAAGGGCGTCGGCGCGCGCTGCCCGCCGCTTTGCCGCCCTGCCGGCCATCTTCACCTTCACCGTGGACGTGGAGACGCATCCGGGCGGCAGCGGGCCGACCGGCCCGACGGCGCGGCTGCTCGATCTGCTGGAGGCGCGCGGGTCGCGCGGCACCTTCTTTATTCTGGATTCTGTTACCCGGAGCGAACCTGGCCTGGTGCGGGAGATCGCGCGAAGGGGGCATGAGATCGCCTCCCACGGCCATGCGCACCGTCATCTGGCCGAAGAAGCGCCCGCGGCGTTCCGCATGGCCATGGCGACCGCGCGGGACCGGCTTGCGGCACTGACCGGCTTCGCACCCGTCGGCTTCCGCGCCCCCTATTTCTCGCTGACGCCCGCGGCCGGCTGGGTGCCGGAGGTGCTGGCGGAACTCGGCTTCGCCTACTCTTCCTCCCTGCTGCCGGCGCGCAACCCGCTGGCCGGCTGGCCCGGCGCCCCGCGCGGACCCTTCCGCTGGCCGTCTGGCCTGCTGGAACTGCCGGTGCCGGTGGGGCGGATTGGGCCGGTGGCCGTGCCCTTTCTCGGCGGGATGTATCTGCGCTGGCTGCCTCCCTGGCGGCTCAGCGGGCTCGCGCGCAACTGGGCGGCGGGCGGGCAGGGCGGCCTGTGGTCCTATTGTCACCCTTACGACCTCGACACGGACGAGTCGCTGGTGCATCGGCCGGATGCGGGGCCCTTCGGCAGCCTAATGCTGTGGCTGAACCGGCGCACCACCTTGCCTCGCCTGGAAGGCCTTCTCGAAGGCCGGCGTTCCCTGCCCTTCGCCGCAAGGCTGGTGGAGTTCAGCATGGTCCCGACCTGGGGCGGTGGCGGGGAGGCGCCCGCCAAGGCAGCGTAGACAGACGGTGCTGGCGGACCAGAGAGGGGCAAAGCCCTTCCCCGATCGACGTGTCCCGCATCGTCGCACGCATGGGACGGAGCAGCGCCCCCGGCGATCACCCTGCCGGCAGCCGCACCATGAAGCGCGCCCCCTGCACTGTCCCCGCGGCGTCGCGGATGTTCTCCGCCGAGATCTGCCCGCGCAGCCCTTCGACGATCTGCTTGCTGATCGACAGGCCGAGGCCGGAATGCTGGCCGAAGCGTTCCCCGCTCGGGCGTTCGGAATAGAAGCGCTCGAAGATGCTCTCCAGCTTCTGTTCGGGGATGCCAGGGCCTTCGTCCTCGATGGCGACTTCCACCATGCTGCCGATCGGGCGGGCCTTCACCCGCACCGTGCCGTTGCGCGGGCTGAACGACAGGGCGTTGCCGAGCAGGTTGCGGAAGACCTGGACGATGCGGCCCTCGACGCCACGCACGACCAGCGGGCCGGCCGGCGCTTCGAGCACGACGCGCGGATCGTCCTCCTCCTTGCGCGTCGCGTTGTGCAGTTCGGACAGGGCAGAGAGAATCGGCGCGATGTCGACGGGGGCGGAGATGGTCCGCGACAGCTCCGCATCGACGCGGGAGGAATCGCTGATGTCGGCGATCAGCCGGTCCATGCGGACGGCGTCCTCGGCGATGATGGCGAGCAGGCGGTTGCGGCTGTCGGGGTTCTCGACGCGGCGCAGGGTTTCCAGCGCGCTGCGCACGCTGGTCAGCGGGTTGCGCAGCTCATGCGCCACATCGGCGGCGAAGCGTTCATTGGCGTCGATCCGGGCCCATAGGGCGCGGGCAGAATTCTGCAGGTCGCGCGCCAGTGTGCCGATCTCGTCATTCCGGGCCAGCAGGGGTTCGGGGACGGATTCCTCGCGGCCTTCGCCTTCGCGGATGCGCTGGGTGGCGCGGGCAAGGTCGAGCATCGGCGTGGCGATGGTGCGGGACAGGTAGAAAGACAACATCACCGTCAGCACCAGCGCCGTGCCGAACAGCAGCAGCACCGAGGCGCGGATCTGGAACAGGCGCTGGTCGACCTCCCGCGCTTCCTTCGTCAGCAGCACGATGCCGACGGATTGGTTGCCGCGGCGGGCGGGCTCGGCGACCGAGACCAGCAGGCGGCCATCGCCCGTGCGCCGGATATAAGGCCGCACGCCGCCTTCCAGCGCGAGGCGCAGCTCCTCGCGCCGGTCGGGGCCGAGGTCGGGTTGCCAGTCGAAATCCGGCGCCTCGGGTCCGACACTGACGGCGACGCCGCCTCCCCCGCCCGCGACGCGCAACGGTCCGGGCAGGATGGTGACCAGCCGGTCATAGATGCCGGCCACGGCCGAACTCAGCGCGCCGCGGGGTTCGGGCGAGGGCAGGGGCTCGGTGACGACGGCCCCGCCGGTGCCTTCCCGCACGCGGCTGTCGGCGACCAGCAGGCCGGTATTGTCGAACAGCCGCGCCTGGGTGTTGGGGGAGGGTTCCACCAGACGGCGCAGCAGCGGCCGGGCGAGTTCCGGCACCAGGATGGCGCGGTCCCCCTCAATGCGGACGGCGGCCTCGGCGATGCCGCCGGCGTAGATGCGGGCCTGGGTGCGCAGGGCCTCGACCTCGGCGGCGATCAGCCCGTTCTGATACTGGTCGAGATAGAGCAGCGCCGCGGCCAGCAGCGCCGGCGGCACGGCATTGACCAGCAGGATACGACGCAGCAGGGGCGAAAAGCGCCGGCGCGTGCGCCGGGGCTCCGGCTTGCTGGTGGCCGGGGCGGCGGGGCGCGGCAGGCTGGCGGTGTCGTCAGGCACGGCTTCAGCCTAAAGGGTTTTCGGGCGTGGCGGCAGGCTGGCGCGGCACGGATCCGATCGGACGACGGACAGACCCGGCCGTCCCGCTCAGGCTTCCTTGTAGCGGTAGCCGATCCCGTACAGCGTCTCGATCTGGTCGAACTCGCCATCCGTCTGGCGGAACTTCTTGCGGATGCGCTTCACATGGCTGTCGATGGTACGGTCATCGACATAGATGTTCTCGCCATAGGCCGCGTCGATGAGCTGGTCGCGGTTCTTCACCATGCCGGGGCGCACGGCCAGCGCCTTGACCAGGAGGAACTCCGTGACCGTGAGCTGCACCTGTTTCCCCTTCCAGACGCAGGTGTGCTTGGTCTCGTCCAGCACCAGGTCGCCGCGGGCGATGACGCCACCTGGAGGGGCGCCGGACCCTTCGGCGCGCGATGCCTCGTTGCGGCGGAGCAGGGCGCGGATGCGCTCCAGCAACAGGCGCTGGCTGAAGGGCTTGGTGATGTAGTCGTCCGCGCCGAGGCGCAGGCCCATCAGCTCGTCCACTTCCTCGTCCTTCGACGTCAGGAAGACGACGGGCATGTTGGACCGCTGGCGCAGTCGTTGCAGCAGTTCCATCCCGTCCATGCGCGGCATCTTGATGTCGAGCACGGCGAGGTCCGCCGGCTTGGACAGCAGCCCCTGCAGGGCGCTCTCGCCATCGGTGAAGGTGCGGACGGAATAGCCTTCCGCCTCCAGCGTCATCTGGACGCTGGTCAGGATGTTGCGGTCGTCGTCCACGAGGGCGATGGTCTGGGCCATAGTCTCTTCCGGGTCTCCGGCGTCCTGATGGGGCCGCGGTTGCACGGCGGCGGCCCTGGCGCCACTTTCGCGGGCGATTGTGGCACGAGCCGGGCCGGGGAGAGACATGGCATCACAGGAGGGGATTCGCGAGGCCATTGCGCTGATTCGGGGCGCGACGGCGGCGAGCCTGGCAACTTCGGCCCAGGGCCAGCCCTTCGCGAGCCTGGTCACGCCGGCGCCGGCGCCCGACCTGTCCCCGCTTCTGTGGCTGTCGGCCCTGTCGGCGCATACGCGCCAATTGGCGGCAGACCCCCGCTGCGCCCTGATGTTCACCGGCACCGCCGAGGGCCCCAACCCGCAGACCGCCCCGCGCGTGACCGTGACCGGCCTCGCCGAACGCGTGGCAGAGGACCAGGCCGCTCCGCTCAAGGCGCGCTGGCTGGCCCGCCACCCGTATGCGGCGCTCTATGCCGATTTCGCGGATTTCGGGCTGTGGCGCGTCGCGATCGGCGGCGCCCTGCATGTCGGCGGCTTCGCGCGGGCCGAGCGGATCAAGGCGTCCGAGCTCGCCCCGGACCCCGCGGCGGTCGCCGCGATCCTGGCCGCCGAGTCCGATATCATCGGGCACATGAACGCCGACCATCCCGACGCGGTGGCGGCCATCGCCCGGGGGCTGCTCGGCGCCGGGCCGGGCGACTGGCGCATGGTCACGATCGATGTCGATGGCGCTGACATCTCCGATGGTAACCAGTCAGTTCGTCTTGCTTTCTTAGCACCGTTAAGCGATTCCGAGGATGCTCGCGCGGCCCTGATCCGCGCAGCGCGGGAGGGACGGAACCGGTTGCAAGGCTGAAATACGGTGGATTTCCGCCGTAATTCTGCCGTTGCCGGGGCTGAAATGGCGCCGTCATCGAACCGCGACATGTCCTGCCAGGAGAGTGGCCCTCTATGTCTTCCCCGAACCCCGCGCTTGCCGGCACCGGCGTCTCCCCCAGCGGGGAAGTGCATCCGAACCTGACCGCGCCGGCGCTCGTCGCCCAGGCGCTGCGCCGCGGCGAGGGCCGGCTGTCCGCCGATGGCGCCTTCATCGCCGTGACCGGCCAGCACACCGGCCGTTCGCCGCAGGACAAGTTCGTGGTCGATGAGCCCACGACGCGCGACGCCGTGTGGTGGGGCAAGGTCAACCAGCCCCTGCCGGCCGAGAAATTCGCCGCCCTGGCCGCCAAGGTCCGCACCTGGCTCGGCCAGAAGCCGGAACTCTACACCCAGGATCTGAACGCAGGTGCGGACCCCGCCCAGCGCATCAATGTCCGCCTGGTTACCCCGAATGCCTGGCACGCGCTGTTCGCGCGCAACATGTTCATCCGCCCTGAGAAGGACACGCTGGACGGCTTCGCACCCGACTGGACGATCCTGCACGCCCCGGAATTCGAGGCCGATCCCGGGACCGACGGCTGCCGCACCAGCACGGTGATCGCGCTGTCGCTCGAGACGCGGACCATCGTTATCGCCGGCACTTCCTACGCCGGCGAGATCAAGAAGAGCATCTTCACCGTCATGAACTGGCTGCTGCCGGCGCGTGGCGTGCTGCCGATGCATTGCAGCGCCAATGTCGGCGCCAAGGGCGACGTGGCCCTGTTCTTCGGCCTGTCCGGCACGGGCAAGACGACGCTCTCCTCCGACCCGGAGCGCGCGCTGATCGGCGATGACGAGCATGGCTGGTCGGATACCGGCGTCTTCAATTTCGAGGGCGGCTGCTACGCCAAGGTCATCAAGCTGTCCCAGGACGCTGAGCCGCAGATCTGGGCCGCGTCCCACCGCTTCGGCACGGTGCTCGAGAACGTCGTCGCCGATGCGGATGGCGTGGTCGATCTCGACGACGGATCGCTGACCGAGAACACCCGGTCCTGCTATCCGATCCACTACATCCCGAACACGGTGCCGTCCGGCACGGCGGGCCTGCCGAAGAACGTGGTGATGTTGACGGCCGATGCCTTCGGCGTGCTGCCGCCGATCAGCAAGCTGTCCGCCGCGCAGGCGATGTACCACTTCCTGTCGGGCTACACCGCGCGCGTCGCCGGCACGGAAAAGGGCCTGGGCAAGGAACCGCAGGCGACCTTCTCCACCTGCTTCGGCGCCCCCTTCCTGCCGCGTCATCCGGAGGTCTATGGCCGGATGCTCGCCGAGCTGATCGCAAAGCACGGCGCGGATTGCTGGCTGGTCAACACCGGCTGGTCGGGCGGTGCCTACGGCACCGGGTCGCGCATGCCGATCAAGGTGACCCGCGGGCTGCTGCGCGCGGCGCTGGACGGCTCGCTGGCGAAGGTGGAATTCGTGCAGGATCCCTTCTTCGGCCTGATGGTGCCGAAGGCCGTGCCGGGCATTCCGACCGAGCTGTTGAACCCGCGCGATGCCTGGGCCGACAAGGCGGCCTATGACCGCACCGCGGCGCAGCTTGTCGGGCTGTTCGAGAAGAACTTCGCGACCTTCGCCGGCGCCGTCGGTGAGGATGTGAAGGCCGTGGCGATCCGCGCCGCGGCGTAAGGCTGGCGGAGATCCGCAGGCGATGACGTCGACGTGACGCGTCGATCCGCCTCGCGGATGATGGTCGCAGGAAGAGCGTTGAACGTCCGCTCTTCCTCGACCGCGCGGACCGCGCGGTAGCCTTGCATCGCGGCACCTTGCAGGACGCGTCGACGACCGCGGATGCCGGCGAGGCTGTCGCAGGCGCCCTGCAACGGAAACTGCGGCGTCGCGAGCCGCGATTGGCCGGGGGCGAGTCACGGCGTGGCGGGAGCGACTCGGGGCGCCTTCTCCTGGGCAGTGAATGCCCCAGGTGCCTGAAGCCGATGTCGCTCCGCGGATCCGTCCCGATCCGGCGTTGCCCCGCGCCATGCCATCGCGGCATCAGACCTCGATCCCAAATCTTTCTTCCCGTGCCGGGCGCCGGTCACTCCGGATTCGTCGCGTCCTCGGCCCGGCCCCGGCGCAGGACCGTCAGGCCGGCCCAGGCCGACAGCAGCGCCAGGCCGAACCAGGTCAGCGCATAGATGAGGTGGTTGTCCACGAAGCGGATCACCGTCAGCCCCCCGACCGGCTGGTTCTCCGGGCCCGTGGCGACCTCGGCATCGACGAAGAAGGGCGCGGCATCTGCGATGCCGCGCCGGGCGGCGATGGCCGCGACATCGCGCGAATACCAGCGATCCTGCGCGGGATCGTTGGCGCGGAGAAACCCGCCCCCCGGCTCGCTCAGGCGCAACAGGCCGACGATGCGCACTGGGCCATTGCCGCCTTCCCCGCCGCGCGTCGATGCGTCGCGCCGTTCCGGGGGAACGAAGCCGCGATTGACCAGGATGGTGCCGTCAGCGGTCTGCATGGGGGTGATGACCCAGTAGCCGCTGCCGAGCACGGTGGTGGCCCGCACCAGCGTCTCGCGATCCCGCAGCATCCGCCCTTCGACGAGGACGCGCCGGTACCCGTCCCGCACTGCGGAGATCTGCGGCCATTCCGCCCGCCCCGGGACGGGGGCCGGCGCCGCGTGGACCCTGGCCTCGACCTGCGCGATCAGCGCGTGCTTCCAGGCGCGGCGCTGGAGTTGCCACAGCCCGAGCCCGACGAAGGACGCCACCAGCACCAGCGCGCCCGCACCGGCCAGTGCCGGCGCATGACGCGACGTCACGGGACGCTGCGTAACTCGTGCGGCATCGGCATCATGTTCGCGTTGAGGTGATACATCACCCATAGCGAGCCGGTCATGGCGATCGCGACGACGACCAGGGTGAAGATCAGCGCGATCATCGTCCAGCCGCCTTCGGAGCGGCCGTTCATATGGAGGAAGTACACCATGTGGACGAGGATCTGCACCACCGCGAAGCCCACGATCAGCACGCTGGTGGGGCCGGCCGCGAGCGGCCGTTCCATCACCAGCCAGAAGGGGATCGCGGTCAGCACGACCGACAGGCCGAAGCCGATCAGATAATCCCGCAGCGTGCCGTGGGCGGCACCATCCGTCGCGTGATGCGCCTCGTCGCTCATCGCAGCATCCCCATCAGGTAGACGAAGGTGAAGACACCGATCCAGATGATGTCCAGGAAATGCCAGAACAGGCTGAGGCACATCAGGCGGCGCTGATTCGCCGCGATCAGGCCGCGCCGGCCGACCTGGACGATCATGGTCAGGATCCAGACCAGGCCGAAGGTGACGTGCAGCCCGTGCGTGCCGACCAGGGTGAAGAAGGCCGACAGGAAGGCGCTGCGCTGCGGCGTCGCGCCGATCGCGATCATGCCGGCGAATTCATGGATCTCGATCGACAGGAAGGCCAGGCCGAAGACGGCCGTGATGGCGAGCCAGAACCGCACCAGTCCCGACCGCCCTGCCTGCATCGCCAGCATGGCGAAGCCATAGGTGATGGAGGAGAAGAGCAGCATCGCCGTGTTGACCGCGACCAGGGGCAGGTCGAACAGGTCGCGCGGCGATGGTCCGGCCGCATAGTTCCCGCCCAGCACCGCGAAACAGGCGAAGAGGACCGCGAAGATGAGGCAGTCGCTCATCAGGTAGATCCAGAAGCCCAGCATCGTGCTGCCGCCTTCCGGATGCTCATGCTCCTCGAGGTCGTAGAAGCGCGGCGCGGGCATCTGCGTCGTCATGCTGTCGTTCGTCATTCTGCCGCTGCCAGGGCTTGCGTGCGGAGCGCCTCGGTATCGGCGATGGTCTCGGCCGGGATGCGATGGCTCCGATCGTAGTCGAAGGTGTGGACGATCGCCGTCACGATCACCGCGATGAAGCTCAGTCCCACAAGCCACCAGATGTGCCAGATCAGCGCGAAGCCGCAGATCGTGCTCAGTGCGGCCAGCACCACGCCCGCGCCCGTATTCCGCGGCATCGGAATGGAACGGAAGCCCGACAGCGGCCGCTGATAGCCGCGGCGCTTCATGTCGTACCAGGCATCCAGGTCATGGACGACGGGCGTGAAGGCGAAATTGTACTCCGGCGGCGGGGAGGAGGTCGCCCATTCGAGCGTCCGCCCGTCCCAGGGATCGCCGGTCACGTCGCGCAGCCGCTCGCGGTGCAGGATGCTGACGGCGAACTGGATCAGCATCGCGGCGATGCCGCAGGCGATAACGGCGACGCCGACGCCGGCGGTGATGAAGAAGATCTGCAGCGAGGGATCGTCGAAGACGCGCATCCGCCGCGTCACGCCCATCAGCCCCAGGATGTAGAGCGGCATGAAGGCGAGCCAGAAGCCCACCACCCAGCACCAGAAGGAGATCTTCCCCCAGAAGGGATCGAGCTTGAAGCCGAAGGCCTTGGGGAACCAGAAGTTGATCGCCGCGAAACTGCCGAACAGCACGCCGCCGATGATGACGTTGTGGAAATGCGCGACCAGGAACAGCGAGTTGTGCAGCACGAAATCCGCCGGCGGCACCGCCAGCAGCACGCCCGTCATGCCGCCCACCACGAAGGTCAGCATGAAGGCCACGGTCCACATCATCGGCAGTTCGAAGCGGATGCGGCCGCGATACATGGTGAACAGCCAGTTGAACAGCTTCGCGCCGGTGGGGATGGAGATCACCATGGTGGTGATGCCGAAGAAGCTGTTGACGCTGGCACCCGACCCCATGGTGAAGAAGTGGTGCAGCCACACCAGGTAGGACAGGATCGTGATGCACACCGTGGCGTAGACCATCGAGGTGTAGCCGAATAGCCGCTTGCCCGAAAAGGTCGACGCCACTTCGGAGAACACGCCGAACAGCGGCAGGATGAGGATGTAGACCTCCGGATGGCCCCAGATCCAGATGAGGTTCACATACATCATGGCGCTGCCGCCGAGGTCGCTCGTGAAGAAGTTCATCCCGAGGTAGCGGTCGAGCCCCTGCAGCGCGAGCACCGCCGTGAGCACCGGGAAGGTCGCCACGATCAGCACGTTGGTGCACAGCGCGGTCCAGGTGAAGACCGGCATCTTCATCAGGCTCATGCCGGGCGCGCGCAGCTTGATGATGGTCACGATCAGGTTGATGCCGGATAGCGTCGTTCCGACACCGGCCACCTGCAGGGCCCATATCCAGTAGTCGACGCCGACATCCGGGCTGTAGGTGATGCCCGACAGCGGCGGATAGGCGAGCCAGCCCGTCTTGGCGAATTCGCCCACGAAGAGCGACATCATCACCAGGATGACGCCGCCCACGGTCATCCAGAAGCTGAAGTTGTTGAGGAAGGGGAAGGCGACGTCGCGCGCGCCGATCTGCAGCGGCACCACGAAGTTCATGAAGCCCGTGACGAAGGGCATCGCCACGAAGAAGATCATGATCACGCCATGGGCGGTGAAGATCTGGTCGTAGTGGTGCGGCGGCAGGTAGCCTTCGGACCCGTTGAAGGCGATCGCCTGCTGCAGGCGCATCATGATCGCGTCGGCGAAGCCGCGCAGCAGCATCACGGTGCCGAGCACCAGATACATGATGCCGATCTTCTTGTGATCGACGCTGGTGAACCACTCCTTCCAGAGATAGCCCCAGAGGCGGAACCAGGTGAGGAGCGCGAGCAGCGCCACGCCACCGGCCGCGACCACGGCGAAGGTCACGACGAGGATGGGCTGGTCGAGCGGCAGCGCGGCGAGGGTCAGCTTGCCGAGGATGGGGCTCACGTCCGAAGGGGTCGTCATGGCGGTCACGATTCCGGGCCGGGCGGCAATTGGGATACGGCCAGGGGCAGCGAGCGTTCCAGGCCAGGGGGGCGCAGGCCGGCTCCGGTCAGCCGCATCTGGCTGACCGCTGCGCGCTCTGGTCGCGCCGCCGGAAAGGTGGGAATGGCGCAGATGGATGCCACCATGCTTCCCGCCGGCCTCTCGGCTCCGTCGTCCGCAGCACCGCCCCGGACCAGTCGCCGCACACTGCCGATGCCCGCCACGCCGAGACCGCCGCGCGCGTCGATGCTCATCATGTCATGCTGGCACATGCGGCCCGGCTCAACGCACATGTTCAGGATGGCGGAAAACAGGTCCGGGTCCACGGCGGAGAAGTGACGGACGGGGGCGTTCTGGCTCGGCCGTTGCAGCGCGAGGAAGTCCGTGCGGCCGAGTGTCTCGCCGGCCCGCCTGACCTGTGCGACCCAGCCCTCGAAGCCCTGCTCGGTCATGCCGTGGAAGCGGAAGCGCATGCCCGAGAAGCCGGCCCCGCTGTAGTTCGCGGAGAAGCCCTCGAATTCGCCGGGCCGGTTGATGACCGCGTTCAGCGTCGTCTCCATGCCCGGCATGGCGTAGATCTGCCCGGCGAGGGCAGGGATGTAGAAAGAGTTCATCACCGAGGTCGCGGTGATGCGGAAGCGGATCGGCCGATCGACCGGCGCGGCGAGTTCGTTCACGCTGGCAATGCCGTATTCCGGCAGGATGAACAGCCATTTCCAGTCGAGCGCGACGACATTGACTTCCAGCGGCTCGACGGAGGCCGGCACCGGCCGGTCGGGCGCGATCCGGGCCAGCGGGCGGTAGGGGTCGAGCAGATGCGTCCCGGCCCAGGTCAGGGCGCCGAGGCAGATGATGATGACGAGCGGCGCTGCCCAGATCACCAGCTCGAGCCCTGTCGAATGGTCCCAGTCCGGATCGTATGGCGCGTCCCGATGCGCCGCGCGGTAACGCCAGGCGAAGAGGACGGTGAGCGCCATCACCGGCAGGATGATGAGCAGCATCAGCCCCGTGGCGATCATCACCAGGTCGCCCTGGCGCTGCGCCACATCGCCCGCGGGGTTGAGGACCACGAGGTTGCAGCCGCCAAGCAGCAGCGGCACGGCGAGCAGGGCCAGGCGGCGCACCGTCCGGCGCATTCGATCGGAAGCGGTCATGTCGCGCAGTTAGCCACGGGATAGTCCCTAGGATATAGGCGAAATTGTTAATTCCGACACACGCCGCATTTTGTTCCAGACCCACGACGCCGCATCGGTCCAGACTTGCGGAAGCGGCCCGCGCCGCGCTTAAACGAAGCACGGACGAGCTGTGACCCCATGACGACCACCCATCCCATCGCATCCACCGAGGCCGAGCGCGACGCGCTTGCTCTGCACAGCCGCGATGATCACCAGATCTCGCCGGGCGAAATAGCGATCGGCGTGGTGATCGGCCGGACCTCGGAGTTCTTCGATTTCTTCGTTTATGCGATCGCCTCGGTGCTGGTCTTCCCGAAGCTCGTCTTTCCCTATGTCGATCCGCTGACCGGCACGATCTACTCCTTCGCGATCTTCGCGCTCGCCTTCATGGCGCGGCCGGTCGGCACGCTGATCTTCATGGCCGTGGACCGCGCCTATGGTCGTGGCACCAAGCTCACCATCGCGCTTTTCCTGCTGGGCGGTTCCACCGCCGCCATCGCCTTCCTGCCGGGCCACGACACGATCGGTCACGCCTCCGTCATGCTGCTCGCGCTGTTCCGCATGGGGCAGGGCGTCGCGCTGGGCGGGTCCTGGGACGGCCTCGCTTCGCTGCTCGCGCTGAACGCACCGGAAGGCCGGCGTGGCTGGTACGCGATGATCCCGCAGCTCGGCGCGCCGCTCGGGTTGATCGTCGCCAGCCTGCTCTTCGCTTTCTTCACCGTTACCCTGCCGGCCCAGGACTTCCTCGACTGGGGCTGGCGCTACCCCTTCTTCGTGTCCTTCGCCATCAACGTCGTCGCGCTCTTCGCCCGGCTGCGCATCGTCGTGACGCCGGAATATGCCCGCCGCTTCGAGAGCCTGTCCCTGGAGCCCGCCTCGGTCCGCGAGACGATCCAGGCCGAGTGGCGCACCATCGCCATGGGCGCCTTCGCGCCGCTCGCCAGCTTCGCCATGTTCCACATGGTCACGGTCTTCCCGCTGTCCTGGGTCTTCCTCTTCACCCCCGAGGCACCCGCGGGCTTCCTCGTGATCGAGGCGATTTCGGCCGCGCTGGGCACGGTGGCGCTGGTGGCATCCGGGCTGATCGCCGACCGCGTCGGGCGCCGGACGCTGCTCGGCTTCTCGGCCGCGGCCATCGCGGTGTTCAGCGGCTTCGCGCCTCAGCTCCTGGATGGGGGGCCGATCGGCGAGGCCGTGTTCATGCTGCTGGGCTTCGTGCTGCTCGGCCTGTCCTTCGGGCAATCCTCGGGAGCGCTGTCTTCCAGCTTCTCGCCGCGGCATCGCTACACGGGCTCGGCTCTCACCTCCGACCTGGCTTGGCTGTTCGGCGCCGGCTTTGCCCCGATCGCCGCATTGCTGCTGTCGAGCCACTTCGGCCTTGCATCGTCGGGTGCCTACCTGCTGTCGGGTGCGCTGTGCACCCTGGTGGCGCTGTGGCTGAACCGCGAGCTGGCCCGCACGATCGAATAGCGGGCGCGGCGCAGGGTTCCGGTCCGCCCGGGCACGGCGCGCCGCGGGCGGACTGCGATACCGGGCCAGCCGATATCATGCCAGCGGCCACTGTTCCTGATCGGTCGACCGAGAGGGGCTTTGCTCCTCTCGCACTCTCCCCGGCCAAGGCCACAGGGCCTTTGCAAACCTTGGTCTGGCGCGGTGCGCCGCTGCCACGATGGCGCCGAGAGCCACTCTTGCGCAGGATGCGCGCTTTGCGGGGGCGGCACGCCTGTCGCGTCCAGCGCCAACGGACTGCGTTCCAGGTGCTCCAAGCGCCAGGGATGCCCATTGGCGTTGCACGGCAACGTCAATGGGATCCCGGTGGCGGGGCGATGTGGAGAGGCAGCGGCCCCTCCAACTCCAGCAGCGGAAGGCGCCCAGTCATCCGGACGGCCTTTGGCCGTGTGGACTGGCGCGGCAGGGCCGCTCCCATCTCCCAACCTCGCCAGCCATCAATTTCGGCCGGCGGGAATCAGGCGGTCAGCCGCCGCACCAACCGATGGATCGCGGCCTGGGCGAAGCGGCGGCTGAGCCCTGTCGGGATGACATGATCGGCGCGCCGACGCTTTTCGGCATCCGGCATCTGTCGGGCGCGGATGGCGGCGAAGCGTTCCTCGGTCATGCCGCGGCGGCGCAGTACGCGGGCGCGCTGCACCCCGGCGGGGGCCGAGACCACGACGATCCGATCCGCCCGCTTCTCGCCGCCGGTTTCGAAGAGTAGCGGCACGTCCAGTACCACCAGCCTCTCGCCCGCCCGGCGGGCGCGGGCGAGGAAACGCCGCTCCTCGTCCCGCACCAGCGGATGCACGATCCGCTCCAGCCGCTTCAGCGCCTCAGGGTTGCCGAGAACGACGCGGCGCAGGGCCTCTCGATCCAGCCTTCCATCGACGACGCTGCCGGGAAAGGCAGACGCGATCGGCCGCAGCGCACGCCCCCCCGGTTGCTGCAAGCGGTGCACTGCGGCATCCGCGTCGAAGACAGGGACTCGCAGGCGACGGAAGCTCGCCGTGGCTGTGGATTTCCCCATTCCGATGCTGCCGGTCAGGCCCAGGATGATCATCGCGGCGGAATATCCCCGGCGACCGCCTCGCGCAGTGCCGCATCGACCGTGGGTGCCGTGCCGAACCAGGCTTCGAAGCCCGGCCGCGCCTGATGCAGCAGCATGCCAAGTCCATCCACGGCCCGCAGGCCACGCGCCCGTGCGGCCGCGAGCAGGGGTGTTTCCAGCGGCACATAGACGATGTCCGCGACCACCGCGCCGGGGGGCAGCGGTGCGAGGTCAATGGCGAGCGACGGATGGCCGCGCATGCCGAGCGATGTCGTGTTCACCAGCAGCGCCGCCTCGGCCAGGGGCGGCGCCTCGGCCACGCGGACCGGGCCGCCGAGGTCGCGGGCCAGCGCCTCGGCCTTGTCGCGCGACCGGTTCACCAGCACGAGCCACGGGCAGCCGGCGTCGAGCAGCGCCGCCGCAATCGCCCGTGCCGCCCCGCCGGCGCCGAGCAGCACCGCAGGCCCCGCGGAGGCCTGCCAACCCGGTACGGCGTTGCGGACATTCTCCAGGAAGCCGAAGCCGTCGGTGTTGGATCCCTCGATGCGGCCATCCCGGAACACCAGGGTATTCACCGCCCCAGCGCGTTTCGCCGTCGCATCCACCACGTCGCAGACGGCGAAGGCCGCCTGCTTGTGCGGGATGGTGACATTCGCGCCGCGGAAGCCGAGCGCCACGAGGCCCCGCACACCTTCCTCGAAGCGGTCCGGATGGACCGGCAGGGGCAGATACGCCCCATCGATGCCGAGGCTGTCCAACCAATACCCGTGCAGCCGCGGCGAACGGGAATGGGAGATGGGCCAGCCGAGGACGCCGGCGAGACGGGCATGACCGGAAAGCAGTCGCATCGGCGCAGAAAGCCCTGCCGCGGCGGCCGGCGCAAGGCCGCCCGTCAGCCGAATTTCAGCGGCGGACCGGCCTCCGCCGCCGGGACCCAATAGACGTAGCGATAGGCTTCCGTCAGCCCGAGGGCGGTGTTGAGGGCAAAGGAGGGTTCGTTGGACACCGCCACCTGGCAGAACATCCAGCGCGCACCCTGTCCGCGCGCCCAGTCGGCGGCGGTGCGGACCGCCCGCGCGGCGAGGCCCCGGCGCCGGTATTCCGGCCGCACCGCCAGGTCGAAATAGCCCGCCAGCCTGCCCGCCACGACCACCGAGGCCACCGCCGCCGCCACACCGTCCACCCGCAGCGTGATCCAGGCCCCCGGAACGGTCAGTAGCGGAGGCGTGCCTTCCTTTTCCTGGCGGCGCCTGGGGCTCTGATGCTCGGCGGTGGCGGTCACGGCCATCCAGTCTGCATCCGGGGCCGGCACGGCTTCCGCCGTGGGGTCGGGTTCCGCGAGTCCCTCGATCGCGGCGATCAGGACGCGGGTCTCGTCCTTGGGCACATAGCCCCGGGCCTCAAGAGCGGCGGCCAGCCCCGGCGGATCGAGCGGCGTGGAGCGGAACCGCGCCGGCAGCCCCATCGCGGCATAGCGCGCCGCGATGCGGTCGATCCGCGCTTCCAGATCGGGATCCGCGCCGCCATCGAGCGACGACGCCGCATTCGCCCGCCCGGTCCCGCCGGAGAAGGCACGCACCACGAAGGGGCCGTCGAAGCCGGTGCGCGGTGCGGGGACCGTGGTCAGCGTCGCGCGCTCCAGCGCGAGAATATCGGGGGGCGTCATGGCACCAGGCCGAGGCGGCCGATCAGCATTTCCTCGGTGCGGGCGGATTCGGCGATGAAGGCGGCATAGGCGGCGCCGTCGCGATAGTCCTCGGTCATGTCCAGTCGCTCGAGAAGGCTGAGGAAGGGTTCGTCGCGCATCGTGGCGAGCACGGCATCATGCACGGCCGCCGTGATCTCGGCCGGCAGGCGGGGTGGGCCGACGATGCCGAAGGGCGAAGTCACCACCAGGCGGTAGCCGAGCTCGCGCAGGGTGGGCGCGTCGGGCCAGCGGCGCAGGCGCTCCGCACTCCAGACATTCAGCCAGACGGCCTCGCCATTCGTAACGGCCTCGCCGATGCCGGCGGGGCCTGCCATCACGTCGATGTCGCCGGCGGCGAGCGCCTGGACCCCGTGCATCGCCCCGCGAAAGGGCACGTGAACGGCCTGCACACGTTCGCGCAGCAGCAGCCGGGCCATGGTGAGGTGGCCCGTGCTGTTCACCCCTGCCGTGCCATAGGACAGCGCGCCCGGCTTCTCCCGTGCCTCGCGGATGAAGCCGGCCCAGCCATCGGGGAAGCGATCCACCTTGGCGATGCTGCCGAAGGCGCTGCCGGCGACGCTGAGGATCGGGGTGGTATCGCGGCTCGCGTCGAAGGGCAGGTTCTCGAGCAGCGCGATGCGGATCGCCGCAGCGGGCAATTGTGCCAGCAGCAGCCCATCCGGTGGCGTGTTGACCATCCCCGCGATGAAGCGGACGCCCCGCCTGCCCGGCTTGTTCAGGATCTCGACCGGCTGGCCGAGCCGCCGGGCCATGCCCTCGGCCAGGGCGCGCATCACTTCATCATTCGTGCCGCCGGAGGCGTAGGGGACGACAATCGTGACCTTCCCGGCCGGCACCCATCGGGCCAGTCCAGGTCGCATGGTCATCGGGAGGGCCAGGGCGCCGCCCAGCAGGGCACGGCGCGCGATCCCCGACATAGTCAGCCGTCTCCTTCGGCAGGAACAAGCACCCAATGTGCGACATCACGAGAGAGTGCGCCAGCACCCACCGGCGGCAAGGGGCGGCGCCAGGGGGAGCAGGGGGCCTCCCGATGGTCCGGGCAGGCCGGGTGCGGCGTCTGGCGGAGGCGTTCCGCCCCTCGGCGCTGCCCCGCCATCGGGATGCCATGGATGGTGCCGCGCACCGTCGATCGGCATGCCTGGTGGCGGGGCATCCCGGCCCGCAGCGTCCCGGCACGGGGGGCGATGGCCATGGAGTTCCCACGCAGTGCCCGTCGCGCACCGGTGCGGCTGTCGGCTGCATTCCGCCTGCGGCGCCCGGCGCCAAATTGAGGTTTCCAAAGGCCCTTTGGCCTTTCGCGGGATGGTTTGGAGGGGCGGAGCCCCTCCGACGCGACGCCGAACGTGTCGCGGCGTGTGGCAGGTGCCTTGCTTCCGCCCCAAGGCCCGGGCAGACGAGGCGCAATGCTGAAATCCGTCCTCACCGTCGGCGGCTGGACCATGGCGAGCCGGGTCCTCGGCTTCGCGCGCGACATGCTGGTCGCGGCGCGGCTGGGTGCCGGGCCCGTCGCCGATGCTTTCTTCGTCGCGCTGAAGCTGCCCAACCTGTTCCGCCGCCTGTTCGGCGAAGGCGCCTTCAATGCGGCCTTCATCCCCACCTTTGCCGGGACGCTGGTGAAGGAAGGCCGAATGGCGGCGCAGGACCTGGCGGAGCGCATGGGTTCGCTGCTCGGGCTCTGGCTCAGCCTGCTGACGGTCCTGGGGCTGATCTTCATGCCCCAGGTTCTGGTGGTGCTGGCCCCTGGTTTCCAGGCCGACCCCGCGAAGTTCGACCTGGCGGTCACCCTGACCCGCATCACCATGGGATACCTGCCGCTGATCTGCCTGACCGCACTGATCTCCGGCGTGTTGAACGGGCTGGATCGCTTCGCGGCCGCGGCGGCGGCACCTGTCTTCTTCAACCTCTTCCTGATGGCGGCGCTGGTCGGGCTCGCACCATACGTGGCGACGCCCGGGCACGCCCTGGCCTGGGGTGTTCTGGCATCCGGCTTCGTGCAGCTTGCCATGGTGTGGCTGGCCGCGCGGCAGGCCGGCATGACGCTGAACCTGCTGCGGTGGCCCGAGCTGGCGCCGCCGGTCATGCAGGTGCTGCGACGCATGGCACCGGGCGTGCTCGGCGCCGGGGTGACGCAGATCAACCTGGCTGTGGATGTCATCATCGCGTCGCTGCTGCCGTCGGGGGCGGTGTCCTTCCTGTACTACGCGGACCGGGTCGCCCAGTTGCCCCTGGGCGTGGTGGGCGCGGCGATGGGCACGGCGCTGTTGCCGGTGCTGTCGCGCCAGCTGCGTGCCGGCCAGCGGCTTTCGGCACATCGAACGCTGAACCGGGGCACGGAGATGGCCCTGCTGCTGACCTTGCCCTCGGCGGTGGGCCTTGCCGCGGCGGCCGGGCCGATCGTCGCCGCCCTGTTCCAGCGCGGCGCCTTCGGGGCCGAGGCCGCGCATGCCAGCGCCACCGCACTGGTCGCCTATGCCTTCGGCCTGCCGGCCTTCGTGCTGGTGAAGGTCTTCGCCCCGGGCTTCTTCGCTCGCGGCGACACGGCGACGCCGGTGAAGATTGGGCTCGTGGCCGTGGCGCTGAACCTGGCGTTGAACCTGCTGTTCATGTCCTGGCTGGCGCATGTCGGCGTGGCACTGGCGACATCCTGCGCCGCCTGGGTGAATGCCGGCCTGCTGGGCTGGCTGCTGGTCCGGCGGCGTATCGTCGTCGCCGATCGGCGGTCCCGGCGCGTGCTGCCGCGCATCCTGGCTGCGAGCCTGGTAATGGGCGCCGTGGTGGCAGGATTGGCCCTTGTCCTGCCAGCGCCGAGCCATTCGGTGGGGCGGGTGGCGCAGGCGGGGGCGCTGATCGGGGCCGGGGCGCTGGCCTACCTGGCCGCCGGGACCGGCCTGCGCGGGTTCAACCCGCGGGACGTGCTGAGGATGCTGCGGCGACGCAAGGCGGCATGAGGGTTGGAGGGGCGAAGCCCCTCCCATGCCACAGAGGAGGACCGGGCGCCCCCTACGCCATCGCCGCCTTGCGCACTTCCTCGCGGATCTCCCCCATCAGCCGCGCCTTCAGCGTTCCGAATTCCGCGCTGGTCTTCATCGTCCAGTCGCGCGGATAGGGCAGGGGGATGGGCACATCCGCCTTGATGCGCCCGGGGCGCGCCGACATCACCACGACGCGCTTCGCGAGGAAGATCGCCTCGTCGATGTCATGGGTAACGAACAGCACGGTCTTGCGGTCGGCTTCCCAGATCTCGAGCAGCAATTCCTGCATCAGCTCGCGCGTCTGGTGGTCCAGCGCGCCGAAGGGTTCATCGAGCAGCAGGATCTCGGGGTCGTTCGCCAGCGCGCGGGCCAGGGCGCAACGCTGCTGCATGCCGCCGGAGAGCTGGCGCGGCCAGTGGTTCTCGAAACCTTTCAGACCCGTGCGGGCGATGAAGCGCGCGGCGATGGCCTGCTGCTCGGCGTCCGGCACGCCGCGTTCCTGCAGGCCGAAGCGAATGTTCTGCGCGACGGTCAGCCAGGGGAACAGGGTGTAGGACTGGAACACCATGCCGCGGTCGGCGCCGGGGGCGGTGACGGGCGCGCCGTCCAGCGTCACGCTGCCGGCCGTCGGCTGGTCGAGGCCGGCGACGATCCGCAGCAATGTGGACTTGCCGCAGCCGGACGGGCCGAGGATGGCGATGAACTCGCCGGGGGCGGCGGTCATATCCGTCGGCTGAAGCGCGAGCGTCGGGCCGGCCTTCCCACGCCCGGGGAAGGTGCGCGTGACGCCGGCGATGCGCAGGGTCTTGTTGCTCATCTCACAGCGCCGCCCAGGGGAAGAGCCAGCGGTTCAGCGCCTTGAACAGGAAGTCTGTCGCCAGCCCGATCAGCCCGATCACGACGATGCCGAAGATCATCTGCCCGGTATCGAGCAGGCGCTGGCTGTCCATGATCATGTGCCCGATGCCGGAGGAGGCGCCGATCAGCTCGGCCACGATGACGTAGGTCCAGGCCCAGCCGAGCACGAGGCGCAGCGTTTCCATCACCAGCGGTGCCGAGGCCGGCAGGATGACCCGCCGCAGCACGCCGCGCGACTTGGCGCCCAGGGTATAGGCGGCCTCGACTAGGTCCATGCGCGTGCCGCCAGCGATGACCGAGACCATGATGACGATCTGGAAGAAGGACCCGATGAAGATCAGGGAGAGCTTCTGCGTCTCCCCGATGCCGACCCACAGGATCAGCAGCGGGATGAAGGCCGAGGCCGGCAGGTAGCGGGCGAAGGAGACGAAGGGCTCGAAGAAGGCCTCGACCGGCTTGAAGGTGCCCATCAGCAGGCCGAGCGGCACGCCGCAGGCCGCGGCGATGACGAAGCCGCCCACCACGCGCCAGATGGTCACGGCGATGTCGCCGAGGAAGCCGTATTCCGTCAGCAGCGACCAGCCGGACAGCAGCGCCTGGCCGGGCGAGGCGAGGAACAGCGGCGGCACGTAGCCCGAATAGGTGACCGCCGCCCAGACGCCGACGAACATGGCGAAGAAGCCGACGCCCAGGATCACCCGGGCGGCGGCAGGGACGGGAACGAGTGGCTTCATCTCACCCGATGAAGGCCGGGTTGAACAGCGTCGTCAGGTCCACGTCGCGGCGCACCACGCCGGTCTCGCGCTGCACCAGATGCGCCTTGCGGGTGAATTCCGGCAGGCCGTTCGCGACGTAGTCCCGGTTCATCGGCTGGTCGAGCCATTCGATGAACTGCGCGGACGCCTTGAACTGCTCGGCCGACTGGTTCACGCGGCGGCCCATGATCTCGTAGGATCGGTCGGGCTCGGCCTTGACCATGGCCAGCGCGTCGAACCAGGACTTCACCAGGCGGCGCACCGCTTCCGGGTTCGCCTGGACGAAGGCGGGCGGCAGCGCCAGCGTATCGACGATGCAGGGGTAGTCGAGCGTCGTCGCGAAGATCTTGCCCTTGTCGGCCCCCATGGCACGGACCTGGGAGAGATAGGGCTCGTAGCTGGAGCAGCCATCGTACTGGCCGGCGACGAAGGCCTGGGCGGCGGGCTGGGCGGCGAGGGTTGCGAGGTTCACGTCGCGCATCGACATGCCGTTCTCACGCAGCATGTAGGCCAGCACGAAATAGGGAGAGCTGCCCGCGCCGTCGCAGGCGAAGGTCTTGCCCTTGAAGTCGGCCCAGGAATTGATGGTCGGCCGCACCGCGATGCCGTCGCCGCCCTTGGATCGGTCGAGCACCAGCACCTGCACCAGCGGTGCGGTGCTCGCCCACAGGATCATGGTATCGACCGTGGTGACGACGCAGTTCAGGGCCCCGGAGACAAGGGCGAGGTTGCGTTCCCGCACCGGGATGAACTTGGTCTCCACCTCGATGCCGTTGGCGCGGAAGATGCCGGCCTGTTCGGCCAGCGTCAGCGGCGCGAAGCCGGTCCAGCCCGACATGCCGATGGTGATCTTCGGCAAGGCCTGGGCTCGCGGGATGGCCGGTGCAGCCACCAGGCCGGTGGCGGCTCCGAGGAGAAGGCGGCGGTCCATGATCGTCGCTCCGTGCGAAAAAGGGCTGTTCTTCCTATCTCCTGCCAGGGATGCTTCGCGCAAGCGGCGCGTGGGGTGGCAATGGCGCCACGGTGCCGGCGTTGCCGCCGCCTTCGGCAGGTCCTGCGCGAAAGACAGGCTTGCTTGCCCGGCGCGATCGGGATTAGGGTCCTCGCCATGGACGCGCTGCGCATCCCGACGACCCGATTTTGGTACCGCTGGTATCCACCAGCGGCCTAGGGAACGTCATCGCGACCGAGTTTCCCCGAAAGCCGCCAAGCCCTGGCGGCTTTCGCGTTTCGGGACCTCGATTTCCCCGCTTCTCGCAAGACCCAGGTGCAAGGCGGCCCCACACTGAAGAGGCCACCATGAAGCGCACCGAATACGATTTCGACGTCATCTCCGGCCCGTCCACGCCGGTGCGGCAACAGCCTGTGCCCAAACCGGCGCCGCAGCCGCAACCGGCGGGTAAGTGACGCCAACGGACCGGTCTGTTGACCGGTCTGAGGCCGCAATAGGTTCCCGATCACGTTCCCCTGCAACGTGATCAGGAACCCGGAATGCGGCCCGCCGGCAGTCCGGCGAAACCCGGGCAAGCCGGAGGTTTGCGCGTCACGCGGATAGCGTGCCTCCGGCGCGACGCGTTTGATGGCATGGAAAGCGAATGCCAACGGTCCCGGACCGGGGCCGTTGGCTTGACCGCGATCAGCCGCGGCGCGTCCAGATCTCCGCATCGATCTGCCCGGCGAGCTCGGGCATGGTCTCGGCGGCGAAGACCGGCTCCTTCCCCTGGCGCCGCTGCGTCAGGTAGTCCTGCGTCAGTCGCACCACCAGGTTCGACAGCATCACGATGGCGACGAGGTTGATCGTCGCCATCATGCCCATCGAGGCATCTGCCGCGTCGAAGACGGTCGCGATGCTCTCATAGGCACCCCAGACCACCATCGCGAGCACCGCCGTCCGCAGCACCGTGCGCGCCGTCCTGTTGTCGAGGCCGAGGAAGACCAGCGCGCCTTCAGCGTAGGCGTAGTTGCCGATGATGGAGGTGAAGGCGAAGAAGAAGATCGCGACCGCGATGAAGTAGGGGCCGGCGGCGCCGATATGGACCTCGAGCGCCTGCTGCGTGAGTTGCGTGCCGGTCAGCCCCGATCCCGGCACGAGCTGGCCCGAGAACAGGATCATCAGCGCGGTCGCCGTGCAGATCAGGATGGTATCGATGAAGACGCCGAGCGACTGCACGAAGCCCTGGCTGACCGGGTGATGCGGGTCGGGCGTGGCGACGGCGGCGATGTTGGGCGCGCTGCCCATGCCGGCCTCGTTCGAGAAGAGCCCGCGCTTCACACCGTTCAGCATGGCCGCGGCGATTGACCCCGTGACGCCGCCGGCCGCCTGGGTCAGGCCGAAGGCGCTGCCGATGATGGTGCCGATCATCGCGGGCACCTCCGTGATGTGAATGACGACGACATAGGCGGCGACCGCGAGGTAACCCACGGCCATGAAGGGCACGACGTATTCCGCCACGCGCGCGATGGCCGCGATGCCGCCGAAGATGATGACCCCCGTCAGCGCGGCGAGAACAAACCCGGTGCCCATCTTCGGGATGCCGAAGGCGCCCTGCATCGCATCGGCGATCGAATTGGCCTGCACCGCGTTGAACACCAGGCCGAAGGAGATCAGCAGGCAGATCGAGAACAGCACGCCCGCCCAGCGCGCCTTCAGGCCGCGCCAGATGTAGAAGGCAGGGCCGCCACGATACTGCCCCTCGGCGTCCTTCACCTTGTAGAGCTGGGCGAGCGCGCTCTCGGCGAAGGCAGTGGCCATGCCAAGCGTGGCGACCATCCACATCCAGAAGATCGCCCCCGGCCCGCCGAGATAAAGCGCGACCGCGACCCCCGCGAGATTCCCCGTGCCGACGCGCGAGGCGAGGGAGGTGCACAGCGCCTGGAAGGGCGAGATGCCGGCACGGTCGGTGGAGGAGGACCCGGTGACGCAGCGGATCATCTCCGGGAAGTGGATCACCTGCAGCAGCTTCAGCCGGATGGTGAAGTAGAGGCCGACCGCCAGCAGCCCGTAGATGAGGACATAGCCCCAGAAGATCGTGTTGAGGAAACCGATCACCTGGTCCATCGCATGTCTCCCGGACTCGGCTCGCGGCGTGGATGCCGCCACCTCCGGGCATCCCAGATCATTCCAGGAGCGCGCGCAATCAGGAGTTGATCGACAGTGTCCGCCGCAGCTCGAATTTCTGGATCTTGCCGGTCGCCGTCTTGGGCAACTCGCCGAAGGTGACGTGGCGCGGCGCCTTGAAATGCGCCAGGGACGCGCGGCAATGGGCGATGATCTCGGCCTCGGTCGCCGTGGCGCCGGGCTTCAGCGTCACGAATGCGTGCGGCACCTCGCCCCATTTCGGGTCGGGATGCGCGACGACGGCGGCCTCCATCACGTCAGGGTGGCGGTAGAGGGCTTCCTCGACTTCCAAGCTGCTGATGTTCTCGCCGCCGGAGATGACGATGTCCTTGGCGCGATCCTTCACCTCGATATAGCCGTCGGGGTGCAGGACGCCGAGGTCGCCGGTGCGGAACCAGCCATCGACGAAGGCGGCGGCGTTGGCCTTCGGGTTGCGGAGGTAACCCTTCATCACCGTGTTGCCGCGCAACGCGATCTCGCCGAGCGTCGCGCCATCGGCGGGCACGCGCGCGCCGGTCTCGGTGTCGATGACCGTGGCGTCCTCCAGGGTCGGCAGCGGCACGCCCTGGCGCGCCATGAAGGCGGCCTTGTCGGGCAGATCGAGATTGGTCAGTTCCGGCTGCCAGGCGCAGAGCAGGGACGGCCCGTAGCATTCCGTCAGCCCGTAGAGATGGGTCACGTCGAAGCCGAGGCGTTCCATCGCGGCGATGACGGGGGAGGGCGGCGCGGCACCGCCGGTCGCGATGCCGACGCGCTGCGGGAAGCTGCGGCGCTGGTCCTCGGGCGCGTGGATCAGCATGGTCAGCACCACGGGCGCGGCGCAGAGATGCGTCACGCCATACTCGGCGATCAGCGCGAAGATGCGCGCCGGATCGATGCGGCGCAGGCAGACATGCGTGCCGCCCTGCAGCGTGACGGCCCAGGTATAGGTCCAGCCATTGCAGTGGAACATCGGCAGCGTCCAGAGATAGACGCTCTGCGGCGACAGACCGAAGGCGAGCGCATTGCCGCAGGCGTTCAGATACGCCCCCCGGTGATGCACCACGACGCCCTTCGGATCACCCGTGGTGCCGGAGGTGTAGGAGAGCGAGATGGCGCGCCACTCATCCTCCGGCGGTTCGATCGGGAAGGCGGCGTTGCCGGTGGCGAGGAAATCCTCATAGGGCGTGGCCGCGATCTCCGCGCCGGGGACGCCGTCATCGACGATGACGATACGCGGCGGGTTTGCGACGCCATCCAGCGCCGCCACCGCGACGGCAGCGAATTCGCGGTCGAGCAGCAGCACCTTCGCCCCTGAATGGCCGAGGATGAAGCGCACCGTCGGGGCGTCGAGCCGCGTGTTGATCGGGCACAGCACCGCATGCGCCATGGGCACGCCCATATGCGCTTCCAGCATCTGCGGAATGTTGGGCAGCAGGGCGGCGACCACGTCCCCCGGCGTGATCCCGGCACGCCGCAGCGCCGAAGCGAGGCGCCGGCTGCGGTCGAGATAGGCGGCATAGGTGATGCGCCGCTCGCCATGGATGACGGCGGTGCGCCCCGGCCAGATGCGCGCCGCGCGGGCGAGGAAGGAGACCGGCGAGAGCGGGACATGGTTCGCGCGCGTCTGCGGCAGGTCGTCTTCCATGGCGGTCATCCCAGGGCGCGTGGCGCGCTGACCAGGCAGCGCGCGCGGGTGATGTCGTCCAGCAGCGCGGCGGCCTCGCCATGCTGCGGCGTGCCGGGGTCGAAGCGTCCGGCGCGGATGTCGGTGGCCAGGCTGCGCGCATCGCTGGCCAATGCGGCGAGGCGCGCTTCGGCATCGCCCTCCTCCGAGGACCGCGCGGCAATGGCCATCGCGTTCGCCACCATCCGCGCGGCAAAAGCCTTGTCCGGCGGCAGCGCGGGCAGCAGGTCTTTCAGCAATACCTCCCGCGCGATGGCGAGCAGGTCGGGGGGCAGCGGTTCCTCAGCCAGCATCGCGGGCCTCCACCATGCGCAGGATCTCCCATTCCAGGCCCGGGACCATGTGGCCGGTCAGCGCCAGCTCCAGGTTGCGCTCGACGCCCGAGATATGGCGCTCGGCCTGGTCCACCGCGATCGAGGCCCAGCGGATATGTGCCGCCAGTTCCCACCAACGCACGCGGGCGTCGTCCACGGCGCCATAGCCTTCGTACAGCGCGGCGCGCGGGCCGATGCCGCCGGCTTCCTGCGCGTCATTGCCGAAGCGCCAGCATTTGGCGCAGAGCCAGCCGAGATCGGCATGCGGGTCCGACCAGCAGGCGAATTCCCAGTCGAGCACGGCGGTCACGCCGCTCTCGTCCAGCATGATGTTGCCGGTGCGGAAATCGTTGTGCACCAGCACGGCGGTCACCGGTGCGGGCGCCGTCCGTTCCAGGTGCCGCAGCCCCCATTCCAGCACGGGGCGCGGCAGGCGCTGGCGGTCCAGCGCGGCGCGCTGCTCGGCGATGAAGGCGCGGCAGGGATCATCCGGCGCGGTGCCGAGGAAGGCGAGATCCTCGCGCGGCGGGCGCACCGTATGGATGCGCGCCAACTCCCGCCCCAGGGCACGCACGCAGGCCTCGCGGCTGCCGCCCAGCGTGTCGCTTTTCACCACGCGATGTGCGGCGGCGGTGCCGGCGACGCGGCGCATGACGAAGAACGGCGCGCCGGTCACCGTGGCGTCCTCGCACAGATACAGCGGTTCCGGCACCGTCACCCCGGCGGCGAAGGCGGCGCGCAGCAGCGCGAATTCCTGCGCGCGGCCATGCGACACGGCGAGCGTCGCCGCATTGTCCGTCCGCAACACCCAGGCCCGGCCATCCGACAGGTCGACCGCCCAGTTCTGCTGAATGGCGCCGCCCGACAGCAGCGCCATGCGCTCGATCTCAAGCTTCGGCTCGCCCGTCGCCGCGCGCAGCCAGGCCGTCAGGCGAGCGCGGCGGGGTTCATCCACGTCCGGCCTCGCCCCAGCGGAAGAAGCCATCGCCTTCGGCACGCAGCAGGCCGGCCAGGACCATGCGATGCACCTCGGATGCCCCATCCACCAGCCGCGCCTGGCGGGCGTAGCGGTAGATCCACTCGATCACCGTGTCCTTGGAATAGCCGCGCGCGCCAAGCAATTGCAGCGCCGTATCCACCGACTTCTGCAGCGCGTCGGCGACGACGATCTTGGCCATCGACACCTCCTTGCGCGCGAAGAATCCCTGGTCGAGAGCCCAGGCCGCACGCATGGTCAGCATGCGGCCGATCTCGATTTCCATCGCCGCCTGGCCGATCAGGCCCTGCACGCTCTCGCGGTCGATCAGCTTCATGCCGAAGGAATCGCGCTGCTTGATGCGTTCCATGGCGATTTCCAGCGACCGGCGCGCGAGGCCCGTCCAGCGCATGCAATGCGTCAGCCGCGCGACGCCCAGCCGCATCTGCGTCAGCTTCAACCCGTCGCCGACGCCGAGCAGGCGCTGCTCATCCGGGATCTCCAGCCCGTCGAAGACCAGTTCGCAATGCCCGCCATGTTCCTCGGGGCCCATGATCGGGATGCGGCGGACGATCTCCCAGCCCGGATCGGCGGCATCGAACAGGAAGGCGGACAGGCCCTTGCGCTCATCGTCCGAGGTGCGGGCGATCAGGATGAAGACCTTCGCGTTGCCCGCGCCGGTGATGAAGTGCTTGCGGCCGGTGATGCGCCAGCGGTCGTTGCCGACGCGTTCGGCCTTCGTATAGGTCAGGTTGGGATCGGAGCCGCAGCCATCGGGCTCGGTCATCGCGAAGGCCGACTGCACCGCGCCGTCGACGACGGGCTGCAGCCAGCGCTCCTTCATGTGCTCCGGCAGCACACGATCGAGGATCATCATATTGCCGTCGTCGGGGGCCGCGCTGTTGAACACCACGGGGCCGAAGATGGAGCGGTTCATCTCCTCATAGCAGGCGGCCATGCCGATGCGCGGCAGCTCCATCCCACCCAGGCGCTTGGGCATCTGCAAGGCCCACAGGCCTTCCGCCTTGGCGGCGCGGCGCATCTCCGTCAGCACATGGGGGGCGATGTTCTCGTGCTCGTCGTAGTTCGCGCGGTCGGATTCCAGCGGGATCAGTTTCTCATCCACGAAGCGGCGGATGCGGCGCCGGACTTCCTCGATCTCGGGCGGCAGGACGAAATCCATGGGGTGGCGTTCCTCAGAGCGGATTGACCGAATGCCCGCCATCCACCGTGACCGTCGCGCCCGTCATGTGCGCGCCGGCGGCGGAGGCGAGGAGCAGCAGCGGACCCGTCAGGTCATCGGGCGTGCCGAGCCGTCGCTGCGGGATGCGCTTGATCATCGCCTGGCCGGGTTCCGAGGCGAAGTAGTCGCGGTTGATGTCCGTCGCGACATAGCCCGGCGCGATAGCATTCACGCGGATGCCGAAGCGCGCCAGTTCTACCGCCATCTGCCGGGTCAGATGCAGCAGTCCGGCCTTGGCGGCGGTATATCCGGCAACGCCGGGAATGATGCGGTCGCCCAGCACGGAGGCAATGTTGACGATTGTCCCGGGCATCTTCGCGGCGGCCAGGCGCCGCGCGGCTTCCTGCCCGACCAGGAAGCAGCCGCGCAGGTTCACCGCCATCACGCCGTCCCAGTCTTCCGCGCTCTGCTGCAGGAAAGACTTGGTCACGGCGATCCCGGCATTGTTGACGAGGATGTCGCAAGGGCCGCCCAGCGCAGCCTCGGCGGCCTCGAAGGCCGCTGCAATCGATCTCGGATCGGTCACGTCCAGCGGCACTGATACGGCCCGTTCGCCCAGTGTTTCCGCCAGCGTCGCCGTCGCCTCGACCCGTCGTGCCGCCAGCGCCACCGACGCCCCGGCACCGTGCAGCACCCGCGCGAAATGCCCGCCCAGCACGCCCGAGGCGCCCGTCACCAGGGCCCGATGCCCGGCCAGCGAGAACAGCCCGGCGATGTCCATGGCGTCTCCTTCCCTTTGGCAACCAGGGGTGCCACCCGTTGCGCGCCCCTGCAAGCCCCACGATGCTGCCCCGCAGCACCAGGAGAGACCGCATGACCGACCGCAGTGTCCTCGTGACCGGGGCCCAGCAGGGCATCGGCGCCGCCGCCGCCCGCGCCTTCGCCGCCGCGGGTCATGACGTGGCGGTGAACTGGCTTGATGACCGTGCCGCCGCGGAGGCCGTCGCCGCCGACATCGTGGCGCTCGGCCGGAAGGCCGTGCTGGTGCAGGGCGATGTCGGTACCGCCGCCGCCTGCGCCGCGCTGGTGGAATCGGCTATCGCGGGGCTCGGCCGGCTCGACGTGCTGGTGAACAATGCGGGGATCTACCCGCGCGTGGACTTCCTCGCCATGACCGAGGCGGAATGGGACCGCGTGCTGGATGTGAACCTCAAGGGCAGCGCCTTCTGCGCCCAGGCCGCCGCGCGCCACATGGTCGCCGAGGGGACCAAGGGCGTCATCCTGAACCTCGCCTCCGCCGCGGTGCGAGGCGCGCCGCTCGGCGTGCATTACTCCGCGACGAAGAATGGCGTCGTCGGCATCACACGCTCCATGGCGCTCGCCCTCGCGCCGCACGGCATCCGCGTGAACGCCGTCGCCCCCGGCCTGACCGACACCGCCCAGCCGCGCTACGGCAACACCGACGCGGAGTTGCTGGAAATGGGCAAAGCGCTGCCGCTCGGCCGCATGGGCCGGCCGGAGGAGATCGCCGGGCTGATGACCTGGCTCGCATCCGACGCGGCGTCCTGGGTGACCGGCCAAGTCTATCACATCAATGGCGGCGGCTACTTGCCCTGACCGGTAGCGCGATGCCGCGCAAAGGACCAGACTTGGTGCATGAACGCGGGAGAGTCCCCATGCGCCGCCTCGCAGCAACCCTGATCCTCCTGGCCGGCACCGCCCTGCCGGCGCTCGCCCAGACCGAGCCCGGTGACCCCGCCGCCGGCCGGCGCCTGGCCGAGACCTGGTGCGCCAATTGCCACCGCATCGCGCCCCAGGGTCCGGGCCCGGTCAGCGACGCGGCGCCGGCCTTCGCCGCTGTCGCCGCGATGCCCTCCACGACCCGCATGGCGCTGGCCGCCTTCCTTCAGACGCCGCATCCCCGCATGCCGAACTACCAGCTCTCGCGGGAGGAGATGGACGACGTCATCGCCTACCTCCTCTCGCTCCGGCGCTGACCTCCCCGTCTGGCGCGTCCCTGCAACCCGCGCTACCCAGGCGGGACGTCCAGAGGGGAAATCGCCAGGTGTCTTCATCCCAGTCCCGTTTCCGCGTCGGCTACCTGATCCGGGTGCCGCATCAGAGCTTCCTCGACACCGCGGCGCAGGATCCGGGGCTCGAGATCGTGCGCATGACCCTCGATGACGGCGTGGACGCGGCGATCAAGGTGCTCGAGACCTGCCAGGGCTACTACGTGAAGGCGTCGCGCGACGAGTTGCCGAAGCCGATGCATGTCCAGGACGAGCTGCTCGCCCGCCTGCCCAACCTGCTGATGGCGGCGTCCCAGGGCGCCGGCTACGACACCATCACGCCAGCGGCCTGCACGCGCGCGGGCGTGCTCGTGGTCAACCAGGCCGGCGGCAATGCGGAAGCCGTGGCCGAGCACGCTGTCGGCATGATGCTGTCCCTGCTGAAGCGCTTCGGCGAATGCCATGCGGGCATGCGCGAAGGCCGTGCCAGCCGGCGCGAGGACTTCATGGGCCGCAACCTCTACGGCAAGACGGTCGGGCTGGTCGGCATCGGCAATGTCGGCACGCGGACCGCGGCCATGCTGAACGCCGCCTTCCATTGTCGTGTCCTCGCCTACGACCCCTATGTCGATGCGGCGACCGTCGCCGATCGTGGGGCGGAGAAGATCGACGATCTCGCCGCCATGCTGCCGCAATGCGACGTGGTCTCCCTGCACTGCCCACTGACGCCGGAAAGCCGCGCCATGATGGCGGCCAATGCCTTCGCCGCGATGAAGCCCGGCTCGGTGCTGGTGACGACCGCGCGCGGGTCCATCCACGACGAGATGGCGCTGGTCGAGGCGCTGAAGTCCGGGCACCTCGCCGCCGCCGGCCTTGATGTGTGGGAACAGGAACCGCCGCCGCCGGACCACCCGCTGCTGTCCATGGCCAATGTGATCTGCACGCAGCACACGGCGGGCGTGACGCATGAAAGCCGGTCGATGATCGCGCGCATCGCGGCGGAGGCGTTCTCCGACTTCGCAGCCGGGCGCTTCCCGCCGCGGATCATCAACCCGGAGGTCAAGCCGCAGGTCGCGGCGCGGTACAAGGCGGCGCTGGGGCGCAGCCTGGGGTAAGTGGCGGCACTGTGGAATTGGAGGGGCTTTGCCCCTCCAAGCCACCCCACCAAAGGCCACAGGGCCTTTGGAAACCTTGACTTGGCGCCGTACACGCCGGGCAGGAGCAGCAGGGAAGCGCGGTCCCGGTACGGCGACAGCAGGCGATCGGGCCTGGCTGCGCTGCGCGCCACCCGATGCTCAAGACCGACAGCTTTGCCCGGCACCAAGTGACGGTTTCCAAAGGCCCTGTGGCCTTTGGTGGGGGGAGGCCCGGAGGGGGGCAAAGCCCCTCTCCGTCTCCCTGCGCGCCGGGCTGCGACGCAAGGCTCCTCCAATTTCACGCTTATCCATCTAGGCGCGCGTGCGTCGCCGCGTGACCATGGCGCGCAATGGCCAGTCGCGCTCTCACCGTTTCCGTCCTCGGTACGACACAGACCCTCTCCTGGGGGTCGTCCTATTACCTGCCCGCCATCCTCGCGACGCCGATCGCGGCCGAGTTCGGCGTCTCCCGCGCCACCATCTTCGGCATCTTCTCGGTCGCGTTGCTGCTGACGGCGGTGCTCGGGCCCGCGGCGGGCCGGGCGATCGACCAGCGCGGCGGGCGCGACGTGCTGGCGCTGTCCAATGTCGTCTTCGCCGTCGGGCTGGTCATGATGGGGCTGGCGCCAGGACTGGTGGTCTTCTGCCTGGCCTGGGCGGTGCTCGGCGTCGCCATGGCGATGGGGCTGTATGACGCCGCCTTCGCAACGCTCGCCGGCCTCTATGGGAAGGAGGCGCGGAACAGCATTACGGGCATCACGCTCATCGCCGGATTCGCGAGCACGGTGGGCTGGCCGACCTCGGCGCTGATGGAGGCTGAATGGGGGTGGCGGGGCGCCTGTCTCGGTTGGGCGGCTTTGCAGATCGTGCTGGGGCTGCCGCTGAACCGATTCCTCCTGCCGCCGGTGCCGCCGCCTGAGAAGCGGGCCGCCGCGGCGAGCGCCGAGACGGGGCCGGCGCCGCGCTTCGCTGACATGGCGTTGTTAGCCTTCGTGCTGGCGGCGGCGGGGTTCAGCGCCTCGGCGCTGGGTGCGCATCTGCCGGGGCTGTTGCAGGCGGCAGGGACGACGGCGGCGGCGGCGGTGGCCGCGGGCGCGTTGCTCGGCCCGGCACAGGTGGGCGCGCGGATCCTTGAGTTCGGCTTCCTGCGGGGGGTCGATCCGTTGGTCTCGGCACGCATCGCGGTGGTGGCGCATCCGGTGGCCGTGGCGGTGCTCTTCGCGGGTGGGGCGCCGATGGCCGCGGTCTTCGTGCTGATCCATGGCGCTGGCAACGGCATGCTGACCATCACGCGCGGGACGCTGCCGCTCGCGCTGTTCGGGCCGGTAGGTTACGGGCAGCGGCAAGGGCTGATTACGGCGCCGGCGCGGGCGACGCAGGCCTTCGCGCCGTATTTCTTCGGGCTGCTAGTGGATGCCTACGGGACCGGGTCGCTGCTGCTGACGGCGGGACTCGGCATCGCGGCGCTGGTGGCGCTGTATGGGCTGAAGCCACGGGCGGGTTGAGTGGAGGAGCCGTGCGCGGGCGTTCCTGGCGAGGCTGATGGCTTCCCCCTGGCGAAAGCCGAAGAGCCTTGGTGAGTGGCGTGCCGTCGCTGCGGAATTGGAGGGGCTTTGCCCCTCCAAGCCATCCCACCAAAGGCCACAGGGCCTTTGGAAACCGTCACTTGGCGCGGCGCGCGACTGTCAGAAATGGCGTCGAGACCCACTCCTGCGCACGGAAGCGGGCTTGGCGGGGGCGGTAAGGCCATTCTGCCCGGCACCAGAAGACTGCGGTCCAGGATGCCCAGCATCCTGGCGGGGTGGTTCGGAGGGGCAGAGCCCCTCCGATGGCCACCTCACCGCCCGGACTTCAGGAAGGCTGTCGGCAGCTACCAGGGAAAGGCAACGCCCCTCTCCGTCGCCTTCACCGCGGCAACGTCTCGACGAAATACTCGTAATTGTCTGCGTTCTCCGCCGCGCGCGCCGCGTTCTCCTTCGCCAGCACCAGCGCGCCGTTCGGCCGGTAGGCGTGATCGCGCGTATTGGCGGCGATGTGCGACCCCTCATGGATCAGGATGCCCCAGCGGGCGTCGGTCCCATCCATCCGCGCGCGGAAGTAGGGCGGGCAGAGCCCCAGCACCAGGTCGCGTTCCCGCGCATAGGCGAAGCGCCCGCCCGGGCAGCCGGCCGGGTCGTTGCAGCGGATGTTCAGGCCCGAGGTATCGGCCAGCCGCGCCGCCGTCAGTTCCAGCGTGATGGCGATGGTCTTGCGCGGCGCGGAGCCGAACCACCGCGTGACATGCGGATGGTCCGGCTGGTCGCGCACGAGGCGGAGGGCCTTGGCGAGGCGCTCCTGCGCCTCCGCCAGCGCATCGTCGATCAATGCCTGGTGGGCCGGCGTGCAGGCCGGGCCGGGGATGTCTGCGGCGGTCAGCTCGGCCGGCGGCGGCTTGTCGGTCGGCAGTTCCACCTGCAGCACGCGCCGATTCGGTTCGGCCGGCGGCGGCTTGGCCGTCGGCAGGTCGGCCAGGGCAGGCAGGGTCGCCAGCATCAGCGCGGCGGCCAGGGGAAGGTGACGCGTCATCGCCGTCAAGTGTGTCACGGCCGGTGGCACGGCGGTGCGAAATGCTTCATGCCCCGTCCCGCGGCCCCGCCGCGACGGCGGTGAGCCCGGCCTCGTCCAGCACGAAGAGAAACGCCTTCTCCGTGTCGTAGGAAACCAGGTTCGACCCGCGCCAGGCATTCAGGATCGAGATGATGCTGCGCGTCGTCGCGCCGAGCAGGTCGGCGAGGTCCCCCTGCCGGAACCGCGCGGCGAGCCGCACCCCGCGATCGGTCTTCACGCTGTCGGTCTTCAGCAGATAGATCACCTGGCGGGCGAGGCGGACCTCCAGCGGCGCGAAGGTCGCATCCTGCAACAGCCCGAAGGTGCGCCGCAGGCGCGCGGAGAGCATGCGCGCCAGCGCGAGGCCAAGCGCCGGCTCGCTCTCCGCGACCTCGAGGAAGGTGGCGGCGGGGATGCGGGCGAGCTTCACCTCGCCCTGCACGAGCGCATCGGCACTGCGCGTGGCGCCGTCCAGCACGCCGATCTCGCCGAAGATGTCGCCGGTGCGGAACACCTCGACCATCAGGCGCTTGGCCGCGCTGTCGGGGGCGCCGACGCGCACGCGGCCGCGGCCCTCCAGCACGGCATAGACGGCATCCGGCGCGTCGCCCTGGGCAAACAGCGGCGCGCCATCGGCCGGTGCGATGCGACGCGCGCTGTCGGCCAGGCGCGCCAGGGCCTCGGCGGACAGGTCGCGGAACAATGTCATGCGGCCGAGATCCTCGGCGAGGCGGGGGTCGCTCAAGTCCTGTCCTCCTCGAAACCGGCGCGCCGCAGCGCATAGAGCGGCAGGGAGCCGAAAGCCTTGGCCGTGGGAATACGGCCGGCATAGTCGCAGGCCAGCCCCGCCCCGGGGGGCAGCAGCGCCACCTCGCAGGCGAAGGCCTCGGTGGCGAAGATGCGGCCCGGGGGTGTCACGGGCTCGATCCGCGCCGCGCGCGTCATGGCGCGACCGGAGGTCTTCGTCACGAGCTGCACCGCATCATAGACCGGCAGCATGGGGCCGAAATCCAGCGCGAAGCGGGGATGGATGGGTGGGTCCTGACCTTCCAGCGCCGCGCGCATGTCGAAGGCGCAGGCGGCGGCCGTGGTCACCTCGTCGAACGTGATCTGCACCGCATCGCCCCAGGCGTTCCGATAGGTGGAGGGATAGCGGTCCAGCGCCGCCCCCATCGCGGCCCAGGGGCCTTCGTAGAATTTCGCGAAGCCGAGGTCGTCCAGCGCGCTGAAGCGCGGCAGGTCGCCGAACAGCACGGCCATGGGGGTGCGGCGCGGCTCCGGCGGCGGTTCGGCGCTGCCGTTGCGCGGCCAGGGCCAGCCGAGGAAGAGCGACTTCCCGCCGGCCGTGGTCCAGGCCGTGACATCCGCTCCGGTCCCCGCCGCCCCGCGCGAGGGCACACGGTCCCAGGCCGCGACCTGCAAGGCCTCGCCATCGCGGTGCCGGGCATGCAGCCGGGCGAGGCCCATCGCCCGCCGCGCCGCCATGGCCAAGTGCAGGTCGTCGCCGGGGAAGGGCCGTTCGTCCAGTTGCTGGATGCGGACCCGGTCGAGCAGGGCGCGGTAGCGCGGCACCCAGCGCTCGCCTGCCGGGACGACCGAATCGGCCTCATAGGTGTCGGGGTCACAGGGCAGCACCACGGTCGGGACGACGCCGGCGCGCAGCAGCGCCTCGACCGCCAGGATGTCGAGCCCCGCCGCCAGGCCGCCGAAGGCCATGCCGACATGCTGGGCGGCGATGGCGGCATCGAGCGTCGCGCCGATCAGCCCCTCGATCGCCGGATCGTCCTGTCCCGGCTTCGGCATGTGGCCGGTGTAGTGCAGCACCGAGGGGATGCGCAGCGCATCGACGATGGAGGGCGAGACGCCCAGCGCCGCCGCCTCCCGCCGCAATTGCCGGCGCGTGGTGGCCCGGGCGGACAGGTCCGACCCGGCGCGCGCCTCCGCTTCCTCGAGCGCGCGGCGGGCGCCGATCTCGCGTCCGGCGATGAGCAGCGCCTCGGCTTCCGTCGCGGCCGACCAGTAGTCGCCGGAATCACGATGGTTGCGCAGCACCTCCTCGGCGATGGCAGTGGCGGCGGTCCGGTCGCCGCCGAGCAGCAGCAGGGCGGCGGCGTTCACGCCATGCCATCCGCCGCCGCCGCGACGCCACAGGTCGCCATAGCGCCGCGCCGCGTCGGCCAGCAGAGGTCCGCGGACGGCCGCCGGCTGCTCGAAGGCCTGGTCCTTGATCAGCCGCGCGCCGAGCGCAGCGATTTCGGGATCCGGCTCGGCATCGAGTCGGAGCTGGTGGAACAGGTCGAGCGCGCGGCTTGTCGCCCCCGCCCGCGCGATGGTCAGCGTGGCGCGATAGCGCAGCGCGGGGTCGTCCGGGCGTTCGGACAGGGCGGCCATGGCCCTGTCATGGGCGGAAAGGAGGAGGCCCTCCGCCTCCAGGGCCAGGACCTCCGCAAGTGGGTCGGACATGAGTTCCTGACGCGCGGATCGATGCGATCCTAGAAGGCTGCCCGGGGGGCGGGCAATCTGTGCCTCGGAGCCTGTCTTGAAAGCCCGGCACCGGCCCACACCCCCACCCGGCCACCCAACGACAGTATGCTGAATTGGGTGGCCGGGTGGGGGTGTGGGCCGGTGCCGTACCTTGAAAGTCGCCTCAAGGCGTCTTTCAGGACAGACTCTCTGTGCATGGCGTCCCGGCGCGGGCTGTGCCAGAAGGCATTCGTTCCGGACGCCGCCCATGCCGCATGACGTATTTCTCAGCTACGCGTCGCCCGACCGCGCCGCTGCGGATGCGGTGTGCGCGGCGTTGGAGTCGCGTGGCATCCGCTGCTGGATCGCCCCCCGCGACGTCCCGGCCGGGGCGGATTGGGGCGAGGCGATCCTGACGGCGATCGGCCGCGCCCATGCCATGGTGCTGATCCTGTCCCGCAGTACCGCCAATTCCGTGCATGTCAGGAATGAGGTCGTCACCGCAGTCTCGCAATCCCTCGCCCTGGTGCCGGTGCGCATCGAGGATTGCCAGCCGGGCGGCGCGCTGCGGCTGCATCTTGCGGGCGCGCATTGGCTGAACATTTTCCCCCCGCCCTTTGCCCAGCATGTCGATGCGCTGGTCGCCGGGGTGCGGCTCGCTTTGGCGGCCGATGCGACCATCGAGATCCCGCGCGCCCAGGCGGCGGCGCTGGTGGCGGCGGCGCGTGCGTCGCATGCGGCCGCCCATGGTCGACCGGCCGGGCCGCCGCCGGGTGGTGGGCAACTGGCCATGTCGCCACCGCGCCATGCCGGGCCGCCCCCTGACGCGCCGGGCCGGGCCGCCCCTATGCTTGCCGCGGCCGCAGCCCCGCGTGCCGCCGCACCGGCCCGCCAGGCCGCGAGCCCGGCGCCGTCGTCCAAGCGACCCGCCCTCATCCTCGCGTTGCTGGCCGTGCTGCTGCTGACTGCCCTCGGCGCCGCGGCCTGGGTCTTCGAGCCGCGCCTGCGCGCGCTGCTAGGCGCCGCGGCCATGCTGCCGGTCGCCACCGGCGTGACCAGCGCCGTGGCAGCGCCGCCGCCAGACGAGCCCCGCGGCCTCGGGTCCAGCGCGACGCTGCCCGGTCTCGGCGGGCCGCTGATGCTGCCGC
This sequence comes from Roseomonas alba, assembly GCF_019430885.1. GTDB lineage: Bacteria > Pseudomonadota > Alphaproteobacteria > Acetobacterales > Acetobacteraceae > Neoroseomonas > Neoroseomonas alba. The sequence goes on along the minus strand of NZ_JAHYBZ010000016.1, from coordinate 157 downwards.
CATCCCCGACGGCGCCCGCCGCGGATTCCTCCCCGCGCAGCCTGGCCCCCGCGACCGTGCTGCCGGGGCTCGGCGGGTCGGTGGCGCTGCCGCCGGCTGCGGTGACGCCGGCGGTGCCCGCGCCCTTCGCCCCCGCCCTCCGCCCGGCCCCGGCCCC
>NZ_JAHYBZ010000015.1 GCF_019430885.1 Roseomonas alba | reverse complement strand
GTCCTTGCCGGCGGCGGCGCGGGCACCGATGGCGCGCTGCTCGTAGCGCATGGCAATGGCACCCTCGATCCAGTCGAGTGCGCGCTTGGCGATGTCGAGGCGAGAGCGCGCCTCCTCCTGCAGCAGGGCGAGATGCTCGGCCGGCAGGTCGATCACCTGGCCGATCGGCAGCAGGCGCATGTCATCGATCGTCGGGTGGTTGCGGCGGGGGGAGTCCATCACGCCGCCTCCCGACCGAGCAGGTCGGCCAGCGCGTATCCGGCGGCGCTGCGGGCACTGAGCGGACGGGGGCGAACGATCAGCAGATAGGCACAGCGACCTTCAGCGATCCGGCGCTGCACGAGATGCCCAAGGCCAGTCTCCGCCATCGCCCAGACGCGGCGTGCAACAGCGTCGAGATCGGCGCGCCGGTCAGCCGGCAGGTCAGAGGCGACCCTGTCGCGATCGCGGGCCAGCAGGCCGATGTGATAGACGATGGCATCGCCGGGCGACGCATCGGCGTAGCGATCGCACAGGCCGTTCTCGGTCAGCACGACGTCGAGCAAATCCTCCACGTTCAGCAGGATCTCGGTCGACAGCATCTCTGGGGGTGTGAAGCGCACCGGTCGGCTCTCCCTGTCACGCATGGTTCGGCATCTCCTTCTCTACGGAGACGAGGGGGGATTTTTCCCACCGGGTCGGAGGCGGCTGCCGACGTTTGCCGCGAGCAGCCGGACGCATGCCCGACGCACGCAGCCAGCAGCGCAGGTCGGCGACGGCGCGGTAGAAGGCTGTGCAGGAGCGCGCATCGGCACGCTGCGCGGCGGCGACATCCCCCATCGCAGCGAGCAGGCGCAGCAGCGCCCCTGGATGCAGGGGCAACTCAGCCGCGACACGCTGCAGATCCAGCCTCAGGTCCGCATCGGCGCAGTCCTGCTGCGTGGCCGACACCCCTGCCGGGAACTGGTCGAGGTCGAGCGGCAGGCAGGTGACCCGCGGCCGTTGCCGCGCACGCATCTGGTCGGCGACGAGCGTGCGGGCGACCACGCCGGCAAAGGTGCTCCATGCACCCCGCGTTGGATCGAACTGCTCCCGCCGTTCCAGCAGCGCGACCAGGATGTCCTGCCGCAGGTCATCGCGGTCGGCGCGATGGAGGTGCTGGCGCCGGGCGGTGCGCGCCGCCTGGATGGCGGCGGTGGCCAGGGCAACCCGAAGTTCGGACGCCTCCCACGGGGGTGGTTGGCGGGGCGCGTCAGTACGTTGCGCGGGCATTTGATCCTCCTGCGGCGCCGGGTGATGGCGACGGCGGGAGGGGGCCACGCGGATAGGAGGGCAGTCAGCCTGGAACGGGTAGGTATTCCTGGTCAGGAATTGCCCGGATTTCCTGACCGCCGCCACAGCGTTCTAGTTCAGTAGGTTACGGCCCACCCATCGGGCGACGGACACCGTTTCGGCCATTTATTGACCGGCCTCAGGACAGGACGCTGGACTCAGTCGCGGAGTGGAACATAAACAGAACATCGCGTTACGCAGACGCGCAAACACCAGAGGCCCCCGCCCATGTCGGTTTCCCTGTCCTACCCGCATGACCCCTCGTCGAATGCCCCCCGCCCCCTGGCTGCCGAGACCGTCTGGGCAGTCGCGGCGCAACTGCGTGAGGCGGTCGCCCGGCGCGAAAGCCCCTGGGCCATCGACCCGAAGGACCTGGTGGCCGCCGCCACCCGGCTGGAGGTCAATCGGCATCGCGTGGACGTGCATTGGGACTTCGCCCACGCCGTCCATGACGAGGACCGCCAGCCCGTGCTCGGTATCTGCGAGACGGATCCGACCGCGCCGGGCATCGCCCTCGTCTCGATCAACACGGCGCTCCTGGCCAATCGCCCGGACCTGATGCTGAGCACCGTGGCGCATGAGCTGGGGCATGTCGTCTTCGACGTCCCCGCCGCCACGCGCCAGCCGGCCCGGCGCTACCGCTCCGTCAGCGCCGGCCCGCACAGCTTCGATGGTGCCACCGTGCGCGAGGAGCGTCGTGCCAATGAGTTCATGGGGGCCCTGCTGGTGCCGCCGGTGCCGCTGCATCTGCGCCTGGTGGCCCATGCACGCGCCGAAAGGCTGCGCATGGTCCATGCGCCTCATCATGGCCGTGTCGGCTGCCGGGTGTTGGCCCGTGATACGGCACCGGAGGCAGTGGGCGGCGTCATCTCCGCGCTGGCGGGCGATTTCGGCGTGTCCGACCGGTTCATTGCCGTGCGCCTGCAGCGCTACCGCCTGATCGAGGGAGGCCGGCTGTGAGCTTCGGCAGCATCCTGCGCGAGCGGCGGACCGAGCTCAGCATCGGTCTGACCGACATGGCCGAGCGTCTCGGCATCTCCGCCGCCTACTGGTCGCGCATCGAGCGGGACCTGGAGAGCCCGCCACGCGACCAGCTCATCGAACGCGCGGCGGCCATCCTCGGTGTGCAGATGGACGACTTGTACGTCGAGGCCCGGCGCCTGCCGCCGGACATGCGGCAGGACATGGCGAAGGTGGTGCGGGCCTATCGGCGCCTGCGCGCGATCGAGCGGAGGTGATCGTGGCCAAGACGAACCGGCGAAAACCTTACTATACGCTGCGGGAAATCTACGCGCGGTGGGCCATGGATGCTGACGACATCTCCGCCTACGTGCTGGAGGGCGAGCTCTGTCTGTCCCTCCCTGTCGCGGCGTTGCTGATGGAGGTGAGTGACACGCATCAGGCTGCGGATGGGCGGATCCGGGTCGAGCCGAAGGGGCGCCAGCACCAGGTCGGCCCGATCGATCTGTCGCGCATCGATGCCTATGCCGTCATGCAGAGCGGCGCGGGCCAGATCGCGCGCTTTCTGAGCTCGGCCGGCGAGCTGCTGGAACCGATCGACGAGGATGGCGAGCGCCACACGCTGCTCGTGAAGCGGGCCCAGCTGGTCGTTCGGCATGACGAGCTGGAACGCTTCGAGATGGAACATGATCTCGGTCACGCCAGTGAGCCGCTGCCATCAGCCCCCGTGCCCTCTCGCACTTGGCCTACGCCATCCGCGCGCGGTGCGCCGGCCCGGCACGATTGGGAGGAGTGTCTTTGCGAGCTCGGTGCGATCGCCCATGACGAGGGCCTGCCTGAGACGCAGGCGCCCCTGGTGCGGCGGATGATGGACTGGTTCTCGACCACCTACGGGCCAGAGAACGTCCCGAGCGAGAGCGCGGTGAAGCAGCGGGTCAGCCGGTTCTACCACCGTCTCCGCGGCGACGATCCCCGTGGCGCGACGCCACCGCCGCCACGCCGCCGCGGGCCTGCGCCGGCCCATGGGAAGAACGGGCGCGCGAATACGTAAAGGGGAGGCAGGACAATGCGTGCTGGATCACGATGCCCCTGCCGACCACCAACGCCTACCTCCCGCCCCACCTCCGCGAGGTCTGCGACATTCTCGCCCGCGGCCTGGTGCGGCTCCGCAGCCGCGCTGCCGAGGATCTCGCGCGGGATGCCACCCAGGTCGAGGAGCATGGAGACGTTCGCCTACACTCGACCGCCAGGCAGCGCCGTCATGCGAACCCCAGGAGAAAGGGAGTCGCATGACCAGACGATCGACCGCGAAGGCGAGGCAGCACGATGCTGCGCCGCCGGCGCCCACCATCCCGAAGATCCCGCCGGCGCAGGTGCTGCCGCGGCTGGCCGCCCTGAAGTCGGCGCCGATCGCGCAGCTGAAGCAACAATGGCGGGAATTGTTCGGGAAGGAGCCGCCGCCGTTCAGCCGCAGCTATATCACCAGCCGGCTCGCCTATCGCATCCAGGAGCTGGCTTATGGCGGGCTGAAGCCGGAGACGCGGGCGCGGCTGGAGGCGCTCGGCGAGCAGTTGGACGGGGGGAACATCGTACTCCGGCGTATCCGCGCCGACAGCCGGCCGCTGCCGGGCACACGGCTGATCCGGGAACATGATGGCGTGCAGCATGTCGTCACTGTCCGGGCCGATGACTTCGAGTATGAGGGACGGCCGTACCAGTCGCTCTCCGCCATCGCGCGCCACATCACCGGCACGCGCTGGAACGGTTGGACCTTCTTTGGGCTAAAGGGGAGGGCGGGCGCATCAGCCGCCGCAAGCTCCCTGCCGATGGCACGATGCCGGCGACCACGAAGAAGCTCCGTTGCGCGGTATACACCCGGAAGTCCACCGACGAGGGCCTCGACAAGGAGTTCAACACGCTCGATGCGCAGCGTGAGGCCTGCGAGGCCTATGTCGCCAGCCAGCGCGCCGAGGGGTGGACCCTGGTGCGGGACCGCTATGACGATGGCGGGTTCTCCGGAGGCACCCTTGAGCGCCCTGCGCTGAGGCGCCTGCTGGCCGACATCGAGCAGGGGCTGGTCGACGTCATCGTCGTCTACAAGATTGATCGCCTGTCGCGCTCGCTGATGGACTTTGCCAAGCTGGTCGAGACCATGGAGGCGCATGGCGTCACCTTTGTGAGCGTGACCCAGTCGTTCAATACAACGACGTCGATGGGCCGGCTGACGCTGAACATCCTGCTATCGTTTGCCCAGTTTGAAAGAGAAGTCATTGGTGAGCGCATCCGTGACAAATTCGCGGCCTCGCGCGCCCGCGGCATGTGGATGGGCGGCAAGGTGCCGCTCGGCTACGACGTCGTGGCCAGAAAGCTGGTGGTGAACGAAGACGAGGCCCCGCGGGTGCGCCGGGTGTTCGAGGTCTTCGCCGAGACGGGATCGGGCATCGAGACGGTCGCGCGCCTCCGGGCGGAGGGAGCCACCAGCAAGGCGGGCCGGCCGCTGGACAAGGGCAATGTCTACAAGCTGCTGAACAACCGGACCTATGTCGGCGAGGCCGCGCACAAGGGGCAGATCTATCCCGGTGAGCATCAGGGGATCGTGCCGCGGGAGCTTTGGGACCGGGCGCACGCCATCCTGCAGGTCAGCCCGCGCAGCCGTGCCGCACAAAATCGGCAGCACGCGCCGGCGCTGCTGAAGGGGCTGATCTTTGGAGTGGATGGCCGGGCGCTGTCGCCGACCCATGCGCGGAAGAATGGCCGGCTCTACCGCTACTACGTCGCGCAGCGGGTGCTGAAGAGTGACGCCTGCGGTGACGACAGCATCGTGCGACGCGTGTCGGCGGCACAGATCGAGGGAGCGGTGATCAGCCAGGTCCGCGCCCTGCTACGGCAGCCGGAGATCGTGGTCGGCACCTGGCTCGCGGCACGGCGTGAGGCGCCGGAACTGACCGAGCGCGAGGTTCGCGAGGCGCTGCATCGGCTCGATCCGCTGTGGGAAGATTTGTTCCCGGCTGAGCAGGCGCGGATCATGCGGGCGCTGGTGGAGCGGGTCGTGGTCGGGCCCGGGGGTGCTGACATCCGCCTTCGCGTTGAGGGGCTCGCCGGCCTCGTCCGCGACCTCGGCGCCATCGCGCCCGAAGCCCTGAGGGCTGCGGCATGAGCGCCGCGACCAGCATCACGGTCCGAGTGCCGCTGAAGATCCGGCGGCGGCCGGGGCGAAAAGCGGTGGTGATGCCGGTCCGGGACGAGAGCGACGGTGCCGTCCCGACGCGCGCCGATCCGGCGCTGGTGAAGGCGCTGGCGCGGGCGTTCCGGTACCAGCGGCTGCTGGATGAGGGCCGCTATGCGTCGATCACCGAGATGGCCGCAGGGGAAAAGATTGACCGCGGGTATCTCGGGCGGCTGCTGCGGCTTACCGTCCTCGCCCCGGACGTAATCGAGGCGATCCTCGACGGCCGGCGGTTGCTGGAACTCGACCTCCCAAAGCTGATGGAACCCGTCCCTGCCTATTGGGACCAGCAACGCGCAGCATTCCTGGTACCGCATGCGACAAGATCAAATTTCCTAAACCACCGGTCGGAAGAGGGGCGCCATCTTGCCCGCCGTCTCTGCTGATGGCTTGCCCTCGGACCGACGGCGTCTGGTCGCTACTCGCCAGCCCCTGCTAGATGGCCCATCTGATCTCGGGTTGGCGATCAGGGCGAACGCCGAACGCGTGTGCGTATGTTCTAAACTAGACGCACGCCGCGATTCCGGCGACGCATGACAGCCATGCTCCTGCAGTGAATTCGGACGAATCATGCGCCTGACGCCAGATGGCCCTGAACTTCCCGCTGCTCTTGTGACGGCGCAGGAGAGGGGAGAAGTGCTTTTCGTGTGCGGTGCTGGCGTCTCGCGAGGAGCCGGCCTGCCGCTCTTCCGCGGGCTGGTCAAGGCGGTATACGAGCACCTGGGGGAGCGCTGGGAGGATCACCCGGCCGAACGCGAAGTCATGGTGGAGCGCGGCAGGCTCGAGGCGCAGTACGATCGGATGCTACGTGCCTTGGAGCGCCGTCTGGCCGCGCCCGACGTCCGGCATTCGCAGACCATGCGCGACCGGATCAGGGACGCCGTGCGCCGCAGCCTAGCCCCCGATCCCGAAGCCGATCTTGGCAACCATCTCTGCCTGCTCGAGTTGTCGCGGGACTCCGAGCACCGCAATCGGCTGCTCACCACCAATTTTGACACCCTCTTCGAGCGGGCGTGGATGCGGATGAAGGGGGAACGCCTGGCGAGCCACGCATGCCAGGCAATGCCGCCGCCGAGGACCGCGGCGTTCAGTGGGGTCCTTCATTTGCATGGTCGGCTCGCGGACCCAGAGGTCGGCATCGACAGCGACACCGATCTCGTGCTGACGAGCGCCGAGTTCGGTGATGCCTATCTCCGCAACGGCTGGGCGTCACGCTATCTCTACGACCTCGTACGAACCCACGTGCTGGTCCTCGTTGGTTATCAGGCCGAGGATCCTCCGATGCGCTATCTGCTCGAGGCGCTGGAGGCTGACCGAGAGCGCTACACCGACCTGAAGAAGGTCTACGCCTTCGCCGAGGCGAAGGACGACGACCAGCATCTTCAGGAAGCCCTTTGGCGCGCAAAGGGCGTCGATCCGATCCTCTACCATGTCGGGCCGGACGGCAGCCACGCTGACCTCTACCGGACGCTGCGCGAGTGGTGCCGGTATGCGGAGGATCCGACGGCCTGGCGGCGCGCTCGGCTGTCGGAGCTTCTGTCGGCCGATCCGACGTCCATCGGCGAGGCTGGCCTTGGAGAGGTAGTCGCCCTGCTCGGCCACGGGGACGCCGGGCGCATTCTTGGCGAGCTCTCGCCATCGGCGGCCTGGCTGCCGGTCCTCTCGGACCGGGGTGTCCTCGGCCGAGGGGCTGCCTCCGCCGGCCCGTGGATCGCAAGCCGCGTCCGCGACCCCGAGATGGTACGCGCCTGCGCCGCGGCGCCGCCTGCCGACGACGCTTGGTGGTTCATAGAGCGTAGTGTCGAGCAGTTGCCTGCTGAGTATCGCAAGGCTTGGCGGCGCATACGACGCGCGGTCTCATCCCAATCCGAGGGCTTGCTCCCTCGCTGGTACGCAATTCGGAGCCGCGCGAAGGCAGGGGAGGTCGACCACGAGGTCCGTCGTGCGATCGTCGAGTCCGTCGTTCCGCAGTTTCGCGTGCGAAGGCCGCTGCGCTGGCCCGGTACGGCCGAACCAGAGGAAGCGCCAGTCACCGCGCGGTCGCTCGCTGAGGTTTACTTCGAACCATCGGGTCACCGGCCGCACATCCGCGAGGTGCTGGACGTGTGGCCGCAGGACACCGTGGCGGAGGAGCGGCTTCTGCGGACGCTCTGCCGCGGGATCGAGGAAGCGTTGGAGGAAGCCCGTGATGCGGACTACCTCAACGGCTTCGATCGTTCATCCTTCGATGTTCCATCCGTAGCTGACCATCCGCAGAATCAATATCGGGGCGGCTTTTTTCCCATCGTGCGCCTGACCGCAGGGGTCTGGGCACGGTTGGCGGAGAAGTCCGCCTCCGGTGCCCGGAGATTAGCAACTCCGTGGAGCGCATCGGAATTTGTGCTTTTTCAGCGTCTATACCTGCACGCGTTGACCAACGCGACAGTCTTCCAGCCCGGCGAGGCGTTGGCCGCACTTCTTGCGCTCGATGACGAAGCGTTTTGGTCGGGCGAACTGCGGCGGGAGACGATGTGCCTCATGGCACAGCGCTGGGCAGAGTTCCCCGAGGAGACACGCGCCGAGCTTGCCCGACGCGTCGGCGGTGGCCCCCCGCGGTCGCTGTTCACCGACGACGCGTTTAAGGACGAGGACAAGTGGAACTCCATCCGCGACCACATGATTTTTGTCCGCCTCGCGCGCATCCAGGGCGCTGTGGGAGGCCTCGATGGCGACAGCGCGCAGGTGCTGGCCGACATCCAGGCGCGCCATCCAGCGTGGATTCCGGGCCCCGGCGACCGGGATGACTTCGGCTCGTGGATGAGCAGCGGTTGGGGGCCGGAGGGCGATCCGGCATCACTCTCTGGCGTCGCAGATGCCGAGTTGGTGTCGCACGCGATGCGCCTACAGCGGGAGCAGCCCATCGGACATTCGGATGTGTGGCGTCTGTTCTGCGAATCCGATCCTGAACGCGCCCTCCGCGGCCTGCACGCGGAGGCAGATTCTGGCCGCTGGGAGCCATCCGCTTGGCGGGATCTTCTGTGGGCAGCGGCCAAGACACAGCGCCAGCCGCTCCAGCGCGAGATAGCTGAACTAGTCGTCCGCATGCCGACCACGGCGTTGCTGCCGATCACGTCGAGCGCCGCGTCGTGGTTGCGGGAATGCCGAAGCCTGCTGCTGGACGATGCGCAGGCGCTCGCGGGGCCCTTCCTCGGCGTTTGGGACCGCCTCGCGGAGGTCGTCTACACCGACGCAGGGCCCGACGCCGAGGCCACTCGGTCTGAAGACGAGGATCTCGCCACGGCTGCGCTAAATGAACCGGGCGGAGAACTTACATGGGCGCTGTGCGACGTCTTGAGTGCGCAGGAGCCGGACGCCGGAACGGAGTTAGGGGACATACTCGGCGGACGGTTCGATCGTGCCGTCTCGGCGCTGGGCCGCCCGGGGCTGCTGGCGCGGGTCTATCTCTTGAGGCTGCTGCCTTGGCTCTACCAGGTAGCCCCGACGTGGTCAGGCGAGCGGTTGCTGCCACTGCTCGTGCCGAGCCACCCCGAGGCCCGACTGCTATGGCGCGCGCGTCTCGGGGGCCATGTCCCGCGGCTACCTGCGCTGTTCAATGCGCTGAAGCCGCATCTTTTGGCACTGTTTCAAGACGAGGCGATGTCGCAGGGGGAGGCGCAGGGGCTCGCTCACGCTCTCCTGCTACCGGCCATCTGGAAGCGCTTGCGGCCCGACGATGGGTGGCAAATCGAGCCGGCGGAGATCCGTCGAGCGCTCCGGGCGGCGCACGCAGAAGTGCGCCACCAGGCGGCCTGGATGCTGTGGAACTGGATGGGGGAAGAGAAGGCCGAGCCGGTAGATCGAGCAGCGCGCTGGAGAGTCCATGTCGGACCCTTGTTTCGGGACGCTTGGCCATTGGACACCGCCTGCCGGGACAGTGAGACATCGCAGCGCCTGGTGATGATGGTGCTCGAAGCCGAGGACGCGTTCCCGGACGCGGTCGACGCGGTGGCTCCGGTTCTTGTCCCTTACGACATGGTGACCGCCATCATCGGCCTCGATCTCGACGGCCGCCACAAAGAGTTGCCGGTACGTTACCCTCGGGCAGTGGTCGCCCTGCTCGATGCCCTGGTCGATCCCTCTCGAGCACAGCCACCGCGTGATTTGGGGAATGTGCTGGCACGGTGCGTGGCGGCGGATCCCGCCTTGGCGGGGGAGCCGGCCTACCGGCGACTGCACGCGATAGCGCGCCGCCTATCGGCGTAGACGTGGAGGTTCACATGACCACAAACGGTAGGCTTGAGGCGGCAGAGGGGGACCGTGAGTCACCTGCCCAGTTTGGCGAAACTGCCGGCCCACCGCGTCCACGGTGATCCACGATGCGACTTAGGTGCACGGAGGCCGAGGAATCCAGGAGCTTGGGGGCGAGACGGAGTGAATTCACTCATGCGGGTCGATTGCCCGAGCGATGCCCTCCCCGAATCAGGACGGGTTGTGCCGACGGAAAGCTGTGGGAAGTCAGTGACCTGACCCTTGTAGACTGGATCGGCCAAGTCCCAAGGTCCGGAGAGAATAGCGCGGAGATAGACGCCCGGAGGGCCAACATTGCGGTGCCGAAGTATCAAGGTCCGCGCGCAAACCCCGGCCAAACCTGCGCCTCAGCGCGGTGTCCTGACCAGGAGAGACAGGTTGTGAGAGAGACGAATGGAGCAGCGGTGGGAACCGGATTCCAACCTTCTCTGGGCGTTGCTCGGAGGATGGCTTTGTCCACGCCGGCCAGCGGGCTTCCGGCGCCCTGATCAAGCATGGCGCCGCCAGGCCGCGCACCCGGCCCCGCCAGCACCGGCAAATCGGCCCGTTTGCGCAGCGCCGGTGGTGTCTGCCTGACCTACGGGTTCGCGTTGGGCTGACCGAGCATCATCGCCGCAGCCTTGGCTGCGATCATCATCGTCGTCGCATTCGTATTGGCCGACACGATGCGCGGCATGACCGAAGCATCGGCCACGCGCAGCCCGTCCACGCCGCGCAATCGCAGGTCCTGCGTCACAGGCGCCCCGTCGCTGCCCATGCGGCAACTGCCGCACAGATGATAGACGGTCGCGCCCTTGGCCCGCGCATAGGCCAATAAGGCATCATCGTCCTGCTGTGCCGGACCGGGCGCGGTCTCCGCCGCCGACCACGGCGCAAGGGCGCGCGTGCCGAGCAATCGCCGCGCGACGCGCAGCCCGGTGATGGCGGCCTCGCGATCCTCGGAAGCCGTCAGGTAGTTCGGCTGGATGGCGGGCGCCTGGCGCGGATCGGCGCTTGTGGCGAGCACGGTCCCACGGCTTTCCGGCCGGCACTGCCAGACCCCGACGGTCATGCCCGGCACCTCCTGCAGGCGCCCCGTCACTCCTTCCTCCGAATAGGAGGCGGGGGTGAAGACGAATTGCAGGTCGGGTTCGTCGAGCGTGTCGCGCGAGCGCGCGAAGGCGCCGGCATGAGCCGGGCTGTAGGCGAGCATGCCCCGTCGCGTCAGCAGCCAGCGCGCCATTTCCCACCACAGGCGCGGCGGCTGCGCCTGTTCGTTCAGCGTGACGGGGCGGGTGACGCGATGGACCACGCGCATGGCGTAGTGGTCCTGCAGGTTCTCGCCGACGCCGGGATTGTCGGCGATGACCGCCACGCCGAGCGCCCGCGACAGCGCGGCCGGGCCGAGCCCTGAGACCTGCAGCAGATGCGGCGTGCCGATCGCGCCCGCGGCCAGCACGATCTCGCCCGTCGCATGCGCCGTCAGCGTGCGGCCGTCGCGCGCGAAGGTAATGCCGGTGGCGCGTCCCGATGCCGTCTCGATGCGCAGCACCATGGCCCCGGTGACGACGCGCAGATTGGCGCGGCGGCGGATTGGCGCGAGAAAGGCACTCGCCGCGCTGAAACGGCTGCCGCGGCGGATGCTGCGCTGGTAGGTGAAGACGCCCTCCTGCGCCGTGCCATTGTAGTCGGCGTTGCGCGCCAACCCGCACTCGGCCCCACCATCGAGGAAGGCCGCGACGATCGGATGCAGCGCAGGGATGTCCGAGACATGCTGCGGCCCGCCGGCACCGCGATACGCGTCGTCCCGGTAGTCCTCGAGGCCGCGGAAGAACGGCAGCACGTCCGCATGCGACCAGCCCCGGCAGCCGGTCTGCGCCCAATCGTCGAAGTCGCGCGCGGATCCGCGCACCCAGAGATGCCCGTTGATCGCCGAGGAGCCGCCGAGCACGCGCCCGCGCGGCGTGTGCATGGAACGGTCGTCCACACCGGGGCCGGGTTCGGTAGTGAAATTCCAGTTGAAGCGCGGATCACGGAAGGTCTTGAGAAAGCCGGCCGGGACCTGGAGGTAGGGGTGACGCGCCTCGCCGCCGGCTTCCAGCAGCAGCACGCGGCGGCGCGGATCGGCGGAAAGACGGTTGGCCAGCACGCAGCCGGCGCTGCCCGCGCCGACGATGATGTGGTCCCAATCGCCCTCGAAGCGCTCGGCGCTCACGCGGCGGCGGCAAGCGTCGGCGCGGCGCCGGCGACGCAGGTGCGCACCATGTGGCGGCGTTCCGTCGTCGTCGCGAAGGGGGTGGCGCGGTGCAGCACGGCGCGATTGTCCCACACCACCAAATCATGCGGCCGCCAGCGATGCGCATGGGTGAAGGCGGGCTGCGTCGCCAGCGCCATCAGCCGGTCGATCAGGACGCGGGACTGCGCCTCGTCCATGCCCTCGATGCTGCGCGCATGGGCGCCGAGATACAGCGCCGGGCCGTGCGGATTCTCCTCCAGGACCAGGGCCTGGCGCACCGGTGGGTGCTGGTTGCGCTCGGCCTCGCTCACCAGCGCGGCATCGACCCGTGAGCGCGACCAGCCGAAGTCATGGATGGCGACGCGGCCTCGCAAGGCGGCCTGCTCGGCCGGATCGAGCGCGGCGAAGGCGGCGCGCATGGAGGCGAATTCGGTGTCCCCGCCGGCCGAGGGGATCTCCCGCGCCGAAAGCAGCGAGGCCCGTGCCGGCACCGGCTTGAACGACGAATCATGGTGCCAGACGCGGTTGGCCTTGTTGTTCAGCACCTGCTTGTCGGTCGGCGGCGCGATCTCCCCGGCCGGGCCGATGTTCGACAGGATGATCACCGCGCTGCCCGCCCCGGGGGCGCCGGCGCGGGTGCGCTCCAGCGGCCCGAAGCCTTCGCTGAAGGCGATCTGCGCCGCGTCGTCGATGCGCTGGTCCGGGAAGACCAGCACCGAGTACCGGTCGAGCGCGTCGCGTAGCGCGGCCATCGTCGTCGCGTCCACGCCGCGGGCGATGTCGAGGCCCGTGATACGGGCGCCGAAGACGGGGGTAAGTGGTGTGGTCTCGATCATGGGGCGTTTTCTCCTGCTCGCACCATGGCGCGTCGGCGCATACGGGCGCCAGACGGCACTTTCGCAAAACACTCTGCCGGCAAACGGCAGGATCGCCGACACGCTCAGGCGGCAGGATCGACCTTCGCGAGCAGGTGCGAGACGAAGGCGGCGATCTTGGCGGGAAGGCGCTCGGCACGGGCATGCACGGCGTGGATCTCCGCCTGGTAACGTTCCGGCCAGGCCGGCAGCCCCGCGAGCAACGGTGTCAGCCGCCCGGCCGCGACATCCTCGCCGACCATCCATTCGGGAAGCAACACCAGGCCCATGCCGTCCAGCGCGACCTGGCGCAGCGCCTCCCCGCTGTTGGAACGGAACGGCCCGCTGACCGCGATCTCCTGTCGCCCGTCCGAGGCGGTGGCGAAGACCCAGACCGGCGCTTCCTCCTCCTCGCGATAGGTCAGGCAAGGATGCTGCAGCACCGCATCGGGTGTGCCCGGGGCGCCGTGGCGCGCGATGTAGCCGGGGCTGGCACACAGAATGCGCCGACCTGAGACCAGCCGATGCCCGGTGAAGGACTTGCCGGCCGGCAGGCCAAGTCGGATCACGACGTCCACGCCATGCGCCGGCACCAGGCCGGTCTGCTCCGTCAATGCGAGATCGATCTCCACCCGCGGATGCGCGACTTGGAAGCTGGCGAGATGCGGCACGACATGACGCAGCGCGTAGGACCGCCGCGCGACGATGCGCAGCGTGCCAGTTGCTTCCTCGTGCATTTCCCGCGCCTCGACCATGGCGGCGTCGAGGCCTTCGAGCAGCGGCGCGATGCGGGCGGCCAAGCGCCGCCCCGCCTCGGTCGGCGCGACATGTCGCGTTGTGCGGTCGAACAGGCGCAGCGCGAGGTCGTCCTCCAATTCGCGCAGCGCCCGCGACGCCGCTGTCGCCGACAACCCGAGCGAGCGTCCCGCCGCCGCGATGCCGCCGCGATCGAGGGTGCGCAGGAAAAGCCGGAATGCGGTCAGCCGGTCCATGCGGGCACGCTAGAGTGGCTGTGCCAGCGGAGGAAGTCGGGTGGATCGCCCTACTGCACGAAGGCGCACCGGCCGTCCGGCTGTCATGCGGGTCTGGAACCAACCTCCGACGATACCATCCACGCGGCGGTGCGCGCCGAAAGCCCCGGAAATCTCCGTGCCGCGGCATGTCGCCGACGCTGGAGGGAGTGTTCGCAGAAGGGACAGTTGGCGGAGGGAGTGCGACTGGGTTCGAACCGTCTCCATTCACGCACTCCTCCGGACGTTCGCTGAGCGACGGGAATTGTGAATTGAGTTTCTCTGAGCCGCCCGCTCCGCCGTGGTCACGTGCGCCGCCGTGCTGCGCTGATTGCCTGGTCTCTTGGCTGCAGTCCGGCGACCTTACACCCGACCGCGTGCCACCACCGAGCATCGCCGTTGCAGCGGACGGACCGTCCACACAGGTCCCGCAGCGGTCCGCATCCCTCATGCCGCTTATCGCCCCATAAGCAATTCTTGCTTTCGAAGATGGCAATCAACCGCCAACATATTACTCGTTTTGAATAAAATGACGGCCGGCGTTCAATTCAAAGGAAATGAATCGTCGCATCGTTGATGATGTGGCGCATCCTAGAGTTTTGAATTCTTATCTGTATTGCCCGCCGTTGAATAGACCCAGAAAAAATAGAGAGGGATGCGACGATGATCATTGGCACCAAGAAGGCTGATCTGCTCGCCGGGACAAGCGATGCCGACACCATCTTTGGCGCGGCCGGTGCCGATACGCTCGACGGCGGCCTCGGAGAGGATTTCCTGGCCGGTGAGGACGGCAATGATCTCCTGGTCGGTGGCGGCGGCCAGGACGTCCTACAGGGCGGGAAGGGCAATGACCGTCTCGAAGGTGGCGACGACAACGATAGCCTGGCGGGCGGCGCTGGGGCCGACACGCTGTATGGCGGAGATGGAACTGATACGGCGAACCTGTCGGGTGTTCGCGCCAACTACCGGCTGACCCAGAATGCCGACGGATCGTGGACCGTGGCCGATCTGCGCAAGGGTCAGGCGAGCGAGGGAACCGACCTGCTTTTCGACGTCGAGCGCCTGCGCTTCGGAGATGGAGAGGTCCTCGATCTCGTGGTGAACCGGGCGCCGACCGACGTGGTCTTCGCCAGCGGAGGCAGCGTCGACGAGAACCTCGTTGGTGCCACCGTGGCAACCCTT
This sequence comes from Roseomonas alba, assembly GCF_019430885.1. Lineage (GTDB taxonomy): Bacteria > Pseudomonadota > Alphaproteobacteria > Acetobacterales > Acetobacteraceae > Neoroseomonas > Neoroseomonas alba. The sequence continues at coordinate 61,429 of NZ_JAHYBZ010000015.1, read as the reverse complement.
GCCGCCGTGGACCCCGATGGGGCCGACACCTTCACCTTCACCGTAACGGACCTGAACGGCCAAGTGGATCCGCGCTTCGTCGTCGTCGGCAATGAACTGCGCCTGGCACCGGGCGCGGCGCTCGACTTCGAGGCGGCGCCGACGATTGCGCTTCGGCTCACCGCCACAGACCAGGGCGGGCTGTCGGTCACGCAGACACTGTCCGTGGCAGTGCTGGATATCAACGAAGCGCCGATCGCTCTGGTCCTCGCGGGTAATGCCGTGGACGAGGAGGCTCCGGGCGCCACCGTCGGGACGCTCTCGGTCACCGATCCCGATGCAGCGGATGCGAGCATCGACGCCTTCACCTTCGCGTTGTCCGATTCCCGCTTCGAGGTGGCGACCGGCGGTGTCCTGCGCCTGAAGGCTGGCCTGTCCGTGGACTTCGAGGCCGAGCCGAGCATCACCGTGACTGTCACTGCGACCGACTCGGGTGGCCTGCAGATCGCCGAGGATTTCCTCGTTTCAGTGATCGATCAGGCAGAACTCGTCCCGCTCAACATTCACGACCGCTTCGCCGTCACCGGTGAAATGGGTACTGCCGGAATCAACGCCACCGAGCTCGGCACTGCCGCCGAGGGCGCTAATGGCGAGGCGGGGGGCGCCGGTGGCGATGGCGAATCCATCAGCGTGTCGAAGGCTGCCACGACCTATGCGGGCACCTCGCTGGGAGATTCCGTGACCATCGAGCGCCAGGCCATCGGCGGTGCCGGTGGCTCTGGCGGGTCCGGGCAGCCCGGCGGCAAGGGAACAACCGATCACGTCTACTATCAGACGCAAGAACCCGACGGCTGGACCACGGACTACAACTTCTTCACCTTCGGTCCCGGCGGCGACGGTGGTGCTGGCGGTGCCGGCGGCGCGGGTGGTGACGGCACGGCCATCATTGCCGATCAAGTCCTGAACCTTGGCGCGGGTGCCGAAGCAGTGCGCCTGGACGCTTACGGTGGAGGCGGCTGGGGCGGAGGCGGAGGGCTTGGCGGGTACGGCGGCGCCTCCGATTTGTCGGGAACAAGCTCAGGTTATGCGCCCGTCGTGGTAGGAGAGCGGTTGCAGAGCTACGGCAGCTTCTCCGGTTCGACCGGCGGCGAAGGTGGCGACAATGGCGCTGCGGGGGCCGGCGGCGACGGCTTCGGCACCGTCGAGCGCGTCGAGGTCGCGACCGCCGGCACGCTGCAAGCGGTGATCAGCGCGGGCGCAGCGGGCGGGCAGGGTGCGTCCGGATACCTGGGCTACCCACAGAATGCAGCCTATGGAGGGTTCGGAACGGTCGGTGGCGCAGGCGGACACGGTGGGGCCGGCGGCGACGGTGGCGATGCCACCGCGCTGATCGCTGACACGACAGTGACCGCCAGCGATGGGCTGCGCGCCCAATATTCAGTCTATGCTCAGGCGGGTGACGGTGGATTCGGCACCGGCGGGGGCGGTCCTGGAGCCGGTCTCAATATCACCTATGCGTATCATATCGACGGCACCGCGTCATCGGAGACGTGGGTGTACGGAGCGGCCGGCGCGGGTGGCGACGGCGGCGACGGCGGGAACGCCACAGCCAACTTCTCCGGCAACAGCATCACTGGCGGTGCCGACCTGGATGCCGTTGTCGTGTTCCTTGGCGCGGTTGCCGGCAGTGGCGGTGCCGCCGGTCTGGGGGTCGACGAGTTCGGGGGCAGTTTTACGTCCTACGCCAACGGCGACTACACGCAGACCTACACCTACGCGCCCTATCCGGCCGGCGCCGACGGGACCGCCGGCGTGGATGGCACAGTGACCCTCGCGATGACGAACAACGTCATGCTGCTCGGGGGCGGCGATGACCGCGTCAGTCTCCAGATCAGCGCCCAGTACGGACCGGGCGGCACGCTGACCGCGATCGCCGCGTCCGGGCCCGCGTCGCTGACCTTCTCCGGCAACATCTTCGACGGTGGGGATGGCTACGACGTTCTCGACCTCACAGGCATCATTGACGCTTCCGTCGATGTCGATCTGACCGCCGGCACGATCTCGCTGGCAGGTTCTCCGACAAATATGCTCATCGGGTTCGAGGAGGTTCGGCTGCCGGATGGGACGATCTTGATCGCGTAAATGTCCGGGACAGGCACATCGGGTGGATCGGCGTCCAAATGGGACCATTCCGAATTCGCTCTACACGTGAACTCGGCGCGCTGCGGGACCCCAGATCGGCGCGGGGGTTCCATTGAGCATGCGAGATAGAACAGCCCGTTCTCATGGGACCCCGGTGCTGGCCGGGGTACCACTGACATGCCGGTCCACAGGAGGGTCAATTGAGATGAGGATGATTGCGACGGGGTTCGTCGGCCTCAGCCTAGCAGGTTGCGCAGTGGCGCCGCCGGTCGGGGAGAGGATTTCGGGCCAGACCTTCATGACACTTGCGCGCGGCAACACCATGGATGGACGGGGCCAGGATGGCGCTGTGTTCAGAACCTATGTCACTCCGGAACTGGCGCAGCGCGGGTCAGTCCGCCCACTCGGCGGTGCGGAACTGCGCTTCAGCGGCACCATCCGCGCAGCGGAATACGGCTTCTGCTCGGTGTCGCCGCAGTTGCGGAACGGGCAAGAGCGATGCTTCGAGGTGTGGCGCGACGGGACGACGCTCAGGACCTACTGGAACGGTACCGCCTGGACGACGATGACGATCCAGCCAGGCAATCCGCACGGGCTCTAGCCGGGGAGAATCTTGAGGGCTGGCGGGAATGGTGCAACTCGTTGATTGGCGATAGGATTCGGCTGCGACGCCAGGCCCTCGCCGATTGCGGAGACTATGCCCGCCGCGACCGAAGCTACGCTGCTCATGCCGGGCCTATCACCGGTCGACAGCAAGCCGATCGGCGCCCGCTTCGACGGCGGGGCCCTCTCATCCGATGGCGACCTTTTGGTGCTGCCTGAGGTCGAGCAGCGTCCCAATGTGGTCCGGCGTCTCGCCGCGTGCATCCACGATTCTGTGGACAGGCTTGAATACATCGCGCGATGAACGCCCTGCGCCATGACCCGCCAGGCAGACCCCACAACCACTGAACTCCTCGCCGGCACCGTCGAGCGTGTCACCTTCCACAATGCCGAGAGCGGCTTCTGCGTCCTGCGCGTGAAGGCGCGCGGCCACCGCGATCTGGTCACCATCGTCGGCCATGCTGCCTCGATCTCCGCCGGCGAATGGCTGACCGCGTCGGGCGAGTGGACCAACGACCGCACCCATGGCCAGCAGTTCAAGGCGCGCTTCCTCAAGACGTCCGCCCCCACCACGGCCGAGGGCATCGAAAGGTACCTCGCCTCCGGCATGATCCGCGGCATCGGCCCCGTCTACGCCAAGAAGATGGTCGCAGCCTTCGGTGAGAGCGTGTTCGACATCATCGAGGCCTCCCCTGATCGCTTGCGGGAAGTGCCCGGCATCGGCCCCGTCCGCGCAGCGCGAATTATCAGGGCCTGGGCCGACCAGAAGGTGGTGCGGGAGATCATGGTCTTCCTCCACGCGCACGGTGTCGGCACCTCGCGCGCGGTGCGGATCTTCAAGACCTATGGCGTCGATGCCGTGCAGGTCATGTCGGAGAACCCGTATCGCCTGGTACGGGACATCCGCGGCATCGGCTTCAAGACCGCCGACGCCATCGCTATGCGCCTCGGGATCGAGCCGACCGCCATGATTCGGGTCCGCGCCGGCATCAGCTACGCCCTGTCGGAGGCCATGGACGATGGGCACTGCGGCCTGCCGACCGAACAGCTTCTGCCGCTGGCGGTGGAACTTCTCGGGGTCCAGGCGGAGTTGGTCACCACAGTCCTGGATCTCGAACTCGCCGACGGCTCGGTGGTTGCGGATCAGGTCGGAGACGCGGCGTGTATCTTCCTGGCGGGCTTGTATGCGGCCGAACGAGGAATCGCAGAGCGGCTGCTCGCCTTGCGCCAGGGCACCCTGCCTTGGGACTGGATCGATCCCGCCAAGGCGCTCCCCTGGGCCGAGCAGCGCGTCGGCCTCACCCTGGCAGAAAGCCAGCGTCACGCGGTCGCTCTCGCGCTGGCTTCGAAGGTGTTGGTGATCACCGGCGGCCCGGGCGTGGGGAAGACCACCATCATCAACACCATCCTGCGCATTCTCGGCGCGAAGGGCGTGAGGATCCTGCTCTGCGCCCCGACGGGTCGCGCAGCCAAGCGCATGAGCGAGACAACCGGCCTTGAGGCGCGGACCATCCATCGCCTGCTGGAGGTCGACCCCAAAGCCGGGGGCTTCAAGCGCGGCCTGGAGAACCCGCTCGACTGCGACCTGCTGGTGATCGACGAAGCCTCGATGGTGGACGTGCCGCTGATGCACGCCCTGCTCAAGGCTGTGCCGCCCGAAGCCGCCCTGGTGGTGGTGGGGGATGTGGATCAGCTGCCTTCCGTCGGCCCGGGCCAGGTCCTGTCGGACATGATCGCGTCGGCGGCGCTGGCGACCGTCCGGCTGACGGAGATCTTCAGGCAGGCGGCGGCCAGCCGCATTATCGTCAGCGCCCACCGCATCAACAGCGGCCAGATGCCCGAGCTGACAAAGCCGGAGGGCGACAGCGACTTCTATTTCGTTCCTGCCGCCGACCCTGAGATGGCCGTCCCACGTATCATCGACCTGGTGAAGACCCGCATTCCGCAACGCTTCGGTCTGGACCCCATCCGAGACATCCAGGTGCTCTGCCCGATGAATCGCGGCGGTGTCGGCGCGCGCTCGCTGAACATCGAACTGCAAGCGGCACTGAACCCGGCGGGCGAGCGGAGGGTGGAGCGCTTTGGCTGGACCTTCGCCCCCGGCGACAAGGTCATGCAGATCGAGAACGACTACGAGAAGGAAGTCTACAACGGCGACATCGGCTTCATCACCGATGTCGATCCTGAGCAAGGCGAGTTGACCGCATCTTTCGATGGGCGCGCCGTCGTCTATGGCTTCGGGGAGCTCGACACGCTGGTACCCGCCTATGCGGCGACGATCCACAAATCGCAGGGGTCCGAGTACCCGGCGGTGGTGATCCCTGTGCTGACGCAGCACTACACCATGCTGCAGCGGAACCTACTCTACACCGGCGTCACGCGAGGCAAGCGGCTCGTGGTCCTGGTCGGTCAGCCAAAGGCGATCGCCATCGCAGTTAAGAATGCGTCTGGCCGTGCACGATGGTCCAAACTTCGCGAATGGCTGCAAGGCGTATCACCTGGAGCTCGGTGATCGCTGCGTCAGCGGCGGCGCCGGTTCTCGCGCCACTCCCACGGCGGCACGCGCTGTCCCGGCGGCAGCGCCCAAAGGCCTCGCCGCGCCTCTCGCGCCTTGGCCTCGAGGCGCAGCAGCGCGGGATCGTTGGAGTAGCGGCGGAACACCCAAGCGCCGCCGCGACGGACCATCTCAGCGTTGGCGTCGACGGTTCCCACAAACATGCGCCCAATCGCGCGTCCATTGCGGTCGGTGCCAGTGACAACGACCCGCACGCGGCGTTCAAAGGCCAGCCCCGAGAGCATCTGCCGTGCCCGGTCCCCGAAGGGCTGTCGACGCTCAGGCGCGTCAATTTCGGCGAGACGCACGCGAACCTGCCTGCGCTGCTCCGTCAGAACGGTGACGGTATCCCCGTCGGAAATCCCAACGACGCGGCCCTGGATTTCGCGCGCCATAGCCGGCGACGCCATCGCGAGCAGCCAAAGCAGAACCAATACGAACGCGCAGCAAGAAGCTGGACGATGCGGAGGCAGCATCGGTAGGCTATAGCCGCGCGCACCGGGCGCGACCATGCGCTTACGGGCAGATCGCGCGATTGAACGCCCGATCCGCCGCCATCGCATCCATAATGCGCGCGAGCGCCGGGGCCGTGGCGAGTTCCGCCGCAGCTTGGCGCTGGAGGCCGACTGGGAACTCCGTCACCCGCGGGCACGGGCGATCAGAAATACCCGCGCCGCAGCCGCTCAGCCCGCGTCGCCGCGCAGCGCACCCCTGTGGAGGCGGGGCTACCGCCCGTCGACCCAGCCTGAACCCACGCAATACGGGCTTGGCAGCGGCGGACGTCGCCGACGATCAGTAGGTAATCACCACATCGGCCTCTACCGCGAGGCGCACCAGCGCATCCGGCTGAGCGAATTCCGCCGGTCGGCCGGCGATCAGGTCCTCGCCCAGGCCACGCGCCCGCGCCGACATGCCGGACAGCGCGAAACGCCCGCCATGCGCCAGGATCTCAGCCAGGTGCGCGCTGAGCCGCCCGGTCCCCTGCCCCTCGACCGAGGCCAGCGCCTCGGCGCTCAGCAGCCGCACGCCCTCGCCGGCCAGGAACAGCGTCACCGCATGGCCCTGCTTCAGCGCCGTCGCCGCCACCAGGAAGGCGAGCGCGGCCTTGGTCGGATCCTGCGGCCCGGTCGTGACATGCACCAGGAAGCGCTTGCGCGCCGGCGCCGGGGCGGCCGGCGTCTGGGCCTGCGCCCGGGCGATGCCGGCACCGGCCAGGGCCGCCAACAGCGCACCTTTCAGCGCACCTCGCTTGAACATCGGCTTTTTCCTTCTCGCTCGCTTCGGGAGTCGGCCTCAGGCCGGTGGAGCCGGCAGGTCCAGCGCCTCGGACACCGCCGAATAGGGGATGCCCGCGGCATCGTTGACGCTTCGGACCGCCTCCGCGCTGCCCGCCTCAAACAGGCAGACGCAGCGCGCATCGGCGGGCAGGAAAACGGAGCGCAGGTATCGCACGGGCACGCCATCGGCGCTCGACGCCGATGCGGCGGCGATCGCCGCCGCCTGCGCGCCCGCCAGCGCCTCCATCGTCACGCCGGGCAATGACCGCTCGACTGCGTAGACCGTCATGGGGCGACCTCCTTCTCTTGGTCGTCCCAAGCCTGGTCCGCGGGGCGGGCGTAGCGCCAACAGGTTTCGTCTATGGGCCCATAGGCGCCGTCTTTACGACGACCCGCGTTGTTTCGTTGACGCCGGGTCCACGCGGTCCGCAGGCTGCCGGGCATGGAGATGCACCAGGTCCGCTACTTTATCGCCGCCGCGCGCACGCTGTCCTTCACGCGTGCCGCCGAGCAGTCCAACGTCTCTCAGCCTGCCCTGACCGCCGCGCTGAAGAAGCTGGAGGCGGAACTTGGCGGGCCGCTATTCCATCGGGAGCACAACCGCCTTTCCCTGACCGAGCTAGGCCGCCGCATGGAACCGCTGCTGGCCGAGGTGCTGGAGCGCGCTGATGCAGCGCGCAGCGCGGCGGAGAGCCTGCGGCTGCTCAAGCAGGCGCCGGTGCGCGTCGGCGTAATGCCGACGCTGGGGCCGGTGCGGCTGGCGCGCTTCCTGTCGGCGTTCGAGCAGGCGCATCCGGGCATCGAGGTGGCGATCCGCGAAGGCCGTCCGGCGGAGCTCGGGGCCTGGCTCGATGCCGACTCGCTTGATGCGGCCATCCTCAACCCGCTCGACCTCGCCGCCGAATCCTGCCGGATCGAGCCGCTCTACACCGAGCGCTACGTCGTGCTGCTCCCGCCCGAACACCCGCTGCGCGACCGCGATGCGCTGTCGCTGGCCGACCTCACGCGGCAGGCCTATGTCGACCGCCTCGCCTGCGAGATGCGCGAACGGGTGATGGCGGCCTGCGGCGCGCAGGGCGTGGAGCTCTATGCGCGCTACCGCTCCGAGCGCGAGGACTGGGTACAGGCGATGGTCGCGGCCAATCTCGGCTTCGCGTTCATGCCCGAGCATTCCATCACCCACCCCGGCACGATCCAGCGTGCGCTGTCGGACCCGCATGTCGAGCGCACCGTGGCGCTGGCGACCATGTGCCCGGCCGCGTGCAGGCGCCGGCCGTGGCGGCCTTCGTGCGGGCGGCGCGGGCGCATCGGTGGCTCGCTTGAACTCGCGATCCGCCGCCATGGCGTCCATCATGCGCGCGCGGGCCGGCGCGGTGGCGAGTTCCGCCACAGCCTGGCGCTGGATTTCGACTGGGATTCCGTTACGCGTGGACAGGGCCGCTCAGAAATTGCCACGCCGCAGCCGCTCAGCAGCACCAGTGCGTTCAGCATCACGAGCCGCCGCATCCCCTGCCCTCCTCGTCCGCTGTTCCGCGCGCGCTGCCTCCGCGTGACTGGCATCGCGGCCGTGGCGGCGCCCCGCCAGATACGCGGCACCGAGCGCGGCCAGCGCCGCACGCGCGCCCACAGCGCTGCAATCACGAAGCCTGTTCCCGGCGCAGCAGGACGGCAACGGCCACCCCGGCGACAGCGACCAGCAGCGCAACGCCGATCCAGACCGGCACGCCTGCCAGCGGCTGCAGCGCCGGTGCTGCGGTCGCCGCTGCCGCAGCATAGCCGCCCAGCTTTGGCGCCTCGGCGCCCTCCGTGCGCGGTGCGGCGGGCGCGATATGCTGGCTGGCGACGAACTCTCCGCGCGCCCACAGCCCGGCCTCCGCCGCACGCCGGTTTACCAGCCCCGGCACGGTAACGAGCCGCCCGTTCCGCCGCTGCTTCACGTAAAGCCCCATGCGGCGGATCGCGCCGCATAATCACCTTGGTTCAACGTCGCGGCGATGTTGGCCAGTGGGCCGCCCGCCGCGGTGCTGTGGTCAGCCGAGCTCGTCGGCGGAAGCGATGGCGCGCGGCGACCCGACGAGCGTCTCGACCTCCGCCTTGGACATGCCGACGCGCTCGGCGATCACCTGCAGCGCGGCGGCGAGACTCTCGATCGACGGTGCAGTGGACCCGCTCGGCTCGGCCGAACCGGGCTCGTCGGGTACCTCGGTGACAACGATCGTGCCGTCGAGGGTGGCGTGCTCAATGCGCATGGTTCAGAACCCGATCATCACGTGCGGATGGATGGCAGCATTCCCGCTCGAACGTGCGAATGTCGCCGAGGTCAGGTCGATCGCGGTGATGTCCGCCGCGAAGGTGAAGTCGCTGCAGATCAGCCCATAGCTGCCCTGGTTCGCCGCCCCCGCGAGCAGGCTGAAGTCGCCACCCGGGATCGGGACCAACTCCCAGACATCGAAATGGCCGACGGGAGCTGCCTGAATGCCGGGGGTGGGGGTGCCCTCGTGGATGACCTTGCATCAAGACAAGAACGAACGCGGGTTCGATGCCCCCATCGTGTCCGTCTCGCTGGGGCTTCCCGCCGTCTTTCTCTGGGGTGGCCTGAAATGCACGTAGCTCGCTCGGCGCGTGGAACTGTTCCACGGCCACGTTGTGGTTTGGGGAGGACCGGCGCGGCTGGCGCATCACAGCGTCGAGACAATGAAGGAAGGCCGCCATCCACTCAAGCGCGCCTTTCGCTACAACCGGACATCCAGGCGGGCGCTGTAACCCCTGCACTGCGTCGCATTCAAACCAGGTGCGTGACACCGTCATCCGGGAGAAGCCACCGACTGCCGCTGCTGTCAGTGAACTCGATGCGTCCGTCTCGGCTCACGCTCCACGATCCCAACTCGGCGTTCGGCGTCTGACACACTGCTGCCAGCCGGGACGCGACAATCACCCGCCCCGCAACGCCACCTCGCTTCCGTCGTGGCGCAGAAGATGAGCCTCGACCGTCGGCAGGCCGACCAGCGTCGAGGCGATCATGTCCTCCGGCAGCAGCGCAAAGGCGGTGGAGAGCGCGTCCGCTGTCGTCGCCTCGGGTGCCAGGACGGACACGGCCCTGTATCGCCTGGGGCTGAGCCCCGTGCGTGGGTCAAGCAGGTGTGTGAAACGGCCGGTCACATCGAAGACGAATCCGTCATCGCCCGAAGACGCCAATGCACGATCCACCAGGTCCAGCGTCTTCCAGGGGCGCTCCGGCCCAACGGGATCCGCCAGCGCGGCCCGCCAGGGTCGCACCGCCGATTGGGTGCCGAGGGCGCGCGCCTCGCCCATGTCGACCAGGGTGTGGCCAATACCTTCCTCGCGAAGGAGATCCACAACGCGGTCCGTGATGTACCCCTGCGCGATGCCGTTCAACGTGACCGCCATGCCGCGCCGCGCGAAAAGGATCGAATCCGGCCCGACGCGCAGGTACCGATGGCCGACACGGTCCAGCGCCTCGGCGACGGCTGCCGGCGGCGGCCCCGCCGGATCGGCCTCGCGCCGCGTGAAATGCGCGCAGTAGAGGTGCCAAACTGGCTGCACCGTTGGATCGAAGACCCCCCCCGTCAGCGACGCGACATGAAGCGCGGCATCGAGAATCTGCCGCATCTCCGGCGGGGGCGCGGCCAGCACGCCCCGCCGGTTCAACTCGACCAGCAGGCTGTCGGGGCGGTAGAGGCTGAACATGGCCTCTAGCCGGTGAAGCTCCGCCACGGAACGGGCGACGATGCGCTCGGCCGTCGCGGGGTCCGGGTGGCGCAGGGAGATGCTGCCGACAGCACCGAGAACCTGCCCCGTCCAGGTGATCAGTGGCGCATCCGGGGCCTCCTCCACCGCTCCCGGCAGCGGCAGCCCGGCCGCGACGGCGGCGATGGCGAGGACGCGACGACGGGACAGGCGACGCTGCATGGCCTCACTGCCTCAATGGGTGTGACGTGACGCTGCCGGACTACTCAGTGCGGGGGTCGGGGCGTCCTCTCCGCCGAGCACCCAGTCGCGGGGGATCTGCGTGAAGGCCAGCACCCGGCCGCCATGCTCGGTGGCGAAGCGCTCCGCGACCTGACGGTCGCCGAAGGGCACCGCCTCCTCCGCGCCCATGCCGCCGCGGCGGTCGCTACCGACCACGAAATGGGCGCGCCGCGCCTCCACCCAGTTGGTCGCGCCGGGCTGGTCCCAGGTCTCGGCCCGGCCCATGTCGGAGACGTAGATTGCGCGCAGCGTCTTCGCCTCCTCGGCCAGCATGGTGAAGGCGATCGCGTCCCGCGCCGAGGAGAACCAGACGGGACGGTCGCTGCCGCGCAGCAGAATCTGTCCCTTCGGCCCCGGATGTTCCACCAGCGCCATGCCGCAGTAATGGCCGATCGCCTCGGCGGTCAACGCGACGGGCGGCGGCGCGTTGGCGGCGCTTTCCTTGTTGTCGCAGCCGCCAACGAGCAGTGCGGCGAACAGGCCGAGAACGGGAAGCAGAGGTTTCATAATTCCCTCCGAGCAAAGACGGCGACGGCACCGGCCAACGGGACCAGCACCCAGGCGCTGAGGGCGCCCAGCAGCACAGGCGCCGAGAGACCGCTTCCCTCGACGATCCCCCCCATGCCCGAGAGCTGGCCGACATTCGGCAGCCCCGCCAGGTTGAACAGTCTATAGGCGTCGGCCGGATTGAGCAGCAGCAACGCATCGAGCATCGCGGCACCGATGGTCTGCCCCTGGTCCGCCACCAGCATCCCAAGCAACGCCATGTCCCAGATCAGCACCGAAAGCAGCCACAGGCCGACCGCGATCCCGGCCGCCGTGCCGCGCGCTTCCACCATCGCGCTGACGAAGGTGCCGAGCGCCACGAAGGCCGCGCCGAGCAGCACGGTGGAGCCGATCATCAGCGCGAAGGCACGCCAGCTGTCCGCGGCGATCGCCTCCCCCGCCACCGCGAGCGCAACCGCCGCCGCGCCGTAGCCGACCAGCGTGGCCACGCCGAGGATGACGACATGACCGAGGAACTTGCCGACCACCACCTGCCAGCGCGTCAGCGGATAGCTCAGCAGCAGCAGCATGGTGCCCCGTTCCATCTCGCCCACGATGGCGTCGTGGGAGATCAGCAGCGCGATCAGCGGCAGCAGGAATATCGAGAGGCTGGAGAGGCTCACCACCACGACCTCCAGCGCGCCGGCGCCGACACGCCCGGCCGGCGCCGCGCCGAGGAAGGCCAGGGTCAGCGCGAGCGTCGCCAGCAGCAGCGTCGCCGCCACTACCCAGCGGTTGCGCATGCCCTCGCGGATCTCCTTGCCGGTGACCAGCAGCAGGCCCTTCATGGCCGCGCCTTCTGATCAGAACGCCCCTGGAGGAAATGAGCGTAGAGCTCGTCGAGCGTCGGCGGTAGCAGGTTGAGGTCGGTCGCGCGGCCTTGGATTGTCACGCGGCGCAGCAGCTCCATCTTCTCCTCCGGCGCGCAGGCCATCTCGACCTCGCAGGCGTCGCCGTTCTGCAGCACCACGGCATCGGGCGGAAGCCAATCGCGCGACGCACCCGCTGCCAGCCGGACGCGTATGCGCACCGGCAGCCGCGCGAGACGGCGCAGTTCATCCATGGCGCCGTCCGCGACGACGCGGCCCCGGTCCAGGATGATCACCCGCTCGGCCTTCCCCTCGAGTTCCTCGAGGGCGTGGGAGGACAGCAGCACGGTCGTCCCGCGCGCGACGAACTCGGCCAGGATGCTCCAGAAGCCCTGGCGCACCTCGGGGTCGAGCCCCGTCGTCGGCTCGTCCAGCAGCAGCAGTCGTGGCGAACCGAGCAAAGCCTGCGCTAGGCCAAGGCGCTGGCGCATGCCCTTCGAATAGGTGCCGATCCTGCGCCCCGCCGCCGCGCCGAGGCCGACGCGCTCCAGCAGCCCGTCCGCGGCCTTGGTGGATTCGCCCTTCAGACGGGCGAAAAAGCGGATCATCTCGCGCCCCGTCAGGGCCGCGTTGAAGGTGACGTTCTCCGGCAGGCAGCCGAGCTGCCGGCGCGCCTCGATCCCCCCCGCGGAGGGGTCGAGGCCAAGCACCAGCATCCGCCCCGCAGTCGGGCGCGCGAGACCCAGCATCATCTTCATCAGCGTAGTCTTGCCGGCGCCGTTGTGGCCCACCAACGCAGCCAGCACGCCCTGCGGCAGGATGAAGGAAACGTCGCGCACTGCTTCCACCTTGCTGTAGCGCTTCGCCACCTGGTCCAGCGCAATGGCCGGCGCGTCCGCGCTCATGGCCGCCACCCGGGCGCGGCATCGGGCGCGGGCGGTGCGACCGCGAGCGGATGGCTGTCCACCACGCCGCCCGGCAGGATCGCGGGGAACTGCGACTGCGCCCAGCGCAGCACCTGCACCGCGGGGCTGTTCAACAGGATCTTCGCGCGCGGCGCGGTCCAGAGCACGCGGTCCACGAGGTTGTTTGGCCGGTAGGCGGCATCGGCGATGCCGTCGCGGTCGAGGTCGAAGGCCGGATTGTCGGACCAGTAATTGCCGCGGCCGTCGCGCGACCAGTCGAGGTGGCGCGTGCCGACGTATTTCACCTGCGTGCGATTGGCGATGAAGGCGTTGCCGGTGATGGTGTTGCCCTCCGACCCGGCGGTGAAATGCACTCCGATGCCGCAGGCCTCGAAGCGATTGCCGACAAAGCGGTTGCGGTTGGAATTGTAGATGAAGACGCACTTGCCGGGGTGTGCGCCGTCGACCTCGGGCGTGGCGAGGGCCGCGTGCTCCCGGTCCTCCGCGGCTTCCGGTGTGCGGGTCTCGTCCCGGAATGCGCTGCGGCCGCGTACGTGATTGCCGGAGATCTCCGACTGGTTGGCGTAGTTGAACAGCATGCCGTTGTCGCGGTCGCCATCCGAGAGATTGCCCGTTACGCGCAGCCGCTGCGAATACATGATGGCGTAGCCGACATGATTGCCGATCGAGGCATTGCCGTGCACTTCGCTGTCGTTCGTGTACATGTAGTGCACCGCGAAGCGCAGGTCCCGGAAGCGGTTGCCGGCGAACACGTTCTGCCGGCTCGCGGTGACGAAGATGCCGTCGCGCCCATAGCGGACGTCGTTGCCTTCCACCCTTGCGCCCGGCGCGTTCCACACGGTCACGCCGTTGCCACGTTCGGATGTGCGCGCGTCTCGGCGCCCGGTGATCCTGTTGGTGCGCACCGCGGCGTTCGGCGCGCCATGGACATAGACGCCGAACAGGTTGCCCTCGATCTGGTTGCCCTCCACGAGGGCGCCTCGCGCGGTGCGTTCCAGGTACACGCCGCTGTCCATGGCGACGTGATCGGAACCCGAGCCCCGCAGCACCAGGTTCCGCACCGCCGCGCCCTCCCCGGTGACGAAGACCACGCTGCCGCGCCCGCCGGCGTCCAGCACCGCGCCGTCGCGCCCGGCCAGCGCGACGGCCCGCTCCAGGCGAACCGGGCCGCGATGGAGCCCGGGCAGCAGTTCCACCGTGCCGCCCGGCTCAGTCGCATCCACCGCCGCCTGTACATCCTCCCCGGGCGCGACGGGCGGCGCGGCGAGGGCGGCAGGCGCCGCCATAGCCGCGATCGCCACCAACAGCCCGGGGATGATGTGCCAAGGCATCACGCGCTGCGTGCCTCCACCAGCATGCGGCCCTTCATCTCCATGTGCATGGCGTGGCAGAACCAGGAGCAATAGTACCAGTACACGCCCGCCTGTTCCGCCTTGAAGGTGACGGACGCGGTCGCCTGCGGCGCCACCTCCATGTTGATGCCGTAGTTCACGATGGCGAAGCCGTGCGTCAGGTCCTCCACATCGTCGATGTTGGTGACGAAGACGGTGACCTCGTCGCCCTGGCGCACCTGGAACTGCTCCAGGCCGAACTGCGGCGCCTGGGATGTCATGTAGACGCGCACCTTGTCGCCGTCCCGCACCACCTTGCTGTCGGCCATCAGGTCCACGCCATCGGCGCGTGCCTGGCGCACTGCCTCGGCGAAGAACGGATCGTCGCGCTTCCAGCTGTGGACCGGGTTGATCTTGGAGCGGTGGACGATCGTCGCGTCATGCGGCTCGGCGAAGCTGGGGCCGTCATGCACCAGCACCATCCGGTCGCCCGAGATATCGATCAGCTGGTCGTTCTCCGGCTTCAGCGGCCCAACATTCAGGAAGCGGTCCTTGGAGAACTTGTTCAGGCTGATCAGCCACTTCCCATCGGCCTCCTTCGTCTGGCCCATGGAGGTGTGATTGTGGCCGGGCTGGTAATGGACATCCAGCTTCTGGATGATCGGGTTGGCCTGCTGGCCGGCGAAGGCGCGCTTCGCCGCATCAATGTTCCACTTGCAGATCTGGCTGTCGATGAACAGCGTGGTATAGGCGTTGCCCTTGCCGTCGAAGGCGGTGTGCAGCGGCCCGAGGCCAAGCTCCGGCTCCGCCACAACCGTGGCGCGCGGCTCGATCTTGTCGTCGAACAGGTCGTCGAACTTGCGCACGTCGAACACCGTGACGGTGGGCGAGAGCTTGCCGTTCGCCACGACATGGATGCCGTCCGGTGCGGTGTTGATGCCATGCGGGCTGTTGGCGACCGGCACATATCGCGTGAAGGGCGAACCGTGGCGGCCATCGACCACCGGTACGCCGCCGATCATCTGCGCCTGGCCGGTCCGCACCGCTTCCTCGATCCGGTGAATGTTGAAGATGACGACCCAGTCCTGCTCCGCCGCCATCATCTCGGCGAGGTTCACGCCGTTCTCGGAATTGTAGCAGGTGGAGAAGGCGTACTTGCCCTGGTAGTCACAATCCACGTTGTCGAGGTTGCCATCGACGATCACCTGCCAGGCGACCTGCATCGTGTCGCCGTTCACGGCGCTGAAGACCGAGCGGTATTCCGCGGGCTTGTCGAGGTCGCGGCCGTCATTGGGGATCGGCACCCCGTCCTCGCCATTGCAGAAGACGTAGCCGGTGCGCGGATACTTCTGCACGCGCAGCCCGTGGACCGTGTGCTGGTTCGGCAGCTGGATGATCTTGTCGCACTTCATCACGTCGAGCCGGATGCGGCAGACGCGCGTGGAGAGCTTGTCGTTGGCGTAGAGGTAGCGCCCGTCATAGGTGCCGTCGGTGAACGACAGGTGCGGGTGGTGCAGGTCCCCCGCGTCGTAGGACGTCTTGCCGATCTTGCTCAGGTAGTCCCGCGTCGTCGGCGTCAGGCCCTCGTTGAGCACACGGAGGCTCTCGTTGGTCTGCCCCCAGCCGGTGGCGCTGTCGCGGTTGAACACCGGAACGCGCATCAGCTCGCGCATCGAGGGCAGGCCCACGATGCGCACCTCCCCGCTCTGGCCGGAGGAGAAGAATACGTAATACTCATCGAGTTCGCCCGGCCCGACCTCCGCGCGCTGCGCCGTGGGGCGGGCGGCGGGGCGCGCCTGCTGCGGCGGGCGCGTCTGCGCCTCCGCCGGCGCGACCAGCCCGCCGAGGCGCGAAACCGCGCCACCGCCGACCGCGGCGCCCGCCACACCGGCCGCGGCGGTGGTGCCGAGCAGCCTGCGGCGGTTCATGCCCTTGTCCTCAACGTCGCCGGTCATGTGATTCTCCTCCTGATCACGGCGCGGGCGCCGTGGACGAAGCGCCCTGTGCGCCGTCCTGGGGCTTCCCGTTCCGAGTAATGACAGTCTTCGGAGCCTTAGCTCCCGGCAGCGGCACCGCGCTCATCGCGACTTGCTTCTCGCGCTTGAGGCGGATCTGAATGTTATGCGGGCAGCGGTCCTCGGCCCGGTAAAGTTCCTGGCAGTGCATGCAGTAGATGCACTCGTTGGGATTGATGTTGCCCTCGGGATGGATGCTCTGCACCGGACATTCATGGGCGCAGCGATGGCAGGGATTGCCGCATTCGCGCCAGCGCTTCAGCCATTCGAAGGTGCGCATCCGCCCCGGGATCGCGAGCGCCGCGCCCAGCGGGCAGAGGTAGCGGCAGAAGAAGCGCTCGACGAAGAGCCCTGCGGCGAGCAGCCCTCCGGCATAGAGCACGAAAGGCCATTCCCGCATGAACTTCAGGATGATGGTGGTCTTGAACGGCTCGACCTCCGCGATCTGCTCGGCGATGGCGACCGAATGCAGCGAGATGCCGAGCAGCGCCAGGAAGATGACGTACTTGATCGGCCACAGCCGCTCATGCAGGCCCCATGGCAGCCTGAGCTGCGGCACGCGAAGCTTCTGCGCGACGGCGGCGAGCAGTTCCTGCAACGCTCCGAAGGGGCACAGCCAGCCGCAGAAGACGCCCCGGCCCCAGAAGATCAGCGCCGCCGCCACGCCGCACCAGAGGATGAAGATCAGCGGCGCGGCCAGGAAGTATTCCCAGCGAAACCCGGTGACGAGCGCGTTGACGAAGGTCAGCACGTTCACCACCGAGAGCTGCGCGTTCGCGTACCAGCCGAGCCAGACCAGCGTCCAGGTGAGAAAGGCGTAGCGCACCCAGCGATACAGGACAGGCCGGCGCACAAGCTGGTCCTGGAAGAAGAAGATGCCGGTCAGGATCATCAACGCGATCGCGGTGATGGCGATGTCCCAGGTCTTGGCTTGCCAGATGCGCTCCCACAGGGGCACCTCGGTGAGATCGCGCTCGACGGCGGGCGCCGCGACCACGGGCGCCGCGGCCGGCGCCGGCGCGGCAACGACGGCGGGCCGGAGCATGTAGGACTCGGGCAAGGCGTAGCCGAGTTCGAAGCTGAGGAATGCCTTCTCCCGCGCACCGATGGCGCGCTGCACGAGCAACTGCAGGCTCCACGGCTCCGTGGGATTGAGCCCGGCATCGGTCGGCACGGTGAACAGCGCGATCTCGGGCAGGCGGGGCGCGCCTTCGGCGGCTATGTCACCCAGGCGCCGGTGGTCGCGATCGCGAAAGCGCAGCGGACGGCCGTCCTGGACCACTTCGATCCGGTCGAAGATGCCGCCGCGCACGTAGCCGGAGCCCTTGAACGAATAGACACCATGCCCGGCCACCAGGATGGCCGGCTGCCCGGGCGCGAGGTGGTGCGCCAGGCGCTCATAGCCCTCGTCGCCCAGCAGGCTGCGGCCAATGGTCGGCGCGCTCACCAGCGCGGTGAAGAGCTCGATGAAGGTGTCGTCGGGATCGCCGGGTTCAGGATTGGCGGCGGCGCGAGCATTGCCGCTGCGCTCATAGGCCTCATTTACCTCGCCGATCGAGAGATGCAGGCGCCGCACGGATCCGTCGCCGAGCAGGCTCTCCCAGTCCCGTACCTCCCCCGGGCCGGGGGCGAGGGTTGCGGGCGCGGCGGTTGTCGCCGCCTGCGGCGCGACGTCACCGATGCGCCCAGCACGGATCAGGCGGACGGCGGAGCGGACGACGCTGTCGGCCATCACCAACACGGTGACCGTCGCGCCGCTGACGATATCGGTCTCGGGCGCACGCGCCTCCCCGCGCGCGACCGGCGCCATGGCGGCGCCGACCAGGCGGTTCATCGCCGCCACGATGCGCTGTTCGGGAATGCCGATCAGCACGATCGGCTCCTTGTGCTCCCGCAGCCGGATGCCGCGGATCACACCTTCGGTATCAATCGCCACCAGCAACTGGATCGGCTTGCCGGAATAGCCGGTGGCGTCGGTGACATCGGTATTGAGATAGACATGGCCGAGCAACCTGCTGCCGGCATAAGCGGGCGCCAGTGGCGGCTCACCTTCGGGCGAACCAATGCGGTCAGCACCAGGAAAGATCTCGGAAGGCGCTACGCCCGAAAGGAATTCGGCGAGACGTGCCGCGGAAGCTGGGGCGACAAGTAGCGCCAATAGAGCGCCAATGCATAATAGAAGACGGCCGCCGGAACGGAAAAGATCTATTCGAGACACTATCGACATCTTTTATCCCCAGCGCCATGACTGGCATGATAAGGATGAAGAGATCTTCTTCTGACCGCAGTATGCACGACCAGCCCCCTCATACACCTTGCTACCGAGCCGTCCAGGGGAAATTGGTATGGGGAATGCGAATTTTCCGAGAACCTGCATCAAGCATGCTCGGAATGACCGGAGGAAGGAAGCCCGCGATGTCGTTGTTGAAGGTCGAACCACCCGGACCGGTACGCTCACTCGCTGAGCTCTTCGCAGTCGCGATGACGCTCGAGACGGAAGCCGCCACCCAATACGCCGAGCTCGCTCAGAAAATGCGCGCCCTCGGCCTGCCCGACGTCGCAGCGGTCTTCGAGCACCTGATGGCCGAGGAAGCTCATCACGCCGACGCGATCGAGCGCTGGTCCCGGGAAGCGACGGGAACGGCGCCCGACGCGAAGTGGCTTCGCTGGCGGCCGTCAGAATCCGTGGACGAGGAAGAGGCACGCAGCATTGCCTCCTCGCAGCTCGCCTCCGCCTACCGGGCGCTGTCCTTGGCAGTCCGCAATGAGGAACGCGCGTTCCTCCTGTGGACCTACATTGCGGCACAGGCCGAGGATCGGTCCGTCCGCCAGGCCGCGGAGGCGATCGCGAAGGAGGAACTGCGGCACGCCGCGATCTTTCGACGCGAGCGTCGGCGCGCCTTTCATGCGGCCCGGGCCGGGCACGCCCAATCGCCGCAGCCGGAAGCCGTCAGTGCGGCGGAGATCGAACAGGAACTGGCCGCACGCCTCGCCGCGCTGGTCGAAATTCCATCCCTCGCACGATGGGCGGCGGAGCTGCGGCGCCTCGCGGCCGAGGCCACGACCATGGCTGCGGAAGTCGGGACTCAAATAGCATCGCCCGGCCCGCTCGCGGCGGCCATGCCGGATGAACCGAGCCTCAAGGCAGCGCGGCAACTCGCCGAACGGGCTGCCGAACTCTACCTCGCGGCCGCCGACGCGGCAGGGGCGGAAGACGTGCTGCTGCGGCTGCAATCCCACGCGGACCGCGCCATCGCCCGCATTGCTCGGCTCGGCGCGATGGAGGCAAGCGACTGAGGGCGCCTGCAGTGCCATCCCGCACAGGCAACCCTGCGCGAGGTGGCTGCCGACGGCGGGAAATCAGCGCTGTGCCTGCAGATAGGCGATCAAGTCGTTCATCTGTTGGTCGTTGCGCAGGCCCGGGAAGGACATGGAGCCACCCGGCACGACAGCTTTAGGATCCCGGATGTAGGCGCGCAGGTTGTCTTCGCTCCAGACGAAATTCTGCTCGTGCTTCTCGTGCATCGGCCGGGAATACCGGAAACCTTCGAAGGAACCCGCCCTGCGGCCGACGATCCCGAACAGGTTGGGTCCGACCATGGCCCGCCCGCCACTATTGATCGTGTGGCAGGCCCGGCATTGGTTGAAGACCCTCTGGCCCGCCTCAGCGTTGCCGGCGGCTTCCTGCGCCATGGCGGGCGCGACGGAGAGAAGCAGCATGGCGGCCAGTGCTTGGATCGGGCGTGACATGGAAGGACCTCATCGGGTTGTGGTGCGCCGAAGCGTGACGGCCGCGTGGCCGGCGCTCCGCGCCTTCGGTGAAAATACAGCGGATGGAGCGAAAGCCTTCGGGATATTGGTCGCCTCCTTCAAGGCTTGTCATCAGGCCGGATGCGGCACCCCGGCCTGGCCGGTTTCTCTAGCCGATCGTCGCGGCGCTCCACTGCGGCGTCGGCATGCGCAGGCTGATCCGCAGGCCAATCGCGATCAAGCGAGATTCATTGCCGATTGAGTGCAGGTTTCCTGCCTGGTGGGCCTCGCCCCGCATCGGCCATGCCGTCCCAGCCATCATCCGGGTTTGCCGTCAGGTCGTGAGCGCATCAGCATCGGCGCATAGACGGCGAGGAACAGGATGAAGGTCGCAAGCCACAGCGTCACTGCCGCCGCCAGCGGCAGCAGCGCGTCCTCGGTCAGGGAGTGCCCGAAGGCGCGCCAATGCGGCGAGTGGCAGCAGCACATAGGCCGTCGCGATCGCCGGTGCGGCCACCATATCCCGCCCGGTATAGCCGAGCGCGGCCCGCGTCATCACCGCCAGGATCATCAACGCCAATGCGCCGGCGCCCTGCAGATGCGGCCAGTGCATCGCCCATGCCGGCCCAGCGAGCAGCGAGACCTCTTTGGTCGCCAGCACCAGGGATGGCCAGCAGCCGCCGGGCAACCCGCGTGTCACGTTCGACCTTGGCCAGCCGAAGCAGCTCAACAGGCTCGACATCATCGCGGATCAGCAGGGCGGGCATGGCGACCTCTCGATGCCATGCCTGCCGATGAATCACGCCGGCCCGCCTCGGCTCAAGCCCCAGAGTCAGGCTTTCGGCCGGTTAGTATGCCTGGCGGGGCGGGCGAGCG
Source organism: Roseomonas alba (assembly GCF_019430885.1). GTDB lineage: Bacteria > Pseudomonadota > Alphaproteobacteria > Acetobacterales > Acetobacteraceae > Neoroseomonas > Neoroseomonas alba. Next base: position 40,631 of record NZ_JAHYBZ010000015.1, on the reverse strand, counting down.
CGGCTGCCGGATCAGTGTTTTGGCCTCAACCTTGTCAATGTCGACTCGCTCGGCGATGACCTGCACCGCACCGGCCAGGCTCTCCAGCGACGGCCCGGCAGACATGGGCTCGTCAGGCACCTCGGTGACGATGATTCGGCCGTTGAGGGTCGCGTGCCCGTCGTGCCGACCGCGGCGCGGCTGAACCGGTGCGCGTCGCTCGGCCGAACCCGAGCGGCACCCACCGGGGGCAATCAAAGCGGACACACCCCCGATGCGCAGGCGAGGTGCGCCATGTCCACCGCCTCGTGCAGCGCAGAATCCTCGATGCCGTCCACGATCGCCGCGAAGCGAGCGGCGGGCACCTCCTCTTCCGGCAGATATTCGTAGCCAAGCTCGCTATCAGGGCGGCTAGGCAGGATGGCACAGCAGCGGATCTCCGGCTGGTGGCGCAGCACCAGGTCGCGGAACGCATCGAGGTCGTACCGGTCTGTGAAGATCTTCAGCGTGTAGCTCACCTGGTTGCCGCGCTCGGCGCCGATCCAGTGGCGTTCAAGCAGGCCGAGCCAGCGGTATTGCTGCGTCGGGCTTGCCTGCGGCGCGGTGACGAGGCGGTCGCCGATGCCGAGGCGCTGGATCAGCGGCAGGGTCGGGAAGCCGACGATCGACATGCCCGGGAAGCTCTGCAGGCTGCGCACCGGATAGCCGCGCGCCTCGTAATCGCCCAACAGCGGGTCGGCGTCGCGCGCCCAGCCGGCCTCGCTCTTCACGCCCTTGAACTGCACCCAGCGCAGATACTGGCGGCGCGCCGGCAGATGCGCGCCCTCGGTCAGGCCGAACAGCTTGCTGGTGGTGCCGGCCGGTTTGACCGTGGTGATGGTGAAGGGCGCCGGCAGGCCGAGTTCCGCGGCGTAGGCAATGCCTTCCTGTTTCGCCGCCTCGGACAGGTGCGCGAGTGTCTCCCAGAAAGGGGCGCTCCGCTCCTTGTCCAGCAGGTCCTCGAAGCCAAAGCCCCAGCGCATCCAGGCCCATTCGTGCAGGCCCGTGGGCCCGATGCCCATGCGGTTCGTGCGTCTAACCTCATCGGCGTAGAGGGCATCCATCAGATTCGCGCGCATCAGGAAGCGCACGCCCAGACGCACGCTGTCCTCGGCCCGGGCATCCCAGTCAGCCGCGATATCTTCCGGCACCTCGCCCGGCACCATCGCCGTGAGATCGTTCGGGCAGGCGAGCAGCGGCGCGAAATCCGCGATCACGCAATAGCCGCCGGTTACATGCAGCGTGATCTCCCCGCACGGATTGGTGGTGGCCGGGAAGCGCGCCTGCGCCGCGCGGCGCGCGAGTTCGGCCAGCAGGGGCACTGCATGGTCGGCAGCGTAGCGGGCGGAGCGCACGTCGCGCCCGTCCTCATGCACCGGCTTGGCCCAGGCGGTGCCCGTGCGGAGGTCTTCCAGACGATCACCGTTGATGAAACCGGGTTCGCCATTGATGTAGCCACAGGCGGTGGCTTCCTCGAAGACCGCCAGCGCATGGCGGTCGAGCGGTGCGTCGCTGCCGGCGCGCGCGGCGCTTACACCTTCCCAGAACGTCGCATCCACCATGACTGAGTTGTTGGCCGTCCAGAGCCCACCTTCGGCCTTCAGGCGGATGAAGCGGAAGATGCCCGGATCGCGCCAGGACTTGGTCGCCATGCGCGCGGCGCGGCGCGCGCCGCCCACCTGCACCTCGACCGAGAGGTGGTGGTCCACCAGCAGCGCCTGCTCCCAGGGCGCCGGCGCCTCGTCGGCAGGGCTGCGGTGACGTGCCGGCTCGATCACACGCTGGCGCAGGTTGAGGAAGGCACGCAGCAGGGAAAGCGGGCCGGAGGCCGGGCGTCCCTGCATGCCGGCGATCGGCGCGCCGCAGGGGCGGATGGCCGAGAAATCCAGTAGCAATGTGCGGCCGGCCGCACCGGCGAAGGCCAGGCTCTCGAGCAGCTCCACCGCCTTTCCCCAGCCTTCGCGGCTGTCGGCGATGTTGTGGCGCATGGCGCCGGCCGGCGCCGCGGTTGCGTCGCGCAGGATCTCTCGGGTGACATAGCCGCGGATGTCGGCTTCCTGCGCCTCGCCCATCGCGGCGAGCGTGGTGCCCCAAGGCAGCAGGCCGAACTCCGCACCGAAGTGATGAATCTCAGCGCGCGAATCGGGAAAGTTCGGATGGTCCGGGGAGAGGTGCAGCAGGAGGCGCGGTGCCTGGCCCCAGTCAATCGCGACCAACTCGTCGTCATAGGCGCGGCCGACGCCGCTGCCATTCAGCAGCAAGTAGAACAGCGCGAAGGAGGTGATGGCCGTCGCGCAGTTGGTGAACACCTCCATGTTGCGGCCCGGCTGCGCCGCATCGCCATGCTGGAGGTGGCGCCCGGACGTGATCAGCGCGCCGGTGGCGATGGCGTTGCGCAGCCGCGCCTGTTCTGCGGCATCCGCGCGCGCGCCAAGCAACGCCATGTTGCCGGCGGCGACGCGGTCAGCGACGCGGCCGAAATCCTCCGCATCTTCCGGGCGGAAGACGGTACGACGCGCCACGGCCAGCCCCATGCCAGGGTCGACGGTACGGGCAGGTAGAGGTGCCTCGCCGAAGCCGGCACCGGCCAAAGGGAAGCCTTTGCGACGCCAATGCGCGCCAGCGAGCAAGCCGTCCATGGGCAACCTTCCACTCCGGCCGCGAGGAGCGCGACTCGGTATGGTCCATTATATGGTATTAATCACACCTATTCAGCCACTATATGTGGTGAGACGCCCAAACAGTCTTCCAGCGTCGTCGCATCCAGGAAAGCCATGAAACGGTCCTGCGCTCGCCCCAGCACGCCCGCCAGCCGGCAACTCGGCGAGAAACAACAGGCCCCGCCATCGGCGCGGAAGCATTCCACCAGCGCCTGGTCCGCCTCGAGCCGACGCACCACCTCGCCAATGCGAATCGCCTCCGGTGGGCGGGCCAACACCACGCCGCCGCCCGCGCCGCGCTGGGTCCGCACCAGCCCTGCCGCGGCCAGGTCCTGCACGATCTTCTGCACGTGGTTGCGCGGCACGCCGATGCCGACTGCCAGTTCCTCGGTCGAGCGCCGGCGCGCCGGGGCCTCCCCCAGGGTCAGCAGGACGCGTAGCGCGAAGTCGGTGGAGGCGAGCAGGCGCATTCCAGATCCTTGAATTGGAGGTAAAAAACCTCTTTCCGCGCACCATGTCACGCCCGCCGGTTCGCCCGCAGCAGCGTGCCGCCGATCCGCCCCAGCAGGCCCAGAAAGGTCAGCCCCCAGGCGAGGAGCGCGAGGTAGATGAAAACGGCCGGCACCGCCGCCAGGAAGGGCAGGTCCAGCGCGCGCGACAATTGCAGCGTGCCGGTCGTGTACATGCCGAGCGGGAAGACCATTCCCCACAGGGTCGGCTCGTAGCGCAGCGGTTCCCGCCGCACCAGGTAACGCCAGAGCGTGAGCGCGATGAGGAAGGGTATCCACCAGGTCGCCGCCGCCCAGAAGAACAGCGTGAAGCCGCGTAGGAAGGGTACGAAATCCGCCAACAGCGGCCAACTGGCGCTGCGCAGCAGCAGAATCGAGCCTGCCAGCGTGGTGATCGCCACCGCGCCCATGTTGATCCAGTAGGGCGGGCCGAAATCCACCGCGCTGAGCCGTATGAAGGTGAGGCGATAGAAGATCAGCGGGATGATCGCGAGGTAGAGCATGCAGCCGATCATGAAGAAGGCGAGGCAGAGGAATTGCACCTCGGGCGGTGGTGGCGCGGCGGCACCCAGCGTGCCCTTCAGCACCACGACGGATTGCGTCGCGACCGCCGCGATCAGCCAGGCGCCGTTGATGCCGACCGACAGCGTGGGCTTGCGTGCGCGGATCGTGACCGCGGTCAAGAAGGCGTACATCACCACGAACCACAACCCGACGCCGAGATACCAGAGCCAAGCAGCGACACCCTCCGCACCGGCGACGACCGCTGTCTGCGTGCCGAGCACGCAGGTGCCCGCGACCACGGTGAAGAAGCCGGGCGCGCGCTGGTGGTTCGACAGGTCTTCGACGATGCGGCGCGGGAACAACACGAGCCGCGCGAGCGTCAGTCCCCAGAGCACCAGATAAGCCGCCCAGGCGATGCCCACGAGCGGCAAGGCGATCAGCCGCAGGCCGAGCAGGTGGCAGGCGATCGAGACGACGCCTGTTGCCATGACCAGCGCGAAATACCCGGGGAACAGATCGCGCGCCGTCTCCGCGACCAGGGTGCCGAAGGCTGAGCTCGTCGGCGTCGCATGCGTGAGTGTGGTCATGATGCGCTGCCTCCCGCCCATAGCTCGATCAGCTCAATCTGGAGAAACAGCAGCAGCAGCAGCGTGTTGAGCGCCCAGGCCACGGTGAGCGCGCGCGCGATGATGCCCCATGGTGCGGCCGCATACTCGGCGCACCGCCACACCGCGACCAGGATCGCGGTGGTGTAGGCGAGAAAGAGGATGAGCAGGATCTGCTGCAGATCGGCGCGCCCGGCCTCCCGCGCCAGCAGGAACAGCAGCGCCAAGCCAGCGCTGACCAATACGCCATAAACCCAGAACACGCGCCCGAGCGCTGCCCGCCCGGTCAGCGCGCGCCATTCCGGCTCGAACAGCAGGAGCGGCAGGAGCAACAGCCTCTTCGACCAGATCATGGACGTAGGCTCCGTCCCTCAGGGCTCTGCGTCGTCGGCAGGGTCTGCGAATATTGGCATTGACGATACCACAATTCCGCCCGATCTTAATTGGTATCGGAGACACCACATTGACCGCGCACCCCGAGACCCCCTCACGCCGCGCCGCCCTCAGCCAATGTCTGCGCGCCGCGACCGGCCTCGACACGGCGACCCTCGCAGTCTTCCAGCGGATGTTCTATGGCGCGGCGAGACTGGACCCTCTGCTCGGTGCAGCCTTCGCCGGCGTGGCAGATTGGGCGCGCATATCGCCCGCCTCACGCGGTTCTGGTCCTCGGTCGCGCTGATGACCGGCACCCATCATGGCCAGCCGATGCAGGTGCATGCGCATCTCGGCCTCGGCACCGCGCAATTCGCCCGCTGGCTGGCGCTGTTCGAGGAAGCCTCCGCGGCGTGCCTGCCGCCGGCCGGCGCCGCACCCCTGATGGAACGCGCGCGCCGCATCGCCGCCAGTCTCGAAGTGGGGCTGATCCCGCTTCCCCTGCCACAACGGACCAGACAGGAGTCCCCCGCATGAGTGCCGCCACCGCCCCCGGCTTCGCCACCCGCCAGATCGGCGAGATTGCCGCTGCCCTGCCCGGCGCCACCGCTGTCTTCCGACGCCGCAGCCTGGATTTCTGCTGCGGCGGCGCGGTACGATTAGTTGATGCTGTCGCGCCCGAGGCATTGACCGCCATCGAGGCCGAGCTCGCCGCGCTCGCCCCAGGCGCGCCCGAGGCGCCAGAGGAGACCGGCGCGCTGATCGACCACATCATCGCCCGCTACCACTTGGTGCACCGCGCACAGGTTCCTGAGCTGGTCCGCCTCGCGCGCCGGGTCGAGGCCGTGCACCGCGACCACCCCGACGTGCCGCGCGGCCTGGCCGACCTGCTCACGCGGATCGAATGGGAGATGGGGGAGCACATGCAGAAGGAGGAGCAGGGTCTGTTCCCCATGCTGCGCGTCGGCCACGGGCCGACGATCGCGATGGCGTTGATGCGCGACGAGCACGACGACCACGGCGCCCGCCTGCGCCAGCTCGCGGCGATCACGCACGCCCACGAGCCGCCCGAGGACGCCTGCAATTCCTGGCGCGCCCTCTATGCCGGCACCGCGCATTTCGCCGAGGACCTGACGCAGCACATCCACCTCGAGAACAACGTGCTGTTCCCGCGCTTCGGCGCATGAACGCGATGGTGCCGGTCGGCGTGGTCACCGTGAGCGACCGCGCCTTCCGCGGTATCTATCGGGATGAGGGCGGCCCAGGCATCGAAGCCGCGCTGGCGCGCATCCTTGCCACGCCCTGGATTGCGGTTCGCCGCATGGTGCCGGATGAGCAGCCGCTGATCGAGGCGGCGCTGGTCACGCTGGTCGACGTCGAATCCTGTGCACTGATCGTCACCACCGGCGGCACCGGGCCTGCCCCGCGTGACGTGACGCCGGACGCGACGGAGGCCGTCTGCGACCGGATGCTGCCAGGCTTCGGCGAACGGATGCGCGCCGTTTCGCTCCGTGCCGTGCCGACCGCGATCTTGTCCCGTCAGACTGCCGGCACGCGCGGGCGCAGCCTGATCGTCAACCTGCCAGGCAAACCTTCTGCCATTGCCGAATGCCTTGATGCGGTCTTCCCCGCCATACCTTACTGCATCGACCTGATCGGGGGGCCGCGGCTGGAGACCAACCCCGCGATCTGCGCGGCGTTCCGCCCCAAAGGGGCGTGATGGCAGTGCTCCGGTACCACTCGTCACATCGGCCGCCTCTGGCCTAGGACCCGGCCTTCTCGCATCGGCGGTCGGGCGGCGGGGGTGCATGCGTCACGCGGGAAAGGATAGCGCCGTCAGCGTCCACCGTTAGCCGCAGGACGCGCCCCTCGTGCGAAAAAATCAGGCGATGGCGCCCGGCATGTTCGCCGATGCCCTTCTCGCATCGGCTCGTCAGGAGGCCCGCCTGCAATTTGCCGAAAACTTCGGCCGCGCCCATGCCAAATGCGGTGGCGAGATCGTTTGCATCAACGACGAAGTCCTCACCATCAATGCGAACGGCGCGCGTCATGACCCACGCCAGTGGCCATTGGCGGCCGCAATGGTCGCGAAGTTCGTCGCCACGACCTGCGAGACAGCAATCAACGAGCCCGCGTCCTCGGCATAGTCTGGACGCAGCCGGTCGCGCACAGCTGCGTCGGGTTGCGTGGATTTGATGGTCATGCGGGAGAGCTTGATCGCAAGTTCAAAGCCCTCCGTCGGTGTCGCCGTCATGAGCGTTGGCAGCCAATTATCCATGGTGGTGTCCTTTGGGGTGAGGCGGGCGGTCTGAATGCGTCTCGGTGAACAGGATCCGCGATGCGGTGATTTCCGCATCGTCGACCGGGCCGTGCTCCAGCGCTCAAAAGAAGCGCCATGGCCCACAAGACCGAAGCCGATCGACATCGGCATCAGGCCGAACGAGGTCACGACCGGGCATTCCCGGCGCCAATCGCACACCAGGCGTGCCACGTGCCGTACCCAAGCACCGGAAACACGATGATGAGCGCGAGCAGTCCCGTCGCAGCCGACAACGCCAAGCCAGCGGCGACGATCGCACCCCATGCGAGGGCCGGCCTCAGGTTCTGGACCGTCATCGCGAAGCTCATGCCCATGGCGGTCAGCGCATCCCGGCGCTCGGCCAACATCATCGGAATCGAGAACAGGCTAATGGCGAAAGCGAAGGCGGCGAAAAGCCCGCCAACCGCGCTTCCGACGCCGATCAAGGCCCAGCCCTGTGGTGTAGCCAGGACGTTTCCAAATGCCTCCACCGCCCCTGGAAACGGCGCGAGCCCAAAGAACAACGCGTAAAGTAGGTCGGCCGCGCGAAGCCAGAACAGCACCAGCAGGCCGAGCATCAGCCCCGCATAGGCGATCTGCGCGCCGGATGCCGGACGTACCAAGACCATCCCGCGCAGGCTGAGTGCGTCACCTTTCATGCGGGCGCTGCTCTTTGCATAGAGCCCGAGCGCCAGAAACGGCCCCACGATCAGGAAGCCGGCAATCGCCGGAAGCGCGAGATAGAGCAGCCCGACCGCATGGAGCACCGCGAGCAGGGCCAGCGACAGCGTCAGCAGGAACAGCCCGTAGGCTAGGCTCGGTCCTGGCGCCGCTCGGTAGTCCGCCCAGCCTGCCGCCAGCCAGCCGAACGCCGCGCTTGCCGGAAGGTGCCGCGCGAATGCCAAGGGCGGGCGCCGGGGCGGATTGAGGGTCGGCAACGGCCGCAGCATCGGGCCTCCTTTCAGCAGACGGAGCGCGCCGGCGCCTTGCCGGGCGACGGCTGCACGCAGTCGGGCATTGACGTGACGGCCACCGTGACGAGATGGGCATTTGCCGCCAGGATCAGGCCTATGACGATCGCGGCGGTCAGGATGGCGAGATGCTTCTGCGCACGCGGACGGATCATGGTGCCTCCGCGTGCTGGTTGTTTGCACCGAGACGGGCGACGTAGACCGCGAGGAGGTTGATCTCGGCCGCGCTCAGCCGGCCTGCCCAGGACGGCATCACCCCCTGCCGGCCGCCATGGATCGTGGCGAGGATTTTAGCCCTGTCGCCACCGTAGATCCAGCGGGCGCCGACGAGCGATGGCGCACCGGTCCCGAGGCCGCCGCTTCCGTTCTCCCCATGGCAGGCGACGCAGTTCTCCGCGAATACCTGCGCGCCGGCGCTTTGTGGGTCGGCCGCGCTGCCCGGCAGCGCGAGCACGTAGTCGGCAACGGCCTGCACCGCCTCGCGTGACAGGATGCCGTCGCGGCCAAAGGCAGGCATCTGGGAGACACGGGTGTCGGGATGCGAGCTGTTGATGCCGACGCGCAGCGTCTCGGCGATCGTGTCCGGCGAGCCACCCCACAGCCAGTTGACATCGGTCAGGTCAGGAAAGCCGGGGCCTCCCGTGCCGTGGGTTCCGTGGCAGGCGGCGCAATTGTCGGCAAAGAGCCGCTGCGCCGCGGGCATCGCGCGCGCCATCAATGCCGGGTCGGCAGCGAGCGCATCGAGATTGCCTGCCGCAAACGGCGCCATCCAATCATCGCGGCCCCGCTCCAACGCCACATAGCCCTGCATTGCGACCTGTCGCTGGTCGAGACCGAGGACACCGCGCGTGAAATCGCGCCCGATCGGCCAGGCCGGCAGAAGGATCCAGGCGATCACCGAATACAGGAAGGTCAGCGCCAGCGCCCAGATGACGATCCGCGGAAAGGGCGTGTTGAGTTCCCGGATGCCATTCCAGTCATGGCCGGTCGTCTCGTAGCCTGTGGCGGGATCGACCTCGGCGCCGTGATGCTGGTCGGCGGTCACGGGACGTGTTCCGGTCTGCCGCTGTCGATGAGGATCGAACGCCCGATCCGCTCATGCGCCGCCTTGCGGCTTGGCCGATAGGCCAGCACCACGACGACGGCGAAGAACCCCATCATCCAGATCAGGCCAAAGGTCTTGGCGATGAACACCAACGTGTCGTGCGCCATTGCGGTCTCCCCTGGCTACTGTGGAACGTAGGGCGCCGTGGTGAGCCGGCCGAGAGATTGCAGGTAGGCGATGACAGCATCCATTTCCGTCAGTCGCGCCAGGTCGCCGCCGAATGGGCGGACGGCCACGCGATCGCCATAGCGCGCCACGAAGCCCGCTCCGTCCGCGCTGTCGGGGCGCGCCTGCGCCAACGCGTCCGCGGCGGCGTTGGCGATCCTCTCCGGCGAATAAGGGACGCCAAGCCGCGCGAGCGTCGCCAACTGCGCCGAAAGGGTCGAGATATTGAGCGGCGTGGCCGCCAGCCACGGATAGGCTGGCATGATGGAGGCCGGTACGACGGCTCGCGGATTCACAAGATGCGCGGCATGCCAGACGTCCGAGTACTTCTCGCCCACCCGCGCCAGATCCGGGCCGGTGCGCTTCGACCCCCAGAGCATCGGATGGTCGTAGGCCGATTCCGAGGCGAGAGAATAGTGGCCGTAGCGGTCGATTTCATCGGCCAGGGATCGGATCATCTGGCTGTGGCAGGCGTAGCAGCCCTCGCGGATGTAGATCTCGCGCCCGGCAAGTTCGAGCGGCGTGTGCGGGCGCAGGTCGGCCGGCACCTCGACCGTCTCGTCGATGGTGAACAGTGGCGCGATCTCCACCAGCCCGCCGATTGAGGCAGCGACGATGATGGCCGCGACCAGGCCCATCGAGACGCGTTCGAGATTGTAATGCAGCCTCAGCATCGCATCACTCCGCCGGCTGGGGGAGAAGCGGGCGGTCCGTTGCGCCGGCTCCCACGGGGGTCGCGATCATCGTCGCGCGGACGTTAAGGGCGCACAGGACAGTGCCGGCGAGAAACAGCGCCCCGCCGATCGTACGCAGCAGATAATAGGGAGCCATCGCCATCACCGATTCCAGGAAGCTGTAGGCGAGACCACCATTGGCGTCGTAGGTCCGCCACATCAATCCTTGGGTAATGCCGGCATTCCACATCGAGACGACATAGATGAGCGTGCCTGCGATCGAGAGCCAGAAGTGCCATTCGATCGCCTTCGGCCAGGCCATCGTCGCCCGTCCGGACAGCTGCGGCACCAGCGTGTAGATGGCGCCGAAGATGATCATCGCCACCCAGCCCAGCGTGCCGGAATGCACATGCCCGACCGTCCAATCCGTGTAGTGGGAAAGAGAATTGACAGGACGGATCGCCAGGAACGAGCCCTCGAAAGTCGAGAGTCCGTAGAACACTGCTGCGACGAACATGAAGCGCAGCGTCGCGTCATCGCGCACCTTGTGCCAGGCGCCGTTCAAGGTCGCGATCGCATTGCCCGCCGAGGCCCAGGAGGGCACGAGCAGCATGACGGAAAACGTCATGCCCAGCGTCTGCACCCAATAGGGCAGGGCTGTGTAATGGAGATGGTGTGAACCAACCCAGACGTAGAAGAAGACAATGCCCCAGAAGCTGACGATGGACAGCCGGTACGACCAGATCGGCCGCTCGGCGCGCACCGGTAGGAAGTAATAGAGCATCCCGAGAAAGCCTGCGGTCAGGAAGAACGCCACAGCGTTGTGCCCATACCACCACTGCACCATGGCGTCCTGTACGCCGGACCAGACAGGGAAGCTCCGCGCGCCTGCGAAGCTGACGGGCAGCGCGATGTTGTTGACGACATGCAGCATCGCCACCACCAGGATGAAGGCTAAATAGTACCAGTTCGCGACGTAGATGTGCGGTTCGTTGCGACGCGCGAGCGTGCGGAGATAGAGCACCAGATAGGTGACCCAGACCACCACGAGCCAGATGTCCGCATACCACTCGGCTTCGGCGTATTCCTTGGACTGCGTGCTGCCCATCAGATAGCCGGTCACCGCCCAGACGCAGAATAGATTGTACCCGATCAGCACGAACCACGGCGATACGGAGTCCGCCAGACGCGCCCGCGACGTGCGTTGAAGAACATGCAGCGAGGTGGCGATAAGCGCGTTGCCGCCGAAGCCAAATATCACGCCGGTGGTGTGCACCGGCCGTAATCGGCCGAAGCTGGTAGCGGGCCAGAGCGGCGTCGCTTCCGGCCAATAGAGCAGGGCCGCGACCCACACGCCGACGCTCATCGCAACCACGCCCCAGATGAGCGTCAACATGAGCCCGAAGCGGGTCGGTTCGTCGTAGTAGCGCGCCGCTCGCCCGCCTGGCGCATCCGGCTCGAACAGCGAACCGATGAGCGCAAAGGCAAGCACGATACCGAGCAACAGCGCCATCGCCCCATGCACCGCCATGGGCCCTTCCTTGGCGGCTCCCAGCATGACGAGGCCCAGTATCGCCACGCCGATCGTGAGCATCAGCCCGACCTGACGCTCAGGAATGCTGAGTGAAGCAATCATCGATGCATCCTCATGCCTGGATCGCGTTTAGCATCACGCAACGCCCCCTGCGCAATGTCGACCGTGTGCGCCCGTTCATGCCGCGATGCCCAGCAGTTCTTGCAAATGGCCTTCCGATTGCGCGAGGTCAGCGACCGTTGTCGCGTCCAGCACCGCAAGGAAGGCTGCGCGCGCTTCATGCATCGTCCGCTTCAGGCGACAGGCCGGCACGATGGCGCAGGAGCCGCCCGCCAGGCACGGTACGAGCGCCATATCCGGTTCCATCTGCCGCACCACCTCGCCGACCGTGATCTCGGTTGCGGGCCGCCCCAGTGCGAGCCCGCCGCCGCGGCCGCGCACGGTGTTCACATGGCCCGACTGCCCCAGCAGATGCGCGACCTTCATCAGATGCGCCTCCGAGATGCCATAGGCGGCCGCCACCTCGGCGATGGTCGCCCTTCCGCCCGGCTTCACCGCCAGGTGGATTAGCATGCGGAGAGAGTAGTCAGTCAGGACGGTCAGACGCATGGATTAAAGATACATATTATATATTGCTTTTCAAGATCCGCGCGCCCATAAGATGGATTACACATAGACCTTAAGGGGCCTCATGACACCGCTCCGTCTGTTCCTCCTCCCAGGCGACCTCGTCAGCGACGCCCTCCACGTCGCCGATCCCGACAGCCGCACCATGCTCCGCTCGCTCGTGAACATGCTGGTGTGGAACTTCGTGGGCGTCATGGTGGTGCTGCCTTTCATCTGATCAATCGTCGCCGGGCGACACCATCCGCGCCCGGTTGTCCTGAAGGCAGGCCTGCCCATGAGTGCAGCATCGAACCGGCTCGGCCGTGGCGCGGGTTCCGTCACCGGTCGGCACCCCGCGTCCCGCTTCGCGCCCTTGGCTCAGGGCTTTCGTCCCTTCTTCCTGCTGGCGGGGCTCTGGGCCTTGCTGGGCGTGGCACTTTGGGCATGCGCCCTGGCCGGGGTGCCGGTCCCCGACGGGCCACTTCCGCTCGTCCGATGGCATGGCCATGAGATGCTGACCGGCTTCGTTGGTGCCGCGATGGTCGGCTTCCTGCTGACGGCCGTGCCGAACTGGACCGGGCGGCGCGGCCATGCCGGCGCTCCGTTGGCACTCCTGTTGATGGTCGTGCTTGCCGGGCGTCTCGCCTTGCTGCCGGGCTCGCCGCTTTCGATAAGCGTGGCGGCCGCGATCGCGCTGGCGGGCTTGCCGATGCTCCTGCTCCTGCTGCTGCCATCCCTCGTGAAGGCCGGCCAGCCGAGATTGTTCGGCCCGCCTCTCATCGTGCTTCTGTTCTGGAGCGGCGACCTCCTGATGCTGGGTGGGGCCGCGGGCTGGTGGGCCGCGGATACCTGGCGGCTGGGGCAACTCCTGGCGGCCAATGCCGCGCTGGCCCTGGTCGGGCTGATCGGTGGGCGCATCATCCCATCCTTCACGCTGAATGCCCTGCGCAAGACCGGCAGGCCAGCCGAGCCGAAGCCGCTGCCGGGCGTGGATCGCGGCGCCGTGCTGTCGCTGCTGGGCGTGCTGCTGACCGACCTTGTCCTGCCGGACAGCCTGGTGGCCGGCGCCGTCGCGGCTCTGGCGGCTGTCCTGGTCGGGCTACGGCTCTCGCGCTGGCACGGATTGCGGACGCTCCGCCAGCCGATCGTCTGGGTGCTGCATCTGGCCTATGCCTTCGTGCCCCTGTCGCTGGCCACGAAGGCGGTGTTCCTGCTGTCGGGCGCTCAGTGGGCGATGAACTGGCTGCACCTGCAGGGCGCCGGCGCGCTCGCGCTGATGATCGTGGCGGTGATGACCAGGGCGGCGCTGGGCCACACGGGACGCGACCTGGTCGCCGCCCCGGCCACCGCCGCGGCCTATGTGCTGATCGCGCTCGCCGCCTTGATGCGCGGCTTCGGCCCGCCGCTCACCGGCGGGGCCTTGGCGTCGCTGATGGTCGCCGGGGCGCTCTGGGTTGCCGCCTTCGTGCTGTACCTTGTGGTCTATGCGCCGGTGCTGCTGCTCGCCCGACCGGACGGCAAGCGAGGGTGAGGGCCGCGACCGGAGACGGCATCCGGCCAGGCCGCTCACCACATCGCGGCGTGAATCCCGGACGTCGGGATGGACAGAGCAGCGCTCCGTGAATGCCGCCCTCCGGCGCCATGGCCGGAGCGCGTCAGGGTTGCTCGTCGGCTTTCTGCGCTTCCTTCAGGTGCCGGCGGGCGTCGCGCAGCGCCTCGAAGCGCTCGGTCACGTCGCGCATCACGGCCGCCATGCCGTCCATCCGCCCATCGGGTCCCCGCATCGGCATGATGGTGAACTCGACCGAGATGCGTCGGCCGTCCTGGCGCAGCGCCGGCACGGCGAGCAGGTCGCCTTCCGCGTAATGGGTGTGCCCGCTGGCCATGACGCGCTGGAAGCCGTGCCAATGCCGCGCGCGCTGCGCTTCCGGGATGATCATGTCGAGGGACCGCCCGAGCGCCTCCTCGGCGGAGAATCCGAAGATCCGCTCGGCGCCCGGATTCCAGAAGCGGATCAGCCCGTCGCGGTCGCAATAGAGGATGGCATCCCCGGCAGAGGCCAGGATCGTGTCGGCGAGTGCCGCTCGCCGCGCCTCGGTCATCGGGGCGACTGTCATGGTGTCGGCTCCGCCGGTCCGCTGCTCGCGCCGATGCCTGTCGCCCTTGCCTCGGTCACCGTCAGATCCATCCGCACGTCGTGTGGCTGCGGATGGATGGTCGCGAGGCGCCCAATCTCGAAGCCGATGCCGATGGCAAGCGGCCGTGGCGCCATGGTGGCGAGCGTGCGGTCGTAATACCCACCGCCATAGCCGAGCCGGTAGCCTCGCGCATCGAACCCGACCAGCGGGACCAGCAACGTGTCGGGTGTGACCTCCTCGCCCTCGGCGGGGATGGGAATATTCCACACCCCCGGCATCATGCGGGTGCCGGGCCGCCATGCGCGGAAGATCAGCGGCCGCCCTTTCGTGGCGACCACCGGCAGCGCCAGCCGGGCCCCTTCCCGGTGAAGGGCACGCGCGAGGGGACGCGGGTCGTACTCGCCCTTGAACGGCCAGTAGAAGCCGACATGGCGCCGCGCGAGGTCCGGCACCGCCGCGCGCACATGAACGGTGATCGCATCGTCGCGTTCCAGCCGCGCCGCCACGGGCACCGCGAGCCGGCGTGCGATCAGTGCAGCGCGCTCGGCCCTGCGCCAGGCCCGAATCTGTTCCCAGGAGAGAAGCCCCAGCCACGCCGGATCCAGCTCATGCATGAAGCAGGGCGGCGAGGCGCACAGGATCTCCACATTCGGGTCTTCCTCGGGTGAAGCGATGCCGGGGCGCTGTGTCATCCTGCCGTCCCTTAAGGTGCCTCTGCCATGGCTGGCGCCATGGTGGCGTCGCGGCGCGGTCCGCCGTGGCCGCCGCGCCGGCGCATGACGATCTCGCCGGCGATCGACAAGGCGATCTCCTCCGGCGTGCGAGCCCCGATGTCGAGCCCGGCCGGGGCACGCAGGCGCGCCAGTTCGTCGGCGCTGAAGCCTTCGTCGCGCAGGAAGTCGCGCATCAGCCCGGCGCGCTTGCGGCTGGCGATGATGGCGACATAGCCGGCCGGCGATCGCAGGGCGCGCACCGCGGAGAGGTGGTCCCCCTTGTGCTGGGTCGCGATCACCACGGCATCCCCATGGTTCGGCCGCAGGCGCGCGAAGTCGTCGTCGTCGCCGATCAGTTCCACCGTGCCCGGATAGCGCGCCACTTCGGGCGCCGGCGTGTCGCTGACGATGACATGGAGGCCCAGTTCCACCCCGAGGCGGCTGAGACTTTCCACCACCCGCCCATGCCCGACGATCCACAAACATGGTGGCGGCAGGAAGGGCTCGACGAAGACCCGCATCGCGCCCCCGCAGGGCATGCCGACGCCGAGCACCTCGTCATCCAGGTCAAGTCCGATCAGCCGTGGCTTACCATCGGCCAGGCAGTCCAGCGCGGCGTGTCGAACGGTGCCTTCGGCACATCCGCCGCCGACCCAGCCGGCGATGACGGCGCCCGCCGCGTCGATCAGCGCCTTGTCGCCAGCATGGGCGGAGGTGGAGCCCACCGCCTCGACCACGATGGCGAGGGCGTGCGGTTCTCCGCGGCCGGCAAGGGCCGCCATGCGTTCAATCAATGTGGTTCCGTCACGCATTCCGGCCCGCGCCCCTGATCGACCATGGCCGCCGATCGCCTGGCGGCAGCGTCGATACTGGTCGCGCAGGGCTGGCACGACAAACGCGATTCATTGACCTTTCAATGCTGCTTTCCTGCTTTGTGGGGTGCGGCGGCGGGGGGCCTGGTCGGCCGACGCCGTGCCCGGCAGGCTCCGCGCCAATTGGCGCAGGCCATTGAGCGCCGCCTCGATCAATCCCGGCTCGCCGCTGTTCTCGCTGAAGACGGCATAGCCCGGGTAGAGGAATTCAGGCGTATCGGGCACCAGTTCGAGACGCCCGCTCTCCAGATGCGGCCGCGCCGCGCCCAGACGGAAATACCCGGTCCCGCCGGCCTCGAGGATGTAGCCGAGCCCCAGCGGCCCGAGATCCACGACCAGGCCGGGATCGCCATAGGCTGCCCCGGCCGTCGAATAATGCAGGGCGAGGTCGGGACCCCACTCCACCTGGACGTATTCCTTCGGTCCTTGCCCGGTCCCGCCGGGGGTACGGACCATCACCAGCCGTTCCTCCATCAGCAATTCGATCCGCAGCCCGGGGCGATGGCGCGGCGCATAGACCACGCCGATATCGATGATGCCGCCGGCCACCTGCTCGACCACCGTTTCGGGCAGGCCGACATGCGCGCGCAGCGCCACATCGGGCAGCGCACGGCGCATCCACAGCAGCCAGCGCAGCAGCAGCGGGTCCCACAGGCTGTGTTCGGCGCCAATGCCGAGGACGGCGCGCCGCCCCTCCGGTATCGCGACCTGGTGCCGCGCGCGTTCCCACAGCTGAATCAGCGCCGGCGCATGGTGCAGGAACTGCTCGCCGGCCGGGGTCAGGCTGGCGCCAGCCTTGTTGCGGATGAACAGGCGACGGCGGAGCTGGTCCTCCAGCGTGCGGATGCGTGCGCTCACCGTCGTCTGGCTGACATGCAGGCGGTCCGCCGCACGCACGAAGCTGCCGCTGGAGACGATGGCGAGGAAGGTGCGGACCAGTTCGGTATCCATGGGCGCCTCTCAGTGCAACTTATCCGCATTCAATAGTCATTAAAACTCAATTGTCGGGATGAAATCGCGGGAGCAGGCTCCACCGCAGCCGCCCAGGTCCGGGCCGTGGGTCAAGGCACCGCTGCGGGGCGGCCCGCGCATTCTGGGCAGGGCAGGGAGAAGGACCATGACGGAACCGACGGCTCGCGACCTGATGACCCGCGCTGTGATCACGATACCTCCCGACATGCCCGTCATGGGAATCGTGCAGTTGCTTGCCTACCGCGGGATCTCGGCCGTGCCCGTAACGCGGGCCGATGGCAGGCTGCTCGGCCTGGTCAGCTTGGCGGACCTCACGGCAAGACTGTCCGCCTCCGCGCCGGAACACCGCTCCTGGCTGCGCTGGCTGTTCACCGATCCGGTCAGGTCGGCCGATCGGTACGCGCGTATCCATGGCTTCGTTGCCGAGGAGGTGATGGCGACAGACATCGTCACCGTCCCGCCCGATGCGCCGGCCTCCGAGATCGCCGCGACGCTTGAACGGAAGGGGCTTCGGCGTGTCCTGGTGACCGTGGGCGACCGGTTGCAGGGCGTGGTCACCCGCTCGGACCTGCTGCCCGCTGTGATCAGCCGGGAGACGGAACCGGCGGACCTGCCCGACACACGCATTCGTTCCGCCATTCTCGCGGCCATGCGGCGCGAGGACTGGGCCGATCCCTTCTACACCCATGTCGAGGTCCATGACGGGATCGTCGAATTCTTCGGATTCACGCCAGGCCCTGCGGTGCAGCGTGCGCTGCGCGTGCTTGCCGAACAGGTTCCCGGCGTGAAAGGCATCCGCGATCGCACGGAGATCATGCTCATGTCCGACCAGGTGAGGTTGTGACAGCGGCAGCCACAGGGCAGGCGGCGATGGCTTCGGGGCCGCGCAGCGTGGGTGGAATGGCGCGCCAGGTAGTCAGGCTGAAGCGCATCTACGATGAGGCCGCGCCGGATGACGGCGCGCGTGTGCTGGTGGACCGGCTCTGGCCACGCGGCGTCAGCAAGGCACGCGCGGCGCTCGACCTCTGGTGCCGCGACGTCGCGCCCAGTACGGCGCTGCGCCGGTGGTTCAACCATGATCTGGTGCGCTGGGACGCGTTCCGCAGGCGATACCGCGCTGAGTTGCGAGGCAACGACGAGGCCATCGCCCCGATCCGCAAGTTGCTCGGCAAAGGACACGTGACGCTACTCTTTGCAGCGCGCGACAAACAGCACAACGAAGCCGCTGTTCTCCGAGAATTTCTGATCGAGGCACTCTGAAACCGAGCCATTGCTAGGGTGACGTTCAACCGCCGGCCACTGACGAATGCCCACCACGCGTCGAGACTTCCCCAATTAGGAAGAAAGTGATGCCGGATTCCGCCATGGGCGAGAGCGTTGAAACCCGACAATCATGAACCATTGCCTTCACCGCTGTGACGATGCTGGCGCTTACGGCCCGCACACCGCTGACGTTGGTGATCGGCCTGGTGCCGATCACGGAGACCCTCGGCTCCGGAAAGCCGCTGCCCTCGCTCGCGTCGTCGCTGGCCTGTCTCGGCTCCGGCCTGGGCGGAGTGATCTGCGGCATGCTCGCCGTGCGGTTCTGGCAGCGCGCCGTCGCGATGCTCGGCGGCGCGGCGATCGTCAGCGGACTCACGCTCGCCCTATCGGGAAAAGCGATCGCGCTGACGGGGATCGGGTTCGACATCGGGCTGTTCGGCAATGGGGCCTAGTTGCGCCGATGGTCGCCTATGTATCGCGGTTGTCCGACCGCGGCGCGGCGCGGCACGGCGCTCGCGCCTGTCGGCCTCCGACCAGCCACGCGCGACCATGGCCGACACGTCCAGCAGGCCCAGGGCCTTGGCGGCGAGCACGCGGCCATGGCCGGCAATCTACTGGCCCGCCTCGTCCACCAGCACCGGCACGGTCCAGCCCCATTCGCGGATGGCGGCAGCGATCTGCGCCACCTGATCCGCGCTGTGGGTCCGCGCATTGCGGGCGTAGGGCAGCAGCGACGCCACCGGACGACGCTCGACCGCATCGGCCGGCCAGAACCGCTGCATCCCGGAAGCCCCTTTTTGGGAATGAAAAATCCCTGCGTGTCCCCTCTCGCGGATGGCTCCCCCAAAGTGCCAGAGATTCGATCCCCCCTCCCCATTGCTGGCGTCAGCCGGAGGGCGCGCGATCTGCGCGCTGATGATTATGGAGGGCATCGCCGCGGTCGCGCATCATCAGGGCTCGCTACAGGCGCGACGCGAGCCCTGATCCAATCGCGCGCGGCTCAGCCCGCTACCTTGTAGATCGTGTAGCTCCCGCGCGCGCCTTCCTTATTCGGGCCGACCTGTCGGATGCGTTCCAGCGCATTCACCTCGATCCCCTGGCGCTTCTTCAGGCCCGCGAAGAACCCGCGGACGGTGTGCTGCTGCCAGCCCGTCGCCTCGCAGATCTGCGCAATGGTCGCACCCTTGTCGCGCCGCAGCAGGGCCAGCACCGCCTCCTGCTTCGTCCCCTCGCGCGGCTTGCGCGGGGCTCCGAGCTCGCGCGGCGCGCGCGGCGGCTTGCCTGCCAGGGCGTGGCGCAGGGCGCTCATCGGGCCGTCGAGGGCTGCGATGATGTCGTTCTCGCGGCTGGCCTCGTCGTCCCAGGCGGCCAGCACCGCAATGGCGGCGTCGCGCAGGCTGGCGCGCGGGGCGGTCGTGGGCGCGGCGTCGGAGGGTTCGGCTTCTTCCGCGGGGGTGTCTCCCTCCGCGTCGTCCTCCCCGCCCGTGGGCGCCGTGTCGGCAACCGGCGCGGCAGCCACCGCGTCATCCTCGTTCGGATCGATGCCGATGGCGCGCAGCCCCTCGTCGGTGATGCGCGCCACGATCCAGGTGCCGTCGTCATCCTGCCGCCAACCCAGCCCGACATGCTCGCGCGGGGCGTTGATCTCGGTGAGCAGGTTGTTCTTGATCAGGCTGCGGAACACCGCGTTGCGGGCTGCGGCCGGGAGGTTCTTCGGCGCGCGGGCGAGGCCCATCTCGTGCTGCGCGGCGGCGCTGAGGATCACGCGCTGGCTGTCGGAAAGTTTGGTCATCGTGGTGGCCTCCGGTTCCGGGTGCCGGTCATCGGCCCCTACTGCCGGGAGCCCCGCCGGCGCTGCCGGTCGGGGCGGTGCGGGAGTGGCCCGCTTCAGCAAGCGTATTCGCCGCGGCGGAAATGCTGGTCCGCGATGTCCTTCAGCTTCGCGCTGGCATCCGAAAGCCAAGCTGCTTCGCCCCAGAGCACCGTCTCGGGATTCGCGCCGAAATGGTCCTCGCTGGCCTGGGTGAATTCCGCGAGGAGGGCGTCGAATTCGGCCTTCTTCACGAGGAAGGCGGCCAGGCTGCGTTCCTGGTTGCGGGCGGCGCGGGCGGTGCGGTCGACCATGGTCGTCTCCGCCGTGGTGCAGGGCGGGCCGCTCTGCGTGTGACGGACCATTCGCGCTGTGTCGCGCGTGAGCCAAGCGCATCTCGCGCTTATCGAATTTCGATGATCGGAGGCGTTCGATTACATCATGATCAATGATTGGCGCGTGGCGCGCCTCACCGGCGCGTCTTTGCTCCGATCGACTTCCCGCCGCTGGGAAGTCGATGCGGCCCGCGCATCACGCGCGCGGGTCGAGATCCGATGACGCCGGCGGATCCAGCCGATCAGCGACCTCCAGCAGCAACGCGTTCATCTGCTCCTGCAGGATGGTCTGCACGAGATGCGGATCGCGGCCGATCTCGGCGGCGATCTGCCCCGCCACACGCGCGGGCCAGTTCAGCACGGCATCGCGCATGCCGGCGGCCACTTCATCGACGCGGTGGTTGGCGGCGGTGACGTCCATGAGGCGGCCCTTCTTCTCATCTATGGCCAGGCGCTGCGCCTCGACGCCGAGGGCGAGCCGCGCCAGCGTCAGCCGGCCCAGCGGCGTGTCATCACCTGCCGTCGCCAGGGGCGAGCGACCAGGCACGGCCGATGCGGTCAGATCGCGGCGAACACGCTCAACATCCCAGGACCCATCCGCCTCACGACGGATGCGCCCGACGTGCTCAGCCTTCTGGATCGCGGTGTGCGACAGTCCGAGGCGACGGGCGACGTCGCGGGCAGAGATGATGCGCTCTGGCAAGTGCATCTCCTGTCATCGCTTTGGCCTGGCAATCAGTTTGCACCTGGCATCGAATCAAAATTGAGTCTCATGAATCGCTTACGCGACGATCCTCACGCCTTGGCAACCTCGATTATCCCCTACCACTAGCGACCTTGCGCGCGATGGCCCCCCGCATACGACATCGCCCGGAAGGAACCATGGCCTCGACATCGGGAGAGGCTCGGCTGCTCGACGTGCTGCGACTCTACACGCCGCAGATTCCACGGCGCAATGCACTCATGCGCTGCCTCTTGATCTTTCGCATGAGCGCATCGCACCGTCTTTCGTCACGCCGCCATGCGCGGTCGCGGCACCAGTCCGTAGTGCATGGCCAGCACCGCCAGCGCGGCGGTGAACATGCCCTGCGCCTGGGCTGGCGCGATGGGGCGCCCCTGCCAACCCTGCTGCGATCCCCATTCGCGGATCGAGCATTCGAGCCCGAGCACGTGCCAGACGGCGGAGCCGCCCGGGCTGTGCAGCCCGCCCAGGGCATCCAGCGCCGACAGCACTCGCTGCCGTGCGGAGACCTGGCGCTCGGTCATCGTGTCGCCCGAGGCTGCCGGGATGCGGAGCAACTGCGTAGTGCGCATACCATCCAGCGCTGCCGCACGAAACTGCGTGCGGAACATCGCGCCGGCCTCGTGCATCTCCGGGGTGATGGTGCCGTTGCCGAGCATGGCGGCGATGGAGTCCACCGCGCGACGATGCTGCACGGGTGTTCCGGTGTCGGGATCGGCGTCGCGAACGGGCTCGCTGAACCCACCATGCTGGAGACGCCAGCGCGAGGGCTTGGACAGTTCCTCGAGGGTCGGGACGTGGCGCTTGCTGCGTTTGGCCATGGTGCTTTGCCTCCTCTCAGGCGTTCTGGCTGGTGTGCGCGGCGATGAGTGCCCGCTGCTGGGCGCGCTGGCGCTTCTCCCTCTCCCAATCCTCCCGATGGTCGATTTGCGAATCACCAGTATCGCGGTCGATGTGCCGCCCCTCGCCATGCCTGCCGAATGCGATGAGGGCATTGCCGAGGCGCTCGGTTCGGTCGGCCTGATAAAGGGTGGCGCGCGTGAGCAGAAACGGCTCGACGTAGGCGCTGTTGAACGGCAGCCAGTCCGTCGCCTCCGCCACCCAGATCTCGGCAAAGCTGGTCTCGCCCTCACCGAGCTCGACGTAACGCCCGCCACCGGGCGTGGGATAGGCGCGCATTTCCCCAAGCGGGAACATGTCGTCGCCGATGGTGACGTGCGCGGCGGTGTAGCCAAGGACCGCCAGGGTCGCTTTGTTCCAGTCCATGCCCTTGCAGCGCCGTTCTCGGATGGCGACCAACCAGGGCGGTGCGGCCTCCGTCGAGAACCTCCCTGCGTGAAACATCATGATGGTGTTGTCGGAATCCATGTAGCTCTCCGAGCTTGAGTTACGGCACCGCGGATGCGGTGCCGGTCATGCCGCGGCCGGGTTGGGCTGCGCGGCTTCCATACGGTGGGACAGCGCCGTGAGGCGGGCGCGGTCATGTGTGATGCGCTGCGCGAGGGCAGCGTCGAGCAGGGCGCTGAGCGCGATTAGGCGCGCACGGGCGTCGGCAATGGGGTGTGTTGCGGGCTGCGGGGCCGCGCCGCCGATCATCTCGTAATGCGCGAGCGGTCCGAGCTTGCCTTCGAGCCAGGCACGCGGATCGGAGATCAGGACGAGGTCGAAACGCGCCGTCCGATCCTTCTGCCCCGGCCCGGCCGGGCGGTAGGCGACGATCGAGGAGGAGTGTGACGTTCTGCTATTAGAGAGATCCCTATAATAGCAGGATGTCACACTCCTCGCCTTCTGCTGGCGGGCGGCGTCGTGGCTCGGCCACAGGTCGGGAAACGCCCGCACCATGTCCGCGGCGTTCTCCAGCACCACGCCGGAGGCCGCCATCATGTCCTGGCGGCTGGGGCAAACCTCGTCCCAGTCCAGCACCTCATGCACCGCGACCGGCAGCACGACGTCGGTGAGCAGATCGACCTCCAGCGGCGTCGCCGCCGTGCGGTTCACGCCACGGCCGCGCCCAATCGCCTGGATCACCTCGCCCTCGCAGATCGTCCAGCGGATGGCCTCGGCGGTCGGGTCGGCGTGCACCTCGCCCGGCAGGACATGTGCGCCGCCATCGGCCAGGGCGATGCGGCGCTCCTCTTGCTCATACCACCAGGTCACGTCGCCTCGGCTGGCGAGCGGGGGGCAGTTGGTCACCGCGGCGGCTAACGCCTCCACCGTCAGCGGCGCCGGCAGGGTCCGGCCGAGCACCATCAGCCCGGCGACGCTGCGCCAGCGATCGATGCCGCTAAGGGCGTTGAAGTGCACCGCCTGGACGTTGCGCGGCAGCCCTGCCGCCCGCAGCGCATCCACCGCAGCCTTCTGGGCAATGATCAGCAAATCGGGTGGGGACGCGCTGCGACCGCGCAGGCTGGCCGCGCGCAGGGCAATCAGCGCCGACACCTGGCGCCGATGGTTCTCGGCGGCACTGCGATCGCGGGACTTTGCATCCTCGCCGGGCGTCAGGGCCTTGGCGCTGACCGGCGCGCGGAGGATCTGGCGGACGCGCACATGCGGCTCCGTGGCCATGAGCGGCTCGGCGATGGTGACTTCCGGAATGAAGGGGATGACGAGTTCGGGCCGCAGCGTGGCGTCGAGATGCAGGATCGGTCCCTGGGCGCCCCAGCCATCGCGCAGATCGGCACGCCAGGCGAGGCGGAGGCAGCGGACCGTGCCGTTTTCCGACATGGTATCGACCAGAACCGCGCCCGCCACATCGTGGTCATTCTCCAGCGCCTCGGCGATCAGCAGCCACATGGCCGCAGCGCGGTTGGGCGGCGCCCAGGGCTCGCCCTCCTTCGGGAGCACGCTAGCGATGCGGCGCCGCCGTTCGCCCGGATCCATGCCGGGGATGATGCCCGGGTTGCTCATGCGCCGATGCTCGAGGCCTGCGGCCTGGCGGCAGCGCTCCGGCGTCAGCCCGGCCGCGCGCAGTGCGGCGACGGAGAGCGGGCCAGTGGTGGCAGTGGCCAGGACCTTCCACAGCCGTTCCCGCTGGGCTGCGAGATCGGCCGTCGCCTCCCAATCCTCCTGGTTGCGAGAGGTGTAGCACTGCAGCGTACCGAGGTGCGGCCGCAGCCCATCCAGCGTGAGCAGGGCCTTGCCGTCCGTGCCGCGCAAGCCGGCACCCCAGAACCCCTCATCCAGCACCAGCAGGCCCACGGCACCGAGTTCATCGGGCGCCTGGTGGAACAGCGTGTCATGTGCCGTCAGCACGATCTGCGCCGCATCCAGCAGGGGCTTTTGCGCCTGGTAGCCGCAGGAGTTGTAGAGCGGGCAGATATGCGTGACGCCACGCCGTGTGACCTTGCAACTGGTGGTCTCGACGATGCGCTCCACCTCCATCGCGTCGAAGGGTGCCGAGGGGTCGAGGCACATCAGGCGCTCGGGGTTGTCCGTCGTCGGGTCGGGTGCGGTTCTGCCCTTCCAGACCATCGCGTCCACGTCGAGGGCGTAGAACGCGTCCCGCTGCTCCTCGGCCAGATCGTGGCGCGGCACCCCAATGACGACCTTGCGGCCGCGCAGGGCCTCGCTGCGCAGCAGCCCGGCGACGCTGCGCTGCATCGCCCTGGTCTTGCCGATGCCTACGCCCACGGGCAGGGCGAGACGCGGCGGACGGGGCTCGGCGTTGAAGTTTAGGAGCATGCCGCCTCCCGTTGTTCGGCGGCCCCGCCGTCGGGCGGTGCGCTCGCCCAGGGCGGTCCGGCTGGCTCCCAATCGGCGTCGAGCGGGTCGGCCATCCAATGCGCCGCGACATCGGCCATGAACTCGGCGACCTGGTCATCCAGCATGGCGCGGATGCTGGTGAGGTCGAGGATGGCCAGCGGATAGGTCGGCGTGAGCGGGGCAACCGGTGCTGCGGCCCAGATCGCGCCGCGCACCGCGTCAATCCCGCAGGCCGCGGCGAGGTCGTTGAAGTCGCCTGGGATGGGGGGGATGGCAAGCAGGGACTGGGTGGCGCGGGCCGCGGTCGTGGCGGCTGCCACGCCCGGATTGGTGTCACGCCCCGGCTTGAGGTCGTTGTCGGCCAGAACCACCAGGGTGGCGTCCGGAAACCGCGCCTGGATCAGCGGCGCGACGCGCACCAGGTTGCCCGCATCCATCGCGGCGACCACCGGCAGGTCGGTTGCGGCATGGGCCGTGGCACCGGTGGCCCAGCCTTCGCAGAGCAGGATGGCGGGCGCACTCTCCAACGGCCCGCCGATCAGCGCGAAGTGGTCCGCCTTGGCACCGCCGGACAGAAAGCGCTTGGTGCCATCCTCATAGATACGCTGGATGCTGTGGATGGTGCCGTCCAGATCGACCAGCGGGATGATCAGCGTGGCGCCCATGTCCATGCGGATGCCGAACGGCTGCACGCCTTTGCGGCGGAGATAGGCCTGGTCTGGATCGGCGGGGCCAGCATGCTCCCATTGTGCCTGAGCGGCTCGGCGCGCGATGCGGTGCTGCTCAATGGGATCCACATCATTCGCGGGCGCCGCCAGCACAATCTCCGGGACAGGTGTGGGCGCACGTTCGGTAGGTGCCCAGGCCGGCATGCCGAGCCAGGCCCTCGCCCAATCGGCCGCATCGCGCCAGTCGCCGCCGCGCTCGCGCGCGATGAGCTCGAAGGGGCCGCCACCGCTGCCCGCCGCATGATCGAACCAGGTGCCGAGCTTCGCGCCGCTCATCACCGCAGAGAGGCTGCCGCGGCGGTTCCAACGCCACTGCCGCGCCGTTCGGCGTGATGGCTTGCCGAGCAGTTCCTCCAGCAGCGCGGGCCAGCTGGCGATCAGCGCGCGGCGCAGTTCCTCGAGGTCGCGGCCCATGCGGTTTCCTCGTGCTGGCCACGGGCGGCGCATCGACCTCCCCACGGTGGGAATTCGAGCTGCGCCGGCGTGGCGTGTTGCGATCGGTGGGGAGCGCGAGGCCCCGTACTTATTGATTACCGAGGGACCCGTGAAAACGTCTCAGCGGGTCGGCAGGACGTGGTGCGGGAAGGTGCCGCCGGGTGGCGTCCGCAGATTTAACCATGCCCATAGGACCACGAGATTGATTTCCGGTCCAGTCGTTCTAAGCATAGACCGGCTACGAATGAACACGCTCTGCTAAGCTGGAGCGCGTGCCGTAAATCACAACGCCTTCAAGCGGACCTGATGACTGTCGGAGAGCAGTTGTATTTGCGTTTGGTAGGCGATCGATACTGCAAATCGTGCATCGAAACCCCCAAGCTTGGATCTGGGCTCAAGGCTGGCCTGGTTCCCGCGGGTGGGAAACAGGTGCAGCCTGGACGCCGGCAGCACTCCACGGGTGGAGCAGCGCGCCTGCCACAAAGCGGCTGATACGGATTCCCGCCTTGCTGTCTACTGGATGGGTGGAGGGCTTCGCATGCCGCTTACCACCATCGCCACGAGACCAATGCCGGCACAGCGGCGACGATGCGCGCAGCGCGGATTCGCGGCAGGCGCGTCGCCGACATTTCCGCAGCCAAGCCGTTTTGTCGTCCCCGCGCGCCACGCCGTCTGCGCAGCGCTACGCGCGCTACAAAAACGCGCTCCCGAAGGCCCAACTCGATGTGCTTGATGGCGCCAATGAGCGCAGCACCGAACATGAGAACCGCCGTGTCCATCGGCAGGGCGTGGGAAATTCAGGCGGGCCGATCCGTATATGAGAGGCACAACCATGTGTGCTGGATCTCGATGCCTGGACGAACCATCCTGCGAACCTCCATCCCCGTCAGATGCGCCCGTGCGATGTTCCCAGCGCTGGGAATGTCGCGGCTGAAGCTGCGGCTCAGCAGCCGCGCCCGTCGAGATGCTCGGGGGCCGGGAGACATTCGCCTCCACTTCACCGCCAGGCAGCGCCTGCATGCGAACCCCAACAGAAAGGGACTCGCATGATCAGACGATCATCCGCTGCGGCTGCCCCAGCGCCGACCATCCCGGCAATCCCGCCGACGCAGGTGTTGGCGCGCCTGGCCGCGTTACAGACCGCACCCATAGCTGACCTCAAGAAGCAGTGGCGCGAGTTATTCGGCAAGGAGCCTCCACCCTTCAACCGCCCCTATCTGGTCAGTCGCTTGTCATACAGGGTGCAGGAACTCGCCTATGGCGGTTTGAAGCCGGAGACGCGGGCGCGGCTCGAGGCGCTGGGCGAGCTGCTGGATGGCGGGAATGTCGTGCTACGGCGCATCCGCGCCGACAGCCGGCCGCTGCCAGGCACGCGGTTGATCCGCGAGCATGATGGCGTCCAGCACGTCGTTACAGTCCGGGTCGACGATTTCGAATATGAGGGGCGGCCATATCGGTCGCTGTCGGCCATCGCCCGGCACATCACAGGGACGCGGTGGAATGGTTGGACGTTCTTCGGGCTGCGCGCGCGAGGTGATGCATGAGCCGCCGCGCCCGCGTGGAGCCGGCCATGCCGGCCACCACGAAGAAGCTCCGCTGTGCGGTCTACACCCGCAAATCCACGGACGAGGGGCTGGATAAGGAATTCAACTCGCTCGACGCGCAGCGCGATGCGTGTGAGGCGTACATCAATAGCCAGCGCGCTGAGGGCTGGGTGCTGGTCCGCGATCGCTACGATGACGGCGGGTTCAGTGGCGGTACGCTCGACCGCCCCGCGTTGAAGCGACTGCTGACCGACATCGAGCAGGGGCGGATTGACAATATCCTTGTCTATAAGGTCGATAGGCTCAGCCGATCGCTGATGGACTTCGCGAAGCTCGTGGAAACGATGGAGGAACACGGCGTCACCTTTGTGAGTGTAACTCAGTCCTTTTCCACAACGACGTCGATGGGCCGGCTGACGCTCAACATGCTGCTCAGCTTTGCACAGTATGAGCGTGAATTGATTGGCGAGAGAATCCGCGACAAATTCGCGGCCTCCCGCGCGCGCGGCATTTGGATGGGGGGGAGGGTGCCGCTCGGCTACGATGTGGTGGCCCGCAAGCTGGTGGTAAATGAGGGCGAAGCCCCGCGCGTCCGCCGCGTGTTCGAGATCTTCGCCGAGACCGGGTCGGGCATCGAGACGGTGACGCGCCTCCGAGCCGAGGGCGCCACGAGCAAGACTGGTCGGCCGCTGGATAAGGGCGACGTCTATAAGCTGCTGAACAATCGGACCTATGTCGGCGAGGCCGCTCACAAGGGCCAGGTCTATCCCGGCGAGCACCAGGGCATCGTGCCGCGGGAGCTATGGGATCGGGCCCATGCCGTGCTGCAGATCAGCCCGCGGGTCCGCGCCAACCAGAACCGGGCGCAGACGCCGGCGCTGCTGAAGGGGCTGATCTTCGGAGTGGATGGCCGGGCGCTGTCGCCGACCCACGCCAGGAAGAACGGCCGCCTCTACCGATACTACGTGGCGCAGCGCGTGTTGAAGGGGGATGCCGCCGGGGATGACAGCATCGTGCGTCGGGTGTCCGCGGCGGAGATCGAAGCGGCGGTGGTCGATCAGGTTCGCGCCCTGCTGCGGCAGCCGGAGATTGTGGTGGGCACCTGGCGGGCCGCGCGCAGGGAGGCACCGGACCTTACCGAGGGCGAGACCCAGGATGCGCTGCATCGGCTTGACCCGCTGTGGGAGCATCTATTTCCGGCGGAGCAGGCGCGGATTGTCCGGTCGCTGGTGGAGCGGGTGGTGGTTGGGCCCGCCGGCGCGGACATTGGGCTGCGGGTGGAGGGGCTCAATGGCCTGGTCCGCGACCTAACCGCCATCGCCCCCAGCGCCCTGGTGGCGGCGGCATGACGACGGCAACGAGCATCACGGTCCGGGTGCCGCTAGCCATCCGCCACCGGCCGGGCCGGAAGACCGTCGTGACGCCGATGACCGATGGCGCGGCGCCGGTCACCACGCGTGCTGACCCGGCGCTGGCGAAGGCGCTGGCGCGGGCATTCAGGTACCAGCGCATGTTGGACGAGGGCCGGTATGCCTCGATAACCGAATTGGCGGCAGTCGAGAAACTCGATCGGGGATATCTCGGCAGTCTGCTGAAGCTGACGCTTCTCGCTCCGGACATCGTTGAGAGCGTTCTCGATGGCCGGCACCCCGGACGAATCGGCCTGCCGGTGCTGCTGGACCCGCTCCCAGCGGCATGGGATGCCCAGCGCGCAGCCATAAATTCGGCCGAATAGCTGCTGCTGATCCCGCGTCGTCATCGGCGACAGATGACAGAGGGTTTATCCTTGGGCACAATGATCAATACTTGGACGTTTGCGGTCGCCGCCGTAATGCCCTCGGAGTCGACAGCCCTTGCCGCGTATCTCGAACTCGCCAGGTACCCCTTACCTTAGCCCTGGAACGGGCGCGCGGTCAGAAGCTGTCATCTGTTTCGATTTCTGACCGAGAGAGACGAGTTGAACACCGAAGCTGACACCTGCCGCCTCTTCGTCGTACCTCGGCTTCAGGCTGCCGGCTGGGATGCCGCACCGCACGCGATCCAGGAGCAACGGACCTTCACCGATGGGCGCGTCGTGTTCGTCGCCGGACAACCGCGTCGCGGGCGCCGCAAGCGTGCCGACTACCTGCTGCGCTACCGGCCCGACCTGGCGCTCGCCGTCGTCGAAGCGAAGCCCACCTATCTGAGCGCCGCCGATGGCCTGCAGCAGGCCAAGGCCTACGCCGAGATCCTCGGTCTCAAATTCGCCTATGCGACCAATGGCAACGAGATCATCGAGTTCGACTTCTTTGCCGGTATTGAGCGCGTCGTCGCCGACTTTCCGACGCCGGCCGAGCTCTGGGCGCGACAGCGTGCCGGCCTCGGCCTCGCCGACGATTCGCTGGCGCAGATGGCGCTGACCCCAGGCTACCCCGATCCGGCCAAGCCGCTCCGGTACTACCAGGAGATCGCGGTCAACCGCGCCGTACAGGCTGTTCTGACCGGACGGCAGCGCAGCCTACTCACTCTTTGCACCGGGGCCGGCAAGACGCCGATCGCGTTCCAGATCGCCTGGCGGCTTTGGTCATCCGGCTGGAACCGGCGCGGCGACCACCTGAAGCCCAAGATCCTCTTCCTGGCCGACCGCAACGTGCTGGTGGACGACCCAATGGCTCGCGACTTCGCGCCGTTCGGCAAAGGCCGCTTCAAGATCGAGGGTGGGCGCGTCAGCCTCGGCCGGGACATCTACTTCGCGATCTACCAGGCGATTGCCCAGGACGAGCGCCGCCCCGGCCTCTACCGCGAATTCCCGCCCGACTTCTTCGATCTGATCATCGTGGATGAATGCCACCGCGGCAGCGTCCGGGATGACAGCAGCTGGCGCGAGATCCTCGATTACTTCGCGCCGTCGTTCCAGATCGGCATGACCGCCACGCCGCTGCGTGAGGACAACCGCGACACCTACGCCTATTTCGGCGATCCGCTCTACACCTACTCGCTGGCGCAGGGCATCGCGGACGGCTTCCTCGCACCGTATCGGGTTCACCGCGTGGTGACGGATACTGATGCGGCCGGCTGGCGCCCCACCAAGGGCGAGCTTGACCGGTTCGGCCGCGAAATCCCGGATGAAGAATACCACACGAAGGATTTCGAGCGGATCGTCGCCCTGCGCGCCCGTACCGAAGCGATAGCCCGGCATCTTACTGGTTTCCTGAAGGCCACCGACCGCTTCGCGAAGACGATCGTCTTCTGCGTGGACCAGGAGCACGCGAGCGAAATGCGCCTTGCTCTCTCCAACCTCAATGCCGATCTCATGGCGCGGTACCCGGACTATGTCTGCCGCGTGACGTCCGACGAAGGCATGATCGGTCGAGGCCACCTGTCCCACTTCCAGGACCTCGAGAAGCGAACGCCGGTCATCCTCACCACCTCCCAGATGCTGACGACCGGAGTGGACGCTCCAACATGCCGCAACGTGGTGCTCGCCCGGGTGGTCGGCTCGATGAGCGAGTTCAAGCAGATCATCGGCCGCGGCACCCGCCTGCGGGAGGACTACGGCAAGCTGTTCTTCAACATCCTCGACTACACCGGCACCGCGACGGCGAAATTTGCTGATCCGGATTTCGACGGCGATCCCGTCGCCGCGACTACCACCACCATCGACCCGAATGGCATTGAGACGGGCGTGGTGATCGACCCTGTTGCCCCGCCAGGTGGCGAGGAACCGGGTGACGACGCGTCGGCCGGCCCCGTCACGCCGCTGCCACCCGGCGGCGGCCAGACTGGCGAGCCACGAAAATTCTACGTGGATGGCGGCACCGTCGAAGTGGTGCAGCACCACGTCTACGAGCTCGACGCCGACGGCAAGCGCCTGACCGCCCGCCGCATCACCGACTACACCGGCGAGAAGGTCCGCACGCTCTATCCCACCCCATCAGCCTTTCGCGCAGCCTGGACCATCGCCGACAAGCGCGCGGCCGTTGTTGAGGAACTGGTGGAGCGGGGCATCGACGTCGCGACCCTGGCTACCGAGATGGCACGGCCGGATGACGACCCATTCGACCTATTGTGCCACCTGGCCTGGGACGCGCCGCTGCGCACTCGGCGGCAGCGAGCCGAGCGCCTCCGCACCGAGCGGCAGGACCTGTTCGACCGCCACGGCCCCGATGCGCGCGCGGTGCTGGAGGCGTTGCTGGAGAAATACGCCGCCCATGGTGCCGACGAGCTGCGGCTGCCGGACGCATTGCGCATCGAGCCCGTCGCATCCATGGGCAATCCCAGCGAGATCGTCCGCCGCTTCGGCGGCGCCGATCAGCTTCGCGACGCGGTCGCGGAACTCCAGGAACAGCTCTATGCCGCGTAACGTCAGTGTCGTGCCGCGTATCGGCAGCGATTCCCTGGCGCAGCGTCAAGCCGAGAAGGTCGCCCTCAGTATTGTCGCGGCAGAACTCGGCCTAGCGCATGTCGAGACCCAGAAGCGCTTCTCGATCGGCCCGGCAGCGGCCATCGTGGACGCCTTCGCCGAATCGACGGACGAGGTGGTGCTGCTGGAAGTGAACGCGCGCGTCAGCTCGGCCATGAAGACGGCAACCAAGAACAAGGTCCTGAAGGACACGTTGAAAATGCTGCTGATCGAACAGGCCAATGCCGCTGCCTGGCAGGGCAAGCGGGTGCGCAAGCTGTTGGTGTTCCTGGACCCGATTGCGCGGGCAAGCTTCGGCCCGAAGGCGTGGGCAAACCAGGCCTGGGACGCGTTTGGGGTCGAGACGCATGTCTGTGCCATCCCGGACGCGCATCGTGTCGCGCTGATCGCCGCCCAGGCCGCGCAGGACCTTCGCGCCGATGGCTAAGCGCCCCGCGGCCGCGCCGCAGACCACCGCCCAGCGCCTCGACAGCATCGTCAAATCCGCCCGCCAGATCATGCGGAAGGACAAGGGGCTAAACGGCGACCTCGACCGTTTACCGCTGCTCACATGGGTGTTGTTCCTGAAGTTCCTCGACGACATGGAGCGCATCCATGAGGACGAGGCGGTGCTGGCCGGCAAGCCGTTCCATGCGGCTATCGACCCGCCTTATCGCTGGCGGGATTGGGCGGCGCGCCGGGACGGCATCACCGGACCGGACTTGATCCGCTTCCTCGCGGCCGAGGAGACGATCCGGCCCGATGGCTCGAAGGGGCCAGGCCTCTTCGCCTATCTACGCTCGCTGCGCGGCCGGGATGGCGTGCGGGATCGGCGCGACGTCATCGCTACCGTGTTCGCCGAAATGACCAACCGCATGGAGAGCGGATACCTCCTGCGCGACGTGGTCAATCTGGTGGACGCCATCCACTTCGACGCGTCGGAGGAAATCCACACCCTCTCGCGCCTCTATGAGGGGCTGCTGCGGGAAATGCGGGACGCCGCGGGCGACAGCGGCGAGTTTTACACGCCGCGCGCCGTGGTGCGCTTCATGGTGGCGGTTACCAATCCGCGGCTGGGGGAGGTGGTGCTCGACCCCGCCTGCGGCACGGGCGGATTCCTGGCTGAGGCCTTCGAGCATCTCTCCGCCCAGGTGCGCACCACCGAGGACCGGGAGGTGTTGCAGGATCGCAGCCTGGTCGGTGGCGAGGCGAAGCGGCTGCCCTTCCTGTTGGCGCAGATGAACCTGCTGCTGCATGGGCTGGAGGCGCCGGACATCGCGCTCGGCAACACGCTCTCCCGCCAGCGCCTGACGCAGATCGGTGAGCGGGACCGGGTGAATGTCATCCTCACCAACCCGCCCTTCGGCGGGGAGGAGGAGGTCGGCATCCAAGCCAATTTCCCCGATGACCGCCGGACTAATGAGACGGCGATGCTGTTCCTTCAACTCATCATGCGGCGGCTGAAGCGGCATGGGCAGGGACGCGCGGCGGTGATTGTGCCCAATGGCACGCTGTTCGAGGGTGGCGTGGCCGCGCGGGTGAAGGCGGATTTGCTGCGCGAGTTCAACCTGCACACTGTGCTGCGGCTGCCCGAGGGTGTCTTCGCGCCCTACACCGATATCCCAACCAATGTGATCTTCTTCGACACCAGCGGGCCGACGCAGGCGATCAGCTACTGGCAGCAGCCTGCGCCGGAGGGGCGGCGGAAATACAGCAAGACCGCGCCTTTGCAGTTCGAGGATCTGGCCGATTGCCTGGCCTGGTGGGGTGCACGTGGCGAAGACCCGCGGGCCTGGACGGTGCCGGCCGAGGGGTTGATCCGCACGGACGCGGAGGGGCGCGTGCTGGCGGTGAACCTCGACCTCAAGAATCCGAACGCCGTGGAGGCGGAGGACCATCGCACGCCGGCCGAGATCGTCTCGGGGATGGTGGCGCGGGAGGCCCAGGTGCTGGACCTGCTGCGGGAGATTGAGGCGCTGGTGGCGGAGCGCGCGTGACGGGGATGCGCTGGCCGTTGGTTCCGCTCGGAGAGGTTGCGCCGCTCGTGCGGCGGCCATTGGTCGTCGAACCCGAAGGCAAGTACCGCGAGATTGGGATTCGATCGCACGGCAAAGGGGTGTTCCATAAGCTGCCAGTGTCGGGCCTTGAGTTGGGCGACAAGCGGGTTTACCGGATCTGCCCGGGCGACCTCCTGTTCAACATCGTTTTCGCATGGGAAGGCGCTGTTGCACTGGCAGGCGTCGGTGAAGAGGGCATGATTGGCTCACATCGCTTCCTCACCTGTGTTGTGGATCGCGAAAGGGCCGATGCGAGTTTTCTGCGCCACTTCTTCACCACGCCGACAGGGCTCGCGCATCTGCTGGCGTCGTCGCCCGGAGGCGCCGGAAGGAACAGGACTCTTGGTCTGGCAGGTCTGAGTCGAATTCCCGTGCCGCTTCCGCCACTGGACGATCAGCGACGTATCGTCGCGCGGCTGGATGCGGTGTCGGCCCGGCTGAAGGCGTGCGCAGAGACGACAGAGCGGCAGGAGGCGGAGCTTGCCGCGATGCTCCAGCAAGCCTTCGCGCGGATCACCGCAGGCAGCCCGCGCGCCCGCATGGCCGATGTCGCTCCGCTGGTGCGGCGCCCGATCGAGGTCGAGCCTGACGGGCAATATCCGGAACTCGGTATCCGCTCCTTCGGGCGAGGACCCTTTCACAAGCCGTCGCTGAGCGGGCTGGATGCCGGCAGCAAGCGCCTGTTTCGCATTGAGCCGGGCGATCTGGTGTTCAACATCGTCTTCGCCTGGGAGGGCGCGGTTGCCATCGCCCGCCCCGAGGATGCTGGCCGTGTCGGTTCGCATCGCTTTCTTACATGCGTCGCGGATCAGACGCGCGTTTCCGCCGAGATTCTCCGCTTCTGGTTCCTGTCCCGTGAGGGATTGGCCGCACTCGGGCAAGCCTCGCCGGGCGGCGCAGGCAGGAACCGGACGCTGGGGCTCGACGCTCTGTCCAGGATCGAGGTTCCGATCCCGTCCCTGGACGCGCAGGCATGGTTCGAGGCGCTGCACGCCCGGGCATCGAACCTCCGCGCGCTCCATGCCGCCGCAGCCGACGACGCCGCCGCCCTGGTGCCCGCCATGCTGCACCAGACCTTCAGCCCGGCCGCATGTTGACGCGGGTCACCGCCACCGAGTTCACCCGTGCGGCCAGCAACGGCCGCACCAAGCCTGTCATGCTCGTCTGCGCCGACCCGACCGGGGACTAGGTCGAACTCTTCGCGAAGATCTCCGCCCGCTGTGAACAGGGGGCGGTGCATCTTGCCCGAGAGGCCATCGCCGCCTGCCTCGCTGGCGATCTCGGCCTGCCTGTGCCGCAGCCTTTCCTGGTGGACTTGCCGCCCGCCTGGGTGGCCGCGGTGCCGGACGCCGATATCCGCGCCGCCATGGCCGCCAGCCTGCCCGTCGCGTTCGGCTCACGCCTGGCTGGGCCGCAGTTCGCGACATGGAACCCGGGCATCGCCCTGCGGCCGGAGATGATGGAGGCGGCGCTCGGCATCTTTGTGTTCGACGCCATCATCCAAAACGACGACCGGCGGGAGGGCAACGCCAACTGCCTGGTGCTGGGCGAACACCTGCGGATCATCGATCACGAACTCGCCTTTGCCCATCGGCTGATCATCGGCTGGAAGCCCCCCTGGCAACTCGGCGGCCTGCAAGGCCTTGCAAACCCAGGCGCGCACATCTTCCGTGACAAGCTGCGGCGGGCGGCGCTTAACTTCGACCCCATCCGAGCCGCCTGGGCCGCCTTGTCGGACGGGCGGATCGAAGGGTATGCGTCAGCCCTTCCGGCGGAATGGGCCTCAGTTGCGGCTGAGGCGGCGGCGGCGATCCGCCTCATCAAGGACGCGCGTGACCATATAGACGGGTGCCTCAACGAGATAAAAAGGGTCCTGGCATGACCGAGCAGCGACCATACACATACACCGTCCTCCGCTACGTGCATGACGCGCGTGCGGGCGAGATGCTGAACGTCGGCATCGTGCTGCACGTCGCCGCCGAGCACCGCCTGCTGGTCAAGACCCGCCACACGCATGGTCGGCTGAAGGATGCGTTCCCTGATCTCGATGGGGAGGCGTTCCGCGGTGCCATGCGCGCGGTCGAACGGGCCATCCGCGCCGTGGCCGAGGATGTGGCGGCCACCACGCTGCTGTCCGGCCAGGGGGATGCGGCCAGCTATGCGCGGAAGGCCATGGCGGCGGATGACAGCGCGCTCCAGTGGTCGTCCGTGGGCTCGGGCCTCACCAACGACGCTGAGGCAACGCTGGAGCGACTGTTCGAGCGCTTGGTTCGCCGCAATGACGATCGGACGGTGCGCCGGCGGGTGGATGAAGAGGTCTGGCGCCCTGTCCGGGAGAAGCTGGCGGAGCGCAATGTCCAGGTCCCCTTCGAGCCGAAGGTGATCGCCGGCTCGCTCGACAGCATCACCTTCGAGCACGCTTGGAAGAATGGCAGCTGGCACGTCTACGAGCCGGTGTCGCTCGACTTGGCCGATCGCGACGGCATCATGGCGAAGACGCACCGGTGGCTGGGCCATCTCGCGGCGGTGCAGGATGGTGCGCAGGACCCTCTGAAGCTGCACTTCATCCTGGGCGCCCCGCAGGACCCGGCGCTGGAGCCTGCCTATCGGAGGGCCGTCGCGCTGTTCCGGCAGGCGGCGCTTGACCCTGAGGTTCTGGAGGAGGGCGACGTCGACGCCCTGGTGGCCCGAATCGAGGACGAAGTCCGCGCTCATCACGACGAGGTCGGCGGCCGGCACTGACCGGCACGGGGGAGAGAAAGGTCGGCGTCCCCCCCGGCAGCTTGTCGGTTTGCTGAGAAATTTGGGAACGAACTCGCGCTGGCGACCGGTAGGGATGCTGAAAAGCCCCGAGCTCGCCGCCGCGAAATATGAATGATGCCAGCCGCTTGAAGCTTGTAGGGTAAATCGCCCGACCCCCGAGCTTCGGAGACTGTGCGGCCGCCGGAGAGAATTTCCCGGGGGCGTTGCGTTCTCCAACCCTCAAGCCGTGTCTGCACAACCCCACGGAACCTGCGGTTCACGGCAGTATCGGGGGGACGAGAAATCGAATTTGGGAAGTCGAATGGAGCAGCGGTGGGAACCGGGAACTGAAATTCTCTGGGGCAGAATGCGTCGCGGAGGGCTGGGCAAACAAGAAACGGACGACGATGGACGGAGTGATGCATCGCAGAAGGGCGGGGGGTATCAGGCTGCTGTTGGCCCCGCTCGCCATCCTGCGGCTGCTTGGTATCGTAGTGCGCCCGGAGCACCTCTTGGGGAGGCGGCCGTGACAAGGCGACGTGCCATGGCGATCGTCGGCGCTGTTGCGGGGCTGGTGGGATTGGGCGTGGTGCCGTTCGCGTTCGATTGGTGGGGATCGGCTCTGCGCCGCGATGCACAGTTCTATCCGACGCAACTCGCGCTCGGACAACAGATCTACGCCGCGCAGTGCGCAAGCTGCCACGGCGTGAACCTCGAAGGTCAGCCGAACTGGCGCTCACGTCGGGCCAACGGGCGCCTCCCGGCACCGCCACACGACGCCACAGGACATACCTGGCACCACGCCGACAGCGTGTTGTTTCGGATTACCAAGTACGGACCAGCGGCCATTGTCGGCGAGGGCTACGCGAGCGACATGCCGGGCTTCGAGAGCGTGCTTTCGGATGCGGAGATTGGTGCCGTCCTCACCTTCATCAAGAGCACCTGGGCCGACCGCGAGCGCGAATTCCAGGAACGGCAGAGCCGCTTCGAGCGTGGCGAGAGGGCATCCCGATGACCCAGGCGGCGTAGAGACCTGCCGCAACACGAAGGCATGACGTGATGCGACCGACACCAGCGGGGACGCCGAATACGTCGCCCTCGGGCGCGGCCACCCGGCGTGGCGCACCGCGGCCCTTTCGCGCACCACACGGCCGGCGACGCCGAGGAGCGGTCGAGCGCGTACGGGTGCTTCCTCGATCCGCTCAAGGCATGACCGGCGCCGGACTTGGCGCTGCGCGACGCGAAGCGGCGCTGCGACCATGCCGGTGGACTGAGTGGCGGCCGCGCTGCTGCTCCACTTTGCCTTCCTCATGACCGTTCCACCAGTTAGCCGATGCGGATCCGGGTGTTGGAGGTGAAGGCGTAAGGCGGCACCACGAGATTCTTCGGCGCCGGCCCCTTCCGGATGCGGCCGGAGGTGTCGTAGTGACTGCCGTGACAGGGGCAGAACCAGCCGCCGTATTCGCCTTTGGCGTCGGTCGGCTTCTGCCCGAGCGGCACGCAACCGAGATGCGTGCAGATGCCGACCATCACGAGCCACGGGTCCTTGATCACCCGGCGCTGGTCGGCTTCCGGATCTTTCAGATCCGAGAGCGGCGTCTGCCGTGCCTCCTCGATCTCCTTCGCCGCGCGGTGGCGGATGAAGACCGGCTTGCCACGCCAGACCACTGTTACCGCTTGGCCGACTTCGATCGGCGCGAGGTCCGCCTCGGTGGTCGAGCGCGCAAGCACGTCGCGCGCCGGGCTCGCCGAGTCGATGAAAGGCCAGGTGATGGCGCCGGTGCCGACCGCCACGAATGCTCCGGTCACCAGCGTCAGGAAGTCGCGGCGGGTTCCGTCAGCGCTCGCCTCGTCCGTGGCCGACGCGCCTCCTGGTCGGATCGCGGAGGCTTCGATCATATCGCTCTGGGACATGCGTGCTTCTCCATCGCGCAAAGACGGGCCAGCACTACCTCGCCCCGCTGCTTTGGCGGCGACCGCGCCTCTGGCGTCACCGTAAGCGGCGACGTCAGGCGTCCCGGCCTGCGCACGGCTTGGGAAAGTTGCCAATGCGCCACGGTGCCGAAGGCGTCGTCACAATATCACTGCGGCTCCGAGCCGTGGTCATATTCCTACGTCGCTGAAAACTTTTGATTGGATTGCGTCAAACTGCGGCAACGCGGGACTGCGAAAAGCCTCTGGTCGGCGGCTCATACTGCGGGGCGTCCAGCACAACAGAGGACAGAGATCATGGCGCGCTTTTTTCGATCCTTCACTCGCTCGCTCGCCCTTTCGGGTCTGGCGCTCACTGCCATTGCCACCGGTGGTATCGGTTCGGCCTTTGCCAGCGGAACCCCTGTGAACTCGCTTGCGCCTGCCCTGTCCAGCTCCCCTTCCGGCACCCACGCTCCGGCCGCTGCCGCGCCGGTCAGGACCGCGCGCGTGGTGGGCTACGGACAGGGCCCAGACTTCGCGCCGATCTATGATGCCTCGGAGACCGTGATGGTCACCAGCCGCCCCGTCGCGCGCGTCCTCATCAACGGCGAGAACGTCGATATCCAGTACGATGACGAGGCGGCCGTCCGTGCCCCCCACGCCATTCCCAGCTCTTCCTGGCGCGACGTCCCCGTGCGCTCTCCCTTCGACATGATGGTCGCGTCCGAGCCGTGATGGAATGCGAGCGCCCGGACTTGGCGGAACCGCCTGGCCCCGGGCGCTCGTCAGCTTCGGAGCGTGACCCACATGCGCGGTGGTGATGGGTGCGCCTCGACGGTCGTCCCATAGGGGCGTGGCGGATTTCCGATTGAGAAAAGCCAGACGGTGTAGGGCTGGCTGGCGCCGCCACGGGGCGTCTCCATGCCGGGAGAGCCGACTGGCATGCCGGGTACCGCGAGGCCCAGGACACCGGCCGGTCGCTCGCCGAGAAGACGCCACACGGATGCCGGGGGAACGTGGCCTTCGATCACGTAGTTGTCGACGAAGGCCGTGTGGCAGGACTCCAATTCGCGAGGAACGCCAGCGCGCCGCCGCATAGCGGGCAGATCATCGGAATGGTGCGCGATCACGTGCAGCCCGGAGTTTCGCAGATGACCGACCCAGGCGTCGCAGCAATCGCAGGATTCTGCCTTGTAGACCACCACGCCGTGGGCGCCGCGGCCGGTCTCGATGGTGGCGATGACCGCGCCCGCGGCCACATCGATGACCGAGGCAGTCGTTCCCGGTGCGGCGCGCGTCCCCTCATTCGCCACGTAGAGCAGCTTCCCGTCTGGCGTGGCGAAGACCTGCACCGGACCACGACCGACCGGGATGCGCCGCAGGACGCGCCGGGTGCGGGCGTCGATCTCGGCGACCGCGTTGGCGTCGCGGAGCGAGACGTAGGCGCGCGAACCATCGGGCAGAAAGCCGACCTGCACCGGCGAAGGACCCGCCTGAATCCGCGCGACCTCCCGACCGCCTGCGACATCCACCACCGAAACCGTGCCGTCCTTCACATTGGCCAGCCAGACCTCGCGGCCGTCGGGGCTGAGGCGCAGCCCATGCGGATAGTCCCCGACCGGCACGCTCGCCGCGACGCGACGCGCTGCGACGTCGACGACCAGCAGCGCATCCGCCTCGGAATCTGCGATAAAGGCGCGGCCGCCGGCGGCATCGGCGACGACGTGCCCGGGATGCCGGCCCGCCGCGATGTCGGCGACCACGCGTGGCGCGGCGCCAGGAACGGTTTCGAGCACGACCAGGCGCCCACTGCCGCGTGCGTGATCGGTACCATGCGCCCCCGCGGCGGTCCCGACCGCGAACAGGCGCCGGCCGTCTCCCACGGCCTGCACGTTGTGCGGCGTGATCGGCACGGCGACGGTGGAGATGCGGCCTGACGCGAGGTCCACGGCGCTGATGCTGGCGCTGCCCTCGTCAGCGGTGAAGATCGTTCCGCCGCAGTCAGTGGAGGCACGTGCCATTGGTGCGGCGAGGAACAGGCCCGCTCCGGCGAGCAGGAACGGCAGGTCGCGGCGATGCAGGACGGACATGGATTGGCTCTCCTCTGGTGGCCGATGAACAGCCTCCCGCTGCCACATGGACGCTTCCGGAAACCTGTTGGCGGCGCTGGGGCTGACGTGATTCGCTTCGTGCTGATCGAAATGGAGCAGGCTGCGGATGTCGGCAGGTCAACCTGGTTTCTGGGATGTGCAGGATCGGCT
>NZ_JAHYBZ010000014.1 GCF_019430885.1 Roseomonas alba | reverse complement strand
CGTCGGCGCTGGCTGCGCGATGGCGGCGACCGCTGCCGGGATGACTGCTGCCGCGACGACCGCGGCGGCAGCGGGCCGCTCGCGCGGCTCGGCCGCGGCGATGGCCATCGGCGCGGCGCTGCCGTCGCCCGGTGGCTCGGTCGGCGCGAAAAGGGAGGGCGGGCCGGCGAATTGCCGTGCGGGCGGCAAGCGCCGCTCCATCTCCGACTGACGGACGAACTGGGTGGGCGTCATCGCATCCAGCGGCAGGTAGCGCTGGGTCACCTGGCGCAGGCGGTCGGGCTCGTTCAGCAGGGCCCATTCGGCGCGCAGCACCTGGGTGCGCTCGCGCGCCTGCTCGGTGCGGCGGTTGATGTCGCGAAGCTGCCGGTCGAGCTCGGAGACCGAGTGCTTCACCTGATACAGATAGAGACCCGCGCCGGCGGCGGCGCAGAGGGTCACGAGGGTCAGGGGGCGGATCATGCGGCCTCCTCCAGTCGTTCCAGGGCGCGCAGGCGGGCCGAGCGCGCACGGGGATTGGATGCGGTCTCCGCCTCGGCAGGGCGGAGCGCGCGGGGTGTGATGAGACGGAAGCGTGGCGCGACGCGGGACGTCAGCGCGGCGGGATCGTGGCGCGAGGCGCCGATGTTCCGTCCGGCGGCCTCGGCCATGAAGCGCTTGGCGATGCGGTCTTCCAGCGAATGGAAGGCGACGACGACCAGCCGCCCGCCCGGGGCGAGAAGCTGTGCGGCGGCGGCGAGGCCACGCTCGACCTCGCCGAGCTCGTCATTCACCGCGAGGCGCAACGCCTGGAAGGACCGCGTCGCGCCGTCGATGCCGGAGGGGTCGCGCGGCACCTTGGACCGCACCAGGGCGGCGAGATCGCCGGTGGTCTCGAAGGGCTGCTCGCGGCGGCGCTCGACGATGGCGCGCGCGATGCGCCGGGCGAAGCGCTCCTCGCCGAGCTGGAACAGGATGTCGGCGAGCTCGGCCTCGGGGAGGGTGTTCACGAGGTCGGCGGCGGAGGGGCCGGACTTCTCCATGCGCATGTCGAGCGGGCCGTCGGCGCGGAAGGAGAAGCCGCGCTCCGCCTGGTCGAGCTGGAAGGAGGAGACGCCGAGATCCATGACCACGCCGTCGAGCGCCGTGACGCCGCGCGCCGACAGGTGCTCCAGCATGTCGCCGAAGCGGCCTTCGATCAGTTGCAGACGCGGCGCGTGGCGGGCGACGAGGCCCGCCCCGCGGGCGATGGCGTCGGGATCACGGTCCATCGCGAAGACCGTGCAATGCGGCGCGGAGTCGAGGATAGCGGCCGTATAGCCGCCACCACCGAAAGTTGCATCGAGGTAATGCGCGCCATCCCGCGGGGCGAGGGTGGCGAGCACTTCCCGCAGCATGACGGGGAGGTGGCCGGTCATGACGCGCTGCCTTCGGGGGCGCTGGCGGGCAGGGTCAGGGCCTCGTCGCGCGCGCGCTGACGCTGTTCGCGGCGGAAGGCGGCGTGGCGCTCGGTGTTCCAGATCTGGAAGATCTCGTCATGGCCGACGATCGAGATCGCCTCGCCGAGCTCGGCTTCCTCGATCAGATCCTCGGGCAGCACGATGCGGCCATCGGCATCGGGGCGGGCCGGATGGGCGTCACCGAACAGGACGGAACCGAGGGTGCTGGCCTTGGCGGAGAAGTAGTCGAGACGGCGATATTGCGCCGACATCGCCTGGAAGCGGGGCTTCGGCCACACATTG
This sequence comes from Roseomonas alba, assembly GCF_019430885.1. Lineage (GTDB taxonomy): Bacteria > Pseudomonadota > Alphaproteobacteria > Acetobacterales > Acetobacteraceae > Neoroseomonas > Neoroseomonas alba. The sequence goes on along the minus strand of NZ_JAHYBZ010000014.1, from coordinate 101,462 downwards.
ATGCAGGGCTGGTCGAAGGCGAGGACGAGGACGATGTCGAGGGTCCCGATTTCCTCAAGCGAGCCGCGGAAAGCGGCAGGCACGGAAATGCGGCCCTTCTTGTCCAACTTCCCCTTGTGCGTGCCCAGGAACTGGGTCATCGCCCCCCGCAAGCGGCCTGGGTCTGCCGCTGATGATGCCTGTTCCGCCCGGGATCAGCGGCCGGCGAGGCCCCCCGACCCCGCCGGCTCGCCCGACCATCCCGCTCCGGTACCCTCTCGCCCCCCCGAGCGTCCTGGGTTCCTCACGGGATGCCATGGGATAACACGGGAAATTCTGGGACAGCAAGGGAGAAAGAATCTTCCGCCATCGATGTGTTGCACGAAAAACACCACGTTTCCCGGCGCTTAACGAGTCACCCTGAATCATTGGTCGAGCAAATGCGAGTGTTTTCTCAGGACCCTTGCGGAAAGTGCTCATATCGCTTCCGGGACAAGAAAATCTGTGCCGACAAGCCACGCTGTGGCGGCACGGAAGCCACGCCTGAGCAGAGTTCCATGCCCATCGGATCGAGGCTCTGCCTCGATCCGGGAGCGCAAGGCGCGACCGCGCCCGGACCGGCAGCACTCCCCGTCGCATCAGCGCATGGCGCGAAGGCAAGCCGCGCGGACGCGCGGCGCCCGCCGTCTGAGGGACAAGCCAAGAAACGGATCGAGGCTCTGCCTCGATCCGGGAGTGCACGGCGCGACCGCGCCCGGACCGACAGCACTCCCCGTCGCATCAGCGCATGGCGCGAAGGCAAGCCGCGCGGATGCGCGGCGCTCGCCGTCAGAGGGACAAACCAAGAAACGGATCGGGGCTTTGCGTCGATCCGGGAGCGCAAGGCGCGACCGCGCCCGGACCGACAGCACTCCCCGTCGCATCAGCGCATGGCGCGAAGGCAAGCCGCGCGGACGCGCGGCGCCCGCCGTCAGAGGGACAAACCAAGAAACGGATCGAGGCTTTGCGTCGATCCGGGAGCGCAAAGCGCGACCGCGCCCGGACCGACAGCACTCCCCATCGCATCAGCGCATGGCGCGAAGGCAAGCCGCGCGGACGCGCGGCGCCCGCCGTCTGAGGGATCAAACCAAGACTCACCTCATCGCCGCCCTGCGGGCGGCGGTGAGCGTCAGACGGCCTGTAAGCCGGGTTCTGTCCAGCCCGTCGCCGGGCCTGTGCGGCCATTCCTCTGGAGCCTGCATCGCTGCAGGCTTCGCGCGGCCAACCCGGGCGGAAGGGCGGGACCGCCCCTGCGTCAGTGCCCGAAGGCACCTCGCCGTCCGCCCCTATTCGGCCTTGCTCCCGGTGGGGTTTGCCGTGCCGCCGCCGTTGCCGGAAGCGCGGTGGTCTCTTACTCCACCGTTTCACCCTTGCCGCGCGGTGCCACCCCGAGGGGAAACACGTCGCGGCGGTCTATTCTCTGTGGCACTTTCCCTGGGGTCGCCCCCGCCGGTCGTTGACCGGCACCGTGGTCCTGTGGAGCCCGGACTTTCCTCCAGCCCGCGATCGCTCGCGGACCAGCGGCCGCCCGGCCGTCTGACGCGGCGCGGTGTGCGCCCGGAGGCAGCCGCCCGTCAAGCGGCCTCGGCACGCATCCAGTCCCATAGAAGCTGGGCGGGTCGCCGCAGCGGTCCGGGTGGCTTGGCCAGGTGATGCGCCCGCGGCCCCGGGGCGGCGAAGGGATGCGCATAGACCAGGCGCCCCGCCGCGATCTCCCGATCCGCGAGGTCACCGCGCGCCAGGGCAAGGCCAAGCCCGGCCGCGGCCGCTTCCAGCGTCAGGCCGAAATCGCTGAACACGGGCCCGTTCGCGGGCGCGGCGCCACGCCAGCCCGCCGCGGTCAGCCAAGCCATCCAATGGTCGCGGTTGACGTCGAAGATCAGCGGGAGGCGCTCGGCGATCGCCTTGATCGAGGGCGTGCCGCGCAGCTTGAAGGATGGCGCGCGCACCGGGCGCAGCGTCTCCGGCATCAGCAGCGTGGCCTCGAGCCCCGGCCAGGGCGGGATACCGTGGCGCACCAGGAAGTCGAGCCCCTGCCGCTGCGCATCCTGCAATTCCGTCGTCGCGACCACGTCCACGCGGATCGCGGGATGCGCGGCGTTGAATCCCGGCAGGCGCGGCAGCAGCCAGCGCGCGGCGAAGGTAGGCACGACCCCGATGCGGACCTCGGCCGCTGAATCCTGGGCGCGGCGCCGGCGCGCGGCGGCCCGGCGCGTGGCGTCCTCGATGCCGGCGAGCAGCGGCGCGACCTCCCCATGATACCGCCGGGCGAGCGGCGTCGGCTCGGTCCCACGGGGCCCGCGACGGAACAGCGGCGCGCCGAGCATCGCCTCCAGCGCCGCGATGTGCCGGCTGATCGCGCCATGCGTCAGGCCGAGCGCCGCACCCGCCTGGCCGAAGCTGCCCGCCCGCAGCGCGGCATCCAGCGCGCGAAGCTGTTCCATGCTGGGCAGGCGTGTCGGCCGCATGGCCGTGAGTATTCCTCACGGCCGGTGTGATGGCGAAGCGCTTCCGCGGTCGGGCTGCCATGCGGAATGCTCGGCGATACGGCGCATTCCCCAACCCCGCGCCGCAGGAGCCGACCATGTCCACCGACCCCACCGCCACCACCATCCGGACCGCAGGGTATCCGGGCCGTCGCGCGATCGTCGCCGCGCCGGGCCCGCTGATGCGCCTGTGGCACAAGGCGGTGGATGCGGTGGAGCGCCGCCGCGCGCTGGACCATGTCGCGCGCATGGATGACCGGATGCTGCGCGACATCGGCGTCCATCGCGGCAATGTCGAGGACGCCGTCCGCCAGGGCCGGGAGGCGGACAAACGCGTCCTGCCCTGGTGGGATCGCTAGAGCCAATCCCGTCCGGGCGGGATCCCACCCGGACGGGTGAAGATGCCTCGCCAAACATAGGCGAGAGCGGTTCCGCCCTCGGAGGAACCGCTCTAGTTCCGGCAGAGATCGGCCACCGCTGCGATCCGCGCCCGGGTGGGGGCATCCGCGATGCCATCCGCCCGGCCGGGCATCCAATGCCGCTGGAAGGCCGTGACCAGCACCGGCAGCTTCAAATCCGTCCGGTAGCCGATGGCCCCGAGCAGTGGCAGCACCGCCTCCGCATCCGGCGGGGGCGGATCGGCGTCGGACCATAGCCCGACGCCGTTGCGCGCCAGGCCTTCCCAGTCGAACAACTCGCCCGGGTCTTCCTTGCGGTCCGGGGCGATGTCGCTGTGTGCGACCACATTGCGCGGTGGGATCGGATGCCGGCCGAGGATGTCGACGCACAGGTCGCAGACCGCCGCCATCTGCAAGGCCGGGAAAGGCCGGTAACCCCATTCATGGCCGGGATTGACGATCTCGATGCCGATGGAGCGCGCGTTCAGCGCCTCATGCCCACGCCAATGGGAAATCCCGGCATGGGCGGCCCGCCGGTCCTCGGGGACCAGGCGGAAGATCGTGCCGTCCTCCTCGACGACATAGTGCGAGGAGACCTTGGCGGCCGGGTCGCGCAGGCGGTCAATCGCCTCCTGGCCCGAACGCATGCCGGTGTAGTGCAGCACCAGCATGTCGATGGGGATGCCCTCGGGCCGCGCATCGTGGTTGGGGCTGGGGAGGTCGCGGATCATCATAGGGCGCTGCGGAGGGGGCTCCGCCCCCTCCGGACCACCCCCGCCAAAGGCCGAAAGGCCTTTGGAAACCGCGACCTTGGCGCTGGGCGGGAGGTTCGTCTTTCAGGGGAAACGCATTCCGTGCCCGGAACCCGGGAATCATGCGGAAAAGGGCCCGAGAGCGACTGCGCAGCCGACGGTGCGCCTTTTGCGCTCGACGCCAGGTATCGGTTTCCAAAGGCCCTGTGGCCTTTGGTGGGGAGGGGCCCGGGGATGGGCAAAGCCCCTCCTCGGCCGGCAGCGCCGATCAGAGCCCCCGCTCCCGCTTGATCCTGTCCCAGGCGGCGTTGATATCCGCGACCTTCGCCGTGGCGCGCTTCACGAACTCCTCCGGCACGCCGCGTGCGGCGAGGCCGTCGGGGTGGTTCTCCCGCATCAGTTGCTTCCAGGCGGCGCGGACCTGCTCGTCGCTTGCTTCCCGCGTCAGGCCGAGCACCGGGTAGGGATCTTCCATCTGCTGGGTGGACACGCCGCGCGGGCTGCCGCCCTTAGCCCGTTCCCAGGCCGCGGCGTCGAGCCCGAAGCGCGCGTGGATGCCGCGCAGCATGTCGCCTTCGGATTTGGTCACCGGCCCGTCGGCGCGGGCGATGCGGACGAAGGCGGCGAGCACGTCTTCCAGCATCGCCTTGTTGTCGGCGAAGGCCTCGCCGAGCTTGGAGGCGAAGGGTTCCCAGCCTTCCGCTTCCTCGCGCGCCTGGTCGAACAGGCGGCCGACGTCGCGCAGGCCTTCTTCCGGCACACGGAACATCTGGCGGAAGGTGTCGATCTCGGCGCGCTTCACCGGGCCGTCCACCTTGGCGAGCTTGGCGGCGAGCACGACCACGGCGAAGGAGAACAGGTTCTCCTTGCCGCCCAGCATATGGACCATATCGGCGGCATTGGGCGGAATCCCGCGCGCGCCGGGCAGCGCGCCCTGATCGGCCGCATGGCCGAGCGCCGCCCCCATCATCGCGCCGAAGGGCCCGCCCATGGCGAAGCCCGCCATGCTACCCAGGATCTTGCCCCAGAAATTCACGCCTGCACCTCTTCCGGCCCTAGCTAGCACGTCGGGTGCCGTGCGGGGGAGGGCAAGGCCGCGCAACGATCGGCGCTGCCTTGCCCCGCGCCCTGCGCCTCTCTATTGCGAGAACGGTGCGGCGCGCGCCAGGCGGGCCGCGGTGAAGGGGTGGCTTCATGGCCGGCTGGCAGTTCTGGATCGATCGCGGGGGTACTTTCACCGATATCGTCTCCCGCGACCCGTCAGGCCGGCTGTCCACCCGCAAGCTGCTGTCGGAGAATCCGGAACGCTACCGGGACGCCGCCGTGGCCGGCATCCGGGAGACGCTGGGCCTCGCGCCGGGCGCACCGATCCCGGCAGGCACCATCGACGCGGTGAAGATGGGCACCACCGTCGCCACCAATGCGCTGCTGGAGCGCAAGGGCGAGCGGGTGCTGCTGCTGGTCAATCGCGGCTTCGCGGACATGCTGCGCATCGGCAACCAGGCGCGGCCGCGGCTCTTCGACCTCGACGTGAAGCTGCCGGAACTGCTGCATGAACGCGTCGCGGAGATCGGCGGCCGCGTCGCTGTGGACGGCGCGGAGATCGAACCGCTCGACGAGACCGCCGCGCGTGCCGCGCTGAAGGCCGGCTTCGCCGAGGGCATCCGCGCCGTCGCCATCGTGATGATGCATGCCTGGGCGCATCCGGCGCATGAGCTGCGCCTCGGCGCCATCGCGCACGAGGAAGGCTTCACCCAGGTCTCGCTGTCCCACCAGGCGAGCCCGCTGCCGCGCATCGTGCCGCGCGGGGATACGACGGTGGTGGATGCCTATCTCTCGCCGGTGCTGCGGCGCTACGTCGATCAGGTGGCGAGCGAGCTGCCGGGCGTGCGCCTTTACTTCATGCAGTCCAATGGCGGCCTGACCGAGGCCGGCCGCTTCCAGGGCAAGGATGCGATCCTGTCCGGCCCGGCGGGCGGCATCGTCGGCGCCGTGCGCACCGCCGGCATGGGCGGCTTCGACCGCATCATCGGCTTCGACATGGGCGGCACCTCGACCGACGTCGCGCTTTATGCCGGCGAGTTCGAACGCGCCTTCGAGACCGAGGTCGCCGGCGTGCGCATGCGCGCGCCGATGATGGCGATCAACACGGTCGCGGCGGGTGGCGGTTCCATCCTGCATTTCGACGGCGCGCGCATGCGGGTGGGGCCCGACAGCGCGGGCGCCGTGCCGGGGCCCGCCTGCTATCGCCGCGGCGGGCCGCTCGCCGTGACGGATGCCAACGTCATGGTCGGCAAGATCCAGCCGAAGCACTTCCCGGCGATCTTCGGGCCCGATGGCGATCAGATGCTGGATGCCGACATCGTCCGGCAGAAATTCATGGCGCTGGCGGCGGAGATCGCCGCTGCCACCGGCACCCTCCGCGATCCGCGTGAGGTCGCGGAGGGCTTCCTGCGCATCGCCGTCGCGAACATGGCGAACGCCATCAAGCAGGTGTCGATCCAGAAGGGGCATGACGCGACGCGCTTCGCGCTCCAGTGCTTCGGCGGCGCAGGCGGTCAGCATGCCTGCCTCGTCGCCGACGCGCTGGGCATGGAGACGGTGTTCATCCACCCCTTCGCCGGCGTGCTGTCCGCCTATGGCATGGGCCTCGCCGACCAGGCGGCGATCCGCGAGGGCGCGGTGGAAGCCCCACTGTCCCCGGATGGCATGGACGACCTCGCCGCGCGGCTCGACGCGTTGGCCGCGCAGGGGCGTGAGGAACTGGCGCGCCAGGGCGCCGATCCGGCCGCGCTGAAGACCGCGCGCCGACTGCATCTGCGCTACGCCGGCACCGACGCCTTCCTGCCCGTGCCCTTCGGCGACCATGCCACCGTGCTCGCCGCCTTCACCGAGGCGCATCGCCGCCGCTTCGGCTTCGCCACGCCGGAACGCCAGGTGGTGGTGGAGGCGTGCATCGCCGAGGTCACCATGCCTGGCGAGCAGGTTGCCGAACCGGCCCTGCCCGATCGCGGCGATGGCCAGCCCGAACCCATCGACACGGTCGCGATGTGGAGCGAAGGCGCGGCACACGCGGCCCCGCTGTTCGACCGCGACGCGCTGCTCCCCGGTGACCTCATCCCCGGCCCCGCGCTGATCCGCGAGGCCATCGCGACCACTGTGGTCGAACCCGGCTGGACGGCCGAGCTGACCGCGCTCGACCACCTCGTGCTGCGGCGGACCTCGCCGCGCGCGGCCGCCCTCGCCGCGACGAGCGACCGGCCCGATCCGGTGATGCTTGAACTGTTCAACAACCTGTTCATGAACGTTGCCGAGCAGGCGGGCGCGGTGCTGCAGAACACCTCGCTGTCGGTGAACATCAAGGAACGGCTCGACTTCTCCTGCGCCATCTTCGACGCGCAGGGCTACCTCGTCGCCAATGCGCCGCATGTGCCGGTGCATCTGGGTGCGATGGGGGAGAGTGTGCGCACCGTCATCCGGTCGCGCGGCACGACGCTGAAGCCGGGGGACGTGGTCGCGCTGAACAACCCGTCCAATGGCGGGACGCATCTGCCCGACATCACCGTCATTACCCCGGTCTTCGACACGGCGGGGCGCGAGATCCTGTTCTTTGTCGGTAGCCGCGGCCACCACGCGGATATCGGTGGGCTGACGCCGGGTTCCACGCCGCCGGGCTCGAAGACGCTGGAGGAGGAAGGCGTCGTCATCGACGATTTCCTGCTGGTCGATGGCGGCACCATCCGCGAGGCCGAGTTCCGCACGCTGCTGGCGAGCGCGAAGTACCCCGCGCGCAGCCCCGACGTGAACGTCGCCGACATCAAGGCGCAGGTGGCGTCGAACGAGAAGGCGGTGCAGGAACTGCAACGCGCCGTCGCTGAATTCGGCCTGCCCACCGTGCGCGCCTACATGGCGCATGTGATGAACAATGCGGAGGAATCCGTCCGCCGCGTGCTGGAACGCCTGCCGGACGGCGCCTTCGAAACCACCATCGACGACGGCACGCCTCTCAAGGTCGCGGTGCGAGTGGACCACGCGAACCGCCGCGCGGTGATCGACTTCACCGGCACAGGCCCGCAGCGGCCGGACAATTTCAATGCACCCTCGGCGGTCTGCCGCGCCGTGGTGCTCTATTCCTTCCGCTGCCTGGTGGGGGAGGACATCCCGCTCAATGATGGCTGCCTCAAGCCGCTGGAGATCGTGATCCCGGAAGGGACCTTCCTCTCGCCGCGCCCGGGTGCCGCGGTGGTCGCAGGCAATACCGAAGTGTCGCAGATGACCTGCAACGCGGTGCTCGCCGCGCTCGATGCCTGCGCCTCGGCCCAGTCGACGATGAACAACCTGCTCTTCGGCGACGCCACCTACCAGTATTACGAGACCATCTGCGGCGGCACCGGCGCCGGCCCGGGCTTCAACGGCACCGGCCCTGTGCAGACGCACATGACCAACACCCGCATGACCGACCCCGAGATCCTCGAACTCCGCTACCCCGTGCGGCTGGAAGAGTTCGCGATCCGCCACGGCTCGGGCGGCAGGGGCCAGTGGCATGGTGGCGACGGGTCGCGTCGTCGCATTCGCTTCCTCCGTCCGATGGAGGCGGTGATCGTCGCCTCCCGCCGCACTGTCGCGCCGCATGGGCTGCACGGCGGCGCGAATGGCGCGGCGGGCCGGCAATGGGTCGAGCGCAGCGATGGCAGCGTCGAGACGCTGAAGGGCAGCGACCGCGCGAGCCTGCGGCCGGGCGACATCTTCGGCCTCGAAACGCCGGGTGGCGGTGGATGGGGGGCGGCGGCCGGGTGACGGCGGCGGTCGACAATCCCGGCGTGGGGCGAGGAGCCCGACCTTCGCGGTCGCGTCGGGGAGGGGCTTTGCCCCTCCCCGAACCCTACCCCAGCAAAGGCCGAAAGGCCTTTGCAAACCAATACCTGGTGCCGGGCAGCGCGGTCGGAAGCTGCGCCAAAGCCAGCTTTCGCGCACGGAGCGCGCTGACGGATCGGGACTACGGCCTGCGCAGAGTGCCAGGTGATGGTTTCCAAAGGCCCTGTGGCGTTTGGTGGGGAGGGGCAAATCCCTTCCCCGGCCTACTGTCGCCGCATCGTCGCGCCCATCGGGCAGCACCTTTCCAGCGGCGATCGCCGCCATGAAGCGCCGCGCCCTCTTCCTCCTCCTCATCCCGGTCATCCTTCTCGTCGCCGCCTGGTTCGGCCCCGGCCTGCTTGACTGGGAGGGGCAGCGTGGTCGTGTCGCCGTCATCGCCGCGGCCCGGCTCGGCCGCCCGGTGGTGCTGGCCGGACCGCTGCGCCTGACCCTGCTGCCGCAACCCATGGTCGAGGCCGACGATGTCAGCGTCGGCGATGCGGATGGCGAGGAATTCGGCGTCACCGCGCGGGTCCTGCGCCTGCGGCTCGGCCTGATTCCGCTGCTGACCGGACGCATCGAACCACGTGATCTGGTGCTGGTGGGCGCGGAGATCCGCCTGCCCTGGCCGCCCGACACCATTGGCACGCTGCGCCCGCCACCCTGGCTGACCGGCTTCGATGCGCGCATCGAGGACAGCCGCGTCGAAGTCGGCGGAGCGGTGCTGGAGGGTGTCTCGGCACGGCTCGCCGCCCCCGGGCCCTTCGATGCCATCCGCACCGAGGGCAGCTTCACCTGGCGCGGCGCGCCCGTGCGGTTCGAGACGGTGGTCGGCCGTCCCGGCTTCGACGGGGTGGCGACGCTCGACCTGTCCTTCGCCCTGCAACAGACGACCATCACCGCGCGCGGCTCCCTGGTCGCGGAAGGCGGCTTCGACGGCCGGATCGAGGCTTCGGGCAACGACCTGTCCCAATTGATGGCGGCACCCGCCGGACCTTTCCGCGCCACCGGCCGGGTGAGCGTGACCGGGGAGGTCGCGGCGGCCGACAACCTCGTTCTCGACCTCGGCGGCGTCACCGGGCGCGGGGCGGCGACCTTCCGCTTCCGGCCGGAATCGCGGCTCGACATCGCACTGGCCCTGGCGCGCATCGACCTCGATGCCTGGATCACGGCGCTGCGCGGGGCGCCGAAGCCGGTCCTGCCGATCGGGCTCGATCTCTCGGCCGAGGCGGCCAGCTTCCGTGGCCAGACCATCCGTCGCCTGCGCGGCGGGGTCTTCCGCGAGGGCGATCGCATCACGCTGACCGACATCTCCGCGGTGCTGCCGGGCGAGGCTGAGATCGAGGCGAATGGCGCGACCGCCGGCGACAGGCTGGAACTCGGCCTGCGCGCCAGCGGGCCCAGCCTGCGCGCCAGCCTCGCCGCCTTCGGCGTGCCGGTCGAACGCTTCGACCCGTCCCGCCTGCGCGCCTTCGATGGCCGCGCCCGGCTAGTGCTGGAGTCCGCGCAGCTCGGCGTGCCGGAACTCGCGGCGACATTGGACGGTGCGCGGATCAGCGGCGCCGGCGTGTTCCGCTTCGGGGCGCGACCGGCTCTGGGTCTCGGGCTGACTGTGGATCGGCTGGTCCTCGACGGGCTGCTGCCGCCGGCGGCGCGTTGGACGGAGCTGCTGCGCGGCGGCTTTGGGATCGACGCCAATCTGCGCCTGGCGGCCGAGACGGTCGTCTGGGGCGGCGTCACCGCCAGCCGCGCCGCGCTGGACGCGGTGATGGAACAGGGGCGGGTCGGCCTGCGGCGCGTCTCGGGCCAGATCGGCGGTGCGGACATCACCCTGGCGGGCAGCGTCGCGACCGGCGCGACACCCCGCTTCGGGGATCTGGTGCTGGAGGTCTCGGCGTCGAACGCCGCGGGCCTGGCGGCGGCCGCGTCACCGCTTGTGACCTTGCCCGATGCCTTCGCCGCCCAGGCGCTGCGCCTGCGCCTGACCGGCGGCGGCCCGCCCGATGCGCTGGCGCTGACGGCCGAGGGCGAACTCGGCGAATTGCGCGTCGAGGCCCAGGCCACGGCGAACCTGCCGCAGGAGCGCATTGGTGGGAACCTGACGCTGCGCCACCCCGGCGCGCCGCGTCTCGCCACTCTGCTCGGTGCGCGGGAGATGCCGGCTTGGCTCGGCGAAGGGTCCTTTTCGCTGATTGCTGCCCTGTCCGGCGGGCGCGGCAGCGTCTCGGCCGAGAACCTCGAACTGGTCGCCGGCGGGTTGCGGGCACGGGGTCAGGTGGCCGTGGCTCTTGATGGCCCGCGCCCGAAGTTGACCGGGCGCATCGCCGCCGAGCGGCTGCCGCTGCCTGAACTCGCGTTGCGCGATAATGATCCGCTGGGCTTCGGCGTGCTCGGCGCGTTCGATGCCGACCTCGCCGTGGAGGCGACGGAGATGATCGCCCCCGGCCTGCCGCCGCTCGATGAGATGAGCGGCCGGGTGAAGCTCGACGCCGGCAAGCTTGCGGTCGAGGAGCTGCGGGCCCGGCTCGGTGGCGGGGCGCTGGAAGGGACGCTGAACCTTGATGTCGCGACAGTGCCGCCGGTGCTGTCGGCCTCGCTGGGACTGACCGGGGCGACGCTGACGGGGCCGCTTTTCGGCCTGCCCTTCGACCTGGTCTCCGGCCGGCTTGACGCCCAGGCGCGTGTCACGGCCCAGGGCCATGCGCCCGCCGCCCTGCTCGGCACCCTGACCGGGGACGGGCGGATCGCCCTGGTGGATGGGGTGATCGTCGGCGTCGCCCTGGGCCGCGCGGCCAGCGCCGCCGGCATCGAGGACGCCGCCCAGGCCGAGACCGCCGTGCGCGAGGCGCTGGACGGCGGCGCCACGGCGGTCGAGCGCCTGGAAGGCGGCTGGCGGGCCAATGCCGGCGTGGTGACGCTGGACGGCATTCGCATTGCCGGCGAAGGCGGGATGTCGGGCGCCGTCGAGGGCAGCATTGATCTGCGACGCGGGGCGGTCGATCTGCGCTTCCTGGTCCAGCCGCCTCCAGCCGAGGCGCCGCCGATCGCCCTGCGCGTCACCGGGCCGGCGGAGACACCGAACCGGCAGCCGGAGGTCGCCACCTGGGCGCGGTGGCGGGCGGAGCGGTGAGACGCGCGTTGGAGGGGGCTTTGCCCCCTCCATCCTGCGTTACCTTTGCTCCAGCAGCGCGAACACCCGCAGCGTGCTGGCGAGTGGCGCGCCGTCCTCCGCCCGTGCCGCGTCGCGTTCCGAGACCAGCGCCGCGAGGCTGATCCCCCGCGCCGCGGCGATGGCTTCCAGCGCCGCCCAGAAGGCAGGCTCCAGTGCCACCGAAGTCCGGTGCCCGGCGAGCGAGAAGGACCGCTTCGCCAGATGCGGCTTCATCCCCCGCCCTCCAGCGCGCCGCCCGGGCGCAGCATGTCTTCCGGGCGCACCCAGCGGTCGAAATCCTCCGGCGTCACATGGCCCAGCCGCGCGGCGGCGTCCTTCAGCGTCAGGTCCTCGGCGAGGGCCTTCTTCGCGATCTGCACCGCCTTGTCGTAGCCGATGCGCGGATTCAGCGCGGTCACGAGCATTAGCGACTTCGCGACCTGGTCGGCGATGCGGGCGCGGTTCGGTTCCAGCTTCGCGACCATGTGGGTGGCGAAGGAGCGCGCGGCGTCGCCCAGCAGATGCGCGCTTTCCAGCACCGATTGGATGATCACCGGCTTGAAGACGTTCAGTTCCAGATGACCCTGGGCGCCGGCGAAGGTGACCGTGGTCTGGTTGCCCATGACGCGGGCGGCGACCATGGTCAGGGCCTCGGACTGGGTGGGGTTGGTCTTGCCGGGCATGATGCTGGAGGACAGGCCGTCTGCCGGGATGACCAACTCCCCCAAGCCGCCACGCGGGCCGGACCCCAGCATACGGATGTCGTTGGCGATCTTGGTCAGCGAGACGGCGACGGTGTTCATCGCGCCATGCAACTCGACGAAGGCATCGTGGGCGGCCATGCCCTCGGACTTGTCGGGGTTGGGGGCGAAGGCCTCGCCGGTGCGCTCGGCGAGGATGGCGCAGAAGGCGTCGTCGAAATCCGGGTGGCGATTCAGGCCGGTCCCGGCGGCGGTGCCGCCCTGGGGCAGCAGCAGCAGGCGCGGCAGGGTGTCCGCCACGCGGGCGATGCCGTTCTGTACCTGGCGTGCCCAGGTGGCGAACTCGCCGCCCAGCGTGACCGGCACGGCATCCATCATGTGGGTGCGCCCCAGCTTCACGATATCCGCGTAGGCGTCGGCCTTCGCGGTCAGCGCGGCATGCAGCGCGGCGAGCCCCGGCAGCAGGCGCCCGCGCACAGCCTGCACGGCCGCGATGTGCATCACCGTCGGAAAGCTGTCGTTCGAGGACTGGCCGCGATTGACGTGGTCGTTCGGATGGATCGGCTTCCGCGAGCCGAGCGGCTCGCCGAGCGCCTCATTGGCGCGGTTCGCGATGACCTCGTTCGCATTCATGTTGGTCTGGGTGCCGGACCCGGTCTGCCAGATGGGCAGGGGGAAATCGGCGTCGCGCAGGCCGGTCGCGACTTCCTCGGCCGCCGCCTTGATCGGTTCGGCGATGGCGTCGGGCAATTCGCCAAGGCGGCGATTGGCCTCGGCCGAGGCCCATTTCTGCAGGCCGGTGGCGCGGATCACGCCCGGGTCGAGGCGGGTATCCCCGATGCGGAACAGCGCCCGGGCGCGCTCGGTCTGCGGGCCCCAGTAGCGGTCCGCGGGGATCTCGATGGTGCCGAGCGAATCCGTTTCGGTGCGGGTGGCGGTCATGCAGTCCTCCGTCCGGCCCGATATGGGGGGCATCCGGCCCCGCCAAAGGCCAGACCTTCGTCGGGGGACCCATGGTGTGCCGGGCTGGTCGGGCGGCCGCGCGCGAAACACGGGCCGATGTTGAACCGACAAGGGCCAGTCCCTTGCCGGTTCCGCATCAGTCGAGCGAACCGTAGGTCGAGATCTCGATCAGGTTGCCGTCCGGATCGCGGCAATAGACCGAGGTGATCGGCCCCAGAGCGCCATCCTTCGCCACCGGTCCCTGCTCCACCGCCACGCCGCAATCGCGCAGATGGGCGATGATCTGCTCCGCATCCACCGTGACGATGAAGCACAGGTCGGCGGTGCCGGGCACGCCGCCGGCCACGCCGGTCCACCATTCGGTCTGCGTTGCCTCGACCGGGCGGAGATTGATCTTCTGCCCGCCGAACTTCACCGTGGTCCGGTCGTGCGGGCCGAACTCGCCAACCTCCATGCCCAGCACGCGCTGATACCAGGAGGCCGAAATGGTCACGTCCTTGACGGTCAGGACCAGGTGATCGAGGCGATCGACAGCAAAGCGCATGGCGGATCCCGGAACGGTTCAGCCCGCGCCCTGTACAGCCCGAAGCTGGCTCTGTCACGGTCGCTGGTGGGTTGGAGCGGCCTCCGCCTCACTTGCGCGAAGATACGACTCGCGAGGCGACGGGGAGGCCTTGCCCTTCCCCGAACCCCACCAAAGGCCGCAGGGCCTCGAAAAACCGATACCTGGCGCCGGGCGGGACGTTTCGGGATGTCTAGGCGCACGCAGCGCCTGGCGCCAGGCAATGCCTCGTGGCGCCATGCACGGAGCACGCGCTTCCGGGGGTGCGGACCCGTCGTGCAGGTCGCCAGGTCAAGGTTTCCAAAGGCCCTGTGGCCTTTGGTGGGGAGGGTTCGGGAGGGGCAAAGCCCCTCCTGATCGACGGTGCCGCTTCAGCGCTGCCACCCGCCCGGATGGTAGCGCCAGTGGTCGCCATCCTGATCCCAGCGCGGCTGGGCGTAGTGGCGTCCGCGGCGGGTGCGGACCCAACGTCCTTCCTCCCAGACATAGCGCCGGCCGTTCCAGCGGTAGTGCCCGTCCGCCCAGACATAGCCGCGGCGCGGCGGCGGAACCGGGCGGGCATAGGGCGGCGGGGGCGGCGGGCCGAAATTCAGCGTGATGCTCTGCGCCTCGGCGGTCGCAGGGAGGCCGAGGCCGGTCGCTGCCGCGGCCAGGGCGGGGAGGACGACGAAAAGGCCTCGACGGGTGGTCATGCAGTCTCTCCTTCGCAGAGGGGGCAGGAGGTCCCATCCCCTGGACACAGCCTCCGCGCCAGATGCGGCAGGGCGGAGGCAGTCCTGTTGCGAAGGGCAACGCCGCGTTGCGGCGCCGGTTGCGTCAGGCGCGGCGGCGCGCCGTGACCTCAATCTCGATGCGCATGGCATCGGTCTGCAGGCCCGCATGAATCAGGGTCGAAGCGGGGCGCGCCTTGCCGAAGTACTTCTTCACCACCGGCCAGCAAGGTTCCCAATCCGCACGGTCGGGGACGATGAAGAGCGCGCGGACCACGTCATCCAGCGTCGCGCCCGCCTCGGCCAGCGCGGAAGCGATGTTGCGGAAGCACTGGTCGGCCTGCGCCACGACATCCGGCTCGATGGTCATGCGGCTATAGTCGTAGCCGGTGGTGCCGGACACCCAGATATCCTCGCCGATGACGACGGCGCGGGAATAGCCGATCTCCTCCTCGAACTTCGAGCCGGAGGAGATGAGGCGACGATCGGTCATGCGGGTGGTCCTTGCCTTGGTCGGGGTGTCGGCGCCGCGTCGTCCCGGCCGAGTTCGGCGAGACGGCTACGGAACTCGGCCTTGCGCAGTTCGGCGAGCAGCCATTGTTCTTCAGACAGCAGATGCGCCGCTTTGCGGATGACGTGGAAGCTGAAGCCGGCGCCGAGGGCCAGGAGGACGAAGAAGATCCCCAGGGGCCATTGGCCCTGGCCCAGCGAGTAGAGCGCCACGAAGCCGAAGATGACGACTATGGCGCCATTGGCGAACAGCGCGGTGAAGCGGATGCGTTCCGGCATGGCTCGCAGCCGGTATCAGGTCGCGACGGGCCCGCCGCAGCGTTCGGGCCTGTGGATTCGCTCGGCCGAGGCGGGGAACTGCGTGAGCTTCCCTGCCGGCCGGATCGGGCGGCGCAGCAGTTCCCCGCCGCAATTGGGGCAGAGCCCGCCCGGCAGCTTGGTGCGCACGCACTCCACGCACCATGTGCATTCGAAGGAACAGATCAGCGCGTCGCGGCTGTCCGGCGGCAGGTCCCGGCCGCAGCATTCGCAGTTGGGGCGAAGGGCGAGCATGGCCGGGTTCCTTTCCGGGTCAGGGTGGTGCGACGCGGCGCGAGGCCAGCGACTGCACGCAGGGCATCACCAGCAGAATGACCAGAAAGGCGATGACCCACGCGATCGGCCAGGCGCCGAGTGCCATCACGGACAGCCCAAGCGCCATGGCGGTCGAGATGCCCGAGATGATGAAGGTCATGATGGCGGTGATCAGCAGACCGGTCAGCGGCAACCTGAACCTCGCAGGCAGGCGGCGGTCGGCCGCCTGGCTCACTCCAGCCCCTCGTAGAAGTCGTTGCCCTTGTCGTCGACGACGATGAAGGCGGGGAAGTCCTCGACCTCGATCTTCCACACGGCTTCCATGCCGAGCTCGGGGTATTCGAGAACCTCGACCTTCTTGATACAATCCTGCGCGAGCCGCGCCGCCGGCCCGCCGACCGAGCCCAGGTAGAAGCCGCCATACTTCTTGCAGGCGTTGAGCACCTGCTTCGACCGGTTCCCCTTGGCCAGCATGATCAGCGACCCGCCATTGGCCTGGAAGGATTCGACGTAGCTGTCCATGCGCCCCGCCGTGGTTGGGCCGAAGGAGCCGGTGGCGAAGCCCTGCGGCGTCTTGGCCGGGCCGGCGTAATAGACCGGGTGGTCCTTGATGTATTGCGGCAGGCCCTGGCCGGCGTCGATGCGTTCCTGCAGCTTGGCATGCGCGATGTCGCGCGCCACCACGATGGTGCCGGTCAGCGACACGCGCGTCTTCACCGGATACTGGCTGAGCGTCGCGCGGATCTGGTCCATCGGCTGATTGAGGTCGATTTTCACGACCTCGCCGCCGAGGATGTCCTCGGTGTGCTCGGGCAGGTAATGCGCCGGCTCGTGTTCGAGCTGTTCGAGGAAGATGCCCTCCGGCGTGATCTTCGCCTTGATCTGGCGGTCGGCGGAACACGACACGCCGATGCCGATCGGCAGCGAGGCGCCGTGCCGCGCCATGCGGATCACCCGCACGTCATGGCAGAAATACTTGCCGCCGAACTGCGCGCCGATGCCGAGGTTCTGCGTCAGCTTGTGGATCTCGGCCTCGAGCTCGGTGTCGCGGATCGCGTGGCCGGACTTGTCGCCCTTGGTCGGCAGCGCATCGAGCCACTTGGTCGAGCCAAGCTTCACCGTCTTGAGGTTCATCTCGGCGCTCGTCCCGCCGATCACGATGGACAGGTGATAGGGCGGGCAGGCCGAGGTGCCGAGCGTCTTGATCTTCTCCTCGATGAAGGCGAGCAGCTTCGGCTTGTTCAGCACCGCGCGGGTCTGCTGGTAGAGGAAGGTCTTGTTGGCCGATCCGCCGCCCTTGAGGATGAACATCAGGTGCATCTCGTCGGCGTGGTGGTCGCCGGGCTGCGCCATGATGGAGAATTCGACCGGCATGTTGTTGCCGGTGTTGGTCTCCTCGAACATCGAGATCGGCGCCATCATCGAATAGCGCAGGTTGGTCTCGGTATAGGTGCGGGCGACGCCGAAGGAGAGCGCCTCCTCCTCATCGCCCTCGACCCAGACGCGCTGGCCCTTCTTGCCGAAGACGATGGCGGTGCCGGTGTCCTGGCACATGGGCAGCACGCCGCCGGCGGCGATGTTGGCGTTCTTCAGCAGGTCGAGGGCGACGAAGCGGTCATTCGCGCTCGCCTCGGGGTCCTTGAGGATGTTCGAGAGCTGCTGGAGATGCGCCGGGCGCAGCAGATGCGAGACGTCGTGGCAGGCCTGGAAGGCGAGCTCGGTCAGCGCCTCGGGCTTCACCTTCAGCACGGTCTTGCCATCGACCTCGACGGTCGAGACGCCCTGGATGTCGAGCTTGCGGTAGGGCGTGGCGTCCTCGCCCAGCGGGAACATCGTCGAGAACTGGTATCCGGCCGGGCGGGCGGGTGCGTCGGCAGCGTCGAGCGGCGGGGTCATGAGTCGGTCTCCGGGGGCGCAGGAGAACGGATGCGCCTTTGCGGGTGCTGTAGCAAAGGGGGAAGGCGGGCGCCAACTTCGGGGCCGATCAGGATTGCCGGCCGCGACCTTCTCCATCGCGCATAAAGTAAATTTTCAGCAATCTTGCGTCCAGATGCGGGCGTCACGATGTGACGCCCATGATCGACGCACAGCAACTGCTGAACCGCTTTTTCGGCACGGGCGCGGCGCCCGGCCAGGACCAAAACCAGGCTACCGGGCAGCCCGCTTCCTCGGGGTTGTCGGGCCTGACGGCGCCTGGCGGGCTGGCGACGGCGGCGCGCCAGGTCCTCGGCCAGGGCGGGGTCGGCGGACTGGCCGGCGCGGCGGCGGCAGGCGGGCTGTTGTCCCTTCTGGTCGGGAAGAAGAAGGGGAGGGGCGGCAGCATGCTCAGCCATGGTGGCGCGGCGCTGCTCGGGGCCCTGGCGGACCGTGCGTTCCAGAACTGGCAGGCTGGCCGGCAGCCGGCTGCCGTCTCGGCGCCGACCCCGCGGGATGCCGCTTCCGTCGATGCGCGATTCCTGCCCGGCGCGGCGCCCGGAGCCGATGGCCTGCCCTTCGAACTGGCACTGATCAAGGCCATGATCTGCGCCGCACGGGCCGATGGGCACATCGATGCCGAGGAACGCCGGCGTATCTTCGCCCAGGTCGAGCAGGCAGGCCTGGACGCCGAAGCCAAGGGGTTCGTGTTCGACGCGCTGGATACGCCCATCGGCGTGGGCGAGGTGACGGCAGCGGCGACGACACCCGAGCAGGCGAGCGAACTGTACCTGGTGTCGCGCCTCGCCGTGGATCCGGACGATGTGGCGGAGCGCGCCTATCTGCAGGCGCTGGCGCATCGGCTGAAGCTGCCTGACGACCTTGTCGCGCATCTCGACCGTCAGGCCGATCTGGCATCGGCGCCGCAAGCCTGAAGCGTGATGGCCGAAGGCGCGAATGCACCGGATGTCTGATACCAGCGGCACGAATCCGTGACTCGTGCCGAGGCCGCGACATGGAACCCGGAAGGCGGCCCGCCGGTAGTCCAGTGTCACGCGGGAGGCGTGCCTTCGGCACGAAGCCAGGCAAAGCGAAGGTCTGCGCCCGGCGTCTGAGGGCTGGCCAATGCGGATGCCGATGGCCCGAATAGGGCCGCCGGTATGAATCACACGATCCGACAATGGGTTGGAGCGTGATCGGTGAGCAAGAGCGAACCGATCGCGCTCTCGCAGGTAGCGTTCGTGGCGCCGATGACCGCCGTCAGCCGTCCTTCGCGGGCTTCCGGCGGAAGGCGTCGAGGCTGACGACCTGCGCCGGAGCGGCCGGGGGCGTCTCCGCCTCGGGCTCGGGCTCGACGTCATCAGGGGCTTCGGCGACGTCTTCCATGATCGGCCCGTTCATGCCCAGCGCGGGGAAGCGCAGGCCGAAGCGCACATGCGGGTCGTGGAACATGGTCAGGGCGCCGAAGGGCACCACCAGGCGGGACGGGACGCCGCCGAAATAGAGCGTCACCGAGAACCGCCCGGCGACGCGGTCGATCACCAGGTCTTCGAACTGGTGCTGCAGGACGATAGTGATTTCCTGCGGGTAGCGGGCCTTGAGGTGGCCGGGCACCGTCGCGCCCGGGTGGTCGGTGCGGAAGGTCAGGTAGAAATGGTGCTCGCCCGGCAAGCCGTCCTTCGCGGCGCTTTCCAGCGCGCGGATCGCGACCTCGCGCAGGGCTTCCTCGGCCCAGATGTCATAGGGCAGCAGGCTTTCGGGAGGTGCGGCGTCGTCGCTCATGCGGCCATCTAGGCCAGGAACCCATGCTATGCCAAGCGAAGTGGGGGGCTTCTGTTGCCCGGTGCCCCCCGAACCGCGCTTACCTATTTAGGCAGCGAGCGCCACAGCCTCGCGGCTGTTATCGTTGGCACTTGTGAATTGGTCCGATGACGGCGGTACCATGCCGGGCAAAAGGCGTATCTTTACCGCGCGCGTCGAGCCTGTTTCGCCCCCATCTGCCGCTGATAAGGCGGGTTGATGGTGGAGGCGCCGGGTACCGCCCCCGGGTCCGCAACGCTTATTCCATACGCCGTTTATCACCATAGTCACCGAAGTGACGCGCCTCATATAATCCAGGCGCGTCCGGATTTCGAGGGGCTTCCGTCAGCCCTCGCGGTCTTTGGCGAGTCCGCGTTCCACGACCTTGGCATAGAGCGCGGCGCCATAGGGGATCGCTTCGTCGTTGAATTGGTAGCGCGGGTTGTGCGGCGTCGCCCCCGGGCCGTTGCCGACATGGATGTAGGCACCCGGGACCTTCTCCATCATGAAGGAGAAATCCTCCGAGCCCATGCCCGGCGGGTTGTCGCGCGCGACCTTGTCGGTCCCGACCAGCTCGGCGGCGGCGTCCGCATAGGCCTCGGTCTGGGCGGCGTCGTTGATGGTGGGCGCGAAGATCAGGCGCCAGTCGAGCGTCGCGGTCGCCCCGAAGCCCGCGGCGACGCCCTCGGCGACCCGGCGCATCGATTCCTCGATCTGCACGCCGACCTCGCGGGTGAAGAAGCGGGCGGTGCCGGAGATGGTCGCCGTCTCGGGGATGACGTTATAGGCGTCCCCGCCCACCACCTTGGTCACGCTGACCACCGCCGGATCGCGCGGGGACAGCGTGCGGCTGACGATCGACTGCAGCGCCGTGGTCACGTGGCAGGCGGTCAGCACCGGGTCGATGGAGGCCTCCGGCCGCGCGCCGTGGGATCCCTTGCCGGCGATGGCGATGTCGAAGAAGGCGCCGCCGGCGGCAGTGGGGCCGGAGCGGATGCCGTATTCGCCGACCGGCATGCCCGGGCGGTTATGCATGCCGTAGATCGCGTCGCAGGGGAAGCGCTCGAACAGCCCGTCGGCCAGCATGGCCAGGGCGCCGCCGCAGCCTTCCTCGCCGGGCTGGAAGATGAAGTGGACGATGCCGTCGAAGTTGCGCGTCTCGGCCAGGTACTTGGCCGCGCCGAGCAGCATGGTGGTGTGGCCGTCATGCCCGCAGGCATGCATCACGCCCTTGGTGGCGGAGCGATAAGGGACGTCGTTCAGTTCCTCGATCGGCAGGGCGTCCATGTCGGCCCGCAGCCCGATGGCGCGGTTGCCGGACCCGTTGCGCAGCACGCCGACCACGCCGGTGACGCCGACGCCGCGATGCACCTCGATGCCCCAGGATTCGAGCTTGCGGGCGACGATCTCGGCCGTGCGGTGCTCGGCCATGCCGAGTTCCGGATGGGTGTGGAAGTCCTGGCGGATGGCGGTGAGTTCGGCCTGGTCGCGACGGATGGCGTCGAGGGGTGACATGGCGGCTCCGGTACAAGGGTGCCCAATCCTGCACCGCTGGACGTCCGTCGGGTAGATCGGGCCGCGCTTCCCGTCGATCTGCCCCAAGGTATTGGTTTCCATAGGTCTTTCGGCCTTTGGCGGGGCGGGGTCCGGGGAGGGGCGGCGCCCCTCCCTGGTCAGGCTGTGACGACTCGGCGCCGCCGCCCTATTAGACGGGGTTCGTTGCCCAGGGGATTGTCATGGCGCTGACCGCCGACCAGCAGCAGGAAATCGAGGCCGCGCGCGCGTCCGAAGGCCGCACGCGGCGCCCGACCGTGCCGGCGCTGGAATCGATGCTGTTCCAGGCCATTCCGCTGCTCGACCACGGTTTCGTGCGCGTGGTGGACTACATGGGCGACGATGCCGCGATCGTGCAGGCGGCGCGGGTCTCCTATGGCCGTGGCACGCGCGCGGCGAATGAGGATCGCGGCCTGATCCGCTACCTGATGCGGCATCGCCATTCGACGCCCTTCGAGATGTGCGAGATCAAATATCACGTGAAGCTGCCGATCTTCGTGGCGCGGCAATGGATCCGTCACCGCACGGCCAATGTGAACGAGTATTCGGCGCGGTATTCGATCCTCGATCGGGAGTTCTACATCCCGGCGCCCGACCAGCTTGCCGCGCAATCGGTGGTGAACCGCCAGGGGCGCGGCGACATCCTGCAGGGGGCGGAGGCGGCGCATGTCCTCGACCTGCTGCGGGAGGACGCGACGCGCAACTACGACCACTACCTCGAAATGCTGAACGAGGAGGATGACGGGCAGAAGCGCGATCCGGGCCGGCAGGGCCTGGCGCGGGAGCTGGCGCGGATGAACCTGACGCTGAACGCCTATACGCAGTGGTACTGGAAGACGGATCTGCACAACCTGCTGCATTTCCTGTCCCTGCGCGCCGATCCGCATGCGCAGTACGAGATCCGCGTCTATGCCGAGGCGATGCTGGAGACGGTGAAGGCCTGGGTGCCGATGGCCCATGACGCCTTCCGCGACTATCGGCTGGGCGCGGTGACGCTGTCGGCGCAGATGATGGGCATCGTGAAGCGGATGCTGGCCGGCGAGGCCGTGACGCAGGAGGGTTCGGGCCTGTCCAAGCGGGAATGGCGCGAGTTGATGGAGACCCTGGGGCGCGATGCAGCCTGAGCCTGCCGCCGCGATCCCCGGATGCGTGCCCGGCGGGGGGCACGCGGGGCTTCTCCACGACCGGATGGAGGAGGTCTGGCTGCTTGGGGCCTGGCCGTGAGCGGCAGCACGCGGAAAGGCACCACGGCGCGGCCGCGCACCAAGAAGCCGGTGAATCGCGGCTGGGCGCTGAGCCCGCTGGCCTATCGCTGGGTGTTCATCGGCGGCTTCACCCTGGCCATCCTGGTCGGGCTGCCCTTGCTGCACGCGCTGGTGGGAGAGGTGGGGGCGATCCTGGTGGGAACCTTCATCTTCGGCTTCGTCGTGGGGCGCATGACGAAGGGGGGATAGCCCCGCTCCCGTAACCTTCGAACCCGGGAAGACGAACCCGAGGGCAGAACGCCCCGCAAGGAACGCCCATCATGACCCGCACCGACCGCATCCTCCGGCTCCTCGCCTGGCCCGCCGCGATCTGGATCGCCTATGAATTCCTCTGGTACGAGCAGTACAAGCTGACCGGCGCGCCCGGTTCGGTGGAGCAGATCTTCCAGCCCCTGGCCGACTGGTTCGGCATCCCGGCCTATGAGAAGCCCTTCCGCCTGACCGTCGCGATCCTCGAAATCATCGCCTCGGTGCTGGTGCTGGTGCCGCTGACGCGGGTCTGGGGGGCGCTGCTCGCCGTCGGGCTGATGTCCGGCGCGATCTTCTTCCACACCATCGGCCCGATCGGCATCGACCCGTACAATGATGGCGGGCAGCTCTTCAAGGAAGCCATCTTCACCTGGTTCATGGGCGTCTTCATCGCCTATGCCCATCGGGCCGAGATCCTGGCCGCCGCGGCGCGGTTCGGCTTGGCGCCGCAGGGGCATCGGGCGGCCTGAACCACCGCTGCACCGGTCAATATTTCGCAGGCATAAGTATTGCTTGCCTCAACCCCAGAAAAGGCCGGCCCGGGAACGGTCCCGGGCCGCGCAACGACAGGGGTTGTGGACCATGGCGACGGATGCGGTGCACCCGGTAGATCAGACGCTACCATTACCACGGCTCTTGCCTCTCGCCTTGCAGCATGTCCTGGTCATGTATGCCGGTGCCGTCGCGGTGCCCCTCATCATCGGCCGCGCCCTGCGCCTGCCGCCCGAGGACATCGCCTTCCTGATCAGCGCAGACCTGTTTGCCTGCGGCCTGGCGACGCTGGTGCAATCCTTCGGCCTGCCGGGCGTCGGCATCCGGCTGCCGGTGATGATGGGGGTCACCTTCGCCTCGGTCGGCCCGATGCTGTCCATGGCCGCGGCGCCGGAGATCGGGCTGCTCGGCATCTACGGATCGGTGATTGCCGCCGGCGTCTTCGGAATTGTCGTCGCGCCCTTCATCAGCCGGCTGCTGCCGCTGTTCCCGCCGGTGGTGACCGGGACGATCATCATGGTGATCGGCATCTCCCTGATGCGCGTCGGCATCAACTGGGCGGGCGGCGGGTTGCCGACGCTGACGCGCGTGGTCGACGGCGTGCCGGGCGCCTTTCCCAACCCGAACTACGCGCAGCTCGGCGGGCTTGCCATCGCGGGCATCGTACTCTGCGTCATCCTGGCCCTGCTGAAATGGGGCAAGGGCTTCGTCGCCAATGTCGCCGTGCTGCTGGGCATCGTCGCGGGGTCGGTGATCGCGGCCGCCCTCGGCATCATGCATTTCGAGAAGGTGGCCGCCGCGCCCTGGTTCGACGTGGTGCTGCCCTTCCACTTCGGCACGCCGCAATTCCACCTCGTCCCCATCGCGACCATGTGCATCGTCATGGTGGTGGTGATGATCGAATCCCTCGGCATGTTCCTCGCCCTGGGCGACATCACCGGCAAGAAGATCGACCAGGAGGCGCTGAGCCGCGGCCTGCGCGCCGATGGCGTGGGCACGCTGCTGGGCGGCATCTTCAACACCTTTCCCTACACCTCCTTCTCGCAGAATGTCGGGCTGGTCGGCGTGACGGGCGTGCGGTCCCGCTGGGTTACGGTCGCTGGCGGCGTGATCATGCTGCTGCTCGGCCTGCTGCCGAAGATGGCTGCGTTGGTCGAGGCCGTGCCCCAGGTCGTGCTGGGCGGCGCAGGGCTGGTGATGTTCGGCATGGTGGCGGCGACGGGCGCGCGCATCCTCACCTCCGTCGACTTCAAGGGGAATGCGAACAACCTCTTCGTCGTCGCGATCGCCGTCGGCTTCGGCATGATCCCGATGGTCGCGCCGAACTTCTGGCGCAACCTGCCGCATGAGCTGCACCCGCTGCTGGAATCCGGAATCCTGCTCTCCGCCATCGTCGCGGTTGCGCTGAACGCGTTCTTCAACGGGGTGGCGAGCGCGGATCGGGCGCGGGAAGAAGCCTCGGCAGCGGCAGCCGCAGCGGAACACGTGTGAGTTGGAGAGGGGCATTGCCCCTCTGATGCACCGCGAAGCAGTGCTTCGCGCCCACCAAAGGCCGAAAGGCCTCTGGAAACCACACCCTGGCGATGGGCGCCACGGGCAGAACGGTGCCGAAACCCGCACTTGCGCACGGAACACGCTAAGAGGGTCTGGCGTGACCGTGTTGCCTGACGCCAACAGATTGCGGTCCAGGGGCTCCAAGCCCCTGGCGGGGTGGTCCGGAGGGGTGGAGCCCCTCCGACTGCGCCCTTACCGCCGGCGCACCCCCGACACGTCGCGCACCGCGCCCCGCGATGCGCTGGTCGTGAGCGCCGCATAGGCCCTCAGCGCTGCCGTGACGTTCCGCTTGCGCGGCGCGGTGGGCTGCCAAGCCTCGGCGCCCTTGGCTTCCATCGCCGCGCGGCGATGCGCCAGCACCTCGTCGGACACCGCCAGGTGCAGGCGGCGGTTCGGGATGTCGATCTCGATGACGTCGCCATCCTCGACCAGGCCGATGGTCCCGCCCTCGGCCGCTTCCGGCGAGCAATGCCCGATCGACAGCCCCGAGGACCCGCCGGAGAAGCGCCCATCCGTCACCAGGGCACACAGCTTCCCGAGGCCCTTCGACTTCAGGTAGCTGGTCGGGTACAGCATCTCCTGCATGCCCGGCCCGCCACGCGGCCCTTCGTAGCGGACCAGCACCACCTCGCCGGCCTTCACGGCGCCGCCGAGGATGCCTTCCACCGCGGCGTCCTGGCTCTCGAAGACTCGGGCCGGGCCGGTGAAGGTCAGGATCGAGGCGTCCACCCCGGCCGTCTTCACGATGCAGCCTTCCTCCGCGATGTTGCCGTAGAGCACCGCGAGGCCGCCATCCTTCGAGAAGGCGTGCGCCATGTCGCGGATCACACCCTTCTCGCGATCCACGTCGAGGTCATCCCAGCGCGCCGACTGGCTGAAGGCGACGGTGGTGGGAATGCCGCCGGGGGCGGCGCGGAAGAAGGTCTGCACCGCCTCGGTCGGGCTGCGCTTCACGTCCCATTCGGCCAGCGCCTCGGCGAGGCTCGGCGCGTCGACGCGCGAGACCGAGGTGTCGATCAACCCGGCGCGATCGAGCTCGCCCAGGATGCCCATGATGCCGCCGGCGTGGTGGACGTCCTCGACATGCACGTTGATGACGGACGGCGCCACCTTGCACAGCACCGGCACGCGGCGTGACAGGCGGTCGATATCAGCCATGGCGAAGGGCACCTCGCCTTCCTGCGCGGCGGCGAGGAGATGCAGCACCGTGTTGGTCGACCCGCCCATGGCGATGTCGAGCGTCATGGCGTTCTCGAAGGCCGCGACGGTCGCGATCGACCGCGGCAGCACGGAATTGTCGTCCGTCTCATAGTGGCGGCGCGTGATCTCGACGATGCGGCGCCCGGCCTCGAGGAAGAGCTGTTCGCGGTCGCTGTGCGTCGCGACGACGGTGCCGTTGCCGGGCAGGGCAAGACCCAGCGCCTCGGTCAGGCAGTTCATCGAATTGGCGGTGAACATGCCCGAGCACGACCCGCAGGTCGGGCAGGCGGACCGTTCGATGACCTGCACTTCCTCATCGGTGACGCTGCTGTCGGCGGCGACGATCATGGCGTCGATCAGGTCGACGGACCGCTTCTGGCCGCGATGCACAACCTTGCCCGCTTCCATCGGCCCGCCCGAGACGAAGATGGTCGGGATGTTCAGCCGCATCGCGGCCATCAGCATGCCCGGCGTGATCTTGTCGCAGTTGGAGATGCAGACCAGCGCATCGGCGCAATGCGCGTTGACCATGTATTCCACGGCGTCGGCGATCAGCTCGCGGGACGGCAGGCTGTAGAGCATGCCGTCATGGCCCATGGCGATGCCGTCATCGACCGCGATGGTGTTGAATTCCTTGGCGACGCCGCCGGCCTTCTCGATCTCACGCGCCACCAGCTGGCCGAGGTCCTTCAGGTGGACATGGCCGGGGACGAACTGGGTGAAGGAATTGGCGATGGCGATGATCGGCTTGCCGAAATCCCCGTCCTTCATCCCCGTCGCGCGCCAGAGGCCCCGCGCGCCGGCCATGTTGCGGCCATGGGTGGTGGTGCGGGAGCGGTATTGCGGCATGGGCCGGGTTTCCTCATTGGCGGCTGCTGCGGCCGGTTTGCTGCGGCCGTGTGACGAAAGGGGGGTGTAGCGCGGTTGGCGTCCCGCGCCAAAACCGGGTCAGAGCCTGTCCCGGAAGCCGCTCGAAGGCGACTTCTGAAGTCCGGCACCGGCCCGCACCCCCACCCGGCCACCCAATTCAGCATACTGTCGTTGAGTGGCCGGGTGGGGGTGCGGGCCGGTGCCGGACTTTCAAGACAGGCTTTCAGTCGACGATGATGGCGGGGCCTGCCTGGGCCGGGGCCTTCACCTTGTCCCAGATGCGGGCGGCGATGGCGCGGTAGATGCCAGCTTCCTCCGTCTCCGGGCGCGCCGTGACGATGGGTGTCCCGGCATCGGCCAGTTCCCGGATGGCGAGCTTCAGCGGCAACTCGCCGAGAAACTCGACGCCCAGCCGCTCCGCCTCCCGCTTCGCCCCGCCATGGCCGAACAGATCGGTGCGGTGGTTGCAATTCGGGCAGCAGAAGAAGGACATGTTCTCGATCAGCCCGAGCACCGGAACGTTCACCTTCTCGAACATCCGCACGCCGCGCCTTGCATCGAGCAGCGCCACATCCTGGGGGGTGGACACGATCACCGCGCCCGCCAGCGGCACGCGCTGCGACATGGTGAGCTGCGCATCGCCCGTGCCCGGCGGCATGTCGACGATCATGATGTCGAGCGCGCCCCACTCCACCTGGCCCATCATCTGCTCGAGCGCGCCCATCACCATGGGGCCGCGCCAGATCATCGGGGTCTCCTCATCCACCAGGAAGCCGATGGACATGGCCTTCAGTCCCCAGCGCGACAGCGGGGTGATGCGCTGCCCGCTGGCGCGCGGCCGCTCCCGCGTGCCGAGCATCTGCGGCAGGGACGGCCCGTAGATGTCGGCATCGAGCAGCCCGACCTTCAGCCCCTGCGCAGCCAGCGCGACGGCGAGATTCACTGCCGTGGTGGACTTCCCCACCCCGCCCTTGCCCGAGGCGACCGCGACGATCGCGCCAACCTCCGGCAGCAGCATCGGGCCCTGGCCGGATGGCGCGCGCGCGGCCTCGCGCGGGGTCGCCGGCTGCGGCGCTGCCGCCCGGTGCGCGGACAGCACGACGGTCGCGCTCAGCACGCCAGGCACGGCGGCCGCGGCCTTCTGCGCGGCGGCGCGCAGCGGTTCAAGCTGCGCCGCGCGCTCCCGCGGCACCTCCAGGGAGAACTGCACATGGCCACCGCGTTCCGCCAGACCCTGGACCATGCCCGCCGAAACCACGTCCCGCCCGGTCGCAGGGTCCGTCACTTGCCGCAACGCCGCCGTCACCGCTTCCGCCAGAGTCTCAGCCATCGCTTGAAAAGCCCTCGTTACTGGACAATATCGCCTTCGCCGGGCGAGGTTGATCCTCTTAGCGGGTAGCCCACCGGGCGCCCGACCGGTAGGCATATGGTCGGCGCCCCAGCCCATGCACCCCCACATGGCAGGCGCCGGCCGGACCGTCACCACTGCATAAGAGTTTGGAGGCCCAGCGTCGAATGCCCTGGAACAACAGCGGCGGAAACTCTCCCTGGGGGAACCCGCGGCCCGGCGGGCCGTGGGGAGCGCCGCCCCCGCCCGGCGGAGGCCAGGGCGGACCTGGTGGCAGCGGCGGGCGCGGACCCGACCTCGACGACATGATCCGCCAGGCGCAGGAGGCGGTGCGCCGCTATCTGCCGCGCGGCGGCGGCAAGGGGCTGCTGCTGCTGGGCCTGGTGCTGGTCGCCGTCTGGGCGGCCTCGGGCTTCTATCGCGTCCAGCCGGACGAACAGGGCGTGGTGATGCGCTTCGGCGCCTTCGACCGCACCGCGCCGCCGGGCCTGAACTATCACATCCCCTGGCCGGTCGAATCCGTGACGACGCCGCGCGTGACGCGCATCAACCGCGTCGATATCGGCTTCGTCGGCTCGCCCGAGGCCGGGATCGTCACCGGCCGCGTGCCGCCGGCGCGTGACGTGCTCGCCGAATCGCTCATGTTGACCGGCGACGAGAACATCATCGACATCGACGTCGCCGTCTTCTGGCGCATCCGCGATGCCGGCGAATTCCTGTTCAACACCCGCAACCCGGAGAACACGGTGAAGTCCGCCGCCGAATCCGTGATGCGTGAAGTGATCGGCCGCACGCCGATCCAGCCCGCCCTGACCGAGGCGCGCGCACAGATCGAGCAGGAGGTGCTGCGCGGCACCCAGGCGATCATGGACCAGTACCAGGCGGGCATCGAGATCACCCAGGTGCAGTTGCAGAAGG
This sequence comes from Roseomonas alba, assembly GCF_019430885.1. GTDB lineage: Bacteria > Pseudomonadota > Alphaproteobacteria > Acetobacterales > Acetobacteraceae > Neoroseomonas > Neoroseomonas alba. Next base: position 72,620 of record NZ_JAHYBZ010000014.1, on the reverse strand, counting down.
TCGATCCGCCCGCCCAGGTGGTCGACGCCTTCCGCGACGTGCAGCGCGCCAACGCCGATCGCGAGCGTCTGCGCAACGAAGCGGAATCCTTCCGCAACGACATCATTCCCCGCGCCCGCGGCGAGGCCGAACGCCTGGTGCAGGAAGCCCAGGGCGCGCGCGAAAGCCAGATCGCCCGCGCCCGCGGCGAGGCGGCGCGCTTCACCAGCGTGCTGACCGCCTACCAGGCGGCGCCTGATGTGACGACGCGGCGCATGTATCTTGAGACGATGGAGGAGATCCTGCGGCGCAACCCGATGGTGATCGTCGATGACCGGCTGCAGGGCGTGGTGCCCTTCCTCCCACTCGGCGAGAACGCGGTCGCGCCGCGCCAGGCGCCGGGCCAGGGCAACCTGCCGACCACGCGGCCGGCCCCGCTGCCGCCCGGAACACCGCCCGTCCAGGGCCGCCTGCCGCAGGGGGTGACGCGATGAACCGCTCCATCATCGGCCTCGGCGTGCTCGCCGCGGCGGCCGTCACCCTGGCCTCCTCGCTGTTCACCGTGCATCAGACGCAGCAGGTGCTCATCACGCAGCTTGGCGATCCGATCCGCGTGATCGAACAGCCCGGCCTGCACTGGAAGCTGCCCTTCATCCAGTCGGTCATCACCTTCGACCGCCGCCTGCTCGACTTCGATGCGCCGGGCGAGGAAGTTATCCTGGGCGACCAGCGCCGGCTGATCGTGGACAGCTTCACCCGCTACCGCATCACCAACCCGCTGCGCTTCTATCAGACGGTGGGCGCGACGGAGCAGGGCATCCGGGCGCGGCTGAATTCGATCGTCTCCTCGTCCCTGCGTCGCGTGCTGGGCAATGAGCCGCTGCTGTCGGTGCTGTCCACCGACCGTCCGCGGATCATGGGTGAGATCCGCGGCCAGGTGAACACCGAGGCCCGCCAGTTCGGCATCGAGGTGGTGGATGTGCGCATCCGCCGCGCCGACCTGCCGGAGGAAAACACCCAGGCCATCCTGTCCCGCATGCAGTCCGAACGCGAACGCGTCGCCCGCGAGGCCCGCGCCGAAGGTGCGGAAGTCGCCCAGCGCATCCGCGCCGGGGCCGAGCGCGAGCGCACCGTGCTGCTGGCCGAGGCCCAGGCCCAGTCCGATGTCCTGCGCGGCCAGGGCGAGCAGGAGGCGATCCGCACCGTCGCCGAGGCTTTCAGCCGCGACCTGCGCTTCTTCGACTTCTGGCGCTCCATGCAGGCCTATCGGGAGGCCTTCTCGGACGGCAATGCCCGCATGGTCATGACGCCGGACTCGCAGTTCTTCCGCTTCTTCCGCGGCAGCAGCGGCGAACCGGAAGCCCTGGCCTCGCCGGCCATGCCGGCGCCAGTGCAACCGCCTGCCACGGCCTCCAGCACGCCGGCGCCGGCGCCGCAGTGACGCTGACCGGACTGGTCCAGGGCGCGGCGGTCGTCCTCGCCCTGGAAGGTATCGCCTATGCCCTTGCTCCCGGCGCCATGCGCCGGGCCCTGAATAGGCTTGCCGAGGCGCCGGAACCACGGCTGCGCCTCGGCGGGCTGGTGGCAGCGGTGCTCGGCGTGGGGCTCGCCTGGCTGCTGCAGGCGCGCTGAATGCCTTCGAGTGGCGCTGCTGCAGCATTTCGTTGCATGATGCCCGCTTCCGGCCCAACTCCGGATGGCAGCATGCTGCCCGTGCCGACTTCTCCCGGACCATTCCGCATGAGGTTCCCCACCGTGCGCTTTGCCGTCATCGCCCTTTCCGCCGTCCTGGCGGTCGCTTCCGTCGCTCCACCCGCCGAGGCGCAGCGCGCACCGGATACCTTCGCGCCCCTGGCGCGGCAGCTCCTGCCCGCCGTGGTCAACATCTCGACCACCCAGACCGTGCAGGCGCGTGGCGGCAGGCCCGATGCGCCGGAAATCCCGCAGGCGCCGCCCGGCAGCCCCTTCGAGGAGTTCTTCCGCGACTTCTTCAACCGCAACCGCCCCGGACAGGAAGGCGGGCCGCAGCAGCCCCAGCGCCCGCAGCGGCGCGGCCAGTCGCTCGGTTCGGGCTTCATCGTCGACGCCCAGGCCGGCATCGTGGTGACGAACAACCACGTCATCGACGGCGCTGACGAGATCAACGTCATCCTGCAGGACAACACCACGATCAAGGCGGAGCTGCTGGGGACCGACCCGCGCACCGACGTCGCGGTGCTGCGCATCCGCACCGACCATCCGCTGACCGCCGTCACCTTCGGCAATTCGGACGAGGCACTGGTCGGCGACTGGGTGCTGGCGATCGGCAACCCCTTCGGCCTCGGCGGGTCGGTCACGGCGGGCATCGTCTCGGCGCGCGGCCGCGACATCCGCCAGGGTCTCTATGACGATTTCATCCAGACCGATGCCGCGATCAACCGCGGCAATTCGGGCGGCCCGCTGTTCAACATGGCCGGGCAGGTGGTCGGCATCAACACGGCGATCTATTCGCCCTCCGGCGGGTCGATCGGCATCGGCTTCGCCATTCCGTCGAACCTCGCCCAGCGCATCGTCGCGCAGCTTCGCGACGGCGGCCGGGTGCGGCGCGGCTGGCTCGGCGTGAACATCCAGCAGGTGACGGACGAGATCGCCGAAGCCCTGCGCCTGCCGGGCGGCGCGCGCGGCGCGCTGGTCGCGCGCGCGCAGGAAGGCGGGCCGGCGGCGGCGGGCGGCATCCGCTCCGGCGACGTCATCCTGAAGTTCAACGGCGCCGATGTGCGGGAGATGCGCAACCTTCCGCGCATCGTCGCCGACAGCAATGTGGGCGTGCAGGTCCCGGTGGTGATCTGGCGCGACGGCAAGGAGGAGACGGTCACCGTCACCCTCGGCGAGCTGCCGTCCGAACAGGCCCAGGCCGCCGGCAGCCAGCCGGCCCAGCCCGAACCGGCGCGGCCGGTGGAACTGACCGGCCTCGGCCTGCTGGTCGCGCCGATCACCGATGAGCTCCGCCAGCGCTTCAACCTGCGGCCCGAACAGCGCGGCGTCGTGATCGTCGAGGTGGCACCGAACAGCCCCGCCGCCGAACGCGAACTGCGCCCCGGCGACGTGATCGTCGAGGTGCAGCAGGAACGCGTCTCGACGCCGAACGAGGTGCAGGAGCGCCTGGCCCGGCTGCGCCAGCAGAATCGCGGCGTCGCCCTGTTCGGGGTGGAAGGCGCGGGCGGGCAGCGCTTCGTCCCGCTGCGCCTGCGCGGCGAGAGCGGCGCGCCGGGCTGATACCGGCCGGGCGGCGCGGGGAAGGGCTCTGCCCTCCCCCGGACCCCCACCCGCCAAAGGCCGAAAGGCCGTTGGAAACCTCGACCTGGTGCTGGGCGGGGCAGGGATCTGTCGACACCCGCGCGCGCGTCGTGCCCATGGGGCACGGCCCACTCCGGCAGTGGATGCCTCTGAATGCGTGGCATCCCGGACCGCAGCTTTCCGACGCTCCAAGCGTCGCGGGGCTGGGTCCAGCTTCAGCGGGACGCCGCTGTGCCACCGATCACGGCAGCCGGGGCGCAAGCGCCTCCCACAGCGCGTACGCCGCTGCTCCCACGAGGACGAGCATCTGCAGCAGCACGATCGTCCGCAGCGCGGTCGTGAAGGACTGCTTCCGCGTCTTGTGCCGGAAGCGGTGGCGGGCAGCGAAGGCGCCCGGGCTGCCGCCGAGCGCCGCCAGGGACAGCAATGCCCGTTCCGACACGCGCCGTCCGCCTGACCGGGCCCTGCGTTTGTCGTGGTGGAAGGCGATGACGGTGAGGCCATTGATCCCGATCAGCCAGCAGCCGATGCCGGCCGCCCAGTTCAACGCGTCGCCCGTCATGCCGTCGCTGTGACGTGCTGCCGCAGCTTCGGCATCACTGTCTCGGCCAGGTGCTTCATCGTCTCTGCCTCCCAGGCCGCGTTCACGCCGGACCAGTCCAACCCGGGCAGCAGCAGGTGGCCGAAGGGCCCGACCTCCTCGCGCAGCGCCACCAGCCGGTCCAGTACGGCCTGCGGGCTGCCGGCGATGACGCAGGCCTCGATCATGTCCTCGGGCGTCGCGGTCGCCGGGTCCATCTCCTCGCGCGGGGTCATGGTGGCGGCGAGCCCCGCCCGCTTCGCCAGGCTGCCGAGATAGTCGAAATAGTACCGTGTCGCGCCTTCCGGCGCCGTGGCGCGGGCCTGCGCCTCCGCATCGCTGCCTGCGATGACCAGGTTGCGCGCGACGCGCCAGCCCGACCCGTCCACCGGCCGCCCAGCCTCGGCCAACCCCTTCGCCATGCCGCGCCAATGCCCAGCCAGCACGCGATGGGCGACGAAATTGGCGCTGATCACGCCCCAGCCGCGTGCGGCTGCGACCGTCACGCCATAGGAATCCGGTTGCCGGGCCGAGATGTGTACCGACGGCCCGCCGGCGCGGTAGGGCTTGGGCATGAAGCCCACCCCGTATTCCGGCAGCACGGTGCGCGTCAGGCTGATCGGCCAGGCCGGGCCGGCGCGGTCATAGGGCGGGTCCTGCGCCCAGATGGCCTGGATGGTCTCGATCGCCTCGATCATGCGCTTGCCGCGCTCGATCGGCGCGATGTCCCCGAACAGCTCGAAATCCGAGGCGAGGCCGCCGGCGCCGATGCCCAGCATCAGCCGTCCGGCCGACATATGGTCGAACTGCGCGACCTCCGCGGCGACGATGGCGGGGTGGTGGTTCGGCAGGTTGATCACGCCCGTGCCGAAGGCCAGCCGCGTCCGGTGTACCAGCCCGGCCATGAACATCAGCGGCGAGGCGATGGGCTCCGAACTCGCCGAGAAATGCTCGCCCACCCACAATTCGTCGAAGCCGAGCCGGTCGGCGAGCAGGGACTTCTCCGTGTCCTCGGCGAGGGTCTCATGCATCGGCCGCTGTGGCGGATGCAGCGGCATCATGAACAGGCCGAGGCGCATCGGGCGGTTTCCTTCCCGGGATCCGTCCGATGCTATGGGCGGGGCGCCGGCTTGGGAATGCGCTCGCCGTCCCGTCAGAGTCTGTTTGGAAACGCGCCATGCGACGCCTTTCCGTGTCCGGCACCGGCCGCACCCCCACCCGGCCACCCATTCCAGGATACTGACGCGGGTGGCCGGGTGGGGGTGCGGGCCGGTGCCGGACCTTCCAAACAGCCCCTCAGGTCAGCGCCAGCTCCACGCGGCCGAGCGCATCGAACTCCACCGCCCCGGAGCAGGGGCCATCGAGCCAGATCGGCGGCGTGACCGACCCCAGGAACACGACCTGCCCAGCCTTCAGCCCGCCGAAGGCCGCCGCGCCGCCCGAGGCGGCAAGCCAGGCCAGCGCCTCGAAGGGATGGCCGAGCAGGTCGGCCCCGACGCCCTCGCCGCGCACCGCGCCATCCACCGTGATCCGCCCGCGCACCGCGGCGAGGTCGATCCCCTGCCACGCCTTTACCGGCGCGCCGAGCACGCCCCCGGCATGGAACACCTGATCGGCGATCAGCGTCGGCGTGGTCAGCTTGACCAGGTCGTCATAGCGCCTCTCGACGATCTCGATGGCGGCGAAGACCTCGCCCACCGCCTCGGCGGCCTGGTCGTGGGTGCAGGCGCCGGGGGCGATGTCGCGGGCGAGGCGCAGCCCGATCTCGCATTCGAGTCCCGGGTTCAGGAAATCGGCGAATCGGGCGCTGGCCGGCGTGGCGCGCAGGCCGGATTTCGACACGAAGCCGGCGGCTGGGCCGGACAGACCCAGATAGGCCTGCATCTGCTTCGTCGTGGCGCCGATCTTGAAGCCCGCCGGCGGCAGGCCGCCCAGGCGCAGTGCGACCTCCTTCTGCAGGGCGTAGCCTGCCTGTTCCGTCTTCGGCGCGATGGCGCCGAGCGGGGCAAGGATACGCCTGCTGCGGCGGGCCTCGATGATGGCCTCGGCGGCGTCGGATGCCATGGTGGGTCCCTCCCTGTTGGGCGGCATCGTCGCCGCGCCGGGGAGGGCCCACAAGGGTGCCCTACCGCCGCACGATCTCGTAGAGCGCCACCGCCGCGGCCGCCGAGACGTTAAGGCTCTCCACGCCTTCCGCCATGGGCAGGCGGACCAGCTCGTCGCAGGTCTCGCGTTGCAGGCGGCGCAGGCCGCTGTCCTCGGCGCCGAGCACGAGCGCCACGCGCCGGTCGCGCGGGGCGGCTTCGGCCAGCGTCCGCTTGGCCTCGCCGGCCAGGCCGAGCACCCAGAAATTGTGTTTCTGCAGCGTGGCGATGGCCCGCGACAGGTTCACCTCCCGCACCACCGGCACGACATCGAGCGTGCCGGACGCCGCGCGGGCCAATGCGCCGGTCTCGGGCGGCGCATGGCGGTCCTGCAGCACCACGGCGGCGGCCCCGAAGGCCGCGGCGGCACGCAGCGCGGCGCCGACATTGCGCGGGTCGGTCACCTGGTCGAGCAGCAGCACCGGGCCCTCCGAGGCCTCGATGGCATCCTCCAGCGCGACCGGCTCCAGCGGCTCGGCGAGCAGCGCGATGCCCTGATGGACCGCATCCTCGGGCAGGAAGGTGCCGAAGCGGCTCCGTTCGGCGCGTTCGGGCGTGACCCGCCATGGGCCGGAAAAGCGCTCGCGCAGGGCGGTTTCGGCTTCGGCGGTGGTCAGCAGGCGGCGGGGCTTGCGCAGCGGGTTCGCCAGCGCCGCGATCACCGCGTGCTGGCCGTAGATCCAGTAGGCACCTGATCCGGCGCCCGCGCCGGGGCGCGGCGCCTCCGGCGCGGCGTCCGTCGCTGTGACGGCGGGCCGGCCTCGGCTGGGCTTGTGCGGGGCGTCGCCGCGGGGGTGGCGCGGCGTGTCGGCCTCGGCGCCGGGGCGGATTCGGCCGGTCTCCTCGCCCCCGCGGTCGGGGCGCGGTGCGCGGCCCGACTTCGGCGCGTGGCCAGGGGCGCGGGCGGGGCTGCGGCCGGTGGGCCGCTTCGGGGGACGTGGCATGATGCCGCGCATCCTGCGCAGACGCCGCGCCAACGCAAGCATTGCTGCGGATGCGCGGCTGTCCGTTGACAGGGGGTGTGCAATCCGGATAGTCCCGCCCGCTCCCGTCAGCCCGGCAGGGCAGGGCGGCTGCGGAGGGGTGCCCGAGTGGCTAAAGGGGACGGACTGTAAATCCGTTGGCTTGCGCCTACGTTGGTTCGAATCCAACCCCCTCCATATCGCCCGCCTGCGTGCTGACGGGACGCGATCCCCGGTCCAGGCAGCGGGAGCATGCTTGGTGGCGCCTCGCGGCGCGGGTGTAGCTCAATGGTAGAGCCCCAGCCTTCCAAGCTGGTTGTGCGGGTTCGATTCCCGTCACCCGCTCCAGCGATGCGCGGGTGACGGTCCTCAGGAACGGTTCGAACGAGGTAGCGGGACAGAGCCATGGCGAAGGCGAAATTTGAGCGGACGAAGCCGCACTGCAACATTGGCACGATCGGGCACGTGGACCATGGCAAGACGTCGCTGACGGCGGCGATCACCAAGGTCCTGGCCAAGGCCGGCGGTGCGACGTTCACGGCGTATGACCAGATCGACAAGGCGCCGGAAGAGCGCGCCCGTGGCATCACGATCTCGACGGCGCATGTCGAGTACGAGACGGCGAACCGCCACTACGCGCATGTCGACTGCCCGGGCCACGCCGACTACGTGAAGAACATGATCACGGGTGCGGCGCAGATGGACGGCGCGATCCTGGTCGTGTCGGCGGCCGACGGCCCGATGCCGCAGACGCGCGAGCACATCCTGCTGGCCCGTCAGGTCGGCGTGCCGGCGCTGGTGGTGTTCCTGAACAAGTGCGACATGGCCGATCCCGACCTGCTCGAGCTGGTCGAGATGGAAGTGCGCGAGCTGCTGTCGTCCTACCAGTTCCCGGGCGATGACATTCCGATCATCCACGGTTCGGCGCTGTGCGCGCTGGAAGACCGCGAGCCGGAGCTGGGCGAGCAGGCGGTGCTGAAGCTGATGGAGGCGGTGGACGCCTACATCCCGCAGCCGGAGCGCCCGGTCGACCGTCCGTTCCTGATGCCGATCGAAGACGTGTTCTCGATCTCGGGCCGCGGCACGGTGGTCACGGGTCGCGTGGAGCGCGGCATCGTGAAGGTGGGCGAGGAAGTCGAGATCGTGGGCCTGAAGGACACGGTGAAGACGACCGTCACGGGTGTCGAGATGTTCCGCAAGCTGCTGGACCAGGGCCAGGCGGGCGACAACATCGGCGCGCTGCTGCGCGGCACGAAGCGTGAGGACGTGGAGCGTGGGCAGGTTCTGGCCGCGCCGGGCTCGATCACGCCGCACACGCAGTTCAAGGCCGAGGCGTACATCCTGACGAAGGAAGAGGGCGGCCGTCACACGCCGTTCTTCACGAACTATCGTCCGCAGTTCTACTTCCGCACGACGGACGTGACCGGTGTGGTCACGCTGCCGGAGGGCGTGGAGATGGTGATGCCGGGCGACAACGTGTCGATGGATGTCGAGCTGATCGCGCCGATCGCGATGGACGAAGGCCTGCGCTTCGCGATCCGCGAAGGCGGCCGCACCGTCGGCGCCGGCGTCGTCGCGAAGATCACGAAGTAATCGACTTCCGCTTCGGCGGGTGAGGGAGGGCGGCGTCCGGACAGGGCGCCGCCCTTTTTCTTGCGCGGGCGGCCGGAGAGGGGCGCCGCCCCTCTCCGGACCTCACCCCCGGGGGCTTGGAGCCCCTGGACCGCAATCTGTTGGCGCAGGAAACGCGACCGTCGGCATGCCCTCCTCGCGCGCTTCCTGCGCAGGAGCGGCTTACGGCATCCATTCTGTCGGGCGGCGCCCGGCGCCAGATATCGGCTTCCAAGGGCCTTTCGGCCTTTGATGCAGAGAGGTCTGGAGAGCGGCAAAGCCCCTCTCCAAGACGTCCGAAGCCCCTGCGGCATCAGGCGGTCGGAACTGTTCCCCCATCGATGACGAACTCGGTGCCGGTTATGGCAGCGGCCCGCGGCGACGCCAGGAAGACGATCAGATCGGCGACTTCCTCAGGCTTGGCCGGTCGGCCCAACGGGATCCCGCCCAGGGAATCCATGATGATCTTCTTGCCGCCCTCATAGTCGGTGCCCGCCTCGCTCGCGAGCCGCGTGGCGAAGGCCACGGCCGCTTCCGTCTCGACCCAGCCCGGTGAGACGCGCGCGACCCTGATCCCCTTGGGCGCCACCTCCTTCGACAGGCTTTTGCTGTAGGTCGACAATGCAGCCTTCGCTGCCGCGTAGGCCGTTGTCGCCTCGGGCAGGGGCAGTTCATGCTGGATCGAGGTCACATGAATGATGACCCCCGAACCCTGCGCGATCATCGACGGCAGCAGGGCCCGGTCGAGCCGTACCGACGGCATGAGGTTCTGGTTCAGCTCCTTCTGCCATTCCTCATCCGTCAGCGCTGCGAAGCCACCCGGCGGCGCGCTCGATCCGCCGAGCACGTTGACGACGATGTCGATGCCGCCGAACCGGGCCAGCACCTCTCTGGCAAGGGCCGCGCAGCCCTCCGCGGTCATCAGATCGGCTGCGATGTAGTCGAGCCCCGGCGCCGCGACCTGCGGCGTGGTCCTGGCCGCCGCCACCACCCGCGCATCCGCGGCGAGCAACGCCCGCACCACCGCCGCGCCCACGCCCTTGGTGCCGCCCGTCACCAGGGCGCGTTGTCCGCCGAGATCCAGGTCGAAGCTCACGGGACGATCTCCAGCCGGGCGATGGCATCGCCGGCGAGGGTGAAGTCATAGCGAAGGTCCACCGGGCTTCCCGGAAAATTGCCGGTCAGATGCGCGGTGACGACGATCCTCCCACCTTGATCGTCGATGGCGATGGGCTCGCTGACATAGTCGTATTTCGCCGACGCCTCCGTCTTCCACCGCGCGATGGCGTCGCGGCCCCTATGCTCCTGCTTCTCGTCGACCACGACGGCGTCGGGCGTGAAGCACTGGGCGACCGCCGTGCCGTCCGTCGCATCGGCGGCGAAGTACTCGGCTATGGGCTTGGGCAATGGCAGGACCATGGTCGTTCTCCGGGTTACGCTTGTACGCCCGCCCGAAGTCGGCCTAGCCTTTCCGAAAGGCAAGAACGCACAATAAAGTAAGGTACTTACCGAAAAGTATGTCGCATCATTATACCCGTGAAACGGCAGCCGAGGGGGTTGAGAACGCCCTCAGATTGCTTGAGGGCCGTTGGAAGCTGGTGATCCTGTTTCACCTCTTTGGCGGGAATGTCCTGCGCTTTTCCGATCTCGAGCGGGCCATACCAGGCATCTCCCAGAAGATGCTGATCCAGCAGCTTCGGCAGATGGAAAAGGACGGGATGGTGCGGCGCATCGTGCACCACCAGGTGCCGCCAAAGGTCGAATACTGTCTGACGGAATGGGGCCAGGCCCTTTGCCCGGCGCTGGATGCCCTGCTCACCTGGGCCGCCCAGCGGGAGACGGCCGACCGCCCGGGCCGGCAGCAGGCCTGATCAGTGTCCGGCAGGCGCGGAAGCTGTGGGGCCTTGCGTCAGCCCCGCTGCGATCCCTTCAGCATCAGCACGCCCACCACCACCGCCAGCGTCCCCGCCACAGCCCCCAGCGGCGCCGGCCGCTGCACCACGACCCTGGCCGGCGCCTCGGCCTTCGCCGGGGCATCCGGTGCCAGCACCGCCTTCGGCATCTCCGCCGGCACCTGCTTCGCCTTGCGCGACCCTTCCAGGTTCGCGAAGGCCCTCGTGAACTCCGCCCCCAGCAGGAAGATCAGCGCCGAGTAGTAGATCCACACCAGCACCACCGCGAGCGAGCCCGCCGCCCCGAAGCTGCTCGCGATCCCCGCGCCGCCGATGTACAGCCCGATGGCCGACTTCCCCAATGTGAACAGCACCGCGGTCAGCACCGCCCCGATGGCCACGTCCCGCCAGGCGATGGCGCGGTCAGGCAGCACCTTGTAGATCGCGCCGAACAGCAGGCTCAGCAGGGTCAGCGAGACGGCGATGTTCACCACCTCGATCAGCGTGGCGCCGCCGGGCAGCCAGGCCCGCGCCCAGCTTCCAAGGGCAGCGATGGCGGCACTCGCGATCAGCGAGGTCAGCAGCAGGAACCCCGTGGCCCCCACCAGGCCGATCGCCGCGGCCTTGGCCTTCAGCAGGTGGGAAATGCCGCCCTGGGGCGGTGTCTCGGTCTTCCAGATGGCATTCAGCGCGGCCTGGATCTCCCCGAAGGTTCCGCTCGCGGTCAGCAGCAGCATCCCGATGCCCAGCACGCCGGCGAGCGTCCCGCGCCCGACGTCCGCCGCCCCGCGAATCGCCGTCTGGATGGCCTCGGCCGCATCGCGCCCCAGCAGGCCCCGAAGCTGTTCCTCCACCGCGCCGCGCGCCGCATCCTCCCCGAACACGGCCCCGGCGATCGCCATGGCGATCACCAGCAGCGGCGACAGCGAGAACAGGCTGAAATAGGCGATGGAAGCGGCCCGGCTCAGGCATTCATCGGCGATGAAGCCCCGCAGCGCATCCTTGGCCATGCTCCACAACCGCCGTCCGGTCATCGCCACCCCCGGAAAACCCATTCCATCCCGCAACGCCTTCGGGGTCCGCGTGGTTTCTGTGGGTCGACAGGGGCGCGGGGCTGAATTATAGACCGGCCCCTCCGCCGCGTGAGCGCGTCGAGGGGCGTAGCTCAATTGGCTAGAGCGCCGGTCTCCAAAACCGGAGGTTGGGGGTTCGAGACCCTCCGCCCCTGCCACCGCGCACCGCGTCGGCAGACCCGTCGCGGCGGAGAGCGGCCTGTGAGGGCCGCGCTTCGCCACCCATCCTTGAGGACTCAGTCTTGGCCAAGCTTGATCCGGCGCAGTTTGTCCGGGATGTCCGGCAGGAGGTTTCCAGGGTCACCTGGCCCTCGCGCAAGGAAACGCTCGTCACCACCGGCCTGGTGCTGGCGATGTCGGCGCTTGCGGCTGTGTTCTTCCTGGTGGTCGATCAGCTCATCCAGCTGATCATGCGCTTCGTGTTCAAGATCGGCTGAGGGAGGACGGCGCCGTGGCCGACAAGAAGTGGTACGTCGTTCATGTCTACTCGGGCTTCGAGAAGAAGATCGCCGAGCAGATCCAGCAGCAGGCCGCCCAGAAGGGCCTCGCCGACAAGTTCGATGAGGTGCTCGTCCCCACCGAGCAGATCACCGAGGTCCGCCGCGGCCAGAAGGTCGACACCGACCGCAAGTTCTTCCCCGGCTACGTGCTGGTGAAGATGGAAATGACCGACGACGCGTGGCACCTGGTGAAGGACACGCCCAAGGTCACCGGCTTCCTCGGCGCCCGCAACAAGCCCCAGCCCGTCCCGGCCAGCGAGGCCGAGCGCCTGCTGAAGCAGGTCCAGGAAGGCGTGGAAAAGCCCCGCAAGCCCGCCGTGGTCTTCGAGGTGGGCGAGCAGGTCCGCGTCGCCGACGGGCCCTTCACGTCGTTCAACGGCGTGGTCGAGGAAGTCGACGAGGAGAAGGGCCGCGTGAAGGTCTCGGTCTCGATCTTCGGCCGCTCCACGCCGGTCGACCTCGAATACGGGCAGGTCGAGAAGCTGTAGTCATCGCCCGGCGGCGGTCAGATCCGCCGCCAATAGGCGATGGCGCACCGGATTGGCTGCGGCAGCGGCCCGTCCGGGACGATGGACGCGACGCGTTCCGGACCATGGGCCGACCGCGCGCCATTGCGTACCTGCATCGCGCCGGTGGTCCGGCGCCAGACCAAGGCCTCGACCGCGGCACAGGGATTGGCCTGACGCTCCCAGGCGAGCGGAAAGAAGGCCAGCACGGCGACGGCGAGCGCCGCAGACGCCAGCATGAATTGCAGCAGGAAGCGCAGCGCCTGGCCGCGCGACGCGCCAGGATCGCTGCGAAACCATTGAAGCTGGAAGCGGCCGCGCCGGCCACGATGCGGTCCTTCGAAGCGCCGTCGGCGCCTGTCATCGGTGCCCAAGCCCCGGCGGTCCCGTATCCCGTTCTCAGCGCAGCATAGGCTGCCCCGCGGTGGGCGATCCAGGATTCAGCGCGGGCGCGCGGCGAGCGCCGCCCGCCCCGCCGACGTCATCTCCACCATGCCATCGCGCAGCACCACCAGGCCGGCATCGACGCAATCCTCCCACACCGTCAGGCGCGGGCAGCTCGTGCGCCAGGCATCCAGCACCTCGGCATAGGGGCGCGGCCTCTCGGCCACGAAGGCGACCAGATCCAGCATCAGGGGTCGCAGAACTTCCGACATCTCCACCTCCCTCATTCGGTCAGCAGCAGCCAGCCTCCCTGGCCGATGTAGAACACGCCCAATACCGTCACGATGCGACCGGCCCAGAGCCGGTAGGACGCATCGGTCATCGCCTCCAGCACCCGCTTGGCCAGCATGGTCCCGGTCATGGATGCCAGCACGGCCATCGCCCCGAGCCACGGATCGACGCGCCCCGCATCCACCACCAGCGCGCCGAAATAGACCAGCTTCAGGCTATGCCCGATTGCCTGGCAGGCGGCCTTGGTCGCCACGATCTCGCGCCGGTCCAGCCGCCCACCCAGGAAATGCCGGTCCAGCAGCGGCCCCGACACGCCCGTCAGCACCATCAGCGTCATCGAGACCGCACCGACGATCATGCCATGCAGCGGCTTCTCCGGGTTGGGCCGGATGCGTGGCGGCAGCGCCTGCGCGATGAACGGGCTCAGTCCCAGCAGCAGCAGCGCCACCCCGCGCTGCGGCACCAGCAGCACCAGCGACCAGGCCCCCAACGCCAGCACGCAGCCCACCGCATGCGCCACCACCGGCATGGGCCGGATATGCCGCCACCACAACACCGCCCGCCACCCGTTCGAGGAGATCTGGGTGACCGCATGCAGCGCCATCGCGTCCTGCACCGGCATCAGCACGAGCAGCACGCCTACCAGCACCAGCCCGCCCGCCATGCCGAACACGCCCGACAGCAAGGAGGTCCCGACCATGGTCAGCAGCAGCATCGCGGTCAGCGCGGGCGTCATCGGCATCTCTCTCGGCTTGCCGCCCCTTCTGCGCCCGTTGCGCCCCCTTCACAAACAGCGTTAGCTGAGCCTGAGGCTGACATTTCCTGATGCTCGAACCGCGCCGCCTGCCGCCCCTGAACGGTGTCCGAGCCTTCGAGGCTGCGGCTCGCACCGGCGGATTCGCCTCAGCGGCAGCCGAACTGAATGTCACTCCCGCCGCGATCAGCCGCCTGGTCCGCCTGCTCGAACAGCGCCTTGGCGTCGCCCTGTTCGACCGCCATGCCAACCGCCTGACCCCGACCCCGGCCGGCGAGGCCTTCCGCGCCGGCCTCACCCCGCTGCTCGACCGCCTGGCCCGCCTGACCGCCGAGATCACCGCAACCACCGCCGCCCAGGTCCTGACAGTCGGCGCCGGCCCCAGCTTCGCTGTCCGTTGGCTGATCCCGCGCTTGGCCGACTTCACGCGGGCCCACCCGGGCATCGAGGTCCGCATCGCCACCGGCGGTGCTGCCGCGCCCTTCGCCGAGGGCTGGAGCTGCGGCATCCGCCTCGGCCCCGGCGACTGGCCCGGCCTGACGGCCGAGCCCCTCATCGCCGCCGACCTCCTGCCCGTCTGCACCCCCGCCATGGCCGCCCGCCTGCGCGGCCCGGCGGACCTGCTGCCCGGGACCCTGCTGCGCGTCGCCCATGCGCCAGACGACTGGCCGCGCTGGGCCTCCGCCGCAGGCCATCCCGGGCTTCGCGCCGCCGGCCCGGTCTTCGACTTCTACGGCCAGGCCCAGCAGGCCGCGGCCGATGGCGTCGGTATCGCCATGGGCATCCGCCCCTATGTGGATGACGACCTGGCCGCCGGCCGGCTGGTCGCGCCCTTCACGATCTCGATCCCCAAGGGCGGCGCCTGGCACCTGATCTACCGCCCGGGCCGCGCCGCCGAGCCGGCCTTTGCCGCCTTCCGCGCCTGGATCCTGGCCGCGACGAACCCTACGCCGGAGCGCGCCTGACCGCCCGCCGCCGCTTCGGCATCGGCACCAACCGCAACGCCGCCACCCCAAGCCCCACGATCCCCACCCAGACCGCCGGCCGCGGCCCGAAGCTGACATCGAGATTCGCCTGCAGCACCAGCCACGGATTGATGCCCGTTCCCAGCGCATACCAGGCGAACTCGATCCCCGCGCCGGCCAGTGCCGCACCGACCGCCAGCCCCAGCAGCGCCAACACCCCGGGTGCGCTGCCCTCCGGCGCGATTAGCCGATACCCGACCAGCCAGGCATAGAGGCCGGCCATCAGCATCGGCTCCGTGACATCTGCCTTGGATTGCAGGGTGAAATGCCACAGCGCCAGCACCGTGATGGGATGCACGAACCAGTGCAGCCGCCGCCAGGCCCGCCCGCCCATCCGCTTCAGCATCCCATCCGTCGAGGTCGCCGCCAGCGCCCCCAGCCCCAGCAGCGCGACGAAGCCGATGGTCAGGTAGAAGCGCAGCACAATCTCGGAGCCGACCTTCCACCAGTTGAAGCGTTCATCCCCGATGTAGAGGAACAGGTGCAGCGCGACATAGGCGAAGGCCGCCACGCCGATCATCCGCCGCAACTCCGCGATCTTCGCTTGGCGCAGGATCTGCCGCGCCGGCGTCACGGCCAGCGAGATCAGCAGGAATCGGATGGCCCACAGCCCGGCCCGATGCGTCGCCTCCGACCACGGCTTGGGGAACAGATTGTCCTGCCAGGCGTCCCAGGCGAGCAGAACGGCCGGGACGAAGAGCAGGGCGAAGGTGAGGGCCTTGAGCGGGCTGAAGGCGCCGCTGCGGTCGCGCCAGGGCATGCGGGGTCCTTGGGTGGTTCCCCCGGATATACGTTCGGGACCGGCGCTTGGTTAGCCACGCCCCATGCCGAACCGCGGCGACGCCCCGGCCCGGCCGTCCACGCGCGTCGCGCACAGCGTACCGGTCATCTTGCCGTCGGATCATCCTTGCCCGGCATCAGGTGACGATCCCCGAAGGCCTTCCCGATACTTCTGCTGGCGCAAATGGAGGGGCGCCGCCCCTCCAAGCCACCCCGCCAGGATGCTGGGCATCCTGGACCGCCATCTTCCGGCGCTGGGCACGGCAGACGGAACGCCCCCGCCGAACGCCTTTCGTGCGCAAGAGCGGGGCATGGCACTCGTGCCGGCAGTCGCGCACCGCACCACGTCGAGGATTCCAAACGCCTTCCTGATGGCTGGCCTGCTCCCGCTGGGGAGCATGAGACGCCTTCCTCTCCAACCCGGCCCCAGCAGAGGCCAACAGGCATTTGCCGCCACCGCTTGGCGCTGCGCGCGGTTGGCCGAATGCACGCCGAACCCGGCTCTTGCGCCCGCAAGGCACTTCGAGGGAAGCGGCGTGGCCTGCCCGCCCCGCACCAATAGTCTGCGGTCCAGGGGCTCCAAGCCCCTGGCGGGGTGGTCCGGAGGGGCGGGGCCCCTCCGGTTACCGCCCACGGAAGCAAGCGGGCCTGCCGGGTTTTCGCGAGGTCTGGAGAGAGGCATGGCCTCTCCATCCCAGCGCCCCTCACTCCGTCACGCGCTGCCAGTCCGTGTCGGGATCGAAGGCCTCGATGCTCGCGGCCTCGCGCTCCGTGTCGGGGCCGAGGTCCTGCTCCCACACCACGCCGTCATGGCTGATCATGAAGGTCTTGATGCCGGTGGACCCGTATCGTGCGGGTGAGGCGATGATGGCGAAGCCGCCGATCATCCGGCCGTTCACCACGTATTCCATCGCCCCGCCGGGTGCTGCCGGCCCCTGGCGGTCCAGGATCCGGTAGACATAGCCGTGATAGGGCTCGGGCCGGTCGCCGCGCTGCGAACGGCCATAGCCGCCCGCGCTCGCCGCGGCGGCGAGCGGGCCGAGCGGGCTCTCCGGCTCGCCTTCCGCCGAGGGCCAGTACAGCCCGTCGTGATGCCCGGGCGTCGAGAAGAAGCGTTGCGCATAGGCGCGCAGCCCGCCTTGCCGCCCGACCGTGCGCGCAAATTCATCCTGCGCATCGGCCATGGCGCGCAGCGTCTCGATGGCGTCGAGTTCGTTGCGCCCGATCCTGCGGTCCACGATCTCTTGCGTCGCGGCGGCGGAATCGAAGCGCCACACTTGGCCGCGCCGGACCATGGGCAGCGGCATCGGCCAGTCGTCCTCCCCCACCTGCAGCAGGGCTTCGTCCGCGCTGGGCTGGAGGATCTCGTTCTTCACGTCATAGGCGGCGACGACGGCGTCGCGCGCCGTGCGATCGGCCACGCGGTCGCCGGAGCGGACCAACCGCCGCCCCACCGTGCCGAGGATGCCGAGCAGGGCGCGCTCATCATGCGCCCGCATCGCCGCGATCAGCGCCGCGAAACCATCCTGCGGAGACCGGAAGGCGCGTGGCGGCACGGGCCGCGATGCCGGCGGCCGCTCCGGCGCCGCGGCCGGTTCCGGCGAGGCCGCCGGCGGGGGCTGCGTCTGTGCGGCCGCAGGCGCGGCGGCCAGCAGGCCGGCGAGGATCAGGGCCAGGTGGCGTGTGGTGTCCATCCGTCGTCTCCTCACCGATGCCGCCGTCCGCCGCCGCCGCGTGCCGCGCGGCCGCCGCCTCCACCGCCATGCGGGCGCTGTGCGGTCTGCCGTTGCTGCGCTCGCGCGCGGGCGGCCGGCTGCCCCTGGCGGCTCGCCCTGCCGCGCGAGGCGGCCGCCCGTTCATGGCCGCCCTGGCCCACGCCGCGCAGACCCTGCGGCGCCTGCCGAGTGGCCGCCGGGCGCGTCTGCGGACGCCCGCTCGGTCGATGCTGCACGGCGGGGCGGTTCGCCACCGGCCGGGCGCCACCTTGGCCCCGATTGCCGCCCAGGCTGGGACGTTGGCCCTCCGGCCTTCTACCGCCCCCGCCCAGATTGGGCCGATTGGCGCCATCGCGGTTCGGCAGGCGGTCGGCGATGTTCGGGCGGTTGCCATCCGGCCTTCCACCGCCTCCGCCCAGATTGGGCCGATTGGCGCCATCGCGGTTCGGCAGGCGGTCGGCGATGTTCGGGCGGTTGCCATCCGGCCTTCCGCCACTCCCACCGAGATTGGGCCGATTGGCGCCATCGCGGTCCGGCAGGCGGTCGGCGATGTTCGGGCGGCTGCCATCCGGCCTTCCGCCACCCCCGCCGAGATTGGGCCGATTGGCGCCATCGCGGTCCGGCAGGCGGTCGGCGATGTTCGGGCGGCTGCCATCCGGCCTTCCGCCACCCCCGCCGAGATTGGGCCGATTGGCCCCATCGCGGTCCGGCAGGCGGTCGGCGATGTTCGGGCGGCTGCCATCCGGCCTTCCGCCACCCCCGCCGAGATTGGGCCGATTGGCCCCATCGCGCCCAGGCAGCCGGTCGCCGAGGTTCGGATGATCGGTATTCGCCTGTTGCAGGCGGCCGCGGAACTGCTCTCGCGCCGCGGCGCGATCGACGCCGCCGCCCCCGGGCCGACGCCCCCCCACGCGGTCCCGCACGCGATCGCTGCCGTAGTTCACGCCATGCCGATGCGTGACGTCATGCTGCCAGCGATTATTGGTGATGCGGTCGCGGTTCACGTTGATGCTGTTGAAGCGATTGACGTCGATATCGACATCTCCGCGGCCCCAGCCGGGCCGCGCCCAACCCCACAGCGAATCCACCACCGCGACGCTGCCGGCGAAGGCCATCCCGGTCAGGATGGCATTGCCGACCCCCCAGCCGATCGGGGGCGGATAGTAGTAGGGCGGGTTCTCGGGATAGGGCCAACTCCCATAGACGACCGACGGGTCATAGGCCGGCACATAGACCTGACCCGGATCCGTCGGCGCGATGGCGATGGTCTGCGCTGGCGGCTGCACCGCCGCACCCTGCGCGGGCGCGACGGTCACATTCTGCGTCACGGTCACCGTCTGCTGCGGCCCCGTCTGCAACGATCCATTGGCCTGCGCCCGCCCGCGCAGCACCTGGATCGCGTTCATCACGTCATCCTGCTGCGCCAGCACCGCGTCGCCCATCTGCTGCGTCCAGTCGAGCTGCTCGTTCATCAGCCCCAGCACATCCGGGAAGGGCACCAGCGACTTCACCGATGGGTCCCAGGACTGCCCGTTCAGCGCCTGCACCAGCGCGTCACCGCGCAGCGCCGCATGGTCGTCCTGGCCGAGCCAGCGATGCGCCTGCACGATCTCCAGCGGATAGGTCGCTGCGATCAGCACCTGCATCAGCAGGTCGTCCGGATACAGCGCGACCGGCGCGAACACCTGCTCGAGCTGCGCCTGCGTCAGCCGCTCCTCATCCGCCGGCGCGGCCTGCGCCGCCGCGGCGGGGGGCGATTGCGCCACGGCCGGCGCGACCCCGCAAAGTCCCACCGCCACGGCGAAAACGACCCCCAGCATCACGCCGCCCCCGTGCCGCCGGGAAACCCCCGGCGCGGGTCGCGCCCGATCCTCTCCATGCGCCATCGTCGACCTCTTGGTTCGCTTTGCCGCACCATCGCGCCCGGCAGGCAACGGAGCACCGGACGCAACCAGACACGCGCCGGCCCGGCTCCCGCCAACGGCCGTCGAGCGCCACACCGTCACTGCCGCAACCCGATATCCTTGCGCGGGAATCGCTCGAAGGTCGCGTTGTGGCGCCCCACCCGCTGCATCACCTGCGGGATGCCCCATTCGAAGCGCAGATGCCCCTGGGAGGCCTGCTCCTTCGGGTCCATGTGGAGATTGTACACCCACGGCGCGATGCCGACCTGCACCAGCGTGTTCTCATCCAGGTTCCGCCGCACCGCTTGGTTCAGGAACACCCGCCAATGGACCTTGAACTCCATCCATCGCGCGGCGGTCAGCGTGTTCTCCGAATACATGAAGATGATGTCGCGGCAGCTCTGCCCGTCATCCGCCAGCAGGAACCCCGCCTGGTCCACGCCATCGATGTATCGGTCGGGCGAGATCCGATCGACGATCCCCGCGATCGACAGCGGCGTGTTGAACATGTCGCACTGGTCGAACAGCCCGTCGCTCTGTCGCCCCGCCTTGATCATGCCGGGCCAGTAGGCGATCCCGGGCACACGCACCCCGCCCTCCCAGGTCGTGCCCTTGCCGCCGCGGAAGGGCTGGTAGGACCCGTCCGGCCAGGCATCCTCGTTGCCGCCATTGTCCGAGGTGAGGAACACCAGCGTGTTCTCCTCCTGCCCCGTCTCCCGCAGCACGGCCATCAGCCGCCCGACGATGTCATCCGTCTCGACGATCGCATCCCGATGCGGGAACCCCGCCGGACTCCGCCCCGCATAGCCCGGCGCAGGAAAATTGTCGTTGTGCAGCCGCGCGAAGGAATGCATCAGGTAAAACGGCTTCTGCGCCTGCACCTGCCGCCGGATGAACCCTTCCGAGAACTCCGCGAACCGCTGGTCCAGCATCGACAGCTCCGCCGTGCTGTCCACCGCCCGATCGACCTCCAGCGGCCCACCCTTCCGCCCCTTGGTGATCTCGGGCGGCGCCGCCGCCCGCACCGCCGCCAGCCGATCCGGCCGCAGCACCAGATCCGGGTACAGCCGCTGATCCAGCTGCTGCGACATCTCGCTGGTGACGGTCAGGATGCCATAATACTCGTCATAGCCGACCTGGTGCGGATTGAGCCCATCGCCCTCGCCCAGATGCCACTTGCCTGACATCCCCGTCTGGTACCCGGCCTCCGACAGCATCGCCGCCGTCGTCTTCTCATCCGCCCAGGGGTTCGCCGTCGGCCGCTCCCCCGACAGGATCGGCCGCGTCAGCCCGCTGCGCGTCGGAAGCCGCCCCGTGATGATCGCTGCCCGCGACGGCGTGCAGGTCGGCTGCGAATAGCAGGAGAACAGCTTGAGCCCCCCCGCCGCCAGCGCATCGATATGCGGCGTTGGCGCCCCGATCAGCATCCCCCCGCCATAGGCCCCGCAATCCCCCCAGCCCATGTCGTCCACCAGGAAGATCAGCACATTCGGCGCCCGCCCCGTCCGCGCCCGCAGCGCGGCGAGCTTGCGCGCCGCCTCCGCCTGCTGCGCCGGGCGCGGAATGGCCGGCTCCAGATGCGGCGCGGCGACGACGGTCGGATCGAAGCTGGGGGCCGCGGCCGGCGCCGTCTGCGCCCGGGCGAGCCTCGGCAGGGCAAGGCATATCGTCGTGCCGAGCAGCCAGTGGCGGCGCGATACGGCCATGGTTTCTCTCCCGTTATCCTCGCGCCGCATTCTCCGCGCGGCGTCGGCGCGACTATCGCGCAGCTCTCTTCGCGTGAGTATCAAAAAGCGAATGGGCACAACGCGTTGAAGGGAAGGACGCGCCACGAGGAGGGCGCCGCCCCCCTTCGATCCCCCCGCCGGGGTGACCGTGTCACCCCGGACCCCGCCGGAACGCTGGCCTCCCGCGACAGCCCCGCTACTTCGGGAACACGAAGACCAGGTTCAGCCTTATGCCCCAATCCGGCCCGCCATCCGGCTTTTCGGCGAAATAGCGGATGCCCGCGCCCACCTGCACCCGCTGCCCGCCGATGCTCACCAGCTGGTTGACGCCCGCATTGATCGGCACCGTCCATTGCTGGCGCGACCAGTCATAGGTCGTCTCGGTATTGAGGAAGAACGTCGTCTGCGACGGCGTGATGTAGTTGAGGAAAGGCTGCAGGAAGGTCGCATTCACCGCCTCCGACCCATCCGGCGCGCCGCCCATGCCCCAGATGTGGTTCACCAGCGCGCCGAAGATCCACGGCCCGCTCTGCCGCAGCAGCACGCCGGTCGGCCCCACGCCCCATTGCCGCTGGCTGTACCCATTGGTCCCGGACGGATAGAGCACCGCCGGCCCCAGCCCCCAGGTGATCCCATTCACCGGCTGGGAGGGCGAGAAGAAGAAGCTCTGCGTGATGTCGCCCAGCCCGGCGCGATGGTCGTCATAGACGCGCTCGGTATAGAGCACCGGCACGATGGTCCGGACGATCAGGTTCCAGCTCGGCGTCAGCGTGACCGGCACCACCGGCTGGATGTTCAGATTGTACCGGAACGCATCGCCGGTGCCGCCGCCGAAATCGAGATTGTTCTGGAACGGCACGCTGATCAGCGCCGCAACCGGATTGGCGAGCTCCGCAGCCAGATCCACATCGCTCTGCCCGAAGGCCGGGGCCGCCGCGGCGGCGGCGAGCAACGCCAGGCCGGAGGCGAGACGAGGCGCGCTCATGGCACGGAAACCCGGACGAATGGCGGCGGTCGCAGGGCGCTCGCCCTGACGTGCAGCCAAAGCCAGCGCGATATCGTCATCCTGGACGTCCCCGCGTTTCCCGATGCCGCTCTGTTGAGGCCGACGGCTGCGCGACTATCGCGCGGCGATCATCGCGTGGGTATCAAAAAGCGCTGGCGGCGCAGGGAGTTGAAGGGGAGGGGGCGCGGGTGGTGAGCGCGCTGCGAGGGGGCGCCGCCCCCTCGACCCCCGCCGGGGTGACAGGGTCACCCCGGACCCCGCCGAAAGTGCCGCCATGCCGGACGGGCTCGCAGAGAACGCCGTTGCCCCGGCAGAGGCTGGTCACATCAGACAGGTCCTCACGACCCGCGCCTCTCACGCTTCGGCGCGGGTTTGTCGACCTTGATGGCAGTATCCGGCGTTTCCGGATGCGCCAACGGAATATCCGTGAAGCCCGCGTCGAGACAGGCCTGGCGCAGCTCCGCCGAGATGAAATACGCGCCGTTCCAATTTAAGTCGCGAAACAGATGCACGCCCGCCACCGGCAGGTCCTCGCGCAACGCATAGACCTGCGGGGCCGGGAAGAGCTCGAAGCTCTCCCCATAGGACCTCGGCTCGCGGAAAAGGAAGACCTCCATCGCATCGAGATCGAAGGCGGGAAGCTGCCGGACGATATCCACGAAGAAATACGCCTGCTCCACGGGCTGCTTCCGCCGCCCTTCCAACGCGATCGGCAGGATATCGAGAGCCTCGGGATCGAAGCGCTGCCAGATCTCCAGCAGGGGCCGCGACAGGATATGCGTTCCCTTGACGACAACGGTATTAAGCAGCGGCGGCAGCCTGCGGATCGACGTCCCGACGCCGAGGCGCAATTGCGGCTTGGGCAAGGTGCGCACCTCGTCCCAGCCCCTCCCGCCGCCACTCCCATACCAGGCCACCGGGGGGGCCGTCGGAAACTCGGCCGTGTCCCATATCGTACTTGTGGTGAAGAAGCGGCGATTCATCGCCGGCACGGGATCGACCACCGGGCGCCGCGATTCGGCGCGCCTGTACTGCGCCAGCCGGGCCTTGAGATACTCCCTGTGAAGCAAGGTATGCTCGGGCCCGTCCGGCGGCCCCGCATCCAGCGCGTCCCGCGCCTGACACAGCGCCTCATAGGCGTCTCGGCGAATACCCACGAAGGTTACCCATTTATTTGCCCGAAATGCATATATTAGAGGTATCATTCAAGCAAGGTTCGGCCCGATCTTTGATGTGCTTCCTCAGATGCGCCGCTAGCCTGAGCATTGCTATGTTGTGGGCCTTGGTTTTGGATTGTGGCCCGCGCAATGTCTGCGGATATGCTTGCCGCGCGCCGCGGCGGGTTTGGACCCAGCCATGCGCACCCTGCCGCGCCGTCCCCGCTTTCCCGCTGGACAAGCCGGGCCCCAGGCCCTATACGCCCGCCCTCGCCGACCGGCCGGGGGTCTTTCCCCGGCTGTCGGCGTTTTCCGGGAACGCGGGAGACCCTTCGGGATCGCATGCACCGCGGGCCTCTGGACCAACCACAGAGGACTGCCACAGTGGCGAAGAAGATCGCAGGCTACATCAAGCTGCAGATCCCGGCTGGCAAGGCGAATCCCTCGCCGCCCGTCGGTCCCGCGCTCGGTCAGCGCGGCCTGAACATCATGCAGTTCGTGAAGGAATTCAACGCGGCGACGCAGCAGATGGAGCCCGGCACCCCGACGCCGGTCGTCATCACCGCGTATTCCGACCGCACCTTCTCCTTCGTGACGAAGACGCCGCCGAACACCTACTTCCTGCTCAAGGCCGCGAAGCTCGAAAAGGGCTCCACCGCGCCGGGCAAGGGTGCCTCTGTCGGCCGCGTGACGAAGTCCCAGCTCGTCGAGATCGCCAAGACGAAGATGGTGCACATGAACGCGAACGACGTCGACGCGGCGGTGCGCATGCTGGCCGGTTCCGCCCGTTCCATGGGCCTCACCGTGGTGGAGGGCTGATCCGATGGCCAAGCAGGGCAAGCGTCTGAAGTCCGTCTACGCCGGCTTCGACCGCGAGAAGAGCTACGCGCTGGATGAGGCGATCAAGATCGCCAAGGCCAACGCCAAGGCGAAGTTCGACGAGACCATCGAGATCTCGATGAACCTCGGCATCGACCCCCGCCACGCCGACCAGATGGTCCGCGGCGTGGTCGGCCTGCCGAACGGCACCGGCAAGACGGTCCGCGTTGGTGTCTTCGCCCGCGGCCCGAAGGCCGAGGAAGCCAAGGCCGCCGGCGCCGACGTGGTCGGCGCGGACGACCTGGCCGCCCTGGTGCAGGAAGGCAAGATCGAGTTCGACCGCTGCATCGCGACCCCGGACATGATGGGCCTGGTGGGCCGCCTCGGTAAGGTTCTCGGCCCGCGCGGCCTGATGCCGAACCCGAAGCTCGGCACCGTGACCATGGACGTGAAGGGTGCCGTGACGGCGGCCAAGGCCGGCCAGGTTGAGTTCCGCGCCGAGAAGGCCGGCATCATCCACGCCGGCATCGGCAAGGCGTCCTTCGGTGAGGACGCGCTGCTGGCCAACGCCCGCACCTTCGTCGAGGCGATCCAGCGTGCGAAGCCCACCGGTGCCAAGGGCACCTATGTGAAGAAGGTCGCGCTCAGCTCCTCGATGGGGCCGGGCGTGAAGGTCGACGTCACGACGCTGGCGGCTTCGGCCTGACGAGATACGCCCGCCTTTCGGGGCGGGCGGGCAGGGGGCACCCCTCGGGGCGCCCCCGAACCTGTCGGAGACCTCCTGTGGCCCTCGGGCCTTAAGCCGGTGCGAACCGGGCAGGGGAGAGACGGGGTGCCACAGTGATTGTTGCCCGGGGGGAAGCTCCTCGGGTGGCTTGACGTGGTGTTCCGGCCTGACAGGCGAACCGGGGCGAAGGGCAGGTGCCCCGAGCCCCCGAGTGAACCGGCCGGAGCCCTTCCAAAAGGTTTCGGCCACCGACGGAGACGTGGAGTGGACCGTACGGAGAAGCACGAGTTCGTTGCCTCCCTCGCGGCCATCTTCGCCGAGACCTCCTTCGTGCTCGTGGCCCAGAACAAGGGTCTCACGGTCGCGGATGTGAGCGATCTGCGGCGCAAGATGCGCGACGCGGGAGCGACGTACAAGGTCGCGAAGAACCGCCTGGCCACCCTCGCCCTCGACGGCACCCGTTTCGACGGCGTCAAGCCGCTGCTGAAGGGTCCGACCGCGCTCGCGTGGTCGAAGGATCCGGTGGCGGTGGCGAAGACCGCGGTCGAGTTCGCCAAGACGAACGACAAGTTCGTCGTCCTGGGCGGTGCGCTCGGCACCCAGACGCTTGACGCCTCCGGCGTCAAGGCGCTGGCCGAGCTGCCGTCCCTGGAGACGCTGCGGGCGCAGCTTGTGGGTCTCATCCAGACCCCGGCGACGCGCATCGCGGGCATCCTCCAGGCCCCTGGTGGGCAGGTGGCGCGGGTCCTGGCGGCATACGCCAAGAAGGACGAGGCCCAGGCGGCCTGAGGGCCGCAGGAACCACCCCCGGGACATTCCGGCCCCAATTCGGGTCGCGTCGCGGGGGTTGCATAACCGATGTCAAGCCATTAGATCGAGGAGCATTCAAACATGGCCGATCTCGCGAAGCTGGTGGACGAGCTGTCCGCCCTGACCGTTCTGGAAGCCGCCGAGCTCTCCAAGCTGCTTGAGGAGAAGTGGGGCGTTTCCGCCGCGGCGCCGGTCGCCGTGGCCGCGGCGCCGGCTGCCGGCGCGGCTGCCGCCCCGGCTGCCGAGGCCCAGACCGAGTTCACCGTGATCCTTGCCGCCGCCGGCGACAAGAAGATCAACGTGATCAAGGAAATCCGCACCATCACCGGCCTTGGCCTCAAGGAAGCCAAGGACCTGGTCGAGGGCGCCCCGAAGACCGTGAAGGAAGCGGTCTCCAAGGACGAAGCGGACAAGATCAAGAAGGTGCTGGAAGAAAACGGCGCCAAGGTCGAGATCAAGTGATCTCGCCCTCCATCCCCGTCCGGCGACGGGCGGGGATGGGGGACCAGTTCGATCGGGTGCGGGTGGGGTTGCCGGAAGGGTTCGGCAATGCCGCCCGTTCCTGCGTTGCCAGGGATGGCAACATCAGGGTTCCCCGTCCGGCCGGGGTGTTGCGGGCCGGGGCAGATAGGGAAGCAGGACAGGCATGAACGCTATCACGAAGTCGTTCACGGGGCGCAAGCGGATCCGCAAGAGCTTCGGGCGTCTCCCCGAAGTGGCGCCGATGCCAAACCTCATCGACGTGCAGCGCGCCTCCTACGAGGCCTTCCTGCAGATGGAGGTGAGCCCGGACAGCCGCACCCAGACCGGGTTGCAGGAAGTCTTCAAGTCCGTCTTCCCGATCGACGATTTCGCCGGGCGTGGCCGCCTGGAGTTCGTGCAGTACGAGCTCGAAGAGCCAAAGTACGATGTCGAGGAATGCATCCAGCGCGGCCTGACCTTCGCTGCCCCGCTCAAGGTGCGCCTGCGCCTGATCGTGTGGGATGTGGATGAGGACACCGGGTCCCGCTCCGTCCGCGATATCAAGGAGCAGGACGTCTACATGGGCGACATGCCCCTGATGACGGACAACGGCACCTTCATCATCAACGGCACCGAGCGCGTCATCGTCTCCCAGATGCACCGCTCCCCGGGCGTGTTCTTCGACCACGACAAGGGCAAGACGCACAGCAGCGGCAAGTACCTCTTCGCCGCGCGCGTCATCCCCTATCGCGGCTCCTGGCTCGACTTCGAGTTCGACGCCAAGGACATCTGCTACGTCCGCATCGACCGCAAGCGGAAGCTGCCGACCACGACGCTGCTGCTCGCCCTGGACGGCGTGCGCACTGAAGGGCTGCGCGCCGAGGCGGCGGCCGCGGGCCGCGAGCTGGAGCCCAACGAGATCCGCGGCATGGATGCCGAGGAAATCCTCAACGCTTTCTATGGCCAGGTGGTGTTCTCCCGCTCGGCCAAGGGCTGGTCGCGAGCCTTCGACCCCGAGGCCTTCCGCGGCGTGAAGCTGATCGAGCCGCTGGTCGATGCCAAGACCGGCCTGGTGGTCGCCGAGAAGGACGCGAAGCTGACCCCGCGCGCCGCGCGCAAGATCGCCGAGGCCGGCACCACCGAGGTGCTGGTCGGCCGCGCCGATCTGCTCGGCCGCTTCGTCGCCGAGGACATGGTCGACCTGCAGACCGGCGAGATCTGGGCCGAGGCCGGCGACGAGCTGACCGAGCCGAAGCTCGCCGCGATCGAGGAGGCGGGTCTCGACCGCCTGCCGACGCTCGCCATCGACCAGTCGGTCGGCCCGTGGATGCGCAATACGCTGGCGGTGGACAAGAACACCAACCGCGACGAGGCGCTGATGGACATCTACCGGGTCATGCGCCCGGGTGAGCCGCCGACGCCGGAGACCGCGGAAGCCCTGTTCAAGGGCCTGTTCTTCGATCCCGAGCGCTATGACCTGTCCACGGTCGGTCGCGTGAAGATGAACATGCGCCTGGGCTTCTCGATCGAGGAGGTGCCCGACCATGTCCGCACGCTGCGCAAGCAGGACATCGTCTCGGCGCTGCGCGTGCTGCTCGATCTGAAGGACGGGCGCGGGCAGATCGACGACATCGACAACCTCGGCAACCGCCGCGTGCGCTCGGTCGGCGAGCTGATGGAGAACCAGTATCGCGTCGGCCTGTTGCGCATGGAGCGCGCGATCAAGGAGCGCATGGGGTCGGTCGATATCGACACCGTCATGCCGCATGACCTGATCAACGCGAAGCCGGCCGCCGCCGCGGTGCGCGAGTTCTTCGGTTCCTCGCAGCTCTCGCAGTTCATGGATCAGACCAACCCGCTGTCCGAGGTGACGCATAAGCGCCGCCTCTCGGCGCTTGGCCCGGGCGGTCTGACGCGTGAGCGCGCCGGCTTCGAGGTGCGCGACGTGCACCCGACGCATTACGGCCGCATCTGCCCGATCGAGACGCCGGAAGGTCCGAACATCGGTCTGATCAACTCGCTCGCGACCTTCGCCAAGGTGAACAAGTACGGCTTCATCGAGACGCCGTATCGCCTGGTGAAGGACGGCAAGATCGTCGGCAGCCCGCGCTACCTCTCCGCCATGGAGGAGGAGCGGCTCGTGGTCGCCCAGGCCGATGCCGAGGTCGACGCCGAGACCGGCGAGTTCAAGAGCGAGCTGGTCTCGGTGCGCCAGGGCGGCGACTTCCGCCTGGTGAAGCCTGAGGAAGTGACGGCGATCGACGTGTCGCCGAAGCAGCTCGTTTCGGTCGCTGCGGCGCTGATCCCGTTCCTCGAGAACGACGACGCCAACCGGGCGCTGATGGGGTCGAACATGATGCGCCAGGCGGTGCCGCTGGTGCGCGCCGATGCGCCGCTGGTCGGCACCGGCATGGAATCCGCGGTGGCACGCGATTCCGGCGCGACCATCGTGGCCAAGCGCGACGGCGTGATCGACAGCATCGACGGTTCCCGCATCGTGGTGCGGACCACCGGCGACGATGGCACGACGCGCGGCGTCGATATCTACCGGCTGCGGAAGTTCATGCGCTCCAACCAGTCGACCTGCATCAACCAGCGCCCGCTGGTGAAGGTGGGCGATGCGGTGCTGGCCGGCGACATCATCGCCGATGGCCCCTCGACGGAACTGGGCGAGCTGGCGCTGGGGCGGAACGTGCTCGTCGCCTTCATGCCCTGGAACGGCTACAACTTCGAGGACTCGATCCTGATCAGCGAGCGTATCGCGAAGGACGATGTCTTCACCTCGATCCATATCGACGAATTCGAGGTGATGGCCCGCGACACCAAGCTGGGCCAGGAGGAGATCACCCGCGACATTCCGAATGTCGGCGAGGAGGCGCTGCGCAACCTCGACGAGGCCGGCATCGTCTATATCGGCGCCGAGGTGCAGCCGGGCGACATCCTGGTCGGCAAGGTCACGCCGAAGGGCGAAAGCCCGATGACGCCGGAGGAGAAGCTGCTCCGCGCCATCTTCGGCGAGAAGGCGTCCGATGTGCGCGACACCTCGTTGAAGCTGCCGCCGGGTGTCGCCGGCACGGTCGTCGATGTGCGCGTCTTCTCCCGCCGCGGCGTGGACAAGGACGAGCGCGCCCAGGCGATCGAGCGCGCCGAGATCGAGCGGCTCGCCAAGGACCGCGACGACGAGAAGGCGATCCAGGAGCGGTCCTTCTATTCCCGTCTGCGCGAGCGGATGCTGAACAAGAAGGCGTCCGGCGGCTTCAAGGGTGTGAAGGCCGGCACGCCGATCACCGATGAGGTGCTCGACCAGTTCGCCAAGGCGACCTGGCGTCAGATCGGTGTCGCCGACGACGCCGCCATGGCGGAGATCGAGGCGCTGAAGCGCGAATTCGACGCCGCGGTGGAGAAGCTGCAGAAGCGCTTCGAATCCAAGGTCGAGAAGCTGCAGCGCGGCGACGAGCTGCCGCCCGGCGTGATGAAGATGGTCAAGGTCTTCGTCGCGGTGAAGCGGAAGCTGCAGCCGGGCGACAAGATGGCCGGCCGTCACGGCAACAAGGGCGTGGTCTCCCGCGTCGTGCCGATCGAGGACATGCCGTTCCTCGAGGACGGCAGCCATGTCGACCTGGTGCTGAACCCGCTCGGTGTGCCTTCGCGCATGAATGTCGGCCAGATCCTGGAGACGCATCTGGGCTGGGCCTGCGCCTCGCTCGGCCGCCAGGTGGGCGAGATGGTGGAGGAATACCGCCATCGCGGCGGTCGCCGCTCGGAGCTCGAGGAAAAGCTGAAGGATGTCTATGGCGAGGAGATCTTCGCCCGCGACATCGCGCCGATGAGCGACGAGCAGCTGGTCGAGCTGGGCGAGAACCTGCGCAAGGGCATCCCCATCGCGACGCCGGTCTTCGACGGCGCCCGCATGGCGGATATCGAGGGCATGCTGACCAAGGCGGGGCTCGATACCTCGGGCCAGGTGTGGCTGCATGACGGGCGCACCGGCGAACGCTTCGAGCGCAAGGTGACCGTCGGCTACATCTACATGCTGAAGCTGCACCACCTGGTCGACGACAAGATCCATGCGCGTTCGATCGGGCCCTACTCGCTCGTCACCCAGCAGCCGCTGGGCGGCAAGGCGCAGTTCGGCGGTCAGCGCTTCGGCGAGATGGAGGTGTGGGCCCTCGAGGCCTATGGCGCCGCCTATACTCTGCAGGAGATGCTGACGGTGAAGTCGGACGACGTATCGGGCCGCACCAAGGTCTACGAGGCGATCGTCCGCGACCAGGACAACTTCGAGGCGGGCATTCCGGAATCCTTCAACGTGCTGGTGAAGGAACTGAAGTCCCTCGGCCTCAACGTCGATCTGGAGAACCGCCCGGCGTGACGACGCGCCGGCGCTCCATCCCTTTCCTAACGCTCAGCCGCCGTGGTGATGCCACGGCGGCGGCCTCTTGCATGAGGACGGCCGCATGAACGAGCTGATGAAGATCCTGGGCCAGACCGGCCAGGCGATGACCTTCGACCAGATGAAGATCACCATCGCCTCGCCGGAGCAGATCCGCTCCTGGTCCTATGGCGAGATCAAGAAGCCCGAGACGATCAACTACCGCACCTTCAAGCCGGAGCGGGACGGGCTGTTCTGCGCGCGCATCTTTGGTCCGATCAAGGACTACGAGTGCCTGTGCGGCAAGTACAAGCGGATGAAGTTCCGCGGCATCATCTGCGAGAAGTGCGGCGTCGAGGTCACCCTCGCGAAGGTGCGCCGCGAGCGGATGGGCCATATCGAGCTCGCCAGCCCCGTCGCGCATATCTGGTTCCTGAAGTCGCTGCCGAGCCGCGTCGGCCTGATGGTCGACATGACGCTGAAGGAGCTGGAGAAGGTCCTGTACTTCGAGTCCTACGTCGTGCTCGAACCCGGCCTGACGGACCTCAAGCTCCATCAGCTGCTGAACGAGGACCAGTACCAGCAGAAGATGGACGAGTTCGGCGAGGACGCCTTCTCGGTCGGCATCGGCGCGGAAGCCGTGAAGCAGATGCTCGGCGGCATCGACCTGCAGGCCGAAGGCGTGAAGCTGCGCGGCGAGCTGAAGGAGACGACCTCCGAGGCGAAGCGCAAGAAGCTCGTGAAGCGGCTGAAGCTGATCGAGTCCTTCGCCGAGTCCGGCGCGCATCCGCAGTGGATGATCCTTGACGTCGTGCCGGTCATCCCGCCCGAGCTGCGCCCGCTGGTGCCGCTGGATGGCGGCCGTTTCGCGACCTCGGATCTGAACGACCTGTATCGTCGCGTCATCAACCGCAACAACCGCCTGAAGCGGCTGATCGAGCTCCGCGCGCCCGACATCATCGTGCGCAACGAGAAGCGCATGCTGCAGGAATCGGTGGACGCGCTGTTCGACAACGGCCGTCGTGGCCGCGCCATCACGGGGGCCAACAAGCGCCCGCTGAAGTCGCTGTCCGACATGCTGAAGGGCAAGCAGGGCCGCTTCCGCCAGAACCTGCTCGGCAAGCGCGTGGACTATTCGGGCCGTTCGGTCATCGTCGTCGGGCCGGAGCTGAAGCTCCATCAGTGCGGCCTGCCGAAGAAGATGGCGCTCGAGCTGTTCAAGCCGTTCATCTACTCCAAGCTCGAGAAGTACGGCCACGCCACCACCATCAAGGCCGCGAAGCGGATGGTGGAGAAGGAGCGTCCCGAGGTGTGGGACATCCTCGAGGAAGTCATCCGTGAGCACCCGGTCTTCCTGAACCGCGCGCCCACGCTGCACCGCCTCGGCATCCAGGCCTTCGAGCCGACGCTGGTGGAAGGCAAGGCGATCCAGCTTCACCCGCTGGTCTGCACCGCCTTCAACGCGGACTTCGACGGCGACCAGATGGCCGTGCACGTCCCGCTGTCGCTCGAGGCGCAGCTGGAAGCGCGCGTGCTGATGATGTCGACCAACAACATCCTCAGCCCGGCGAACGGCAAGCCGATCATCGTGCCGTCGCAGGACATCGTGCTCGGCCTCTATTACCTGTCGCTCGAGACGCCGGAATTCCTCGCGACCGAGGAGAAGGACTCGCCGTCCTTCGCCTCGCTCGGCGAGATCGAGCTGGCGCTGGAAGCGAAGTCCATCACGCTGCACAGCAAGATCCGTGCGCGGCGGAAGACGATGAACGCCGAAGGCGTCGTCGTGACGGAGCGCGTGACGACGACGGCCGGGCGCGTGATGATCGGCGCGCTGCTGCCGCTGCATCCGCAGCTTCCCTACAGCCTCGTCAACCGGATGCTGACGAAGAAGAACGTCTCCGACGTGATCGACGCGGTGTATCGCCACTGCGGTCAGAAGGAGAGCGTGATCTTCGCCGACCGGCTGATGGGCCTCGGCTTCCGCCAGGCGGCGAAGGCCGGCATCTCCTTCGGCAAGAACGACATGGTCGTTCCCGACACCAAGGTCGCGCTGATCGCGAAGACCAAGGAGGAGGTGAAGGAGTTCGAGCAGCAGTATCTCGACGGCCTCATCACCGCCGGCGAGCGCTACAACAAGGTGGTCGACGCCTGGTCGCGCTGCACCGACGAGGTGGCGGGCGCGATGATGAAGGAAATCCAGAAGCAGGAGATCGGTCGTCCGACCAACTCCGTCTGGATGATGTCGCATTCCGGTGCGCGTGGTTCGCCCGCGCAGATGCGCCAGCTTGCCGGCATGCGCGGCCTGATGGCCAAGCCCTCGGGCGAGATCATCGAGCAGCCGATCATCGCGAACTTCAAGGAAGGCCTGTCCGTCCTCGAGTACTTCAACTCCACCCACGGCGCCCGCAAGGGCCTCGCGGATACGGCGCTGAAGACTGCGAACTCGGGCTACCTCACGCGTCGTCTCGTCGACGTGGCGCAGGACTGCATCATCGTCGAGCAGGATTGCGGCACCGAGCGTGGCCTGACCGTGGGCGCGGCGATGGATGGAGCGGAGATCGTCTCCTCGCTGTCCGAGCGCATCCTGGGCCGCACCTCGCAGGAGGATGTCTTCGATCCGGCGACGGGCGAGGCGATCGTGCGTCGCAACGACCTGATCGACGAGGTCGCCGCGGAGCGCGTCGAGAAGTCCGGCGTGGAGCAGATCAAGATCCGCTCCGTGCTGACCTGCGATGCGCGCCAGGGCGTCTGCGGCCGCTGCTATGGCCGTGACCTCGCGCGCGGCACGCCGGTGAACATCGGCGAGGCGGTCGGCGTCATCGCGGCGCAGTCGATCGGCGAGCCCGGCACGCAGCTCACGATGCGCACCTTCCACATCGGCGGTGCGGCGCAGCGTGGTGCTGAGCAGTCGGCGGTCGAGGCCTCGGGCGACGGCACCATCAAGGTGCTGAACCGCGTGATCGTCGCGAACAGCCAGAACCAGCCGATCGTGATGTCGCGCAACTGCGAGATCGTGCTGATCGACGCCCAGGGCCGCGAGCGCGCGCGCCAGCGCGTGCCTTACGGTGCGCGCCTGATCGGTGAGGACGGGATGACGGTCACCCGCGGCCAGAAGCTGGCCGAATGGGATCCGTTTACCCTGCCGATCATCACCGAGAAGCTGGGCAAGGTCGAATTCGCCGACCTGATCGAGAACGTCACCCTGGTGGACCGCCAGGACGACGTGACCGGTCTCTCCTTCAAGGAGGTCGTCGAATACAAGGCTCCGGGCAAGGCCGCCGATCTGCGGCCGCGCCTGATCCTGCGCGACGAGCGTAACAACGTGGTGAAGCGCGACAACGGGACCGAGGCGATCTACTTCCTCACCCCGGGCACGATTCTCTCGATCGACAACGGGGCGCAGGTCGCCGCGGGTGACGTGCTCGCCCGACTGCCTCGCGAATCGTCGAAGACGCGCGACATCACCGGCGGTCTGCCGCGCGTGGCCGAGCTGTTCGAAGCCCGCCGCCCGAAGGATCACGCGATCATCAGCGAGATCGACGGGCGCGTGGAGTTCGGCAAGGACTACAAGGCGAAGCGCCGCATCCTGGTGGTGCCGGAGCAGGTGGGCGACGAGACCCCGGTCGCGCGCGAATACCTGGTGCCAAAGGGCAAGCACGTCTCGGTGCAGGAAGGCGACTACGTGAAGCGCGGCGACCCGCTGGTCGACGGGCCGCGCGTGCCGCATGACATCCTGCGCGTCCTTGGCGTGGAGAAGCTGGCCGATTACCTCGTGGAGCAGATCCAGGAGGTCTATCGACTGCAGGGCGTGAAGATCAACGACAAGCACATCGAGGTCATCGTCCGGCAGATGCTGCAGAAGGTGGAGGTCACCGACCCCGGCGACACCACCTATCTGATCGGCGAACAGGTCGACCGCATCGAGTTCGAGATCGAGAACGAGAAGCGCGTCGAAGCCAAGGAACGCCCCGCGGTCGCCGAACCGGTGCTGCAGGGCATCACCAAGGCATCGCTGCAGACGACGTCCTTCATCTCGGCCGCGTCGTTCCAGGAGACGACCCGCGTGCTGACCGAGGCCGCGACCGCGGGCAAGGTCGACTATCTGGCCGGCCTGAAGGAGAACGTGATCGTCGGGCGCCTGATCCCGGCGGGCACGGGCTCGGTGATGAACCGGCTGCGGGCACTGGCGGCGCAGCGGGACAAGGGCAAGCTGCCGTCGAATGCTCCGGCACTGCCGGAACCGCACGCGGCGGAGTGATCTCCGCCGCATTGTGGCGCGATACGGGGCCGGCATCCGGAAGGGTGCCGGCCTCTCTCATTTCCGTGTTCCGGCAATGCCGGAGGTGGCAGGATGGCGCGGCCGGGATCCCTTGCGAAAGGTGCCCACATCCATGCAAGCCGACACGGCGCCGTTGGTGCGCTTCCAGGCAGCGGACGACATGGATGCGATGGCCCAGGCACTGACTGGGGGACATGCGGACTTCGTCCCGCTGCGCTCCGGCCGCTTTGACGGCCGCTTCTGCGAGGTCAATCTCGGCGGAACCATGATTCGGCATATCCTGCACGGGCCGATGCTGATGCTCGGGGCGGTGCGGGCTGGCCATGTCTCGCTCCAATTCGCACCGCGCGCGCAGAGCCTCCTTCTGAACGGCGTACCGCTCACCGTGTCGGACCTCGGCTATCTGCGCGGCGGTGAGGATCTGCAGGTCCGGTTCGCCGCGCCACAGGAGAGGGTCGGCATCATTATTCCCGATGACGCATTCGATGCCGCGCTCGAGGAACATGACGTGAAGGCCCGCAGCACCACCTCCCGACAGGTGTTGCCGCTGCGCGCCGGCCTGGCGGAGCGCACCCGCACCGGCCTCATCGCCATCACCGACTTCGCCGAGCGCTTCCCCGAGCATCTTGCGACGCCCGGCCTGGCGGCGGCACTCGCCGAGGAATGCCGGCGTCTGATCGCCGGCGCTTTCGCCGCCACCGACGGACCGGGACAGCGGCCCTGCTTAGGCCCTGGCGTAATCGACCGCGTGCGCCGCGCGGATGAATTCCTGCGCGCGAACATCGCTCGGCCCATCTACAGCGACGAGATCTGCGCGGCGATCGGCGTCGTGCCGCGCACGCTGCATCAGAGCTTCATCTCGGTCTATGGCATGGCGCCGGCGACCTATCTGAAGCGGCGACGGCTGCTGCTGGTGCGCCGCGCCCTGATGGCCGCGCGCGACGGCCGGACGCTCGTGAAGTCGATCGCGCTGGCGCATGGCTTCTGGCATCTTGGCCGCTTCGCGCGTGACTATGCGGCGATGTTCGGGGAA
This sequence comes from Roseomonas alba, assembly GCF_019430885.1. Classification (GTDB taxonomy): domain Bacteria; phylum Pseudomonadota; class Alphaproteobacteria; order Acetobacterales; family Acetobacteraceae; genus Neoroseomonas; species Neoroseomonas alba. The sequence goes on along the minus strand of NZ_JAHYBZ010000014.1, from coordinate 36,852 downwards.
GCGCCTTCGGTCACGCTCGGACGCGGTGCCCGGCATCCCCCCCTCGTGTCAGCGCGGCTGGCGACGGGCGGCCTCTGCGCGTAGTGCCGTCGCGAGGTCGACCAGTGCGCTCACCAGCGGCCGAGGCAGCGCGGGGTCCCGCACGGCGAGGCTCTCGCAGGGGTGGGCGAGGCACGACAACGCGTCGTCAGTGGCCGTGCCTGCCCTGCTGACAGCCGGGGAGGCCCAGGCGCAGCCTTCCGATGCGCCGCCGACGGCGGCCTCCGTGGACGCGCAACTCTTCACGGACGCCATACATCTATGGCTACTCGCTGATCACCACCGAGGTGACGCGGGTGCAGATGACGAATGTCGCCGCGCCACAGGGCCTGCATGCGCCGCTTGGCGAGTTCATCAATGTCCCGCGCTATCCGCCGGCGGACTTCCGCGGCGTCTCGGTGCCCCATGCCGATACGCTCTATTCGCTGGCCTGGCTCGATGTCGGGACGGAGCCGATGGTCTTCTCCCATCCGGACATGGGCGACCGCTTCTTTCTGTTCCTGATGTACAGCCTGTGGATGCTGGTGGTGACCTCGGTCGGCACCCGCACCGGAGCGACGAAGGCGACCAACTACCTCATCACCGGATCGGGCTGGTCCGGGCAGGTGCCGGTGGGCATGGTGCAGATCAAGTCGCCGACACGGTACTTTCTGATCCTCGGGCGTCCCCAAGCCGACGGCGCGAATGCCGATTACGCCGCCGTGAACACGTTGCAGGCGCAGTACAAGCTGACGCCGCTCTCGGCGTTAGGCCCCGCATTCACCTACCAGCTGGCGCCGGTGGATCCGAATCCCGGCTTCAGCACGACCGACAAGCCGCAATCGGTGATCCTGGGCTTCTCGGCCGAGGAGTATTTCACCCGAATGCTGCGGATCATGGCGAGCCCAGTGCCGCCAGCGCCGGAAGGCGCGCCGCTGCTTGCCCGCCTGGGTCGGATCGGCATGGTGCCGGGGCAGCCCTTCGATGCGTCCAAGCTGAGCCCAGCCGCGCGGGAGGGCCTGAAGGACCTTCCGCAGCGCGCGTTGACCACCATCGGCGCGCATCGCCAGGGACTTGGCGTGGTCGTCAATGGCTGGGCGGTGACCAAGGGACTCGGCCGCTACGGCACGGACTACATGAAGCGCGCGGCGGTCGCCGCCTTCGGCTGGCCGGCGAATCTGCAGGAGGATGCGGTCTATCCCTTCACCGAGACCGATAGCGAAGGGCGGCCGCTGACCGGTGCAAACCGGTACGCGCTGACCTTCGCGGTCAGACAGGCGCCGCCGATCAACGGCTTCCAGTCCATCACCATGTATGAGATCGACGAGGGCTGGTAATTCGTGCGGAACCGGCTCAACAAGTTCATCGTCAGCCCGCGGAACAACCTCAAGGCCAACCCGGACGGGTCCATCACGCTGTATTTCCTGGTGGAATCGCCCGGCGCGGAAATGGAGAGCAACTGGCTGCCGGCGCCGCGCGGGCCATTCATCCCGAAGCTGCGGATGCATTGGCCGCGGGAAGCGGCACCCTCGATCCTGGATGGCAGCTGGGCGCCGCCCTTCATCCGGAAGGCCCCGTTGAGAGGCCGCCCGCCCGCACCGCAGGGCACCCATGCGGAGGTTGGATGACTCGGGCGCCGATCTGCTTGACTCGTTCCTGACCCCCGCGTAGAAGCCCCCCCTCGGCAGGGCCCCGGAAACGGTGCCCTGTCAGGTTTTGGTCCACAACACTGCGCAGCCGGCGCCGCCCCAACGATCGGGGCTGAGGCCGGCAGCGGGTCGGACGCCTGGAAGGCGCGGTAAGGCGCGTCTCCCAGGTGATCGCTCTTTGCAGGGCTGGGGACAGGAAGGTTTTGAAGGGGCGTCATGCCGACGATCAACCAGCTCATCGCCAAGGGGCGTGAGACGAAGCCGGCCCGGAACAAGGTTCCGGCACTGAAGGGCAGCCCGCAGAAGCGCGGCGTCTGCACGCGCGTCTACACGACCACGCCGAAGAAGCCGAATTCGGCGCTTCGTAAGGTCGCCAAGGTGCGCCTGACCAACGGCTTTGAGGTCGTGAGCTACATCCCCGGTGAAGGTCACAACCTTCAGGAGCACTCGGTCGTCCTGATCCGCGGTGGCCGCGTGAAGGACCTTCCGGGTGTGCGTTACCACATCCTGCGCGGCGTGCTCGACACCCAGGGCATCGCCAAGCGCCGCCAGCGGCGTTCGCTCTACGGCGCGAAGCGTCCGAAGTGAGGCACTGAGAGATGTCCCGTCGCCACAGCGCCGAGAAGCGCGAAGTCCTCCCCGATCCGAAGTTTGGTGACCTCGTCCTGAGCCGTTTCATGAACGTGCTCATGTATGACGGCAAGAAGAGCACCGCCGAGCGGATCGTCTATGCTGCCATGGACACGCTGAAGAAGCGTGGCGGGCCGAACAGCGATCCGCTGCGCCTGTTCCATGAGGCGATGGACAATGTGAAGCCGGCCGTCGAGGTCCGCAGCCGCCGCGTCGGTGGCGCGACCTACCAGGTTCCGGTCGAGGTTCGCCCGGAGCGCCGTCAGGCGCTGGCGATCCGCTGGCTGATCGAGTCCGCCCGCAAGCGCGGCGAGCACACGATGGAAGAGCGCCTCTCCGGCGAGCTGATGGACGCGGCGAACAACCGCGGCGCGGCGGTGAAGAAGCGCGAAGATACGCACCGGATGGCCGAAGCCAACAAGGCGTTCAGCCACTACCGCTGGTAACGAAACCCCCGATCGGGAACGAAGACGATGGCGAAGGCAAAGTTTGAGCGGACGAAGCCGCACTGCAACATTGGCACGATCGGGCACGTGGACCATGGCAAGACGTCGCTGACGGCGGCGATCACCAAGGTCCTGGCCAAGGCCGGCGGTGCGACGTTCACGGCGTATGACCAGATCGACAAGGCGCCGGAAGAGCGCGCCCGTGGCATCACGATCTCGACGGCGCATGTCGAGTACGAGACGGCGAACCGCCACTACGCGCATGTCGACTGCCCGGGCCACGCCGACTACGTGAAGAACATGATCACGGGTGCGGCGCAGATGGACGGCGCGATCCTGGTCGTGTCGGCGGCCGACGGCCCGATGCCGCAGACGCGCGAGCACATCCTGCTGGCCCGTCAGGTCGGCGTGCCGGCGCTGGTGGTGTTCCTGAACAAGTGCGACATGGCCGATCCCGACCTGCTCGAGCTGGTCGAGATGGAAGTGCGCGAGCTGCTGTCGTCCTACCAGTTCCCGGGCGATGACATTCCGATCATCCACGGTTCGGCGCTGTGCGCGCTGGAAGACCGCGAGCCGGAGCTGGGCGAGCAGGCGGTGCTGAAGCTGATGGAGGCGGTGGACGCCTACATCCCGCAGCCGGAGCGCCCGGTCGACCGTCCGTTCCTGATGCCGATCGAAGACGTGTTCTCGATCTCGGGCCGCGGCACGGTGGTCACGGGTCGCGTGGAGCGCGGCATCGTGAAGGTGGGCGAGGAAGTCGAGATCGTGGGCCTGAAGGACACGGTGAAGACGACCGTCACGGGTGTCGAGATGTTCCGCAAGCTGCTGGACCAGGGCCAGGCGGGCGACAACATCGGCGCGCTGCTGCGCGGCACGAAGCGTGAGGACGTGGAGCGTGGGCAGGTTCTGGCCGCGCCGGGCTCGATCACGCCGCACACGCAGTTCAAGGCCGAGGCGTACATCCTGACGAAGGAAGAGGGCGGCCGTCACACGCCGTTCTTCACGAACTATCGTCCGCAGTTCTACTTCCGCACGACGGACGTGACCGGTGTGGTCACGCTGCCGGAGGGCGTGGAGATGGTGATGCCGGGCGACAACGTGTCGATGGATGTCGAGCTGATCGCGCCGATCGCGATGGACGAAGGCCTGCGCTTCGCGATCCGCGAAGGCGGCCGCACCGTCGGCGCCGGCGTCGTCGCGAAGATCACGAAGTAATCGGCAGGAACGCGGGTCCCAGACGATGGACAACCAGAATATCCGCATCCGCCTCAAGGCGTTCGATCACCGCGTGCTGGACGGCAGCACGCGGGAGATCGTGAACACCGCGAAGCGGACGGGCGCGCGCGTGCGGGGCCCGATCCCTCTGCCGACGCATATCGAGCGTTTCACCGTGAACCGCTCGCCGCACGTCGACAAGAAGTCGCGCGAGCAGTTCGAAATCCGGACTCATCGCCGGCTGCTCGACATCGTCGACCCCACCCCGCAGACCGTGGACGCGCTGATGAAGCTCGACCTCGCCGCGGGCGTGGACGTCGAAATCAAGATCTAAGGCCAGAGGGAAATAGAGCCATGGCCGCGAAGACGGGCCGCACCGGCCTGATCGCGAAGAAGCTGGGAATGTCCCGGCTGTTCAACGAGGACGGTTCGACCGTTCCCGTGACGCTGCTCCATGTGGACAATGTCCGCGTGGTGGCGCAGCGCACCTCCGAGAAGGACGGCTATGACGCCGTCCAGCTCGGCATCGGCGCGGCGAAGCCCAAGAACGTCTCCAAGGCGAACAAGGGTCACTTCGCGAAGGCCGGTGTGGAAGCGCCGAAGAAGGTGGTGGAGTTCCGCGTCGGCGCCGATGCGCTGCTCGACGCCGGGGCGAAGCTGACCTCCGCGCATTTCGTGAAGGGCCAGAAGGTCGACGTCACTGGCGTGACGGTCGGCAAGGGCTTCGCCGGCGCGATGAAGCGCTGGAACTTCGCGGGTCTCGAGGCGACGCACGGTGTCTCGGTCAGCCATCGTTCGCATGGTTCGACCGGCAACCGCCAGGACCCGGGCAAGACCTTCAAGAACAAGAAGATGGCCGGGCATCTCGGCGTCGAGCGCGTGACCACCCAGAATCTGGAAGTGGCCGCCGTCGATGTGGACAAGGGCCTGCTGCTGATCAAGGGCGCCGTGCCTGGTGCGAAGGGTGGCTATGTGATGATCCGCGACGCCGAGAAGCGCGCGCGTCACGCCGATGCGCCCTTCCCGGCGGCTCTGGCCTGAGGACTGGTACGATGCAGGTCAACGTCATCACTCTGGACAACGCCGCCGCCGGCGAGATCGAGCTGCCGGAGGCGCTGTTCGGCGCCGCGCCGCGCGCCGACATCATGGCGCGCGTCGTGCACTGGCAGCTCGCCAAGCGCCGCGCCGGCACCCACAAGGCGAAGGGCATGGGGGAGGTCTCCGGGACCACCAAGAAGCCCTACCGCCAGAAGGGCACCGGCAACGCCCGTCAGGGCTCGCTGCGCGCGCCGCAGTACCGCACCGGTGGCGTCGTCCACGGTCCGGTCGTGCGCGACCACGGCTACAGCCTGAACAAGAAGGTCCGCCGTCTCGGCCTGATCTCCGCGCTCAGCCAGAAGGCGGCCGAGGGCAAGCTCGTGGTGCTCGACACCGCGGCGCTGCCGTCGGATGCCAAGACCGGCGCCGTCGCGAAGCAGCTCAAGGCGCTCGGCTGGACCAGCGCGCTGGTGGTGGATGCTGCGGCGGACGAGAACTTCGCCCGCGTCGTGCGCAACCTGCCGAAGGTGCAGGTGCTGCCGACGGTCGGCGCGAATGTCTACGACATCCTCAAGCACGACGTGCTCGCGGTGACGCGCGCCGGCGTGGAAGCGCTGAAGGAGCGGTTGGCATGAGCGACGCCCCGAAGCCGAAGCGTCCAGTCATCGGGCGCGAGCGGATGTATCAGACCATCCTCTCGCCGGTCGTGACGGAAAAGGCGACGCTGAACAGCGAGCGCGGCCAGGTGACCTTCAAGGTCGCCATCGACGCGACGAAGCCGCAGATCCGCGATGCGGTCGAAGGCCTGTTCGGCGTGAAGGTCCTTGCCGTCAACACCATCCTGGTGAAGGGCAAGGCGAAGCAGTTCCGCGGCCGTCCCGGTCAGCGGTCGGACTGGAAGAAGGCGATGGTGCGCCTGGCCGAAGGCCAGAGCATCGACCTCACCACGGGGCTCGCGTAAGTCATGGCGTTGAAGAATTTCAACCCGGTCACGCCCTCGCTGCGCGGCACGATCCTCATCGATCGTTCCGAGCTGTGGAAGGGCGCGCCGGTCAAGGGTCTGACCGAGGGCAAGCATTCCTCGGGCGGGCGCAATCAGCACGGCCGCATCACCGTCCGGTTCCGCGGCGGTGGACACAAGCGCGCCTATCGCCTGGTGGACTTCAAGCGCCGGACGAAGTTCGGCATGCCGGCGATCGTCGAGCGGCTGGAGTATGACCCGAACCGCACCGCCTTCATTGCGCTGCTGAAGTACCAGGACGGCGAGCTCGCCTACATCCTGGCGCCGCAGCGCCTGAAGGCCGGCGACACGGTCGTCGCCGGCGAGAAGGCCGACATCAAGCCGGGCAACGCCATGCCGATGGCCGCGATCCCGGTGGGCACGATCATCCACAACATCGAGCTGAAGCCCGGTGCCGGTGGAAAGCTCGCGCGTTCGGCCGGAACCTTCGCCCAGCTCGTGGGCAAGGACCAGGGCTACGCGCAGGTGAAGCTGCAGTCCGGCGAACTCCGCCTGATCCGGTCCGAGTGCATGGCCTCGATCGGTGCGGTGTCCAACCCGGACAACAGCAACCAGGAACTCGGCAAGGCCGGCCGCAATCGCTGGCTGGGCCGCAAGCCCCATAACCGTGGCGTCGTGATGAACCCGGTTGACCACCCGCATGGCGGTGGTGAAGGCCGTACCTCGGGTGGCCGGCATCCGGTCACCCCGTGGGGCAAACCCACGAAGGGTGCGAAGACCCGTAACAACAAGCGGACCGACGGGCTCATCGTCCGCCGCCGCAACGCGACGAAGGGCTGACGCAGATGGCGCGCAGCGTCTGGAAGGGGCCGTTCGTCGACGGCTACCTGCTGAACAAGGCCGAGGCGGCTCGTGCCTCCACGCGCAACGAGATCATCAAGATCTGGACGCGCCGGAGCACGATCCTGCCGCAGTTCGTCGGCCTGACCTTCGGCGTCTACAACGGCAAGAAGTTCCTGCCGGTCCAGGTGACGGAGAACATGGTGGGCCACAAGTTCGGCGAGTTCTCGCCGACGCGCACCTTCACCGGTCATGCGGCCGACAAGAAGGCGAAGCGGGGCTGATCTGAGATGAGCAAGCCGAAGCACCCCCGTGGCCTCGAGGACAGCGAGGCCCAGGCCGTGACCTGGAACATCCGCGTTTCCCCGCGGAAGCTGAACCTGGTCGCCGGCCTGATCCGCGGCAAGCGCGCGCAGGATGCGGTCGCCGAGCTGACCTTCAGCAAGCGCCGCATCGCCGTGACCGTGAAGAAGACGCTGGAATCCGCGATCGCCAACGCCGAGAACAACCACAGCCTCGATGTCGACCGCCTGGTCGTCTCGAAGGCCGAGGTTGGCCGCGCCCAGGTGATGAAGCGCTTCCACGCCCGCGGCCGTGGCCGTTCGGCGCGCGTCGAGAAGTGGTTCAGCCACCTCAAGATCGTAGTGGCGGAGCAGCAGCTCGCCGCCGAGCAGGAGGCCGCGTAACATGGGCCAGAAAGTCAATCCGATCGGGCTGCGGCTCGGCATCAACCGCACCTGGGATAGCCGGTGGTTCGCGGGCGCCGACTACGCGAAGCTCCTGCACGAGGACTTCAAGCTGCGCGAGACGCTGGCCAAGCGCCTCAAGGGTGCCGGCGTGTCGCGCATCGTGATCGAGCGTCCGGCGAAGAAGCCCCGCGTGACGATCCACGCCGCCCGCCCGGGCGTCGTGATCGGCAAGAAGGGCGCGGACATCGAGGTGCTGCGCAAGGACCTCATGAAGATGGCCGGCGCGGAAGTCGCGCTGAACATCGTCGAGATCCGCAAGCCCGAGATCGACGCGACGCTGGTGGCCGAGAACATCGCCCAGCAGCTCGAGCGCCGCGTGGCGTTCCGCCGCGCGATGAAGCGCGCGGTGCAGTCCGCCATGCGCCTCGGCGCCGGCGGCATCCGCATCAACTGCTCCGGCCGTCTGGGCGGGGCGGAAATCGCCCGCATGGAATGGTACCGCGAGGGTCGCGTGCCTCTGCACACCCTCCGCGCGGATATCGATTTCGGCGTGGCGACCGCGAAGACCACCTATGGCACCTGCGGTGTGAAGGTGTGGATCTTCAAGGGCGAGATCATGGCCCATGATCCGATGGCGCAGGACAAGCGCGCCGCGGAACAGGCGCCGCAGCGCTGAAGGTGAAGGACAATGCTGCAGCCTAAGCGCACCAAGTTCCGCAAGGCCCACAAGGGCCGCATCCACGGCCTGGCCAAGGGCGGCTTCTCGCTGTCCTTCGGCGGGTTCGGCCTCAAGGCCCTCGAGCCGGAGCGCGTGACCGCGCGCCAGATCGAGGCCGCGCGTCGTGCGATCACCCGCGCGATGAAGCGCCAGGGTCGCGTGTGGATCCGCGTCTTCCCGGACGTGCCGGTCTCGACCAAGCCGGCCGAGGTCCGCATGGGTTCCGGCAAGGGCGCGCCCGAATACTGGGTGGCCCGCGTGAAGCCGGGCCGTATGATGTTCGAGATCGACGGCGTCTCCGCGGAGACGGCGCGCGAGGCGCTGACCCTCGGCGCGGCGAAGCTGCCGATCAAGACCAAGTTCGTCACCCGTCTGGGTGCGGAGGCCTGATATGGCTGCGACCAAGATCGGCGACATCCGCGCGAAGAGCGCGGACGAGCTGAACACCATGCTGCTCGACCTGCGCAAGGAGCAGTTCAACCTGCGTTTCCAGCGCGCGACCGGTCAGCTTGAGGCGCTTTCGCGCATCAAGCAGGTCCGTCGCGACATCGCGCGGGTTAAGACCATCATCGGCGAGCGCGCGCAGAGCGCCGCCCCCAAGGCCTGAGAGGAGACCGACGGCGATGCCGAAGCGCGTCCTCACCGGGCGGGTCACCAGCGACAAGACCGACAAGACCATTACGGTTCTCGTCGAGCGTCGCGTGATGCACCCGCTCTACAAGAAGTTCATCCGGCGCTCGAAGAAGTATGCCGTGCATGACGACGCCAACCTGTGCAAGGAAGGCGACGTCGTGTCGATCGAGGAGTGCCGCCCGATCTCCAAGTCCAAATCCTGGGTGGTGATCGAGCGCAACGGTGCTTCCGTCGAGAAGCCCGCCTTCCTCGCGACCGCGGAGGCCTGATCCATGATCCAGGTCGAATCCAACCTTGAGGTCGCCGACAATTCCGGTGCGCGCCGCGTGCAGTGCATCAAGGTGCTCGGCGGCTCCAAGCGCAAGACCGCGGGCGTGGGCGACGTCATTGTCGTCTCCGTCAAGGAAGCGATTCCCCGCGGCAAGGTGAAGAAGGGGACGGTGGAGCGCGCGGTGATCGTGCGCACCGCCTATCCGGTGCGCCGCGCCGACGGCACGGTGATCCGCTTCGACCGCAATGCGGCCGTGCTGATCAACAAGCAGAACGAGCCCATCGGCACCCGTATCTTCGGACCGGTGGTGCGTGAGCTGCGCGCCAAGAAGTTCATGAAGATCATCTCGCTGGCGCCGGAGGTGCTGTGACATGGCTGCGAAGATCCGCAAGGGCGATCGCGTCCAGGTCCTGACCGGCAAGGACAAGGGCCGGCAGGGTGAGGTGATCAAGGTGATGCCGACCGAGGGCCGCGCTCTCGTGCAGGGCATCAACCTGGTGAAGCGGCATCAGAAGCCGCAGGGCATGGGCCGCCCCGGCGGCATTCAGGAGAAGGAGGCCGGCATCGACCTCTCGAACCTGGCCCTGCTGGATCCGAAGTCGGGCAAGCCGACCCGGGTCGGCTTCAAGCTGCTCGAGGACGGCAAGAAGGTCCGGGTGGCGAAGGCCTCCGGCGAGGTGCTCGACGCATGAGCGACGTGACGGAACAGCCGCGGCTGCGGAAGCTCTACGACGAAGTGGTGCGCAAGCGCCTCGTCGAGGAGTTCGGGTACACGAACCCGATGGAAGTGCCGAAGCTTTCGAAGATCGTGATCAACATGGGCGTCGGCGAGGCCGCCGGCGACCAGAAGAAGCTCGACGCCGCTGTCGCCGAGCTGACGATGATCGCGGGCCAGAAGCCGGTGAAGACGAAGGCGAAGAAGGCCATCGCGGGCTTCAAGATCCGCGAGGGCATGGCGATCGGCACGAAGGTGACGCTCCGCCAGCAGCGTATGTACGAGTTCCTTGATCGGCTCGTGACCATCGCGCTGCCGCGCCAGCGTGACTTTCGTGGGCTGCCGGGCAACAAGGGCTTCGATGGCCGGGGGAATTTCTCCCTGGGCCTGAAGGAGCAGATCGTGTTCCCCGAGATCAGCTACGACAAGGTGGACGCGATCCGCGGCATGGACATCGTCTTCGTCACCACGGCGAAGACGGACAAGGAAGCGAAGGCGCTGCTCAAGGCCTTCGACCTTCCCTTCCAGAACTGATTTTTGGAAAACCGCCGGGGTGGCCCCCCGGCAGGTTCCGGAGGACCTAGACGGTATGGCCAAGACCTCGTCTGTCGAGAAGAACAAGCGCCGCGAGAAGCTGTCGAAGCTTCACGCGCCGAAGCGTGCTGCCCTGAAGGCCGTGATCATGGATCGCGACCTGCCGGTCGAGGAGCGCTTCGAAGCGACGCTGAAGCTCGCGCAGTTTCCCCGCAACGGCGCGAAGAACCGCGTCCGCCTGCGCTGCGAAGTGACCGGCCGCCCCCGCGGCAACTACCGCAAGTTCAAGCTGTGCCGTAACCAGCTGCGGGAACTGGCCTCGAAGGGCCAGATCCCCGGCGTGGTCAAGGCGAGCTGGTAAGGAAGGACCGGCCATGTCCATGTCCGATCCGCTGGGCGATATGCTCACGCGCATCCGCAACGCGCAGTCGGCGCGCCAGTCGCGCTGCAAGGCGCCGGCGTCCAAGCTGCGCGAGAACGTGCTCGACGTGCTGAAGCGCGAAGGCTACATCCGCGCTTGGCGCACCGAGGAAGTGCGCCCTGGCGTGCGCTTCATCGACATCGAGCTGAAGTATTCGGAAGGCGAGCCCGCCATCAAGGAGATCATGCGCGTCTCCAAGCCTGGCCGGCGCGTCTATTCGAAGATCGCGGAGCTGCCGAAGTTCTACAACGGCCTCGGCACGTCGATCCTCTCCACGCCGCGCGGCGTGATGAGCGAGAATGAGGCCCGCGCTGCCAATGTCGGCGGCGAAGTCCTCTGCCGCGTGTTCTGACGGGAGCCGCAGAGATGTCTCGCGTTGGGAAGTATCCTGTGCCGGTGCCAGCGGGCGTCACGCTCGCCATGGCCGGCCGCACGCTGACTGCCAAGGGCAAGCTCGGCGAGCTGAAGCTCGACCTCACGGATGATGTGGATGTCGAGATCAAGTCGAACGAGGTCGCGGTGTCGCCGCGCCGCACGGACCGCCGCGCGCGGACCATGTGGGGCACGACGCGCAGCCTGATCAACCAGATGGTGACGGGCGTCTCCACCGGCTTCGTGAAGGCCATGGAGATCACCGGCACCGGCTACCGCGCCGCGGTGCAGGGTTCCGATCTGGTGCTGAACCTCGGCTACAGCCACGAGATCCGCTACCCGATCCCCAAGGGGATCAAGATCACCTGCGAACGTCCGACCGCCATCAAGGTGGAAGGTTCGGACAAGCGCCAGGTTGGTCAGGTGGCCGCCGAGATCCGCGCGTACCGTGGTCCCGAGCCCTACAAGGGCAAGGGCGTCCGCTACGACAACGAGACCATCCTCCGGAAGGAGGGTAAGAAGAAGTAATGGCCAGCAAGCTCGAACTCGAGGCGCGCCGCCGGCGCCGTCTCCGCTTCCAGCTCCGGCAGAAGTCCGGCGGGCGCGTGCGCCTGTCGGTGTTCCGCTCGGGCAAGCATATCTATGCGCAGGTCATCGACGACGCGCAGGGGCGTACGCTCGCCGCCGCATCGTCGATCGAGAAGACGATGCGCGAGGGCATGAAGACCGGCGCCGACAAGGACGCGGCGACCGCGGTCGGCAAGCTGGTGGCCGAGCGCGCGCTCGCGGCCGGGGTGACGGAAGTCGTCTTCGACCGTGGTCCCTACCTGTATCATGGGCGCGTGAAGGCGCTCGCGGACGGCGCCCGCGAGGGCGGGCTGTCGTTCTGAGAGGCTGACACAGATGGCATATGCACCGAGGTCCGGTGGCGGCGAGGGTGGCGAAGGCGGGCGCGAGCGCCGCGGCCGCCGTCGCGACGGCAACAGCGAGAACCGTCAGGAGCGCCAGGACGGCGACGAGCTGAAGGACAAGCTCGTCACCATCAACCGCGTCGCCAAGGTGGTGAAGGGTGGCCGTCGCTTCTCCTTCGCGGCCCTGGTCGTGGTCGGCGATGAGAAGGGCCGTGTTGGCTGGGGTGCGGGCAAGGCCCGCGAGGTGCCGGAGGCCATCCGCAAGGCGACGGAGCGTGCGAAGCGCACGATGATCCGCGTGCCGATGCGCGAGGGCCGCACCCTGCACCACGACGTGATCGGCGAATTCGGCGCCGGCCGCGTCATCCTGCGCGCGGCCCCCGCGGGTACCGGCATCATTGCCGGCGGCCCGATGCGCGCGGTGTTCGAGACCCTGGGCATGGGCGACGTCGTCGCGAAGTGCACCGGCTCTGCCAACCCGCACAACATGGTGAAGGCGACCTTCGCCGCGCTGACGCGCTGCACGTCCCCGCGTGCGGTCGCCTCGCGCCGCAGCAAGAAGGTTGCCGACATCCTCGGCCAGAAGAAGGACGCCGCCGAGGCGACGGAGGCCGCGAATGGCTGATACCAAGACCGTGAAGGTGACCCAGACCGGGTCGCCGATCGGCCGCAAGCCCGGTCAGAAGGAGACCCTGATCGGGCTCGGGCTGAATAAGATGCATCGTTCGCGGGAGCTGGAAGATACCCCGGCCGTGCGTGGGATGATCCGCAAGGTGGCCCACCTCGTGAAGGTGGAGGGCTGATCCATGAAGCTCAATGAACTGCGCGACAACGAGGGCGCCCGCCCGAAGTTCAAGCGCATCGGTCGCGGCATCGGCTCCGGCAAGGGCAAGACGTCCGGCCGCGGCGTGAAGGGCCAGAAGGCGCGTACCGGCGTGTCGCTGAATGGGTTCGAGGGCGGTCAGCTCCCGATCTATCGGCGCCTGCCGAAGCGTGGCTTCGTCAACGTGTTCCGCAAGGAATACGCGGTGCTCAACCTCGGCGCGCTTGACGCGGCGATCGAGGCGGGCCGTCTGCCGGCCGGCCAGCCGATCGACGAGGCGGCGCTGAAGGCGGCGGGCGTGGTGCGTTCCTCGGCCAAGCTCGCGGGCGTGCGCCTGCTGGCGAAGGGCGAGATCAAGCGCGCCGTGACGCTGACCGTGACCGGCGCCTCGGCGGCGGCGGTCGCGGCGGTGGAAGCCGCTGGCGGTTCCGTGACCGTGACCGCGGCCGCGGCGGAAGCCGCGTCCGAGTGACCCCTTGCCCCGGACTAGCCAGGTAGCTAGGTCAGGGTCCGGATCTTCGCTGCGGCGCGCGGGGGAACCTGTGCGCCGCAGTGTGTTGTAAGGGCAGGCTGAGCCCCGGCACGTCACGCCGGCGCGGCTCCAGGAGGACAGGCATGGCGTCGGCGGCCGAACAGGCGATGTCGAACCTTAATTTCGGGGTTCTGGCGAAGGCGACCGAGCTCAAGAAGCGCATCTGGTTCACCCTGGGCGCGCTCATCGTCGTGCGGATCGGCACCTATATCCCCGTGCCCGGCGTCGATGCCGCGGTGATGGGGGAGATCCTCGCCCAGCATGGCGGCGGGATCCTCGGCATGTTCGACATGTTCACGGGCGGCGCGCTGGGGCGGATGACCGTCTTCGCGCTGAACATCATGCCCTACATCTCCGCCTCCATCATCGTTCAGCTGATGACCGCGGCGATTCCCGCCTGGGAGGCGTTGAAGAAGGAAGGCGAGGCGGGGCGGAAGAAGCTCAATCAGTACACCCGCTACCTGACCGTGCTGATCGCGATTTTCCAGGCCTGGGGCATCGCGGTGGGACTCGAATCGATGCGCGGGCAGTTCGGCGCCGCGGTCTACGACCCAGGCTTCTTCTTCCGCCTGTCCTGCGTCATCACCCTGGTCGGCGGCACCATGTTCCTGATGTGGTTGGGCGAGCAGATCACCGCCCGAGGTGTGGGCAACGGCATTTCGCTGATCATCTTTGCCGGCATCGTCGCGAACCTGCCCCATGCGTTGATCACCACGCTGGAATTGGGCCGGACCGGTGCGCTGTCGACCATCTTCATCATCTTCTTCCTGGTGATCGCGCTGGCCGTCATCGCCTTCGTGGTGTTCATGGAGCGCGCCCAGCGCCGCATCCCGGTGCAGTACCCCAAGCGCCAGGTCGGCAACCGCATGTTCAGCGGGGAGGCGACGCATCTGCCGCTGAAGCTGAACACCGCCGGCGTCATCCCGCCGATCTTCGCCTCCTCGCTGCTGCTGCTGCCGGCGACGGTCGCGGGCTTCTCGACGGACGCCACGCAGGAATCCTGGCTGCACACGATCACCGCGCTCGTCGCCCATGGGCGGCCGCTCTACATGATCCTCTACATGGCGCTGATCGTGTTCTTCGCCTTCTTCTACACCGCCGTGGTGTTCAACCCGGTGGAGACCGCCGACAACCTCAAGAAGTATGGCGGCTTCGTGCCGGGCATCCGGCCCGGCCAGGCGACGGCCGAGTATCTCGACCGGGTCCTGACCCGGCTGACGGTGATCGGGGCGATCTATCTGTGTATCGTCTGCATCATTCCCGAGATCCTGATCAGCCAGTACGGCGTGCCGTTTTATTTCGGCGGCACTTCCCTGCTGATCATCGTCTCTGTCACCATGGATACGGTGGCGCAGGTGCAGTCGCACCTCTTCGCCCACCAGTATGAGGGCCTGATCAAGAAGGCCAGGCTGGGTGGGCGCGGTTCGCCGCGGCCGCGTTGAGCGAAGAGGGGGAACGAATGAACCTGATCCTGCTGGGCCCGCCGGGAGCGGGGAAGGGGACTCAGGCCAAGCGCCTGGAGGACCAGTACGGGATCGCCCAGATCTCGACCGGTGACATGCTGCGCGCCGAGGTGAAGTCGGGCAGCGAGATCGGCCTCAAGGCCAAGGCGATCATGGAACGCGGCGAACTGGTGCCGGATGCGGTCATCACCGCCATGCTGGCCGCCCGCGTCTCCCGCCCCGATGCGGCGCAGGGCTTCATCCTGGACGGCTTCCCCCGCACCGTGCCGCAGGCCGAGGCGCTGGATACCATGCTGACCGAGAAGGGGTTGAAGCTCGACCACGTGATCGAGCTGAAGGTGGATGACGCTGCGCTGGTCGAGCGCATCGCCGGCCGCTTCACTTGCGCGAAGTGTGGTGCGGGCTATCACGACACCTTCAAGCCCACGGCCAAGCCAGGCGTCTGCGACGTCTGCGGGTCCACGGAATTCACCCGCCGGGCCGACGACAAGGCGGAGACGGTGGCGGCGAGGCTCGACGCCTATCACCGCCAGACCGCGCCGCTGCTTCCCTACTACGCGGCGCAGGGCAAGCTGCGCGGCGTGGATGGCATGGCTGCCATGGATGATGTGGCGGCCCAGATCGGTGCGGTCCTGTCCGGAAAGGGTTGACTCTACCGGGGGCGGGGGCTAGATCGCCCCCTCCCGCGACCGGGCTAGCCCGGCCGCCGATCAGCTTTGCATGGAATGGTTCACTGCGCCGGAGGGGCTGCACCCCCGCACGGCGATTTTCGGGGCAGCGGCCCCAGGAGAGGCACTGTGGCGCGCATCGCCGGCGTGAACATCCCGACCAACAAGCGGGTGCTCATTTCGCTCCGTTATATCTTCGGCATCGGGCCGAAGAACGCCAAGGACATCTGCGACCAGCTCGGCATTCCCGACGAGCGCCGGGTGAACCAGCTCACCGACGATGAGGTCCTGAAGATCCGCGAGCTCATCGACCGCGAATACCGCGTCGAGGGCGACCTGCGGCGTGAACAGGCGATGAATATCAAGCGGCTGATGGATCTCGGCTGCTATCGTGGGCTCCGTCACCGCAAGGGCCTGCCGGTCCGCGGCCAGCGCACCCACACCAACGCCCGCACCCGCAAGGGCAAGGCCGTGCCGATCGCCGGCAAGAAGAAGGTGACGAAGTAAGATGGCCCGCGAACCCCGCGGCGGCGCCCGTGGCCCCGTCAAGCGCAAGGAACGGAAGAACATCAGCTCGGGCGTGGCCCATGTGCTGGCGTCCTTCAACAACACCATCGTGACCATCACGGACGCCCAGGGCAATGCCATCGCCTGGTCGTCCTCCGGCTCCCAGGGCTTCAAGGGCAGCCGCAAGTCCACTCCGTATGCTGCGCAGGTCGCGGCGGAAGACGCGGGCCGCAAGGCGCGCGAGCACGGGATGGAAACGCTCGAGATCATGGTGTCCGGCCCCGGTTCGGGCCGCGAATCGGCGCTGCGCGCCCTGCAGGCGGTTGGCTTCTACGTCACCGCCATCAAGGACGTGACGCCCATCCCGCACAACGGCTGCCGCCCGCGCAAGCGTCGCCGCGTCTGAGATACCAGACGCGTCGCTGAAGCTGCCCCCGGTCGCCGAAGGAGAGAAGAGAGTGCTCGAAAGGAATTGGCGTTCGCTGATCGAGACGCAGAAGTCCGTCGAGATGGGTGCGGACCCGCTGCGTACGGCGACCGTGGTGCTGGAGCCGCTGGAGCGCGGCTTCGGCATGACGCTGGGCAATGCGCTGCGGCGCGTGCTCCTGTCCTCGCTGCAGGGTGCATCGGTCACGGCCATCCGCATCGACGGCGTGCTGCATGAATTCAGCTCGCTGCAGGGTGTGCGCGAGGACGTGACGGACATCGTCCTGAACGTGAAGCAGCTCGCCATCCGCATGCAGGGCGATGGCCCGAAGCGGCTCGCGCTGACCGCGACCGGCCCGGGCGAAGTCACCGCCGGCCAGATCCAGACCACTGGCGACATCGAAATCGCGAATCCGGAACTCGTGCTCTGCACGCTGGATGACGGTGCGAAGCTGTCGATGGAACTGACGGTCGATATCGGCAAGGGCTATGTCCCCGCCGCCGAGAACCGGCCCGAGGATGCGCCGATCGGCCTGATCCCGGTCGATGCGATCTACTCGCCGGTCCGTCGCGTCGCCTATCGCGTCGAGCCGACGCGCGTGGGTCAGCGCACCGATTTCGACAAGCTGATCCTGACGGTCGAGACGGATGGCACGCTGGCCCCCGAGGATGCCGTGGGCGTCGCCGCCCGCATCCTTCAGGAACAGCTCCAGATCCTGATCAACTTCGACGAGCCGCGCGCGCGGGTCGAGGAAGAGATCCGCGACGATCTGCCGTTCAACCGCAACCTCCTCCGCAAGGTGGACGAGCTGGAACTGTCGGTCCGCAGTGCGAACTGCCTGAAGAACGACAACATCGTCTATATCGGCGACCTGGTTCAGAAGACCGAGCAGGAGATGCTCCGCACCCCGAATTTCGGGCGCAAGTCGCTGAACGAGATCAAGGAAGTCCTCGCCTCGATGGGCCTCGGCCTCGGCATGACCGTCACCGGCTGGCCGCCCGAGAACATCGAGGAACTCGCGAAGAAGGTGGAGGAGCCCTTCTAAGGGCGCCCGGTTTCTAAGGATACACAACCATGCGTCACGGAATTGCCGGGCGTAAGCTCAGCGTCACCTCCGCCCATCGCGTCGCCATGTTCCGCAACATGGCGACCTCGCTGCTGAAGCACGAGCAGATCACGACCACCCTGCCGAAGGCCAAGGAGCTGCGCCCGTATGTCGAGCGCATCATCACCCTCGGCAAGCGCGGCGGCCTGCATGCCCGCCGTCAGGCGCTGGCTCAGATCCGCGACGAGAAGATCGTGGCGAAGCTCTTCACCGAGATCGCCGAGCGCTACAAGACGCGTCAGGGTGGCTATTGCCGCGTGCTGAAGGCCGGCGTGCGCTACGGCGACGCCGCGACCATGGCGGTGATCGAACTGGTTGACCGCAACGTCGCCGCCAAGGGCCTGGATAGCGGCCCGAAGCCGGAAGCGACGGAAGAAGCGGCCGAAGACTGATCCGCGCCGACAGCGCCGGATGAGACAAAGGGGCGGATGGGGAACCATCCGCCCTTTTTCTGTGCAGAGCCTGCCATGACATTAATGCGACGTCATGGAAGTTTCGCGTCCCAGCCAGAGGGAAGAAATTTCCCACCGGTATTCCCCGCAGCGCGACCGCCCGCAGGGCGGCGGTTCATTGCGCAAAAGGACGCCGGATGTCGGAACAACATGTCGTTTTCGTCGGGATCGACGGAATACAGTTGGAGCAGATGCTCCTGCTCGGTCTGCGGGGTGAGGCCGAGGCGCTGAACAGCCTCGACATCGTCGAGGCCTATACCGGTGGTGTGCAGGGCACGGAGACCGAGCAGCCGACCGTCAGCGGCCCCGGCTGGTCCACCCTGCTGACCGGCGTCTGGACCAACCAGCACGGCGTCACCAGCAACAACGGTGCGCCCGTGGCCTCCGAGGTCGACAGCGTCTTCGAACTGGTCGATGCCGGACTCGCCGACGCCAATATCGCCTCCATCGTCCATTGGGACGACATCAACACCGGCCATTTCTCGGCTGAGGTATCCTCGGGCGTCATCGACACGGCGATGAGCGGCCTGTCGGACCAGGCGGTGACGGATGAGGCGGTCGCGCTCATCGACGCCGGCACCCCGGACTTCATGTTCCTCCAGCTCGACGACGTCGACGGCGCCGGCCACAACGCCGGCTTCGGCGAGGGTTACGAGGACGCGATCAACACGGTCTCCGCCCAGCTCGCCCAGATCCTCGCCGCGGTCGATGCGCGGGAAGCCGCCAACCCGGATGAGAACTGGCTCGTCGTCGTCTCGACCGACCATGGCCGCGACCCGAACACCGGCTCGGGCCACGGCAACCAGACCGACATGGAGCGGCGGTCCTTCATCGCGGCGAACCAGGATCTCGGCAGCTTCTCCGACCCCGTGCCGGTGACTTCCGTCGTCTCGACGATCCTCGACTTCCTCGGCATCCCCTTCACCGTGAGCGCGGACGGGCTGCAGAGCGGCTCCGTGCTGGAAGGGGCGGCCGATCCGCTGCCGCCGGCGATCGAGGCCTTCCTCACCCCGGTGGACGACCAGGCGCGCGTCGGCGTCGATACCGACCTCTCGCTCCGCTTCAGCGAGGCGGTGCAGGTCGGCACGGGCGCGATCACCATCCGCGACGCGGCGGATGACAGCATCGTCGCGGTCATCGACGTGACCTCGGACGCTGTCAGCATCGCCGGCGACACCGTGACCATCACCCTGCCGGAAGCGCTCGCTGCCGAGACGTCCTACTATGTGCTGATCGATGAGGGCGCCTTCACCGACGGCACCAACGGCTTCTTCGGCATCAGCGACCCGACCGCCTGGAACTTCAGCACCGAGGCCGATCTCAGCGCGCCCGAGATCGTCGCCCTCACGCCCGCCGACGATGCCGACGCGGTCCCGGTCGATGCCGACCTGACCATCACCTTCAATGAGGCGGTCATCGCCGGTGAAGGCAACATCGTCATTCGCCGCGTCTCCGACGACAGCGTGGTCGAGACGGTCTCCGTCACCTCCGACGCCGTCACCATCGACGGCAGGACGGTGACGATCGACCTGCCCGGCCTGCTCGAAGGCGGCGTCGAATACTATGTGCAGGTCGACGAAGGCGCGCTGCGCGACACCTCGACCCGCGTCACCCTCTTTACCGAGGATTTCGAGAGCGTCGCGCTTGGCCCCTTCGTGAGCCCCACCGAAGGCGGCGGCGACGGCACCGACTTCAACGGCAATGGCCCGGATGGCTGGACCCGGGACAACACCACCACCCCGACCGGCGGCCCGCTGGAATTCTTCGGCTGGACCGTGCTCGACAAGAATTCCTGGATCGTCAGCGCGGGCGACCAGGGACGGGGGCAGTTCTCCAACGCCTCGGGCGCCGTGCTGGTCGCCGATCCCGATGAATACGACGACGGCGCGGCCGATGTCGGATCGAACCTGTTCAACGCCTACATCAAGACGCCGGCCATCTCCCTCACCGGCATCGAGGCCGGCACCGCGACCGTGACCTTCGATTCGAGCTGGCGCGCCGAGGGTACGCAGAAGGCGGCGGTCGACGTCTCCTACGATGGCGGCGCCACCTGGACCCGCGTCATGCTCTTCGACTCGGATTCCTCCTCGGCGCACTACAAGGCCGACGCGACGAATGAGAGCATCACCGTCGCCCTCAACAATCCGGAAGGCGCGAGCGAGGCCATCATCCGCTTCGGCATGTTCGAGGCCGGCAACAACTGGTGGTGGGCGATCGACGACATCGCGGTGCAGGGTGAGGGCGACGCCACCGGCACCACCGGCAACGCCTTCGCCGGCATCGCCGACAAGGAGAGCTGGACCTTCACCACGACCCCGGTCGAGGCCCGGTTCATCGAGGGCACCAATGGCGCCAACACCCTGGTCGGCGATGCCGGCAATGACACGATCTACGGCTACAACGCCGCGGATTCGCTGGTCGGCGCCGGTGGCAACGACTCCATCGGCGGCGGCAACGGCAATGACACGCTCGACGGCGGCACCGGCAATGACCGTCTTGAAGGTCATGGCAGCAACGACGTGCTCTTTGGCGGCGAAGGCGACGACACGCTGTCCGGCGGCAACAACGATGACCTGCTGAAGGGCGACCAGGGCGACGACTTCCTCGAGGGCGGCAACGGCTCCGACACGCTGGAAGGCGGCGAGGGCGACGACCTGATGCTCGGCCGCGCCGGCACCGATACGCTACTCGGTGGCGCCGGGGCCGACACGCTCGATGGCGGGGGCGGCCGCGACCTGCTGGCCGGAGGCCAGGGCGCCGACGTCCTGACCGGCGGCCTCGGCCGCGACATCTTCGCCTTCGGTGCGGCCGGCGGCGATGACGTCGTGAGCGACTTCGCGCTCGAAGACTGGATCCGCCTGGAGGGCGGCATCACCATCGCCTCGTCCGAGGTGATCCTGGTCGACGGCGATGCGACCCTCGACACGGTGCTGCACTTCAGCGACGGCGGCAGCGTGGCGCTGCTCGGCTACAGCGCGGGGGTCGAGCAGATCGCCTTCGCCTGATGCCGCCCTGCCTTGCCGGTGATCCGTCAGCGGCAAGGTGAAAGGCGTGGCGCGCGAGGCCGGCGTGGCGGCCTCGCGCGACCGTACCTCAATCACAATGAAACCGGCATGGGGCCGCTCAGCGCGGCCCCATGGCCTCTGCCAGCGCGGGGACGAATGCCGCGAGGCCATCCCGCAGGCCCGCCGGCCAAGCGCGCGGATCGGGCGGGACAGACAGGCGCACCGCCCCCTTCTCGGTGAGCAGGATGAAGATCCGCTCGTCATGGACGTCATAGGCCAGGAAGGCGCCGCCCTCCCGGCAGCCGCCCTCCGGCATGCAGCCGAAGCCATAGACATAGCGATCATCGGCCAGGGCGACCGGTGGGCCCGGGTCGCGCAGCCGGGCAGCCAGGGCCGAGCGATGGCCGCCGCTGTTGAAGCGCAGGCCGGTGGTCATCTCCGGGCGCTGCGCCAGGGCGAGGACCGGCTCGCCGATGACGCTGGTGATGGAATCCTGGGCGGCGAGGGGGGACGCCAGGAGCAGCAGGGCGACATGGAGGGGCTTTGCCCCCAGACGCCGGAAGGCCTCGCTGATGAGCGGCCTGTTTCCGCTGTGGAACCGAGAGGGGCGTTGCCCCTCCCGGACTCTCCCCAGCAAAGGCCAAGGAGCCTTTGCAAACATCAACCTGGCGCCGTGCGCCACAGACAGAATGGCGCCGAAACCCGCACTTGCGCGCCAAGCGCGCTTGGCGGGGCGAGATTGCCTGCTGTGCTCAGCACCAAAAGACCGCGTTCCAAGTGCTCCCAGCACTTGGCGGGGTGGTTCGGAGGGGCAGAGCCTCTCCGACGCGACGATACCAGCCTTTGCCCCTCCCGACGGGGCGACCCCGGCGAAAGACGCGCCGGAAAGGCCCGCGCGCCCTCCGTGAAACCGTACAGCGACCATGCCCACCCTCTGCGGGTCGCCTTGCCCAGCGTCAAGCCGCATGGCGTCCTCGTGCGTGGCGTCGCAGGATGCCGCGCATGATGACTCCGCCCCGCTACGACGATCTGCCCCGCCCCGAGGGCGACCCAACCGGCCTCCCGCTCTCCTGGGGCGTCTGGGGGGCGGATGACCAGGTCGGCACGCTGAACCGCATCACCGCCGAGACCGTCGCCGCCGCGCGCGAGGAAATCCGCGACGGTCGCCGCTTCAACATCAACCTGCCGCTCGACGAGCCCTTCGGCGCAGCACTGCCCGGCGCCCATCGCCGCCGTGCCGCCCCGCACCCGGTCATGGTGTCCGAGGAACATCCCGGCCGCGTGACGCGGGACGACCGGCTGGACGGCTTCTGGTTGCAGGCCAGCACGCAATGGGATGGGCTGTCGCATTTCGCCGATCCGACGCATGGCTTCTACAACCACGCGCCGCTGTCTTCGATCGTGCATGGGGCGGACAGCCGCAATGGCATCGACAAGGCGCTCGCACACGGCATCGCCGGGCGCTGCGTGCTGGCCGATCTGGCACGGCATTTCGCCCGCACGGGGCGCGACTGGTCGCCGATGGGCGGCAAACGCGCGACGCCGGACGACCTCGCCGCCTGCCTCGCCGCGCAATCCGTCGCGCTGCGCCCGGGCGACATCCTGCTGGTGCGCATGGGTTGGACCGAGGCCTTCCGCGCCGCCCCCGACGCCGAGGCGCGCCACCTGCTGATCCAGGGCGTGAACGGGGCCCGCGACTATTCGGGCCTCGATGGCAACGAGCCGATGTGGCGCTTCCTCTGGGATGCCGGCATCGCCGCGGTGGCGGCCGATAACCCGACGGTCGAGGCCTGGCCGATCTTCCCCTGGAAGCCGGCCCTGCATCTTGCCATCGCGCGCCTCGGCCTGTGCCTGGGCGAGTTCTTCGACCTCGAGGCGCTCGCCGCCGACAGCGCCGCGACCGGCCGCTACACCGGCTTCATGACGGCGGCGCCGCTGAACCTGCGGGGCGGGATCGGGTCGCCCGGCAATGCGCTGGTGATCCGGTAGCCCTTCCTGGACTCGGCTGGTAGTTCTAATTATGTTCTCACTGCCAAGGGTGGGAATTTGTCCGAAACAGCACACGCCGGCGTGAAGGCGGCGCTACCCGAAGGCCCGCACCACCAGCCAGGCACCCAGCACCCCCAGCGCCATCTGCACCACCCGCCGGAACGCCGCCTCATCCAGCCTCAGCCGCAGCCGGCGCCCGGCCTCCATGCCCAGGAAGGCCGGCACCATCCCGAGGCATGACGCGAGCCCCAGCTCCGCCGGCAGCATCCCGCCTCCGGCGAGCCCCGCCGCCATCGCCCCGTTCACCAGCACCACGCCCAGCCCGAATCCCTGCACGAACTGCTCCCGCGGCAGCCGGATGGCCTGAAGCCAGGGCGCGGCCGGCACCAGGTAGCTGCCGGTGAAACCCGCGATCGCCCCCGAGGCGAGGCCCATCGGCGGCCCCAGCCAGATCTCGGCGCGCGCCCCGGGCGCCGGCATCCGCGGCGCCGCCAGCGCCACGGCGGCCGAGGCCATCAGGCAGACCCCGAGTAGCCCCGACAGCAGCACCGCATCCGTCCGGGCCAAGTGTCCCGCCGCGAGGAATGCCGCCAGCGCCGAACAGCCCAGGAAGACCCCGATGCGCGGCGCGACCTGCCGCAGCGTCCCGCCCGCGAGCGCCTGCCACAGATTGGTGGCGAGCGAAGGCACCAGCATCAATGCCATGGCCTCGGGCAGTGGCCGGAACAGGGCGAGCAGGGCGATGGAGATGGTGGGCAGGCCGAATCCGGCCACGCCCTTCACCAGGCCGGCGATCAGGAAGACGGGGATGACGAGGAGGAGGAGGTGTTCCATGCCGTGATCCTGCTCCGAAGCTGCTCGTCATCGGTCAGGCCGAGACCGAAGCGTGGCGCGAGCCCGAGTGCCGCCGCCAGCGGCACCAGCCAGATGATCCGCGCCTGGTAGCGATCCGCCGGCCCCGACAGCGCGCCGGTCGCGAAGGCATTCACCACGACCGCCAGCAGCAGCCCGGCGATCAGCCCGGCCGCCGTCCGGTCCCGCCGCCGCACCGCGCGCAGCAGGGCGAACAGCGCCAGCGGCAGGCTCAGCAGCACGATCGCGGGCTGCAGCGTCAGCCACGGCATGGCGAGCGCCGGCAGCTCCCCGCGCATCTGCGCGGCGGCATCGAAGGCCGCGAGCTCGGAGGCCGGCATCCGTTCCACGGCGCGCCGCGCCGAGGCAACAAGATGCTCCGCCCCCAGCGTGTCGCCCACGGCG
The DNA here is from genome assembly GCF_019430885.1 of Roseomonas alba. GTDB lineage: Bacteria > Pseudomonadota > Alphaproteobacteria > Acetobacterales > Acetobacteraceae > Neoroseomonas > Neoroseomonas alba. The sequence goes on along the minus strand of NZ_JAHYBZ010000014.1, from coordinate 12,563 downwards.
AAGCGCTGCAACTGGGCCAGGGTGTTGCGCGCCATGGCCTCGGCGACCGCGCGCGGATGCTCGCGGAATGTGGCTTCCAGGATGGCCTGCGCCTCGGGCGCCGCGCGCACGCCGCCCATGGCGATGGGCGATCCCGTCACGCTGCGGTTCAGCGGCGATTGCGGGTCCCAGAGGAACGTGTTGCTGTCCATCGGCAGCCGGTCGGCGAAGCCGCAGAGCCGCCAGCCCGCCGCCGGGCAATGGGCCCGGATGGTCTCCGCCGCGGGCCCGTCGGCCTGCAGCCGTGCCAGCAGGAAAACGGCACCGTTGGGCGACAGCGTCGGCCGCCCGGTTGCCCAGGCATTGGCCGCGACCAGCCCGACGATGGCGATCACCAGCGGCAGCGCGGCCCGCAGCCCCGCGCCGATCGTCCGCCCCGCCACGCCGATGAAGACCATCAGCGCCAGCGCGGTCGGCAGGTGCGACAGATGCGTCGCGATGGCGAGCGCGCCGAGCAGCACCAGCCATGCCGCCTCGACCGCGCTCAACCGGTCCCGCGCGAAGCCGAGCAGCAGCAGGCAGAGCGGCCCGATCGCCGTCAAGAGATCCGGCATCAGCGTCGCCGCGAACCAGGGCGCCGAGGTCAGCGCCGCGAGCGCCGCGCAGAGCAGCCCATGGCCCAGCGCCGTCGCCTCGCCGCGTAGCCCGCGCTGGGTCAGCCACAGCAGGTGCGACAGGATCAGCCCCTGCGCCGCGAGCGGCACCCACAGCGACCAGCCCCAGTGGAACAGGTGCAGGAAGGCGCCATAGGCCGGCGTCTTGTCCCAGGGCCATTCGGGAAACAGCGTCTGGCCGAGATAGGAGACGCTGTCGATGAAGACGAGCGGATAGCCGTTCAGCGCCGCCGGCCAGACCAGCATCGCCGCGCCGAGCAGGATGGCGAGGACGGGGATCACGCGGGTCTCCGCGTCACGGGGATCGCCAGGCAGACAACGAGCGGCAGCAGCCAGGCGATGCGCGCCTGATAGCGTGGGAAGACCCCTGAAAGTCCGCCGGTCGCGGCGGCATTCGCGACGATGCCCACCAGGACGAAGCCGAGCAGAGCCAGCACGGCCGCATCCCGCGCGCGCCAGGCCCGCCAGGCGATCCAGCCCAGCAGCGGCAGTGCCAGCAGCAGCGCCGCGGCATGCAGCGGGACCAGCGGCGCGACGATCGCCCGCAGCCGGTCCTGCGCCTGCAGGCTTGCGTCGAAGGTTGCGACGTCGCGCGGCGGGAAGCCCTCCGCAAGGCGCGGGCGCAGTGCGGTGGCGAGGTTTTCCGGCCCCAGCGTGTCGCCGATGCCGAAGGTGACGAGCTGGCGCAGCGTGTTGCGCAGCATCGCCTCCGCGACGGCGAGCGGATGGGCGCGCAGCGTCTCGCCCACGATCACGCCGGCCTCGGCGGAGAGCAGCGCGCCGCCGAGGAAGCGGGGATGACCTTCCGCGTCACGGTTCACCGGGCTGTCCGGCTGCCAGAGGAAGTCGTTCGCATCCATCGGCAGCCGGTCGACGAAGGCGCAGAGATACCAGCCGGCCTCCGGGCAGCGCGCACGGATCACCGCGGTGGCCGGCCCATCTGCCTGCAACCGGGCGAGCAGGAAGGTCGCGCCATGCGGCGACAGGGCGAGACGCCCGTGACCAACCACATTGCCCGCCAGCACCATCATGACCGCGGCGATCGGCGGTGCCGCGGTCCAGGCCGCATCGCGCAGCCCGCGCCGGCGCGGCAGCCCCGAGAGGAAGGCCATCGCCACCAGCGCCAGCGCGATCGGCAGATGCGACAGATGCGATGCGATGCCGAGTGTCGCGAGCAGCGCCACCCAGGCGACCTCGCCAGCCGACAACGCCTCGCGTCCCGGGCCGAGCAGGAACAGACCCAATACCACGACCGACGCGAAGACATCCGGTAGCAGCATCGCGACGGTGAAGGGTGCCGTGCTCAGAACGGCCAGGCTCAGGCAGGCCAGCAGGTGGCGCCCTGGTGTCGCCTTGCCCCGTGCGGCCCGCTGCGTCAGCCAGATCAGGTGGGAGACGATCAATGCCTGCGCCGCCACAGGCGGCCACAGCGACACCCGCCAATGCGCCAGATGCAGCAGCGGTCCGTAGACCCAGGGTTTGTCCCACAGCATCAGCGGCCCGAGCGTCTGGTGCAGGAACCCGCCCGTATCGCTGAACACCAGCGGATAGCCGTTCACCAGCGCCGGCCAGACCAGCAGCATCGCGCCGCCCGCCACCGCGGCCAGCGCCGTCATGTCCGCCCGATCCCTGCCGACTCCATCCGAGGCATCCCGATGCCATACCGCAAGCCTCGCCCATCGCGCCCGCTTCGCAAGGGATTCGCAAGGGTGGGGGTCGCATTGCTCCGCTCACGGCGCCAGGCGTAGGCTCCCGCACGGAAGCGAAGGGCGCAGCGTGCGCCGGCAGAGGAGAACGGCATGCCAGTCAGCACGCTGCCGCCGGATGGCGGCATCGCGGGCCGAGTGCGGCAGGAGGCATGGCGCACCGCCCGCCACCGCGGCCTGGCGGGGGCGCTCACGGCATTGTGGCTGCTGGGCATGCCGCAACCCGCAGCGGCGCAGCAACCGTCGGCCACGGCCGCCGCACCGCGTCCTGTCGCGACCTCGGGCCAGCAGCAGGCGCTGACCCAGGCGCAGCTCGAGCAGCTTCTCGCACCCATCGCGCTCTATCCCGACGACCTGCTGATGCAGGTCCTGATGGCCTCGACCTACCCGCTCGAGGTAGTGCAGGCGAAGCGCTGGCTGGGTGAGGGCCAGAACGCCGCGCTGCGCGGCGATGCCCTGACCCAGGCCCTGGTCGCCCAGCCCTGGGACCCTTCGGTGAAGTCGCTGGTGCCCTTCCCCGACGTGCTGACCATGATGAACGACCAGCTCGACTGGACGCAGCAGCTTGGCGACACGGTGCTGGCGCAGCAGCAGGACGTGATGAATGCTGTGCAGGTCCTGCGCGGCCGCGCCCAGGCCGCCGGCACGCTGCAATCCGGCCCGCAGCAGACGGTGAACGTGACACAGACGGTGAATGTTCCGCCACCGGCCGCCGGTGCGCCGCCGCCGGTCGTCACGCCGCCGCCGCAGGTCATCACCATCGCGCCGACCCAGCCGAACACCGTCTATGTGCCCGCCTACGATCCGAATGTGGTCTATGGCACCTGGCCCTATCCGCAGACGCCGCCCTACTATTACCCGCCGCCGGTCGGCTGGGGGGTGGGCAATGCGCTGCTGACCGGCATGGCCTTCGCGACCGGCGCGGCGGTTGTCGGGTCGCTCTGGGGCTGGGCCAGCCCATCCTGGGGCCGCGGCAACATCGACGTGAACGTCAATCGCTACAACAACATCAACGTCAACCGGGCGCAGATCAACAACAACGTCTGGCAACATGACGTCAGCCATCGCCACGGCGTCGCCTACAGCAATGACAGCGTGCGCAACCGGGTCGGTGCCACGCGACCCGGCGTGGACGGCGTCGACCGGACCCAGGCGCGCGACCAGCTCCGCGGACGCATGGACCAGGCCGAGCGCGGCGGCGGGCTGGGGGGGGACCGGCAGGGCGCCGGCCGGCTCGGCGGCGATGGGCCCGGCCTGGGCGGCAACCGCCCGGGCGGCGGAGACGGGCCGCTGGCCGGGGCCCGCTCGGGTGGCGGCGATGGCCCGGGTGCGGGCGGCGGGCGTGGGGGGGGTGACGGACCCCTGGCAGGCGCTCGCCCTGGTGGTGGAGATCGCCCGGGTGCCGGTGGCGGCCGCCCCGACGGGGATGGTCCCCTGGCCGGAGCGCGCCCGGATGGCAGCAACCGTCCCGGCGGTGGTGCCGGCGCCGGGCGCCCCGGGGGCGGCGATGGGCCCTTGGCCGGGGCAAGGCCTGGAGGCGGTGATCGGCCCGGCGGGGGCGGCGGCGCGCAGGCCGGCGCCCGCCCCGGCGGAGGCAGCACGCCGCAGCGGCCCAATGCCGGCCAGGGCAACCGGCCGCAGGCGCAGCGCCCTGACGCCCAGCAGAGGCCCACGCCGCAAGGCTTCCAGGGCATGGGCCAGGGCAGCCGCGACCGCGCCGCCGCCCAGCGCGGCGCGTCGAGCCGGCAGGCCATGCAGCGCCCCGCCGGGGGCGGTGGCCGTGCCGGGGGTGGCGCCCGCGGCGGTGGTGGGCATCGGCGATAGGGGAGGCATGCAATGATCCGGACTGCCCTGCGCGGCGCCCTCGCCGCCCTGATCCTCACCCCCGTGGCCCTGGCCCAGGCGCCAGTCCCGGGTGATCCGCCCGCCGCCGAGCAGCCCGCGCCCCGGCGGCGCGCGCCCTCGCAGCAGACCTTCCGCACGCCGGAAGAGGGCTTCTCCGCCCTGGTGGCCGCGCTGCGCGCCCCGGGCGATCGCCAGGCGCTGCGCGTGCTTGGGCTGGGGAGCATGCGGCTGCTGCGCTCCGGCGATCCGGTGGCCGATCGGGCGGCGCGGGATGCCTTCCTCGCCGCCTTTGACCGGAAATCGGAGATCGTCCGCCCCAGCCCCGGTCGCGCGGTGCTGCAGGTGGGCGAGGATGGCTGGCCGCTGCCGCTCGTGCTGGTCCAGCGCAACGGCACCTGGCGCTTCGACACTGCGGCCGCGACGCAGGAGATCGTCGATCGCCGCATCGGCCGCAACGAGCTCGACACCATCGACACGCTGCGCGAGTTGGTCCGCGTGCAGGAGGAATACGCCCGGGGCCCCGGTCGGCAGGGCGCGTTGCGCGTCTATGCGCAGCGCTTCATGTCCACGCCGGGACAACATGACGGCCTCTACTGGCCGAGCGAACCGGGCGCGCCGGAAAGCCCGCTCGGTCCGCTCGCGGCCGAGGCCAGCGCCGAGGGCTACGGCCACGCCGCCGGCAGCACCGCACCACAGCCCTTTCACGGCTACCTGTTCCGCATCCTCGCAGGGCAGGGGCCGGCGGCGCGGGGCGGGGCGCTGGACTATGTGGTGAACGGGCGGATGATCGGCGGCTTCGCGATCGTTGCCTGGCCGGCCCGCTATGGCGTGTCGGGGATCAAGACCTTCATGGTCAGCCACGACGGGATGGTTTGGGAACGCGACCTGGGACCGGACACGGCGCAGGCGGCCGCGGCGATCACGCGGTTCGATCCGGGCGAGGGGTGGTCGCGGGTGGCGGAGTAGGATCCGGGAAGAGCTCTGCTCCATACGCGCGACGATGCGACAGTGACCGCGATGGGGAGGGGCAAAGCCCCTCCCTGGCCTGTCACGCCGCCCGCGGTCGTTGCAGCACCAGCAGCCCCACCGCCAGCGCCATCCCGATCCAGTGCGGATAGGGCAGCAGATCCGCCGCGAAGTGTTCGATTAGCGCGGGGAAGATCATCAGCAGTCCGGCGATCGCCAGGCCGACGCGCTCCCACGCTGCCATCAAGCGCCGCCCGTAGCCCTGCGCTGCCGCTGCCAGCGCGGCGAGGCCTGCCGCCGCCAGCACGAACTGCCAGATCACGTCGATCCAGGTCATGCTGGGCGTGAAGCTCAGCAGCAGGCCGACGCCCTCGGGGTCGGTGACGAAGACGAAGGGCAGCAGGAAAGCCGGCAGGGTGTATTTCCACGCCTGCAACGTGGTGCGGTACGGCCCCGCGCCGGTGATCGCCGCGGCCGCGAAGGGGGACAGCGCGGTGGGTGGGGACACCTCGGACAGCACGGCGTAGTAGAAGACGAACATATGCGCCGCGTAGTCCGGCACGCCGAGCTTCATCAACGCGGGCGCGGCCACCACCGCGCAGATGATGTAGGATGCCGTCACCGGCACGGCGAGGCCGATCACCCACACGATCAGCGCGGTGTAGAGCGCGGTCACCACGATCGATCCGCCCGCCGCCTGGATGGCGATGTCGCTGAACTTCAGCCCGAGCCCCGTCAGCGTGATGATGCCGACGATGATGCCGGCGCTTGCGCAGACGGCGGCGATGCCCACGGCCTGGATGGCGCCGCTGGCCAGCGTCTCGATCAGCTTGCGCGGCCACAGCGCCTGTTCGGGCCGGATGAAGGACAGCACCACGGCGACGATCATGGCGTAGAGCACCGACAGCGTTGCCGAATACCCCCACACCATGAAGACGATGATCGCGATCAGGGAGGAGAAGTGGAACCCGTACTTCCGCACGAGCTGCGGGATGGGCTCGACCGTCATGCCTTCCACGGCGCTGATGCCGCCGCGCTCGGCGGAAATGCGCCGCTGGTCCAGTTCCACCATGAAGAGCAGCGAGGCGTAGTAGAGAATGGTCGGGATCACCGCCATCTTCAGCACGTCGAGATAGCCGATCTTCAGGTACTCGGCGATCAGGAAGGCCGCCGCGCCGAGCACGGGCGGCGAGATGATCGCCCCCAGCCCGCCCGCGGCGAGCAACCCGCCCGCATCGTCGGCGCGATACCCCACCTTCTTCATCATCGGCCAGGCAACGGTGCCGAGGGTGACGGTGGTCGCCACGCCTGACCCGGATGGTCCGCCGAGCAGGAAGGAGGACAGCACCACGGTCCGCCCTGCGCTCGCTGCCTTGCCGCCCGTCGCGGCGAAGGAGAAGTCGACGAAGAACTTTCCCGCCCCACTCGCCTGCAGGATCGCGCCATAGATGGTGAACAGGATGATCAGCGTCGCGGAGACATCGACCGCCGTGCCGAATATCCCCTCCAGCGTGATGGTCAGGTGCGGGATCAGCCGCTCGGAATCATAGCCCTGGTGCTGCCAGGGCGGCGGCAGGTGGTTGCCGAAGAAGCCGTAGAGCAGGAACAGGATCGCCACGACCGGCATCACCGGTCCCGTGGTGCGCCGCGCGGCTTCCAGCACCAGTGCGATCAGCATCCAGCCGACGACGAGGTCCATCGGCTCCGGGAAGATGTAGCGGTCCTGGAGATCGTCGCCGCCGGCGATCAGGTACCAGATGCAATAGACGGCCGCCGCGGCGAGCACGACGTCCCATGGCATCAGCCGGTTGCGGAAGCGCCGCAGCACCGGGAACAGCACGAAGCCGAGCACCAGCGCGAAGCCGACATGCACATAGCGCAGCGTGGTGGTGGGCACGATGTCCCAGGCCGCCCAGAGATGAAACAGCGACATGGCCAGCGCGAGCATGGTCGCGCCATAGCCGAGCCAGCCGGAGAAGCGGTTCTGTGCGCCCTCTTCTTCCTCGATCAGTTCCTCGATGCGGGCGGCGGTCGCATCGTCAAGGTTATCGACGGCTGCCTCGGGCGGCAGGTGGTGGTTGTTGGACACAATGGTGCTCCGATCGGCGATGCGTGCGGCGGAAAGGGACCTCGCCCTTTCCGGACTTGACCCCCGCCTCGGGAATCGACGGATGTTGCCGTGCAACGTCCATGGATCCCGGACTCCATCGCCTGGCACCGTGCGGCGCTGTCAGCGCCTTCTTGTGCACGGGGGACAGCCCCGGGCGCGCGTCCCGACAATCGCGCCCTGCGCCGGATGACGGTGTTCCAGGGGGGACATCGCCCCCCGGGGCGGATTCCATCGGCGATGCGCGGCATCGCCGACGGGGGGTGGCGGAGGGACTCGCCCCTCCGGGTGGGATCAGAGGCTCGCGCCCTGGCCCTTCCAGAAGGTCTCGGCCGCCGGGTGCCACGGAATGCCCGCCGCCGCCGATTTCTGGGCCGCCAGGGTGAAGTCCCGCGCCGCGGAATGTACCCGCGCCCAATCCTCCCGGTTGGTCCAGGTCACCTGCAGGATCTTGGTGACCAGGTCCGCCGGCATGTCATCCCGCACCGCCATGATGTTGCCGACCGACATCTGCTTGTTCGGTGTGGTCTGGCCGGGATAGGTGCCGGCCGGGATCACCTCGGGGAAATAGACCGGACCGTATTTCTCGACGATCTTCGGAATGTACTGGTCATGGTCGATCAGCACGAGCTGCACCCCCGGCGTCGCGCCGAGATCGGTGATCGCGCTGGTCGGCACGCCCGAGACGAAGAAATACGCGTCGAGCTTGCCGTCCTTGATCGCATTGGTGCTCTCGGCCGGCGACAGGCGTTCGCGCGCACGGAAATCCTTGTCGCGATCGAGCCCCGCGCCTTCGATCAGCCGGAACGCCATGACCTCGGTCGCCGATCCCGGCGCACCGGTGGACACGCGCTTGCCCTTCATGTCTTCCATCGACCGGATGCCGGTGGAGGCCACCGTCACCACCTGCATGCGATTGGTGTAGAGCACCGCGATGGCACGCGCCGCGACCGGACGGCCGCGGAAGCGGTCACGCCCCTGCAACGCATCCACCGCCGCGTCCACCTGCGTGATGGCGATGCCGACGCGGTTGGCGCCGAGCAGTTGCATATTGGCAACCGACCCGCCGGTTACCTCGACGGTCGCGCTCATGCCCGGAATGCCGCGGGAGAGGTAATTCGCGAGCGCACCGCCCAGCGGATAATAGACGCCGCCTGTGGTTCCCGTGGCGATGGCGAGTTGCTGCGCCGCCTGTGCATGCACCAGACCCGGCATGGCGATCACGCCACCTGCTGCGGCGATGAGATTGCGACGTGAAATCCCGGACATATTTGCCCCTCCTCCATGTTCTTGGACTGTAGATGCTGGATATCCTTGTCTGCCTATGCCGTTAAGTCCACGCCGTTGATCTGACGCAAGGCGACCGGCCGCCAGTGGCGGCATTCTGCGAGACAGCCTTACTGGAGGAATGAGCCAATGCCTGGTCTGACCGCCCGCGACCTGATGACCCCCGACGTCGTGACCGTGCCGCCGGAAACCCCGGTGATGGCCATGGCCCGACTGCTCGCCGATCGCGGAATTTCGGCGGTGCCGGTGGTGGACGCTGCCGGCAAGGTGCTTGGCATCGTGACCGAAGCTGACCTGATCCGCCGCCTTGCCGGTGAGGAGGACAAGCCTGCCTCCTGGTTCTCGTCCCTGTTCAGCGATCCGGCCGGCCAGGCCGAACGCTTCGCGCGCACCCACGGGGTCACCGCGAAGGATCTGATGACCGAGAAGGTCGTCAGCGTCGCGCTCGACACCACCGCTGCGCACATTGCCCACATGATGGAGGAGCAGCACATCCGCCGGGTCGTGGTGCTCGAGGATGACAAGCTGAAGGGCATCGTCAGCCGCGCCGACCTGCTGCGCGCCCTCGTGACCCCGGCGCATGAGGAAGCCGAACTCTCCGACGAGCGCATCCGCCGCGCCGTTATGGCGGCGATGAAGAAGGAGCCCTGGACCGACACCTTCTACACCATGGTCGAGGTCGAGAACGGTGTCGTCACCTTCCACGGCTTCCGCCGTTCCGACGCCGTGCAGCGCGCGCTGCGCGTGCTGGCCGAGAACGTGCCTGGTGTGAAATCCGTGACGGACGACACCCAGCCCATGCCGGTCTTCATCTACGGCGGCGTCTGAATCCCGTATCGTGCGGCCGGTGCCATGGCGCCGGCCGCAGCACGGGCAACTCTCGCCCGGGGCCGCGGTTCCCTGGTATTGCGCGAACCGGAGGAATCCTTGCATGGCCCGCATCCGCATCCGTCACATGACGCGTTACGAGTACAAGACGCCCGTCGGGTTGACGCAGCACCGGCTGATGGTGCGTCCGCGCGACAGCCACGACCTGCGGCTGCATGACGCGACGCTCGCCGTGTCTCCCGTTCCGCGGGTCACCCGCTGGGCGCATGACGTCTTCGGCAATTCCGTCTGCCTGATCGACTGGGAAGCGGATGCACGGACCGATCACCTCGAGATCACCTCTGAGCTCGACCTCACCCACTACCCGGCCGGGCCGGAACTGCCCCGCGCCACCGTCGATCCGTCGGTCGAGGTCTTCCCCTTCTCCTACGCCGCCGAGGAAGCCCCGGACTTGGCGCGGCTGCGGGAACGCCACCTGCCCGACCCGCAGCGCCGGGTGGATGCCTGGGCACGGCGCTTCCTGGCCCAGGGCGGGGCGACGCGTACCCTGCCGATGCTCGAGGCGATGACGCGCGCCATCCGCGACGAATTCACCTACGAAGCCCGTGACGCCGAGGGCACGAACAGCCCGGTTGTGACCCTCGAAACCGGCAGGGGCGCGTGTCGCGACTTCACGTTGCTGATGATGGAAGCGGCCCGCAGCCTTGGCCTGGCCGCGCGCTTCGTCAGCGGCTACCTCTATGACGCGACTGGCACGGGCGTGGTTGGCGGCGGTGCCACCCACGCCTGGTGCTCCGTCTATGTCCCTGGCGCGGGCTGGGTGGAGTACGACCCGACCAACGGGCTGGTGGCCGGCGAGAACCTCATCCGCGTCGGCGCGACCCGGACGCCGGACCAGGCCGTGCCGGTCGGTGGCGGCTTCTTCGGCAAGGCCGACGATTTCGGCAGGCTGCATGTGGATGTCGCCGTGATGGTGGGCATCGGGGACGATCCTCTGCCGCCCTTCGACCCACCTGCTCCGTCCGCGCCGATCGCCGAAGCGCCCGCCGAGGAAAGCCCCGCAGCCGATCCGGCCGCAGAGGCTGCGGCGACGACGGAGCCCTCCGTGGCGTGAAAGGGGCGTTGTCTCATACGCGCGAAGATTAGGCCGCTGGCGGAGATGGAGAGGGACCCTGCCTCTCTCCGGACCTCACCGCGCCAAAGGCCCTACGGCCTTTGGTGGGGTAGTTTGGAGGGACGAAGTCCCTCCAATCCGCCGGTCAGACGATCGGCACCGCCACCCCGATCATCGCATCCCGCGTGACCAGCGACGCCAGCCTCGCCTCGTCCCAGCCTTCCGTCCCGGCCGGGCGCATCGGCAGCACCATCCAGCGATAATCCGCCGTGCTGTCGACCACGCGCAGTTCCACGTTGTCCGCGAGGTTCAGCCCCCATTCCGCCAGCACGGCGCGGGGTTCGCGCACGGCCCGGGACCGGTAGGCGAAGGACTTGTACCAGTTGGGCGGGTAGCCCAGCACCGCACGCGGGTAGCAGGAACACAGCGTGCAGACGACCAGGTGATGCCGCGCCGGCGTGTTCTCCAGCACACCAAGCGGCGGGGCGCCGGCCATGGAGACACCCATCTCCTCGGCCGCGGCCTTGCCGTCGGACAGCAACAGGGCGCGATAGGCCGGGTCCGTCCAGGCCTTGGCCACCATGCGGGCACCGGTTTCGGGGCTGGCGCGGTCGGTGATGGCCTGGCGCGCGGCGACTTCGGCCTCGGTGGCGATGCCCTTGGCTTCCAGCGCGGCCATCAGGCGGTCGAGCAGCGCAATGCTGTCGGGACGCGGGGGTGCGGCCATGTCAGGCCTCCTCCAGCCAGTGTTCGAAGACTTCCACCATCACGGTGTCGCCGGCCCGGCCTTCGTGCCAGATCGGTTCCTGCGGAAACAGCACATGGTACAGCGTGCGCTTCGGCGCCGGCCGGGCGAAGGCCAGGTCCTCGGGATTGGCGAAGGCGCCGAGGGGCCGGACGACGGTGCCCGTGCGGCCGCGGATGTAGTGCGGCGTGCGGATGTGGCAGGGGCCGCGGCGCTCGGGCCAGTCATCCTTCACGCGCACGGTCGCACCGGGGGCGAATCGGGGGGCACCGCTCATTCCAGCACGTCCTTCGCGACCATGCCCTTCTCGACCATCAGCCCGGCGATGGACCGCAGCCAGCGCTCGTAATAGCCGAGGGCGAAATACTCGGGCTCGGGGATGGATTCGATCCCGCGGCGGAGCTCATCCACCGTCATCAGCCCCTTCTGCGCCAGGATCTGGCGCAGCGCGTCGACCTTCTTGCCGAAGGCGTCGGGCGGGACTTCGTCATGCTCGACCGGGGTGCAGCGGAACCGGGCCGCGCCGCCGAGGTCGTGGATGGCTGGAATGGGCGTTTCTTCCGACATGCGCGGAGGCTAGGCCGGCCGGTGCCGCTCCGTCCAGCGTGGCTACTTGATCTCCTCGTCGGGCAGCACGCCCCACAGATCGGCGCGCCGGATATAGCCGCGATAGTCGCCGGTCTGGGCCTCGCACCACGGATTGCCGGCCTCGCATTGACGCAGCCGGACGATGACGCCGGGGCGCAGCCGGGCGACCGGGGCGGCGTCGGGCTCGGGCCGGCGGCGCAGCGGTGTCTCGCTGCCCGGGGCGCCGCGGACGATGGCGCTGCGGCGGCCCATCAGGGTGGATTGGTGGACCCAGCCCTCCGTTCCGTCGGGATCGCGGATGCGGCGCCACAGCTCGAATTCCCGAGTGATCTCCACCGGCAGCTCGCGTCGCTGATAGGTCCATTCGATCGGGAAGCGGGTGCCCGGTCCGGTGCGGAGGTTCACCTCGTCCGACCGCAGCGCGGCGAAGCGCGGCAGGGGCAGGCTGGTGACCGATCCGACCGAGGGCTGTGGCTCGGGCGGCGTGGCGGGTGCGGGCGCCGGGGCGGCGGGCGCCGGTGGCCGCGCCGTGGCGGCGCCGGCGGCAGCACCCGCCGCTCCCGCCGCGGCGCCGGCGGCCGCACGGTTGCGGGTGGTTGTGCCGGATGACGGGCGGGTGGCCTGGTTGGCGGCGGCGCCGCGCGGGCGAGCATCGGGGCGGCTGGGTGGGCGCACCACGGGCGCGGCCTGTTCGGCGGTCGGCCGCCGGGGCGGCGGCGTCGGG
>NZ_JAHYBZ010000013.1 GCF_019430885.1 Roseomonas alba | reverse complement strand
GCGGGCGGCGCCGCGCCCGGCAGCACCGGCCGCAGTCGCGCCGTCGGCCCCCGCACGCACGGCCGCGCCGGCACCGGCCGCGCAGCCGGCCGGGCCGCCCTCGCCATCCTTCCTGCGGGCGCTGGCTGCGGCGCTGGAGCGGTACAAGCGGTACCCGGAAGCCGCACGGTCACGCCGCGCGGAAGGTGTCGTGCTGCTGCGCTTCACCCTGCACCGCAGTGGTTCCGTCCTGAATTGGGCCATCGCGCGCAGTGCCGGCGATGCCGACCTGGACCGCGCGGTGGGCGAGATGATCGAACGCGCCCGGCTGCCCGGCATGCCGACGGACATGCCCGGGGACAGCCTGACCATCACCGTGCCGGTGCGATTCCAGATCCGGTAGGGCTGGCACCGGCGCCGGCGTTTCACCGCACGGCGATGCGCCCGTCCGTCCTGATGGCCGCGGCGCGGCCGGAGGCGATCTCCTCCGCCACCGCTTCTTCCAGCAGCACACCGCCGTCATAGGGATCGAGCGCCCGGTCGCGGAATACGGCGTAGCCATCGCCGCCGCGGCGCATGAAGTCGTTGGTGGCGACGCGATAGACGCGCCCGGGGTCGAGCGCCGCGAAGCCGCTGCCCTGCGCCACCTTGACCGACCGCACGCGGCTGCCGGCCGGGGCGTCCGGGTCCCAGGCGAAGCGGATGCCGGCGACCTGGGGGAAGCGCCCGGCCGTGCCGGCGCCCTGGGACAGGCCGTTCTCCAGCGCGCCCACCACGTCCGCGCCGCGCAGACCCATGGTCGCGACCGTGTTGCCGAAGGGCAGGGTAGTCAGCACATCGCCATAGGTGACGGCGCCGTCCGGCAGGCCGGCGCGCAGGCCGCCGCCATTGGTGATGGCGATCTCGGCCCCCGGGGCGCGGGCCAGGATCGCTTCGGCGACCAGATTGCCCAGGGCGCATTCGCCGCGCCGGCACTCCGCATTGTTCAGCGCGGCGGGCAGGGTGCCGACCGGGCGGCGGCGGGTCTCTGCGAGCGGCAGGGCGAATTCCGCGACCAGGGTCGCGACCCGCGCGTCTTCGGGGAAGGCGGGGCCGATCGGGGAACAGGCGCCGCCGGTCGCGGCGACCTTGCCATCCGCCGCGAGGTCGAGATCCAGCATGCCGAGGAACCGCCCATAGGCCCCGGTCTGGACGATGCGCACCGTCCGGTCGCGGCCATCCACCAGCACCGGGGACGGCCCTTCCGAATCCGGCTCGTTGTTGGCGAGCAATGTGTGCGAATGCCCGCCGACGATCACGTCGAGGCCAGGCACCTCGGCGGCCATTCGCCTGTCCATGTCGAAACCGAGATGGGAGAGCAGCACGATCGTCGCCGGGCCGGTGGCGCGGATCTCCGCGATGGCCTTGGCCGCGGCCTCGGCCGGGTCGTTGAAGCGCAGGTTGCGCCCGGGGGAGGAGAGCAGCGGCGTCTCAGGCGTCGTCACGCCGATGAAGGCGATGCGGGCGCCGCCGCGCGTCGCCTCCCACCAGGGGCGCAGCTTGCCCGCCAACTCCGGCTCACGCGTCGCGTCGATATTGGCTGACAGGATCGGGAAGTTCGCCCCATCGACGAAGCGCGCCAGGTTCGCCGCGCCATTGTCGAATTCGTGGTTGCCGAGGGTCATGGCCTCGCAGCCCCAGGCCTTCATGACGGCGAGTTCCGCCGCCCCGCGATGCTGGGTGTAGAACAGGCTGCCCATGAACTCGTCGCCCGCATCGATGGCGACGACGCCGCGCCCCGCGGCGGCGGCCTCGGCCTTCGCAGTGGCGATGGCGCCGGCCAGCCGCGCGGATCCGCCGAGGCAGGTGTCGTTGGGCCGGCAGGCCGCGCCGGTCGGGCGCGCCACCGGTTCGTGGCGCGAATGGAAGTCGTTCACATGCACCAGGCGAACCTGGTGTACGGCCTGGGCCGGGGACGTGCGCAGCGCGGGCAGCGCGAGCGCCGCGCCAAGCAGGAAACGACGGGAAAGCATCATGGTCATGGCCTCGTCACGATCGGCTGCCGCAATCCTGCCGCGTCCTGTGCGGATTGTCCCTTGTCGCTTCGGGCAGTCGGGTTCAAACCCGGTCTGACCGAGGATTCGTAGCAACTGGGGCCAGGGCGCGATGCAGGTCTACCTGCCCATCGCCGAGATGAGTGTTGATGCCCTGCTGCTGCTGGGCATTGGTTTTGGCGTGGGCTGGCTCTCGGGTCTGTTCGGAGTCGGTGGCGGATTCCTGCTGACGCCGTTGCTGATCCTGATCGGGATTCCGGCCCCCGTCGCCGTCGCCTCCGGCGCCAACCAGACCATCGGGGCCTCGGTCTCGGGCCTCATCGCGCAGTGGCGGCGCGGCAATGTCGATGCGCGCATGGGCGCGGTGCTGCTGGTCGGCGGCTTCATCGGCTCGGGCGCGGGCGTGCAGCTTTTCGCCCTGCTCAGACGTGCGGGCCAGGTCGATCTGGCGGTCGCCATCTTCTATGTCGTGATCCTCGGCACCGTCGGCATGCTGATGGTGCGGGAGAGCGTGCGCTCCATCCTGCGCCGCCGCCGCACCGGCGTCGCCGCGGCCAAGGCGCATGAGCACACCTGGCTGCACGGCCTGCCCTTCAAGATGCGCTTCCGCAAGTCACGCCTTTACATCTCGGTGGTGCCGCCGCTGCTGGTGGGATTCGGCATCGGCATCCTGTCGGCCGTGATGGGCGTGGGCGGCGGCTTCATGCTGGTGCCGGCGATGATCTACCTCCTCGGCATGCCAACCTCGGTGGTCATCGGCACCTCGCTGTTTCAGGTCGTCTTCGTCGCGGCGAACGTGACCTTCCTCCAGGCGGTGCAGGTGGGCAGCGTGGACATCGTGCTGACCCTGCTGCTGCTGGCGGGCGGGGTGGTGGGCGCACAGTTCGGCGCCTCCATGGGCACCAAGCTGCGTGGCGAGGAGACGCGCGCGTTGCTCGGTATGCTCGTGCTCTCGGTCGCGCTCGGCCTGCTCTACGATCTGGTGCGCGCGCCGGACAACCTGTTCTCGATCGGGGCGCTGCCGTGATCCGCGCCGTAGCGAGGGCGCTGACGCTGCTGGTGCTGCTGGCGGGGGCCGCACGAGCCCAGCCCGCGCCGGCGAGCACGCCGCAGCTCACCGCCGACATCTCCACCGACCGGGTCGAGATTACCACCGGCTTCACCGGCGCCTCTGTCATGGTCTTCGGCGCCACCGAGCGCCTCATCGGGGCGGAAAGTGGCGAGGACGTCGTCGTCGTCGCCTGGGGGCCGCCGCAACCGACCGTGGTGCGGCGGAAGGTCAACGTCCTCGGCTTCTGGTTGAATGGTCCGTCCACGGTGTTTCGTCAGGTGCCGGGCTTCTACGCCATCGCGGCGACGCGCCCGGTCTGGCAGATCCTGCCGGAGGAGACGCGGCGCACAGCGCGGCTCGGGCTCGATTCGCTGCCGCTCACGGCCAGCGGCAGCCAGGCGCCGGCCTTCCGCGCGGCGCTGCTGGAACTGAAGCAGCAGGACGGGCGCTGGCAGGAATATGCCCATCCCGTCACCATCGCCGGCGGCCGGCTGTTCAGCGCCCGAGTCTCCTTCCCCGACACGGTGCAGACGGGCGACTACCGCATCGAGGTCCTGCTGGTGCGCGACGAACGCATCCTCGCGCGCCAGGCCCTGTTCCTGCGGGTGGATCGGGTGGGGACGGCGGCCTCCATCGCCTCCGTCGCGCGGGTCGACCCAGTGGTCTATGGTATCGTCTGTATCGTGCTGGCCGCTCTAGCCGGCTGGTTCGGGAGTATCGTCTTCCGCCGTAACTGAGGGTCTTCCATGCCCGGATCCGAGGAAGCCGCCGCGGCCGCCACCGCCGCCAAGCGCGACCGCATCTTTCTGGTGGTCGTTGACGACAGCGCCGAACGCACCGTCGCCATGCGGTACGCCTGCCTGCGCGCCCGCAAGGGTGGCGGCCGCGTCGCCCTGCTGCGCGTGATCGAACCGGTCGGCCTGGTGGAATGGGCCGGCGTCGGCGTGATGATGCAGGAGGAACGGCGCGAGGAGGCGGAGAGGATGCTCTCCGCCCTCGCCGCCGAGGTGAACGAGATCACCGGCGGCTTCCCCATCCTGATCATCCGCGAAGGCGAGGCGCGCGACGAGCTGGTCAAGCTGCTCGAGGAGGATCCGCGCATTTCGATCCTGGTGCTGGCCATGGCGCCGGGTGGCGGCGGGCCGGGGCCCCTGATCACGGCGCTGACCGGGCGCTACGCGGCGCGGCTGACGGTGCCGATGACGCTGGTGCCGGGGACGCTGGACGAGAAGGAACTCGACCGGATCACCTGACGGCGGAGAAATGCCGCCGCCTGCGGGCGATTGGCGGGGTGGTTTGGACGGGCGGCGCCCCTCGGGTTTCCGGCAGCGGAATTCGGCGGGCAGGCGAGAAGGCCTTTTGGCCTTTGGCGGGTGGAGCTTCGGGGGCAGGCAGAGCCCTGCCCCGTTCCACCATCGCCATGTTCTTCGCCCGTATCGGGTGCTGCCCCGCTACGGGCATCAGGCGGTACATGTCACAACGCCGGCACAGGGCGCTGCCCGGTCACCGCTGCCGAAAAGGGGGGTTCTCCCCCCTCCCGGTCAGAGCCCGGCCTGCGACACGAACTTGGTGTTGAGATAGGCCTCGATCGCCTCCGACCCGCCTTCCGAGCCGTAACCGCTGTCCTTGATGCCGCCGAAGGGCACTTCCGGCAGAGCGAGGCCGAGATGGTTGATGGTCATCATGCCGCTCTCGACCTGGGAGGCGATGGCGTTCGCCGTCTTGGCCGACTTGGTGAAGGCATAGGCGGCGAGGCCGTAGGGCAGGCGGTTGGCCTCGGTCACCACCTCGTCGAAATCCTTGAAGCGGGAGATCATGGCCATCGGGCCGAAGGGCTCCTCGTTCATCGCGCGGGCGTTCAGCGGCACGTCGGTCATCACCGTCGGCTCGTAGAAATAGCCCTTGTTGCCGATGCGCGAGCCGCCGGTCTGGACCTTCGCCCCCTTGGACTGGGCGTCCTGCACCAGGGTCTCGATCCAGGGCACCCGGCGGTCATGGGCGAGGGGCCCCATGGTGGTGCCCTCGGCGAGGCCGTCGCCGACCTTCAGCGACTTGGCGTGAGCGACGAACTTCTCGACGAAGCCGTCATACAGCTTCTCCTGCACCAGGAAGCGGGTGGGGGAGACGCAAACCTGGCCGGCATTGCGGAACTTGGCGCCCGCCAGCGTCTTGGCGGCGACGTCGAGATCCGCATCGTCGAAGACGATCGCCGGCGCATGGCCGCCGAGCTCCATCGTCGCGCGCTTCATGTGCTGCCCGGCGAGCGCCGAGAGCAGCTTGCCCACCGGGGTCGAGCCGGTGAAGGTCACCTTGCGGATGACCGGATGCGCGATGAGGTATTCGGAGATCTCGGCCGGCACGCCATAGACGAGGTTCACGACACCCGGCGGCAGGCCGGCGTCGATGAATGCGCGGATCAGCTCGGCCGGGGAGGCCGGGGTTTCTTCCGGGGCCTTCACGATGATCGAGCAGCCGGTCGTGACGGCGCCGCACAGCTTGCGCACGACCTGGTTGATCGGGAAGTTCCAGGGGGTGAAGGCGGCGACCGGGCCGACCGGCTCTTTCACGACAAGCTGATAAATGCCTTCGCCGCGGGCCGGGATGACGCGGCCATAGGCGCGGCGGCCTTCCTCGGCGAACCAGTCGATGATGTCGCCGGCGGCCATGACTTCCATCTTGGCCTCGGGCAGGGGCTTGCCCTGTTCCATGGTCATCATCGTCGCGATCGCGTCGGCGCGGGAGCGGACGATGTCGGCGGCCTTGCGCATCAGCTTGTAGCGCTCGAAGGCCGAGACCTTCTTCCACACCGCGAAGCCCTTGTCGGCGGCGGCCAGCGCCTCGTCGAGGTCGGCCTTCTCGGCATGCGCGACGGTGCCGATCACTTCCTCGGTGGCCGGGTTGATGATGTTGAGGGTCTTGCCGGAGCGGGCCGGACGCCACTCCCCGTTCACGTGCAGCAGGACGTTGGGATAGGACATTGGCGCGTGCCTCCGGAAAGCGGTGGGGCGCGCACCCTAGACCCGCAACCTGCGCCGGGCCAGCCGGGGTGTCCCGTCCTGCCGGCATGGCTCGCGCCGGCGTGACGCGGAGGGCACTTTTCCTGGGTCGTGGCGCTGCAGCACGGGGCTGGCTAGGATACCCGGATGACCCGTTCCCCAGCGCCGCGTCGCCTGACCTTCCTCGCCTTCGCCCTGCTGACGGCTTGTGCGGCCGCGGATGGCAGCGGCGGGCAATCCGGCTTCACACCGTCGCCGAGCAACGCTTTCGGGGCCTATCTCGCCGGTCGCTTCGCGACGTCCGAATCCGATACGCGCGTCGCGGCCGATGCGATGCTGGCGGCGCTGCGGGCCGATCCGAACCAGCCCGAGGTGGTCGAGCGGGCCTTCATCGCGACGCTGCTGGACGGGCGGTCGGAAGCGGTGCGGCTGGCCCGGCGCCTGCCGGACAACACGCTCGCCGCCATGCTGATCGCCGGCACCGACGCCCAAGCCGGGCGCTGGGACCGTGCCGAGCAACGCATCCGCACCCTCCCCCGCCAGGGCGTGGCGCAGCTGCTGCAACCCTTGTTGCTGGCCTGGACGCTGCAGGGCAAGGGGCAGACCGAACAGGCGCTGACGCTGCTGCGGCCGCTCTCGGAAACAGGGCGGCTGCGCACGCTCTATGCCATGCACGCCGCGCTGATCGCCGACCTTGCAGGCCGGCCGCGCGAGGCCGAACGCTTCGCCCGCATCTCCATCGGCGACAACCAGCCGATGACCCTGCGCCTCGTGCAGATCGCCGGCGGCATCCTGGCCCGCGGCGGGCGGGAGGAGGACGCCGACCGGCTGCTCGAAGCCTATACGCGCAACCAGGAGGACCTGGTGCTCTCTGCCTCGCCTGAGGCGCAGCGTTCCCTGCTGACGACGCGGGCCGTCGCGTCCCCGGTCGAGGGCATGGCCGAGGCCTATCTCGCGCTGGCCGGATCGTTGCGCGGACAGGGGGCGGCGGAATTCTCGCTGGCGCTGACGCGGTTGTCGCTGCGGCTGCGCCCGAGTTTCACGCCGGCGTTGTTGCTCGCCTCCGACGCGCTGGCGGATGAGCGGCAATACGAGGCCGCGCTGCGCCTGCTGAACGAGATCCCGGGCGACGACCCGCTGGCCGGGCTGGCGGGGCTCCGCAAGGCCGCGGTGCTGGAGCGGCTCGACCGGACGGATGAGGCGGCGGCGCAGTTGAACGCCATCGCCGCGGCGTTCCCGGCGTCGTCCCAGCCCTATGCCCGGCTGGGCGACCTGATGCGCAGCCGGCAGCGCTGGCCCGAGGCGGTCGCCGCCTATTCCGAGGCGATCCGACGGGTGCAGGCGCCGACGGCGGCGCATTGGCCGCTGTTCTACGCCCGCGGCGTGGCGTTGGAACGCGCCGGCGACTGGCCGGCGGCGGAGGCCGATTTTCGCCGCGCGCTCGAGGTCAGCCCGGAGCAGCCCTATGTGCTGAACTATCTCGGCTACACCTGGGTCGAGCGGGGCGAGCACCTGGCCGAGGCCCGGCGTATGCTCGAACGCGCCGTGGCGCTGCGCCCTCAGGACGGCAACATCGCCGACAGCCTGGGCTGGGCGCTCTACAAGATGGGCGACCTGCAGGGGGCGATCCGCTGGCTGGAACGGGCGGTGGAACTCGAGGCCCGCAACAGCGTCATCAACGACCATCTGGGCGATGCCTATTGGTCTGCCGGGCGGCAGCGGGAGGCGCAGTTCCAGTGGCGCCGCGCCCTGGCGCTGGGCCCGGAGGGCGATGAGGGCCCGAAGATCGAGGCCAAGCTGCGCAGCGGGCTGCCGGCCAATCCGGTGGCGGAGAACCGGCGCTGAACACCGGCGTTACCGAACCAGCCCCGGCGAAGGTCAATCTCTACCTCCATGTCACCGGCTGCCGGACGGATGGCTACCACACGCTCGACAGCCTGGTGGTCTTCGCCGGCATCGGCGACACGGTGCAGGCGGCGCCGGCCGGGACGCTGAGCCTTGCCATCACCGGTCCCGAGGCCGGATCGCTGGCAGCCGAGCCCGACAATCTGGTCCTGCGCGCGGCGCGCGGCCTCGCGGCGGCGGCCGGGCGGGAGGCTGCGGCAACCCTACGGCTGACCAAGCGCCTGCCGGTCGCCTCGGGCATCGGGGGCGGCAGTGCGGATGCGGCGGCGGCGCTGCGGGCGCTTGGCGCCCTGTGGGGGACACGGACCGACGACGCGACGGCGCTGGCGCTCGGCGCGGATGTGCCGGCCTGCCTCGCCTGCCAGCCGGTGCGCATGTCCGGCATCGGCGAAGTGCTGGGCCCGGTGCCGCCGATACCGAAGCTCGGCATCGTGCTGGCCAATCCGCGGCTGGCGCTGCCGACGCCGGCTGTCTTCGCACGACGCAGCGGGCCGTTCTCGCCGCCCGCGGCGCTCGCGCCGCGCTGGCCGGACCTAGCCTCCTTCGTCCAGGACCTGGGCGCGCTGCGCAACGACCTCGAAGCGCCGGCCATGGCGCTGTGCCCCCCGATCGCCGAGGTGCTGTCGGCGCTGCGCGCCCTGCCGGGCTGCCTGCTGGCGCGGATGAGCGGATCCGGCGCAACCTGCTTCGGCCTGTTCGCCACGCCGGCAGCGGCGGCCGCAGCGGCACGGTTGTTGCCTGCGATCTGGTGGCACTGGGGCGGCGGGGTATTCGATGCTCCGGTACGGGCACCGCAGGCCTGATGCTATCGTCACGGATATGAAAATTCGCCGCTGAATTTTAGGATTGTGAAATTTTCGCTTGCCCCTTTCACGCTGGCCCGGTGACATGGCCGGCATGCCAAGCGCAGCGACCAAGGGACGGCTGAGGCTGGACCGCATCACCAAGACCTTCGGCGCGCTGCGTGCGGTCGATGGCGTGGATCTCGACATCGAGGCGGGCGAGTTCATCGCCTTCCTCGGCCCCAGCGGCTGCGGCAAGACGACGCTGCTGCGCATCATCGCGGGATTCGAGGCCGCGGATTCCGGGCGTGCGGCGCTCGATGGCCGGGAACTCGGCAGGCTGCCGCCGAACCGGCGCGATGTCGGGCTGGTGTTCCAGAACCTTGCGCTATTCCCGCACCTGTCTGTCGCGCAGAACGTCGCCTTCGGGCTGGAACTGCGCGGCCATGCGAAAGAAGCCATCGCGCAGGAGGTCGCCCAGGCGCTGGCGCTGGTCGAGCTCGGCGCGCTGTCCGGGCGGCGCATCCAGCAATTGTCGGGCGGCCAGCGGCAGCGCGTCGCACTGGCCCGCGCGCTGGTGCTGGAACCGGCGGTGCTGCTGCTGGACGAACCGCTCTCGGCCCTGGACCTGAAGCTGCGGCGGCAATTGCAGCAAGAGCTGAAGGCGCTGCAGCGGCGCACGCGTACCACCTTCATCTTCGTCACCCACGACCAGGAGGAGGCCCTGTCCATGGCCGACCGGGTCGCGGTGTTCAACCACGGCAAGCTTGAGCAGTTCGGCAGCCCGCGCGACCTGTATCAGCGCCCGGCCAGCCGCTTCGTGGCGGATTTCGTGGGCGAGGCGAATATCCGCGACGCCGCGCAGCTCGCCGCCTTCGGCGTGAGGCCGCCGCCGCGGTCCCTGCTGGTGATCCGGCCGGAGGACTGCGCCATCGGGGCGGCCGCAACGTCCCTCCCGGCGCGGCGCGAAGGCGTCATCGAGACCATCGACTATATCGGCCCGCATGCGCGGTTGCGCATCGGTCTGGACGAGGCGGCCGAGCCCTGGGTGGTGCTGATCCACGGCGGGGCGGTGGGCGATCTGGCGCCCGGGGCGCGCACGGTGCTGGGCTTCGACCCCGCCCGCGCGGCGAGCGTGCCGGCGCAATGAAAGCGGGGCGCGTTGCCCTCTTCGCGCCCATGGCGATGCTGATCGCCGCCTTCGCGGTGGCGATCGGCGGGCTGATCTGGGGGTCCTTCACCAAAGGCGGCGTCGGGCTCTATGCCGATCTGCTGTCGGACCAGGTCGTGCTGCGCGTGCTGTGGCGGACCGTGTGGATCTCGGCGCTGACGACGCTGTTCTGCGTGGTGCTGGCCTATCCCCTGGCGCTGTTCCTCGCGCGGTCGAAGCACCGCAACCTGTGGCTGATCCTGGTGATCTCGCCCTGGCTGGTGTCCATCGTGGTGCGCACCTTTGGCTGGATGGTGCTGCTGGGCAATCGCGGCGTGGTGAACATGACGCTGCGGGACCTCGGCCTCATCGACGCGCCGATCCGCATGCTGTTCACGCCGACTGCGGTGCTGATCGGCCTGACGCATGTCTTCCTGCCCTTCGTGGTCATCGCCATCCTGTCCTCCCTGTTGCAACAGGACCGGCGGCTGGAGGAAGCGAGCCGCATCCTCGGCGGCACGCGCTGGCAGACCTTCCGCCGGGTGACCCTGCCGCTGTCGATGCCCGGCGTGATCGGCGGGGCGTCGCTCGTGCTGCTGATGGCCACAGGGGCGATCGTGACGCCGCTGCTGCTGGGCGGGCTGCGTGATCGCATGCTGGGCACGCAGATCTATACGGAGATCTTCCAGGTCTTCAATTTCGAGCGCGCCACGGCCATGGCCGTCATGCTGCTCGTTGTCGCCCTGGTGCTGGTCGCGCCCTTGCGCCTGCTGGAAGCGCGCATCCGCCAGACGCAGGAAGGCGTGTGATGGGACTGTCCCCGGCCACCCGCATCATCGCGGTCCTGCTGCTGATCCTGCTGCCGGCACCGCTGATCATCGTGATCGGCGCCTCCTTCTCGCCGCGCGCCGTGCTGGCCTTTCCGCCGCCGGGATTCTCCTGGCGCTGGTATCTCGAATTCCTCGGCAGCACGGCCTGGATCACCGCTTTCGCGCAGAGCGCGGTCATCGCCATCGTCGCGGCGGTGGTGACGACCATCATCGCGGTACTGGCCGCGCTCGCGCTCGACCGCGCGCCGGCCCGGCTGCGCAGCGCTGCGGAGACGGCGATCCTCGCCCCGCTGCTCTTTCCCCATGCGGCGATCGGCATCGCCTTCCTGGGCTGGCTGTCGATGCTGCATCTGAACGGCGGCTTCATCGGCGTGCTGATGGCGCATCTGATCCTCTGCGCGCCCTTCGCCTACCGGCCTATTGCCGTATCCCTGCGGCAGATCGACCGCTCCCTGACCGAGGCCGCGACGATCCTCGGCGCCGAGCCGCGCCAGACGCTGACCCGTGTGGTGCTGCCGCTGCTGCGCCCAGGCATCGCGGCGTCGCTGCTGTTCAGCTTCATCATCAGCTTCGACGAGGTGACGGTCACCATGTTCCTGACCGGGCCGCAATTCACCACCCTGCCGGTGTCCATCTACACCCATATCCATGACAGCGCCGATCCGGTCGTCGCCGCCATCTCCTCGGTCCTGATCCTGCTGACCGCGGGGCTGGTGCTGCTGATCGACCGGCTGGTGGGCCTGCGCATCTTCATCGACATCGAGGAGGAGGGCCGCCACGCCCCCGCCTGAACCCATCGCACCGCGAAGGAGAGTGACCATGACGATGCACCGCAGGTCCATGATCGCCGGCGCCGCCACGCTGCTGCAGGCGCCGTTCGCCTTCACCCGCGCCCGCGCCGCCGAGGGCAAGGTGGTGATGGCGAGTTGGGGTGGCGGCGGCGCCCGCATGTGGCGTGACAGCTTCGCCGCTCCCTTCCAGCAGGCGAGCGGCATCGAGACCACCGTGGTCGAGGTGCCCGATCCGGCCGCGGCGGTCGCCGCCGCGCAGGGCCGGCCGCAGCACAACGTCATCGTCGCCGCGTCCTACCAGGCGGCGAACCTCGCCCAGCGCGGGCTGGTCGAGGAATTCACCGAGGCTGACCTGCCGAGCATCCAGCACATCCCGCAGCAGTATTGGATCCGCAATGCGGAGGGCAAGCTGCTCGGCATGCCGATCTACTTCATCTACTACGGTATCGCCTTCAACGAGAGCATGGCGAAGGCGGCCGACTTCGATACCTGGAACGCGCTGAAGGAGCGCAAGTGGCGCGACCAGATCTCGATCACCCGGCCGCTCTTCCTCGCACCTTACGACCTCACGCTCTATGCCAAGCTGAATGGCGGGGATGAGGCGAACATCCGGCCGGGCATCCCGATGCTGGAAGCGGTCGCGAAGAACGCCATCAGCGTCTACACCTCCATGGCGTCGCTGCAGCAGCAGCTCTCGCGCGGCGAGGTGACGGCGGCGCCCTTCTACTCCGGCCAGATCCAGATGCTGCGCCGCGCCGGGCAGACCGATGTGAACATCACCCTGCCACGCGAAGGCGGGCTAGTGCTGTCCTACGTCCTGTCCATTCCCAAGGGCTCACAGGACCGCGCCGCGGCACTGAGCTACCTCAACGCCTGCATCGCGCCGGAGAAGCAGGTCTCCGCGGCGGAGAGCGGCTACCTGCCGCTCGCGACCAATGTGACGCTGCCGAACGCGCTGGAGCGCGAGCTCGGCATGTCCATGGCGGATGTGCGCGCGCGCAACTGGTCGCCCAACTGGTACACCATCGCCACGGATCTTGAGCAGCGCATCCGGCTGGTGGAGCAGATCCTCGACCGGGCGCGGTGATCGACGGATTGCTGGAGGGGGCTTTGCCGCCTCCAGACCACCCCCATCAGAGGCCACAGGGCCTATGCCCGGCACGGAGCAGACAGGGTGTCCGCAGGACGCTGCAGTCTACAGGCCGAAGCGGTCGCGGATGCGGCCTTCCATCACCTTCGCCATCACCCCGAGCTTCCAGAAGCCATGGAAGGCGATCGGCCGGATCGGGGTGACCGGCATGGCGATGTCGCGCGCCGGCGTGCCGGTGGCGAGCTTCGCGATCTCGCCCCCCATCGCCGTGGACAGCGCGACGCCGCGGCCGTTGTAGCCCAGGCAGGCATAGAGGCCCGGCGCCGGTTCGTGGATATGCGGGTAGTGATCCTTCGTCATGGCGAGCTGGCCGTTCCAGCCATGGGTCCAGGTCGCGCCACGCAGTTGCGGCCAGAGCTTCTGCGCATAGTCGATCAGATACTGAACCGGCGCGTGGTCGGCGATCGGCCGCTGCGGGCCGCGACCGCCGATCAGCAGCCGGCCGGCCTGGTCGACGCGCAGATAGACGGTGATGTGCCCGCTTTCATACAGCGAGCCGCGATGCGGCATGATGCCCGCCACGACGTCGGACGACAGCGGCGCGGTGGCGGCGATGGAACTGAACACCGGCACGACCGATTGCCGCAGGCCGGGCCAGAGATCATCGGTATAGCCATTGGTCGCGAGCACGACCTTGTCCGCGCGCACGGTGCCGGTCGGCGTGGTGGCGCGCCAGGCGGTGCCATCGCGCGTCAGGCTGGTGACGCGCGTGCCGCCATGGACCGTCGCGCCGGCCTTCTGCGCCGCACCGGCCAGGCCGCGCGCATAGTCGAAGGGCTGCACGTCACCGCCACTCGCATCGAGCATGATGGCGAGGTAGCGGTCATGCCCGGTCGCGGCGCGCGCGGCATCGCCTTCCAGGAGGGTGACGGGCATGCCGCGCTTCAGGCCCTGCTCGGCCGACCGCCGCACGCCATCCGCATGGCGCGGCTGATAGGCGGCGCGCAGCGTGCCGCCCTGCCGCGCATCGCAGGCGATCTGCCAGCGGCGGATCAGGGCGAAGGTCGTCTCCGGCGCGCTCCAGCCGAAGCGCACCATGCGGCCGCCAAGATCGGGGCCGAAATCGCGCTCCACCTCGTCAGGATCGGGCTTCAGGCCGGGGTTCACCTGCCCGCCATTGCGACCCGACGCGCCCCAGCCCGGCTCGGCGGCCTCCAGCACCATGACGCGCGTCCCGCGCTCGGCGAGGTGCAGCGCGGTGGACAGGCCGGTGAAGCCGCCGCCGATGACGAGCACATCCACCGCCGCATCGCCGTCCAGCGGCGGCATGGGCGGAGCGGGACGCGCCGTGGCGGCATAGAGGCTCGGCGGCAGGGGCATGGCGGTCATCGGTCAGCCTGTCGGCAGGGTGTTCACCCACAGCACGCGCGTCACCATGCCGGAGGCATTGGAGAAGCGGTGCGGACGGTCGCTGCGGAAGCGGAAGCTGTCGCCTTCCTGCAGCAGGTGGTCGATGGTCTCGACGGTCAGCAGCAGGCGACCCTGGAGCACGACGCCGGCTTCCTCCCCGGCATGGCTGTAGAGGGCTTCCCCGGTGCGGCCATTGGGTTCCAGCGTGATCATGTAGAGCCGCAGCGAGGCATCGCCATGCGGCGTCAGAAGCTGCTTGGTGATGCCTTCGTGGAAGGCGACTTCCTGCCGCTCGGCGGGCCGGGTGACGATGGAACCGCCCGCCGACGCCGTGGTGCCCGCACCTTCGAACAGCGTGCCGAGATCGGTTTCGAGTGCCGTCGCGACGCGGATGAGGTCGCGCAGGGAGGGCGAGGAGAGGCCGCGCTCGATCTGGCTCAGGAAGCCGACGGAGAGGTCCGCTCGCTCGGCGACCTGCTGCAGCGACAAGTCGCGCTGGCGGCGCAATTGCCGCACGCGCCCGCCCACCGAGGCGTCGATAGGGTCGATGGCGCGGCTCGTCGAAGATTCCATGCGCGTGAAATGTCTCCGCAAACATTCATAACAGTGAAATTCACCCTTGAACAGCCGAAGAAGCCGTGACCCACTTCACGGAACAGGCCGGAGTGTGACGAGGATGCGGGACGAGAGCGAGATTCACCCTGACATGAAGCCGCTGCTCGCGGCCCGCGTGCTGATGGCGCCGGCGAAGACGCCGGCGGAGAAGCGCGCGAACTGGACGCGCTACACCAATGCCATCGCGATCCCCCGCCCGGCACACATCCTCACCGAGGATCGCATCGTCCCGACGCCGGACCATGCGGTGCCGGTGCGCATCTACCGCAGGGACGGGCAGGAAGCGGGCGCACCGGCCATCGTCTACCTGCATGGCGGCGGCTTCATGCTGGGCGATCTCGATTCCTCCGACAGCAATGCCTGGGGCCTGTGCGACCAGACCGGCGCGGCGGTGGTTAGTGTGGACTACCGGCTGACACCCGAGCATCCCTTCCCTGCCGCCTTCAACGATTCCTTTGGCGTCCTGTCCTGGCTGGCGGCGCAGGGCGGTGAGATCGGCGTGGATGGTGCGCGCATCGCGCTGTGCGGCGACAGCGCCGGCGGCAGCCTCAGCGCGGCCTGCTGCCTGGCGGCACGGGACCGCGGCGGGCCGGCGATCGCCGCGCAGGCGCTGGTCTACCCGACGCTGGGCGCCGATCCGATCCTACCCTCCTACATCGAGAGCAAGGACGGGCCGTCCCTGACGACCGAGAGCATGATCTACTACAACGACATCTATTTCTCGGGCTGGCGCTTTGCCGCCGATCCCTATGCGGCACCACTGAAGGCACCGGATCTCTCCGGCCTGCCGCCAACCTTCATCCACACGGCGGAATTCGACCCGCTGCGCGACGACGGGCGGGAATTCGCGGGGCGGCTGGCGCTCGAAGGCGTCTGGGTGAGCTATCGCGAGGCGCGGCGGATGCTGCACGGCTTCCTGCGCATGCGCGAGGCCGGCAGCCAGGGTCGCGCGGAATTCGCGGCACTCTGTGCCTTCCTCCGGGAGCATCTGGCGTGAAGGTCGGCGTCGAGATCGGCGGCACCTTCACCGACCTGGTCTGCATCGACGAAACCGGCGTCCGCCTGACCAAGGTGCCGAGCACGCCGCGCGAACCGGATCGCGGCGTCTTCGATGCCATCGCCGCCGCGGGCATTCCGCTGGATGGCATGGCGGATCTCGCGCACGGATCCACCGTCGCGACGAATGCGGTGCTGGAACGCAAGGGCTCGCGCCTTGCCCTGCTGACCACCGAGGGCTTTCGCGACGTGCTGCAGCTCCGCCGCCAGGATCGCGAGCAGCTTTTCGACATCTTCTACCGCAAGCCCGATCCGCTGGTGCCGCGCTACGACACGCTGGAAGTGCCGGAGCGCACCGTCAGCGACGGCGGCATTGCCCGCGACCTCGACATGGCTGTTTTCGGCCCGGTTCTGGCGCGCTTCCTGGACGAGGGCCAGCATGGTGCGGTCGCCATCTGCCTGCTGAATTCCTTCGCCAATCCGGCGCATGAACGGGCCATCGCGGATTGGCTGGCGGAACACCGCCCAGGCCTTCCGGTGACCTGTTCGGTCGATGTGACGCGCGAGTTCCGCGAATACGAACGCACCAGCACGGCGACGCTCGCCGCCTATGTGCAGCCGGTGCTCGACGCCTATCTGCGGCGGATCGAGGCGCGGCTCGCGGAAGGCGGCTTTGCCGGCCGCTTCTCCATGATGCAGTCCAATGGCGGGCGCGTGCCGGCCGCGGCGATCCGGCGCAACGCCGTGACGGCGCTGCTGTCCGGGCCGGCGGCGGGCGTGACCGGCGCGATCCGCCAGGCGGCGCTGTCCGGGCATCGCGACATCATCACCCTCGATATCGGCGGGACCTCGGCCGATGTCTGCCTGGTGCAGGACGGAAGGCCGGAACTGACACGCGAGGCGCGCGTCGATACGCTGCCGGTTCTGATGCCCATGGTCGACATCACCACCATCGGGGCGGGCGGCGGCTCCCTGGTCTGGGTGGATGATGGCGGGCTGCTGCGCGTGGGTCCGCGCAGCGCCGGCGCCGATCCTGGCCCGGCCTGCTATGGCCGCGGCGGCACGCAGCCGACGCTGACCGATGCGCATGTGATCTGCGGGCGGCTGCCGTCGGATGCGAAGCTCGCCGGCGCACTGCCGTTGGATGCCGGCGCGGCGCGCAAGGCCTATGAGCCGCTCGCCGCGGAGCTCGGCATGTCGGTCGAGACGCTGGCCGACAGCGCCATCCAGATCGCGGTGGCGAACATCGTCTCGGCCATCCGGCTGGTCAGCACCAGCCGCGGGCGCGACCCGCGCGACTATGCGCTGGTGCCCTTCGGCGGCGCCGGGCCGCTGCACGCGGCGGCCGTCGCCGAGGCCCTGGCCATCGACACCGTCGTCGTCCCGCCCAATGCCGGCGTCATCTCGGCCTATGGGCTGCTGGCGGCGGATTACAGCCTCTATGACAGCCTGACGCGGCGCACCGCTCTCGATGTGGGCGCGCCGGAGGCGGTGCGGGCGACACTGGAGGAGATGCTGTCGGGTCTGCATCGGCGCGCGGACGCCATCAGCCTCGGCGCGGATCGGCACCCCGAGGCGGTGCTCGAAATGCGCTATGTCGGGCAGGCCTTTGAGATCCCGGTGCCGCTCGATCTCGGCGGCCTCGCGACGCTGACGACGGAAGCCCTGCTCGATGCCTTCGCGGCGGAACATCGGCGCATCTATCGTCTCGGCGCGGTGGGGCAGGTGCGGCCGGTGGAGATCGTCTCCTATCGCGTCGGCCTGCATGTGCCGCACGGGACGGTGCCGAGCCTCGCCGAGATCGCCGGCCCGCCGCTGACCGTGCCGGAAACGGCGGCGACGATCTTCGATGGCGGGCGCGATCGTCCCGCCCGCCGCATGGCGCGCGCGGCGATCGGCGCGGATCCTGTCGCGGGCCCGCTGGCGCTGCAGGACCTGACCGCCATGGTCTATGTGCCCGAAGGCTGGACCGCCGCCACCGACCCATCCGGCAACCTCATCCTGCGGAGGGGCGCATGACCCTCAACCCGGTCGACCAGGCGGTCATCAGCCAGGCGCTGCTCTCCGCGGCGCGGGAAATGGGCATCAAGCTCTACCGCTCCGCCTATTCGCCCATCGTGCGCGATGGCAAGGATGCTTCGACCGGCATCCTGGATGCTGAGGGCAATGCGGTGGCGCAGAGCGACGAGCTGATCCCGATGCTGGTGGGCTCGCTGTCCATCACCTTCCGATCCTGCGCCGCGCTCTATCCGGTGCACACGCTGAAGGAAGGCGATTTCTACATCTGCAATCACCCCTATCACGGGGCGCACCACCTGCAGGACATCCTGATCTTCGTGCCGATCTTCCATGATGGCGCGATCGTCGGGTTCAGCGCGGCGGTGGCACACCACCTCGATGTCGGCGGCGGCGCGCCGGGGCTGAATTCGAGCGCGACCGACTTCTACCAGGAAGGGCTGGTCATCCCGCCCAGCAAGTACAACCTCACGACCGACTGGAACGACGAAGGGCCGCTGCGCCGCTTCATCGGCGCCAATATCCGTGTGCCGGAGCAGACGCTGGGTGATATCGATTCCCAGTTCGCCGCCTGCGCCGTGGGCGCGGCGCGGGTGACGGAAATGTGTGACAAGTATTCCGCCTCCACGGTGCGCGAGGCGATGGCAGAGATGATCGCCTATACCGAACGCCGCGTGCGCGCGGCGATCGCCGCCATCCCGGACGGCACCTACACCGCCGAGGATGCCGTCGACGATGACGGCCTGACCGACAAACCGCTGCCGGTACGCGTGACGCTGACGGTCAAGGGCGACGACCTGCATGTCGATTTCGCCGGCACGGCGCCGCAGGTGAAGACGCATATGAACGCGCCCTTCGCCTCTACCGTCTCGGCAGTATTGGCCTGCGTGAAGGCGGTGCTGACCGGCGGGGATGTGCCGTTCAACGAAGGCGCGTCCCGCGCCGTGACGATCAGCGCGCCCAAGGGGTCGCTGCTGAACCCCAATCCGCCGGCGCCGGTGCGCGCGCGCATGGAGGCGTCCTTCCGTGCCTATGATGTGGTGCTGAAGGCGCTCGGCCAGGCCAACCCCGACCATGCCGTCGCGCCGGGATACGACTGCACCACGGGCTTCTGCCTCAGCCATCTGAAGGATGGGCGGTACAGGGTCTTCATCGAGCTGCGCGACGGGGGCTATGGCGCCTCCCCGCGCAACGACGGCTGCGATGCCGTCGCCGGACCGTTGTCCAACTGCACCAACACGCCCGTCGAGCAGATCGACGCCGACTACGACTTCTTCCGCATCGAGGCCTATGCGCTGCGCCCCGGCAGCGGCGGTGCCGGACAACATCGCGGCGGGCTGGGGTCGGTACGTGCCTATCGCATTCTTGAGGAAGGGGTGCGGCTCGCCATTTATGCGGATCGCTTCCGCATCCCCGCCCCCGGCATGGCGGGCGGGGGGCCGGGCGCGGTCGGATCCTGCATCATCCATCGCGGCAACGAGACCATCGCCGTGCGGTCGAAGGACGATGTCGCGCTGCGCAAGGGGGATCTGATCCTGCTGTCCTCGGGCGGCGGCGGCGGATATGGCGACCCCGCGCTGCGCGACGCCGCCGATGCGGCGCGGGACAGGCAGTTGGGGCTGCTGGCCGCGGATTAGCGAAACCAGAGGGGCACCGGACCCAACCGTCGTGCCGAACGCCAAATGGAGGTTCCTAAGGGCCTTTCGGCCTTTGGCGGGGAGGGCTCGGGAAGGGCAGAGCCCCTCCCCTTCTTGATCACCCCAAGGTTGTCACGCTCCTTCCCCCTTGGTAGGCCGCACCCAAGCGCCGCGCCGTGGTGCAGTATGCCCTCGCGCGTTCATCTGGCCTGGAGGAAGGAATGGGGATCTCGGACCGGATCTCGGCTGCGGATGTCATCCTCGACCTGGGGGCCGGAAATAAGCGTGCCCTGTTGCAGGATCTGGCGGAGCAGGCCGCGCCCCGCCTGGGCCGGCCGAGCGGGGAGATCCTCAAGGCCCTGCAGGACCGCGAGGCGTTGGGGTCCACGGGCCTCGGGCGCGGCGTGGCCCTGCCGCATGCGCGACTGAAGGGCGATGCCCCGCCAGTCCTGCTCTTCGCGCGGTTGCGCAAGCCGATCGACTACGAGGCGCGCGACGAGGAGCCGGTCGATCTCGTCATCCTGGTGCTGTGGCCGGAAGCCGAGGCGGAGGGCTTCCTCCCCGCCCTGTCCGACACATGCCGTGCGTTGCGCGAGCCGCAGGCGCTGCGGCAGCTCCGTCACGCCGAATCGGCCGAGGAGGTGGTGTCACTGCTCAATCGATACGATGCGCCATCGGGCGAAGGGGACGGGGCGTGAGGTGGGTCCGGCGGTTCGATGGCTGACGCGCTGCTGCTGATCGCCCTGGTCGGGCTACCGTTCATCGGGGCCATCTTGGCCGGGCTGTTGCCGGCCCATGCACGCGACACGGCCTCGGCGCTGGCGGGCGGGGTGACACTGATCTGCCTGACTCTCGTCTGGATGGCCTATCCGGGGGTTTCGGCGGGAGAGATCCTGCGAGCGGAAATTCCCTGGATGCCGGGGCAGGGGCTGAACCTCACCCTGCGCATGGACGGCTTCGCCTGGCTGTTTGCGGGCATGGTCAGCGGCATCGGGGCGCTCGTCGTGCTCTATGCGCGCTACTACATGTCCGAGGAGGATCCGGTCCCGCGCTTCTTCGCCTTCCTGCTTGCCTTCATGGGGGCAATGATGGGGGTGGTGATCTCGGGGAACCTGATCCAACTCGCCTTCTTCTGGGAGTTGACGAGCCTCTTCTCCTTTCTCCTCATCGGCTATTGGCACCATACGGCGGCGGCACGGGATGGGGCGCGCATGGCGCTGACCATCACCGGCGCGGGTGGGCTGGCGTTGTTCGGCGGCGTGCTGCTGATCGGGCATATCGTCGGGAGCTATGACCTCGACACGGTGCTGACCGCGGGGAACCTGATCCGCGAGCATGCGCTCTACCTGCCGGCGCTGCTGCTGGTGGCCTTCGGGGCGCTGACGAAGAGCGCGCAGTTCCCATTCCATTTCTGGCTGCCGCGTGCGATGGCCGCGCCCACGCCGGTCTCGGCCTATCTGCATTCGGCGACGCTGGTGAAGGCCGGGGTCTTCCTGCTGGCGCGGCTGTGGCCCGTCATGGCGGGCACCGATGCCTGGACCTGGATCATCGGCCTTGCCGGGCTGATCACCATGTTGGTCGGCGCCTATATCGCCATCTTTCAGAACGACCTGAAGGGGCTGCTCGCCTATTCCACCATCAGCCATCTGGGGCTGATCACCCTGCTGCTGGGGCTGAAGAGCGAACTGGCCCTGGTCGCCGCCGTCTTCCACATCATCAACCACGCGGCGTTCAAATGCTCGTTGTTCATGGCGGCGGGCATCATCGACCATGAAACGGGCACGCGCGACATCCGGCGCCTGTCGGGGCTAAACCAGACCATGCCCTTCACGGCACGGCTGGCCGGCGTCGCGGCGGCCGCCATGGCCGGCGTGCCGCTGCTGAACGGCTTCCTGTCCAAGGAGATGTTCTTCGCCGAGGCGCTGTCCGCCCAGGGCGAATTCTCGCTGCTGACGATCCTGCCCGTCGCGGCGATGGCCGCGAGCGCCTTCTCCGTCGCCTATTCCCTGCGCTTCATCCATGGCGCCTTCTTCGGCCCGCCGGCGACCGACCTGCCGCGTTCGCCGCACGAACCGGCGGGATGGATGCGCTTCCCGGTCGAGATCCTGGTGCTGGTCTGCATCATGATCGGCCTGCTGCCGGCAGCGACGGTGGGGCCGTATCTCGCCCTGGCCGTGCGCGGCGTGCTGGGGGCGGAGGTGCCCTACTACAGCCTCGCCGTCTGGCACGGCTTCAACCTGCCGCTGCTGATGAGCGTGATCGCGCTCGCCGGCGGCGTCCTGCTGTATCGCCTGCTGCAGGGCTATTTGCGCAGCGATGCCGATGGTCCGCCTCTGCTGCGCGGCGTCGATGCCGAACGCATCTTCGAGCGCGTGATGGTCTTCCTGTCCTGGCGCCTGGCCCGGCGACTCGAGAACATCTTCGGCACGCGCCGGCTGCAACCGCAGCTTCGCCTGATCGTCGGCATCGCCCTGTTCGGCGGGGTCTCCGCCGTGCTGTGGCGCGGCTTCGGACCCGGCAACCTGCCCGCCACGCCGATGGACCCGGTGCTGGTGCTGATCTGGCTGGTGGGCGCGGCCTTCGCGCTCGGCACGGCGTGGCAGGCGAAATTCCACCGGCTGGCGGCGGTGATCCTTCTGGGTGGGGTGGGCCTCGTCGTCTGCCTCACCTTCGTCTGGTTCTCCGCCCCCGATCTCGCGCTGACGCAGCTTACGGTGGAGGTGGTGACGACCGTGCTGCTGGTGCTCGGCCTGCGCTGGCTGCCGCAGCGGCGCAAGGTGCCGGGGGAGCGCGGATTGGACGTGCTGAGCCTGAGGCGCCGGCTGCGCGATCTGACGCTCGCGATCGGGTCGGGCGCGGGCCTTGCGGCGCTGTCCTATGCAGTGATGACGCGCACGCCGCCGGAACTGCTGGCTCAGCATTTCCTCGAACGCGCCTACACTGAAGGCGGCGGCACCAATGTCGTCAACGTCATCCTGGTGGACTTCCGCGGCTTCGACACGCTGGGTGAGATCTTCGTCGTCGCTGCCGTGGCGCTGACGACCTATGCCCTGCTGCGCCGCTTCCGCCCCGCGCCGGACAGCGTGGAGGTCCCGGAACAGCAGCGCGACCAGGGCGACGGCGCGCTGCATGGCGACGCGACGACGCCCACGGCGGATTGGCTGCTGGTTCCCTTCACCCTGTCGCGGCTGCTGTTTCCCGTCATGCTGATCGTCGCGGTCTTCCTGCTGCTGCGCGGGCATGATCTGCCCGGGGGCGGATTCTCCGCCGGCATGATCGTCGCGATCGCCATCCTGCTGATGTACATGATCGGCGGGACGGACTGGACCGAGGACCACCTGCACATGCTGCGGCCGCAGCGCTGGCTCGGCTTCGGCCTGCTGCTCGCCGCCGGGACCGGGCTGGCCGCCTGGATCTTCGGGCGGCCCTTCCTGACCACCTACTTCGCCTACGCCGAGCTTCCGATCATCGGGAAGATACCGATGGCGAGCGCGCTGATCTTCGACATCGGCGTCTTCGCGCTGGTGGTGGGCGCGACGCTGCTGATGCTGGTCGCCCTGGCGCACCAATCCGTGCGCGGCCAGCGCGCGGCCGAACGCGCGACGGGAGACCGCTGATGGAACTCATCGCCTCCCTCGCCATCGGAGTGCTCGCCGGATCGGGGGTCTGGCTGCTGCTGCGGGCGCGCACCTTCCAGGTGATCGTGGGACTCGCGCTGCTGTCCTATGCGGTGAATCTGTTCATCTTCTCGACGGGCGGATTACGCAGCGGCGCGGCGGCGATCCTGCGGGCCGGCGAATCCGGCAGCCTGGCCAACTATGCCGACCCGCTGCCGCAGGCGCTGGTGCTGACCGCCATCGTCATCGGCTTCGCCACCACGGCGCTGCTGCTGGTGGTGCTGCTGGCCGCGCGCGGCCTGACCGGCAGCGACCATGTCGATGGGCGGGAGCGCGACCGGTGACCGCCTGGACGGACCATCTGCTGATGGCGCCGATCGTGGTGCCGATGCTGGCCGGCGCGATCATGATCCTGATCGGCGACCGGCGGCGGAACCTGATCGGGCTGATCGGGCTGGCCTCCACCGTCACGCTGGTCCTGCTGGCCGGGCTGCTGCTGACCATGGCGGATGAGCCGGTGGTGCGCATCTATCGCCTCGGCAACTGGCCGACGTTGTTCGGCATCGTGCTCGTGCTGGACG
The DNA here is from genome assembly GCF_019430885.1 of Roseomonas alba. Lineage (GTDB taxonomy): Bacteria > Pseudomonadota > Alphaproteobacteria > Acetobacterales > Acetobacteraceae > Neoroseomonas > Neoroseomonas alba. The sequence goes on along the minus strand of NZ_JAHYBZ010000013.1, from coordinate 82,801 downwards.
GGCTGACGGCGCTGATGCTGGCGCTCGCGGCGGTGCTGGGATTTGCGGCCTTCGTCTTCTCGCTGGGACGATGGCAACGGGCGGGGGCGTTCTTCCATCCGCTGTTCCAATTCCAGCTCATGGGGCTGAACGGGGCCTTCCTCACTGGCGACCTGTTCAACCTGTTCGTGTTCTTCGAGGTGATGCTCGCCGCGTCCTACGGCATGGCGCTGCACGGGTCGGGCGTGGCGCGGGTGCGGGCAGGGTTGCACTACATCACGGTCAACCTGGTCGCCTCGCTGCTGTTCCTGATCGGCGTCAGCGTCGTCTATGGCATCACCGGCACGCTCAACATGGCCGACCTCGCCTTCCGGATGCGGGACATCGTCGCCGAGGATCGCGGCCTGCTCGAGACCGGCCTCGCCATCATGGGCATCGCCTTCCTGATCAAGGCGGCGATGTGGCCGCTCGGCTTCTGGCTGCCGCCGACCTATGCCGCGGCGACGACGCCGGCGGCGGCGATCCTGTCCATCCTCAGCAAGGTCGGTATCTACGCCGTGCTGCGCGTCTGGCTGCTGCTGTTCGGCGGGGAGACAGGACCTTCGGTCGGCTTCGGATCGCATTGGCTGGTCGTCGGCGGGCTGCTGACCATCGCCTTCGGGTCCATCGCCGTGCTGGCGACGCAGAACCTGCCGCGGCTTGCCGGGGCGAGCGTGCTGATCTCCTCCGGCACACTGCTCGCCGCCATCGGGGCCGGGCAGGTGGCGGTGACTGGCGGCGCGCTGTTCTACATGGCGAGTTCGGTGCTCGCCATCGGTGCCTTCTTCCTGCTGATCGAACTGGTCGAACGCGGCCGCGAAGTGGGCGCGGACGTGCTGGCCGTCACGCGCGCGGCCTTCGGCAGCGGGGAGGATGAGGAGGAGCTGGAGGAACAGGAGATCGTCGGCGTCGTCATCCCCGGCACCCTCGCCATCCTCGGCTTCGCCTTCATGGCCTGCGCGCTGCTGCTGGCGGGCCTGCCGCCGCTGTCGGGCTTCCTCGCGAAATTCGCCATCCTGTCGGCGGTGATGGGGCCGACCGGGACAGGGCTGCGCCTCACCGCCTGGGGGCTGATGGCGGCGCTGATCCTGTCGGGCTTCGCGACGGTGATCGCCATGGTCCGCAGCGGCATCGACGTCTTCTGGACCAATCCCGCGCGGCGCCCGCCGCGCATCGGCGTGGTCGAGATCCTGCCCATCGCCTTCCTGCTGCTGATCTGCATCGGCCTGACGGTGGGTGCGGAGCCGACCATGGACTACATGCAGGCGGCCGCGCAGCAACTGCACGCGCCGACGGCCTATCTACGCGGCGTCTTCGCCGGCCGGCCGGACGCCGCGCCATGAGGCGCCTGCTGCCCTATCCGGCCATGGCTGTCGCGATGCTGCTGCTGTGGCTGCTGCTGAATGACGGCGTGTCGGTGGGGGGCGTCCTGCTGGGCGGGGCGCTGGCGCTGGCCGGCTGCGCGGTGCTCGCGGCACTGCGGCTGCCGCGCGCGCATCTGCGGCGGATCGCCATCCTGCCCGGCCTGTTGCGGGACGTCGCGATCGAGGTCGCGCGATCCAACAACGCCGTGGCGCGCCTGATCCTGCGGCCGCCCCGCGAGCGCACCCATCAGCCGGGCTTCGTGCGCATCCCGCTCGACATGCGCAGCCCCTATGGGCTGGCGGCGTTGGCCTGCATCCTCACCGCTACGCCAGGAACGGTCTGGGTGGACTACGATTCCTCGGACGGGACCATGCTGCTGCATGTCCTCGACCTGATCGACCGCGAGGAATGGGTGCGGATCGTCAAGGATCGCTGGGAAAGGCGGCTGATGGAGGTCTTCGAATGAGCGCCACGCTGCTGTCCGGTGCCGTGCTGATCGCCCAGATCCTGCTGGTGCTCGCCATGGCCTGCGCGGCCTGGCGCGTGCTGCGGGGGCCGCGGGCGCAGGACCGCGTGCTGGCGCTCGATGCACTGTACGTGAATGCGGCCATGCTGCTGCTGGTCTTCGGCATCCGCAGCGGCAGCACGCATTATTTCGAGGCGGCGCTGCTCATCGCCCTGCTCGGCTTCGTCGCCACTGCGGCGCTGTCGAAATTCCTGATGCGCGGGGAGGTGATCGAATGAACGATCTTCCGCTCTGGGCGGCGATCCCGGTCACGCTGCTGCTGCTGTTCGGATCGGCGCTGGCGCTGATCGGATCGATCGGGCTGGTCAACCTGCGCAGCTTCTACGCGCGGGTCCATGCGCCGACGCTCGGCACGACGCTCGGCATCGGCAGCATCCTGCTGGCCTCGATGCTGTATTTCTCCGTCCTGCGGACGCGCTTTGTGCTGCATGAACTCCTGATGGCGGTCTTCATCGTGCTCTCGACACCCGTCACGCTGATGCTGCTGACGCGCGCCGCGCTGTATCGCGACCAGCGGGAGGGCAGCTCGGAAGTGCCGGCGGTCCTGCCCTCCGACCCGCCGGAGAAGGAAGTTCCCTGACCATGAAACCTGAGACCGTCCTCGTCACCGGCGCCACCGCCGGCTTCGGACTTGCCATCGCGCGCCGCTTCGCCGCCGATGGGGCGCGCATCGTTGCCGCGGGGCGTCGCGCCGATCGCCTCGCCGCACTGCAATCCGAACTGGGCACGGCGCGCTGCCATGCGCTGGTGCTGGATGTCCGCGACCGCGCCGCGGTTGCCGCCGCCATCACCGGCCTGCCCGCCGATTTCGCCGCCATCGACCTGCTGGTGAACAATGCGGGCCTCGCCCTGGGGCTGGAGCCGGCGCAGGCGGCCAATCTCGACGACTGGGATGCGATGGTCGACACCAACATCAAGGGCCTGACCTATGTCACCCGCGCCGTGCTGCCGGGCATGGTCGCGCGCGACCGCGGCCATGTGGTCAATCTCGGCTCGACCGCCGGCGAATTCCCCTATCCGGGCGGCAATGTCTATGGCGGCACCAAGGCCTTCGTGCGCCAGTTCAGCCTGAACCTGCGCGCCGATCTGTGGGGCACGAAGGTGCGCGTCACCGATATCGAACCGGGCCTGGTCGGCGGCACGGAATTCAGCAACATCCGCTTCAAGGGCGACGACGCGAAGGCGGCCGGAGTCTATGAAGGTGCTGATGCGCTGACGCCCGACGACATCGCCGATGCCGTCCATTGGGTCGCGACGCGCCCGGCTCGCGTCAACGTCAACACCCTGCAGGTGATGCCGGTGACGCAGTCCTTCGGGCCGCTGCGCGTGCATAAGGGTTGATGCAGGGCGGTTGGATGATTGGAGGGGCTCTGCCCCTCCAAGCCACCCCACCAAATGACCGTGTCATTTGGAAAGCCGGATACTTGGTGTTGTGCCCCCGGGGGCATGCCGGGCCCGCTTGACGCGTTCCGTGCGCCGGTGCGGGTCTCGGCATTGGTCCTGCCCGCGGCGCCCGGGGCCAGGTGACGGTTTCCAAAGGCCTTGGGCCTTGGGCGGGGTGAGCCCGAGAGGGGCGGCGCCCCTCTCGGTCCAGCCGCCGAGGACAGGCGCGGGTCACCCCACCGCGACCCCCGCCGCGCGCGCCTTGTCCACCATGTATGCGCGGGCGTCCTGCATGTCCTCCAGCGTGCCGAAGGCGTTGGTATAGGCGCCGCGATAGCCCTTCCTTTCCAGCAGGGCGAACATGGCGCCGAAGTCGAAGTCACCCTTGCCGGGGACCAGGTGCTCCTCGTAGCCGTTGCGCCAGCAATCGGCGAGGCGGACTTCCTTCACGCGATCGAGCGGGATCTCCGCCACGAAGCCATCGACTCCCGGCGGCAGCAGATGCGCGTGGTTGGCAGTGAAGGACAGCGCGAAGGCCGGGGAGTGGATGGCGTCGAAATAGTACCGCCATTCCTCCATCGTATGCGCGAGGTAGTGGACCTCCGCATTCTCCGGCTCGCGGTTGAGGTTCTCGAGCAGCAGCAGCGCGCCGTGCTGTTCGGCGTGCGTCACCATGCGTTGCAGGCGGTCGCGCCCGGCTTCCATGCGCATCGGCACATCCGCGGTGAAGTGATAGCCGGCGTGGACGACGATCCATTCGGCTTCGAGCCTCGGCGCGACCTCGATATAGGCGCGCAGATAGGCGTCCACCGCATCGCTCAGGAAGGGCGAATATTCGGCGACATTGACCGCCGACAGGGTGTGCAGCGCGACCTGCACGCCATTCGCCTTGGCACTCCGCCTGATGGCGCGGCACCGTGCCTCATCGAACAGCGTCACTGCATTGGCGCCGGTATCGAGCTGGATGTCGATGTGCCGCACCGCATTGCGGGCGGCCCATTCGATCGCATCCTCGAGCTTCAGCTTGCGGCCGACATCCACGCCGATCCGATCTTGGAGCGACATCGTTTCCTCCTCCTGCTTTGTCTCCATGGTTTACAGGCCGGGAGGGTGGTGGCAACGTTTCCGCCGTCCAAGAAGTGAAAGCCGTGCCGTGAGACCGCCCAAGGCGGCCGCGTCACGAACAGGGTGGGAGGAAGCCGGATGTTCCTGATCGACAGGCGTCAGATGCTTGCGCTCGCGGCCTGGTCCGCGGCGGCCACCAGGGCCTGGGCAGATTCGCCCATGAATCCGCAGGAACGCGAACTCTACGAAGCCGCGAAGCGCGAAGGCGAGATCACCTGGTACACCGGGCAATACAGCGCGGATGCCTCGGAAGCCGCGGGACGTGCCTTCAACGAGCGGTATCCGGGCGTGCGCTGCAACGTGGTGCGCAGCACGTCGCAGGTCGCTTTCCAACGCCTGTCGCAGGATTTCCGCGCGGGCGTGGGCCAGTGCGACGTCTTCTCCTCGACCAATGGCGGGCATTACGTCCAGCTCAAGCGGCAGAACCGGCTGGTGAAGTTCCGTCCGGTCAATGCGGACGGGCTGCTGCCGATCCTGCGCCGACCGGACCCGGACGACTATTTCCAGTCCTCCTTCCTCGGCATCTACCTGATGGGTCACAACACCAACATGGTGTCGGAGGCCGAGGCGCCGAGATCCTGGACCGATATCCTGGACCCGAAGTGGAAGGACAAGCTTGCGGTCGGGCATCCGGGCTACAGCGGCGCGATCGGGCTCTGGGCATTGCAGATGCGCACCATGTACGGGCCGGACTATCTGCGCCGGTTCGAACGCAACAAGCCGCAGGTCGGCCGGTCCTCCATCGACCCCGTGACGATGATGACAGCGGGTGAGCGCGCCGTGGGCGTGGCGGTACCGTCCGCCTCCACCTTGTTTGCGGCGTCGCGCGGCAATCCGCTGAAGCTGATCTACCCGACCGAGGGCGTGATCGCCGCCATGTCGCCTTCGGGCATTCCGACCAATGCGCCGCATCCGAATGCGGCGAAGCTGTTCCAGGAATTCCAGACCGGCCCGGCGTTGTCCACCGCCGTGCGGCTGCTGTTCAACGAGAGCATCCGCCCCGACGTGCCGCCGCCGGAAGGCTCGCGGCCGCTCGATCAGGTGACAATGCTCGCGCCGTCGCTCGAGGAGGCCGAGAAGGGCGTGCCGGAGGTACGCGAGCAGTGGCGCGAGATCTTCGGCGTCTGAGGCTGGTCGGATGAGTGACGCGGCCCTTCCTGCCGCCCAGGTGGTACGCCCAAGCCGGCTCCGTCGTCTGGAGCCGGTGACCTTTCTCTGGATCGTGTTGATCGCGGCGCTGCTGGTGCTGGTAGCGGCCCCGATCCTCAAGATGGTCGTCATCTCCTTCGAGGAGCAGGACACCGGCGTCTTCACCATCCAGAACTACGTGACCGCCTATGGCCGTGCGCGGTATCTGGAGGCGCTGCGCAACTCGCTGATGCTGGGGACGCTGTCGGCGGCGATCTCGGTGGTGATCGCCGTGCCCATGGCCTGGGCCGTGTCGCGCACCGACATGCCGGGCAAGGGCTTCACCTGGGCGACTGTGCTCGCCGCCTTCATCATGCCGCCCTATCTGGGTGCGATCGGATGGATCCTGCTGGCCGGGCCGAATTCGGGCTGGATCAACGTCGCCTGGCGCGACCTGACTGGCGCGACCGCGCCGCTGGTGAATGTGTACACCTTCACCGGCATGGCCTTTGTCATCGCGCTGCATTCCTTCCCGCTCGTCTTCATCTTCGTGAAGTCGGCGCTCGACCTCATCTCCTCGGAGATGGAGGACGCGGCGAACATCCTCGGTGGCGGCACCTGGGTGACAATGCGCAGGGTCACGCTGCCGCTGGTCTGGCCGTCCATCATGGGTGGCTTCATCCTGATCTTCCTGGAGACCATCGCGCTGTTCGGCACGCCGGCGATCATCGGCATCCCAGCGCGCATCAATGTGGTGACCACGCAGCTCTGGCAGTTCTTCGAGGATCCGGTGCGTGTCGAGGTCGCCGCCGCCTTCGCCATTCCGCTGCTGCTGGTGACGATCGCGCTGATCGCCGTGCAGAAGCTGCTGCTGGCGCGCAAGGGCTTTGTCTCTCAAACGGGGAAGGGCGGGGAGAGGCGACAGATCAAGCTCGGCCCCTGGCGCTGGGTACTCTTCGCCTGGTGCTTCGCGGTCGCCATGCTGTCGGTCGGCAAGCCCCTGACCGTGCTTCTGCAGGCCTCCTTCGCCAAAGCCTGGGGGCGTGGCTTCTCCTTCGACAACCTGACGCTCCGCAACTACCAGTTCCTGCTCTTTGAGCATGACATGGCGCCGCAGGCGGTGTGGAACACTGTGTGGTTCTCGGGCGCCTCGGCGACCATCGCCGTGGTGCTGGCGCTGCTGGTGGCCTACATCGTGGTGCGCCGGCTGATGCGCTTCGCGGATGCGCTGGGCTTCCTCGCCATGGCGCCATTCGTCATCCCGGGCATCGTCATGGCGATCGGCTTCTACGCCGCCTATGCGGGGCCGCCGCTGTCGCTCTATGGCTCGGCGCTGCTCATCATCCTCGCCTTCGCCTCGCGCTTCCTGCCGATCGCCTATGCATCCTCGCAGGCAGCGATCCGCGCCGTGCATCCGGAAATGGAGGAAGCCGCGCGCATCCTCGGTTCGGGACGGCTGCACGCGATCCGCAAGGTGACGGCGCCGCTGCTCAAGACCTCGCTGCTCGGCGGCTGGCTGGTGGTGTTCATCGTCGCCTCGCGCGAATTGTCGGCGGCGATCTTCCTCGTCGGGCCGCGCACACGGACCATGTCGGTGCTGCTCTACGATCTCACCGAGCAGGGCAATTTCGAGGTCGTCTCCGCCTTCGGCGGCATCCTGCTCGTCATCACCCTGGCCATCGTGGGCATCGGCATGAAGCTGGTCGGCCGCGACTTCATGCTGCGGAGGGAATAGCGTGCCGCGACTGACGCTTTCGGGCCTCACCAAGGCCTATGGCAGGCTGACCGTTGTCGACAGCGTCGACCTGACGCTGGAGGAGGGCGAGTTCGTCTCCCTGCTCGGCCCGTCAGGCTGCGGCAAGACGACCACGCTGCGTATGATCGCGGGCTTCGTCGATCCGACCGGCGGCAGCATCGCGGTCGACGGCACGGTGCTGTCGGCGCCGGGTGCGGTGGTGCCGCCGGAACGGCGCGGCATGTCCATGATCTTCCAGTCCTATGCCATCTGGCCGAACATGACAGTGGAGGAGAACGTCGCCTTCGGCCTGAAGCTACGCAAGCTGACGCGCGAGGAGACCCGCCGCCGTGTCGGCGAGATCCTGGAAGTGGTGCAGCTGAGCCATCTCGCCCATCGCTACCCGGCTGAACTGTCCGGCGGCCAGCAGCAGCGCGTCGCGCTGGCCCGTGCGATCGTCGTGAAGCCCGCCGTGCTGCTGCTGGACGAACCGCTCTCCAACCTCGACGCCAACCTCCGTGAGGAGATGCGCTTCGAGATCCGCCGCCTGCATGACGAGTTCCGCATCACCACCGTCTATGTCACCCATGACCAGGCGGAAGCCATGGCGACGTCCGACCGCATCGCCGTGATGAATGCCGGGCGGATCGAACAGGTGGATGCTCCCCATCTGCTCTACACACGGCCGCGGACGCGCTTCGTCGCCGGCTTCGTCGGCCGGACCAACCTGCTGGAGGCGCAGGTCACCTCCGGCATGCTACGCGTCGACGGGATCGCGCTGGGTCCCAGCACACAGCCGGATGGCCCGGTGCTCGTCTCGCTGCGTCCGCAGGCGATGACGATCCATGAGGCACAGCCGCCGCTCGCCGGGCCGGTCATCGAAGCCAGCATCGCGGAGCGCACCTATCTCGGCGAATCCTGGGACTATGTTGTGCAACCGCACGGGTCGGCGTTGCGCCTGCGCGCCGCCGCGGCCCCGCTTGAGGCGCACGAGGTCGGCCGGCGTGTCTGGCTCGCGATCGATCCGCGGCAGGTGGCGGTGGTGCAATAGCGGCCGACCGAGCGCCTTGGGGCCCAACGCGCCTATCGCTATCGAGGCCTTCCCTGCCAGGTCGAGGGCTGCAACCGCCCCTCGTCCGCGGGCGTGGGAGAATTCGGGAGGGGCAAGGCCCATCTTCGATCCACGTCACGCGAAGCCCGGCGCTGACCGCCCAAGCCCGTCATAAGCATCGAGCATCCGCTCGCGCCAGGCATGCACGGGATCGGAGGCTTCCAGGATCGGAAAAGGGCTGCAGCATCGCGCCCATTGGAAGCCGCCGAAGACGATGGCGTCACCATAGCCAGGCGCCTCACCATGGAGGAATGGCCCCTGGCGTAGGGCCAACCGCAACGGCAGCAGGGCCTCGCGGAAGGCCGTGACGCGTGTCTCGCGCCCTGCCGTCACTTCGGCGAGCGTCTTCCGGTAGCGCTTCTCCCGGCTCTCGACGAAATAGGCAGCGTCGTCCGGTGCCAGAATGGCCGGGATGTCGGAGACGATCAGCCCGGCGATGCCCGCCAGCACCACGGCATCCGCCCAGCCGGTCAGGAAGCGTGCCAGGGCGTGGCCGCCGGCGCCACCGAACAGGCTGGGCCGGTCGGGGTAGGTCGCTTCGAGATACTCGGCGATCTGCCAGGATTCGTTCTGCACGTGATCACCATCGACGATGACGGGCACCTTTTCCGAGCCCAGCACGCCGATCGCGCTGCGCTCGGTGAAGCGCCACGGGATCGTCTCGACATCCAACCCCTTCTGCGCCAGCGCCAGGCGCGCTCGCCAGCAATACGGGCTGAAGCGCCGGGCCGGGTCGGCTCCGGCCAGATCGTAAAGCGTGATGGGCATGACTGATCCTCCTGATCGCGACTATCCTGGGGATGGAGAGAGAACGCCACCGCATGACCGCCGATCTTCTGCTTGCCTTGGACCAAGGCACGACCAGCACGCGGACCATCGCCTTCGACCCGGCGCTGCGCCCGCTCGCGACCGCGCAGCAGGAACTGCCGCAGCATTTTCCTGCACCCGGCTGGGTGGAGCATGAGCCGGAGGACATCTGGCGCAGCAGCCTCGCCACGCTGCGCGACGCGCTGGCCGCGGCAGGCGGGGATGCGCGGCGGGTGGGCGGCATCGGCATCACGAATCAGCGCGAGACGACGCTGTTGTGGGACCGCGCCACCGGCCGCTGCCTGCACCGCGCCATCGTCTGGCAGGACCGCCGCACCGCCGAGTATTGCGCGACGCTGCGCGCCGAGGGCGTCGAGCCGCTGCTGACCGAACGCTCGGGCCTGCTCGCCGATCCTTATTTCTCGGCGACCAAGCTCGCCTGGATGCTCGACAACGTGCCGGGCGCGCGGGCGGCGGCGGAACGCGGGGCGCTCGCCTTCGGTACGGTGGATGCGTTCCTGATCTGGCGCCTGACGGGCGGTCGCGTGCATGCGACGGATGCGACCAATGCCGCGCGCACCATGCTGTTCGATATCCGGCGCGGCGCCTGGGACGACGAGTTGCTGCGCCTGTTCCGCATTCCGCGCGCGGTGCTGCCGCAGGTGCTGGATTGCGCCACGGAATTCGGCACCACCGATGCCGGGCTGCTCGGTGGCGCCGTGCCCATCCGTGGCGTTGCCGGCGACCAGCAGGCCGCGACGGTCGGGCAGGGCTGCTTCCAGCCGGGCATGGTGAAGTCCACCTATGGCACCGGCTGCTTCGCGCTGCTGAACACGGGGGCGGAGCTCGTAGCCTCCCGCAACCGGCTGCTGACGACCATCGCCTATCAGCTTGAAGGGCAGCGGCACTATGCGCTGGAGGGCGCGATCTTCGTCGCCGGCGCCGCGGTGCAGTGGCTGCGGGATGGGCTCGGCATCATCGCGCAGGCGGCCGAGGCCGGCACGCTCGCCGCCCAGGCCGATCCGGCGCAGCAGGTGGTGCTGGTGCCGGCCTTCACCGGCCTCGGCGCGCCGCATTGGGATCCGGAGGCGCGGGCGGCCATCTTCGGCCTGACGCGCGGGTCGGGGCGCGCCGAACTGTGCCGAGCCGCGCTGGAATCCGTCGCCTTCCAGACCCGCGACCTGATCGATGCCATGCACGCCGATTGGCCCGCGGCGCGGGAGATGGTGCTGCGCGTCGATGGCGGTATGGTGGCGTCCGACTGGACGATGCAGTTCCTCGCCGACCTGCTTGGCGCGCCGGTGGATCGGCCGGAGGTGCGGGAGACCACGGCGCTCGGCGCCGCCTATCTCGCCGGGTTGCAGGCGGGTCTGTGTCCGGCGCCGGGGGATTCGGGTGCTACGCATTGGCGGCTGGAACGCCGCTTCGTCCCGGCCATGGCTCGGGCGGAGGCGTCGCGCCGCCACGCCGTCTGGCAGGATGCCGTGCGCCGGACGCTGACGCACTGAAGGGAGTATGCCGACGGAATGGCCGAAGCCTGGCTGATCCTGGAACTCGCGGGCTACGCGGCGCTGCTGCTGTGGGGCCTCCACATGGTACAGAGCGGCGTGATGCGGGCCTATGGCAGCCGGCTGCGGCAGCGTCTCGGCGTTGGCCTCGCGAACCGGCGCCGCGGCTTCGCCGCCGGGCTTGCCGTGACCGCAATCCTGCAGAGCAGCACCGCGACCGCCTTCATGATCGCGTCCTTCTGCGCGGGTGGTGCCGTGGCGCTGGTGCCGGGGCTCGCGGCGATGCTCGGGGCCAATGTCGGCACGGCGCTGATCGTGCAGGTGATGTCCTTCGATGTCTCGGCGGTGGCGCCGGCGCTGATCCTGGTCGGCGTCGTCGCCTTCCGCCGTGCGGAGGTGAGCCGCCGTCGCGACCTGGGCCGTTCGGCGATCGGGCTCGGGCTGATGTTGCTGGCGCTCCACATGATGGCGGTGGTCATGGCGCCGGTGGAGCATTCGCCGACGCTGCGCACGGTCCTCGCCGCCGTGGGGGCGCTGCCGCTGCCCAACCTGCTGATCGCGGCGGCGCTTGCCTGGGCGATGCATGCCTCGGTCGCGGCCGTGCTCTTCATCGCCTCGCTGCATGCGGTGGGCGTGATCGGGCCGGACGCGGCGATCGTGATGGTGGTGGGGGCCAATCTCGGCACCGCGCTGAACCCGGTGCTGGAAGGGGACCGCAGCGAATGGGCGCGGATGCGCGTGCCGCTCGGCAACCTCGCCAACCGCATCCTGGGCGCGGTGCTGGTGCTGGCGGCGTTGCCCTGGGTGACGCAGGCGATGATCTGGCTCGATCCGGCGCCGGCGCGGCTGGTGGCGAATGCGCATCTCGCCTTCAACCTGGCGCTGGCGATCGTCTCGCTGCCCCTGCTGCCGATGACGGCACGCCTTCTGGAACGGCTGCTGCCCGAAGCCGGCACGACCGGCGATCCGGCAGCGCCGCGCTATCTGGACGAGGCCGGGCTGCAATCCCCGCCGGTCGCGCTCGCCAATGCCGAGCGCGAGGCGCTGCGCCAGGCCGACGCGCTGGAGGAGATGCTGCGCACCATCGCCACCGGCTTCCGCACTGAGGATCGCGACCTGGCGAAGCGCATCGCGCGGCTGAACGAGGTGGTGGACCGGCTGAACCGCGCGGTGCAGGTCTATCTCGCCGGCTTGCCGGTGGAGAACCTGGGCGATGAGGAGCAGCGCCGCATCGCCGAGATCCGTGCCTTCGTGCTGAACCTGGAGAGCGCGGGCGACGTGCTGGACCGCAGCCTCGCCCGCGTCGCGGCGAAATGGGCGAAGGAGGGCGTGCCGCTCGATCGCGCGATGATGGATTCCATCCAGGCCCTGCATGCGCGGGGGCTCGAGCAGCTCCAGCTCGCCGTCGCCGCCTTCATGCGGGAAGACGTCTCCGCCGCGCGCCGCCTGATGGAGGAAAAGGAACGCATGCGGGAGGAGGAGGCCGAAGCGGCGCGCAGTTTCTCCCTGGCCACCGAACCCGCCGCCATCGCGTCCCGCGGCGTGGTGCTGGAGGTGGTGCGCGACCTCAAGCGTGTCGGCGGTCATCTGGCAGCGACCGCCTATCCGCTGCTGGAACGCATCGGCGCCCTGCGGCCCAGCCGATTGACCGAGGCCGAGGAGGGCCTGAACCCGACATGAGCGACCTTTTCCTCGTCGGCAATGCGTCGGGGTTTTCCGGCGACCGCATCGATGCCGCGCCGCCGGTGGTGCGCGCGCTGGTGCGCAGTGGCCGCCCGGCTGCGCTGTTCTTCGAATGCCTCGCCGAGCGCACCATCGCGCTGGCGCAGATCGAGAAGCGACGCGACCCCGAAGCGGGGTACGAGCCGATGCTCGAACGCCTGCTGGAGCCGATCCTCGCCGATTGCGCGAAGGCCGGCATTCCGATCCTAGGCAATTTCGGCGCGGCCAATCCGGTGGCCGCGGCGCGCTGCGTCGCGCGGCTGGCGCGGCGGCTCGGCATGGCTGATCTGCGCATCGGCGTGGTTACCGGGGATGATGTCTCGGGCACCGTCGATCTCGATGCGCTGCCAGTGCATGAGGCCGATGCCGGCCTCGACATGTCGTCCTGGCGGATGGTCTCGGCGAATGCCTATATCGGCGCGGCGCCGCTCGCCGAGGCGCTGGCGCAGGGCGCGCAGGTGGTCGTCGCTGGACGGACCTCCGACCCCTCGCTCGCCATCGCGCCGCTGATGCATCATTTCGGCTGGGCGGAGGATGATTGGCAGGCGCTCGCGCTGGGTGCGGCTTGCGGACATCTGCTGGAATGCGGGTCGCAGGTGACGGGGGGCGTCTTCTGGGACCCCGGCTTCAAGGACATTCCTGATCCCGCGAATATCGGCTTTCCGATCGCCGAGGTGTCGCGCGATGGCGCCATGGTCATCACCAAACCCCGGGACACCGGCGGGCTAGTCGATCTGCGCAGCGTGAAGGAACAGCTCCTGTATGAGTTGCACGACCCCGCGGCCTATCTGACGCCGGACGTGGTCATGGACATCACCGGCGTGACGCTGGAGCAATCCGGCAAGGATCGCGTGGCGCTGCACGGCGTGCGTGGCCATGCGCGGCCCGAGCGGCTGAAGGTGACAGCCTGCTATGAGGGCTCCTGGCTCGGCGAGGGCGAAGTGTCGGTGGCCGGCCCGAATGCGTTGGCCCGCGCGCGCGCCACGGCGGATGTGCTGCTGGAACGGGTGGAGCAGCGCGGCCTGGCGCGCCGCGCGCGGGCCGATCTGATCGGGGTTGCCTCAGTGCATGATTCCGACGAAGGCGCGCTGTGGCGCAGCTATGACGGGCCGGAACCTCCTGACATTCGCATCCGCCTCGCCGTCGAATCCACCACGCGCGATAATGCCGATCAGGCGGCGCGGGAAGTGCTCGCCATGCTGTGCTGCGGCACGGCGGGAACATCGGGCGCACGCTGGCGGGTGACGCCGCGCATCCTGACGCGATCCTTCCTCGTCCCGCGCGAGATGGTGCCGACCGAGATCCGCGTGCTGGAGGCCCGGGCATGGAACTGATCGACGTCCCGCTGCATGCGGTCGCGCATTCCCGCGCGGGGGACAAGGGCAACCGCGTCAACCTGTCCCTGATACCCTACGACCCGGCGATGTGGCCGCTGCTCGCCGAGCAGGTAACGGAGGAGCGCGTGCTCGCGCTGTTCGCCCATCGCGGCGCGACGCGCTGCCAGCGCTACGACCTGCCCCTGATCCACGCCTTCAACTTCGTCGTCGATGACGCGCTGGAAGGCGGGGTGAACGGCGCGCTGAACCTGGACGGACACGGGAAGAGCCATTCCTTCCGGTTGCTGTCATTGACCGTGCGAGTGCCAAAGGGCTGATCGCCGATCCCCTCCGCCAGGCAGCTTGCGGTGGCCACTGGTCCTGCGTCCGGCAGCAACGGACCGCCCGTCCCGGCGCGGATCCCATTCGGGCAGAGCTGCCGCCGGACAGGGACGAGAGCGGTTCCACCCTTGAAGGAACCGCTCTAGCCTGCGCTGGATCGGCGCGCCACGACGCCGGAGGAGGAGGTCATGATCCAACGTCGTACCCTGTTCGCCGCCGGTGCCGCGGGGCTGCTCGCTTCGCCTGCCGTCGCGCAGAACACCCGCGCCGGCACACTGCGCTTCGTGCCACAGGCCAATCTTTCGGTACTCGACCCGATTTTCACCACGGCGACGGTTACCGGCAATCACGGCTTCTATGTCTTCGACACGCTCTACGGCGTCGATGCCGGACTGAAGCCGAAGCCACAGATGGTCGAGGGGCATGAGGTTGCCGACAACGGCCGCCTGTGGCGCTTCCGCCTGCGCGAAGGGCTGCGCTTCCACGATGGCAATCCCGTGCGCGCGGCCGATTGCACGGCCTCGATCGCCCGCTGGTGCGCGCGCGAGCCGATCGGCCAGCTCCTCGCGCGGCAAGTCGATGAATGGGTCGTGGTGGACGACCGGAATTTCGCGATCCGCCTGAAGCGGCCATTCCCCATCATGCTCGAGGCGCTGGCCAAACCGGATTCCTCCGTGCCCTTCATCATGCCTGAGCATCTGGCGAAGACGGATCCGGCACGCGCGGTGACGGAGATGATCGGCTCCGGTCCCTATCGCTTCGTCGCCGGCGACTACAATTCCGGCAGCAGGGTGGCCTACGAGAAGTTCGACGGCTACGTGCCGCGCAACGAGCCGCCGATCTGGACCTCCGGCGGTAAGGTCGCGCATTTCCCGCGCATCGAATGGCACATCCTGCCGGATGCCGCGACGGCCGCAGCCGCGCTGCAGAACGGAGAGATCGACTGGTGGGAACGCCCGCATCCCGACCTGCAGCAGCTCCTCGCGCGGTCGCGCGACATCCGGCGGGAGGTGACAGATCCGCTCGGCCGCCTGGCCGTGATGCGCATGAACTGCCTGCAGGCGCCCTTCGACGACGCCCGCCTTCGCAAGGCCGTGCGGCTGACCGTGGCGCAGGAGGAATACATGCGCGCCTCACGCGGTGACGATCGCTCGGAATGGCAGATCTGCCGCAGCCTCTGGCCGCACGGCACGCCGTATTACCGTGACGAGGGCGAAGCGATGATGCCCGGCGACCTTGACCGCGCGCGCGCCGCGCTGCGCGAAGCAGGCTATGCCAACCAGAAGGTCGTCATCATCAACCCGACGGATTTCCCGGATATCGGACCGCTCGGCCAGGTGACGGCGGACCGGCTGAAGCGCATCGGGATGAATGTCGACCTCGCCGAATCCGATTGGGGAACCGTGGTGCAGCGGCGCGCCAACCGGGAACCGGTGGACAAGGGCGGCTGGTCCATCCTGCACACCACGGGCGGCGCGTCGGCCTGGTCGAATCCCGCACTCTCCTTCCTCGTGCGCGGGCAGGGGGCCAATGGCTGGTTCGGTTGGTGGAAGAGCGATCGCGCCGAGGAACTCGCCGAGGCCTGGGTGACCGAGGAAAACCCCGATCGTCAGAAGGCGCTGGCACAGGATCTGGGGCATCTGGCGCTGGAGGACGTGTCCTTCCTGCCCCTGGGCCAGTTCGTCATCCGGACCGCATTCCGGCGTGACGTCACCGGGATCCTGCAAGGGTCGGCGCCATATCCGTGGAATGTGCGCCGCACGTGACGGAGGTGGAGCACCATCGGGGGAGGGCTCTGCCTTCCCCCGGGCCCCTGCCCGCCAAAGGCCTCGCAGCCCAGGCAGGGTGAGCGGCCTCTCCTATCCTCCCGCGACCCCCTGCGTGCCGACATACAGGCTGTAGAGCGACTGCGCCGCCGCCATGAACAGCCGATTCCGGTGCCGTCCGCCGAAGCAGACATTCGCGCAACGTTCCGGCAGGCGGATGTGCCCGATCGGCGCGCCCGCCGCGTTGAACACGCGCACGCCATCGAAGGCCGGCGCCATGCCCCAGCCACACCAGAGGTTGCCGTCCACATCCACGCGGAAGCCGTCCGGCGTTTCGCCGCGCTGGCAGGCGACGAAGACGCGCTTGTTGCGCAGCTTGGCGCCGTCCACGTCATAGACAAGGATGTTGCGCGGCTCGGACCGGCTCTCGATGATGTAGAGCAGGCTTTCATCTGGGCTGAAGGCGAGGCCGTTCGGGTGGTCGACATCGTCGGCGACCAGGGTGATCGCGCCGGTCGCGCCGTCGATGCGATAGACATTGGTGTGCGGCAGTTCCGGCGTGTGTTTCTCGCCTTCGTAGAAGCCATAGATGCCGAAGGGCGGGTCGGTGAACCAGACCGATCCGTCCGACTTCACAACCACGTCGTTCGGGCTGTTGAGCCGCTTGCCCTGGTAGCTGTCGGCGAGGACGGTGATCGACCCGTCATATTCGAAGCGCACCACGCGGCGGCCGAGATGCTCGCAGGCGATGATGCGCCCCTGGCGGTCGCGGGTGTGGCCATTGGCGTTGTTGGAGGGCTTGCGCCAGGCGGAGACGGCGCCGGTCTCCTCCTCCCATTTCAGCACGCGGTTGTTGGGGATGTCGGACCACAACAGGCAGCGCGCATCGCCGAGCCAGACCGGCCCCTCGCCCCAGCGCGTGCCGTGGAACAGGCGCTCTACCGCAGAGAGCGGCAGGTGATACCGCTTGAAGGACGGATCGAGCGCCACGATGGACGGGTCAGGGTAGCGCTCGCTCGGCTGCCAAGGTGCCGGCTCGGTCATGGTCTGGTTTCCCCCTCGGTTCGCGGCGGGCAGCATGGCCCGCCGCGATGTCGGGCTCAACCGCCGGCCACACCCTGGGTGTTGACGTAGAGGCTGTAGAGGGAATGCGACGCTGTCATGAACAGCCGATTGCGGTGACGGCCGCCGAAGGCGAGGTTCGCGCAGCGTTCCGGCAGGCGGATATGCCCGATCGGGGTGCCCGACTTGTTGATGATGCGGACGCCGTCGAGCTCCTCCGTGCCCATCCCCCAGCCGCACCAGAGATTGCCGTCCACATCGACGCGGAAGCCGTCCGGCGTTTCTCCGTCGCGGCATTGGAAGAAGACGCGGTTGTTCATCAGGCGCGTCTGCGCCCCTTCGCCACTCACGTCGAAGACGCGGATGACGCGCGGCGTCGCCGCGGCCTCGACGACATAGAGCAGGCGCTCGTCTGGGCTGAAGGCGAGACCATTGGGGCGCCCGACATCGCCGGTCATCACCTGGATGGCGCCGGTCTGACCATCGACACGGTAGAGATTCGTCGGCAGTTCCGGCTGCGCCACCTCGCCTTCATAGAAGCCGAGGATGCCGAAGGGCGGGTCGCTGAACCAGATCGACCCGTCCGACTTCACCACCACGTCGTTCGGGCTGTTCAGCGGCTTGTTGTCGAAGCGGTCCGCGACGACGGTGATGCGGCCATCGGGTTCGGTGCGGGTGACGCGGCGCGTGAGGTGCTCGCAGGTGATCTGGCGGCCCTGGCGATCGCGGGTGTTGCCGTTGCTGTTGTTGGACGGGTTGCGGAAGACGTCGGTTCGGCCTGTTGTCTCGTGCCAGCGCAGCATGCGGTTGTTGGGGATGTCCGACCAGACCAGGCAGCGCTGGTCGCCGAACCAGACCGGACCCTCGGACCAGCGGGCGCCGGTGGAGAGGCGTTCGACGCTGGCGAGGACGAGCCGGTACGCGTTGAAGGATGGGTCGAGCACCTGGACCGCGGGGTCCGGGTAGCGCTCGCTGGGTTTCCATTGCGCGAGGGCAGGCGAGGCGGCGAGCGCCACAGCGCCGCCGGCGGCGCCCAACAGCGCGCGGCGTTGCATGTGCATGGCGTGATTTCCTTCCTGGCACGGCCTTCTTCGGGGCCGTGGGGGAAGGCTAGAACATTTTTCGGTCGAATAGCATCACCCCGCACCCCTGCCCGGCCAGGATACTGTCGTTGGGTGGCAGGGTGGGGGGTGCGGGCCGATACCGATCCAGCGTGAGCGAAAAACGCTCTTTCACGCTGGGCGTCAGTCGACGGGGCGGAATTCTAAGCCAACGTAATGTTCGGGAATGGCGATATGGCCGGCAATGACCTCCCCGGCCAGTGCCGCGATACGGTCCGCGAGGAGGCGCGGCACATCGGCCGCCAGGGCGAGGCGCACCGCCTCGGGGCGTTCGAGCCCGATGCGCGCGTCGCGCCAATCGTCGCGGTGATGCGCGGACAGTGCCGCGGCAATGCACCACCCGTTATCGGCGATGGCGCTCGCCAGGAAGGTCGGGTCTTCCATGGTCCAGTCATGCACGTTGCCGATCGCCCGCGCTCCGTTGCGCCGCAACGCGACCATCGCACCCGGCCGGCCGCCGTCGAGCATGGCGAATTGCAGCACGGCGCCCGCCGCGCATTGCGCCGCGGTCCAGGCTTCGGCGAGCGCCGGGTCGTGCTGGTTGCCGCAGAAGCCCGTGAGGAAGCGCGTCGCCGGCGCCGCATGGGCGAGCCCCGCGGCAAAGGCGGCGCGGCCGCGCAGCCCGGGGGGCACCGGTTCACCGGACAAATGCGCGACCGGCCGCCCTTCCGACCACCACCCCGCCAGCGCGCCGGCCAGGAAGGCGGAGTGTTCCTGCAGTACTTCGAAACAGGCGATGTTCGGCCCGGCGATGCGGCCCTGGGTCACCGCGAAGCGGACGGTCGGGAAATCCGGCGCGACGGCGGCGACGGGAGCCTCGCCCTGGCCGCCATGGGCGATGACCAGCGACGCGCCTGAGGCGGCAGCGCGCAGCACGTCGATGCGCTGCGCGGGATCGGGACACCAAACGGTCTCGACCGCGATGCCGGCGTCCTCGGTCGCGCGCGCCAGCCCGGCGACGCCGGCGGCATTGAAGGCACCGGCGCCGGGGCGGCCGAAGAAGACAGCGCGGATCACTGCGCGGTGATGCCGAGCGACTTCACCAGCCCGCCGATCTCCTGCACGTCCTTGGCGACGAAGCCCTGGAACTCGGCGGGTGTCATCGGGCGATGGGCGATGCCGTGCTCGACCAGGCGCTGGCGCACGGCGTCGGTCTGCATGGCCGCGTTGGTCTCGGCGTTCAGCCGCTCGACAATCGCAGGTGGCAGGCCGGCTGGGCCGGACAGGCCAAGCCAGTTCTCCACCAGCAGGTCGGGCAGGCCGGCCTCGCCGACGGTCGGCACGTCCGGGGCCATGGGCTCGCGCGCGCGGGCGGTCACGGCGAAGGCGCGCAGCCGACCTTCGCGGATGTGCTCGACATTCTGCGGCAATGTATCGAAGGCCATGGGGATGTTGCCGCCGAGCAGATCGGCCTGCATGGGCGAACTGCCGCGATAGGGCACATGGGTCAGCGCCGCGCCGGTCTGCTGTTCGAACAGCGTCCCGGCGATATGCGCGACCGATCCGGCGCCGGAGGAACCATAGCCCGGCGGCGTCCGCTGCGCCTTCACCCACGCGATCAGCCCCTGGAGGTCCGTCGCCGGCACCAGGTTGCGGTTGGCGACGACGACCAGCGGCGTCGCGCCGATATAGGCGATGTGGGTGAAGCCCGTGACCGGGTTGTAGCCGGCATTGGGGTAGATCGGCGGGGAGGAGGTGATCGGCGCCGTGTTCGACAGTAGCAGTGTGGTGCCATCGGCCGGCTGCTGCGCGACATGAAGGGCGCCGAGCGTCCCGCCCGCACCCGGCCGGTTGTCCACCACCACGCGGGCATTCATGCGGGTGGACAGCGCCTCGGCCAGCACCCGGGCGACGATGTCCGAGGACCCGCCGGGCGGGAAGACCACCACAATGCGGATGGGACGGGTCGGCCAGGACTGTGCCCGGGCCGACTGCACGACTATGGGGCAGGCAAGTGCCGCGAGCAGCGGCAGGTGGCGGCGGCGCATGCAGGGTCTCCGTCGTTGCGACGGTGGACCCTGCAAGGCCGGTGCCGCGTCAGGCGCCTTCGCAGCCCTTGGCGCGCAGCGCGTCCACAACCCAGGAACGGTCATAGGTCCGGGCCTCGATCGCCGCCTGGGCCCGCTGTTCCTTGGCATTGTGGGCTTCGGCGAGGGCGATGACCTCGGCGGCATGGGCCAGCGGCACCACGACCACGCCATCCGCATCGGCGACGATCAGGTCGCCCGGCATCACCACCTGGCCGCCGCAGGACACCGGGTAGCCGATCTCGCCCGGCCCGTCCTTGTAGGGGCCGGAGGGTGTCGCGCCGCAGGCCCAGACGCCGATGTCGAGCATCGCCAGCGCCTCGACGTCGCGCACCGCGCCGTCCAGCACGATGCCCTGCACGCCGCGCGTCTGCGCATGGCCGATCATGAGCTCGCCCATCAGCGCGATGGACAGGTCACCGCCGCCATCGCCGACGATGATATCGCCCGGTTCGGCCATATCGCAGGCACGGTGCAGCATCAGGTTGTCGCCTGCGCGGGCACGCACCGGGAAGGCCGGGCCGGCGATGACCTTCTTGCCGCCGAAGGGGCGGAAGCCGCCGCGCATGGTCTGCACGCGGCTCATGACATCGCCAATATTGGCCGCGGGCAGCTTCGCCGCGCGGGCGATGAGCGCGGCGTCGACGCGCTGGGTGACGGGGGCGATGCGGAAGCCGATGGGCATGGTCTCGTAGTCCTGAAATGCAGAGGCACGCAATCCAGCACGCAGGGCGCCGCGCGACAATCCGCGCCCGCGACGGGCCAGGCCTGCAGCGCCGCATGCCCGGTTCGATGATTGACGTGTTCGTCGACCGTTCAGATCATGGAGCTGTCGGAAATGGCCTTCAACGTCACAACCATGTCGTTGTAGTCAAAATCCGATCCCTGATCGTAGGCCAGATCCTCGAAGCCGAAGATGTTGGCACCATAGGTGCGGATATAGGCGTGGCCACCGGCATTGGCTGCGTCGCCAATGACGAAGATCTCGCCGGACTGGGTCAGCAGAACCGGGGCGTAGAAGCCGGTCTCCCCTGCAACCGTCCAGCTATCGGTCCGCGCGAAGTCGCTGCCGCCGATCGTCACGCCATAGCCCGGATCAAGTGCGCCGCGCACCGCGTCGCGGAACGCATCGGTATCGCCATAGGCAATGCCGTCGAGGCTCATCTCTCCGGTGGCCTGATTCAGATCGACGCGGACAAAGCCAAGGGTATTCGCATTGAACGCGCTTCCGGTCAGTTCGACGGCGACCTGCTGCCCATGATCAAGATGGACCAGCGGCAACCCGTACATTCGCTGGGCCGATGCCATCTGCATATCCGCCGACAGCGTGTTGTCGACCTCGGCACGCAGCGCAACGCCGCCGACATCCAGGGAGAACGAACCGTCGCCGTTGTCGCGCATGGTCACCGCCGTCGCGCGTGGCACGTCGCCTTTTCCATCCACCAATGCGAAATGCAGATGCCGATCGGCGGCCAGATAGATGGATTGGAGACCGGCCACGAGTGACGCGCCGTCGTCGCTGCCCACGGTGCCGACCCATCCGAGCACGGCCTCGGCAATGCCGCCGGCCGGCGTGCCATCGGCATTCACCGGATGGCCGTCGGCATCGGTGGCATACAGCGCCACCGCCATGCCCTCGGGCAGGCTGCCCGCGCCGGAGGTGAAGCGGATCCAGTTGCCCCCCGTATCCCCGTCATCGGCCTGCAGCGCCAGCCCCTTTCCATCGGGGCTCGTCGTCAGGGCGAGCTCGCTGAGCTGCACCGTCACCGTCAGCGCGGCGCTCGCCTTGGTCAGCGGCTCCGCATAGTCCGGCGCATTCGGTGCATGAGGCTTGGCGTCATAGGCCGTCATCGTCACATCGTAGGTGCCGTTGCCGAGCTGCTGCGCGGCCAGAGTCTGCCAGCCGCCCGCCAGATCGGCCTTGGCGAATAGCGGCGCAATGGACCCCGATCCGCCCTGGTGGTCGATATGGATCACCGCGACGGACCTGCCCTGCACGAGATTGGTGAAGGTCTCGGTCCAAGTGCTGGTATCGGCCGCATCGTTCAGCCCCGTCCAGCCAAAGGCGAGCAGCCCCGACGAGCTGGTGACGGACAGTGCGACGCCTTCGCCGCCGGCATCGTGGACATCGGCCGTCTGCCCGGCCACGGCGGTGAAGACCCCGCCTTTCAGGGTGCCGGCGACGGGGGCGGTGGCGGTGACCTGACCGTTGAGGAAGGCGCTGCTCGTATTCGCCTGCATCAGCGACAGGTCGAGCGTCGGCGAGACGCCGGTGACCTCGACCGAGAAGGTCAGCAGCCCGCCGCCCGATGCCGCCGTGCCGGCAGTGAGCGTCGCCAGCCCATCGATTCCGAACAGGGAGGGATCGCTGCCGAAATCCGAGAAACGCGGGATGGGATTGGGATCCCCGGTCGTCGGCGCCGGCGTGAAGGTCGTCGTGTAGAGGTTGAACACCTTCTCGAAGCCGCGCGACTTGACGACGATCTGGTACCAGCCGACGCCGCTGTCGGCCATCGGCAGACCGGTGAGCACCAGGCTCTGCGAGGTCTGCCCTGCGCCGCCATTCCCGCTGACGGAATAGCTGCCGTTGGCATAGGCGAAGGTCCAGTTCTGCCACGGCGTAACCCCGGCCCCGCCGAGGGCAACATCCTGCCACTGCGGCTTGTCGTCGTTATAGCCGGTGAGGATACGGATGGAGAGCTCGGCGTCGTCCCGCAACACCAGCGACTGGGCCAGGCTCGCGCCCGGATTGAAGTCCAGGACCACATTGGCGGGATTGTTCTCGTGCCACTGGGCGGCCTCGTACTGGCCCCCGGCGGCGGAACCGGCCACGTAGTCATGGATCACGGGTGGCGTGTAGTCGCCCGCGGGCGGCGCCTCGCTGTCGGCGAAGAGCGTGACCGACAGCGTCGAGATGTTCTGCCCGTTGGCATAGGCCGGCAGTTGCGGCCCGCCCTGCGCGAAGGCGCTCATCAGCGCGTCGGCATACTGCGTGCCGTAGGAATTCGAGTACTGGTAGAAGAGCTGGGCGAAGGGATCCCAGGTCACGGTGACGTCGGCGCCGAGCGTGCTGTTGGTGTTCTGGCCGAAGGCGTAGGACGGATCCCAATTGTAGTTCTTGTTGAGGTCGATGCCCGCCGTCACGGCACTGTTCGGCGATACGCCGCTCGATTGCAGATAGCCCGCCGTCAGACCCAGGGTGAGCTGCTGCAGCACTTGCCCCCAGGCATTGTTGGCGCCGGAGCTCATCTCGCTGCTGCCGGGATAGAGCTCGAAGGGCGTTGTGGAGCCGATCGTCTCGTAGAGTTCCACCTGGCCGAGGGTGGAATAGACGCTGTCTGCCAGGGCATCCGGCGTCAGCTTGATGGCGCCCTGGATCTGGCTGCCTTCGGTCGGCGTCAGCCAGAAGGTGCTGTCCTTCTCGACCCATTCCAGGCGGTAGCTGAAGAAACCGGCATTGCGCCAGATGACCGGCGTGCCGGCGGGCGCCGTGGCCTGCAGATCCCCCGCCCCGTTGAAATAGCCGTTGATGACGATGGGCGTGTCGGGGTGCTTCAGCGCATCGATGTAGTTGGTCCAGTCGCTGGCAGCATAGATCGGGTAGTCGTTGTCCGGCGCCACGGCCATGGCGGGCGAGGCAGCTTCGCGATTCTGCCCGGCCAGGCCACCGCCCGAGAAGGTGGTCACCGCCGGCATGCTGGCCGTCGGGTCGGTTGCCGCGTTGGCGAGCGAGGTGAACAGCGTGCCCGCCGAGACGGAATAGCTCCGCGACCCCGTCTCGGCCGAGAGCGCCATGCCGATGCCGAAGCCCTGGATGGAGGTGAGGTTGGCCGCGTCGCCCGAGCTGCCGGTCAGGCTGACCTCGATGCTGTCGTAGCGGTAGCTGAGGCTTTCGGCATTGCCCCAGGTGATGGCGGACTGGCTCAACGTCGTCGGATCGATGGCGCTGGAGGGATCGTCCAGGCTCTGGATGATGAAGTAGACCTTGCCGCCATAGAGCGTGGTCTGCGTGCTGGTGGTCAGGTCCAGCGTGAAGGACCCGCCGGACTGCACCACGCCGTTGTTGACCAGCGTCAGCGAGGAGATCGGCGTATCGGCGCTGCCGCCCGGCGCCGCGCTGCCATAGAGGATGGCATAGGCCGACACGCCATTGCCGCTGCCGCCCTGGCTGAGCCAGGTCTGCATCGTCGTGCTGAGTGCGATGTCCAGCGTCGTCGCCATCGTCCGAATCACCATCCCGTGCGGCACCGATCCTAGAGTGCGGCGCAATGCTTACCAGGGGGTTGCGCGGTCCTGGCCGGGGCATGACCGCATTGGCAGGCCTGTGGAAACGTTTCACCGTTATCCCAGGCGAACCACCAGGACGCCCGGAGGAAATGGTCTTGAAGCGCATCGGGATCGATGTGGGCGGCACCTTCACGGATGTCGTCCTGATCGAAGAAGACGGCCGCGTGCACACCGCGAAGGTGCCGACGACACCGGCGAACCGCGTCATCGGCGCCATCGCCGGCTTCCGGCGCATCCTGGAGGTGGCGGGCTGCGCGCCCGATGAGATCGGCTTCATCGGCCATGGCTCGACCATGGCGACGAACATGGTCGTCGAGGGCACCGGCGCCCCGACCGCCTTGCTGGCCACACAGGGCTTCCGGGACCTGCTCGAACTGCGTCGCATCGCACGCCATGACCGCGCCGATCTGTATGATCTGCAATTCGACAACCCGAAGCCGCTGGTGCCGCGCCGCTGGCGCTACGAGGTACCGGAACGGCTCGACTGGCGCGGCAATGTTGTCCAGGCGCCGGATGAGGCGGCGCTCGCGGACATCGCCGCGCGCATCGCCCGCAGCGGGGTCGAGGCCGTGGCCATCGCCTTCCTCCACGCCCAGGTGAATCCGGCGCATGAACAGCGTGCGGCCGAGATCCTGCGCGCCGCGCTGCCGAACCTCTTCATCACCTGTTCGCATGAGGTGAACCCGCAGCAGGGCGAGTACGAGCGCACCAGCACCACGGTGATGAACGCCATGCTGGGCCCGGTCTGCGCGCGCTACATCGGCGCCTTCGGCGACGGGCTGGCAGCGGAAGGCTTCCGCGGCGAGCTGCTCTTCATGGGATCGAATGGCGGCCTCGCCGAAGCCGAGACCGTCGCCGCGCGCCCCGTGCTGCTGCTGGAATCCGGCCCGGCCGGGGGCGTCAGCGCGGCGATGCGCCTCGCCGAGGCGACCGGGAGGCAGGACGCCATCCTCGGCGACATGGGCGGCACCACCTTCGATGTCTCGCTGATCCGCGAGGGCCGGCCGGAGCTGCGCACCCAGGCACTACTGCATTCCTATGCCGTGCGCACGCCGAGCATCGACATCGACAGCATCGGCGCCGGCGGCGGGTCCATCGCCTGGGTCGATGCCGGCGGCGGCGTGCGCATCGGCCCGCAGAGCGCCGGCGCCGATCCCGGCCCGGCCTGCTATGGCCGCGGCGGCACACGGCCGACCGTGACGGACTGCAACCTGCTGCTCGGCCACATCGATGCCGAGACCTTCCTCGAAGGCAGCTTCCGCCTCGACCGCGCGGCGGCGGAGGCGGCGGTGGGCGAACATCTCGCGCGGCCGCTCAATCTCGGCGTGCTCGATGCGGCGCAGGCGGTGCGCGCGGTCGCGAATGCGCTGATGGCACAGTCGATGCGCCTGCTGACCGTGGAACGCGGCTACGATCCGCGCGGCTTCGATTATCTCTGCTATGGCGGCGCGGGGCCGGTGCATGCGATCGATCTGGCGCGCGAGCTGGAGATGCCGCGCGTCGTCGTACCGCCCGCGCCGGGCCTATTCAGCGCGCTCGGCATGGTGCTGGCGGATCGGCAGGTGGACCGGCAGGCGGCGGTGGAGCGGACGCTCGACGCCGTGGACGCAGCCTGGCTGGAGGATCGCTACGCCGCGCTCGAAGCCGAGGTCGTCCTGGGTCTGCCACGCGATCCCGGCATTCCGCGCAGCGTCCGGCGCCGGCTCGATTGCCGGTATGCCGGCCAGCCGGATTCGATCCTGATCGACCTGCCCTCCCACGATCCCGCCGCGATCCGCGCGGCCTTCGAGGAAGCGCATCGCCGGTTGTGGAACTTCACCAAGCCGGACCAGCCCGTGCTGTTGAACAACATCCGCGTCGAGGCCCGCGCGGAGACCGGCTGGCGTGGCCCGTTGCGCTTCGCCGAGCCGATCGCGGCACCCGCCCCGTGGCGCCGCCGCCAGGTGGCGATGAAGGGGGTGATGCAGGACCTGCCGGTCTGGCGCCGGCGGGACCTGCCGACGGGCTTCTCGCTGTCCGGCCCTGCGGTGGTCGAGGAAGCGAGCAGCAACCTCGTCCTCGGCCCCGGCGACCGCGCGGAGATCGCGCAGGGGTCGCTCCTCGTCGTCACCCTTGCCCCGGCGGAGGCCGCGTGATGGACATCGTCACCTACGAGATCCTGCGCTCCAGCCTCTATGCCACGGCGCGCGAGATGAAGCTCGCCATGATGCGTACCGCGGGCAGCCCGATCGTGCATTCGGGCGGCGATGCCTCGGCCGCGGTGTTCGACGCGGAGATGCAGCTCGTCGCCCAGGGCAACGACATCCCGACCATGCTCGGTTCGGCGGTGATCTCGACCAAGGCCTCGGTCGAGGCCATCGGGCGCGACCGGCTGCGCCCGGGCGATGTGATCGTCAGCAACGACGTCTATCTCGGCGGTGGCAACCACCAGCCGGACGTGCAGTTCACCCGGCCGGTCTTCGTCGATGACGACATCGTCGCCTTCGTCATGACGCGCGGCCACTGGACCGATATCGGCGGCCAGGTGCCGGGCTCCTACACCACCCTCACCTGGGACGTCTTCGCCGAGGGCATCCGCATCCCGCCGGTGCTGCTCTACCGTGACGACAAGCCGGTCGAGGACCTGATGACGGTGATCCTGCAGAACACGCGGGATCCCTCGGTGCGGCTGCTCGACATCCAGTCGCAATATGCCGGCTGCGTGGTGGGCGACCGGCGCATCGCTGCCATCGCCCGCCGCCACGGCCCCGCGGCACTGGCCGAGGCGATGCGCCGCGCCCTCGATCATTCCGAGCGCCTGATGCGCGAGGCGATCCGCGCCATCCCCGATGGCGTCTATGAGGCGGAGGACGAGCTCGAACCCGTCGCCGGCCCGCCGGGTTGGCCGACCGCGCCGATCCCGCTGCGGGTGAAGGTGACGAAGTCGGGCGATGCCATCCATTTCGACTATGCCGGCACCGGCGCGCAGACGCGCGGCGGCATCAACTGCCCACTCTCGGTCACCTGCAACAGCACCTGGTTCACGGTGAAGGCCATCACCGATGTCAGCATACCGATCAACCAGGGCTGCTACCGGCCGGTAACCATCGCGGCCCCCGAAGGCAGCGTGGTGAACTGCGCCTTCCCGGCCTCGGTGGTGGCGGGCAATACCGAGACCTCGCCACGCATCATCGACCTGCTGTTCCGCGCCCTGGCCCCGGCGGTGCCGGAACGGGTGGTCGGGCAGAGCAATTGCGGGGCCTTCTCCGGCCTGTTCGGCGGCATGGACCCGGACGAGGCGCGCGTCACCGCGACCGGCCGCCGCTATGTCGGCGTGATCGACCCGCATGCCGGCGGCATGGGCGCGCGGGCGACGAAGGACGGCGTGAACGGCGTGCGCGTCTATGTCGGCAATGCCGGCAGCACTTCGGTCGAAATCATCGAGCAGACCTCGCCGCTGACCGTGCAGGAATGGTCGCTGGTCCCGGATACCGGAGGTGCGGGCGAATGGCGCGGTGGCCTCGCCTCCCGCCGCGTCTATCGCGTGGGTTATGAGGAAGCGACCTTCACCGCCTGCGGCGAGCGTGGCATCCACCCGCCGCTCGGCCAGTTCGGCGGCGCGGCGGGGTCCACCTTCCGCTGCGAGGTGCGGCGCGGGGACGATGTGACGCTGGTGCCCGCCAAGGGGCCGCACGAGATCGTCCAGACCGGCGACGTGGTGCTGCTGCAACCCGCCGGCGCCGGCGGCTATGGCGATCCGCTGCGACGCGACCGGCAGCGCCTGCTCGATGACCTGAAGGACGGCTATGTCACGCCGGAGGCGCTGACCCGCGACTACCTGCTCTCGCCGGCCGATGCGGCGAATCTGATGGCGGCCGCCGATGGCTGATACGCTCCCCCTCGCCGGGCGTTTCGCGGTCGAGATCGGCCACAGCCTGGCCGGTCCCTTCGCCGGTGCCATCCTGGCTGATCTCGGTGCCACCGTCCTGAAGGTGGAATCCGCCGGCAAGGGCGACCATGCGCGTGGCTGGGGCCCGCCCTTCATCGAGGGCGCCTCGGCGCTGTTCCACGCCGTCAACCGCGGCAAGCTGAGCGTCACGGCGGATCTGCGCGACCCGACGACGGCGGCGGCGCTGCGGCGGCTGATCCTCGACCGCGCCGACATCCTCTTGCAGAACCTCAAGGTCGGCACGCTGGAGGAGGCCGGGCTCGGCGCGGACTCGCTGCTCGCCGAGAAACCCTCCCTCGTCATCTGCAACATCGGCGCCTTCGGCCGCGTTGGGCCGCGGCGCAGCGATCCGGGCTACGACCCGCTGATCCAGGCCGCCTCCGGCCTGATGGACATGAATGGCCATCCCGGCGCGCCGCCGGCACGGGTGCCGGTCGCGCTGAACGACATCGGCACCGGCATCTGGGGCGCGCTCGGCATCCTGGCCGCGCTGCTGCGGCGGGAACGTGACGGGCGCGGCGGCGTGGTGGACGTGTCGCTCTACGAGACCGCGCTGTCCTGGATGACGGTGCCGATCTCGGACCTGCTCGCGGGTGGCCCCGAGCCCCAGCGCTACGGCTCGGGCGTGTCCAACATCGTGCCCTACCAGACCTTCGCGACGGCGGATGGCACGCTGCTGGTCGCCGCCGGCAACGACCTCCTGTTCGGGCGGCTGTGCCGCGTGCTCGGCCTCGACGCACTGGCCGAGGATCCGCGCTTCGCCACCAACGGCGCGCGCGTCAGCAACCGCGATGCGCTGATCTCGCAGCTCGCCGCCGAGATCGCCCGCCGCCCTGTCGCCACGCTGTCCGAGGAGCTGCGCCGGGCCGGCATCCCCTGCGGCCCGGTGAAGGGCGCGGCCGAGGCGCTGGCCGACCCACAGACCGCCGCCCTCGGCATCATCGCCACCCCGCCTGGCGGCGGGCCGGGCACGGTCGGTCTGCCGGTGTCCTTCGATGGCCAGCGCCCCATGCCCGCCGGCCGGGCGCCACGGCTCGGCGAACACCAGAATTTGCTCGACGAGATCCGGGAGATCTGTTCGTGACCCATGTCCTTGCCGCCCGAAGCTGGGAAACGCTGCGCGTCGAGGAGGCCGAGCCGGGCCTTCTCGTCGTCACGCTGAACCGGCCCGAGCGCGCCAACGCAATGAACACGCCGCTCGGCGAGGAACTGATCGCCCTCTTCGGCGCGCTCGAAGCGGCCCCGCATCTCTGCCACGCGGTGATCCTGACCGGGGCCGGCGAACGCGCCTTCTGCGCCGGCGCCGACCTCGCCGAACGCAACGGCATGGATGACGAGGCCTTCGCCCGCCAGCACTACATGTTCGAGCGCATGATGCGCGCGCTGCTCGCCTGCCCGGTGCCGCTCATCGCCGCGGTGAATGGCGCGGCCTTCGCCGGCGGGCTGGAGCTGATGCTGTCCTGTGACTTCGCCTATGCGGTGGACACGGCGCGCTTCGCCTTCACCGAGGTGACGCGCGGCATCATGCCCGGCGGCGGCGGCACGCAGCATTTGCCGCGCAGCATCGGCGCGCGCCGCGCCAAGGAGATCATCTTCACCGGCGAACCCTTCTCCGCCGCCGAGGCGCTGGACTGGGGCATCGTCAACCGGCTCTGCCCGCCGGGCGAGGTGCTGGGGCTGGCGCTCGCCACCGCAAGGCGCATCGCCGGCAATGCGCCGATCGCCATCCGCCAGGCCAAGAAGGCGATCGACCACGGCCTTCAGGCCGATCTGCGCACCGGCATGCAGCTCGAGATCGAGGCCTACTACCCACTGATCCCCACCGCCGACCGGCGGGAGGGCATCGCCGCCTTCAACGAGAAGAGACCGCCGCGCTTCACCGGGCGCTGAGCGACCGCCACGCGAGACAGGAGGACCGTCCATGACAACAACGACCATCAGCCGCCGCAGCGCCCTCGCTGCGGCCCTCGCCGTGCCCGCCCTGGCGCGGCCCGCCTTCGCCCAGGCGGCCTGGCACGCGACGCGCCCGGTGCGCGTCGTCGTGCCCTTCCCGCCCGGCGGCGCCACCGACATGCTGGCGCGCCTCATCGCGACGGGGCTCGGCGAGAAGCTCGGCCAGGCGCTGGTCATCGAGAACCGCCCGGGTGCGAATGGCGTGGTCGCGACGCAGAACCTGCTGGGCTCGCCGCCGGATGGGCACAGCCTGATGCTCGCCACCGCCGACACCCATACCGTGCTGCCCGCAGCCAATTCCCGGCTGCCCTACAATGTTGCGGAATTCGTGCCGGTCAGCGGCATCGCCAGCGTGGTCTTCGCCCTGGTCGCCCGGCCGGGCCTGCCGGTCGAGAACCTCCAGCAGCTCATCGAATTGGCGCGCGGGTCGGCCACGCCGCTGACCTATGCGTCCTATGGTGTGGCCAGCGTCTCCCATGCGGCGGGCGAGATGTTCCGCCGCGCCATCGGGGCCGAGATGACGCATGTTCCCTATCAAGGTGCGGGGCCGGGTGTGCTCGCCATCACTGCCGACCAGGTGGACATCATGATGGTGCCGGTCGCGGTGGCGCAGCCGCAGCGGGCCCGGCTGAAGATGCTCGGCGTCGCCACGGCGCAACGCTTCTCCCTGGTGCCGGATGTCGCGACCCTGACGGAGCAGGGCATGCCGGTCATCGCCGATGCCTGGATCGGGCTCCTCGCGGCGCCGCGCACGCCGATGGTGGTGGCCGAGACGGTCCATGCAGCCGTGTCCCAGGTGCAGAACACCCCGTCCTTCCAGGACACGCTACGCACCAACGGCTTCAGCAGCCTGGGCTACAACCCGGCGGTCTTCGCCGCCTTCCTGCGGGCGGAAGCGGAACGCTGGGGCCAAGTGGTGCGCGACGCGAACATCCGGGTGGATGGCTGAACCCGGCCCCATGCCTTGCCCCGCGCCCGCCGAACACCTAGGAGGGAAGGGACAGGGCCGGTCCTGCCGCGGCATGGCGGACCGGGAGAGGGAGAGCCATGGCCGGGTCCCGCATGGCGGCAGGCTGCGTGAAGCCAAAGCCGACCATCCGCGACGTCGCGGAAGCGGCCGGGGTGGGGGTCGGCACCGTCTCCCGCGTCATCAACGGCCATGCGAATGTCAGCACCGAGTTGCGGGAGCGTGTGCAGGCGGCCGTGGCGCGGCTGGGCTTCTCCCCGGACGCCGCGGCGCAGAGCCTGCGCGGCGGCCCGTCCCGTATCTTCGCTTGCGTCGTGCGCGACCTGACCGTGCCCGTCCTGGCGAGCTTCGTGGACCAGATGCAGCAGAAGCTGGATGCGCGCGGCTGCTCGCTGTTGGTCGCATCGTCCTATCACGCCTTCGCGCGCGAACAGGAATTGCTGGCGAGCTTCATCCGCCGACGGGTGGACGGGCTCGTCATCGCCACCTCCTCGGAGCGCGACCGGCGCCTGCTCAAGATGCTGCGCGACGCGCCGATGCCGATCACGCTGCTGGACCGCATGCGGCCGGACAGCCTCGATCACGTTCGCGTGGACCACGCCCATGGCACGCGCGCGGCGATCGCGCATCTTCTGGCGCTGGGCCATCGGCGCATCGGGGTGATCTCCGGCGCGGATGTCGCCTGCCCGGTGACCGAGCGCCTGCGCGGCTTCCGGGAAGCCCATGCGGCGCTGGGTCTGGAGCCCGATCCGGCGCTGATGCGCCTCGGCTCCTTCGCCACGGGCTATGCGGAGCAGGAGGCGGCGCGGCTGCTGGATCTGCCCGATCCGCCCACCGCCTTCTTCGTCGCCGGCACCGCGCTGCTGCCGGGGCTGTTGCGGACCTTGCAGGAACGCGGCCTGGTGATTCCGCGCGATGTGTCCGTCGTGGCGGGGGCGGAGAGCGAACTCGCCGAATTCCACGCACCGCCGATCTCGGTCGTGCAATGGGACCATGGGGCGCTCGGCGCCATGGCCGCGCAGTTCCTGCTGCAGCGGATCGAGACGCCGGGCCTGCCGCCGCAGCGCGCGCTCGGCCCCACCACCTACATCCCACGGGGGTCCTGCGCCCCGCCACGCTGACGACGCCGGAGACCGGTCATGCCGCCTGAGGACGCCGCACCCCGCACCATGTTCGAAAAGATTTGGGACCGGCACCGCGTCCTGGAACGGCCCGATGGCCAGGTGCTCCTCTATGTCGATCGCCACCTGATCCACGACGGCAGCGAACCGGCCTTCGACATGCTGCGCCGGCGCGGGCTGAAACCTCGCGCGCCGGACCGCATCTTCGGCGTGCCCGACCATTACGTGCCGACCGACACGCGGGAGACCGCCGCCATCCCCGATCCCGCACGGCGCTTCATGGTCGAGACGCTGGAACGCAACAGCGCCGAGCATGGCTTCCAACTGTTCGGCCTCAAGGACGAGGGCCAGGGCATCGTCCATGTCATCGGCCCCGAACAGGGCCTGACACAGCCGGGCCTGCTGATGGTCTGCCCGGACAGCCACACCTCGACCCATGGCGCGCTCGGCGCACTCGCCTTTGGCATCGGCATGACCGAGGTCACTCATGTGCTCGCGACGCAGACGCTGTGGCAGCGCAAGCCGGCGACCATGCGCATCACGGTGGAGGGCGACCTCGGCGCCGGCGTCACGGCCAAGGACGTGATCCTGCACATCATCGCCACCATCGGCGCGGCGGGTGCGGCGGGGCATGTCATCGAATACGCCGGCAGCGCGATACGCGGCCTGTCCATGGAAGGCCGGCTGACCCTGTGCAACATGTCTATCGAGGCAGGCGGCCGCGCCGGCATGGTCACGCCGGACGAGACGACCTTCGCCTATCTCGCCGGCCGCCCCTATGCGCCGAAGGGCGCGGAGTGGGATCGCGCGGTGGAACGCTGGCGCGCGCTCGCGACCGACGCCGGCGCGCGCTTCGACCGCGAGGTGACGATCGACGCCGCCGCCATCGCGCCCACCGTCACCTGGGGCAATTCGCCGCAGGATGCGGTTGCCGCCGATGGCCAGGTGCCCGACCCGACGCAGGAGGAAGACGCCGAGCGTCGCGCCGCCATGCAGGACACCTTCGCCTATATGGGCCTGACGCCGGGCATGCCGGTCGAGGAACTGCGCATCGACCGGGTCTTCATCGGGTCCTGCACCAATGGCCGGATCGAGGATCTGCGCGCCGCCGCCGCCATTGCGCGCGGCCGGCGCGTGGCGGAGGGGGTGACGGCCTGGGTGGTGCCCGGCTCCGCGCCGGTGAAGCGCCAGGCCGAGGCCGAGGGACTCGACCGCATCTTCACCGAGGCCGGCTTCGACTGGCGCGAGGCCGGTTGCTCCATGTGCCTCGGCACGAATGGGGAGATCGCGGCCCCGGGCGAGCGCGTCGCCGCCACCACCAACCGCAATTTCCGCGGGCGCCAGGGCCCCGGCGTGCGCACGCATCTGATGAGCCCGGCCATGGCCGCCGCCGCCGCGGTGACCGGGCACATCACCGATGTGCGCCGGATGACGGGGGGCTGAGATGGACCGCTTCACGACGCTGCATGCCGCCGCCGTGCCCTTCGCGCGGGACAACATCGACACCGACCAGATCCTGCCGGCGCGCTTCCTGCACATGCAGCGCGACGAGGATCACGGCGCCTGCCTGTTCCGCGACCTGCGCTACGCGCCCGACGGGTCGGAGGTGCCGGACTTCCCGCTGAACCGGGAGGGCTGGCGCGATGCCCGCATCATCCTCGGCGGGCGCAACTTCGCCTGCGGGTCGTCCCGCGAGAACGCCGTCTGGGCCGTCCAGGGCCATGGCATCCGCGCGGTGATCGCACCGTCCTTCGGCGACATCTTCGCCATCAACGCGGTGAAGAACGGCATCCTGCCGGTCGTGCTGGCCGAGGACGCGGTGGCCGCGCTGATCGCCGAGGCGGAGGCGCATCCCGGCGCGGAGATCGCCGTCGACCTGGCCACCCAGACCGTGACGGCCGCGAACGGCGCAGTCTATCATTTCGATATCGACCCATTCACCCGCCATTGCCTGTTGGAAGGCGTGGACGAGCTTGCCTTCACCCTGTCCCACCAGGAGGACATCGCCGCCTTCGAGCGGCGGATGGATCGCTCGAACTTCTGACGAGGAAACGTTTCATGCATATCGCATTGCTCGCCGGCGACGGCATCGGGCCGGAGGTGACCGCGCAGGCCGTGAAGGCGCTGCGCGCCGTCGCCGCCAACGGCCCGCAATTCGACTTCACCGAGGCGCCGATCGGCGATGCCGCCTACGACACCACCGGCGACCCGCTGCCGGAAGCCACGGCCGAACTGGCCGAACGGGCCGATGCCGTGCTGTTCGGCGCGGCCGGCACCTATGAGAGCGACCTGCGGCCGCCCGAGCAGCGCGGCGGGCATGCGCTGCTGCGCCTGCGCAAGCGCATGGACCTGTTCGCCAACTTCCGGCCCGTCACCGCCTTTCCGGAGCTGATCGGCGCCTCGACCCTGAAGCGCGAGGCGATCGAGGGCGTCGACCTCGTCGTGCTGCGGGAACTCACCAGCGACATCTATTTCGGCACGCCGCGCGGCGTGCATGTGACGAATGGCGAACGCGTGGGCGTCAACACCATGCGCTACACCGAAAGCGAGATCCGCCGCGTCGCCCATGCCGGCTTCAAGGCTGCGCAGGGACGGCGGAAGAAGCTGTGCTCGGTCGACAAGGCCAATGTGCTGGAGACCATGGCGCTATGGCGCGAGGTCGTCACCGAGGTCGGGCGCGAATACCCCGATGTCGAGCTGTCGCATCTCTATGTCGATGCGGCGTCGATGCATCTGATCCGCCGGCCGCGCGACTTCGATGTCATCGTCACCGGCAACATCTTCGGCGACATCCTCTCCGACGCCGCGGCGATGCTGACGGGGTCGATCGGCATGCTGCCCTCGGCCTCGCTGAATGCCGAAGGGCGCGGGCTGTACGAGCCGGTGCACGGCTCCGCACCCGACATCGCGGGCAAGGACATCGCCAATCCGCTGGCCTCGATCCTATGCGGGGCGATGCTGCTGCGCCACTCGCTCGGCCAGCCAGCAATGGCCGAGCGCATCGAGACCGCGGTGCGCCGCGTCCTCGCCGAGGGCTATCGCACCGGGGACATCATGGAAGCCGGCGCCACGCGGCTCGGCACCGAAGCCATGGGCGACGCCGTCGCACGGGAGATCGCCCGACTCGCCAACTGAATCCGCAACCAGACAGGGAGGACAACGACAATGAACGCATCAATGACACGCCGGAGGCTCCTCGCCGCCACGCTCGCCACGCCGGTCCTGGCGAGGCCGGCGCTCGCCCAGGACGTCTGGCCGAACCGGCCGATCCGCTGGGTCGTCGCCTTCGCCGCCGGCGGGGCGGCCGACACCGCGGCCCGCGCCATCGCCGCCGACATGCAGGAGGCGCTGGGCCAGAACATCGTCATCGAGAACCGCACCGGCGGGAATGCCGTGGTCGCGGCCAGCGCCACGCTGCAATCGCCGCATGACGGCTACACCTTCCTGATCGACGCGGCGAACCAGCTCACCAACCCGGTGCTGCTGCGCGACCTGACCTTCGACTACAAGACCGCCTTCGTGCCGGTGACCCAGGTCGCGGCCTTCCCGCAGGTGATCGCGGTGAAGCAGGATTTCCCGGCGCGCACCCTTGCCGAGTTCATCGCCGTCGCGAAGGAGCGGCCGAACACGATCTCGGTCGGCACGCCGCCGGCGGCGGGGATGGGGCATCTCGCCCTCGCGGCCTTCGAGCACCGGGCCGGCGTGCGCCTGGTCCATGCCCCCTATCGCGGCGGCGCCGATGCGGCGCGCGACATCATGTCGGGCAGCATCGACGCGGTGCTGATCACGACATCGTCCATCCGACCGCCGGTGCAGTCCGGGCGGGCGCGCATCCTGGCCGTGACGAGCTTGGAACGGCCGCCATCCCTGCCAGATGTGCCCACCGTCGCGGAATCGGGCTTCCCCGGCTACGACATGGTGGACTGGAACGGGTTGTTCGCCGCCTCCGGCACGCCGCGCCCGATCATCGAGCGGATGGCGGCCGTGGCGGCGGTCTCCGCCCGCGCGCCCAAGGTGCGCGAGCGCATGGACCCGGCCGGCGCCGTCATGGTCGGCAGCTCGCCGGAGGTCTTCGCAACCTGGCTGGCCGGGCAGCGCCGCAATGCGGAGGAGACGATCCGGGAGGCGGGGATTACGCTCGGCTGAAAGGTCAGGCGCGCCGGGGACACCCGCGGGTCTGCGGGCCCTGGCGCCCGCCAAAATTGTAACCTTGGTTGCGGCGCGGGTCATCGCGGCCCATCTCCGCCCGTATGGTCATCCTGCGCCCTTCCTTGTCCCGGAAGCTGACCGGCTGGTCCTTCCTCGCCCTGGGCGTGGCCGGGCTGATCCTGCCTTTCCTGCAGGGCTTCCTCTTCCTCGCCCTGGGCGTCTTCGTCCTGCGGGACCAGCACATCTGGGCCGCCCGGCGCTGGAACTGGGTGGAGGGCCGGTGGCCGCGGCACGTCTCCCGCGTCCAAGACCTCGAAGCCTCCGCCTGTCGGCGTCTGGCCGGCGCGGCCGAGCGCGTGCGGCGCCTGTTCAGCCGGACCTGACCGGCCTACATCCCGGCCCATGCATCGTCTCTGGCTGTTCCTGGGAGCCGTGGCCGGGCTCATCGCCGTCGCCCTTGCCGCCTGGGCCGCGCATGGCGCGCCGGCGGCCTATGACATCGCGCCGCGGCGCGCGGCGGAAAGCGCGCTGACCATGCAGGGCTGGCACGCCCTGGCGCTGCTGGCCGTCGGGCTGATGGTCGAGCGCGGACGTCGCGCGGCGAACCTGGCCGGCGCCTGCTTCGCCCTCGGCATCCTGCTCTTCTGCGGCGGGGTGTGGTGGAGCGTGACGGGCCGGGCGCCGTTGCCGGTGCCGCTGGCGCCGGTCGGCGGCACGCTGCTCATGGCGGGCTGGGCCGCGCTGGCGATCGCCGCGCTGAAACGGTGATCCGCAGCGCCTACCTGGCCGCGGAGGGCTTCGAGCGCGACGTCGAGGAAGACCTGCGCCGTGCCGGGGCGCGTTTGGGCACCTGGCACGGCCGCTTGGCGCTGTCGCCCGATCCGCCGGTCGCCGCACCCTGGGCACTCGACATCTGGACCGACCCGCGGGAGATCGCCGTCCCCTCGGTGAAGGCCGGGGCGGATGCGCTGCGGGCGATCCAGCGCAACTGGTCGCATTATCCGCTGCTGCATCATCGCCGTTCCGCCCTGCTGGCCGAGCGCCTGCCCCCGGTGAAGGCGCGCGCGCTCGTCTTCCCCGAGCCGGCGCCGAGCGCGCATCTCGGCGCCTGGACGCTGCTCGCGCCGGACCGGATGCTCGCCTCCCCCACCAAGACCAGCCCCTTCGTGAATGGCGAACCCCGCTTCGCGGAGGACCGGGAGGGCCCGCCCTCGCGCGCCTATCTGAAGCTGTGGGAGGGGCTGACCCGCATCGGCCGCCATCCCGTCCCGGGCGAGACCTGCCTCGACCTGGGGGCGTCCCCGGGTGGCTGGACCTGGGTCATCGCCAAACTCGGCGCGCAGGTGGTCGCGGTGGACAAGGCCCCGCTCGACCTGGCCATCGCGGCCATGCCCGGCGTTTCCTGCCGACAGGAGAGCGCCTTCGGCCTCGATCCCCGGCAGGAAGTGCCGGTCGACTGGCTGTTCTCGGACATCATCTGCTACCCGGCCCGGCTGTTGGCCCTGGTGCAGCGCTGGCTGGAGGCCGGGGCGGCGCGCAACGTCTTCTGCACCCTGAAATTCCAGGGCGAGACGGACCACGACACCGCTGCCGCCTTCGCCGCCATCCCCGGCGGAAGGCTGTTCCACGCCTTCCACAACAAGCATGAGCTGACCTTCGTGCGGCTCGATCCGGCCGCCGCGTAGAATCTGTTCGGAAACGCGCCGTACGGCGCGTTTCCGTGTCCGGCACCGGCCCGCACCCCCACCCGGCCACCCATTCCAGGATACTGAGGTGGGTGGCCGGGTGGGGGCCGGTGCCGGGCATTCCTGACAGACTCCCAGATTTTTTCGCGGCGATGGCACGCTCTGGCACGCCGGCTGCAATGACCCGCCTGCGCCAGGACGGCGTGACCCGGCAGAAAGACGGGTGCCAGACCATCACGGAGTACGCAGCCATGCCGATCGACCCGGATCGTTCCCCTACTGCCCCCCAGGCCATCCGGGCCTTTCGCATGCAGAGCCAGCAGGACGCGGCTCGGCTTCAGGCTGCAGGCGGCCAACAGGAGTTCGCCGCCAGGCTGCAAACATTGCAGCATCGCCCCGCCATGACGGCGGGGCCGGGTACGCCCACGGGCAATACGCTCGCCGCCCTGCTCCAGCGGTTGGATACCGACCAGGATGGACGGATCACACCGCTGGAGCTGCGGGCGCGGACCGATCGCAACTTCGCGCCGCCCGCGACCGACGCCGATCCAACGAAGGCGTGACTGTCACGCGGCGGCGATTCCCTCCCGCCGCGATTTGTCCTAGCTCCATCGGCATGGATGTCATGCCGCCGTTGCACGAGCCGCGCTCGCCCCGGGAGGGTGCGATCGCCATCGGCCTGCGCGTCTGGCGCGCCGCGGCGTCGGACCGCATTTCGCTGACCGCCGCGGGCTGTGCCTTCTACGCGACGCTCGCCCTGTTCCCGGCGATCTTCCTGCTGGTGCTGATCTACGGCATGGCCTTCGACAGCGCGACGGTCGAACCGCAGCTCGAGATCCTGCGCGAGCTGGTGCCGCTCGAGACCTATGAACTCGTCGCCGACCGGCTGCATGCCCTGGTCGAGCAGCCGCGCCCGTCAATGAGCTGGGGCGCGATCGTCTCGGGCGGCGTGGCGATCTGGTCGGCCTCGGCCGGCACGCGGGCGATGCTGGGGGCGCTGAACATTGCCCATAATGTGCAGGAGACGCGCGGCTTCCTGCACTATCACCTGCTCGCCATCGGCATCACCCTGGCGGCGACGGTGGCGGCGACCTTCGCCATCGCCTCCCTGGTCGCGCTGCCGGGGGTCGCGGCGCTGTTCGGCCTGCCGGCGCCGCAGGCCTGGACGCTGCGGGGCCTGTCCATGGGGACGGTGCTGCTCTTCGTCTTCCTCGGCCTGATCGTGGTGTATCGGCTGGGGCCGTCCGGGGCGCATCCGGGGGTGCTCTGGACGCTGCCGGGGGCGGTGGTGGCGACGCTGATCTGGGCCTTGGCGTCCTTTGGCTTCACGCTCTACGTCTCGAACTTCGCGACCTATGACCTGATGTACGGGCCGCTCGGCGCCGTGGTCGTGCTGCTGATGTGGTTCTGGGTCAGCGTCTTCGTCGTGCTGCTCGGCGCCGAGCTGAATGTCGCGCTGATGGAGGAGCACGCCTCGACGCCGGCCTGAGCGCCGGGCAGGATCGCCGGCGGAAACGCCGGAACGGGAGACGCCCATGCGCGCAGCCTTCGTCGATGCCAATGCCCCACTGGCCGCGATCATGCGCCGCCTGCACCGGCCGGCCGACCTGCCGGTCACGATCCACGAGAACCCCGACATCACCCCCGATGACCTGCCCGCCCTGCTGGAGGGCGTGGACATCGCCATCGACGACCACACGCATTTCCCGGTCGAGGTCGTGAAGCGCTGCCCCGACCTGAAGCACATCGTCTTCCTCGGCACCGGCGCGCGGTCCTACATGGACCCGGAGGCGCTGGAGGCCGAATGCGGCGTCAAGGTCCACATCATCAAGGGCTATGGCGACACCGCCGTCGCCGAGATGGCCTTCGCCCTGATGTGGGCGGCCGCCCGCGGCATCGGACCCATCCACCACAGCATGGTCGGCGGCGGCTGGCCGCGCACGGAGGGCATGCAGCTCACCGGCAAGACGGTCGGGCTCATCGGCTTCGGCGGCATCGGGGCGGAGATGGCGCGGCTGTGCCTCGGCTGCGGGATGCGCGTGCTGGCCTGGAACCGCTCGGCGAAGGACGCCCCGCCGGGGGTCACCTTCACCGACCTCGACACGCTGCTGGCGGAAAGCCACGTCGTCTCGCTGCACCTGCTGCTGAACGACGCGACGCGCGGCTTCCTGAGTGCGGAGCGCCTGGCGAAGATGCGTCCCGGCGCGCTGTTCGTGAACACCGCACGCGGCGCGATCGTGGATGAGCCCGCCCTGATCGAGGCGCTGCGCAGCGGCCGGATCGGCGCCGCCGGTCTCGATGTCTTCGTCGAGGAGCCCCTGCCGGCCGGGCATCCGCTGGCGGCGCTGCCCAATGTCGTGCTGACCTCCCATTCCGCCTTCCGCACGCCGGAAGCGACGGACAACCTGATCGGTGCGTCGCTCGACCATTGCCGCCGGATCGTCGTCGAGGGCGCGTGAGTTCCGGGCGCCGGCGGGCGCCCCCCCTTCCCATTTCGCCCCGGCATCGCAGATGATGGGGTAGGAACCCAGGGAGACACCGCGCATGGCGAAGTTCGGCCTCAGCCAATCCATCCGTCGCGTCGAAGACCCCCGCCTGCTGAAGGGTGGCGGCCGCTATACGGATGACGTCGCGGTGCCCGGCCAGGCACAGGGCTACGTCCTGCGCAGCCCGCATGCGCACGCGAAGATCCTGTCGATCGACACGGCGGCAGCCAAGGCCATGCCGGGCGTGCTCGGCGTCTGGACCGCGGCGGACCTCAAGGCTGCGGGGATCGGCGACCTGCCCTGCCTCGCCCCGGTGAAGTCGGTCGATGGCACCCCGACCTCGGATACGCCGCACCCGGCGTTGGCCGATGGCGTGGTGCGCTATGTCGGCGACCCGGTCGTCTTCATCGCCGCCGAGACCATCAAGCAGGCCCGCGACGCCGCCGAGGCGGTGGAGGTCGACTACGACATCCTGCCCGCCGCGACGGACCTCGCCACGGCGACCGAGTCCGGCCAGCCGCAGCTCTGGGCCAGCGCGCCGAACAATACCTGCTTCGACTGGCATGTCGGCGATGCCGCCAAGGTGGACGGGCTGATCAAGTCGGCCGCGCATGTGACGAAGCTGCGCATCGTGAACAACCGTGTCGTCGTCGCGTCCATGGAGGCGCGCGCCTCGCTCGCCGAATATGACGCCGCGAAGAACCACTGGACCATCACGACCAACACCCAGGGGTCCTGGCTGGTGCGCAACGTGATGGCGCAGGCCATCTTCAAGCTGCCCACCGACCATTTCCGCGTCGTCACGCCGGATGTCGGCGGCGGCTTCGGGATGAAGATCTTCATCTATCCGGAGCACGTCCTGACCGCCTTCGCAGCGCGCGAGCTGAAGCGCGCGGTGAAGTGGACCTCGGAACGCACCGAGGCCTTCCAGTCCGACACCCATGGCCGCGACAACATCACGATCGGGGAACTGGCGCTCGACAAGGACGGCAAGTTCCTGGCGCTGCGCACCAAGAACTGGGCGGGGATGGGTGCCTATCTCAATACCTTCGCGCCCTTCATCCCGACCGCGGCAGGCACCAAGGTTCTCGCCAGCGTCTATAATTTCCAGGCGATCCACGCCCAGGTCATCGGCGTGATGACCAACACCGTCCCCGTCGATGCCTATCGCGGCGCCGGCCGACCGGAGAGCAACTACCTGGTCGAGCGCCTGATCGACACCGCGGCGCGCGAGATCGGCATCGACCGGATCGAGCTGCGCAAGCGGAACATGGTGCCGTCCTCCTCCATGCCCTACGTCTCGGCCATGGGGCAGCGCTACGATTCCGGGGAATTCGCGCAGATCCTCGACACCGCGCTGGCCAAGATGGATTGGGCCGGCTTCGCCGCACGCCAGGCGGAATCCGCGAAGCAGGGCAAGAAGCGTGGCATCGGCCTCGCCTATTACCTCGAAGCGACGGGCGGTGCGCCGACCGAGAATGCCTCGGTGAAGTTCACCGAGGACGGCTTCGCCGATGTCTATGTCGGCACCCAGTCCACCGGCCAGGGCCATGAGACGGCCTATGCGATGATGACGAGCTTCGAGCTCGGCATCCCGATCGAAAAGATCCGCATCCGCCAG
The DNA here is from genome assembly GCF_019430885.1 of Roseomonas alba. Classification (GTDB taxonomy): domain Bacteria; phylum Pseudomonadota; class Alphaproteobacteria; order Acetobacterales; family Acetobacteraceae; genus Neoroseomonas; species Neoroseomonas alba. The sequence goes on along the minus strand of NZ_JAHYBZ010000013.1, from coordinate 40,542 downwards.
GGCGATTCCGACAGCCTGCCGGATGGCGGCGGCACCGGCGGCGCGCGCAGCCTCTATTCCGAAGGCCAGGCGATCCTGGTGACGACCGCCTCCGTCGTCGAGAAGGGCAAGAAGGCGGCGTCGGAGCACCTCGAAGCCGCCGTGGCGGATATCGAGTTCACTTCTGGCACCGGCAGCTTCGGCGTGGTCGGCACCGACCGCACCGTCGGCATCCTCGACCTTGCCGCGTCGCAGATGCGCAAGGCCAAGGCGGGGCAGGAGGTGACGCTGCTCGACGCGACCGAGACGGCCGAGATCAAGTCCCACACCTTCCCCAATGGCTGCCACATCGCCGAGGTGGAGGTGGACACCGAAACGGGTGTCGTCCGCGTCGTCCGCTACAGCGTGGTGGACGATGTCGGCCATGCGCTGAACCCGCTGATCGTGCGCGGCCAGGTGCATGGCGGCGTGACACAGGGCATCGGTCAGGCGCTGCTGGAACGCACCGCCTTCGACGCCGAGAGCGGGCAGCTCCTCTCGGCCTCCTTCATGGACTATGCGCTGCCGCGCGCGGACGACCTGCCCCCGATCGAGGTCGAACTGGTCGAAGTGCCCTGCGAGACCAACCCGCTCGGCGTGAAGGGCGCGGGCGAGGCGGGCGCGGTGGGCTCGCCGCCGGCGGTCATCAACGCCCTGGTGGATGCGCTGGGGGTCGCGATCGACATGCCGGCGACGCCGGAGATGGTGTGGAAGGCGCTGCAGGCGGCCTAAGACGCCACGGGGAGGGACACTACCCCTCCCCGGACCCACTCTTCCAAAGGCCGGCAAGCCTTTGGAAGGCTCGACCTGGCAGCACCAGACACGACAGCCGGGACTGGCGCCGGGACCCATCCATGCAGCCGGAGCACGGTTGCGCAGCGCGGACTGCCCTTCTGTCCGACGCCAAGTGCCGGTGATCCAGGCCATCCATGGCCTGGCGGGATGAGGTTCGGAGAGGGGCGGCGCCCCTCTCCGACCTGTCCGCAATGCATAATTCGGCTCCCTCCTTTCATCGACCGTCATGAGACCCTGCCTCGCGACGGATGGCGCCGTCGCGCAATCGGCTCCACTATGCCGCAGTGCACAATGGCGTGGATGGCAACAGGGCCGGAATGACGACGACTGCCGAAGACGGCTTGCCGCCCGAGCGCCGAGGCTGGGCCTATGCCGGGGTGCTCGCCACCATCAGCGTGGCGGTAATGGACGGCATGTCGGTGAATGTGGCGCTGCCGATCCTGGCCCGGGACTTCGAGGTTTCCGCCGCCAATATGATCTGGATCGTCAGCGCCTATCAGCTCATCCTCGTCGTGTCGCTGCTGCCCTTCGCAGCGCTAGGCGAGATTCATGGCTATCGCCGGGTCTATCTGACCGGGCTCGGCATTTTCACCATCGCCTCGCTGTTCTCCGCGGCGGCGCCGTCACTGCCGCTGCTGGTGCTGGCGCGCACGCTCCAGGGCATTGGCGCAGCCGGCATCATGAGCATGAACATCGCCCTGGTGCGCTACATCTTCCCGCGGCGGCTGCTGGGGCGCGCCCTTGGCTTCACCACCATGGCCACGGCCATCTCCTCCACCATCGGGCCGAGCGCCGCCAGCCTGATCCTCAGCATCGCCTCGTGGCACTGGATCTTCCTGGTGAACGTGCCGATCGGGGCGCTCGCCCTGGCGATCGGCTATCGCAGCCTGCCGGAGTCGGACCGGTCCAGCCGGCGCTTCGATGCGCTCAGCGCGCTGCTGACGGCGGTCACGATCGGGCTTGTGGTCACCACCGTCAGCAGCATCGGCCATGCCGCGCCCTGGCCACTGGTGGCTGCGCAGCTCGGCATCGCGGCGGCGGCAGCAGTCTGGATGGTGCGCCGGCAGAGCCAGGAGGAAGCACCGCTCGTGCCGATCGACCTGCTGCGGCGGCCGATCTTCGCGCTGTCGGTCTGCACCTCCGTCGCCTGCTTCACAGTGCAGATGCTGGCCTTCGTCTCGTTGCCCTTCCATCTGCATGACGTGCTCGGCTTCCCGGCAGAGAGCACGGGTCTGCTCATGATGCCCTGGCCGATGGCCGTGGCGGTGGCCGCGCCCCTGGCCGGCCGGTTGACGGAGCACTTCACGGCGGGATGGCTCGGCTTTCTCGGCCTCGCCACCATGTCGCTCGGGATGCTGATGCTGTATCTGGCGCCGGAGCATGCCGGTGCGGCCGACATCGCCTGGCGCATGGCCCTGTGCGGGGCGGGCTTCGGCTTCTTCCAGACCCCAAACAACCGGACGCTGCTGGGCGCGGCCCCGCGCAGCCGCAGCGGTGCAGCCGGCGGCATGAGCAGCACGGCCCGGCTTTTCGGCCAGAGCACCGGCGCGGCCCTGGTCGCGCTGCTGCTGTCGCGCTTCGCGCCGGACGGAACGAGCCTGGCTCTGGCGACTGGGGCGAGCCTCGCGGCCATCGCGGCCTTGGTCAGCGTGGCGCGGGTTGGGGTCGGCCGGTAGCGGCGCCGGCTGCGGAAGCGCCTGCCTTCCGTCCCTGGGTCCTGCGCCCGAAAAGCCGCGGATTTCCGCCATGCAGGGCCTTTGCTTTCCCGCCTTTCCCCGCCGGAATCGCGCTGATATGGTGCGGCCCCCTCGGCATCCGGCCTTGCGGGCCGATTCGCGGCCCCATCCGGGGCCGTCGGGCAGGGGACATCGGCGACCCCGCACCCGGCCCCCGCCGGGCACGCGGCGGTTGCCCCTTAACGGATCGGGACGTCGGGCTGCGATGAAGTTCACGGTGGACAGGGCGGTACTGCTGAAGGCTCTTGCGCATGTGCAGAGCGTGGTCGAACGCCGCAACACCATCCCCATCCTGGCGAATGTGCTGCTGGACGCGAAGACCGAGGGCAGCCTGACGCTGACCGCGACCGACATGGAAATCGCGGTGGTCGAGGAAGTGGCCGGCGTGACCGTGCCGCGCGGCGGCCGCACCACGGCACCGGCGGCGACACTCTACGAGATCGTCCGCAAGCTGCCCGACGGCGCGCGGGTCGAGCTCGACCACGGCGGCGGGGACGGGCCGCTGACGCTGCGTGCTGGCAAGTTCAACACCTCGCTGGCCGTGTTGCCGGTCGACGACTTCCCCTCCATGACCGAGGGCAAGCTGCCCACGAAGTTCAGCATCAAGGCCGGCGTGCTGCGCGACCTGATCGACCGCACGCGCTTCGCCATCAGCACCGAGGAAACCCGCTACTACCTCAACGGCATCTATCTGCATGCGGCCGAGGCCGAGGGCGCGCCCGTGCTGCGCGCCGTGGCGACGGACGGCCACCGCCTCGCCCGCGTGGAGGAGCCGCTGCCGGATGGTGCCAAGGGCATGCCCGGCGTGATCATTCCGCGCAAGACGGTGCAGGAAGTCCGCAAGCTGGCTGACGAGACGCAGGACGAGATCGAGATCCGCCTGTCCGACACCAAGATCCGCTTCGGCCTCGGCACCGTCGCGCTGACATCCAAGCTGATCGACGGCACCTTCCCGGAATACGAACGCGTCATCCCGCGCGGCAACGACAAGAAGCTGACCGTGCCGAAGAAGGATTTCGAGGAAGCGGTCGCGCGCGTCGCGGCGATTTCCTCCGAACGGTCGCGGCCGGTGAAGCTGTCCATCTCGCGCAACAACCTGCTGCTGTCCGCCGCCAGCCCCGAACAGGGCCAGGCGCAGGAGGAGCTGGACGCGGACACCGTGTCCTATGAGAGCAGCCCGCTCGAGATCGGCTTCCAGGCGCGCTACCTGACCGACATCACGGCGCAGATCGGCGAGAAGATGGAGTTCCTCTTCGCCGACGGCGCCGCGCCGACCATCGTGAAGGACGAGGCGAAGCCGGAAGCGCTCTATGTGCTGATGCCGATGCGGGTGTGAGCGGGGCGGCGCCGAGCGTCTCGGCCGACCGGAGAGGGGCTTTGCCCCTCCCCGAACCCCGCCCCACCAAAGGCCGAAAGGCCTTTGGAAACCTCGATCTGGCGCCAAGCCTGGTGGTTGCCCCCGCTGGTGGCGGTGCCGTCGTGCTCGTCGCCAGCCATCGGTTGCCGAAGGCCTTGCTGATGAGCCGGAAGGTACCGCGGGAGCCGAAATCGGAGGGGCTCTGCCCCTCTGGACCACCGATGGTACCTGGACCGGGGACTTTCGGTGCTGGGCGCGACTTCCCTGCCGCTGCCCCCAGCGCGCCTCGTGTGCAAGTGCAGGTTTCGGCGTTGGTTTTGCCAGTGATGCTCGGCACCAAGTCGAGCCTTGCAAAGGCGTTTCGGCCTTTGCCGGGGTGGTTTGGAAGGGCGGAGCCCCTCCAATTGCGCCCTGGCCCGACCATCTGACCCCCGTGCTCCGCCTCATTCGTCTTCGCCTGACCGAGTTCCGCTCCTGGGCATCCCTGGACGCCCGTTTCGACGCGCCGGTCGTCGTCATTGCCGGCGAGAACGGTGCGGGAAAGACCAACCTTCTGGAAGCCATCTCCCTGCTCGGTCCCGGACGTGGATTGCGCGGGGCACGGATGAGCGAACTCGGTCGGCGAGTGGATGCCGTGGCGCAGCCCTGGGCCGCGGCGGGCCGCTTCGCGACGCCCCAAGGCAATTTCGACATCGGCACGGGTGCCGACCCGGGGGGGTCGTCCGATCGCCGTCAGTTTCGCCTGGACGGCCAGCCGGTGCGGGTCCAGGCGGATCTCGCCGACCACGTCGCAGCGGTCTGGTTGACTCCGCAGATGGACCGGTTGTTCCAGGAAAGCACCTCGGGCCGCCGGCGCTTCCTCGACCGTCTGGTCTGGGCTCTGGAACCGACCCACGCGCGGGAGGTCGCCGCGCACGACGAGGCCATGGCCCAGCGCAACCGCCTGCTGGCGGGTGGTCGGGCTGATCCGGGTTGGCTGGCTGGGCTGGAGGATGCCATGGCCCGCCATGCCGTGGCCGCCACGGCCGCCCGACGCGCGCTGGTATCCCGGCTGAATGCGGTGATGGCCTCGGGGGCCGCCACAGGAGCCTTTCCGGCCGCACGGATGGTGCTGGTTTGCCCGATCGCCGAAGCGCTGGCCGAGCAGCCCGCCCTGGCCGTGGAAGACGCCCTACGCGCGGCCCTGGCCGCCGATCGCCGGCGCGACGCCGCGGCCGGCGGGGCCGCGCGCGGCGCCCATCGCGCCGACATGGCACTGATCCACCTGCCCAAGGACCAGCCGGCGGAGCTGTGCTCGACCGGGGAGCAGAAGGCCCTGCTGATCTCGACCGTCCTCGCCCATGCGGCGCTGATCGCCGAGGCCCGCGGCTTCGCGCCGATGCTGCTGCTGGACGAGGTCGCGGCGCATCTGGACGCGACCCGGCGGGAAGCCCTGTTCGCCGCCTTGGCCGCCCTGCCCGCGCAGGCCTTCCTGACCGGCACGGATCCCGAGGTTTTCCGCCCCCTTCAGGGCATCGCCGACCGCTTCCGGGCACAGCCCGGAATCCTCGTTCCGGAAGGCGAATGCGGGTCGCCTTGACGGGCGGAAAACCCTATATTGCAGAGACGCTTCACACCCCCTTTCCACAGCAGGAGCAAGCGCGCCGCATGAGCGAGCCCGCGCGTCCCGAACACGACGCCTACGACAGCGCCTCCATCACCGTCCTCCGTGGCCTTGAAGCCGTGCGGAAGCGGCCCGGCATGTATATCGGCGACACCGATGACGGCTCGGGCCTGCACCACATGGCCTTCGAGATCATCGACAACGCCGTGGACGAGGCGCAGGCAGGCTTCGCCACGCTGTGTCACGTCACGCTGAACGGCGATGGCTCGGTGACGGTGCGCGACGACGGGCGCGGCATTCCGGTCGACATCCACCCGGAGGAAGGCGTCTCGGCGGCCGAGGTCGTGCTGACGCGCCTGCACGCCGGCGGCAAGTTCAACCAGAATTCCTACAAGGTCTCGGGCGGCCTGCACGGCGTCGGTGCGGCCGTGGTCAATGCGCTCTCAGAATGGATGGAGGTGCGCATCTGGCGCGAGGGCAGGGAGCATTTCCTGCGCTTCGAGCATGGCGACACGGTGCAGCCCTGCATGGTGGTTGGCGCCTCTGACCAGCCGACGGGTACGCAGGTGGTCTTCAAGCCATCGGCCCTGACCTTCACGCGGACTGAGTTCGAATTCGCCGTGCTGGAACGCCGGCTGCGCGAACTCGCCTTCCTCAATTCGGGCCTGAAGATCGTGCTGCGCGACGAACGCAGCGCCGAGCCGCAGGAAGTCGCCTTCCACTACGATGGCGGCCTGGTCGCCTTTGTCGAATGGCTCGACAAGGGCAAGAACCCGGTCTTCTCGGCCCCGATCAGCGTGGTGTCGAAGGATCAGGACGGCATCCGCGTCGAACTCGCGATCCGCTGGAACGACAGCTATCACGAGACGATGCTGTGCTTCACCAACAACATCCCACAGCGGGATGGCGGCACGCATCTGGCCGGCTTCCGCCAGGCGCTGACGCGCGTGGTGGGCAAGGTCGCCGAAGGGCTGGCGAGCAAGAAGGACAAGGTGAACCTCGCCGGCGAGGACATGCGCGAGGGCATCACCGCCGTGCTGTCGGTGAAGGTGCCGGACCCGAAGTTCAGCAGCCAGACCAAGGAGAAGCTCGTCTCCTCGGAAGTGCAGCCCGTAGTCCAGGCCGCCGTCGCCGACGCGTTGACCCATTGGTTCGAGACGCATCCGAAGGAAGCCAAGGACGTCGTTGGCAAGATCCTCGACGCCGCGGCGGCGCGCGAGGCGGCGCGCAAGGCGCGCGAGCTGACGCGGCGCAAGGGCGTGCTCGACATCTCCTCCCTGCCCGGCAAGCTCGCCGATTGCCAGGAACGCGACGCCTCCAAGGCCGAGTTGTTCATCGTCGAGGGTGATTCGGCAGGCGGTTCCGCCAAGCAGGGGCGCGACCGTGCCTTCCAGGCCATCCTGCCGCTCAAGGGCAAGATCCTGAACGTCGAGCGCGCGCGCTTCGACCGCATGCTCGGCAGCCAGGAAATCGGCACGCTGATCACCGCCCTGGGCACCGGCATCGGTCGCGCCGAGCCCAGCGAAGGCGGCTTCGACGTCGCCAAGCTGCGCTACCACCGCATCGTCATCATGACCGACGCGGATGTCGACGGATCCCATATCCGCACCCTGCTGCTGACCTTCTTCTTCCGGCAGATGCCGGAACTGATCGCGCGCGGATATCTCTACATCGCCCAGCCGCCGCTCTATCGCGCCAAGCGCGGGAATGAGGAGCGCTACCTGAAGGACGATCGCGCGCTCGAGGACTTCCTGATCGAGAAGGCGCTGTCGGGGGCATCGCTGCGCTTCTTCGACGGGCGGCTGCTGACCGCCGATGATCTGCGGGCCGAGCAGGAATTCCATCGCCAGGCGGCAGGGCGCATCCGGCGCCTGGCGGCGACCGTGCCGGCGGAGCTCATCGAGCAGGCCGCGGTGACCGGCGCGTTGACGCTGGATGGGGCGCGCGCCGCCGCTGCTGCCCAGGCGCTGTCGGCCCGGCTGAACGCGCTGGCGCCGGAGAATGAGCGTGGCTGGGTGGCGGCCCTGGACGAGACCGGGCTGACCCTGGCGCGCACCGTGCGCGGCGTGACCGAACGCCACACGCTGGATGCCACCGCGCTGCGCAGCGCGGATGGGCGCTGGCTCGATGAACGGCGCGACCGGCTGGCGCGGGACTTCGCCGCGGCCGAGCCGGCGCGACTGATCCTGGGCTCGCAGGAACATCCGGTGCAGGGTCCCATGCAGGCCTTCGACCGGCTGATCACGGAAGGGCGCAAGGGCCTGGCCATCCAGCGCTTCAAAGGTCTGGGTGAGATGAACCCGGATCAGCTCTGGAAGACGACGCTCGATCCCGCGGCGCGCACGCTGCTGAAGGTGCGCATCGAGGATGTCGAGGATGCGGAGCAGGTCTTCTCGACGCTGATGGGCGATCTGGTGGAACCGCGCCGCGATTTCATCGTGGGGAATGCGCTGAAGGTCGCGAACCTGGACGTGTGATGCCACGCCGGCGGCGCCGCACGGCGCCGCCTTGCGCGGAACTCATGCCTTCCGGATGTTGTGGAACAGCGGAAAGCCGTTGAGCATGTCCGTGATGGACCGCCGGAAGGCGAAGGGCTGCATCCAGGCTCCCGTCGGGATGTAGGGCACGTCCTGCCAGGCCTGCATCTGGATGTCGCGGCAGATGCGCTGCTGGTCTGCCAGCGTATCGGCATCCATGAACTCGTCGCGCAATGCCTCGATCCGCGCCGATTCCGGCCAGCCGAAGGGTCCATTACGCCCCAGCCCGCGCACATAGGATTGCGTCGCCGGGGATGTGGCGATGATGCCGGGGATGTAGTTGCACCACACGGACCAGCCGCCGCGGTCGAGCCCTTCCTTGTTCGCCAGCCGCGGCAGCACCGTGCCCCAATCGAGCGCCTGGTAGTCGAGGTTCACCCCGACTTTGCGGAACATGTCGGCGGCGAGCTGGCTCATCGCGTTCAGCGAAGGCAGGTCGGTCGGCACCACGAAGACGACGCGCTCGCCCTTGTAGCCGGCCGCTTCCAGGTCGCGCTTGACCTTGTCGAAGGACCGCGGGCCAGTCATCACCTCAAGCCCGGCCTCGGTCGCGAGCGGGCTGCCGGGCAGGAAGAAGCCGCAACGGTCGTTCCACAGCGACCGCTCCTCGCCCATCACGGCCTGCATGTATTCGGTCTGGTTGACCCCGGCGAGGAAGGCGCGACGGATCGCCGGATTGTCGAAGGGCGGGACGAGGTGGTTGAAGCGGATCATGCCCATCAGCCCGCCGCGTTCCTTCGCCTCGACAAGGATGTCGCGGTGGCGCCGCAGCAGCGGAATCAGGTCGGGTTGGGGCTGCTCCCACCAGTCGACCTCGCCGACCTGAAGTGCGGCAGCGGCGGTTGCGGCGTCGGGAATGGTCAACCATTCCACGCGGTCGATATGGACGATCTTCGGCCCGGCGGCGAAGCTCGGCGTCCCCGAGGACCGCGGCACATACCCGTCGAACTTCTCATAGACGTTGCGCGACCCGGCGACGCGCTCGCTGGCGATGTAGCGGAAGGGGCCGCTGCCCACCATTTCGGTGACCTGCACGTTGACCGGCGTGGAGGCCAGGCGCTCCGGCATCACCGGGCAGAAGGCGGAGGGCTTGGCGAGGGCGGTCGGCAGCAGCGGAAAGGGCTTCTTCAGCCGGAACTGGATGACCTTGTCGGACGGAGCGCTCAGTTCCTCCGTCGCGGCGCGCAGCGTCTGGCCGAAGGCATCCGTCTGCATCCAGCGATTGATGCTCGCCACTGCGTCGCGCGCGAGTACCGGCGTGCCATCATGAAAGCGCAGCCCGTCACGCAGCGTCAGCTTCCAGGTCTTGCCGTCATTCTCGATGACATGGCCTTCGACCATCTGCGGCTGCGGCATGAAGCTGTCGTCGAGGCCGTAGAGCTGGTCGAAGACGAGGAAGCCGTGATTGCGGGTGACGAGGCCCGTGGTGAAAACCGGATCCAGCAGCGCCAGATCCGATTGCGGGACGAACTTCACCACCTTGCGCTGCTGCGCCCCGGCCGGGGCGGAGAGTGAGGCGGCGCCGGCCGCGGCGGTGGCAAGGAAGTCTCGACGCTTCATGGCACGCACTCTCCGGTGATGGTGGGGTGATTACTGCGCGAGGGGTGGCCTCTTATCGGCCCAGGGGCGCGCTTCCTCGAAGGCGGCGGAGGCCTGAAGCACGCCGAGATCGTCGAAGCGCCGGCCGACGATCTGCAGCCCGACCGGCAGGCCGGCGGGGGTGAAGCCGCAGGGGATGCTCGCCGCCGGATTGCCCGACCAGTTGAAGGGGTAGGAGAATTCCGCCCACATCAGCCAATCCCATTCATGCTGCGGCCAATGCGCCGGCTGCAGCTTGTCCGCGGGGAAGGCTGCCACGCTGACGGCTGGCGAAAGAAGGAAATCGTAGCCTTCCATGAATTCGTGGATCTGCTGGATGTAGGCGAAGCGGCGCGCCCGCATCTGCATGAACTGCGGCGCGGTGAAAGCCGAGGCGTATTTGATCATCGCCACGAAGCCCGGATCCATGCCGCTTTCGAACTTGGGCAGGCTCTCGATGCGGCCGGAGAAGGTGGCCGGCCAGAAGAAGCGCGCGAGTTCGGGGCCGAGCGGTCCCCAGGCGGGCGTCACCTCCTCGATGATTGCGCCCATCTCCTCGAAGACCTTCACCGCCTGCTCGATCGCCTCGGTGATCTCCGGATCGACGCGCGCATGGCCGAGGTCGCGCGAATAGGCGATGCGCTTGCCCTTCATCGACGCGGCCTTGAGCTTCGAGGCGTAGTCCTCCGGCGGCGCTTCAAGGGAGGTGAAATCCCATGGATGCGGCCCGGCCATCGCCTGGGTCATCAGCGCGGCGTCTTCCACCGTGCGCGTCAGCGGCCCCATATGCGTCGCGTTGTCGTTGTTCGACACTGGCCAGTTCGGCACGCGCCCATGTGTCGGCTTCAGCCCATAGACGCCCGAGAAATGCGCGGGCATGCGGATCGACCCCGCGCCGTCGCCGCCCTGGTGCAACGGCCCATAGCCGCAGGCCGCCGCGACGCCGGCACCGGAGGAGGACGCCCCCGCATTCAGCCCCTTGCCCCAGGGATTGTGCGTGATGCCGGAAATCATCGCCTGGCTGACGCCCTTCCAGCCCCACTCCCCGGCCGAGGTCGTCTTGCCCATCATCATCCCGCCCGCCGCGAGCAGCCGGCTGACGCAGGGCGCGTCCACATCCGGAATCGTGCCCTGCATGATGACGGTGGAAAAATCCGTCTGCACACCCTTGGTATGCTGCAGGTCCTTGATGGTGACGGGAATGCCCTCGAGAAGCCGGGGCGTGTCGCACTGCAGGTACACCGCTTCGGACCGCCGCGCCGCATCCAGCGCGTGCTCCGGCGTCAGGCGCATCATGGCGTTGACGTTGGGTTCGATCCGCTCGATGCGGTCGAGAACCGCCTTGGCGACCTCCACCGGCGACAGCTTCCGCGCCCGATAGAGCGCGTGCAGTTCCGACACGCCCAGATAGCCGATCTCGTCGATATCCATCGCCCCACCTCGATGACCGTCGACATATTCAGGGCGTTTTCATCGGACAGGCAATGCGGCACGCCTGTTGTATGCAACGTGCCGTGTGACGGTGATCAGCGCGCCATCTCCCGCGACCGGTCCCAGAGATTGGGGATGACCGCGTCCGAATAGCCGGAAATGAAGGTCTTCTCGGCGCCCGCCATGTCGAAAACGTGACGCGACACGGCACCGATATTGCCGCCGTAGAGATGCACGCTGATCGACACCCGGTCGTCGAAGGCATTGGCGACCTGGTGCACGTCGCCGATCTCGGGCGAGACTGCGCCGATGTCGCCCGGTTCCAGCCGATGTGGCTCGCCCTGCACCGAGAGCGAGCCATCGTCGTTGCGCCGGAAGCTCGTCTCGATCTCCGCACCCCGCAGCATGCCGATCAGGCCCCAGACCGTGTGGTCGTGGATCGGGGTCTTCTGCCCCGGCCCCCAGACGAAGCTGACCAGGGAGAAGCGCTCCAGCGGATCGCAGTGCAGGAGGTACTGCCGATAGTACTGCGCATCCGGCGCCGCACAGGCTTCCGGCAGCCAGTCATCCTGCGCGACGAGGCGGCGCAGCAGTGGCCGTGCGGCCTCCATCAGGGGTGCGCCCGGCGGCGTGGTCTCGGCCGCCCGCGTCATGGCGACGACGAAATCGCGCAGCTTGGTGATGCTCATGGCGGCGTCCTACTCCCGGGAGCTTGGTGTCTCGGCCTTTCCGGGCATCCCGAATAATGGGAACATGATCCCGAAAGACGTTGACCCAATCTGTCTCGGACGATATCGCCTGTCAAAGCCGATGCACGGCTGGGCCGGGTTTGAGGGGATGCGTGTCCGACGATGGACAAGACGTTGCTGAAGGGACTGTCCGTCCTCGAAGCCATCGCCGAAGCCCAGGGCGAGCTTCGCGTCATCGACGATCTCGCCGCGCGCGTCGGCCTCAGCCGCAGCAACGCGCATCGCACCCTCCAGACCCTGATCCACGCCGGCTATGTCGAGCGCGACACCGTCCAGGGCAGCTACCGCGCGACACTGAAGATGTTCGCGCTCGGCCTGAAGCAGTTGAACCGCCTCGACGTCCGCCGGCTCGCACCGCCTTTCATGGCCTGTCTGGCGCGGGCGACGGGCGAGACCATCCACCTCTCGGTGCTGGACCAGCTTGAGGTCGTCTATGTCGACAAGATCGACAGCGAGCATGCGGTCCGCGCCTATACCGTCGTCGGCGGCCGCGCGCCGGCCCATGCGGTCGCGACCGGCAAGGCGCTGCTCGCGACCGAAAGCGCCGCGCGTCTCGATCGCCTACCGGCGCAACTGCCCGGCTTCACCGCCGCGACCATCACCGATCCGATGCAGTTGCGCGAGGAACTGAGCAAGGCCCGGGACATCGGCTATGCGGTGAATCGCGGTGAATGGCGCGAGGATGTCGGCGGCGTGGCGGCACCGGTCTTCGACGGCCTCGAACGGCCGGTCGCAGCGCTGGGCATTTCCGGCCCGCTCAACCGACTGACGGCCGAGCGGATGGCGGCACTCGCGCCGCGCGTGGTGCAGGCCGCGAGGCGGCTGTCGGCCGCCCTCGGTTATACGCGTAACTCTGCGGCGGGCTGACGAAAGGACGCTTGAATGGAACTCTCACTGGCCGCGGCCGCTCCACTGCGCATCGAGCAGCGCGACGGCATCTGGATCTTCACGTTGAACCGGCCGGAGAAGCGCAACGCGCTGTCAGCCGCGCTGGTGGACGGGTTGCTCGACGGGGTCGCCGAGGCGCATGCGCAGCGGGCAAGGATGCTCGTCTTCCGCGGCGAGGGCCGCGGCTTCAGCGCCGGCTTCGACTTCGCCGACGTCGAGACGCAGAGCGAGGGCGACCTGCTGCTGCGCTTCGTGCGCATCGAGATGCTGTTGCAGGCCGTAGCCGCCTCGCCCTGCCTGACGCTGGGGCTGGCGCAGGGGCGCAATTTCGGCGCGGGCGTGGATCTCTTCGCCGCGTGCCGGCACCGCGTCGCGGCGCCCGATGCGACCTTCCGCATGCCGGGGCTGCGCTTCGGCCTGGTGCTCGGCACGCGGCGCTTCGGGGCCATCGTAGGGGCGGAGAAGGCAGCGCGGATCCTGGAGGACTCCACCACCTTCGACGCGGCCGAGGCGCAGGCCATGGGCTTCGTGCAACGCGTTGCGCCGCCGGAGGACTGGCCGGCGGTGATCGACGCAACCGCGGCGGCGGCCTCGGCCCTGGATGCGACGAGCCGTGCCGCCTTGTACCGCGTGCTGAGCGCGGACCAGGATGCTGCAGACCTCGCCGAACTGGTCCGTTCCGCGGCTCGCCCGGGACTCAAGGCGCGCATCGCGGCCTACCTGGCCCCCGGCTAGCCCTGCGGTTGAGCCGGCGCGGGCAAGCGCCTAATCCTGCGCCATGTCTGATGGACCAGCCCCGCCGCACCGGACCTTCGTGTCCGGCCTGTCTTCCGGCGCCTGGCTTCAGACGATCGCGGCATTGGTCTGGATCCCGCAAGCCGCGCTGCTCGCCCTGGTCGTCGATGGCATCGCGCGGGGCGAGGGTGCCGCGGCGGCCGTCCTGCCTGCCTTCGGCATCGTCGCCCTGGGTGCGCTGCGCACCGCCGTGGACGCCGTGGGATCGCGTCGCCTGTTCCGGGCGGCACGCGCATCGCTGACAGGCCTGCGCCGCGACGCGGTCGCAAGCCTCGCCGCCCGTTCGCCGCTCGATGCCGGGCGGCCGGCATCCGGCGCCGCAGCGGCGGCGGTATGCGAGCAAGCCGAGGCAGTGCTTCCCTATCTGCTGCGCTATCGTGCCGCGCGGCTGCGCGTCACCGTCGTTCCGCCCGTGCTGTTGCTGGCCGTGCTGACGCAATCCTGGCTGGCCGCGCTGATCCTGCTCGTCGCCGCGCCGCTCATCCCGTTGTTCATGGCGCTGATCGGCCTGCGCGCGAAGGTAGCGAGCGAGGCGCAGATGCTCGAGATCGGCAGCATGAACGGGTTGCTGCTCGACCGTCTGCGCGGCCTGCCGACCATCCGCGCCTATGATGCCGTCGATGCGACGGCGCGGCGCCTGCGCGCCGCGGCCGAGGCGCTGCGGACGCGCAGCATGGCGGTGCTGCGCATAGCCTTTCTCTCCTCCGCGGTGCTGGAGCTGTTCGCGTCGCTCGGCGTCGCCATGGTCGCCGTCTATGTCGGGTTCCACCTGCTCGGCACGCTGGGATTCGGGGCCTGGGGCGGGACCATGTCGCTCGGTGCGGGGCTCTTCGTGCTGCTGCTGGCCCCAGCCTTTTTCGAGCCGCTACGCGACCTTGCCGCCGCCTGGCATGACCGAGCCGCCGGCGAGGCCGCGCAGGCGGCGCTACGCGACCTCGCCGCGCCGCCCGAGCTTGCCCTGCCGGACGCCCTTACCGCCGTCCCGCCGATGCTTGCCTCGGCGGCGCCGGGCCTCATGGCAAAGGATCTTGTCTTCCGTTATCCGGGCGCGGCACGGCCGATCTTCAATGGCTTCGCCCTGCAGGTCGCGGCGGGCGAGCGCGTGGCGCTGCTTGGCGCGTCAGGGGCGGGGAAATCCACACTGTTGGCGGTGCTGGCGGGGCTCGCATTGCCCGAGGCCGGCACGATCCACATCGGCGAGACACCTCTCACGCCCGACAGCGCGGCGCGGCTGCGGTGTCGCATCGCGTGGCTCGGCCAGAACCCCGCACTTTTCGCCGGCAGCCTGCGGGCGAACATCCTGCTCGGTCGGCGGGATCTGAATGCCGAGGCCGTGCGCCGTATCCTGCTGCCCGGCCTGCCCATGACGCGTCCGGTCGGCGAAGATGGCGCCGGCCTGTCGGGCGGCGAGGCGCTGCGCCTCGGCCTCGCACGCGCCATCGTGGCGCCGGAGGCCACGCTGATCCTCGCGGACGAGCCGACCGCGCATCTCGATGCCGACACCGCGGCGGATGTCATCCACGCGCTGCTGGCAGCCGCTGAGGGTCGCACCCTCGTGGTCGCGACGCATGATCCGGTGCTGGCTGCGCACATGGATCGGGTGGTGCAGCTGTCATGAGGCGCTTCGCACCGCTGCGCCGCGTGTTGGGGCTGTTCATCGCGGAACGGGGCGCGGCCATGGCGCTCGGCGCGATGCTCGCGGCGCTCGCTATCCTGGCGGGCGTCGCGCTTCTGGGCCTGTCCGGCTGGTTCATCACCGCGACGGCGCTGGCCGGGCTGGTTCCGGCGGCGGCGCTGGTCTTCGACGTCTTCATGCCCGGCGCGGGAATCCGCTTCCTGGCGATCCTGCGCACGGCCGCGCGCTATGGCGAGCGTGTGGTAGCGCACGATGCGACGCTCGCGCTGCTGGCCGGATTGCGGGAAAGGCTGTTCCGTGGCCATGCCGTGCCCGGCACCGCCCGCGCACTCGCGGCGCGGCCGGCGCGCCTGTTGTTCCGCCTGTCGTCCGATGTCGATGCGCTGGATGCTGTCTATCTGCGGCTCGTCGTGCCGGGCGCGGCGGCGGCGGTCACGGCACTGGCCGTCGGGGGCGCGCTCGCGATGCTCGATGCGGCGCTCGGGGTGGCGGTGGCGCTGGTGCTGCTCGCGACGGGTTTCGGCTTGCCGCTGTGGCTGGCCGGCGCAGCCGAACAGGCTTCGCGCCGGCGTGCTGCGGCGCTTGAGGCGCTGCGGGTGCGGGCGGTTGATCTCGTAGCCGGGCAGGTGGCGCTGGTCATGGCCGGCCGGCTCGGCGCGCAGGCCGACGCGATGGACGCCGCCGAGCAGCGCCTCGCGGCTGCCGAGGACGCGCTGCATCGGTTGGAGACGCTGGCTGGCCTGGGCTTCGGCCTGACCGGGGCGGCCCTGCTGGGCGGCGCGGCGCTGGCGACGGCCGGGTTGGCCGAGGGCGGCGCGCTGTCCGCCCCGCAGGCCGCGCTGGTGCTGCTGGTGGCGCTTGCGGCGCTGGAACCCTTCGCAGCCCTGCGCCGCGGGGCGATCGAACTCGGCCGCAGCGCGCGGGCAGCGCAGCGTTTGGCGCCGGCGCTCGATGTCATCGCGCCATCGCGCCTTCCGGAACCGCCGCTGGGCCTGGCCCTGCGTCTGGCCGGCCTGCGTTACACGCCGCCGGGCGCCGCACAGCCCTTGTTTGACGGGTTCGACTTGGACGTCGCGGCGGGCGAATGCGTCGCTGTCACCGGGCCAAGCGGTGCGGGCAAATCGAGCCTGCTCGCGCTGCTGAGTGGCGAGGCACAGCCCGATGCCGGCACGATCGCGGTCCTCCCGCACGCACTGCTGAGCCAGCGCGTGGACCTCTTTCACGATACCGTGCGGGGCAATCTGCTGTTGGCCCGACCAGATGCCGAAGATGCGGCACTCTGGCGGGCCTTGCGCGAAGCGGGGCTGGACGGTGTGGTGCAGGCGCTGCCGCGGGGCCTGGATACGCCTCTCGGCGAAGGTGGCGCAGGACTTTCCGTCGGCCAGCAGCGGCGCCTCGCCCTGGCGCGACTGCTGTTGCGCCAGGCACCGTTGCTGTTGCTCGATGAACCCACCGAGGCACTCGATGCTGCGACTGCACAGGGAATCTTGACGCAGATCATGGCCAAGCGCGGTGAAGTGGCTATATTCATCATCGCGCATATGAGGCGCGAGGCAGAATGGGCCGATCGGCTCATCCGTCTTGAGAGTGGTCGGGTAACGGGCATATGGCGTCGTGGCGAGGCTGGCTTCGCTGTGGCACTTGACGCTTTGCGTCCGGGCTGAGCCGTCGCTGCGCCGCGCCGCGTGATCCTGCGCGACGCGAACCTCCGTTGGGGAGGCCGGCGCAGCCCGGCACGCCGCATGGAGCTCGACATCGTCAGTCTGTCGCGACTTCAGTTCGCGATGACGGCCCTGTACCACTTCCTCTTCGTGCCGCTGACGCTCGGCCTGTCCATCATCCTCGCCATCATGGAGACGGTCTATGTGATGACCGACCGTCCCATCTGGAAGGAGATGACCAAGTTCTGGGGCACGCTGTTCGGCATCAACTTCGTCCTCGGCGTCGCCACCGGCATCACCATGGAATTCCAGTTCGGCATGAACTGGAGCTACTACAGCCACTATGTCGGCGACATCTTCGGCGCGCCGCTGGCCATCGAAGGGCTGATGGCCTTCTTCCTGGAGGCGACCTTCGTCGGGTTGTTCTTCTTCGGCTGGGACCGGATGTCCAAGCGTGGCCACCTGGCCGCGACCTGGGCGGTGGCGGCGGGGTCGAACCTGTCGGCGCTGTGGATCCTGATCGCCAATGGCTGGATGCAGAACCCGGTCGGCAGCGTGTTCAACCCGGCCACCATGCGCATGGAGGTCGCCAGCTTCTACGAGGTGCTGTTCAACCCCGTGGCGCAGGCGAAGTTCGTGCACACCGTCTCGGCGGGCTACGTCACCGCTTCGATCTTCGTGCTCGGCGTCTCCTCCTGGTACGTGCTGAAGGGGCGGCATATTGCGCTCGCCAAGCGGTCCATGGCGGTGGCGGCCTCCTTCGGGCTGCTCTCCTCCCTGTCGGTCGTCGTGCTGGGCGATGAGAGCGGCTACCTGACCACCGAGCATCAGCGCATGAAGCTCGCCTCGATCGAGGGCATGTGGGAGACCGAGCCGGCGCCGGCCTCCTTCACCCTGCTCGGCTTCCCCAACCAGGAAGCGCGCGAGACGCATCACATCATCCAGATTCCCTGGGCGCTGGGGCTGATCGCGACGCGATCGCTCGACACGCCGATCCCGGGCATTCGCGAACTGGTGGAGCGGGCGCAGGCCCGCGTGCGCAACGGCATCATCGCCTATGACGCCCTGCAGCAGATCCGCGCCGCGCGCGGTGCCGAGAACGTGCCGGCCTCCGTGCGCGAGGCCTTCGAGGCGAATGGCAACAATCTCGGCTATGCCTTCCTGCTGCTGCGCCACACTGACGATCCTCGCAAGGCGACAGACGCGCAGATCGAAGCCGCCGCCTGGGATCTGGTGCCGCCGGTGGCGCCGCTCTTCTGGTCCTTCCGCGTGATGGTCGGGCTCGGCTTCTACTTCATCGCGCTGCTCGCCACCTTCTTCCTGCTGTCGGCGTGGCAGAAGCTGGACCGGTATCGCTTTCTGCTGTGGATGGCGGTCTTCTCCATCCCCTTGCCGTGGATCGCCGCCGAAGCGGGCTGGATCGTCGCCGAGGTCGGCCGCCAGCCCTGGATCATCGAAGGCATGCTGCCCACGGCGGTCGCGGTGTCGAGCCTCGGCATCACCCAGGTGCTGCTGACGCTGTGCGGCTTCATCATCATCTACAGCGTCCTCTTCGTCATCGAGATGACGCTGATGGTGCGTGCCATCCGCAAGGGGCCACCGCCGGAGGCCGATCTCGTCGGGCCCGCACCCCTCCCCAATGTCGCGCCCATGCGCGGCATCCTGCCCGCGGAGTGAGCCGAGATGATCCTCCATACCCTGATCGACTATGAGACCCTCCGCCTGATCTGGTGGGTGCTGCTCGGCGTGCTGTTGATCGGCTTCGCGGCGACGGACGGCTTCGACATGGGGGTCGGCGCGCTGCTGCCCTTCGTGGCGCGGAACGACGTCGAACGGCGCGTGGCCATCAACACGGTGGGGCCTGTCTGGGAAGGCAACCAGGTGTGGTTCATCCTGGGCGGCGGCGCGATCTTCGCCGCCTGGCCGCCGCTCTACGCGGTGTCCTTCTCGGGCTTCTACCTGGCGATGTTCGTGGTGCTGGCGGCGCTGATCCTGCGGCCCGTCAGCTTCAAGTATCGCAGCAAGCGCGACAGCGCGCGCTGGCGCAACAACTGGGACTGGGCGCTGTTCGTCGGCGGCTTCGTCCCGGCGCTGATCTTCGGCGTCGCGGTGGGCAACGTGCTGCAGGGCGTGCCCTTCCGGCTGGATGAGGATCTGCGCAGCTTCTACGAAGGGTCCTTCTTCGGGCTGCTCAATCCCTTCGCGCTGCTCTGTGGGCTGCTGTCGGTGTCCATGCTGGTCATGCACGGCGGCGGCTGGCTGGCGCTGAAGGCCGATGGCATGGTGGCCGAACGTGCGCGGCGCTTCGGATCGCTGGCGGCGCTGCTGACGGTGGTGCTCTACGCGCTGGCCGGGCTGCTGTTGTGGTCCTTCATCGACGGCTATCGCATCACCAGCGCGATCGTGACGGACGGCCCGTCCAACCCGCTGGCGAAGCAGGTGGCGCACGATCCGGGCGCCTGGTTCGCGAACTTCGCCGTCTGGCCCTGGCTGTGGATCGCGCCCGGGCTCGGCCTGCTGGGTGCGGCGCTCGCCGGCCTGGCGCTGCGAACCCGCAGCGAGGGGCTGCCCATCATCGCTTCAGGCCTGTCGATCTTCGGGGTGATCTCCTCGGTGGGGGTGGCGATGTTCCCCTTCATCCTGCCGTCGTCGATCGACCCGCGTTCGAGCCTGACGGTGTGGGACAGCAGCTCCTCGCACATGACGCTGTTCATCATGCTCGTCGTGACCGTGATCTTCCTGCCCATCGTCCTCGCCTACACCGCCTGGGTGTATCGCGTGCTGTGGGGGAAGGTGACGGAATCGGATGTCCGGCAGGAAGCCGGGCATCTCTACTGAACGCCCGCGAGAGAAGGAGAGACGACCATGTGGTATTTTTCCTGGCTGCTCGGCCTGCCGCTCGCCGCGGCCTTCGCGGTGCTGAACGCGATGTGGTTCGAGATGCGCGAGGACGACGCCGCGCGGCGCTGAGGGCGATTGGAGGGGCTCTGCCCCTCCAAGCCACCCCGCCAAAGGCCGCAAAGCCTTTGGCGGGGAGAGCCCGGCCCCTCTCGGTTCTACAGTTCAAGAGAAAGCGCCGCGGGCCTAACCTGGGCCCCTCCACTCCAAGACGGCTCCGGCATGACGCAGCACCCCACCGCCTCCCTCCGCCCGGCCCGCGGCATCGCCCGTGGTGGCAAGGCGCTCTACGGCGCGCCTCTTGGAATCCTGATGCTGGAGGCGCGCTTCCCGCGCATCCATGGCGACATGGGCAATGGCGGGACCTGGCCGTTCCCGGTGCTCTATCATGTCGTGCGTGGCGCAAGCCCGGAGAAGGTGGTGCTGAACGGCGCGGCCGGGCTGCTGCCGGATTTCCTCGCCGGGGCGAAGGAACTGGTGCGCCTTGGCGCCGAGGCCATCACCACCAATTGCGGCTTCCTATCCCTGTTCCAGAAGGAGATCGCGGCGGAGGTCGGCGTGCCGGTCGCGACCAGTTCCCTGATGCAGGTGCCCTGGGTGCAGGCCATGCTGCCGCCCGGAAAGTGTGTCGGCCTGCTGACCGTCAGTGGATCGACGCTGACGCCGCGGCATCTCGAAGCCGCGGGCGTGCCGCTCGATATCCCGGTGGTCGGCACCGAGACGGGGCGCGAGTTCTTCCGCGTGCTGATCAAGGGCGAGAAGGACGACATGGATGTCGACCTGGCCGAGCAGGATATCCTCGATGCGGGGCGGGCGCTGGTCGCGCAGCACCCGGAGGTCGGCGCCATCGTGCTGGAATGCACCAACATGCCGCCCTATGCCGCCGCCTTGCAGCGCGCCGTCGGACTGCCGGTCTACGACATCTATTCGATGATCACCTATTTTCACGCCGGCCTGCGACCACGCGACTTTGCTGTGCCAAGCTGAGCAATCGGGCCATCGCACGCCCCGTTGCGTCACGCGTCCTGCCTCCGCCGGCATGAAGCGCCGCCTCCTGGGAGCTTCCCGGCCAGGAGTTCCGGCCTTCCCGTAGGGTCGGCCCATGCTGTCGCCCACCGACCCCGCCGCGGGCGACCGCGAGGCTGGATGTCCGCGTTGCGCCGCGGTGCGCGTTGTCCGGATCAGTGCCGCTGATCCGGACATGGCGCACCAAGCGAAGGCCTCAGCCGCGCTCGATGTTCCACACCACCGGGAAGCCGAAGTCGATCACGCCCTTCAATTCGGCACGCCACGCCGCCGGCGCCCGGAACTGCCCGGCGATCGGGAAGGTAACCTGCTCGGTCGCCACCCGGTTGATCTCCGCGGCAAGTTCCCGCCGCTGCGCCGGATCGCTCTCTGCCTCGAAGCGTTCGATCAGCGGTGTCAGCGTCGCCTCGCAATAGCCCCAGGGCTGGTTGCCCGTGCAGTTGAATCCGATGCCGAGATTCGACAGAGGATCGGCCATGTCGAAGCCCGTATAGACCACCGGCAGCACGCTCCAGCCCCCGCGGTCGAGTGGCTGGCGCTGCACCCAGCGCTGCGCGATGGACGACCAGTCCGACCCCTGCACATCCACGTTGAAGCCGGCGCGCCGCATACGGTCGATCAGCACCAGCCCGAAGGGATTGAGCAGCGCGGAATCGAGCGGATGCATCAGCACCACGCGCTCATTGGTGTAGCCAGCCTCCCGCAGCAGGGCCTTGGCGCGGTCGAGGCTCGGCCGCACGATCGCCTCCGTGCCGCGATCGCTCGAAAAGGGAGTCCCGCACATCAGCATCGAGGTGCAGTCCGGCCGGCCGAGCTCCGCGAAACCCGCACCGGCCAGGATCTCCGTGCGGTCCAGGCATTGCTGCAGCGCCCGGCGCACCAGCACATTGTCGAAGGGCGGCTGGGTGTGGTTGATGCTGACGCCATACATCATTTCCGCTTGGCCCGAAGCCTGCGAGATGACGATGTTCCGGTCCCTGCGCATGCGCGGCAGGTTGTCGACCGGCGCATATTCCAGATAGTCCACCTCGCCCTGCTGCAGCGACGCCGCGCGCAGCGCGATGTCGGGCATGGTGATCATCTCGACCCGCTCGATCTTCGCGACCTTGCCGCCGGACAGACCGTCCGCCGGTTCGCTGCGCGGCACGTAGCGGTCATTGCGGCGGAAGAAGGTGCGCTCGCCCGGCACCCATTCGTCGCGCAGGAAGACATAGGGGCCGGAGCCCATGATCTCGGACACCGGCTGCGCGGGTGGCGTCGCGGAGGCGATGCGCGCCGGCATGATGAAGGGCACATGGACCGAGGGCTTGCCCAGTGCCTCGATCACGCCGCCATAGGGGCGCGACAGCTTGAGCACGAAGCCATCCGCGCCGGCGGGCGTCAGCTCCGCGGTCGCCGCCATCAGGCGCCGCCCGATGGAATCGCGATTGCCCCAGCGGCGCAGCGAGGCGATCACGTCCTCCGAGGTCACCGGCGAACCGTCATGGAAGGCGAGGCCCGGCCGCAGTTTGAAGGTCCAGGTCAACTTGTCGGCGCTGGCCTCCCAGCCCTGCAGCATCTGCGGGTGGTAGCGCCCCTGGCCGTCCATCGCGACCAGCGTATCGAAGACCAGGTAGGCGAAGTTGCGCGTCACGAAGGACGGGCTGGAGATCGGGTCGAGATTCTGCAGCCCGACATTGAGTACAAGGCGGAACGGCCGATCGCGCGACTGCGCGAGGGCGAGACGCGGAATGGCCAGCGCCGCTCCGGCGATGGCGAAACCCTGTCGGCGCGTCAGCATCATGGTTGGTCTCCGCTCGTCAGTGTCAGAACCTGTCTGGAAACGTGCCACGCAGCGCGCTTCCGCGTCCGGCACCGGCCCGCACCCCACCGGGCCACCCAATTCAACATACTGTCGTTGGGTGGCCCGGTGGGGTGCGGGCCGGCGCCAGACTGTTCAAATGGTCTCCTGTGCCGCCCAGGCCTCGGCGACCTGGCTGCAGGTGGCGAACCACACGCCCTCGAAGCCGCGCATGAATGCGATCATCTCGCGCAGCAGGGCGATGCGGCTCGGCCGGCCGCTGAATTGCGGATGCATCACCAGGTTGTAGTAACCGCCCCAGCGATGGATCTCGCGGAACTCCTCCTGCCAGACCTCGCGGATATGGCTGTTGGTGAAGATCGGCCGCGGCGTCTTGATCGAGAACAGCAGGAAGGGCGCGTCGTCCAGGCTCCAATGCCAGGGCAGCTCGACGATCGAGGCGCCGTCCGGGCCCGCGATGCGATAGGGATTGATGTCCGCCATCATCGAGCTGTCGTAGAGGAAGCCATGCTTGGCGAGCAGTCGGATGGTGTTGTCGCTGGTCTCGCCCGCCGGCGACCGATAACCCTTCGGCACCACGCCGAGCACGCGCTTCAGCGCATCGAGGCCACGCTCCATCTCCTCGACTTCCTGGTCGGGGAAGGCGGGGTCGATCCAGGCATGGGAGTAGGAGTGGTGGCCGATCTCATGCCCGGCCTTGAGTGCGAGCTCCGCCTTGTCGGCGTGGTTCTCGACCGTCCAGCCGGGGATGAAGAAGGTGGCGGGGACACCGGCATCCTTCAGCGTCTCGACGATCTTCGGCACGCCGACGCGCGCACCGTACGTGCCTTGGCTCAGCGTGCCGGGACGCTGCGCATTCGCCGGATCGCGCGACAGCCACAGCGTCTCCGCGTCGAAGTCGAAGGTCAGGGTGACGGCGACGCGCGCACCGCCGGGCCACTTCACGCCGGGCTGAGTCATTCCACTATGTCCTCTCCAACGCCTTGCGGCGATTCATGCAAGCCGCCCGCCATCCACCGGCAGGGCGACGCCGTTGATGTACGAAGCCGCGTCGCCCAGCAGGAACAGCACGGCGGCGCAGACCTCGTCCGGCGTGCCGAAGCGTCCCATCGGATTGCGCGTGCGGAAGAAGACCTCGCGCTCGGCGGCGCCGTCGCCGGCCGAGGCGAAGGTCTCGCGCAGCATCGGCGTCTCGATCGGGCCAGGGCAGACGCAATTGGCACGGATGCCCTGTGCGGTGTGGCAGGCGGCGACGCTGCGCGTCATCAGCACCACCGCGCCCTTGCTGGCGGAATAGGCGGGGAAGGTCGCATTGCCGACGAGCCCGGCGCCGGAGGCGAGCGTGACCACCGACCCGCCGCCCGCCGCGATCATGCGCGGCAGGACATGCTTCAGCGCTAGCCAGGTGCCCTTCACGTTCACGGCGAAGAGGCGGTCCCACGCCTCCTCCTCCACATCCGGCAGCGGCACGGTCGGGCCGAGGATGCCGGCGGCGGTGACCAGCAGCGAGACCGGGCCGAGGCCATCGAGCGCCTCCGCGGCGCGCATCATGTCCGCGCCCTGCGACACGTCGCCGGCAACCGTGATGGACCCCGGGCAGGACGTCGCAGTGTCCGCCAGCCCATCAGCGTCGCGATCCATCAGGACCAAGCGGGCGCCGCCTGCCGCCAGCGCCAGCGCGACGCTACGCCCGAGGCCGGAACCCGCGCCGGTCACCAAGCCGACGCGACCGGTGAAGAGTGATGCATCGTCACGCTGGGCAGCCAAGGTCGCGACTCTCCGCAAGGGCCTATACTGTCTCCCTGGCGGCCCCGTCCGTCCTGCCGGGCCTTGGGATAAAAGCGTAGGGCGCGTTCGCGGAGGCTGTCAAAACGCGGCAAGGCGATGCGCGATGTCAGAGGGCAGGTGGCGCTGCTCACAGGCGCAGGTGGCGTCGTTCACGGTGCGCCAACGGCGGAAGCAGAAGACCGTCTGGCCCATGGCGAGACCAAGATGCTGCGTGACGGAGACCGGCGGCATCGTCTCGCGATAGTCGAGCAGCCGGAAGCGCGCCGCGCCGTCGGCGATGCGCTGTTCCTCTTCGAAGGCCGCACCGAAGTCGTGCGGGTCGTGCCGCGCCCGCGGCCACGGGAGACCAGGCCGCCGGCTGCGAGATGCTGCACGGCCTGCCGCACGGTGGGGGCCGGCTGACGCCGAAATACGAGGCGCAGGCCGTCTCGCTCGGCAGTGCGCGGCCGGTCACCGCTGCGTGATTCGCGCGGCTCGGTGCCGCCAGCCGCTCGGCAAGCCGCATGTAGAACGGCAGGGCGTCGGTGGTGTCGAGCGGCGGAAGGGACCCGAGTTCGAAGGCGGCCGCCATCGGGCCGGGTCGGGTGCCGTCACCCCCTGGGGATGGATCGCGTCATCGGTCCGGATGCGTTGCCTTAGTCCTGCCTGTGCTGGCCATTTGTTATGTCATGAAAAATATAACGAAGGCCCTTCCGGAGAGCCAGCCGGGACGGACAGCGACCCTCGCACCCCTTCCGTGACGCGCAATGCATCGCAACGGGCGTGCGCCGGGCGGCAGCCCTGTCCGGAAACGATGTTGACCCCGTGGAGTCACCGTGCTGCGCTGCGTCACGTCGCCCTGCTGGCGCGTCCTGCCGGTCGGAATCTGCGTGAGACGATCGATCGCCGCGACGCCCCACCGGGATCTGGAGGGATAGTCATGACGGGCACGCGCCGCCGCGAGATGCACCTTCTGGCCTATCTCAAGACGGGCCCGACCGGCATGCATGTCGGTGCCTGGCGCCATCCGAACAGCCGGCTTGACGACATCCTCGAACCCAGCCGTTACGAGCACATCGCCCGCGTGCTGGAAGCCGGGAAGTTCGACGGGTGCTTCTTCGCGGACCTGTTTGGCCTGTATGACATCCACAAGGGCGGCTTCGACACCTATATCGAGCGCGGCGGGCAGATCAGCTTCCTCGATCCGGTGACAGTGCTGCCGCTGATGGCGCGCGTCACCGAGCATCTCGGCCTCGGCGCCACGCTCTCGACCAGCTTTCACAGCGCCTATCACCTGGCGCGCGTGCTCAATTCGCTCGACGTGCTGAGCAAGGGGCGCATCGCCTGGAACGTGGTGACTTCTGCGACCGACCTCGAGGCGCAGAATTTCGGCATCGACAAGCTGCCGCCCAAGGAACTGCGCTACGACATTGCCGACGAGGTGCTCGAAGCCTGCTTCGCGCTATGGGATTGCTGGGAGGACGGGGTCTTCGTCCTCGACAAGGAACGCGGCGTCTTTGGCGATCCGGGGCGCATCCGCTACGCCAACTATGTCGGCAAGTATATCCAGACGCGTGGGCCGCTCTCCATCCCGCGTTCGCCGCAGGGGCGGCCGGTGATCATGCAGGCGGGCTCCTCCGACCGCGGCCGTGACTTCGCGGCCCGCTGGGCCGAAGCGATCTTCTCGGCCCAGTATGGCGAGCCGGCGATGAAAGCCTTCTACGACGACGTGAAGGGCCGCATGGCCGCGCGCGGCCGCGCGCCGGAGGACTGCAAGATCCTCCAGGGCATGACGATCGTGCTCGGCGAGACGGAATCGATCGCGCAGGAGAAGGCCGAGCACCTCAACTCCCTGATCGATCCCGAACTCGCCCTCGCCGCGAATTCCAGCGGCCTCGCGGTTGATCTCGCCAAGGTCGGCCAGGCGCAGGTCGCGGATGCCCGCGGCAACCAAGGCATGGACGGTACCCAGCAGCGCATCGAACAGCAGATGCGCGAGGACGGCCTGACCTTCGACCAGGTGGTCCGACGCGGCGCGCGGTCCATGGTGGTCGGCACGGCCCCCATGGTCGCCGACCGCATGCAGGCGCTGTTCGAGGCGCATGCATGCGACGGCTTCGTCCTCGCCCCGACCATCTTCCCCGGCATGTTCGAGGATATCGCCACCGCGCTGGTCCCCGAGCTCCAGCGGCGCGGCATCTTCCGCAAGGACTATACCGGCCGCACGCTGCGCGAGAATCTGCGCGGCCCCGCCCCCTCATGACTCCCAAGCTGCCCAGGAGGCCCGGATGAGCCAGACGTCCCATGACAGCCACCGCATCGGGCGCCGCAGCCTGCTGGCCGGCGGCGCGACGCTGTTCGCCGCGCGCGCCGCGCATGCGCAGAAGCGCTTCGAGGGGCAGCGCATCACCTATGTCTCCTGGGGCGGTGCCTACCAGGACGGGCAGAAGAAGGCCTATTGCGATCCCTTCTCCGAAGCGACCGGCCTGCGCATCGATCAGGACGGCCCGACCGACTACGCGAAGCTGCGGCTGATGGTCGGGTCCGGCCGCGTGGTGTGGGACGTGGTCGATGTCGGCGCCGCCTTCATGCACGGCGCCGAACAGCAGAACCTGTTCGAGAAGCTGGACTACAGCGTCATCGACCGCAGCCGCATCGACCCCCGCTATGTCACCGAATGCGGGGTCGGCAACATCGTCTTCTCCTACAACCTCGCCTACAGCACCGAGCGTTTCACCGCCGACAACCACCCGCGCGTCTGGGCGGACTTCTGGGACCTGCAGCGCTTCCCCGGCAAGCGGATGCTCAACGCCTCCGCGCCATCGACGATCGAGGTCGCGTTGCTGGCCGATGGCGTGGCGCCGGACAAGCTCTATCCGCTCGACATCCCGCGTGCGCTGCGCAAGCTGGACCAGATCAAGGACAACATCCTGTGGTGGGAGACCAATTCCCAGTCGCAGCAGATCCTGGTCAGCGGCGCCGCCACCATGGGGATGATCAACAATGGCCGCGTCTATGATTCGGTGCAGAAGGGCGCGAAGCTGGCGCTGAGCTGGGAGCAGGCGATCCAGTCGGTCGACTACCTCGTCATCCCGCGCGGGTCGCGCAACATCGCGGCGGCGACGGCGCTGATCGACTACGTCACGCGGCCTGAGCCGCAGGCCGAGTTCGCCAACCTCATGGTCTTCTCCCCCACCAACCGCGAGGCCTTCCGGCTTATCCGGCCGGAGCTTCAGGAATGGCTCGCCACCAATCCGGCCTATGCCGACAAGGTGGTGCTGCAGGATGGCCTCTACTGGCGCGACAACCTCGATGCGGTGAACCGGCGCTGGACCGCCTGGCGGCTGACCTGAATTTGCTGAGGTCCCGCCTTCTGCTGCTGCCGGCGGCAGCCTTCGTGGCCGTGGTCTTCGCGCTGCCCGTAGGCGCGCTGCTCATGCGCAGCGCCTCGGACCCGGTCTGGGGGCTGCAGAACTTCCGCAGCCTGTGGGAGGAGCCGGTCTATGCCAGCCTGATCCGCAACACGGTGCAGATAAGCCTGGCCACGACCATCGGCTGCATCCTGCTGGCCTATCCCTTCGCGCATGTGATGGCGACCCAGCCCCGGCTGACGCGGCTGCTGACGCTGGTGGTACTGATCCCCTTCTGGTCCAGCATCCTGGTGCGCAGCTTCGCCTGGATGGTGCTGTTGCAGAACAACGGCATCATCAATGAATCGCTGCTGTGGCTCGGCGTGATCGGGCAGCCGCTGGAGCTGATCTTCAACCGCACCGGCGTGCTGATCGGCATGGTGCATGTGCTGCTGCCCTTCGTGGTCTTCCCGCTCTACGGGTCGATCCGGGCCATGGACCCGGCGCTGATGCCGGCGGCGGCGTGCCTCGGCGCCGGGCCGGTGCGCGCCTTCCTGCGGGTGCAGCTGCCGTTGACCCTGCCGGGGCTGGCGACGGGGGCGGTGCTGGTCTTCGTCATGGCGCTCGGCTTCTTCATCACGCCGGCCCTGCTGGGCGGGCGGCGGGATGCGGTGATCGCGCGCATGATCCAGCTTCAGGTCTCGCAGCTTGGGGATTGGGGCATGGCGGCGACACTGTCGCTGGTGCTGCTGGTGGCGACGCTGCTGCTGCTCGGTGCGTCCCAGCTTCTGGTGCGATCCCCGGCGCGGCGCGTGGCGGAATGACGGCGGCACGGCTCTGGCGCTGGGCGGCCTGGGTGCTGACCGCGGTCATCGCGGTCTATCTCGTCGCGCCGATGGCGATCGTCGTCATCATCTCCTTCAGCGACAGCGCATTGCTGACCTTCCCACCACCGGGGCTATCGCTGCGCTGGTACCGCAGCCTGGCGGACACGCCGGCCTGGCGGGATGCGATCCTCGTCAGCCTGGAGATCATGGTGATCACGGCCGCGATCGCGACCGCGCTCGGCACCGCCGCGGCGATCGGGCTGGCGAGTTGGCGCGGGCCGCTCGCCGTCGCCGTGCGATCGCTGCTGATGGCACCGCTGGTGGTGCCACACATCATCTCGGGGGCGGCGATCTTTCTGCTGTTCGATTCCTGGGGCTGGGTCGGGTCGATGCATGCGCTGGTCTTCGGGCATACGGCGCTGGCGCTGCCCTATGTGGTCGCGACGGTCGGTGCGGCGCTGGAAACCTATGACCGGCGCCTGGATCAGGCGGCGCTGACGCTCGGGGCCTCGCCGCGCGTCGCCTTCCTGCGCATCACCCTGCCTCTGATCAGTCCGGGGATTCTCGCCGGGCTGCTGTTTGCCGCCATGCTGTCCTTCGATGAGCTGATCGTGTCCCTCTTCCTCAGCACGCCGCAACTGCGCACCGTGACGGTGCTGATGTGGTCGAACGTCTTCGGTGACATCAATCCCGAGATCAGCGCCATCGCCACGGTGATCCTGCTGGTCTCGATGACGCTGCTGGCCCTGCAATGGGTGCTGTCGCGGCGGCGCGGCCCATCTGTGATGCCGGGGCTTGGCCGATGAGCACGCCGGTTCTGGAACTGCGTGGCGTCGGCAAGCGCTTCGGCCAGGTGGTCGCCGTGACCGGCGTGGACCTCACGCTGGACAAGGGCGAGTTCATCAGCTTCCTCGGCCCGTCCGGGTCGGGCAAGACGACGACGCTCACCATGGTCGCCGGCCTGCAGAAGCCGACCGAGGGCTCGATCCTGCTGAATGGCCAGGACGTGGTTCCGCTGCCGCCCTATCGGCGGAACATCGGCGTGGTCTTCCAGCACTACGCCCTGTTCCCCCACATGACGGTGGCGGCGAACATCGCCTTCCCCCTGCAGATGCGGAAGGTCCCTCGCGCTGAGGCCGGACAGCGGGTCGAGGCCGCGTTGAAGCTGGTTGGCTTGCCGGGCTTCGCCGATCGCCTGCCGTCGCAGCTTTCGGGTGGGCAGCAGCAGCGCGTCGCGCTGGCCCGGGCGTTGGTCTATGAACCGCCGCTGCTTCTCATGGACGAACCGCTCGGCGCGCTCGACAAGAATCTCCGCGCGCAGATGCAGATCGAGATCGCGCGGCTGCATCGCGACCTCGGCATCACCGTCCTCTACGTCACGCATGACCAGGAGGAAGCGCTGGTCATGAGCGACCGCATCGCGGTGTTCAATCACGGCCGGATCGAGCAGATCGGTAGGCCGCAGGCGCTGTATGAGCGCCCGGCGACTCGCTTCGTCGCGGGGTTCCTCGGCGATTCCACCTTCCTTGCCGGGCGGGTGCAGACTCTCGCGGACGAAAAGGCGGTTGTGCAGACCGCCCATGGCGTCCTGCGCGGTCACGCAGCTACGGGGCTGCGGGTCGGCGGTGCCGCCATCGTCGCGGTGCGGCCGGAACGCGTAGCGTTGCTCGGTGCCGACGATGCGCCGCGTGACAACACCGTACAAGGCCGGGTCAGCGACGTGATCTATCTCGGCCAGTCGCGGAAATACGTGGTGCGGCTGGAAGACGGAGCGGAGCTGCTCGGTCTGCAACCCGTCGGCGCGGCCGGCGTCGCGCTGTCCGAAGGCGCCGAGGTCCGCGTCGGCTGGACCGCGACCGACTGCAACGTCCTGCCGGCCGGTTAAGCCTCGTCCAGCGTGGAACGGAGCCGCCGGCGCAACTCCGTCAGCACGCGGAGCGTCGCTTCCAGATCCTCGCGCGCCATGCCGTGCAGCAATGCGGCGTTCAGCCCTTGCGCGACACTGACCATGCGTTCCACCACCCGGCTGCCGCGCGCGGTGACGAAGACGCGGTTCAGCCGGCGATCCGCCGCGTCGGCGCGGCGCTCGACGAGCCCCGCCGCTTCCAGCCGCGCGATCATCGCCCCCGTCGCGACCTTTCCGAGGTCGAGCGCCCGCGCCAGCTCCGCCTGGGTCAGGCCGCCCTGCGGGTCGTGGCGGATCAGCTGGCCCAGCGCCCACCATTGCGCATGCGTCACGCCATGCGGGCGCATGTGCTCGGTGAAGAAGGCCTGCCGCAGGCGAGAGACGTCGTGGACCAGATAGCCGATGCGGAAGCCGGTATCGCCGCGGGTTCTCTTGCTCATGGGAGGGGCTTTGCCCCTCCAAACCACCCCACCAAAGGCCGCAGGGCCTTTGGAAACCGATACCTGGTGCCCGGCCCCAAGCGTCGGCGTTCCAGACCGCCCGTGGCGCCCCGCGCCAAGGAAGCGGCATTCCAAAGGGCACGGCCCTTTGGTGGGGGGTGGTCCGGAGGGGGGCAAAGCCCCTCTCCGGTTCCGCCGCCGCCCATCAATACGACTTCGGCTGGCCGAGCACCCGCTCGGCGATGAAGGACAGGACAAGCTGTTCGGAAACTGGCGCGATGCGACAGATCATCACCTCCCGCAGCAGGCGTTCGACCACGTATTCCTTCGCGTAGCCCATGCCGCCATGGGTCAGCACGGCCTGCAGGCAGGCATCGTGCCCCGCGCGGCCGCCGAGCAGCTTCGCCGCATTCGCCTCCGCCCCACAGGGCCTGCCGGTGTCGTAGAGCCAGGCCGCCTTCAGCGCCATCAGCCAGGCGGATTCCAGCGCCGTCCAGCATTCGGCGAGCGGATGCTGGATGGCCTGGTTCTGCCCGATCGGTCGGCCGAAGACGATGCGGTCGCGCCCGTAGCGCGCGGCGCGGTCCAGCGCGTCCTGGCCGATCGCGATGGCCTCGGACGCGATCAGGATGCGTTCCGGATTCAGGCTGTCGAGGATGTAGGAGAAACCCTTGCCTTCCTCGCCGATGCGATCCTCCTCCGGGACGAAGAGGTCGTCGATGAAGGTCATGTTCGAATCCACCGCCGCGCGGCCCATCTTCGGGATGCGCTTGATCTCGACTTTGCTGCGGTCGATGTCAGTGTAGAACAGCGTGATGCCGTCCGAAGGCTTGCGCACATCCTCCTTCTTCGTCGTGCGCGTCAGCAGCATGATCTTGTTCGCGACCTGGCCGGTGGAGGTCCACATCTTCCGCCCATTGACGCGATAGCCGCCGGGCACCTTCGCCGCGAAGGTGGTGATCGAGGTTGTGTCCAGCCCGGCATTGGGCTCGGTGACGCCGAAGCAGGCCTGGTCGGTGCCGGCGATCAGTGGCGGGATCCAGCGCGCCTTCTGCTCGGGCGTGCCGTGCACCACGATCGGGTGCGGACCGAACATGTTGATGTGGATGGACGACGCCGCAGCCATGCCCCCGCCATGCCGCGCGACGGTGTGCATCATCAGCGCCGCCTCGGTCACGCCGAGGCCGGCACCGCCCTGGTCCTCCGGCATGGTGATGCCAAGGAAGCCTCCCTCGGCCATGGCGCCATGGAATTCGCGCGGGAAGCGCGCCTCGTCGTCGCAGGCGCGCCAGTAATCGTCGCCGAAGCGCCGGCAGATGGCGGCGACTCCCTCGACGATCGCCTCCTGCTCCGGCGACAGGCCGAAATCCATGATGCTTCCTCCGCTCTCTTTGCGATGATCGTACGCATGCTTACGACCGGCAAGCCATCGGCAGCAAAGGTCGAAACGTCATGGCCGGTCTGTGGTGTTGGGGGGCTCACCGTCTTCCGCCGCATGATCCACGGGCCGGCCGAGATCTGGTCCCCGTCGTAACCCGCGACCCCAGAGCTCAGCAGCGCCATGATCGACACGCGGAGTCCGGTGAGGGCATGTCACGTCCACCAGCACTCTCGGATGGGCGACTGCCACGCCGGGCCTTCGCAGCAGAAGGCGTGCCAGACGTCCGACGACGGCCGGAAGGTCGAGCAGAAAGACCTCGCCGGGCAGGCGATAGGGACTTGCATGCCTCCGCCAAATTTCGATAATGCGAATCATTCGCATTCAAGTCCGCGCTGCACGCTTTCAACCGCACCTTCCCACCTGCATCGCCGGATTTGGGTGCGCCGCTCGCCCACCATCGCCATGGCCTCTGGTCACGGGGGTTGTGGGCCAAGACAAAGAATGACGCCGGACGAGGCGGCTTCGGCCAGCCGCCTCGATCCCGCGGCGCCGATCCGCTGCCGGGACCACACGGTACTGATGTGGGCCCTTCCCACGACATCGTCGCCTTGCGCGCGGCCCGTGCCAGGCGGAAGGATGGCGTGGGGAGGGCTCGCCATTGCACCAGGACAAGGATTCTCCGCGACTCAGGCGGCGACTGATGGTGTTGCGCATCGGTGGGCTTGCGGCGGCGGGCTCGCTGTTGGCCGGCTGCGTGGGCGCGCCCCCGCAACCCGGGCGCACGGGGTTAACGGATGCCGATCCCAATGACGGACCAGGCTATGGTCGGGGCGGAAACCGCCTGCGCACCGGCTACACCGACGCCGACCCAGCGGACGGACCGGGCCAAGGTCGCGGCACCTATGATCCGCGCCGGCGTCGTACCGGCCTGACGGACGCCGATCCGTCCGACGGACCCGGCTACGGCCGGGGTGGCGGCATCCGCGGCACCGGCATCACCGATGCCGACCCGAATGACGGCCCCGGACAGGGCCGTGGCTCGCGCCGTCGGGTCAGCGACAGCGATCCCTATGACGCGCCGGGACGCGGCCGTGGTTGGTAGGCCACGCGACGTGAGGCCGCGCACCAACCTCTCACTCACCTTTCTTGCCGAAACCGTGATGCTGGTCCGATGATACGGCCGGGGAAGGAGAGTGATTGCGATGACTGAGAGGAATGATCCGACGGGGCACGCGCCGCCGCCCGAGGATGGGAAGACATTGGCCGAGCCCGCGCGCCGTGGCCTGGGCCGCCGCCTGCTGGTCCTCCAGGTCGCCTCGGTCGGCGCCGCCGCTGTGGCCGCCGCGCCGGCGGCCGAGGCGCTGGAGCCGACGCCGGTGCAGTACCGCACCGGCCTTACCGACAACGATCCGAACGATTCGCCCGGCTACGGCCGGGGCGGTCGCCGCGGCACGGGCATCACGGACAACGACCCGAGTGACGGACCGGGCAATGGCCGCGGCGGCTATCGCGGGCGTCCGCGCACGGGCATCACGGACAACGACCCGAATGACGGGCCGGGCTATGGCCGGGGCTACAGCGCGCGCCCGCAGGGCCGACCCTATACCGGCATCAATGACGGCGATCCGAGCGATCCGTCCGGCTATGGCCGGGGCGTTCGCCGCGGCACGGGCATCACGGACAACGACCCGAGTGACGGACCGGGCAATGGCCGCGGCGGCTATCGCGCGGTGCCGCGCGGCGTGACCGACAACGACCCCAACGACGCGCCGGGCCGCGGCCGCGGCTGGCGCTGAGCCGCACCGCCGCTTCACCGACAGCGGCCCGCTTACCGTCGCGGGCCGCAGACGAGGATCATGATGGCCACCACACTCGCCGAGGACGCCTGGTCCCTGGCCTTCGGAACCCTGTCGCTGGAGGACGGCCTCGCCCTGCGCGAGGGCACCGCCTGGCGGCTGATGCCGGGCAATGACGCGGACCGTTTCAGCGGGCTGCTGTCGATCGCCGATCTCGACGCCTTCCTGCGCACCGATGCGGCGCGCACGCCGCGCGTCGCCATGGCGGACGGGTCGCGCAAGGGCAGCGCCGCCGTGCCGATCGACGACTACATCGAGGAGAGCGGTGACCGCGTCGACCTGCCCCGGCTCTTCGCCCTGCACGATGCAGGGGCGAGCCTCGTCATCGCGCAATTCCATGAGGTCCATCCGCCGCTCGCCCGCTTCTGTCGCGGGTTGGAGAAGGCCTTCCTGCACGGCGTGCAGGCCAACATCTACCTGACCCCGCCGGACGCCCAAGGCTTCCGCGTGCATTTCGACACACATGACGTGCTGGTGCTGCAGGTCTCCGGTCGCAAGGCTTGGCGCGTCTGGGACGCCATCCCCTATGCCGCGCCAACCCGCCACACGCCCTGGACCAACAGCGTTGCGACCGAAGGCGAGCCGCACGAGCTGCTGATGTCCCCGGGCGACGTGCTCTACCTGCCGCGCGGCGTGATGCATGAAGCGATGGTGCAGCAGGGCGAGGAACCCTCCCTGCACATCACCATCGGGCTGATGGAGCCCGGCCTCGGCGAAATGCTGCGCGAATTGCTGACCGAGCTGGAGGCCGAGGAACCCGCGCTGCGCGCCGCCCTGCCGACCTGGCGCCTGGCCGAGCCGGATGGCATCGCGCTGCTGCGCGAGAAGCTGACGGCCGCGCTCGCAGCGCTCGACACGGCCGGCATTGCGGATCGCCTCGCCATGGCGGCGCTGGACCGCATCACGCGCGATCGCATGTCCCTGCCCGGGCGGTCGCTGCACACGCCGACACCCTGCCCGACCGACCGGCTGCGGCTGTCGGAAAGCATGCACCATACGTTGGTGCCTTTCGAAGGCGGTGGCGCGGTGCTGCGCTGGTATGGCGGAGTGGAGAAATTCACCGCGCAGCAGATGGACTGGCTGATGGCGCTGGAGGATGGCGCGACGCCGGCGGAGCTCGGCGGGGATGCGTTGGGGTTCTGCCGGCGGCTGGCGCAGGTGGGGCTGCTGGAGCGGGTGTAGCCGGGGAAAGCAGCCAGCGACGCCCCACCAGCGGCCCGATTGCCTCGTTCGGGGGCGGAAGCGGAGGGGCCCTGCTCCGTACGCACGGAGATTGTGGCGATGGTAGCGCGGGGGGATGGCTCTGCCCTCCCCCGGAACCCCCGCCCGCCAAAGGCCACAGGGCCCTTGGAAACCATCACGTGGCGCCAGCCATGGATGCACACGCCGTGACGAATGGCGCGATGCGCACGGCGCGCGAGTGGGTGCCGGGAAATGTCTCCCCCGCCCAACACCAGGTATCGGTTTCCAAAGGCATTGTGGCCTTTAGGATGGTTCGGAGGGGCAAGGCCCCTCCGCCCTCCTACAGCGCCGCGCAGGCTTCCTTCAGCCACTCCCCCACATCCCGCCCGACCTGCGGGCCGACTTCGGCGAGCACCCGTGCATGGTACCCGTTCAGCCAGTCGCGTTCCGCCGCCGTCAGAAGCGACGGATCGATCAACGCTCGGTCGAAGGGCGCGAGGGTGAGCGTCTCGAAGGCCAGGAACGGCTTGCTCGCCAACGGCAGTGTGGCGGGGATGACGAGCAGCAGGTTCTCGAGCCGGATGCCGTATTCCCCGGTCGCGTAGAAGCCCGGCTCGTTCGACAGGATCATGCCCTCGCGCAGGGGCACGACGCGCGCAGCGCGGCTGAAGGCGACCGGGCCTTCATGGACCGAGAGGAAGGAACCAACGCCATGACCCGTGCCGTGGTCGTAGTCGAGCCCGGCATCCCAGAGCGGCCGCCGCGCCAGCGCATCGAGATGCGGGCCCGCGACGCCTGACGGGAAATGCGCGGTGGCCAGCGCGATGTGGCCCTTCAGCACCCGGGTGACGCGGTCCTTCAACGCGGCGGGGGCCGTGCCGGGGCCGGTCCAGATCGTGCGGGTAATGTCGGTGGTGCCGTCCAGATACTGGGCGCCGGAATCGATTAGATAGACCTCATCCGGCGCGATGCGGCGGTCGGTCTCCGGGGTGACGCGGTAATGGACGATGGCGCCGTGCTCTCCGGCGCCGGAGATGGCGGGGAATGACTCCGCACGGAACCGGTCCACCTGCCGGCGGAAGGCGAGAAGCTGATCGGCGGCCGAGATCTCGGTCAGGTGGCCCTTCGGCGCTTCCTGCGCGAACCAGTGAAGGAAGCGTGCCATGGCAACCGCATCGCGGAAGTGCGCATTGCGCGCGCCCTCGCGCTCCACCGCGTTCTTGCAGGCACGCGGCATGCGGCAGGGGTCTTCGCCGAGGGTGATCGTCGCACCGGCTTCGGTCAGCCAGTGGGAGAACCAGGCAGGCGTGGTGTCGGCATCGAGGCGCACACGCTTGCCGCGCAGCGCGTCGAGGGCATGGGGCAGGTCCTCGCGCGGCCGGACCACCACCTGGTTGCCGAGATGCGCGCGGGTTTCGGGCGGCACCTTGGCGGGCGCCATGAACAGATCGACATGCGCATCGTCATGCAGCAGCGCGAAGCCGAGCGCGAGCGGCGTATGCGCGAGGTCCCCGCCGCGGATGTTCAGCAGCCAGGCCACGGAATGCGGATCCGACAGCACGACGGCGGCGTCGCCGGCCTCGCGCAGGGCCGCGGCGGCCTCGGCGCGCTTATCCGCCGCCGCCTTGCCGGCGAAGGCGAGCGGGTGCGGCACGGCCTCTGCCATCGGCGGCGTCGGGCGGTCCTTCCAGACGGCGTCGAGGGGGTTCGCCGGCAGCGGCACCAGATGCACGCCGGGCACGGAGAGTCGCTCGATCGCCGGCGCCGGATGCAGCCAGGGATCGTAGCCGATGGTCAGGTCCTGGCCGTGGGCCTTGAGCCATTCGCTCGCCGGTTCATCGGTGACGTGGCGGCATTCCCAGAGGGCGGGATCGGTCTGGTCCCGGACCTGAAGGGTATAGCGGCCATCGGTGAAGACCGCGGCCCGGTCGGGCAGCACGATCGCCATGCCGGCGGAACCGGTGAATCCGGTGAGCCATGCAAGACGCTCACCGGAGGGCGGGACGTACTCGCCGAGATGCTCATCGGCGCGGGGGATGATGAAGCCCTGCACGCCGGCCTCGGCGAGGTGGGCACGCAGCGCGGCGAGGCGGTCTTGCGGAGACAGGGCTGTGATCCTTGTTACTGCAAAGTTGCACGCATCCACAGGAATTCATGCGCAAGACGCATGGCTCATTCGTGACCTTGGCGCACCACCTGTGGCTTTCGCGTCAATATATTCCCGACACGAAAGGTTGGCGCCCGGAATGGAGCGCCGGCCAGACCAAGGACACTTATCATGGACGCCCGTAACACCAAGGCCGAGGCTGCCCTGCTGCTGCCCGGCGTGACCGCCGCCTCCCGCCACGAAGAGAACGTGCGGGCCCTGCTCGCCACCGCCGCCGCGGCGCGTGAGGAAGCTTTCTCGAATGCCGTGCTCAGCGGCATCCAGGCTGCCATCCGCGGCCTCGGCGCCGCGGTTCGTGGCATTGCCAGCCTGCCGGCCCGCCTCGAGACCTACAATGCGCTGCGTCGCCTGTCGGATCGCGAGCTGCGCGATATCGGCATGACCCGCTTCGATATCGGCAATGTCTTCGAGCCTGGCTTCAAGGCACGCGCCGCCAACGACGCCGATGAGAAGCCCGCGCCCCGCGCGGCCTGAGCGCGGATCGCCATCACACGGGTCGTGCAGGCCGAACCCCCCTGACGCCTGCATGACAACGCAGGGCCGCAGCCTCCCCCGGCTGCGGCCCTTTCGTTTCTACCGCCCACGGGGCGGCCAGCCATGTTTCAAGAGGTAACGCGGCGCGCGGCAGCCATGCCGCCGGAACGATTGCGGCAAGGCGACCGGGCGGGTGACATGGCACCATGCCTGCCGCTGCCTGGATCGTCGTCCTCTCCGCTGCCGCCTCGGTCTCGCTGTCACTCGGCGCGCGCCAGACCTTCGGCCTCTTCCTCCTGCCTCTCGGGGTCGAGCACGGGATCAGCGCCACGGTGCTGGGCGCTTCGGTCGCCGTCCACAACCTGATTTGGGGCCTCGGCCAGCCGATCGCCGGCGCCATGGCGGACCGCTTCGGTGCGGGGCGCGTGGCGCTGACGGGCGCCGGGATCTACGCCATCGGGTTGCTGCTGCCGGCCTTCTTCCCCACGCCGGTGGCGCTCTTCGTCGGGATCGGAGTGCTGACCGGCCTCGGCACCGCGGCCGCGGGCGCGGGCACGGTGCTGGGCGCGGTGGCACGCGCCGTGCCGGAACACCGGCGCGGCGACGCGCTCGGCCTCGCCTCCGCCGGCGGATCGGTCGGCCAGGCGGCGATGGTGCCCTTCGCGCAATGGGGCATCGAGACGGGCGGCACCTCCTTCGCCTTCACCCTGCTGGCCGCGACCATGGCGCTGGCGCTGGTCATCTGCCCGCGGCTGGAATGGCGGGCGCCGCTGCGCGTGCCGGGCCGGGCGCCGGTCGGGCTCGCCGGGCTGCCGGCGCTGGCGCGGCGGGCGCTGGCGGACCGGGACTTCGCGCTGCTGACGCTCGGCTTCTTCGCCTGCGGCTTCCAGCTCGCCTTCCTGACGGTGCACCTGCCGGCGCACCTCGCGCTGTGCGGCTTGCCGACGGGCCTCGGCGTGACCGCCCTGATGCTGATCGGGCTGTTCAACATCCCCGGATCCTGGCTGTGCGGCCGCATCGGCAATGTCATCCGGCCCGAGATCGCTCTCGGCGCGATCTACCTGGCGCGCACCGTTTGCATCGCGATCTTCGCCGCCACCGTGCCCTCCGAATGGGGCACCATGATCTTCGCGGCGGCGATGGGCTTCATCTGGCTGGGGACGATCCCGCTGACCTCGGCCGCGATCGCGCGGCGCTTCGGGGTGGCGGATCTCGGTTCGCTGTACGGCGTCTGCTTCCTGTCGCACCAGATCGGCGGCTTCATCGGCGCGGGGGCTGGGGCGATGGTGGTGGACGCCACAGGCTCCTACGCCGCGTTCTGGCCGGTGATGCTGATGGTGGGGCTGGTCGCGATCGCCAGCAACTGGGCGACGCGGGCACCACGCGGGGCCGTGGCGTAGGGCCGAAAAGCGGAGGAAGGTCTTCGCGCCCGGGGCACCCTACTGATATTCTGGCCAGCCAAGGGGCGAACCGGGTCGGCAGGAGCAGCCTCCCAGGCCCGCGCGGAAGGCAGGGGCGGCCGCCGGCCCGTGGCACGGCCGGCCATCCTTACGAGCCGTTAACCGGTCCGGTCCCAGTATGGGTCTGCGGCATTGAGCGCCACGATCCACGCCAGAACGGCGGTTGACCCGGATGGAAACACCATGCGGCCTGCCGGCTGGAATACACTGAGCGAAGACCTGCAACTCGCCCTGTCGCGCGAAGCCCTGCGCCGCGCCGCGGAAACGCTGGCCGAACACGCCGAGATTCTGGCACGCGAGATGGAGGACGGTGCGCTGCTCGACCGCGGCGGGCCTGATGCATTGCGCCTCTTCGCCGCCGTCGTGCGCAGCACGAATCGCGACGCCTTCGGCGAGGTCGGGCACGCCTGACAGCGCGCGCCGTTACGGACCATAGAGGATGTAGTTGATCGTCAGGTCGATCGTGACCTGGTCCTCGGCCGTGCCGGGCGGGAAGGGCGGCAGCCGCGCACCCCGGAAGACGTTCTGCGAATAGAAGTTCAGATGGATCGAGCGTGATGCCGAGCGCAGCTCCACACCGCGCACCCGGCCATCCGGGCCGGTCTGGATGCGCACGGTGACCGGGCCCTGCTCGCGCAGGTCGATCGCTTCGCGCGGATAGCGCAGGTTCTGGTCCAGCCATTGGCGGAAGGCGTTGCGCCAGTCGGGTCCGGCCTCGGCGCCGCGCACGCGCAGCTGCTCCACCTCGCCAGGTCCCGGCAGATTGGCGCCCGGGCTGAGATCCAACCCGCGCCGCGGCGCGCCCGTCCGGCCTGGCTCGCCCAGCCGGATTGGCGGGCGGTTGGTGAGGTCGAGCGGTGGGACCCGTTCGGCCGTCTGGGTCGGCGGGCGCGGTGCCGGGGTGGGCGGCGGCGGAGGGGGCGGGGGCGGGGGCGGCAGTTCCGCGGTGACGGGCGGGCGCGTCGGTTCCGGCGGCCGCGGCTGCAATGGCGGTCGCTGTGGGGGCGGCACCTCGGCGGTGACGGGTGGGCGGATCGGTTCGGCTGTCGGCGGCTGTGGCCGCGGGGGTGGCGGTGGCGGAGCCTCGGCCACTTGGCTCGGCGGTGGGGCCGGCGGGCTGGGCGGCGCAGCGACCGAAGGCGGCACCGGTTGGTCAGGGCGCGGCGGCGTGGGCAGCGGTTCGGCAAGACGCGGTGGCGGAGGCGCTGGTATCGGCGGCGTCT
>NZ_JAHYBZ010000012.1 GCF_019430885.1 Roseomonas alba | reverse complement strand
CCAAGCCCAGCCAGATCACCAAAGGCACAATCCACAGCCTCCTCAGCCCAGCACCCAGCCATCCACATCCAAGGGACAGCCAAGAACCAATCTACTTCCAAAACCCGATGCAATTTTAAAAGAACAACACCAGATCGACCCGAGATAACCTCAGGGGAGGTCACCAATCGCCGATCCAGCGAACTCCGCTTTCTTCGCGGGCCGAGGAAGTTACCGGGTCACCCCGTCTTCGTCAACCCGCCCCGTCAGCGGCGTGGGGGGGCTTTTATGGCCCTTAGCGGGGGCGGTCAACCCCCCTTTCGCCAGGAAAGGAACCATTCCGCAAAGCGAGGGATCCCGACCTCGATCGGCGTGCGCGGCGCATAGCCGCACAGCGCCTGGATCGCCGTGATGTCCGCGAAGGTTTCCTCGACATCCGTCGCCGGGCGCGGCGCATCGACGACCACAGCCTTCTGGCCGAGTGCCTCTTCCAGCACCTCGACGAACCGCCGCACTTCGACGCTGCGGTGATTGCCGATGTTCAGCAGCCGCGGTTCCACTGCCGGCGCCGGATGGTCCAGGCAACCCACGACCCCGGCCACGATGTCCTCGACGAAGGTGAAATCCCGCTTCAGACGCCCGGCGTCATAGAGCGTGATCGGACGCCCCTCGAGGATCGCGGCCCCAAACATCCAGGGCGCCATGTCCGGCCGCCCCCAGGGCCCATAGACGGTGAAGAAGCGCAGCCCCGTCTGCGGCAGCCCGAAAAGATGCGCGTAGGATTCGCTGATCAGCTCGCCCGCGCGTTTGGTCGCGGCATAGAGCGAGACCGGATGGTCCACCCGGTCCGTCTCGGCGAAGGGCAGTTGCCGGTTCCCGCCATAGACCGAGGAGGAGGAGGCGTAGACGAGATGCCCGAGTCGCGGCAGGCGCCGCGCCAGTTCGAGCATCACGAGATGCCCCATCACATTCGCCTGCACATAGACGTAGGGATCGACCAGCGAGTACCGCACCCCCGGCTGCGCCGCGAGATGCACGATCCGGTCGATCCCCGGCTCCGCCTCCGCCAGGCCGAGCATGGCATCGCGGTCCGAAACATCGGCACTGATGAAGCGAAAGCCGGGATGGCCCTCCAGCCGCGCGAGTCGCGCCTGCTTCAGCCGCACATCGTAATAGGGGTTCAGATCATCGACCCCGATCACTGCCTCACCGCGCCCGAGCAACGCCTCGGCGACATGCATCCCGATGAAGCCGGCGGCGCCGGTAAGCAGGACACTCATGCGCGGACCAGCCTGTCCTCGAGAAGTTCCATCACGGCATGCCCCAGGGTGATGTGCATTTCCTGGACCCGGGCAGTGACGCGACTCGGCACCAGAAGCGCGTGATCGCACAAGGCGAGCGCCGGCCCCCCATCGCCGCCCAGCATACCGACCGTCGCGATCCCCATCCCCCGCGCCGTCTCCAGCGCCCGCAGCACGTTCGGCGACCTGCCGCTGGTCGTGATGCCGAACAGCACATCCCCGGCCCGGCCGAGACCCGAGAGTGGCCGGGCGAACACCTCGTCGAAGCCATAATCGTTCCCGCCCGCGGTCAGCGCCGTCGGGTCGAGAGTCAGGGCGATCGCCGGCCAGGACGGCCGCTCGACCGCCGAGCGCAGCCGGATCAGCAATTCGGTCGCGAGATGCTGGGCATCCGCCGCGCTGCCGCCATTGCCGCAGAAGAACAGCCGCCCGCCGCCGCGAATCGCGCGCTCGCAAGCCTCCACCACGCCGATGACGGCGTCGGCCGCCTCCGCGGCGAGGCGACGGCGCAGAAGGGCGCCCTCTTCCATGATGGTCGCAAAGAGGGCCGCCTCATCCATGCTCAGTCATCCGCCGTGGCACTGCATCGTCATGTCGACAGGCGCGCCGAAGCTGTAAGCCGGTTCGCCTCCGCACCATGCAGACCATGGTGTCTGCCGAACCGCTCGGCGGAAAGAGGGGAACGACGCGCGCCGGCTGATCCTGCCGGCTTTCCCCGGTCGCCCGAGGCAGGGCGCGGCACGCCCTGCGACAGCCGGCCCCGCCCGTCGGTTCATCCGATGCCTCAAGCCAATGACCGCCTTCGTATCGAATCGTCCTGGCGCAGATGACACGGCACGCGACCGGGCTCAAGCCTGGGTAACCGTGGCTTCGGCGAATCCGGCGCGAATCGCCTCGGCCAGGGTCTCGACGACAGGACCGCCTCCAGGGCCGGTGACGAGAACGATGGCGAAATCCGGCAGCGGCGGCATGCCGTCCTCGGCCCCCAGGAAGCGCAGCCCCGCCGGCAAGGGCCCCGGCAGGCCGATCGTCACGGCCAGGCCCGCCAGCGCCGGTGCCAACGTGCCCGCCTGTGAGGTGCTGGTATAGGCGACACGCCACGGCAGGCCGGCCTCATCGAGCGCCCGCACCGCGGCACGGCGCCAGACGCAGCTCGGCTGTGCCGTCGCCAGCGGGATGGGCGAGCGCCGATGCGCCGCATGGGCCGTCGAACCGATCCAGCGCAGCCCCGCATGCCACAGGGGCTGACCCGTCATGCCCGGCCGCTCATTGCCGCCCGAGAGCAGGGTCAGGTCGATCTCGTCCTCTTCCAGCCGCTGGACGAGTTCGTTGGACGGCGCGCAGGTGACGACGACCTCGACGGCCGGATGCACCTCCGCGAAGCGCGCGAGGATGCCCGGCAGCCAGCGCAGCGCGTAATCGTCGGGCGTCCCGAGCCGCACCGTTCCGGACACGGCCGGGGTGCGGAAGGTCGAGACGATCTCGTCATGCATGGCGAGCAGCCGCCGGGCGCGTTCCAGCAGCCAGGCGCCATGCGGCGTGGTCTCCACCCCGCGCGGTCCGCGCAGCAGCAAGGGCTGGCCGAGCGTCTCCTCGAGCCGACGGAT
The DNA here is from genome assembly GCF_019430885.1 of Roseomonas alba. Taxonomy (GTDB): domain Bacteria; phylum Pseudomonadota; class Alphaproteobacteria; order Acetobacterales; family Acetobacteraceae; genus Neoroseomonas; species Neoroseomonas alba. Next base: position 145,116 of record NZ_JAHYBZ010000012.1, on the reverse strand, counting down.
CTGCATGGAGACGGCCGATTGGGTGCGCCCCACGGCATTGGCGGCGCGGGTGAAGGATCCGCCCTCGGCGATCAGCACGAAGGAGCGCAGCAGGTCGGGATCGATGCCCGGGGGAATGGCCAGCATGGCGGTGACCTCCGGCCGGAGGGATCAACGATGCTGATGCCAGCCGTCAATAGATTTCGTTTTCCTGATGCATTGCCGCCCTCCATTTTCGGGCCCGGCGCCATCAGGAGGACCGCCACATGACGACCCGCAGCCTTCCCGTTTCCCACCCCGTCCGGGCCGCAGCCGCCCGCGGCACGACCTGGCTCGACTGGCTGCGCCGCATCCTCCAGGCGGTCGAAAGCCGACGCCAACTGGCCGAGATGGATCGTCGCATGCTGGCCGATATCGGCATCAGCCGGTCCGAGGCGCTGGAAGAAGCCGCCCGCGCCCCCTGGGACCTGACACCGCCGCGGCGCTGAAACACCGCGGGGCTTCCTCGACCGGGCGGGGTTTCCCCTGCCCGGTCAGTTCGTCGTGACGGGCTGGCGTTCCAGCTCAGCGACGCGGGTGCGGAGCGCGGCAAGTTCCGCGCGCATGGCGGCAAGCTGCTCGCCGATGGGATCGTCCTCGGGATGCGTGATGCCGTAGCCGACGGTGGGATCGGCGCAGATCGACCCCGCCGGCGGCCGTGCCGGGATGCCCACCACGGTGCAGTTGGCGGGCACATCCTTCGTCACCACGGCATTGGCGCCGATGCGGGCGCCGTCGCCGACCAGGATCGGCCCCAGCACCTGCGCCCCGGCGCCGATCGCCACGTTGTTGCCGATGGTCGGATGCCGCTTGCCCGGCTGGCCGGACAGGCCGCCCAGCGTCACGCCGTGATAGATCAGCACGTCGTCGCCGATCTCCGCGGTCTCGCCGACCACGACGCCCATGCCGTGGTCGATGAAGAGCCGCCGGCCGATGCGCGCGCCGGGGTGGATCTCGATGCCCGTCAGGAAGCGGCCGATATGGGAGACGAAGCGGCCCAGGCCGTGCAGCCCCATCCGCCACAGCGCATGCGCCATGCGATGCCACAGTACCGCGTGCAGCCCGGCATAGCAGAGGATCGTCTCCGGCCAGGACGGCCGCGCCGGGTCGCGGCTGCGAATGGTGCGGGCGAGTTCGATCACTTCCATGGATGCCCCCGAAGGACGGATCAGGCGAGCCACGGCGGCACGGGTAGGCCCTTGCCGCGCAGGAACTCCGGATTGAACAGCTTGGACTGGTAGCGCGCACCGCCATCGCAGAGCAGCGTCACGATGCGGTGACCCGGCCCGAGCGCCTTGGCCACCTTGATCGCCGCCGCGACATTGATGCCGGCCGACCCGCCGATCGAGATGCCTTCATGGATCTGCAGGTCGAAGACCTGCTCCAGCGCTTCCTCGTCGGTCACCTGCACGGCGTCGTCGATCAGCGCGCGGTCGGGTTCGAGGTTGCCGGGCACGCGGGCGGCCTGGCCAATGCCTTCGGTGATGGAGTTGCCCTCGGCCTTCAGCGTGCCGGTCTTCACCCAGGAATAAAGCGCGCTGCCCATCGGGTCGGCGAGGACGATGCGCACACCCTTTTTGCGCGCCTTCAGCGCGCGCGCCACGCCGGCGAGCGACCCGCCGGTGCCGCAGGAACAGGTGAAGGCGTCGATCTGCCCATCGGTCTGGGTCCAGATCTCGGGGCCGGTCGTCGCCTCATGCGCCGCGCGGTTCGCCGTGTTGTCGAACTGGTTGGCGTGGACGGCGCCCAGTTCCTCCGCGAGTCGCCGGCTGAAATGCACGTAGTTGCCGGGATCGGAATAAGGCTTTGCCGGCACCAGCCGCAGATCCGCCCCGATCATGCGCAGGAAGTCGATCTTCTCGCGCGACTGCGTCTCGGGAATGACGATGACGCTGCGATAGCCCCGCGCATTCGCCACCAGCGTGATGCCGATGCCGGTATTGCCGGCGGTGCCTTCCACCACGGTGCCGGGCTGGCCCGGCGTCAGCAGCCCCCGCTTTTCCGCATCAAGGATGATGCCGAGACCCGCCCGGTCCTTCACCGACCCGCCGGGATTCATGAACTCCGCCTTGCCCAGGATGTCGCAGCCTGTCGCGGCGCTAGCGCGGCGCAGGCGGATCAGCGGGGTATTGCCGACGGCACCCTCGAAACCCTCCACGATGCCGGAGGCCGGGGGCGGGACTGCGTCCATCATGAGGCGTTCCTTGCGCTTTACCGCATGATGGTCGGGTGCCTCGGACAGGCCGGCAAGGGGCAGGAAATCGTTTCTCCTGAGCCGCTTAGAGACAGAAACCTTTGGCACGGAAGGGCGTATCGGGGCCAAACCCTCCACGACGCTTGACCTGTTGGGGCGCGGTACTAGAACATAAAGCGAACATCAACGGCCCCTCCCCTTCAGGCCATGTCCACTCTCCCCCTCGACCGTCCCGCCCTGATCGCCGCCCTCCGTGCCCGCATCGCGCGCATGGAGCGGGCCGGTGCGGCCGAAGCCCTGGCGACACGGGGAGAGGATGCCATTCCCCTCGCCCCCGCCATCGATGCCGCCCTGCCCTGGGGCGGGCTGCCCCGTGCCGCGCTGCACGAGGTCCTGGCCGGCGAACCCGGTGCGGCCGCCGGCTTCGCCACCCTTGCCCTGGCGCGGGCCGGCGGCACGGTGCTGTGGATCGCCCCGGACCCTGATGCCTGGCCGCCCGGCCTATCCCGCTTCGGCCTGTCGCCCGCACAACTCGTGCTGGTCCGCGCGACCCGCCAGCAGGACGCGCTCTGGGCCATGGAGGAAACCCTGCGCTGTCCGGCGGTCGGCGCCGCGCTGCTGATGGTATCGGGGGATCTGGACCTCACGGCCGCCCGCCGCCTGCAACTGGCGGCCGAGGCCGGCGGCGTGCTCGGCCTGCTGCTGCGGCCGGACGAGGATGGCGCCGCCCCGACCGCCGCCCTGACCCGCTGGCGCGTCGGGGCCACGGCCTCGGACAGCCCCAGCTCGCATGCCTTGGGCGACCCGGCCTGGTCGCTGGAACTGCTGCGCTGCCGCGGCGGGCGGCCGGCGCGCTGGCAGGCGGCTTGGCATGGCGACCAGCTCGTCACCGAGGAAAGCGCAGCGCGGAGCGGAGCTGTTCGGAGGCGCGCATGACGGCGCAGGGGAACCGAGAGGGGCCCTGCCCCTCTCGGGCTCACCCCGCCAAAGGCCGAAAGGCCTTTGGAAACCTCAACTTGGCGCCGTGCGCCGCGGACAGAATGGTGCCGAGACCCGCACCTGCGCACCAGACGCGCTTGGCGGGGGCAGCATGGCCGTACCGCTCGGCACCCAAAGATTGCGGTCCAGGCGCTCCAAGCACCTGGCGGGGTGGCTCGGAGGGGCAGAGCCCCTCCGATTCCAACCTCGGCGGAAGCAGCCAGCTTATCAGAAAGGCCTTTCGGCCGATGCGGGCTCCCATTGACGTTGAAAAGCAACGCCTATGGCTACCCGTGGCCGAATGGGTCCGGGTGGGACAAAGTCCCTCCCGCGCCCTCCCATGAGACGCCGCTTCTGCCGTCCGCCCCGCCTGGACCTCCCCTCCCTCTTCCCCGAGGGATCCGGGGAAGCCTTGCCGGCGGTGCACAAGGTCGCCTCCCTTGGCACTCCTCGCCGCGTCCTCGCCCTCCTCTTTCCCCGCCTGCCGGTCGAGCGCCTGCGCCATCCCGGCCCGCTGGCCATCTGGGCCGCACAAGGGTCCCGCCGGATCGTGCTCTCACTCAGCCCTGAGGCCGAGGCGGCCGGGCTCGAACCGGGTCAGGCGCTCGCCGATGCCCAGGCGATCCTGCCCGACATCATTCTGGTGCCTGAGGACCCCGCCGCCGATGTCGCCCTGCTGGATCGGCTGGCGCTCTGGGCGCTGCGCTTCACACCGCTGGTGGGCGTGGTCGGCGCGAATGGCCTGCTGCTCGACATCACCGGCGTCGAGCATCTGTTCGGGGGCGAGGCCGCCTTGCGGGAAGCGGTGCTGGACCGGCTGGCGCGCATGGGGTTGTCAGCCGTCGCGGCTGTGGCGGGGCATGCCGGCACGGCGCTCGCTTTGGTGCGGACGGGCTGGAACGGGCTGGTGCCAACGGGCGAGGAGGAAGCCGCCGTCGCACCGCTGCCACTGGCCGCGTTGAACCTCGAACCGACGCTGATGGGCGTGCTGCACGGGCTTGGCCTGCGCGATATCGGCAGCGTCGCGGCTCAGCCGCGGCCGGGGCTGGTGCGCCGGTTCGGCCCGGCGCTGGCCCGCGCGCTGGATGAGGCGCTGGGCCGCGCCGCCCGCCCGATCACGCCGATCCGCCCCCCGCCGGACATGGCTGCGGCACACGACTTCGCCGATCCGGTGGTGACGCGGGAGGGGATCGAGGCGGCGCTCGACGCATTGCTGGTCGATCTGTGTCGGGCTTTGAGAGAAGCCGGGCGCGGCGCGCGGCGGATGCTGCTGCGCGCGCATCGCGTGGATGGCGATGTGCAGGAAATCGCGATCGGCACCGGGCTCGCGTCGCGCGACCCGAAGCACATCACGCGGCTTTTCCATGAGAAGCTGGAACGGCTGGAACCGGATTGCGGCTTCGAACGGATCGTCCTGGAGGCGCCGCGCACGGACCCGCTGACCGGCGTGCAGGAAGGGTTGGGCACCACGGGCCGGACGGAGCGGCGCGAGGAGTTGGCGCAATTGCTCGACCGCCTGGCGCAGCGCGTGCCGGTCTGGCGCCTGGCGCCGCGGGCGAGCCACTGGCCGGAACGGGCCATGGCACGGGTCAGCGCCTTCGGGACGGTGGAGGTACCGGATGGCTGGGCACCACGGCCGCGGCCGGTGCGACTGCTACGGCGGCCGCCGATCCTGCAGGTGATGGCGCAAGTGCCGGATGGCCCGCCCTTCCGCCTGCGGCTCGGCCGCATCTGGCACCGCGTGCTGCGCGCCGAGGAGGCCGAGCGGATCGAACCGGAATGGTGGCGGGACACGCCGGACCGGCTGCCCCGCGACTACTATCAGGTCGAGTTGGACTCCGGCGCGCGGCTCTGGGTCTGCCGGGCCGGGCCGATGGGGCCCGACGCGCGCTGGGTGCTGCACGGGCATCTGCCATGACCGACTTTGCCGAACTCGGCGCGCTGACGAATTTCTCCTTCCTCGAAGGCGCATCGCATCCGCAGGAACTGGTCGCGACGGCAAAGGCGCTCGGCCATGCGGCGATCGGGGTGGCGGATCGCAATTCCTTTGCCGGCGTGGTGCGGGCGCATGTGGCGGCGGAAGCGGAAGGCCTGCCTTTCCTGCCCGGCGTCCGGCTCTGCCTGACGGATGGCTGCGAATACCTGGCCTGGCCGACGGATCGCGTCGCCTGGGGGCGGCTGACACGGCTGCTGTCGGAAGGGCGGATGGCCGCCCCGAAGGGCGAATGCCGCATCGATCGCGCGGCGCTGGTTGCGCAGGCGCAGGGCAGCGTCATGGCGATGATCGCGCCCGAGGATATCGGCGCGGATTTCGCGACGCGTCTGCGCGCCGATGCCGTGGCGTTGCAGCCGCATCTCGCCTTGCCACTGTTCTGCGCCGTGACGCATCGTCATCGCGGCGACGACCGCCGGCGGCGCGACAGGCTGGCGTCGATCGGCATGCCGCTGCTGGCGGCCGGCGGCGTGCGCTACCACGCGCCGGTGCGACGGCGGCTCGCCGATGTGCTCACCGCCATCCGGCTGCGGACCACGGTCGATGCGCTGGGCTTCGCGGCGGAACCGAATGCCGAGGCGCACCTGAAGCCATCCGCCGAGATGCTGCGCCTGTTCCAGGGCCATGAGGAGGCCGTGACGAACACGCTGCGCGTGAAGGAGGCCTGCCACTTCAGCCTCGACCAGCTTCGCTACGAATACCCGAAGGAGGTCCTCGACGCCGGATGCACGGCACAGGAGACGCTCGCGGCGCGCGTGGAGCAGGCCCTGGCGGAACGTTGGCCGAACGGACCTTCCGCGAAGCTGCGCCGGCTGCTCGATGAGGAACTCGCCCTGATCGCGCAGCTCGACTACGCGCCGTATTTCCTCACGGTGCATGAGATCGTGCGCTTCGCGGCCAGCAAGGAGATTCTTTTCCAAGGCCGCGGCTCGGCGGCGAATTCGGCGGTCTGCTACGTGCTCGGCATCACCTCGGCGGATGTCGATACACATAATCTGCTCTTCGCCCGCTTCCTCTCGACCGCGCGCAACGAGCCGCCCGACATCGACGTGGATTTCGAGCATGAGCGGCGCGAGGAGGTGATCCAGCACATCTACGACCGCTATGGCCGCGACCGCGCCGCGCTCTGCGCCACCCTCGCCCGCTATCGGCCGCGCAGCGCGATCCGGGAAGTCGGCAAGGCGCTCGGCCTGACCGAGGATATCACGGCCGGCCTCGCCAAGGCTGTCTGGAGCCCGCGTGGGGATCGCGACATGACCGAGGTCGCTGCCGAACAGGGGCTGGATGCGGTGGGCGATCCGCGCCTGGCCATGGCGCTGGAACTCGCCGAGGAGATCCAGGATTTCCCGCGCCACCTCTCCACCCATGTCGGCGGCTTCGTCATCACCGAGGGACCGCTGGTCGAACTCGCCGTCGTGTCGAATGCGGCGATGGCGGACCGCACCACCCTCGAATGGGACAAGGATGACATCGAGGCGTTGCGCATGATGAAGGTGGATGTGCTCGGCCTCGGCATGCTGACCTGCCTGCGGCGTGGCTTCGACCTGATCGCGCAGCATCACGGCCGGCGCATGACGCTGCCCGATCTGAAGCCGACCGACCCGCGCGTCTACGACATGCTGTGCAAGGCGGACGCGATCGGCGTCTTCCAGGTGGAAAGCCGCGCGCAGCTCAACATGTTGCCGCGCCTCAGGCCGCGCGAATTCTACGACCTGGTGGTGGAGGTCGCGATCGTCCGCCCGGGACCGATCCAGGGGGACATGGTGCATCCCTATCTCCGGCGGCGGGATGGGCTGGAGGCTGCGGATATCCCCTCCCCGGCGCCAGAACATGGCCCGCCGGACGAATTGGACGTCGTGCTGAAAGGCACCCACGGCGTGCCGCTCTTCCAGGAACAGGCGATGCGCATCGCCATCGTCGCCGCCGGCTTCACGCCGACCGAGGCAGATGCGCTGCGGCGGTCCATGGCGACCTTCCGCAACGAAGGCAAGGTCGCCGCCTTCCAGCAGAAATTCATCGCCGGCATGCTCCGCCGCGGCTATCCGCAGGATTTCGCCGAGCGCTGCTTCAACCAGATCGAAGGCTTCGGCAGCTATGGCTTTCCGGAAAGCCACGCCATGTCCTTCGCCCTGCTGGTCTATGCGAGCGCCTGGGTGAAGTGCCACCACCCCGCGGTCTTCGCCTGCGCGCTGCTCAACAGCCAGCCCATGGGCTTCTATGCCCCGGCGCAGATCGTGCGGGATGCCAAGGCGCACGACGTCGCAGTGCGTGCCATCGACGTGACCGCGAGCGCCTGGGACTGCACCCTGGAACCCGACCCGCGCAGTGCCGAAGGCTTCGCGCTCCGCCTCGGCCTGCGCCTGGTGTCCGGGCTGGGCGAGGAAGATGCGACACGCATCGCCACGGCACGGGCAGAAGCGCCTTTCACATCCGTCGCCGATCTGGCGCAACGGGCGAGACTCAATCGCGCGGCGCTGGAAGCGCTCGCCCAGGCGGACGCCTTCCGCGGCCTCGGGCGCGACCGCCGCACCGCGCTGTGGGACGCCGCGGCGCTGTCCGGCCCGGCGCCACCACTCGCCGCGTCCGAAGGGCCCGAGGCCGCGCCCCGCCTGCCGCGCATGACGGCCGGCGAGCAGACGGTGCTCGACTATGCCGGCACGGGGTTGACGCTGCGGGCGCACCCCCTGGCGCTGCTTCGCCCGCGTCTCGATGCGCTGGGTCTGGCCGATACGCGCGCCCTGGGAACTGCGCCGCAGGGGCGCAGGCTGCGCCTGCCCGGCCTGGTGCTGGTGCGCCAGCGCCCCGGCAGCGCGAAGGGCGTAGTCTTCTTCACCGTCGAGGACGAGTTCGGCACTGCCAATCTCGTCCTCTATCCCGACATCGCCGAACGCTTTCGCGCCGCGGTCGTCGCTTCCCGGCTGGTGGTGGCGGAAGGCCGGGTCGAACGACACGATGCGTCCGAAGTGCCGATCATCCACCTGCTGGTCGCGCGACTGACGGACCGTTCCGATCTCCTGTCGGATTTGCACACGCTGGAGCACACCCCCTGGGACGCCGCCCTGGCCCGTGCGGATGAGGTGCGCCGCCCGGATTCCCGGGAGAATGCCCGGCCGCCCATGCGTCTGCCGCCCAGCCGGGATTTCCACTGACCTTCGTTATTGCGAATCATTCTCATTTACGCTATCCAGGCCAGGTAGCGAGAGGAGGCCCCATGTCCGTCAGTGGACTGCCCGACTGGCCCTGGGCCGGCACGCCGGCGGAAGACCTGCCGACGGCCGAGCGTCTCCTGCTCGACGCGCTGCGCGCCTGGCATCGCGGAGAACCGCCCCTGCCCGCCGCCATGATGGTGCTGGCGACGGAAGATGCCGGGGCAGCCGCAGCTCCCCTGGATGCCTTGCTGCGCGCCGCGCCAATCGCGGCCGGGTGCCCGCTCTGCCCCCAGATCGCGCCGCAGGAAGCCGCACTGCTGTTGGCCTGCGCCCTGGCCCAGCGCGGCGCGCGCAGCGAGGCGCTGGCCGCCCTGCTGCGCCTCGTCCCGCTGCGCGACGCCTATGCCGCCATGCCTGCGGCCATCCATCTCGGCTGCGCGCTACGCCGCACCGGTTTGCTGTTGCGCAACCCGATCAGGGAGGCGTTGCGTCCGCGTCCGGCGGCGCGAGGGTGACGATCTCCGTCCCCTCCTCCACACTGTCGCCCTCGGCACAGCCGACATGGGCGACGATGCCCTCGGCCGGGGCGGCGATGCGGATCTCTGTCTTCATCGCCTCGAGGATCGCGACGACCTGACCGCGGGCGACCCGGTCGCCGACATTCACCAGCATCTGCACGACCCGACCCGGGATCGGCGCCGAGAGCCGCCCTTCCGCCGCCGCCTCCCCGCCGCGCGGCGCATAGGCGTCGAGCAGGCGGAGCGTATAGTCCTCCCCTGCGAAGGTCAGGCTGACGACGTCCTCGTCCAGCGTGATGGGCACCGGGTGCCAGACCCCATCGACCGAGGCGCGTTGCCCGAGCGAGAGATCCGCTGCGACGCGGATGGGCGGAGCGTCGTCCACGATGGCCTCGACCACGCCGCGCCGGTTGTGCAGCAGGATGCGACGGATGGCGGCCTCGTCGCGCACCAGGATCAGGTCCTCGGCCGCGCCGAAGAGGCGAAAGCCCTCGACCCGATCCCAGGGCGAGGACCCGCCGCGCGGCCCAGCGCGATAGACCGCGGCAAAGGCCGCGAGCGCGGCCGCTGGCGCCTCCCGCGGCGGCGGGATCAGCGCTTCCGCGTGGCGTGCCGCGAAGCCGGTGTCGAGTTCCCCCGCCCGCATCGCCGGATGCGCCACGAGCCGGCGCAGGAAGCCGAGATTGGTCGTCAGGCCGCCAAGCTGTGTCTCGCCCAGGGCCTGGGACAATGCCCCGAACGCCGCAGCACGGTCCTGTCCCGGAGCGACGATCTTCGCAATCATGGGGTCGTAATAGGGCGTGATGCTGTCCCCGGCGCGCACGCCCGTATCGACGCGCACCCCGCCCGGCGGCGAGAAATGCCGCAACGTCCCGACCGAAGGCCGGTAGTCCGCCGCCGGGTCCTCGGCATAGAGCCGCACCTCCACGGCGTGTCCCACAGGGTCGGGCGGCCAATCGTCGGGCAACGCCTCACCCGCTGCGACCCGAAGCTGCCATTCGACCAGATCGAGGCCGGTGATCATCTCCGTCACCGGATGTTCGACCTGCAGCCGCGTGTTCATTTCCATGAAGAAGGCGTCTTCGCCTTCGACGATGAACTCGACCGTGCCGGCATTGACGTAGCCGACCGCACGTGCCGCGGCGACGGCCGCCGCATGCAGGCGCTCACGCAAGGCCGGTGACAGATCCGGCGCCGGCGCTTCCTCCAGCACCTTCTGGTGGCGCCGCTGCACCGAGCAGTCGCGCGTGTGCAGATGCACGGCACGGCCATGCCGATCCGCGAAGACCTGCACCTCCACATGCCGCGGCTTCTGCAGGTAGCGCTCCAGCAGCACGCGGTCGTCGCCGAAGGCCGAGCGCGCCTCGCGCCGCGCACCGGCAAGCTCGTCGAGGAAATCCGCAGCGCTGTAGACCGGGCGCATGCCCTTGCCGCCGCCCCCGGCGCTCGCCTTGATCAGCACGGGAAAGCCGATGCGCGCGGCCTCGGTCGCGAGGCGCTCCTCGGACTGATCCTCGCCATGATAGCCGGGCACCACGGGCACGCCGGCCGCCACCATCAGCGCCTTCGATTCCGCCTTGCTGCCCATGGCGCGGATCGCCGCAGCGGGCGGCCCGACGAAGACGATGCCGGCCGCCTTGCAGGCCTCGGCAAAATCCGCATTCTCGGACAGGAAGCCATAGCCCGGATGGATCGCCTCGGCGCCCGCCGCGCGCGCGACTGCGATGATATGGTCACCGCGAAGATAGGAATCCCGCGCCAAGGCCGGGCCGATCGGATGCGCCTCGTCGGCCAGCGCGACATGCAGCGCGCCGGCATCGGCCTCGCTGAACACGGCGATGCAACGGATGCCCATGCGCTGCGCGGTGCGGATGATGCGGCAGGCGATCTCGCCCCGGTTGGCGATCAGAAGACTGCGGAACATCACATGCGGAACACGCCGAAGCGCGTCTCCTCGATCGGGGCGTTCAGGGAAGCAGCCATCGCCAGGCCGAGCACATCCCGCGTATCAGCCGGGTCGATGATGCCGTCATCCCAGAGCCGCGCAGTCGCGTAATAGGGATCGCCCTCGCGCTCGTACTTCTCCCGGATCGGCGCCTTGAACGCCGCCTCGGCCTCGGTGCTCCAGTTTTCGCCGCGCGCCTCGATGTTGTCCCGCCGCAGCGTCGCGAGCACGCTCGCCGCCTGCTCCCCGCCCATCACGGAGATGCGTGAATTCGGCCAGGTGAACAGGAAGCGAGGCGAATAGGCCCGACCGCACATGCCGTAATTCCCGGCGCCGAAGGACCCGCCGGTGATGACGGTGAATTTCGGCACATTCGCGCAGGCGACCGCGGTGACCAGCTTCGCCCCGTCCTTGGCGATGCCGCCGGCCTCGTATTTCCGTCCCACCATGAATCCCGCGATGTTCTGCAGGAACAGCAGCGGAATGCCGCGCTGGCAGCAAAGTTCGACGAAATGCGCCCCCTTCTGCGCGGATTCCGAAAAGAGGATGCCGTTATTCGCCAGGATGCCGACCGGCATGCCCCAGATGCGCGCGAAGCCACAGACGAGCGTCGTGCCGTAGCGGTGCTTGAACTCGTCGAGCTCGGACCCGTCGACGATACGGGCGATGATCTCCCGTGCGTCGACCGGCGTGCGCAGATCGGGGGGGATGATCCCATGCAGTTCGGCCGGGTCATGACGCGGCGGCGCGGCGGCGCGGACATCCAGCGACGCGCGCGGCCCCGCACCGAGATTCGCGACGATCCGCCGCACGATGCCGAGCGCATGCATGTCGTCCGCGGCGAAATGGTCCGCCACGCCCGACAGCCGCGTGTGGACATCGGCGCCGCCGAGATCCTCCGCGCTCACCACCTCACCCGTCGCGGCCTTCACCAGCGGCGGCCCGGCGAGGAAGATCGTGCCCTGCTCGCGCACGATCACCGCCTCATCGCACATGGCGGGAACATAGGCGCCGCCGGCCGTGCAGGACCCCATCACCGAGGCGATCTGCGGAATGCCTGCCCCCGACATCCGCGCCTGGTTGAAGAAGATCCGACCGAAATGGTCGCGGTCGGGGAAGATCTCGTCCTGGTTCGGCAGGTTCGCCCCGCCGGAATCGACCAGGTAGATGCAGGGCAGGCGGTTCTGGGTCGCGATCTCCTGCGCCCGCAGATGCTTCTTCACCGTGATGGGGTAGTAGGTGCCGCCCTTCACCGTCGCATCATTGGCGACGATCACGCATTCCCGGCCCGAGATCCGGCCGATGCCTGTGATCATCCCGGCGCCAGGGACTTCCCCACCATACATGCCATAGGCGGCGAGCGGCGACAGTTCGAGGAACGGCGCCCCACGGTCGAGCAGCCGTTCCACACGTTCCCGCGGCAGCAGCTTGCCGCGCGCAACGTGCCTCTGGCGCGCAGCTTCAGGCCCGCCGACGGAGGCCTCCGCCGCGCGCGCACCCAGCGTCTCGAGCATCCCGCGCATCGTCGCCGCATTGGCGCGGAAGGCCTCCGAGCGCGTATCGACGGAGGAAGAAAGGATGTGGCTCACGCGGTCTCCCGGAACAGCTCGCGCCCGATCAGCATGCGGCGGATCTCGCTGGTACCGGCGCCGATTTCGTACAGCTTGGCATCGCGCAGCAGGCGGCCCGGCGCATTCTCATTGATATAGCCGTTGCCGCCGAGGATCTGGATCGCATCCAGCGCCGCCTTGGTTGCCGCCTCCGCCGCGAAGAGAATCGCCCCCGCCGCATCCTTGCGCGTCGTCTTGCCCTGGTCGCAGGCGCGCGCCACGGCATAGACATAGGCCCGGCAGGCATTGAGCGTGGTGTACATGTCGGCGAGCTTGGCCTGGATGAGCTGGAACTCGCCGATCGCCTGGCCGAACTGCTTGCGTTCATGGACATAGGGCACGACCAGGTCGAGGCATGCCTGCAGGATGCCGAGCGGACCCGCCGCCAGCACGGCGCGTTCGTAGTCCAGGCCGGACATCAGCACCCGCACGCCACCACCCACTTGCCCGAGGACATTCTCCTCCGGAACCTCGCATTCCTCGAAGACGAGTTCACTGGTGGGCGACCCGCGCATGCCGAGCTTGTCGAGCTTCTGCGCCGGTCGGAAGCCCTTGAAGTCGCGCTCGACGATGAAGGCGGTGATACCCTTCGGGCCGGCGGCCGGGTCGGTCTTGGCATAGACGACCATCGTCTCCGCGTAATGCGCGTTGGTGATCCACATCTTCGTGCCGTTCAGCACGTAGCGGTCGCCCCGCTTGTCAGCGCGGAGCCGCATGGAGACGACGTCGCTGCCTGCGCCCGGCTCGCTCATCGCCAGCGCGCCGAGATGTTCGCCGGAAATCAGCTTGGGCAGGTAGCGCCGCTTCTGGTCTTCGCTGCCGTTGCGGCGGATCTGGTTCACGCAGAGGTTGGAATGCGCGCCATAGGACAGCCCCACTGAGGCCGAGGCGCGGCTGACCTCCTCCATCGCCACGCAATGGGCGACGTAGCCCATGTTCGACCCGCCATACTCCTCTTCGACCGTGATGCCGTGCAGGCCGATCGCGCCCATCTCGGGCCAGAGGTGGCGGGGGAACTCATCCGTGCGGTCGATCTCGGCGGCAATCGGGGCGATGCGCTCCGCCGCGAAGGACCGGACCGTGTCACGCAGCATGTCCACCTCGTCACCGAGGCCGAAATCAAGGGAGGGAATCTGGTTCGCGGACATCGGGCACCTCGCCATCAGGATCGGCCAGGCTGGCGCCGTCGCCAAGAGCCTGTCGCAGCGTCGCCGGGACTACAGCCAACGCTTCCGCCGCTTGTAGGATTTCAGGTTGCGGAACGACTTCCGCTCGGCGCCATGGCCGCCGAGATAGAACTCCTTCACGTCCTCATTCTCCGCCAGGGCCGCCGCCGCGCCGTCGAGCACGACCTTCCCCTGTTCCATGACATATCCATAGGAGGCGACGGACAAGGCCATGCGCGCATTCTGTTCCACCAGCAGGATGGTGATGCCGAGGTCGCGATTAAGCCGCCGGATGATCCCGAAGACCTCCTTCACCAGCAGCGGCGAAAGGCCCATGGAGGGTTCGTCCATCAGGATCAGCCGCGGCCGCGCCATCAGGGCACGCCCAATGGCGAGCATCTGCTGCTCCCCGCCCGAGAGATAGCCCGCAAGTCCGGTGCGCTCGCGCAGACGGGGGAAGTAGTCGAACACCATGTCGATGTCGCGCCTGACGTCTCCGTCCGTGCGGGTGAAGGCGCCCAGGCGCAGATTCTCGATGCAGGTCATGTCCGAGACGATCCGCCGCCCCTCCATCACCTGGAAGATGCCACGGCGGACGATGCGATCGGGCACGATGCCGTCGATGCGCTCGCCATCGAACAGGATCTCGCCTCGGGTGACCTCGCCTTCCTCCGTGCGCAGCAGGCCCGAGATCGCCTTCAGCGTGGTCGACTTCCCCGCGCCATTGGCGCCGAGCAGGGCGACGATCTCGCCCTTCGGCACCGACAGCGACAGGCCGCGCAGCACGAGGATGACCTCGTTGTACACCACCTCGATGTTCTTCACCTCGAGGAGCGGCGCGGGGGGCATCCCCCGCACCGTCGATGCGGGCGCGGCCGTCTCGCTCATCACCAGCCGAGCCAGTCGGCCCGGCGGGGCAGGTTGATGGTCGCGACGGGCTGCAGCGCCATGGTGCCGGCCGCCATCAGCTCCTGCACGCTGCCCTGCGACGTGTTGCCGCTGACCTGCGCGCGATAGAGCGCGACGCGCATCGTCCCGCGATGATCCTGCGCGGTGAAGGTGGACGGCGCGCAGACCCCGTCGAAGCCGCGCGGAACCCAGTCCTGTCGGGCGTAGAAGCCGTTGCGGATGCGCTCGCCGGTGATCTGGCCGCCACCTTCCGCGGCGGTCTCCATCGCCTCGACCATCAGCATCGCCGCGCAGGCGCCGGCCAGGTAGTGTACCGGCCGATAGGCATTGCCGGACTGGTCGGAAACCCGGCTGATGGCGCGCATCGTCTCCATTCCTGGCGCCGAGGCACCCCAGACGGAAGCCGTGCGCACCGGGAAAACCACGCCATTCGCCGCCGTGCCGGCCGCCTTCATGGCGTTCTCATCCATGCCCCAGACATTGCCGAGAAACTGCACCTGCACCCCGACCGTCTGGCAGGCGCGCAGCACGGAGATGTTCGACCCGGCCGTATTGCCGAGATAGGCATAGTTCGCGCCCTGGTTCTTCAGCGTGAGGCACTGCGCGGTGTAGTCGCCCGGCGTCAGCGCGAACTGGATCGCCGGCAGCACCTCGAAGCCGAGCTCGCGCGCCAGCGCCTCCCCAGCCTCCTTCGGGCTGTTCGGATAGGGGTGGTTGGCACCCATATGGACGTAGCGCGGACGACCCTGCTGGCCGCGCGCCTTCCAGTCCTCGGCAGCCCATTGCAGCATGCCGCGCAACGCGTCGGAGTAGGACGGGCCGTAGAAGAAGTTGAACGGCGCAGGTTCCACGCCCTGCCGGCGCGAAGTGCCGCCGGCATCGGTCAGCGCCGCCGAGTAGGACCCGGAAATGTAGGGGATGCGGTCGCGCGTCACGAAGCGCACCAGGGCCTCGGTATCCGCCGTGCCCCAGCCCTGGATCGCCACGACGCGCTCGCGCTGCGCCCAGGACTGGTATTGGCTGACGGCGCGCGGGGCCTGGTAGCCATAGTCAAAGCCCGACACGGCCAACCGTCGCCCGGCCACACCGCCCCGCGTCTGGTTCACCCAGGCGAGCGTGTCGGCGACTCCCTGGCCGTAGGGCACCCCGACGTCAGAGGTCGCGCCGGAATTGTCCATCAGATGTCCGACCGGGATCGGCGCCTGGGCCAGCGCCGGCGTCGCGACCATCAGCGCGCCGGCGATCAGGGAAAGCGGAAGCCTCATGAACGTATCCTCCTGGGTTCGTGCGGGCCGTTGACCGGCCTCAATGCGAGAAGGGGTAGAGTTTCCAATACGCCTTGATCAAGCGCCATCGATGGGCGAGGCCATCGGGCTCGAAGATCAGGAACAGAATGATCGCCGCGCCGATCGCCATCTCCCGCAGGAAGGAGATCGAGGCTCCGATCCGCAGAATCCGGTCGATCATCCCGCCGGCCAGCAGATCGGCGCCGGACTGCACCACCTCCGGCAACAGCACCATGAAGGCCGCGCCCATCAGGCTGCCCATCACCGAACCCAGCCCGCCGATGATGACCATCGCGAGGAACTGGATCGAGTAGAGGATGTTGAACGCCTCGACGCTGACGAAGAGCAGGTAGTGCGCATAGAGCGCACCGCCGATGCCGGCGTAGAAGGCGGCGATGCCGAAGGACAGGGTGCGGTAGTAAGCGAGGTTGATGCCCATCATCTCGGCGGAAAGGTAATGGTCCCGCACCGCGATCAGCGCCCGTCCGTCCCGGGTGCGCATCAGGTTCGCCGCGGCGACGAACAGCAGCACCAGATGGGCAAGGACGATATAGAAATAGGTCTCCTCGCGGTCGAAGCGCAGGCCGAACAGCTCATAGGGTTCGGTAACGCGACCGGCCACGCCGCCCGAGAACCAGCGCGCCCGGGCGAAGAAGTCTTCAAGGATGAACTGCGCCGCCAGCGTCGCGATGGCGAGGTACAGGCCCTTCAGCCGCGCCGCCGGCGCACCGAAGACCAGGCCGACTACGGCCGTCATGACCCCCGCGCCCCAGATGGCCAGCGGCACCGGAACATGGTGCTCGGCCAGCAGTGCCGAGGAGAAGGCTCCGAAGCCGAAGAAGGCCGCATGGCCGATCGAGATCTGCCCGGTGAAGCCGACCAGGATGTTCAGCCCCAGCGCGGCGATGGCGCTGTAGCCAATGGTGATCAGCAGGCCGAGCTCATACCGCCCCAGGGCCAGCGGTGCCGCGCACAGCAGCACCAGCCCCGCCAGCGTGGCGACACGCGACCCGAAAGTCGGGAAGATGGTCGTATCGGCGCGGTAGCTGGTTCGGAAATCCCCGGCCGGGGTCATCGTGGCCATGATGCCGTCAGACCCTTTCGATATTGCGCGTGCCGAACAGGCCGTAGGGCTTGATCAGCAGGATCAGGATCAGCGCGTAGAAGGGCGCGATCTGATACATGTTCCCCCAGTTGAGCCATTCGGCATCGACATACTGGGCGACATTCTCCAGCACCCCGACGATCAGCCCGCCCAGCACCGCGCCCACGATGGAATCGAGCCCGCCCAGGATGACCGCGGGAAACACCTTGATGCCGTAGAAGGACAGCGCCGAGGACACGCCATTCACCACCCCGACCACCACGCCCGCCACGGCCGATACCACGGCCGAGATCGCCCAGGACATCGCGAAGACGCGCGGCACGGACACACCCAGCGACTGCGCCACCTGCTGGTCGAAAGCCGTCGCCCGCATCGCCAGCCCATGCTTGGAATAGGTGAAGAACCACCAGAAGCCGAGCATGATCAGCGCCGAGACGCCGAGGCTCGCCAGATAGACCGACTGGACCTCCAACCCCAGGACGCGCACGCGCTCGACAGCGAAGATCGGTGGGAATGGCTGAGCGAAGACGCCGAAGATCCACTTCATCAGCGCCTGAAAGAAGATCGACAGGCCGACGGTCGCCATGATGACGCTGATCACCGGCTCCCCGATCAGCGGACGCAGCACGATGACCTGCAACAGCATGCCGAAAGCGGTCATGAAGGCGAGAGTGACCAGGAATCCCGCCCAGAACGGGATCGGCCAGGTCGTCAGCAGCCACCAGCACACCCAGGCGCCGACCAGCAGGAACTCGCCCTGAGCGAAATTCACCACCTGCGACGCCTTGTAGATCAGTACGAAGGACATCGCGACGACGCCATAGAGTGCGCCCACGATCAGCCCGTTCAGCACGAGCTGGAACAGCAAGGTGGTATCCATTCAGGCTTTCTCCGCCTCGGTCGCCGCCATGCGCGCCACCCGCAGCACCGTACGGATCCGCTGCTTCGTGCCATCCTGGAACGCGATGGCGGTATCGACGGGAATGGCCTCCTCGCCGGCGTAGATGGCTTCGATGATGTCGCCGTATTTCCGGTTGATCACGCCGCGGCGAACCTTGCGGGTGCGCGTCAGCTCCTCGTCGTCGGCGTCCAGCTCCTTGTAGAGCAGCAGGAAGTCGCGGATGCGCTGCGCCGGCGGCAGGGAGGCATTCACCTTCGCGACCTCCTCGCGAATCTTGTCCAGCACTTCCGGCCGCGCAGACAGGTCCGAATAGGTCGTGAAGGCGATGCGGTTGCGCTCGGCCCATTTGCTGACGATGGGAAAGCGGATGCAGATGATCGCCGCGAGATGCGGACGCTGGTCGCCGAGGATCACCGCCTCGGCCACGAAGGGGCTGAACTTCAGCTTGTTCTCGATGAACTGGGGAGAAAAGCGGTCTCCCCGGCTGGTCGTCGCGATGTCGCGGATGCGGTCGATGACCACGAGCTGCCCGGCGGCATTGTAGTATCCCGCATCGCCGGTATGCAGCCATCCGTCGCGCAGATCGGGCGTCTCGTCGACGCCGAGATAGCCGGAGAACATGTTGGGATGGCGCGTGACGATCTCGCCGACGCCATTGGCGTCGGGGCTGTCGATACGCAACTCGACATCCGGCCCGAAGGTGACACCGACCGTGTCGAAATCGACCTCGCCCGGCCGGTGCAGCGTATAGGCGCCGAGCAGTTCGGTCTGCCCGTAGAGCTGGCGCAGCGGCACGCCCATCGCCTGGAAGAACCGGAAGGTCTCCGGCCCCAGCGCCGCACCACCCGTGGCGGCCGACCGCAACCGCGTGAATCCGAGCCGGTCCCGCAGCGCCCGGAACAGCAGCGCATCCGCCACGGTCGATCGCCCGCCCGCATCCAGGGCGGTGAGGCCCATGCGCATCCCCGCCTCGAAGGCCCGCTGCTTGAAGGGAGAGGCGTCCATCACCCGCGCCCGGACATCGGCCGCGATCCCTTCCCACACCCGGGGCGCGAACAGCACGAAGGTCGGCGCGATCTCGCGGAAATCGGCCATCATCGTCTCGGGTTCCTCGACGAAGTTGACCTTCATGCGCGCGATCAGGCCCCAGCCCAGGACGTAGATCTGCTCCATGATCCAGGGCAGCGGCAGCACGGACACATACTCGTCCTCCGGCCCCTTGGGATCGACGGCGAGATAGGCCTCGCAATGCCGCACCAGCGCCCGCCCCGTGAGCTGCGCCAGCTTCGGCCTCGCCGTGGTGCCAGAGGTGGTGCAGAGGATGGCGATGTCCTCGCCCGTCGTCGCATCGACCAGCCGGTCCCAGGCCGCCGGATTGGCGGCCGCTGTCTCGGCCCCGCTCCGCAGCACGGCCTCCAGGGGCAGCAGCCGCGGGTCGGCGTATTTGCGCATGCCGCGCGGATCGCAGAAGACGATGTGCCGCAGCGATGGCACCTGCTCCGACACGTTCAGCAGCTTATCGACCTGTTCCTCATCCTCGGCGATGACGGCGCTCGCTCCACTGAATGACAGGAGATAGGCGACCTCCTCATCCAGCGCATCGCGATAGATCCCAAGCGAGCGCGCCCGCAGCGCATGGGCTGCGATCTCCCCCATGACCCAGTCCGGGCGGTTGTCCCCGATCAACCCTACGACATCGCCCGTGCCGACCCCGATCGACCGCAGCCCGAGCGCCAGGTCGCGCGTGCGTGTCGCCACGTCCGCCCAGCGTAGCGACCGCCAGATGCCGAACTCCTTCTCCCGCATCGCGATATCGCCGCCATGATCGCGGGCATTGCGGCGCAAAAGGCGCGGGAGCGTGTCCTCGGCGATATTCATGCCGGAACCGGCTCGCCCTCGACCAGGTCATCCGCCTCCCCGAGATAGGCGCGTCTCACATGCGGATCGGCGAGCACGGCCTCCGGCGTCCCCTCGGCGATCTTTCGGCCGAAATCCAGCACCATGACGCGGTGGCTGATGTCCATCACGACGCCCATGTCGTGCTCGATCATGAGCACCGTCATGCCCCATTCCTCGTTGAGGTCGACGATGAAGCGGGCCATGTCCTCCTTCTCCTCGAGGTTCATGCCCGCCATGGGCTCGTCGAGCAGGATCAGCCGCGGCTTCAGCGCGACGGCACGCGCCAGTTCGACCCGCTTGCGCAGTCCATAGGACAGCGTCCCGGCAGTCGCCTTGCGCACATGCTGGATCTCGAGGAAGTCGATGATCTCCTCGACCTCGCGCCGATGGGCGAGTTCCTCGGTCTGGGCGCCGCCCACCCAATAGACCATCCCGCGCAGGAAGCCCGTGCGAAGCAAGTGATGGCGGCCGACCATGATGTTGTCGAGCACGCTCATATGCCCGAACAGCGCCAGGTTCTGGAAGGTGCGCCCGATGCCCAGCGCTGCGCGGCGATTGGGCCGCAAACCCGTCACGTCGCGCCCCTCGAGCAGAATGCGTCCCTCGGTCGGCCGATAGCGGCCCGAGATACAGTTGACCATCGAGGTCTTGCCCGCACCGTTCGGCCCGATGATGGAGAAGATCTCCCCCCGCCCCACGGAGAAGGAGACATCGGTCAGCGCCCTGACCCCGCCGAAGCGCAGGCTGATCCTGTCGGCCTCGAGGACAGCCGGATCCCCAGCCACCTTGGCGCGCCCTCCCTTGTTCGTTCTGGACGCAGGTTAGGTGTGCGGGCAGCAGCCTGGCAACAACGACGCGCGGCGGGGACTATCCCCGCAGCGCGATGGCGAGCGGCGGATCGTCGGTCGCCAGCAGGTCGACGCCCAGCCCCAGCATGCGCCGGATCGAAGCCTCGTGATTCGCCCCCCACACCGAGATGCCGACCCCCGCGGCACGCAGCGCTGCGCAGGCCTCCGCATCCAGCAGCGATTCGTGGACCCCCACTTCGGGAAAGGCGTAGGCCGTGGCGACCGCGATCGTGCCCGTCAGCCCCAGGGACTGCCACGTCTTGCGCTCGAGCAGCCAGGCGACGCCGGCGACGCCGCCCATCGCAGCGACCTCGGCCATGGTCGGCGCGTCAAACCCGATGATCCAACTCCGGCGCCGCAGCCCCGAGCGGTCGAGTTCCCCCAGCACCCGGGCCACGAGCCCCGGATAGGGCCGGCCCTCGACATCCTCCTTGATCTCGATCCGCGGCGCGACGGGTGACTCCCGGTACAGCGCCAGCATCTCGGCCAGCCGCGGCACCGTCTCCCCGCCACCGCCCTTCAGCCGCACGCGGGACAGCTCGGCGGCCGTGAAAGCGACGACACGGCCGGAGCCATCCGTCGTCCGGTCGAGCGTCGCGTCATGCATCACGATGGCTTCGCCGTCGGCCGAAGCGTGGACATCGCACTCCGACTGCTCCAACGCCAGGCCAGCCGTCGCCCGAAAGGCTGCCAGCCCGTTCTCGGGCCAAAGGAAAGAACCACCACGATGGCTGGCGATCGCACAAACATGCCGAGTCATGGAATGCTGTCCATACGTTTAAACGTGACCCGTCCAGATTCCCGGAAGGGGTGTGGTTCTTTGGGAGAGACTGTGACACTCTTCGCCGAAGAGTGGCAAATTCCGGAGAGCCTGCACGCTCAGGAGGCAGAATTGTTGCGATCAGTGCTTCGGCCCATCCTCCCACTGCTGCTCCTGCCTGTCATTATGGTCCTCACGGCAGCCCATGCGGCCGCGCAGCAGGCGACGGCGCAGGAACCCCTGCGCCTGAAGATCGTCGGCGGCCTCGCGGATGTCAGCCAGTATGTCCGTTATGAGGAACCCTTCTGGCGCCAGCACCTGGCGGAGGCGTCGGGCGGCCGCATCCAGGCTGAGATCGCGCCCTTCGACCGCAGCGGCATCCGCGCGCAGGAAATGCTGGCGCTGATGCGCCTCGGCGTCGTGCCCTTCGGCACGGTGTTGCTCGCCGTCGTCAGTAACGAGGAACCAGAGTTCAACGCCGTCGACCTGCCCGCGGTCAATCCGGACATGGCGACGCTGCGCCGTACGGTGGCGGCCTATCGCCCGCACCTCGAGGAGCTGCTCGCCGAGCGTTACGATGTCGAACTCCTCGCCATCTACACCTATCCGGCGCAGGTCGTCTTCTGCCGCGACCGGTTCACCGGGCTGTCGGACCTGGCCGGACGGCGCATCCGCACATCCTCGGTCGGACAGTCGGAGATGTTTGCCGCCCTCGGTGCCACGCCGGTGGTGATCCCGTTTGGAGAGACGCTCGCGGCGGTGCGTTCGGGCGTCGTCGACTGCGCCGTGACCGGAACGCTCTCGGCCAACGCAATCGGCCTGCATGAGCTGACCCCTTACATGCACAGCATGGCCATCACGTGGGGATTATCGGTCTTCGGCGCGAACCGCGCCGCCTGGAATGGCCTGCCCGAATGGGCACGCACGCTCATCCGGCGCGAAGTGGGCACGCTTGAGCGCCAGATCTGGGACGCGGTAGAGACTGAAACGGTCGATGGCTTCGCCTGCAACGCCGGGCTGCCAAGCTGCACGACCGGCCGCCGCGGGCAGGCGACCATCATCCCCGTCTCGGCCGCGGACCAGGACCGGCGCATCCGTCTGCTGACCGAGACCGTCCTGCCCGGCTGGGTCCGTCGTTGTGGCGAACCCTGCGTCGACGCCTGGAACAGCCGGCTGGCCCCGGAAGTCGGGGTCTCGGCGCGCCTCGACTGACCGATGCAGAATACGCTGTTCCTTCGCCGGGCCATTTTCTTCGGCGCGATCCTTCTGCTGCTCGCGCAGATGGTTGCGACGCTGATGATCATTGGCCGCGCGCGGGAGGCACAGGTCCGCGCTGCGGAAGATACTGTCGAGCGCATCAGCCTCGCGACCGAGACCTCGATCAACCGGGCCTTCGTGCAGGTGGACGCGATGCTGGCGGGCCTGCCCGCCATCCTCGTGCACTTCGCCCAGAACGGGCAGCTCGACATGGCCGTGGTCAACCGCGTGCTGCGTCAGCTCAACAATCAGAACTTCACCTATCGCGACATCCTTCTGCTCGGCCCCAACGGCCTGCCGGTCGCGACCGCCTTACCGGTCTCTCGCCGCCGGCGGCTGCCTCTGCCGGTGGAAACGGGCTTCTCGGAACTCGCCGAACGCGGTGGTGGCGTGTCGATCGGCGGCCCGATCCAGAATCCCTCGACGGGCGAATGGACGCTCTTCTTCGCGCGTAACGTCACGATCGTCGGCATTGGGGCCGTCCTCGCGGTCGCCGAGGTCCCTGTCCCATCCGTCCGCGCGCTGCTGAGCGCCGCCGGCGAGAGCCCTGGCCTGCGCACGACGCTGGAACGGGATGACGGCGCCCTGCTCGCCACGGTGCCGCATGACGAAACGCGGATAGGGCAGCGCCTCGAACCGACGGCGCGCACCATGGGCATCGGCGCGGACGCCACGATGACCGTCAGCCGTTTCAGCGGGCGACCGGTCTTCGCCTCGGTCCGGCCGACTCTCTACCCGACGCTGCTGATCACGACGACGATCGACGTCGATGCCGCGCTGGGCGGCTGGTATCGCGACCGCGTCAGGGCCTTCGCCGTGTCGAGCGTCCTGGGCATGGTGATTATCGTCATCGCGTTGGTCCTGATGATCATGCTGCGGCAGCGTGACAAGGCGGAGTCGGAACGCGCCCGCGCGCGGCGGACGCTCGAAAATGCGTTGGAATCCATGTCCGACGGTTTCGTCATGTTCGACGCCGAGGACCGGCTGATCGCCTGCAACAGCCGCTACAAGGATTTCTACAAGATCAGCGCACCCTTCATCCAACCGGGCACGAGCTTCGACGAGATCATGCGCGAAGGCGCAAAACGCGGGCAGTATCCCCAGGCCGGCGCCGACATCGAAGCCTTCGTCACTGAGAGCAAGGCCTTCCATCTGAGCAATCAGCCGCCGATGGAACGGCTTCTCCCCGATGGCCGCTGGGTGCTGATCACGGAGCGGCGCACACCGGATGGGGGCACTGTCGGCATCCGCACCGATATCACGGTGCTCAAGCGCGCCATGCAGGAGCTCGCGACCGCACGCGACGCCGCCGCAGCGGCGGGCGAGGCCAAGAGCCGCTTCCTCGCCCGCGTCTCCCACGAGTTGCGGACGCCGCTGAATGGCGTGCTCGGCTTCGCTCAGGTGCTGCTGCAGGATCCGCGCCTCGAGCCGGAACAGCGCGAACAGGTCAAGACACTGCATGAGGCCGGACGCCATCTTCTGGACCTGGTGAACAGCCTGCTCGACCTGTCGAAGATCGAAGCGGGGCGCCTCGACCTCGCACCGCGCCGCGTGGCGCTACGCCCGCTGCTGGAAGGCTGCGCGACGTTGCTCGCGCCCGAGATCGCCCGGAAGGCACTGTCCTTCCATCTCGACCTCGACCCTGCCTTGCCGGAGGCTGCCGAGCTAGACCCGACGCGGCTGCGGCAGTTGCTGCTGAACCTGCTGTCCAACGCCGTGAAGTTCACGCCCGCGAGCGGCCGCGTGGACCTGCGCGTACAATGCGTCGGCGAGGCCCGTCTCCGGGTCGAGGTGCAGGACACCGGACCAGGCGTGCCCGCCGAGAAGCGTCACCTGCTGTTCGAGGATTTCGTCCAGCTCGATCCGCATGGCCTTGCCGAAGGCCAGGGCACAGGCCTCGGCCTCGCGATTTCAGCGCGCCTCATCGCCCTGATGGATGGTGAGATCGGCTGCGTGGAACCCCCGGGCGGCGGCGCCGTCTTCTGGTTCGAGATCCCGCTGCGGCGTGTCGTTCTGCCCGATGTAGAGGACGAAGCCCCGAAGCAGGCCGTTGCCTCGCGACAGGACGACGCACTGCTGCGGCTTCTGGTCGTGGATGATGTGTTGGCCAACCGCCAGATCGCCCAGGCCATGCTGCGCAGCGCCGGCCACGAGGTCGAGGTTGCCGAGGATGGCCCCTCCGCCTTGCGTGCGCTGGCGAACGGGGTTGCTTTCGACGCGGTGCTCATGGATCTTCAGATGCCGGGGATGGACGGTTTCGAGGCCACGCGCCGCATCCGGGCGTTGCCTCCCCCCGCCGGCACCGTGCCGGTGATCGCTCTGACAGCCTCGGCATTGCCGGATCAGATCGACGCGACGCGACGGGCCGGTATGGATGCACATTTGGCGAAGCCGATCGATCGATCGGCGCTGCTGCAACTCCTCAGGACCCTCCCCGCACGTGAGGTGGAGGCGCCTGTCGAAACGGTCGAGGCCCCGGCCATGGAACCCTACATCGATGCTACGACGCTCGACCTGCTCGAGCGCGAACTGGGCCACGCCGCCCATGGAATCCTTGCTGAATTCGTCGGAGAGGTACGGCGCGCCCTGTCGCTGCTGACCAATGCCTCGGCCGCCGAGAAATCCGATGCCGGGCATGTCCAGCATGCCGCGCACCGACTCGTGGGGGCCGCCCGCACCCTCGGTGCGACGCGCCTCGGCAGCGAGGCCGACGCCCTGCAACGCGCCGCCCGCGGCGGCGATCCGTCGCCAGACCTGCAGGCCGCCGTGATCGCTGTGGCCAAGGCGACGCTACCGGAACTCGAACGGCGCTTGGGCGTCGAAGGCGTCCTGCCGGTCCAAAGCCTGCCGGCCGCCTGACGCCCCCCCCCCCGCTGGACCGATCCGCCGCCTGGCCTAGGATGGGGCGGTCCAAGGGTTGACGGTGTTCGCATGGATTATGGGGAGTGGGTTGCCAATCCGGCGCGGGACGAGCCGCATGCTGCCCTCAGAGGTGTGGCCGCGACGGCGCAGCGGACGGAGACGCCTTGCGGCGACGGTACGATGGTCTGGCGCCGCTGGGGTGCGGGACGACCGCTGGTGCTGCTGCATGGTGGGTCCGGATCCTGGCGGCACTGGTTACGCAACATCCCGGTCTTTGCACGGGATCGGCTGGTGATCTGCGCCGACCTGCCAGGGCTCGGCGACAGCGCCATGCCGCCCATGCCGGCCACGCCGGAGACAATCGCCCCGATACTGGCGGAGGGCTTGCGATACGTTCTTCCGGCGGGCGAGGGCTATGATCTGGCAGGCTTTTCCTTCGGGGCGCTCTGCGCGGGTCACCTGGCCGCTGTCGACCGCGATCACTGCCGGTCCCTGACCATTGTCGGCGCGGGCGCGCTGGGCTTCCCACGCTCCACAACGGAAATGGCGAAGGTCCGTCATCTGGAAGGCGCGGCGCGCGAGGACGCGAACCGCCACAACCTCGCCGCCCTGATGTTCGCGGATGCAACGCGGATCGACGAAGTTGCCCTCGCCATGCAGGATCTCCATACCCGCCGTGCCCGCTTCAAGAGCCGCGGCTGGGCAACAACAGATCTGCTGAAGCAGGCGCTGCTGCGCGGCCGCGGACCGCTCTCGGCCATCTATGGCGACCTCGATGCCATTGCCCGCCCGCATGTCGACCTCCGCCTCGACCTGGTGCGCAGCCTGCGACCGGGTGCGACGGCGGAGAGCATTCCCGGCGCCGGCCATTGGGTAGCCTACGAAGCGCCCGATGAGTTCAATGCCGCCCTGGGGCGCATCCTGGCACGCGTGGCAGCCGACGCGTGACCAAACCCGCCCGCGCGCAGCCCACGCGCGCGGCGACCTTGCGGGGCATAGCCTGGATGGCGCTGTCGGGGCTGCTCTTCTGCCTGCTGAACGCGATCGCAGAGCGGCTGTCGCAGGAAGTCTACCCCCTCCCGACGCAGTTCCTGCGCCATGTCGCCGGCTTGGTCGTGCTCCTGCCCTTCATGGCGCGCACGGGCCTGGCCACTTCGTGACCGCATGACCTCGGTGGCCAGGACTGACGCGGCCTTGTGCACAGGGCTGGTCTGGTTCACCGCCCTGCCCCCACGTACCCCTCGCCGACGTGACCGCGATCGGCTTCACCAGCCTGATCGCCGTCATGACCAGGGCGGTGCGCTTCCTGGGCGAACCCATCCTGCGGGCGCGTTGGGTCGCCGCCATCATCGGCTTCCTCGGCGTGCGGGTGATGGTGACGCCGCCATTCACCGGGACGGCGGATGGATTCTGGTCGCTGGTCATGTTCTCCTCGTCACCGCTTTTCGCAGCGTCCTTCCTCATCACCAAGGCGCTCACGCGGCGCGATCGGCCGGAGGTCATCGTCGCCTGGCAGGCCATCACCGTCTCCACTTTCAACCTGCCCTTCGCCGTGTTCGGCTGGACCTGGCCCTGCGTCGAGCCATGGGGTTGCTTCCTGATGACCGGGCTGCTCGGCAGCGCGGGCCACTGGTGCCTGACCGAAGCCTTCCGCATCGCCGAACTCTCGGCCATCCAGCCGGTGAAGTTCATTGACATGATCTGATCGGCCACCCTGGGCTGGCTGGTCTTCACCGAGGTCCCGGCGGCCACGACCTTCGCCGGCGCCGCCGTGATCTTCACCGCGACGACCTGGATCGCCCGGCGGGAGGCGACGAAGCGCTGAACCGGGGGTTGCGCGCGCCGCCCGTCCGTCGGATCGTTCGGGCAAGGCGCCAACAAAGCGGCGACAGGAGGAACGCCATGAACGGTTCAACCCCGCCGGGCCCGACCATGCCCCCCGCCGTCTGCGGCAAGGGTCGCATCGCCCGCCGTTGGCTGGCAGGTCTCGGCCTCGGCCTGTTCGCCGCACCGGCCGTCGCGCAGGAGGCCTGGCCGTCGAAGCCGATCCGCCTCGTCATTCCCTTCGCGCCCGGCGGCCCGATCGACACGGTCGGCCGGCTGATCGGGGAGCGCCTGCGGGAACGGCTCGGTCAGCCCTTCATCATCGACAACCGCGCCGGCGCCGGCGGATCGATCGGACTGCGAGCGACCGTGCAGTCGCCGCCCGACGGCTACACGCTGGTGCTGACCTCCTCCTCCCTCGCCATCCTGCCGGCCATCTACGCCAATCTCGGCTTCGATCCGCGGGTGGACCTCGCGCCCGTCAGCCTGGTGGCGGAGATCGCGACCACCATCGTCGTGCGGGCCGACCATCGCTTCGCGACG
This sequence comes from Roseomonas alba, assembly GCF_019430885.1. GTDB lineage: Bacteria > Pseudomonadota > Alphaproteobacteria > Acetobacterales > Acetobacteraceae > Neoroseomonas > Neoroseomonas alba. Next base: position 117,351 of record NZ_JAHYBZ010000012.1, on the reverse strand, counting down.
CTCCAGGACCTGCTCACAGAGGCACGGGCCAAGCCCGGCACGATCACCTACGGCACCTCGGGCATCGGGTCGTCCAACCACCTCTCGGGCGCCATGCTGGCTTCGGTCGCCGGGATAGAATTGACTCATGTTCCCTATCGCGGTGCGGCGCAGGCCACCAATGCGCTCTATGCCGGTGACATCGACGTGGTTTTCGCCAGCACGGTGGAAACCCTCGGCCAGGCGCGGGAGGGCCGGGCGCGCATCCTCGCCGTCACCACGGCGCGGCGCATTCCGGCCCTGCCGGACGTCCCTGCCGCGGTCGAGATCATCCCCGGCTACATCGCCCCGAACTGGTTCGCCATGGCTGCACCGAAGGGCCTGCCCGAACCGATTCTCGCACGGCTTTCGACGGAACTCGGCAGCCTGCGCAGCGATGCCGATTTCCGCGCCCGCTTCGCGACTCTCGGCGCCGAACCCCTGATGAGCGCGCCCGACATCCTCGCCGGGCGCCTCGCGGAGGATGTGCCGATATGGCAGCGCGTCGCGGCCCAGGCCGGCATCCGCGCCGAATGACCCTCTGACCCTTCGGGACCCCGCATGCGCAAGCTCACCATCGGCGACGTCACCATCACCAGCTTCAGCGAGCGCGACGGCCCCTGGCGCGCGCCGGAGGCCATGTTCCCCAAGGCCGCCGCGGCACCGGAGCTGCTGGCCGAACGGCTGAGGGAAGTCGAGCCGGAGACCTACGACGCGGCCTCCGGCAAGATGGTGATCACCTATCAGACCTACGTCGTGCGTACGCCGCACCACACCATCCTGGTCGACACCTGCACCGGAGAGGACAAGGGCTGGCCCGCGCCGATGGATTTCCCCAAGCAGCCCTGGCTGGACGGCTTCAAGGCGGAAGGCTTGTCCTTCGACGATATCGACTACGTCTTCTGCACCCATCTGCACATCGATCATTCGGGCTGGAACACGGTGCTGCGCGACGGGCGCTGGGTGCCGACCTTCCCCAATGCGAAATATGTCTTCCACAAGCGCGAATACGCGGCCTGGGAGGCCTCGACCAAGACGGCCGAGGAACGCCCGGGCGGTGGTGGCAACGTCTTCCGCTTGAATTGCGAGCCCATCGTCGCGGCCGGCCAGGCGCTGCTGGTCGATGACGACTACGAGCTCGACGACCGCATCACGATCCAGCCGACCCCAGGGCATTCGCCCTGCCATTGTTGCGTACACATCCGCAGCGGCGGGCAGCATGCCGTGGTGACCGGGGATCTGATGCACCACGCGCTGCAGATCCATCAGCCGGATTGGTCCACGGTCTTCTGCTGGGACCCGGCGGAAGCCGAGACCAGCCGCCGGCGCTTCCTCGGTGAAGTCGCCGATCGCGATACGCAGATCCTGCCCATCCATTTTCCCGACCCTACGGTCGGCCGCATCGAGACCCAGGGCGACCGGTTCCGCTGGCGCTATCTGCGCTAAGGGCGCGCACAGGGAGGAAACCATGGATCACAACCCCGCCGCCTCGAGCGAAGAGACGCGCATGCTGCGCGACCTGGTCGCGAAATTCGTCGAGCGCGACCTGATGCCGCTGGAACCCGCCATCCTGAAGCGCGAGGCGACGGGCGGCGGCTACAGGCTCTCGGAGGAGGAGGAGACGCAACTCCTCGCGCGCTGCCGGGATCTCGGCCTCTGGGGCCTGGACGTGCCGGAGGAATTCGGCGGCGCCAACCTGCCACTGCTGTCGCTGGCCGCGGCCGAGGAGGAACTGGCCCGCGCCTGCGTCCCCTTCGTCATCCCGCCGGACAGCCCGAACCTGCACATGATGCTGCAGGTGGCGAGTCCCTGGCAGCGTCAGAAATACCTGTTGCCCTATGCGAGCGGCGAGCAGCGCTCGGCCATGGCCATCAGCGAGCCCGGCGCGGGCGGCGATCCCGCCGGCATGACGACCCGCGCGGTGAAGGAAGGCGGCCACTGGGTCATCAATGGCCGCAAGATCTGGGTGTCCAACGTCCCGCGCGCGGATTTCATCATCCTCATGGCGCGCACCGGCGATGGCAAACGGCAGGACGGCATCACCGCCTTCATTGTCGAGAAGGACACGCCCGGCTTCGTCATCGAGCGCGCCATCCCGATGATCGGCGGCCGCACCACCTACGAACTGGTCTTCGAGGACTGCCGCGTGCCGGAGGAGAACATCCTCGGGGAGCTCGGCCGCGGCTATGCCCCAATGCAGCTCCGCCTGAACGTGCGCCGCATGCAGATGGGCGCGCGCTGCATCGGCATGGCCCGCCGCGCGCTGGAGATGATGACCGAGCAGGCGCAGAATCGCGTCACCTGGGGCGTGCGCCTGGCCGACCGCCAGGCCATCCAGTGGTTCGCCGCCGAGGCGGTGATGGAGATGCACGCCTGTCGCCTGATGGTGCAGGACCTCGCCACCAAGCTCGATGCTGGTGCCGATGTGCGGATGGAGGCCTCGATCCTGAAGGTGCGGGCGACGGAGATGGCGCAGTCGGTCCTCGACAACGCCATGCAGACCTTCGGCGCCATGGGCATGACGAAGGAGTTGCCGTTGCAGCTCATGGCCCAGCAGGTGCGCGTCATGCGCGTTTATGAAGGGCCGTCGGAAGTGCATCGCAGCGCCCTCGGCCGCCGCGCCCTGGGGTCGAAGGTCTGACCATGGAGACAGCGCGGCGGCCGCTCGACGGCATCCTGGTCCTTGATCTCGGCCATATCTACCAGGCGCCCTATTGCGGGTTCCTGATGGCCATGGCCGGCGCGACGGTCATCAAGATCGAGCCCCCGAATGGCGAGCCGCTGCGTCGCCGCGCCGCCGTCGCGGGCGGGTCGGTGCCGCAGGCGATGCTGAATTCGAACAAGCTCGGCCTGTCGCTCGACCTCAAGCACCCCCAGGGGCAGGAGGTCTTCCTGCGCCTGGTCGATCGCGCCGATGTGCTGATCGAGAACTTCTCGCCCGGCGCGATGGACCGCCTGGGCTTGGGCTATGAGGTCCTGCGCCAGCGCAATCCGCGGTTGATCTACGCCTGCGGATCGGGCTACGGCCAGACCGGGCCGGACCGCAATCGCCTCGCCATGGATCTCACCGTCCAGGCCGCCGTCGGCATCATGCACACGACCGGCTTCCCGGATGGCCCGCCGACCAAGGCCGGGCCGACCGTGTGCGACTTCCTCGGTGGCACGCATCTCTACGGCGCGCTGATGACAGCGCTGTTCGCGCGCGAGCGGACCGGCCTCGGCACGCATGTTGAGGTCGCGATGCAGGACGCCGCCTATTCGACGCTCGCCTCGGCGATCGGGATGCATTTCGGCGGGGATGCCAAGGACGTGCCGCCGCGGACCGGCAACAGCCATGCGGGCCTCGCCATGGCGCCCTACAACGTCTATCCGGCGCGCGATGGCTGGATCGCCATCATCGTCGTCACCGAGGACCATTGGAACCGCCTGCTGCGTGCCATGGGGCAGGAGGCGCTGATCGGCGATGCGCGCTTCGGCAGCAACCCGGATCGCGTGAAGCACATGGCGGAGGTCGATGCCCTGGTCACCGCCTGGAGCTCCGCCCTGTCGCGTGCGGAGCTCGAGGCAGCGACACGCCAGCACGGCGTGCCCGCCGCCCCGGTCCGGACGCTGGAGGAAGTGCTGCACGATCCCGGTATGCATGAACGCGGCATGTTGCACTGGATCGATCACCCGGAAGTCGGGCGCGTCGTGTTGCCGTCCACGCCGCTGCGCATTGCCGGGGCGCCGCCGCCCGACATCGTCCCAAGCCCATTCCTCAACCAGCACGAGGATGTGGTGCTGGGCACGATGCTTGGCCTCGCTGATGCCGAGCGCGAGGCGCTGCGCGAGGCCGGCGCTCTGGGACCACGCTTCGCCGCGGGCTGAGATTCCGCCAGCCCAGGTACCGAGGCGCTGCATCAGCGCACCCCGCTTGCCGGCCTCGGCGCGCAAGCGCTGCACGAAAAGGTCGTTCCCCCCGGGACCGACCCTGCCGCCCATGCCGCCAAGTCGATCCTTGATCATTGGCACGGCCGGGATGTGGTCCAGCCCGCTGTGCACCGGGCGTCACAAGATCAGGCTCAGCACCCTTGGGCCATGAAGGCGGTCACGTCCCTTCCCGACCGCTCTCACCGACCGCCGACGCGGAAAGCTGGCGGCTGTCGCCGCTCCGCCCAGGCGTCACCGCCGCCCACCGGCCCTGTAGCAGGGATTCTGCCGTGCGAAATCCCGCAGCGGCGCCGGCAGCGGCGCGATCCGATCGCCGGCCGCCAGCCGTGCGCGACCTTCGCTCGACCAGCGCGCCGGCAGGATGTCCGGGTTCGCAAAGGACCCGCTGACGCGCACCGGGATATCGAGAGCGAAGGAGCTCGTCGTCTCGCTCTGGCTGCCGATGACGAGGTCGAGCCGCTTGCGGTTGAGGTCGAAGCTCGCAAGGCCGCTGATGGTCCCGGTCCCGGCGCGTATGCGCAGCGGGGCGGCTTCGCCGCGGCCGGCCCGGACATCGACCATGGCGAGCAGGCAGGTTAGCGGCGTATAGCCCCGCGCAGTGCGGAATAGTGCGCGGACATCGGTGGAAGCCATCTCAATCACTTCCTTGGCGATGGACCCGCTGCGCATGGCAACGACAGCGGAGACCTCGGCCCGGCGGGTCGCGGCATTCAACGCCGCGCCCTCGGCGCGAACGGCGACGCGCCCCTCCATCCGCCCGCGCACGGGAAGGCTGCGCAGGCCGAAAGCGCGGCGGAGCGTGTCGACATCGCCATCCCGCATCACGGCCTCGGCGGTGATGCGGCCGCCATTCGGGATCGGCACGACCTCGCCCGAGGCCTCAATCCGGCTGCCATAGGCTGTCATCGCCAGCGTCTCGACGGCGACGCGGCCCGGCTGGGCGCTGGCGGTGAAGCGGACATCGGCACCGTCGAGATCGGCGTAGTGGAACTCGCGCGCCGTCGCCTGCACCTGCAACAAGGGGTCGGGAGCGCCGGCGAAGGTCAAGGGCATGTCGGCTTCGCCATGGCGGCCGCCAGCGTCGGCGGGCGGCGTGCCCAGCATGGCGTTGAGGTCCAGCTTGGTGAAATCGATCTGCGCCACGACGGTATCCGGCTGGCCGGAACCGCCTTCGGTCATTTCGATGCGCGGGGCGGCGAAATCCTCGCCGGCCAGGGCGCCGCTGGCCCCGGTCAAGCGCCAGACATCGCCCTGGCGCGAGAACGTGCCGGCCAGGCTGACCGGGATGGCGGGGCCGGGGCCGGCGCCGGCCATGGTCAGGATGGCGCCGGGCGATTGCGCCTGAAGGGTCAGGGTACCTTCCAGCCGGTCGGCATTCAGCGGGTCGGCGGCGGTGCCGACGAAGGTCAACACCGTCTCCGGCGCCGTGGCGCGCAGCGGATAGGGAAAGGGCGTGCGGCCGTCGCGGAGCTGATTCGGCGTGCCGAGCGTTCCCGCGAGCGTGACCGGGACGGATTGGTAGGCGCCCTCGGCATTCAGGGTGAGGGATTCATCCGCCGACGGCGCGGCAAGCGTCACGGTGGTGAGCTCGGTGCGTAGCGGCGTGCCGCTGCTGGTGCGGAAGACGATGTCGGCGCGGGTCAGGCGCAGGTCGAGCAGCAGCGGCAGGCCGGAGCGGTCCGGCGGTTGCGGCGCGAAGGGTGCGGCGGGACCGGCGGGGTCGCCCCCGAAGCGCCAGTTGCGACGCTTGTCGGCGGTGCGTTCGAGCAGCAAGGAGAAGCCGTCGGCCTCGACCTGGCGCAGCACGACCAAGCCTTGCAGCAGAGGCAGCAGGTCGAGTGTGGCGGTGGCGGTGGCGAGGCTCGCCATCTGCGGCGCGCTACCGCCGTCGATATTGGCGAGGCCAAGGCCGCTGACGGCGACCATGGTCGGGAAGCCCGGCGTCACCCGCAGGCTTTCGATCGTCACCGCGCGGCCGAGGGAGGCGCTGAGGCGCGCCGCCACGCGGTCGGCAAGATCGACGCGCGGGAGAATGAGGACGATCGCGAGGAGGGCGACGATCGCCAGGACCGGCAGGGCCAGCAAGGTGCCGAGGATGATCTTGCTGCGGCGCGTCATGGCCGGCGTCTCCCGGAAAAAGCCCAGGATACGCGACAGCCGCCGCGCCGGGAAAGCGCGACGGCCGGGTTCAGATGGTCATCGCCGCATGTCGAACGATGCGGCGAGCGCCGTCAGGTGTTCATCGCGTCGAAGAAGTCCTGGTTCGTCTTGCTGTACTTCAGCTTGTCGATCAGGAATTCCATCGCGTCCTGGGTGCCCATCGGGTTCAGGATGCGGCGCAGCACCCACATCTTCGACAGCGTGCCGCGGTCGACCAGCAGCTCCTCCTTGCGGGTACCGGACTTGGTGATGTCGATCGCCGGGAAGGTGCGCTTGTCGGACAGCTTGCGGTCGAGGACGATTTCCGAGTTACCGGTACCCTTGAACTCTTCGAAGATGACTTCGTCCATGCGGCTGCCGGTGTCGATCAGGGCGGTCGCGATGATGGTCAGCGAGCCGCCTTCTTCGATGTTGCGCGCCGCGCCGAAGAAGCGCTTGGGGCGCTGCAGGGCGTTGGCGTCGACACCGCCGGTCAGCACCTTGCCCGACGACGGCACGACCGAGTTGTAGGCGCGGCCGAGGCGGGTGATGGAGTCAAGCAGGATGACGACGTCGCGCTTGTGCTCGACCAGGCGCTTGGCCTTTTCCAGCACCATCTCCGTCACCTGCACGTGGCGGGTGGCCGGTTCGTCGAAGGTGGACGCCACGACCTCGCCCTTCACGGTCCGGGCCATGTCGGTGACTTCCTCGGGGCGCTCGTCGATCAGCAGCACCATCAGGAAGACCTCGGGGTTGTTGGCCGAGATCGACTTCGCGATGTTCTGCAGCATCACCGTCTTGCCGGTGCGCGGCGGGGCGACGATCAGCGCGCGCTGCCCCATGCCGATCGGCGCGATCAGGTCAATGACGCGGTGGGTGTTGTCCTTGGTCGGACCCTTGCCGACGCTCTCGACCTCCGCGTTCTCCATCTTCAGCCGGCGCTGCGGATAGAGCGGCGTGAGGTTGTCGAAGTTGATGCGGTGCTTGAGGGATTCGGGCGGCTCGAAGTTGATGCTGTTGACCTTCAGCATCGCGAAGTAGCGCTCGCCGTCCTTGGGGGCGCGGATCTGGCCTTCGACCGTATCGCCGGTGCGCAGGCCGAAGCGGCGCACCTGGGCCGGCGAGATGTAGATGTCGTCCGGCCCGGGGAGGAAGTTCGCCTGCGGGGAACGGAGATAGCCGAAGCCATCGGGCAGGATCTCGAGCGTGCCTTCCCCGTAGATCGCCTGCTCGTTCTCGGCGAGCGTCTTGAGGATGCCGAACATCATGTCCTGCTTGCGGAGCGAGGACGCGTTCTCGACGCCCACCTCCTCGGCGAAGGCAAGAAGGTCGGCGGGGCTTTTGGCCTTGAGTTCGGAAAGGTGCATGGGTGTTGGACGCTGTCCGGTAGAGGGAGTGACCGGGACGTTCCCAAGGGCAGCATGAACGCGGAGGACCCGCGTGGCAGCGGCCTGCTCGCCCAGACCGGCGCCGTGGATGGCGCGATGGGCGAAGTCCCGAGAGGAAGGAAGGATTCTGGCGGCGCCTGGCGCGAAACGCCCCGCACCGCTGGTGGGAAGCGGGCGAACCCTATGGAGGCTCGCGGCTGCCGTCAACGGGGATATGCGGGCGGGGGATCAGGTTTTCAAGGAAAGCGGGCTTTCGGCCTGGGCGACGACCCCGGTGATGCAAGCCGGGTTCGCGGCGGGCAGAACTACCCCCGGCCCGACATGGCCAAATTCGCGATCCCGGGCCAGCGTGACGAAGACGCCGAGGCCGCTGACCAGTCCGATCGCCAGACCCGGCATGCGCGTCCCGGCGAAGAACAGCGGCATACCGGCGGCGCGTTGCACGCCCGCATCCACCCCGTCGATTCATGGTGGGAAGGCCCAGCGAGCCCCGCACTCCCGCATCGCAGGCGAATTCCGGGCAGTCGCGACCGCGTTGACAAGGGGGGCGGCCGTCACCGCCGTACCGCCCCTGCCACGGCCAGGATCTTCTGCCCTCGCCATCCGCCAGCAGTTCCGAAGGCCGCATGACGGTCGCAGCCCTATCGCGGAAGGCTGCGCCGGTCAGAAGGGCTTCGCGATCACCATAACCACGATGAGGATCAGGGCGAGGGTCGGTATCTCGTTCAGGATGCGCCAGGTGCGCTCGCCGCGGGTGTTGGCGTCGCGGTCGAACCTCTTCCGGGCCAGCGCCAGATCGTGATGCACCACGGTCATGATGACCAGGCCGAGCATCTTCCCGTGCCACCAGCCGGCCTTCCAGTCGACGATCCCCGGCGTCAGCACCAGCAGCACGCCGAAGGTCCACGTCCAGATCATCGCGGGGTTCATGATGGCGCGCAGCAGGCGGCGTTCCATCACCTTGAACAGTTCCGACTGTGCCGACCCTGCCGGCACCTGACAGTGATAGACGAACAGCCGCGGCAGATAGAACAGCCCTGCCATCCAGGCGAAGGCGCCGATCAGATGCGCCGACTTGATCCAGACATACCAGGGCGCGAGGGCGTCGATGGTCATGGGCGGAACTCCCCCGCGGGGTGGTGTGGTGCGAAGCGTCACGCAGCGCGGCGGCCGCCCATGCCACACTGTGGCCGGACGGAAAAGGAGCCGGACCTTGGACCTCGCGGAAATCATGGCGACCGAACGGGACTCGCTGCTCGGCGAATACGCGCTGGGCGGGGTGCCGCCCTATGCCGCGGTTGATGCGCTGGACGAGGTGATGCGCACGCCGAGCATGCTGCGCATCCCGCACCCCTGCTGGTTCGCCGCCTGCCCCGACGTGCCGCCGGGCCTCGCGCGGGTGCAGTCCTGCCCCAGCCTCGGCTACCGGTTCCTGTGGTGCCACGCGGACAATGACGACTATCGCTCGGACTACCTGGCCTTCGCCAATGCCGAATATGGCGCCGGGCTGACGGAACTGCCGCAGACCCTGCATGTGGACCACTTGTTCAACCGCGAGCGCGCCCGCGCGCTGGGGCTGCACTGGGTCCGCATGGTGCTGTTGCCGCGCGGGGTGAACACCTCCCATGGCGCCGGCTATGAGAAGTCGCGCACCAACGGCCTGATCGGCACGGCGGGGCGGCCGCGCGGGGTGGATGAGGTGAACCTGCTGAAGCTCTGCGGACTGCGCACGCCGCGCAAGGGCATGCCGCTTCCATCGGATATCTACGCGCATGCCTCCCGCATGGCCGACATCTTCGGACTGTCCGTCGAGGACATCATCCGCAACATCGAATACCTGATGGAAGTCGCGGCCTTCGAGCCGGCGGAAGACTGAGCGCCGCGCCTAGGTCCCGGAACGCGCCGCGGCATTACGCTTACGCGTGGCGGCCGCCTTGCGCGCCGCGGCGCTGCGATCCGCCGCCGGCCGCGCCGCCGACGCGGCACCGCCGATACGCCCGCCCTTACGGCTCGACACATTGGTGTCGCGCACGCCGCGGCCGCTGCCAGACTTGTTCCCGCCGCCGTCCTCCTTGTTGACGGTGGCCCAGGCACGGGCCTCGGCTTCCTCCTCGCTGACGCCGCGCTTGCGGTAGCCTTCCTCGATGTGGGCGGCCTTGCGCTTCTGCTTGTCGGTGTAGGCGGTTTTGTCTCCACGGGGCACGGCGACCTCCTCGGGATTCCCACATCAGGGAACGCAATCTCCGCCCCACGGTTTCAGATCCCGCGCCGCCGCAGGAAGTCGCCGGCCGCGGCCAGCGCGCGGCGCCCGTCCGCAAGCCGGGCCGCCCACAGCATCCAGGCATGGATCATCGCCGGCCAGACCTCCAGCCGCACCGGCACATCCGCAGCGCCCAGCCGCCCGGCGATGCGCACGGCGTCGTCCAGCAGCGCCTCGGCCGAGCCGACCTGCACCAGCACCGGCGGCAGCCCCACAAGGTCCGCATGCAGCGGGGAAATGAGCGGGTCCTCCGCCGGCCGGCCGCCGCGATAGGCTTCGGACAGGTCCTCGAGATAGGCACGGTGGATCAGGGGATCGACGGCGTCCTTGCAGTCGATCGTCGCACCGGTCATGGCAAGGTCGATCCAGGGCGAGATCAGCCAGGCGCAGCCCGGCAGCGGCCGCCCGGCATCCCGCAGCGCCACCATCAGCGCGAGCGTCAGCCCACCCCCGGCGCTGTCCCCGCCGACCACGATATCCCCCGGTGCGAAGCCCTGGTCCAGCAGGGCCTCGTAGACCCCACGCGCATCCTCCAGCGCCGCGGGGAAGGGATGCTCCGGCGCCAGTCGGTATTGCAGCGCGAGGCAGCGCATCCCCGCCGCCTGGCCGGACCGCGACGCCAGGTTGCGGTGGCTGACGATCGACCCTGAGCAATACCCGCCGCCATGCAGGAACAGTAGCACGCGCCGGGGATCGGCGTCGGACGCAACGGACCATTCCGCGGGCACGCCGGCGATGGTGGCGGGGGTGAAGGTCACGCCCTCGGGCGGTGGATCGACGGCTGCGACCTCCTCGATACGAGCGCGGCGTTCGGTCCAGCCGACGGGGCGTGGGCGGCCGCTCAGAAGGGAACGGACATCGTCGATCTCGGCCATCATCCCTCTCCTGAAACAGAGGCGAGACTATGCGGGCGCCGGATCGTCGAAAGTTAGTAATGCTTTTGCAACAGACTCGGCGCCGCAAGGACCGCGGCAAGCGGGCGGAACTTCGCCCCTTCCCGGTTCCTCTCCGCTTCAGGAGGGCATGTAGCCTTGAGAACCGAGACCGAAAGGCGTCGGAATCCAACCGTCAGCCGGGCGCGATCGTCACCGCTACCGCATCCCCCGCATGCAGCCGGGTCGCGAAGGCCATCATCGCCGGATTGTTCAGTGCGACCTCCTGAGAGGACCCATCCGGCAGCGTCAGCACCAGGAAGGCGCCGCCCACCGCGATTTCCTTGACCGTCGCCCGCTGCCGCCCGACGCGGTCGAGTTGCGCCGCCCGCGCGATGCGCACCGTGCCTGAAGCTTCATACTCCACCACCACCCGCGCCCCGGGCCGCAGCGTGTTGAAGTTCCGCACTTCCGGCGCCGCCGTCATGTCGATGATCGACCCTCCGCCGAGTTCCAGCGTCGCCTGGTTGCGGGACGGGTCGAGAAACCGCACCGTGGCCAGCGCGGCAAGGCTGTTCAGCGTCGGCGGCGACGGCGCAGCGGGGGCGGTCGCCGTGGGCGTGCTCGGCGGCACGCAGCCGGCCAGCGGCAGGACGGCAAGCAGAAGCCGACGGGGGAGGTGGCGGGTCACGCGAGGAAGGCTCCTGTGGCGGGCGAGCCGACAGCATCCGGTGCCGCTGGCCGGCGCGCAAGCGCAACGGCCAGGCAGAGGGCCTGTGCCGGAACGTCGCCTTCGCGCCGCCGCAGTGCCGATCGCCCTACCCCCCTTGCCCCCGTCCGCGCCCCCTGCGATGCACTCTGGCGCCCTGAAGGAGACGCTCCATGCCCCTGACCCCCGACCAGAAGACCGCCCTCGAGGGCGTCACCACCGCCACCCTGACGACCGTGCTGCTCAAGAAGGGCGTACGCTTCTGCTATATTGCCGGCTCCCGCCCCATCGTCCCAGGCAACACGAAGCGCATCGTCGGGCCTGCTTTCACCTTGCGCTTCACGCCCACCCGCGAAGACCTCGCCACTGTCGATTCCTGGTCCTCCCCGCGCTCGACCCGCGCGGCGATCGAGGCGATGCCCGAAGGCTGTGTTGCCGTCGCCGATGCTATGGGTTCCACCGCCGCCGGGATCTTCGGAGACATCCTCTGCGCCCGCATGGCGAAGAAGGGCGTTGCCGGCCTGGTGACGGACGGCGTGCTGCGTGATGGCGCCGGCGTCATCGGCACCGGCCTGCCGGTCTTCTGCCAGGGCTATGTCGCCCCCGCCTCCGTCGCGGCCCTGAACTTCGTGGGCTGGGAAGAAACCATCGGCTGTGGTGGCGTCACCGTCATCCCCGGCGATATCATCGTGGCGGACGCCGACGGGGCCGTGGTCATCCCCCAAGCGATGCTGGACGCGGTGGTCGAGGCCGCGGTGGAACAGGAACGCCTCGAAGCCTGGATCATGACCGAGGTCGATCGGGGCGTGCCGCTACCCGGCCTCTATCCGCCCAATGCCGAGACCAAGGCGCGCTACGAGGCGACGAAGAAGTAATGCCAACGGCACGAGTCTTTGGCTCGTGCCGACGCCGCGAATGCGGCGCGCCGGCACTCCGGCGTCGCGCGGAGGGCCTGCCCTCGGCACGACGCCGAGCAAGCCGGAGGTCTGCGCCCGGCGTTTGAGGGCATGCAAAAGCGAATACCAACCGTCCCGCACAGGGGCCGTTGGCATAATGAACTACTCCAGGACGACCTTGGACGGCGTGACCACCACGCCGTTCGAGCGCCCATTCGCCGCGAAGGTCTCGATGCGCGTGGCGTAGTGCTGCGCCGAGACCATCCCCGTCGCAACATCCACCGCGACGCGGGCAAAGATGGCGATGCGGGCATTGGCCTCCCCGCCGCGCAGCCGCCCCGCCAGTTCCACCGCGCAGCGCGCGACGACGACGTTGCGCTGCGCAATCATCGCGGTCCCTTCCGGCCGGCATACCCCACCGCGGGCAGACCCTTCGATCGCCAGCGGGAAATCTTCGCGCGGCGCGATCCGCCGTGTGGTCAGGCTGAGAGTCTGGAACTGTCCCCGCCAGGTGGCGAGCAGCGCGTCCCGAGCCTCATCCGGTGCCGCCGGCGTTCCATCCGGTCGCTGCGCCGCGAATTCCCGGATCCGTCCATCGGTTCCCCGCAGCACCGTCATCCGCAACCCAAGCCTGTCCTGCACCAGCGCCAGCCGTGTGCCATCTGCCTCCGTCCGCGCCTCGACAACGTTCAGGCAGTCCCGCTGCGCCGGTCGGCCCGGCTGAATGGCCTGCTCCCGGCACAGGGCACTCCAAGTCCCCCAGCCGGCACCGCCGATCGCAATCGGCGCTGTCAGCGGGCGGATGACGCCCTGGATGGGCAGGACAGGCGCGACGCGACGCCAATCGGCAGGTTGGGCGACGGCAGGAGCGGCGGCGGCAAGCGAGGCCAGGACAAGCCACGAAATGGCCCTGCGCGTGGTCCCGGGGCTGGCAAAGGCGAATGTAAAGGGGCTCTGCTCCCCTCGTGCACCACGAAGCAGAGCTTCGCGCCCGCCAAAGGCCGAAAGGCCTTTGGTGAGGAGAGGTCCGGAGGGAGGCAAAGTCCCTCTCCGATCGCCACGGCCCATCATTGCAGGCTCTGCCGCGACACCCCGCGCATTTCCGTCCGGCCCATGCTGCCGTTCGGGTCTGCGTCGAGCACGAGGAAAGACCCGTAGCCATGGCGCAGGACCAACCCGGTCTCGACATCAATCGCGAAGTGCCCGGCGGCGGTGATCCGCATGGATCGCCCTGGCGAGACCTCTGCCGACAGGCTCGCCTGGCACGACGCGACGATGACCGACCGGCCGCGCACCTGACCCTGGCCTTCGGGGGAGCAGGTGAAGCCGCCGCCATCGACATGCATGCCCGGATTCACAGCGCTTATCGGCAGCGGGATCACGAAGGGCATGTTCGGAGCGATGGTTGCGCGTTCCAGGCCATGCGCCTGCACCGCCGCCTGCATCACCGCGTGCAGTCGTTCAAGCTGCGGCGGCGGGATGGGCGGGACGCCCTCCGGCACGGTGATCCGGACCTGGCCGAAATGCCCGGTGGCGTCGCGTGTCACCGCGATGGGGATGTCGGGTCCCGCGCCGCCCAGTTCGGCGCGCAGGGAAAGCCGCCAAGTGCCGTTATCGTTCCGTGCGTCCTCGACGGTGAAGCAGGTAGGCGGAGCGGCCGCGACCTCCGCCCCGTCGGACGGGCGCAGTAACACCTGCGCGACGCAAAGCCGGCGAAAAGGGCCCCAGCCGGCCTGCGCGACCTCGACCGGCGCGGTGAGCGACGTGACCGGTCCATCCAGCGAAAGCGCCGGCGCGCGGGCGAGCAGCGCGGCGGCATCTTCGGCCCGCGCCACGGTGGCGAGGCCGGCCAGTACAGCGGCGGCGGTCCAGGCCCTGAGAATCATGGTCATGACGCACCCTATCGCGCCGCAGCATAGCGCGGCTAGAACAGGCTCGATGAGTAGCAATGGCATGGATGTGGTGCGGGATGGTCTGGCGCGGGGGCTGGCACGCTTCCTGGCCCCGGTGCGCCTGCCCGATGGCTACGCCCCCGCCTTCGCGCAGAAGCCAGAGGGCACGGTCTTCGTCCTGGCCGACAATGCCGCGGCGGCCGAGGCGCTGGCCCACCCGATGCTGGGCGGGGCCGAAGGCGCGGTGGCCCTGCTGCTCGCCCTTGCGGCCGGACCCGGCCCGGCACCGCGCTCCATCGGCCCGGCCCGAATCGTGGTGGAGGACGAGACACCGCGGAACTTCCGCATCGCCACGCCACACCACCTGTTCACCGGCGATCTGTTCCGCGGCGAGATCCACCAGCATTTCCACGGCCAGGACGGCCCGCCCGCTGCGATCCATGGCGGCAACTTGGTTGAATTCGCCTTTCGCCGTCGCTGGCACTGCCTGGATGTCGAGGACGCCATCGTCACAGCCGGCATCGAGGATGCCGAAGGCGGCGTGCGGCTGTTCCACGAAAGCATGCTCTCGGGCCGCGGCGGCCGCTTCTCGCGCAGCGGCCCCCAGGAGGTCGCGCGGCTACGCTACGCCTATCTGCTGCGGCCCGACACGCCGATGGTGACACTGGAGGTCACGCTGACACCCCTGCCGGGCGTGTCCTTCGAGCGACCCCGCATCACCACTGCCTGCGACGCGATGAGCCCCGGCGATGGCGTAACCTATGCGCGCCTGATGCTCGGCGATGCGATGCGCCCGAGCCCCGCCGGCGAGAACGTGACCGTCCATCAGGGCCCGATCGCTACCTTCGGCGCGCAGCAGGACCGTACGCCGTCCCATGCGCTGTCGCTGACCGTCACCCCAGCGGGCCCCGCCCGCCTGTTGAGCGTCAAGGCGAGCGGCCCGGCCGAGGGGCGGCTGCACTGGCTGCTGACACGCTACGCCGCCGAACGCCTCGGGCCCGGCGAGACGCTGTCGGCGCGCGAGGACCGCCTGCTGTTACGCGGGACCGAGGCGCCCATCGTCGCCGCGCGCGGTGTCGATGCTGCCTGTGCCGGGCCTACGCAGCGTATTGGCGCCGCGCTCGCCGCCCAGGCGCTGTTCGGTCGCGCGAAGAAGGCCGGCGCGGCGGCACGGCGCCTGCTGTCGGCCCTACCCGAAACGGAAACCGCGCCGTCCGAGCTCGCTGCCGCAATCATGGCGGCCGAGACCCTGCACCGCGTCGATGGCGAAGCGCCGGAGCATGCGGCGGCCCTGGCAGCGCGGCTGCTGGCGCTCCAATCGGGCGACGGCGTGTTCGTCGAGCCGGGCGGTACGGCCTCGGTCGCTGAACACGCCGCGGCGCTGTTGGCGCTCGCGCGCTGCGGCGGCGCGGAGACCGCCGAAGCCCTGCGGCGTGGCATCGCGGCGCTGGCGTTGATCACTCAGCCGGGTCCGGTGGACACCATGACCCTGCCGGGCGCGCCGGCGGCGGATACGGAAGAACTGGCGTTGCTGCTGCGCGCCCTTCGCGCGGCGCAGCTCGCCCGCTCACAGGGGCGTCTGGCGATGCCCGAGGAAGAGGTGCGGCGGCTCGCCTTCCTGGCCGATCTCGCGCTGCGCTTCGTGCAGGCGCGCATTCGGCCGGACGGCGACGCGCTCGTCGTCGAGGGCGGGGTGGCGGTCCAGGCGGCGGTGCTGGCGGCACTGGTGCCGGCGGAGGGCGCCGTTGGAGGGGCCTTGCCCCTCCAAACCACCCCACCAAAGGCCACAGGGCCTTTGGAAACCGATACCTGGCGCGTGGCCGAACTGTCGAAATGACCATCGCAACCCGCCGCCGAGCCCAGCGGGTGCTTCCGCCATCCGGCGCAGCCGTGGCGCAGGGCGCCAGGTCATGGTTTCCAAAGGCACTGTGGCCTTTGGTGGGCGCGAAGCACTGCTTCGCGGGTTCGGAGGGGGGCAAAGCCCCCCTCCTCGCTGCCGCGCTGTCCCTCGCCGCCTGCGCCGCCCAGCCGCCCCCGGAACCGCCGCTCTCCTACCCGCCCGCCGCCCGCGAGCGCGTGCTGCGCATCGCCGAGGCCGAATGGATCGACTGGGGGCGCCAGGATGCCGCGGCCATATCGCCTGACCTTGAATCCGCTCCGGCGAATTTCCCTCGCGTCCTGGCCTATTGGCGCGCAGTGCCGGAAGGCGCAGCGCCGATCGCGCGAAACCGCGTCCTGTATCGCGAGAACAGTCCGCAGCTCTGGCGGGAGCCTGCCTGGTCGGCCGCCTTCATCTCCTTCGTCATGCGCAGCGCCGGGATCGATGCGCGGGAGTTCCCGCCTTCGGCCGCGCACGCCTTCTACCTGGATGCGCTGATCGCCGATGCGCAGCGCTTCCCGGCGACCGCGCCCTTCGTGCCCCGTGAGGTCACCGAGCGTGCCCCGCGGGTCGGCGACCTGGTCTGCGCGGACCGGTCGCGCGCGCCACTGACGTCCTGGCGCGACCGCGTGGCCGAGACCGGCCACTTCCGCCCCATGCATTGCGATATCGTGGTGCGCGTCGCGTCGGGCGTCGTCGAGGCGGTGGGCGGCAATGTCCGCGATGCCGTGACGCTCTCGCGCTTCCCGACCGACGCCGCGGGTTTCCTTCTTCCCAGACCGGCCGGACAGCCCACATGGTTCGCCATCCTGGAGAACCGGCTGGGGCGGCTGCCCCCATGGTCCTCGCCACCCAACACTGAGGGTCCTGCCTCGTGAGCGATCTCTTCTCGCCCTTCACCCTGCGTGGCCTCACGCTGAAGAACCGCATCGGCGTCTCGCCCATGTGCATGTATTCGTGCCGTGAGGATGGAGTGCCGACCGACTGGCACATGCAGCACCTCGTCTCGCGCGCCGTGGGCGGCGCGGGCCTGGTGATCACCGAAGCCTCGGCCGTGCTGCCGGAAGGCCGCATCACCCCCGCCGATGTCGGCATCTGGAACGACACGCAGATGGCCGCCCATGCGCGCATGGTCGCGGCCATTCACGCGGCCGGGTCGGTCGCCGGCATCCAGATCGCCCATGCCGGGCGCAAGGCATCGCGCGCCGCGCCCTGGGTGCACGGCCCGGCGAAGAACTCCTGGACCACCATGGCGCCTTCGGCTGAGGCCTTCGAAGGCTTCGCCGTGCCGCACGCCATGACCGAGGCCGAGATCGGCGCCACCATCACCGCCTTCGCCGAAGCCGCGAAGCGCGCCGTGAAGGCCGGTTACCGCTTCATCGAGATCCATGGCGCGCATGGCTATCTCGGCCACCAGTTCCTCAGCCCGATCAGCAACCGCCGCAATGATTCCTGGGGCGGTGACTTCGAAGGCCGCACCCGCTTCGTGCGGGAAATGGCGACGGCTGTCCGCGCCGCGATCCCGGCCGACATGCCGCTGGCACTGCGTATCTCCCACACCGACTGGGTGGATGGCGGCTGGACGACCGAGGAGAGCGTCGAACTCGCCCGCCGCGTGAAGGCGCTCGGCGTGGACCTGATGGACGTGTCCTCCGGCGGTCTCGATGCCGGGCAGAAGATCGTGCTTGGGCCGGGCTACCAGGTGCCGGGCGCCGAGGCGGTGAAGCACGGCGCGGGCATCCCCGTCGCGGCCGTCGGCCTGATCACCGAGCCGAAGCAGGCCCAGCAGATCCTGGCCGAGGGCAAGGCCGACCTGATCCTGCTGGCCCGCGTGCTGCTTCGCGAACCCTACTGGCCGATGCGCGCGGCGGCGGAACTGGGCCGCGCTGGGGCGCTTGGCATCCCGCCGCAGTATGAGCGCGGCTGGAATACGCTCGCGAAGTGGGACATGGACCAGGCGATCGCGGCGCCCATGCACGCGCTGTGAGGGATGAGAGCGGAGGGGTATCGTTCCCCTCCGGACTTCTCCTCGCTGCAGACCCTACTGGGCTGCTTCGGCTGTAGAACCGGAGGGGCGTTGCCCCTCCGATAGCCGCAGTCGCGGATCGAAGCGGGCACTTGGAAAGACGCCGCCTTCAGATGCCTGTTGACCCGGTGCGTTCGCGGAAATTCCAGTGATCCGCCATGCACGGGGGAGCAGGCGGAGCTCGGCTCACCAGCCAGGCCGCAGGGCGTACCACAGGCCATCGGAGCCCTGGACATATTGCTGTCCGCTGGCGTCGCGGCCGTAGACGCGGCCGGTGGCGGGGTCGCGCGTGATGGCGCCGCCCGTGTAGGGCAACACCTGTTGCTGGCCAGTCCGCGGGTCCGTCCAGGTCTGCTGGCCCTGCATCACGCGACCCATCTCGGCTTGGTTGCGGCCGTAACCGTCCGCCCATTGGCCCTGGGCCATGCCGCGCTGACGCTCGGCGTCCTGCAAGGCGCGGTAGCGATCCTGCTCGGCGCGCTGATTGCGGCTTTCATTGTCGCGAAAAGCCTGCATGCCTTCGCGTGAGAAGCGGCCGGTGGCGGCGCATTGGTAGGCGAAGGCGGGCCAAGGGGTCTGGCCGCCCTGGGCGCGGTGCTGGGCATAGTATTGCTGGCAGATGGGGTCCTGCATGGCCTGCTGGATGACCCATTGCTCACCCTGTTGCATCTGCTGCATCTGGGCGGCGCGGTCGCGGTTCACCTGGTCGACCATGGCCCCATAGTCGGGGCCAATATTCCAGCCATTGTACATCACCTGGGCGCCAGCGGGCGCGGCGATGGCGACGGCAAGAAGCAGGGCGACGGCGAGGTGGCGCATGGCGCAGATCCCGAAGGGCTCGATAGCCGGATCATGGCATGGCCGATCCGGGATCGCAGCGAAATCCTTCGGGCAAGTGCAGAGGCAGATCCCCCCAGGTCCGTCGGCTGTCAGACGGGAATGTTGTCCAACAGCCGCACCGTCCCGAGCCGTGCTGCCGCGATGATCCGCATCGGGCCGCCCGGGCGCCGCGCGGTCAGCGGCTTCAGCGTCTCGGCTTCTACCAGCGCGAGGTAGTCCGGCGCGAAGCCGGTGTCACGCAGCGCCTCGATGCTATCAGCCAGCGCGGGGCCGACCGCGCGGCCGGCGGCGATCTCCGATGCCGCGCGGGTCATTGTCCGGTACAGCACGGGTGCGGTCGCGCGGTCCTCGACAGAGAGGAACCGGTTGCGCGAGGACATGGCGAGCCCATCCGGCTCCCGCACGGTCGGCACCGGAAGGATGCGGATGGGAATGTCGAGATCGGTGGCCATGCGGGTGACGACCTGCAACTGCTGCCAGTCCTTCTCGCCGAAGGCGGCAACCTCGGCCTGGGATTGCAGGAACAGCTTGCAGCAGACCGTCGCGACACCACGGAAATGGCCGGGGCGGGCATCGCCTTCCCACCCGGCGGTCGGGCCCGCGACCTCGATCACCGTGGCACTGCCGGGCGGATACATGGCCTCGACGGGCGGCATCCAAACCAGGTCACAGCCGGCGGCCTGCAGCTTCCCGAGGTCGCCCTCCTCGTCGCGCGGATAGCGCGACAGATCCTCATTCGCATTGAATTGCAGCGGATTGACGAAGATGGACGTGGCCACGGCATCAGCGGCCTGGCGCCCGGCGGCAACCAGGGCGAGGTGCCCGTCATGCAGTGCCCCCATGGTGGGCACCAGGGCGAGGCGTTTACCGGCAGCCCGCAGCGAGGCGGTAGCGGCGCGGAGGGAGGCGAGGTCACGGCAGATCAGCATCCAGGCCTTCTAGCAGCCTGTCGGAGCCCCGTCTCAACCAGGCAGCGCGACATCAACCTTGACGACGTTGTCGCCACCGCAGGCACGAATGCGGCAATGCGGAGTATCGGATCGGCAAGGCCGCTGGCGTCAGAGCGCCCGGAAACGTCGGAGCGACGCTAGAGCGTTTCCGGCAAACTTCCGTTCACCTGCAATGCTCTAGATGCTTGTTTTTGCGAGCATCTTCACCTGTCCAGATGAGTTCATCCGGACAGGATCTGCTGTAGGTGCCCGTCGACGATCGGCGCCTGATCCTTCCCCACGCATATTTCACGGGTCTGTCAGATCCGCGCCGAGCCTCGGCACCTCCCCCCCCCGGATCATGGACGATTCGGAGGGACAATCCTCCAACGCTCCCTCAGCGCTCCTGGAACCCGCTCGGCATCAGGGCGAAGCGCCGCAGGTCGATCCCCTGCCATTGCGCGACCGCATTCGCCACTTCGGTGCGGTATGCGGCCACCTGAGGCCCTCCGCCGGCATTGTGCAGGTCCTGGTTGCGCGCGGCGATGGCCATGGCGTGAAAGGCGAGGGTCTCCGCCGTCGCCTGGCGTTCCGCCTCGGATAAGCGCGCCATCGCCTGGTTGGTCGCGAGCATCTGCCGCGCCTGGCCGCGCACCGCGGCAATGCCGGCAGGCTGGGCAAGCGCATCGCCGCCGGTCGCGACCTCCCAGGCGATCAGGTAGAAGGCCGCGACGACATCGGCCAAGTCGCGCGGGTCATAGCCATGCTGGGTCAACAGCTGGTCGAATTCCTGCCAGGGCCGGCCGCTGTTCACGGTGGCACGGAGAGCGTCCGGATCGGGGCTGGTCGGCAGGGCAGTAGCCAAGACCTGCTGGCGCACACGTGCCGTGATGGACGGATCCGGCGCGAAGGCCGTCGGGCTGCGCAGCACGGCGGGCGCCCCGGCGGGCGCGCCCGCTGCGGCTGGCTTGGTCGTAGGCAAGTTGGGCTGAGCCGGCCGTGCGGCAGCAGCGACGGGCTTCACCGCCGGACCGGCAGCACCCGACGGCGCCACGGGCACCGAGGCGGGTGCCGGTGCCGGGTTGGCTGGGGCCATGGGCGAACCGGCCGCGGCCGGGAACAGGCGCAGCCCGGCCCCGATCGCGGCAGCACCGTCAGCGCCCACGCTGCCGAATGGCATCACGGCGGGCCGACTCTCGGCCGGGTTCTGGCCCTTCTGGGCGAAGGCAAATTCCGGCGCGGCCATTAGCCCGATCAGCGCGGCGGCGGCGGTCAGAAGGCGTCGAGGCATGCTGCGCGTTCCTGCCGAAATAGCGATGTGGCCACAAGGATCGACCGCCGCGCCGACAGTTTCAAGCTGGATACGAATCGTGCCGTGAAGCGTTTCAGGTCGCCCCCCGATGTCCTGCTCGCCCACTTCGCCAGATTTCCAGCGAAGGAGGCGAACAGGCGAACCATCGCGGCCGGCCCGATGCGCTGTGACCCGGATTACTCGAAACGGGCGGCTTCCTCGAAGCTCAGGCGCGGGTTGCGCTCGAACAGGCCCGCGGGGTCGCCATAGCCGAGGTTGATCAGGAAGTTCGACTTCCAGCGCGTGCCGGCGAAGAACAGCTCATCCACCTTGGCGTTGTTGAAGCCGCTCATCGGACCGGCATCGAGGCCGACCGCGCGGGCCGCCAGGATCAGGTAGGCGCCCTGCAGCGAGCCGTTGCGGAAGGCGGTCTGCTCGGCGAAGGACGGGCTCGAGGTGAACCAGTTCTTCGCATCCGGCGCATGCGGGAAGAGCGTCGGCAGCTTCTCGTGGAAGTCGAGGTCATGGGCGACGATAACGGTGACCGGGGCGGTCATCGTCTTCTCCATGTTGCCCGAGGACAGCGCCTCCTTCAGCTTGGCCTTGCCTTCCGGCGTGCGCACGAAGACGAAGCGGGCCGGCGAGGCATTGGCGCTGGTCGGGCCGAGCTTCACCAGGTCGTAGAGTTCGTGGAGCTTGGCATCCGGCACCGGCCGGTCCTGCCATTTGTTCTGCGTGCGGGCCTCGCGGAACAGCTGGTCGAGTGCGGCGGCGTCGATCGTCTCGTGGGCCATGTCGATGTCCTGGATGGGAAATGCTGCGATGCCACCGCATAAGCCCGCGCGCCGCAACCCCACCAGGGCGTGGGGCTGATGGCGGCGATCAGTTCCGTGAATGACGGGTCAGAGACCGTTTGGAAATGCGCCGATCGGCGCATATCCATGTCCGGCACCGGCCGGCACCCCCACCCGGTCACCCAACGGCAGTATCCTGGATGGGTGGCCGGGTGGGGGTGCCGGACGATTCAAACGGTCTCTCAGGCTTCGACCTGCTCCACCGCGACCACTTCCGGCACGTAATGGCGCAGCATGTTCTCGACGCCGTGCTTCAGGGTGGCGCGGGAGGACGGGCAGCCCGAGCAGGCCCCCTGCATGTGCAGTCGCACGATACCCTCGCGGAAGCCGCGGAAGACGATGTCGCCGCCATCGCCGGCGACCGCCGGGCGGACGCGGGTGTCGAGCAGTTCCTTGATCTGCGAGACGACTTCCTCATCCACCGGGTCGTAGTCCTCGCCGTGTTCACCCTCGGCCTCACCGGCCTCGAGCACGGGCAGGCCCGACAGATAGTGCTCCATGATCGCGCCGAGCACGCGCGGGCGCAGCAGTGTCCAGTCGGCGTCCGTCGTCTTCGTAACGGTGACGAAATCGCCACCGAGGAAGACGCGCGCCACCTCGCCGACCTGGAAGACACGCTCGGCGAGCGGGGATCGTCCGGCCGTGTCCTCGGCCGCGGTGAAATCCGCCGTGCCGCGATCGCCCAGGACGTCGCGCCCGGGCAGGAACTTCAGCGTGGCGGGATTGGGGGTGGCTTCGGTCTCGATGAACATGGCGAACTTCCGCGGAAGGTCTGAATTCCCGACCTATGTGGTCCGGAAACCCGGCGCATGCAACCGGACAGGGCGGCCCGTTCGGGCCTCGACCGTGGAATTGGAGGGGCTTTGCTCCTCCAAGCCATCCCGGCAAAGGCCGAAAGACCTTTGCAACCTCAACTTGGCGCTGGGCGCCCCTGACAGCATGAGAGCCGAAACCCACCCTTACGCCCGGAGCGCGTTTTGGCGGGTGCGGCGTGTCTGTCGTGCTTGGCGCCAATCGATTGCGGTCCAGGTGCTCCAAGCACCTCGCGGGGTGGTTCGGAGGGGCAGGGCCCCTCCGATGCGCGCCTAAACGCTTGGCCGCCGCTTACCGCCAGGCGGGGTCGCCCAGGTTCACGGTATTCGGCGACGTCGCCGCGCCGCCCACCGCGCCCAGCGCGCCGCCGATCAGGGCGCCGGTGCCGGCGTTGCCGGAGAAGGACCCCACCGCGGCGCCCGCGCCGGCGCCGAGCAGGCCGCCGGACACGGCGCGCTCGCCGGGCGAGGTGCCGCAGGCGGCGAGGCCGAGGCCGGCGGCGAGGGCGATGATGGCGGGAAAGCTGCGGATCATGGTTGGCTTCTCCTCTCTCAATGTGTGGAAAGGCGCGGGCCGCCCGATCAGATCAGGTGGAAAACGTTGAGCAGGATGATGACCACGATGGGCACACCCAGCAGGTAGAGAATGATCGAACGCATGGTCCCGACCTCCTGTTCCGGGCCGCGCCATGCGGCCATCTGACGGGGAAACGCGGAGGATCGCGGAATGGTTGCCGAAACCGCGTGCTACCGCAGGAGTACGGGGAGCAGAGCGTCGAGGCGGAGGATTCCCTCCTCCGTCGCACGCAGACGGCCAGCTTGCGTCCAGACCAGGTAGTCCTCGTCGATCAGGGCGGCGAGCATGGCCGGGTCGACGGTCGTGGCGAAGGGCAGGCCGGATCGCGCTTCGATGCGTGCGGGGTCGATGCCTTCGGTGAGGCGCAGGCCCATCAGCAGGGCCTCGCGGGCGCGCTCGGCGGGGGCGAGGTGTTCTTCCTCCACCGCCGCATGGCCGTCGCGTTCGACGCGGGCGGCCCATTCCTCGGGCGCGCGGTGGCGGCGCGTGGCGATCATGGTGCCGTCGCGCAGCAGGCGCTGATGCGCGCCGGCGCCGATGCCGAGATAGTCGCCATAGCGCCAATAGGCGAGGTTGTGGCGGCTCTCCGCGCCGGGCTTGGCGTAGTTGCTGACCTCATAGGCGGCGAGGCCGAAGCGCGCGGCTTCCTCGGCGGTGGCGAGATACAGGCGGGCGGCGTCGTCGCCTTCGGGCAGGGCGAAGGCGCCGCGGGCGTGCAGCGTGGCGAACTGCGTGCCCGGCTCGATGGTGAGCTGGTAGAGCGAGAGGTGATCCGCGGCGAGCGCCAGGGCGCGGCGGAGTTCGGCGCGCCAGGCGGATTCGGCCTGGCCGGGGCGGGCATAGATCAGGTCGAAGGATAGGCGGGGGAAGATGGCACGCGCGGCCTCCAGCGCCGCGATCGCCTGCGCGGTGTCGTGGCGGCGGCCGAGGAAGCGCAGCGCCTCCTCCTCGAGCGACTGAACGCCGAGGCTGGCGCGGTTCACGCCGGCCTCGCGGAAGGCGCGCAGCTTGGCGGATTCGACGCTGGTCGGATTGGCTTCGAGGGTGATCTCGATGTCCTCTGCCATGTCGAAATGCGTGCGGGCGTCCTCGATCAGCGCCGCGACGGTGTCGGGGGACATCAGGGAGGGCGTGCCGCCGCCGAAGAAAATGCTGGCCAGCGGGCGGCGACCGACCCGCGCGGCCTCATGTGCCAGCTCGCGGCGCAGGGCGGCGCGGAAGCGGGTCTCGTCCACACGGTCCCGGACATGCGAGTTGAAGTCGCAATACGGGCACTTGGCGGCACAGAAGGGCCAGTGGATGTAGAGGGCGAGAGGTTCGGTCACGGCGGGCATATGGCGCGTCGGGCCGCCCCTGTCGAACCGTGGAGAGCGCATGCCCCAGATCACCGCAAGTTATGCCGGGCTGCTGATCGCCCTGTTCATCCTGTTGACCCTGCGCGTCTTCGCCGTGCGGCAGCCGAGCGGGATCATGCTCGGCACCGGCGGGAACCGGCTGCTGGAACGGGCGGTCCGCGTCCATGCCAACTTCGCCGAATACGTGCCGCTGTTTCTGGTGGCGATTGCGGCGGCGGAGCTATGCGGCGCGCCGGGCTGGGCGCTGCATGCGGCGGGGATGGCGATGCTGGTCGGGCGCGTGCTGCATGCGATCGGCCTGTCGCAGGAACCCGACATCGTTCCGCTGCGCGCGGCCGGCATCGCCCTGACGCTGCTGGCGCTGGTCATCGCCGGGGTGCTGGCCCTCGGCGGCGGGCTCGGGCTGTGGTAGCGGCGGGGGCATGAGCGGTTCCTCTTCCATCGACCGGGTCCGCGCCGCGCTGGCGGAGGCGGGGCATCCGGACACCATTGCCGCCTTCCCCGAAGGCACGCGCAGCGCCGCCGATGCCGCCGCGGCGGTCGGCTGCGACGTCGCGCAGATCGCCAAATCCATTGTCTTCCGCGCCGGCGCGCGGGCGGTGCTGGTCATCGCGTCCGGCGCCAACAGGGTCGATATGGGCAAGGTCGCGGCCGCCATCGGCCAGCCGGTGAAGCGCGCGGACGGGACCTGGGTGCGCGACACCACGGGCTTCGCGATCGGTGGGGTCTCGCCGGTCGGGCACCTGGCACCGCCGATCGTGCTGCTGGATCAGGATCTGCTGGCGCTGGGCGACGTCTGGGCGGCGGCGGGATCGCCGCGGCATGTATTCCGTTCGACGCCCAAGGAGCTGCTGCGCATCTCCGGCGCCGCGGCGGCCGATGTGCGAGAGGACGGATAGGGTCAGAGACCGT
The DNA here is from genome assembly GCF_019430885.1 of Roseomonas alba. Taxonomy (GTDB): domain Bacteria; phylum Pseudomonadota; class Alphaproteobacteria; order Acetobacterales; family Acetobacteraceae; genus Neoroseomonas; species Neoroseomonas alba. The sequence continues at coordinate 91,772 of NZ_JAHYBZ010000012.1, read as the reverse complement.
CTGGAAACGCGCCGTTCGGCGCATTTCCATGTCCGGCACCGGCCCGCACCCCCACCCGGTCACCCAATTCAGCATACTGTCGTTGGGAGGCCGGGTGGGGGTGCGGGCCGGTGCCGGACTTTTCAAACGGTCTCTCAGCGTCCGGCGCGCAGATCCTCCACCGTGCGCTGGGATGCCTCGACCGTGACGCCGAGCCGCGTCATGGCGTAGTCGGCCATGCCAAGGGCGATCTCCCGCTCCCCCATCACCACCAGGCCCATGCCCTGTTCGCGTTCGAGGAAGGCGGCTTCCTCCTCATCATGCGCGCGGGCGGCGGCGATGATGGCGGGGTTGGCGGCGCGGGCGATGTCAAGCACGCGGCGGCAGCCGGCGGCCTCGGGCATGGCGAGCACGATCATGCGGGCCGTTTCGGGCCGCGCGGCGTGCAGCACCTCGGGCCGCGCGGCGTCGCCCCAGACGACCGGAGTGCCGGCGGCGCGCAGGGCCGAGGCCGCGGCGTGGTCGGCCTCGATCACCACATAGGGCCGGCCGTGGCGTTGCAGCGCCTGGGCGACGACGCGCCCGACGCGGCCATGCCCGACCAGGATGGCATGGTCTTCCAGCCCCTGCGGCGGCGGGCTGGACAGCCGTGCCCTGCCCCGGCGCGCGAGCCAGACCTGGACGCGGCGCGTGCCCTCGATCCACAGCGCCAGGCGATCGGTGAGGAACTGCGTCAGGGGCGTCGCGACGATGGTCAGGGTCGCCGCGACGAGCAGCGGGCCGCGCGTTTCCACCGGCAATAGGCCGGCGCCGATGGCGAGCTGCGCGAGCAGGAAGGAGAATTCGCCGATCTGCGCCATGGCGCCGGCGACCGTTGCGGCGGCCGGCAGCGGCACGCGCATCAGCAGCAGCAGGCCGAGAATCGCGCCGCCTGTGCCGAGCAGCACGCTGAGCAGGGTCGCGAAGGACGCACCGGGTAGGGCGAGCATCGCCTCCGGTTCCACCACCGCGCCGATCGACACGAAGAACAGGGCGACGAAGACACGTTGCAGCGGCACGGTATCGGCCGCGGCCTGGTGGCCGAGCGGGCTTTCCCCCAGCAGCACCCCGGCGAAGAAGGCGCCGAGCGCGGGCGACACGCCGAACAGTGCCGACGCGCCGAAGGCCGTGCCGAGCGCGGCGACGATGACGGCGAGGGTGAAGAGCTCCCGCGAGCCCGTCGCCGCGACGCGGGCGAGCAGCCAGGGCAGCAGCACCCGCCCACCGATCGCCATGGCGGCGATGAAGCCGACCAGTTGCAGAAGCGTTGCGCCGAGCGTGGCAGCCAAATTGTCTGCCTGGTGCGCATCGGCGAGCGCAGGCAGCAGTACCAGGGCGAGCACCACCACCAGATCCTGCATGACCAGCCAGCCGAGGGCGATCCGCCCGGCCTCGCCGCCGAGTCGCCCGCGTTCATCCAGCGCGCGGGTCGCGACGGCGGTGGAGGAAATGGCCAGCGCCAGCCCGAATACCAGCGCCGGCGGCCCGCCGAGGCCGAAGGCGAGCATCCCCGTTCCGGCCCCGAGCAGCGTGGCGAGGGCGATCTGCGCGAGCGCGCCCGGCACCGCGATGCGCCAGACCGCCATCAGGTCCCGCGCCCGGAAATGCAGGCCCACGGCGAAGAGCAGCAGGGCCACGCCGATCTCGGCCAGCGCGGCGGTCAGTGTCGGATCGGCGACGAAGCCCGGCGTATGCGGCCCGACCGCGACGCCAGCGGCGATGTAGCCCAACAGGGGCGGCAGACGCAGCAACCGGGCCGCGAAGCCAAGGGCAAACGCAAGGGCAAGGCCGACGACGAGGGTCGCGACCAGCGGTCCGGCATGGGTCATTGCCGGACAGGATACCGCGTTGCGCCGCGGCGTCAGCCCAGCGGCGCGATGGCCGCACCGGGGCCGAGCGGGCGCGTCATCAGCACGCTGTCCACCCAGCGGTCGTGCTTCCATCCCACCGCCGGCAGCAGCCCGGCCCGGGTGAAGCCGGCGGCCTGGTGCAGGGCGATCGAGGGTGTGTTGGCCGAATCGCCGATCACGGCGACCATCAGGCGGAAGCCGCGCGCGGCGCAGCGGTCGATCAGCGCGGCGAGCAGGGTCCGGCCGACCCCGCCGCGGCCGGCGTCGGGGGCGACATAGACCGAGTTCTCGACCGTGAAGCGGTAGGCCGGGCGAGGGCGGTAGGCGGAGGCATAGGCGTAGCCGAGGACCCGGCCGTCGCGCTCGGCGACGAGATAGGGATAGCCGGCGCCAAGGATTGCATCGCGCCGGCGGGCCATCTCGGGCGGCGGCGGGGCGTCGAGCTCGAAGCTCGCCAGGCCGTGGGTGACCCAATGACCATAGATGGCGGCGATGGCGGGGATGTCCTCGTGGCGGCTGTCGCGGATGGCGGGCTTGGTCATACGCGCCAGGGTAGCGAGGCAGGGCCAGGCGGAAAGACGGAGGACCAGACCATTTGGCCGTGGGGCTTCCTTCGCGCGCGCGGCTGGGCTATGCGGTTCTGCGATGGACCCGTAGCTCAGCTGGATAGAGCGCTGCCCTCCGAAGGCAGAGGTCGAAGGTTCGAATCCTTTCGGGTCCGCCAAATTCTCCACACTAATCAACGCGCTAGCAGAAGCGTTTTTCAGCCGCCGCGTGCTGCAGGTGCTCATGGAAGCACCACGGAAGCAGTCGGCGGAAAAAGGCTCCGCAGGGCGGGCCAGCCGAAGCTGGCTTGGCGGGCGATGTTCTCGTTTGTCCGCAGATTCGAATCGCCGCAGCGAGGGCTCTCCCGCAACGGTTCCGCCACTGACGCTTCCTGAAGCACCTCCCGCTGAAATGTGATTGCAGCCGGTTCGCAGGCTCGGGCGCGTGATGTTCAGTGAGGGCCGGTCCTGCGCGCCATCGGCGCGCTCCAAGGCCCATGCACCACCGGGATCGGGGTCGGCCGGAGGGTCCGGCTGGCTGCGATGGAAAGGAAGCGCGGTTCCGCCCCGACGCGTGGGCACCTCGACGGATCGATCAATCTCCGGGCTCTCCAGCTCGCGAGCGATGTCGAGCGTCACGGCAGCATCCGCCTGGCGGCACGAACGGCGAGGCTCTCGCCCTCGGTCGTCAGTCGAAGGATCAGGGGGCTTGAGGACGAGCTCGGCGTATCGCTGTTCGAGCGGCGACCGTCGGGGATCAGGACGACCGCTGCTGGTGAACGTTTCCTGCGGGCTGCGCTCCGCATGTTCGCTGAGCTCGAAGGTGCCAAAGGTGCGGCGCGAGCCGCTGGCTCAGGCCTCGTCGGTCAGCTTGTCGTTGGGACCTATTTCTCGGCTTCGCTCGGTCGGTTTCGCGATGCCCTGCTTCGGTTTGTCGGGCGACATAGTCGTGTCGATCTCTCCGTGATCGAGGGCGATCGCGCGCATCTCCTCAGCGACCTGCGTCGCGGCCGGGCGGACGTGGCGATGCTCCTCGGGCCGCATGCCGAACCGGGCTTGGACCGCCTTTCGCTCTGGCAGGAGGCCGGGATGGTGAGGTCCTTCACGCGCCACGTGCCGAGCAGCGGGACGATATGGCGCTTGATGCGCCCCTCGTCGGTGTAGATCGTCGAGGCCTTCTTCGGCCGTTGCGTCTTGCCTAGGATCAGACTCGCCTTGGCGTCCCCGAGATAGCGCTCACAAAGCTCTTTGACCGTGATTGCGCGGTGGTCGAGCTCCCGCTGCTCCGCCGGATTGTCGCCTTGCGCGATCCGGCCCAGGAGCACGCGAGCTGGCGCAGCCGCAGGTCCGGACGTTGCGCTCCATTGGGCACCAATGGCTCGATGGTGCGCTCCACAAAGCCTGGGCTAGAACGAAAAGCCCGCCGACTGAGGGACAACTCCTGCATGCCGACTGGTGGAGGTGCGATGGCCAGCGGGACTGCCGCAGCCTGATGCAAAGCAACGACACCGATACCGCAGTCCCCTGATGGCGAGGCAGCGAACAAACGGCCACCGCCGGGCCACGACCCAGGCAATGCGGCCAGGCCTGCCTCCCGTTGACGCCTATCGTCCCGATATCGTCCCTGTCGCATCGGACGGGTTCGTACCGCCGGCCTCCACCGTTGCGATGCGAAGGCGCTCAAGCGTGTCAGGCGCCACATCGGCAAGCTGCGCCCAAGGGTCGGTCAGCCCCATCGAGAACGGCCAGTCCGACCCGAAGAGGATCCGATCCGGTCCGAAAGCCCTCTCGACCAGCGCCAGGGCCGGGCCGGAATGGGTGATGCAGTCCACGAAGAAGTGCCGCAGGGCTGTCGTCATCGGCGGTGCGCCGGTATCCGCGCCCGGGCGCCGCACCGCCTGGCCCCGCGCGATCCGACCCGCTACCAGCGCCGTGCTGCCGCCGCCATGGGAGAGGATGAACCGGATGCGCGGAAAGCGCTCGATCACCCGCCCGAGTGCGAGATGCGCAGCCGCCAGGGCAGTCTCGCCCGGCCCACCGAGCAGGTTGTGCAGGAAGAAGGCATTGAGCCGCGTGTCACTTCCGGCTGTCGGATGGAGCAGCACGCAGGCGCCTGACGCATTGAGCGCCGCCCAGAGCGGGTCATAGGCCGCATCGGACAGCATCACCCCCGACGCCGCATGGCCGGCCGCCATGGCAAAGCGCGCCCCCTGCGGCCCGCATTCCGCGACGATGCGGGCAGCGAGAGACGGATGGCGCACCGGGAGCAGGAAGGTCGGTGAGATCCGCCCGCCATGCGGTTCCCCGATGATCTGCAACGCCCGGTTCACATAGGCGCACCAGGTAGCAGCCGCTTCGGCGTCAAGGCCATCGCGATACATCGGCGGCGGCACCGAATACCACGCGCATCGCACACCTTGCGCATCCATCCAGGCCAGCAGCGCCTCCGGCCGGAAGACCGAGGGCGAGGCCAGCGTCACCGTGCCGTCGAGCACCAGTCGGCTGTCGTCAGGGTGCCAGGCGATGCCAGGCAGGCCCCGCAGCAATTCCGGCACGACCGGCGCCAGATGCGTGTGGCAGTCCAGGGCGATGCTTCTGTGCGACATGACTATACTGCCTTGGCAAGCTGGCCTGCCCGTAGATCGGCCAAGGCGAGCTGCGTGGCATTGTAGCCCGACAGACCGGAAATGAAGTTGCCGGGCCAGGTACCGTTGCCGCTCAGATAGAGACCACGCGTCGGCGTGCGGTAGCCGTGCAGGCCAGGCAAGGGGCGCATCCAGAAATTGTTCCAGGGCGCGAGGTCGCCATGCGTCATGTTCGCTTCCACGAGACCGAATTCACGCTCGAAGTCTTCGGGATCCATGCACCGCCAATCAGTGATGAGGTCGGGCAGGTTCGGCATCCACTCGGCGCAGGCGGCGAGGGTGCGCCGGGCAAGGCTGTCCCGCTCGGCAGCCCAGTCGCCCTTACGTAGGTGATAGGGCGCGGTGCCGACATTGAGGCTGAGGACATGCTTGCCCTCCGGCGCGAGGCCGGGCGAGCTCAGAGACGGGCACAGACCCCAGACGACGGGCTTTTCTGCAATGCGGCCGAGCAGCAGATCGGCATGCGCATCCTCAAGGTAATCGAGCGACGGCGCGATACGGAACTGCGCGGCCATGAGAGCACGCGGATCGGCATCCGCCGGCGCGTTGCGCCAGCGCGGCACGCCATCCAGCGCGACGACGACCTTGAAGGCCTTGCCGGCCATCGGCCGCTTGCGCATCCGGTCGCGCCAAGGCTGCCACCCGGCGTCGTCCTGCAGCAGGTCGCATACCGTGACGCGCGGATTGATCGCAGCCATGACGAGAGATGCGCGATACACATCCCCCTGCCGGGTTACGACGCCATCAACGATGCCATCGCGGGTGAGGATTCGATGCGCCGGCGCATCCAGCTTCATCACCACACCGCGCGCGCGCGCCGAAGCCGCCATGCTGTCGATGATCGCACCCATGCCGCCGATCGGCATGCCGGTCGATCCGCGCAGTGGCATCCGCCGCGGATCATTGGTATCGCCCGCGCGCAGCGACGCCAGGGATAGCGGCCGCGCGAGCAGATTGGCCGGCGTGCCCGGACTGGACGGCGTGACGCTGCCGCCCACGATCGCCATCGGCCCGATCAGCGCCTGGGTCTGCCAGGCGAGATCGAACTGGGCCATGAGGTCACGCACGCTGCCGAAGAAAATACGGCCGAACGCCTCCTGGTCCTCGATTGCCGTCAGATTCCGCACCAGCGTCTGCAGGTCCGGGGGCGGCGCAAACATCGACACGCCGAGTTTGTCGGCGAAGGCCTGGAGATAGGCGAAGAATGCGTCGTAGCGGGCGGCCTCCCCTGGCGCGAAGGCTTCCATCTGCGCCGCGCTGCGCGCCTTGTCGCGCCAGCCGACAAAGAGGCTCCCATCGGCGAGCGGATGCACGAGCGTCGGGTCGATCGGCTGCATGCGCAGCCCATGGGCCTCGAGTTCGAGATCGCGCACGATCAGGGGCTCCAGCGACCCCGGCGAATTCGCGATCGCGGTGCGATAGCCCGGCATGAATTCGACCGTCGCTACCGGCCCGCCAAGGCGCGGCCCGGCTTCGAGCAGCAGGACGGACAACCCGGCACCGGACAGGTAGCCCGCGGAGACAAGGCCGCTATGGCCGCCACCGAGGACGATCGCATCGAAGCGGTCACTGTGCACGGAGGATCAGGCCGGCACGAAGTCGTTGGTGTAGTAAGCGTCGAGCGGTCTTTGCTGGCGGATCTCGCCGACCGCGGTCAGGGTGTCGACCAGAGCCCTCCATTCGGCCTCGCTGGCGCGGCCCCAATCCGCGTCGGCCGGCGGCTGGCTGAGCGCCTGCAGGCCGCGCGCGTAATTCACGCATTGCGCCTGGTTGCCGGCAACCTGCACCTTGCTCTTGATCAGCGCGCAGGCGGCGTCGGTGTCGGCGGCCTGGTCGGCCATGGCGCGCTTGACCGCGACGAGGGTGCGGCGGATCGCCTCGGGCTTCTCGCGGATCGCTTGCTCATTCGCCGCGAAGCCGAAGCCGAGCAGCGGCACGCCGAAGCTTGCCAGTTCCATCACTTCGGGCTCGAAGCCCGCGCCCTGGACGATAGCGCGATAGGCATGGCTGTCGCCGCTGACGCAATCCACCTGCCCGGTCAGCAGCGCCGCGGTCTTCGCCGAGGCATCGAGAGAGATGATGTTCAGCGCATTCTCCGGGATGCGGTTGGCGCGGCGGAAGACGGACAGACTGAGCCCGTCCGACCCGCCCGGCGTGCTGCCGATCTTGATGTTGCGCAGCGATTCCGGGCTGCTCAGGCGGACACGGCCCTTGATGCCCACGAAGGAGGCGGAGGTGCGATGCTGGTAGAGCGCCACCGATTTCAGCGGCACGCCGCGGGCGATCGCGGCCGCGACGTTCGTCGTGTTGATATGGCCCATATCGAAGCCGCGCTGCCCGACCACGATGGCCGTGGTGTTGGAACCGCGCCCCTGTTCGACTTCCACTTCGACGCCGGCGTCGCGGAAGTAGCCCTTCTCCTGCGCCAGGAAGAAGGTGGAGTGGTAGGGCAGCCAGCCCCAGTCGAGCAGCAGCTTGAGACGCTCGACATTCTGCGCGCGGATCGCGGCAGGCGCCGCAAGGGTTCCGGCGGCGCCCACGAGCAGGGCGCGGCGATGGAGGGGGGTCGGCATCCTCGGCATGCGGCTTCTCCTTGTCAGTCCCGGGGCGTCGCGCGCTGGCTGGCGTGCCAGGGGATCGCGATTCGTTCAACGAATTCAGCAAGATACCAGGTTGCAATGCCGAGGATCGACACCACCACCACCGCGGCAAAGGCCGTCGGTACCTCGAGGCTGCCGACCGACTGGATCAGCATGTGTCCGAGCCCCTTGTTGGAGGCCACGAACTCGCCGATGACAGCACCCAATGGCGCCAGCGTGATCGAGATCTTGATGCCCGCCATGATGCTCGGCAGGGCGCTCGGCAGGCGGACGCAGCGCAGTGTCTGCCAGGCATTGGCCCCCATGGAGCGCGTCAGCAGCAGCAGGTCCGGGTCGGCTGAGCGCAGGCCGCTCACGGTGTTCACCAGCATGGGGAAGAAGGTGAAGACGACGACGAAGATGATGCTGCTCTTCAACCCGAAGCCGATCCACACCAGCAGCAGCGGCGCCACCACCACCTTCGGAATGGCATGGATAATCACGAGCCAGACATAGATGACCCGCTCGAATGCCGGGGACGCGGCGATGAGCGCGCCGAGCGCGATGGCGACCACGAGCGCGATGACAAAGCCGACGCATGCCGCGAAGGCGGTGTAGCCGAGCTGGTCGAGCAGCAGCGGCCATCGCTCCGCCATGACCTCCAGCACCTCGCTTGGCGCGGGAAGGAGATAGGAGGGCAACTCGAAAGCCCGCACCGCCAGTTCCCAGAGCAGCAGCCCACCGAGTATGCTGAGCGTCGGCAGCATGATGCCGCCGCTTGGCACGCGCAGGGGTTCCGTCGTCGTGAGGCTCGGCGTGTCGCTCATCCCGTCAGGACTCCCGTGCGCTCGAAATGCGTCCTGATGCGGCGCACCAGCGCCGCGAAATCCGCCTCCTCGCGCATGGACAGCCTGCGCGGGCGGGGCAGCGGAACCGGTATGTCGTCCAGCAGCGCGCCAGGCCGGCCGGACATCACGAGCACGCGGTCCGCGAGGAAGACCGCTTCCGGAATGCTGTGTGTGATCAGCACGGAGGTGGTGCGCCCCGCGCCCTGCACGCGCTGGAGCAACACCCCCATCTGGTCGCGGGTGAGCGCGTCGAGGGCGCTGAACGGCTCATCGAGCAGGAGGTAGGCGGGCTCGCAGAGCAGGGCGCGTGCGATCGCGACACGCTGGCGCATGCCGCCCGACAGCTCCCAGGGGTGACGCAGGGCGAACTCGCCGATGCCAAGCTCATCGAGCAGTGCCATGGCGCGCGTCCTGGCCCAGGCGGCATCGCGCTTCTGCAACTGCGCGGGCAGCAGCACATTGTCGAGCACGTTGCGCCAGTCGAGCAGTAGGTCGCGCTGGAAGACGACACCAATGCCGGTGAGCCCCTCCTGCACCACCTGCCCGCCAAGAACGACGCGGCCGGCCGAAGGGCGGTCGAGGCCCCCGATGATGCGCAGCAGGGTGCTCTTGCCGCAACCGCTGGGTCCGACGATGGCCGTGGTCTGCCCGGCCTCCAGAACCGTCGAGACCGGCCCGAGCGCATGCACGTCGCCGGTCCGCGACCCATAGATCCGTGACACCGCCTCGATCCGGATGTCGCCAGCCGCCACGCGCCTGCTCTCCTGGATAGTGAAAACGATTACAAATGAAAGTCTCATGCCGCCTTTGGGAGCGAGTCAAGCGGCCAATTTCAGCATCCTCCCTGCGACGGGATCTGGAAAAGGATTTCACGGAGGGTTAGGCTTATTCCATGGGTCCTCGCGCGGCATGACCACAGTCCTCGACATCGCCCGGCTGGCCGGCGTGTCCTCGGCCACCGTGTCGCGCGTCCTGAACGGCAATGCCGGCGTGAAGGCCGACGCCCGCGACCGCGTGCTCGCCGCCGCGCTGGAAACCGGCTACCGGCCGAATCGCATGGCCCAGAGCCTGCGGCGGGGACGCAGCAATACGCTCGCACTGCTCGTCGGCGACATCGAGCAGAACCTCTATTCCAGCCTCACCAAGCATCTGCAGGCGAGCGTCGCCGAGATCGGGCTCGACGTGCTGCTCTACAACCTCGACCACAGCCCGGAACGGCTGAAGAGTTTCCTCGCCCTCGCTCCGGCGCTGGGGCTACGCGGCGTCGTGCTGGCGACATCGGATCGCATCGGCCCGGAATTCGACCCGCAGCTGGCCGACCTTCAGGCGCGCGGTCTGACCCTGCTGTCGATGATCCAGCGGCTCGACCTGCGCGGCGTGCCCTCAATCGTGCATGAGGAATTCGCCGCGACGCGGGAGGCGGTATCCTACCTCCTCGGCACCGGCCGTGCGCCGGTGATGTATGTCGGGCGCATCAGCACGTCGGATCTCGGCGCCGAGCGCTACCGCGGCTATCGCGCCGCCCTGGCCGAGGCGGGGGAACCTCTGCGCCGCGAGCTCGTGCAGGATGTGCGCTTCAGCTACGAGGCGGGGTACGAGGCCGTGACGCGCGCACTCGATGCCGGCCTGTGCTTCGGGTCGGTGCAGGCGGGCAGCGATGTCATCGCGCTGGGCGCCGTTGCGGCCCTGGCCGATCGTGGCCGGCGCGTGCCGGAGGATGTCGCGGTGATCGGCTTCGGCAATGCCAACTGGACCGCCTTCACGCGTCCGGCGCTGACCACGTTGAGCGTGCATCACGAAGCGGCGGCGATGGCCGCGCGTTCGGCCTTCGCGGCCGCCGAGGCGGGGCGCGACGTCCCGCCCCTCGTCACCATCGCCCGTTCGCTGATCCGGCGGCGCTCGGCATGAGGCAGAACACCATGACAGGCAGGATGATCAGGCTGGCGGCGATGGCCGCCGTGCTCGTGGCCGGCGCGGCGCGTGCGCAGGACATCGGCATCGCGTTGCAGACCGACGCGACCTCGATGGACCCGCATGTCGCGCCGACCTTCACCAGCTCGGCGCTGCACCAGCATGTCTTCGATACGCTCGTCGCGGTCGATGAGAAGCTCGCCATCCATCCCGACCTTGCCACCGCCTGGCGCGCGGTCAGCGAGACCGTGTGGGAATTCGACATCCGCGAGGGCGTCACCTTTTCCGACGGCACGCCCTTCACGGCGGACGATGTGGCCTTTTCCCTCGCCCGCGTGCAGTCGGTGCGCCATGGCGCGGGCACCTATGCGCCCTATGCCCGGCCGATCAAGGCGGTGACCGTGCTGGGCCCGCATCGCGTGCGGCTCGAGACATCGACACCCTACCCGCAGCTCCTGCTCGATGTGTCGCGACTGCGGATGGTCTCGGCGACCGCGGCGCGTGATGCGACGACCGCCGACTTCAATCAGGGACGCGCGGCGATCGGCACCGGGCCCTATCGCCTGCTGCGCTGGACGCCAGGCGAGCGGCTCGAATTCACGCGCAACCCCACCTATTGGGGTCAGGCCCCGGCCTGGGCCAATGTCAGCTTCCGGCCGATCGCGAACGATGCGGCGCGGCTCGCGGCACTGCTCAGTGGCACGGTTGATCTGATCGACAAGGTGCCGATGAACGACGTCGCGCGGCTGCGCGGCGATGCCCGCATCGCGATCTTCCAGCATGACGGCAACCGCACCATGTTCCTGGTGCCCGATACCGCGCGCGACGTCTCGCCCTTCGTCACCGACCGACAGAGCCAGCCGCTCGATCCCAATCCGCTGCGTGACGTGCGCGTACGCGAGGCGCTTTCTCTCGCCATCAACCGGCAGGCACTGACCGAACGCGCGATGGAAGGCCAGGCAAGCCCAGCCAATCAGGCCGCGCCGGAAGGCATGTTCGGCTGGACGCCCGACCTGCCCGCCACGACCTACGATCCCATCGCGGCGCGGCGCCTGCTTGCCGAGGCCGGCTATCCGAACGGCTTCCGGCTGGTCCTGCACTGTTCCTCCGGCCGCTACGTCAATGACCGGCAAACCTGTCTCGCGGTTGCGCAGATGCTCACGCGCATCGGCATCGAGGCCTCGGCCGAGGCCGAGCCGCAGACCGTCTTCATGACGCGCATGACGGCCTTCAACGCCTCGCTGCTGCTGAACGGATGGGGCAGCTATGGCGACAACCTGATCGTGCTACGCCAGGCGGTGCATTCGGTCGATCCCGCGCGCGGCTATGGCGGCTTCAACCGCGGCCGCTATGCGAACCCCGAAGTCGATCGCCTGATCGAGACGGCCGCAGCGACTTTCGACAATGGCCGGCGCGAGGCCCTGCAACAGCAGGCGATGGCGGCCGCGATGCGCGACGGCGCGGTGATCCCTCTCTACACCGCGGCATGGATCTGGGCGGCCCGCCGCGGCATCACCTTCACCCCCGGCTTCGACGAGGGGACGCTCGCCATGCGCGCCGTCCCGGCCGCTCGATAGGAAGGAACCAGACGATGCTCATCGACGGCTTGCAATGCGGGCATTTCGACCGCGACGCCTTCGAGGCGCTGCGCCGCGGCAATGTCGGCGCGGTGACCATCACCGCGGGCTTCTGGGAGGATGTGACGGAATCGCTCGATTCCATCGGCCGCTGGCGTGACCTCTGCACGGCCAATGCCGACATCGCGGAGATCGCCCGCACGGCGGCCGACATCCGCCGCATCGCCGGCGAAGGAAAGCTCGCCATCATCATCGGCTTCCAGAACACCGAGTTGTTCGGCAACCGCATCCGTCTGGTGGAACTCTTCGCCGAGCTTGGCGTGCGCTCCGTCCAGCTCACCTACAACAACCAGAACTGCTACGCGGGCAGTTGCTACGAGGCTGAGGATAGCGGCCTGTCCCGCTTCGGGCGGGAACTCATCACCGAGATGAACCGGGCCGGTATCCTGGTAGACCTCAGCCATGTCGGCAATGGCTCCACGCTGGACGCGGTAAGGTTCTCGAAGAAGCCCGTGGCGGTCACGCATGCCAACGCCGACAGCCTTTTCCCGCACAAGCGGAACAAGACGGACGACGTGCTGCATGCGCTGCGTGACAATGGCGGCATCATCGGCTGTGCGACCTATCGCAACATCACCGGCGACCATTACTGCGCCACCATCGAGAACTGGTGCACCATGGTGATGCGCACGGTCGAGATCGCGGGCATCGACCATGTGGGCGTCGGCACCGACCGCAGTCACAACTTCACTAAGCCGGACTATGACTGGATGCGCATGGGGCGCTGGACGCGCGGGGTGGACTACGGCGCGGCTTCGGCGGCGAAGCCCGGCAAGGCAGCCCCACCCGATTGGTTCCCTCGCGTCGAGGATATCGGGAAGATCGAAGGCGGCCTGGCGGCGGTGGGTTTCACGCCCGAGGAAGTCGCCAAGATCACCCATGGCAATTGGCTGCGCGTCTACGAGGCGGTTTTCGCCTCCTGAGCCTCAAGCCGAGGATCATAGACCGGCGCATATCGACGCCCGAGCACCTGGTCACAGGGGTCACAGCATCGCCGCCTCTTCTCGCATGCGGCGGTGAGCCGGCACTGCCGATGGAGAGGCGCGTGCCATCATCGTCCCCGCGGCCCAGGTGCAGCACGCGGATCATCCCCCCTGCGCGCCGGCTCGAAGGCAGTATGGCAGCCGGCACCACGCCGTGAGGTTGGCGCCCTTCGTGCGTCAGGTGATGCCCACGACGCGATAGGCGTATGCCTGCCCGTCCGGTTCGGTCACCGTCACATATTCTCCCGGCCGCACCGGTTCCGCCCCGAATTCCAGACTGCTTTCCGGGGCATCCGGGCTTTCCGGGGTCGCGCCGTAGAAACGGATCGTCCAGCCATGGTCAGGATCGTGTTGCACGTCTCCCTGGGTCGGCGGTGCATCGGGTACGATCCGCTGCGCCCGCCAGGGCGTGGGGTCCGCTGCCCAGGCCCGGCCATCCGGCCGTCCGGCGGCATCGAGCATCAGCTCGATCTCGTAGCGATGCTCCGGGCTCCCTTCCGGGAAGCCCGGGCCGGCGGCCAGTGCGAGCAGCACCCGCGCCATGATCAGATCGCCACGCGCACGCCGAGCTCCACCACGCGGTCGGACGGGATGCGGAAGAACTCCGTCGCCGGCACGGCGTTGCGCGACATGATGGTGAACAGCCATTGTCGCCAGCGCGACATCTTCGGCACGGCGGCGGCGACCACGGTTTCACGCCCGAGGAAGTAGGAGGTCTGCATCGGTTCGAAGGGAATGCCGACCTCTTTCAGTGCCTCGAGTTCCTTCGGGATGTTCGGGCTTTCCTGGAAGCCGTAGCGCAGGAAGACCCTATGGATGTCGGGGGCGAGCGATTCAACCTCGCGGCGCCGTTCGACCGGCACGGCGGGGATCCCCTCGTTCTGCACGGTCACGAACAGCACGCGCTCATGCAGTACCTTGTTGTGTTTCAGGTTGTGCAGCAGCGCGCCGGGCAGGAAATCGGCCTGGCTGGTCATGAACACTGCGGTACCCGGCACGCGGATGGTGCGCGACTGCGGCAGCCGCGCGATGAAGGACTTGAGCGGCAGCCCATCCTGCCGGAAGCGCGCGAACAGCAGTTCCCGCCCGCGATGCCAGGTCGTCATCATGGCGAAGAGACCCGCGCCGAGCACCAGCGGCACATAGCCCCCATCGGGAATCTTCAGCACGTTGGACAGGAAGAACAGCACGTCGAGGACCAGCAGGGGCCCGAACACGCCGATGACCAGCGGCCATGCCCAGCCGAAGCGCCGGCGGAACACGATGATGGCGAGGCAGGACGTGCAGACGAAGGTCCCCGTCACCGCGATTCCATAGGCCGCCGCCAGATTGTCCGAGGTGTGGAAGGCCATCACCAGGATCAGCACGCCGATCAGCAGCAGCGTATTCACCTGGGGCATATAGATCTGCCCCTCCTCGGTCTCACTCGTGTGGCGCACCTCGAGCCGCGGGATGAAGCCGAGTTGCACGCATTGCCGTGCGATGGTGTACGCACCGGAGATCATGGCTTGGCTCGCGATGATGGTCGCAGCCGTCGCCAGTAGGACCAACGGCAGCCGGAACCACTCCGGTGCCAGCAGGTAGAACGGGTTCTCGAGGGCCGAGGGCGCATTCAGGATCAACGCGCCTTGCCCGAGATAGTTGAGCGTCAATGCCGGCAGGACAAGCCACAACCAGGCCCAACGGATCGGCCGGCGTCCGAAATGCCCCATATCGGCGTAGAGCGCCTCGGCACCCGTTACCGCCAGCACGACCGAGCCGAAGGCGATGAAGGCTAACAGGCGGTAGGCGACGCAGAATTGCACCGCGTAGTGCGGTGACAGCGCGACGAGGACGCCAGGTTCCCGGACGATCTCGATCAGCCCCAACAGGCCGAGCACGAGAAACCACAGCGCGCAGATCGGCCCGAACACGCGGCCCATGCTGCCCGTCCCGCGGAACTGCACCAGGAACAGCCCGAGCAGGATGACGACCGCAATCGGGATCACCGCGCGATCGAAGGTGTCGTCAACCACCTTCAAACCCTCGACCGCCGACAGCACCGAGATGGCCGGTGTGATGATGCCGTCACCGAAGAACAGGCAGGCGCCGATGATGCCAAGCAGCGCCAGGCTCCAGCGCGCCCGCGGCGATTCGACGCTGCGCTGCGCCAGCGCCATCAGGGCGAGGATGCCACCCTCCCCCCGGTTGTCGGCCTGCAGGATGAAGACGACGTACTTCACCGTCACCGTCAGGATCAGCGACCAGATGATGAGGCTTAGGATGCCGAGGATCTCCCAGCGCTCGAGCCCGTCATCCGAGAAGTGCAGCAATGCGGCACGCAACGCATAGAGTGGCGAGGTGCCGATATCCCCGTAGACCACCCCGAGCACGCCGAGGATCAGGGCGGGCGTCAGAGGCTGCGGTTTGTCCGGGTTGGGATCGTGCGCGGTCACGGGGCCTCGCTGCTAAGGGACAGAGGCGGCAGTGATATGCCGACCCGCCCGCCTGCCGCAATCGCGCCGCAAAGTCTCCTTTCCGATGTCGGAACGGCATAGGCGGCACCGGATGCCATGTGCCGGCGCCGCCAAACCCGCTCTCAGTGCCCCCGCAGGATCTGGCTGAGGAACAGCTTCAGCCGTTCGGTCTTCGGATCGTTGAACACCGCATCCGGCGTGCCGGATTCGACGATCTCCCCGCGGTCCATGAACACCACGCGGTCGGCGACCTGGCGCGCGAAGCCCATTTCGTGGGTCACGCAGATCATCGTCATGCCCTCGGCCGCCAGCATGACCATGGTGTCGAGCACCTCCTTGATCATTTCGGGGTCGAGAGCCGAGGTCGGCTCGTCGAACAGCATGATCTTGGGCTTCATGCACAGCGCGCGGGCGATTGCCACGCGCTGCTGCTGCCCGCCCGAGAGCTGACCGGGATACTTCTTCGCCTGCTCCGGGATGCGTACCCGGGTCAGGTATTCCATCGCCAGCTCCTCGGCGTGCTTCTTCGGCATCTTGCGCACCCAGATGGGGGCAAGCGTGCAGTTCTCGAGGATGGTCAGGTGCGGGAACAGGTTGAAGGACTGGAACACCATACCGACGTCGCGGCGGATGGCGTCCAATGCCCGGAGATCGTCGGACAGTTCGATGCCATCGACCAGGATGTGGCCCTCCTGGTGGGTTTCCAGCCGGTTGATGCAGCGGATCATGGTGGATTTGCCGGACCCCGAAGGGCCGCAGACCACCACGCGCTCACCGAGCGCGACCTGCAGGTCGACGTCGCGCAGCACGTGCATGGCGCCATACCACTTGTTGACCTTGTCCAGCACGATCGCCGGCGGGGCGTCGGTGCGGACCGAGGAGGCGACATGCACCCCCGGCGTCTCGATGGCTGCGCTCATGCGGTTACGTGTCCCAGGGTGAAGGTGTTGTTGTCGTTCATCGTCGGGTGCCTCAGCGCCGGCGGTGGCGGTTCAACTCCGCCTCCAGCCCCTGGCTGTACTTCGACATGGCGAAGCAGAAGCACAGGTAGATCAGGCCGACGAAGACGTAGACCTCGACGCCGAAGCCCTGCCAGGCAGGCTCGACGATCGCTGTCTTGCCTGCCGTCAGCAGGTCGAAGATGCCGATGATCAGCACCAGGGAGGTGTCCTTGAAGAAGCCGATGAAAGTATTCACCAAAGGTGGGATCACCAGCCGCAGCGCCTGCGGCAGGATGATCAGCCCGGTCTTCTGCCAATAGGACAGGCCCATCGCGTCGGCAGCTTCGTACTGGCCCTTCGGCAGCGCCTGCAGGCCACCGCGCACCACCTCGGCCAGATAAGCCCCGGCGAAGAGGATGATGGCGATCTGCGCGCGCAGCAGCTTGTCGATGTTCATTCCCTCCGGAAGGAAGAGCGGGAACATCACCGACGCCATGAAGAGCAGCGAGATCAGCGGCACGCCGCGGATCAGCTCGACATAGACGACGCAGAGCACCTTGATCGCCGGCAGGCTCGACCGTCGCCCGAGCGCGACCAGGATCGACAGCGGGAAGGCGAAGGCGAGGCCGAAGGTGGCCAGGATCAGGGTGATCGGCAGGCCGCCCCAGCGTTCCTGAGGCACATAGGGCAGGCCAAGCACGCCGCCCCACATCAGGATGCCGATCGCAGTCAGCGTGACGATCCAGATCGGCACCAGCGTCCAGTTCCAGAAGCGCCGCATCGCCGAGACGATGTAAAGCCCTATGAACAACAGACAGACGATGGCGGGCCGCCAATGCTGCTCGTACGGATAGGTGCCGAACAGCATGAAGCGGTGCTTTTCCGTCACCACGGCCCAGCAGGCGCCTGCCCCTTGCAGGTCGCGGCAGACCTGGGTCTGTGCCACGCCAGTCGGCGATAGGGGCACCGACCAGATGGCGTTGATGAAGGCCCAGTCCACGATGCCGACAACGGCCCGGACGATCAGATAGCCGAGCAGCAGCGTGACCGCGGTGGACAGCCAGCCGGAGAACAGGTTGGCCCGCAGCCAGGCGATCGGGCCGGTGGTCGCCATCGGCGCATCGCGCGGCGCGCTGCTGCCGTGGATCGGGGTGTTGGCGGTGATGTCGCTCATGGCCGGGCCCTCACCGTTCCACCAACGCGATCTTCGCGTTGTACCAGTTCATGAAGAGGCTGATGGACAGGCTGATCGTCAGATAGACCAGCATGATGATGGCGATGCCCTCGATCGCCTGGCCGGTCTGGTTCAGCGTCGTATTGGCGATGGACACGATGTCCTGGTAGCCGATCGCCACCGCCAGGGAGGAGTTCTTGGTCAGGTTCAGGTAGTTCGACGTCATCGGCGGGATGATGACGCGCAGCGCCTGCGGCAGCACGATCAGCCGCAGCACGGAGCCATGGCGCAGGCCGAGCGCCTGTGCCGCTTCCCATTGCCCCTGGTTCACCGACAGGATGCCGGCGCGCACCACCTCGGCGATGAAGCCGGCGGTGTAGGTGACGAGGCCGATCAGCAGCGCCGCATATTCGGGGCTGACCGCCATGCCGCCACGGAAATTGAAGCCGCGCAGCGCCGGCCAGTCGATGGTCCAGGGCGCGCCCAGGGCCAACCAGACGAAGATCGGCAGGCCGAGGATCAGCGCGATGGCCGCCGGCCAGATCTTGCGGGGCTGGCCATCGGCCATCTGCTTCGCGCGGGCGACGCGAGCATACAGCCAAGTCAGCACGGTGCCGACGACGCACGCGGCCAGGGCCGCGGTATGCGCGCCTTCCCATTCCAGCGCCGGAAAGCGGAAGCCACGATTGGAGAAATAGAGGCCTTCCGCCGGATGGAAAGCCTGCCGGGGGCCAGGTAGCCCCTGCATGACCGTGTACCAGAACAACAGCTGCAGCAGCAGCGGCAGGTCACGGATCACTTCGACATAAAAGCCGGCGATCTTGGACACGAGAAAGTTCTTCGACAGCCGCGCGATACCGACCACCGTGCCGAGGATGGTCGCAAGCACAATGCCCACGACGGCCACCTTCAACGTGTTCAGCACGCCGACGGTCAAAGCGCGGAAATAGGTGTCGGTCGGTTCGTAGGGGATCACGTGCTCGGCGATCGGCAAGCCGGCCTCGCGCCACAGGAAGCCGAAGCCGGTCGCGATGCGGCGGACTTCCAGGTTGTGCACCGTGTTGGACCAGAGCCAGTAGATGATGCCGCCGATGATGGCGACAACGACCACCTGCCAGACGATGCCGCGGACGCGTTCATCCGCCCAGGACAGGCGCAGTGGCCGTTTTGGTGGCTTGCGCCGGAATCGGGGATCGACGGTTGCGTCGGACATTGTTTTTCAGCCTCACCTGTCCCTGTTGCCCGCCGGACGGGGCGGGAAAGCACCACGGGGCGAAGGGTGCACCCCCCCGCCCCGCGGCCATGTCGATCACCGGAAGGGCGGTGCGTATTGCAGACCGCCCGGCGTCGTCCACAGCGCGTTCGGGCCACGCTGGATGCCGATCGGCGTCAGGTTGCGCTCGAAGATCTCGCCGTAATTGCCGATGGCGGCGATTACGTTGACCAGCCAGGCATTGTCGACGCCCAGCATCTGCCCGAGATCGCCGTTGCGGCCGAGCATGCGCTGCACTTCCGGCCGCGTGTCATTGGCCGCCATCTGGCGGACATTGGCGGCGGTAATGCCCAGCTCCTCGGACGCGATCAGGCCGAAATGCACCCAGCGCACCAGGTCGGTCATGCGCTGGTCGCCATGGCGCACCAGCGGGCCCAGCGGCTCCTTGCTGATCACGTCGGGCAGGATGGTGTAGTCGGCCGGCCGCGCCTGCGCCGCGCGGGTCGCGGCGAGGCCGGACACGTCGGTGGTGAAGGCGTCGCAGCGCCCGCCGACGAAGGCGCCGACCAATTCCTCAAGCCGCTCGATCACAACCGGGGTGAAGTTCACGCGGTTGGCGCGCGCCCAGTCGGTCAGGTTCTGTTCCGTGGTAGTGCCGGGCTGCACGCAGATGGTCGCGCCATCCAGTTCCCGCGCCGTGCGCACGCCGAGCGAGGCCTTCACCATGAAGCCCTGCCCGTCGAAGAAGCTGATCGCCGGGAAGTCGAAGCCCAGCGAGGTGTCGCGCGACAGCGTCCAGGTCGTGTTGCGGCTCAGCATGTCCACCTCGCCCGACTGCAGCGCGGTGAAGCGGTTCTGCGCCGTGGTCGGCACGTAGCGGACCTTCGAGGCGTCGTTGAACAGCGCGACGGCGACGGCGCGGCAGTAATCCACGTCGAAGCCGCGCCAGACGCCCTGGCTGTCGGGCTGCGCGAAGCCGGCCAGGCCGGTGTTCACGCCGCAGACGAGCGTGCCGCGGGCCCGGATGGCATCAAGGGTCGGGGCCTGCTGCGCCATGGCCGGCAAAGCCGCCACCGAAGCCACCAGCGCCGCGCCCAGCAGGCGCAGGAATGAAGGCCGTGATACTTGTGTCACGCCAGTTCTCCCCTAGTCCCGTGACCGCCCATGGGCGGGCCGCACGGCGTTGTTGCCTAACACGCAGGCATGCTGCGCCACGAGACGGCACGGATCAACGCGCAATACATCCATGGCCCAACGGCACTCCTCCGTTCCGCGAGACCTAGCAAATGACGGGCCGGGCAGGCACACCTTTGCGGGCCCGCCATCGATCCGCCACGGCCGGCAGAAGAGGCCTCTCATGTTGCAGTTGGATCGGGCGGCCCTGCGCCGGGCCCTACCCTGGAACGACCTGATCGCCGCGCTGGAAACGATGTTCCGCCAGGGCTGCGACTCCCCATTGCGGCACCGGCATTTCATGCCCGGTCCCGATGGCCGGGAGAACACCCTGTTGCTGATGCCTGCCTGGCGGGCCGGCGAGCACACTGGGGTGAAGATCGTCCATGTCGCGCCGGCCAATGCGGCTCGGGGCGAACCGGCCGTCCACGCCGCCTATCTGCTGTCGGATGCCGCGACAGGGGCGCCGCTCGCCCTCATGGATGGCGGCGAGCTGACCGACCGGCGGACCGCGGCGGCCAGCCTGCTCGCCGCGCGGTATCTCGCGCGGCCGAACAGCACGCGGCTGCTGCTGCTGGGCAGCGGCAAGGTCGCGCGCGCCCTGGCCGAGGGCTATGCGTCCCGCTTCCCGATCACCGACATCGCGATCTGGTCGCCCACCGCGGCGAACGCGGCACGGCTGGCGGCGGGCCTGGCCGCGGAGGGCCTGTCCGCACGCCCGGTGGCGTCACCGGACCCGGCGGGATTCGACATCGTTGCGGCGGCGACACTGTCCACGGCGCCGCTGCTGCGCGGGGCGGCGCTGCTCCCCGGCACCCATGTCGACCTGGTCGGCGCCTTCCGTCGCGACATGCGCGAATCGGACGGCGCGGCGCTCGCCCGCGCGACACTGATCGTGGATACCCGCGCCGGCGCCCTGGCCGAAGCCGGCGACGTGGTCCAGGCCATCGCCGAAGGCGCGATCACCGAGGGCAGCGTCGCCGCGGAACTCACCGAGCTGTGCCGGGGCGTGCATCCCGGCCGACGCAGCGCCGAGGAGATCACCCTGTTCAAGTCGGTCGGCTGGGCGGGCGAGGACCTGGCCGCGGCAGTGCTGGCGTTTCAGCGGGCGAGCGGGGGCTGAAGGGGCTTGCACGCCGCGCTGGCAACGATGGAGCCGGAGAGGGGCTGAGCCCCTCTCCAATGCCGGCCGCGCCACAGGGATCGCACCCCACCGAACGGCGGGCGATCACTCCTCCCCCGGCCTTCCCGACCGCAGCTTCTTGGTCGTCCCGCGCCGCGTCTTCGATTCCAGCCGCCGCTTCTGCGACCCCAGCGTCGGCTTGGTCGCCTTGCGGGGCGGCGGCGGGGGCGTGGCGGCCTCACGGATCAGCACCAGCAGGCGATCCAGCGCATCCTCCCGGTTGCGTTCGCGGGTGCGATGACGCTGGGCGGTGATCAC
The DNA here is from genome assembly GCF_019430885.1 of Roseomonas alba. Classification (GTDB taxonomy): domain Bacteria; phylum Pseudomonadota; class Alphaproteobacteria; order Acetobacterales; family Acetobacteraceae; genus Neoroseomonas; species Neoroseomonas alba. Next base: position 70,358 of record NZ_JAHYBZ010000012.1, on the reverse strand, counting down.
CAGCACGCCATCCTTGGTCATGCGCCGGCCGGCCAGCGTCGCCAGCCGCGCCTTCACCGCATCCGACAGATTGGGCGAGGCCATGGCAGCGAAGCGGAGCTGCACCGCGGTCTCGAGCTTGTTGACGTTCTGCCCGCCCGGGCCCGAGGCGCGCAGGAAGTCCTCGCTGATCTCCGATTCGTCGAGCGAGATGCGGCCGGTCACGCGGATCATGGGGCGGGCAGAGCGCCGGCCGGCATCTCGTCCTTCAGGGCGACGCCGGTCGCGCCCAGGCCCTGGGCGGCGCGCAGCAGCCAGGCGGCCTTGGCGGCGGCCTCATCATAGGTCAGGCCGCCGGGGCGGACATTGCTGATGCAGTTGCGATCGGCGTCGGTGCGGCCACGGCGCGGCGCCCAGGTGATGTAGAGGCCGAGGCTGTCCGTCGCTGACAGACCCGGGCGCTCGCCGATCAGCACGACCACGGCGGCGGCGCCGATCGCCTCGCCGATGGCGTCACCCAGCGCGACGCGCGCCTGCTCGGCGATGACGATGGGGCCAGGGGGCAGGCTCAGCGCCGGGATCAGCCGCTCCAGCACGCCGGGCGCGTGGCGCTGCACGCCGGTCGCGCAGAGGCCATCCGCCACGACGAAGGCGACGCTGCCGGGATCGCGGGGCAGGTCCGTGCCCTCGGCCAGGCGCCGGCCGAGATCGGGCCGCAGCAGATAGGCGCGCCGGTCCGCCACCGCGCTCGCCACGCGCAGCACCGGCAGGCCGAGCGGCGCGAGCGCGGCTTCCATCGCCGGCACGTCGAGCGCCGACCACACCGCATCCCGCGCCCGCGCATGGGATTCCTGGAAGTCGAGATGCGCCGCCGTCGGCTGCGCCGTGCCGGCGCGGCCCAGCCCGACGCGCGCCCCGGTGAAGCGCCGCAGGTCGCGCCAGAGGGAGGGCGCCGTCATGCCAGCCCGATCAGCGCCGGGGACAGCCGCGCCGGGATGCGCTCCGCATCCGCGCCGATGCCCATGCGGGCGAGCCACGCCTCGAATTCCGGCGCGGCGCGCTTGCCCAGCATCGCCCGCGCGGAAAGCCCGTCATGGAAGGAGGTCGATTGATAGGCGAGCATCACGTCATCCGCGCCGGGCACGCCCATCACATAGGTCACGCCCGCGACCCCGAGGCAGGTGAGCAGCGTGTCCATGTCGTCCTGATCGGCCTCGGCGTGGTTGGTGTAGCAGACGTCGACGCCCATCGGCAGGCCGAGCAGCTTGCCGCAGAAATGGTCCTCCAGCCCCGCACGCAGGATCTGCTTGCCGTCGAACAGGTATTCCGGGCCGATGAAGCCGACGACGGTGTTCACCAGCAGGGGCGAGAACTCCCGCGCCACGGCATAGGCCCGCGCCTCGATGGTCTGCTGGTCCACGCCGTGATGCGCATCGGCGGACAGCGCGCTGCCCTGCCCGGTCTCGAAATACATCACGTTGTCGCCGAGCGTGCCGCGGCCCAGCGTCAGCGCCTGCTCCCGCGCCTCGCGCAGCACGGACAGCGACACGCCGAAGGAGGTGTTCACGCCCTCTGTCCCGCCGATGGATTGGAACACCAGATCGACCGGCGCGCCGCGTTCCATCGCCAGCATCGTCGTCGTGACATGCGACAGAACGCAGGATTGCGTCGGGATGTCGAAGCGGTCCCGCACCGTGTCGAGCATGTCGAGCACGCGCATCACCGCCTCGACATTATCGGTCGCCGGGTTGACCCCGATCACCGCATCGCCCGCGCCCAGCAGCAGCCCATCCAGCACGGACGCCGCGATGCCGCGCGGATCATCGGTCGGGTGGTTCGGCTGCAATCGGATGGACAGCGTCCCCGGCAGGCCGATGGTGTTGCGGAAGCGCGTGACGACGCGGCATTTCGCCGCGACCTGGATCAGGTCCGCGATGCGCATGATCTTGGACACGGCGGCGACCATCTCGGGCGTCAGGCCGGGCGCGAGCGCCGTGACCGCCGCGGCTTCCGCCGCCAGAAGCCAGTCGCGGAACCCGCCCACCGTCAGGTGGCGGACCGGCGCGAAGGCCACCGGATCGTGGCGATCCACGATCAGCCGCGTCACCTCATCGGCCTCATAGGGGATCACGACCTCGTTCAGGAAATGCGCCAGCGGCAGGTCGGCGAGCGCCCGCTGCGCAGCGATGCGTTCGGCCGCACTCTCCGCCGCCACACCGGCCAGCGCGTCGCCGGACCGCAGCGGCGTAGCGCGCGCCAGCAGGGTCTTCAGGTCGTCGAAGCGGTAGCGCGTGCCACCGATGGTCTGCGCGAAGGGCATGGCGGCCATGATGCCGCGTCCCGGGGCCGTCTTGCCAGCCTCTCGCCTCGCCCTAGGATGCCCCGCAGGAAACTGCCGAGGAAGACTATGGACGACGACGCCATCGACAAGGCCCCTGATGTGGCCTCGATCTGGCCTGACCAGATCTATGACCTGCTGAAGAAGCATGAGATCCGCCAGGTCTGCCTGGTCCCCGATGCTGGGCATTCCCGCCTGATCAAGCGCTGCCTGGCCGACAACGAGATCATCGTCACCACCCTGACCACCGAGGAAGAGGGCATCGCCCTGATGCAGGGCGCCTGGTTGGGCGGGCACAAGGCGGTGCTGCTGATGCAGTCCTCGGGCGTGGGCAACTGCATCAACATGCTGTCGCTGTCCCACATCCATCGCTGCCCGATGCCGATGCTGGTGACGATGCGGGGCGATTTCGGCGAGTTCAACCCGGCCCAGATTCCGATGGGCAACGCCACCCAGGCGGTGCTGGAAGCCATGGGCACGCTGGTGAAGCGCGCCGACACACCGGAGGACATCGCACCCACCGTGGATGCCACCATCCGCATGGCCTTCAACACATTCCGCCCGACCGCGACCCTGATCGGGCAGCGCGTCATCGGCGCCAAGACCTTCGGCAAGGACTGAGACGATGCTGGCGGAATCCGGAAAGCTCGACCGGCGCGAATTGACGCGCGCCCTGCTGGCCGACCGCGGGGAACTGGCGGTCATCGCCGGCCTCGGCGCGCCCTGCTGGGACATCACGGCCGTGGGCGACCACAAGCTGAACCTGCCGCTGTGGGGCGGCATGGGGGCGGCGGCGATGATCGGCCTGGGTCTTGCCCAGGCGCAGCCGAACCGCCCCGTGCTGGTTCTGACCGGCGATGGGGAGATGCTGATGGGCATCGGCTCGCTCGCCACCATCGCGGTGAAGAAGCCGAAGAACCTCTCGATCGTCGTGCAGGACAACGAGCATTACGGCGAGACCGGCATGCAGGAGACGGCGACCAAATACGGCGTCGACCTGGTCGCCATGGCAAAGGGCGCGGGCTTCAAGCACACGATGTTCGTCACCAAGCCCGAGGAAGTGCCCGCCCTGCGCGCGGCCATCCATGCCGGGGACGGGCCTTTCTTCGCCGTGGCGAAGATCGATGCCTCCAGCAAGAAGCTGGTCCTGCCGCCGCGCGACGGGTCGATCATCCAGAACCGGATGCGCGAGGCGATCCTGGGGGAGGCCGCCTTCCACCAGCTCTGATGCTTAAGCGATGGTCGCGGACATCGCGACCATCGCCCCAACCAAGCCGGCAAAGACCGGCGTGAGGAGGAAACCCATGCATCGCCGCAGCCTCATCGCCGCCCTGCTGGCCACGCCCGCCCTGGCGCGGGCGCAAGGCACCTGGACACCCGACCGCCCGATCCGCCTGGTGGTTCCCTTCGCCCCGGGCGGCAGCACCGACGTCACGGCGCGGCTCGTCGCCGAGGCGATCGCCGCCCGCCTCGGCCAGCCCGTGGTGGTCGAGAACCGGCCCGGCGCGGGCGGCAATATCGGCTCCGAGGCCGTCGCCCGCGCCGCGCCCGATGGCTACACGCTTCTGATGGGGACGAGTTCGACCCACGCGACCAACGCCGCGCTCTATCGCAACCTGCCGTTCAACCCGCAGCGCGATTTCGCCCCCGTCGGCCAGATCGCCTTCATCCCCAACCTGCTGGTGGTGAATCCGGAGGTGCCGGCACGGGACCTCGCCGGGCTGATCGCGCTGGGCAAGGCGCAACCGGGCAGCCTGAATTTCGGCAATGCCGGGTCGGGCACCTCCCAGCACCTCTCGGCCGCGATGATCGCCGCCCAGGCGGGGATCGAGGTGACCCATGTCGCCTATCGCGGCGGCGCCCCGGCGGTCACCGACCTGATCGGCGGGAAGATCCAGGCCATGGCCTCGCCGCTGGTCGAGGTCATCGCCCATGTCCAGGCGGGGCGGCTGCGGGCGCTGGCCATCACCACCGCCCGGCGTTCCGCCTTGCTGCCCGAGGTGCCGACCGTCGCCGAGACCATCCCCGGCTTCGAGGTCGCCCTGTGGAACGGCATCTTCGCCCCCGCCGGCACACCGCCCCCCGCGGTGCTCCGCCTGTCGAACGAGATCGCGACCGTGCTGCGCACCGAGGAACTGCGCGCCAAGCTGGCCCAGCAGGGCAGCGAGCCGGTCGGGTCGAACCCCGAAGCCTTCGCCACCTTCATCGCCGCCGAGATCCCGAAATGGGCGGAATTGGTCCGCATCTCCGGCGCTACGGTCGAATAGGACGCTCCATGCCGCACGTCGTCTGCCTGCGCCCCCTGCATCCGGATGCCATGGAACGGCTGCGCGCCGAACCGGGCGTCACCGTGACCATGCTCGACCCGGTGACGCCGGAGACGCTGGCCGAGCCGATGAAGACCGCCGAGGCGATCATCGTCCGCGCGACGAAGATCGACCGCGCATTCCTCGACAACGCGCCGATGCTGCGCATCTGCGCCCGGCACGGCGTCGGCTACGACGCGGTGGATGTCGGGGCGCTGACCGAGCGCGGCATTCCGCTGACCGTGACGCCGGACGCGAATGCCGTCTCGGTCGCCGAGCATGCGCTGATGCTGATGCTGACCACGGCGCGACGGACGCTGGACTACGACCGCAACACCAAGGCCCTTGATTGGGGCGCGAAGGCGTCGCTGCGGACGCTGGACCTCGCGGGACTGACCGTGCTGGTGGTGGGCTTCGGCCGAATCGGCGGACGCGTCGCGCGGCTGTGTGCGGCCTTCGGCATGGATGTGCTGGTCCACGACCCCTACATCCCGCAGAACACCATCAAGGGCGCAGGGTTCAAGCCGGTGAAGGTGCTCCAGGAAGGCCTGGCCGCCGCCGACATCGTGACCACCCACTGCCCGTCCAACACCGAGACGCGCGCCATGGTGAACGCCGCCTTCTTCGCGGCCATGAAGCCGGGCGCCGCCTATATCAACACGGCGCGAGGCACGCTGGTGGATGAGGCGGCGCTGACCAATGCGCTGAAATCGGGCCATCTCGGCGCGGTGGGCCTCGATGTGTTCTGGGAGGAACCGGTGACGACGAAGCTGCCCTTCCTCGACTTCCCGAATGTCGTGGTCACGCCGCATTCGGCGGCGGCGACGGAACAGTCCACGCGGCGTATGGGATTGTCCTGCGCCGAGAGTATCATCAGCCTGTTCAAGGGCCAGCTCGACCCCGATGTCGTGATCAATAAGGAGGTGCTCCGCGGCAACGCGTGAGCAGCGCGCCATGACCAACCCGCTTCCGATCCTCGCCGAGCATGCGGCGTCCTGGCGGTCGCGCGACCTGCCGGCGGATGTCGCGCACCATGCCCGCCGCGCCCTCGTGGACTGGTTCGCCGCCCTGCTGGCCGGCGCCTGGCGGGAGCCGGCGACGCTGATGTCGGCGGCGCTGGAAGATGAGACGCGGGGCGGCGGCGGGGCGGTCTGCTACGTCTCGGGCCGACGCGTGCCGCTGCGCCATGCGGCGCTGCTGAACGGCACGGCGTCCCACACGGTCGAGTTCGACGACATCTACCGCTACGCGGTCTATCACCCGGGCTGCCCGACCATCGCGGCGGCGCTGGCCGCCGCGCAGTCGCGCGGCGCGACGATGGACGGGCTGCTGCGCGCCATGACCGCTGGGTATGAGGTCTCCTGCCGCATCGGCCGCGCGGTGCAGCCCTCGCATTACGATTTCTGGCACACCACCGGCACGGTCGGGACCTTCGGCGCCGCGGCCTCGGTCGCGGTGCTGCTCGATTGCGACGAGACGCGCACGGCGCATGCCATCGCCACCGCCGCGACCATGGCCTCCGGCCTGCAGCAGGCCTTCCGCGGGGAAGGCATGTCGAAGCCGCTGCATCCGGGCCATGCCGCCGAGGCCGGCGCGCTCGCCGCCATGGCGGCATCCAAGGGGATGACCGGGGCACTCGACGTGCTGCACGGCCCGGCGGGCTTCGCGGCGGCGACCAGCGAGGACACCGGCAAGTGGGAGATGGCGCTGGCCGGCATCGGCAAGCCCTTTGCCATTACCGACATGACCTTCAAGAATCACGGCTGCTGCGGGCACATCTTCGCGGCGCTGGATGCGGTGCGCGACCTTCATCTCGAGAATGGCTTCTCGCCCGGCGATGTCGAGAGCGTGGTGATCGGTGGCTACAAGGCCACCAAGGAAGTCTGCGACCGCCCTAACGCCGTGACCGAGCAGGATTGCCGCTTCTCCGCCCAGTTCACCGCGGCGACCATGCTGCGTCATGGGGGTGTGCGCCTGGTCGCCTTCACGCCGGAGCGCCTGGCCGATCCCGCGACGCGCGCGCTGATGGCGAAGGTGACGGTGACGCTCGATCCGGAATGCGCGGCGGCTTTCCCCTCCAAGCGTTCGGCCAAGGTGACGATCACGCTGAAGGATGGCCGCGTGCTGAACCGCCACCAGCATACCCGCAAGGGCGATCCGGATGCGCCGCTATCCGATCAGGACCTGTCGGACAAGTTCCTGGAACTGACCGCCGATGCGGTGGGATCGGCGCCGGCCAAGGCACTGCTCGCGCAGCTCTGGGAAGGGTCGGCCCTGCCGGGGATCGTGCCGCTCATCGCCAAGCAGGCGCAGGCGGCGGAATGAGAGGGGGGCGCCGTCCCGCTGGGGCGGCGCCGGTCCCGCGTCAGCGCTTCTTGCCGCCGACGCGCAGGATCTGGGAGATCGGCAGCGCCGGCTTGCCGGACGCCTTGGCGATCTCGTTGTCCTGTTCCTGGATCACCTTGCGGGCCGGCTCGTCGCCGTCGAGCCCACCGAGGATCTCGGCCGGCACCTTGCGGTTGGACCGGCGGCTGCCGTCCTCATAGATCACGTCGAACAGCACGAAGTTCGATTTGCTGGCAGGTTTGGCCATCTCTGTCTCTCCTCCGCGCCTCAGTCGCGCGCGGGCTCCTGGTCCTCGGCCGTGTCCGGCTCGTATTCAGGCTCGGCGTCCTGCCCGCCGGCCTTGCGCTTCGCGACCGCTTCCTCGCGTTCGCGCAGCTTCGCTTCCTTCTTCGCCTGCTTCGAGCGGTTCACATCGGCCCGCTGCTGGCCATAGTTCGGCTTCCGCGCCATGGGCGTGCTCCGCATCCGTCATGAAGAAGAAGAAAGGGCGGCCCGTGGGCCGCCCTGTCCGTGTCAGGCGAGGCGGAGGTTGCCCGCCGAGATCTTGCCCTGCTGGCCACGCTGCAGCTCGAACTCGACCTTGTCGCCTTCGTTCAGGCCGTTGAGGCCCGAGCGCTGCACGTCGCTGATGTGGACGAACACGTCCTTGCTGCCGTCCTCAGGCTGGATGAAGCCATAGCCCTTGGTCGCGTTGAACCACTTCACGGTACCGATGCTCATGCCGAAGTCTCCGGGTTGAGCGTTGCCGTCGCACGAGATTGCGCAACGGTTATGCCGGCGCGCTGTATGCGCGACGGGCCAGCCATCGCTGCGGCTCAACCATAGGGAAGGCACGGAGAGCAGGTCCGCGGAACGGACCGGACGAGGTGACGCACGGGGATATGGGCGTTCCGACGCCCGAATGCAAATCCCATCGGCGCCATCGGGCGTGCGGACGGCCCCGGACGGGGTCGTCCGCAACGCAAGGTCACTTCCCCTGGAAGTTCGGCGCGCGCTTGTTGAGGAAGGCGTCCACGCCTTCCTGGAAGTCGGCCGAGGTGAAGCACATGGTCACCAGATCGTCGCCCTCGACCTCGCTGGTCGCCTTGCGCAGGCGGCGCAGCGCTTCCTTCGTGGCCTTCAGCGTCAGCGGCGCCAGCGTCGACATCGTCGTCGCCAGCTCCATCGCGCGCGCCGCAACGGCATCCGGGCTTTCCAGCACTTCGGAGACGAGGCCGATATGCTTGGCCTCGGCGGCGGAGAAGAGCCGCGAGGTCATGATCATCTCGGCGATCGCCGCCGGACCGACCAGCGCATAGAAGCGTGCGAAGTTGTGCATGTTGAGAATATTGCCGAGCGTCTTCGCGATCGGCAGGCCGAAGCGCGCACCCTGGTCGCAGATGCGCAGGTCGCAGCAGCCGGCGATGCCGAGGCCACCGCCCGTGCAGGCGCCGGCAATGGCCGCGATGATCGGCTTGGAACAATCCTCAAGCGCGCCGAGCACCTTGTCGATGCGCGCCTCGTAGTTCAGCGCGTCCTCGGCGGTCTTGAACTCGCGGAACTGGGAGATGTCGGTGCCCGAGGCGAAGGCCTTGCCGCCCGCGCCGGTCAGCACCCAGACGCGGATGGACGGGTCGGCGCTGATCTCGCCGGCGAGCTCCTGCAACCGCTCATACATGCCGAACAGCATGGCGTTGCGCGCCTGGGGGCGGTTGAAGGTGGTCCAGGCGATGCCGCCCTCGCGGACCTCGTGCAGAATCTCGTCGCTCATGGCGCTCCGTCCCGACTGTGATGCGGGTGCAAGGCGTAGCGGGATGGCAGACCGCGTCAAGCCGCCACCTTGCCGGCCCGCCCGCGCGGTGCGAACAGAGTCGGCCATGGAGGGCCTTGAACCATGATGCCGCTGTCCCGTTTCACCGTGCTTGATCTGACCCGCGTCCGTTCGGGCCCGACCTGCGTGCGCCAGCTCGCCGATTGGGGTGCCAACGTGATCAAGATCGAGGCAACCGACGAGGTCGATACCGGAAAGGGGCTGGGCGGCGAGCGCGATGGCCCCGATTTCCAGCACGTCCACCGCAACAAGCGCGGCATGACGCTGAACCTGAAGTCGCCCGAGGGCCTGGCCGCCTTCAAGCGCCTGGTCGCCAAGGCCGATGTCGTGGTCGAGAACTACCGCCCCGACGTGAAGACGCGGCTCGGCATCGACTATGACGCGCTGTCGGCGATCAATCCGCGCATCGTGCTGGGGTCGATCTCCGGCTTCGGGCAGGACGGGCCCTATGCCCGGCGCCCCGGCTTCGACCAGATCGCCCAGGGCATGGGCGGGCTGATGTCGGTCACCGGCCTGCCCGGCCAGGGGCCGGTGCGCGCGGGCATTCCCGTCGCGGACCTCACCGCCGGTCTCTACTGCGCGCTCGGCATCATGGTCGCGCTGCTGGAACGGGAAGTCACCGGCAAGGGGCGCTGGGTGCATGTCTCCCTGCTCGAAGCCATGATCGCCATGATGGACTTCCAGGCCACGCGCTGGACCATGAAGCACGAGGTCCCGAAGCAGGCCGGCAACGACCACCCCACCACCATCCCGACCGGGCTGTTCAAGACCTCCGACGGCGTCATCAACATCGCCGGCGGCGGCCAGGTGATGTGGGACCGCATCGTGAAGGTGCTCGGCATCGAGGAGGAGGCGAAGGACCCCGACATCGCCACCGACAAGCTGCGGAGCCAGAACCGCGTGAAGGTCAATGCGCTGCTCGAGAAGGTGACGCAGACCGACACCGCGGCGAACTGGGTCGCGAAGTTCAACAAGGAAGGCGTGCCCTGCGGGCCGGTCTATGCCATGGACCAGGTCTTCGCGGATGAACAGGTGAAGCATCTCGGCCTGGAGATGACGTTGCAGCATCCGCGCCTGGGCGCGCTGAACGTGGTGCGCGCGCCGATGCAGATCGGCGGCGTGGACTGCGCGAAGAAGCCGACGCCGGAACGCGGTCAGCATACCGAGGAAGTGTTGGCGGAGTTCGGCTTCAGCACGGAGGAGATCGCGGCGCTGAAGGCAGCAAAGGCCGTGTGACGGCCGCGCGCAACGAAGACTCCGCAAGGTCGGCCGGCGTGGGGCCTGCGGTCCCCGTCGGTACCTGTGAGGTCGGAAGATTGGAGGAGTGGTTCGGAGGGGCAGAGCCCCTCAGCGTCTCGACCGCGAAACCAGCCCGATCATCAGGGATGCCCTCCGGGCTTTGGTGGGACCGAGAGGGGCAAGGCCCCTCTCGGTCCCACGGATCAGAACGCCGGCTCGCCGGTATCAGACCCGCTTCACGTCCCAGAACGCGAAGATTTCCGAGATCGGTTGGGTGATCGAGCTGCGATAGGCCGTGTTGCTGAAATACTGACCGGAGGGCAGGTAGGGTGCCTCCTGGAACACGGTGCTCTGGATTTCCGCCGCCGCGGCGCGTTGGCTCGCGAGATCCGGCGCGTCGAACCATTGCTGGCGCAGCGCGTCCAGCTTCGGCACGGTCGGCCAGCCGAACCAGGCCTGCGTGCCGTTCGCGCGCAGGAAGGTCATGACGCCCGGATTGATGCCATCGAGCCCGTTCCAGGTGGTGTGGAAGAAGTTCCAGCCGCCCTTGTCCGGCGGCTCGCGGCTGGCGCGACGCTGCACCAGCGTCCCCCAGTCCGAGATGCGGTAGTCGACCTCCATGCCCAGGCGGATGAACAGGTCGCGGCCGACCTCCGCAATCCCCATCAGCGCCTGTTGGTCGGACGGTGCGAGCATGACGATGGTCTCGCCGGCATAACCGGCCTCGCGCAGCTCGCGCTTGGAGCGTTCTATGTCGCGCGGACCGGTAATGGCCTCCATGCCCGTGTCGCTGGCCAGCGGCGACCCTGGCGTGAAGACGCCCGTCTTCGCATTCCACAGCGACGGATCGGCGCCCGCGGCAGCGGTCATGAAATCCTCCTGCGACATGGCGTTGAGGATGACGCGCCGGACCGCCGGCTTGTCGAAGGGCGGGTGCAGGCAGTTGAAGATACCGGTGCCGAAGGTGCCGAGCGGGCTCGCACGCCTCACATTCACGTCGCGGGCGCGGCGCAGCACGGGCGCCAGGTCATTGGGCGGGTTCTCCCACCAATCGATCTCATTGTTGCGGATGGCGGCGGCGGCGGTGCCCGGGTCAGGCATCACGGTCCATTCGACGCGATCGAAATGGACGCGCTTGGGGCCGGCGGCCCAGCTCGTCGTGCCGTCCTCGCGCGGACGATAGTCGGGATTGCGCTCATAGACGACGCGGGAGCCCACGATGCGTTCATTCGCGACGAAACGGAAGGGACCGCTGCCGATCGTCTCGCGGATCTGCGTGTTGGGATCGGTGGCGGCGATGCGTTCTGGCATGATGAACAGCGCCGAGGGACCGATCTTGCCCAGCGCGTCCAGGATCGGGCCAAAGGGACGGCTGAGCCGGATGGTGAAGCTGCGATCGTCCGGGCTCGTCATGTCCGCCACGCGAGACAGCAGCACCTGGCCGAGCGAATCCCGCTGCCCCCAGCGCCGGATGGAGGCGATGCAGTCCTTGCCGCGCACCGGCTCTCCGTCATGGAATTTCAGGCCCTCGCGCAGGCGGAAACTCCAGGTCAGGCCATCGGTGCTGGACTCATAGCCTTCCACCATCTGCGGCTGCGGCCGCAGGTTGGAATCGAGACCAAAGAGTTGATCGTAGATCATCAGCGAGTGGTGTCGCGTGATGTAGGCCGTGGTGAAGACCGGATCGAGCACGGTCAGATCGGTCTGCGGCACGTATCGCAGAGTCCGCGCGGACGCCGGCTGGGCAAAGGCGGGACGGGCGAGCAGGGATGTTCCCGCAAGGGCGAAGACGTGTCGACGTCGCATGCGCATAGCTCCTCAACGACACTGCCGTTGACGACTTGCGCCCTGCCCTGTGCCAAGCAAAGCAGGCGGGGGCCGACTTCCGCAAGCGTCTTCGCAGGTAACAGGCGAGGTCCGGGAGGTGGCTCCGCCTCCCGTGCCGGCTTGGCATGAGACGCCGACATCGGCCGGGGCGATCTTGCAGCCGTGTGGGATCGCGAACGCCGGGGCCGGCAGCCCGGCCTCGCACCGTGCTCGCAGCCCGCGACAGGAAGAACCCGCAGCGACCGGCTCTACCCTCGCAGCGCCAGCGCCACGCCCGACAGCGTCAGGGCGAGTGACAGGGCCTCCCGCCAGCCGAACGGTTCGCCGAGAAAGATCGCGGCGCTTGCCACGCCGATCATCGGCGTCAGCAGCGTGCCGAGCGAGGCGAGCGAGGCCGGCAACCGCCGCAACGCGCCAAACCAGGACAGGTAGCAAAGCCCCAGCGCGAAGACCCCGCCATAGGCCAGCAGAGCCCAATCGCGCGGCGTGATGGCGTCCAGCCGCGCATCGTCAAAGACCAGCGCCAGCAGCGCCAGCGGCAGGATGCCGATCCCCACCTGCCACGCTGAGGCGGTTGTCGGTGGCAGGCCCAGCGGCCAGCGTTTGGTGATGACCGTGCCGAGCGAGAAGAGCACGGCCGAGCCGAGGCCGAGCGCGACGCCGGGCGCCTTCTCCAGCCCGACCGCGACGCCGCGGCCGAGCACCAGCAGCGCCAGCCCCGACATGGCGAGCGCGAGACCGGCGACGCGTGCCGGGCCCGGCTTCTCGCCCAGCACCGCCCAGGCCATCAGGGCAGCCCAGACCGGCATGGTGTAGCAGACGATGGTCGCCTCCGCCGCTGCCAGCCAGAGGAGAGAGAAGGAGGCGAGCCCCATCCAGGCGGTGACGTTCAGCAGCGACACCAGAACCAGCCGCGGCCAAAGCCGCCGCGGCACCGCCAGGGACTCCTGCCGCACCAGCGCGACGACGGTCAGTACGGCGAGGCCGAGCACCCCGGCCAGGCTGCGCGTGCTCAGAACCGGCAGATGCGCGATCAGCACCTTCATCGCCGGCCAGTTCAGCCCCCAGCCGATCGTGGTGGCGAACAGCAGGCCGAGACCCGACGCATCGGGCCGCAGGGTTCGTGACATGGGGACAGTCCGCGCCGAGGCGCCGTTCAATGCATGAAGTCGGGTTCTTCGCGCGACAGGATGCGCTTCACGCTTTCCAGATGCAGCCGGGCGCTCTCGCGGTCGCCCTCGCGCATCTGTTCGTAGGTGCGCTGGGCCATCTCCGGCGGGACGGCCTTGAGAGTGCGGCCGGTGGCCATGGCCATGCGCTGCACCTCGGCGGCGCGCTCCAGGTAATACAGATCGTCCCAGGCCTCGGCGACGCTGCCGCCGACCACCATCACGCCGTGGTTCTTCATGAAGACGATGTCGGCATTGCCGATGCTCGCCGCGATGCGGTCGCCTTCCTGCTCGTCCAGCGCCAGGCCGCCATATTCCTCGTCCACCAAGGTACGGCCGTAGAACTTCAGCGCAGTCTGCCCGGCCCAGACCAGCGGCGGGCCTTCCAGCATGGCGAGCGCGGTCGCGTTCGGCATGTGGGTGTGGAAGGCGGCCTTGGCGCGGCCGACATTCTTGTGGACGCGCGCATGGATGAAGAAGGCGGTCGCCTCGGGCACGCCGTCCCCGGCGATGACATTGCCCGTGAAGTCGCAGACCAACAGGCGGGAGGCGGTGATCTCGCTGAACGCCCAGCCATAGGGGTTCACCAGGAACAGGTCGTCGCGCCCGGGCACCACGAAGGAGAAGTGGTTGCAGATGCCCTCATGCATGCCGAGCCGCGCGGCCATGCGGAAGCAGGCCGCGAGGTCCACCCGCGCCTGGCGCACCGCGTCCGCGTCGAGCTCAGTGTTGCGCAGGATGGCAGGGGCGGCGGGCGCGCCAAGGGCGTGGGCCATGAATGGTTACTCCGGAATGGTCGGACGGGGTGTCGCGTGGAAGGCGCCCGGGGGCAAGCGAGTCACGGCAGCTTCTGGCACGATGATTGCGGTTTTCTCGCAGTTTTGTGACAGCGTGAAAGGCATTGCCGATATGACCGTTCCCCGAACCGGCCCCGGTCGCCGCGCCACCCTTGCCGGTGCCGCTGCGCTCGCGGCCCCCTGATGATCGGAGGCACCGCGCGCGCCCAGGCCGAGACTGTCCTGCGCGTCGGCATGACGGCATCCGACATCCCCGCCGTCAATGGCCAACCGGACCAGGGCAGCGAGGGTTGACCCTTCACGGGCGCCACACTCTACGACGGTCTGGTCAATTGAGACCTGTCGCGCGCCGACCAGCCGAGCACCATCGCCCGGGCTGGCAGATGGATCCGACAAACAAGCGCCGCTGGGTCTTCCCGCTGCGCGAGGGTGTGACCTTCCACGACGGCACGCCCTGAAACGCCGATGCGGCGATCTGGAACCTCGTGAAGCTGACCGACCAGAACGCGCCACAATACGATCGGCGCCAGGTCGCGCAGACCTATGGCCGCATCGGATACATCGCGGGTTTCGAGACGCTCGGCGACCACGCCATCAACATCTCGACGCGCGAGCCGGATGCGCTGCTGCCCCACCATCTCGGATGCATCGTCTTCTCCTCGCCCACGCAGTGGGAGAAGGTTGGACGGAGCTGCGAAGACCATACCTGCGCGCCGGTCGGCACCGGGCCATGGAAGTTCCGGTCCATCGTGCCGCGCCAGCGGCTGGAGCTGGTGAAGAACGCCGGCTACTGGGACCCGGCGCGCATCCCCACGACCGACCGGCTGGTGCTGTTGCCCATACCCGATGCTTCCAACCGCGTGGCCACGCTGCTCTCCGGCCAGTGGCCTGGATCGAGGCGCCCCCGCCCGACGCCGTGCCGCCCCTGCGGGCCGCCAACATGCAGATCGTGACCACACCTACCAGCACACCTGGCCCCGGGTGCTGAACCTCAATGCCGGGTCGCCCTTCGCCGACATCCGCGTGCGCAAGGCGATCAATCCCCGCATCGACCGGGAGGCCATCGCGACCATGCTGGGTGGCTTCGGCAAGCCCGCCATGGGGCATGGTGCCGCCCGACCATCCCTGGTTCGGCAATCCCAGCTTCCGCATCCGCCATGATCCGAAAGAAGCGAAGCGGCTGCTCGCCGAAGCCGGCTTCGGCCCGGCCAAGCCGGTCGAGGCGAAGATCATCATCAGCGCATCCGGCTCGGGCCAGATGCAGCCGACGATGATGAATAAGGCGATCCAGGACATACTGCGCCCCTTGGCGTCCATATCAGCTTCGACGTGGTGGACCGGGCGGCGATGGTGCAGTCGCGGCTGAAGGGATCACGCGACCAGTCGCAGCGCGGACTGCACGGGCTGAACTACTCCTGGGTGTGGGTGGATCCGGATTTCGGCTTCATCACCGCGCTCGACAGCCGCAAGACCGCCCCGCGCGGCAATACTTGGGGCTATGTCGAACAGCCGGAATTCGATGCCTTCTCCGACAGCATCCGCGCCGAGTTCGACCCGGCGAAGCAGGACCAGGTGGTGGCCGAGATGCACACGCGCATGGTCGACGAATGCGTCTGGCTGCGCGTCGTACATGACATGGACCCGCGCGCCATGTCGCTGCGGGTTAAGGGCTTCATGCAGGCACAGAACTGGATCCAGGACCTGACGCCGGTGCGCATGGACTGAAACCGCCCTCTTCATTCCGCCGCCGCACATGGCATGATGCGCGGCAAGGAAGGAATGAGGAGGGAATGTCCATGAACCGCAGACATCTGCTGGCTGGAGCGGCTGCTTTGCCGCTCGCCGCCGTTCGGCCGGTCGACGGCCACGCGCAATCCGGCATCTCGGACGGCGTGGTCAAGATCGGCGTGCTCGACGACATGTCCGGCGTCTTCGCAGACCAGCAGGGCATGGGCGACGTGGTCGCCGCCCGCATGGCCGCCGAGGATTTCGGCGGCAAGGTCAACAGCATGCCCATCGAGGTCGTCTTCGGCGACCTGCAGAACCGCCCTGATGTCGGCCTGTCCATCGCCCGGCGCTGGTACGACCAGGAACGCGTGGACGCCATTTTCGGCCTGGGCAATTCGGCTGTCGCCCTCGCCGTGCAGAACCTGTCGCGGGAGAAGCAGAAGATCGACGTGGTCGTCGCCGCCGGCACCACGGATCTGACGGGCAAGGATTGCTCGCCCTATGGCGTGCACTGGACCTACGACAACTACGCGCTGTCGCGCGGCACCGTGGGCGCGGTGATGCGCAATGGCGGCAACCGCTGGTATTTCATCACCTCGGACTACGCCTTCGGCCATTCGCTCGAAGCCAATGCGGTGGCGGTGATCCGACAACTCGGCAGGCAGGTGGCGGGCAGCTCCCGCGCACCGCTGGGGGAGACGGACTACTCCTCCCATCTGGTCCGCGCGGCACAGTCGGGCGCGAACGTCGTCGGCATCGCCGCGGCTGGGACCGATTTCATCAACATCGTGAAGCAGATGGGCGAGTTCGGCCTGACCCGCCGCGGCATCCAGCCCGCGGCGCTGCTGTGCCTGTTGACGAACATCAAGGCGATCGGCCTCGACACCGCCCAGGGCATGGTCTTCACCGAGGCCTATTATTGGGACCAGAGCGACGCCACCCGCGCCTTCGCGCAACGCTTCCAGGCCATCCACGGCCGCCCGCCCACCATGTTCCAGGCCAGCATGTGGGGCGCCGTCACCCACTACCTGAAAGCCGTCCAGGCCGCCGGAACCGACGCCACCGAGCCGGTGATGGCGAAGATGCGCGAAACGCCGATCAACGACTTTATGACCACCAACGGGACGATCCGTGCGGATGGGCGCGTGATCCGCGACATGTACCTGATGCGCGCGAAGGCGCCACGCGCCGCCCTGGGTGAATGGGACCTGCTGGAGGTGGCGCAGACGATCCCCGGGAACGAGGCGTTCCGGCCCCTCGCGGAAGGAGGCTGTCCGCTGATACGGTGACGGCGGCCATCACATCCTGCTGGCGCTGTGGCTGCCTATCACGATCGAGGGCGACGGCCACGCGCGGGAACCCGCCCGGCAATGCGAAGCGGACGCCGCCCATCGCTGGCTGTGCGATGGGGCCTCGACGAACCGCTACACCCTGTCTGTCTTCCGGGTGGACCACGCCAACCGGCCGGATGGAGAAATCACCCGCAGCCCCGCGATGCTGCGGGTGGCCGAGCACCGGGTCCGCACGCTCGGGCAGGAGGTCGGGGCCGCCCCCGCCGCCGCCGGTGGGCGGCGCCCGGCCGTGGAAAAGCGCACCCGCGTCGAGGCCGCGCTCACCGCGATGGACGAGGCGCTGACCCAGACCGGCATTGCGACCCGCATCCCCGCCGGGCGACGGCTTGGCACGAGCGCGCGACCGGCGCGGCTAGCAAACGGCGGCACCGCTGCCGGGTCGCGGTGATCGAACGGGTCGATGCATGCTGCCGGCAGAGAGGGACAGACGCGACGAACCTGCGCTCCGTGGCCAAGTTGCGCGCGATGGGGTTGCGGCACGCCCTCGCACACACCCTGCGCGCATTGTGGAACGTGGCAGCGCCGGCGTGGGGCACGCCCCACGCTGTCACCGGCGGGACCCGCTGCGACGGCGCGGCGGCCGCACGTCCGCCGCCGCCGTCATAGCGAAGCGGAGTACGGCAAGTTCACAAGATCAGGGCCCCTCTCCTGGGTCCCTTGCCACCCGTCAGTTCAGCTCGATCCTTGCCTCCCGCACGACCCGCCCCCACTTCGCGTGTTCTTCGACCAGGAAGGCACGGAAGCGTTCGGGCGAGGAGGCGAAGGGCTCGCTGCCTTCCGCGGCCAGGCGCGCGATGGTCTCGGGCAAAGCGAGCGCCTTGCGGGTTTCCTCGTTCAGCCGGGCGATGATCGCGTCCGGCGTGCGGGCCGGGGCGACGAGGCCGGTCCAGTTCACCGCCTCGAAGCCCGGATAGCCGCTTTCGGCGACGGTCGGCACAGCGGGGAAGGTGCGGCTGCGCTCGGCGGAGGTCACCGCGAGCGCCCGGACATCGCCTGATTCCAGCACGCCCTTCACGGCCAGCGGATTGG
The DNA here is from genome assembly GCF_019430885.1 of Roseomonas alba. Taxonomy (GTDB): domain Bacteria; phylum Pseudomonadota; class Alphaproteobacteria; order Acetobacterales; family Acetobacteraceae; genus Neoroseomonas; species Neoroseomonas alba. The sequence goes on along the minus strand of NZ_JAHYBZ010000012.1, from coordinate 52,438 downwards.
CGAAGAACATGTCCACGCGGCCGGCGAGCAGGTCGGTGATGACCGGCGCCGCACCGCGATAGGGCACATGGGTGATGTCGATCCCTGCCGCCTGGGCGAACATCGCCGCAGCCAGGTGACCGGTGGTGCCATTGCCGGCGTTGCCCGCCGTCAGCGTCCCCGGCCGCGCCTTGCCGGCGGCGACGAGGTCCGCGAGCGTGCGGAAGGGCGCGCCGCGCGCGACGACGAGCACATTGGGTTGCGTCGCGACCAGGGAGATCAGCGCGAAATCCGTCAGCGGATCGAAGGGCATGCGCGGATAGAGCGCCGGGTTGATGGCGAGGTTCGCCGCCTGCCCCATGCCGATGGTGTAGCCGTCCGGCGCCGCCTTCGCGACGGCATCGAGGCCGATATTGCCGCCCGCGCCGGGCCGGTTGTCAATGACGATGTTCCAACCGGTCGCGGCGGCCATGCGGCCACCGATCTCGCGCGAGATGACGTCCGTGCCGCCGGCCGGCGGGAAGGGCACGATCAGGCGGATGGGGCGGTCGGGCCAGGCGGCCTGCGCACGGGCGGCGCAGGGCAGCGCGACCGCCGCGGCGGCGGTCAGCAGGTGGCGGCGGAACATGGGCGGTCGTTTCTCCCGATGGGTTCGGTCACTCGGCGGCGCCAGGCGCCTCGGCGCGCAGCGGTCCGAGGATCTCGGCATCGTGCTGGCCGGGCGTCGGCAAGGGCAGCCGCACGGTCAGGCGCTCGCCGCCGAAGGTGATGGGCAGGGCCGGCACGGTGCAGGGTTGGCCATCGGGCAGGGTGATGGGCAGCAGCCCGCCGCTCGCCTTGAGGTGCGGGTCCTCGAACAGGTCCCAGGGCCTGGCGATGCGGGAGAAGGGCAGTCCGGCCTTCTCGCACATGGCCTCCAGCGCCGCGACGTCGTGCTTGATCAGCAGCGTCTGCACCAGTGGGATCAGCGTCTCGCGCCGCTTGGCCCGGTCGGTGTTGGTGGCGTAGTCGGGGTTGTCTAGCGCGGGTTCGTTGAGCTCGCGCAGGAAGATCTCCCATTGCCGCTCGGTGACGACGCCGATGAAGATCTGTTCGCCATCCTTCGTGTTGAACACGTCGTACACGCCCCAGGCGCGGCGGCCGGCGGGCATCGGCGTGGGGTCCTGGCCCGTCATCGCCTGCTGCAGCATGGCGGTGGAGACGAGGAAGGCCGCGTTCTCGAACAGGCCGGATTGCAGGTGCTGGCCGCGCCCTGTCGCCTCGCGCTGGCGCAGCGCGCCCATGATGGCGATGGCGCCGAACATCCCGCCCATCATGTCGTTCACCGGCGCGCCGGCCCGCAGCGGGCGGCCCGGCGGGCCGGTCATGTAGGCGAGGCCGGACTGCATCTGGACGACCTCGTCCAGCGCCGTGCGGTTCTCATAGGGCCCGGGCAGGTAGCCCTTGAGCGAAAGATAGATCAGCCGCGGATTGCGCGCCGACAGGGCGGCATAGCCGAGGCCCTTCGCCTCCAACCCGCCGGGGCGGAAATTCTCGAGCAGCACATCGGCGGTGTCGATCAGGCGCTTCAGCGTCTCGATGTCATCCGCATCGTCGGTGTCGAGCTGCACGGACTTCTTGTTGCGGCTGAACGCCGGGAAGAAGCCGGTGCCGGAGGAGGTGAGGTAGCGCGTGCGGTCGCCCTTGCCGGGCGGCTCGATCTTGATGACCTCGGCGCCGAGATCGGCGAGCACCAGGCCACAGGTCGGACCCATGACCATGTGGGAGAACTCGACGATGCGGATGCCGGCGAGGGGGAGCGGGGTGATCATGGCTGCGTTCCTTCCTGGGAGGGCGCGCGGAGGGGGCTCTGCCCCCTCCCAACCTCCCCCGCCAAAGGCCGAAAGGCCTCTGGACACCTCAATTTGGCGCCGGGCAGGGGGGCTGTGTTGATCGGCGGTGGGGCGCGCCGTGCCCCGCGCTGGAATGAAACCGGCCGTGGCGCGCGGCGCGCGTTCCCCACGATGGCAGGACGCGTCGCGCCCAACACCCGGTATCGGTTTCCAAAGGCCCTGTGGCCTCTGGTGGGGCGCAAAGCACTGCTTCGCGGTTCGGAGAGGGGCAAAGCCCCTCTCTGATCCCCCGTCACGCCGCCCGCGCCTTTGCCCGGAACGCGGTCAGCGACCCGCCCCGCAGCAGTGCCGAGGGCAGGGTCCGCCCCAGCACCCGCTCCGCGAGATGCCCGGCCGCGATCAGCGCGTCGATGTCGATGCCGGTGGCGATGCCCATTTCCTCGCATAGCATCACCAGTTCTTCGGTCGCGATGTTCCCTGGCGCGCCGGGGTGGCCGGCGAAGGGGCAGCCACCGGCGCCACCGACCGCCGCGTCGAAGTCGGCGACACCCATGCGCAGTCCGGCCAGCGCATTGGCGATGCCGAGGCCGCGCGTGTCGTGCAGATGCAAGGACACCTTCTGGTCGGGCCAGCGGGACCGGACCTCGCCGACGACCCGTTCGATCTGAAGTGGGTTGGCCCACCCCATGGTGTCCGCCAGGGAGATCCGCTCAATGGCGCAGCCAGTCTCCGTAGCGATGGCCATGGCATCGGCGACGGCACCGATCGCCTGGGCGGGGGTAATGTCGCCCTGGAAGTTGCAGCCGAAGGCGGCCTGGACCGAGGCGCGGGTAACCGGCACGCCGGCCGCCTGATGCTCGGCGACGTTCTCCCGCTGCGCGGCGATCTGGCCGGCGCGGTCGCGGTTGAGGTTGCGCAGCGAGAAGGCCTCGGAGGCCGCGACGGTGATCGAGCCCGAGATCGCGAGCCGATCCTTGTAGGCCAGCGCGCGCTGTAGCCCCTGCGGGTTGAACCACAGCGCGGTGTAGGTGACGCCCGGCTTCGGCGTGAAGCCGGCGACGACGGCGTCGGCATCCGCCCAGCCCGGCACGCGCTTGGGGCTGACGAAGGACGCCACCTGGATGCGCGATACGCCGGTCGCCGAAAGTGCGTCGATCAGGGCGATCTTGTCGGCCGTGGGCACAGGCGTCGTCGCGATCTGAAAGCCTTCACGGGGGCCTTCCTCGGAAATGCGTACTGTTCGCGGGAGGTCGCTCATCAACCGTCTCCTCATGCCGGCGCTACCGGCTTGTTATTGCCGGCGAAGCCGACGTGATTTATTCTGCGCAACAGAAATAAATTCTAATGGATAGAATAATCACCGTGGATATCCCTGAGGTCAATACCGAGACGCGGCCAGCCCGGCGCCGCGGCCGTCCCGCCAGCCCTGCCCCGCCAGCAGCGGAACAGCGGGTGGAGGCGGTCGAACGCGCGCTGGCCCTGCTGGAAGCCTTCGCCGACGGGACCAAAATGCTGATGCTGGCGGAACTCTCGGCGCGCGCAGGGCTTTACCCCAGCACGGCGCTGCGATTGGCGGGGTCGCTGATCCGCTTCGGCTATCTGGTGCGCGGGTCCGATGGAACCTATCGCCTGGGGCCCACGCCCTTCCGGCTCGGTGGGCTGTATCGCGCGGGGTTCAATCTGGCAGACCAGGTGCGGCCGGCCCTGACACGGCTGGTGGAGCGCACCGGGGAGACCGGCGGCTTCTACGTGCGGGAAGGCCAGCGCCGCATCTGCCTGTTTCGCGAGCCCTCCCCCCGGCCGATCCGGCTGCACATCGAGGAAGGGGCAGCGATGCCCCTGGACCGGGGCGCGAGCGCGCATGTGCTGATGGCCTTCACCGACGGCACGCTGGCGGTGCATGACGCTGCGCGCGAAGTCGGCCACGCCGTGTCGATCGGCGAGCGCGACCCGGAGATCGCGGCTGTGGCCGCACCGGTCTTCGGGCGCGACGGGCACTTCCTCGGCGCCATTGGTGTCTCGGGACCTGTCGTGCGGTTGGGCGCGGTGGAGGCGGAGACGATCGCCCCGCTGGTGGTGGCCGAGGCCCGGCTGCTGTCGCGGCTGCTAGGCGCCTGACGCTCAGGCGCGGCGCCGCATCCCTTTGGCCCGCAAGGCCAGCCTGTCGCGGATGGCATCCAGCAACGGGCCGTGACGGAGCGGCCGGAAGCAGGATGCGGCGTCGTAGCGGCCGGTGCCGCGCGCCGTGACGGCATCCATGAACACGGTGATCAGGCCACAATTGTCGTATTGGCCGCGATTGCCGTCATCGAGATAGGACTCCGACAGTGCCCCCTCCGCCACCAGCAGCGCATGGGCGGGGAGTTCGACGTGCCAGTAGGTCACCTCGGCATGGTGGAAGTCCTGAAAAATGGTGACACCGTTCACGAGCAATCCCGCCGGCACAAGCCTTCCGTCCAGGAACATGGCGTGATCGGGCGACACGCACAGGTCGCGATGCGGCACGCCATCCGCGAGGGCTCCGACCGTGATGCGGACGGGCGCCAGGGCAAGCAGGTTGCCACGCCGCCGCAGGGACACCTTCCGGTGCCCGACCCAGATCACTGGCCGCAGCGGTGGACCACCGCCATCGGCAGTGACCACGGTATCGCCAGGCTTCAGCGTCTCCACCGGAACCTCGCCGCCCGCCGTGGCGATGCGCGTCCCGGCGACATAGCAGGGCGCCTGGCCGAGCATCCCGCCCGTTTCGAACCAGGTTGCACTCTGCGCGGCGAACCCCGCCGCGCCGTTGATGCCGGGCTGAGGTGCCTCGGCGGTGGGTGTGCCTGGGTTCATGGACATGGCGACACTCTATTGTGCCACCTCTCTGCACGGGAAGATGATTCTCGGAAATGATACGAACTTCACCCGATTGTGCAGATGCTCATCGTTCTACGGTTGCATGAAATACCCATTACTGCGCATGGATATTTCCTGAATGATCTACTTATTGGTTAATCACATCCCAAGAACATCCCGCATGGCGTATAGCCCCGGCGCCTTGCCTTGCACCCAGAACGCCGCGCGCACGGCCCCGGCGGCATAGACACGACGGTCGAAATTGCGATGCGTCAGGCTGATGTGCTCAGAGGCCGCGGCAAAGATCAGCGTATGCTCGCCGACCACTTGGCCGCCGCGCAGCGCGGCGAAGCCGATGGCGCCCGTCCCGCGTGCCCCGCAATGGCCGTCGCGGCCGCTCTCCCGCCCCGCTTCCTCGAGCGTCGTGCCGCGGCCGGCGGCCACCGCCCGGCCGAGCGCGATGGCGGTGCCGGACGGCGCATCGACCTTCTGACGGTGATGCATCTCGACGATCTCGGCATCGTACTGCTCGGGCGGCAGGGCGGCGGCCATGCGCTCGGCGACGGCGAGGAAGAGCGTGACGCCCGGGGCAAAGCTCGCCGCATAGACGATGGGCACGCGCTTGGCGGCCTCGGCCACGGCTTCCTCGTCGGTCGCGGACAGGCCCGAACTGCCGAGCACCAGCGCCGTGCCCGTCTCCGCCGCCGCCAGCGCATGGGCGCGCGCGGCATGGGCATGGGTGAAGTCCACCACGACATCGGAGGCAGCGCAGAGCGCGACGATGTCCGGCAGAACCGGCAGGCCGGCCGGCAGGGTGGCGATCGGCGCGCCCGGGCGGACGGTGCCGCCGGCGAGCACGGCGCCCGCCACCTCCGTCTCCTCCGCCAGCAGGCGGCCCATGCGGCCGGCAATGCCGGCGATGCCGATGCGAATGGTCACGGCGCGCTCCTTTCTGGCCCGGGCGCATGGTGCGCCGGTGCGTTTTCGGGGCGGATCATCGCCCTGCGCGCGGCGAGGGCAAGGGGGGACCGATCGCGGCCTTGTCATCGGCGCCGGTCAACCCGCGCGGATGCGGCGCGTTGAGCTTGAAGGACCCAAACAAGGAGGATCCGCATGACCGCGCTCAATCCGCGCCAGACTGCCCAACCTACGACCAAGGATATGACGGCGCCGACCACCGGCCATCTGATCGCTGGCGGTAAGGTGGCCGGAACCGACGTCTATTCTCTCGAAGGCGAGCATATCGGCAGCATCGAGGATGTGATGCTCGACAAGTCCACCGGACGCGTCGCCTATGCCGTGCTGTCCTTCGGGGGCTTCCTCGGCCTCGGCTCGAAGCACTACCCGCTGCCGTGGGAGATGCTGCGCTACGACACCAGCCTCGGCGGCTATGTCGTCAAGCTCGACAAGGTGCGGCTGGAGAATGCGCCGGTCGCCGAGGAGGGTTGGAGCAACCGCCGCCGCCTGATCGACGACTACTGGGCGACGCCGATCTGACGGCGGCGCGCGCCCGCCGGGCCCGGCCTGCCCCGAACCTGGCCGGATCGGCGGTGCGTGCGATGCCGGCGGAGGCGGCCGTCCTTCACCTATCCCCGAAGGGCGGCCGCTCTACCGGCCGAGGCCCTCCCAGAACTCCTTCACCTTGGCGAAGAAGCCTTCGCTCTCCGGACTGGTCTTGCTGGCCTGTGCCGCGTCTTCCTCGAACTGCTCCAGCAGCTCTCGTTGGCGCGTCGTCAGGTTCTGCGGCGTCTCGACGCTGACCTGGACATACATGTCCCCCCGCGCCGCGGAGCGCAGCACCGAGAAGCCCTTGCTGCGCAGGCGGAACTGGTCGCCCGTCTGGGTGCCGGCCGGGATCGTCACGCGGGCTCGGCCGCCATCGATGCTCGGGACTTCCACATGCCCGCCCAACGCCGCCTGCGTCATGCGCAACGGCACGCGAATGAAGATGTTCGCGCCGTCGCGCTGGAAGATCGGGTGCGGCTTCACCGCGATATCGACGTAGAGATCGCCGGAGGGCGCCCCACGCAGCCCGGCCTCGCCTTCGCCGGCGAGGCGGATACGGGTGCCGTCCTCCACGCCCGGCGGGATGGTCACGTTCAGGTTGCGGTCGCGCTGCACGCGGCCGGCGCCATGGCAGATCTTGCAGGGGTTCTTGATGATGCGCCCGGACCCGCCGCAGGTCGGGCAGGTGCGCTCGATCAGGAAGAAGCCCTGCTGCGCGCGGACCTTGCCCTGGCCATTGCACGTGCCGCAGGTCTGCACGCCGGCCGATGACCCGCCCTCCGCGCCCGTGCCCTTGCACGCCTCGCAGGAGACGGAGCTCGGGATGCGGATATTGGACTTGGTGCCGGCGAAGGCTTCCTCGAGGGTGATCTCGACCTGAGTGCGCAAATCGGTACCGCGGCCTGTCGCGCCACCCCGGCCGCCGCCGCGTCCACCGCCGAAGCGGCCGAACATTTCCTCGAAGATGTCCTCGAAGGCGCCCCCGAAGGGTCCGCCGCCGCCGAAGCCGGCGCCATTGCCGGGCCCGCCCTGTTCGAAGGCGGCATGGCCGAAGCGGTCATAGGCAGCGCGCTTCTCGCCGTCCTTCAGGATCTCATAGGCCTCGCTGACTTCCTTGAAGCGGATCTCCGCCTCGGCATCACCCTGGTTGCGGTCGGGGTGATACTTCATCGCCAGCTTGCGATAGGCCTTCTTCAGCCCGTCCTCATCGGCGTCGCGACCAACGCCGAGGACCTCGTAGTAATCACGCTTAGACATTGCTCATGCCCTCAGACGGCGGGCGCCGCACATCCAGGTCTCCCAATCGCGTCGCTCCGCAACGTGATTGGGCCCCGTCCGTGCGGCTTGCCTTCGCGCCCTGTGCTGCCGCTCCGGCGACCCCGGTTGGTCTGGGCGCGGTCGCGCCGTGCGCTCCCGGATCGCGGCCTGCCACGATCCGGAGTGCCAGCCCGTCATCCCCCAAACATGCGCCGCCCGGTCCTTCGGGGAACCGGGCGGCACGACTCATGGCGACGCGACCCGCCCGTCAGGACGGCTTGCGCTTGTTCGGGTCGACTTCCTCGAACTCGGCGTCCACGACCTTGTCGTTGCCGCCGGCATTCGCGGAGCCGCCGCCTGGCGCCGCACCCGCGTCCGAAGGGCTGGCGGCCTCGGCCTGCTGAGCCTTGTAGAGCGCCTCGCCCATCTTCATCGCGGCCTGGCCCAGGCGCTCGCTGGCGCGGGTCACAGCTTCGGCGTCCTGCTTCTCCATCGCGGCCTTCGCCTCGGTGATGGCGGATTCCACATCGGCCTTCTCGGTCGCGGGAACCTTGTCGCCATTCTCCTTCAGCGTGCGCTCGGTCTGGTGCACCAGCGCGTCGAGCTGGTTGCGGGCCTCGACCGCCTCGCGCCGCTTCTTGTCTTCCTCGGCGTGCGATTCGGCGTCCTTGACCATCCGCTCGATGTCGGTGTCCGACAGGCCGGACTTCGCCTGGATGCGGATCTGCTGCTCCTTGCCGGTGGCCTTGTCCTTCGCGCTGACCGAGACGATGCCGTTCGCGTCGATGTCGAAGGTCACTTCCACCTGCGGCACGCCGCGCGGGGCCGGCGGAATGCCGGTCAGGTCGAAGGTGCCGAGCTGCTTATTGTCGGCCGCCATCTCGCGCTCACCCTGGTAGACCTTGATGGTGACCGCGGTCTGGTTGTCGTCCGCCGTGCTGAACACCTGCGACTTCTTGGTCGGGATGGTCGTGTTGCGGTCGATCAGGCGGGTGAAGACACCGCCCAGCGTCTCGATGCCCAGCGACAGCGGGGTCACGTCGAGCAGCAGGACGTCCTTCACGTCGCCCTTCAGCACGCCGCCCTGGATCGCCGCGCCGATGGCCACGACCTCGTCCGGGTTGACGTTGCGGGCGGGTTCCTTGCCGAAGAAGGACTTCACCACCTCGATGACCTTGGGCATGCGGGTCATGCCGCCGACCAGGATCACCTCGTCGATCTCGCCCGCGGTCAGCCCGGCATCCTTCAGCGCCTGCTTGCAGGGGTCGAGGGTGCGCTGGATCAGGTCGTCCACCAGCGCCTCGAGCTTCGCCCGCGTCAGCTTCATCACCAGGTGCTTCGGCCCGGAGGCGTCGGCGGTGATGAAGGGCAGGTTGACTTCGGTCTCCTTGGCGGAGGACAGCTCGATCTTCGCCTTCTCGGCCGCTTCCTTCAGACGCTGCAGGGCGAGCTTGTCGCCGCGCAGGTCGATGCCCTGCTCCTTGCGGAACTCATCAGCCAGGTAGTCGATGACGCGCTGGTCGAAGTCCTCGCCGCCGAGGAAGGTGTCGCCGTTGGTGGACTTCACCTCGAACACGCCGTCGCCGATCTCGAGCACGGAGACGTCGAAGGTGCCGCCGCCGAGGTCATAGACCGCGATGGTGCCGCCTTTCTTCTGGTCCATGCCATAGGCGAGGGCTGCCGCCGTCGGCTCGTTGATGATGCGCAGCACCTCGAGGCCCGCGACGGTGCCGGCTTCCTTGGTCGCCTGGCGCTGGGCGTCGTTGAAGTAGGCGGGGACGGTGATGACGGCCTGGGAGACGGTCTCGCCGAGATAGGCCTCGGCGGTCTCCTTCATCTTGGTCAGCACCATCGCGCTGATCTGCTGCGGCGCGTAGGACTGGCCGTCCACCTCGACCCAGGCGTCGCCATTGGCGGCCTTGACGATCTTGAAGGGCGCGAGGCCGATGTCCTTCTGCACCATCGGGTCGTCGAAGCGGCGGCCGATCAGGCGCTTCACCGCATACAGCGTACCCATGGGATTGGTGACCGCCTGGCGCTTCGCGGACTGGCCGACGAGGCGTTCACCGTTCTTGGCGAAGGCGACCATGGAAGGGGTGGTACGGGCACCCTCGGCGTTCTCGATGACCCGGACGTCCTTGCCTTCCATGATGGCGACGCACGAGTTGGTGGTGCCGAGGTCGATGCCGATGACCTTGCTCATCCGATACTCTCCTCTGCGGCAGGCGGGGTCGGCCCAAGTGGTGGCACCGTGCCCGCCCCCTGTGCTGAACCGGCGGCGAGGGCCGCCGCGGATGGGTGGTTGGGGGCCCCGCGCAAGGCGGGGCGTCGTGACGGACCGGATGTATTGATTGGCGGGGCGGCGGACAAGTCCCGGTGACGCCGGATTCGACGCCTTTCCACCCCCCGGCCGCGCCGCCGCGGCCATCGACCTCATCGCCAATCGACTCAACTAATGCTGGCGCAGTCGTCAGTTCATACAATCAAGACTCTGCAGCATTGTCCAACACACCATCGCGGCCCCGTCTTCGCGAAAGGCGGCAAATCGAATGAAATCTTTCACGCATCGTTTCGTCAATGATGGTGGCGAAGATTGTTTCGACTCTGCTTCCTATGCTGTCCTGATCCTGTCGCATCACAGAGCCGGAGCATCATGACATGTCGGGACCCGTCATCCGCATCACGGGCAGTTCGCTGGCCGAGATCTCGCCAGGCTATGGCACGCTGCTCTTCACCGTGACGCTCGATGAGGTTTCCGCGGTTCCGATCACGGTACAATACCGGACGATCGGCGGGACCGCGATGCCCGGCGTGGATTACAGCGATACCGGTGTCGCGACGCTGACCATCCCCGCCGGCCAGCCCAGCGGGACGATCTCGATCGCACTCGACCCTGACACGGTCGACGAACGCGACGAGAGCGTCGTTGTCGAACTGTTCAACCCGACCGGCGGCGCGGGCTTTGCGGGCAACCAGCCCAGTATCCGCGCCACGGGCGTCATCCTGGACGACGACGGGGCGGCATCGAACCTCGCTCTGTTCGTGTCCGATGCGACAGTCATCGAAGGCGATTCCGGCGCCGGGCAGGCGGCATTCGAGTTGCGCCTGTCGCGTCCCGCCACGACGCCCATGACCTTTACCTATGCGACGAAGGACGGCAGCGCGACCGCAGGGCAGGACTACACGGCCACCAAAGGCACTGTCGTCTTTGGCGTCGGGGAGTCGAGCAAGACCGTCACCGTCGCCGTGTCAGGCGACAACGCGATGGAAGTGACCGAGGCCTTCTTCCTCGCCGTCACGCCGTCGGGCAATGCGCTGGCGGGCGCCACCGGAACGGCCACCATCCTTGACGACGACGCCGGCGGCGCGCCCGTGGTCTCCCTGGCTGGCGGCGTGCTCACCGAGATCTCGCCAGGCTATGGCACGTTGATCTACACGCTGACGCTGTCGGAAGCGTCGGCCGCGCCGGTCTCGGTGCAGTACCGCGCCATGGGTGGCACTGCCCTCACCGGCGACGACTATGCCGACACGGGCGTCCGCACCGTGACCTTCGCCGCCGGGCAGACGGTGAAGACCATCGACATCCAGGTAAAGACCGACGCACTCGACGAAATCGATGAGAGCGTCGTGGTCGAGGTGTTCAACCCCACCGGCGGTGCGGCGCTCGAGGGCGGGCAGCCGAGCCTGCGCGCGATCGGGACGATCCTCGACGATGACGGCGCCGGGTCGAACCTCGCGCTGTTCGTCTCCGACCCCAAGGTGATCGAGGGGGATGCAGGGAAAACCAAGGTGGTCTTCGAGCTGCACCTGTCGCAGCCGGCCACCGCGTCGATGACCTTCACCTATGCCACTCAGGACGGCAGCGCGGTGGCGGGGCAGGATTATACGGCGAAGACCGGCAGCGTGACCTTCGCCGCCGGCCAGCAGACCGCCTTTGTGACCATCGATGTCGTCGGCAATGCGGTTGCGGAGAACAACGAATCCTTCTTCCTCACGGTCAAGCCGTCCTCCGCTGCCGTGGCCGGCACGACCGGCATGGCGACGATCCTCGACGACGACACCGGCGGTGGGGTGGTGCCCGTCGTCTCGGTCTCGGGTGGCGTGCTGAACGAGATCACCTCGGGCTACGGCACCCTCGTCTATACGATCACACTGTCCGAGCCTTCGGCCGCGTCCGTCACCTTGCAGTACCGCATCGTCGGCGGCACTGCGCTCTCCGGCACGGACTACGCGGAGGACGGCACCAGGACCGTCACCTTCGCCCCCGGCCAGACCGTCGCCACCGTCGAGGTATCGGTCGCCCATGACACGCTCGACGAACGCGACGAGAGTGTGGTTCTGGAAGTCTTCAATCCCACCGGCGGCGTCGTCCTGCCGGCCGGCCAGCCGAGCATCCAGGCGATCGGTGTGATCCGCGACAATGACGGCGCGGGGTCGAACCTCTCTCTGTTCGTCTCCGACCCACAGTTGATCGAGGGCGATGCCGGGGTCGCACAGGCGGTGTTCGAACTGCGGCTGTCGCAGCCGGCTACCTCGGCGATGACCTTCACCTACTCTACCCAGGACGGCAGCGCAGTGGCGGGCCAGGACTACACGGCGAAGACCGGCAGTGTGACCTTCGCCGTGGGCCAGCAGACCGCCTTCGTCACCGTCAACGTCACCGGTAATACGGCCGCAGAGAACAATGAATCCTTCTTCCTGACCGTCACCCCAGATCAGACTGGCCTGCTCGGTGCGACCGGCATGGCGACGATCCTGGACGACGACACCGGGGGTGGATCGGTTCCGGTCATCTCGGTCAAGGGTGGCACGCTGAACGAGATAACCTCGGGCTACGGCACCCTGCTCTACACGGTCACGCTGTCCGAGCCCTCCACGGCGCCGGTCACGGTGCATTACCGCATCTTCGGGGGCACGGCTCTCGCCGGCGTCGACGTGGAACAGCACGGCGACGTGACCATCACCTTCGCCGCCGGCCAGACGGTCAAGACGATCGAGGTCGCTGTCGCGTCGGATTCCCTCGATGAGGTCGATGAGAGCGTTGTTCTTGAACTGTTCAATCCTGGCGGAGGTGCGGTCTTCGCCGGCAATCAGCCGACCATCCGCGCGACCGGCGTGATCCTGGACGATGACGGCGCGGGCTCGAACCTCGCCCTGTTCGTCTCCGATCCGCAGATCATCGAAGGCAATGCGGGGCTCCGCCAAGCGGTGTTCGAACTGCGCCTGTCCCGCCCCGGCGAGACCGCGCAGACCTTCGATTTCGCCACCTCCAACCTCACGGCGCTGGCCGGCTCGGACTATGTCGCCAAGACGGGCAGCGTGACCTTCGCGGCGGGCCAGCAGACGGCCTTCGTGACGGTGGACATCGTCGGCAACGCGGTCGCCGAAGCCAGCGAGACCTTCGCGCTGACCGTCACCCCGCGCGACGCCGGCATGGGCAGCGTCAACGGCACGGCCACCATCCTCGACGACGATGCGGGCGGCGGCGGCGTGCCGGTCATCTCTGCGCGCGCCGGCGTGCTGTCCGAGATCAGCAGCGGGTATGGCCAACTCTTCTACACGATCACGCTGTCGCAGGCCTCGACGGCGGCGATCTCCGTCAGCTACCGCACACTGACGACGGGGACGGCCACCAGCGGCATCGACTTCTCCGCGCGCAACACCATCATCACCTTCGCCGCGGGAGAGACGTCCCGCACCGTCGTCATCTCGCTTGGCACCGACAGCCTCCTCGAGCCGAACGAAACCGTGGTGCTGGAACTATTCGGCGCGACCGGCGGTGCCGTCTTCGCTGGCGGCGCAACGACGCTCCAGGTGGCAGGCGTCATCATCGACAATGACGGCCCCCATTCGGGCGGCGCCGGCAACGACACGATGTCCGGCACCGGGGTGGGGGACACGCTGCGCGGCGCCGATGGCCATGACAGCCTGCTCGGCCAGGGCGGGGACGACAGCCTGCTCGGCGGTACGGGCAACGACACGCTCGATGGCGGCACCGGCGGCGACACGCTGGATGGCGGGCTCGGCAAGAACGTGCTCCGTGGCGGGGCAGGGGACGACTTCTATGTCTTCGATGAAACGCCGGACACCGTCGTCGAGGCTGCCAACGCCGGCATCGACACGCTCCTGCTGACCGGCGCCGGCGCCGCGCCAACCCTCGGCATGATGGCCAATGTCGAACGCGCCGTCGTCCTCGGCGCGGCACGCGGCGTCATCGGCAACGGGCTCGACAACCTCATCGTGGGCGGCAGCGGCAACGATACCTTCAACGGCGGCGCCGGCCACGACACGCTGGATGGCGGGCTTGGCAACGACCGTCTGCTCGGCGGGACCGGCAACGACCTCTACATCGTCAACAGCCAGGCCGACGTCGTGATCGAAGGCGCGAACCAGGGCATCGACACCGTCCGCACCACCGCCGCGAATCACACGCTCCAGGCGAATGTCGAGAACCTCGAAGCGGCCGGCGCCATCGCCCATACGCTGACCGGCAACGCCCTCGCCAACCTCATCACCGGCAATGTCGGCAACGACACCCTTCTGGGCGGGGCCGGCGCCGACACGCTCGATGGCGGCCTCGGCACGGATCGCCTTGTCGGCGGCGGCGGCAACGACTTCTACATCGTCACGCCCGGCGACGTCGTCGTCGAAGGGGCGAACCAGGGGATCGACACCGTCTCGGCATCCGGCGGCGGCGGCGTCACGCTGACGGGCAATGTCGAGGTGCTGCTGCTCGGCGGCGACCTGGCGATGAACGGCGTCGGCAACGGGCTCGGCAACCGGATCGAGGGCAACAGCGCAGCCAACACCCTCAACGGCCTGGGCGGCGCGGATTCGCTGTTCGGCGGCGGCGGCGCGGACGTCCTGATCGGCGGGACCGGCACGGACTCGCTGACGGGCGGCGCGGGAAATGACCTGTTCCGCTTCACCAGCGTGGCGGACAGCACGGTCGCCGCGCCGGATGTCATCCTCGACTTCGTATCCATCCCCGGGCAGATCGACCGCGTCGATCTGCGCAGCATCGATGCCAACCCCTTCGTCGCGGGCAACCAGGCCTTCGCCTTCATCGGCGCGGCCGCCTTCGACGGGGATGGGGCGGCGTCGGCCGGTCAGGTCCGGGTGCAGACCTTGGCGGCAGGGCGCTTCCGGGCAGAGGCCGATGTCGACGGCAACGGCGCAGCGGATTTCGCGGTGGAGATCCACAGCGCCAACACCCCGGCGGCGGGCTGGTTCCTGCTGTAACCGCCGTCACGGGGCGGCGCCAGGGTGGCGCCGCCCGCATTGCCCCGATGTCGGGGCAAACCTTACGATCCGGCAAGAACCAGATGGGGGATGCCGGGTCGTGGTCAGCATCGCGGGACTGAATCGGCGCGGCCTGCTGCGCCTGCTGGCGGCTGCCGCCACATCCCCCATCCTGCCGCGCAGCGGTCACGCCCAGGCCCCCGCGCGGCCGCTCAGCGTCATCGTCATCGGCGCCGGGCTGTCCGGCCTCGGCTGCGCACGGGCGCTCGCCGATGCCGGGCATCGCGTGACTGTGCTCGAGGCGCGGGCACGCACCGGCGGCAGGCTGCACACCGTCACCTTCCGCGGGCAGCGGCTGGATCTCGGCGGGGCGTGGATTCATGGGCCGGAGGGCAATCCCCTCACCCCGCTCGCCGACCAGGCCGGTATACGGCGCCTGCCGACCTACGACGCCCGCAGCATCATGTTCGACGCCGATGGCCGCCGCCTGACCGAGGCCGAGACCACCGCCATCTTCGACACGGTCGGCCAGCTCATCGCCCATGACAGCCCGTTTGCGTATCGGGGCGCCCGCGACGTCTCGCTGGCCGAGGCCGTGCCGATCGTCGACCCGACCACGCGGGCCACGCCCTATGACCAGCGGGTCGCGGCCTGGCTGTCCTCCTACATAGCCGGCTACGCCGGGGGTGATGCGGCGGAGGTCTCCGCCCAGGGCTGGTTCGGCGGGGAAGGCGAGATCCCCGACGAGAACCACCTGCTCGCCCAGGGCTATAACGCGATCACCGACCTGCTCGGGCGGGGTCTCGACATCCACCTCCGCCAGGTGGTGCGGGAGGTGCGGATGACGGGCGCCGGCGTCGTCGTCGCCACGGCGGAGCAGGCGTATTTCGTCGACAGGGTGGTGGTGACCCTGCCGCTCGGCGTGCTGAAGCGTGGCGATGTCGCCTTCGACCCGCCGCTTCCGGCGGCACATCAGGGGGCGATCGCGCGCATCGGCAATGGCTTGCTGAACAAGATCATCCTCGCCTTCAACCAGCCCTTCTGGCCGCCCGAGACGCATTACCTGCGCAGCCTGTCGGCTACGCGGGACAATGCAGCGCCGGAGATCGTCTCGCTGCAGCCGCATCTGAACGTGCCGGTGCTGGTGGCCCTGGTGGGCGGGTCGGCCGCCCAACGGATCGAGATGCTGCCGGATGCCGCCCAGGTGGACCAGGTGATGCAGGCGCTGCGCCGAATGTATGGCAGTGCCGTCCCGAACCCGGTCGAGACCCGCGTCACCCGCTGGTCGCGCGACGTCTATGCACGGGGGTCCTATTCCTTCCTGCCGGTCGGCGGCTCACTGGACGATCATGCCGCGCTGTCGCGGCCCATCGCGGGCCGCATCTTCTTCGCCGGCGAGGCAGCGACGACCGAGGCCCCGTCCTATGCTCATGGCGCACTTCTCGGCGGACGGCGGGCGGCGCGGGAGGTGATGGCCACGGCAAGCTGACGCCCATCGGTTCCGCCCGGCATCGCCCGAACCCGGCTGGACGCACCGGCGCCGGTGCTGCCATCGTTGTATACAAGTCGACTGACATCCCGTCAGCGACCGGACGGGAGAGATGAGACGATGGGTTTCGGCAATGCGCTGATCAACTTCATCGACCACAATCTGAATGACGTGAAGCGCAAGTCGCACATGAAGTTCGGCTCAGGCGCATGGGTTGTTCAGCTAAAGAATCACTACATTGTCGGCAACACCAAGGGTGCGACGTCCTGCTATATTGGCGCCCACGGCGGCAGCATGGGCGCAAGCTATGGCCTAGACAGCAAGACCTTCACGGTGCCGAACGGTTGTCATGTCAAGTTCTACCAGCCGCACGGCTTCTGTTTCGCGCTGAACAACAATTTCCTGCGTAGCGGCAAGGCGCTCAAGCAGGATGCGTCCGAAGGCGACGTGGAATTCAGCGGCGGCGAAAACTGCACCAACTACCTGCTGAACAAGTTCGAAGGCCGCCACGGCGCCGACGACCTGGAAGAGGCCGAGGACCAAGGCACCACCTACACCGCCCTGCAAAGCATCGCGGAGGAGGCCGGCATCGTGATGGTGACGATCCGCAATCGCTGGTCAGCGGCGAGCGTGTCCCTGGAAGACACCATCGACGCGGTCCGCAAGGTGGCGCCCAGCATCACCACCTTCCACTGCCTGTTCTGCCGGGTGGACGACACCGATTCCGACTGGACCTGGTCGGGCAGTTCGGGGAAGTGGTTCGAGTAACCAGGGATCCCGGATCGCGATCTGTTGGTATCGCGCGCGACACGTCAGGGTGGGCTTCGATATCTATCCTGCCGGCGGCGCCCAGCACCAGATCGAGGTTTCCAAAGGCCTTTCGGCCATGGGTGGGGTAAGTCCGAGAGGGGCCAAAGCCCCACTCGGTTCCGCCGCGGAGAACCGGCGCTACCGCCCCCCGCCAGCCGCGACCACCACCATGGCCGGCTTCAGCAGCCGCCCGTTCAGCGTCCAGGCCGGCGTCCAGCAAGCCACCACCGACCCCGGCGCGACGCCGTCGGGCGCCGGCTGTTCGGCCATCGCCTGGTGCATCTCGGGGTCGAAAGGCTTGCCCGTCGGGTCCTCGCGCTTCACGCCGTTGCGCTCCAGGATACCGATGAAGGAGCGTTCCACCCCTTCAATCCCGTCGCGAATCTTGGTCAGCACTTCAGGCTCGCCGGCTGCCTTGCCGGGCAGGGCGTCGAGGCCGCGGCGCAGGTTCTCCGCCGCCTCGACCACGTCGCGGGCGAATTTCTGCGTGGCATAGGCGCGGGCCTCCTGGACCTCGCGCTGGGTGCGGGAGCGCAGGTTCTGCATCTCCGCCTCGGCGCGCAGCCACTTGTCCTTGAAGCCCACAACCTCGGCCTCGAGCGCAGCAATGCGCTCCTCGGGCGTCTGCTCCGCCGCGGTCGCGGGCGAAGCGGGCTCCGCCGGCTCGGTGGCGGGCGTTGGGGTATCCTTGTCGTTGCTCATCGGGAAATCGCGTCTCGTACTTCGCGGGCGCGGCGCGGAGGCCGCCTAGGGCCTCTCACCTAGGCTGCCGGAGGGCCCGGGGCAAGGCGCCCCGGTCCCGGCAAGCCGGCTACCAGCGCCGGCTCTCGTTCCAACCGCGGTCGTAACGGTCCCGATTTGGCCGGCTCCAGCCATAGTCCCGGCGTGGCGGAGGCGCCCAATACCGGGCCGGCGGGCGGTGCCAGCCCCAGCGCGGCGGGGGCGGCGGCGCATGATGCCAGGCCGGACCCGGGCGCCAGCCATAGGCCGGCGGCGGATGATCCCAGGCGCAGGCCGGGACGGCGACCAGGGTGGCGAGGAGGAGGGTGGCAGTCGGAAGCAGGCGGCGCATGGCGCATCTCCCTGAGGCAGGGAGTAGAAGATCATGACCGCTTGTTCATGACGGGGCCGGTCCGTGGCAAAGGCGCGGCGCCTGTGGCAGCGCTGTGGCGGCCCGGCGAACGTCCGGACAATCCGGCACCGACCCGCACCCGGCCAGCCATCCAGGGTGCAGGTGTCGGGTGGCCGGGTGGAAGTGAGGCGATGCCGATCCAGCGTGCGCGATACAACGCTCCGGCGCGCTTTCGGACGGGCTCTCAGCCTTTCTCGGCCGAGAGCTTCGCCACGGCGGCACGGTAGGTCTCGTCGAACAGCGCGTCGAGCGCCGGGTTCACGCCCTTCAGCCCGGCCGCGACGCGTCCTGCCCAGCCGACATATTCCAGCCGCCGCGCATGGATCCAGTTGGCCGGCGGGCTGTCCGCGATGGCCCGCAGGTTCGAGATCTTGTCGGCCAGCTTCAATTGCTTCGCCCCGTCGGACTTCTTCGGCGCCTGGCTGACCTGCAACGCCTTGCGCACCTCCTTGGGCAGGGCGGTATCGTCGGTCGCCTCGGCGACCAGCCCGGCGATCTCCTCGCCGAAGGACGCGACCAGGTCGGCATGCGTGACGGGCGTGTCCTCGACCGTGTCGTGGAGCAGGGCCGCCAGGACGACCGGCAGGGGCGCACCATATTCGGCGAGGATGCCGGCGACCTCGATGACATGGTTTACATAGGGTTCGGCGGCCATCCCCTTGCGCGTCTGGCCGGCATGGGCGCGGGCGGCGAACAGGGTGGCGCGCAGGATCTGCGCGGCGGGATCCGTGCTGGGTTTCATGGTCCTTCCCATGAGCCTGCCATGGCCTGCCGCGCAAGGGCGGAGAGGCCGGGAACAGGAACGGCCCTAGGGGCGGTCCGTCCTGACCTGAGCAAGCGGCAGCAGGATGTCGCACACCATGCCCTCATCGGGCCAGCGCCGATCCACACTGCCGCCGAGCTGGCCGGCCACCGTGGCCTCGATGACGCGTGAGCCGACGCCGCGATGGACGGGCAGCCCCGGCGGGCGCCCGCCGCTCTCCTGCCAACGCATGCGCAACAGCCCCTCGACCTCGTCGATGCGCCAGGTCGCGACGACCTCCCCGTCCGGCGTCGACAGCGCCCCGTGCTTCACCGCATTGGTCGCGAGTTCGTGGAAGACCATGCCGAGCGCCTGCACCGCCTCGGCTCGGATGCGGAAGGCCGGGCCGGCGATGACGAAGCGGCAGTCCGGCCCCTTGTGACCGATGCCGACCCCGCCGAAGGGTGCGAGTTCGTCGATGAGCATCGCCGCGAGGGGGGCTCCGGTCCAGCGTTCGGCCGCAAGCAACGTCTGTGCCCGCGCCAGCGCCGCGACGCGGCCTTCGATGAGGCGTGCATAGCCCTCGGCGCTGTCGGCCCGCGTCAGACGCAGGATCGCCTGGATGATGGCCAGGGTGTTGCGGGCGCGGTGGTTGACCTCCTGCGTCAGCAGCTCCCGCCGTTCCTCCGCCTCGCGGCGTTCCGTGATGTCCTGGACGGTGCCGGCGACACGCAGCGGGTGGCCGGTCTCGGGATCGGCGCGCACCACCGCGCCATGGGCTTCGATCCAGCAGGAACCGCCATCCACACGCTGTAAGCGGTACTCCTCCCGGTAGGTGGCAGATTGCCCGCCGAGGATCCTGTCCCAGACAGCGCGGAAGCGCTCACGATCGCCCGGATGGATGCGGGCGATCCAGTCGTCGAACGGCGAGACGGCGAGATCGGGACCGAGACCGGCGATCTCGAGCGCGCGGGCGGATCGGGTCGTCAGGCCGGTGGACAGATCCGTCTCCCAGGTGCCGAACCGCCCGGCCTCGACAGCCAGGCGCAAGCGCTCCTCGCCCTCGCGCAGGGAGGCGGTGCGCTCGGCGACACGCTGCTCCAGCCCGTCCAGGGCACCCTCCAGCGCCTCCTGCTGCCGACGCACGACGAGGGCGAGCCCGACCAAGGCGACGACCGCCGGAAAGCCGACCATCAGCAGCGGCACCAGCACCTGGCGCCAATGCTGGACGATCTCGGCATGGCGCCGGCCGACCGTCACCACCAGCCCGGGCACGCTGTCCAGGCGCCGGTAGGCCAGCGCGACGGGATGGTCGTCGCGCACCGCCTGGCCCGTCACGGTGCCCTGCCGCAGCCCCGTAGCCAGGGCTCGCCGCAAGGGCCGTTCGGGCGGGACCGGCGGCAGCGGGTCGATGAGGGGCGGCTGCCGGGCGAGGATCTGCCCGTCCTGCCGCATCAGCGCCGCAGTATCGGTCGCGCTGTCGGTGTGCCGGCCGAGCGCCAGCCCGAGCTGGGCCGTGTCGATCAGCATCACCACCGCGTGGTCCGAGGCCGGCCGGCGCCGTCCGCAGGCGATCAGCAGGCCGCCGTCCTGACGATAGACCGTGCCGACGGCCAGGGTCCCGGGCGCGACATCGGCCAGCGCCTGCCGGAAATCACCGCCCGGCGCGCCCACTGGGCTGCCCGGCTGCGCATCGACCCGGCGAAGCTCGCGCCCGGCGGCGTCGAGTACGAGTACGGCATGCAGCAGCCGCTGGCCGCCGTTCAACAGGGCGAAGCCCTCGTCGAGGCGCGCCTTCTCGGAGGGCGTGGCCGGGCGGTCCAGGGCCATGAGCGTATCCGCCATCCGCTCCGACGCCTGGATGAGGTTTTCGAGGTTGCGCTGGACGTAGGCGGCGTTGAGGTCGGCACCGCGGGTGAGGTCGTGCTCCGTCTCCGTCCAGGTAAGGTGCCAGGCGCCCCAGGCGCCGGTGACGAGGATGGCCGTCGGCAGCAGCACGACGGCGGCAAACAGCATCCACAGGCGCCGTGCATTCCGCCTGCGCACCGGCGCTGCGACGCCAGGAAAGCCGGCGAGCCGAAGGGGGGCAACCTCGTCCATGCTCATCCGTGCGCAGGCCTGCCCCTTGCCTTCCCCCTATCACGCAATGCTGAACCAACTATCCGGGCGGGGTCTGTGCGGTGCAATACCTAACGGCCCCCTCGCCCGGTCACGCTTCCGCGTCCGGTCAATCGACGGCCACCACGAGCTTCCCGAAGTTTGCGCCCTGGAGCAGGCCGATGAAGGCCTCGGGCGCAGCGCTCAGGCCCTGGACCACATCCTCGCGCCAATGAACGCGCCCGGCGCGGATCCAGCCTTCCATCTCGGCGCGGAAGGTGGGGTAGCGGGGCCAGCCGGTGTCGGAAACGATGAAGCCCTGTATGCGCAGGCGCTTGCGGACCACGGGGCCAAGGTTCGGCCCCACCGGGGCGCCGGCGGCATCCGCGCCGGGCGCTTCGTTGTACTGGGCGATCATGCCGCACATCACCATGCGGCCGAAGTCGCGGAAGCGCGGGAAGACGGCCGCCTGCACCTTGCCGCCGACATTCTCCCAATAGACGTCGATGCCTTCCGGCGCCGCGGCGTCGAGCTGCGCGTCGAGATCGCCGTGATGGTCGAGGCAGGCGTCGAAGCCGAGTTCCTTCACCACGAAGTCGCACTTCTTCGCCCCGCCGGCGATGCCGATGACCTTGCAGCCGCGGATCTTCGCGATCTGGCCGACCACCTGGCCCACGGCGCCCGAGGCGGCGGAGACGACCACCGTCTCACCGGCCTTGGGCTGGCCGATATCCTCGAGGCCCACCCAGGCCGTGAGGCCCGGCATGCCCAGCACGCCAAGGCTGGTGGACAGCGGCGGATCGGCCTCCGGCACCTTGAAGAGCCGCTCGGGCCCGACGACGGAGAAGCGCTGCCAGCCATAGCCGCCGAGCACCACGTCGCCGGGCGCGAAGCCCGGTGCGCGGGAGGTGACGACGACGCCCGCCGTCTGCCCTTCCATCACCGCGCCCAGCGCGACCGGCTTCGCATAGGATTTCACATCCGCCATGCGCCCGCGCATGTAGGGGTCGAGCGAGAGATAGCGCGCCCGCACCAGCACTTGGCCCTCGCCGGGTTCGGGCATGGGGGTTTCGACGATCTCGAAATCCTCGCGCACCGGGGCGCCGACGGGGCGGCGCTTCAGCAGGATCTGCAGATTGGTCTCGGGCATGGCATCCTCCATTCGCGCGGAGGATGCCACCCCCGCGCCGTCAGGGCGAGCCGGACCAGGGCGGCAGCGTCGTGGTGGTGCCGTTGTTGCGCATCGTCCAGCCGGACATGTCGATGACGAACATGCGCTCCGGCTCCACGAGCCGATGCGAGGCCTGGCCGGCTTCCAGCCGCCATTCCAGATAGCCCGGGCGCGGAAAGGTCTGCCAGCGCGCCATGCCGCGCCGGACATCCACCATGGCCGTGGCGGGTGCCCAGACGATCTCCATCCCGCGGTGCTCCATCCGCCGATAGGTGTGCAGATGGCCGCAGGCGATGACGCGCACGCCGCCTTCCACGCAGGTATCGAGGAAGGAGCCGCGCGCCCGATGCGGGATGACAGAGGTCGTCGGCGCCGGATCCTCGGGATCCTGGTCGAAGGGCGGCATGTGCATGAAGACCATCACCGGCCGCCGGTCGCGCTTGGCCAGCGCCTCGGCGAGGAAGCCGCGCTGCTCGGCCTCCTCCGGGAGGTCGCTGCCCATCAGCGCGGTGTCGAGACCGACGAGCCGCCAGCCGCCCGCGTCGTGCCGCCACCACTGCGGCCCGACATGGCGCCGCCAGGCGTCCATGCGCGCGGCGTTCACCGGCTGGTCGAGGCGCGAGAAGGACGGCGCCTCGCCGATGTCGTGATTGCCGGGGATGGCGCGCCAGGGCAGGCCGAGCGCGGCCAGCGCCGCCGCGCCATGGGCGAGGTCGTCCTCGGCAGCCGGCCCGTTGAAGGACAGGTCGCCGCCATGCACCAGCAGGTCGGGCGGCGCATCCGCCATGGCCTGCCGGAACGCATCCCAGTTCACGCCGAAATAGGCATGGGTCGCGGACAGGTGAGTGTCGCTCACCTGCACCAGGCGGATGGGCGTCATGGGTTCAGCCGAAGGCCAGGTTATCGGGGCGGAGGTCCATGAAGTAGAAGGTCGTCGGCCGCCAGCGGATGTTGCTCCGCACCGCATAGAACTCGGCCGGCTGGTAGAGCACCGTTCCCGGCGCCGCATCCTCCCACGCATTCAGCATGCGCTCGAACAGCGCCTTGCGCTTCGCGGGATCGGTCTCGGCTTCCAGCGCGCGGCCGGCAGCGTTGAACTCCGCCGTGGTGGCGAAGGCGCCCGACTTCTGGAACCAGGAGGCAGGGCCCCAGGAGATCCACAGCGCGCCCAGCGGATCGGGCAGGCGCGTGGAGTTGGAATTGTTGCCGACCTGCTGCCCGTCGGCGCGCATCTGGGTGAAGTTCTCCACCACCTGGAGCTTCGCGTTGATGCCGACCGCCTTCCACATCTCGACGATCACCTGCGCGGCCCGCAGCGCGTTGGTGTAGTAGTTCGGCATGGTGCGGTAGGTGATCTCCTGCCCCGCATAGCCGGCTTCGCGCAGCAGGCGCTGCGCCGCCTCCGGGTCGTAGCGCAGCGAACGGCCCTCCAGGAACATCTGGCCGTATTCGGGATAGTTGTGGCCATGCGGCACCACCGCCTTGCCGTCCCACAGCGTATCGACCAGGAGCTGCCGGTCGATCGCAAGGCCGAGCGCCTGGCGGATGCGCTTGTCGCTCATATGCGGGCCCCGCTCATCGAAGGTCAGCACATGGACATTGGCGAGCACCACGTTGCGGACGTCGATGCCCGCCGCGCCGCGCAGCGTCGCCGTCTGGTCCGGCGTGACATTCGTGATGAGATCGACATCGCCCGATTGCAGCGCCGCGACGCGCGCGGCGAGTTCCGGCACCTGGCGGAACTCGACGCCGCGCGCGGTGGGGCGACCCATGAAGTAGTCGTCATGGGCCTCCAGCGCGACGAGCTGGTCGCGCTGCAGGCGCTTCAGCTTGTAGGGCCCGGTGCCGACCGGATCGAGCGAGAAGCCGTCGAAGCCGCGCTCCTCATAGGCGCGCCTGTTGACGATCCACGACGCCCAGGAGGCGAGGCGCTGTTCCAGCAGCACGTCGGGCACGCGGGTGCGGAAGCGCACGGTGCGCGGGTCGAGTGCCTCGACCGAAGCGAGGGTCGCGAAGTAGGATCGCGCCTCGGGCATCAGCGGGCGCTCGCCGAACATGCGGGGTGAGGTGAAGGTGTAGACCACGTCCTCGGCGGTGAGCAGGTCGCCGTTGTGGAAGCGCACGCCCTCACGCAGGCGCACCACCAGCTCCTGCGGGCCGGCGCGTTCCCAGGCCTCGGCGAGGTGCGGTTTCAGCTCGGACCCGCCGCCATCGGGGGAACCCAGGAAGTCGCGGCGGATGAGCGTGTCGAACATGGAATAGGTGGTGCGGGTGCCGACATTCGACAGTTCCCGCGCCGGCTCCAGGGTCGGCGGCACTTCCGGCACCGCAACGCGCAGCAGCGGGCGCTGGCCGGGCTGGGACTGGGATGCCGCCTCCTGCGCCAGGGGAACGGCAAGGCTCGCGCCGAGAAGGCCGCGTCGGGTCAGGGTCATGGCAGGGGCTCCGCGTTTCGGCCCGCCATGCCAGACGACGATGATGGCCCTGCGACAATCGAGTTGCGATCCCATGACGATGGGGTGCTGACAGGACGCTCGTCCCGTCGCACGGTGCGGCCAATCGAATCATCACCGAGGAGAAGCCGTCCGTGACCCTGCCCCATTACGAGACCCTGCAGCTCGAAGCGCCCGAACCGCATGTGCTGGTGGTTCGGCTGAATCGCCCGCATGTCTCGAACGCCCTGAACACGCAGATGGGGCGTGACCTGCACGCGGTCTGGACGGGCATCACCGCCGAGCCGGGCGACACGCGCTGCATCGTCTTCGCCGCCGCCGGCGAGAAGGCCTTCTGCGGCGGCGGTGACCTCAAGGAACGCAACGGCATGACCGATGCGGCCTGGCGCCACCAGCACGAGATCTTCGAGCGCGCCTATTGGTCGCAGCTCGATTGCCCGATCCCGATCGTCGCCGCCGTCTCGGGCCATGCCTATGCGGGCGGGCTCGAAATGGTGCTCGCCTCGGACTTCGCCTATGGCGTGGCGGGCGCGCGCTTCGCGCTGACCGAGGCGGCGATCGGCATCATGCCCGGCGCCGGCGGCACGCAGACCCTGCCGCGCATCGTGGGCGAGCGGCGCGCGAAGGAGATCATCCTCACGGCCCGTCCCTTCAGCGCCCAGGATGCGCTCGACTGGGGCATCCTGAACCGCGTCCTCGCGACGCGCGAGGAACTGACCGAGGCCGTGATGGACACCGCCCGCACCATCGCGCGCAACGCGCCGCTGTCGGTGCGCCAGGCCAAGCGGTCGATGCATTTCGGGTTGCAGATGGACATCCGCACCGCGCTGCGCTTCGAGGTGGAATGCTACAACCAGCTCGTCGGCACCGAGGATCGGCGCGAGGGCATCGCCTCCTTCAACGAGAAGCGCAAGCCGGTCTTCCACGGCCGGTGATCACCGTCGCGGTCGAGACGCCGCGGCGGGAGGAGGTCGCGGCGCTGCTGCGGCACTCCGATGCCGTGGCGGCGGCGCTGTATCCGGGCCAATTTCGCCGCGCGATAGACCCGGCCTCGCTCGACTGTGCTGGGATCAGCCTGCTGGTGGCGCGCCATGACGGGCGCACCGCCGGATGCTGCGCCCTGTTCGACCGCGAAGATGGCAGCGGCGAGCTGAAGCGCATGATCGTCGCCGAGGCGCATCGCCGGCAGGGCATCGGCGAGGCGCTGCTGCGCGGCGCGGAGGCGTTGGCGATTCAGCGCGGCATCGCCTTGCTGCTACTCGAAGTCGGCATCCGCAACGACGCAGCGTACGCCATGTACCGGCGCGGCGGCTTCACGCCGCGCGGACCCTTCGCGCCCTATACCGCCACGCCGATCAGCCGCTTCCTGGAGAAGCGGCTGGTGCCGGGGATCAGTTCGCTGTCGCCCCTGCCCGCTCGATGATCGGCCGCCACTTGGCGGTCTCCGCGACGATGAAGCCGGTGAGTTCCTCCGGCGTGCTCGGTGCCGGCTCCAGCCCGTGGCCCTTCAGCGCGGCGACGACGTCAGTGTCGCGCATGCTCTCGTTCAGCACGGCGTTGACCCGGTCCACGATCGGACGCGGCAGGCCGCGCGGGCCCATCATCGCGTACCAGTTCGCGACCTCATAGCCCGGCAGGTTCGCCACCTCGGCGACCGTCGGCACATCGGGCAGCAACGCGCTGCGGCGGGCCGAGGGCACGGCGAGGGCGCGCAGCCGGCCGGCCTCGATATGCGGCAGCACCGTCGCCGCCGTCGCGATGGAGAAATCCACCTTGCCGGACAGGATATCGGTGATGAGCTGCCCGCCGCCGCGATAGGGCACGTGGATCGTCTCGATCCCCGCCATGGAATCGAGCAGCGCGCCGCCGAGATGCCCCGCCCCACCGACGCCCGAGGACCCGTAGGACAGTTCGCCCGGCTTCGCCTTCGCCGCAGCGATCAGCTCCGGCAGTGTCCGCCAGGGCTTCTCGGGCGCGACGACGAGAAAGTTCGTCACCTCAACCGAACGGCCGATGGTGGTGAGGTCCGTCAGCACGTCGAAGGACAGCCGCGTCATGATCGGGTTCATCACCAGCGAGGCGATGGTGCCCATCATCAGCGCCGTGCCGTCGGCCGGCGCGTTGACGGTCGCCTCGCTGGCCAGGTTGCCGCCGGCGCCCGGGCGGTTCTCCACCACGATGGGCTGGCCGAGCAGCGCCTGCATGCGTGCCGCGATGGTGCGCGTGGTGATGTCGGTCCCACCGCCCGGGGCGAAGCCGACCAGCACGCGGATCGGCCGCGTCGGCTGCCACTGGGCCAGCGCGGGGCGCGCCAGCAGGGCAAAGGTCGTCGCACCAAGGATGCGCCGCGTGGTCTTCATGGCCTGGTCTCCTCCCGGCCCGGTCCGGGGCCTTTGCGCGAAGGCTAGACCCATTCCGCGCCACGCGAAAACCGCGTCAGGACGCTTGCCCCCGGCACTGGCTTGCCGTTACCTCCCGCGCCATGGACGCCGCGCCAGCCCAGGGGTCGATCGAACCGGCGCCGCCTGCGCGGCGAGGCTGGCTGTCCCTGCTCATGGGTGCCTGGCACGCCTGGTCGCGCTTCGTCTTCGGGGCTTTGCCGGTGGTGATCGGCGTGACCATGGCCGGCCTCGTGGTGCATGAGGCGGTGAACGATTCCATCGAATTCACCCCGATCGCCGTGCCCGCCGGCTTCGCCGACCACGGCCTGACGCCGGAAGTGGTCGCCGCCCGGCTGGCCGATGCCATCGACCGGGCCGCCACACAGACCCTGTCCGAGACGCTGCACCGCCCGGCCGCGGAGCTCGAGAACTCGACGCCGGACCTCAATCTCCCGGTCGTCGGGCTGTCGCTGCATTCCCTTGCCTCGCTGACGCGCAAGCTGCTCGGCTGGCCGGAACGGCGGCTGACCGGGGAGATCACGCAGTCGGGCGACCAGTACCGGCTGCGCCTGCGCCTCTCGGGCCATGGCGTGGTGGCCGATGTTGCCGTGCCGAAGAGCGAAGGCGCCGACCAGTTGCTCGTCCTCGCCGCGCCGGAGGTCTGGCGGGTCGTCTCGCCACGGCTTTACGCTTGGCATGTCGCGCAGCTCGACATCGAGGAGGCTGAGATCCGCGACCGGCTGCTCGAACTGCGCCGGCGCGCGCGCGACCCCGAGACGCAGGCAACGCTGACCTATCTCATCGGTCGCTCCCTGGTCCGTGGCGGGCGGCCGGAGGAAGGTCTCGCCATGATGGACGGGCTCGTTCAGTCCCAGCCCAGTTATGCTGCGGGCCACTACGGCCGCGCCCAGGCATTGCAGGCGCTCCATCGGCCCGAGGAGGCGCTCGCCGCGCAGAAGCTTGGCCTGGACCTCGATCCGAACAGCCCCTGGGCGCATCTTCTTTCCTCCGCCCTGCTGCGCCAGATCGGCCGGTATGATGAAGCTCTGGTGGAGGCCCGGCGCGCCCAGGACCTCGACGACGACGACCGGCCCGGCCTGATGGAGGAGTCCCACATCCTGCGGGAGATGGCCCGCCCTGACGATGCGGCGGAACGTGCACGGCGGATCCTCGCCGTCGACCCGCACCACGCGCCGGCCCTGGCCGCCCTGGGAGAAGCCCTGCTGCGCCTGGGCGAGGCGGAAGCTGCTCTCGCCACCTTCGACCAGGCCTTACTGGAGGCGCCGCAACTCGCTGCGGCGCAGGTCGGACGCGCCGCAGCCCTGCATGCCTTGGGGCGCGACTGACATTGAGAACACGAGGGCTTCACCCTCGTGCCCCTCGGCCGCAGGGCTGCCGGCGGGCCCCGGTTCGGAACGTCGTGGGGCCCGTATGGCCAGCCGCGGCGGAAGGCTCGCCTTCCGGTCCGGTGGATGCTCCGGAAGGACGCCCTTCGCGTTCCTTCCGCGGCACCGATGCGGGCAGTCGCACAACTGCCACGCGGCAAGGCCGTGTCGCAATCCGGCCGGCGCGCTTCACACGGTGCCGGCGCCCGACACGCCTCTACGACATTTCCCAATGCGCCCGCAGCGCCAGCGCCGCCTGGCGCAGGGTAAGGTCCGAGGTCGGGATGTAGCGTCCCATCGTCAGATAGGCGTGCATCTGGTCGGCGACATGCAGATGCGTGACGGTGACACCTTCCGCATCCAGCCGCCGCGCATAGGCGATGCCCTCGTCGCAGAGCGGATCATGGCCGCAGGTCATGACGAAGGCCGGTGCCACGCCGGCGAGCGAAGCCGCGCGCAGCGGCGAAGCGCGCCAGTCGATGCGCCCGGGCACGTCCGGCGCGTAGTGGTCGATAAACCAGCGCATCGTCGTCGCGGTCAGCGGATAGCGGTCGATGCAGCGGTCATAGGATCGCGCCTCCGCGGCGAGGTCCGTCACCGGATAGAACAGGACCTGAAAGCACGGTGCCGGAACCGCGCCATCGCGCCCCATCAGCGCCATGACGGCGGACAGATTGCCGCCCGCGGAATCGCCGCCGACCGCGATGCGCCCGGGGGCAATGCGCAGGGAGGTGGCCTCGGCGGCGATGAAGTGCAGCGCGGCTGCGCAATCCTCGACCGCCGCGGGGAAGCGGTGTTCCGGCGCGAGCCGATAATCCACCGAGATCACGCAGGCGCCGAGATGGTTGGCGAGGCTTCGGCACACCTGGTCGTAGGTACCGAGAGTGCCGATGACCCAGCCGCCGCCATGGAGGAAGACGAGGCAAGGCAGGACGGCCGCCGGATCGGTGCCGATCCCGCGATAGCGCCGCAGCGGGATCGGCCCGGCGGGGCCAGGGCAGGTCAGATCCTCGACCTCGGCGACCTCCTGCGGATCGGGTTGCAGCACGGGTGCGGCAGCGATGGAGACCTCGCGCGCCTGGTCCGGTGTCAGGGTGTGCAGGGCCGGCCGGCCGCTGTCGCGAATCAGATCAAGGACGCTCTGCGCGCCGGGATCGAGGGGCATGGTCTCTCCGTCACTCCGCCGCGGCGGCTTCGGGCGCGGCGGTCAGGCGGAAGCCTGCATAGCCGCGCGCGGCGATATCGTCACAGATCTCGCGATAGGTGCCGACACCGCCGACATAGGGCATGAAGACCTGCGGCTTCCCGGGCACGTTCACGCCCATGTACCAGGAATTGGCGCGCGGATAGAGCGTAGACGCCCCGACCTCGGCGACCTGCCGCACCCAGTCGTCCTGCGCGTCGGGCGCGGCCTCGATGCTCGTCGCGCCGCGCGCGCGCATCGCGGCGAGCGCATCGGCGATCCAGTCCACATGCTGTTCGATGGACACCATCATGTTGCTGAGCACGGATGGGCTGCCCGGCCCGGTGATGGTGAAGAGATTGGGAAATCCCGCAACCATCAGGCCGAGATAGGAGACGGGACCATCCGCCCAGGCGTCCCGCAGCGTCACGCCGCCCCGCCCGGCGATGTCGATGGCAAGCAGCGCGCCCGTCATCGCATCGAAACCGGTCGCGAGCACCAGCGCGTCGAAGGAGAAGTCCTCGGTGGTCGTGCGCAGGCCGTGTTCGGTGATGCGGTCGATCGGCGTCGCGCGCAGATCGACCAGGCGGACATTCGGCCGGTTGAAGGTGGCGTAGTAGTCCGTGTCCACGCAGATGCGCTTGGTGCCGATCGGATGGTTGGTCGGGCAGAGAAGATCCGCCGTCTTCGGATCCTGCACGATGCGGCGGATCTGGCGATGGACGAAGTCGCGCGCGGTGGCGTTGGCGTCCTCATCGCGCAGCAGGTCGGAGAAGGCCGCCATGAAGGCGGTGCCGCCGGCCGCCCAGGATGTCTCGTATTGGCGTTCACGGTCCTCCGCGCTGACCTCCAGCGCGGAGAGCGGATTCAATGGGTAGTCGATGCCCGTGCGCAGCGTGCGCGCATGGCGCCGCCGCGCCGCGTAGTCATCCTTCCAGGATCGCTCATAGGCCTCGTCGATCGGGCGGTTATGCGCGGGCACGCTGAAATTCGGCGTGCGCTGGAAGACGGTGACCTGCGCGGCTTGCGCCGCGATGACCGGGATGGACTGGATCGCGGACGACCCCGTGCCGATCACGCCCACGCGCAGCCCGGTGAAGTCCACCGGGTCATGCGGCCAGTGACCCGTGTGGTAGGCGGGGCCCCGGAAGTCATCGAGGCCCGGGATCTCCGGCCGCTTCGCGCTCGACAGGCAGCCCGTCGCCATGATGCAGAAGCGCGCGGTGACGCTGCTGCCATCCTGCAGCATCAGGTGCCACAGGGACGCGGCCTCATCGTATCGCGCCGCGCTGACACGCGCGTCGAAGCGGATGTCGCGCCGCAGGTCGAAGCGATCGGCGACGTGGTTGGCGTAGCGCAGGATCTCGGGCTGCGTTGCATAGCGTTCCGACCAGCGCCAGTCCTGCTGCAAGGCTTCGTCGAAGGAGTAGGAATACTGCATGCTCTCGACGTCGCAGCGCGCGCCGGGATAGCGGTTCCAGTACCAGGTGCCACCGACATCCTCGCCCGCCTCCAGCACGATCGCGGACAGGCCGAGGCCGCGCAACCTGTGCAGCATGTAGAGCCCGGCGAATCCGGCGCCGACGATGACGGCATCAACCCTTGTGGCCTGTTTCGGCATGGCAACGCTTCCCTTGTGCTTGCGGGAAGCCTTGCATGATCCGCCGGCGCGATCCACTCGCCGTCAGGGGCGGTGATAGTCCAGTTCGACCACGCCGTTCGGGAAGGGCCGCGCCGCGGTCAGGGCCCAGGCGGCGCCCGGCCCTTCCGTGGCGAACAGCCGAATGCCGGCGCCGAGCGTCAGGGGAATGACGAAAAGTTCAAGCGTGTCCACCAGCCCCTGCGCCAGCGCCGCCTGCGCGACGGCCGCCCCGCCGAGCAACCAGATGTCGCCCGCGGCGGTCTCTGCCTTCAGCCGCGCGACGAGGTCATCCAGCGCGCCGGAGGCGGTCTCGACTCCCGCCGGCGCATCGGCGTCGAGCGGACGATGCGTCAGCACCACCACCCGCTTGCCGGCATAGGGCCAAGTGTCGAAACCGCGCACCTGGTCATAGGTCGCGCGCCCGGTCAGGATCGCGCCGATGCCGCCCAGGAAGCCCTGCATCCCGTAATCCTGGGCATCGAAGGGCGCGAGCCAGCCGACGCCGCCCTCCGCATCGGCCAGGTAGCCGTCCAGGGACATGGCGGCATAGAGCCGCAGCCGCGCCGTCATGCCCGGCGTCGCCACTGCGCGCGCACGGCCCGCACGCGGTCGATCAGCCCGGGGCCTCCGCCCAGGACCATGGCACGGATCATCGTCTTGGCCTGCCGGACCGCGTGCCGTGCCGCCTGCCAGCTCGGCGAGGCATCGAGATAGGCGTGCGCCCGCGCCAGCAGTGCAACAATGAAGTTCCGGCTCCGTGCGAAAAGCGGGATCTGCATCAGCTTCGGCTCGGCCACTGCGTAAAGATGGGCGGACATCGCCGTGCCCAGGAACTTCGCCCCCAGCAGCAGCAGCACCCCCTTCATGGGATGCCCGCCGCCGATCAGCCAGACCGCGGCGAATTTCAGCGGAATCAGCCCGAGCAAGGGGACCACGAACAGCAGCAGCACGATGTGCGGATCGAGCCGCAGCACCAGCCGTTCCAGCCCCTTGAAGATCGGCAGCCGCGCGATCTGCCCGCCGAGCCAGGTGGCCCAGTGCCAAATCGTTTCCTCGAACACGACCCAGAGGAAGGCCAGCAGCAGGAGCGGCGCCCGCAGCGCCCGGCGCAAATGGAACATGGCTGGTATCTAGGCCATCCGGCGCACGATTTCTTCCGGGAAAGCGCAGATTTCTTCCTGCCGCAGCCAGGCGGAGAGACCGGCATCCGCGGTCACCACCGCGAAGGGAATGGCGAGCACCAGCGAGGCCAGTACCGGCAACGCCAGGATCAGCGCGAGCGGCGAGGCCGCCGCGAAGGTGACCATCAGCACCAGTCCCGCCAGCGTCGGCGCCCGGAACTGCCGCGCCGCATCGGCCCAGGACACGCCGCGATCGGCCCGGTTCTGCGGCACCCAGCCCACCTTCAGCCCGAAGGGCAGCGCCAGCAGGAACAGTGACTGCGCCATCAGCCGCGCCGGTTCCATCAGGGTCGTGAAGGCGATCTCGGCCGCCGCGCTGCGCAGCACGCCGCCACGGCCACCATAGAGTTCCGCCAGGCCGGGCTTGATGAGCATCTCCGCATAGCCGGCGAGCTTGGGCGCGTAGTGGCACAGCCAGGTCGCCCCCATCAGCAGGATCAGCCAGCCGGTCGGGGTCGTCGCGCCGCCGCCGGTCAGCGCATTGATGGCGGCGAGCAGCAGGATCCCGCACCACAGCGGCGCGCCGGCGAAGAGCAGCATCGCCTGCACCAATTGCCAGCGCGCCATCCAGGTCTGCCCCGGCAGGCGCAGCAGCGCGAGGTACTGCATATTGCCCCCCGCCCAGCGCAGGTCGCGCGTGACGAAATCGCCGAAGGTGGGCGGGTTGCCCTCGGAACTGCCCGTGTCGTCGGGCAGGACGCGCACCTTCCATCCGGCTGCCGTCAGCCGCGTCGCCTCCACTTGGTCGTGCGAGAGGATGGGCGACCCGTCCGGCAACGGGTCAAGCCGGCAGTGGTCGCGAAACGGCGCGATGCGGATGACAGCGTTGTGTCCCCAATAGGGCCCCTCATCCCCCTGCCACCAGGCTTGCCCTGTCGCCCAGGTTCGCATCCCCTGCCGCATGCCGAACTGGAACAGCCGCGGGAAGGCCGCCGTCGCCGGTCGCCCGTGGATGAGCTGCTGCACGATGGCGAGCTTCGGATCGGCCTCCAGGATCGCGACCAGCCGCAGCACCGCGGCCGGCGTCATCTCGGAATCCGCATCGAGGCAAAGGAAATAGTCGAGCCCCTCCCCGTGATGATCGAGGAAGTCCATCACATTACCGGCCTTGAACCCTTCATTCGTCGTGCGGCGGCGGTACCGCGCGTTGGGGCGGTTTGCCGCGAAGGCGCGAAAGGCGGCCTCCTCGGTCTCCGCCGCATCGCCGGCGGGCGTGTCCGACAGCACCCACAGCGCGAAGCGGTCCGCCGGCAATCCGTCCATCAGCCGTGCCAGCGGCGGCAGGACGGCGTCCATGGCCTCGTTGCGGATGCAGATGGCGACGGCGGTGCAGCCCCGCGGCGGCCCGGGCCGCGCGGCGCGGAGCTGCGGCAGCACCGCCGCGGCCGGATCGCGCGCGATCAGAAGGATCGCCAGGCCGGCCAGCGCATTCGCGGCCGACAGAGCGCTCCAGGGCACCGTGCCGAGGAAGCAGAGAAGGATCAGCACCTCCCACGGCGTCCAGCCACCGGGCGCGAGGGCGGCGACCAGCAGCCACAACAGGCCGGCAGTGATGACCAGGGCCAGCGCGGCAAAGAGCAGGCGCTGGTATGTCATGGCCCGCTGGTGGGCCGAGACGAGGCTTGGCCCTTCCTTCGGCGAAGCACCGCTTCATCCCTCAACGAGGACCGACGGGCTCCCGGACGCCCCGGCCTGCGGCTGGGCGCGATGGTCGGCATGGCGCCGCGATCGGGTCTTTCGCGCGAAAGGTGCGCCCGATCGCGCCCATTATTGCACTGTGGAACCGAGAGGGGCTCTACACCTCTCGGAACCTCCCCGCCAAAGGCCGAAGGGCCGTTGGAAACCTCAACCTGGTGCTTTGCGCGGCAGGCAGAATGGCGCCGAGACTGGCTCTTGCGCACGCAAGGCGCTGCGAGGGATCCGGAAGCGCTTCGTGCCCAACGCCAAGAGACTGCGTTCCAAGTGCTCCAAGCACTTGGCGGGGTGGCTTGGAGGGGTGGCGCCCCTCCAACTGCGACCGCGCAAGCATCGGGCACCCTCATCAGCCGCGTCTTCCGCATCGTCGCGCCCGAGGGATGGCAGCACCCCATTCCGGGGCGCAACCGTCGCCTCATCCCTGCCCTTGCAGCCGCAGAATCTCGGCCACCAGCGCGTCCGTCGCCCGATCGACGATGGCGGTGCGGCCTTCCAGCCGCGCCAGGGTCCTCCCCGCGACGACCTTGCCCAGTTCCACGCCCCACTGATCGAAGGGATTGATCCCCCACAGCGCGCCCAGGCAGGCGACCTTGTGCTCATACAGCGCGACGAGCTGTCCAAGGGTGAAGGCGTCCAAATGCGGGATCAGCAGGACGTTGCTCGGCCGATCGCCCGTGAAGACGCGGTGCGGCGCGATCGTCGCGACCTGCCACTCGCTCGCGCCCGCTTCCGTCATCTCGGCGCGCACCTGTTCGAGCGTCTTGCCGACCAGCAGCGTCTCCGCCTGCGCCAGACCGTTGGCGAGCAGCTTGCGGTGGCTGTCCGGATGCGCGTGGTCGGGCTTGGCGACCAGGATGAAATCCACCGGAACCGGGGTCGGCCCCTGATGGATCAGCTGCATGAAGGAATGCTGCGCATTGGTGCCCGGCTCGCCGAACACCACGGGGCCGGTCCCGTGCGCCACCGGCTGCGCATCCACGCCCACCGCCTTGCCGAGGCTTTCCATCTCAAGCTGCTGGAGATGCGCGGGAAAGCGCGCCAGACGCTCGTCATAGGGCAGCACGGCGCGCGACGGGTAGCCGAGGCCGTTCACGTGCCACACCTCGGCGAGCGCCATCAGCACCGGCAGGTTCGACTCGAGCGGCGCGGCGAGGAAATGCTCGTCCATCACCCGCGCGCCGGCGAGCAGCCGGTCGAAGGCGTTCCAGCCGAGCGCGAGCGCGACCGACAGCCCGATCGCGCTCCACAGGCTGAAGCGCCCGCCTACCGTGTCGCTGAAACCGAAGACGCGGTCTTCCGGGATGCCGAATTCCGCCGCGCCCTTCAGGTTGGTGGACAGGGCAACGAATTGGGAGGCCGCACCCTCTTCGCCCATGGTCGCCGCCATCCAGGCGCGGACCAGCCGGGCATTGGTCATCGTCTCCTGCGTCGTGAAGGTCTTGGAGGCGATGAGGACCAGCGTCCGCGCGGGATCGAGGCGATGATGCATCGCCTCCCAGGCATGGGCGTCGACATTGGCGAGGTAGTGGGCGCGCAGCGGGCAGGCCGGGGTCCACAGCGCGCGGGCGACCATCGCCGGGCCGAGATCCGACCCGCCGATGCCGATATTCACCACGTCCGTGTAGGTCTGGCCGGTGGCGCTGCGGATGGCGCCGGCATGCACGGCCTCGGTGAAGACCTGCATGCGCTCGCGGGTCTGGCGCGCCTGGTTCCAGGCGGCGTTGGTCTGGATGCTGCCGACCTTGCTGGCGGGGCGTTCGCCCCAGCCGGGCGGATAGGCGGGCGCTCCGTCGGGAATGCGCAGCGCCATGTGCAACGCACCGCGGCCCTCGGTCACGTTCACCGTCTCGCCGCCCGCCATCGCATCGCGGAAGCCCTCGACACCGGCGGCCCGCGCCAGGGCGATAAGGGTGGCCTGCACCTCGGGGCCGATGGCCGTGCGGGACTGGTCGAGCAGCAGGTCCCCGGCGCGGTGCGTCATGCGCGCCACACGGTCCGGATCCGCCGCGAAGAGCGGCCGGACGGCCGCCGCGCCGGGCCTGCGGGCGAGCGCGGCGAAGGTGGACCAGGCATCGTCAAGCGTCATGGCGGTTCCTGTTGCGCGGCTATCCGGTCGAGGGCGTCACAATCACCCGCATCCTGCATTCAACCGGCGGGATGTGGCACCCCCAAGGCGCCAGCATGCGCGGGCGCTCACGATCCTCTGCCAAGGCTGTCCATGAAGTGCCATGAAGCGGTTCGTCGCGCGGTCGGCCGCATGGCCGCATCGCTAATGCACCAAGCCAGCCGCTATCACGGTGATACGATGATGAAGCGCCTTCTCCTCCTGGCCGCAGTGCTGGCCACGCCCCTGCTGCGACAGCCTGCGGCGGCGCAGCCCGCGCCCGCCATCCGCTCGGACATCCCGGCCCTGCGCTTCGTGCCGTTGCAGCGCCTGCCGCGGGCGCCCGCCATGCGCGGGGCTGACTTATGCCGCCACCTGCTCTCGGCGCCGCGCACCGAGGCGGGCCGCCAGGTCGCCGCGGCCGGATGGGCGGTGACGCGGGAGGCGAAGCTCGGCCCCTATGACGTCGTCAGCTTCGTCGGCGCCATCGAACCGGGGACGAGCGGATCCTGCCGGCTCGGCGACGGCAATCTCGGTATCTTCCGCGCCGGCGGGCTGGTGGCCATCGCCTATGCCCCGACGGCCGGGGCGGCGGCGATCGGCACGCTGCGCCCCTTCGGCGCGGATGCGCTGCGGCTCTGGGATGGCGATTTCCTCAGCCAGCCCGTGGCCGATCTGCGCCTCGGCGCCGGCGACGGCCTGACGATCCAGCCGCTGGCCGCGGAGGAACCGGTCTGCGGCGGGTCGGCGATGGTGCCCAATATCTACGGCCGGCCGATCGACCAGGCGCGCGCCATGCTGCTGCGCCACGGCTGGACCCCGGCGCCACCGGCCGGGCCACGCGAAGGCAACGACCCACGCGTGACGGAGCTGGTCCGGCGCGGCCTCCCCGAGGTCGAGGATTGCTCCGGCACGGGCTTCGGCTTCTGCGGCTTCACCTATCGCGGCACGGCCGGCACGCTGAACGTCACCACGGTCGGCGACAACGACGTTCCGGCCGTGGCGGGTTACGACGCGATCTGCCGGTGAGGCAGGGCGGGGTGCGTCCTCACAACCCCACCGGCTGCCCCGCCACGGTCACCGCCAGCGCCTCCGGCTGCAACAGCGAGGTCGCGACGCGCGCGGCATCCGCCCGCGTGATCGCCCGCAGCCGGGCGTTGCGTCCGTCCAGCCAGTCGATCGCGCGCTTGTTGCGCTGCATCGCCAGCAGCGTGGCGGCGATCCGCCGGCTGTCGGTGAATTGCAGCGGCAGGGAGCCGGTGAGGTAGGCGACGGCCTCCTCCAGCTCCGCCTCGGTCGGGCCCTGCTGCGCGAGGTCCGCCCAGACGTCGCGCGTGACCTGCAGGGCTTCGGCGACCTTGCCGTTCTCGGTGGCGAAGCCGCCCGTCACGACGCCGCCGCCGAACAGCGTGTCGAGCCCGACGCCGATGCCATAGGTCAGCCCGCGCTGCACCCGCACCGCTTCCATCAGGCGGGACGAGAAGCCGCCCCCGCCGAGGACGCGCAGCACCACCTGCGCCGTTTCCCAATCCGGCGAGTCCGGCGCGATGCCGGGCTGGCCGAACACCACCTGGGACTGCGGCCCGGGCACCGGCACCACCTCCCGTCCGAAGGCGGTGAAGGCCGGCAATGCGGGCGGCGTCGCGGGCGCGCCGGCGGGCAGGCTGCCGAACAGATCTTCCATCACCCGCGCCAGTTCCGCCGGGCGGATGGCGCCGGCCGCGGCCACCAGCAGCCCGCCGCGGCGAAGCTGCGCGGCCAGGGCCTCCCGCAGCGCCTCCGGCGGAATCGCGGCGAGGCTTTCCGCCGTGCCATGCGCCGGCCGTCCGGCCGGATGGCCGGGAAAGGCCGCTGCCCAGAAATGCCGGCCCGCCTGCCCGCGCGGCGTCTCGAGCTGGGTGCGCGCCCCGGCGATGGCCCGTGCCCGGACCCGTTCCAGCGCATCCGCATCCATGCGCGGCGCCGTCATGGCCAGCCGCGCGAGGCGCAGCGCCTCGGGCAGCGCATCGGTCAGGCAGCGGAAGCTGCCGTCGAAGGCGTCGCGCCCGGCCGAGAAGGACAGCCCGATCGCCGCATCGCGCAGCGCATCGGCGAAGGCCAGCGCCGGCATGTCGCCCGCGCCTTCGGTCAGCATGGCGGCCGCCATGGCCGCCGTGCCCTCGCGGCCCGTGGCGTCGGTCGCCGCGCCGCCCGGCCAGGCCCAGGCGAGGGAGACGACCGGGACGGAATGATCCTCGACCAGCCAGGCGGTGAAGGCGCCAGCTACGACGCGCTGGATCGGCAGGGTGAACGTGTCGGCCATGGTTCAGGCCCCTTCCGGCAGGAGCCAGGCTGTGGTGTTGGCGGCCTCACCCATCACGGCGCGGCCCGCGGCGATGACCTGGTCGCGCGTCACGCCGCGGATCCGGGACGGCCAGTATTCCACGACATCGGCCGGCAGCCCGACCGCGAGCACGCCGCCCAGCATGCGCGGCGCGGCGCCGAAGCTGTCCAGCGCCATCAGTGAGCCGGCGGAAAGCTGGCGGATGGAGCGCGCGACCTCGGCCTCGGTCGGGCCATCCTGCAACAGACCGCCAATGGCGGCATTCGCCGCCTCCTCCAACCGCTCCGGCGCCACGCCGCGGCGCGGCACGGCATAGACCATGAATTCCGTCACGCCATAGGCCTCGGAATCGTAGGAGGCGCCGGCGGACACCGCGAGGCCGGTCTCGACCAGCGCGGCATGCAGGCGCGACCCTTGGCCACCGCCGAGCAGATGCGCCAGCACTTCCAGCGGCAGGCTCATCTCGGCCCGTGGCGTGGTCAGGGACGGCGCCATCCAGGCGCGCAGCAGCAGCGCCTCGCGCGCCTGGGGCTCACGGGTGACGAGGCGGGGTTCATGGGCGGCGGTCGGCGGTGCGGCGCGGTCGCGGTGGCGCACGGCGCGGGTGGGGACCGGGCCGTAGTGCTCCTCGACCAGGGCGCGCACCTGGTCCTCCGGCACCGCGCCGGAAATCACCAGCGTCGCGTTCTGCGGGGCGTAGAAATGCTGGTGGAAGCCGACCAGGTCGTCGCGGGTGATGGCGCGGATCTCGTCGGCCCAGCCGATGATCGGCCGCCCGGGCCAAGTCTGCGGGCCCCACAGCGCGGCGCGGAAGGCCTCCTGGAACCGGGCGCGGGGGTTCGAATCGGTGCGCTGGCGTCGTTCCTCCAGCACCACGCTCCGCTCGCTTTCGAGCTCGTCGGCCGGGATCAGTGCGGCGGCGAAGCGGTCCGCCTCCATCTGCATGATCATCGGCAGGCGGGAGGCTTCGACCTGCTGGTAATAGGCGGTGACGTCGCGCGAGGTGAAGGCGTTGTCATTCCCACCCTCCCGCGCCACGCGCCGCGACAGCACACCCGAGGGCACGTGCGGGCTGCCCTTGAACATCATGTGCTCGAGGAAATGCGCCACGCCCGAGCGGCCGGCCGGGTCCTCACCCGCACCAGCCGAATAGTAGAGGTACTGCGCGATGACCGGCGCGCGCCGATTCTCGACGTAGGCGACGGTCAGCCCGTTGCCGAGCTTCCAGATCTTCGCACCGAACAGCGGCGCCTCGGGTGCGGCAGCGGGCGTTGCGGTCTGGGCGGTGGCGCGGGCGGCCGGGGTCGCGGCGGCGAGCGCGGCGGCGGCACAGAGCGTGGTGCGACGGGTCATCTCGGGCATGGGGCCAAGATGGGGCCGCGAGCGCAACAGGGGAAGCGGACTTACGGAAGTGTATGGCGGCGGAAACCGGCCTTGGTCATCGGGTGAGGCTTGGAAAGGGGTCTGCCCCTCTCCAAGCCTTACTGCGCCAATGGTCGCAAGGCCTTCAGAAACCGAGCCCTGGCGCCAGGCGGATCGCGGCGGCGCAAAGGGTGGACACGTGTCAGAGCACGTCGCGCTGCACCTGGTGGCCGGTGCCCCTGGACCCTGAGCGAAAGTGTCGCCCTCGCCAGCGCCTTTGGTCCGCTCATGCGGGCTTCGGCGTCATGCTGCCAGCGGTGCCCGACGCCAGATCGGGGTTTGCAAAGGCCTTTCGGCCTTTGCTGGGGTGTGGTTTCGGGGAAGGGCAAAGCCCCACCCCGCCGCGGCATATGCGCGAAGCCGCCCCACCGTCAGCCGTTCAGAACCCCAGCCATTCGAAGAAGGTCCGCTGGCGCGGCTGCACCACCGGGGTCTCGCCGTTCTCGACATCCCGGCCGAGTGCCGCGTTCTCCCGGATGCGCTGCGATTCGCGGGTCGCGTCCACCGGGGTGCCCGGTGGCGGCGGGTCGCGCCAGAAGATCAGGCGGTCGGTGAAGCTGCGGTCCGGCTGGTCGAGCCGCAGGCTCTCCTCATCCACCCGACGGCGGATGTCGTCCGGGGCGGTGGGGCCAGCGCGCTGCAGAAGGGCGTTCTCCCCAACCGAGGCCTGGGCGCCAGGTGCGCGGCGCGGGTCATTCAGCGCGAGGCCAGGGGACAGCAGCGCTTCGGCCTGCTGACGGCTGGACCGTTCCTGCGGCCGCGGGGAACCTGGGCGCGGCGTCGGCAGCGTCGTCATGTCGGGCGGCATGGACAGCGGCGCGCGGGTGGTCACCTGGAACTCGTCCGGCGCGTCGCGCACCAGGCCGAGGGTCCGGGCGGTGCTGTCGCCACAGGCCGGCAGCAGCGCGGCGAGGGCCAGGGTGGCAAGGGCGGGGGGGAGGCGCATCCTCATGTCCCTTCCTTAGGCCGCGGCTTTGGCCGGAACAAGGCATCCGCGACCAGGGCGATCACGCCGCAGACGATGGCGGCGTCGGCGATGTTGAAGACATACCAGTGCCAGCCCCAGCCGGCAGCGTCCACGAAATCGACGACGCCCCCGAAGCGGACCCGGTCGATCACATTCCCGATGGCCCCGCCGGCGACGGCGCCCAGGGCGATGGCGGTCAGGCGGTTCTCGGCCCGCGCCATCCAGCGGATGAGGAAGGCGACGATGGCCGCGGCGACCAGGGCCAGCGCCAGGTGGTGCCAGGGCCCCTCCCCGGCGAACATCCCGAAGGTGACGCCGCGGTTCCAGACCATGGTGAGGTCGAGGCTGAAGGGCCCGGCCTCGAACAGGGGGATGCGGCCGACCTCGGGCAGGCGGGCGACCTCGAGGATCCACCATTTGCTGAGCTGATCCGAAACCAGGATGCCGGCGGCAACCGGAAGGCCGAGGCGGAGGCTCATCGGCAGGCGGCGATGAGGGGACGCCGCCCCCTCTCCCCCCGAGTTGTCCCGGACCCCGCCGTCACGCCAGGGCCTCCACGGCGTCCTCGCAGCGCAGGCAGAGAGTGGGGTGCTTCGCGGAGGCGCCGACCTCGGGCAGGACGCGCCAGCAGCGGGCGCATTTCATGCCAGGGGCGGGATTGAAGCCGACGGCGGGCGGCGCGCCTGCCGCCGCCGCGTCCGAACGGTGCACTTCCATGTCGGAGACGATGCAGACCTCTGCCCATTCCTGCGGAGTCAGGAGGTTGAGCTGCTCCATCGGCAGCAGCAGGGACGGCTTCGCCTGCAGGCTGGAGCCGATGGCGCCCTCCCGCCGATATGTTTCCAGAACACCCGTCACGGCGCCTCGGATCGCCCGGATTTCCGCCCACTTCGCCGCCAGCGCCTCATCCTTCCACCCCTCCGGCACGAAGGCGTAGTCGAGGAAATGGACGCTGCCCTCCTCATCCGGGAAGCGGGCGAGCCAGGCTTCCTCCGCCGTGAAGACCAGCGCCGGGGCGAGCCAGGTGCACAGGCAGCGATGCAGGATGTCGAGCACGGTGCGCGCCGCGCGCCGGCGCGCGGAATCCGGCCGGTCGCAATAGAGCGCATCCTTGCGGATGTCGAAATAGAAGGCCGAGAGGTCCGTGGCGCAGAAATTGTGGATCTCGGGATAGACGCCGGTCCAGGCGAAGCGCGTGGCCGAATGCGGTTCGGAGGCCGCGCGGATCTTGGCATCCAGCTCCGTCACGCGATGCAGCACCCAGCGCTCCAGCTCGGGGAGCTCGTCATAGGGGACGGTCTCGGCCTCGCTGAAGCCCTCGAGGCTGCCGAGCAGCCAGCGCAGCGTATTGCGGATGCGGCGATAGAGTTCCGCCTGCTGCTTCAGGATCTCCGGCCCGATGCGCTGGTCCTCGGTGACATCGGTATTCATCACCCACAGCCGCAGGATATCGGCCCCATACTGCTTCAGGACGTCCTGCGGCGCCGTGGTGTTGCCGAGCGACTTGGACATCTTCCGGCCCTGCTCGTCGAGCGTGAAGCCGTGAGTGAGGATCGCCTTGAACGGTGCGACGCCGTTCGTGCCGACGGATTCCAGCAGCGAGGAATGGAACCAGCCGCGATGCTGGTCCGAACCCTCCAGGTACAGGTCCGCCGGAAAGGGCAGTTTGCGCGGCGGCAGGACGAAGGCGTGGGTCGAGCCGGACTCGAACCACACATCGACGATGTCCATCACCTGCTCATAGAGCTTGGGATCGCGATCGGGGCCGAGGAAGCGGGCGGCCGCGCCGGGCTTGTACCAGGCGTCCGCGCCTTCATCGCGGAAGGCCGCGACGACGCGTTCGATGATCTCGGGGTCGCGGAGCGGCTCGCCCGACTGCTTCGACACGAAGACCGGGATGGGCACGCCCCAGGCGCGCTGGCGGGAGATGCACCAGTCCGGCCGCGCGGCGACCATGGAACCGATGCGGTTGCGACCGGCGTCGGGGACGAAATAGGTCTCGTCGATCGCCTTCAGCGCCTTGGTCCGGATGGCGTTGCCATCGTCCATGGCAATGAACCACTGCGGCGTCGCGCGGAAGATCACGGGCTTCTTCGACCGCCAGGAATGCGGGTAGCTGTGCGTCAGCTTGCCGGTCGCGGCCAGCGTGCCGGCGGCGCGCATCGCGTCATAGACGGCTGTGTGGGCCTTGAAGACGTGCAGCCCCTCGAAGCCCGGCGCGTGGTGGGTGAAGGTGCCGTCGTCGTTCACCGTCTCGGGGATCGGCAATCCGT
This sequence comes from Roseomonas alba, assembly GCF_019430885.1. GTDB lineage: Bacteria > Pseudomonadota > Alphaproteobacteria > Acetobacterales > Acetobacteraceae > Neoroseomonas > Neoroseomonas alba. The sequence continues at coordinate 9,334 of NZ_JAHYBZ010000012.1, read as the reverse complement.
ATTGCCGGCCGAGGTTGAAGTCGTCCTCACCATGGCCCGGGGCGATGTGCACGAAGCCCGTACCGGCATCGGTGGTGACGAAGTCGCCCGGCAGCAGGGGCACGTCGAAGTCGTAACCGGCACCGCGCAGCGGATGCGCCGCGATGGCCCCTTCCAGCTCCGTGCCCTTGAAGACGCGCGTGACCGTGTGCGCGCCGATGCCGGCGTCCTTCTCGAAAGCGGGCAGCAGGGGCAGCGCCACCAGCAGCCGGTCGCCGACCTTCAGCAGAGAGGTCTCCGTGACGCCTTCCACATGGACCAGCGCGTAGTCGATCTCCTCGCCATAGGCCACGGCGCGATTGCCCGGCATGGTCCAGGGCGTGGTGGTCCAGATCACCACATCGGCACCGACCAGATCCTCGGCCTTCGCCTTCAGCAGGCGGAACTTCGCATGCAGCGTCGGCGAGACATGGTCATGATATTCGATCTCGGCCTCGGCCAGCGCGGTCTTCTCGACCGGCGACCACATCACGGGGCGCAGGCCGCGATAGAGCGATCCGTTCAGCAGGAACTTGCCGATTTCCCCGGCGATGGCGGCCTCGGAGGCAAAGTCCATCGTCGCGTAGCGGTCGTCCCAATCACCGAAGACGCCGAGGCGCTTGAACTCGTCCCGCTGCACGTTCAGCCAATGCGTCGCATAGGCGCGGCATTCGGCGCGGAAATCGAGCACCGGCACCGCATCCTTGTCGCGGCCCTTGGCGCGGTACTCCTCCTCGACCTTCCATTCGATCGGCAGGCCGTGGCAGTCCCAGCCCGGCACATAGTTGGCGTCGAAGCCCGCCATCTGCGCGCCGCGATTGATCACGTCCTTGAGGATCTTGTTCAGCGCGTGGCCGATATGGAGGTTGCCGTTGGCATAGGGCGGGCCGTCATGCAGGACGAAGGTCTCGCGGCCCGCGGACTGCGCCCGCAGCTTCTGCCACAGGCCGAGCTTCGCCCAGCGTTCCAGCATCGCCGGTTCCCGCTTGGGCAGGTCGCCCTTCATCGGGAAGGGCGTCTTCGGCAGGAAGACGGTGCTGCGGTAGTCGCGGGCCTCGGCGGGGCTGTCGGTCATGGGAGCCTGTCTCGGTGCGCCGGCGGGCGGGGCGTGGGGGCGCGGCGGCGGGTCATGGGGGTGGCGTGCGGCAGTACCCGACCCTCAAGCGAGGGCCGGGTCGATAATTCGCGCATGCGCGTCCCAAGCCATGGCGCGCATATGCGGAGGGGCCTGCCCGCCCGTCAAGCCGGGCCGCCACGGCGGCAGTCATGCGGACGTCACGTAATCATCGCCATACGGTTCCTTGGCCCGGCCCGGCCAGCCGGCGACAAGGGATGCATCCGCATCCAGGGAACCCCCCATGCCGGCCGATCCGCGTCCCGTTCTCGGCGCCTGCCTGCCGATCGCCAGCCTGCCTGCCTATCGCGAATGGATCCTCGCCGACCAGCGCGACGTCGAGCTGCAGGATTTCTGCTTCGCCGAGGTGCTGGACGCGCCGGACTGGAAGGACCGCGCCGCCCGCGCCCGGGAGATGCTGGCCGGCCACACCGGCCGGCTCGGCCTGCACGGACCGTTCTGGGGCTTCTCCATCGCCTCCCCGGACCCCGAGATCCGCGCCGTGGTGCGCAGGCGTCTCGACCAGGGCCTCGATGCCTGTGCCGAGACGGGCGCGACCCAGATGGTCGTCCACAGCCCCTACACGACCTGGATGCACAACAACCTCGACATGGACCACAAGGCGCGGGCGGAGGTCACCGCGCACGCCCATGACACGCTGCTGCCCGCTGCCCGTCGGGCCGAGGCACTGGGCGTCACCCTGGTCATCGAGAACATCGAGGACAAGGACCCACGGGACCGCGCCCATCTCGCGCTGTCGATCGGGCTGCCCTCGGTGAAGCTGTCGGTCGATACCGGGCATGCCAACTACGCCCACGGGTCCACCGGCGCGCCGCCGCCGGACTACTTCATCACCGCGGCGGGCGACCTGCTGGACCATGTCCATCTTCAGGACACCGACGGCTATGCCGACCGGCACTGGCCCCCGGGCGAGGGCAATATCCGCTGGACGGCGGTCTTCGCGGCCCTCGCCACGCTGGAGACAATGCCCCGGCTGATGATCGAGCTGCGCGACAAGGGGCGCATCCGGCAGGCGGCGGAATACCTGGCAGGGCTGGGGCTGGCGCGCTGAGCGGGGCGCCTTGCCCCGGCATGCGCGCATTGGGGTCCCCCCTCCCCCACGCGCCGGCCGCCTGACCGGCCGGGGCGAAATCATGTTCTTGCTGCTTGGGCTGCCGGCCGGATTCGGGTTCTCCTCCTGTTGAACATTTCGGGAGGCCCGCGATGCCGCGACATGGCGCATGGCTGTGGGGGGCGGTCGTCCTCGCCTGGACGGCGTCGGGCCATGCCCAGGCTCCTTGCAGCGATATCCGCTTCCCGCGCGGCGCAACCGGAACAACCATAACGGGCATTGCGTCGCCCGAGGATGTCCTCTGCTACAGCCTCGCCACCGGGGCCGGTCAGACAGCACGACTGCGGGTGACAGCCGGCCGCAACATCATCATTGGCGTCGATGGCGTCGCCGACGGACGGGATGATTTGACCTTCACGACCGAGCGGCGCAGCTACCGCGTTCGCGTCAGCCAGCTGTTCCGGTCCCTTTCGTCCGAACGCTTCACCATCGCCATCTCGGTCCGATAGGCGCCGGCCGCTTCACCCCAGCGCGGCCTTGGCGTCCTCGACATCCTGCGCGATCGCGACCTTCAGCTCCTCGAGCCCCGCGAATTTCGCGTCCGGACGCAGGAAGCGCACCAGCCGCACGCCGATCTCCTGGTCGTAGAGATTGCCGTCGAAGTCGAAGATGAAGGTTTCGAGCCGCGTCTCGGGATCGCCGCCGAGGGTCGGGCGCCGGCCGACATTGGCGACGCCCTTGGCCTCGGACCCGTCGGGCAGGGCGACGGTCACGGCATAGACGCCGCGCGCCGGTTCCAGGTGCCGCCCGATCCAGATATTCGCGGTCGGCCAGCCCAGCACGCGGCCGAGCTTGTCGCCATGCACCACCGTGCCGCGAATTTCCCAAGGCCGGCCGAGCTTTTCGGCGGCGCGCTCCGGGTATCCGTCCTGCAACAGGCGGCGGATGCGGGTGGAGGAGATCGCCTCCCCGTCATGCTGGACGGGCGGGACGATGGACAGGCCCATGCCGCGCTTCTCGGCTTCGCGCGCCAGGAAGGCGACGTCGCCACCGCGACGGTGGCCGAAGGCGAAGTCCGGTCCGCAGGCCAGGTGCTTCGCGCCGATGCCCTTGTGCAGCACCTCCTCGACGAAATCCTCGGCGGTCATGGCGGCGAAGGCGTCGTCGAAGGGCAGCGCATAGACGAAGGCCGCGCCGCCGGCCTGCAACGCCGCGGCCTTGGCCGGCAGCAGGGTCAGGCGGAAGGGCGGGTCGTCGGGGCGGAAATGCTCGCGCGGATGGGGCTCGAAGGTCAGGGCGGCGAGGCGGAGGTTGGGCCGTGCCGCATGGGCCGCGCGCAGGACCGCCAGGTGGCCGAGATGCACCCCGTCGAAATTGCCCAGCGCGACGGTGGCGCCGCGGGCTTCCGGCGGCACCTGCCGCCAACCCTCGATGATCATCCGATGGTGCTTCCTCAGCCTTCGCCCGGCAGCAGCCAGCGCGGCATGGGCGGCGGTGTGAAGGCCGCCAGCGTGTCGAGCGCCGCCTCGGGGTCCGGCGCGATCATGGCGAAGGCGCGCATCTGCGGCTTCAGCAGGCCTTCCTCGACCATGTGGTCCAGCATCGCCATCTGCTTCTGCCAGTAGCCGAGCGTGTCCACGAAGACCACGCCCTTGCCGTGGATGCCGAGCTGCAGCCAGGTCAGCGCCTCGATCACCTCTTCCAGCGTGCCGTAGCCGCCGGGCAGTACCAGGAAGCCGTCGGACAGCTCGGCCATCATGGCCTTGCGCTCGTGCATGGAGGCGACGACGCGCAGGTCGGTCAGGTCCCGGTTGCCGGCCTCCCGCATCATCAGGCCATGGGGGATGATGCCGATGACCTCGCCCCCCGCCGCGATCACGGCACGCGAGACAATGCCCATCAGCCCCACCGCGCCGCCGCCGAACACCAGGCCGAGGCCCCGCGCGGCGATGGCGCGGCCGAGTGTCTCGGCCGCCTCGGCATAGTCCGGGCGCGCGCCGACAGCCGACCCGCAGAAGACACAGACGCGACGCATGATGTTACTCCGCGGCCTTGACCGCCTGGGCGCGGGAGGGAACGGAGACATAGGCCTCGCCCTCGAGCACCGGTTCGCCCTTCACCGTGCAGACCGTGCGCAGCGTGGCGCGGCGCTTTTCGGGATGCAGGGCCATGACCTCGACCGTCGCGGTCACCGTCTCGCCGATCCGCACTGGGGCCCGGAACTTCAAGGATTGCGACATGTAGATCGTGCCCGGGCCCGGAAGCTGCGTGCCGAGCACCTTGGTGATCAGCCCCGCCGCCAGCATGCCGTGGGCGATACGCTCCTTGAAGATGGAGGTCGCGGCGTATTCGGCGTCGAGATGCATCGGGTTGGTGTCGCCCGTGACGGCGGCGAACAGCACGATATCGGCCTCGGTGACGGTCTTGGAGAATTTCGCGGTCAGACCGACCGAGAGGTCCTCGAAAGCGTAGGAGTCGGGCATGGGCGGCAACAATCCTCTGCTGCGCTGCGGCACGGTCGTTAACGGCCCTGCCCGGGATGGACAAGCGAAAACCCCGCTGCCAGAAGCCGGACCTTCCAGCAACAGGACAAATCGCCATGCCCCAGACCGAGATCGGCTCCTCAGAACGCCTGCTCGAGGAACTCAAGGGATGGGTGCTGCACGAGACGCCGACCACCGACCCCAAGGCGGTGAACGGGCTGATCGACAAGGCGCAGGCGGAACTTTCCGCGGTCGGCGCGGCGATCGAGCGCCTGCCGGGCTATGACGGCTATGGCGACACGCTGATCGCCCGCACGCCGGGCGAAGGCGCGCCGGTCGTGGTCGCCGGGCATCTCGACACGGTGTGGGACCATGGCACCCTCGCGACGTCCATGCCGTGGAAGGTGGATGGCGCGAAGGCGCATGGCCCGGGCATCTACGACATGAAGGCGGGGTCCTTCTTCGCCTTCCATTCGGTGCGCGAGATCCTGCGCCAGAAGATCGCGACGAAGCGCCCCATCGTCCTGCTGCTGACCCCGGATGAGGAAGTCGGCAGCCCGACCAGCCGCGCCCCGATCGAGAAGGCCGCGACCGGCGCCCGCGCCGTGCTGATTCCCGAACCGGCGGGCGGCCCGAACGGCGCCTGCGTCACGGCGCGCAAGGGCGTCGGCCGCTTCGTGATGAAGGTGCATGGCGTGTCGGCCCATGCCGGCGGCAACTGGCAGGACGGGCGCAGCGCCGTGGTCGCGCTGGCGAAGAAGATCCTGGAGATCCACGCCCTGACCGACCTGCCCGGCGGCACCACCACCAATGTCGCGCCGATCTGGGGCGGCACCCGCCCCAACGTGGTCCCGCCCGAAGCCGGCTGCGAGATCGACTGCCGCGTCGCCACCATCCCCGATGGCGAGCGCATCGAGCGCCTGATCCTCGGCATGGCGGGCGAGGCCGACGGCATCCGTATCGAGGTCACCGGCGGCATGAACCGCCCGCCCATGGTCGAGACGCCGGAGATCACGAAGCTCTACGTCATGGCGCACGGCATCGCGGCCCGGATGGGCTACGAGTTACCGAAGCAGCATCGTGGCGGCGGGTCGGACGGCAACTTCACCGCGGCGATCGGCGTGCCGACGCTGGACGGGCTCGGCTGCACCGGCGCCGGCGCCCACGCCCCGTTCGAGCATATCCTGTGGCAGGACCTCGCGCCGCGCTGCGCGACGCTGTGCGAATTGCTGGAAAGCATCGACTGATGGAGGGATCGGGGAAGGGCCTCGCCCCTCCCCGGCCGCCCATGCCATGCTGATCTACACCTTTGCCGCCGCCGCCGAGATCGCCGGCTGCTTCGCCTTCTGGGCCGTCCTGCGCCTGGATCGCAGCCCGTGGTGGCTGGTCCCGGGCGTCGCGTCGCTGATCGCCTTCGCCTGGCTGCTGACGCGCGTGGACATTGCGGCAGCGGGGCGCGCCTTCGCCGCCTATGGCGGGATCTACATCGTCGCATCCCTGGCCTGGATGTGGGCGGTCGAGAGTGTACGCCCCGATCGCTGGGACGTTGCCGGCGCCGCGCTGTGCCTGGCCGGCGCGGCGGTCATGCTGCTCGCGCCGCGGGGGGTCTGACGCTCCGCGCGGAAGGCACCACATGCCGAGGGACGCGGTAAGGAGCGAGACATGCCGAAGGCCCTGATCATCGGCGCGGGGGATGGGCTTTCGGCCTCCCTGGCGCGCCTGCTGGCGAAGGAGGGCTACGACATCGCCCTGGCCGCACGGGACATCGCCAAGCTGGATGCGCTGGTGGCCGAAACCGGTGCCGTCGCCCATGCCTGCGACGCGGCGAACGAGGCGCATGTCGAGCACCTGTTCGACGCCGAGGGCGATGCCGAGGTGGTGGTCTACAACCCGTCCTACCGCACGCGCGGGCCGTTCGTGGACCTCGTGCCGGCGGATGTGCAGCGCACGCTGCAGGTCTGCGCCTTCGGGGCCTTCCTGGCGGCGCAGCAGGCGGCGCGGCGGATGCTGGAGCGCGGCTCCGGGACCATCCTGCTGACCGGCGCCTCGGCCGGGGTGAAGGGCTATGCGCAATCCGCCCCCTTCGCGATGGGGAAATTCGCCCTGCGCGGCCTGGCGCAATCCATGGCGCGCGAGCTGCACCCCAAGGGCATCCATGTCGCGCATATCGTCATCGACGGCGGCATCCGCAGCACGCGGCGGCCCGAGACGGGTGAGGACGCGCTGCTGGACCCGGATGCGATCGCCGAGACCTATCTCCACCTCATCCGCCAGCATCGGTCTGCCTGGTCCTGGGAGATCGAGGTGCGGCCCTGGGTGGAGACGTTCTGAGGTCGCTTGCCGGGCGCGGCGGAAGGGCCCGTCCCATATGACCGCGGATGAGGACGCTGAAGCAGGGACGGATTCCGCCCTGCGCCGGACCACCAAACGTCCTGATGACCCGGCCGCTTCCGCTGAGGTTGGAAACGGAGGCGCTCTGCCCCTCCGGACCTCCCCGCCATCGAGGTCCCATTGGCGTTGCAGCGCAACGTCAATGGGGTGCCCCTGGTGGTTGGCGCACCTGGACCGCAATCTTCTGGCGCCGGGCTGAACGTTCCAGAAGCGCTCGCCGAACGCGGTGCGGGCGCAGATGCGCGTCTCGGCGCCATTCCGCCAATGGCGCGCCGTTCCAATCGGAGGATTGCAGAGGCGCTTCGGCCTTTGCTCGGGTGGTTTGGCCCCTTGATCTGCAGCGGCGGGATCTTCAGGAAGGCCCCACCGCCTGGCGGGTGGGGCCGGCCGGCCTCACGCCGCCCCGCGAGCCCGCCTTTCGCTTTCGGTCTTCAACTGCCCGCACGCCGCGAGGATGTCCCGCCCGCGCGGACGCCGGATCGGGCTGGCATAGCCGGCGTCGTTGACGATCGCCGCGAAGCGCTGGATCGCCTCCGAGGTCGAGGTCTTGTAGGGGCTGCCGGGCCAGGGGTTGAACGGGATCAGGTTCACCTTCGCGGGCAGGCCCTTGATCAGCCGGACCAGCTCGCGCGCCTCGGCCTCGGAATCGTTCACCCCGCGCAGCATGACGTATTCGAAGGTGATGCGCCGCGCGTTGGAGGCGCCGGGATAGCGGCGGCAGGCCGCCATCAGCTCCTCGATCGGGTATTTGCGGTTCAGCGGGACGATCTCGTCGCGCAGCTCGTTGGTCACCGCGTGCAGGGACACCGCCAGGCCGACGCCGAGCTCCGCCCCGCAGCGGTCCATCATCGGCACGACGCCGCTCGTGCTCAGCGTGATGCGCCGGCGGGACAGGCCGATGCCCTCGTGGTCCATCACGATGCGCAGGGCCTTGGCGACGTTCTCGTAATTGTAGAGCGGCTCGCCCATGCCCATGACGACGATGTTGGACAGGTGCCGCGCCGTGCCGTCCTTGGGGGAGGGCCATTCGCCATAGGAATCGCGGGCGGCCATGAATTGGCCGACGATCTCGGCCGCGCCGAGGTTGCGCACCAGCTTTTGCGTGCCGGTATGGCAAAAGCGGCAGGACAGGGTGCAGCCGACCTGGGTGGAGATGCAGACCGCGCCGCGATCCTCATCGGCCGAGGGGATGTAGACCGTCTCGACGCGCTGCGAGTCGCGGAAGGCGAAGACCCATTTGCGGGTCGAATCGGCGCTCTCCTGCTGCATCGCGACGTCGGGCCGGCCGACGATGAAGCGCTCGGCCAGCTTCGCCTGCATCGGCTTGGCGATGGTCGACATCTTGGCGAAGTCGGTCTCGCCCTGGTGATAGATCCAGTGCCAGAGCTGCTTGGCGCGGAAGGGCTTCTCCCCGATCGCCAGCATTTCCCCGGCGAGTTCCTCGCGCGACAGGCCAACGAGGTCGCGCCGCCCATCCGGCAGCGTGGCCGGGGGCGGGGCGAAGATGGCGGCCTTGGCGAGGATGCGAGCCCGTTCCGCCTCGGCCAGCCCGTCCGTGGCGGGGGCTTCGGTCATCGGCGTGCCGGGCCCGGCGGGCATTCCTGGCTGATGGCGTCATAGGCTGCCGAGAAGCCGGACAGGCTGAAGGTATCGTTGGTCGTGCCGCGCCCCCCGGCCCGCGGCCCGCGGGCCACGGCCTGCGCGCCGCCACGGAAGGCGGCGACGGCGGCACGCCCGTCCCGGGCGAAGGCCGAGCTGCCGCCGGTGTAGAAGGGCAGCTCCCGCTGGCCGACCGCGACCGTGACCGCGGCATTGCGCGGGTAGGCATAGCCCGCCGAGAGCGCCACCTGGTCACGCCCGTTGAAACGGTGCGTCACGGTCAGGATGACGTTCTCCCGCGCCGGATCGGTGCGGGTTGCGCGCGTGAAGGCATAGCAGACCTTCTGCCCGCTCTCCGTATGCACGGCGGCGGTCCAGGACTGGAAATCGCCCAGTCGTCGCGGGGCTTGCGGCGTTGCCGATCCGCCACGCTGTTGCGCCAGGGCAGGCACCACGGCCAGGGCGACCAGGGCCGGAACGAGGAGGAGCGTTCGCATGGGCCTCTAGATACGAAGCCCGGCCCGTTGGAGCAACCGCGTCGGAGGAGGTTCGGGAATGCGCCATTCGGCGCTATCGCGATGCCGGCACCGGCCCGCACCCCCGCCCGGCCGCCCAACGACACCATGCTGCATGGGTGGCCGGGCGGGGGTGCGGGCC
>NZ_JAHYBZ010000011.1 GCF_019430885.1 Roseomonas alba | reverse complement strand
CACCAGCATGATGCTCCGCCCCCGCCAGAAGCTCTTCGTCGAGCGCAGCCTGCGTGCGCTCGGTGAGCACGGCAACACCCTCGGCGTCGCCCCGACCGGCGCCGGCAAGACGATCATGCTGTCAGCGGCGGTGGGCGAGCACATCGATGGCGGCGACGCCAAAGCCGCGGTTCTCGCACATCGAGATGAGCTGACGGCGCAGAACCATTCCAAGTTCCGTCGCGTGAATCCCGGCATCACCACCTCGGTCGTGGATGCGGGCCAGAAGTCATGGGCCGGCCAGGCCACCTTTGCCATGGTGCCGACGCTGACGCGCGCGGCGAACCTGGAGGCGATGCCGGCGCTGGACCTGCTGGTGATCGACGAAGCGCATCACGCCGTCGCGGACAGCTATCGTCGCATCATCGATCGCGCCCTGCAGCGCAACCCCAAATGCCGGATCTATGGCGTCACCGCCACACCGAACCGCGGCGACAAGGTCGGGCTGCGTCAGATCTTCTCCAACGTCGCCGACCAGATCCGGCTCGGCGAGCTGATCGCCTCCGGCCACCTGGTGCCGCCCCGCACCTTCATCATCGATGTCGGCGTGCAGGATGAGCTCCGGGCCGTCCGCCGCAGCGGCGACGACTTCGATATGGGCGAGGTCGCCCGCGTCATGGACACGGTACCGGTGACCGACGCGGTGGTAAGGCACTGGCAGGAGAAGGCGGGCGACCGCCAGACCGTAGCCTTCTGCTCAACCGTGGCCCATGCCGAACACGTCGCGGCCGCCTTCAACGCGGCCGGCGTGCCCACCGTCGTGGTGACCGGCGATATGCCGGAGGGGGAGCGGCGCTCCGTCCTGGCCGCCTATGCCCGGGGCGAGGCGCGCATCGTGGTGAACGTCGCGGTGCTGACCGAGGGCTGGGACCATCCCCCCACCTCCTGCGTCATCCTGCTGCGGCCGAGCTCCTTCAAATGCACGATGATCCAGATGGTCGGCCGCGGGCTGCGCACCGTGGATCCCAGCGAGCATCCCGGCATCGTCAAGCGTGACTGCATCGTGCTCGACTTCGGCACCTCCTCGCAGATCCACGGCTGCCTGGAGCAAGACGTCGAGCTCGACAGCCAGCCCGGCGAGGGCGAGCCGCCCACCAAGACCTGCCCCTCCTGCGAGGCCGAGGTGCCGATCGCGGTGATGGAGTGCCCGATCTGCGGGCACGCCTTCGAGCCCCGCGGCCGGGCGACGGCGCCGCTCACCGACTTCATCATGACGGAGATCGACCTCCTCCGGCGCTCCGCCTTCCAGTGGTGCGACCTGTTCGGCGACGACGCCGCGCTGCTGGCCAACGGCTTTCACGGCTGGGCGGGCATCTTCTTCCTGAACGGGGCCTGGCACGCGGTCGGCGGCGCGAAAGGGGAAGCCACCCGCCTGCTCGCGCTCGGGGAGCGGCTGGTCTGCCTGGCCGCGGCGGATGACTGGCTCAACAGTCATGAGAGTGACGAGAGCGCCCACAAGAGCAAGCGCTGGCTGCGCGAGGCACCGACCGAGCGGCAGCTGATGCACCTCCCGCCCGAGGCCCGTGCCGATCTCGGCATGACCCGCTACCAGGCCTCGGCGCTGCTCACCTTCAAGTTCAATCGCTATGACATCCGCCGGCTGGTGGCGAGCGCGCAGCCCAGCAGCCTGCCGGTGGCGGCATGACGGACGATGCAGGCCCAGCCCCCCTGCGCCGTCTGCGCGCGGCCGTCGCGTGGCTTTGGCTGGTTCGACCCGGCGCCGCGGAAGAAGCCGCGGCCCTCGGTCTGCTTCTGCTGCATCGCCTGCCAGGGCTTCTGGTCGCGCTTGGGAGCGAGGTCACCCACCATGGTTGATCTCACCGAGCATGAGCAGGCCGCGATGCGCGCGGCCATGCGGCACGTCGCCGAGAGCATGGCCGAGATTGGCTGGGGCACCCGCTTCCAGGACCTCACCGAGCCGCAGGTACTGACGCTGATCGAGGTCGCGGTCGGCGCCTTCCAGGAGGCGATGCAGGCCATCGCCCGCCAAGGCACAGCACAGGAGATCCCGTTCTGATGCTCGACTTCAACAGCCGGGGTCAGACTGCCCTGCACGTCAACGCGGCGATCGACGCAGCGCTGGTGGCAAGGAATGGCGCCAGCCCGCCGCGCACCTATCTTGGCGGCTCCCGCCTCGGCCACGCCTGTGAGCGCGCCCTGCAGTTCGAGTTCCTGCAGGCCCCGAAGGACGAGGGTGCGGACTTCGATGGGCGCATCCTGCGCATCTTCGGCATCGGACACGCGCTGGAGGATGTCGCGGTCGATTGGCTCCGCGCCGCCGGCTTCGATCTCTACACCCGCAAGGGCAACCGCCCCGATGGGGAGCAGTTCGGCTTCGCCGTGGCTGGCGGGCGCCTCCGTGGTCATGTCGACGGTATCCTCGCCGGCGGCCCCGCGATCCCCGGCATGGCGTTCCCCGCGCTGTGGGAATGCAAGACCATGAACGCCAAGGCCTGGCGGGAGACGTCGAGTAAGGGTGTCGCCGTCGCCAAGCCGATCTATGCGGCACAGATCGCCGTCTATCAGGCCTATATGGATGCCGCCGTGCCAGGGGTGGCGGACAACCCGGCGCTATTCACTGCCATCAACAAGGACACCGACGAGCTCCACCACGAACTAGTGCCGTTCGATGCGGCCCTGGCCCAGCGCATGTCCGACCGGGCGGTGCGAGTGCTCCGCGCTTGCGACGCCGGCGACTTGCTGCCGCGGATTGCCACCAGCCGCGACTTCCACGAATGCCGCTTCTGCCCCTGGGCCGAGCGCTGCTGGGCGCAGCCGGCATGAGCGCCTGGGGCGATTTCAACGACGCGCCGAGCCTTCCCTGGGAGGAAGAGAGGGCGGCGATCAATCACGGCGCCCTCGCCACCTTCCTCGAGGTGGCGTTCGGCTACTGTGACGGGCTGATCCCGGTCCGCGGCTTCGTTGACCAGGGCCAGGGCATCGACACCCGGCCGCACAACATCTGGATCCCAGCCGATGCCACCGCCGCGGAACTGCTCGGCACCTATGCCGCCTGGGCGGCGCGCGAGGGCAGTGCGGTCTATGTCATCCCCGGCACGGTGGCCGAGCACGGCCAGGCCCGCGCCGAGCATGTGCGGCAGATGCAGGCCGCCGTTGTCGATCTCGACACCGGCGACGTCGAGACGAAGCTCGCGCACCTCGTCCACCACCTTGGGCGACCCACCCTGCTGGTCGAGAGCGGCGGCCGCACCGCGGAGGGCGCCGCCAAGCTGCACGCCTGGTGGCGGCTGACCGAGGCGGCGGAGGGGCAGGACCTCGTCCGGCTCTGCGCCCTGCGCGGCGAGATGGCCGAGAAGGTCGGCGGCGATCCGCATTTCCGCTCTGCGCATCAGCCGATCCGAGTGCCCGGCACGCTGTATCGCAAGGGCGGCGTCGAGCGCGTGGTCGCCATCCGCCAGCACGATCCGCAGCGGGAGGTGGATCTGGCTGAGTTCGCCGAGGCCGTTACCGCCATGCCCTACCTGCCGGGGCAGGCGCCCCACCAGGCGTCGCCCCAGGGCGAACGGCCTGGTCTCGACGCCATCCTCACCACGCCAGTGCGTGAGGGCGCGCAGGACGGTTGGACGCGCTTCCAGGGCGCGAGTGCCGCGATCGGCCACTTCATCCGCCAGGTGCATGAGGGGCGCCAGACGCCCGACCAAGGCTGGGAGGCCATTTGCGGCTACAACGCCGCCTGTCTCCGTCCGGCTTGGCCGCTCGATCGGCTCAAGGCCGAGGCCGACGCGCTCTGGGCGCTGCACGTCGATCGTAACGGGCCGCCGCTACTGCGCGCCGACGGCGCACCGCCCGCTTCGGTCCCGGCCCACACCCTCGGCGCGCTGCTCGACGACACCTCGCCGATGCCGGAGGACCTGATCGGTCCGCGCGTGCTCACGCCGGGCGGCATGCTGGTCCTCGGCGGCGCGCCAAAGGTCGGGAAGTCGGACTTCCTGATCAGTCTGCTGGTGCACGCCGCTGCCGGCGCGCCGTTCCTCCGGTTCATCGCAGCGCGGCCACTACGCGTGTTCTACCTGCAGGCGGAGATCCAGTACCACTATCTGCGCGAGCGCCTGCAGCAGCTCCGGCTTGACCCCGCCATCCTGGCCCGCGCGCGCGACACCCTCGTCGTCACGCCGAAGCTGCGCATGCTGCTCGACGAGCAGGGCGTGCCCCTCGTCGCCGCTGCCATCCGCCAGGCCTTCCCCGACGCGCCGCCGGACGTGATCTGCATCGACCCGATCCGCAACCTGTTCGATGGCGGGCCAGGCGGCGAGGGCGAGAACGACAATGCGGCGATGCTGTTCTTCCTGCAAAGCCGCGTCGAGGCGCTGCGCGACCAGGTCGGGCCCCAGGCGGGCATCATCCTCGCCCACCACACCAAGAAGCTCAGCAAGCAGCAGGTCAAGGACGATCCCTTCCTGTCGCTTTCCGGCGCCAGTGCCCTGCGCGGCTTCTACACCTCCGGCATGATCCTCTTTCGACCGGATGAGGAGCAGACGCCGCGCGAGCTGCACCTCGAGCTCCGCAACGGCCCGGCTCTGTCGCCGCTGCTGATCGACAAGATCGGTGGGCGCTGGGCGGAGGTCGATCGTCACGGCGAACGCCTGGTGCGCCAGGATCTGGGCCGCAAGCTCGACGCCGAGCGCACTCGCCGCCACGACGTCATCCTGCAGATCATCGCCAGTGAGGCACGCGAGGGGAAGGTCTACACCGGCAGCGCCTTCGCGGCGCAGTTCGAGAACACCCATGGCCTCGGTGGCGACGACACCATCGCGCGCCGCATCAACGTCCTCGCCAACAAGGGCTACATCAAGTTCCTCCGCGCCGCCCCGGAGCTCGGCATTCCGGTCAGCAAGTCCAGCAAGGGCTACCTGGTCGTCCAGGACATGCTGTTCGGCACCGACGGCGAGGCCATCGATCCCGACACCGGCGAGATCAGCCGCGCCACCATTCCGCTGCTGCCGACGCACTACCAGTCGGAGACCAACAGCGCCGTCCTGCCGGTCGAGAACCCCGAGGTCTGGGTGCTGCACGACCCAGAGGCGGAGGCCCCATGAGGCCGTTCGTCTCGCCACCGCACCGTGCGGAACTAGCTGCGGAACTTCCAAGTTCCGCAAGTTCCGCAACCCTGCGGAACTTCCCTGCGGAACTTGAATTCCTCTGCGATCTCAGTGGGTTGGCCAAGTTCCGCAAGTTCCGCAGCCAGGCCTTGCGGAACTTGTTTGCGGAACTTCAAAACATTCAACGAACTCAGGCTCTTAGGGAAGTTCCGCAAGTTCCGCAAAATGCCTCCCCCCTACGGGGGGTGTGCGTGCGCGCCTCAACGGCGCGCGCACACCACACCCGGGGAGGTCAGGTCAGGGTCCGGGGACCACCCGCATGACGGGATCCCATCGAGCCGGGCAGCGACGGCGAGCTCCGCCAAGAACCGCGCCGTCGCCGCCCTCACCAGGATCATCCCCTCTCGGAGACCATCATGGCTTTCACGACTCTCGCCGCGCCCACCGCCAATGCAAGCCTGCCGCCCGGCATCGATCCGCCGCTGCGGCAGACCGGGAACACTGTCCTCGCCATCGATCTCGGCACGACGGTGGGCTGGGCACTGCGCATGGGCGACAGCACGATCCTCTCGGGCACCCAGACCTTCCGCCCCGGCCGCTTCGAGGGAGGCGGCATGCGCTATCTCCGCTTCACCGACTGGCTGGTCGAGATCGCCATGCGCGGCCACGGCATTCGCCGCCTGGTCTTCGAGGAGGTGCGCCGCCATGCCGGCACCGACGCGGCCCATGTCTACGGCGGCTTCCTCGGCACGCTGACCGCCTGGTGCGAGGAGCACGAGATCCCCTACGCGGGCGTCCCGGTCGGCACGATCAAGCGCTACGCCACCGGCAAGGGCAATGCCGACAAGGCGGCGATGATCGCGGCCATCCGAGGCCGCGGCTTTCTGCCTGCCGATGACAACGAGGCCGATGCCATTGCCTTGCTGCTCTGGGCGACCGAGCCCACGGGAGGCCGGGCATGAGCATGCACGGCGCACCGCTGGCGCCCCGCTCCTGCCTCAACCGCGGCACGCGCAGCCCGACCAGCGACACGGACGTCAACGCCATGCGCGCCGCCGCGTGGCATCGGCACGGCGTCGCCGCCATTCCTGTGGACGATGTCCTGGATCCCTGGCTGCGCCAGGCGATCACCAACGAGGCCAACCGGCGCTGGGGCCGACGCAACGGGGAGATCCACCATGGCCGGTAAGCGCAGGACCAGAGCCGCAAAGCCGAAGGGCGAGGACCTGGCAATGCCCTCGAAATGGCGGCTGCAGCACGGGCCGGTGGGGGAGCCGATGCGCGAGGCCGATCCCGAGACTGGCCTGCCGGTCGTGCACCGCCGCACGGTCGATACCCTCGGCCAGATGCTCGCCAACGGCACCATCACGCAGGAGATGCACGACGCCGGCGCGGTGTTCCGCCGGCAGTTCCGCGTCGCGGCCCTGGATCAGCTGCGCGCCATGCCTCTGATCCGCATTCCGGGCGGCTCCGGTGATTCCCTCACCGATCGCCAGGTCGCAGCACGCGAGCAGGTCGCGCATGCCATGATGGCCCTGGGCGGCTTCGAGAGCGCGGCCGGCTCCTGCGTCTGGCACGTGGTGGGGCTGGAATGCTCGGTGCGTGAATGGGCGCTGCGCCAGGGCTGGGGTGGGCGCAGCGTTGGCCACGCGCAGGCCCAGGGCATGCTGGTTGCCGCGCTCGGCGTGCTGGCGGTGGTCTACGGCCTCGTGCCGCGGCAGCGGGCCGCCTGACCGGTCACTCCATGCCGAGCACGAAGGCGGCGGCCTCGCCGATCAGTGTGAATGGCAGGGCCGGATGATGGGCGAGGATGACGTCCTGCACCGCCTTGCTGATGTCGACCCTGGTGAAGGGATCAGGAGGTCGCCGCGCAGCCCGCGCGGCGGCCAGCGTGGATGCGCTCAGCCACGGCGGAGGAAGGCGGAGTGGCTCGCCATCGGGCATGCGGACGCATATCGCCCCTATGAGAACAATACAAGAACATGATAGAGAGGCCGTGCTCACGAAGGAGGACGGTCATGGCAGCACGGCAGCGGGCGGCGATGCGCCCTCTCGATGCGGCGCTGGTGCGTCTGCAGACCATGGCGGCGCGTGGGGTCCAGCCCACCCGCATGGCCCGCGAGGTCGAGATCATCGTCGGCGAATGGCTTGGTGAGGCGGATGCGGATCCGGCTGACGTGAAGACCCGGCTGGACGAGCTCCACGAGCAGCTGGCCTCCGGTGTCGTCGATGCCGAGGAGCAGGTGTCCTACGTCGATCCCGATGAAGCCGCCGCGGTGAAGCAGGCGGGCATCACCCTGGCAGCGCTGGTTGCGACGCGGGATGCGGTGCAGCGGGCGCGCGACACGCTGTAGCCGCTAAGCCTCGATGGCTGACACGCCGCCCAGGCTTCGCTATGGCGGGAGAGCATTCAGGGAGATGCCAGTCTATGTCGAAGAAGTTCCTGACCGATGTGATTGCGAAATCGTCGGAGTTGTCGGGCGTCGCTTCCGCGAAGCTGTCGGGAGACATCATCGAGGCGATCCGCGCCGAGATCGTCAGCAGCGGGCGGTTCACCATTCCCGACTTCGGCTCCTTCGCTGTGCGTGAGACGGCCAAGCGCACGGCGCTGAATCCGCGCACGGGCGAGAAGGTCGCGGTGAAGGCGGGCGCGACCGTGAAGTTCAAGGCGAGCCCCGCGCTGAAGGCGGCTGCGCTCGGCGGGCTGAAGAAGGCCAAGCGCAAGGCTGCGAAGGGCTGATTCGGGCGCGAGGGAGGTCGCGGTCGATATGGAACCTGTCCTGACGCCGCTGCTGTGCCGCGAGGCACGCACGCTGCTGGATCTGGACACGGCTGAGGTAGCGTTCGTCACGCGCATTCCCGTGTTGGATCTGGAGATGTTCGAGGCGGGCCACACCATGCTGCCCACGATCACCCTCGCCGCGCTCCAACGTCTCTTCGAGCGCGGAGGTGTCGTGTTCGCACCAGAGAAGAGCCGGCGTGGCGTGCTGCTCCAGACCTCTGCGTAGGGTGCAGAGCGGGCTGAGCGCGCTGTTACAATTCACCCGCTGGCGGAGCGGAATCCGTATCTCGTAGACTCTCCCCACGATGATGAATTGCGGGTGCAGCTCTCTGCCCCGCGGCTCGCCAGCCACAGCGTCGCTCAATCGAGACAGTGGCTCGCGAGCCGCAGGGTCCTTCCTGGGCCCGGCGTATGCGGGGGGCGGAAGCGCGCAAGGCGCCTAGCGTCAGCCCCGTTTTCCAGGTTGCCAGCGCTGCCAGGTTGCCAGCCGTGGCGCCTTTCATTCGAACATCACGCAGGTGCAGATGCCTCAGCCCCCATGGGCTGCGAGCGCCGTCGAGGCGCGCGCGGTCGTCTCGCTGCTGCCCTATGCCGGGAATGCGCGCACGCATTCCGCTGACCAGGTGGCGCAGATCGCAGCGAGCATCCTCGAGTTCGGCTTCGTGGCGCCGGTGCTGATCGACGAGCGCGGCGAGATCATCGCCGGCCACGGCCGACTGCTGGCCGCGAAGTCCCTCGGCCTCGAGACGGTCCCCACCATCATCCGCGCCGGCCTGACGGACGCCCAGAAGGCCGCCTATCGGCTGGCCGACAACCGCATTGCGCTGAACGCCGGCTGGGACGAGGCGCTGCTCGCGGCCGAGGTCGCCAAGCTGCAGTCGATGGGCGGCATCGACCTTGCGCTGACCGGCTTCGACGGCGCCGAGATCGACCGGCTGCTGGCCGGGCTGGAAACCGAGACTGGCAACCTGGCCACCCCGGCGGTTGCCAACGGCGCCGAGCCTGCGGCTGGCAACCCGGTCGCCGATCCGGGGACCGATAGCGAGCCGGATCCCGCCGACGCGAAACCCGAAGCGCCGCGCCAGGCGGTCACCCGCCCCGGCGATCTCTGGTTGCTCGGCGAGCATCGCCTGCTCTGCGGCGACAGCACCGACGTCGCGGCAGTCGCCCGCGTCATCGGCGACGAGCGCGCAGCGCTGCTGTTCACTTCCCCGCCCTATGGCAACCAGCGCGCCTACACCACCGGCGGGGTCTCGGATTGGGATGCGCTGATGCAAGGCGTGTTCCAGCATGTCGACGCGGCCCTGCGGCGCGATGGCCAAGTGCTGGTCAATCTCGGCCTGATCCACCGCGAGGGCGAATGGCAACCCTATTGGCAGGGCTGGCTCGACTGGATGCGCGCCCAAGGGTGGCGGCGCTTCGGGCTCTACGCCTGGGATCAGGGCCCCGGGCTGCCCGGCGACTGGAATGGCCGCCTCGCGCCGGCCTTCGAGCTGGTCTTCCACTTCAATCGCGAGGCCCGACCACCCAACAAGATCGTGCCCTGCAAATGGGCCGGCACGCCGAACAAGGGCAGCGGGCTGCGCGCCGCCGACGGCGAGGTGAAGGCCTACACCCATATCGGCCTGCCGGTGCAGGAGATGCGCATCCCCGACAGCGTGCTGCGCATCACCCGCCACAAGGGCCGGGGGATCGAGACCGAGCATCCGGCAGTGTTCCCGGTGGCGCTGCCAGAACTGCTCCTGCAGGCCTACGCCAATCTCGGCGATGCGGTGTTCGAGCCCTTCGCCGGCTCCGGCACCACGATCCTCGCCGGACAGCGCACGGGGCGGAAGGTGCGGGCGATCGAGCTCGCGCCCGCCTATGTCGACCTCGCCATCGCGCGCTACCGCATGCTGTTCCCTGAGTTGAGCGTCACGCTCGACGGCGACGGACGCGGCTACGACGCGGTCGCCGCCGAGCGGGCACCGGAGGTCACGGCGAATGCAGCCTGACCTTCGCGTCGAGACGATGCCGGTTGCCGCCCTCGCGCCCTATGCGGCGAACGCCCGGCTGCACCCGACCGAGCAGGTGGCGCAACTCGCCGCCTCGATCGCCGAATTCGGCTTCAACGTGCCGGTGCTGGTCGACGACGCCGGCGTGCTGATTGCCGGGCACGGCCGGATCCTGGCCGCGAAGGCGCTCGGGCTGCAGGAAGTCCCCGCCATCCGCCTCGGCCACCTGACCGAAGCGCAGGCGCGGGCCTACCGCCTGGCCGACAATCAGTTGGCGCTCAACTCGACCTGGGACGAGAGCCTGCTGGCCGCCGAGTTGCGGGCGCTGCGCACTGAGGAGTTCGATCTCGGCCTGATCGGCTTCGACGGGACGATGCTGGATCGGCTACTCGCCGACGCGCCGCCCGAGGCACCGGCCAGTGCGGGCACCGATCCCGACGCTCCGGCGCCGGAGCCACCGGCGGCGCCGGTTACGCGTCCCGGTGACCTCTGGCTGCTCGGCCCGCATCGCCTGTTGTGCGGCGACTGCACCGACGCCGCGGATGTCGCGCGGTTGCTCGATGGCGCGCGGCCGCATCTGATGGTCGCCGACCCGCCCTACGGGGTGAACTACGATCCGGAATGGCGCAACGAGGCCGGCGTCTCGTCCACCATGCGCACCGGCAAGGTGGCGAACGATGATCGCGCCGACTGGCGCGCAGCCTGGGCCCTATTCCCCGGCGACGTCGCCTATGTCTGGCACGCGGGCGTGCACGCCCGCACGGTGATCGAAAGCCTTGAGGTGGCCGGCTTCGTGATGCGGAGCCAGATCGTCTGGGCGAAGTCGCGCTTCGTGCTGGGCCGCGGCGACTACCACTGGCAGCACGAGCCCTGCCTCTACGCCGTGCGCAAAGGCGCGACGGGACACTGGCAAGGCGCCCGCGACCAGGCGACGATTTGGGCGATTGCCAACGGCGGCGACGAGGACGCCGCCACGGTGCACGGCACGCAGAAGCCGGTCGAGTGCATGCGCCGCCCGATCATCAACAACAGTGCGGCAGGCGAGGCGATCTACGATCCCTTTCTCGGCAGCGGCACAACGCTGATAGCGGCCGAGACGACGGCCCGCGCCTGCTACGCGGTGGACATCGATCCCCGCTATGTCGACGTCGCCGTGCAGCGGTGGCAGCGCATGAGCGGCAAGGCGGCAGTGCTGGCGGGCGAGGATCGCGCCTTCAGCGACATCGCCACAGCTCGTCATTCGTAGAATGAGTTTGAGCGCGTCCAGCCGGAGGTGGATCATGCGCCCGCTGGCGGCGGAGATGCTGGCCAAGACTCAGGGTGCGGCAAGACTCCGTCGCAGCCGCGTAATGGCTCCCGGCAAGCCGCGGACCTTCAGCACCCGGCCAGTCTCGTCGTACTCCTCGGACAGCACCCGCGCGCTGTCATAGACTTCGCCGATCAGCCCCTGCTTCGCATAGGGCAGCACCAGCACATCCTCCACCATCGCCGCCTCGAAGAACGCGATGATGGTGTCCCGCAGCGCGCTCACATCCTCGGGCGCGTGGGCGGAGAGCAGGATCGCGTCCGGATGCTTCTCGATCAGGGCAGCGCGCGTGGCGGCGTCCACCCGGTCCATCTTGTTCAGGACCAGGCGAGACGGCACCGCATCTGCCCCGATTTCGCGCAGCACGCTGCGGCTCACTTCAAGCTGTGCCTCATAGGTCGGGTCCGACGCGTCGACGACGAATAGCAGCAGCGAGGCTTCCAGCGCCTCCGCGAGGGTGGAGCGGAAGGAGGCCACAAGGTCGTGTGGCAGTTGCTTGATGAAGCCGACCGTGTCGGAGACGAGTACGCGGGGCCGCGTCTCGGGCTGCAGGACGCGGACGGTGGTGTCGAGGGTGGCGAACAGCTTGTCCTCCACCAGCACCTGGCTGCCCGTCAGCGCCCGCATCAGGGAGGACTTACCCGCATTGGTGTAGCCGACCAGCGCCACCCGTAGCTGGTCCCGCCGGCCAGTGCGGCGGTTGTCACTGTCGCGCTGCACCGCTTCCAGCTGGTCCTTCAGCTCGGAGATCCGGTCGCGGATCTTGCGGCGGTCGAGATCGAGGGTGGTCTCGCCGGCACCAGGCCCCTGCTGGCGCCCGCCGCCGCCGGAGGACTCGCGCAGGCGGGGCGCGACGTATTTCAGCCGCGCCATCTCCACCTGCAGCTTCGCCTCGCGCGTGTTGGCGTGGCGATGGAAGATCTCGACGATGACGCCAGTGCGGTCGAGCACCTCGGCGCCGGTCGCCCGTTCCAGGTTGCGGATCTGGCTGGGCGAGAGCTCGTGGTCGACTATCACGAAGTCGGGCTTGCGGCCGACGTCCGCGTCCGGCTCCGCTCTGATGGCCACTTCGGCGGCGCCGTCGAAGCGCTGCCGTGCCTTGGATCTCGGCGGCGGCGCCATCGAGCCGACTACGCCGGTGCCGCCAGTGAGCGCCGCCAACTCCGCCAGCTTGCCGCTGCCCAACAGCGACCCGGCGCCGGTGCCCTCGCGCCGCTGCGACACCGTGCCCACCACCTCGTAGCCGAGCGTCTTCACCAGGCGCCCCAGCTCCTCGAGGCTGGCTGCGTGCGCGACGTCATCGACCTCCGGCGTCTGGATGCCGACGAGGACTGCGAGTGGAATGGGCGGTTTGGTCTCCATGGCGGCGCAGTAGCACGGATCGCGCCGAAGCCTGGTACGTCCGCAATCTCTCTTCTGCCCTTCCACGAACCGAACGGTTCACGGTGTTCATCTCGAGAGAAGAGGGAGACGCGCCGCTGAGGGACGCCCAGAGGGGCTTAGGGATGGACGCAATGCCGCCGCCCGCGGGGCGCAGGCGGCGGCGGCGGCGGCGTCGGAGGGAGCGAAAGACGGATCAGGCGGCGATGCGGTAGACTGTGTAGGAGCCCCGCGCGCCCTCCTTGTTCGGGCCGACCTGGCGGATCCGCTCCAGCACCTCGACGGCGTGGCCCTTCTTCTTCAGTCCGGCGAAGAAGCCGCGCACCGTGTGCCGCGCCCAGCCCGTGCTCTCGGCGATCTGGGCGACCGTGGCGCCCTCGGGGCGGCGCAGCATGGCGAGCACCGCCTCCTGCTTGGTTCCCCCGCGCGGCTTGCGCGGCGCGCCCGCCTCGCGGGTCGGCTGGCCCGGCTTCGTGACGAGCGCGGCGCGCAGGGCTTCAATCGCGGTCGGCAGGTCGGTGCGTTGGTTTGTCTCGTCGTCCCAGGCATCCAGGACGCGCTGCGCGACCTTCCGCAGCGTCGCGTTGCGCGCCGGGCGCGGTGTTGCGAGGGCCTGGTCCAGCAGCGCCACGTCCTCTGTCCGGGCGGGGTAGAGGGCGGCCTCGGCGTTCGCCGCGGCGGGAGCCTGCGGCGGGGCGTCCTCCCCGCCCGTCGGCGCCGTGTCGGCAACCGCGGCGGGCTCGGCCGTCTCGACGTCGCCGTCGATGGGGCGGGGATCGACCCCGTTGCGCTCGTCGCGCGGCCGGGTGTCCTCGGGCTCCTCCTCGCCCTCCGGCGGGACGCCGATGGCGCGGAGCCCGGTCTCGGTGATCCGCAGCAGCCGGGTCCGGCCGTCGATCTGCCAGGCGTCACGGGCGTTGTAGGCGCTCGCGTGCTCGTCGCTGACCAGCCCCTGCTTGATCAGGGCCTTCGCCACCGTCTGCCGCGCCGCGGCGGGCAGGCGCTCGGGCGGGATGGCCAGCCGGTCGTCGCGCTGGCTCGCCTGGCTGAGGATGATCCGCTGGGTGTCGGAGAGCTTCATCTCGGGGCTCCTGGCTCCGCACCCGATGATCCGGGTGCTACTGCCCCGAGCCCCGTGCGGGGCGATGCGGCGCCGGACTGCGGCGCGTGACGCATGCTTCGCGCTGCGGCGGGGGCTGAGCCAAGCGCCATCGGCGCTGCGTTGATGGCGTTGTTCGAGGGATTTCGATCACATCATGATCGCCACCGCGCCGCCGGGCCGCGTGGCCTCGCAGCGCGAGGTGGCACGCCGCCTCGGCATCTCCCATACCGCCCTGCAGAAGGCCCAGCGCGCCGGCCGCATCGCGCCCGAGGCCGACGGCGCCTGGGACGTCCAGAAGGTCCGGGCACGGCTGGCGGACAGCAGCGATCCCGTCAGGAAGACGGCGACGCTCGTGCAGCAAAAGCCGGCACCATCTCGGCCAGCAGCGCCACGGCCGCCTGTCGCACCGATGCCGCAGGCAGCTGATCCGCTGCCGCGCGCCGCCCAGAACACGTTCCACGACGCGCGCACGGCGAACGAGGTGCTCAAGGCACAGGAGCGGCGGCTGCGGCTCGACGAACGCAAGGGCAAGCTGGTCGACAAGGCCCGGGCCCTGCTGCTGGTGCACCGCCTCGCCAAGGAGGAGCGCGACGCCATCCTCGCCTGGCCCGCCCGTGTCGCCGCCGAGATGGCGGCCGAGCTCGGCGTCGATGTGCATCGACTGCAGACCATGATGGACACCCGCCTGCGCCAGCACCTCGCCGCCCGCCACGATGTCCGGGTGCAGGTGTCGTGATGGCAGGCGAGCATCTGCTGGAGGAACTCGGCCGCTTCGAGGGTGACGCCGAGATCCTGCAGGCCTGGCGGGACGGCATGGCGCCCGAGCCGGCGCTGCTGGTTTCCGAATGGGCCGATCGCCACCGCCTGCTCGGTTCGCGGGGCTCCGCCGAGCCGGGACCCTGGCGCACGGCGCGCACGCCCTATCTGCGCGACATCATGGACGCGCTGTCGCCGGCCCATCCGGCACGGCGGGTGGTGTTCATGAAAGGGGCGCAGGTCGGGGGTACGGAGTGCGGCAATAACTGGATCGGCTATGTGATCCATCACGCGCCAGGGCCGATGCTTGCGGTGCAGCCGACCACCGAACTGGCGAAACGCTTCTCAGACCAGCGCATCGACCCGCTGGTGGAGGAGACGCCAGCGATCCGCGAGCGGGTCGCGCCGGCGCGGTCGAGGGATAGCGGCAATCGCCAGCTCAGCAAGGAGTTCCCTGGCGGCCAGCTGGTGATGACCGGTGCGAACAGCGCGGTCGGCCTGCGCTCGATGTCGACGCGGTTCCTGTTCCTCGACGAGATCGACGCCTATCCGGGTGACGTCGAGGGTGAGGGCGACCCGATCGCCCTCGCCGAGGCCCGCGCCCGGACCTTCGGCTGGCGACGCAAGATGCTGCTGGTCTCGACGCCGACCATCGCCGGGCTGTCGCGCATCGAGCGCGAATACCTGGCATCCGACCAGCGGCGCTATTTCGTGCCCTGCCCGCATTGCAGGGCGATGCAGTGGCTGCGCTTCGAGCGGCTGGTCTGGGATGAGGGCGCGCCCGACACGGCCAGATACCTCTGCGAGGCCTGCGACGTGCCGATCGGGGAACAGCACAAGGCGGCGATGCTGGCCGCGGGGGAGTGGCGGACCACAGCCACGCCGACGGACCCGCACGCCGTCGGCTTCCACATCTCGGCGCTCTATTCGCCGCCGGGCTGGATGCCCTGGTCGGAGATTGCCCGCCTGTGGCTCGCCGCGCAGGGTGACGACCGGGCGATCAAGACCTTCCGCAACACCGTCCTCGGCGAGACCTGGCAGGAGGCGGGCGAGGCGCCGGACTGGCAGCGGCTCTATGACCGCCGCGAGCACTGGCCGGCCGGCACCGTGCCAATGGGCGGGCTGCTGCTCACCGCCGGCGTCGACGTGCAGCGCGACCGCCTCGAGGCCTCGCTCTGGGCCTGGGGGGAGGACCGCCAGTCCTGGCTGGTCGAGCACCGCGTGCTGGCGGGGAACCCGTTCGAGGGCGCGGTGTGGGAGGAACTCCGGCGGCTGCTGGGCGAGACCTGGCGCCATGCCTCGGGTCATCGCCTGCCCATTGCCATGGCGGCGATCGACAGCGGCGATGGCATGACCACCGCCGAGGTCTATGCCTTCGTGCGGCGGGCCGGTGCGGGGCGCGCCATCGCGGTCAAGGGCCAGGACGGGCTGCGCGCCGCGATCGGCCAGCCCGCGGCGACGGAGGTGCGGCGCAACGGACGCAAGCTCGGCGGGCTGAAGGTCTGGCCGGTCGGCTCGTCCTTCCTCAAGGCAGAGACCTATGGCTGGCTGAAGCTCGACCGGCCCACGGAGGAGAGCGGCGATCCGTTCCTCGCCGGCTTCGTTCACCTGCCGATCCATGCGGCAGGGGAAGAATTCTGCCGCCAGCTCACCGCCGAACAGCTGGTTGCGCGCGCCGGTCGCAATGGCTTTCGCCGGCTCGAATGGGTGAAGACCCGCGAACGCAACGAGGCGCTGGACTGCCGCGTCTATGCGCGCGCCGCTGCGGCCGCGCTCGGCATGGATGGCTGGGGCGAAGGGCGCTGGGCGCGAATGGCCGACGCGCTGTCACTGCCGGCCGACGAACCATCGTCCGCGGCGGCGCAGGCATCGCCCGCCGCTGCACCGCCGACCCGCCCTCGTGCCTGGCTTGCCCCGCGCGGCGGCTGGCTGCGCTGACACTGGAGATCTCCATGACCGCCATCGTCCCGGTGCGCACCAGCATCGCCGCCGGCCAGGTGCTGAGCGGACCCGTCGCGAGCGTCGGCTATGGCGTCTGCCTGCTGCTGCTGCCCGCCGCCTGGACCGATGCGCCGCTCACCTTGCAGGGCTCGCTCGACGAGGGTGAGCCCGCGGCCTGGGCGGACCTCTACGACCACCTTGGCAACGAGGTGGTGCTGACGGTCGCCGCCGGCCGCGCGCTCACCCTGCCACCGACGCTGCTGCTCGGCTGGCGCTGGCTGCGCCTGCGCTCGGGTCTTGCCGCCGCGCCGGTGAACCAGGCGGCGGAGCGCCTGCTCACCCTCGGCATCCGGCCGCTCGCATGACCGCGCTGTTCCAGCACTACCTGCCGCCGACACCGGCAATGCTGCCCTACGTGTCGGGGCGGTTCTACGCCTCGCAGCATGCGCGCGCGGTCGGCGGCGCCGTCGCGATGACGGCGAACCGACTGTACTGCGTGCCCTATGTCCTCGCGCGGCCGGGCTTGTTCTCGGCCATGACGGTGAGCGTGACGACCGGCGCCGCGGGCGTCCTGCGTATGGCGCTCACCGCGGACAATGGTGCGGGCCGGCCGGGTGCGGTGATCGAAGAGCCGGTGGCGGATGCCGACACGTCTGCGGCCGGCAATGCGCTCTGCCCCTTCGCGCAACCGCGCTGGATCTCGGCTGGCGTCTGGTGGTTGCTGCTGTGCTTCTCCGGGGTGCCCTCGGTGCGCGGTACCAGCACGCAGGCGTTCAGCGGGGGGAACACGCTGTTGCTCGGCTCGGCCGCGGCGGATGGCGGCGCCGGGGGTGGCACGACCGGCAGCGAGAACGGGTTCTTCGCGGCGCTGACGCATCAGGCCGGTGTGCCGATCATGGCGAACCCGCCCACCGGGCTGTCGTATCTCGTGAACGCAGCGACGCCGCTGCCGACGCTGCGGGCCGCCTGATGGACCCCGCTGTTCTGGCCTGGGCGCTGGCGCAGCCGGCCAGCAGCCGCGCGGCAGTGCTGGCCGCGGCGTATACGGGCGGCACCACGCGCGTGACCTTCGACGGGCGCACCGTCGAGTATCGGAGCCTCGATGAGCTCGGCCGGGCGCTGGTGGTGCTGCGCGGCGCGGAGATAACGGCGGCGCGCCGTCCCGGCGTGACCTTCGCCAGCTTCTCACGCGAGGGAAGCAGGTGATGGGCCGGCTCCGGGATGCCTGGAACGCCCTGCGCGGCTATGCGGCGGCGCAGGACCACCGCGCCTCCGCCTGGGCGCCTTCTGGCGGCAGCGCCAATGCGGAGGTCGGCACCGCCGCGGCGACGGTCGCCCGCCGCGCTCGTGATGCCGTGCGCAACGACCCCTATGCCAGCCGCATCGTCGATCTATGGACCGGCAATGCGGTCGGCGCCGGTATCACCACCCGCTGGCCGGACGATGCGCATGGCCGCGCCTGGCAACGCTGGGCAGAGAGTACCGCCTGCGATGCTGAGGGCCGGCTCGATCTCTACGGCCTGCAGGCGTTGGTGATGCGAGCGGTGGTCGAGAGCGGCGAGTGCTTCGTGCGCTTCGTGATGGTGGCGCCCTCGGCCGCCAATCCGATCGGCCTGCGGCTGCAGGTGCTGGAAAGCGACCATCTCGACACCGCGCGGAACGGCATGGTGGATGGCGCGCCGACCATCCAGGGCATCGCCCTGGGCGAGGCCGGCGAGCCGGTCGGCTACTGGCTGCATCGCGTGCATCCGGGCGCCGCCTGGATCCTGCCGGGGGCGACCTGGCAGAGCAGCCAGCGCATCCCGGCCGGCGACGTGCTGCACGTCTATCGCAAGCGCCGACCAGGCCAGCTGCGCGATGTCTCCTGGCTCGCGCCCATCCTCCTTCGCCTGCGCGACCTCGGCGACTACGAGGCCGCCCTGCTCATGAAAGCCAAGATCGAGGCCTGCCTCGCCGCCGTGGTGACGGAGGAGGGCGACGAGGCGCTGACTGGCGCCGCCACCGGCCTGCTACGGGATGCGCAGGGCCGGACGGTCGAGAGCTTCGAACCTGGGATGATCCTGTATCGCCGCGGCATGGGCAGCGTGGAGGTGGTGAACCCCTCGGGCGGCGGATCGCATGCAGCCTTCGCCCGCCGCGCGCTCGAGGCCGCCGCGGTCGGCGCCGGCCTGACCTACGACCAGGTTTCCGGCGACCTGACGCAGGCGAACTACTCCTCGCTCCGTGCCGGCAAGATCGAGTTCCGCCGGCTCTGCGAGCAGGTCCAGTACGGCATGCTGATCCCGATGCTGGTGCGGCCCATCGCGGACCGCTTCCACGCCCAGGGCGCGCTGCTCGGGCTGTGGGGCGCGGAGATGCCGGACGGCGTCAGCCACGTCCCGCCAGCGCACGAGATGATCGACCCGCTCAAGGACACCACGGCGCTGATCGCCCAGGTGCGCGCCGGCTTCGTGCCGCAGCCTGAGGCAGCCGGCGCCTTCGGCTACGACTTCCGCGCTGCCGTGGAGATGATCCGCGAGGCCAACGCCCTGCTCGACGAGGCCGGCATCTCGCTCGACACCGATCCGCGCCGTGTCGCGAAGTCCGGTGCGGCGCAGGACGCTGCGCAGATGGCTGCCGTCGAGATCGCCGCGACTGGCCCCGCGGCCCCGCAGCGCGAGACCCCAGCACAAGGCTGACCATGACCGAACCCATCGAACCGGGCGTCAGCAATGCCGCGCCGGAGCCTGCTGCTGCGCCCACCGCGGCGGACGTTCCGCTCGTGGCGCAGCGCGCCATCACCGCGCCTGCCACCGTCGATCGCGCCGCTCGTACGGTCGAGGTGGTGTGGTCGACCGGCGCCCGTGCCCGCAACTTCGTCCCCGCCCTCGGCCTGATCACCGAGGAGCTGGAAATGTCGCCCAACGCGGTGCGCATGGACGCGCTGCGCTCCGGCCGCGCCCCGGTGCTCGACACCCACCGCCGCGGCGGCGCGCGCGACGTGCTCGGCCGCGTCACCGCCGCCCGCCTCGAGCGCGGGCGCGGCTATGCCACGCTGCAGTTCTCGACCGCCGCGGACGTCGAGCCGATCTGGCAGCGCATCGCCGACGGCACGCTGCGGGCAGTGAGCGTCGGCTACCGCGTGCACCGCTACGAGCCGCGGCCCGACGCCGCCACCGGCGAGACCGTCCACCGCGCGGTGGATTGGGAACCCTTCGAGATCTCCGTCGTGCCGGTTCCCGTGGACCGCGATGCGGCGGTGCGTGGTGAGGCGCCGCAGGGCGCGCCCGCCATCGCGATCGAGCCCGCCCTGCCTGAAGAGGATACCCCCATGCCCGAGACGACGCCGGAAGCCCCGGCCGCCCCGGCGCCGTCCGCGCCGCCCACCCCGCCCCAGGAGCCGACTGTGACCACCACGCCCGAGCCGACCCGCGCCGCACCCGCACAGGCCGTGCCGGCGCCCGATCTCGACGCCGTCCGCGCCGAGGCCCAGCACGCCGAACGCGAGCGCATCGCCGGCATCGACGCCGCCGTCGAGGCGGCCCGCGCGCTCCTGCCGGCGGACCGCATCACCCCGGTGCGTGCTGAGGCCATCGCCCAGGGCTGGACCGGCGACCAGGCCCGCCGCGCCCTGTTCGACGCCCTGGTGGCGCAGGGCCCGCGTCCCTCGATCCCCGTGCGGCCTGAGACCGGCGCCAGCCACGACGACCCGGCCCAGATCCTCGACGCCATGGCCGAAGCGCTCGCCGCACGGGCCATGCCCGGCTACCAGCCGCGGGGCTCCGGCTGGCACGCCGAGTTCATGGGCTGGCGTCCCTCCGACATGATCGGCGAGCTGCTGCGCGCCCGCGGCGAGCGCAGCGTGCCCCGCAACCCGGCCCTGCTCGCCGAGCGCGCCTTCCACACCAGCTCCGACTTCCCGCTGCTGCTCGCCGCCGCCGCCAACAAGATGCTGCTCGCCGCCTACCAGCCGGCGCAGCCGACCTACCGCCAGATCTTCCTCCGGCGCGACTTCCGCGACTTCAAGCCGCACCGGCACCTGCGCATCGGCGACTTCCCGACCCTGCTGCCGCTCGCCGAGAATGGCGAGATCCAGGTCGGCACCATGTCTGAGAGCCAGGAGATCGTCCTGCTGCAGACCTTCGCGCGGCGTATCCGCGTGACGCGGCCGATGCTGGTCAATGACGATCTCGGCGCCTTCACTGACTTCGCCGCCGCCATCGGCCGGCGCGTCGCCGAGTTCGAGAACGCCACGGCCTACAACCTGCTGAACAGCGCCAATGGTGACGGTCCGACGCTGACCACCGGCACCGCGCCGGTGTTCGCCACCGGTGCCGCGCGGGCCAACAAGGCCAGCACCGGCACGGTGCTCGACACCTCGACCATCGGCGCCGGCCGCACCGCCATCATGAAGCAGCGCACGCTGGACGGCTTGCCCATCTCCATGGGGCAGACCATGCGCCTGCTGGTCGGGCCGAACCTCGAGCTCGCCGCCCGCCAGGCGACGGTGGTGGTGCAGGCGAGCGAGATCGGCAAGGCGAACGTCTTTGCCGGCTTCGTGCAGCCAGTGATCGAGCCGCTCATCCAGGCGAACCGCTGGTACCTGTTCTCCGACCCGGTCGCGGCACCCGTCTATGTCTATGGCTATCTCAACGGCGCGGAGGGGCCGCAGGTCACCACCGGCCCGGTGCAGGGCGCGGACGGCGTCGAGGTCAGCGTGATCTTCGACTTCGGCGTCGGCGCCATCGACTGGCGCGGCGCCTGGTTCAATCCGGGCACCTGATCGCCAGCGGCGCGCCCCGCCTCAACTGCTCGGCGGTGCTGGGTGGCGCCGGCCAACGACGTACCGCACCCCGTCCCGGCCGATCGCCTCGGCATGAGGCCGGCCGCTCTCCATCACGAAGACATCGCCGGCCCGATAGGTCCGGCTTTGTCCGTCGGCGGACAGCGTGATCTCACCGTCCAGCACCAGCGCCCGTACATCGAACGGATGGGCGTGCTCCGGTGTTGGCGGCGCGTGCGGCACCGATTTCGTCGCTACCTCGCTGAACCCGTCGCGGTGCAGCGTCGCCTCGAACTCTGCCGCCTCCATCCTCGCCTCCTATCCTCACCCTTGAGGCGCCGAGCCTAGCCGCAGCATCGCGCTCGCCGCCAGCGGCGCCTGCGATGGGCCGGCATCGGCGCTCGACCTCGGAGATCCGACATCATGCGCAACTACGTGCAGCCCGGCGATAGCCTGGCGCTGGCCGTCCCCTATGCGGGCGGCGTCACCTCCGGCCAGGGCGTCCTGGTCGGGGCGCTCTTCGGCGTCGCCGCCGTCGATGGCGTGCAGAACGCCATCATCGAATGCCAGACCAAGGGCGTGTTCGACATCACCAAGGAGCCAGCGCTGGCGATTACGGCCGGTGCGCGCCTCTTCTGGGACAACACCAACCGTCGCCTCACCACCACCGCCACCGGCAATTTCCAGGTAGGCCTCGCCACGGTGGCGGCGCTCGCCGCGGACACCACCGTCCGCGCCGTGCTGCTGCGCGTCCCGGCGTCCGGCACATGAGCGTCGTCATGCTGCCGCCGCGCGATCGGGCGCGCCTTGAGGGCGTGCATCGCGACTTGGTCCGCGTCGTCGAGCGCGCCCGCCAGGTGGTGCCCTTCATCGTGACCGAGGGCCTGCGCACGCGCGCGCGGCAGGCGGAGCTCGTGGCGCTCGGCGCCTCGCGCACCATGAACAGCCGGCATCTAACCGGCCACGCCGTTGATCTCGCCTACTGGCTGGATGATGGCGACGGCGCCGTGGAGCAGGGCGAGGTCCGCTGGGATTGGCCCCTCTATGAACAGATCGGCGCGGCGATGAAGCGCGCCGCCAAGGAGCTTACGGTGCCGATCGTCTGGGGCGGCGACTGGGCATCCTTCCGGGACGGGCCGCATTTCGAGCTCGACCGCACGGCGTATCCGTGATCGGCACGACCATTCTGGCGCTGCTCGGCCGGCATGCGCTGGCGATCGGTCTCGCGGCGACCTTCGCCGCCACTGCCCTGACCGCCTGGCATTTCTGCGCCCAGCGTGATGCCGCGCGCCTCGACGCGGCGATGGCCAGCCGCGCGGCGGAAGCGAATGCCGCTGCGCTCGCCCAGGCCACTGCCGAGCACGCCCGCCACATCGCCGCGCTGACCGGCGAGGCCGAGCGCGCCCGCGCCCAGGCCGTGCGCCTTGGCGCCAACCTGGAGGCCCTCCGCCGTGATCCGAGCCATGCCGCCGGCGCTGCCCCTGTGCTGCGCGATGCTGTTGAGCGCCTGCGCGCCGGCCGCACCGCGGGAGATCCGGCTGCTGCCGCTCCGTCTCCCTGACGCGCTGCTGGCCTGTGCTGCGGCACCGGCACTGCCAGCCACGCACGACCTGACCCAGGGGCAGGTGGCGGAGCTGCTGCTGGCCTATGACGCCGCCCACGCCGACTGCGCCGGGCGACTGGCCGCGGTGCGGCGGCTGAACCCCGCCGACGGGGGCGAGCAGTGAGCGCCTTCGCCGACGCGATGGCGGCCCTGGTGGCGGATCCGAACCTTGGCGTCGAGGCAGTCTACCGGCAGGGCAGTACGGGCGCGCCGGTCAGCCTCCGTGTCCTGCGCTCCTCCCCGGATCGCGTCGCCGACGCCTTCGGCACCGAGATCCTCTCGGCCGCCGACATCCTCTCGGTCGCCATCGCCACGCTGCCCGACCTCGCCGCCGGCGACAGCTTCGCCCTTGGCGCCGACCTGCTCACCGTCACCCATGCCGAGCGCGACGCCTCCGGCACCGCCTGGCGCGTGCTCTGCCAGCGATAGGAGCCCCACCCTATGCCGCAGAACGCCCTCACCCTGCTGGAGATCCTCCGGGACCTCCTGCTCGGCGCCGCGGCCGGCCTCGCCGGCGGCTTCGTGCGCTGGAACAACCCCGAGCGTCGGCGCTTCGGCTGGTGCCTGGCCTGGGAGGTCCCCTCCGCCGCGCTGGTCGGCAGTGCCGGCTATGCCCTCGGCGGCTTCCTCGAGTTCAACGAGTACGGTCGGTTCCTCTTTGCCTTCGTGTTCGGCTACCTCGGCCAGGCGGCGCTGCATGACCTGGCCGTCGCCATCATCCGTCACCGCACCGGCCTGCCGCCGGGCGATGGGGCGTGAAGCTTACCGCCATCGTCGGTGATCTGCGCAAGGCGCTGGCCGAGGAGGTCCGCGCCGGTGAGCGTGCCGCCTCCCGCGCTGTGCGGGACGAGACCGATGCGCTGAAGCAGGAGCTGCGCCAGCAGGTGACCGGCTCGCTCGGCGGCAAGGCGCGCGGCATCGCCAATGCCTGGCGCTCCCAGGTCTATCCGCGGACCGGCGTGTCGATGCGCGCGGCGGGGCTGGTGTGGAGCAAGACGCCGATGGTGATCGACGCCTTCGAGCGCGGCGCGCTGATCCGGCCGAAGGGCTGCGGCAGGTTCCTGGCGATCGCCACGGGCTTCAACGCGCCGCGGGGCTGGCGGGGCCGTGGCGACAAGGGGCTGCGCGTCACGCCGGCGCAGATGGTCGCCTCCGGCCAGGGTTTCCTGCGCCCCTTCAAGTCGGGACGGGGCTTCGTCTGGTGCCTGCCGCTGCGCCAGGGCGAGCAGACCGGCCGGCGCCGCCGCACGCGCCTCATCGCAGGCGGCGTGGCGGAGGTCGGCACTGCCAACCGCAAGGGCCGTGAGGCCTGGGCCCGCGGGCTGCTCGAACGGGGAATGGTGCCGATGTTTCTCCTCCTGCCACAGGTGAAGCTGGCCAAGCGGCTCGACGTCCAGGGCGCCTCGCTGCGCGCCCTGCGGCGCCTGCCGCGGCGCTTTGTGGCAGCCTGGGAAGCTGAAGCGGCGCGGAGCGCAGCATGATGACGCGGCGCATGAGCTTCCTCCTCATCGCCGGCCTCGCCCTGCTCGGCTGGACCAGCATCGCCTTCGGCCTGGCGCTCACCTGGATCGCCGGTCGCTTCTTCGCGACGCTGTTGGGCTGGGCATGAGCATCCGCGAGACCGCTTTGGCCGCGCTGTATGCCCGTCTGGCGACGGCACTGGCCGCGCGCAGCCCGGCGCCGAAGGTGCTGCGCAACGAGACGGTACCGCAGCGCCTGCCGGCCGGCGGGCTGGTGGTGGTGCGCGATGGCGAGACGGTGGAGGAGACACCGATCCTCTCGCCGCTCGCCTGGGGGGTCGAGCACCGCGCCGAGGTCGAGGTCGTCGCCACCACTGGCGCGCTGCTTGATGCCCTGCTGGTCGACATTGCGGCCGCGATTTCCGGCGACCTCACCCTCGGTGGTGCGGTGGAATGGGCGCACCCCGGCGCGCCGTCCTTCGACGATGCCGAGACCGAGGGTGCCGCCGCAGCGCGCGCGGCCTCCATCCCCGTCACGCTGTTCTTCACCGTCGCCGGCTCGCCGCTGGCCTGATCCCGCTCCCGGAGACGCTCAATGCCCCGTGCCATCGGCGCGAATTCGCGCCTGCTCATGATTCCCGAGGTCACCTATGGCACCGCGCCGGGCGGCAACTGGCGGCGCGTGCCCTTTCTCTCCTGCAACCTCGGGGCCGAGCAGCCGCTGCTAGACGCGGACGTCATCGGCCTCGGCGGCAATCGGGATCCAGCCGCGCCATTCTTTGACACGGTGACGGTCGAAGGCGACGTCGTCGTCCCGGTCGACCTGGTCAACACCGGCCACTGGCTGCGCCTGCTGCTCGGCGCGCCGACGACCACCGGCACCAATCCGAACTACACCCACACCTTCGGCTCGGGGGCGGCGACGCTGCCGTCGCAGGCGATCGAGATCGGCTATCCGGATGTGCCGAGCTATGACGTCTGCACCGGCATCCGCGCGGACGCGCTGGAGATCGACTTCTCGCCCACCGGGCCGGCGACCGCGACGATCAAGCTGATAGCGCAGGGCTCGTCGCGTTCCGGCTCCTCCTCCGGCGGCACCCCGGTCGCCGCCGCCTACACAGCCTTCCACAAGGCGCAGGGTTCGATCAGCCGTGCTGGTTCCGCCCTGGCCCAGGTCACCGGCGCGCGGTTGAACTACAGCAACAGCGTCGAGGCCGTGCGCACCATTCGCCCTGACCGCAAGATCGAAGGCGCCGATCCCGGCATTGCGCGCGCGACCGGCCAGATCACCGCGCGTTTCGCGGACACCACGCTGCTGACGCAGGCGCAGAACGGCACCGCGGCGGAGTTCGCCTTTGCGTTCACCATCGACGCCAACCGCAGCCTCACCTTCACGCTGCACGAGGTCTACCTGGCACTGGCGAAGACCCCGATCGAGGGGCCGG
The DNA here is from genome assembly GCF_019430885.1 of Roseomonas alba. Classification (GTDB taxonomy): domain Bacteria; phylum Pseudomonadota; class Alphaproteobacteria; order Acetobacterales; family Acetobacteraceae; genus Neoroseomonas; species Neoroseomonas alba. The sequence continues at coordinate 177,517 of NZ_JAHYBZ010000011.1, read as the reverse complement.
CGGGCGTCGAGGCGAGCTTCGAGTTCCGTGCGGCCTTCAACGCCACGGCGACGCGCATGATGACCGCCGTGCTGAAGAACCAGCAGGCGGGGACCGAGTACGCGTAGCGCCTTAAGCACAGATGCGCAGGCCGTGAACGCATAGGATGGAGAATTCGGCATCAGTGTTTTCGCAATGACGGCGAGCGCCCGCGAATTCAGTGCCCTGCGGTTCGCGAGAACACATTCATGATGATCACGCCGACGACGATAAAGCCTATGCCGAGCCAAGCGGCAATATCGAGCGCCTGTCGAAGCACAATGACGCTTATGACGGCGGTCAGAATGATTCCCAGTCCCGCCCAGATCGCGTAGGCGATGCCGAGCGGCAGGACCTTCAGGGCCTGCGACAAGGCGAAGAACGACGCCACGTAGCAGAGGGCCATGGCCGCGGTCGGCCAAGGCCGGGTGAATTGCGCTGATTTCTGCAGGAAGGTTGAACCGCTCACCTCCAGCACGATGGCAAATGCAAGGGCGATGTACGCGGTCATGATAGGCGGCATGCGCGGCTTCCAATTTGTCGTTCGGAGCCGGCCACTGGGGGTCCAAAGCGCCATTCCCGAACGGATCAGGTTGACGCCGAGGCAGAGAAGAACCCGTCTCAGACAGGCGCAGGAACCACCACCCTGCACCTCTATTTACGGCGGGGGCACTCATACAGGAATGCATGCACCAGGCAAGTGAAAGCCGAGGATATTTACCTGACGTACGAGGCAACTCTGCCATTCGCTGCCTCAGCATAATCTTTCTGGCGTCGGCTGCATTCTTGTGAGCAAGCCGATTCAGATCCTTTCCCAAGGATACGAAATCCCATGCTGACTCTTGACCTCCCGGCCGAGCCATACTGGCTCGACCTACCGCGTGGCGTGCGCGTGGAGATCCGGCCGGTGACAACCGCTGTCATGGCCGCGGCCCAGGCCGCTGCCGCGCGCCAGCTCGCCGCGATCCGCATCGCCGACCCGGACCTTGACCCCGACATGTCACGCGGCCTGTCCTTCGCCTTCCTCGTCAAGGCGCTGGCCCGCCATGCGGTGACGGCCTGGGAGGGCATTGGCGACGCCGCCGGCAAGCCGCTGCTGCTCTCATCCGAGGCAGTCGAGCGCCTGATGGACCTCGACGACATCGCCGCTGCCTTCTGGGACCGCGCCACCGCCCCCGTCGCAGCGGTGGCCGCCGAGGGAAACGGCTGAGGGCCCGCGCAGCCTGGCACTTCGGCCGCGGGCCCGAGTATTGCCGTGGCTGCGCCGCCCTCGCGCGCGACTGCGGTGCTGCGTGTCCCTATGCCTCGCATGCGCCGACCAGCCTTGAGGGGCACGCCTGCTGGTCCGCCGGCACCGCTTGCGCCGAAGCCACCATGACGGGCCTGACGCTCGACACTGCGGGCGCGCTCGCCGCGGCGCGCGAGATGAGCGCGGGGGGCTGGGCCGCAGCCGAGCTGCTGCTCGCCATCCGCATCGGCATGGCCGAGGGCGCTGCCGCCCGCCGCGACGGGGAGACCAAGCCCGATGGCTGACGCCACCCGCCGCGTCTCCGTCCGCCTCTCGCTGGATGATGCCGCCCGGGTCAAGGCCGGGCTGCGCGAGGTTGGCGAGACCGGTCAGCGCTCCCTCGACCAGATCAAGGGCGGCGCCGAACGCGCCTCCCGTTCGCTCGACCTGCTCGACCTCGCCACGCGCGGCATCCAGCTCGCCGGCGTGGCGGTCGCGGCCCGCGCCCTGGTCCAGGCCGGCGACGCGCTCACCCAGAGCCTGTCCCGCCTGCAGAATGCCACCGGCTCGGTCGAGCGCGCCGGGCAGGTCTACGAGGCGCTCTACCGCAACGCGCTGTCCACCGGCGTCGCCGTCTCCGAGAGCGTCGACGCCTTCCAGCGCTTCTCGATCGCAGCACGGGAGATCGGCGCCACCTCCGACCAGGTGGTCCGCCTGGTCGGTGGCCTGCAGCGCGTGGCCATCGTCTCCGGCGCGTCGACCCAGGAGATCTCCTCCGCCACCCTCCAGCTCGCCCAGGCGCTCGCCTCCGGCGTGCTGCAGGGTGACGAGCTGCGCTCCATCCTCGAGGCCATGCCGCTGCTGGCCGAGGGTCTCGCCCGCGAGCTCGGCGTCTCGATCGGCGAACTGCGCAAGCTCGGCTCCGAGGGCAAGCTCACCGCCGAGCGGGTCTTTCCGGCGCTGCTGCGCGCCACCGAGCGTCTCGGCGCCGAGCTCGACAAGGCGCCGCTCTCCCTCGGTCGCGCCTTCGGGCAGCTGACGGCGTCGACCGAAAACTTCCTCGGCCAGCTCGACCGCGCGATTGGCCTGTCCAACACCCTGGCCCGCGCCCTGTCGGCCGCAGCCCGGGCGGTGGACGGCGTGCGCCAGGGCGCCGGCCTGCTCAGCGAGGAGGAGCGCTTCGCCGGCATGCGTCGCCAGGCTGAGGCGCTGGCGGCGCAGATCGCGCGGCTGGAGAGCGAGAATGACGGCCGGCCCAGCCTCACCGCCCAGACCCGCCGCGGCAGCATCCGTCCCGGCCTGGTCGGTGCCGCCGAGCAGCAGGCCGGGGTCGATCGCACCGCCCGGCTGGAGGAGCTGCGCCGGCAATACGCGGAACTCCAGGCCGAGATCAGCCGCGGCGAGCAGGCCGCCGGCGAACGCCAGCGGACTGAGCAGGAGACAGCGGCCACTGCCGCAGCCGAGGCCCGCCGCCGCCGCGCCTCCCAGGACGTCCAGGAGCTCACCCGCGACCTCGACGACCGCTTCCGGATCAACCGGGAATACGAGGAACGCGTCCGCCGCCTGCGCGAGGCTGAGGCGGCCGGCGGGGTCACCGCCGCCGAGCGCACGCGCCTCGAGACCCTGGCCCTGCAGGAGCGCGACGAGGCGTTGCGCAGGCTGGAGCCGCGCGTCGCCGCGATCCGCCGCGCCAGCACCGAGGGCGCACGGGAGGCGCGCGAGGCGGAGCGCGAGCTCAACGAGCTGCTGCGCGAGCGCGAGCGGCTCATCCAGAACAATGAGACGGCCTATGAGCGCTACCAGCGCCGCCTCGGCACCCTGTCCAGCCTGGTGGAGCGCGCGGAACGGGCCGGCCGGGCGGTGCCCGACGAGACCATCCAGCGCGAGGCGGTCGCGGCGATGGAGGAGCTGGAACGGGCGGAGGAGCGTGTGCAGCGCGGCGCGGAACGCACCTCCGATACCGTCCGCGAGCTCGGCCTGACATTCTCCAGCGCCTTCGAGGACGCCATCGTCAAGGGCGAGAAGCTCTCCAAGGTCATGCAGGGCCTGTTGCAGGACATCGCCCGCATCATCGCCCGCAAGACGATCACCGAGCCGCTGGGCAATGCCGTCTCTACCGGGCTCAACAGCCTCGGCGCCAGCAGCTGGATGGATGGGATCGGCTCCTGGCTCGGTGGGCTCTTTCGGGCCGAGGGCGGTCCGGTCGCCGCCGGCCAGCCCTATATCGTCGGCGAGCGCGGGCCGGAGTGGTTCGTGCCGGATCGCGGCGGCACGGTGCTGCCGAACGGCACCGCGCCGGCCGGCGCCTCCATCACCACCAACATCACCATCGATGCCCGCGGCGCCGATGCCGGCGTCGAGGTCCGGCTGCGCATGCTGTCGGGCCAGATCGCCCGGCAGGCTTCCGCCATGACGCTGGATGCCATCCGTCGCGGTGGCGCGGCCTACAAGACCGTCCGCGGCTAGGGGGCGCCATGATCGAATATGCCTGGCCCGCCTCGCTGCGGCCCTCGCGGCTGAGCTTCTACCTCCAGCACAACACGCTGCGCTTTGCCTCGCCGATCAACCGCGTGACGCAGGTGATACGGCGCGAGGGCGCGCGCTGGATGGCGGAGGCGACGTTCGATCCATTGGATCGGGTCCGTGCCGGCGTGCTGGAGGGGCTGCTGGCGGCGCTGGCCGGCTCCGCCAACACGGTGCGCATCTGGGACTGGCGGCGCGAATACCGCACTGGCGATCCGCGCAGCCAGGGCGATGTGCCGACCGGGCCGTACTCCTTCTCCGACAGCACGATCTTCACGGATGGCACGGGGCTGGTGGTGGGCTCGGGCACCCCGGCGCTGGCGGCCGGTGCCACCCGCGGGGCGCTCAGCATCCAGACCCAGGGCTGGTGGCCGAACGCGGTGGCGGTTGGCGCCGGCGACCATATCGGCCTTGCCGGCCGGCTCTACATGGCGACCGAGACGATCACCGCCTCCGGCAGCGGCACCGCCACCATCCCGATCGGCCCACCGCTGCGGGCGCCGGCCGCGGTGTCGGAACCGCTGGTGCTGACCCAGCCGACCGTGGCGATGCGGCTGGTCTCCGACGACGAGGGCATCAACCCCACCCGGCCGGGGCGCTTCACGGCCATCACCATCCGCCTGGAGGAGGCGCTCCCATGACGGACGGTATTTCGGCGACGCCGCGCCTGTCGCTCCAGGCGGCGGCCGCGGCCACCGCGCCGGTCGCCACCCCTATCATCCTGGTCGATCTCGACTTCGCCTCCGGTCCCTTTCGTGCCTGGACCGGGCTCGGTCAGCTGCACTGGGCCGGGATGGTGTTCGAGGGGGTCGGATCGCTGGGCGCCGTCGGCGAGATCGAGGAGACGACGGAGATCCGCGCCGTGCAGCTGACCTTGGCACTCTCGCCGGTGCCGCAGACGGTCGTGGACATCGCGCTGGCCGAGCGGAGCTTTCGGCTGCGCACCGCCCGGCTCTGGGGCGGGCTGCTCGATGCCGAGGGCGCCTTTGTCGCCGACCCCTTTCCGCTCTGGGCCGGGCTGATGGACACGATGGAGGTGGTGGACGGCGCCGAGCCGCGCGTCTCGCTCACCTGCGAAAGCCGCCTCGTGGACCTCGAGCGCGCCGAGGTGCGTCGCTACACCGATGCCGACCAGCAGGCCGAATACCCGGGCGATCGCTTCTTCGAGTTCGTCCCGGCGCTGCAGGAGGCGCAGATCAGCCTGCCGGCGTCGTGACGCGGAGCCCTGATTGGCCTGGCCGGCTGGCAGCCCTGCTGTCGGCGGCCGAGGCGCGCGCCTTTGACGCCCATCGCTGGAACTGCGGGCGGTTTGCCCTGGCCGCGGTGGAGGCGGTGACCGGCACTCGGCCGAGGGTGCGTATCCTGCCGGACCTCGAGGCCACTGCCGACAGCGCTGGCTTCCCGCGCATCCCGCCGGCCTTTGCCCGCGCCGGCGACGTCGTCCTGGCGGGCGACCCGCCGCGGCTCGGCGTGGTCGTCGATGGCGGCCGTGCTGCCTTCGTCGGGCCGCGCGGGCTGGTGCGCCAGCCGCTCAATACCTGCACCGTCGGTTGGAGGATCGGCTGACATGCCCGCTGCCGTTCCCCTGATCGCCGTGGTCGCCGGCGGCATCGCCTCGGCCGCTGTGGGTGGCGGCATCATCGGCGCGGTGGTCGCCGCTGGCGCGGCCTTCGTCGTCTCATCCATCGGCCAGGCGATCTTCCCGACCAAGAAGGCCGCCTCCACCACCGCCGCGGCCATCGCCGCCGACACCCTCACCACCACCGCCACGACGCGCACCCAGTCCTTCCGCCAGGCGATCACCGAGCACCAGATCGTCCTCGGCCGGGTCAAGGTCGGCGGGCCCATCGTCTTTCTGCACTCGGCGACTGACGATGCCGGGCGGGATGATGGCTATTTCTATTCCGTCGTCGTGGTGGCGGCCCATCGCGTGCGCGGCATCGGCGAGGTCTGGCTCGGCGACAAGGCGGAGACCGATGCCAGCTTCGCAGGCCTCGTCCGGGTCGATCGGCATCTGGGCGAGCCCGACCAGACAGCCGACGCCAATCTGGTGGCGGAGACCGATGGCAAATGGACGGCGGCGCATCGCGGCCAGGGCCGTGCCTACATCGCCGTCCGGCTCAAGATCACAGCCGAGGCCTTTCCCTCCGGCCCACCGAACATGGCCGCCCTCGTCGAGGGTGCTGACACCATCCTCGATCCGCGGACGGGCATCGTCGGCTGGTCCGACAACCCGGCGCTCTGCCTCGCCTGGTACATCACCGCCTCCTTCGGCTGGCGGGCCAGTTGGGATGACATCGACATCCCCTGCCTGATCGCCGCGGCGAACATCTGCGACGAGATCATGGGCACGGCCGCCGGCACCGCCGAGCGGCGCTATACCTGCAACGGCACGCTCTCGCTGGCCGAGGGCAAGATCGCCATCACCGAAAAACTGGTCGCGGCCATGGCCGGCGCGTTGGTGGTCTCGGGCGGGCGGTTCTTCATCCATGCGGGTGGGCCGGCGCTGCCGGTGGCCACGCTCACCTCGGACGATTTGCGCGGCGACGTCACCATCCAGGGCAGTCGGGCGCGGCGGGACCTCTTCAACGGGGTGCGGGCCGTCTATGTCGAGCCCTCGGCCAATTGGCAGCCGACCGACGCGCCGCCGCTGCTCGCCAGCAACTACGTCGCCGAGGATGGCGGCGAGGCCATCTACACCGACCTCGAATTCCCGCTGACCACCTCCGTCTCGACCGTGCAGCGGCTGATGAAGGTCGCGCTGGAGCGCAACCGGCGACAGCGGACGGTGGCCTTTCCCGCAAAACTCTCGGCGCTGCGGCTGCGGCCCTGGGAGGGGGCGACCGTGGCCCTCGACCGGCTGGTCCCGTTCCCCGCCCGGATCACCGGCTGGAGCCTCGCCCAGGATGGTGGCGTCGATCTGGTGCTGGCCGAGGAGGATGCCGCAGTCTGGAATTGGGATCCGGCCGTGGATGAGCGCGCCACCGGCGACAGCCCCTCCGTCGTGCTGCCCAATCCGGGGCGCATCGCCACACCGGCCTGGATCAGCGTCGAGACGCCGCAGGGCAGCGCCTTTGCGGTGCTGTCCATCGCCTGGGCGCCGGTCGCGAGCGCCCATCTCGCCGGCTACGAGGTCCAGTTCATGCCGGCCTCCGTCGCCACCTGGCAGGGCTACGGGGCGGGGCTCGGCGCCACCGCGGCAGGCATTCCGACCGCGGAGCCGACCGCCTTCCGGGCGCGCGCGGTGGCGCGCAGTGGCGCGGTGTCGGGCTGGCGCGAGGCCCTGGTGCCGGCCGCCGCTTCGGCGCCCACGGCGACCGGGATCGCCGGAGGGGTGCGGCTGTTTGGCAGCTTCCCGGCCGACGCCGTCCGGCTGCAGGTCTTCGAGGCCAGCAGCAACAGCCTGGCCGCCGCCGTGAAGCTCGCGACCGAGCCGACCAGCCTCTTCTGGGACCGCACCGGCCTGACCACCGGCCAGACCCGCTGGTACTGGCTGCGCAGCGTCTCGGCCGAGGGCAATGTCTCAGCCCTGGCCGGCCCGGTCTCCGCCACCGCCCTTTGATCGGAGCCAGCCATGGCCGCCCGCATCGATGACCTGATGGTCCTCGGCCAGAACATCTCCAAGACCGATCTGGCGAAGTATCTCCGCGACCGCGAGGCGGTGATGCCGCGCGACTTTGGCGGGCTGGGCGATGGGGCTGCCAACGACCGCGCGGCCATCCAGGCCTGCTTCGACAGGGCCGCGGCCGACGGCAAGCTCGCCGTCATCCCGACCGGCACCTGGAACGTCGATGCCGGCGTCACTCTCGGCGGCGGCGCTCGCGGGCTGATCATGCAGGGCGTCATCCAGTACACCGGTGCTGCCAATGCGTCGGCCACCGTCCTGACGCTGGGCGACGGCGGCACCATCCGCAATGGCGAGAAGCTCTACCTCAACCTCCAGGTCGCGCGGCAGATCCAGTCGGACTGGGCCAGCGAGGCCGATATCGGCATCGTCGCGCGCAACCTCGATTCCTCGCTGCTCGACCTCCGCCTGGTCTCAGGCTTCTGCATCGGGCTGCGCACGCTGGGCGACGGCCGCGGCTTCGAGGACAGCACGATGATCCTCGGACGCATCCTGAACAACCGCTACGGCCTCGATGTCCACTGCGCCACGGCGACGGCCTGGAACACCTCGATCCGCTACTATGGCGGCCACTTCGCCTGCGCCACCGGCATCAACGCGACCGCCGACCGCTATGGGGTGCGCTTCTCGCGCCAGGCTGGCGCCTACAACAACCACAACCGGCACATCTTCGATGGGCCGAATTTCGAGCTGCGGCAGCTCGATCCCAACGCCGCCATCCCCTTCCTGAACGAGACCAGCGGCACCGCCATCATCGCCCGCGGCATGCGGATGGAGGCCTGCTCGCCAATCGCTGCCCGGCACACGGCCGCAGCCACGGACTGCGAGTACGAGGTGGCCTGGTCCAACACCTATCAGGTCGGGATCGACTACACCGCGACGGCAAGCCGGGCCGGCAATGCCGTCTACAACCGCCACCGGGCGCCGGCCTCGCGGCTGACGCGGCTGCTGGCCAATATCCCGAACCTGCGGGCGGCGGCCTTCCGATACAGCAACACCGAGATCGGGGTGGAGGGTGCCTGCGTCATCGCCACCTCCACCACCACCGAGACCACCATGGCGGGGCTGTCCTGGAGCGGGCTGGACGGCATCGCAGGCACCGGCCGGGGGTTGCTGCTGAACGCCAATCGTGGGGTGGCCTTCGTGGTGCAGACGACGCACGCGAAGGAATTCGCCCTGGCGCACTGGCTGGCGGATGGCGCTGATGGCGGGCGGCTCTGCGTCCGCTGCTTCGACGGCGCGGGGAACATCCGGGAGGACCAGGCGGAGGACGTGCTGGCCTCCGGCACCACCATGCAGTGGGTCGTCGCCTCCAAGAGCTGGCAGGCCGGCGCGGTGATGCAGGACAGCTCGCTGAACCGGCGGCAAACGATCCGGCTGGGGCCGAGCGTGGCCTTTGCGCAGATTGGGATCATCGGCTTTGACGGGCAGATCGATCTCGAGGCGCTGCGGCTTTACGGCCTGCCGGAGGATGCTCCGTCGATCCTCTATGGCTGCCCCTCGCTGCCAGTGGGCGCGCGGACGCTGGCGCTGGAGACCAGCTGGGATCTGCCGAGCCTGGCCGCGGGTGCGACGGCCAATGTCGACGTCACGGTGCCTGGGGCGCGACGCGGGGACTTCGCCGATGCGTCGCTCGACACCAGCAGCATTGCCTTTGTGCTGGACTGCCATGTCTGGTCGAACAACAGCGTGCGCGTGACGGCGCGCAACGTCAGCGCCTCGACGGTGGATCTCGCCGCGGCGCCGCTGGCGGTGCAGGTCACGAAGCGGCGCGTCGCCTGAAAGCTCCGTTCGCAGGGATGCAGGGGCCGATCAATTTGCCAGGAACTTCACCTGGGGTGTCGGATCTTCGCCCGCGGCGACGGCCGTTTGTGCTTCGATATCCACCCGCTGGCGCTCAGAGAGATAGAGAAGTACCTTCGCGCCAAACGCCCCCTCGCCGAATGCAATGAAGATCCGCAAGCGACGGAACGTTTCCGGAACGGCCTCGGATCGATGCGGTGCCTCCACCTCCTGCTGATCGGCATCGGCCATGAAGACGGCATTGATGCCGGAGACTTGTCCAAGCTGGCCCGCGAGCGCCTCCCCTACGCGGTCGCGCCATGCTCGCAGCCGACACAATCGCGAATGCAGAACGCCCCCCCGGGGCCGGCGCAAACTGGCCCGCATAGCCCGGACCGTGGCGGCGCTGCTGTGCGCTCCAGTCAGACTCATGAAGTTCCCGGCTCAGTCCGATCTAGTCCTTCGCCCCGTATCTGACGAGGAGACTCCCGGCCAGCATGCTGATGCCGATCGCGAGAAGGAGCGGGCCGGTGATTCCTTCGGGGATCAGACCCGACGCTGTGGACACTGAAATCAGCATCAGACTGAATTCGCCTCCGTGACCGAGAATGATGGCCGCCCTCCAGGCGGCCTGCCCTCGTTCGCCGGACCATGACGCCAGAAGCGCCACGACCACTGCCTTGCCCATGAAGAGAATGGCTAGCCAGACCAGCACGGTCGGCCAGGTCGATGAGAAGATGCCGAGCGGCATCTGCGTGCCGATGCCGATGAAGAAGATGCCCACGAAGAGATCGCGGAAGGGACGGATTTCCTTCTCGACGACATGGCGCGCATCGCCTTCGCCGATGATCATTCCGGCGGCAAAGGCCGCGAGCGCCGGTGAGAGTCCGGCGGCTGTGGCCGCGATCGCCGACCCCAAGGCGATTGCCAGCGCGAGAAGCTGCGCCAGTTCGGGATCGCCTCGCGCGGCTGTCCATCCGGCGATTGTCTGAAGCGGGCCGCGTGCGACGAACAGGGCCGCCACAAGCGCCGCCGCGCCCCCGATCACGGTCGCCACGCCAAGTCCCTCGGCCGCGCCGGACGTCGCGTCGTGCAGCAGCAGAAGCGCAACCGCCGCCAGGTCCTGAAACAGCAGCACGGAAATCGCGAGGCGCCCCGGAGCGGTGTTGAGGGCGTTCACGGAAACAAGCACCTTGAGACACATGGCCGTGGACGACATCGCGACCGCCCCGCCCATGAGGATCGCGGGCACAGGTGCCAGTCCGTACATCAACCCTGCCGGGATCGCGACGAGCAGGGTCGTGACCACAACCTGCGCCGCACCGATCCCGAACACGTGACGTCTTAGCGAGGCGAGCTTCTCGAAGGAGAATTCGAGCCCGAGCGCAAACAACAGAAAAACGACACCAAGCTCGCCGATGGAGGTGAGCGCTTCGCTCTGGGCCAGCACGCCGCTTCCGGCCGGCCCGATCAACACGCCTGTGCCGATGTATCCGACGATGCTCGGCACGCCCGCGCGGGCGCAGATCGTCACGAGGACGAATGCGGCGAAGACCAGCAATGCGGCGCTTTCAAGCAGCCCGGTCACGCCATGCATGCCGTTCCCCTGTGTCGCCTGGCTCAAGCAGGATGAGGAGCGGCCATCATCCTGCCCGAGAGCGCGCCCATTCCACGATCTGCGCAGCAGACATCGCGCCGCTGGTTCTGGCGATCTCCTCTCCGCCCCTGAACAGGATCATGGTGGGTATGCCACGAATGCCGTAGCGGCCCGCGATCTGCTGTCCGGCCTCGGTGTCGAGCTTGCCGAGTCGCATCCGTGGCTCGAGGGCCTTCGCGGCAGCCTCGAACTGCGGCGCCATGACCTTGCAGGGGCCGCACCACGCCGCCCAGAAATCCACCAGAAGCGGTGTCTCGGCCGCCAGGTGGCGGTCGAAATTCGCCGCCGTCAGGGTCACGGGCTTGCCCTGGAAGAGAGGCGATCCGCAGCGTCCGCATCGGGGATTGTCCCCGAGCCGTTCTTGCGGGACGCGGTTCGTGGAGGCGCAATCGGGGCAGGCGACGGTCGGCATGTCGTTCTCCTCGCTGTCGAATGACAGGTGTTCGCGGCTGGCAACGGGGCGTGCCGCCTGCCGGCATCACCGCCCGCGGACCTCCCTCTGGCGGGGCTGCGGGAGATACTCCACGCCCCCGCCCTGGCGCCGGACCGGCTGCGGATAGAGCGTCATGAGCTGCAGAATCTCGTCCGGCATGTCGAGGCTGACCGGCAGGCCCAGTCCGCGCGCCTCCTCGGCCGAGATCGGGTAGTCATGCGTCCAGGTTCCGGTGGCGAGCTTCGCGGCCAGGGCCCTTGCCGTCGCCTCCTCCATCTTCTCGGCCAGCAGCCTTGTGGCGGCCGCCTCGACCTGGGCGATCGCCTTGCGCCCGACATCGGCGAGCATCAGCGTCTGGTCCTCGACCTCGGCGATCGGCTTCTCCTCGGCCACCTTCACGATCGAGGCCGCCGGCATGCCGCCGAGCTGCGGATCGATCGGACCCAGCACGGAATGGCGGCACATCACGATCTCATCGGCCGCCAGCGCGATCAGCGTGCCGCCCGACATGGCGTAGTGCGGCACGAAGACCGTGACCTTGCCCCTATGCCCCTGGATCGCGCGCGCGATCTGCGTCGCCGCCAGCACCAGGCCGCCCGGGGTATGCAGCACGATGTCGAGCGGTACCTCGTCGTCGGTGAGCTGGATGGCGCGCAGCACCTCCTCACTGTCGTTGACGTCGATGTAGCGCATCAGCGGAAAGCCGAGCAGGCTCATCGTCTCCTGCCGGTGCACCAGGAGGATGACGCGGCTGCCGCGCTGCTTCTCGATCTGCGCGATCTTGCGCACGCGCATCGCTTCCAGGTAGCGGCGCTGCAGCACGGGCTGCAGCGCCGAGAGCATGAAGAAGAGCCAGAGAAGATCCATCATCGCCACGGTCCTCGCCCTCCACTGCGCCGGCCATCCGGCATGAAGCCGTAGAGTCCCTCGTCGCGAAAGTAGGGACGATGGGCGATGCGCGCCCGCCGCGCCGCTGGCGCGAGCAGCCAGCCCGCGGCGAAACCGCCGATATGCGCCCACCAGGCGATACCGCCGCCGCCTACATCCTGGCCGAGCGTCAGAAGGCCGGGGATGATCTGCAGCAGCAACCAGATCGTCGCGAAGGCGAGCGCCCGGACCTCAAAGAAGAGCGGCAGGAACAGCACGGGGATCATCACGACGAGCCGCGCCGCGGGGAACAGCCGGGCGTAGCAGCCGATCACCCCCGCGATCGCCCCCGAGGCACCGAGCGCGGGCACGACGGACTCCGGGTTGGCCAGCCCATGGGCGATGCCGGCAGCGAGACCGCAGGCGATGTAGAAGAAGAGGAAGCGGCGCGCTCCCAGCCGATCCTCGACCGCGGGGCCGAAAATCCAGAGCGTCCACATGTTCATGATCAGGTGCAGCCAGCCGCCATGGAGGAACATGTTGGTCAGGAAGGCGAGCCAGTCGCCCGGGCGCGGCTGCGCCCATTGCGCGAAGAAGCGCGCGGGCACCAGCGCGTACTGACGCAGGAAGAGTTCCAGGACGGAAGGGGGCAGCGAGACCTGGTACAGGAACGCCCCGACGCAGGCGGCGATCAGCATCCAGACCACGAAGGGCGGGTAGCGCGTCGCGACCGTCTCGTACCAGGGAAGCATGTGGTCCTTCCGTGAATCCGAACCCGGCCCCGCCGCCGTCCCGCCACCCGCACGACGCGGCCGGCATCCCGGGCGGAGCATGACCGGAACCGGCCGCGCTGTCATGGCCTTCCGGATCGTCATGGGGCGGCACCCGCCGCCCGGTCCGCGCTGGCCCACGCCGGGGCGATGCGCTAGGATGGCCGTGAAACAGCCTGCGGCCAACTGTCCCCTCCATGCGCCTGATCCCGCTTCCCGCCTTCGGCCGCCGCCGCTTCGCGAGCCTCTCGGCGGAGGAGATCCTGGCGCTGGCCATCGCCTCGGAGGAGGAGGATGCGCGCATCTACCGGCTCTATGCGCGGTGCCTGCGCGAGACCTTTCCCGCCACCGCGCGCCTCTTCGAGGCCATGGCCGAGGAGGAGGACGAGCACCGCCGCTGGCTGATCGAGCTCTACCGTTCCCGCCACGGCGAGCTGATCCTGCCGATCCGGCGCGAGCATGTGGCGGATTTCTACGCCCGCCGCCCGGTCTGGCTGATCGAGAATCTCGGCCTCGATCGCATCCGCGCCGAGGCGCTGGCGATGGAGCGCGAGGCCGAGGCCTTCTACCGCGCCGCCGCCGAGCGCACGACGGACGCCGAGGCACGCAAGCTGCTCGGCGATCTCGCGGCGGCGGAGGCGCGGCACGAGAGCGATGTCGAGGCGATGGCCGCCGAACTCGCCCGCAGCGGCGCGGCGAGCGAGGAGTGCCTGGCCGCGCGTCGGCAGTTCGTGCTGACCTGGGTGCAGCCGGGGCTGGCGGGGCTGATGGACGGCTCGGTCTCGACGCTCGCCCCCATCTTCGCCACCGCCTTCGCCACGCAGAACCCCTGGACGACCTTCCTGGTCGGGCTTTCGGCCTCGGTCGGCGCGGGCATCTCCATGGGCTTCACCGAGGCCGTCCATGATGACGGGAAGCTCTCGGGCCGCGGCGCGCCCTGGAAGCGCGGGCTCGCCTCGGGGGTGATGACGACGCTGGGCGGCCTTGGCCATGCGCTGCCCTACCTGATCCCGCATTTCTGGACGGCGACAGCGATCGCGATCGCGATCGTCTTCGTCGAGCTCTGGGCCATCGCGTGGGTCCAGAACCGCTACATGGAGACGCCGATCGGCCGGGCGGTGTTCCAGGTGGTGCTGGGCGGCGGCCTCGTGCTCGCCGCAGGCATCCTGATCGGCAGCGGCTGAGTGGCGAGGATGCCGGCGACCGAGGAGATCTGCGTGCCTTGACCGAAGGGCGTTTCCTGTTTCGGACCCTGCTGCTGCTGCTGGTCGGACTGGTCCTGATGACCGCCTGGCAGAGCATTCCGCTGATCCAGGCGGAGTTCCTGGCCAGCCGCGCGGAGCCGCGGGCGGTGACGCCGCGCGGGGATCTCGCCGCCGACGAGCAGGCGACCATCGCGCTGTTCGAGCAGGCGCGCGATTCCGTCGTCTTCATCGCCACCACCGAGCGCGTCGTGAACCCCTGGACCCGCAACGCGCTGCAGGTGCCCCGGGGGACGGGTTCGGGCTTCGTCTGGGACCGTCTCGGCCATGTGGTGACGAACGACCATGTGATCGCCGGCGCCTCGGCCGCCACGGTGCGGCTGGCCGACGGCCGCGCCTACAACGCCGTGCTGGTGGGCACGAGCCCGGCGCACGACCTCGCGGTGCTGCGCATCGGCGTCGGCACCGGGCGGCCGGAGCCGCTGCCGATCGGCACCAGCCACGACCTGCGCGTCGGCCAGAAGGTCTTCGCCATCGGCAATCCCTTCGGCCTGGACTGGACGCTGACCAACGGCATCGTCTCGGCGCTCAACCGCGAACTGCCGAGCGAGACGGGGGTGGTGATCGAGCGGCTGATCCAGACCGACGCCGCGATCAATCCCGGCAATTCCGGCGGCCCGCTGCTCGATTCCGCCGGCCGGCTGATCGGCGTGAACACCGCCATCTACAGCCCCTCCGGCGCCTCGGCCGGGATCGGCTTCGCGGTGCCGGTGGATACGGTCAACCGCGTGGTTCCGCGCCTGATCGCCCAGGGGCGCTACATCCGCCCCTCGCTCGGCATCCGCGTCGAGGAGCAGCTCAACGCCGCGCTCTCGGCGCGCCTCGGCATCGAGGGCGTCTTCGTGCTCGAGGTCGAGCCCGGCTCGGCCGCGGAGCGCGCGGGGATCCGCCCGGCCCGCCTTGGGCGCGACAGCGGCTTTCAGACCGGGGACATCATCCTGGAAGTGGAGGGCCGCCCGTTGCGCCGCGTGGCGGAACTGCTCGCCGCGCTCGACCGGCAAGCGCCGGGCGATACGATTACGCTGACGATCCTGCGCGACGGCACGCGCCTCACGATCACTGTCACATTGGATGCGGGCCGATGAGCGAAGCGAAATCACCGCGTGGCAACTCCGTGCTCTGGCGGTCCCTGACCTTCTACGAGAAGTTCGAGCAGGTCGTCGTCTTTGTGCTGACGATCCTGATCGCGCTGATCGTCCTGGCCGCGCTGTGGAACCTGCTCAAGCTGGTCGCCACCTCGCTGCTTCTGGTGGACATCTTCAACCCCACGGATCCGGCGGTGTTCCAGACCGTGTTCGGCGCGATCTTCACCGTCGTCATCGCGCTGGAGTTCAAGCGGTCCCTGCTGGTCATCGTCGAACGGCGATTCGGCATCGTCCAGGTGCGCGCGGTGGTGATGATCGCCATGCTCGCGGTGGTGCGGAAGTTCATCATCCTCGATCTCAGCCAGACCGAGGCGATGAAGCTGCTCGCGCTCGGTGCGGCGATACTGGCGCTCGGCATCGTCTATTGGCTGGTGCGCGACCAGGACCGGCGCGAGGCGGAGGCCGCGGCCCTCGAAAGCACCGAGACGAGGCCGCCCTGATCCGCCCGCTTCCTTCCCTTGCGGCCGGAGGGCTGTTCGCGCTTTACTCCGCTCCGCGCCAGCGGCCGGAGCCGTAAGTGAACAAGCAGCAACAATTCAACATCTGGTACTGGATCGGTGCCTTCCTGTTGCTCCTGCTCTTCCAGGGCTGGTGGCAGGGCGCATCGGTCACCGAGCGCATCCCCTATTCGCGCTTCCTCGAACTGCTGCAGCAGGACCGCATCGCCGAGGTCCAGGTCCGCCCGGACAGCATCTTCGGCCGCTACCGTGAGCCAATCGAGGGCCGGACGCATTTCCTGACCACCATCGTGCCGGAGGATCTGACGCGCCGGCTCGAGCAGTCGAGCGCGCGCTATGACGGCACGATCCAGAACACCTTCCTCTCGACCGTGCTGTCCTGGGTGCTGCCGGCGCTGGTCTTCTTTGGGGTCTGGATGTTCCTGTTCCGCCATGTCGCGGAGCGACAGGGCTTCGGCGGGCTGATGTCGGTCGGCAAGTCCAAGGCCAAGGTCTATGTCGAGAAGGACACCGGCGTCACCTTCGACGACGTCGCCGGCGTGGACGAGGCCAAGGCCGAGCTGCGCGAGATCGTCGATTTCCTGAAGCAGCCCGAGAAATACGGCCGGCTCGGCGCGCGCATCCCGAAGGGCATCCTGCTGGTCGGCCCGCCGGGGACCGGCAAGACCCTGGTCGCGCGCGCCGTGGCCGGCGAGGCGGGGGTGCCGTTCTTCTCCATCTCCGGCTCCGAATTCGTCGAGATGTTCGTCGGCGTGGGTGCGGCGCGCGTGCGCGACCTCTTCGAGCAGGCGCGCAAGGCCGCGCCCTGCATCATCTTCATCGACGAGCTGGATGCGCTCGGCAAGAAGCGCGGCGTGGGGGCCTTCGGCGGCGGCCACGACGAGAAGGAACAGACGCTCAACCAGCTGCTGACCGAACTCGACGGCTTCGACCCGCGCGAGGGGATCGTGCTGCTCGCCGCCACCAACCGGCCCGAGATCCTCGACCCCGCGCTGCTGCGCGCCGGCCGCTTCGACCGCCAGGTGGTGGTGGACCGGCCCGACAAGTCCGGCCGCGCCGCCATCCTGCGCGTGCATCTGAAGAAGGTGAAGCACGAGGGGCTGGATGTCGAGCAGATCGCCGCGCTGACGCCGGGCTTCTCGGGCGCGGAACTCGCCAACTTGGTGAACGAGGCGGCGATCCAGGCGACCCGCCGCGGCGCCGAGGCAGTGAGCATGGCCGATGTCACCGCCGCGATCGAGCGCATCGTCGCCGGCCTCGAACGCAAGGGGCGCGTGCTGAACCCGAAGGAGCGCGAGGCGGTGGCCTGGCACGAGATGGGCCATGCGCTCGCCGCCGCCTCCCTGCCCGGGGCTGATCCCGTGCACAAGGTCTCGATCATCCCGCGCTCGATCGGCGCGCTGGGCTACACCATGACGCGGCCGACCGAGGACCGCTTCCTCATCACCCGGCGCGACCTCGAGAACCGCATGGTCGTGCTGCTGGCCGGCCGCGCGGCCGAGGACCTCGTGCTCGGCGAGATCTCGACCGGCGCGGCGGACGACCTCGCGCGCGTGACCGACATCGCGCGCCAGATCGTCACCCGCTTCGGCATGCATCCCTCGCTCGGCCAGGCGGTGCTGGAGCCCGAGCGGCAGAGCTTCCTCGGCGATGGTGTGCCGGGCCTCACGCCGCGCGACTATTCCGAGGCGACGGCGCGCGAGGTGGATGTCGCGGTGCGCGGGCTGATCGACGAGGCCTATGCGCGCGCCAAGGCGCTGCTCGCCGAACGCCGCGCCGATCTTGATGCCGGCACGCGGCTGCTGCTGGCGCGCGAGACCATCACCCCGGACGACTTCCCGGCGCTGCGGCAAGCGGCAGCGGACGGGCAACAGGGCATCACCAGATCCACCGCCACCGTGGATCATGCGGAGGAGCAACGCTGATGAACGGCAAATGCGATGTCTGTGGGCGGGCGGCGACGGTGCGCGTCCGCGCTTCGGTGAATGGGCGGCGGCAGGATCTTGAGCTCTGCGACGAGCACTACCGCGACACGCTCCGCCGCCAGGGGCGGACCGCCTCGCCTCTTGAGGCCCTGTTCGGCAGCCATGGCAGCCTGTTCGAGGAGTTCTTCGGCGACCGCCCCTTCGGCAGCCTGATCGGTGGCTTCGGGCGCGACCTGCCCGCCGCGGAGGAGGATGAGCAGGTGGTGGATGCCACCTTCGGCGACGCCGCCGCCTCGGATTTGCCGCGTCGCAGCCAGCGGCGCGGTTCGGCACGCCGGCCGGGCGGCGGCCTTGCCGCGCGCATCAGCGACCAGGCCGAACGGCTGCTGCAGGAGGCGGCCCGCCATGCGGCCGAACGGGGCAGGCCGGAGGTGGACACGGAACACCTGCTGCTGGCGCTGCTCGGCTCGGAAGTCGTCAAGACGGTCCTCGGCCAGTTCAAGATCTCGGCCGACCAGCTGCACACGCAGATCGAGCAGGAGGCCAAGCGCGGCGAAAAGCCGCATGAGGGCGAGATGGGCGTCGCGCCCCGCGTCAAGGACGCGCTCAGCCGCGCCTTCACCGCCTCGACCGACATGGGCCATTCCTATGTCGGGCCGGAGCATCTACTGATCGGCCTCGCCGAGGAGGGCGAGGGGCTGGCGGCCAACATCCTGCGAAAGCTCGGCCTCACGCCGCAGGCGCTGCGCCAGCAGGTCGCGCGTGTGGTCGGCAAGGAGGGCGCGGAGGAGGGCCGCGCCGAAGCGCCCACCAACACGCCGGAACTCGACAAGTATTCGCGCGACCTGACGACGATGGCGCGCGACGGCAAGCTCGATCCCGTCATTGGCCGGGCGCAGGAGATCGAGACGACGATCGAGATCCTCGCCCGGCGCAAGAAGAACAACCCCGTGCTGATCGGCGAGCCGGGCGTCGGCAAGACCGCGATCGTGGAAGGCCTCGCGCAACGGATCGTGGATGGCGAGGTGCCCGAGGCGCTGCGCGGCAAGCGGCTGGTGGAGCTCAACATCAACTCGATGGTCGCTGGCTCGAAGTACCGCGGCGAGTTCGAGGAACGGGTGCAGAAGATCCTCAAGGAGGTGACCGAGCACCAGGGCGAGATGATCCTCTTCATCGACGAGATCCACACCATCGTCGGCGCCGGCCAGGGCGGCGGCGAGGGCGGGCTCGACATCGCCAATGTGTTCAAGCCGATGCTCGCGCGCGGCGAGCTGAACCTGATCGGCGCCACCACGCTCAACGAGTACCAGAAGCACATCGAGAAGGACGCCGCGCTGGAGCGGCGCTTCCAGCCGGTGATGGTGGCGGAGCCGACCGTCGCGCAGGCGATCATGATCCTGCGCGGCCTGCGAGACACCTTCGAGGCGCACCACAAGGTGACGATCACCGACGAGGCGATCCTGGCCGCCGCCGAGCTCTCCGACCGCTTCATCCAGGGCCGCTTCCTGCCCGACAAGGCGATCGACCTGATCGACCAGGCGGCGGCGCGGGTGAAGCTCTCGGCCACCGCGCGCCCGGTCGAGGTGCAGGAGATCGAGGCGGAGCTGCACCAGCTCAAGCGCGAGCAGGACTACGCCGCTTCGCGCAAGAACTTCGAGAAGGCGGCCGAGCTCGGCAAGGAGATCGCGGCGAAGGAGGCGAGGCTCAAGGAACTGACCGAGGCCTGGGAGAAGGACCGCGCCACCGGCTCGGCCGAGGTGCGCGCGAGCCATGTCGCGCAGATCGTCTCCAAGCTCACCGGCATCCCGGTCAGCGAGCTGACCGAGGCCGAGCGCGAGAAGCTCCTGAAGATGGAGGAGCGCCTGCACCAGCGGGTGATCGGGCAGGAGCAGGCGATCAAGGCGGTCTCGGACGCGGTGCGGCTGGCGCGCGCGGGCCTGCGCGAGGGCTCGAAGCCGGTCGCGACCTTCCTCTTCCTCGGGCCCACCGGCGTCGGCAAGACCGAGCTCGCCAAGGCACTGGCCGAGGTGGTCTATGGCGACGAGGGCGCGCTGCTGCGCATCGACATGTCGGAATACATGGAGAAGCACACGGTCGCCCGCCTGATCGGCGCACCGCCCGGCTATGTCGGCTACGACGAGGGCGGGCAGCTCACCGAGAAGGTGCGCCGCAAGCCCTATTCGGTGATCCTGCTCGACGAGATCGAGAAGGCGCACCCGGATGTCTACAACGTGCTGCTGCAGGTCTTCGACGACGGGCGGCTGACCGACGGCAAGGGGAGGGTGGTGGACTTCACCAACACCATCATCATCGCCACCTCCAACCTCGGCTCCGACCGTATCCAGCGGCGCCTGCACCTGCGGGGTACCGCGGCCGAGCAGTCGGAGAAGCTGAAGGAAGAGCTGATGGAGGTGCTGCGCGGGCACTTCCGGCCCGAGTTCCTCAACCGCATCGACGAGATCATCGTCTTCCACGCGCTCTCGAAGGCGGAGATCCGCCAGATCGTGCTGCTGCAGCTCGAGCGGGTGAAGCGCACTGCGGCAAGCCAGGGAGTGACGGTCGAGCTCGACGACAGCCTGGTCGAGATGCTCGCCGCCGAAGGCTACCGCCCCGAATACGGGGCCCGGGAACTCAAGCGCCAGATCCGCAGCCTGGTCGAGACCCGGCTCGCGCGCGCCATGCTGGGCGGGGAAGTGGCGAAGGGCGACACGATCCGGCTGCGCTGGGATGCGACGGCCGAGCAGGTCGTGATCGAGGCGGCGGCGAAGCCCGGCGGGGATGACGCCAAGGCCGCCGAAGCGGCCCAGCAGGCGGCATCATGACGAGCGGGACGCCCCCGGCCGATGCGAGCGACTCCGCCGCGGTGACCGGGGCGTCCGGAACGCCGCTGGCCGTCGCGCCGGACGCGGGCATGCGGCGCCCCGTCCCCGTGATGCCGGGCGGAGGGATGGCTGTGCCATATGGCGGCCCGCCAAAGGTCCGGATCCACCAGCCGGGCCGGTCGGTCACCCAATCCGCACCAGGACGGAGCCGATGGGTGCTGGAGTTCCTGCCTGCGGAGGTGCCAGGCCGGAACTTCCCGGTGCGCCGGGCTCCGGCCAGCGATCCCCTCGCGCATCTGCGGATCGAGTTTCCTGATCGGATGAGCGCGATCGCCTTCGCAGAGCGGCACGGCTGGCTCTACGAAGTGGACGAACCGCCGCCGAGGCGCATCCGTTACAGGAGCTATGCCGACCAGCTCCGATACGACATTGGTGATGCCATCGGGCGCGTATTGCCTTGGGTCGGGGCGGACAACATCGAGTCCCGACCCGATCCGGTCGAGGAGGCGAGCCTCGAGTCCTTCCCGGCCAGCGATCCGCCTGCCTGGACAGGGGTGAGGCTCGCATGACCGGCACGCCCCACATCCCGACGCCGTCTGATCCTGCCGACGCCAAGCCGGGAGGCGACGGTGATGCCGCCGGCCGGCATGGCGGCGCCGGCCTCGAGCAGCAGCCGCGGCTTTCGATGGCACGCGAGGGCCGGGGCGGAGCTGGCTGCTCCGGCCGGCGGCACCGCGCGATCTCCACGCCTGCCTTCGGCCGCTCGCGGATCTTCGCCCGGGGGGCCGTTCACCAGGGGACGCGCCGCGTCCCGCAACCAGGAGGAGCCGATGTTGCATCCACTGACGCTCTACCGTGCCGATCCCTTCGCCTTGCTGCGACGCTTCGGAGAGACGCTCGATCGCATGCCGTTCGGGACCTCCGCCCCGGCCTTTCCGCCCCTGAACCTCTGGCAGAACGAGGCGGCGGTGGCGATCGTTGCCGAAGTCCCGGGTGTGGCCCCGGAGGACATCGAGATCACGGCCAAGGATGATGTCCTGACGATCACTGGTCAGCGGCGGCCGCCCGAGATGCCCGAGGGCGCCGTCTGGCACCGGCGCGAGCGCGCCTTCGGCCGCTTCACCCGCATCGTCCGCCTGCCCTTCGCAGTCGATCCGTCCCAGGTCGAGGCCCGCTTCGCGAACGGCGTGCTCACCATCGCCCTGCAGCGTCCCGAGGACCAACGTCCACGCCGGATCGAGATCAAGGCCGGCTGAGAGGAGCGACACCGATGAATGCCGAAACCGAAGCCGGCGCTGTCTCCCCGGCGGCCGCGGGGGCCGAGCCGACCCGCAACGTGCGCATCTGGCGCCCGCTCACCGATGTCGTGGAGACGGCAGAGGGCATCGTGCTGATGATGGAGATGCCGGGGGTGGTCGCCGACGACGTCGACATCACGCTGGAGCGGCGAGTGCTCACCGTGCGCGGCCGCGGGAGCAGCCCGCAGCCCGATCGCCTCCGCCTCGTCCACCTCGAGTTCGAGCCGGGGGACTACGAGCGCAGCTTCGTCCTGTCGGAAGACTTCGATGCCGCGCGCATCGAGGCCGTGCTGAAGGACGGTGTGCTGACGTTGAGGTTGCCTCGCGCGGCCGAGGCGCAGCCCAGCAAGATCCAGGTCAAGGCCGCCTGAGCGGCAAAGGAGAGGATATCATGCAGATCAAGGATCTCATCCCGTGGGCCCGGAAGGATGACCAGCCCGAGCAGAAGGCCGCCGAGCAAAGCCCGATCGCCTCGCTGCAGCGGGAGATGAACCAGGTGTTTGAGAACTTCATGAACCGCTTCGGCAAGCCGCTCGCGGGGTTCGAATGGCCTTGGGGGCAGAGCGAGGCGAAGTCGGACGTGGTGCAGACCGACAACGCCGTGGAGATCTCGATCGAACTTCCGGGCATGGAGATGAAGGATATCGAGGTTACGGTCGGCGACGACGTCCTGACCGTGAAGGGCGAGAAGCGCATCGAGCGTCAGGAGGAGAAGAAGGGCTACTACCTCTCCGAGCGCAGCTATGGTGCGATCTATCGCGCGGTCCCGCTGCCGCCCGGCGTCGATGGCAGCAAGGCGGAAGCCAGCTTCAAGAACGGGGTGCTGACCATCCGGCTGCCGCAGACGCCCGAGGCGCAGGCCAAGGTCAAGCGGATCGAGGTGAAGGCGGGCTGAGATGCACCGCGGCGGGGCATGGCAAGGCACATGCCCCGCTCTCCGCTCCGCCTCGGGACCAATGGGTCCGGTCACGGCCGTGCCCGGCCTCGATGCAGGCTGCCGGACCGCGGGGCACCGATGTCCGGCATTGCCGACGGCGTGCCCGTGAGATCGGTGGATCTCGACCCCGCAGGGCGGCGGCTCCCACGAGGCACTGACCTGGGGCGCGCTCGACAGGCTGCCGGCCGATCCGCGGATCGCGATCTGCAAGATCGGCGGCACCGGCGCAGGGGGACGCCGGATGTCGTCGTGCGGTGCGATGGCTGGATGCGGGGCGGAAGTGAAGGTGGGCGTCAGGCATCATGTTTGCAGGCCGGGTTCTGGCGCGCGTCGTGCTGAACATGCTCGGCGTTCCGCCCGGAAGATTCTGATCGCGATATGCTCCAATTCGTCATCGCCCCCACGCTGGCCCACCGGCTGAACAACCTCGCACAGACGGTCCTGCTGCTCGGCGGCATGGCTGCGATCGCCTGGCTCGTCGTCGGCATGATCGCGGGACCCGAGACAACCCTCGTCATCGTTGCGGTGATGACCGGAGGGCTCCTGTTCGCGCCCGCGCTGTCGCGCGAGCTTCTGCTGCGCGGCTACCGCGCGCGGCAACTCGGCGCACGCGACTGGCCCGAGGGGTTCGCGCTGCTCGAGACCCTGTCCGCACGCGCCGGACTGCCGCGTTGCCCGGAACTCTGGTACGTCCCGAGCCAGCTGCCGAATGCGTTCGCGATGGGAAATCCGGAGGATAGTGTCGTCTGCGTTTCGGACGGTCTCTTTCGTCTCCTGTCCCCACGCGAGATGGCGGGCGTTCTTGCGCATGAAATCGCGCATATCGCGCACCGTGACCTGTGGCTCATGGGCCTCGCGGACACCATGTCGCGGGCGGTTTCGCTGGCGAGCTGGCTCGGACAGATCCTGCTTTTCGCGAACCTGCCCCTGATTGTCGCGGGAGCGGTGACGCTTCCCTGGATCGCGCCGCTGGCCCTTGCTTTCTCGCCGACCGTGATGGCCCTGCTGCAGCTCGCGCTCTCGCGAAGGCGCGAGTTCGATGCCGATCTCGGGGCGGTGCGGCTGACGGGCGACCCCGAGGGCCTCGCCTCGGCTCTGGCCAAGCTTGAGCGTCGGGTCGGGCGTATCTGGGAGGAGATGTTCCTGCCGGGGCGCCGGATCCCCGAACCGTCACTCCTGCGCACGCACCCGCCAACGGAGGAGCGGATCAGGAAGCTGCGATCACTGCTGGGTCCGCGGGGTGGGGATCTCGCCATCCCGCCTCACAGGGAGTTTGGGCTCGAAGTGCCTCGCCCGCGGGCACCTCGCTTTCATCGATCGGGCTTCTGGTTTTGAAGAAGGTGCAGCCCAGAGAATTTCAGTTCCCGGTTCCCACCGCTGCTCCATTCTTCTCTCTCACAACCTGTCTCTCCCGGTCATGGCACCGCGCTGAGGCGCAGGTTTGGCCGGGGTTTGCGGGCGCACCTTGATGGTTTGCTAGCGCGACAACCGCCTAATTCGGCACGGTAGAGAGCGGAGAGTCTCCGAACCTTGAGGGTGGGCCGATTTTTCCCTCAAGCCTAAATCGTTGAAACCATGGCTTGTTTTTTGGCGCCGGCTTCCGAGATTCAGTAATCCGATTGCCTGCCGGATGCTCGATAGCGCTGAAAATCTCTGGCGGCTGCGCATTCAGGTACGAGCCTTCGTGCGACCCGCCGTTAACATCATTCCAGCCGGCATATCTTCGCTGCATCCGTCACAGACCGTGCTCATCCTTGAGCGTCAGCAGGTCGGCCTCGAACTGCGCCGCCATCGACTGCGTGTAGATGCGGGTGATGTCACCCTGAAGTTGACCCTCTTTCGTGGACACCCCGAGGCTTGAGACGGAGGTGTCTGAGATGCCCGGGTTCAGAGTGCCCTACCCGCCTGAGTTCCGGCGGCGGATGGTGGACTGGTTCGGTCGGGACGAACCCCGCAGGACCTTGCGCGTGAGTTCGAACCGCCGGCCGATGTCGTGCATCACAGCGATCAGGGCAGCCAGCACACGTCGCTGGCCTTCGGGATGCGATGCCGCGAGGCCGGCGTCCGCCCCAGCACGGGATCGGTCGGCGATGCCTGCGACAACGCGCTGGGCGAGGCGTTCTTCGCCACACTCGAGTGCGAGCTGCTCGAACGGCGCCGCTTCCGTTCCCAGGCCGAGGCGCGCATGGCCGTATTCCACTCCATCGAGGGCTTCTACAACCAGACCAGGCGCCATTCGTCCCTCGGCTATCTCTCGCCCATCGAGTTCGAAGCGAGGAACATGCTCATGAAGGACTGACCGCTACTCCCAATCCGTCCTCTGAAGCGGGGCAACTTCATACTCGAGGCGCTGCGACCCCATGGGCCGTTCCCTCATGCGCATCGAGGCACGAGTCGCGCGGCTTGCCTTGGCGCCGGGCCGAGCGTTCGCCATCCTGACGCGCACACCGGATCCACACGATCGCCGTCGATATCCCGATTCCGAAGCGCGCCGCAGCCACGCGAGCCGGCGCGCCTGCTCCGGCCATATTGACCACCCTGGCCCGAAGATCGTCCGAGTATGCCCGTGCGATCCCCGCCCCTAATTGAGACGATGAATCACACTCAGCCTCGGCCGCCACTCAGATCGTGAAGCACTGTTCCGCGGACGTGTCGCAGGTGGCGATCGAGTGCCGGAGCCCGCTGTCCGATACCGCAAGGGCTCGGAGTCTCATCGTGCCATCAGTACCCTTGAGAAAGCGAACATCATAATCGCCGTTCAGAGGAAGACCGAGGCGCGCCGCAACGACTCTTCGGATCTTCATGACCAAGCGTGCTGCGCCGCCCATCGCGGCTGCTTCGCGAACGGGTGATGGCGTCTCGTGCCAGCTTCGGCTCGTGACGATTCCCTTCGATCTCGTGGAAGGTGTGCCTTCAAGCCACCATCTGACGTCAGCGCCGATGCGCTTCCTGCGTCACCGCCCGGCCCACCGCGGCGATGCCGGTGGACAAGCCG
Organism: Roseomonas alba; assembly: GCF_019430885.1. Lineage (GTDB taxonomy): Bacteria > Pseudomonadota > Alphaproteobacteria > Acetobacterales > Acetobacteraceae > Neoroseomonas > Neoroseomonas alba. The sequence continues at coordinate 151,772 of NZ_JAHYBZ010000011.1, read as the reverse complement.
CCATCGACCGGCAGCACGGCGCCGGTGATCATCGATGCGCGGTCGGACATCAGGAAGGCGGCAGCCTCCGCCACATCCTCAGGATTCGAGATGCGTTGCAGTGGACATAGCGACAGCAATTCGTCGAACAGCGCAGGGTTCTTCTCGAGACGCGGCGCCCAGGCGCGCGTGCGCACCGTACCGGGCGCGACGACGTTGACGCGGATCTTCGACGGGCCGAACTCCACCGCCATGGTCTGCGACATATGGATCAGCGCCGCCTTGGCCGCGCTGTAACCAGGAAAGCCATAGTAGCCGAGCCCGTTGACCGAGGCGATGTTCACGATCGCCCCGCCCTGTGCCGCCAGGCGCGGCTTCAGCGCCTGGGTGCAGAGATAGGCGGAATCGGCATTCAGCCTGAAGTCGTCGCGCCACGCCTCATAGCTGCCGGTGGCGTAGTTGATGGCGTGGGTCTTGCCGACGGTGTTCACCAGGCCGCGGATTTCGCCGAGACGCGCCGCCCATGCCGCCGCTGTCTCGACAGCTTCGGGGTCGGATAGATCGGTCGCCAATGGCTCCGCCGTTCCGCCGGCGGCACGGATGGAGGCGACTACCTCCGCCGCGCGTTCGTCGACGCTATCCACGCAGGCAATGGCCCAGCCGTCGCGCGCCAGCGTCTTGCAGATCGCGCCGCCGATGTCGCCGCCGCCACCGCTCACGAAAGCCCAGTGTGTCACGCTGTCATCCTTACAAAGACGGGCGGTGCTGCGCCCAGGGCCGGGCAGCTTCGAAGCGGGCCGCCATCTGCAGCACGCCGAGGTCGTCGAAGCGACGGCCGACGATCTGCAGCCCGACCGGCAGCCCCTCCGGCGTGAAGCCGCAGGGGATGGAACAGGCCGGATTGCCCGAGAGATTGAAGGGATAGGAGAATTCCGCCCACATCAGCCAGTCCCACTCATGCTGCGGCCAATGCGCCGGCTGCAACAGATCGGCGGGGAAAGCGGCGACCGAGACGGCCGGCGTCAGCAGGAAGTCCCAATCCTCGAAGAAGCGGTGGATCGCCACGCCATAGGCGTATTTGCGCAGCCTCATGCGCAGGTATTCGGGCACCGTGCCCCCTTCGCCAGCGCGAATGCAGGCGACGAAGCCAGGGTCCATCTGCGCTTCCCAGCGCGGCAGCAACTCGGCGTAGCGGGAAAAATGCGCGGGCCAGAAATAGCGCGCGAGCGCCGGCCCGTCCTTGCCCCAAGGGGTGGGGGGCATGGCGACGTCGCAGCCGAGCTCAGTCTCGAAGGCACGGGCGGCGTCCTGCACCAGCGCCGCCACCGCGGGATCGACCCGGGCATGACCGAGATCGGGGCTGAAGGCGATGCGGGGCCTGCGGGCCGGCGCCTGGTGCAGCAGGGCCGGATAATCGGCCGGCGGTGATTCCAGGCTGGTCGGATCCCACGGATGCGGGCCGGCCATGCTGTGCAGCATCAGCGCGGCATCGGCCACGCTGCGCGTCATCGGCCCCAGATGCAGCGTCCAGTCACCGGCACTCGGCGGATAGATCGGCACGCGGCCATAGGTCGGCTTCAGCCCGAAGGCGCCGCAGAAATGTGCCGGCATGCGGATGGACCCCGCCCCGTCGCCAGCCTGATGCAACGGCCCGAACCCCGCCACCGCCGCGACCGCCGCGCCGGAGGACGAAGCGCCCGCATTGTATCCGTGCTTCCACGGGTTGTGCGTGGTGCCGGTCAGCGGCCCCTGGCTGACGCCCTTCCAGCCGAATTCCGGCGTGGTGGTCTTGCCGAGCAGGATCGCGCCGGCATCGAGCAGCCGCGTGACCATCGGGGTGGTGAAATCCGGCGTGTCACCCTGCCGCGTGAAGCTGCCGAATTCGGTCGGCAGGCCCGCGATCGCCTCATGATCCTTGATGGTGACCGGGACGCCGTGCAGCGGGCCGAGCGTATCGCCGCGCATGACCGCCTGCTCTGCGGCGCGCGCCTGTGCGAGCGCGATGTCGGGTGTCAGCCGCGCGAAGGCGTTCAACGCCGGATTCAGCGTGTCGATACGGCGCAGCAGCGTCTCGGTCAGTTCGACCGGCGAGAGAGCCTTCTCCCGCACCAGCCGCGCGAGCGTCGCGGCCGATGCATAGCCGAGTTCCTCCCCGTTCATCCGCTCAGCCCTTCTCGGCGCCCCAGAAAACCGGGAAGGCCTCGACGATGTTGCGGATGTTGGCGCGGAAGGCGGTCGGCTGGTAGTAGAAGCCGGTCGGGATGTAGGGGATGTCCTGGAATGCCTGGAGCTGCATCTCCCGCGCCAGGCGCAGCTGCTCCGCCGCATCGCTGGTTTCGAGGAAGGTGTCGCGCAGCGCCTCCATGCGCGCGCTCTCGGGCCAGCCCACCGGGCCGCGCAGGCCCATGCCGCGGATCCAGGAATGGGCGGTCGGATTGACCGCGACCACGCCGGGCAGGTAGTTGCACCACACGCTCCAGCCGCCGCGGTCGGGCGTCTGGCGGTTCGACAGGCGCGGCAGCACCGTGCCCCAGTCGAGCGCCTGGTAGTCGAGATTCACGCCGGTGCGGCGGAACATGTCGGCGGCGATTTCGCTCATCGCATTCAGCGCCGGCAGGTCGGTGGGGACGATGAAGACCACCTTCTCGCCCTTGTAGCCGGCTTCTTCCAACGCGCGCTTCACGCGGTCGAGGCTGCGCGGGGAGGTCAGCGCCTCCATCCCCGCATCATTGGCCACCGTCGAGCCCGGGGTGAAGAAGCCGACCTTGTCCTGCCACAGGCTGCGGTCGGTCCCCATCGTCGCGGTCATGTAGTCGGCCTGGTCGACGCCGGCGAGGAAGGCACGGCGGATCGCCGGGTTGTCGAAGGGCGGATGGAGGTGGTTGAAGCGGATCATGCCGAGATAGCCACCGCGATCCTTCACCGCGACGGTCACGCCACGGGCGCGCCGCAGCGCCGGCAGCAGGTCCGGGATGGGTTGCTCCCACCAGTCCATCTCGCCCGATTGCAGCGCCGCCGCGGCGGTGGAGGCGTCGGGGATGGTGTGCCATTCGACGCGATCGACCTTCGCGACCTTGCCGCCGGCGAAGAAGCTCGGCGGTTCGTTGCGCGGTACATAGCCCGCGAACTTCTCATAGACGGCGCGCTGCCCGGCCATGCGTTCCTGCGCCAGAAAGCGGAAGGGGCCGCTGCCGACCATCTCCGTCACCTGCACCGAGATATCGGTGCGCGCCAGCCGCTCCGGCATGATGAAGCAGACCGAGGAGGATTTGCCGAGCGCGAAGGGCAGTTGCGGGAAGGGCCGCTTGAGGCGGAAGCGCAGCGCCTTGTCGGAGATGGCGGCGATCTCATCGGCGGTGGCGCGCAGCGTCTGGCCCAGGGCGTCGATGCGGCACCAACGTTCGATGCTGGCGACGACGTCCCGTGCGCGCACGGGCGTGCCGTCATGGAAAGTCAGGCCATCGCGCAGCGTGATGGTCCAGGTCTTGCCGTCATTCTCGACGACATGGCCGGCAGCCATCTGCGGCTGCGGCGCAAAGCGGGCATCGAGGCCGTAGAGCGTATCGAACACCATCGCGCCGTGATTGCGCGTGACGAGGCCGGTGGTCTGCACCGGATCGAGCAGGGCGAGGTCCGACTGCGGGATGAATTTGAGCGTGCTGCGCGATTGCGCCCGGGCCAGGCCCGGGGAAAGCAGCGGCGCGGCGGCGGCCGCCAGGGCGGAGGACAGGACGACGCGACGGTAAGCCACGGGGCACTCCCTGAGTGTAGCCGGTGTCGAAGCCTAGTCATTTTACTATATCAAACGGAAGAGGGTTTTTTCGCTGGAATGGCCAAGATGGGGCAATTTGGCGCTTGAGACTCGCCATATCACGGGAATTCCGCGCCCGGGATTCTCCCAGACACACGGCGCGGTCTAGGGGTTTTTGATGCACCAAAGCTTCGGTCGATCACCCGCTCAGGACCCACCTCAGGGCATCCGCCCCTGACGCGCCCGGCGCTCCACGAGTCGACCACGGCCGATGGCTTCATTCGTCTCCACCATTTCCCGCAGCAGGCGCGGATTGTCGCCGAACCGTCGGGCCGCGATTGGCCGGAACGTAGACCTCCAACTTCCGCGCCCTGATCGCCTTCAGGACGATGCCCGCGACCTCCGCCGGATCCATGGGATCGCGCACGAAGGCCATGGCTGCCGCCTCCTCTCGCGCCTCCTGCTCCAGCATCGGCGTTTCCGTGGCGGAAGGGTGGATGATGGTGAAGGCAGTCGCGCTGTCTCGCTCTTCGATCGCGACGGCGTGGTGGAAGGCGCGTAGCGCATGCTTGGCGGCGGCGTAGCTCGCCAGCCCCGCGGATGGCAGGAAGGCGGTCATGCTGCAGACGGTGACGAGGTGACCGGACCCCTGCGCGCGAAACCGTGGCAGCACCGCCATCATGCCCTTCAGCGCGCCCATGAAATTCGTGCCCATGGTCTGCTGATGGCAATCGATGGCCACGTCGAGCGCCTGGCCCGGATGCACGATCGCCGCATTGTTCACCAGGATGTCGAGCCCGCCGAAGCGGTCCCACACCGCATCCAGGACGCGGTCCCACGCATCGGCCGCGGTGATGTCGAGCGACATCGCGACGGCGCCGGGGCCGATCTCGCCGGCCGGGCGCTTGACGCCAGGCAGATTGACGTCGGCGGCGATGACGCGGTGGCCTGATGCGACGGCCAGTCGCGCGATCTGCGCGCCAATGCCGCCGGCGGCGCCCGTCACGAGCATCGTCTTCTTTGGCCTGGTCTTCACGACGGATCTCCAGTTGCCAGGGCGGCGAGGCGCGGGACGCGGGACGCGGGACGCGGGACGCGAACCGGGCCACCAGCCCCGCGGGGCTCAACACGATTCAGGATGGGTGGGCACCTGATCCGGCGCGCCAATTCTCATTTTTGCGATATCAAAATCGACCACCGATCTGCAAACCATCAAAGTCCGTTTGACACAATGTAGCGCGACGCGTCGGCATATGCGTGGAATTCAGCGACGCACGGCGCAGGGAACGCAGCCAACCCAAAGTGCGGTTGACACAGCGCCGAGCATCAATTCATGTTTTGATACATCAAATTTCCCCTCAGCAAGGCCAGGGCATGACGGCACGCGACCGCGCTGACATCGATCAAAGCCCACCGGCATCGCTCCGCCCCCGCCGGCGGCGCCTGCCGTGACGCGCTTCCTCCTCCACCGGCTGATCCTGTCACTCGGCGTGGCCGCCTTCGTCGTGGTGCTGAGCTTCGCCATGACGCGCCTATCGGGCGACCTCGCCATCTCCATCGCCTGCGCCAATGCCAGCGAGGAGGATGTCGCCCAGGCTGCGGCCGCGATCCGGCGTACCTGGGCCGCAAATCGCCGCTCTATACGGGCTCCTGGGGGAGTTATTCGATCAACGATGTTTCCGCGATCCTGCCGGTCATGTTCGGCGGCGGCGGCGACGACTATGCGCGCGACCCGGAGCTGACGCAGTGGATCCGCGAGGGCGGCAGCACCTCGAATGCCGACGCCCGCCGGCGCGCCTACAGCGCCGCGATCCGGCGGATCACCGAACGGGCGCTGTGGATGCCTCTCTATAATCAGGTTACCAACTACGCCTTCAACCGGCGCCTGTCCTTCAACGCGCAGGCGGATGAACTACCTCGCCTCTACCTCGCGAAATGGTCCTGAGAATGCCCCAGCACACGATCCCGCCACTCTGCGCCCTCGACGCCGTGCCGCTGGCGCGGATGATCCACAGGCGGGAAGTCTCCGCCGCCGAGGTGATGACGAGCTATCTCGATCACATCGCGGCGGTGAATCCGCTGGTCAACGCCATCGTCTCCCTGCGCCCGCGCGACGATCTTCTCGCCGAGGCGCGGGACGCCGACGCCGCAGTGGCGCGGGGCGATGCGGTCGGGCCGCTGCACGGCCTGCCGCAGGCGATCAAGGACCTTGCCCTGACGCGCGGGCTGCGCACCACCTTCGGTTCGCCACTCTTCGCCGATTTCGTTCCCACCGCTGACGCCATCATCGTCGAGCGCATGCGCGCAGCCGGTGCCATCATCATCGGCAAGACCAACGTGCCGGAATGGGGTTACGGGTCGAACAGCTACAACCCGGTCTTCGGCCTGACCCGCAATGCCTATGACCACGGCCGCGTCGGCGGCGGGTCGAGCGGCGGCGCCGGGGTCGCGCTCGCCATGCGCATGCTGCCGGTGGCGGATGGCTCCGACATGGGCGGGTCGCTCCGCAACCCGGCGGCCTTCAACAACGTGCTCGGCTTCCGGCCGTCGCAGGGGCGTGTCCCCTCAGACGGGCTCGACCCCTTCTACGGCCAGCTCGCCACCGACGGGCCGATGGGGCGCTCGGTCGAGGATGTCGCGATGCTCCTGTCGGTACAGGCGGGGCATGACGCGCGCGCGCCGCTTTCTCTCGACGCGCAACCCGATTGGCAGGCAGCGGTCCAACCGGCCGAGCCAGCGCGGCTGCGCCTCGGCTGGCTTGGCGACTATGGCGGCCACCTGCCCTTCGAGCCCGGCCTCCTGGAGCTGACGCATAAGGCTGCGCAGCGCTTCGCGGCGGCGGGCGCGACGGTCGAGCCCGTGGATATCGGCTTCGACATGGAGAGTCTGTGGCAGGCCTTCGTCGTGCTGCGCCAGCAGAGCATCGGCGGCCGCCATGACGCCAATTGGCGTAACGTGGAGACGCGCCGGTTACTCAAGCCCGAGGCGATCTGGGAGATCGAGAACAGCCATCGCCTCAGCGCGCTGGACGTCTACAAGGCAGCGCTGGTACGCGGCGCCTGGTATCGCCATTTGCTCGGTCTCTTCGCGCGCTATGATGCGCTGCTGCTGCCGGCCGCGCAGGTCTTCCCTTTTCCCGGCGAAGAGACCTGGCCGAAGGCGGTCGGCGGACGGCAGATGGACACCTATCATCGCTGGATGGAAGTGGTGGTCGGCCCGACCATGGCCGGCTGCCCCGCGATCAGCGTGCCGGCCGGCTTCGACGATCGTGGCCTGCCCGCGGGGCTGCAGATCATCGGCCCGCCGCGCGGCGACGCGCAGGTGCTGCGCATCGCCGCGCTGCATGAGGCCGATTGCCCCTGGATGACGCGGCTGCCGCCATCGCTTCTGCCGGCGTGACGCGCATGCGCAACCTGGCTATCCGCGATGTCGTGACGGTGCCGCTTGGGCTGGCCGAAAGCCCCGTCTGGGACGACGACGCCGGCGCGCTCTGGCTTGTCGAGATCACCGAACGCCGCGTGCTGCGTGTGGCGCCGGAAAGCGGCGCGATCACGCGCTTCGACATGCCGGCAGAGATCGGCAGCCTGGGCCTGACCGCCGATGGACGGCTGGTGGTGGCGCTGCGGACCGGCGTGCATCTCTTCGACCCTGCGAGCGGCCGGCTCGACTTCCTCGTGGCCCCCGAGACCGACGTGACGGCCAGCCGGCTGAATGACGGCCGCGTGGGCCCCGACGGGAATTTCTGGGTCGGCAGCATGGATGCGCGGCGGCCGGTGCGCGACCGCAGCGGCGCGCTGTATCGCGTGACGCCGCAAGGGGCGTGCACGCGTGTCGCCGACGGCTTCTACGTCTCGAACGGCTTGGCCTGGAGCCCGGATGGCCGACGCATGTATCACGCCGACAGCCGCGGCATCTATGTGCAGGTTTTCGATTTCGATCCGCGCGACGGGGCGGCCACCAATCCAAGACGCCTGCTGACGCTCACCGAGCAGGATGGACTGCCGGACGGCGCGGCGGTCGATGCAGAAGGCTTCTACTGGAGTGCCGGAATCACCGCCGATGTGCTCAACCGCATCGCGCCGGATGGCAGCATCGTCGAACGCATCCCGCTGCCGATCTCGGCGCCAACCATGCCCTGCTTCGGCGGAGCGGATCTGCGGACGCTGTTCGTGACCTCGCTCGCCTCGGACCGCTCCGGCAGCTTCCAGCATGGCCGGCTGATCGCGTTGGATGTCGGCGTCGCAGGCCTGCCAACCCAGCGCTTCGGTCAGGCGCCGGGCTGACTTGCCGCGCGCCGCCCGCCCTGGCGCTTCGGCCGCGGGGCGCGCAGATGCTCAAGGATGACGGCCACACCCTGCCGCATGTCCTGCACCACCAGGTCACCGGCCTCCTGCGCCGCATGCCGGCACAGCGCATCAATGATCTGGCCGTGGAGCGCGGTTCGCGGAGGGCGACGCGCGTTCGCCGCATATTGGCTCTGCACCACCGGGCCTGTCAGTAGCCACAGGCTTTCGATGGCGCGTACCAGCACCTCATTGCGCGAGGCGCGGTAGATCGTGAAATGGAACTCCTGGTTGGCGCTAGTCGCCGCCTTCCAGTCGCCATCCTTCTCGGCCTCGATGAAGCGTTGGTCCAGGCGCAGCAACGCTTCAGCCAATTCCGGCGGCGCATGTTGCGCGGCGAGTTCCGCGGCGAGGCGCTCGAGCGGCGCCCGCACCTCCCGAATCTTCTCGTAGCGTTCCGGCGAAAGGATCGGCACCCGCGGCTGGTAGCCCGGCTTCAGCTCCAGCGCGCCTTCCCGCACGAGTTGCATGATCGCTTCGCGCACGGGCGTCGGCGACGTCCGGCTGAGCAAAGCGAGCTTGCGAATGTTGATCCGGTCGCCCGGCTCGTAGCTGCCGGACATCAGCGCTATGCGCAGCCCGGCATAGATCGCTTCCGACAGGCTGCTGCGGGCGGCACTATCTGGCATGGCGAGTCTCCGGACACGGTGGTTCGCCAGCCGTTACAGGACCAGCCACCTTCCTCTCAAGGGGCGATCGCCACAGGCCGGCGAAGCACGCCGGGGCCTCAATCCGGCGCGGCGGGACGGCGGGGGCGACCGTCGTCCCGGCTGCATCAGGCCGTGTGCCCCAGTTCCTTCCGCACGATCGCCGCGCCGTCTGCCAGCGGCTTAAGCTTGGCGACGGCGCGGATGCGCTGAGCCACCACCTCCGACGTCTCGACCTCCGACGCGCCGAGATCGAGTACACCAACCATCGCCGTCCCGCCCGGCGGGTGGTCTTTCAGGATGTTGAGAGCGAGCTTCGGCTGCGCCGCCTTGATCGAGATCTGCTGCGCGGCCGCGCCCGGCAGCTCCGGCCGAAAGGAGTGGCCGCCGGCCTCGTCATCGAGCATCGCCGGTTACCCGCATACTGGCACCACCAGGAGCAGCATCGGTCCGGCGTCGACATCAGCATCGGCCCACGCGGGTTCACCATCCAGGAGAGGTAGTTTCCTGGCTCGGCGATCCTGCCCGGCCAGCAGCGCGTCGCGAGATGCCGGATGAAACGCCCGTGCCTGTACCTGGCGATGCCCGTGCGGATGGCGGCGCCACCGGCCAGCGCGTCGGTCTCTCGTGTCCCCCCCCCCCGGCGTCGCGGGCAATGGCACCCCTGGTGGGCATCGGGCGGCGTTTCGGCGCTACCATCTGACGCGCCTGGTCCACCACCAGATGCAGGTGCGGGCTCGCGCGCCCCACCCATCCTATATGATCCACCCTGGGTGATGCCTGCCCCGGATCGTCGACGCTAGGAAGGGGGTTCGATGAGCAGAAACACCGAGCCGAGCCACCCGCAGCGGTTCTTCCGCGATTTCACCAGAATCGCCGGCCCTTACTGGACGGGGCCGATGCGCTGGCGCCCGCGCCTGCTGACGGCCGCGCTCGCGTTGCTCGTCGTCGCGCAGGTCCTGCTCGCGATCCGACTCAACATCTGGAGCGCCGATCTGTTCGATGCGCTGGAACGGCACTCGACCGACCGCGCCATGGACCAGATCGGCATTTTTGTCCTCATCCTGCTCGGCACCATGGCGACCAACACGGCGCACCTGGTGGTTCGCCGGCGGCTGCAATTCGATTGGCGACGCTGGCTGACGGCGCGGGTCATTGGCGACTGGATGAAGGATGCGCGGCACTACCAGGCCGACCTCATCCCCGGCGACCACGCCAATCCGGACGGGCGCATCGCGGAGGACATCCGCATCGCCACGGAGGTCGCCATCGATCTGGCCAGCAGCCTATTCTACTGCATGCTTCTGCTGGTGACCTTCGTCGGCATCCTGTGGTCGCTGTCGGGCTGGATCCGTGTGGCGGGGCTGGATGTGCCCGGGCATCTCGTCGCGCTCGCCTTCGGCTACGCCGGCATGGGGGCTGTCATCGCCTTCCTGCTCGGCCGCCCGCTCGTACGCGCCACCGATACGCGGCAGACGAGGGAGGCAGAGTTCCGCTTCAGCCTGGTGCGCGCGCATGAGAGCGGCGAGCCCATCGCCGTCGCACGCGGCGAACCCCTGGAGCGCGAACGGCTCGAGTCCGTCTTCGAGACCATCGCGCAATCCTGGCGCGACCAATCCGCCGGCCTGGCGAGACTGCTGGCCTTCTCCTCCGGCTATGTGGCCCTCGCCGGCGTGCTTCCCATCCTCGTCGGCACGCCGCGCTTCCTTGAGGGCGCGCTCTCCCTCGGTCGCCTGATGCAGTCGGGGCAGGCGTTCCAGCAGGTCACGGCGGCCTTGTCCTGGCCGGTCGACAACCTGGCCCTGATCGCCGGATGGCGCGCCTCGGTGGAGCGCGTGCTGATGCTCGACGAGGCAGTCCGCATCGTCGCCCTGGAAGCCGCGCGCAGGGGCGAGACCGCGATCAACCTGGACCGCGTGTCGACGTCGCAGCTCGGTGTCCGGGATCTGTGGATCGCGTCACCCGACGGCACAGCCATGCTGTCCGACCTCAGCCTGACGGTTGAACCGGGCGAGCATGTGCTGGTGGATGGCGATCCCGAGGCGGCGAGCGCGCTATTCCGCGTGCTGGCCGGCATCTGGCCTTGGGGGCGCGGTCGCGTGAACCTGCCGGCCGATGACGGGATGGTCGCCGTCGGCCCCTGGCCGTTCCTGCCGCAGGGATCATTGCGCCAGGCGCTTGCCTTCCCGGGGCCAACGGAATGTCACGATGATGCGGCGCTGCAAGCCGCCCTCGCCAGCGTTGGCCTCGCGCATCTCTCGTCGCGGCTGGACGAAGCGGGAGACTGGGTTCGCATGCTGACAGCGGCGGAAGTGCAGCGGCTATCCTTCGCGCGGATCATCCTGTTGCGTCCACGCTGGATCGTGCTGGGCGATGCGACGGATGCGCTCGACCCGGCCTCAGCCGATGTGATGCTGCACTTGATAGTGGACCTGCTGCCGCTGGCCGGCATCGTCCTGATCGGGCGGCACCCGGGATCGGCGGGCATCTTCAACCGGCGCCTGACACTGGAGCGTGCCGCCGACGGCGAGATCCTGCTCAACGAGGTTTATGCGCGCCGCCAGGCGGCGAAGCTGCCGCGACCCAGGCCGCTCAGCGTGATCGATCGACTGCGAGAGGGTTACGGACCCTGATCCTGAATGCCACGACGTGATTGACAGCTGCTTCCAGCAGCCGCTTCACGCAGTTCCTTTCCGGGCGGCTTGGTTTCATCCGCTTGCGGGCGCAGGTTGGCTCCGCCACGTCACATGGGCGGAGCCGCGCAGCGCTACGGCTTCAGGGTGTCCTTGAGAGCCCCGAGAAGGTTCTGGGCCTTGCCCTCCGCCTTCTCCGCCCTGCCATCCACCTGCAGCTTGGCGTCGCCGATGGCCTTGCCGACGGCTTCCTTGACGGAGCCCTCGACCTGCTTCGCCGATCCGATGATCCTGTCCTTGTCCATGACCGATGTCTCCGAGGTTGTTGTCATTGGCGCCGAGGAGGCGCGGGTCGACGACGGCCACCGAGGCCGCCGGCGAGGCATGGCTATCGACCTGTCGCTGGAAGAGACGTTGGGGCCAGGTCCACAGCCGCGTCTTCAGATATGGCGCTGGGCCGGTCAGATTGCACGGTCTCCCGCAGACATCGCGGGCATGGCACATCTGGGGGCGATGGTTCGGGCCGCAGCTTGAGCAGGTGCAATCAAGGGAAGCGGCGGATCAAGGCCCCTGAACCGGCGTCAGCGCTCTCGCGGCTCATCGGGCAGGTGGAAGCTCTTTCGCTGCACCCAACGGAAGCCCTCATGTTTCGTGATGGTTGCAATTTCGACCGAACCGCCGACTGATTTCGGCAGGAAGACGGCGAAGCGGACAAAGCCGATCGTCGTTTCGACCAGGAATCGCGCGAGGTCGATCGCATCCTGGATCGGCATCGCCGGGACGGCGAGCGTCGCATACAGATCCTTGACCAGTCTCTTCTGAAGGTCGGCGGCCTGCTGAGGGGCCATGCCATGGCGTATCAGCACGGCATCGATGTCAAAGCCGATACCCAGGATGAGCCGGTTCAAGGCCTCATACTGCCCGTCCCACAACACGCCGAAGAGGCTCTCGTCCATGACGCGCCGCGGCGGCGGGCATGCCTGCTGTGTCAGGTTGACTTCCCATATTTCGGCCAATGGGCGGCCGGCGGAGTAGCCACAGACACGCACCTGGATGTTCGTTGGATCAGCGCAGACCGCGGCCTTCTCCTCGAAGAGAAAGCTGCGCAATCGATCCGCGACCTTTTCGACTGTGTAGGTTTCGGGATCGAGCCGCCAGTCCCTGTGCCCCGCGCTGAGACCGGCAAATCGCCGTCTCAGGTCCTTGAGGAGCGTCTCGACAGACTCGTTCCCGATGCCTCCCGATCCCGTGGACATGGCCCCGATGGACAAGCCTTCGCATAGATTGGCGATCTTGTGCGCGTGCGCGTAGATCTGTCCGCTTTCCATGGTACCCGCGCTGTCGGCGGCCATGACGATGCCGTCGTTGATCTTCACCGAGACAATGACCGTCACAACGAGATCCTTTCCTGCGGTGTTATCCTCAACTGCGGTCCCCCGCCGCACGCACCCTCGCGCTCAGAGAAGGCCAGGCACCCAACCGGTGGCACTTGCCGCTTCCCATATGAAGATGCCGGCCGTCGCGAGGTTCCAGAGTGCGACGAGCAGCGCGGCTCAGAGCAACAGGCCGTCCTACTCCAGATACGCGAAGGCGATCAGCGTGATCACCAGGGCCTGCAGCAGATTGCTCAGCGGCACCGGGACGAGAAGGCAGGCACCCAGCAGCAGCACGATGACGCCGACCACCCGCTTCGTCGCCACGAACGGCGTATACCATCGCCGGCGGATGAAGCGCTCCAGCCAGCGAATGACAGGCACCGCACGTCGCACCATCTTAGCAAGACTGCGTTCCGCCAAATGCCGTTCGTCAACACGGCGGGGAAAGAGCGGCCTGCCGCGGGCCGGAATCATCTGCATCGGCGGAACCATCAGCAACAGGCACTACACGGTGTCCGCACAAGTTACCAATACCGGACCGCTTGCGGCTTTCGTCGCGGCAGAAATCCTCAGCGCCAGGCGCGGTCGATGCCCCAGAACGCGGCGATATGCCGCGCGGCAGAGATTCCCGCATCGATAACTCAGGGCCCTGCGCTGCCACTGCCGGCCACGCCACTATCGATCGGGAAGCCATGCGCCAGGTCGGGGACGGTCCAAGTTCAACGCCCGGCATCGCGGTACGACCCCAGATCCGTCGCCGCGTTCCAGGCAGCGGCGTGGTGTCGACCGCAGGGGCTTCGTCGAAGCCATGGACGCCGCTTCACTACGCGGCCAACAGCTCCTCATTGGCAGGATCAACCAAGCGATCGCGCCCGCCCTGCCAGATGGAAAGCCTGAACCAGCGTTGCGAGCCACGGGGCGCTGACCTCGCACGCACCGCCGCCGCCAGACCAGCGCGCGTCCTGTAAGGATCGGCCCGATGCATGCGAAGCAGCGCCATAGGGGGACGTGCTCGCAGCGCCGATCGGCATGCCGGCGACGACTGTGCCGGCCGAGAATGCTGCCGGGTATCCACCCGGCAACCACTGGAGCGGGGATACCGAGGACCGGAAGTTGCTACGCTCGGCTGGCAAGGCGACGCGGGAAGGCCTGGCACCAGTAGAGCGACTGGAACTGGTCCTGCATCCCTGGGTGGCATTCGGCGTCATGCCGCTGTTCGCGCTGGCCAATGCCGGTGTGCATGTTTCCCTCGCCGGCCTTGCGGATCCGATCACCTTGGCTGTGGTGATCGGCTTTTCGCTTGGCAAACCGCTCGGAATCCTGGCTTTCGCCTGGCTGGCAGTACGCTCAGGCGCCGCCGTGCGACCGAAGGCCCTGGGCTGGGGCGTCCTTGCCGGCGGCGGCATGCTCGCAGGCGTCGGTTTCACCATGGCGTTGTTCATCGCCGAGCTTGCCTTCGAGGATGCGCTGCTTGAGGCCGCGAAGCTTGGCATCCTGGTCGCCTCCGTCATCTCGGCGGCGGGAGGACTTTCGCTGCTGGCATGGCTTGGTCATATCGGCCGCCGTCGGGAGACCATGGCGAGCGCTGCCGATGCCGGACAGCACGAAAACATGTTGCCCCGCGCCCTGTGATTCCGTGATGCGGACCACGATGTGCACGGTGCAGGCGCATCATTTGCGGCCAAGCGGACCGCCATGCTGTGAAAATGCGCCGGGCGATCAGCGTCGCGCAGCATCCGCCAACCACAGGAGAGAGCAATGGCCAAAGGTCAGAAGCGGACCAGCCGGGAAGCGAAGAAGCCCAAGCAACCCAAGGTGAAGGTCATCGCCGCTGCGTCACCCTTCGCGGCCACCAGGGCGCAGGCAACACTGCTGCCTGCCCGAAAGGTGTAGAGACGAGGCGTTGGAGGCTCGACCAACCGGCCGCATAGGCACACGGCCCGGCGACGGTGTCGCGGACTACTTTGCGCAGCGCCGGGACGGGCGTGCCGATGCCTTGCCATGCGAGCCTGGGCCGGGACATCTCGAACAGGATCGAAGGATTTGTGGACGGCATGTCAACGATGGCGGCGGAAGCATCCGGATCAGTGTCGGGATGCTGAACCGTCGATGGGCGCGCCAGCATCGCAATGTCCAAGAACCACCGAAATGGCTAGCGGATCACCGTAGCGGGGGTGGGCCAAACCTGCCCGTATTCGCGCAATGTCGCCGAAGGTGACACTTCCAAGGATGGCGCGTGAGACGACCCGATGGTCAAAGACGATCGTCAGTAGGCTCTCGGCTGGGGAACGCGGTAGCAGCGGCGTCATGATGGCCTCCAGGATGCTGCAAGCATGGTGAGGCCGATAGCCGAGTCACAACGCTGCGGCGCGAGCACGAGTGCCGAGAATTATCGGCCCAGGATCGTCCTTGGCCCAGCGGCCTCGGGCGGCCTCCATGAGTGGCGGGACAGCAGCCAAGCCCACCTTGCGCGGCAGCGCCAGCCCCGGAAACTACCTAGCCTGCGGCCCTACCCCCGCCGAGCCATGTGTCTCCGCTTCCGCGTTCCCATCGGCCGCCAGCGCCAGCCGGGCCAGGGCCGGTAGCGAGGCCGCCCCCGTCTTCCGCATGACGGCGGCGCGGTGATTCTCCACGGTGCGCTGGCTGATGCCCAGGTCGGCGGCGATGTTCTTGCTGGGATGACCGGCGAGGACGCGCTCCATCACCTCACGCTGCCGCGCCGTCAGGCCCGCGATCCGGCGCGCCGCGCTTTCGTGCCAGGCAAGGCGCTTGCTTGAATCCCGCGCCTGGTCGAGCGCGCGATCGATCCCCGCAAGCAGCTCGTCGCGACTGACCGGCTTCTCGATGAAATCCGCGGCACCTGCCCTCATCGCCTGTACCGCCATCCGCACATCGCCCTGGCCGGTGATCATGATGGCCGGCAGTTCGTGGCCAGCGGCCTGCAGCTTCCGCAGCAGCTCGAGGCCTCCGATGCCTGGCAGGCGTGCGTCGACCAGCAGGCAGACCTCGCGGCCGGGCCGGTAGGAATCGAGAAAAGACTCGCCATTCGCATAGTCCTCGACCAGCCTGCCCTCATCCTCGAGCACGGCGCGCAGAGCTGCGCGGACCTGGCTGTCGTCGTCGATGACGACGATGACGGGCACGTCGACGGCTTCCGGCGAAGGCGTGGTGGCCACGCTCGACGCCGGCACCGCCGAGCCGAGAAGGTCCCGAAGCGCCTCCGTCAGATCGGGCAGCCTGATCGGCTTGTGGAGCCGCACGCAGTCCAGCAGCAGCATCTTCTGCAGGGTATCGGTCGAGATGTCGCCGGTCAGCATGATGACCGGCACCTGGTGTCGCAATCTCTCGCGCAGCGTGGTGGCGAACTGGACGCCATCCATCCCGCCGGGCAGGTTGTAGTCCGCGAGGACAAGATCCGGGTGGAGCCCTCTGCGCGACACCATCTCCAGCGCCGCGATGCCGTCTGGTGCCGTGATCGCCTGATGCCCCTCCTCCTGCAGCACCAGGGCCAGGAGGTCACGTACCTCGGGATCGTCCTCGACCACCAGGATCATGCCTCTGCGACGGGCGCCATCGCTGCCGGGCGCCGCGTGCGGTGGTCGCCCGCCTGCATCCTCTGTGGCAAGCGCCACGTCGATGGTGAAGACGGAGCCGTGCCCCGGGCGCGAGCGGACGCGCACGGCGTGGCCGAGCATCGCCGCGAGCCGGCGAACGATGGACAGACCGAGCCCGAGCCCGCGGCTCCGTTCGCGTGCCGCGTTGTCGGCCTGGTGATATTCCTCGAAGATCGCCTGCAGGGCCTCCGGAGCGATGCCGATGCCGGTATCCCAGATCTCGATACGGAGCCCGCCCGCCCGCCGGCGGCAACCGAGCAGCACCTTGCCGTGCCTGGTGTATTTCAACGCGTTCGACAACAGATTGCGGAGCACTTGCTCAAGCAGACGCGGATCGGTGTGGATCGTGAGACTGCACGGCACCACGCGCAGGACCAGTCCTCGTGCACGGGCATGGTAGGTATATTCCTCCCGTAGCGTTGAGAGGATGTCGTTCACCGGCACGTTCGTCAGTTCTGCGCTGACCGTGCCTGTTTCGATCCGGTTGATATCCAGGAGCGTATTCAGCATGCTCGTCATAGCGCTCAGGGTCGGTTCGAGCAGAGCGACCAGTTTTTGCGCGGCCGCTCCCATGTCAGCCTTCGAGAGCAGGCCCTGCAGCAGCACCAGCGTCTGGAGCGGTTGGCGTAGGTCATGGCTCGCCGCGGCGAGGAAGCGCGACTTCGCGACGCTGGCCTGTTCCGCCAGCTGCTTGGCCTCCTCCAGCGCCCGTGCCGCATGCTTCCGCTCGGTGATGTCGGTGAAGGTCATGACGACGCCCTCCACCCGGGCGTCATGGGTACGGTAGGGCAGGATCCGCCGCATGAACCAGCCGCCACCGGGTGCTTCGATTTCCCGCTCGCTCGGTGCGAGCGTCTTCAGCACTGCACGCGCATCAGCCAGCAGGCTGTCATCGGCGGCCAGCGCGCGGAGGTCCGACAGCGGCCGTCCGACATCGTTCGCAATGACGTGGAACAGTGCCTTGGTGGCCGGCGTGAAGAAGCGGATCCTGAGGTTCGTGTCGAGGAAGAGCGTCGCCACATCCGTGCTGTAGAGCACATTCTGCAGATCGTCGGAGGTGGTGCGCTGCCGCTCCAGGGTTTCCTGAAGCTGGCTGTTGAGAGCCGTCAATTCCTCGTTGAGCGACTGCAGCTCTTCCTTCGAAGTCAGCAGCTCCTCGTTCGCGGACTGATACTCCTCGTTGACCGAGAGCGCCTCCTCGTGAAGGGTTTTCTGCTCCTCCGCGGCCAGTTCCAGGCTGTGAATGGTTCCCTGCAGTTCCAGGCGCGTGGCTTCGAGCTCCTGCTCTAGCTCGGCGACCCGTGACAGGTCTTCCGCTGCAGCGGCGCGGAGCCCCGGACCCGATTTGGTCGGCGTGTCGACGAAGCAGATCAGGTACAGCGTGTCGCCATCATGCGACACCGGACGCACGTCGATGCTGAAAGACGTTGGTGCACCCTCACGCTGCACCTGCCCGCCAGCCACGATGACGCGCGCCTTCCCCTGGCTCGCTTGCCGGATCGCGGCGCGGAGCCGCGTGCGCAGGCTCGGCGGAGCCATGGCAAGCAGATCATGCGTCGGGGGCCCCGGCGCCACGCGCAGATACCGGTCGGTCGGCCCCAGCGAATAAAGGCAGGCATTCTGGCGGTCGACCAGGACCGCCGCCGGCGCATAGGCCTCCATCACCAGACGCCGGCACAGCTCGGCTAGCACAACCGGGCGCGCCGGCGAGGCTGCCGAGCCCAAACGCGGAGCGACGCGCGCACCATCGACGGTACCGAGCGGCAGGGCGAGCTCGCCGGGGCGGCCGTGGCCGACATGTCGATAGATACGCTCGGCCTTGGCGATCGTCGCAAAACCACTGCCCAGGCTGCCCACGGTCTCGGCGCTGCCCAGCAGCAGCACGCCGCCCGGGCGCAGGGCGAAGTGGAACAGGGCGATAACCCTGCTCTGCGCCTCCGGATTCAGGTAAATTAGCAGGTTCCGGCAGGATATTAGGTCGAGGCGCGAGAAGGGCGGATCGGCCAGGATATCCTGTACGGCGAAGATCACCGCGGCACGCAGTTCCGGCACGACCCGGTAACCGTGCTCCTCCTTCGTGAAGAAGCGGGCAAGCCGTGCTGGAGAAACCGCTTCCACGATGCTGTCGGGGTAGAGGCCTTCGCGCGCGGTGGCGACGGCCTCCGGGTCTATGTCCGACGCGAACACCTGGAGCCTGATGCTGCGCGCCGCAGCGGCGATCTGCTCGAGGCAGAGCATGGCCAGCGAGTAGGCCTCCTCCCCCGTGCTGCAGCCGGCGATCCAGACGCGGAGCGGACGGTCCGTTGGCTGCCCTCGCACGAGGTCGGCCAGGGCAGCCTTCTCCAGCACGTCAAACGTCTTCGGATCGCGGAAGAAGCTGGTGACATGGATGAGTAGATCCCTGGCCAGGCGGTCGAGCTCATCCGTATCGCGTCGGAGCAGATCGAGATACGCGTCCGGCGCATTGGCCTTGACTGCGGCCATCGCCATGCGGCGCTCGATCCGTCTGCGCAGCGTGCCCGGCTTGTAGAGCGTAAAGTCGTGCGCAGTCCGCGCCGTGAGCAGGGCAATGATGTCGGGCAGACGGTCCTGCCCGGTGGCGCGTGCCGGTGTGGGCGGGTCGGGCCGGGTGAGCGCGCGGGGGATCTCACTTGCCGGAAGCACAAGATCCACCGCGCCGGTCGCGATCGCGCTGCGCGGCATGCCGTCGAAATCCGCCTCACCGGGATCCTGCGCGATGACGAGCCCGCCCTTCGCTTTCACCGCCTGCGCGCCGAGGCTGCCATCCGCGCCGGTGCCGGACAGGATGACGCAGACCGCGCGCGAACCGCAGGCCTCGGCCAGCGAGTGCAGAAGGAAGTCGAAAGGCAGTCGCGCGCCATGACGGGCCTGGGGTTGCGACAGGTGCAGCGCGCCATCGCGGACGGAGAGGTATGTTCCCGGCGGGATCAGATAGAGGTGCTCGCGCTCCAGGCGCATGCCATCCGTCGCCTGTCGCACGCGCATCGTGGTATGCCCGGCGAGCAGGTCCCCCATCATGCTCTCATGCGTCGGGTCGAGATGCTGGATCAGGATGAAGGCCATGCCGGTACCCGCCGGCAACGCGTCCAGGAGCTTGCGGCAGGCCTCCAGGCCGCCAGCCGAGGCACCGATGCCAACGACCGGAAAGGCCGCGGGATCGGAATTCGGCGGCGGTGAGCGGCTCGATCCGGGGCGGGTTGTCTTGGCTGGGTGGCGGACCTGTCGGGGCATTCTCGATCGTCTTTGGCGGCTGCCGCCGACGGAGGCGGGAACGCTGGAAGGATATCACTCCCGGCGCTTCACGGGGGGCTCAATCGGCGCGGGGCCGTTCCACAGTCATGGGCTGCGTAGTTTCCGAGCCTTTCCCGCTGGCGGCCCTGACCTATACGGTCGCGACCGCGGCATCCCGCCACTCCAGATGGCTGTGGCGACAGGACGAGATCGCGGGGAAAGGCCCAGCGGCGCAATGAAGGCAAGCTGCGTGCTCATCCTGGAAGAAGAAGGCATCGTCGCCGTGCTGCTGGCGGAAGTGCTGAAGGGGATGGGCCATGGCATCTCCGCCATCGTCGCCAGCGAAGCGGCGGCGGTTGCAGCTTCGGCGCGACGTCGGCCCGATCTGATGATCGTCACTCCACGATTGCGCCATGGCAACGGAGTGTCAGCCGTCAGGGAGATCATCAGCACAGGCTTCGTGCCACACATCTTCGTCAGTAGCGAGGATCTCGATACCCACACGCTGGGGCCGGGGGCCACGATGATAGACAAGCCGTATCGCGAAATTGAACTTGCCGATGCCATTCGATCCGTCCTGAGCGCCACGCCCACTCGATTGGCGCAGCGGAAAAGCTAATGTCCCCGCACCCGCCGAAATCGCAGCCTGGCCAGGCTGCGGCGCAAGACCCCCAATGCCTGGCGACGGGTTGCGCCAGCGGGGCCGTGGCAGGAGAGCTCCGCGCCGCCATTCTTCCTTTCCAACAGCCGATGCCGCATGTTGCCATGGCTCAACTCGGTTCGACCCTCGTGCCGCTCATCATAGTTCTGGCGGCCATGCATATCGGGTTCGCCCTTGGCTGGTGGTGGTTGGTACCCGCCCTGATGCTCCCTGCCGCCGGACTGACCGTGCGAACCTTCATCATCCAGCACGACTGCGGTCACGGCTCCTTCCTGTCATCGCGGCGAGCTAATGACGCGCTCGGTCGATTCTGCTCGCTTTTCACCTTTGCGCCCTATGCGCATTGGCGACGTCAGCACGCGCAACACCATGGCACCTGGAACGACCTGGATCGCAGGGAGGGGCGCGGCACCGACATCTACTCGGCCTGCCTGACCGTTGCCGAATACGAGGCTCTCAGCCCCTCCCGGCGGCGGTGGCATCGCCTGCTGAATCATCCGATCGTGGCTCTGCTCCTACTTCCACCCTTCATCTTCCTCGTACTCTATCGCCTACCCTTCGACACCCCGCCCTCCTGGCTGCACGAACGCCGCAGCGTGCATCTGACCAACCTCAGCCTCTTGACCTGCTACGCCGGCCTCGGCCTTGTCCTGGGCTTTCCGGGTACGCTGCTTGTACTGCTCGCCGTAATGGTCCCGGCGAGTACTGCCGGCGTCTGGATCTTCTCGGTGCAGCATCGCTTCGAAGGTGCGCGCTGGGCCCGCCACGACGACTGGAATCCGGTAACAGCCGCCATCGAAGGTTGCTCCTTCCTGCATTTGTCACGGCCGCTGCAGTGGCTCACGGGCAGCATCGGCTTCCATCATGTCCACCATCTTGCACCCCGGGTGCCAAACTATCGGCTCGAGGAATGCCATCGCGCGCATCCGGCATTCGCCAGCGCGCACGTCCTCACACTGTGGGAAGGCCTGCGCGGCCCGCGCCAGGTGCTCTGGGACGAAGACAAGGAGCGGATGGTGACCTTCGCGGAGTTGAGGTCGACGCCGCGTAAAGGATGGGTATGTCGTCCCCGCCAACAGCGGCTACCGCTCCGCGGAGTACGTGTCCCTGCCCGCGCTCTGATCCGCTCTGTCGAAGCGGTACGGCGGATGATGAAGTTGAGCCTCTTTCGTGGACACCCCGAGGCTTGAGACGGAAGTGTCTGAGATGCCCAGGTTCAGAGTGCTCGACCCGCCTGAGTTCCTGCGGCGGATGGTGGAACTGGTTCGGTCGGGACGAACCCCGCAGGACCTTGCGCGTGAGTTTAAACCGAACGCGCAGTCGATCGCGCATGGGGTTCACCAGACGGATCGAGAGGCCGGAGCGAGCAAAGGCGGCGGGACGACCAGCGCCGAGCGCGAGGAACTGAGCCGTCCTCGCCGTGAGAACCATCGCCTGCGCCAGGAGCGCGACATCCTGGCAAAGGCGGCGGCTTGGCTCGCGCGGGACAAGACCTCGTCCGGGTCTTCGAGTCCATGAGCGCGCACCATGCCGAATTCCCCACGCGCGCCATGGCCCGTGTGCTGCGGGTCTCGGCCTCCGACTACTACGCCTGGCGCAGCCGGCCGGCCTCGGCGCACGCCCAGGCGGATGCGGCCCTGCTGCGCCGGATCCGAACGATCCATGCCGGCTCGCACGGGACCTACGGCGCGCCGCGGGTGCATGCCGACAGGGCAGCCAGTACACGTCGCTGGCCTTCGGAATGCGATGCTGCGAGGCCGGCGTCCGCCCCAGCACGGGATCGGTCGGCGATGCCTGCGACAACGCGCTGGCCGAGGCGTTCTTCGCCACACTCGAGTGCGAGCTGCTCGAACGGCGTCGCTTCCGTTCCCGGCCGAGGCGCGCATGGCCGTATTCCACTCCATCGAGGGCTTCTACAACGCGACCAGGCGCCACTCGTCCCTCGGCTATCTCTCGCCCATCGAATTCGAAGCGAGGAACATGCTCATGAAGGACTGACCGCTACTCCCAATCCGTCCTCTGAAGCGGGGCAACTTCGGCGCTTCTACAACCCCAGACGACGGCACTCCACCATCGGGTATCTCAGCCCTGTGGAGTTCGAGCGCTTGGCCAGTTCAGGCTAAACTCCGTGTCCATCGAACCGGCAGCAGGCCATCAGCTCTGGCTACACGAGCCAGCCATGGCCGGCAGCACTGTTGAAGTCGAGTTGGACCACGAGGTCGTTGAAATCGCGGTCGCCTCCACCCTTCTGGTCCTCCCATCCCCATGTGTTCAGCCCGTAGTTCCAGATATGGCCGACCTGTTGGCCATCCACGGTTTCATTGGCCTGAGCGAATGCCCAATAGGTCTCGTCAGCGGTGGTGAGCCTCATGGCGATCAAGTCACCGGCATCGATACCGACAAGCGAAGCCTGGGTGTATTCTCCATAGCCAGGACCGTCGAGCGACGTTGCCTTATCCGCAAATTGGTAGGCCCGGGTCTGCGCTGCGTCGGCGTAGCCGGCCGAGCCAGGGCTGAGGCCATCGATCATGCCGCCAAGATCGTCGACACGGTAAAGGCTGAGCGACAGGTTGTCCGTGCCGTTCTGTCGCACGCGCACCGTGGCGATCTGGTCGTCGAGGCCACCTGCCGTTTCGGCAACCGCGACCGCGCGCGCGACGCGCACGGCGCCACTATCCGTCAGAAAATCGGCAAAGCCAAAGGCGCTGCTCAACGAGCCCTGAATCGCATTGCCCATCGAGGCATTGATGGACACCGAGACGTCCTCGCCCGACGACACCTGCGACTGCATTACCGCGCCCTGGGCGTACTGGTCGAACATCCTGACCAGCGCCGGGTCGAAGTCTGCCTGCAGCGACTGCTGTGCCAGTCGGCTGTTCCAGGCGTAGGCGCCTGAAGGACCGCTGGAGACGGTCTGGAGCTGAGACCCCAGGCTCACGTCGATCGTCGCGCTCTCAGCGGACATGGCTTGGAACAACAGGCTCTGGTTCGCGCCGCTCGTCCAGCCGTCGCCGGCAGCGTCGAGCATGTCCGGGCTTTCGCTGAAGTACATCTCGGAATGGCCGATGGCCGTCAGGGCGCGCGCGAGCAGCATGCCATTCGGGGTACCAAGCCCGCTTACCAGGTCGTATCCGGGCCCGGCGTAGTATCCGTGGCCGGTCGGCGTTACCTCGACCTGGCCCGTGCCCGCGGTGTCGGCGGTGCTGTATCCCCGTCCTTCGACAAAGGACGAGATATTGTTGCCGAGCGTCACGTCGGCGAAGGCGGCCGGGGCAATCACCGAGGCGATGTAGAGCAGGTCGTTCATGTAACCGAGACGCGGCAATCCCTGATCTTCGAAGATCAGGTTGAACTGGGTTGTCAGCGCCCCCCAGAACGCCGCTGCCGGACCGGTGCCGTGCTGTCCCGTGACGCCCAGCATGTCATTGCCTGGAACGAGATAGTTGAGATTACCGCCGGCATTGCCCGATACGTCGGGAACGCCGTGGCCGGACTGCGCCATGGGGTCCGCCGTGACGGGGCTAAGCCCATAGGCGGCTTGGTAGGATGGTGTTGGCTGGGTCGGGTCGACGCCACCAGCGCCCGCCGTGCCGCGCAGGTAGCCTCCCGGGGACGCCTCGGCGGAGGTGATCGCGCCACCGTTCACGACATAGCTGTCCCACGCCGTCTCCACGAAAGCCTGCGCGGCGGTCGCGTTGCTGGGCAGCCTGGTCAACCCGTTCGCCATGAGCTGCCAGATCGTCGACAGATCGCCTGCCAAGGCAGGCTCGACGAAGGATGAGAACAGCGTCGGGTCGCCCGCGGCCGCAGCGAGCGTGGATTTCGACGTGCCGCCGACGAGCAAGGCGTAGGGGCTGGTCAGATCGAACGAGACATTCGCGAGCCCGTTGCCGGTCCCGTTGCCTGAGCCGCCGTCGCCGAGAGCCGACAGCACCGTCTGGTTGCGCAACGCCGCGTCGACATAGAGCTGCGAATAAGCGCGATAGAATGGCGAGTTCGGCGACATGCCTTGCAGATCGTGCGAGGCATTGGCAATGACGCCCGGGTTGTTCACCTGGTCCCAGATGGCGCTTTGCAGCGCCGTGAAGGTCGAGGCGCTGGCATTCCCGTTGAAGCCCGAGCCGTTGTAGAGGCCGATGTCGCTGTTTGGATTGATGGCGGCAAAGGTGCCCACATCAGTCGAGCGCTCGCCAGGATCGCCGGCGACATAATTCTGGCCATTGAGGCCCTGCACGAACACAGCGCCGTTGCCCGTCTGCCCTATCGAGGCGAGGTACTGCGCCAGCCGTTGGTCGAAGGTTCCGCCACCGTCATTGGGCACCGCGTTGCCGGTGCCAGGGGCGATCAGGGCGATCGACCCGGTCTGGACGGACTGTCCGTCCAGCGGGAAATGATAGAGGGCGGCAATGTCATTCGGTGCCATGTTCGGCACCGAGGCCGTCGCATTGCCGATGCTCTGCGGGCCCTGCGTCAGCGACACCGCGCCGCCTGGCGCCATGTTCGAGGCCGGTGGCGCATTCTCGGTATCGAACCACAGGCCCTGGACGTTCCACTCCTCTGGCAGCGCAAGATTGCCGTTCCAGAAGACGAAGGGATTACTCGCATCGTTGTTCACGTACAGCGGCGTGTCGAACAGATTGGCGAACTGCGCGGCGGTATCGATTTCCACCCAGATCGTCCGCGATGCCGCCGATGAAACGTAGTCGCCGTGGATCGCCGAATCCGTGCCATCCAGGACCCGCAGATTGTAGGTATTCTGCAGCACGTTCACGACGGCATTGTATTGCGCCTGGTCGGCACCGTAGGTGCTCCACAAGGTGCCGCTGTCATTCAGATCGGCCAGCGCGCGCTGCCGCTCGCCCCAGCTTCCGCCCAACAACGCCGATGGATCCTCGACCCGATCGAGAATGATGGCGACGTTGATACCGGCCCGCGTCGCGAGCTGCACGTTTCGCGAATCAAGGTGATAGGCAGCCGCGACCGTCGTCTCATCGGTGATGCGGTAGCCAGTGAAATCGAGGTAACTGGAGTTGGCGATCTCGGCGTGATCGTCACCCAGGAAGTTGATGTTTGTTGTCTTCAGCGATGACAACGACACACCGCGCAACTCCACCATGTCTGAGATGGACAGGGTCGCGCCTTGCGCGGTCGTGTTGAACGCTGCGGTATTGCCGAGTTGGATGTCCATGTCGGCTATGCGGACGTCTCCCTCGAGGTCGGCATAGGCAATGATGAAGTGGTTGAACTCCCCGCTCTGGGGACCGGCGAAGCTGATAGGGTTCACCCACAACTCCGCGGCAAGCTCTGCGGCATTGGCAAAGCCGATCGGGCTGTCGATCAGCAGGACATTGGCGTTGGTCACGGTGATGACGCCGCCCGCATCGAGCAAGTTGCTGAAGACCGCGTAGCCCGGCATCGGCGACGCGCCGCTGGCGTCGCGGACATAGTCGCTGAAGGCATCGAGCGCGATGTCGATGACATCACCAGGATCGTTGGCGGTGCCCGTCGCGAAATTGAGCACAACCGACATGTTCTGGCTGGTACCACTGCCCAAGCCCGCATTGGTCGAGGCGTCCGATACGGGACCGCCGAACTGACCTGTGGCCTGGCCCCACCAGCCCAATTGCGGGACATTCTCGGCGTCCACGATGCTGCCGGCGACCGCGTCAATCGCAAACCCCGGTGCCACAGCAGCGATGTTGGTCAGGCTGTTTCCGGCGAACAGCTCGATGCGTGTGCGCGCCGCATGAGCTGCCGCGAGCACGATCACATCCGTGCCGCCGCCAGTATAGATCGTATCGGGCTGCAGCAGGCTTTGGGTGCCGATGAGGGTGTCGTTGCCGATCGAGCCGCCAAGGACATTGCCGGCCACCGCCGATCCGGTGATGGACACACCAACACTTCCAGCGACGTTCAGCGAATAGGCGAAATCGAATGAGCCTACAGGCATGATCAGGCCGCCGTCGGCACTGACGTGCGACTGATCGACGACGCCAAGGTAGCTGCCGACTTCATCGCCGCTGTCGGTGTTGTAGATGCCACCGAAAACGTTCTGATAGACGATGTTGCCGGTCATCAGGTTGCTGCCCGGCAGATCCGCGGCGGTCCACACCGCTTCGCCAAATGTGCCGTCAGAATTCACCGCGACGAAAACGAATGCCGGGCCATCATCGGTCGTCGCAACCAGGTTGTACCCGCCGGGGACCGCGGTGATGTTCTCAAAATGGGTTATGACCCCGGGTGCATTGTCCGCAGTGTAATATGACAGGTCCGAGAGAATGCCGGTCGACAGATCGTAATGCGCCAGGAAGCCGGCATTCAAACCGGCCCCGTCCTTGGTACCGCCGGCAATCGTGTAGGAGGTGCTGCCGACACCGTTCTGCCATATCCCGTAAAGCGACGTCAGGTTGTCGAAGCTGCCGTTGATATTCATCAACGTGTATTGCTGGGTCACCAAATTGTAGATGAAGCCATTGGCGCCCAGTAGCGTGCCGCCGGGCCCGACGAGGTCGTAGTTTCCGACGACCAGGTCCCCGGCCGTGCTGTGCAGTATCGTGTCCCTGACGGCAGTGCCAATAACGACCCCATCGGTCACGTTGACGCCGTCCGCCGGAACGTCGACCTGAGTCCAGGTGCCGTTGGTTCCGTCGACGCGGCCCTCGTAGATCATGCCGTGGTTGAAGATCCCGGTCGGGCTCTCTGAATATTGGTAGCTGCCGACCGCGCGGACATTGCCGAGACCAATGCTCGGATCGAAGATGGAGGTATTGGGTCCGTAGAGCGTCGCCGTGGTGACCGTCTGGCCGCTGCCGAAGTCCGGATTCAGGAGATAGACCGTGCCGGCCGCGGTGTCGTTCAGCGGCCCTTGGAAAAGGAAGGCCTGCGTGCCCGTCGAACCGCTCGTGCCCCTGCTGCCGGTCAGGATCACGGCGCCTTCCAGATCTGCGCGCACACCAGTGATGATGTCCAGAGGACTCAGGATCGTCTGGTAGTCGATCTGGACATGGCTTGACCCCACCTGGGCGTCGGTGGCGGCCTGGGAAGCGTATTCCGTGGTGGCATCGAAAACATCGGACACCGCGGCCTGCATTGCGTCGAGGGACGGGGCCTCCGCGAGCCCCGTCATCGCAGAGGTGAAATACGCGGCTGCCTGGATCTTGGCACTCATCGCCGTGACGTCGTCGTTCAGCGCCGACAGAGCGATGTCGTAGACCAGCTCCGCATAAGGCACCGCGCCGGAGAAGAATACGCTTCGCCACGCCGCCAGCTCTGCGCTGTCTGCCGCCCGATCGAACAGGTTCGTGAAAGTCTGGTTGATGAAGTCGTTGGTCAGTTCGATCAACAGCGGCGATGGCGTGACGACCGGCACCGTCAGCGCGGCCAGTGCTGCAAACTTTGCGTTCTCGGGTGACGTCGCGAAGCCTTCCGAGATGATGAGCATCGCGGCAGCGAGCGACATGCCATCGGTGATCAGCGTGAGCAGCTGGCCCATCTGGTCGTCGAAGCCCAGCGGATCGGCGGCCCTGCCGAACCAGCCGATATAGAGCGCCTCAAGCTGGCTTGTCGGCGATTCCAACGGCAAGGGCGTCGGCGCGACCGTCAGGTTGCCGTAGATCAGATTGTGATTGCCGCCATCGACGACCGCGTTGCCGCCATTCGGCAAGGTGAATTGGCCGCTGATATTGAGGCCGATCCAGTTCTGGATGACGGCATTGAGCTCCACACCGGCATCCAAGGTGACGCCATTGCCGATGTTGCCGCTGATCACGTTGACAAGCTCAGCCGGCGAAGGCAGCGGGGACCAGCCGACATGGGCCGTGCCGACGACGTTCCCGATGCCCGTACTTTGCAGCAATACCCCGCCGGCCCCATTGGGAAGGGCCGCAAGCTCCTGGATGTCGGTCCCGATCGCGCTCTGGCTGATCACATTGTTATGGGCCTGCTCGCTGATCACGATGCCGTAGTTGTTGTTGCCGGAAATCGTGTTCTGGCGAATGACGGACGCGTTGCTCAGAATGCCGGTGCCGCCGACGACGTTGTCGTGCGCGGTGCCCGCAATGAGGATGCCGTTATTGCCGTTGGCGAAGGCGGTGTCGCCGCGAGTGTCGAGCCCGATGATGTTCGGCACGACCGTCACGCCCCAGGCGTCGCCGGAAATTTCCAGGCCGTTGTTCAGGTTGCCCGAGATCACGTTGGTCTGGACGGTCTGATTCCCGCCGGTGGACGTGATGAGGATGCCGTTATTGCCATTCGGCGCAACGCCGACAAAGGCATAGATGCCGGCGAAGGTATTGAGAGTACTGAACCCGCTGGCCGTGTCGGTGACCTCGATGCCATTCAGGCTGTTGCCTGAGACGACGTTGCCGAGCGGGATCACGCCGCCCACTTGCGTGTTGCGCGACGAGCCGTCGATCAGGATGCCATCACCGGCATTGCCGACCATGACGGCGTTGTTGGCGCCGATGCCGACGAAGTTGGCACGGATCGTCACATGGTCGGAGTTGGTGACATGGATGCCGTTGCCGGCGTTGCCGCTGACGACGTTGTAGTAAATGAAAGGATTGTCGACGACGGTGCAGCCATGCAGGGAGTTGAAATCCGCGTTGATGATCGCGACGCCGTCGCCCTGGTTTCCCAGCGCCGTGTTACCATCGGCCGTCGTGCCGATGTAGTTGCCGTTCAGGACGTTGTTCTGCGATTGCTCGTCGATCAGGACCCCATTCTGTCCGTTGCCCGAGACGAGATTGCCGAGCGGTGGAGCCACGAATGCGGGTGTCACCGTGCCCTTGTCGCCGGTCGGATCGTTTGGGGCGCCGGCGGCGTCGTTGCCGACGACCGTACCGCCGATCGTGTTGCCGTTTGATCCTTCGGTCAGCCAGATGCCGTTGCCGCCATTGCCCATCGACGTGTTGCCGTCGACACTGGTGCCAATGCGATTCGACACGACGACGTTGTCGGCCGAACCGTGCACGCTGATCCCGTTGCCGCCGTTCGCAGAGATGACGTTGGAGACGACGCCGTCGGCGGGACTTCCCGCTGCAGCAAGGGCCGCGGCGTCGGGATTGTAGCCGATCAGATTTGCAGAAGAGGTGGCCGCGATGGAGACACCGTCGCCGGAATTTCCCAGCGCCGTGCCATCGAGGGCGAGGCCGATGTAGTTGTTGTTGAGGAGGATGTTGCCGGCAGTCAGCGTGACCCCGTCGCCGTCGGCATTGCCCAGTGACAGACCGATCAGCTGCGAGCCCGCCGAGCCCGGCCCGAACACAAGACCAGCATGCTGGTTGAAGTCGATGCCGACTGTCGGTGCGTTCCCGGTGGCGGTGTTGCCGGCAATGATCGACACCGCGTTGGTCACAGGAGGCAGATCGCTTGCCAGCAGGATCGTTCCGGATGCCGAAAATTCGATCGTGTTCGGAACGCCGGGCGGCGCTGCGTTAGACGCTTCAATGGCGGCCCTCAGCGACCCCTCGCCGCTGTCGTTGAGGTTGGTCACCGTGAAGGTTGTCATTGAAGTCTCCGCTCGCGGATAACGTCAGGCGAGTCTTATTCTCGCATCGCACCTATCGCGCGAAGTGTCCAATGATTTAACGCGCAGGAGGCGTGCGGCACGGAGCCGAGGCCCGTCGAGCGATAAGCGCCGTGTATGTCGTCAATCATTGATCCGGACGAAACGACGCAATGACGGCATGCGTCCGGTGACGGCGCGGTAGGTCGTGTCCCCGTAGCTGCGCCGCGGCTACTATCTCCCCACCGTCCTGGAGCCGCGTCGGGACGCGGCGAAGGCCGTGATCGAGAAGGCCAAGCCCGCCACGCTGACGGATACCGCGGAAGAGGACGTGCGAGTGTCCTGATTCCGAAGTTCTGCGGACTTCGTTATCCGGCCACTAGCCATTGTTTTCAGTGGCCTGGTCGTCCACGAGGTGCGTTGGGGGTCAGGCGAACTTCGCGGACACGACACTAACCCATATACGCTTCCGTGCCGCGCACCGCGCCAATCCGCACCCGAGCGGCCCGACCGAGCGGCTCAATGGCGAGATCAGGCGGCTCACCGATGTCGTCAGCACCTTCCCAACGAGGCGGCCGCCATCCGCCTGATCGGCGCGATTCTCCTTGAGCAGTTCGACGAAGGGGCCGTCCAGCGCGCCGGCGATTTAATCCTGGAAGCCACAGGCGCCGTCAACGACACTCCCCATGTCCGCCCGCCCGCCTTCACCGACTGACCGGCGGCCCAACCCGCCATGACTCATCGCTCCTACATCACGCGATAGGACACGACCACCACGACCCGCCTGTCGGGTGTGATAGGGGAAAATCCATCAAGGATGTCGGCCTCGGCGGATGGTATCCACCGCGCGGCGATCGGCTTCATTCGCCGCCGGCCAGGCGCGTCGCCGACCCATTCGATACTACCGACGATGGCGCGAACTGTATGCGCGCGGCAATGCCATCGAGCCGGGGCGAGAGAGGCGCGGGCTAATGACGTGCCTCGCCTGCGGGTAGGCAGCGCGCACCGCGTTCCGGTCTGTGGATTGGATATCCGCGGATTCACGCTCGAGCTGTTGCGGCGACGCCGGGCGCGCGCCGCAACCTGACATCGCTGCCGCGCGCAATTGCGCGCGGTTGGTACTGCTTCGCGATGCCAAGCCCTGCGACAGCCCGTCAGGATGCCGGCGGCGTCGCCGAGCCGCGGTGCGATGCTGCCAGCATCCGCATCAACACTCCGTCCCTGAGGACGAACTGGTGCCAGAGCGCCGCGGCGACATGCAGCGCCACCGTGACAAGCAGCAGGTTGGCCATCACCTCGTGCGCCTCGCCCCATATCCGGCCACCCGGTACCTCGAAGGGTGCCGGCAGCGGAACGCCGCCGAAGATGGCGACGGGACGACCGCGCGCCCAGCGGTCGAGCAGGCCGCTCAGCGGCAATCCGACGGTCAGCAGGATCAACATGACATGCGTGCCTGTCGCGGCCAGGCGCTGCCAAACCGGGCCTTCCGCCCGGGGCGGCGGCGCCACCGCGTATCGGATGACGCGCAACGCCGCGAAGCCGAGCACGAGGACACCCAGGCTGTAGTGCACCTGCATGGCCAGATCGCGGTTCGGGCCGCGCGGGAACTCCTCCATCGTGCTGCCGACGGCCCAGGCCGCTATCACGAGCAGAGCGGAAGCCCAATGGATGGCGCGCGCCGCGGCGCCATGGGGCTGGATCTCAACGGACGCGGCCATCCTTTCTGCCCTCCACTCAGCGGCCGCGATGGGCGACGGCGCCCGTAGCTGCGTCAACATGGAGCGCAACGCGCCGCCCCTCCGCATCGGTCGCCTTCACTTCCCAGCGGTCGTGCTCCCAGTCGAGTTCGCTGACCGGGCCGTAGCCGGCGGCGCGAACAGCAGCGATTGCCGCCGTGGCGTCGATACGCGCTGCGGCGACGGCACGGCTCTCCTCGGTGCGGCGGGCGTCGCGCTCGGACGCATGGGCCGGCACCAAGGGCAGGGCGGCGGCGAGGGCCAGCGCGAGGGCGGCGGCAGGGCGGACATGGCGGGTCATAATGTTCTCCTGACAGCGTTCAGGTTGCGGAACTCCCGCAACGGCGTGCACTCTCTACCGAGCGACCTGAACCGCGGCTGAGCCGGCCGTTCAGCGACCGTTCAGCCACGACCCTGCAGCCTCGCCCCATGCGCCGCGCCCTGCTTTTGCTTTCCGTGCTCCTCCTCGCCGCGCCAGCGGTGCGCGCCGACGACCGCCGCGACCACGAACGCGCGCGCGCCGCGCTCGCCGCCGGGGAGATCCGGCCACTCGCCGCACTGCTGGCCGAGGTTGAACGCCGCTATGTCGGCGTCATCATCGAGACCGAGCTCGAGCACGACGACGGTCGCTGGGTGTATGAGTTCAAGCTGCTGCCGCCCTCCGGCCGCGTCTTCGAAATCAAGCTCGATGCCGCGACGGGCGAGGTGATCCGTACCCGTGGCCCGGTGCAGGAACGGCGCTGATGCGGGTCCTGATTGTCGAGGACCACGCGCCGCTCGCAGCCCAACTGCGCGACGCGCTTGCCGAGGCCGGCTTCGTCACGGACCTCGCGGCGGATGGGGAAGAGGCGCTTTTCCTCGGCGAAACCGAGCCCTACGACGTGGTCGTGCTCGATCTCGGTCTGCCGCGGCTCGATGGGCTGACGGTGCTGAAGCGCTGGCGCTCGGCGGGGCGGGCCATGCCGGTGCTGATCCTGACCGCCCGCGACGCCTGGAGCGAGAAGGTCGCCGGCCTCAATGCCGGTGCCGACGACTACCTGGCGAAGCCCTTCGTCATGCCGGAACTGGTCGCGCGGCTGCAGGCGCTGGTGCGGCGCGCGCACGGGCTTGTCTCGCCGGAGATCGCGCTGGGCCGGTTGGTGGTGGACACGGCTGCGCAGCGCGTACTGCTCGGCGGCGTGCCGGTGAGGCTGACCGGCCTGGAATACCGGTTGCTCGCCTATCTCGCCCTGCATGCCGGGCAGGTGGTCTCCAAGACCGAACTGACGGAGCATCTCTACGCGCAGGATTTCGACCGCGACAGCAACACGCTGGAGGTGATGGTGGGCCGGCTGCGGCGCAAGCTCGGGGATGGGCTGATCGAAACGCTGCGTGGGCAGGGCTACCGCCTGGCCACGGCATGAGGTGGCCGCGCTCCCTCACGTTGCGGCTCGCGCTCGCGGCCGGGTTCTGGGTGGCGGCGGGGCTCGGCGCGGCCGCCTGGTTCGTCACCGACGTCGCGCTCCGCCAGGTCGAGGCTGCCTTCGATGCGCGGCTCGCCGGGCTGCTCGACGCCGCGGCGGCGGCTGTCGCGGCGGATGCGGATGGACGGGTGGTCGTGGCCCGCGCGCCCACCGGGGCCGATTTCGAACGGCCCTTCTCGGGTGCCTACTGGCAGGTGGCGGGCCCGGGCGGGGCGCCGGCGACCTCCCGCTCGCTGTGGGACCAGACGCTGCCCACGCTGCCTACCGGCGCCACGGCCGAGGTGCTGCTGCGCGACATCCCGGGGCCGCGGGGCGAACCGGTGCGCCTTGCCGAACGCGACGTGGTGCTGCCCGGTGCGCCCGAGCCGGCGCATCTTGCCGTGGCGCTGTCACGCGCTGCGACGCTTGAGGAGATCGGGCGACTCAGGACGATGCTGACGGCGGTCTTCGCGCTGCTGGGGACCGGGTTGGTGCTGGGCGTGGTCGGGACGGTCATCGCCGGGCTGGCACCGCTGCGCCGGGTGCGGCGGGCCCTGGCGGAGGTGCGTGACGGACGGCGCGAGCGCCTCGCGATCGAGGCCCCAGCCGAGATCGCTCCGCTGGTGGCCGAGGTGGACGCGCTGATCGCGGCCAATCGGACGACGGTGCAGCGGGCGCGCGCGCATGTCGGTAACCTCGCCCATGCGCTGAAGACGCCGATCGCCGTGCTGCGCAACGCGCTCGACGCGACGTCGCCCGATGTGGCGTTGGCACGGTCCGAGGCCGCGGCGCTGGACCGGCTAGTGCATCATCATCTGGCACGGGCGCGGACGGCGGCGCTCGCGGGTGCGGCCGCCGGTGCCAGCGTCGCACCGTACGCCATCGCCGAGGAGGTAGCCGCAGCGCTGCGCCGGCTCTTCGCCGGGCGCGGACTGGCCATCACGGTCGGCGGGGACCGCGCTGCGCGCGTGCGGGTGGATCCCCAGGACCTGACCGAAATGTTGGGCAACCTGATGGAGAATGCCTGCAAGATGGCCCGGAGCCGCGTGGATGTCTCTGTGGCGTCGGCAGGCGGTAGGGTTGCGATCGCTATTGCGGATGACGGCCCCGGCCTGCCGGAGGCGGAACGCGATGCTGTCCTCGCGCGCGGCGTCCGGCTGGATGAGCGGATGCCGGGGAGCGGGCTCGGCCTCGGCATTACCACCGACCTTGCGGCGCTGCATGGCGGCGGGCTCGAGTTCGGGGAGAGACCAGGGGGCGGCTTGGTGGCGATCCTGCGGCTGCCGCAGGTACCGGGTGCCGAGCCGGTGTAGGGCGAGGGTGTGGACGCGAGCTGACCAGCCGCTAGGGGTTCGGAGTGAAGTTGACGTTGCCCCACCTTCGTCAGTGCAATATCGCGGCATGAATCAGGTTGCTGATCCGGTCCATGCGGCGGTTGTGCCAGTCATTCCCCTGTCGCGCATTGCTCAGGAAGGCGAAGGACACGCCCGAGACCGGGTCGGCCCAGCACTGCGATGACCCTACGCCGCTGTGCCCGAAGGTCCGTGAGTGACCGATCGTGCCGAGACCCCTCGTCTCCAGCGTGGTCCCACGCGAAAAGGGTCCGAGGCCGCGATGCATCGCGATGCCGATCTGCTCATCCACGCGGTCGCCCGTGAAGTCTCGCGTCACAAAGTCCATGGTGCGCGGCGCAAACAGCCGTGTCGCGCCGAGCGACCCACCCCGCGCCAGCATCTGGTAGAACATCGCCATGGCGCGCGCCGTGCCATGCGCCCCGCCCGCGGCAAACCCTGCCTGGCGGAAGGTCGCGCTGGCCTCGACCGGTGCGACGGCCAATCCGCCAGCGGCATCGGGCGCATGCATGGGCGCGGTCCGGTGCCATTCAGAAGGCGGAAGGCTCATGAACAGTTCCAGCTCCAGCCCCAGCGGCTCGATCAGCCGGGCGCGGACGACATCGCGAAAATCCTTGCCGGTCAGCGCCTCCACCAGCACACGTGCGACGCCGTAAGCGGCATTGGGATGATAGGCCGTGCGTGTGCCGCGCGGCCATTCCGGGACGATGCCGCAGGCGGCTTCGCGCAGGCGCGCTGCGTCGTCCCAGCATTCGATCGGAATGACCGCTTTGGGGAAGCCTGCCTGATGGCTCAGAAGGTCGATGACCGTGATATCGCCCTTGCCGTGCGCCTCGAAGCCGGGGATGTGGTCCGCGATCGCGTCGCCGAAGCACAGCAGGCCGTCCTCAACCAGCAGCCAGACCGCAGCGGCGGTGATGACCTTGGTGTTGGAATAGAGAAGGAAAAGTGTCTGGCCTTCGACCGCTTGCTGACGATCGCGTTCCATGCAGCCGAAGCTGCGATGCAGCGCGAGCTTGCCATGCCGCGCGACGGCAAGCTGCGCGCCGGGATGAAAGCCCTGGGCGATGTCCTTTTCGACGAGTGCGCAGGCGCGATCCAGTTTGGAGGAATCCAGGCCGAGTGATTCGGGCGTCGCTTCCGGCAGGGGAAACGCCATCACGCTTCTCGTCCTAGGAGGCGATCGAGCGCATGGCGCAGCGCTGCCGCCGGGGCCTTCGGAAGCGCCAGGCAACGCCAGCCGACATATCCGTCCGGCCGCACCAGCACCGCGCCGTCCGGGCCTGCGCCATAGGCCTCCGTCCAGCCGCCTCCCGGATCATGCACGTCCTGCCCGAGCACCAGCGCCAGCGGCACGATCCCTTGCTGAGCCTGCGCCGCCGCGCGCCAGGCCTCGCCCTGCGGGCCTGCGAGCAGGACAAAGCCGCCGCCGAAGAGATCGATCGTCGAAACCTCCTTGCCACCGCGCTCCAGGCTCAGATGCGGCGCCCGGGCGCCGGGCCGGGCGGAGGCGACATACTGGGTGACAGGATCGTCGATCCGCGGAACTGGCGTTCCGTCAGGCACGACGGCCGCAGAATCGTAGAGAATGCCGAAGATCAGCCCGAGCTCGTTCAGATACTGCGCTCGCGGCAATTGTGCCTTGTCCTGCTTCTCCGTCCGACCCAGCGAGAGCATGTTGTCGAGCGTCGCTTGCACCGTCAGCTGCGCAGCGGGCAGTCGCTCGGCCTCATAGCTGTCGAGAAGGGCGGGGGCGGCCTGCCCGCCCAGCACGGCGGCGAGTTTCCATGCCAGATTCTGCGCGTCCTGAATGCCAATGTTCATGCCGAAACCGCCGCTCGGCGTCGTCTCATGGGCAGCATCGCCGGCCAGGAAGACAGAGCCGACGCGGAAGCGCTCGGTGACCATGGCGGAAGCTTGCCAGAAGCTGATCCCCAGCACCTCGACAGCCAGATCGGGCAGTCCTGCAGCCTGGCGTATCATCGCGACGCAGCGATCCGGTGTCAGGGTCTCCGGCGTGAAGCCGTATTGCGTCAGGCTGTGGATCAGGAAACCCCAGCGCGTGCCGCCATCGATCGTCAGGAACGTTCCACGCAAGGTGGGCTGCTCGACATAGTAAAGCGAGGCTGGCCGATGCACGACCAGCGCGCGGAGATCGGCGCGGCAGTGGATGTTCACCGAATCATAGATGTTGGGCCGGCCGGTGCGTTTCAGCCCAAGTCTTTCCCGCACTGGGCTGCGCGCGCCATCGGCGGCGACCAGGTAGCGGGCGCGGACGATGTGCGATGTGCCGTCGACCCGATCGCGCAGCATCGCGGTGACGCCGTCGGCATCGATGGAGAAGTCGGTTAGCTCCACATTGAAGCGCAAGGCGCCCGCCGACTGCTTTTCCGCGTGCCGCCGCAGCACGGGCTCCAGCAGATCCTGCGAACAGAGCGCGCCGCCCACCGGCGACGCCGCGGCGCTCGCCGCCTGCGCCCGGGAAGAATGGCGGCGCGCGATTTCCTTCCCGGCGAGACTTTCCACCCAGATCGTCGTGCCGGCGAAGCCCTCGGGACTGTTGGCGCGAATATCCTCCTCGACGCCGATTTGCCGGAAGATTTCCATGCTGCGCGCGTTGATGCTGCGCGCCTTGGGCAGCATGGCCGTGCCGGGATGGCGCTCGACCAGCAGCGATGGCACGTCGAAACGCGACAACAGGAGCGACAGCGTCAGCCCGACCGTTCCGCCGCCCGCGATCAGGACCGGAATCTCGGACGGAAGCGCGGCGCTCACGGCGCCATGCCCGCAAGGCTGCGCTGCATCGCGATCTCACGCTGGAGATAGGCGGCGAATTCGGCCGGAGTATTCCCGGACGGTTCGCTATCGCCCTCGGCCACTATGCGCGCAACGTCCGGAACACGCAGCCCGGCGGCGACGGATTGCTGGACGCGCCCGATGCGATCCGCCGGCGTGCCGGCGCGGGTCCAGATTCCGGTCATGCCGAACAGCTTCCAATCGGGATAGCCCAGTTCCGTGAACAGCGGCACATCGGGCAGCAGCCCGGAACGGTGGTTGCCGGTATAGCCATAGGCACGCAAGCGGCCCTCCTTCACCAGATCGGCGACCAAGCTGGCGCCAGCGAAGACGAGGTCCACATGGCCAGCCACCACCTCGGTGATGGCCGGGCCGGTGGCAAGCACCACCTCGAGAAGACGGGAGCCGACCATGCGATCGAACTGCCGCGCGGCCAGCTGTGTGATGTTGCCGGCGCCGGACACGGCGATGCTGAGCGTCTCCGCTTCCCGCCTAGCCAGTTGCGCGACCTGATCGAGGCTCGCTGCCGGAAGGTTGGGTCTGCCGACCAGGACGAGGCCAGAGCCGTATTACACAAGCGTCACCGGCTGAAGGTCACGGGCCGGATCGTAGGGCAGCGGCACCGGGCTGAAGAGCATGTTGCCGACGAAGGAGCCGGTCGTGATCAGGAGCGTATAGCCGTCCGGCGCCGCAGTGGCCACGACCTGGGTCCCGATGATTCCGTTTGCGCCCGCGCGGTTCTCGAAGACGATCGGCTGGCCAAGCGTCGTGCGCATCGCTTCCGCCAGAGGCCGCCCGATGCGGTCGAGCGGGCCGCCCGGCGGGAAGGGCACGATCATCCGTATGGGGCGGCTGGGGAAGGTCTCCTCGGTATGAGCCCCTGCGCTGAGCATGAGTGCGGGCGCCGCGAGCAGCGCCGTGCGACGGCAGACGGTCATCGGAGCGTTCTCCTAGACTTGACGTGGTGAATGGGCGAGATCTGAAGGGCAGGCCGCGGCGCCACGGCATGAGTCGTGGACGCTGGCGGCGAGCGCAGAGCTGACCGAGGCGGTGGCGCGTGAACAGCGTGGTGGACTTCATCCGGCGCAACGGACTGCATGACGGCGATCGGCTCCCGCCCGAGCGTGAGCTGGCCGAGGCGCTCGGCATCAGCCGGCGCGCCCTGCGCGAGCAGCTGACCGAGCTCGAACTCGCGGGGCAGCTCTGGCGGGAGAGGCGCATCGGCACCGTGCTTGGCCGACGTCGTGCCGCGACGATGCCCGGCATCGACCGGAAGCTGATGCGGGCGAGTCCCGACGAGATCCTGGAGAGCCGCTTGACGATGGAGCCGGCCATCGCGGCGCTTGCCGCGACCAAGGCGACCGAGGCCGATCTCGCGCGGATCGGCAACTGCATGCGCCGCACGGCGGAAGTCAGCGGCGACGAGCTTTGGGTGCAGTGGGACGGTGCCTTCCACCTCGCCATTGCGGAGGCGACGCGCAACGATGTTCTCGTAGCGCTGACGGCGGCCTTCAACGCGGCCCGTGCGACGACACGCT
Source organism: Roseomonas alba (assembly GCF_019430885.1). Lineage (GTDB taxonomy): Bacteria > Pseudomonadota > Alphaproteobacteria > Acetobacterales > Acetobacteraceae > Neoroseomonas > Neoroseomonas alba. The sequence continues at coordinate 113,147 of NZ_JAHYBZ010000011.1, read as the reverse complement.
GGCGCAGCATGCGCGTTGCCGCGATCACGCCCGAGAAGCGCCGCCGGTCGGTGGCGCATCACCGGGCCATCCTCGACGCGCTGCTCGGGCGCCGGCCAGAGGAAGCGATGCAGGCGATGCAGCACCATCTGCTCGGCGTGCGCAGCAACCTCGCGGACTGAGGGCCTGCGCGTCAGCATGGCCGGAACAGCTCGTCGAACGTCCAGCGGCGCGTCGTCAGTTCCTGCTCCATGAGATAGTCCTGCAGACGGTCGATGACGGCGCGGTTTGCGGCGCAGAGCCCGTAGGGCATCGGGTCTTCGCCGAACAACGCCATGGTGTCGCGCCACGTCGCCTCGCCCCATGGCAGGAAGGTCGACGCGAGGCGTCGCTGCCGCGCCCGCTGCTTGGCGTGCTGGTATGCCTCGACGACAGCGACCGGCAGCGCCGCCTGGCGTTCTGCCTCGGCCTGGTGCAGCACCACGACGTGGCTGATGGGATAGATGCCCGTCCGTTCGAACCAGCGCCGCTCGGCGGCCTGCCAGTCGGGCAGGAGGGGGCGGAAACGCCGTGCCGCCTGCGGGAGGAGGAGGTCACGACTGCGCGGCGCGAGCAGCGCGTCGATCTCCCCATCCGCCAGCGCATCCTCGAGGTCGCGATCCACCGGTGTGACGTGGGCGCTGACGGGGGGATCGAACCGTGGCGTGGCCGGGGCGAACCAACGCAGGGCCGACCAGTGCAGGCCAAGATCCTCGGCCATGATGCCGCGCGCCCACACGCCGGCCGTCATGCTGTAGTCGGCGATGCCGACGCGCCGTCCGGATAGGTCGGCGACGCAGGAGATCGGATCGTCACGCCGGACCAGCATGGTGCCGTGGCGGAAGGCGCGGGCGGGAAAGACGGGAACCGCGGTCAGCCAGTCAGCACCACGATCACGCATCATGATGTAGTTCGAGAGCGAGAACTCGCAGGCCGCGAAGGGCTGGCGATGCAGGACACGGGCAAAGAGCTCCGGCCGATCGAGGGTTCGGTAGTCGAGGGCGAGGCCGTGGCGCACGGAACGGATCTCAAGCGTGTGCTCGTAATCGCCGCCGTAGAGGATCACGCTGCGCTCCGTCGTTTCGTGGACGCTAGATAGGCGGCGATGGGACGGCGGCGTCAATTTGAACCAAGCGCAAAAGGTTCCGCTTTTGCGAAATGGTGATGGTGAGGCTTCTCAATTCACGCATATTAACTTTGATATGGCCGGCAGATTTTTCGGCCGGAGTTGAACCAACAAATAAATGGTTTCTTCTGCGCCACGCATTGGGCGTGGCGGATCGAAAGGAGGTCCCCTATGGCTGACGAACGCAGGGCCCATTGGCCAAAAGACCTACAGGACGAGATCGAGGCGCGCGCGTGGAACGGATGCGTTGGCACCAAGCTCCTATCGGAGACTGCCAGGGTCCGCGTCTGGCACCTGCACATTCCGCCCGGTGTCCGGTTTCCGTTTCACCGCCACGTGCTGAACTACTTCTGGACCGCGCTCGCGGACGGGCGCGCCCGCAACTTCTTCGAGGACGGGCGTGTCGCCGATTCGGAGATCCAGCGAGGCCTGACGCGGCATTTCGAGTTCGGACCCGGGGAATACCTGCTGCATTCGGTGCAGAACATCGGAACGACGACGCTCGACTATACAACAGTGGAATTTCTCGGCAGCCCCAACGCGCCGCTGCCGTTGCCGCCGGACCATTCGAACTGACGATCAACTTGGCAGCCTGTCGGCTTTGCGTCTGTGATCGTTGGGCCGGTCGGGCGGTGGTTCATACGGCCAGGCGCACGCGGTGAAGCCAGCGGCAATGGTGAGGCCGCGCAGGAGAAAGCCCTTGCCTCCGCAACGCCTCGGCCAGCAGGGCGGGCTCCTCCGCGGTAAGCTTCTCCCGCGCCGCCTTCTCCAACAGCGGCGGCAGCGCGTCCGCCAGGCCAGATGGATCGGCCCTCAACACCAGGGCAAGCGGGGCGAGATAGGCCTAGCTGGTCCGCGGCGCGGGCGGCGTCCGGCCCGGCGCACAGGCACCGCGTCTCGCGGTCGGACTGATCCGGGTCTTGATCGCCGAGCAGGGTCAGAGCGGGCTGGGGCTGGAGGCACAGCGGGCCAGCATCCGGTCCTTCGTCGCCGCGCAAGGCTGGATGCTGGTGGTGGATTACTCCGACATCGCCTCCGGCAAGGACGACCGCCGGCCGGGGTTTCAGGCAGCGCTGTCCCGCTCCCGGCAGCTCGACGCCGTGCTGGTGGCAGCGCAGCTGGATCGGATCACGCGCCGCGCCCACACGCTGTCGCAGCTGCTGGAGGACGGGTCTCCATCCGCGTTGCCGACATGCCTGACGCGGACGACCTGATGCTGCGGATCTATGCGGCGATGGCGCAGAAGGAGCGCGAGCTTATCAGCGAGCGGAGCGGACCAAAGCGGCGCTGGCAGCCGCCAAGGCTCGCGGGAAGGTCCTGGGCGGGGATCGCGGCTATGCGCCAGCGCCCCGGGATCCTCGACGAGCTGGCGAGGATCAGGGCGCTCACCGCGCGCCATGGGGTGAGCATGAAGGCGGCAGGCCTGCAATTCGCCTTGGCGCATCCTGCCGTCGCCGCCGTCATCCGCGGCGCCAGCCGGCCAGGCCGCATCGCCGAAAACCGCGCCGCGCTTGAGGAGACGGTCCCCCTCGATTACTGGCGGGCGCTTCGGCAGGACGGCATGGTCGACCCGGCGGCCCCGCTGCCCGGCGGCGGGGAGGTGACCGGCAGCCTCGATCGGGCGCGCCTGGCTACGCCAGGGCGCGGCGTGCCTCATCCTGCGGCGTTGCGCGCAGCGGATCCAGCAGGCGCCGGGCCGCCACGAGGTCGGCAATGTCATCCCTGGCATCGAAGCGCGCCAGGATGGGTGACAGCACCGCATCGGCATCGTCGCCCCGGCCATCGGCCGCCCAGCCCTCGGCCAGGGCCAGGGCCGCGCGCAATTCGAAGAAGCGCGCGCCAGACCCGGCCGCCATCGTCATCGCCGCGCGGAAGGCGCGTTCCGCACCGATCCTATCTCCCTCTCGCCGGTGGAGAAGCCCCTGCACCCGCAGCACATCCGGCTGACACCAGCGCTCCTCACTGCGCTCCATGATCTCCAGGGCGGCACCAAGGCTCTCCCGCGCAACCTCCACGTCACCAAGGGTCAGCGCCGCCTCCGCCAGCATGGTGAGCGAGCTGGGCAGCCGGATGAGGAAGCCGGAGGTCCTGCGCGCGGCGAGCACGCTCCGCACCCCGTCGATCGCCGCCGCATCGCCACGCACCATACGGATCAGGCCGCCATAGAATCGTACGCTGGGCGCCCAGATCGCGATGTCACGCCGGCTGACATTGGCAGCCAGGGCAGAGACATGCTGTTCCACCTCCTCGATCCGCCCGCTCCACCACGCGATGGGAATCACCGACAGCACCAGCACATTCGCCTGCGAGACACCGTGACCGGTCGCCGCCTCCAGCGCCGCCTGCGCCGCAGCGGCGGCCTCCCGCGGATGGCCGCTGATCCAGGCGACGAAGCCGAGCGACGTCTGGATCCCCACATGGGAATCGATCTGGAAGCGCGTGATGCGCGCTCGCCGGTCGGCATTGTCGTGGCGCCGCGTCAGCTGCCGCAGCGCCTCATGCGCGCCGCTGACATCGCCCAGGTAGAACTCAGTGATGACGCGCAGCCGTTCGCCCGCCGGCGCCGCGGCGCGGTCGCCCGCCGTCTCCCGCAGCGCCTCGAAGCGCCGGAGGCTCGCCAGGGCCTGGCGATGCCGCCCGCCATAGCACCACAGCATCGCGAGACCCCACTGCGCGCGGAGCTGATAGTCGATATCGCCGGTCAGCTCCGCGAGCCTCAGGCCTTCGAGCCAGGCCGCCTCGGCGGCCGGATCGAAGCGCTCGGTATAGCTCAGCCGCCAGGCATGCGCCGTCGCGAGCTTCATCCTCACGCTGGCGGCGCAGGCCTCGAGTGCCGGGGATTGCAGCGCGCGACGGAGGTACCGGCTGCTCTCGTCGACCGAGGACAGCTCGTCCCACAGCGGCAGCGCGCAGGCCGTCAGGCGGATGCCCAAGGCCGGGTCGCCATCCTCCCCGAAGGCCCAGTCGAGCGCCCGGCGCAGGTCATTGGCGTGGTGCCCGTAAAGCGCGGTCCAATCCTCGCGGACGCGCCAGTGCCACTCCGCCTCGGCCCGTTCGTACAGATCGAGCAGGAAGCGCGCATGGGCGGCGCAGACGCGCTGCATCTCGCCCGCGCCGCGCAGCCGTCCGGCGGCATAGCTGCGCGTCGCGTCCAGCAGCCGGTACTGCATCGCCCCCTCGGCGAAATGCGCGGATAGCAGCGACTTGCCGGCCAGGCTCTCGATGCAGGCCGCGATCGCCTCGGCCGGATGCGCAAGACCTTCCGCGACGCCGACCGCTTCCTCCAGGGTGAAGATGCCAGCGAAGACCGAGAGCAGGCGCAGCACCGCTGCCTCATCCTCCGACAGCAGGCGGTAGCTCCAGTCGAGCGTCGCCAGCAGCGTCTGGTGACGGAGCGGCGCCTGCGCCGGCCCGTAGCTCAGGGGCTCGAAACTGCCTTCCAGAAGGCGCAGCAGGGTCGCCGGATCACAGTCGCGCAGGCGCGGCGCGGCGAGCTCAATGGCGAGCGGGATGCCATCGAGCCGGCGGCAGATCGCCGCCACGGCAGCGGCGTTGGTGTCGTCCATAACGAAGCCCGCCGCCTCGCGGCCGCGCGCGACGAGCAGCGCGACGGCGGCGAAGCCCATCGCCCGGTCGCGATCCCCACCTTCATCCGCCGCGGGACAGGACAGGGGCGACAGGCGATAGACCGTCTCCGCCCGGGACCGGAACGCCTCCCGGCTCGTCGCCAGGATCGCGATATCGGGCAGCGCGCCGCGGATATGGTCCGCGGCCACCGACGCCGCGTCCAGCACATGCTCGCAATTGTCGAAGATGAGCAGCATGCGCTGCCCCTGAAGCCTGTCGACGATCGCGCCCAGAATATCCTTCTGCGCCCCGCTCGACCCGGTCGCGGCGGCAATCGCCGCGGAGACCAGATGGGAATCGCCGATCGCGGCGAAGTCGACGAAGCAGGCGCCGTCCGGATGGAAGGCCGCGGCCTGGCGCGCCGCCGCCACGGCAACGGTGGTCTTGCCCACGCCTGCGGGGCCCACGATGGTCAGGAAGCGCCGCCATGCCAGCATTTCGGCGATGCGCGCGATGTCGTCCTCGCGGCCGACAATCCCGGGCAGGGCGGGCAGCCCGCCATCCCGGCAGGAGGCGACGGCGGCGGGCGCGTCGGCGGGCGGCGCGTGCTCCACCTGCACCGTCGCGACGAAGCGATAGCCCCGCCCCGGCACCGTAGCGATGATGGGCAGCGCCGATCCGGTATCGCCCATGGCGCGCCGCAGGGCCGCGATATTGACCTTGAGGTTGTCCTCATGGACGTGGGTGTCCGGCCAGGCGCAAGCGATCAGCTCGGCCTTGCTGAGCAGCCTGCCGGGATGTTCGACCAGCAGGCGCAGCAGCTCCAGCGCGCGGCTTCCGACCCGGACCGGCCGATCGCCACGCAGCAGCAACTGCCGGCTGGGAACCAGCCGGTAGTCGCCGAAGCGATAGGCCCTGTTGATGTCTTCGGTGGCGCGCTGCTCCATGGCTTCCCTGGCGGTCAACGAGCAGACGGATAGGACCGGCGCCGCGCCTGCGGCACAAGCAATACCTTCGGCGTTTTACCGGATTTTACCGCCGGCACCGTGGAGCGCGGCCCTAGCCTTGCGCGCCCGGACGGAAGCGCCCCTCCGGCGCAGCAGCCGGCAGGTGGCATGAAAATTCTCATGGTTGTCACGTCACACGACCAGCTCGGGAACAGCGGCAGGAAGACGGGCCTCTGGCTGGAGGAGCTGGCCGCGCCCTACCTGGTGTTCCGCGATGCCGGTCTCGAGGTCACCATCGCCTCGCCCAAGGGCGGCCGGGCGCCGATCGATCCGGGGAGCCTCGCGGAGGCCGGCCAGACGGAGGACACGCGCCGCTTCCTGCAGCACACCGAGGCGATGGATGCGCTCGCCAAGACGGTGCCGCTGTCCGGGGTCAACCAGTCGGACTTCGACGCGGTATTCTTCCCCGGCGGCCATGGGCCGCTCTGGGATCTCACCCATGACCGCCATGCGCTGTCGCTGATCGAGCAGACCCTGGCAGCCGGCAAGCCCGTGGCGCTGGTCTGCCACGCACCCGGCATCCTGACCAATGTGAAGGCGTCGGATGGCGGCCCGATCGTGGCGGGGCGTGCGGTCACCGGCTTTACCAATGCGGAGGAAGCGGCCGTGCATCTGACCGATGTCGTGCCCTTCCTGTTGGAGGACGTTCTGCGCCGCCAGGGCGCGGCCTTCTCCGCGGCAGCCGATTTCACCCCGCATGTGGTGGAGGACGGGCTGCTGATCACCGGCCAGAACCCGCCCTCCTCGACCCAGGCGGCGCTGACGCTGCTGGATACCCTGCGAGCGCAGGCTCCCGCGTCGTGATGACGACCGAGGAGGATGCTAAGGTCGTCGTGATCGGTTCCGGCATCGGCGGCATGACCGCCGCGCGGATGCTGGCGGAGTTCGGCGGTCGCCGCGTGCTGATGCTCGAGCAGCACTACACGCTGGGCGGCCTGACACATGAATTTACGCGCGAGGGGCGCTACCACTTCGGCACCGGCGTGCACTACCTCACGGCCGGCCCCGGCGCGATGCTGCACTACCTGGCCGATGGGCGGGTGCAGTATCACCGCCTGCCGCATGACTACGACCGGCTGCATTTCCCCGGTTTCGACTTCGCCGTCCCGGCATCGGAAGACGAGTTCCGCGCCAGGCTGAAGGCACGGTTCCCGCAGGAAGCCGATGGCATCGACCGGTTCTTCACCACGGCGCGCAGGGCCGCGCGCGGCATGACGGCACGCAACCTCGTCGCCTCGACGCCTTTCCGCGCGGCGCTGATGCCGGTGCTCGAGCGGCTATATCCCGACACCTTTCGCACGATCCGGGAGGTGGTCGCACACCATGTCCGCGATCCGGCATTGCGGGCCATCCTCTCCGCGCGCTGGGGGCTGTTCGGCCCGCCGCCCGCGACAAGCGCCTTCGGCGGCCACGCCAATGTGGCGATCCAGGCCTTCATGCAGGGTGCGACCCATCCGGTCGGCGGGCCCAGGGAACTCGGCCGCGCCATCATGGGCGGGCTGGAACGCTTCGGCGTCGTGTTGCGGCCGCGCCAGCGGGTGCAGGGCATCATCGTCGAAAAGGGCCGCGCCGTGGGCGTCTCCGTCGAGGATCGCGCGACCGGGCGGCGCTACACCGTCCGAGCGCCCTGCATCGTGTCGGCGATCGGGGCGCGCAACACGGCGCGCCTGCTGCCGCCTGCCCAGGCCGAGCGGTGGGAGCGGGCGTTGGCGCCGCTGCCGAAGGAAGTCGCGACGCTACTGCTGTTCATCGGCCTCGACCGTTCGCCCGCCGCCTTCGGGCTGGACGGCGCAAACCACTGGTTCATGCCGGATATCGACGACGATGCCGGCATCGCGCGGCCGCTCGGGGAGGGCATCCTCTTTGTCTCCTTCAGCTCGCTCAACAACCCCGCCGCGCGCGCTCACACGATCGAGGTGATGCAGTTCGTCGATCCCGAGATGTTCCGCGCCTGGTCCGGGACCGAGCAGGGCGCGCGGCCCGATGCCTATGCGGCGCTCAAGGCTGCGGTGACGGCGCGGCTGATCGACCGGCTCGACGCGCGATGGCCCGGCCTCAAGGCCAGCATCGCCTTCGCGGAGCTGGCGACGCCGCTGTCCTTCGTGACCTACCAGAACAGCGTCGATGGTGCCTTCTATGGCCTGGCCACCAGCCCCGCGCGCCTACGCTCGCCCATCGCGCGGTGCCGGACGGATGTGCGCGGCCTGTATTTGTCCGGGCAGGATGCCTGGGGCCCCGGTATCGAGGCCGCGTTGTGGGGCGGCATCATGGCGGCGAATGCTGCCTTGGGCTTCCGCGAGACGGGACGCATGTGGCGGGCGATCCGCTCGGCCAGCGTGACGCCCGAGCCTGCTGCCCCATGGCGGGGCTACATGCGCGTGTCGCGCGTCGAGGCCATGACGCCGACAATCCGGCGAATCCGCTTCGAGCCGCTGAACGGTGGCGCCCTGCCCTTCCGGTTCCAGGCCGGCCAGTATGTGACGCTGGACCTGCCCGTGGCGGGCGACACCATCGCGCGCTCCTATTCGATCTCCAGCGCGCCCGGGGAGCACGGCTTCTTCGAGATCGCAGTGAAGCAGGAGGAGCAGGGCCTTGGCTCCACTTTCCTGCATCAGGCGCTGGCGGTCGGTGACGCGTTGCGGCTGAGCGCGCCCTTCGGGACCTTCACCCTCGATGCGGCAGCGGAGGCCGAGGCGGAGAGCCTGTTGCTCATCGCCGGCGGTGTCGGGATCACGCCGATCATCAGCATGCTCGCTGCCTTGGCGGAGCGGGGCGATACGCGGCCGATTACGCTGCTGGCGTCCTTCCGGTCGGAAGCGGACATCCTGTTCGCGCCGGAGCTCGACGCCTTCCGGCAGCGCCTGCCCGGCCTCGAAGCGCGGATATTCCTGACGGCGCCCGATACCGCCTGGCGCGGCGAACGCGGCCGGATCAGCGTCGCCACGCTGCGGCCCTGTGTCTCCGATGCCTCCCGCGCGTATCTGTGCGGCCCGTCCGCGATGATGCAGGCGATGATCGCAGCCTTGCAGGCGTGCGGCCTTCCGCGCGAGGCGATCCACACGGAGGCTTTCGTCTCAAGCCGGACCCGGGCGACACGCGCCGAGCGTGCGCAGGCGATCGCGATGGCGGCGGAAGCGGCCGGAATCGCTGCCTTCTGGATCACCACATCCGACGGGACGCGCTTCGACTGCCGGCCGGGCCAGACCGTGCTGGCGGCGGCGAATGCGGCGCAGGTGCCGTTCGCCCAGTCCTGCGGCGAGGGCTCCTGTGGCAGTTGCCATGCGCGCGTGCTCGCCGGGCCCTTCGTGACGCTCGGCCAGGCGCTGTTCTCGGAGGAGGAGGTCGCGGCCGGCCATGTGTTGGCCTGCCAGACCCTGCCGCAGGGTGACCTGGCCATCGCGCGGCCGGGAGCCTGATCGCATGACCCCCATCCGACGTGCGGGCGTCGCGGTTCTCGCCCTCATCGTCGCGTCGGCGCCGGCCGAGGCGCATGTGAAGTGGTTCGCGCCCTATATCGTCGGCGCGCCGCCGCAGCCGATCGGCGCGACATTGGCCAATCGCTGGTTCTGGGTCGGCATCGCCCTGGTCCTCCTCTTCTTCATCGCGGCGAGGCTGATCGAGCAATCCAGGGCCGGCGAGGCGGTCCTCCGCGCCATGGACCGGATCACAGATCCGCTGTGGGGGCGTCTCGACGATTTCGTGCGCGCCGTCATCGCGGCCTTCTTCGTGGCGATCTTCGCGGTGGGCGGCGTCTATCTGACGCCCGATCTCAGGACGCCGGCCGAATGGGTGTCCTGGATTCAGCTGCTGATCGCCTGCCTCGTCTTCTCCCGCCGGACGCAGCCACTCGCGGCGGCCGGCCTCGTCGGCCTCTGGCTGATGGCCTTGCGCGACTACGACGTGTTCCATCTGCTCGACTACCTCGCGCTGGGCATCGGCGTCGCGGCCTATCTGGTCCTGGAGGCATGGTCCAACCCGGCCTGGCGCAGGCATCGCTTCGAGGCGCTGCGCTGGGGCGTGGCAATCGCGCTGATGTGGTCCAGCCTCGAGAAGTTCGCTTACCCTGAATGGTTCGACCCGCTGGTGGATGAAAAGCCCTTCCTCACCCTCGGCATGCCGCGCGAGGCCTTCATTCCGATGGCCGGCGTCGCCGAGTTCACGATGGGGTTCGGGCTGCTCTGGACGCCGCTGGTGCGCAGGCTGTCGGCCATTGCGCTGTTCTTCATCTTCAACGCCGCGGTCTATCCCTTCGGTCGCGTCGACCTGATCGGCCATGCGCTCATCATGGCGATCATCGTTGCCATCGCCGCCGACCATACCCGCGAGATCCACCTCCTGCCCCAGATGAGGCGTGGCCTCATCACCATCCCCGCGGCCCTTGCGGTGGCGCTCGCCGTCTTCAGCACGGGGTATTGGGGCTTGCATGTCAGGATCTATGGCGTCGACGGCGTCGTCGCGACGAACGGCCAGAGGCTGACGCACACGCCCAATCCGGAACACCCGCACACGATGCCCGCGCGCTGACGAGCCACGCCCTTTTACCCGAATTAACCGGCCCATTCCGGCCGCCGGCCCTAGGGTTTCGACACGGCAGGCTCGGCGGAGTGGCCCGATGACCGAAGACAATCATGCGGTGGATGCGCGCGGGATGAGAGGGAGACAGGCATGTCGATCGGCAGGGTTCTGCGAAGCATGGCGGCCGTGGCCGCCTTCCTGCTGGCAGGGAGCGTCGCTGCGGATGCACAGCAGCTTCCGGCCGTGAGGAACATCGTTCTCGTTCACGGCGCCTGGGCCGATGGCGGAAGCTGGCAGGATGTGTACCGCCTGCTGCGCGGACGCGGCTATGCGGTGAGCGTCGTGCAGAACCCCTTGAGCTCGCTTGCCGACGACGTTGCCGCGACGCGACGTGTGCTGGACCGGCAGGACGGGCCCACGCTGCTTGTCGGCCATTCCTATGGCGGCGCGGTCATCGGCGAGGCCGGCAACCATGAGCGTGTCGCGGGCCTCGTCTATGTGGCGGCCTTCATGCTGGACGCTGGCGATTCGGTGGCGGCCCTGACGGCCAGCGGATCACCACCGCCGCTGCGACCGTCCAGCGACGGCTACCTGTTCTTCGAACCCTCCATCTTCCCGCAGGCCTTCGCGCAGGATCTGCCGGCGGAACGCGGCGCCTTCCTGGCGGATTCGCAAAAGCCTGTCGCCGGCGCCGCCTTCGCCGCCGCGGTCACCAGCCCCGCCTGGCGCACGCGCCCGGTCTCCTACGTCGTCGCGACCGAGGATCGTATCATCCCGCCAGCAGCGCAGCGCCAATGGGCGGCTCGTGCGAACGCAATCATCACTGACGTGCGCGGCAGCCACGCGATCTACATCTCGCAGCCCCAGGCGGTGGCAGAGGCCATCGACCGTGCGGCGCGCGCCGCGGCGCGCTGAGAGGAGGGCGCGCCATGCTGGACCGGGCGTATCACCCGCAATGCCGCGCCGCGGCGGCGTATTGCACGGATGCCGCGCAGCAGCGCAAACGCGGCCTGACCCTCTTCGCGCTCGCCTTCGGGACCTTCTGCATCGGCACCTCCGAATTCGCCAGCATGGGCATCATCCAACTCTTCTCGGCGAGCCTCGACATCAGCATCCCAACCGCGACGCATGCGATCACGGCCTATGCCTTCGGCGTCGTGGTCGGCGCGCCGCTGATCACGCTGGCGGCAGCTCGGCTGAACCGACGCAGCCTGCTGCTCGGCCTGATGGCGCTGTTCGTGTTCGGCAACCTGCTCTCCGCTGTCGCGACGGATCTCAGCCTGTTCGTGGTGGCGCGGCTCATCACCGGCCTGCCGCAAGGCGCCTATTTCGGGGCGGGCGCGGTCGTCGCCTCCTACATCGTCGGGCCGGGGCGTGGCGGTAGCGCCTTCGCGCTGGTGATGACCGGGCTGACGGTGGCGACGATCGTTGGCTCGCCCCTCGCCACCTTCCTGGGTCAGCTCATCGGCTGGCGCAGCACCTATGGTGCGGTGGCGGGGCTGGGCGTGCTGTCCGTGCTCGCGCTCTGGGCCTGGGTGCCGCGCTCGGACGCCCTGAAGGGCGGACCGGTGGTGCAGGAACTCACCGCGCTCCGCAAGCCGGCAGTCTGGATCATGATGCTGGTCGCAGCACTGGGCATCGCCAGCATCTTTGCGGTCTATACCTTCATCGCGCCCATCGTCACCGATGTCGCGCAGCTGGACCCAGGCTGGATCCCGGTCGCGCTGGCGCTGTTCGGCATCGGCATGACAGTGGGCAACCTGGTCGGCGGCAGGATGGCGGATGCGCATCCCTCGCGCGGCCTGCTGGTCGGCTATGCGACCACGCTCGCCGTGCTGGCCGCGCTCGCGCTCGGGGGGGCGGATGCCTGGGTGCTGATGGTGGCGCTGTTCGGCGTCGGTGCGACGACGATGGCGGCAATCCCAACCATCCAAGTGCGCCTCACGCGCTTCGCGCCGGAGGCGCCGACGCTGATGGGGGCGATGAACCTCGCTTCGCTGAATGTCGCCAACGCGATCGGCGCCTGGGCAGGGGCGGTCGTCATTGCCAGCGGCTTCGGGCTGCTCGCCGCGGCCTGGGCCGGCTTTGTCCTCACGCTGCTCGGCCTGGCTCTGTTTGCCCTCACCATGCCGCGGGCGCCGCAATGGGCGCCGGGCTGAAGCAGCGCGCTGCCAATTCGCGGGAAGGTACTCTCTTGGCGCGAACCATCACCCGCAAGGCCGCTGGCCTGGCCGCCGTCCTCCTGGTGATTGCCATCGGCTATCTCTGCCTCTGGCCGATCCCGGCGGAGCCGGTTTCCTGGCACGCGCCGACCCCGCCGGGCTATGTCGGCGCCCATGCGCCGAACACCCGGTTGGCCGGCCTCCGCATGATCGACCTAGGTGATGAGGTGGGCCCCGAGCACATAGCGATGGGTCCGGATGGTAAGCTCTATGCCGCGATAACGAGCGGCAATCTGCTGCGCATGGACCCGGATGGCGCCAACCGGGAAGTCTTCGCGAATACGGGCGGGCGGGTGCTGGGCTTCGATTTCGATGGACGCGGCCGCATGGTGGTGGCGGACGCCATGAAGGGGTTGCTGGCAATCACGCCGGATCGGCAGGTGTCGATGCTGACCGACCGTGTCTCGCCGGGTGATCCCATCCGCTATGCCAACGCGATCGTCGTGGCACCCGATGGAACGATCTACTTCACGGATGCATCCGCGCGCTTCGCGCCTTCCGCATGGGGTGGCACCTATGAAGCCAGCGTCCTCGATATCCTGGAACAGTCGGCCAGCGGCCGGGTTCTCGCCTTCGACCCGGCGACCGGGCGGACCCGCCTCGTTGCCCATGGCCTCTCCTTCGCCAACGGAGTCGCGCTATCTTCTGACGGCCACACGCTGTTCGTGGCCGAGACGGGCCGCTACCGCATCTGGCGGATCGATGGCCACGCCGAGGGCCTCGACGTGGGGAGCAGTTCACCACGGGCCCGCGTGCTGCTCGACAACCTGCCGGGCTATCCTGACAACCTGATGCGCGGGCGCGGCGGCCGCATCTGGGTGGGCCTGTTCAAACCGCGGAATCCGGCCGCAGACAGTCTCTCCGAGCGGCCATTCCTCCGCTCTGTCCTGCTCAGGCTGCCTCGCTTCATGCTGCCGCTTGGCGAGTCATACGGGCACGTCCTCGCCATCGACGAGGATGGCCGCGTCATCGCCGATCTGCAGGACCCGAGCGGCGCCTATCCCGAAACCACGGGCGTCACTGAGACCGCGGAACGGTTCTACATTCACAGCCTCCATGCGCGCGGGATTGGCTGGATGCCGCCCTAACCTGCGCCACAACACGCGCGCTATCGGCCCGGAGAGGAGCGCGTGCCGTGCCGGCGGGCACGCCGCACAAGCATCGGTAGAGCCGCCTCCAACCGCGGCTGTCTGGCTTCCACCCGACTCAACGCCGACCAGCACGCTCAGGGAGCAAGTCCATGCAAGACATCATCAGCAGGCAGCGCGCCCATTTCGACACCAGTGCGACCAAGCCGGTCTCCTTTCGGATCGAGCAGTTGCACCGATTGAAGCGGGTTCTCGAGCAGCACGAGGGCGCGCTTCAGGAAGCGATCGCTGCAGACTATGGAAAGCAACGCTACGAGACCTTCATCACGGAATTGCTTCCAGTCTACAGCGAGATCGATGCAGCGATCGCGAACGTCGCCGCATGGTCGACGCCCAGCCTGGTGGCGTCCTCGCCCTTCACCTCGCCGGGCCGGTGTTACGTCATGCCGGAGCCGCTCGGCGTTAGCCTGGTGATCGGACCGTGGAACTATCCCGTTCAATTGACCCTGGTGCCTGCCGTCGCCGCACTGGCCGCAGGCTGCACCGTCGTGCTGAAGCCCAGTGAGATGACCGCCCATACAAGCGCGGTGATCGCTAGCCTCGTTGCCGCAGCGTTTGATCCGGCTTATCTCACTGTCGTCGAAGGCGGCGTGAGTGAAACCAGCGCGCTTCTGGCACAGAAGTTCGACATGATCTTCTTCACGGGCAGCGTTGCCGTTGGCCGGATCGTCTATCAAGCCGCAGCCAAGAGCCTGACGCCGGTCGTGCTCGAATTGGGCGGCAAGAGCCCGACCATCGTGGCGCCCGACGCCAACCTTCCTCTCGCAGCGCGACGGATCGCATGGGCCAAGTTCCTCAACGCCGGCCAGACCTGCATCGCGCCCGACTACGTCTATGTTCATCGCTCGATCTATGAGGAATTTCTCGATGCTGTAGCGAAAGAAATTGCTTCCAGTCGATATGGACTGGAGAATCAGAACTTCGTCCGGATCGTCAACGCGCGGAACCTGGAGCGCGTGGCCGCTCTCATCGATCAGCGAAAGGTCTTCACCGGCGGCCTGGTCGACGTCGATCAGCGCATGATCGCGCCAACTGTGTTGCGCGACGTGGATTGGAGCGACCGCGTCATGGGCGAAGAGGTGTTCGGCCCCGTCCTGCCGACGCTCGTCTATGACGACATTGAGGACGTCGTCAGCCAGATCAAGCAACGCGACAAGCCGCTGGCCCTTTACCTATTCACCGAAGATGCCGGGACGAAGCGCAAGATCTTGTCCGAACTCTCCTTCGGAGGCGGGGCAATTAATGATGCCGTCGTCCAGGTTACAAACGGCGATCTGCCATTCGGCGGCGTGGGGACCAGCGGCATCGGCAGCTATCACGGCGAAGCCGGCTTCAGATCGTTCTCTCACTATAAGAGCATCGTGGACCGCGACGCCGTGACGACTGCGGAGGAGCAGCAGTTCCGATACTCCCCATACAATGATGATGATCTAGAGATTATGAGGCAAACCTTCGGCATCAGGCCGGGCTGATCGAGGCTCGCCTTAGCCACGGGGCCTGGGTTTCCGGATCGGGGGCGGTGATGGGGATCGCGGCGGGCGCCCTGGTGCCCACCTGGCCAGCTACGTAGTTGGGGGCGGATTCAGAGGTGACGGCACTACAGCAGCCATCCCGCTGACGGCACGCGCCGCTTCGGCGATGCGCCGGGCCGGCGTGCTGGCCGCATGTTTGCAAGGCCGCCCTCAGCCGCGGCGTGTTGCAACGACGGGCTCATGGGTGGGGGTTGCTGGTGCGGCTTTCACCCCCTGGGTGGCTGGCTCCCACGCGGGCATGACATGCGCGGTCGGCCTCGCCACCTCAACGGTCACGGGCACAACGAATGCAGGTGCGGCGAATGTCTGCTTTGCCGGGAAGCCGCCCTCCCAGGAAGCGGCGCGGACGTAAGCCTCGATGCGCCGCGGCCTGTCCTTGATCGCCCCGCCCGACCGCAGGTGTACCATCTCGACGACCCTGCTGCCGGACGCGCCGGCACGTCGTGGAATGGTCAGCAACTCGCGTCTGTTGGAAGCCTCGGGCCTCGCGCCGAAGGCGGCTGCGTGGCAGGCGATGGAGGAAGTGACCGGCCCCATCGTCGCCATCACCTCGGTGCTCGCGGCGGTCTTCGCGCCGGCGGCCTTTCTCGCCGGGCTGCAGGGCGAGTTCTACCGCCCTGTTCGCGGTGACCATCGCGGTCTCGACGGTGCTCTCCGCGATCAACTCGCTGACGCTGAGCCCGGCGCTCGCCGGCGTCATGCTGCGCCCGCACGGCGCGCCGCATCGCGGGCCGCTCGGTGCCTTCTTCCGGCTGTTCAACCGGGGCTTCGACGCGACGGCCGCAGCCTATGGCGGCTTCGTGCGGCGGGCGGCGCGGGCGGGGGCAGCGGCGCTCGTGCTCTATGCCGGGCTGCTCGGCCTTGCCTGGACCGGGCTGCAGCGGGTGCCAACGAGCTTCGTGTCGCAGCAGGACAAGTACTACCTGGTCGGCATCGCCATCCTGCTGGCCGGCACCTCCATCGAGCGCAGCGAGGCCATGGCGCGCGAGATGTCGCGCATGATGCTGGAGGCGCCTGGCGTCGAGAGCGTCGTCGCCTTCCCCGGTCTGTCGATCGACGGCTTCGCCACCCTGCCCAATGCCGCGGTGGTCTTGCCGCGCGAGCCGCAGCCCGTCTGGCGCCCGACGGAAACGCGGTCATCTTCAGCACGAACTCCACCCATGCCGCCAACCCGCAGCTGATGCGCGAACCCGGGTACGATCCGATCCGCGACTTCGCGCCAGTCACGTTGATCGGTCTGGCACCACTCGCCCTCTTCGTGAGGTCCGACTTCCCGGCGCAGACGCTTTCCGAGTTCCTGGAATACGCGAAGGCGGAGCAGCGCCAGATGAACTTCGGCACCGGGAACACCGGTAGCTTGGTAGCGGCGCACCTGCTGATGCGCCGTGGCGGCTTCCAGGCGGAGCAGATCTCCTACCGCGGCACTCCGGAAGCGATAACGGACCTACTCGCCGGACGCCTCCAGTTCGTCGTCACCGACATGGGGCCAACTAGGGGACATGTGCAGGCTGGCACCCTGCGGCCGATCGCGGTCACCTCGCGGACTCGCAGCGTCGCGCTGCCAGACGTGCCAACGATGCAGGAGTCCGGCCTGCCGGACTTCGACTTTGCGTCCTGGAATGCGATCCACGCCAGAGCCGGTTCGCCGCCCGAGATCATCGGGACGCTGAACAGGGCCTTCGTCGAGGCGATCCTTAGCCCGGAGGGAACGGCGTTCTTCCGTAACCTCGGTATCAACACTGCCCCCGGTACACCTGAGCAGCTAGGCGAATTCAACGCGAGCGAATTGCAGAGGTGGGGGGAGTTCGTGGCCCTGGCACAGATTCCGAAAACGTGAGCCGCGGCGCGACGATGGCTTATCACGAGGGGCCAGCCCCGTCCGACCGGTCGAGCGCCTCCGCCTCAGGAGTTCCTGCTCGCGCCGTTGATGCCGCTGGGGAAGGTGGGGCTGATCTTTGGCGCGGGAGGCATTGCGAAGTCATTGGTCGCGCTCGGCGGCTTCTCGGTCCTGGGCAGCCAGATCCCGCTGGAAGCGGCGGGCGCCAGCGTCTTCCTGACCCTCGAGGACGACACGGCGGAAGTGCACCGTCGGATCGCGGCATTGGATCCGCTGGGCCGGCGCGACGGCGCGCCCTGTTTCGTCATCCCTGCACTCGATCTTCCGGGCTTCGACCCCGCCCTCGTCACAGCGGAAGGACGTGTCGCGGCCTTGACGGCGTTCCCGATCGACGGCCTCGACCGCCTACGCACCAGCGTTGCAACGGAGACGGGTCGCAAGGTGCGGCTACTGGTGCTGGATCCCGCCGGTGACTTCCTGAACGCTAACGAGAACGACGCCACCTTCGTGAAGCTGCTAGTGCGCCATCTGCGCTCCATCGCGGCGCGTCATGGCTGCACGATCAGTCTGCTCGGGCACGTGGCGAATCCGACGTGCCGCTGGATGATCTCCGGATCTGACGTGATCCAGTCCACTTCGCCACCCACTTGCGCGCAGGCCGCGCCGACGGCGTTAGTGACCGCGTGGTGTTCGATCCGCGTGACATCGGAGACCCCTTCCATGCGATCGGGGACGATGAAGCTGCCGCCGCCGACCGCGGCGAACGGAACGGCAGCAGCATCCGTCTTCAAGGCATTGTCGTAGCCGTTGCCAAGGCTGCCAGCGCGCGGCTCGATTCCGGACTCGCCGGGCGCGCGGCGTAGTGGATGGAGCCGTCGTGTCTGAGCCTACCGCCGTGATGCACCGGGGGGTCTGTCACTGCCTCAGCTCGGTCCGCCAGCTCGCGCCAGTCGCCCCGTGCGCCCTGATCGACTCTTCCCGGGCGGCCTCCTCATGATCACACAATGTCCGTGCAAAGCAGTGCCTAGGATTGGATATCCGTCATCGGCCGCCGAGGCCCGCTGGCCACGCTTGGCCACCATCGGACTCAAGGGGCCAGGCCATGGAAGAGCGACGCGACATCGTCCAGCCTGTCGAGCCGAAGAAAGCCCTCGGCTGCCCGCTCCGCCTGCGCCGGCGTTAGGACGCCGTCCGTATTGGCGCGGAACTTCGCGAGGATGTCCGCTTCCGCCATAGGGTTGGCACGCGTTCCGCGCATGTCGTCGATACGATGCGATACCACCCGGCCATCGCGAAGCCTTACTGCCACCCCGCCGCCGGATCGCGTGGCGGTGGTGCCGGGATCATCCTCGTACTCGACGAGATCGGCGATGGCATTGATGGCGGGATCGCGCAGGCTCGCCTCGGCATAGGCGTCCTTGTCCATCCGTCCGCGGACCAGGGCCTCCGCCACCGTATGCTGCAGGCTGATGCGACCATGCCAGGTGGTGGCCGGACGGCGCTTGTCGGCCACCGGCTCGCACATCGTCGCGAAGGATCGCTGACCGATCCGGCAGGTCACGCCGACGAGGTCCTCCGGCCGGATCCCGTGCTGTTCGCGCAGCACCAGGGCGCATTCGATATGCGGCATCATGGTGAAGGCGCAGGGATGCACCTTGGAGGCGATGTTGAGCACCTCCCACACCTCGCCCAGCCCATCGCAGAACGCCGCGAAGCGCAGATCGTCGCGGCCCTGCACATGGCTGCGGAACCAGCCGAAGCGGCCGTCGAAGACCGGCCTCGGGCCGGAGATGCCGGCCTCGGCGAGTGCGAGGGCACGCATCGCGCCGGTCGCTGCCATGCCGACATGCATCATCTTGGTCGAGCTACCATCCTCGAAGGAGGCGTTGATCCCGGCCGACAGGCTGCCCGCCGCGCCGATCGCGTCCGCGATCAGCCCGGCGCCGTGGCCTCGCAGCTTCGCCAGCCCATAGACGCCGCCGAACACGCCGAAGACCGCCGTCGGATGGAAGCCCAGCGTATGCAGCCGCACCGGCGTGACGAGGCCAAGCCGGCAGGTCAACTCGCTGCCCACCAGCACAGCCTCGATCAGCGCGCGGCCGGACAGGTGGCGCCGCTGGCATTCGGGGAACGCGACGGCGACCACCGGGGCAGTCGGGTGGATGAAGCTCTCGATATGGGTGTCGTCGAATTCCAACGCGGCGGTCATGACGCCGTTCACGAAGGCCGCGGCCATCGGCGAGACATCCTCGGCATCGCCGAGGATGCGCGCCCCCGCGCCCTGATCCACCGCCAGCGCCGCCCGCTTCGCCGCGACGACGAGGTCGAGCTGGCGCGCCGCCAGCATCACGCCCACCAGGTCTAGGATGCGCAGCTTTGTGCTCTCCACCACCGCTTGCGGCACGTCCTCCAGCGACAGCGCGGCCACCCATGCAGCGGCACGCGCATTCAGACCCGTCATTCCCCGGTGATCCCGGCGGTGCGGATGATGGCGCCGAACTGCCGGTTGTCCTCGCGCAGATCCTCGGCGAGTTGGGCGGGCGAGCGGTAGCTCGGCACGACGCCGACGCGCCCTAGGCGTTCGAGGAAGGCGGGATCGCGCAGCATGGCCTCCACAGCCTCGGCGTAGGTGGCGACGATCTCGGGCGGCATGTTCGGCGGGCCCATCAGCGCCTGCCAGCCTGAGGTACGAACATTGGGATAGCCCTGTTCGGCGAGCGTCGGGATATCGGGGAATTGCGGTAGGCGGCGGTCGCCCACGGCCGCCAAGCCGCGCAGGCGCCCCTGCTGGACATGCTGGATCACCACGGTATCGATCATGAAGTCCACATCGCCGCTCAGCATGGCCTGCACCCCCGGCGCCGAGCCGCGGAAAGGGATATGCGTCGCGTCGATGCCGGCTTCGCGGCGGAACATCTCGGTCATCACATGCAGCGTGGAGCCGACGCCGGAGGAGCCGTAGTTGAGCTTGCCGGGGTTGTTCTTCCCATAGGCGACCAGCTCGGCCAGCGTCGTCACCGGCAGCGTGTTGCGCACCGCGAGCAGCCGCTGCGATTCGCTGATATTGGCGATGGCGGTGAAGCCGGTGACCGGGTCGTAGCCGACATTCGCGATATGCGGGAGGATCGCGAAGATCGCATTGCCCGCCAGCAGGATGGTAGTGCCGTCCGGTGCCGCGCGGCTGACGGCGCGCGCCGCGATGGCACCACCCGCCCCGCCCTGGTTTTCCACCACGACCGGTACGCCGAGCCGCTGCGACAGCGCTTCCGCCACCATGCGGCCGACCAGGTCGCCCGTGCCGCCGGCGGCATAGGCGACGATCATGCGGATCGGACGGTCGGTGAAGGCGGCCTGTGCCGGCACGCCCAGCGCGGCGGCGACCCCGCCCAGCAGCAGGCGGCGTGTCCAGGCCGGGGACCGCGCCTCCCGCCTCGTCCCGTCACCGGTCATCATTGCCTCCCTTGTCTTGGACGTCTGCGTGTTGCCGACGTCGCAGCGGCGTCGGTCCGCTCACCTGCTCTAGCAGCCGCCCCGGCGCGTCGCCCGGTTTGCCCGCGATCATTCCGCAATACGGAAAACGAACAGAGGTGACGCGGCCCGCTGCCCGCCATCGGGCAGGATGCGGGCTCGGCAGAAAGGTCGGGAGGAAGAAACGATGCAAACCACGCGCCGCCCTATGCTGCTTGCCGCCGCGACCGCCCTTGTCGCCGGCGGAGCGGGGCCAGAGAGCTATCCCAACCGCGCCATCCGCGTCATCGTCCCCTATGCCGCCGGCGGCACGGACCAGTACATCCGGCTGCTGCAACAGGAATTCGGCCAGGCGCTGGGCCAACCCGTGGTGATCGATTCCGTCCCCGGCGGCGGGGGCGGCGTCGGCGCCAACCGCGTCCGCACCAGCGCTGCGGATGGCTACACCCTGCTCTTCGCCAGCACGGCGGCGCTGACCGTGGTGCCGCGCCTGCAGAACCAGCCCTATTCGGCGGCGGATTTCGCGCCGATCTGCAACCTGGTTGCCATTCCCATCATGATCGCGGCCAAGCGCGGCGCCCGCTTCCGCGCCATCGACGAGATGCTGGCCGAGGCGCGGCGGCAGCCCGAGAGTGTCAGCATCGGCTCGCCGGGCATCGGCAGCACGCCGCACTTGGCCGCCGAGGCGCTGGCCCGCGCCGCTGATGTGAAGCTGCTGCAGGTGCCATACCAGGGCATCGCGCCGGCCATGGCCGCGCTGCTCGCCGGCGATATCGACCTGGTCTCCGGCGCGCCCGGCATCATCATGCCGACGGTCGAATCGCATGGCATCATCCCCCTGGCGCAGACCGGCGCATCCCGCATCACCGCGCTGCCCGACCTGGTCACGCTGAAGCAGGCAGGGCTCGATGTCGAGCTGGTGACGCGCTTTGCCTTCTTCGCGCCGAAGGAGACGCCGGTGCCGATCCTCGACCGGCTCGAGCAGGCCTTCCTGCAGGCGGCCGCGGCGCCGGCCTATGCCGATGCGATGCGGCGCGCCTACAACGAGGTGGTGTTGCTTGACCGCCGTCAGCTCGCCACGGCGCTGGCCGAGGAGGATGCGGCCAATGCGCGGCTGATCCGGACGCTCGACATCCGGTAGGACGCTGACGGTTCACGCATAGACGACGCCACAGCCCGGCCCCGCCGGCACCGCGATCATGCCGTCCTCGATCGGCAGCGGCGTGAAGGGATCGTCGAGGATGTGGTCGTGTTCCGACAGCTCGCAGGCGAAGGGTAGCTGCCGTAGCGAGGCGGCAGCATGGGCCGAGGCCGCCTGCAGCAGCGCCGGGCCGAAGGCGGCACCCATGCGCGTCGCGACCTGCCCGGCCTCCAGGATTCGCGCGGCGGTGACGAAGTTGCGCACGCCGCCGAGCTTGGTGAGCTTCAGGTTCACGACATCCGCGACGCGGCCTTCCACCACGCGCAGGACGTCGGCGACGGTCTCCACCGTCTCATCCGCCTCGACTGGCACCGGCAGGGTGCGGGTGAGCAGCGCCAGGCCCTTCCAATCGGCCGCGGGGACCGGCTGCTCGACCAGCGCGATGTCGAAGGGCTCGATCCGCGTCCAGGCCGCGAGGAAGCCTTTCGCGCTGTAGGACTGGTTCGGATCGAGGGTCAATGCGATGTCGACGCCGACCGCCGCGCGCACCTCGGCGACGCGCCGGGCATCGAGCGCGCCGTCGCCGGAGAGCTTGAGCTTCAGGCTACGATAGCCCTTCGCGGCGAGCGCGGCCGCAGCCGCGGCCATGGCCTCCGGCGCCTTGATCGGCAGGATGCGCGATTGCGGAATGCGGTCGCGGAAACGCCCGCCCATCAGGGCCGAAAGTGGCAGGCCGGCACGCCGCGCCGCGAGGTCGTGCAGCGCCATGTCGATCGCCGCCTTCACCGAGCGGCTGCCGGCCAGCGAGGCCTCGACCAGATCCATGATCGCGGCGAGATCCGCCACGTCGCGCCCCACCAGCAGGGGCCGCAGGAAGTGCAGCGCCGCTTCGGCGCCGGCGCCATGGGTGGAGATCGCGGGGATCGCATGGGCATAGCCGAGCCCGGTGACGCCATCCCCATCCGTCAGGGCGAGCACCCAGCCCTGCAGTTCCGGCACGGTGGCGCGGGCGAAGGTCCAGTTGGCATCCGCCTGGCGCTGGGTGCAGGGATGCAGCGTTGCGCTGGCGATGCGCGCGCCCGGAGTGTCGGTCATCGGTTGTGGTCCTTCGATGCTGGTGCGGACGATGAAGCGGCCCCGATTTCGCCATCCGGAACGGCCGGTGCGGCGTGTCGCGCGACCACGCGTTGCGGCCGCAAGATGCGCGGCGCAGCGGGACGAGCCGGCGGGCGGCCAGCGATCGGGCCCGGCCCTGCCGTGACGACCGGCGATACAGGGAGACAGACGGCATGAGCGAATTGAAGAACGGCAATCTCGGCCCCTTGAGCCTCGATGGACGCGTCGCGGTGATCACCGGCGCCAGCAGCGGCATCGGCGCGGCCTCGGCGCAGCGCCTGGCGGAGCTCGGGGCGCGGATCGTCATCGGCTACAATAGCGGGCGCGACCGGGCGGAGGCCCTGGCCGCGGCGCTGCCCGGCAGCGGCCACATGCCGCTGCACCTGCCGCTCACCGATACGGCGGCGATCCGCGCCGCGGCGGCCGAAGTCGACGCGCGCTACGGCCGCGCCGACGTGCTGGTGAATTCCGCCGGGACGACGCGCGCAGTGCCGCATGGTGACCTCGAGGCCATGGACGATGCGACCTTCGACAGCATCCTGATCACCAATGTACGCGGGCCCTTCGCGGTGATCCGCAGCTTCGTCCCGCTGCTGCGGCGCAGCGGCGATGCGGTGGTGGTCAACATCTCCTCGCTGGCGGCGATGACCGGGCTCGGCAGCTCGGTCGCCTATTGCGCGTCGAAGGCGGGGCTCGACACCATGGCGATGTCGCTCGCCCGGGTGCTGGGGCCGGAGATCCGCATCATCGGCATCTCGCCCGCCGGGGTCGATACCGACTTCGTCCCCGGGCGCAGTCGCGAGGCGGTGCTGAGGCAGGCCTCCCTGTCGCCGCTGAAGACGGTCTGCCAGGCCGATGACGTGGCCATCGCCGTGGCGGCGGCGGTGACGCATCTGCGCCTGACGACGGGGACCACGCTGCTGGTGGATGGCGGGCGACATCTGTGATCCCCGTCGCGCCGGCCGTCCTCAGCCTGAGGTCGGCCGGCTGCCCTTGAACAGCGGCTTCGTGGTGCGGGAGGCGTAGCGCCACTTGCCATCCGCGCCGCGCACGCATTCGTCGGTCACCGCACCGATCAGGATCGGCGGCTCGGACATCAGCGGCGGCTTGCCGTCCTCAGCGTAGAGGCACATGGTCCATTCTGCCGTCGCGTGGTTCTCGTCATGCACGATGACGTGGAAGTTGTGGATCAGGTGCCGTGCGACGCGGTCGCCCCGCGACTCTCGCTCGGAATAGAAGCCCTTGATCGCCTCATGGCCCTGCCGTGCCTTGTGGCTGGTGGTGTAGACGCCGTCCTCGGTGAAGAATTCGTGGGCATTGCGGCCCCAGTCGGAATCGACATCGCGCCAGAAGGCGATGTTCAGCATTTCCAGCTCCTGCCGGATGCGCAGCTCGTCGATGGCCATGGCGGTGTGTCCCTTGCCTTACAGGTAGTCGGTGAATTGCGCCGGATCGACCAGCGTCCCTTCGTCCAGCCCGCGCAGCGCGGCCTGGACCATGGCGATGCGCGCCTCCTTCGTGCTGGCCCCGGCATGCGGGGTGGACAGCAGATTGGGCTGGCGCAGCAGGCGGTCATTCTCCGCCGGTTCATGGGCGAAGACGTCGATGCAGGCGGCGACCAGCGCGCCGCTCTCCAGCCGTTCGAGCAGCGCATCCTCGTTGACGATGCCGCCACGGCAGGTGTTGACCAGGACGCAGTCGGGCCGCAGGCGGGCGAGCGTCGCGGCGTCGTAGAGATTCTCCGTCGCCCGGCCGCGCGGGATGTGCAGAGACAGCACCTCCGACCGCTCCAGCAATTCGTCGAAGCCGACCGGGGTGACGCCATGCGCGGCGTAGAACTCGGGATAGTCGCGGATGTCGTGGGTGATGATGGTGCAGCCGAAGGGCCGGAGGAGGCGCACCACCTCCTTGCCGATATGGCCGCAGCCATGCAGGCCGACGGTGCGCCCGGTCAGGCTGCGGCCGACGCGGGTGCGCGGCCTTTCGCCGTTGCGCATCGCCAGGCTGAGCGGCGTGACCCAGCGCAGCCCGGCGATCATGAAGCACAGCGCGAGTTCGGCCACCGCCAGGCGATTGACGCCGGGCGTGAAGCCCAGCCGCACGCCATGGCGCTGGCAGGCCGCGAGGTCCACCGTGTTCAGCCCGACCCCGAAGATGCCGATGTTGCGGATATGGGGCAGCGCCTCGAGCACGCGGTCATTCACCACGTCGCCGCCCATGATCGCGCAGTCGCAATCGGCGAGGAAGGCGATGATCTCCTCCGCCGTCATCCGGTGGCGGATATCCTCATTGAACTTCGCGTCCGGATACGCGGTGCGGATCAGGTCGCGCATATAGGGCACGCTACCGATGGCGCCGTTGGTGACGCCGGGACGACGGAACACGATGGCAGGCCTCCGTCAGTCGATCGAGATGCCGGCGGCCTGGATGATCGGCCGCCACAGCGCCACCTCGGCGGCCATGCGGCGCGTCAGGTCGGTGGGCGTGCCGCCGAGCGGCGTCAGGCCGAGCGGCGGCAGCATGGCCTTGGTCGCATCGAGCGCGAGATAGCTGTTGGCTGCCTCGTTCAGCGCGCCGATCATGACCTCGGGCATATGCGCGGGGCCGAGTAGGGAGATCCAGCCGGTGGCCTGGAAATCCGGGACACCCTGCGCTTGAACCGGCGGCGTCCGCGGCAATTGCGGGATAGGTGCAGCCGAGGTCACGCCGAGCGCCTTCAGCGTGCCGTTCTCGATATGCGGCAGATAGGTGGTGACGAGGTCGATGCCCATATCCACCGCGCCGGCCAGCAGGTCGTTCGTGAGCGGGGCGGAGCCGCGATAGGGCACGATGTTGAGGCGGATGCCGGTGCGGTACATCAACAGCTCGACCGCAAGATGCGCCGCCGAGCCGAGCGGCGGGGTGCCACAATTCACCTTGTCCGGATTGGCCTTGGCGTAGTCGATGAGCTCCCGCACGTTGCTGTAGGGCATCTGGCTGCGCGCGGCGAGCACGATCGGCAATTCGGCGAGCGCGGCGATGGGCGTCAGGTCTGTCGTCGGATTGTAGGGCATCGACTTGAACAACAGCGTGTTGTTGGTGATCGGGCCGTTCGTCGTGACCATCAGCGTGTAGCCATCCGGGGCCGAGCGGGCCACGGCGGCCGTGCCGATATTGCCGTTCGCGCCCGACCGATTGTCGATCACGAAGGACTGGCCGAACTTCTCGGTGAAGTAGTTGGCGATGGAGCGCGCCAGCACATCCGTCGAGCCGCCCGCCGGCCAGGGCACGATGATGGTGACGGGGCGCGCCGGCCAGGCTTGCGCCGCGACGTCGCGCGCTGCCACCGCGATGCCCGCGCCCAGCGCGAGCCCGCCGATCTGCCGCCGTGTGATCATGGACATGGTCTGCTCCTCCCCGGTTCGTTGCGAATGGTCAGGCGCCGAAATACAGCCGCATGGGCGTGTCGCCGCCGATCAGCCGGCGCG
This sequence comes from Roseomonas alba, assembly GCF_019430885.1. Classification (GTDB taxonomy): domain Bacteria; phylum Pseudomonadota; class Alphaproteobacteria; order Acetobacterales; family Acetobacteraceae; genus Neoroseomonas; species Neoroseomonas alba. Next base: position 86,983 of record NZ_JAHYBZ010000011.1, on the reverse strand, counting down.
TCGCGGCATCCGGCACCCAGTCGTGCAGATCCGCGACGGCCTGGGCATAGGTCGCCTTGTCCTCGAAGGCGGCGAAGGGCCAGTCGCTACCCCACAGCAGCCGCTCCCCGCCCGAAACGCGCAGCAGCGCCTGGGCATAGCTGCGCGCGGCCTCGCGCGAGGGCGCGCGGAAGCCGGCGGACATCTTTACCCAGGTGCGGCCGCGTTCCACCGCCGCGAGCAGCGCCTTGAAGCCCGGGCAATTGACGCCGAGGCGTTCGTCCGGCTTGCCGAAATGGTCGATCACCAGCTTCACGCCGGCATCCTCGACGGCCTTGATGACGCCCGGCAGCGCCTCGCCGCTGACCAGCGTGTGCACATGCCAGTCAAGGTCCCGCACGCGGCGCAGCAGTAGCCGATATTCATAGGAGCTGAGGTCCGGCGGATCCGGCACGCGGCGGAAGAACAGGCGGATGCCGACGATGCCTTCGGCCTTCATCCGCTCCAGCGTGTACATGTCGGTGTCCGGCCGCACATAGGCGGTCGCGCGCAGCCGCGGATACCGGCGCAGGGACCGGATGACATAGTCGTTGTACTGCCCGTGCAGGCTCGCCGCCGCGACGACGCCGAAGCCGACGCCGTGACGATCCATGATGTCGACGAACTGCTCGGCCGAGGCGTCCTCGGGCGGGTGGTGCCAGGCCCAGGAGGTGAGCGGCATGTCCGTGGTGTAGAGATGAAAGTGCGTGTCCACGAGCGGCGTATCGGTCGGCCCGGCGGTCTCGGTCATTCGCGTGGTATTCCTGCGGCTTCGACGATGGTCTTCCAGAGCGGCACCTCGGCCCGCATGCGCGCCGCCAGCGGGTCCGGCCCGTCCAGCATGGTCTCGGCGCCGACTTCCGCCATGCGTTCGGTCAGCACCGAGCCCTGGCGCAGCGGTGCGAGCTCGCGCATCAGCATCGCTGCCGCGCCGGGCGGCAGGTCGCGCCCGCCGAACAGGGCGAACCAGAGCTGCACGCCGTCGTATTCCGGCACGGATTCCGCGATGGTCGGCACATCCGGCAGCAACGTGCGCGTCAGCGCGCAATTCGCCAGCGCGCGCATGCGGCCGGCGCGGATATGCGGTAACACCTCGATCGGGCTGAGGAAGCCGGAATCGACCTCCCCGGCCAGCACCGCCGTCGCAGAGGGTGCGGAGCCGCGATAAGGGATGTGCAGCAGGTCGACGCGGCCGCGCGCGCGCAGCACCTCGGCGGCGAGGTGCACCGTGGTGCCGATGCCCGAGGAGCTGAAGCTGACCTTGCCCGGTTCGGCCCGCGCCTTGGCCAGGTAGGCGAGGAAGTCGCGGAACGGCGAATCCTCACGCACCACCAGCAGGATGGGCGAGGCGGCCGTCATGGTGACCGGCACCAGGTCGGTCATCGGATCGAAGCCCGGATCGCGCTGCAGCGCCGGCACCACGGCGACCGCGGATGTGGTGTGGAGCAGCGTGTGCCCATCGGTCGATTGCACCGCGGCACGGATGCCGACGGCACCGCCGGCGCCGGAACGGTTCTCCACCACGAAGGGCTTGCCGAGCTTGCGCTGCAGGACTTCCGCGATGATGCGAGCCGGGATGTCGGTGGTCCCGCCGGGCGCGAAGGGGACGATGATGCGTGTGGGTCGGCCGGGCCAGGCGTCCTGTGCCAAGGATGGTGATGCCACGGTGAGGGCAGCGCCGGTCAGCAGCGCCCGGCGCGGCAGTCCGATGGGGCGGCGGGCATCCCGGTCGAGGCCTGGCGGCATGGTGTTCCTCCGCGGCGCGTGAGCCCGTGCCGTTGCGCAGCAGCCTATGCAGGCCGGCCAAGGCCATCCACGATGCCGTGCCCGAATTCCGGCATACGGAATGGCGGGCGAGGGGCCGTGCGCCGCTCGGGGGCCGTGATAGGTGACGCCCGGATCTGGGAGGATGCGCCGATGCGGGCAATCGAGATCAGGGGCAAGGGTGGCCCCGAGGTGCTGGCGCTGGCCGATCGGCCGGTGCCCGCCTGCGGGCCGGGGGAGGTGCTGGTGCGGGTCGCCGCCGCCGGGGTGAACCGGCCGGATGTGCAGCAGCGCAAGGGGCTGTATCCGCCGCCGCCGGGGGTCACCGACATCCCCGGCCTTGATGTCGCGGGCATCGTCGAGGCGGTGGCACCCGGCGTCGACTGGCCGCGCCCGGGCGATGCGGTCTGCGCCCTGGTCTCGGGCGGCGGCTATGCCGAGTATTGCGTGGTGCCAGCGCCGCAATGCATGCCGCTGCCGCACGGCTTCAGCTTTGCCCAGGCGGCGACGCTGCCGGAAGTCTTCTTCACCGCCTGGAACAACGTCTTCTGGCTGGGCCGCATCGCCGAGGGCGAGACGCTGCTCGTCCAGGGGGGCACCAGCGGCGTCGGCATGGCGGCGATGCAGATGGCCCGGGAACTGCGCGGCGCGACGGTCATCGCCACCAGCAGCTCCGCCGACAAGCGCGCGGTCTGTCTTGAGTACGGCGCGCAGCACGCGGTCGACTACCGCGAGGCCGATTGGCCCGACCAGGTGCGCGCGCTGACCGGCGGACGCGGCGTCGACGTCATCCTGGACGGCCAGGGCGGCGACTACACGCCGATCGAGATGGGGCTGCTCGCAATGGACGGCCGGCTGGTGCTCATCGCGAGCCACCGCGCCCCCACGGCGGAGATCAGCACGCGCGAGGTCTATATACGCCGGCTCACGTTGACGGGCTCCACGCTGCGTGCCCGCCCGCCGGCCTATAAGGGCCGCATCGCGCGGGAGCTGGTGGAGCAGGTCTGGCCGCTGCTGGAGGATGGCCGCATCCGGACCCATATCTGCGGCATCCACCGGCTGGAGGAAGCGGCAGCCGCGCAGGCGGTGCTGGACGCCAACGCGCAGATCGGCAAGCTGGTGCTGACGGTCGCCGACGACGCGATGGCCGTCCCGGAGCCCGCACACTGAACGACCCGCCTGTCCAGTCCGTCCTGCGTGCCCTGTCGATCCTGCGCGAGCTGAACCGGCAGCAGCACACCACGGTGGACCAGCTTCACCGCGTCACGCTGCTGCCCAAGCCGACCATCATGCGCCTGCTCGGCACGCTGATGACCGCGGGGCTGGTGGCCAAGGGGGAGCGCGGCATCGGCTATCGCGTCACCTCGGATGTTCAGGCGCTGAGCTCGGGCTTTCACGGCGGACCGCTGGTGGCACAGGCGGGCCGGCCCTGGGTCGCGGACCTGACGCGCCGGCTGCGCTGGCCGGCGGCCATCGCGGTGCTGGATGGCGCTCGCATCGCCATCAGCGTCAGCACGGCGGCGAGCAGTACCATGTCGCCCTTCCACGCGACGATCGGCGTGCGGCACAGCCTGGTGACGCGTGCGCTCGGCCGCGCCTATCTCGCCTGGTGCCCGGAGGAGGAGTTGCGCATCCTGCTGCGCATGCTTGAAGTCTCGAGCGACCCCGAGGACCGCCCGCCGAACCTCGAACGCGTGGTGCGAATGGTGATCGCCACCACGCGGCGCCAGGGCTATGCGCTGCGCGACCCCAAGGTGGAACCGCGCTCCTCCAACACCGTCGCCGTGCCGATTATGCTGGATGCGGCGGTGGTCGGCACCATCGGCATGAGCTTCTTCCGCTCGGCGGTCTCGCAGCGCGCCTTGCTGGAGGATCTGGTGCCGGCGCTGCGGCAGGCGAGCCTTGAGATCACGACTTCGATGAAGCGGCTTCAAGGCAACACGCCGGAGCCCGCCGGGCCGGTCTGACGCGGCATTCCAGGATGCGGAATGCGGGCAGATCGCCCTTCTGGGTCGCGGCAGGGCGGCACTAACCTTCCGCCAACATCCGAGGAAACGCCATGCAGTCCGACGGGCGGCACGCCACGCCGCGCTATGCTGTGCCGGAGCTGGCCTGCGACGCGCATTGCCACGTCTTCGGCCCGGCCGACCGCTTCCCTTATGCGACGACGCGCACCTATACGCCCGAGGACAAGCCCAAGGAGGTGCTGGCCACGCTGCATCGCCGCCTTGGCCTGGGCCGCGCGGTGATCGTGCAGGCGAGCTGCCACGGCACCGACAACCGCGCCATGGTCGATGCGCTGCGTGCGGATCCTGCGCGCTATCGCGGCGTCGCCATGATCGACGATGCCACGCCCGATGCCGAACTGCAGGAGATGCATGCGGCGGGTGTGCGCGGCATCCGCTTCAACTTCATCAAGGCACTGGGCGGCGGGCCGGACATGGCGCTGGTGCGCCGTGCCGCCGACCGCGTGCGGCCGCTGGGCTGGCACCTGGTGCTGCATCTGCAGGGCGATGGCGTGCGGGAGAAGGAAGAGTTCATCCGCGGCGCCGGCATGCCCGTGGTGATCGACCATATGGGCCGCGTCGATCCCGCGCTCGGCGTCGAAGGGCCCGCCTTCCGGACGCTGCTCGCGCTGATGGAGGACCCGCGGATCTGGGTGAAGCTGAGCGGTGCGGAACGCATGGCGCGCTCCCCCTTCGCCGAAGCTCTGCCTTTCGCGCGCGCGCTGCAGCGCGCCGCCCCCGATCGCGTGCTGTGGGGCACGGATTTTCCGCATCCGAACCTCGCCACGCCGGTGGATGAGATGGAGATGCTGAACCTCATCCCCGACTTCGCGCCGACACCTGCGGACCACCAGCGTCTGCTCGTCGACAATCCCGCCGCGCTCTACGGCTTCTGAGAGGACCACCATGCCCGCGGTCGATTCCCACGCCCATGCCTTCGATCTGACGCGCCAGGGCTGGGGCGGCGATCGCGGCTTCGACATCCAGCCCAATGAGTTGGGCACGGCGCGGCAGTTCCTGCACATGCTGTCCTGCCACGGCTTCACCCATGGCGTGCTGATCAATCCCCTCGGCGGCTACGGCGCGAACAACACCTATATGCTGGAGGCGATCGCCGAGGCGGGCGGCCGGCTCAAGGGCGTGGCACTTCTACCGGACGGCACGCCGGAGGCCGAGATCCGCCGCATGGTCGAAGGCGGCATCGTCGGCATCCGCTTCAACCTCGATTTCCCAACCAGCCCGCCGCTGCAGGGCCCGGCCGGCGAGCGTGCCCTGGCGCGCGCACGCGAGGTCGGCTGGTTCGCGCAGATCCATTACCACCATGGGGAGTCGATCATCGACGCGCTGCCGGTGCTGCGCAGCGCGGGGCTGCCGGTCATCATCGACCATAGTGGCCGGCCAGAGCTCGATGGCGGGCTGGACCAGACGGGGTTCCAGGCGCTGCTGGAACTCGGCCGCAGCAGCGACGCGGTGATCAAACTCTCGGGCGTGTTCCGCTTCAGCCGGACCGGATCGCCCTATGCCGACACCGACCCCTACATCGCCGCGCTGATCGAGGCCTTCGGCATCGACCGCTGCATCTGGGGATCGGACTGGCCCTTCCTGCGTGCGCGGGAGCGTGTCGATTTCGGCCCGCTGCTCGCGGCGCTGCACCGCGTGATCCCGGATGAGGCGGACCGCGAGACGGTGCTGTGGACCAATCCGGCGCGGCTGTTCCGCATGAGCGCGTGACCGGCAAGGCAAGGGAGACGACCATGAGCATGACGCGACGCGGCGCCCTGACGTCCGGCGCAGCCCTGGTCCTGGGTGCGCGCGCCGCCCGGGCCCAGCAGGGCTATCCGGACCGCGCCATCCGCGTGATCGTCCCCTATGCGGCGGGCGGCGCGGACCAGTTCATCCGCCCGCTGCAGAACAGGATCAGCCAGGCGCTGGGCCAGCCGATGGTGATCGATTCCGTCACCGGCGCCGGCGGCGCGGTCGGCGCGACCCGCGTGAAGACTGCGGCGGCGGATGGCTATACGCTGCTTTTCGCCGGCACCGGCGCGCTGACGGCGGTGCCGCGGCTGCAGCACCTGCCGCTGTCGATCGCCGATTTCGCGCCGATCGCGAACCTGATCGCCATCCCTTATGTGCTGGCCGGCCGGCGCGGCGCCCGCTTCACCGATTTCGTCGGCTTCCTGCGGGAGGCCAAGGCGCGGCCCGAGGGCCTCAGCTACGGCACGCCGGGCGTCGGCAGCACGCCGCATCTGGTGATGGAATCGCTCTGCCGGGCGGCCGGGATCACGCTGCTGCACGTGCCCTATTCCGGTGTGTCGACCGCGGTGGTGGCGCTGCTGGCCGGCGATATCGACCTGGTGATGGGCGCACCCAGCGCCATCATGCCGCTGGTCGAACGCGGCGTGATGCCACTGGTGCAGACCGGCGCGCAGCGCAGTGCCGTGCTGCCCGACCTGCTGACGCTGCGCGAATCCGGCCTGGATGTGGAGCTGGTCACCCGCTTCGGCTTCTTCGCGCCGAAAGGAACCGATACGGTGGTGCTGGACCGCTGGGCTGGCCTCATCCTGGAATTCGGGGCCGAGCCCGCCTTCATCGAGGCGATGCACCGCGCCTACAACGATGTGGAGCTGCTCGACCGCGCCCGCTTCCAGGGCTTCCTCGCGGCGGAAGATGCTGCGACGGCGCGGCTGCTCAGCGAACTGAACCTGCGCTGACGCCGCGATGCGCCAGCGCAGGCCCCCTTCAGCCCTTGGGCATCGGGTAGTCGGCGTCGTTCAGCACCCAGCCTGGCTTCATCGAGAAATCCACCCGCGGCGGGCAGAAGATGTCGACCATCTGACCCGCTTCCTCGGCGCGCGACGTGTGCAGCGACGGCGGCGGGATCACAGTGACGGACGGCGCCTTGCAGTATTCGTGCTCGTCCTCCTGCCAATGCGTGCTGTTGGTGGTCCAGGGCCAGCGGATGTGGTGCGTGTAGGCGCCGTTGAGCACCAGCGAGCATTGCTCGAAATCGTCGTGGTGATGCGGCGACAGTTTGGTCAGGTCGCGCGGCCCGGCGGCGGGGTCAAGGTAGTTCACCATGAAGGTGGTGCATCGCCAGATCTTGCCGAAGCGGCCCGGTTCCTTCGGCACGTCCAGCGTATAGCTGCGGATGCGGAAGCCGTCCGGCGGGGTCGGCCAATTCTGCAGCGGCGGGATGCGCGGATCGGGCTCGGTGAAGCCGGCGGCGTTGCTGCACTTGGCCGCGAGATCCTCGGAGCGCGGCGTGAACAGCCGCACGATGCGCCCGGCGGCCGTGACGGTGATGCTGCTGTCGCCCGGCGGGATGAAGGTGACCGAATAGCCGTCGATGGTCTTGGTCTCGCCGCCGGCGGTGACCTCCGCCGCGATGCCGCGGTCGGGCAGCAACAGCACGTATTCGTCGGGCTGGCCGCTGCGCGTGAGCGTGGCGCCAGCCGGCACCTCGGAATAGGCGACGATGAAGTTGCGGCCGCGCGCATACCAGGTCCGGAGGCCATCGGCCTCTTCCTGCGGCGGTGTCTCATAGAATTTCGCGTAGTGCGCCGCTGTGAAGGGGCCGGTCACGGCCGCGGGGGCGGCGGCGGGGGCCAGCGCCGCGCGCGGATCGGACGCATCATAGGCCATGGGACGTCTCCTGAGCGGGTTCTTCCGCTAATTTGTCTCGCAGAACGGAACATTATTCCGTTGACAGATCCCACTCTGTTGTCAGCGCGGCAAGCTGTCAACGCCGTCGCGCGCGACCCCGCCGAGCTGCGCGGAGATGCGCGCCGCCGCCTGTCGCAGATGCCGGATCTGCGGCGCGGAGGGCTCGGCCTCGATGAACTGGATGGAGCCGAGGATGGCGATGGCGCCGACCATGCCGCCGCCGCCCTCGAAGATCGGTGCGGCCAGCGCATTGACCCCGAGCAGGCTCTCGCTCGGCGCCACCGCCCAGCCGCGCTCGAGGATGCGCGCGAGCTCCTCCCGCAGCACGGTGGGGCTGGTGATGGTGTGCGGCGTGCGCATGTCGAGCCGCGAGAGCAGCACGCGCTCGCGCACCGCGGGTTCGGCATGCGCCAGGCCGAGCTTTCCCTGCGCCGTACAGTGCGGCGCCAGGATCGAGCCCGGCTTGACCGCGATTTCGATGGCTTCCCGGCCCGGCAGCGTCGCCAGCACCACGGCGCCGGTGACCTCGACGCGGCTGATCACCACCGATTGGCCCAGCGTGTCGCGCAGCGCGCGCATCTCCTCCCGCGCCAGGGCCGAGAGGTCGAAATTCTCCGCCACCGTCCGGCCCAGTGTCACCAGGCGGCTGCCGACGCGGTACTTCTCCGATTCCGGCGACTGCACGATGTAACCGGTCTCCACCAGCGTGCGCAGGTGGCGGTGCACGCGGCTCTTCGTCGTGCCGAGCGCGCGGGCGAGCGCGGTCACGCCAATGCCGCCCCGCTGCTCCGCCAGGAATTCCAGGATGCGGATGGCCATCGCCACCGCCTGCAGCCCATCGCCCGAGGGTGCGCCACCGATCTGCGACATGGCCTGTGCTCTCCTTGCCGGCGGGGTGCGCTTGACTTCGCGCTGGTCCGGCGGGATGGTCGATTAATAGGTCCGACGTTCCGTCTAACAGAACACACTTGGCTCGGTCAATCTGCCCGGGCCCGATCCGAGGGAACACCCAGTCCATGGTCCCATCACCGGCCGCCGACAGCTTTCGTGCGCGCCTGCAGCGCGGCGACATCCTTGCCGGCACCTTCCTGAAGACGCCGACCCTGCATGGATCGGAGATCCTCGGCAGCCTCGGCTTCGATTTCATGGTGGTGGATGAGGAGCATTCGCCCTTCGACCGCCAATCCACCGACGCCGCGCTGTTCGCCGCCCGCGCCACCGGTGCGGCCGGGCTGGTGCGGGTGCAGAGCCCCGCGCCACATCACCTGCTCTCCGTGCTCGATTGCGGGGCGACGGGCGTGCTGGTGCCGCATGTCGCCTCAGCCGCCCTGGCGCAGCAGGTGGCGGCGGCCTGCCGCTACCGCGGCGGCAAGCGCGGCTATTCCGGATCGGTGCGCGCCGCGGGCTATGGCGGGGGCAAGATGTGGGACTACATCGCCGCCGCCGATGCCGGCGTGACGGTTGTCGCGCAGATCGAAGACCCCGAGGCACTGGACGAGATCGATGCCATCGCCGCGACCGATGGTATCGACGCGCTGTTCATCGGCCGCGGCGACCTGACCGCCGCGATGGGGGCACCCACCAATGACGCGCCGGCGATCCGCGACGCGGTGGACCGTATCGCGGCGGCGGCGACGCGCGCCGGCAAGCCGGTGATGGTCTTCGTCGGCGGCATGAAGGAGGCCGAGTGGCTGCGCGACATCGGCGCCACCGCCTTCGTCTATTCCTCCGACCAGGGCCTGATGAAGCAGGCGGCCACGAAGGCGCTGGCCGATATCCGCAGCCTCGGCGCCGCAAAGCCGGCCTGACCGGCGCGATGCCCCCACGCCAGACAAGGATGAGAAGATGAGCACCACCACCCAGGACATGTCCCGCGAGGCTGAGGTCGCGGAGCTGCTGGTCGGCGCCGTGGACCTGCATTGTCATTCCGGCCCGGCCGCCATGCCGCGCACCCTGGATCATCACGAGGCGCTGCTCGACTGCGCCGAGGCGAAGTTCAGCGCGCTGCTCTACAAAGATCACTTCTACCTCGGCGTCTCCCACGCCGTGATGCTGGAGAAGCTGTTCCCGGAGCTCGGTGTGAAGCTGTTCTCCGGCCTTGCGCTGAACAACGCCTCGGGCGGCATCAACCCGCATGCGGTCGACCATGCTGTAAAGATCGGTGCGAAGATCATCTGGATGCCGACGCTCTCGGCGGCGAACCACATCGAGCAGATCCTCGGCCAGGGCAAGACCTTCCCGAAGACGGCGAAGAAGATGCTCGACGCCATCCCGCTGCGCGCGACCGACGCCAATGGCGCGATCACCGACGACACCAAGCAGGTGCTGGACATTATCGCGGAGGCCGATGTGATCCTGGCCGGTGGCCACCTGGATGCCGCGGAGATGATCAAGGTCTTCGAGGAGGCCGGCAAGCGCGGCGTGAAGCGCATGCTGGTCAACCACCCTACCTACCTGATCGGCTGCACCGATGACGACATCCGTACCCTCGTCTCGCTGGGCGCGCATATCGAGCATTCGATCTGCATGTGGGTGGAAGGCAAGTCGAAGAAGTTCACGCCGGAGGAGCTGGTGCATCTGATCGAGGTCGCCGGCGTGGATCGCACCATTCTCTCCTCGGATCTCGGCCTGCTCGGTTCGCCGCGGCCAGTGGAGGGCTTCCGCCAGGTGGTGAGCTTGCTACTCGACCAGCAAGTCTCGAAGGCGGATATCGGCAAGCTGGTGCGGTCCAACGCGGCGCGGCTGCTGGGGCTGGACGCCGTCGTCTAGAGCGGCGTTCGACCTGCTTGAATCGCGAAGGTCCTTCCCCCACGCGGTGTGGATCTGCTTCAAGCTGCCTGTCGGGAGGGGGCCGACAGGCATGTCGAAGGCATTGTCGGTGGATCTTCGCGAGCGTGTTGTTGCGGCGATCGAGGCTGGATCCTCGTGCCGGGCAGCCGCTTCACGCTTTGGCGTCGGCATCTCCAGCGCGATCCGCTGGGCGTCCTTGAAACGTACAGCGGGCTCGGTGGCGCCGGGGCCCCTTGGCGGCCATCGCCGCTCGGGATGGATCGAGAGCCATGCGCCGCTGATCCTCGGCCCGCTGGAGCTGACGCCGGACATCACGCTGAGCGAGTTGCGCGCGGAACTGGCCGATGCGGGCGTGCCAGTCGGCGTCGGCACCTTGTGGCGGTTCTTCGCGCGGCGGCGGATCACACTGAAAAAAAGTCGGCGCACGCGGCCGAGCAGCAGCGCCCCGGCATCGTGACGCGGCGCTGGGATTGGTTCGAGGGGCAGTTGGAACTCGACCCCGACCGCCTGGTGTTCATCGACGAGACCTGGGCGTCGACGAACATGGCCCGCACCCGTGGACGGTCACCGCGCGGCGGACGGCTGCGTGCCGCCATCCCGCACGGCCACTGGAAGACGACCACCTTCGTCGCCGGCCTGCGCAACAGCGGCATGGTGGCACCCATGGTGCTCGACGGGCCGATCAACGGCATCGCCTTCCAGGCCTATGTCGACCAAGTGCTGGTCCCCAACCTGCGGCCTGGCATCCGCGCGGACCATCGGCGGACTATGGTCCACCATCGGCAACATCATCGACACCTTCAATCCAACCGAATGCGCCAACTACTTCGCCGCCGCCGGCTACCACCCAGCATGATCGGAAGATGCTCTAGGCCCCAGAGAGTTTCCAACCCCGATTCTCTTTGCTACTTCATTCTTCTCTCTCACGACCTGTCTCTCCTGGTCGCCAGACTTTATCGGTGAGCGCGAAGCGCGTGTACCGCCTGCAAAGCGAAGACGGCCTGACCATCCGACACCAAAGTCCCGCGACACAAGAGGGCGTAGCGGTAGCCCGTGAGGCGGCCGGACGCGGCAGCACCGAACGAGATCTGAGCGATGGACTTCGCCGCCGACCATTGTTCCACGGTTGGCCAATCCGCATCCCGGCCGTGCTCGAGGCCCGCACGCGAGAGGCGCTCTCGACTGTGCTGAGAGGCAGTTTCCATCCTCCGACGTGGTGCAGGAGCTCGACCACGGATGCAGGCCGAATGCTCGAACGCCTCCTGGTTCGCGTCCCAGGCCGACGCAAGGCAGCCGCTTGAGGCCGCGAAACGAGAGTGCAATGAGGAGCGGCCGCGTGGGCCGCTGCGGAACCTGACCTCATAGGCGTTCGTCGAGCAGGCTCAACAAGCTCAAGAAGTTGCCTAGACGCCGGACCGGAGTTCGGTTCCGGGCCAGGATGTCGCCGTCCTACATTGCCGGCGGGCCGATTCTACGGGGTCAGGCCAGAGCCTTGGAATCTGGGGCTTGGCCCTTGATCAGTTTCTTCGGCCGCGCCGTCAGTGCCGGTTGCCGGCGTGGTGTCGTCCAGTGCCATCCAGACGCGCCCCGCATTGGCAGCGACCTGTCGTGCCGATGCCACAATCTCTACATCCACGATGCCTTGCCTGGCGGACCAGCGGCAGATGGCCTCCGCGTGCAGGAGAATCGCGGTAAGGGCGTTCGCGACTTCGCCTCTGACGCCGCACGCGGCAGGCGCGCGATCCCGGCCGCCGCATGGACAGCATGCGTCGCGCAGCGCTTCTCCGACATCAGAGGCGCAACGCTCGGCGCTGGGAATATCGGGCGCGGCCCATCGGCTCATGACGATCTCCTCTCCGCTCGTTGAGACGGCGGCAGAATGACCTGCGGCGGGTCTGATCGCCTGTAAGACACTGCAATGCGCCGTGTAGATACGAAAGAAGACATGCGCGCATCTGATGCTTCATGAGCAGACCAGGTGGGCTGCCGGAACATGACGCGAGGCATTGCGATTCCTTTCGGGTCTTTGCGCACCGATCCCCGTGGCCCGTGCCAGCCTTCCTCCGGTCGGGCTGCACCGACGCCACACCCGCCATGCCGATGAGGTGATGCCATGCTCTCCCGCCGTGCCAGCGCTGTCCTCGTTCCCGCCGCACTGCTCGCCCTCGCCGCGCCCGCCGTGGCCCAGGTCCCATCGATCAGGAACATCGTTCTTGTGCACGGTGCCTGGGTCGACGCATCGGGCTGGAAGCCGGTCTATGAGCTTCTGACGCGCCGGGGCTTCCGCGTCACCATGGTGCAGGAGCCGGAGACCGCCTTCGAGGCCGATGTCGCCGCCGCCAGACGCGTGCTCGACATGCAGGACGGCCCGGCGATCCTCGTCGGCCACTCCTATGGTGGGTCGGTCATCACACAGGCCGGGGTGCATCCGAAGGTCGCCGGCCTCGTCTATGTCGCCGCCCATGCGCCGGATGTCGGGGAGGACGAAGGCGCGCTCGGCCGGCGGATGCCGAGCGTGCTCGCCCGCACCGAGGGGGCGGTCAGGATGACCCCCGACGGCTACACCTATCTGGACCCGGAGCTCTTCCCGCGCCTTTTCGCCCCCGACCTGCCCCGCGAGCGGGCAGAGTTCGCGGCGCGCTGCCAGGTTTTCGCGAAGGCCGAAGTGTTCAGCACGCCGCTGACCGCCGCCGCCTGGAAGACGAAGCCGAGCTGGGGAATTGTCGCCGGCAACGACCAGATCATCAATCCAGGCCTCGAACGCTTCTACTACGAACGCGCCCGCGCGCCCTTCATCGTCATCGAGGGCGCCAGCCACTCCGTATACGAATCCCACCCCGTGCAGGTCGCCGCCGTCATCGAGGAAGCCGCGCGGAAGGTGCAGGAGCGGATGCCTTAGGCGGCCGCTCGTCAAGGAGATGCAGCGACCATGACCATTCTCTATGCGACCAAAGTCGCCGCGACAGGCGGCCGCAAGGGCAGGATCCGCAGCGCCGACGGCATCCTCGACCTGACGCTCGCCATCCCGAAGGAACTCGGCGGCATGGGTGGCGCGACCAATCCGGAGCAGCTCTTCGCCGGCGGCTATGCTGCCTGCTTCGAGAATGCGCTGCTGCGCGTGGCGCGCCAGTCCGGCCACCGCTTCGCCGACGGCGATGTCGAGGTCGTCGCCGAGATCGGGCTCAGCCGCAACGAGGCCGATGCCTTCGTGCTGCATGCATCGCTCGCCATCACCGTCGCCGGCGTCGACCAGGCGACGGCCGAGGCGCTGGTGCAGGGTGCCGATGCGATCTGCCCCTACTCCAACGCCATACGCGGCAATGTCGCGGTGGCGAAGACCGTCAACGTGCGGTGACGTCAGCGTGCGGTGACGCCGGCCCTGCATCCCATCCCCGCCATCGAGGCATCCATTGAACTTGGCCTCGGCCCGATGGCATGATCCGGTCCCGAACCGGGATGTCCGATGCGCGGGGATGCCGATGGATGCGCCACCGCCTGCCAGCAGCCGAACGGGTCGCGGCCGCGCCTATGGCGCGCATCTCGCTGCGTGCCTGGACCTGCCGCAGCCACGAAGCCATGTCAGCCGGACGCTTCGCAGGGGGCTGCTCGCCCTGTCCGAGCTGCGGACGGATAGGCCCTCGCGGGAGCTCAGCGCGTCCCTGGGCTATGACGATGCCTATTCGGTCGCAGTCCACCTTCGACCGATGCGGCGCGAGATGTGGCGGAACGGGCGGTTCCTGGCCGACGCGGCGCTCGAGGCCGGCACAGTCTTCATCGTGGACATGAGGCAGGATCCGCGGGTGCTCGTGCGGGATCCCTGGCACAGCATGCATGTCTACCTGCCGATATCGAGTCTGAGCGCCTGCGCTGAGGAGAACGGGATGCCGGCCTTTGCCGGACTTGCCGATCACGGTCCCGCCGGCCTCGACGATCCGGTCATGCGCCAGCTTGCCGACGCGGCTTCGGCGGCCTTCGCCCACCCGCACAGGGCGAGTGGCCTTCTTCTCGATGCGATCCTCGACGCTGTCTGCATCCACATGATCGGCCGGCACGGCGTGGCCAGGCGCGCGATGCAGGGCCGGCCCCATGGCCTGGCGCCCTGGCAGGAGCGCCGTGCCAAGGAGCTGATGGAGGCCAATCTCGACCTGTCCCTGTCGGACCTCGCCAGGGAATGCGGCCTTTCAGTTGCGCATTTCGGCCGGGCCTTCAAACGCTCGACCGGGATGGCGCCGCATCAGTGGCAGCTCAGCCGCCGCATCAGTCGCGCGCAAGCCATGCTCGCGGGTTCGGCGCTCACCATCGCGGAGATCGCGCTCGCCTGCGGTTTTTCGAGCCAGAGCCACTTCGCCACCGCCTTCCGCGAAAGCATCGGCATCGCGCCGGGGCGGTGGCGGCGGTCGACCATGACGGGTCAGCCCGGCCCCGGCTGACCGCGTCCGGAAGCAGCGGCGGACCATCGATCGCGTCATGTTCCGGCAAATCCCGTCAGGTTCCCGGAAGACAGCGCGACGCAGGCAGCCGAGATGCGCCATGGCGACCTGTCCAGAAGCCGGGGCGCGAGGAGACGACGACCGATGATCGGATCCGGATAGACGAAGTCATGCCCGATACGCCAAGCCGGGAAGCGACGGTGCAGAGGCAGGACACCTTCATTTCCTTCGGAAGCTTCCGCCTGGATCGTGCGGGCCGGCTTCTGCTGAAGGATGGCGTGCCCGTGCGTATTGGCTCGCGCGCCCTCGATCTGCTGATCGTTCTGACCGATCGCGCCGGCGAGGTGGTCGGCCGGCACGCCCTGCTGGACCTGGTCTGGCGGGACGTCGTCGTCGACGAGGCGGCGGTGCGCGTCCACATCGCCTCGCTGCGCCGGGCGCTCGGGGATGGGCAGGACGGCGCGCGCTACATCGTCAACGTCGCCGGCCGTGGCTACAGCTTCGTCGCGCCGATCACGCAGGTTGAGCCGGAGGAGTCGCCGGCCGCCGCGCCGGCGGCGCTCCGCGCCACGATACGCCCGCCCGCGCCGCCGCGGCCACTCATCGGCCGCGGCCGGGTCATCGAGAGTCTGAGCGAGTTGCTCCTCGCACGACGCTTCGTCAGCATCATCGGCGCCGGCGGCATCGGCAAGACGAGCGTGGCGACCGCCATCACCGACAGGTTGCGCACGCAATTCGGCGAGGAGAATGTCGTCTTCACCGATCTTGGCGCGATCTCCGAAGCGGCCCTGGTCCCGGGCGCCATCGTCGCCGCCGTCGGCTGCGCGCTGAGCGGCGCCGATCCGGCGACCGGGCTGCTCGACTTCCTCGCCGACAAGCGGATGCTGATCGTCCTCGATAGCTGCGAGCATCTCATCGACGCGGCCTCACGCCTCGCCGCCGACCTGTTCCGGCAGGCGCCAGGCGTCCATCTGCTGGTGACCTCCCGCGAATCACTGCGCGTCGAAGGTGAGACGGTGCATCTGCTGAGCGCCCTCGCCAGCCCGGTGGAAGACGTCCCTAGCGCCGCGGAAGCGCTGGCCACGCCGGCGGTGCAGCTCTTCATGGAACGGGCAGCCTCGGGCGGCTTCCTTGGGGCGCTGACCGACGGCGATGCTCCCATCGTCGCGGAGATCTGCCGCCGCACCGACGGCATCGCGCTGGGGATCGAGCTGGCGGCGAGCCGCGTCGGCACCTATGGCATCCGTGGCGTTGCCGACCTGCTGGCGGGCAGCGCGGAGCTACGGCTGGTCGGCCGGCGCAACGTCGCGCCGCGGCACCGGACACTGCAGGCGATGCTCGACTGGAGCTACAACCTGCTCTCGGAGGAGGAACGGCGCATCCTGGCGCGGCTCTCCGTCTTCATCGGCCTCTTCACCATGGAGGCCGCCTGCGCCGTCGCTGGCGAAGCGGAGCCCGCGACGCCCGGCGTCGCGACGATCGTCGCGAGCCTGGTCGACAAATCCCTGCTCTGGGTCGATGCGGCCGAGGGCCGCGTCTTTTACCGGCTCCTCGACATGACGCGCGTCTATGCGGCGGCCAAGCTGGAGGAGTTCGGCGAGGGGCGGCAGGTTGCGCTGCGCCACGCGCGCCATTTCGCCGAACTGTTCAGGAAACTTGGCCTCGAACATGGCGCCTATGCCGAGATCGGCCGACACGCGCCCCATGTCGGCAATCTGCGCAAGGCCCTGGAATGGAGCTTCGCCGAGCAGGAGCACCGCGCGATCGGCGTCGACCTCGCGGCCGATGCCGCGCCGCTGTTCCTCGGGCTGTGGCTGCTCGGCGAATGCCGGCACTGGTCGCGGCTGGCGCTGGACAGCATTCCGGCGGCCGGCGGCTTCTCCCAGCGCGAGGCACGGCTGCTGGAGGCGCTGGCGGTGTCCTCCATGCACACGCGGGGCAATACGGATGAGGTCAGCCAGGCGATCGAACGCGGGCTGAACCTGGCGGAGGAGGATGGCGCAGGACTGCCGCAGATGCGTCTGCTCGCGGGCCTCAACCTTTTCCTCACGCGGCTCGGCCATTTCGACAGTGCCCTGGCCGCCGCGCGGCGCTGCGCCGCCATCGCGGAGCGCAGCGGCGCGCTCAGCGACCGAATCATCGCCGAATGGCTGCTCGCCGCCGCGCATCACATCGCCGGCAATCAGGCCGAGGCGCTGGAGCATTGTCAACGCGGCTTCACCCTCGAAGCCGGTCTTGGGCGGCTGGAGATCAACCTCTTCGGCTATGACCACCGCCTGCGCGCGTCGATCGGGCTGGCCCGGCTGCTCTGGCTCCGTGGCTCGCCCGAGACGGCCTGCCGTCTGGCCCTGGAGGTGATCGAGGAAGGCGCACGCCTGCCGCCGCCGGGCAACTACAGCATGGCGACCGCCCACGCCATTCCGATCCTGCTGTGGAGCGGCAGGACGGCGGAGGCGGCCGAGCATATCGAGCTGGCCATCGTCCATTCCGAGCGGCATTCCCTTCGGCCCAACGCCGCCTGGAGCCGGGCCCTGAAGGGTGAGTGGCTGCTTCTTGAAGGCAATCCGGTTGCGGCGGCGGACACGCTTCGCGAGGCCATCGCCGCGCTGCGCCGCGAGCAGCAGCACATGGTCCTTCCCGCCGCGTCGAGGGCCATGGCCGAGGCGCTGGCGCGGACCGGCAGGCATGACGAAGCGCGTGCAACGATCGAGGAGGCCCTCTCCTCCGCGCAGGCGCTGGGCCAGCTCTTCTGGCTGCCTGACCTTCTGCGGACCCAGGGCGAGATCATGCTGCGCGGACCGCATCCGGATTCGGCGGCAGCGGAGGCCTTGCTGCGGCGATCCATCGGCCATGCCAGGGATCAGGCGGCTTCGGGGTGGGAGCTGAAGGCGGCACTTCCCCTGGCGCGGCTGCTGCGACGGCAGGGCCGGCAGGTCGAGGCCCACGCGATCCTCGAGGCAATCTGGCAGGGCCTCGCGGAGACATCCGGTTCGGCGGATCTTGTCGAGGCAGCCGAGATCCTCGTGGCCCTGCGATCCTGACGTTCGGCTGTCCGCGGGAGGTCGCGATCCCCGCGTCAGGACGTCGCTGCCTGCACCCATGACCGCGAGCCGGAGAGGCTGCGAAACTCCTGCGCCGCCCAGACCGCCAGCGCCTGTGACCGTCGCGACGAGGATCTCGGTTCGGGTGCCGCTGAAGATCCGGCGGCGGCCGGGCGAAAGACAGTGGCGACGCCGCTCCAGGACGGCAGCGACGCTACCGTACCAACCCGCGCCGACCCCGCGCGGGTTAAGGCGCTGGCACGGGCGTTCCGGTACCAGAAACTGCTGGATGAGGGGCGCTACGCCTCGATCACCGAGATGGCAGCGGCGGAGCGCGTCGAGCGGGGATACCTCGGGACGCTGCTCTAGAGCCCGTCTGAGAAGGGTCTGTAGCGGCGCAGAGGGGCGTGATTCACGCTTGGGATGTGGACCCGAGCGTGTCGAGGCCGGATGGCCGATGTCGAGAGACGGACGAAGCGGTATCCGACGGATCTGACGGACGCCGAATGGGCGGTGATCCAGCCGCTGCTGCCCAAGCCTCCGAAGCACGGGCGCAAGTCCGGCGTGGACATGCGCGAGGTGCTGAACGCGATCCGCTACATGGCGCGCTCTGGCGGTGGGTGGCGGATGTTGCCGATCCATTTCGGGCCGTGGCGGACGATCTATTGGTCGTCTCGCCGCTTCGTCCGGCGCCTTCTGTTCCGCACCGTCCACGACATCGCGCTGATGCTCGACCGCGAGCAAGTTGGGTGTGAGGCCAGCCCCAGCGGCGGCGCGCTGGACAGCCAGACGGTGAAGGCGCCGAGCGCATAGAAGCGCGGCTTTTGTGCAGCGAAGAAAGTCGTCGGCCGCAAGCGGCACGTCGCGGTGGACACTGATGCACGGCTGCTGATGGTCAATCTCACACCCACCGACGTATCGGACAGCGCGGGCGCGCAAACGATCATCGACGCCATCCGCAAGCGCTGGCCGTGGCTCAAGCACCTCTTCGCCGATGGCGCCTGTGACCGGGGCAGGCTCATGGACAAGGCCGCCTTCCGGGACTTCGTCATCGAGATCGTCCGCCGCACCGACAAGGAACCCGGCTTCAAGGTCATCCCGCGCCGCTGGGTGGTGGAGAGAACCTTCGGATGGATGGTCCGCTGGCGTCGTCTCGTCCGCAACTACGAGCGCGACCCCGGCGTCTCCGAGGCCATGATCCACGGCACTCCTCGTCAGACGCATCGCCCATCCATGAGCATTCTCAAGCGGGCTCTAAGCTTGAGGGCAGAATCGCCTACCCTCATGGTTTGGAGACTCTCCTGATCTCTCTCCAGGCTAAATTCGGCGCTAGTTGTGCCTTCCAACCATCAAGGTCCGTCCGCAAACCCAGGCCAAACTTGCGCCTTAGCGCGGTGCACCATGTGAGAGAGAAGAATGGAGCAGCGATAGGGACTGAGAACGCAACTCTCTCTGTGGAATCGCGGCTCAATCGACTGTCGGCGGTGCCAGATGTTTGGTCCCAGCGAACAACTCAGCTGACGCTGGAGCTGTCGGCCCCGATCGATGATCGCGTTGCCTTGCGCAGTACCGTCGCAGCCAACATGCCGCGCAACCAGGTGAGCCCTGCGTCACCGTCCACCGACTTGAGCCACGCCATATCGAGACGATGAGGACGCTCTGGCAGCGGCGAGGGCAGGATGTGCAGGCGCAGCGTCTTGGCAAAAGGGGCCACGGCGCCGAGCGGTAGGGTCGTCAGCAGGTCGGTTGTCGCGACGAGATGCAGCGCCGCCATGAAATGCGGCACCGTCACCGCGATCTGCCGCCTCAGCCCCTGGGCTTCCAGCGCCTGGTCCATCCAGCTTCGGCGCTCGGGGAAGGAGGAGATGCGGACATGGCGCAACCCCAGGAAAGCGGCCATGTCGAAGCGACGCTTCGCATCCCAGGCACGCTGCGCCATCACACAGACATGTGGGTCCTGGCGCAGGCTTTCCCGATGGCAACGCGCCGGCACCTCATCGATCTGGCCTAGCGCCAAGTCGGCCCGTCCCTCATCCAGCATCCGCGGGAGCACCGGACCATCCTGGTCCTGGCCGCGTGGCAGGTGGATCGCTTCCAGTGAAACCCCAGGCGCGGAGGTGCCAAGCGTCTGGATCATCAGTGGCAGCAGCGTCGCCGAGACGTAGTCGTTCATGCCGATGCGAAAGCGTCGCGTGCTGGAGTCAGGCCGGAACGGCTCCGCAGGAAGCACTGCCCGCTCCAGCGCCGCCAGGGCCGCTACGGCGGCAAGGCACAGTTCGGTGCCACGCGGCGTGGGCACCAGCGCACCGGGACCCCGCACGAACAACTCGTCCGCGAAGGCGAGGCGCAGGCGATGCAGGGCGTGGCTCATGGCCGGCTGGGACAGACCGATCATGCGGCCAGCGGCGGTAATGCCTCGGCACTGCCACAGCGCGTTCAGCGCCTTCAGCAGGTTGAGGTCCAGCGATAGCAGCGACCGTATCGGCGCAGGGGCATTCGCGTGGTGCATGTTTTGGATATCTAGCATCGATTTGACGGATTGTGGACCGCCGATGACAGTTTTCCGCGCTTTGCATGCCGGAGGAGGCCCGTGGCGATGGGAGCTGTTTGGAAGCGGATGGTGCGCCTGGCCGGCCTGTCGAGTCTGGCGACACTCGCGATCGGCCCGCTTCAGGCGGAGACTTTGAGCATCGGCATGGCCGGTGCCGTCACCTCCGTCGATCCGCATTTCCACAACGCATCGCCCAACAACAGCATTGCCATGCAGATCTTTGATCGGCTGGTGGAACGGGGGGCGGATGGCGCTCTGGCGCCGGGCCTGGCCGAATCCTGGCGTCCGGTGTCGGAGACGGTATGGGAATTCAGGCTGCGCCCCGGCGTCACCTGGCATGACGGCAGCCCCCTGACTGCCGACGACATCGCCTTCAGCTTCACGCGCGCCCGCAACGTTCCGAACAGCCCCGGCGGATTCGGGGGATTTCTCCGCAATGTCGCCGCTGTATCCAGCACTGACGCCACGACGTTGCGGATCGAAACGCACGGCCCATCTCCCGGCTTGCCTGGTGACCTCGTCAATGTGGCGGTGATCTCGCGCCATGCCGGGAAGGAGGCCACGACCGCGGACTACAATGCCGGTCGTGCAGCCATCGGCACGGGCGCTTTCCGCCTGCGCTCCTTCCGGCCCGGCGATCGGGTTGAATTGGAACGAAATCCAGCCTGGTGGGGCGCGCCCGTGGCGTGGGAGGCTGCGACCTATCGCATGATGCCGAATGCCGCGGGCCGCACCGCGGCGCTGCTGTCCGGCGATGTGGACATGATCGAGATGCCCGCCGCCTCCGACCTGCCTCGGCTGCGTGGCACCGCCGGGCTTGTCGTGGTCAGCGCCCCTGGTCTTCGCGTGATCTACCTGGCACCCGAGCATGGCGACGCGGTACCGGCACCCTTCGTCACGGCGGCAGATGGCAGCGCCCTGGCCGGCAATCCGCTGGCGCGGCGCGAGGTGCGGCAGGCGCTCTCCCTCGCCATCAACCGGACCGGCCTGGCCGAACGCGTGCTCGAAGGCACGGCGGTGCCGACGGTGCAGATCCTGCCGCTCGGCACCTTCTCGGCTGTGCCGACAGTGACGGTCGGCGAACCCGATCCAAACCGGGCCCGCGCGCTGCTGGCCGCGGCCGGCTATCCAAACGGCTTCCGCCTGACCTTGCATGTGCCGACCGACCGATATCCCGGCGCGCCTGCCGTGGCGCAGGCGGTGGCACAGATGTGGACGCGCATCGGTGTGCGCACCAGCGTCGTCTCCATGCCCTGGAGCGCTTATGCCACGCAGCGCGGCAGCTTCGCGATGCATGTCGTCGGGCTCGGCAACGCAACCTTCGATGCGACCTCGATGCTGGTGAATGTGCTGGGCACACCCGATCGCGCCCGCAACATCGGCGCCGGCAACACCTCCTCCTACAGCAATGCGGCGCTCGACAGCCTTGTCGAGCGCGCAGCCGGCACATTCGATGACGCCGTGCGGGAGGAGATGCTGCGCGAGGCCACGCGTCTGGCGATGGCCGATGGCGCCATCATCCCCCTCTACCACCAGACCAACAGCTGGGCGTTGCGCCGCGGCCTTGCCTACCAGCCACGCCTTGATGAGCGGACGCTCGCCAAGGAAGTCAGGCAGGCCACACCGTGACACCGACGCAGGACATGAATGGAAGCATGATGGACGCGATCTATCCGGGTGACGCCTGGGAGGATGTGGAGCCGCGGGCGGCCGGCTTCGACCCCGCGGCGCTGGAGCAGTTCACCGAAGGGCTGCGTGCGCTGACGACGACCTCCTTCATGGTCGTCTCGCGCGGCCGCGTGGCCTATCGCTACGGTGACGTCTCTGAAGTCAGCTACTTGGCATCGACGCGCAAGAGCATTCTCTCTTTGCTCTACGGTCCGCACGTCGCGTCCGGACGTATTGACCTTGGGCTGACGCTGGAACAGCTCGGCATCGACGATGTGAAGGGACTGCAGCCCGCGGAGAGGCGGGCGACGATCCGCGACATCCTGACCAGCCGTTCGGGCGTCTATTATCCCGCGGGCAGTCCAGGCGGCGACGACGACGGTACCCCGCCGCGCGGTTCCCACGCGCCGGGCACGCGCTTCCACTACAACAACTGGGATTTCAACGTCGCCGGCGCGATCTTCGAACAGCTCACCGGCATCGCCGTTCATGATGCGCTGCGTGACCAGCTTGCCATTCCGCTGGGCTTCGAGGATTTCGATCGCGACCGTCAGCGCATGCTCGGCTATCCTGACCGCTCGCGCTTCCTCGCCTATCACATGTTCCTGTCGGGCCGCGACATGGCGCGGGTCGGCTTGCTGGCGCTGCGTGGCGGGCGCTGGAATGGGCAGCAGGTCGTGCCGGAATCCTGGGTGCGGGAGAGCACTGCGCCGCATGTCCAGCCCGAGGACATGCAAGGCCGGTTTGCCGATCGTGGCCTGGGCTACGGCTACTACTGGTGGCTGCCGATGCACTCCCAGGCGCCGGAATGGGAAGGCGCCTTCCTCGCCTCGGGCCATTATGGACAGTTCATCCTGGGCCTGCCGCGGCTCGATCTGCTGATGGTGCATCGCCGCGCCATCACGGACGAACGCGCGATGCGGCGAAATGCCGGCATCGATCTCGGCGACCTGCCTTCCGTCTCCAGCACGCAGATGGTTGTGCTGGGCCAGGCCGTGCTGGACGCCCGCGCGTGACACCACGCGTCGCCTTCATCGCCACGGGCGGCACCATCGCCTCACTGGGGCATGGACCGCTCGACACCTTCGACTACGCTTCCTCCGGCAAGCCGCTGCTTGATGCGGCCGGTATCCTGGACTGCTTTCCCGAAGTTCGGGCCGTCGCCGATGTCAGGCCGGTCACCTTCAGCGCGGTGCCGAGCACCGGGCTGCATTTCCCCACCTGGAAGGCACTTGTCGTGCTGTGCGACCAGCTCCTGGCCGATGACCCCGGCCTTGCCGGCATAGTCATCGGCCATGGCACGGCGACGCTCGAGGAAACGGCCTATGCGCTCCATCTGACGTTGAAGGTGGCGGTGCCGGTCGTGCTGGTCGGGTCGCAGCGACCGGCTTCCGCCTTGTCCACGGATGCCGGCATCAACCTGGTCAACGCCGCACGCGTTGCGGTCGACCCGGCTTCACGCGGGCTCGGCGTGCTCGTCGTGCTGAACGACGAGATCCATGCGGCGCGCGACGTCGCCAAGACCTCGACGAGCCGCTTGCAGACCTTCCGCACACCCGATTTCGGTGCCCTCGGCCATGCCGATGGCGACGCGATCGCCTATTATCGGCGCCCGCTGCGAGGTGGCGCGCCGCAAACGGAATTCGACATCCGCTCCCTCGCGGCGCTGCCGCGCGTGGACATCAGCTACGCCTATGCGGGTGCCGACGGCGCGGCCGTGCGTGCTTTCCTGGGGGCCGGCGCCGAAGGCATCGTCTCGGCGGGCTTTGCGCCGGGTTCCTGCGCGCCCGGGGAGCTCGACCTGTTGAAACAGGCCGTCGCGAAGGGCGTCGTCGTGGTGCAGTCGAGCCGGGCCGGATCCGGCCGCGTGCCACGGACCACGAAGCTCGCGCAGCACGGCTTCATCGACGCCGACAACCTCACTCCGCAGAAAGCCCGGATCCTGCTGTCGCTCGCGCTGTCGGTAACACGCGATCCGGCGCGTATCTCGACCATCTTCGCGACCTACTGAGACGGCACGGGCCGCATCGCCATGAGAGGGAAATCCATGAACACGGTGTCAGCCGATATCTCGGCCGAAGTCAGCGGTGAGGCGATGATGGCGAACCTTACCCAGATTGCGCGGTGGGTGAAGCTCTCCGGCACGGCCGAGGAGCTGGAAGGGCTGCGCTTCGTCGAAAGCCGGATGGCGGCCTATGGCTGGCGCACCGGGATCGTGATGCACGATGCCTATATCAGCCTGCCGGGCGCCGCGCGCGTGCTGGTGGATGGGGTGCCGGTGAAGGCGATAACGCAGTCGTTCTCGCTGCCCTCCCCACGCGATGGCTTCTCGGCAGTGCCGGTCTATCTCGGCCATGGGACGGTCGAGGATTTCGCCGGGAAGGATCTGCGCGGCGCGTTGCTGCTGCTCGAAGGCATGGCGACGCCCGCTGTCGCCCGGCGCGCGACCGAGGCCGGGGCCGCCGCCCAGCTCCATATCAGCCATCACGAGCATATCCACGAGATGTGCATCTCGCCGGTCTGGGGCAACCCGTCCGCCGCCACGCGCCGCGACCTTCCCCGCACCGTGGTGTGCAGTGTCGCGCATAGGGACGGTGCGGCGATCCGCGATGCGCTGGCCGATGGCAAGCGCCCGATTGTGACTCTTCATGCAGCGGTGGATACCGGCTGGCGGAAGACGCCGATCCTCGTCTGCGATCTGGACGGGCCGGGCGGCGCGACGGATCCACTCGTCCTGCTCTCAGGCCACCATGACACCTGGTACCACGGCGTCATGGATAACGGGGCGGCGAATGTCGCCATGCTGGAGGTGGCACGCATTGTCGCGCAGCGTCGCAGTGACTGGCGCCGTGGCATGCGGGTCTGCTTCTGGTCCGGCCATAGCCATGGCCGCTACTCCAGCTCCGCCTGGTACGCGGATGAACATTGGGACGAGCTCGACCGCCGTTGCGTTGCGCATGTAAATGTCGACAGCCTTGGCGGCATCGGCGCGACCGTCCTGACCAACACCAAGAGCACGGCCGAGTTGCGGCGCCTCGCCGCGGAGGCGGTGCAGCGGCATGCCGGCCAGGCGCTGAAGGGCGTGCGGCGCGGGCGCAATTCCGATGAGAGCTTCGTCGGCATCGGTATCCCATCGGTGTTCGGATCGATCAGCGCCCAGCCGCACCAGCATCAGCAGGCGCGCAACGCGCTCGGCTGGTGGTGGCATACGCCTGACGATCTGATCGACAAGATCGACGAGGCGAACCTGGTGCGCGACACGCGGGTGTTGCTGGATGGCTGTTGGGCGCTGCTCAGCGAGTCGGTGCTTCCGCTGGACCATGGCGCCACGGCCGACTCGCTGGCGGCGGAGTTGAACCAGCTCGCCCCCTCCCTCGCCGGGCGCTTCGATCTCGCGCCCCTCGTCGCCGGGGCGGCAAGGCTTCGCGAGCTGGCGGATGCCGTCGACGCGCGGCGGCACACGGCCCCGGCGGCGTCGCTGGCAGTGGCGAACGCCGCCCTGATGCGCGCCTCCCGCGCACTGGTGCCAATGGACTGCGCGGAGGGTGAGCGCTTCACCCACCCCGATGCATTGCCGCTGGCCGCCTGGGCGCCGCTCCAGCCGATGCGATCCCTCGCGGCAAGCGCGCCGGGTTCGGAAGATGAGAAGTTCGTCGCTGTGGATGCGGTCCGTGCGCGCAACCGCCTCGCTCATGCGCTGCGCGAAGCCGAGGCTGCACTGGATGACGCGCGGAATGCCCTGGGCGCCTAACGCCGGCAACCGTTTCCGAAGGAGCAGAGCATGATCCATCGTCGATCGCTTGTACTCGGCAGTCTGTCTCTGCCGGCCATCGCCAACGCCCAGCCGGCAGGCCCACTTCGCGTCATTTGTCCCTGGGCCCCTGGCGGCACGACCGATGCTTATCTGCGCGGCGTCGCGCCTCTGCTCAGCGCCCGGCTTGGCCGCGACGTGGTGGTCGAGAACCGCGGCGGCGCCTCAGGTTCCGTCGCGCTCGGCTGGCTGAAGAATCAGCGGCCCGATGGGTCGGTGATTTCGCTCGCGACGGACGCGGCGTTCCGCGTCGCGATCGTGCAGCCTGTGCCTTATGATGCCCTGAAGGATTTCGACTATCTGGGCGGCATGGCCGACACGGTCAGCGGCTGGGCCGTGCGCCGCGACAGCCCGATCACCTCTCTGGGCGACCTGGTGGAGCGTGCCCGCGCGAAGCCGGAGGGCCTCACCTATGCCGCCGGCGGCACGCCGGACAATCCGCCGCTTGGCATGCGGCTGCTCGAGCATCGCAGCGGCGTCAGCTTCTTGTTCGTACCATTCGCGGGCGGCAGCCAGATGGTGACAGCGGTGCTCGGTGGCACCGTGGATGTCGTCTTTGATTCGATGGGCACCTTGGCTGGGCCGGTGGAGGGCGACGCGCTGCGGCTGCTCGCCCTGGCGGCCGAGGAGCGCGCGAGCCGCTGGCCGGACACGCCGACGGCGCGCGAGCTAGGCTTCGATGCGGTGCATACGCTGCATACCGGATTCATTGCCCCGCGCGGCCTTCCCGTCGCAGTGAAGCAGCAGTTCGCCCAAGCACTCCAGAGCGTGGCTGCGGACCCGGCACATGGCGTGCTGCTCCAGCGTCTGGCGCTCGTGCCCTGGACGCGCGATGCAGCCGGCTATGAGGAGGCGATCCGTACGATGTTTCGCGAACTCCCGGTGCAGCTGCGCGAACTGGGCTTGCCTACCCGTTTGTGAGAGGCGGTTGGGCAACGCTACGCCGTGGCTCGAAGGCGGGAGCGGCCAGCAGGCCGGGGCTGCTTTGGTTTGCGGGAACTGAGTTGGCCGCCGATGCGGTGCCGGCCTATCGGCAGGGTAGCGCCCATTCGCCGGCCAGGCATCGATTGTCCCGCGTGAGGTCGTCACGCTCGGCGCCTTCGCCCGATTCAGCGTGGGGCGAGAAGCTCCGGTGGCTTCGCTACAACTCGCCTGCCAGGAGCGCGTCGAGATCCTGCCCCAGGCTCTGCCATTCCTCCGGCGTGAACGTCATCAGGCCGAAGGCGCGGTACATATACGCGCCTTCGGCCGCCAGCAGCGCCAGGCGCGCCCGGCGTCCCTCGGGGGTCGTCAGGTCGAGCCCCCCGAACCTGCCACGGTACCAGTCCCTGAGGGCGGCAACATGCTGCTCCGTCTCGATGAGCGCCGCCATCATCCCAGCGGCGCGGGTATAGACATCATCCGTCAGGTCGATCGTCGCGCGGACATGGCCGCGCACGGCCTCGACCGGGCCGGGAGAGGCGCCGACCAGCGGAACAACCTGCGCGTCATACTCGGCCTGCCAGCGATCCATCAACGCAGCGATCAGGTCGTTCTTCGTGCCGAAGGACGATTGGATGCCGCCCTTGGACACGCCGGCCGCCTTCGCCAGGGCCTCGATGGTCAATCCGCGGGGGCCGTCCCTGAGGAGGATGTCCTCCGCCAGGCCCAGCACCCGTTCGCGATCGATGGCAGGGCCACGTCCCATTGAACCTCCTTGATCTCATTCAAATACGTTCGTATGTATTCTGCGCCTAACCGTGCCGTCAGGCAACCACTGCCTCTCACCGCCCCTGTCCCGAGACCTTCGCCATGCATCGTCGCGCCGCGCTGCTTCTTCTCGCTCTCGCCGCCTGTGACGACCAAGCATCGCAGGGAGTGGCCGCGATGCCGCCGGCGAAGGTGGGCGTCGTCGTCGCACGGCTGCAATCCACGCCCTTTGCGGTCGAGTACGGCGGCCGCGTTACCGCGGTGCGCCAGACCGAGGTGCGCGCCCGCGTCGGCGGCATCCTCCTGGAACGGGCCTATACGGAGGGAAGCCTGGTCCGGGAAGGCGACGTGCTGTTCCGCATCGATCCCGCGCCCTACCAGGCGAATGTGGCGCTCGCTGAGGCGCAGGTGCAGGAAGCCGCGGCGATCGTGCAGCGCGCGCAGCGCGACCATCGCCGCGCCACCGAGCTTCTGCGTGCGGATGCTGGCAGCCAGAAGGCGCGCGACGACGCCGCGGCCGCGCTGGCGCAGGGCGAGGCGAGCCTCGCCGCGGCGCAGGCGCGCCTGGCGCGTGCGCGGCTGGACCTCGACTACACCACCGTGACGGCCCCCATCTCCGGCGTCACCAGCCTCGAGACCTTTCCCGAGGGCAGCCTGATCGGCACGGGCGAGAACAATTCGCTGCTGACGCGCATCACGCAGCTCGACCCGGTGCATGTCGCCTTCGCCTTCAACGGCGGCGCCCTGGCCGTCCTGTCGCAGCAGGGCGTCCGAGGCCTGCCCGCCAAGGTGCTGCTGGGCCCGGGACCGGAGGACGGCCCGGAAGGCGAAGTCAGCTTCACCGATGCGACCGTGGACCCGACCACGGGCATGGTCCGCGGCCGCGCGACTTTCGCGAATGCGGACAGGCGCCTCATTCCGGGCCAGTTCGTGCGCATCCGCATCACCGGCGCGGCGCGGGACGTCATCCGCATCCCGCAGGCAGCCGTCCAGCAGGATGTGCAGGGGCTCTATGCCTATGTCGTCGGCCCGGACGGGAAAGCGGAGCGCCGTCCCATTCGAACTGGCCGGATGATTGCGCGCGACTGGGTCATTGAGGAAGGGCTGCACCCCGGCGACCGTGTCATCGCCGAAGGCGTCGTGAAGGTTGTCGAGGGCGCGCCTGTCGAGATCCAGGAAGCGACGCCATGAGCCCGCGCTTCTTCGTCGATCGGCCGGTCCTGGCCGGCGTGCTGTCGATCGTCATCGTCCTGGCCGGATTGCTGGCGATGCGCGTGCTTCCCGTCGCGCAATACCCGCAGATCGTGCCGCCGCAGGTCGTCGTCTCCACGACCTATGCCGGGGCCGACGCGGCGTCCGTGGCGCAGACCGTGGCGGCGCCGCTCGAACGCGCCATCAACGGGGTGGATGGGCTGCTCTACACGCAATCCGTCAACACGGATGGCGCGCTCACGCTCACCGTCAGCTTCCAGATCGGCACCGATCCGGACCAGGCGACGATCAATGTCAGCAATCGCGTGCAGAGTGTGCTCGCCACCCTGCCCAGCGAGGTCCAGCGCGTTGGCGTGACCGTGTCGAAGCAATCCAGCGCCTTCCTCGCGGTGGTATCGCTGACGGCCACGACGGACCGTTTCGATGAGGTCTTCCTCAGCAACTACGCCCTGCGTAACGTCATCGACGAGATCAAGCGCGTTCCCGGCGTGGGCAACGCCGCCCTGTTCGGCCAGCAGGAATACGCGATGCGCGTATGGCTGAATCCCGAAAAGCTCGCGCAATTCTCCCTGACGGCGTCGGATGTGGCGGCTGCCATTCGCGAGCAGAACCAGCAATTCGCGGCGGGGCAGATCAATGCCGCGCCGACCGCCGGCGGCGGCGCCTACACCTATGCGATGACGACGCAGGGGCGGCTGCCGGATGCGGCGGCGTTCGGCAATATCATCCTTCAGGCGCGCGAGGATGGGTCGACCCTGCGGCTGCGTGACGTCGCCCGCGTCGAGCTTGGCGCCCAGCAGTATGATTTCGTGGGGACCCAGGACGGCCGGCCGAGCGCGCCGTTCGGCGTCTATCTCCAGCCCGGCGCGAACGCGCTGCAGACGATGGCCGCCGTGACCGCACGGATGAACGAGCTGGCGGCCTCCATGCCTCAGGGGATGATCTACTCCGTCCCCTACAACACGACGACCTTCGTCCGCGTGTCGATCGAGCAGGTCATCTACACCTTCGTCGAGGCGCTCATCCTCGTCGTCGCGGTCGTCTTCCTGTTCCTGCAGAACTGGCGCGCGACCGTCATCCCGCTGATCGCCATCCCGGTGTCGATCATCGGCACCTTCGCCGGCATGTATGTCCTTGGCTTCAGCATCAACATGCTGACGCTGTTCGGCATGATCCTCGCGATCGGCATCGTGGTGGATGATGCGATCGTCGTGGTGGAGAATGTCGAGCGCCTGATGGCCGAGGAAGGATTGTCGCCGCGCGAGGCCTCCATCAAGGCGATGCAGGAGGTGACGGGGCCGGTCATCGCCATCGTGCTGGTGCTGTGCGCCGTCTTCATTCCCGTGGGCTTTCTCGGCGGGCTGAGCGGCGAGCTGTACAAGCAGTTCGCCATCACGATTTCCGTCTCGGTCGCACTGTCGGGCTTTGTCGCGCTGACGCTGACCCCCGCCTTGTGCGCGAGCATGCTGAAGGCCGGTCACCGCAACAGGCCGCTGCTGCCCTTCCGCATCTTCAACCGCGGCTTCGACGCCGTGACGCGCGGCTACACCACCGGCGTGCGCTTCTTCCTGCGGCGCAGCCTGCTGGGTCTGCTCTGCCTCGCCATGGTGTGCGTCCTGACGGTGGCGCTGTTCCGGCAGGTGCCGGGCGGCCTGGTACCGGAGGAAGACCAGGGCAGCCTCTTCGTCGTCTGGAACATGCCGCCGGCGACGGCGCTGGACGTCACGGCAGCCTCCGGGGCGGAGGTCGAACGCATACTGCTGGCCCATCCGAGTGTCAGGACGGTCACCTCCTTCGCGGGCTTCAACCTCCTGTCCAACGCACCCAGCACCAGCGCCGGGGCCGCCTTCATCGAGTTGCGCGACTGGTCTGAACGGACCGCCCCCGACCAGGATGCCCGTGTCCTGGCCAATGGCCTGTTCGCCGCGCTGTCGGAGGTGCGGAATGCGATCGTCCTCGCCTTCAACCCACCGGCGATCGATGGCCTCGGCAATGTCGGCGGCTTCGAGATGCGGGTGCTCGATCGTGCCGGTCTGGGCCGGGAGGCGCTGGCCGAGGGCGCCCGCGCATTGGTGCAGGCCGCAGCGCAGCGCCCCGAACTCACCGGCGTGAGCACGACCCTGCAGACGAATGTGCCGCGCTATCGCCTGGATATCGACCGTGACGCCGCCAAGGCCCGGGGCGTCGCCTTGTCGTCGCTGTTCGAAGCCGTGCAAAGCACCTTCAGCAGCCTCTACGTGAACGACTTCTCTCTGATGGGCCGCAACTACCGGGTCAACCTCCAGGCCGATGCCGATTATCGGCGCGATCCGACCGATCTCGACCGCGTCTTCATCCGCGCATCCAACGGCCAGATGGTGCCGGCCAGCGCCATGCTGACGCTGACCCGCGTGGTAGGCAGCGACCTGGTCGAGCACTTCAACGGATTCCCGGCAGCCACGATCAACGGATCCGCGGCGCCAGGCTATTCCTCCGGCCAGGCGCTTGCGGCCATGCAGGAACTCGCCGCCGCGACGTTGCCGCGTGGCCTTGGCATTGCCTGGACGGGCGCCGCCTATCAGGAGCTCGCCGGCGGCAACGCGGGTGCCTTGGCGGTGGGCTTCGGCATCCTGATGGTGTTCCTGATCCTGGCCGCCCAATATGGGCGGTGGACAATGCCGATCGCCGTGCTGCTCGCTGTGCCGTTCGGACTGCTGGGCGCGCTGGCGGCGGTGTGGCTGCGCGGGCTCAACAACGACATCTACTTCCAGGTCGGGTTGATCACGCTTGTCGGGCTGGCTGCGAAGAACGCAATCCTGATCGTGGAGTTCGCGGCGCAGCAGCGCCGGGCAGGCAAATCCGCCGCCGACGCTGCGCTGGAGGCCGCCAGGCTGCGCTTCCGGCCGATCATCATGACGTCGATGGCGTTCATCCTCGGCTGCCTTCCCCTGGCGCTCAGCACAGGGGCCGGGTCCGGCAGCCGAGTGTCGATCGGCACGGCGGTGGTGGGCGGGATGCTCGCGGCGACCTTCCTGGCGATCTTCCTGATCCCCCTGTTCTATCGGGTGTTTGCCGGCCGCGCTCAGGCCGAGCGGGACCAGGACGCGACCAGCGTGCCAACGCCCCAGGCATGATCGAGAGCGATTGATGGACGCCATTCAGACGGACCGGTTGATTCTGAGGAACTTCAGGAAGGTGGATGCCGCCGGTCTGCTTGCGTATCTCCACGAACCAAGGGCCGGCTGCTTTCTGTCCGAACGGCTTGAGGATCTGGCTGCAGCAGAGGCGGAGGCCATGCAGCGTGCCGCGAATGATCAGCATGTCGCCGTATGCTTGAAGGGCACCGAGACTCTGATCGGCGACATGTTCTGTTTCCTCGAGGAACCCGATACCTACAGCGTCGGCTGGAACTTCAATGCGGATTTCGAAGGCAAGGGATTTGCCCTCGAAGCCGCGCAGGCACTTTTCACGCATCTCTTCGACACGAGGGGCGCGCGGCGTTTGTACGCCTATGTGGAAGAGAACAACGCACGGTCGTGGCAGCTGTGCGAGGAGCTGGGCATGAGAAGGGAAGGAGTCTTTGTCGAGTTCATATCGTTCCGAACCGACGACAAGGGCGAGGCCGTCTACGAGAACACTTTCCAATACGCGATCTTGCGCAGGGAGTGGCATCGGCCACGGCTCACCGCCCGATGAGGACGACAGACATAGCGCGTTAAGCCGGCATCGCCACGGCTCACCCTTAAGATTGATCTATCGGACAGCGCCGGGAGTAGGCCCGAAGCTGCTAGAGCTGCTGTAGGATCGGCCTGTTGCCGCTGGCCTTTATTCGAGTCCTGAAGCGCATGCTTCCCTTGCGCCAGATCGAGGCTGTCGAACTCATGATCGCCATGGCCCGCTTTACGATCACCTATGCGGAGACGCTGCTGGGCGCGACACCGCAGAGTCAGCTCGGGCCGGAGGAGAAGCCGAAGCAGGTTCGTGGCCTGACGACGGAGACATGGAACGCGAGAGCGGGCAGCTCGAGCGGGAGCTTCGCGTCGCAGAGCGGAGCTATGGTTCTGACCACAGGCATCTCGTGGTCGCGCGTAGCTACCTCACGAAGCTGCTCGGCAACGTGCGTCTGGTGCGCCACCTCGCGCAGCATCATTCCGAGTTCCTCGCCGAGTTCCAACGGATCGCCGATGGAGATGCCGCGACGGCCTGAACCGGTGGGCCGGGCGGCGCCGGCCGTTGGGATGGGGACCCGGCCCCTCAAGCGCAGGGACCGCCGGAGACGCCGCGCGGTGGGGCGGATCGAGGGCGGTGGTGGGGAGGGCGGCGAACCCGCTGGCGCCCAGCAGGCCGGGCGTCATCGGTCTGGCCGGATAGATCGCACCGCATCGGCCACCGTCTTACCTTGGCCAATCAGCACCTCCGCCTGCCGCAGCTTCGCGACCATCTCCTCCGGCGCGTGCGCCTTCTTTCGCCTCATCCCCAATCCCCCCTCGGAGCCGCCGGGACTACATTACCGGCGGACCGCTTCTACGGGGTCAGGTCAGAAGGGCGCGCTGTGGGCCAGGCTCTCCACGGGAGCGCCCGCACGACAAAGGCGGTCCGTCACGCGATCCAGCATGGTCAAGCGAGCCTCAGGGATCTGGCGCGACGCTACGGGACGGACCCCAAGACCATCGCCAAGCCCTGGATCCAGCCGCGCGCGATGGCGGCGTCGCGGTCCACGAAGATCAGGGGGCAGTGGTTGACAGCTATCCCCTCGAAACGCGCCTCGGCGAGGATAAACGCTTCGCGGTACTGGTAGCGTGCGGGATCCGTCAGCTCCTCATTGGATCCGGTGAACTGCCAGTCGAGACACCAGAAGAGGCAGCGGCCATTCGACCCGGCATCTGGCACCATGCCGGGCGGCAGCAGCGCCTCGACCGCTGCCGGATCGGACCAATACTCGACGGCGATGCAGTCGCTTGGATAGTGCCAGGACGGCGGTCGCGTGATAGCGGAGTCACCCTGTAGCGTCAGCGGGACGGCAAAGCCCTTCAGCACCAGATGACATCCGTCCCTGGGCGGTCGCCGACCGCGATGCCGCGTCTTCATCCTGCGAGGCATGCGGGATATTTCACTCCGCACTTCAGGATTTCCGCGTTCTCGGATGGACGTAGCGAGAAGCCAGCGTCAGCGGATCGCCGCCTGCACCCAGCTGCGCAGACCCGCGATGCTGCGGAAATCCTCGACCGCGCGCAGCTCCTGCGTCGGAAACCACCCTGCAGCGCCACGACTCAGCACCGCTCAAGGCCCAAGTTCCAGCGCCGCCGCCGCATGGCAGGCGCGGCAGCTTTCGAGACAGGCCGCCCAATCGATCGGACTGGACATCTGACGCGCGAGCTTTTCGATACCGGTGTCAATGTCGCGCAGGATCGCACCGCCGATTCCGCTCAGCAGGTGGCAGCCCGACTCCGGAAGACGGGGAGCCGCCGCGCGCAGCGCCGCCAGGAAAGGCTCCGAAGCCGAGGACAGCAACGGCGTGTGCGGCGGGACCGCGACCCGCAATCGCACCACGCGCCTCGCACCGGCCGCGTTGGCGTCCTGACAGGCCGCGTCGAGATCAGTGCCCGAGCCACCGATGACGAAAGTGTCCACGTCATCGATTCGCGCGATGAAAGCGGCATGGTGCGCAACGATGCTGTGCAGAGTTGTCGGTCGAATTCCGACGATGACTGCCAGGCCGCCATCCGCCGGAGCAGCGGCATCCATGCGTATCGCCCGTTCCTGTATGAGGGGGAACAGGGCCTCGGCGCCGATTGCGCCGGCGCAACCCCAGGCCGCGACTTCACCAACGCTGTAGCCCGCCATGACCACGACGCGCGGCCTCGCCTCGCCGAGCGCGGCCCATGCCGCCATGGCCTGCGTACAGCACAGGATCTTACCGATCCGGTCCGAGTAGAGCGTTGCTGCATCGGCAACACGCACGACATCCCGCGGATCCTGCCCGAGGACAGCCGCCGCCGCGGCGAAGATGGGCTCGGCTTCGGGGTTCGCCGCGACCAGGTCGAACGTGGCGGGGTGCTGCGCGCCCTGCCCCGAGCACAGGATCGCCAGTGGCCGTTCCATCAGGTCAGGATCAGCGCCACGGGAAGGGCCACGGCGCTGGCGAGCGAGCTGACGATCAGCGTCGATCCGGCAAGGCTGGAATCGACACCGTAGCGCAAGGCGAACAGCGCCCCGAAGAAGCCGGACGGCAGGGCACACAGTAGAATCGCTGCCCGCCGCGCCTCCACATCCAGCGGCATCGCAGCCAGCAGCAGCACGGCAAGCACGGGATGCACCGCGTTCTTCAGCAGCACCCCGCTCCAGACATTTCCGCTCAATGCCATCCGTTGCGCTGATAGGATCAGCCCGGTCAGGAAGAGCGCCACACCGCCCGCTGTTTGGCCAATCAGCTCGAAGGAACGGCCAACCGCATCGGGCATAGATACGCCGAGCAACGATAGAGCGATGCCCGCCAGCGGTCCCAACACAACCGGCTTGCACAGCGAGCGGCCGATTGCGCGCATCACGCCGGTCGTCCCGGACCGCTCCGCGCCGGTCGCCTCGAGAACCGCAAGCGTAAGCGGCGACAGCACCACAGAGCCCGTCGCGATGGACAGCGCGACGTAGAGAGTACCAGCCGGTCCGAAGACAGCAGTAATCAGCGGCAATCCGGCCGCGGCATAGTTTGGCAGCGCCACCGTAAGGGCCTGGACCGAAGCTTCCGCCGCGCTCAACCGGAACAGCGCGCGCTGCATGACAAAGGATATCCCGTATAGCAGGAGCATCGATGCTGCGAAGATCGTCACCAGCGGAAGCTGCGCCAGCAGCATGGCGCGTGGTGTCGCGGCGGTGGCAGCGAACAGGGAGGCCGGCAACGCGAAGTCCATCACCAACGCGTTGAGTTCCCCGACATGTCGATTGTCGATGTCCCGCATCCAGCCTGCGAAGTAGCCAAGCGCCATAACGGCAAAGATCGGCACCAGCGCGTCGAGTAGTATTGCCGTCACTGCCGTTCGCCCGGTCTGCTGATGCTGTCGACGAACAGCGTCATGGCCAAGAGGTCGGCACACCCGCCCGGGCTCAGGCCAAGGGCGACGAAGGCCGCGTGGGCGGCAGCCGCGCGTTCGCGCCAATCCATCATTCCGACGCCACCGCGCCCGAGGAAGGCCTCGGCCATCGCAGCGGCGATCTGTTGCCCCTCGGCCCCTCCCCGGTGCAGCAGGTTGGTGTCCTGCACAGTGGCGATCAGTGCGAAGCACGCCTGAACGGCCGCCGCGTCGCGATCGTCGGGCCGCAGGAGGCGGTCCCGTTGCAAGGCGGGCAGGCCGATCTCATGGACGCTGCAGAACCCGGCCGCCGCCTCGGCTCGTGCGCCGCCGGCCCCATGCTGTCGAAGGGCCGCGGCGCCATGGCTGAAGAGCGGTGAGGGACCGCGCATGATCGCATGACCCCAACGGCGTCGGAGCACCTCGGCCACCCGGGAGGGCACAATCGCGGACTGCATGTACCCTGCCGCGGCACAGAGCAGCCCC
Organism: Roseomonas alba; assembly: GCF_019430885.1. Lineage (GTDB taxonomy): Bacteria > Pseudomonadota > Alphaproteobacteria > Acetobacterales > Acetobacteraceae > Neoroseomonas > Neoroseomonas alba. Next base: position 50,808 of record NZ_JAHYBZ010000011.1, on the reverse strand, counting down.
AACCCGAATATCGCACCGCGATGCATGTTCACCCCTCCCCTGGCCGCAAGCATCGCGGCCTCGACGCGCAACCCAAGCTCCCGCAACTCCTCCATCGGCGCGTCATGCTGGCCGGCAGCAGCGAACTCTACGAAGAAGGATCGCAGCGTCTCGGCGCTCGTCGCGAGCAGGTCGGCGTCCATATCGTTGTGGCTGCCGCTGTCGATGCGGCTCACAAGGCCCGGTTTGCGCCATGCGTCCAGTTCCTTCAGCAGCGCGTCCGCTGCGCGATCGGCGATCATGCGCGATGCCTCGGGACGGGATGTCCCGAAGGCGGGTGGAGCCGGCGCGGCGGCTGTCATGCGTCGGAACCGACAGGCGAGAGGCTCGCCCGGAGGACCAGGCGGACGCCGGCCAAGCTCTTGCCAAGAACGTCGATGTCGCCGGACGCGGTGTCCGCATTCCAGAGTTCACGCCAGTTCCCCGCCACGCCGTCCGGTAGGATCACCTCGCCATCGATCCGAAACGGCGTGTCCCGCTGCAACCTCGCAATGCCGCGCAGCAGCGGATGGATATCGCCGAGACGCCGGACAGGCCACAGCAGATCCAGGTCGGAGGCGGGCGTCAGGTAGGGCAGTCCCGTGACGTGATGCCACAACAGGCTGCCGACCACAGCAGGCTCGACACCGTAGCGCTCGCCGAACTGAAGCAGCGCCGGGACGGTGGGCCGCCGGCCTGGATCGACAACCCAGGCCGCCGCCCGAAGGGAGGGTGGCCGTCGGACCCGAAGGATGGCCTCGGAGGGCAGGAGCAGGCCTACGCGATGTCGCCCGGCCCCGGGCGGCAATGGCAGGCCGACGGCCACCAGATCGTTGTCCTCCGCCTCGGCATGGCGGCGGAGTATGACGGGCCAGCCGCGCTCCACCCAGCCTCGAACGAACGGCAACTCGGCCATCGCCGGCGACCGATCCAAGGCAGAGCGCCAGGCATCAGACGCAATCAGCAGAAGGTCGTGACGCCGCCGCGAGGCAACGGGGATATCAGCCATGGACCGCGGCCTCGGCGACCTTCCTGGCGATCTCGCCGGCAAACAGACGGCCATGTCGCTCCAGCCCGAGCTGATCCCTGACGTCCGCAGCCGGAGCATCGCGCGCCAACAGCGCGGCCAGGCGCGCAGCGAACTCCTCCCCTGCTTCCCAGGCTTCCGACACGGCTCCAGTCGCGAAGAGTGGCGCAACGCCCGGGGCAAAGATCGGCGAGGACTGCGCCAGGCTTTCCAGCCTGTCGAGCGGCAGCTTGGTGACGCGGGAGATAGACGGCAGATCCATCACGCTAGGTGCGGCGTCCGGCAGGGCGACCAGGGTCTGGCTGGACAGCGCCGCGGCAATGATGGCCCCGGCCGCCGCGGTGCCGTACAGCACACTCACCGACCGATGACCCTGCATGGCCGCGAGGGCCAGGCTCTTGGCGAGATGCGCCAGAAACTCATTGAGTCCGAGCAGTTCCTCGCGCCGCGCCATGGCTTGACTGGCGGTATCGACCAGCACGACGATCGGCTCCGTGCCGCCGGCCCGCACCGCATCGAGGACGTGGCCCGCAAGCAGTAGAGCACCGTCGACGCCAAGCGGCGTGCCGCCGACGATGCCGATGACGTCACCGACGCCGGCGACGCGCGCGGTGCCGTCGATCGTTCCGAACGGCCCCGGCTGCACCATATGGCCATCGGGCAAAAGTGCTGTCAGGATCTCATCGGGCGTCATGCTGCGCTCCCGCTACCCGAGGCGTGGCGAGAAACGCCGCGTCGTCGAGCTCGCTGACCCGCTCGGGCTCCGGCAAGTCGGCGAACCGCCAGATCTCCGGCGTGTCCCTGCAAGTCCCGAATAGGTTCAGCCGATCCGTGAGGCGCTGCTGCTCCGCCGTGAGCGTCGCGAGGTCAATAGCGGGCGCCTGCGTCGTCAAGGCGATGGTGGCCGCGCGCATCGCACCGATGCTGCCGGTCACATAGCGGTCGGCGCCGCCCAGCAGATAGCGCGATCGGGCCCCGCAGATCCGCCAGACCAGTGCGCGGTCGCGGGAATCGAGTTCCTCCAGGCGTGCATCACGGTCCTGCTGCCGGGTGTTCCAGCCGTTCATGGCCGGGCCTGCTCAGCGATATCGGCCCGCAGGCGGTGACAACCCGTCGCGCGGCGTTCGATCCTCATGCGTGCCATTTCCGTGTCCCGTTGCAGGCAACGCGTTGTTCGCCCCGGCACGATACTGACGACGGCACTCCGACTTTTTCGGCACTCTCCCGAAAATTGCCGTCTCGCATGCCGCCATCCTCGATGGTGGTTTGCCGCTTCAGAATTCTTCAGGAACGCGCCCAGGATTCGTCGCCGATCGGCCCCCACTGTCCTGGCCCGGGTTCCCAATTCAAAAAGGCCACCACGCCGGATCCCGTCGGCGGGCCCAAGCAGAAGGAGCGAAGGCGATGCAGACGATCTGCACCACCCCACGGCTCTCGGAGGCGGAGCAAATCCGCCCACTTCCCGCGACGGTCGCGGAACAATCCAACCATGACGATCCGCCGGACCTCGCCATCACACACTTCGTACGTGCGATCCTGCCGGAGGAGCAGGCGGAGGAAATCCTCCACGGCTTCTACACCGACGCCTTCCATAGGGCCGTGATGGAATGCCGCTCCATGTTGCGGACGCAGCCGCGCCTACGCAGCGGCCAGCGGCTCTCTCCGTTGCCGCGCTGGAAGCTGCGGAAGGCGCTCATTCATGTCGACGAGAACATTGGCGGGCGAATCCGCCTTGGCGATGTGGCGAGTCATGTTGGCCTCAGTGCGATGCATTTCGCGGCACAATTCAGGTTGGCCACGGGTCAGAGACTGCATGACTACGTCACGCCTCGTCGCCTTTCCTCCACGACGGCACCGGGCCAAACTTGGCTCATCAACACAGCCTTGGGGACGAGACGTCCGTTGGCTCCGACGAGGATGCTTAGGATTTTGAAGGCGCGGCTGCCCAAGGGAGAGACCGTGCCGCTATTGCCCAACTCGCGCCGCACCGTGTCGATCGCCCACCCGCGATAGACGTTGGCGAAAGAGGTATCACGATCAGGTCTGTCAGCCTGCATGCTACCCGCCTCGCGTGCCAGGAACCGGTGTTCGGCCATGACAGCTCATGCGCCGTGAATCGGCGCTCTCACGTCCGGCAACCGAGGTAGACGAAACGCGAGGGCAGCCCATTGTGGATTTCTGTTACTCGGATTCCATGTGTCCTGGGATCGTATGTTCCAGCCGGGTCAATTGGGCGGACACGGGCGCTTCGAGCGGTACGCGGGTCGGCTTGGCTAGCGACGCCACGCCGGTCGTGCACAGTTCGCCATAATCTCGAGGAGCCGCAGCGATTAAGGCCTGGACGAAGCGGATGCAGCGGCTACCGGCTTCGCGATGCTGCGGGAACGGATGACGCAGATGCAGGACAGCATCGTCTACGACGACTGGCGCATTCGTGAAGCAATCGTGGAACGTCTCGCCGCCATCGGCAGCATGTCATGTGCCTTTCAATCAATCGACGAATACCTGAAGCACCCGCGGCCCGACGCGCTAGGCTGTCTAGTCCTCGACGTCGAGTTACCCGGCATCGATGGCTTGGATTTTCAAGAACAGGCCAAAGACGGTCATCCGCCCATCATCTTCCTCACGGGCCATGGCGATATTCCGTCCTCAGTGCGCGCGATCAAGGCTGGCGCAGTGAACTTCCTGACCAAGCCATTCAACTCGCCAGAGCTTCCGGCGTCCATCGACACCGCGGTCGTGCAGGACCACGCCGCTCGACGGGAACGCGAGGAGCGTAGTGCCCCGCGTGCTCGCCATGCCACCCTCACAGCCCGCGAACGGGAGGTATTGCCACTCGTGGTCAGCGGCCTTCTCAACAAGCAGGCGGCGGCGGAGCTCGGCATCAGCGAGGTAACCATGCAGATCCATCGCGGCAGGGTCATGCAGAAGATGCAGGCGGCATCTATCGCGGATCTGGTCCGCAGCGCCCACGAGCTGGGAATTCCGATCAACCATTCCCGGCGACGAGATGACTGATCGGCGTGATGAGGCCTCAGGGTCTGTGTCCGTACGCACCATATGGCGCGCTTCTACACATGCTCGACAGGTGTGTCTTGACCGAGGGGTGATGGCACGATCATCCGCCTCACCACGCCAGGCATGTCCTGGATACGCTTCAGGACATCACTCGAGGCATTCGCGGGGCAGGTCGACCAATGAATCTTCCTCGACATCTCCGCGCATTTCACGAAACCCCGGCGCGGATCGCCGATCCTCCCGTGACACGCCGGACATGCGATCGCGGCCGGCGCCATCGGGTTCGACGGCCATGCGGTCATGGCTCGCCAGGTTCCGTCGCCGCAGCGTATCCCTCTCCAGGCTTCACCTTGCCGCGGAACACCCAGTAGGCGTGCGCCTGGTAGGCAAGGACGATTGGCATAATGCAGGCCACGCCGAAGCCGACAAAGGCCAGCGACCGCCGGTCGGCGAGCCCATCCCAGATCGTGACATGGCGCGGCACGACATAGGGCCAGAGGCTGACGACCAACCCCACGAAGCCCATGGCGAACACCAGCAACCCCATGACGAAGACGAGGCCATCCCGTCCGCTCCAAATGCGCCGCCAGGCAATGAGCAACGCGGCCATCGCCATAAGCGGTGCCGGCACCAGCCACAGGCTGCGGGGCCAGTCCAGCCAGCGTGCCGCCACCTCGGGAACGAGCAGGGCACTCAGCCCGCTCACAACGACCATCATCGCCGCGGTGAGCAACAGGGCCGAATGGGCGACCTCTCGCGCGAAGATCTGGGTCTGGCCGTCTGCGCGCCAGATCAGCCATCCGGCGCCGAGCAGGGCATAGCCCCCGAGCAGCCCGAGCCCGCAGGCGAAACCCAGGAGCGTGAAGAAATCGAAGGTGCCGCCGGCGAAAATGCCATTCCGCATCGTCACACCGGTGATGAGACCGCCGAGGACAAAGCCCTGGCACAGGGCGGCGACGACAGACCCGCCGGCGAACACTGCTTCCCAGATCCCACGGAATCCTACCGACTCCTGGCGGAAGCCGAAGGCCACGCCGCGCAGGATCAGGGCGAAGAGCATGAAGATGATGGGCAGATAGAAGGCCGGCAGCAGCACGTAGTAGCCGGCCGGGAAGGTCGCGAGCAGCAGGACCCCACCCATGACGAGCCAGGTCTCGTTGCCGTCCCAGACGGGCTCGATGCTCGCCAGCATCGCATCCCGCTCGGACGCGCGGGGTGCGAGCAGCAGCAGGATGCCGATGCCGAGATCGAAGCCGTCCGCCAGCACATAGACGACGACACAGAACGCCACGATCGCGGCAAAAAGGACTGGCAGGTTGGCTGCCATCTCGGCTGTCATGGCTTCATTCTCCCGGACCAGTTGCGATGGCGGACGCTGTCGCGCCGGCGAGCACGCCTTCCGGCGGGCGCGCGACAGCTGCGAGAACCGCCGGTCCGCGCAGCAGGAGGCGCGCAATGACCCACAGGAAGATCAGCAGCAGTGCCGCATAGATCAGGACGAACAGCAGGAGGCTCGTCAGTACTGCATGGGCAGCGACCGGCGACACCGCATCGGCGGTACGCAGCGCGCCATAGACCACCCAGGGCTGGCGCCCGGCCTCCGTCGTCGTCCAGCCGGCCAGCACGGCAATAAAGCCAAGCGGCGCTGCGCCCATGGCGAGGAAGTGAAACCGCCGACTGGTGTAGAGCCTGCCGCGCAGGCGCAGGATCGCCCCCGTCACAGCGGTCGCCAGAAGCACGACGCCGATGCCCACCATGATGCGGAAGGCGAAGAAGACGATCGGGACATTGGGCCAGTCTTCCCGCGGCACGGCATCGAGGCCCTGCACTTCGCCACTCCAGGAGTGGGTCAGATAGAGGCTCGCCACATGCGGCACCTCGATCGCGTAGAGGTTGCGCGCCTGTTCCATATCCGGCCAGGCGATGAGGGTCATCGGCGCACCGCGCACGGTCTGCCAGAGCCCTTCCATCGCCGCCAACTTTGTCGGCTGATGAGCGAGCGTGTTCCGCCCGTGCATGTCGCCAACGAGGATCTGGGTCGGAGTCAGCACCAGCGCCATCCACATGGCCAAGGAGAGCGCGATCCGGCTCGCCTCCGGATGGCGCCCGCGCCAGAGATGAAAGCAGGACACGCCGGCGATGACGAAGGAGCAGGTGATGAAGCTCGCCATGACCATATGCGCGAGCCGGTAGGGAAAGGAGGCCGTGAAGACAACGCTCCACCAGTCGACGACGTGATAGATGCCGTCGGCATCCGCCACCGCGCCCGCGGGCGTCTGCATCCAGCTGTTCGCGGCGATGATCCAAGTCGCGGACAACAGCGTGCCCAGTGACACCATGCAGCAGGCGAAGGCATGGGCGCCACGGCTGACCCGACCTTCGCCGAATAGCATGATGCCGATGAAGCCGGCCTCAAGGAAGAAGGCCGTCAGGGCTTCATAGGCAAAGAGCGGCCCGACGACGTTGGAGACGGCGCGGGAGAAGCCGGCCCAGTTGGTGCCGATCTCGTAGCTGAGCACGAGGCCGGTCACGACGCCCATACCGAAGGCAAGGGCGAAGATCCTGCTCCAGTACCGCAGTAGGTCGCGATAGACGGGCCGCCCTGTGCGCCACCACAGGACACTGAGCAGCGCGAGGAAGCCCGCCAGCCCGATGGTGAAGGTCGGCCACAGGATGTGGAACCCGATGGTGAAGGCGAATTGCAGCCTGGCGACGATGACCGCGTCCATGGTTAGAACGCCTCCCCTGCGGGCCGGGCGGGCCGGATGCGGATCGGGATGCCCTTGTAGGAGGGCGTGAAGCTCATCGGGTCGTACGCGCCGAGCGGCACCAAGGGATTGGTTTCCGGGTAGTAGGCCGCGCAGCTCCGGTCGGGAAAGGCATAGGGGACGAGTTCGAAGCCGCGCACGGCGCGTTCGATGCCGTCCTCGCTTGCCGCCACCAGATCGACACGGTCGCCGGCCGCGAAACCCAACCGAGCGATCTCGACCTCGTTGACGAACAGTACGTCGCGCCGGCCGAAGATGCCGCGATAACGGTCGGACATGGAGTAGATCGTCGTGTTGTACTGATCGTGGCTGCGCACGCTGGTCAGCCACAGAACGTCGGGATCCGTCGGATCAGGATCCTCAGCCAGGCCGTCATAGGGCAGGAAGTTCGCCTTGCCGGAGGGCGTGGCCCAGATCCTTTCGCGCGCCGTCGAGGTGAGATGGAAGCCGCCGGGCACACGGATACGCGCGTTGTAGCCCTGGAAGATCGGGAAGACGGCTTCGATCGCGTCGCGGATCTGATCGTAATCGGCGACGAGGCCCTCCCAGTCGACGACCGAGCGCATGCCGAGCGTCGCGCGCGCAATGCCGGCGATGATGGCTGGCTCGCTCTTCAGATGCTCGGAAGCCGGACGGTTCATACCGCGCGAGGCGTGGACCATCGACATGGAATCCTCGACCGTGACGGATTGCCGGCCGCCTGCCTGCCGGTCGATCTCGGTGCGGCCCAGGCAGGGCAGAATCAGCGCTTCCTTGCCATGCACCAGGTGGCTGCGGTTGAGCTTGGTCGAGACATGTACGGTCAAGTCGAGGCTGCGGAAGGCGTCGTGCGTAACTTGCCAGTCCGGGATGGCCGCGGCAATGTTGCCGCCCATGGCAAAGAAGACGCGGGACTGGCCGCGCCGCATCGCATCCAGCGCCGTGACGACGTTGTGGCCATGGGCCTGCGGTGGCTTGAATCCGAAGCGCGCTTCAAGCCGCGCGAGGAACTCGGGTGTCGGAATCTCGGTGATGCCGACCGTGCGGTCGCCCTGCACGTTGGAATGGCCACGCACCGGGCAGATGCCGGCACCGTCCTTGCCGATATTGCCACGCAGCAGGCAGAGATTGGCGAGCTGCTGCACGTTGCGCGCGCCATGGCGATGCTGCGTCAGCCCCATGCCATAAACGACGATGGCACGTTCGGCGCGCATGTAGACATGCGCGGCGTCCTCGATGGCAGTGCGCGTCAGGCCGGAACGCGCCTCGATATCTGGCCAGGTCGTTGCCTTGAGATCGGCGGCCAGCGCCTCGATGCCCGTCGTGTGGCCACGGATGAAGTCCCAGTCGAGGATGGCGGCCGCACCGTCGGCCCGGGCCCGCTCATCCTCCTCGACCATTACCTTCATCAGGCCCTTCAGCACAGCGATGTCGCCGCCGACGCGGACCTGATGCAACGCCTCGCTGATCGGGGTCGAGGTCAGGGAGAGCATCTCGACCGGCACCTGAGGCGCCTGGAAGCGTTCGAGAGCGCGTTCGCGGAAGGGATTGAAGGAAATGATCGGCACCCCGCGACGCGAGGCATTGCGCAGGCTGGTCATCATCCGCGGAGAGTTGGTGCCGGGGTTCTGGCCGAAGATGAAAATGCAGTCGGTCTTGTCGAAATCGTCGAGCAGCACCGTGCCCTTGCCGACGCCGATCGATTGCGGAAGGCCGACACTCGTCGCCTCGTGACACATGTTGGAGCAGTCGGGGAAGTTGTTGGTGCCGTATTCCCGCACAAAGAGCTGGTAGAGGAAGGCCGCCTCGTTCGACGTGCGGCCCGAGGTGTAGAACTCCGCCATGTTCGGGTTGGGCAGAGCGGTCAGGTGCCGTGCGATGGTGGCGAAGGCCTCTTCCCAGCTGACGTGCAGGTAGCGGTCGCTCGCAGCGTCATACGACATCGGGTGGGTCAGGCGCCCCGCCATCTCGAGGTCGTAGTCGCTCCAGCCCGCCAGCTCGGTGACGCTGTGCGCGGCGAAGAAGTCGGGCGTGCAGCGCCTGGTGGTGACCTCCCAGGCGATAGCCTTCGCCCCGTTCTCACAGAACTCAAAGGACGAGGTGTGCTTCGGGTCGGGCCATGCGCAGCCGGGGCAGTCGAAGCCCTCCGGCTGGTTCATGCGCAGCAGCGTCGTCGTCCCCTTGATCGGGATATCCTGCTCGATGAGGTGGGTTCCGACGGCGCGCAGCGCGCCCCATCCGCCGGCTGGCTCGTCATAGCGTCGGATGCTTGGCGTTTCCGGCATGCTGCCCTCCAGCGGTGAAGCAAGTTTCATGACGGGGCGCACAGGCCCCGGAGGCACGTCAGGACGTCAGTCCGCCGCACGGGTGCACTCGAAGAGGAACCAGGCGCGGCGCTCGGCCTCGTCGATCCAAACCTCGATCAGGCTCGTCGAGGCGACGTCGTTGTGATCCTCACAGACCACATGCGCGGCGCGCAGGAATCCGATCACGCGGCGATTGTCTTCCGCCAGCTCCGCCAGCATGTCCTCGGGCGTGACGTAGTCCGCGTCGTTGTCCGCCAGGCGCTGCAGGCGCGCGATGTGACCGATAGAGCGCAACGTCGTGCCCCCGACCTTGCGCGCGCGCTCGGCGAGCGCGTCGGTGGTGGCGAAGATCTGGTCGCCCTGCTCGTCCAGCATCAGGTGGTAGTCCCGGAAATGCGGGCCGGAGAGATGCCAGTGGAAGTTCTTGGTCTTGAGGTAGAGGGCGAACATGTCCGCCAGCACGCCGGTCAGCGCCGCGGATATGTCAGCGGTGGCGTTCGCGCCCAGATCCGTCGGCGTCCGCAGTGGTGCCTTGCGGCGGGTGGTGAGAGTGGTGCCGGCCATCACGATCTCCTTTTCCGGGGCTCAACTGGGGGAGACGGTAAGGAGCCCCGGCAATCCGGTGAATCAGAGGAAGGCGTGGTGCGCTCATACATTGGTCTGATGCGCCTCGCGGCCGCCGCCCGTCGGCTATCGCGGCGCGACGCCCGGATCGTCGGACGCCAGCCGCGCGAGGATGTCGGGATCCATGCTGAGATGCTGTGCGACCAGCGCCGGCGGTGCGCTTCAGCCAGTCGATCAGCGAAACCTTCTGGTATTCCGCGGTTCGGAAGATCGTGACGAAGACCAGGTCCGTATCGCCGGTGTTCTGCACGTAGTGGCCGCTTGCGCGCGGCACTACGCCAACACCGCGGGGCCTGATGGTCTCCAGCGTCGCGGCGATGGTGTTCGATGCCTTGAAGATCGAACTATCGGCGAGCCGCAGCGATCCGCTCCGCGTCTCCTTCAGCGGTGGCCGCACAGCGAGCGAGAAGGCGAAAGGCTCGGGTGGCGTGCTACCGGCTCGCACCGCCGCCTGATCGGCGGCGAGCGGGCTCGGTTCGGTGCCCTGGAAGATCCACAGGTCGCTCAGCGGAATCTCGCGGAAGGTGTCCGCGGGCACGCCGCAATTCGTGGCGAGGATCTCGGGCGACGCATGGGCCAGCCAGTCGCTTAACAGCAGCGTATTGTATTCGGGCTGCGATCCATCGGCGAAGGCGATGAGGAATTCGCTGCCATCGGGACCGGGGCCCTGAAGCGAAGGCGGCGTGCCGGCGGGGAAGTACCAGAGGTCACCGATGCCGACATCCTGCACATAGGCGCGGCCCTTGGTGTCCATGACGGTGATGCGGCAGCGCCCTGTCGTCATGTAGGCCCATTCGGCCGCCGGGTGCCAATGCAGTTCCCGGATGCCGCCGGCGGCAAGACGCATGTTCACTCCGGTGATGGCTGAGGAGAGGAGGAAGCCCTCCTGCGTTACTTGGCGCGCCCCGCCGCCGTCCTGGATGCGGCGATGCGCGATGTTGAAAGAACTCCAGAAGGGCGGCATCCCCCCGATATCCGTCGCGGGTGGGGAGAAGGCGAAGGGGAATTGCCGCGCGATCGTCGGGGCCTGCGGCCCGGGATCGCTCAGCGCCTGGGGCGAGGCATTGACCGCACCCTCCGACGGGCGGTCCGGATTGCCGAAGTCGCTGGCGGCAGCCGGGACGGCGAGTGTCGCGCCGGCAGTCCCGGCAAGGCTACGGCGGCTGATCGAAGACGCCATTGGGACCTCATCTGACCACGGAAGCAGGGCGCTGCCTGTTCGCCATTGAGGCATTCCTCCCGTCGCGCGGTCTTTCACCCCGCAGCAGCGGATCTTTCTTGAAGCCATGACATCGCAGCGCCTGAAACGGGCGCGCCACGCAAGCCTGAGTATAGTTCCAACCATCCCTTCGGCGGGGCATGGTCCGAAGCGGCAGGGATGGCGGGCATCCCGAGCATGCGGGGTAGCGGTACCGCGAGCGAGCACAGGACACTGGAACTGCCCGGCCGCGATAGCACGTCGCGCCTGTTTCCCTGCGGTTCCTTGCCGGCCTGTTGGCCCTCGCCATCTGTTTGGTGGACATCCTCACGCCAATCGACGGCGCAGTGGTGGTTCTCTACGTCGTGGTCATGCTGATCGCCGGGCGCTGGGGGCGGCGGCGCGATATCCTTATCGCCACCAGCGGGGCAATCCCGCCGACCATGATCGTCCATGTCGACATGCTTGGGCTTCGGCATATCGGCTCATCGACCCTCCCGGCCTCCGTCAGCCTCTTTGCCGTTGCCATCGCTGCGCCGCTGGTGCTGCAAAGTCAGGCCGCTGCCGATGCTCTGTCACGCAGCGAACGCCGCGATGCCGCATGTTCGACTCCAGCCGCACCGGCGTCGTGGAGCAGGATTAGCGCGCTATCCGCAAGGCGCTGAGCGTAGAGCCTGTGCCATCCGCCAAGCGCAGCCCGCCCGCCATCGGGTGCTTGCGCGCTCTGTGCCGCACCGTCGACGTCCATCCCGTCATGTTGACCATGCTTCACCGCGGCACGACCGCAGCAAGCAACCTGCTGATGGCAAGCGACCGTGTCTCCTTTGATGCGCTCGACGCCTGGTTACGAGGCGACGCCTTCTTTGAGGCGGAAGCAGAGATCCATCGAACGGACGGGAGCCCCTTCCCCGCGCTGTTCACCGTCACCTTCCTGCCGCCCGACGGACCCGAGGGCACCGTGCTGATCTCCGTCGTAGACATCGCCGAACGCCGACAGGCGCAGCACGCGCTGCTCCACGCTCAGGCAGAGTTCGCCCGTGCCACGCGTGCGGCGACGCTTCGCGAACGATCGGTCTCCATCGCGCATGAGGTGAACCAGCCCCTGACAGCGGTCGTCACCAGTGGCGAAACCGGCCTGCGCTGGTTGCGTCGCGACCTGCCCGACCTAGCGGAAGTCGAGCAGTCGATTGGGCGCATCGTCGGTTGGGGCCGTCGCGCCAGTCAGATCGCCGCCGAGTTGCCGGCGCTGGGTGGCGACCGCCTCCGGCTCCAGCAGATCCCCGTGAACCTGATGGTCAATGCGAGCCAGGCCATGGCCGAACAGTCGGCGTCTCGGCGCTTGCGCATCGCCGCGCGCCGCGATGGCCCCGACCGCGTCCTGATCACGGTCAGCGATACAGGTCCCGGCATCGCGCCGGAAGACCAACAACGGCTCTTCGAGCCGTTCTTCGCGACGAGCGAGGAAGGAATGGGCATGGGCTCGCGATCTGCCGTGCCACTGCCGAGGCACATGGCCGTGGGCCTTCCGTCGAGAGCCGCCTGGGCGAGGGCAGCACGTTCACCCTATGCCTGCCGGCGGCCATCATGGATGGCTGTGGCGGCATGATGCGTTCGGTCCAGGGCGGCGCGCCGCCGCAGAAGCCGGCGCCGGAGACGATGGTTAGCATCGTCGACGACGATACGATGGTGCGTGAATCGCTTGACAACCTGTTCCGCTCAGTCGGCTTCGCGACCCGGCTTCATGGCTGGTCAGTCAAACTCCTCGCAATGGCTCTGCCGGACCTGCCCGGCCGCATCATCCTCGATGTCCGGCTGCCGGGAATCAGCGGCCTCGACCTCCAGGCCGAGCTCGCTCGCATTGGCATTGCTTTGCCCATCGTCTTCATGACCGGCCATGGCGACATCCCGATAAGCGCCCGCGCCATGAACGCGGGCGCCGTGGATTTGCTCGCCAAGCCCTTCCTTGACCCGGACCTGCTGGACGTCGCCACGGCCGCAATCGCGCGGGGCCGGCTTCGGCGTCACGAGGCGCAGGCAGAGGATCATCTCCGCGGCCGCTATGATACCTAGTCGCCGCGAGAGCGCGACGTGATGATCCATGTCGTCGCTGGGCTGATGAACAAGCAGGTCGCGGGCATTCTCGGGCTCAGCGACATCACCGTGAAGATCCATAGCGGCAATGCCATGCGGAAGACGCAGGCACGCTCGCTCGCCGATCTGGTGCGGCAGGCCGAGGCGCTCGGCCTGCCGCACCCCTGACAAGCGTCCTGTAAACCTCCGTATAGTTCCAGGCTCGCTGGCGCCATGGCATGAGCAGTCACGCCGCGCATCGGACGCTGCCCCTCATGATGCGGCGCGGAAGTGTGATCCGGATGAATCCTGTTCCCCTGGTGGCTGTCATCGATGATGACGAGGCCGTGCAGGGTGCGCTATCGAGCCTGTTGCGGTCGCTGGGCTATGCCGTGCGTTGCTATGGTTCGGCGAGAGAGTTTCTCGGTGACGATGCGCAGCCCCAACCCGCCTGCCTCATCCTGGACGTGCAGATGCCGGGCATGACCGGGCCGGAGCTTCAGGCGGTGCTGGTGGAATCGGGCCGCTCGATCCCGATCATCTTCCTGACCGCCTTTCCCACCGAGGTTATCCGTCGTCAGGTCATGCAGGCCGGCGCCCGGGCCTATCTCGACAAGCCCGTTGATGGAGACACCATCGAACTTCAGCTCATGCACGCTTTGGTCGATGAAAAGGCAGCGCGACCGCGCGGCGCGTGAAGCAATGCTTCGCATCCTGGCGCCGGATGCTGCACGCCCAGGGTGGCTGGGAAGGCGCCAGACGTCCGCGGCATTGCCGTGAGGAATGGCAAGGAACCATGAGGCGCGGGAAGCCAACGGCGTGGTGCATCGACAACAATAGTGGCCGATTGCGCGTTGGGGTGCTCTGAATATCGGGCACCGGGCGGTATCACCGCAAGGAAGGCATATCTGTACAATGGGTGACAGTATCACCATGCCGACCACTCCCGCCACGCATTGATCGGTTGCTCGCGGCCGGCCGCCGACATGGCCGACAACAAGCGGAGGATGGCATGAATGCAGGATGGCAGGCCGGACCGGACACCACCGCGACGCACATGCCGATCTATCTAGACCACCACGCGACGACGCCGCTCGATCCTCGCGTGCGGGAAGCCATGTTGCCTTACCTCGACACCTTCTTCGGCAATGCCGGCTCGGCCGAGCATCGGCATGGCTGGCGTGCGCAGGAAGCGGTGGAGGCAGCACGGTCCAAGGTCGCCGCCCTGATCGGCGCGCGGCCTGCCGAGGTCGTCTTTACGTCGGGCGCGACCGAAGCGAATAACCTCGCCCTGATGGGCAGTGCCGATGCCGCAGGGCCGCACGTGATCACGACCGGCATCGAACACGCTTCCATCGTTGCCTGCGCTGCGGAGCGCGAACGCCGCGGCGACCCTGTCAGCATCCTTCCCGTCGATCGCGAGGGCCGCATCGATCCGGCGCAGGTCGCGGCGGCGATCCGTCCCGGCACCGGCCTGATCTCGATCTCCCTCGCGAACCACGAGATCGGCACCATCCAGCCGCTGGCCGAGATCGGCATCCTGGCGCGGCAACATGGAATCCTGTTCCATGTCGATGCCACGCAGGCGGTCGGGCGCATCCCGGTCTCGATGCCCGCGCTGGGGGCCGACTTCCTGAGCCTCTCCGCGCACAAGTTCCATGGCCCGAAGGGTGTCGGGGCGCTCGTCGTGACCCGTCCGGCGCGACGGCACCTTCGTCCCATCCTCTTTGGCGGCGGGCAAGAACACGGCTTTCGGCCCGGCACGCTGCCCGTACCGCTGATCGTAGGCTTTGGCGCCGCGGCGGCAATTGCGCAGGCGGCGATGCCCGAAGAGTCTCTGCGCCTCGCCATGCTGCGCGACCGGCTACTCGATCGCCTGGCCGCGCTGCCGGGCTTGCGGGTGCATGGCGGGACGCGTTTCCGGCTGTCGGGGAGCCTCAATATCGGCTGGCCGGGGCTGGTGGCGCGGGACCTGATCCATCTGCTCCGCGACGACGTCGCGATCTCTTCCGGCTCGGCCTGCGGCTCCGCCGTGCTGCATCCATCTCCCGTGCTGCGGGCAATTGGAATGACGGAGGAGGAGGCGCTGGGTGGCCTGCGCTTCGGTCTCGGCCGCTTCACTACCGAGGCCGAGGTGGATCGCGCCGCCGCCGCCATCCTGCGGGCGGCGCCGCTGCTCCGCCGATGAGTGGCCGCTACGCCGGCAAGACGCGATGGGGATGCGTGCAGAGCGTCCAGCGGTCGCCGCGCGCCCAGGCCGCCAGCGTCACCCCTGCCTCCGTCGCCACATCCAGCGCCAGCTGCGTCGGCGCCGACATGGCGATGAGCACGCCGATGCCGGCGGTCACGGCCTTCTGCACCATCTCGTAGCTGCAGCGGCTGGTAATGAGCGCGAAGCCTTCCGCGGCATCCCATCCTTCGGCGGCCATGGCGCCGATCAGCTTGTCGAGCGCATTGTGCCGGCCGACATCCTCGCGCAGCAGCAGAATGTCGCCACGGGCCGATGCCCAGGCCGCGGCGTGCACGGCATGGTCGCTGTTGCGCAGCAATTGCCGGCCCGGCAGTGCCGCCATGGCGCGGCGGATCGCATCGCCGGGAAGGATCGGGCCCGCCCCGACCGCGTCGCCGCCAAGCCGGATCTGGTCTAGGCTTTCGACGCCGCACAGGCCGCAGCCGGTCCGCCCGACCAGGTTCCGCCGCCGCGACAGCAGCGCGGCGAAGCGCTCATGGGTGACGGTCATCGCCACGACCATGCCGCGGCAAGCTGGCGTCACCTCGATATCCAGCATTTCGTGGCTGCCCGCGATGAGGCCTTCCGTCAGAGAGAAGCCGAGGGCGAGGTCCTCGAGATCCTGCGGCGTGGCCATCATCACCGCGTGGGACACGCCGTTGTAGGTCAGGGCCACAGGCACTTCCTCGGCGACCGGGCAGCACTGCCCGGCGTGGCCCTTCGGAAGAAGCACTATGCTGTCTGCGTGACCGATCATGGCTGTCCGGGCTCCTCCCCACATCGCCCTTCCTATCGCGGCAGCGGCTGGCGGGCTTTCCGATTACCAGCGCGGGATCGCGCCAAGGCCACGATCGCCTCCCGCAAGACCGGCCGCTGCCCGGTGGGGCGCTTGAACTGCGCGGCGAAATGCAACTCGCTCAACCCGCCAACGCCAGCGAGATCACCAAAAGTGATGCGTTCGCTGATATTCTCATCGACATACGTTTCCGCCCGACGAAGCCGCCACCTCAGAAGCGGGGAGATGCGCCGGCGGCCATTCGGCTCCGCCCCGCCAGCTAGGCTTGCGCATGATGCGCCTGGTCCATGTCGTCCGGAGCACCAGGTCCGCCCATCCGGGTCGGTACCCAACCGGGTTCGAGCGCGCTGGACACTACCTCCGGCCAGCGCCGCGCGACGGCGGAGGCCAGCATGGCGTCGTGCAGCTTGCTTTCGGCATAGACCGCCGATCCGTACCAGCGCCGCTTCGGCCACTCCATCAGCGCCGTCAGAATATAGGCCGGCGGCGTGTTGATGGCGAAGACATGCGGCAGGCCATCTGTCGTGACGCGCAGGGCCTCGCGATAGCCGACAGCGTTGTGGATCACCGCGTCGAAGCGGCCGAGCACATTGGCCTGCGCGGCGACCTCCTTCGTGCCGGCGGGTGGTCTCCACATCGCCGATGACCACGGCTTCAGCCTGCTGCAGGGCTGCGCGTGCATCCTCCGTGCGTCGGGCGCTGTGGGCCGTGCAGCACGACCCGGGGCCCCGGCCCGACCAGCAATTCGGCGGCCATCGGGCCGAGCCCGGTGGACGAGCCGCAGATGACGATGCGTGGCATGATGATGGTCTCCCGTGCGTCAGGATCGGGCTCGGCGCGCGGCGAGGACCACCGCCGCACCAACCAGCGCGCAGGCGGCGCTGAACAGGTAGACCGCCGCGTAGCCGAATTGCCCGGCGATGAGGCCCGCGCTGAGACCAGAGATGCCGTAGGCGCTGTCGAGGAAGGCCGTGAAGCCGCCATCGCGCTGCCGCGATTGGCGGGATGCTGCGCCGCGAAGCCGGCCAACACGCTGCGCAGTAGCCCATAGGCCATCATCGGCGAGCAAGCGAGGCGGACCATGCCGTGATCCAGGTTGCGATAGCTGTCGAGGCTCCTCTCGGCCTCGCACAGCGTCCTCAGCACCTGCGCGCGTCGTCGTAAAGCTCGGCTGCAGCATCGAGCGGCACGACCTGGCGCGCGCTGCGTTCGAACGCTGGATGCCCAGATTGGCTTCCAGTTCCGCGCATAGCTTGCTCGCGGCTGACTACGTCATATGGATCGCGGCTGCGGCGAGCGCGAAGCCGCGCACATCGTACACGATAGTAAAGACGCGCAACTGCTGCAGCGTGACGCCCATGCCACCGATCCTGCGCTGGATCGGGCCCGGCTGGAGCCGACCCGCACTTGGCTGGCCCGAACGCAAGGCAGGCGCTCGGTTGCCCCCGAATGAAACATTCGTTGCGTGAAGTTGCAAAGTATGAAACATTTGTCTTATGTCGCCGCCGCCACCGCTCGACCTCGTGCGTCGCGCCCTGCCCGAACTGCCGCCAAAGCTCCGGGAAGCCGCGCGCTTCGTGCTGGGTCACGATTTCGACGTCGCCACGCGGTCGATGCGCGACCTTGCTGCCTCAGCCGGGACCAACCCAGCCACCTTCACGCGCCTCGCCCAGGCGCTCGGCTATGCCGGCTGGGATGCGTTGCGCGACGCGATGATCGAGGTGCGGCGGAATGGCGCCGAGGGCCCCTATTCCCGCCGCGCCCAGCTGGACGCCGACGCCAAGGGAGGGGCGGCGGCCTCGGTCCCGAGGGCGATGCTGGCGGCCGACGCCGCTGGCCTCGCCCGACTCGATGCCGACCCGATTGCCGCGGCGGCCGAGGCGCTATGCCGTGCGCCACGCGTCTGGTCGGCGGGCTTCCGGTCCTGCCACAGCGTCGCGCAGCTCCTGCACTACCAACTCCGCCTTTTCCGTCCCGATGAGGTTCGCCTCGTCGGCGGTAGCGGACCCGAGGATCTCGATCATGGCGCCTTCCGCCGTGGCGACGCCATGGTGGTGATCGGCTTTGCACCCTATTCGCGCTCCTCGGTGCTCGCCACTCGGATGGCGCGCGCAGCGGGATGCATCGTGATCGCGATAGCGGATACTCCAACCGCGCCGATGGCCGAAGGCGCGGACCACCTGCTGCTGTTCGACGCCGCCACGGGCCCCGGCTTCTTCCCAAGCCTGACGGGTGCGATCGCTACCGCGCAGGCTCTCGTCGCGGCGTCATTCGTATTGGGCGGCCCCGCTGCGTTCGAGCGCCTGCGCGACAGCGAGGCGCGGCTTGCCGCGCAATCCCAATACCTCCCTGAAGTGGATCCCTCCGCATGATGGACACCCCCATCGCCGCCATGCAGCCGCGCCGAACGCTCGTGCTGCATCGCTCTTCCCGCCTCGCTCCGCCCATGGCTGTCGGTGGCCACGGCGTCTGGCTCGTCGAACAGGGCGGGCGGGAGGTGCTGGACGCCTCTGGTGGCGCGGCAGTCTCCTGCCTCGGCCATCAGCACCCGCGCATCGTCGCGGCGATTCAGGCGCAGGCCGGCAAGCTCTGCTACGCGCATACATCCTTCTTCACTTCGGAACCGGCTGAGGCGCTGGCGGACGAATTGGTCGGGGACGCGCCTGGCGGCCTCTGCCAGGCCTATTTCGTCTCGGGCGGGTCGGAAGCAGTGGAAGCCGCCCTGAAGCTCGCCCGCCAATATTTCGTCGAGATCGGCCAAACGCAGCGCAGCCACATCGTCGCGCGGCGGCAGAGCTATCACGGCAACACGCTCGGCGCGCTGGCGGCCGGCGGCAATGCCTGGCGGCGCGCGCCCTATGCGCCGCTGCTTTCGCCCGCCTTCAGCCATGTCTCCCCCGCCTTCGCCTATCGCGAGCAACGCGCGGACGAGGACGAGGCCGGCTTCGTCGCGCGCCTCGCGGCAGAGTTGGAGGCGGAGTTCCAGCGCCTCGGCCCCGACACCGTCGCCGCCTTCATCGCCGAGCCCGTGGTCGGCGCGACGGCGGGTTGCGTCACCGCGCCCGCCGGCTATTTCCAGGCGGTGCGAGCGATCTGCGACCGTCACGGCGCGCTGCTGATCCTCGACGAGGTGATGTCCGGTATGGGCCGTACCGGCACGCGCCACGCCTGGGAACAGGAAGGCGTCGCACCCAACATCCAGGCCGTGGCGAAGGGCCTCGGCGGCGGCTACCAGCCGATCGGCGCGGTGCTGGTCTCGGAGCGCATCGTCGCGGCGATCGAGGCGGGCTCCGGCGCCTTCCAGCATGGCCATACCTATCTCGCGCACCCGATCGCCTGCGCCGCGGCGCTCGAAGTTCAGCGGGTGATCCGCGAGGATCGGCTGCTCGACAACGTGATCGCCATGGGTGGACGGCTCGAGGAGAAGCTGGTCGAACGCTTCGGCAATCACCGTCATGTCGGGGACATCCGCGGCCGTGGCCTGTTCCGCGCCATCGAGCTGGTGGCCGATCGCGCAACCCGTGATCCCTTCGACCCCGCGCTGCAGCTCAACGCACGCATCAGGAAGGAAGCCTTCGCACGCGGCCTGGCCTGCTACCCATCGGGCGGCACCGCGGATGGACGGTGCGGCGACCACGTGCTGCTCGCCCCGCCCTACATCGTCTCGCCCGCCGAGGTGGACCTGATCGTCGATCGGCTCGGAGAAGCCGTCGATGCGGCCATCGCCTCGCTGCGCTGACATCCAACCAAGGAGAACGACATGAAGCGCCGTTTCATCATCGCTGCGGCCGCCGCGCTGGCCGGCTGGGCCGGGGCAGCCTCGGCCGCCACGCTCGACACCATACGCCAGCGCGGCACCCTCGCCTGTGGCATCAGCCAGGGCTTCGCGGGCTTTTCCGCGCCCGACAGCCGCGGCGAGTTCCGCGGCCTCGATGCCGATTACTGCCGCGCGATTGCTGCCGCCGTGCTCGGGGATGCGACCAAGGTGCGCTTCGTCACCCTCACCGCGCAGAACCGCTTCACGGCGCTGCAATCGGGCGAGATCGACGTACTGCTGCGCAACTCCACCCAGACCTTCCTGCGCGGGAATACGCTCGGACTGCGGCAGCTTCCGGTGAACTTCTACGATGGCCAGGGCTTTGTCGTGCGGCGCGATGCGAATGTGCAGCGCGTCCAGGACCTGGACGGCGCGACGATCTGCGTCGCCCAGGGCACCACGCATGAACTCAACCTGAACGACACCTTCAGGGCCCGCAACATCCGCTTCCAGCCCGTGGTGTTCGAACGCATCGACACCATGTACCAGGCCTTCTTCGCGGGCCGCTGCGACGCCATGACGCAGGACGCCTCGGCGCTGGCCGGCGTGATCGGCACCGTCGCACCGGATCCCGCGCAGTTCGTGGTGCTGGCGGAGACGATCAGCAAGGAGCCGCTGGGCCCCTTCGTGCGCAACGGCGATGACGCCTGGGCGAACATTGTCACCTCCGTCCACTATGCGCTGGTCGAGGCCGAGGAGTACGGCGTGACTCAGGGCAATGCCGAACGCATGGCCGCCGAGAGCACGGATGCCACAGTGCAGCGGCTGCTCGGCCGCAGCGGCGAGTTCGGCTCGCGTCTCGGCCTCGACAATGGCTGGGCGCTCGCGGCGATCCGTTCTGTCGGGAACTATGGCGAAATCTTCGAACGCAATGTCGGCCAGGCCAGCCCGCTCAAGCTACAGCGCGGGCTGAACGGCCTGTGGACCAGCGGTGGACTGATGTACGCGATCCCCTTCCGGTGATCCGCGCTGCCGGGCGGCCGCTTCCAGGCCGCTCGGCTTAAGCGCGTTGCTCGACGAGACGGCCTTCCGAGACCGCCCGAGCGAGCCGGAGCCGCGCCGCATTGGGAAGCGCGCCGACTGCCGCGCTTCCAGACGGATTGTCAGCGAGCGGGTGGTGGATAATGGATACCGCCATCCGTCCACAGACGATTCACACCGCGATCGAGACCAAGCGGGGTGACGTTGCGATCCCAGGATTCTGCGTAGTTGCCGACCTGACGCACGATCTGGAAGGCCCAGTCGTCGCGCACCCCCAATATGGTGCCAAAGCCGCCGGAACGACCAAGAAAACGCTGCACCTCGGGATCAGGGTCGTTCAACCGCGCTTCCACATTGGACGAGGTGATGCCGAACTCCTCGGCCAGCAATGGCGCGAAGCCCGACCAGCGCACAAGGTCGAACCAGCGCTGGTCACCCTTCCGCA
The DNA here is from genome assembly GCF_019430885.1 of Roseomonas alba. Lineage (GTDB taxonomy): Bacteria > Pseudomonadota > Alphaproteobacteria > Acetobacterales > Acetobacteraceae > Neoroseomonas > Neoroseomonas alba. Next base: position 29,531 of record NZ_JAHYBZ010000011.1, on the reverse strand, counting down.
CCACCGGGCCGAGTGGTTCCTTGCTAATCACTTCCGGCAACAGCACGAACTCGTCCGCCTGGCCCCCGAGCCCGGCACGGAACGCGGCGAGCGCGGCGCGGCCGATGGTATAGGCGTCGCAGCGCCCACTGAGGAAGGCGCTGCGCACTTCCTCCAGCGTGTCGATCACCAGCGGCGTCAGTTGCATGGCGTTGCGCCGGAAGTAATCGGCAAGGTTCAATTCCGTCGTGGTGCCGGGCTGCACGCAAACCGTCGCGCCTGCGAGTTGCCGTGCGGAGGTGACGCCCAGCGAGCGCCGCACCAGAAAGCCCTGTCCGTCATAGAAGGTAACGCCCGTGAACTCGAGGCCGAGGCTCGCCTCGCGCGTCAGGGTCCAGGTCGTGTTGGAGGCCAGGATATCGATCTCACCGGTCTGGAGCATCGGCAGCCGGTTCTGGGTCGTGGTGGCGACATAGCGAACCCGGCTCGCGTCCCCGAACACCGCGGCGGCGACGGCGCGGCATACGTCCACATACAGCCCGGCCCATTCGCCGCGTCCGTCGACGGCCGCGAAGCCCGGCAGATTGGGCGCGGTTCCGCATATCAAATGCCCGCGGGCCCGCACCGCATCGAGCGTCGGAGCCGGAATCGACGTCTGGGCTGCGGCCGGGCGCAGCAACGCCGCGCCGGCGAACAGCAAAGCGGCAAGAAGACGCATGTGCAGACTCCTATTTTGTCGATTGTCGAAAATCAAACCGCCAAGGCGTCAGCAAGTGCGGCAAGGCTCTGCACCCGCGCTGTCGGCACCGCTGCGTTTGCAATCGTGGCGCCGGTACCGCGCTGACCGTAGCGACGATTCACCCACACCACCGGCAGGCCGAGCTTCGCCGCAGGTTCCACGTCATGGTGCCGGCTCTGGGCGACATGCAGGATGGAACCCCGGTCGTAGCCCCGCGCCGCGAGATCCTCGAAAGCCGTCTCGAAATGCGGCAGTCCGGGCTTGTAGGAGCCTACGCGCTCGGCCGTGACGGTCAGCAGAAAGGGTACTTCCAGCCGGACCAGACTACGCGCAAGCGACGCCTCATCGACATTGGACAGGATCGCAAGGGCGAAGCGGGTCGACAGCCGCCGCAGGGCAGAGACGGTATCCGGGAATGGCGGCCAGTCGCCGCACGATCGCGCGAAGGCCGCGCATTGCTCCGCGTCTTCGGGCAGACCGAAACTTGCCTGGATGTCGGCCCAGGTCCTTGCCATCACCTCGGTATAGAGAAGCGCCGGACGCGTCTGCTGATGCCGCGCCTGGTGCAGCGCAAAGGCCGAAAGCACGAGATCGTCAGGAATCTCAGCCCTTCCCGCCGCCTCAAGCCAAGGCCGCACGGTCGCGATGATGCCGCTTTCCCAATCGATCAGCGTGCCGTAGCAGTCGAAGGTCAGCACGCGCTTGTCCTCCGCTGCGATATGCGTGTCGAATCCGTCGCTCATCCAGTCTTCTCCTTTTGCGCAAGCCAGGCGGAGACGCGGGTGCGCGCCTCCTCGATCTGGCGAGCATTCATGGCTGCGGCCTCCACGGCCTCTCCGCGCCGGAGCAGCGCGAGCAGCGCGCGATGCGATGCAACCCAGTCCCCGGACAATCCCACCTCGGTCCAGGCCGGCAGCAGGTAGCGCGATATCGCGATGTGAAGGTGGTCGACCTGGGCGAGGATGCGTGGCCTTTCGGCCCGCGCCATCAGCAGGCGATGGAAGCGCCAATGAAGATCGGACTGCCGCAGCGGGTCGGCCGGCGTCGCCTCTGCCTCATCGAGGATCGAAGCCGCCTCACCGAGATCGCCTTCGGTCAACCGCATCGCAGAAAGCTTCAGCGCATGCCCTTCGAGCATCGCCCGCATTTCCGCTATCTCCTGAAGATCGGCGGCATCCGCTTCCGCGACGGCGATGCCCCGGTGACGGCTGACCGTCAGCAGGCCTTCGCCGGCCAGGATCTGTAGAGCCTCGCGTACCGGCGCGCGGCTGGTGCCGAAGTGACGGGCGAGGTGGTCCTGCTTGAGTTGCATCCCCGCCGGCAGCAATCCGGTCAGGATCCCCTCCCGCAACGTCTCCGCGACGATGTCGGGAATGGATCGCGTATGGGCGGATCGACGTGCGGTGATTTGCGCCAGGCTGCTTGCAATCTCCATTCGGGCAGCCTGGGACGATTGTCGAAAATCGGCAAGTCCAAATCGCCTCCGGATCCGCGCCGTCGCGCCGCCACGCAGCCGAACGATACCACGGCGAAGGCTACGGCCGGTCCGCCGCTTGACCTGCCCCCGATTGGGGATCCAAGCGCTATGAGAGACTTGGCTGGTGTTCTGGCCTGGCCGTCTGGCCCTGCCGGAGCGTAGGCGGGGCCAGACGGCCAGGGAAGAACTTGGGCCGCCTCTCTTATAGCCCTTGGATCCCCAATCGGGGGCAGGTAAGGCGCGCGCGTCGTCTCGCTGAGAGCGGTGGTGCACGGCCATCGCGCATCCCCGTGTTGAGCCTACCGGGATGTCGTCCTGCGTGCAGCGGTACGCCGGCCTACGCCTTGCGCGCCAGATCCTCGCGCAACACGCGTTTGAGTATCTTGCCCGAAGGGTTGCGCGGCAGTGCCTCCCTCAGTTCCAGTGCCCGCGGCACCTTGAAACCGGCCAAGTGCGCGCGGCAATGCGCCTGCACCGCAGCGAGGTCGAGCCGTGAACCCTCCCGCAGCACGATGACCGCGACCGGTGCCTCGCCCCATCGCGGATCCGGCACACCGATCACCGCCGCTTCGCTGACTTCGGGCATCCCATAGAGGACGCGCTCCACCTCCGAGCTTGCGATGTTTTCGCCGCCGGAAATGATCATGTCCTTCCTGCGATCGGTCAGGAACAAAAAGCCATCGGCATCGAGGTAGCCGACATCGCCGCTGCGGAACCAGCCATCGGGATGGAACGACGCCGCGGTCTTGGCCGGATCCTTCCAGTACCCCTTGAAGACCTTTGGGCCACGCAGGCAGACCTCGCCCTCCTGGCCGGCCGGCAGAGTGCCGCCGGCGTCGTCGCGGATCGTGATCTCGACATGCGGCGTGGCGCGGCCGGTCGATCCGATTTTCGCGATCTCCCAACCAGCTTCCATCATCGTGTCGCCGCTGCAGGTTTCGGTGAGGCCATAGGCGTCAATGTAGCGGCCATTGGGGAATAGGCCGGTAAAGGCGCGGATGCGCCCCTCGGGTGTCTTCTCGCCGCCCCCGATGCACCAGCGCAGCGTCGAGAGATCGAGCCCGTCCGGGTTGCCGAGCTCAAGGGTGCGCGAGAGCATGACCGGGGCCATCCACGCACCCGTCAGACTCTCGCGCGCGATGGTGGTGATCGCCGCGGAGGCATCGAATTCGCGCAGGATGTGAAGCGTGCCGCCCACCCACAACACCCCGAGACCCGGCAGGTCGAAGGCGCCGACATGGTAGAGCGGCCCGACGATGAGCAGCCGGTCAGCGGAACTCAGACCGAGCGCGACGACATGCTCCATGCATTTCCAGTAGAAATTGCCGTAGGAATGCGCGACCCCCTTCGGGCGGTCCGTCGTGCCGGAGGTGTACATCAGCCGGAACAGGTCGTCTTCCTGCCGTGCGGCCGGTGGCGGCACGGCGAGCCCCTGCGGGACAAGGCGTGTCGGATCCTCCTGCGCCGCGGCGTCCAGCAGCACGAGGCCTGGGTGCCCTTCAACGATCACGCCGAATTCGGCGTCCGCGAAGACGAGCCGCGCGCCCGCATTGTCGAGGATATAGGCGACCTCGTCGCGGGCGAGGCGGAAGTTGATCGGCAGGAAGACCGCGCCGATGCGGCTGGCGGCAATGGCGATCTCCACGAAGGCGGTGGAGTTCTTCATGAAGGCGGCCACCACCTGCCCGGCGCCGACGCCCCGCACGGCCATCAGCGCCGACAGGGCCTCGATGCGCCGCTGCAGCCCGGCATAGGTGATGCGCTGGCTCTCATAGGCGATCGCAAGCGCATCCGGCCGCCGCCGCGCATGGAAGGCGACGAAGGCGGACAGGTTGAGCATGACGAGGCCCCCTCAGTAGCCGCGCGGCATGCCCAGATCGTGGATGGCGATGAAGTTCAGCACCATTTCCTCGGACACAGGCGCGAAGCGGAACAGGCGAGCGTCGCGCCACAGGCGTTCGACGTCGAATTCCTTCGCATAGCCCATGCCGCCCATGGTCTGCATGGCGCGTTCGGTTGCCTGCGCCGCGGCCTGAGCGGCCAGCAGCTTCGCCTGGTTAGCGGCGGAGCCGTACGCCTCCCCGATGTCGCAGAGCGCCGCCGCCTTATGGTTCAGCAGCCGCGCCGCCTCGCCCAGCGCATGTGCCTGGGCGAGCGGGAACTGCAGCCCCTGATAGGAGGCGATGGGCTTGCCACCAAACACCTTGCGCCCCTGCGCATAGTCCACGGCGCTGCGGATCGCGAGTTCCACCGTGCCGACCAGCCCGGCGGTGGTCACGATCCGCTCCGTGTTCAGCACGTCGAGCAGCGCCGACCAGCCATCATCCAGCGTGCCGACCAGGTCGTCCGGCTCGAGGCGCACATCGTCGAAGAAAACCGAGGAGGATGGCAGCGTGTTGGTGCCCAGCTTGTCGATCGGCGCGTGGCTGACGCCGGCACGACCGGGTTCGATCATGAACAGGCTGATGCCCTGGGTGCGGCGCTGCACCTCCTCGACCTTGCGTGTGCGCGCCACCACCAGCATCCGGCTGGCCTGCGGGACCGCGGTGATCCACACCTTGCGGCCGTTCAAGCGCCAGCCATTGCCGTCGACACGCGCGAAGGTCCGGACCTCCAGGCTGTTGGTGCCGGCATCGGGTTCCGTCAGTGCCATGCAGAAGGTGATCTCGCCCGCTGCCAGACCGGGCAGCAGCGCCTGCTTCTGCGCCTCCGTCCCGAACTTCGCGATGCTGACGCCGCCGAAGATCGGGTTGAGCATGAACATTTGCGCCAGCGTCGCGCCAGCGCCGGTGGCGGTCAGCGTCTCGATCGCCAGCGCCATCTCAAGCATGCCGAGGCCCGAGCCGCTATATTCCTCCGGCAAGGTGATGCCGCACAGACCGGCCTCGCAGATCGCGGCCCATGCCTCGGCCGGATAGGCCTTCCGCGCATCAAGGTCGCGCCAGTATTCGGGGCCGAAGCGTTCGCCGACCTTGCGGGCGGTGTCGACCAGCATGCACTGGGCTTCGGAGAGCCGGAACTCCATGATTCAGATCCTCTCTTCGGTCGGCGGGCGCAGCAGGGCCAGCGGCCTCTCCAGGCAGGCGACGATACGCGCGAGGAAGGCGGCGGCGGCCGCGCCGTCCAGCACACGGTGATCGGCGGACAGGACGAGTGTCACTTCCCGGCGCAACGCGGGTGCACCGTTGACGTCGGGGCGGAACAGCGACTCCATCGCACCGAGCCCGAGGATCATCGACTGTCCGGGATTGACGATGGGCACCAGGAAGCGCGCCCCGAACATCCCGACATTCGAGAGTGTGATGCTGCCGCCTTCGAGTTCATCGGGGGTAAGCTGCCCGGCGCGGCCACGGTCCACCAGCGCGCTGGCACGCTTCGCCAGCGTGTCCAGCGCCATGCGGCCGACATCCCGCAGCACGGGGGCGAAGAGGCCGCGCGGCGTATCCATGGCCAGGCCGACATCGGGCATCGCGAGGCGCCGCCAGCCCTCGCCTGCCCAGACGCGGTTCAGTTCCGGCATGGCGAGCAACGCGCGTCCCATGGCAGCGAGCACCGCATGCGTCACGGTCAGACGCGGCGCGCCCTGAATCTCGCGCCACTCGTCGCGCAGGGCGAGCAGGCGGGAGATCTCTGCCGTCGCGCCGACATAGAAATGCGGCATCTCCTGCTTGGCCTGGGTGAGACGCCGGGCCGAGGCGGCGCGCACGCGGTCGAGCGCAATGATCTCGTCATCTGCGGGTGCGGCCGGCGGCGCGCTTTGCGGCACGTCCTTCGCCTTTATCCGGCCGCGCGGACCGCTGCCGGCGAGGCCCAGGAGGTCGATCCCGCGCTCCCTCGCCAACCGTCGCGCGAGCGGCGTCGCCAGGACGCGCCCGTCCCCGGGGGCCCGCCGGGGCGGCGGCGGTGGCGATGCTTCCGCCAGATCGGCAGGGGCGGCGGTGACCACTTCGGACGATCCCGATGCGGCCCCGGTCCAGCGTGCCACCGGCGTGCCAACCGACACGGTGCTGCCGGCGGGGGTGAGGAGGTCGAGGATCTCGCCCTCGCCACTGGCCTCCACATCGGTCGCGATCTTCTCCGTCTCCACGACGAAGAGGATGTCGCCCGCCGCCACCCGCGCGCCGGGTGCCACCCGCCATTCGGCAAGCAGCCCTTCGGTCATGGTAAGGCCGAGCTTCGGCATCACGATCTCGGCGGACGTCGCCATCGCCTCAGCGCCCCGTGAAGGCGGCGGGGCGTTTCTCGAGGAAGGCGCGGCAGCCCTCATGTGCATCGGCGGCGTCGAGCACCAGGCCGATCATCGCCTGCTCATGCGCGAGGGCCTGCGGCAGAGGCATCTGCGCGCCTTGGCGCAGCGTGCGCTTCAACAGCTTGAGGATCAGCGGTGACTTGGCGGCGCAGCGCTCGGCGAGCTTCATCGCCTCGGCCATCAACTCCGCCTTCGGGACGACGCGGTTGCACAGGCCGATCTCCACCGCCTCCTGCGCCGTGATCTGGCTGCCGGTGAACATCATCTCCCGAGCCCGGCAGGGCGCGATTTCGCGGATCAGTCGCTGGGTGCCGCCGGCACCGGGGAACAGGCCGAGATTGATCTCCGGCAGGCCGAGCCGCGCGGTATCCGCGACCAGGCGCATATCGGTACAGAGCAGCAGCTCGGTCCCGCCGCCAAGCGCGAAGCCGTTCACCGCGGCGATGGTCGGCTTGTCGCAGGCCTCGACACGACTGAAGACGCGGTGCAGTTCCTCCCCGAATTCGAGGTAGTGCGCGAGGCCCTGGCGGCTTTCGAGATCACCAATGTCGCCACCGGCAACGAAGGCCTTGTCCCCCGCGCCGGTGATGACGATGACGCGCACGGCCGGATCGGCCTCGGCGGTGATGAAGGCGGCTTCGAAGGCTTTCAGCGTCGCGGCGTCGATCGCGTTCAACGCGGCCGGGCGGTTGAAGGTGAGCACCGCGACGGCGCCCTTGGTGTCGGAGAGGATGACGGGGTCGGCCATGGGGGCGTCCTCTAATCCAGCGTGCGGCGGACGGCGGCGGCGATGCGCGCGGCGTCGGGGCGGTAGGCGCGTTCGAGCTCCTTGGCGAAGGGCACCGGAGTGAAGGGCGCGCCGACGCGCAGGATCGGACCGTCAAGCTCGTCGAAGCCGATATCGGCCATGCGGGCGGCGATCTCCGCGCCGACGCCAAAGGCCTCGACCGCTTCCTGCGCGATAACGAGGTGATGCGTGCGCGCGAGGCTTTCGAGCACCGTCGACTCGTCCCAGGGCTGCAGGCTGCGCAGGTCGATCACCTCCGCCTCGATGCCATCGGCGGCGAGGGTCGTCGCGGCGTCGTTCGCCCAATGCACGGCGGCGCCATAGGCGACGATGGTGGCGTCCCGGCCCGCGCGGGCGATGCGCGCGCGCCCGATCGGCACCGCTTCGGGCGCGTCCTCGACCTCGCCCTTCATGGCGTAGAGCGCCTTGTTCTCGACGAAGACGACCGGATCGGGGTCGGCAATGGCGGACCGCAATAGTGCTTGCGCATCGGCCGGCGTCGCCGGGCATACCACCTTCAGGCCGGGGATGTGGCACAGCCACGCTTCGAGGCATTGCGAGTGCTGTGGCCCGGCGGACAGGCCGCCGCCATGCGGCGTGCGGAGCACCATCGGCACGCCGCGCTGGCCGCCGAACATGAAGCGCGCCTTCGCCGCTTGGTTCACCAACGCATCCATGGCGAGGGTGATGAAATCCATGAACATGATCTCGGCGACCGGCTTGAGCCCCGAGAGCGCCGCGCCAACCGCCGCGCCGACCAGCCCGGCCTCGGAAATCGGCGTGTCGCGCACCCGCTCCGGCCCGAAGCGATCGAGCAGCCCGCGCGTCGCGCCAAAGGGGCCGCCGGCCGCACCGATATCCTCGCCCAGCAGGATGACCGCCGGGTCTTCCGCCATCGCCTCGGTCAAGGCCCGATTGACCGCCTGCACCATGCGAAGTTCCGCCACGGCTCAGACCTCCACCGGGGCATAGACGCCGGACAGCGCGGCCATCCAATCTGCGGGCGGCGCGGTACGGGCGGCGGCGATGGCGGCGATGACGGCGTCGCGGGTTTCGGCCTCGGCGGCTTCCAGTGCGGCTTCCGCCGTGCCCGCGGCGAGCAACGCCGCGCGCGTACGGGCGATGGGGTCCTGTTCCGCCATGCGGCCGGCCTCCTCGGGGTCACGGTAGCGTTGCGGATCGCCCTCGAAATGGCCGCGCCAGCGATGGGTGCGCGCTTCGATCACGCGCGGGCCCTCGCCACGGCGCAGAGCGGCGACGGCCGAGGTGGCCGCCTCCGTCACCGCGGTGACGTCGTTTCCGTCCACCTCGACATGGCGCACGCCATAGGCAGCGGTCCAGGCCGCGAGCTTGGCCGCCACCTGCGTGTCGCTCCGACTGAACTCGGCCCAGCCATTATTCTCGCAGACCATCAGCAGAGGCAGGCGCCAGATGGCGGCCATGTTCAGCGTCTCGTGCATCGTGCCTTCCGCCAGCGCGCCATCTCCGAAGAAGGCGACCGCGACGCCATCGGTGCCGCGCGTCCGATGCGCCAGCGCCGCGCCGAGCGCGATCGGCGCGCCCGCACCGACGATCCCGTTCGCTCCGAGCATGCCGCGCTGCAGATCTGCGACATGCATCGAGCCGCCGCGCCCGCGGCACAGGCCGGTGGCTTTCGCCATGACCTCGGCGAAGAAGCCTTCGAGCGCCATACCGCGCGCAAGCGCGTGGCCGTGCCCCCGATGGGTCGAGGCCACGGAATCCTGTTGCCCGAGCGCGGCGCAGATACCCGCCGCCACCGCCTCCTGCCCGACCGAGAGATGAATGAAGCCCGGCACTTCGCCATCGGCGAACAGGCGTGAGAGCGCGAGTTCCGCCTCACGGATCGTCAGCATCATGCGGAACAGGGCGAGCGGATCGGCCATGCTTGTCATACCTGAAGGGCGCGGGCCTGGAGGGATGCATGTGGGATGGCGATGCCGCCGATCTCGGTCGCGATGGCCTCGGCGCGCGACAGGTCGCAGTCGGTCACCGCGACCCGGGCACCGCGTGCCGCGAGCATCCGGCAGCAGGCGGCGCCGATGCCGCTTGCCCCGCCGGTGACCGCGGCGACCTTGCCACTGAAGGGCCGATCGCCCATCCCGCCTCTCCCCTTGCCTCGGCCGGCTCTCAGTTGATGTCGAGTTGCACGCCCTCGCGCCGGACGACGACTGCCCATTTCGCGATCTCGCTGCGGATGAAGGCGTCGAACTCCTCGGGCGTGCCATAGGCCGGCATGCCACCCATCTCGGCGAAGCGCGCGATGGTGGACGGCATTTCGAGCAATGCCTTGATCTCGAGATTCACCGTGCGCAGCGCATCCGCCGGCACGCCGGCCGGGGCGAGGATGCCGAACCAGGTGTTCACCTCGTATTCAGCAAGCTCCGGCATCGTCTCGCGGACGGTAGGCAGGTCGGGCAGTGCCGGGTTGCGCTCGGCGCTGGTGACGGCGAGCGCGCGCACGCGTCCGCCGCGCACATGCGGGATGGCTGTCGAGAGATTGTCGAACATGAACTGGATATTGCCCGCCAGCAGATCGAGCATCGCCGGCGCCGAGCCGCGATAGTGCGAGGGCACCGCTTGCGCGTTCACCAGTTGCAGGAACCAGGCGGCGGAGAGATGCGGCGACTGGCCGACGCCCGCCGTGCCATAAGTCAGCTTGCCCGGCTCGCGCCGCAGCAGCGCGACCAGTTCCGGCACCGTGGTCGCGGGCACGGAGGGATGCACCACCAGCACATTCGGCCCGCGGATCATGTTGGAGACCGGTTGGAAGCTCTCCGGCCGGTAGGGCAGGTTGCGGAAGAGCGAGAAGGCTATGCTGCTCGGCCCGATGTTGGTGGTGAGCAAGTTCAGCATGTCGGGTGCGGCGCGCGCGATCTCGGCGGTCGCGATGGTGCCGCCGCCGCCGCCCTTGTTCTCTACCACCACGGCGGCGCCCCAACGTTGCTGTAGATGCGCGGAGAGCATGCGCGCCATGATGTCGGTGGTGCCGCCGGGCGCAGCATTGACCAGAAGGCGCATCTGGCCGGCCGGGCGCCAGGCTTGCGCGGCAGCCCCGCGCGGCAGGGTCAGCGGGGCGAGCGTTGCGGCAAGCGCAGTGCGACGGGTGGTGATGGCCATGCGTGACGTCTCCTCCGGTGTTGTCATGCCGGTTGTTCCGGCTTGGTCGTGGGGGCACCGCCCGGCCAGGCGGTGCCGACGATCACGTCCTGGCCCGAGGCATCACGGACCCAGACATCGTAGCTACCGTCGTCGCGCCGGCGGCCGCCGGCGATGACGTGCGTGTCCTGCAGCACCGGCCGCACGAAGCGGACTTCGAGGGCGATCGGCATGGCCCGGCCGAAGGCGCGGCGCAGCGACTGCCAGACGAGGTTCAGCGACAGCATTCCGTGCGCGATGGGCTTGCCGAAGGGCGTGCCAGCGGCGAAGGCCTCGTCCACATGCAGGGGGTTGAAATCCTCGGTGATGGCGGCGTAGGCGAGGATCGCGGCACGATCGACCATCCTGCCGATCTCGGGGAGTGTGTCCGGCATCATGCGGCCCACAACACCGTCATGATGCCGCGGAAGGCCGGGCCGGCCGGGCCTGCGCAGTCCATCTGCAGGGTGACGCGGCGGCGTTCCTTGCGGATCTCCTTCGCGACGCAGGTGATTGTCGTCGTCAGCGTCTCCCCTGCCTGCGGCAGGCGGAACAGGTCGAAATGCTGCACAGCATGGACATTGCCCGGTGGGCGCGGCTGCACCAGCTCGGCATAGGCGCCCATGGCGATGGCAGCGACCATGCCATGCGGCATCGTGCCGTTCAGGTCATCCTCGGGAAACAACGCGCGCCAAGCCTGCAGCTTCACCGCATCGAGCAGCGTGGCCTGGCTGCCCATCACCTGGCCTGGGACGAAATCCTCATAGGTGATCACGGCGCATCCGCCGCGACGGCGTGGGGCAGCGCGATGCCATGCGGCCCGGCCGGCGGGTCAAAGCCGATGCGCACCGCATCGCCGATGCGCGGCGCCTCGGCCACTGAGTCGCGCAGGTTCACCATGATGCGCGGGCCCTCCTCGAGCGCGACCAGCGCGACGACATAGGGTAGGTCCGCCTTGAAGGTGGGCGATGGCGGCCGATGCACCCGGGTGTGGCTGACGATGCGGCCGCGCGCGCTCGACTTCTCCCAACCCGGCGCGGCGCCATGGCACTGCGCGCAGAGCGCGCGCGGCGGGAACTGCGCCGCCCCGCAGGCGGTGCAGCGCTGCAGGCGCAGCTCGCCCGCCGCGCAACCATCCCAGAAAGGCGCCGTATCGGCATTCGGCACGGGCCACGGTTTGTCGGTCATGTCACTGCCTCCCGAGCACGAGCGAGCAATGGGCGGAGAGGATCCCGCCATCGCCATGGACGAAGGCGAGTTCGGCATCGCCCACCTGGCGTCCGGTCGCTTCTCCGCGCAGCTGGCGCACCGCCTCCACCACATGGAACAGCCCGCCGGCCGCACCCGAATGGGCATAGGACATCAGCCCGCCATGGGTGTTGCAGGGCAGCCTGCCGCCGAGGTCCAGTGCGCCGGCCAGCGCGGCGGGCCCGGCCTCGCCCTTGTCGAAGAAGCCAATGGATTCCAGTTCGACCAGCAGGGTGATGGTGAAGCTGTCGTAGATCTCGGCCACGTCGATATCGGACGGCCTCACCCCGGCGCGACCGAAGGCCTGGGCGGCGCTGTCGCGGCATCCGAAGGCGGTCAGGCTCGGCGCTGCAATGAGGTGCTCATGCGTGTTCTTCTGTCCGGTGCCGAGCATGGCAATGCCGCGCTTCGCGGTGTCCCGCGCCGCATCTGCCGCGCTGACGACGAGGGCGGCGCCGCCATCCGAGATCAGGCAGCAATCGAGCAGCCGCAACGGTTCGGCGATGAAGCGGCTGGCCAGCACATCCGCCACGGTGATCGGCTTGCGCATCTGCGCCTTGGGGTTGCGCGCTGCATGCGTGCGGCTGTTCACCGCCATCGCCGCCATATGCTCGGGCGTCGCGCCGTATTCATGCATGTAGGCCTGCGCCACCAGCCCATAGAGCGCGGGGATGGTCACGCCGAAGGGCCGTTCGAATTGCGGATGGCCGACATCGGCGAGGGTGGCGACCGCCTTGTCGCGCGACAGGCCGCTCAGCCGGTTGTCGCCGGCCACCACCAGCGCGTGGCGGCAGATGCCGGCCTCGACCAGCGCCGCGGCCTGCATCGCCATGATGCAACCGGTCGCGCCGCCGGCCTGGATCGCTGCGGAATAGGCCGGCTGGATGCCGAAATACTCGCAGAACACCGAGGCCAGCATCAGATGCGGCTCGGTGAAGGAATAGGCGCAGAGCACGCCGTCGATGTCGGACGGCTTCAGACCCGCATCGATAAGCGCGGCCGAGGCCGCCTCGGCATGCAGCCCCATGCAGGATGAGCCGGGCACTTCGCCCACCGCGGTATCCGCCGCGCCGGTGATGATGGCGCGCCGCGTCACAGGCCGAGCCCCCGTGCGATGAGGTTTCGCTGAATTTCCGAGGTGCCTTCACCGATCACATAGACCAGCGCATCGCGATGGATGCGCCCGACCGGGTAGTCGCGCATCAGCCCCGCCCCGCCATGGATGCGGATCGCAGCTTCCGAGACACGCACCGCGCATTCCGAGGCGACGAGCTTCACCTTCGCCGCCGTCGCGGCGTCGAGCGTGCCCTGATCGACGCGCCAGGCCCCATAATAGACGAGCCAGCGCGCGGCCTCGATCTCGGCCGCCATGTCGGCGAGCTTGTGCGCGATGGCCTGGAACTGCCCGATCGGCTTGCCGCGCACGAGGCGTGTCTTCGCGTAGTCGAGCGCCGCCTCCAGCGCCCCCTGCGCCATGCCGACGGCATTGGCGGCGACGCCGACACGATTCTCGATCAGGCTTTCCAGCACCACCGGATAGGTGCCGACGCGTTCGCCGAGCAGGCAGTCATCGGGCACGAAGGCATTGTCGATGTAGAGCAGGCCGGTGTCCGAGCCCTTGATGCCTTCCTTCTTCAGCCGGTCGATCTTGATTCCAGGATTGGGTAGCTCGACGAGGAAGAGGCTGATCGCATCGGGCGTCAGCTCCGGCCTTGTGCGTGCGGCGAGCATCAGGAAGTCAGCGATCGGCGCGTTGGTGATGTAGAGCTTCGAGCCGGTCAGCCGCCAGCCGCCCTCGACCTTCTCGGCGCGGGTGCGCATGGCGCGGATGTCCGATCCGCCATCAGGTTCGGACAGCGCGAAGCCGGCGATCTTCTCGCCCGCGAGGCCGGGGTGGAAGAAGCGTTGCTTCTGGGACGCCGTGCCCGCCTTCCAGATCGGCCAGATGCCGAGATGGCTGTGCCCGGACCAGGAGGAGGAGAAGGCCTGGCAGACCCGCGACATCTCCTCCCGCAGGATGCAGTCCGAGACCTTGTCGAAGCCCGCGCCGCCATCCTCGGCCGGGTAGCGTACGCCGATCAGGCCGAGCTCGCCGAAGCGGCGGAACAGGTGCTTCGGGAAGACCTCGGTGTCGTCGGCCTCGCGCACCAGGGGGGCGAGCTCGGTTTCGGCGAAGCGGCGCACCGTGTCGCGCAGTGCTTCCTGCTCCGGGGTGAAGGTGAAATCCATGCTCTACCTCAGGCGGCTGGGAGGACGGCTGCACCAGCGGGGCGCGCGCCGAGGGCGCGGCCGACCTCCTGCGCCACGGCGGCCAGCGCCACGCCGAGGCGTTGGGCAGCCGCGGCGTCCAGGCGCGCTGACAAGTCGACAGCGGAGATCGCCAGCACCGGCTGCCCGGCGCCATCGCGCACCGCGGCGGAGACTGTGGTGATACCGGAAACGAAGTTGTCCGCGTCCACCGCATAGCCGTCGTGCCGCGCCTGCTTCACCTGGTCGAGGAATGTGGCGAAGGGCGGCGGCGCATCCGCGCGGATCGCGGCGTAGCGACGTTCAAGTTCTTCATCCGGCAGATCGGCATGCGCCGCCATGCATCGGCCTAGGGCCCCAATCAGCAGGGGCAGGCGCTGGCCGATATTCATGTGGATGCGGACCATGGCGTTGCCCTCCGCGCGGTCCACCATCACCACCCGGTCAGGTCCGGTGCGCAACCACAGTGTCATGGTCGCGCCGAAGCGCTCGGCGAGAGCCTCGAGATGCGGGCGCACCACGCGCACGGGACCGACGCCGTCCAACGCCGAGGCGGCGAGTTCCGCCAGACCCAGCCCGGGTGAATAGGCCTTCGCGGCCGGATCGAAGGCAACCAGCCCTTCGGCGGTGAGGGTGCGCAGGATGTTGAAGCAGGTGGACGGGTTGAGCGCGAGCGTGCGCGCGACTTCCGTGGCGCCCGCCGGGCGGCGGAGGGTGGCTAGCAGCCTCAGGATGCGCGTTGCTGCAACAACTGCACCGACCTCCTTGGACATAGCCTTGAAATTCTCCATAGAGAATGTATATCTCTATGGAGAAAAATGGCGTGTCGCTTGTGGCGGGTCAAGCGAAACGTCGTGTGACCCTTTGTGCGCCGAGCGACAGGTTGTCCTGGAGACGCGCCCGGTCTGAACCCGTCAGCCGACGTGGGTGGGATGGAGGCGCGAAGCGCCTAGCGCATCGACGGTGCTCGGCGGCACGGTCCATGAGGAGGCGCCCGAGCGGCTGATCGTCCAGGCGGGGCTGATGGCGGCATCGCGGATCGTCGGCGATGCGAGGCCGGCCGGCAGTTGCTGTCAGGCGGGCGATTGCTGCGCGGGGTGACCGGCGCTTCCGGTCCGCCGCGCGGGGGAGGCTAGCGTGGTCGCATGGCCACGGGCAGCAAGGGCAAGACCAGGAGCAGGTTCACCATGCCCGCCACACTGAGCGCGACCAGCGTGCCCTCCGCCCCGAATGCTTCCAAGGCCCAGACGCCAAGCATTGGCGCCGCTGCCGTGGCTAGCAGCGTGGGGACGGCAAGCCGTCCCATCAGGATCGCGTAGCCCTCCTTCCCGAAGAGCACGAGCGGCACCGTCCCGCGCACGATGGAGCGGAGCCCGCTGCCAATGCCGTAGAGGATGATCGCGCCTGCGGCCCAGCCGGGTGCGAGGAGCAACAGAACCGTCCCCAGCGCCACCAGCGCCGACGAAATCAGCAGCGTCCAAATCGGGTGCGCGCGCCCGCCGAACGCCATCTCGATCAGGCGGCCGCCGACCTGCGCCGGCCCAATCAGCGTGCCCAGCGCAACGGCGGCAGCCAGTTCCAGCCCGCGCGCCTGCAGCAGGGTCAGCAGGTGCACGGCGATCACGGTCATGACGGCGAAAGCGAGCGTGAAGACCACTGCGATCAGATTGAAGGCAAAGCGCTGGTCCGGCCGGAGATGGCCCGGCGGGTGCATCGCCGTAGTCCCCACAGTCGGCCTTGCGGTGGCTGCCTCCTTCGGAATGACGCGGAGGTAGAGCGGCAGCACGAGCACGAGGTGAATGACGGCATAGGCGAGGCAGGCGCCGCGCCAACCCAGGGCTTCGTTCAAGACAGCCGTCAGCGGCCAGCAGACCGTGCTGGCGAGGCCACCGTAGAGCGTGACCTTGGTGATCGCCGGCCGCGCCGCCTCACCGTAAAGGCGGCCAAGCGTGGAGAAAGCCGGATCGTAGAGGCCCGCGCCCATTCCAATGCCGATCACGACCCAGGCCGCGACGAATGCGGGAAGGTTCGGCGCCAGCCACAGCCCGATCTGGCCGAGCGCGATGAGCCCCGCGGCAGCGGCCAGAACCGGCCGCCCGCCATGGTGATGGATCAGGCCGCCGACGCGCGGCGACACCAAGCCTGACGCCACCAGGCCGACCGACAGCGCGCCGAACAGCCAGCCGAGCGACCAACCCGTGTCCTCGGCGATCGGCACGGCCAGCACCGCCGGCAGGTAGTAGGTCGAACCCCAGGAGAGGATCTGCCCGAGCCCGATGGCGGAGATCACCGCCAAGCTCGGGCGTTCGGCCGCCTCGACGGCGGCCGGCACCGCGCTCACGCCTATTCTCTCAACCGCAGCAGCCGCCGCTCTTCGGCGCCGGCGCCACAGCCGGGCCGCAGCATGCGCCGGTGGTGACCGGCTCAGGCAGGGCCGCCGCCATGGCGGAACCGCAACAGGACGCAGCCGAGTTCGCCGCGTTGCGCTCGGTCGAGCACACCCCCGTTTCCGGCAGGACGAGCTCCACACGGCGGGCCGCCTCGACATCGCCAGCCAGATAGGCAGCGACGGAGCGCACCTGCTCGTGGCCGGTCGCGAGCAGGAAGGTTGGCGCGCGGCCGTAGCTCTTCATGCCGGCGATGTAGAAGCCTGCCTCCGGGTGGCGGAGCTCCGCTTCGCCGTGTGGGCGCACCGTGCCGCAGGAATGCAGGTTCGGGTCGATCAGCGGCGCGAGTGCCGGCGTCGCCTCCACCGCCGGGTCCAGCCCGAGGCGGACCTCGCGCAGGAAGGAGAGATCAGGCCGGAAGCCGGTCGCGACGATCATACGGTCGGCCTGCACCGTCCTTGTCCGGCCCTCCTGCCGACCGAGGACGGACAGCGTGCCGTCCGCTTCGCCGATGCGATCGATCAGGAAGGGGGCGAGCGCGGTGACGGCGCCGATTTCAACCAACGCCTGCGCTCGCGCGCCTAGCTCACCGCGCTGGACAAGGCCATCGCGCGCGCCGCCGCCGAAATTCACCGCGCCGAGAGGGCGGCGGAATGCCCACAGGATCCGCGTGCCTGGCGCCGCCTTTGCGAGTTCGACGAGGTCCAACACGGCGTTCATCGCCGAGTGGCCGGCACCGACGACCAGCGTCGTGCGGCCGGCATAGGTGGCGCGCTCGGCGCCGAGAACGTCCGGGATGCCGTAGGCGATGCGGTCCGCAAGCCGCCTCTCGCCCGGGGCCGGCATGCCATGGCTGCCGGCCGGGTTCGGCGCATTCCAGGTGCCGGAGCAGTCGATCACGGCGCGGGCCTCGATCGCCTCGGCGCGGCAGCAGGTTTCGACGTGAAGGACGAACGGCGCCGCATCGCGGCCTTCGCCGTTATGTAGGCGCCCGAAGTCGCGCCGTGCCACGCCGACCACGCGCACGCCGGTGCGGATGCGACTGCGCAGAGCGGCGGTGGCGGCCAGCGGCGCGAGGTAGCGATCCACCAGCTCCCCGCCAGTCGGATAGGTATCGGGATCGGGCGCCACCCACCCCTCTGCCGAAAGCAGGGCACGCGCGGCAGCATCGGTGTTGAAGGTCCAGGGCGAGAACATGCGCACATGGCGCCAGGCGCGGACGGCGTGGCCGACCTCAGCGCCGGCTTCCAGGACCATCGGCTCGACGCCGCGGGCGAGGAGTTGCGCCGCGGCGGCAAGGCCGATAGGACCGGCGCCGATGATCGCTACTGGCAGCCTTGCTTCGGCTGCCGGGCCACGCGTTGCATCGGTCGAAGCGGCTTCGGGCCGCGAACAGCATGAGGTCATGGGGTCTTCCACGCGCAAAACTCTGAACCTTGATGCATCGATGATCGAGGCATTGGCCGACAGGAAAAGATCGGATCGCCGGTCACGGGCAGCACCCATCGCCGCCTGCGCGCGCCTTGCGCGCCTGATCGGCAGCCGCGAAGGCGCGGCCGGTATCCTGCAAAGCCGCCGTCGCCTCCATCCAGGCGTCGAGGGCGACGCGGAACGCGGCACGGCCTGCCTCGGTGAGTTGGTAGACACGGCGCTGCCGACCCTGCACCACCTCCTCGTGCACGGTCACGAAGCCACCGGCCTCGAACTCCCGCAGCACCGGGTAGATCGTGCCCTCGGTCGGCGAGCAGCAGCCTCCCGTTGTCCGCTCGACGGCACGCGCGATGTCATAGCCGTGCATCGGTCCGTCGTGCAGGACGCGCAGGATGAAGAACTTGGAGAGGCCCATCTTGATCGTGCCCGCCCAGTAGTCGCGGGAGGCGTAGTCGACGCGCGGTGCGGGAGCTGGGCTGAGGGCCTTCATAGAGGCTTTCTATACATTGACCATCTATGCATCAAGGTAAAAAGCAGCCTGACCCGGCCCCCATCGAGTGATCCAGGTGGAAGTTTAGTGGGCCACCGCCGCCGCGCCTGCTTCTGAGCTAATCGGGGACCTCACCATTGGCACCGTCTCTGGGACTGGCGGGCGGCAACCCAGCGACGAGTGCGGCCGTACCCGGTTGTAGTGCCGGCGCCATTCCTCGATGTGCAGCTGCGCCACCCGAAGCGTGTTGAACACCCCGTGGTTCAGCGGTTCGTCGCTCAGCTCGCCGTTGAAGGATTCGACGCACCCGTTCTCCCAGGGACTGGCCTTCTCGCTGTAGGCCGTCCGTACGCCGACGCCGGCAATCCACGCCTTGACCGCTTCGGCGATAAGCGCCGGCCTCTGTCCGAGCGAATATGCGCGGGCGTCCCGTGCGCGAGGAACAGGTCCGCCAGCACGTCGATCACGTCCGACGAGAACAGCCTCCGCGCCACACGGATCGCCGGTGCCTCGCGCGTGAGGCCACCAGCGCCGGCGCCGCTTCGAAGGTCTCCGCCGTGCCGGGCGTAGCGCGGTGGGCGATGATCGCCTCGCATCCCGCCGCCGCGGCCGCCAGGTCACGCCCGGCCAGGACATGGCCGCTGCGGTTCAGCACCACATCCGCGCAGGCGCGCAGCGCCTCCAGCACGCCGGCTGGGAGGCGAGCGGCAGGTCGGCCTCGGTATGGGTGAGGAAGACTCGCAGCCGCCGCGTCACGGCGCGGCCGCAGTCATTGCCGCAGCCCGGCGATCGCCGCCGCGCGGCGGGCCATCGCCCCCTCTTCATGCAGCACGCGCGTCAGGCCGGCGGGCGTCGCCTCCTCAGCCGAGGCAACCTCGGTGCCCATCTCGCGCAGCCGCGCGACCACGCCGGCATCCGCGATGGCCGCCACCAGCGCGTCGCGCAATGCGGCGACGATATCGGCCGGGGTACCCGCCGGCACCAGCAACGCCGTGTAGCTGCCGGCGGTGTATTCGGGCAGCCCGGCCTCCACGAAGGTCGGCAGATCCGGTGCGACCGGCGAACGCTGCGCCGAACCCACGGCGAGAATGCGAATGCGCCCTTCGCGATGCAGCGGCATGGCAGTCGAGATCTCCGTCATGGTGCTGGCGACATTGCCTGCCATCAGATCCGGGATCAGGTCGCCGCCGCTGCGATAGGGCACATGGGTCAGCCCGGCGCCCGACGCCGCGTTGAACAGCTCGAGCGCCAGATGCGTCGAGCTCCCCGTCCCGGCCGAGGCGATGGTCACACGGCCCGGATTGGCCTTGGAGTAGGCGATCAGCTCCGTCAGCGTGCGCGGGGGCAGGCTGTCGGTCACAGCCAGCACCAGCGGCGTGCGCGACAGCAGCCCGATCGGCGCGAAGTCGCGATCCGCATCATAGGGCAAGGTCGCCTGCACCGCGGGGTTCACCGAGAGCGGCCCGCTCGACCCGAACAGCACGGTGTAGCCGTCGGCGCGGGAGCGCGCCGCGGCGGTCGCGCCGATGCTGCCGCCGGCGCCGGCGCGGTTCTCGACCACCACTGCCTGACCGAGCGTCGTGCCCATGACCGGCGCGATTAGCCTCGCGACGATGTCGGAGTTCCCGCCGGGGGCGAAGGGCAGGATGATGCGGACCGGCCGCTCCGGGAAGCCTGCCGCGCGGGCCAAGGCCGGCATGGAGGCCGCGGCAAGGGTCAGCAACGTTCGGCGAAGAAGCATCATGGTCGTTTCCCTATCCTGAGGCCCTTGAAGCGGGACGGATTGATTTGCTTATCGCGGCCCTGTTGGACCGCTTCTTTGCAACGATATATGAAATGTCGTTTGTCGACAAACTGCATGATGGCCAATAGCGGCCCGAGCGCATTGCCAGGGAGACGTATGACACAGCATCGGCTGCCCCAGCCCCTACCCTACCATCTGATGGAGCGCATCCGGCGCGGCATCATCGCTGGACATCACGCCGCCGGCATGCCGCTGCGTGAGCAGGCGCTGCAGGCCGAGTACGGATGCTCCCGCGCCCCGATCCGCGAAGCCCTGCGCCTGCTCGAACGCCGCGGCCTGGTCACGCAGGAGCCACGCCACGGCTTTCGCGTCCGCGAGGTCGGCGCGGCCGAGGTGCGCCAGATCTACGAGGTGCGCGCGCTGCTCGAACGACAGGTCGTCCTCGGTCTGGAGGGCCGCGTCACCCCCGGCCTCATTGACGCCTTGCGCGCGGCCAACGGAGTCATGAAGGCCCATCGCGCCGCCGGCGATGTCGATCGCTACATCGAGGCCAACATCGCCTTCCATGCCGTGCTGCGGGCGCACGCGCCGAACGAACCGCTCGGCCGTGCCCTCGACGTGGTCTACGAGATGGCCGAGCCAATGCGGCACGCGCTCCTGCAGCGCTCACTGAAGACCAGCAAGGCGGCGGAACAGCACGACGCCATCATCGTGTTGCTTGAGGCGAACCGCGTCGCTGAGGCCGCGGAGGCGATGCATCGCCATGTGTTCACGGGCATGCCCGTGGCTCTCGGCTCCGTCGCCTCGCCGCCCGCCGGAAAGCCGTGACCGGCCGCCCAGCGATCGCGAATCCGGCCGGCACGACCTGCGGCTCTAGGATGAACTCGGCATGTGGCTGTTCGACCGCGACGTCCGGCTGACCGATGCCGGCCGCATCTTCCAGAAACACGCGTGCGTCATCCTGCGCCACATGGACCGCGCCAGGATCGAGGCCCGCCAGTCCGACCTCGGCAGGCCCGCTTCGGTGACGATCGGCCAGCCCAGCTCGATCAGCAGCAAGGTCGGCGCGCGGTTGATCGTCGCCGCGCGCGAAACCCTGCCCGACGTTACGATCCAACTCGACGAAGCCTTCTCGGGCCACATCCTGGCGTGGCTGTAGGACGGGCGGATCGAGCTTGGCATCCTGCATCACACGCAGGCGCTGGAGCATCTCTCCATCCGGCGTCTCGCCCTCGAGCAATGCTGCCTGGTCGGTCCGCCCAGCAGCTTTGGGCCGTCGGGGCCGGGGGCGGCATGGCGGCCGGTCCTGTACCGTTGCCCGAGGCCGCCTGCCACCCGCTGATCATGCCGAAGCGCGGCCATGGCCTGCGGCAGTTCGTCGACCGGAAGAGCCAAGCCTGAGGCGTGACCCTCGATGCCGGCATCGAGCTGGATTCACTCAACCATATCCGGACGCTGGTGGCGGCCGGGCATGGCTTCGCCGCGCTGTCCCATTCGGCCGTGCTGGACGACCTGGCCACGGGGCGGCTTGCTGCGGCGCCCTTGGGACGGCCGGTGATCCGGCGCCCGATCTACCTCGTCCGCAGCCCGCCCCGGGCGGTGACGCGGTCGTCGGCACGTGTCGAGAATCTGCTCGTCGCGATGCTGCAGGGGATGGCGCTGAATGGCACCCGGCAGGCAGAATGGATCATCGAGCGATGAGGTGTCAGGCCCCCGCTTCGCCGGACATCATACCGTCGCCCCGACGCGCTCCGGCCCGGCGCATCAACAGCCCAGCGCCCGGCTGAGCGCCTTCGCTTCGGCGGCAAGCGTCGCGATCAACGCATCCAGTGCCACACCTTCGAAGCGCGCGCGCGGCCCGCTGATGCCCAGCGCGCCCAGGAAGCCATCGTCCCGCCCGAATACTGGTGCGGCGATCGCCGCGATCTCGGGGTCGCGCTCCCCGACCGAGGCGGCGATCCGTCGCGTCCGCACCTCCTCCAGCGCCGGCGACGCTCCGCCGGTGAAGGCCAAGAGCACATGCCCGCCCGCGCCCCGGTCGAGCGGCAGTATGGCACCCTCGTCGATGTGGTAACGGAGCGTGCGTGGCGATTCCCGGCGGTAGAGGCAGACGCGGCGATCGCCCTCCCGAACGAAGAAGGTCGAGGTCTCCCCCGTCCGCTCCACCACGCGATCCAGCGCCGGCCGCACATAGTCGGCGAGGTCGAAGGCGTTGCGGTAATGCAGACCGAGGCGCAGCACCGCCGGCCCGAGCCGGAACTGCCCTCCCTTGCCACGATGCAGATAGCCGAAGCGGTCAAGCGATGTGGCGATGCGCAGAATGGTGCTGGGGTAGAGCCCTGTCCGCCCCGCGAGATCCGCGAGCGAAAGCGACGGGACGCCGCCATTGAAGGCTTCCAGGATTGTCAGGGCCCGTTCGACGGAATCAACGCCTGAGGGAATGACCGCGTCGGGTGCCGAGGATGTCCGCGGCCGTCCCCGTCGCCGCAATGCGTTCGATCCATCTGGTGGGGTTGTCATCTGCGGCATCCATGACGGGCGCCGCCACGCCATCAGGTTTGACAGCGCGAGAGCGGCTGGCTTATTTTTCTAATAATAGAAATAATTTCTGTCAAATAGAAATTAAAGATGACAGGACCACCGAGGAACAGAGGAAGGACGTCCATGACTATCTCCCTGCCGCGTCGTGCCTTGCTGTCGGCAACCGCTGGCGGCGCCTTCGCCGCATCACGCCCCGCGGGCGCCCAGTCGGGATCCGACTGGCCGAATCAGCCCATCCGCATGGTGCTGCCTTATGCCGCGGGCGGGGCGACTGACGTCATCGGGCGCCTGCTCTCGGACACGCTGTCGCAGCGCTTGCCCCAGCGCGTCGTGGTGGAGAACCGCACCGGCGCGGGCGGCAACATCGGCGCCGCGTCGGTGGCACGGGCGCGGCCGGATGGCGCGACCTTCCTCTTCACCAACACCGCCCATGCGGTGAACCGCGCGCTTTATGCGCGGCTCGACTACGACCCTGCGAAGGATCTCACTCCTGTCACCGTGCTCGCCGAAGGGCCGATGGTGGTGCTGGTTCCGAACAGCACCCCCACCCGCACCTTCGCGGAGTTCGCCGAGCATGTCCGCGCCAAGCCGGGCGACTTCGGCTATGGCAGTACCGGCACCGGCGGCATGCTTCAGCTCGCCGCCCTGCTGGTCACCCGCGCGGCGGGGCTGCGCATGCAGGAAATCCCCTATCGCGGCGGCGCGCCTGCGGCGCAGGACCTGATCGCCGGGCGCATCGAGATGCTGGTCGATGCCGGCGTCACCGGCTTCCCGCTCGCGAAGTCCGGCCAGGTGCGCGCGCTCGCCGTCACTTCGGCGGAGCGCAGCACGCTGATGCCGGACGTGCCGACCATGGCCGAACTCGGCTATCCGGAGGCGACCGTCAGCGTCTGGCAGGTGGTTCTCGCCCCCACCGGCACGCCTGCGCAGATCCTCGGCCGAATGCAGCAGGAGATCGCCGGCATCCTCGGCGACGGCCCGTTGCGCTCGCGCTTCATGGATCTCGGCGCCGAACGCATCGTCGCCAGCACGCCGGACCAAGCGCGTGCCTATGTCGAGGCCGAGATGGCGCGCTGGGAACGCGTGCTGCGCGACGCCGGCATCAATCCGCAATGAATGAGGAGGGCCCCGTGACCACGGCCGAATCCCTGCCGCTCGCCGGCATCCGTGTCGTCGAGTTCTCCCACATGGTCATGGGGCCTACCTGTGGCCTCGTCCTCGCCGATCTCGGCGCCGAGGTCATCAAGGTGGAACCGCCCGGCAAGGGCGACCGCACGCGCTACCTGACCAGCGCCGGCACCGGCTTCTTCGCCGCCTTTAGCCGCAACAAGAAGTCGGTGCAGGTCGATCTCGAGAATCCCGAGGAGCTGGAGGCACTCCGCCGCCTGATCGACGGCGCCGACGTGCTGATCGAGAATTTCCGCCCCGGCGGCCTGGAGGCGAAGGGCCTCGGCTATGCCCCGCTGTCGGCCCGCAACCCGCGCCTCGTCTATTGCTCGCTGAAGGGTTTCCTCTCCGGCCCCTACGAACAGCGCACCGCGCTGGACGAGGTGGTGCAGATGATGAGCGGCCTCGCCGTGATGACCGGCCCGCCTGGCCGCCCGCTGCGCGCGGGCGCGCCGGTGAACGACATGATGGGCGGCATGTTCGGCGCCATCGGCATCCTCGCCGCGCTGCGCCAGCGCGAGGAGACGGGACGCGGTCGCCACATCCAGTCCGGCCTGTTCGAGAACGCGGCCTTCCTCGTCTCGACCCACATGCTGCAGCAGGCTATCACCGGCACGGCACCGCCCTCGATGGCTGCCGGCAAGCGGTCCTGGGGCGTCTACGACGTCTTCCAGGCGAGTGACGGCGTCAGCATCTTCATCGGCGTCGTCACCGAACGGCAGTGGCAGATCTTCACTGAGGCGCTCGGCGAACCCGCACTGCTCGATCCCGCCTATGCCACCAACAACGCGCGGTCCGCCGCGCGGGAGACGCTGATCCCGCTGGTGCAGAGCCTGCTCGGCACACGCCCGGTGGCCGAGCTGGAGGCGCTGTGCCTGAAGGCCGGCCTGCCTTTCGCCCGCATCAATGCGCCAGGGGACCTATTCGAGGACCCGCACCTCAACGCCGGCGGCGGGCTGCTTTCGCTCACCCTGCCGGATGGACGGCAGGCGCGGGTGCCGGCCCTGCCCCTGCAGTTCGGTGACGAGCGGCTTGGCGTGCGTAGCGATCTGCCCGCACCGGGCCAGCACACCGCAGAGATCCTGGCGACGGTCCGGCGCGACCAGCCGGCGGTCTGAGCCCAGTCGCACGAAGCGCCGTCGCCCCATCGCCTTCATCCCCAGTCCAGGAAGCAGCAGTCATGCCGATCGAACGTCGTTCCTTGCTCCTTGCCGCACCGATACTCACGCTTTCGGCAGGGTATGCCTGCGCCCAGCAGACCTTCCCCGACCGGCCGCTGCGCCTGGTCATTCCCTTCGCGGCGGGTGGCAGCAACGACGTGGTCGGGCGGCTCATCGCCGAGGGGATGGGCGCGCGGCTGAAGCAGCCCGTCGTGGTGGAGAATCGCGGTGGGGCCGGCGGCATCCTCGGCAACGACATCGTCGCCAAGTCGCGGCCCGATGGCTACACGATGCTGCTCGCGGGCAGCGGCAGCTTCGTGCTCAGCAGCCTGGTACAGCCACGCATGCCCTACAACCTCACCAGCGACTTCACGCCCATCGGCTTTATCGGTGACGCGCCGAACGTGATCGCCGTGAATCCTGGCGTGAACGCCCGCACCATGGGCGAGCTGCGCGACCTGGCGCGCAGCGCAAACCCGCCGCTCTCCTATGGCACGGCCGGCGTCGGCACGACGGGCCATGCCGCCGGCGCGCTGCTCGCACAGAAACTCGGCGTGACGCTCGACCATGTGCCCTACCGCGGGACGGCACCGGCGTTGACCGACGTGCTGGCCGGCCGTGTCAACCTCATTACCAATGCCGCGGCGCCACTGAAGCCCTTCCTCGCCGATGGCACGCTGCGCGGCATCGCCCTGGCCTCCCCCACGCGCAGCGAGATCCTGCCGGACCTGCCGACCACTGCCGAGCAGGGCTTTCCGGAGATCATCATCACCACCTGGTATGGGTTGGTCGGCGCCGGCGGAACGCCTGGCCCGATCGTCGCCACGCTGCATCGCGCGCTGAACGAGACGCTGAACGACCCCGCGGTGCGCCAGCGCATGGCCGAGGAAGGCGTCGAGCTGCATCCGAGTGACACCCCGGCCGCCTTCGGCCAGTTCCTGGCCGAGGACCGGCAGCGCTGGGCGGACGTCATTCGGAACGCCGGGCTGCGGATCGACTGATGCGGCGCGGCGCGCTTTCCTGCACGACTGATCCAAGGAACTGAACCGCATGACGTGGCGCCGACCGCTTCTGGATGGCATCGAGCATGTGTCGCTCAACGCGGCCGAGCAGGAGGGGGTAGCGGATTTCCGGACGCTGCCCGCGAGCCTGCGGGTCCTTGCCGAGGACGCGTTGCGCCACGGTGACGCCACGGCGGCGGCGGCGATCGCCGCGCGTTCGGCCGAGGCGACGCTGCGGTTCCATCCCGCCCGCATCCTGATGCAGGACAGTTCCGGCATTCCGGTGCTGGCCGACCTCGCCGCGCTGCGCGACGCGGCGGAGGACCCCACCACGGTGGAACCGGCCATTCCGGTCGACATCGTGGTGGACCATTCCGTCGAGGTGGACCGCCACGGCACGCCGGATGCCGAAGCCTTCAACCTCGCCCTCGAATTCCGTCGCAATGATGAACGCTACCGCTTTCTTCGCTGGGCCGAGAGCGCCTTCCGCAAGCTGCGCGTCATCCCACCCGGGGCCGGCATCTGCCACCAGATGAACCTCGAGATCCTGGCGGATGTCGTGGTGGTGCGGGACGGGCTGGCCTTCCCGGATTCGATGCTCGGCACTGACAGCCACAGCACCATGGTGAATGCGCTCGGCGTGCTCGGCTGGGGCGTTGGCGGGATCGAGGCGCTCGGCGCGATGCTCGGCCGCGCGGTCGCGATGCGCGTGCCGAAGGTCGTGGGCGTCATGCTGGCGGGACGGCTCGCGCCCGGTGTCACCGCGACGGATCTGGCACTGGCCATGACCGAGCGTCTGCGGGCACATGGGGTGGTCGGCAAGATTGTGGAATTCGACGGGGCCGGGCTCGATGGCTTGTCGCTCGCCGATCGCGCGACCATCGCCAACATGGCACCGGAATACGGCGCGACGGCCGGCTTCTTCCCCATCGACGGGGAGACCCTGCGCTACCTTCGCCTGACCGGCCGCGCCGAGACGCAGGTCGCGCTGGTCGAGACCTATGCCAAGACGCAGGGGCTGTGGCGCGCGGATGACGGCCGCGCCTTCGACGAAACCCTCGCCTTTGACCTCTCGGCCGTGGAGCCCTGCGTCGCGGGGCCGTCGCGCCCGACGCAACGGCGGAGGCTGACCGAGGTGCCGGCAAGCCTGCCGGCTACGCCCGCGCGCGAGGACACCGCGCCGATCGTCGACGGCGACATCGTCCTCGCCGCGATCACGAGCTGCACCAACACCGCCAACCCGGCCTCGATGCTGCGCGCAGGGCTGCTCGCGCGTGCCGCGCGGCAGCGCGGGCTGACAGCGCGGCCCTGGGTGAAGGCATCACTCCAGCCGGGGTCTCGCGCGGTCACGGACTATCTCGCCGAAGCCGGTCTTCTGGCCGATCTGGAAGCCCTCGGCTTCGCCCTGGTCGGGCATGGCTGCATGACCTGCATGGGCAATTCCGGTCCGCTCGACCCGGCCATCGAGGCGGCCGTCGCGCGGGACGGGCTGCAGGTCGCCGCCGTGCTCTCGGGCAACCGCAACTTCGAAGGCCGCATCCATCCTGCCTGCCGGCTGAGCTACCTCGCTTCGCCGCCGCTGGTCATCGCTTATGCGCTGGCGGGTCATCTACGCCTGGACCTGACGCGAGACCCCATTGGCACCGATGCGGCGGGCAAGCCCGTCCTGCTGTCCGAGATCTGGCCCGACGACGCGACGGTGGCGGAAGCCGAGGCGCGGATCCGGCCAGAACTTTATAGCAGCCGCGCGCGCTTCGCTTTCGCCGGGCCACCCGCCTGGCGGGCCCTGCCCGCCGCGACGACGTCGCGCTTCGCCTGGGAGGCCGGCAGCACCTTCCTGCGCCCATCACCCTTCGCGACAGGTGCGCTGGCCTTGCCGAGCCTCGCCGGCGATGTGACGGGCGCGCGCATCCTGGTGATGCTCGGCGACGACGTGACGACGGACCACATCTCGCCGGTCAGCCGCATCGGGCGCGACAGCGAGGCCGGGCAGTGGCTGATCGCGGGCGGCGTACCGTCGGACGATCTGCAATCCTACAGCGCCCGGCGCGTGAACCACGACGTGATGGCGCGCGGCACCTTCGCCAATATCCGCCTGCGCAACCGCCTGGTGCCGGACTGCGAGGGCGGCGTCACGCGCCTGCTGCCACAGGACGAGGTGATGACCATTTACGCCGCTGCCCGAGCCTATCAGGCCGCGGGCGTGCCGGTGGTGGTGATCGGCGGGCGCAACTACGGCGCCGGTTCGGCGCGCGACTGGGCGGCGAAGGGAACACGCATCCTCAATATCCGTGCCGTCATCGCGGAGAGCTTCGAACGCATCCATCGCGCCAACCTGGTCGCGATGGGCGTGCTGCCGCTGCTCTTCCCCCCCGGGGAGACGCAGCTGACACTCGGCCTGACAGGGACGGAGGAGATCGATCTTCCCGGCCTGCGGGAGGCACTGCGCCCCGACGGGTCGATCGAGGCACGCTTCCGTGACGGCAACCGCAGCCGCACAGTGCGGCTGCTCTGCGCCATCGCAACGGAGGAGGAAGCCCAGGACCTGCTGACCGGCGGCATCTTGCCCGGCATGGTGGCCCGCTTCGGCAGCGGTGCAGCACCCGGGTAACGCCTCGCCGGCTGATGTCCGGCGCCGCGGAGCCATCGCATTTGTCGATATCAGTTCCGACGATGCGGCGGCGTGCCGCGCGACACCGAGGGCGTTACTCTCCGTGCCGCGGCGCGCCGCATGGCGGCTGACCCTGCCCCCAAAGAACCCTCGTTCGTGGGCAGAGCCTGTTCTCCATGTGCCCCGACGCGGGGCGGGTTGCAAAGGCTGCTGAGGTGAGCCCATTCAGGCTCGTGTGCGGGCGGGTCGTGTTGTAGTCGCTCCTCCAGGCTTCGAGGATCCGGCGCGCCGCGGGCAGGCTGCCGAACAGGGGCTCGTTGAGGCGTTCGTCGCGGAACCGGCCGTTGAAGCTCTCGACGAACCCGTTCTGCTGCGGCTTGCCCGGCGCGATGTAGTGCCGAGGCCCGTTCCTGCTGCCAGCGCAGCATCGCGTGCGAGGTCAGCTCGGTGCCGTTGTCGCTGACGATCATCGCCGGGCGGCCATGCAGCGCCACGATCCGGTCGAGCTCACGCCCGACGCGCAGCCCCGACAGCGAAGTATCCGCCACCAGCGCCAGGCACTCGCGGCTGAAGTCGTCCACCACCGCCAGCACGCCGAACCGCCGGCGTTCATTCGCCAGCGTCCGCGGCCTGACGCGGACCTCGCCATCATCAGGACGCCGCGAGACGTAGCGGTACGTCTTCGGCACCATGCCGACGAGCTGGCAGGCGCCGTGCTGCGAGTAGTCCTTTTCCTCGATGGCCCAGGTCACGGCTTTCCGCCGCGAGCCGGGCGTCAGACGCCCTTTGCCAGCATCTCCCGCAGCGTCGAGACATTGAGCATGGATGCCGCCAGCAGCTTCTTCAGCCGCGCGTTTTCCTCCTCGAGGTCGTCAGCTTGCGCGCGTCTGACACCTGCATGCCCCCATACTTCGAACACCAGGCGTAGAACGTCGCCTCGCTGATCCGGTGCTTGCGGCACAGATCCGCGGCCGATGGATGGAAGAGGCTTTCGTTTGTGGGGTTGAGCGGGCGCTGGTGGAGGATGGTGAGTTGGCGATCGGCTTGTTGGGTGACCTTGCCGGTGTGCTGCGCGGCGATCTGGCGGGCATTGTGTCGCTGGCTTCAAACGCAAAGC
>NZ_JAHYBZ010000010.1 GCF_019430885.1 Roseomonas alba | reverse complement strand
TGCGGTGACGCCGGCGGTGCCCGCGCCCTTCGCCCCCGCCATCCGCCCGGCCCCGGCCCCGGCCCCGGCCCAGGCGCCGGCGCCGGCGCCGGCGGCTGTGGCGCCCGTTCCTCCGCCGGCCCCCGCCACGCGCATCCTGAACGTCGCGAGCCTGACCATCTCCCGCCTCTATGTCGCGCCGGCCGACCAGGGCATCGGGCGGGAGGACTGGCTGGGCCAGGCGCAGATCACCGCCGGCAATGCCGTGCAGATCCGCCCGCCCCAGGGGCAGGGTTGCGTGTTCAACATCCGCGCTGTCTATGTTGGGGGCAGGACCGAGGACCGTCCGGGAGTCGATTTGTGCGCCGCGCCGGAGTTGCGTTTCGAAGGTGGCAAGGCCACGGGCGGGGCATCCTCGCGCTGACGCTGTTCGCTGCGCCGGCCCTGGCGCAGCAGCAGCCGCAGCCACGGCCCTTCGTGCTGCTCAATCTGGGGCCTGGGACCATCGTGGCGGTCGAGCTGTCGGCCGCCGGGCAGGGTCAGTACAGCGCCTCCCTCATCGGCCGGGTCGAACTGCCGCCGGGCAACGCCCTGCACATCACGCCGCCCTCGCATTCCGCCTGCGTGAATGACCTGCGCATCCGCTGGGCCGACGGCCGCAGCCAGGAGCTCGGGCGCGAGGATCTCTGCCAGCCGCAGCGCGTCTTGCGGCTCACATCGCCATCACCCTGAGGGACAGAACACCACCATGAGCCAGCCCTGGACCGATCGCGCCGGCACGCGCTTCACCACCGAGAAGCGCCCCGCCACGGGCACCAGGGGCATGGTGGTGACGAACCATCCGCTGGCCTCCGCGGCCGGCGCCGAGATGCTGGCGGCCGGCGGCAACGCCGTGGATGCGGCGATCGCCTCGCTGTTCACGCTGACGGTGGTCGAGCCGATGATGGTCGGGCTGCTCGGCGGCGGCACGGCGCATCTGCGCCTGGCGGACGGCACCCACACCATCATCGACGGCATGGCGACCTGCGCCGCCGCCGCGACGCCCGACATGTTCACCCCGGCGCAGCCCGGCAATCCGCGCAACCTGGAAGCGGTTGGGCGGCTGAACGCGGTGGGCGGGCTGTCGGTGGCGACGCCGGGCAACCTCAAGGCCTGGTGCGAGATGCTGGCGCGCTTCGGGTCCTTCCCGCTCGCCGATGTCATGGCGCCCGCGATCCGGCATGCGGAACGCGGCTACCGCGCCACGCCGTACCTGGCCGAATGCGCCAAGGAAGCCGCGCCCGACATGGCGAAGGACCCGGCCATTGCGGCGATCTACGTGCCGGACGGTGCGCCGCTGAAGCCCGGCCATCGCGTGGTGCAGTCCGACTACGCCGAGACGCTGAAGACCATCGCGAAAGAAGGCGTCGCCGCGCTGGACGGCGCGCTGGGCCAGGTGATCGGGGACGGCATCGCGCGCGCCGGCGGTCTCGTCACCGCCGAGGACATCCGCGCCTATCGCACCATCGAGCGCGCGCCGCTGCGCGGCCCCTATCGCGATGTGGAGATCGTGCTGCCGCCGCCGCCCGCGTCCTCGGGTGTGCATGTGTTGCAGATGCTGAACATCCTGTCCGGCTACGACCTGCGCGCCATGGGCTTCGGCACTGCCGACACCGCGCATCTGCTCGCCGAATGCCTGAAGATCGCCTTCGCCGACCGCGCCGCGGCCTCCGGCGACCCGGCCTTCGTGAAGGTGCCGGTCGAGAAGCTGACCTCCGCCGCCTATGCCGACGAACGCCGCGCGCTGATCGACATGGGTCGCGCTCAGGCCTGGGGCGCCGGCGTCGCCCCCGAAAGCCCCAACACCACGCATCTGACCGTGGCCGACGGGGAAGGGCGCATCTGCTGCTTCACCCAGACGATCAACTCGACCTTCGGGGCGCGCTTCATCGTCCACGGCACGGGCCTGATCCCGAACAACTACCTGGCGACCTTCGACCCGCGCCCCGGCAACGCCCTGTCCATCGTGCCCGGCAAGCGCGTGACGACCTCCATGTCGCCGATGATCGTGCTGCGCGGCGGCAAGCCGGCCTATGCGCTCGGCATGCCCGGGGGTCTGCGCATCTTCGGGTCGGTCATGCAGGGCATGCTGAACCTGGTCGACCACGGCATGTCGCTGCAGGAAGCCGTGGAAGCCCCGCGCCTGTGGACCCAGGGCGAGGCGTTGGAACTGGAACCTGCCTTCGGCGA
The DNA here is from genome assembly GCF_019430885.1 of Roseomonas alba. Taxonomy (GTDB): domain Bacteria; phylum Pseudomonadota; class Alphaproteobacteria; order Acetobacterales; family Acetobacteraceae; genus Neoroseomonas; species Neoroseomonas alba. The sequence goes on along the minus strand of NZ_JAHYBZ010000010.1, from coordinate 225,572 downwards.
GGCGGTGCGCGCCGAGCTCACCGCGCGCGGGCACGAGATCGACCGCATGCCCCATGTCGGCGGCGGCATGTGCGCCATCCGCTTCCATGACGACGGCGTGCTGGAGGGTGCGGCCTGCTGGCGCGCGGACGGGACGGCGGTCGGTGTCGGCGGCGGGCTGGCGCGGGAAGGCGTGCGGTTCTGGCCGGACGCGGCAGGGCAGCGGTGAGGGCGGTGCCTCTTCTTCGACTGTAGGACCGAGAGGGGCTCAGCCCCTCTCGGGCTCACCTCGCCAAAGGCCACAGGGCCTTTGGAAACCTTGATCGGGTGCCGGGTACGACTGTCGGGCTGAGCGTCGGAAGGCGCATTCGGGCGCGAGATGTCCTAGGACGGGCGCTGTGCCCGGCGCCAAGAGCTGACGCTCCAAGGTCCCGGTGGTCACCGGATAGAGCGCCCGGGATCCACAGTTCGGACGCCGGCTCTCGAAGGTCGGGCAGCGAGAGAGCGCGCTTCGTGCATGACGCGAGGGCACCGTACGCATTCCGGCATCGCGAAGCGGCTGTTTTGCCAGGCGCCAGGTATCGGTTTCCAAAGGCCCTGTGGCCTTTGGTGGGGTGAGGTCCGGAGAGGGGCAAAGCCCCTCTCCGCTGCTGTCCCCGCCGTGCCGGCTACAGCGTCGCCACCAGCCGCAGCCCGATCACCACGGCATCCGGCAGGGAGCTGTCCGGGCTACGCTGCTCGTTCGGCTCGCCGGCCGCGGGGTTGAAGTAGAACTGCACCAGCGGGCGGATCGACAGCCGGTCCTTGATCGCCGCGAAGTCGTAGTTGATTTCGAGCACCGTCTCCGCGCTGCGGATCGGCCAGACCGTGCCGTACTCGTTCACGTCGCGGTCGTAGCTGCGCGACTGGTTGCCGATCCGCGCCCAGGACACGCCGACGGAGAAGGTGTCGTCGCTGCGGCCAAAGGGCCCGCGCCAGGCCAGCCCGCCATCGAGTTGCAGGGCGACCGCGTTGCGGTCGTCGGGCTGGGTGAAGACGCGGCCGAACACGGACAGCCATCCTTCGTCGCCGCGCCACAGCGTCACCTCGCCGACGCCGTAGCCGCCGTAGTTGTTGCGGAAGCGCTGCGGGACGCCATTGCTCGCCGGGTCGGCAAGGGACAGGCCGGTCTCGTCGAACAGTACCGAGTCGGTGCCGCCGTTGTAGAACCAGCCGCCGAGCTTCAGCACCCAGCTCCGCGGGGCGTCGTCGCCTCCCGGCGCCTCGCCGCCGGTTACGGCTTCGGCGATGTAGAAGATGCCGTCCGCGGTGCTGAAGGTGGTGCCGTAGCGGTTGTGCATCTGCGGGTTGGTGTCGACGCCGTATTTGCCGCCGGGATTGCCGGAGAACAGCGCGGCGCGGATGCCGGTGCCGCCATCGGGATCGCCGAGGGCGATCCGCGCGCCGAGCGTCGGCAGCGGATAGGCCGGGCCGCCGCCGGGCAGCGTGTTCGCGAGCGAGACGGGCCAGCCGAAGGTGCCGTTGACCAGGTTGCCGGCGCTGAAGGCGGTGATGAACTCGGCATCGGCGGCGAGCTGGCCGGCGCGGATCGATCCCCACTCGCCGAAGCTGCGCTGGACCCACAGCTCGTTCAGACGGACGGTGGACACCGCTTCGATATTGCTGACGGCGGCGAGGCTGCCGACACGGGTCGGCGTCGGCTGCCGGCCGTAGATGCCATAGACGCTCATCGTGGCGGACCAGCCCTCGAGGCCCATCAGCCGTTCGAGGTCGGCTTCGAGGCCCAGGTTCAGCAGGCCGATCGCGGCGGGGCCGGAGCGGATGCCGCCGCGCAGGTTCTGCACTGCATCGAGCGTGCCGACGGCCGAGAAACAGAGGCCGTCGGCGAGGGCGTGGCCACCGTCGCAGGCCTGCTGGTCCTCCTCGTCGGCGGCCGCGGGCAGGGCGGCGCTGGCGAGCATCAGGATCAGTACGGCAAGGTAGGGGCGCGGCGTCGGCATGGGCCGTCCATCTCCGATCGAATTGCTAATGCCTCGCATTCTGACCGTATATTATACCGCGTCACATGAAGGATCGGTTAGGCGGCACGGGGCAGCGCGACCCGCACCCGCAGCCCCGGTGCAGCGTCACCCAAGGTGATCTCCATGCCATGCAGTTCCGCCACGGCGCGCACCAGCGCGAGGCCGAGTCCGCTCCCCGGCGTGGAGCGCGAGGCGTCGAGGCGGTGGAAGCGGCGGAACACCTTCTCGCGTTCGGCTTCGGGGATGCCCGGGCCGTCATCGGACACGACCACCTCATCCGACGTGATGGCGAGGCCGATGCGGCCGCCGCTCCGACCGTGGCGCACGGCATTTTCCACCAGATTCGCGAGCATCTGCGTCAGCAGCGCCGGGTCGCCGGTGAGCATCACGCCCGGCGCGATGGCGGTGGCCAGCGTCTGGCCGCGCTCCTCGGCGGCGGGGGCATAGACTTCGGCCACCGACTCGGCGATGGCCGACAGGTCCACCGGCGCGAAGCCGGCGCGCTGCGTGCCCGATTCGACCTGCGCGATGCGCAGCAGCGCGGCGAAGATCTCGAGCAGCCGGTCGGCCTCGGCCTGGGCCGCGGCGATGGTGGCTGGATCGGGCGCCCGTGCGGCCTCGTCCAGGCGTTGGCGCAGGCGTGTCAGCGGGGTGCGCAGGTCGTGCGCGATATCGTCCGTCACTTCGCGCAGCGCCGACATCAGCGTCTGCAACCGGTCCAGCGTGGCATTGATGCGCGCCGCCAGCCGGTCGAATTCATCGCCGCCCCGACCGACGACGAGGCGATGGTCGAGATCTCCGCCCTGCACCGAAGCGAGCGACGCTTCCATCGCCGCCGCACGGCGGGCGACCGATCGGCCCAGCAGCAGCCCGCCGGCCAGGCCCAGCAGCAGCACGGCGCCCCCGACCCAGACGGCGCTTGCCAGCAGGCGCTGTTCCAGCGCGCGCGCCGCGGAGAGGTCGCGCCCCACCACCAGCGCGCCGCCGCCGGGCAGGGGCTGGGCGTACATCAGCACGGGTGTCTCGCCACCATCCGGCAGGCGGATCGCCCCTTCGCGCCAGCCGCGCTCGCTCGACACGCCGGAGAGATTGCCCGCCAGCCTCTGCCCATCCGGCGCGGCGAGCAGGTAGTATTCCTGCCCGTTGCGATCGGCGGCGAGCCGCGCCTCGATGGATAGCGCCACGCCGCGGGCGCCGGACAGGGCGCCCGATTGCAGCAGCACGCCCATGCCGCGCTCGATTTCCTGCGCCGCCTGGCGCATCGCGAAGCCGGCCGTCACCCACCAGGCCACGCCGCCCACCAGCGCCGTGCCCGCCAGCGTCAGCACCAGATGCAGCAGCGTGACGCGGAAGGCCGTGGTGCGGGCGAAGGCCCAGCGCGGATTGCGTTCAGCCATCGGCGCGGATGACGTAGCCGGCGCCGCGCACCGTGTGCAGCAGGTCCCGCGCGAAGCCCTTGTCGATCTTGCCGCGTAGGCGGCTGATATGGGTCTCCACCACGCTGGTCTTGGGGTCGAAGTGGAAGTCCCACACGCCTTCCAGCAGCATGGTGCGCGTGACCACCTGGCCCTCGCGGCGCATGAGGTATTCGAGGAGGCGGAACTCCCGCGGCTGCAGGTCGATCCGCTTGCCCGACCGGGTCACCGCGCGGCGGATCAGGTCCATTTCCAGATCCGCGACGCGCAGCACGGTGATTTCCTGCTTCATCGGCGGGCGGCGCGCCAGCGCATTGATGCGCGCGAGCAGTTCCGCGAAGGCGAAGGGCTTGGCCAGGTAGTCGTCGCCGCCGGCTTCCAGCCCTTCGACGCGATCGCCGACGCCGGTGCGCGCGGTCAGGAAGATCACCGGCGTCGCAATGCCCGCCGCCCGCACCGCGCGCACCAGCGATAAGCCGTCGAGCTTGGGCAGCATGCGGTCCACCACCATCACGTCATGGCCCCCGCCGGTCGCGAGGAACAGCCCGTCCTGGCCGTCCGTCGCGCGGTCCACCACGTGGCCGGCTTCCTCCAGCCCCCGCGCGACATAGGCCGCGGTCTCCGCATCATCCTCGACGACCAGGATCCTCACGGTGCCTCCCCGAACATCCGGCATGGCCAGCGCTCCATCCGTCCCGGACGGACAGGTAGGGCGTTGGCGGCCGCCGCAGTGAAGCGACCAGCATACGGATCGGTAAGGGGTGCGACAGGGGGCGGGGAAGGGCCAGGGCGCTTTCTGTGCGGGACGCCGAGCCAGAGCGGCCCGGTCCTGGATCCTCAGAGGGAGACACAGATGCCTCGCTTCAACCTCCGCCGCCCCGCGATCGCCGCCGGCATCCTGGCGCTGGCGCTCGGCACCACGGCGCTGACCGCCATCCCGGGCACCGCGCAGCAGGCCCCGGCGCCGGTGGCCGGCGTGGCCCTTCCCCGCCCGGCCGGCCCGGACTTCGCCGATGTCGCCGCCCGCGTCGGCCCCTCCGTGGTCCGCGTGCTGACCGTGGAGCGCGTTGCCCAGGTGCAGCAGCAGCAGCAGCAGATCCCGCCGCAGCTCCGCGGCACGCCGATGGAGGAGATGTTCCGCCGCTTCGGCCAGGGCCAGATGCAGCAGCAGCAGCCCCAGCAGCGCCGTGCCGGCCAGGGCTCGGGCTTCATCGTGGATGCTGCCGGCTACATCGTGACCAATGCGCATGTGGTGGGCGACAACAACGAGGTCCAGGTGGTGCTCGCCGACGGTCGTGAGCTGGCGGCCCGCGTGCTCGGCCGTGACACGGCGACCGACGTCGCCCTGATCAAGGTCGATGCCGGCGCCCCGCTGCCCGCGCTGAACTTCGGCGACAGCGACACCACCCGCGTCGGTGAGTGGGTGATGGCCATGGGCAACCCCTTCGGTCTCGGCGGCACCGTCACGGCGGGCATCGTCTCGGCGCGCGGCCGGCAGATCGGCCAGGGCCCCTATGACGACTTCATCCAGACGGATGCGTCCATCAACCCGGGCAACTCGGGCGGGCCGCTGTTCAACGCGGCGGGTGACGTGGTCGGCATGAACACCGCCATCTTCTCTCCCTCCGGCGGCAACATCGGCATCGGCTTCGCAGTGCCGTCCAAGATGGTGCAGCACATCGTCGCGCAGCTTCGCGACCATGGGTCGGTGCAGCGCGGCTGGCTCGGCGTGAGCCTGCAGCCGATGGACCCCGAGTTGGCGACCGCGATGCGCGCCACCGACGCCAAGGGTGCCCTGGTCTCGGCAGTGGAGCCGGACAGCCCCGCGGCCAAGGCCGGCCTGCAGCCGGGCGATGTGATCACCGCGATCAACGGCACCCGCGTGCAGACCCCGCGTGACCTCGCCGCCGGCGTGGCCGACGTGGCCCCGGGCCAGAGCGCGACGCTCGCCGTGCTGCGCGATGGCAACGCGATGGAGCGCCGCGTGGAGGTCGGGGCCAACCCGGCTAACCAGCAGGCCGCCGGCAAGCCGGATGCGGCGGGTCAGCCGCAGCTCGGCATCGCCCTGGCCCCGCGCCAGGACGGCGGCGTCGCCATCGCCCGGGTGGAACCCGGCTCGGTGGCCGAGGAGCGCGGTCTGCGCCCGGGTGACGTGGTGATCCGCGCCGGTGAGCGCGAGGCGGCCAAGCCGCAGGACGTGGTCGACGCGGTGCGCGCCGCCCGCGAGGCGGGCCGTCCGTCCATCGCGTTCCAGGTCGAGCGCGACGGGGCGCGGCGCTTCATCGCCCTGCCGCTGCGCGCGGCCTGACGGTTCGGCGGTCCGGGGACCTCTTCTTCCCCTCGGTTCCCAGGCTGCCGCTCGGGGCTGAGCCGCCCTTCCACTATCCCCCGGGGCGGGCTCTGCTCCACTGGCGCACGTCGGTCGGATGACCGGCGTGCGCTTTTTTTTTCCGGAACCGAAGACGTCGACCTGCAGGAAGTCGACGCGAGCCGCGGTGCCGGTCTTTCCGGACAGCCTTTCAAGGAAGGTCGTTGCGGCAACGGATGCACCGGTCGGGCGTGCCTCGGGCCGGGTGGCCGCACGTGAAACCGAGGCCCTGACAACGAGGCAGCCGCACGGCTGGCCGTTACGGAAGCGGGGCTCTGCCCGGCACCGCGCCGGGGACCGTCCGCGGTCCCCGGACCCCGCGTGGACCTTTGATTCAACCCAGCGGACGCGCCAGGAAGCGTGTGCCGATGACCGGGGTGTCGTAGTAGGGGGCGATGTCCTGGAAGCCCATGCGGGCATAGAGGGATTGCGCCTGGGCCATGCTGGGGAGGGTGTCGAGGCAGATCTCGCGATAGCCCAGGCGGGCCGCCTCGGCGCAGATGGCCTCAGCCATGGCGCGGCCCAGACCGAGGCCACGGCCGGCGGGCGCGACGTAGAGGCGCTTCATCTCGCAGCGCCCGGCCTGCGCCATGGGCCGCAACGCGACGCAGGCCAGGGCTTCGCCCGCATCGCCTTCCGCGATCAACAGCGCGCCCGTGGGCGGCACATACTTGCCCGGTAGGGCCGCGAGTTCCGCCGCAAAATCCTGATAACCAAGATCGACTGGCAGCGACGCCGCATACTCTTGGAACAACCGCGCCACCTGCGCGATCTGTTCTGGCGTCGAGGCCTGTCCGATGCGGGTCATGCCCCGATTATGCGGGCTGCTGCGCGCTGCCCGCAATGTGCGGGCATTGACAGCGGCGCCCGGCGCCAAGTGACGGTTTCCAAAGGCCCTGTGGCCTTTGGCGGGGAGAGGTCCGGAGAGGGGCGGCGCCCCTCTCCGGTCGCGTTCATCAGATGTGGATCGGCTTCGTCCACGCCGCCAGCGCCGCTTCCTTCACCGCCTCGTTCAGCGACGGATGCGCGTGGCTCACCCGCCCGATGTCCTCCGCGCTCGCGCCGAATTCGATCGCGATCGCCATTTCCGCGATCAGCGTGCCGGCGTCCGGCCCGATGATGTGCGCGCCAAGCACCTTGTCCGTCTTCTTGTCGGCCAGCACCTTCACGAAGCCGTCAGTCGAGCCCATCGCGCGGGCGCGGCCATTGGCGGTGAAGGGGAACTTGCCGACCTTGTATTCGACGCCGGCGGCCTTGAGGGTTTCCTCGGTCGCGCCGACCGAGGCGACTTCCGGCCATGTGTAGACCACGCCCGGAATGGCGTCGTAGTTCACATGCGGCTTCTGGCCAACCAGCATCTCGGCGAGGGCGTAGCCTTCATCCTCGGCCTTGTGGGCGAGCATCGCGCCGGCGATGCAGTCGCCGATGGCGTAGATGCCGGGCACGTTGGTCGCGAAATGGGCGTCGGTCTTGACGCGGCCGCGTTCGTCCAGCGCCACGCCCACCGTGTCGAGGCCCAGGCCCGCGACATAGGGGCGGCGGCCGATGGCCAGCAGCACGATGTCGGCCTTGATCTCCTCGGCGTCGCCACCGGCGGCGGGTTCGACCTTCAGCGTCACGCCATTGGCGTCGGCGACAGCGCTGGTGACCTTGGACTTCAGGCGGAACTTCACGCCCTGCTTCGTCAGGATGCGCTCGAACTGCTTGCGCACCTCGCCATCGTTGCCGGGCAGGATGCCGTCGAGGAATTCGATGACGGTGACCTCGGCACCCAGGCGCCGCCAGACGGAACCGAGTTCCAGCCCGATCACGCCGCCGCCGATGACCACCAGCGACTTCGGCACGGCATCCAGCTCGAGCGCGCCGGTCGAGGTGACGATGCGCTTCTCATCCACCTCGACGCCCTTGAGCGGGGTGGATTCCGAACCCGTCGCGATGACGATGTTCTTGGTGTCGTAGGTCGTGCCGGCGACCTCTACCTTGCCGGGGGCGGTGATCTTCCCCTCGCCCTTCAGCCAGGTGATCTTGTTCTTCTTGAAGAGGAACTCGACGCCCGAGACGTTGGCCTTCACCACATCCGCCTTGCGCGCCTGCATCTTCGCGAGGTCGAGGCCGATCTGGCCGACCACGATGCCCTGTTCGGCGAAATGGTGGCCGGCTTCCTCGAAGGCCTCGGAGGAATGCAGCAGCGCCTTGGACGGGATGCATCCGATGTTGAGGCAGGTGCCGCCCAGCGTCTCCCGCTTCTCGACGCAGGCGACCTTCAGGCCGAGCTGTGCCGCGCGGATCGCGCAGACATAGCCGCCAGGGCCGGCGCCGATCACGATGACGTCGAAGGATTCAGCCATATGACAAAATTCCTGCTTGAGTCGGAGGCGCGCGGAAACTGCGCTGCCTGAAGCTGTGGATCAAGACGTAATGGCGGCCCTGGGCGCCAACAACCGGCTACCTCTGCATAGGCGACGGGCGCTCTGCGCCGCTTTGCGGCAGGTCAGACAGAGGACTTGGGCTGGCGCGCCGCTTGCCCCTATCCTGCCGGGCATTGGCAGGCGCCCACAGATGCGCCGCCGTGAGGAAAAAGGAACGTCCGCATGCCCGTCCGGGACAACACCCGCTTTCTGCCCACGCGCCGCCTGCTGCTGGCGGCGGGGGCGGCCAGCCTTGCCGTGCCGGGGCTGGCCCGCGCACAGGGGCGCTTTCCCGACCGCCCCATCCAGCTCGTCGTGCCATGGCCCGCGGGCGGCTCGGCCGACGCGCAGCTGCGCTCCATCGCCGATCTCGTCAGCGCGAAGGCCGGCCAGCCCTTCATCATCCAGAACCGCCCCGGGGCGGGCGGGACGCTGGGGCCCATGCAGGTCGCGCAACAGTCAAGGCCGGACGGCTACACCCTGACCCAGATGCACCTGTCGGTGCTCCGCCGGCCCTGGATGATGCGCACCCCGCAATGGGACCCGGTGGGCGACTTCACCCACATCATCGGCATGACCGGCTGGCTGTTCGGCTGTGCGGTCAAGGCGGACAGCCGCTTCCAGACCTGGCAGGAAATGATCGCCTACGCGCGGGCCAATCCGGGCAAGCTCAACTACACCACCTCGGGCATCGGCACGACCAACCACCTGGCCATGGAGACGATCCAGGAAAAGGAGGGCGTCCAGCTCACCCACGTCCCGTTCCGCGGGTCCAACGAGGCGGTGACGGCCGTGCTCGGCGGCCAGGTGGACATGGTCTGCGACAGCTCCACCTGGGCGCCTTTCGTCGAGAACAATCAGATGCGCGCGCTGTCCGTCTGGACCGCGGAACGCGTCCAGCGCTTCCCGAATGTCCCGACGCTCAAGGAGCTCGGATACGATCTGGTCGTGACATCGCCTTACGGCGTCAGCGGCCCGAAGGGCATGGATGAAGGCGTGGTCCGCACACTGCACGACATGATGAAGGAAGCGCTGATGTCGCCGCAGAACGCCGAGATCCGTTCGCGCTTCGACATGCCGCTCGTCTACCAGGACACGCAGACCTACCGCGCCTTCATCGCGGAGCGCGTGGAATACGAGAAGGCGATGGTCCGCCGCCTTGGCCTGACGCTGGACGGCTGAGGGGGGCGCATCGATGCTTCGTCGCACGCTGATCGCGGCAACGGCGCTGCCGCTGCTCGCCCGTCCGTCACTGGGCCAGGGGCGGTACCCGAACCGTCCCGTGAAGTTCATGATCCCCTGGGCGCCGGGCGGCACACTGGACGGCTTCATGCGGCTGCAGGCCGAGATCTTCCAGCAGGAATTCGGCCAGCCGCTGATCATCGAGAACCGCCCCGGCGCGCGCGGCACGCTGGCGGCGATCCAACTCGTCACCCAGACGCGTCCTGATGGCTACACCATCGCGCACCATCACCTGTCGGTGATCCGCCATCCCTTCCTGACGCGGCGGCAGACCTGGGACCCGGTGAACGACTTCACCTACATCATGCAGCAATCCGGCTTCGTCTTCGGCCATGTGGTGCGGCCGGATTCCGGCTGGAACACGCTGGCCGAGATGTGGGCCGCCGCACGTGCCCGGCCCGGGCAGCTCTCCTACGCGACCTCCGGCATCGCGACCTCCAACCACCTGGCGCAGGAGGAATTGTGCGAGAAGGAAGGTGTGACGATGATCCACGTCCCCTTCCGCGGCACCAGCGAGAACATCACCGCCCTGCTGGCGAAGAGCGTGGACCTGATTGCCAATTCCAACGCCTGGCAGCCCAATGTGGAATCAGGGCAGTTGAAGCTGCTCGCGGTCTGGACGCGGCAGCGGCTGAGCGCCTTCCCCGACGTGCCTACGCTGAACGACCTCGGCTACAACATGGTCGTCACCTCACCCTATGGCATTGCCGGGCCGAAGGGCATGGACCCCGAGATCACCGAATTCCTGCATCAGGCCTTCAAGCGCATGCAGTTCAGCGACCAGATCCAGGCCTATATGCGCCGCAATGACATGCCGGACGAATATCTCGGACCGGCCGACTACACGGCCTTCGCGCGCGACCGGGCGGTGTATGAGGAACGGATGGTGCGGCGGCTGAACCTGAATATCGACTGATACCCGCCGCCGCTTTTTCCGAGCCGTGAGACCGGGAGGGGCAGAGCCCCTTCCGGAACCACCTCACCCCGCGAAGGCTGCCTGGGCCTGCGGCAGGTCCCAGATCTTGCCGATCGCCGCGACGCCGGCAGCGGTGATCGCGGCCTCATCCGCATGGATGTACCGCCCGCCTTCGATCAGCAGCCGGCCATCCACCAGTACCAGATCCAGATTCGCCCGGTTCGCCAGCCAGACCAGGGCGCGCCGCGGTTCGTACAGCGGTTGCAGGTGCGGGTGCCCGACATCGATCGCGGTGATGTCCGCCCGCGCGCCGGGACGGATCACGCCGAGGTCGTCTCGTCCGATCGCCGCCGCCGCGTCACGCGTCACGGCGTCGATCAGCTCAGGCGCCGAGGCGACCGTCGCCGACCCCGCACTGGTCTTGGAGATGATTGCCGCCGCGTTCATCTCCCCCAGCAGGTCGAGGTTGTAGCCGTCCGTCCCGATCACCGTGCGCAGCCCGTGCGCGCGGAAATGCGCGTAGCTTGCGACGGTGCCGGCGCGGGCGAAGACGCGCGGGCAGTTCAGCACCGTCGTCCTTCGCGCGGCCATCAGTCGGAGGTCGTCATCCGTGCAATCCACGCAATGCGCCGCCAGCAGGTCCGGCCCCAGCACGCCGAGCCAGTCGAGATACTCCGCCGGGGTGCGGTCGTAGCGCGTGCGGATGGTCGCGACCTCGCCGGGACTCTGCGCCAGATGCGTGGTGTTCGGCACGCCGAGCTCCCGCGCGCGCGCGGTTGCCGTGCGGAACAGGTCCGGCCCGACGGTATCCGTGGCATGCGGGCTCATCGCGAGCCGAATGCGCCCGTCATCGCGTCCTTCCCAGGTGTCGTACAGCGCGTTCCAGGCCGCGAGATCTGCCGCGCCATCATCGCCGGCATAGCGCACCACGCCATCCGCGCCGGCCACCGCATCGGCGGTCGAGAACAGGTAGGGCGCTCCGTAGAAGCGCAGCCCCATCTCCTCGGCCGCGGCGAACATCTCGGGCAGGCCGTTGCGGAAGGGTTCCATGACCGTGGCGTTGCCGCCCTTCAGCAACTGCAGCACGCCGAGCCGCGCGACGGCCATGCGTTCCTCGGGCGTGTAGAGCTCCAGACCGCGCCGGCTCAGCGGCATCAGCACGGTGTAGACGATGCTCTTGTTGTTCTTCCGCCCGGCACCGTCCTCGGTGTGGGTGCGGGCGAGCATCTCGCTGAAACAGTGGTTGTGCAGGTTGATCAGACCCGGCAGGAGGAAGCGCCCCGGCCGGTCCAGCACGACATCGGCCTGCGGCCGCGTCGGCGTGACGGCGGCGATGCGCCGGCCTTCGAGCAACACCCAATGGTCGCGCAGCACGGCCTGCGCGCCGTCCTGTTCCGTCAGCGCGAAGCTTCCGAAGATCGCGGTGGTCCCGGGATCGGTCAGCATGCAGTCATCGTCCTTGAGTAGACGCCGTCAGGCATCGAGCGGCGCTGCGCGCTTCTCCACGAATTCGCCGACATAGAGGCGCAGATAGGCCAGGCGCGCGCGCATCGCCTCGGCTGCCATGTCCGGCTCGACGGAGCCGCTGCGCGCGAAGGACAGCGCCCAGATAGAATCCGAGATCGTCACCGAGATCGCGAAGGCTTCCTCCAGCGCGGGGCTCTCCGCCACCGTGAAATGCTGGATCAGCTTGCGGTAGTGGAGGCCGCCGATGCGCCGGTTGGTGGCGAGGTCGGCTGCGCGGATCTCCCACCCGCTTTGCGGGCCGAGGAAGAGCCGCATCGCGACCGGATGCTCATGGTAGAAACGCAGGGCAAGGTCAGCGTGGAAGACGCAGAGATCGCTCCATTGCGTGAGCCGGTCATGGTCGATCCGGTGCGACGCCAGGGCCTCGAAGGCGGTGTGGTAGCGCCGCGCGAGTTCCATCAGCAGCGACTGGCTGGTCGAGAAATAGTGGTAGAGGGATGCAGGTGGGAGCTGCGCCTGCTGTGCGACCTCCTGCAGGCTGAGGTCGGTCACGTCCTGCCGCGCGATCACCTGGTCGGCGGCATCGAGGATCTTCTCGATCCGCAGCCTGCCGCGAGCCTGGCGTTGCGGCGGACCGGGTCTGAGCGGCATGGGGGGGCTGGTCCTCGGAACTGCGTTGCGGGCGATGTGCTGGCGGGTGCAGCCGGGCAAAGCAGCGGGGCGGGAGGCGCCCGATCCGACGATGCCCAAGATTACAGCTTGGGGAGTGATGCGGGCTTTGGTCAAGCTGAAATCCGAATTCATTCGGATTCCATGGCCGTCATGCACACGGATCAGAAGAAATTGGCGCAATTACTCGAAGAAAATTGACTCAGCCTTGCGTGATCGCGCCAGCCTCTGCGATCCTCGGCCATCCGACGGGCGTGATCGCGCCTTCGCCAATCCTGCAAGGAATCCGGCTCGTGCTGCAACTTACCGCAGAGGATCAGGCCAAGGCGTGGCTGGCGCGCCTGGCCGCGGCGCTCGGGGCGCGCGCGACACCGGATGCGCTGGCCCTGTTCCGCCAGGACGGACAGTGGCGCGATCTGCTCTGCTTCACCTGGTCGATCGCCACCTTCGACGGGCCGGCAGAGATCGGGGCAATGCTCGATGCCTGCCTCGCCGATACGGCGCCCGCCGGCATCACCATCGAACCTGGCAGCGGCCGCGAGACGGACGGCACCGTCGAAGCCTGGTTCCGCTTCGAGACCGCGTCGTTGCGCGGCCGCGGTCACGTGCGGCTGGTCGATGGCCTGTGCCGCACGCTTTTCACCGCCGCCGTCGAGATCAAGGGCCATGAGGAGCACACCGGGCGTCGGCGCGAGATGGGCGTCGAGCACGGCGCGTATCGTGGCCGCCAGACCTGGGTGGAACGGCGCGCTGCGCGCGAGGCGGCGCTCGGCACAACGGAGCAGCCCTATTGTCTCATCATCGGCGGCAGCCAGGGCGGGCTGTCGCTGGCGGCGCGGCTGAACCGGCTGGGCGTGCCGACCCTCGTCATCGACAGCCTGAAGCGGCCCGGGGATGCCTGGCGGCGGCGCTACCGCTCGCTGCATCTGCATGACCCGATTTGGGCCTGCCACATGCCCTACATGCCTTTCCCGGACCATTGGCCATTCTACATTGCCAAGGACCGCATGGGCGACTGGCTCGAGGCCTATGCCGATCTGATGGAGATCGCCTTCTGGGGCTCCACCACCGCCAGCAATGCCCGCTTCGACGAGGCGACCGGCACTTGGACCGTGGAGGTCGAGCGCGACGGCACGCCCGTCACGCTGCATCCGAAGCAGCTCGTCATCGCCACCGGCATGTCCGGCGCGCCCGCCATCCCGCGCTTCCCCGGGGCCGAGACCTTTCGCGGCGTGCAGTGCCATTCCAGCGCCTTCGACAGCGGCGCGGCCTATGCGGGGCGCAAGGTGGTCGTCATTGGGTCCAACAACTCGGCGCACGACATCTGTGCTGATCTGTGGGAGCACGGCGCGCAGGTGACGATGGTGCAGCGATCCTCGACCCTGGTCGCGCGGGCCGAGACCCTGTTCCGCTTCATCACCAGCAAGATCTTCTCCGAGGACGCGCTCGCCGCCGGCATCACGACGGAGCAGGCGGATTTCGTGGCTGCGTCTCGCCCGTACTCGATGGTCGCGGAACTGCATCGCCGCCTCTACCCCGAGATCCGGGCGCATGACGCCGCGTTCTATGCACGGCTCGAAAAGGCCGGCTTCATGCTGGATTTCGGCGAAGACGACACCGGCCTGTCGATGAAGTATCTGCGCCGTGCCTCGGGCTATTACATCGATGTCGGCGCTTCCGAACTTGTCGCCAATGGCGAGATCGCGCTGCGCAGCCGCGTGCAGGTGACGCGGCTGCTGCCCGAGGGCGTGGAATTGTCGGATGGCTCCGTGCTGGAGGCCGATCTGATCGTCTATGCCACCGGCTATGACCCGATGGAGACCTGGATCGCGCAGCTTATCTCGCCCGAGGTGGCGGATCGCGTCGGCCATGTCTGGGGGCTCGGTTCCGACACGCGGCGCGATCCTGGCCCCTGGGTCGGTGAACTGCGCGCCATGTGGAAGCCGACGCGCCAGCCAGGGCTGTGGCTGCAAGGGGGCAACCTGCAGCAGGTGCGGTTCTACTCGCGTATCCTCGCGCTGCAGATCAAGGCGCGGATGCTCGGGATCCAGACCCCGGTCTTCGATCCGAAGGGGCTGGCGCACTGATGGATCGGAGAGGGACTCTGCCACTCTCCGTTCGACCTCACTCGTCGTAAGCAACTGCCGTCGTCAGCGCCTCATCCTCGTGCCGCTTCCAGTAGAGGTCGAGGATCCGCCGCGTGATCGGCCCCGGCGTGCCGTCGCCGAGCGCCTTTCCGTTGTACGACGTCACCGGCGTGATCCCGCCCGCGGTGGTCGAGGTGAACATCTCATCCGCCTCGTCGAGTTCCTCGACGCGCACCGGCCGCACCTCGCAGCGCATCTGGAGGTCGGCGGCGATCTCGGTGACGGTGCGACGCGTGATGCCTTCGAACAGGCCGCGGTTCGGCGTCGCCAGGGCACCGTCCTTGACGATGAAGATGTTGTAGCCCGGCCCTTCCGTCACGGTGCCGTCGGCCAGCGGCAGCACGGTGGTGTGCGCATCCTGGTCATAGGCCTCGAAGAGGCTCATCGTCAGGTCGAGCCAGTGGAAGTTCTTGATCCGCTGGTCGAGCGATTCCGGCGGGATGCGCTGCGTCTTGGCGAGGATCAGCTTCAGCCCGTCGCGCCGCTGTTCTTCATTCGCGATCCACAGGAAGGGCGTGACATAGGCATAGAGCCGGTTGCGGCACAGCCGCGGATCCCGCGTCCCCGGCGGCTGCACCCCGCGCGAACACATCACCATGACGAAGGCATCGCGATATCCGGTGCGACGCACGCATTCCATCAGGATGTCGCGCAGTTCTTCGTCGGTGTGCGGCAGGGACATGCGCAGCCCGGCGATGGAGGCACGGAACCGGTCGATATGGTCCTGCATGCGGAAGAAGCGGCCCTTCCACACATGCAGCGCGTCATAGGTGACGTCCGACCGCAGGAAGCCGCGATCGAGGATGGGGATGGAGGCCTCGGCGAGCGGCATGAACCGCCCGTCCATATAAGCCACGCCCTGCGCCGCGGCCATTTCGTCGATCGCGTTCATGCTGCGGTGGTCTCCCGTCCTTCGAAGCCTGCCAGCGCGCCGGCGACGCAGCGCGCGATGGTGTCCATGTTGTAGCCGCCTTCCTGCACCAGCACGGTCGGCAGGTTCAGCGCGGCGAGCCGCGCGCCGATGCGGCGGAAGCCATTGAAGGTGACGGCTAGGCCCGCGGTCGGGTCATCCTCATGCGCATCGACACCGAGTGACACGACCAGCGCCTCCGCCTGGAAGGCCGCGATGCGTGTGCAGGCAGTCTCCAGCGCTGCGAGGAACGCGTCGTCGCTGGTCCGCGCCGGCAGCGGCAGGTTCAGGTTGAAGCCGAGCCCGTTTCCCTCGCCGCGTTCATGCGCATGGCCCGCGAAGTACGGATGATAGTCGATCGGATCGCGATGCAGAGAGACGAACAGCACGTCATCGCGCCGCCAGAACACGCCCTGCGACCCGTTGCCGTGATGCACGTCGACATCGATCAGCGCGACGCGCCCGAAGCTTCGCCGCAGATGCTGCGTGGCGATCGCTGCATTGTTCAGGAAGCAGTTGCCCCCGCCCATGTCGGGGAAGGCGTGATGCCCTGAGGGCCGGCACAGCGCATAGACCGCGCGTTCCCCCTTCAGCAGATGCTCCGCCGCCTCCACCGCGAGGTTCGCCGAATCCCGCGCGACCGCCCAGGTGTGCTCCCCGATCGGCGCCCAGCAATCATGCATATGATAGCCGGCCCGCCCGACGATCGAGGTCGGGTAGCCATGGTCCATGCCACGCACGGGGAAGATATAAGGAAACACGTCCTCCGACGCGCCCTCGATCTTCCGCCACTCCACCCAGGCCTGTTCCAGGAAGTCGAGATATTCCGGCGTATGCACCGCCGCGATCGGCGTCATGCCATGCGGTGCCGCGTTCAGCAGCGTGTGCCCGTCCTGGCGCAACGCGGTGAGGATGTTCTCCGCCCGCGTCGGCAGGTCACGGTTCGCGACGATCCGGCCATGCCGGAAAGTCTGGCTGGGGCGATGCCCTGCGTGATGCGGGGAGAAGAAGGCCTTCATCGGCATGGTCCCAAAGGGCGTCTCGAATTCGAAGGAATTCGATTTTCAGGACGGTGCCAGTATCCCCGTGACGCAGCAAGGGGCGGCTTGATGCCTTTCTGGCCCACCAAGGAACCGGAGGGGCTCTGCCCCTCCGGACCACCCCGCCAAATGATAGATCATTTTGAAAGCCGGACACTCGGCGCCCGGCATGAAAGACCTCCGGCGCCCTTACAGCGCGCTTTGTGCGCAAGTGCAGGTCTCGGCGCCTTTCCTGTCAGCGGCGCCCAGCGCCAAGTGACGGGTTCCAAAGGCCTCGGGCCTATGCGGGCTCCCACTCGCGTTGCGCAGCAACGTGAATGGGTCCCGGTGGTGGGGTGGTTTGGAGGGGAAAGGCCCTCCAATTCTTCTAAGGCCCGCCCGACGAAATTCGTCGTTATTCGATTTCCTGGCCCGCCGGTGCACCGCCATGCGCCTCCGTCACCAGCCAGTCGCGGAACCAGGCAGCGGCGGGGCGTTGCCGGCCAGGCGGCAGCAGCAACCAGTAATGCTCGCCCGTCGCGGCTTCACCGCCCGGCAGGGGCGTCAGGCGCCGCTGCCGGACTTCCTCCGTGACGTAGGAGGGCGGGCAGATCACCGCGCCCAGCCCCTCCAACGCCGCCTGGATGGCGAGCGAGGTGCTCTCGAACAGCAGCGTATGACCGCTCGCACCTTCGCCCTGCGCCTGCAGCCACACCGCCCAATCCCCCGGCCGGATGCGACTGCCCAGCCGCGTCAGATGTGCCGCGCCCGCCCGCCGCAGCGCAGCCGGCGTGGCATAGGGGACGACGGTGATGGGCTGCAGCCGCAAGGCGCCCTTCAGTGGCGGCCCGGCGCTGCTGCGCACGGCGGCGTCCAGCCCCTCGCGCGCGAAATCCACCTCGGGCGCGGTGGAGGTCGCCACCTCGATCTCGACGCCCGGATGAAGGGCGCGGAAATGCGGCAGGCGCGGGATCAGCCAGCGCAGGGCGAAGGTGGTGTAGGCGCGCACCCGCAGCGGCGCCGCCGGCCCGGCCCCGAGTTCCGCCGTCGCCGCCGCGATGCTGTCGAAGGCCTGGCGCAGCGCGGCGGCGTAGCGCGCGCCGGCTTCCGTCGGCACCACGGCATTTGCGCCCCGTCGCAGCAGGGTGACGCCGAGCGCGGCCTCCAGCTCCCGCACGCGCCGGCTGATGGCTGGTTGGGTCACGTTCAGCCGCGCCGCGGCCGCGGCCAGGCTGCCGCCCTCCATCGCCAGCGCGAAGGCGTGCAGGGCTGCGAGCGGCGGCAGGCGATCCATCACTGTAGCCTAACATGATGTTGGGGTAGGACAAAGATTCCAGCCTCGACCGCCGCTGCAGATCGGCACAGACAGGCCGCATCTCGACAATGCCGGCATCCGAAATCCGGCAAGGAGGTCTGTCCATGAACCGCCGCCAAGCCCTGGCGCTCGCTGCCCTGCTGCCCCTGTCGCGCCCCACCTTCGCGCAGGGCACCTTCCCAGACCGCCCGCTGCGCCTGATCATCCCGTTCACCGCCGGAGGCAGCAACGACATCGTTGGCCGCCTGATCGCCGAGGGCATGGCCACCCGCCTCGGCCATCCCGTTGTGGTCGAGAACCGTGGCGGCGCCGGCGGCCTCATCGGCAACGACGTGGTCGCCAAGGCGCCGGCCGATGGCTACACCATGCTGCTCGCCGGAAGCGGCAGCTTCATGATCTCCTCCCTGGTGCAGCCGCGCCTGCCCTATGACCCGGTGAAGGACTTCGCGCCGGTTGGTTTCATCGGCGCCGCGCCGAACGTGATCACGGTGAATCCCTCGGTGCCGGCGCAGACGCTGGCGGATCTCCAGCGCGTCGCGCGCGCCGCCTCCGATCCCCTGCGCTACGGTACGCCTGGCGTCGGCACGACCGGCCACGCGCTGGGCGCGATGATCGGCGTGGTGCTCGGGGTGGAACTCGACCCGGTGCATTACCGCGGCACCGGCCCTGCACTGACCGATGTGCTGGCCGGACGGCTCGACATCCTCACCAACGCCTCGGCACCGCTGCAGCCGCATATCGAATCCGGGCGCCTGCGGGCGCTGGCCATTGCCGGACGCACGCGATCCGCCGCCCTGCCCAACGTGCCGACCAGCGTCGAGCAGGGTTTCCCCGAACTCGATTCCGCCACCTGGTACGCCATCCTCGCCACCGCCGGCACGCCGGCAGACCGCATCGCCATCCTGCATCGTGCCCTGAACGCGACGTTGGCGGACCCCGAGGTGAAGCGCCGCCTCACGGAGAACGGCGTGGACGAGATCGCGCCGAGCGCCCGCCCCGAGGACCTCGCCGCCCTGCTGGCCGAGGATCGTGCCCGCTGGCGTCGCGTGGTCGAACGCGCCCAGCTCCGCGTGGAATGACAGGACCCATTTGCCATGACCGATGAAACCCCGATCGTCCTGACGGTCACCGACGGCGTCGCCACGCTGCGCCTGAACCGCCCCGATCGCCGCAACGCCATCGACGACGCGACGCGCGCCCTCATGATCGACGCGCTGGAGAACGCCGCCGTCGATCCGGCGGTCCGCGCCCTGGTCGTCACCGGCACCGGCACTGCCTTCTGTGCCGGTGGCGATGTGCGCGGCATGCAGCAGCGCCTGAGCGCCCCGCAGGAGGACGTGGCCTTCAACGGCTGGCGCCGCCAGGGCCGCACGCATCGCGCCGTCGCGCTGCTGCATAACTTCCCCAAGCCCACCATCGCCGCGGTGAACGGTGCGGCGGCGGGCCTCGGCGCCGACGTCGCCCTGTGCTGCGACTTCATCGTCGCCGCCGAGAGCGCGCATTTCACCATGAGCTTCATCGCCCGAGGCCTGATCCCCGATGGTGGCGGCATGTATTTCCTGCCGCGCCGCGTCGGCCTGGCCCGCGCGAAGGAGCTGGTGTTCAGCGGCCGCCGCGTCGGCGCGGCCGAGGCGCTGACCATGAACATGGTCGAACGCGTTGTCCCGGATGGGGAACTGCTGCCCGCGTCGGAAGGCTGGGCACGCGAACTCTCGGCGGGCTCGCTTGCCTCCATCGCGCTGGCGAAGTCGGTGAT
Source organism: Roseomonas alba (assembly GCF_019430885.1). Taxonomy (GTDB): domain Bacteria; phylum Pseudomonadota; class Alphaproteobacteria; order Acetobacterales; family Acetobacteraceae; genus Neoroseomonas; species Neoroseomonas alba. The sequence continues at coordinate 205,940 of NZ_JAHYBZ010000010.1, read as the reverse complement.
GGACCGCACCTTCGAGATGAGCTTCGAGGACGTCCTCGCCGAGGGCGCCAAGGCCCAGGCCATGTGCTACACCACCGGCGAGCACCGCGCCTCGGTCGCCGCCTTCCTCGCGAAGTCGAAGAAATGAGCGGCCTCGATCGCCTGCTGCGCCCGCGCAGCGTCGCCGTCATCGGTGCTTCCGCCGATCCTACGAAGACCACGGGCCGCCCGGTCGGCTACCTGCAACGCCATGGCTTCGGCGGCGCGATCTGGCCGGTCAATCCGCGCGTCGCCGAAATCGGTGGCCTGCGCTGCTACCCTGATGTCGCGAGCCTGCCGGACGCACCGGATGTCGCCATCGTGCTGCTCGGCGCCGAACGCGCCGGGGATGCGGTGCGTGACCTGTCGGCCCGCGGTGCGGCGGCGGCCGTCGTGCTCGCCGGCGGTTTCGCCGAGACCGGCGGCGACGGCGGCGACCGCCAGGCGCGGCTGAAGGAAGCGGCGGGCAGCATGCGCCTGCTCGGCCCGAACACGATCGGGCTGGTGAACCTTGCCGACCGCATCGTGCTCTCAGCCTCCGGTGCGCTGGAAGTGGAAGACCTCGCCGCCGGGCGCATCTCCCTGGTGTCGCAGTCGGGCGGCATCCTGGGCGCGGTGCTGTCGCGCGGGGCGGCGCAGGGCATCGGCTTCGCGCAGCTCGTCGCGACGGGCAACGAGGCCGATATCGACGTCGCCGATGTCGTCGACCATTTGGCGGGTGACGACAGCACCGACGTGATTGCCCTCTACATCGAGGGCGTCCGCCGTCCGGACGCGTTCCGTGCAGCCGCGTGCAAGGCCGCGGCGGCGGGCAAGCGCCTGGTCGCCTACAAGGTCGGGCGGTCCGAGGCCGGCGCGCAGGCCGCCATCTCCCACACCGGCGCGCTGTCCGGCGCGGACCGGCTGTATGACGCGCTGTTCCGCCAGCTCGGCATCATTCGTGCGGAGCGCTTCTCCGACCTGCTCGACGTCGCTTCGGCGCTCGCGACGCGACGCCTCGTGCGCGGCAAGCGCGTGGCCGTGCTGACCTCGACCGGCGGCGCCGGCGCGCTGCTCGCGGACAATTTCGGCCTGGCCGGCTTCGAACTGCCGCCGCCCGATGCGGCGACCGCCGAGCGCCTCGCCGCGCTGACGGGTGAGGTCGCCGTGGCGAACCCGCTCGACCTCACTCTCGCCGGCCTGAAGTCCGAGGTGATGAACGGCGCCATCGCTGCGCTGCTCGAAAGCCCGACCTATGATGCGCTCGCCGTGGTGGTCGGTTCCTCGGCGCTGGCGCAGCCGCGTCTGGCCGCGGATGCCATCGCCGCGGGGCAGGCGATCAGCGACAAGCCGGTGATCGCCTATCTCAGCCCGCATGCGCCGGCGATCGGCGCGGCGTTGCAGCGCCAGGGCATCCCGGCGGTGAGCGCGCCGGAAGCCGCCGCGACGATGCTCGCAGCGCTGGTGCCGCCCGCGCCGCTCGCCGCGCCAGCCACTGCGCCGGAAGCGCCTGTGGACCTCCCGTCGGGTCCGCTGGATGAGGCGGAGAGCAAGGCCCTCTTCGCCCGCTTCGGCGTCACGCCGGTGCGCGAGGTCGCCTGCGCGACGCCGGAAGAGGCTGCGGCCGCTGCCGCGACCCTCGGCGAGACGGTCGTGCTGAAGGCGCTCTCCCGCCACCTCGCGCACAAGAGCGATGTCGGCGGCGTGCGCGTCGGCGTGAAGCCCGCCGATGTCGCGGCCGAGGGCGCGGCCATGATCGCCCGCGTCACCGCAGCGACCGGCCGTGCTCCGGAGGGCCTGCTGGTCCAGGAACAGTTGCGCGGCGGTGTGGAGGTCATCCTCGGCCTGCAGCGCGACCCGCATCTCGGCACCGCGATTCTGCTCGGCATGGGTGGCGTCGCGGCGGAGGTCTTCCACGACACCGCCCTGCGCCTGCTGCCGATCGACCGGGCCGAGGCGGAATCGATGCTCGCCGAACTCCGTGGCGCGACGCTGCTGCAAGGCTTCCGCGGCCGGCCGAAGGCCGACGTCGCGTCGCTGATCGACACGGTCCTCGCCTTTGCCCGCATGGGCGAGGCTCTCGACAATCGCCTGGTGACGGCGGAGATCAACCCGGTCTTCGTCATGCCGGAAGGGCAGGGGGCACGCGCCGCGGATGCGCTGGCGGTGCTGACCTGATGTGGAGCCGGAGGGGCCTCGCCCCTCCGGGCCGCGTCTCACGCGCGCATTCGTCGCGCCAGATTCTCCCCGATCATCACGCAGGTGAAGTGCAGGTTCGCCCGGCAATCCGTCGGCATGATCGAAGCATCCGCCACGCGCAGGCCCTCGACCCCGCGGACGCGCAGATCGGGATCGACCACGCCGCGCGGATCCTCATGCGCCGTCATCTTGCAAGTGCCGGCGGCATGCTGGATGTCGCCCGCCTGTTCCAGCATCACCTGGTCCAGTTCGGCGTCCGGCAGCGCAGCCGCCTCGGCCAGGCTGAGTTCGGTCTCGCAGAAGGTGATGCGTTCCGCGATGCCCGTCACCGCATCGCGCGCCACGAGCCGTGCCAGTCGCTTCACCCCATCCCGCATGCGCAGCAGGTCCGCAGGGTCGTCGAGCATGTTCTCCTCGACCACCGGCTGCGCGTCCGGATTGGCAGAGGTCAGCCGCACCGACCCGCGCGCATAGGCGTCATACAGCGACAGCCCGATCGCGCCTGAGGAGGACGGCAGGTCGTCATCGGTGACGCCGCGATGGTTGAAGGCAATCATGATCATGTCGCGTTCGGCCCCGCCGGCCAGCCCGCTGCTGTAGGTGAGGCAGCAATTGGTGTGGCGCGCATCGCGTCCGCGCGCGACATGGTCGGGCTTGAGCGCGAGCGTCGCCCGCAGGATCGGATGATCCATCAGGTTGCGCCCGACCGCCGGCAGGTCATGCAGCACCGGAATGCCCAGCGCGGCGAGTTCCGCCGCCGGCCCGATGCCGGACCGCAGCAGGATGGTCGGGCTGTGGATCGCGCCGGCCGACAGCACCACCTCGCGTGCCGCGATCTCCTCCCATGGCCCATCGCCGAAGCGTACCCGCACACCGCGCGCCTGCCTGCCGTCGAACAGCACGCGATCGACCATCGCCTCGCCGCGGATGGTCAGGTTCGCCCGCCCGCGCGCCGGTTCCAGATAGCCGTCGTTGGTCGTGATGCGCTTTCCGTCCCGCAGATTGATCGGGTAGCAGGAGACCCCTTCGCCCTCCGGTGCGTTCAGATCCGCCTTCCAGGCATAGCCATCGGCGAGTGCCGCATCGCGCAACGCACGATCCACGGAGCCCCAGAGTTCCGCCGGCATGCGCCAGACCGGCAGCGGCCCACCCTTGCGCACACCCGGCGCAACGCCGGTATCGGCATCGTCCTCGATGGCGTCGAACAGCGGCAGCACATCGGACCCGGCCCAGCCTTCGCAGCCGGCCTCGGCCCAGCCGTCGAAGGCAGCAGGCACGCCGCGAATGGCGATCTGCGCATTGACCGTGGAGGATCCGCCCAGCGCCTTGCCGCGCCAGTAGAATTTCGGATCCTGCGCCTTGGTTCGCCGTGTCAGCAGCCCGGGCCACTGCCATTCCGCCTGGTGCGAGGGTTGGTGCATGAAGGGGATGATGTTGGCGCTGCGCAACGCGTGCGGCGCCTCGGCGGCGCGCCAGTCACGCCCGGCTTCGAGCAGCAGGACGCGGCGCCCGGGATCCTCGGACAGCCGCGCAGCGAGCGGGGCGCCGGCCGAACCGGCGCCCACCACGATCACGTCATACATCGCGACTACTGCTTCTCCACATTCCAGAAGAGAGGAATTGCCGACGGGATCAGATTGCGCAACTGAGACCGATAGGCGGCCGGCTGCGCGAACTGGCCCCAGGGCACGGCCATCGCCTGGCCATAGACGATGCCCTGGATCTCGCCGGCGATGCGCTGGCGCTCGGCGAGCGTCGGGGCGGCGGCGAAGGCGTCGAACAGCGGCGTCAGCGCTTCCTGGCAATGGAAGCCGCCGGTGGTCGCGCCGGTGCAGTTGAAGCCGATGACCGAATTGGTCAGCGGGTTGTGCAGATCGACGCCGAGTGCATGCACGCCGAACACCGACCAGCCCTCGCGCCGTGTGCGGCGGGCGAGCACCGAGGCCCAGTCCATCACCTGCATGTCCACGGTGAAGCCCGCCCGGCGCAGCCGGTCGGCAAGGATCTCCGAGGAGATCTTCGGTGCCTCCAGGTCGTTCGCCACGAGCACGATGACAGGCTCGCCATTGTAGCTGGTCTGGCGCAGCGCCGCGCGCGCCGCCTCGATGGACGGGTTGCGCATCGGCTCGGTGCCGACCTCGTTCTCATAGGGCGAACCGCAGATGAAGAAGGCGTTGCAGCTCCGCGAATAGCGGTCGGTGAGGCCCATGCCGGTCATCACCTCGGTTTGGTCCACCAGGGACAGCAGCACGCGGCGGATCGCGGGGTCGGAGAAAGGTCCCGACGCGGCATTGGTGCGGTAATGCCCGGTGAACTGCTCGAGCCCTTGGAAATTCATCAGCGAGATGCGCCGGTCGCGTTCCAGCGCGGAGAGCATGTCGAAGGGCGCGTACTGCATGTAGTCGATCTCGCCCGAGCGCATGGCGTTGACGACCGTCGCCCCGTCCGGGATCACGCGGATGTCGAGCGCGTCGATGCGCACCACCTTGCCGCCGGACAGGTGGTCGGCCGGCTCACTGCGCGGCACATAGGCGGCGTTGCGGCGCAGCAGCATGCGGTCGCCGGGGCGATGGTCGGCCCGGCTGAAGACGAACGGGCCGGACCCGATGATCTCCGGGATGCGTTCCGTGCCGGGCGTCGCGGCGAGCCGCGCGGGCATCATGAAGGGGCCTGGCGAGGACGTGGTACCGAGCGTCTCCAGTACCAGGCCGAAGGGCTGGCTCAGCGTCAGCACGAAGGTCTTGGGATCGCGCACTTCGAGCGACGCGGTGGCGCGGCCGAGCCGCCCGCCCAGCGCGCTGCGCGTGAACCAGCGCTGCAGGGAGGCAACGGCATCTGTCGCCGTCACATCCGCGCCGTCATGCCATTTCAGCCCGTCGCGCAGCGTGAAGGTCCAGGTCAGGCCGTCGGACGAGGCCGTCCAGCGGTCCACCATCTGCGGCTTCACCTCGCCCGCCGCGTTCATCGCGAAGAGCGTGTCGAAGACCATGTAGCCGAAGGTGCGGGTGATGTAGGCCGGCGTGAAATGCGGATCGAGCGTGACGATCTCGGCCTCCAGCACCGCCGACAATGTCTGGGCCTGTGGCACCCCCGGCAGGAGGCTGCCGAGCAGCCCCAGCATCGGGAGCCATCGCGTCCGGGATCGTCTTGGCATGCCGCCATCTCCTGTGTTCGTGTCGTGCGCAGACCACCATGCCGGCCGCCCGTGCAACAAGGTGGGAATGCGGGGAAAACCGCAGATCCGTACTGGCATCTGCCCGCCACGCGGGCATGGCGACCGGGGCGCGATGAATTCGACCGCAGCGCTTTCGTGATCAGTTCTGCGGTTCGGGGCGCCGCACCATGGCGTCGCTTCCCGGGCGGGCACCGTGAGCCGGGCGTGGCACGGCGCCTGTCCGATGCGCCGGCTCAGACCACGGGTGTGCGCCATTCCGCATGGGCGTCCGTCGTCCCGCGCACGACGGATTCGTAGGCTTCCTGAAGCTTCATCGTGATCGCCCCCGGCTTCCCGTCGCCGACCGGCAGCCGGTCGATGGTCGCCACCGGCACCAGCTCCTGCCCGGTGCCGCAGAGGAACACCTCGTCGGCGACATAGAGCTCGGAGCGGTCGGCGCGGCGCTCCTCGACCGGTACGCCGAGTTCCGCGGCGAGTTGCATGACGGTGGTGCGCGTCACGCTTTCCAGGATGTCGCTGTCGCGGGCGGGCGTGATCATGACGCCGTCGCGCACCAGGCACAGGCAGGCGCCGGCGGATTCGCTGACCTTGCCTTCGCGCGTCAGCAGGATGGGCGCGTCATAGCCGTCGGCCTTGGATTGCAGCGTGGCGATGCGCCCGGCGTGGTAGTTCGCCGTCGCCTTGATGCGCGCCGGCGTGGTGTTGTCGGCGATGCGCGTCCAGGATGAGACGCCGAGGGCGAGCCCGCTGGTCCGCTTGGGCGAGCGTTCCCGCGGGATGGCGGCGCAGACCCAGCCGACCTTACCCGTGGTGGACTGGTTGCCGAGGCTTTCGATGTGCACCTGCAGCCGGATATAGGCATCGTCGTCCGGTGCATTGGCCTTCACCGAATCGAGCACGCCTTGGCGCAACTCGTCGCGCGAGGGCGGGTCGTCGAAACGCATGAACTTCATGCCCTGGTCGAGCCGCACGAGATGTTCCTCGAGCCGGAAGACCGACAGGCGCTTCGTGACCGGATTGATGTAGGCGCGGATGCCCTCGAAGACCGAGGCACCATAGGCGAGGCCGACAGCCAGCGGATGGATACGCGCTTCCTCGAAGGGAATGGCCTTGCCGTTCTGAATGATGGTGTGCGCAGTCCAGGCCATGCTTTCCCCTCGGGTATCACCAATGGGGGCAGGCTGGCCCGAAGCGGGACGCCCGGCAAGGGCTGGACCGCTTCTAGCTGCGCCCCGCGCGCGCTACTCTACCGCGGAGACAGCGGAGGAAGCTGGGCCATGAGCGCGGCAACGGAGATGGGGACCGCAGCCCCGATGCTGCTGCGGGAGGGGGGGGCGAGCGGCGTGACGGTGCTGACGCTGAACCGCCCGGCGCAGCGCAACAGCCTGTCGCTGCCAATGCTGGACCTGCTGGAGGCCGCCCTGGCCGAAATCGGCGAGGATGCGTCCGTGCGCTGCGTGATCCTGGCCGCGGCCGGGCCGGTCTTCTGCGCCGGGCATGATCTGCGGGAACTGACCGCTCATCGGGCCGATGCCGATGGCGGGCGCGGCTTCTTCGACCGCACGATGGAGACGTGTTCGCGCGTCATGCAGGCCATCACGGCGCTGCCGCAGCCGGTGGTTGCGGCGGTGCAGGGGGTGGCGACGGCGGCAGGGTGCCAACTGGTGGCGACCTGCGACCTGGCCGTTGCGGCGGAACCGGCACGCTTCTGCACGCCGGGGGTCGATATCGGGCTGTTCTGCTCCACGCCGGCGGTAGCCCTGGCGCGCGCGGTGCCGCGCAAGGCGGCGATGGAGATGCTGTTGCTCGGCGAGATGGTCCCGGCGGCGGAAGCCTTGCGGCTGGGCCTGGTGAACCGGGTCGTGCCGGCGGATGCGCTGATGGCCACCGCCCATGATCTGGCGCAACGCATTGCGGCGCGATCGGCATTGACGATACGCATGGGCAAGGCGGGCTTCTACCGTCAGGTGGACAGGCCGCTGGCCGAGGCCTATCGCACGGCCGCCTGCGTGATGACGGAAAACCTGATGGCGCACGACGCCGCGGAGGGGATCGCCGCCTTTCTGGAGAAGCGCCGACCCGTCTGGAAAGATCGCTGAGGAGCGGACACATGGCCGATTACGAGACGGGTCTGGCGCGCAACGCCGCGAATCACCAGCCGCTGACGCCCCTGCTGTTCATGGAGCGCGTCGCGCAGGTCTACCCGCAGGCGCTGGCCGTCGTGCATGGAGCGGTGCGGCGGAACTACCGCGATCTGCGGGATCGCTGCGTGCGACTGGCCTCGGCGCTCGCGCGCCATGGCATCGGGCGCGGTGACACGGTCGCTGCGGTGCTGCCGAACATTCCGGAAATGCTGGAATGCCACTACGGCGTGCCGATGGCCGGGGCGGTGCTGAACACCATCAACACGCGACTGGATGCGGCGACGGTCGCCTATATCCTCGACCACGGCGAGGCCAAGGTGCTGATCGTCGACAAGGAGTTCATGCCGGTGGTCCGCCTCGCCCTGCTTCAGGCCAAGGCGAAGCCGCTGATCATCGAGGTGGACGACCCTATGGCGCCGGCCGCGGCGCAGGCCGAGACGCTCGGCGGCATGGGCTACGAGGCCCTGCTGGCCGAAGGCGACCCGGCCTTCGCCTGGACCATGCCGCAGGATGAGTGGGACGCAATCACGCTCAACTACACCTCCGGCACCACGGGCAAGCCGAAGGGCGTCGTGTATCACCATCGCGGGGCCTATCTGCTCGCGGTCGGCAACGTTCTGTCGGCGGAGATGGGCAAGCACCCCTCCTATCTCTGGACGCTGCCGATGTTCCACTGCAACGGCTGGTGCTTTCCCTGGACGGTCACGGCGCAGGCCGGCGTGCATGTCTGCCTGCGCGCGGTGCGCGGGCCTGACATGTGGCGGCTGATGGCCGATGAGGCCGTGACCAACATGTGCGGCGCGCCGATCGTCATGGCGACGCTGCTGAACACGCCGGAGGCCGAGAAGCGCGACCTGCCGCATCAGGTGAAGTTCATCGTCGCCGGCGCGCCGCCGCCCGAGGCCGTGCTCGCCGCCATGCAGGCCGCGGGCTTCGCCATCTGCCACGTCTATGGCCTGACCGAGGTCTATGGCCCCTCGGTGGTGAACGAATGGCATGCGGAATGGGATGCGAAGCCGGCCCATGAACGCGCCGCGCTGATGGCCCGGCAGGGCGTGCGCTACATCGCGCTCGAGGGCCTCGACGTGAAGGATCCCATGACCATGGAGTCCATGCCGGCGGATGGCGCCTCCCTGGGCGAGGTGATGATGCGCGGCAACGTCGTGATGAAAGGCTATCTGAAGGACGATGCCGCGACGGCTGCTGCCTTCAAGGGCGGCTGGTTCCACACCGGCGACCTCGCCGTGAAGTATCCGGACGGCTACATCCAGTTGAAGGATCGTTCGAAGGACATCATCATCTCGGGCGGGGAGAACATCTCCTCCATCGAGGTCGAGGACGCGCTGTACAAGCATCCGGCGGTCGCGGTGGTGGCGGTGGTGGCGCGGCCGGACGAAAAGTGGGGCGAGACGCCCTGCGCCTTCGTCGAGCTGAAGCCCGGCGTCCAGGCCACGCCGGAGGAGCTGATCGCCTTCGCGAAGCAGCACCTGGCGGGGTTCAAGGTTCCACGTCACATCGTCTTCGCCGAATTGCCGAAGACCTCCACCGGCAAGATCCAGAAGCACGTCTTGCGCAGCCAGGCCAAGGAAGCATGACCTCAGTCGATACGATTCTCGCCCATGCCGCCGCGCGGCGTGAGGAGTCCCGCGCGCGTTGGTTCGAATGGCTGCGCATCCCCTCGGTTTCCGCCCAGCCGAACCATGCCCCGGATTGCCGGCGTGCCGCGGAGTGGCTGGCCAGCCAGCTTCGTGCCATCGGCTTCACCGCCGAGCTGAAGGACACGGCCGGTCATCCGGTCGTGCTGGGGCACCACCCCGGCCCGGCGGGCGCGAAGCGCCACCTGCTGTTCTACGGCCATTACGACGTGCAGCCGGCCGAGCCGATGGAGCTGTGGACCAGCCCGCCCTTCGAGCCTGTTCTCGTGGACGGCCCCAACGGCAAGCGCGCCGTGGCGCGCGGCGCGGTGGACGACAAGGGCCAGGTGATGACCTGGCTGGAGGCGCTGCGCTTCTGGCACGACACGCAGGGCGGCCCGCCCTGCCGCATCACCATCGTGGTGGAAGGCGAGGAGGAGGTGGGGTCGAAGCACCTGCCCGATTTCCTCGAGGCCAACGCCGACGCGCTGCGTGATGCCGATGTCGTCGTCATCAGCGACAGCAACATGTGGGACGTGGCGACGCCGTCCATCGTCACCAGCGTGCGCGGGTTGGTCTACACCCAGCTGGACATCACCGCGGCCAACAAGGACCTGCATTCGGGCCTGTTCGGCGGATCCGCGCTGAACCCGATCAACCTGATCACCCGCGTCCTGGGCGACCTGAAGGACGAGGCCGGGACCATCATGATCCCCGGCTTCTACGACGGCGTGCAGGAGATCTCGGCTGAACGCCGCAAGCAATGGGATGGTCTGAACTTCGACGAGAAAGCTTTCCTCGGCGGCGTCGGCCTGTCCGTGCCGGCGGGCGAGGTGGGGCGATCGGCGCTTGAACGGCTCTGGGCACGCCCGACCGCGGATGTGAACGGCATCTGGGGTGGTTACACTGGGGAGGGCGCGAAGACCGTCATCCCGTCCGAGGCGCATGCGAAGGTCTCCTTCCGTCTGGTGCAGGGGCAGAGCCCGGCCAAGGTCCTCGCCGGCTTCCGCGACTTCATTATTGACCGCATCCCCGAGGATGCGACGGTGAAGATCCAGGTCTTCAGCCATGGCGAGGGTATCGAGATCCCCTCGGACAGCCCCTTCGTCCGCGCCGCCCAGGCCGTGCTGACCGAGGAATTCGGCAAGCCGGCGATCCTGCAGGGCGGTGGCGGGTCGCTGCCGGTGGTCGAGCAGATCAAGCAGATCATCGGGCTCGACTGCCTGCTGGTCGGCTTTGGTCTCGATGACGACCAGGTGCACAGCCCGAACGAGAAGTTCGACGTGGTCTGCTTCGAACGCGGCATCGACAGCCACATCCGCATGCTGGCGGCGCTGGCCGAGGCCTGATCCGCGCCCGCGCGGTTCCCTTGAAAGCGGAACTGCGCGAGCTTTGGTTTGAGCGAGCATCTGCACCCGCCCGGCTGATATCCGGCCGGACGGGACCTTCTCCACGGAGGTATCGTGAACGAGGATCCCTATGACGTCCTGGGCGTGAAGCGCGACGCCTCGCAGGACGACATCCGCAAGGCCTATCGCAAGCTCGCCCGCAAGCTGCATCCCGACCTGAACCCCGGCGACAAGGCGGCTGAGGAGAAGTTCAAGGCGGTCTCCGCCGCGAACGACATCCTGGGCGATGCCGAGAAGCGCGCGCGCTTCGACCGCGGCGAGATCGACGCGGCGGGCAACGAACGACCGCCGCAGCCCCCGCCCGGCTGGTATCGGGACCACGCCGAGGCGGGCGGGCCCTATGCCTCCGATGCCGGCTATGCCGACATGATGGATGAGGACGAGTTGCTCGGCGCGCTGTTCGGTCGCGGCGCGCGGCGGCGCGGTGGAGCGGGCGGCGCGCAGTTCCGCATGCAGGGCGGGGACATCCATGCGCGGCTCGCCATCGACTTCCTCGATGCCGTGAACGGCGCGACCAAGCGCGTGACCCTGCCCGATGGCAGCACGGTCGACGTGACCATCCCGCCCGGCACGCGCGAGGGCCAGGTGCTGCGGCTGCGCGGCAAGGGCTCGCCTGGTATCGGCGGTGGGCCGGCCGGTGACCTGATGGTGGAGGTCAGTGTGGGTGAACACCGCCATTACAAGCGCCGCGACGACGACATCCTGCTCGACCTGCCCGTGAGCCTGACCGAGGCGGTGCTGGGTGGGAAGATCGAGGTGCCGACGCCGGCGGGCCCTGTGATGGTGACGGTTCCGAAGGGATCGAACAGCGGGACGGTGCTGCGGCTGAAGGGGCGCGGGGTGAAGAAGCGCGACGGATCGCGCGGCGATGCCTTCGTCACGCTGCGCCTCGTCCTGCCGGACAAGCCCGATGCCGATCTGGAAGCCTTCGCCGAGCGCTGGACCGCCGGGAAGGCCCAGAATCCGCGCGAAGGGATGGAGGGCTGAGATGGCCGAGATGAACGACCGCCTGCGCCGTCTGCGTCTTCAGGCGACGATGCTGGAAGCCTGGGTTTCGGCCGGCTGGATCGCGCCGGAGACGCCGGAGTACAGCGAGACCGACCTCGCCCGCGCCTGCCTGATCCGTGACCTGCGCGAGGCGATGGGCGTGAATGATGAGGGTGTCGAGGTCGCGCTCGACCTGCTCGACCAGATCCACGGCCTGCGCCGGGCGCTGCGGCGCGTCGGCGATGTGATGCACGGCCTGCCCGAACCGGCGCGGCAGGAAGTGCTGGTGATCCTGCGCGAATTGGACGAGGCATGAGCCCTGGCTTTCACGGCGTCTTTCCCTATCTCGTCTCGCCCGTCGCGCCGGATGGCGCGGTGCTGGAAGCGGAGCTGCGCCGGCTGGTGGAGCATCTGATCGACGCCGGCGTCCATGGGCTGACGCCGCTCGGCAGCACGGGGGAGTTCGCCTATCTCGACACGGCGCAGCGGCGGCGGATCGTCGAGATCGTGGTGGAAACCGCGCGCGGCCGCGTGCCGGTCGTGGCCGGCGTCGCCGCGACGACGACGGCCGACGCGGTGCGCCAGGCGAAGGATTATGCGGCGATCGGCGCGGACGGGATCCTCGCCATCATGGAGGCCTATTTCCCGGTCTCGGAGGCCGGGGTGGTGGCGTACTTCACCGCCATCGCGGATGCGACCGACAAGCCGGTGGTGCTTTACACCAACCCGAACTTCCAGCGGTCGGACCTGACGCTGCCGGCGATCGACACGCTGTCGCGGCATCCGCGCATCGTCGGCATCAAGGATGCCTCGACCAATACGGGGCGGCTGCTGTCCATGCTGAACCGTACCGAGGGGCGGATGGAAGTCTTCGCGGCCTCCGCCCATATCCCGCTCGCGGTGATGATGATCGGCGGCAAGGGATGGTTCGCCGGGCCGGCCTGCGCCATCCCGCGGGAGTCGGTGCGGCTCTATGAGCTGTGTCGAGCAGGGAAGTGGGATGCGGCGCTGACGCTGCAACGCGCGCTGTGGCGGGTGAATGAGCTGTTCGCGGCGCATTCCCTCGCCGCCTGCATCAAGGGAGCCTTGCAGATCCAGGGCTTCGCGGTCGGTGATCCGATCCCGCCCCAGGCGCCGCTCTCGGCCGAGGGCCGTGTGGCGGTGGAGAAGGCGCTCGCGCTTGCTGCCGAGGCTCTCGCCGCCGCGCCCGAGGCCTGAGCGTGCTCGACAGGATTCGACTGCCGCTGGTGCTCGGTGCGCTGGCGATGATCGGGCCGTTCTCGATCGACATGTATCTGCCGGCGCTGCCGGCGCTGGGGGCGTCGCTGAACGCCTCGCCCGGCGCGGTGCAGGGGACGCTGGCGATCTACTTCCTCGGTCTCGCCTGCGGGCAGATGATGTACGGACCGATGTCGGACCGCTTCGGGCGACGCGGACCGCTCTTCGTCGGGCTGAGCCTCTACACCGTGGCGGCGACGGCCTGCGCGCTGGCACCCGATGTGCAGACGCTGACGGTGGCGCGGCTGTTCCAGGCGCTGGGCGGCTGTTCGGGGATGGTCATCGCGCGCGCCATGGTGCGGGATGTGTCGGATGAGCGCGGCTCGGTGCGGCTGATGGCGCAGCTCATGCTGGTGATGGGCGTCGCGCCGGTCATTGCACCGATCGTCGGCGGGGCGGTGCTGCCGGTCTTCGGATGGCGCGGCATCTTCGCGCTGCTGGCGGTCTATGGCGTGACGATGCTGGCGGTGATCGCCCTGTTCCTGCCGGAATCCCTGCCCATCGAACGGCGCCGGCGGGATGGGTTCGCGGCGGTGCTGCGCGTGTGGGTCGGGCTGCTGATGGATCGGCGCTTCCTGGGCCTCGCGCTCGCGGGCGGCTTCATCAGTGGTGGGATGTTCACTTACATCAGCGGGTCGCCCTTCGTGTTCATGGAGTTGAACGGCGTGCCGCCGGGGCATTACGGCTTCTATTTCGGGGCGAATGCACTCGGCATCATGGCGATGGGGCAGATCGTGGGGCGGCTCGCGCATCGCATCCCGCCGAAGCGCATCCTGCCGGTGACGATCACGGTGCCCTTTGTCTCGGGGCTGGTGCTGCTGTTGGTGACGAAAACGGGTTTCGGTGGCTTCCCGGCAATGCTGGTGGCGCTGTTCTTCTTCGTCGCGATGATGGGCGGCGTGATGCCGCTGACGACCGCACTTGCCATGGGGCCGCATGGGGCGGTGGCAGGGAGTGCCTCGGCGTTGATGGGCACGCTGCAATTCAGCATCGGGGCCTTGTCGGGGACGGTGCTGGGCGCCTTACAGGACGGAACGGCGGTGCCGATGGCGATGGTCATCGCCGGGTGCGGCGTGGCGGGGTGGTGCTCGCGGCGGTTCCTCGCGCGATGACGATGCTGATCCGACCATGCCGCGATGCGCTGCCCGAGTATGTCGCGGCGCTGGAAGGTGGCTGGTCGCCTGCGAATGTCGCGGGTGATGCGGTGATCCGGGCGCATCTGGCGGCCATCGCGCGGGATGCGGATGCGTTCCTGGCGAGCCTGCATGACCCGGAGGCGCGCGGGGCGCCGATCACCCTGCCGGATGGGTCGACCGTGCCGCGCCTGCCGTCGTTCACGCGTTGGATCTGGGATGGGCAGTTCTGCGGCGCGATCCATTTCCGCTGGCAGAACGGAAGCGAGGATCTGCCGGCGCATGTGCTTGGGCACATTGGCTATGCGGTGGTGCCAGGGAAGCGGGGGCAGGGGCATGCGACGCGGGCCCTGGCATTGCTGCTGCCCGAGGCGCGGGCGGTCGGGCTGCGGCATGTCGAACTGACGACCGATCCCGATAATGTCGTGTCGCAGAAGGTGATTACGGCGAATGGCGGGATGCTTATGGCGCGGTTCCGAAAGGAAGCGGCCTATGGCGGGAAGGAGGGAGTACGGTTCCGTATCCCGCTGTAGCCCTGGGGCAGCCCACTCCCGTCATTGGCTGAACTGTGGTGCGCGGCGCCAAGTGACGGTTTCCAAAGGCCTTGGGCCCTTGGTGGGCGCGAAGCACTGCTTCGCGGTATGGAGAGGGGCAAAGCCCCTCTCCAACGGTGCTACTGCCGCGCCCGCTCCGCATGCTTCCCCATGGTCGCATAGGGCGCATAGGGCGGCACTGGCCCGATCGCGCGCATGTCCACCTCGACCAGGGCGGGACCGTTCGCCGCGATCGCCTGCGCGACGACCGTGCCGACCGTCTCCGCGCTCGATACGCGGAAGTAGGGCAGCCCTGCGAGGGCCGCCAACCCCTGCAACTCCGGCGTCAGCAGGTCGTGGCCGAATTGCCGGCCATCGGCGACCGCGTCCTGGATGTGGCGGATGACGCCGTAGCCCCCATCGTTCATCACCATCGTCACCAGGTCGGGCTTTTCCTGCGCGGCGGTGAAGATTTCGCACATGCCGAGCGAGAAGCCGCCATCGCCGACCATGGCCAGCGTCTTGCGTCCCTTCGCGGCGATGGAGGCGCCAAGCCCCAGCGCCAGCCCCGGCCCGATCGCCGCGCCGACCGGATAGACCGAGTTGCGCGGGTCGTAGATCGGGAAGACGCGGTTGCCCCAGGTCGAGTTCGCGATGGTGATGTCGCGCACGAAGACGCCGTCGCGCGGCAGGGCGGCGCGGATGGCGTCGGGGAAGGCCGAATAGGGGCCGAGGGTGGCGAGGTATTCCTCCCGTGCGCGGGACTTCAGCGCCGCGAAATCACCCGCGAAGCCGGCATCGACGCTGCTCCGCCCAGCCAGGCGGTCGGCGATGCCCGACATGACCAGCCCCGCATCGCCATGGATGAACAGGCTGTTGGCGTAGGTCCGGCCATCCGCCGAGGCATCGCAATCCGCATGGATCAGCGTCTTCGGCAACTTCATCGAGAAGTCGCCCGTCTCATGCCCGCGCAGCCGCGACCCGACGACGAGCATCGCATCGACCGACCCGTAGAAGTCCTGCACGCGCGGCGACCCGTTGCCGTGCAGCCCGCCAAGGGTCATCGGATGATCCTCGGGGATCGTCCCGCGCCCGTTCCACGACGACACTGCGCCGAAGCCCATCGCCATCAGCCGCAGCGCCGCGTCGCGCGCTTGCTTCGCGCCATTGCCGAGCCACAGCATCGGCCGCTTCGCGGCGGCGAGGATTTCGGCGGCGGCGTCCAACTCCGCCGGGTTGGGCGGCAGCGGCGCGGTGATGGGCAGGACCAGGGACTCCAGCCCGCCGGGCCGGGCGATCGGTGCGCGTTGCAGGTCGATCGGGATTTCCACCGAGACCGGCCCGCGCGGCGCGGACAGCGCCTCGGCCGCCGCGCGCACCAGCACGCCGAAGGCCTCGTTCGCCGAGCGCACGCGGTAGGCGGCCTTGCAGGCCGCCGCCAGCATCGCCGTCTGCCCGGGCACGTCATGCACGGACCCGACGTCACGGTCGATGAACTTCGTTGCCGTCTGCCCGGTGATGTGCAGCACGGGCGATCCGGCGAACCGGGCCTCCACCAGGCCGGGGATGGCGTTGGCCATGCCGGGACCGGTCGAGGTGAACAGCACGCCGAGATGCCCAGCCACCCGTGCATAGGCATCGGCCATGTGTGCCCCGCCCATCTCGCCGCGGCACATCACGTAACGCAGCGCATTGCGCTGCCCGATCGCGTCCAGCATCGGGATGTTGTGGACCGAGACGATGCCGAAGACGGTCGACACGCCGATCTGCGGCAGGAAATCCGCGACTAGATCGGCGACGGTATACGGGCTGGTCATGCAACGTTTCCCCTTTGCGTTGCGTTCAGTGTGGCACGTGCCGCGCGAAGCGGAAGCCCCCGGGGGCGGCGATCGGCCCGCAACGGAGGGGCGGCGCATGGCACCGCATCGCAGACAGGGAGCCAGGCCATGAGCATCTTCCAGTCGATTATGAATGGCGTCTTCGGCCGTCGCGGACAGGGCGAGCCGCATGCCGCACCGACCGGCGCGACCGGGGGTCCCGACTACGACAACGGGCCGCTTTCGGCCGCGCCGGACTCCGCGCCTGACGCCCCGGGCCACAGTTCCGTGAAGCCCGCTTCGGCAGGCGCGGCGGATCCCAATCCGCTCTCGGCAGCACCGGATTCGGCACCCGATGCCCATCGGCCGCAGGTGGACGTGGCGGCGGTGTTGAGCGGGATGGAGGCCGCGTCGGGCCAGAAGCTCGACTGGCGCCATTCGATCGTCGACCTGATGAAGCTTCTCGGCATCGACAGCAGCCTGCCGGCGCGCCGGGAACTTGCGCGCGAACTCGGCTATGCTGCGTCCACCGATGATACGGCCGCCATGAATGTCTGGCTGCATCGCCAGGTCATGCAGAAGCTCGCCGAGAATGGCGGAAGGGTCCCGCCCGACCTGATGGCGTGAAGAACGGGGGGCGTCGTCGCGCCCCCCCACCTTTGCTCAGCGCGCTCGGGCCTCGGCCAGATGGTCGAAGCGACGAGTATAGGTGCCGAGGCCCATGGTCTGCGACCGCAGCTCGATGATGAGGTCGTGCAGCTCCGCTTCGGGCACCAGTGCCTGAACCTCGTCCCAGCCGGGCCAATCGGGCTTCTCGGCGTAGCCGAGGATCTGCCCACGGCGCCCGGTCAGCAGCCGCTGTGCCGCGGCGGTCGAATCCTGCGGTACCAGCACCGTGACCTGGTCCACCGGTTCCAGCATGACGGGCTCCGCCTTGGCCAGCGCCTCCTGCATCGCCATGCGCGTCGCGGTCGCGAAGGCCATGTCGGACGAATCGACCGAATGGAAGGCGCCGTCCAGCAGGGTCACCGCGATGTCCACCACCGGGTTGCCGAGCGGGCCCTTGCGCGATGCCTCCTCCGCCGCATCGCCCACGGCCGGGATGTATTTGCGGGGAATGGCGCCGCCGACGATGCGGTCCTCGAAGGCGAAGCCCTCGCCGCGGGGGCGGGGCGAGACCTCGAGCGTCACATCCGCGAACTGCCCGTGTCCGCCGGTCTGTCGGCGATGCCGCGCATGGTGACGCGCCGCCTGGCGGATGGTCTCGCGGAAGGCGATGCGCGGATGGGCCGTGGTCACGCGCAGGCCATGCGCCTCGGCCAGCCGCGCCACGGCGTGGCCGAGATGCATCTCGCCCTGACCGGCGAGCAGGATCTGCCCGTTCTCGGCGTCG
The DNA here is from genome assembly GCF_019430885.1 of Roseomonas alba. Lineage (GTDB taxonomy): Bacteria > Pseudomonadota > Alphaproteobacteria > Acetobacterales > Acetobacteraceae > Neoroseomonas > Neoroseomonas alba. The sequence goes on along the minus strand of NZ_JAHYBZ010000010.1, from coordinate 188,241 downwards.
TGCCGGACGAAGACGGCAGGGTCCTCCTCGGCGAGGCGCTGCAGCGCGCCGGACAGGCGAACATCGTCCTTGCGGTCCTCGGTGGCGATGGCGACGGCGAAGACCGGCGCCGGCGGCGCAGGGAAGGGCAAGGTGGGGACATTGCCCGACGGTGACAGCGTCGCCCCCGTCGGCAGCGGGTCGAGCCGACCGAGGGCCACCACCTCGCCGGGGCCAGCCTCGCCGGCGCGCGCCGCCTCGGCCGCCGGATAGCGGGTGATGCCGCCGATCCGCGCCCCGTTGACCGTCGCACCATCCTTTAACGTCCCGCGCCAGATCCGCGCAAAGCTCAGCTTGCCGCCCTGGCCGGCATGGAAGGTGCGAAAGACCTGGGCGATCGCCTCGCCTTCCGGCGCGATGCCGCGGCGTGAAGCGGTCACCTCGGCCGCGGGCGTGTCGTGGCGCAGCGCCTTCCACAGGCGCATCACGCCGTGGCGACGCTCTGCCGCGCCGATCAGCACGGGGTCGAGGCGGCCGGCCGCGACATCCGCATGCAGCGGGCGGTAGAGGTCCTCGGGCGTCGGGATCGTGTCCTCGACCACCTTCTCGAGCAGCGTGTCGTCGTGGTCGGCGAGCGTCTCGGCGAGGGCCGCGCGCGCCTCCTCCTCTCGCGGCAGGATCGAATCGGGGATGCGGATCAGCTCCGAGGCCTCGCCCGGCCGCCAGCGATACGCCCGCGTGCTGACAAGATCGACATAGCCGGTGACCGTGCCGCCGTCGCGGATCGGCACCTGGCGCAGCACCAGCGGGCGGCGCGAATGGGCCTGCAGCGCCGCGATAGTGTCGCGGATGCGACCCTCGCCCAGCGAATCCGTCTTGTTGACGAAGACCATGGCCGGCAGCCCGGCCGCCTCCAGCGCATGGAAGGTGGGGGCGAGGGCGGCGGCGCGCGCCGGGTCCGGTTCGCAGACCACCAGTGCGAGGTCGGCGATGGCGAGTGCCGCCGCGGCTTCCTGGACGAATTCGACCGAGCCCGGGCAGTCGAGCAGCGCCCAGGGCTGATTCATGAAATTGCAATGACCGAGTCGCGTCTCGGTGCCCATGGGCCGTTGGCGCCCTTCGGCGCGACGCGGCGGGGGGCTGCCGGCGGCAGCGAGCAGCGCGTCGAACAGTGTCGACTTTCCACTGCCTTGGGGGCCGATCAGGGCGATGGCGCGAGGCCAGGCCCCGTCGGGCGTTCTCGACGCTGGGGCGGTATCCTGTGGGGTGGCGGGCATGGCGACGATGTCTCCTCCTGTGCCCGGCCGTTGACCGGCCGTGTGCAACGGCGGCCCGGCGGGAGGGGCCGCCATGGCGGAGACTAGACCGGGCGCGGCCGGATGCGGCGAATTTCGTGGCTCGGAGGGATCAGCCGCCGTGGAGACACGGTGTGGCGCGGCCGCCACACTGCTCTGGCGATGTTGAGCCCGGGATGAGGTTCCCGCCGCAAGCGCCGAGAAGTTGTGTTTTAGTGCGTCAGAACCCCTGAAGGGGGGCGCCATGAGCACCGGCGGTGTCGGTGCGGATCGGATGCGAGGAATGACGATGAGCTTCAGGAAGACGCTTCTTGCCGCGACGCTGCTGTCGCTGCCGATGGCCGCGACCGCGAACGCGCAGAGCTGGGATCCGCGGGTGCAGGGCATCTACATCGGTGCCGGCCTCGGGACCAACTATCTCGACACCGCCGATGGCGACCGCACCTCGATCTCCTTCGAGTGGGGCTGGGCCGGCGTTCTCTCGGTCGGCTACGGCTTCGGCAACGGCCTGCGCCTCGAACTCGAGGGCAACTACCGCAACAACGACGTCGACACCATCAAGGTGAACGGCGTGAACACGCCGCGCGCCGGTGGCACCGCCACCACCTGGGGCCTGATGGTCAACGCGCTGTATGACTTCAACCTCGGCCCGGTGCTCCCCTATGTCGGCGTCGGCGCCGGCTATGCCTGGCACGACTACGACAGCGTCGGCTTCCGCCAGAACTCGGGCGGCAACTCCGGCACGGTGAATGTCGGCGGCACCAACGGCGCCTTCGCCTACCAGGCGATCCTCGGTCTCGCCTTCCCGATCCAGGCCGTTCCGGGCCTGGCGCTGACCGCCGAAGGCCGCTTCTTCGGCACGGCGAACGAGGACATCGACGGCCGCGCCAACGGCAACTTCTCGGTCAACGGGCAGGCCTACAACGCTCGTGAATCGGTGAAGTTCCCGGCTGACAACTACAACTGGTCGCTGCTGTTCGGCGTCCGCTACAACTTCGGCCGCACCGCCGCCCCGGTGGCCGCGCCCGTGGTTGCCCCGCCGCCGGCCCGCACCTTCCTGGTGTTCTTCGACTGGAACCGCGACAACCTGACCGACCGCGCCCGCCAGATCATCGCGGAAGCGGCGCAGGCCTCGCGCACCCAGCAGGTCACCCGCCTCGAGGTCAACGGCTACACCGACACCTCGGGTTCGGCGCAGTACAACATGGGCCTGTCGATCCGCCGCGCGAACAACGTGGCTGCCGAGCTGGTTCGCCTGGGCATCCCCCGCAACCAGATCGTCGCCCGCGGCTTCGGCGAGACCAACCTGCTGGTCCCGACCCCGGACAACACCCGCGAGCCGCAGAACCGCCGCGTGGAAATCATCCTCCGCTGATCACCGCATCAGCGTCGGAGACCGGAAGGGGGCGCCGCAAGGCGCCCCTTTCTGCGTTCAGGGGGCAGGCAGGGCAGGGAGGCCTGTGGTGCGCAGCGCGCCACCCAGGCGCATTGCGGCGCCGATGATGTGGCCTGCGGCGCGGAAGGCCTCCGCCCGCGCCAGGCCGGCATCGAGGGCCTGTGCCACTTCCGTCGCCGACAGGGTGCCGACATCGACTGTGACCAGGTGCTCGCCGAGGTCGCTGTCGGGATCGCGGGAGACGGCGGTTGCGCGGCGCACGGCCGGGCTGTCGCAATCCACCGCATTGGCGATCAGCGTCGCGGCGGCATCGGCCATTGCGGCATCCCGCGCCAGCACCGTCACCGCATCCGCGATGCCCAGCGAGAAGGAGCGGCCATGCCGCCCCGACGTCGCCACGCCGCCAATGCCGCTGTCGCCGGTGATAAGCAGCGCACCCTGCAGGGCAAGCCGCAGCGGATCGTCGGCCAGGCCAATGGCGATGCTCTGTCCTGCCGCGACGCGTACGGCGATATCCCCACCATTATTGACATAGGCGCGATCCAGCGGCGCGGCCCGAAGCATCGCGGCCAGCAACGCATCGGCCACGGCGCCCGCCACCGCGGCCATGGGCGTCAGGAAGACCGGAGCGAAGGGCGCGCAGGCGGCGACCATGCGCCGCGCGATCGGATGCGCGACCTGTGGCGCCTCCGCCATCGGCCGGCGGAGCTCGGCCAGCTCCGCCGCCAGCCCGGGAAGGATGCCCGGGAACACGGCAATGGCAGCGGACTCGGCCGCGCGGACCGCATCCGGGGTGCCCCAGGCCCGCAGGACTACGTCAATGGGGCCATGCGACAGGTGCAGCCGATCGCCGGCCAGCCGCTGCACCGAACTCACGACGCCCACGCCTTCCGCCGGGAATGGCCGGCGCCAGGCATCGGCCTCTGTCCAGTGGCCAGGATGCCGTTGTTGCCGCGGTCCGCGACGCTCTGCCCCTCCAGGCCACCCCGCCCAGGTTCCCATCGACGGCGCATTGCAGCCTCGATGGCCCTCCCGGATCCTGGCCATCCTGGGCTTCGGTCGTCTGATACCGGGCGCACCAACAGCCCTTCGTGCACAGGAGCGGGCCCCGGTATGTTGCTTCCCGTGGCGCAGGGCGCCAGATCGAGGTTTGCAAAGGCCATTCGGCCTTTGTCGGGGTGAGCCCGAGAGAGGCAAAGCCCCTCTCGGTTCCGTAGCGGAAGCATCAAGGTCATCCGGAGCTCCCGCAGCCTTCGGTCTGGCGAGGTTCTGGGAGGGGTGGCGCGCCGCCCTCCGGCATTACCGTCCGAACGGCCAGGTGTTCCCCGGGTGCCATGTTTCGACCCGTAGATCCGCGCCGAGACCCCGCAATACATCCTCGACCGGCGTCACTTCTGTCATGTGCCCGCCGAGCCGCTCGTACAGCGCCCTTGGCAGAGTGAATTCGATCGGTGCGACCACGGCGGGCGTCGGCACATGCCCGAAGGCGTGCTTCGGCATGCGCAGTACGTCGGCCATCACGGTGATGCCTCCGCCGGGCCACAGATAGACCGGCGCACCGCCCATGGTGACCCGTGTCTCTCCCCGCGCGACCGAACGCGTCAGCAGTACCGGGTTTTCTGTCACACCCGCGCGCAGCGATCCCCCGGCGCCGGCCATGAAGACCACCGAACACAGCGACGGCTCGCAATTCTCCCCGATGCGATCGACCACCATGCGCACGGCGGCCGGCATCTCGGCCTCGACGGGCCGCAGCGCCTCGTCCAGCACGCAATACAGCGCGTGATCGCCGGTGGTGCTGGTCATCAGCAGCCGGAGCCCGGGCCATGCCATCCTGGGGTCGATGCTCTCGATGATCTCGAGCGGATCTGTGATGTCCGTCCCGCCCCAGCCGAGGCCCGGCTGCGCCACCTGGAAATACCGCCCCGGCGTCGACCGCCGCCCGCGCACGCGGATGCCTGTCGGCTTCATGGCCAGCACCTTGCCGGCCTGGTGTTCCGACAGCACGCCTGTGATGTGGTCGTCGACCACGATCACCTCATCCACATGCCCCAGCCATTGCTGCGCGAAGATGCCGACCGTCGCGCTGCCGCAGCCTACGCGCATGCGGAGTTCCGGCACGCCATCGACGATCGGCGCCGCGCCGGCCTGCACGACAACGGCGTGGCCACCATCTATGGTCATCTCCACCGCCTCGGCATCGCAGAGCTTCAACAGCGTCTCGCAGGTCACGACGCCTTCCTTCTTCGACCCGCCGGTCAGATGCCGGACGCCGCCGATGGACAGCATCTGCGACCCGTATTCGGCGGTCGTGACATGGCCGACCTGCTCGCCCTTCACCCGCACCGGCGCAGCCTCGGGGCCCAGATGGCGGTCGGTGTCGATCTTCACCTTCACGCCGCAATAGCTGAACATGCCCTCCGTCACGACGGTGACGGTGTCCACGCCGTCATGCTGCGCACCGACGATGAAGGGCGCGGGCTTGTAGTCGGGATAGGTGGTTCCGGACCCCACGCCGGTGACGAAGACGCGCGACGGGTCGATCAGCGTGCCGTCCCACTCCGCCTGCGCGAAGGGCACCAAAGGCTGGTTGCCCTCAACAGCATGCATCAGGGCGAGCGCGGGATCGGTGCGGACCAGCACGCCATTGTCGTTGGCATAGCGCGAACACGCGCCGGACCGGCCGGGGCGGATGCGGCAGAGGACAGGACAGGCATCGCAGCGGATGATGCCGTCACCCTCGGCGGCGCCGAACTTTTCGCTGCGGGCGGTGCGATTGGTCATGGCAGCGAAGGGCGGGGGAGTGAACTCCCCCGGACCCCCTCCTTCTTTTGTCTGTCACCAGGGAGCATCAGGCGCATCAGGCGGCGACCCCCCGACGGAGGGCGGAGGTGGCGGCGATATCGACGCTTCCATCGGCGGCGATTGCCACGCCCCACAATGCCGACGCCTGCTGCGCCGTGTAGTAGCCGCGGCGCACGTCACGGGCGACCAGCGCGGGATCGCGTGCGAAGGGATCGCCATAGCCGCCACCGCCGGGCGTCATCACCTCCACGCGGTCGCCGGGCGACAATGCAATGCCCTGGTCCTTCGACAGATGCGGCGGAATGGTCGTCTCGCCGCTCCGATGGATGCGCACCACATTGGGTGCGCCATCGCCGCCTCCGAGCACGCCAGGTGGGCCAAAGCGGCCATGGTCCATGACGAAGGACGCCCGCGCCTCGCCACGCAGCAGCTCGACCTCGTAATGCACGCCGAAACCGCCGCGATGCGCGCCGGCGCCGCCCGACCCCTCGCGCAGCGCGAAGCGCGTGAACAGCACGGGGTAATATTGCTCCATCACCTCGACCGGCGCGGTCTTGCTGATGCCGATGGTCGAGCATCCATTGGACAGCCCGTCCTCACCCGCATTGCCGCCATACCCACCGCCGGTGATCTGATACATCACATATCCGGCGCCACGCGCGGGATCGAACCCACCCAGCGCGAAGTTCCCGGACGTCCCCGCCGGAGCCGCCGTCACCTCATCCGGCAGCGCCTGCACCAGGCACAGGAACACGGCCTCCGCGATGCGCTGGCTGACTTCCGCCGCGCAGCCCGAAACCGGCCGCGGATACCGCGCATCGAGGAAGGTGCCTTCCGGCCGGATGATCTCCAGCGGCGCGAAGGTCCCGGCATTGATCGGTACGTCGGGGAAGATGTGCTTCACGCCCAGGCACACGGCCGAATAGGTCGTGGCCCACACCGAATTCATCGGCCCCGCGCAGGGCTTGGACGATCCCGTGAAGTCGAAGGTCAGCGTATCGCCGCGCCGCGTGACGGCGAGCGCGATGCGCAGCGGCTCGTTCACCACGCCATCCGAATCGACGAAGGCCTCGGCCCGCCAGGTCGCTTCGGGCATGCGGCGGATTTCGGCGCGCATACGCTCGGTGGCGCGGTCGCGGATCAGAGCGATCGCCTCACGCAGCGTGTCCGCGCCATAGCGATCCACGATCTCGGTGAGGCGCCGTTCGCCCACCAGCAGGGCGGCGGCCTGTGCCTTGATGTCGCCGATGCGCTGTTCGGCGACGCGGATGTTGGACTGGATGATGGACAGGATCTCGCGATCCATCTCCCCGCGCTTGAACAGCTTCACCGGGGGCAGGCGCAGACCTTCCTGCTCGACCTCGGTCGCATGCGCGCTGAAGCCGCCCGGCACCATACCGCCCGTGTCGGGCCAGTGGCCGGTGTTCTGCAGCCAGCAGAACAACTGGCCGTCCACGAAGAAGGGGCGGGCGAAGCGCACATCCATCAGATGCGTCCCGCCCAGATAGGGGTCGTTGACGATGTAGATGTCGCCCGGTTCCGGCGCGGCGACCGCACCTTCGCCGATCAGCCGGATCAGGTGGCCGGCCGAATGCTGCATGGCCCCGACGAAGACCGGCAACCCGCCCTCGCCCTGGGCGATCAGCGCACCATCCTCGGCGGCATAGATGCCGTCGGAGCGGTCATCCGCCTCCGCGATCACCGGCGAGAAGGCTGAGCGTGTGAAGGCCAGGTCCATCTCGTTGCAGACCTGCTGCAACCCGGCCTGGATGACGGCGAGGGTAAGAGCATCCATCAGGCGCAAAGGTCGGGGGAGAGAACTCCCCCGAACCCCCTCCTTTTTTTGGTCACTTGGCGCAGCCCCCCGCCGTCAGTCCCCAACGGCCAAAAAACGGAGGGGGATTTGGGGGAGGTGTTCCTCCCCCGTCTTTCTTCCGTCATGCCCGCACCCTCAGATTGCCGAGCGCATCGACGCTGGCCTTGCTGCCTGGCTCCAGGATGATCGTCGCATCCGCCTGTTGCAGCACGGCGGGCCCTGAGATTCGCGAGTCGACCGCCAACGCCTCGCGTCGCCAGATCGTCGCCTCATGCCAACTGCCCTCCGCGTAGAGACGCCGCGTGCCGAGCCGCGCCTCTCCCGTGCCGCCGGCCGCCAGCGCGCGCATATCGAATGTCTTGCGCCGTCCGATCACGCTGGTGGTCAGGTTCACCAGCACGGCGCGGATTTCCGGCAGGCTGACGTGGAAGCGCGCGTAATAGGCTTCCTCGAAGGCCGCCTGTACTTGGCCGCGCGACGGCGTGGCGGAGTCGAGCGCCACGCGGATCAGATGCGTCTGGCCGCGGAACTGCATTTCGGCGACGCGCTGGACTTCGATGCGTTCGACCTCGGCGCCGCCGGCGGCGACCCCGGACCGGCCGCGCGATTCCTGTGCGGCCAGCACTTCGGCGATCTCGGCCTCGGCGATGTCATCCAGCCCGCGGTTCAGCGTGTTCACCACGTCCTGTCGCAGATCGGCGACCAGGCAGCCGAGCGCGTTGGTCAGGCCCGGGCGGAAGGGGACGAAGACTTCCGGGATGCCGATCTCCCGCGCCAACGCCACGGCGTGCAGCGGCCCGGCGCCGCCGAAGGCGAACAGCGCGAAGTCGCGCGGGTCGTGGCCGCGGGACAGCGACACCATCCGGATCGCGCCCGCCATCAGTACATTGGCCAAGCGGATCACGGCCTCCGCGGCCTGTTCCGGCGTCATGCCGAGCGGGTCGCCGATATCACGGGCAAAGGCGTCGCGGACTTCCTCGACCGTCACGCGCCGGCCGGTGGCGAGCAGCGCATCGGGGTCTAGCCGCCCCAGCACGAGGTTCGCGTCCGTCACGGTCGGCCGCGTGCCGCCGCGCCCGTAGCAGATCGGGCCGGGGGTGGAGCCCGCGCTTTCCGGCCCCACGCGCAGCATGCCGCCGCGATCGATCCAGGCGATGGACCCGCCACCCGCGCCCACGGTGCGCACATCGACCATGGGCAGATGGATCGGCAGGCCATAGGCGATCGACAATTCCGCCGAGACTTCCGGCACGCCGCCCGCGATCAGCGCGACATCGGTCGAGGTCCCGCCCATGTCGCAGGTGATGGCGTTGCGCACGCCTGCCTGGGTCAAGGTGGCGGCGGCCGCCATGACGCCGGAGGCCGGGCCGGACATCACCGTCTTCGCCGCTTCCGCCGCGACCGCGCGGGCCGGCACGGTGCCGCCATTGCCGTTCATCACCAACAGGTCGCGCGCATGGCCGGCCTCGGCCAGGCGGTCCTGCAGATGGCGGATGTAGCGGTCGAGCACCGGCTGCACCGCGGCGTTCACCGATGCCGTGGTGCCGCGTTCGTATTCGCGGAATTCCGACAGCAGCGCGTGGCCCAGCGTGACGTAGCCATTGGGCCAGATGGCGCGCGCGATCTCTCCGGCGCGGCGTTCATGCGCGGGGTTCGCATAGGCGTGCAGGAAATGGATGACGAGCGCCTCGCAGCCCTCGCCGATCAGCGCGCGGACCTCGCGTTCGACGGCGGCCTCGTCCAGCGGCGTGACGACGGCGCCGCGCGCATCCATGCGTTCGGCGACTTCGCGGCGCCATTCGCGCGGGATCAGCGGCTCGAAGCTGCCGGTCATGCCATAGGCGCGCGGGCGGGTGCGGCGACCCAGCTCCAGCACGTCGCGGAACCCCGCCGTGGTGATCAGCCCGACCTTGGCCAGCTTGCGTTCCAGCACGGCATTCGTTGTCGCCGTCGTGCCATGCACGATCAGGTCGAGCGCCGCCGGCGTCGTTCCCGCCGCCTCGATCGCGCCCAGCACGCCGCCAGCCTGGTTCGCGGTCGTGGTCGGCACCTTGGCGATGCGGATCGAGCCGTCGGCCTCCTGCATCACCAGATCGGTGAAGGTGCCGCCCACATCGATGCCGGCAATGCGTCGCGTCATGCGTGTCAGACCGTCAGATAGGTGCGGCGGACATCCTCATCCGCCTCAAGCGTCGCGATCGGGCCTTCCCACCGCACCTGGCCCTTTTCCAGGATCAGCGCGCGGTCGGCGACGGCCGCGGCGAAGTCCAGATCCTGTTCCGAGACCAGCACGGCGATGCCTTCCGCCTTCATGCGCAGCACCGCCTCGGCCATCTGCTCGACGATCACGGGGGCCAGGCCCTCGGAGGGTTCGTCCAGCAGCACGGCTTCCGGATTGCCCATCAGGGTGCGCGCGATGGTCAGCATCTGCTGCTCCCCGCCCGACATGGCGGAGGCCCGACGATGCCGCATTTCCGCGAGGTTGGGGAAGATTTCGAACAATCGTTCCGCGGTCCAGGCGGCACGGCCCGCGGGTGCGGCGCGCCGCCCGACTTCCAGATTCTCCATCACCGACAAGTCGGTGAAGATGCGCCGGTCCTCGGGCACATAGCCCAGGCCAAGCCGCGCGATGCGATACGGCGCCAACCCCGCGATGTCCTGCCCCGCGAAGCGCACCGACCCGGCGCGCGGCGTCAGCAGCCCCATGATGGCCTTCATGGTGGTGGATTTGCCCGCGCCGTTGCGGCCCATCAGGGCGGCGACCTCGCCGCGGTCGAGATGCAGGGCCACGCCGAACAGCACCTCGGCCGGGCCATAGCCGGCGGACAGGCCGGAGACCTCCAGCACGCGCTCAGCCATGCGCACGCCTCGCGCGCTGCGCCGCCTTCGTCCCGGCGTGGCCGAGATAGACGCGCTGTACTTCCGGATCGTTGCGCACCTCCTCGGGCGTGCCGCGGGCGATGATCTCCCCGCGCACCAGCACCAGGATGCGATCGGCATGGGCGAAGACGGCATCCATGTCGTGCTCGGTGAACAGCACGCCGATGCGCTGCTCCCGCGCGATGCCGGCGACCAGGGCCATCAGCGCCGCGCGCTCGGACGGCGCCATGCCGGCGGTGGGTTCGTCCATCAGCAGCAGGCGAGGGGCGGCCGCGAGCGCGATCGCCAGCTCGACCCGCTTCACGTCGCCATAGGCGAGCTCGCCGATCGGGCGTTCAGCCTGCGCGGCCATGCCGACGCGGTCGAGCAGCGTCAGCGCCTCGGCACGGTGCATGGCCATGGCATCGCCCAGCAGCTTCCGCGTCTGCCCATGATGGGCGATCAGCGCCATCTGGACATTGCCGATGACGGTGAAGGACAGGAAGGTCTGCGCCACCTGGAAGGTGCGACCCACGCCCATGCGGCAGACCGTGCGCGGCGGCATGCCGGTGACGTCGCGACCTTCGAGCATGACGCGCCCGCCATCGGGACGAAGCTGCCCGCCCACCATGTTGAAGGTGGTCGACTTCCCCGCCCCGTTGGGGCCGATGATGGCGAGCATCTCGCCCGCGTCCAGCGCGAAGGACACATCCTTCGCGGCCAGCACGCCGCCGAAGCGCTTCACCAGGCCCTCGGCTGCCAGCAGCGTCATGCCGCGCGCCTCCGCAGCCCGGCCAGGCCGCGCGGGAAGGCCAGCACCATGGCGATGATCGCAAGGCCCAGCAGCAGCCGCCAATGGTCGGTCAACGGCATCAGCTGGTCCTTCACCGCGTGGAAGGCCGCCGCGCCGGCCAGGGGACCGAACACCGACTGGATGCCGCCCAGCAGGATCATCGACAGGAAATCGACCGACAGCGGGATGGACAGCAGCGTCGGATCGATCGAGCCCTTGGAGAAGGCATAGAGCCCACCCGCCAGCCCCGCCGCCGCGCCGGCCAGGATGAATCCCAGCCAGCGATGGGTGCGCACATCGATGCCGATGGCGTCCGCCCGTGCGGCCGAATCCCGCGCCGCGCGCAGCGTCGCGCCAAAGGGCGCGCGGATCACCCGGGTGAGGAACAGGATGGCGGCAATCGACAGCGCGGCGGTGAGGTACAGGTACACCTCCCGCGATGCCGCCCAGCGGGAGGGCCAGACGCCGACGATCCCGTTGTCGCCGCCGGTCACCTCGACCCATTGGAACACGACGGCATAGGCGATCTGCGCGAAGGCCATGGTCAGCATGGCCAGGTAGATGCCCGACAGCCGCACCACGAAGAAGCCGAACAGCGCCGCCGCGGCACCCCCGGCGATGGGCGCGGCCAGCAGCGCGGGTTCCATCGAAAGCCCCGCCTTGGTCACCAGCATCCCCGCGCCATAGGCGCCGAGCCCGAAATAGGCGGCATGGCCAAAGGAGACGATGCCGCCATTGCCGACCAGGAAGTTCAGCGAGAAGGCGGCCAGGGCGAAGATCAGCACCTCGGTCCCCACCTTCACCGAGTAGTCGTCCAGCAGCGGCAAGGCGAGCAGGGCGAGCACCGCCACGCCCGCCAGGACCTTGCCGAACCGATCCAGCGGGCGCGGGTCGAGGATGCCTTCCGGCAGCACGGCCCGGCCGCTCGCCACATCCGGCTTGCCCAGCAGCCCCCAGGGCTTGACCACCAGCACCACCGCCATCAACAGGAAGGCCAGCACCAGCGTGATCTTGGGGAAGACCAGCACGCCAAAGGCCTGCAGCAGCCCGATCAGCAGCGCTGCCAGGAAGGCTCCCGGCACCGACCCCATGCCGCCGATGACGGTGACGACGAAGGCCTCGGTGATGACGGACAGGTCCATATGGGCGTTGGCGGAGACACGCGGGATCTGGAGCGCGCCGCCCAGCCCCGCCAGCGCCGCGCCGAGGAACAGGGTGCCGGTGAACAGCATCGCCTGGTTCACGCCCAAGGCACCCACCATCTCCCGGTCCTGCGTCGCCGCGCGGATCAGCACGCCGAAGCGCGTGCGGTGCATCAGCAGCCACAGCAGCGCCAGCACCGCCGGCCCGACGAAGATCAGGAACAGCTCGTAGGCCGGGAAACGCTGGTCGAGGATATAGACGCCGTGCCGCAGCCCCGGCGCGCGCGGCCCGGCGATATCCACCGGCCCCCAGGCCAGCAGCACCAGGTCCTGCACGATCAGCACCACCCCGAAGGTGGCGAGAAGCTGGAACAGCTCCGGCACCTTGTAGATCCGGCGCAGCAGCAGGACCTCCATCACCACGCCGAGCATCCCGACCACCAGCGCCGAAGCGATCACGCCGGCGAAGAACAGCGTCGGCGAGCGGTCGAATTCCAGCAGCCAGGGCACGATCGTCACCGCCGCATAGGCCCCCAGCATGTAGAAGGACCCATGCGCGAAGTTCACGATGCGCGTGACGCCGAAGACGATCGTCAGGCCCGAGGCGATGACGAACAGGGACGATGCGCTGGCCAGGCCGGACAGGGCCTGGATGAGAACGAAATCCAGTTCCATCGTCACCCGATCGGATCAGCGGCGGTGCCGGGCATGAATCAGGCTCCGGGGGATGCTGCGAAGCAGCAAGCATCACGCCCGGGGCCCCCGCGGTCCAGTCGCAAATTCGGCGCGTTTCTCATGTCGATCTCGCATTGAAGTGACTGCGAATACACGCCACGGGCCTGTGGCGGGCGCATGATCCCCCGGCGACGACCGCACAGGGGGCACCCATGAGTGACTGGCTTGAGGCACGCCTGTTCCGCGCTGCCGGAAACCTGATCGACGGCTGGGCCTGGCTGTCCGGCGAGGCGAGCGCCGCGGTCATCGGCAAGGCCGTCGGCAGCACGCGCAACCGGCCCCATCCCTGGAGCAGCTTCTCCGACTACACATGCTGGCAGGGGCTGACTGATCGCAGCTACCTCGCGCGGCACCTCCCCCCCGTCGACGTGCCGGTGCAGCCGGACCCAGAACGGGTCCGTGCGCTTTTCGCGCGGCCGGACGGGGAAGCGCAGATCTCGCGCAAATCCACCTGCCTCTTCCCCGCCTTCGCGCAATACCTGACCGATGGCTTCCTGCGCACCGTCCCGGGCCAGGTGGACCGGACCACCAGCAATCACGAGATCGACCTCTGCACCCTCTATGGCCGGACGCCTGCCCAGACCCGCGCGCTGCGGCTGAAATCGGAGGAGGCCGGCCGCCGCGGGCTGCTCAAGAGCCGCATGGACGGTGCGGAGGAATTCCCGCCCTTCCTCTACGCCACCGGCACGAAGGCGCTGTCCGATCCGGAATTCGCCATTCTCGACGCGCCGCTGGTGGATGAGGCCCTGCCGCAGGCGCAGCTCGACACGCTGTTCGCGATTGGCGGCGACCGCGCCAACTCCACGCCCTTCACGGCGATGATGAACACGCTGTTCCTGCGCGAACACAACCGCATCGCCCGGCACCTGCAGACGCTGCATCCGGACTGGAACGACGAGCGCGTCTTCCAGGTGGCGCGCAACATCGTCATCGTCCTCTTCATCAAGATCGTGGTCGAGCACTACATCAACCACATCACGCCCATGCCCTTCAGCCTGCGCGCGGACCCCTCGGTCGCCTGGCATGCCGAGTGGAACCGGCCGAACTGGATGACCGTGGAATTCAGCCTGCTCTATCGCTGGCACGCGCTGATGCCGGACGCCATCGCCTGGCCGACCGGCGACATCCCGCTGCGCGGCTTCATCGCCAACAACGCGCCGCTGCTCGCCGTCGGCCTGGATGCGGCCTTCTCGGCCGCCGCATCCCAGCCCGCCGCCAAGCTCGGCGCCCGCAACACCGCCGCCGCGCTGCTGCATATCGAGGACCGCGCCGTGCTGCAGGCGCGCACCAACCGGCTGGCCCCCTACAATGCCTATCGCGTTGCCTTCGGCATGGAGCCGGCGCGCGACTTCTCGGAGATCAGCAGCAATCCGCAGATCGCCGCGACCCTGCAGGATCTCTACGGCGATCCGGACCATGTCGAATTCTATCCCGGGCTGATGGCGGAGGACCGGGTGAAGGACTCGCCCCTGCCAGGCTTGTTGCTGCGCATGGTCGCGGTCGATGCCTTCAGCCAGGCGCTTACAAACCCCCTGCTGTCCGAACATGTCTGGAACGAGGCGACCTTCACCCCCTGGGGCTTCGACCTGATCAAGCGGACCAGCAAGCTTGGCGACGTGCTGGCGCGCAACGTGCCCCATCGTGGACCGACCCCGGTCGAGATGACCCAGGCCGACTGGCGCTACGGCGATCCGGACGGGCCGGTGGCCTGACCCGTCCGGCCGCGTGGGGGTGCGGCCCGGTGCCCAACGCGGAAACGCGCCGTGAGGCGCGTTTCCCACCCGACTTTCAGCGTGGCCGCGCGACGAGCACCTCGGCCTCGGAGAACATGTAGTCCTTGCCGTCCGCGAAGCGCCAATTGCGCAGCACGCCGCGGCCGTTCTGCAAGGCCGTTTCGCCCACCCAGGCGCCGAGGGTGGACTGGTGGTCCAGCCCGCGCATCGTCACCTTGCCGGCGATGGTCTCGGTCTCGAGGTCGGAGAGCGCCGTGATCAGCGCATCGGTTTCGAGGCCCGGCGCCTTGTTCAGCAGGTTCGCGACCATCTGCACGACGACATAGCCGAGCAGCGAACCCAGCCGCGGCGTGTCGTTGAACTTGGCGCGATAGGCGGCAACGAAGGCCTTGTGGGAGGCCGGCGTCTCGATCTGCTCCCAGGGATAGCCGGTCACGATCCAGCCCTCCGGCGTCTCGTCGCCGAGGGGGATCATGTATTCCGGCTCGCCCGTCAGAAGACCGAGCACCAGGCGCCGCTCGAACAGGCCGCGGGTGTTGCCTTCCCGCACGAAGGCCACGAGGTCCGGGCCGAACAGCACGTTGAAGATGGCATCGGGCCGCGCCTGGGCGATCGCGCCGACCGTTGCACCGGCATCCACGCGGCCGAGGGCGGGGAATTGCTCGGTGACGACCTCGGCGCCCGGGATGACCGTGCCGATCAGCCGCTTGAAGCTCGCCGCCGCCGACTGGCCGTATTCGTAGTTGGGCGCCACGACGGCCCAGCGCTTCTGCGTCTTGCCGCGCACCGCCTCCACCATCATGCGGGTCTGCATGTAGGTGTTGGGCCGGACGCGGAAGGTATAGCGATTGCCCTGGGACATGGTCAGGGCGTCGGTCAGGGCCTCTGTCGCCAGGAAAAGGCGTTGCTTCTGGTTGGCGAAATCCGCGACCGCGAGGCCGACATTGGACAGGAACGTGCCGGCGATGAAGCTGACATTCTCCCGCGTCAGCAGTTCCTCGGCGACCCGCACCGCATCGCCCGGGGTCGATCCGTCGTCGCGGAAGACGAATTCGAGCGGCCGGCCGCCCATCACCCCACCCGCCGCATTCACCGCTTCCAGGGCGAGTTGCATGGCGTTGCGATAGGGTACGGCGAAGGCCGCCATGCGGGAATAGGAGTTCAGTTCGCCGACACGGATGGGGGCCGCCTGCGCGAAGGCCGGGCGGGCCAGTGTCGCAAGCGCCGCGGCGCCGAGCGCGCGGCGGCGAAGGGTGATGCGCGTCATCCGAAAAGCCTCCTGAATGTCCTTGTTGGGGGAATGATCGGGTCGCGCGCGGATGGGCGCAATGGGGCAATCGGGCCGACTTGCCGGTCGGTCGGCGCCCCGCCTGCATGTTCGCGGAGGCGTCATGCATCCGCGGGGGGTTCCGTCACCCGCCCCGCTGCCCCATCTTCGGGCGGTATCAAGGAGTAACGCCGCATGCAGCAGGACCCCGCGGGAATGGCCCCGGAGGATCTGAGCCACGCCGGTTCCGTCGTGGACAAGGCGATCGAATACATGATGGAGCAGAAGATCGCGCCGATCTCCATCGCCTCGGCCCTGCTGGGTGGGGCGCTGGGCCTGCTGGCCCGGACGATGGATGACCGCGCGATCGCCGGCGTGCTGCGCAATGCCCTTGCCTCGGTCGAGAGCGGGGAGCTGAACGAGGCCCGCCAGCACCCGCCCCAGGCGTGAGCGGCCCGGCGCAGCGTGTGGCGCAGTGCGGATGCGGCCAGCTGCGCGCGAGCTGCCGCGGGGAACCGCGGCTGGTCTCCGCGTGCCATTGCCTCGATTGCCAGCGGCGGACCGGCAGCGCCTTCGGCGTCGCCGCCTTCTGGCCGCGCGAGGCCGTCTCGGCCGAGGGCCGTGCCAGCATCTTCACCCGGCCCGGCGCCAGCGGCCTTTCGATCCGCTTTCATTTCTGCCCTGATTGCGGCTCGACCCTGTATTGGGAGCCGGAGCGGCGGCCCGACATGGTCGCGGTTGCCCTCGGCGCCTTTGCCGACCCGGACTTCCCGCCGCCGAGCCAGGCGGTGTGGGTGGAGCGGCGGCATCCCTGGGTCGCGCTGACGGTCTGATACCGGTCAGCCCCGTGCGCCTTGCCGATGGCGAGGTCGCCAACAGGGCTTGGCGGCATGGTCCGGCCACTCCGGGCTTGACGCGGCGGCCTGTCTGGGTCAAAAGCCGCGCCTTCATTGGTTCCACCGGTGCGTGGGAGTCATTCCGCGCGCCCTGATCGTTTCGGGATTACCATCATGGCCCGCCGCTGCGGCATCACCGGCAAGGGCGTCCTGACGGGCAACAACGTCAGCCACGCCAACAACAAGTCCCGCCGGCGCTTCCTGCCCAACCTGCAGGAAACTTCCTTCTGGTCCGACGTGCTCGGCACGGCGGTGCAGATCCGCCTGACGACCAATGGCATCCGCACCATCGAGCACAATGGCGGCCTCGACAGCTTCCTCCTCGGCACGCCCGATCGGCGCCTGCCGGCGGAGGCCCTGACCCTGAAGCGCCGGATCGAGCGCGCGCAGGCGAAGAAGGCCGCGTAAGCGGCCCGCCGGGAGCCTTCAAAGGGCGGCGTCCTTCGGGGCGGCCGCCTTTTTCTTTGGGTTGTCGTTTGCTGTAAGCGCCAGCACGGCCGCTGGCCGCTTGGCTGTTGCGCCAGCCGCTGACGGCCTGGGCGGCGGCGGGCGGGTTGGGCGTGATCGCGCATTCGGTCCCGGCCGATGCGGAGCAGTGGGCCGAATCGGCACCGGGGGACTTTCGGCGACCCGTTGCACGGGACATGATCGACTCTCTTCGCGGAGGAACGCGCATGTCCAAGGTCATCATCACCTGCGCCGTCACGGGCGCCATCCACACCCCGTCCATGTCGGACCACCTGCCGATCACGCCGCAGGAGATCGCGGAGCAGTCCATCGCTGCCGCCGAGGCCGGCGCCTCCATCATCCACCTGCACGCCCGCGACCCGATCGACGGCCGCCCCACGCCCGACCCGGCGGTGTTCATGCAGTTCCTGCCGGTCATCAAGCAGTCCACCGACGCGGTCATCAACATCACGACGGGCGGCGGCCTCGGCATGACGGTGGATGAGCGCCTGGCCGCCCCGCTGCTCGCAAAGCCCGAGATGTGCAGCCTCAACATGGGGTCGATGAACTTCAACATCGCGCCCTCGGCCGCGCGGGTGAAGCACTTCAAGCACGAGTGGGAGAAGCCCTACCTCGAAGGCACCACCAACTACATCTTCCGCAACACCTTCCAGGACATCGAGCAGATCGTCGAACGCCTGGGAAAGGGCCACGGCACGCGCTTCGAGTTCGAGTGCTACGATGTCGGCCACCTCTACAACCTGGCCCATATGCTGGACCGCAAGGTGGTCGAGCCGCCGCTGTTCACCCAGACCATCTTCGGCATCCTGGGCGGCATTGGTGCCGAGCCGCGCAACCTGATGTTCATGAAGGAGACGGCGGACCGGCTCTTCGGCAAGGACTATGTCTGGTCCGTGCTGGCCGCCGGGCGCCACCAGATGCCCTTCGTGACCATGGCCGGCATGCTGGGCGGCAATGTGCGCGTGGGGCTGGAGGACAGCCTGTGGATCGGCAAGGGAAAGGCCGCGACGTCCAACGCCGAGCAGGTCGCGAAGATCCGTCGCATCCTGGAAGAACTGTCGCTGGAGATCGCCACCCCGGCCGAGGCGCGGCAGATGCTTGCCCTGAAGGGCGGCGACCTGGTCGGCTTCTGATTGGCCGGCGCCCGCACCACCCGGTGCGGGCGCGCGATCACTTCACCGTTTCGCCCAGCCGGTTCACGCGCGGGCGGGCCATGTCCGCCTCGGCCTGGGCGCGCGCGGCGGCCTCGGCCGCGGCGACGGCCTGGGCCTGGCGCCGCCACATCTCGGCATAGAGCCCGTCCTCGGCGATCAGCGAGGCATGGGTGCCGCGCTCGGCGATCTGCCCATCCTGCAGCACGATGATCTCATCCGCCTCGACCACCGTGGACAGGCGATGGGCGATGACCAGCGTGGTGCGGTTGCGCGAGACGTCGCGCAGCGCGGTCTGGATTTCCTGCTCCGTGCGGGTGTCGAGGGCGGAGGTCGCTTCGTCCAGGATCAGGATGCGCGGGTCCTTGAGGATGGTCCGCGCGATGGCGACACGCTGCTTCTCCCCGCCCGAGAGCTTCAATCCGCGCTCGCCGACCCGCGTCGCATAGCCCTCCGGCAGGCGCATCACGAAGTCATGCACCTGGGCGGCACGGGCGGCGGCCTCGACCTCCGCGTCCGTCGCGCCGGGGCGGCCATAGGCGATGTTGTAGCGGATGGTGTCGTTGAACAGCACCGTGTCCTGCGGCACCACGCCGATCGCCTGGCGCAGGGAGGCCTGGGTGACGCCCCGCACATCCTGCCCATCCACCAGGACCCGTCCGCTCGATGCATCGTAGAAGCGGAACAGCAGGCGGGAGATGGTGGACTTGCCCGCGCCTGTCGGCCCGACGATCGCCAGCATCCGTCCCGGTTCCACGGTGAAGGACACGCCCTTCAGGATCACCCGGTCGGGGCGGTAGCCGAAGCGGACATCCTCGAAGCGGATCTCGCCGGACCCCTTGGCCAGAGGCGGGGCGCCCGGCGCATCCTGCACCTCGGCCGGCACGGACAGCAGCGTGAACATCTGCTCCATGTCGGTCAGCCCCTGCTTGATCTCGCGATAGGCGAAGCCAAGGATGTTCAGCGGTTGGTAGATCTGCAGCAGGTAGCTGTTGACCAGCACGAAGTCGCCCACGGTCATGTGGCCCTGCGCGATCCCGGACCCGGCGAGCAGCATGGTGATGGTCAGCCCGATCGCCATGATCGTGGCCTGGCCGGCATTGAGCAGATTCAGCGTCGTCTCGGACCGCACATAGGCGCGCTCGTAGCGCGTCAGGCTCTCCTCGTAGCGGCGGGCCTCATGGGTCTCGTTGTTGAAGTACTTCACCGTCTCGTAGTTGAGCAGGCTGTCCACCGCCTTGGTGTTCGCCTCCTCATCCGTCTGGTTCATCGTCCGGCGGAAGCGCAGCCGCCAATTGGTGAACATCAGGGTGAAAGCGACATAGGCGATGATGGTCGCGAGCATGGTCATCGCGAAGGACGCCGCGAACAGCCACCACAGGATCGCGGCCACGAGGATGATCTCGACGATGGTCGGGATGATGTTGAACAGCAGGAAGTTCAGCGATGTCGCGATGCCGCGCACGCCGCGCTCGATCACCCGCGACAGCCCGCCGGTCGCGCGGTCCATGTGGAAGCGCATGGACAGCCGGTGCAGATGCTCGAACACCTCGAGTGCCACGCGCCGGCCGGCGCGCGCCTGCACCTTGGCGAAGATGGCGTTGCGCAGTTCCCCGAAACCCGTGGACATGACGCGCAGCAGCCCATAGCCCAGGATCAGCGCGACCGGGATGGTCGCGGCCGCGGCGATGCCCGTCTTCGGCGCCAGCGTATCCACTGCCTTCGCATAGAGGATGGGCACCAGCACATTCGCCACCTTGGCGGCGGCCAGCAGCACGAGCGCGGCGACCACGCGGATGCGCAGCTCCGTCTCGCCCTTGGGCCACAGATAGGGCGCGATGCGGATCAGGGCGCCCAGATGGTTCTCTCGGGCATGGGGGGCAGCAGAGGACACGCGGTCAGGCTCTCCGGTCAGGCCACGGCAGATGGGGCGGCGGGGCGGAAAGGGGAAGCGCCCAGGGGTGCATGGAAGGCATCGCGCCATCGCGCAAGACCCCCTTTGCGGGCCCCAAGGCTCCGAATAGAAGCGGCTGCCAGACTTCGCCGGGGGAAACGTGCATGAGCCGGGTCGATGAAGCGCATTTTCGTCACCTGGTCGAGGAGACGCGTCTCGATGCGTATCTCCTGACCCGCCGTTACCCGCCCGGCGAGGCGGGAACGGGAGTGACATCCTATTTTGGCGCTACGCCACGTCTTCCGCATGGCATGGACTGGCCCGTCGCGACTGATCGACGGCCCCTCAACTTCCTCGCGCAGATCGATCTTGCGGCACTGGCGCCCATGGCGGGTGGATCCCCGCTGCCAGCGGAAGGAACGCTCTTCTTCTTTGCCGATGCCTGCCTCGACCGCGGCAACCGCCCACTTGACCCGGCCTGGGCAGCGGTCCGCTACACCCCAGGCGGCACTGCGTCCGAAACGATGCGGCCAGCGCCGGACGGGCTGCCTCCCTTGTTCGATCGATCTGGATTCGAAGGGTTCCCGTGGCTTCGGGAACGCGACCCAATGGGTTCCGATGAGCCGAGTACGTATCCGTTCTGGCCAATCGCGCCGCGCCTGATGCGGACCTATGACGAGACGACACCAGCCTCGATCAGACGTGATGGAAGCCAGGAATTTGCCTATGAGAGAGCTTGGAAGGCTGCGCAGGAGGAAGCCTTTGCCGAAGCCATTGGAGAACCGGCCCGGTTCCAGGATCCGTCGTATTGGAGCGAGCCGAACCGTGCGCGCTTCGATTTTGCCCCGATCCGTCCCCAGGAGAGTCGGACGCTTTGGCTGCCCGATGACGCTTGGCCCTATGCCTGGGTCCATATCCGCATTTTCACAGCGGAGATGATGCGCCGGCTTGAAGACACTGAGAGAAACCTTGCCTCGCTCTTGCGGCATGGTGGCGCAACCGAGGCAGCCGTTGCCGAGGCCCGGGCCGTCTACGCGCGCGCTGGATCGCAAGCCGAGGGCTGGTATGCCAGGGCACGCACCAGCGATCTGACGGCACCGGTCCCGCCCGCGGACCGGGCAGCTTTTGTCGCTTGGCTGCGCCAGATCGAGCAGCCCTACAAGCCCGAATGGTCCCTGCGTGATCCGAACGCCCGGCGGTTCCGCCTCCTGGTTGACGGGAACGTTCACGTGCTTGACGCGGTTCATCTGAACCGATGGACCGCCGTGGCGCTGTTGCACGGCACCCATGCTTGCCTCGGCTATGGCGCGCCGGGGACCGTGCCCCGTGCGCTGCCGCCCCATCTGCTGGGCGTTCTGCGTCCGGCCTACGCTGCGTCCCAGCGCGACACCGACGGCCGCCGACGCCTGAAACAACATCAGTTGCTCGGGGTTCCGGTCACGGTGCAGACGGCGGCCGGCGAGTTGCGCCCGACGCACCGCCTGCTGGCGCAATTCGAGAGTGACGACATCCAGTTCTTCTTCTTCGGCGGAGGCATGCTGCAGTTCTGGATCACGCCGGCCGACCTCGCCGAGCGGTGCTTTGACCGCTGCGTCGTCACGGCCGAAAGCACGTGATCGCCGCTATGGCCCGCGCGCAGCAGAGCACTGGCGACAAGCGATCGCATCCATTGGGGGACTTGGCCAGGGGCTGTGAAGCAGCGCATTGCCAGGGCCGCGTTGATGCCGCAACGAGGCGCACCACGGCTGGAATGCACGTCGCTTTCGGCCAACCAAGCTGGCAGGCCCCATGAAGTCCGAACTCCGCGCCAAGCAGCAGCGCATCGCCGGCTATGCGGCCCCCATCCGGGCCGTGGCCGGCAACCTCCCCATCGCCGCGACGACCGCCATCAAGATCACGCGCGCCCTGATCCGCAACGGCCCGTCCAACCAGATCGCCCCCTATACGGGCGGCACCTGGGGCGGGCCGATCCCCGCCGGCGCCCCGCCCCGGGTCCGCGCCTATGACCCACCGCGGCGGGACCAGGGCGGCGACCCCCTCGGCCTGCGCCGCGTCGGGCAGGAGCTCGACCGCTGGTTCGCTTCGACCATCGGCACCCGCCAGGTGGACGACGCGGTCGGCACGCTCGACTACGACGAGGCGCACGCGATGACGCTGCCCAACACGCATCCCTACCGCCTCGACCACACGGACGAGATCGCGGCGGAGGCGATCAGCCACGGCGCCGGGAATTGCGGCTACATCGCCTCGACCGCCTTCTCCCTGCTGCGTCATGCCGGGACCAACCCGATCGACCTGATCCTGATCCTGCCGCACAGCGGCCCGCGCGCCTTCCGCAACCACACCGTCGCGGTGCTCGGCATTCCCGACGTGGTCGGCAACCAGAAGGAGCCACCCTTCGAGCAATGGGCGGATACGGCGGTCCTTGCCGATGCCTGGGTGGACGAGATGAGCGTGCCGGCCTCGCTCCTGGCCGAGCGCTGGCCGCGCGACACCTACCGCTACCTGTCCTATTGCCGGGTGCGGCCCGGCGGCGAGTGATCCGCCCGGAGTCGCGCAGGGGCCATCCCCGCGCTACAGGACGTCCATGCCGGACCCCGCCTTCCAACGCCACATCGACGCCTGCAACAACATCGGCTCGCCCGCCGGGCTCATCCCCTTCCGCATCGGCCCGGCCCAGGTCGGCTGGGTCGCGCCGGAACTCGCCCAGGCGCTGACCTTCCGCCCGCGCGACTTCCACTTCGACAATGACGGTGTGGCGCTGGCCGCCCGGCTGCGCAGCCCCGGCACGCGCAGCGCGGCGCTGGCGGATGCCCTACCGGGCCTCGCCACGGGCGGCTTCCTGCGCATCCGGGGCGAACTGTTCGACGTGCGGGCGACGAGCACCGGCCCGGCGCTCGCCACGCTCGATCGCGGCGCGGTGCCGGCCTTCGGCGTCATGTCCCAGGGCGTGCATGTGAACGGGCTGGTGCGGCGGGCGGACGGGCTGCATGTCTGGGTCGGCGTCCGCGCGCAGGACAAGGCGGTGGCGCCCGGCCAGCTCGACAACATCGTCGCCGGCGGCATCCCCGCTGGCCTCGGCCCCGACGAGTGCCTGGTCAAGGAAGCCGCCGAGGAAGCCAGCCTGCCGCCGGACCTCGCCGTCGCGGCGCGGCCGGCCGGGCGCGTCTCCTATGTCATGGCGAATGGTGAGGGGTTGCGGCGCGACGTGCTGCACATCTTCGACCTCGACATCCCCGAGGGCGTGACGCCGGTCCCGGGCGATGACGAGGTGGATCGCTTCGAGCTGTGGCCCGCCGCCCGGCTGATCGAGGCGGTGCGCGAGGCTGATTCGATCAAGTTCAACGTGAACCTGGTGTTGATCGACCTGTTCCTGCGCGAAGGGCTGATCGCCGATCCCGACGGGGCCCTGCGCGCCGGGCTGGATCAGGGACCGGACTGACCCGCCCCGACGTGGGGCAAGCCTTCGGCAAGGTCTGGCGTGGCAGGCTGGCGGCGGGTGACCCCGTCGCACGCGATTGCAACCGTGCTGCTATGGACTCCTGCGCGCGCTGTGGCCAACTGATCAAAACAGCGTGCGACTCACTCAGCGTGCCGACACGGCCTGACCGCCTCACAAAGAGAAGCCGATGACCGCGACCCGCATTGCCTGCCGCCTGGCCCTGCTTGCCTCGGTGGCCCTGCTGCCCTCTTGCGGCCCGAGCCGTGAGACTCAACAGCGTATCACGGGGCTCGAAACCAGCCTCGCGGCCTCTGAGGCGGAGCGGCAGACCCTGACCACCCGGGTGGCGGATCTCGACCGCACCCTGGCCGAGGAGCGCCGGGTCCGCGGCGACCTCACAGCCATGGAACGCCGCCTGACCCGCGCGCGGGCCGATCTGCGCACCGCCCAGTCGGATCGCGGCACCGCCGAGCAGCAGGCCACCGCCCTGACCCAGCGGGCGGAGGAAGAGGAGCGCCGTCTCGCCACCCTGCGTGGCGACACCGGCCAGGCCGAGGCGGTGCTCGGCGACCGCCGTTCGACGATCGCGGCCAGCGAGACGCGCCTCGCCGGCCTGCGCGAGCAGATGGCCGCCCAGGAACAGCGCCTCGCTGCCCTGCGCAGTGACACGGCGGCGACCGAGGCGCGCCTGGTCGCCCTGGGCGGCAGCGCGACGGCCGAGGAGCGCCGCCTGGCCGGGCTGCGCGCGGAGACGGCGACGACCGAACGACGCCTGGCCGATCTCGGCGCGCGCGCCGGTGCCGAGGAACGCCGCCTCGCCGATCTCGGCAGCCGTGCCGGCACGGAGGAGCGCCGCCTCGCCGACCTCCAGCGCCAGTCCACCGCGCAATCCGCCCGCATCACCGAGCAGGAGGCCCGCACCGCTGCCGCCCGGCAGGCTGCGGACGCCGCCGAGGCGCAGGCCGCCACGCGTCGCCAGACTGTCGCGACGATCGAAGGCGAGCTGCAGCGCCTGACCGCCGCCCGCGACCAGATGGCGACCGAGCTGCGCGGCCTGCAATCCCGCAGCGCCGAGCTGCGGAACACCGTCGCCGAGGCCGAACGCCGCGTCGCCACCTTGCGCGAGAGCGCCGCCGCCGAGGAGCGCCGCGTCGCCACGCTGCGCGAGGAAGCCGCTGCCGCCGAACGGACCGCCGCCGAGCGTCGTGCCGAGGCCGCGGCCGCCGAGCGCACCGCGACCGAACGCCGCGCCGAGACGGCCACCGCTCAGCGCCAGCGCGGCGAACTCGCCAGCCAGTCCGAGGCCCTGCGCGCTGAGATCGCCACCGCCGAGCGCCGCCGCGCCGAGCTGGTGGGTCAGGTCGCCGCCGCCGAGACCCGGCTGACCGAGCGCCGCAATGAGCTGAACGAACTCGAGGCCCGCATCCGCCGGGCGCGGGAACAGACGCAGGGCATGCCGGTGACCGTCACGGCGCCGGCGCCTGCCGCGCCCGAAGCACCCGCGCCGGCTCCGGCGCCGCGCTGAGGGGCTCAGCCCCTCGCCGCGACAGGGCCGCATCTGTCGAGGGGCGTGCTTAGTCGTCGCTGCGGAGTTGGAGGGGCTTTGCCCCTCCAGGCCACCCCAGCAAAGGCCGAAAGGCCTTTGCAAACCTCAACTTGGCGCCAGGCGCCAAAGGCGGAATGGTGCCGAAACCCGCTTCTGCGCATGAAGGGCGCCAGGAGGGGACAGCGCGGGCCTTGTGCCCGGCACCAAAAGATTGCGTTCCAAGTGCTCCAAGCACTTGGCGGGGTGGTTTGGAGGGGCAGAGCCCCTCCAATCTCCGCTACCCCGCCTTCGCTTCCCGCCGCCGCTTCGTCAGCACGAATTCGGTATACCCGTTCGGCTGCTTCGCCCCTTCGAACACCAGGTCGCAGGCGGCCTTGAAGGCTGGTCCGTTGAACCCGTTCGCCATCGGCTTGTAGGCGGCGTCCCCGGCGTTCTGCCGGTCCACCACGGCGGCCATGCGCTGCATCGTGTCCATCACCTGTTGGGACGACACGATGCCGTGCCGCAGCCAGTTGGCGATGTGCTGGCTGCTGATGCGCAGCGTCGCGCGATCTTCCATCAGCCCGACATCGTTGATATCCGGCACCTTGGAACAGCCCACGCCCTGGTCCACCCAGCGCACGACATAGCCCAGGATGCCCTGCGCGTTGTTGTCGAGTTCCGCCTGCACGTCCGACGGCGACCAGTTGGTGTCGCGCGCGACGGGGATGGTCAGGATGTCGGACAGCTTTGCCCGCGCGCCGCCCTGCTGCAGCTCGTCCTGCCGCGCGGCGACGTCGACCTCATGATAGTGCAGCGCGTGCAGCGTCGCGGCGGTGGGGGAGGGAACCCAGGCCGTGTTCGCCCCGGCCTTCGGGTGCCCCACCTTCTGGTCCAGCATCGCGGCCATCATGTCGGGCATGGCCCACATGCCCTTGCCGATCTGCGCGCGCCCGCGCAGCCCGCAGGCGAGGCCCGTGTCGACGTTCCAGTCCTCATAGGCCTTGATCCAGGGCTGCGCCTTCATGTCGTTCTTGCGCACCATGGCCCCGGCTTCCATCGAGGTATGGATCTCGTCGCCGGTGCGGTCGAGGAAGCCGGTGTTGATGAACACCACGCGGTCCTTCGCCGCGGCGATGCAGGCCTTGAGGTTGACGGTGGTCCGCCGCTCCTCGTCCATGATGCCCATCTTCATGGTGTTGCGCGCCAGCCCGAGCGCATCTTCCACGCGCGAGAACAGCGTATCGGCCCAGGCCACTTCCTCCGGCCCGTGCATCTTCGGCTTCACGATGTAGACATTGCCGGCGCGCGAGTTCAGCCGCTTGCCCTTGATGTCGTGCATCGCGATGGCGGTGGTGCACAGCGCGTCGAGGATGGTCTCCGGAACCTCATTGCCGTCCAGCGTGACAGCGTCGGTCATCATGTGGTGGCCGACATTGCGCACCAGCATCACCGAACGCCCGTGCAGCGTCAGCGTGCCGCCGTCGGGCTTGGTGAAGACGCGATCCGCGTTCAGCGTGCGGACCATGACCTTGCCGCCCTTTTCGAACTCGGCGGTCAGGTCGCCCTTCATCAGGCCGAGCCAGTTGCGATAGACGCCGACCTTGTCCTCGGCATCCACCGCGGCGACGGAATCCTCGCAATCCTGGATGGTGGTCAGCGCGGCTTCCAGCACGACATCGGCGATGCCCGCCGCATCCGTCTTGCCGATCGGATGGCTGCGGTCGAACAGCACCTCGATATGCAGGCCGTTATGGGCAAACAGCAGCGCCGAGGGCGACGCCGCATCGCCGAGATACCCGACGCACTGCGCCGGCGAGGCGAGCCCGGTGGTGGCGCCGTCCTTCAGCGTTACCACCAGCGCGCCGCCATCGAGCCGATAGCCCGTCGCATCCGCGTGGCTGCCCGAGGCAAGCGGCACCGCCTGGTCCAGCACCGCGCGCGCCTTCGCGATCACCGCCGCGCCGCGCGCCGGATCGTAGCCCTTTACCTTCGGCCCATCCTGCGGGATCGCGTCCGTGCCGTAGAGCGCGTCATACAGCGACCCCCAGCGCGCATTCGCCGCGTTCAGCGCATAGCGCGCATTGGACACCGGCACGACGAGCTGCGGCCCCGCGATCGTCGCGATCTCCGCATCCACATTGCTGGTGCCGACGGTGACCTCGGCCGGCTCGTCGAGCAGATAGCCGATATCCTTCAGGAAGCCGGTATAGGCCGCGAGATCGACGGGCCGGCTGGGATGGGCGCGGTGCCAGGCATCGATCTCCGCCTGCAGCCGGTCGCGCTTGGCGAGCAGCGACGCATTGGCCGGGGTGAGTTCGCGCAGGATGGATTCCATCGCCGCCCAGAAGGCCTCCGGCGCCACGCCGGTGCCCGGCAGTGCCTCGGTCTCCATGAAGCTGCGCAGCATCGGCGCGACATCCAGGCCCTTGCTTGCCGCCATATCCGCACTCTCCCCCAAAATTCGTGTCGTGCCCCAGCATGGGGCGGATTCCAGGCCCGGCTGTCTACAGTCTTTTCCGCGATGGCGGCAGGGCGGCGCGCTTCACCCCAGGCGCAGCCCATCCAGTTCCCGGCGGCAGGCATCGCTGAAGGCCTTGAGCGGGTCGTTCTCGACCTGGGCTTCCACGTTCTCCGCCATTTCGGCGAAGGTCAGGTTCGGCCGGGCATAGGAGAGGATGATGTGCTCGAGGATCTTCTCGGCCTCCGCCGCCACCGGCGCCGTGGCGAACAGCCTGATCCGCCCGAGCAAAGCATAGGCCGTCGCGAAGCTGCCCGCCTCGCCGGCCACATGCCCCAGCGCATCCATCAGCAGCCGCGCCGCTTCCTGCATGAACTCGACATAGAGCGCCTCGCGCTTGCCGATCTCCGCCGTCAGGCGCTGCTGCCGGTGCGTGCCGCGCTGGCTGACCCAGGCCGTGGTCAGCGATGCGAGGCCACCGATGGCCGAACCGGCAAGCGCCGAGATCGCGGACAGCACAGCCGGTTCCACGCCCGTCCTCCAGGACTCGCCACTGCAATGCCAGGGATCATTCCTGCGGGCCGCGCCGCGCGTCAATTGCCGCCATGGGGCTTGCCGCCGCCCCGCCGCGGCGCGACCCTGCGGCCTGTTTGCAGACAAGGATTGCCGCCATGGCCTGGACCCCGCCGCGACACGTCAGCCAGCACTGGCAGGTGACCAAGCCGGGTGCGACGGGCCGGAAGGGCATGGTCGCGTCCCAGGCGCGCGACGCGGCCGAGGCCGGCATCGCCATCCTCGAGGCCGGCGGCACCGCGGCCGATGCCGCCGTCGCCACCGCCTTCGCGCTCGCCGTCGTCGAGCCCTGGAATTCCGGCATCGGCGGCATCGGCTTCACCCAGGTCGCCGGGCCGGGCATCGCGCCGCAGACCTTCGATTTCGGCCCGGTCTCCCCGCACGCGCTGGACCCGTCTGCCTTCCCGATGACGGGAAAGATGAAGGACGACCTTTTCACCTGGCCCGAGGTCTTTGAGGACCGCAACGTTCACGGCCCGCTCTCCTTCGCCATCCCCTCCTCGGTCGCGGGCTATGCCGAGATCCACAAGCGCCATGGCCGGCTGCCGCTCTCGGTGGTGATGGAGCCGGCTATCGCGCTGGCGAAGCGTGGCCTGTCGCAGGACTGGTTCACCACGCTCAAGGTTGCGAGCAGCGCCTCGGTCCTGCGGCTCTACGACGAGAGCGCGCGCATCTACCTGCCCAACGGCCTGCCGCCGGTCGGCCCCTATCAGGGAGCGCCGGGCTTCTTCCGCCAGGGCCGGCTCGCGGAGACGCTGGAGCGCCTCGCCTCCGCCGGCCTGCGCGATTTCTATGAGGGCGGGATCGCGAGCGAACTCCTCGCCGATTTCAAGGAAATGGGATCGCCCATCAACGCCGCCGACCTGGCCGGCTGCAAGGCGATCGTGAAGCCGGCGCTCGAAGCCTCCTGGCGCGGTCGGAAACTGTTCCTCGCCAACGGCCTGACGGCGGCGCCGACGCTGCTGCGCGTGTTGGAAGGCATGCGCGACGCCGATTTCTCCGGCTCGGCGCCTTCCACGGCCTGGTATGCGCAACTCGCCCGTGTGCTCCGCCAGGCCTATGCCGAACGCCTCGCCGGCCTTGGCGATGCCGAGCCCAAGGCCGCGGAATCCTGCACCACCCACCTGACCGTCTGCGACAAGGACGGGATGATGGTCGCGATGACCACGACGCTGCTGTCGAGCATGGGCAGCCGCGTCGTGCTGCCGCGCACCGGCGTGCTGATGAACAATGGCGTGATGTGGTTCGACCCACGCCCCGATGCGAAGAACGCCATCGGTCCCGGCAAGCGGCCGCTTACCAACATGTGCCCGGTCCTCGCCGCGGCGGCCGACGCGCCGGACATGGCGCTCGGCGCCTCGGGCGGGCGGCGCATCATGGCCTCCGTCTTTCAGATGCTCTCCTACGTTGCCGATTTCGGCATGACGCCGGACGTCGCGGCGCATCACCCGCGCCTCGATGTCTCGGGCCCCGAGGGCGTGACCGCCGATATCCGCCTCGGCGCCGAAACCCTCGCTGCGCTGGCCGCCGAGGACACGGTGACGGAAGTCGAGCACGCCGCCATGCCAGTGAACTTCGCCTGTCCGAACCTGATCCGCATCCTGCCGGACGGGACGCGCGAAGGGATCAGCGACGTGATGAGCCCGTGGAGCGCGGCACTGGCGCAGTAGGCGTCGCGGGATCTCACGCCGGGACGGGATGGTGCCGGTGCAGATCCCGATCAGATGGAACCATCCGATCGGGCGACCATGCTCGCGACGACGAGGCACCAGAAGCGTGGTCACGGGTCCAGGCGAACGGAAACCGGTCTTCGGCCCGAACTGTGGAGCCGAGTGAGGCTGACCGGGTGCATGGGAACGGCGCGGGGAGAGCCCCGCTCCGAATCGGGGCCAATCACGCCAGGGGCGTCGGGCCACCCCGCCGCCCGTCCTGAAACCCTATCAGGCGGCCGGCGCTGGTCGCGAAACGTCAGGAGGCGTGGCAGCCCGATTCCAGCCTCACGCGGCGTCCGACAGCGCTGCGACTTCCGCCGCGAGATTCGCACGCGCGGGCGTCTCGTAGATCGCGCCGAGCCGCGTGCGGAACAGCGGTTCGGCGGCCTCGAAGCGTTGGAGCATTACGCGGCGGCCGGCGCGCCAGGCCGGCTCGCTGACTGCCGCGTATTCCCGCCGCAGCATCCTGCTATTGCGGGCGAAGACCTCCGGCGCTTCGGCCAGTGGCGTCAGATCGAGGTCCAGCAGTCGGGCGATCCGGCAATCCACGCCCGCATACGCCAGGTGGTCCGCGGTGGCGAGGATGGCCTGCTGCGCCCAGCCGGTATCTCCGGGCACCACGCGGCCGAGCAGGGCGGCGGATCGTGCTTCGTTGTCGCGGGCCGTCGGGTCGTAGATCGCATCGTGGAACAGGATGGCGAGGGCGAGGCCGCGATCGCCGGCATCGCCGCCATGCATCAGGTGGCGCAGCCAGAGGAGCCCGACATGGGCCGTGTCGTGATAGGCGCGGTGCGGTTCGGCGTAGCGCTTGGCGACTTCGGCCGCGGCGGTCGCCGGCAGGTCCGCTCGCGTCAGCAGGGCGCCAAAGCCGGCGCGGCATTGATCGAGATTCACGGCCAGCGCCAGGGATGCCGTCGCGTCGTGGTGGGAACTGCCGGTCATGGAACTACCCCGCCCTGCGCAGCGCGAGGTGGCCGCCGGAGTCCTCGAGCAGCAGAACGCCATCCTCGGTCAGGCGGTAGCGATAGGTTTCGCCGGGCAGCATGCGGATCTCGGTGCAGCCGAGCAGGCCGCAGGCACGGCGCGGCGCCCAGTCCTCGATGCTCAGGCGAAGCCAGGGGCCTGTGCCCGTGATGCTCCAATGCCCAAGCACGGTCATGGCGCTGCCGGCGGCATCGATGTCGCGCCGCGCGAAGGCGCCGTCGGGGGAGAGGGTGATCTCGACCGCCTGGTCACCCTGCGCGGCGCGCCAGGTGCCGGCCAGCGGGTTGGCCGAGGCGCCGGAAAACGGCAGGGCTGCGATCAACAGGGCGGTGGCGAGGCGGCTGCGAATGGACATGGCATCCTCCGTCTGCGGAAGATCGGTGTGCGGAGAGTGCCTCCGGAAGTCGTGCCTGGCCCTGAAGCGCTTCACGTCCCGTCACGCCATTGCGCAACCCAGATCAAGTCGTTCCGGGGCATAGGGCGGGCGTATCGAAGGAGCCCCTATGGCGGTTCGCGACAGGACAGGACGAGATTACGCGGCACGGATTGCGCGAGCGATGACATTGGTCACAGCGCGGGCCGATGACCCGCCGGGGCTGGAGGAACTGGCCGCGACGGCAGCCTTCTCGCCCTTTCACTTCCACCGGGTCTATCGCGCCATCGCCGGCGAGACCCCGGCGGAGACGGCCGCGCGGGCCAGGCTGCAAGGGGCGGCCATCGCCCTGCTGAAAGGCGGCGAGACCGTCGCGGTGGTGGCCAGGCGGGCGGGCTATGGCAGCCAGGCCGCTTTCACCCGCGCCTTCCGCGCCGCCTATGGCCTGCCGCCCGCCGCCTATCGCGCGCGCGGCGGGCTGGGCTTCCCGATGCGCAGCGACAGCGACAAGGAGAGCACGATGTTCGAGGTGACAATCCGCAGCACGACGCCGCTGCATCTGGCGGCGATCCGCCATACCGGCCCCTATGACCGGATCGGGGAGGCCTTCGGCCGGCTGCAGGCCTGGGCGGCCGGTCGCGGGCTGATGGGGCCGGGAACGCGCGCGGTGGCGCTGTATCACGATGACCCGCGCAGCGTGCCGGCGGCGCAGCTCCGCGCCGATGCCGGGTTGACCGTGGGCCCGGAGGTGCCCGGCGAGGGCGAGGTGACGCTGCTGGACGTGCCGGGCTTCGCCCGCGTGGCCTCGCTGGTCTTCAAGGGACCCTATGCCGAACTGGAGCGCGCCTATGACTGGATGTACCGGTCCTGGTTGCCGGGCAGCGGGGAGGAACCGGCGGATGCGCCGGTGATGGAGGAGTACCTCAATGATTGCCGGATGCTGCCGCCGGCGGAGTGGCTGACGGAAATCCTGGTGCCGCTGCGGGAGTGAGGGTGCCGCGGAGAGGCCGGAGTGTGAAGGTCCTGGACCTCCGGCACGTCATGGGATCCAAGGGCCTGTGGCCCTTGGCGGGGAGGGGCATCGGGGGAGGGCAGGGCCCTCCCCCGGCCAGGCTCATCGCCGTACGGGCGCGAGCTCCGTCTCCAACTCGCGGATGCGCGCCGTGAGTGTCGTGCGCATCGAGGCCGAGGCGTGCGGCTTCAGCCCTGCGAGCGTTTCCTTCAGCTCGCGCAGCAGCTTCTCCTTCTCCGTCTTGCTCCGCTGAATGGGGCGCGCGTCGGAGAACTGGCCTTCCCGGCTTCGCATGAAGTCACCTCAATGTCGTATGGCTGGCTTTTCGGCCGGCGCCCAGAATCGGCGCGGGCCCGGTGAACATACCACCGGGCCCGCGGAAGTGGGGAATGACGCTGTCGTCAGATGTCGAGCATCAGACGGCGCGGATCCTCGATGCTCTCCTTCACGCGCACCAGGAAGGACACGGCTTCCTTTCCATCAACGATGCGGTGATCGTAGGACAGCGCAATATACATCATCGGGCGGATTTCGATCTTGCCGCCGACGACCATCGGACGCTCCTGGATCTTGTGCATGCCGAGGATGCCGGACTGCGGCGGATTCAGGATCGGGGTCGACATCAGCGACCCGTAGATGCCGCCATTGGTGATGGTGAAGGACCCACCAGCGAGCTCGTCGAGCTTCAGCGCACCGTCACGCGCCTTCTTGCCGAAGGCGCCGATCGCCTTCTCGATCTCGGCGAAGGACAGGGTGTCGGCGTGCTTCAGCACCGGCACGACGAGGCCCGACGGGCCGCCCACCGCGATGCCCATGTGGACGAAGTTCTTGAAGACGAACTCGTCGCCGTCGATCTCCGCGTTGACCGCGGGGAACTCCTTCAGCGCCGCCACGCAGGCCTTCACGAAGAAGGACATGAAGCCCAGGCGCACGCCGTGCTTCTTCTCGAACACCTCGCGGTATTCGGTGCGCAGCGCCATCGCGGCACCCATGTCCACCTCGTTGAAGGTGGTGAGCATGGCGGCGGTGTTCTGCGCCTCCTTCAGCCGGCGCGCGATGGTCTGGCGCAGGCGCGTCATCTTCACGCGCTCCTCGCCGGCTTCGAGCGCGCGGGGGGCCTTCGGCGCGGCAGCGGCGGCGGGAGCCGCGGCTGGGCGGGCGAGGAAATCGAGCACGTCACCCTTGGTGATGCGCCCATCCTTGCCGGTGCCCGCGCCGATGGCGGCGGCCGTCGCGCCCGTCTCGGCCATCATCTTGGCGGCGGCAGGCAGCGGGGACTGGGCCGGCACGGCGACGGGGCCGGAGGCGGCGCGCGGCGCCTCGACATGCGGGGTGGCGGGCGCGGCGGCGACGGGCTGCGGCGCGGCAGGCTTCGCGGGGGCAGCGCCCGCACCGGCGGCGATGGACCCCAGCACGGCGCCCGGCTCGACCTCGGCGCCCTCGGCGGCGGTGATGGCCTCCAGCACGCCGGCGGAGGGCGCATTCACCTCGACCGTGACCTTGTCGGTCTCAAGCTCCACCAGCGGCTCGTCGGCAGCCACAGCTTCGCCGGCCTTCTTCAGCCAGCGGGCGACGGTGGCGGAGGAGACGCTCTCGCCGAGGGTGGGAACGAGGATGTCGGTCATGTCTGCGGTCCGTTCTCTGCCCAGCGCGCGGTCACAGCCCAAGGGCCGCGCGCACCAGGGCTTCCTGCTGCTGCTGGTGAATGCGGGCAAGGCCGGTGGCCGGGCTCGCCGCGTCCTCGCGGCCGACGAAGACCGGCCGCTTCGCCTTGATGTCGATGCTGGTCAGCACCTTCTCGATGCGCCGGTCCATGAAGGTCCAGGCACCCATGTTCTCGGGTTCCTCCTGGCACCACACCACCTCGGCGTTCTTGTAGGGCGCGAGTGCCTTGGCGAGGGCCTGGGCCGGGAAGGGATGCATCTGCTCGACGCGCACGATGGCGACGTCGGTGACGCCCTTGTCCCGGCGCTCC
The DNA here is from genome assembly GCF_019430885.1 of Roseomonas alba. Classification (GTDB taxonomy): domain Bacteria; phylum Pseudomonadota; class Alphaproteobacteria; order Acetobacterales; family Acetobacteraceae; genus Neoroseomonas; species Neoroseomonas alba. The sequence continues at coordinate 153,955 of NZ_JAHYBZ010000010.1, read as the reverse complement.
TGCAGCAGGTCGTAGTAGACCTTGCCGGTGCAGAGCACGACGCGATTCACCTTCTCCTCGGGTGCGATCGCGTCGATCTCGGGGATGACGTAGTGGAAGGCGCTGCCGGGGCCGAACTCGGCCAGGCTGCTGATCGCCAGCTTGTGGCGCAGCAGCGACTTCGGCGTCATCAGCACCAGCGGCTTGCGGTAGTTCGCCTTGAGCTGGCGGCGCAGCGCGTGGAAGTAGTTGGCCGGCGTGGTGAAGTTGCAGACGCGCATGTTGCGCTCGGCGCAAAGCTGCAGGTACCGCTCGAGCCGCGCCGAGGAATGCTCCGGACCCTGGCCTTCGTAGCCATGAGGCAGCAGCATCACCAGGCCCGACATGCGCAGCCACTTGGTCTCGGCGCTGGCGATGAACTGGTCGATGATGACCTGCGCGCCATTGGCGAAGTCGCCGAACTGGCCTTCCCACAGCACCAGCGTGTGCGGGTCGGCGAGCGAGTAGCCGTAGTCGAAGCCGAGCACGCCGAATTCGGCGAGCAGGGAGTTGAACGCCTCGAACTTCGGCTGGCCCTCGCGGATGTTGTTCAGCGGGACGTATTCGGCCTGGGTCTGCTGGTCGATCAGATAGGCGTGGCGATGGGAGAAGGTGCCGCGCTGCACATCCTCGCCCGACAGGCGCACGCGATGGCCTTCCAGCAGCAGCGTTCCGAAGGCGAGCGCCTCGCCGGTCGCCCAGTCGATGCCCTCGCCGGTCTCGATGGCCTGCTTCTTGGCTTCGAGCTGGCGCACGATCTTGGGGTTCGCGTTGAAGCCCTCGGGCACGCGGCACAGCGCGGCGCCGACCTCGCGCAGGGTGTCGAGCTTCACCGCGGTCTCGTGGAGCTGCTCCACGTCCTGGCCCGCGGTTGCCGGCTTCAGTCCGCTCCAGTGGCCTTCCAGCCAATCCGCCTTGTTCGGCTTGAAGGACTGCGCAGCCTGGTAGGCATCTTCGAGCCTGGCGTTGAAGGCATCCAGCACGCCCTGCGATTCCTCGGCCGGCACGCTGCCTTCCTTGGCGAGGCGCTCGGCATAGAGGGTGCGGGTCGTCCGCATCTCCTTGATGCGGTTGTACATGATTGGCTGGGTGAAGGCCGGCTCGTCGCCCTCGTTGTGGCCGTGGCGGCGGTAGCAGACGATGTCGAGCACCACGTCGCAGGAGAACTGCATGCGGAACTCGGTGGCGAGCCTGGCGCAGAACACCACGGCCTCGGGGTCGTCGCCGTTCACGTGCAGGATCGGTGCCTGCACCGACTTCGCCACATCCGTGCAGTACAGGCCCGAATAGGCGTGCACCGGGACGGTGGTGAAGCCGATCTGGTTGTTGGTGACGATGTGGATCGTCCCGCCGGTGCGGTAGCCGATGAGCTGGCTCATCGCCAGCGTCTCATAGACCACGCCCTGGCCGGCGAAGGCGGCATCGCCATGCAGCAGGATGCCCATCACCGAATGACGGCCCTTGGTGTCGCCCGCCATGTCCTGGCGCGCGCGCACCTTGCCGGCCACGACCGGGTTCACCGCTTCGAGGTGCGACGGGTTGGGCTGCAGCGAGAGGTGGACCGTGTGCCCGGCGATCTCGATGTCGGTCGAGGTACCGAGGTGGTATTTCACATCGCCCGAGCCCTGGACGTCGTCGGGATTGGCACCAACGCCCTTGAACTCGGAGAAGACCTGCATGAAGGGCTTCTTCACGACGTTGACCAGCACGTTCAGGCGGCCGCGATGGGCCATGCCGATCGCGATCTCGTTCACGCCGCCCTTGGCACCCGTCTCGATCACCGCCTGGATGGCCGGGATGGTGGATTCACCGCCCTCGAGGCCGAAGCGCTTGGTGGAGACATATTTGCGGGCACAGAAGGCCTCGAAGCCCTCCGCCTCGGTCAGGTCCTGCAGCACCTTCTTCTTGGCTGTGGCGTCGAAGGCGGTGACCCAGGGCGCGCCCTCGATGCGGCGCTGGATCCAGGACTTCTGGTCGGGATCCTGGATGTGCATGAACTCGACGCCGATCGACCCGCAATAGGAGGCGCGGCAGATCGCGATGATCTCGCGCAGCGTCGCCGTCTCCTTCCCCAGCACCATGTCGAGGAAGATCGGCCGGTCGAGATCGGCGTCGGTGAAGCCATAGGTCTTGGGATCGAGCTCGGGATGCGGCTTCGGCTTGGACAGCCCCAGCGGGTCGAGCTGGGCTTCCAGATGACCGCGCACGCGGTAGGAGCGGATCAGCATCAGCGCCCGCAGGCTGTCGAGCACGGCGCGGCGCGTCGCTTCGGGATCGGCCGCGGCGGCACCGGGCTTGGCACCCTTGGCGGGGGCAGGGGCCTCGGGGTCGGGGCCGAAATGGCCGCGGATACGCGGCGCCCAGGAGGCACCGGTGGCGTCCGTCAGGACCGAGCGCGCCTCATCGTTCAGGGCGCCGAACAGCTCGGCCATGGTAGGGTCGACGCTGTCGGGCTTCTCGGCCCAGCGGGCGTAGAGATCCGCGAGATATGCGGCATTTGCGCCGGTCATCGCGGTTGCGAGGACGTCAACTCCGGCCATTGGTTCTCTCCGTGCCGGCGGGCAGCGCCGCCGGGGGGTCACGTTCGGGTGGTCTCTGCTGCGACATGCCGCCGCCCCTGGCTTATGAGGGGACGGCGGCGCCACTTAACATAGTGCTCATGCAAGAACTATGGCAGGGCTTTAGCCCTGCCATCGGGACAGGTCAGCCCTTCAGGGCCTTCACCATCGTGGAACCCAGCGCGGCCGGGCTGTCGGCCACATGGATGCCGGCGGCGGCCATGGCTTCCATCTTCGCCGCTGCGGTGTCCTTGCCTCCCGAGATGACGGCACCGGCATGGCCCATGCGGCGGCCCGGCGGGGCGGTCGCACCGGCGATGAAGCCCACCACCGGCTTGTTCGGCTTGCCTGGCCCGAAATTCTCGGACTTCAGGTATTCCGCGGCCTTGATCTCGGACTGGCCGCCGATCTCGCCGATCATGACGATGGACTTGGTCTCGTCGTCCTTGAGGAAGAGCTCCAGCACGTCGATGAAGTCCATGCCCTTCACCGGGTCGCCGCCGATCCCCACGCAGGTGGACTGGCCGAGGCCCGCCGCCGTGGTCTGCGCCACGGCCTCATAGGTCAGGGTGCCGGAGCGGGAGACCACGCCGACCGACCCGCGCTTGTGGATGTGGCCCGGCATGATGCCGATCTTGCAGGCTTCCGGGGTGATGACGCCCGGGCAGTTCGGCCCGACCAGGATCGACTTCGACCCGGAAAGCGCGCGCTTCACCTTCACCATGTCGAGCACTGGAATGCCCTCGGTGATGCAGATGATGAGCGGCAGCTCGGCATCGATGGCTTCGAGGATCGCATCCGCCGCGAAGGGCGCGGGGACGTAGATCACCGAGGCATCGGCGCCGGTCTTGGCGACGCATTCGGCAACCGTGTTGAACACCGGGAGGTTCAGCTCCGGGTGCATGGTGCCGCCCTTGCCCGGCGTCGTGCCGCCCACGTAGTTCGAGCCATAGGCGATGCCCTGGCTCGCATGGAAGGTGCCCTGGGCGCCGGTGAAGCCCTGGGTCATGACCTTGGTGTTCTTGTCGATCAGGATCGCCATGGTCAGGCAGCCTTCTTCACGGCGGCGACGACCTTCTGGGCGGCGTCGGCCAGGTTGTCGGCGGGGATGATGGCGAGGCCGGATTCGGCCAGGATCTTCTTGCCGAGCTCGACATTCGTGCCTTCGAGGCGCACCACCAGCGGAACCTTCAGCGAGAGGTTCTTGCTGGCCACCACGATGCCCTCGGCGATCATGTCGCACTTGGCGATGCCGCCGAAGATGTTGACCAGGATCGCCTTGACGTTGGCGTCGGAGGTGATGATGCGGAACGCCTCGGTGACGCGCGCCGCGTTGGCGGTGCCGCCGACATCGAGGAAGTTGGCCGGCGAGGACCCGTACAGCTTGATGATGTCCATCGTCGCCATGGCGAGGCCGGCGCCGTTGACCATGCAGCCGATCTCGCCGTCGAGGGCGACGTAGTTCAGGTCGTTCTTGACTGCGTCGAGTTCCTTCGGATCCATCTCGCTGTCGTCGCGCAGCGCTTCCAGATCCTTGTGGCGGTACAGCGCGCTGTCGTCGAAGGACACCTTGGCGTCGAGCGCGACGATGTCGCCCGCGCCGGTGACGACCAGCGGGTTGATCTCGACGATCATGCAGTCGAGTTCGAGGAAGGCGCCATACAGCGCCGTGACGAACTTGGTGAAGGAGGCGACCTGCTTGCCTTCCAGCCCCAGGCCGAAGGCGAGCTTGCGGCAATGGAAGCCCGAGATGCCCGAGGCGGGGTCGACGGCGACCTTGAGGATCTTCTCGGGGTGGTGCTCGGCGACCTCCTCGATCTCCATGCCACCCTCGGTGGAGGCCATGATGGTGACGCGCGAGGTGTCGCGGTCGACCAGCAGGCCGAGATACAGCTCGCGCTTGATGTCGCAGCCATCTTCCACATAGACGCGGGAGACCAGCTTGCCCGCCTCGCCGGTCTGCTTGGTGACGAGCGTCTTGCCGATCATCGCCTCAGCGGCGGCCTTGACGTCGTCGAGCGACTTGACGACGCGCACGCCGCCCTTGCCGTTCGGGTCTTCCTTGAAGCGGCCCGCGCCGCGGCCGCCGGCGTGGATCTGCGACTTCACCACATAGACGGGGCCCGGGAGCTGCTTTGCGGCGGCCACGGCCTCATCGGCCGTCCAGGCGACATGGCCGTCGAGCACGGCCACGCCATAACGGCGCAGCAGCTCTTTCGCCTGGTATTCGTGGATATTCATCCCAGGGAACCCCCTTGGCCTGACAGGAAAAGGGCCCGGCGTCGCCGCCGGGCCCCGGTGGATCAGCCCACCAGCTTCTTCGAGGCGTCGATCAGTTCGCGGACGGCGCCGCAGGACTTGTCGAAGGCCGCCTTTTCTTCCGCGTTGAGCTCGATCTCGACGATCCGCTCCACGCCGCCGGCACCGAGCACGACCGGCACGCCGACATAGAGGTCCTTGATGCCATACTGGCCTTCGAGCCAGGCAGCGCAGGGCAGGACCCGCTTCTTGTCCTTGAGGTATGCCTCGGCCATCGCGATGGCGGACGCCGCCGGGGCGTAGAAGGCCGAGCCCTTCTCCAGCAGCTTCACGATCTCGCCGCCGCCATTGGCGGTGCGGGCGACGATCGCGTCGATCTTCTCCTGCGTCGTCCAGCCCATCTTGATCAGGTCGGGGACCGGGATGCCGGCGACGGTGGAGTAGCGGGTCAGCGGCACCATCGTGTCGCCATGGCCGCCGAGCACGAAGGCGGTCACGTCCTCGACCGAGACGTTGAACTCATGGGCCAGGAACAGGCGGAAGCGGCTGCTGTCCAGCACGCCGGCCATGCCGACCACCTTGTTCGCCGGCAGGCCGGACTTCTGCTGGAACACCCACACCATGGCGTCGAGCGGGTTGGTGATGACGATGACGAAGGCATTCGGGCAGTGGGTCTTCACGCCCTCGGCGACCTGGGCGATGACGCCCGCGTTCTTCGAGACGAGGTCGTCACGGCTCATGCCCGGCATGCGCGGGAAGCCGGCGGTGATGATGACGACGTCGGCACCCGCGATCGCGCTGTAGTCACCCGACCCGGACATCGCGGAGTCGAAGCCGTCCACCGGGCCCGACTGCATGATGTCGAGCGCCTTGCCCGCGGCCACGCCCGGGAAGACGTCGAACATCACGACGTCACCGAGTTCCTTGAGCCCGACGAGGTGGGCAAGCGTGCCGCCGATATTGCCGGCGCCGATCAGCGCGATCTTCTTGCGGGCCATGGGGGGAGTTCCTCAAAGCTTGTGATGCGGTGCGGAAAAGCGCCGCTTCCCTACTCCCTGGTCTGCGTGTCGGCAAGGCGCCCCAGGGCGGCTTTCCGGGCTGGTTTCAGCGGGAATGCCGCTCAGAGCGGCAGGCAGCGCACCACATCGGCATGGCCACGGGCGAGGGTAGCGAGAGTCCCGGCCGGGCAGGACTGCGCCTGGACATTGGTGGCCGGGGCCAGGTCGGACTGCCAGGAAACGCTGCGGCGCTCGCCGCCGCGGTTGCGGGTCGTGGCACTCGCCTGCTGGCGGCGGCCGGTCGCGCCACGGCTGGTCGTGGACTGGCGCGCGCCGGTGCGGGCCATCGCGTCGCGGCGCGGCGGGGTGGGGGTGGCGCGGCTGCTGGCCTGGCGCTGCGGTGCGGCGGCGGGGCGGCGCGTCGCGCTTGCGCGGGCGGCCTGAGTGGTGCGGCTCTGCGGTTGGGCCTGGGTCTGCTGGGTGCGCGTCCGCGCCTCGGCAGGGGCGGCGGACGCCATCGTGGCAAGGGCGAGCAGGACCATGGCCAGAAATCGCATGAGCCGAACCTCTCGTTACGTTGCGCGCTGTTTCATTGACTCTACACCGGCGCGCCCGATCGGGGAAACCCCGCGGCCGATTCCCTTGATCCCCGTCAAAGCCGGCCGGACCCTCTCATTCCATAAGAAATCACGAAATAATAGGCAGGAGTGATCACGATGCATGAGGATTGGCCGGCTCTTGCTGCCGGACTTTCGGGCCCGCTCAAGGAACTGCGCGGCGGCGCGGCCGAGGTGATGAAAGGCTTCGGAGGGCTGGCCCGTGCTGCGCTCGAGGCCAAGGCACTGGACACCAAGACGAAGGAGCTGATCGCCCTGGGCATCGCTGTCGCCACGCGCTGTGCGCCCTGCATCGCCTTCCACGCTGAATCGGCCGTGAAGCACGGCGCGACGCGCGATGAGGTGATGGAGACGATGGGCATGGCGATCTACATGGGCGCCGGCCCGTCGGTGATGTACGCGGCCCAGGCGGTCGAGGCCTTCGACCAGTTCCAGGCGAAGGCGAAGCCCACCACATGATGGCCAACGGGCCGATGCGGCGCATCGGCCCGGGAGCGCAAGGCGCGACCACGCCGAGACCGTCCGCCGCCACCGGAGCGGCGGTTCGTGGCGCGAAGCCAAGCCGCGCGGATGCGCGGCGCCCGGCGTCTAAGGGCCCTAGGTAAGGTGAGGTAGCGCCAGGTATTCCTGGCTCTGCATCTCCATCAGGCGGGAAGCGGTGCGTTCGAACATCGCCGCGTTCTCGCCGCGCTGGTAGAGCCGGTCGGGCACGTCCTCGGCACTCGCCACCAGCTTCACCCGGTGTTCGTAGAGCGCGTCGATCAGGGTGATGAAGCGGCGCGCCTTGTCGGCATTATCGGGGCTGAGCCGGGGGATCGCGTCCAGCACCACCGTGTGGAAATGCGTCGCGATGGCCAGGTAGTCGGCCGGGCCGAGCGGCTTGCCGCAGACATCGTCGAAGTCGAAGCGTGCCACGCCGCGCGCGGCCTGCGGGATCTCGACCGCGCGCCCTAGCAGCGTCAGGCGGGTGGAAGGCGCGTGACGCTCACCGGTCAATTCCTCGAAGGCGGCATCGAGCGCCCGTTCGGCGCGGCCGTCGGGCGGCACATGCCAGGTGGGCAGGCCGCGGATGCGGTCGCGCCGGTAATCGCGTGCGGAATCGAGCATCATCACCTCGATCCGCTTCTTGATCAGGGCAATGAAGGGCAGGAAGGCATCGCGCCCGGGCTTGCCCTTGAACAGGTCGTCCGGGGTGGTGTTCGACGTCGCGACGATCACCACGCCGCGGGCGAACAGCGCCTCGAACAGTCGGCCGAGGATCATCGCATCGGCGATGTCGTGGACCTGGAACTCGTCGAAGCACAGCAGCGCGGCCTCGGCGACGATGGAATCCGCAAGCGGCGGGATGGGGTCGGTCGCGTCCCCGTGCTGCTTCTTCCATTCGAAGATGCGGCGATGAGCCTGCTGCATGAACTGGTGGAAGTGCAGCCGTTTCTTGCGCGCCACATCGGCGCTGGCGAAGAACAGGTCCATCAGCATCGACTTGCCGCGCCCGACCTCGCCGACGAGATACAGGCCGAGCGGCGTGCCGTCGGGCGCCTCCTCCACTGGCTTGCGGCGGAAGAAGCGGCCGAGGAAGCCCCCGGTATCGGGCGGCTCGACCTTGGGATCATAGCCCCGGGTGCGCCGCCAGAGGTCCTGCAGCTTCTCGGCGGCAAGCTCCTGCGCGGGGTCGGCGGCGATCAGCCCGGCGGCGATGCGCGCCCGCAGCGCGGGCAACGGGCCCTCGGACGTGGACACGGCCGGGGTGGCCGCCGGCTCAGCGGCGAGCGGGCTGTTCGGGCTGGAATCCATGAGGGGCGCGCATAGACCGATCACGCGCGGGGGACAACCGCAAGCGGGACCTCGCTTTACAGCCGGCGGCGGGCGGGCGAGCCTTCCGGCAACGCCAATCGCCGGAAGCCATGCGCCGCGCTGCCCTCTACTACCATCCGGAAGGCTATACGACCGCGGGCGGACCGGTGATCGGCCGGCGGGTGGCCGGCGAGGAGTTCCTCCGCGGCCTGCTGCGCCATGGCGGGCTGGAGGAGGTGGTGGCGCTGGTACAGTCCGAGGCGCATCGCGAGGCCTTCATCGACCATGTCGCGGCAATCGCGCCCGGCCTTCCCGCGCGCGCCCATGGCTTCGACGCACCGGGCCGCTTCGACGACGTCGGGACCATCTTTCTGCCCGGCGGGGGCATGGGGTCCTATGCCTGGTGGCGGCGCCGGCACCGGCAGGCGGCGTTCAGCCTGTGCGGCGTGACGCACACCACGGCGACCGAACGGACCATGGATGCGCTGGGCGATCTGCTGGTTGCGCCGTTGCAGGGCTGGGATGCGCTGATCTGCACCTCGAACGCCGTGCAGGCCATGGTCCGGCGGCTGATGTCGGAGCAGGCATATTACCTCGGCCAGCGTTTCGGGGCGAAGCAGGTGCCGGGACCGCGGCTCGCGGTCATTCCGCTGGGCATCGACACGGCTAGCTTCGAGCCGGTCGGGGGCGCGCGCGAACGATGGCGCGAACAGCTCGGCATCGGTGAGGAGGAGGTGGCGGCGCTGGTGGTCGGCCGGCTGTCCGTCGCCACCAAGTTCACGCCGGGGCCGATGTATCTGGCGCTGGAACAGGCGGCGCGGGAGGCGCCGCGTCGGGTGCATCTGATCCTCGCCGGCAGTTTCGAGACGCCGCGCGACGAGGCCGCGTTCCGCGAGGGGGCGGCGGCGCTCTGCCCCTCGGTCACGCTGCATCATGTCGATGCCACCCAGGAGCCGGCGCGGCGCGAAATATGGGCGGCGGGCGATTTCTTCACCCTGCCGATCGACAATATCCAGGAGACCTTCGGCCTGGCCCCGGTCGAGGCCATGGCCGCCGGCCTCCCGGTGGTGGTGACCGATTGGGACGGCTTCCGCGACACGGTGCGCCACGGGGAGACCGGCTTCCGCGTGCCGGTCATGACGGCCGGGTCCGGAGAGGAACTGGCGCTGCGCTACGCCGCCGGCACGGATGGGTACGGGCAATACCTGTCGGGGGCGGCGCTGCATGTCGCCATGGAGGTGCCGCGCGCCGCCGAAGCCTATGGCATCCTGATCGGCGACCGGGAGCGGCGGCGCGCGATGGGGGCGGCGGCGCGGGCGCATGCGCGGGCGACCTATGACTGGGCAGCGGTGATCCCTCAGTACCTGGCGCTGTTCGACCATCTGGCGGCCCTGCGGCGGGACGGGCGGGAAGTGGCCCCGGCGGAACCGGGCCGCGACATCGTGCCATTGCGGCCGGACCCCATGCTGGCCTTTGCGGCCTATCCTTCCGATCCGGTGCCGGCGGAGACCTGCTTCGAACTGGCGCCCGGGGCCGGGCCGGAGCTGATGGCCGTGCGCAGCGCCGTGCCGGGCACGGTGAACCGGGGCAGCATGCTGCCGGTGCAGGCGACGCTGCTCCGGATGCTGGCGCGCTTGGCGGAGGGGCCGGCGACAATGGCCGAACTCGCGGCCCTGGCGCAGGGCGTCGAGGCGATGCGGGTGCCCAGGGGGGTGATGTGGCTGGCGAAACTCGATCTCGTGCGGCGGGTACGATGATGTCGCGGCGGCGGGAGGTCTTGGCCGCATGAACCGCGCAGGCCACGCGCAGAACCGGAGGGGCTCCGTGCCTCCGGGCCATCCCGCCGAGGTTCTGGAGCGCCAATATCCGGCGCCGGGCATCACAGGCGCCCTGCCTCGCTGCAAGCTGCGCGCTGCACGGGGATGGGCACCGGCGCCGGCTCTCCCCGTTGCGCCCGGTGCCGGATGGCGGTTTCCGAAGGCCCTCCTGATGAGCCGGCTGGTTCCGCTGGGGGATTGGAGGGGCTTTGTCCTCCAAGCCACCCCGCCAAAGACCGAAAGGCCTTTGGAAACATCGACCTGGCGCCGGGCGCCCCTGACAACATGGCGGCGGAACCCGCACTCGCGCAGGCGGCGCGCTCGGCGGGTGCGACGTCGCTGCTGTGCCCGGCGCCATTCGATGGCTGTCCAGGCGCCCGGGCCACCCATTGGAAGCGCTCAGCGACGGCAATGGGACCCCGATCGCGGGGCGGTTCGGAGGGGTGGAGCCCTTCCATGCCCAACCTCCGCGGAAGCAACCGGATCATCCGGAAGGCCTTTCGACCTTTGGTGGAGGAGGTTCGGAGGGGACAAAGCCCCCTCCGCGCCAAGCGTGCCATCGCGTGACTGACCAGATCCCGTCCTGGGGCGCGATCCTGGGCGTTGCCTTCGCCGCCCTCGTGGGAGGCCTGTCGCGCGGCTTCTCGGGCTTCGGCGCCGCGCTGGTCTTCATCCCGCTGGCCTCGGCCGCGGTGGGTCCGCGGGCGGCGGTGCCAGTGTTGGCGCTGCTCGAATCCGTCTCCTGCCTCGCCTTCTTGCCCGGGGCCTGGGCACATGCGGTGCGGCGGGAGGTGACGGTGATGTCCTGTGGGGCGGTCCTGGCCGTGCCGGTCGGCAGCCTGATCCTCGCCCATAGCGACCCGGTCGCGCTGCGCTGGGGTCTGACGGGGCTGGTGCTGGTTGCAGTCGGGGTGCTGGGGTCGGGCTGGCGCTATCGGGGCAAGGGCTCGGTGCCGCTGGTCGCCGCGGTGGGCGCGGTCGGCGGGGTGATGAGCGGGACCGCCATGCTGGGCGGCGTGGCGCCCGCGACCTGGTGGCTGGGGCGGAACGCCCCTGCGGTGGTCGTCCGGGCCAGCATGAACCTCTATTTCGCCGTGCTGACCGCGGTGGTGATCGCGTCCTTCGCCTGGCAGGGGCTGTTCGCCTGGTCGAGCGTCTGGCTCGCCCTGGCCGCCGGCCCGGTCTACGGGGTGTCGCTGTGGGGTGGGTCGGCGCTGTTCGGCCTGGCCAGCGAAACCGCCTTCCGCCGCATCGGCTATGCCCTGATCCTGGCAGCGGCGGTGCTGGGGATGCCGCTGTGGGACGCGCTCACGGGCCGATGATGCGGGCGGAGGCCATGATGGCGCGGATGCGGTCGGTGTCGGTGACGCCGGCCTCGACTCGGGCGATGGCCTGGGTTTCGGCTACACGGATGGCGGCGAGGCGCTGGAGCACCATCGCGGCCTGATCGTGCGGGATCACCACCACGCCATCGGCATCGCCCACGACGATGTCGCCGGACCGGACGGAAACGCCGCCGATCGTCACCGGGGCGCCGACCACGCCGGGCCCGTTGGCGGCCGGCGAGTTCGGGACGATCCCGGCGGCAAACAGCGGCATGCCCGCGGCGACGATCCCCGCCCGGTCGCGCGCGACCCCGTCGGTGACGAAGGCCGCGATGCCCTTGTTCTTCATCATGCCGGCGACGATGTCGCCCACCACTGCGGTGGCCGTGTAACCGTCATTCGCGACCATCACGACATCGCCGGGCTGGGCCTCCGCCAGGGCGCCATACACGCCGACGACATCGGCGGGGTAGGCGAGGGCGGTCAGCGCCGGCCCGACGAAGGCGGCATTGGCCGGGTCCATCGGCTTGACGCGGTAGTCGAGTGCCCCGCGCCCTTCCATCGCATCGACCAAGTGGGAGGTCTGGGCGCCGCGGAAGGCCTCGATCAGCGCGGCATCGGGCCGGGCATGGCCGCGATGGATGGTGAGCATCGGTGGATTGTCGAGCATGGCGTGGCCCCCTGCGTTGGTTAACGATGGAGCGTCGCGCCACCGACGAAGGCCGTCCAGATGGGGACGGAGCGGTCGAAATCATCCCCGACGGGCCGCGAAAACGTGGTCGATCGGTTGCGGTGCGGCAATGCGTATGTTAAGCGCCGGCCGCCGCTCGGGGCTTCCTCGTGCGGCCATGTCGTATGCCGCAGCCCAGCAAGAAACAGGACCGCGATCGCCCGTGGCCGCCGCCGAGACCATCCAAGCCGCTTCCCCATCCGCCGTGAAAACCGGCGGTGCCCCTGAGCGCTACGCGCTCGCTCTGCTCGGCCTTGCCGATGACAAGCGCCAGGCCGATCCCGCCGCGCTGGACCGCATCGCCGCCGATCTGGAGGCCCTGTTCGGCCTCTGGCGCGACAGTTCCGATTTCCGCGAATTCGTCGCCGACCCGCGCCTCGACGCCGTGAAGCAGCGCGCGGGGGCTTTCGCGCTCCTCGACCGTGCCGGCGTCGGCGCCGAGGTGCGCAACCTGGTCGGCGTGCTGATCACCAATCGCCGCCTCGCCGCCCTCCCGGCGGTGGCGCAGGCCTTCGGAACCCTCCTGGCGGAACGCCGCGGCCAGCAGACGGCCGAGGTGACCACCGCCCATCTGCTGTCGGACACGCAGCGCGCACAGATCACGGCCCGCCTCACCGAGGCCGGTTATTCCAATGTGCGTCTCGCCGAAAGCGTGGATGCCTCCATTCTCGGTGGGCTGATCGTCCGGATCGGCTCCCGCCTTTATGACAACAGCATCAAGTCCAAGCTGCAGCGTCTGCAGTACGCGATGAAAGGGGCCGCCTGACCATGGATATTCGTCCCGCCGAAATCTCGGAGATTCTGAAGGCTCAGATCGCCGGGTTCGACGCCGACGCCAACGTGGCCGAGGTGGGCACCGTGCTGACCGTCGGCGACGGCGTCGCCCGCGTCTATGGCCTGCAGAACGTCATGGCCGGCGAGCTGGTGGAATTCCCCGCGGCCGGCCTGCGCGGCATGGCGCTGAACCTCGAATCCGACAATGTCGGCGTCGTCATCTTCGGCAACGACAAGGGCATCCGCGAGGGTGACACCGTCTCCCGCACCGGTTCCATCGTCGATGTGCCGGTGGGCAAGGGGCTGCTCGGCCGCGTGGTCGATGCGCTCGGCAACCCGATCGACGGCAAGGGCCCGCTGACCGACGTGACGCGCACGCGCGTCGAGGTGAAGGCGCCGGGCATCATTCCCCGCAAGTCGGTGCATGAGCCGATGCAGACCGGCATCAAGGCGATCGACAGCCTGATCCCGATCGGGCGTGGTCAGCGCGAGCTGATCATCGGCGACCGCCAGACCGGCAAGACGGCGGTGATCATCGATACGATCATCAACCAGAAGCCGATCAATGCGCAGGGCGACGAATCCAAGAAGCTCTACACCATCTATGTCGCGGTCGGGCAGAAGCGCTCGACCGTCGCCCAGCTGGTGAAGACGCTGGAGGAGCAGGGCGCGCTCGAATATTCGATCATCGTGGCCGCGACGGCGTCCGACCCGGCGCCAATGCAGTTCCTGGCGCCGTATTCCGGCTGCGCGATGGGCGAGTTTTTCCGCGACAACGGCATGCATGCGGTCATCTTCTATGATGACCTGTCGAAGCAGGCCGTCGCGTATCGTCAGATGTCGCTGCTGCTGCGCCGTCCGCCGGGCCGCGAAGCCTATCCGGGCGACGTGTTCTACCTGCACTCGCGCCTGCTTGAGCGCGCGGCGAAGATGAATGACGATTTCGGCAATGGCTCCCTGACCGCGCTGCCGGTCATCGAGACGCAGGCCGGCGACGTGTCGGCCTACATCCCGACGAACGTCATTTCGATCACCGACGGCCAGATCTTCCTCGAGACCGAGCTCTTCTATAAGGGCATCCGCCCGGCCGTGAACGTCGGCCTGTCGGTGTCCCGCGTGGGTTCGGCGGCGCAGATCAAGGCGATGAAGCAGGTCGCCGGCAAGATCAAGCTGGAGCTCGCCCAGTATCGTGAGATGGCGGCCTTCGCGCAGTTCGCGTCGGATCTCGACGCGACGACGCAGGCGCTGCTCGCCCGCGGTGCCCGCCTGACGGAGCTGCTGAAGCAGCCCCAGTACAAGCCGGTCCCGGTCGAGGAGCAGGTGGTGTCGCTGTTCGCCGGCACCCGCGGCTATCTCGATCGCATCTCGGTCGGCCAGGTGGGTGACTTCGAGAAGCGGATGCTCGCCGACCTCAAGACCCGCGAGCCGGCGATCCTCGACGCGATCCGCACCGATCGGGAGATCAAGAAGGAGACCGAGACCAAGCTGGTCGCCTTCCTCGACTCCTTCGCCAAGTCCTTCAGCTGAGCGGAAAGGGGGCGGAGAGCCTTCCATGGCGAGCCTGAAGGACCTCCGCCTGCGGATCAACAGCGTGAAATCCACGCGCAAGATCACGCAGGCGATGAAGATGGTGGCGGCGGCGAAGCTGCGGCGCGCGCAGCAGCGCGCCGAGGCTGCCCGCCCCTATGCCGAGCGGATGGAGCGCATGCTCGCCTCGCTCGGTGCCGCGGTGGCGGGGCAGCCCGACGCGCCGAAGCTGCTGGTCGGCACCGGGGCGGACAATGTCCACCTGATGGTGGTGGTCAGCGGCGAGCGTGGCCTGGCCGGCGCCTTCAACACCAATGTGGGCCGCTTCGCGCGCAACCGCATCCGGGAGCTGGAGAGCCACGGCAAGACGGTGAAGATCCTCGCCGTCGGCCGCAAGGGCGCGACCTACCTGAGGCGCGAGTTCGGGTCCCGTTTCGTGGGCGAGATCTCCTTCGCCTCGAAGAAGGTGGTGGGCTTCGACGACGCGGCGGCGGTCGCCGCGCAGGTCACCGAGATGCTCGAGGACGGCGCCTTCGACGTCTGCACGCTGATCTACAACCGCTTCAAGAACGTGATCTCGCAGATCCCGACCGAACAGCAGCTCATCCCCGGCGCGGTGCCGGAACAGGATGAGGGCGAGGCCCATGCCGGGCCGCAGGCGCTCTATGAATACGAGCCGGCCGAGGACGAGATCCTGGCCGCCCTGCTGCCGCAGAACCTCGCGGTCCAGGTCTATCGCGCTGTCCTGGAGACCTATGCCGGCTTCTACGGCAGCCAGATGACCGCGATGGACAACGCGACGCGCAATGCCGGTGAGATGATCAACAAGCTCACCATCAACTACAACCGCACACGCCAGGCCAACATCACCAAGGAGCTGATCGAGATCATCTCCGGTGCCGAAGCCGTTTGAGTAGGGACACAGCACGATGAAGAACAACGTCGGCAAGGTCACGCAGGTGCTGGGCGCCGTCGTGGACGTGCAGTTCCCGCAGGAGCTGCCGTACATCCTGAACGCGCTGACCACCAAGGTCGAGGACCGCACGCTGGTGCTCGAGGTCGCGCAGGAGCTGGGCGAGCGGACGGTGCGCTGCATCGCCATGGACACCACGGACGGCCTGGTGCGCGGCACCGAGGTGGTCGACACCGGCGCGCCGATCTCGGTGCCTGTCGGCCCCGGCACGCTCGGCCGCATCCTGAACGTCATTGGCGAGCCGATCGACGAGCGCGGCCCGGTGCCGCATGACAAGTCCTACACCATCCATCGCGACGCCCCGGCCTTCGACGAGCAGGCGACCGCGGCGGAAATCCTGGTCACGGGCATCAAGGTCATCGACCTGCTCGCGCCCTATCTGAAGGGCGGCAAGATCGGCCTGTTCGGCGGCGCCGGCGTGGGCAAGACCGTGACCATCCAGGAGCTGATCAACAACGTCGCCAAGGGCCATGGCGGCGTGTCGGTCTTCGCCGGCGTGGGTGAGCGCACCCGCGAAGGCAACGACCTCTATCACGAGATGATCGACGCCGGCGTCATCAAGCTCGGCGAGAACACCACCGAAGGGTCCAAGGTGGCCCTGGTGTACGGCCAGATGAACGAGCCGCCGGGTGCCCGCGCCCGCGTCGCGCTCTCGGGCCTGTCCATGGCGGAATACTTCCGCGATGAGCAGGGCCAGGACGTGCTCTTCTTCATCGACAACATCTTCCGCTTCACCCAGGCGGGCGCCGAGGTGTCGGCGCTGCTCGGGCGCATCCCCTCGGCGGTGGGCTATCAGCCGACGCTCGCCACCGACATGGGCGCGCTGCAGGAACGCATCACCTCGACGAAGAAGGGGTCGATCACCTCGGTGCAGGCCATCTACGTCCCCGCGGACGACCTGACCGACCCGGCGCCGGCGACCTCCTTCGCCCACCTCGACGCGACGACGGTGCTCAACCGCTCGATCGCCGAGCTCGGCATCTTCCCGGCCGTCGACCCGCTGGACTCCACTTCGCGTGCGCTCGACCCGCGCATCGTGGGCGAGGAACACTACAAGACGGCGCGCGAAGTGCAGCGCGTCCTGCAGACCTACAAGTCGCTGCAGGACATCATCGCCATCCTGGGCATGGACGAGCTGTCGGAAGAGGACAAGCTGATCGTGGCGCGCGCGCGCAAGATCCAGCGCTTCCTGTCCCAGCCCTTCCACGTCGCGGAAGTCTTCACCGGCACGCCGGGCGTGTTCTGCAAGCTGGAAGACACGATCCGCTCCTTCGCGGGCATCGTGGCCGGTGAGTACGACCACCTGCCGGAAGCCGCCTTCTACATGGTCGGCACGATCGAAGAGGCGGTGAAGAAGGCGGAAGGATTGAAGGCGGCGGCGTAACGCCGCAGCCTTCTTTGCTTGGCCCTCAGACGCCGGGCGGCGGCCATCCGGCCGCCTTGGCTTCCGCCGCAGCCCTGGCGCGCTTGAGGGTCAGGCCTTATGGGCGGCGCCGGCCGCTGTGCGGCCGGATTCTTCAAGGACGGCACTCCGCATGTGCGGGCGTGCCGGTTGCACTATAGGTTTCGGGAGCGTCTCCGATGGCCACCTTCCAGCTCGAATTCGTCTCCCCCGAGAAGCTGCTGCTCTCGCGGCCGGTGGAGATGGCCACGCTGCCCGCCGCCGAGGGCGAGATGGGCGTGCTCCCTGGCCATTCCCCGATGATCGTCGCGCTACGCGGCGGCGTGATCACGGTGCGCGAGGATGGCAAGGAGACCGAGAGGCTCTTCGTCGCCGGCGGCTTCGCCGAGGTTACCCCGACCCGCGTGACCATCCTGGCCGATGAGGCGACCCCGGTCGCCGAGCTTTCGAAGTCCGACGCGGCCGATCGCATCGCCGCAGCCGAGGCCGCGCTGCTGGAGGCGCAGGACCTGACGCCGGAGAAGCGCGAGGCCGCCATGGCCCGGCTGCTTTCGGCCAAGGCCATGCTCGACGCCGCCCAGGCGGCCTGATCCGCCGCGCGTTCCGGCGTGCCGTGCTTGATGCAACGCAGACACGCCGCGACAACTCTGTGACAGCTTGCCTTGAAACCGCCCTGCGCAGCATGAAAATGCCTCGCAGGAACAGCGGCTCCAGCCACGGCGACCAGCGGCGAGGTAAGCAATGAAGCATTGGCATATCGACGAGGTGGGCTGGGATCAGTTCGATCCGGCCAAGGTCGATCCGCAGATCATCCCGCTGGTCAAGGCTGCCGCGATGGTCGAGCGCAACGCGGCCGACTATGTCACCTACCTGACCCGAGTCTTCGCCGACGACCCCGACTTCCGCGCCGCCGCCGAGCATTGGGGCGTGGAAGAGACGCAGCACGGAGATGCGCTAGGCCGATGGGGCGAACTAGCCGATCCGGGCTGGAACTTCCAGGATGCCTTCGCCCGCTATCGCAACGGCTACAAGATCCAGCTCGATGCCGATGCCTCCATCCGCGGATCCCGTACGGGCGAGCTGATCGCGCGCTGCATGGTCGAGACAGGGACCTCCTCCTACTACAGCGCCCTGGGCGACTCGACCGAGGAGCCGGCGTTGCGGCAGGTCTGCCGGCTGATCGCGGCGGATGAATACCGGCACTTCAAGCTCTTCTATGACCACATGAAGCGGTATCTGGCGCGGGAGAACCTGTCCTTCGCCAAGCGCCTGCGCATTGCCCTGGGGCGCATCGGCGAGAGCGAGGATGATGAACTCGCCTATGCCTTCCACTGCGGCAACGAGCCCGAATCCATGCCCTACAGCCATGACCGCTGCATCAGCGGCTATATGGGCCGGGCCATGGGCTTCTACCGCTTCCGCCATATCGAGCGGGCGATGGGCATGATCTTCAAGACGGTCGGGCTCGAACCCCGCGGGCGGATGTCCGATATCGCGGCCAAGGGCGCCTGGCGGCTGCTGTGCTGGCGGCGGGACCGCTACCAGGCAGCACTGAAGCGGGCGGCGAATGAGAACGCCGGCGAGACCGCCGCGGCGGCGTGACAGGGCGGCGGAGGGGGGGCTTCGCCCCTTCCCGGACTTCGCCCCGCGAGGCACCACGGAGCCTTTGGAGAACCAGTACCCGGGCGGCCTGAGTCCGGCGGTGCGAAGCGGCTTGGCGGGTGACACGCGCTGCCGGTGCCGCTGCCGACGCTAGGGTGGCGTGGCCGCGTGACGCGATGTGTGATTGGGCTGTGCCGCCCCGGACCGCCGTCATGCCAGCCAATCGGGGAGCGTCCCTGGAAGCCGGGATGCCTGGGGCACCGACGCTGGCCAGCCTTCGGGCTCTTCCGTCTTTCGATCCCGTCCCTGGCGCGGCTGCCTGCCGATCCCGCACGCCAGGGTCTCAGCCGAGCGCATCGGCAGGCGGCATATGCCCTTCGCGGCCATGTTGCGGGCACTCAGGGCAAAGATGCGGCTGCAGCACAGGTGTGATCGCGCAGCCCGAAGCCGCCGGTGGCGATGCCACTGGCTCGTGCGGCCTTCCTTCCGGGCCCCGGTAACCTTCCGGCGATTCGCGCATCCCGCGGGGCGAAACACCCGGCCATCATCGGCTCCTCTGGCCCCTTTCCGGACAATGTCCCGGCCTTAAGAAAAATCTTCGGCCTCACCCGAATTTTTCTCTTTGCGTGGGGTCAGGCCGGCCCTATACGCCGGCCCAGACGCAGTACGCACGTGCCTCTGGCCCCCGGCCCCTATCCGGCCAAAGGGTTTACGCAACGACGTCAAGCGTTCTGGCAACCCCGCCCGGTGGCATCCGGGCGGCCCACTTTGGTCGCTGGTTCGTTCGACCGTTTCGTCAACCTTGGGCCGTCGCCTGGACAGGCGGCCCGCTGGAGCCTGGAAGAGGTGCGGCGATGACTCCCAAGATCGCTCAGTATCTGCGCGACTCTGCGCCTGCGACGCCATGCCTCGTGGTCGATGTCGATCGCGTGGAGGAGAACTACCGTCGCCTGACGACCGCGCTGCCGCTGGCCCGCGTCTATTACGCGGTGAAGGCGAACCCGGCCGCGCCGATCCTCGAGCGCCTGACGGGTCTCGGCTCGTCCTTCGACGCGGCGTCGTGGGAGGAGGTGCAGGCATGCCTCGCCGTCGGCGCGCGGCCGGAGGCGATCTCCTACGGCAACACGATCAAGAAGGCCTCGGCCATCAAGGCCGCGTATGAGGCCGGCGTGACCATGTTCGCCTTCGACAGTGAGCCCGAGCTGCTGAAGATCGCGAAGAACGCCCCGGGTGCGCGCGTCTATTGCCGCATCCTGGTCGAGAACAAGGGCGCCGAATGGCCGCTGTCCCGCAAGTTCGGCTGCGAGCTGGACATGGCGCGCGACCTGATGGTGCAGGCCAAGGAACTCGGCCTCGACCCCTATGGCATCTCCTTCCATGTGGGCAGCCAGCAGACCTCGACCGGCGCCTATGAAGGGGCCATCGCCCGCGTCGCCATGCTCTTCACCGACCTCAAGGAGGCCGGGGTGAAGCTGCGCATGGTCAATCTCGGCGGCGGCTATCCGGTGCGGTATCGCCAGGAAGTGCCAGGGATCGACGATTTCGGCATGGCCATCATGGGGGCGATGACCCGCCATTTCGGCAACGACCTGCCCGAGATGCTGATCGAGCCGGGCCGTTTCATGGTGGGCGATGCCGGCGTGGTGTCGGCCGAGGTCGTGCTCGTCTCCCGCAAGGGCAAGGATGACCCGGTGCGCTGGGTCTATCTCGACATCGGGCGCTTCGGCGGCCTGGCCGAGACCGAGGGCGAGGCGATCAAATACGCCTTCCAAACGCCGCATGACGGGATGGCGGACGGGCCGGTCACCATCGCCGGGCCGACCTGCGACAGCACGGACACGCTCTACGAGAAGTCCAACTACCGGCTGCCGCTGGCGCTGGAGTGCGGCGACCGGGTCGAGTTGCTGTCCACCGGCGCCTATGTGACGAGCTACGCGTCGCAGAACTTCAACGGCTTCCGGCCGCTCGCCGAGCACTACATCTGAGCCGTCCGCATGCGGCCCTGATCGGGGCGCGGCGGGCCAGGTGCCGGTTTCCGAGGGATTTCCCGGGCACCACGGTAGCAGTTGGAGGGGCTTTGCCCCTCCAAGCCACCCCAGCAAAGGCCGAAGGGCCTTTGCAAACCTCAACTGGGCATTGGGCAGGGCGTCCATCGCGAGGTGTCGGAGGGCGCGCAGTGCCCATTACTCCGGGAGGCGCTGCGCGACGAGCGCGTCACCCATTGTTCCGGCCGCAGCGCTGAGCGCCAAAACGAAGTTTCCAAAGGCCCAGCCGCCGATGCGCCCCCAAACACCTTGCATGGCAACGTGAACGGGATCCCGTGACGGGCAGAGGTTTGGAGAGGAGCGGGGGCTCTCTCCAATCGGCAGTGCCAGGGCTTCGCGCGCTTTGGGCATACCCCCCTCAGATGTCGCCACGAGCGGACTACCCAGGCCATCCGCCCCCGGGCGAGGAGAGCCCAGAGCCCTCCTCTGCCTTCCGCGCCCGATCCTGCGTTCCAATCGGCCGCGGCGCCGGATAGGATGCGGTCATGGACAGCATAGACCGGAACATATTGGTCGCGCTGCAGCACGACGGCGCCGCGGGCCTGGCTGAGCTCGCCAAGGTCGCCGGGCTGTCGGTCTCGGCGACGGCGGAGCGCGTCAAGCGACTCGAGGAACGGGGCACCATCCGGGGTTGGCGGGCGGATCTCGACCCGGCGGCGGTGGGCTGCCCGCTGCTCGCCTGGGTCTTCGTCGCGCTGCGCGCCGGGGCGCAGGAGCCGAAGTTCCGCGAGGCGGTGCTGCCGCTGGAACAGGTGCTGGAATGCCACGCCATCACCGGGCCGTGGTCCTACCTGCTGAAGCTGCGGGCCCCGGGCCTCAAGGAACTGGAGGCCTTCGTCGCGCAGGAGATTCGGCGCCGCGCCGGGGTCGAGCGCACCGAGACCGTCATCGCCCTGATGACCGCCAAGGAGACGGCGATGCTCCCGGTCGCCGCGGCGGACGACGACGAAGAGTGACGCGGCGCGGCGGGGTGGTGCAGGCTCGGCACCCATGAGCCGCCGACAATTGGAGATCACGCCGGACCTCGTTCTCCGCGCCTATGCCGCGGGGGTCTTTCCCATGGCGGAGAGCCGTGGGTCGGACCGGATGTATTGGCTCGATCCGGCCTTGCGCGGCGTGCTGCCGATCGATGACGGCTTCCACCTGCCGCGGCGCCTGCGGCGGACGGCGTTGTCGGACCGGTTCTCCGTCACGGCGGACCGTGACTTCGTGGGCGTGATTCGCGGCTGCGCCGAACCGGCGCCGGGCCGCACGGACACCTGGATCAATAGCGAGATCGAGGGGCTGTTCGTCGAGCTGCACCGCCGTGGCTTCGCTCATTCGGTCGAGAGTTGGTCGGAAGGGCGCCTGGTCGGGGGGCTCTATGGCGTCGCGCTGGGCGGCGCCTTCTTCGGGGAGAGCATGTTCTCCCGCGTCAGCGATGCCTCGAAGGTCGCGCTGGTGCATCTGGTCGCGCGGCTACGGATCTGCGGCTTCGTGCTGTGCGACACGCAGTTCATAACCGCGCATCTCGCGCAGTTCGGCACGGTCGAGATTCCCAAGGTGGATTACAAGGCGCGCCTGGCGGCGGCGCTGGAGGTTCCGGCGCGCTGGGTCGCCGAATTGCCGGCCGAGCGGATTGCCGAGGAAATCCGCGCCCTGCGGGGCGCTGCTGCGGAATAGTCGCCGCAGCATGTCACAGGGGACGAGGCTGCCTCGTCCTGTATCCGGAACCCATCGGATGCAGGAGCACCCCATGACCACCCGACTGAACCACTGGAATGTCGCGCCCAAGGTGATGCAGGCCATGCTGGCGCTGGAAAAGGCCAGCCGCAGCAACGGGCTGGAGCCGAGCCTGCTGGAACTCGTGAAGACCCGCGCCTCGCAGATCAACCGCTGCGCCTTCTGCCTCGACATGCATACGCGCGAGGCCCGGGCGGCGGGGGAGACGGAGGAGCGGCTCTACATGCTCTCCGCCTGGGAGGAAGCGACTTGCTACACCCAGCGCGAGCGCGCCGCCCTGGCCTGGGTCGATGCGCTGACCCGCCTGGCGGAGACCGGCGCGCCCGATTCGGCCTATGAGGCGATGGCGGCGGAATTCTCGGCGGAAGAGCAGGTGGCGCTGACGCTCGCGATCGTCACGATCAATGGCTGGAACCGCTTCGCCGTCGGCTTCCGGGCCGAGCCGGCGCGCGCCAAGGCCGCCGCCTGATGTCGGGCGCCGCGGCCGGGGCGGAGGCCTTCCTTGCCGCCCGTCCGCGGCTGCGGGCGCTGGCCTATCGTTTCCTCGGGTCCATGGCGGATGCCGAGGATGTGGTGCAGGCCGCCTGGCTGCGCTGGGCGGAAGCCGACCGGGAAAGCGTTGGCGATGCCGAGGCCTTCCTGCGTCGTATCGTCGCCCGGCTGTGCCTGGATGAGCTGAAATCCGCCCGGCGCAAACGGGAGACCTATATCGGCCCCTGGCTGCCGGAGCCGGTGGTGGAGACGGACCCGCTCGCCGGCCAGGCGGCGGCCGAGGAACTGTCGGTCGCGCTGATGCTGGCTCTGGAACGGCTCTCGCCTTTGGAGCGCGCCGCCTTCCTGCTGCACGACGTGTTCGGCGGCGGATTCGAGGAGGTGGCGGCGACGCTGGACCGGTCCCCGGCCGCGGTCCGGCAATTGGCGGCACGGGCGCGGGCGCATGTGCAGCAGGCCAGGCCGCGCTTTCCGGTGGCGCCGGAGGAAGGGCGGCGGATCGCCGAAGCCTTCCGGGCGGCGATCGAAAGTGGCGACGCGGCGGCGCTGGGGCGCCTGCTGGCCGAGGATGCGGTGCTGCGCACGGATGGGGGCGGGGTGGTCTCCGCGGCGATCAACCCGGTGTTCGGCGCGGACCGGATCGCGCGTTTCTTCGCCGGGCTGGCGCGCAAGGCGCGGCTGGGGCGGCAGCATGAGATGGCCTGGATCAATGGCCTGCCGGGCTATGTCACGCGCTTCGAGGACGGGTCCGTCCAAACCACGTCGCTGGAAATCGAGGCCGGGGCGATCCGCGCCGTCTATGTGGTGCGGAATCCGGAGAAGCTGCGGAGACTGTGCGGCTGATCGGGCCCCGCCTCAGTGCCATTCCGCGAGTTCGACCGTGACGCCTTCCGGCCCCTCGATGAAGACCAGTTTGCGGGCGTGGAAGTCCATGATCTCGTTGCGCCGGCGGAAGCCGAGGGCCTCCAGCTTCGCAAGCTCCGCGTCCACATCGTCCACGGCGAAGCAGATGTGGTTCATGCCGAGCTTGTTCAGCGATCGGATGGCCGCGTCGGGCAGGGGGGCCGGGTGGCGATAGTGCAGGAGTTGGATCTCGGTCCGCGGCGTGGCGCCGTGCAGCACGAGGGTGACATGGTCGGCCTCGATCTCCGGCACGCCCATGTAGGAGGCGAAGGGTTCGCCCGTGATGACGACCGCCTGGGCCTCCTCGAAGCCCAGTGCGGAGAAGAAGGCCTTCGCCGACGCCAGATCGCGCACCACGATCGTCAGGTGGTCGAAATGCCGCACCATGCCGCCGATCCTTGTCCACCCCGTTTCGATATCGTTTTAACGGGGCGGGCGGCGGGGCGCTAGCGGATCAACCCCGTCATCGGGCTCGACGCATCGGCCTGGTAGTTCCACGGCATGCGGCCGGCGAGGAAGGCATTCCGCCCGGCCTCGACCGCCGATTTCATCGCGACCGCCATGCGCACCGGGTCCTTGGCGTGCGCGATGGCCGAGTTCAGCAGCACCGCGTCGCAGCCCAGTTCCATCGCCTTCGCCGCGTCCGACGCCGTGCCGATCCCGGCGTCTACCAGCACCGGCACCTTCGCGTGCTGCTTGATGGAGCGTATCATGAAGGGGTTGGTCAGGCCGAGCCCCGAGCCGATCGGCGCGCCGAGCGGCATGATCGCCACGCAGCCGAGATCCTCGAGCTTCCGCGCCGCCACCGGGTCGTCGGCGCAATAGACCATGACCTCGAAGCCGTCGGCGATCAGCGCCTTCGCGGCCTCGAAGGTGCCTTCCATGTCCGGGTACAGGTAGGGCGGCGGGCCGAGGACCTCGAGCTTCACCAGGTTCCACCCGCCCGCCTCGCGCGCCAGGCGCAGGGTGCGCACCGCCTCGTTCGCCGTGTGGCAGCCGGCGGTGTTGGGCAGGTAGGTGTAGTCCTTGGGCGAGACGAAATCCTGCAGCATCGGCGCATTCGGATCGGACAGGTTCACGCGCCGCACCGCGACGGTGACGATCTCGGCACCCGAGGCCGCGATCGCCGCGGCGGTCTCCTCGAGCGACTTGTACTTGCCCGTGCCGACGATGAGGCGGGAGCGGAAGCGGCGGCCCGCGACCTCCCAGGTGTCGTCGCCGATCGTCGCGGGGGTTCCGTCCATAGGTCTCAGCCTCCGCCGATGAAATGCACGATTTCCAGCCGGTCGCCGGGCAGCAGCGCCACCTCGGGGTAGGTCGACCGGGGGACGATCTCCTCATTGCGCTCGACGGCGACCTTGCGGGTGTCGAGGCCGATGGCGCGGAGCAGGGCGGCGAGGCTTTCGCCGGCCGCTACCTCCCGTGCCTCTCCGTTCACGGTGATGGCGATCATCTTGGACATGGCCACGCGAATGTGGCGAAGGGGACCGGCGGGGGCAAGCGGGGCATCCCGCATGGCTGGGGTGCCGGCCGCTTGCCCCCTGCAAACCCGCCGTGCTAGCCCGTTCCGCCCTCTTCCTGGCGGAATCGTCCGTGACACCCCCCCTCATCGTTGTCCTGAACGGCCCGAACCTGAACATGCTCGGCGTGCGTGAGCCGGAAAAATACGGCACCGCGACGCTGGACGATGTCGAGGCGCTGTGCGCCGAGACGGCCGAAGCCTTTGGCCTGGCCATCGATTTCCGCCAGACCAACTCGGAAGGGGAGCTGGTGACCTGGGTGCAGGAATGCCGCGGCCGCGCCGCCGGCATCATCATCAACCCGGCGGGCTATACCACCACCTCGATCGCCGTGATGGACGCGCTGCTCGCCGTCGATCTGCCGGTCATCGAGGTCCACATCACGAACATCCACCGCCGGGAGGAATTCCGGCATCACAGCTACATCTCCAAGGCGGCGACCGGGGTGATCTGCGGGCTGGGCGTGGCGGGCTATGCGCTCGCGATGCGGGCCATGGCCGATCTGGTCGAGCAGGACGAGGAATAATGGGCAACTTCATCCAATTCGACGCCACCGCGATCCGCGAACTGGCGCAGATCCTGCGCGATACGGACCTGACCGAGATCGAGCTGGTGGACGGCGAATCGCGGCTGCGCGTCGTGCGCCAGTCGGTCGTCGCCGCGCCCGTCGTGGCCCCGGTCGCGGTGTCCGCCGCGCCGGTCGCGGCTGGCCCGGTTGCCGTGGCGGCGCCCGAGGCGTCCGATGCCGACCACCCCGGCGCGGTGACCAGCCCGATGGTGGGCGTTGCCTATCTCGCGCCGGAACCCGGCGCGGCGCAGTTCGTGACGGTCGGGACCAAGGTCACGCAGGGTCAGACCCTGCTGCTGGTTGAGGCGATGAAGACCTTCAACCAGATCAAGGCTCCGCGCGCCGGCACCGTGACGCGGATCCTGGTCGAGAGCGGCATGCCGGTCGAATACGGCGAGCCGCTGATGATCATCGAATGAGCCGCCCGATGACTGGAAGGCCGCAGGCCTGGAAGTCTGAATCGGCCGGCTCCCGCGCGACGCGCGGCGACGTAAGGAAGGCCTGATGTTCGGCAAGGTCCTGATCGCGAACCGCGGCGAGATCGCGCTGCGGGTCCATCGCGCCTGCCAGGAGATGGGCATCCGCACTGTCGCCGTGCATTCCACGGCGGACGCGACGGCGATGCATGTCCGTCTGGCGGATGAGAGCGTGTGCATTGGCCCGCCCGCGGCGCGCGACTCCTATCTGAACGTCGCCGCGATCCTGTCGGCCGCGACGATCACCGGCGCGGATGCGGTGCATCCCGGCTACGGCTTCCTGTCCGAGAACGCCCGCTTCGCCGAGATGGTCGAGGCGCATGGGCTGAAGTTCATCGGCCCGAGCCCCGACCACATCCGGATGATGGGCGACAAGATCGCAGCCAAGGACGCGATGCGGCGGCTCGATGTGCCGCTGGTGCCCGGGTCGCCCGGTGCGCTGGAATCGCTCGACGAAGCGCGCGCCGTCGCGGACCAGATCAAGTATCCGGTGCTGATCAAGGCGGCGGCCGGCGGTGGCGGGCGCGGCATGAAGGTCGCACGGTCCGCCGACGAGCTGGAGGAAGCCTGGCGCGTCGCGCGTGCCGAGGCCAAGGCGGCCTTCGGCGACGATAGCGTGTACATGGAGAAGTATCTCGACCGGCCGCGGCATATCGAGTTGCAGGTGCTGGCCGACACGCATGGCAAGGTCGTGCATTTCGGCGAGCGTGACTGCTCGCTGCAGCGCCGCCACCAGAAGCTGGTCGAGGAAGCCGGCAGCCCGGTGCTGTCGGCCGCGGATCGCGAGGCACTGGGGTCGCGGGTGACCTCGGCGCTGTCGAAGCTCGGCTACCGCAACGCGGGCACGCTGGAATTCCTCTGGCAGGACGGCCAGTTCGCCTTCATCGAGATGAACACCCGCCTGCAGGTCGAACATCCGGTGACCGAGATGGTGTGCGGCATCGACCTGGTGAAGGAACAGATCCGCATCGCGGCGGGCGAGCCGCTCGGCTACACCCAGAAGGACATCCAGTTCCGCGGCCATGCGATCGAATGCCGCATCACCGCGGAAGACCCGGAAACCTTCGCGCCGAGCCCTGGCCGCGTGAACACCTATCACGCGCCGGGCGGGCTGGGCGTGCGCGTCGATAGCGCGCTCTATTCGGGCTACACGGTGCCGCCGCACTACGACAGCCTGGTCGCGAAGCTGGTGGTGCACGCGCCGAACCGCGCGGAAGCGATCGCGCGGATGCGCCGCGCGCTGTCCGAGATGGTCGTCGCCGGCATCCGCACCACCCTGCCGCTGCACCAGGCGGTGATGGAGGATGCGGAGTTCCAGTCGGGCGACTATACGATCCACTGGCTGGAACGCTTCGTGGCGGACCGCCAGGGCTGAACGGCGCCGGGGACGACCCCGGCGCATCTTGTTCTCCGTAACCGGTGGGGACGACCCTGCCACGGGACCGAAGGGGACCTGTGATGGGGTGGATCTATCTTCTGGGCGCGGGGCTGTCGGAAATCGGCTGGGCCGTCGGGCTGAAATACACCGACGGCTTCTCGCGCCTGGTGCCTACGGTGCTGACCGTGGCCAGCATGGTGGTCAGCCTGGCGCTGCTCGGCCTCGCGCTGCGCACGCTGCCGCTCGGAACCGCCTATGCGGTGTGGACCGGGATCGGCACGGTGGGCACCGTGGTGCTCGGCATCATCCTGTTCGGGGAAGCGGCGACCGCGCTGCGCCTGGCCTGCGTCGGCCTCATCCTCGCCGGCATCGTCGGGCTGAAGCTCGCAGGGTAGGGTGGGCCGGCGATCGGGCAGCCGGGAGGTTGCCCCACAGTCGTCCGGCCCACTCCGGCCTTCAGTGCGCGGGCTTCGTGGCCATGGCCGTGGTGCGCTCGTCCACGCGCAAATCATGGGTGATGCCGCGCCGCGTCGCCCAGGAATTGACCAGCTGTAGCAGCGGGATCACCGCCTGGTTGTCGATGGCGACCATGCGCACCGCCCCGCGCAGCAAGGCTTCGCGTTGCGTGTCGCCGAGCGTGGAGGCCGCGCGGTCGGTCAGCGCATCGAGCGCGGGATTCGAGTAGCGCGAGGAATTCGATGCGCCGCGCCGCCGTTCCCGGTCGTGGGTGCCGAAGATGTTGACCAGCATGTAGGAGGCTTCGCCCGTCGAACTGCCCCAGCCGCCCAGGCGCATGTTGAACTCCTGGCGTGCGCTGCAGGAGGAATCGGTGGCCCAGGGCAGGGCCTGCACTTCCGTGTGCACCCCGACGCGCGTCCACATCTGTGCCACTGCATGGCTGATCCGGGCGTCGTTTGGGTAGCGGTCATTCGGACAGGGCGGGGTGATGCGGAAGCCCTGCGGGAAGCCCGCTTCGGCGAGCAGGCGCCGCGCGGTATCAGGGTCGTACGCCGGCACGGGCAGATCCGGATTGTAGCCGAAGGCGCCGTTGGGCAGCCATTGGCCAGTGCCCCGCGCGGTGCCCTCCATCACACGCTCGCCCAGCGCCCGGCGGTCGACGGCGACCGACATGGCGCGCCGCACGCGCACATCATGGAACGGATTGCGCGTGACCGGCTGGCCGCCATTGTCGGTGACCCTCTCGGAGCGCGAATAGCCGGGGCGCATGCAGATCAGGCGCAACCCCTGGATCTCGTGGATGGCGACGCGCGGATCCCGACGCAGGCGCGCGAGATCGGATGAGGGCACCTGGTCGATCAGGACCACATCTCCTGCCAGGACCGCGGCGCTGCGCGCGGCATCATTGGCGATAAACTGCTAGGAGGCGCGCGCCCAGGGCTGCGGCCCGGACCAAGATGCGTCGTTGCGCACGAAGTCGGTGCGATCGCCGGAGCGGTAGGACAGCAGGCGATAGGGGGCCGTGCCGATCGCCGTGGTGCCGGTATTGTACTGCTCCGTGTCCGCGTCGGTGCCGGCAAGGCGGGAATTGATCTGGAGGGAGCCCAGTTCCGTCGGCAGCAGCGGATGCGGCGCGTCGGTGTGGAAGCGGATGGTCAGCGGGTCGATCACCTCGACACGGGCGATGGCGCAGGCCAGGCCGGCGAAGGCGCCGGGGCGTTGCGCACGGCGGGCACGCGCCCGATGGTGAAGGCGACGTCCTCGGCGGTGAAGGCGTTGCCCTTCTGGAAGGGCACATTCGGCCGCAGCTTGAATTCCCAGATCGTCGGTTCGACCAAGCGCCAGGATTCCGCCAGCATCGGCCGCAGGCGGACCGGGGCATCGCGTTCGACCAGCGTATCGAACAGGTGTTGTGTCAGGCTGGCATTCGGCGCCGAATTGTAGACATGTGGGTCAGGCGAGGCCGGCGCCCCGCCGATCGCGATGGTCAGGTTCTGCGCCACGGCGCCGCCGCATCCGGCTGTGATCATGGCTTAGGCAAGGCTGGCGCGCCGTAGGGCAGGGCCCATCATTCAGGTCTCTCCGGCAAGGTCTTGTTCGCCGGCGTCAACCTAGCGGGCCTTCGGGTGGGCTGCTACAAACCGCGCTTCTGACACATGTCGGGAGGCAAAGAATGAAGCGGAACCTTCGGCGGCCCAAGGCGGCCGCCATCGCCATTGCAGCGACCGGCCTCGCGCTGGCCGCGGGCCACGCACGCGCGCAGACCGCGACCATCGCGGTTGGTGCCCCGGTTACGTCGCTCGATCCACACTATCACCAGCTT
The DNA here is from genome assembly GCF_019430885.1 of Roseomonas alba. Taxonomy (GTDB): domain Bacteria; phylum Pseudomonadota; class Alphaproteobacteria; order Acetobacterales; family Acetobacteraceae; genus Neoroseomonas; species Neoroseomonas alba. The sequence goes on along the minus strand of NZ_JAHYBZ010000010.1, from coordinate 124,176 downwards.
TCGCCGAACAACGCGGTGTCGGATACCATCTTCGACCGGCTGGTGAACACGGATGCCCGCGCGCGGCAGATCCCGGGCCTCGCCACGGAATGGCGCGTCGTCGAGCCCACAGTGTGGGAATTCAAGCTGCGGCCGAATGTGCGCTTCCAGAACGGCAACGCCTTCACCGCCGAGGACGTCGCCTTCACCATTGGCCGCCTGCCGAACGTGCCGAACAGCCCGTCCTCCTACGCGGCCTATGCACGGCCGATCGAGCGCATCGAGATCGTCGATCCGCTGACCATCCGCTTCCATACGCGCGAGCCCTATCCGCTGCTGCCGCTGGACATGACCAATGTCCGCATCATCGACAAGGAGACGGCGGAGAGCGCGACGACCGAGGATTTCAATTCGCTCCGCGCGGCGATTGGCACCGGCCCCTATCGCGCCGTGTCGCACCGCAACGGTGACCGCATCGAGTTCGAGCGCTTCGACGGCTACTGGGGCGACCGTGCGCCGTTCCAGCGCGTCAACTACCGCATGATCACCAACGATGCGGCGCGCACGGCGGCGCTGCTCGCCGGCGATGTCGACCTGATCGACCAGGTGCCGACCTCGGACCTCGCGAAGCTGCGCGCCGACAACCGCGTGCATCTCTCGGAGACGACGGGCCTGCGGCTGATATTCCTCGGCCTTGATCACCTGCGCCAGGCGAACGAGAGCTCCCCCTTCATTACGGACAATGACGGCAAGCCGCTGGGCCGCAATCCGCTGCAGGACGTGCGCGTGCGTCGCGCGCTGTCCATGGCGATCGACCGCCGCGCCATCGTGGACCGGATCATGGAAGGAGCGGCGACGCCGGCCAACCAGTTCCTGCCCGAGGGTGTCTTCGGCTTCGTCGCCGACCTGCCCGCGCCCGCCTACGATCCGGACGGCGCGAAGCGGCTGCTCGCCGAGGCCGGCTATCCGAACGGCTTCCGCATCCAGCTCAACGGTCCGAACGACCGTTACATCAACGATTCGCGCATCATCCAGGCGGTCGGCCAGATGTGGACGCGCATCGGCGTCCGCACCGCGGTCGAGGCGCAGCCCTGGACCACCTTCGTCGGCCGCGCCGGCCGCTCGGAGTACTCCGCCTTCCTGATCGGCTGGGGCTCGAACCCGGACGGGTCGCATCCGCTGCGCAACATCATGGCGACGGTGAACCGCGATCGCGGCTGGGGTGCGTCGAACCGCGGGCGCTATTCCAATCCGCAGGTCGATGCGCTGCTGCTGCAGTCGCTGTCCGAAATGGATGAGGCGAAGCGTGAGCAGCAGGTCATCGAAGGCATGCGGATTGCTATGACCGACGTCGGCGTGATCCCGCTGCACATCCAGACCAACATCTGGGCGGCGCGGCGGGGCTTCGAACACACGCCACGCAACGACGAGCTGACCCGGGCGCAGGATCTGCGTCCGGCGGCTCGCTGAACCTAGGGCTGATCAGGTGACCGTCTATCTCGTTCGACGTCTGATCCAGGCGCTCTTCGTCGTCCTGGCGATGTCGCTGATTGTCTTCATTGGTGTCTATGCCATCGGCGACCCCGTCGAGATCCTGATCAGCCCCGATGCCGACCAGATCGAGCGCGAGCGCGCCATCCGCGCGCTCGGCCTCGACCTGCCGCTGTGGCAGCAATACCTGGTCTTCCTGACCAATGCGCTGCAGGGCGATCTCGGCCGGTCCTTCGTGTTCAACGAACCGGCGCTGCGGTTGATCCTGCAGCGCATGCCGGCGACGCTGGAACTCGCCTTCGGCGCGACCTTCCTCGCGCTGCTGATCGGCCTGCCGCTCGGCCTCTATGCCGGGCTGCGGCCGAATTCACCGGCGTCGAAGACCATCATGGCGGGGTCGATCCTCGGCTTCTCCCTGCCGACCTTCTGGGTCGGGCTGATGCTGATCATGGTTTTCGCCGTGCAGCTCGGCTGGCTGCCGTCCACCGGTCGCGGCGAGACCTGCTCCGTGCTCGGCTTCATCGGCATCACGCCGTGCAGTTCGGGCGTGCAGTGGTCGTTCCTGACGACCGATGGCCTCGCGCACATGGTCATGCCGGCAATCAACCTTGCCCTGTTCAAAATCAGCCTCGTCATCCGCCTGACCCGCGCGGGTGTGCGTGAGACGATGCTGATGGACTATGTGAAGTTCGCCCGCGCCAAGGGCCTGTCGCCGGCGCGCGTGACCTTCGTGCACGTCTTCAAGAACATCCTGATCCCGGTGGTGACGGTGGTGGGGCTGGAGCTCGGCTCGACCATCGCCTTCTCCGTCGTCACCGAGAGCGTCTTCGCCTGGCCGGGCATGGGCAAGCTGATCATCGACAGCATCAACGTGCTCGATCGCCCGGTGATCGTCGCCTACCTCATGATCATCGTGCTGATGTTCATCACCATCAATCTCGTGGTCGATCTCACCTACTCGCTGCTGGACCCCCGCGTCAGGCTGGAGAACAAGGGCACATGAGCCAGTCCGCCATCGGCGAGGCGGCGCCCGCCGCCCCGCGCAAGGACAAGGTCGAGACGCCGTTCCGGCGATTCGTCTCCGAGTTCGCGGAATCCAAGGTCGCGCTGCTGGGGCTGGTCGTCTTCGCGATCATTGCCATCATCGCGATCCTGGCCCCCTGGATCGCGCCGCAGAATCCCTACGACCTCGCCCAGCTCGACATCATGGATGGGCGGCTCGAACCGGGGTCGCGCAACGGGTCGGACACCTTCAATTACCTGCTCGGCACGGATGACCAGGGGCGCGACATGCTCTCCGGCATCATGTACGGGCTGCGCATCTCGCTGACGGTCGGCGCCGGCTCGGCGCTCATCGCCTGCATCGTGGGCGCCTCGCTCGGCCTGCTCGCCGCCTATGTCGGCAAGCGGACCGACACGGTCATCATGCGCCTGGTCGACCTGCAGCTCTCCTTCCCGTCGATCCTGGTCGCGCTGATGATCCTCGCCTTCCTGGGCAAGGGCGTGATGAACGTCGTCATCGCGCTGGTCATCGTGGAATGGGCCTATTACGCGCGCACCGTGCGCGGCACCGCGCTGGTCGAACGCCGGCGCGAGTACATCGAGGCCGCGCAGTGCCTCGCCCTGCCGACGCACCGCATCATGTTCCGGCACCTGCTGCCGAACTGCCTGCCGCCGCTGATCGTCATCGCCACCATGCAGGTGGCGCGCGCCATTGCGCTGGAGGCGACGCTGTCCTTCCTCGGCCTAGGCGTGCCGATCACCGAGCCCTCGCTCGGCCTGCTGATCGCCAATGGCTATGAGTACATGCTGTCCGGCAAGTACTGGATCAGCTTCTATCCCGGCATCGCGCTGCTGGTCACGATCGTGTCGATCAACCTGATGGGCGATCAGCTCCGTGACGTCCTCAATCCGCGGCTCAAGAAATGAGCCCTCAAACGCCGGACGCCGGCTCCGCCGGCTTGGCTTTCGCGCCTACACACTGGTGTGCTGACGCGACGCGCGTTCAGCGCGCGCCGGTCGCTTCGCGACCGGTTTGCTGGAGTTGCAGAATTTGAGCGCGGCAGCGACCCTCGAGGTCCGCAACCTGCGGACCCACTTCTTCACCCGCGCCGGCGTGGTGAAGGCCGTCGACGACGTGTCCTTCACCGTCGAGCGCGGCAAGGTGCTCGGCCTGGTGGGCGAGTCCGGTTCGGGCAAGACCGTGACGGGATTCTCCGTTCTCGGCCTGGTGGATTCGCCGGGCCGCATCGTGGGCGGGGAGATCCTGTTCCACGGCCGCGACCTGACGAAGATGAGCGAGCGGGAGATGCGCGACCTGCGCGGCAACCGCATCGCCATGATCTTCCAGGACCCGATGATGACGCTCAATCCGGTCCTGCGCGTCGACACCCAGATGATCGAGACAGTGCTGGCGCACAAGAAGGTCAGCCGGGAGGAAGCCCGCCAGCGCGCGCGCGACACGCTCGGCATGGTCGGCATCCCATCCCCGGATGAGCGCCTGATGTCCTACCCGCACCAGTTCTCGGGCGGCATGCGCCAGCGCGTGGCGATCGCCATCGCGCTGCTGCACGAACCCGAGCTGATCGTGGCGGATGAGCCGACCACCGCGCTCGACGTCACCATCCAGGGGCAGATCCTCGCCGAGGTGCAGAAGCTTGCCTCGACCACCGGCACCTCGCTGATCTGGATCACCCACGATCTGTCCGTCGTTGCCGGCCTCGCCGACGATGTCGCGGTCATGTATGCGGGCCGCGTCGTCGAGAAGGGGCCGGTCTCCCAGGTGCTCGATGTGCCGCTGCATCCCTATACGGCCGGGCTCATCGGGTCCGTCCCGTCGCGCAACAAGCGCGGCGAGCCGCTGCGGCAGATCCCGGGCATGACGCCGTCCCTGCTGAACCTGCCGCCGGGCTGTGCCTTCCGCACCCGCTGTCCGCGCGCCGCCGATGTCTGCCTCACCGAGCCCGGCATCCGTGAACTCCAGCCCGGACATGAGGCGCGCTGCTTCATTCCCATGAACACGCCGACGGAGCAGGCGGCATGAGCGAGACCGTCACCGTCCCCCCGCGTGCCATCGATGCCGGCGCGCCGATGGTGGAACTGCGCGGCATCTCCCGCCGCTTCGAGAAGAAGCTCGACTTCGCCGGGCGCATCGCCCAGCGGCTCGGCGCCAATGTGCGCGAGGAAGTCGTGCACGCCGTCGACAATGTCGACCTCACCATCCGCAAGGGGGAGGTGGTTGGCCTGGTCGGCGAATCCGGCTGCGGCAAGTCGACGCTCGGCCGCATGGTCGCGGGCATCATGCCGCCTTCGGACGGGCGCATCCTGCGCGACGGCACCGACCTGCTCGACCGCGGTTCCGCGGCGGCGCGGGAATTGAAGCTGCGCACGCAGATGATCTTCCAGGACCCCTATGCGTCGCTCAATCCGCGCATGAAGGTCGCGGACATCGTGGGCGAGGCGCCGCTGGTCCATGGCATCGTCAGCCGCAGCGGTTACGACGCCTATGTCGATGAGCAGATGCGCCGCGCGGGCCTCGATCCGGCCTTCAAGCGGCGCTACCCGCACCAGTTCTCGGGCGGGCAGCGGCAGCGCATCGGCATCGCCCGCGCGCTGGCGGTGAAGCCAGACTTCATCGTCTGCGACGAGGCGGTTGCCGCCCTCGACGTGTCGATCCAGGCGCAGATCCTCAACCTGTTCATCCGGCTGCGCACGGAACTCGACCTCACCTACCTCTTCATCAGCCACGACCTGGGCGTGGTGGAGCACATCTCCGATCGCGTCGTGATCATGTATCTCGGCCGGGTGGTGGAGGAGGCAGATACCGAGACGGTCTTCACCCGTGCGAACCATCCCTACACGCAGTCGCTGCTCGCCTCCGTGCCGCGGATCGAGAGCCGCAAGCGGGCCTTCTCGGCGGTGAAGGGGGAGATTCCCTCGCCGCTGAACCCGCCGCCCGGCTGTCATTTCCATCCGCGCTGCCCGCATGCGATGGACCGCTGCCGGGTGGAGAAGCCGGTGCTGAAGGAAGTCGCGCCGGGCCAGCGCAGCGCCTGCCACCTGAACGACGCGGCGTGATGCGGTTGCTGGTCGTGCTCGCGGTCCTGCTGGTGGCGGGCTGCGAGCGCGGCGGCGGCACGCGCGGCGCCTATGTCGGCGGCGGCGTCGGGGCAGGCGTCAGCGGGCGCTGACGCCGCCATCGGGTTGCCGCGCGGCGAGGATGAAGCCGCCCGCCACGGCGAGGCCGACGCCCGCCAGCAGCCAGGGCACCGGCCCGTAGCCGTCGGCGGCCTCCCACAGCAGGGCCAGCAGCAGTGGCGCGGCCATGCGCGGTGCGACCGTGATGGCGGACAGCGCGCCTGAAATGGCGCCGAACCCCTCGCGTCCCAGGATCTCGGCGGCGCCGGCGGTGCGCACGATGGTCAGCAGCCCGTCCCCCATGCCCCAGCACAGGACGAAGACGGCGGTGAGCGCGAGGCTCGTCGGGCCGGTGGCGAGTGCCAGCATCCCGACCGGCACCAGGCAGGAGGCGAGATAGCCGACGCTGCGCATGGTCACGCGTCGCCCCGCGGCGAACAGCAGCATCCGCGCGGTGACCTGGGCGGGGCCATGAGCCGCGGCGATCAGCAGAACCGTCGCTTCCGGCCAGTCTCGCGCGCGCAGCAGCGGGATCAGATGCGCTCCGAGACCCATGCCGATGAAGGCATGCGCGGAAAAACACAGGGCGAGGCCCAGGAAGGCTGGCTCCTTCAGCCGGGCGCGAAGCCCGGGACCGGCCCGCACCGTCACCCCGCGCGCCGGCACCCGGGCGTCCCGCAGCATGACGACGGTCCCGAAGGCCGCGCCGAGCTGCATCAACGCCAGCACCTGCACGGCGCCGCGCCAGCCGAGCAAGTCGATCAGCGCCCCGCTCAGCGGGACGAATACGGTGACGGTGAAGCCCGTGACGAAGGTGATGGAGGTGACGGTGCGCCGCACGTCGCGCGCCTCCGCCACCACCACCGCCATCGCCGTGCCCCAGAGACACATGGCCTGCACAAGCCCGAGCAGGATCCAGATCGCGACATAGGCCGCCGGGTGCTGCACCAGGCTCATGGCGAACAGCAGCAGGGCGGCGCCGAGCATGCCAGTGTTCATCAGCCCCCGCGGCCCGTGCCGGTCAAGCCAGCGGCCCGCCGGCACCGCAGCCAGGCCCGCGGCGAGAAGCCCCGCGGTATAGGCGCCGTTGATCAGTACGCGCGACCAGCCGAGTTCGTCGGCGATCGGTGCGACCAGGAGGGGGAAGGGGACATGGATGGTCCCCCAGCCAATGAGCTGCGTGGTCGCCATGCCCCAGAACAGCGTGCGGTCGGGGATGCCGCGGGCCTCGCTCAATGGGGCGGGTTCCGGTGCCGGGCGGACTTCCGCAATGTGCGGGTGCAGCTTCTCATGGATGTTCCGTGCGTGTTGTCCCGCGCCAGAGACGGGTTCCGACGATCTTCACGATGATCTGAATCGATCCGCTGCGGTGGAAGTCGGAGGGGCTCTGCCCCTCCAAACCAGCCCGCCACCGGGGTTCCATTGACGTTGCTTCGCAACGCCAATGGGTGCCCCTGCTGCTTGGAGCACCCGGACGGCAATCTATTGGCGTCGAGCGCGACGAACATGCTTCGCGCGCCAAGCGCGCTTCGTGCACAGGAGGGGGTTTCGGCACCATTCTGCCAGTCGCGCCCAGCGCCAAGTGGAGGTTCTCCAAGGCCCTGCGGCCGATGGGTTCCCGCCTGAAACGTGAACGGGTTCCCGTGGCCGGGTGAGGTCTGGAGAGAGGCAGAGCCCCGCTCCAATCGCCCTTGCTCACCGAAAGGCGGCGTCTATGGGGCAAAGCCCCTCCCATCTTCCGCCATCTGCTCTCACACCGTGAACTGTTCGGCGATGATGCGTTCCGACAGCCCGTGGTCGGGATCAAAGAGCAGGGTGAGGGACACGTCGCGCGCCTCGCGCACCTCGACGCGGCTGACGTCGCGCACCTCGGTGTAGTCGGCCACGGCCGCCGTGGGCCGCTTGTCGCGCTCCAGGATCTCGAACACTACCTCGGCTTCCGAGGGCAGCAGTGCGCCGCGCCAACGCCGCGGCCGGAAAGCGGAGATCGGCGTCAGCGGCAGCAGGTTCGCTCCCAGCGGCACGATCGGCCCGTGCGCCGACAGGTTGTAGGCCGTGCTGCCCGCCGGCGTGCTGATCAGGATGCCGTCGCAGATCAGTTCCGCGAGACGCTGCTTGCCGTCCACCAGGATGCGGATCTTCGCCGCCTGGCGGCTTTCGCGCAGCAGGGAGACCTCGTTGATGGCCAGTGCCTCGACCGGCGGGCCGCCATTGCAGAAGGCCATCATGCGCAGCGGGTGCAGCGTCGCTTCCTGGGCGGCGGCGATGCGCTCAGGCAGGTCTTCCTCGCGATAGTCGTTCATCAGGAAGCCGACCGACCCGCGATTCATGCCATAGACCGGCACGCCGCGGCGCAGGAAGCGGTGCAGCGTCTCCAACATGAAGCCGTCGCCGCCGAGGGCGACCACCACATCCGCCTTGTCAGGCGATGCCGCGCCGTAGCGCGCGGCGAGGACCTCCTGCGCGATGCGGGCGGCCTCGTTGTGCGCGGCGAGGATGGCGAGCTTCACGAGCCGGCCTTGGCGCGCCAGGCGCGCGCGGCCTCGCGATGCTCCTCGAGCGGCATGCCGGCGCGCACGCGCGTGGTCAGCTTCGGGTCGATACGCGCCGTGGCCCAGCCGATGCCGTCGGAGCATTTCACCACGACATGGCCCCAGGGGTCGGCGATCAGCGAATGGCCATAGACGCTGCGCGTCGTGCCGCGCTCGTCATAGGTGCCGTAGGACGCGGCGGCGATCATCCAGCATTGCGTGTCGATGGCCCGGGCGCGCAGCAACACTTCCCAATGGTCCTTGCCGGTCTGCAGCGTGAAGTTGGACGGCACGAGGATCGCCTCCGCCCCCATCCGCCGCAGCGTCAGGTACAATTCCGGGAAGCGGATATCGTAGCAGATGGTGCAGGCGAAGCGGATGCCGCCGGCCTCGAAGAAGGCGAGGTCCGACCCGCCGCCATACAGCGCGCTCTCCTTGTACCCGGTGCCGTCAGGGGCGGTGATGTCGAACAGGTGGATCTTGCGGTAGCGGGCGATCTCGGTCCCGTCCGGACCGAAGACCAGCGTCGTGTTGAACAGCTTCTCGCCGCCATCCTCGATGATCGACCCGCCATGGACGGTGATGCCATGGGTGCGTGCGAGGCCGCGCAGCATCTCATAGGCCGGGCCGCCCTCGCCGCCGGGGGCGGGCAGGATCTCGGCCGCGGCGCGGCGGGAATCGCGGCCGCCGCCGAGGTTGGTCCAGGTCTCGGGCAGGGTCACCAGGCCGGGACGATCGGCCTCGACCGCAGCCTCGATCAGACGGCGGGCCTGGTCCAGGTTGGCGGGCTTGTCGCTGCCCTGGTTCATCTGAATCACGGATACACGCATGACGCCCCCGAAGAATGGAGGGGCCTTGCCCCTCCAAACCACCCCACCAAAGGCCGAAGGGCCTTTGGAAACCTCGATCCGGCGCCGAGCGCCCAGGTCAGGATAAGCGCCGAACGGCGTTCTTGCGCAGTGGGGGTGTGATGATGGTTCGGCGCAACAGCCATGCCCGGGATCCGGATGGCGCTGTAGGGTGCTCAGCGTTGGGCTTCAAAGGCCATTTGGGGGCGCGACCTGAAGGGCTCTGCCCCCTCCCGAACCACCCCGCCATCGGGGTCCCATTCGCGTTGCATTGCAGCGCCAATGGGTGCCCCTGGATGCTGGGTATCCTGGACCGCAGTCCATTGGCATTGGGCACAATGGACATCCCAGATCCACCAAGCGCGCTCGGTGCGCCAGGACGGGTCTCGGCACGCATTCAGCCTGCTGCACCCGGCGCCAAGTGACGGTTGCCAAAGGCCCTGTGGCCTTCGGTGGGGTGGTTTGGAGGGGCAAAGCCCCTCCGATGCCTCAGTGGGGCAATAGGGACATCCGCCAGCCCTGGCGGCGCTTCCGCGAAACCCTCCTACGCCCCCCTATCCGCCTTCGGCCAATCCAGCCGCGGCTCCGCACGCCCGCTGCGCGCCGGGCGAGCGGGCGGCGGCGGCACGGGCGGGGCCACACGCGGATCGAAATCCGGCGTCCGCGGCACGGCGGCGCGGGGCGGGGCGACATAGTCTTCCTCGACCGTCGCGCGCGCGGCGGACAGGGCCGGGCCCTGGCGCATCATGCTGCGGAGGTCGGCGCGCAGGTCGGCGAGTTCGGCTTCGATCGCCTCCAGCCGGGATTTCACGCCGAAGACCGAGAAGGGCATGGCCAGGAAGGCGAGGACCGAAATCGCGATCGCGACCAGCAGCACCACACTGACCCAGGGCGGCATCCCGGGCACCGCGAGTTTGTCGACCAGGTCCTGAAGCATTCTCTCAGCCGCCCGTCATGCTCATGTGGCGTGCGACGGCCGGGCGCTTGTGCCGGCGGTCGATCACGAAGTCATGCCCCTTGGGCTTCCGCGTGATGGCGTCGCGGATCGCCTGGGCGAGGCCGGCATCATCCACGGCGGGGTCGCGAAGAAGTTCGCGGAATTCCGCCGCGTCGTCCTGGCCGAGGCACATGAAGAGCGTGCCGGTGCAGGTCAGGCGCACGCGGTTGCAGCTCTCGCAGAAATTGTGGGTCATCGGGGTGATGAAGCCGAGCCGCCGGCCGGTCTCCTTCACCGTGACGTAGCGGGCCGGGCCGCCGGTGCGGTAGTCGCTCTCCTCCAGCGTCCAGTGCTGGCGCAGGCGGGACCGCACCAGGGACAGCGGCAGGTACTGGTCGGTCCGGTCGCCGCTGATGTCGCCCATCGGCATGGTTTCGATCAGGCAGAGGTCGAGGCCGTGCTCGCCGCACCAGGCGATCATGCGGTCGAATTCGTCCTCGTTCACGCCCTTCAGCGCCACGGCGTTGACCTTCACGGCGAGGCCGGCAGCCTTGGCGGCGAAGATGCCGTCCAGCGTCTGGTCGATCTTCCCCCAGCGGGTGATGGCGGCGAAGACGGCCGGGTCGAGCGTGTCGAGCGAGACGTTGATGCGCCGCACACCGGCGTCGAACAATTCGGTAGCCATTTTCGGCAACTGGGTGCCGTTGGTGGTGATGGTCAGCTCGCGCAGCCCGCCGTCGCCGATCCGCGCCCCGAGGCTGCGCACCAGGTTGATCATGCCTTTGCGGACAAGTGGCTCCCCGCCCGTGAGGCGGATCTTGTCGGTGCCGAGGGCGATGAAGGCGCCGCAGAGCCGGTCGATTTCCTCAAGCGTCAGGATCTCCCGCTTGGGCAGGAAGGTCATATCCTCCGCCATGCAATAGACGCAGCGGAGATCGCAGCGATCCGTCACCGAAACGCGCAGATAGGTCACCGCCCGCCCGAAGGGGTCGGTCAGCCCGGCGGCGGTGGTATCGGTCATGGCCATGGTCTGGATTTGGGGCCGGAGGGGCCATGCCCGCAAGTCCCTTGCTGGGGTTCAGCCAAACAAGGCCAGCGCGCCGGCTGCCAGCAATACCCCCATGGCGAAGGGCCGGTAGAGCCGGACCGGGATTACATGGAACAGCCGCGCGCCCATCGGCACCGAGACCGCCATGAGCGGCAGCATCACGGCGAGCCGCACCAGCGCCGTCATGTCCACCAGCCCGCCCAGAACCGGCGCGATGACCGAGACGATGGCAATCGTCGCAAAGAACATGATGAGATTGGCGCGATGCCGCTTCGCGTCCTCGAGCCCCGCCAGCAGGTAGAGGATCACAGGCGGCCCGCTCATGCCCGTCGAGCCCTTCAGCAGCCCGGCCAGGGTGCCGATGGCGATGTTGAGACCCAGCGGGCGGGACCCGTGGTAGCGCCAGCCCGACATCAGCAGCAGGCCGAAAACCAGGACGAATCCGCCAATGAACCGGCGCAGCGCCTCGCCATCCACCGTGAACAGGATCCAGGCGCCGAGCGGCGTTGCGACCGCCGCCGCCCCGCCCAGCGGCAGCACCACGCGCCGATCGGCCTCCTTGAGCGCCGATGGCAGCAGCTGCACCGAGACCACCAGTTCCATCAGCAGCATCACCGGCACGCCGGCGCGGGGTCCCCAGAGCAGCGAATAGACCGGCGCGAGGATCACGGCTGTACCGAAACCGGAATAACCCCGCATCAGCCCGGCCACGACCGTGGCGAGCGCGGCGGCCAGCAGGCGCCAATCAGCCAGGGCCGCGGTTGCCGTCTCGATGAGGCCACTCACCGGGGGTCGTCGTCCACCGGTTCGAGTTCGACCACCGCTGCGTTGATCAGAACCTTGCCGGCATGCTCGAAATTGACGGTGATGCGCGGCCCTGCCACGGACTGGACCTGTCCCGTCCCCCAATCCGGTCGCGCTGGGAGGCGCACGCGCATGCCTGGTTCGATGGTAGCGGTCACGGCCCTGCCGGTAAGGTGGCGTCAGGGTCGCAGAGGATACCGTCCGCGCCCATGTTGCAAGGGATGCCCGAAACAATGACGGTGCCGCCGGCGGCCGATCTGACCCTCGCGCGGCTCGTGGGGCTGCGTCTCTGCCATGATCTCGGTGGCGTGGTGGGCACCATCGCCAACGCGCTCGACATGATGGAGGGCGTGGGCGGCGAGGCCGCGACCCTGGCCCAGGACGCCGCCGATGTGCTGCGCCGCCGGCTGATCCTGTGGCGCGCCCTGCTGGGCGGGCAGGGGGAGGCGACGCTCGGTTCGACCCTCGCATTGCTCGACGGGCAGTTGTCCGGCGGGCGCGCCTCGGCGGATACGGGCGGGCTCGATCCGGCGCTGGTCCTCGCCGAGGACATGATCCCGGTGGTGCTGGCGGCGATGCTGCTCGGCGGCGAATCGCTGCCGCGCGGTGGCCGGGTGTGCCTGGCGGGCGAACCGGGGCGCGAATTCGCGGTCTGGCCCGACGGGCAGCGCGCCGCCTGGCCGCCGGGCCTGGTGCGGGCCATCGCCGGGGAGATGCCGCCCGATCCGATGGGGCGGGAGGTCATGGTCGTCTGGCTCTGCACCGTCGCCGCGGCGGCGGGGGTGCGGCTCAGCCTCGCGGTGCCGCCGGGCCAGGCGGCGGGGCCGCTGATGCTGACCATGACCGGCTGAGGGCCCGTCCGGGAATGCGCCGACCGGTGCATTCCCGGACGGGCGCTGACATCCGTCCACCACTTTACCGATTCTTCGGCAGGCCCGCGCGATCCTGACGCCCTCGAAACGCGAGGGCTGCGATGGACGACCTGCTGGCGGATTTCCTCACCGAGACGCATGAGGGGCTGGTCGCCCTCGATTCCGCCCTGGTGCGGCTGGAACGCTCGCCGGACGACCAGCCGACGCTGTCGGAAGTGTTCCGCCTGGTCCACACCATCAAGGGGACCTGCGGCTTCCTCGGCCTGTCGCGGCTGGAGGCGGTGGCCCATGCGGCGGAGAATGTGCTCGGCCGCTACCGGGACGGCACGCTGCCGGTCACGCCGTCGGGGATCACGCTGATCCTCTCGGCGCTCGACCGGGTGAAGGCGATCGTCGCGGGGATCGAATCCAACGGCAACGAGCCCGTCGGGGAGGATGCGCCGCTGATCGCCGCGCTGAATGCCGCGGCGGAGGGCGAGGTCGCGGCGGTGCCGCCGCCGGTCGAGGTGCCGCAGCCGGTCGCCGTCGCCGCCCCCGTGGTGCCCGCCGCGCCGGTCGTGGCCGCCGCGCCACCGGCCGAGGAACACGCCCATCCCGTCGAGGCGCATGCCCATGATCCCGCCGCGGATGCCGCGGCACCCGGCGCCGGGGGGGTGGCCGCGCCGCAGACCATCCGCGTCTCGGTCGAGGTGCTCGAGAACCTGATGACGCTGGTCAGCGAGCTCGTGCTGACACGCAACCAGCTCCTGCAGCTCGCCCGCGCGCATCAGTCCGATGCCTTCGCCGTGCCGCTGCAGCGGCTGTCGCACATCACCTCCGACCTGCAGGAAGGGGTGATGAAGACGCGCATGCAGCCGATCGGCAATGCCTGGGCGAAGCTGCCGCGGCTGGTGCGCGACCTGTCGCACGAACTGGGCAAGAAGATCGAGCTCGACATGCGTGGCGCGCAGACGGAACTCGACCGCCAGGTGCTGGAGCTGATCCGCGACCCGCTGACGCACATGGTGCGCAATTCCGGCGACCACGGGCTGGAATCCCCCGCCGATCGCCGCGCCGCCGGCAAGTCGGAGACCGGACGCATCATCCTCAACGCCTATCACGAGGGCGGGCATATCATCATCGAGGTCGGCGACGATGGCCGTGGCCTGCCGGTGGAGAAGATCCGCGCCAAGGCGCTCGCCAACGGCCTGACCACCGAGGCCGAGCTCGCGCAGATGAGCGAGCGCGAGGTGCTGGCCTTCATCTTCGCGCCGGGTTTCTCGACCGCGCAGCAGGTGACCGCCGTCTCCGGCCGCGGCGTCGGTATGGATGTGGTGAAGACCAACATCGAGAAGATCGGCGGCACGGTCGAACTGACCTCGCGCGAAGGGCGCGGGACGACCTTCACCATCAAGATCCCGCTGACGCTGGCCATTGCCTCGGCGCTGATCGTCGAGGCCGGGGGGGAACGCTTCGCCCTGCCGCAGATCGGCGTGGTGGAACTCGTGCGCGTCGGTGCAGCGCAGGACGGCGCGCCGCGCATCGAACGCATCAAGGACGCCGCCGTGCTGCGCCTGCGCGACCGGCTGCTGCCGCTGGTCTCGCTGGCCGGACTGCTGCGCCTGCCGCCGGCCAGCGAGGATGAAGGCTTCGTCGCGGTGATGCAGGTGGGCGGCCAGGCCTTCGGCATCATCCTCGACCGTGTCTTCGACACCGAGGAGATCGTGGTGAAGCCGGTCGCGCCGATCCTGCGGCACATCACCATGTTCAGCGGCAACACCATCCTCGGCGACGGGTCGGTGATCATGATCCTCGACCCCAACGGCATCGCGCGCGCGGCGGGGGTGGGTCTCGACACCACGGCCGAGGAGGAGCGGCGCGGCGTGCCCGCCGTCGGCATGCGGTCCGACGCCAGCACGGCGCTGCTGCTGTTCCGCGCCGGCGATGGCGGGCCGAAGGCGGTGCCGCTCGGCCTCATCGCGCGGCTCGAGGACATTCCGGGCGAGCGCATCGAGATGTCGGGCCTGACGCCGGTCGTGCAGTATCGCGGCGGGCTGATGCCGGTCGTCCCGCTGAGCGCCGGCTGGATGCCGCCGGGAGGCGCGACACGCCAGCCGGTGCTGGTCTTCACCGAGAACGACCGCGCCATGGGCCTCGCCGTCGAGGAAATCCTCGACGTGCTGGACGAGACGCTGGAGATCCAGCCCGGCACCGGCCGTCCCGGATATATCGGCAGCGCGGTCATCGCCGGCCGTGTCACCGAGGTGATCGACACCGCCTATTGGCTCGCCCAGGCCGGGGAGGACTGGTTCCGCCCGAACCGCCCCAGCCGTGCCGATGCCACCCGCCCGCGCCTGCTGCTGGTCGAGGACAGCGCCTTCTTCCGCCACCTCGTCGTGCCCGCGCTGTCGGCCGGCGGCTATGAGGTGACGGCACTGGAGAATCCCGTCGCCGCGCTGAAGCTGCGCGAGGAGGGTGTGCCCTTCGACGCCATCATCTCCGACATCGAGATGCCGGGGATGGACGGCATCGCCTTCGCCCAGACGCTGCGCGCCGGGGGCACCTGGTCCGAGGCGCCGCTGATCGCGCTCTCCTCCCGCGCCGAGCCCACCGACGTGGCGCGCGGGCGGGAAGCCGGCTTCACCGACTATGTCGCGAAATACGACCGCGAGGCGCTGCTGCGCTCGCTCGCCGACTGCCTGTCGGCGCCGCTCGCGGCCTGAGGGGGGAACACGACCATGCAGACCGCCATCGCGGCGAAGGCCGCGCCACCCGCCCATCTCGCCGCGCCGCAGGAGGAGGATGTCTTCCTGACGCTGACCGTCGCCGGCCAGGCCTGCGCCGTGCCGGTGATGATGGTGCGCGACGTGCTCGGCGCGCACGCCATCACACGCATTCCACTCGCGCCGGGGGAGGTCGCGGGCAGCCTGAACCTGCGCGGGCGCATCGTCACCGCGCTTGATTTGCGGCTGCGGCTCGGTCTGCCGGCGCGCGATGCTGAGGCACCGCCGGCGATGAGCGTCGTCGTCGAACAGCATGGCGAGCTCTACGCCCTGCTCGTCGATCAGGTGGGGGAGGTGGTGCCGCTGCCGGCGCGCAACTTCGCCGCCAATCCGCCGACCCTCGATCCGCTGTGGCGCGAGGTGTCGAAGGGCGTGCACCGGCAGGAGGGGCAGCTCGTCATCGCGCTCGATGTCGGGCGCGTGCTGGCGATCGGCTGAGGAGGCGGGGATGGCGCAGCGAAGCTGCCTCGTGGTCGATGACAGCCTGGTGGTGCGTAAGGCCGCGCGCCGCATCATCGAAGGCTTCGGCTTTTCCGTCCGCGAGGCGAAGGACGGGCAGGAGGCGCTGAACGCCTGCCGCGAAAGCCTGCCCGATGGCGTGCTGCTCGACTGGAACATGCCGGTGATGGACGGCATCACCTTCCTGCGCGCCGCACGGCAGGAATTCGGGCCGGACCATCCGCGCATCGTCTTCTGCACGACCGAGGCCGAGATGACGCGCATCCTGGAGGCGCTGGAGGCGGGCGCCCAGGAATATGTGATGAAGCCCTTCGACGCGGAGATCATCCGCGACAAGTTCACCCAGGCTGGCCTGCTGGAGGAAGCGGCATGACCTCACCGCCCCCGGCGGCGGAGGAGATCCGGGTGATGCTGTGCGACGACAGCGCGACGGTGCGCGCGATCCTCGCCCGGTTGCTCGAGGCGGAAGCCGGCATCCGCGTGGTGCATCGCGCGGCGGATGGCAAGGCGGCGCTTGCCGCCCTGGCGGAGACACGGCCGGATGTCGTGCTGCTCGACCTGGAAATGCCGGTGATGGACGGCATGACCGCCCTGCCGTTGATCCTGAAGGCGGCGCCGGGGGCGGCGGTGATCGTCGCCTCCGCGCTGACGCAGCGCGGGGCCAAGGCGGCGATCGCGGCGCTGGCGGCCGGGGCGGTGGACTACATCCCGAAGCCGCAGGGCAGCGGCGGCGGCGCGGCCGATCCGGCCTTCCGCACCGAACTGCTGACCAAGGTGCGCGGCTGGGCGCGGATGAAGCGGCGGGAACGGCAGCGGGCCACGCGCCCGGCCGTGGCGACACCGGCGCCGGCGCCGCTGCGACCAGCGGCGACGGCGCGCGGGTCAACGGCGCGGCCCCTGCTGCTCGCCATCGGCTGTTCGACGGGCGGGCCGCAGGCCCTGGCGACGCTGCTGAAGCGCCTGCCGCGCCTGCCCGTGCCGGTCGCGGTGGTACAGCACATGCCGGCGGGATTCACCGCCATGCTGGCCGAGCACCTCGACCGTGCCGGCGCTATGCGCTGTGCCGAGGCGCAGGATGGCGAGGTGCTGGCGCCGGGGCGGGTGTATCTCGCCCCAGGGGATCGGCATCTGCTGGTCGAGGCCGTGCCGGGCGGCTTCCGCGCGCGTATCACCACCGATCCGCCGGAGAATTTCTGCCGCCCGGCGGTGGATCCGATGCTGCGCAGCGCGGCGCGTGCCGCCGGCGGCCGGGTGCTGGCGGTGATCCTGACCGGCATGGGTCAGGACGGGCTGGAAGGCTGTCGCGCGGTGGTCGCCGCCGGGGGCCAGGTGTTGGCGCAGGACGAAGCCAGTTCGGTGGTCTGGGGCATGCCCGGGGCGGTGACGCGCGCCGGCCTGCCGCTGCTGGTCGCGCCGCCGGAGGCGCTCGCCGAACGCATTGCCGCCACCGCGGCGGAGAGGATGATGGCATGACGCCGGACAGCTTCAATTTCCTCGCCGGGCTGGTGAAGGCGCGCTCCGGCATCGTGCTGACCGCGGACAAAGGCTACATGCTGGAGACGCGGCTTGGCGCGCTGCTGCGGCGGGAAGGCATGCCGAGCCTCGATGCGCTGGCGCTGCGCCTGCGCGGGGCCGGCGCGGAGCCGCTGATCGCCGAGATGGTGGAGGCGCTGACCACCAATGAGAGCTCCTTCTTCCGCGACGGCAAGCCCTTCGACCATCTGAAGAAGCTGCTGCCGCGCCTGGCCGCGGCGCGGGCGCCGGGCCAGCCCCTGCGCATCTGGTCGGCGGCCTGCTCCTCGGGGCAGGAGGCCTATTCGGTCGCGATGGTCGCGGCGGAACTCGCGCCGCTGCTGGGCGGGCGGCGGGTGGAGATCCTGGGCACCGACATCTCGCGGGAGATGCTGGCTCGGGCGCAGGATGGCCTCTTCACGCAGTTCGAGGTGCAGCGCGGCCTGCCGGTGCAGATGCTGGTGAAGCACTTCCGGCAGGAAGGCACGCGCTGGCGCATCGCGCCGGAGCTGCGCGCCATGACGCGCTGGCAGTATTTCAACCTGCTGGACGATTTGCGCGGGCTCGGGCGCTTCGACGTGGTCTTTTGCCGCAACGTGCTGATCTACTTCGACGCACCGACCAAGACGCGCGTGTTGGCGGCGCTGGCCGGGCAGGTGGCCGCGGATGGCGTGGTCTATCTGGGCGGGGCGGAGACGGTGCTGGGCCTCACCGACCGGCTGGTGCCGGCGGCGGGCGAGCGCGGGGTCTATGAGCCGGCCAGGCCAGCGGCGCGGGCGAGCTGACGGGAAAGGCATCGCCGGTGCCGCCACATGCTGCGGGACCGCGATCCTGCGGAATGCTGCGCCTTGGTGCGCGGACCGGGATGATGGTTGCGGTGCGGGATTCGTAGGGCGGTCGCGATGACGGAAGGGGGCATGCCACCTTGGCCATTGCTGCGACGATCCCTGCCCGAAAGGCGCGAGGGATTTGGACCGGGGCGCGGAGATGCCGCCCCGTGCGAGAAGGGGGCAAGGCCCCCTTTCGTTCAGGCGGCGCGGACGTCGATGCCTGCGGCGGGAGCGGTGCCGGCCTGCCAGCCGGCGGCACGGGCGACCGCGGGATCACGCAGGACGTAGCCGCGACCCCAGACCGTGCCGATCAGGTCCGAAGCGCCAGCCTGGGCCAGCTTCTTGCGCAGCTTGCAGATGAAGACGTCGATGATCTTCACCTCGGGTTCGTCGATGCCGCCATAGAGGTGGTTGAGGAAGGCTTCCTTCGTCATCACCACCCCCTTCCGCAGGGCCAGCAATTCGAGGATCGCGTATTCCTTGCCCGTCAGATGCACGGGGCGGCCATCGACCGTCACCTCCCGCGAACCGAGGTTCAGGTTCAGCGGGCCGACCTGCAGCGTCGGCTGGCTGAAACCCTTGGCGCGGCGGACGATGGCATGGATGCGGGCTACCAGCTCCTGCTGGTCGAAGGGCTTGGTGATGAAGTCGTCGGCGCCCATGCCGAAGACCTTCACCTTCGTCTGCGGGCGGGAAATGCCCGAGAGGATGAGGACGGGCGTCTCGATGCGCGCAGCGCGGAGGCGGCGGACCACCTCGGAACCGTCGATGTCCGGCAACATCAGATCCAGGATGACGATGTCGTAATCGTAAAGGCGGGCGAGTTCGACCGCCTCTTCGCCGGTGTCAGCGGAGTCCACGATCATCGCAGCCTGGCGAAGCATCATCGTGATGCCGCGCGCAGTTGTGAGATCGTCTTCAACCAATAAGACGCGCATTTTGGTGCCCTCTCACTCTATGGGCGTAGATTACCACCTATGCGCGTATCCTCAAGCGGTTTTTCACCACCGGTCTGCGTCAAGAATAACGCGTAAACCTGAAAAATCGTCTAAAGCTCTGTTTATGAGACGTTTGTTTATGGTCACCTATCCGCGAGATTTTTGAGGGACGCTACCCACGGTTGTGGCGCCTCGCGGGGCAGGAAATGGCCCGCGTCGGGCACCACGATCCGTCGGAACGGACCGGTGAAATGCCGTTCGCAGCCCTCGCTGTTCGCCGGTGGGTCGACCCCGTCATCCGCTCCGTGCAGCACCACCGTCGGGATCGTGATGGGCGGCTGGGCGATGAGGCGCGCCTCGATCGCCTCCAGTGTCGGGTCGCCGGGCGCGGCCTGGTGGCGATGGCGATAGGACTGCACGACGGTCGCGACGAAGTCGGGATTGTCGAAGCTGGCCGCGGTGCGCGCGTATTCGGCGTCGGTCAGCGGATAGGTCGGTGACCAGAGCTTCCACAGCAGCCGGCAGAAGGAAGCGCGGTTGGCGGTGAGGCCGGCGACCCCGCGTTCGGTGTGCAGGTACCATTGGTACCAGTAGCGCAAATCACGTTCCGGATCGGCCGGGCGCAGGGCGTTCGGGATGTCCTGGATGTTGTAGCCGGCCGCCGAGACCAGCCCGATCACGCGCTCCGGCCACAGCGCCGCGACGATGCAGGCGGCGCGCCCGCCCCAGTCATAGCCGGCGAGCAGGGCGCGGCCGATCCCCAGGGCGTCCATCAGCGCCAGCAGGTCGGCGGCCAGCGCCGCCTGCTGACCCGACCGCGGCGTGGTGGGGTCCCGGTATCGCGTCGGGCCATAGCCGCGCAGATACGGCACCACGACGCGGAAGCCGGCCTCGGCCAGCGGACCGGCGACGCCGTCATAGGTGCGTACATCGTCAGGGAAGCCGTGCAGCAGGATGACCGGCGTGCCGGACTCCGGGCCATGCAGTTCGACGGCGATATCCAGCACGCCGGCGGTGATCATGTGGTGGGTCATGCGTGTTCCTTCTGGCATGGGTCAGTGGCAGGACGCGGACAGTGCCCTCGTCGCGTTGCGGCCGGGCAGAAGCTGGACGCATTCGCGGGTGCTGCTCGGCAGCACCTGGGCGAGCACTGTCGCGGTGCCCCGGTAGCGGCAGACGATCAGGAAGCCGCGCGGGCTGCCGTCCGATAGATCCCAGCGCTGGCGGAGCCGGCCTTCACGCATGGTGCTTTCATCGGGCACCAGTGAGCCAGGTGCCTCGGCGCGCAGGTCGCCCGGGCCGCCATCGACGATGATTACGCCCTCGAAGGTCCTGCGGCCCGGCGCGTCCGGGCCGCGAAAGGGAAAGCCGGTGGGGGAGGGATGCGGTTCGACGATCCAGCCGGCGGCGTCGATCACCGGTGTCGTGATGGTGGCCGGGCAGGCGATTTCGGCCAGGGCGGTGCCGGGGATCAGCAGGATGGAAAGAAGGGCGATGCGATGCATGGGGCCTCGCGCGTTCTGAGCGCAACGAGGCTGGCGCGCGGCCCCCGGCCGCGCAAGGCTATCGCCAGCGGCGATGCATCCAGAGCCACTGGCCGGGATATTCGCGGATCCAGCCGGCGATGACGTCGTTCATCGCCTGGGTCGCGGCCTCGACGTCGATCTGGCCCTCGGCGTCGCGCGGCAGGGCGATCTCCTCGGTCAGGTCCAGGCGAAAGCGGCCATCGGGCAACCGGATGGCGCGCGCGCCATGCACCGGGCAGTCGAAGCGCCGCGCGAGCTGCGCCAGCAGCGGATTGGCCTGGGCCGGCCGGCCAAGGAAGGTGATGCGCGGCCCGCGCCCGAAGCGCTGATCGACCAGCATGCCGATATGCAGCCCGCGTTCGAGCGCCTTGGCGAGCTTGAAGGGCGCGCTCATCCCCGCCGCCACCAGTTGGCCCATGCTGTCGCGGCGCAGTTCGAGGATGGCCTTGGCAACGGCCGGGCTGTTGGGGGTGCGATACAGCACCGCGCTGTGGATGCCATGCTTCGTCGCGGCGATGGCGGGCAATTCCCAATTGGCCAGATGCGCCGAGAAGACGATGGCCGGCTTGCCGTCCTCGCGCAGGCGTTCATACAGCGCGACCGTTTCGGGCGTCGCGGTGATGCGCCCCCTGTCCGGGTGCTCCGGATCGAAGTCCCAGATCCGGTCCATATGGACGTATTCGCAGGCGACGCGGCCGAGATTGTCCCAGGCCTCGGTCAGGATCGCCGCGCGTTCGGCCTCGGTCTTCTCCGGGAAGGCGGCGGCGATGTTGTCCCGCGCGATGCGGTTCGCCCCCGTGAACGGCCCCAGATTGCGCGTGATCCACGCCCCGATGCGCGGTCCGGCATCGGGGCCGAGCAGGCGCAGCAGCGCGAAGACCGCACGGACCAGGAGCCCGAACAGTTTGTCCGCGAAGAGCCAGAGCCTGTACTTAAAGCGTAACAACGATCTTCCCGAAGACGCGGCGGCTTTCCAGCCGGTCGAGCCCTTCCGTGAAGCGTTCCACCGGCAGCACCGTGTCCAGCACCGGCAGGATGCCGCGCGCCATCTTGTCGTAGCCGTCGGCGATGTTGCGCATCGACGCGCCGAAGGACCCGAAGATGCGCAACTGGCGCTGGAACAGCATCATCAGGTTGGTCTCGGCGGACACGCCGGAGGTCGACCCGCAGGTCACCAGCCGCCCGCCCATGCGCAGCGACAGCAGCGATCCCGACCAGGTGGACGCGCCCACATGTTCGAACACCACATCGACACCGACCTTGTTCGTGGCACGCCGCGCGACCGTCGGGAAGTTCTGCGTCGAGTAGTTCACCACCACATCGGCGCCGAGCGCCTTGGCCTTGGCGCATTTCTCGTCATCGCCGGCGGTGGCGATGACGGTGCAGCCCATGGCCTTGGCGATCTTCACCGCCACCGTGCCGATGCCCGATCCCGCGGCGTGGACGAGGATGGTCTCGCCCGGCTCCAGCTTCGCATTGTCGAACAGCATGTGCTCGACGGTGGAGAAGGTGATGGTTCCGCAGGAGGCGTCCTCCCACGAAATTCCCTCCGGCACGCGCACCAGCAGGCGGGCTTCCTGGTTCACCTTCTCGCAGGCGAAACCGCCGACATGGAAGCCCTTCACGCCGCGGACGTCCTCGCAAAGGTTGTCCTGCCCGGCAAGGCAGCGGCGGCACTTGCCGCAGGTCAGCGCGCCATAGGGCGCGGCGCGGTCGCCGACCTTCCAGTCGGACACGCCCTCGCCGACGGCGATGACCTCGCCCACCGCCTCGGCGCCGACGGTCAGCGGCATCTCGCGCTTGGCGAAGGCCATGCCGCGGAAGCCCCAGACGTCGATGTGGTTCAGCGCGACCGCCTTGATGCGCAGCGTCACCTCGCCCGGGGCGGGCGGGGGCGGGTCGGCGACGTCTTCCAGGCGAAGGTCGCGGTCGGCATGAAGGCGAAGTGCGCGCATGGGCTTCCCGTCAGTCAGAATTGGAGGGGCTCTGCCCCTCCAAACCACCCCGCCCAGGGATCCCAGTGACGTTGCTTTGCAACCTCAATGGGGACCCGTCGGCCGAAAGGCCTCTGGACACCTCGACTTGGCGCCGGGCGGTGCGGGCCTTCCTATAAGCGGAGCGATCCGCCCTGCCCAGCACCCAGAATGGCCTGCCCGGTTCGGCGCCCTCTGCCACGCCATCTAGGGCCCGGGCGGGTCGCCACGCGGACGGCGTCACGCCGCTCCAGCGACGGAAGCTGCGGACGAAGGCGCTGTGGTTCGCGTAGGACAGGGCATTGGCGACCTCGCCGATCGTGAGGTCGGTCAGCGCCAGCAACTCCTCGGCCATGACGGCACGGACGGCGTCGCGCTCCCGCACGAAGCTCGTGCCCTCCGCGGCCAGCCGCCGGTCGAGCGTCCGCGACGACAATCCGAGGCCGTGCGCGAGCTCCTCGAGCGTCGTCTCGCCGAGGCTCAGCGCCGGGCGGAGCGCATGGCGCAGCCGCGCCGCGGCCGATTGCAGGTCGAGCCCCAATCGCTCGGCAACCTGCGCGAGCAGCCGCTGGTGCGCGGCGGGGTCGGCGGACGGGTTCGGCGCCGCCAGGTCGCTTCGACGCAGGAGAAGGCAGGTCTGGCGCTCGTTGAAGCGCACCGGAACGCCGGCGAGCCGTTCGAAGCCACGGCCGTCGGGCGGCATGCGTCCCGAAAACTGCACCTCGATCGGATGGACGGCACCCCCGGACAGCAGGGGCACGATCCGCAGGGCGGCGCCGATATAGACCCCGTAGACCTGCAGTGCGGTCGGCGTGAAGCGATCGTAGATCCCGTAGCCGAAGGCGACATAGTCATCCAGCGGGATCAGATAGGCGCTGCCGCTGCTCGATAGCCCACCCTGAACGCTCACATAGTCGCGGAGCGCCTGGCCGAGTGTCGCCGCAGAGCTCATCAGTGCGCCAACCGCCCCGAGACAGCGATGGTCGTTCGCGAGCCCGACGCGCAACCCGAACTCGGACCGGCCCGTGGCCTCGGTGCCGCGCTCAAGCAGGGCGACCAGCGTGCCGTAGGGCAGCCACGCGTCGCGCTGCATCGCTTCTGTGCTGAGGCCGAGGCCGGCGAGGATCGGCTCCGCATCGACCCCGGCTTCGCGCAGCACGGCCGGGACGACGGCGAGCGGGCCAACGCGTTGCAGGGATTCGTGAGGCCTTGAGATCATCGTCCGATTGGCGAGAAAGGATAAGCGCGACGTCTTTCGCACGACTACGACGTCGCCAAAACCCATCCGGGGTTCCTCCGCGTCGGCCCTGGCGGCGTGACGCACCGGATGCGGCTGATGAAGGACATTGCCATGACCGCACCCACCCGCTTCGACACGCTGTCCCGCCGCGGCCTTCTGGCCGCCACCGCGACGACCGCCCTGGCGGCGGAAGCCCTCGCGCCGCGTGCCGCCATGGCCCAGACAATCGGCGCCGATGAGGCGCGGCAGATCGCCATCGATGCCTACATCTACGGCTATTCGCTCGTGACGACCGACATCACCCGGCTGCAGATGAGCAACGTGGCCCAGCAGGGCCTGATGCAGGCGCCGCTCGGTTCCTTCTTCAACGTCCGTGGTTATCCGCCGGCGGATTATCGCGGCGTCTCGGCGACCAATGCCGACACGCTCTATTCGATGGCTTGGCTCGACCTGCAGGAGCCGCAGGTGTTCAGCCATCCCGAGATCAAGGGCCGCTTCTTCAACTTCGAGCTGATCGACCTCTGGATGGTGGTCAAGCATAGCGTCGGGACCAACACCACCGGGACGGCCGCGGCGACCTACCTCTTCACGGGTCCGGGCTGGCAGGGCCAGGTGCCGCCGGGGATGGTCCACATCGCCTATCCGACGCGCTATCTCGGCGTGCTCGGCCGCACCTATGCGCTCGATACGCCCGAGGATCTCGCCATCGTCCACCGGCTGCAGGACCAGTACAAGGTCGTGCCGCTGTCCTCCTGGGGTAAGCCATTCACCTTCGCCGCGCCGCCCGTCGTCGATGCCGGCATTCCGCATCGCGAGGCCCCGCAGAAGGTGATCCTCAGCCTCGGCCTCGAAGGCTATTTCAACTGGATGACCCGGCTGATCCCGGCGGCGGCGGTCCCCGCGGCGGAAGATGCGCCGATGATCGAGCGGATGGCGAAGATCGGCCTGGTGCCGGGTCGGCCCTTCGAGATGTCGAAGCTCTCCCCGGCCGTGCAGGCCGCGCTGCGCGACGTGCCGCAGGTCGTTACCGACCGGCTCAATGCGGGTTGGGCCAATCTAGGCCAGGACCGCAACGGCTGGCGCGTGACGACGAGCGGCGCGATCTACGGCACCGATTACCTGACGCGCGCCATCTGGGCCTCGAATGGCTGGCCCTCGCAGCAGCCGGAGGTGTCCGTCTATCCGACCGTCTATGTCGACAGCACCGGCGAGGCGCTGAGCGGGACGAAGGGCTACACCCTCACCTTCAAGCGGGGCGAACTGCCGCCGCTCAACGAGATGGGCTTCTGGTCGATCACCATGTACCAGATCGACAACGGCCTGTGGTTCTACCCGAACCCGCTCAACCGGCTGACGCTGAGCACGCGGAATACCTTCAAATACAATCAGGACGGCTCGCTGACGCTCTACTTCCAGCACGCCTCGCCGGGCGCGGAAAAGGAGTCGAACTGGCTGCCCGCCCCGGCCGCGCCCTTCGCGATGACCATGCGGCTCTACTGGCCGAACCGGACCCCGCCGTCGATCCTGGACGGCACCTGGGCCCCGCCGCCGGTGGTCAAAAGCTGAACCTGTCGGGCCGTCCCGCAGCGGCGCCGAAGCCATGGTGACGTGAGGGGCGGTTCCGGCGTGAGGGCGTCAATGCGGGGCTGTGGAACCGAGAGGGGCTTTGCCCCTCTCGGGCTCTCCCCACCAAAGGCCGAAAGGCCTTTGGAAACCTCGACTTGGCATTGCGCGCTATCGGCAGAATGCCGTGCCGAAACCCGCATCTGCGCACCACGCGCGCGTGATGGGCACAGCGCGGCAGTCATGCCCAACGCCAAAGGATTGCGGTCCGGCTGGTTCAAGCAGCAGGGGCATCCATCGGCCTTGTGATGCAACGTCGATAGGACCCCAATGGCGGGGTGGTTCGGCGCGGAGCCCCTCCGATCGTCGCCAGCAGATGCAGGGAAGGCCTTCGCAGACCTCAACCGGGTGCCGGGTGATCGGGCCTTCCCAGACGGGAAGCGATCCGCCGCCCCCAGAGTCCGGCAATGCCCTGTCGGCCGGGCACAACCGGCCCGCAGGTACACCAGCGCTAAAGGAGGTTTCCAAAGGCCTTTCGGCCTTTGGTGGGGTGGGGTCCGGGGAGGGGCGAAGCCCCTCCTCGGCTCAAGGCGCCGCGCTCACTACCAGGCAAACATTCTGCCCGCCGAACCCGAAGGAGTTCGACAGCACGTGCTTCAGCCCGGACACCGGCCGCGCGACGTTCGGCACCACGTCGAGCATCACGGTCGGGTCCGGCTCGTCGTGGTTGATGGTCGGCGGCAGGACCTGGTCGCGGATGGTCAGCAGGCTGAAGGCCGCTTCCAGCGCGCCGGCGGCGGACAGGGTGTGTCCAATCATCGACTTGTTGGAGGAGATGGGCGGCGGCGCGTCGCCGAAGACGGCGCGCATGCCCAGGGTCTCCATCTTGTCGTTCTCGGGCGTCGAGGTGCCGTGCGCGTTGACGTAGCCGATGTCGGCGGGCTCAAGGCCCGCATCGGTGATGGCGTTGCGCATGGCGCCGATGATGGCGTGGCCGTCGGGGTTGGAGCGGGTGCGGTGGAAGCTGTCCGCGCGTTCGCCGCAGCCGGCGATGATGCCGAGGACCTCGGCGCCGCGTGCCGTCGCGTGCTCCAGGCTTTCGAGGATCAGCGCGGCCGCGCCTTCGCTCATCACGAAGCCGTCGCGCGACTTCTCGAAGGGGCGGGACGCCTTCTCGGGCGCGTCGTTGCGGGCGGTGAGGGCGGAGAGCAGCGAGAAACGGATCACCGCTTCCGGCTGCACGGACCCATCGGTGCCGAGCGCGATCGCCGCGTCGGATTCGCCACGCTGGATCGCCTCGACCGCCATCTGGATGGCGGAGGCGCCGGTGGCACACGCCGTGGTCAGCGCGATCGGCGCGCCGGTGGTGCCGAAGCGCGCGGCCAGGCGCTCGCCGACGCCGCCGAACATGAAGGTCTCGTAGATGTCGCGCCGGCCGGTGGCGACCTGGGTGATGGCCGGATAGGCGCCGGAGCCGTTCGCCTGGCGGGCGAGCTCGAAGCGCTGCGGCCATTCCAGCTCCACGGGCGGCATGCCGAGCATCAGTGGGCCGGGAAAGGCGCCCGCGGTGCCGAGCTTCGCCTGGGCGAGGGCTTCCGTCACCGCGGCCTCGGCCATGCGTTCCACGCGCACGGCGGCGGAGACGGGGGGTGCGCCTTCCGCTTCCTCGGGCAGTTCGACGGTGCCGGCGATGGTGGTGCGCAGCTTGTCCACCGCGAAGCGGCGGATGCGGCTGATGCCGGACTTGCCGGCCTTGAGCGCGGCCCAGCTTTCCTCGCGGCCCCAGCCGAGCGGGGTGACGATGCCGATGCCGGTGACGGCGACAAGCGGCCGTCCGAGATGATCCTTCATGCCGCGCGCTCCAACAGGGCCAGGGCTTCTCCGCGCCACTGGCCGAAGCCGGTGACGAGGATGCGCTCCACCGCGCCGTCTCCGGCATCGGCCGGGTCCATGGCGGGGTAGAAGCCGCCGCGTGACAGCGCCAGGGCGCCGAGGGCGACGTTGGCGGGGAAGGTGGCCTCGACCCCGTGGCCCAGCAAGGTGCCGGTGCGGCGGATGGCCGCGTCGCCGAACCCGGCGAGGAACTCCTCCTCGGCGGCGCGGGCATCCGGCACGCCGGTCATGCCGGACAGCACGCCCAGGCTGCCCGAGGGCGCGCCGAGCTTCTGCCACAGCGCCTTGGCCGCGGCGGCGGAGGGGTTCGGGCGATTGTGCGCGGCATCGGTTGCGACACCGGACAGCTTCGCGAGCGGCGTCGCGCCGCGCCCTGCGGCGTGTTCCGCGGTCTCCAGCACCAGGAAGGCACCGAGGGCGCCTCCGACGAAGCCGCCATCGCCGGGACGCGCGGACACTGGCGCAAAGGGCCCGCGCCAAAGCGCATTGCCCGAGCCATAGAGCAGTGCGAGATCCCAGCGCTGGGAGGCATAGGCCCCACCTACCAGCGCGATCCCGCCGCGGCCTTCGGACAGGCGGGCGGCGGCGATGCGCACCGCGTCGGCGGCCGCCGCTTCCTCACCCATGAAGGTGCGCGACGACCCCGTCACGCCATGCACGATCGAGATGTTGCCGGCGAGAAGGTTGGACAACTGCGCGAGGAACAGCGTCGGCCGCAGTTCCGTGCCGAGCTTCTCGTTCAGGATCGGACCGGTTTCCTCGGCGGGCGTGGTGCAGAGCGCGGTCGCCACCGCCTCATCCACCGCGATGTCGCGCTCCCCGCCGCCGGCGGCGACGATGAGGTGCATGTCGGAGACGAGGTCTCGCGCGCCGGCCTGGTCGATGGCGAGGCCGGCGGCATAGGTGCCGAGGCGCTGCCAGGGCTCCATCTGCCGCTGGTCGCCCTTCTTCGGGATCTGCTTGTCGAGGCTGAGCGCCGGCAGCGGATGCACCGGGTAGGGCGCGAAGGTTGCCTCGTCCACCACGGGCTTCGTGCCGGGCTGGGACAGCGCGTCCCAATGCGCGTCCGGCCCCTCGCCGAGCGAGGAGACCAGCCCGATGCCGGTGATGACGACGTCCTGCTTCTTCATGCGAGGCCGAGCTCCTGCCCGCGCTGACGCATGGCGGCGGCCAGCTCGGGGGCGGGGAAATCCATGATGCGCAAGGTCAGCTCCGCGTCGCAGATGCGCTTGCCATTCGCTTCGATGCGCGCCTTGGTCACGGCATAGCCGGACCCGTCATGCAGGCGCTGCGCGTGCACTGTCACCGGCGTTCCCGGGCCGACGAAGGAGCGGAACTTCGCTTCCTTCACGCCCATCAGGAAGGGCATGCGCTCGAAGTCCATGAGCTTCAGCAACAGCCAACCCGAGGCCTGGGCCATCGTCTCGACCAGCAGCACGCCCGGCATCAGCGGGTAGCCGGGGAAATGGCCCTCGAAGACCGGGGAGGCGTCGGGGATGGTGCTCTCGACCACGATCGCCTCGCCTTCCAGCGCGGCGACGCGGTCGATCATCTGGAAGTATTCGAGCTTCACGCCCGCACTCCTTCAGTGACCGTTCGGAAATGCGCCGATTGGCGCCGTTCCGTGTCCGGCACCGGCCCGCACCCCTCTCGGCCACCCATCGGCAGTATCCTCGATGGGCGGCCGAGAGGGGTGCGGGCCGGTGCCGGACATTCAAACGGTGTCTCAGCCCCCCTTGGCCGCCACCAGCTCGTCGATGCGGGCGGCCAGGTTCTTCATCACGAAATACTGCTCGGCCGGCGCGTTGCCGGCGTTCACTTCCTGCGTCCAGGCCTCGACCGGCACCTTGATGCCGAAGGCCTTGTCGATGGCGAAGACGATGTCGAGGAAGTCCAGGCTGTCGATGCCCAGGTCATT
Organism: Roseomonas alba; assembly: GCF_019430885.1. GTDB lineage: Bacteria > Pseudomonadota > Alphaproteobacteria > Acetobacterales > Acetobacteraceae > Neoroseomonas > Neoroseomonas alba. Next base: position 94,915 of record NZ_JAHYBZ010000010.1, on the reverse strand, counting down.
GATGACGTGGCTGTCCGGCAGGATCTTGTCGCGCGGCACTTCGCTGTTCTCGGCGATGATGTCGGCGATGCGGTCGAAGGACGAGGCCATGGGTGGCCCTCCGTAGGGAATCCGGGGTGGGAATAGGGATTGGGGGGCGTCTTTGGCGCGAATGGGGGCGGAAGGCAAGTTTCGGGCACCGCCCTGGTGTTTCGGAAGGCTATCGAAACCCGACGCCGCGGCACCGGCCTTGCGGAAAGGCAGGACGGATCGCGGACCGGCCGATTGACCCGGGCGGCGACTGCCCCGACCCTCGGGGCAGGCCGTGCCCGCCCTGATCCCGCGGTGACGCGGCGCCGAGGAGCCCAGCCGTCGTGACCCCGACCGCCCCGATGTCGCCGGATCATTCGGCCGCTGCCCCCTCGGCCGAGGCGGCGGGCGCCGCGCGGCGGAATGCCGTCGCCTATCCCCTCGCCGTACTGCTGGCGGGGGTGGCGGGCGGGGTGTCGGGCGTGTCGCTCGCCCTGCTGCTGCACGCGATCCAGCACCTGGCCTATGGCTACAGCCTCACCATGCTGGTGGGCGGCGAGACCTTCCTCGACGGCGTGACGGGGGCCGCGCCGCAGCGGCGGCTGGAGGTGCTCGCGGCCGCCGGCGCCGTGGCCGGGGTTGGCTGGTGGGCGGTGTACCGCTTCGGACGCAAGCTGGTCCCGATCTCGGCGGCCGTGGCGGATCCCGGCAAGGTCATGCCGGCCGGGGCGACCCTCGGCCATGTGCTGCTGCAGATCGTCACCGTGGCCATGGGCTCGACCCTGGGGCGGGAGGTCGCGCCGCGGGAACTCGCGGCCCTGCTGGTCGGGCGGGTCGCCCGCCTGCTGCGCCTGTCGCGGGAGGAGATGCGCATCGTCATCGCCTGCGGCGCGGGGGCGGGGCTGGCCGCAGTCTACAACGTACCGCTGGGCGGCACGATCTTCGTGCTGGAGGTGCTGCTCGGCAGCTTCGCGCTGTCGGTGGCGGTGCCGGCCATGGTGAGCTGCGTCATCGCCGCCTGCATCGCCTGGGTGGGGATCGGCGACATCTACCAGTACAGCCTGGCGCGGATCGGTATCAGCGGTTCCCTGCTGGCCTGGGCCGCGGTGGCAGGGCCGGTCTTCGGCCTCGGCGGCTGGCTCTTCGCGAGGCTGACGCAGCGCGCGCGGGCGGCGGCACCGCGGGACGCCCGGATCATCCCATTCTGCCTGGCCGTCTTCGCGGGCATCGGCGTGCTGGCCATGACCTTCCCGGCCCTGCCTGGGAACGGCAAGGGGCCGATCCAGCTTGGGCTGGAAGGTGATCTCGGCTTGCGCCTCGCCGCGACGCTGCTGGTGCTGAAGGTGCTGGCGACCACGGCCTGCCTGCGCGCCGGCGCCGAGGGCGGGCTGCTGACGCCGGGCATGTCCATCGGGGCGCTGACCGGCGTGCTGCTGGGCATGGCATGGAGCCATCTCTGGCCGTCGCCGGTGGAGCAGGGAGCCTTCGCCCTGGTCGGGGCGGTGGCCTTCCTGGCCGTGTCGCAGCGCATGCCGATCACCGCCATCACGCTCGGCTTCGAGTTCACAGGGGCGGATCACGATTTCGCGGTGCCAATGCTGATCGCGGTGGGGCTGGCCTCGGCGACGGCGCGACTATGCGAGAGCCGCGCCGCCCGCCCGGCATGCATCGCGGCGATGTCCCAGGATCATCGCCCGGACGGCACATAGGCCGGCGGCATCGAGTCCGTTTCGGATCGGCATTGGAGGCTTCGCGCGCGGAACCCGATCCTCCGGACCGTCCCGCGACAGGCGGGTCATCTGCTGATGGAGGACTCATCCCATGACGGATTCGATCCGGTACCGCCCGACGCTGCGCCGTGGCGTCGGCTTCACGGCCCTTCTCCTGACCGGTCTGCTGGGCGCCGCCGGGGCGCAGGCGGGCGCCTGCCCCGACGACCAGCGCCGCCCCGATGCGCGTCCGGTATCAACCGAGCCGGCGCGCGGCGTGACCGACACGGTCATCGCCTCGATCGACGTGGCGCGGGAGCCCGCCGCGATCCAGGGCCGCCAGTTCCGCATGCGTCGCCTGGTGATCGAACCCGGCGGAACCGTGCCCTGGCACAGCCATGGCGACCGCCCGGCACTGATCTACATCGTCGAGGGCACGATCGTGGAATATGCGTCGAACTGCGCGGTGCCCATCACTCACGGCGCGGGCGACGTCGCGTCCGAGACGCATGTGACGTCGCATTGGTGGCGCAACCACACCAACCGGCGGGTCGTGCTGATCTCGGCGGATCTGCTGCACGACCAGAACGACCACAATATGTGAAGCCTGCCGGGGCAGGGAGCCTCCGTGCCTCCTGCCATCGGCCGATGTCGAACTCCCGTATTCGCTCGGATGGTCTGGAGTACCGGCACGCCCCGCTTGTGGGATGCACCGTGCGCGTTCCGGTCCTTTTCCTGCGGCGCGGCGCCCGGCTCAGACTGTCCCGATGATCTGGCTGTGGTGGGAACGGAGGGGCGTTGCCCCTCCAGTTCTGCGACGACAGCACCAGGCACGCGCCCGGAGGAACAAGGCCTCTCCCGGTTTCCCGAATCAGGACCGAGGCCCGCTGGCCCCCGCCGACAGGTTCAGGCCGCGTCCTCGATGATCATTGCTGCACCCTTCTCGCCGATCATGATGGTCGGCGCGTTGGTGTTGCCTGTGGTCAGCGTCGGCATCACCGATGCGTCGATCACCCGCAGCCCGTCGAAGCCGCGCAGCTTCAGCCGGCTGTCTACCACCGCATCCGGTCCTTCGCCCATGCGGCAGGTGCCGACCGGGTGGTAGATCGTGGTGCCGTATTGCCGGTTGAAAGCGAGCAGTTCGTCATCCGAGGCGACACCCGGGCCGGGCAGGATTTCCTGTACGCTGTGCTGCGCGATGGGCGCCTGCGCGAAGATCGCGCGCACCATGCGGATGCCGGCGGCGAGCAGCTCCTGGTCCGACCGCGCCGAGAGGTAGTTCGGCCGGATCGCCGGCTTGTCGAAGGGATTGGCGGAGCGCGCCAGCACCGTGCCGCGGCTGTCTGGCTTCACCGGGCAGACGGCGCAGGTCATGCCGGGCTCCTTCTCGAGCACGCCGAACTGGCCGAGTGCGTAGGAGGCGGGCGTGAACAGCAATTGCAGGTCGGGGCTGGCCAGGCTCTCGCGCGACCGGGCGAAGACCTGGGCGGTGGTGACGCCGAAGGTCAGCGCGCCATTGCCGCGCAGGAAGAAGCGCGCGACCTCCCCGGCAAGACGCAGGCCACGTGCGAGCTGGTTGGTGCTGACGCCATCCTTCACGCGATGCTGCACGCGGGACACGAAGTGGTCCTGCAGATTGGCGCCGACCGCGGGCAGGTCGCTCAGCACCGCGATGCCGAGCGCACGCAGATGCTCTGCCGGGCCGATGCCGGACATCTGCAGCAGATGCGGTGAGTTCACGGCGCCGCCGCACAGGATGACCTCGCGCGTCGCGGTGATGCGGCGCAGCGCGTCGCCCTGGCGGTATTCGGCGCCGGTGCAGCGCCGGCCGTCGAACAGCAGGCGGCCGACCTGGGCCTCGGTCACCACCTGCACGCGGTCGCCGGCGGTGGCGAGGTAGGTGCGCGCCGTCGATCCGCGCCAGCGGCCGATGCGCGTCATCTGGGAATAGCCGACGCCCTCCTGCTCCGCCCCGTTCAGGTCCTTGCGGAAGGGATGGCCGGCCCGCTGCGCGGCCTCGATGAAGCGATGGGTCAGAGGCAGGATGGTGCGGTAGTCCTCCACCTGCAACGGGCCATCGGTGCCGCGGTATTCAGGGTCGCCGCCGTTGCGGTAGGTCTCGCTGCGGCGGAAGAAGGGCAGGACGTCGGCATAAGACCAGCCGCGGCAGCCCATCTGCGCCCAGATGTCGAAATCCGCCGGATTGCCGCGGACATAGAGCATGCCGTTGATCGACGACGTCCCGCCCAGCGTGCGCCCGCGCGGCCAGCGGATCTCGCGAGCGTTCACCGCCTTGTCGGGTTCGGCGACATAGCCCCAGTTCACCAGTTTCTGGTTCTGCAGGAGCTTCAGCATCCCGGCGGGGATGTGGATCCAGGGATGGCGGTCCTTGGGCCCGGCTTCGAGCAGGGTGACGCGACGGCCGGCCTCGGCCAGACGTGCGGCGACGACGCAGCCGGCCGAGCCGGCGCCGATGACGAGAAAATCCGTTTCCATCCCCGATATTCCGCTGTTCTGCGGCAGCGTCCTACGGGCCGGCGCCGAAATCCATCCCCTCAAAGACCCCAAGGATGGTGCGCAGGGCGTCCGGGATCGGGATCGGGCGGCGCGTCGCCTGGTCGGTCAGCACCCAGACGATCTCTCCGGTCGCGAGCAGCGTGTCGCCGCCCTTCGGGAAGACTGCCGGCAGGAAGGCGATGGAGGAGCGCCCGATGCGGGTGCAGCGCGCGGCGATGTCGATCTCCGCCTTGCGGCCGATCGGAACCTTGTATTCGACCAGACCGCGAACGACGTGGAAATCGGCGCCCGTCACCCGCATCTCGTCGGAATAGCCGGCGGCACGGATGTAGTCCGACACGGCCTCATCATACCAGGCGAGGTAGTGACCGTTGAACACGATGCCCTGCGTGTCGAGTTCGACGTAGCGAACCCGATGCGGCAGGAAGAACCGGAAATCGGCGCGGCTCGGGCGCCGCGGAGCCGCGCCGTCCATGCCTCAGCCGCCCCGCGCGGCCTTCACGGCCGCCGTCGCGGCCTGGCACATCAGCCCGACCTCGTTGGCGATGGTCACCAGCTTGAAGCCCTTCTGGATCATCTTGTTGGCATAGGCCGGGGAGCCGTTGTGCAGCCCGGCGGCGATGCCGCGCTTGCCGGTTTCCGCCAGCAGCATGTCGTAGATCGCGAGGATCTCGGGGTCCTCGACGTCGAGCTTCGGCTCCTTGCCATAGGAGAAGGAGAGGTCCGACGGGCCGACGTAGATCCCATCGATGCCCGGGACGTCGAGGATCTCCTTGATGTTCTCGATGGCGGTCTTGGTCTCAATCATCGGGATGACGAGAATCTCGTCATTTGCCGTCTTCTGGTAGTTGCCCGAGGAGCCGTAGGCGCCCGCGCGGATCGGGCCGTTCGAGCGCGTGCCGGCCGGCGGATACTTGCTGTATTGCACCAGGGCGCGGGCCTCGGCGGCAGTGTTCACCATCGGGCAGATCACGCCCATTGCGCCGGCGTCGAGCACCTTGCCCACGATGCCCGGTTCGTTCCACGGCACGCGCACCATCGGCACCGCGCCGGAGGGCTGGATGCCCTGGAAGCAGGCCACGCAGGACAGGTAGTCCTGGACGCCGTGCTGCATGTCGACCGTGACGCTGTCCCAGCCGCACTTCGAATACATCTCGGCGGAGAAGGCGTTCGGGATGGCGAGCCACCCATTCACCACGGCCTTGCCGGCCTTCCACGCTTCCTTCACCGCATTCGCCATGGTGCCGCTTCCTCTCTTGTGCTGGCTGCTATGGCAGGGACGCTAGGACGCGGTCGGGACCTCGTCAAACCGGCTTCTGGACGCGCCGGGACGGCGGGGGCAGGGTGCGGGTCATGAGCCCCTGGAGCGTCTCCTCCGAGACGGGCGTGCTGACCGATGTGCTGGTCTGCCCGCCCGACCACTACCGCTGGATCCCCACCAACAGCATCGTCCGGCGCACCCTGGCTGGGGCGCAGCAGCCCTCGGCCATGGCGCTCGCGGCGCAGCATGGCGAACTCGTCGCGGCTCTGCGCGAAGGCGGGGCGCGGGTGCATGTTCTGCCGCCCGAACCGCATCTGCCCTACATGGCCTATACGCGCGATTCCGTGGTGGTCACACCGTGGGGGCCGGTGCTGTGCCAGCTCGAGCGGCCGCAGCGGCGCGGGGAATATGCTGCTCTGATCGACTTCCATGATGGGTGCTTCTGGCGGAAATCCAGCGCAGGCACGCTGGAGGGCGGCGACATCCACATCCTGAAGCCGGGAGTCGCCTGCGTCGGCGCCTCGGGCGGGCGCACCGACCTCGCGGGGGCCGAGCAATTCGCGTCCTGGCTGCGCGCGGAAGGCTGGGAGGTGCGTATCGAGAGCTTCGACGAGCATTTCCTGCATCTCGACGTGCTGTTCTGCCTGGCCGCGCCGGATCTCGCGGTCGCCTGCCTCGACGTGCTGGACCCGGATTTCGTCGTCTGGCTGACGGGGCATGGCATCCGTTGCATCGATGTGCCGTATCGCGAGGCGATGACGCTCGGCTGCAACATCATCGCCCTCGGGGCCGGGCGTGTGGTATCCGCCCGCGGTTCGGCGCGGTTGAATGCCGCGCTGCGGGCCGAGGGGCTGACCGTCCTCGACCCCGAACTGTCCCTGTTCACCGCCGGCGGCGGCGGACCCCATTGCCTGACCTGCCCGCTCCAGCGGGAGGAGTGAGCCCCATGAGCGCGACCACCACCACAGCCGTCGATGCCGTCATTGCCGCCGCGCGCGGCTTCCTCGGCGACCGGATGTCGACCAACGCCTCGGTCCGCGAGCAGCACAGCCGCGGCGAGGACACCACCACCCCGACCCTGCCCGACGCCGTCGCCTTCGTGGAGACGACCGAGGAGGTGTCGCGACTGCTCGCCCTGTGCCACCAGCACGGGGTGCCGGTGACGCCCTTCGGCGCGGGGACTTCTCTGGAAGGCCATGTGAATCCGGTGCGGCGCGGCGTCTCGCTCGACCTCTCCCGCATGAAGGCGGTGCTGGAGGTGAACGAGGAGGACATGGACTGCCTCATCGAGCCGGGGGTGACGCGGCAGGAACTGAACGCCTTCCTGCGCGACAAGGGCCTGTTCTTCCCGGTCGATCCCGGCAGCCACTGCACCATCGGCGGCATGTGCGCGACCCGCGCCTCCGGCACCAATGCGGTGCGCTACGGCACCATCCGCGAGAATGTGCTGGGGCTCGAAGTGGTGCTGGCCGATGGCCGCGTGATCCAGACCGGCGGGCGGGTGCGCAAGGCGTCCAACGGCTATGACCTGACGCGGCTGTTCATCGGGTCCGAGGGCACGCTCGGCGTCATCACCAAGGTGCGGCTGCGGCTGCACGGCATCCCCGAGGCCGTCTCGGCCGCCGTGTGCCAGTTCCCCACCCTCGCCGCCGCGGTCGAGACGGTCATCACCGTCATGCAGTCCGGCATTCCCGTCGCGCGCATCGAACTGGCCGATGAGGACCAGATGGAGGCCTGCATCAAGTATTCAAAGCTCGAGGGCTTCGCGGCGATCCCGACCCTGTTCCTGGAGTTCCACGGGACCGAGGCCGGGGTGAAGGAGCAGGCCGAGGCGGTCGAGGCGATTGCGACCGATTTCGGCGCCTCGGGCTTCGCCTGGGCGACGGATGCGGAAGCGCGGACCAAGCTGTGGCAGGCGCGGCACGATGCTTATTGGGCGGCGGTCGCGCTCAAGCCGGGGCATCGCGGCATCACCACCGATGTCTGCGTGCCGATTTCGCGCCTCGCCGAAGCCGTGCTGGGAGCGAAGGAGAAGTCGCGTGCGAGCGGCCTCACCTCCTGCATCGTCGGCCATGTCGGTGACGGCAATTTCCACTGCCTGATCCTGTTCCCCGAGGGCAGCCAGGAAGGACTGGAGCAGGCCTGGGCGTTGGACCGTTCGATCGTCGCGGAAGGTCTGTCGCTGGGCGGCACCTGCTCCGGCGAGCATGGCGTCGGCCTCGGCAAGCGCGAGTTCCTCGAGCAGGAGCATGGGCCCGAGGCACTGGCCGTGATGCGCGGGCTGAAGACGAGCCTCGATCCGCGTGGTATCCTGAATCCGGGGAAAATGTTCAGGAACTGACTGCGTGGATCTGCTCGGGCTGTCGGTACTCGCGCTCACGCTCGGGCATGTGTTTTCCAACGCGGTGCGGACGCTGCCGGCGATGGCGGCGGATGTCTTGCAGCGGGATCTCGGTGTCACGGCGGATGGGCTTGCGGCGCTGACGGGTGCCTTTCCGGCGGCCTTCGCACTGGCGATGCTGCCGGTGGGCGTGGCGCTCGACCGCTATGGCGTGAAGCCGACGGCGCTCGCGCTGCTCGCAATCGCGGCGGTGGGTTCGGCGCTCGGCGCCGTGGCGATGGGGCCGTGGTCGATGCTGGTGGCACAGATCGTGCTCGGCATCGGCTGTTCGGGGATGCTGATGTGTCCCGTCACCTATGCCGCGAAGACCTTGCCGCCGCAGCGATTCGGCCTGTGGGGCGGGGTGATCCAGGCCTTCGGCAATACCGGCATGCTGCTGTCGGCGAGCCCCCTGGCGCTGCTGGTGGACCATGCCGGCTGGCGGGCGGGGTATGTCGCCTGCGCGCTGCTCGCGATCGGCGCGGCGGTCGCGGTCTTCGCCGTGGTGCGTGAGACTAGCGCCCCGCTCCAGGCCCGACGCGGGGTGCTGGACGATGCGCGCGACGTCGTCGGCCTCCTGCTCTCGTCCGCGATCCGCGGGCCGGTGGTCATCGCCTTCGCCTCCTTCGCCGCGGTGCTCGGGGTGCGTGGCCTGTGGGGCGGGCCGTGGCTGATGGAGGTGAAGGGGCTCGCCCGCGTTCCCGCCGGCAATGTCCTGCTGTTCTGCACGGCGGCGCTGATCGCGGGACCGGCCCTGGCCGGGGTGTTGGAACGGCGCTTCCAGCGTCACCGCGCCGCGCTGATGGTGGCGGGGCATCTCGGCGCGGCGCTGGCGATCATCCTGATCGTGGCCGGCGGGCTGCTGGGCTGGGGTGTGGCCGCCGATGCGGTGCTGCTGACCGTCTTCGGGCTGTTGATCTCCTCCCAGGTCATCTGCTTCGCGCTGGTGCGCGCGGCCATGCCGCCGGAACGCGTCGGGCGCGCGCTGTCGGCGATGAACATCTCCTTCTTCGGGGGGGCGGCGGTGATGCAGGCGATCTCCGGTGTCGCGGCGGCGGCGAGCGGCATCGGCGCGGCGCTGCTGGTCTTCGCGGCGGGGCTGATCCTGGTCAGCCTGGCCTTCCCGCGCCTGCCCGGGCCGCGCTGAGCCGGCCCGCGTTGGCGATACGGGGCAGGGCGGGTAGCATGGCTCTCGGAGACACCATCGCATGATCCGCAGCATCCTGGTCGCGCTCGATGACACCGCAGGCGCCGTCGCGGCGCGGGACCTGGCGCTCGCCCTGGCGCGCGCCACCGGTGCGACGCTGTCGGCGGCGACGGTGCTCGACTGGCCGCATGTGAAGGATGCGAACGAGGCCGTCCCGCCCGGCGCCGCCGCGTTCAAGGAACGCCGCGACGCCGCCCGCGCGAAGCGCCTGGAGACCGAGGCCGAGGCCGCCTTTTCCGCCTGCACCCAGGCCGCCGAGGAAACGCCCTTCACGCGGCTGCGCCTGACCGACGCGCCGGCCCCCGCCCTGCTGGCGGCCAGCGCGACTCATGACGTGATCGTGATCGGCCGCGATTCGACCCTGGGGCTGGAACAGAATGACGAGGGCCTGGCCCCGGTGATCGAGGATCTGCTGCGTGAGGGCGCCCGGCCCCTGCTGGTGGTCCCGCCTGGCCCGGCGGTCGGGGGCGACATCCTGGTGGCCTACGATGGCTCGGTTCCGGCGATGCGGACCTTGCAGCTTTTCGCGCTGCTCGGCCTCGGGGATGGGGCGGCCGTCCGGGTGCTCTCCGTCGATGACAAACCGGCGGAAGCGCGGCGCCTGGCCGAGGAAGGTGCGGCATATCTCCGTCACCATGGCCTTGCCGCCGAGGCGGTGGCCGTCGAAGGCAGCCACCCGCTGGAGGCGCTGCTCGCCGAGGCGACTGCCATGCCCGCCCGCATGCTGGTGATGGGCGCCTATGAGCATCGCGGGCTGCGCGCCCTGTTCACCGGGTCCCTGACCGAGCGCCTGCTGACCGCAGCGCCCTGTCCCGTCTTCGTGACGCATTGATGTCGTAACGGCGCGTCTGCTCGCAGGCGCGGCGTGCACCACACAATGGCGGGGCACCTATCCGCACGCCATGCGGCACGTCATGCTTGACGCGCCGCACGACGTCGCGACATGTCTCGCTCGTTCTGGTCTGGAAGACGTACATGAACCGCCTTGTCGCCGGCGCGCTGGCTCTGCTCCTCGCCGGCGTGCAGCCTGCCGCTGCTCAATTCGGTCCGCAGGGCCCGCCTGCCGTCGGTGTCGTCACCGCCGAACGTCGTCCCATCACCGAGACGAGCGAATTCGTCGGCCGTGTCGAGGCGACGGACCGCGTGAACATCCGCGCCCGCGTCACCGGCTTCATTCAGGAGCGACTGTTCCGCGAAGGCGGCGACGTGACCGAGGGCGAGGTGCTCTACCGCCTGGAACGCGCGCCCTTTGAGGCACAGCTCGAACAGGCGCAGGCGAATCTTGCCTCGGCCCAGGCGCAGCTCGAGAATGTGCGCGTCGCGCTGGCGCGGGCGCGGGAACTGCGTTCGACGGGCGCCGGGACGCAGGTCGCGCTCGACAACGCCCAGGCGGCGGAACGCACGGGGCAGGCCCAGGTGCTCTCGGCCCAGGCGGCGGTGCGGGTGGCGCAGATCAACCTCGGCTACACCGACATCGTCTCGCCCATCGCCGGGCAGATCGGGCGCACCAACCTCACCATCGGCAATGTGGTCGGGCCCGACACCGGCACGCTGGCGACCATCGTCAGCCAGGACCCGATGCGCGTCGCCTTCACCGTCAGCCAGCGCACGGCTCTGGAACTGCGCGACCGATTCGAGGGCCGCGGCGGACCCGATGCGGTGCGCGTGCGCATCCGGACGGCGGATGGCCGCATGTACGGCCAGGTCGGCCGCGTCGACTTCGTCGACAACCAGATTGATCGCAACACGGACACCATTCTGGTCCGCGCGCTGATCCCGAACCCCGTCCGCCGCGAAACCGAAGGCTCTACGCCGGTCACGCCGCGCGAGCTGGTGGATGGACAGTTCGTCACGGTCTTTCTGGAAGGCGCGGAACCGGTGATGACCATCACCCTGCCGCGTGCTGCTGTATTGCAGGACCAGCAGGGATCCTATGTCTTCGTGGTGGGCGAGAACAACGTCGCACAGCGTCGCAATGTCACGCTTGGGCGATCCTCCGGCCAGACCGCGGTGATCGAAGCGGGCCTCGAGGGCGGCGAGAAAGTCATCGTCGAGGGCATCCAGCGCGTGCGCGCCGGCCAGCCGGTGAATCCCGCGCCCGCCGGGGCACCACCAGGCCCACGGGCCACGCCGGGCCGGGGCTGACCGCGCGTGTTCTCCGCCGTCTTCGTCGACCGTCCGCGTCTCGCGATGGTCATCGCCATCGTCACGGCGCTTGCCGGCGTCCTGGCGATGCTCCGCATCCCGGTCTCCCAGCTTCCGGACATCGTGCCGCCGCAGGTCTCGGTGACCACGCGCTTTCCCGGCGCCTCGGCCGCGGTCGTGGAACAGACCGTGGCGCAGGTGATCGAAGCGTCGGTCAATGGCGTGGACCGCATGATCTACATGCGGTCGAACAGCGCCAATGACGGGTCCTACAGCCTCAATGTCTCGTTTCAGCTCGGCACCAATCCGGATCTTGCCACCGTCAACGTGAACAACCGCGTGCAGGCGGCGCTCGCCCGCCTGCCGCAGGAAGTGCAGCGGCAGGGTGTGACCGTCCGCAAGCAATCCTCGGCGGTGCTGCAGTTCATCTTCCTGTATTCCGAGAGCGGCGAGCATTCGCCGCTGTTCCTGTCGAACTACGCCACCATCAACATCATCGACCGGCTGGCGCGCGTGCCGGGCGTCGGGCAGGTGAACCTGTTCGGTGCCATGGACTACTCCATGCGCATCTGGTTCGAGGTGGACAAGCTGATCAGCCTCAACCTCACGCCCTCTGACGTGGTGGCGGCGATCCAGCAGCAGAATGTCCAGGCGCCGGTGGGACGACTTGGCGCCCGGCCGATGCCGGATGACCAACAGTTCCAGATCAACCTCGAGACCCAGGGGCGGCTGACCACGCCGGAGCAGTTCGGCGACATCCTGATCCGCGCCAACCCGGACGGGTCGGTGCTGCGGGTGCGCGATGTCGCGCGCGTCGAGCTCGGCGCGGCCAGCATGGACACGGAAAGCCGCTTCGACGGCAAGCCGGCCGTGACCTTCGGCGTGTACCTCCAGCCCGGCGCCAATGCCGTGACGGCGGCGGAGAATGTCCGACTGGCGCTCGAGGAGATGCGCTCCCGCTATCCGGAAGGCGTGAACCACCGGATCTTCTTCGACACCTCGGACTTCGTGAACGACACGATCCATGAGGTGATCAAGACGCTGCTCGAGGCCTTCATCCTCGTCGTCATCGTCGTCTTCCTGTTCCTCGGGAATTTCCGGGCGACGATCATCCCGACCATCGCGGTGCCGGTCAGCCTGATCGGGTCCTTCATCATCCTGCTGTCGCTCGGCTATTCGGCGAACACCATCTCCCTGCTCGCCATGGTGCTCGCCATCGGCATCGTGGTGGATGACGCCATCGTCGTGGTCGAGAACGTCGAGCGGGTGATGGAGGAGGAGCCGCACCTGACACCGGCGGAAGCCACCAAGAAGGCGATGGCGCAGATCACCGCGCCGATCATCGCCATCACCCTGGTGTTGCTGTCCGTCTTCGTGCCGATTGGCTTCATCCCGGGCCTGTCCGGCGAGCTGTTCCGGCAGTTCGCGGTGACGATCAGCGCCGCGATGGTGATCAGTGCCATCAACGCGCTGACGCTCTCACCGGCGCTCTGCTCCGTCTTCCTGCGGCCGCATCCCCATGCCGGCGGGCACCGGCCGGGGCTGATGGGACGCTGGCTGCGGGGCATCGACTGGGTGCGCGACCGCTATGCCGGCATCGTGTCGCGGCTGGTGCGCGTCGCGATCCTGTCCATCGTGCTGACGGGTGGCTTTTTCTTCGGCATCTGGGAGATGTCGAAGATCACGCCGTCCGGCTTCCTGCCGCAGGAGGATCAGGGCGCCTTCTTCGTACAGGTGCAGTTGCCGCAGGGCGCCTCGGTCTCCCGCACCCGCGAGGCGGTGGTGCAGGTCGAGGAGATCCTGAAGCAGATCCCCTCGGTGCAGGGAACGCTCGCGATCGTCGGCTTCTCCCTGATCGATGGCGGGGCGCAGTCCAACTCTGCCTTCCTCGTGGCACGTCTGAAGCCCTTCGCCGACCGCATGTCGGCAGCGATGTCCGTCCAGGCGGCGATCGGGCGCGTCTTCGGGGCCGGCCAGGCGGTGCGGACGGCGAATGTCTTCGCCTTCAACCTGCCGCCGATCATCGGCCTCGGCACCGGCGGCGGCTTCGAATACATCCTGCAGGACTATGAAGGGCGGCCGCCGGCCGAACTCGGCGCGGTCATGCTGTCGCTGGTGGTGGCGGCCAACCAGGACCCGCAGCTCACCGCCGTCTTCTCCACCTTCAACGCGACGAACCCGACGCTCTACCTCAACCTCGATCGCGAGAAGGCGCAGGCGCTCGGGCTGCGCATCTCGGATGTCTTCACCACGCTGCAGGCGACGCTGGGCGGCTTCTACGTCAACGACTTCAACCTGTTCGGCCGCACCTGGCAGGTGAACCTCCAGGCGGAGGCGCAGGATCGCCGCGACGTGGACAACATCTGGCGCATCCGTGTGCGCAACAACCGCGGCGAGATGGTCCCGTTGCGCGCGGTCGCCGATGTCGAGACGCGCATCGGCCCGCAGACCATCTTCCGCTACAACAACTATCGCGCCATCTCGATCAATGGCTCGCCGCGGCCCGGGGTGTCCTCGGGCGATGCGCTGGCGGCGATGGAGGCGCTCTCCACCCGGGTGCTGCCGCGCGGCTATGGCTATGAATGGACCGGCACGGCGTATCAGGAAAAGCTCGCCTCTGGGCAGACGGTCTACATCCTCGCCCTCGCGGTGATGTTCGCCTACCTGTTCCTGGTGGCATTGTATGAGTCCTGGGTCATCCCGGTGCCGGTGCTGCTGTCCGTGGCGGTCGGCGTGCTGGCGGCCTTCGGGGCGCTGTTCGTCGCCCATATGTCGCTGGACATCTATGCCCAGATCGGCCTGGTGGTGCTGATCGCTCTCGCGGCGAAGAACGGCATCCTGATCGTCGAATTCGCCAAGGAGAAGCGCGAGGAAGGCCTGTCGATCCGCGACGCCGCGATCATCGGCGCGCGGTTGCGGTTCCGGGCGGTGATGATGACTTCCATCGCCTTCGTCCTGGGGCTGGTGCCGCTGGTCTTCGCCACGGGGGCCGCCATGCTGTCCCGCCGCGCGGTGGGCACGGCGGTGTTCGGCGGCATGATCGGGGCGGCGGTGATCGGCATCTTCGTCATCCCGATGCTCTACGTCGTCTTCCAGACCATGCGGGAATGGTCGAAGCGGCGCTTCGGGCGCAAGTCGGCGGGCAGCGAGGCCTGACGACGCCGAACGGCCGCCCCTGGCGGCCGTTCCGCCGCGGACCGAACTTGCGCTTGTGTACCGACGCCGTGCCGCGTACTGGCCGGGGTCGGATGCTGGCGTGAAGGGCCTGGGCATGAGCTTCGCCGATCCACGACAGGGCGACCTCGAGGATGATGCCTCGAGCACCTCGCACCATTCGCTGCTCGGCCATGCCTCGCGCATGCTGCTGGAGATCAGCCTGCCGAAGCTGGTCCTCGCCGCGACGATGCTGCTGGTGCTGCCGGCCCTGCTGCTGGGGGCGATGCCGAAGGTGGTGGTGTGGCTGAGCGACACGGCCTGGCACGGCGTGGCGCGCTTCGGCGTGGCCGCGGCGCTGATCTGCTTCGCCCTGATTGCGGGCTTCGTCGCCTGGCGGTGGGGGCGCATCCTCTTTCGCGTCGTGGAGCGGAATTTCTGGGCGCTGAATGCCGGCCTGGTGCAGCCGCTCTACACCGCGCTGCGGGAGGCGACGCGGCTCGCCGTCGAATCGGCCGCGCCGGGTCGCCCGCTTGCCGTGACGCGGCGCGACGCGGGGCTGCTCGCCGGCGTACTGATTGCGCTGCTGGGCGCCGCAGTCGCCTGGTGGGCGGGGCCGCTGCCGACGCTGCGCGTCGCGGCCTTCGGCCGTGGGGACATTCCCGGCATCGTGCTGGACGCCATCCGCAACGGGGTCTGGGTGATCGCCGTCTATCTGATGATCGGCGCGCCGGCCTGGAGCATCGCCGAGGCTCTGGCGGGTACGCCGGAGGACATCGTTGCGCCGGAACCGGGTGAGGCGCGTTGGCGCGTCGCCCATCTGTCCGACATCCATCTGGTCGGCGATGCCTATGGCTTCCGTCTGGAGTGCGGCCGCGATGGGCCACGCGGGAATGCGCGCTTCGATCGCGTGCTGGAATTGCTGGAGGCGGAGGACGCACAACAGCCCATCGATGTCGTGCTTATCTCCGGCGACATCACCGATGCCGCGCGCAATGCGGAGTTCATCGCCTTCGATGAGGCCGTTGCCCGGCATCCCACGCTGCGCGATCGCATCCTGATCATTCCCGGCAACCACGATGTGAACATCGTGGATCGTGCCAACCCGTCGCGGCTCGAATTGCCTACGGCGCCGGGCGGGGCGCTGCGGCGGCTGCGGTTCCTGTCCGCCATGGCGCGGCTGCAGGGCGGGCGCGTGCATGTGGTCGATCGGGCGACCCGACGGATCGGACCGACGCTGGATGCCTGGCTGGAAGCGGGTGGCCGAGGCGCTGCGCTGGCGCGCTTCATGGATGCGGGCGGGATGCGGGCAGGTCTCGCCGCACGCGCGGTCTGGAACGAAGCCTTTCCGTTGATCGCGCCGCCTGCGACGCCGGACGGGCTGGGCGTGGTCTTGCTCGATTCGAATGCCGAGACGCATTTCTCCTTCACCAATGCGCTCGGTATTCTTGCCATGGATCAATTGCGGGCGGCGGAGGCCGCCATGGCGCAATGGCCGGCCGCGCGATGGCTGGTCGCGATCCATCATCACCTGGCGGAATATCCGCGGCCTGGCGCGAAACTCGCCGACCGGATCGGCACGGCGCTGGTCAACGGGCATTGGGCGTTGCAGCGACTGCGTCACTTTGCACCGCGCATCCTGGTGATGCATGGGCACCGGCATGTGGACTGGATGGGGCAGAGCGGCGGGTTGCGCATTCTCTCGGCGCCGTCGCCGATGATGGGGGCGATGGATGATGCCGAGCGGCATTTCTGGCTGCATGCGCTGGGGGCGCGGGAGGATGGCGGGCTGGCCCTGTTGGCGCCGACGAAGATCGTGGTGCCTGGCGAACCCCCCGTGACAGAGGGCACCTAGTACAAGGATACTCGTCCCTCTTCGGACGAGCAGGTAGGGTCGGCATCGCGGCCATCTGCACCGCCGAGAAAGACCGGCGCCCGCCTGGCGGAATGGTAGACGCAGCGGACTTAAAATCCGCAGACCGCAAGGTCATGCCGGTTCGAGTCCGGCGGCGGGCACCAGACGCTCGGCAAGGGGGATCGACGCGGCCTACGCGGTTCGGCCCGATTTTCTTCACGACGCTGGACACGAAGGATCGGGAGCGCCAGGTCAGTCGTCTTCGCCCTTCGAAGTATTAGGATCCGCGCCGACAAAAACAGACACTGCGGCGTCTTCTTCTGAGGGCAAAGCCTGTGGGTGGTGCGGGCGGTCGGACTCGAACCGACATATCCTTGCGGATGGCGGATTTTGAGTCCGCTGCGTCTACCAATTCCGCCACGCCCGCGCCTTGCCGCCGAGTCCGACCTTCGCCCTTTGCACCCGGCGACACGTCCTCGGCAATCCGTCTTCTAGCGTGCCAACCCTGGGTCGAACAACGCCACTTCAACGCCCTCTGCGATGCGGCGTCGTGTCGACGCCCAACCCCCTTTGAACCGCCTGCATCCGACGTTCCGTCGCAGGGGCCTGCGCCGTCCCCCAGGTAGCCGGGGCAGGGAACGCCGTCCAGCCCGGCGGAGGTTACTCCGCCGCCGCGGCCTTTTCCGGGGCCGGGACGTTCTTCGTCTCGAACTCGGCAGGGCCGGTGATCTCCAGGATTTCGACATCCTCGGAATGGTCGATCTCGCGATGCCGGACCAGGCGGGGCTGGTAGCAGCAATCCCCGGCCTGGAAGGTCTTTTCGCCGATATCCTCGTACTCGAACTTCACCCAGCCCTTCAGCACGAAGAACATCTGGAAGGGCAGGTCGTGGGTGTGCCACTGGCCGGTGGCATGCTCGCCCGGGATGGCGCGGATCACATGGGCGCCGAAGGCGCCTTCTGTGGCCTGCCTGATGCCGAGGTCGCGGTATTCGAAGAAGGCACGCAGCCCCCGTTCGAAATGGGCGTCCTTCGCGTGACTGGTCGTTGTCGCCGCCATGGTTCGTTTCCTCCGTTCCTCAGGCGGGGGGTTGGGTCCCCCTGCCTGGCATTCACTCCAGCGGCAGGGCGACGTGCGTCACGAAGCCGGGCCGCGTCTTCAACGCCTCATAGTAGCGCGCGAGGTTCGGCAGGTCCGGCCTTTCGATCGGCAGGGCGAACCAGCGATACACCCAGCAGCCGAGCGCGATGTCCGCCAGCGTCACGTGATCCCCGCAGAGGAAGCGTTTCCCTTCCAGCGCGCGGTCCACGATCTTCCACAGGCGGCCGGCATCCTCGCGCGCCTTCTTCTCCGCCGCCCAGTCGCGATCGGGCTCGGGCACCCGGATATGGGTGAAGAAGATGGTCACCAGCGGGGAGGTCAGGTGGCTGGTCTGCCAGTCCATCCAGGTCTCGACCGCCGCGCGGGCGCGGGGTTCGGTCGGATACAGCGTGCTGCCCGGCGCATGCGCGTTGCACAGGTAGCGGCAGATCGTGTTGCTCTCCCAGGCCGACCAGCCGTCCTCCTCCTCGAGCGTCGGGACCAGGCCCATGGGGTTCATGGCGCGGTAGGCGGGGTCCTTGGTCTTGCCGAAGGCGCCGCCGGCGTCGATGCGCTCGTAATCCAGGCCAAGTTCGGTGAGGGCCCAGAGGACCTTCATGACATTGCTCGAACTCGCCCGGCCCCACAGCTTCAGCATGGCATTCCCCCGATGGTCGCGGCGGGGAGGCTAGAGCGGTTCCAGCGAGGGTGGAACCGTTCTCGCTTCGTTTGCGCGGGCATCTTCACCCGCCCGGGTGATTCCGGCCGGGCGGTATCTGTCCCAGGCGCGGTCCGCCCGCCGGTCCAGTTGCGCCGGCGGCGCCGCGGCGCGAGAACGCTGCCATGCCCTATGCCCTGCTGATCGCGGTCCTCGCGATCGCCGCCCCCCTCTTCGCCCAGGCCAGCGAGAGCTGGTGGGGTCTCGCCCCCTGCATCCTGTGCCTGTGGCAGCGATGGCCCTATCGCATCGCGGCGGTGCTGGCCGCACTCGGCGTGGTGCTGCCGGGGCGCCTGCGGGTGGCGCTGGTGGCGCTGTCCGGGGTCAGCATCCTCGTTTCCGGCGCCATCGCCGCCTTGCATGTGGGGGTCGAGCAGCATTGGTGGCCATCCCCCCTGCCAGGCTGCGCGGCCCCGACCGCCGGCCCGGCGACGCAGAGCATCGACGACATGATGCGCAGCCTTGCCGTGGCGCCGGCCAAGCCCTGCGACGAACCGACCTACCTGATCCCCGGCCTGCCGGTGTCGATGGCGGCGATGAACCTGCTCTATGCGCTCGGGCTGGGCGGGCTGGCGCTGGTCTTCGCGCGGCGGCTCGCCAGGCGCTAAACGGGGGCCGATTCAACCCTTCCCACCGACCCGCGTTACACTCCGCGGGCTACCGGGAGGGAGGGGCCAGACATGCGAGCCGCCCTGGCGCTGTTCTGCGCCTTGATCACGACACTGCCGGCGCGCGCCGAGGTCACGCTCGCCGTGTCCTGCGGCGCGGTCGGGATCGAGGCGCAGCTCTGCCGCGAGGGCGCCGAGACCTGGGCGCGCGAGACCGGCAATCGCGTATCGATGATCTCGACGCCGGCGGGCGCGACGGAGCGGCTGGCCCTGTATCAGCAATTGCTGGCCGCGCGGTCGCCCGACATCGACGTCCTGCAGATCGACGTGGTCTGGCCCGGCATCCTCGCCCGGCACCTGGTGGATCTGTCCGACCGGCTGAGCGAGGGCGACCGCGCCGCGCAGTTTGCCGCGATGATCGAGAACGACATGGTGGACGGCCGGCTCGTGGCGCTGCCCTGGTTCACCGCCGCGGGCGTCCTCTACTACCGTCGCGACCTGCTGGAGTCATATGGCCGCCGCGTGCCCGAAACCTGGGCCGAGCTGACCGAGACGGCGCAGCGCATCACCGACGCCGAGCGCGCCGCCGGCCACGCGCGGATGTGGGGCTTCGTCTTCCAGGCCCGCGCCTATGAGGGGCTGACGGTCAACGCCCTGGAATGGGTGAACAGCCATGGCGGCGGGACCATCGTCGATCCCGAGGGCCGCATCACCATCGACAACCCTCAGGCCGCCGCCGCGCTGGCGCAGGCCGCCGGCTGGATCGGCACCATCGCGCCCTTCGGCGTGTTGAACTATGCCGAGGAGGAGACGCGCGCCGTCTTCCAGCCCGGCAACGCCGTCTTCATGCGCAACTGGCCCTATGCCTGGCCACTGCTGAATGCCGAGGACAGCCCGGTGCGCGGGAAGGTCGGCGTCGCGGTGCTGCCGCGGGGCGGCGGCCCGGATGGCCGGCACAGCGCGACTCTGGGTGGCGAGCAGCTTGCCGTGTCGCGCTACTCGCAGCATCCGGAGGAGGCGGCGTCGCTGGTCGTCTATCTGACCTCGCGCGCCGAGCAGAAGCGGCGCGCCATCGCCGGCGGGCTGAATCCGACCTGGCGCGACCTGTATGACGACCCCGAGGTGCTGGCCGCCAACCCCTTCTTCGGCGCGCTGCGCGACACCTTCGAGAATGCGGTGGCGCGTCCCTCCGCCGCGACGGGCACGCACTACAATCAGGTCTCCGCGGAGTTCCGCAACGCCGTCCACACCGTGCTGAGTGGCCGCGCCGAAGCCGCGTCCACGTTGCATCGGCTCGCCGCCCGGCTGCAACGGCTTCAACGCGCCGGGGGGTGGTGATGAGCGCCGGGCTTTCGGCGCTCGCACTGGAACGGCGCCGCGCGGCCTGGTGGTTCCTGCTGCCGGCGGTGGTGGCGGTGCTGCTCGTCGCCGGCTGGCCGCTCGCGCGGACCATCTGGTTCTCGCTGACCGATGCACGGCTCGACGAGACCGCCGCACCGGCCTTCGTCGGGCTGTCCAACTACCTGCTGCTGATCGAGGACCCGGATTGGTGGAACGCAGTGCGCAACACCGTGGTTTTCGCGGTGGCCTCCGTCACCTGCGAGACGCTGCTCGGCCTCGTCATCGCGCTCGCGCTGAACGAACGCATGCGCGGGCGCGGCATGCTGCGCGCGGCGATGCTGATCCCCTGGGCGATTCCGACCGTGGTCTCGGCGCAGATCTGGGGCTGGATGCTGCACGACCAGGTGGGGGTCGTGAACCAGGCGTTGCTCGCGCTCGGCCTCGTCGAACGGCCGCTGGCCTGGACGGCGGATCCGGACCTCGCGCTGTGGGCGGTGGTCGCGGTGGATGTGTGGAAGACCACGCCTTTCATGACGTTGCTGATCCTCGCCGCACTGCAATTGCTGCCGGATGAGATCTACGAGGCCGCGGATATCGATGGTCTCGGCCCGGTGGGGCGCTTCTTCCGCCTGACCCTGCCGCTGATCCGCCCGGCGCTGATGGTCGCGGTCATTTTCCGCACGCTCGATGCACTGCGCGTCTTCGACCTGATGTATGTGCTGACCGGCAACAGCGCGGCGACGGCGTCCATGTCCGTCTATGCGCGCCAGCAGCTCGTCGAGTTCCAGGATATCGGCTTCGGATCGGCCGCGGCGACGGGGCTGTTCCTGATCATCGCGCTCGCCACCGCGCTGCTGCTCACGGCCGGGCGGGTGCGGCTCGGCGCGGCGGAGGGCGGGCGATGAGCGCGCGCCGGCTGCGCCGCCACATCGGGCGCGTGCTCTTCGTGCTGCTGATGCTGCTGATCGCATTCTACACAGTGTTCCCCTTCTACTGGGCGATCGTCACCTCGCTGAAATCGGGCAGTGCGCTGTTCGGGGCAGAGCCCTGGCCGGCCCACCCGGCCTGGGGCAACTACGTCGCCGTCTTCCGCGACCGGCCCTTCGGGCGGAACATCCTCAATTCGGTGATCGTCGCCACATCCGTCGTCGCGGTGTCGCTGTGCCTCGGCGCCACTGCCGCCTTCGCGCTCGGGCGCGTCGCCTTCCGCGGGCGCGGCGTGCTGCTCGCCGCGATCCTCGCCGTGTCGATGTTCCCGCAGGTCGCGGTGCTGTCGGGGCTGTTCGAGCTGATCCGCTGGCTCGGCCTCTACAATTCGCTCGGAAGCCTGGTCTTCTCCTACCTGATCTTCACGCTGCCCTTCACCGTCTGGGTGCTGACCACCTTCATGCGGGAAATGCCGCGCGAGCTCGAGGAAGCCGCCGTGATGGACGGCGCCACGCCCTGGGTGGTGCTGACGCGCGTCTTCCTGCCTCTGATGGGCCCGGCGCTGGCGACGACCGGGCTGCTCGCCTTCATCGCCGCCTGGAACGAGTTCCTCTTCGCCCTGACCTTCACCCTGACGGACGACATGCGCACCGTGCCGGTCGCCATCGCGCTGATCAGTGGGGCGAGCAGCTTCGAACTGCCCTGGGGGCGGATCATGGCGGCGTCGGTGATCGTGACGGTGCCGCTGATCCTGCTCGTGCTGGTCTTCCAGCGCCGCATCGTGGCAGGGCTGACGGCCGGTGCGGTGAAGGGATGATGCCCGTTGCCGAACGACGCTGGCGCGAAATAGCCTTCCCCGCCATGACCCTTCACCCCGGCGATCCCGCCCCCTGGTTCTCCCTGCCCTCCACGGACAACCCGAACTACGCCTTCCATTCCGTGGCTGGCCGCTACGTGCTGCTGGCCTTCATCGGGTCCGCGGCGCGGCCCGAGGCACAGGCCGCGCTGGCCGCGGTAGCTGCCCGCCGCGCCCTGTTCGATGACGAGAACGCCTGCTTCTTCGGCATCAGCGTCGATCCGGCCGATCGCGAGCAGGGGCGCGTCCAGCCTTCGCTGCCCGGCATCCGCTTCCTGTTCGACCTGAACGGCAAGGTCGGTCGCGACTACGGCGTGATCCGCAAGGATCCGGACCGGATCGAGGGGTCTGAGGTCTACGCCCCGGCCTTCGTCCTGCTGGATCCCATGCTGCGCGTGATCGAGACACGCCCGCTCAGCCAGGTCGAGGCGATGCTGAACCACATCGCCGCCCTGCCGCCGGCCGTGCAGCATGGCGGCATCGACATCCCGCCGCCGGTGCTGGTGCTGCCGCGCATCTTCGACCCCGGGCTGTGCCGCGCCCTGATCGCGCATTACGAGGAACAGGGCGGCACGCCCTCCGGCTTCATGCGGGAGGTGAACGGCAAGACCGTCGGCGTCTTCGATCCCGCGCTGAAGCGCCGCGCCGACTGTGCCATCGCCGATGAGGGCCTGCGCATCGCCGCGCGTAACGCCATCCTGCGTCGCGTCGTGCCCGAACTGCTGAAGGTCCACCATTTCCACGCGACCCGCATGGAGCGCTACATCGTCGCCTGCTACGATTCGGCCGAGCGGGGCCATTTCGGCGCCCATCGCGACAACACCACGGCCGGCACGGCGCACCGCCGCTTCGCCGTGACGATCAACCTCAACGCCGAGGATTTCGAAGGCGGCGAGCTGCGCTTCCCCGAATACGGGCCGCGATCCTGGCGGGCGCCGACGGGAGGGGCGGTGGTGTTCTCCTGCTCCCTGCTGCACCAGGCGCTGCCGGTCACGGCCGGGCGACGCTACGCCTTCCTGCCCTTTCTCTACGACGAGGCCGCGGCGCGGCTGCGTGAACAGAACAACGCGAAGCTGGGGGACGGCGTCGGGGCGTATCAGTCCGGGCAGGCGAAGGCGGGGTAGGTCGGAGAGGCTGTGCTCCGGGCGCGAAGGCCGAGAGGCGTCGCCGGTGACCCGGCCGGATCGGACTGGGCGGCCCCTCCGAACCTGCCGGCCCGCCCGCCGTGACTCGGCAAGACCTTCGCCAATTCTTGCGTCGCGTCGTGTGATTCAGCGGCTGGCGAACGCCGCGCATCTATGCGAGAGGCAGCCGACCTGACCAGATTGTTCCGCGATGCCGCCGATACGCGTTTTCCTGCTGGTGCTCGGCCTTGCCGCCTGCGCGGGGCCGCGGCCCCCGGCCACAGTCGAAGCGCCGCCCAACGCGCCGCTGGCGCGCGCCGCCTATGCGGAATGGGAGGCCTGGGGCCGCACCGTGATCGTCGGCTGGCCGGATGAGCGCCCGGCCAACACGGCAGCCACACCCGAGCGCTTCGAGATGCTCCTCTCCTACTGGAATACGCTGCCCGGCGGGTATCGGATCGCGCAGCAACTGGAGAACCGGCGCGCCGGCATGGTCGCCCTCGAACAGCGCATCAACGCGGAGATGGCAGGCGAGGGCGAGGATGGCGGTGCCGGGGGCGGTCCGCGTGCCGTCTTCGGGCTGGACGACATCGCTTTCTATGATTACCCGGCCTGGTCGGCGGCCTTCATCTCCTCGGTGGCGCGGCGGGCGGGGGTGCCGGAAAGTGACCTGCCCTCCTCATCCCGCCATGCGCGCTACATCGACGCGGTCATCATGCACGCCGCCGCCGACCCGGAGCATGCGGCCTATCTGCCCCGCGCGCCGGAAGACTACGCCCCGGTCGAGGGGGATCTTCTCTGCGCCGATCGGGCCTATGTGCGGCTGCCACACTGGACCGCGCGCATCGCTGAACGCGGGCGACCGCGGCCGATGCATTGCGATGTGGTGATCCGCACGCGCGCCGGCTTTGTCGAGGCGATCGGCGGCAATGTGCAGGGCATGGTTGCGCTGCGACGTTTCCCGGCCGACAGCGAGGGGCGCGTGCTGCCAGCACCCTTCGGCAGGCCGTCCTTCATCGTGATCCTCGCCGCGCGGCGGGAGACGGCACCGGTCCCGGTCGCCTCGGCCGAGTGACGCCGGAGCGCGGCGTCAGGCGAAGAGCTCCGGGCGGTATTCGAAGTGCATGGTGTCGTAGTGATACCATTTGCCGCCCCAGATGAAGCGCTCCGCCTCGAAGACTTCGACGATCTCGGGCGGGATGCGGTTGCGATAGGCGATGTCGCCGCGTGTCCGCGTCCAGGCCCAATAGTCGGATTGCCGCACGGCGATGTCGATCGCCGCGCCGAAGCCATGCACGCTGGGCAGTCCAGTATCGGCCACGGCACGGCAATTGTAGGTCCCGGCGGAGGGAACGAGGTAGGCCCTGAAGCGGTCGGGCATGGCCTCCAGCGCGTCGATCACCCGTTCCAGGCGTGAGGCGACATCGTTGACCGTGGTCACGCGCAGCGTTTGCGGCCTGGTGCGCGGCATCCAGGTGACGGGACGCAGATGCAGGGCGGTGTCGCCCTGTCGGCAGTCGCCATACATCTTCAGGAAGAAGGCGGTGTTGCGCAGGCGGCCCGGGCTGTGGTCGCGCGGCGGCGGCAGCGTCATCGGGCCGGGTTCGTAGGTCTGGCGGAGCTGGTCGGCGATGGTTGCCGAGGCCAGCATCTCCGCGAAGGGGCGCGCGGGTTGGCCGGTGCCGATCGGCATGCGCGTGCCATCGGTCCAGACGAGTGTGTCGCCTTCGGGTCGCGCCAGGTGATCCGGGTACGCGGCGATCAGGCGGGGGAGCCGGGATCGGACGACATCGACCGGCGCAGCGCCGGTTGTCCCGGAGGCTTGCGTAGCGCCGGCATCCGGACTGCCGCACCCGGCCAGCGCGGCAAGACCGCCCAGGAACAGCCGCCGCTCGACGCCCGCCATGCGATGTTCTCCGGGCGCGATGCGCCGCCGATCAGCCTTCCAGTTCCGCATCCCAATAAAGGTAGTCGCGCCAGGATTCATGCAGGTAGTTCGGCGGAAAGGACCGGCCATTCTCCTGTAATTCCCACGAGGTGGGCTGGCGCGGTTCCTGGCGTGGGATCATCGCGCATTCGCGTGGCAGGCGGCTGCCCTTGCGCAGGTTGCACGGCCCGCAGGCGGTGACGACGTTCTCCCAGCTCGTCCGTCCGCCGCGGGAGCGGGGGATGACGTGGTCGAAGGTCAGTTCCGGCGTTGGGCGGCCATCACCGCAATACTGGCATTCGAAGCTGTCGCGCAGGAAGACGTTGAACCGCGTGAAGGCCGGCCGCCGCGCCGCGGGGATGAATTCCTTGAGCGCGATCACCGAGGGCAGGCGGAAGGCGAGGGAGGGGGAATGCACCTCCACCTCGTATTCGCTCAGCACCGAGACGCGATCGAGGAACACCGCTTTCACCGCGTCCTGCCAGGACCAGATGGAGAGCGGGAAGTAGGAGAGCGGGCGAAAGTCCGCATTCAGCACCAGGGCTGGATAGGACTGACCACCGGAGAACTGTCCGCCGTCAGGCAAGCGCCGCTCCTTCCAGCGGTGCGCCACCAAGACTTGGGGCCTGACCCGGCGGAAAGGCCCCAGATGATGTGGCGCCGCCGCGTATCGGACGCATGCATGACATGCGGCGCGGGGCGTCGCAAGCCTCGGGCGAGAGGTTTCAATGGCCTGTCATGTTGGGGACAGCATGCGGCGCAGGACCTCCGCGCCCGCAGCCAAGCCGACCTCGTCCAGCCCATGGCCGAGGCCGGGACGGTACAGGGCGCGCACCGGTACGCCGGCATCGATCAGGGCTGATTCCGCCATGCGGGTGGCCGCGACGGGCACGACCTCGTCGGCCTCGCCATGAACCAGCAGGACGGGCGGCTGGCCGCGGATGCGTTCGGCAAGCCGGTCCGCGCCGATCATGCCGCCGGAATAGGCGAGGATGCAGGCGGGATCCGGCACCGCCCCGCGGAGCCCGGCCTCAAGCACCGTCATCGCGCCCTGGCTGAATCCCATCAGCGCCACCCGTCCTGGCGACAGGACGAGCCGCGCGGCCTCCTGTGCCACGAACCGGCCGAGCGTCGCGGCCGCGGCTTCCACGCCGGCTTCCAACTGCATCGGGGATCGGTCCCACAACGGGAACCACTGCCGGCCATAGGGAATCCCGTCACAGGGCTGCGGCGCATGCGGCGCGACGAAAAGCGCGCGGGGTACCGCCTCGGCCCACATGGCGCCCAGGTCGATCAGGTCGTTCCCATCCGCACCGAAGCCATGGACGAGCACCACCAGCGCGTCTGGCGCATCGCCGTCCTTCGGCCCGAAGCGCGGCCCGTCCAGCCCGTCCATGCGCGATCCCCCTTGCCCAGCCTGTTCCTTGCCCGCTACCGGGTGTGACGCATGGGCGCAACCGCCATCGTCACCCGTTTCGCGCCGAGCCCGACAGGGCATCTGCATCTCGGTCATGTCCATTCGGCCGCCTTCGCCTGGCGCCGCGCGCGCGAGGCAGGCGGCCGCTTCATGCTGCGTATCGAGGATATCGACCCGACCCGCTGCCGCCCCGAATTCACCGAGGCGATCCTGGAGGACCTGACCTGGCTCGGCCTGAGCTGGGACGGCCCCGTGCGGGTGCAGTCGGAACACCTGTCCGACTATCGCGTTGTGCTGGATGCGCTGTCGGCGCGCGGGCTGCTCTATCCCTGCTTCTGCACGCGCGCCGACATTGCGCGAGAGATCGCCGCGAGCGCCTCCGCGCCGCATGGGCCCGATGGGCCACTCTATCCCGGCACCTGCCGGCTTCTGTCACCGGCTGAACGCGCGGCCCGCATCGCGCGCGGGGAACCGCATGCGCTGCGGCTCGACATGGCGGCGGCGCTCGCGACGGTCCCGACGCGGCTCTGCTATTGCGAGGAAGGCTTCGGCCGCCTGTGCTGCCATCCCGCGCAGTTCGGGGATGTGGTGCTGGCGCGCAAGGACGTCCCGGCCTCCTACCATCTTTGCGTGACGCATGACGACGCGTTGCAGGGCGTAACGCTGGTGACGCGCGGGGAGGACCTGAAGCCGGCGACCGATCTGCATCGGCTATTGCAGGCGCTGATGGGCTGGCCGGAGCCGCGCTACGCCCATCACGGGCTGCTGGTGGATGCCTCCGGGAAGCGGCTTGCGAAGCGCGACAGGGCCGCGACGATCCGGGCCCTGCGGGAGAGCGGCGTCAGCGCGGAGGAGGTGCTGCGGATGGCGGAGGGGGCGGGTCCGATGAGGTCGGACTGATGGCGCGGTGGAAAGGAGAGGACAGACCTTCTCCGAGCCCTGCCACTCAGATGCCGCCGGCGTCGGCAGGCGCGCGGAGACGGTTGAGAGAGCGGGACATCACGGGGACATGGAGGACCTGGCCGAGCGCGGGTCCTCGCCGGCCGATCCATCCATCCGCCCAGTCACCTGGACCGCCCGCCACGAAGGCCGCTCGCACCAGACGGGGAGAAGGTGGGCGCCGCTCTCCTCGCTGCGATCGACGTTTCCAGGTCATGCCTGGCCTGTGGCTGAGCGCCCGGATCGAGCCGTCCGGCCCACGCCATGAGACGCGAATGGGTTCCGTGCCGAGGTGGCGCAGAAGGGTCCTGCCGTTTCCCTTACTCCGCCGCTACCGCAGCGAACCCATGCCGCGCGAGGATTGCCTGCCCTGCCGGCGACAGGGCGAACAGTGACAGCCGCACCGCCTCCGGCCGGCCCGACAGCAGCGCCATCCCATAATCCGCGCCGACCGCCAGCGCCTCGGGCAGGTCCTGCACGCCGATCCCCGGCAGTTCGGCACGCGCCAGCGCCCCCGAGGTGCAATAGCCAAGAAACACATCCATGC
Organism: Roseomonas alba; assembly: GCF_019430885.1. Lineage (GTDB taxonomy): Bacteria > Pseudomonadota > Alphaproteobacteria > Acetobacterales > Acetobacteraceae > Neoroseomonas > Neoroseomonas alba. The sequence goes on along the minus strand of NZ_JAHYBZ010000010.1, from coordinate 67,195 downwards.
GCCCCGCGCGGAAATTCCAGGCGACCGCGCCGATGCCGGCCGGCGGCGTCGGCGAATTCGGCCCGCCAACGAGTTGCAGCGCCTTCGCCTCCAACGCCGCCTGCGCCCCGGGCCGCAGCAGCTCCGCCCGGCGGAACAGCGCCCAGGCATAGTCGCCAGACGGGTCGGCCCGCGGCGTGGAGGTACCCAGCTTCACCGCCGAATCGAGCAGCGCGTCCAGCACCTGCCCGGTCGGCACGGTAAGACCCGGCCGCGTGATCAGACACAGCCGGTTGCGCACGAAGATCACCGCGGGCGCGACGGTCCGCCCGTCGCGCTCCAGGCGCTGCGCGTGATCGAGGCTCGCCGAGAAGAAGACATCGGCGGGAATGGCGCCGGCCTCGATCCCCTCCCGCATCAGGCCGGACGGTCCGAAGCGGGTCACGACCGGCGCGCCACCAGGCATTGCCGCGAAGGCCTGCGCCACCTCGCCCAGCGACGCGGTCAGGCTGCCCGCGGCCACCAGGCGCACCGGCTCCTGCGCCCGGGCCGCGGCGGGCAGCAGCAGTGCGCAGGCCAGCGCGATGCGGCGGAGGACGCGCATCACGCCGTGCGGATCCACACCGCCTTCACGTTCAGATACTCGTTGACGTGATCCTTGCCGCCCTCGCGCCCATACCCGCTCATCTTGTAGCCGCCGAAGGGCACGGCCGGGTCCATCGCCTGGTAGCAGTTGATCCACACCGACCCGGCGCGGATCGCCCGCGCCAGCCGGTGCGCCTTGGACACGTCGCGCGTCCACAGCCCGCTGCCGAGGCCGAACTGCGTCGCATTGGCGCGCTTCGCTACTTCCTCGATGTCGTCGAAGGGAATGGCGGAGATCACCGGCCCGAAGATCTCCTCCTGCGCGATGCGCATCTCGTCGTGGACATTCGCGAAGACGGTCGGCGGCACGAAGAAGCCCTTGGACAGCGCGCCCTCGGTCAGGCGTTCGCCGCCGGCGAGCGGCGTCGCCCCTTCCTGCCGCCCGATCGCCAGATACCCCGTCACGCGATCGAGCTGTTCCACCGACACCAGCGGCCCGACCTGCGTCGCATCGTCGCGCCCGTCGCCCACGCGCAGCGCCCGCCCGTATTCGGCAACGCGAGCGGTGAATTCCTCATAGACCTTGCGCTCGACGAACAGCCGCGTGCCGGCGCTGCAGATCTGCCCCGAATTGGCGAAGACGGCCATCGCCGCACCCGGCACTGCGGCGTCCAGATCGGCATCGGCGAAGACCACGTCCGGGCTCTTGCCGCCCAGTTCCAGCGACACCCGCTTCAGATTTCCCGCCGAGGCCTGGATGATCTTCTGCCCGGTGACGTGCGACCCGGTGAAGGCCACCTTGTCCACGCCGCGATGCGCGGCAAGCGCCGCCCCCGCCGTCTCGCCGAAGCCCGGCACGACGTTCACCACCCCCGGCGGCACGCCGGCTTCGAGGCACAGCTCGCCGAGGCGCAGCGGCGTCAGCGGCGCTTCCTCGGCCGGCTTCAGCACGACACAGCAGCCCGTCGCGATCGCCGGCCCGATCTTCCAGATCGAGGACGACAGCGGCGCGTTCCACGGAATGATGGCGCCGACCACGCCAACCGGCTCCTTCAGCGTGTAGGAGACATATTCGCCGGGCAGCGAATTCTCGATTGTCTCGCCATGGATCGAGACTGCCTGTCCCGCATAGTAGCGCAGCATCCCCACCGCACGCTGCCGGTTGCCCCGCGTGCGGGAGATCGGCGCCCCCATGTCGATGGTGTCGAGTGCCGCGAATTCCTCGAAATGCTTGTCCAGCAGGTCGGCGAGCCGCAGCAGGATGTTCTGCCGCTCATAAGGCTTGGTCCGGCCCCAGGCGCCCTCGAAGGCCGCACGCGCGGCGGCGACGGCGCGGTCGATATCCTCCGCATCGCCCTCCGCGACCTGCGCCAGCACTTCCCCCGTCGCCGGATTGATCGTCGCGAAGGTCTTGCCGGAGGCCGCTTCCAACCACTTGCCGTCGATCAGCATCCGCTTCGGCCGGCCATCGAGGAAGGGGTGGGTCGTGGGCTTCACATCGACCGTCATGGCGTTCGCTCCTGCTGGGGTGGGTGTTTCCGGCGCGGCTCATACCCTGTTGCCTGCCGGGGCTCCATCTGGTTTCGTTATACTTTATTGGATATAGCGCGACAACCGGACGAGGACAGCCATGCGGGCGAGCATCCAGGACGTGACGGAACGCAAGCCTGCCTGGGCGCTGCGGCTCGGCCACACGGAACGCTGCGACTGCGCACCGTGGCAGCCGGCCCGGCCCGCGCCGGTCGTCGCCGCCCTGGCAATGCTGCGGCGCCGGGCGATCTGGGATCTCGGGCCCAGCCTGCATTGCTCGATCATCGGCACCTGCCTGACCACCGACGCGCTGCGCCGCCTGATGCGCAAAGTGAACCAGGGCGAGGCCGATGCCTCCGACCATCGCCTGCACGGCCTGGCGGTCGGTCCCTGCGGCACGCAGGGCGTGGCGGCGCGGCTGATCAACAAGGCGCTGGACGATCGCCACCGCACCGCCATCCGCCGCTTCGATGCCGCCAAGGACATCCCCGCCCTGCGCCGCCTCTGGGCCGAGGCCCAGGCCGCCGGCGAGATCCCCGGCGCCTATTGGGCGGTGCTGACCCATCCGCTCGTCGACCAGCCGCTGATCGCGGATGTCTTCGGCGACGTACACATGCTCTCCCACCTGGTCGGCGCGGCGAACCGCGCCGATATCCGCCGCCTGGCCGAACAGGATCGCGAGATCGCCGCCCTGCGCGCCACCGTCGCGCGCCAGCAGCAGCGGCTGCGCGACGACATCACCGAGCGCGACGCCCGCATCCATGCCTTGCAGGACATGCTGGCCGCCGAGTCCCTGCGCCGTGCCGCCACCCCCGCCGCCGCGGCCGAGACCGACCATCTGATCGCCGCCCTCCAGGCCCGCTGCGACCGCCTCGCCGCCCGTGCCGACGCCGCCGAAGCCCGCCGCGCCGAAGCGGAATCCCGCGCCGCCGCCGCATCGCGCGAGGCCACCGCCGCCGCCACCGACCGCGACGCCCTGCGCCGCGAGATCGCCGCCGCCGAGGCCGCCCTGACCGACGATTCCCCCACCTCGCCTGCGATCGGCGCCCCGCGCACGATCCTCTATGTCGGCGGCCGGTCCGGCCAGACCGCCGTTCTGCGCCGTGCCGCAGAACGCTGCGGCGCCGAGCTGCTCCACCACGACGCCGAGCAGGGCAGCGCCCTGCTCGCCGGCCTGGTCGGCCGCGCCAGTCTGGTCGTCTTCCCCGTCGATTGCGTCAGCCACGACGCCGCCCTTGCCGTGAAGCGGCTTTGCCGCCAGACCGGCCGCCCCTTCCGCCCTCTGCGCTCGACCGGCGCGGCGAGCCTGCTCGCGGCCCTACAGGACGCCCCGGCGCTGCCCCTCGCCGCCGAGTGATGGACGGGCGCCGGCCCTTCGGCTATTTCCATTGAGATATAACGTCACCGGGAGTTCAGGCCCATGTTCCGTCGTGCCCTCCTCGCGGCCATTGCTGCGCTCGGCCTCGCCACCGCCCCCGCGCGCGCCCAGGAAGGCCCGACCGTCTTCGCGGCCGCCAGCCTGACGGATGCCATGCGCGCCCTCGGCCAGGCCTGGGCGGCGCAGGGCCATCCGGCGCCGCGCCTCTCCTTCGCGGCCTCCTCCGCCCTCGCCCGGCAGATCGAACAGGGCGCGCCCGCCGACCTGTTCATGTCGGCCGATGAGGCCTGGATGAATTATGTCCAGGAACGCAACCTGATTGTGAACGCGACGCGCATCAGCCCGATCGGCAATTCCCTGGTGCTGGTCGCTCCCGCCAACGCCGCGCGGCCTGTGACGCTCGAACGCGATACGAACCTGCTTGCCCTGCTCGGCCCCAATGGCCGCATCGCGACAGGTGACCCGGCGCATGTGCCGGTCGGCCGCTACGCCCAGGCGGCGCTGACCTGGATGGGGCAGTGGGACGCGATCAGCCCGCGCCTCGCCCGCGCCGACAATGTCCGCTCGGCTCTGCTGCTGGTCGAACGCGGCGAGGCCCCCTATGGCATCGTCTATGGCACCGACGCGGCGATCAGCCAGGGCGTGCGCGTGGTCGGGACCTTCCCCGCCGCCAGCCACACGCCGGTCACCTACCCCTTCGCGGTGACCCGGCGCGGTGAAAATAACGCCGAGGCGCGCGGGTTCTTCACCTTCATCACGGGGGCGGATGCCCGGGCCACCTGGCAGCGCTTCGGGTTCAGCCTGGCGCAGTGAGGGTTGGGCGGAGCGCCGCGCTTCCAGTCCGGATACCTCCATTGTGGAACCGAGAGGGGCTTTGCCCCTCTCGGGCTCTCCCCAGCAAAGGCCGAAGGGCCTTTGCAAACCTCAATTTGATGCTGTGCGCCGCTGCCGGAATGATGCCGAGACCCGCTTTTGCGCATGAAGGGTTTTTGGAGAAGGCAGTACGCGCATTGCGCCAAGCACCGGAAGATTGCGTTCCAAGTGCTCCAAGCACCAGGGCCACCCATCGACGTTGCTTTGCAAGGGCGATGGGATCTCAGTGGCGGGGTGGTTTGGAGGGGCGGCGCCCCTCCAATTCCAGCAGCGGAAGCAAGCCGGTCATCAGGCAGGCCTGGGTGAATTTCCATCCGGCGCTGGGCACGACGGGCATTCTGCGCCCTCATGACGCCCATCATGCACAAGGGTGGGTTCCGGCATTGATCCTGACAGCGGCGCGGGGCGCCATGTATCGGTTTCCAAAGGCCCTGTGGCCTTTGGCGGGTGGAGGTCCGGAGGAGGGCAGGGCCCTCCTCCGGTGCCACCGCTGATGTCCTTCGCCCTCTCCCCCGAGGAATGGACCGCTGTCCGCCTCAGTCTGGATGTCGCCGCCCGTTCCGTCCTGACCTCCCTGGTCCCTGCCATCGCCATCGCCTGGCTGCTGGCGCGGGGCCGTTTCCCCGGCCGGATGCTGCTGGATGCGCTGGTGCACCTGCCGCTGGTGGTCCCGCCCGTGGTGGTGGGCTGGGGCCTGCTGATGCTGTTCGGCGTGCGCGGCCCGATCGGCGGTCCGCTGAACGACTGGTTCGGCATCCGCCTGGTCTTCACCACGGACGGCGCGGCCCTGGCGACGGCGGTGATGTCCTTCCCGCTGATCGTTCGCGCCGTGCGGCTGGGGCTGGAAGGCGTCGATCCGGGCTTCGAGGCCGCTGCGCGGACCCTCGGCGCCGGGCCGATAGACCGCTTTGTGACGGTGACGCTGCCGCTGATGTCCCCGGGCATCCTCGCCGGCGCGGTCACAGCCTTCGCCGCCGGCCTCGGTGAGTTCGGCGCCGTCATCACCTTCGCCTCGAACATTCCGGGCGAGACCCAGACCCTGCCGCTCGCCATCTACAGCGCCACCCAGACGCCGGGGGGCGAGGCGATCGCAGGCCGCCTCGCGGCCATTTCCTTCACCCTCGCCATCGCGCTGCTGCTGTTGGCGGAACTTGTCGCGCGGCGCATGCACCGGCTGCTCGGGCGCGGCTGATGGCCGAGATCGCGCTGCGCCACCGCTTCCCGGATGGGGGCTTCAGCCTCGATGTAGCCTTCTCGGCACCGGCCCAGGGGGTGACGGCGCTGTTCGGGCCCTCGGGCTGCGGGAAATCGACCGTGCTGGCCGCCGTCGCCGGCCTGCTGCGGCCGCAACAGGGCCGCGTCGTGCTGGGCGGCGCCACGGTGCTGGACACCCGGGCGGGGATCGACCTGCCGCCGGAACGCCGCCGCTGCGGCGTCGTCTTCCAGGATGCTCGGCTGTTCCCCCATCTCAGCGTCGAGACCAATCTCCGCTACGGCCTGCGCCGCGCCCCGCGCGACGCGCAGGGCCCCGGCTTCGCCGAGGTGGTGGACCTGCTCGGCATCGGCCATCTGCTCGACCGTCGCCCGGCGCGGCTGTCCGGCGGCGAGCGCCAGCGGGTCGCCCTCGGCCGGGCCCTGCTGTCCCGTCCGCACATCCTGCTGATGGACGAACCGTTGGCGGCGCTCGACGCCGCGCGGCGGACCGAGGTCCTGCCCTTCCTGGCCCGGCTGCGCGATGCGGCGCGGCTGCCCATCCTCTACGTGACCCACGCGCTGGAGGAGGTGGACGCCCTCGCCGACCACCTGGTCCTGCTGGAGTCCGGCCGCGTCCTGGCCGAGGGCCCGGTCGGCGCGCTCGCCGCCCGCACCGACCTGCCGCTCGCCGCCCGGCGCGACGCGGGCGTGCTGCTCGACTGCATCGTCTCCGGCGCGACCGAGGGGGGGCTGACGCGGCTCGACTTCCCCGGCGGGGCGCTGTTGACCACCCTGCATCCCGGCCCCGCCGGCACCAGGCTGCGCGTCCGCGTCCGCGCGCGGGACGTTGCGGTGGCGGTCGAAGAACCCCGCGGCCTGTCCACCCAGAACATCCTGAAAGGCATCGTCGCCGACATCCAACCCGCCGCGGAGGGCCCGGAAGTCTTCCTCCGCCTGGCCGTCGGCCGATCCGACCTGCTGGCCCGCATCACCCGCGACAGCGTCGAACGGCTTTCCTTGCATCCCGGCATGGCGATCTGGGCTCTGGTCAAGGCCGTCACCTTCGATCACAGAACGGTGGCGGAGGGCGCGCCCCTCCATCCGACCGCGGCCGGAGGCTCCGATGCCCTACCTGATTCCTGACGATCGCCTCGTGGCCATGCTGCGCGAGGACGCTCCCTATGGCGACCTGACCACGCGCGGCCTGGCCATCGGGGAACGATCCGGCCAGGCGACATTCCGAACGCGAAGCACCGTGACCGCCTGCTGCACCGAGGAAGCCGAGCGCATCATGCTGCTCGCCGGCTGCACCGCGGCGCGGCGCAAGGCGAGTTCTGGCGCGCTGGTCGACGAAGGCGGCGACCTTCTGATCGCCGAAGGCCCTGCGGAGGCGATCCACCTTGGCATGAAGGTCGCGCAGACGCTGATGGAAATCGCCTCGGGCGTGGCCACCCGCGCCCGGCGGATCCTCTCCGCAGCGCGCCAGGGCAGGCCCAACATCGCCGTCGCCTGCACGCGCAAGCACCTGCCCGGGGCGAAGGACGTGATGCTGAAGGCGATCACCGCCGGCGGCTGCGTGCCTCACCGGCTGGGCCTGTCGGACAGCGTGCTGGTCTTCGCCCAGCACCGCGCCTTCCTGGGCCGCACCCCGCCGCATCTGTGGGTGGAACAACTCCGCATCGCCCAGCCCGAGCGCAAGATCGAGGTCGAGGCCGAAACCGTGGACGAGGCCGCGCAATTCGCCGCCGCCGGGGTCGATGCCGTGCAACTCGACAAGCTGACGCCGGAACAGGTGGCCGAGGCCGTCCGCGCGATCGCGCGGCTGCCCAGGCGGCCGCTGATCGCCGTGGCCGGCGGAGTGACCGAGAAGAACGCGGCGGAATACGCCGCCGCCGGCGTCGACCTGCTGGTGACCTCCGCCGCCTATGCCGCGCCGCCGGCGGATGTGTCGGTGTCGGTCACGTCGGTGTAGGCCTGGGGCGCTAGGCTCTGCCGATCACGCTGTCGCTTTCGGCGAGAGGAGACCACAGGGATCTCCATCCCATAAGCGCACAGGCATGGCGCGCGAGGCGATAGAAAGGGTCGTGTGCCGACAGGTCGTCGTGGACGGCCAGCCTGGGGCATGACGCGAAGTCTCGGCGGAGCGCCGTCCCGGGTGGTCACCGCTCGAGGGTCTTCGACGGGGCATTGTCATCTGGCCGTGTGGTCCGGAGGGGCACGGCCCCCTCCGGTTGAGGAGCCACCGGAGGGGAGGCAAGTCTCCCCGCCAATGCCTGCCGCGTCAGTGCGACATCAGCACCGGCACTGTCATCTGCTTCAGGATCGAGCGCGTCACCCCACCCAACACGAACTCCCGCAGCCGGGAATGGCCATAGGCCCCGATCACCAGCAGGTCCGCCGTCATGTCCGCGGCCTGGTTCAGCACGAGGTCCGCATCGGGCACGTCAGGGGCGACGCGATGCTCGACCGTCACTGTCACGCCGTGGCGGGCAAGGTGCAGCGCGATGTCCGACCCTGGCTCCTCGCCATGGCCCTCGATCGAGACGCGGGGGTTGGCGGCGAGGACGCAGGCGGTCTCGGCCTGGGCGATCAGCGGCAGGGCGTCATTCACCGCGCGGGCGGATTCGCGGCTGGCGTTCCAGCCGATCAGCACGCGGCGCCCGACCGAGCTGAAGGTGCCGGCATAGGGCACCACCAGCACCGGCCGGCCGGCGCCGAACAAGACATCGCCGGCGAGGCCGACGGAGCCCGGTATGGCGGTATCGGGATCATCCTGGCCGATGATCACCAGATCCGCATAGCGGGCATGCAGGGAAATCAACTCTGCCAGCATGCCCTCGGCCTGGCGCCACTCGCCGGGGATGGCTTCGCGCCGCAGGCGTTCGCGGTAGTCGGCCTCCACCCGCTTTGCCTCGGCGAGGCTCGCATTGCGCATATCGTCGACCACGGTGGCGATGGCGGCCCCGCCGCTGGCGTCGCCCATGGCGATCATCGGGAGGCCGATATCGATCACGGTCAGGGCGGTCAGATGGGCCTCATGCCGGCGGGCGAGGTCGATGGCGAGGTCGAGACGGCTGCCGCTCTGCGGCGTTGCGTCGAGATGGACCAGAATGTCCTTGAGCGGCATGACTTCCTCCGGCGCCCAGTGGCGCAGCCAAGATCGACGGGCGGTCCGCCCTCGGGGGCGATCCGTCCGACGGGGCGGCAGAGTGGGCCGGTTCGCGCGCGCCGAAAAGTCCCGCTTGCCAAGCGTCTTGCGCCACGGAATCATGAACGAAACGGGAACATGTTTCTGGCTGTGACAAAGTCGGGACTCTTGGCAAGGGGTCTGTGCGTCACCCCATGTGGTGGTCATGTGACTGTGGCAAGACTACATCTTGTGTCCCAGGGGCGATAAACGGCAGGATGCATGCCCAGGGGATGAGTTGGTTGGGGGGTTTGACCGTGTTCGATGCCGTACAGCTTGAAGGCCATGGGCAGGTCCAGATCGACCGGTCGCGCGACGCGCTGCTGACCGATTTCGGCAAGGCGACGCTCGACGATCGCTACCTGCTGCCGGGCGAGTCCTACCAGGATCTGTTCGCCCGCGTGGCCTCGGCCTATGGCGACGACGCGGCGCATGCGCAGCGCATCTACGACTACATCAGCAAGCTGTGGTTCATGCCGGCGACGCCCGTGCTGTCGAATGGCGGCACGACACGCGGCCTGCCGATCTCCTGCTTCCTGAACGAGGCCTCGGACAGCCTCGACGGCATCGTCGGCCTATGGAACGAGAATGTCTGGCTGGCCGCCAAGGGCGGGGGCATCGGATCCTACTGGGGCAATCTGCGCGGCATCGGCGAGAAGGTCGGGCGCAACGGCAAGACGTCCGGCGTCATCCCCTTCATCCGGGTGATGGACAGCCTGACGCTGGCGATCTCCCAGGGGTCGCTTCGGCGCGGCTCGGCCGCCTGCTACCTGCCGGTGCACCATCCGGAGATCGAGGAATTCCTCGAAATGCGCCGCCCGACCGGCGGCGACCCGAACCGCAAGGCGCTGAACCTGCATCACGGCGTGCTGCTGTCCGATGCCTTCATGCGCGCGGTCGAGAATGACGAGGACTGGGCGCTGATCTCGCCGAAGGACGGCGCGCTGATGCGCAAGGTCTCGGCGCGCGCGCTGTGGATCCGCATCCTGACGGCGCGCATCGAGACGGGCGAGCCGTACATCATCTATTCCGACCACGTGAACCGCGCGCAGCCCGAGCACCACAAGCTCGCGGGACTTGAGGTGAAGACCTCGAATCTCTGCTCGGAGATCACGCTGCCGACCGGCATCGACCAGCACGGCGAACAGCGCACCGCGGTGTGCTGCCTGTCGTCCCTGAACTGCGAGACCTGGTTCGAGTGGAAGGACCATCCGCTGTTCATCACGGATGTGATGCGCTTCCTGGACAACGTGCTGCAGTCCTTCATCGACACCGCGCCGGATTCCATGGCACGGGCGAAGTACAGCGCGATGCGCGAACGCTCGGTCGGCCTTGGCGTGATGGGCTTTCACTCCTTCCTCCAGAAGATGAACGTGCCCTTCGAATCCGTCGTCGCGAAGGTGTGGAACAAGAAGATGTTCAAGCACGTCCGCGAGCAGGCGGATGCGGCGTCGCGTCTATTGGCCGAGGAGCGCGGCCCGTGCCCCGATGCCGCCGAATACGGCATCATGGAGCGCTTCTCCCACAAGATGGCGATCGCGCCGACCGCGTCGATCTCCATCATCTGCGGCGGCGCCAGCCCGGGCATCGAGCCGATCGCGGCCAATGTCTACAACCACAAGACGCTGTCCGGCTCCTTCATCGTGCGCAACCCATACCTCGCGACGGTGCTGGAGAAGCATGGCCGGAACGATGACGAGACCTGGACCTCGATCACGGTCACCAAAGGATCGGTGCAGCATCTCGACTTCCTGACCGAGCAGGAGAAGGCCATTTTCAAGACCGCCTTCGAACTCGACCAGCGCTGGGTGATCGAACATGCGGCCGACCGCACGCCCTTCATCTGCCAGTCACAGTCGGTGAACCTCTTCCTGCCGGCCAACGTGCACAAGCGCGACCTGCACCAGATTCACATGAGCGCATGGAAGAAGGGTCTGAAGTCGCTCTACTACTGCCGGTCCCTGTCGATCCAGCGCGCCGACACCATCAGCGAGAAGGTGGTCGGCCAGAGCGACATCATGGCCGTTGAGCCCAAGGCGCCGATCGAACCGACCCTCCCGCTCGCCGCGACCGGCAACAGCAACAATTACGAGGAATGCCTCGCCTGCCAGTGACGGTGGGGCCCGCCCTGCGCAGGGGCGGGCTCAGACACTCCTGCTGACGGCCGTGGCCTCCTGGCCTTGGTGCCTGGGTGGTGCTCACCCCGGGGTTTTCGGGCGCAGCATGCCCATCACCAGCCGCACCAGCGCTTCCTCGAAGGCCTCGGTTCCCAGCATCGGGTGGCGTTCGAAGGCCGCCGACCGGACTGCGCCCGCCACGGCGCGCAGCAGCACGTAGCGCCCGGCCTCGCCCAATGGCTCGACATGGGCGCCGCACCGCGCCTCAATCGCCGCGAGCATCGGTTCTGCCACGCTCACCACATCCTTCGTCTCCTTCGGCACGCGCCGCAGGATGGCGAGCAGCACGGCCCGGCGCACCCCGTGCCGTCCGCGAAAGGCGCCGAGGAAGGCCCGGATCGCCTGGCGGACCGTGGGTTCGGGGTCGGCCGGGTCGAAACCGGCCAGTTCTGCCTCGAGCCGCGCCAGCACCCGTTTCTGCTCCCGCTCGGCCATGGCGACGAGGATGGCATCGCGGTTCGGGAAGTACTGGTACAGCGTGCCGATGGAGAAGCCGGCGCGCTCGGCGATGCGATTGGTCGTCAGCGCCGCCTCGCCTTCCTTGTGGAGGATCTGAGCACTGGCCTCGAGGAGCGTTTCCACCGTCTGCTGAGAGCGCCCCTGCACGGGCGATTTTCGCATGAAATTCAGCAGGTTGGACTGTTTCGCCATGTAACCCCCGGACCATGCGGATGCGAGTGGAGGAAACTGAGCAGGCCTCAGATATTCGCAGCGGCTGGTGACGTCCCGCAACGCTGCGGTGGCCGCGCCGGCGATGGCAAGGAGATCCTGCATGCGCATCCTGTCCGGACTTGCTCTCGGGGCACTGGTCCTCGCTGCCCCGCTCGCCGAGGCACGCGAGATCACCCGCTCCGGCAGCGTCACCGGCCCGCACGGCCAGACCGCGACGATGAGTGGCAACGCCAGCCGTACGCTCGGCCAGGGCGCGACGCGCAGCCGGGTCTGGACCGGCCCACAGGGGCAGAGCGTCTCGCGCCAGGGCGCCGTCACGCCGAATGGCGACGGCAGCGCGACCGGCACGCGCACGATGACCGGGCCTCAGGGTCAGAGCGTGACGCGATCCGGCACGGTCAGCGTCACGCCGTAACGCGCTCGCACCCTGCCGGACGTCACATCCCGGCAGGGTGTGCGGGATTCAGTCGACCGTCGCCCCCGACGCCCGCACGACTTCCGCCCATTTGGCGATCTCGGCTGTGATGAAAGCTTCAAAAGCCGCGGGCGTGGTGCCGCCATCGGGTGTCAGATTCGGCAACTCGGCGCCGAGCTCCGCGAGCTTTGAGCGCGTTATGGGTTCCTTGCTGATGGCGTCGATCTCGGCGCCGAGCCGGTCGATCGCCGCCTGCGGCGTATGGGCGGGGACCTGCATGCCGAACCAGGCGGTGGCCTCGAAGCCTGGCACCATCGTCTCGGCGAGGGTCGGCACATCCGGCAGCACTGCGGAGCGTGCATGCCCGGTGACGGCGAGCGCGCGCAACCGCCCATCGCGGATATGCCCGATGCAGGATGGGATATTGTCGACCGAGGCCTGGACCCGGCCGGCCACCGCCTCGATCAGCATCGGGCCGGCACCGCGGAAGGGCACATGGGTCATGCGCGTGCCCGTGCGCATCAGGAACATCTCCATCGCCATGTGTGGCGACCCGCCGCTGCCCGCGCTGCCGTAGTTCAACTGCCCCGGCCGCGCCTTCGCCGCCGCGACCAGTTCCTCGATGCTGCGGATCGGCAGGGCGTGATGGACCATGATGACGTTGGGCACGCGCAGATAGAGCCCGACGGCGGCAAGATCCTCCGGCCGGTAGGGCATGCGCGGGCCGAACAGGGCGTAGTTGATCGCGGCCGGTGAAACGGCGGTGCTGAGCACGGTGTAGCCATCGGGCGCCGCGCGCGCGACGGCCTCGGTGCCGATATTGCCGGTCGCGCCGCCACGGTTCTCCACGGGCATGGGCTGGGCAAGCCGGACCTGCAACCGGTCGGCATAGAGGCGCGCGGCGAGGTCGGTGGTGCCGCCGGGCGGGAAGTTCACGACCATGCGCACAGGGCGCGTCGGGTAGCGGCCCTCCTCGGCGCGCGCGGCGGCGGGCAGGGCGGTGAGGGCGCCGATCAGCGGCCGCCGCGCGATGATCATGCGGGGATGCTCCTCCGGGGTCGTCTTCTGTGCGCCAGGTCGCTCGGCGTGTCCGGACGGCGAGGGCATGCTGCGTAACAACCGGGAAGGGATAGAGGCATGGCGTATGCGGTGGCCGTGGCGGTGGGACTGCTCGGACTTCTCTCGCTGGTATCGTGCGCGATCGGGTTGTTCCTCGCCACCTCGGCGCAGCGGGCCTTTGAGGCGGCGCTCGCCGACGATGGTAACGACGGCCTGCGGGCGCGCGGCGTGCTGCTGGTCGACCGCATCCGCCATCCGGCGCTGCGCTGGATCGTCAACCGCCGCACCGGCGCGATGGCCGGTACGGTGGTGGTCGCCGTGGTGCGGGACAGGCTTGCCACGCTGCGCCGTTCCTCCCTCATCGGGGGTGTGGTGGGCCTGGGACTGGTGGTTCTCGCCTTCCAGGTCCCTGGCCTGATGGAGTAGCGGGGCTCAGTCCACCGTGATGTGGCCTTTATGGACCACCTCGGCCCATTTCACGATTTCGCTGCGGATGAAGGCATCGAAGGTCTGCGGCGTGGACAGGCCATCCGGCGTCAGGTCCGGCTTCATGCCGCCCAGGTCGGCGAGCTTCTGCCACACGGCCGGATCGGCGAGTGCCGCATTCGTCTCGTGCGCCATGCGGTCGATGATCGGGCGCGGGGTGCGGGCGGGGGCGACGATGCCGAACCACGCCGTCGCTTCCACCGCCGGGAAGCCGGCCTCGGCGGTGGTCGGCACGTCGGGCAGGGAGGGCGTGCGCATGGCCGTGGTGACCGCGAGCGGCCGCAGCCGCCCGTCCCGCAGATGGCCGATGACGGAGGGCAGGTTGTCCACGCCGACCTCGATGCGCCCGGCGATGATTTCCTGCAGCATCGGCCCGGCGCCGCGGAAGGGGACGTGCGTCAGGTCGATCCCCGCCGCCTGCTTCAGCAGCTCGCCCGTCATGTGCAGGGAGGTGCCGACGCCCGAGGAGCCGATGTTCAGCTTGCCCGGCTGGCGCTTCGCCAGGTCCACCAGTTCCCGCAGCGTGCGCACCGGCAGGTCGTTGTTGACGAAGATCGCGTTGGGCACCTTCACCACCAGCGCGACGCCGGCCAGGTCGTCGGGCTTGTGCGGCATGCGGTCGCCATAGAGCCCGAAATTGATCGCGCCCGAGGAGACCGTCTGCATCAGCATGGTGTAGCCATCGGGCTCGGCCTTCGCGACGACGTCCGCGCCGACATTGCCGCCCGAGCCGCCCGGCCGGTTCTCCACCACGACAGGCTGGCCGAGGCGCCGGGTCAGCGGTTCGAGCATGACGCGCGCGGCGAGGTCGGTGGTGCCGCCCGGCGGGAAGCCGACGACCAGCCGCACCGGCCGGGTCGGCCAGGATTGGGCGAAGGCCGGGCGCGCCAGGGGTGCAAGGGCCAATCCGCCCAGCAGGGCGCGGCGGTCGATCATGGTTATGTCCTCCCGGAGCCCGGACGTTACCGGGTCTCGCTATGATGTGAGGACAGACTGGCCTCTCGGCGGCGGGGGATCAACCCGCGGCACCCGGCCGCGTTTCCGCCGGGCCGCGAAAGGCTCTATTGTGCGGGCGTATTCCACCGGGAACAGGGGGCGCGACCGCATGGGGTTCGCCAGGCTCTATGGTCGCGTGCTGTGGCTGCTCGGGGCGGATCGCCCCATGGCGGTCGGTCTCGGCATCGCCGCGCTGGGGCTGGCGGGGCTGCAATTCCTCGAACCCGTGCTGTTCGGGCGGGTGGTCGACCTGCTGGCGCGGTCCGAGAGCATGCCACCGACACTGCTGTGGTCCGAGGCGACCACGCTGTTGACCATCTGGGGCATCGTGGGCCTCGCGAGCATTGCGGCCAATGTGGCGGTGGGGCTGTTCGCCGACCGTATGGCGCATCGCAACCGCCTGAAGGTGATGCACGACTATTTCCAGCATGTGCTCGCCTTGCCGCTGTCCTTCCATGGCGATACGCAGTCGGGCCGGCTGATGAAGATCATGCTGGTCGGCACGGACAATCTGTTCGGGTTGTGGCTCGGCTTCTTCCGCGAGCACATCGTCACCTTCGTCTCGCTGATCGTGCTGCTGCCGCTGACCATGGTGATGAACTGGCGGCTCGGCCTGCTGCTGGTGATCCTGGTCGCGGTCTTCGCCGTGGTGTCCGCCATCGTCATCCGCCGCACCCAGGATGCGCAGGCAAAGGTCGAAGCCTTCCACTCGCGTCTTGCCGGCAATGCGCAGGATGCGCTGTCCAACGTGGTGGTCGTGCAGTCCTTCACGCGGCTGTCCTCGGAAGCGCGGATGTTCGGGGATATCGTGCGCCAGGTGCTGGACCATCAGTTCCCGGTGCTGAACTGGTGGGCGATCGTCGCGGTGCTGACGCGCGCGGCATCGACCGTCTGCGTCATCGCCATCTTTGTCCTCGGCACCATCCTGCATGTGCGCGGGCAGGCGAGCGTGGGCGAGATCGTCTCCTTCATGGGCTTCGCGACGCTGCTGATCGGGCGACTCGAAGGCGCGGTCAGCTTCGTCTCCCACATGGTCTTCGTGCAGCCGCGCATCGTGGAGCTGTTCCAGGTGCTCGATGCGCGATCGACGGTGCCGGAGGCGCCGGATGCCCTAGACATCGGCCGTGCCGAGGGCCGCGTCGCCTTCGAGGATGTTGCCTTCGCCTATCCCGGTGGCCCGCCGATTCTGCGCGACGTGTCCTTCAGCGCGGCACCCGGGCGGACCGTCGCGCTGGTCGGTCAGACCGGCGCCGGCAAGTCCACGGCCATGGCACTGCTGCAGCGGCTGTGGGACCCGGTGGAAGGCCGCGTGACGCTGGACGGCCATGATCTCCGGCAGATCAGCCTGGAATCGCTGCGGCGCAACATCGGCGTGGTGTTCCAGGAATCCATGCTGTTCAGCCGCACCATCCGCGAGAACCTGCTGGTCGGCCGCCCCGAGGCGACGCAGGAAGAGATCGAGACTGCCTGCCGCCAGGCCGAGGCGCATGACTTTATTACCCGCCAGCCCCAGGGCTACGACACCATCGTCGGCGAGCGCGGGTCGAACCTGTCGGGCGGCCAGCGCCAGCGCCTGGCCATTGCGCGGGCGCTCATCAAGAACCCGCCGGTGCTGATCCTGGACGAGGCGACCAGCGCGCTCGACGCCGCGACCGAGGCGCGGGTGCAGAAGGCGCTCGCCGCGCTGATGGCCGGGCGGACGACGTTCATCATCGCGCATCGCCTGTCCACGGTGCGCGAGGCGGACGAGATCCTGGTCTTCGACGGCGGCCGCATCGCCGAGCGCGGGCCCTTCGCGGAACTGGTCGCGCTGGATGGCCGTTTCGCGGAGTTGGTGCGCACGCAGCTCGCCGGCGGGGCGGCCGCGCCGGCGCACTGATCGCGCCGTCTTCAACTTCCGTGGCGCCGCCGCGCTTCGTCCTTGCATCGCGCGTGGTGACCCTGGCAGGCTCGCTTCATGGTTGCGCGGACAGGGATCGCCGGACCCCTCGCTTCGCTGCGGCACCCGGCGCTTCCCTGAAGCCACGCCCTGCGGGTCCCCCGGCCCGCAAAGGAGGAGGGAGCGGACATGACCATCAAATCCATCCTGCGTCACAAGGGCGAGGATGTGTTCTCCGTGGGCCCCGGAGATGACGTGACGGGCATAGCCCAGGCGCTGGCACAGCACCGCATCGGCGCGGCACTGGTGCGGGATCTGGACGGCAAGGTTCTTGGCATCGTCAGCGAACGCGACATCGTCCGCGCCTTGGCGCGCGAGGGCACGGTCGCGCTGTCACGGACCGCGCGCGACCTGATGACCGCGGAACTCGTCACGGTTTCGCTGGGCACCAGCATCGCCGAGGGCTTCGCCATCATGACACAGCACCGCTGCCGGCACCTGCCGGTGATGGAACAGGGCCGGCTGGCCGGCATGGTCTCGATCGGTGACCTGGTGAAGGCGCGCATCGAGCAGGCGGAACAGGAGGCGGAATCGCTGCGCGCCTTCGTGACGGCTGCCTAGCCGCAGCGTCGGGGGCGCCCGGGCCGCGGGCGGCTGGGCGCTCCCTCGGGGGAAAGCGGAGCCTTCCCCCGACGGCGGTCGTCAGGCCGCCGCGTCGACGGGCTGGTAGGGCAGCCGCTTCACGCGATCCATGTTCAGCCCTTCGATCCGCAGCAGGCGCGTCGGCCCGTCGCGGCGCGGGGAATGCAGGATGCCAGGCTCGTAGAGATACGCGTCGCCTGGCTTCATCGCGTAGTCGCGTATGCGCTTCGCCTTGCCCGGCACGCCCTCGGACGGGCGGGCGAGGCATTCCCAATCGGTCATGACCGTCTCGCCTTCCGCCTGGCCGTAGATGGCCCAGGAGGGGCCATGGTCGTGGGGCCCGGAAGTCTTCGCGTCATGATAGGCGTGGGCGAGGACGGTGAAGCCGAGCTCCGGATCCTCGTAGAGCACCTGCCGTTCGGGCGTCTTGTCGTTGATGTTGGCGGCGACGAAGGCCGGGTCCTTCAGGGCTTCGCGCACCAGGTCGCAGACCATCTCGCGGCCTTCGGTGCCGGGATGGTCCTTCAGGGCGCTGCGCGCGCGCTGCACGAAGTCGTCGAGGGTGATGGGCATGGATTTTCTCCTCCCGCCGGGAACCGGAGGGGAAGATGCTCCCGACCAGCGCGCGACGGAAGGGGCTATGCGCGGTTTGGCAGCCTGCCGGGGGGCTCGTTTCCGGTTGCTGTCCGCACAGGCTTTCCCGTGGGCCTCACGGCTCCGCGAGAAAATCCCGGGTTTCGGCCACAGCTTGGGCGAGGCCCAGCCGGCGGATCAGCACGCCGGGGGGTAGCCCGTGCAGCAGGCGGGACGGGCAGGACCGGTCGAGCATGACGAAGACACCCTTGTCATCCGCGCGGCGGATCAGCCGCCCGAAGGCCTGTCGCAACCGGTGGCGGGCGATGCGGTCGTCGTAGTCCTTGGGGCGTGCGCCGGATAGATGGAGGCGCCGCTCACGATGCAAGATGGTCGGGCGCGGCCAGGGTACGCGGTCGAAGACCAGCAGTCGCAACGCGCGGCCCGGCACGTCCACCCCGTCGCGCATCGCATCGGTGCCGAGGAGGCAGGCGTGTTCCTCGGCGCGGAAGACATCGACGAGGGTGCTGTTGTCCATCGCGTCGATGTGCTGGGCGTAGAGCGGGATGCCTGCTTCCTCGAGCGGCCCGGCGATGCGGGCATGGACGTCGCGCAGGCGGCGGATGGCGGTGAACAGGCCAAGGCCGCCGCCACCGGCCGAGAGGAACAGCGCCTGGAACGCCGCGGCGACCTGGCCGGTGTTTTCCTTCGCCACATCGGTGACGACCAGGCAGCGCGTGCGCGCGCCATAGTCGAACGGCGAGGGCATGGCCGCCCGGATCACCGGCACCGGCAGGTGGGAGGCACCGGTGCGCGCCTCGGCTTCGCGCCAGGCCGATTCCGGATCGTCCTCCTCGGTCTCCGCCTCGTCGCGCAGGGTGGCGGAGGTGATCAGCAGCCCGTGCGCCGGTGCCGCCACAGCCTGGGCGAAGGGCTCGGTCGGGTCGAGGTGGTGGCGATGCATCCCGGCATCGGTGTCGTTGCCGCCGCGACGTTCGAGGCTCAGCCAATCGACATAGGTCGGGCGTTCGCCGGGCTCGGACGGCGCGGCCTGGACGGTGGCGAGCATCATCCCCCAGGCGCGCAAAGGGCGCAGGGCGCGGTTCTCCAGCGACCGGCAGATCGCTTCGAGCCGGATACGGTCGCCGACTTCCAGATCCTCGGCCTCATCCTCGAGCCGCGCGGCGAAGCGGTCGCGCAGCAGGACCAGCGGCTCTTCGAGGCGGTGCAGCGCGCGGGCCAGGGTCTGCGCGGCCTCCGGCAAGGCCTGCGTGACCGGGAACAGGTCGCATTCGGAATCGTAGAGCCCGGCGCCATGCGCCTCGTCAGTGCGGGCCAGCACCTGCTCGCGCGTGGCATGGAGAAAGGCCTCGGCGGCGTTCGGCGTCTCGTCCGGCCGCGTGGCAGGCGCCTCTGGCAGGCGGGAGGCCCAGCCGCCGGCGGGCAGGGATCGCGCGGCCTGTAGGGCCGCGTCCAGCGGGGCCTGGAGATCAGGGCGGTCGCCGACCAGTTCCTCGGTGCGCCGCCGCAACCCGCGGGCACGCGACCGGCCGCCTTCCGCGCCGAGCAGCCAGCGGCGCAGCTCTGCCATCTCGGCCCCGGTCAGGTCGGCGGAGAAAGCAGAATCGGCCGCGTCGAACAGGTGATGGCCCTCGTCGAAGACCAGGCGCAGGGGTGGTCCGTCCTCCCCGCCGCCGAGTGCGGCCTGGACCATCACCAGCGCATGGTTGGCGATGACGATCTGCGCGGTCTTGGCCCGGCGGATGGAATGCTCGACGAAGCAGGTCTTGTAGTGCGGGCAGGCGGAATGGATGCACTCGCCGCGCCGGTCGGCGAGGTGCAGCACCGCACCGGGTCCGAACAGCTCCGCGATCCAGCCCGGGAAGTCGCCGCCGAGCAGATCCCCATCCCGCGTCGCCAGCGCCCAGCGCGCGACCAGCCCGAGCGCGATCGCGGCATAGGGTGGGGGCCCGCCCGCCGTCTGATCGTCGAGGTTCAGCAGGCAGAGGTAGTTCTCGCGCCCCTTGCGCAGCACCACGCGGCGGCGGCGTTCCTCGGGGTCGGGAAACAGCCGCGCCGTCTCCTGGTCGATCTGGCGCTGGAGGTTGCGGGTGAAGGTGCTGATCCAGACCGGCGCGCCGTTCTTCTCGGCCCAGACGCTCGCCGGGGCGATGTAGCCGAGCGTCTTGCCGGTGCCGGTGCCGGCCTCGGCCAGCACCAGGGCGGGTGCGCCTGGATGTTCGCGTGGCGCGAAGGCGCCAGCAGCGGCCGAGGCGTAGTCGGCCTGCTGGGGCCGCTGTTCGGCATCGGGGCCGAGGATTTCGGCGAGCCGGCGCCGTGCCTCGGCGGGTTCGACGGGGAAGGAGGCGGCGGGCGGGGGAGGGGCTGTGTCCTCCCATTCCGGCAGGCGGCGCCAGACCTTGTAGGCGTTGGGCATGGGCCGCGCGGCCGGATCGCCGAGCGCGGCCAGCACGGATGGCGCCCAAGGCCAACCCGCCTCGCCCATGCGCGCCGCGAGACCCGCCGCATCGCGGTTGCGCAGCGCCTCCCGCGTTTCGGCGAGGTGCCGCAGCAGATGGGTCGCGATCTCCGGCAGCAGGGTGGCGGCGGCCTCATCATCCTTCGGCTGCGGCAGGTCGAGCGCGAGGGCGAGGCCGCGCGGCGTGGGTGCGCAGGGTTCGGCCGGGCGGCAGAAGGCGAAGAGTTCCAGCAGGTCGTGCGCCGCATCGAAGCCCGGAAGGCCGAGCCGCCGCGCCGTGGAGGGCGTGTGCACCAGCATCGGCGCGGTGTCGCGCAGCCGCGCGGCGATGACCGGGCCGGGGAGGGTCTCGACCTCACCATCGGGGGACAGCAGTACGCCATGGCCAAAGCCCGCGACCAGGGACGGGACGTCAGGCAGCAGGAGTCGCGGGGCGGAAGCCATGATGCAGGGTAGCAGCCGGGCGCCGCGGTGTTAGCCCGGCCGGAGGCGCTTCGAGCACTACCTCGTGCCCCACATCCGGTCCCCCGCATCGCCGAGCCCAGGTCGGATATAGCCGTGGTCGTCCAGCGCGCGATCCACCGCCGCCGTCCACACCGGCACGTCGGGGTGATGCGCATGGAAATGCGCCACACCCTCCGGCGCGGCGAGCAGGCAGACGAAGCGGATCTCCTTGCAGCCGCGGGCCTTGAAGCGGTCGACCGCCGCCACCGCCGAATGCGCCGTCGCCAGCATCGGGTCGAGCACCAGCACCAGCCGCTCCGCCACGTCGCTCGGCGCCTTGAAGTAGTATTCCACGGCCTGGAGCGTCGCCGGGTCGCGGTAGAGCCCGACATGCGCGACGCGCGCCGAGGGCATCAGCGACAGCATGCCGTCCAGCATGCCGAGTCCCGCTCGCAGCACCGGCGCCAGCACCAGCTTCCGTCCGGCCAGCCGCGGGGCCATCATCGGCTCGAGCGGCGTCTCGATCGGCGCATTCTCCAGCGGCAGGTCGCGCGTCACCTCGTAGCAGAGCAGCATCGCGATCTCGCTCAGCAGCCGCCGAAATTCGGCCGAGGCGCAACTCGCTTCCCGCATCAGGCCCAGCTTGTGCTGGATCAACGGATGCGAGGCTACATGCAGCCCTGTGGTCATGCGCGCGTCACCCCGTTCATGGCGGCTCTCACCGCTCGGTTCGTCTGATTGACGCAAAGGCGCGGCCGGCACCAGGGGCAGGACGGCATTTCACCTCTGGGTTGATTTGCAAATTAAAAAGAGCAACCATGGCGTATGCCCGATACTGGCCTGCTGCGCGACGATGCCAGGGCCGCCCCGGTTTCCGCCGGGGAGGTCGTGGTCATCGGCCTCGGCTATGTCGGCCTTCCCATCGCCCTGGAGGCGGCGGCCGCCGGCTATGCGGTCACGGGCTACGACCTCGACCCTTCGGCGGCGCACGCTGCGGAGGCGGCGGCATCCGGC
The DNA here is from genome assembly GCF_019430885.1 of Roseomonas alba. Lineage (GTDB taxonomy): Bacteria > Pseudomonadota > Alphaproteobacteria > Acetobacterales > Acetobacteraceae > Neoroseomonas > Neoroseomonas alba. The sequence goes on along the minus strand of NZ_JAHYBZ010000010.1, from coordinate 45,633 downwards.
CTCGGGGGTGAAGGCCGCTTTCTCGCCACCGCCGACCCGCGCGCGCTGCCGCGGGCCGAGACCTGGCTGATCTGTGTGCCGACGCCACTCGACGGCGTGGGGCAGCCGGATCTGTCGCTGGTGCAGGCGGCGTTGGCCACCTGCCGGGCGGGGTTGCGGGCGGGGGCGCTCGTCTGCCTGGTCTCGACCTGCCAGCCTGGAGCGACCAACGGCATGTGCCGCGCGGCGCTGGAGGCCGACGGCTTCGTGGTCGGCCGAGACATCTTTCTCGCCGTCTCGCCGGAACGCGAGAATCCGGGCGGGGAGATCACCGGCCCACGCCGCATCGCGCGGCTGCTGGGCGCGCCGGACGCGGTTTCGCTCGCCCGCGCCCGGGCATTCTGGGAACGCATTGCGGAGCGCGTCATCACCGTCGCGACGCCCGAAATCGCCGAATGCGCCAAGCTGCTCGAGAACACCTATCGCCTGGTCAACATCGCCCTGATCGATGAGTTGCATCGCGGCTTCGCAGCGCTGGGCGTGCCGACACGCGCGGTGATCGAGGCGGCGGCGACCAAGCCCTTCGGCTTCGCACCATTCTGGCCGGGGGCCGGGGCGGGCGGCCACTGCATTCCTGTCGATCCCGGCTTCCTGCAAATGGAACTGGCCCGCGCCGGCGTGGCATCCGCGCTCATCGCCGCGGCCACGGAGGCCAATCGGCAGCGCCCCGCGCGCATCCTCGCGGCGATGACGGCGGCCTTCGGGGGCTCGCTGGCCGGGCGGCGCGTGCTGGTGCTCGGCGTGACCTACAAGCCGGAGGTGCCGGACCTGCGCGGTGCCGCGCCGATGGCCCTGCTGCATGGGCTGGCCCAACACGGTGCTGAGGTGCTGTGGCACGATCCTGTGCTTGGCCCGGCACCGGCGGGCCTGGGTGGCGCGCGGCGCGTGGAGCATCCCGCGGGTCACGATGCGGAGGCCGTGGTCCTCGGCGCGCCGCACCGGGCCTATGATCCGGCCTGGGTCGCGGGTCTCGCGCCGCTGGTGTTCGATCCTTTCGGGATGCTGCGGGGCGACAGCGTGCGGGCGGTCTGATGCCGGCCAGCCTTGCGGCTGACCTCGGTATCAGAGTCCTGGTTTCGCGCGCGACCGCCCCACCAACCCCGCGCGCCATACCGCCGCGCCTTGCCGCTGAACTCGACGGTATGGGTGACCGCCTGGAAAGTCCCGGGCGCCGTCGAGCCATTCGACAACGTGGTGCCGAATGGATCGCATGGCGAGGTGCAGGGCCGCGCGGGTCCGGAGGTGGTCCAGGAGCGGCGAGCGGTACTTCGCCTCAATCCTTAGCCAGCGCCCGCAGCGCATCGAGCACCCGCAGCAGCCGCGGTGCCAGCAACAGGTCGAGACCCGCCGCATGCCGCGCCGCTCGGTCATCCGACAGTGGTGCGGGCAGCAGCTCCACGAGGTCGGGATCGTCCGACACGGGGATGCGGCCGGCCAACAATGCCAGCGTCAATGCACCGGGGTCACCGACCGGCAGCGGCGCGTCGTGCCGCAGCGCTGCGGCGAGGCGCGCGGGGCCGCGCTCCCACACGGCGGCGCCGGCCGGGCCGGAGGTCACGCCAGCGGCGAAGGCAGCGCGCGCCTCGGCAATGGACAGCAGGCCGCAGGGCGGTGCGACGGCTTCCGTCACCAGGGCGGCCTCCTGCAGCAGAATGCCACGGCGGCGCGCGCGCGCAGGCACCACCACATCCGGCGCCCGTGCCATGGCGGCGTTGGAGGCGGCGTCGCGGTCGTCTTCGAGGAACCAGCCGACCGTCGGGCCGGCGAAGCCAAGCGCGCGCAGATGCGGCACCCAATCCACCCCGTCATGCGCACCGAGCAGGCGCAGGACGAGATCCGCCTCGATCCCCGAGCCAGGGGCGCGGGAAAGGACCTCCAGCGCCACCCCCCGCACCGCGAGCGCTGCGCGGGCTTCCTCGCATGCCGCGGCCGACAGGGATTCGGCGCAGCGGGGATCGATCAGCAGCAGCCGGGTTGGTCGATCCGGTGGCGCCAGGGCGCGACGCAGCGCCGCTGTCACCTCCGACCGGCGGTTCGGCGGCGGGGTGGGGGCGGCGAAGCGGTCGCGCACCGTCACCTGCTCCAGCGCCAGGGCCGCGCGCTGCCCGCTGCGCTGCGCGGCATGGGTGCGGTAGAACGCCACGGGCCAGCGCGCCTGGGCGACGCGTCCGCCCGCCTGCGCTGCGCGGAGCCACAATTCGTAGTCGAAGACGGCGGAGAGCGACGTGTCCAGCCGGCCGCCCAGCGCCTCCCAGAAGCGGCGGGCGATGAGCACCTCGGGTTGCAGGAAGAAGGCACCCGCGCCCCAGCGCCCGAAGACGTCGGCAAGGCCCGCGACGGTGAAGTCCGCCTGACCCTGCGCCAAGGGCTGCTGCAACCCCGTGATGCGGCGCGCCCGATGCGCCACAGCCCAGCCATGGACCAGATCCGCCGCCGGGTCCGACGCCCAGGCCGCGCCCAGCCGGTGCAGCGCCCCCGGTGCGAGCAGGTCATCGGCATTGATCCAGCCGATCAGGTCGGCGTCGGTCCCCGCGAAGCCTTTCAGGATGGCCTCGGCCGGCCCGCTGTCGCGCCCGACGATCACAGCGTGCAGCCGGTCGCGGTGGCGTGCCAGCACCTGGGCGGTGCCGTCGCTCGACCCGCCATCGACGACGACGTGCTCGACCGCCGGATAGGCTTGCGCGGCGACGGACAGGATCGTCTCCTCAAGCCAGGGACCCGGATTCAGGCAGGGCGTGACCAGCCGGATGCGAGGCCAGCGCGCGCCGGGCGGCAGCAGGCTTTCGAGGCCGCGCCGTGCGGCCTCGGGCGGGGCGGCGAAGGGCCAGGGCAATTCGCCGAATTGCGGCCAGGCCGCGCCGGCGAGCAGCGCTTCGCCTGCGGCCGGCAGACCGCCGAGTAACTCCGCGGCGCGGGGCACGTTGCCGGCCGCCAGCGCAGCATAGCCCGCATTGAAGCGCGCCGAGGGGTCGACAGGCAGCGCCGAATGGGCCGCGGCGAAGGCCATGGCGGCGCGCCCTGACCGGTGTGTCGCGGCATGGGCGAGGCCGGTAAGGCTTTGGATGGCCCCGAGGGCGGGCCGCGTGAGTCTGTCCAGCACAGCGAGCCCGCCACGGGCCCGCACGGCGTCGCCGAGGGCAAGCAGCAGGTCGTCCCGGTCCGCGTCCTCGACCAGCCGCGCCAGTTCTGCCATGTCCGCCGTCGGGGGCGCGGAGGGATCGCAGCAGGCCGCGGTGGTCAGGGCCTCCAGCAGGGCCCGGTCCGCGCCATCCTGCATGCTGCGCCGGAACGCCGGCAGGCCGGCGGCGAGGAACAGGCTGATCGTCGGGCCATCCGGACGCGCGTGCCAGCAGCGGCGGAGCAACTCGGCGGCGACGACAGGCTCGCCCGTAACATGCAGATGCGTGGCGAGTGGGATCACCCCGGCCTCCACGGCAGGGTCGGTCGTGGCATCGAGCGCGGCATGGGCGAGGGCGCGCGCGGATTCCGCGCGTCCCAGCCCGACATGCAGATGGGCCGCGCGCAGCAAGATCGCCGGATCGCCGGGCGCCTCCGCCACCGCGCGCGCCGCCGCGGCCACGGCCGTGTCGATGTCGCGCGCGGCCGCGGCGGCCTCGGCCTCGGCGAGGGCCTGCATCACTCGGCGGCGCGGGCCGGCACGGGCAGCACCGCAGCAAGGGAGGTGCGCACCACGATCGCCGCCGGTCCCGGCGCTGCCAGGGCAGGGGCGAGCCTGGTCAGGTCCGCCTCATTGTCGATGCGCGTCACGGGCACGCCGAAGGCTCCGCACCAGGCCACGAAATCCGGATTGGAGAGGGTGGTGCCGGAGACGCGGCCGGGATGGGCCCGTTCCTGATGGATGCGGATTGAGGCATAGGCGCCATTGTCGGACAGGAGCAGCTTGAGGGGAACGCCGCGCGCCACCGCGACGGCGAATTCGCCCGCGGTCATCAGCGCCCCGCCATCGCCGACCGCCGCGATCACCTGGCGGTCCGGAAAGCGCAGCGCCGCAGCGACCCCCGCCGGCACGCCGAAGCCCATGGCGCCGGAGACGGGCGCGAGCAGCCGCTGCGGCGGCACCCAGGGCACCTTGCGGTAGAAGGGCGCGCCGAAGGTGCCGGCATCGAGCGTCATGATCGCGTCCGGTGTCGCGAGGGCCCCGATGCGGCGAGCCACCTCGGCGAAGGCGACGCCGTCATTGTGCTGGCCGGGCCGTATGCCGGTATCGGCGACATGCAGCGCGCGCAGCCGCGCGGTCCAGGTGGCGCGCGAGGCCGGCGCGGCGGCGGTTTCCGACCCCACCGCGGCGACCAGCGCCAGTGCATCCACGGGAAGGGCGAGCTCGGCCGGGAATAGCCAGCCGAGGAAACGCGGATCGGCGCAGACATGCACGAGGCGCTGCCCCGGCGCGGGCCAGGTCCAGCCCTGGGTCGTGATGTCGGTCAGCCGCGTGCCGAGCGCCAGCACGAGATCGGATTCGGCGAAGGCCGCGCGCTGTGCGTCCGGGTTCCGCAGGCCGAGGTCGCCCGCATAGAGCGCATGGCCGTTGGGGAAGAGGTCCTGCCGGCGGAAGGACACCGCGACGGGAAGCTGCCAGGCCTCGGCGAAGGCGCGCAGTGCCTCGCGCCCACCGGGCCGGTCGAAGGCATGGCCGGCGAGCAGGATCGGCCGTTCCGCCGCGCGCAGCATTGCGGCGAGTTCCGCGATCTCGGCTGGGGCGGGCAGGGCGGGCGCGGCCCGCGTCGCCGGCAGCAACGGCGCGGCGCAGGGTTCCGCCAGCACGTCCTCGGGCAGGGAGAGCACCACCGGGCCCGGGACACCCTGCATCGCCATGGCATAGGCGCGGGCGATCAGCTCGGGCACCTGGTCGGGGTCGGTCGCCTCGCCCACCCATTTCGCGATGCCGCCGAACATCCGGCCGTAGTCGATCTCCTGGAAGGCGTTGCGGCGCAGGTCCCGCTTTTCGACCTGACCGACCAGCAGGATCAGCGGCACCGCATCCTGTTCCGCCGTATGCACCGCGATCGAGGCATTGCAGGCACCCGGCCCTCGGCTGACCAGCACCACCCCCGGCCGCCCGGTCATCTTCGCATCCGCCACCGCCATGAAGCCGGCCCCGCCCTCGGACCGGCAGGTGACGAGGTCGATCCCATCATGGGCATGCAGCGCATCGAGCAGCGCGATGTAGGATTCGCCCGGCACGCAGAAGGCGCGGTCGATGCCCTGGGCGGCGAGGAAGTCGATCAGGCGTTCGGCGGCAGTCGGCATTTGCGGTGCGTTTCCCTGTGTCTTGCCCACCCGGTAACGCGGTGGCGCCGTCCGGTCCATGCCGGGTGTGGCGCGGCGCGGCGATCACGCTATGGTCCGCCTATGCAGGCAAGGCGCGACCCCTTCGCTGGGAACGGGCGACGCCGGGCCCTAGGGAGACGTTCTCGATGCTGCACCGCCGCGCAACCCTTGCGCTTGCCGTCACCTCTGGCTTCGCCGCGCCGCGCCTTGCTGCCGCGCAGGCCGGATGGCGGCCCAACCGGCCCGTCCGCCTGATCGTCCCCTTCGCCCCGGGTGGGTCGAACGACATCGTCGGGCGCATCGTCGCGGAAGCGGCCGGCCAGATTCTCGGCCAGCCGGTGGTGATCGAGAACCGCGCCGGCGCCGGCAGCGTCATCGGCACCGAGGCCGCCGCCCGTGCCCCCGCCGACGGCTACACCATCCTGATCAACAGCGCGCATGCCACGGTGCCCGCCATCGTCGCGCGCGTGCCCTACGATGCCGTCGCGGATTTCGTCGGCGTCGCGGTGGCCGGCTTCTCGCCCTATGTCTTCGCGGTCAACCCGCAGGTCCCGGCGACCACGGCGCGGGAACTGGTGGCGCTGCTGAAGGCCAATCCCGGCCGCTACAACATGGCGACCGCCGGCATCGGCAGCGGTGTGCATGTCGCTGCCGAGCTGTTCCGCAGCACCGAGGGCGTCCAGGCCGAACTGGTGCACTATCGCGGCGGCGGCCCGGCCGTGGCCGCGCTGATGAGCGGCGAGGCGCAGCTCGGCACGCCGACCATGGCGTCCTCGCTGGGCCAGGTGCGGGGCGGGGGTATCCGGGCCCTCGCCGTGTGCTCGGCTGAGCGCAGCCCCGCCTTGCCCGACGTGCCGAGCGCCGTCGAAGCCGGCATCCCCGGCGTGATCCTCGAGGAGTTCTTCCCGATCCTCGCGCCCAAGGGCACGCCGCCCGAGGTCGTGGCCGGCCTCGGCGCCGCCTTCCGGACCGCGATCCAGCGGAGCGCGGAGAAGATGCGTGACCTGGCCGGCGTGAGCCCGCGCGCGGGCTATGACACGCCGGAGAAGGTCATGACGCTCGTGCGGGAGGGGGTGGACCAATACACCTCGATCCTGCGGGCGGCCGGCGTGCAGCCGGAATGACCCGCGCCCCGGATGCGCCGTCGGGCGCATCCGGGATGGCGGAACGACAGGGAGGAACAAGGACAATGAACATCTCACGGCGCCCGCTTCTGCTGGCGGGCCTGGCTGCGCCCGGAATCGCCCGTGCGCAGGCCGCCTGGCGGCCGGACCGGCCGCTGCGCATCATCGTGCCCTTCGCGCCGGGCGGTTCGACGGATGTCGTCGCCCGCGTGCTGTCGGACACGGTGGCCGCGCAGCTCGGCCAATCCATCGTCATCGAGAACCGGGCCGGCGGCGCGGCGGGCCTCATCGGGTCCGAGGCCGTGGCGAAGTCGCCGCCCGATGGTTACACCGTCCTGCTGCATTCCAATGCGCATGTCATCGCGCCATGCCTCGTCTCGCGCATGCCTTATGACGTGGTGGGGGATTTCGCCTCCGTCGCGCATCTGGGCCGGGTGCCGCAGGTGCTGGTGGTCAACAACGCGCTGCCGATCACCGACATGGCCAGCCTGATCGCCTGGCTGCGGGCCAATTCGGGGAAGATCAACTTCGCCTCGGCCGGCATCGGGTCCGGCAACCACTTGGCATCCGAAGTCCTCCGCAGCGCGCTGCCGGGGATCGAGATGGAGATGGTGCAGTTCCGCGGCGGCGGGCCGGCGATGCAGGCGGTGATCTCGGGCAGCGCGCATCTGTGCATCGACCCGATCCCCTCTGCGGTGGGGCACATCAAGGGCGGGTCGGTGCGGGCCATCGCGGTGGCGGGGCCGACGCGGTCCTCCGCCCTGCCGGACGTGCCCTCGGCGACCGAGGCGGGGCTGCCGGCCTGGGACATCGCCGCCTGGTTCGGTGCCTTCGTTCCCGCGCGCACGCCGGCCGCAGCGATCGCCGCGTGGAATGCGGCCTTCAATGGCGCGATGGAACGTCTGCAGCCGCGGTTGGTGGAACTGGCGGTCGAACGGCAGCCGCAGATTGCGACGCCCGCGGCGATGGATGATTTCGTGAAGGCGGACCTGATCCGGGTGGCCGCGATCCTGCGGGCGGCAGGGGTTCGACCGGAGTGATCGCGGGTGGGCCGGAAAGGGGCTTCGCCCCTCTCCGGACCTCTTCCCACCAAAGGCCGAAAGGCCTTTGGAAACTAATACTTGGCTCAGAGCGCCACGGCGCGGATCGATGCCGAATGTCTCGCCTGCGCGCGGAGCGCGGCAAAAGGGAATGACCGTGGCGCCCGGCGCCAGATGCCGGCGGTCCAGGCCGCACTGCGGCCTGGCGGGGTGAGGTTTGGAGAGGGGCGGCGCCCCTCTCCCATGCGACGCGAAGGAGGATACGCCATCATCAAGATCATCACCTTCCTGGCGCGCCGGCAGGATCTGCCGGCGGATGCCTTCCACGCCGCGTGGCGCCACGCGCGTTCGGCCGCGTTGCCGGGCCTGCGCGGCTGCGTGCTGAACATCCCGCTCGAGATCCATTCACGCAGTGATGTCGCCCTGCTCGACATGGATCCGATCGACGGCATCGAGGAACTCTGGTTCGACGATCTGGCGACGGCCGAGGCGATGTTGGCCGCCACGCGCGATGCCGAGGCGGGCTATCGCGGCGCCAGCCGCAGCTTCGTCACGGCCGAGGCGTGGCAGGTCTCGATGCCGCCGGGTCCGCGCCCGGGCGTCAAATCCTTCACCGCCATCCGCCGTCGCGACGATGCGACGCCGGAGGCCTTCCAGCACGCCTGGCGCGAGGTCCATGGCGCCATGGCCGCGACCGTGCCGCTGCTGCGCGGCTTCGTGCTGTCCGGCATCGTCGCGGAACGCCCGACACCGGGCCCCGCGCTGCGCATGGCCCTGCCGCTGGACGGCATCGCGGAGAGCTGGTGCGCGGACATGGACGCCCGTCGCGCCATGGTCGTCTCGCCCGAGGCGCAGCACTGGTTCGCCGATGGCGCGACCTTCCTGGGGCAGGTGAAGACCTTCCTGCTGCGGGAGGCAGTCCTGCTGGCGCCGCCGGTCAGCGCGGCGCCGCGGCCCGTTCCAGCCGGTCGTTGATCGCCGCGCCGAGACCGTCCGTCGGCACCGGCATCACCGCGATGCGCGCCAGCCCGAGACGCTGGCCCTCCGCGTCCAACCGTCGCAGGCCGGCGAAGAGCTGGGCGGCCGCCTCGCGCGCGTCGCGGGTTTCCGACATCTGGAATACCGCCCCCGCCCCGGGCAGGGGCGGGCCGAAGGCGAGCAGCGCCTCATCGGCCGACACCGCCTCCGCCCCCAGCCGCACCGGCAGGCTTGGCGCGTAGTGCGACAGCATCATGCCGGGCGAGCGCAGCGACCGGCTTGCCTGGACGGCCGAGAGCGGGATCGGGCGGGCGACCGGGCCGATCACCGCTTCGATGTCCTCCGCCGGCACGCCGCCCGGCCGCAGCAGCGCCGCCCCGCCGGCGGCGAGGTCGAGCACCGTGCTCTCCACCCCCACCGTGCAGGGTCCGCCATCCAGCACGGCGGCGATGCGGCCCGACAGCCCGTGCAGCACGTGATCGGCCGTGGTCGGGCTGACCTGGCCGGACCGGTTGGCGGACGGCCCGACCACCGGCCGTGCGACCGCGCGCAGCAGGGACAGCGTGACCGGATGCGCCGGCACCCGCACCGCCAGCGTGTCGAGCCCCGCCCCGGCCAGCAGGTCGATGCGGCAGGCCGGGCGGCGCGGCAGGACCAGGGTCAGCGGGCCGGGCCAGAAGGCCTCTGCCAAGGCGTGGGCGCGGTCATCGGGGATCACCTCGGTGAAGGCCGCGGCCGCGTCGGGGAAGTGGCAGATCAGCGGATTGAAATGCGGGCGGCCCTTGGCCTCGAAGACCGCGGCCACGGCGCGCCCGTTCCAGGCATCGGCGCCGAGGCCATAGACCGTCTCGGTTGGGAAGGCGACGAGCTCGCCCGCGCGCAGCAGCGCGGCGGCGCGGTCGATGGCCTCGGGGGGCAGGCGCTCGGTCATGCCGGCAAGCCCTCGACGATGAAGGGCTGGTTGGTCCAGCCGGGCTTCCGATAGGGCAACGGCCCGCCGCCCTGCATCAGCCGCAGCGTCCCGCCGGCCGCTTCCAGCACGGCCTGCGGCGCCGCGGTGTCCCATTCCATGGTCTGGCCGAAGCGCGGATAGAGATCGGCGCCGCCCTCCGCCACGCGGAGGAACTTCTCCGCCGAGCCGATATTGACGATCCGCTGCACCCGCCGTCCGGTGAGGAAGCGCGTCATGCGTGGATCGTCCGGGTGATGCCCGCTGCCCATGACCACCAGGCCTGCCGCCGGCGGGCGACGCACCGCGATGGGCCGCGTGCCGGCCCCGTCGCGCTTGAAGGCGCCGGCGCCAATCCGGCCCCAGAACAGCTCGCCCGTGGCCGGCAGCGCCACGGCGCCCAGCACCGGCCGGCCCCGGTCGACCAGCCCGACATTCACGGTGAAATTGTCGCGACCGGCGGCGAATTCGCGCGTCCCATCCAGCGGATCGACCAGCCAGAAGCGGTCGCCCGGATCGCGCGGGGCGGTGCCGGCCTCGATCTCCTCCTCGGCGATCACCGGGATGGACGGTGCCGCGGCGCGCAGGCCCTCGACGATCAGCGCCTCGGCGATACGGTCGGCCTCGGTGACGGGGGACCGGTCGGATTTGCGCTCGATCACGAAGCCCGCGGCGCGCACCGCGGTGATCGCGGCGGCGGCCTGGTCGGCAAGGCGCACGGCAAGGGCGAGCAGGGCATCATCATCCATGATCACGGGGGTGTGGCGCCGCGGCGCGGCCCCGGCAAGCCCCGCCACTGGCCGTGCCGAGGCCTGGGGCGTAATCTGACCGCCACACTCGCCGCCCGCACGGAGTCACCATGCCCGACATCGCCTTCACGAAGCCCGCGCTGCCGCGTGCGGGTGCGCTGGTCCTCCTGCTGGCCGAGGAAGCGCCGCTCGCGGGCCTCGCCGCCGAGGCCGACGGCGCCACCGCCGGCGCCATCGCCCGCGGCCTGGAAGCGGCGAAGTTCAAGGGTCGCAAGGGGCAGACCACGACCCTCTGGGCGCCCGGGGCAGGCCTGACCAAGGTGGTCGCGATTGGCCTCGGCAAGGTTGCAGACCTGACCGAGACCGGCGCCGAGGCTGCCGGCGGCACCATCGCCGGCGCCGTGGCGCAGGAGCGTGAGGCCCTGGTCGCCGCCGATGGGCTGACCCCGGACCAGGCGGCCTCCGTCGCGCTCGGTACGGTACTGAAGTCCTACCGCTTCGACCGCTACCGGACGAAGGAGAAGGAGGAGGACAAGCCCAAGCTCGAGCGCCTGGCCGTCGCCGTGGCCGACGTGACGAAGGCCAAGGCCGCCTTCGCGCCGCTGCAGGCCATCGCCGATGGCGTCTTCCTGACGCGCGACCTGGTCAGCGAGCCGCCCAACGTCCTGACCCCGGTGGAATGCGCTGAACGCTGCAAGGCCCTGACCAAGCTCGGCGTCGAGGTCGAGATCCTGGGGCCGAAGGAGATGAAGAAGCTTGGCTTCGGGGCGCTGCTCGGCGTCGCGCAGGGCAGCGTGAACGAGCCGCGCATGGTGGTGATGAAATGGATGGGCGCGGCCAAGGGCAAGAAGGCCGCGGCGAAGCCCGTCGCCTTCATCGGCAAGGGCGTGACCTTCGATACCGGCGGCATCTCCATCAAGCCCGCGGGCGGCATGGAGGACATGAAGTGGGACATGGCCGGCGCCGGCACGGTGATCGGCCTGATGGCGGCACTGGCCGGCCGCAAGGCCAAGGCCGATGTGGTCGGGCTGGTGGGGCTGGTGGAGAACATGCCCTCCGGCACCGCGCAGCGGCCGGGGGACGTGGTCAAGACCGCCTCGGGCCAGACGGTCGAGGTCATCAACACCGACGCCGAGGGCCGACTGGTGCTGGCCGATGTGCTGCACTACGCCATCGAGACCTTCGACCCGCGCTTCATGGTCGACCTGGCGACGCTGACCGGGGCGATCATCATCGCGCTGGGGCATGAGCATGCGGGCCTGTTCAGCAACGACGACACGCTGGCCCAGCGCATCGAGGCCGCCGGCAAGGCGGTCGGCGAGGCGGCCTGGCGCATGCCGCTCGGGGATGCCTATGACAAGCAGATCAAGTCCGACATCGCCGACATGAAGAATGTCGGCGGCCGGCCGGGCGGGTCGATCACCGCGGCGCAGTTCATCCAGCGCTTCGTGCAGGGCAAGCCCTGGGCGCATCTCGACATCGCCGGCACGGCCTGGAGCAGCAAGGACCTGCCGACCGCGCCCAAGGGTGCCACGGCCTATGGTGTGCGCATGCTCGATCGCTTGGTGGCGGAACACTACGAGGGCTAAGTCCCGATTCATGATCGCGGTCGAATTCCGCCGCGGGGCCCCGGGGGCCGAGCGGGTCTGCATCCTGCCCATCGTGCAGGGAGTGGTCCCGCCCGAACCGGTCGCCGCCGCCGTCAATGCCGCCCGCTTTACTGGTGCGGCGGGGAAGGTGCTCGACCTGGTGGGCGCGCCGCGCCGGCTGGTGGTCGGGCTCGGGCCGCTGCCGAGCGCGCGGGAGGCCGAACGCGCCGGTGCGGCCGCCGCACTGGCCGCTGGGGCGGTGAGCGAGGTCGCGCTGGCCGGAGAGGGCTTCGCGCCCGAGATCGTCGCGGCGCTGGCTGCCGGGGTGGCGCTCGGCGCCTGGCATTTCGATGAGTTGCGCAGCCGCGACGTGCCGCGCCGCATCGAGCGCCTGATCGTCCACACCCCGGACGTCGAGGCGGCGGAGGATGCCTTCGCCGCCCTCGCGCCCGGCGTGGCCGGCTGCCTGCTGGCGCGCGACCTGGTCATCGAGCCCGCCAATCGCCTGACCACCCGCCGCTTCGCCAAGCGCCTGCGCGCGTTCGAGGAAGAAGGCATCGAGGTCACGGTTCATGGCCGCACATGGCTGAAGCGGCACGGTTTTGGCGGGCTGCTGGCGGTCGGTGGGGGTTCCGAGACGCCGCCGCGGCTGGTGGTGCTGCGCTGGCGCGGCGTGCTGCCCGCACCCCCCGTTGCCTTCGTCGGCAAGGGCATCGTCTTCGACACGGGCGGCATCTGCATCAAGCCGGCGGCGGGGATGGAGGCGATGCGCGCCGACATGGCCGGCGCCGCCGCCTGTGCCGGCGCGATGCTGGCCCTGGCGCGACGGAAATCCCCCGCGCCCGTCGTCGCAGTCCTGGCGATCGCCGAGAATGCCACCGGCGCGAGTTCCTACCGCCCCGGCGATATCATCCGCACGGCGTCCCGCCGCACGGTCGAGGTGATCGACACCGATGCGGAAGGGCGGATGGTGCTGGCCGATGCGCTGCATCATGCCATTGCCGCCTTCCGGCCGCGCGCGGTGATCGACCTCGCCACGCTGACCGGGTCCATCATCACCGCACTCGGGCATCATCGCGCCGGGCTGTTCGGCAATGACGCGGCGCTGATGGCGAGCCTCGCCGCGGCCGGGGAGGCGGTGGGCGAGCCCTTCTGGCCCATGCCGATCGGGGCGCGGCACCGGGAGGACCTCGCCTCGGACGTCGCCGACCTGAAGCAGTGTTCCTCGGAGACGTCCCGCCTGCTGCCTGATGCATGCCACGCCGCGGCCTTCCTGCGCGAATTCGTCGGCGAGCGCCCCTGGGCGCATGGCGACATCGCCGGGATGGACACGGCCGATGCGCCGCACGCGCTTGGCCCCGCCGGCCCGACGGGCTTCGGGGCGCGGATGCTCGACCGGCTCGTCGCCATGCGGTTCGAGGCGGAGCCCTGAGCCTGCCATGGCCGAGATCGGCTTCTACCACCTGACCCGGACGCGGCTGGACCAGGCGCTGCCGCGGCTGCTGGGGCGGGTGCTCGCCACCGGCGGGCGCGCCTTCGTGTTGTGCGGGGAAGCCGAGCGGGCCAAGGCGCTGGACGCCGCGCTGTGGGTCGCGCCGGACCCGGACTGGCTGCCGCACGGCATGGCGGGCGGGGAGAACGATCCGTTGCAGCCGATCCTGCTTGGCACGGCCGATACCTCCCCCGGAAACGGCGCGCGCTTCCTGTTCCTGGTGGACGGCGCGGACAGTGCACGGCTCGGCGATTACGACCGCGTGCTGGACCTGTTCGATGGCGGCGACGAGGGCGCCGTCGCCGCGGCGCGACGGCGCTGGGTGGCGGCCAAGGCGGCGGGGCACGCGCTGACCTATTGGCAGCAGGGGCAGTCGGGTTGGGAGAAGCGCGGCTGAGCCTCTGATGTGCTGGCCGCTGCGGGATAATGCCTTCTGGAAATGCTACCTAGAGTTGTTTTCCGCAACACTGTTACAATCATTACTTGCATTTCTGTGAAGGAGCATGCATCCTTAACGAGGAGTAAGGGCCCGATCATCGTTTGGTGATCACTCATTGAGCGGTGTCAGGAAGGGGCGTCGTGCGGAAACGGAGAGTATTCTACTGGGCAATCTGTCTTTCTTGCCTTGCGATAAGTGCATCAATATTCTCCAGTGTGTATATATCAAGAATTAGAGCGGAAAGAAATTTGCTTCTTGATTTATCTGAATACGCCAAAATAACTTTAGGAAGATTCAATGATACTATATCCCAGGCCAATACTGCCCTGGGAATCATATCGAGCGAGCAGTGGGATGATTGTTCGCCGGCTCATATAGGGCGCATGAGGCAATTAAGCGTCGATATTATGACGATCGATGAGATCGTCTATTATAGAAATGGGCGCTTGTCCTGTACAATTTGGGGAAATACGAACCGGGCGATTCTGGAGAGAGCACCCGATCATACTCTGCCGAACGGTGTTGGAATCACGTTGAACGTCGAGTCGACGGTAAGCCGTGGGGGCTCCATGGTGGCCGTGAGCCATCGTGGCCATGCCGTCCTCGTCAAGCCGCAGAGGATGGTGGACGTCCTGCTCGACACGCATGCGACCCTCGGCGTCGCCATGGATGGGGGAAGGCTGGTCGCGCTGTCCGGCTCCGCGGATCCCGAACTGTTGGCCGTGCTGACCAGCGGGCCGGCTGTCGGCGCGGATGCACGCCATTTCTATGCCTCTGTCGGCGGGCCGGGTTTCATCGCCTTCGCGATCGCCGAAAGGTCCGCGATCGAGGGGCGATGGCGGGAGGAACTGTGGCTCCTGCTGCCACTTGGGGGTGTCGTTTCGCTGGTGCTCGTCGCGACGGTCGCCTGGTTCTCGCGTCATCGCCTCTCGCTCCGGAGCGAACTGGCGAGCGCGATCAGGAACGGGGAGCTCGTCGTCCACTACCAGCCGATCATGTCCCTGGGCACCGGGCGTTGCGTGGGGGCCGAAGCGCTGGTGCGCTGGCAACAGCCGGATGGCCGCATGATTCCCCCTGATTCCTTCATTCCCATCGCCGAGGAGTTCGGCCTGATCGCCGACATCACCGATTTCATGATCGATCGGGTGGTCCGCGACCTGGCCGATATGCTCGCCATTGACCGGTCGGTGTATGTCGCCATCAACATCGGCGCGAGCGACATCGGGAGCGGCCGCTTCCTGCCGGTCCTGGACCGTGCCCTGGCGCGCTGGAATGTCGCCGCGCCGCATGTCTGGCTGGAAGCCACGGAGCGCGGCTTCGTCGATGCCGATGCCGCACGGAAGACCATCACCGCAGCGAGGGCGGCGGGGCATCTCGTGGCGATCGACGACTTCGGGACCGGCTATTCGAGCCTGTCGCTGCTTGAGAAGCTGCCGCTCGATGCGCTCAAGATCGACAAGGCCTTCGTCGATTCCATCGGGAAGGACGCGGCGACCAGCATCGTCATTCCGCACATCATCGGCATGGCGAAGGAACTCAGCCTGGCCATCGTGGCGGAGGGGATCGAGACCGAGGAGCAGGTCGACTATCTTCGGAAGGCGGGCGTGAAGCTCGGCCAGGGCTGGCTCTATGCCAAGGCGATGCCGCTGGGCGACATCATCGACTATTACGGGCACAACAAGGCCGGTCCGTGGGACGGGGTCCCGGTCGATGCCCTGGATCAGGCGGATGGCGCCTGACCCTGGACCGGACAGGCGCGCAGCGTTCTTCCCTGCCGTAGCTTACCCTTCGATGCGGATGCCCGTCACATCCACCAGGCGCTGCCACCGCGCGACTTCCTCGCGCTGGAAAGCCGCGAAGGGCTCAGCCGGCATCGGGGCCGCGACGAAGCCCTGGCTGTTCAGCCTTTCCCGCATCGCAGGCTGGGCGAGGATGCCCATCAACGCGTCGGACAGGCGCGTCACGACCGGGGCCGGGGCGTGGGCCGGAGCCCACAGGCCGAACCAGGCGTCCACGGCCAGGTCCTGCGCGTTCAGCTCGGCGAAGGTCGGCACGTCGGGGGTTTCCGGCAGTCGCGCCGGCGCCCCAATGCCGAGGGCCCGCAGGCGGCCGTCCTTCACAAGCGCCACGACCTGCGGCCAGGTCGAGACGAAGAAGTCGACCGTGCCTGCAACGGTGTCCGTCGTCGCCTGCGCGCCGCCGCGATAGGGGATGTGGGTCGCGTTCATGCCCTCGCGGCGGACGAAGGTCTCGGCGATGACGTGGCTCGCCGAGCCGGCTCCGGAGGACGCATAGGTCACGCGCCCGCCATTCTTGCCCTTGGCCGCGAGCTCGGCGAGCGTCCGCGGCCCGTTCGCGGGCACCACCAGCGCGTGATGCACGGCCGCAAGTCGCGCGATCGGCGCGAAGTCGGCGACCGGGTCATAGGGCAGGGACCGCAGCATGGCGGCATTGGCCGCATGGGTCTGGTTGTTGCCCAGCGCCAGCGTGTAGCCATCGGGCGCCGCCTGCGCGACCGCCTGGGTGCCCACCACGGCCGCACCGCCGGGGCGGTTGTCCACCACGAAGGCGCTGCCCGGGATCGCGTCCTGCAGCGCCGCGGCCAGGGTGCGGGCCAGCACGTCGGTCGATCCGCCCGGCGGATAGGCCAGCACGATGCGCACCGGGCGGGCCGGCCAAGCCTGGGCCTGGGCGATAGCGGGCAGGGCGATGACGGGCGTGGCGAGCAGCGCGCGGCGGCGGATCATGGCGGACCTCTCTCCCGTGTGGCGCGACGGCGCCGATCACCGGACCGTGTTGGCGCATCGTGCCGCGCCGGTCCAGTCGTGCCGCGCGCATGTCACACATCCTTTCGTTGTATTTCTGGCCCGCGGGTGCCTAGGCTTGGGGCTTGCTGGATCGGATTTCCAGCAGTGGGAGGGGCAGGATGGAAAGCATCGCACCACCCCGGCCGGCCGAGCAGGCCGCCCGCGTCCCGGTGAAGCGGGATGTCGCACCGGAGCCGCCCACCGGCCGTGCCCTGTGGCCGACCTTCATGCGGCGGACCCTGGAAGACGAGAAGGTTCGCGCCTGTCCGCAGGAGAAGCGCAAGCCGCAGTGACGGCGGGCGGAGTTGACCTCACCCAAAAGCCGAAGGCCCTGGAACACCGCTGATGGGTTGCGGGTGGCGTGGTCGCTTGTGCGCTGGGTTCGACGCTCGTCGGGCCCGTGCTGCCGAGCGTCAGATGGCGGCTCCCTAAGGTCTTCCTGACCAAGCGGGCGCTTGCGCCGAAGAATTGGAGAGGCTTTGCCCCTCCAAACCAACCCACCCAAGGCCGAAAGGCCTTTGGAAACCTCGATTTGGCGCCGGGCGCCGCTGACAGAACGGATGCCGAAACCCGCTCTTGCGCAGGAAGGGCGCTTGGTGGGCGTAGAATGCCTGCAGTGCCCAGTACCAATGGATTGCGGTCCAGGATGCCCAGCATCCTGGCGGGGTGGTTCGGAGGGGCAGGGCCCCTCCGGTTGCCGCTTCAGCGGGTCTATCCAGGTTGCTGCGAAGGGCCTTCGGCCTTTGGCGAGGGTAGCCCCAGGGGGCAGGACCTCACGCCGCGTCGAGTTGCGCCGACAGTTCCAGCCACTCCTCTTCCAGCGCCGCGACATCCTTCGCGATCGCGGCGCGGCGGGTATTGGCCCAGGTGATGTCCTCGGGCTTGAAGCGCGCATAGGTCGCAGGGTCGGCGAGGCGCTTCTCGATCAACGCATCCTCGCGCGACAGCCGATCGAGCGCGGCTTCGACGTCCTTCAGCCGGGCGCGCAGGGGCGCGGTGGCGACGCGCGTGCCGGCGCGTTCGCGGCGCGCCTCGGCCCGGGCGTCGCCGGTGTCGGCCTTGGCCCCGCCGCGCGCGCGTTCGGCGAGCAGTGCACGATAATCATCAAGGTCGCCGTCGAAGCTGCTCACCGTCCCGTCCGCCACCAGCCACAGCCGGTCGGCGGCGAGTTCCACCAGATGCGGGTCGTGGGTGATGAGCACCACGGCGCCATTGTAGTCGGCGAGGGCCTTCACCAGCGCCTCGCGCGCATCGATGTCGAGATGGTTGGTCGGTTCGTCGAGGATCAGCAACTGCGGCGCGTCGCGCGTGGTGAGCGCCAGTAGCAGGCGGGCCTTCTCGCCGCCCGACAGCGCCGTGATGCGGTTGTCGGCGCGGTCGGCGTCGAGGCCGAAGCGGGCGAGCTGGGACCGGCATTGCGTCTCGGTCGCCTTGGGCAGGGCGGCCTGCATATGGGTCAGCGGCGTGCCGGACAGGTCCAGCTCCTCGGCCTGGTGCTGGGCGAAATAGCCGACCCGCAGGCGCGCGTTGCGGAACTGCGTGCCGCCCTCGGCGGTCAGGCGCCCGGCGATCAGCTTCGCCAGGGTGGACTTGCCGTTGCCATTGGCGCCGAGCAGCGCGATGCGGTCGTCCTGATCCAGACGCAGGGTCAGGTTGCGCAGGATGGGCGGGCCACCATAGCCGACCGAGCAGCCATTCAGGGACAGGATCGGCGGCGGCAGCTCGTCCGGCGAGGGGAAGGCGAAGCGGACGGGGGTATCCTCGACCACCGCCTCGATCGGCGGCATGCGTTCCAGTGCCTTGATGCGGGACTGCGCCTGGCGGGCCTTGGACGCCTTGTAGCGGAAGCGGTCGATGAAGGATTGGATATGCGCGCGCTCGGCGGCGATGCGCTCGTTGGCGGCGGCCTGCTGCGCTGCGCGTTCGGCGCGCATACGCACGAAAGTGGCGAAGTTGCCCTGGTAGAGGGTGATCTTCTGCTGATCGAGATGCGCGATGGAATCGACGCAGCGTTCCAGCAGCCCGCGATCGTGGCTGACCACGATGGCCGCGCCGGAGAAGCGCTGCAGCCAGGATTCCAGCCACATGGTCGCTTCGAGGTCGAGGTGGTTGGTCGGCTCGTCCAGCAGCAGCAATTCGGGTTCGAGGAACAGCGCGCGGGCCAGCGCCACGCGCATGCGCCAGCCGCCGGAGAATTCGCGCGACGCGCGCGCCTGCGCCCCTGCATCGAAGCCGAGACCGGAGAGGATCGCGCCTGCCCGCGCCGGCGCGCTGTCGGCGCGGATGGCGATCAGCCGGTCATGAATCTCGGCGAGGCGCGTGGGGTCGGGGTGGCTGTCGGCCTCAGCGAGCAGCGCGGCGCGCTCGGTGTCGGCGGCGAGCACGACATCGAGCAGGCACTCATCCCCGCCCGGGGCTTCCTGTGCCACATGGGCCATGCGGGCGCGCTGGGCGAGGCGGATCTCTCCGCCATCCGGCTGGAGGTCGCGGGTGATGGCGCGCAGCAGGGTGGACTTGCCTGCGCCGTTGCGCCCGACCAGTCCGACCTTGCGGCCGTCGTCGATCTGCAGGTTGGCGCCGTCCAGCAGCGGCCGGCCGGCGACGCGGATGGTCAGGTCGCGGATGGAAAGGACGGTCATGGGGGCGGGGTTTTAACGCCTGTCTGGGAATTTGCGATGAGGGTTTCGGCGATGCCGCAAGAGGCCGCCGACCCGAACGATCTGCTTTGCATTTGACGTGCGGCCCGTCTCCGCGCAAATACTTAACTTAATGGTTCATCATCAGCATCAACCGCTCGACCGCATCTTCGGCGCACTGACCGACCCCACCCGCCGGGCCTTGTTGGCGCGGCTTGCCGAGAGTGACGGGCTGACCGTCAGCGAACTCGCCCGCCCGTTGCCCATGTCGCTGCCGGCGGTGATGAAGCATCTGGATGTGCTGGAGGGGGCGGGTCTCGTCGCGCGGCAGAAGACCGGGCGGACCGTCACCTGCCGATTGGTCGCCGCACCGCTGGAGGACGCCATGACCTGGCTGCAGCGCTACGCCCGCTTCTGGGAGGAGAGCCTCGACCGCCTGGCCGCCGCGCTGGAGCGCAAGCTGTGACCGTGGTGGCGCCGAGCCTGACCCTGGTGCGCCGGCTGCGCGCGGCACCCGAGCGCGTCTTCGCCGCCTGGACCATGGCGGAGACGCTCGCGACCTGGTTCGGGCCGCACCATACGCGGGTGGAGGAGGCCGAGGTCGATGCCCGCCCCGGCGGCAGCTTCCGGGTGGTGCTGCGCGAGGACAATGGCGGGCGACATGAGGTGGCAGGCCGCTACCTCGACATCACGCCCGACCAGGGCTTGGTCTTCACCTGGGCCTGGCAGAACGCACCCGAACGGGAATCCCGCGTCACCGTGCGCCTGCGGGCAATCCCCGAAGGCACGGAACTGACCCTGACCCATGACCGCTTCGCCGATGAGGCGACGGCGACGCGCCATACGCGGGGCTGGACGGAATCGCTCGAGCGCCTCGCGGCGCGCTTCGCAACGGAGGGAATGGCATGACGCAGGTGAAGCTGCTGCTCGGCACCAAGAAGGGCGCCTTCATTCTGGATGGCGATGGGGATCGCCGCGACTGGGCGCTGCGCGGGCCGTTCTGCGAGACCTGGCCGATCAACCATGTCATTGCCGACCCCGCGACCGGGACGATCTGGGCCGCCGGCGGGAATGAATGGTTCGGGCCGGCGGTGTGGCGGTCGACCGATGTCGGGGAGAGCTGGACGCATTCCAGCACCGGGCTTGCTTATCCGGCCGGGGAGACGCCGATCAAGGCGGCTTGGTCGCTGGCGTTGGGGCCGGACGGGACGCTGTGGTGCGGGGTCGAGCCGGCCGGGCTGTTCCGCAGCGACGACCGGGGCGAGACCTGGACACAGGTGACCGGCCTGACCAGCCATCCGAGCCGCGCCGACTGGCAGCCTGGCGGCGGGGGCATGATCCTGCACGGCATCCTGCCGCATCCGGCGGATGCGGACCGGCTGTGGGTGGCGATCTCGGTGGCGGGCGTCTTCGCGACCGAGGATGGGGGTGCGACCTGGGCCCCGCGCAACCGCGGCACGCGACAGGATTACGCGCCGGAGGAGCAGCGCTATCCCGAGCACGGCCAGTGCGTTCATGCCCTGGCCATGGCGGCGGGCATGCCGGACCGGCTCTATCAGCAGAACCATTGCGGCATGTACCGCAGCGAGGATGGCGGGCGGGTCTGGACCAGCATCGAGGCCGGGCTGCCGTCCTCTTTCGGCTTTCCCGCGGTGGCGCATCCGCGCGACCCCGATACGCTGTATCTGCTGCCGCTGAACGGCGATCAGGCCGGGCGCTACATGCCCGATGCCGCGGCGGCGGTGTGGCGCACGCGCGACGCGGGTGCGAACTGGCAGGCCCTGCGCGACGGGTTGCCGCAGCAGCACGCCTATTTCGGGGTGATGCGGCGGGCCATGGCGGCGGACCGGCTGGACCCGGCCGGGGTGTATTTCGGCACCAGCGGCGGCGGGCTCTACGCCAGCGCCGATGAGGGCGAGGCCTGGACCTGCATCGCCGAACACCTGCCGACCATCCTCAGCGTCGAGACGCTGGTCCGCGATGGCTGACCCGGTCACGGTCCTGTTGCCCGAGGCGCTGCGCCGTCTGTTCCCCGGCGCTCCGCGGCAGGCCGAGGTGACAGCGGGAACGGTGGCGGAGGCAATCGCGGCGCTGGATCGGCTGTGGCCGGGGATGGCGGACCGGCTGTGCGATTCGACGCCGGCGATCCGCCGGCACCTCAACATCTTCGTCGATGGCGAACGTGCCCGGCTCGACACCCCGATCCCGCCGCGCGGCGAGATGCTGGTGATGACCTGGATCAGCGGGGGGTAGGGCGCGCCCGGCGAGAGGGTCCGCCTCGCGCCAAGACGCCTTGCCGACGTGGCGGCGGCCATTCTCCCAACCGCTGATGGATGCACGCGATCTGGATCGGACTGCTACACGCTATTCCATGCCCCGACGGGGCGGAACGCTATCGTCTGGTTGCGCGGCCACCATCGAGCACCCACCCGGCCGGGCGGGACAAAGCTTGAGCGGATGACGCCGCATTGAGTTGGGGACGAACCGGATGTCCAATCAATCCACCCGCCGCGACATGCTGCTGGCCGGCGCCGCCGCAACGCCCGCCAATGTCCAGTTGGCGCAGGCCGCACAACAGGTCCAGGCGCAGACGGCGCGGTCCCGGCAGTAGGGCGACTCGGTGGGTCGGCCACTCCCTTTCGGTTGGGGAGTGGCCGCCGGCCCTAATGCAACGTGAAGACCCCGTTCGCGAATTTCAGCTCCGCTGCCCGGGTCAGCGCGGCCGATGCGACGCGCACCGAATGCAGCGGCCCCTCGATCTCGCGCTGCCAGAAATCCAGGAACCGGGTCAGTTCCGGGAACTCCGGCGCCAGGTCCACCTTCTGCCAAATATAGGCCTGCAGGACATGCGGGTGGTCCGGCAGGTGGTAGAGCAACTCGGCGGTGGTCATCCGCCAGTCGGGGATACGGAGGATCGGTTCCAGTCCCTGCAGCACCGTTTGCAATCCTTTCCCTTGGGAGTGGTCTGCCGTGCGGTTCCTGTCTTCTTCGACGGCTGTTGCTGCGCCATCTGTCACCAGGATGACATGTGCGCTGCACCCAAACGCAAGATAAATCTTTTAGTTTCAGGCCATTAGCACTCTCGCTCGGCGAGTGCTGCCAAACGCTTGACTGTGCCGGAGCGGCGGCTTAGATCGCTGGCACTCCTCTGGGGGGAGTGCTAACGGCCGGGGCGTTCCGGACGACCGGCCAGGCTTCCCAGGGCGAGCCGTCATCAACCCGAGGCTCAGGAGAGAGAGGACATCATGGCTTTCCGTCCCCTGCACGACCGCGTTCTGGTTCGCCGCGTCACCGCGGAAGAGAAGACCGCCGGCGGCATCATCATCCCCGACACCGCGAAGGAAAAGCCGCAGGAAGGCGAAGTCGTCTCCGTCGGCTCCGGCACCATCAACGACAAGGGCGAGGTCCGTCCGCTCGACGTGAAGGCCGGCGACCGCATCCTGTTCGGCAAGTGGTCGGGCACCGAGGTGAAGCTCGATGGCGAGGAGCTCCTGATCATGAAGGAGTCCGACATCATGGGCATCATCGAGGGCACTGCCGCCGCGAAGAAGGCCGCCTGAGGCGCCGCTTCCGCGAACCGACCGACCCAACACAGAATTCAGAGGTAGAACACAATGGCTGCTAAGGACGTGAAGTTCGGCGCCTCGGCGCGCGAGCGTATGATTCGTGGCGTGGACATCCTGGCCGACGCCGTGAAGGTGACGCTGGGCCCGAAGGGCCGCAACGTCGTGATCGACAAGTCCTTCGGTGCCCCGCGCATCACGAAGGACGGCGTGACCGTCGCCAAGGAAATCGAGCTGGCCGACAAGTTCGAGAACATGGGCGCCCAGATGGTGCGCGAAGTGGCCTCGAAGACCAACGACCTGGCCGGTGACGGCACCACCACCGCGACCGTGCTGGCCCAGGCCATCGTGCGCGAGGGTGCCAAGGCCGTGGCCGCCGGCATGAACCCGATGGACCTGAAGCGCGGCATCGACAAGGCCGTCGCCGAGGTCGTGAAGGACCTCGAGGCTAAGACGAAGAAGATCACGACCTCGGCCGAAGTGGCGCAGGTCGGCTCGATCTCCGCCAATGGCGAGACCGAGATCGGCGAGATGATCGCCAAGGCGATGGAGAAGGTCGGCAACGAGGGTGTCATCACCGTCGAGGAAGCCAAGTCCATCCAGACCGAGCTCGACGTCGTCGAGGGCATGCAGTTCGACCGCGGCTATGTCTCCCCGTACTTCATCACGAATGCGGAGAAGATGATCGCCGAGCTCGAGAACCCCTACATCCTGATCCACGAGAAGAAGCTCTCCTCGCTGCAGCCGATGCTGCCGCTGCTCGAAGCGGTGGTGCAGTCGGGCAAGCCGCTGGTGATCGTGGCCGAGGACGTGGAAGGCGAGGCGCTGGCGACCCTGGTCGTCAACAAGCTGCGCGGCGGCCTCAAGATCGCTGCCGTGAAGGCGCCGGGCTTCGGCGATCGCCGCAAGGCGATGCTGGAAGACATCGCCATCCTGACCGGCGGTGAAGTGATCTCCGAAGACCTCGGCATCAAGCTCGAGACCGTCACGCTGAACATGCTCGGCCGTGCGAAGCTCGTGAAGATCGAGAAGGAGAACACCACGATCGTCGACGGTGCCGGCGAGAAGTCCGCCATCACCGGCCGCTGCGAGCAGATCAAGGCGCAGATCGAGGAGACCACCTCGGACTACGACCGCGAGAAGCTGCAGGAGCGTCTGGCGAAGCTGGCCGGTGGCGTTGCCGTCATCCGCGTCGGCGGCTCGACCGAGGTCGAGGTGAAGGAGCGCAAGGACCGCGTCGATGACGCGCTGCATGCGACCCGCGCCGCCGTCGAGGAAGGCATCGTCCCGGGTGGTGGCGTGGCGCTGCTGCGTGCCTCGACGAAGCTGTCGGGCCTCAAGGGCGACAACAACGACCAGCAGGTCGGCATCGAGATCGTGCGCCGCGCGATCCAGGCGCCGATCCGCCAGATCTCGGAGAATGCCGGCAAGGACGGCGCCGTGGTCGCCGGTGAGGTGCTGCGCACCGACACCTACGAGTACGGCTATGACGCCCAGTCCGACGAGTACAAGAACCTCGTCGCGGCGGGCATCATCGACCCGACCAAGGTCGTGCGCACCGCCCTGCAGGATGCCGCTTCGGTGGCTGCGCTGCTGATCACCACCGAGGCGATGGTGGCCGAGCGTCCGGCGAAGCCGGCGGCCCCGGCCGGTGGCCCGGGCGACATGGGCGGCATGGGCGGCATGGACTTCTGATCGGTTCTTCCGATCCGGAGCAGGGGAGGGGGCGGCCTACGGGCCGCCCCTTTCTTTTGTGTGCCCCTCAGACGGCGGGCGCCGGCAATCCGGCCGGCTTGCCTTCGCGCCCTGCGCTGGTGCGCTGGCGGCGGCGGATGGTTTGGGCGCGGTCGCGCTTTGCACTCCCGGATCGCGGCGGGGCCGCGATCCGCCGTTTACGACGGTTGGGCCGGGCTTCATTCCACTATGGCGCGGCACCGCGGAGGTGCTAAGGAGCGGCCCCCAGAAACCGGGACCGTCCAATGAAGCGCCGCGCTCTTCTTCTCACCCCCACCCTGTTTGCGCCCGCGCTGGTCGCGGCCCAGGGCAGCACCTGGCGACCCAATCGGACGGTGACGATGATTGTCCCCTACGCCGCGGGCGGGGGCACCGACATCGTCGGCCGCGAATTCGCGGCCATCCTGTCGCAGAAGCTCGGCCAGACCGTGGTGGTGGACAATCGCGGCGGCGCGGGCGGCAACATCGGCACGACCCAGGCCGTGCGCGCGCGGCCCGACGGCTACACCTTCCTCTACGCCGTCTCCTCCAACATCGTCATCAACCCGCATGTCTATCGCACTGCCGAACGCGAGGATCCCGCGCGGGTGCTGGTGCCGGTCGCGATCCTCGCGAACTACCAGTACATCCTCGTCGCCTATCCGCGCTTCCCGGTGAACAACCTGCAGGAGCTGATCGCGCTCGCGAAGCAGAAGCCGGGCGAGATCACCTTCAGTCATTCGGGCAATGGCGGGAACAACCACCTTGCCGGCAAGCTGCTGGCAAAGATGGCGGGCATCGAGCTGAACGACGTCGCCTATCGCGGCACGGCGCCCGCGCTGATGGATGCGGTGAATGGCACGGTGCAGTTCAACATCTCCTCCCCGCCGCCGGCGATCCCGCTGGTGCGCGAAGGCCAGCTGCGCGCCTTCGCGGTGACGGGTGCGCACCGCTCGCCCGCCTTCCCCGACGTGCCGACCGTCGCCGAGCAGGGCCTGCCCGGCTACAACGTCACCGGCTGGCACGGCGTCTTCTTCCCGCCCGGCACGCCGGAGGACGCGGTCGCGACATTGCGTGCGGCCTCCGCCGAGATCGCAGGCATGCCGGCCTTCCATGAGAAGCTCGGCCGTGACGGCCTCGAACCGCTCGCCGCACCGGTCAGCGCGGAAGCCTTCACGACGCAGGTGCGGGATGAACATGCCTTCTGGGGCCGCACGATTCCGGAACTGGGAATCCGCATGGAATGAGCATGATGCGGCGCCGCTTTCGGCATGGGAATGCAACTCCGGCTTTCATTGACGCAGCCTCAGCAATCTGCATCTGATTCACTTCCATTCGTGCCTAGCCTCGCCTTGCCGTGCCTCCGGGGACCCGGTCGCCTCCAAGCCGATTCAGGGCCCGGCTGGAACATCCGGCGGCATCCCGGCGGCCGGCAAGCAAGGAGACAGGTCGCATGGCGATCGGCACCGTGAAGTGGTTCAACGCGACCAAGGGGTTCGGCTTCATTGTCCCGCAGGATGGCGGCAAGGACGTCTTCGTCCACATCACCGCCGTGCAGAAGGCCGGCCTCACCGGCCTGAACGAGAACCAGAAGGTCAGCTACGACGTCGTCACCGAGCGCGGCAAAGCGGCCGCAGCCAACCTCAAGCCGCTGTAGGATCCGCTTCTGTTCACGCTCGCCGAACTTGAGACGGCGGCAGCGCTCGTCCACCAGACATTCCCGCCCACCCCGCAGCTCGCCTGGCCGCTCCTGGCCGCGCGCTGCGGGGCCGAGGTCCACGTCAAGCACGAGAACCACACGCCCTGCGGCGCCTTCAAGGTGCGCGGCGGGCTCGTCTACATGGATCGCCTGAAGCGCGAGCGCGCCGATGTCGCCGGTGTGATCAGCGCGACGCGCGGCAATCACGGGCAGTCGCTCGCCTATGCGGGGCAGCGCCATGACGTGCCGGTCACCATCCTCGTCCCGCATGGCAACAGTGCGGAGAAGAATGCGGCGATGCGCGCCTTCGGCGCGCGGTTGATCGAGCACGGCGAGGATTTCGACGCGGCGCGGGAGGAGGCAATGCGCCTCGCCGCGCGCGACGGCCTGGAGTTCGCGCCATCCTTTGCGCGTGACCTGGTGCTCGGCGTCGCGACCTATGCGTGGGAATTCTTCCGCGGATCGCCGCTGCTCGATGCGCTCTATGTGCCGATCGGACTCGGTTCGGGCATCTGCGGCTGCATTCTCGCGCGCGACCTGCTTGGGTTGCCGACCGAGATCATCGGTGTGCAGTCCGCCGGCGCGCCCTCCTACGCGCTGTCCTTCGCGGCCGGTCATGTCGTCACGACGAACCGCGCCGACACGCAGGCGGACGGCATGGCGACGCGCGTTCCCGATGCGGCGGCGCTCGACATCATCCGCGCCGGTGCCTCGCGCATCGTCACCGTGGATGACGACGCGATCGCGGCGGCGATCCGCGCCTATTGGCAGGACACGCACAACCTGGCCGAGGGCGCCGGCGCGGCGCCACTCGCCGCCTTGCTGCAGGAACGCGAGGCGATGCGCGGCAAACGCGTCGGCCTGGTGCTGTCCGGCGGCAACATCGATTTCGACCTGTTCCGCGACTGGGTGGTGGCATGACCGAACTGCTGTTGCGTAATGTCCGCCCGATGGGCGGCGCGGCGGCGGATGTGCTGGTGCTTGGCGGCCGCATCGCCAAAGGCGCCGCGCCGGATGGCATCGCGACGGTGGATGGCGCCGGCGCGCTGCTGCTGCCCGGTTTCGTCGAAGGCCACACCCATCTCGACAAGACGACCTTCCACCAGCCCGACTGGCTGGTGAACGAAGTCGGCCCGCGCATCATCGACAAGATCGACACCGAGCGCGAATGGCGCGCGCGCACGGGCCATGATGCGGGTGCGGCGTCGCTCGCCATGGCGCGGGCTTTCCTTGCGCAGGGGACGACGCGCATCCGCAGCCACGTCGATGTCGACACCTCCGGCGGCACGCGCCATGTCGAGGGCGTGCTGCGGACGCGGGAGGCGATGGCTGGCCTCCAGGACATCCAGATCGTCGCCTTCCCGCAATCCGGCATTCTGGCGCGCCAGGGGACGGAGAGCCTGCTCGACGCGGCGCTCGCCATGGGGGCCGACATCGTCGGCGGCCTCGACCCCTGCGCGATCGAGCGCGATCCGGTGAAGCACCTGAACATCGTCTTCGGCCTGGCGGAACGGCACGGTAAGCCGGTGGACATCCACCTGCACGAGCCGGGCGCGATGGGCGCCTTCTCGCTGGAACTAATCCTCGAACGCACCCGTGCGCTCGCCATGCAGGGCAAGGTCGTGGTCAGCCACGCCTTCTGCCTGGGCGACATCACGGAGCGCGAGCGTGACGCGCTGCTGGCGCAGATGGCGGAGCTCGGCGTGGGCATCGCGACCACGGCGCCGGCCTCGCGCCCCGTGCCGCTGGTGGCACCCTGCCGTGCGGCGGGCGTGACCATCTTCGGCGGCAATGACGGCATCCGCGACACCTGGACGCCCTATGGCTCGCCCGACATGCTCGAACGCGCCATGCTGATCGGGCTGCGCAACAACTTACGCCGGGACGACGAGATCGCGCTCGCTTTCGACTGCGTCAGCGATGCCGGCGCGGCGGGCTGTGGTTTCGCGGGTCACGGCCTCGCGCCGGGGGCGCGGGCCGACCTGGTGCTGGTCGAGGCCCGCAGCTTGGCCGAGGCCGTGGTCGCACGGCCGCCGCGGCGGTTGGTGGTGTCGGGCGGACGCATCGTGGCACGGGACGGCATTTTGGTGGCCTAGGTCGGCCAGGCGAGACCTCCCAGACCCGACAACCTCATGCAACGCTGCGTCCATCGCGACAGGAGCATGCGCATGGATCTTCAGCTCACCGGCAAGGTAGCCCTTGTCACCGGCGCTTCGGCCGGCCTTGGCCGTGCCATTGCGACGATGCTCGCGGCGGAAGGCTGCCGACTGGCCATTCTCGCTCGGCGCCGGCCATTGCTGGAGAGTCTGGCGGCGGAGCTTCCGGCTTCGGCCACGCCGCTGGTCATCGAGCAGGATATCTGCGCCCCCGACGCCGCGCCGCGGATCCGTGATGCCGTGCTCGGCGCCTTCGGCCGCTGCGACATCCTGGTGAACAACGCTGGCGGATCACGGCCGCAGACCGACCTCGGCGCCGATGCGGTGTGGGAGGAGGCGATGGAGCTGAACTTCCAGGCCGGCCGCCGCATCACCCACGCTCTCATCCCGACGATGCAGGCGCAGAAATGGGGCCGGATCGTCAGCCTCACCGGTACCGACGAACCGTTTTCCATCAATCCCGCCAATGCGCCGAACGGGGCGGTGCATATTTGGTCGAAGGCGCTGTCGCGGGTGCTCGGCAAGGATGGCATCACGGTGAACTGCGTCCCGCCCGGGCGCATACGGTCGGAGCAGATCGACCTGCGCGTCATGCCCACCGAGGAATCCCGCCGCGTCTGGGCCGAGAAGGAGGTCCCGGTCGGCTATATCGGGCAGCCGGAGGACCTCGCGGTGCTGGTCACCTTCCTATGCTCGCCGCGAGCCCGCTACATCACCGGGCAGGTGATCCATGTCGATGGTGGCACGCTGCGGTCGAGCCACTGATACGGGCCAGCCTATCGGCAGACACGGCATCAAGGTCTTGGTCTTGCGCGCGGCCGCCCCACCAACCCCGCGCGCTATACCGTTCACCTCGCCGATGAGACGGTCATCGGCAGGGCAAGGATATGATGCGGCATGACCATTGAGTGCAGCGGGACGGCGACGCAGGCTGGGGACGGAGCCGCAAGGAACGACCCATGACTGCCAGCGCCAGCCCGCATCGCGCCACCTCCCGCACGCCGACGCCGCATGCCGGCCATCACATCCGCCTCGCTATCGCGCGCGCTCGCGCGCGGCGCCGTTCACCCGGACCGAGGCACCGCCCGAGCCTCGGCGAGCGCCTGGCCGATACCGTCGCCGCCACGGTCGGGTCCTGGCGCTTCATCGTTATCCAGAGCGGGCTGCTGGGGGCCTGGATTGTCGGTAATTCCCTGGCCGGCCGCTCGGCCTGGGATCCGTATCCCTTCATCCTGCTGAACCTGCTGCTGTCCTTCCAGGCGGCCTATACGGCGCCGATCATCATGATGAGCCAGAATCGTGCGGCCGATCTGGACCGCGATCGCGCAACCGCCGACTATCAGGTGAACATCCGCTCCGAAGCCGAGATCGCCCTGTTGCACGAGAAGATCGATTTGATCCGCGAACGCCAGCTCGAGGAACTGATCGGGCTACTCAAATCGACGCTGGCGCGCCTGGAGGTGCAGGAGGGGAAGGGAGCTTCGGCATGATCAATCTCGTGGTCCGTATCCTGCTGGCGCTGGGCGGCAGTCTCGCCGCCCTGTTCGTTGCGCGCGATTCGCCGAATTTCGGCGTCGTGCAGGGCATGCTCTCGACCGTGGTGCTGGTCTGCGTCTTGGGAATCGTCGTGCTCTGGCGCTGGAAGAAGGAGGAGTAGGGTCCGCCGCTGCGGGACCGGGCGGACCGGGGCTTCACTCCGCCATGAGCAGGTAGTTCACCCCGACATCCTGGCTTGCCCGCCAACGGCCGGTCAGCCGGTCCATAGTCATCCCGGCGATGTCGGTCACGCGGTAGCCAACCTGTCGCAGCCCGGCCCCGAGTTCGGACGGTGTGACGAACATTCGCCAGTCATGCGTGCCGATGGGCAGCATGCGCAGCAGGTATTCCGCGCCCAGCTTGGCCATCAGGAACGACCGCGGCGTGCGGTTCAGGGTGGAGAGGAAGATCGCCCCGCCCGGCCGGGCGACCCGCGCCAGGGCGGCGAGGAAGGCCGCGCGGTCGGCGACGTGCTCGATGACTTCGAGGGAGATGACGGCATCGAAGGTCTCGCCCTCGGGGATGTCTTCGGGAAGGCCCTCGCGGTAGTCGATGGCGAGGCCGCTGGCCTTGGCATGGGCGCGGGCGGCTTCCAGCGCGGCGCCGGCGGCGTCGAGGCCGGTGACCAGAGCGCCACGGCGCGCGAAGGCTTCAGAGGCAAGGCCGGCGCCGCAGCCGACATCGAGCAGGCGCAGCCCGGCCAGCGCATCGGGGGCGCCGGGATCGCGGCCGTGGCGGCGGGCGAGGCGGTCGGCGATCCAGCCCGTGCGCAGGGGATTCATGCGATGCAGGGGCTTCATGGGGCCGTCCGGGTCCCACCAGCGGTTCGCCAGGGCGTCGAATTTGGCGATCTCCGCCCCCAGCATCGTGCCGGCCTGCGGCATGGGTCCATCCTTCCAGGCTTCAAGGGGCGGGTTGCGCACGGCCTGCCCGATGGGTATCTGTCCCGGCCCGCCGCCCGGCGCAACCGGCGCCGGCAGGCTTTTTCCGCCCGGCCCCAGGAACAGACCGCCGCCGATGGCTCGCATTGTCATGAAGTTCGGCGGCACCTCCGTCGCCGATCTCGATCGCATCCGCAACGTCGCCAACCGCGTGAAGCGGGAGGTGGACGCTGGCAACCAGGTCGCCGTCGTGGTCTCGGCCATGTCCGGCGTGACGAATCAGCTCGTCAAATGGTGCCAGGATCTCTCGCCGCTGCATGATGCGCGCGAATACGATACGGTCGTCGCGACGGGGGAGCAGGTGACGACGGGGCTGACCGCCATCGCGCTGCAGACCATCGGCGTGGATGCGCGGTCGTGGCAGGGCTGGCAGGTGCCGATCGTCACCGACCAGGCGCATGGCAAGGCGCGCGTCGAATCGATCGACGGCGCCGTGCTCATCGAGCGCATGGAAGCGGGCCAGGTTCCGGTAATCGCCGGCTTCCAGGGCATCGAGAACACCCGCCATCGCATCACCACGTTGGGGCGCGGCGGGTCCGACCTGTCCGCGGTTGCCGTGGCGGCCGCGGTGAAGGCGGATCGCTGCGACATCTACACGGATGTCGATGGCATCTACACGACCGATCCGCGCATCGTGCCGCGCGCCCGCAAGCTGGAGCGCATCTCCTTCGAGGAGATGCTCGAACTGGCCTCCGTGGGTGCGAAGGTGCTGCAGACGCGGTCGGTCGAACTGGCGATGAAATTGGGCGTGCGCGTGCAGGTGGTGTCGTCCTTCGAGGACAAGCCCGGCTCGCTCGTGGTGGATGAGGACGAGATCGTGGAACAGCCCCTGGTTTCCGGCATCGCGTATTCCCGCGACGATGCCAAGGTGACGCTGCGGCGCGTGCCGGACCGGCCGGGCGTGGCGGCGAAGGTGTTCGATGCGCTGGCCAAGGCCAACGTGAATGTCGACATGATTGTGCAGAACATCGGCGCCGACGGCACCACCGACATGACCTTCACGGTGGGCAAGGTGGATCTGGCTCGCGCGCAGGATACGCTGGGCAAGGCGCAGGGTGAGCTCGGCTTCGAGGCACTGCTGGCCGATCCGGATGTTGCGAAGATCTCGGTCGTCGGCATCGGCATGCGCAGCCATGCGGGTGTCGCCAACACCATGTTCAAGGCGCTGGCGGAGAAGGGGATCAACATTCAGGTGATCTCGACCTCCGAGATCAAGGTCAGCGTGCTGGTAGCGGCGGATTATACCGAACTCGCGGTGCGTGCGCTGCATACCGCCTACGGGCTGGATGCGCCCGCGTGAGTGATGCACAGGCCGTACTCGACAAGCTGATGGCGCGCGGGGCGGCCTTCCTGGGCACGCGCTACGCCATCATGGGTGGGGCGATGTCCTGGGTCAGCGAGCGGCATCTCGTCGCGGCGCTGTCCAATGCCGGGGCCTTCGGCGTCATCGCCTGCGGAGCGATGGAGCCGCCGCGCCTGGCGCAGGAGATCACCGGGACCCAGGCGCTGACGGACAAGCCTTTCGGCGTGAACCTGATCACCATGCATCCGATGCTGGATCAGCTCGTCGATGTGTGTCTCGCGGCGAAGGTGGGGCACATCGTCTTCGCGGGTGGGATTCCGCCTGGATCGGCAATCAAGAAGGCGAAGGAAGGCGGGGCGAAGGTCGTCTGCTTCGCGCCGGCGCTGGTGCTGGCGAAGCGGCTGATCCGGTCCGGCGCCGATGCGTTGGTGATCGAGGGGTCCGAGGCGGGCGGGCATATCGGTCCCGTGTCGCTGAACGTGCTGGCGCAGGAGATCCTGCCGCACATCGCCGATGTGCCGGTCTTCGTAGCGGGCGGCATCGGGCGGGGGGAGGCGATCCTTTCCTATCTCGAAATGGGGGCGGCCGGAGTGCAGCTCGGAACCCGTTTCGTTTGCGCGACGGAATGCATTGCCCATCCAGCCTTCAAGCAGGCTTTCATTCGCGGTGCGGCGCGCGACGCCATGCCGACGGTGCAACTCGACGAGGCCTTCCCGGTGATCCCGGTACGCGCCCTGCAGAACGCCGGAACCAAGCGTTTCCTGGAATTCCAGGCCGAGACCATCCGCCGCTTCAAGGCCGGAGAGGTCGAGAAGGATGCCGCGCAGCTCGACATCGAGCATTACTGGGCCGGCGCCCTGCGTCGCGCCGTGATCGACGGCGATGTGGAGAACGGTTCGCTGATGGCCGGCCAGTCGGTCGGCATGGTAACGAAGGAGCAGCCGGCCTCGGAGATCATCGCCGAGCTCGTCGGACAGGCGGTTGCGGCCGTTGCTGCACGGCGCTGCGACGCGGCCTGAGGCCTGTGCCGACCGGTTGGGCCTTTGCGATCGGGCCTCGCAAGGCTAGAAGCCGGCCGTCGAACCCGGACATCCATGAAGCGCTCTCCCCGCCCAGACATCGCCGCCGCCGAAGCCGCCCGTGTGGGCGAGGAGCTGCGTGAGGCACGCCTGACACTCGGCGCCAGCGTCGAGGATATGGCCGATCAGCTGCGCATCAACCGGCGCTACATCCATGCGCTGGAGGAAGGTCGGGTGCGGGATTTGCCGGGGACGGCCTATGCGGTCGGCTTCGTGCGGTCCTATGCGGGGGCGCTCGGGCTCGATCCGGATGAGGCGGTGCGACGGTTTCGTGACGTGACCGGCGGCGGCCAGACCAGGTCCGGTGAGCTGGTCTTCCCGGAGCCCGTGCCGTCCCGCGGCGTACCGGCTGGGGCGCTGGTGGCTGTCGGCGTGGTGATCGCGATCGGCGCCTATGTGGCCTGGTACAATTGGAGTGGGTCGGGCGACCGGGTGGTGGATTCCGTGCCGCCCCTGCCGCCGCGACTGGAGCAGACGGCCCAGGATGGGGCTCGGCTGCGCGATGGCGGGGCGTCGCAGGCCGCACCTTTGCCGACGCCCGCGCCGACGGCAGCGGCACCCGCGCCGGCCCCGACACCCGCCGTGGCGCCTGCGCCGCCGCGCGACCCCAACGAGCCGCGCATCGTGCTGCGGGCGCGTGGCGAATCCTGGATCCGGGTGCAGGATACGCGGTCAAACCAAGTTCTGGTCGATCGCGTGCTGCGGAACGGTGACACTTTTCCGGTGCCGAACCGGGATGGCATCGTGCTGACCACGGGCAAGGCGGAGAATCTCGACGTCCTGCTGGATGGCGAGGTGACGCCGACGTTGGCTGGGGCGACGGGCGTGCGGCGCGGTGTTCCGCTGGAGGTCGGTCGCGTGCGTCCGGCGGCCGAGGCGGCGGCGGGCGCGCCAGCCGCAGCCCAGCCGGCGCCGCGTCCGGGACCTTCCGCGCCGCGCTGAATCAGCCAGTTGCGGAGCTGAAAGGGCCGGCCGCCTTTCGCCGGAGGGCCGGCCGGGCCATATTGGCCGCGCTTCCAGCCAGAGAGATCAGGACGCGAGCATGGCCTATCGCCCCTATCAGCAGATCCTGCGTCGGGCCTCGCGCCAGATCGGCGTCGGGAAGGTGCGCGTCGGCGGGGATGCGCCCATCACCGTCCAGACCATGACCAACACGCCGACCGAGGACGCCAAGGCGACGATCGAGCAGATTCGGCGCTGCGAACTGGCCGGGGTCGACATCGTCCGCGTCTCCTGCCCGACCGAGGAGAGCACCGCCGCGCTGGCCGAGATCGTGCGCGAGGTGAATGTCCCGGTCGTCGCCGACATCCATTTCCACTACCGCCGCGCCATCGAAGCCGCCGAGGCCGGCGCCGCCTGCCTGCGCATCAACCCGGGCAATATCGGGTCGAAGGAGCGGGTGAAGGAGGTGGTGAAGGCGGCGCGGGACCATGGCTGCTCGATGCGCATCGGCGTGAATGCCGGCAGCCTGGAGAAGCATCTGCTGGAGAAGTACGGCGAGCCCAACCCGGAGGCGCTGGTCGAAAGCGCCCTGTGGCACGCCGACCACCTGCTCCAGGAAGGCTTCGACGAATTCAAGATCAGCGTGAAGGCGTCGGACGTGTTCCTCGCTGTCGCGGCCTACCAGCAATTGGCGGAAGCCTGCGACCACCCGCTGCATATCGGCATCACCGAGGCGGGCGGGCGCCGGGCCGGCACGGTGAAGAGCGCGATCGGGCTCGGTTCGCTGCTCTGGGCCGGGATCGGGGATACGCTGCGGGTGTCGCTGTCCGCCGAGCCCGAGGAAGAGGTCGCGGTCGGCTGGGACCTTCTGAAGTCCCTGCATCTGCGGCATCGCGGGGTGAAGATCATCTCCTGCCCGTCCTGCGCGCGGCAGGGCTTCGACGTCATCCGCACCGTGGAGAAGCTGGAGGAGCGGCTCGCGCATATTTCCGAGCCCATCACGCTGTCGATCATCGGCTGCGTGGTGAACGGCCCGGGCGAGGCGCTGATGACCGATATCGGCCTGACCGGCGGTGGGGCGGGCAGCCACATGATCTATGGCATGGGCAAGCAGAGCCACCGCATCTCGACCGAGGAGATGGTGGATCACATCGTCGACCTGGTGACAGCGCGGGCGGAGAAGATGGCGGCCGAGAAGCGCGCCGCAGAGGCCGAAGCCGCGGCGGCCACCCGCCAGGCGGCGGAATGAGGCGAGCGGCGCTGCTGGTGCTGGCCGGGTTCGCGCTGGCCTCGCCGGCATCGGCGCAGAGCGAGGACCCGGCGGAAGTACCGATGGCCTCGGGCGGCGCGGTGTCCTGTTCCGAACTCAACAATCGGGCCATGGAGGCCTCGCTGGTCATCCGCCAGCATGCCAGTGCCCTGTCCGCGGGCTTCGAGCCGGATGCGAGGCCGCAGGCGATGGTGATGCTCGCCTGGCTGGACCAGTGGACGGGGCGGCTCCAGGGGCTGGTGGATGTGGCGGAATTCTCCTCCTGCCTCGATGACGGGGATGCGGAGAGCTATCGACGGGCGCTTGCCATGGCCGCGCGGGTGGCCAATACGGCACGGGAGGAATTGCTTCGGCCCGGCCGTTCGGCCGCCCAGCCGCAGCGCCGCCGCTAGGGCGTGATGGGTTCACATGCGTTCACCAATCGCGCTCTCACTTATTGATTTTTTCGCGTGATTCAGGCCTCCGGTGCACGCGCCCCTGCGGCCATCACGCTCTAACGACCTACGGGATTTCCGGCATGACTGCTCTTCAGCCCGTCCGCGGGACGCGTGACCTCATCGGCGAGGATTTCCGCCGGATGCATCACGTCGCCGAGACGGCGCGGCGGATCAGCGCGCTCTACGGCTTCGAGGAATGGGCGACGCCGATCTTCGAGGATACCGGCGTCTTCGCGCGCGGACTGGGCGACAGCTCGGACGTGGTGATGAAGGAGATGTACTCCTTCCAGGATCGCGGCGGGGACAACGTGACCCTGCGGCCGGAGGGCACGGCGGGGGTGTGCCGGGCGCTGGTGTCGAACGGGCTGACCCAGACCAACCTGCCGCGCAAGGTGTTCTACGCCGGGCCGATGTTCCGCTACGAGCGGCCGCAGAAGGGCCGCTACCGCCAGTTCCACCAGATCGGCATCGAGGTGTTGGGGTCCGCCGAGCCGTTGTCGGATGCCGAGGTGATCGCCTGCGGCTGGCACATCCAGCAGGCGCTCGGCATCGCCGAGGGGACCGTGCTGGAGATCAACACGCTGGGCGATGCGGAGAGCCGCGATGCCTATCGCGCCGCGCTGGTCGCCTATTTCTCGGCCCATCAGGACAGGCTGAGCCACGACAGCAAGATCCGGCTGGAGAAGAACCCGCTGCGCATCCTGGACAGCAAGGATGAGGGCGACCGCGTGCTGGTGGCGGATGCGCCGGTGATCGGGGACCATCTGACGCCGGCGGCGGCCGAGTTCGACCGGGCCGTGAAGGCGTATCTGACGCGCTTCGGCGTGCCGTTCCGGGAGAATCCGCGCATCGTCCGGGGCCTCGACTACTACAGCCACACCGCCTTCGAGTTCGTCACCGACCGGCTCGGCGCGCAGGGCACGGTGATGGCGGGCGGCCGCTACAACGGGCTGGTCGAGGAGATGGGCGGGCCGGCGACGCCCTCCGTCGGCTGGGCCGCCGGCATTGAGCGGCTGTCGATGCTGCTGCCCGAGGCGCCGGCCGCGGCGCGCGCCGTGGCGGTGATCCCCGTGGGGGATGCGGCGGAGGGGCCGGCGCTCGATCTGCTGCAGGCGCTGCGCCGGGCGGGGGTGGTCGCGGAGATCGCCTATCGCGGCAACCTCAAGCGCCGCATGGAGCGCGCCAACCGCATCGGTGCCCGCGCGGCGCTGATCCTGGGCGATGACGAGATCGCCGCCGGCGTCGCGCAGCTTCGCGATCTCGATGCCGGGACGCAGGAGACGGTGCCGCTCGCGGAGGTTCCAGGTCGGCTGTCATGAGCCTGCCCGCACGCCTGGATCGGCTGCTCGCCCGGGCGGAGGAGATCCGCCATATCCTCTCGACCGCGCCCGGGGCCGATATCGGAGCGCTGTCGAAGGAATTGTCGGAGCTTGAGCCGCTGGTCGAGAAGGTTGGCGCCTTGCGCGTTGCCGAACGGGCGCGCGACGACGCGCAGGCCATGATGGCGGACCCGGAGATGAGGGATCTCGCCGAGGCGGAATGGCTGGAACAGAAGGACCGCGTCCCGGCGCTGGAGCGGGAGATCCGCATCCTGCTGCTGCCCAAGGACGCGGCGGATGAGCGGAGTGCCATCCTGGAGGTGCGTCCGGCGGCCGGCGGCGATGAGGCGGGGTTGTTCGCCGCGGAGCTGTTCCGCGCCTATCAGCGCTATGCGGAAGCGCGCGGCTGGCGCTTCGAGGTGCTGGACTACGACGAGAGCGACCTTGGCGGCATCAAGGGCGCGACGGCGGAGATCACCGGGCGCGGGGTCTTCGCTCGCCTGAAGTACGAAAGCGGCGTGCATCGCGTCCAGCGCGTGCCGGCGACCGAGACACAGGGACGCATCCATACCTCGACCGTCACCGTGGCCGTGTTGCCGGAAGCCGAGGAGGTGGATGTGCAGATCAACGACGCCGATCTGCGCATCGACACCTATCGCGCCTCGGGCGCCGGCGGGCAGCACGTCAACAAGACCGATTCGGCGGTGCGCATCACGCATCTTCCCACCGGCATCGTGGTCGCGATGCAGGAGGAGAAATCCCAGCACAAGAACCGCGCGAAGGCGATGAAGATCCTGCGCGCGCGGCTGTATGACGCGCAGCGCTCCGCCGTCGATTCCGCGCGGGCGGCGGACCGGAAGTCCCAGGTCGGGACCGGCGACCGGTCCGAGCGCATCCGGACCTACAATTTCCCGCAGGGTCGGGTGACCGACCATCGCATTGGGCTGACCCTGCACAAGAT
The DNA here is from genome assembly GCF_019430885.1 of Roseomonas alba. Lineage (GTDB taxonomy): Bacteria > Pseudomonadota > Alphaproteobacteria > Acetobacterales > Acetobacteraceae > Neoroseomonas > Neoroseomonas alba. The sequence continues at coordinate 7,583 of NZ_JAHYBZ010000010.1, read as the reverse complement.
CGACCGCGTCATGCTCGGCGAGTTCGACGAGATCGTCGATGCGCTGACCGCCGAGGACCAGGCGGCGCGCCTGGCCGCCGACGCGGCATGAGCGGCTGCGCCGATCCGGGCGGGTCGGTCGGCGCCTATCTCTGCCAGGCGGGCCAGATGCTGCGCGCGGCGGGGATCGAGGCGCCGCGGCAGGAAGCCCGCATGCTGTTGGCGCACAGCTTGGCCTGTCGGGAGGAAGATCTGCTGCGCGACCCGCGTGCGGCCGTGCCGGACGAGGCTGCGACCCGCTTCGGCGCGCTGCTGCGCCGACGCTTGGCGCGGGAGCCCATGGCGCATCTGCTCGGCCAGGCCGGATTCTGGACGCTGACACTGGAGACGACACCCGCCACGCTGATCCCGCGCGGGGATTCGGAAGCGATCGTGGAGGCTGCGCTCGCGGCTTTCGACTCGCCGGCGCGGATCCGTCGCGTGCTGGACCTGGGGACGGGGACCGGCGCCCTGCTGCTCGCGGTGTTGGCCGAATGCCCGGATGCGTTCGGCGTGGGGGTCGATCTGTCGCCCGAAGCAGCGGCGCTGGCGGCGCGCAATGCAGCGGCGAACGGGCTCGCCGACCGAGCGGCCTTCTTCTGTGGCCATTGGGCCGAGGCCATTGGCGGTCGTTTCGACCTGGTGCTGTCCAATCCCCCCTATATCGAAAGTGCCGAGGTGCCGCGCCTGATGCCCGAGGTAGCGCGCTTCGAGCCGGCCCTGGCGCTGGATGGCGGGGCAGATGGCCTCGACGCCTATCGGGTGCTCGCCCACGCACTGCCGGGGCTGCTGGCACCGGGCGGGCGGGCGGTCTTAGAGCTGGGGCAGGGACAGCGGGCGGCCGTCGAGGGCCTGGCGCTGGCGGCGGGCCTTGTACCCGTCGCGGCGCGACACGATCTGGGGGGCATCGAACGGGCCCTCGTCCTGGGCGAAAATTGACGCCCTGAAGGTTCAGAAAACAGTTTGGCGATGCCGCAGGGCGCCGCTATGGTCACGACAGCGGTCGGGGAACGGCGAGGCGCCGTTTCCGTACCGGACCAGGCATCAAGCGGGCAGTGGCCCGCGCCGAGGTCGGGACCGCCTGGATGCAACGATGCCGACCGCCGGTTCGCATGCCTGGCCCCGAAGGCCCGGATGCGCAGGGGCGGAGCGGATGCAGGACAGCGAAACACGATACGATGAACATCAAGCGCATGCGCGGCCGCGGCGGCAACCGCCACGGCGGGGGTGGCGGGCACTTCCGGCATGGCGGCGGGGGTGGTGGCGGTGGCGGTGGCGGCGGTGACCGCCAGCCGCTGAACCGCAACCACGTGTTCGATTCCTCCGGCCCGGACATGCGCCTGCGCGGCACGGCGCAGCAGCTTTTCGAGAAGTACCTCCAGCTCGGCCGCGATGCGACGAGCGGCGGCGACCGGGTGATGGCCGAGTCCTACTTTCAGCATGCGGAGCACTATTTCCGTATCCTGAACGCCATGAACCAGGCTGCCGCGCAGCATCAGCAGAATCAGCAGCAGCGTCGCTTCCAGGGCCAGGACGCCAACGGCGAGGGCGAGCCCCAGGGCGAGGCCGTCGAAGTGAGCAGCCCGGGTCCGAACGAGATGCCCGAGGCCGAAGGCGCCGAAGGCGAGGCGCGCGAACCTGCGTGACGAACGGCGGCGCGAGGGACGCGCCGCCGGCGTCATGAGCGGTGCCTGGGGCTTCTCCATGACCGATGCGGTCTGTCCGATGCCGTCGGGCCGCGCCGGTGACCTGTCCATCGGGCAGCTGAAGGGTGTCGCGCCCAGGGCGTTTGTAGGCGCGCCACGCGAAACCGGGCTTTTCCTGCGGAACGGGCCGAAAGGCTGGCCGGCCTGATCGCCGGCCTTTCGGTATTCGCCCGGAGGCTTCGCGACGCGGTCCGCCGCCATCTGCGGCCGCCGCGCGACTTCGACCCCGCCGCTCTGCCCCCGCCCTGGATCGCCTGGCCTGACTGGCCCGCCGAACCGATCGGATGGCGCATGGTCGGAGAGGTCTGTTTCCACCAGCTGCGGGACCGCTACGCGGCCCTGAACCAGGCCGAGCAGGCTGCGGTTGAGCGGACCTTCCCGGTTCCTCCGGGCTGGCAGGGCTATCTGGATGCCAGTTGTAGGGGCTGGCGCCTGTTTGGTTGAGCCCCTCCCTCGGGCCTACCCAGCCGGTTCCAGAGCCTCAAGCGCGTCCCCCACACAGATCCGCCCGCCTTCGATCACCTCCGCATAGACCCCCAGATCCGCATGGCCGAAATGGTCACGCAGCCAGCGGGGTGGCCTGGCATCACGCTCGCCGGTCGACGGGTTCACCTCGGTCGCCGGGCAGCGGACGATGCGCTTGAGCACTCGCAGCTTGGCCTGGCCGAGTTGGATCTCCTGGCCGATCCAGTCGAATTCCGCCCAGGGGGAGCCGCCAGAAACATAGACATTCGCGCGGAAGCGCAGTTTGTCGAGCGTCATGCCGGACGCTTGTTCCAGCGCGCGCAGGCTCGACAGCCCGATGATCGAGACGACCTTGTTCGCGACATCCGAGAAGGAATGGCCCGGCGCTTCGAGGAAGCGGGGCGTGCCGCGCGCCTCCTCGCCGAGATAGACGGTGAGGGCGGCGGCGATCGCCGCGCGACCCTCCTCGCTGCGCGTATTGGCGATCAGGGGCGCGGTGCCGGGGATGCGCAGGATCAAGTCGCCGGTGCGGGCGTCGAAGGCCGAATGGACCAGGGCCAGCCGGGCATTGACCATCAGGCAGCCGAAATGGCGCTTGGGCAGCCAGGCCGGCGCCGCCAGGTCGAAGGGGGAATCGCCCTGGGCCAGGGCAAAGCGGCGATCCTCGGGCAGGGTCCGACCGGGGGTGAGGGCGATCTCTTCCAGCGCCTCGGCGGACAGGCCCTTTACCGGGTAGCGATAGATCGACTCAATGCGCATGGCGTCCCCTTGAACCAGATCAAGGAGACTTACCACATGGCATGCGACAGAGGCGCACCCGCTGCTCGATCGGGGGTGGGTGCGGCCGTCCGCTCAGGAGAGGGACAGAATGGACATCGAGAAGTTTACCGACCGGGCCAAGGGTTTTCTGCAGGCGGCCCAGACCATCGCGATCCGCGAGTACCACCAGCAGGTGACGCCGGCGCATCTCGCCAAGGCGCTGCTGGATGACACGGAAGGCGCCGCGAGCGGCCTCATCCGCGCGGCGGGTGGCGATCCGGCGCGCGTGAAGCAGGCGCTGGAAGCGAGCCTTGCGAAGCTGCCGAAGGTTTCGGGCGGCGGTGCGGGCCAACCGCAGTTCACGCCGGACATCGTGCGGGTGCTCGACGCCGCGCAGCAGCAGGCGACGAAGGCCGGCGACCAGTTCGTCGCGCAGGACCGGCTGCTGGTCGCGCTCGCTGCGAGCGAGGGCGAGACGGGGCGGGCGTTCCGCGATGCGGGGGCCAATCCGCAGCAGTTGGAGAAGGCCGTCGCCGACCTGCGCAAGGGCCGCACGGTGAACAGCCAGAACGCCGAGGAAACCTTCGACGCGCTGAAGAAGTATGCGCGCGACATCACGGCCGCGGCGCGCGAGGGCAAGCTCGACCCGGTGATCGGGCGCGACGAGGAGATCCGTCGCTCCATCCAGGTCCTGGCCCGGCGCACCAAGAACAACCCAGTCCTGATCGGCGAGCCCGGCGTGGGCAAGACCGCCATCGTCGAAGGGCTCGCGCTGCGCATCATCAAGGGCGACGTGCCGGAGGCGCTGAAGGACAAGCGCGTCATGGCGCTCGACCTTGGTGCGATGGTCGCCGGGGCGAAGTATCGCGGCGAGTTCGAGGAACGGCTGAAGGGTGTGCTGCAGGAGGTCGAGCAGGCCGAGGGCGACATCATCCTGTTCATCGACGAGATGCACACGCTGGTCGGCGCGGGCAAGGCGGATGGCGCGATGGATGCGTCCAACCTGCTGAAGCCGGCGCTGGCGCGTGGGGAGCTGCACTGCATCGGCGCGACGACGCTCGACGAATACCGCAAGCATGTCGAGAAGGATGCGGCGCTGGCGCGGCGCTTCCAGCCCATCTTCGTGGGTGAGCCTTCGGTCGAGGACACCATCTCGATCCTGCGGGGCATCAAGGAGAAGTACGAGCTGCACCACGGCGTCCGCATCACGGACAGCGCGCTGGTCGCGGCCGCGACCCTGTCGAATCGCTACATCACCGACCGCTTCCTGCCCGACAAGGCGATCGACCTGGTGGATGAGGCGGCGTCCCGCCTGCGCATGCAGGTGGATTCGAAGCCCGAGGAGCTCGACGCGATCGACCGCGACCTGATGCGGCTGAAGATCGAGCGCGAGGCGCTGAAGAAGGAGCACGACGTCGCGTCCCAGGACCGGCTCGTGAAGCTCGAGAAGGAGCTGGCCGACCTCGAGGAGCGCTCTCGCGAGATGACGCAGCGCTGGGAGGCCGAGAAGGGCAAGGTTGTCGAGAGCCAGAAGCTCAAGGAGCAACTCGACAAGGCACGCACCGAGGTCGAGCTGGCGCAGCGCAAGGGCGACCTGACCAAGGCGTCTGAGCTGCTCTACGGCACCATCCCGCAGCTCGAGAAGCAGATCGCCGAGGCCGGGTCGGGCGATGCGCGTCTGGTGAACGAGGCGGTGACCGAGGAAGGCATTGCGGGCGTTGTCTCGCGCTGGACCGGCGTGCCGGTCGAGAAGATGCTCGAAGGCGAACGCGCCAAGCTGCTGCGCATGGAGGATGAGCTCCGCAAGCGCGTCGTGGGGCAGGAGGAGGCTCTGGAAGCCGTCTCCAAGGCCGTCCGGCGGGCGAGGGCGGGCTTGCAGGATCCGAACCGGCCGATCGGGTCGTTCCTGTTCCTCGGGCCCACAGGCGTCGGCAAGACTGAGTTGGTGAAGGCGCTGGCGCAGTTCCTGTTCGACGACGAGCGCGCCATGACCCGGATCGACATGTCCGAGTTCATGGAGAAGCACGCCGTGTCGCGGCTGATCGGCGCGCCGCCGGGCTATGTCGGCTATGAGGAAGGCGGCACGCTGACCGAGGCGGTGCGGCGCCGGCCGTATCAGGTCATCCTATTTGACGAGGTCGAGAAGGCGCACGACGACGTGTTCAACGTGCTGCTGCAGGTCCTCGACGACGGGCGGCTGACTGATGGGCAGGGGCGGACGGTCGACTTCCGCAACACGATCATCGTGCTGACCTCGAACCTCGGCAGCCAGGCGATCGCGGAACTGCCGGAGAATGCCGAGATCGACGCGGCGCGGCCGGCGGTGATGCGGGCGGTGCGCGAGCGCTTCCGGCCGGAATTCCTGAACCGGCTGGACGAGATCGTGCTGTTCCGGCGCCTCGCCCGCGGGGACATGTCGGCGATCGTCGACATCCAGCTGCAGCGGCTGCTGAAGCTGCTGGAAGACCGCAAGGTCAAGCTGGAACTGGACGACAAGGCCCGCGAGTGGCTGGCCGAGGCGGGCTACGACCCGATCTACGGCGCGCGTCCGCTGAAGCGGGTGATCCAGCGGAACCTGCAGGATCGGCTTGCCGGGCTGCTGCTGGAAGGCAGCATCAAGGATGGGGAGACGGTGCGGGTGACCGCCTCGCCAGACGGCCTGGAGGTGCAGGCGGAACTCGCCAAGGCGGCGTAAGCGGGCCGGCGGAAGCAGTCGGGGCCGGCGGGGGAAACCCTGCCGGCCCTATTCATGTTCAGTCCGGCGCCAGGGCGACTTCGTCGACCGCACCGAAGCGGGCGGCGAGGTGCCTGAGGTCGCGCTGGCGCGCGCGGAAGGCGTTCAGGTCGGCGCCCGCGAGGCGGACCGGGGGCTGCACGTGCTGTGCGGGATTCACCGCACGGCCGTTCACCGCGATCTCGTAGTGGAGATGGGGCCCGGTCGACAGGCCGGTCGAACCGACATAGGCGATCACGGCGCCTTGCCGGATGCGTTGGCCGGTGCGGGTGCTGCGCCCGAAGCGGGAAAGGTGCGCATAGCGCGTCTGGACGCCGTTCGGATGGTTTACGCGCACCATCAGGCCATAGCCCCCCTCGCGCTTCGCGGAGGCGATGGTACCGTCGCCCGCTGCGTAGACCGGCGTGCCCGAAGGGGCTGCGAAGTCGATGCCCTGGTGCATCCGGTTGTAGCCGAGCACCGGATGGCTACGGCGGCCGAAACCGGAGGAGATGCGCGCGCCGTCCAGCGGCGTGCGCAGGAAGGAGCGGCGCAGGCTGCGGCCCTGGTCGTCATACCAGCCGGTGTCGCCGTCGCGGTTCCGGTAGCGCCAGACTTCAAGCCGCTGGCCCGACAACGTCAGCGACGCTTTCAGGATCTGGCCATGGCCGAGCACATCGCCGTCATCGTCGCGGAAGCGGTCGAAGAGGATGGAGAAGCGGTCGCCCGGTTTAAGGTCACGCTGGAAATCGACCTGGTGGCCCAGGATGCGGATTAGCGACAGCGCCATGCCGGCGGGCAGGCCGGCCCGCGTCATGGCCGGAAACAGTCCGCCATCGACGGTGCCCTCGGCGCGGACGAGGAAGCGGCTGCGCGGGGCGAGGGCTTCGTGATCGGTCCAACTGCCGTCTTCCTGCCGCGTGACGCGGACCATTCGGCCGGGTTCGGGCTCGAGCTCGATTTCCTGTAGGGACGGGGCATCGCCAGCGGACAGGCGGATGGCAATCTCATCGCCAGGACGCAGCGTATTGGGGCGGAAGCGGCGGGCCAGGCGCTCGATCGCGGCATGGGCATCGGCACTGTCGATGCCGGCGTCGTCGAGCAGGCCCGCCAGGGTGTCGCCGCGGCCCACCATGAGGATCCGCTCCTCGCGTCCGACGTCTTGGCCTTCGGCAGCCGCCACGGGCGGCGGTTCGTCCGGGGGGGACGAGCCGTCCGGGGCCGCGGCGGGGATCGCCGCGGTCTGCGTCGGGGCGGGCTGGGGATCGGAGCCTGAGGCCGCGGCTTCCGAGGTGGCCTCCGCTGTCATGGCGTCTGTGGCCGAGGCTCCCGCGTCGAGCTGGACCAGTTCGGCGTCAGCGATCAACGGGTCTGCCTCCGCGGGCATATCGAATGTGCGGAACTGCGATTGGCCGAATTTGGTGGCCGGATAGAGGGCAAGAAGCGTCAGGACGGCAATGGCCGGGCGGAGCCGCATCTTCGGGGAGACCTCCTTAGGTTGCGGTTGCACCCAGCGTTGGGCCACGGATTGGACAGGCGTGACAAGATGTTAATGGGCAACCTTCGAGTCTCGATGGAGATCAAGGGGGATACCTATGCGCTAGACGCAATGCACGGACCCGCATGAAACCCGTTTGACATGTCCGGGGCAGGCCCGTAAAAGCCCCCCACGCCAACGACGCGGCGGGTTGACGAAGGGCCGGACGGCCACTAAGTTAACCGGCCCGCTGAGAAGGCGGTTCCTTTCAGATCTGGGGCGGTGCCTCGCAAGAGGTTGCTTGCTGCTGGGTCTGAAACGCTCTTTTAAAATTGCATCGGGTTTTGGAAGTAGATTGGTTCTTGGCTGTCCCTTGGATGTGGATGGCTGGGTGCTGGGCTGAGGAGGCTGTGGATTGTGCCTTTGGTGATCTGGCTGGGCTTGG
>NZ_JAHYBZ010000001.1 GCF_019430885.1 Roseomonas alba | reverse complement strand
AGCAACGGGCGCGACCGGCGGCGGCGCAACGGCGGGCCGCGGCGCGGCGGCGGCCGGCGGTGGCCCCGGCGGTGCTGCGCGCGGCGGCTCCGGCGCGCCCTCGGCCAGCAGCGCCGGCGGCACGGCCGCGCCATAGACGGCACGCAGATGCGCCGCCCGGCTGCTCGGATCGCGCAGCGCCCCGGCGGGGGCGAGGCCCCATCCCGTGATCAGCGGTTGGTCATCCACCGCCAGGATCGACTCCGGCCCCGCCAGCACCAGCGCCCCGCGCAGCAGCGGGTCGCCCATCTGCGGGGCGAGGGAGGCCAGCATCTCGCCGAGCCGCTGCTCCACCGCCGCGCGCCGCGCCGGCGCGAGCGCCGACAGCGGCAGCGGATCACCTCCGGCCACCGCGTACCAGGACACCGACCCGGCATTGCGCCCGTTGCCCCAGGTCACCACCGGCTCGGCGAAGAGCGCGGCGCGCTCCGGCCCCAGCAGCGCCCGCAGCCGGGCATCGGCGTCCAGCACCGCGGCCCCGCCGGCGGTCACGGCCTCGAGCCCCGAGAGCTCGGTCTTCAGGATGAAGCGCGGACTCGCCATGGTCTCGTGGGCTCCGAGCGGTGCAGTGGGGCGCGGCCGAATCCCGCGCCGGTGACCGGACTGTAGGCGGCATGATCACGCGGGAGAATGGCTTCCCCATGGCGAAACGCTTCTTCCACGGGCAGGAATGTGCTGTGTCGTGAAGCACTTCACGCTTGGCCGCCGCCATGATTGACCGCCGCGCCCATCATCGCCGACCGAGGTTTCCACCATGCTGCGCATCCTGACCCTGCTGCTGGGGCTGCTCGCCGGATCGGCGCTGGCCCAGACCCTGCCGACCAGCAAGCCGCCGCCGCTCGGCGCACCCGCCGCCCAGGCGCCGAGCCCGTCAGCCGGCGGGATGGTCTGTGCGGCGCCGCTCGCCAATGCCTGCCTGACGCAGCAGGGCGCCTGCCAGATGGCCTGCCCGGGCATCTGGAGCATGAACCCCAATGCGCCGGCCTTCACCCCGACAGACCGGGCCGGCTGCATGCAGCAATGCATGCAGCGCTACCTCGCCTGCCGGCGCCTGCACGGCTGCTGACCGGCCGGAGGCGCTTCCGCGCCGGCGGAAAACGCTCTAGAGGCGCAAGGATGGAATCAGCCGCGACCATCGAGGATTTCGACCGCCTGGACATCCGGGCCGGCACCATCGTCGACGCCCAGCCCTTCCCCGAGGCGCGCAAGCCCTCCATCCGCCTCTGGGTGGATTTCGGCGGGACGATCGGAGTGAAGCGGTCCTCGGCGCAGATCGCGGTGCACTACGCGCCGGACAAGCTGATCGGGCGGCAGGTGATGGCGGTGGTGAACTTTCCGCCGCGCCGCATCGCCGGCTTCGAGAGCGAGGTGCTGGTCCTCGGCGTGCCTGACGAGAACGGCGCGGTGGTGCTGCTCAGGCCCGACCTGCGTGTGCCCGATGGCGGAAGGATGTTCTGAGATGGCGCCGCGCTACTACACCGTCACCTGGGACCAGTTGCACCGCGACAGCAAGGCACTCGCCTGGCGGCTGCTGGAACGCGGCCCCTGGCAGGGCATCGTCGCCATCACCCGGGGCGGGCTGATCCCGGCCGCGATCATCGCCCGCGAACTCGACTGCCGGCTGATCGAAAGCGTTTCGATCATCACCTATGACTGGGAGAAGCGCGGCAATCCCCACGTGGCCAAGCCCCCCGTCGCGGCCGGCGACGGCACGGGATGGCTGATCCTGGACGACCTGGTCGATACCGGCACGACGGCGCGCATCATCCGCGGCCTGCTGCCCAAGGCGCATTTCGCGACGGTCTATGCGAAGCCCGCCGGCAAGCCGGTGGTCGACACCTTCATCACCGAGGTGTCCCAGGACACCTGGATCCTGTTCCCCTGGGACACCGAGCCACAATTCATCGCGCCGATCGCGAAATCAGCCGCGAAATAGGCCGCCGCGCGGGCCGGCGGAGCGGCCTCGCGCGATATACACGGACGCCGAAGCCACCGCTGTCAGGGTGTGCCGCCACCACCCAGCCCCAGCAGGAACGACGAATAGCTGGGCGCATCCCAGTCGAAGACATCCGTGCCGCTCTCATGCGACCGGCAGGCGCTCCAGTGGATCTCGGCATTCGGCGTCTGGCTCACCACCCACTGGACGATGTCCGACAGCTTCCTGCCGTTGTCCTTGTCCTGTTCGGTGATGTAGCGGCCGTTGGCGGAGGTCGACATGCCGAGGTTGAGGTAGCCGCCCGCCTTGCTCGAAAATAGCCGGTAGTCGTCGCAGGGCGAACCCGAACGGATGGTCTCGACCGGCGTAGGCCCCGTGCCGCCGTTCAGCACCTGGTCCACCTGCTGACCGATATCGTTCGGCAGGCCGTCGCCGTCCGGGACATAGAAATGGATGACGATGCCCGTGGGCACGATGAAGGAACCGTCGCCCGGCCAGATGGCGCCATGGCCGCCGCACACATACTGCCGCGTGCCGAACAGGCTCGCCTGCAAGGCCTTGATCCGTGAACCTGACATGTTGGGTATTCCCTCTGCCCGCCGCGGCGGATGCTAGGCACCCGCCGTGGATCGTCCAGTGAATTCCACCGCAACTATTCCGAAATCGACTTGCTGCCCGCGGAAGGGGAAAAACACCACGGCCATCACCATTCCAGGTTGACGGAACCGTGAGCGCCTGCGCCCGGCGGCACCGGCGCCCGGCCGTCAGGCCGCGACCTCCTCGCGGCTTGCCAGCACCTTGTCGACACGGCGGCCATCCATGTCGACGATCTCGAAGCGCCAGCCGGCCCAGACGATGCGGTCGCCTTCCCGCGGCACGCGCTTCAGCAGCGCCAGCATCAGCCCCGCCACGGTGTGATAGGTGCCCGCCGCCGGCAGTTCCGGGAGGTCGAGCTGCGCGCGCAGTTCGTCCGACGGCATCGACCCATCCAGCAGCAGCGATCCATCCGCCCGCTCGATCGCCCCGCCCTCGGATTCCGGCTCGGGCGGACCGAGGTCGCCGACAATGGCCTCCAGCAGGTCCGAGGCGGTGACCACGCCCTCGAAGGACCCGTATTCGTCCATCACCAGGGCGAGCCCCAGCGGATCCCCGCGCAGCCGTTCCAGCGCATCGAGGGCGGACAGCGTGTCCGGCAGCACGATCGCCTGGCGCAGCGCGGGGCCGAGCGCCATCGGCGCGCCTTCCAGCATCTGGTCGAGCAGATCCTTCGCCACCACCACGCCGACGACGTTGTCGACGCGCCCATCGGCCACGATGAAGCGCGTGACGTCCGAGGCGCGCAGCCGCGCCGCGATGTCCTCCGGCGAATCGGAGCGGTCGAGCCAGGCGAGGTCGTTGCGCGGCGTCATCAGCGCCCGCACCGGCTTGTCGGCCAGGCGCAGCACGCGCTCGATCATGTGCCGCTCCTCGGTCTCGAGCGCGCCCGCCTGGGCGCCCTCGGCCACCACGGCCTTCACTTCCTCTTCCGTTACCGCCTGTTCGGGCGGGGCCGGGCCGAACAGGCGCAGCACCGCTGCCGAGGACCGGCCGAGCACCCAGACGATCGGCCCCGAGAAGCGCGACAGCGTCGCCATGGGGCGCGCGACCAGCACCGCCACCCGTTCCGGGTTGCGCAGCGCGAACTGCTTCGGGACCAGCTCGCCCAGGATCAGGCTGAGATAGGTGATCGCGATGACCACCAGCGTGAAGGCGATCTCCCCGGCATAGGCGCCGATGCCGGGAATGGCGGCGAGCCACTCCGCGATCGTCCCTGACAGCCGCGCGCCGCCGAAGGCGCCGGCGAAGATGCCGACCAGGGTGATGCCCACCTGCACCGTGGGCAGGAAGCGCTGGGGATCGTCCGCCAGCGCCAGGGCGGCTTCCGCCCCCAGGCTGCCGCGGCGCTGCATCGCCATCAGCCTGGAACGGCGGGAAGAGACGATGGCCAGTTCGCTCATGGCGAAAGCGCCGTTGAGCAGCACCAGCAGGATGATGACGCCGATCTCGAGGGCTGTGCCCATGGGTGTCGTGAGTACCTCCGGGCCGCTTCCTAAAGGAAAAGCGGGCCTTGGGGAACGCGACGGGCCCGCGCCCTTCGCAAGGATCGCGTCACGCCTGGCACTGCCGGGGGGCACCGCGCCTCGCTCGCCGCGTGCGGCCGGCACATCCCGACACGGAAGGGATGCCCCCGACATCTTTCGAGGATCGCGGCTCAACATATTGATTCAGTGTGTTTTTCAGAGCGATCCTGGGGACGAAAGTCAGCGCGCCGATTCGCTGAATTTCGCGACTCCTGTCATTTTCCGAGACAAATTCTTCTCGCATCCGCCACAGGCCTCGATTAAGGAAGTCTTAAGACGCATGCGCGAGGCCCCATGGCTGACCCAATTGCCCCGACAACCTCCGCCCCGACGACCATGGTCGCCGCCTTCCCGTCGCGTCCGGAGGACCGGCTGCGCATCGCCCTGCGCAAGCTGGACGAGGCGATCGGCGAGCAGTCCCAGGCTACCGCGGGTCTGCGCGAGGCGATCGGCGACCTGTCGCGCACCATGTCGCGCCTCGGCCAAAGCGTGACCGGTTATCGCCACGCCCTGGACAGCACCGCGGTCGAGATCGAGCGCGCGCTCGTCGCCGCCCGCCGGCTGGAGACGACCGCCAAACGCATGGCGGTCTGAAGCAGGCTTCACGGATACGCTGACGGGCATATTTCCAGCCCGGGTTCCGGGCGGCACCCTTGCCCGCCGGCCACCGGCCGGCCCAGCATGGCGACGGAGGGACCATCGCCATGCACCCGCTCATTCCCCGCCTGCGCGCGGCGCGCCTCATTCCCGTGGTGCGCACCTCCTCCGCCGCCCGAGCCGCGACGGCCGTCGCCTGGCTGCAGGAAGCCGGGCTGCGCATCTTCGAAATCACCATGACGGTGCCCGAGGCCCCTGCCCTGATCCGGGCCCTCGCCGCCGATCCCGAGTTGCTCGTGGGTGCCGGCACTGTGCCCGATGCCCGCACCGCCGAGGCCTGCCTCGACGCCGGCGCGCAATTCATCGTCGCGCCGTGGGTGGATGCGACCCTGGCCGACACGGTGCAGGATGCGGGTGCCTGCCTGATGCTCGGCGCGCTGACGCCGACCGAGGTGCGCGCCGCACTGGCCGCCGGCGCCGACGTGGTGAAGGTCTTCCCGGCGAGTTCGGCCGGCGGACCGGCGCATGTGAAGGCGCTGCGATCGGTCTTCCCCGATGTCGTCTTCTGCCCGACCGGCGGCGTCGACGCGCGCAACATGCCGGATTACCTGGCGGCCGGCGCCGCCTTCGTCGGCATCGGCGGCAAGCTGGTGGACGAGGCGCTGATCGCCGCCGGCGACCGCGCCGCGGTGATCCGGGCCGCCGAGGACGCCCTCGGCACCGCGCGGGCCTGACCATGCCCGACCTGCTCTGCATGGGCGAGCCGATGCTGGAGTTCAACCAGCAGGCGCCGGGGCCGGACGGGCGCGTCCTGTATCTCGAGGGGCATGGCGGCGACACCTCCAACGCCGCCATCGCCGCGGCACGGTCGGGTGCCTCGGCCGGCTACATCACCGCCGTTGGCGCGGATGCGGCGGGGGACAGCTTCCTCGCGCTGTGGGCAAGGGAGGGCGTGGACAGCGCGACGGTCCTCCGCCGTCCCGGCGCGCAGACCGGCATCTACTTCGTCACGCATGACGCCGGCGGGCATCACTTCGCCTTCTACCGCACGGGCAGCGCCGCCGCGCTGTACCGGCCGCAGGACGTGCCCGAGGAAGCCATCCGCGCGGCGCGCATGCTGCACGTCTCGGGCATCAGCCAGGCGATCTCCGACAGTGCCTGCGACGCCGTCTTCCACGCCATTCACCTGGCGCGCGAAGCCGGGGTGCGGGTGTCCTACGACACCAATCTGCGCCTGCGGCTGTGGCCCGCCGCCCGCGCCGCGGCAGTGATGCATGCTGCGATCGGCATGGCGGATGTCGCCCTGCCCTCGCTCGACGATGCAACGGCGCTGACCGGACTGACCGATCCCGATGCGGTCGCGGATTTCTACCTGCGGCTCTGCCCGCTCGTGCTGCTGAAATGTGGTGCGGCCGGCTGCCTCGTCGCGACGCGGGCGGGCCGCACGCGCATCGCCGGCCACCGCGTGACGGCTGTGGACGCGACCGGCGCAGGCGACACCTTCGCCGGTGCCTTCCTCGCCCGAACCCTGGCCGGCGACGACCCAATCACCGCGGCGACCTACGCCAATGCGGCCGCCGCGCTGTCCACCACCGGCTATGGCGCGGTCGCGCCGATCCCGCGCGCCGCCGCGGTGCGCGCCTTCCTGGAGCAGGCATGATTCCACGCGCGGCTTTCGCGGCCCTGTTGTTCGGCAGTGCCGCGGCGCTCGCCGAACCGGGCGAGCGCATCACCCTCTATTGCGGCGGCGGCTTCACCGGCGGCGGCGGGGGCGTGGCTGCCGAGGCGGATGGACGCCTGTTGCGCCTGCGCCGCCCCCGCGCCGGCGCACCGCTTGAACAGATGTCGGTCGAAGGCCGCACGGCACCCTATGCGCGCTGGTCGGCGCTGCTCGATGCCGCGCGCTTCGACACCCTACCGCGCGGCGAGCCCGGCAACATGACCTGCGGCATCACGCGGGGCGCGCACCACGTCATGTGGCCGAGCACCCACACACCGACGACCCTGCCCGCGCCGCTGCGGGACCTGGTGACCGAGATGCGGGACGCGACGCGGGAGTAGGTTGGAGGGGCGCCGCCCCTCCAAGCCACCTCGCCAAAGGCCGAAAGGCCTTTGGAAACCGTCACTTGGCGCTGGGCAGTGCTGGCGTGCAGTCCTTCCCACAACGCGCTTTGTGCGCAAGAGCGAGTTTCGGCACTTGTTGCACCAGCCATGCCCGCCGCCAATTCGAGGTTTCCAAAGGCCTTTCGGCCTTTGGTGGGGTGAGGTCCGGAGAGGGGCAAAGCCCCTCTCCGGCCTCCCACCCGCCAGTCACGGCGACAGGATCGGCCAGCGCGTCAGGCTGCCCTTCAGGTGTCCGACATAAGTCAGGCTGTGCGCCGCGATCGTCACCGCATCGGCCGGCGTCACGCATTGCGAGGGCAGGCTGGACAGCGGCGCGCCGGCCTGGACGAAGGCCTCGAACACCAGTTGCGAGCAGAAGAAGCCGCCCGGCCGGGGTCCTGCGACGCGGCACAGGATCTTGTCCGTCGACAGCACCGCGCCCGAGACCGAATAGGCTGTCCCGACCTGGCGCAGCGCCCATTCCACGGCCAGGCGGCGCTGCGTGTCGGTCAGGTTCGGCGCGCGGTAGACGACGGCAAGCGAATCGTCGGAGAGCGCGGTCGCGATCGGATGCGCGACGACGCCGTGGCCGAGCGCTTCGATCACCATTCCCGCGCCGTCATACAGCGCTGCATGGCTTACCGAGGATCCCGTCCCGACGCGGATGACGCCCGACACGCCGGCGTCCGTGGTGGAGACGATGATGTCGCCCATCTGCAGGGCACCCTCGCCGATCGAGCAGCCGCCGACGCCAGGATCGAGGGGAATTTCCGGAGCAAACAAGCCCATGTCATGGTCCTTTCGCGACCGTGGAATCGCCCCCTGGCGCGGACCATGCCGCAGACGTCGCGCGACCGCTCTGACGCCTTTCACGCCACGTGCAGCGTCATCCGGTGCGTAGCGGCCGCGTCGCCCGTGATGGGCGCGAAGCCAAGTGCTTCCCAGAAGCGCCATGCACCCTCCGGCGCGCGCAGGCGGATGAGTCCGACGCCTGCGGCACGCGCCCGTGCTATGGCTTCCATCGCAAGGCTGCGACCGGTACCCGTGCCACGCATTCCCGGCAGCACATAGAAGCGCCGCATGCGCAGTGCGTCCGCGAAGGGATCGCGCGTGATTCCGCCGATGCCTATGAGCATGCCATCGGCATCGCGCGCGGCGAACAGCGCCTCGCCCGGCGCGGCGAAGCGCATCGTGCCCTCCGCCCATTCGCGGGCCAGCACGTCGAGCATGCGGAAGCCTTCCGCCCGCGCGGCCACGGCCAGCGCGGGCAGGTCGTCGGGCAGCGCGGTGATGCGTGTCACGCGGTGCGTCGGTTGTCCCCCGGCCGCAGCCGCAGCCCGGGCCGCAGATTGGTGAAGGGCAGCACCGCGGGATCGGCGACCACCGGACCCGGCGCAGTCACCACGATGACCTCCGAGGCGATCGGCTGGAAATGCGCCCGGAAATGCACCGAGGACTTCACCGCGACGATCTTCTGTTCGGCCGGCTCGACGCCGAGGAAGCGGAACACCTCCTGGTCATGCGCCTGCATCTTGCGGCTGACCACCACGACGCGCACGCCCGGCGCGACGCGGATCAGGGCGGAGGGCCCGAGATCCGCCGGGTTCCCCTTCCCCATCGGCCCGCTGAGGATGAACTTGCCATCCGACAGCTTCTCGACCAGCGCGGTCACGCGCAGCGGCGCACCGTCGCTCTTGCCGCCGAGATCGAGGGTGACCTCCGCCCCCTCGCCTGCCGCGTGGAAGGCCGCGGCAGCCTCGGCGTCGTTCATCGGGGCGAGCACCGCGCCCTGCGCATCCTGGCGGATCAGCTCGGCGAGCAGGCCGGTCGTGTCGCCATGCCCGCCGCCGCCAGGATTGTCCTGCGTGTCGGCCAGCACCACCGGCCGCTGCGGGTCGCGCGAGGCGATGGCGCGCGCCACGCCCTCGCCCGCCGGCACGACGCCGAGGGCGAAATCGGTCTCCTTCGCCACGATGAAGCGGGCCAGCGCGTCGGCGGCGGCATCGGCTTCTGCTTCCGTGTCGGCATAGGCGGCGATCGCCATGCCGCAGCCGGGGAAATCGACATAGGGAAAGCCGAAGCAGAAGCCGAGTTCCCAGACGCCCGGCATGGTCTCAAGCCGCGCGCGTTCGGCCATCACCTCCGCCATCGGTCCGACCATGGTGCATTGGCCCGGCAGCGGGGTCCAGAAATCGAGCTCGCGGAACACCTTGGCCGGGCGGCGGCCATCACGGATCATGCGCAGCAGGAGCTGCGTCGCGAGCGCCCCCGTCGCCTTCTGGTCGACATGCGGATAGGTGCGGTAGGGCACCAGCACATCCGAATGCTGGACCATGGCGATGGTCTTGTTGGCATGCGGATCGAGGCTCGCGGCGATCGGCACATCGGCGCCCACCACGGCGCGGACGCGACGCAGCAACTCGCCCTCGGCATCGAGGAAATCGTCCGAGGCCGCTGCCCCGTGCAGTTCCAGATACACGCCGTCGATCGGGCCTTCCTCCAGCGCATCGGACAGCGCCGCGACCATCAGGGCGGAGATGCGCTCGAAGGCCTCACGCGTCACCGGACCGGCGGGGTTGGCCATGGCCCAGGCGAGCGGCGCGATGGCGATGCCCTGTTCCTCCGCCACCGCGATGGCGCCCGCCGCCGGCAGCGAGGTCGGGCGCAATGCATCGAGCAGCGTCACCGAATGCTGCAGCGCCGGGAACCCGCCGGGCTGCTTGAACTGTGCCCAGCCCGCGGGGAGCGGGGCAAAGGAATGGCTCTCGTGCTGAAAGCCGCCGATAGCGATACGCATGGTTCACGGTCCTTGAGTGAGACCTGCCGTCTCGATCACGGCATCGGCCAGCACGCGCAGCCCGATCTCGGCCCAGTCGCGCGAGATCGATTCCGTCGGGTGATGGCTGACGCCGCCATGGCAGGGGATGAACAGCATGACGGCCGGCATTCGGGCGGCCGCGTGATAGGCGTCATGGCCCGCGCCGGACAGCATGCGCTTGTAGCGCGCGCCACGTCGCTGCGCCGCCGCTTCCAGGCGCGCGGCGAGCGTCGCGTCGAAGACGACGCGCGGGAAGGACCAATAGGGCTCGCGCATCACGGCGACGCGCCGGCGCGCGGCAATGCCTGCGAAGGCCGCATCGGCCTCATCGAGCAGGGCACGCAGCGTGGCGTCCTCCGGGTGGCGGTATTCGAAGGCGAAGCGCGCGCCGCCGGGCACGACGCCATCAGCACCCGGATCGACGAGGAAGCGGCAAACCGTCATGCGCGCGTCGGGCGCGCGGGCATAGAGGATGCGTTCCCCGGCGCCGATCATCTCCGCCGCGGCGAGGACGGCGTCCTGGCGCATCTCCATCGGCGTCGTGCCGGCATGGCTGTCCTTGCCGGTCACCGTGACCAGGGCGCGTTCCGTCGCGAAGCCACCGGTGACGATGCCAATGTCCAGGCCTTCGGCTTCCAGGGTCGGCCCCTGTTCGATATGCGCCTCGAAATAGGCCTCCGCATCGCGCAGCCCGGCCGGATCGGCGTCGCCCGCCCAACCCGTTGCCGTCAGCGCATCGCCATAGCGCTCACCGTCATCGAGGGCGCGCCGGTCGAGCACCTCGGCCTCCGACAGCACGCCCATCGCGCCCGCCGCGCCGATCATGGAGGGGCTGAAACGGCAGCCCTCCTCGCTCGTCCAGTTCACGAGGACGATCGGTGCCGCCGTTCGCGTGCCGCTCTCATGCAGGGCGCGCAGGATCTCGAGGCCGGCGAGCACGCCATAGGGGCCGTCGAACTTCCCGCCCGTCGGCTGGGTGTCGAGATGGCTGCCAACCAGAACCGGGCGGCGCGCCGGGTCGGTGCCCTCCCGCCGCAGCGCCATGTTGCCCAACCGGTCGACGCTGAGGGTCAGCCCGATCCGCGTACCCCATTCGGCGAGCATCCGCCGCGCCTCGCCATCCAGCATGGACAGGGCCGGGCGGTTGTTGCCGGCCTCCGGCGTCGCGCCGATGCGCGCCATGGCCATGAGGTCATTCCACAGCCGATCGACGGACAGTGGCAGGTTGGCGCTCATCCGCGCGCGATGCCCGCCGTCGCCAGCACGGCATCGGCCAGCACGCGCATGCCGGCCTCGGCCCATTCGGGCGTGATGCTCTCGGCCTCGTTGTGGCTGATGCCGCCATGGCAGGGGCAGAAGATCATGGTGGTGGGCACGCACCGCGCGGCATAGACAGCGTCGTGGCCGATCGCCGTCGGCATGTCCATGTGCGGATAGCCGAGCCGTTCGGCCGCATCGCGCACGCGCCCCACCAGCACCGGATCGAAGGGCACCATCGGCGAGTACCAGAAATCCGTCACTGTGATCCGCACGCCGCGCTGCGCCGCGATGGCGGCGGCCTTGGCGCGGATTTCCTCGGCCATCCGCGCGAGCAGGTCCGGATCGTGATGCCGCGTGTCGATGGAGAACCAGATGCGCGACGGCGCGATGTTGCGGCTGTCCGGATAGACGGTCATGCGGCCCACCGTGGCGCGGCCAGGCTCGCCGGCGGGCGTCACGGAAGCGAGCGCGATCTCCTCGATCGCCGCGATCAGCGGGGCGGCGGCCATCATCGCGTCCTTGCGGCCGGCCATGGGGGACCCGCCATGCGCCTCCTCGCCCTCGATGGTCACTTCCAGCCAGTTCTGCGCCAGCGCCTGGGTCACGACGCCGATGCTCTTGCCGGCATCCTCCAGCAGCTTGCCCTGCTCGATATGCAGCTCGACATAGGCGCCGAGGTCGCGCAGCGCGGCCGGATCGGCGTCGCCCTGCCAGCCGATGCGCGCCAGTTCGCCGCCGAAGGTCTTGCCCTCGGGATCCTGCTTCGCGAGGATTTCTTCCTCGGTGAAGATGCCCATCGCCGCGCCGGAGCCCATCATGGGCGGGGAGAAGCGCGCGCCTTCCTCATTCGTCCAGTTGATGAGCATGAGCGGCGCCTCGGTCTCGATGCCCGCCTCATGCACCGCGCGCATCACCTCGAGCCCCGCCAGCACGCCCAGCACGCCATCGAATTTCCCGCCCGTCGGCTGGGTGTCGAGATGGCTGCCGAAGGCGACCGGCTTGCGCGACGGATCGCGCCCGGGCCGCGTCAGCAGCATGTTGCCCAGGCGATCGACGGTCATGGTGCAGCCCGCGGCCTCGGCCCAGCGCTGCAGCAGATGCCGGCCCTCGGAATCGAGATCGGTCAGCGTCTGGCGGTTGCTCCCGCCCCTCGCCGTGCCGCCGATCTTCGCCATCTCCATCAGGCTGTCCCAGAGGCGCTGCCCGGACAGGGGAACATTGGTCATGCGAGGCCTCCTGCCGCTTCGATCACCGCCGGGCCCATCGTCGCCAGGCCCGCGGCGCACCACTCGCGCGAGATGCTCTCCGACGGATGGTGGCTGACGCCGCCATGGCAGGGAATGAACATCAGCGCCGAGGGCACGACGATGCCGACATGCAGCGCATCCTGCGGGATCGGCCCGGGCATGTCGCGATGCTTCAACTGTGCCCCGTCGGCCGCACGGCGCAGCGCGTCGAGCAGCTTCGGCGCGAAGGGCACGCGCGGATAGCCGCCGATGCGGATGATCTCGGCGGTGACGCCACGCCGGGCCGCGACCTCCTGCATGGCCGTACGAAAGGCGGCTTCCATGCGCGCATTGCCGTCCTCGTCCGGGTGGCGGATGTTGGCGGCGAGGCGCACCAGTGACGGAATGTTGCCTCGCGCATCGGGTTGCAGCGTCAGCCGCGCGGCGGTGGCCATGCCGCCGGTCTCGATCGCGACGCGTTCCAGCGCGAGGATCAGTTCCGATGCCGCGACCAGCGCGTCCTTGCGCCCCGCCATCGGATAGCCGACATGGCCATCCTCTCCGGTCACGACGATCTCCCACTGCTCGACGCCGATGCAGTGGGTGACGATGCCGATGGGAATGCCCTCGCGTTCCAGGATCGGACCCTGCTCGATATGCGCCTCGAAATAGGCGGCGAAGTCGCGGGCCAGGGCCGGGTCTTCCGGGCCGGCCCAGCCGATCGCCTGCAAGGCATCGCTGTAGGTGAAGGCCGGATCGAAATTGTCCGGTGCCGCGAGGACCTTCGCTTCATCCAGCACGCCCATCGCCGCACCGCTCGCGGACATGGCGGGGGTGAAGCGGGACCCTTCCTCATTCGTCCAGTTGACGACGGTGATCGGCGCGTGGGTCCGGCGCCCGGCCTCATGCAGCGCGCGCACGATCTCAAGGCCGAGCAACACGCCATAGGGCCCGTCATACTTCCCGCCCGTCGGCACGGAATCGAGATGGCTGCCGACCGCGACCGGCGCCGCGTCCGGATCGGCGCCGGGATAGGTGCAATACATGCTGCCGAGCCGATCCACCGTGACGGTGCAGCCCGCCGCGATCGCCCAGTCGCGCAGCAGGGCCCGCGCGACGCGGTCCTCATGCGACAGGGCGAGGCGCTTCACCCCGCCCTCCGGCGTGGCGCCGATGCGCGCCATCTCCTGGAGGCTGTCCCAGAAGCGGTCGGCGTTGAGGGGAATGGTCATGCGGTCTTCTCCACCCCGCACCACTCCGCCATGGTCAGGGCGATGGTGCGGGTGATGTCGTGCATGCTGTCGATCCCGACGCTTTCGTCGATGCCGTGGATCTCCTGCGCATCGGGACCGAAGCAGGCAACCGGCGTGTCCTGATAGAGCGTGAAGAAGCGGCCATCGGTCAGTCCCGTCGCCGGATAGTCGCGCAGGAGACCACCCGAGACATCGGCGAAGTTGCGCTTGGCCATGGTGACGATCGGCGCATTCATGTCGAAGACGCAGGGATCGGCCATGAAGCCCTTGAACTCCAGCTTGACCGTCGCACCCTTCAGCGCGGGATCGGCCGCGGCCTCCGCGACGATGCGCTCGATGTCCGCCTTCGTCTGCGCGGCGGTGTAGCCCATCATCACGCCGACCCGCATGCCGATGCGCGCGCGCGTCGGCACGGAGGAATTCCATTCCCCGCCCTCGATGGTGCCGAAGTTCACATTCACCGGATGGTTCACGCCGCGGAAGGAGGCATGGATGCGCTCGGCCTTGTTCATCTCGGCCTGGTAGTCCTCGAAGCGCGCGGCGATGGCGTTCGCGGCCTTGATGGCGTTGAGGCCCGCCTGCATGTCGCGCACATGCGCCGGCCGGCCGGAGACGGTCACCCAGGCCCACACCACGCCGACCTCGGCCGAATACATCGCCGGCAGGCCAGGACCAGGCTCCGGGATGATGACGGCATCGGTCTTCGGCAGCGCCAGCATGGCGGCCAACGCGCCGTTGCCGGAACACTCCTCCTCGATCACCGACTGCATCTGCACCTCGGCCGCCGGCTGCAACCCGGCGAGGCGCAGCGCCTTGAAGGCCATGACATAGCTGACGATGCCCGCCTTCATGTCCCCCGCGCCACGGCCATACATGCGGCCGCCACGGATGGCGGGCTCATAGGGCGGCGTCTCCCACATGTCCGCCGCACCCTCAGGCACGACGTCAACATGGCCTTGCAGCACGAGGCTGCGGCCGCGCGTCTCGCGCGGCGTGTGCACGGCGACGACATTGTCGCGGCCCTCATAGGACACCAGCGGCGGCGAGAACCCCGGATGGGACGCCAGCACCTCAGGGACCGTCGGCACGCGGCGCGGGGCGAGGCCCAGCCCTTCATAGATCCGCGCCATTTCGTTCAGCGCGGATTGCTCGTTGCCCAGGGTCGACGGGCATCGCACGAGGGTTTCCAGTGTCCGCACCGCATCCTCGCGCAGCGCGTCCACGGCTTGCAGGATCGCGCCGCGCGCGCCGGGGTCCAGGGTCTCAGTCATGTATCGTCCTCAGGCAGCGATGACGGGCGGCGTCCAGGATCGTCCCGGGATGCTGTCCAGCAATTGCTGCGTATAGGCGTGCTTGGGGTTGCCGAACACCTCGGCGGTCGGCCCCTGTTCCACGATCGCGCCGCGCTGCATCACGGCGATGCGGTCGCAGACCTGGGCGGCGACGCGCAGGTCGTGGGTGATGAACAGCATGGTCAGGCCGAGCCGCGCCCGGATGTCCGCCAGCAGGTCCAGCACCTGCGCCTGCACGGACACGTCGAGCGCAGAGACGGGCTCGTCCGCGATCAGCAGTTCCGGCTCCATGGCCAGCGCGCGGGCGATGCCGATGCGCTGCCGCTGCCCGCCCGAGAACTCATGCGGATAGCGACCCATCGCCCCCGCATCGAGCTGCACCAGCCGCAGCAATTCCCGAGCCCGGGCCAGCGCCACGCCGCGTTCGACGCCGTGGGTGATGGGTCCTTCGGCGATGATCTCGCCCACCATCCGCCGCGGATTCAGCGAGGCGAAGGGGTCCTGGAACACCATTTGGATCTTCTTGCGGAAGGGCTTCCAGGCACCGCGAGACAGCGGCCGCAGATCCTCGCCCTCGAAGATGATCTCGCCCTTCTCCGGCTCGACCAGCTTCACCACGCAGCGCGCCAGCGTGGACTTGCCCGACCCGGATTCCCCCACCAGTCCGAGCGTCTCGCCCTTGCGCAGGACGAAATCCGCATCGTGCACTGCGCGGACCACGGGCTTCGGCCCGAACCAGCCGCCCGGGCGGCGATAGGTCTTCTCGACACCCCTCGCTTCCAGCACCAGCGGCGCGGTCGATGCCGCCAGGGCCGGCGGCGCGCCATGCGGCACGGCGGCGATCAGCCCGCGGGTGTAGGGATGCTGCGGGTTGTTCAGCACCTCGGCGGCCGGCCCCTGTTCGACGATGCGGCCCTTCTGCATCACCGCGACGCGGTCGGCGATCTCCGCCACCACGCCGAAATCATGGGTGATGAACAGCACACCGGTGCCGCGGCGCGACTGGATCTCGCGGATCAGGCGCAGGATCTGCATCTGCGTGGTCACGTCGAGCGCCGTGGTCGGCTCATCCGCGATCAGCAGGGACGGCTCCAGCGCCAACGCCATCGCGATCATCACGCGCTGCCGCTGCCCGCCCGACAGGCGGAAGGGATACGACCGCGCCGTCGCCGCCGGATCGGGCAGGTTCACCGCGGCGAGCAGCTCCGGCACGCGCCGCGCCGCGTCGCCGCCGGCGCCGTGGACCCGCATGGCCTCGGCGATCTGCTCGCCCACGCGCATGACGGGGTTCAGCGCCGTCATCGGTTCCTGGAAGATCATGGCGAGGCGCTGCCCGCGCAGCCGCCGCATCGCCTCCGGCGACAGCCCCAGCAGGTCCTGGCCTTCGAAGGTGATCCGGCCGGAGGTCACCGGCAACCCCTTCGGCAACAGGCCCATTGTCGCATTGGCGGTGATGGACTTGCCCGATCCGGACTCACCGACGACGCAGAGAATCTCGCCGGGATTCACCGCCAGCGTGATGCCCTCGACGGCATTCGGCCGATCGCCGCCGGGCGGCAGGGCGACGGTCAGGTTCTCGACCGACAGAAGCGTCATGCCGCACCTCCGCGTTGGCGCGCGAGGCGCGGGTTCAAAGCGTCCGACAGCCCCTCCCCCACCAGGTTCAGGGCCAGCACCGTCACGAAGATCGCGAGACCGGGGAACACCGACATCCACCAGGCGATGCGGATCACCGACCGCCCCGCGCCGATCAGGAAGCCCCAGGTCATCAGGTTCGGATCGCCAAGGCCGAGGAAGGACAGCGCGCTTTCCAGCAGGATCGCGCTCGCGACCATCAGCGAGGACAACACCACGATCGGCGACATCGCATTGGGCAGGATGTCCGTCACCACGATCGACACGCGCGACTTGCCCAGCACCTCCGCCGCCTGGACGAATTCGCGCGACCGCAGCGAGAGGAACTCCGCCCGCACCACCCGCGCGACCGGCGGCCAGGACACCACCGCGATGGCGAAGACGACGGAATAAATGGTCGGCGTGAAGATCGCGACGAGCAGGATGGCGAAGACGAAGGATGGAATGGTCTGGAAGAACTCGGTGAAGCGCATCACTGCATCGTCGACCCAGCCGCCCAGATACCCGGCGATCGCCCCCAGCGACACGCCGATCACCAGAGAGACGACCGTGGATACCGCACCGACCATCAGCGAGATCCGCGCGCCATGTGCTATTCCGGCCGCCACGTCCCGCCCGAGGCTGTCGGACCCGAGCAGCATCCCTTCCTCGCCCGGCGGGACGAAGGGTGCGGTTGCCATGTCCCAGGGGCTGCCGGGGAACAGCATGTCGGCGAAGATCGCCATGGCGAAGACCAGCAACAGGATTATCAGCCCCACCACGGCGCCGCGATTGCGGCGGAAGCGTCGCCAGAAGTCAGACATGGTGCCCCCCGCGATTCACGCTCTGCGCCTCGCTCCGCCGCGGTGCTCCGCGATCACAGGGGCTCATCCCTCGACCTCCACCCGCGGATCGACGATGGCGTAGAGCAGGTCGGTCACGAGGTTGAACAGAACCACCATCACCGAGGTGCAGAAAAACACGCCGAGCAGGACAGCATAGTCTCGCGCCAGCAGCGCATCGAAGGCGAGCCGCCCGATACCCGGCCAGGCGAAGACCGTCTCCACCAGGATCGACCCGCCGATGAGCTGCCCTGCCTGGATGCCGGCGAAGGTGATGACCGGCAGCAGCGCGTTGCGCAGCACGTGCCGCCGTACCACCTGCCCTTCCGGCACGCCCTTGGCCCGCGCCGTCTTCACGAAATCCTGGTCGGCGACTTCCAGCATCGTCGCGCGCGTCAGCCGCGCATAGACGGCGAGGTAGAACAGCCCGAGCGTCGCCGCAGGCAGGATCAGGTGCACCGCCACGTCCAGCACGGCGTCGATGCCATGCAGGTCGACGCCGACGCTCGCCATGCCGAAGCTCGGCAGCCATTCCAGCCAGACCGAGAAGAACAGCACCAGCATCAGCCCGACCCAGAACAGCGGCGTCGCATAGAAGGTCAGCGCGATGACGGTGATGAAGGAATCCCACCAGGTGCCGACGCGCCGCGCCGCGAGCGTCCCCAGCGTCACCCCCGCCGCGACGGCGAAGACGAAGGCCGCACCGGTCAGCAGCAGCGTCGCGGGCAGGCGTTCGCTGACCAGCGTCCAGACCGGCTGCTGCTGCCGGTGGCTGAAGCCGAGATCGAGCGTCAGCACACCCTTCAGATAGATCCAGAGCTGCTCATAGAGCGGCTTGTCGAGCCCGAACTGTTCGCGGAGCTGCGCGAGGAAGCGTTCATCCGCCGCCCCCGACTGGCCGGCGATGACACTCGCCGGATCGCCGGGTGCGGCATGGATCAGAAAGAAATTGCAGACGACGATCGCGAGCACCACGATCGCCGCCTTGACCCCGCGCCGCAGCAAGAAGCCGGGCAGCCGCGACAGCTCCATCCGTCAGCCGGCGATGAAGACGTCGTCGAAGGACTTGCTCACGCCGAGGCCGGTCGTGATCACGTCGCGCACCTTCTTGTCGTAGATGGTCGGGAAGGAGAGCTCCGTCAGCCAGATCTGCGGCACGTCCTCGACCAGGATCTTCTGCACCTCGCTGAAGGCGCGCTGGCGATCGGCCGCCGCGGCCGCTCCGCGCGCCTGCAGGAACAGCGCATCGACCTGCGGGTTGGAGTAGCCGCCGGTATTGGTGAAGGTCACCTTCTGGATGTTGGACGACACGTAGGTGCGCTCGACACCGAGCGTCGGGTCGCCGAACTGGTACACGAAGTTGATCGTCGTTTCGTATTCCCAGGCGCCGACGCGCCGCGCCCAGGACCCGGCATCCGTGCTTTCCATGTCGAAGGCGATGCCGATCTGGCGCATCGCCTGGCGGAGGTATTCCGACAGCCGCGTCCAGATCTCGCCATAGGGCAGCGGGATGTGCTTCAGGGTGAAGCGTGTCCCATCCGCCTTGCGCGGATAGCCTGCGGCGTCCAGCAGCGCATTGGCCTCCCGCACATTGAAGGCGGCGATCTTGGCATTGGCGTCGAAGAAGCGCGTGGTGGACGCCACCGGCCCCGTCGCCGGCTTGCCGACGCCGAACCATAGCCGGTTGACGATGAAGGCGCGGTCGATCGCCATCGACATCGCGCGGCGCACCCGCGCATCGTCCAGCGGCTTCACGCGGTGGTTCAGCTCGATCCAGGACAGCGGCGAGAAGTACTCCCACCCCTTGGTGTTGACCTCGAGGTTTGGCCGCTGGCGGAGCTGCGGAATGTCGAAGGGCTCGATGTCGGAGGCCTGGCTCAGCAGCACTTGCCCCGATTCCAGGGCCAGGCGCCGGCTCTGGCTGTCCGGAATGATGCGGTAGATGATGGTGTCGAGATAAGGCTGCCCCGGCTTCCAGTAGTCGTCGAAGCGGTCCATGCGCACGAAGTTGCCGCGCTGCCATTCGGTGAACTTGAAGGGTCCGGTCCCGATCGGGTGCTGCACCGCCGGCGCGGTGCGGTAGTCGCGCCCGTCGAACAGATGCTTTGGCACGATGGCCGCGGCCGTCGCGTCGAACATCAGCAGGAAGGGCTGGAAGGCCTGCTTCAGCACGATGCGGACGGTCAGCGGATCCTTCGCCTCGCAGGTCTCGATCAGGGTGAAGATGGCACGCGCCCGCGGCGAAAGCTCCGTGTGGAACTTCATGATGGAGAAGACGACATCGTCCGCCGTGAAGGCCTGGCCATCATGCCACTTCACGTTCTCCTGCAGGTTGAAGGTGTATTCCTTGCCGTCGTCGCTGATGGTCCAGGACTTGGCGAGCACCGGCAGCGGTTCGAGCGTCGGCGAGAACGTGATCAGCCCCTGGAACATCTTGGGCGCGGCCGCGAGGGTCGGGCCCTGCTGGTTCACCCCGATTTGCAGCACCGGCGGCTCCGGCGTCAGCATCATCTGCAGCGTGCCGCCGCGGCGCGGGGTGACGCCCTGGGCCAACGCTTCCGAAACGGTCATCAGCATGGGGGCGGAAGCGGCAGCAGCCATGAATCCGCGACGCGAGACGGCCATCGACGAAGTCTCCCTGATTGTGCAGGGAGGCTATCCCCCCGGCGATGCCATGGACAAGGTGCCCGCCACCGCCTGCGTGGACAAGCACGACGCCGCTGCCTAGCCTCGCGTCATCATGAAGACCTTCGCGCACCCCGATCAGGCAGGCCATACGCCGACCTTCTTCCTTCAGCGTGGCCAGGTCCGCCGCAACTACGAGATCCCCGCCCGCGCCGCGGCGCTGGAGGCGGCGCTGCACCGCATGGGCCTCGCTCCCGCGACGCCGCCGCCCTTGCCCGACGGCGCCATGCAAACGGTGCATGCACCGGACTACCTCGACTTCCTGGCCACCGCCGCGACGGAATGGGCGAAGCTGCCGGAACCGGGCCCCGAGGTCGTCGCCAACATCCATCCCGTGCCTGAGATGGTGGCCCAGGGTGGCCGGACGGGTGCCAGCATCATTGCGCGCACCGGCTGGTACACGGCCGACACGGCCTGCCCGATCGGCCCCGGGTCCTGGGCCGCGATCCAGGGCGCCGCCGCCTGCGCGCTGGCCGCCGCTGCCGAGACGGCACAGGGCCGCACCGCCTATGCGCTGTGCCGCCCACCCGGCCACCATGCCTATGCCGCACGCGCCGGCGGACATTGCTACGTGAACAACGCCGCCCTGGCGGCCCAGGCGCTGCGCGATGCGGGCGCGGCGCGGGTGGCGACGCTCGACATCGACAGCCATCACGGCAACGGCACCCAGGGCATCTTCTGGGAGCGCGGGGACGTGCTGACCATCTCCATCCATGGCGACCCGGACAACTACTATCCATGGTTCGTCGGCCGCACCGCCGAGCGCGGCGCCGGCGCGGGCGACGGGTGCAACATGAACCTCCCCCTCGCCTTCGGCACCGGCGACGAGGGCTGGCTCGACGCGCTGCGCTACGCCATGGCCGCGATCCGCGACTTCAAGCCCGATGCACTGGTCGTCCCGCTCGGCTTTGACGCGTCGGAACACGAACCGCTCGGCGCGCTGAAGGTCACCGAGGAGGGCTTCGCCCGCGCCGGCGCCATGATCGGCGGGCTGAAGATCCCGACCGCCATCACCCAGGAGGGCGGCTACAACGTCGAGAAGATCGGCGGGCTGCTCGAACGCTTCCTCACCGGTTGGACTTCCGCATGACCGACGCCGCCGCGATCCACGCCGCCACGCTGACCCTCGACACCCATATCGACATACGCTGGCCCGAACCGCCGGACGCCACCACGGAGACCGACCGACGGGTCGATTTCCCGAAGATGCTGCGCGGCGGGCTGAAGGCAGCGGTCTTCATCGCCTACACGCCGCAGGGGCGGCGCGATGCGGAAGGCTTGACCGCCGCCGCCACGCGCGCCGACGCCATGCTGCGCCACATCCGCACCCGCGCGAACGGCACGACGCGCCATTTCTGCACGACCGCGGCGGAGATGGAGGCGGCGCAGGCCGCCGGCGCGCTCTGCGTGCTCAGCGCCGTCGAGAACGGCAATGCGCTGGCGCGCGACCCGTCGCGCCTCGCGCTGTGGCGTGATCTCGGCGCGATCTATCTCACGCTGACCCATGACGGGCACAACGACCTGGCCGATGCCGCGCGTCCGAAGCCCGATCTCGGCGACGGCGTCGCCGAACATGGCGGCCTGTCGGAACTCGGCCGCGAGGTGGTGCGCGAACTGAACCGCCTCGGCATGCTGGTCGATGTCTCGCACAGCGCCAAGACCACCATGATGCAGGCGGCCGAGCTATCTCAGGTGCCGATCGTCGCGACGCATTCCTGCTGCAAGGCGCTGTGCGACCATCCGCGCAACCTCGATGACGAGCAGCTCGACATGCTGCGTGCGACCGGCGGGCTGGTGCAGATCACCGCGCTGGACGGCTTCCTCCGCCCCACCCCGCCGGGCGGCAAGTCGCCGGCGACGGTGAAGGACATGATCGACCATGTGGACTACGCCGTTTCCCGCATCGGCATCGACCATGTCGGCCTGTCCTCCGACTTCGATGGCGGCGGCGGCATCCCGGGCTGGGGGGATGCCTCGCAGACCATGAACGTGACGGCGGAACTCATCGCCCGCGGCTATGGCGCGCGGGAGATCGACCTGCTCTGGTCGGGGAACTTCCGGCGGCTGATGCGGATCGCGGCGAGCGCCGCCGAAGCCAGGTAATTCTCGTCTAGGTTGATTTTCATTCGGTGTGACGCCACCCTGGCGTCACATCATGACCATCGCCCGCATCGCCACCTTCGCCTTCGCCGGCATCGACCCGGTCCCGGTGGAGGTGCAGGTCCAGATCGCCCCCGGCCTGCCCGCCTTCATCCTGGTCGGCCTGCCCGACAAGGCCGTGGCCGAAAGCCGCGAGCGCGTCCGCGCCGCGCTGACGGGTCTCGGCCTGTCCTTGCCGCCCAAGCGCGTGCTGGTGAACCTCGCCCCCGCCGACATCCTGAAGGAGGGTTCGCATTTCGACCTGCCCATCGCGCTCGCCTTGCTCTCGGCGATGGAGATCATCCCGAAGGAAGACGCGGCAGGGTACGCGGCACTTGGCGAGCTTTCCCTCGATGGCGGCATCAACCCGGTGGCCGGCGTACTGCCCGCGGCGCTGGGCGCCTCGGCCCGTGACCTCGGCCTGATCTGCCCCGCCGCGCAGGGCGGCGAGGCGGCCTGGGCCGGGCAGATCGAGGTCCTCGCCGCACCCGATATCCTCTCCCTGCTCAACCACTTCCGCGGCATCCAGCTTCTGTCGCCGCCCGCCCCGCCGAAGCTCGACGCGCCGCCCCGCGCCGCACCCTGCCTGTCCGAGGTGAAGGGCCAGGAGAGCGCAAAGCGCGCGCTCGAAATCGCCGCCGCGGGATCGCACAACCTGCTGATGATCGGCCCGCCCGGCGCCGGCAAATCCATGCTGGCCGCCCGCCTGCCCGGCCTTCTGCCGGACCTGTCGCCGGCCGAGGCACTCGAAGTCTCCCTCGTCCATTCCATCGCCGGGATGCTGGAAGGTGGTCGCCTGGTCATGCGTCCGCCCTTCCGCGACCCGCATCACTCGGCATCCATGCCGGCCCTGATCGGCGGGGGCCATCGTGCGCGTCCTGGCGAGATCAGCCTCGCCCATCGCGGCGTGCTCTTCCTCGACGAATGGCCGGAATTCCCGCGCCCGGCGCTGGAGGCGCTCCGCCAGCCAATGGAGACCGGCCGCACCACCATCAGCCGCGCCCAGGCCCACGTCACCTACCCCGCGCGCTTCCAATGCATCGCCGCGATGAACCCGTGCCGCTGCGGCTATCTCGGCGAGGCCGGACGCGAATGCGGTCGCGCCCCGCGCTGCGGCGAGGACTACCAGAACCGCCTCTCGGGCCCGCTGCTGGACCGCATGGACCTGACCATCGAGGTCACGCCCATCCCGCCCGCCGAGCTGAACCGCGCCCCCGCCGGCGAGGCCAGCACCACCGTCGCCGCCCGCGTCCAGGCCGCGCGCGACGCGCAGCGAGCCCGCTGGGGCGGGACCGGCCCGCGCAACAATGCCGAGGCCGAGATCGGCCAGCTCATGCCCCTGCTGGAACCCGAGGCCGAAGCCCTGGTCGAGACCGCGGCGACGCGGCTGCGCCTGTCCTCGCGCGCGCATGTCCGGGCGCTGCGGGTCGCCCGGACCGTCGCGGACCTCGCCGACAGCAAGACGGTCCGCCGTGCCCATGTGGCGGAGGCGCTGGCCTTCCGGCACCGCATGCCAGGCCGGCGGGGCTGATCGCGAAAGGCGTCGTCGGACGCTTCGCACCGCCCGGCAGAGGCCGAAAGGCCATCCTGAGCCCCCCAAGGAATTGGAGGGGTGCCGCACCCTCAAACCACCCCGGCACGTTGCCAATCACCTCGCCATGCAACGTGATTGGGAGCCCGCATCGGCCGAAGGGCCTCTGCAAACCTCGCCCTGGCACCAGCCCCGGCAGGCAGAATGGGCGCCGAAGCCCGCTCTTGCGCACCAAGCGCCTTTGGGGGCCAGCGCATCCGTTCGGGCTCAACACCAGAAGACTGCGGTCCAGGATGCCCAGCATCCTGGCGGGGTGGTGCGGAGGGGCAGAGCCCCTCCGATCGCGACCGCGGCGCATCGCTCCAGCCTCCCCCTCAGCCCGCCATGAAATTTTTCAGACAGCCGCCCAGCCTTGGCCTCACCCCCTATGGTCCGCGCGCATCTGCACTGGAGCCACCGCATGCGCCGCAGCCTTCTCACCGCGCTCAGCGTCACCGCCCTATTCGCCGCCCAGGCGGCGGTCGCGCAGACCATCTACCCCGTCGACCGCGCTGAGATCCTCGCCGGCGCCCGTTTCGACCTGAAGGTCGAGTTCCCGGGCCTCGTCGCCCGCGACCGCGCGAGCGTGACGGTCAATGGCCGCCCGATCGCCGAGGTCTTCGGCCGCGAGGCGGAGTTCATCGAGCGCGAGGACGGCCAGCCCGCCAGCTCCATCATGCTGCGCGATGCGACCCTGCCGGCGCCGGGCGTCTATACGATCACCGCGACGGATGGCGAACACACGGCAAGCGTCGGCTGGCAGGTCTATGGCGGTGGCCAGCGCCAGGCGCGCAACGTCATCCTCTTCGTCGGCGACGGCATGACGGTCGCGAACGTGACCGCCGCGCGCATCCTGTCCCGCGGGATCCGCGAGGGCCGCTACAATGGCCGCCTGACGATCGACGACTTCCCCCAGATGGCGACGGTCGGCACCTCGGGTGTGGACAGCATCGCGACCGACAGCGCCAATTCAGCCGCCGCCTACAACACCGGGCACAAGTCGGGCGTCAATGCGCTCAACGTCTATCCGAGCCGAGCCCGCGATACCCTCGGCCATCCACGCGTCGAGACGCTCGCCGCCTATGTCCAGCGCACCCGCGGCATGTCGGTCGGCGTGGTGACCAACACCGAGATCCAGGACGCCACCCCGGCCGCGGTCTTCGCCCATACCCGCCGCCGTTCGGACTACATCCCGATCACCGACCAGATGCTCGCCTCGGGCGTCGACGTGCTCCTCGGCGGCGGCTCGGCCGCCTTCCTGCCGCGTGGCGTCCCCGGTTCCCGCCGGCAGGATGAGCGCAACATGATCGACGCCTTCCGTCAGCAGGGCTACACCTTCGCCGAGGACGCCGGCAGCCTGGCCGAGGCCGCGGCGCAGTCCGGCACGCGCCGCCTGCTCGGGCTCTTCACCCTTGGCAACATGGATGGCGCGCTCGACCGCTTCTACCTGCATCGCGGCACGGTCAGCCGCTTCCCGAACCAGCCCGACCTCACCGAGCAGGTGCGCGCCGCGCTGCAGGTACTGGAGCGCAACCCGGCCGGCTTCTACCTGATGGTCGAGAGCGGCGAGATCGACAAGAACAACCACCCGCTCGACTGGGAGCGTTCGGTCTACGAGACCATCATGCTCGACAATGCGGTTCGCGTGGCCCAGGACTGGGCGCGTGACCGCAACGACACCATGATCGTCGTCGTCCCCGACCACACCCACGGCATGGCCATCGTCGGCACGGTCGACGACAACCGTCCGGGCGAGCAGGGTCGCGACCATGTAGGCGTCTATCAGGATGCCGGCTTCCCGAACTACCCGCCGGCCGATGCCCGCGGCTATCCGCCGAGCGTCGACGTCTCCCGCCGCCTCGCGGTGTTCTACGCGGCCTTCCCGGACTACTGCGAGACCTTCCGCCCGAGCCTCGACGGGCAACGCGTCCCGTCGGTCCGCCAGGGCAACGTCTACGTGGCGAACGAGGCCTTCTGCAACCAGCCCGGCGCCCAGCGCCGCGAGGGAAACCTGCCCCGCACCGCGGATAGCGGCGTGCATGCGGTCGACGACGCCATCCTCCGCGCCTGGGGCCCGGGCAGCGAGCGCTTCCGCGGCTTCGTGGACAACACCTACGTCTTCCGCGGCATGGCGGAGGCCCTCGGGCTTGGCCAGTAAGGCCATCATGACCGACCGGCGCGCCCTGCTCGGCGCGCCGGCTGCCCTGCTGCTTCCGGCGGCCGCGCGGGCCGCGGCGCCGGAACGGCTGGGCTTCGACGAGCTCTACGGCACCTGGTCGGTGACCGGGCTGCGCTTCACCGACAAGGTCAAGCGGCTGGCCGGCGAGACGGTGACGATGCGCGGCTACATGGCCCCGCCCCTGACCGCCGAGGCGATCTTCTTCGTGCTGACCAACGAGCCGATGTCGATCTGCCCCTTCTGTTCCTCCGACGCCGAATGGCCGCCGGACATCGTGGTGGTCTATCTGCGCCGCCGGGCGCTGCCGCTCGACCCGTCGCACCGCATCGACGTGACCGGCCGGCTCGAGACCGGATCCTGGACCGACCCGGAGAGCGGCTTCGTCAGCCAGCTCCGCCTGCGGGACGCTGCCTTTGCCCGAGGCTGACCCCGCCGGGGCGCTGGCCCTGCGCGACCTGTCCATCGGCGTGCCGGACCGGGCCAGCGGATGGCGGACCCTGCTGGATGTCGCCGCACTCGACCTGCCCGCCGGCGCGAGCCTGGGCATCGAGGGCGCTTCGGGTGCCGGCAAGACTACGCTGCTGCATGTGCTGGCCGGCATCGCGGCGCCGCGCTCGGGCCGCCTCGCCTGGGGGACCGTGGAACTGTCCACCCTGCCCCCACGGGCGCGCGACGCCTGGCGGCGGCGCCATGTCGGCATGGTGTTCCAGGATTTCCATCTCGTGGATGGGCTCGGCGCGACGGCGAATGTGCTGCTGCCCGTCAGCTTCGAGCACCTGCGGCCGGATGCGACGCAGCGCGAGGCCGCCGCTGCGCTGCTGGCGCGCCTCGGCGTGCCCGGCGCGGCGGGGGATGTCGCGGCGCTCAGCCGTGGGGAGCGGCAGCGCGTCGCCCTCGCCCGCGCCCTGCTGTTCCGCCCGCCTGTGCTGATCGCCGATGAGCCGACCGCCAGCCTCGACCCGGCGGCGGCGGCGCTGGTCGGCGACCTGCTGGTCGGCCTCGCCGCCGAGACCGGCGCGACGCTGCTGGTCGCGACGCATGACCGGGGACTGCTCGGCCGGTTGCAGCGACGGCTGCGCATCGAGGACGGGAGCCTGGTGCCCGCATGATGAATCCCTGGCCCGTCGCCGGCGCGGCGCTGCGGCGCCGGCCCTGGACCTCGGCCGCACTCGCACTGCTGGTGGCGCTGGCCGTGGCCCTCGGTGTCGCGGTCGGCGCGGTGGAACGCGGCGTGCGCCGCGGGTCAATCGGCGCCGTGGTCGGCTTCGACCTGGTGGTGGGCGCGGCGGGCAGCCCGACTCAGCTCGTGCTCTCCTCCGTCTTCCTGCGGCCGGAGGCCATTCCGCTGATGCCGGGCACGCGGTTGCAGGAATTGCTTGCGGCGCCGGGGGTCCGCTGGGCCTCGCCGATCGGTTTCGGCGATTCCTGGCGCGGCTATCCGGTCGTCGGCGTGACTGCGGATTTCGTGACGCGCGGGGGCCGGCGCGCCCCGGCCTCGGGCCGAATCTTCGCCGCACCCTTCGAGGCGGTGGTGGGTTCAGCCGTGCCTCTCAAGGACGGCGAAGAATTCGAGCCCGGCCACGGCCACACCGAACAGGACGAAGCCCCGCACGGCCATGAGGGCAGCGACTACACCGTGGTCGGCCGCCTGCCGCCCCAGGGCACGGCCTGGGACCGCGCCATCCTGGTGCCGATCGAAAGCGTGTGGGAATTGCACGGTCTCGGCATGGGCCATGGCGGCGACGAAACCCGCATCGGCCCGCCCTGGGTCGAGCCGCCCGGCGTGCCGGCGGTGGCGGTGACGCCGGTCTCGATCGCCGATGCCTATCGCCTGCGCGGCCAGTTCCGCAGCGGGGCGAGCACGGCGGTCTTCCCGGCCGAGGTTTTGGTGCCGCTGCTGCGCGCCCTGGGCGATGTGCGCGGGCTGCTGGCGGGCATGGCCTGGGGCGGCTTTGCCCTGGTGCTGGCCGCGGTGTTCCTGGCGCTGTCGGCGAATTTCCTGGCGCGGCGGCGGGATTTCGCGGTGCTGCGGGCGATCGGCGCGCCGCCCGGCTACGTCGCCGGGGCGGCCTGGCTGGAGGCCGGGACCATCCTGGGCCTCGGCGTCACCGCCGGCCTGCCGCTGGGCTGGCTGATGGCGGCGGGGGCCGGGATGCTGGCAGGCGGTGCGCTGGATCTGCAGGTAGCCGCGCAGCCGGATTGGGAGGATGCCCTGGCGCCGGTGGCGGCGCTGGCGGTGGGGCTGGTGGCGGCCGCCCTGCCCGCGCTCGCCATGGGCCGGCGGCCGGTCGAGGCGGACCTTCGGCGATAGGCGGCGGCCGCGCCCGTCACGTAACGCGACATCCGCGCGCGTGCCGGGCGGATGTCACAGAAGCTCCACCTTGCCGCTCGCGATCTCATAGACCGCGGCGACCGACCGGATCCGCCCGGAAGCATGGAAGCCCGAGAGGATCGGCGCCGCCGTTGCTGCCTTGCCCGCATTGCGCCGCGCGTTCTCGGCGATCGCCGCGGCCAGCAGATCGTTCGGCCGGCCGGGCATGACGTCATAGACGGCCGGGCGGATCGCGTTCACCAGATTCGGCAGGTGTCCGGGCGGCAGCGCATTGTCGCGAATGGAGTCGATGGTGGCGCCGACCGCGCCGCAGGAAGCGTGCCCGAGCACCATGATCGCGCTGATGCCGAGCACGGCCGCGCCGTATTCCAGCGTTGCGAGCGCGTCGTCGTTGATGAAGTTGCCGGCGACCCGGATGACGAAGAGATCGCCGGGCCCCTGATCGAAGATCAACTCCGGCACCACCCGGGAATCGGAACAGGCGACGATGGCCGCGAAGGGTCGCTGGCCGGCCGCCCGGACCGCGCGGCCAGCGGCGTGGTCCGCAGGGCGCAGAGTATTGGCGACATAGCGTGCATTACCCTCGATCAGGCGCCGAATCGCGTCATCGGGCGAGCCCGCTTGGCCGGCGAACGGTTGCGCGGTGATCCCGGATCGGGGCAGCGCAACTATGGACAGCGCGACACCCCCCATGGCGAAGAGGCCGCGCCGACGCATGGCGCCCATCGAGCATGCCTGACACATGGGACCCTCATCCTCGGTTGGTCGCCCGGTGATGCCGGATCGTGCCGGTATTCAGGTTGCCGATCCGCTAAGCCGCTCCGACCAGCCGCGATGCGGTCACCCGGGTCGCATGTCGCGACCCGCGGCTATCCGGGGCCAGCACAATCGTTCGGGGTGCGCGGTGATGAATCGCGCTGCCTTCAAGCCACGCCTGTCATCGCATGCGAGGCTGCCGGGGCGGGGAAGCGGGACCACACCGCCTCCGGCATCGCGGTCACGTCCCGGGGCGGAGACTCAGCGCCGCCCCCGCCGGGGCGGGCATTCGCGGGTGATGGCGTTGTAAGCCGCGGTGAAGCCCCGCAGGCTGAAGGTATCGGTCACGGTACCGCTGCGGCCCGCACGACGGGGGCCCCGCGCGATCGCCTCGCTGCCACGGCGGAATGCCGCCACGGCGGCCTGACTGTCGCGCGCAAAAGCGGCGGTCCCGTCCGCCTGGAACGGCAATGCCTCCCGGCCCACCGAGACGGTCACCCGCGCATTGCGCGGATAGATGTAGCCGGCCGCCAGCGCGACTTCGTTGCGGGTGCGCCCACGGTGCGTGACCATCAGCATGACATCGGTCCGCGCATGGCTCATGCGGGACGCGCGCGTGAAGGCGTAGCAGAGCTTCTGCCCCTGTTCCTGATGCACGGCCGCAGTCCATTGGCCAAATTCGCCAAGGCGTCTCGGCGAGTTCTGCGCCACCGCGGGAACGACGAAGAGGGCGGCGAGAGCGGAGATCAGAAGAACGCGCTGCATGACCGATTGATACGGGTCGTATCCCGTGCCCGCAACCTTTGCGTCCGACTTTCGGGATACTCGTGCCGGAGCGCCTTGTGTCAGCGTCGTGACCACAGACACCGCGGGGCGCATCCGGCCGACTGGACTCGGGGCGTCTCCACGGCAGGGAAATACCATGGATGCGTCTGGCATGCCGGCATCCGAAATCCGCCTCACCGCCGGAGCCCGGCCAATGGCGAGGCCCCTGGACCGGCACATCTCGCGCCCGCTCGGCGTGGGCACGGATGCGGGGAGGCATATCGCTCCGCGGCGTCTCCGCCTTCCGCCTGCACCGGCGCGCCATCCGGCGGGATGGCGCCCCGCGCAGGCATCGCCGCCGCATCCCCCCCCCCGCGGCGGCGGTGCGTCGGATGGCTCAGGGCCGCTGCACCTGCAGCGGTGCGCCGTGTTGGGCAGCCGTGCCGGGGACGATGACCAGATAGCGGCGCTGATCCCCCTGCCCCGCCTGCACGATCTGCCGGATCGGCCCCAGCGCATTGACGATGGCCGAACCCGCCGGATTGGTCATGAAGGCCGAGATAGGCTCCAGCGCGCCGCTGCCATCAGCGCGTGGGGCAAGGGCCAACACGTAGGGCTTGCGCGGCTCGAGCCCGGTGACCGAGGCCTGCAACACCTGGATCAGCCCCTGGTCGAACAGCGTGACGCTGGTCGGCCCGGTGCCGCCGGCCTGCGCACCATGTGGCGCGAGGCTGAGATGGGCCGCCTGCCCCGCGACGCCAAGCGGCTGGAGCCTTTGCGTGCCGTCGCCCTCCGGCACCGCATCCGGCACGTAGGCGACGGCCTGCGGCGCCTGGCCGATTGGCACGGTCGCGAGGACGCGGTTGGTCAGCGTGTCGATCACCGCCATGCCGGCGGCATTCTCGAGCCCGACATAGACGCGCGTGCCATCGCCGGACGGCCACAGCCCGTGCGGCAGGGCGCCGACCGGGATGGTGGCAACGCGGGAGAAATTGTCGGTGCGATAGACCTGCACCTCATTGCGGCCGCCGATCGTGATGTAGGCAAAGCTGCCATGGGCGTTGCGCACGATGTTGACGTGGTTGGTGATCGGGCCGGTGTCCATCCGGTGCAGCACGTTGAAGGGCGGCCGTGCGTTGAACACCATGACGCGGCCGATATCCTTCAGCGTCAGCCAGACCTGCGTGCCGTCCGGGTTCGCCGCGATGTTCGGGCAGAAGGGGCTGTCCTGCGGCACCCGGCCGACGATCTCGTGGCTGGCGACGCCGATGACCACGGTCTCGGGATTGAAGCTGGAGCAGACATAGCCGTACTGGCCGTCGGGCGAGAAGATCGTCATGCCCGGCCCCGCCGGCACGGTGATGCGGCGCGTCTCCTCGAAGGTCGTGGCGTCGATCACCGAAATGTAGTTCTCGCCGCGCACCGTCACCCAGACCTCCTTGCCGTCCGGCGTGTAGAAGGCCTCGTGCGGGGAGCGACCGACATAGGTCACGTGCCGCACCGCATTCGTCGCCGTGTCGAGGAAGGTCACGGAATTCGACCCGATCGACACCACGGCGAGGGTACGGTGATCGGGCGAGAAGCCCATGCCATGCACCAGGAGCTGGCCGCGATAGAGCGGGCTGAGATTGCCCGGCGCCGGATCGCCCAGGCGGATCACGCCGAGCAACCGGTTGTCGGCCGGGTCGATGACCGAGACGGTGTTGGAGAATTGCTCGGCGGCATAGACCCGGTCGCGATGGCTGATCACGATGTCCGGTGCGTCGGCGGCGACCGGCGCCTGGCCGGCGAAGGCCGGCATGGCGGTGGAGGCAAGCAGCAGCGCGAGGCGAAGCGTGCGGGTCATGTCAGCGACTTCCATGGTGATGATGGGCAGAGGCAGGTGCGGCAGTCTGGTCGGGCGCCGGCGCGGCGGCGGGCAGCGGATCGCCGAGCGCGAGGCGCATCGCGACGATCTCCTGCTGCTGCTCGACGATGATCTCCTGCGCGATGCGGCGGATCTGCTGGTTCCTGCCGTAGCGCAGCACGGCCTGCGCCATGTCGATCGCGCCCTGGTGGTGCGGGATCATCATCTCGACGAAGTCGCGATCGATGTCGCCGGTAGGGTGCACCGCCATCGCCGCCATCATGCGGTCCATGGCCTCCTCGTTCTCGGCGAGGAAGGCGGCTTCGGGGGCGACGGGCGCGTCAGCGGCCCGCGCGGCGCGGGTGCCGAGCAAGGCGGCGGCGAGAAGCAGGGCCGAGGATCGGCGCGAAACAGGCAAGGGTTGCATCGGATCTCCGCGAGTGAAAGGTCGGGAACCGATGACGGAGGCTCGGCGGCCGGTGCCTATTCCCGGCCGAGCGGAAGAATTGTCGGATCAGCTCCCGACGCGCAGCACCCGAGCGATCTCGGCGGCGCGGTCGTCGTCCGCTGGCGCGACGACGGCGAAGCGATAGCCGTGGCGCGACCAGTAGCGGGCGAGCAGCCCGCCATCGCGCCGTTCCTCGATGGTCTCGGTCGCGAAGGGCGGGCCCGGCCGCATGTAGAAGGCAATGCGCCGGCCGTCCTCATCCTCGAAGAGCACCATGGCGGCCGGGCCGTCCTCGGTCGCCAGCAGTCGCCCGCCGAGCAGGCGCACGCCATAGGCGGTGAGGTCCGGCACGCGCGCGCCGCCGCGGTCGAGATGCCGGGCGAGCCAGGTCTGCATCGCATCCGTGCCGGTGGCGCGCACCTCGACGGCCTGGCTGCCGGCGGTGGCGAAGACGCGATAGGCGCTGACCGCATCGGCCATGGGCGGGTTCGCCGCGGCGAACATCCGCTCGCGCGCCGTCCAGCCGAGACCGCCGCCGAGGCCCGCGACCAGCAGCAGCGCCGCGGCAGTGGCCAGGCGGCGCTGCCGCCGCACCCGCATGCCCTGGCGCAACGCCGCCGGATCAAGCCGCGGATTGAGCGGCAGCAGCAACGGCCCGGCCGCGGCGGCGCGCAGCCGCTCGGCATCGCGCTTCCAGTCGGCGACCGTCGCCGCCCAGCCGCCATCGCGCGCGAGGAAGGCCTCGACGCGCGCCTGCGCCTCGGCATCCAGCCGCCCGTCGACATAGGCGTGCAGCGTCTCCTCATCGGGGATCAGCGCGCTCATGGCACGGCCCTCAGGGTCTTCGGCGTCTCCTCGCCGTCGATGGCGCGGTGCAGGGCGGCGCGGGCCCGCGACAGGCGCGACATGACGGTGCCGATGGGCAGGTCCAGCGCCTCGGCCGCTTCTTTGTAACTGAGGCCCTCGACACTGACGAGCAGCAGCAGGGCGCGCTGTTCGGTCGGCAGGGTGTCGATGGCAGCAAGGCCCACGCGGGCGAGCGCGCCTTCCTCCACCGAAGGCGCATGCCGCTCCATGCCGGTGAAGAGCTCTACCAGGCGGGAGAAGCGGCGGGCGCGGCGCTGTTCGGCAGTGAACTGCCGGTAGAGGATGGCGAAGACCCAGGCGCGCAGGCTGCCTTCGCCGCGCCAGGAGGCCCAATGCGACAGGACGCGCTCCAGGGCCGCCTGCACCAGGTCGTCGGCGGCGGCGGAATCTCGCGTGAGGCTGAGCGCGAAGCGGCGCAGATGCGGCAGCAGGGCGCGTATCGCGTCATCTCCGATGCGGCCCATCGCCTCCGCCTGCCCCATGTCGCCTGCCTTCGCCCGACCCTCGTGCCGGAGAATGGAGGCCCGGACAGCGCAGCTATTCCCGATGCACTCGAAAAAAAGTCGGGCCGAAGGATGCGGGGGATCAGTCCGCCGGGCCGATACGGCGTCGCGCGGCTTGCTGCGCGAGGACATCACAATGCGCGGGCAAGATGGCGGAGGGGATGTCCGCCATACCATCATTCGCCAATGATCGGTCAGAGCGCTTGCGGCGCAAGAATGCCTCGGAAAAGGCCACGTTCCAAGGAGCCTTCGTCCACTCTCGCTCGCTTCCGTTCGCCGCCGTTCGGGCCTACGTTGTGGGAACGGATGTGGGACTGGATTCCAGGCCCCACCATGGCGGAGATGTCGGGTGCCGAAGCGGGCAGCGGGGCTTTCAGCGGCCCAGGTGGCGAAGGAGAAGCGGCCTGGTCGCTATAGTGACGGCGGAGGGCTGCAGCTCTACGTGAAGCCCTCCGGCGCGGCCCTTTGGATCATGCGCTACAGCGTCAGCGGGGTTCGGCGCGACATGGGTCTAGGTCCCGCGCGCGGTGCCGGCGCCCTATCGCTGGCCGACGCCCGCACGCGGGCCGGAGCCCTCCGCGGCCTGATCACTCAGGGGATCGACCCCCTCCTGAAGCGCGAAGCGGATGCCGCAGCCGCCGAGGCAGAGGCGCAGGTACAGGCCGCCCGGAACCGGACCTTCAAGGAAGTGGTGGACCTTTACCTGGCAGCCCAGGAAGCCGGCTGGCGCAACGCAAAGCATCGGGCCCAATGGAAAATGACGCTGACCGAATATGCCGGCCCGCATATGGGCGATGTGACGGTCGGCGACGTCGGAACCGAACACGTCACCGCAGCGCTCACCCCCTTGTGGAGCTCGAAGCCGGAAACCGCGTCGCGTCTTCGCGGGCGCATCGAGGCGGTGCTGGACTTTGCCGCCGTGCGCGGTTGGCGCGACGGCTCGTCCGCCAATCCGGCGCGGTGGCGCGGACACCTGGACAAGGTGTTCCCGCGCCGCTCGAAGGTGCGGGCCGTGAAGCACCACGCCGCCTTGCCGTGGCAGGAGTTGGGCGCCTTCATGAAGCGGCTGAGATCGCGTGAAGGGGTTTCGGCTCGGGCCCTGGAATTCGCAATCCTGACCGCCGCCCGCTCCGGCGAGGTCATGGGCGCGACCTGGGGCGAGATGGACCGGAACGCTGGCGTCTGGACCATTCCAGCTTCGCGCATGAAGGCGTCGAAGGAACACAGGGTTCCGCTCACCGAAGCTGCGGCCGCCATCCTTCGCGACATGGCCAACCTTCGTTCCAGCGATGCCGCTGATTCTCTGGTGTTTCCCGGCGCAAAACAGGGCTCCCGCTTGAGCGTGATGGCCCTTGAAATGGTCCTTCGCAGGATGAAGATCGACGCTACCGTGCACGGCTTCCGCTCGTCGTTCCGGGATTGGGCCGGCGAGGCGACGGCCCACCCTCGCGAGGTGATCGAGCATGCGTTGGCGCACCAGCTCAAGGACAAGGCGGAGGCGGCATATCAGCGCGGCGACCTGTTCGTGAAGCGGCGGCGTCTGATGGAGGATTGGGCCAGCTTCTGCGACAAGGCTCCGGCATCTCTTTTCCCGCTACCTCTTTCGTCGGTCGAGGAGCGGCAGGCGTGAAGATTCCGGCGCCGACGCGTGAGTTCCACATCGCCGCACCCGGCACCGGCCCGGTGCCCCTATGGATCGCCCGCATCGAGTTTGCCGAGGACGCGGCCCTGGCCGAACGTGTCGTGCATCTCGGCGTCCGGGATCGCCACGCCGGTACGGACGGCCCCCTGGTTCCGCTCTCGACGAAGGAGCACGAAGAACTCGAAGCTGGCGAACA
The DNA here is from genome assembly GCF_019430885.1 of Roseomonas alba. Taxonomy (GTDB): domain Bacteria; phylum Pseudomonadota; class Alphaproteobacteria; order Acetobacterales; family Acetobacteraceae; genus Neoroseomonas; species Neoroseomonas alba. The sequence goes on along the minus strand of NZ_JAHYBZ010000001.1, from coordinate 924,826 downwards.
GGCACTTCGCACCTTCCTCCTCACCCGGTTGCGCAACGGCAGGCTGGTCGCCCGCGGCATTCCGGCCGGCAGCATCGAGACCGTCGCGCTTCCAACCGAGGCATGGGCGGACGCCATAGTCGACTGGTGGAACAGCGCGATCGACATTCACGGCACAGAGGTACGCGGCATCTTGGTCGGCGCATCGGGGGATGCGCGTGTGGCCGCGCCGGTGAAGCCCGACACGTCCCCATCGCGCCGCCCGCGGGGGCGAAGCTTCAGGGCACTCGACGCACCGTTCGCCGAGCTGGGCGCCCGTATGGTTCTGGAGGGCAAGGCGACAGGCCCGATGGACGCGGCGCTGGCTCTGTCGGATCGCTTGGCCGGCAAGAAAGAAGGCACGACGAGAGCCAAGCGACTGGCTCCGCTTATCCGCAAATGCCTCGCCGACATTGAACGCGACGCCGGTCAGAGTGGTCAGACTAATCGTCACTCTGACCACTCCGACTAAGACTGACCATCAGCCGAACTCGTATGCCTCGCACATCGCCGAACAGCGGCGGATTGCGAGGATGCAGATGAGCTTCGAGACCCCAGACAAGTTCCAGCCGGCCAGCGCCCTCGGCTTCCGCGTCAACGACGCATGCCGGCTCGGCGGCTTCGGCCGGACCACCTGCTACGCCCTGCTGAAGACCGGCGCGCTGCGGAAGGTGAAAGTCGCGGGCCGCACCCTGATCGAGGGCGACAGCCTGCGCTCCCTGATGAAGACCGGCACGGCGAACGCGGCCTAGCCAAAAAAAGGAACGCCCGGCGCCTTTGGGGGGCGCCGAGCGAAGGGAACCCAACAGCGACTCAACACCGCTGATACTATACCGAGTGGATAACCTTCGCAATCCCCCCCTAGGTGTTGTGGCGATGCCGGCTATCGGTGTTGTCAGCCCTCCCCTCCTCCTTCGAGCCTGCTGCGGCGTGCGCCAGCTTCCCGGCGAAGTGCAGCGTCGGCCGCTGGCATCGCCGCCGGCCCGACCTCCTTGCTGCGGCTCTAGATCAGGTCCGCCGCACCACTCCGGTCGCCTCTGACATCGCCGAGGCGATTCTGCCGCGCGTGCCGCGTCGCGTGTTGGCGTCGCAGAACCTGCGAACAGCCACCACCGCCCCCTTCTCCTCCGTTCTGCCGCTGGACGAGGCCGCGATCTGCCCGTGGGTGTCGCTCGACTCTGAGACGCACCGGAACGTCCTCGCCTTCGACATCGACCACACCGAGGCGCTGGAGCTGGTCGAGGAACTGCCGGCGCACGTTCGGCCTTGGCTGGCGATCGACCCGTACAGCGGCCGCGCACACGCCTTCATCTTCCTCGCCACGCCCGTGCTTGTCTCACGGAAGGGCAGCGATGAGCCACGGATCAGCTTCAAGGCGTGCCGCCTAGCTGAGGTGGCGCAAGCCATCATGACCGCCGCCCTCCGCGCCACGCCTCTCCGGCATCGGGCTCTGCTGAAAAATCCGCTGGGAAAGGTGGACGCGCTCCTCGGCCAACAGCTCCGCCGCGCGCCCCAGCCGACCATGCCGGCGATGTGGGATGCTTGGCGGGCCGCTGGGACCGGGCTGGTGTGGCACACCGTCCCGGGCGCCAGCCCGGTCGAGCTCGGCGCCATCATCGCCGCCCTGGCGGATGACTACGGCGAGGCCGTGGCCGAGGCGCCGATGCGCAACCGCGTCCGCAGGCGCCGGGGAGAGCCTTCCGCCACGGGCCGAAATTGCAGCCTGTTCGACCAAGTCCGGTGGTTTGCCTATGACCACCAGGAGCGCGACGGCGGCGCCATCCTAGCCGAAGCGATGCGCGTCAACAGCACCTTCGCCGAGCCCCTGCCGGCGTCCGAGGTAGCCGCAACGGCGCGGTCGATCGCGAAGTTCATGCACTCCAGGTATCGCCCACGCAGCGGCATCAGCAGTCCACGCGGGCGGGATCGGGCGGCATGCGCCGGCCTGGCGTTGGAGGAGGAGCGGCAAGCTGTCGCCGGCCGAACCACGGCCGCCGCCCGAGCCGCCGAGACGAACACGAAGATCGCCGCCGCTGTGGAAGGCATCCGCCTCGCCGGCGAGCGCGTCACGCAGGCCGCAGTCGCGGCGGCCGCGTGCGTTTCGTTGCGAACCGTTAAGCGGCGGTGGGCGGCGATCAGCACCCCGTCAGGGAAGGTGCCAAACGCTGTTGTGTCAGATAGTGGCACCGCCTCCGCAGCTCATCTGATTGGGAAAGAAGTACCGGCGGCGCTCGATGGCATCGAGACTGCGCGGACCCTGAAGGACGGTGGTCTCACGCAGAAGGCACCCCCGCCGAAATCGACAAGGCACCGAAAGGCAGACGACGGGCGGCAGCGCACCCTACTCCTGCCGTTGCCGGGCAAGGACTCGACAAGCGGCCTGCCGGCCGGAATCGGACGGCAGGCCCAAGGGCCTCCCGTGCAGCAACCACGGCGTGAGGGGTCGCTATTCCGGCCTCGACGGGCCGCCTGAGTCCCAAGCGCGATAGCTGCGACGGCCGGAGCCTGGGCCGCGAGCTGCGCCTTCTGCCGCGCGACCGTCGCCTGCAGGACGGTCAGGGAACGCGCCGCCAGTTCCTCCGGCGTCTCCTGCGGCCGCGCCAGCATGTAGCCGCCATCCTTGCGGATCGACGGCAGCACCTCGCCCGTCACCCACTTGCGGAAGCGGTGCGGGGTCGATCCGGCCTTCGTCGCGTCGCGCGAGCGGAGGACGATCGTGTAGAGGCCGCCCTCCGAAACCTGGAGCAAGTCCTGCGGTCCACCAGGGGTCGGGATTGAACCCCGCCCCTTCTCGTCCGCGTCCAGCTTCTCGACGGCGTCGCTCACGTCCTTGATGCCGAGCGACCGGCACACATCCGCCGCAACGAACCACGGCGCGCCGTCACGCATGACGACGCGCACCTCGGCGCCCTCGAAGACGAAGGGCATCACCGCAAAGGGACCTCTCGGCGCGGTCCGGCAGCGTGGACTGGTAGATAGTCTCAGGCCACCATCGCATCGCGCGCACACGGAGACTGGTACGCAACTATGCCGGAAGAGAACGCCTTTCCGATTTTGGAGATTGCAAAGCTCGTCGGGTCCGGGCTGATCGCGGCGACCATTACGCAAATCCTAGCTTGGGTGCGCGAGGTTCGGCGCGATCGCGCGATGAGCGAACGGGATGCCCGATACCTTGCGCTTAGAGTCGCGATAGTCCTAGAGCGCTTCGCGATCGACTGCGCGGACTCTCTTTACGCGCTGGATATGCATGAAGCATCCAGCGGCGCAGCTGGGACTCTTCCTCTCCGCCTCCCTGAGCTCGGAGACTATCCCACGGACGCGGACTGGAAGGCGGTTAGCGGCGCTTTAGCCCATCGCGCCTTGACGTTGCGAAATGAGCTTCTGGTGGCCTCGAGGACCGTATCGGGCAGTTGGGAGTTTTTGGACGCTGACGATGTGGCACAAGAATGCTGCGAACAGACTGGCAGGCTCGGATACCGCGCCTGGACGCTCGCGGCAGGACTACGCGAGAAATACGGGCTTCCACCGCTCGATACGGCGGACATTGGCTATGATTTCGTGGAGACGCTTCAAAAAATGCATGAGAAAGTGATCGAGGCTCGGCGTAAAGAGCGCGAAGCTGTCGGGAAGCTGTAGCGGACAGCGCCGCGCCTCTCAGCCCTTCTCGTTATTCTAGACCATGGCCAGCTCCTTCGCCATGTCGAGGGTCAGATAGTATTCCTTGGCCTTCTGGGGGCGCGCTTTTGAGCTTCCCGAGTTTGGGAGGCGCAAATCCTCAGTGATGATGTAGTCCACGCCATCGGCGAACCCGTATGTCTCGATCCGCTCCTCGACCCATGTGGTGAAACGCTTCCCCACCTCCAGGTAGGTATGCAGCTTGGTCGCCGCGATGGTCTCGACCGGGCCCTCGCCGATGCGGTGCGGTTGCACCGGCAGGAGGCGCGCGATCGCGCGGACATCACCGCAGGCCGGAAGACGCCGCGCTGAAACCGGCCTTCTACAAGGCTTCCGCGAAGACCTGCTGCTTACCGATGTGCGTAAGCAATGCTTGAGCAGATGCATAAGCATTGCTTGAGCAGCGCCACATGCAGGTTGAGCGCGCATCGGTCGATCGGCTATCAGGTGCCCGCCGCGAGCGGATACCGCCTTCGGGCGATGGCAACCGGGCAGGCTTCGGCCGGCCGTGACCAGATGGCGCAGCAATCGGAAGTTCCGTAGCCCCCACTTCGCCCACCGCGGGGTGTGGGGGGGCACCTCACCCGCGGTGCGACCTAAGTTGAACCTGTGGTCGCACTCAAGTTGAACCACCACGACATGCACCTCGCGCAAACCCTGCATGGAGCTGGTCCACGCGCGCCACGGCCATGCGGCGCGCCTCCTCGGCATCGCGGATCGCGCCCTCCGCCGCCAGCACCGCGCGGGCCATCAGCTCCTCGCGCGTCATCTCGCCCGTCGCCACCTTCTCCTGGCCGGCGATGTAGCCCCCGTTCTTGCGGACGGACGGCAGCACCTCGCCGGCGACCCACCGCTGGAACCGCTCGGCCGCCGGCTTATCCGAGCGCATCACCAGCCGATACATGCCGGCCTCGTTGATGACGGTCGGCATGGCGCCGCCACCGCCTAAGCCTTTGAAATTGGCACCCTCAGTCTGGCTTAGGGTGCCCTTCTCATCCTCATGAAGGCCCTTCGCCGCCATGCTCGGGTTGGACAGACCGAGCACCCGGCAGATGTCGGCGAGGATGAACCACGCATCGCCACCCCGGCTGACGACGCGGACCTCGGCGCCCTCGAAGACGAAGGGCATCGCCGCCGGCGCCGCCACCGCGACGGGATGGACCACCTCGGCGATCGGCGGCTCCTTCGCCCGGATTTCGGACGAAGGCTCGACGCTCGGCGGCACTGCGCCCGTCACCAGCGGCACCAGCCCGGCGGCCAGGCCCTCCGCCCAGGCCAAGCCGCGCGCCGCCTCGATCGCCGCGAGGCCGCGCGACGTGGCCTCGAGGAGCTTCATCATCGGCGCGATCTTCACGTCGATGATCGCCGCCGTCTGGCGCCCAAGGTCGGCCTCGGTGACGCGCCGCTGCGGCTCGCCGGTCGCCTGGCCGAAGAAGTGGGCGAACAGCGTGTCGGCACACTCCTCCTGATAGACGATGATCGCCTCGCGCGTGGCGAGGTCGGCGATGCGCTTGGTCGAGACGGTGGCGAGCCAGAAGTTCAGGCGCGTGAGCTGGAGTGCGACCCCATCCTGATCGCCCCCGGCCGAAGGGATGGCAATAACTGCCATACCCTTCGCCAGCACAGGATTCTCCTTGAGTTTCTTGAGCTGCGCGCTCCAATCCAAGCCCATCCCCTCCACGATCGGCTTCATCGCGACCATGGTGGTTTCGGGGGTGTCGCCGCGGCGCGCGACCAGCGTGGCGCCATGGAACGAGATTTCGGCCAGGGCGTTCTCAGGCTTGCTCATCGTGCCTTCCTTCGGGGCGGTGCTGGGATCATGGGGGATCGGGTCCGAGCTGGCCTCCGCGCCCTGCATCGGGTGGCGCCGCGCGAAGCTCGAGAGCTGGTTGCCGATCAGCAGCGTCGCCCCCTTCCCCCGCTTGGTGATCCCTTCCCGCTCGGCGAACCAGATCGCCGGCTTGTGGGTCAGCGTCACCTCCGTCTCGGCGCTGCGGTGCAGGCCGGGCATCGACGCCTCGATCGCCGCGAGGCCGCGCGACGTGGCCTCGAGGAGCTTCATCATCGGCGCGATCTTCTTCTCCACGATGGCCGCGACCTGGCGCCCGGGGTCCTTGCCCTTCGCCGGCGGCAGCGCGGACAGGTCGCCCTCCGCCGCCGCCTTCAACCGCCGCTCGCAGTCGATGAAGTAGCGCCGCGCATCGCGCCCCTTCTCGTTGTTCTGGACCATGGCGAGTTCTTTCGCCATGTCGAGGGTGAGGTGCCATTCGAGCGCGTTCTGGCCGCCCCACTCGCTCCCCGTTTTGGGGGAGCGAGATTCCTTCACGAAATCAACGCCTTCCGTGAAGGAGTATTTCGCGATGCGCCCCTTGATCCAGGTGGGGCAGTCGCGCCCCGCCCCCAGGAAGGCGTGCAGCTTTGTCGCCGCGATGGTCTCGACCGGGCCCTCGCCGATGCGGTGCGGCTGCACCGGCAACAGGCGCGCGATCGCGTTCTCGTTGTCGTCCATGCTCCCCTCCTTCGGGGCGGTGCTGGGATCGTAGGGAATCAGGGCGAAGCCGGCCCCGGGGGCCGGGTTCAGGCGGTGCTCGCGCGACGTGAGAAGCGGCACCTCAACGTCGCGGCCGTTCATCAGCGCGCGCAGCTCGTATCGGCGCTGGCGGATGCATCCCTGGACCGCGTTCGGGCCCTTCGCCGCAACATCGGCCGGGACCAGGTCGCGCGCCCGCGCATGCTCCGGCAGGTTCCACAGCAACGGCGTCTTGCGCCGCGCCTTCTGCTTCGGGGCTGGCCCGATCAGGAAGGACAGCCAGCGGTAGAGCGTCCAGCCGATGCGCCACGCCCAACGAAGCGCTCGACCACCTCGGCCCGGCAGATCGCCTCGGCGCCCTCGCGCTCGACCATCGTGCGGGTATGCGTCGCCACCTCATGGAACAGGGCGCGATGGCTCGCGTGCATCTTGGGCCATGGCATGGGCTGCAACACGCCGCCCTAATGGACGGCGGAGACGCCAGCGCCAGCCCAGCAGCGCGGCGCACTATCGCGGATGGCTTACGTCATTCTGTCTGGAGATCACGCGGAACAACCTGATGTCTCCCGCGATGTCGTGACGCTGAACTGAGCTGGTCAGCAACGCCAGCCAGCGGAGACAGTCATGGCGACCGACACCGACGATATCCCGATCAACGAGGCCGACGCGGCGAAGCTCGCGGGCATCGCATATCCCACCCTCGCGCGCTTCCGCCGTGAAGGGAGTGGCCCGCGCTGCATCCGCATCGGCCGCCTCGTCCGCTACATGCCCGCCGATGTCCGGGCCTGGCGCAACGCGCAGCGGGAGGGCTGAAGCCGTGAACGCGATCAGCACCAGTTCCGCAGTCCCCTTCATCTTCGACCATGGTGGGCGCCGCGCTGAGGTCCGCGCCGTCACCTGGAACGGAACGCCCGCCTTCGTCGCGAAGGATGTGGCGGAGGCGCTGGGTTACGTTTGGGCCGGTTCGGCGACGATCAAGCACGTCCCGGAGGAATGGAAGGGGGTCAATTCCGTTCTGACCCCCTCCGGGAAGCAAGACATGGCGGTGCTGTCCGAGCCCGGCCTGTATTTCTTCCTCGGCCGGTCTGACAAGCCGGCGGCCCTGCCGATGCAGAAGTGGGTGGCCGGCGAGGTGCTGCCGGCGATCCGGCGGGACGGAGGTTACATGCTGTCCCAGCCCCAGGAGACGCCGGAGGAACTGGCCGCCCGGGCACTGACCGTGCTCCAGGCGGCCATCGAACGGCACAAGGCGGAGTTGGCCGTCGCAGCGCCGAAGGCAGCCGCCCTCGACCGCATCGCGACCGCGGCGGACGGGAGCATGTGCATCATCGACGCGGCAAAGGCCCTCCAGGAGAAGCCGAAGGCGCTGTTTTCGTACCTCCAGGCGAATCGGTGGATCTACCGCCGGGCGGGCGGCAAGGGCTGGGTGGCCTACCAGGACCGCCTCAAGTCCGGGCTGCTCGAATGCAAGGTCACGGAGATCACCCGCAGCGACGGCAGCGAGAAGATCGTGGAGCAGGTGAAGGTCACGGCGAAGGGCCTCGCCCGCCTCGCCGAGATCATGGGCGCCAGCCGCAAGGGAGTCGCGTGATGCCGAACGTCAAGCGCACGCTGCCCGGCATCTACCTCAGCGCCCGCGACATCGCGATGGAAGCTGGCATCGACGACCCGACGCCGGAAATGTTGGAGGAGATCGAAGCCTCCCTCCTCGCCTACTGCGCGGCCCACCCGGAGCTGCCGGAGCTGATTGAACTGGCTCCGCCGGCCAACGGTGACTTCGTCGCGGCCGCGGTGGAGGACATCGGCTCCCTCCCGCCGGATGCGCAGGCGACCATCCGCACCGGTCTCCTCCGGTTCCTCCGGGAAATCGGCGTCACGCCGATGGTGGATGAGCGGACCGGCGAAATGATGGTGGACCTCGCCTCCATCGCCAGCGCCCTCGGCATGACGCTGGAGGAAGCAATGGAATCGCTCCGCGAATGCGGTGCCGATAGGCACGCGCGCCTGGTCCCGTCCGCGTATCTCCACCCGATGCAGTGACGCAATTGCCCGTCGCCGAGGCCATCGGCGACGGACGGGAAGGACATCACGCAAACGTGATATTACTTCACGCGCTACACCGTGCCGACGGCATGCGGATTCGTCCGAGCGTCTCGGACATGGCCGCTCGGACAATTCCACAGGGGCGATGCCCTGTGGTCGGCAGGTAGCCGTAGTTGCCCCAACGATCGAACCGCATTCTTTCGGAAATGTCCGAACCGGAAATCACAATACTCAATATCGGCGCATGGATTATTCAATTTCTGCCAATTTCTAAGTACATTTACTGCTCGAATTGCTCATGTCAGCCTCAATACCGACCCAATTGAAGGAGCCTCTCCAAATGCAGCCCGAGAACATTCTTTGGCGCTACCTCGGCCCGCTCGGCGGAGCTGCCGAAGACCTAATGCTCGGCGAGGATGGCAGCACGTTCGACCTCGCCTGCGACGCGAGGCATGCGGCCGAAGCGGTCGCGCTGTCTGTGCCGAACCCCTCCCTGCCCTTGCAGGTCCTCCGCGCGCGTATCGCCGTGCGGGTCATGCGCGTCGCCTTCGGCGACGATGGCGCGGATCGGTGGCTGGACGAGATCGCGGCGGCGCTGGATGCGCTGAGCGGCGCTTGCCATGCCGGCTCGATTGTCTCGGCATGACGCTTCCGCAGCGGGGTGCCTGCTGCTGGCCGATCGGCGAGCCGCGCTCACCCGACTACCGAACGTGCGATGCGCCACGGCAACGCGGCAGCTCGTACTGCGCGGAGCACCACGCCAGAGCCTATCGCGTCGTGCCGGCGATGCCCGCCCGATTGCGGCGCCTCGTAGGCCCACGGCGGATATCGCGGGCAGCGTCCGGCAACGCACGTCGGGGAGGCCACAGCACGAGCCGCTGACGCCGCCGCATAGACCTCATCGTCACCTCCTCGCCGGAATGCCCGCGCGCTGAATCCGGCGAGGAACGCGAAGCGACCAGAATTCCGCACCCTCGCGAAGATTGGTCGGGTCCGCCGCCCAGGTCGTGACGGAATCATGAGGAGATGATCGACCGTGCCGAACAGACCAGCTTCCTCAGCCTCCGCGACTGCCTGAAGGCCACCCCGGCCGAGGAGGGCGGCGAGCGATTCGTCTATCTCGAGGCCAGCAACGAGGCGCGTGACCACCAGGGCGAGGTGGTGCTGGCCAAGGCGCTCAAGGACAGCGCGGACTACTACCTCCGCTACGGCAACCTTGACCTCGACCACATCACGCAGCTCGGCCCGAAGGCCGGCATCCCCAACTATCCGACGTTCGAGATCGGCCGCCCGGCCGAGGTGCGGATCACGGGCGGCCGGACCTTCGTCAAGGGGCAGGTCTATCGCGGCGAGGGGCCGGTGGCCGCGAAGGCCAACGACTTCTGGGACAGCCTGACCAAGATCAGCCCGCCGCAGCGCTGGTATCCGAGCGTGGGCGGCGCTGTGGTCGCCAAGGATACGGAGCTGGACCCCAAGACGAAGGGGCGCCGCACCGTCATCCGCCAGGTGCGCTGGACCAACATCGGGTTCTCGAAGACCCCGGTGAACCTCTCCGTCCCCTCAGTTTCCACCGTGCCGATCGGCGCGCTGGCCAAGAGCTGGGGCCCCGGCGGGTTGGACCTGACCAAGGCTCTGGAGGTGAGCGGTGGGGGCACCGATGCCGCCGCGCTGACGGGCGGCGCCGCCCTCGCGAAGCAGAGCCTCGATCGCCGCGTCCATTCCTATTGGGACTTCCGCGACCGCGTCGCCGAGGCGGTGTGGCGCGGCCGCGTCCATCTGCATCCGCGCGACGTGGTCGCGCATGCCACGCACGAGCACGGCATCGGGCCGGCCGAGGCCTCGGAATGGTGTGAACGATTCCTGGCCGACCTGAAGCGCGGCGAAATCACGAAGAGGAAGAACTGATGGCCAACTATTTCGATATGCTGAAGCAGGCCTTGCGGGCCGGCCAACAGATCGAGCGCCTCCCGCCCGAGCGGCGGCGCCAGGTGGACGAGCTCTTGAGCGGCTCAGCGCCGGCATCCGGCGGCCGCACCTACTCCGACGATGCTGACGGCGACGGCGTCGCCGATGACGCCGAGATCGCGGAGTCGGCCCGCGCGGGGCGCCGCCAGTCGGATGCAGACGCCGCCGCCCGCGACGGCCAGCCGATGAGGAAGGCAACCGGGTTGGATGTCTTCTTCAGCCCGCCCGAATCCGCCGCTCGTCGCAGCGCGCGCCTGACCGGGCTGGCCGCGGAGGCGAAGATCGCGTCCGCGGAGATGCGGACCGCAGCCCAGAGGGAACACCGTCAGCGCATCCGCGAGAATGGCCACGCCGTGTTGGCCAAAGCGCTGGCGTTGCTCCACGCAGGCCAGATCACTGGCCAGCAGGTCATCGCCATCGAGGCGCGCGTTCACCGTCTCGACGATGCCATCGCCCGCGCGGACCGCGGCCGGTGATCCCGACGATGACAACGCCCGACGACGATACGACTGCCGGCGCCGAACTCGAGGCTCAGGCCGCTGAGGTCCGAGCCGCGATCCGCGCCGCGCTCGCAGCCGGCGGCGGCACAGCCGAGCTGCGCCACCGCCTCCGCGGCATCGAGGATGCGATGCGCGAGCAGGCCGATCGGATCGCGCACTTCCGCGCCGCAGCCGAAGGTGACCAAAAGGCCCGGGTCGCCGAGAAGGCATCGGAGACGGCGCGGGCCAGTGCAGAGCGCCTGAAGTTCCGCCTCGCCACATTGGCGCCGCCGCGCGCGCCGCATCTCGTGCGGGGGCGTTCCAGATGAGCAGCACAGCCCCCGAGGCCGTCGCGTGGGCCGAGATGGCCTTCGAGAGCTCGCTCATCGGCGTGCGCGCCGCCGTCGCGCGGGCTCTTGTTGATCTTCGCGCAGTCGCGCGGGCAGGAGGCGATGTTGACCGCGCCCGGTGCGCGCTCCTCACCGCCCTCCGGGGTGCGGAGATCGACTCCGAGCGCCCCTCGCTCGGGGTGTCCATGTCCTTCGGCAATGATCCAATCCCGCGGGGCATCGGACCGGTGCGTGACGACGGTCTCACCCTATGAGCGTGCGTATTCCGATCGAGGCCGATGCCTCGGCAGCGGTCAAGGCCGTCCAGGATATCCAGCGCGCACTTGACCGCGCCGGGCAGTCCGGGAAGGCGCTGGCCCAGATCGACCTGTCGCATCCCGAGCTGAAGACCTTCGCCAACGACATCAAGCAGATCGAGGAGAACCTTGACGCCTTGGTGAACACGGCGAGCGGCGCCACAGCAGCGACGGCGCGGCGGCTCCATGGCGCCTCCTTCGGCAGCCCGTTCGGCCCAGGCGGCATGTTCGACGCGGCGCGCTGGCGCCACCTCCATCCGGATGGAACCCGCGGCGACCGGCTGCATTCCAACGCGGTCCGCTATGTCCTGCAGGGCACCTCCTTTGCCTCGGGCGCTCATGCGCCGCAGGCAATGGTCCCGATGAGCGCTGGCGGTGCCCAGCCTTCTGGGGGCGGAGGCATCAGCCTGCCCGGATTCCAGATGCCGAGCGCCGGCGGCGTCGCGAGCGGCTTGGGGCGCTCCGCCATGTCTGGCGGCGCATGGATGCTCGGAATGGCCGGGGTCGGCGCGGCGGCGGGGTTGGCGGGTATGGCAAGCCAAGCCGTCTCGCAGGCGCAGCAAGAGGCCGTCGCCAATGACACCCTTCTCCGCAGTCTGCGCGACCTCGATACCGACTTCGGTGGGCTCCGGAGGTCGGTCCGCGACGCGACGGCCGGCCTGGGGCTGACCTACCAGGAGGCCCAGCGCCTCTCCCTGGCATGGGTCCGCGCCACCAACGAGACGAGCGGCGATGCCGCGACGCGCAACATGCGCTTCGCAGTGGGAGCGGCCCGTAGCCTGGGGCTGGAATCGGGCTCCATGGTCGGCGGTGCGGGCCGTGCCGCCTTCCTGGGAGAGGACCCGCGCCGCTTCGCGGTGCTGCTGGCGGAGACCATGCGTGACTCCCGCATGACCGGGCAGGGCGAGGCGGTCATGGGTCAGCTCCTCAGGTGGCAGGAGGGCTTCGCCCGCAACATGTCCGGCGCCGGCGCGCTGGATCGCGCCGCCGGTATGTATGCAACGCTGTCCAGCTCCGGAATCCCGGGCCTGCGCGGGGAGATGGGCGCGAGCCTTATGGACCGCGTCAATGCATCCCTGTCGCAGGGCGGCGCGGCTGGCGATGCTTCGATGCACCTCACCTATCGGGCGATGGCTCGCAACGGCATCACTGACCCATACCGGATCGAGCATCTTCTCGCGGGCGGGATGTTCGAGCGGATCGGAGAGAATGGCCCCACCGTGTTCGAGGCCACCTCGCAGGAGATCAACCGCCTCTACGCCGGCATGCCGGACTACCAGCGCTGGCACGCGATGGGCCGCCACTTCGGGATCAACCCGCGCCAGGCGCAGGCCTTGGAACGCGCGATGCGTAGCGGCGGCAATCTGGGCGGCATGGGGCGCGACCTCGCCGCGCTCGGCATCAACATCCAGGACATCAATCCAACCTCCCTTGCTGAGATCGCAGAGCTCTCCGGGCACTCCATGGTCAGTGCCGAGGCAGTCACGCGCTTTCGTCAGAACCGCGCGATCCCCCAGGCCGATCGTGACCGTGTCGGCGGGATGCTGGGCGAGGACCAGCGCCGCGAGATGATCCGCCTCCTCGCCCAGCACGGCGGGACGCGGACTGACGGCGATCAGGTGCGCGACACCATGGCGCAGATGGCCAACGCCCTGACCGCAGCGGGAACGGGCCTGGTGCCGGTCCTCAATGACATGCGGGAGGTGCTGTCCGACCTCGGCCAGAACATCGGGACTCTAAGCGAGACGCTGGGCGACGTTTACGAGGGATACGTCAGAGGCAACCCCGACGCGCGTCAGAGCCTCGAGCGGCGCCGCAACGGCGGGGCCGCCGGCGGCAACTTCCGTGGCGAGGCCATCACGGGCGCCGAGGAGGCGCAGCGGGCTCGCTTCATCTACGAGGAGGGCATCAGGCGGGGCCTGACCCATGAGCAGGCCTCTGCCGTGGTTGCTCAGGCCCGGGTGGAATCGAATTTCCGCGCCGGCGCGCGGGGCGACAGCGGACGCTCCCACGGCGTGTTCCAGCACGACGCCGCGCGCCGGGCCGCGATGGAGCGTCAGTTCGGGTTGCAGCCCGGCGCCTACTCGACCTCCTCCTTCGAGGGCCAGGTCCGCATGTCGTATTGGGAGATGCTGGAAAGCAGCGGCAGAGACAACGTCGGCGCCGCGCTGCGTCGAACCCAGACCGCTCGGGAAGCGGGTGCGCTCCTGTCCAACCAATGGGAACGGCCCGGCGACCGCCTCGGCGAGGCGCGCCGCCGCGGAGGCCTGTCGGAGAACTTCAGCGAGCACTTCCGCAACGGCGGCGCCATGCCCGATGCCCCGAACGCGGTCACGCCGGCCCGGCCCGACCCCCCCGGCAACACGCCGGCGCCGGCGCCGGCCCGCCCTGACGGCCAGCAGCAGGCATTCAACATCGCTCCGCTGGACGTGTTCATCCGGGATTCGAGCGGAGCGGTCATGCGGGAGGAGAGCCTTCCCGTGACACGCATCGGGGGCGATGCGCGCCCGTGGGGGATCGCATGAGCGGCCTGGTCAACACCATCCTTGGCGGCCCGAGCGGCGGCGAGGGTCGGGTGAAGGTCTATCGTCCGAAGGTCGAGGTGAAGCTGCTCAAGATGGTGCAGCGGCGCGAAGGCCAAGCAGAGCGGTATTCGGCGGCCGAGCGCGAGATCGACCTGACCCCGTTCCTCGGCGATGTCGGAGGCATCCGGACCACCAAGAACCTGTATGAGGCGGCCGGCGGGTTCTCGATCAGCTTCAGCGACCAGCGCCACCCGAAGACGCTCGACACGGTCGCGGCCATGGTCGAGCCGATGGACGCCATCGAAATCCGCGGGGCCCGCGAGCCGCACCGATACGCCGGCCAGAAGCTCCCGCTGATCATGCGGGGCTGGGTATCCGATGTGGAGCGTGCCGAGGCCATCGGCCAGGACGGCACGCCTCAGCGCACCGTGACGATCCAGGGGCAGGACGCCGGGAAGTTCTGGCTGATCCACCAGGTCATCTACGAGATCGCCTACCTGCAGGACGTGCCGTTCCTGGACCTGTTTCGCATGCAGGCCGCAACGGGGGTGGACGTGTCGTTCATGCCCGTGTCGCAGTTCATCACCCAGCTCACCGAGCGGATCGTCAACGACAAGGTCAGGAAGCTCTCGGCCTTCTCTTCGCAGCAGGTGAAGCCGTTCCGCGTCTCCGCCACCGTCACGGAAGGAATTGCTTCGGCGACGACCGTCGCCAGTGTCCAGGGGCCCATCTGGCAGATCGCCGAGATCTTCGCCGACCGCCCCTGGAACGAGCTGTTCATCGAGGACGAGGAGGAAGGGCCGTTGGTACGGTTCCGGCCGACACCCTGCCGGAGCCTCGCCGGCGACTTCATCATGCCCGGCGCGACGGACCCCGGGCGGGTGGACATCGACGCCGATGCGGTAGTCGCGCTGGGCCTCAAGCGGAGCGACGCTCAGGTCGCCAACTTCTTCTGGGTGCCACCGGGCGGCTCCATGTTGGACACCTCCGCGCTGGTGAACACTGCAACCTTGCAGCGGGGCGCCCCGCTAGACCAACAGCACGGCAACAATCGCCCCGAGCTTTATGGCGTGCGCCGAATGCAGGTGCAGACCCGGCTGCTGCCCGATGGCCTCTCCGGCCTCCCCTCGCGCGCGCCCACCGAGGCCGGACGGCGACAAGGCGGTCGGACGGTGGTGCTCTGGCACGAGAAGCGCGCCGCCGAGCTCAAGGCGATGAACCGCGACAACGCCGTGTTCGAGGGCGGGTCCGCGACGCTACGCGGGTCGGAGGAGCTGAAGGTGGGCCGCTACCTGCGCCTGACGCGCGGCGATTTGACCAGCGAGGCCTACATGACCCGGGTCAGCCACAACATCAGCCCCATGCAGGCCTGGACCACCCAGGTCTCGCTTGAGCGCGGCACGGGCTTCATCGAGCGCACCAAGCGCCGGCAGACCGCCTACTTCGCAGAAACAACGCGAGGTCCGTACTCGCAATGACCCACCCCTCCCCTCAGGCCGTCTGCATTCCGCATGACGGCCAATCCCACCGTCGTTAACCGGAGTTCCCAATTGTGAATGCCATCGACATGATCACCATCGACCCGTCCATCGTCAGCGCCGCCGAAAAGCTTGTGCGAGCCGAGGGCAAACTCTCCGAGCATCGCGCCGTGACCGCGAAGGCCCGCGAAGCGGCCAATGGCATCCGCGCCCGCATCGCCGACCTGGACGCGAAGCGCGCCGCGATCGGCGCGCGGCGCCAGAACGGCGATGTGCGCGACGGCGACGCCGGCGAACTGGACCTGATCGTGCTTGATCGCGAAGGCCTCGCCGAGCTCGGGCGCGAAGCCAACGCGCTGCTCGCCGCGAAAGAGAAAGAGGAAGCGGCCGCCGCGGCGGCGGTGCGGGACGCCCATGCCGGTCTTCAGTATGCCGAGGACCAAGCGGCGCTGGCCGCGCTGAAGGAACATCTGGATGCGCTGAACGGCCGTGCCAAAGAGACGCTGGCGCAAATGGCCGAGGTGGCGGGGCGCATCGACGGGCACGCCGCGCTCGCGGTGATCAAGCCCGCCGCTGATCGTGCCGGTGAGGTTCTGCAGCACACCGTGGATCTGATGGCGGCCACGGGCCGGCGCATCGGCAGCCACAACTTCAACTGGGAGCCCGCCGGAAGCCTGATGGAAGTTCTCCGGCGCGCCACGATCGCGGGCCGCCCCCTGTGATGTCGGGGGCGAGCAGCCCGCCGCCGGGGCGGAAGGCGCGCGGTCCGCTCTCCGCGGCGACGCGCCGGCGGCTGCTCGCCGATCTCCTGGCGCGCGCCGAAGGTGGGGACGTCGCGGCGGCCGAGGCCCTGATCCGCCTCGGCGCCACAGCCGAGGCAGCGTGTCCCGATCTCCCCCGCGTCACGCCAGCCTCGGGCCAGCCGGTCCGGCGCGGTGGTGGCGTGTCTGCCACGCCCGAACGCGCCGCGCTGCGCGACGAGGTTGAGGCCGCCACGCTGAGCGAGACGCAGCGCATCGGCGGCACTGTCCCGAACAAATTGGCGCTGGCAAACCGATTCCTCGGCCGCGGCGCTTCGCCGGCAACTCTCTACCGATGGGTGGACGCGGCCGTGAAGTCCGGCACCCCGGGCCGTCACCTGGAACACCATGTCCAGCGCGGCGGCACGACGCCCGAGGGTCGCCGGCGCTCCGCGCTGGTAACGGCGGAGCAACTTGAGGCTGCGGCGAGGCGCATCCGTGCCTCGCTGCTCGCCTCCGAGCCGGAAGTGCCGTGCTGATCGCCGCGGTGCCCTCGTCCGCGTCCAGTAGCGGTGCGATGCCGATTCCGGCGCTATTCGATTGCGTCGCGCTCCGCGCTCGCCTGACCGTGTCGAGTTGCGCGGCGCGCTGGTGCAAGGCGGCCGACCGCCTGCCCGAGCCATGGGATAGCCTGTCACGTTGCCGAAACTGCCCGATCGGCGCGAGGCACGCCGGTATCGAGTTCAACGCTGTCGAGGCTGCTGCTGACGCCTGGCGGTTGGTATGCTGCCGCTGCCTTCGCCCCTCAGAGCGGCTGATCCGCGGGAAGCACTGCATATCCTGCTACAACAGGGACCGCGAAGCGCGGATCGGGAAGAACGCGAAGGGAGGCCGTCCGCACCTGACCGATCATCTCGGCACCTGCGCCGTCGCCGTTGCCGCCGGCGGCGCGGTTGAACTGATCACAGCGCACCGCGTCACCGGACCTGTTGAGGTCATGGTTTGTGCGGCACGCACTGCCAAGGCTGGTGTCACATTCGGGCGCCCGGGACGCACCTGGGCCCTGCCGATAGACTCGGCCGCAAGCACACCGGACAAGGACTAAGCCGATGCCGAGCGGACCCGGAACTCGGTCACCGTCGCCCGGAGGGCTTTGCCGAGGTGCTCTCCTTGGCGTCCTTCCGCCTGGCAATCAGGGCGGCGATCCGCTCCGGAACCCGCACCGGGTTGTTCGCCATCGGCACCCGCGCGTCCATACCATCCATCTTCTCGGTCTTCTCTGGGGGCACCATCGTCATCGTAGACCGCTCGCATGCGGGCGCCCCCCCTTCCGCCGGCTGGCTCATCTGCATCTCCATCCTCAACCCAGCCCACAGCCAGAAAACCGTCGCTTGCTCGCCGCCAACCTCCGCTTCTTTTCGTCGGTATATCCGTGGATATCGAGCGCCACGCCCCGCCCCTCCTTCCCTTCCGGCGTTCTCCTCCCTCCGCCCAGAGGCCGCGCAACATGATGAAGCGGGCCCACCTTCCTCATCTTCGATGATGAAGCGACAGCGGTAGTGTCTCGCGTGTCAATCGGCCACGCCCGTCCACAACGTCGCTCCTGCCGCCACTTCCTCCAGCCGGATCACCTTGACCGCCGCCTCCGTCGCACGCCTGACCATGTCCGCCGTACCGCGCCCACCAGGGAGTGCCAGGACTAGGTCGGGTCGCCCTTCGTCCAGCATGCGCTGGTTGCGGATCGGACCTGCCTTCCTGCCCAGGCTTTCCCAGTCAGCATGGAAGGCGAGCATCGGCACGCCGTGGGCGGCAGCCCATTCTCCGCCGAACGTATCCGCACCGCGAGCAGCGCCGTGGATCAAAACCGCGACACCGCATTGGGCGTGGATACGGTCGATGGCGGCAAAGGCAGCATCCCGGTCAGTGAATGTCCGGCCGCCGCAGACGAGGAGACGCAGCATGTTCCTTCCCCTTGGCGTGGCCGCTGACATAGATCAGCGCACGTCGTCACGAATGGCTTGCCTCCGAGAATAGTGGCAGGGACAATAGACTTGCCGCGAACGGGTAACCCTCCCCGGAGGGATGGCAACCGGCCCCCTTGGGGGTGTGACCAGTAGGCACGGCAACCGGAAGTCCCGTTGCCCCTCGCTGAAAGGCGAGGGGCATCCTCATCCCGACACCTGGCAGCCGTCCGGCGCCATGCCAAGGTGCCGACATGGATCAGGATTGGCAGCGCGAGCGGCGATGGATCATTCTCGGGGAGGATGGTCGCTTCGTCACGCTTGGCCGTGCCGTCGCCCCGACCGATGAAGACATTAACGCGGCCGAGGCCGCGATGCGCGCGCAGGGCGTGGCCGGGTGGGTCGCCGTCATGTCGGGCAGCCCCTGGACCTTTGCCCGGCCGGAGCTGATGGAGGTGAGGCCGCTTGCCAGCCCGGCCTCGACCTTCGCTGCGGCGGTCGCGGCATTCAGGCGGACGCGACTCTCAGCCTTCGATCAAGGCAACTGATACTGATTCGAGCGCCGATTGCAGCGATGCCAGCGCATCTGGTAGCCGGCCTGCCCCACCTCGCCATAGCACCAACCAACCTCCCTCAGCCTGCGCACGAGATCGTCGCGCACCTCGCAGGCGATTTCCGTTTCGATGCTGTCGCCGGTGCCGCCGCGACAGAGCTCGTTGGCGGTCTGCACGAGCCGGAGCAGGCCGCTCCCATCGACCACTGTCTGTGCCGCAGCCTCGCCGGCAGACATAGCCAGCGTCGCAAACATCATCCCTGCCATCGCGTTGCGCATCATCGTCACCTCACATCGAGCATCGACGCCGACTTGGCCTTTAAGGGAGGGTCGCCGAAACAACTCGCTCATGCCAAGCTCCCGCTCATGCGCCGCGTGTCCGCTGTCCTTGTGCTCCTCGCCTTCCTGGCGCTCACCCTCCCCGCCGCGATCGCCGACGAGCTGCGCGGCCGCGTGGTCGGGATCAGCGATGGCGACACCCTCACGCTGCTGACGGCCGGCCGCGAGCAGGTCCGCATCCGGCTTTCCGACATCGACACGCCGGAGCGAGGACAGCCCTATGGCAACCGCGCGCGCCAAGCGCTTTCCGACCTGGCCTTCGGAAAACAGGTCCGGATCGAGGTGCGCGACATCGACCGTTACGGGCGGACGGTAGGGCGCATCTTCGTCGGCGCACTGGACGTATCGGCCGAGCTGGTGAAGCGCGGCGCGGCCTGGGTGTTCCGCCGCTACAGCAACGACCCTGCCTTGCTCCGCTATGAAGCGGAGGCGCGCGCGGCACGTCGCGGTCTATGGGCCCTGCCCGAGGCCGAACGCATCCCGCCATGGGAATGGCGTGCCGCGGCGCGCCGGCATCCTGCGTCCCTGCAGCTCGTCCCCTAGATCAGCCCCTCTCGCCGCAGCGAGAGGTGCCTGCCGTTCCCGATGATGAGGTGATCGTGCAGCTTGATGCCGAGCGTCTCGGCCGCCGACTTCACGTCCTCGGTCATCTCGACATCGGCTTCCGATGGTGTCGGATCACCGGAGGGGTGGTTGTGGACCAGGATCAGCGCGGTCGCCTGCAACTCCAACGCCCGCTTCACCACTTCGCGCGGATAGACGGGCGTGTGGTTCACCGTGCCGCGCGCCTGGGCTTCGTCGGCCAGCAAGCGGTTGCGGGTGTCGAGGAACAGCACCCTGAACTGCTCGACCTTCTCCCGTGCCAGCACCGCGGTCAGGTAGGAGATGAGCGTGTCCCAGTTATTGAGGACCGGCCGATCCATAACCTCTGCACGCGCCATGCGGAGCGCAGAGGCCCGCACCAGTGTCATCGCGGACACGCTGTGCTCGCCGATACCAGGCACATCGAATAGCGCCGCCTGCGGCGCCGCCAGGACGTTGGCGAAGCTGCCGAAGCGATTGATCAGGTCCTTAGCCAGGGGCTTGGTGTCGCCCCTCGGCATGGCGAGGAACAGCAGCATCTCCAGCAGCTCATAGTCGGCAAGCGCCTCCGGACCGCGGGTCAGCAACTTGTCGCGCATCCGGGACCGGTGGCCATGTGGGCCCGTCGAGGGGAATGGAAGGCCCTCGTCCCGGCGCTCGGCCGGCGGCGTGTATCGTCTCGGCACATAGGTGCCGTTGCTCCGCCCGGAGGTTTCGCCGCGGTATGGCCGGGGAGCAACGGCGCCATCCTCGGCGAAGCCGGCAGGCGCGCGCGACGCCCGGGCGGAACGAGCTTTCAATTTCCCACCGCCGCGCAGCAGATCGCGCCATAGGCTCCACACCATGCCTAACCCCTGGTGCCTTTAATCTCCCAGAAATTCTACTTATGGTTTCGTTGACCTGTCTAGGATCGCCCTTGGGGCTGTTCGCCCAGGGGTGAAGAAGCGGTCGCGGCGCGGTCCCCGGCCCGATACGATCCCTGTATGTGCAACCTCTACAGCATCGTCTCGAACCAGCAGGCGATCCGCCAGCTTGCCATGACGTTCCGGGACACCACCGGCAATCTCCAGCCCTTGCCCGGGGTCTTCCCCGACTACGCAGCGCCGATCGTCCGCAACACGGCCGAGGGGCGGGAACTTGCACTCGTTCGGTGGGGCATGCCGAGCTCGAAGAAGGCGCTGCTCGACGCCGCGACCAAACGTGCCGACAAGCTCCGCGCCAAGGGCAAGGAGGTGGACTTCGACGAGCTTCTCCGCATGGAGCCCGACAGCGGCACCACCAACATCCGCAACACGGTCTCCTCACACTGGAAGCGCTGGCTCGGCGTCGAGAACCGTTGCGTCGTTCCGTTCACGTCCTTCAGCGAATTCAACCGCGACGCCGGCGGCGATGTCTGGTTCGCGCGGGACGAAAGCCGGCCCCTCACCTTCTTCGCCGGCATCTGGGTGCCGCAGTGGACCAGCGTGCGGAAGGTCCGGACCGGGCTGGAGACCATCGACCTGTTCGGCTTCCTGACCACCGAGCCGAATGCCGAAGTCGCCGCGATCCACCCGAAGGCTATGCCGGTCATCCTGACCGGACCGGAGCAACTCGAAACCTGGATGACCGAGCCTTGGGAGGTCGCGAACGCCCTGCAGCGCCCGCTGCCTGACGGGTCGCTGAAGATCGTGGCGCGCGGCGCGAAGCGCGACCCGGCCGAGTGATCCTGACGGGTGTCAGCCCCGCGATTCGTCTTCGACGCCCGCCTCGGCGTCCGGCACCAGCGCATCACAAACGGCTTGGTATTCGGCCTCGGCGAACTGAAGTTCGAGCTGCACGCCGTGGCCGGGATACGGCGCACCCGTGGCCGCCTCATAGGCTACGCCTGGCGCATCTAACCAAGCCATGGCGGCGTCCGTCTCTCCAGCGCTCGGCTCCGCCTCCTCGGCAAAGTCGCTGATGTCCCAACCCTCGATCGCAAAGGCGCCCTCCGCTGCCTGAAGGGCGCTCACGCCGCGCCTCGCAAAGAGGTCCCGCAACGCCTGCTCGGCGCACGCGACCTGGTCCGGTGACGCACCGTCGATCAGCACCCTCACCCGTGACTCCGCGTGGATGCGCCGATAGGCCTCGTAGTGCCTCCTGCGATCGGCCTGTGCCTCGAGCATTCGTTCCTCCTTTGGGGGGGAAGAGGTTCGGTCGCGGACCGACCTTATCGTGTTCTTGATTCGTTCTCAAGCGTGCGGCATCGTCCGGCCATGTCCGCCGATCCCCTCGCCATCCCACCGATCCCCGCAGCGACCGCTTCCCTCGCCCCGGCCAGCCCCGGTGAGGTCGCGGAATCCCTGGCCTATGCCCTGCGCTTTGATGAGCGCGGCCGGCCACGATCGGGCGGTTGGGAATTCGCGGCGGCCATCGCCGCCGAGCGGCTCGTAGAGCACCTAGAACGGGCCGGTTTCGTCGTTCTCAAGCGCCGCACCGGCGCCCCGCACAGCGCCGGATAGCCCCTTCCGTGACGGCCGGCCCCGCCTTCGCCGAGCTGTGCGCCAAGAGCAACTTCAGCCTGCTGGACGGTGCCTCCCACCCTTCGGAGATGGCAGCGCAGGCAGCCGCGCTCGGCCAGGCCGGCCTCGGCATCTGCGACACCAACACGCTTGCCGGCGTGGTGCAGGCCCACGTCTCCGCCAAGGAGCTCGGCCTGTCCTTCGCGGTCGGTGCGCGGGTCCTGGTAGACGATGGGGGCGAATACCTGGTCTGGCCCACCGACCGTGCCTCCTACGGCCGGCTGACCGCCCTGCTGTCCCGGGGCCGCACCCTGGCACCAAAGGGTGAGTGCCGGATCAGCCGGGCCGACCTGCTGGGCGCCGCCGAAGGGTCAGCGGTCGCGCTGGTCGCGCCTTCTGTCGTCTCGGCAGACTTCGGGGCTCGTCTCCGCGCGGACGCGGAGGCGCTGGACCATCGTCTTCCTCTGCCGCTGCATTGCGCGGTGCCGTGCGTCATGGATGGCGGCGACCGGCGGCGCCTCGATCGAGCCGCAGCGGCCGGCGTGCCCCTGCTGGCCACCACCGCACCGCGATACCATGCCGCCGAGCGGCGTCGCCTGGCGGACGTGCTGACCGCGATCCGCCTGCGCACATCGGTCGATCAGATCGGCTTCGCGGCAGCCCCCAACGCCGAACGCCGGCTGAAGTCGCCCGCCGAGGTGGCGGCCCTGTTCGAACGCCATCCTGACGCCCTGACGGCCTCCCTGAAGATCCTCGATGCCACGCGCGGCTTCAGCTTGGACCAGCTTCGCTACGAATACCCGGAGGAGGTGCTGGAGCCGGGCCGCACCGCGCAGGAGACGTTGGTTGCCCGGGTCGCGGAGGCGGTGGCGGAACGCTGGCCGCAGGGGGTGGCGGGGGACATCAGCGCCCGCCTGGACCACGAGCTCGCGCTGGTCGAGCAGCTTGGATACGCGCCCTACTTCCTCACCGTGCATGAGATCGTCCGCTTCGCGCGGTCGAAGGGCATCCTCTGTCAGGGGCGCGGCAGCGCCGCCAATTCCGCCGTCTGCTATGTGCTCGGTATCACCGCCGTCGACCCGGCGAAGCATGACCTGCTCTTCGAGCGTTTCGTCTCCGCCTCTCGCGACGAACCGCCCGACATCGACGTGGACTTCGAGCACGAGCGGCGGGAGGAGGTGATCCAGCACATCTACGACCGCTATGGCCGCGACCGCGCCGCCATCGTCGCCACCGTCATCCGCTATCGCGCCCGGAGCGCGATCCGGGAAGTGGGCAAGGCAATGGGCCTGTCAGAGGACGTGACCGGCAAGCTCGCGAAGGCAGCCTGGGGCCCCGGCTCGGATCGCAGCTTCGGTGACATCGCGCAGGCCAGCGGCCTCGACACCACCGACTCCCGGCTCGCCATGACGGTGGACCTCGCGGACGAGATTCAGAACTTCCCCCGTCACCTCGCCACCCATGTGGGCGGCTTCGTCATCACGCGCGGGCCGCTGGTGGAGCTTGCCGTGGTCTCGAATGCCGCGATGCCGGGCCGCACCGTGCTGGAATGGGACAAGGATGATGTGGAAGCGCTGGGCATCCTGAAGGTCGATGTGCTCGGCCTCGGCATGCTGTCCTGCCTGCGGCGCGGCTTCGACCTGCTGCGCCAGCACCGGCATGTGGCGCTCGATCTCGCCAGCGTGCCACGGGATGACCCTGAGACCTACGCCATGCTCCGGCGCGCGGATTCCCTCGGCGTGTTCCAGGTCGAGAGCCGGGCGCAGATGGCGATGCTGCCGCGGCTGCGGCCCCGCGAGTTCTACGACCTGGTGGTGCAGGTGGCGATCGTGCGGCCGGGGCCGATTCAGGGCGACATGGTCCATCCCTACATCCGCCGGCGGTGGGGCCTCGAGGAACCGGAGTATCCGGGTCCCTCCCCCGAGCACGGCCCACCGGACGAACTACGCCAGGTGTTGGGGCGCACGCTCGGCGTGCCGCTGTTCCAGGAACAGGCGATGCGGCTGGCCATCGTCGCCGCGCGCTTCACGCCTGAAGAGGCCGATGCGCTGCGGCGCGCCATGGCGACCTTCAAATACACCCAGGGCGTCGGCGCCTATCGCGACCGCCTGGTCAGCGGGATGGTCCGGCGGGGCTACTCGCTGGAGATGGCGGAGCGGGTCTTCAAGCAGATCGAGGGCTTCGGCAGCTATGGCTTCCCGGAGAGCCACGCCGCCAGCTTCGCGCATCTCGTCTATGCGTCGTCCTGGCTGAAATGCCACCACCCCGCGGTCTTCGCCTGCGCGCTGCTCAACAGCCAGCCCATGGGCTTCTACGCGCCGGCCCAGATCGTCCGGGATGCGCGGGAGCACGGGGTCGCGGTGCGCCCGATCAGCGTGAACGACAGCGATTGGGATTGCTCCCTCGAGCCAGACGCGGCCAGCGCCGACCGCCACGCGCTGCGGCTGGGCCTGCGCATGGTCTCCGGCATGCAGGAGGAGGCCGGCCGGGCACTGGTGAAGGCGCGCGCAGCCCGCAACGGCGCGCCGTTCGGATCAGTGGGGGAACTGGCGCTACGTGCCGGCCTGCCCCGGCGGGCCATCGAGGCGCTGGCCGGTGCTGACGCTTTCGCCGGGCTCGACCTGGGCCGGCGCGAGGCCGCCTGGGCTTCTCATGCCGTGGACCCCGGGCTTGCTGCTGGGTTGCCGCTGTTCCGCGAGGCGGTGCAGGCCGACCACCCGGAGGTCCGCCCCTTGATCCCCGAGGCCGACCCCGCCCTGCCGGCGATGAAGGAAGGCGAAGCGATCGCGCTGGACTATGTCAGCGCCGGCCTGACCCTTCGCCGGCATCCGCTGGCACTGCTGCGGCCTGTCCTGGCACGCCTGCGCTGCGACGACAGCCGCGCCCTGGCGCGGGCGCTATCGGGCCGCCGGGTTCGCGTGCCCGGGCTGGTGCTGATGCGCCAGCAGCCGATGACGGCGAAGGGCGTGATCTTCGTGACCATCGAGGACGAGCATGGCCAGGCCAACGTGGTGGTCTATGCCCGCGTGTCGGAACGGTACCGCGTCCCACTGCTGACCTCGCGCCTTGTGATCGTGGAAGGCCGCGTGGAGCGAGAGGATCAGCACGCCGAGGTGCCGATTGTGCACCTGATCGCAGGGCGCCTGATCGACCGGTCGGACCTATTGGATACGTTGTCTTCGATGGGGATCGGCGACGAGGTGGCACCGTCGGACAAGTCGCGGCCCATTCGAATGCCGCCGACACGGGATTTCCGATGATGGCTGGAGAAAGCGGCCGCGCGGCCAGAGAACGGCCAATGTCTTCTTGCGTCGTCTCATGTCGCTCTGGCAGGATGATTACTTAGCGATCTAATACAATCATCGCGCGCATTCAGGCAGGGAGGGGTTGACGTGAAACTCGGCTCTGCCGCGGAATGAATGTCGTGGCCCGAGACCATGCCGTTGCCGAGTTGGATGTCTCGGGAAGTGCCGCCGAGCATTTGTTCCGAGCTGCGGTCATGGAAGCGGCATTCGGTCGCACCGCGCCCAACATTCCGCGCGTCGAGAAGGGCGCGCCGCTACCCCACCGCGTCGTCGCGCTTGGCGATGGTGCCCAGGTGCTGGTCACCAACGACGCCGGCGAGTTCATGGCGCTCGACCGCGCTGATTTCGCCACCTTCGCCGCCGGGCGCCTCACTCCCGACAGCCCAGCCTATGACGACCTGGTGGCCCGTCACCTGCTGCTCGCTGGCCGGCCCGAGGTAGCGCTGCGCCTGTTGGCGACCAAAGTCCGCACGAAGAAGGCCTTCGTTCAACAGGGCCCGGCGCTCCACATCCTGGTGCCGACGCTCCGATGCCACCAGAGCTGCCTCTACTGTCAGGTCTCGCGCCGTCCAATCGGTGCCGACAGCTTCGACATGAGCCCCGAGACGGCGCTCCATGCCGTGGAGCGCATCCTGGAGAGCGACGCCGCGGCGCTCACCGTGGAGTTCCAGGGCGGCGAGCCGCTGCTCGGCTTCGACATCATCAAGCTGGTGGTCGAGACGATCCGCCGACGCGCACCCGACCGTCGCGTGACCTTCAGCATCACGTCCACGCTTCATCACCTCACCGATGACATCGCGGCGTTCCTTGCCGAGCATAGCTTCCAGGTCTCGGCCTCGATCGACGGGCCCGAGGACATCCACAACGCCAATCGGCCCCTACCGGGAGCCGATGCGCATCGCCGCACCATGGAAGGCGTGGCCCTTGCCCGCCGCGTCATCGGCGCAGCAAACGTGGCTGCGATCACCACCGTCACGCGGCGCGGTCTCCACCATCCCGAAGGCATCGTTGACGCGCTGATCGGCGCTGGCTTCCCGTCCGTCTTCCTCCGGCCGCTGAGCCCCTATGGTTTCGCGCTGCGATCCGCACGCCGCACCGGCTACGACATGGATGCCTTCCAGGCCTTCTATCGTCGGGCCCTTGATCGAATTCTCTGGTGGAACCGGCAGGGCGTTGAGGCCGAAGAGGCCTATGCCGCGATCCTGCTGACCCACATCCTGACGCCGTTCCACTCCGGCTATGTCGATCTGCGGAGCCCCGCCGGCGCCGGGCTCGGTGTCCTGGCCTATGACTATGACGGCGGGGTCTATGCGAGCGACGAGGGCCGCATGCTGGCGGCGGCCGGCGATCCCGCCTTCCGCATGGGCACCGTGCGCGATCCCCTGCCCGTCCTGATGGCGTCCGACGCCATGCGGCTCATCGCCACCGGCGGCGTGGCGGAAGACCTGCCAGGCTGCCGGGACTGCGCATTCCTCCCTTATTGCGGGAGTGACCCTGTCCACCACTACGCAACGCAGGGCCACGTGCGCGCCGATCGCCAGCCGAGCGACTTCTGCCGGCGGCACACCGGCCTCTTCCATCTGCTGTTCGGGCTGCTGCTCGACGGCCCGCTCGAGAAACAGGCCCTGTTGACGCGATGGGGAACGCAGCGGCTCCGGCCCGAGGCGGCAGCATGAGCCTGCCCCTGCATACATTCGGCACGCTATCCGGCGACTTCGCCGCACCGCACCCGCTGAAGGTGCTGCCCCTCGCTGACGCGCTCACCACCGAGCTGCCTTTCGATCGGGTGGCCATCGACCTCCGCAGTGATCCCGTCGGCGGCGTGGACCTGGGTGCTCTCCACGCGCTTGGCTTCGCAGCTGCCCTAACAGCCGACTCACGGGGTCCAGGTGCTGCCCTGCCGATCTTCGCCGGCCTTCGCCGCAATGACGTTGTGGCCGCGGGCGACGTGATCGGTGTGACCGCCCGCACCGGCAGGATCGGTGTGCTCTATCGCCGCGGCGCCGACAGCAATTCGCTCTTCGTCACCGAGCGCTGCAACAGCCTGTGCCTGATGTGCAGCCAGCCGCCGCGTAATGAGGATGATTCCTGGCGCGTCGCCGAGGCGCTGGAACTGCTGCCGCTTATCGACCGCAACCTGCCCGTGCTCGGCATCACGGGCGGCGAGCCGACGCTGCTGGGCGAAGGCCTGACCCGCATCCTCGTCGGCACGGCCGAGCATTTGCCCGACACGCACCTGCACATCCTCACCAATGGCCGACGCTTCGCTGATCGACGGATGGTGACGGCCGTGACGGCGGGCCGCGGCCGCACGACGTGGGCGGTGCCGATCTACGCCGACACGGCGGCGCGGCATGATCAGGTGGTGCAGGCGCCAGGCAGCTTCGAGGAGGCGCTGGAGGGCATCCACAATCTCGCCGAGGCCGGTCATCGCATCGAGGTCCGGTTCGTTGCCCATGCCCTTACCGTGCCGCGCATCATGGGCTTCGCTGAGTTCGTCTGGCGGAACCTGCCCTTCGCGGAGCACGTCGCGCTCATGGGCCTGGAGCCGATGGGCCTGGCGCGGCGAAACCGCGATGTCCTCTGGATCGAGCCGGCGGAAGCTGCGCGTGCGATCGCCGATGCTGCACGCCACCTCGCAACACGCGGCATGGCCGTGTCGATCTACAACACGCCGCTCTGCCTGCTGCCTCGAGACATGTGGCCGCTCGCCCGGCGGAGCATCAGCGATTGGAAGCAGGTCCACGCGCCCGAATGCGAAGGCTGCAGCGTGCGCGATGCCTGCGCCGGCTTCTTCCTGTCGGCCGACGCCTCATGGCGCGGCACGGACATCAGGCCGGTGACGAACGAGACGCCGGAACCAGCACATGCACGATGACGAGACAGGCGCCCTGAGCCGCTTGGCACGGCTGCTCTACCGGCTGCTACCCGGCGTCGCCGCAGCCCCTCTCGGAGGTCATGAGGCCGCCATGGCCGGCGCGCCCGCAGGCATGCGCTCCGGCGATCCAGAGCGCCCCGATGGCTTCGTGATGGAACTCCCGAACCGCATCGACGGCCCGGACCAATTCGCCGCCCATAGCAGCCATCGGAGCCATTCCAGCCACCGCAGCCACTCCAGTCACTACTCGGGCAGCGGCGGTGGCTACTCTGCCCCGCGAACCTACACCCCGCCGCCTTCCTACGTGGCCCCATCACCGAGCACGCCCCAACAGGCACCCGCTTCACCGGCCCCGCGTAGCGGATCATCCGGCTCGACGGGGTCACGCGGCACCCCGGGCGCCGTGCCAGGTTGCGCAAGTACCGAGGGCCTCATCGTCGCCATGCGGGCGCAGGTCGAACTCCGCGCCCGCGGCTTCTACAACGGACCGGTGGATGGGATCATGTCGCCGGCCATGGGCACAGCGCTGCGCCGGTTCCAACAATCTCGGCGACTACCCCAGAGCGGTGTTCTGGACAATGGGACGCTGGCAGGGCTCGGCGTAGGTTGCTAAGGTAGCTACGAGGCAAAGACGCGGCGAGCGACGAACAGACCATGGATTGGAACACCAGGAAAGCGCGCACCAAGAACCATACACATCGCTCGAAAGTGAGAACCCGCAGTTAAAACATCGTCCGCTATAGCAATTAACACAGGAGCAGGAGCGCAGAGATTTTCATTGATTACATAATTGTCTGCCAGCTCCCGTGGGGAAGGTCGATTTCCTTCACTTTCATGCGCCGCTCGAATGCTTAATTTCTGCTCAACAAGTTCTCGTACATCGCATTGCTGCCCGATGCCCCGGCAAATCTGAAGGACCCGATCATCGTAGAGAGGATCAGCCCGACACTTGGAAGGCGGAATCGGCACCAACGTCCCCTGCCTCAAGAAGACCGGATTCAGCGTCTGCCGAAGCGTTTCGCTTGCTTGTCGGATCGCTCGTGCCTTGTGGACAAACTCCGGCCGTCCACGTCGGTCCATAGGCTTCTTCAAGTTCGAAATTAAGCTGTTCGCCTCCCCGAACGAGAAAGTCATTCCCGACGTGTATTCGTAGAGAAACCAACAGCGATCAGTTTCTCGCAGAAGCGAGTGATCGCCGCGGTTCGAATCGTCAATAGAGCGGAGCCTAATGTCAGCCAAGGTGGTGCCAAATGTCCTCAGGACCCTGAACCCGAATGGCTCCCTGTTCTGCGAATCGCGCGGGCCAGGTCAGGTCGTGTCGCCTGAAACATGAGTCGAGGATAAACAGCTTCCTGCCCTGGTGAAGCGCCGCCCGGGCCTGGGTCAACGTTCCGGACGTGTCGCCCGCCTCCACAATAATCGTGGCTTCGGTAAGAGCACTCATCGTCACATTGCGCTCTGGAAAGAACAGCCTATTCATACGAAAGTTCTGTCGAGCGTAACGGAGCACTGGCACTTGGGAGATTACCAAGTGATGCTCGGCAATGCGCTCCTGCAGGTCATAGTGTTCCTTTGGATAGACCCGCCCGAGTGGAGTTCCCACAACAGCAATCGTCTTGCCTTCAGCTTCGAGCGCTCCGCGATGCGCGGCTTGGTCGATTCCAGCAGCCAAGCCGGATACCACCGTGAAACCCTTCGTCACCAACTCGCGCGCTAACCGGCGCGCACGCGCTAACCCGTCGACGGAAGCTTCGCGGCTTCCAACAACGGCCACGCATCGGGTTTCGGCGAGTTCCCAGACGCCCCTGTAATACAACAACTCGATGGGATGCTTCGCATCCCTTAGCTTCATTGGGTAATCGCCCGCATGGTGAATCCGCACGCCAAAACGATGTACCCCGTCCGCCTTGAGCTTGGCGAACACCTCATCCGCCCGCTGTCGCGCAACGGCCGAAGGAACAAAGTCACTCGGCATGGCTTCGAGATCAGATGCGAAACGCTCTGCGATGCTCTTGAAGGTGGCGTTATGCTCCAACCACATCTCTTCGTAAGCGCCAATCTCCATCCGCGGAAAGATCGGGCGCTTTGCCACCTCATCGTCATGCGCAAGTGCGAGTCGCATGCATCCCCCGTCCATCTCTTACCTCGAACTCTATGCAGCAATGCCGGCCCATGTCGCCCCTCTTAGCTACGGCTCCTAGAACAAATTGGCAACAATCATGCGAAAGTTCCTCAAGGCAGCTGGCTGACAGGTTGGAGAGCCGCACCTCCCTGGAAGCATGCGGTGTCCGACCTGTTATGTCCCGGCTGGAATTCCGCCACGCGCGGAAGTTCAGCGCAGCGGGACGGCGAAGAGCGTGCCGTCGAAGCGGAGTTCGATCCCGGGCTCCTGGGCGCCGTTCGTCAGGTTCCGCACGCGCCGATCGACATAGCGGGCGAGTTCGGTCGCGCTGATCAGGCCGTCATGGTCGGTGTCGGCCGCACCCAGCGCTTCCAGCACCGCCTCGGTGAAGGCCCCATTCTGCCACGCCGGGTCCTCGCGCGAAGCCTGAGAGCCGGAGGAGGACGTCAGCACGCAAATATTGGCCGCCGCCAGCGCGGTGCTGAGGACGCGGGAGGCAGCTGGCTGCGCGCCGCCATCGAGCGAGGCGCCGCCGGAATAACACGCATCGAGCAGCACCAGCACGCGGCCCCGCTCGGCGATCCTCATTAGCGCGTCGCGCAGATCGCCGATCGGCAAGGCACTGCGCTGCAACGCAACGGCATCGCCGGGCCGGACGTCGCGCGGCAGCAGATAGAGCTTCTCGCCGATGCGCGCGCCATGGCCGGAGAAGTGGAAGACGGCGAGGTCGCCCGACTGCGTCGCGGCCTGCATGTTTGCCAGCGCGCGCAGGATGATCTCGCCGGTGGCGTCTTCGTTGCGCGGCGTCTCGCGATAGCCGGGTGCGTAGAGCGCGCCCTGGGTGCCGGCGAGGGCGGACATGACGTCATGCGCGTCGTGGTCGGCGAAGCGGAGCCGCAGATGCGCGGCGGTCTCGGGGTCGTATTCGCTGATGCCTACGGCGACAACATGCAGCCGCGCCCCCGGCGGCAGGCGGCTGTTGGTCAGTAGCCGCACTTTCTCCCGCTGCTCGGCTACGATGGCGAGGCCGATGGCGCGCGGCGTCTCCATCTCCTGCAACACCAGCCGGATCGCCTCCGGCCGGTGGAAGCCGGGGATGTCGGCGACGGCGAACTCCCGCGCCGGCTGCCAGCCGGGTTGGTTCACATGCCAGCGCAGCACGCCATGAGCGCCGGGACTGGCGGCGAAGAAGCCCTCCGGCGTCCAGGCGACCCAGTCGCGGCGGTTGAGCAGTGGCATGAAGGCGAGGATTTCCCGCCCGTCATCCATGCGGTGCCAGCGGATGGTGCCGTCGCCGTAGGCCGCGACCACGAGGCGCCCGTCGCCGGTGACGTTCACCGTCCAGGCGACGCTGGGCGCGCGCTGGCGCCAGAGCGGCGTGCCGCAGGCGTCGAAGGCACGCAGCGACCACTCGTTGCCGAGGACAAAGCGGCGCCCGTCGGGATGGATTGCGAGGCTGCGCGATTTCTCGTAGGGCTCGAGCCGCAGGGGCGCGCCGGCGAGGGTGGGGCAGGTGCTGTTCTCCCAGTCGGCGACCGGCAGCCCCTGCTGGCGGGGCCTGGCGGCCCAGCCATCCGCCGACGGCGCCAGAGTCAGCGCCAGTCGGCCTATGTCGAAGCGCATCGGCGCCTCACCCCCGCCCTCGAAGCCGAAATCGACCGTCGTGCCATCCACGGCGACGGCGAGGCTCGCCTGCTGCTCGCGCAGATCGGCCACCGGCGACGGCACCGTCCAGCGCACCTCCCCGGCCGGGCCGAAGCGGCCGAGGAAGGGGTCCTGGGCCGCGACCAGAATGTCACCGCCCGGTAGCGGGAGCAGACTCATCACCGTGTTCTGCGCTTCGGCGATCAGTTGGGGGGCGCCGCGCCCCCCGTCAGCCCAGGTCACCACCGGACCACCTCCGCGGTGCTGGTAGCGCCCGGCGGCGAGCAGCCGGACCCCCGCCGCCCAGGCGACAGTGCATAGCTCGCCATTGTCGATCCCAGCGCTCGCCGCCTCGTACAGCGGCGCTAGGCTGCGCCCGTCCAGCAGCGCGACTGCTGTGCTGTCGGTGAAGCCTATGGCGAGGCGCTGCCCCGAGGAGGAGAAAGCGATGCCGAAGGGGCGGCTGCCATCCGGCAGTTGGGTGGCGTGCAGGCGGCGGAAATCCGCCCCGTAGAGCCGCACCTGCCCGTCATGGCTCACGGTGGCGAGGCGCCCATCGGGCGCGAAGGCGGCGCCGTAGCTGCTTTCTCCATAGTCCGAGTCGCGCGCGACCTCCGCCCAACCCTGGTCGCAATCGAAGACGCGCAGGCCGTTCGACCTGCCAAGGGTCGCGGCCAGATGCCGCCCGCCCGGCCCGAAGGCGAGGTGGAGGACCACTTCCGGCAGCCCGCCGATCCGCTGCCGCAGCGCGCCGGTCGCGAGGTCGTAGAGGTAGATGCCTTCCGTCGGCGACGCCTCCGTCCACCCGCCGACGGCGATGATCTCCCCCGCCGGGTCGATGGCGACCGAAAAGGCCTTGCCGACATGGCCCGGCCCGGCGGGCAGGCGGATGGTCCGCAGCAACGCGCCATCCGCCAGCGACCAGACCCGCACCGTCTTGTCGTCGGAGCCGGTAACGGCGAAGCGCCCCGCGGCGTCCACGTCGGCTCGCTTGATAATCGCGGTGTGCGCGCCGAGGTCGACCACCAGTACCGGCTGGTCGTAAAAGCCCGGCGGCAACGATTCCTCGGCCTCGCACATCCGTGCGCTTCAGCCCGGCGGCGTCACGTCGGCGAAGTCCGGCCAGCGCGTCGCCTCCAGTTGCGCCCGGATGGTGTCGCGGCGGAGCTTGTCGGGCTCGCTGGCGCGATTCCAGATCGCCAGCCCTGCGGCAACGAGTTCCTTCACCAGTGGACCGAGACCGAGCAGGTCGCTCAGCACACTCCTCTGCCCTGCTGGCGCCGCCGGCAGCCGCTCCGCGACGGCGCGGCAGAAGGCATCGCGCTTCGTCACCGCCGCCTCCAGGCGCTGCGGCAGATCGTCCAGCGACTTCGGCTTGCTGCCCTCGGCGAGGGCGATGGAGAGGCCGGCGATGATTCCGTCCATCTCCGCCTTCGCCGTGCCATAGGCGGCGGCGAGGGTTGTGGGGTCGGGCAGCGTCTTCGCTTGTGCGGCGC
Source organism: Roseomonas alba (assembly GCF_019430885.1). Lineage (GTDB taxonomy): Bacteria > Pseudomonadota > Alphaproteobacteria > Acetobacterales > Acetobacteraceae > Neoroseomonas > Neoroseomonas alba. The sequence goes on along the minus strand of NZ_JAHYBZ010000001.1, from coordinate 891,367 downwards.
AGGTGATGGCGCGCGTGCGCTCGGCGGCGAGGCGCGCGATGGCGTCCGGCCACCCGAGCACCGGTTGGTCAGCTGGCGCTCCCGCTCGCGCACCCTCTCCCGACGTCCCGACAGCGTCCATGTGCCGATCTCCTCCTTCAGCAAGCCACCGCGTCGCCATGGCGTCCCTTGCCCGGGACAAGGTCGCCGGCGCGAGGGACGGGATGATCGCGCCTCTCGTCACCACGCATTTCCCTTGCCCCGCTTTCGCGGCGCTGAGCGTTTCCTGTCAATGCCAGCACATCCCTGGCGCGACCGTCCACGACAGTTCGTCCTTTCACGGTCCCGCTGTGAGGCGGCGCACAGGCCCGTCCGAAGCTCGGGGTGAGATCGGCACGTCCAGGAAGCCCGTGCAGCCAAATCGGCCGCCGCAAGACCGCCGCCTTTGACGCGGAGGACGCACCGGCACGAATGCCCGCTCACGCCCATAGGCTTGCGCCGTCGCCTCGAACACCTTGCCACCACGCCAACTCATGGGTTCCGAGGAACCTTTCGGTCCTTGGCAGGTGGGTCGGGAGGGGCAGCGAGGCGATTTTGTCTGGCACCGCGACGTCGCCGGCGATGTGTGGGCTGGGCTAATGGAGCAGCAGCGCGGCATGCTCGCCGGGGCTGGCCATCTCACTGATCTCGGCCAAGTGCAGGCCCCACCCTCGCCACGCCTCGACGAGCATCGTGAAGGGCAGGCCTGACCGCAGGGCCAGGAGCACGTCCCGCACCGCATCCCGGGCGGCAAGAGCGACCCGTGCTAAGGCTACCTGGCGACAAAGCTCCCAGCCATGGCGCGCAGGTCGGCCTCCTGTAGCCACGGCGGGGCACCGCGGCCCGGAGTTCTCATACCAGCGTTTCGGCGACGAGGCTGTTCCAGGCGGCGCAGCAGGCGTCGACGATGGCGCGCGTGCCGCTGAACAGTCGGCCCGAGAGGTAGCGGTCCCGCAGGTACTGCCAGACCTTCTCGATCGCGCTCAGCTCGGGCGAATACGGCGGCAGGTGGACGAGGGTGATGTTCGTCGGCACGCGCAGCTCGTTCACCGTATGCCAGCCCGGAGCTCGGCGCCATCTCGGCCGCGACGCGGGCATGTCGGCTCCATGCGGAGCCCCGGTCGGACGCGGGAAACCCTTCGACCACTGTTCGCCGGTGGTTGCCCACAGCCGCCACTGGTCGGGGCTCTCTTGTGGGAACCTTTGTGGGACTACCGCCTAAAATCCCACTGAAAGCCGCAGAAAATCGAGAGAACTGGCGGAGGGGATGGGATTCGAACCCACGATAGGACTTGACATCCTATAACGGTTTAGCAAACCGCCGCCTTCGGCCACTCGGCCACCCCTCCGCAGGAGTGGAAAGTCACACGGCGTTGCAGGGCGCTGCTTCTACCCAGCGCGCCCCGCCCCGTCAAACTGTCCCGTGAAGCGCCGCGGTGCCCCTAGGACAGCGCGACCTCGAATCCGCGCTTCGTCGCCGGACGGGCCATCATCCCATCGTACCAGCGCGCGACGTTCGGATAGTCGGTGATGGCCTTGCCCTGGGTCGGCAGATGCCGCTCCGCCCGCCAGGCCCAGCCGAGGATCGCGAAATCGGCGATCGACGGCTCGCCCGCCGTCGCCACGAAGTCCCGCCCCTCCAGCTGCTTGTCGAGCACGCGGTACAGCCGCAGCGTCTCCTTCCCGTACCGCTCCAGGCCATACTCCTTCGCCGGCCCGTCCGGACGCATCATGAAGTGATGCACCTGGCCGGGCATCGGCCCGAAGCCGCCCATCTGCCACATCAGCCATTCATAGACCGGCACCCGCGCGCGCAGATCCTTCGGCAGGAACTTGCCCGTCTTCTCGGCCAGGTAGAGCAGGATCGCCCCGCTCTCGAACACCGTGATCGGCCTGCCGTCCGGCCCGTCCGGATCCTTGATCGCCGGGATACGGTTGTTCGGGCTGAAAGCCAGGAATTCCGGCTTGAACTGCTCGTCCTTCGAGATGTTCACGGGCACGACCGTATAAGGCAGCCCCATCTCCTCCAGCGCCGCGCTGATCTTGCGCCCATTGGGCGTGTTCCAGGTCCACAGCTCGATGGCCATGCGCCGTCATCCTCGTCCGTTCCAGGGCACGAGGAATCGCATGCCGCGCCGGAGGCGTCCATGCCGGCTCAGGCCGGCGGGTGCGACACCGCCCCGGCCTTGCGCCAGGCCTGCAGCAGGCCTTGCGCCACCGCCAACAGCGCCGGCCCGATGAAGAGGCCGAGAAAGCCGAAGGCGATCAGCCCGCCGAAGACACCGAGGATGATGACGCCTATCGACATGGTGCTGCCGCGCTGGATCAGCAGCGGGCGGACGATGTTGTCGCTGCCTGAAATCGGCAGCGCACCCCAGACCAGCATGAAGATCGCCCAGCCGGTCTCGCCCTGCGAATACAGCCAGGCCGCTGCCCCGATCCAGGTCACCACCACGAGCGGCCCGAGCACCTGGCTGATCGAGAAGATCATGGTGAGGAAGCCCAGCGCGACCGCCCCCGGGACACCCGCGATGGCGAGCCCCACGCCCATCAGCACCGCCTGCAGCAAGCCGGTTCCCACCACGCCCCAGGCCACGCCGCGCACCGCGCCACCCGCCGCATCCACGGCCTCCATCGCCGGATGCCCACCGAGTCGTCCCGCGATCTCGCGCAGTTGCGCCACGATGCGGTCCCCGTTGGTCCAGGCCATCGCCGCGACCAGCAGCGAGAGCAGGATCTGCAGCAGGCTCGCCGCCGCCGCCTGGCCCATGCTGACGAGCATGCTGGCGATGGCCCCGCTATAGGGCTTCACCACCTCCGCCAGATTGCCTCGCATCCCGGTCGCCTGGCTCCACAGGGCGCCGGCACGCTCGCCGATGAACGGGAGCCCGGCGACCCAGCCCGGCGGATCGGGCGACAGTTCCTCGAGCCACTGCCGCGCCATCGCCACCACCGCAACCACCTGGTCGCCGAGATCGGGCACGATCAGCGTCGCCGGCAGCGCCACCGCCAGGATCAGCACCACGAGCAGCGCCCCCGCCGCGATCCCCGGACGCACGCCGCGCCGGACCAGCGCATCGCGCGCCGGCCAGGTCCCGATGGCGATGAAGCCGCCGAAGGCGATAGCGAGCGCGAAGGGCTGCAACACCTGCACCACGCCATAGAGCAGCAATGCGAGCAGCAGCAGCACCGCCACGCGCTCGACGAGCAGCACCGTCTGCGCATGCCGCTCGGATGGCAGCTCCTGCGACTCGGTCGTCATGACATCCCCCGGTCCTTCCGCGCGCGGAGCCAAGCATGCGGGGACACGACAGGGGAAGAACCCACGAGCTTCGCCGGCAGGCCATGCGCTGCGCATCGGCCCGCGTTGCCGGATGGCCTCAGCCGATGCGGTGCCGAGCAGCGCGCCCCGAACCGCCCTCAGGCGGCCGTACGACGCGTTGGCACGGGGGATGCGCACATGGCCGGCAGGCGCACGTCACCAGGCCGCGGCCGGCGCCCAGCGCCGGCCGCATCAATCACGACAGCTTCTTCTTCAGGACCTCGTTCACCAGGGCCGGGTTCCCCTTGCCCTGCATGGCCCTCATCGTCTGACCGACGAAGAAGCCGAACAGCTTGTCCTTGCCCGACTTGAACTCCGCGACCTTGTCGGCGTTCTTGGCGAGAACTTCATCGATCACCGCCTCGATCGCGCCGGTGTCGGTGACCTGCTTCAGGCCTCGTTCCTCGACGATCAGCCCCGGGGCGCGGCCGGTCTCGACCATCACCTCGAAGACTTCCTTGGCGAGCTTCCCCGACAGCGTGTTGTCCGCCATCAGGTCGAGCAGCGCGCCGAGATCGGCCGCCGAGACCGGCGGCTCGGAGATCGAGGTCTTGGTCCGGTTGATCGCTGCGAACAGGTCGCCCATCACCCAGTTCGCCGCCTGCTTCGCGTCACGCCCCTTGGCGACGGCTTCGTAATAGGCGGCCGTCTCCTTCTCGAGCGTCAGCACATGCGCGTCATAGGGCGTGACGCCGTAATCCGCGACGTAGCGCGCCCGGCGCTGGTCCGGCAGTTCCGGCAGCGCGGCCTTGAGCTGGTCAACCCAGGACTGCTCGATCACCAGCGGCGGCAGGTCGGGGTCGGGGAAGTAGCGGTAGTCATGCGCATCCTCCTTCGACCGCATGGACCGCGTCACGCCGCGCCCGGTATCGAACAGGCGCGTTTCCTGGTCGACCGTGCCGCCCGATTCCCACACCTCGATCTGGCGCCGTGCCTCGGCTTCCACCGCCTGCATGACGAAGCGGATGGAGTTGACGTTCTTCACCTCGCAGCGCGTGCGGAACCCCTCCCCCGCCTTGCGCACCGAGACGTTCACGTCGGCACGCATGGACCCTTCCTCCATGTTGCCGTCGCAGGTGCCAAGGTAGCGCAGGATCTGCCGCAGCTTCGTGAGATACGCGCCGGCTTCCTCGGGCGAGCGCATGTCGGGCTCGGAGACGATCTCCATCAGCGCGACACCCGACCGGTTCAGGTCGATGAAGGACTTCGATGGATGCTGGTCGTGGATCGACTTGCCCGCATCCTGTTCGAGATGCAGGCGCGTGATGCCGATCGTCTTGGTGGAACCGTCCTGCAGCGCGATCTCGATCTGGCCTTCGCCGATGATCGGATGCGCGAACTGGCTGATCTGATAGCCCTGCGGCAGGTCGGCGTAGAAGTAGTTCTTGCGGTCGAAGCGCGACCACAGATTGACCTGCGCGTTGAGCCCGAGGCCCGTGCGCACGGCCTGCGCCACGCATTCGCGGTTGATCACCGGCAGCATGCCGGGGAAGCCCGCATCGACGAAGGAGACCTGGCTGTTCGGCTCCGCCCCGAAGGCGGTCGCGGCGCCGGAGAACAGCTTGGCATTGGACACGACCTGGGCATGGACTTCGAGGCCGATGACCAGTTCCCAGGGCCCGGTCTCGCCTTCAATGGTGTACGACATCGCCAACCTCCTCGCGCGCCCAGGCGAAGACGCGTTCCTGTTCCTCGGCGAGGAACGCCGCTGCGTCCCCGCCTACGATGCGCCCGCAGCGCTCGGCGCAGCGCGCGAAGCCGATCAGCGGCCTGCCGCGCATCGCACCATGTGTGACACTCTTCCGATCCACTACGACCGCCGAGAGCAGCGGCCAGCCGCGTGCGGTCGCATCCCGGCAGATGCCGAACAGATGTGGGTCCATGCGCCGCCGCGCCGCGTTCCACGGCACGCCATTCGCCTCGGCCACGTCGCCGTAGCTGAGGAAGCGGCGCTTTCCAGCCGCCGTCCGAATGGCCGCGACCGAGCGCGTGGGATCGAGCCCGGCTTCGCTCACGGTGCCACGCCGGCGCGGATCGCCGGCAGCGCCTTGAACCCCGCCGCGCGTTCGATGGCAGCACCCACCGCGAAGACGGTCTCCTCGTCGAAGGGCCGGCCCAGCACCTGCAGCCCCAGCGGCAGCCCCTGCGGATCGAGCCCCGCCGGCACCGACAGTCCCGGCAGCCCGGCGAGGTTCGCCGTCACCGTGAACACGTCGTTCAGGTACATCTGCACGGGGTCGTCGGACCCCTCACCTTCCGCAAAGGCCGCGGACGGCGTCGCGGGTGCAAGGATCGCATCCACCTTCGACCAGGCCTCGCGGAAGTCGCGCGCGATCAGCGCGCGGACCTTCTGCGCCTTCAGGTAGTAGGCGTCGTAGTAGCCGGCCGACAGAACGTAGGTCCCGATCATGATGCGCCGCCGCACCTCCGGCCCGAAGCCGGCCGCGCGGGTGCGCTCATAGAGGTCGCGCAGGTCGGAGTTCTTCTCCGCCTCCCGCAGCCCGAAGCGCACGCCGTCATAGCGCGCGAGGTTCGAGGACGCCTCGGCGGGAGCGACGATGTAGTAGGTCGGCAGCGCGTATTCGGCATGCGGCAGGGAGATCTCGACGATCTCCGCCCCCGCTTCCTTCAGCCAGTCCAGCCCCTGCCGCCACAGCTTCTCGATTTCGGCCGGCATGCCGTCGATGTGGTATTCCTTCGGCACGCCGATGCGCAGGCCCTTCACCGACCGCTCGCAGGCGGCGGCGAAATCCGGCACGGGCCGGTTCGCGCTGGTCGAATCCTTCGGGTCATGCCCGGCCATGGATCGCAGCAGGATCGCGCAATCCTCGACCGTCCGCCCGAACGGCCCCGCCTGATCGAGCGAGGACGCATAGGCCACGATCCCGAAGCGCGAGCAGCGCCCATAGGTCGGCTTGATGCCCGTGATGCCGCAGAAGGCCGCCGGCTGACGGATCGACCCGCCGGTATCCGTCCCGGTCGCCCCCAGAACCATGCGCGCAGCCACCGCCGCCGCCGACCCGCCCGACGATCCGCCGGGCACGAGCCGCGCATCCGGATCGTTGCGCCGCGACCACGGGTTCAGCACGGACCCATAGGCGCTGGTCAGGTTCGACGACCCCATGGCGAACTCATCGAGGTTCGCCTTGCCCAGGAACACCGCCCCGTCGCGCTTCAACTGCGCCGTCACGGTGCTCTCATAGGGCGGCACGAAGCCTTCCAGAATCTTCGACCCGGCCGTGGTCTGCACCCCCTCCGTGCAGAACAGGTCCTTGATCGCGAGGGGGATGCCCTCCAGCGGCCCCGCCTCGCCCCGCGCCCGCTTCGCATCAGACGCACGCGCGGCCTCCATCGCCTGCTCGGCCGTGACCGTGATCAGGGCGTTGATCTTCGGGTTCAGCGCCTCGACCGCCTCGACATGGGCGCGGGTCAGCTCCTCGGCCGAGATCACGCCCTCTTCCAACGCGGCGACAGCGCCCGCGATGGTGAAATCCGTCGGATGCATCACTCAACCACCTTCGGCACGCCGAAATATTCGCCCTCGCGATCAGGGGCATTGGCCAGGACCTTCGCGGCCTGGCCGCCATCGGTCACCACGTCGTCCCGCATCGGCATCGCGGCGATCCCTTCCGGATTACCGCCCGCCATGGGCTCCACCCCTTCGGTATCCACCGCCTGCAATTGCTCGATCCAGCCGAGGATGCCGTTGAGCTCGCCCTGGACGCGGGCGACCTCCTCTTCCTCGAGGCGGATGCGGGCAAGGGCGGCGACGCGCCGCACGGTGGCGGTATCGAGTGACATCAATGCTCTTCCAGGGGAACGGGGCGCGGACCATAAGCCCCGGCATGGCCATCATCAACCTGAACGACCTCCGGGCCGGCCTGCGACGCTACCAGCGCCTGATCGGCCTCGACCCGGGCAGCAAGACCATCGGCGTCGCCCTGTCCGACGTGACGCTGATGCTGGCGAGCCCCTATGCCGCGATCAAGCGCGGGAAACTCGCCGCCAACGCCGCCGAGATCGCCGCCATCGCGAAGAAGGAGGATGCCGGCGGCCTGGTCATCGGCCTGCCCTTGTCCATGGACGGGACCATGGGCCCGGCCGCCCAGGCGGCGAAGGATTGGGCCCGCGCCGTCTCGGACGCCACCGGCCTGCCCTGCGCCCTGTTCGATGAACGGCTCAGCTCGGCGGCCGTGAACCGCATGCTGATCGCCGAGGCCGACCTGACCCGCGCGAAACGTGCCGAGGCGGTCGACCGCGCAGCCGCAGCCTACATGCTCCAGGGCGCGCTGGATGCAAGCCGCCCGGCGCCATCCTCGCCGGACTGATACCAGCCAGCCTTTCGGCTGACCCGGCGTCAGAGTCCTGGTCTTGCGCGCGGCCGCTCCACCAACCCGGCGCGCCATGCCGTTCGCCTCGCCGATGACGAGGTCACCAGCAAGGCTCGGCGGTATGAGGCCCTCGTCCTGCGCCGTGGAACCGAGAGGCGCCTTGCCCCTCTCGGGCTCACCCCACCAAAGGCCACAGGGCCTTTGGAAACCTCGATCTGGTGCCGGGCGCGACGGGCAGAACAGCGACAAGACCCGCTCTTGCGCACGCAAGGCGCCTGGCGGGGGCAGCATGAACCCGGTGGCGGGGTGGTCTGGAAGGGCGGCGCCCCTCCAGACCACCTGCATCGCTCATTCCCGATGGCCGTTGGCATGAGAGACCGCCCGAAAACTCCGCCACCCCGCCGCCATCAGTTCGGCCATCGGAACCCGAATTTCCGCACCTCGCCGCGCCGGAAGGTGGTGACATTCACAGCATCCGCCTGGTTGCCCCCCAGCAGGCGGACCTCGGAGTCCGAGAGGCTGTCGAGAAACCCGACATGGCCCGATGCGCCCTTGGCCTGCGCCTCGAGCACGACGAGGCAGCCGCGCACCGGCTGGTCCAGGGCCCGTCCCCAGAGCAGCCAATCGGCCGCGCGGGCCGACCCCTCGCCCTTGCGCAGGGCGCCCCCCTTCCCGAAACAGAAGGATATGAAGGCGCCGCACCAGGGCACGCTGTCCGGCTGTTCGCCGAGGCTCGTCCAGGTGAAGTATTCGCGGATGCGCGGATTGTCGCTCGCGCCCTGCTTCTCCTTCTGGCCGATCTCGCCACGGGCCACGGTGAACCAGGCCGGCTCGCCGGCGGCCGCGAGGGCCGCGGCCGTGGCCGCCGGGGGCGGCGGCACGGGCACCGCCTGCTTTTCCTTGGCGAGCATGGCGAGCGCGTCCCGCAGCTCATTCACGAAACGCTCGGCCACCCCCTTCTGCACCGCAGGCGAACTGCTCTTGAAGCGGATCAGCTTGCCATCCGGGCCGACCCGGCCGCGTTCGGCATAGACCGCCCGGATCAGGGGTTCGTCATCGGGCCCTGCCCCCGCCGCCGCCAACGCAATGCCGAAGATCGCCACGCCATTGCCCGGCCCATGCTGGACCGCGGTCGACCACAGCACGTCGCGCAGCGTATGCGACCGCGTCCGCACATCGAGACCCGCCTGGCGCAGCCTGGCGGCGGCCGGCTCGTAGTAATCCCGCATGATGAAGGCGTGCTGGGCATGCCGGAACCCCTCGGCATCGGCCTGGGCAAGCCCCTTCCAGGCCGTGTCGAAGGCCTCGGACCCCGGATCGAGCCCGGCGAAACGGTCCGCGAAGGCGAAGGACGGATCATCGACGAAGCGCCGCACCGTGCCGCCCTTGGGCTGGCTCGTCATCTGCCAGTTGCCATAGGACTTGCCGCCCGGATCACCGACCCCGCCCGAGATCGTCCCCGGCCCGCCTTTCCCGACCTCGAACCGGCGCGACAGCTCGCCGAGCGTCTCGGCGCCGTCGAGGGGAAAGAAGCGGAATTCCGCGAAAACACCTTCGGGCTCGTCCCGCCGCTTGGCCTCGACCCGGTAGCGCCCCGCGGCCGCCGCCACTTCGTCCCTCAGCAGCAGCGCGATTTCCTCATCCGGGTCCGATCCCGGTATGTCGAGGCGGTTGGTGATGAAGTCCATCGGAATGACATCGTCGCCGGCCATCCTTACCTCCCTGGCGCCGCGCCTTCCGGCGGATTGAGCGGGCGCGGCCCGGCCGGCGCCGGCGTGATCACGACCGGCGGGGAGCTGACCGCGGCCCCTGGCGCGGGCGGCGGCGGCGGGCAGAGGCGCCGGCCCAGTTCAAGGAGTTCGGGGCGCAGGGAGGCGCTCTGGATGACGCGGCGCGGTGGCACGTTCTGGCCGGGCAGCAGCTCCTGCACGACGCGACGCATATTGGCCTCGTTCTGCTCGCGCCGCAGCGGGTCGGGGTCGCGCAGCATCTGCAGCAGGCATTGCTGCAAGCGCAGTTCCTCGGGCGGCAGCGGCGGCGGAATGGTCAGCGGCGCACGCGCCGGCTGCGACGCCGGCGGTTGCGGCTGCGGCGACAACGGCCGGTCCGGCGGCAGCGGCTGTTCCGTGAGCCTGCGGCCGTCCAGCGCCAGCCTCGCCTCGAAGGCGCTCAGGCCCACCGCCTCGGCCACGTTGACGATCGCGCCCTGGATGGTGCCCGCCCGGAAATACGCCAGCAGGTCCTGCAGGGCGGTCCCCACCGGATAGTCGCGCGCGCGGGCCTTCAGCCCATTGCGGATGCGCCGGGCGATGGTGTTGCGGTTCGCCCGCATGGAGACGAGCAGCGAGGTCGTCGTGCGCTCCGCGAGCACGTCCCGGTCGAAGGCCTCCCGCGCGCCGGTCAGGCCGGCGGCAAGCGCGGACAGGATGCGCGCCGTGGAGACGGGGACGCTGCTGATGCTCGCCGCGCCGGCCAGGCCCATGACCGCGACGCTCGTCGCGAAGCCGCTGTAGCGGTTGGTGTCGTTCAGTTCGCGTTCGAAGACCGTGTAGTTCATGTCGATGAGGACCATCATCGACTGCACGATCCGGTCGCGGCAGAGATCCTGGGCGTCGAGCGGCGTCGCGATGCAGCCGCTGATCGTGGTCCCGGAGACCTCGGCCTCCAGACCCCGCGAGACGTCGCCGAAATTCATGGGATGCGCGGGGGTCGAACTCAGCCCACCGCACCCTGCGGCCAGCACTCCGGTCAGCAGCAGCGCAACCGGTCGCAATAACCCGACGGGAGGCTTCGCCATTCCGGCCATCCTTCCAGCCGAACGCGCACCAGAACGTTCCGCATTAAATACGACATGAAGTGGAAGGATGGAAAGAAGTTTCAATTGATCCGGGAAAACATCCGACTGGCGATACATGTCGCGTGTGTCGCGACACGATGCCGCGCGACCATGGACCGCGGGACGGCTCTGACTATGCTGCGCAGCGCGCCGGACGCCCTGACCGCGATCGGCGCAGGAGACACTTTATGACCCGCCACGCGACCATGCTGGCAGAACTTGCCGCCGCGACGGCGTGGGCCCCGCCAGTATCCATCGAGGAACGGCTGCGCCACGCCTGCGTCCCGGCCCGCCTCGCCCTGCGCTGGGACCTTGCCCGCGCCCTGCGGCGTGGCGAGCGGGAGTTGCGCCTTGTTCCGCTACTCGCCGACCCGCGGCGCGTCTCGATCGATGTCGGCGCCAACCGCGGCATCTGGACCGAGATGCTGCGCCGCCATTCTGGCGCCGTCCTGGCGTTCGAGCCCAATCCGAAGCTGTTCCGCGAATTATCCCGCCGGCTTGGCTCCGGGGCCACGGCCCTGCCCATCGCTCTGTCGGACGCGTCGGGCTCGGCGGAGTTGCGGGTGCCGCGGCGCCGCAAGGGCTATTCCAACCAGGGTGCCACCCTCGCCCATGACAGCCTGGGGGACTGCGCCTATGGCGCGGTGAGCGTGCCCACCCGCCGGCTGGACGAGATCGAGACCGGCGATGTCGGCCTGATCAAGATCGACGTGGAGGGCTACGAAGCCGCCGTATTGCGCGGCGCCGCCGGGCTGATCGCGCGCTGCCGCCCGGTGCTGGTGATCGAGATGGAGGAGAAGCACCTCCATCGCCCCATCGCCGAGGCGATCGCCGAGGTCGAGGCGCTGGGCTACGTCGCCCATGTCGCCGGTCCGGAGGGGCCAGTGAAGCTCGACCGCGCCGATCTGCCGCGCCTGCATGGACCCCGGACGAAGCGGGAGGACTACGTCTTCAATTGGATCTTCCTGCCGGCGTGACCGCCGGCCCACCACGCTTCGAGGCCCGGAACCGGACCGCCATCGCGGGTTGGGCCTTCATCGGCCTCTGGCTGGGTTTCCTGTTGCTGATGACCGGGGTCATCGCGCGGGACGGGCCGCACCCCTCCCAGCCCGCGGACCTGCAATACGGCGCCATCGCCCTGTTCTGGCTGATCGGCATTCCGGTTGCCGGGCATCTGCTGTCCCAACCCTGCACGCGGCTGGTGGTCGCTGCGGATGGCAGCGCCAGCATGGTCCGCCGCAGCGCCTTCGGGCGTGAGGTCGAGGCCTTTCCCGCCGGCGCCATCGCGGCCATCGACATCCGCCGCGGCAAGGACGATGACGGCGATCTCCTGTTCCGCACCCTGATCGTCGCGGCCGACGGGCGGGAACGCCTGATCGGCGAAGGCCCCGTCGAGGCGGATCAGCAGGCCCGGGCGGCGCAGCTCCGCGCGGCGCTCGGCCTGCCCGGGAGCCTCCTGGCCGAATCCGCGCCGCCGGCCTAATCTCCGGCCGTGTCACACCCGTCCAAACATCTCCTCGCCATCGAGGGCCTCGAGCCGCCGCATATCGGCGACCTGCTCGATCTCGCGGAATCCTATGCGCTGCTCAACCGCAGCGGGAAGACGCAGCGCGACCTGCTCAAGGGCCGCACGCTGATCAACCTGTTCTTCGAGGATTCGACCCGCACCCGCACCAGCTTCGAGCTGGCTGGCAAGCGGCTCGGCGCCGACGTGATCAACATGTCGGTCAGCACCTCCTCGGTGAACAAGGGGGAGACGCTGCTCGACACCGCCTCCACCCTCAACGCCATGCATTGCGACCTGCTGGTGATCCGGCACGCGCAATCCGGCGCCCCGGCCCTGCTGTCGCAGAAGGTGGACGCCGCGGTGATCAACGCCGGGGACGGCACGCATGAGCACCCCACCCAGGCGCTGCTCGACGCCCTGACCATCCGCCGCCACAAGGGAAGGCTCGAAGGCTTGGTTGTCGCGATCTGCGGCGACATCACCCATTCCCGCGTCGCGCGGTCGAACGTCCACCTGCTGACGACGATGGGCAGCCGGGTGCGCCTGATCGGCCCGCCGACGCTGATCCCGGCCGATGCCGACCGCTTGGGCGTCGAGGTCTTCCACGACATGAAGAAGGGCCTCGCCGGCGCGGACGTGGTGATGATGCTGCGCCTGCAGAAGGAACGCATGGCGGGTGGGCTGGTGCCCTCCGCGCGGGAGTTCTTCCGCTTCTACGGCCTGGATGCCGAGAAGCTGGCCCATGCCAAGCCGGATTCCATCGTCATGCATCCGGGGCCGATGAATCGCGGCGTCGAGATCGACAGCGCCATCGCCGACGACCCCGTGCGTTCAGTGATCGGTGAGCAGGTCGAGATGGGCGTCGCCTGCCGCATGGCGGTGCTGGACGTGCTGGCGCGGCGGCTGCCGCGGAACCGGTGACCCCGCCGCGCCGCGCCCGGCCCGAGGAAGCCGCGGCGCTGCGCGACCTGGTCCGCGCCGCCTACGCGCTCTACGTCCCGCGCATCGGCCGCGAACCCGCGCCCATGACCGACGACTATGCCGCGCGCATCGCCGCCGGCGAGGCCTGGGTGGTCGAGGAAGACGGCAGCCTGCTCGCCGTCCTGGTGCTCGAGGATTTTCCGGACTCGCTGCAACTCGACAACATCGCCATCGCGCCGGCAGCCCAGGGGCGCGGGCTGGGGCGCGCGCTGGTCGCCTTCACGGAAGACGAGGCGCGGCGCCGCGGGTTTGCGAAGGTCACGCTCTACACCAACGAGAAGATGGTGGAGAACCTCGCCCTCTATCCGCGTCTCGGCTTCGTCGAGACGCATCGCGCGCCACAGGCGGGATTCGCGCGGGTGTTCTTCGAAAAAGCGGTCTGAGGGGCGGACTCCGACCCGCGTCAGCGCCGGGCGCGGCGGCCCGCCTTGCGCTTCGTCGGCGGCTTGGAACGCTTCGCCACGGGCGTGGACCGCTTCGCTGCTGCCTTGGGGCGCTTCGCCGGGGCATCGGCGCGCTTTGCTGGCGCCTTGACCTGCTTCGCCGGTGCTTCGGACCGCTTTGCGGCGGGCAGCACGGGAAGCGGTTCGGCGGCGGGGATGCCCTCCCGCCCGGCATAACGCTGCAGCGTCGCGCCGGCCGCGAGATGCGGATAGACCTTCGGCCCTTTCGGCCATGTCCGCGCGAAGGCGGCGACCTCGGCGTGATCGTGCCGGCGGATGGTCTGGATGAGGAAATGCGTCGCCTGGGCCGGCCGCAACCGCCGCTCGCGCAGCAGGTGGATATGCCATTCGCGGGCACGCAGAGGGCACCAGTCGACCAGGGACTCCTGCAGGGCCTGACGCACTTCGGCGGGCAGTTCCTCATACGCGCGCCAGGGATCGCCCTTCAGCTTGCTGTAGGGCTTGGTCGCCATGCTGTTGTCCATGGCCGGCTTCTAGCGAAGGGATGAGGCCGGAGGAACAGCGACGGCGCAGGGCACCCATGCTCGCCGGAACCGGAGGGGCGCCGGGCACAACCTTCAGCAATCGCCCCCGGAACAAGCGTCGTGCGCAGGAGCGGCTTTCGGCATCCGATCCTGACCGCGGTGCCCGGCGCCAGGTCGAGGTTTCCAAAGGCCGTGCGGCCTTTGGCGGGGAGGGTCCGGGAGGGGCAGAGCCCCTCCCGCGCGCCCTCAATCCGCCGTCGCCCCACTCGCCCGCACCACCGGTACCCAGGTCGCCAGTTCGCTGCGCAGGAAGGCGGCGAACTGTTCGGGACTGCCTTCCATGATCGGCGGCAGATCCTGCTCCTCCAGCCGCTGCCGGTTGGCGGGGTCCAGCACCGCCTCCCGCACCGCCTGGTTCATGCGCGTCACGATGGATGCCGGCGTGCCGGCCGGCGCGAAGAGCCCGAACCAGGAATAGGCGCGATATCCGGGCAGCCCTGCCTCGGCCGAGGTCGGCACGTCCGGCATCAGCGGCGAGCGCGTGGCGGTGGCCACCGCCAGGCAGCGCAGCCGCCCCGCCGCGTGATGCGGCGCGATCAGCGCGGGCGTGTCGAAGCACATCGCCACCTGCCCGGCGAGCATGTCCGTCAGCATCGGCCCGCTGCCGCGATAGGGCACATGCGTCGCCTCCGCCCCGATGGCATTGAGGAAAGCCACCGCCCCGATATGCGCCGACCCGCCGGCCCCGCCCGTGCCATAGGCGTATTTCCCCGGATGCGCCTTCAGCAGCGCGATCAGCCCGGCAAGGTCCGTTACCCCGAGCGAGGGGTGCACCGTGATGCAGATCGGCACCAGCACGGTCGGCGCGACCGCGACGAAGTCGCGCTCCGGATCATAAGGCAGCCGCGGTCCATACAGCCCGACCGCGAGGACATGGGTCGAAATGGTCCCCATTAGGAAGGTCGAGCCATCGGCCGGGGCCTTGGCGACCGCATCGGACCCGATCGTCCCGCCGGCGCCGGCGCGGTTCTCGATCACTACCGGCTGGCCGAGGTTCTGCTGCATCCGGGGCGCGAGCAGCCGGGTCGAGACATCCGTGCTGCCCCCCGGCGCGAAGGGGACGACGACCCGCACGGGCCGGGTCGGCCAGAGTGGCTGGGCCAGCGCCGGCGCCGCGGACAGGCCGGCGGCGAGGGCAGGCAGGGTGCGGCGGCGCATCTTCGGGAACCTCGCGAGCGTGGACGCCGCCATACCGTGCGGGCGGCGATGCCGCCATCCTTACGAGCGGCGATGCCGCCACCATGCAACATCCGTGCAGCCTGCGACGTTGGCACCCCGAAAGCGGGGGATAAACCGATCGTGTGGAGCAATTCGGCGACGCAGCCGCGCGACCTGCGCAGCGGCACCCCCGTCTGGCTGAAGCAGGGCAGGCGCGGCGGGCTCGGCACCGCGCCGGATGACGACCTTTCGGCCGAGGTCGCCATCATCGGCGGCGGCATCTCCGGTGCGCTGCTGGCCGATGCCGCCCTCTCGGCCGGGCGGTCCGTCCTTGTGCTCGACCGGCGCGGCTTCGCGCTGGGGTCCACCGCCGCCAGCACGGCGCTGCTGCAATTCGAGCTCGACCTGCCGCTGACCCACCTCATCCGCCGTATCGGGCGCGAACGGGCGGCGCGGGCCTGGTGGCGTTCGGCCTCGGCGGTCGATGCGTTGCGCGGGCGCATCGCCGATCTCGGCCTGCGCTGCGGCTTCCGCGAACGCCACACGGCCTATCTGCCAGGCAACATCCTCGACGATGCCGGCCTGCGGGCGGAAGCCGAGGCCCGCGCCCGGATCGGCCTGCGATCCCGCCATGTCGGGCGCGAGGAACTCCACGCGCTGACCGGCATCGCGCGTCCCGGCGCCGTCTGGTCGGCCGGCGCGGCGGAGGCTGATCCCGTGACGCTCACCCGGGGCCTGTGGCGTTCGGCGCTGTCGCGCGGCGCCCGGCTGGTCGCACCGGCCGAGGTCACCGGCATCGAGACGACCGCCCGCGGCGTGACGCTGCGCCTCGGTGGCGGCACGACCGTGAAGGCCCGCCATCTGGCTCTCGCCACGGGCTATGAACTCGCGCCGCTGCTGCGCCCGCGCGGCTACCGGATCATCTCGACCTGGGCAATGGCGACACGGCCGCAGCCAAGCCGGCTCTGGCCCTCCCGCTGCCTGATCTGGGAGGCGGCGGACCCCTATCTCTATCTCCGCAGTACGGCCGATGGTCGCATTCTGGTGGGTGGCGAGGATGCCGACTTCGCCGACGAGGCGACGCGCGACCGCCTGATCCCGCGCAAGATCGCGACGCTGCGGCGCAAGCTCGCGGCACTGCTGCCCGGGGTGGACACCGAGCCCGACTTCGCCTGGGCCGGCTGCTTCGGGGCGAGTGCGACCTCCCTGCCCGCCATCGGCCCGATGCCGGGGGAGGATCGATGCTTCGCGGTGCTCGGCTTCGGGGGGAACGGGATCACCTTCTCGGTCATCGCGGCGCAGATCTTCGGGCGCTGGCTGCTGGGCCTCGCCGATCCCGACCGTGACGTGTTCGGCTTCGGCCCGCACTGAGGGGGGCCATGGCGAGACTCGCCGGGCGGTCTATAACTCGCCCGCCATGCGCGACCTCCTGATCACCAATGCCCGACTGATCGATCCTGCGACCGGCCTCGATGGCCCGGGCGCGCTGCTGGTGCAGGGCGGCGTCATCGCCGATCTCGGCCCCGGCCTGACCGCGCCGGAGGGTGCGGAGGTCATCGACGCCGCCGGCACCTGCCTGGCGCCGGGCCTCGTGGACCTGCGGGCCAATCTCGGCGAGCCAGGGGCAGAGCATCGCGAGACCATTGCCTCGGCTGCCGCGGCCGCGGCCGCGGGCGGGATCACCACGGTCTGCGTGCTGCCGGATACCGACCCGGCGCTGGACGACCCGGCGCTGCTGTCCTTCATGATCCGGCGGGGCGAGGCGACGGGGTCGGTCTCCCTGCTGCCGTATGGCGCCGCGACGGCAGGCTGCGCGGGCAAGGAACTCGCCGAGTTCGGCCTGCTGCGCGAAGCCGGCGCGATCGCCTTCACCGACGGCGCGCGGGCCATCGGCAATGCACGCACCATGCGGATCGCCTTGTCCTACGCGCGCGCCTTCGGCGCCTTCGTCGTGCAGCATCCGGAGGAACCGGCGCTGGCCTCCGGCGGCGCCGCGACGGAGGGCGAACTGGCGACGCGGCTCGGCCTGCCGGGCATCCCGCCGGCCGCCGAGGCGATGATGGTCGCGCGCGACATCGCCCTCGCCCGCATCACCGGCGGGCATGTGCATTTCGCCCACGTCTCCACCATCGGCGCGCTGGACCTGATCCGCGCGGCCAAGGCGGAGGGGCTGAAGGTCACGGCCGACACGGCGCCGCCCTATTTCGACCTGAACGAGACGGCGATCGGCGACTACCGGACCTATGCGAAGCTGTCCCCGCCCCTGCGGACGGAAGCGGACCGCCAGGCGGTGGTCGCGGCCCTGGCGGACGGGACGATCGATGCGATCGCGTCCGACCACCAGCCGCATGACGCCGACGACAAGCGCCTGCCCTTCGCCCAGGCGGCAGCCGGCGGGACGGGGCTCGCCACGCTGCTCGGCGTGACGCTGGCGCGGGTGCATGGCGGGGACCTCAGCATGGGCATCGCGCTGGGCCTGCTGACCTGCAAGCCCGCCGCGCTGCTGGGGCTCGACTGCGGCAGGCTCGCCAAGGGCGCACCCGCCGACCTGGTGCTGTTCCACCCCGACCGCGGCTGGAAGGTCGAGGCCGGGAAGCTGCCCGGCAAGGCGCAGAACTCGCCCTTCGACGGGCGGGCGCTGGAAGGCCGCGTGCTGGGCACCTGGAAGGCCGGCAAGCGGGTCTTCGGGGCATGATCACCGACCCTTCCCTCGCCTTCGTGCTGGCGCTGGCCGGCGGCTACCTGATCGGGTCGATCCCCTTCGGGCTGCTGCTGACACACGCGGCGGGGCTGGGCGACATCCGCGCCATCGGGTCGGGCAATATCGGCGCGACCAACGTGCTGCGGACCGGGCGCAAGGGCCTGGCCATCGCGACGCTGCTCCTGGACGCGCTGAAGGGCGTGGCCGCGGTGCTGCTGGCGCGCTGGCTCCTGGGGGACCAGGACCTCGTCTCCGGCACCGCCGCCGTGCTGGGGCACACGATGCCGGTCTGGCTCGGCTTCAAGGGCGGCAAGGGCGGGGCGACCGCCCTCGGCGTCTGCTACGCGGCCATGTGGCCGGTGGCCCTGGTCTGCACCGTGCTTTGGCTGGGCACGGCGAAGCTGACGCGGATGTCCTCGGCGGCAACGCTGACCGCCGTCGGCGCGGCACCTTTCGTGGCCCTGGTGCTGTCGGACACCGAGCACGCCCTGCTCGCCCTGCTGGTGGCGCTGCTGATCTTCTGGCGGCACGAGGGGAATATCCGGCGGCTGATCGCGGGGACAGAACCGAAGATCGGGCAGAAGGGGTGATTGCTACCTTCTGTTGAAGGACCCCGCGAGAACGTCGGTTTTGGACAATTGGCCGGGGCGCGCGATTGGAGGGGCTCTGCCCCTCCAAGCCACCCCGCCAAAGGCCGAAAGGCCTTTGGAAACCTCGACCTGGCGCCGGACGGCGAAGTCAGGCTGACATGCCGCCGGGCACGTCTCTCGTGCGACGGGCAGCGGACGGATTCGCGGGGGTCAAAGAACGCCAGAAAGAGAACACATCACGAACGATGGACACCTGCAATGCGGTACATGCCAGCGCGGCACCCCTGAACGACGGGCGCAGCACGGCGCGCCTCATCCAGGGTAAGGGTCGCCGGCGCGGCGCCCCCGAACGACGGGCGCAGCAGCCGACCCCGGACCATTCGAGTATCCCTTCAACCCCACAGGACATTCGCGGCAGCCGGCGCCATGCCGGCATTTGAATGCGCCACCCCCGGGACCATCGCCATGTTCCAGGCACAGCGCACGCCGAGGCTATCCGCAGCCTGTCGCCCGGCCGCGAAGAAGGCCAAGCCGCGGGCGAAGCGATGCGGGCCCTGGGCCATGGCCTCGGACGTGCGGCGCAGCAGTCGGTGGTTCGGATCGGTGTCGCGCTCGCCCAGCAGCACGGTCAGCGGGCGGGTCAGCGCGGATCGCATCACCGCCACATCCCCCACCCCGCCAAGGCCGTAGGGCCAGGCGGCGTCGAGCGTCGGCATGGTGTAGAAGCCGGCATTCGCGGCGACCATGCGGCCAGCACCGGGCGCGCCGTACAGCAGCAGGAACCGGTGCAGAAACTGCGCGCCAGCGGAATGGCCGTAGGCCTCGAAAGGCCGGCTACCGACGTCGCCGGCCGCTTCGCGCGCCGCCGCGACCGCGCGCGGCAAGGCGAGGAAGACCGGATCAGGACCCTGCACGCGGCCTTCATTGTAGGCCTCGCCCGGGTAGCCGGCGCGGGTGAAGTCGGGGCAGACCAGCAGGGCTCGTGCGGCCTCGGCGAGCGGCGCCCAGACGTCACGATAGCGGTCCCCGTCGCGGGCGGCGCCATGGAGCACGGCCAGCACCCGCCCGCCCGGCACCCAGCCCGAGGCGCGGAAGAGCCAGAGCGGGAGGATGCCGGCGGCGGAGCTTCGTTCGGGAATCTCGATCCGGGACGGCCCCGGTGGGAGGGCCGCCCGAGCCAGGGCCGGCACGGCAAGGGTCAGCAAAAAAACGGCGCGGCGGGTCAGTGGCACAGTGATCTCCGCCGGGTCGCCACAGGCATCCGGGCGTGGGGAGTCCGGCCATGGCAGCTCGCCGGTGGAATCGCCCCCATCGTCATATCGCCTCTTGGTTGATTTTCAGCCTATATCCTGACGCGATGACCATGCGCCCATCGCCTTCGACGCTACCCAAAAGTCCCGGCGGGGTCCGGGGTAACACGGTTACCCCGGCGGGGGTTCGGGGGCGGCGCCCCCGACCTTTTTCGTGACCCTCGCCCGCCTTCGCCTCGCCCGCACCGACGGCATCGGCCCCCTCACCTTCCGCCGCCTTCTTGCGCGCCACGGCTCGGCCGAGGCGGCGCTGGACGCCCTGCCGGAGTTGAGCGGCCGCTACGACCCGCCGCCGGAGGCCGAAACCCGCCGCGAGGAAGCCGCCCTGGCGCGTTTGGGTGGCCGGTTCGTCTTCCTCGACGACCCGTTCTACCCGCCGCTGCTCGCCTTGCTGCCGGATGCCCCGCCGGTCCTGGCCGTGCTGGGGGATGTGGGCCTGCTCGCCGCGCCGGCGGTCGCGATCGTCGGTGCGCGCAATGCCTCCTCCGCCGGGCGGCGGGTCGCGGAGGAGCTGGCGGAGTCGCTCGCCGGCAAGGGGCTGACGGTGGTCTCGGGCCTGGCGCGGGGGATCGACACCGCGGCGCATGACGGCGCGCTGCGATCCGGGGCGACCGTCGCCGTGTTGCCGGGGGGTGTCGATGTGCCCTACCCGCCCGAGAACGTGCCGCTGGTCGCGCGCATCGCGGAACGGGGCGCGGTGGTCAGCGAGATGCCGCTCGGCACCGCGCCGCAGAACCGGCATTTCCCCAAGCGCAACCGGATCGTGGCGGGGCTGTCGCTCGGCGTGGTGGTGGTGGAAGCGGCGCATCGGTCCGGCACGCTGATCACCGCGCGGCTGGGGCTGGAGCACGGGCGGGAGGTGTTCGCCGTGCCCGGCAGCCCACTCGACCCGCGCTGCCGGGGGTCGAACGACCTGATCCGCCAGGGGGCGCACCTGACCGAGACCGCCGAAGACGTGCTGGACCACCTGCCCGAAGCCCCGCGCGCCGGACCGCTGTTCGACCCGGCGCGGATGGCCCGGGACGCCACCGAAACAGCCGAAACGCCGTCCGACGGGCTCGGGCCGCCCCCGGAGGGCCAGGAACAAATCCTTGAGTTGATTGGATTGTCGCCGGTATCGGTTGACGAGGTGCTGCGGCGCTGCCACCTGACCGCCCCGGAACTTCAGGCCGTGCTGACGGATCTGGAGCTCGAGGGCCGGGTGGAACTCCTGCCGGGCCGTCGCGTCATGCGTAGCGCAATTGGGTGAATCCGACCGAATGTCCGATGTTGTCGTGGTGGAATCGCCGGCCAAGGCCAAGACGATCGAGAAGTATCTCGGGCGTGACTTCACGGTTCTGGCGTCCTTCGGGCATGTCCGCGACCTGGAGGAGAAGGACGGCGCCGTCCTGCCCGACCAGGATTTCGCGATGGTCTGGGGCAAGGACGGCCGCGGCGAGGCCCAGGTCGGCAAGATCGCCCAGGCGCTGAAGGGGGCAAAGCGGCTGTTCCTCGCCACCGACCCGGATCGCGAGGGCGAGGCGATCTCCTGGCATGTGAAGGACATGCTGGGGCAGCGGGGCGCGCTGAAGGGCAAGGATGTCCAGCGCATTACCTTCAACGAGATCACCAAGCGGGCCGTGCAGTACGCGGTCGACCATCCGCGCGACCTGGATGTGCCGCTGATCGATGCGTATCTGGCGCGGCGCGCGCTGGACTACCTGGTGGGCTACACCCTGTCGCCGCTGCTGTGGCGCAAGCTGCCGGGGTCGCGCTCGGCGGGGCGGGTGCAGTCGGTCGCGCTGCGGCTGATCTGCGAGCGCGAGGCCGAGATCGAGGCCTTCAAGCCGCGCGAATACTGGACCATCGAGGCGAAGTTCCAGACCCCGGCCGGCGCGCCCTTCACGGCGCGGATGACGCATCTGGACGGGAAGAAGCTCGACCAGTTCGACCTGCATGAGGCGGGGTCGGCCAACCGCGCCAAGGGGCTGGCGGAGGCGGCTAGCTACACGGTCGCCTCGGTCGAGAAGAAGCGCACGCGGCGCAATCCGCCGCCGCCCTTCATGACCTCGACGCTCCAGATGGAGGCCAGCCGC
The DNA here is from genome assembly GCF_019430885.1 of Roseomonas alba. Classification (GTDB taxonomy): domain Bacteria; phylum Pseudomonadota; class Alphaproteobacteria; order Acetobacterales; family Acetobacteraceae; genus Neoroseomonas; species Neoroseomonas alba. The sequence goes on along the minus strand of NZ_JAHYBZ010000001.1, from coordinate 869,550 downwards.
AAGCTGGGGATGGGCGCGCAGCAGGCGATGCGCACGGCCCAGCAGCTCTACGAGGCCGGGCACATCACCTATATGCGGACCGACGGCGTCACCATGGCGCGGGAGGCGGTCGCCGCCATCCGCGACCATGTGAAGGACGCCTTCGGCCCCGACTACCTGCCGGTGACGCCGCGCGAATACCAGACCAAGGCGAAGAACGCCCAGGAAGCGCATGAGGCGATCCGCCCGACCGACGTGACCCGCACGCCGGAGGCGATGGCCCGCGAGCTGGATGGGGCGCAGCTTCGGCTCTACGAGCTGATCTGGAAGCGTGCGGTGGCGTCGCAGATGGCCGCGGCGGAGCTGGACCAGACGGCGGTGGACATCGCGTCCGCGGACGGCAAGATCCGTTTCCGGGCAACAGGTTCCGTGGTGGCCTTCGATGGCTTCCTGAAGCTGTATCGCGAGGACGAGGACGATCGCGCCGCCGATGCGCGCGCCGGCATCGCCACCGCCGCGCCGAGCGAGGATGACGATTCCCGCATCCTGCCGCCCATGGCCGAGCGCGATCCGCTGAAGCTGAATGGAATCGCGGCCAACCAGCACTTCACACAGCCGCCTCCGCGGTATTCGGAGGCCTCGCTGGTCAAGCGGCTGGAGGAATTGGGCATTGGGCGGCCGTCCACCTACGCGTCCATCCTGCAAAGGCTGCAGGACCTGAAATACGTGACCCTCGAGAAGCGGCGCTTCATCGCGCAGGATCTCGGGCGGATGGTGACGACCTTCCTCGTCCGCTTCTTCGAGAAGTATGTGGATACCGGCTTCACCTCGGCGATGGAGGAGAGGCTCGACGAGATCTCGGCTGGCCAGGTCGATTGGCGGGCGGTGATGCGCGCCTTCTGGACCGAGTTCTCGGCGGCGGTCGAGGCGACGCGCGACCTCAAGATCCGCGACGTGATCGATGCGCTCGACGAGGATCTCGGTCCGCACATCTTTCCCGCCCGGGCGGACGGGTCGGACCCGCGGCTCTGCCCCAATTGCGGCAATGGGCGGCTGGGGCTGCGGCTCGGCAAGACGGGAGCCTTCATCGGCTGCTCGAACTACCCGGAATGCCGGTATACGCGGCCCTTCGGCGTCGATTCCGGCGAGGGCGAAGGCGCGGCGCCGGCCGAGCAGGAACTCGGCACCGACCCGGTGACGGGCGAGACGGTGTCGATGAAGCGTGGGCCCTATGGCTTCTACATCCAGCTCGGCGAGCCGGGGACGGATGCCAAGGGCAAGCCGACCAAGCCGAAAAGGACCAGCCTTCCCAACGGTGTATCGCCCGATACTGTAACTCTGGATCAGGCCCTGGGGCTGCTCTCCCTGCCCCGCATCGTCGGGCATGACCCGGAGACGGGGGAGGAGATCACGGCCGGGCTCGGGCGCTTCGGGCCCTATGTCCGCTGCGGGTCGGTGTTCAAGTCGCTCGACAAGGACGATGACGTCCTGACCGTGGGCATGAACCGGGCGCTCGCCCTGCTGGCCGATGCGCGGTCGCGGGTGCGGGAACTCGGCGTGCATCCCAAGGACAAGGAGCCGGTGCTGGTCCGCAAGGGGCGCTTCGGGCCCTATGCCCAGCACGGCAAGACGGTCGCGAACCTGCCGCGCGATGTCGCGATGGAGGACATCTCGCTGGAAGACGCCGTCGCCCTTCTCGAGGAGAAGGGCAAGGCGTTGAAGCCGCGCGGAGCGGCGGGGCGGAAGGCCCCAGCCAAGGCGGCGCCGAAGGATGACGCCAAGCCGGCGCGGAAGCCGGCGGCGGCGAAGGCCCCGGCGCGCAAGGCGGCGGCCAAGGCGCCAGCCAAGGGTGCTGCGGCGAAGAAAACGCCCGCCAAGGCCGCGCCGCGCGCCGGCAAGTCCGCCCGCTGATGGTCCGGCGCGGGCCGCCGGCCAAGGGGCACAAGGCGCGCGCCCGCGTGGGGAAGACGGTCGGCGGCGGGAAGGTGTCGCGGAAGGCACGCGGCCCGGCGCCCGACCGGCGTGAGGATGCGGATCCGGTGCTTGGCCGGCTTCGCCAAGCCGAGGCGGATGCGGGGCCGGCCGGCGGCGCCAGCACGCACCAGGCACGGAGCAAGAGCGCCGGCGCCGCGGCACCGCGCGCCCCGAAGCGCGGCGCGGCAGCCGGCTCGCAACAGGCGAAGGCCGCTTCCGCGCGGCGGCACAAGGCCGGCGATGACAAGGCAGGCGCGACGCCCTCAGGCCACGCGCGCGTCCCGACGGCCCGCGACCACCAGCAGGAGCCCGGCGAACAGGGCCGCACGGCGCCGTCGCACGGGGACGATGCCCCCATGGATGCCGACCCGGGGCGCCGTCACCGCGCCGCGGCTCCGCAGGCGAGCGCGCGCCGCCGCGCCGCCGCGCGGCCGGACGAACCGCCCCCCCTGCCCTCCAAGGTCGCGCTGAAGCAGTTCCTCGCCGAGGCCGGCGGCCGCGTCACCAAATCCACCATCGCCCGCGCCTTCGGCCTGACCGCCGACCAGCGCCAGGCGCTGCGCGTGCTGATGCGGGAAATCGCCGCCGAAGGTGGCTCGGCCCCGGCCGGCAAGCGCGGCATCATCCACCCCACCCGCCTGCCCGAGATCGCCCCCGTCGAAGTCACCGGCACCGACCCGGATGGCGACCCGATCGCACGGCCCCTGCAATGGCAGGGCGAGGGCCGCCCGCCGGTCATCTACATGCGCCCCGAACCCAAGGGGCAGCCGGCGCTGACCGCCGGCGAACGGGTGCTCGCGCGGCTCAAGGCCATCGGCCCGGGCAAGTATGAGGGGCGCACCTTCAAGCGTATCGGCGGCGCGGCGCCGGCCCGCATCCTCGGCGTCTATGAGGAAGGCCGGATCATCCCGACCGACCGGCGGCAGAAGGGCATCTGGCAGGTCGCGCCCGCCGATGCGAACGGGGCGAAGGCGGGCGAGATCGTGCTGGCCGAACCCCTGCCCTCGACCCGCCATTTCGGCCCCAAGCCGGCGCGGATCACCGAGATCCTCGGGATGATGGGCGAACCGCGCTCGGTCTCCCTGGTCTGCATCCACGCCCATGGCATCCCGGACGTCTTCCCCGCCGAAGCCGTCCAGCAGGCGGAGAAGGCGCGCGGTGTCACCGTCCGCGGCCGCACCGACCTGCGCGACACCCCGCTGGTGACCATCGACGGCGAGGATGCGCGCGACTTCGACGACGCCGTCTTCGCCGAGCCGGATGGCAGCGGCTGGCGCGTGCTGGTCGCCATCGCCGATGTCGCGCATTACGTCACGAGCGGCGACCACCTGGACCGCGAGGCCTGGGCGCGCGGCAACTCCGTCTACTTCCCCGACCGCGTCGTGCCCATGCTGCCCGAGGCGCTGTCGAACGGCTGGTGCAGCCTGCGCCCGGAAGAAGACCGCGGCTGCCTCTTCGTCGAGATGCGCTTCGACGAGCATGGCCGCAAGCACGCCCATGAATTCGGCCGCGGCATCATGCGCTCCGCCGCGCGGCTGACCTATGAGCAGGTCCAGGAGCACCACGATTCCGGCACCGATCCGGCCGCGCTGAATCCCGGCCATGTGGGCCGGCTCTATGGCGCCTTCCGCGCGCTGCTCGCGGCGCGGGAAAAGCGCGGGACGCTCGACCTCGACATGCCCGAGCGGCGCGTGATGCTGAACGACAAGGGCCAGGTGACGGCCATCGTTCCCCGCTCGCGCCTCGACGCCCACCGGCTGATCGAGGAATTCATGGTCGCCGCCAATGTCTGTGCGGCGGAGGAGCTGGAACGGCTCAACCAGCCCTGCATGTACCGCGTGCATGACCGGCCCTCGGACCAGAAGCTCGAAGGGCTGCGGCAGTTTCTCGCCACCTTCGACATCACCCTGCCCCAGGGTGATCGCCTCCATCCGCGCGACTTCGCCCGCGTGCTGGAGAAGGTGAAGGGCACGCCGCATGACCGGCTGGTGAACGAGGCCGTGCTGCGCGGCCAGTCCCAGGCCGCCTATGCGCCCGACAATCTCGGTCATTTCGGCCTCGCGCTGACGCGCTACGCGCATTTCACCTCGCCGATCCGCCGCTATGCCGACCTGCTGGTCCATCGCGCGCTGATCCGCGGACTGAAGCTCGGCAAGGACGGGCTGCACGAGGAGGAGGCCGCGCGCTTCCCCGACACCGCCGAGCACATCACCTCGACCGAACGGCGCGCCGCGGCAGCGGAACGTGATGCGGTCGATCGGTACCTCGCGGCTTTCATGGCACAGCGCGTCGGAGAGTCGTTCGAAGCCCGCATTTCCGGGGTGACTCGCTTCGGCCTCTTCGTCACCCTTGAGGAGAATGGGGCGAGCGGAATCGTCCCACTCGGGTCATTGCCGGACGACCGATGGGATTTGGACGAGGCCACGCAGTCGCTGGCCGGTCGCAGGACGAGGCTGATCTTCCGGCTGGGCGATGCCGTCGAAGCCCGGCTGGCGGAAGCGACACCGCGAACGGGCGGCATGGTTTTCCACCTGATGCAGGGCCTGCCGTCCCGCCGCCCCTCCCGCCCCGCCCCCAAAGGCCATCAGCACGGCCGTCGGCGCTAGCGCTCGCGCGGGATCGGCAGCGGCCCGCACCCCGATCCGGCCACCCCGCGACAATGTCCCGCATGGGTGGCCGGATCGGGGTGCGGGCCGGCGTCGCCCTGTCGATACAGGCCCTGGCCGTCCTGCTCCTCCTCCTGCTGCCGGCGCCGGGCCGTGCGCAGGAGGTCACGCGCACCGGCGCCTATCCGCGCGACGAGATGCGTCTCGTGCTTGGCGCCGGCTTCGCCGCCATCCTCGAACGCCATCTGGAAGCCGCGACTCCGGCTGACCTGCTGGTCTGGGGCCTGACGGGAATGACCCGCATCGACCCCGAGCTGACCCTGCAGCGCACGGCCCGCGAGATGCGGCTGATGCAGCGGAACCGGACGCTGCTGACCCGCGACCTGCCTGAACGCGAGGAAGGCGAGAGCTTCGCCGCCGCTGGCGGTGCCGCGGCCGACCGGCTGACCCTGTTCCAGCAGGCCGGCTGGGCTGCGTCGTCGGCCATCCGCAACGGCGGCGCCTCCGGCCTGATCCGCGAGACCTTCGAGACCATCTTCGAACATCTCGACCCGTTCAGCCGCTACATCACCCCCGAGGAAGCCCAGGCCGCGCGCGAGCGCCGCACCGGCGAGGCCGGCCTCGGCCTGCGCCTGGCCCCCGGGCGCGGGCGGACGGGCGGGACGGTGGTCGCCGCCATCTCCCATGACGGGCCGGCCGCGGAAGCCGGGCTGGCGGTCGGCGACCGGGTGCTGGCGATCGACGGCATCTCGCTGCGGCCGCGCGATGCGGACAGTGCCGCCGGCCTGCTGGAAGGCCCCGCCGGCAGCGACGTCGTGCTGCTGGTCCAGCGCGGACGTCGGCGCTGGGACGTGACGCTGCGGCGCGTGCTGCCGGCCGGCACCCCCGTCGGGACCGAACTGTCGGATGAGGTGCTGACGATCCGCATCCCCTCCTTCACCGCCCAGACCGAGCGGCAGGTGGCTGCGGCGCTGCTGCACGCCCTGTCGCAGGGGCCACTCAAGGCCATCGTCCTGGACCTGCGGGGCAATCGCGGCGGGCTGCTCTCCCAGGCCGCGGCGGTGGCGGACATCTTCCTCGGCCAGGGCGAGGCCTTCCGCACCATCGGCCGCCACCCGGATGCCAGCCGGCTCTACATCACCGCCGGTCCCGACCTCGCGGAGGGGCGGCCGCTGGTGATCCTGGTCGATGGGCGCACGGCCTCCTCGGCCGAGATCGTCGCCGCGACCCTGGCCGATCGCGGCCGCGCCTCAGTGATCGGCACCACCACGACCGGCAAGGGACTGGTGCAGCTCGTCCTGCCCTTGCCCGATGGCGGCGAATTGCTGATGAGCTGGTCGCGGCTGATCATGCCCGCGGGCTGGCCGCTCCAGGGCGTTGGCGTGCTGCCGGGGCTCTGTACCGCCGGCGGGGCGCAGGAGACGGCACGGGAACTGACAGCCCTGCGCGCCGGCAATCGACCCATGGGCGCCGGACAGGCGCGCATCCGCGCCCTGCGGCACCCGGTGAGCACGGCGGAGGCCGAGGCGCTCCGCGCGTTGTGCCCGGCCGGACCGGTGGCGGATACGGATCTCGCCGTCGCGCGGGCACTGGCGCTCGATCCGACAGCGCTGGCGGCGGCGATGCCACGATGAGGGCGCGCGGGCGTTGTGACGGGGGCAGGGTTGGCCTTTCTCCGGCGAGGGTCGAGAAGCCTTCCCGCTAGGCCGGATGCCTCCGCTATCGCGGTTGGAGGGGCGGTGCACCTCCGATTCCGCGGCAGGGTGGGCCGGGTCAGGAAGACGGCATGGCGACCTTGGGTCGGCCCGGTGGGGCGCCACCGCCACGGTGACAACGCCCCCTCCCGGTCATGATCAGTGCCCCAGCGCGGCGATCAGGGCTTCTGCGACCCGGCTACCCGGACGCTGACGGTGGCGCAGCAGATGGAAAGCCCGGTCCGGCAGGCACAGCGGGACCTGATGGAGCAACCCGGCCTCGATGCCCGCGGCGGCGACCGAGGCCGAGAGGACCGTCGCGCCGAGCCCAGCCTCGACCGCGGCGCGCACGGCCTCGTTGGACGGCAGTTCCATGACGACGCGCAGATCATCGGGCGCGATGCCGAGGCCTTCCAGCGCCTGGGTGAAGGCGGATCGCGTGCCGGAACCGGGTTCGCGCAGCACCCACGCGCCGGCGAGCAGGTCGCGCGGCGACAGGGCCGGCATCGCGGCCCAGGGATGGTCGGGTGCAACGATCAGCACGAGCTGATCGCGTGCGACCCGGATGCTGGTCAGAGCCTCGCTCTCGACCAGGCCCTCGACGAAGCCGAGCTCGGCGAGGCCAGCCTCGATGGCGGCGGCGACCTGGGCGGTGTTGCCGATGGTCAGGCTGATCGCGATCCCGGGATGGGCGCGGCGGAAGGCGACCAGGTGACGGGGCAGCCAGTAGCCGGCGATGGTCTGGCTGGCATGGACCGCGAGCGTGCCGCGTTCGAGGCTGCCATATTCGCTGAGCACCCGCTCGGCCCGGGCAGCCTGGGCAAGGATGATGCGCGCTTCGAGCAACAGCGCCTGGCCCGCCTCGGTCAAGGCGATGCGGCGGCCGATACGATCGAACAGGCGCGTGCCATAGCGGGACTCCAGCGCCGCGACGGCGTGGCTCACGGCCGACTGGGCGAGGTTCAGAGCGTGCGCCGCCTGGGTGACATGCTGGCGCTCGGCGACCGCAGCGAAGATGCGGAGCTGATCGAGAGTCACGCGGGCGGGCTCACAAATCGTTCTTCTCGTTAGATGGTAACCATCAATTCCATCTGTTGGAATGATGGATTCCGGCGGCCTACCTCGGCAGGCGACTACCGCGCATGAGGAAGGACGCCATGAGCGCCGCAGCCCAAAGATCCGACGACGGCGTGACTGACGCCGTGATCGATACCAAGCCGCTGATCGAGGTGGTGCGCCACTTCACCCCCAACTGGTTCACCGTGACCATGGGGACCGGCGTGCTGGCGCTGGCGCTGAACCAGTTCCCGCTGGCGCTGCCGGGGCTGCATGACATCGCGCAGGGACTCTGGGTCGCGAACATCGCGATCTTCCTGCTGTTCACCCTGGCCTATGCGGCGCGCTGGGCGATCTTCCCGGCCGAGGCGCGGCTGATCTTCCGCCACCCGGTCATGTCGATGTTTTTCGGCGCCATCCCGATGGGGCTGGCGACGATCGTGAACGGGTTCCTCGCCTTCGGGCCGGCGCTGATGGGCAATGGCGCGGCGGTCGCGGTGGCGCATGGGCTGTGGTGGGTGGATGCGGGGCTGGCGGTGCTGTGCGGCCTCGCGATCCCGTATTTCATGTTCACAAGGCAGGAGCACAGCATCGAGACCATGACCGCCGTCTGGCTGCTGCCGGTCGTCGCCTGCGAGGTCGCGGCGGCGAGCGCAGGGCTGCTCGCGCCGCATCTGTCAGCAAGCGAGGGGTTTCTCGTGCTGGTGCTGGGCTATGTGCTGTGGGCCTGCTCGGTGCCGCTGGCGCTGAGCATCCTGGTGCTGCTCGTGCTGCGCCTCGCCCTGCACAAGCTGCCGCCGAAGGAGATGGGCGTGTCTGCCTGGCTGGCGCTCGGGCCGATCGGGACGGGCGCGCTGGGCCTGCTGCTGCTGGGTGCCGATGCGCCGGCGATCTTCGCGGCGAATGGCCTCGCCGGGGTGGGCGAAGTCGCGCGTGGCATCGGCATCGTCGGCGGCATCGTGCTGTGGGGGTATGGCGCCTGGTGGCTGGCCCTCGCGGTGCTGAAGACGCTGCGCTACCTGCAGGAGGGGCTGCCGTTCAATCTCGGCTGGTGGGGGTTCACCTTCCCGCTCGGCGTCTATGCGCTCGCGACCTTGGCCCTGGGGCGGCAGACGGGGCTCGGGCTCTTCCTCGGCGCCGGGGGCGTGTTCGTGGTGTGCCTCGCCGGCTTCTGGGGGATCGTGGCGCGGCGGACCCTCGCTGGGGCGTGGCGGCGGACATTGTTCATCGCGCCGTGCCTCGCCAGCGCCCATGCGCCGGCGCGCTTCGAGGCGGATGCCGTGTGATGGAGGATTTGGAGGGGCGCCGCCCCTCCAAACCACCCCGCCAGGTGGTAGACCACCTGGACCGCCGGAACCCGGTGCCGGGCCCGGCGGGCGGACCGTCCATGGCAGGGCGTTCTCAGCGCGGCGGGGCGCCCAGGGCCTCCAGCACCGCGGCGCGCTTTTCCATCCACCAGCCATGCTGCGGCGGCCAGGGGGCGAAGACCGCCTCGGTGCTGCCGGGTTCGAGGATGGCGCGGGCCATCAGCGCCCAGTTGGGGTTGTTCATCGCCTCGCGGCCGATGGCGATGAGGTCGGCCTCGCCGGCTTCGAGCACCGCCTCGGCCTGGTGCGGGCCGATGATGAGGCCGACCGCCATGGTGGCGAGACCGGTGTCGCGCTTGATCTCGGCCGCATAGGGCACCTGGAAGCCGAAGCCGCGCGGGACGCGCTTCGACCCGGTCGCCGACCCGCCGATGCCACCCGAGGAGCAATCCACCACATCGACGCCGAGCGGCTTCATGGCACGGGCAAAGGCCAGGCTGTCCTCCATCGACCAGCCGCCATCGACGCCGTCCACGGCCGAGATGCGCACGAAGACTGGCCGATCTTCGGGCCAGGCGGCGCGGACGGCGGCGATGATCTCGAGCGGGAAGCGCATCCGGCCGGCGGTGTCGCCGCCATAGGCGTCGTTGCGGGTGTTCGACATCGGCGAGAGGAACTGGTGCAAGAGGTAGCCATGGGCGCAATGGACCTCCACCGCCTCGAAGCCCGCGGCGTGGGCGCGCTTCGCGCCGGTGGCGAAGGCGTCGACGATGCGCGCCATGCCGGCGGCGTCCAGCGCGGCGGGGATCAGGTGGCCCTCCCCGAGCGGCGTCGCGGAGGCGGAGACGATGTCCCAGGTGGTCTCGCCCTTGGCGAACTGGTCGGGGCCGAGGGCGCCGTTGCCCTCCCAGGGGCGCTGCATCGACGCCTTGCGCCCGGCATGGCCGAGCTGGATCGCCGGCACCGCGCCCTGCGATTTGATGAAGTCGGTGATGCGCTTCAGCGGCGCGATGTGGTCGTCGGACCAGAGGCCGACATCGCCATGGGTGATGCGGCCGTCGCGCAGGACGGAGACGACCTCGGAGAAGACGAGCCCGAAACCGCCCACCGCGAAACGGCCGAGCTGGACCATGTGCCAGTCATTGGCCATGCCTTCGACCGCGGAATACTGGCAGAGCGGCGGGACGACGGCGCGGTTGGGGATGGTCAGGCCGCGCAGCGTCAGCGGGGAAAATAGTCTGGATCCCATGTCGGGACGTCCTCCTGGGGCGATTGCTTGGCGCCAGGATGGAACGGGAGGGGCCTACCCCGCCAGATGCCGCCGGCGGAACAGTCGCGCCAGCAGCCCATCCACCGGCCCCGCCAGCACCGACACCGCCCAGATCCCACCCGCGATCAGCACGATGGCCGGCCCGGTCGGCACATCCGCGTGATAGGACAACAGCAGCCCCGCGACCGAGGCGATCACCGCCATCCCCACCGCCGCATAGGCCATACCCGACACCTGCCGCGCCCAGTGTCGCGCGGCGATGGCCGGCAGCATCATCAGCCCGACTGCCATCAGCGTGCCGAGTGCCTGGAAGGCCGACAGCACGTTCACCACCACCAGCGCCTGGAAGACCATGTGCCAGGCGCCGCCATGCGCACCGGTCGCCGCCGCGAAGGCGGGGTCGAAACACTCCAGCACCAGCGGCCGCCAGGCAAAGGCCAGCACGGCAAGCGTGACCGTCGCGACGCCCGCCATCAGCAGCAGCGCCGGATCGTCCACGCCCAACACACTGCCGAACAGGATGTGCGTGACGTCGGCGCCACCCCCGCCGCCCATGGAGATCAGTGCGACGCCAAGGCCGAGCGCGAGGAGGTAGAGCGCGGCGAGCGTCGCGTCCTCCCGCCCACCGGTCGCGCGGGACAGCGCCCCGGCGCCGACCGCGACCAGCAGCCCCGCAACCAGCCCGCCGGCCCAGAGCAGCGGCGCCGAGAAGCCGGCCAGCAGGAAGGCCAGCGCGACGCCGGGCAGCGCGCCATGCGCCAGCACATCGGCCGTGAGGCTCATCCGGCGCAGGACGAGGAAGACGCCGAGGACGGGTGCCGAGACCGACAGCGCCAGGCAGCCGATCAGGGCGCGGCGAAGGAAGCCGAACTCGGTGAAGGGGGCGATCAGGAGGTCGTGCATGGCTCGTGCAGGTGTGTGCCGTCCTCGGGCCGCAACGGGCGAATGGAAAGGGGCTCCGCCTCTCTCCAGACCTCATCCCGCCACCGCAACCCATTCACGCTGCACGCAACGTGAATGGGGACCCATCGGCCACAGGGCCTTTGGAAACCGTCGCCTGGTGACGGACGGGACGGGCGCGCTGCGTGCACAAGGGCGGGTTGGGGCATGAAGGGTGTCATCGGCGCCCGGCGCCAGATTGGGTTTCCAAAGGCCTTGTGGCCTTTGGTCGGGCGCGACGCGCTGCTTCGCGGTCCGGGGAGGGGCAAAACCCCTCCCTGGTCGTCACGCCGCGCGCTCGCAGGTCTCGGCAGCGTCGTCCCAGGCTTCCGCCATCATCCGTGCCTTCAGCCGGTTCGCGGCCGTCAGGGCTTCATCCGTCGCACCCCAGGCGATGGCGTCGCGGGCCAGCATCAGTGTCTGGGGAAATTCCCTCTGCACCAGGTCGAGGTCGTGCAGCACGGCGATGACGGTGCGCCCTTCCCCGTGCCAGTCGCGCACGAGGCGCAGCAGGTCGGCGGAGGTTTTCGCATCCACCGCGTTGAAGGGTTCGTCGAGCAGCAGGATATCGGCGTCCTGCACCAGCAGCCGGGCGAACAGCAGCCGCTGAGTCTGGCCGGCGGAGAGCGACCCGACAGGCCGATCCTCGAAACCGGACAGTCCGACGGCGGCGAGCGCCTTCTCGGCCAGCGCGCGATCCTCGCGCGACGCAGCGCGGAAGGCGCCGAGGCGCGGCCAGAGTCCCTGCATCACCACGTCGCGACAGGCGATGGGAAAGGCGCGGTCCAGCGCGGCGAGCTGCGGCAGCAGCGCGATGCGGGCGCTGCCCTCATGCGCGATGGTGCCGCTCTCGGGCTTGTGCAGGCCGGCGAGCGCGCGCAGCAGCGTCGTCTTGCCCGCGCCGTTCGGGCCGACCACGGCGGTCAGGCTGCCGGGGGCGAAGCGGCCGGAGACGTGATGCACCGCCGCGCGCCGTCCATGGGTCAGCGTGAGGTCGGTCAGGCGGATGCCCGCGGGGTGGCGATGACCGGTCATGCCGCCATGGCCCAGACCACGCCGGCCCAGAGCAGTGCCGCCACGCCAGCCGCCAGCACCAGGCGCGACAGCGCCGAGGCGGACAGCGAGAGCGGATCGGTCAGGCCGGCGAACATGGCGTTATGATGTAACATACGGTCTTCGCTGGGCAAGGGCGGCGCGGGGCCCTATCTCCGCGTGTGATGCAAGGCAGCTTCCCGATCCCCGATCCCGATGCCGATCTCCGCCGCGCGCTGACGCGGCATCGGCTGCTCGCAACCTCGCTGCTGGTGGGCATGGGTGCCCTGCTGGTCGGCACCTATGCGATGCCGCCGGGCTACTGGACGGACATGCTCCAGGCCGCGGCCAAGGCCGGTGTGGTGGGCGGGCTCGCCGACTGGTTCGCAGTGACGGCGCTGTTCCGGCATCCGCTCGGCATTCCCATCCCGCACACCGCGATCGTGCCGAACCAAAAGGAACGGCTCGGGCGGGCGCTGGGGCGCTTCGTGTCGTCCCATGTGTTCACCGAGGCCGAGATGCGGCGGGTGATCGCGCGGCTCGACCTCGCGCGCATCATCCAGCGCTTCCTGGCGGATCCCGAAGCCTCGCGCCCGGCCGCGGCGGCGCTGGCGCGCAGCATGCCGAAGCTGGTGGCGAGCCTCGAGGATGGGCGCGCGAAGCGGCTGCTGGTGCGGCTGCTGCCGCGCATCGTGTCCGGCCCCGCCGGGGCGCGGCTGGTGGCGCGCGTGCTGCGGGCCTTCGTCGCCTCCGGCCGGCACCAGGAGGTGTTCAGCCTGGCGATCGGCCAGTTGAAGGTGCTGCTGACGGCGCGGGAGGAGGCGCTGCGGGAGGCCATCGCCGCGCGCATCCGCGCCGAGGGCGGCGCCGTGATCGGCTGGCTGGCCGGGGCGCGCGTGGCGAACCGGGTCCTCGCCGCGGTGAATGCCGAGCTGGAGAAGGTCGAGCCCGAGGATTCCGACCTGCGCGCCGCCTTCGCCGTCTGGCTTAGCCATGAGATCGAGAAGCTGGAGACCGACCCCGAGCGCGCCGAGGCGATCGGTCGCGTGCTGCGGGAAGCATTGGCCCAGCCCTCGGTCGCGGCCTGGCTGATGGATGTCTGGGCGCGGCTGCGCACCGCGCTGATCGCCGATGCGGCGCGGCCGGACGGGCGGACCGTGGCGTTGCTGACCGGCATCTTCGCCAATGCCGGCACGCTGCTGGCCGAGGATCCGGCGGCACGCGACCGGCTGAACCAGGCGGTGGAGCGCGTGCTGGCGACGCTGATGCCCTCGGCCCAGGCGCAGCTTTCGGATTTCATCGCCGGCGTGGTGGGGAACTGGGACGCCAAGGCCGCGGCCGACAAGATCGAGCTGCGGGTCGGGCGCGACCTGCAATATGTGCGCATGAACGGGACGCTGGTGGGGTTCCTTGCCGGCGGGGTGCTGTTCGCACTGCTGACGGCGGTGTTCGGGCGGGTGGCGTCCTGACCGGTCAGCCAGTGCGCCGGGCAATCCCGTGGATCAGCCCGGCGACCGCGCCCGCCGGAACGCCCAGCGCGCCGAACAGCATGCCGAACAGCCCGACGCCGATGGCGCAGCCGCCGCTGCTGCCGGGCCGCGTGCAGTCCGGGTTCAGCATGCTGTTGGCCAGCCCCAGCACGACACCGGCCGCCAGCCCCAGCACCGCGCCGAGCACCGCGTAAAGCAGCATCCGCCCGAAGATCCCACCGACGCTGCCGCGCGGCGCCCCGGGGCCGGAACGCTGGAACACCCCGTAGCCCGCTGTCTGCACGGCCGCGCGCAGCATGGCCGCCGGGGCCGCCGTCTCCATCGCGACCAGCCCCTGCGGCCAATCGGTCCAGAGCCGTGCCGCGGGATCGCAGCGCAACAGCGCCGCCTGCACCGCCGCAGCATCGGCGGGCCCCTGGATGCCGGTGATGGACAGCACCACGGCGCCGGGCGGCGGGGCGTTCAATGCGGCACCTTTGCGGGCTGGGCCTGCCAGTGGCGGATGCCTACGATCGCGTCCCCGGCCAGCAGGCAGCGCCGCGGCGGCCATACGGTGGCAGTCGCATCGCCCCGACTCCCTCCCCGGCAGGACGCCGCGGTGGCGCGCCGCATGAACTCCGCCTCGTCCATTCATCCTGCCCTCTGCGTGCGACCATTCTCACCCGATCCCACGCTGCGGCGCGAGGGCCATGTCACATGGCATGGCGTGGCGGCGCCGGGGCAGGACCGCGCGCGGTGCGCGCCTCCGGTGATTTCCCCTCCGGCGATCACGCTCTAGGCTGCCCGCCATGACCGGCTTCACGCTGTCCGCCCTCGATCAATCCTCCATTGCCTCAGGCCGCACGCCGGGCGAGGCGATCCGCGAAACCATCGCCCTCGCCCGGCATTGCGAGGCGCTCGGCTTCCGCCGCTACTGGTGCGCGGAACATCACAACTCGGCCTCGCATGCCGGGTCGGCGCCGGAGGTGCTGCTGGCGGCCATCGGCGCGGTGACGAGCCGCATCCGCATCGGCTCGGCCGGGGTGATGCTGCCGCATTACTCCTCGCTGAAGGTTGCCGAGCAGTTCCGCGTTCTGGAAGCCATCGCGCCGGGGCGGGTCGATCTCGGCGTCGGACGTGCACCGGGGTCCGACGGGCGCACCGCCTTCGCGCTGAACCCCAACGCCAACCAGGCCGCGGACCGCTTCCCGGCGCAGGTGATGGAGGTGCTGGGCTGGCTCGGCGAGGGGCTGCCGGAGAACCATCCCTTCCGGTCCATCGTCGCCCAGCCCAACGTCGCGACGCGGCCGGAGATGTGGATCCTGGGGTCGTCGGATTACGGCGCGCAGGTCGCGGGGTATTTCGGCCTGCCCTATTGCTTCGCGCATTTCTTCAGCGACGGCGGCGGGTCCGAACAGGCGATCGCAGTCTATCGCGAGAGCTTCCAACCCAAGCCGGACATGCCCGGGCGGCTGGCGGCGCCACATCCGGCGCTCGGCGTCTATTGCCTGGTCGCGGATACCGAGGCCGAGGCCAGGCGCCTGTTCCGGTCGCGCGAACTGTGGCGCCTGAAGCGCGACCGTGGGCTCTACCTGCCGTTGCCGAGCATCGAGGAGGCGGAAGAGTACGTCTATTCCGACCTGGAACGCGCGCGCGTCGAGAAGATGCGCGACTCGGCGATGGTCGGCGCGCCGGAACAGGTGAAGGCGCGGCTGGAGGCCCTGTCGGCGGCACATGGGGGCATCGCGGAATTCGCGGTGATCACCCATTGCCACGACCCCGAGGCGCGACGGCGATCCTACACGCTGCTGGCGGAAGTGTTCGGGCTGAAGGCCGGCGGCGACGCGCTGGCAGCGTAGGCGCCGACGCGAAGACCCGACCATGCGTGGCCTCGGGAGGGGCGCGGCCCCTCCGGGACCATCAGCGCCGCATGATGACGAATCGCACCGGCTGCCCGCCGCCGCGGCGCGCTCGCCACCAGAGCGACCCGGCGCCGATCGCGCCGGCGACGATGGCGACCGGCAGCAGCACGCCGATCGCGAGCACGGCCAGTCCAGCCAGCATGAGCGCCGTCGCGCCGAAGGCGACCAGCATCGCGACGCCGCCGAGGCGCGCGAGAATCCTATCGAGGCCACTGGCCGCACGGGGCGGCACCGGGTCCCGGAACTGGCCTTCCGGCGTCATGTCGATAACGGGCGGGCGACGATTGTGCGTTTCCATGGCTCATAGGACGTGGACCATGCCGCCGCCCGGATCAAGGGCCGTTACGATCCGTGACGCAGGGCGTCGAGCCGGGAGAAGAGGTCGGCCGCCGCCAAACCGGTGAGGTCGTGATGCTCCTCGCCCACCAAGGCCTGGCGCAGATCCCCCGGCAGGTGGTCGCGGATGGCCGCGGCAAAGGAGGCCGGGGCGACGAGTACGAGGCTGTCCGCCTTGCCGGCGCGCAGGGCCGCGGTCATGTCGTCAGCGATGTGATGGGCCAGGTCGCGGCGGGCATGTTCCTTGGGGCCGTCATCCTTGCCGTCGCGTTCCATGGCGCTGCGGGCGCTGGCGCCGGCGGCGGCAAAGGCGCGACCGGGGCGATCCTCGCCCTGGTCCGCGTCCTTGCGGCGGGCATCCGGCGCGTCCCAGGCCAGCAGCGCGTCGTAGCCGCTCTCCCCGAGGCGCTTCGCATAGGCCCGGCCATGGCTGCCATTGGCGACGACGAAGAGGCGGCGGGCATGGCCCTCATCGATGGTGGTCGTGGTGCTGCGCATGGACGTGCTCCTCGGAACGGGAAGCGGACTTATACGCCCCGGGATCGCCTGCGACCTTGATCCGCGACAAGGGGGGGACACCCGACGCGCGGCACGGTCGTTCCTTCGGGGGCTGGACCTGAATTCTGGATTGATCTCATTTCATGCGACGATTCCCGAATCCTCTCGAGTTTTGGGCCGAATTCACGACGGACTCACGCGCGGCACGTGAACCTTCCCGTTAGATTGACGCCAGTGCGATCACTGAAGCTGGAGACCGCGTCATGCTCGATCTTGACGCCCTGACCGACCTGGAAGGCTTCATCGCGCACCTTCGCCGAGACGGTGGGGTGCCGCCGAAGCCCGTGCCGGATACCGCCGGCCTCGCGTCCCTGGTCGATGTGCTGCACCAGGTCGATGTGATGTTCGAGGCCGCTCCGCATGAGCCCGGCCGGGCGTGCGGCAAGAAGGCCTGAGCAGGCAGCGTCCGACGAAGGTCTGACCGCGGCGTTTCACCATCCGGCGGGATCCCAGGGCGACAGCCCGGGTTCCGCACGAATGCCATCCCTTATCTGAATTCCAAGCGGGGCGCTGGCCTCTCCGCCATCGCAACGGGACGGCGGCGGCCGTCCCGGCGATGGGAGGGGCTATTCCGGTCGGACGACGAGGGTGGTGCCGTCCACGCCCTCGACCCGGACGCGCGTGCCGATCGGGCTGCCGCCGAGATCCCGCGGCAGGCGCGCCGCCCAGTCGGAATCACCGACGCGCACCCGGGGGCCCGTGGCGCCGGGCTCGATCAACACGCCGGCGCGCCCGACCAGGCCCGATGTCGGGGTGTTCACCTGCGGCCGCGTCGGATGTGCCTGCCGCAAGCGCAGCGCCGCGGCGATGCCTGCGGCCAGCAGTGCGATGAAGACCGCGACCACCACGATGAAGGGCGGCGCGGTCACCAGCAGCACCAGGCCGGTGCCGATCGCGGCGAGCCCGATCCACAGCAGGAAGACCCCCGGCAGCAGGATCTCGGCGCCGAGCAGCACCAGCCCGGCGAGGATCCAGATCAGCGCGGGGTCCACGGCGAGGGCGCCTCCGGCAGTGCGGGCGGGGCGGTCGGCCGCGGGGGGCGCGGCGGCGCGCCGCCGGCATCCGACCCCCGCAGCAATTCCATCGCCTGGGCGATGCCGCCGGCGAGCGCGCTGCTCTCCATCGGCACGATCACCAGCTTCTGCGCGGTGTTGCCCGCCAGCGTCTCGAACGCCTTCACGTATTTGTCGGCGATGAAGTAGCGCAGGGCGTCGGTGCCCGCTCCCGCCGCGACCTCGGCCACCATGCGAGTGGCGGTGGCCTCGGCCTGGGCCAGGCGCTCGCGCGCCTCGGCGTCGCGGAAGGCGGCTTCGCGGCGGCCCTCGGCGGACAGGATCAGGGCCTGCTTCTCGCCCTCGGCGCGCTTGATCTCGGCCTCGCGCTCGCCCTCGGCCTTGGCGACGGTGGCGCGGCGTTCGCGCTCGGCCGTCATCTGCAGGTTCATGGCGCGGATCAGGTTCTCGGGCGGCTCGATCTTGCGGATCTCGACGCGGGCGATCTTCACGCCCCAGGGGTCGGTCGCCCCATCCAGGATGGCGAGCAGCGAGGAATTGATGCGTTCGCGCCCCGACAGCGTGGCGTCGAGTTCCATCTCGCCGATCACGGCGCGGATGTTGGTCATGGTCAGCGCGGTCAGCGCCACGCCGAGATCCTGCACCGCATAGGCCGCCTTGGCCGGGTCCATCACGCGGTAATAGACGATGCCGTCCACCGCGACCGTGGCGTTGTCGCGCGTGATGACCGACTGCTCGGGGATGTCGAGGACCTGCTCCTGCACGTTCACGCGCCGCCCGACCATGTCGACGAAGGGAATGATGAAGTTCAGCCCCGGCGACAGCATCCGGGTGAAGGCGCCGAACCGCTCGACCGTCCAGACCTCGCCCTGGGGCACGGTGCGGATGCCGCGCGTGGCGGTCAGGATCGCGACCACCAGCAGGACGATCAGCACGATGGTCGAAAAGGAGACGATCTCGAAGGGGCTCATGAGGTGAGACTAGCCGGACTGCGGTCGGAACGGAACGGCACCCTTGCCGGCGGCCGCGCGCGGCGGGACGATGCCTGAAGACGTTCAGGGTTCAGGAGGAAACACGATGCAGGGCAGCAGCCATCCCTTGACGGTCGACCTGACCGGGTTGCGCGTGGCGATCAGCGCGGGCGCCGGCGGGATCGGGCGCGTCATGGCCGACAGCTTCGCCGCCCGCGGCGCGCGCGTCTTCGTCAGCGACATCGATGCCGAGGCCCTGGCCGACTGCCCCCACCCCAAGATGCGCGCTGACATGGGCGAGACCGCCGAATGCGAAGGCTTCGTCGAGGCGGCGGCGGCCCATCTCGGCGGGCTCGACGTGCTGGTGAACAATGCCGGCATCGCCGGCCCCACCGCGCGGGTCGAGGATGTGACACCCGAGGCGCTGGAGGCCACGCTGCGCATCGACCTCGCCGCCATGTTCCACTGCGCGCGGCGCGCCGTGCCGCATCTGCGCGCGGCCGGCGGCGGGTCGATCGTGAATCTCTCCTCCGCCGCCGGGCGTTTCGGCTTCCCGCTGCGCAGCCCCTATGCCGCCGCCAAATGGGGCGTGGTGGGCTTCACCAAGTCCCTGTCGATCGAGCTTGGGCCCGACCACATCCGGGTGAACGCCATCCTGCCCGGCCTCGTCGCCGGCGACCGCATCCGGCGCGTGATCGAGGCCAAAGCCCAGGCGCAGGGCGTGCCCTTCCGGGAGAAGGAAGCGGAGCTGCTGAAGGATGTGTCGATGCGCTGCTACGTGACGCAGCACGACATCACCAACATGGCGCTGTTCCTGTGTTCACCCTTCGGGGCGACGATCAGCGGCCAGGCGCTGGCGGTGGATGGGGACATCCAGCGCCTGGGGTGACCGCCACGGCAACCGCGGATGCCGGAGACGCCCCGGCCCCCGCGGCGCACCAGTTCAACAACCGGTTTCCAAAGGCCCTGCGGCCTTTGGTGGGGTGGCTTGGAGGGGCAAAGCCCCTCCCAACGCGCCTCATACCGCCGAGCCTTGCTGATGACCTCGTCATCGGCAGGGCGAACGGCATGGCGCGCGGGGTTGGTGGGGCGGCCACGCGCAAGACCACAAGACTCTGATGCCGAGTCAGCCGAAAGGCTGGCTGGTATCAGACGCTCTGCGCCATCGCCCGCATGAAGGATTCGCGGAAGCGGATCGGATCGCGGTCCGTCTGGTTCCGCCCCGGCTCGCTGTCGATCTTCACGCCGATCACATGCGGCCCGTCGGTCGCCAGCGCCTTCGCGACCAGCGCGTCGAACTCCGCCTCATCCGCAGCCCAGGCCGCGCTGGTGATGCCGGAAGCACGCGCGATGCCAACGAGGTCGGTGCCCGCGGTCTTCGCCGGAGTCCCCTGCCCGCCGGTGATCTGGTAGATGCCGTTGTCCCACAGCACGATCGTCAGGTTCTTCGGCTTCTGCGCCGCGATGGTCGACAGGCAGCCAAGCTGCATCAGCAGCGAGCCGTCACCCTCCAGCGCGAAGACATGGCGGTTCGGCTGGGCGATGGCGACGCCGAAGGCGATCGGCGCGGTGAGGCCCATCGAGCCGAGCATGTAGAAGTTCTCGCCACGCTCCTTGCCCGAACCCCAGAGGTCCCAGTTGGAATTGCCGATGCCGCCGATCACCGCCTCGCGGTTCTTCAGCCCCGCGACCAGGCGCTTGGTCAGCGCGGCGCGGTTCATGACGTGCAGGTTGTCAGTGGTGTCGGTCACTTGCGGCCTCCGCTCAGCAGCGGGGAGATGATCAGGCAGGCAGGCCAGCGCGTGGCGAAGGCCTGGCGGATGGTCCGGTCGATCATGAAGGCGGCCTCGTCCAGCCGCGTCACCGTATGGTGCTCGATGCCCATGGAATCGAGGATCGGGCGCATGGTGCGGCAGACGATCGCCTGGCCCGGATTGAACTCGCCCATCGTGCCGCGTTCGGAGACGACCATCAGCACCGGCACCTGGAAAGCGACGGGCAGCGAGGCGAGCGCATTCGGCAGCGTGGCGAAGCCCGAGGTCTGCATCATGACGATGCCGCGCGTCCCGGCCATGTAGGCGCCGGTCACGATGCCGACGGCCTCTTCCTCACGCGCGCAGGGGAAGGTGGTGAAGTAGGGATCGGCGTGGCAGCCGTCGATCAGCGGACGCAGAACGTTGTCGGGAACATAGGTGACCAGGCGGACATCGTTGTCCTTCAGCGCCTGACGGAAAATGCCGTGCCAAGTCGTGGGTGGCGCATCGGTCGCGCTCGTCATCGGGTGGATATCTCCTCGCTGCGCTGGCCGGTATCGCACCACGAGATGCACCCGCCAAGACCGGCGCCCACCCGACAACCTGTGCCCGCGGTCACAGCGTCCGATGCGGTAGTGCAACAGCATCGCCCGGCACGCCCTGGAAGCCGGGGCGAACGATCCATCATGATTCGTTACGACTTGTTGCGATGCATCACGGAGCTTGTTACCGTTTCCGTAACGGTAGCGGCTCAGGCGGCGATCCGCGACCTGTCGGTTTGCGCCAGGGAAACCGCGCCGTGGTCCCGGCCCCCGGGGCCCATGTGCGCCAGCAGGAGAATGTTGGCATGGCTACGCGCGTGTATCTCGGCGACCTGCGCTACAATACCGGTGGTGTATTGGCGAATGACTGCATGCCACTCGGCGTCGCCTACATGAAGGCGGTGATGGACCGGGACAATGCAGACACGGTCAGCCGTCTCTTCGTCTATCCGGACCGGCTGATGCAAGCGCTGCGGGATGACCCGCCCGACGTGCTGATGCTGTCCAACTATGTGTGGAACGAGGCCCTGTCGCGCGCCTTCTTCCGCCTGGCCAAGCAGGCCAATCCGAACGTGCTGACGGTGATGGGCGGGCCCAACATCCCGATCGAGCCCGATCGGCAGATCGCCTATGTCGACCAGTATCCCGAGATCGACGTCTACATCACCGGCGAGGCGGATTTCGCCGCCGCCCAGCTCGTCTCGGTGTTCCAGGATTGCGGGCTCGACCACAAGGTGTGGGGCAAGCGCGGGATGGAGAGCACCATCTGGCGCAACCCGGAAGGCCAGCTCGTGCGCAGCGCGACCAAGCCGCGCCACCGCGAGGTGAACGAGATCCCCTCCCCCTGGCTCACCGGCATCCAGGACGAGTTCTTCGACGGGCGCCTCGCGCCGATGATCGAGACCAACCGCGGCTGCCCCTTCACCTGCACCTTCTGCGCCCAGGGCACGTCCTGGTACACGAAGGTGCATAATTTCGACGTCGAGCGGATGAAGGAGGAAATCCACTACATCGCCCGGCGCATCAAGGAACGCTCGCCCAAGATGGGCACGCTGCGCATCGCCGATTCCAACTACGGCATGTTCGAGCGCGACATCGACATCTCCGGCTATATCGGCCAGATGCAGCGCGACTATGGCTGGCCGACCTTCATCGATGCCACCACCGGCAAGAACAGGCCCGAGCGCATCATCAAGTCGGTCGAGCAGGTCTCCGGCGCGCTGGTGCTCTACCAGGCGGTGCAGTCGCTGGATGAGAATGTGCTGCGCAAGATCAAGCGCGACACCATCAAGCTCGACGCCTACAAGGCGCTGGAAGTCCATATGCGCGGGCGCGGGCTGAAGTCGATCTCCGACCTCATCCTCGGCTTGCCGGGCGAATCGCTGGAGACGCATCTGCACGGGCTGACCACCCTGCTCGATTCCAACATCGACCAGATGCACAACTTCCAGGCGATGATGCTCAAGGGCTCCGAGATGGAGAAGCTCGAGAGCCGCGAGACCTTCAAGTTCGATACGCGCTTCCGCGTGCTGCCGCGCAATTTCGGCGTCTTCGAGGACCGCAAGGTGTTCGATGTCGAGGAGATCATCGTCGCCACCGACACCCTGCCCTTCGAGGACTACATCACCTGCCGCAAATACCACCTAATCTCCAGCGTGTTCTGGAACGACGGGTGGTTCGCGCATGTGGTGGCGTTCTGCCGCGCGCACGGCATCACCAACGCCGAATGGTGGAAGGCGATGCTGCCGGCGCTGGAGGAAGGCGACGAGACGGTGCGAGGCTTCCTTGACGCCTTCGTCGGCGAGACCAAGGGTGAGCTGTTTCCCACGCGCGACGCCTGCATCGACTTCTATGCGCAGGAGGAGAACTTCCAGAAGCTCGGCCGTGGGGATATCGGCGACAACCTGATGTACCGGTATCGTGCCATCGCCTCCTTCTTCATCTGGGACGCGGTGTGCGACGCGGCCATGAAGGCATCGCGCGCGCTGCTGGACGCGAAGGGCGTGCCGGCGACCATCCCGGATTTCGACCGCTTCTGGGCCGACTTCCACAGCTTCATCCGCCTGATCCACGCCACGGGGCTGACGGAGGAGGAGATCCTCGCGCCCACCGAGGCGGTGCTGCACTACGACTTCCCGGCCTGGATCGCGTCGGGCGACTGGACTGGCCCGGCGGCGTTCCGGCTGGAGGAGCCGCAGCTCTACCGGTTCGAGCTCACCGAGGAAGGCGAGCGCGAGATGCGCATGTCACTGGCGACCTGGACGACGCATATCCGCGGGCTGTCGAAGCTGGTCACGCGCATCCGGGTGGAATCCCAGGTGCGACAGTGCCTGCCGGCGGACGGGTCGGCCGGGATGACGCGACGGGCGGGTGTGATCGCGGCGGAATGAGGTCGCTGGGGGCCGCCCCATATGGGTGCAGATGAGGCCCTGACGGCGGGAGCGCGCTGGGGCTTTGCCCCTTCCCCGATCCCTGTCCCAGCAAAGGCCGAGGGGCCTTTGCAACCCTCGATTTGGCGCCTGGCATCCCGGCCGGAATGCGTGCCGGGACTCGCTCTCGCGCCCGAAGCGCAGGGCTCGGCCTCGTGCGGCCGTCCTGCCATGAACCAGGTGCCGGTGATCCAGACCATCCGTGGCCTGGGAGCCCATCGACGTTGCCCTGCAACGTCAATGGGGCCCCAGGCGGGGTGAGGTTTGAAGCGGGCTCGTTCACCCCAGAGGGCTTCGGCCTCCCCAGCGGCACCGCACCGGGCAACGGACACCGCCCGCGAGACTTGCAAGAGGAGCGAAGCCCCCCTCCTCCAAGTCGCGCTGTCATATCGGGCAGACCCCGCTCGCGCAGGCCAGATGCGCCATGTCCAGCGCCTCATGCAGCGCGGGATCGCGGATCGCGGCGACGATCGCCTGGAACTCTTCCTCGGTGACTTCCTCCTCGGGCAGGTATTCGTAGCCGAGGGCCGCGTCCGGCGCCGACGGCAGCACCGCGCAGCAGCGCACATGCGGCTGATGCGTCAGCAGCATGTCGCGGAAGGCCTCCAGATCGTGCCGGTCGGTATAGACCTTCAGCGTGTAAGAGATCTGGTTCCCCCGCTCCGCCCCGATCCAGTGGCGTTCCATCAGGGCGAGCCAGCGATACTGGTCTTCCGGGCTCGCTTCCGGCGCGGTCTTCAGCCGGTCGCCGACGCCCAGGCGCTGGATCAGCGGCAGGGTCGGGAAGCCGACGATCGACATGCCGGGGAAGGAGCGCAGCGCCCGCACCGGATAGCCGCGCGCCTCGTAATCCGCGAGCAGCGGGTCGGAATCCGACAGCCAGTTGCCGGACTCGCCCTTGGTGCCCTTGAACTGCACCCAGCGCAGATACTGGCGGCGGGCCGGCAGGTGCGCGCCCTCGGTCAGGCCGAACAGCTTCGAGGTCGTGCCCGCCGGCTTCACCGTCGTCACCGTGAAGGGCCGCACCCGGCCGAGTTCCTCGGCATAGGCGTCCGCCTCGTCCTTCGCGGCCTCGGAGAAGCGGGCCAGCGCCTCCCAGAACGGTGCGGATCTGTCCTCGTCCAGCAGATCGTCGAAGCCGAGGCCGAACCGCGCCCAGGCCCATTCATGCAGACCGGTCGGGCCGATCCCCATGCGGTTGGTGCGCCGCACCTCCTCGCCATAGAGCGCATCCATGGAATTCGCCCGCATCAGGAAACGCACGCCAAGGCGCACGGCGTCCTCGACGCGGTTATCCCATTCCGCCGCCATGGCATCGGGCATGATGCCGGGCAGCACGCTCGCCGGATCGACCGGGCAGGCCAGCAGCGGCGCGAAATCGGCGATGACGCAATAGCCGCCGGTCACGTGCAGCACGATCTCGCCGCAGGGATTGGTCGTGCAGGGGAAATGCGCCTCGGCCGCGCGCGCCGACAGATCCGCGAGAAGTGCGGCGGCCTGGTCCACCTGGTAGCGCTGCGACCGGACGTCGCGACCGTCATGGTGCACGGGCTTTTCCCGCGCGCGGCCGGTGCGGTGGTCCTCCAGCATGTCGCCATTGATGAAGCCGGGCTCGCCATTGACGAAGGCGCAACGGGTGACTTCCTCGAAGACCTCCAGCGCGCGGCGGTCCTCGGCGCGCGCGGACCCGGCGCGGGCAGCCTGCACGCCGCGCCAGAAGGCGGCATCGACCATCACCGAGTTGTTCGCCGTCCACAGCCCGCCCTCGGACTTCGCCCGGATGAAGCGGATGATGCCCGGGTCGCGCCAGTTCTTCGTCGCCATGCGCGCGGCACGACGGGCGCCGCCGACCTGCACTTCCACCGACAGGAAGTGATCGACCAGCATCGCCTGTTCCCAGGCATCCGGCAGGCGGCCGTCGCGCGCGGGTTCGATGACATCACGCCGGATCGCCATCACCGCGCGCATCAGCGACAGCGGGCCCGAGGCCGGCCGACCCTGCATGCCGCCGATCGGCGCCCCACGCGGGCGGATGGCCGAGAAATCGAGCAGCAGCGTCCGGTCCTCGGCCCCTGCGAAGGCGAGGCTCTCAATGGTCTCGATCGCCTTGGCCCAACCTTCGCGGCTGTCCTCGATGATCACGCGGATCGCGTCGGCGGGGGCCGCATCCGTCCATTCGCGGTCGATGAAGGCGCGGATGGCGGCCTCGTCGGTGTCGGCCTCGGCCGCGCCCCAGGGCAGCAGGCCGAATTCGGTGCCGAAGCGGTGCAGCGCCGCGCGGTCGTGCGGAAAATCGGCATGGTCGCGCGACAGGCGCAGCAGCACGCGCGGCGCGCGCGCCCAATCCACCGCCATCAGCGCGTCGTCATAGGCCCGGCCGACGCCCGATCCGTTCAGCAGCAGGTAGAACTTGGTGAAGGAGGCGATGGCCGTCGCGCAATTGGTGAAGACCTCCATGTTGCGGCTGGCCTGCTGCGCATCGCCATGCTGGAGGTGCCGGCCGGAGGTGATCAGCGCGCCCGTGGCGATCGCGTTGCGCAGCCGGTCGCGCTCGATGCGATCCCGCGGCGAGAGCGCCCGGCCCAGCAGCGACATGTTGCCTTCGGAAACGCGGTCGGCGACGCGGCCGAAGCATTCGGCATCGTCCGGGCGGAACACGGTGCGGCGCGCAACGGCGAGTCCCATGCCGGCATCGAGCGGGCGCGGCGGCAGTTTCTCCTCCCCGAAGGCTCCCCCGGGCAAAGGCCGCACCATCCCGTTCGGCGCCCGAAGGGCACCGGCCTGCATACCGTCCATTGCATCTGTCCCCGTCAGGAGGGCGCCCCCTCGCGCCGCCCCGGTGTTGCGACACGCTATCAGTGATTCGCCGTCCACGTCACTACATATGGTGTCTGGCAGGCCAAGCCGCCACTAGAACTGGTTCACCTGTTGCGAATCGTGGTTCCCGGCCGGCTCCCGCCCGATGCCGGCGAAAAGCCCAGGCAGCCCCTGCCTTTGCCGCGCCGCGGCCGCTGTGGTGACCCCGCAGGCGGCCGGCCCGGCATGGACAACCATCGATCGCGGCCCGAATCTGGAGGCGCCGCCGCTGCGGATGCCGGATGGCGCGGGAGCAGGATGAAGACGTCGATGCCGCATGCCGCGCCACGCGCCGGGAAGACGATCGGCCTTGCGCTGGGCAGCGGCTCCGCGCGGGGCCTCGCGCATATCGGCGTGCTGCGCGCCCTGCACGAAGCCAGGATCCCGGTCGACGTCGTCGCCGGCACCAGCATCGGCGCGCTGATCGGCGCGGTCTATGCGGCAGGGAAGCTCGACAGCCTGGCGGCCACCTTCCAGTCCTTCGACCGCCGGCGCGTCGCCTCCTTCTTCGATGTCGTGCTGCCGAAATCGGGCCTACTCGACGGGGCGCGCATCAGCGAACTGGTCCGCAGTCATGTGCCCTCCGAAACCATCGCGGCGCTGCCGAAACCCTTCGCCGCCGTCGCCACCGATGTCGCCAGCGGCGAGGAAGTCGTCATCAGCAGCGGCGACGTGATCGACGCCGTGCGCGCCAGCATCTCGGTGCCCGGCATCCTCACGCCGGTCCGCTGGAACGGCCGTATCCTCGTCGATGGCGGGCTCGTGAACCCCGTTCCGGTCACGGCCGCGCGCGCCCTGGGCGCCGAGGCCGTCATCGCCGTGGACCTCAACCACGGCATCGTGGAGGGCAAGAACCTCAAGCCCATCCTGATGCGGGAGCCCTCGGCGGCGGAACCTGGCGCCTGGCCCGGCTGGGCACAGACCCTGCGCCAGGCGATCCAGGACCTCGCCGCGCGGCTCCAGGCGCCCGATGCCCCTCCTCGCGATCAGGCCGCGCGCCGACCACCGTGCGAGGAACCGATGCCCAACATCTTCGAGGTGCTCCTCGCCTCCATCAACATCATGGAAAGCCGCATCACCGAGGGCCGTCTGACCCTCGACCGCCCGGACCTCGTGATCCAGCCGCCGCTCGGCCATATCCGCTTCCTCGACTTCGACCGCGTCGAGGAGATCATCGAGATCGGCTACCACAGCGCGGTCCGGTCCCTCGCGGCCTTTGCCGCCGACGGTTCGCTGCGCGCGCCGTAGCCGGAATCGGTCCGGCCGCGGTCGCGGGGTTTCGCCCGGCAGCGGCCCGGTCCATCATTGGCTGCTTACCTCCCTTGGGATCTGCGACCATGGCCTTGCGCTGCGACCTCATCATCCGCGATGCGACGATCTTCGACGGCACGGGCGGCCCGCGCCGCCGCGGCGATGTGGGCGTGACCGGCGACCGGATCGTCGGCGTGGGCGACCTCGGCGGCGCGACCGCCGACCGCGAGGTGATGGCGAACGGCAAGGCCCTCGCCCCCGGCTTCATTGACGCCCATACCCATGACGACCGCGCGGTGATGTGCGGGCCCGAATGCATGACCTGCAAGATCAGCCAGGGTGTCACCACCGTGGTCGTCGGCAATTGCGGCGTCTCGCTCTCGCCGGCCACCTTCAAGCGCGTCCCGCCGCCCCCGCTCGACCTGATCGGCGAGGATGGCTGGTGGCGTTTCGACAGCTTCGGCGACTACGCGCATGAGCTGAAGAAGCGCGGTTCCGAGGTGAACACCTACGCCCTGGTCGGCCACCAGACGCTGCGCGTGGAGGCCATGGACGGCGACGTGATGCGCACCGCCAAGGATTCCGAGATCGAGCACATGCGCCTGCGGGTGAAGAACTCGCTGGCGGAAGGCGCCTCGGGCTTCTCCACCGGCCTGTACTACCCGCCCAACATGCATGCGACGACCGAGGAGGTCATCGCCGTCGCCGAGCCGCTGCGCACCTTCAACGGCCTCTATGTCACGCATATGCGCGACGAAGCCGACCGCGTCCTCGCCTCGATCGAGGAGACCGCGAAGATCGGCAAGCGCGTCGGCGTGCCGGTCTGGGTCAGCCACCACAAATGCTCGATGCCGGAGAATTACGGCCGCTCGACCCAGACCCTGCCGCTGATCGAGATCTACAACCAGACGCAGGACATGTATTTCGACATGTACCCCTATCCGGCCGGCTCCACCGTGCTGATGCCGGACCGGCTGCGCGACGACCTCAAGGTGATGATCACCTGGTCGATCCCGCATCCGGAAATGTCGGGCAAGTATCTCTCGGACATCGCGCGCGGCTGGAACACCGACATCCGCCAGGCCGCCCAGCGCCTGCTGCCCGCCGGCCAGGTGACCTGGCAGATGGATGAGGAAGACGTCCGCCGCATCATGGCCCATCCGATGTCGGTGATCGGTTCGGATGGCATCCCGCACGACGCGCATCCGCATCCGCGCCTGTGGGGCACCTTCCCCCGCGTGCTCGGCCACTATTCGCGCGAGCTGCGCCTGTTCAACCTCGAGACCGCCATCCACAAGATGACCGGCCGCACCGCGAACCTCTTCGGCATGATCGACCGCGGCGAGATCCGCGAAGGCGCCTATGCCGACCTCGTGCTGTTCGACCCCGACACCGTCATCGACAAGGCAACCTTCGAGGAGCCGAAGCAGGCCGCCGAGGGCATCGAGGAAGTCTGGGCGAACGGTGTGCCGGTCTTCGTGGCCGGCAAGGGCGCGACGGGCGAGAAGCCGGGCCGGCTGGTCACGCGCAACCGCGTCTGAGGCCCTTCGCTGCCGTGGGTTGCGCCGTCACGGCGACGGGCAGCGCAACCCCCCTCGGATCACGCGAATGTGAGCTTATTCATGCATCATCCCGCCAGCGGCATGGGTTGATGCAGGCGAAGTTATACGTCTCCATGCTACCCAGCGTTGTTCGGCGCCGCGCCCTGCTCCACCGGCAGGGCGTTGTTTTTTCACCGACTTTGCCGAGGGAAGAGAATGGCGGGCGAAATCGACGACGGGGCCAAGGGGGGGATCTACGGGGGCACCTTCGATTCCAGCGGCCTCGATGCGAACATCCGCGCGGTCATGGTGGACCTGCGCTGGACGACAAGCTTCGGGGGCGACGAGGCAGCCACGGTCATCAGCTACGCGTTCCCCACCACGACCGACGCCTACCTCAACACGCCGGGCGGCTATCCGGTCGACGGCGGCAGCGACGAGGATGACGACGACGGCGACGATCCCTTCGCGGGCTTCACGCCGCTCACCGACATCCAGGTCGATGCGGTCCGCAGCGCCTTCGGCCTCGTGTCGCTCTACACGAACCTCACCTTCCAGGAGCTCGATTCGAGCGAGGCGGCGAATGCCACCTTCCGCTTCGGGAATTTCACGGGAACCGGCTCCTTCTCCGGGTTTCCGCCGAATGCCGGCAGCTATTCGCCGCAGGACTACCGCACTGCCGCTGACACCTGGCTCGGCGGCAACGGCAATCCGCCGACCGCCACCTATTTCGGTACCGATCACTTCAACACCATCATGCATGAGATGGGTCATGCCTTCGGCCTGAAGCACGGCCACGACCCGAGCCTGAGCGGCGCGCTGTCGGACGACCGGAACGACAACGAGTTCGCGGTCATGACCTACGCCAGCTACTTCGGCGCCGATACCGAAGGGGCGACCGAGGCCTGGGTCGGCTCCGCGCCGCAGAGCTACATGATGTACGACATCGCCGCGCTGCAGGCCTATTACGGGGCCAATTTCAGCAAGGTCGGCACCGCGGCGGTCTACACCTGGGACGCCCTGACGGGGCAGCAGTACATCAATGGCGAGGCCGCCCCGTTCACCGGCGCCAGCGAGACCGGGAAGATCTTCTCCACGGTCTGGACCCAGGGAGCGACGGCTACCTACGACCTCAGCAACTTCGCCGACGACCAGTTCGCCGACCTCAGGCCCGGCCAATGGCTCCGCTTCTCCTCCGCCCAGATCGCGGATCTCAACGACGCGGCCCCGGAAGGCACGCCGGAATTCCAGGCGCAGGGCAACATCTACAACGCGCTGCTCTACAACGGCGACACGCGCTCCCTGGTCAGCAACCTCATCACCGGCAGCGGCAATGACCGGCTGATCGGCAATGATGCCGACAACCTGCTCAGCGCCGGGGCGGGCATCGACACGATCGAAGGTGGTATCGGCAACGACACGATCAGCGGCGGCGCCGGGGAAGATGTCATCACCTTCGGTGCAGGGCGCAGCCTGCTACGCGACACGCTGGCCGACCTCGACGGCGATCGGGTGCTCGATCTGGGCTTCGACAATGCGGTGCAGATCCTCGGCATCCGTGCGGCACGCGACAGCGTCCTTGTCACTACGGATGCGGACGGCGTGGCCATCGGCCTCGACGGCGGCAGCTTCCACCTGGCCGGCGATTTTGCGGGCGGCGACTTCGTCACCGCGATGCGTGGCCTCGGCGACGATGCCTTCACGCATCTCAGCTTCATCCCCTACCTGCCGGCGTTGTCGGAGGAAGTGACGGTCGATGCCGGCGCGATCAATGGCATCGCGGATGACATGCTCCTGCAGGGCGACGGCCTGGCGAGCTTCACGGTCACGCTGGACGGCGCCGTCACCGGCTATCGCAACACCATCGGCAGCTATCGCATCGCCCCCGATGGCACGATCTCCGACGTCTCGATCCTGTTCGGCAATGCGTCGGATGATGCGATGGCCGGCTCCACATCCTTCCTCGGCACCCCGCTCGCGGGCGAGAGCATCGCCTTCTTCCTCATCCAGGATGGCGATCGGGCCTATGGCGCGCTGCCGGACGACCTGTCCTTCCGCTGGGCGGATGACGACACGGGCTGGGTGCTGCACAGCGCCAGCGCGGGCGACCTGGCGGATGCGGCGATCTTCCATTCCATCGCCGCCTTCAACCCGGATGCCGCGACCCACGTGCTCTCGGGCCTGGCCCCCGGCAGCGACGGCCTGTGGATCGGATTTGAGGACGAGGTGAGCGGCGCCAGCGACAACGACTTCCAGGACGTCGTACTCACCATCCGGGAATACGACGCGCTGGTCACCTGACGCGCCCGCATCAGCAGGCTTCGGCGCTGAAGACGCGGGAGGGGGCGACGAACTCCTCCTGCGCCGCGACCGTCAGGATCTCCCGCGACCCCGCCTCGGCCGTCCGCCGCAGCAGCCCGAAGATGGACGACGCGGCCGCCGACAGCGCCGCATCCGCCCCGCCGCGCAGCCGGTGGAACAGGAACAGCGCGGCGATCGCATCGCCGGCCCCATTCACCGAGACCGGCAGCATCGGCGTGGCCAGCCGCCAGAAGCGCCCGCCCTCCCCGGCCAGCATGCCGATCTCGCCCTCCGGCGTATCGTTCAGGCGCAGGGAGGTCACCAGCACGCAGCGCGGCCCGCGCGCCTGCAACGCGGTCACCGCCGCCTTGGCCTGGTCGAGCGTCGTCACCGCGCGGCCGGTCAGCCATTCCAGTTCGAACTGGTTCGGCGTGATGATGTCGGCCGCCGGCAGGGCCTCGTCGCGCAGGAATTCCGGGATGCCCGGGCGGACGAAGATGCCGCGCCCGACATCCCCGATCACCGGATCGCAGCACCACAGCGCCGCCGGATTCGCCGCCTTCACGCGCCGCGCGGCCTCCAGGATCGCCGCCCCGATCTCGGCCGAGCCCATATAGCCCGACAGCACCGCGTCACAGCGCGGCAGCACGCCGCGCTCCTCGATGCCACTCACGCAATCGTGGATCAGTTCCGCGCCGAAGACCTGGCCGCGCCAGGCGCCATAGCCCGTGTGATTCGAGAACTGCACGGTGTGGATGCCCCACACCTCCGCCCCCAGGCGCTGCAACGGGAAGATCGCGCTGGCATTGCCGACATGCCCATAGGCGACCCAGGACTGGATGGAGAGGATCGAGGTCATGGCCTCCGCCGCATGTGAATGGCGCGGACGCTAGAGCATTTTTCGGTCAAACGGCACCAGCCCGCCCCTCCATCCGGCCGCCCCGCGACAGCATCCCGGATAGGGGTGGCCGACTGCGGCCGATCCGGCGCGAGCGAAGAATGCTCCGCGCAGATCCCGTCCGGATGAAATCGCCTGGCCGATCGGTTGGTGCGCGCAACATGCTTCACAGCGCCGCCCGGCCCGGTCATGCTGCGCGCGAACCTCCGGGACCAACCCGGAAACACCCTTGAGGGAGGGACCCATGACCGCGACCCTGTCGCGCCGCGAGGCGCTTGTTGCCGGATTCGGCGGCGTGCTGCTGCCGGCCACGCTCTCGGCGCAGCCGGCCCAGAAGCCTGCTGAGCTGAAGATCGGCGTGACCACCTTCCTCTCCGGTCCTGCCTCGGTGTTCGGCGTGCCGTCGCGCAAGGCCTGCGAGATGCTGGTGGACCAGATCAACGCCGCCGGCGGCATCGCCGGCGTGCCGGTCCGCGCGACCTTCGTGGACGAGGCCCCGGGCACCGACCATCTGGTGGGCGAGATGCGCCGCCTCGTGCAGTCCGAGGGCGTGAACGTCCTGCTGCAGTCGATCTCCTCCGGCTCCTGCCTCGCCTGCACGCCGCTGTCGCGCGAGCTCAACAAGGTGATGCTGCTGTGGGATTGCGGCACCCAGCGGATCTTCGAGGAGAACCGCTATGAATACGCCTTCCGCACCCAGGGCTACGGCACGCCCGAGGTGCTTGCCCCGCTGCTGTACCTGCTGAAGCACAAGCCCGACTTCCGCACCGTCGCGGTGATCAACCAGGACTACGCCTGGGGCCGCGATTCGTGGGAGCTGTGGAAGGCCGGCATGGACGCGCTGAAGCCCGGCGTGCGCGTGGTGGCCGAGATGTTCCCCCGCTTCGGCTCCACCGACTTCTCGACCGAAATCACCCGCCTGCTCGCCCTGCGCCCGGATGTGATCCTGTCCACCTCCTGGGGCGGGGAACTGGTCACGCTGATCCGCCAGGCGACCGAACGGCGCCTGTTCGAACGCTCGACCTTCGTGCTGCCGGTCGCCGAAGCCTCGCTGCCGACGCTCGGCCGCACCATGCCGGAAGGGCACATCATCGGCACGCGCGGCGATCACTGGAACAACCACCCCGCGCCGGCGAACCCCGAGCTGTTCCGCAGCTTCGTCAACGCCTATCGCCAGCGCAACAACGAGTACCCGATCTACCCCTGCCACCACATGGCCCAGGCGATGTGGGCGCTGAAGGCCGGCGTGGAAAAGGCGGTCGCGGCGAAGAACGGCGGCTGGCCGTCCGATGCCGAACTCGCCCATGCCTTCCGCGGCCTGACCTTCCCGACCCCTACCTCGACCATCACGCTGCGCGAGGATGGCCAGGGTCTCGAGGACCAGATCGTCGGCCTGTCCACCTTCAACGCCGACTTCGGCTTCTCCGTGCCGAAGGACATGATGCTCTACAAGGGCGAGACGGTCTCCGCCCCGGTCGGGCAGAAGAGCACCGACTGGCTGAAGACTCTGAAGCCCGACTTCGTCGCCTCCGCCGGCCGCTCGATCTGAGGCGGCGCGCGCCATGGCCGAGTGGTTCCAGGACAATGGCCTTCTGCTCGGCCTGGCCGTGCTGGACGGGCTCTCCTCCGCAGGGCTGATCTTCCTCGTCGCGGTGGGGCTCAACCTGGTCTTCGGGGTACTGCGCATCGTCAATGTCGCGCATGGCTCCCTCTATGCGATCGGGGCCTATGCGGCGGCCTCGATCGGCATTTTCCTCACGGGTCTCGGCCTGCCGAACTGGGCCTCGATCCCGACGCTGGTGCTCTCGGCGGCGCTGGTCGGCGCGATCCTCGGCCCGCTGATCGAACGCTTCCTGCTGCGCCGGATCTACGCGCAGGAGGAAGTGGTGCAGCTTCTCGTCACCTTCGCGCTCTTCATGATCCTCGAGGATGTGCAGAAGCTGGTCTGGGGCGTGCAGCCGATCCACCACGACACGCCGATGACGATGCTCGGGACCATCGACATCCCCTTCGGCCAGGACTTCATCCCCTTCACCAACTATCAGCTCTTCGTGCTGCCGGGCTTCGCGGTGGTGACGCTGCTCGGCCTCGCCTGGTTCCTGCGCCGCACCCTGACCGGGCGCGTCATCGTCGCCGTGACCACGGATCGCGAAGCCGCCACGGCGATGGGCATCGACGCGGCGAAGGTGTTCCTGCTGACCTTCACCTTCGGCGCGATGCTCGCCGCCCTCGGCGGGGCGCTGTCCTCGCCCACCGCGGCGCTGGTGCCGGGCATCGGCGCGCAGACCATCGTGCTGTCCTTTGCGGTCGTCGCGACTGCGGGGCTCGGGCAGATCGAGGGCGCGGCGCTCACCTCCCTGATGATGGGCATGGGCCGGTCCGTCGCCGTCTATTTCGAACCGGAATTCGAGGTCGTGGTCCCCTACATCATCATGGTGCTGGTGCTGCTGGTCCGTCCGCAGGGGCTGTTCGGCGTGACGGAGACGCGCCGGGTATGAGGAAGATCGAACCTTTCCTTGCGCTGCTGCTGGCGGCCGCGATGATCGCGGCCGCGGTGATGGCGCCCTGGCTGCGCTTCGTGCTCACCATCGCGCTCGCCAAGGGCATCGCGGTGCTCGGCATCCTGCTGCTGCTGCGCGCGGGCCAGGTCTCCTTCGGCCATGCCCTCTACATCGCCTTCGGCGCCTATGTGGTGGCCTTCCTCGCCCCGCAGGTGAATGACGCGGTGCTGCTGCTGGCGATCGCCGCGGCCGGGGCGGGGATGCTCGGCCTGGTCATCGGCCTGTTCGTCACGCGCTACCGGCAGATCTTCTTCGGCATGCTGAACCTCGCCATGGCCATGGTGTTCTATTCTCTGCTGGAGAAGCTCTACGCCATCACCAAGGGCAGCGACGGCATCCGGGTCGAGGCCATGCCCATCGCCGGCCAGCGCCTGGACCTCGCCACCTTCGAATGGACGATCTTCGGCATCGCCCTCGGCCTCGCCTTCGTCCTGGGGCTGTTGCTGCGCCTGTATCTCGCCTCCCCGATGGGCGAGGCGCTCGCCGGCATCAAGACGCGCGAGACGCGCCTCGAATTCATGGGCGTGCCGGCCCGCGGCGTCCTCCTCGCGGCCTATGTCATGTCGGCGGTGCTGGGGGGGATCGGCGGCGCGATCATCGCCATGACCTCGCGTCACGTCACGCCGCTACTCGCCTACTGGACCTCCTCCGGCGAGCTTGTCTTCATCGCCATCCTGGGCGGGGCGGGCGGCGTGCTCGGACCCTTCCTGGGGGCTGCCGCCTATGAGCTGGTGCGCGTCTATGCCGCCGCCTCCTTCGCCGATGCCTGGCAGATGATCCTTGGTGCGGTGCTTCTGCTGGTCATCCTCTTCGCCCCGGGCGGGTTGTGGGGCATGGCCGCGCGGGCCATTGGCGGGGGGCGTGGACGATGAGCGAGGTCCTCCTCCAGGCCAGCGGCCTGCGTCTCGCCTTCGGCGGTGTCCGGGCGGCGGATGGCATCGACCTCGCCGTGATGCGGGGCGAGTTCCTCGCCATCATCGGTCCCAACGGCGCCGGCAAGACCACCTTCATCAACATGACGACCGGCTATCTCCGCCCCAATGCCGGCGACATCGCCTATGAGGGCAGCCGCATCACCGGCCTGTCGCCGCGCGCCATCGTCAAGCGCGGCATCGCCCGGTCCTTCCAGCTACCGCAGCTCTTCACCGAGCATACGGTCGAGCAGAACATCGCCCTGGCCGTCGCCTCGCGCGACGGCATCTGGTCGCCGCTGACCCCACTGCTGCGCCCGCGCTACCGGGAGGAAGCGCGCGACCTGCTCGACCGCTTCGGCCTCGCCGGCATTGCGGCGACCCGCGCCGATGCGCTGAACGAAGGCGCGCGCAAGCTCGCCGACATCGCCATGGCGGTGGCGCTCAAGCCCCGCCTGCTGCTGATGGATGAGCCAACCTCCGGCGTCGCGGCGTCCGAGAAGATGGCGATCGTCGAGACGCTGGTGAACGTGCTGCGCGACGCGAAGGTCACCGCTGTCTTCGTTGAACACGACATGGACGTGGTCGAACGCTTCGCCGACCGCGTCGCGGTCTGGAGCCAGGGGCGCATCGCCGCCCTCGGCCCGCCGCAGCAGGTCCTCGCCGACCCCGCCGTGCAGCGCGACGTCATCGGGATCGAACGCCATGCTTGACCTTTCCGGCGTCTCCGTCGCCATCGCCGGCGTGCCGGTGCTGCGCAACGTCTCGCTTCACGTCCCCGCCGGCGGTCGTGTCGCGCTCATCGGCCGCAACGGGGCGGGCAAGACCACGACGCTGCGCACCCTGATGGGCCTGGTTCCCGCCAGCACCGGCCAAGTGATGATCGACGGGGAGGACGAGACCCGCCTGCCCCCGCACCACCGCCCCCGGCACGGCATCGGCTATGCCCCGGAGGAGCGCCGCCTCTTCGGCTCCTTCACCGTCGAGGACAACATGCTGTTGCCCGCGCAGGTGCTGAAGCTCGACCAGGCCGAGATCAGCCGCCGCCTCGAACGCGTCTATGCCCTGCTGCCGGAGCTGAAGGACCTGGCCCCGCGCAAGGCCGCCGGCCTGTCCGGCGGCCAGGGCAAGATGGTCGCCCTCGGCCGGGCGCTCATGGTCGGCACCCGTGCGGTGCTGCTGGACGAGCCCTTCCAGGGCCTCGCCCCGGCGCTGGCGCTACGGTATGCGGATGCGCTGAAACGCCTGCGCGCCGCCCTGCCCGACGTCGCCA
The DNA here is from genome assembly GCF_019430885.1 of Roseomonas alba. Taxonomy (GTDB): domain Bacteria; phylum Pseudomonadota; class Alphaproteobacteria; order Acetobacterales; family Acetobacteraceae; genus Neoroseomonas; species Neoroseomonas alba. The sequence goes on along the minus strand of NZ_JAHYBZ010000001.1, from coordinate 833,107 downwards.
TCCTGATCACGGAATCCAACCCGGAGCTGCTCCGCCCCCTGGTCGAACAGACCTATGTGATCGAGCGGGGGGAGATCGCGGCGGACTGAGAGGCCGCCGCGGAAGTCCGGCACGGGCCCGTGCCGGACGTTCCATGCGGGCTCCGAGTTGCGTCCGCGCCGCCGCTCCCCTATACGCCCCCTTCCCTGCCCGCCGGTCGGCATCGTCGGGCGTTTCTGCATGAGTGTCGCCCCATGAAGCCCGATATCCATCCGGACTACCACGAGATCACGATCATCATGACCGACGGGACCGAGTACAAGACTCGCTCCTGCATGGGCAAGGCCGGCGACACGCTGCGCCTGGACATCGATCCGAAGTCGCATCCGGCCTGGACCGGCCAGCAGCGCGTGATCGACACCGGCGGCCAGATCGCGAAGTTCAACAAGAAGTTCGCCGGCATCGGCCTCGGCGCCCGCAAGAAGGGCTGACCCTTCCATGCCCCTGGGCGGCGAGGAGGTCGCGACCGACCCCGCCCAGGTGGCCCGCCTCTGGGAGGCGAATGCGCCCGCCTGGATCGCGCTGTCGCGCGCCGGCTGGGACCTCTACCGCGACCACGTCAACACGCCGGCCTTCCTGCGCATCCTGCCGCGGGTCGAAGGCCTGCGCGGCCTCGACATCGGCTGTGGTGAGGCGACCAACACCCGCGCCGTAGCCGACCGCGGCGCGCACATGACCGCGCTCGATGTGGCGCCTTCCTTCCTTGCTGCCGCCGCGGCGACCGAGGCCGCCGACCCGCGCGGCATCCGCTTCGTGAACGGCAGCGCCCTGTCCCTGCCTTTCCCGGACGGCGCCTTCGACTTCGCCACCGCCTTCATGTGCCTGATGGACGTCCCGCGCCCCGAACAGGCGCTGGCCGAGGCCGCCCGCATCCTCCGCCCCGGCGGCTTCCTGCAATTCTCCATTCTGCACCCGAGCTTCATGGGCCCCGGCCGCCGTGTCCTGCGCGACGCCACCGGCCACGCCTATGCCATCGAGTTGCGCGAGGCCGCCCTGCCCGACGGTGCGGTCGAACGCTGGCGCTTCTCCGGCGCCCCGCCGGCCCTGCGCGACGCCTGGCAGCCCTTCCAGGTCCCGCGCTTCGACCGGTCGCTCGCCTGGTGGCTGAACGCCGTGGCCGGCAGCGGCCTGCGGCTGGAAGCGGCCGAGGAGCCGGTCGCGGATCCGGAGACCGCAGAACGCGTGCCGGCGGTCGCCGACACCCGGATCGCGCCGCTGTTCCTGATCCTGCGCGCCCGGAAATGACGGCACAGGCGGGCACGCCCACCATCCTCGACACCGCGCGCGGCCCGATCGAGGCCGTCGTCAGCGGCGAAGGCCCGGCCCTGCTCGCGATCCATGGCGGCATGGGCGGGCATGACCAGTCCGGCCTCCTGGCGCGCGCCCTGCTCGCCGACGCGTCCGGCCATCGCGTGGTCGCGGTGTCGCGTCCCGGCTATCTCGGCTCGCCACTCCCGGTCGGCGAGAGCGCCGAGGACCAGGCCGACGCCCTCGCCGCCCTGCTCGACCGGCTCGGCATCGCCTCCGCCGCCGTCGCCGCGGTCTCCGCCGGCGGGCCCTCCGCGCTGCATTTCGCGATCCGTCACCCGGAACGCTGCCGCGCCCTGATCCTTGTCTCGGCCTGCACGGGCCGCCTGGAGACGCCACCCGCCATCCTCTCGCGGCTGCGCATGATGGCCCGGCTCGCCCGGCTGCCTCTCCTGCCGCCACTGCTGCGCTGGCGCACTCGCCGCAACCCCGCGGCCGCGGCCGCCCGGGCCATCCCTGACCCCGGCCTACGGGCGCGCACCATGGCCGACCCGACCGCCGGTCCGCTGTTCCGCGCCCTTCAGGCCGGCGTCTTCGACCACCTGGCGGACCGCCTGCCCGGCACGATCAACGACATCACCCGCTTCGGCACGCTCGCCCCCATTCCCTTCGACCGGGTCGCTGCCCCGACCCTCGTCATCCACGGGCGCGCCGACGACATCGTGCCGCCCTCCCATGGCGACGCCGCCGCACGGGGCATCCCCGGCGCCGAGCACCTCGCCATCGACGGCGCCGGCCATGTCGCCCTCTTCACCCATCTCGCGCCGATCCGCGAAAAGGCCGCCCGCCTCCTCGCCGCCGCCCCCACTTGAACGGCACGGCGCCGCCACCCAACTCCTCGAAGCCGGCGGCGCCCCAGAGGGCCGCCGGCGCGGAACGGCAGGGTCGCCCGATCGGGGGCCCAATGAGTCCGGATCCGCCCCGCAACGAACCTTGCTACCGCAGGAGGTTCTCGTATGAACGCGATCGACTTCTCCCCCCTGTTCCGGTCCGCCATCGGCTTCGACCGCCTCGCGCGCCTGATGGACAATGCGCGCAACGTCTCCGACGCGACCGGCTACCCCCCCTACAACATCGAGAAGACCGGCGATGACAGCTACGTGCTGACCATGGCTGTGGCGGGCTTCTCCGAGGCCGATATCGAGATCACGGCCCAGGAGAACACCCTCACCGTCGCCGGCCGCCCGCAGCCGCAGACCGAGGACCGCACGCGGTTCCTGCACCGCGGCATCGCCGGCCGCGCCTTCGAACGCCGATTCGTCCTCGCCGATCACATCGTGGTCGAGGGCGCAGACCTCGCGAACGGCCTGCTCCATGTGCAGCTGAAGCGCGTGGTGCCGGAATCCCTGAAGCCGCGCCGCATCACGGTCCAGGCGGGGCGCCCGGCGATCGAGGCGCAGGCGGAGACCGCTCAGGCGGCCTGACGCCGAAGGAAAGGCCGGGGGAGGAACACCTCCCCCGGACCCCCTCCGTTTTCTGTCTGTCAGCCTGTCAGGCTGACCCGACGCGGTCGTCCATCCAGGCTATGTGCCGCAGAAGGTGGCCGTGACACGTTCCTCGGGGCGCGCGGGCTGCGCGTAGCGCTCCCGACCCGGCTGCTCCTCGAAGGGGCGCTGGATCACCGCCAGCAACGCCTCGAAGGGGCCGAGATCGTCGCGGGATACCGCGGCCGCCAGCGCCTCCTCCACCAGGTGATTGCGCGGGATGTAGAGCGGATTGACCGCCCGCATCGCCAGCCCCCGCCCCGCCGGCTCCCGCGCCAGCCGCAGGCGCCATCCCGGCGCCCAGCCATCATAGGCCGCCGGATCCGCGAACAGTGCCCGCACCACACCATCCGCCGCGACATCATCCGCCGCATCCGCCAGCCGCCGGAAGGTCAGGGTGAAATCCGCCTTGCCATCCGCCATGCGCAGCAGCAGGTCCTGCAGCAGCTCCTCATCGCCGTCTTCCGCCGGCCCCAATCCGATCTTGCGCAGCAGTCCGTCCCGCCACGCTGCCCCGAACCGCGCAGCATAGGTCGACAGCGCGCCCTGCGCTGCCTCGATCGCGGCATTCTCGTCGGCATCGATCAACGGCAGCAGGCATTCCGCCAGCCGCGCCAGGTTCCAATGCGCGATCGCCGGCTGGTTGCCGTAGGCGTATCGACCCTGCTGGTCGATCGAGGAAAACACCGTCTCCGGGTGATACGCCTCCATGAAGGCACAGGGCCCGTAGTCGATGGTCTCGCCCGACACCGCACAGTTGTCGGTGTTCATCACCCCATGGATGAAGCCCACCAGCATCCAGCGCGCGATCAGCTCCGCCTGCCGCGCCGCGACGCCTTCGAGGAAGGCGAGCGCCGGATTGGCTGCCTCCCCCGCCGCCGGGTCATGCCGCGCGATCGCCGTGTCCAGCAGCACGCGCAGCGCATCATGGTCACGCCGTGCCGCGAAATACTGGAAGGTCCCGACGCGGATATGGCTGGCAGCCACACGCGTCAGCACCGCCCCGGGCAGCGCCCCTTCGCGGAACACGAAATCCCCCGTCGCCACCGCCGCGAGCGACCGCGTCGTCGGAATCCCGAAGGCCGCCATCGCCTCGCTGATCAGATACTCCCGCAGCACCGGCCCGACGGCCGCCCGCCCATCGCCCCGGCGCGAGAAGGGCGTCGGCCCCGACCCCTTCAACTGGATGTCGCGCCGCGCCCCATCCGGCGTCACGACCTCCCCGAGCAGGATGGCGCGCCCGTCGCCCAGGCTGGGGTTGAAATGCCCGAACTGGTGCCCGGCATAGGCCTGGGCGATGGGTTCGGCCCCCGGCGGCACCAGGTTGCCGGACAACATCGCAACCCCGGCCTCGCTGGCGAGCCAGTCCGGATCGAGCCCCAGCTCCTCCGCCAGCGCCCGGTTCAGCCGCAGCAGCCGTGGCGCGCTGACCGGGGTCGGCGGCAGCCGAGCGAACAGCCGCTCCGGCAGCCGGGCATAGCTGTTGTCGAAAACGGGGCGGATGCCGGCCTCGGCCAGCGGGACCATCGTATCCATGCTGTCCACATCGCCCCACCGCACTCCGCCGACAAGGGACCGGCGGCGGATTTGGGGCGTGCCGGACCTCTTCCCGAAGCGCACAACCGAGAGGCGCCTTGCCCCTGCCGGACCGGCCCCACCATGGGCCTCCCCTTCACGGTGCCTGGCGACGTGAATAGGGGCCCGCATAGGCCGCAAGACCTGTGGAAACCTCGACATGGCGCCTCGCGCCCCCCGCAGAATGACGCCGAGACCCGCCTCTGCGCACGAAGCGGGCTCGGCGGGAGCGGAATGCCTGTCGTGCCGGGCGCCAAAAGACCGCGGTCCAGGTGCTCCAAGCACCTGGCGGGGCGGCCTGGAGGGGCGGAGCCCCTCCAACTACGACAGCGGCGGTACGGGAGCCCTCTCGGCCTCCGGCAGCGCCATTGGAGGGCAACAGAATCCCTCTCCGCCCCTACCCGTCACGGCTTGCGGAAGAACGCCTCCGCCGCCGCCCGATGGTCGTTCCGCGCCCCGATGGCGGCCTCGGCCCGGGTGATTTCGTCCTTCAGCTCGGCGATGTAGTCCTGGAGCTGTGCCACGTCCCATCCGTCGAAGCGCGGCTTTTCCAGTGCCTGCCGCCGGCGCGGCAGTTCCTCGTCATGGATCGCGGGCATTGCGCTTCCTTTCCCATCAAGGCTTTGACCCTGCCACGGCGCCTCATTATACGAAGCGCCACATTTGTCGCGGGGGTTCGCTCCTGCCGCCCCTCCGGCCATCCGAGGTCCACCCATGCCCCAGCCGCTCATGCCGAAGGCCACTGCCGTTTGGCTGATCGACAAGACGTCGCTCTCCTTCGAGCAGATCGCCGATTTCGTCGGCATGCATCCGCTTGAGATCCAGGCTATCGCGGATGGTGAGGTGGCGCAGGGTATCGTCGGCTTCGATCCGGTCGCCTCCGGCCAGTTGACGCGGGAGGAGATCCTGCGCTGCGAGGCCGATCCCAATGCCCGCCTGCACCTGCTGGAAAGTTCCATCGTCCTGCCGAAGCAGCGTGCGAAGGGCGGCCGCTACACGCCGGTGTCCAAGCGCAATGACCGGCCGGACGGGATCGCCTTCCTGCTGCGCAACTACCCGATGCTGCCGGATGCCGTGGTGGCGAAGCTGCTTGGCACCACGAAGGACACCATCGCCAAGGTCCGCGACAAGACCCATTGGAACACCGCGAACATCAAGCCGCGCGACCCGGTGATCCTGGGGCTGTGCAGCCAGGGCGACCTGAATGCCGCCATCCAGGCCGCCGGCGGTAGCCTGACGCCGCCCCCACCGACCGAGGATGCGGCCTGAGACTGCAGCGCGTTGGGCAGTGCTGGCCACGCAGTCGGATCGCGGCACCGCCGCGATCCGGGAGCGCAAGGCGCGACCGCGCCCAGACCGACACGCGTCCTGGGCGCGCCCGGGCGGGGCGCGAAGGCAAGCGGCCCGGATGGGCCGCCCCCGCCGTCTGAGGGTCTAGGGAAAACTCAATGCGGCTTGCCCGACCGCAGACGTTGCATCTCTTCCTTCAGCCGGAGTTTCTCGAGCTTCAGGCGGGACAGTTCCATGTGGTTGGGCCGGGGCCTGTTGTCCTCATCGACGATCCGGCGTTCCAGCGCCGCGTGGCGCTGCTCGAGGGAAGCGATCCGGGCATTCATGGGCATGCTTGACGCGTCCTCTTCTCCATGGCCGAGCACGGCAGGTGACCGCGTGTCGGGCCGAGGGGCGCAGATCCGGGAATGGCCTGTCGCGCCCCGGCCCGATCATGTTAAGGGCGATGGTGGTGGGATTGCACCTTCAACTTCGTTCCGGGGCCGCCGGCCATGATTGCCGACCGTGACGCGATGCTGCGCCGCCTGCATGAACTGCGCAGCGAGCACCGCGACCTCGATACCGTCATCGCGCGACTGGACGGGTCGCCGGTGGATCAGTTGCAGTTGCAGCGGCTGAAGAAGCGCAAGCTGAAGCTGAAGGACGAGATCGCCTGGCTCGAAGGCCGCCTTGTCCCCGATATTATCGCGTAATTGTGCCCTGGACGCCGGGCGCCGCGGATCACCGCGGCAAGGCTTCGCGCCGTCCGCTGCCCGATCGGCAGCGACTGCCGGCAGGGATGCCTGCGCGCGCCGTGCGCGCGGTCCCGGGGCGTCCGCACGGGGCCGATGCCCCCTTCGACTGACGGTGAAGTGAATGACAGGTGACACGCCCCCGGCACCGCTGGTCGGGATCATCATGGGCAGCCGTTCCGATTGGGAGACGATGCGCCACGCCGCCGAGACGCTGGAAAGGCTCGGCGTGCCGCATGAGACGCGGGTGGTCTCCGCCCACCGCACGCCGGACCGGCTGGTGGCCTATGCGAAGGCGGCGGCAGGGCGCGGCCTCAAGGTCATCATCGCCGGCGCCGGCGGGGCGGCGCATCTGCCGGGCATGGCCGCGTCCATGACGGCACTGCCGGTGCTCGGCGTGCCGGTCGAAAGCCATGCGCTCAAGGGCATGGATTCCCTGCTTTCGATCGTCCAGATGCCCGGCGGCGTTCCGGTCGGGACGCTCGCCATCGGCAAGCCGGGCGCGATCAATGCCGGGCTGCTCGCCGGTGCCATTCTCGCCCTGTCGGACCCGGCGCTGGCGCAACGGCTCGAGGCCTGGCGCACGACCCAGACCGACGCCGTGCCGGACGCCCCGGCATGAGTGCCTTCCCCCTCCCCCCGGGATCGATCATCGGCATTCTCGGCGGCGGCCAGCTTGGCCGGATGTCCGCGCTGGCCGCGGCACGACTCGGCTATGCCTGCCACGTCTATGCGCCCGAGGCCGATTCGCCCGGCATGCAGGTCGCCGCGCACCGCACCGTGGCGGCCTATGAGGATCGCGAGGCGCTGGCCCGCTTCGCCGCCTCCGTCGCCGTCGTCACCTTCGAGTTCGAGAACGTCCCCGCCGCGGCGCTCGAGGCATTGGCCGGCCTGGTCCTCTGCCGCCCCGGCCTCGCCGCGCTCGCCACCTGCCAGGACCGCGCGGCGGAGAAGGCCTTCCTGGACCGCATCGGCGTGCCTGTTGCGCCCTGGCGGCTGGTCGAGTCGGAGGAGGATCTCCACGCCGCCGTCGCCGCACTCGGACTGCCCGCGGTGCTGAAGACGACGCGCCTCGGCTATGACGGCCGCGGCCAGGCCGTGCTGCGGGAGGCCTCGGACCTCGCCCCCGCCTTTGCGCGACTCGCACCCAAGCCGCTGATCCTCGAAGCCTTCGTGCCCTTCGCCGCCGAGGTCTCGGCCATCGCCGCACGCGGTGAGGACGGCACCATCGCCGTCTTCGACGCGGCCGAGAACCGCCACGCGCACCATATCCTCGACCTCTCCTTCGCACCGGCGCGCGTCCCCGCCGCCGTGGCGGAGGCGGCGATCTCCCATGTCGCCGCGGTTGCCGAGGGACTCGAACTCATCGGTCTCGTGGCACTCGAGATGTTCCTCCTTCCCGATGGCCGCCTTCTGGGCAACGAGATCGCCCCGCGCCCGCACAATTCCGGCCATTGGACGATGGATGCCTGCGCCGCGTCGCAATTCGAGCAGCACATCCGCGCCGTCGCCGGCCTGCCCCTGGCGAGCCCGGAACGCCATCACGACGCGGTCATGCGCAACCTCATCGGCCCCGAGGGACTCGCCGCCTGGCCGCGCCTGCTGCGCATGAAGGGCGTGGTCCCGCATCTCTACGGCAAGGCCGAGGCCCGCGCCGGACGCAAGATGGGTCATGCAAACCGCCTTCTGGCTCATGGCAGCCTGGCCGCGCTGTCGGATGAGGCCGCCCTCTCCGGCTTGTGACCGATTTGCCACCCCTGACCGTGGCAAAGCCGCAACACCGGACAGCGTTCCTGTGGCGAGCCCTGGCGCGGGCCGCACAGAGTGCTAAAAAGCAACCGTGTCGAGCCGGTTGCGCCACAGGCGGTCGGACTTCGAACAGATCTTCCGGCCCCGAAGGGCCCCGAGCAGGAGAATACCAATGAGCCTGAAGAAGGCGCTTCTTGCCGCGACGCTGCTGTCGCTGCCGATGGCCGCGACCGCGAACGCGCAGAGCTGGGATCCGCGGGTGCAGGGCATCTACATCGGTGCCGGCCTCGGGACCAACTATCTCGACACCGCCGATGGTGACCGCACCTCGATCTCCTTCGAGTGGGGCTGGGCCGGCGTTCTCTCGGTCGGCTACGGCTTCGGCAACGGCCTGCGCATCGAACTCGAGGGCAACTACCGCAACAACGACGTCGACACCATCAAGGTGAACGGCGTGAACACGCCGCGCGCCGGTGGCACCGCCACCACCTGGGGCCTGATGGTCAACGCGCTGTATGACTTCAACCTCGGCCCGGTGCTCCCCTATGTCGGCGTCGGCGCCGGCTATGCCTGGCACGACTACGACAGCGTCGGCTTCCGTCAGAACTCGGGCGGCAACTCCGGCACGGTGAATGTCGGCGGCACCAACGGCGCCTTCGCCTACCAGGCGATCCTCGGTCTCGCCTTCCCGATCCAGGCCGTTCCGGGCCTGGCGCTGACCGCCGAAGGCCGCTTCTTCGGCACGGCGAACGAGGACATCGACGGCCGCGCCAACGGCAACTTCTCGGTCAACGGGCAGGCCTACAATGCTCGTGAATCGGTGAAGTTCCCGGCTGACAACTACAACTGGTCGCTGCTGTTCGGCGTCCGCTACAACTTCGGCCGCACCGCCGCCCCGGTGGCCGCGCCCGTGGTTGCCCCGCCGCCGGCCCGCACCTTCCTGGTGTTCTTCGACTGGAACCGCGACAACCTGACCGACCGCGCCCGCCAGATCATCGCGGAAGCGGCGCAGGCCTCGCGCACCCAGCAGGTCACCCGCCTCGAGGTCAACGGCTACACCGACACCTCGGGTTCGGCGCAGTACAACATGGGCCTGTCGATCCGCCGCGCGAACAACGTGGCTGCCGAGCTGGTTCGCCTGGGCATCCCCCGCAACCAGATCGTCGCCCGCGGCTTCGGCGAGACCAACCTGCTGGTCCCGACCCCGGACAACACCCGCGAGCCGCAGAACCGCCGCGTGGAAATCATCCTCCGCTGATCACCGCATCAGCGTCGGAGACCGGAAGGGGGCGCCGCAAGGCGCCCCCTTCTGCATTGAAGCATCCCAAATGATCAGCCAGTGTCCGTCGCGATTCATGCGGTATAGTCGAACCATGCCTGCCGCCTCTCCCCGTCTGCGCCGTCGCCTTCCCGGCACGGCCCTCGCCTTCGCCTTGCTGGCCGCGCCTTTCGCCGCACAGGCCCAGTTCGTCGAGGGCCCCTATGTTGCCGGAGGCGCCGGCTTCAACCTTCTTCCCAATACGGGACTCGGCCTCGACTCGACGGCCGTGACCGGCCTCGCCGCCGCCGGCTACGGCAACCAGGCGACGGTCGGCTTCCAGCCCGGATTCGCGGGGGTGCTCAGTCTCGGCTGGGGCTTCGGCAACGGGCTCCGCGCAGAGATCGAAGGCAATTACCGCACCAACGACACGGACGGTGCCACGGGTGTTGCCGGCTGGTGGGCCGATGGCGGCATCAGCGGCCGTCAGGAGAGTTGGGGGGTCATGGGCAATGTGCTGGTCGATCTGATCCAGATCGGCCCGGTCATGCCCTATGTCGGCGTCGGGGCCGGCTACATGGTCACCGACTGGTCCAGCATACGCGGCTACAGCCAGAACGGCGCCCTCCGCATGACCGTCGACGACAGCGACGGCCAGTTCGCCTACCAGGGCATCGCCGGCCTCGCCTTCCCGCTGGAATTCCTGCCGGGCTTGGCGGTGACCGCCGAATACCGCTTCGTCGGCACGCTCCAGCCGCGACTGCAGGTTCGATTCGACAATCCCAACACGGGCGCCACCGTGGCCCGTGGCACGGTCGAGCCCGATTCCTACCAGCAGTCGCTGATGCTCGGCCTGCGCTATGCCTTCAACGCGCCATCGGCCCCCGCAGCGCCGCCCCCCGCCGCCGCCCCCGTGCAGCAGCGCAGCTTCATCGTCTTCTTCGACTGGAACAGCGCCACGCTGACCGAACGCGCCCGTCAGATCATCGCCGAAGCAGCCCAGCAGGTCCGCGCCCAGCGCAGCACCCGCATCGAGGTCGCCGGCCACGCCGATCGCACCGGCACCGTGCAGTACAACCAGGCCCTGTCGCGCCGCCGCGCGGACATCGTCGCCGCCGAGCTGGTGCGCCTGGGCGTCGCGCAGCAGGACATCGTGATCACCGCGCTCGGCGAAAGCCAGCCGCTGGTGCCGACGCCCGAGAATGTCCGCGAACCGCAGAACCGGCGGGTCGAGATCATCCTACGCTGAAGGTCGGGCGTCTTCCCGAACGGCGGAACCGGGAGAGGCTTTGCCCCTCTCGGATTCTCCCCAGCAAAGGCTGAAGGGCCTCCGCCCACCTCAGCCGAGAGCATTTCCGACGAACTTCCGTTCACCTGCAATGCTCTCGGTGTCTGTTCTTGCGGGCATCTTCACCTGTCCGGATGGCTTCATCCGGACAGGACCTGCTTGAGCGCCCTGCACTATTGCCAGAATGGCGCCGAAGGCCGGCAGTGCGCCTGAAGGGCGTTTGGAGCGGGCTCGTTCACCCCAGGGGGTTTCGGCCTACCGCGCGCCACCGCAGCCACGACCCGACCGGGCAACGGACACCGCACCCGAGACATACAACAGGGGCAGTACCTCTCTCCAATCGCCTGCGTCGAAAGAGCCCCCAACGAAAAAGGGCGGCCCGTTCCCGGACCGCCCCTCTCGTCTCAGCCTGGGCGCGATCAGCGGCCGCGGCGGGCCGCCGTGCGTGTCGCGCCGCGGGCCGGCGCCGCCGAGCAGTCCGGCACCGAGTAGCTCTGGATGATGTTGCGCTGCACGGCGAAGGTCGCGAGTTCCGTCGCCTGCAGCGTCACCACCTGCTGGAACAGCGGCTGGGCATCGCGGCAGAAGAAGGAGCCGGCGCGCATCGCATCCTCGGAATGCTCGTTCGCCATGACCGTGTTGTACTGGTCAAGGCGCCCGCCGCGCGACGCGCCGCCATAGGAGCGCTGGAAGTGCGTCGCCGCGATGCGGTCTGCCGCCGACAGGTCACTGCCGAAGCGGCGGAGGAAGTTGTTGTACCCCTCCGGCGCGTTGTAGACGGTCCGGCACTGCAGCGCCGCCACCATCAGGTAGGACCGCAGGGCGCGCATCTCGAGCGCGCTCCGCTCCTCCGGACGCAGGCAGGCATCGGCCATCGCCGGCCCGGCGATCAGGGCGCCGCACAGCGCGGCAACGACGGTCTTCGTCCTAGTCTTCATCATGGGCGCGGCGCGCTCCCTCGGTTGCATCGGGGTGGACCGCCCCGGCAACGCGCACCCCGATTCCCCCGGGCACGCGGCGAAGCGGTTCCTGCCTGCGTTCCATAGCGAGGACGACGCGCGGAGACTACGGAAAAATTGTTTCAATCGCCTGTTGTTGCAGGGATTTGCGGGGTGCACTGCATGTGGCGCCGCAGCTTACGCCGCTTCGGCCTTCTTGCGCGGTCGCCGGCAGCGCTGCACCCGCGCCAGATCGGCCAGGCGACGGTCCAGGAAGGCCAGGGTCGGGCCGATATCCTCGCTCTCGTCATGCAGGAAGAAGGCCAGCGTCGCGGCCAGGATCGCGGCGAGCGTCGCCCGCCGCGTGTAGCGGGACAGATCGTCCGAGACATCCCCCGCCGCCACCCAGATCGCATCTGCCGTCCGCGCCGCGCCGCGCAGCGCGGCGGGCGCGTTCCACGGCAGAGCCAGCAGCGCCGCCGCCTGGCGTGCCGCCTCCTTGTGCGGCGCGATCAGTGCCAGCCGCGCCGCCACGAGTGCCCGCACCCGCGCCGATACGCGCAGGGCCGAGACATCCCCGGCCGCCGCGACCATCTCCCGATCCGTCAGGTCCCGCCACGCCGCAATGGCCGAAAGGACGCCGCGGGGGAACAGGAAGCTCGCCTCCTCCTCCGGCAGCCCGGCCGCGTGCAGGCCGGCGGCGATGGTTCGCGCGGTCCAGCCCGTGGCCGGCACCAGGGGCAGCATCGCCCGGATGGCCGCGTCGCGCCCGGCGCGGTCGCTCTCGTTCAGGGCTTCCATCATGCCTCCTTCGCCGCCGCGCGCGCATTCGCCGCGCGCGACAGCTCCTCGGTGAAACCGAACAGGGACAGATCCTCCATGCGCATCGGGTAGAGGATGCCGTCGAGATGATCCGTCTCGTGCTGCATCACCCGTGCGACCAAGCCGGCAGCCTCACCCTCGATCGGCCTTCCGTCGATGTCGACGCCACGGAAGCGCAGCCGGCTGGCCCGCCGCACCGCCCCGCGCAGGCCGGGGATGGACAGGCAGCCCTCCCAGGCCGTCTCCGTCTCCTCCCCCACCTGCTCGAGTTCGGGGTTGATCAGGGCGGACACGCCGCCCGCCCCGGTGCGCCAGACGAACAGCCGCAGCGGCACATGCACCTGCGGCGCGGCGAGGCCGATCCCCCCCGCATCCTCCATCGTCTGCGCCATGTCGGCGACGAGGCGCCGGATCTCCGGGGCGGTCGGGTCGTCCACCTCCTCGGCGGGGGTGAGGAGGATCGGGTGGCCCATGCGGGCGATCTTGAGGAGGGCCATGGCGTCTCGGGGCTCGAAAAATGCGCTGCGATACTGCATATAGGGCCTTCGGCGCGTGCGGGAGGTCTTCCGGCGCGCCTTCGAATCGTGGTAAGCATCCTGCAACCGACGCAGACCGGGTGTCCGGTCGCGTCGATTGTCCATTGCCTTTCTTTCAATCCCAACGCGCAGGAGGTTGCGCCGCGTGCAAGTCGTCGTTCGTGACAACAATATCGATCAGGCGCTCAAGGCGCTGAAGAAGAAGCTCCAGCGGGAAGGTGTGTTCCGCGAGATGAAGCTTCGCCGGCACTATGAGAAGCCCTCCGAGCGCCGTGCGCGCGAGGCCGCCGAGGCCGTCCGCCGCGCCCGCAAGGTGGAGCGCAAGCGCCTGGAGCGCGAGGGCTTCTGAAGCCCCGCCATCCGCCCGGAAAGGCGGATCGCAGCCGGAAACCGCGGCACGGCGCCCCCGTGATCCGCGGTTTTTTGCTGTCCATCGTCCTGCTGGCCGGGGCTTGTCTGCCCGCCGCCGCCCAGCAATCCGCCCTGCTCCCCTTCCTGGTGCAGAGCATCTGCCTCGACGCCGCCGGGCGCCCGGAGCCCGGCCTGCTCCCCTTCGAGCCCGGCTGCACGCGCCGCGCGCCCCAGCGCCAGGATGCGCCCATGCCCTATCGCCGCCATGACTGGCCGGCGGCGCAGCAGGCGCGCAGCATCCCGCAGGGCTATCAGGCCTCGGACGCCGTGCTGGGCAGCCTGCTCGGCGTGCCGGCGGCCGTGCAGACTTTCGATTTCGGCGCCGGCGAGAATCGCCGCTTCGGCACCCACGACCGCGGCCGCGGCGATGGCGGGCAGGTCATCCCCCTCGGCCCCGGCCCGTCCTTCATCGCCATGACCGAGGATGCCGGCGGTGGCGTCCAATGGTTCCTCTCCCCCGATTGCCGCAGCGGCGGGCGCGGCTGGCAGGGCTGGCTGCTTGCCGGCCCCGGCGCCGGTGACGCCTGGACTACCCGCGTCATGCGCCTGCGCATCGCGCCCTCCCCCCAGGCCTGCCCGACCGCATTCGACGCCAGCCTGACCCGCTTCCGCCGCACCCGGCTCGCCCTGCCCTGGCGCGAGGCCGCGACCGGCCAGACCGGCAGCATCACCGTCGATGCCATCGTCTCCGAGCATTATGGCGGCGCCGACATCGCAACGGCCCATCACTTGGAACGTTTCGTGCTCGCCCGTGACCTCGGCATGGTGCGCTGGGAGAGGTGGGAGAATGCGGCCGTCACCCGCGACGCCGAGCTGCCGCGACAGGCCGAGAGGCTACGGCAGCAGCAGCGCTGCCCAGCACTGTCCGTCAGCACGGCGCCCGGACCTGGCTGGTTCCTGCGGGACTGCCGATTCTGGACGAATTTCGTGCGTGCCGCCCCTGGGCAGCCACTGGCGGCCCTGCCCTGGCCGCCACGGGATCTGCGCTGAACGCCCTGGCACGCGCCTTGCGATGCCCGCGGCATGACCCGCACCCTCACCCTCCCCGCCCGCCCCGAGCCTGTCACCGTCCGCGTGGACGAAACGGCGCTCATCATCGTCGACATGCAGAACGCCTATTGCTCGAAGGGCGGCTATATCGACCTGGTCGGCTTCGACGTCTCGGGCGCCGCCCCGGTGATCGAGGAGGCCGCCCGCATCGCCGAGGCGTGCCGCGCCGCCGGCATCCCGGTGATCTACCTGCAGAACGGCTTCTCCCCCGACCAGCGGGAAGCCCCCGAGACCGCCCCCGTCTTCCACAAGTCGAATGCGCTGAAGTTCATGCGCGCGAACGAGGCCTATGCCGGCAAGCTGATCACCCACGGCACCTGGGACCATGAGATCGTCCCGGAGCTGACGCCCCAGCCCGGCGACATCGTGGTGCCCAAGTCGCGCTATTCGGGCTTCGCCGGCACGGGTCTGGAGCAGATCCTCGCCGCGCGGCGCATCCGCACGCTGCTGATCTGCGGCGTGGCCACCAATGTCTGCGTCGAGAGCACCATTCGCGACGCTTATCACCGCGAGTTCTTCCCCGTGATGCTGGCGGACGCGACCATGGCGGCGGGCCCCGGCCAGCAGCAGGCGACCGAGTTCAACGTGGAAAAGTTCTTCGGCTGGCTGTCGAGCGGCGCCGAGCTGCGCGCCAGCCTGATGAGCAACGACGCCTGATCAGCCGAGCAGGCGTATCGCCTCCCGCACCAGGTTCGATCCGGCGAGCAGGGTGATCACCACGCCGACGACGCCCATCAGCGGGCGCGCCGGCATGTGGCGCGTGGCGAGCGCGGCGAAGGGCGCCGCGATCGCGCCCCCGATGACGAGGCCGAGCACGATCGGCCAGACGTCGAGGCCGATGGTGCTCAGGAAGGCGGTGGTGACCGCGGCGGTGACGAAGAACTCGGCGGCGTTGGACGACCCGATGGCGAATTTCGGATCGAGCCCCCGGCCGATCAGCGTGGAGGTGACGAGCGGCCCCCATCCCCCTCCTCCGACGGCGTCGAGGAAGCCACCGCCGAAGCCGATCCGCACCGCATCCTGGTCCGTGCGCCCGGCATCGGCGCCACGGTTGAACAGGGCACGGCGCAGGATGAGCAGCCCCATGAACACCAGATAGGCGCTGACGGCCGGCTTCAGCCAGGCCATGGGCAGGTGGCCCGCAATCAGCGCGCCGATGACCCCGCCCGCGATGCCCGGCAGCGCGAGGCGCAGCACCAGTCGCGGCAACACATGGCCGAGCCGCCAATGCGCCAGGCCGGAAAGCCCCGTGGTCGCCACTTCCGCCGCATGCACGCCGGCCGAGGCCATCGCCGGCGTCACGCCATGGGTCAGCATGACGGTCGTGGCGGTCAGCCCATAAGCCATGCCGATCGCGCCATCGACAAGCTGCGCTAGGAAGCCGACAGCCGAGTAGAACAGAACCTCCTGCAGCAGATGCGCCTCCATAAGTTGCATGATCCACTATCCATGGACTGCGACGGTGGCGACGCTTCTCCCTCCTTCAACTACCCTTCGCACGGCATGCAACGCAACATTGCCGACGCGGCGGCCCGCATCATGAAACGACGACGGCCGGCACAGGGGCCGGCCGTCGCGCAGAACGGGGGTATCATACCGACGAGCCTTGCTGATGACCTCGTCATCGGCAAGGCGGACGGTATGGCGCGCGGGGTTGGTGGGGCGGCCGCGCGCAAATCCACAAGACTCTGATACCGAGTCAGCCGAAAGGCTGGCTGGTATCAGGCGGCTATCTCTGCAGCGACTGCACGATCTCCTGGGTCACCTTCTTGGCGTCGCCGAACAGCATCATGGTGTTCGGGCGGTAGAACAGTTCGTTCTCCACGCCGGCATAGCCGCTCGCCATGCCGCGCTTGACGAAGAACACCGTCTTCGCGCGCTCCACATCCAGGATCGGCATGCCGTAGATCGCCGAGGACTTGTCCGTCTTCGCCGCCGGGTTGGTCACGTCATTGGCCCCGATCACGAAGGCCACATCCGCATCGGCGAATTCCGGATTGATCTCCTCGAGTTCGAAGACCTCATCATAGGGCACGTTGGCCTCGGCCAGCAGCACGTTCATGTGGCCGGGCATGCGGCCGGCGACGGGGTGGATGGCGTATTTGATCTCCGCCCCTTCCTTCTTCAGCAGGTCGGCCATCTCGCGCAGCACCTGCTGCGCCTGGGCGACCGCCATGCCGTAGCCGGGGACGATGATGATCTTCTGCGCGTTCTTCATCATGTAGGCGGCATCTTCCGGCGACCCGGCCTTGACCGGCGGCCGGTCCGTATCGCCGCCGCCCGCAGCGGCCGCCCCGCTCTCGGACCCGAACCCGCCCAGCAGCACGTTGATGATGCTGCGGTTCATCCCCTTGCACATGATGTAGGACAGGATGGCGCCCGAGGCGCCGACCAGCGCGCCGGTGATGATCAGCAGCAGGTTGCCGATGGTGAAGCCGATGCCCGCCGCCGCCCAGCCGGAATAGCTGTTCAGCATGGACACCACGACCGGCATGTCCGCCCCGCCGATGGGGATGATCAGCAGGAAGCCGAGCGCGAAGGACAGCAGCGCGATCAGCCAGAACAGCACGCCCGACCCGGTCGCGACGAAGGTGATGATCAGCACCAGCAGCAGGATGCCGAGCGCGAGGTTCAGCCAATGCTGACCCTGGAAGGTGATCGGCGCCCCCGACATCTTCCCCGCCAGCTTCGCGAAGGCGATGACCGACCCCGAGAACGTCACCGCACCGATCGCGACGCCGAGCGACATTTCGATCAAGGACTGGGTGTGGATGTGCTCATGCGTGCCGATGCCGAAGGACATCGGCGCATAGAAGGCCCCGGCGGCCACGAACACGGCGGCCATGCCGACCAGCGAGTGGAAGGCTGCGACGAGCTGCGGCAGCGCCGTCATCTGGATGCGCTGCGCGACGACGGTGCCGATGGTCCCGCCGATGGCGAGGCCCACGATGATCAGCGCGATGCCGCCGAAGCTCATCCCGTGGTGGGCCAGCGTCGCCAGGATGGCGATGCCCATCCCCACCATGCCGAAGGTATTCCCCTGGCGGCTGGTCTCCGGGTGGCTCAGCCCGCGCAGGGCGAGGATGAAGAGGACCGAGGCGACCAGATAGGCGAGGGTCGAAAGTGTCTCACCCATCGGCTCAGCTCCCCTTCTTCTTGAACATGGCGAGCATGCGCCGCGTCACCATGAAGCCGCCGAAGATGTTCACCGCGGCAAGCGTCACGGCGATGAAGCCGAAGATCCGCGCGATCGTCGTATCCGCCGTGCCGGCGGCGAGCATCGCGCCCACCACGATCACCGAGGAAATGGCGTTGGTGACGCCCATCAGCGGCGAATGCAGCGCCGGGGTGACGTTCCACACCACGTGGTAGCCGACGAAGCAGGCGAGCAGGAAGATCGTCAGCAGATAGAGGAAGGGCTCGGCCGCCGCGGCGACCGGGGCCACGGCCTCGGCGGCGATCCGCGCCTGCGCGGCCAGTTCCAGCGCGCGCTGCGCCGCGGCCTGCGCCTGGTTGGCGAGTTCGGTTGCGTTCATCGTCCCTGCCCCCTTATGCCGCCGACTTCATCGACGGATGCACCACGGCGCCGCCGCGGGTGAGTGTGACGCCCTTCACGATGTCGTCCTCCTCCGGCAGCTTCGGCGCCTTCGCCTCCTTGTCCCAGAAGGTGGACAGGAAGGTGAGCAGGTTGCGCGCATAGAGTGCCGAGGCCGCCGCCGGCAGCCGCCCCGCCCAGTTGGTGAAGCCGAGGATCTTCACCCCGTTCTCGGTCACGATCATCTCGCCCGGCCGCGTCAGCGCGCAATTGCCGCCGGCATCCGAGGCAATGTCCACGATCACCGATCCCGGCTTCATCGACGCGACCATGGCCGCGGTGACCAGCGTCGGCGCCTTGCGGCCCTGCACCAGGGCGGTGCAGACCACGACATCCTGCTTGGCGATGTGGGCGGCCACCACCTCGGCCTGCTTCGCATAGAACTCGGCCGAGAGCTGCTTGGCGTAGCCGCCCGCCGTCTGGGCCGCCTTGCTCTCCTCATCCTCGTAGCCGACGAAGGACGCGCCGAGGGACTTGATCTCCTCCTTCGCCGCCGGCCGCACATCGGTCGCGGAGACTCGCCCGCCGAGGCGCCGCGCCGTCGCGATGGCCTGCAGCCCGGCGACGCCCGCGCCCATGATGAAGGCATTGGCGGCGGGCACCGTGCCGGCCGCCGTCATCATCATCGGAAAGCCCTTGTCGTAGGCGGCCGCGCCCTCGATCACCGCGCGGTAGCCCGCGAGATTGGCCTGGGAGGACAGCACGTCCATCGACTGCGCCCGGGTGATGCGCGGTGCGAGCTCCATGGCGCAGGCATCGAGGCCGAGCCTCGCATAGGTGCCGGCCATCGCCGGATCGGCGCCCAGCGTGCCGATCAGCAGCGCCCCGCGCGGGATCAGCGCGAGCTCGTCCACCGCGTCTTCCCCGGTGCCGAGAGGTGCGCGGACCTTGAACACGATGCCGGCGCCGGACAGCACCGTCGCGGCGTCCGCCCCGATCGCGGCCCCGGCCTCGGCATAGGCGGCATCGGTGAAGCCGGAGGCCAGGCCCGCCCCGGCCTCCACCGCGACATCGAGGCCCATGGCGATGAGTTTCTTCACCGTCTCAGGCGTTGCCGCGACGCGGGTCTCTCCGCTCCGCCGTTCCTTCAGGACCGCAAGCTTCATGCGGGAGGTCTCCCTGCGCCCAATTCCGTCCCTGCGACCTACAGGGGGCGGTGCAGGGTGTCCAGCGCAACCGGAAGACGTTTTCCGCCCTGCGCTGCCTGGTTCCGCGCACCGCTCGGTGCCCATCCCCGTGGTCCGTCGCAGCCCGAAACCCTGTGGAGTGGAGCAGCCCCGGGATGGCGTCAGCCCGCCGCGCGACGTGCCCCGCCGCCCCCGACGAGAGCCAGGAACGGCGCTCTTGACGCCGGAATCCCGCACCCGTAACCGTATGTATCAGCCGCCGCCACCACCTCGTATCGGAAGCGCGCGCCTGCGTGCGGATGTTGGGAGCATCATGACAGTGTCCCGTGCCGTGCATGCGGTCGCGTGCGCGTTGCCGTTTCTCCTCGGCCTTGGAGCCGTGGGCCTGCATGCCTCGCTCGGCCGGCCGATCTGGATCGATGAATTCACGCATTTCGCCTACGCGGCCGAGCCCACGACGCGCGAAGCCTGGTCCCTTTTCCTGGCAACGGCCGACAACATCCAGCACGGCCAGACCGGGATCTACATCATCCTGAATTATTGGACGCTGAACTATCTCGGGCTCGACGCGACGCTGCTGCGCCTGCCGTCGATCCTGTCCGGCGTGTTCCTGTTCTCCTCAGCCATCATGCTGTTCCGGGTCCTCGGCTTCTCGGTCCTGTGGCAGATCGTCGTGGTCGCTGCCCTGACCGGCCAGCATCTCCTCATGTATCTTCTGGGCGAAGCGCGCCCCTATGCTCCGATCCCGGCCGCCTCGGCCGGCCTGCTGCTCTACTACGTCGCGAGGCCGCAGCATCCGGAAAGCTGGGGCATGCTCCTCTTCGGCATCTTCACGGCCGTCTTCGGTACGACCATGCATGTCTACTTCGCAGTCTATTGGCCGGTCGTGTGCCTCGTCGCCTATGTCCATCATCGGGCGGTGACACATGAGGCGTTCAGCCTGCGCTCCCTGATCCGCTTCGCCAATCCCGGCCTGGTGGCCCTCGGCGCCGGCCTGTATCTGCTGCTCGGCGCGCTCACCTGGCTGCGGGGCCAGCCCAATCTCGGCCTGGACCCCTTCGAATGGCTTCGCCAGCAGGGCCCGCTGGCGAATTTCACCAATTACAGCCACACGCAGTTCCTCGACGGCAGCTATGCCATCGCCGCCATCTTCACCGCCGCCGCGATGGGCGCGCTGCTGCTGCCGGCGGGCCTGCGCGGCAGCGCGGCGCGGCTGCAGGCCCCGGCCCTGCTCGTCCTGCTGTCCCTCCTCCTCTCGGTCCTGATCGGCTGGATCTCCTATATGGCGGATTACTGGATCCTGCCGCGGCAATGGGTCGGCTCGATCGCGCTGGTCGCCATCGGCGTCGTCTGGTTCTGGGCCGAAGCGGCACGTCTCTGGGCCCGCCTGACGCCGCTGCTGGGATGGGCGCTCTGCGGCATCGCCGCCCTGATCGTGTCGAGCCAGGCGCTGAACATCATCGGAGTCCGGCTGGCCGAGCTGCGGACCCGCCTCGCCGAAGCCCCCGCAGTGCCGCCGCCGGAAGCCTGCGAGCCCCCGGGTGCGCTCGATCTTGCGAACATGTCCAACGAGGACCGGAACGCGGTGATGGTCGATCTCGCGAACCGGAACATCGCCTGCGGCGGGCCGATCTGGGTCGTCTTCCGCGGCTACTACACGAGCCAGCTGGCCTATTGGGCGCGGTAGCGCCAGATGGCCCTGGCACGTCCACTGTAGAGGTGGAGGGACGCCGCCTCTCCAAACACCACCCCGCCAAAGGCCGAAGGGCCTTTGCAAACCTCCACATGGCGCCGTGCGCCACGGGAGGCATGAAACACCATGGCCCGCTCCCGCGCCCGAAACGCCCCGGGGCTCGAAGCACAACCTTCCCGTCCGGCGCCAACGGACTGCGGTCCAGGGGATCCAATCCCCTGGCGGGGTGGTTCGGAGGGGCAGAGCCCCTCCGATCTTCGCCCGCGGAAGCAAGCCGATCATCAACGGATGACGCGCCATGCCGCTGCTCCCACGGACATCGTCACGCGCCCAGAGCAGATCCTATCCGGATGAACTCATCTGGACGGGTGAAGATGCTCGCAAAAACAAATGCCTAGAGCATTGCAGCTGAACGGAAGTTCGCCGGAAATGCTCTAGGCTCCCGCCGGCACGCCCGCCTCGACCAGTGCCGCCGTCTGCCGCTCCGCGAGCTTCACCGCGTCGAAATCAGCGACCAGCTCGTGGAACAGATCGTGCCAGTTGAGCTTCGCGCCGAGCCGCAGGAACACCGACCCCAGCCCGATCGCCGCGCGGTCCATCAGCGGGAATTCGCGCGGCACGCGCACGCCGCCGGTCCGCTTCAGGCCGGCATGGACCTCCTCGGCGATCTTGCGGCCGTAGTTCGGATCATCCGTCACCTGGATCGGCCGCACCCGCGCATCGAGCAGCGGCTCGTAGAGGAAGCGCGCCCAGGTGTTCAGCACTTCCATCGTCTCGCGCTTCAGGTCGCGGAAGCCCCAGATGCGGTAGGCCTCGGCGGCCTTGTCGAAATCATCATCGCGCATCGCCTCGTAGAGCATGATGACGCCGCCGATGAAGGGTGCGGGGAAGACGCGGATCACCCCGAAATCGAGCAGGTTGATCCCGAACCCGTCATTCTCCGGGCAGTCGCCGCGGACCTGGTAGTTCCCCAGATGCGGGTCGCCATGAATGACGCCGTAGCGATACAGCGGCAGATACCAGGCACGGAACAGCGCGCGGGCATAGGCGTTGCGCTCCTCCTGCGGCGGGTTCTCGTCGATGCGCGCCTGGATGGCATGGCCATCGAGCCAGGTCATGGTCAGCAGCCGCTTGGTGCAGAAGCCCTCCACCGGGGTCGGGACGCGCACGCCGGGTGCATCCTTCAGCATCAGCCCATAGAGGCGCTGCTGTGCCGCTTCCCGCGTGTAGTCCAGTTCCTCCCGCAGCCGGTCGGACAGTTCGATATAGGCTTCGTCGTTCTCGAGCGTCGGGTCCATGCGGCGGTACAGCGCCATGGCGATCTTGAGCTGCCGCAGATCGGCCTCCACGACCGACGCCATGTCCGGATATTGCAGCTTGCACGCGACGCGCGTGCCGTCGGGCAGCACGGCGCGATGCACCTGACCGAGGGACGCCGCAGCAGCCGCCTCACGCTCAAAGGACGCGAACCTCGCTTCCCAGGCCGGACCGAGTTCGCTCGCCATGCGCCGCCGCACGAAAGGCCAGCCCATGGGCGGAGCATTGGCCTGCAGCGTTGCCAATTCCTTCGCATATTCGGGCGGCAGAGCGTCCGGCACGGTGGACAGGAACTGCGCCACCTTCATCATCGGGCCCTTGAGCCCGCCGAGGATGGCCTTCAGATCCTCCGCATGCGCGGCCTTGTCGGTCTTCATGCCGAACAGGCGCTGGCCGGCGACGCGCGCGGCGATGCCGCCCACCGCGCTCGAGGTGCGCAGCATGCGCCGCGCCTCCCCGAACAGCGTGCTGCCGTCCTTGTCAGCCATCGGCGCGTTCGATCTCGTCGATGAAGCCGCTGATCACGTCGAGGCCCTTGTTCCAGAACGCCGGATCGGCGGCATTCAGCCCGAAGGGCGCCAGCAGCTCCTTGTGACGCTTCGTCCCGCCGGCGCGCAGCATGTCGAGGTACTTCGCCTCGAAATCCGGCACCGACCCGTCGCGATACACGCCGTACAGCGCGTTCACCAGGCAATCCCCGAAGGCGTAGGCATAGACATAGAAGGGCGTGTGGATGAAGTGCGGGATATAGGCCCAGTAGACCGCGTAATCCGGGGTGAACTCGAAGGCCGGGCCTAGGCTTTCCGTCTGCACCTGCATCCACAGCTCGCCGATGCGCTCCGACGACACCTCGCCCTTGCGGCGCTCGTCATGCAGCAGCGTCTCGAAGCGGTAGAAGGCGATCTGCCGGACCACCGTATTCAGCATGTCTTCGACCTTGCCGGCCAGCATGGTGCGGCGAGCCCTGGGGTCGGTCTCGGCATCCAGCACGGCGCGGAAGGTCAGCATCTCGCCGAAGACGGAGGCGGTCTCGGCCAGCGTCAGCGGCGTCGAGGACAGCAGGTAGCCCTGCGCGCCGGCCAGGATCTGGTGCACGCCATGCCCCAGCTCATGCGCCAACGTCATCACGTCGCGCTGCTTGCCGTGGTAGTTCAGCAGCAGATAGGGATGCGCGGACGGCACGGTCGGGTGCGCGAAGGCCCCGCTCGCCTTGCCCGGCCGCAGCGCGGCGTCGATCCAGGGCTTGTCGAAGAAGCGCTTGCCGATCGCCGACAGCTCCGGGCTGAAGGCGGCGTAGGAGGTCAGCACGCGCTCCACCGCCTCGGGCCAGGGGATGCGGCGATCATCCTCGTCCGGCAGCGGGGCGTTGCGGTCCCAGTGCTGCATCTTCGGCAGACCGAGCCACTTCGCCTTCATCAGATAGTAGCGATGCGACAGCCGCGCATAGTTCGAGGTCACCGCACTCACCAGCGCGTCCACCACCTCGTCCTCGACCATGTTCGCGCGGTTTCGATACGATCCCGGGCGCGGATAGTGGCGCCACTTGTCGTCGATCTCCTTGTCCTTCGCGAGGGTGTTGGTGACCAGGCTGAACAGCCGCACCCGCTCCCCGAAGGCCGCGGAGACGCCCTTCGCCGCCGCCGCCCGCACATCCCGGTCGCGGTCGGACAGGCGGTTCAGCGCGGCGGAGACGGTCAGTTCCTCCCCATCCACCGGCACCTTCATGTTCGCGATGGTCTCGTCGAACAGGCGGTTCCAGGCGGAGGCCCCGGCGACCTCCTTCTCATGCAGCAGCTTCTCGACCTCGTCGGAGAGCTGGTGCGGGCGGAAGACGCGCAGATCGCGCAGCCAGGACTGCCAATGGGCCAGCGCCGCCGAGCCCTTCACCTTCGTCTCGAGCGCCGCATCCTCAAGTCGGTTGATCTCAAGGGTGAAGAACAACATGCGGGAGGAGATGGTGGTCACCCGCTCCTGCATCGTCTGGTAGAAGCGGCCATTCTCCGGGTTCTGCGCATCCGAGCTGAATAGCAGCCCGGCATAGGACGTCACCCGGCCGAGCCGCTCCCACAGCACTTCGTATTCCGCGATGGCGGCGGCGAGCGCGTCGCCGGTCAGGCCACCGAGCTTGCCGGCGAGCCGTGCCTCGAAGGCGGCGGCATCGGCCTCGGTGCGGTCGAGATCGGCCGCGAGCTTCGGATCGTCCGGCCCGGCATAGAGGTCGGAGAGGTCCCAGACAGGCAGCGGCGCCTCGGCGGCACCGGCATCCAGGGGGGCGAAGGCGGGGGTGGGGAGAGTGCGCATGATCACGCCCCCCATATAGGCGCCCCCATCGTAATGTGCGAACCACATCCCGATGTGACGGGAAACCGCGGGAGAGACGCAATCCGATGAGCCCATCGCCGGGACGCTGGCCGACGCTGCCGGCGATGATGCTGCAACTGGCCGCCGAAACCCCCGATCGTCCCCTGTTCCGCCACTGGAAGGGCGGCGCTTGGCACTCCCTGCGCTGGGGCGATTTCGCCGTGCAGGTCGCCTCCGTGGCGGCCTTCCTGCGGGCACGCGGCATCGGCCCCGGCGACCGCGTCATGCTGGTCAGCGAGAACCGGCCGGAATTCCCGGTCGCCGACACGGCCATCATGGCCATGGGCGGCGTGACCGTGCCGACCTACACCACCAACCTGCCCTCCGACCATGCGCATATCCTGCGCGACTCCGGGGCGCGGGTGGCGATCGTCTCGACCCGGAAGCTGGCCGAGAAGGTGCTCGCCGGCGCGGAACTGGCGAACGGCCTCGACCTGCTGATCTGCTGCGAGGATGCGCCCTCGGCGCCCGGCCTCGTCACCCATCACTGGGAGGAGGCGCTGGGGACCCCGGGAGACCCCGCCATGCTGGCCGCCGAGGCCGAGAATGCCCCGCGAGAGAGCCTCGCCTGCCTGATCTACACCTCCGGCACCGGGGGCGTGCCCAAGGGGGTGATGCTGCCGCATCGTGCGCTGCTGTCGAACCGGGACGGGGTGGCGCCGCTCGCGGAGCGGCTCGGCTTCGCGGGCAAGCCGTATCTCTCCTTCCTGCCGCTGTCGCATTCCTACGAGCATACCGTGGGCGGCTTCCTGCTGCCCTCGGTGGGGATGGAGGTGGTCTATTCCCGCGGCGCCGATCGGCTGGCGCATGAACTCGCCGAGATCCAGCCCGCCGTGCTGACCGCCGTGCCCCGCCTGTTCGAGGTGCTGCGCGGCCGCATCCTGCTGGGGCTCGAAAAGGAACCTCCGTTCAAGCGGAAACTGTTCGACCGGACGCTGGCCCTGGGCCTGCGGAAGATGGACGGGCCGAAGCTCGGCCTGCTGGAACGGCTGGAAGATGCCGTGCTGGACCGCCTGGTGCGGCAGAAATCGCGCGACCGCTTCGGCGGCAAGCTGCTCGCCATGGTCTCGGGCGGCGCGCGGCTCGACCCGGAGCTGTCCGGCTTCTTCCTCGCCCTCGGCCTGCCGGTGCTGCAGGGCTATGGCCAGACCGAGGCCGGGCCGGTCATCAGCGTCAACGTCCCCTGGGCCAATGACCGCCACACGGTCGGCCGCCCCCTCAAGGGCGTCGAATGCCGCATCGCCGAGGATGGCGAGGTGCTGGTGCGCGGCGAACTCGTCATGACCGGCTACTGGGGCAATGCCGAGGCCACCGCCGCCGCGCTGACGCCCCTGCCCGGCGACCCCGACCCCTGGCTGCACACCGGCGACATCGGCGCGCTGGAGAACGGCTTCCTGCGCATCACCGACCGCAAGAAGGATTTCATCAAGACGCTGGGCGGCGACATGGTCAGCCCCGCCAAGATCGAATCCCTGCTGATGGCCGAACCGGAGATCCACCACGCCGTCGTCGCCGGCGAAGGCAAGCCCGCCCTCGTCGCCCTGATCGTCCCGGCCGAAGGCATGGCGGCGAAGATCGGCGATGCGGTGCGGCGGGTGAACGGCAAGCTCTCGACCATCGAGCGCATCCGCCACTTCGCACCCACCGAGCCCTTCACCATCGAGAACGGCCTGCTGACGCCGACCATGAAGGTGAAGCGCCGCGCCGCGATCGAGGCCCGCCAGGCCGAGGTGGAGGCCATGTACACGGCCTAGCCTCCCCCCCCCTGGACGCCCGCGCCGCGCGGCGCGAGGCTCCGGGCATGAGGACATCGCCAGACATCGCGCTCGCCGACCTGCTCGCCCTGGGCGGCGTGCCGCCATCTGAGACCAGCCTGACCGGGGCCGACCCGGTGCAGCCCTCGACCTTCGCCGTGGGCACATCGGCGGTCGCGTCCATCGCCGCTTCCGCCGTCGCGGCGGCGGCCGTCCATCAGGCGCGCGGCGGGCCGGCGCAACGCGTGGCCGTCGACATGGCCCATGCCCTGACCGAATTCCATTCCGAGCGCCATCTGCGCGTCGATGGGCAGGAGGTGCATGAGGGCTGGGACCGCATCGCCGGCCTGTATCGCTGCGGCGACGGCCGCTGGCTGCGGCTGCACACGAATTTCCCGCATCACCGCGACGCGGTGCTCAAGCGCTTCGGCTGCACCTATGACCGTGAGTCGGTGACCGCCGCCCTGCAGTCCTGGCGCGCCGAGGACGCCGAGACGGCGGTGAACGAGGCGGGCGGGGTCGGCACCATGACCCGCAGCCTGGAAGAATGGGCCGCGCACCCGCATGGCCAGGCGATCGCTGCCCTGCCGCCGGTCATCCTGGAACGCATCGGGGATGCGCCGCCGACGCCACTGCCGCCGCTGGCCGCGCGGCCGTTGGCCGGCATCCGCGTGCTGGACCTGACGCGGGTGATCGCCGGGCCGGTCGCGGGGCGGACGCTCGCCGCCCATGGCGCCGATGTCCTGCACATCACCTCGCCGCACCTGCCCTCGCTGCCGCCGCTGGTGATGGATACGGGGCGGGGCAAACGGTGCGCCTCGCTCGACCTGCGCGATCCGGCGCAGCAGGAGACGCTGCGCGGCCTCATCGCCGGCGCGGATGTGTTCCTGCAAGGCTATCGCCCCGGTGGGATTTCCGGGCTCGGCTTCGGGCCGGAGGCGCTGGCCGCGCTGAAACCCGGCTTGGTCTGCGTGTCGCTGTCCGCCTTCGGCCATGTCGGGCCGTGGTCGGGGCGGCGGGGCTTCGATTCCCTTACCCAGAACGCCGACGGCATCAACGATGCCGAACGCATCGCCGCCGGAGAGGACAAGCCGCGTCCCCTGCCCTGCCAGGCGTTGGACCACGCCTCGGGCTATCTGCTGGCCTATGGCGCCATGGCCGCGCTGCTGCGGCGGGCGACCGAGGGCGGGTCGTGGCTGGTGCGCGTGTCGCTCGCGAGCACCGGGGAATGGATCAAGCGCCTCGGCCGGGTAGAGAACGGGCTGGCCGCCCCCGGCATCGACGACGCCGCGCCGTTCCTCGAGGAGTCCGACAGCGGCTTCGGGCGGATGACCGCGGTGCGCCATGCCGCGATCCTGTCCGGAACGCCGGCGCGCTGGGCGCTGCCGTCGATGCCGCTCGGCAGCCATCCGGCAGCCTGGGCCGGGTGACGTGACCCAGGCCACGCGGCCATGAGCGGCGCGCGCGACGCCGCAGGCGAGGCGATCGGGCGGCTCGTGCCGGCGGTGCTGGATGCGCTCGCGGTGCTGGAACACGCGGCGCGGCGGGTGGACCCGGAGACGCTGGGGGCATTGGCCGAGGCGGTGCGCCAGCGGGAGTCGCCCCTCGGCCCGGCGTTGGCTGCATCGCAGGCGTTGGACTGGCCCGAGGGGCTGCTGCCGGTCCGCGACAGCCTGCACGGTGCGGCCGAAGCGGCGATGCGCGGGATCGGGACGCTGGGCGGGGTGATGGAGACGCCCGACCCGCTGCGTGCCGTCTCCCGCGCCCTGCGGGAGTACGGGCCGGCCTGCGAGGCGCTGTATCCCCTCGCCGCCTTCCTGACGCCGGTGAACCGGTTCTTCCTGACCGAGGCGGCACAGCAGGATGCGGCGCTGGTCGTGGCGCTGTCTCGTCCCGGGCGCGAGGGCACGGGGACGATGGCGCTCGGCGGCCCGCCGGGAACGCGGGGCGGGGCGTCGCTTTATGTGCCCGAGACGTACGATACGGCGCTGCCGTCGCCGCTGATCGTCGCGCTGCATGGCGGCAGCGGCGACGGGCGGCGCTTCCTCTGGACCTGGCTGCGGGATGCGCGGTCGCGCGGCTGCATCCTGCTGGCGCCGACGGCGATCGGGCGCACCTGGTCCTTGCAGGAGCCCGATCTCGATGGGACGAACATCGCGCGGCTGATGGCGCAGGTGGCGGAGGGATGGTCCGTCGATGCGTCGCGCATCCTGCTGACGGGCATGAGCGATGGCGGCACCTTCGCCTATCTGCACGGCCTGTCGGCCGGAGCGCGCTTCACGCATGTGGCGCCGGTCGCCGCGGCGTTCCATCCGATCATGGTGACGCTTGCCGATCCACTGCGCTTGCGTGGCCTGCCACTGTTCATCCTGCATGGCGCGCAGGACTGGATGTTTCCCTGCGAGAGTGCGCAGCGTGCCGCGCAGATGCTCGCCGCTGGTGGCGCCGCGGTGCGCCACGAGGAAATCGAGGACCTCGCCCACACCTGGCCGCGCGAGATGAACGCCGCGCTGCTGGACTGGTTCCTGCCCTGCCCCTGATGGGCGATCGCTTCGCGTCGGTGCGCCCTGGTGACAGACAGAAAACGGAGGGGGTCCGGGGGAGGTGTTCCTCCCCCGGCCTTTGCCGTCAGTTCACGCTGATTCCCCGATCCCGGATGATCCCCGCCCAGCGCGCGCTTTCCGCCGCGATGCGTTCCGCGAAGTTGGTCCGCGTGTTCGGCAGGTAGATCAGCCCCTGCTCGGCGAGGAAGCTCTGCATCTCCGGCGTGGTCGCGACCTGCGTATAGACGTCGTAGAGCCTGTCGAGGATCGCTGTGGGCGTCCGCGCCGGCGCGATGACCGCGTACCAGCTTGCGACCGCGAAGCCCGGATGCCCGGATTCCGCCAGCGTCGGCACATCGGGCAGTTGCGGCACGCGGTCCGGCGTGGTCACCGCGAGGGCACGAACCCGTCCATCTCGGATGGCGGGCAGGATGGTGGGCAGTGTTTCGAACATGGCCTGGATGTCGCCGCCGAGCAGGGCGATCATGCTGTCGCCGGTGCCGCGATAGGGGATGTGCTCGATCTGCATCCGCTCGCCGGCGATGATCAGTTCGAAGGTCAGGTGCTGCGGCGAGCCGACGCCGATCGAGCCGTAGTTCATGCGCCCGGACGCCGACCGCACGCGCGCGGCGAATTCGGCGAGGGTGTTCACCGGCAGGCTGGCCGGCACGACGAGAACCAGGGGCGAGGCGGCGAACATCATCACCGGCGCGATGTCCTTCGCGACGTCGTAGGGCATGTCGCGGGTCAGGTGCGGCGCGATGGTGAGCGGGCCGAGATTGCCCATGCCGATGGTGTAGCCGTCGGGGTTGGCGCGGGCGACTTCGGCCACGCCGATGCGGCCGCCGGCGCCGGCCTTGAAG
Source organism: Roseomonas alba (assembly GCF_019430885.1). Lineage (GTDB taxonomy): Bacteria > Pseudomonadota > Alphaproteobacteria > Acetobacterales > Acetobacteraceae > Neoroseomonas > Neoroseomonas alba. The sequence goes on along the minus strand of NZ_JAHYBZ010000001.1, from coordinate 803,375 downwards.
TCGTTGACGATGGTCTGGCCGAGGATCGGCCCGACCTTGTCGTTGAAGGCGCGGGCGAGCAGGTCGTTCAACCCGCCCGGCGGCCAGGGCACGACGAAGCGGATGGGGCGGGTCGGCCAGGACGCCTGGGCGGCGGCCGGGGCGGCGGCGAGCGCGGCCAGGGCCGGCAGGGCGCGTCTGGTGATCCTGGGCGTATTCATGCGGAGATCCTTGTTCCCGGAAGGCCGGCGGAAGGTTCCGTTCCGGGATGACACGGTCAACCGCCCGTGGCGATCAATCGGGCAAGGTGGCGGTGTCGAGGGCGAGCCGATCGCCCATCCAAAGGGCATGTTGCTCATGATCCAGCCTTTGCCGGCCAGTCTCCGGGTGCAGCAGGATGCTCAGCCCTTCGCGGTTCAGGGCGAGGAAGGGCGCCAGGGTGGGAAACAGCGCCGGCGGGAAGGCCACCTGGTACATGGCCCGGCTGTGCGGACCGACCGGGACATCGTGCCAGCGGCCCAGCACCGCCTCGGGGTAAGCTTGCGCGATCGCCTCCCGTAAGCGCTCGGCGGCGGGGCGGGACGCGGGATCGTAGTAGATGTGGGCATGCCAGCCGGTGATGGTGTCGGGGGCAGCCAGCATGGGGAGTCTCCTCTCGTGTTGGGCGGAAGATTGGAGGGGCTCTGCCCCTCCAAACCACCCCGCCAAAGGCCACAGGGCCTTTGGAAGCCATTACCTGGCGCCGGGCAGCGCAGGAATCCCATTCCCCTCCCAACGCGTTTCGGGCGCAAGAGCGGGCTTCGGCAGTCGCCGTGCCGAACGCGCCAAGCGCGAAGTCGAGGTTTGCAAAGGCCCTTCGGCCTTTGCTGGGATGAGTTCGAGAGGGGCAAAGCCCCTCTCGATCCGACACGGCCATCTATGGTGTGCCATAGCCGAGGCCGCCGATGGCGGAACGGACTGCCGCAAGCGATTGACGCTGCGGCCTCGCCTCGGCACGACTGACGCCGCGTTGCATGGGATGACCGGCGAGATGACAGACAGAACCCTCTGTGCGGAAGCAACTGTGAAGCACGGGGGACACGGGTCGTGACCGGCATCGCGGAGGAAAGCCTCTCCCTCCCCGGCCTCGACGCCGCGGCCGAGATCCTCGTCGACCGCTGGGGCATCCCGCACATCTACGCCGCGACCCAGCGCGACGCCTTCTTCCTCCAGGGCTTCAACGCCGCGCGCGACCGGCTGTGGCAGATCGACCTGTGGCGCAAGCGCGGGCTGGGGCTGATGGCGGGCGACTACGGCGCGGCCTTCGTCGAGCGCGACCGCGCCGCGCGGCTGCTGCTCTACCGCGGCGACATGGCAGCCGAATGGGCCTGCTACGGCCCGGATGCCGAGGCGCGGACCACCGCCTTCGTTGCCGGCATCAACGCCTATGTCGATCTGGTGGCGCGCGAGCCCGACCGCCTGCCGCTGGAGTTCCGCGCGACCGGCACGACGCCGGCGCGCTGGGCGCCGGAGGACGTGGTCCGCTGCCGGTCCCACGCCCGAGTCCGCAATGCGGATTCCGAGGTGACACGCAGCGCCATCGTCGCGCGCTTCGGCGTCGAGACCGATCGCCTGCATCGCGACCTGCAACCCGAATGGACCTTGCAGGTACCGGACGGCATCGCCCCGCACGTCATCCCGCCCGAGGTGATGCGCACCTACCTGATGGGCTGCGAGCCGCATCCGCTCGACACCACCGACCCGGCGGAGAAGCTGGCCTTCACCAGCGAATGGGGCAGCAACAACTGGGCGCTGTCGCCCGCGCGCACGACGACCGGCCGGCCGATCCTGGCGAGCGATCCGCATCGCGTCCATGACCAGCCCTCGCTGCGCTACGTCACGCATCTCTCGGCGCCGGGCCTCGACGTGATCGGCGCCGGCGAGCCGGCCATCCCGGGCGTGAGCCTGGGGCACAATGACCGCCTCGCCTTCTCGCTGACCATCCATCCCTCCGACCAGGAGGACCTCTACGTCTATGAGCTGAACGAGGCCGATCCCGACCTCTATCGCTATGGCGAGGGCTGGGAGCGGATGCGCGTCGTCACCGAGACCATTCCCGTGCGTGGCGGGGAGGACGCCACGGTGGAGCTGCGCTTCACCCGCCACGGCCCCGTGCTCCATGTCGATGCCGCGAACCGCCGCGCCTATGCTCTGCGCAGCGTGTGGTGGGAGCCGGGCACGGCCGCCTACATGGCGAGCCTCGCCTATCTGACCGCGACGACCGTGGCGGAGTATCGCACCGCGCTGGAAGGCTGGGGCGCGCCCTCGACCAACCATGTCGTCGCGACCGTCGATGGGCACATCGCCTGGCAGGCGGCGGCGAAGGTGCCGGTGCGGCCGAACTGGGACGGGCTGATGCCGGTCTCGGGCGACGGGCGCTACGAATGGGCGGGGACGATCCAGGCCTCGACCCTGCCCTCCCTCACCGATCCGGCGAGCGGCTGGGTGGGGTCCGCCAACCAAATGAACCTGCCGCCCGATTTCGACCATCGCCACCACAAGACCGGCTTCGAATGGACCGATGGCGCGCGCTTCTCGCGCCTGTCGGAATCGCTGAACGCCGACAGGCGCTGGTCGGTGGAGGAGACGCTGAAGCTCCAGACCGACGTGCTGAGCGTGCCGGCGCGCCGGCTCTGCGCGCTGCTCGCGACGGCGACCGGCAGCATGGCGGCGGAGGCGCGCGCCTTCCTCGTCGGCTGGGACCATCGGCTGGAGGCGACCAGCGGCCCCGCCGCGCTGTTCGAGATCTGGTACACCAATCACCTGATCCCCGCCGTGCCGAAGGCGCTGGGGCCGGAGGGCCTGAACCGCCTGATCACCGTGCCCGACACCGCGCTCTACGTGGACCTGCTGGAGAGCGCGGACGATCCGGGCCTCGGTCCCGATCCGAAGGCCGCGCGCGACGCGCTGCTGCTGACCACCCTCGCCGCAGCGTGGGAGGAGGCCGTAAAGCGCATGGGTGCGGACACCGCCCATTGGTCCTGGGGCCGCATCCACCAGGGCTATTTCAGCCACCCGCTGTCGCGCCTGGCGCCGCCCGAGATTGCCGCGAAACTCGATGTCGGCCCGGCGCCCAAGGGCGGGTCGAACCTCACCATCAACAACAACGGCTATCGCGGCAGCGACTTCCGCGTCATGTCCGGCGTGTCCTGGCGCATGGTGCTGGATGTCGGCAACTGGGATGGGAGCTGGACGATCAACTCGCCCGGGCAATCCGGCGATCCGGCCAGCCCGCATTACCGCGACCTTTTCCCGCTCTGGGCGAAGGATGAATACGTGCCGATGCTCTACAGCCGCGCCGCGGTGGAAGGGGCGGCCGAACGCCGCATCCACCTGCTGCCCGGCTGACAGCCCGTTCGGACATGGGCCATGCGGCGCATGTCCGTATCCGGCACCGGCCCTTCCAAACGGTCTCTGATCAGGTGCCGAGCAGCCTCGGCACCTCCTTGCGCAGATGCGCGACGAAGCGCGTCACCAGGGCCGAGCTCGGCGCCGACCGCGCCCGGATCAGCAGCGTCTTCATCTCGATGCGCGGCTTCAGCGGCCGCGCCACCAGCCCCGGCAGCGGCAATGTGTTGAGCAGGAACGGCTCGACCAGCGCGATCCCCGCCCCGTGGTACGCGAGCGCCATGCCGGTCATGGACATGCTGACCTGCACGCTGATGCGCGGCACCACCCCCGCATCGGACAGCGCCCGATCCACATAGCCGCGCAGCGGCGCGCGCGAGAGGAAGGTCGTGATCGACATGCCGTCGAGCTGGCCGATCGCCACCTCCTCCTGCGCCGCGAGCGGATGATCCTCCCGCATCACGCAGGCGACACCGGATGAGACGAGCACTTCCGTCTCCACCTCCGGATGGACGACAGGTTCCAGCCCGACGCCGAGTTCCACCTCCCGGCTGACTACGCGGTCGAGCAGCTCGGGCGAGGTGAGCGCCTGCAGCACGATCCGCACGCGCGGCCGTTCGGCCAGGAAGGAGGCGACCGCCGCCGCCAGGTAGCCATTGGCGATCGGGAAGGCGCCTGCGAGCGACAGCGTGCCCATGCTCCCGCCCTTCAGGTCGCGCAACTGGCGCCCGACGGAATCAAGCCGCGCGAAGATCGCCTCGATATCCGGCAGGATGGCCTCGGCCTCCGGCGTGGGATGCAACCGCCCGCCGACGCGGCGGAACAGCGGCATCCGAAGCTGGGTCTCGCAATGCTTCAGCACCTTGCTCGCCGAAGGCTGGGTGACGCCGAGCAGGCGCGCTGCCCCCGTCACCGTGCCGGTGCGCATGACGGCGTGGAACACTTCCAACTGACGCAGGTTCATTTCGCGTCCTCCCTGGGGCCGCAGCATAGACGCCGTCTATGGGTCCTGGCAGGCATTCCAGTGGACCGGGGGGGTCAGGGCTGGAATGCTCATCCCCAGGACGCCGAACGGCGACCCGACGGGATGGAAACGTTTCGACCGCTGGCTGCGCGCCGACCGGCCCTACGGCGTCGGCCGCCCATGGCCTGCCTTCGCCGCGTCCTCCGCCCGCCGTGCTTCCGCCCCGCGCCGCGGCCACCGCGACGCCGCACAGGAGACCGCCATGGCCGCCCCGCCTTCCGCCCGCCGCGACCGCATCAACCCGCATTTCCCCAAGCTCGTGGAAATGACCAACACCTATGTCTACGGCGATGTGTGGGAACGGCCGCAGCTATCCAAGCGCGACCGCAGCATCGTCACCATCGCGGCGCTCGTGGCGCTCGGCTGGCAGGACCAGCTCAACAGCCATATCGGCCGGGGCCTCGGCAACGGCCTGACGCGGGAGGAGGTGAGCGAGATCATCACCCACCTGTCGCTGTATTCCGGCTGGCCCTCCGCCATGACCGCCGCCCACGTCGCGGTCGATGTCTTCGAGGCCCAGGACAAGGCGAAGGGCTGACATCATGAAGGTGGGTTTCATCGGCCTCGGCACGATGGGGGCCTTCATGGCCGCCAATATCCAGAAGGCCGGCCATGCGCTCGTCGTCCACGACATCCGTCGCGAGGCGGGCGCGAACCGCCTCGCCGCCGGCGCCGTCTGGGCCGACACGCCGAAGGCGGTCGCCGAGCAATGCGAGGTGATCTTCACCTCCCTGCCCGGCCCCAAGGAGGTCGAGCCGGTCGTCTTCGGCGATGAGGGCATCCTCGCCGGCGCCCGGAAGGGCGCGGCCTATTTCGACCTCTCGACCAATTCCCAGGCGCTGGTGAAGCGCTTCGCCGCCGCACTCGCCGAGAAGGGCGCCTTCGGCTTCGACGCGCCGGTCAGCGGCGGGCCGAAGGGGGCGGAGACCGGCAAGCTCGCCATCTGGGTCGGCGGCGACAAGGCGGTCTTCGACAAGTACAAGCCGCTGCTCGACAGTTTCGGCGACCAGGCCGCCTATATCGGCCCGACCGGCAGCGCGACGGTCGCGAAGCTCGTGCACAACATGGCGGGCTACGCGATCCAGACCGCGATGGCCGAGGTCTTCTCCATGGGCGTGAAGGCGGGGATGGATCCGCTCGATCTGTGGAAGGCGATCCGCCAGGGCTCGCTCGGCCGGCGGCGCACCTTCGACCGTGTCACCGAGCAGTTCCTCATCGACAAATACGATCCGCCGGCCTTTTCGCTGAAGCTCGCGCACAAGGACGTCTCGCTCGCCGTGCAGATGGGCCGCGACCTCGGCGTGCCCATGCGCTTCTGCAACCTCACGCTCGAGGAAATGAACGAGGCGATGAACCGCGGCTGGGAGGCGCTGGACAGCCGCGTGCCGATGAAGCTGCAGCTCGAACGCGCGGGCGTGTCCATCGCCTGCGACCCCGCCGCGGTGCAGGCGGTGCTCGACGCGGACAAGGCGAAGTGACCATGCCGTCGCTGTTGCAGCAGCCGGGGATGATCGGTCCCCTTCGCATGAAGAACCGCCTCGTCATGGCGCCGATGGGGACCAACTTCAGCACCAGCGACGGCCTCTCGACCGAGCGCGACCGCGCCTACTACGAGGAACGCGCCAAGGGCGGCGTCGCCGCCATCGTCACCGAGGCGATGGCGGTCAGCGCCGGCGGCCGCGCCCACAACAATTCGCTGTGGCTCTACCACGACCGCTTCATCCCCGGCCTGGCGCGGCTGGTCGAGGCGATCAAGCGGCATGACTGCCTGACCATCGGGCAGCTCAACCATCGCGGCGGGTTGCTACGGCGGATGGTGCTGAACACCGAGCCGGTGGGCCCATCCCCCTGGCACAACCCGAACACCGGCGATGCAGTGCGGCCGCTGGACAAGGCCGAGATCGTCGAGATTCAGAAGGATTTCGTCGCCGCCGCGCGGCGCCTGTGGCAGGCAGGCTATGACGCGGTCGAGCTGCACGCCGCCAATGGCTACCTGTTCCAGCAATTCCTGACTTCGCGCATCAACAAGCGCGGCGACGAATATGGCGGCAGCCTGGAGAACCGCGCGCGACTGCTGCTGGAGACGGTGCATCGCCTGCGCGATGCGCTTCCCGACTTCCCGCTCTGGGTCCGCATCTCCTGTACCGAGTATTGCGAGGACGGCTATCCGATCGAGGAGATGGTCGAACTCGCCCGCATGCTGGAAGCGGCGGGGGTGACGGCGCTCGACCTGTCCGGCGGCACGAATGAGAGCCCGGCGCTGTCGCGCTTCTGTATCCAGCCGCCCTCGATGCCGCGCCGCACCCTCGAACCCCATGCACGCCCGATCACCGAGGCCGTGGACATCCCCACCATCATCGCCGGCCGCATCGTGACGCCCGAGGACGCGGGAGCCGTGCTGGCAAGCGGTGCGGCCGACTATGTCTCGCTCGGCCGCGCGCTGACGGCGGATGCGCATTGGGCGCGCAAGGCCTTCGGGGAATCGGCGGTGCCGATCCGGCTCTGCATCTCCTGCAATGTCTGCTTCGAGCGGCTGACCCTGGAACGCGACGTCGCCTGTGTCACCAATCCGATGCTGGGCACCGAGCTGGAAGCGCCGGAATTCGCCGAACCGCCGCTGGCCCCGGCAGCGCAACGGCAGCGCATCCTGGTGCTCGGCGCTGGTGTGGGCGGCATGGAAGTGGCCCGCCTCGCCGCCGCGCGCGGGCATGAGGTCGAGGTCTGGGAGAAGGCCGCACGCCCCGGCGGCCAGATCCACCTCGCCGTCGCCGCACCGGACAAGGAGGAGGTGCGCCCTCTCTGGACCTGGCGCTGGGACCAGGCGATCGCCGCCGGCGTGCGCGTCCGCTGCGGCGTCGAGGCGACGGAAGCCATGATCCGCGGCTTCGCGCCGGACCATGTCGTGGTCGCGACCGGCGCCCGCCCGCGCCCCTACGCCCTGCCGGGTGCCGCGCCGATCCAGGCCTGGGACGTCATCGCCGACCCGTCGCTGATCCCGGAGGGCGCCGGCGTCGCGGTGATCGGCGGCGGCATCGTCGGGCTGGAAGTGGCCGAGATGCTGACCCTGCGCGGCTGCCGCATTACCGTACTGGAAGCGCTGTCCGCCATCGCGCCCGCCATGGCGCGCAACAACCGCACCGACATGATGATCCGCCTGCGCGCGGCGGATGTGGCCTTCCACATCGGCGCGCGCGCGGACCGCCTCGACGGCGGCACGCTGCATTTCACCGAAGGCGGCACGGCGCACCGGATCGACGGCATCACCCATGTCATCGCCGCGGTCGGCGCCTTGCCGAACCGCGACGCCCTCGCCGCCGTCGAGGCGGCCGGCCTCCCCCACACCCTGGTCGGCGATGCCAACCAGCCCGGCGACTATCTTTCCGTGCTGCGCGACGCCTGGATGGTCGGGCTCGCGCTCGGCCTGCGCCCGACCGCCACGGCAACCCAGGAGAACGCGGCATGACCGAGCCCACCTATCGAATCTACGCCCTGCGCTACGCCAGGCGCGACGCCCGCCGCCACGAGCATTTCATCGGCGGCGACCCGCACGACGCACCGATGCCCATGGACTACTTCGTCTGGGTCGCGGTGAACGACGACCGCGCCGTGGTCATCGACACCGGCTTCACCGCCGAGGTCGCGGCCCGCCGCAAACGCGACTACCTCCGCTGCCCGATCGAAAGTCTGCCCCTGCTCGGCGTCGATCCCGATGCGGTGGAGGATGTCATCATCTCCCACCTGCACTACGACCATGTCGGCAGCTTCCACAAATTCGCCCGGGCGCGCTTCCATCTCCAGGAAGCCGAGATGCACTACGCCTGCGGCCACTTCATGAAGCACAAGAAGCTGCGCCATTCCTTCGAGGTCGAGGACGTGGTCGGCATCGTGCGCATGACCTATGCCGACCGCACCGTCTTCTACCTGGGTGACGGAGAAGTCGCGCCCGGCATCACCGTCCATGCCGTGGGCGGCCATTCCATGGGGCTGCAATGCGTCCGGGTGAACACCGAGCGCGGCCAGGTCGTGCTCGCCTCCGATGTCACGCACTTCTACGAGAACATGGACAGCGGCCGCCCCTTCACCACGGCCTTCCATGTCGGCGCCATGCTCGACGGCTTCGACACGCTGCGCGCCCTCGCCCCCAGCCCGAGGCACATCGTCCCCGGCCATGACCCGGAGGTGATGCGCCGCTACCCGGCCGTGCCAGGTCTCGAAGGGATCGCCGTGGAACTGCACCGCAATCCATCGGCCTGAGATCCAAGGCGCCACGCAACAGGGAGAGAACAGCCATGACGAACATGACCCGCCGCCTGCTGCTCGGCGCCGCGCTCGCCGCGCCGGCCATCGCCCGCGCCGAGGACTTCCCCACCCGTCCGCTGCGGCTGGTCGTCCCCTTCCCGCCCGGCGGCGCGGCCGACATCACCGCGCGATTGGTCGCCGAGCGCATGACGCCGCTGCTCGGCGGCCACCCGGTCGTGATCGACAACCGCCCCGGCGCCGGCGGCAACATCGCCGGCGAGGTCGTGGCCCGCAGCACGCCGGACGGCTACACGCTTTTCCTTGGCGGCGCGACGATCCTCTGCGCGAACAAGTATCTCTACCGCAGCAGCATGCCCTTCGACGGGCTGACGGATTTCGCGCACATCTCGCGCGTCTCGGTCGGCACGACGCTGATGGTCGCGCGCGCCGACAAGCCCTGGCGAGACTTCCAGGACTTCGTCGCGGATGCGAAGCGGCGCCCCGGACAGATCACCGCAGGGTCCTCCGGCCTCGGCACGATCAGCCATCTCAGCCTGTCCAAGCTGATGCGCTCCGCCGGCATCGAGATCACCCACGTGCCCTATCGCGGTCTGACGCCGGGTCTCAACGACCTGATCGGCGGGCAGGTCGACATCCTCTTCGACGGCATCCCGGCGCTCATCCCGCATGTGCGGGAAGGCCGGCTGCGCGCGCTGGCCGTCGGCAGCCAGCAGCGCGTGACCTATGTGCCGGGCCTGGAACAGACGCCGGGCATGGCCGAGCTGCTGCCAGGTTCCGGCATGGACATGGAGTTCTGGTATTGCATCTCCGCCGCGGCCAATACGCCGCCGCCGATCGCGCTGGCGTTGTCCCGCGCGACGGTCGGCGCCGTGCGCCAGGCCGATTACCGCGAGAAGCTGATGCCGCTCGGCTTCACGCCGGTCTGGGACGACAGCCCCGACGCCCTCGCGACGTTCATTCGCAGCCAGGATCGCGTGTGGCGGGACCTGGTGGAACTGTCGGGCGCTCGGCTGGACTGATCGGAATCGGAGGGGTGCCGCCCCTCCGAACGCCCGAAACCGTCACTCGCCGCTTCGCAACAGGTTCAGGACCGCCTGCAAGGCATCGGCTATCCGATTGGCGCGGCGACGCAGCCCCACGCGAACCATGCGCGACTCATCAGGCGGCAGGCCAGCAAGGCCCAGCGCCGGCGATAACCCCGGCAGGAGACGGCTGATACGGCCCAGATCGTAATCATGGTTGCTGCTTCCATGATGCAGCACCGGGTTCAGCAGCCGCGTGACCCGCATCAACAGGGCGTTGCGCCCCGCGGCATCCGTCGCTGGCCGGCCGGCCAGCGCCACCGCCGCCGTGCGGACCTGCTCCGCCAGCGTCTGGAGCCAGGCGATCTCGGCCAGTTCCGGCGCCGCCTCGGCATATTCGCGCAGGCTGGCGAGCACGTCGTCCACCATCGCGACCGGGTCGAAGGGCAGGATCTCGGCCCCGGTCAGGGCGCTGACCAGCGCGTGGTGGATCGCCGTATCGGTCGCGAGTTCCGCCGGGTCGCAGCGATCCGGCGTGTCCTGCTCGGTCTGCCACCACCAGGCGAGGCCGCTGCCCGGCATGTGCTCCGGGCTCGCCGCGGGCAGGAAGCCGCTGACCTGGAGGCTCGGCACGCCGATGCCGCAGAAGCTCTGGTCCGAGTTCCGCGCGCTGCGCGTCGGCGCCACATACATGTCCCGGCGGCGCAGGGCATGGGCAACGAACGCCTTCTCGGAGTCCGGCAGCGGCCCGGCCATTGCGTCCAGCACGCCCGTCGCGAAATCATGCAACTCCGCCGTGGTGTTGCGCAGCGCCTTGGTGGTGCCGCCGCGCACGCCGACGATGTCGACATTGACATAGGCGATGGCGTGGTCGCGCAGCTCCGCCCAATGCTGGTCGGCGTACCAGGAGGACCCCGCATAGCCGCCATGCTCATGCCCGGTCCAGAAGGCGAAGCGCAGCCCATGGCGACGACGCGGCCCGGCGGCGAACAGGCGCGCCAGCTCGATCAGCATGGCCACGGCAGCCAGGTTGTCCGTGGCCCCCGGCCCCCAGGTGCAGTAATGCGCGCCAACCATCACGAAATGCGGGGATTCGCCCGGGATATCCGCGACCGGCATGCGCACGGGGCGCCATTCGCGCCGGGCCTCGGCAACCAGCCGGATAGCGGCACCGGGCCGCGCGCGCAGCAGCGCGCCGTCCTCCTGCGACACCTGCACCGCCGGAATCTGCGCCAGTGCGGCGAGATCACCTGCGCCGGTCGGCGCACCCCAGAGCGGCGAAGCCTCGACATAGTGCCGCTCCGGACCGTGCGAGACGGCCACGACGCCGACAGCACCCGCGCGTTGCGCCGCCATGATGGCGTCGTAGCGCGGCAGCCCGTCGATCAACGCAATGCATCCCGCTTCGCCGCGTTCGGACACCGGCGCGACGATGCCGCCGGGCGGCGTGCCGGCGGCCATGCCGACCCCGCTCGCCGCGATCGCGCGCGGCGCCGCGCCCAGCAGCGTCACCTCGGATCGCGTCGGCCAGCCGATGAACGCCTCGAACTCATGCACCGTGCACGCGACACCCGCCGCGGCGAGCTCACGCGCAATGATGGCGCAAGCGGTCTTCTCCGCCTCAGACCCCGCGAGCTTCCGCCCCGGCGCGCAGAGTTCGGACACCAGCGCATGCATCCGCCCGGCGGAGATGCCGAGCGCCGGCGGATCGATCACTCCGCCGCTTCCCGCATGGCCCGCGGCGCCAGGGTGTAGCGCGTGAAGTCGCGGTTCAGCGCCGGCAGCGGCGCGATCTCAATCACCCCATCGGCCGGGCGCATCAGGATCATCGCGACCGTCGCCGACAGGTTGCCGCCGAGATTCATCCGCGGCGGCCGGCACACCGACCACGGCGTCTGCCAGTCGTCGAAGAAGGCCTCGCGCAGGTCGTCCATGGTCAGCCCGCCCTGCTTCGCATCCAGCGCGGCGCGCACGCGACGGTCGCGATAGACGCTGTCCGGAGTGGACAGCAGCCCCGTATCCTTCAGCTTGGCCAGCGCAACGGGGCTCTGCCAGTGATTGGCGTGGACGATCACGCCATTCTCAGGCTGCACCAGGAAGGACTCGTCCGGCGCGCATTCGATGTCGATGCCGAAGCCGCTGGCGTGGCTCAGCATCAGGTTGTTCGACCCCGATTTCGGCGTCCCGTAGAGGATGCGGAAGGCGAGCGCGACCTGCTCCTGCTCCAGCGCCTTGCGCCGCAGCAACGACAGCGGGACGCCCTCCTGAGTGTAGTCGCGGTCGCTCTCCAGGTAGTTCGCGGTGATGGCGATGCCGGCGGCGTTCAGGCCGCAGCGCGCCAGGCCGCCCGCCTCGACGAAGGTCAGCACGTCCGGACCGTCCTCGCGGCGGATGCGCAGCACCACGCCGGTCTCGGCGCATTCGCTCTTCCAGTCCCAGTTCTGGCCGTGGATCAGCGTACCGTCGGCGCTCGCCTCTGGCAGGATGATCGCGCCGGTGCAGCCGTCGGGGTCGCGCCGCGCGGCCTCCAGCGCCTCGGCGCGCTTGGCGAGTTGCAGCACCTCGGTGCGGCAATTGACCAGGACGATGTCCTCGAAGGCGACATCCGCGCCCTCGGCGATGCCGCGCATCTCGGCGACGAAATCGGGCTCGAAGGCCTCGATGCGGGGCACGAAGGCTCGAGCCATGGCGCGCACGGCGCCGGCGTCGCGCCCCTGCCCTGCAAGCTGGGCGCCGTAATGCGCCAGCGACTTGTGCACGCGCGCCTTGGCCGCCCGGCCATAGGCCCGGCCGCGCTCTTCCGGCGGCCCGGCCAGGTCGATCAGGGGAAAGGGTTCGATCGGGTTCGACGACATGCCGCCTGCCTTCTTGAAGGAGGGACCGTGATGATCACCGATGCCGATCCCTCGCAGGCGCCACACTGCCCCCGTCAACGCCGCTGCGCCACCTGCCCCGCCAGGAATTTCTGCACGTAGAGCTGCCGCGCACGTTCCATGTGCGTTACCGACAGATGCTCCAGCGTCTCCCGGTCCTGCTCACGCAGCGCGCGCACCATCGCCTCATGCTCCGCGCAGGCCTGCGCGAGCGCACCCGGATCGGCGGCGCCATAGGCACGGGCAGGGAAGCTCAGCCAATCATGCAGGCGGATCGATTCCGCGAGATACGGGTTGTCGCACAGCCCGAAGAGCAGCCGATGGAAGGCCATGTTCTCGCGATGGATGCGGATCAGGTCGCCGCTGCGCGCCGCCGCCGCATGCGCCTTCATCGCTGCCGTCACCTCCGAGAGGCGCGCCCGCGGCACCGGCAGCGGCGTCGCCTGCGCCGCCGCGCGATGCAGTACCGTGCGCATGGCGTAGAGGTCGTCCAGCTCCTCCGCCGTGAACAGCGGCAGCTCGGCACCGCGATGCCGCGGCTTGGTCACGACGCCAAGGCGCTGCAACTCCGCCAGCGCCGCGCGGACCACATGCCGCTTGGCGTCGTAATCCTCCATCAGGTGGTCCTCGATCAGCCGCGTGCGCGGCAGGATGCGGCCGCGGATGATGTCGGTCTCGATGGCGGCGATGACGGCCGCCACCTGTTCGGGCAGGTCGACATCGCGCGGGGTCCGGGCGGGAGGCTTCACGGCAATCACTTTCAAGGCCCGTTATCGATAATCTTATAGCCTCTTTTGGCAACATCGACCGCCTTTGCAAGGCACTCTGACGCGCGCAAACCCTCGGGCCACGAAACCGAGGAACGCCGCATGGATGCGCTACCGCCCGCCGCCCAGGGTGATGAACTCGTCAGCACCGATCCTGCGACCGGAGCGGTGGTGGGCAGCGTGCGCGTCACCACGCCGGCCGAGCTCGACACGATGGTCGAACGCGCCTGGCAGGCCTTCCACAATTCCGGCTGGAAGACGCTGCTGCCGCATCGCCGCGCGCTGATCCTGCACGCCATCGCCGATGGCCTGGTCGCCGAGAAGGACTCCCTCGCGACCTTGCAGATGCGCGACAACGGCAAGCCGCTCGCGGAATGCCGTGCCATGGTGGACAGCGCCATCGGCACCTTCCGCTACTATGCCGGCGTCTGCGAGACCATCGAGACCGACGTCACGCCCCGTCGCGGCGACTATGTCTCCATCACCGTGCTGGAGCCCTTCGGCGTCGTCGCCTGCATCACGCCGTGGAACTCTCCGATCATGAACGACGCCACCAAGGTGGCGCCAGCGCTGGCGGCGGGCAATGCGGTGCTGCTCAAGCCCTCCGAGGACTCCCCCCTGCTGGCGCCGGAACTCGCGCGCATCGCGCTCAAGGCCGGCCTGCCCGCAGGCATGCTGCAAGTCGTGCAGGGCCGCGGTGCCGAGATCGGCGCGGCACTCGTCGCGCACCCCGGCGTGCGCATGGTCTCCTTCACCGGCGGCACCACCACGGGCCGCGCCATCGGCCGCACCTGCGGCGACAAGCTGATTCCGGCCGCGCTGGAACTCGGCGGCAAGTCGCCGCATGTGGTCTTCGCCGATGCCGACCTCGACCATGCGGTCGCCGCCGTCGTCGCCGGCATCTTCGGTTCGGCCGGCCAGTCCTGCGTCGCGGGATCGCGCCTCTTCATCGAGGCGCCGATCTATGACGAGGTCCTGAAGCGCGTCGTTGACCGCGCCAAGACCCTGCGCGTCGCCGCACCCGATGCGTCGGGCGTCGAGATGGGCCCCCTCGCCTCCTTCCATCATCGCGACCGCGTCATCCGCTTCGTGGATCGCGCGCGCGCCGAGGGTGGCCGCATCCTCTGCGGCGGTGCGGTGCCGGAAGGCCCGGACTACGCGAAGGGCGCCTACTACCTGCCCACGGTCATCGATGGCCTGCCGACCGATGCGCTGACCTGCCAGGAGGAAGCCTTCGGCCCGGTGCTGGTCGCCCTGCCCTTCCAGGACGAGGCCGACCTCATCGCCCAGGGCAACGGCACGGCCTTCGGCCTCGCCTGCGGCATCTGGACCGAGAGCTTCAAGCGCGCCTGGCGCGTGGGCCGTGCCCTCGAAGCCGGGTCGGTCTGGATCAACACCTACAAGCAATCCGTCACCACCACGCCTTTCGGTGGCTTCAAGAACAGCGGGATCGGTCGCGAGAAAGGCATCGACGGCCTCCGCCTCTATGCACAGGTGAAAAGCATGTATTTCGGCCTGCACGAACAGCCCATGTCGGTGGCTCGCTGACCATGGCGCACAAGGACACCGCCGCCGTCCCGGTGAAGGGCAGCAAGCTCATGGTCATCGGCGGGGCGAGCCTGGTCGGCTCCGCCACCGTGGACGAGATGCTGGCGCGTGGCGCCGAGCAGGTCGTCATCTTCGACAACCTCTCCTTCGGCGGCCAGCCGAACATCGCGCACCTTCTGGACAATCCGCGCGTCAAGATCGTCCAGGGCGACATCCTGAAGCTGCACCAGCTCCTCGCCGCGACCGAGGGGCTGGACGGCATCGTCCACCTCGCCGCCTATATGACGCTGAACTTCGACCGCGACCCCTGGGGCGGCATCGACGTCAATATCCGCGGCCTGCAGAACGTGCTGGAAGCCTGCCGCGCCAACCGCGTGAAGAAGGTCATCTTCGCTTCCTCCAACGCGGTCTATGGCTATGGCCCGGGCGTGAAGGGCGACCTGGTGGAGGACACCCCCTTCCACGCCGCCGGCGCGCCCCCCGCCGCCATCCTCTACGGCGCGAGCAAGATCATCGGCGAACAGCTCTGCCGCGACGCGCACCGCAAGCACGGGCAGGATTACATCGTGCTGCGCTACTCGACCGTCTATGGCGAGCGCCAGCACTACCGCGCCGCCAATGCGCTCTACATCGTCGAGACGCATGACGCGATCAAGCGCGGCCAGCGCCCCAAGGTGATCGGCGACGGCAGCGAGACGAAGCACTTCGTCTATGTCGGCGACCTCGCCCGCGCGAACTGCATGGCGCTCGAAGCGCCGACGACCGATGTCGCGGTCAACACCTCCGGCCCCGCCCCGGTGACGACGCTGGAACTGGTGACCCTGGTCGCCGAGCTCTCCGGCCGCCCCGACCTGACGCCGGAACTCGTCGAGCCCGACCCCACCAAGGTGCGCCTGACCTCCGGCGGCGCCTTCGAGATCGTCCACACGGCCGCGAAGGCCGCGATCGGCTGGGAGCCGAAGGTGGATATGCGCGAAGGCCTGCGCCGCCTGCTCGCCTGGCGCGACGCGGAAGCGATGCGCAACGCCGCCGAATGATCACGCCGGATGCCGGGTCCGCCCGGCATCCATGTCCCGCGGGGCCCGCGCCCCCAATCCCTGAGGAAACAGACATGAAGCTCGATCGCCGCGCGTTCGGCCTGCTGGCCGGCGCTTCCCTCCTGCCGGCCTCGGCCCTGGCCCAGGCCCCCTATCCCAGCCGCGCCGTGCGCATGGTCGTGCCCTATCCGGCCGGCGGCGCGACCGACGTGATCGCGCGCATGATCGGCGAGAAGCTGTCCGCGCAATGGGGCCAGCCCGTCGTCATCGAGAACCGCGCCGGCGCCGGCGCCACGGTCGGCGCCGAGGTCGTCGCCCGCTCCGAACCCGACGGCTACACGCTGTTCGAGGCGACCAGCGCCCACACCATCAGCAAGAGCCTCTACACCCACCTCACCTACGATCCGATCCGCGACTTCACCGCGATCACGCTGACAGCGATCATCCCGCTCGTGCTCGTCGTCTCGAAGCGCGTGCCGGCGACCACGCTCCAGGAATTCATCGCCTGGGGGAAGGCGCAGCCGCAGGGCGTGACCTTCGGGTCCACCGGCAACGGCACCGCGCAGCACCTGACCCAGGCGCTGTTCAACAAGCGCGCCGGCATCCAGGCCGAACACGTCCCCTATCGCGGCGACAGCCCGCTCAACACCGACCTGCTCGGCGGCCTGGTGGATGCGTCCTTCTCCACCCTCTCCGCCGTGCTGCCCTACATCAAGAGCGGCGAGCTCAAGGCCATCGCCCTCGCCCACAGCCGCCGCATGGACGCGATCCCGAACGTGCCGACCTTCGCCGAAGCCGGCTGGCCCGATTTCGAGGCCGCGACCTGGTTCGGCACCTTTGCCCCACGCGGCCTGCCCGACGCAATCCGCACGAAGGTCGCCCGCGACATCAGCGCCATCGTCGCCGAGCCCGCTTTCACCCAGCGGCTTGTCGAGATGGGCGCGGACGTGACCAACTACCCGCCCGCGCGCTTCGACGAATTCATCGCCGCCGAGACGGCGCGCTGGGCCGAGGCGGTTCGCGTCTCCGGCGCCACCGTCAATTGAGAGCCGACGCATGACCGATACCGAGACCGCCCTGCTCGCCCGCTGCCGCGCCATTCCGGTCAGCACCTGGTCGGATGCGCTGGACCAGTTCGACGCCTGGGGCCTGGCGCAGGGGCTGACGCTGCAATCGGGCAGCGGCCGCGTCTGCGGCTTCGCCGTCACGGCGCGGCAGATCCCCGGCCGGCTGCATGAATTCGAGAAGGCCGAATTCGCGGTCGGGCGGCTGGTCTCGGCCTCGGCGCCGGGCAAGGTGCTCATGGTCGACGTGGGCGGCCAGCCTATTTCCACCATGGGCGGCCTCGCCGCCTACGGCGCGAAGCAGCTCGGCGTCGAGGCGGTGGTCATCGACGGCGCCTGCCGCGACGTGGACGAGATCCGCAAGACGGGCCTCTGGCTCGCCAGCCGCTGGGTCGCGCCCACCACGGGCAAGGGAAGGCTGCGCCTGATGCCGATCGGCGTGCCGGTCACCATCGGCGGCATCACCGTGCAGCAGGACGACCTGGTGGTCGGCGACGAGAGCGGCATCATCGTCGTCCCGCGCGCCCTGCTGGACGAGGCGCTGCCGCGCGCCGAGGCCCTGGTCGCCGCCGACCAGGCGGTCGAGGCCCGCATGCTGGCCGGCGAGACCTTCGCCGCCGCCGGCGTCGCCACCGGCTACCTCACGCCGAAGGGCTGATCGGCGTGACGGCATCCACCGTGTTGCAGCTCGCCCCCATCGGCCCGCTCGCCGATGGCTTGCTGCGCGACGAGTTGCAGGCGGTGCGGTTGTGGGAACAGGCGGAGGGCTGGCTCGCAACGCATGGCGCCTCGGTCGGCCTGCTCGCGACCAGCGTGCGGTGGGGCTGCGATGCGGCGATGCTCGCCGCCCTGCCCAATCTGCGCGCCGTGTCGAGCTGGGGCGTCGGCTACGACACGCTGGACGTCGCCGCGGCCCATGCGCGCGGCATCCAGGTCGCGAACACGCCGGATGTTCTGGATGATTGCGTGGCGGATCTCGCCTGGGGGCTGCTGATCGCCGCCGCCCGGCGCATCCCGGCGGCGGATCGCTATGTCTCCGCCGGGTCGTGGAAGGTGCTGGGTGAATTCCCTCTGGCGACGCGTGTGTCCGGCAAGCGGCTCGGCATCCTCGGCCTGGGGCGCATCGGCAGCGCCATCGCGCGGCGCGGCGAGGGCTTCTCCATGCAGGTCCGTTACCACGGCCGTGGCCCCAAGGACGTGCCCTATGGCTTCGAGCCCTCCCTCGAAGCCCTGGCGGCGTGGAGCGACTTCCTTGTCGTCGCCTGCGGTGGCGGGACGGAAACGCGCCACCTTGTCTCGGCACCCGTGCTGACGGCGCTCGGCCCGCGCGGTATCCTGGTGAATATCGGGCGCGGTTCCGTGGTGGATCAGGATGCGCTGATCGCAGCCTTGGACGAAGGCCGTCTCGGCGGCGCGGGCCTCGACGTGCTGCAAGGCGAACCCGGCGCGCCGGACGCCCTGCGCAACCGCGACAATGTCGTCATCACCCCGCATGTCGGCAGCGCGACGATCGAAACGCGCGAGGCCATGGAACGCCTCGTCGTGGACAACCTCCACGCCATGCTGCGCGATGGCCGCGTCCTGACCCCGGTCCTGCCGTGACCGACGCGCTGACGCAGGATCTCCGGGCGCTGCTCGGCGCCGCCCATGTCCTGACGGGCGAGGACGCCCAGCCCTACCTGACCGACTGGCGCAAGCTGGTGCAGGGCAACGCCCGCCTGGTGGCGCGCCCGGGCACGACCGACGACGTCGCTGCCGTGATGCGCCTCTGTGCGGCACATGGCGTGCCCGTCACCCCGCAGGGCGGCAATACCGGCCAGGTCGCCGGCGGCGTGCCGGGCGCGGAGGGTGACGGCGTGCTGCTTTCGCTCGCCCGCCTCAATCGCGTGCGGGCCATCGACACCGACAACGACACCATCACCGTCGAGGCCGGCTGCGTGCTGCAATCGGTGCAGCAGGCCGCGGAGGCCGCCGGCCGCCTCTTCCCCCTCTCCCTCGGTGCCGAGGGAAGCTGCATGATCGGCGGCAATCTCGGCACCAATGCCGGCGGCACGCAGGTGCTGCGCTACGGCAATGCGCGGGAACTCTGCCTCGGCCTGGAAGTCGTCCTGGCGGATGGCGAGATCTGGCACGGGCTGCGCGGCCTGCGGAAGGACAACAGCGGCTACGACCTGCGCGACCTGTTCATCGGTAGCGAGGGCACGCTCGGCATCATCACCGCGGCGACGCTGAAGCTGTTCCCGCTGCCGGCCGCGCGCTGCACGGCCCTCGCCGCGCTCGGGTCGATCCATGATGCGGCCCGCTTCCTCGCGCGTTGCCGCGCAGGCTTCCACGCGACGCTGACCGGCTTCGAGCTGATGTCCGGCGCCTGCCTGCGCCTGGTCGTCGAGACCTATTCGCAGCAGCGCGCGCCCTTCGCCACGCTGGACGCGCCCTGGTACGTGCTGGTCGAGATCAGCGACGCCGAGGACGAGCCGCATGCGCTGGCGCGCCTCGAAGCCGTGCTCGGCGCCGCGCTGGAGGCCGGCGAGATCGCCGACGTCGCTATCGCGCAGAGCACCGCCCAGGCCGACGCGCTGTGGCATCTGCGCGAGAGCATCACCCTTGCCCTCGCCGAGGACGGCAAGTGCCTCAAGCACGATGTCTCCCTGCCCGTCTCGGCCGTGCCGCACTTCGTCGAGAGCACTGACGCCGCGCTGCAGCAGCACTTCCCCGGCGTGCGCAACTTCACCTTCGGCCATCTCGGCGACGGCAACCTGCACTACAATGTCGCGCGGCCGGAGGCGGCCGATGATGCGACGCTGCACGCCATGCAGCCCGGCCTGTCCAACCTGGTGCATGACGCGGTGCATGGCCTCGGCGGGTCCATCAGCGCGGAGCAGGGCATCGGCCGCGTCCGCACCGCCGATCTCGCCCGCTACAAGCAGCCTGTCGAGCTGCGCCTGATGCGGGCGATCAAGCAGGCGATCGACCCGGGGGGGCTTCTCAACCCTGGCGTATTGCTGCCGTAGCGCCGCCCCCCCCCGGCCCCGGGGGGGTCGCGACGCCGGCCGGTCAGTCCACCCGCATCCCCGCTTCCCGCACCACCGGCGCCCACATCGCGATCTGCTGCCGCACGAAATCCGCCGCGTATTCCGGCGAGGTATTCTCCGGCGGCACCATGTTCAGTTCCGCGTAGCGTGCGCGCAGCGACGGCACCTTCATCGCCTCCCCTACGAAACCGGCGAGGCGATTGACGATCGCCGGCGGCATGCGCGCGGGTCCGGCCAGCACGTTCCAGGAATCCACGACATAGCCCGGCACCAGACTGCCGATGGCTGGCGCGTCGACGCCCGGGAAGGGCTGGCGCGACGACAGGCCGAGGATGCGTGCCCTGCCCGCTTCGACATGCGGAATGGCCGTCGCGATATTGTCCACGATCAGGTCGATGCGCCCGCCGAGGAGATCCGCCCAGGCCCCGCTGCTGCCGCGATACGGTACATGGATCATCTTCACGTCTGTGCGCTGGCGCAGCAATTCGCCGGCGGCGTGTCCGCTCAGCCCGTTGCCCGCGGTGCCGAAGGTCAGCTCGCGCGCCGAGGGCCCGGTATTCGCCAGCAGATCCGCCAGCGTCCGCAGTGGCGAATTGGCATTCACCGCCACCACGACCGGCTGCAGGTTGAGCTGCGAGATCATGGTGAAGTCGTTGATCGGATCATAGGGGAGGTTGGGATACAGCGTGGGATTCACGCCATGGGTCGCGATGGTGATGACGCCGATGGTGTAGCCATCGGGCGGCGAATCCGCGATCACCTTCACGCCGATATTGCCGCCGGCACCGGGCCGGTTCTCGATGACGAATTGCGGCCCGCCCGGCAGCGCGGAAATGGTCGCTGTCAGCAGCCGACTGACGATGTCCGACCCGCCGCCCGGCGTATAGGGCACGATGTACTTGATGGGCCGGGAGGGCCACGACGCGTCCTGCGCCCGTGCGGCGAGCGGCGCCGTGGCCAGCAGCGCGGCGCCCTTCAGCAGATCGCGGCGATCGAAGCGTGTCATGGTGCGTTTCCTGTCCTGATTCATGATTGGGAAATCGGTGCGAAGCCGTAGAGCGTGACCGGATTGTCGACGAGGACGCGCCGCAGCGCCTCGGCGGAAGGCGCCCAGGCGGCCAGCAGGTCGAGCAGCCGCGCATCGTCCGGCAGCGGCTTCTCGCCGGCCGTCGCGGCGGGGTGTGGCCAGTCGGTGCCCCAGACGACGCGCTCCGGCGCCGCGGCAAGCCAGGCGCGGGTCAGCGCGCCGCTATCCGCGTAATCCGGCGCGCCGTCGGCGCTGTCGTGATACGCGCCCGACAGCTTCACCCATGCCCGGCCACCGTCCACGAGCCGCCGCAACACCGGCCAGGCCGCGTCCTCCATCGCGCCCGGCTGCGCAAAGCGCCCGAGATGGTCGATCACCAGTGGCACCGGCAGGCTTTCCAGCTGCGCCGCCATCGCCGCGATGCGTGAAGCGGGCGCGTGCAGCTGCACATGCCATCCCAACGGCGCGACGCGACGTGCAAGCACGTCCAGCGCATCGGCCGCAGCGCCCGCCGGCCGCGCCAGGTTGAAGCGGATGCCTCGCACCCCGGCCTCGTCCATCGCCCGCAGCGCCACGTCGTCCGTCGCCTCATCGATGACGGCAACCCCGCGTGCCGCATCGCCGAGCTGCCGCAGCGCATCCATCAGGCAGGCATTGTCCGTGCCATAGGTCGAAGGCTGCACGACGACGCTGCGCGACAGGCCGAGATGCTCGCGCAGCCGCCGATACATCGCGACCGTCGCTGCGGCGGGCCGCAACGCCGCGCGTGCATCGGGCGCGAAGCGGTCGTCGTAGATGTGGTGGTGGCAATCCGTCGCCCCCGGCGGCGCGCGGTACACCGGCCGCGCCTCCCCGGCCGTGAATGGAACCGTCGTCACGCCGTCACCGACCAGCTTTCGGTGATCCACGGCGCAAGCTGCTCCGCCCGCAGCTCAAAGCCCGCCCCCGGCCCCTCCGGCAGCGCGACCATGCCCTCGGCATCAAGCACCACCTCGCCCAGCACCGTCTGCAGCGGATTGCCCGACACGTCGCATTCCACGAAGGGATAGGGCATCGCCGCTCCGCCGCGCCGC
Source organism: Roseomonas alba (assembly GCF_019430885.1). Classification (GTDB taxonomy): domain Bacteria; phylum Pseudomonadota; class Alphaproteobacteria; order Acetobacterales; family Acetobacteraceae; genus Neoroseomonas; species Neoroseomonas alba. The sequence continues at coordinate 781,282 of NZ_JAHYBZ010000001.1, read as the reverse complement.
GCCGGCAGCAACGCCGCCATCTGCAGCGAGGCATGGAAGTTCACCAGCGTGCCGAAGACATGCGGCATGGCCGGCAAGTCCCACGCCGCGCACAGCGCCGCGACGCGCGCGAAGCCCGAATACCCGCCGCAGACCGACATGTCCGGCTGCACCACCGACACCGCGCCGGTCTCGAGGAACTCGCGGAACGCCGCCAGGCTGCCCAGCGCCTCGCCGCCCGCGATGCCGATCGGCGAGGTCGCCGCCACCATGCGGTAGCCCGGCAGATCCTCCGGCACGGTCGGTTCCTCGATCCACAGCAGCCCGGCCGGCGCCATGCGCTGCGCCGCATCGAGCCCCGCCCGCGCCGTGACGCCACGGTTGAAGTCCACCATCAGCGCGACATCCGGCCCGACCTGCCGGCGCAGCGCCGCCGCCATCGCGCCATCCGCCGCCGGGCTCACCCCCGCGCGCGGCTTGATGGCACGGAAGCCGCGCCGCAGATACGCGTCAATGTCGCGCGGGAAGCCGGCATAGGGGTCCGGCCCCTCCACCATGAAGGGCCCGCTGGCATAGGCCGGCACGCGGCTGCGCAACGCCCCGCCGCGCAGCGCCGCGACGCTGATGCCCCGCTGCCGCGCCGCGACATCGTGCAGCGCCATGTCGATGGCCGAGGCCGCCATGATCGACACGCCGCGTTGGTCATAGCCGCGCAGGCCGAGCAGCGCCTCGAAGATGCGCCCGTACTCCGCCGCATCCTGTCCCAGCACCTGCCGCGCCAGGCCGTGGCGGATCAGCGCCGCCGCCGCCCAGGGCGAGGCCCCCACCTCGCCCCAGCCGATCGTACCGTCCGCCGCCTCGACCTCCAGCAGCAGGAAGTCGCGTCGGCGAATGAAGCCCGCCGCATTGCCGAGCGGCACCGCCGGCGCGAAGCCGACATGGTGGCCACGAATGGCCGTGATCTTCCCCATGGCGTCAGGCGGCGATCCAGCCCGGCGCATCGCCGCCGAGGGCCGGCGTCGGCCGCGCCCAGTGCGGCGGCGTCTCCGACATGCGCAGCACCGGCCCGATCGTCTTGAGCCGCCCGTAGGAGGTGTCGGCGGTGACGTGCATGGCGTCGATCTCCGCGCGCGTCAGCCGTTCCGGCGCGTCCTCGAAGCCGGTGATGGTGCCCTGCCGCAGCAGCAACATCGCCGACTGGCACAGCGAGACATTCACATGGTAGCTGCCGCCCTCGCGCATCCGCCGCCCGAGCGCGAGCAGCGCGCCATAGCCCGCGAGATAGCCGGTCAGGTAGTCGCAGACCGGCGCGAAGACGAGCTTCGGCGTGCCGTCGCCGATCGCCTTGCCATGCACATGGGCGACGCCGCTGACCACCTGCGCCACCTGTTCCCAGCCGCTGCGCCCGGCGAAGGGCCCGCCCGACCCGAAGCAGGAGATGGTGAGGTAGATGCGCCCCGGCTGTTCCGCCGTGATTTCCGGCCCCAGCCCGTTCGCGGCGAGCCGCCCGGGGCGATAGCCCCCGATCACGATATCCGCCTGCCGCGCCAGTTCCTGCGCCCGCGCCGCCTGCGTCGGGTCGCGGAGATCGAGGAAGCAGCTCCGCTTGCCGTGGCTCGTGTCACGCACATGCTCGGGCGTCTGCGGCAGGTGCGGCGCGGTGACCATCAGCACCTCGGCCCCATGTTCCGCCAGCGTCCGGCCGCCGATCGGCCCGGCCAGGATGCGCGTGAAGTCGAGCACCCGCACGCCCGAGGCCGGCCGGTCGCCCGCCCCCATCGGCACCGGCGGGCCATCGCGCAGCTTGGTGATCTCCACCACCGGCCGCGCCGCCAGATACTGCCCCTGCGGATGGGCGAGCCAATCCTCCGGGCTGCGGATGCGCCCGCCGCAGCCATTCACCGCGGCGATCGCCTCCTCCAGCGCATCGGCGTCCCAGCGCCCGACGGCTTCCTTCACGGAAGAGGGGTTGAACTCCGCCCCCAGCACGCCGAGCACGCGGTCCTTCAGATGCGGCAGGTTGAGATGCGGCAGCACCCAGGCGCCGTCCCTGGTCGGCCAGGGCTGGGTCGCGGCGATCATCTCCTTCATCCCCTGCGGGATGGGGATGTGCTCGTAGCTGCCATCGGGCTTCTGCCCTTCGGTGTAGTCCACCGTCCGCAGCGTCGCGGCGGCCTGGCGGACATCGACCGAGACCTGCTGCCGGCGGCCGGTCCGCCCTTCCCACAGATCGTTGGCGGCGACGCCGGTCGCGGCCAGCACAGCGGCGGCCGTCTCACCCACGCGCAGCGGCGTGCGATAGAAGGGGTCGTTGCCGGTGATGGTCGCCTCACCCGCGGCCGGCGCGCCGAGACCGCGCACCTCCATCAGCTCCGCGAAAGCGCCCGCCTTGCCCTGGGCCGTGGGCAGGTCCCCGATGGCTTCCGGCATCACCGCGCTCCGGTGTCGCACAACAGGGACGAACGGGCGGCGCTTTCCGATCCTGGCATCGATTCCTCCACGGGCGACTCTTCGGAGCCGCATCTGCTGCGATTTGCCCAGCCTTCGCTCATGCGCTCAAATATGATTTCCGACAGAGATCATGGTCTGAAGTTATGATCCTGAGCCTTCGCGAAATGGAGGTCTTCCGCCAGGTCATGGAGCGCGGCAGCGTCACCGCCGCCGCCGATGCGCTGCGCATCTCCCAGCCCGCCGTCAGCAAGATGCTGCAACAGGCGGAGGACCGGCTCGGCTTCAAACTCTTCGTGCGCGCCAAGAAGCGCCTGCTGCCAACCACCGAGGCGCATTCCCTCTTCCCCGAGACGCTCAACGCCTTCGCCGCCCTCGACGTGGTGCAGCGCCTGGCGGGGGATCTGCGCGCCGGGCGGTCGGGCCTGCTGCGCCTCGCCGTCACGCCGACCCTCGCGCACAGCCTGGTGCCCGAGGCCATCCGCGCCTTCCGCGAAGCCCGGCCGGAGGTGACGGTGACCATGCGCATCATGACGATGCTGGAAGCCGCGACCCTGGTCGCCGACCATCGCGTCGACATCGGCATGGTCATCGGCCATGTCGGCGATCCGCGCGTCTCGGTCCACGACCTCGCCGTGCTGTCGCTCGGCTGCGTGCTGGCGCGCGACCATCCGCTCTGCGCGCGCGACGCGCTGACGCCGGCCGACCTCGCCGACCAGCCCATCATCGCGGTCGCACGCCACCTGCCGGCCGGCCAGCTCGTCGCCCGCGCCTTCGAGGATGCGGATGTCGAACTTCGCGTCGCCGTCGAGGTGAACCAGTCCTCCGTCGCCTGCGCGTTGGCGCAGGCCGGCGTGGGCGTGACGGTGCTTGATGGCTATGCGGTCATGGCGGCACGCGCCCAGGGCATGGAGACACGGCCCTTCCTGCCCTCGGTTCCCCTGCCGGCGCGCATCCTGACGTCACGGCAGCGGCCGCTGCCGAATCTCGCCGCGCTATTCGTGGAGGAACTGCTGGAAGTTGGCCGCGCAGTCTGCCGTTAGGACGCCCGCCGAAGCATCACGGTTGCGCCAGATGCCCGGCCACCGAGGACTCCCGTGCCGGTCACCCTTGACACTGCAGCGCCCATCGCGGCGCATTTCTTGCTTCGACAGCGGCGACAAAGAAGGGCCCATGGCGATGCATCTCGCGACCAGACGTACGCTTCTCCTCACGGCCGCCACGCTTCCCATCGCCGCGCCACAGGTCCGGGCCGCGGAAGCCGGCGCGGCGCTCGCCCTGGCCGTGGGCGCGATCCCGACCTCGCTCGATCCGCAGTATCACACGCTCACGCCGAACAGCGCGCTCGCGCAGCACTTCTTCGACGGGCTCGTGCATCGCGACGCGCAGGCGCGCCTCGTGCCCGGCCTTGCGGAATCCTGGCGCCTGGTCGATGAGAGCACCTGGGAGTTCAAGCTCCGCACCGGCGTCACCTTTCACAACGGCGCACCCTTCACCGCGCGCGACGTGGTCTACACGCTCGAGCGCGTGCCGAAGGTGGTGAACAGCCCCGGCTCCTTCGCGGTCTTCACCCGCGCCATCAAGGCAAGCGAGATCGTCGACGACCACACCATCCGCTTCCGCACGGACGGCGTCTATCCGCTGCTGCCCGCGGATCTGTCGCAGATCGTCATCCTCTGGAGCGGCCTCGGCGACGACACCAGCCAGACCGGCGACTTCAACAGCGGCCGCGCGGTGATCGGCACCGGCCCCTTCCGCCTGCGCAGCTACCGCCACGGCGAACGCGCCGAGATGGAACGCAACCCCGACTACTGGGGCCCCAAGCCGGCCTGGTCCACCGTCGACTACCGCTTCATCGGCAATGACGGGTCGCGCGTCGCGGCACTCCGCGCCGGCGACATCGCCTTCATCGACGCGGTGCCGACCACCGACCTCGCGCGGCTGCGCAGCGAACGGCAGTTCACCCTCTCGGAGACGGTCAGCCTGCGCTCGGTCTATCTCCGCCCCGATTTCCGCGAGAACAGCCCCTATGTCGCCGGGCCGAACGGCGAACCCCTGCCCGTCAATCCGCTGCGTGACCTGCGGGTCCGGCAGGCGCTGTCCATCGCCATCAACCGCCCGGCCATCGCCGAACGCATCATGGCGGGCGCCGCGATCCCGACCGGCCAATTCATGCCGCCGGGCACCTTCGGCAACGTCCCGGACCTCGCCGCGCCGGCCTACGATCCCGACCAGGCCCGTCGTCTGCTCGCCGAGGCCGGCTATCCGCAGGGCTTCACCATCACCCTGCACGGTCCGAACGACCGTTATGTGAACGACGGCCCGATCGCGCAGAGCGTTGGGCAGATGTGGGCCCGCATCGGCATCAAGGCGCGCATCGACACCATGCCCTATGCGGCCTTCGCCCAGCGCAACGCGCGCATGGACACCTCCATCCCGCTCGGCGGCTGGGCGAATTCCAGTGGCGAGCCCTCGGCCGGGCTTCGCGGGCTGCTCGGCACGCGGGATGTCGCGCGCGGCTGGGGCACGGTGAACCGCTCCGGCTACTCCAATCCTGAATTCGATGCCGCTGTCGCGCGCGCGCTCGGCACCGCCGATGACGCCGAACGGGAGAAGCTGTTCCAGCAGGCGACGCGCATCGCCGCCCAGGACGTCGCCTGGATCCCGCTGCACATCCAGAAGAACATCTGGGCCATGCGTCAGGGCCTCGCGCACACGCCGCGCGCGGATGAGATGACCCTCGCCCAGGATGTCCGGCCCGCCTGAGCCGCACGGGGCGCGGCCCGCGTGCCGCACGGCCGCTTACGTCCGGGCTGGAATCCTTGCCCCATGCCCCGCAGATGGAGAGGGGCTCCGGGGGAGGGAAGAGCCCTCCCCCGCTCGACCATCACCGTGATCTCGGGCAAGCTCCGCAGCGGAACCAGCCAGGCGCCTGGACTCAGCCGCCTACCGACCCGAGCTCCTGCCGGACCAGGCTCAGCCAATACGCCACCCCATGCGGAATGGCGTCGTCGTTGAAGTCGTAGGTCGGCGTGTGCAGCCCTTCCGAGCTCGGCCCGCCCGCACCGATGCCCATGAACATGAAGGCCCCGGGACGCGCCTTCAGCATCAGGGAGAAATCCTCCCCGCCGGTGACCGGTCCCGCATTGCCGGTCACCTGCTCCGCCCCTGCCACCGCCGTCGCTGCCTTGACCGCGATCTCGGTCTGCTCGACGTGGTTGACCAGCGCGGTGCCGCGGCGAAGGTATTCGACCTCCGCGGTGCAGCCGAAGGACGTGGCGAGCCCCGCCGCGAGTTCGCGCATGCGCCGCTCCATCGTGTCGCGCACGGCCTCGGTGAAGGACCGTGCGGTGCCGCCGATCACCATCTCCGACGGCATGACGTTGGTCGAGGCCAGCGATCCGCCATGGATGGCGCCGACGCTGATCACCGCCGCGTCGATCGCCGCGACGTTGCGCGAGACGATGGTCTGCACGGCCAGGATGAACTGCGCCGTCAGCACCGTGACGTCCGTCGCCATGTGCGGCGTCGACCCGCCATGCCCGCCGGTGCCGCGGAAGGTCACCACCCAACGGTCGCCTGCCGCCATCGCCGGCCCGGGCTGGATGGCAAAGGTGCCGAGCGGACGGTTGGGCTTGTTGTGCAGGCCATACACCGCATCCACCGGGAAGCGCTCGAACAGTCCATCCGCGAGCATCGCCTTGGCGCCGCCGCGCCCTTCCTCGGCGGGCTGGAAGATGAAATGCACGGTGCCGCCGAAATCCGGGTCATCCGCCAGCATCTTCGCCGCGCCGAGCAGCATCGTCGTGTGCCCGTCATGCCCGCAGGCATGCATCACGCCGGGAGTCGTCGAGGCATGCGGCAGTCCCGTCGCCTCGGTGATGGACAGCGCGTCCATGTCCGCCCGCAACCCGATCGCGCGCTGGCCCGGCTGCCGGCCCTTCAGCGTCGCCACGACGCCGTACTTGCCAACACCCTCGGTCACGTCGAGCCCCCAGCCGCGCAGCGTCCGCGCCACCAGGGCCGAGGTGCGGACCTCCTCCATCCCCATCTCTGGGTGGGCGTGGATGTCCCGCCGGATCGCGACCAGCTCCGGCTGGAGCGCGCGAAGGCGGGCTTGCGTGGCATCGTTCATGATGAGGAATCCCTGATGGCAGCATCGGCGGACGGGTCGCGAATGCTGGCCCCTGACGGGCCGCGTGGCAACCGCCCGCCCACGCTCACGGCAACCGGAGCCCGCCTTCGAGCACCGGGCTCCGCGCCTTCCCGCGCAGCTGGAGCCGGTTGAGATAGAGATACACCACCGGCGTCGTGAACAGCGTCAGCAGCTGGCTGACCGCGAGCCCGCCGACGATGGCGAAGCCGAGGGGGCGGCGAAGCTCCGCCCCCGTCCCCTGGGCGAGCATCAGCGGCAGGGCCCCGAGCAACGCCGCAGCCGTCGTCATCAGGATGGGGCGGAAGCGCAGCAGGCAGGCTTCGCGGATGGCCTCGGCCGGCGACTTGCCCTCGTCGCGCTCCGCAGCCAGGGCGAAGTCGACGAGCATGATGCCGTTCTTCTTCACGATGCCGATCAGCAGGATCACCGCGATCATTGCGATGATGTCGAAATCGAATCCCCCCGCCCACAGCACGATCACCGCCCCGAGCCCGGCCGAGGGCAGCGTCGACAGGATGGTCAGCGGATGGACGAAGGATTCGTAGAGGATGCCGAGCACGATGTAGATAACGACCAGCGCGGCCAGGATCAGTAGCGGCACGCTGGCCAGAGAGGACTGGAAGGCCTGCGCATTGCCCTGGAAGCTGGTCAGCAGGCCACCGGGCGCCTGCAACTGCGCGACGGCCTGGCCGATCGCGGCGACCGCCTCGCTCAGCGCGACGCCGGGTGCCAGGTTGAAGCTGATCGTCACCGAGGGGAACAGCGCCTGGTGGTTGATCGCGATCGGCCTGGTCGGCGCCGCGCTCCACCGCGCGAGTGAAGACAGCGGCACCTGCGTCCCCGTCAGCGGCGAGGTGATGAAGATCTGCTGGAGCGCATTCGGCGCCGCCTGGATCGCCGGCAGCGCCTCGAGCACCACATGGTAGTAGTTGGTCTGGGTGAAGTACTGCGCGGCCTGGCGCTGGCCGAAGGCGTCATACAGCGTGTTGTTGATCTGCAGCGGCGTGATGCCGTAGCGCCCCGCCGCATCGCGGTCGATCGCGATGTCGAGGGTCGTCCCGCCGGTCTGCTGGTCGGTCGCAACGTCGCGAAGCTGCGGGAGCGCCCCGAGGGCCGCGAAGATGCGCGGTGCCCAGAGATCGAGTTGCGCCGCATCCGCATCCTGCAGCGTGTACTGGTACTGCGTGCTGGCGAGCCGCCCGCCGACATTGATGTCCTGCACCGATTGCAGATAGGTCCTGGCCCCCGGCACCGCCTCAAGCTGGGGCGCGAGGCGCCGGATGATTACCCCGGCCGAAGCGTCGCGCTCGTCGCGCGGCTTCAGGCTGATGAACATCCGCCCTTGATTCTCCGTCAGCCCGGCGCCACTGCCCAGGCTCAGCCCCACGCTCGCCACCTCCGGGGCCTGCTGCACGATGGCCGCGAGCCGCAGGGAGATCCGCTCCATCTCAGCGAAGGAGGTCTGCGGCGAGGTCTGGATGGTACCGAGAATCAGCCCCGTATCCTGCTGCGGAAAGAACCCCTTCGGGATGCGCGCGAAGGCGATCCCCGTCGCGACGATGGTCGCGAAGAAGACCGCCAGCATCACCAGGCGGTGGCCGAGCGCGATGTCGAGCAGACGCCGATACCCGTCCTGCAACGCCTCGAAGCCGCGCTCGGACAGGCGGTAGAGCCTGCCATGCCGCGTCCCCGCGTGATCCGCCCGCAGCATGCGCGCCGCCATCATGGGCGTAAGCGTCAGGGACACGATGACCGAGACCAGGATGGTCGCCGTGACCGTCACCGCGAATTCGCGGAACAGCCGCCCGACGATGCCGGGCATCAGGAACAGCGGGATGAACACCGCGACCAGCGAGATGCTGATCGAGACGATGGTGAAGGCGATCTCCCCCGATCCGCGCAGCGCGGCCTCTCGCGGGCCGAGCCCCGACTGCGCGTGCCGCTCGATGTTCTCCAGCATCACGATGGCGTCGTCCACGACGAAGCCGACCGCGATGGTCAGTGCCATCAGCGACAGATTGTCCAGGCTGTATCCCAGCGCGTAGAGCACCGCGAAGGTCGCCACCAGCGCCAGCGGCACCGAGACGGCGGGAATGACCGTCATGCGAAGGCTGCGCAGGAAGACGAAGATGACGGCCACAACCAGCCCGATGGTGATCAGCAGCGTCCGCTGCACATCGGCGACCGCCGCGCGGATCGTCTGCGTCCGGTCGCTCAGCACCGTGACCGTCACGGTGGGCGGGATCGCGGCCTGCAGGGCCGGGAGCGCGGCCTTGATGCGCTCGACCGTGGCGATGACATTGGCGCCCGGCACGCGGCTGACGGCCAGCAGGATCGCCGGCCGCCCGTTGGCGAAGGCCGCGAGGCGCAGGTTCTCCGCCGCGTCCACCGCCTGGCCGATATCCCGCACGCGCACCGGCCCGCCATTGCGGTAGGCGATGATCGCATCGTTCCAGCGCGCCGCCGTGAGGAGCTGGCCGTTGTCGTAGATGACGAAGTCGCGCGTGGCCTGCTCCAGCGACCCCTGCGGCGCGACGGTGGTGAGGGTGGTGATCGCCGTGCGCACATCCTCGAGTGACAGGCCGAGCGAGGCGAGCTTCGCGGTGTCGATCTGGATGCGCACCGCGGGCTTCTGCTGGCCGTTGACGCCGACCTGAGCGACCCCCGCGATCTGCCCGATATGCTCGGCCAGGATCGATTCCGCGTAGTCGTCCACCTGGATCAGCGGCAGCAGATCCGACTGCACCGCGAGGACGAGGATGGGCGCATCCGCGGGATTGATCTTCCGGTATTGCGGCGGCGCGGGCAGGTTCGCCGGCAGTTGCCCGGCGGCCTGGTTGATCGCCGACTGGATGTCGAGCGCAGCCCCGTCGATGTTGCGGCTCAGGTCGAACTGCACGGTGATCGTGCTGGTCCCGAGCACGCTGCTGGAGGTCATCGTCGACACGCCCGGGATCTGCCCGAACTGGCGCTCCAGCGGTGCGGTCACCGATGTCGCGATGATCTCCGGGCTGGCGCCGGGAAGCTGGGTCGTGACCGAGATGGTCGGGAAATCGACCTGCGGCAGTGGCGCGACGGGCAGCAGGGGATAGCTGACGGCGCCGAGGAAGATCAGCGCGACCATCAGCAGGATGGTCGCCACCGGCCGGGCAATGAAGGGGGCCGATAAGTTCATGGCGTGGGACGGCCGCCGGCGGTCGTCATGACGCGGCTGCCCGATTGCAGCCGGTACTGCCCGGCGGTGACGACGCTCGTCCCCGCCGGCGGACCGCCCTCCAGCACCGCGATGCCGCCGGTCATGCGCCGCACCTGCACGCTCTGCGCCGCGACCGTGCGGTCCGGCCGCACGACATACAGCCAGTAGCCGTCCGGCCCGCGCTGGATCGCTGTCGAGGGCACCGTGGGCACGCCGCGATCCGTCCCCAGCGTCAGCCGAACCGTGACGAACTGCCCCGGCCACAATGCGCGGTCCGGGTTGGGCAGCTCGGCCTTGAGCTGCAACTGCCCGCTGGCCGTCTCGATCTGGTTGTTCACCAGCAGCAGCGTGCCCTCCCCCAACGGCCGGCTGCCCTGCCGTTCGAGGACCGTCACAGGCAATGGCCCCGCCGCCATGGCTTGGCGGATCTCCGGCAGGGTCTCGGCCGGCAGGGTGAAGATGACGGCGATGGGCTGGACCTGGGTGATCACCACGATCGTCGTGCCCTCCGCCGCGCGGATCAGGTTTCCCGCATCGACCTGCCGGAATCCCGTCACGCCACCGATGGGCGCGGTCAGGGTGGCGTAGCCGAGCTGGATGCGCGCGGTCGCGATGGCCGCATCGTCCCCCCGCACCTGCGCCTGGAGCTGCGCCACCAGCGCCTGCTGGTTCGCGAGTTGCTGGCGCGACGCGAAGTCGTCCCGCGCAAGATCGGCATAGCGCGCCAGGTTGAGCTCGGCGTTGTGAAGTTGCGCCTCGTCCTGCGCCTTCCGCGCGACGGCCTGGTCGAGCGCGGCCTGGTAGGGCCCCTGGTCGATCTGTGCGAGAACGTCCCCCGCCCGGACCTCCTGCCCTTCCCGGAAGCGGACCTCCTGCAGGACGCCATCCACCTGGGCCCGCAGCGTCACCGCGTTGAGAGCCTGCACCGTGCCGATGCCCTCCAGCGCGACCGGTACATCGGCCAGCCGGACCTCTGCGACCTCGACCGGCACGGCGGCGGTCTGGGCCGGCGCCGTGCCGGAGGCAAACAGGCACGCCGTCACCGCCACGGCGTAGGCGACAGAGTGAGGCTTCACGCCAAGGCTCCCCCATGCGGACCATTCCGATGCGCCCGGCATCGGAATGCCCGGCGCGTCGCGACCGCAAGTTAGGCCGGGTGCCGCCGGCAGTCTGCCGCGCCCCGCGCGGCGCTTTCGGTTCCGCACGGCCGGCGGCGGCCATACGAAGGTTTATCCGTGCCACGCGGAAGGTCGATGCGGACCGACCAGCGTAGAATGTCGCGACCGCGCGCCTTGCCGTCAGATGTCGCCATCGAGATGACGGAGGACAAGCGATGCCGACGATCAGCGCAACATCAACGACTGCCGCATCCACCCGCCCGCCTGCCGGCTTCGGTGTCATGGCGGACATCGACGGCGGCGATGGCTGCCCCGATGCCACGATGGCGCATTTCGTGCGGGCCCTGCTGCCGTCGGATGCGGCCGAGCAGGTGCTCAGCGGCTTCTACACCGATGCCTTCCACGCCAGCCTGCTCAGTCGCCTCGCGGCCCTGCGCGGCTCGACGGATCGCGATGGCCGGCGGCGCGTGTCGCCCCTGCCGAAGTGGAAGCTCCGCCAGGTGGAGGCGCATGTCGACGCCAATATCGGGGAGCGGATCACCCTCGCCGATCTCGCCGCCGCCGCGCGCCTCAGCGAGATGCATTTCGCCGCACAGTTCAGGCTCGCGACCGGACAGCGCCCCCACGACTTCGTCATTCACCGGCGGATCCAGCATGCGCGCCGCATGATGGTCGAGACGCAGGAACCGATCGTCCAGGTGGCGCTCGCGGTAGGCTTCCAGACCCAGGCGCATTTCACCACCGTGTTCAAGCGGGTGGTCGGCCTGACGCCCCATCGCTGGCGCCAGGCCGAGCTGGAACGCGAGGGCGCCCCGCATCCGGTAGCGGCCCCGGCATCCCGCGGCGATCGCTGGGCGGGCGTCTCCGCGACCGCGATGCCGAGCGCCTGATACCAGCGGCCACTCCTGTCCGGACTGTGGAACCGAGAGGGGCTGTGCCCCTCCCGGACTTTCCCCACCAAAGGCCGAAAGGCCTTCGGAGACCTCGACCTGGCGCCGGGCTTTGCGATCAGGATCGGTATCGGAACCCGCCCTCTGGCCCCAAACATGCCAACGAGAGACGGAACGCCTGCGCTGCCCCGCGCCAGGTGCCGGCTTCCAAAGGCCCTGTGGCCGATGGGATCCCATGGCCGTGTGGCTTGGAGGGGCGGGGCCCCTCCCATCTTCCAACCTTCCCGGCCATCAACACAGACCCTCGGTCTGACAGGCCCCTTCGAAGGGTACCGTCCGGCGCATCTCCGGCACCGCCCCACCCCGGGCACGCCATGCGATGCGGAGCAGCCCCTCCGCGCAGCACAGGGGGCAGCGGCACCCGGGGGGAAGCCCGCAATGGCCTTCCCCGCCATGGCGCCGCCGCTTCCGGTCAATGCCCGGCTTCGCCGCGTCGGCTGGCTTCGAACAGGAACCAGGCGCGGCCCTCCGCCTCGTCGATCCGGGCCTCGGGCAGGCTCGCGGTTGCCACATCGCCATGCCGGTCGCTCAGCGCATGCGTCTCGGCGCGATAGACCGCGAGCTGGCGATTGTCGTCGCGCAGCTCGGCGAGCATGTCGAGCGGCGCGACATACTCCGCATCGTTGTCGGCGATGCGCGCGATACGGACCGCATGGCCGATCGAGCGCAGGGTCGTGCCACCGATCTTCCGGGCGCGCTCGGTGATCCGGTCGGTGGTGGCGAAGATCTGCGCCGCCCGGTCGTCGAGCATCAGGTGGCAGTCGCGGAAATGCGTCCCGGACAGATGCCAGTGGAAGTTCTCGGTCTTCGCGTAGAGCGCAAGCATGTCCGCGAGCATGGTGGCGAGCGACGGCTCGGTGACCGCCGCCGCCGGGAAGCGGCTCTGGGTGGCGAGCGGCGCGGTCATGAGCGCAGAGGCCTTGTCGATCTGCGTGGGAAGCTCCCCGATGCGGTGGGCGCTGTGTCCGTTCCGGCCCCCTGCTGGCGGGAAGCATCGCGGGAATGGCTTGCGCTCCGGCGCGGCCGGCGATTTCAACCGGCGCCGGCGGCTTTCCCCACGGCACAATCCCGGCCGCCCCGCATCAGCCGGCGCACGTCTTTCCCGCCAGGCGGCTCAATGTCCCGCCGGGGCCGCGGCACCCAGTCTGGTCGTCCGCAGGCAGAGCGCGAGTGGCACCGCCGCCAGCGCGATCCACATCAGCACCCAGAACACATCGACATAGGCGAGAAGGCTCGCCTGCCGCCCGACCTCGCTGCCGATCCAGGCGAAGGCCTGCTGCTGCGCCTCCGGCAACAGGCTCCCATGGCTGTGGAAATACTCGGTCATCTGCTGCAGCGTCTGCTGGAAGGCCGGGTTGGACGGCACCGCGTTCTCCGCAAGGCGGGATTGGTGGAACTGCTCGCGATGCGCCAGCACGTTGCTGCCGATGGAAACGCCGATCGATCCGCCGGTGTTGCGCGCCATGTTGATCAGCGCCGAGGCCATGTCCGTCCGGTCCGGCGCAATGCCGTCGAAGGATGCGGTGGTGATCGGGATCAGCAGCAGCGGCAGCCCGATGCCCAGCAGCATCCGGGAATGCGCGAAGTACCAGAAGTCGACGGCGCCATACACGCTCGTCAGGCCATACATCGACACCGCGGCGATCACCGCCCCCGCGGCGATCAGGATGCGCGGCTGCACCCGCCCGGACAGCCGGCCGATGACGAGCATCATCGCCATCGTGACCAGCCCGCCGGGGGACAGCACAAGCCCCGCCCAGGTCGCCGTGTAGCCGAAAAGCTGCTGCACCAGGAGCGGCAGGAACTGCGTCGTCGCCAGCAGGATCGCCCCGGTCCCGAGCATGACGACGAAGCAGGCCCCGAACTGGCGTGTCGCGAGCATGCGCAGGTCGATCAGCGGCTGCCGGCGCGTCAGCTCCCAGGGGATCATCAGGATGAAGGCCAGCGCGCAGATCGCCGTCGCGGTGATGATGAAGGTCGATCCGAACCAGTCCTCCTCCAGCCCGCGATCGAGCACGACCTCCAGCGCCCCGAGGAAGGTCGCGACCAGGCCGAATCCCACCAGGTCGAACCGCCCCAGCGTCGCGCGTTCCGCCGCCGTCGCCCGCTGCGGGCGCAGCACCGCCATCACGGCCAGGATCCCGATCACGCCGACCGGCCCGTTGATCAGGAAGCACCAGTGCCAGGAATAGGTGTCGGACAGCCAGCCGCCGAGCGTCGGCCCGACCACGGGTGCCACGACCACCGCCAGTCCATAAAGCGCGAAGGCCTGGCCGCGCTTCGCCGGCGGAAAGGACGAAGCGAGGATCGACAAAGCCGCCGGCACCATGCCACCACCGCCCAGCCCCTGGAGGACGCGGAACAGCAGCAGCGATTCCAGGTTCCACGCGAAGCCGCAGGCGACCGAGCTCAGCGTGAAGAGCCCCAGGCACGCCTGGAAGAACAGCGTCCGCCCGAAGCGCTTCGCCAGGAAGGCGCTGGCCGTGACGATGACCGCATTGGCGACCAGGTAGCTGGTCACCACCCAGGACGCCTGGTCCTCGCTGACGCCGAGCCCGCCGGCGATGTAGGGCAGCGCCACATTGGCGATGGTGGTGTCGAGCACCTCCATGAAGCTCGCCGTGGCGACCAGCACCGCGACGAGCCACGGGTTCGGCACGGCCGCGGATGCCGCGGCGCCGGCCGTGCTGGCGGCCCCGCTCACAGCCACTGCCTCAGCCGCTCGTAGAGCGACGGCGTCGGATCGACGCGCACCGTCGGCACGACCGACATGCCCGGCCCCAGCGCGACGTCGGTGGGCGCGTTGTCGATGCCGATCTTGACCGGCACGCGCTGGGTGATCTTCACGTAGTTGCCGGTGGCATTCTGCGCGGGCAGCAGGGAGAAGGCCGTGCCCGACCCCGGCTGGACGCTGTCCACATGGCCCTGCAGATCGCGGCCGGGATAGGCATCCACCTCCAGCGCCGCGGCCTGTCCGGGCCGCATGCGGTCGAGCTGCGTCTCCTTGAAGTTCGCGGTCACCCAGATCTCGTCCGGGACGAACATCGTCAGGCTGGTGCCCGCCGCAACGTATTCGCCGACCCCGGCCGTCAGCGCCACGACCCGCCCCGGCTCCGCCGCCGTGATCGTCGTGTAGGACAGGTTGAGCCGCGCCTGGGTCTGCTGCGCGGTCGCCTGCTGCAGGCTTGCCGTGGCACCCGCCCGCTGCGCCGTCAGCGCCTGGACCTGGCGCCGCGCGGCATCGAGGGCGGCCTCCGCGGTGCGCAGCGCCGCCTGCTGCTGGCTGAGCTGCGAGGAGGTCTGCTCGGCCGTCTGCTCCGGCCCGTAACCGCGCCGGGCGAGGTCGGCATAGCGCACCGCCTGTTCCTGCGCGAAGGTCAGCGCGGCATGCGCCTGGTCGACCTGCGCCTGGTTCTGCGCGATCTGGGACTGCTGCACCGCGAGCTGCGCGTCGATGGCCGCGATGCTCGCCTGCGCCGCGGCGACCTGCGCATCGGCCTGTAGCAGGGCCGCGCGGAAGTCGCGGTCGTCGATGCGCACGATCACGTCGCCCGTCGTGACATGCTGGTTGTCCGTCACCGGCACCGCGACGATGTCGCCCGAGACCCTCGGCGCAATCGCGATCTGTCGCGCGGCGATGAAGGCGTCGTCGGTCGTCTCGAAGTGATTGCTGTGTTCCCAGTAGAGATAGCCCCCCGCGAACAGCACCGGCAGCAGGACCGATGCCACCGCCGCGCTCCGCGCATGGCGGCGGAAGAAGCCGGGCTGCGCACCGCCCTGGCCCGCCCCGGCCAACGGTGCCGCGTCCTCCGGGCTGGGGCCCTTCATGCGCGGCGCCGTGCCGTCGCCCTCGCCAGCCGGCGGGGCGGGACGAAGCCGCGTGACCTGCGCGGCCGTCTCGGTGGACTCTTGTTCCATGGCACGCATCGTCTTTCCTCGGATGTGGATACGATCCTGCCGCGGCCCGAGCGCACTCGATCAGCGGACACTGCGTGGGATAGACCGAGGTGCATCCGCGCGATTTCCGGACGATGCCGACCCTTGCGGATTCTCACGGTCACCCGGGGCTGTCGCGCCGCACCGGGCAGTGTCCCCGATCTGGGTTGCCGAAGCGCCTTGGGGAGTGCGGCAGGGCCATGTCCGTCGCGGGCAGGTGCCATGCGACGCGCGCCCGGCAACGCCGGAGGTATGCCGAAGGCCGTGCCCTATTGGGGCCGATCGTTGCCCAGAAGCGCTGTAGCGAGGCATTGCGCGATCGTGTCGCCATCGACCGGCTTGCTGAGATAGGCGCTGGCGCCCGCACCCATGACCTGCCCGCGCACCCGATCCGTGGGAAACGCGGTCATGAAGATGATCGGGAAATGCCGCCCGACGCTCCGCAGCCTGGCCTGGAGCTCGGCGCCCGTCATGCCCGGCATCTGCACGTCGAGGATCATGCAGGCAGGATCGTCATGGTCGCGATCCTCAAGGAAATCCCACGCCGAACCATAGCCGCGGACCGCATAGCCGAGCGAGCGAAGCAGGCTGGACAGCGCGCTCCGCACGGCCTCGTCGTCATCGACGACGGCGATCAGGGGAATCTGGTTCATCCGCAACACATCCTCAGCGCCGCGCCGCACCTGCGGCTATCCGATCGCGGCCCGCTCCTTATGGCGACTTGCGGCGCGCGGCGGAATCATACGGAGGTTTGGCGCCGGTCATGACGGCGGGCGCGGCAGCCCCAGGAGTTCCGCCTGGCGCACCAGCTCCGCGAGGGATCTGGCCTGCATCTTCCGCATGGCGTTGCCGCGGTGGATCTTCACCGTGATCTCGCTCAGCCCGATCATGCCGGCGACCTGCTTGTTCATCAGCCCGGCCACGACATGGATCATCACCTCGCGCTCGCGCGCCGTCAGGGTCTCGTAGCGTCCCCTCAGGTCGTTGGCCGCCTGCGCCTCCTTGCGCCGCTGACGGTCGCGCCCGACCGCGGCGGCCACGGCGTCGAGCATGTCCTGGTCGCGGAACGGCTTGGACAGGAAATCGACCGCGCCCGCCTTCATGGCGCGCACGCTCATCGGGATGTCGCCGTATCCCGTCATGAAGACGATGGGCACCGCGATGCCGCTGCGCGCCAGCTCCGCCTGGAGATCAAGCCCGCTCGCACCCGGCAGCCGCACATCCAGGATGATGCAGCCCGGCATCTCGGGGATTGACGCGCCCAGCAGTTCCGCCGGGGATGCATGCAGCCGCGTGGCGAAGCCGACCGACCGGAACAGGCTGTCGAGGGATTCGCGCACCGCCGCGTCGTCGTCGACGATGATCACGATCGCCTCGGCCGCCGGCTGCGATGGCGCGGCGCCGCCCTGACCCGGCTTCATCATGGCGCGGCAATCTCCTCTGTCGCGGCGGGCAGCCACAGGCGGAAGGCCGTCCCCTCGCCCGGGCGGCTTTCGACGGTCAGATGCCCCCCATGGGCCTCGGCGGTGGTGCGGCAGATGGCGAGGCCCATCCCCATACCCTGCTGCCGCGTCGTGAAGAAGGGTTCGAAGAGGCGCGGCAGATCCTCTGCGGCGATGCCCGGCCCGGTATCCGTCACGCTCAGCACGATGCCGCCCGCCTCGTCCCGTGTACCCGACACACGCAGCCGGCGCGGACGGTCCTGGGCCGCCATCGCCTGACCCGCATTCACCATCAGGTTCACCAGCACCTGCTGGAGCTGGATGCGGTCGCCGAGCACCATCGGCAGCCCGGGGGCGACATCGACGTCCAGTGCGACCTGCGCCGCCGACAGTTCCCGCTCGACCAGCAGCACCGCTTCCTCGACGAAGGTCGCGGCGTCCAGCAGGTCCCTCTGCACCGGCGCCTTCTTCACGAAGGATCGGATGCGCGCGACGATCTGGCCCGCGCGGCGCCCTTCGGCGACGATGCGGCTGATCGATTGATCCACCTCGCCGAGGTCCGGCGGATCACGCCGCAGCCAGCGCAGCCCGGCCTCGCCGCTCGTGACCACGGCCATCAGCGGCTGGTTCACCTCATGCGCGATGGAAGCTGACAGTTCGCCCAGCGTCGCCGCGCGTGCCGCATGCGCCAGCTCCGCCTGGGCGAGGAGCAGCGCATCCTGCGCCTGCCGGCGTTCGGCGATGTCCATCACGAAGATCAGGACGGTTCCATCACTGTCCTCCGGGCGCGGGAAGGTGATCGCGAACAGCACCGGGACGCGCGTGCCGTCATCGCGCAGGACCTCGGATTCACCTTCGTAGAAGGGCTCGCCCCGCGCGAAGGCGTCGAGCGTCTCGGCGAAAGTCCGGTCGCTGGCGACCAGCGGTCGCGCCCCGCCGTCGAGCAGCGGCGCCGCGGCGTCGCGTCCGAGCATGGCCAGCATGGCCGGGTTGACGCCGACGGTCCGCGTCAGCCCACGGATGCGCTCCGCCTGGCCGAGGGCGCTGCCGCCCGCCGCCCCCCGCGCCGCGAGTTCGGCCCGGACCCTGCTCCAATCCTCCTCGACGACGCCGACCCGGCTCGCATCGAACATGCGGCGATAGCGGCTTTCGCTGCGCAACAGGGCGGCGGTCGCCGCCTGGCTCTGCAGCGCCAGGATGGCCGAGATGCCGATCGCCGCGAGGCTGACGAAGGCGCGCACGGTCGGCGAGCCGACGTGATGGAGACCATGCATGGCGACATAGGCGAGCAGCGTCAGGGCCATGGTGCCCGCCGCCGCCGCGACGATGTCCCGCCGCCGCCCGCTGCGCGCCGCCAGCAGCACGACCACGACATAGAGCACCGCCACCGCGCCCTCGAGCGGCGTCAGCGTATCGACGAGGAAGATCGCCACGGTGAGGGCCGCGGCGAGCGCCAGAAAGGCCGTCCGGTTGGCCGCCTGCCGCGGCCGGTGCGCGCCCCGCGCGCTCGCGCGCCCTGGCCCTGCCTCGGGGGTTCGGTTCTCGCTCACGATCCTGCCACCATCTCCGCCGCGGGCCCAAGGCGCAGGGCCCCCGCAGCGTCGAGCATGCCCCGGCACGCCCGCACCCGATACTATACGGACGTTTGGGACAACCCCGCCCGTCGGCAGCCCTGCTTCCGGCGCGGTTCCAGGCGCCGTCTCAGCCGGCGCGCAGGATGGTCCGGAAAGTGGTGTAGCCGTCCCGGATGATGCGGCCATAGCCGGCGCCATCCTCCACCGCCGCCACGCCGACATAGCGGTCGGCGAATTCCGTCATTGCCGGCGAGCGCCCCAATTCCAGCATCAGAGATTCCCACCAGGCCGCCGCCTCGGGCGTCATGCGCCCCGGGCCGACGAAGCCGTAGCTGACGGGAAAGCAGAGCGGATAGCCGAGCGACCGGAAGGTCGGCACTTCCGGATGCCCGGGGATCGGAGTGGGCCCGCTCTCGACCATCAGCCGCACCGCGCCCTGTCGCAGCAGCGGCCCATAGTCCGGCGAGGCGACGCCCATGATGTGACCGCCGAGCAACGCCTGGATCGCTTCCGCCCCGCCACGGAAGGGTGCGGTCGTCGTCTCCACCCCCTCATGCTTGAAGGCTTCTTCGACCATCAGCTCAGCGATGCTGCGCGCGCCGGCGGTGCCCCAGGTGAACTTGCCGGGATTGGCCCGCGCGAAGGCAAGCACGCCCCGCCAGTCGGTGAAGGGGCTGTCCGCCCTGACGTAGAGCGGCAGCGGCTGCGCGATGAGCTGCGCGAGCGGCGTGATGTCGGTCAGCGGATCGTAGCCGACATTGCCCTGGTTCGGCAGCACGGCGAGCGCGCCGGCGCTGCCGAGCACGATCATCTGCCCCTCCGGCTGCGCCCGCGCCACGCGCTCCGTCGCGACCGTGCCGCCGGCACCGGGCCGGTTCTCGACGATCACCTGGGCGCCGCGCTTCTCCTTGGCCGCCTCGGCGACCAGGCGCGCCAGCGCATCGCCAATGCCGCCCGCGGCAAAGCCGACCACGATCGTCGCGGTGCCCGGCGGTGGCCGCCCCTGGCCCCATGCGCGCGAGACAGCGGCCGGCGTGGCGAGCGCCGCGATCGGCGCGGCGAGCAGGGATCGGCGGTTCATGGCAGGCTCCATCAAAGATCCGGCACATGGCGGGTCGCTATGGCCCGATGGCCCGCCACGCATCCTTCCGCAGCGCGGTCTGCGCGCCAAGGCGCAATCTTGTGCGATGCAGCAGTTTGACGGCATCCGGGCCCCATGAGTGAATAGCCACATGCCGCCCATCGCGATGCGCCGCGTCGCCCTTGCTGCACCGGCGCAGGACCGACCTCCCCGCATGGCCGTGATGCCGTCTCCCGCTGTCCCGATCGCAAAGGGTCCCGCATGAGCCTGCCGAACGAAGCGCCGCTGCCGCCGCTGGGTCGCGCGATCCGTCCCGCCTTCGCCCTCGACCCCGACTGGTTGACGGTGAGCCACGGCGCCTATGGCGCGACGCCCCGCCCGGTGCTGGACGCACAGACCGCCTGGCGCGCGCGGATGGAGGCGCAGCCCTCGGTCTTCTTCAAGCGCATCCTGCCCGGCGCGCTGCGTGACTCCGCCGCAGCGCTCGCGGCCTATTTGGGCGCGGACGCGCAGGACCTCGCCTTCGTCGAGAACGCCACCGCGGGCTGCAACGCCGTGCTGCAATCCCTCGCCTTCGTACCGGGCGATGAGATCCTCGTCCTCGACCACGGCTATCGCGCCGTGCGCAATGCCGCGCACCACGTTGCCTCGCGCAGCGGCGCGGCACTCGTCACCGTCGCCGTGCCCTGGCCCGATCCCGACCCTGACGAGATCATCCGCCGCGTCGCCGCCGCGCTCACGCCGCGCACGCGGCTCGCCATCCTCGACCACGTCACCTCGCCGAGTGCGCTGGTGCTGCCCATCGCGCAGCTCATCGCCGAATGCCAGGCGGCGGGCGCGAAAGTGCTGGTGGATGGCGCCCATGCGCCGGGCATGCTGCCACTCGACCTGCCGGCGCTCGGCGCCGACTGGTACGTCGGCAACTGCCACAAATGGCTGATGGCGCCGAAGGGGTCCGGCTTCCTCTGGGCCCAGCGCGACCGGCAGGACGGCCTGCACCCGACTGTGATCTCCCACCCCTATGGCGAGGGCTTCCCCGCGGAGTTCGACTACACCGGGACACGCGACAGCACCGCCTTTCTGTCCGTGCCTGCTGCGCTGGAGTTCTGCTCCGGGCTGGGCGGGGAAGCGCTGATGCGCCGCAACGCCGCCCTGGCGCGCGAGGGCGCGGTCCTGCTCGCCGCGCGCTTCGGCACACAGATCGGCGCGCCGGCCGAGATGAGCGCCGCCATGGCCACCATCCGCCTGCCCTGGCGCGGCGCCGCGACGCGCGAGGCCTCGAACGCGCTGCGCGAGACGCTGATCGAGACGCATCGCACCGATGTCCCGGTGCATCCGATCGGCGACGCGCTGTGGATCCGCATTTCCGCCCAGGCCTTCAACGAGATCGGCGACTACGAGGCCCTGGCCGATCGCTGCCTCGCCGCCTGCGCCTGACGGGCGGCGCCGTCCCGCCGCCGCGCCGCCGCCTCTACCGCTTCGTCAGCCACCTCTTGGCGATGCGGCAGGCCACCGTATAGGCCGGGTTGAAGACATTGCCGACATCGTAGCGGACCACCTGTCCCATCAGGTGGCTCGCCGCCCGCGCATCCAGGCCGTAATCCTCGCCGAGCCAGCGCGACATCTCGGTCGTCGCATGCTGCAACGCCTGGTCGAGCGGCCGCGCATTGCCGATGGTGAAGATGTCCTCCGCGGTCTCGCCCCGCGGCCAGGCGATGCTGCGCTTCAGGACTCGGAAGGTCACCTCCATCTCGAAGGAGGTCTCGATGCCCGTGCCGGTGATCTCGCCATCGCCCTGGCTGGCATGGCCGTCGCCCAGATAGAACAGCGCCCCGGGCACCGAGACCGGGAACCACGCCGTCGTCCCCGGCGCGAAGAGCCGGTAATCCATGTTGCCGCCATTCGGCCCGCTGGTCGCTGTGGAGATGGCCTGCCCGCCGGCCGGCGCGACGCCGAAGCAGCCGATCATGGGCTGGATGGCCGGCGCGAAATGCTCCAGGCCCCTGACCGGTTCCTGCAACCGCACGGTCCCGGCCGCCTGGTCGATGTCCCAGACGACGCGCTGCGAGGGCGGCCGGTCGATGATCGCCGCCGGGTCCAGCACGGTCAGCGCAAGCGGCGAATAGGTCCAGCCCGTCCCGCGGCTCGGCGTCAGCCGGTCGATGCGCACGGCGAGCGTGTCCCCCGGCTCCGCCCCCTCGATGAAGAACGGCCCGGTCATGGGGTTGGGCCGGCTCGCCACGGCGACCTCCCGCGCATCGAGGCCCGAGGCGTCGATCGTATCGGTCACCACCGTGTCGCCATCGGCGATGCGCAGGCAGGGCTCGGCCGTGCCGATGGCGTTGAAGTAGCGGGCGGGACGGAAATGATGCTTGGCCATCGGGCTCCCCGGGGAAAGGCTCCGGCGCCCGTCACGGCTTCTGGCCCGCCGGGCGACGGCGTCGGCGCGCAGGCTAGAGCGGTTCCCGGGAGGGTGGAACCGCCCGACCCCTGCCACGCCCCCTTGGTCCGCCCCGATCCCCTTCCGGCCCCGGCCCGCTTGCGCATCCCGCCGGCCGAACCAAGATCACCGCGGCCCGGGCGGCGCGCGGCGCTGCCTCCGGCGCGGGCGCCCTGCCCCGCCACGCCCGGCTGCCCCCCTCAAGGATGGAATGTCGCTCCAGGTGAACGAGGTCGTGACGCGGTGAGCCAACAGACCGAACTCGACAAGGTGAAGACCCGCATCCGGGCGCTGGCCGCGCGCACGGTCGAACGCGGCTGCTCGGAAGCCGAGGCGCTGGCCGCCGCCCAGAAGATCGGCGAGCTGCTCGAGGTCTACGGCCTGACCATGTCCGAGGTGGAATTGCGGCAGGAGACCTGCCTGCAACGCGAGATCGCCTTCACCGGCCCGCGCCTCCAGGCGCTCTCCGCCATCTTCCTCTCGGTGATCGACCTGACCGAGACCCGCGGCTGGATGGTCGGGCGCGACCACTTCGTCTTCTTCGGCCTCGAACCCGATGTGCTGATGGCGGAATACCTGATGCATCTGGTGGCGGGCGCGGTCGATCACGAGGAAGCCCTGTTCCGCGCCAGCGATGCCTATCGCCGCAGTCGCGCCACGCCCCAGAACCGCCTGCGCAGCTTCCGCTACGGCTTCGCCGAGCGCGTGTCGACGCGCATCGAGGAATTCGCCGCCCATCGCCGTGCCGCGGAGGAGGCCGCGCGCCAGCCGACCTCGACCGGCACCGCCCTCGTCCTGGTGAAGGAACAGATCATCGCGGAAGGCTTCGGCGAGCTCGGCATTCGCCTGCGCACCAGCTACACGACGCGGACGGTGCGCGACGGCGCCGCCTACCGGAAGGGCGTCGAGGCCGGCGGCCGCGTGAACCTGCAAAGACCTGTCCGCGGCGCCGGCGGCACGATGCGCCTGCCCGGCCGGACCCGATGACCAGCGCACGGGACGAACGCCTCTACGCCTGGGAGAACCGCGTCGTCGCCCCGCTCGACCGGTCCATCGTGCCGTTCGGGCAGATGCAGGCGCTCATCGACCATGTCTGGACCACGGAGGGGCTGCGCTGGCCGCCCCGCATCCGGCCGCGGAAGGCGACGAAGGCGGTGCTCGCCACCGGCAGCCGCCTCGCCATCGAAGCCCCCGAATCCCTGCCGAGCTGGGTCCTGCTGCACGAGATCGCCCACGCCATGACCAGCACGGCCGAGGGCCGCGGCGCCGGCCACGGCCCCGATTTCGTCGGCGTCTACGTGCGGCTGCTGGTCCGCTTTTGCCGCCTCGACCCCGCGCTGCTCGCCGAGACCCTCGCCGCCGACGGTATCCGGTGGAACGCGGACGCCCGACCCACCTTCCTCGACCCTGGCTGACCCCCGTCGCCCCCACCCGCCCGGGCCGGCGTTCCGCGCATGATCCGTTCGATCCTGCCCGCCGGATCGGGTGATTTCACCTTCCGCCGTCCCGCTCTAGGCTGCCCGCGCGTCTTCGGGGACAGGTGCACGACATGACATTGGCGATGAGCTGGGACGAATGGGCCGCGCAGGATGCCGTCGCGCTGGCCGGCCTCGTCCGCCAGGGGGCGCTGACGCCGGCCGAGCTCGCGGCCCAGGTTGCCGCCGGCATCGCCGCGACGAATGCCGCGGTCAGCGCCGTCGTCGAGGTGTTCGACGACGTGGTGGCCGATCCGCTGAAGGACGGCATGGACCCCGCCGGCCCCTTCGCCGGCGTGCCCTACCTGATGAAGGATCTCGGCCCGACCCTGAAGGGGCGATTGCAGGAGATGGGCTCGCTGCTGATGCGCGGCAACCGCGCCGCGGCGGACAGCTACCTGGCCGGCCGCATCCGCCGGGCCGGACTGAACATCATGGGCCGGACGACAACGCCCGAATTCGGCTGCTGCAGTTCGGCCGAGAACCCCGCCGTCTATGTCACGCGCAATCCCTGGGACACCGACTACACCACCTGCGGCTCCTCGGCCGGCAGCGCGGCGATGGTCGCGGCGGGCGTGCTGCCGATCGCGCACGCCACCGATGGCGGCGGGTCAATCCGCATCCCCGCCGGCGTGAACGGCGTGATCGGGCTGAAGCCCTCCCGCGGCGTCTTCTCCATCGCCCCCGCCGCGTCGGACCTGACGGGGCTGGTCTCCATCCAGGGCTGCCTGACCCGCAGCGTGCGCGACACGGCGCTGTTCGTGGATTCCTGCCGGGGCGGCGCGCCGGGCGAGTTCATGCCCTACTGGACCGCGCCCGAATCCTGTTCGGCGCTGATCGAACGCGACCCCGGCCGGCTCCGCATCGCGCTGTCGCATGAATGGGGCGACTACCGCGCCACGCCGCAACGGGTGGAGGAACTCGCCCGCGTCGGCCGCTTCCTCGAAGGCCTCGGCCACCACGTCGCCTGGACGGTACCGGCGGTCGATTTCCGTGCCGCCTTCGCCGCCCAGACCACCTGCTACATCAGCAATTTCGCGCAGACCATCGCCAACCTGCTCGCCCAGCGCGGCCTCGACCGCCCGCCGGCCGACCTGGTCGAACCCATCAACATCCGCATCTGGGAATACGGCCGCGACATCTCCTATGCGGAACGCGCGCGCATGCAGGGGGTGTTCAACACCACCTCCCGCGCCTTCGGCGCCTTCTTCGAGGATTGGGACATCATCCTGACCCCGATCACCGCCCTGCCGACGCCGCGCATCGGCACGACGGAATACCTGACGATCAGCGACAATCCCGACGTGCTCGACTGGTTCGCCAATCTGTGGCGCAACTTCGCCTATACGCCGCTCGCGAACCTCGCCGGCATTCCGGCGATCTCGCTGCCGCTCGCCACGCAGGACAACGGGCTGCCGCTGGGCATCCAGGCCCTGGCCCGCCAGGCGAATGACGGGCTGCTGCTGCAATTGGCGGCGCAGATCGAACGCGCGATCGGCGGCCGATGGAACGACGGCAGGCGGCCCGGCGTGCATGTCGCGGCGCCATAGGGCGAAGGGCGCGGGGTTCGGCCGGCAGCAGCGGGCGAGGATCAGCCCCATCCACGCCACCTGACGGCGGATGCACGGGGCGCTGCCGCTCTTCAAGCCTCTCCACGCCACGGAATCCCATTCACGTTGCCATGCAACGTGAATGGAGGCGCATCGACCGAACGGCCTTTGGAAACCTCGACCTGGCATCTCGCGGCACGGTTCAGCCATCCATCGGCGCATGCTCGTGGCCCGGCGCCCGGATGCATGCGGGGCACAACGCACCCACGCCTCGAAAGAACCGCATCGCGCCAAGCGTCGGTTCCGAAGGCAGGGCCCTTGCCGGGCGTGCCGCCAAGATGAGAGGAGTGGCAGGATCCGTCCCGCTTCCCCATGTCGCGCCCGGCGGCACCCCCATCCATTCCGACAGGAACTCGCCATGCGCCTCACGGATTTCACCACCCTGACCTTCGACTGCTACGGCACCCTGATCGACTGGGAGAGCGGCATCCACGCGGCCCTGCAGCCGCTCCTGGCGAAGGCCGGCACGGCGCTGTCGCGCGACGCTGCGCTCGAGGCTTTCGGCGAAGCCGAGGCCGCGCAGGAAGCGGAGACGCCGCGCATGATCTACTCGGATATCCTCACCGAAGTGCATCGCCGCCTCGCCAAGGCCTGGGACGTCACGATGGCCGAGGAGGACCATCGCCGCTTCGGCGCCTCCGTGCCCGACTGGCCGGCCTTCCCGGACTCCCCCGCCGCGCTGGCCTATCTCAAGCAGCACTACCGGCTCGTCATCCTGTCCAATGTGGACCGCGTCAGCTTCGCCGGCAGCAACCGCCGCCTCGGCGTGACCTTCGATGCCATCTGCACGGCGCAGGACATCGGCTCCTACAAGCCCGACCTCGCGAATTTCGACTTCATGCTGCGTCATCTCGCGACCATGGGCGTCGGCAAGGCCGATATCCTCCACACCGCGCAGAGCCTGTTCCACGACCATGTGCCGGCGAAGAAGATCGGCCTGGCCACAGCCTGGATCGACCGCCGCCACGACCGGCCCGGCTGGGGCGCAACGCCGGAACCCGCCGAGGCCGGCCGCTACGATTTCCGCTTCGAAAGCCTCGGCGCCCTGGCCGAGGCCCACAAGGCCGCGGCCGCCGACTGATACCGATGGGATCGGCGGGGCTCCGCCTGGCAGGCCCCGCGACGACCGGAACTGTGGAACCGGAGACCGGCTTTGCCCCTCTCCGGACGTCTCCCCACCGAAGGCCAGAGGGCCTTTGGAAACCGATACCTGGTGTTGCGCAGCACTGTTGGCCGGCGACGCCGCGCGCCCACCATGCGGGGTGCCGGCCATTTGCGGCGCGCCGGGCTCGGAACCACTCGTCCTCAGGGGGAAGGACCGCGATGCCCCGCACTAGATGGAAGTCTGCAAAGGCCCTTCGGCCTTTGCTGGGGTGAGCCCGAGAGGGGCAATGCCCCACCCGGTTCCACCGCCCAGGAAACAGCACCGCTGCGACGCCTGCCCTTACGGCCCGGGAAAGTGGCAGGCCACGGCATGCTCCGCCCCATCCCCCAGCAGCGCGGGGTCCTGTTCCGCGCAGAGCCCCGCCGCGCGCGGGCAGCGCGTGCGGAACCGGCAGCCGGATGGCAGGTTGGTCGGGCTGGGCGGCTCGCCTTCCAGCGCGAAGCTGTCGGTGACGCGCGCCCCGCCGATCTTCGGGATCGCCGCCAGCAGAGACTGCGTATAGGGGTGCTGCGGCGCGGCGAAGATCGCCTCGGTCTGCCCGATCTCGACGATGCGGCCGAGATACATCACCGCGACCCGATGGCAGACCAGCCGCACGACGGACAGGTCGTGCGAGATGAACAGATAGGTCAGCCCGAAGGCGCGCTGCAGGTCGAGGAACAGGTTCAGGATCGTCGCCTGCACCGACACGTCGAGCCCCGATGTCGGCTCATCGAGGATCACCACCGAAGGCTTCAGCGTCAGGATGCGCGCCAGCCCCACGCGCCGCTGCTGCCCGCCGCTGATTTCGTGCGGATAGAGATCAAGATGCGTCTCCGGCAGCCCGACCGCCTTCAGGATCTCGCGCACGCGCGTCTCGCGTTCCGCCGTGGGCAGGTCGGTGTGGACGATCAGCGGCTCATGCAGGGACGACCGGATGGTCCAGCGCGGATCGAGCGAGGCCCCCGGGTCCTGGTAGCAGTATTGCAGATGCTCGCGGTATTTCCGCGCCTGTGCCGGCGTCAGCCCCGCGACATCGTTCCCCTCGAAGACGACGCGGCCCGATGTCGCCGGCTGGATGCCCATCAGCGTCTTGCCGAGGGTGGATTTGCCGCAGCCGGACTCGCCCACGATCCCCAGGATCTCGCCGCGCCGCACGTCGAAGGACACGCCATCGACCGCGCGCAGCCAGCCGACCCGGCGTTTCCAGACATTGCGGACGGGGAAATGCTTGTGCAGCCCGTCGACGCTGAGGATCGGCTCCACGGTCATGCGCCGCCCTCCAGCGGGTGGTGGCAGCGCACCGTATGGCCCGCCGCCACGGCCTCGGGCGGCGGCCTCGTGGTCCGGCATTCCTCCGTCGCGCGTTCGCAGCGCGGGTGGAAGCGGCATCCCGATGGCGGGTCGATCAGCCGGGGGATCTCCCCGGCGATGCCGCGGATGCCGTTCTCCGACGACGGCAGGCTGTCGAGCAGCTTGCGCGTGTACGGATGCGACGGCGCGTCGAAGAAGCTCGCCACCGGCGCTTCCTCGACCTCCTGCCCCGCATACATCACCGTGATGCGGTCGCAGATCTCATAGGCCGTGCCGAGGTCGTGCGTGGTGAACAGCACCGCGACGCCATGCTCCCGCGCCAGGCGCTTGAGCAGCGTCAGGATCTGCGCCTGCACCGTCACGTCGAGCGCCGTGGTCGGCTCATCGGCGATGACGAGCTGCGGTTCGGGCAGCAGCGCCATGGCGATCATCAGCCGCTGGCGCTGGCCGCCGGAGACTTCATGCGGATACTTCCGCAGCACGCCCTCCGGGTCGGGCAACTGCACCATGCGGAGCAATTCCAGCACCCGGGCGCGATCCTGCCGCCGGCGGTCCCGCCCCGACAGCGCGCCCCCGCGCAGCAGTGGCGACTTGAAGCGCATCAGGTCGTCGATCTGCGTGCCGATGGTGAAGACCGGGTTGAAGGCGGTGAACGGGTCCTGCGGGATATAGGCGATCGCCCGCCCGCGGATCTCGCTCGCCAGCGTCTTTTCCCCGAGCCCCAGCAGGTCCCGTCCCTCGAAGCGGATCTCTCCCGCCTCGATGCGCGTCGCATGGGGCGGCAGGATGCCGAGGATGGATCGCGCCAGCGTCGTCTTGCCGCAGCCGGATTCGCCGACCAGCCCCATGATCTCGCCGCGCCGGATGGTCAGATCCACCCCATCGAGCACGCGCGCCACCCCGGCATCCGAGCCGAAGGAGACCCGCAGCCCGCGCACCGCGATCAGGTCACTTTCCATGCCGGGCCGCCCGCCTCAGCCGCGGATCGAGCACGTCGCGCAGCCCATCGCCCAGCAGGTTGAACCCCATCACGACCAGGAAGATGGCCAGCCCCGGAAACGCCGCATACCACCAGGCCATCGGCAGGAACTCGCGCGATTCCGCGATGGTCCGCCCCCATTCGGGCGTCGGCGGCGGCGGCCCAAGCCCCAGGAATCCCAGCGTTGCCGCCGTCAGGATCGTCCCGCCCATGCCGATGGTGGTGCGCACGATGATGGAGGAGGAGATCGACGGCAGGATATGCAGCACCATGACGCGATAGGGCGAGCAACCCAGCGCGATCGCCGCCTCGACGAAGGGCTCGTTCTTGCAGGACCGCGTCTCGGCGAAGACCAGGCGCGCCCAGAACGGCCAATAGGTCGCCGACAGCGCCAGGATCACGTTCTCGATCGACGGCCCCAGCGTCTGCGCGATGGCGATCGCCAGCACGATCTGCGGCACGGCGAGGAAGATGTCCGACACCCGCATCAGCAGGTCGCTGCCGATCCCCTCGTAGTAGCCGGCGATCAGCCCGATCGGCACGCCGATCGCGACCGCGACCGCGATGGCGGTCACCGCGATGGTGATGGTGATGCGCGCCCCGAACAGCAGGCGCGAATAGATGTCGCTGCCCATGCGGTCGGTGCCGAGCCAGTTCTCCGCCCCCGGCGCCGACAGCCTCCGCGCGGTGTGGAACTCCGCCACATCCCCCGGATGCGTCGACAGCAGCGGCGCGAGCACCGCCGCGAGCACGAGCAGGACGATCAGGACCAGGCCGAGCAGCGCCGCCCGGTCCTCCATCAGCTTCCTCAGGATACGCAGCATCAGCGGGCCTCCCGCGGATCGATCATGCCGTGGAGGATATCGACGATGAGGTTCACCACGATGAACATCGTCCCGACGACGACTGTGAAGCCCATCACCGCATTGTAGTCCGATGACAGGATGGAATTGACGGCGAAGGTGCCGAGCCCCGGCCAGTCGAACACCGCCTCCACCACCACCGCGCCGGCCAGCAGGATGCCAAAGATCAGGCCGATCTGGGTGACGGTACCGATCAGCGCGTTGCGCAGCACGTATTTCCAGATGACCAGCCGGCGCGGATAGCCCATCGCCGTCTCATACAGCACGTAGTTGGATTGCAGCGCGTCCAGCACGCCCGCGCGGGTGAAGCGCACGATGGTCGCCGTCGCCGGCACGGCCAGCGTGATCACCGGCAGGATCATGTGCTGCAGCGCATCGAGCAGGATCTCATGGTCCTGCAGGATCAGCGCGTCGATCAGGTAGAAGCCGGTGATCTGTTCCGGCCCCCAGCCTTCTACCCGCCCGCCCAGCGGCGTCACCCCGAGCCGCATGGAGAACAGGAGCTGGAGCAGGATCGCGAACCAGAAGCTCGCGATGGCGAGGCCCGCGATCGTCACCACCCGCAGCGCATGGTCCAGCCAGGAATTGCGCCGCAGCGCGGAAACGACGCCGAGCGGCACGCCGACGACCGTCGCCACCACCACCGTGACCAGGGTGAGTTCGAGCGTCGCCGGCAGCCGGCTGAGCAGATCCTCCGCCACCGGCCGGCCGGTATAGATCGAGCGCCCCATATCCCCATCGAAGATCGAGACGATGTAGCGCCAGAACTGCACATGCAGCGGCTGGTCGAGCCCGAGCCTCGTGCGGATCGCCGCGATCGTCTCCGGCGTCGCATTCTCCCCGGCGACGAAGGCCGCGGGGTCCGCCGGCACGATGTGCGAGATGAAGAAGACGATCGCGAGCAGCCCAAGCAGCGTCGGCACGAACCAGGCGAGCCGGTTCACGATCAGGACGACCGTCTTCATGCCTTCGCCGCTCCGGGCCTGCCAGCCGTAATCAGGTGATGCGCAGCCACCGCATCTCCTGCCCGTCGCCGATCGGGCAGAAGCGCACGCCCTGCACGTTCTTGCGGAAGGGGCCGTACCATTTGGTGTTGTGGATGAAGACGCAGGCCGCATCCTCGCTGCTGATGCGCGCCACCTGTTCGTAGAGCGGCGCGCGGCGCGCCTGGTCCGGTACGGCGAGGGCCTCGGCCAGCAGCCGGTCCACCTCCGGGTTGGTATAGTAGCTGGCGTTGCCGCCGCGATGGCGGTTGCTGGCAAGGATCTCGCCGGCCCAGTTGTGCGGGTCGGCGTAGTAGGTGCTGCGCCAGAGGAACAGCATGTCGTACATCTGCTCCGGATCGCGCATCTTGTTGGACACGACCGGCCAGGGCTCGTTCAGCAGCCGGCTCTGGATGCCGGCGCGTGACAGGCCGTTCTGCAGCAGCGCCGCCGCCTGCATGGACTGCTCATAGCCCACCATGCCGGCGACGGTGATCTCCCGCAGCGGCGCCTGGACCCGCTGGAGGTACCATTTCGCCTTGTCGATATCGTAGGTGTAGCCCACGACATCCTTGGGCGCCCCCCACATCGGGTTCGGGATCACCTGGGTGTTGCGCACCACCGATCCGCCCAGGATGTTGTTGATCCAGCCATCGTAGTCGAAGCAGTGGCAGACCGCCTTGCGGAAGTTCGCATCGGTGAAGGGCGGACGCTGGTGGTGCATGGTGGCGTAGAAGAGCCGCGTCGACTCCGCCTCCATGATGTTCATGTTCGCATCGCCCTGCAGCCGCGTGATCTGGTCCTGCGGCATGTAGGGATCGGTGCCCTGAAAATCGCCGCGCACCAGGCCAAGCACGCGGCTGTTCACCTCGGCCACATAGCGGAAGTCGATCTCCTGCAGGCCCGCCGCCCCCAGGAAATGCTGGTCGTAGCGCTGGGCGAGAAAGCCGCGCGCCGGATCGAAGCGCCGCAGGATATACGACCCCGACCCCGCATCGTTGCGCGCGATCCACTCCTGGCCCCAGTCGCCATCCTTCTCGTTCCGCTTCACCAGCGCGCTGTTCACGATGTAGATGTCGTGGGTGATCGCCGCGAAGATCGCCGACGCTTCCTTCAGGTTGAATTCCACCGTCAGCCTGTCGCGCGCCTTGGTCGAGCCCGGCTCGATCAACGGCGCGAACAGCGGATAGGCGCCCTTCTTCACCGCCAGGATGCGGTCCATCGAATAGACCACGTCCTCCGCGGTCAGGTCCGTGCCGTCATGGAACTTCACGCCGGCCCGCAGCTTGAACACATACTGCTTGCCGTCGTCGGACACCGTGTAGCTCTCGGCCAGCCATGGTTCGAGCTTCGGCGGATTGTCGAGCCAGCGCATCAGCCCGTCATAGAGGTTCAGGCGATAGGCGACGCGGCCGACATCGAAGGTTGCATGCGGATCCATCGTGTCGAAGGCGCTGCCATTGGCAAAGACGATGCGCCCGCCGCCGCGCTGCGCCAGCGCGGCGCCGGGCAGGCCCATCATCGCCGTCCCGGCGGCGGCTGCCTTCAGCAGGTCACGTCGTCCGGTGCCCGCGGGCACGGCGTGTTCGCGGCGCTGTTCCATCGCCCGGTCTCCCATTGTGTGCCTCCGGCTGCGGCGCGCCGCAGACATGTCCCGCGGACACGCAGCGGCGCATGCTGGCAATCACCGTGCCGCGGCGTCAAGGCATCAGCCCCGGTTGCCGCGCCCGCCCGTGGCCACTAGCGTTCCGCCCGGAACCGCGTCGCGGGGGACATGATGCACGACGATCCGATCCTGGTCTGGGGCGCGGGCGCGATCGGCGGAACGATCGGCGCCTTCCTCCGCCGGGCCGGCCATGACGTGACCTTCGTCGATCTCGTCGAGGACCACGTCGCGGCAATCGCCGGCGGCGGCCTGACGATCCGCGGCCCGGTCGCCGAATTCACCACGGGCGGCCCCGCCTTCACGCCCGCCGCGCTGTCCGGGCGCTTCCGCCGTGTCATCCTCGCCGTCAAGGCGCACCATACGGCGGATGCCGCACGCGCCCTCGCCCCGCACCTCACCGAGGACGGATACGTCGTCTCCGCGCAGAACGGCCTCAACGAGCTGGTGCTCGCCGACATCCTCGGCGCCTCGCGCGTCATCGGCGCCTTCGTGAATTTCGGCGCGGACTGGCACGGCCCGGGCGACATCCTCTATGCCAATCGCGGCGCGGTCGTCCTGGGCGAGCTCGACGGCGCCCGCACGCCGCGCATCCTCGCCCTGCACGCCCTGCTGCGCGACTTCGACGCGGTCACGGTCATCGCCGACGACATCTTCGCCTATCTCTGGGGCAAGATCGGCTACGGCGCCCTGCTCAAGGCGAGCGCCCTGACCAACGAGACCATTGCCGACTTCATCGATGCGCCGGCGCTGCGCCCCCTGCACCTCGCCCTGATCGGGGAGGTCATGGCCGTCGCCACCGCCGCCGGTGTCCGCCCGATCGGCTTCAACGGCTATGACCCGGACGCCTTCGGCCGCGGCGATGCGGCGGCGATCGATGCCTCCATCGCAGCCATAGCTGCCTTCAATCGCGCCACGGCCAAGCCGCGCAGCGGCATCTGGCGGGACCTCGCGGTCCGGCGCCGCCCGACCGATGCGGGCGCGCAGCTTGCCCCGGTCCTGGCCATGGCGCGCCGCCACGGCATCGCGACACCCGTGCTGGACCGGCTGGTCGCGCTGATCGGCGCCGTCGAGCGCGGCGAGCGCGAGATCGGCATGGAACTTGCCGAGAACCTTCTCGGCATCGCAACCGCGCGGCAGGGGGCCGAGGCATGACGGACAAGGTGGCGGTCGTCACGGGCTCGGCCCGTGGCATCGGGCGCGGCTGCGCGCTGGAGCTCGCTCGGCGCGGCTATGACATCGTGATCGTCGACATGCTGGCCCCGGAGATGCACCGCACGGCCGGCGAGATCACCGCCCTCGGCCGCCAGGTGATGACCGAGGAAGCCGACGTCGCCGACCACGCGCGCGCCAAGGCCATCGCCGCGGCGGTGCAGGCGCGCTTCGGCCGGATCGACGTGCTGGTGAACAATGCCGGCCGCGGCAACCCCACCGGCATCTTCGACATCACCGAGGAAGGCTTCGACCGCACCATCGCGATCAACCTGAAATCCTGCTTCAACTATATCCAGGCCTTCGCGCCGATGATGCTCGATGGCGGCGGCGGGCGCATCGTCTCCATGTCCTCGCTCAACGCGCATACCGGCGGCGTGACCAGTGCGGTGTCGAAATTCTCCTATGCCGCGGCCAAGGCCGGCATCATCGGCATGACGAAGGCGCTGGCGAAGGAACTCGGCCCGACCATCGCCATCAACTGCGTCTGCCCCGGCATCATCGAGACCGAGGTCGGCAATTCGCTCACCAAGTCGCGCGGCCCGGAACTCGCCAAGAAGATCGTGCTGAACCGGCTCGGCACGCCGGCGGATGTCGCGCAGCTCGTCGCCTTCCTCGCCTGCACCGAGCCCTTCTTCATCACCGGCCAGGCCTTCACCATCGACGGCTTCCAGTGGGAGATCTGAACCGCATGGCCTGCCGCGTCGGCGTCGACATCGGCGGCACCTTCGCCGATTTCTGCGTCCTCGACGAAGCGAGCGGCGCGCTCTCCACCCTTAAGGTGCTGACCACGCCGGACCGCCCGGGCGCCGAGGTCATCGCCGGCCTTGAAGGCATCCAACAGCGCTTCGGCGTCGCGCCGGCCGACATCGCCTGGTTCACCCACGGCACCACGGTCGGCGTCAACGCCATCATCCAGCGCAAGGGCATCCGCCTCGCGCTTCTCGTGACCGAGAATTTCCGCGACGTGCTGGAAGTCGCGCGCCTCAAGGTCCCCGACCCCTACCACCTCTATTCCCGCCGCCCCGATCCGCTGGTGCCGCGCGCGCGCGTGCTGGAAGTCCGCGGCCGCCTGCTCGCCGACGGTTCCGAGGCCGAGCCGCTCGACCCCGCCTCGGTCGAGGCCGCCCTCGCCCGCGCCGAGGCCCTGGGTGCGGAGGGCATCGTCCTCGCCCTCATCCATGCCTGGCGCAACCCGGCGCATGAACACGCCGCCAAGGCCATCATCGCGGCGAAGCGCCCCGACCTGCCGGTCTACTGCTCCGCCGACATCTGGCCGATCATCCGCGAATACGAACGCACCGTCACCGCGACGGTGCATGGCCATGTGCAGCCGCGCGTCGCCTATTACCTCGGCTCGCTGCAGGACGCGCTGAAGCGCGCCGGCGTCGCCGCCGAGGCGATGGTCACCAAGTCCAATGGCGGCGTCATGCGCGCCGAGCTCGGCAAGACCCGCTGCGTCGAGATGCTGCTCTCCGGCACCGCCGCGGGCGCGATCGGCGCCGCCTTCGTCGCGCGCCAGGCCGGCATCGACCGGGCGATGAGCCTCGACATCGGCGGCACCAGCGCCGATGTCGCCATCATCGCCGATGGCGCGCCCGGCTACGGCACGGGCGAACGTGTCGGCGACTTCCCCGTCTACATCCCCACCGTCGCCGTCTCCTCCATCGGCGAGGGCGGCGGGTCGATCGCCGCCGTCGATGCCATCGGCCGCCTGACCGTCGGGCCGGAGAGCGCCGGCTCCACCCCCGGCCCCGCCTGCTATGGCCGCGGCGGCACCCGCGCGACCATCACCGATGCGATGTGCGTGCTCGGCTGGATCGGCCATGGCGAGCTCGGCTACGGCGCCGTCAGCGTGCGCCGCGACCTCGCCGAACAGGCGGTCGATGCGATCGCCGCCGCCCTCGGCCGCACCCGCCACCAGGCCGCCGAGGCCATCGTCCAGGTCGCCGTCAGTGGCATGTACAAGGAAGTCAGCAAGCTCGCCGCGCGCCAGGGCGTCGATGCGCGCGATTTCTGCCTGCTGCCCTTCGGCGGCGCCGGACCGATGCTGGGCGCTTTCCTCGCGCGCGAACTTGGCATGCGCGACGTGCTGATCCCGACCACGCCCGGCGTGCTCTCCGCCCTGGGCGGCCTGATCGCGGAAATCCGCAACGACTTCCTCGACACCGTCTATGCCGAGCTTGATGCCGCCTCTCTCCCCGCCCTCGTCGACCGCTTCGCGCGCCTCGAATCCCAGGCCCGCCACTGGCTCGCCGAGGAACAGCGCTTCACCGGCGAGGCCCGCCTGCTCCCCTCCGCCGACATGCGCTACCGCGGCCAGTCCTTCGAGATCGAGGTGCCGCTGCGCCCCGAATGGCTCGCGCAGGGCGACCTCGCCGCCATGGCCGACGCCTTCCATGCCGAGCACGAACGCCTCTACGGACATGCCGACCGCGACGCGCCGATCCAGGCCATCTCGCTGCGCATGGTGATCGCCGGTGCCGTGCCCGCCCCCCGCTTCCCCGAACAGGACCGCGTGAGCGGCGATCCCATTCCCGCCGGCACGGTCACGGTCTTCCTCGACGGCGCCCCGCATACCGCGCCGCTCTATCGCCGCGACGCGCTGCGCCACGGCCACCGCATCGCCGGCCCCTGCATCGTCGCGCAGGAGGACACGACAAGCTGCATCCCGCCCGGCCTGGCCGGCGAGGTCGACCGCTTCGGCAATCTTCGTCTCGGCGTGCAGGCGCCGCAGGGCATGGAGGCCTGACCACATGCACGGGACAACCGCGCCGGCGACCATCGACCCGGTCACTCTTCAGATCCTCGGCAACCACGCCCAGGCGGCGGCGGAGAGCATGGCCTTCACGCTCTTCCGCACCGCGCATTCGACCTTCGTGAAGGAGACGGAGGACTTCACCACCGGCCTCACCACGCCGGACGGCCAGACTTTCGCCTCCCCGCGCGAACTGGGCGCGACCTGGTTCGTCGGCCTCGACTACGGCCCCGTCATCCGCGCCATCGCCAGCTACAATGAAGGCGATGTCTGCATGACGAACGACCCCTACAGCGGCTTCGTCTGCACCCATTCGCCGGACATCCATCTGTGGAAGCCGGTCTTCTGGAAGGGCGAGCTGGTCTGCTTCGCGGTCGGCCACATCCACAACACCGATATGGGCGGTGCGGTGCCCGCCTCGCTGTCGCGCGCGCTGACCGAGGTGCATCAGGAAGGCATCCGCTTCCCGCCCTGCAAGCTGGTCGATCGCGGCATGCTGGACCAGGGCCTGCTCGACGTGATGCTGACCAATGTCCGCGCGCCGACGCAGAACTGGGGCGACCTCAAGGCCCAGCTCGCCGCCATGACGACCGGCGAGCGCAAGGTCCATGAGATGATCCGCCGCTTCGGGATCGAGACCTTCCGTGCCGGCATCCGCGGCCTTCTCGACCTTGGCGAGCGCCAGGCGCGCCTCGTCATCGCCGGCATTCCCGATGGCGACTACCCCTTTACCGACTACCTCGACGAGGATTCGCCCGACGGCCTGCCCTGCCGCCTGCACCTGACGCTGCGCATCCGCGGCGATGCGGCGGAACTCGACTTCACCGGCTCCGATCCGCAGCTCGCCGCCTCGCTGAACATGCCGACCGGCGGCAATCCGCGGCACATCCTGCTGATGGTCGGCTGGAACTACGTCCTCTACACGCTCGACCCGACGGTGCTGCTCAATGGCGGGCTGATCCGCCCCGCCACCTGCATCGTGCCGGAAGGCACCGTGCTGAACCCGGTCTTCCCCGCCGCGGTCGGCATGCGGTCGATGACCTGCATGCGCCTGCAGGGCGTCGTCATGGGCGCCTTCCGCCGCGCCCTGCCCGATCGCCTGCCCGCCGGCCCCGCCAGCGGCGGGCCGATGACCAACGTCAACACCACCGACAATCGCACCGGCCGCCGCATCATGGCGGCGATCGACCCGATCACCGGCGGTGCCGGCGGCTCGCCCCTCGGCGACGGCGCCGATGGCTCGGGCGCCAACAGCGGATTCCTCAAGAACACCCCGGTCGAGATCAGCGAGGCCGAGGTCCCCGTCCGCATCCTCCGCTATGGCCTCGAACCCGATTCCGGCGGCGCCGGGCTGCATCGCGGCGGCCTCGCCACCGTGCTCGAATTCCGCGTCCATGCGCCGGGGACGGTCGTCACCGCACGCAACCGCGACCGCTCGCATTTCCGCGCCATGGGCATCGCCGGCGGCCGGGCCGGCGCGACCTCCCAATTCTGGCGCAACCCCGGGACCGCACGGGCGCAGAACCTGGGCAATACGGATGTCGTCACCCTCGATCCGGGCGACGTGATCCGCATCGTCTGCTCCGGCGCCGCCGGCTGGGGCCCGCCCTGGGAACGCCCGATCGAAGCGGTGCTGGCCGACCTCGACGCTGGCAAGATCACCCGCGAGGCCGCGGAGCGCGATTACGGCGTGATCCCCGGCGATGACGCGGCGACCGTCGCGCGCCGCGCCGCCATGGCCGCCGAACCCCGTCCCCCGGCCGATGCCGGCCCCGAACGCGCCGCGCATGAGGCGATCTGGACCGAGGCCAACTACGCCGCGCTGACCGAGGCCCTGGCGCGCCTGCCGGTCCATTGGCGCCACTTCGCGAAGCGTCGCGTCTTCGCCTCCGTCGCCGCCGATGCCGACCGCCGCGGCGACGGCACCGAGGTGCGGCGCGCCATCGCCGCCCTGCAGGACGAATTTCCCCAGATCGCGTGAAGGAACCGCCCATGGGAACGCGCTTCGCCGGACAGAAGGTCGTGATCACCGGCGCCGCCGGCGTCTATGGGGCCGCCCTCGCCGCGGGCTTCGCGGCGGAAGGCGCGACCCTTCTGCTGACCGACCACGACGCGGACCGCCTCGCGTCGGCCTCCACCGCTCTGCCGGCAGGATGTTTCACGCTGCTCCCGGCGGACCTCACGCACGACGACGCCATCGACGCCCTGATCCATGCGGCGAGCGACGGCGGCGCGCCGCATGTGCTGGTCAACAATGCCGGGCTCTACCCCTTCCTCCCGTTGATGGAGGTCACGCCCGCCGAATACGACCGCATCCTCGGCGTCAACACCCGCGCGCCCTTCCGCCTGATGCAGGGCATCGGCGGTGCGATGGCGCAGGCCGGGCGCGGCGCCATCGTCAATGTCACCTCCGCGGCGGCCGAGGTGATCCGCGGCAACGGCGTGCCCTATGGCGCGTCGAAATGCGCGCTCGAATACCTCACCCGCGCCTTCGCGCTGGAACTCGGCCCCCACGGCGTCCGCGTGAACAGCGTGCGGCCAGGCTTCGCCGAAGGCAGCGCCGCCGTCGTGATGCCGCCGGGCTATGCCGATGCGATCCGCGCGCGATCGCTGCTGCGCAGCCTGTCCACACCGGCGGAGTTCGCTGGCGTGGTGGCCTGGATCTGCTCAGCCGAGGCCGCTCACATCACCGGAACGGTGCTGGATGCCGGCGGCGGCGGACACATCAACCGCCGCGACGGCGCGGCCACGCGGGCACGGAGCTGAACACCGCCCCTTCCGGCGATGTCGAACCGAGAGGGGCTTTGCCCCTCTCGGACTTACCCCACCAGAGACCGAAAGGCCTTTGGAACCTCGACCTGGCGTCATGCGCCACTCGCAGAATGCATGCCGGAACCCGCACCTGCGCCCGAAGCACGCTGCACGACAAGGGGGATGCCTGCACCGCCCCGGGCCCAGTGACGGTTTCCAAAGGCCTCGGGCCTTTGGTGGGGCGGTTTGGAGGGGCAAGGCTCCTCCAATCGGCCGGCCGGAAACCTGGACCGGCATCCGCCAGACCCGGCGCGCAGGCTCCTCCCTGCGGACCCGTCCCTACCCGGCCGCTTCCAGCTTGTCCTGCGTCTTCGTCTCGAAGTCGCTGGCGTCGTGGCGTTCGCGGAGCTGGCCCGACAGCTCTCCCTGCACGCGGTTGACCATGCGCCCGCGCTGCACGGCCGGGCGCTCGCCGATCATCTCCGCCCAGCGCTGCACATTCGTGTAGCTCTGCACGTCGAGGAATTCCGCCGCGCCATAGAGCCACCCCTTCACCAGCCCGCCATACCAGGGCCAGATGGCCATGTCGGCGATGGTGTAGTCCGGGCCGGCGATATACGGGCTCTCCGCCAGGCGGCGGTCGAGCACATCGAGCTGCCGCTTCACCTCCATCGTGAACCGATCGATCGGATATTCCATCTTCGCCGGCGCGTAGGCGTAGAAATGCCCGAAGCCGCCGCCGAGATAGGGCGCGCTGCCCATCTGCCAGAACAGCCAGGACAGGCATTCGGCGCGCGCCGCGGCGTCCTTCGGCAGGAAGGCCCCGAACTTCTCCGCGAGATGCACGAGGATCGCCCCGGACTCGAACACCCGGATCGGCACCGGCCCGCTGCGATCCAGCAATGCCGGGATCTTCGAGTTCGGATTCACCGCGACAAATCCGGACCCGAACTGGTCGCCTTCGCCGATGCGGATCAGCCAGGCGTCATACTCCGCCCCCGCATGGCCCAGCGCGAGAAGCTCCTCCAGCATCACCGTCACCTTCACGCCATTCGGCGTGGCGAGCGAATAGAGCTGCAGCGGATGCCGTCCGACCGGCAGGTCCTTCTCATGCGTCGGCCCGGCGATCGGCCGGTTGATGTTGGCGAAGCGCCCGCCATTCGCCTTGTTCCACGTCCAGACCTTGGCTGGTGCGTATTCGGTCGCTGAACTCATGAGCTTCCTTCCTGATCCGTGGCCGCTGCCGGCCGATACGCTATCAGGTGGGATGCTGCCCGAACTTCGCCAGGGCGCGCCGCCAAGGCGTGCCGCGACCGTCATGCCCGCCGGGGATGGCCCTGCCCAGGCAGCGCCGATACCATCGCGCCCATGACACGGGATCGTCATCGGCGATGACCAGGGCCGCGCGCGAGCAGCCGACACGCGCGGGATGGTCCCGACGGAAGCGCCTTCTCATGCGGGCGGCCCTTCTCGGCCTCGGCCTGCCGGTCGCGCTGATCCTGCTGTTCCGTGTCGTGCCGCCGCCGGCGACGCCCCTGATGCTGATACGCCTCATCCAGGGATATGGATGGCAACGGGACTGGGTGCCGAATACCGCCATCGCGCCCAGCCTCGCCGCGGCGGTCATTGCGTCCGAGGACAACCTGTTCTGCACGCAATGGTTCGGCTTCGATTTCGCCGCGCTGCGCGACCAGATGGATGCCTGGTCGGATGGCGAAAGACCGCGCGGCGCCAGCACCATCACCATGCAGACCGCGAAGAACCTCTTCCTCTGGCCCGGCCGCGATCCAATCCGCAAGCTGTTCGAGGCCTGGCTGACGCCGCAGATCGCGCTGCTCTGGCCCAGGCAGCGCGTGCTCGAGGTCTATCTCAACAGCGTGGAGTTCGGCCCCGGCATCTATGGCGCGGAAGCGGCGTCCCGCCACTTCTTCAGCAAGCCGGCCGCCCGGCTCTCGACGCGCGAGGCCGCCCTTCTCGCAGCCGTCCTGCCCAATCCACTCGAATGGTCGGCCGGCGAACCGGGCCCCTATGTCCGCCGCCGCGCCGCGATCATCGAACGACGCGTCGGCACGATCCGTCCACTGCTCGGCTGCGCCTGGTAGCCGATCCCGCGACGTGCGGAGGCCGCGCTGCCGCGAACCGGGCACGCGCCCCCGACGCCTTCGCCATCGACTGTTCGCGCAGGGTGCCGCGCAATGCACCCACGCGCCGCGGCGAAGCAAGCCGCGATGGGCCCGTGCGCGATCGTGAGGTGCCGTCCCGCGTGGCGCCTGGACGGGGATGCCGCACCGCGCATGCCCGACCTGGTCTCTCAGAGTCTGTCTGGAAAGTCCGGCACCGGCCCGTACCCCCAGCCGGCCACCCATTCCAGGATACTGACGTGGGTGGCCGGGTGGGGATACCGGCCGGTGCCGGACGCGGAAACGCGCCGCATGACGCGTTTCCAAACAGATTCTCAGATGAAGGTCAGCAGCCGCCGCGGATTGCCGACCATGATCGCCTCGATCTCGCTCTCCTGCCAGCCGCGCTTGCGCATGTGCGGCAGCACCTTCTTCTGGATGTGGGCATAGCCATGCCCGCCCCATTCGCTGAACTGGATGGTGTGGCAGATGTCGTGGCTGATCACGACCTGGTCGAGGTGCCCCCGGTCGATCACGCGCCGGATGGTGCGCAGCCGCATGCCGTCATTCGGCATGTCGATGTCGGAATGCGCGTAGTAGGTGTTCTCCTGCCCGAACAGGTCCCATTCCAGGACCACCCCCGCATCGGCCAGCCGGAACAGCCGGTCATCGTCGAAGATGGTGCGGTCGATATGGTCGATGATGGTACGGGTCATGTCGGCCCCGTGTTCCCGCAGGAACTCGACCAGCATCCAGGGATGGTCCTCGTGCCGCGCCGGATGGATGGTCAGCGACGCGCCGGTTTCCTGCTGCGCGATCACCGCCGCGGCGAGGCACCGCTTCTCGGTATCCGTCCATGGCCATTCGCAGCCGATCTCGCCGACGATGCCGGCGCGCACATCGGTGCCCCAGGCGCCCTGCTGCACCTGGTCGATCATCTCCTGCGCGAAGCTGTCGATGCTGCGGTCGTGGTTCCTCGGATCCTGGTAGGTGTGCACATAGTGCCCGCAGCCCATGACGATATGCGCACCGGTCTCGCGCGCCACCTGGGCCAGGCCTTCCGGATCGGGCTCCAGCCCGCCGATGGTCAGCTCGACCACCGTCTTGCCGCCCGCATCCACGATCTCCCGCGTCGCGCGCGCGGCGACGGCGCGGTCCTTCTGCGTGGTGTTTCGGATATCCGTGACGTGGCTGTTCAGCAGGTCCCAATACTGCCCGTGATCCGGCCCGCCGCTGACGCCCGGCTGGCGCTTGTCCGGATGGGTGATGTTCCAGATCAGATGCTCATGCATCAGGGTAGGGCCAAGTTCAGCCGGATCCACGAGCCCCAGTACCGTCTGGGCCTTGCCCCGCATCTCGTCGCGCGTCAGGCGCATTCCGTCTCTCCTTCTCGCAGAGCGTGATCATCCATGGCCGCGGCATCCGCCTAGGTCCCGCTCATCTCCGCTCACGCCGATGGTGCGGCGAAGGGCGACAAACCGCAAACCGCGCCCGGCACCATCCGGCGCTTGCGAAGGGCGGGTACCGATGCGACAGACCTGCGATGGACACCGTGCTCCTCCTCAAGTTCTTCGGCGCCCTGCTCGCGATCATGAACCCGCTCAGCGGCCTGCCGATCTTCCTGAACATGACGGAGGGCGACAGCCCGGCGGTCCAGCGCCGGATCGCACTGCAGGTCACCGGCTATCTCCTGATCCTCGGCACCGTGACGGCGCTCGCGGGGGCCCAGATCCTTGGCTTCTTCGGCGTCAGCATCCACGACCTCCAGGTGGCCGGCGGCCTTGTCGTCCTGAAGCTGGCCTTCAGCATGCTGAGCGGCAGCGACAGCAGCATGCACCACGGCAGCGCCAGCGAGCAGTCAGCCTACCCGGACAGCGCCCGCGCCATCGCCTTCTATCCGCTCGCCTTCCCGGTGATGATGGGGCCCGGCACGCTGACCACGCTGATCCTCTTCGCCGGTCAGACGAAGGGCATGGCGAACTGGATCGGATACTTCGCGGTCCTGGGCGCCGTGGTGCTGTCGGTGGCGGTGGTTTTTGCCCTGGGCAGCCGGGTCGGCACCTTCCTCTCCAACACCGCCCGCGTGATCATGAGCCGCGTGATGGGCCTGATCCTCGCCGCCATCGCCGTCCAGATGATCGCGGACGGGGCGAAGGCCCTGCTCCCCGGACTGGCCGGCTGATCCGCCGAACTGGTGGCGCGCCCTGCCCCGCAGGTGCGAAGCCATGGCCGGTGGCGCTGCATGGAGAGGGGCTCTGCGCCTCTCCAAACCTTACCCCGCCACGCGATCCCATCGGCCACAGGCCCTTTGGAAACCGTCACCTGGCGCCGTGCGCAGCGGCTCGGCCACCATGCGAAGCGCGCTTCATGCGCAACGCCGGGACGCAGGATCGGGCAAAGGCGCCGCCGGTATCAGGCCTC
This sequence comes from Roseomonas alba, assembly GCF_019430885.1. GTDB lineage: Bacteria > Pseudomonadota > Alphaproteobacteria > Acetobacterales > Acetobacteraceae > Neoroseomonas > Neoroseomonas alba. The sequence continues at coordinate 737,669 of NZ_JAHYBZ010000001.1, read as the reverse complement.
TGCGATGCAGTCGATCGAGACGAGAAAGTCCGGATGCGCGAGGCGCGCCGATTCCGTCGTCTGCCGCGCCGGGAAATTGCCCTCCGCGAAATAGGTGCGGAAGGTCGCGTCGAACTCCGCGTAGCGGCTCATGTCGGTCAGCGCGATGTTCATCTTCACCGCGCGGTCCAGCGACGTGCCGGCCTCCTCCAGGATCGCCTGCATGTTCTTCATCACCTGGTGGATCTGCGCGACCAGGTCGCCCTTGTCGATCGTCGCCGTCATGCGCTCCGCCCCGCGGAATGGCGTCACGCCCGTGACGAAGACGAAGCCGCCCGACTTCACGGCATGATTCACTGCCGATCGCATGGGCGTCACGCGGGACGAATTGATGATCTCTCTGGTCATGGCCGGCTCAGTCCTGTGTCAGTCCAAGTGTCGCGATCAGGGCGCTCAGCCGCGCATTCTCCGACCGGATCCGCTCCGTCAGCTCGGCCGGCGTCAGGATCAGCGGCGTCACGCTGAGCGGGAGCTTCTCGGCGAAGCCGGGATCGTTGGCCGTCGCCTGGAAAGTCTGGACCGCGCGGTCAACCGCCGCGGGCGCCGCGCCCTTCGGGAAGAAGAAGGCCGACCACGCATTCAGCATCTGCGCCCCGGGCGCCGCCTCGCGGAAGGTCGGCACGTCGGGGAATTCGGCGCTGCGCGCCGGCCCGCTATAGGCCAGCGGCCGCAGCTTGCCGGTCTGCATGTGCGGCACGGTGATGCTCGCGGAATCCATCGTCACCTGCACGCGGTTGGCGAGCAGGTCGGTATTGGCCGCCGCGCTGGTGCGGTACGGCACGTGCTGCATGGTGAAGCCGAAGGTGCGGCACACCGTCTCGATGTTCAGATGCGGCACGGTGGCATTGCCCGGCGAGCAGTAGAACAGCGGATTGTCCGCCGGCCGCGACTTCGCATAGGCGACCAGTTCGGCGAGCGTATGCACCGGCAGCGTCGCGTTCACCGCCAGGTAGGTGCTGGACAGATAGGCGCCGCAGACCGGCACGAAGTCGGCGACCGGATCGTAGCGTACCGCCTGCCTGTTGGCGTGCGGCGCGATGGTCAGCGCGGCGGCGGAGATCATCCCCATCACCGAGCCGTCGGCCGGCGCATGGGCGATGTTGTAGGCGCCCAGCGTCCCGCCGGCGGCCGGCTGGTTCTCGATGACGAATTGCTGGCCGGTGCGCGCGGTATGGAGATCGAGAAAGACGCGCGCGACCTGGTCGGTGATGTTGCCCGCGCCATAGGGCACGATCATCTTCACAATGTCGCTGCGGCCTTGGGCATGCGCGCCACCGCCACCGAAGGTGGCGCCAGCCATGGCGGCGCCGAGGAGCCTTCGACGCCCCGGCATGGCATGCGCCCGATGGAACGTCGATCCGGCCGGCTCCGACCTGCTCGTCATGATCCCACCCCAACAATGATTGCGGCCGACACCTGAGATCGGCGGTCTGGCCATGTCAACGGCCCCATCCGCGCCTTCCGCGCCTCTCGGATGGACCCGGTGGCAAGCCGCACGCTCTCTGGGCAGGGCCGCTGCGGAAGAAGGCAGACGAGCGGGGTGACGCGGGATCCGGTCCCGGATCCGGATCACCCGCGCCGGCGCCGCGGCACCGGCGATCTTTCACGAACGCAGAAGAGTGCTTTCGTTTTCGCCGCGCCCTGCGGCGTTGCCTGAAACAGGCGCTCGGATGAAACCTGCGGCCAGACACGGCGAGGAAACGGCAGGAACGCGATGGCAGGCTCGGCAGGGCAGGACAGCTATGATCTGGTGGTGATCGGGTGCGGCGTCGCGGGGCTGTCCGCCGCCACCGCGGCCGCCGAGGCCGGGGCCCGCGTCGCGGTGCTGGAGCGCGCGCCACGAGAGGAGCGCGGCGGGCAATCCCGCTACACCGAAGCCTATCTCCGCATGAAGAGTCATTCGGAGGTGACCGATGACTTCGAGACGATGCTCGCGGAGAATGGCTCCCCGCCCTATCTCGACCCCGACCTCGCGCAGGAGGTGGCACGCGGCCCCGAGCATCGCGCCGGCTATGCGCGCGCCGTCGCGCTGATCGACCCGGAGGTGGTCGGCACCTTCGCCGACGAGGCCGGCCCCACCATCGCCTGGCTGACCGGCCTCGGCGTGCGCTTCGATTTCCTGCCGACGCAGTTCCTCACGAAATCGCAGCCGCGCCTGTTGCCGGTCGGCGGCGGCGCCGCGCTGGTAGAGGCGCTGGCAGCCCGCGCCGAGGTCCTCGGCGTGGACTTCCATTACGAGACCACGGCACAGCGCCTTGAACAGGATGAGGATGGCCGCGTCACCGGCGTCGTCGCGCGCGCCGAGGGCGGGCTGCGCCGCTTCCGCGGCCCCGTCACCCTCGCCGCCGGCGGCTTCGAGGGTAATGGCGAAATGCTGACGCGCTATCTCGGCCCGCGCTCGGTCTATCTGCGCCCGGTCTGCAAGGGCGCGAACTACAATCGCGGCGAAGGCATCCGCATGGCGCTCGACATCGGCGCCGCGGCGAGCGGCGATTTCGGCAGCTACCATGCCGAGCCGGTCGATCCGCGCTCCGGCATCGCCGAACCCTCGGTCTTCATCTTCCCCTACGGCATCCTGGTGAACAAGGCCGGCCAGCGCTTCGCCGACGAGGCGCCCGGCACCGTCGATGCCTATTACGAGCGCGTCACGCGCCGCATCTACGAACAGGCGGAGGGCATCGCCTGGGTCGTGCTCGATGCGCGCCACATGCGCATCCCGAACTACCGGCTCGGCATCCGCACGGACAAGCCGCCCATCGTCGGGCAGACCGTGGCAGACCTCGCCACCGCCATCGGCGTGCCGCCCGATGCGCTGGAAGCGACCGTCGCGACCTACAACGCCGCCTGCGTCGCGGGCGAGTGGAAGCCGCTGGAGCTCGACGGCCTGGCGACGCAGGGGCTGAATCCGCCGAAGTCGAACTGGGCAACGCCACTCGTCGAGGCGCCCTTCCATGCTTATCCGATCATCTCCTCCAACGTCTTCACCTTCGGCGGCGTGAAGATCGACGGGCGCGCGCGCGTGCTCGATGCCAGCGACAGGCCGATCCCCGGCCTCTACGCCGCGGGCGAGATCATCGGCACCTATTGGGGCAACTACACGGGCGCGACCTCGGTGCTGAAGGGTCTCGTCTTCGGGCGCCTGGCCGGCACCGACGCGGCGCAGCGGCGGTCCAACGCGTGAGCACATCCGATCTCGCCGGCCGCGTCGCCCTGGTCACCGGGGCGGCCGGCGGCATCGGCCGCGCGGTGGCGACGGCGCTCGGCGATGCGGGCGCGTCGCTCGCCCTCGCCGACATCCGCGAACCGCCCGCTCCACCCGACGCACTGACGATGGCCGTGGACGTGACGCGCCGAGATGCCATCGCGGCGATGGTCGCACGCACGGTCGAACGCTTCGGCCGGCTCGACATCCTGGTGAATGTCGCGGGCGTGGTCTCCACCGGCGCGGCGGAAACGCTGCCGGAAGCGGAGTGGGATCGCGTCCTCGGCATCAACCTCAAGGGCACCTTCCTCTGCTGCCAGGCAGCGATCCCGGCCATGCGCGCCAACGGCTTCGGCCGCATCGTCAACATCGGGTCCATCATCGGCAAGAATGGCGGCAATGCGCGCCCCTGGCTCGACAAGGGCGAACTCGATCGCGCCGGCAACGTCGCCTACGGCGTGTCGAAGGCCGGCGTTCACGCGTTGACGTATTTCCTCGCGCGCGAGGTGGCGGCGAACGGCATCACCGTGAATGCGGTCGCCCCCGGCCCCATCGCCTCGGCCATGACGACGAACTTCCCCGCCGCGCTGCAGGCGCTGATCCCAGTGGGCCGCATGGGCCGCGCGGAGGAGGTGGCCGCCGCCGTCGCCTTCCTCGCCGGTCCCTCCGCCGGCTTCATCACGGGCGAGGTGCTCGATGTGAATGGCGGCATGTGGGCGGACTGAACGGAGCGACCATGCGGATCTGGCATCACAGTTTCACCGTGCTCGGCAACCTGCCGCCCTATGCGGCGGCGTTGCAGGAGCATTTCGCGCGCGTCGCCGCCCCGGGTACCGAGGTGGTGATGCACGGCATGCATCCGGGCACCTACCAGACCGAGTATCCCGGGAACGACATCAAGTTCGCCTATTTCCAGACGCTGCACAGCCAGCAATTCGTCATGGGTGCGATCGCGGCGGAGGAGCAAGGCTTCGACGCCTTCGCCCTGGCCACCTTGCCCGAGCCCTCGTTGCAGGAGATCCGCAGCATCGTGGACATCCCCGTCGTCGGCTACGGGGAGAGTGCGATGCTGGCGGCGACCATGCTCGGCCAGCGCATCGGCGTGCTGCTCTTCATCCAGGGCATGGCCGGCACGGTGGAACGCAATGTCGAACGCATGGGCCTCGCGTCCCGTTTCGTCGGCGCGCATGAGGTCGGCTTCGGCTTCACCGATGTGCTGGCCGGCTACGCCGGCGACACCGCCCCGCTGATCGAACGCTTCCGCGCCGATGCCCGCGCCCTGATCGCGCGCGGCGCCGACGTCATCATCCCCGGCGAGGCACCGCTCTGCCTGCTGCTCGCCAAGGCCGGCGTGAACGAGGTGGATGGCGTGCCGGTGGTGGATTCCCTCGCCGCCACCATCAAGACCGCCGAGATGATGGTCGGACTGCGCCAGGTGACCGGCGTCTCGCCGAACCGGCGCGGCTATTTCCAGGCGAAGCCGCCGCGCGCGCGGGTGAAGGAACTGCTGGGCTTCTACGGCCTCAACCAGCTGCCGAACCGCCCGGGCTGAGGCGGCGACGACGGGAGGAACAACCATGAACAGACGTCATCTGCTGGGTCTCGCGGCAGCCCTTCCGGCGCTGCCGCACCCTGCGCGCGCGCAGGAGCGCTTCCCTACGCATCCTGTCCGCGTGATCATCCCCTTCGCCGCCGGCGGCAGCACCGACATCATGGCGCGCCTCTGCGCGCAGATGCTGACGGATCGCCTCGGCCAGCCAGCGGTGCCGGAGAACATCACCGGCGCCGGCGGCATGATCGGCGCGCAACGCGTGCTCGACGCGCCGGCGGACGGCCACACGCTGCTGGCCGGCACACCGGGGCCGGTCACCATCAACCCGCATCTCGCGCCGCGCATGCCCTATCATCCGCTGCGCGACTTCGAGGCCGTGGTCTTCGTCGGCGACAGCCCCGCCGTCGCGGTGGTGCGCCGCGACAGCCCGATCCGCTCCGTCCAGGACATCGTCGCGCGCGCCAAGGCGGAGCCCGGCAAGCTCACTTTCGCTTCCGCCGGCATCGGATCCTTCGCCCATCTCAGCGGCGAACTGTTCAAGGCACGCGCCCAGGTGGACATGGTCCATGTGCCATATCGCGGCACCGCGCCGGCGGTGACGGACATGCTGGCCGGCCATGTCGACACGATGTTCGAGAACTATCCTTCCGTGCAGTCCTACATCGCCTCGGGCGAGTTGCGGCCGCTCGCCATCGGCTCGGCGCGGCGCTCGCCGCTGGTGCCGAACCTGCCGACGATGATCGAGGAAGGCGTGCCCAACTACGATTCCAGCTCCTGGTTCGGCCTGTTCCTGCGCGCGGGCACGCCGGCCGGTGCGATCGACGCCGTGAACCGCGCCATCAACGAAGGGCTGCGCGACCAAGCCACCATCGCACGCCTGACGACCATGGGCGTCGAGCCGATCGGCGGCAGCCCCGCCGACTTCAAGGCCTATGTCACCCGCCGCTTCGAGGAGACCGGCGCGCTGATCCGCACGGCCGGCATCACGGCAGGTTGAGAGGGAAACAGCAGTCATGACATCGACTCTTGCCAGGCGCCGCACGGTGCTCGCCGCGACCGCCGCCATCGCCACGGCCCCGCGCCTCGCCAGGGCCCAGGCCTGGGCACCGACCCGGCCGGTGCGCCTCGTCGTCGCCTATCCGCCCGGCGGGGCGACCGACCTCGTCGCCCGCTGGGTGGCGCGGGAACTCTCGCCGCGCCTCGGCCAACCCGTGGTGGTGGAAAACCGGCCAGGCGCCAATGGCATCCTCGGCTCCCAGGCCGTGCAGCAATCGGCACCCGACGGCCATACCTTCATCTTCACCACCGCTGACACGCATTCGGTGAACCCGGTCGTCTATCGGCGCCTGCCCTATCAACCGCAGACCTTCGTCCCGGTCTCCGCCGTCGCGCGGCTGGTCTTCTCGGTCGTCACGCGGCCGGGGCTCGGCATGCGCACCATCCCGGACTTCGTGGCGCTGGCGCGCAGCCGCGCGGACAACCCCCTCACCTACGCATCCTGGGGCGTGGCCAGCACCTCCCAGGTCATGATGGAGACCTTCAAGCACGAGACGCAGACCGCCATGCAGCACGTCCCCTTCCAGGGCGCGTCGCCGGCCGTCGCGGCGCTGCTCGGCGACCAGGTGGATGCGATGATGCTGCCAGTCGCCGTCGCACTCGGACAGGGCGGGCGCCTGCCGATCCTTGGCGTTGCCACGGCGCGGCGCTTCCCGGCGATCCCGGAGGTCCCGACCTTGGCCGAACAGGGCGTCGATCTGTCGGGCGATCTGTGGCTCTCGATCCTCGCCCCGCCCGGCACGCCGGATGCCATCGCCGACCGCGTGTCGCAGGAGACCCAGGCCTTCGTGCGCGCGCCCGAGGCACGCGACTTCATGACGCAGAACGGCCTGATCGCCGACATCGCCGATCGCCGGCAATTCATCGCCTATCTGCAGGAGGAGGACGCCATCTGGCGCGCGCGCGTCGCGCGGCTGAACGTCCGCCTCGATGACTGACCCTTCGAAACAGCAGCCGAGGATGGCATGAGTTCGATCTACCTGGTGCTCGACATGGAAAACGACCTGGTCGCGGAGGACGGCCCCAACGGCAAGGGCCCGCTCGGCGCCCTGGTCCGCAGCCGCGGCATCATTCCCCGCACCGCCGCCGCGATCGCCAAGGCGCGCGCGGCCGGCGTGCCGATCGGCTATGTCCGCGTCGGCTTCTCGCCCGACTACCGGGAGGCGCCGACCACTTCGGCGATCTTCAACGGTGCGCGGCAGCACGGGCTGTTCAAGCTCGGCAGTTGGGGCACCGAGGTCCACAAGGATCTCGCGCCGCAGCCGGGCGACTTCGACATCGTCAAGCACCGCGTCAGCCCGTTCTATGCAACGAGCCTCGAGGCGATCCTGCGCGCGCATGGCATCCGGCGGATCTTCTGTTCCGGCGTGTCCACCATCGCCGTGGTGCAGGGCACGGTACGCGATGCCCATGACCGCGACTATGTGTGCACCGTCATCGAGGATTGCTGCGCCTCGCCCACCAACGAGGATCATGACGCCGCGATCCGCGTGCTGCAGCGCTTCGCCACCTTCACCACATCCGACGCGGTCGACTTCACGGCCTGACCGCGCATCGCGCGACGCGTCGCCAGCGCCCCGGGAGCGATCCCGGGGCGCTTTTCGTTTGTGCACTGCCGTCGGCATTTCGTCTTTCGTGAATGGAGTATTCGCGAACCATGCCGTGCTCGCTGCTGGACCCACTCCAGGGCTCGCCGATAATCCCCCGCGTGTCGCAGGACGACACCAATGGACCAACGGCAGCAAGGCACGGCAATGGCGCAGGAGGAAGCCCTCGGGGCAATCGATGTCATCGTGGTCGGCGCGGGCAACGCGGCGATGTGCGCCGCCCTGTCCGCGCAGGAGGCCGGCGCCCGTGTGCTGGTGCTGGAACGCGCGCCGGAGGAGGATCGCGGCGGCAACAGCGCCCATAGCGGCGGCGCCTTCCGCACCGTCTATGACGGCGTCGAGGATCTGCAGCGCATCGTCCCCGACCTCACGGACGCCGAGATCGCGATGACTGATTTCGGCACCTATACGCGCGACACCTATTTCGACGACTGCATGCGCCTGTCCAACTGGCGTGCGAATGCGGACCTGATCCAGGTGCTGGTGGACCACAGCCTGCCCACCATGGTCTGGATGCGCGAGAAGGGCGTGCGCTTCGTGCCCATCTACGGCCGCCAGGCCTTCAAGCTGGACGGGAAGTTCAAGTTCTGGGGCGGGCTGACGGTGGAAGCCGTCGGCGGTGGGCGCGGACTGATGGACATGCTCTTCGCCTCCGCGGCGAAGCGCGGCATCAAGGTCCTGTATGGTGCGCGCGCCGTCAGTCTGATCGCCGACGATGACGGCGTGCATGGTGTGGAGGTGATCCACCAGGGCAAGCGGCGCGCGATCCGCTCCGGCGCCGTGGTGCTCGGCGCCGGTGGCTTCCACGCCAATGCCGAATGGCGCGCGCGCTACCTGGGCCAGGACTGGGACCTCGCCAAGCCGCGCGGCACGCGCTTCAACACCGGCGACGGCATCCAGATGGCGCGCGACGTCGGCGCGCTGTCCTACGGTCACTGGTCTGGCTGCCACGCCGTCGCCTATGACCGCTGCGCCCCCGAATTCGGCGAGCTCGGCCTGGCCGGGCAGCAGAAGAACGGCTTCCCCATGGGCATCATGGTGAACCTCCGCGGCGAGCGCTTCTTCAACGAGGGCGCGGATTTCCGCAACTACATCTACGCGACGCTCGGCAAGGCGGTGCTGGAACAGCCCGCCGGCCTCGCCTGGCAGATCTTCGACCAGCACGTCGCGCATCTTCTCTCGGACGAATACCGCATCCGCCAGATCACCAAGATCGAGGCCAACACGATCGAGGAGCTCGCCGACCGGATGGGCGATGTCGATCGCGAAGGCTTCCTGCGCACCGTGCGCGAATGGAACGCCGCGGTGCAGCGCGACGTGCCCTTCAACCCGAACATCCGTGACGGGCGCGGCGTTCCCGGGCTGAAGGTGCCGAAGACCAATTGGGCCAATCCGCTCGACAAGCCGCCCTTCATCGCGATCGGCATCACCTGCGGCGTCACCTGCACCTATGGCGGCATCCGCGTCGACGAGACGGCCATGGTGGTCAGCGAGGACGGGCCACGCATCCCCGGCCTCTACGCGACCGGCGAGATGGTGGGCGGCCTCTATTACACCGGCTATCCCGGCGGTGCCGGCCTCATGTCGGGCTCCGTCTTCGGACGCTCCGCCGGCGCGGGTGCGGCTGCCTATGCGCGGCAGGTGTCGGCCGCGTGATGATGGAAACCGACATCCTCGTCGTCGGCGGTGGCGCCGCCGGCTTCGCCGCCGCGCTCGAAGCGGCTGAACGCGGCGCCGAGGTCCTGATGCTGGAAAAGCTGTCCGAGACGGGCGGCTCCTCGGCCATGAGCGGCGGCTGCCTCGCCTTCGCCGGCACCGACATGCAGCGCGAACAGGGCATCGCGGACGATGCGGCGCTGCTGGCGCGCGACCTGAAGCAGCTCGGCGGCGGTGCGGCGGATGATGCGCTGATCGCCGTCTATGCCGACCATCAGCTCGAGACCTATGACTGGCTGAAGGCGCATGGCCAGGTCTTCGCGCCGGGGCTGGAGGCCTCCTCGGGCCAATCCGTCCCGCGCGTGCACACCGTCGATCCGGCGGATCTGGTGCGGCTGCTCGCCGCGCGCTGCCGCGCGACCGGCAAGGTGACGCTGCTGACCAACACCGCGGCGCGACGGCTGCGGCGCGATGCCACCACCGGCCGCGTCACCGGCCTGCTGGCCGAAGGCCCGGATGGCGCCCTCGACATCACAGCCCGCCGCGGCGTGATCCTGGCCAGCGGCGGCTTCAGCCGCAATCCCGAACTGCTCGCGCAATTCGCGCCGGCCTGCGAGCACGCGGTCTTCGTCGGCGGAGAGGGCAATGCCGGCGACGGGCTGCGCATGGCCTGGGCGCTCGGTGCCGACCTGCGCGACATGGCGCAGATCAAGGGCACCTTCGGCAAGCACCCGACCGACGAGCTGAACAACCATAGCTGCCTCTGCGTCTACAAGGGTGCGATCGCGGTGAACCAGGATGGCCGCCGCTTCGTCGATGAATCGCTCTCCTACAAGCTGCTCGGCGAGGCCTGCCTGCGCCAGCCCTACGGCACCGGTTTCCAGATCCTCGACGCCCCGATCATGGCGAGCGGCGACAACGAGGTCCGCATCCTCGACTTCGAGCGGCGGCTGGAGGAAGGCCTCTTCATCGAGGCCGACACGCTGGAGGATCTCGCACGCCAGATCGAGGTGCCCGAGGCGACGCTGCTGAAGACCGTCGCCGACTACAATCGCTTCGTCGATGCCGGCGAGGACCCCGAATTCGGCCGCCGCCACATGGTGCACAACCACGGCGCGCTGCGGCGGATCGAAACGCCGCCCTTCTACGCCTATCCCTCCACCGCCGCCGTGTACGGCACCTATTGCGGCCTGCGCGTGGACCCGCAGATGCATGTGATCGACGTCTTCGGCGAGCGCATCGATGGCCTTCTGGCCGCCGGCGAGGTGGTCGGCGGATTCCACGGCAACGCCTACATGACCGGTTCTGCGCTGGGCAAGGCGCTGATCTTCGGCCGCATCGCCGCCCGCACCGCCGTGGCGGCCTGACCGCCATGGAGATTGTGGTCCTGCTCGCCGGCGTGGTGGATCCGAAGTGGCGGCTGGAACGGCTCGCATTACGGGCGGGCGGCGAGCAGCCGGACGAAACCGGCCTGCCCTATCGCCTCAGCCCTTTCGACGAGGCGGCGCTGGAGACGGCGCTGAAGCTGCGCGACGCCGATCCCGCGATCCGCGTCACAGCCGTGATCCCGGGCGATGCGGCCCGCGATCCGCTGCTGCGCGCGGTGATGGCGCTGCGCCCGCATCGCGTCTTCCGCTTCGACACTGCCGGCGCGCCGCTCTGGGACCCCCACGCTGCCACCCGCCTGCTCGCCGCCGCGGTCGATGCCGCTGCTGCGGCCGGGCTGGTGCTCATGGGCCGTGAGTTCGGCGACGGCGATGACGGCGTCCTGCCACCCCTGCTCGCCACGGCGCGCGGCTGGACCTTCTGCGGCCAGGCGCATGCCCTGGCCCTTGCCGACGGTGCCATCGTCGCGCACCGCATGCGCGGCCCGCGCGAGGAGGCGATCGCGCTGGCGACGCCAGCCCTGGTGAGCGTGACCAACGATCGCAGCAACCGCCTGCGCCACCCGCTGATGAAAAACGTCGTGCTGACCAGGCGCGAGCCGATCGAGATCGTGACCATGCCGGCCGATGCCGGTCCGATCGCCCTGCACGCCCGCTCGCTCGCCGTCGTCCCGCCGCCGCAACGCGGCGCCGGCGCCTGCCGCATGCTGGAAGGCCCGCTCGACACGCAGATCGCCGAGATGGCGACCTATCTGCGCGATTGGCGTGACGGAGCGTCGCGATGACCCGCCGCATCCTCGCCCTGGTCCCGCTCGGCGATCCCGCGGTTTCCGATCCCTGCGCCGCGATCGCCGCCGCCGCGGATGTCGCGGCGCGGCACGGGCTTCGGGCCGGCGCGATGCTTCTCGGAACAGCCTCCGACATCGATACCGCTGCCGCCCAGGCAGCGCGGGAGGGTGCGGTGGAGATCGTGCTCGCGACCCATCGCGCGTCCGATGATCCGCCGCTGGTCGAACACCTCCTGGCGTCCTTTGCCCACCTGCTTGCCGAGGATGAGGACGCGCTCCTGCTGCTCCTGCCCGGCGGCGCGGTGGGGGAAGAACTCGCCGCGCGCCTCGCCGCCCGCATCTACGCTGTCCCACTCGGCCGATGCAACGCGCTGGCGCTGGACGGCCACACGGTGACCGCGCATCGCGCGACCTATGGCGGCCGCGCGGAGCTGGTGGTGGAAACCGATGCACCCCGCTGCATCGCCGTGCTGCGGCGCCCGATGGAGACGCCGCCCGCGGTCGCGGCACCGACGGTGACGCGGGTCGAACTCGACATTCCGCTACCGCAGGACGTGCCCCAGCCGATGATCCAACCTGCCGCCGCCGACCGTCCCCGGCGTGTCGATGCGGCGCGGCTGGTCGTCTCCGGCGGCCGCGGCATGGGTGGGCCGGACGGCTTCGCGCAGCTCCACGAACTCGCCGCGCTGCTCGACGCCGCGACGGGCGCGAGCCTGCCCGCCGTCGATGCCGGCTGGGCCAGCGTGTCGCAGCAGGTCGGCCAGTCGGGCGCCTTCGTGGCCCCCGATCTGTACCTCGCCGTCGCGATGTCCGGCACGCCCCAGCATCTCGCCGGCATCGCGCTGCGCAGCCGCATCGCCGCCATCAACAGCGACCCCGAGGCCGACATCTTCCGCGTCGCGGAGATCGGCCTCGCCGCACCCTGGCAGGAGGTCCTGCCTCGGCTCATCGAGAAGATCCGCGACGGCTGACGGGGCCGACATCACCCACATCGAGAACGGGAGGACAGGAATGCCACACATCACAACAACACGCCGCCTGCTGCTGGGCGGCGGCGCCGCCCTGGCGCTGCCGGCGCTTTCGGCCTTCGCGCAGGCGTTTCCCGATCGCCCCATCCGCCTCATCATCGGCTTCCCGCCGGGTGGGTCGAACGACGTGACCGCGCGCATCCTGCAACCCCGCCTGCAGGAACTGCTCGGCCAGCCGATCGTCATCGAGAACCGCCCGGGCGCCAACGCGACGCTCGCGGCCGACTACGTCCAGAAATCGCCGCCCGACGGCTACACGCTCTACCTCGCGAGTTCGAGCCCGCTGGTGATCGCGCCGCACACCAACCGCAACATCAACTACAATGCCGGCACCGACTTCGCCGCCGTCGCGACGGTGGCGGCGACCCCCTCGGTGCTCGCGGTCGGTCCCGCCAGCCGCGCCCATACGGTGCAGGAATTCATCGCCGAGGCGCGGCGCGGGCCGGTGAACATCGCCTCATCCGGCGCCGGCGGCCTCGCGCATCTCGCCATCGAGATCCTGCGCCGCGAAATCAGCCCGAACATCACGCATGTCCCCTATCGCGGCGGCGGCCCGGCCGCGACCGACACCATGGCGGGCAATGTGCAGGGCGTGATCGTCGATCTCGCGGCGATCTATGGTCTCATCAAGGACGGCAAGCTTCGCGCGCTGGCGGTCATGTCCGACCGGCGCAGCCCGCTGCTGCCGGACGTCCCGACCTTCACCGAGGTCGGCGTGCCCGGTGTCGTCGCCGTCAACTGGGTCGCGATCGTGGCACCGCTGCGTACGCCCGAGCCCATCCTGCAGCGCCTCTACACCGCCTTCACAGACGTCGCGAAGGCGCCGGAGACCCGCGAACGCTTCGCCGCCGTCGGCCTGGAGACCATGACCATGGCCTCGCCCGCCGCGACCCAGGCCTTCCTGCGCAGCGAATGGGACAAATGGGGCGCGGTCGCGCGCAGTTCCGGCGCGCGCGCCGACGAGTAAGCGCGCCTTCGCCGAAAGGTCCTTTCGCATCTGGCGCGTGGACCCGCGCGCCGGACGCCCCCTAGCGTTCCGGACAAGCACAAGGAGGAAGCAATCCATGTCCCGTGATGCGCGCATCGCTGCGCCAAGACGCAGCCTCTTGGCCGCTGCCGGCGTGGCGCTCCTGGCACGGCCGGCGCTGGCCCAGGCCCGCCCCATCCAACTGGTGGTCCCCTTCGCCGCCGGTGGCGGCACCGACATCGTCGCTCGCCACTTCGCCAATGCCGCGAGCCGCTTCGGCACGACCATGGTCGTCATGCCGATGCCCGGCGGCGGCGGGGCGCGCGGCAGCCGCTACGTGCTGGACGCCGCGGCAGACGGCAACACGCTGCTCTTCGGCACCATGGGCTCCAACGTGCTGACACCGATGATGAACGACGTCGGATTCCAGCCCGACAGCTTCGCGCCGGTCGCGATCATCGCCGCGACCACGCATGTCTTCTGCGTCGCCGGCACCTCGCCGATCCAGACCATGACGGATCTTCTCGCCGCCGCGCGCCGTCGCAGCGTCAGCTACTCCTCGGCCGGCGTCGGCAGCGTCGGCCACGTGCTGATGGAAGTCTTCGCGCGCCGCACGAACACCGAATTCCTGCACGTTCCCTATACGGGCAGCGCCGGCGCGCTCGCCGCCGTGCTCGGCGGGCATGTGGACATGACGCTGCCCACCACCGGCTCCGCGCTGCCCTCGATCCGCGACGGGCAGATCCGCCCCCTCGCGGTCACCGCCGCGAACCGCTCGGTCGAGGCGCCCGACATCCCGACGACGCGCGAGGCCGGCGTCGACGTGCTGGTCGCGAACTGGCGCGGCATCCTCGCACCACCGGGCACGCCGGCCGCGACGCGCAGCGCCCTGACCGACCTGTCCCGCCGCATTGTCGCCGATCCGGAATTCGTCCGGCAGGCGAGCCATGCCGAAGGCGAACCGCCGATCTTCGTCGATGGCGACGGCTTCGGCCGGCAGATCGCCGCGGAGATGGCGGAGTACCGCGACGTGATCGCCACCATGCGCCGCACCTGACAGGACGGAATCGGAGACGACCCCATGACCGAAGGCCGCATCCTCGCAACGGGCCTGAAATTCCCCGAAGGCCCCGCGGCAATGCGCGACGGTTCCGTGCTGGTAGCGGAGATCGCCGGCGGCACCATCCGCAAGGTGGCGCCCGACGGCACCGCCTCCGTCTTCGCGACGACTGGCGGCGGGCCGAACGGCCTCGCCTTCGGCCCGGATGGCGCGCTCTATGTCTGCAACAACGGCGGCAACACCTATGGCGCCGGCCACTTCACCGCGACCGGCCCGGCCGCCGACTACGATGGCGGGTCCATCCAGCGCGTCGACATGGCAACCGGCGCGGTGCGCACGCTCTACACGCATTGCGGCGCGAACCGCCTCTCCTCACCCAACGATCTCGTCTTCGATGGCGCGGGCGGCTTCTACTTCACCGACATCGGCAAGAAGTTCGCGCGCAACCGCGACCATGGCGGCGTCTATTACGCGCTGGCCGATGGCTCGCGCGTCACGGAGATCGCCTATCCCTTCGCCGCCGCCAATGGCTGCGGCCTCTCGCCCGACGGCAGGACCCTCTACGTCGCCGAGACCGAGACCTCCCGCATCTGGGCCTTTGACATCACCGCACCGGGCGTCGTGAAGCGCGCCGGCTTCCCCTCCCCCAATGGCGGGCGGCTGCTCTGCGGCCTGCCGGGCTTCCAGCGCTTCGACAGCCTCGCGGTGGATTCCGCCGGCAATGTCTGCGTCGGCACATTGATGACCGGGCACATCACCGTCATCGCCCCGGATGGCACGGTGCTGCGCCAGGTGAAGACGCCCGACATCTACCCCACCAACATCTGCTTCGGCGGGCCGGACCTGCGCACCGCCTACATCACGCTGTCGGAGACCGGGCGCCTGCTCGCCCTCGACTGGCCCGTGCCGGGCCTCGACCTGCACCACGCGCTCTGACCGCACCCCTGCCCGGAAGGAAACCGCCATGTCCTCCGTGATCGCCGCCGCGCCGGACGCGGCCACCGCCATCCCGCTCAGCCGCGCCCTCGCACGGCTTGTGCTCGACCGGCATCGCCGCGGCCTTCCCCCCGACGTCCAGGCGCGCGCCGAGCTGCACGCGCTCGACAGCCTCGGCATCGCCATCGCCGCGCGGCCCGTGCTGCCGATCTGCCAGCAGGTGATCGAGGCCATGTCCTTCGGCACCACCGGCGGCACCAGCGCCATCATCGGCGGCGCGGAGCGCCTGCCGCCCGCCGCCGCCGCCTTCGTCAATGCCGCCCTCGCCCATGCGCTCGACTATGACGACATCCATGACGTCGCGCGGCTGCATCCAACCACGGTGACGCTGCACGCCGCGCTCGCCGTGGCGGAACCGGCCGGCGCCGACATGGCGCGCGTGCTCTCGGCCATGGCCCTCGGCAACGAGGTGATGTGCCGCCTCGGCGAGGCCTGCGCGCCGAGCGGCGGCGGCCCGGGCTCCGACTGGTTCCTCACCCAGCTCTTCGGCTATCTCGGCGGCTGCGTCGCCGCCTGCGTCACGCTCGACATGACCGAGGAGCAGCTCGTCTCGGCACTCGGCCTCGCCTACATGCAGCTCGCCGGCGGCAAGGAGGCGGGCTTCGGCGTCGGCTCCACGGCACGCTCCATCTATCCGGCCTTCGCCGCGATGGGCGGCGTGCAGGCGGCGCTGCTCGCCCGGGCCGGCGTGTCGGGGCCGGAGACGGCGCTGGACGGCGCGGCGGGGATGTTCCGCATCTATCTCGGCGGTGACGCCGGCCCGGCGACGCGCGCCGCGGTGATCGACCGGCCTGGCTGGTGCTGGCTTGCCACCGAGGTGAAGCCCTGGCCGAGCTGCCGCCTCTCCCATCCCTATGTCGCCGCGGCGCTGGCCCTGCGCGAACGGCTCGGCGGCCCGCCGGCGCGCGGGCGCATTGCGGTCGCCGTGAACGCCTCCGCCGCCAAGCTCTGCCACCCGATCGCGGGGCGCCGCGTGCCGGACACGTTGCAGGACGCGAAATACAGCATCCCCTTCATGACCGCCTTCACCCTGGCCCATGGCCGCGTCGACCTGGACACGCTCGGCCCGCAGGTGACGGGCGACGCGGCGGCGCTCGCCCTCGCCCAGCGCATCGACATCTTCGAGACCATGCCCGACAAGCCCGGCCATCCGCCCGCGGAGATCACCGCCGAGGGGCCCGACGGGCCGGTCACGGTGCGGCGCACCGCGGCACCCGTGCTCGATGCGGCGGGCGTGCGGGCGAAATTCGAGGAATGCCTGCGCCATGCCGGACGGGACGACGCGTCAGGCGCCACCTGGGACGCGCTGCTGCGGGCGCTGCGCCACGGCAGCGCCGCAGATCTCGTCGCGGCCGTGCCGAGGTAGGCAGGTGGTCCGGGACAGGCGCCGCCTTCCGAACGGCCCCTCATGCCAGCGGCGGCCCCTGTCCCGATCTGCAGAATTGGAGGGGCTTTGCCCCATACGCGCAAAGATTGGGGCGATGGCGCATCGGGGAAGGGCTCTGCCCCCCGAACCCCCACCCGCCAAAGGCCCGAGGCCTTTGGAAACCGTCACTTGGCGCCGGGCGCCAACAGATTGCGTTCCAAGTGCTCCAAGCACTTGGCGGGGTGAGGTTTGGAGAGGGGCGGCGCCCCTCTCCAACGGCCCGCCGCGCCTCATCGTCGCGCGTATGAGGCGGAGCCCCTCCAATCTTCCACGGTCACCCGCGTTCAATAAGAACCGCTGCGATCAGCGCGCCCGGATCGGAATCGGTGCCGAATCCGGCTGAGCCCCGAAATGCGACGCCAGGAATTCCACCAATGCCCGCACCTTCGGCGGCGTGAACCGGGTGCGCGGATAGACGGCGTAGAAGGTCTGCTCGTCCATTTCCCAGTCCGGCAGCAGCCGCACCAGTTCCCCCCGCCGGCAGGCGCGGTCGGCCAGCACGTCGAGCACGTAGATCAGCCCCGCGCCATGCGCGGCGGCCTGGATCAGCGCGTCGGTGCTGTTGAAGAACAGGTTTCCTTCCGGCCGGATCGTGTGGCGTTCCTCGCCGCGCTGGAAGTGCCAGATGCGCAGATCCCCGCTCGGCGAGCCTGAGAAACCCAGGCAGTGCTTCGGCTCCACCTCGGCGGGCGATGCCGGCTCCCCATGCTGCTGGAGGAAGGCGGGCGCCGCGCAGAGCACGTAGCGTGCGCGATAGATCAGGCGTGCCACCAGCTCCCCCGATTCCACCGCCTCCATGCGGATGCCGACATCCACGCCGTGCTTGATCAGGCTCCCGACCTCGTTGCTGAGGGTAGTGGCGACACGCAGTTCCGGGTGCAGCGCGCTGAACCGGGCCAGGGCCGGCCCGACCACCAGGTGGCCGACGGCGATCGGCGTCTCCAACCGCACCACGCCGCGTTCGCGCTCGCTCATATCGGCCTCAGCCTCGCCGATCTGCTCGAGGATCGAACGGCACCGCTCGTAGTAACGCGCGCCCTCCTCGGTGAGGCGGACATAGCGCGTCGAACGCTGCAGCAGCGTCGTGCCGAGATGCGCCTCGAGCTTGCGGATCAGCGTTGTCACGGAGGCATTGGCGATGCCCATCTGCGCCGCGGCGCGCGACATGCTGCCGCTGTCCACCGTCCGCACGAAGGTCTCCATGGCCAGGAGCCGGTCCATCGTTCTGCTTCCTCCCGCCCGGCCAGAATATGCCGGCGAAAGGCCAGTTTCGGGCGTGCGGGCCCGGTGGACAAGCAGCGCCGTGCGGATCGACGGCTTGGTCCGTCGTCCGGGATCATCCCATGGGCGCCGCTGCGACGCCCGATGGGACGATCCGCTTGCCCTCACATGCCCAGGGCGCGCCGGTACAGGTCGAGCAGCGTCTCCTGCTCCTCGACGTCCGCCGGCTCCTGCTTCCGGATGCGGATGATCTGGCGGATCACCTTCACGTCGAAGCCAGCCGACTTCGCCTCGGCCATGATGTCCTTGATGTCGGAGGAGAGCGCCTTCTTCTCCTCCTCCAGCCGCTCCACCCGCTCGATGATGGATCGCAGCCGGTCGGCCGCAATGCCGCCGACCTCGGTATCGTCCTGTTTGGTCGCAGCCTGCGACATGGTCCCCGCCTCCGTCTGAAGGGCGGCGGGTTTAGCCCTGGGGCGGCGCGCCATCAACCTTGCTCTGCTCAGTGGCCCGGATTCGCCGCGGCGAATTTCGCCTTCTGCTCGGCCGATGCCTCCTTCTGATGCTTGGCCTGCCACTCCTTGTAGGGCATGCCGTACACGATCTCGCGCGCATCCGGATCGGCGAGCGGGATGCCGCGCCCCTCGGCGGCCTCGCGATACCAGCGCGACAGGCAGTTCCGGCAGAATCCCGCCAGATTCATCATGTCGATGTTCTGCACATCGGTCCGCTCGCGCAGATGCTCGACGAGCCGGCGGAAGGCCGCGGCCTCGAGCTCGGTGCGGGTGGTGTCGTCCATTTCGGGTGCTGGCATGGCGCGATCTCCTGTCTTGCGCCCAATCTGGTGCAGCGCCGGCCGGCCGCCAACCTCCGCCGCAACGGATTTGCCCCGCGCCCGCCGCCCCCGGTGTAGTCTGTCCTCCGCGCCCGGCGAAACGACCGCGGCGCGGGAGGCAACCACCATGTCGCACACCCTGCATCCGGAAGCGGCCGCCTTCGACCTCGCGGCCCTGACCCGAGCCCTGGAACACAGCGACGCCGACGCGCTCCTCGCCCTCTACGACGAGGACGCCGAGATGGAGATCATCGACCGCAACCGCCCGCCCAGCGCGCCGATGCGCCTGGTGGGCCGTCCCGCCATCGCCGCCTTCTGGCGCGACGTCTGCGCGCGGGAGATGACCCACGCCGTCGGCGAGGCCATCAGCACCCCGCACCGCGCCGCCTTCGTCGAGCGCTGCATCTACCCCGATGGCTGCCACGTGGTCTCGGCCATGACGCTGGAACTGCGCGACGGCCGCATCCGCCGCCACCTGACCGTCCAGGCCTGGGACGAGACAAGCTGCGGCTGACACCCCCCGGGTTGCATCACGGGCGGGACGACGGATGATGCCGCCCGACGAGACCTGGGGACGGAACGCATGCAATTTGACGACGCCACGGCCCGCGCGGCGTTGCGCCGCCTTTTCGACGCCGCGGTCGCCGCCGCCGACCCGCGCGTGGTCCTCGCCCGCCACCTGCCGGACAAGCCCGCCGGCCGCGTCCTCGTCCTCGGCGCCGGCAAATCCGCCGCCGTCATGGCCGCCGCCGTCGAGGATGCCTGGCCCGACGTGCCGATGCGCGGCCTGGTCGTCACCCGCTACGGCCACGGCCACCCGACCCGCCACATCGAGGTCGCCGAATCCGCCCACCCCGTCCCCGACGAGGCCGGCGCGACCGCCGCCCAACGCATGCTCACCCTCGCCGCCGAGGCGCGCGAGGGCGACCTGGTCCTCTTCCTCGTCTCCGGCGGCGGGTCATCCCTGACCACCCTTCCCGCCCCCGGCCTGTCGCTGGCGGACCTCATCGCCGTCAACAAGGCCCTGCTCGCCTCGGGTGCCACCATCCACGAGATGAACTGCATCCGCCGCCACCTCTCCGCCTTCTCCGGCGGCCGGCTCGCCGCGGCGGCCCACCCGGCGCGCGTGGTCACCCTGGCCATCTCCGACGTCCCCGGCGACGACCCCACGGTCATCGCTTCGGGCCCCACCGTCCCCGACCCCTCGACCTTCGACCAGGCCCGCGCCCTCGTCGCCCACTACCGCATGGCGCTGCCTGACGCAGTTACCGCCCATCTCGCCGCCGCCGCCGATGAATCCCCCAAGCCCGGCGACCCGCGCCTCGGCACCCCCGACTACCGCTTCATCGCCACCCCGCAGATGGCCCTGGAAGCCGCCGCCACCGCCGCGCGCGGCCTCGGCCTCTCCCCCCTCATCCTGGGCGACGCCCTGGAAGGCGAGGCCCGCGAACTCGGCACCGCCCTGGCCGGCATCGCCCTTTCCGCCCGCACCCACGGCCACCCGGTCGCCGCCCCCTGCGTCCTCCTCTCCGGCGGCGAGACCACGGTCACCATCCG
Organism: Roseomonas alba; assembly: GCF_019430885.1. GTDB lineage: Bacteria > Pseudomonadota > Alphaproteobacteria > Acetobacterales > Acetobacteraceae > Neoroseomonas > Neoroseomonas alba. The sequence continues at coordinate 717,294 of NZ_JAHYBZ010000001.1, read as the reverse complement.
CACGACACCCCCCGGCCGCGGCGGCCGCAACGGCGAGTGCCTCCTCGGCACCACCCTCGCCTTGGCCAGCGCGCCGGGCATCTACGCCCTCATGGCCGACACCGACGGCATCGACGGCTCCGAGGACAATGCCGGCGCCATCGCCACCCCCGACACCCTCGCCCGCGCCCGCACGGCCGCCCTCGACCCCCGAGCCCTCCTTGCCGCCCATGACAGCCACCGGCTGTTCTCGACACTGGGGGATCTGCTGACGACCGGCCCGACCCTGACCAACGTCAACGACTTCCGGGCCATCCTGGTCGCCTGACCGGCCCCCGGCGGGGCGCGCTCATTCGATCCGAACGTTGTTCTCGCGCGCGACGCGCTGCCAGGTCGCGGTCTGGGTCTCGATGAAGCGGCCGAAGACCTCCGGCTCCGACATCACCAGGTCGAAGCCCAGCCCGTCGCTCAGCCGGCCCTGCACGGCCGGCGTTCCGACAACGCCCAGCAGAGCCTCGCGAACCCGCTGCAGGATCGGCCCGGGCGTCCCTGCCGGCGCCAGCATCCCGGTGAAGGACACCGCGTCGATCCCCGCCACGCCGAGGTCCCCCAGCGTCGGCACATCCGGGTACTTTCCCGACCGCGCTGCGCCCGTCTGCGCCAGCGGCCGCACCAGCCCCGAGGCGACATGCCCCGACAGCGCCGCCGCCCCCATCGCAAGGTCGGTCTGGTTCCCCGCCGCCGCCGTCGCCAGCGGCCCGCCCCCGCCATAGGGCACGTGCAGGAAGCGCAACCCCGTGATCCCCTGGATCTGCGCCAGCACCAGGTGCGTCATCGTGCCATTGCCATTGGTGGCACAGCTGATCGCCTCCGGTTCCTCCTGCCGCGCCGCCTCGAACACCTCCGGCAGGGTCTGCCACCGCCGCGCCGCCGGCGTTACGATCAGCATCGCCGTCGTGCCGATCAGGGTGATCGGCGCCAGGTCCCGCGCCGAATCGAAACCACGGTTCGGCATCAGCGCGGGATTGGTCACATGGCTGTCGAACACCAGCACGAAGGTCTGCCCGTCCGGCGCCGACCGCGCCACCGACGCCGTGCCCAGCGTCCCCCCGGCCCCCGCCCGGTTCTCGACCACCACCGGCACGCCGAGCGCCGCCTGCAGCCCCGGCTGCACCACGCGGGCCACCGCATCCACGGTCCCTCCCGGCGGATAGGGCGCGACCAGCCGGATCGGCCCCCTTGGCCAGCCTTGCGCAAACGCCGGGGCGGCCACGCTCGCCCCCGCTCCGATCAGGAGGTGTCGCCGCGTTGGACGCATCTTGTTTCCTTCCCATCCCTTCGCCGCGACGGTTCTTCGCCATCGCGACGGACCGGAGCCTGCAGCCCCACCATGGATGCAGCCACGCCTCTCCCGCTCCGCGCCAGCCCACATGCCCGGCATTCCATCATCCGGAACGCCTTGACCCGCCGCCCTCCCATTTCAGAGGGTCAGCCATCCTGTCGCTTACCTGTCTTAAGGTATTTTCCCCTCTCGGCAGAAAATCCTTATGTGATGTAAGATACCCCCATGCGCGACCCGACCCTCGAAGAGATCTTCGCCCGCCGCGGGGCCATCACCCGCATCGCCACCGAGCTCGGAATCTCCACCGCCGCCGTCTCCCAATGGCGCCGCGTCCCCGACGACCGCGTCCTCGACGTCGCCCGCATCCTCGGTCTCACCCCCCAGACCCTCCGCCCCGACCTCGCCGAACCCCCCGCTCCCAAGCCGGAAGGCCAGACCCGCATGCCCGCTGCCCGCCCAGCCCTGCGCCGCCGCCGCCGCACCAAGATCCTCGCCACCCTCGGCCCCGCCTCCTCCACCCCCGAGATGATCGAACGCCTCTACCGCGCCGGCGCCGACGTCTTCCGCCTCAACTTCTCCCACGGCTCGCACGAGGATCACGCCGCCCGCATCGCCATGATCCGCGATGTCGAACGCAAGGTCGGCCGCCCCATCGGCATCCTCGCCGACGTCCAGGGGCCAAAACTCCGCGTCGGCCGCTTCCAGGCCGGCCGCGTCCAGCTCCAGACCGGCCAGACCTTCCGCCTCGACCTCAACCCCACCCCGGGCGACGTCCGCCGCGTGAACCTCCCCCACAAGGAGATCATCAGCGCCGCCCAGATCGGCACCACCCTCCTCCTCGACGACGGCAAGCTCCGCCTGCGCGTCACCCGCACCCGCCCCGACCACCTGGAAACCGAAGTCGTCGTCGGCGGCCCCCTCTCCGACCGCAAGGGCGTCAACGTCCCCGACGTCGCCCTCCCCATCCCCGCCCTGACCGAGAAGGACCGCGCCGACCTCGACTTCGTCCTCCCCCTCGGCATCGAATACATCGGCCTGTCCTTCGTCCAACGGCCCGAGGACGTGGAGGAAACCAAGCGCATCGCCGCCGGCCGCGCCTGGGTCATGGTGAAGATGGAAAAGCCCCAGGCGGTCGAGAACCTCGACGCCATCCTGGCCCTGACCGACTGCGTCATGGTCGCCCGCGGCGACCTCGGCGTCGAACTCCCGCCCGAGGAAGTCCCCCTCGTCCAGAAGCGCATCGTCCGCACCGCCCGCGCCCTGGGCAAACCCGTCGTCGTCGCGACCCAGATGCTGGAATCCATGATCACGGCCCCCAGCCCCACCCGGGCCGAGGTCTCCGACGTCGGCACCGCCGTCTTCGACGGCGCGGACGCCGTGATGCTCTCCGCCGAAACCGCCGCCGGCCAATACCCCTACGAGGCGGTGAACATGATGGACCGCATCATCGCCCGCGTGGAACAGGACGACGACTGGCGCCGCCTGATGGACGCCTCCCGCCCCGCGCCCGAGAAATCCTCCGCCGGCGCCATCGCCACCGCCGCCCGCCAGGTCGCCGAGACCATCTCCGCCGAGGTCATCGCCACCTTCTCCTCCACCGGATCGACCACCCTGCGCGTGGCGCGCGAACGCCCCACCTGCCCGATCCTGGGCCTGACCGCGAACGAGTCCACCGCCCGCCGCATGACGGCGGTCTGGGGCGTCCACCCGCTCGAGGTCAGCGAAATTCACTCCATGACCGAAATGGTGGCCCGCGCCCTGCGCGCCGCACAGACGGAAGGCTTCGCAGGACAGGGGGACGAGGTGGTGGTGACCGCCGGGGTGCCGTTCGGCACGCCGGGGACGACGAACGCGCTGCGGGTGGCGGTCGTGAAGTGACTGTCGCGCGTGTCGTGAGCGCGTAGGACGCAGGGGCTCTGCCCCTGCACCCCGGCAGGAAACTCAGTTTCCTGCACCTTCGACCTGTCAGCCTGTCGCTCAGCGCGATGGTGCCGCCCATCAATCCGCGGATGGAAGCTGCCCCCGCTCCTCGCCGCCGCCAGCCGGATCCACCAAGCCAAGCGTCGCGCCATTGCCCGGTTTGCCGCCAGGTCCCAATCGACCGCGCAAGAGGTCATTCCGACGACGAACGGGTTGTATTTTGAGGACGCCGCTCCCACGTAACCAAAGCGAGCTTTTCCTGCATGACGAACATAAGCGTTGTTGCAGGATATGTGGGCTTGGCCTGCACGAGTGTTCGCGGGAGGCTCGGTCATGCGCCCGGCTGCTCCATACATTTCCTCACTCGCTGACCGACGGTGACCGCGCGGTTATCGTCCCGCGCCTCATTGCCCCATCACATTCCGGTTCAGTCGCACGTCGTCGCATCGGCATGTCCGCCGGATCGCGCGTCTGACCCGGTCGACCGGAGTATCGATTTCGATGGAGACCCGCACCACGAGAGAGCTCGTCGAACTGCGCCAGCCATTCTCAGTGAAGAGCCGCATCGGCAAGCTGCCGCCCGGTCAGTACATGATCGAGTTGCATGAGGAGAGATTCGACGGCTTGTCCTTTCCGGACTGGCGGCGGAGCAGCATGACGATCGCAGATGCCGACCCGAGGCATGGCGAGAGGCAAGATGCCTCGCCCCTCACGCCTAGCGAACTGGCCGATCTGCTCAATGCGGATCTGGAGCCATGAACGCCTCCACCAGCCCTTCCGCGAGGTGGGACGGCCATCGTGTGCTGTTCGAACTGCGCATGAACGACGGAGAACAGGTCCGGTGCGCGATCTCGCGCCTCGCTCTTTTCGAGGTCAGCGGCGGTGGAACCTTCAGATCGGACGACATCCTGCGGCGTTTCTCTGTGGCGCGCTTGCGGATCGAAGCCGCTGCACGCGCCAAGCTTCAGAGTCGCGACACCCCGCCGATCGGAGTCCTGCATATCTGGGAAGACGACGTGCTCAATCCCCCGCCGCCGGCATCCTCGCCCTGCGCCATGAAAGCAACCCGTCGACGCGATTGAGAGCCAGCCCCGACCGCCCGGCGCCCCCCCCGAACGGAGGAAATCACATGATCAGGATGCGACACCTCGCTGACCATGTGTACCTTCAGTGCTGCAACGGGGCGGGAGCGCCTGCGGTCATGCTCGTGTTCAAGACTGCGGCGACGATCGTCGCCGCAGCCATCGCGCTGCGTATGCTGAGCCTCGGATAGGGGGGGGCGATCCGACGATAGGCCACATGCCTGGACACACGGCGATATCGGGCACGACACAAGCCCGACCATCACGCACCGGAAGCTGCGCCACCTTGGGCAAGCGGCACAACTACACGCGCGGTGAACGGATCGCTGACGGCGCCCTGCACATTCTCGGCGTATCGGCCGGCATCTTCGCCTGCGTGACGCTGTTCCTCGCAAACACCGATCCTTCGGCGTTGGGCCTGGCTGCGATCGGGCTCTACTCGGCCGGCCTCCTGACGATGCTCGGCTGTTCCACGCTCTACAATCTCGCGCCAGAGGGGATTGCCAAGACCATATTCCGGCGACTTGATCACGCGGCGATCTTCGCGATGATCGCGGGAACCTACACGCCGATCGGCATCCTCGGCATCGGCGGCGTATGGGGCTGGTGCCTGGTCGCAGCGGTTTGGGTCGGAGCACTGGCAGGAAGCACGCTGAAACTCGCGGCACCAGGCCGCTTCGAAGGCGCGGCGATTGCTGCCTATCTTCTGCTCGGCTGGGCTGGCCTGGTCGCCATCGGTCCCCTCACGGCGAACCTCTCCGCGCGAGCCATCATGCTGATCGCGCTAGGCGGAGCCTTCTACAGCATGGGCGTTCTGCTGCACCTGGCAACGAAGCTCCGCTACCACAATGTGCTGTGGCATGCGTTCGTACTGGCGGGGGCGGGAAGCCACTTCGCCGTGGTCTACGGCCTTGTGGCGCGGACGGCACCATAGGCAAGGCGGATCGTGCCCCGCCACCGCGACGCCGCCGGCCGACACCTCACGCCGCGGTCAGCCGGCTTTCTGCGGATGAACACGCGGGCGCCGGGCATGACCCATCCCATGCCGTCAGCGCATCACGTGCCGTCAACGACGGGCCTTGCCCTTCGCGATCTCGCGCTCGATCACGTTCCGATCGGTCGCGCCCGATCGCCTCATGATCTCGCGCACGATGGCCGTCGAGATCCGATGCCGCTTCGCGAGCAGCGCAACGTCTTCTTCGATCTCGGCCTCGGATCTCTGCACGGCAACGTCGGGGGCGCGGCTGGTCATCGGGTTACTCCACGAAATGGCGACTGCGCTGAAACCGCCCGGCGGAACAGCGTCATTGATGACGACGCACCGCTGGTCGCGGCGTACCTCGCGCGCAGCGTAGCGCGCCCACGCATCGCCTTCTGCTCGGCGATGAGCGCGCGCTCCTACCCCTTGGCATCGAACAGAGCGGCGAGTTCGGCGAAGCGTTTGGCACGACGCTTCTCGCGCGCCACGGCGCACGCTCGTTCTTCCTTGTTGGCGACGCCGCCCCGACGGGACGGCGTCGCAATCACACGACAGGGCCAAGCGCTGAGCGCCGGCCGCGGTCGTAAAAGCCCTCAGGCCTTGCGCAGGTTGGTCGCGGACATCTTGCCCTGCTGACCGCGCTGAACGTCGAATTCGATCTTGTCGCCTTCCTGGGGCGTGCCGATGCCGGACCGCTCGACGTCAGAGATGTGGAGGAAAACGTCCTTCGTGCCGTCGTCGGGCTGAATGAAGCCGTATCCCTTGGTTGCGTTGAACCACTTGATGGTACCAATGGACATGTGTGTTCCGCTTGTTCGCAAAGGTGCGACCGCACCGAATGGTGCGTCCGATCAATCTTCTGCTGGGGGGCGGGCGGGCTCGGCGCTCGATCACGAGCAGAGAGAGCGCAGCAAGACCAAGAAAAGCTGACGGACCTCAGATAGTCCCTCACGCACCAGATTGAAAGGTGCGAATGCGGCATACGGGAAAACGGACCGATAATCCCGCAGCACCGTCCAGGCCGGAGAACGAAAACCCGCGGAATACGCCCGATGTGCCGGGCACGGCATCCCCCAGGGCGCGGCGCGTCTGCACCCGCGCGGCGCATGTGACGCATCGGCTGTCGTCACCCGCGTGAAACCGAACCCCGACTGGCGCCGCCTGATGGACGCCTACCGCCCCGCGCCGGAAAAGTCGTCCGCCGGCGCCATCGCCACCGCCGCCCGCCAGGTCGCCGAGACCATCTCCGCCGAGGTCATCGCCACCTTCTCCTCCACCGGATCGACCACCCTGCGCGTGGCGCGCGAACGCCCCACCTGCCCGATCCTGGGCCTGACCGCGAACGAGTCCACCGCCCGCCGCATGGCCACGGTCTGGGGCGTCCACCCGCTCGAGGTCAGCGAAATTCACTCCATGACCGAGATGGTCGCCCGCGCCCTGCGCGCCGCGCAGACGGAAGGCTTCGCGGGACAGGGGGACGAGGTGGTGGTGACCGCCGGGGTGCCGTTCGGCACGCCAGGGACGACGAACGCACTGCGGGTGGCGATCGTGAAGTGAGGGTTGCGCGTGCGGTGAGCGCGTAGGACGCAGGGGCTCTGCCCCTGCACCCCGGCAGGAAACTCAGTTTCCTGCACCTTCGATCTGTCAGTCTGGTGCGCTGGCAGGACAGCGTCGCCCATCCATCCGATGACGGAGATCACGCACGTCAACAGCACGCAAGACATACCTCAGAAGCCGTCTACTTTACCGTCCGAGTTGGACGTTGTGGGACGAGCTTGCCTATCCCGTAAGCGAGCCCTACAATCCAGGCTCTTGATACCCAGAGACCCGCAAAATCCGGGGATCAGTGAGCATGTCGAAACTTGCCGATTCTGGCATCACGGATATCGCAATCCAGACACTCAGCGTCTTCGTTTAGCAGAATAAGCCTGTGCCATTTCGATATCCTTAATAGCTCTTTCGCGCTCCTCATTCGTAAAATACGCAGGATCACTAAAGAGATCTTTAGCCTCCGAATATTGACCGACCTCCACAAGATAATGTGATTTTGTCTCGAGAAATAGTCGATAGTTCCATCTTCTGTCATACATTTCTCTGCTTTCCATCATTTTTTCCATGGCCTGGATAGCCTGATCCGCTCTACTGCGATTTCCCGCCTTCAAATATATCTCGGCTTGCAGGCGCCTTACCTCAAATATCATTGGCGTCTTAGCAGCAGCTTGATCAATAAGTATGGCAGCCTTCTTATTGTCTCCCCAAAGATGTTCGTATTCAGCGCGGCGTGTCGTATAAAAGGAGCGTCCGCTCTCCTCGCCTACCGTCTCCAAGACGGCAAACAGGTCCTCTATTTCGCTCGTCCCTGTCCCCGCAGTGCGCTTTCGGATCAGAACGGTGAGCAACATATCGACCAAGTATGCATTTGTTCGAGCATAGCTGCGCGCCTCACGGGCCAACCCCTCGGCCGCTTCTAAATGCCCCCTGGCAAGGGCAATCGCGGCTAACTCCCGCATCGCCGAGACGTTACCGTGGTGGAAGTCGTAGGCTTTCTGAAAGAGATCCTGGGCCGCAGGCAGCCTACCCCGCATCCTCTGCCGAAAGCCTTCGAGGTAATAGACGTTGCTTCGCGCCCAGTCGTCGCTAGCGCGCAAATGCAGCTTTGCTATAGCCACGTCGAATACTTCGTCGGCTCCGATGCGTGCGGCCGCGAGGCACAAGAACCGACAAGCGGCAACCAACCCATTCGTGGAAAGCCGAGCTTCGCCCTCGAGCGCCCCCAAACCGAACCGAATGCTCTCCTTCCACTGGCGTTGATCGTATCGTAGCTTAGCGAGCCAGACGAAGTGAGAAGGCAGCAGGAAAGCGGCCGCCAATTCAGTCAGAACACCTCCACCTTCGACCGTCGCTAGAACGGCCGAGTCTACGAGGGACACAGGCGCCGTGCCCTCTTCAAGGCGAACACTTAGAGAACGGGCTACGGTTGCCGTCGCATCGGCCTGGAGTTGCGCCGGCATCTTGACGCGAGGATCCCGCTCGACAGCCACCCGAAGCGCGGGCGATATGCGGAAACGATCCCCATCAGACTCAAGCACGTGCAGCAGAACGAGCCTTTGCAGATTTTCGGCGAGCGCCGAAGCGGAGACGGAGAGCGCTTGACAGATCGTGTCAAAATCTAGCTCCGGAATATTCTTTAACAATGTCAAAACTGAAGATTCCACCTCTTCAATTTTAATTCTACTAAAATACTCAGATGATTGACGGTGTTTCCAATCGATGAAATCCGCCGGGTCCGCCAAAAATATCTTAATGCCCTTGTCCAAAATCTCATCCACAATACGGTATATATTATATGGGTGCCCCTCGGATAACGACGCTAGCTGCTCAAGTGCCTCAACATCGAACTCTATCCTGTTCCGCTTCAGTAAAGTGGACGTAAGTCTTAGCGTGGCGTCCCAGCCCAGAGACGTGATAGCCAAAAATGCTACGTCCGTCCGGGTCACACGATGCCGATATGGAATCATCCTCCCAGATATGAACGTGACGGGCGGATGTGGGTAGGCTTCCAGACCATCAATCAGCTTTGTCAATTCGGGGCTAAACATGCCAGAGTCTGTGAGCATACCGCCTTCGTCAAGGAGTATCGCAGCCTCGTTGCTTGGGAGAAGCGAGTTGAGCAGCTGCGCCGTCATTCGCGCTTGCTCGTCTGGATTTGCGACATTGAAACTTGTCATGCGGATGCGCAGCTCTGTAGCAGTTATCGTCGGCCGCAACTCTGCCAGTATGCCTCTATAAAGCTCTTCTGGCCCATCGTATTGCGATATACTGACCTGAGGAAACACCCTCCCCACATGAGGAAAATGGTTCTCGTAGAATTTGGCAGCCAGCGAACGTCTTCCTGCGCCCGCATTTCCCGATAGGTAAATACCCTTGATAGGAGGCCTCCCGTGATCGGAAACCTGATTGTCTAAAGCCTTTAGCTCTTCCTCACGCCCAAGGAACGGATGCGCAAAGCTTTGCGCCTTGCTGCTCGCCGATATGAGTTGTCCTTGTATAAGCCGGGCAGCCGCTTCTGGATCTAAGGATTTCCGGACAATATTGAAGAATTTAACATTTTCGCTAGCTGACGCAAAAGCGCTATCGTCAAGACATATCGCAAGAAATCGGGAGATACTACCCCTCGCCAAAAACTCTATCCCGAGCATCGTTTCAAATTCAACGTACGCAGATCTAATTGATGCTTGAGACAGAAAGAGGCAGAATAGATCAGACCGCCCCAACGCCACTCGAATCGCGTCCGAGTTCACCAGCCCTGCATCAAATGTAGTTGCATCCAATTCATAAGAGCCCGGCCGTAGGTTCTCTGCAACACGGTCCACAAAGTCTTTGTCAGCCGACGAATGTGACAGGAACGCTCGCACCGACACCTCCCTGGCAAAACTACTCCCACTTTTTGAAGCATAGCGCACTATTCTTTCCAGCGCGACGGCGTCAAAAGATCAGCGCTTCGAGGGGCCGTTTCGCGACGGGGAACGACTGTTTCTGGGATCAGTACCGAGGGCGTCGACCCACCATAGATAAACGCTCAGCCGCCATAATCGGCCTCAGTGTCAGAACCGAGCGGTTCTGACACTGAGCGGATGGTCACCATTTGCCGGTCGGTTCAACCCGAAACCCGCCGGTCGACAAACGGCTCCGTGCGAACACGTGCCGGACGCCGGCCCAAGAGAGAATCCTGGAACACAAAACGATATAGGAAAATATTGCTTTTCTCAGACATGTATGCTTGAAGGCTCTCATGCGCCCCCAACCCCTCACCCCCACCCAATTCCTCGCCCTCCTCCCCTACATCCTCCCCCGTTCCCCCGCCGGCCGTCAGATCGGCGACCTCAAGGGCCGCCTCAACGCCATATTCCACCTCGCCTGCACCACCGACCCCTGGCGAGCCCTCCCCCCGGAACACGGCAAGCCCGACACTGTCTCCCGCTACTTCCGCCGCCTCACTCACGCCGGCCTGTGGGAACGCCTTCTCGAAGCTATCAAGGAAAACCATCCCAAGCACCCGCTGAATGAGGTCGCCCCCCTCATCTTCCGCGCCTGCCGCCGCGCCATCCGGCTCCGGGGCCTCAAATTCATCGCCCTCATCCGCCGCCTCGGCTTCCTGCACGCCCTGAACGGCCCGCCGCACAAGCTCCCCAACCCCGATTTGTCCGAAAAGCTGAAGCGCCTGCGCCTGCCGCCCGCGCCAACAACGCGCAAGCAGATCGCGGCCTATCTCGGCTACCTGAAGGCGCTCAAACACCTCCATCGCATGGCCGGCGGGATCAAATACATCCCCCGCCGGCTGCGCCTCGGCTGGTGCTGACCCGGTGCGCCCCTACGCCGCCACCAGGTTCGCAGGCGTCTCCCCCGCGAAGAACGCCGCGAGCGACTCTTCCACCAGCTTCTGCTGCACCCGCTGCGCGAGCGTGGTGAAGGCCGCGATATGCGGCGTCAGCACCGCATTCGGCACGGCCAGCAGGCGCTCGGGCACCGCCGGCTCATGCTCGAACACGTCGAGGCCCGCGCCATGGATCACCCCCTGCTCCAGCGCCTCGATCAGGGCCGCCTCGTCGATCACCGACCCCCGGGCGATGTTCACCACCACGCCCTTGCGCCCCAGCGCGGCCAGCACCTCGGCATTCACGGCATGGCGCGTCTCGGCACTCGCCCGCACCGCGACCACCAGCACGTCGCACCACTCGGCCATGCCCTTCAGCGTCGGATGATAGACGTAGGGAACGCCCGCCTTCGGCCCCCGCCCGTGATACCCGACCTCCATCTCGAAGGCCGCGGCGCGGGATGCGATCTTCGCCCCGATCGACCCCAGCCCATAGACACCCATGCGGTTCCCTGCGAGCCCCGGCACCAGCCCGAGGCTATCCAGGCTCCGCCACTTCCCCGCCCGCAGCGCCCGCTCGCCCTTGCCCATGTCGCGCGACGCCGCGATCACCAGCCCCATGGCGAACTCCGCGACCGAGGTCGCATTGGCATCCTTCGCATGCGTGACGATGATGCCCCGCCTGGCCGCCTCGGCCATGTCCACCCCTTCGAACCCGGTGCCGTAGCAGGCGATCATCCCCAGCTCCGGCAGGGCATCCATCATCGCCTTGTCGGTGCGGTTCCCCCCGATGGTCACCAGCACCCGCGCCTTGCGCGCCGCCTCCGGCACGCCTTCCGGCGTCACCGGACTGAACGGCCCATGCACTTCGTAGGTGGTGGCAAGCCGCTCGCGCAGCCGCGCGGCGATGGGCAGGCCAAGAAGAATGGACGGCAACATGAGGAAGACTCCGAAGGCTTCACCGCTTCCGGCGCTTCACTCCCTGACATCCATCCCACCACGCCGCGCCACGCCTCTCAACCCCGCCTGGCCGCCTTCTCCCCCGCGAGCAGCGCCCGCTTCCGCTCCACCCCCCACCGATACCCGGTGAGGTCCCCGCTCACCCCCACCACCCGGTGGCACGGCACCGCGAGCGACACCTTGTTCTGCGCACAGGCCCGCGCGACCGCCCGCGTCGCCCTCGGCATCCCCATCTCGGCGGCGAGCCCGGAGTACGTCCTCGTCTCCCCGAGCGGGATGCGCCGCAGTGCCTCCCACACCTGCCTCTGGAACGCCGTCCCTCTCAGATCCAGCGGCAGATCGAGCGCCGCCTTCGGCTCCGCGATGAACGCCACGACGGTGCGCATCGCCTCCGCCAGTTCCTCCGGCGCATCGAGGATCTGCGCCTGGGGGAAGCGGTGCATCACGTCGCCGCGCAGCCCGGCCTCATCCTCGCCGAACCCCAGGAAGCACACCCCGGCATCGGTCGCCCCGATCATCAGCGGCCCCAGCGCACTCTCGGCCAGCGCGACGCGGATCACCTCCCCCGCCCCGCCCCGCCTGGCCGCGCCGGGTGTCATCCCCAGCACCCTGCCCGGCTCCTCATACACCCGGCTCTCCGAGCCATACCCCGCTTCCGCCACCGCATCCGCCACCCGCGACCCGCCCGCGAGTGCCGCCGACAGCCGCCTGGCCCGGACGCTCTCGGCATACGACCGCGGCGTGACCCCGGTGATGTCGCGGAACAGCCTGAGGAAGTGGTGCCTCGCATACCCCGCCCGCTCCGCCAGCGCGGCGAGGGAGGGAATGGTCTCGCTCTCCTCGATCATCGCGCAGGCCGCCCGGATGGCCGCCGCATGAAGCCCGGCCCGCTCCCCCTTCGGGTCGCACCGCTTGCAGGCCCTGAACCCCGCCGCCTCGGCGGCCGCCACATCACAGAAGAACCGGGTGTTCTTGCGCAGCGGCGCGCGGGACGGACACCCCGGCCGGCAGAACACTCCCTGCGTCGTCACCGCATAGAGGAACGGCCCCATGGCCGGATTGGGATCACGCGCCACCACGGCAGCCCAGCGGGCATCGTCGATGGCGACAGGGGGGCTGAGGTCATCAAGCATACCCATCTCCTTGCCAGGATCGGCGCTGGCCCAGCCATCCGCGCGTTGCGCTGGCGTCCTGGCGGACGTCAGCGGTGGCGGAGCGGCGCGCAGGTCATTGGGCATGCCCATCTCCTTGCCATGGGCGCCTCCGGCACAGCCATCCGCGCATTGCGTCGGCACCCCCGCCGTCGCGCCTCACCGCGCCGCGAGCATGCTCCGCGCCACGATCATGCGCATGATCTCGTTGGTCCCTTCGAGGATCCGGTGCACCCGCAGGTCCCGCAGGATCTTCTCCACGCCATAGTCGGCGAGATACCCATACCCTCCGAGCAACTGCAGCGCATCATCCACCACCCGCGACCCGGTATCGGTCACGAAGCGCTTGGCCATGGCACAGAAGGCCGTCGCATCCGGCGCCTTGGCATCCAACTTCGCGCAGGCCCGCCACAGCAGGGACCGCGCGGCTTCCAACTCGATGCGCATGTCGGCCAGTTTGAATTGGGTGTTCTGGAAGTCGCTGATGGCCTTGCCGAAGGCCCGCCGCTCCCGCGTGTAGTCCAGCGCAATGGTCAGCGCCGCCTCCGCCCCGCCCAGCGAGCACGCCGCGATGTTCAGCCGCCCCCCATCGAGCCCCGCCATGGCGAACCGGAACCCCTGCCCTTCCTCCCCCAGCAATGCGGAGGCCGCCACGCGCGCCTCCTGGAAGATCACCTGGCGCGTGGGCTGCGCGTTCCACCCCATCTTGCGTTCATTGGCCCCGAAGGACAGCCCCGCCGTCTCCTTCGGGATCAGCAGCGCGGAGATGCCAGACGGCCCCTCGCCCCCCGTGCGCACCATGGTCAGGTACAAATCCGACACCCCGGCGCCGGAGATGAACTGCTTCGTCCCGTTCAGCACATAGCCTTCATTGTCGCGCGCCGCCCGCGTGCGCAGCGCCGCTGCGTCCGACCCCGACCCCGGCTCGGTGAGCGCATAGGACGCGATGCGCTCCATGGTCACGAGTGACGGCAGCCACTCGGCGCGCTGCGCCTCCGACCCGAAGCGGTCGATCATCCAGGCGACCATGTTGTGGATGGACAGGTAGGCTGCGACGGTCGGGCATCCGGTCGCCAGCGCCTCGAACACCACCGCGGCGTCGAGGCGCGTGAGGCCCGACCCGCCGGCCTCCTCCCGCACATAGAGCGCGGCCATGCCCAGCTTCGCGGCCTCCCGCATCTCCTCCACGGGGAAATGCCGCTCCTCGTCCCAGCGGCGGGCATTGGGGGCCAGCACTTCCCGCGCGAAGTCGAGGGCCACGGATTGCAGTTCGCGTGTCGCCTCGGGCAGGTCGAATGCGGTTGTCATGGGCGTTGTCTCTCCCTGCTGCTCGCATCGCGGATCGCCTGTCGACGGCCGCGGTCACGCCTCAGCGCCACTCGGTGACCGACATGGTGAAGTAGTGCCGGTCGCCGCGATAGTAGGACACGGTGCAGAACACCGGCTGCCCGTCGCCACTATAATAGGTGCGCTCGCCCTCCAGCACCGGCACGCCGACATCGACGCCCAGCTCGGCGGAGAATGACGGGTCGGACAGCCGCGCGGCGATGACCTGCTGGACCCGCACGATATCGCAGCCATGCAGGTCGTTGAGCACCGCCGCGAGGCTCATGCGGCGAAGCTGGTCCTCGGCCTCATACACCTTCATGCCGACCTCCAGCGGTAGGTAGCTGTAGATGAAGACGATCGGCGCGCCCTCGACGATGCCGAGGCGCTCCAGCGTCACCACCCGGTCGCCGCGCGCGAGGCCGAGACGCTGCGCGATCCGCGCCGGTGCGATCTGGATCGAGCGCCGCAGGATCCGCGTCTCCGTCCCCTCGCGGTCGCGGATCGTGGTCTCGAGCAGGCGGCTCGGTTCCTGCTCGGTGCGGGGTTCGCGGGGGCCGACATAGAAGGTGCCGCGCCCCTGATCGCGCCGGATGACACCCTCGCCTTCGAAGAGTGCGAGCGCCTGCTGGACCGTCGCGCGGCTCACCCGGAACGTCGCGCACAGCTCGTTCTCCGACGGCAGGCGATCGCCCGGCAGCATCTCCCGCTCCCAGCGCGCTTCCAGCAGGGCCTTGATCGTCACGTATTTCGGAACTTGCGGGCGCATGGCGGGACACCTAAGGTTGTCTGGTGCACCAGACAAGAAGACAAGAACGGGGCGGGCCTTGCCTGTATGGCGGCGGCGCCGGGTGGGCACAACGCTGCCCGAGACGAGCGCGAGAGCCGCGCTCACCACGACCGAGCTGAACCGCGAGAGGGAGATCCGACATGCGAACGACCCGTCGACGCCTTGTCCAGGGGGCCGCGATCGGCCTCGCCCTTCCCAGCCTCGCCAAGGCCGAGGATGCCTGGCCGTCCCGCCCGATCCGCTGCATCGTCCCGCTGCCGCCGGGCGGCGGCACCGACACCGTGGCGCGCCTGGTCATGCGTCGCCTGTCGGAGGAACTCGGCGCCACCATCGTCATCGAGAACCGGCCCGGTGCCGGCGGGACGATCGGCAGCGAGGCCGTCGCCCGCGCCGCGCCGGACGGCTACACCTTCGGCATCGCGACCACCAGCAGCCACCCCGTCTCGACCATCTTCCGCCGGGACGTGCCCTATGACCCCGTGACGTCCTTCACCCCGGTCACGCTGCTCGGCACCACACCTTACGTGCTGATCGGCGGCAGCGCGGCCAGGGCGCAGGATCTCGCCGGCTTCCTGGCCTATGCGCGCGCCCATCCGGGCCAGGTGAACTACGCCTCGGTGGGCACGACGACGCTCGGCTATCTGCTGACCCGGCATTTCGAGCAACTCACCGGGCTGAGCATGGCCCATGTGCCCTATCGCGGATCCTCCCAGGCCTATCCGGACCTGATGAACGGCACGGTCGCCGTGCTGCTCGACAACCCGCCCGGCTCGGCGGCGCTGGTACGGGACGGCAAGCTGACCGCCTTCGCGGTGACGCGGCCATCGGCCATGCTGCCCGACGTGCCGACCTTCGAAAGCCTGGGCGTCCAGGGCTTCGATGCGCTGTTCTGGTATGGGCTGGTTGCGCCGGCCGGTCTGCCGCCGCAGATCGCGACCCGCATACGCGATGCCCTGGCCAAGCAATTCCTCGTCGATCCCGGCGCGGCGGAGCTCCGCGCGTTGGACGTGGAGCCTGTCATGTCGACGCCGGACGCCTTCGGCCGAACCCTCGCCGAGGACGCCCGCACATGGCGCGAAACGGCCGAGCGCCTCGGCATCGGTCCGGAATGACGCCCGCATCCTGTCCCAAGGGAGTATCCATCATGGACGGCAGCACCGCCCCCGCCTACCGCGTCAATGAACTGACGCCCGATCCGAAGGTCGCCTTCGACCCGAAGGTGGTCCGCGACTACGTCACCTACGCGCATCGCCTCGCGGCGCGCGGGCTGGTCAACAGCAGCGTCGGCGGGATGGTCATCCGCACGGCGCATCCCGACTATGCGGACGGCGTCTGCTATGCCAAGCCGCAGGGCCTGAGCCTGGAGGAGGTGGAGGCCGAGGACCTCGTCATCACCGACATCCCCTATGGCCGCATCCTGCAGGGCGGGCGCGCCACCACCGTCGGCCACCAGATGAACCGCGAGATCCTGCGCCTGCGCCCCGACGTGAACTGCGTCATCCACCTGCATCACGACGAGACCATCGCCTTCCTCGCCGCGGGCTTCGAGGAGTTCCGCTCCTTCAGCCTCACCTATGGCTACCTGATGCAGAAGCCGGCGCACTACCTGCCCGCCAGCATCAACGTCGAGGAGGATGTCGCCCCCATCAAGACGTTCATCCAGGACACCAACTGCATCATCATGCGCCGCCACGGCTTCACCGTGCTCGGCCGCACGGTGTCCGAGGCATATCACCGCACCTGCGTGCTGGTCAGCGAGGTGAAGCGCAACATCATCGTTGAGACGCTGTGCGCGGTGACCGGGAAGACGCCGGAATACATCACCGAGGAGCAGCTCGCCTACATGGCGCAGCACGGAGATGCGGTGATGTACCCGACGCTGGTGAAGCGCCAGGGCTGAAGGACCGTTTGGAGGCGCCGGCAGCGGCGCGCACGCCAAACCGGGTCACCCACGTCAGTATCCTGGACGGGGTGCTGGCCGGCGCCGCACACGGCAACAGGCCCTGCGGCGTGTTGCCGGACGGCCTCCGAGGCGGGCGGCGGCGCCCGCCTATTCGGCGGCGATGGCCGGGGCCTCGATCGCCGCGAGCACGCTGCGCGTCGCGGCGAGGTTGCGGGCCTTGATCGGGCCGAAGCCCTTCACGCCGGCCCAGGCCTCGGCCCATTCGGCAGCCAGTGCCGGCGTGCCGAGCAGGCGCTCGATGCCGGCGCGGAATTCCGCCGGCAGGGCGCGTTCGGTGCGGCGTTCCTCGGTGCGGCCGAAGGGATCAAGCGCCGTGCCGCGCAGCACCTTGCCATGGCGCAGCAGCCCCATGGCGCGGAACATCCAGGGGCCGAAGCGGCGCTTCTTCTCGCCCATCGTGGGCGGGGCGAGATGCATCTCGATCGCCTGCGTGCCGGTGAAGCCGTGGGCCAGGGCATCCTTCCATTCCGGCAGGGCGTGGAGGCGGGCCACCTCGTACTCGTCCTTGTAGGCCATCAGGCGATGAAGCTGGGTGGCCACCGCGCGGGTCAGGCGCTCATCGCCCAGGCCGCGCACCTTGGCCACGAAGGCCTCGTAGTCGCGGGCGTAACGCGCGTTCTGGTAGGCGGTGAGATCCGCGACGCGGCGGGCGATCAGGGCGTCCAGCGTCTCGGCGACATGGGTCGGCGGGGCAAGGTCTTCGAGCGCGGCGGCACGGCCGCGGGCGAAGGCTTCCTTGTTCAGCGCCACCTGCGCGCCGTTGAGTTCCAGGGCGCGGTTGATGGCTTCCGACGACAGCGGCACCAGGCCGCGCTGATAGGCGATGCCGAGCAGATAGACGTTCAGATAGACGGCGTCGCCGAGTTCTTCCTCGACCCGCGTCGTGCCCGGCAGGGCGATGGTGTCACGGCAGGCGCCGCGGATGCTGTCGAGCATCTCCGCCGCCTGGTACTGCGTGCCGGTGTTCTTCACGAACTGCGCGGTGGGCGCGAGGTCGGCATTGACCACCGCGGCGGTGCGCTGCGCGCCCAGCAGCGGGCGCGCCGTGCGCCCATGTGCGACCACCATGTCGGCCGCGATCAGCAGGTCGGTGGTCCCGGCGGTGATGCGCGCGCCGGCGATGGATTCCGGCGCCGCGTCCGGCGCGCCGATGCGGAGCTGCGCATAGACACCGCCACCCTTCTGCGCGAGCCCAAGCAGGTCGAGGCTGCGCACCGGCCGCCCTTCGAGATGCGCGGCCTGCGCGAGGATCGCGGCCAGCGAGGACACGCCCTGCCCGCCGACGCCCGCCATCAGCAGGTTCCACGCCTCGCCCTGCACCTCGGGCCGCACCGGTTCGGGCGGCGCGGCGCCCGAGGCCACGACGTGATGTTCCGCCGGCTTCGCGCCGACCAGCGTGACGAAGGACGGGCAGAAGCCCTGCACGCAGGAGAGGTCCTGGTTGCAGGCCGACTGGTCGATCTTCCGCTTGCGGCCGAACTCGGTCTCGACCGGTTCCACGGCAAGGCAGTTCGACACGCGAGAGCAATCGCCGCAATCCTCGCAGACGCGCGGGTTGATCATCACGCGGCGATCCGCCTTGGGGGCGAGGTCGCGCTTGCGCTTGCGGCGGCGCTCGGTCGCGCATTCCTGGTCGTAGATGATGGCGGTGACGCCGGGCGTCTCGCGCATCGCCTTCTGCACGGTGTCGAGTTCGGAGCGATGATGAAAGGTCACGCCGGCGGGGATGGTCGCATCGCCCTGATGGCGCTCCGGGTCATCGGAGACGATGGCGATGCGCTGCACGCCCTCGGCGCGAAGCTGCGCGGCGATGTGGGGGACGTCGATCTCGCCTTCCGGCGTCTGGCCGCCGGTCATGGCGACCGCGCCGTTGACCAGCACCTTGAAGGTCATGTTGGCCTTCGCCGCGACGGCGAAGCGCACGGTCAGCGAGCCCGAATGGCCCCAGGTGCCGTCGCCGATATTGGCGAAGATGTGCTTCTCGCTGGTGAAGGGGGCCTGGCCGATCCAGGGCATGCCCTCGCCGCCCATCTGGGTGAACAGGTCGGAATTCCGGTCCATGTTCTTCGCGAGATAGTGGCAGCCGATGCCCGCCAGCGCGCGCGAGCCTTCAGGCACCCTGGTCGAGGTGTTGTGCGGGCAGCCCGGGCAGAAATAGGGGTCGCGCAGATGCAACGGCACCGTCTGCAGCGCGGCAAGGTTGTCGAGTTCCGCGATGCGTTCATGCAGCCGATTGGTGCGCAGCGGCGCCGGCAGGCGCGCGGCGAGTGCGCGCAGGATCTGCGCGATGTCGAGCTCGGTCAGGTCGGACAGCAGGGGCTTGCCGTTCTCGTCCTTCTTGCCGGTCACGCGCGGGCGCGTCGGCGCATGGAACAGCGCGTCGCGGAGCTGCCATTCGACCATGGGGCGGCGATCCTCGATGACGAGGATCTCCTCCAGGCCCTCGGCAAAGGCGCGGGCGGCCTCGGCATCCAGCGGCCAGGCGAGGCCCACCTTCCAGATGCGCAGGCCGTGTTCGCGCGCGAAGGCCTCGGAGATGCCGGCCTCCTCCAGCGCCTGGCGCAGCACGGCATAGGCCTTGCCGCGCACGGCGATGCCGAAGCGGGCCTCGGGCGCATCCAGCACGATGCGGTCGATGTCGTTGGCGCGGGCGAAGGCGATGGCGGCCGGCAGCTTGAAGTGGCGCAGCCGTTCCTCCTGCGCGATCGGGCTATCGAGCAGGCGGATGTGCAGCCCATCGGGCGGCATGGGCAGCCCGACCGGATCGCGCGTCGCATAGCGCGCGGGGTCGAGCAGCACCGTCATCGACGCGTCCATGGTGTCAGCGACACATTTCACGCCCACCCACAGCCCGGCGAAGCGCGACAGGGCAATACCCTTCAGGCCGAAGGCCAGGACTTCGCCGACATCGGCGGGATCCAGCACCGGGATCTCGGCATCCATGAAGCTGACTTCGCAGCCCGAGGTGATGGTCGACGACTTCGACGACGGGTCATCGCCCGCCAGCGCGATGACGCCGCCCTTCGGCATGGTCCCCGCGCTGTTCGCATGGCGCAGCACGTCGCCGGAGCGATCCACCCCCGGCCCCTTGCCGTACCAGATGCCGAAGACGCCATCGACCGTCGCGCCGGGCGTCAGCCCGACCTGCTGGGACCCCCAGACGGCGGTCGCGGCCAGGTCCTCATTCAGCCCGGGCTGGAAGGCGATGCCATGCGCGCGCAGCCGCTTCTGCTGGCGCCCCAGTTCCTTGTCGAAGCCACCCAGCGGCGAGCCGCGATAGCCGGAGATGAAGCCGCCGGTCTTCCAGCCGAGCGCGGCGTCCATCTCCTGCCGCAGCATGGGCAGGCGGACCAGCGCCTGGGTGCCGGTCAGCAGCACCGGGGCGCCGCTGGCGTCCCAGCGTTCGTCGAGTGTCGCGTCCGGTCGGATGATATTGCCCATGACGGTCATGTTGGGACTCTCCACCCGCACTGCCAATGGCAGGATGATGAACCGCCGTCGCCGGGCAATTCTTTCGTTTTCTATTGTGCAGCGCCGAAGAGACGGAACATCCTTCTGCCATGGACGCGACAGACCGACGGATCCTCCGTGCCCTCGCCCGCCGCGCGCGGCTGACCAACGCCGAACTGGCCGAAGAGGTGGGGCTTTCCCCCTCCCCCTGCTGGACGCGGGTGAAGCGGCTGGAACAGGCCGGGGTGATCGCGGGGTATCATGCGGTGCTCGACCAGGCGGCGCTCGGCCTGCCGGACACGGTGTTCCTGGAAGTGATGATGGAACGCCACGACGACGAGAATCTGAAGCGATTCGAGGAAGCGGTCAGCGGCATGCCCGAGATCCTGGAATGCTGGCTGGTCACGGGCGAATACGACTACGTGCTGAAGGCGGCGGTCGGCGGCACGGCGGGGTATGAGCGCCTGTTGCGGGAGAAGATCTACCGCCTGCCGGGCGTGCGGCACACGCGGTCGGCCTTCACGCTGCGGTGCCTGAAGCGGGTGCTGTCGCCGGTGCCGTAAGCCAGGGCCTTCTGCGGTCCGAGAGGGGCGCCGTCCCTCTCGGGCTCACCCCGCCAAAGGCCCGAGGCCTTTGGAAACCGATACCTGGCGCCCGGCGCACCAGCCAGACTGCGTGCCGAACCCCGCCCTTGCGCGGGCAACGCGCTGCGAGGGGAATGGAATACCCGCACCGCACAGCATCAGGTGACGGTTTCCAAAGACCCCGTGGCCTTTGGCGGGGTGGCTTGGAGGGGCAGAGCCCCTCCAATTCCCTTCACCCGCTGCGAACAGCGCGGGCCGTTCCCTCAGTGCTGCTCCAGCTCGTCGTAGTAGGTCTTGATGCTGTTGAAGACGTTCAGCACGCCGAACAGCACCAGGCCCCAGCCGAAGATGGTGATGCCGACATCGCGTGCCGCGGCCGCCATGAACAGGCCGAGCAGCGCGAGCACGCCATAGAGGATGAAGAAGAAGACGCGGCCACCGGTCATTGCGGTGTCTCCTTGCGGGGTTTGTCGTCGAACAGGATGCGTGCGGCCGCACCGTCCAGGTCTTCGTACTGGCGCGACCGCAGCGCCCAGAGGAATCCCAGCAGGCCGATCAGGCCCAGCAGCAGGGAAGCAGGGATCAGGTAAATCAGCACGCCCATCGCTCTACGCCTTGCCCGCGCGCAGTGCGTTCAGCACCACGACCAGAGAGGAGGAGGCCATCACCACCGCCGCGAGGAGCGGCGTGACCAGCCCCAGCGCCGCCATCGGCACGGCGAGGACGTTATAGAGCAGCGAGAAGCCGATATTCTCCCGCGCGATCGCCTGGGCGCGGCGGGCGATGCGGATCGCTTCGGGCAGGGCGGCCAGCCCTTCGCGCTGCAGCACCAGGTCTGAAGCGGTCTGGGCGAGATCCGTCGCGCCGGCAGGGCTCGCGGAGACATGCGCGGCGGCGAGCGCGGCCGCGTCGTTGATGCCGTCGCCGACCATCAGCGGCCGGCGTCCGGCGGCTTTCAGCGCGGCGATGCGCGCCTGTTTGGCCACCGGATCGACGCCCGCGCGCCACTCCGCGATGCCGGCCTGCCAGGCAATGGCGGCGACGGCACCCTCGGCATCGCCGGAAAGCAATTCCGCATCCAGCCCGAGCCCCGCCAGCGCGGCGACCGAGGCCGGCGCGTCATCCCGCATGCGGTCGGCGAAGCGGAAGCGGACGGGTTCGCCGCTGCCTTCGCGGAAGACCAGCGTCATGCCATCGGCAGAGGGCGGCAAGCCGCAGAAGGCGGGCGACCCGAGACGTGCCGTGCCGGCGTCCAGCCCCTGCCCCGGGACCTCGCGCACACCCTCCGCGAGCGGCACGTCCGGGCACGCGCGCACCAGCGCCTGGGCCAGCGGATGGCGCGACGCCCGTGCAATAGCCGCCGCACGTGCCAGCACGGCCTCGTCCTGCCCTTCCGGGATCAGGACCGGGCGGCCCTCGGTAAGGGTGCCTGTCTTGTCCAACACGGCATGATCGGCGGTCGCGAGGCGTTCCAGGGCCGTCGCCGATGTCACCAGCACCCCGCGCCGGAACAGCGCGCCGACCGAGACGACCTGCACCGCCGGTACGGCAAGCGCCAGCGCGCAGGGACAGGTGATCAGCAGCACGCAGACCGCATTCACCAGCGCGACCTGCCACGGCGCGTCTAGCACGCCCCACCAGACAGCGAAGGTCAACGCGGCCACGGCATGCACGGCCGGCACGTAGAAGCGGGAAGCGCGATCGGCGATGGCGACGAAGCGGCCCTTGGCCTGCTCGGCCCGCTCCAGCAGCCGCGCCATGGCGGCGAGCGACCCGTCCCGCGCCGCCGCCGTCACCGTCATGGTGAAGGCCGCGCCCATGTTCACCGCGCCCGCGGGCAGCGGATCGCCCGCGGCGAAGTTGCGCGGCACGCTCTCGCCGGTCGTCGCGGCGGCGTCGAGCAGCGCGTCGGTTGTCGCCACGCCGTCCAGCCGCAGCCTTTCCCCGGCGGAGACCAACACACGATCGCCGGCGGCAATCGCCTCGGCCTGCACCGCTTCCATGTGCCCGTCAGGCAGGACGCGGCTGACCAGCCCTTCCTGAAGCGCGAGGAGTTCCGCGACCGACTGCCGCGCCCGGCGCCGTGCCGCGCGGTCGAAGACGCGGCCCGCCAGCAGCAGCGCCAACAGCATCGTCGCGCCGTCGAACCAGGTGTAGGGACCGTTGCGCAGCGTCTCGGACAGGGACATCCCGGCCGTCGCCAGCACACCCAGCGAGACGGCGAGGTCCATGCTCGGCCGCCCCGCGCGGATCGCCCGCCAGGCGGAACTGTAGAACGGCATACCCGCCAGCAGCACGACCGGCATGCCGATCAGCGCCGCGAGCCAATGCAGCCCATGCCGCAGTGCCGGCCCCATATCTCCGCCGACCCATACGGCGACGGAGATCAGCATGATGTTCATCGACCCGAAGGCCGCGATGCCGAGCGCGCGGATCAGCGCGCGGCCCTCGGCGTCCTCGGTCGCGCGCAGGCAGGCCGGCGACCAGGGCGCGACACGGAAGCCAAGCCGCTGAAGCAGCGCCGCAAGGTCGTTCGCCCGCCCGGCCTCGCCCCGCCAGGTCACGGTCAGCCGCCGCGCGGACAGCGAGGCGCGGGCGGACAGCACATCCGGCTCCGCCGCCAGCGCCTGTTCCACGAGCCAGACGCAGGCTCCGCAGGTCAGGCCGGACACGATCAGTTCCAGCCGCTGCGTCCCGTCCCGCTGCGTCACCGCGAAGGGGGCCAGGTCAAGACCCGGGGCCAGCGCCTCCGGCCGCAACGCGCCCGCCTCCGTCTCCCGCCGCCCGTAAAAGGCGCCGAGGCCGAGCCCGGCGACCAGGGCATGGGCGCCCTCGCAACCCGAGCAGCAGAAGCGCTCCTGCCCCGCCGCCAGCCGCGCACCGCAATGGGCGCAGCAGGCGGGAGAAAGCGCCGCGGAGGAGACAGGCCGCGCGCGGCCGAGCAGGCTCACCGCACCATCACCCGCTGGCGGATATCGAAGGGCGTGCCGTCGACGCCGTAGAGCGTCAGCCGCGCTTCCCATTGGCCGCGTTCGGTCGGCTGCACCTCGGCCGCCCAACGGCCGCCGCCGCGCGGACCGAAGGCCAGCGGCAGTTCGATGCCTTCGAGCGGCCGCAACAGCACGCCCTCGATGCGGCCCGGCACCGGATGGCCGTCGCGATCGGTCGCGACCACGCTCAGCAGCCCGCCGGCGAGCGTGACTTCCGCACGCCAGCCGAGCGCATCCTGGCGCGCGGCTTCGGCGAGCACGGAATCATAATGCCGGCCCTGCTCGTAGGCGCGCGGTACGGTGACGCCCGTGAAGGTGGAGATGGCGTAGTAGATCAGCACCCCGTTCACCGTGAAAACGACCAGGAAGGCTCCGACGAAGGCCCAGGGAATCCAGCGGCTGCGACGCGGATCGTGCGGCACCTGCTCCATAGCCATGCTCATGACTTCGGTCCCAGGAAGTTGCTCGACTGGCTCGCCACCGCGCGACCCTGGGCATCGAGCAGGCGGAACGACACGGGCGTGTCCTCCGCGATGCGCTGGCCATGCGGCACGGTGACGAAGACGCGGTACTGCGCGATGCCGTCGGCACGACGGTGCAGCACCGGGCGGCCCTGTGCATCGTCCTCGACATCCTGCACCGTCATGTGGAAGCCCTCAGGCGCCTGCAGCACCAGGGCGAGCGGCGCCTCATCCCGCGTCTTGTTCACGATCTTGATCGTGTAGGCGTTGCGCACCGCGCCATCCGACAGGCGGACGAAGAGCGGTGCGCGGTCGCGCAGCACGGTGACGTTCAGCGTCGAACGCATCAGGAAGGCGCCGAGCATGACCAGGGCGACCGCGGTCAGCGCGCCCGCATACATCAGAGTGCGCGGACGAACGAAGCGCGGCATCTGGCGGGCGGCCATGCCGGCCTTGAAGCGGTCAGGCCCCGGCGCCATGCCGGCAGTCGCCGCGGCGCTGGCCGAGAGATTCTTCAGCGTCTCGAAGGCGACGAGCCCCTTGGGCCGGCCAAGCTTCGACATGACGCTGTCGCAGGCGTCGACGCAGAGCCCGCAGCCGATGCACTCGAGCTGCTGCCCGTCACGAATGTCGATGCCCGTCGGGCAGACATGGACGCAAGCGAAGCAGTCGACGCAATCGCCCACGCCTTCGGCCTTGAGCTTGCCGCGGGGTTCGCCGCGCCAATCGCGATAGGTGACGACGAGCGAATTCTCATCAAGCATCGCGGCCTGGAAACGCGGCCAGGGGCACATGTAGGTGCAGACCTGCTCGCGCGCCCAGCCGGCGAGCAGATAGGTGAAGCCGGTGAACAGCGCGACGAAGAAATACACCTGCGCGCTGGCATGCCCGGTGAGGATCTGCATCGTCACCGTGGGCGCGTCGACGAAATACATCACCCAGGCGCCGCCGGTCGCCGCGGCGATCAGCAGCCAGACACCATGGGTCAGCGACTTGCGCACCCAGTAATTCGTGTCGTGCGGACCCTGATCGAGCTTCATCCGCGCATTGCGGTCGCCCTGGATCCAGCGCTCGACGAACATGAACAGGTCGGTCCAGACCGTCTGCGGGCAGGTGAAGCCGCACCACAGCCGGCCGAACAGGGAGGAGACGGCGAACAGCCCGAAGGCGCCGAGGATCAGTGCCCCGGTGAGGAAGTAGATCTCCTGCGGCCAGATCTCGATCCAGAACAGGAAGATGCGGGCATTGGCGATATCGACCAGCACCGCCTGGTCGGGCACGCCGGGGCCGCGGTCCCAGCGGATCCACGGCACGATGTAGTAGAGAGCGAGACAGAGGGTCAGCACGGCCCACTTGACCGAGCGGACCTTCCCGAAGACGCGCTTCGGATAGACCTTCTGCCGCGCGGCATAAAGCGGCTGCGCGGCGGCGGAGGCGGGTGCCTCCGCCGGTCGGTCAGCCTTGGCCCGATGGGGGGCCTCGACGCTACTCATGTTGCCGCTCCCGTCAGGCAAGGGCTATTCGCCCCCACCCAGAGAATGCACGAAGACGGTCAGCATATTGACCACGGCGGGGTCGAGGCGGCCTTCCCAGGCCGGCATCACGCCGAGGCGCGGATTGCGCACCATGGCGATGATATCGGCCTTGCCGCCGCCATAAAGCCAGACTTGGTCGGCGAGGCTCGGCGCGCCGAATTCGCGATTGCCGCGCCCGTTGTCGCCATGGCAGGAGGCGCAGTTCTCCGCGAAGATGGTCCGCCCGCGTTCCACCGCGGCCGGATCGGAAGACCGCCCCGACAGCGACAGCACATATTCCGCGACGTCGCCGATCTGCGGATTGGTCAGCATGCCATCGGCGCCGAAGCGCGGCATGACGGAGGTCCGCGCCGCCTCGTCCTCGGTGTTGCGGATGCCATGCGCGATGGTCTGGTGGATCGCGGCGAGCGAGCCGCCCCACAGCCAGTCATCGTCCACCAGCGCCGGGAAGCCGCTGCCGCCCTGCCCACCCGCGCCATGGCAGGCGGCGCAGTTGTTGGCGAAGGCGACGCGACCGCCGGCCAGCGCGAAGGCGCGCATCTCGGGATCGGCGGCGATCTGCGCCGGGGTCGCCGCGCGCAGCCGCGCCATCATCGGCGCGTTGCGCGCATTGGCCTCGGCCACCTCGGCGACGATCGCCTCACGCGCGATCCACTGCGTGGTGCCGCGCCAGAACGGCAGCGACGGATACAGCACCATCCATACCGCGGCGAAGGCGATGGACGCGTAGAAGGTCCACAGCCACCATTTGGGCAGCGGGGTGTTGAGCTCCTTGAGCCCATCCCACTCATGGCCGGTGGTCTCCCGCCCGGTCACGCCGTCCTTTTCGATCTTCGTCGGCATCCTCGGATGCTCCTCAGCGTCCGCGCTCGGCGGAATCGGTGTCCCGGAAGGGGATGTCGGCCTGGGCCTGGTAGTAGGCCTTCTTCGACGGGCGCAGGACGAACCACAGCATCCCGAGGAAGAGGACGAAGAACCACACGACCCAGAGGGAACGCAGCGTCGGCAGATACTCGATCAGCGTCTGCATGGCGGCCTCCTTACGGTTGCTGCCGCAGCTGCGCCGGCGTCACGTCGCGGAAGTCGACGAGGGTGCCGAGCATCTGCAGATAGGCGACGAGGGCGTCCATTTCCGTCACCACGCCGGGATCGCCGTCGAAGGCGCCCTGGCGGGCCCGGGCGTAACGGCCCTGGAAGCCCGAGGCATCCACATCCGGGCTGGCCTGGGCGCGCAGATCGGCCGCGGCATTGGCGATCATGTCGTCGGTGTAGGGCACGCCCGTCACGCGCAGCGCCCGCATGCGATCCTGGATGTCCCGCGCATCGAGCGGCCGGTCGAGGAAGGCATAGGGCGGCATCACCGAGGCCGGCACCACGGCGCGCGGGGAACGCAGATGCGCCGCGTGCCAGTCATCCGAATAGCGGCCGCCGACGCGCGCGAGGTCCGGCCCCGTGCGCTTCGACCCCCACTGGAACGGATGGTCGTACATGCTCTCGGCCGCCAGGCTGTAGTGGCCGTAGCGCTCGAGCTCGTCGCGGAAAGGGCGGATCATCTGGGAGTGGCAGAGGTAGCAGCCTTCCCGGACATAGATGTCGCGCCCGGCCTGTTCGAGCGGCGTGTAGGGGCGGACGCCCGACACGCGCTCGATGGTGGTCTCGACCGCAAAGAGCGGGACGATCTGCACCAGGCCGCCGATGGACACGGTGATCAGCGTGAGCACCCCCATCAGGATCAGGTTGCGCTCGATGACGCCGTGGTCGCGAAGCCAGTTGAACATGGCGCGGGCCCCCTTATTCCGCCGCGACGGCGATGGCGGAAGACGGCACGGGCTCGGGCTCGGCGGCCTCGCTGCTGGTGACGGTCTTCCACAGGTTGAAGGCCATGATCAGCATGCCGGAGAGGTAGAGCACCCCGCCCAGCATGCGGATCACGTAATAGGGGTGCATCGCCTCGACGGTCTCGACGAAGGAGTATTGGAGGAAGCCGAGCTCGTCATAGGCGCGCCACATCAGGCCCTGCATGATGCCCGAGACCCACATGGCGGTGATGTAGAAGACGATGCCAAGGGTCGCGAGCCAGAAGTGCCAGGCGATCAGCTTCTCGCTCCATACCCCCTTCTTCTTCCACAGGGCGGGGAACAGGTAGTAGAGCGCGCCGAAGGTGATGAAGCCCACCCAGCCCATCGCGCCGGAATGCACATGGCCGATGGTCCAGTCGGTGTAGTGCGACAGGCCGTTGACCGCGCGGATCGACATCACCGGGCCTTCGAAGGTGGACATGCCGTAGAAGCCCACGGCGGTCACCGAGAAGCGCAGCGCCGCATTGGTGCGCAGCTTGTCCCACGCCCCCGACAGGGTCATCAGCCCGTTGATCATGCCGCCCCAGGACGGCATCCACAGCATGACCGAGAACACCATGCCGAGCACCTGCGCCCAGTCGGGCAGCGCGGTGTAGTGCAGGTGGTGCGGACCGGCCCAGATGTAGAGGAAGATCAGCGTCCAGAAGTGCACGATGGACAGGCGATAGGAATAGACCGGCCGGTTCGCCTGCTTCGGGATGAAGTAGTACATCATCGCGAGGAAGCCGGCGGTCAGGAAGAAGCCGACCGCGTTGTGGCCGTACCACCACTGGATCATCGCCCCCTGCACGCCCGCCGGAGCCGAGTAGGATTGCGAGGAGCCGAGGCTGACCGGGATCGAGATGTTGTTCCCGATATGCAGCATGGCGATGGTGATGATGAAGGCGAGGTAGAACCAGTTCGCCACGTAGATGTGGGGTTCCTCGCGCTTGATGATCGTACCGCCGAAGATGATGAGGTAGGCGACCCACACGAAGGTCAGCCAGAGGTCCACATACCATTCGGGCTCGGCGTATTCCTTGCCCTGGGTGATGCCGAGCACGTAGCCCAGCGCCGCCATGACGATGAAGAAGTTGTAGCCCCAGAAGAGGAACCAGCCGGCTTCCTCACCCCCGAACAGTCGCGCGCGGCAGGTGCGCTGCACGACATAGAGGCTGGTGCCCAGCAGGGCATTGCCGCCGAAGGCGAAGATCACCGCGCTGGTGTGCAGCGGGCGCAGACGGCCGAAGGTCGTCCATTCCAGATCGAGGTTCAGGAGCGGGAAGGCGAGCTGGGAGGCGATCACCACGCCCGCCAGGAAGCCCACCACGCCCCAGAAGGCTGTGATCACCGCGAAGGCGCGGATCGGCGCCTCGACGTAGCCGACCTCCCGCACCCCCAAAGCCTGCCCCGGAGCCAGGGCGGCGGTTGCCGTTGCTGCTGCCACGACCAAAATCTCCCCATGCGGCGGCACGGCGGAGTCGCCACGCGCACCATGATGCGCAATGAATACACGAGGTCCTGCGCCGTCCTTGATTCGAATCAAGTCCGCGGCGGCGCAGCAGGCCTAAGGGTCGAAACGTTGTCGGGACAGCACGGTCCCGGGGGGAAGTTCAGCCATGCCGAGCGACGCGGATTCCATTGCCCGCCGCCCAGCCATCGTCACCGCGGTCCCGCCGGACCGCCCCTGGCTGTGGCTCACCGAAGGCTGGCGGGACCTGATGGCCAACCCCCAGCTTGGCTTCTTCTATGGCGGGGCGCTGACCCTCGCCGGCTGGGCGCTGGCCCTGCTGCTGCTCTGGGCGCGCACCGCCTGGGCGATCCTGCCGGCCTCGGCGGGCTTCTTCATGGTGGCGCCGCTACTGGCGGCCGGCCTGTATGAAGCATCGCGCCTGCGCGAGGCCGGGCAGCCCGTCACCTTCACCGCCTGCCTCGCCGGCTTCACGCGCAATGGCGGGCAACTCGCCTTCATGGGGGTGGTGCTCCTGCTGCTGCACCTGTTCTGGGTGCGGGTCGCGGCGCTGATCTTCATGCTGATGTTCGGTGTGAACTTCGCCCCAGCGATCGAGGACCTGCCGATCGCGATGCTGCGCTCCCCGATGCTGCTGCCCTTCCTGATCATCGGCACCGCGGCCGGCGCGGCGCTGGCCGCGGCGGCCTTCGCTGTCTCGGCGGTGTCGATCCCGATGCTGGTGGACCGGCCGGAGACCTCGGCCTTCGAGGCGATCGCAGTGTCGGTGCGGGCCGTGCTCGCCAACCCGGCGGCGATGCTGTTCTGGGCGGGACTGATCGTGGTCTTCACGGCAATGGCAATGGTGCCCTTCTTCCTGGGGCTGGCGCTGGTCGTGCCGCTGATCGGGCACGCGACTTGGCACGCGTATCGGGACTTGGTGCGGTAAGCCTGCGTCTCGACGCTTCTTGATGCCCGCGGAGCGGCCCTACGCCGTTCCGACGGGCATCGTCTGGCCGGCGATCCAGAGCCAGCGCCCCAAGCCATGGCCGAAGATGCAGAGGGACCGATAGCGTCCGGTTACCATGCGCCCATCGATCCTGAATTCGTCGTGGATCAGAAGGGTGGCTATGGCGATGCCGTCGACCAGCCTGACGTCGAGATCGGCAAAGCGCTGCTGCGTGAACACGACCTTCCCGGACGTGCAGTAGGTGTCGACGTAGCCCGCCTTGTCGAAGGCTCGCCCGCCCGCATTGACGTAGACGAAGTCCCTGTGGATCAGGGCGTTCAGATCCTCCGCCCGTCTCGCCACCAGAGCGTGTGCCTTCGCCTCCAACAGGAGCCGTATCTCGTCCAACGCCGTCATGACAGCGAGTGAAGCACGGGCAGAAGCGCTAAGCCCACCCGCGAAAGGCTGGCCTCCACGCCTCCTGGTTCAGGCGGCGACCCGCACCGCCATGGCCGCGAGCATGACCCCGTTCAGCACGAACAGCGCCGCCCCGGCGACCCGCATGCCCGGACCAGCCCGCCGCCCGAAGAAACGCCCGAGCAGGGCGACCCCCATCAGCGCCGGCATGGTCCCCGCGACAAAGGCCAGCATGGCCAGCGCGCCGCCCAGCACCGACCCTGTCGCCGCCGCGCCCGCCAGCGCGCCATAGAGCAACCCGCAGGGCAGCGCCGACAGCATCAGCCCCAGCGCCACGCCGCGCAGCCCGGTCGGTGCGGCGATCAGCGCGCCGAGACGCCGTTCCAGCACCGCCGGCAGCCGCGGCGCCGGCAACTTCGGCAGCAGGGCGGCTACCCGCGCCGAGGCCTGGGCGAACATCAGCAGCGCCGCCGCCGCCAGCAGCCCCGCCAGCACGAAACGGAACCCCGTCCCCAGGGCGACAACGCCCGCGAGCCCGCCGGCCGCCGCACCCAGCGCGCCGTAGCCGATGGCGCGGCCCAGGTGATAGGGCAGCAGCGCCGCGCCCGACAGCCGCGCGACCCAGCCCCCCGCCGCCGCCCGGTCGGCGACCGCGGCCGCCTGGGCGATGACGAAGGGGCCACACATGCCCGCGCAATGCGTCGCGCCGCCGGCGAGCCCCGCCAGGAACAGCGCCGACATCACCGCCGCCAGACCGCCGGGCCCGAGCGCCGTCAGGTCGTGCAGGCAACTCGCCACGAAATCCATGCGGGGCTTCTAGCACGCGTCCGCTGGCCTGACTTGTCCTGCCGCAAGGCCTCGTCAGCCGGCGCGCCAGGGACTACACGCGAGGGGTCATGCATCCCCTCGCCCTCACCATGGGAGAACCCGCCGGCATCGGCGCCGAGATCGCCGCCGGTGCCTGGTTCGCCCTGCGCGCCTCCGGCCCTGCCTTCTTCCTGATCGACGATGCGACGCGGCCCTTCGGCGTGCCGGTGCAGGCCATCGCGGCGCCGGAGGAGGCCGCGGCGGTCTTCCCGCACGCCCTGCCCGTCCTGCACCGCCCGCTGCCGCACCAGCCCGTGCCCGGGAAGCCCGACCCGGCGAACGCGGCCGCGGTCATCGCCTCGATCACCGAGGCGGTGGAACTGACCAAAGCCGGACGCGCCGGCGGGGTGGTCACCAACCCGATCCAGAAATCCGTGCTGACCGCGGCGGGGTTCAGGCATCCGGGCCACACCGAATATCTCGGCGAGATCGCCGGCACCGGCGTGCCGCCCGTGATGATGCTGGCCTCGGACGACCTGCGCGTCGTTCCGGTCACGGTGCATGAGGCGCTGGCGAAGGCCATCGCGCGGCTGACGCCGGACATGATCGTCGAGACCGCCCGAATCACCGCCCGCGCCCTGCGCGAGGATTTCGGCATTGCCCGGCCGCGCCTGGCCATCGCCGGGCTGAACCCGCATGCCGGCGAGGCCGGCACCATGGGCCGCGAGGACATCGAGATCGTCGCCCCCGCCGTCGCCGCGCTGCAGGCCGAGGGCATCGCCGCGCGCGGCCCCATGCCGCCCGACACCATGTTCACCGCCCTGGCGCGGCCGAGCTATGACGCGGCGATCTGCCTCTATCACGACCAGGCGCTGATCCCGATCAAGACGCTCGACATGGCGGGCGGCGTGAATGTGACGCTCGGCCTGTCCATCGTGCGGACCAGTCCTGACCATGGGACCGCGCTCGACATCGCGGGAACGGGCAAGGCGAGTCCTTCCTCGCTGCTCGCGGCGATGCGCATGGCGGCGGTGATGGCGGCGCGCCGCGGGGGCACCGCGCCGGAGACACCCGCCGGCTGGCAACCCATCGCATCCGCCCCGCGCGACGGCACCCGCATCCTGCTCACCGATGGTGAGGTCGTCACCGGCGGCCGCTGGGTCATCGGCACCCGCCATTCGGGGGCCGCGGAAGCCCCGGTCGCGCTGTTCGTCGCCGACAGCGGCAACGACGTGGACTGGAAGGGCGGGCCGGACATCGTCGAGCCGCTCTACTGGCAGCCCTTGCCGACGCCGCCCAAGAGGACCGCATGACGCATCTCGATTTCTCGGTGAACGTCGATCACGTGGCGACGCTGCGCAATGCGCGCGGCGGCAGCTTCCCCTGCCCGGTCGAGGCCGCGCGCGTTGCGGTCGCCTCCGGCGCCGATGGCGTGACCATGCATCTGCGCGAGGATCGCCGCCACATCCGCGACCGCGATGTCGAGCGCGTCCGCGCCGAGATCGCCGCGCCGCTGAACTTCGAAATGGCCGCGACAGAGGAGATGGTCGCCTTCGCCGAACGCATCCGCCCGCCCTATTGCTGCCTGGTGCCGGAGAAGCGGCAGGAGCTGACGACCGAAGGCGGGCTCGACGTGCTGCGCGCCGCGCCCTTCCTGAAGCAAGCCATCGACCGGCTGCGCGCGGCGAATGTGCGCGTGTCGATCTTCATCGAGGCCGATCCGGCCCAGATCGACGCCGCCGCGCGGCTCGGCGCCCAGGCGATCGAGCTGCATACCGGCAGCTACGCCGAAGGCCCGGTCGAGAACCGCCCGGCGCAACTGGCCCGGCTGAAGCGCGGCGCGGAGGCGGCGAAGGCTGCCGGGCTGCTCTGCCATGCCGGCCACGGCCTGACCTATGACACGGTCGGCCCCATCGCGGCATGGCCCGAGGTGACCGAGGTCTCGATCGGCCACTTCCTGATCTCCCAATCCGTCTTCGAGGGGCTGGGGGAGACGGTGAAACGGTTCCGCTCCATCATGGACGCCGCTCGCACCGCATAAGGAAACGCCCATGCCCACGCTGACCGTCGACGGCTACCCCCTGTCCTATGCCGAGGCCGGATCGGGCCCGCCGCTCGTGATGGTCCATGGCACGCTGGGCGACCAGCGCTCCTGGGCCGGCCAGATGGACGCCTTCGGCGCGCAGTACCACGCCATGGCCGTCAGCCTGCGCCATTGCTGGCCGGGCGAATGGACGGATGGCGGCGACTTCACCATCGCGCGCCACACCGCCGACATCGCGGAACTCATCAAGGGCCTCGGCGAAGGCCCGGTGCGCCTGGTCGGCCATTCGCGCGGCGGGCACATCGCCTTCCGCGTCGCCCAGCACTATCCGCAACTCATCGACACGCTGGTTCTGCTGGAACCTGGCGGAGAACTCGACGAGACCCTGGGCGGCGCGCCGCCGGCCGGCAAGCAGGGCACGGCCTTCTCCACGGCCGCGGCGCTGATCGCCGAGGGCAAGATCGAGGAAGGCCTGACCGTCGTCGCCGAGCATACCGGCGGTCCCGGCGCATGGGCCAAGCGCTCCGAGGCGCGCAAGCGGGTGAACCGCGACAATGCACGGACGCTGCTCGGCCAGGCGAACGAGAACCGCAAGCCCTATAGCCGCGCCGAGGCGGAAGGCATCCGCCTCCGCACCCTCCTGGTCGGCGGCAACCAGTCCCAGCCGCAGTTCGGGCGCATCCTCGACGCGCTGGAGCGCACCATGCCCAACGCCACGCGCGTGACCATCCCTAACGCCGCGCACAGCGTCCAGGCCGACAATCCGAAGGACTTCAACGCCGCGGTGCTGGCCTTCCTCGAAAAGCGTTGACGGAAGCCGCCGTCCCCGCAACCATCCGGCCCATGTTCGCGCGCCCCGCCACGCTGACCCTGCGACGCCGTCGTCCCACGACGACGGTGTGGCGGCGTGCGCCCGATCCGACGTCGCGAGGCACGATCCGGGGCTGACAGTCCCGAACCGTCCTCCCGGCTCTCCGGCGCCCCGCCCACCGCAAGGTCGGCGGGGTTTTTCATGTCCACCCCTCTGAGATCCCATCCCATGGCAGACCTCGCCCCCACGGCCCTGCGCCGCGCCACCCCGGCCGATGCCGAGGAGATCCGCGCGATCACGCGCGCCGCCTATGCGCGATGGGTGCCGGTGATCGGCCGCGAGCCCCTGCCGATGCAGGCCGACTACCATGAGGCGCTGCGCAAGCACCGCTTCGACCTGCTGCTGCGCGGGCTGCACATCCTCGCCCTGATCGAGACGGATCTGCGCGAGGATCACCTGTGGATCGAGAACATCGCCGTACGCCCGGAGGAACAGGGCCGCGGCCTCAGCCACCGCCTGATCGCCCATGCCGAGGGCCTGGCGCGCGAGGCGGGGCGCGGCGAGATGCGGCTGCTGACCAACGCCGCCTTCGGGCAGAACGTCGCGATGTATGAACGCCGCGGCTTCGCCGTCACCGCCCGGGCGGATTTCCTGAATGGAGTCACGGTGTTCATGACGAAGGGCCTCGCCTGACGCGACAGGCAACCCGTCAACGCGAAGGTTGCACCGGAGAGGGGCGCTGCCCCTCTCCAGACCTCACCCCGCCAGGCCACCGTGTGGCCTGGACCGCCGGCATTTGGCGCTGGACATAACGGTTGCGGCCGAACACTCGAAACACCCGCACGGCGCAAACGCGTCCTGAAGCGTCAATCGGACAATGGCGCCCGGCGTCACATCAAGGTCTGCTAAGGCCCTGCGGCCTTTGCTGGGGAGAGTTCGAGAGGGACAAAGCCGCTCTCGATCCCCCGCCGGAAGCAAGCTTGGAATCAGGGCGGCCTTTCGGCCTTTACCGGGGAGGATCAGGGAGAGGCCAAGCCCCTCCTTCATCCTGCCTCACGCGTCGGTAAATTGCAGTGCCGCCAGCCGAGCGTAGAGTCCGCCTTGCGCGAGCAATGCCTCATGCGTCCCGGTCGCGATGATGCGCCCCGCCTCCATCACCACGATTCGATCCGCCCGCCGCACCGTTGCGAGCCGATGCGCCACCACCAGCGTGGTTCGCCCGCGGGACGCGCGGGCCAGCGCCTGCTGCACCGCGTGTTCGCTTTCGGCATCGAGGGCGCTGGTCGCCTCGTCCAGCAGCAGCACGGGTGCGTCGCGCAGGATGGCGCGCGCGATCGCGATGCGCTGGCGCTGACCGCCCGACAGGGTGACGCCGCGCGCGCCGAGATGCGTGTCGAAGCCGTCCGGCAGCGCCTCGATGAAACGGAGGGCCGAGGCGGCTTCCGCGGCGTCGCGCAGTTCGGCCTCCGTCGCCTCCGGGCGGCCGTAGCGGATGTTCTCGGCAACGGTCGCGCTGAAGATCGCAGGGTCCTGCG
Organism: Roseomonas alba; assembly: GCF_019430885.1. Lineage (GTDB taxonomy): Bacteria > Pseudomonadota > Alphaproteobacteria > Acetobacterales > Acetobacteraceae > Neoroseomonas > Neoroseomonas alba. The sequence continues at coordinate 681,557 of NZ_JAHYBZ010000001.1, read as the reverse complement.
GCACCAGGCCGATGCGGCCGCGCACCGCCTCGGGGGCGGCCTGGGTGATCTCGACGCCGTCGAGCAGGATCGCGCCGGCGGTCGGATCGTAGAAGCGCAGCAGCAGCGTCAGCACCGTGGTCTTGCCGGCCCCCGAAGGCCCGACCAGCGCGACCGTCTCCCCCGCCTCGACCGTCAGGCTGAAATGGTCCAGGGCGCTGGCCTCGGGCCGCGACGGATAGCGAAAGGTGACGTCACGGAAGACGACGCGGCCCTGGGGCGGCGGCAACGGCACCGGATTCGGCGGCGCGGCGATGGCGGGTTCCACGGCGAGCACCTCGGCCAGGCGATCTGCCGCCGCGGCCGCGCGCTGGATCTCGCCCCACAGCTCCGACACGGTCGCCCCGGCGCTCGCCAGCAGCACGGCGTAGAAGACGAAGGCGGTCAGGTCGCCGCCGGTCATGCGGCCCGCCATCACGTCATGCCCGCCGATCCACAGCGCGAAGGTGATGGCCCCGAAGCCCAGCAGCACGACGGACAGGATCAGCCCCGTGCGCGTCAGCACACGGCGCAGCGCGGCCTGGACGGAGCGCTCGGATTCCGCGCCATAGCGCGCGCGCTCGGCCTCCTCATGGGTGAAGGCCTGGACGATGCGCATGGCGTTGATCGCTTCCTCGGCCGTGGCGGCGAGGTCGGCGACGCGTTCCTGCGCGGCGCGCGACAGGCGCCGCTCCCGCCGGCCGAAGGCAACCATGGGCAGCACGACCAGCGGCACCACCACGGCCATCAGCCCGGCGAGCTTCGCGCTGGTCAGCACCAGCATGGCGAAGGCGCCGATGCCGGTCAGCGCATTGCGCAACCCCATCGAGATCGCCGAGCCGATCAGCGATTGCAGCAGCGCGACGTCGGCGGTCAGGCGCGACATCAGGTCGCCGGTGCGCGCCGTCTCGAAATACCGCGCATCGAGCCGCGTCAGATGGTCGAAGACGGCGCGGCGCAGATCGGCGGCGACACGCTCGCCGAGCCAGGTGACCAGGTAGTAGCGGCAGGAGGTCGCCACACCGAGCGTCGCCACGATCGCGCCCATGATGATGGCCGATTGGTTCAGCGCGGAGGCGCCGCCGCGGAAGCCGTCATCGATGATGTGCCGGAGCCCCTGCCCGACCGCGAGGGTCAGCCCGGCCGCCAGCAGCAGCGCCACGGCCGCGCCCAGGGCGCGACCGAGATAGGGCCGCAGGAAGGGCAGCAGCAGGCGGAGGGAGGAGATTCTACCCACGCGCATCCTCGAAGCGTCGCCCCGAACGCCACGGGGGCGCGCGCCGCCCCCAAGACCCTGCCGCGACTGCTCCCGCCCTCAACGCATCGCCATCCCCGACGGATCGCGGCTCTGCCGTGATCCGGGAGCGCAAAGCGCGACCGCGCCGAGACCATCAGCCGCCGCCGGAGCGACTGCGGAGGGCGCGAAAGCCCAGCCGGCGGATGCCGGCGCCGGCGTCTGAGGCACGCTAGACATGTTGCCCGCCATTGATGTGGAGTTCGGCACCGTTCACGTAGGAAGACGCCTCGGTGCAGAGGAAGTAGATCGCCTGCGCGACCTCCTCCGGCCGGCCGAGCCGCCGCATCGGGATTTGCTCCTGCACGATCTTCTCGGTGCCGGGAGACAGGATGGAGGTGTCGATCTCACCCGGGCTGATGGCATTCACCCGGATGCCGAGCGGGGCGAAGTCGCTTGCCATCTCCCGCGTCAGCCCGGCCAACGCGGCCTTGGAGGTGGAATAGGCGACGCCAGCGAAGGGATGCACCCGCCCGCCGGCGATGGAGGTGACGTTCACCACCGACCCCTTCGCCTTCTGTAGCGGCCCGACCAGGCCGCGCGCCAGCAGCACCGGGGCGAAGAAATTCACCCGAAACACCGTCAGCCAGTCATCGAGCGGCATGTCGAGCGACCCCAGCCGGGCCCCGCCGGGCCCTTTCGGGGAAATCGCCGCATTGTTCACCAGCGCGTCGAGCCGCCCATCCTCGGGCGCGAGGCGCGCGGTGATCTCCTCCACCGCGGTCTCGGTCGCCGCGGGGTCCGTCAGGTCGAGTTGGATGTGGTCCTCGGGGCCCATCTCCCAGGGGCATTGCTCCGGGAACGGGTGGCGGGAGACGGTGATGACCCGCCATCCTGCGGCGGAGAATCGCTTCACCGTGGCATGGCCGATGCCACGCGATGCCCCGGTCAGCAGCAGGACGCGGCGCGGCCCGTTGGTGGTCCTGGCTCGTCCGGTGCTGCTCATCGCCACTGACCCGCATTCGCTGTTGCGTTGCGGGATATAGCGCGGAACCCGCCGTCGCACAGCGGGGCGGGTTCCGATCCATCACGCTTGGCGCTGGCAGCACGCGCCGAGTGCCGGCTTTCGAAGGCCGATCGGGCTGCCGCGACAACCTCGTCGGAAGGAACCGGAGAGGCTCTGCCCCTCCGGACCGCCCCGCCAAATGACAGTGTCATTTGGAAAGCCGGATACTTGGCGCTTGGCACAAAAGGCATTCCTCGCCCCCGCAGCACGCTCTGTGCTCAGGTGCGGGTCTCGGTGCCGGTTCTGTCCGCGGTGCCCGGCGCCAAGTCATGGATTCCAAAGGCCTTGGGCCTTTGGTGGGGTGGTTTGGAGGGGCAAAGCCCCTCCAATACACGCCAGAAATCCCGGGGGCCGATCCCCCGGTCACGGGTCACGCCGCGAGGCGCAGCGCCGTCGTGGTCGGAAACGCCGCGGCCCAGCCCGGCGCGGCGCGCAGCAGGCGCTCGATCGCGGCTTCGGGCAGCGTCTCGACATATTCGAGCGCGGTGACGGCGCGGTCATCCCAATGGCGCGCGATCTCGGTCACGGCCTGCACCGAGGCATCGGTCGTGGCCGGCAGGCGCAGCGCGCCCTCGGCGGCGAGTTCGCCGGCACGGCGCGCGGCGGTGATCACGCGGGCCGCCTGCTCCAGGCGGATGCGCGCCGCGAGGCTGCCCTCGGCCAGTTCGGCCAGGGTGCGCGTCAGGGCGGCGGTCTGCAGGCGGGTGGAAACGGTCATGGTCTGATGTCCCCTTTCGGACGTTGCGCGCGGCCTCCCAACCACGCGACGGATAGGAAGAGTGGTTTCACGCCCCCGCAACAACAAGACCGATGTTTAGAACTCCGGCATGTTGCACATGCATAGTGTCACAATTGCCCATGCCGTAGGCGGTTTCTATTCCGGCTCGATCCCGGCGGCGCGGGCCTGCTCGCCCCAGAAGGCGATCTGCGCGCGGATGAAGGTGCCGAATTCCGCCGGCGTTGAGGTCGCCTGCTCGATGCCGAACTCGCCGAGGCGGCGGATGGTCGCCTCGCGGTCCCAGACGCGGCGGATGGCCGCGTTCCAGCCGCCCAGGATCTCCTCGGGCATATGGGCCGGGCCGACCGCGCCCATGAAGGACAGCAGCTCGAATCCCGGCAGCCCGGCCTCGGAAAGCGTCGGCCAATCGGGGAACAGCGGCGTGCGCCGCGCCGAGGTGATGCCGAGCGGCCGCAGCTTGCCCTCATTGAGGAAGGCCCGCGACGAGGCGACGTCGGCGAACATCGACGTCACCCGCCCGGCGATCACATCCGTCATGGCCGGCGGCGAGGACCGATACGGCACATGGGTCACGTCCACGCCCCCGATGCGGTTCAGCATCGCCGCGCCGACCACGCCGGTCGTGTTGCCGGATGCGCAGGTGAGCTGGCCGGGTCGTGCCATCGCCAGCGCCAGGAACTCCGGCATGGTGCGGACCGGCACCTGCTCGTTCACCGCGAAGACGAAGATGTAGGTGCCGAGGCGGCTGATCGGGGTGAAATCCGCCACCGCGTCATAGGTCGGCCGCTTCATCAGCGCCGGCGTCGCGCCATGCGGGCTATTGGTCGTGATCATCACGGTCTGGCCATCGGGCGCCGCCCGGGCGGTCGCCAGCGCCGCGATGGCGCCATTGGCGCCGGGACGGTTGTCGACGACCACTTGGCCGCCCCATTCCTGTTCCAGAAGCCCTGCGAGGGTGCGCGCCACCGTGTCGGTGCCGGATCCGGCCGCGAAGGGAACGATCATGGTAACCGCACGCGACGGCTTCCAACCGCCCTGTGACCGCGCCAGGCCGGGCGCGAGGAAAGGGGCAGCGAGCACGGCACGCCGCGCGATGGTGAAGCTCATGGGACGCCTCCTCACAGACTCTTGTTGGGGGCAGGGTCGCAATCGCCTGCGGGCTTGTCCACCACCGCGTCCCGGTACGCCGATGCCGTCTTCGGAACGGTTTATCATCCCGTCACGCTTGACCCGACACGGCCGCCCAGTCCATGAGGGCCCTGATATGCCGATGCTCGGACCCCGCGCCACGAGGCTGCTCGGCCTGATGCTGCCTCTCGCCGCGCTCGCGGCCATGCCGCTGGCGCCGGCCCATGCCGACAATGAACAGCGCGCCGCCGGGGCCAGCCGGCCGGCGGTCTCGCGGCCTGCCGCGCTACCGCGGCGTCCGCAGCAGGTGGCCGCGCGCCCCGCGCCTGTCGCCGCCGTCATCCCGCCGCCCTCGAACGACCCCTGGGACGCCTGCGCGCGCGCCATCGCCGTGGCGGAACAGAATTCCGGCCTGCCGCCTGGCCTGCTCGGCGCCATCGCGCGGGTCGAGACCGGTCGCCGCCACCCCACCAATGGCAGCGTCCAGCCCTGGCCGTGGTCCTTCAACGCCGCCGGCGAGGGCCGCTACATGGGCAGCCGCGCCGAAGCCGTGGCCGAGGTGCAGACCCGCCTCGCGGGCGGGACGCGGTCCATCGACATCGGCTGCATGCAGATCAACCTGCTGCACCATCCCGACGCCTTCGAGAGCGTCGAGGCCGGCTTCGATCCCGACACCAATGTCCGCTACGCGGTGCGCTACCTGAAGTCGCTCTACCAGCGCAGCGGCGACTGGAACGTCGCCTCCGGCCAATACCACTCCGGCACGCCGGAACGAGCGCTGATCTACCAGCAGCGCGTCATGGCGGCGCTGACCGGACAGGGCTTCATGCCCGGCCCCGCCCCCGGCGTGATCCCCCTGCCCGGCCCGGCCATGGCAGGGCTTTGTGCCTCCGGCCGCGGCGCGGTGCTGCTGGTGGGCAACCAGACGCCCACCCTGACCCCGATCGTCGCGGTGCCGCAGGTGGAATTGCGGCTGCGCGGCCGGACGGCGTCGGGGCCCGCCAGACCCCGCATCATGTGCCTGCAACAGGCGGGGCGGCGCGGCCGGCCGGGCTGACCCCCGCCCGCCGCCAGGCCGACCACAGCAGCAGCCCCCAGGCGGCCGGCGCGGTCAGCGGGAATTGCGCCATCGCCAGCAGGCCCGGCAGCAGACAGGCGCCGACGAGGATCGCCTTCTCGCCCGGCAGCCAGCCCTCGCGCAGGGCCCCGCGAACCAGGAACAGCGCGGCCACCGGGATCGCGGGCGTGTCATAGCCCCAGACATAGGGCGTCATCAGGTAGGAAGCCGCGATCGCCGCGGCGGCGCGGGGCTCTTCCCCGACGGCGGGCCGGCGCAGCCACAGATGCAGGGTCAGGCCGGTCGCCGCCAGCGCCAGCACGGCATGACCGATCACGGCAACCTCCCGCTGCCCCGTCAGACGCAGCAGGAAGGCATAGACGGACTGGATGCGTGGCGAGACCTCGCCCCCCAGCATCCGCGCCGCATTGCTGGAAAGCGACGGCAGGAAGGCCAGCCACGCCTCGGTCCCGAAAATTGCCCAGGCGAGGCCCATCGCGAGCAGCGCGGTCGCCGCCGCCGCCGCGAAGACCCGCCAGCGACCGGTCACCAGCAGCAGGGCCGGGAGCAGCAGCCCGAATTGCGGCTTCACCGTCAGTAGCCCCAGCGCGACGCCCGCCAGCCCCGGGCGCCGGTCCATGAGCGCGAAGGTGACACCGAACAGCGCCGCGATCAGCAGCCCGTTCTGCCCCACCGACATGCAGAGCATGACCGAGGGCGCGGCGAGCACGGCCAGCACCGCCGGAGCGCGCGGCAGGATCAGCCAGGCAGCGCCGGCCAGCAGCGCCACCCCCGCCAGGGTCCAGAGCAGCCACGCCCAGCCATAGCCGAGCGGCGCCAACGGCAGCACGGCGAAGAAGAAATGCGGCGGGTTCAGCCAGCCGAGCGCACCACCGATCGCCTCGGTCCCTCTGCCCAGCACCGCGGCCTGCGCCTCGGAAAAGGCCGTCCAGTCATAGGCGATCGCCGCCTGGCCCGCAGCCGCCAGCCGCGCCGCGGCGAGGAAGGCCAGCACATCGGTCGGCAGCGGCCCCTGCGTGCGCAGCACCGTGCTGCTCAGCAGGAAGGCCCCGTACAGCGCGACGACCCCGGAGCCGAGAACCAGCACGACGCCGCCCTGGAGCCAGCGCGGCCAGCCCGCGCTCTCCACCTTGCCCACGCTGCGGCGTCAGCCCGGCGGCGAAGCGCTCGGGGTCACCTCGATGATCTGGCGTCCCGGGGCGCGGAACGCATCGCCGAGCGCCGCGACGTCGCCGCCAGCCTCGCCGAGGACGGTGCGCGCCGCTGCGACATCGCCCGTTGCGGCGAGCGAGATGCCGTAATTCGCCGTCACCCGCTCATTGGCGTCGGGGCGGCGGGCGAGTGGTTCGAGCACTGCGCGGGCCTCATCCGGCCGGCCGTCCAGGAGCAGGGACAGGCCGAGGTTGTTGGCGATCGCGACCGAGTTCGGCGACAGCGCCTGGGCGCGGCGATAGGTCTCCTGCGCCTCCGGGTGCCGGCCCATCAGGTCGAGCGCGACGCCGCGACCATCGAGCGCCTCGACCGAACGGGCATCGGCGGCCAGCACGCGGTCGAAGAGGGTCAGCGCTTCCCCGACCTGGCCGCTCTGCAGGCGCATGCGGCCGAGCTGGACCATCAGCCCGCGCTCGTTCGGCCGGCGCTCCAGCGCGGCTGCGAGGATCTGCTCGGCCTGCTGCCGGTTGCCCGAGCGGGCCAGCGCCGTCGCGAAGCGCGACTGGGCCTGCGCGTTGTCCGGGTCGTGGGCCGCGGCGGAACCATACATCGACAGCGCGACATCCATCTGCCCCTGGGATTCCGCCGTCGCGGCGACGCGGAGGCGCGACGCGGTATCGAGGCTGCGCGGTCCTTCGGTCGCACAGCCCGCCAGCAGCAGGCCAAGGACAACGCCTGTGAGGTGACGACTCGTCATCAGCGCATTCCGGAGAAGAGACCCTTGCCGAGTTCCAGCACGGATGGACCAACAAGAGCAATGAAGACCGCCGGCATGATGAAGAGGATCAGCGGAATCACCAGCAGGGCGGGCAGGCGAATTGCCTTTTCCTCGATACGCAGCATGCGGTCCTGGCGCATTTCGGCCGCCAGCACGCGCAGCGCCTGCGCGAGCGGCGTGCCGTATTTCAGGGTCTGCGACAGCGTGCCGCCGAGCCGCTTGAAGCCATCGAAGTTCGAGCGCTCGGCGAACCGCTCCAGCGCCTGCCGCCGATCGGGCAGCATGCGCAGCTCCTGCACCAGCACGAGGAAGGAGATGGCGAGCGGACGGTTGTTCGGCTCGATCTCCCGCGCCACCCGGTCGAGCGCCGTCTCGATGCCGAGTCCCGCCTCGGCGGTGACGACCAGCAGGTCGAGCGCGTCGGGCAGGCCCTTGCGCAGCTTCTCCTCATGCTTGCGCTTGAGGTAGCTGAGAAAGTAGTTCGGCCCGAAGATCGCGACGACGATGCCGCCGAACAGCACCATGGCCGTCTTCGGCACGTCGAAGCCGCTCAGTTGCGCGTAGAAGAAGGCGCAGATCGGCAGGCCGACCATCAGCACGGCCTTGATGCCGATGAAGGTCGGCACCGCCGCGCGCGGATTGAGCCCCGCGGCGGCGATCGCGATCTGGAAATCGGCGATGTCCTTGTCCGAGACCAGGGCCGTGTTGCGCAGCTTCTCGCCCAGGTGGCGGAAGGGCGCCGCAGCCGCCCGCACGCCGCTGCCCGCGACCGAGATATCGGGCGCCGCCGGGCGCAGCACGCCCTGCACACGGCTGGCGAGGTCCCGGTCCTCCGCCCCGCGCGCCAACAGAACCGCGGCGGCGATGGCCATGACCACGGCGCCCATCGCCGCCAGGATGGGAATCATGCCGCCCGTAAGAAGCTGCTCGATCATCGCTCAGTCCGTCCCCGCCTTCTTGATCATCCAGCGGATGACGAGCCAGCCGAAGACCGAGAAGCCGAGACCGATGAGCACCAGCCTCTGCCCGGACGGGTTGCGGAAGAAATTGTCGATGTAGAAGGGCTGGATCTGCGACATCGCCAGCGCGGCGACGTAGGGCAGCGCCATCAGGATGCCGGCCTGCATGCGCGCTTCCGCCGCGAGTGCCTTGGCGCGCTTGGTCATGGCGACGCGCTTGCGCACGATGTCGGCGAGGTTGTCGAGCGTCTCGGCAAGGTTCCCGCCCGTCTGGGACTGCAGACCGAACACGACGGCCAGGAAGGAGAATTCCGGCAGTTCGGTGCGCGCATGAAGCCGCAGCAGCGCCTGGTCGAGCGGCCGCCCGATGGCGACATCGCCGAGCACGCGGGCGAATTCGTCACGCAGGGGATTGGCCAGTTCCGCTGCCACGGAGCGTATCGCCTCGCCCACCGGCAGGCCCGCGCGGATCGCCCGCACCATCAATCCGATGGCATCCGGGATCTGCACGAAGATCGCATCGACATAGTTGTTGTGCTGCCAGGCAAAAAGGCCGCGCACCGCGAACAGCGCCATGCCGAGCCCGATCAGCGCGCCCGCCCCCCGGCCCAGGAGGAACCCCATGTAGTATCCGGCGATGACGCCGATCAGCGAGCCGATCAGCAGCGTGGCCCACCAGGGGATCACCTGTTCCTGCGGCGTGTCCGGGTTGAAGCGGAGGAACCGCAGGATCCGCTCGAGGAACGGCCTCTGCCGGCCGGTCTGCAGGCGGATGCTCGGCAGGCCGGCAGCATGGGTGGTGCGGACCTCGATCGCGCTGGCATTCGCCACCCGTTCCTTCAGCCGCCGCGCCTGGCCCGACTTGGCCAGGGTGATCACCCCGGTGACCAGGGCGAAGGTCAGCAGCCCCGCAACGCCGAGAAGGAGGGTGCGATCCATGCTCAGGCTTCCTGGAGCGCGCGCATCCAGGGGTCGAGCATGCCGAAATAGTTCAGCCGATCGATGAAGGCCGGCCGCATGCCCGGCGAGACCCAGGTGCCGCGCAGGCGCCCATCGGCGTTCTCGCCCTCATACTGGAAGGTGAAGATGTCGTTCATCGTGATGACATCGCCTTCCAGGCCGCAGATCTCGGCGATCTGGGAGACGCGGCGGCCGCCATCGCGCATGCGCTCGATCTGCACGATGAGATCCACCGCCGCGGCGATCTGGGTGCGGATGGCGCGGGACGGCAGCGTGGACTGCCCCATCATCACCATGTTCTCGATGCGGGTCAGCGCGTCGCGCGCGGTGTTGGCGTGGACGGTACAGAAGGACCCGTCATGGCCCGTGTTCATGGCCTGCAGCATGTCGAAGGCCTCGGCGCCGCGCACCTCGCCGACGATGATGCGGTCGGGGCGCATGCGCAGCGCGTTGCGCACCAGGTCGCGCGCCGTGATCTCGCCGCGGCCTTCCAGATTGGCATGCCGCGTCTCGAGCCGCACGACATGCGGCTGCTGAAGCTGGAGTTCCGCCGCATCCTCGATGGTGACGATGCGCTCGCCATGGTCGATCAGCCGCGACATGGCGTTGAGCATGGTGGTCTTGCCCGACCCCGTGCCGCCCGAGATCACCACGTTCAACCGGCAGCGCGACGCGATCTCGAGGACGCGCTGGACGCTCGGCGACATCGATCCGTTCGCCGCCAGCGACCCGAGATCGTAGCGCTTCTTGGAGAACTTTCGGATCGAGATGCAGGGCCCGTCGAGCGCCAGCGGCGGGAAGACGATGTTGACGCGCGATCCGTCGAGCAGGCGCGCGTCGCAGAGCGGGCTCGATTCATCGACGCGCCGGCCGACGGTCGCCGCGATCTTCTGCGCGATGGCCGCGACCTGGGAGGAGGAGCGGAAGCGCACATTGGTGCGGATCAGCTTGCCCCGCACCTCGACGAAGACATTGTCAGGGCCGTTCACCATGATGTCGTTGATGGTGTCGTCCTGGAGCAGTGGCTCGAGCGGACCGTAGCCCACCATGTCGCGGGCGATTTCCTCGGCGATGCGCGACTGGTCGCGCGCCGAGATCTCCATCCGCTCGCGGCTGGCGAGTTCATGGACCAGCGCATCGAGCTGCTGGCGCAGCGCGGCATGGGGCAACTCGCCCGCGACGACCGGGTCGATGCGCTCCAGGACGAGGGTACGCAGCCGGGCAAGCTCGGCGCTTTCCGCCAGTGCCAGATCCGCCGCACTGATGTTGACCGACCGCGGCTCGTTGTCGATCGTCAGCGGGACGGGAAGCTGGCTGCCCTCGCTGCGGCGCCCGAAGGTCCGCATGGTCAGCCTCCGCGCCCGAACAGGCGCGCGAAGAGGGAGCGCGGCCGGTCGGCCACGCGCACCGCCGCGATCTCCTGCGACAGGATGCCGAGGCCGCGGCGCAGCACCGGGCTGTCCCGCAGTGCCGGACGGCCGAGATTGGCCGCACGCGGCAATTGGCGCGACAGGTCGGGCAGGATCACCTCGGGCATGCTGCCGATGCCCTCGGCGACCAGCCGCGTCGGCAGATACCCCTTGCGTCCCGCGCCGTTCAGCACGGTGAGGACGCGTCCGGCCGAGCCCGTCATCGTGACCACCTTCTTCACCGCCACGGCATCGCGGATGCTCGCGACATCGGGGGCCAGCACCAGCACGACATGACGCGCACGCTGCAGCACCAGTCGCTCCATCGACCCGGGCGGCATCGGCAGATCGACGATGACGTGGTTGAAGCGCTGGCGCAGCATGTCGATGACGCGGCGGGCCCCCTCCTCCGTCGGCCGGATCTCGGCCTCCATCGGCTCCTCGGCCGCGATCAGGCGTACGCGCTCGCTGATCGGCACGCCCACGCGGTCGAGGAAGAGGCTGTCGACGCGGTCCGGTTCCTCAAGGGCCACGCGCAGTCCGGAGGTCACGCGCGCGCCGAGCATCATCGCCGCCGTGCCGCCCTGCAGATGCAGGTCGAGCAGCGCGACATGGCCGCGCGTCACATCCTCGATCTGCAGGGCAAGATTGACGGCGAGCGTGGTCGCGCCGACCCCGCCATGCACGCCGCAGACCGCCGTGACCAGGCCGCCGCGGTCGAGCCTGCCATCGCCGCCGCCCTGGACCAGCGGGGCGAAGAGCCGGGCGACATTGTCGCGGGTCAGCGGCTTGTGCAGGTATTCGTGCACGCCGACATTGCGGGTGATGTCGCGGTAGAACCCGATCTCGGTCCGTTCGCCGACCACCAGCACCCGCACATCGGGCGTGCAGACCGAAGCGAGGTCATCCAGCGCGGCGAAGGGATCCTCGATGCCGCTGATGTCGACGATCAGGACGCGCGGCGTGGTTTCCTTCTCGAGCGCCTTGACGGCGGTGCGCACGGTACCGCGCCGGATCTGCGCCCCGAGCACATCGCCGATGCCGCCGCGGATCGCCGTCTCGCTCGCCTCGTCGGCGACGAAGACCATGAGCGCCGCGCGGTCGGCGGAGATGACCGCCCCACCCCGCTGCGCATCCGGGACCTCTCGCGGAACCGGGCGGTCACTGGCCACCGCTTGATCCTCCGCCGCTCGAGGTCACGCCTGTATTGCCCCCCCCGGACTGCCGGCCGGCCGTGCTCAGGGTCGTCCGGGGCAGGGGTGGCCGGCGGCCAGCCTCCATGGCCTGGGCCGCCGCAGCACCCGCCTGGCCGCGATCGGTCGCGGCGCCGACGCCGCGCGTCAGATGCGACGGGTCGGCGACCATGGCCCGAAGGTTGCGGTCGTTGACGCCATCGGCCTGCCAGGTGCCGGCGCGTTCGAAATCGGTCGGCGGGAAATACGTGTCCGGCGCACAGCCGATGAGGCCGCAGGCGGCGACGAGCACGGGGAGGAGCGTGGGGATCCGGATCATGCCACTCACTCCACGATGAAGCCGGCGGCCGAGGGCGGGCGGATCTGCCGATACGGTGCCCCCGATCCGGTCTGCCGGCGCAGCAGCACGCGTTCGAGATCCGTCGCCGGACGGAAGGTGTCGAGCGGGGTGCCGAGCGCCGACGGATCCGACACCGGCCGCACGAGATATGGCGTGATGATGATGACGAGTTCCGTCTCGGCACGGCGGAACCGGTCGGAGCGGAACAGCGCGCCGAGCACCGGGATGTCGCCGAGGCCGCTGACGCCCGAATTGTTGATGGAGGCGTTGCGGCTGAGCAGCCCGGCGATGGCGAAGCTCTGGCCCGAGCCCAGTTCGATCGTCGTCTCGGCGCGGCGCACCGTCAGGCCGGGAATGCTGACCACGCCGCCCGCCACCGGGAAGCTGATCGAGCCCGTCTCGGAGAGTTCGCTCACCTCGGGGCGGACCCGCATATTCATCCGTTCGGGCGACAGCACCGTCGGCACGAAGGCAAGGCTGACGCCATAGGGCTTGTATTCGACGGACAGCGTCGTGCTGTTGTTGGCGGCGGCCGCCGGAACCGGGAACTCGCCTCCCGCGAGGAAGGAAGCCACCTCGCCTGACTGTGCCGTCAGGTTCGGCTCGGCAAGGATGGTCACCAGCCGGTCCTGCGCCAGCGCGTCGATCAGGCCATTGATGTCCCAGTTGCCGTTGGCGTATCGCACCCCATAGGTGCCGCCCGTGCCGGTGCCCGCTCCGGACGCCAGGCCAGGAATGAGACGGCCGAGGGGGTCCGCCAGCGCCGCGACCGCGGTACCGACCACGCTGCCAGAGCGCAGACCGAGCTGCCAGGTGCCATCATTGAAGGCCGCCAGCCAGTTGAAGCCGAGATCGCGCGTCACCTCGCGCGAGATCTCCGCCACCCGCACCCTCAGGTTCACCTGGATGCCGGACAGCAGGGTGAGATCGTTGATCACCTCACGCGATTCACCGGCCATCGACTTGGCGATGGCCTCGGCGCGCTGGGCATCGGCCGCGGACGGCACCATGCCCGACAGTTGGATCGCGCCGGTGCGCCCGGCGATCGACACCCGGACATTCTGTCCGCCGCGCACCATGCGGCGGATCATGCTCTGCACCTGGCCGGCCGTCACCGTCGGCACCGCCGCGGGCGCGATCGCCTGCGGTGCCAGGGCGCCGCTCGACTGCACGGTGATGTCGAACTCGGCGACGAGGGAGCCATCCTCGCGCGTCGCGATGAGGTTGGTGCGCCCGGCATTCACGCCCATGATGAACAGTGAGGTGGGCGAGGCCGGCTGCACCCGCGCGATGCGCGGATCGGCCACCAGCACGGTCAGCGCCGCCGCCGGCAGTTCGACGAGCCGCCCGGCCCCCTGCTCGATGACCAGCGGCCGCGTCAGCGTCGCACCCGGTGCCGGCGCGACGACCTGCGGAACGCCCGGGATCTGCGTCGGCAGGGTCTGTGCCTGGGCCTGCGGGATCAGGGAGATGCCCGGCGGCGGCGCCTGCATCGGAACGTTGAAGGGTGCGCTGGGTCGCGGCCCGCCCGGGGGCAGCGCCTGGGCCATCTGAATGGTCGCCGGCGCGGGCGCGGCGTCCCGCGGCAGCACATCCGGCGCGATGCCGGCGGCGCGCACCGCCTCGGGCCCGGGCGTCGCACTGGCCAGCACCGCCGCGCGCGAAGCCGCGCGTCCCGGCACCGGAATGCCGGTCGCGCCGGCCAGGTCGGCCAGAATGCCTTCGGTGCTCGGCGCCGGGTCGATGGTGAGCGCCGGACGCATCTCCGGCGCGGCAGCGGCGGTGACCGGGGCCTCGGGGTCCAGGATATCGACCACGAGCTTCGGCCCGTGAAGGAAATGACGGAACCGCGCGCCCTCGCGGGCCGAGATGCGCACCGCGCCATCCTCGGCCGACAGGCCCGTCACGTTGCGCGGCACGATGATGCCGCCGATGCGGGGCTGGCCGGGCGCGGCGAAGCGGATCACCAGATCGTCGCCGCGAGTCACGGCCTCGTAGCCCGTGCGCGTCGGCCAGTCGAAGACGACACGGCCATAGCCAGGATGTGTTCCGACGCGCACGCCGATGACCGGTCCGTCGCTCGCGACCATGGCGGCCGGCTGCTGTGCCGCCACCGGCCCGACCGGCAGGACGACCAGCATCGGCAGCGCCGCGACGGCAGCGAGAAGGGCCGCCCGACCGAATCGCCGGGCGCTGCCTTCCGCCACCCTGGCCGCGAAGCGCGCATCAGTCATCGGAACGTGACCTCCTGTTGGGTGCCGCCCTGAATGATGCGCATGCGCGGCGCGGCCGGCGCCGGAGCCTGGGGACCAGCGAGAGCCGAGGAGACATCGGAGCCGAAGACAAGGGACGGCCGCGGCGACGAGGCCTCCGGCACACCCTCGATGGAGCGCACGACGAGGGAAATGCGCCCGAGCTGGGTCGCCACCGCCACGCGCTCCGCCTGCTCCGGGGTCACTTCAAGCGTGACGGTACGCGCCACCACGCGGGCAGCGGCTGCATCCGTTCCACTGTGACTGATCTGCTGGTCCACTGCGATCACCCGAACTGCCGAAAGGATGGTCTCGCCAACGACACGACGTCCAGACGATTCCTGGGCTTGCCCCTGTTGCTGCAGATTCTGGGTGAGGATCAGGTCGACCTCGTCCCCCGGCCAGATCAGGCCTGAGGCGCCGGTGACGACATCGACTCCGACCGAGATCGCGCGGGTGCCGGGACGCAGCACGGCGGCCAGGAAGCCGCGGTCGCGGGGACGCAGCACATCGGTGCGGATGATCGGCTGGTTGGGGTCGACGAAGCGGCGCAGCAGCGCGCCGCGCAGCTCGGCGAGGGATTCCTGGCCGCCGACGAAGGCGCCCTCGGGCATTCCATCGCCGGCCACTTCCATTTCCCGGAAGTCCTCATCCTTCAGCAACGTGCCGATCGACAGCGGGCGCGACGCCACCAGCATGCGGATGCGCGGCGCCGGCGCCACGACCGGGGGCGCCTCGACGCGGGCGACCTGCTGCGCCTGCTGCGCCGGCTGAAGGAGCTGAAGCGCGAGGATCCCAAGGCCGGTGGCGCTCAGGACCAGGGAGAGAATGACGAGAAGCCGAAGAAACATCGGTCAGACCCCCGGAAGGGTGTTCAGGACAATCAGGCCGCCGACCGCGATGGCGACGGCATAGGGCAGCGGACCCCGCCGCCGCATCCGCCAGGCCTCGACGGCCAGGACACGGCGTAGGAGGTTGGTGTTGCCGGCCACGCGTGTCTCGGGAACCACGTATCGGCCGGCGATGTAGGCGATCCCGAGCACGCCGCCCGCGAACACGGTCGCCATGATGAAAACCCATGTCTCGTAGGGTGCGAGACCCACCGCCATGGCGCCGATGAGTTTGACGTCACCGCCGCCGAGCCAGCCGCGCATCGCGAGCGGCAGCAAGATCACGAAAAGCAGGAGGCCGGCGAGGAGCGACGTGCCCGCCTCGGTCCAGCCGACCATGAGGCGCGACAGCACGCCCAGCACAAGCAGGGCAATGGGCACCGCGTCGGGAATCAGGCGCGTCGCGACATCCCGTGCCGCAGCATAGATCAGGAGGCCCGCCGCAAAGACCTGATGGATCGGCAGATCGGACATGCGACGAAGATCTCCCGACAGAAGGAACCGTGATCTGCTTGCTTCCAAACCACCAGAGTCATCGTTGAACACGGCATTTGCAATACTTGGCATTCCGGACGGCGGATCGACCTGTACATCAATAAGAATAAGCTATCGGCACGCTTTGTATTGCAGCAGTGGCAGCACCTTGCGCGAATCTCGACGGTTGCCCGGCAAAAGATCGTCCAAGACGCCGGACATGCGAAGCTGCCCGTCGGGATGAACTCACGCGCGGTAACCGAAACTCCCCGGGATAGGCCGCACCGCTACAACGAACCGGCTGACCCCGAAAATGGTGCCAGCCGATCTGCAGGAACACGCGCGACAGGGTCGACCACCTCAGCCACCCAAGACGAACGCAGAGCCGACCCGATCAAATGCGCTGGACAGGGAAGTGCCGAACGTCAACACCGCGGACGCGATGATGACGACGACACCTAAGCCCAGAACCGCGCATTCCGAAGCGGTGACGCCCCTGCGGTCGGCAAGGGCGCCGCGGAGAAAGGCCAGAAGCGCGTGGGTCATTGACGCGGCGGCGTCAGCCCCCGGCGGGCGGCACAGTGATGCGCGAGCCGAGCGCCGTGAACACATCACTCAGCTTGGTGCCGAAGGTTGCCGCCGCAGCAGCAACGACGATGACGATGCCCACCGCCAGCACGGCGTATTCGGCAGCCGTCACGCCCTTGCGATCGACAACGGCAAGATGGAGGGAGGCCAGGAACTTGCGAATCATATCTATCCCCTTCGGTTCGTCTCTTTAACGAGCCATTGCCTGCGCCATCCTCCGGAACCCGCTCGTCTGGGTTGCTATCGAAAGGACGGGAAGCGGATCGCCACCGGAGGGAGTCGACCGCGTCGAAACAACCAAACATCTTACTTAATGAACCGTCAACGCCGAAAATTGAGACATTTCATTCTTAATTCACTAATTTTACGTTCCCCCACCTGACATCACACCTCGACTCCGGCCCAGCACCCGTTCGGATCGCCCGCCACGGCGATCAAATCGCACCCGCCACGCCTCGTGGTTGTTCCCGGATTTTCGCCACTCTCGCGCGATCGCGATAAAATTCCGCATCAAAAACGCGACAGGTTTTGGCTTGCGGGACGCGTCCGGCGAGGCTGCATGGACCCTTGTCGAATTCAACCTATATCACGCAATCGTGTAGTGGATGACATCGCCGTTTGCACCACCGGCGGCGCGTCGGGAAGCGCCTCGGCGCAACCGTTCGGACCGTCCACGGGCAGCGGTACCCGCACCGTCGCGGCCCCACCGCAGGGGCCCGCTTGACCAGCCTCGCCCAGCGCGGCGTGATGCCGCGCTTGGCACTGCGCCAGGCTCGCCCTTGGTATGGGAGGAAGGCGGCCAATGTCCGCGACACTCTTCGACCGGATCTGGGATCCGCATGTCGTCGCCGATCTCGGCTCGGGCTGGTCGCTGCTGCATTGCGACCGCATCCTGCTGCACGACCTCTCGGGCGGCCGCGCCATGCAGGAAGTCGGCGAGGCCGGCTATGCCCTCGCCCGCCCCGACCTGGTCTTCGCCACGCCGGACCACGCCGTCTCCTCCGCCCCGGGCCGCACGGCGGACACCTTCCCCACCGGCGCGAAGCTCCTCACCGGCCTGCGCCGGCGCGCCGCCGAAACCGGCGTGCGCTTCTTCGACATCGGCACGGATGGCCACGGTATCGTCCACGTCATGGGCCCCGAGCTCGGCCTGGTGCTGCCGGGCACCACGCTCGTCTGCGGCGACAGCCACACCTGCACCAATGGCGGCGTCGGCGCGATCGCCTTCGGCATCGGCGCGTCCGAACTCAAGCATGTCCTCGCCACCCAGACCCTGCCCCAGCGCAAGCCGAAGCGCCTGCGCATCCGCTTCGACGGCGCGACCCCGGCCGGCGTAACGCCCAAGGACATGATCCTCGCCGCCATCGGCCGCTTCGGCACCGGTGCCGGCACCGGCTTTGCGGTCGAATATGCCGGCGCGGCGGTGCGCGCCCTGTCGGTCGAGGGCCGCCTGACCCTGTGCAACCTGTCCATCGAGATGGGGGCAAAGATCGGCATGGTCGCCCCCGACGACACCACCATCCAATGGCTCGCCGGCCGCGACTTCGCCCCGCGCGGCGCCGCCTGGGACGCCGCCGTCGCCGATTGGCTCACCCTGCGCAGCGATGACGACGCCACATTCGACCGTGACCTGACGATCGACATGCGTGACATCGCCCCGCAGATCACCTGGGGCACCAGCCCCGAGCAGGTCCTGCCCGTCACCGGCCACATCCCCGATCCGGCCTCCGCCCCCAACCCCGAGAAGCGCGCCGCCTGGGAGGCCGCTCTCTCTTATATGGGCCTCACCCCGGGCGCCCCGATAGCCGGCACGAAGGTGGACTGGGTCTTCATCGGGTCCTGCACCAATTCGCGCATCGAGGACCTGCGCGCCGCCGCCGCCGTGCTGCGCGGCCGCAAGGTCGCCCCGCACGTCACCGCCTGGGTCGTCCCCGGCTCCGAACGCGTGAAGCATGAAGCCGAGGCGGAAGGTCTCGACGCCGCCTTCCGCGAGGCCGGCTTCGCCTGGCGCGAACCGGGTTGCGCGCTCTGCGTCGCCGCGAATGGCGAGTTCGTCCCGCCTGGCGCGCGCTGCGTCTCCACCTCCAACCGCAACTTCGTCGGCCGGCAGGGCACGGGCGCGCGCACGCATCTCGCCTCCCCCGCCATGGCGGCGGCGGCGGCCCTCAGCGGCGCCATCGCCGATGTGCGGACCCTCGCGGCGTAAGGGGCGCGACCGATGGACAAGTTCACCACCGTCTCTGGCCCCGCCGCGCCTCTCATGGCCGCGAATGTGGACACGGACGTCATCATCCCCATTCAACGCCTGCTCGGCAGCGGGCGCGGCGGCCTCGGCCCCTATGCCTTCGAACGGCTGCGCTACGCCCCCGACGGCACCGAGAACCCCGACTTCGTCCTCAACCGCCCGCCCTATCGCGACAGCCCGATCCTGCTGGCGGGCCCCAACTTCGGCTGCGGCTCCTCGCGCGAGGGCGCGGTCTGGGCCCTGATGGGCATGGGCTTCCGGGCGGTGCTCGCGCCATCCTTCGGCGACATCTTCTTCAACAACTGCTTCCAGAACGGCATGCTGCCCATCGCGCTGCCCGAGGACGCGATCGCCCGCATCGCCGCCGAGACCGAGGCCGCGCAGGGCGCGCGCCACACCACCGTCGATCTCGCCCGCCAACTCGTGGTCACCCCGGACGGAACCGAGATCCCCTTCCCCGTCGACGCCCGGAAGAAGGAGGCCCTGCTGGAGGGCCTCGACGACATCGCGCTGACCCTGCGCATGAAGGATCAGATCACCGCCTGGTATGCCGCCGACCGCACGCGGCGCCCCTGGGCCTGGGAGAGTGTCGAACGATGACCACCGCGTCCGATCGCCCGACGGCGGAGACGAAGCCAAGCACCGATGGCGTGAATCCGCCGCGCCAGACAATGAACATCGTCGTCCTGCCCGGCGACGGCATCGGCCCCGAAGTGACCGACGAGGCCGTCCGCATCCTCGACTGGTTCGTCACCAAACGCGGCCTCCCGCTGCGCATGGAACGCCGCCTCTTCGGCGCCGCCGCCTGGGCCGCCGAGGGCACCACCATGCCCGACGCCTCCTGGGACGCCATCATGGCCGCCGACGCGCTCCTCTTCGGCGCCACCGGCAGCCTCGACCAGAAGCACATCCCCGCCGAGGAACGCCGCAAGGGCTCCCTGCTGCGCATGCGCAAGGCGCTCGACGTCTTCGCCAACCTCCGCCCCGTCCGCGCCTGGCCCGCCCTCGCCGAGGTCTCCCCCTACAAGCCCCGCACCATCGCCGGCACCGACCTCGTCTTCGTGCGCGAACTGACCGCCGGCGTCTATTTCGGCACGCCCCGCGGCATCCAGACCCTGCCCGACGGCACCCGCTGGGGCCTCAACACCCACGCCTACACGGAAGCCGAGATCGCCCGCGCCGCCCGCTTCGCCTTCACCCTCGCGCGCACGCGCCGCAACCACGTCACCTCGGTCGACAAGGCCAACGTGATGGAAGCCGGCGCGCTGTGGCGGGAGGTCGTCGCCGCCGTCCACGCCAGGGACTTCCCCGACGTGACGCTCGAACACATGCTCGCCGACAACTGCGCGCTCCAGCTCTCCCGCGCCCCCACCCGCTTCGACGTCATCGTCACCGACAACCTCTTCGGCGACCTCCTCTCCGACTGCGCCGGCGCCATCAACGGCAGCCTCGGCATGCTGCCCTCCGCGGCCCTGTCCGACCCCGGGCCGGACGGCAAGCGCCGCGCCCTCTACGAACCCATCCACGGCTCCGCCCCCGACATTGCCGGCAAGGGCATCGCCAACCCCCTCGGCGCCATCCTCTCCGCCGCCCTCCTCCTGCGCTGGACCGCCCGGGCCCCCGCCGAGGCCGACGCCCTCGAAGCCGCCGTCGCCACCGCCCTCGCCGCCGGCGCCCGGACCGCCGACATCGCCCTGCCCGGCGAGTCCGTCCTGTCGACGCGCGGCATGGCCGACGCCGTCATTGCCGCGCTAGAACACCCCTGACGACACCACACAACGACCGAGGAAGCGTTCATGAATACGTCCCGTCGCACCCTGCTCATCGCAGGGGCGAGCACCCTTGCCGCGCCCGCTCTCGCGCAATCCGGCCCCGTGCTGCGCCTTGGCATCCTCGGTGATCTCTCCGGTCCCTATCGCGACCTGTCGGGCCTCGGTACCGCCGCCTGCGTGCGCCAGGCGATCGCGGATGCCGCCCGCGCAGGAATCGCGCCGCAGGTCGAGGTGCTGCACGCCGACCACCAGCACAAGCCCGACATCGGCGTGCAGATCGCCCGCCAATGGTATGACCGCCAGGATGTCGACGCGATCCTGGAGGTGAACAACTCCGCCATCGCGCTCGCCATCGCCGACCTGGCGCGGGACAAGGACAAGGTCTTCCTCGCCACCGGCCCGGCCACGGCCGATCTGCACGGACCGCGCTGCGGGCCGAACCATGTGCACTGGACCTACGACACCTGGATGCTCGCCAACGGTGCCGGCACCGCGACGGTGCGTGCGGGCGGCGACACCTGGTTCTTCCTCACCGCCGACTATGCCTTCGGCCACGCCTTGGAACGCGACAGCAAGGCCGCAGTGGAACGCGCCGGCGGCCGCGTGCTCGGCCAGGCCCGCTACCCCTTCCCCAACACGACCGACTTCTCCTCCTTCCTGCTCCAGGCACAGGCCTCCCGCGCCAAGGTGCTCGGCCTCGCCAATGCCGGGACGGACATCGTCAACAGCGTGAAGCAGGCGCAGGAATTCGGCCTGCCGCGGCACGGCATGCGCATGGTCGCGCTGCTCGGCCTGCTGGGCGACGTGAAGGCGCTCGGCCCCGCCGCCGCGCAGGGGCTGCTGGTGACCGAGCCCTTCTACTGGGACCTCAATGACCGCACCCGCGGCTTCACCCAGCGCGTCCTGCCGCAGATGCCAAGCGGCATCTACCCAAGCACCAACCACGCCGGCGCCTATTCGGCCGTCCTGCACTACCTCAAGGCAGCGAACGCGCTGGGCGTGGCGCAGGCCAAGGCCTCGGGCCGCGCGCAGATCGCGCAGATGAAGGCCATGCCGACCGATGACGACTGCTTCGGCCCCGGCATGGTCCGCGCCGACGGCCGCAAGATCCACCCCGTCTACCTCTTCGAGGCCAAGCCGCCCGCCGAGGTCCGCGCCGAATGGGATCTCTACCGCCTGATCGGCAGCATCCCGGCGGACCAGGCCATGCGCCCGCTCTCCGAAGGCGGCTGCCCGATGGTCAGCGGCTGAGTGCCCGTTTGAGAATGCGCCGTTCGGCGCATTCTCGCACCCGGCACCGGCCCGCACCCCCACCCGGCCACCCACGTCAGTATCCTGGAATAGGTGGCCGGGTGGGGGTGCGGGCCAGTGCCGGCATTCTCAATGCGGGCTCTGACAGGTTTTCCCGCGCCGGCTTTCGATACTACCCTCCTCGGCAAGAACACCCGAGGAGGAACATCCATGCGTCGCACCCTGCTCGCCGCCATCGCGGCGGCCTGCATCGCCCTGCCTGCCGCCGCGCAGGACCGCACCATCCGCGTCATCTCGGGCTACGCGGCCGGCGGCACCGGCGACCTCATGGCCCGCCTCATCGCCGAATACGTCGTCCCCTTCCTCGGCGCCCGCGGCGTGGTCGAAAACCGCACCGGCGCCAACGGCCTGATCGGCGCTGAGGTCGTCGCGCGCGCCGCCCCCGATGGCCTCACCGTCCTGCAATGCCCGATGGGCACCATGACCATCACGCCGAACCTGCCCGGCGTGTCCATGCCCATCGACCCGCGCACCGAGCTGATGGGCGTCGCCAACGTCGCGCTGTCCACCTACGCCCTGGTCGTCGCCGCGCGCGGGCCGCATCAGGATGTCGCTGCACTCCTCGCCGCCGCCCGCGCCCACCCCGGCGCAATGAGCTACGCCTCGGCTGGCGTGGGCTCCGCGCAGCACCTGTCCGTCGAGCTGCTGAAGGCGCGCACCGGCCTCGACATCGTCCACGTCCCCTACCGCGGCGCGACGCCGGCGATCGTCGACATCCTCGGCGGCCGCACCGAGTTCATGATCACCAACCTCGGCGACGTCATGCGCCAGGTGCAGGGCGGCGAGCTGCGCCTGCTCGCCCTTGGCGACGATGGCGGCTCGCCGCTCTTCCCGCAGGCCCGCCCGCTCTCGGCCTTCGTGCCGGGACTGCAGATGGCCGGCTGGTTCGGCATCTGCGGACCCAAGGGCATGACCGAGGAGAGCCTCGCCCGCTGGTCCGACGCGACCCGCCGCGCGCTGGAGAACCAGACCTTCCGCGAACGCCTGCTCGCCAACGGCCTGACCCCGCATTTCGAGGACACCCGCACCTTCAACGCCCGCATGGCCGAGGACCTGCGGTCCTGGGGCGAGGTGATCCGCGCGGCGGGGGTGCGCGGGGATTGATGCGGGTGGGTGACGCAGGGGCTCTGCCCCTGCACCCCGGCAGGAAACTCAGTTTCCTGCACCTTCGATCTGTCAGGCTGTCGCTCAGGTGAGATGGCGCGGCCCATCCATCCGCTGATGGAGAATGCGGATGACCTCCGGCGCACCATCCGGGCGGCGCCGGAACCACAGCACATGCGACCCGACCGGCGCCTTCCGATAGCCCGGCCGCACATCGCCCGCATCGCGATCAGGATACGCCCGCGCCGCCAATGCCCGGCAGACCTCGACGATCGCCTGGGCATACCGCTCGGCCTGGGCGGTGCCCCAACGCTGCTCGGTGTACTCCCAGATCGCGTCGAGATCGGCCCGCGCCGCCGGCGTGAGATAGAATCGCCTCACGCCCCGGAAGCGCGACGCCGACCGGCGAGATAGGCCTCGAAATCGAACTCGGTCGCAGGACCGGACCGCTCGCCCTCATCCAGCGCATCGCGCAGCGACTGCATCGCTGCTTCGCGTTCTTCCAGCAGCCGCAGCCCGGCGCGGATGACCTCGCTGGCTGAGCCATAACGGCCATTCTTGACCTGCCCGTCGACGAAATCGGCCATATGGTCGCCGAGGGAAATGGATGTGTTGCGCGCCATGCTTCTGCCCTCCTAGTGGACGATACCAAATTTCGGTATCCAGCGCACCGCCTGTCCGTGGCCGGCAGCGAACGCGGCCTCTCAAGAACGAAGCCTTCATCCACTTGCACAAGGCAGGTAAAATACCGCATCGTTCGCTGCCTGCTCTTAGCATGCGCCGCCTTGCGACATTGATAAAATTAAACCAAGCCCAAAGTGAACCGGAAGCGACCCGTGAAACCAAAAATCATATGGAATAAACATGCCAGACCTGCTTGAATCTGGAATATACACTATTGCAGAAGCCGCTTATCTCGTCGGCATATCCGAAAGAAAAGCACGCGGCTGGATATCTGGATATGATAAATATAAATTAATTCCTATGATAGAAAATGAAATTGGTTGGAGTGGAAATCATCTAGCCCTAAGCTTCAAGAATTTACTTGAAATGCGATTTATTTCATTTTTTGAAGACGCTGGCGTTCATATTAATCATATTCGATCCATTATGGATGAAGTACGAGTCATCACAAGCACTGATCATCCTTTCTCAACGGACATAGTATTCCAAACTGACGGAAGGAAAATTGTAGGATCCATAATAAAAAAATACTCCTCTCCAAAGATTTATGACCCTAGAACAAAGAATTTGGAGATGTTTCCGGTCGTTTATGACTCACTTAAGCACGATATAGAATTTGATTTCAACGGGGACGCACGATTGTGGTTCCCTCGAAAGCACATTGCGCCGAATGTTATTATTCATCCGAAATTTGCTTTTGGAAAGCCCATCATAAAGGATTTTCAAATCCCTACACAGGCCATAGCTTCAGCGGTGAAAGTGGAAGGAAGTCAGGCAGCTGTAGCAGAGATATTTGATATACCTGTAAAATATGTTCGACAGGCAGTGAAATTTGAAGCCGAGCTTAGGCTTGCAGCATGAAGATAGCCTTCGACGAACACGTACCGGGCGCCGTACCGCGCCTGATGCGCGAGATCATAACAGACAGGGCTTCGCGCCATCTTTTTCGCGGCATCGAAATCGTGTCGGCGAAGGATTACGCTCCTAGGCCCAATGATTCAGATTATGTAAAGAATAGTGATGCTCCCTGGATAAAAAGATATAGGGACGCTGGCGGGCGTATCATTGTGTCAGGCGATGTCTCAATGAACGAAAAGCCGGCTGAACTTCTAGCACTAATAGAAAACAAGCAAGTTGTATTTTATTTTCCAACAAAATGGAATTCTTGGAAATTTCCACGAAAAAGCGCATTCCTACTCGTATGGTTCGAACGAATTATCAAATTTTCAAGAACAGCGAAACCACGATCTCTCTATAGAATTCCTGAAAGATGGTCCGATGATGCTGATTTTCTTATAATCAATACGCCGACGCCACTAAAACTATCTATTCGCGGTCCGCTTGCATCTGCCTCAAGCGTTAAGAAGGCCAAGAAAAATCAGAAAATCCAGCGATCTCCAGCGCCGGAACCGCAACTGCTCGCAATGATGCGCCGGCCCGCCCCGGATGCGTCAACAGCGCAGAATGCCACCGAGGAAACTACGAATCGGGGTGGCTCCTCATCAGAATAGGATTTTCTTGCTAATTCTGTCGCGACCGTTTATGCTCTCGGCATGTTTGCACCCCTCACCCCACCCAATTCTTCGCCTCCTCCCCTACATCCTCCCCCGTTCCTCCGCCGGCCGTCAGATCGGCGACCTCAAGAGTCGGCTCAACGCCATATTCCACCTCGCCTGCACCACCGACCCCTGGCGAGCCCTCCCCCCGGAACACGGCAAGCCCGACACCGTCTCCCGCTACTTCCGCCGCCTGACTCACGCCGGCCTGTGGGAACGCCTCCTCGAAGCCATCAAGGAAAACCATCCCAACCACCCGCTGAATGAGGTCGCCCCCCTCATCTTCCGCGCCTGCCGCCGCGCCGTCCGGCTCAGGGGGCTGAGATTCATCGTCCTCATCCGCCGCCTCGGCTTCCTGCACGCGCTGAACGGCCCGCCGCACAAACTCCCCAACCCCGATTTGTCCGAAAAGCTGAAGGCCATGCGCCTGCCGGCCCTGCCGCGCACGCGCAAGCAGATCACCGCCTATCTCGGCTACCTGAAGGCGCTGAGGCACCTCCACCGCTTGGCCGGCGGCATCAAGCACATCAGCCGGCAGCAACGCCTCGGCTGGTCATGAGGCCCCCGGCCGGCACCCGCATCGCCCGCCGCCGCCCGGCCGGCCCGCACCCCGGGCCGAACCCATCCGCCACACGCTCCAACCGCGGCCTGGCCTCACGGCCGCATGGTCAGCGCCGCCATCCCCGGTGCCCGCAGCGGCTCCGCCAGCCGCGCGAACTCGCACAGCAACCCCCGGGTCCCCCGCGGGTCGATGATCTCCTCCACCCAGAACGCCTCCGCGGTGCGGAAGGGGGATCGCAGCTTGTGCAGCCGCTCCTCGATCTCCGCGACCTTCGCGTCGCGATCCTCGGCGGCCGACACCTCGGCGGCATAGGCCGCCTCGACCCCCCCTTCCAACGGCAGGGACCCCCACCGCGCCGATGGCCAGGCATAGCGGATCGAATACCGCCCGGCCGGCTGGTGCACGACGCCCGCCACCCCGAAGGCGTTGCGCATGATGACCGTGCACCAGGGCTGCCGGCACTGGTTCACCGCCGCCATCGCCCGCACGCCCCAGCGGATGGTCGCGGTCTTCTCCGCCTCCAGCCCCACCGCGAAGCCCGGACAGTCCATCAGATAGACAACGGGGATATGGAAGGTCTCCGCCAGGTCCACGAAGCGGATCACCTTCTGGCACGCATCCGCCGTCCAGGCCCCGCCATGGAACACGGGCTCGGACGCCATCACCGCCACCACCCGCCCGTCCAGCCGCGCGAGCCCCGTCACCACCGACCGCCCGAACCACTTCCCCATCTCGAAGAAGGATCCCTTGTCGACCAGCATCTCGATGATCGGCCGCACCTTGTAGGCCTGCTTGGGGTCCCGGGGGATCACCGACAGCAGCTTCTCCTCCCGCCGCTCGGCATCGTCCCGGCAGCGGATCGCCGGCGCCAGCTCATGCACGGACGACGGCATGTAGGACAGGAACCGCCGCGCCAGCGCGAAGGCCTCCTCCTCCGTCTCCACCGCGTCATCCACCGCCCCGGCCTTGCACTGGATCTCCCACCCGCCGAGGTCCCGCTTCTCCAGCGTCTGCCCCAGCCGGGCGACCACCGGCGGCCCCGCGACGAACATCGCCGACGACTTGGTCATCACCGAGTAATGCGCCGCCGCCAGCCTCGCGGCGCCGAGCCCCGCGACCGACCCCAGCCCCAGCGTCACCACCGGCACCAGCCCCATATTGGCGGTGGTCTGGTAATAGAGCTGCGTCCCGCCCACGCCCCCCGGCAGGTTGGCGCGCCCGGTGGTCTCGATGGTCTTGACCGACCCGCCGCCGCCCGACCCTTCGATCAGCCGGATGATCGGCAGCCGCAGCTCGGCCGCCATGCGCTCCGCCATGATGGGCTTCTCGCGGATGGTTGCATCGGCACTGCCGCCGCGCACGGTGAAGTCGTCCCCCACCACGACCACGGGCCGGCCATCCACCTTCCCCCGCCCCATCACGCAGTTGGACGGCGTGAAGCTCGCGAACTCCCCCTTCGCGTCATACTCCGCGCGCCCCGCGATGGCGCCGACCTCGTGGAACGACCCCCGATCGACCAGCGCCTCGACGCGCTCCCGGACGGTGAGCCGCCCGCCATCATGCTGGCGCTTCACCTTGTCGGCGCCGCCCATCTCCCGGGCCAGCGCCTCGCGCCGGCGCAGTTCCTCGAGTTCAATAGTCCAGTTCATCGTCGCGGCGTTCCCTTCCTTGCCCACAGTCTCGGGCGAGGACCCGCGGGCGGCAAGTCAGGGCGACGGGGCGGCGACGTCGCTACGCTGGAACCACAAGGTCAAGGGCGCACCGTTGGTCAGGCGGAGCTGCACCGCATCGCCCTCGCTGGACAGCAGGGCCCATTCATTGACGCGGAAGGTCGTCCGGCACCCTCCCGCGGCGCGCGCTTCGGCGAGCAGCCGCGGCGTGCCCTCTGCGGCCTGGCGCAGCATCGACAGGGCCCCCCGGTCGGCGCAGCCGGTGACGCCATCGCGCGCCACGTGCCAGGCCGGCGGCGGCCGGTCGGCCAACGGCCCCTCGGCAGGGCGCGCGGCAGCATCCGCGGCCACCGCCGAGGCAGCCGGCGCTACGACCCGCGGCGCCACCCGGCTCACCTGGGCGCGCGGCGGCGCGGGCGGCGGCGGCGGGGGCAACGGTTCCTCGGGCGGAGGCTCCGGCGCGCAGGCGCCAAGCAGGCCCAGCAGGACCAGGACAGGCATGAATCGGGACATCACGCAGACGTTAAGCCATTTTTCACGACAGCGATATCAATCCGGTCGCGGTCCAGGCGTGACTTGGACCTCACGGGTCCTTGCATTGCACGATCCCATCCCCGGTTGTTATTGCATTCTGGGGACACGTCGAGCAGGCGACGGCCTCAGGAACGGTAGTGCTAGACAGAACGAGCCAAGCCGAATGGACGGAGTCCCGCTTTCCGACCCTGGGTCGGCGGCTGGTCAGACTCGTGCTCGCCTCGGCCCTGCCCCTGCTGATCGGCGCGGCAGGCGTGGCGACGCTGGTCATCCGGGCCGAGGAAGAGGCGGCGGATGCCGCGATCCAGGCACGCGTCCAGATGGCCGCTCATGCCATCGATGTGGAGATCGAGAGCCGCCGACTGGCGCTGGAAGGATTCAGCGCCCTGCTCGGCAATGCGGACCGTAGCGACCTTGCCGCGATCGATGCGGCGGCCCGGCGGCTCGCCGAGATCCTCGGCGCGCCGATCGGAGTCCTCGATCGCGGTCTCGGCCTGCTGGTGGACACCGACCAGCCTTTCGGCACGCCGCTCGGGTCTACGCCGGCCGTGGCCGCCGGGCTCTGGGCCGTGGAGACCGGCCGGCCGCGTGTCAGCGACCTGCCGGCCAATGGCGAGGGTCGCCCCCTTCTGATGGTGCCGACGATGCGCGACGGGCGCGCCGTGGGCGTGTTGAGCGCCACGCTCCAGCCCGATCGCCTGGCCGCCGCCATGGGGCCGGGTCCGGCCATGCTCGCCGACAGCCGCTGGCGCCCCGTTGCCGTCCAGGGCGGCGGCGCGGCCGACTTGCCGACCTGGTCGGCCCTGACCACTGCACCACGTGGCGTGGTGCAGGCCGGTGAGGCCAGCAACAGCGCCCCGCTGCGCTACGTCGTCACCCACCTGACCGAGGCGCCCGAATGGCGGCTGGTCGTCTGGGCGCCAGCCGGTCTCGCCACCAGCATCGCCGGCAAGGCCCTGCCCTGGGCGCTGATCGCGCTCGCCCTCGCCGCGGCGGTGGCGCTGGCCGCGCTGCTGCGCGCAAGGCGCGTGCTGCGCGCGCCGCTGCTGGCGCTCGAAGCCCATGCCCGGGCCCGGGCCGAGGCGCTGCGCAATGACGCGCCCCTGCCCGCCCAGCCGGCCCTGAGGGGAGTGGCAGAATATGCGGCGCTCGGTGCTGCTCTCGGCCAGGCCGATGTCGCCGCCGCGGGACATGAACGCCGGATGCGTGCCCTGGCCGAGGCCGGGGCCATCGTGCTGTGGCGCGCCGACGTCGCCGGCGGCTGGAACGAGGCCGCTGGCTGGGCCGGCCTCACCGGCCAGACCTCCCCGGCCTTCCGCGGCGATGGCTGGCTGGAGATGCTGCACCCGGACGACCGTGCACCTACGCTGGCCGAATGGGGCCGCAGCCTGGTTGCGCGCGGCCCGATCAGCGTGGAGTTCCGCCTGCGCACCGCCGATGCCGATGCCGATTGGCGCTGGGTGCGCGCCACTGGCGTGCCCGTCTCCGACGAGGCCGGGCAGCTGCAGGAATGGGTCGGCGCGATCCACGACGTCAGTGACCCGCGCGGCGCCGGGATGGCGCGGCATGTGAACGACTCCCAGGTCCGCCAGACCGTCGCCGAGCTGCGCGCCGTCTATGACAACGTGCCGGTCGGCCTCTCCCTGGTCGATTCGGCGCTGCACTTCGTGAATGTGAACGAGCGCTTCGCCGCCATGACCGGCCTCGCCCCCGAGGCCCATATCGGCCGCGCCCCGCATGAGGTGATGCCCGAGGGGCTCGCCGGCCCGCTGGAGGACGCGCAGCGCCGGGCCTTCGAAGGCGGGCGGCCGGTACTGGACGTGACCTGCTCGGGACCCGCACCGGGCACCACGCAACCGATGCGCCACTGGCTCGCCTCCTGCCACCCGGTGAAGGATGCGGAGGGCACTGTCACCGGCGTCTCCGCCGTGCTGCAGGACGTCACCGAGCGCGTGCGCGCCGAACGGTCCCGCGAGATGCTGGTCACCGAGCTGAATCATCGGGTGAAGAACACCCTCGCCACGGTGCAGGCGCTGGCGGCGCAGTCGCTGCGCGGGGCGCGCGGAGGCCAGGCCGGGCTGGGGCGGGAATTCGTCGGCCGGCTCCAGGCCTTGATGCGCGCCCATGACCTGCTCTCCGACCAGGGCTGGCGGGAAGTCGACCTGACCCGCGTCGTGCGCACCGGCATCCAGCCCTGGATCGAGAGCGGCCGCGCCATCCGCTTTGGCGGCTCGGGCCGCATCCAGGCCAGCGCCGGACAGACCCAGGCCATCATCCTCGCGCTGCATGAGCTCGCGACCAACGCGGCGCTGCATGGCGCGCTGTCCCATCCGGGCGGCGAGGTCGAACTCCACTGGGAACTTGGTGAGGACGGCGTCGCCACGTTGGACTGGCAGGAGAGCGGCGGCCCGGCCGTGACCCCACCGACCGCCGAGCGGCGTGGCTTCGGCATGCGGCTTCTGCAGCGCGGCCTGGCGCATGATCTCGGCCCGGATGCCAAGGTGACGCTGGATTTCGCGCCCGAGGGCCTGCGGGTGCGGATGCGCTTCCGCGCCGGCCAGCCGGCGTTGCAGCCTGCCGAGGGCGATTGAAGCGCGTCACCCTGTGACGTGCCCGACATTGGCTCCCGCACCGTCCTGCGTATAAGGACTGAATGACAGTTGAAGGCGGGTTCGAAACGGTATGGCACGTGCGCTGATCACCGGGGTCACGGGCCAGGATGGCGCCTATCTCGCTGCCCTGCTGCTCGGCAAAGGCTATGAGGTCCACGGGCTTCTGCATCGCCATGGCGGTTCGGAAGCGGTGCAGGACCGGCTGCGGCGTCTCGGCTGCAGCGACAGCGTGGCCATGGTTGATGGCAACCTGATCGACCTCTCCTCGCTGATCCGTCTGCTCGATCGGGTGAAACCGGATGAGATCTACAACCTCGCAGCCCAGTCTTTCGTGCGCATGTCCTGGGACCAGCCGCTGCTGACCACGCAGGTGACGGCAATCGGCACGGCGAACATGCTGGAGGCGGTGCGCATCGCCTCCCCCGGCGCGCGTTACTTCCAGGCCAGTTCCTCCGAGATGTTCGGCAAGGCCGAGACGCCGGCGCAGAACGAAGCGACGCATTTCCATCCGCGCAGCCCCTACGCCTCGGCCAAAGTCTTCGCGCATTGCCTGGTGCAGAACTACCGCGATGCCTTCGGCCTGTTCGGATGCAACGGCATCATGTTCAATCATGACAGCCCGCTGCGCGGCATCGAATTCGTGCTGCGCAAGATCACGGACGGGGCAGCGCGGATCAGTCTCGGCCTGGCCACGGACCTGGCGATGGGCAACCTGGAAGCACGGCGCGACTTCGGCCATGCACGCGACTACGTCCGCGCCATGTGGCTGATGCTGCAGCAGGACAAGCCCGACGACTACGTGGTCGCGACAGGCCGCGCAGCCTCGATCCGCGACCTGTGCCGTATCGCCTTCGCCCATGTCGGGCTCGACTACCAGGACCATGTGCGCGTCGATCCCGCCTTCCTGCGGCCGGTGGATGTGGACGTGACGGTGGGCGACGCGACGCGGGCGCGGCGGAAACTAGGCTGGGCGCCGGAAACGAGCCTGGAGCAGATGATCTCGGAGATGGTCGAGAGCGATCTCGCGCGGTGGAAGGCACGGATGTGAAGGCCTGGGAAGGCCTGCGGGCCATGCCTGGCGAGGCAGGGGTGTCGAACGCAGGGTGGGACTTCGCTTCATAGGCGCGACGATGGGCGGCGGCGGACCGGAAACGGGCTTCGCCTCTCTCAGGACCTCTCCTCAGCAAAGGCCCACGGCCTTTGGAAGCCGTTACTTGGCGCGCGGCACTACGGGACTTCACGGCATCGAAGCGCGCGCTGCGCCCATAGCACCCTGGAGCATCTTTCGATCGAACGGCACCAGCCGGCCACCCAACGACAGTATCCTTGATGGGTGGATGGGTGAGGGTCCGGGTCGCTGCCGATCCAACGTGAGCGAGAATTGCCCTTGGCCATGCCGGTCTGGCCCTCAGTCCCGACCGGCTCCAGAGGCCTTGCGGCCTTTGGCGGGCGCGAAGCGCGGCTTCGCCGTGCAGAGTGGGCAGAGCCCCGCTCCAATTCCCGTAACGTATCGGCCGTTCCACGGACGCAGCATCGCCGCCGGGCCCAAGGCTTCCCGCATCAGTTCGGGAACCTGAAGGTGTTCCCGTAATTGAAGGAAATCGAGGTCCCGTTGAACAGGAAGATCTGGCGGATCACCTGGTCGACGAAGCGACCGACGCGGGCCACCTGCGTCGGCGGCACCCAGACCGTCGCGTTCGGCGGCACCACCATGTCTTCCTCCACCGCGAGGTCGTTCAGCACGCGCTCCAGGTTCACCTGCCGCACGCGCGGCCGTCCCACCGCGTCGAAATACAGCACCCGCACCTGGTCCATCGCGCCGGTCGGCATCGGGCCGCCAGCCGCGGCGACGAGCTGCAACAGGGTGCGCGGGGACGGCGCCGGTATCGCACCTGCCTGGCGTACCTCGCCGAAGACGAAGATCTGGTTGGCCGCGATCTGCGACAGCCGCGCCGTCACCGTCACGCCACCGACCTCCCGCGCATAGCGCGCGTTCAGTTCCGCGCTCAGTTCGTTCAACGTCATCCCGGCCGCCGGGATGTTCGCGGCGAGCGGCAGGTCGATCAGCCCGTCGGGGCGCACCAGCGCCGTGCGCGCGCGGCCATCGGCACCGTTGCGCACCACCTCCGCCAAGTCCTCGGCCGGCGTGGTGAAACGGCGGACGATCACGGTGACGACCGGTGACCGCGCGACATCCTCGAAGCGGCGCGCAACCTCGCCCGACAGCGCCGACGGCGTCAGCCCAACCGCCCGCACCTCCCCCTTGCCGGGCAGCGAGATCATGCCATCCGGCCGCACAACCATGGTGCGGTTGAGGTCGCGGTTGAAATCGAAGTCTAGCTCCAGTTCATCCCCGATGCCGATGCGATAGGGCCGCAGGCGCTGGTTGTTGGTGTGGTAGAAGACCTCGACGCGATCACCGGGCTGCAGGCGGTAAGTGCCACTGCCGCGCAACAGCCCCTCCCCCACCAGACGGGCGGCGCTGTCGCGCTGTTCGGGCGTCGCCTGGTCGAAATAGACCGGCTCCTCGCCGACCGCGCGATCGAAGCCACGGGGGGATTCGCAGGCGGCAAGCAGCAGCGCCGCCATCGCCAGGGCGAGGCGCCGACCGCTTGCGGCTGCGAATCGAATTCGGACCATGCCCATCCTTACCGCACCCCGACGCCGCTGCGCGCCCCTTGCGGCCGCAGCAGCGCCTCATAACGCGGAGCCAGCGTCGTCCAGGCGAAAGCACCCGCCCGCGCGCGGCACAGCGCCGCGGTCTCGGGCAGGCCGGCAAGCGCCGCGCCGCGCAGCAGCGCCTCGGCCAGGCCCTCGACATTGGTCGCCACGCGCCGGAAGGGGCCTGGATCGAACAGCGTACCGATGCGCGGATCGTCGATGATGTCCGGGATGCCGCCATGGGCGCAGCCCACGACCGGGGTGCCGGCAGCCAGCGCCTCGATCAGCACCATGCCGAGCGCCTCCCACACCGCCGGGTTGACCACCAGGCTCGCACGGGCGAGCAGCGCCGGCAGATCCTCGACGGCGCCCACGCCGTGGAAGTCGACCTCGTCGCGCAGCGCCTCCGGCAGGGCATCGAGGATGGCCATGCGCGTCGCCTCCGATGCCCGGCCGGAGAAGCCGAGCCGTGCGGCGGCGCCGAGGCGGGGCCGCGCCATCGCATAGGCCTGGGCGAGCAGCAGCGCGCCCTTGCGCGGCTCGTCCGCATCGCCGACGAACAGGATGCGCATCACGCCGTCCGGCCCGGGCTTCGACGTCGCGGCGAAGGCCGCGTCATCGACCGGCACCGGCAGCAGCACGGAATCCCGGCCGAACTCGGCGCGCAGCGTCTCGGTCGCGAAGTGCGAAATGGTCACCACCGCATCGGCCCCGGCCAGGACCCGGCGGAAGGCGAAACCGTCGCAAGGCGTGCGGCGGAAATAGGCGCGGATCGGGATGCCCGTCATGACGACGGCAAGCCGGAAGCCGGCCCCGCCACGTCGCGCGACCAGCGCGCCGGCCGCATCGTGCCAGCCCAGGCAGAGCACGCTGTCATAGCCGCCATCCCGCAACGCCCACCGCAGATCCCAGGCGAACAGGTGGTGCTGCGTCACCTGCCGCAGGCGCGCGAGGATCCCCGGCGGCTCGCGCCGCGGCAGGAACAGGTAGCGGACATCCCCGCGCCGTTCCTCCCCACCCGCGGGCAGGCCGGGCGTGGTGGAGATTGCCGTCACGTCATGCCCGCGCGCGGCCAGGACGCGGCCGGTTTCGGCGAGCATGCGTTCCGAGCCACGCCGGATTTCCGGCCAGCAGGTGGCATGGGTGATGGCAAGGCGCATGCGGGCTGGCGGCCCTCTCAGATGCCTGCGTGGAAGACCGCATGCCAGATCGAGGGCGGCACGCCGCGCTGGCCATACTTGAAGCGCGCGACCTCCTCCACGCGCTCGAAGCCGGCATCCTCGATCATCGCGCGCAGCGCCTCCGACCCCAGGCGCCACCAGATGTTCTGGCCACGCCCGCCCTGGTACTGCACCAGCGGAACGCCGCCCGTGCCGCGGTCGAGCTCCGGGAAGATCACATCCGACAGGATCGCCTGCCCACGGCAGACGCTGCGGATCGCGGTCAGCGCGCGCACCGGGTCGCGCAGATGCAGCAGCAGGTCGCCCACATGCACCAGGTCGAACAGGCCTGCGCGCTCGGGGCTGAGATCATAGACGTTGCAGTGGAGCGGCTGAACCTTGCTCGACAGCGCCTCGCGCGCCAGCGCGAAGCCCTTGCCGAAGGCGAAGGACAGATCCGCCTCGCTCATCGCGGCGCGGGTGCGCGGAGGCAGGTCGATCTCGCGCTTCTCGCGCACATCCAGGGCAACGACCTCGGCCGCGCCGCGCCGTTCGAACTCGAAGGCCCAGTAGCCGTCAAAGGTCGCGACGTCGAGCACGCGCAGCCCGTCGAGCCGGTCCGGCAGATTGTAGCGTGCCAACAGGTCGCGATGGTCGAAATAGCCGGGCGTGACGATGCCGTGCGGCAGTTCCAGCGTGTGATACCAGGTGAGTTCCGCGACCCGTGCCGCGAGGGCCTGCGCCTCGGCCCCGCCCGAGGTCGGCACCGGCGGCGCGGGCGGCGGCTGCACGTCCTCGAGCGCCACCGAGGCATCGCGGCGCGGCCGGCGTGCGGCGACCTCAAGGCCCAGCTCGCCGCGATCGGCGAAGATGCTGGCGCGCAGTCCGAGGACATTGAGCGTCTTGCGGGGCATAGGCGTCGTCTCCGGAAGGGGCGGCGGTCAGAGGACGAGGGAACGGAAGCGCGCACTTCCGTAGAGAAGGGATGCCGTCAGCGCGAACTGCCGCAGGATGTCACCGCCGGCCTTGAGCAGTCGCTGACCAAGATCACCGGCTTGCGGCCCCCGTCGCGGCCGCAAAGCGATGGCCAGCAGGCCGAGCGGCCCCAGCAGCAGCAGCCATGGTACGAAGGCACAGGCCAGCAGCCAGAGGAGGGTCGCCACCACGCGCAGCGTGCCCGAGGGATAGAAGAAGATACCCCAGGTCAGCAACTCGGCCCGCAATTCGGGATGACGGCGCACGAGTTCCGGCAGCGCGAAGACGCGCGTCGGCTCGATAAGCCAGTTGAACACGGAAAGCTGCTCGATCTCGTGCCGGATGACGGCGTCGGGCATGAAGCGGCGCGCATGGCCGGCCTTGATGATGCGCCAGGCGAGGTCCGTGTCAGCGCATTCCGTCGAGCGGCCGAAGGGGTCGTCGAAGCTCAGCGTCGCGTCAAAGCCGCCGAAGGCGAGGAAGACCGCTCGCCGATAGAAGGCATTCGCATTCGGGAAAGAAGCGTGTTCGGTCTCGACCACGAAGGTCAGCTTGGAGGTCGCGCGCACGGGCTGGCCCGGCTTCGGCAGCACGGGGCCGGTCACCAGCGCGATGGCCGGGTCGGCGAAGGCAGCGATGCCGGCTTCGAGCCAGCCCGGTTCCGGCCGGCAGTCGCTGTCGGTGAAGGCGATGATCGGCGCGCGCGCGATCCCGACGCCGCGGTTGCGTGCCGGCGCCGGGCCGTGGTCCTCGTCCATGCGGGTGAAGGTCACCGCCAGGCCGAGTTCCCGGCGCGCACGCTCCGCCACGCCGGCGAGGTCGTCGCGGGAGACATTGTCCATCAGCACGACCTCGAAGCGGTCGCGCGGCAGGGTCTGCGCGCCAAGGCCGAGGAAGCAGTCCCACAGCATCGCCTGCCGGTTCTTGCAGGAGATGACGACGCTGACGTCCGGGTTCGCGGTCATCGCAGCAGCCTGTCGATCCAGGCGGGCACCACCTCCCGCCGCTGGTTGAGGATGACGCCGAGAATGTCGACCTTCGCCTCCACCAGGTCGTCGCGCATCCGTTCCAGCACCTCGTAGGGCAGGTTGCCGGCGCGGATCACCAGCAGCGCCTGGCCGCAGACGCGGGCGGCGGCCAGCGCCTCCAGCCCGTCGGCGAGCGGCGGCGCATCCACCAGCACGATGTCGAAACGCCCGGCCGCGGCACCGAGCAGCGCGGACAGGCGCTGCCGCAGGTCGCGTAGCGGTTCGGCCGCCTGGGCCAGGTCGACCAGCGCCCAGGGGCTGGCCGCGCCGGCGACGGCGTCCTCGCGAATCGTTGCCGGCGCCGTGGAGAGGCGGCCCAGCGTCTGCGCCAGCCGCCGCTTGCCCGGCGCCAGGTCGACGAGCAGCACGCGCAGACCGAGATGGTCCACCAGTTCGCGCGCGAGATGCGCAGTGATGGTCGTCACCCCTTCCCCACGCACCGCACCGACCAGGGTCAGGGCGCGGAGGCCGCCTTCCTCGGCAACGCGCGCGAGGGTCGCGGCCGCCCGCGCCAGCTCCGGTCGCAGACTGGGAGGCTTCACCGGTCAGCCCACCGGTTGCGGCTGACGCACGCGCGGTGCCACGGCCAGCACGCGCAGGCCGAGCTGTTTCTCGACATCCGCACGGCCATAGACCCGGTGGTCGAAGAAGCTGCGCAGCGCCACCCAGGCCAGTGCCAGCACCACCCCCGCCGCGCCGGCGAGCATGATCATCGACATCTTGCGCACACCGACCGGATTGGCCCCTTCGGCAGGGCGCTGGACAAGCTGAACATTGCCGATCCGCGCCTGCTCCAACGCCGCGATGGCCAGCGAATCGTTCAGCTTGTTGTCGTTGAACTCATAGGCGCGGCGCGCCGATTCCACCTCGCGGCGCAGTTCGTACCAGCGCGGCAGCTCGGCCTGGAAGGCGTCAAGCTCGGACTGGATCGCCGCGCGCTGGCGTTCGCGGGCTTCAAGCAATTCCTGGCGCTGGGCGAAGGTGGCGCGCACCTGGTCAGCGAGCTGGCGCGACAGCGCGGCCATTTCGGCGCGCTGGCGGCGGATATTGACGTCCTGCGCGCTCAGCGTGGTCTGCGCCCCGGCGCTGCGCGCACCCAGCGTGGCGAGCTCCGTCGCCAGCGATTGCTGCAGCGGATTGCCGGCGAGCGCGACCCCGGACAGCGTCTCGTCGCCCGCCGCCCGGGCCGCGTCGAGCTGGTCCATCGCGGTGCGCGCCATGTTGAGCTCGAGCGTGGCGGCCTGCACCGCGGTGTCGGCCTCGGCCAGGCGGCGGTTCAGGCCGGAACGCTGCTCGTCGGGACTGGTGATGCCGTTCTCGCGTTCGAAGGTCGACAGTGCCGCCTCGACCTCCTGCAGGCGCAGGGCGGTCTCGCGCCGGCGTTCGGTGAAGAAGGTCACGGCCTGGGTGCCGAGGAACATCGCCCCCCGCATCTCGAAATAGAGGTCGAGCAACTGGCCCAGGATGGCCTCCGGCACGCCGCGCTGGGCCCAGAGGAAGCGCGCGCCGACGACATTGCTGTTGGGCTGGGTCTCGAGGATCAGGGAGCCGGCGATGGCCTCGATCGCCTGCTCGCGCGGGGTGAGGCGGACGCGGGCGCCGATCGCGATCAGGATCTCCTCGAACCATGCCTGGACCTGCCGGTACAGGTCGCGCGCGGCTTCCTTGATGCGTCCGAACAGCGAGGTCGGCGCGGGCCGCGGTTGCGGCGTCAGGTCGACGCGATCGACGAGCCGCGCGATCAGATCGCGCGAGCGGATCAGCTCCATCTCGCTGTTCACATGGCCTGCCGTGGTGGCGACCAGCGCCTGGCGGTCGGCCACCATGGTCGGCAACGGCGCCTGCTCCTGGCCCAGGCGGACCAGGATCTTCGCCTCCGCCATCCAGGCATCGCCGCGGATGAGGAAGGCGTAGACGGCCGCGCACACGACCGAGACCAGCACGATGCCGATCACGCTCCAGATCCGGCGGAACAGGATCTCGGCGATCTCATGCAGGGACACGGCGGGCAGCAGGCCGCCGAGATTCGCCGGCGGGGGGCCGGCAGGCGATGTCATGCGGGCTGGCCTTCGAGCCAGGCGCGATACCAGGCCACCGTCTCGCCCAGCGCCGCATCCAGCGTGAAGGCGGGCGTCCAGCCCAGCATTGCCCGCGCCTTGGCGGCCGAGAGATGCTGCTCGGGGATCTCGTTCGTCGCCTCGCCGAGGATGATGGGTTCGAGGTCCGAACGCCCGGCCGCGGCGAGGATGTGCTTCACCAGCGCGATGACCGACATCGGCTGCTCGGTCGAGAAGTTGAAGGCGTGGCCGTGGATGGCCTTGTCCTCCATCTTCTCGGCCAGGGCGAGATACGCAAAGACCACGTCGCGGACATAGATGTAGTCGCGGATCATCGACCCGTCGGAGCGCAGGATCGGCCGTTCCCCATTGATCGCCCAGCGCGCCACGCCGGGGACGATGCGGTTGAAGTTGAGGTCCCGGCCGCCATAGAAATTCCCCGCCCGGGTGACGCAGACGGGCAGTCCATAGGTGTGGTGATAGGTCTGCGCGATGATGTCGGTGCAGGATTTGGAAGCATCGTAGGGATGCCGGCCGTTCAGCGGCATGCTCTCGTCATAGGGCAGCGTCGACGCGGTGCCGTAGGCCTTGTCGGAGGACGCGACGACGATGCGCTTCACCTTGCCCCCGATCTCGCGGCAGGCGTCGAGCACATTCCAGGTTCCGCGCACATTCGCCTCGAAGGTCGAGCGCGGGTGGCGGTTGGCGACGCCGACGATGGGCTGGGCGCCGAGATGCAGGACGGTGTCGGCCTCGTGCTCATTGATGGCGCGCAGGATGGTCTCGTAGTCCTCGAGCGCGCCATGCACAGTGAAATGCGGTTCCGTCTCCGGGTCGTCGCGGCGCGACAGGTGCCGCCCCAGATCGCGCACATAGCCGATGGTGGTCGCCCCGCGACGGTTCAGCTCCTTCACCGTCCAGGAGCCGAGGAAGCCCGAGGATCCCGTGACGAAAACGCGCTTGTCGGCCCAGAAGCCGGCAGTTCCGGTCATGTCGATACCTGTCCTGTGTGTCCGCAAGGCCGGTTCACGCCCCGGCCCGTCCTGTGGTCGGCGCGGGCCGTACCGCCCGCGCCGCCCGGTCGATCAGGCCGCCTGGGCCGCGCGCATCCAGGGGGTCTGGCCGGCGCTGTACATGGCCTCGATCTCCTGCTGGTCCTTGTAGGTGTCCATCGACTTGAAGAAGCCGTCATGGCGATAGGTCGCAAGGTGACGGCCCGGCAGCAGGTTCGGGAATACGTCGCGCTCCAGGTTCTCGCCCTGCCAGTGGTCGAAGATGCGCTTATCCATGACGAAGTAGCCGGCGTTGATCCAGTGGTCGCGCATCACCGGCTTTTCCTTGAAGTCCTGGATGACGCCGCTGGCATCGGCTTCGATGGTGCCATACTGGGAGCGCAGCGGGACCGAGGTGATGGTCGCGAGCTTGCCGTGCTTGTGGTGGAAGTCGAGCAGCTTCGTCAGGTCCACGTCGCATAGCCCGTCGGCATAGGTTGCCATGAAGGTGTCGCCGACCAGGTCCCGGCACCCCCAGATCCGCCCGCCGGTGTCGGTCTGCGCGCCGGTGTCCACCAGGTCGACCTTCCAGCCGAAGCTGCGACCTTCGAAATAGTCGAGGATGATTTCCTTCCGGTAGCCGACCGAGACGACGAATTCCGTGACGCCCTGCCGCGCGTAGATCTCCATCACGCGCACCAGGATTGGCTTGCCGCCCACCGGCATCATCGGCTTGGGCAGATACTCGGTGTAGGGATAGGCCCGGGTGCCGGAACCGCCCGCCAGGATGACGACCTTCATCGTTGTTGCTCCTTCGTAGTGAGGCCGGCCTGCCGGCCGTTCCGTCCCGTCAGAATGCGCTGTCGCTGGTGAATCCGCGGAAGACTGTCGCGAAGAGGATCCGGATGTCCATCGCGAGCGACCAGTGCTCGACATAGTGCAGGTCGTAGTCAAGCCGGCGCTGCGCCTTCTCGAGCGTATCGACCAGTCCCCGATAGCCGTTGATCTGCGCGAGCCCCGTGATGCCAGGCTTCATGCGGTGGCGCGCGGCGTAGTGGCTGACGACCTCGTGGTAATAGCGCCCGCCGACCTGCATCTCGACCGGATGGGCACGCGGCCCGACCAGCGACATCGTCCCCAGCACGACGTTGAAGAGCTGCGGCAGCTCGTCGAGGCTGGTGCGGCGCAGGAAGCGCCCCACCCGCGTCACCCGCGGGTCGCCGCGCACGGTCGCGACGCGGCCGGACAGGTCGCATTTGTCGGCGTACATGGTGCGAAACTTGAAGATCGAGATCGGCGTGTTGCCGAGGCCGTAGCGCCGCTGGCGCAGCAGCACCGGCCCCCGGCTGTCGAGCCGGATGGCGAGGGCGGCAAGCGCCATGACCGGTGCAAAGAGCAGCACCAGCGCGCTGCCGATGACGAGATCCTCGGCCCGCTTGACGACGCCGCGCCAGTCGCGCAGCGGCCGCCCCCACACTTCGAGGCCCACACGCCCGGCAATGCGGTGCGGCGCCGCGGTCGGCAGGTCATAGCCCGCGAGGTCAGGCGCGAGGCGCACATCGACCGGCAATTCGCGCAGCCGCATGCAGGCCTCGGCGATGCGTTCCGGCTCCGACCAGGGCAGCGCGATCAGCACCGCATCGACGCCAAGCCCTGGCGCATCGCGCAGCAAATCCTCGAACCAGCCTTGCGCGTCGGGATGCGGCGCCTCCGCGCCATCGAGGCTGTAGATGCCAAGGAGCGCCACCAGGCCCGCGGCCCGCGGCTCCGCCAGATGGTCGACCAGACGCCGCACGTGCTGGCCGCCGCCGACGACGAGGACGCGTTCCGCGAGGCGGCCTTCGACCCGCCAGCGCCGCAGCGCCGCCGCCGCGCCATGGCGCCAGGCGACCAGCGCGCCGCCGCCGACCAGGAACCAGCCCACCACCCAGGCGCGCGTCACCGCAACCCCGCCATCCCAGAGGAAGGCGATCGTCAGCGTCAGCATCACCGCGAGCCCCCAGATCGCCGAAAGGGGCCCGAGCGCCGCGATCCGCCGGTCGAGATCCTCGCCACGGTATTGCCCGGCCAGTGCGGCCATGGCGACGAAAAGCCCCGCCCCGACGATGGTGGCCGCGAGTTGCCGCCCCACATCCGGCCCGTCGGCATCGCCGAGGCCGAGACCGACGACAAGGTCGGCGACAAGCAGCAGAGCGGCATCGACCGCCGGCATCATCCCCGCCATCAGCGCGGTGGAACGACGCGCCGGCGGCGCCGGCTTCACATCGTGCGGCCGCGAGACGTCGCGACCGCCGGAAGGAGCCTCCACCAGGGTGACCCGGGTCATGGCCGCGTCACGCCGGCCGCCGCCGCCTTCGTCTGGGTCGATGTTACGCCCTTAATGGTCAAGGCCTCGGCTCCAACGTAATAGGAACTGCGCCGCCTTGCCGCCGCCGTATCCGGGCAGCAGAGGCAACGCACCAACCGTCCTGTCTCCCCGCGCGGCCGAGCGTTCTGATGCACACGGACCACGTTCGAACCTCGCGCTGCCGCTGCCGACGCGTTGCCGGCACCACGGCCGCGCAGGGCCGATCCCCGGCAAACTATGCTCTCGAAACATTCTGCCTCAATACTAAATGCGACGCCGCAATGTGAAACAGGAGCAGGATGCGTGGATCGGCCAAACCCGGGCACCCGGCAGGTGCTGACACGCGCTGCCATGGCCCTCGGGCTCAAGGGCGGGCTCGTCGTGGCGGGGTTCGGCATGCAGATCATCCTGGCACGCAGCCTCGGTCCGGAGGGTCTTGGCGCTTATGCAACGTTCCTCGCCCTGGCCACGGTGCTCTCCATCACAGGGGGCTTCGGCATGCCGATGGCGGCGGTGCGCTTCGTGCCCGTCTATCTCGCAGCCGGGCAAGACGCGGCGCTGCGCGGCTTCCTGTCTGCCGCGCGGCGTCTGACCCTGCTGACGTCGATCCCGGTCGCGCTCGGCTTCGCGCTGGTCTTCCTGCTGCTGCCGCCATTGCGTGACCAGGCGCACGCCGCGGTTGCCGCGGCGGCGATCATTCCCGTCTTTGGGCTCGGCACCCTCGCGGCAGGGCTCCTTCAGGCGCTCGCCCGGCCCATGCGGGCGGACCTGCTGCTCAATCTTTTCCGTACGGCGATGATCGCGGCCTTCGTGCTCCTCGCGCGGTGGTGGGGCTTCGCAACGGCGGAGATTGCGCTGTGGCTGACCGCGCTGGCCGCGCTGCTTGCCGCACTCCTCACGGCACGCGCCGCGGGCCACGCACTGCCGGTGGCGCCGGCGGGGCCGCGTACCGAGGGGGAACGGCACCACTGGATCGCCGCGGGCATGACCTTCGTGCTCGCGATGCTCTCGGTCTCGCTGATCGAGCGGCTCGACACCATCATGATCAGCGCCCTGCTCGGCACCGAGGCGGCCGGGATCTACAGCGTCGCATCGCGGCTGGCGCTGACGGTGATGCTCGCTACCTCCTCCGTGCTGTCGCTGCTCGCCCCCGCACTGGCGCGGCAGGCGGCGGCAGGGGATCGGGCGGGTCTGCAGCGCAGCGCGGCCCTGGCGGCAGGGCTGACGCTCGTGCTTTCGCTCGGCGTCGCGGGCGTGCTGGCGGCCGCCTCGCCCTGGCTCCTGCCGGCCTTCGGCCGTGATTTCGCGGCAGCGGGGGCGCCCTTCGCCATCCTGCTCGCCGGCCAGGTCGCGGTGGCCGCCTGCGGGGCGGCGGGCGGCCTGCTCGCCCTGTCGGGACGGAACCGCGCGCTCATCATCGTTGCGCTGGCGGCTGTGATCCTGGACATGGTGCTGTGTCTGGTCCTGGTGCCAGCCTTCGGATCCGAGGGCGCCGCGGCCGCAACGGTGACGACCTTGCTGGCGCAGGCCGTGGCGCTGTCGATCGTGGTGCGGCGATCGCTCGGGGTCGATCCGACGCTGGTCGGGGCCTTGCTTCTCGCCTGGCGCACCATCGGGCGCGGCATTCGGAAAGAGGGGACCTGATGATCCGCCGGCTGTTGATCCTCCTGCTGTTCGGGCTGCTCGCCGGCGCACGGCCCGCCGTGGCGCAGAGCATGCCGGAGAATGGGGGATTCGCCGGCGACGCCGCGCCGCCCGCGGGCTGGTTCCTTGATGACGAAGCGGCGGCCAAGGGCCGCCTGCGCCTGCTGCCGGCGCCATCGGGCGTGCCGGGACAGGTGCTGGAATTGTCGCCCAATGCGCGCAACACGCCGAGCGCCAAGCCGCTCGGGGTCGGGCAATTGCTGCCGGCGGCCGCGGTGCGCGGGCGGACGCTGCGGGTCTCGGCCGCGCTCGGCGCGAGCGGGGGTGCCTCGGCCGTGCTCGGCCTGGCAATCCTGCGCCGTGGCGGGGAGGCCGGCTCCGTCACCCTGCGCAACGTGACCGCGGATGGCACGTTGCAGGCACAGTCCGACACCCTGGACGTCCCGGACGACAGCGCCATCGAAGGCGCGGTGCTGTTCCTGGTGGCGGAGGGCACGGCCGGCGCGGCGCTGTTCGCCAATGTCGCGGTCGCCGCCGGGGCCGCCGCGCCGCCGGCACCGCGGGGGGCCGCCACGGCACCCGGTGCCGCGGTGGCGGATATCGCGGCGCGCGTGCGCGTCGATACCACCACGATCCGCAGGTCCATCCCGCGCGACCTGTTCGGCACGAACATCGAGGTGATCCGCGACGCCAACGGGCTGTGGGATGCGCGGCGCAACCGGCTCGACCCCGATGTCGTCGCCATGGCGCGCGACATGGGCATCACCCTGGTCCGCTTCCCCGGCGGCGTCTGGTCAGATGCCTATGACTGGCGCAACGGCATCGGCCCGCAATCGGCCCGCGCGACCACGCCGACGCATCCCGGCGCGGAGGAGCGCTTCCGCCATGTCTTCGGCACCGACGAGGCGCTCGCCTTCGCGCAGGAGATCGGCGGCTCGCTGCTGATCACCGTCAATGCCGGCCATGGCACGCCCGAGCTGGCCGCCGACTGGGTGCGCTACGTGAATGGCGAGGGCGGCCGCGCCCCGCGCAACGGCCGCGTGACATGGTGGGAGATCGGCAACGAGCTCTACATGGCTGGCGACGCCTCGGGCGGGTCGACGACGCCCGATCGCTATGCCGACCGCGTCGTGCAGTTCGCCCGGGCGATGCGCGCCGTCGATCCGAACATTCGTATCGCCGCGATCGGCCTGCGTAATTTCGGCCGCTACCGATTCAACGCGCACGACAACTGGAACGAGGTGGTGCTGCGCCGCGCGGGGTCCGAGATCGACCTGCTCGCCGTACACAACGCCTATTCGCCGCTGGTACCCGACGCGCGCGGGGCCGATCCGCTCGACGTCTATGCGGCGATGTGGGCCTTCCCGCAGCTCATCGCACGCAACCTCGCCGATACGCGGGCAGAGATC
Organism: Roseomonas alba; assembly: GCF_019430885.1. Lineage (GTDB taxonomy): Bacteria > Pseudomonadota > Alphaproteobacteria > Acetobacterales > Acetobacteraceae > Neoroseomonas > Neoroseomonas alba. The sequence goes on along the minus strand of NZ_JAHYBZ010000001.1, from coordinate 636,976 downwards.
GCGCGCTTCGCGCCGGGCCGGCGCATCGGCATCGGCATCACCGAATGGGGGCCGCTCTTCGCGATCGACCCGGCCTCCCCGTTCATCGACCATGTAAAGACGCTGGGATCGGCGCTCTTCGTCGCCTCGGCGCTGCGGGTCTTCGCAGAGGATCCCTCGGTCGAGCTGGCGAACTTCTTCAAGCTCAACGAATCCCTGTTCATGGGCTGGATCGGGCGGCGCGGGAACCAGTGGGCGATGACCGCGCCGGCCATGGCCTTCCGCATGGTCGCGCGCGGCATGGAGAGCGGGTTGCTCGCCGCAAGCACCGAGGTCGCGACCTATGCGAGCCGCGCCCTCGGCTTCGTCGACCGGGTGACGGCCGCGCCCTATCTCGATGTGCTGGCGAGTGCGTCGCCCGAACGCGATGTCGCCACCGTGCTGCTGATCAACCGCCATCCCGCCGCCGCCATCGCGACGCGCGTCACGCTGGGCGGCGCGGCCGGCGCCGCCTTGGTGACGGCCGAGACGCTGACCGGCGACGCGCCCGACGCCAATACCGGTACCGACGTTCTGCGCATCCCCGGCCTGCGCTGGGGAGACCAGGCGCGTGTCGGCTCGCGCGGTCGCTTCCAGCAGGGAGCGGAGGGCGAGATCCGGCTCGAACGCCAATCCCTGGGACCGGCCGGGGCCGACACCGCGATCCGCGTGCCGCCCCATTCCATCACCCTGCTGCGCTTCGAGGGGCTGCGCCGGCCGTGACCATCCTGCCGCATCCGCGCCACTGGCTCGGCACCGCCGGGGTTCTCGGCGGGGGGTTCCTCGCGGCGAGCCTCGCGGTCGCCCTGCCCCAGCTCGGCGCCAAGGGCCTCGCGGCCCTGCTCGGGCTCGGGATGATCGGCGCGGTCATCCTGTGGACGGGACGGCCGAAGGAGGTCTTCCTCGCCTTCTACGTCCTCGCCCTCACCTACAACCGGCAGTATTTCGACGTCTTCGACCGGATCTTCGGCGGTATGCCCGGCGAGGGGCTCTACTGGATCCCGGCCGACCTGATGCTGTTCTGCCTCTTCGCCACGAGCGTGCTGGAGCGCGCCCTGGGGCGCGACACCACGCCGCCCAGGGTGCGGGAATTCGCGGCCGCGCCGGTGCTGCCCTTCCTCGTCGCGGCGCTGCTGTCGACCCTGGTGGCGGAGAGGATGGACCTGGCCGCCGCCGATACGGTGCGGATCGTGAAGTTCACGTTGCTGCTGGTCTGGCTGCACCGGAACATGACGCGGTCCCTGTGGCTGACGCTGGTCGGCGCGCTCGCCGCCTCGATCACGCTGCAGGCGACGCTCGGCACGCTCCAGGTGGTGTTCAAGGCGGGCCAGTCGCTGCTGTCCATCGTCGGCGCCGGCGGCCCCGACGCATTGCCCGAGGAGATCGACAACCGCGCACGCGGGACGCTCGGTCATCCCAACATGATCGCGCCCTATCTGCTGATGCTCGCGCCGGGCGCCTTCGGGGTTGCGGTCTTCTCGCGCCACGCCCCGCTTCGGCTGCTCGCGCTCGTCATCACGGTCATTACCATCGCCGGCATGGTCGCGACCAAGTCGCGCGGGCCGGGGCTGCTTCTGCTGGTCGCGCTGATCGGCGTCGCAATGGCCGGCGTCTGGCTGCGCGCCCTGTCGCCGAAGGCGCTGATCGGCATCGGCATCTGGGCGCTGCTCGCCATCGCGCTCGCCCTGCTGCCCTTCCTGAGCGACATCATCGAACGCTTCCGCGGTGATTTCGGCGTCTCGATCACCTTCCGCGCCGACTACAATCGCGCGGGCATGCTGGTGTTCAGCGAGAACCCGCTGCTCGGCATCGGCTTCGGCGGATCTCCGGAACGCATGGGGCAGCTCTGGTGGGTCATCGCGGACGAACTGCGCCAGGTGACTCGCTTCGCCCAACTCGCCGGCGTGCGCGCCGGGGCGCCGATCCACAATGCCTATGTGCTGATGCTGGCCGAGGCCGGCGCACTCGGCTTCCTCGGCTTCTGCATCCTGCTCGTCGCGACCATCCTGCGCGGTATCCGCGGCGCCCTGCTGACCGAGGCCGGATCGCGCGGCGTCTGCGTCGGCCTCACCTGCGGGATGATCGTGCAGATGGTGCAGCAGACCATCGACTTCTCCCTCTGGTGGGACCCGTCCTTCTTCACCCTCGCGCTGATCGCGGCGGTGCTGGGGACGGCACCGCGGATAAGGCCCGGATTGCCATGACAGCGCCGATCCTCTTCGTCATCCCGACCTTCAACCGCGCCCCCGACCTGCCGCGCACGATCCGCGCCATCGCCGCGCAGGACTGGCCGAAGGAGGCGATCGCCGTGCTGGTGGTGGACAATTCCTCCACCGACAACACCGCGGAGGTCGTGGCCGGGCTCGCCGCCACGCTGCCGATCCGCCTTGACTATCACCGCAAGGCGCCCGAGGGACCGTCCATCGCGCGCAATGCCGGTCTCGCCCGGGCGCCGGAGGACGGCTACTGCGCCTTCGTGGACAGCGACGTGGAACTCGACCCGGGCTGGACGCGCGCCACCGTCACGGCGATGGAGGCCGATCCGCAGCTGGCCCTGGTCGCCGGACCGCTCGTCTTCGGTCACAACCGGGCACTGCTGAACTGCTATGGCGGCGCGCTCTCGCCGCTCGGCCTCGCCTGGGATCTTGAGGAAGGGTCGCCGGTCTCCGCCGCCGATGCGCCGCGCGACGCGCTGTGGCTGAACAGCTCGGCCATCCTCGCCCGTACGAAGCCGGTGCGCGCGACGGGCGGTTTCGACGCGCGGTTCTTCTACGCCTATGAGGAGCCGGATCTCTGCCTGCGCCTTGCCCTCGAAGGCTGGCGCTGCCGCCTGGTGCCGGATGCGGTGGCCATCCACCATGTCGGCAGCGATATCGGGCGCAGCCATGCCGACTTCGTCTTCCATCACGTCAAGAACCGCCTGCGCATGGGCCTCAAATGCTTCAGCGCCGGCACGCTGGCCTGGTGGATTCCCGTCGCGACCGCCCACGCGCTGCTCGACGCCGTGCTGCACGTCCCGAAGCGCACCAGGCTGCGCGGCTTCGTGTGGAACCTCCGGAATCTCCCCGACACGCTGCGCGCCCGTGCCGCGGTGCAGGCGCGCCGCACCGTGCCGCATGGCCAAGCCTTCCGCCTGATGGAGACGCGCTGGTTCCCGCCGACGCGCCTCGGCGGCCTGCGCCGCCGGCCGGTGGAGGGCATCGTGGTCGGCAATGTCGCCGACGACCGGGCGGCGCGATGACCGACGCCCCGCCCTTCGTCAGCGTCATCGTGCCGACGCATCGCCGCCGCGACCTGCTGCGCCGCCTGCTCGATTCGCTGATCGCGCAGGATTGGCCGGCGGATCGCTTCGAGGTCATCGTCGTGCACAACCACACCGATGACGGCACGGCGGAGATGGTCGCCGCATGCGCCGCCGCGAGCCCGGTTCCCATCGCCTATTTCCGCACCGCTTTCTCGGGGCCCGGCCCGTCGCGCCAGTTCGGCGCCGAGCATGCGCAGGGCGCGATCCTCGCCTTCATCGACGATGACTGCGCGGCCACGCCGGGATGGATCGCCGCCGGGGTGCGGGCGATCCAGGGCGGCCTCGCCCTGGTCCAGGGCCGTACCCTGCCGCGGCCCGACCAGCCGCGCCGCCTGCTGGAGAAGACCGTCACCGTCACCGGCCCGACACCCTATTACGAGACCTGCAACATCTTCTACGACGCCGCCGTCTTCCGCGCCGTGGGTGGCTTCCCGGCCGATTTCCGCGAGCGATTCTACGGGGAGGACACCGCCCTCGGCTGGGCCGTGCATCTCGCCGGCTATCCCACCGGCTTCGCCGCGGATGCGCTGGTGCATCACGAGGTCTTCCCCGTCACCTTCCGCCGCTGGCTGATGGAACCGACGACGATGCGCCACTGGCCGGCCCTGGTGCGCGCCTATCCGGCGATGCGCCGCGACCTCTTCCTCGGCTATTTCCTGTCGCGGCTGACCGCGGCCTTCGATCTCTTCGCGCTGGGGCTGATCCTCGCCGTGCTGCTGCATCCGGCCTTCCTGCTGCTGACCCTGCCCTATCTCGCGCTGCGCTTCCTCGACCGCGGCCGGCTGACCAACCCGATCCACCTGGTCGCGCGGCTGGTCTTCGGGCTGCCGCGCGCGACGATCCTCGCCGCGGTGCTGCTGCGCTCCTCGATCCGAGCCGGGACGATCGTGCTGTGAGGCCGCGTTCCGTCCTGCTCGTGCATGAGGTCTTCCCGCCCGATTTCCGCGGCGGCGGCGAACGCATCGCCGTGCGGACCGCGACCGCGCTGATGGCGCAGGGCATCGGCGTGCAGGTGCTGACCACCGGCGATCCCGCCATCACCGAGCATGAGGGCGTTCCGACGCGCCGGCTGCGCCTGCCGCGCCAGGCCATGGCGCTGGCCATCGGCACGATCGCACGGGAGGCCGCACGCCATGATCTGGTGCATGCCTTCAACTACAATGCCGCCCTGCCCGCCCTCGCCGCCGCGCGCATCGCGAAGCGCCCGATCGTGTGCGAGATGCTCGGCCTGTTCGGCGAGGGCTGGCTCAAGCTCAAGCCCGGGCTGCAGGGCCGCGCGCGCATGTGGCTCGAGGAACGGATCGTCCGCGCCCGCTACGACCGGATCATCTTCCTCTCCGAACCCTCCCTGCGGGCCGGCATCGGGATGGGCGCCGATCCGGCGCGCAGCGTCACGATCCATCCGGGCCTCGAATCGGGCGGTATCCCGCCCGCCGTGCAGCGCGAGCCCTTCGTCCTGTTCGCCGGCCGGCTCGACCGCCGGAAGGGCTACGACCATGTCGTCGCCGCCGCGCGGGCCCTGCCGCACATCCGCTTCCGCGCCTCCGGCTGGGCGCCGGATTTCGACGCGCTGAAGGCGGCGGCGCCACCCAACCTCGAACTGGAAGAAGGACGTGCGGGTGACAATTACTGGCGATCCCTGTCGCAGGCGCGGATCTTCCTGTTCCCCACCTATGCCGAGACTTTCGGCCTTGTGGTGGCCGAGGCGATGGCGGCCGGCTGCGCCGTGGTCTCGTCCCTCGACACCTTTGCCTTCGCGGGGTACCGCCACGCTCCCGGCAATGAGGCGGACATGATCGCTGCCATAGAGCGCCTGTGGAACGACCCGGCGGCCCTGGCCGCCGCCGGGGCAGAGAACATGCGGCTTGCCGGCGCCTTCACCTGGGAGCGCCATGGCGAGGCCCTGGTCGCGCTCTACGAGGATGTGCTGGGCGAAAGCACCCCGGCGAGGATGGCAGCCTGATGCGCGTCGCACTCTACCACCCCTGGGTCTACCTGAAGTCCGGCCTTGAGCGGACGCTGCTCGAGATCCATCGGCGCAGCCGCCACCAGGTGCGGATCTACACCAGCCATTACGACCAGCAGGGCACCTACCCGGAACTCGCCGCGACGGGCGTGGTGGAACTGCCGCGTGTCTCGGTGCGGCGATCCTACCTGCCGGTGCTCGGTGCCGCGGCGCAGATCGTGCGGACGCGGCTCGACCCGTCGGAATTCGACGCCCTGGTCATTTCCTGCGACGGACTCGGCGACCTGCTGACCCTGCGCAACCACGACAAGCCGGTGCTGGCGCTGACCTTCACGCCGCTCCGCGCGGTCTATGACGACGCCTATCGCGCCCGCCTGCTCGATCGGGTGGGGCCGGCGGGCCGGCCCTTCGCGCTGGGCCTCGAAGCCGGCTACCGCGCCATCGACCGCGCCTGCTGGAAGCATTATTCCGCCGCCGTCGCCATCAGCGACACGATCCGCCAGCGCATCGCCGCCGGCGGGCTGTGGCCAGCCGAGAAAGTCCAGGTCCTCTACCCCGGCATCGACGGCGCGCGGATTGCCCCGGGCAGCGGCTCCGACCCCTATTTCCTGATCTCCGGCCGGATCATGTGGACCAAGAACATCCGCCTGGGGCTGGAGGCCTTCGCCCTGGCGAAGCAGGCCCTGCCCGGATGGCGGCTTGTGGTCGCCGGCATGGTGGACGAAAAGAGCCGTTCCCACGCCGAGGAGCTGATGGCGCGGGGACGGGAGATCGGTGACGTGGAGTTCCGCATCGGCAATACCGACGCCGAGATGCGGGCGCTCTACGACCGCTGCACCGCGCTGCTCTTCACCCCCTTCAACGAGGATTGGGGGCTGACGCCGCTCGAAGCCATGGCCGCCGCCAAGCCGGTCATTGCCGTCGATCGCGGCGGCCCGCGCGAAAGCGTGGCCGATGGCGTCACGGGCTTTCTGGCCCCGGACGACGCCGCGGCCTTCGCCCAGCGCATGGTGCAGCTGGCGCAGGACCCCGCCCTCGCCCGGCGGCTGGGGGAAGCCGGGCTGGAGCGCGCCCGGCTCTTCACCTGGGATACTTTCGTGGGCGGACTGGACGACGCGATCGAGACGATGATCGAGGAACGCAGGGAGCACAGGGGCTGACATGATTTCGCGCAAGCGTGTGCTGGTGACGGGCGGGGCCGGCTTCATCGGCTCCCATCTTTGCGAAAGGCTGCTCGCGCAGGGGCACCAGGTGCTCTGCGTCGACAACTATTTCACCGGCACCCGGGACAACATCGCCCATCTGCTGTCCCATCCGCAGTTCGAGGCGATGCGCCACGACGTCACCTTCCCGCTCTACGTGGAAGTGGACGAGATCTACAACCTGGCCTGCCCGGCCTCCCCGGTGCATTACCAGTTCGACCCGGTGCAGACGACCAAGACCTCGATCTCGGGCGCGCTGAACATGCTGGGCCTCGCCAAGCGGGTGAAGGCCAAGGTGCTGCAGGCCTCGACCTCCGAGGTCTATGGCGACCCCGAGGTGCATCCGCAGACCGAGGATTACCGCGGCAGCGTCAATCCGCTCGGCCCCCGCGCCTGTTACGACGAAGGCAAGCGCTGCGCCGAGACGCTGTTCTTCGACTACAAGCGCCAGCATGACGTGCGCATCAAGGTGGCGCGCATCTTCAACACCTATGGGCCGCGAATGCACCCCAATGACGGGCGCGTGGTGTCGAACTTCATCGTCCAGTCGCTGCAGGGCCAGCCGGTCACGATCTATGGCGAGGGCACCCAGACCCGGTCCTTCTGCTTCGTCGACGACCTGGTCGAGGGGCTGATGCGGCTGATGGACACGCCGGACGAGGTGACCGGGCCGGTGAACCTCGGCAATCCGCACGAGATCACGGTGCGCGAACTCGCCGACCGCATCATCGCCCTGTGCGGCGAGGGCGCGAGCCTGGAGAAGCGCCCCCTGCCGCAGGACGATCCGACCCGGCGCTGCCCGGACATCAGCCTGGCGAAGCGCCTGCTGGGATGGGAGCCGAAGGTGCCGCTGGAAGACGGGCTGCGCCGGACGGTCGCCTATTTCGACGCCAGGCTGCGGCAGCCGGCGACGGCCGACTGACCGGGGGGGGCTTTGCCTCGCCCGCATCGGCGCCGCCGGCTCATGGAAGATTGGAGGGGCTTTGCCCCTCCAAGCCACCCCACCAAAGGCCCGAGGCCTTTGGAAACCGTCACTTGGCGCCCTGCGCCGATGGCAGAAAGAACGCCGAAACCCGCCTTTGCGTCCGCAAGGCGCTTCGAGGGCAACGGCATGATTTTCCCGCTCAGCACCAAGTTCCTGCGTTCCAGGTGCTCCGGGCACTTGGCGGGGTGGTCTGGAGGGGCAGAGCCCCTCCGATCTCCTTCAGCGGAAGGATCCGGGCACTCCGCACGGCCTTCGGTCTTTGGTGGGAAGAAACCGGAGAGGCAACGCCCCTCTCGCTTCCATGGATCAGGTCAAAGAGCCCCTGGTATCATCGCCCTACCGCCGCCGCCGGATGCGGCGCGACGAGGCGCGGGCCGGTCCCGAACAGCTTCTCGCGATAGGTCCCTGGCGCATAGCCGCGCTTGTATCGCCCGCGTTCCTGCAAGGCCGGCACCAGCAGCGCGACGACGTCCTCCAGGCACTCAGGCCACACGGTGCGGGACAGGTTGAAGCCGTCGATGTCCGTCTCGTCCACCCAGCCGATCAGCGTCGCGGCCACCGTCTCGGCGCTGCCGACGATGGGCGGCTGGCGGCTGCCCAGGATCATGCGGTCGATCAGCGCCTGCTTGGTGGCGTGGGGGGCTGCGGCGCGCAGCGCCTCGACATTGGACCGGATGGCCTCGGACGGCGCGGCGGGCAGTTCGTCGTCCGGACCGAGTGCCGCGAGATCGATCCCGAGCGACGCCGAGGCATGCACCAGCGCCGCCTCCACGCTCGCGCAGCGGCGATAATCCTCGAGCTTGTCGCGGGCCTCGGCATCCGTGCGGCCGAGGATCAGCGTCACCCCCATGAAGGCCTTGATCGGGCGCGCCGCCGCACGCCGCCGCAGGTCCCGCACCAGCGCCGCGACATGGTGCTTCGGCCCGCCATTGATGAAGACGCATTCGGCATGCCGGGCGGCGAAGGCGCGGCCGCGCTCGGAAGCACCGGCCTGATACAGCACCGGGGTCCGCTGTGGGGACGGCTCCACCAGATGCGGTGCGTCCAGCCGATACTGGGTGCCCTCATGGCGGATGCGGGCCACACGGGACGGATCGGCATAGACCCCGGCCGCGCGGTCGCGCTTCACGGCGTCCGCGGCCCAGGATTCCTCCCACAGGCGATAGACCAGGCCCATGAACTCGTCCGCCATGTCGTAACGGTCGTCATGGGCCATCTGGCGGTCGAGCCCCATCGCCCGCGCCGCGCTGTCGAGATATCCGGTGACGATGTTCCACCCGATCCGCCCGTCCGTCAGGTGATCGAGCGTCGAGAAGCGCCGCGCCAGTAGGGCCGGCGGTTCCCAGGCGAGATTCACGGTGACGCCGAAGCCGAGGTTGCGCGTGACCGCCGCCATGGCCGGCACCAGCAGCATCGGGTCGAGCAGCGGGATCTGCACGCCATGGCGGATCGCCGCATCCTGCGACCCGCCATGCACGTCGTAGACGCCAAGCACATCCGCCAGGAACAGCCCGTCGAACAGCCCGCGCTCGAGCAGCCGGGCGAGCCCGGTCCAGTGATCGAGCCGCAGATAGTCGGTCGAACGGTCCCGCGGATGGGTCCAGAGCCCCTGCTGGATATGCCCCACACAGGCCATGTCGAAGGCGTTGAGGCGAATCTCGCGCGACGTCGTCATGGCGCCACCCTCGCCCAGCCGGCGCGCCCGGACAATGGCGCGGCCCGGTCGGGCATCGCCGGATCGATGCGGGCCGGTGCCGGTCTTCTCGAACACTCCCTCAGCAGCCGGGCACCCGCCAGCGTTCGATGTCCACGGTGATCATGCTGCTCTCGAAGATGATCTGCCCGCCGGCCGCCCGCAGCACCGCGCGCACCGCGGACAGGGTCGAGAAGCCGGGATCGCTCTCCACGATCGGCGGCACCGGCCGGGCCACCACCCAAACGGTGGCGGCGCCGCGCAGCCGAGTGCAGAGCGCATCCACCGACGTGTCGCCCTCGGGGTCCAGCAGGGCGGCCGACCGCTGCTCCAGCGGCGAGGCGGCCGGCACCACCAGGATCGGCGCGCTCAGTCCTCCGCGCGCCGTGGCCGCCATGCGCAGCGAGATCGCCGCGAAGACGCTGTCCGTCACCACGATCCGGTCGTTGGGAGAAGCTTGGGATTGCAGCAGAACCGCCGCATGGTCCCAGCGTTCCTTGTGCGCCGGCCAGTCGAGGTAGCGGACGATGCCGAAGCCATGCAGCCCGACGAGCAGCGCGGCACAGCCCAGGAAGACGCGGCGCGGCAGCAACGCGATGCCTGCCGCGATGCTCGCGGCAAGCGGCGCGACCATGAACAGCACTGTCCGCTCCAGCATCACCGGCCAGGACTGGCTGAGGACGGGAAACAGGATGGCCGCGGTGCCGAGCAGCGCGACGAGCGCCACCCGCGCCGGCCAACCCTCGTGGTGACGGGCGTGCAGACCGATCAGGACGCCGGCGATCGACAACAAGCCGGTCAACACCGAGATCGGCGAATGGAACGGCGCGACCAATCCCCGGATGTAGATCAGCGCCACGTCTTCGAGATCCGGCGGCGCGATCCAGCGCGTGACGAAGGCGCCTTCCATCGCGTGCTGCAAGGCCCACCAGATCGGCGCCGCGCCGATGAGGAGCCCCATCAGATCGGCCGCGACCAGCAGCGCGATGCCGCGCCCGATGCCCTGCTGCGCCGCCAGCAGCAACGCGACCACGAAGACATTCAGCGCCAGGTCGGCGATACCCGCGGTGTGGTGCAGCCACAGCATGCCGCCCTGGCAGACGCCGAGCGCGATGACCGCCGGCACGCCCGCCTCCCCGCGCCGCGCGGCCTCGGTCAGCCGCCAGGCGGCCAGCAGCGCGCAGCAGAAGACGAAGAACAGCACCGCATAGGTCCGCCCATCCTGCGACATGCGGAACAGCAGCGCATGCAGCGCGATGATCAGCCCGGCCAGCCAGGCGGCGCGCAGCCCGAAGGCTTCGCGGCAAAAGATCCACAGTGGCAGGATCGACAGCGCCGCCGCGGCCGCCGAGAGCAGGCGCAGCGGCGCACCCCCCTGCCCCGCCGCGATGCCGACCAGCTTGGCGATGGCGTAGTAGCCGGGCGGACTCGCCTCGATCCGCGCCATCTCCCCGAACAGCACCGACCAGGGCAAGGAGCCGATGCCGATGCTCGCCGCCTCGTCGATCCAGACCGGATCGCTGAACAGTCCGAGGCACCGGATCAGAAAGGCGCCAAGGATCAGGCCTGCCAGCAGCAGGCTCGTCGATGGGCGCCAAACGGTCGGGGGCGCGGCCACCGGGTCCGGCGGCACGTTCTCGTCACGGGTCAGCATCGATCCGGACGTTACAGATTTGCACCGCGGCGCAACAGGAACGGCATCACACCGCGCACCACCCCGCCTGGGGCCGCGCGCGGCGTGTGATCAGCGCAGGGGGAAGCCCAGGCCGATCAGCGCCTCCTTCAGCTTGTCACGGCCGCGCAGGGCGGTCAGGGTGCCGAGCCGCGCGATGACGCGCTGCGTCCAGTTATCCGCCGCCATCTCATTGCGGCGGGAGAATTCGGCCATGCGCGGGTCATAGGCGGCACGGTGCCCGGCATCCGCGGCGTCATAGGTGCCACGATGCAGCACAGCCTCCTGCGGCAGGCGGGGCTTCACCTCCCCTTCGCGCCCGGCGGCGGGGTGGCCGACGCACAGGCCGAAGACGGGTGCGACGCCCTTCGGCAGGCCGAGCAGTTCGGCCACCCGCGTCACGTCGTTGCGCAGCGCGCCGATATAGACGGTGGACAGGCCGAGGCTTTCCGCCGCCACCACCGCGTTCTGCGCGGCGAGCGCCGCGTCGATCGAAGCGACGAGGAAGGACTCGAGATAGGGCAGGCCGACGAGGTCCTTGCCCTCGGCTTCGGCGAGGCGCGCATTGCGCGAGACGTCGGCAAGGAAGACGAGAAAGAGCGGGCAGATCTCGACATGCTTCTGGTTGCCGGCAATCGCCGCCAGTTCCTTGCGCACGGCGGGATCGGTCACCTCGACCACCGACCAGGTCTGCAGGTTCGAGGACGTGGCGGCCGATTGCGCGGCGGCGACCAGCGTCTCGGTCGTGCCGTCGGGCAACGCATCGGGGCGGAAGCCGCGCACCGAACGGTGCGAGAGCAGCAGCGCCAGCGTGTCGTTCCACGGGCCCGGCTTGGGCTCGGCGCCGGCGCCATAGCGCAAGGTCATCGCCGCCTGGGCGGCAGGCGTCTGGTGTCCATCCATAATGTCGGGATCCCTCGGGGTTTCCCCGAAGGTAGCGTGAACACCAGGTCCGGCAAGGGTGGGAAGCACCGGGCCGCATCAGGCGGGGATGCGGCCGACTGCCCTCATTCTTCCGCTGTCGAGTTGGAGGGGCTTTGCCCCTCCAAGCCATCCCGGCAAAGGCCGAAAGGCCTTTGGTGCGGAAGAGGTCTGGAGAGGGGCAAAGCCCCTCTCCCGTCTGAGCACCGCCCGGGGAAAGCGCCCCTCAGCGTTCCAGGCACATGGCGACGCCCATGCCGCCGCCGATGCACAGCGTCGCGAGGCCCTTCTTCGCGTCGCGCTTCTGCATCTCGAACAGCAGGGTGGTCAGCACGCGGGCGCCCGAGGCGCCGATCGGATGGCCGAGCGCGATGGCCCCGCCATTCACGTTCACCTTCGACGTATCCCAGCCGAGATCCTTGTTCACCGCGAGCGCCTGAGCGGCGAAGGCCTCGTTCGCCTCGATCAGGTCGAGGTCGTTGACCGTCCAGCCGGCCTTCTTCAGCGCCTTGCGCGAGGCCGGGATCGGGCCGGTGCCCATGATCGACGGATCGACGCCGGCGGTCGCCCAGGACACGATGCGCGCCATCGGCGTGATGCCGCGCTTCGCGGCCTCGGCCGCCGTCATCACCACCACCGCGGCGGCGCCGTCATTGATGCCCGAGGCATTGCCGGCCGTGACCGTGCCGTCCTTGGCGAAGGCCGCGCGCAGCTTGGCGAGCACTTCCATCGTGGTCTCGGGCTTCGGGTATTCGTCGTCGCTGACGACGATGTCGCCCTTGCGGCCCTTCACCGTGACCGGGACGATCTCGTCCTTGAAGCGGCCGGACTTCATCGCCTCGCCGGCCTTGCGCTGGGAGTTGAAGGCGAACTCGTCCTGCTCGGCGCGGGTGAGCTGGAACTTCTGGGCGACGTTCTCGGCGGTGTTGCCCATGTGGTAGCCGTGGAAGGCGTCCATCAGCCCGTCGCGCAGCATGGTGTCGATCAGCGCGAGGTCGCCCATTTTCTGCCCGACGCGGAGCTGCTGGGCATGCGGGGCCTGGGTCATGCTCTCCTGCCCGCCGGCGACCATGATCGTCGCGTCGCCCGAGGCGATCTGCTGGGCGGCGAGGGCCACCGCGCGCAGGCCGGACCCGCAGAGCTGGTTGATGCCGAAGGCGGTGTGCTCGACCGGGATGCCGGCGTTCACCGAGGCCTGGCGGGCCGGGTTCTGGCCGGAGGCGGCGGTCAGGATCTGGCCCATGATGACCTCGTCCACCTCGGCGCCCTCGACCTTCGCCCGCTCCATCGCGGCCCTGATCGCGGCGGTGCCGAGCGCATGCGCCGGGACGGAGGCGAAGGCCCCGTTGAAGGAGCCGACCGGCGTGCGGGCGGCGGAGGCGATAACGATCTCAGTCATGACAGCGGCTACTCCCAAGTGGATTTGAGCGGCATCCTGCGCTCGCCTGGGGGGTGGCTACAAGCGTCTGAGCCATGACGTCATCGGCTGCCAGAGTGCCGACTCGGCCCCGGTTCCGGCGACCATGCCGATATGCCCCCCTGCGGCGACATGCACATCCCCCTGGCGGAAGCGCAGCGCGGCCGCCATGGCCGAGGCCGGCGGCACGATGCGGTCGCGTTCCGGCATGGCGGTGAAGACCGGACCGGCCCACGCGGCCGGGTCGATGATCTGGCCGGCGATGCGCCAGACGAGGCGCCCCGGCTCGTTGCGCCCATACCAGCCGCCCAGGCATTGCCGCGCGATCGGTGCGGGCAGCGGCACGCCGTCATTCAGCCAGTCCTCGAGCGCCACGAAGAGGCTGGCGCGTTCGCTGTCCGGCCGCAGCCGGGCGAAGGCGCGGAATTTCTGCGCCACCCCATAGGGGTCGAGCATGGCGAAAAGCGATTGGATGGCATCGACCGGCAGCGCGCCAGTGGGTTCCATCAGCGCGTCGAGCCCCGGCAGCAGCGCAGCGGCGGTGCGGGCGCGGCGCGGCCCGTCGGGCCCGGCATGGAAATCCCAGGGCGTCGCCAGCAAGGCCAGGGCATGGACCCGGTCTGGCCGGCGCAGGGCGGCGGCGAGCGCCAGCAGCCCGCCCATGCAGTATCCCGCGAGCACGACCGGCCCCGGGGCCGCCATGAGGGCGCGTTCGAGCCGGCCGGCGACGTAGTCCGTCAGGGTGAAGTTGCGTTCCGCCTCCCCCGGCCAGCCCCAATCCAGCAGCAGGGTGCGGAAGCCCTGCCCCGGCAGCCAGCGCATCAGCGAGCGTTCCGGCGTCAGGTCCAGCACATAGGCGCGGTTGACCAGGGACGGGACGAACAGCACCGCCGGCCCCTCGCCGCCGAAATCCAGCAGGCGCGACCCGCCCTCGGACCAGAGCACCGGCGGGTCGGCCATCTCCCGGGTCCAGGGATGGCGGCGATAGGCGGCCATGCCGGCGATCAGCGCCCGGTCGGCGCGGGCGAGGCGCGTCAGGACCGCCTTGCCGAAGGCCTCAGGCCCGTGGCCGCCGGCCGCGAGGGCGCCGAGGATCCGGTCCCGTTCCGCCTGTCCCGCCTTCGAGATCGGCCAGGCGGCGCTCGAGTTCGGCCAAGCGCTTGGCCATGGCGTCGCCGGCAGGCTGCTGGCCGCCGCCATGGCCCGCATCCCCGCCAGGCCCAGATGGAGCGGCAGCGGGCGGGGGCCCCGGCGGCGCAGGGGTCCGGTCATGCCCATCGGGCCGCATCCGCGGGGCCATGGCCGTGGCCGCACGCATCCATGCCGCGCCGAGCGCAGCCCAGGCGGCCCATTGCTCGGCCAGTTCCGGATCGGCGGCCAGTCCGGCGATCTCGCTCTGCCACAGCGCGATCCAGTCCTCCGCGAGGCTGTCGAGATCCTCAGGCGGTTCCATAGGGGGGTTCCTCGCGCGGCGGACCATAGCCGCACAGGCGGTCTGAAGGAACGTGCGGAATTTGCTGCTTTCGCTGCACCGCGTTGAGCGTCTAGGGTGCGGCGCGAAGGAACAAGAGCGAGGCGTGATGTCGATGGCCGGCAGTGCAGCGACAAGCGGCGCGCAGGGGAGCGAAACAGCAGTCCCGCCCGTCGTGGTGAAGAAATACGCGAATCGGCGACTCTACAACACCGAGGCTTCGACCTACGTCACGCTGGACGACTTGGCGAAGATGGTGCGCGAAGGCCGCGACTTTGTCGTCTATGATGCCAAATCCGGCGATGACATCACGCGGTCGGTGCTGACCCAGATCATTGTCGAGGAAGAAAGCAAGGGCGGACAGAACCTTCTGCCGACCGCTTTTCTGCGGCAATTGATCGGATATTACGGCGACAACCTGCAGGGACTTGTGCCGCGCTACCTGGAATTTGCCATGGCGTCTTTCGCCCGGCAGCAGGACCAGATGCGGCGCACCATGGAGCACACGATCGGCGGCCTTCTGCCCTTCCCGAACCTCGAGGAAGTGGGCAAGCAGAATATGGCCATGATGGAACGCGCCATGAGCCTTTTCGCCCCCTTCGGCCGGCGGGAGGACGCGCCCGCCGAGGTTGACGCGCTGAAGGCTGAAGTTGAAAACTTGCGCAAAGAACTCGCGCTTTTGCGAGAAGGACGTGGTAAAGTTTGATGCGCCATCACACCTGCGCGATTCGCGCATAAGTAGAGAACTTAGTTGCTGGCACACCCTGAGGGCGCTAGAGTAGGTTCGCCACCATGATGATGAAGCCTGCCTCACACGACCATGACATCGAGACCGGCGTGGACGATGGCGCGATCCAGCGCGCCAGCCTCGTCGACCATCATGTCGGCGCGCGAATCCGCGAGCGGCGGACGATGCTCGGCCTGTCGCAGCAGCAGCTCGCGAAGATGATCGGGGTCACCTATCAACAGGCCCATAAGTATGAGCGGGGCCTGAACCGCATCTCCGCCGGCCGCCTGTTCGAGATCGCCCAGGTGCTCAGCGTGCCGGTATCCTATTTCTTCGAGGGGCTGCAGCCCGGCGGGGAGGCCCAGCCGGTCTCGCCGCGCCAGCGCATGTTCCTCGAACTCGCGCGCAACTTCGCGTTGATCGACAACGACAAGCACCAGGAAGCGCTGAGCCAGATGGCACGTGCCCTGGCCGCCCAGTCCCAGGCCCATCAGCGCGACCGCGAGGAATAGTCGGCGGGTGTCCCGCCGACACCGGCCAGGGCCGCCCGGATCGTCCGGCGGCCTTTTTTTATGCCTCGCCATGGCACGATAACTGCCCAGTTTCCGGGCTCATGGCAGAATTGCTGCCCAGTGCCGCGCCTTTTGCCGTTTTTCGGCGCAGAGGTCCCCTGACGCCTTCTATATCCGTCCCCTGCAACCCGATGCAGCGGAGACCTTGATGCATCAGACGATCAACCGCCGGCGCCTGCTCGGCGGTGGCGCGGCCCTCGGTATGGCCGCAGTGCTGCCCTACGACCTCGCCCTGGCCCAGGGCGCACCCACGACCAATCTGCGCGTCGGCATGACTGCTTCCGCCGTGCCTCTGTCCAACGGCATGCCCGATCAGGGCGCCGAGGGGCATCGCTTCATGGGCATCACCCTCTACGACCAGCTCGTGCAGTGGGACCTGTCGATCAGCGACAAGCCGGCGCCGCTGCGCCCGGGCCTCGCCACCGCCTGGCGGGTCGATCCGGCCAATGACAAGCGCTGGATCTTCACCATCCGGGAGAATGTGAAGTTCCACGACGGCAAGATCCTGACCGCCGAGGACATCGTCTTCTCCTACAACCGCGCCTTCAAGAACGACGCGCCGGAATTCGACCCGCGCGGTTCCGCCCAGGTGCGCAGCCGCATGCCGACGCTGGTGAACTGGTACGCCGAAGGCCCCAACACCTTCATCGTCGAGACGCGCACCGTCGACAGCCTCGTCCCCTATGGCGCCACCTGGGTCGGCATCACGCACCGCGCCGCCTGGGAAGCCGCGGGCCGCGACAACGACAAGTTCCTGACCCAGCCGGTCGGAACGGGCCCCTTCAAGCTGGAGACCTTCTCGATCCGCGAACGCGCCATCCTGGTGCGGAATCCGGATTACTGGGAGGAGCGGCGCACCCCCAAGGTCGGCCGCGTCACCCTGCTGCCGCTGCCCGAAGCGAATACCCGCGTCGCCGCGCTGCGCTCCAACCAGGTGGATTTCATCGAGGCCCCGCCGCCCGATGCCATCCCGTCCCTGCGCCAGGCCGGCTTCAACATCGTCACCAACCAGTACGGCCACAACTGGACCTGGCACCTGAACCTGAAGGAGGGCTCGCCCTGGCGCGACGTGCGCGTGCGCCGCGCCGCGAACCTCGCCATCGACCGCACCGGCATGAAGGACATGCTGGCCGGCACGATGCTCGAGGGCGGCGGTCTCGTTCCCGTCGGCGGTCCCTGGAACCCGGTGCGCAGCCCACGCCTGACCTACGACCCGGATGCGGCGAAGAAGCTGCTCGCCGAGGCCGGCATCACACCGCGTACGCCGATGCGCACCAAGGTCGCCATCTCCTCCTCCGGCTCGGGCCAGATGCAGGTGCTGCCGATGAACGAGGCGCTTCAGCAGATGCTGAAGGAAGTCGGCATCGAGGTGACCTTCGAGGTGTTCGACTGGAACTCCCTCCTGTCGACCTGGCGCGAGGGTGCGGGCGCCGCCTCGGCGCGTGGCTGCGATGCGATCAACGTGTCCTACACCGCGCTCGATCCGTACACGGCGCTGGTGCGGCTGCTGAAGTCGGACCTGACGCCGCCGACGGCGAACAACTGGGGCTACCTGAACGACCCGTCCTACGACGCGATCATCAATCAGGTGTACCAGACCTTCGACACGACCGCGCAGGACGCGCTGCTGAAGCAGCTCCATGACAAGGTCCTGGACGACGCGCTGTTCCTGTTCGTCGCGCACGACATGAACCCCCGGGCGATGAGCACGCGGGTGAAGGGTTTTGTGCAGGCGCAGTCCTGGTTCCAGGATCTGACGCCGATCTCGATGAGCTGAAGGCCGACAAGCCGGAGCGGCGCGCCGGCCGCTCCGGTTCCGGCGTCAGTTCTCGTCGCGATCGCGGCCACGGCCGCGATTTGCCTCCCGTTGACGCTGCTGTTGTTCGGCGCCTCGACGCTGCTGCTCCTGCGCCTGGCGCTGCTGTTGCTCCGCCGCACGACGCTGCTGTTCCTGTGCCTGGCGCTGCTGCTGTTCCGCGGCGCGACGCTGCTGGTCCTGTGCCTGGCGCTGCTGTTGCTCCGCCGCGCGGCGCTGCTGGTCCTGTGCCTGGCGCTGCTGCTGTTCCGCTGCGCGACGCTGCTGTTCCTGCGCCTGGCGCTGCTGCTGTTCCGCCGCGCGACGCTGCTGGTCCTGTGCCTGGCGCTGCTGCTGTTCCGCCGCGCGACGCTGCTGGTCCTGTGCCTGACGTTGCTGTTGATCCGCCGCGCGACGCTGCTGCTCCTCGCGCTGCTGCCGTTCCTCAGCCCCGCGACGCTGCTGCTCCTCGCGCTGCTGCCGTTCCTCGGCCCCGCGACGCTGCTGCTCCTCGCGCTGCTGCCGTTCCTCAGCCCCACGACGCTGCTGTTCCTCGCGCTGCTGCCGTTCCTCAGCCCCACGACGCTGCTGCTCCTCGCGCTGCTGCCGTTCCTCAGCCGCGCGACGCTGCTCCTCGCGCTGCTGCCGTTCCTCAGCCCCACGACGCTGCTGCTCCTCGCGCTGCTGCCGTTCCTCAGCCCCACGACGCTGCTGCTCCTCGCGCTGCTGCCGTTCCTCGGCCCCACGACGCTGCTGTTCCTCGTGCCGCTGCCGTTCCTCGGCCCCACGACGTTGCTGTTCGTCAGCGGTTCGGCGCTGCTGCTCCTGGCCCTGCTGCTGAGCCGCGCCACGCACCGCATCCCGCCGGGACTCGTCGCCCCGGCTGGCGCGCTCAGCCACGGCACGACGGCGCTGTTCCTCCATCAGGCGACGCTGCCGCTCGACAGCGGCACGCTGCGCCTCGTCGCGATCGCCCTGGCGCGCATCGCTTGACGGCGCCGGCCGGGACGTCGCGCGATCAGGCGGGTTGAACCGTCCGTCGCGCGGGCGGGCCTGTTCTTCGTCGGGAAGCCGTTCGCGCAACGCCACATGGCGGTCCGCCGGCGGTCCCTGCCGGGTCAGCGGCGCACGGAGCCGATCGGGCGCGATGCCGAAACGCTGGGCGTCCTGGGCCGTCAGACCCCGGGTCCGCGGACCGGGCCGAGGCGGACCATCCTGGATCGCGGCCAGCCGGCGCCAATCCTCGGTCCCGACCCGGCGCAGGGATGCGCGAACCGGCCGGGAGTCGCGCATCGCCTCCGCCGGCACGACGGTCGCCCAGCGGCGGTTCCGGTACTGGTCGATCGGCTCCCGCGGACCGCGGCCGCGGTCGCGCACCCAGATCGTCGTTACCTCCCGCACATCGGTCACGTAGCGGGCATTCACCTGCTCCACGTAGCGCGGGGAGGCGCGATACCAGGGGTAATAGGCCTCGCGCGGCGCCAGGGGCACCCAGCCGACCGGCGCATAGCCCCGGTCCCGCGGCCCGCCCCCGAAAAAGCGCACATTCGCCGGCGACCACACGGGTCGCGGCGCGAGCGCATTCACCACCGCGGCGACGACCGGCGCCCAGGCCCAGCGCGACCCGACCTGCACCCAGCGACCGTAATGTGACGGCGCATACCCCCAGGGCTGCGCATCCACCCAGGTCCAGCCCCAGGGATCCACCCATTGCCAGGATCCGTCGCGATAGGGTGCCCAGCCCTGCTGCACGTTCGGATACCAGACCTGGCCGTAGTCCGGGGCATTCGCCCAGGTGCCATGGCCAGCGAGTTCGCTGATGCCGGTCATGCCCTGCGCCGCCGCAGGAATGGCCACCCTCTGGCGCGGCAATGCCCCATCCGCCCAGGCCACCAACGGCGAACCAGGCCCAGCCTGCTCGATCCGCGGCTCCGCGCCGGGCGTCAGGATCGCCGCCTGGCCGGAGGTCAGGCGCAGTTCGCCCGAGGCGGTCGCCAGCAACGCCTCACCTTCCAGCACCGCCACACGGCCCGGCCCCTCCGCGGGCACTTCGATCAGATAGCGGCCCTCGGTGGCGAGGGTCACGCCAGCCTCGGGTGTCACGATCTGCGCGATCTCCTGTGGCGCCAGGCCGGCCATGACGACATAGGCCGCGCCGCGCGGCAGCGTCGCCGCAAACACCGCATCATCCAGCGCCGCCATCTGAAGGTCGGTCCCGCCTTCCAGCGCGATACGGCTCTGACCCACCTCCAGCACCGCACGGGCCCCGGGCGCGGCATAGATCGCATTGCCTTCGGTGATCGGGATGTTCTGCACGGCCTGCTGCCAGGTGTCCTCCCTCGGCAGACGGTAGGATACCTGCCCGGTCATGCGCGCAAGCCGTCCCACGCGGGTCGGCGGATCGGCGACGTCCGCGGCCTGCGCATCGGTGGTCGCCGCGGCAGGCTGCAAGGGCTGCGCCGGCAAGGGGCCGGGTAGCAGGATCAGGAGAGGCAAGGCCAGGATGGCTGCGCGCGTACCGGGCCTGATGATGCTGCGCATGGTCTTGGTCTCCCTGGACGCTTGGGGCGCCATCAGGTCATCAACGCGCAGCATTCTGGGGAGTTGAGGGCCACGGCGGGGCAATCGCGCCGGGTTTCGGCCGCGTCGCTGCCACATGCGTGGCAGCGGCAGCCGAAGGTCAGTGGCGCATGCCGATCAGCCGGCGGCGGACGCGACCCGAGATCGTGTCGATGATGGCGACAGTCACGATCATCAGGATGATGATGAAGGCGACCTCGTCCCAATGGCGGACGCGGATGCGCTCGGCGATCTGCAGCCCGATGCCGCCGGCGCCGACCACGCCGAGGATCGCTGCGGAACGCGTGTTGCTCTCGAAGAAGTACAGCGCCTGGGCCAGCATCACCGGCGCGACCTGGGGCAGCACGCCGAAGCGGATGGCGGCAAGCCGCCCGCCCCCCGCGGCGACCACGCCCTCGGCCTGGCGCTTCTCGGCATTCTCGATCGCCTCGGCATAGACCTTGGCGATCACCGCGACGTCGGTGGTGAAGATGGCGAGCACGCCGGCAAGCGGCCCGAGCCCCACCGCGCGCACATAGGCCAGCGCCCAGATCAGCTGATCAACGCCGCGCAACCCATCCAGCAGCCGCCGCAGGGAGAAGCGCAGCAGCACATTCGTCACGACGTTCCGCGCACCGAGGAAGCCGAGCGGCACCGCGATCAGCGCGGCCATGAAGGTGCCTAGGAAGGCCATGGCGACGCTCTCCGCCAGGCCCTTGAGGATGTCGAGCCAGAGCTCGCCCGGCGAGGGCGGGATCATCAGCCGCACGATGGTCCCGAGGCCCGACAGCCCGTTCCACAGCCGCTGCGGCGTGAAGCCGAAATACCACAGCGCGCCGATCAGCCAGATGGCGAAGGCCGCCCAGCCAACGCTGCGCAGAGCGCGCTGGGACGGCGTCGCGCCAAAGGCGGCGGGCATGCGTTCCCGCCACATCGCGACATTGGCGGGGGCATTCATCGCGCTGCCTCCAGCCGCCCGATCGCGGCGTGGCGCAGCCGCTCGGAGACGAGGTCGACGCAGGACACGGTCAGGACGATCAGCAGCACGATGGCGCTGATCTCCTCGTAGTAGTTGAAGGAGATCACCTTGTAGAGCTCCTCACCGATGCCGCCGGCGCCGACGAAGCCGATGACGCTCGCGGAGCGGATGTTCACCTCGAAGCGCAGCAGCAGATAGGACAGGATGTTGGGCAGCACCTGCGGCAGCACGGCGAAGCGGCAGGCATGGACCCAGGATCCGCCGGTGCTCTGCACGCCTTCCCAGGCCTTGAGGTCGGCATTCTCGATGGCTTCGGCGAACAGCTTGCCATTGGCGCCGGCCGAATGCAGCGCGATCGCCAGGATGCCCGCGAGCGGCCCGACGCCGAAAGCCCAGACGAAGATCAGCGCATAGACGATCTCGGGCACGGTGCGCATCGCTTCGAGCGAGCGCCGCGCGAGGTGATAGACCAACGGCGAGGGCGCGATGTTGCGCGCTGCCGGGAAGCACAGCAGCAGGGCGACGGCGGACCCCATCAGCGTCGCCAGCGCCGCCATGTTCGCGGTCTCGAAAATCAGCCAGGACCATTCGGGAAGGCGATACAGCCAAAAGGCGATCGAGCCTTCCGTCTCGGCATTCGCGAACAGCGCGTGCCAGCGGAGGTCGGGCAGGATCTTGCCGAAATACTCGCCGATGCGCGGCAGGCCGGCCCAGAGCGTGGAAGGACGCGCCTCGCTGACCCAGGCGGAGATCGCCAGGCAAACGAGCAGGATCGCCGCGCCGAGCAGCACCTGGCGGCGCTTCTCCCGGCGGGCGGCCTGGTAGGCTTCCTCCCCGCGGATCACCGCGGGGAGGCCGGTGGCGTAAGATGCGCTCACGAACGCCGGCGACGGGCGGCGGCTTCTTCGCGACGCAGCTCGACGATGATGTCGAAGGTCTGGTGGGTGACCTCGCGATACCCCGTTCCGCCGCCGCGCTCGATCTGCTGGTAGATGTCCGGATGCGTCTTCGGCAGGGCCAGGTGGAAGCGCGTCATGTCTTCCTTGAAGGCGGCCGGAAGCGCAGTGCGCACGGCGAGCGGGCCGTTCGGGATCGGATCGGACGTCCAGATCACGCGCAGATCGGCCATGTTGAGCATGCCCTTCTCGACCATCGCGCGCAGGTTGCCGCGGCTGTAGCCCTGCGCCGGGTCGCCCTGGCCCGAGGCCCAGGTGCAGGCGCCGTCATACTGCTTCTGCAGCACGGCGACGACGCCCTGCTCATGCCCGCCGGCGAAGCCGGTGCGGGAGAAATACTGGCCGCTCTCGACGCCAATGCCCTGGCGGCGCAGCGCGAAGCGCGGGATCAGGTAGCCCGAGGTCGAGTTCGGGTCGGCCCAGGCGAGCGACTTGCCGCGCATCTGCTCGAGAGTGGTGATGCCGCTGTCGGCGCGAACCACCAGCACCGAGACATAGGCGATCGAACCGTCATTCTCCTCGGGCACCACGAGCGGCTGCACGCCGCCATTGGTGTCGAGCCAGGCGCCGGCGTAGCCGGAGGCGCCGAGCGAGGCCATCTCGATCTGCGCGGCCGAGAAGGCCTGCAGCACGCCGGCGTAGTCGGTCGCCGGGAACAGGCGCGTCGGGACCTTGAAGGTCTCCTCCAGCAGGTCGCGATAGGCGCCGAAGCGGCCAAGGCGGTCAGCCTCGTTCTCGCCGCCGAGCAGGCCGATGCGGAGCTGCGGCACCTGCTCCGCCCACGGGCGCTTCCCGGCTTCCGGCATGGTGGTGGTGGCGTCGAGCGTGCGGCGCATCGTCGGCTGCGCGGGCTGCTGCTGCGCGACGGCAAGGCCGGGCGCGATCAGCGCGCCGGCGCCGAGGCCGGCGAGGGTACGACGGGTGATCATCTGCGTTCTCCTGGTTCTTCAGGCGTGAATGGCGACGGGACGAGGCGTGGCGCCGACCGCGGCGGCGGCCTCGGCGGCGAATTCGGCCTCGCTGACGCCATAGACCTCGGCAATGCGCGCCGCGGTCAGCTCTTCGGGCGGGCCGTCGAAGACGAGCCGGCCGGCATTCAGCGCGACGATGCGGTCGCAATATTCGCGCGCGGTGGCGAGGTCGTGCAGGTTCACCAGCACGGTGATGCCCTCGCGATTCACCGCGCGCAGCGACTCCATGACGATGCGCGAGTTGCGCGGATCGAGGCTCGCGATCGGCTCATCCGCCAGGATGATGCGCGGTTCCTGCAGCATGGCGCGGGCGATCGCCACGCGCTGCTGCTGCCCGCCGGAGAGCGTGTCGGCCCGCTGCAACGCGGTCTCGGCCAGGTCGAAGCGATCGAGGGCGGCGAGCGCCATCGCGCGCTCCTCCGCCGTGAACAGGCGCAGCAGCGAGGACAGCATCGGCCGCCGGTTCAGCCGCCCGACCAGCACATTGGTCAGCACGTCGAGCCGCTGCACGAGGTTGAACTGCTGGAAGATCATGGCGCAGCGCATGCGCCAGTCGCGCAGCGCGCGGCCGTTCAGCGTCGTGATGTCGGTGCCGTCGAAGCGGATGCGTCCCTCGGTCGGATCACCGAGCCGGTTGATCATGCGCAACAGCGTCGACTTGCCTGCACCCGAACGTCCGATCACGCCCACCATCTGCCCGCCCGGAATCGCGAGCGAGACGGCATCCACCGCTGTCTTGGCGCCGAAGCGGCGCGTCAGCCCGTCGATTTCCAGCATCGCGTCCCGCCTCCGTGCTGCGGCGCAGTAGCAGCGGGGCGTGACTGGCCGATGACGCCCAGATGACAGAGCTGTTGCGCGGGCTTGAGGCCGACGCCGGGCGCGGGCAGGCTATGCGCAACGACATGGAGGAAACGACGATGATCACCCGCCGCGCATGGCTCGGGGCGCCGCTTGCCCTGCCCGCCCTGCTCCGCCCCGCCGCCGCGCAGGATGCCTGGCCGAGCCGCTCCGTCTCGGTACTGCTCGGCTACCCGCCCGGCGGTGTCACCGATTTCGCGGCGCGTGCCGTTGTCGAGCGCATGGGCCGTGCGCTGAACCAGACGATGGTGCTGGAGAACCGCCCCGGCGCCGCGACGGCGCTGGCGAACACCGCGGCCGCCCAGGCACGGCCGGATGGCTACACGCTGCTGATGGGCACTTCGACGCTCGCCATCAATCCGGCGCTCCAGCCGAACCTGACGCCGAAGGACCCGCAGAAGGAACTGACGCCGATCGGCACGGTGTTCCGCACCGCCTTCGTGCTGCACGTCCATCCCTCGGTGCCGGCGCGCAACACGGCGGAGCTGATCGCCTACGCCAAGGCCAATCCGGGGAAGCTGAACTTCGGCTCCTCCGGCACCGGCGCGGTGAACCATCTGTGCCTGGAGCTGTTCCGCGCCCGCGCGGGGATCGATGTGGTCCATGTCCCCTATCGCGGCGGCGCGGCGGGGTTGCTGGACCTGCGGGAGAACCGCATCCAGGGCATGTTCAGCGCGGTGCAGGAAGCCCTGCCCGTGATCCGGGACGGGGTGACGCGCGGGCTCGCCATATCCTCGAAGGAACGCGCCGCGGCGGTGCCGGACCTGCCACCCATCGCCGATGTGCTGCCGGGCTATGACGGCGTCTTCTGGCAGGGGCTGTTCGGCCCGGCCGGCCTGCCCGCGCCGATCGTCGCGCGTGCCGGCGCCGCCCTGCGGGAGGCGACGACCGACACCGACCTGATCGCCCGCATGGCTGCCCAGGGCGTCGCCCTGACGCCCGGCGACGGCGAGGCGCTGCGCCGCACCCTGGCGGATGAGACCGTCCTGTGGGGTCGCCTCATCCGTGAGCAGAACATCCGGGCGGAGTAGAAGCGCCCGCTTGTCTTCCTGGCCCGGGGTCCGGCACGCCGGCCAGGGTCGGCGCCGCCATGGCATCCCGGCCTGCATGGCCGCCCGCGGCCCGGCGAAACCCCGGGGCGCGGCAAACCGATGGCGTAGCGGCGAGAAGTCGAAACGTCCGACCACGGCCCGGGCCGGGCGATCGAGCGGGAGCAATTCCTCCAGGCGCATGGCGCGCAACGCCGCCGGGCTGCGCTCGGCAGGCGCAGCCGCGGGGCCCCAGGAGCGACAAGGCCCCGTTTCCGCGCCGTCAGTCGAGGATGCGGAAGATCGCCTCGATCTCGACCGGGATGCGGCCAGGCAGGGAGGCGAAGCCCACCGCCGAGCGCGCATGCTTCCCGTTCTCGCCCAGCACGGCCACGAACAGATCCGAGCAGCCGTTGATGACCTTCGGATGGTCCTCGAAGTCGAGGTCGGCATTGACCATGCCGAGCACCTTGATCGCCTTGAGCTTGGACAGCCCGCCTGCGCCCTCAGCCGCCGCGGCGAGCAGGCCGAGGCCCACCAGCCGCGCAGCGGCATAGGCGTCCTCGACGCTCATCTCGCTGGGCACCTTGCCGCGCGGGCGCGGCCCCTCGATCACGCGCGGCCCCTGCCCGGAAGTCCACAGCAGGTTGCCTTCCACCCGATAGGGAACATAGGTGCCGATGGGCTTCGGCACGTCCGGAAGGGTCAGGCCCAACGCGGCCAGGCGCTGTTCGGGGGACTCGCTTGACATTGCTTTCGCTCCTGTGACGCATGTCGCCATGCGACACGCGCATGGGCATTTCGGCAAGAGCGCGTGCACAGGTCAGCCCCACGGTCCTAACCTTCGGCCATGGAAACGCTCCTCCCGTTGCTCGCTTTCGCGGTCGCGACCTCGGTGACGCCCGGGCCGAACGTCCTGATGGTCGCTGCCGCCGCGGCGAATCATGGGGTCCGCGCGACGCTGCCGCACATGCTCGGCATCGCCATTGGCTTCGCGGCGATGCTGGTGATCGTGGGCATGGGCTTGGCCGGCCCCTTCGCCGCCTGGCCGCTGCTGCATGCGGTGCTGAAATGGGGCGGAGCGGCCTGGCTGCTGGTGCTCGCCTGGAAGATCGCGCGCGCCGGCGCGCCCGGCGAGGGCCCGTCACGCCCCCCACTCGGCTTCACGGGCGCGGCGCTGTTCCAATGGGTGAACCCCAAGGCGTGGATGATCGCGCTCGCCGCCATTCCCGCCTTCACCACGCCGGCGGGCGACACGCTGTCCGAGACGCTGCGCATCGCCGCCGTCTTCACCCTGGTCGGCCTGCCCTGCACCTTGGTCTGGGCCGGCCTTGGCGCCGGGGCGGCACGGGTGCTGCGCACCGAGGTCGCCCTGCGCGGCTTCAACATCGCCATGGCGCTGCTGATGGTCGGATCGCTGCTGCCCGCCTTCCTGTGAGGCATCGCACGGCGCGCTGAAGCGCTTCAGTCCTGTCACGCGGCATCGCTGGACCCGTGCCGTGGCCCTCCCTACCCTCCGGCGCGCCTGACATGGGCGGCGGCTGACGCGGCTCCGCCCCAATCGGCCCCATGCGCGCCACAGCTCCGGCGCAGGGTGCCATCCGTGTGACGAGAGGACACCGCCATGCGCCGCCTGACCCTGGCCTTCCTGCTGACTGCCTCGACCGCGCTCGCCACCGAATTGCCGGTGCGCAGCGTGACGCTCTCCTCCGCCGGCCTCGCGCAGATCGAACGCGCGGGCGAGGTCCCCGCCGATGGCGATGTCACCTTCCGCGCTCGTACCGACGATGTGGACGACCTGCTGCGCAGCCTGATCGTGGTGGACCAGGCCGGGACTGTGGAAGGGCTGCGCCTGCCCGCCCGCGACCTGACCGGCGAGGCCTTCCGCGGCCTGCCCCTCCAGCCCGAGGATTTCGACAGCCGCGCCCGGCTGCTCTCCGCCCTGCGCGGCCAGGAAGCCGAGGCCGGCGGGGCCCGCGGCCGCATCGCCGATGCCGCCGAATCCGAACAGGGCCTGCGCCTGACCCTGGTCACCCAGCGCGGCCTGACCACGGTGCTGCTGCGCGAGGGCGACGAGGTGAAGCTGGTCGATGAGGGCCTCGCCGCGCGCGTCGCCCGCGCGGCGGAATCCCTCGCCGCCGCCCGCGCCGCCGACGAGCGGCGGATCGACATCCGCCTGCGCGCCGACCGCGCGCGCCAGGTGGCGGTGCTCTACGTCGCCGGCGCGCCACTGTGGAAGCCGTCCTACCGCCTGCTGGTGCCGCCCATGGGTGCCACGCCGCCCGCCGGATCGCCCACCGCGCCCACCGCGCCACAGGCCCGCCTGCAAGGCTGGGCGGTGGTGGAGAACGCCTCCGGCAGCGATTGGGACCGCATCCGCCTGGCGCTCGTCTCGGGCGAGGCCGCCGCCTTCCGCCAGCGCATCTACGACCCGATCACGGTGCCGCGTCCCGAATTGCCGGTGCGCATCGCCGGCGCAGTGCAGGTCCGTCCCGATACCGGTGGGGTGCCCATCCCCCTGCCGGCGCCCGCGCCGGTCGCGGCGCTGGGCGGCCGGGCCTTCGAGCAGTCCGAGCGCGCCGCCCCGCAGGCTGCCCGTCGCGCCGCCGCGCCCGACGCCCCGGTCGGCGCCGGCATCGCCGACACCGCCAACCCGGCCGCCGGCGCCAGCGCGGAAGCCTCGGCCGGCCGCGTCGCCTTCGTCCTCTCCGAACCGGTGACCATCCGCAGCGGGGAGACGGCGAACGTCCCCTTCCTGGACATCCGCCTGCCGGCGGAGCGGCTGTGGTGGATCCAGGATCTCAGCGCGCGGTCGCCCTTGCAGGCGGTGCGCATCCGCAACACCTCCCAATCCACGCTGCCGGATGGCCTCGCCACCGTCTATGGCGCGGAGGGCAATGAGGCCGGCGTCTTCCTCGGCGATGCCGAGATCCGCGCCATGCCGGCGGGCGATGGCCGCATCCTCGCCTTCGGCCGGGACCGCGACGTGCTGGTGAACCAGACCAGCACCACGAATGAGCGCGTGGCGCGCGTCGCCCTGCGCCGCGGCTACATCGCGCTCGAGATGGTGCGCACCGATCAGACCTCGCTCGCCATCGACCCGCGCGGCGCGCGTGGCCCGGTCGTGATCGACATGCCCCGCCGCCCCGGTGCGACGCCGCGCTTCACCATCGTCTCCGAGGGCGATTTCGGCCTGCGGCACGAAGCCATGCTCGATGGCAGCCCGCAGACACTGAATCTCGCCTACGAACGCACCATGACCCAGTCGCTCCCCCTCTGGGACAGCGGGTTGGGCGAGCCGATCCTGCTGCGCTGGCAGAATTTCGACGTGGAGCAGAACCTGCGCCGCCTGCCCGGCGGCCCGGGCACGATGGAGCGCCTGCAGGAGATCCTGGCCCGCACGCCGGAGAACGTGCCCGGCCGCGCCGACCTCGCCGCCGTGGTCGAGAGCATGGGCGAGCTGCGCCGGTTGCTCGACGATGCACGGATGAAGCAGCGCACCTACCGCAGCGCCGACCAGGTGCTGCAACGCGCCCGCCAGGCCGCCGAGGATCGCACCGGGCCGGAGCTTCAGGAAGCGCGGCGCAAGCTGAACGCCGCGAGCCGCGACGCGGAGCAGGCGGGCGCGGCGGCGGACCAGGCCTGGGAAGCGTGGCAGCGGGCAGTGATTGCGCTGATGCAGCGGGGGTCGTGAACCACCCAAGGCCGGGGGCCGACTTGCTACTTCCGCTACGGCAGCAATCGGAGGGGCTCCGCCCCTCCGAACCACCCCGCCAGGATGCTGGGCATCCTGGACCGCAGTCTTTTGGCACGGAACACCGCAGACACGCTGCGCCCGCCAGGCGCGCTGTCATGCATGACTGCGGTGTCGGCGGTTTTGCAGCCAGGTCCGTCCGACGCCGGACCGTGGCCTGACCCAGGGGCCGCTGCCCGCACCGCGAAATCCGCGACGGGAGACATCCATCAGGCCAGTGGCACCCAGCGCCGGTTGAGGTTTTCCAAACGCCCTTCGGTCGATGCGGGCTCCCCTTCGCATGCCGGAGCAAGGTGAATGGGTATTCGTGTTGGGGTGGCTTGAAGGGGCCCCAGGCCCGTCCAGCGTCCGTAAGCTCAGGGATCGCCATGGCGCGACCTGGGAGCGGCTACGCCCTGCCCCACGCCATGAATTGAGGCAGCACGGCACGAAGTTGCATCCCACCGCGGCAACACCCTCGCGGCAAGCCATTGCATACAGCCTCGCATACAGTTTGCACGCCCCTTGCATGGTGCAGCGCATCCCATTGCGAGGGCGTGCCCCATGCCGATCGCCATTCCCGCCGAACCCTCGGATTTCGAGTTCGATCCCGCGCGCACGGCGCTGATCGTCATCGACATGCAGCGGGACTTCCTGGAACCCGGCGGCTTCGGCGAGACGCTGGGCAATGGCGTCTCGCTGCTCGCCGCCGCCATCGGCCCGTGCAAGGTCGCGCTGGACGCCGCGCGCGCCAACGGCATGCTGGTCATCCACACCCGGGAAGGCCACCGGCCCGACCTCTCCGACGCGCCGCCGGCCAAGGTGCTGCGCGGGGCACCCTCGAAGCGCATCGGCGATCCCGGGCCGATGGGCCGCATCCTGGTGCGCGGCGAACCGGGGCACGACATCGTCGCGGAACTCACCCCGCTGCCCGGCGAGCCGGTGATCGACAAGCCGGGCAAGGGCGCCTTCTACGCCACCGAGCTCGAACCCATGCTGCGCCATCGCGACATCGAGGCGCTGCTGGTCGCCGGCGTCACCACCGAGGTCTGCGTCCACACCACGGTGCGCGAGGCCAATGACCGCGGCTTCCGCTGCGCCGTGCTCGGCGATGCCTGCGCCTCCTACTTCCCGGAATTCCACGCCATGGCGCTGCGCATGGTCAGCGCGCAGGGCGGGATCTTCGGCTGGGTCACCGACACCGCGGCCTTCGCCGCATCGCTGCAGGGAGACAGGGCATGACCACCACCACCGCGAAGCCCGCGCTCTGGACGCCGGGCGACTGGAACGCGCTGTTCGGCTTCGGCACGAACATCCTGGTGAACCTGCTGGTGCTGACGGGGCTGCTGCGCTTCGTGCTGCAACTGCCGCCCGATATCGTCTTCGGCCGCATCCTGCCCGCCGCCGGGCTGATGATGGCGCTGTCGACCTGGTACTACGCCTTCCTCGCCTACCGGCTTGCGGCGCGGACCGGGCGGGATGATGTCTGCGCCCTGCCCTCCGGCATCTCGGTGCCGCACATGTTCGTTGTGGTGCTGGTCATCATGCTGCCCATCGCGCAACGTACCGGCAACCCGATCAAGGGTTGGGAGGCCGGGCTCACCTGGGTCTTCATCCAGTCCTTCATCCTGATGGCCGGTGGCTTCGTCGCCCCCTACATCCGGCGCATCACGCCGCGGGCGGCCCTGCTCGGCACGCTGGCGGGTGTGTCGATCACCTTCATCTCGATGCGCCCCGCACTCGAGATGTTCATGACGCCGGCAATCGGCCTCGCCTGCTTCGCCATCGTGCTGGCGTCCTGGTTCGGCGGGCTGCGCTACCCGCGCGGCACGCCGGCGGGGCTGGTCGCGATCGCCTTCGGCATGGCGGTGGGCTGGCTCGCGGCGCTGTTCGGCCTCGGAACCGGCGGGCGCAGTGTCGATGCACTGTTCAGCGGGCTCGCGAATATCGGCTTCTCGGTGCCGGTGCCCTCGCTCAGCCATGTCTTCGGCGGCTTCGAATACATCGGCATCATCCTGGTCACCGCCATCCCCTTCGGCATCTACGACCTGGTCGAGGCGATGGACAATGTGGAGAGCGCCGAGGTGGCGGGCGATCCCTTCCCCACCACCCGCGTGCTGACGGCCGACGGCGTGGTCAGCCTGATCGGCTGCATCATGGGCAACCCCTTCATCAATGCGGTCTATATCGGCCACCCGGGCTGGAAGGCGATGGGCGGGCGCATCGGATATTCGGCCGCCACCGGGCTTGCGGTGCTGGTGGTCACCTGGCTCGGCATCGTCTCGCTGCTGCTGGACCTGATCCCGGTCGTCGCGATCTCGCCGATCCTGCTCTACATCGGCATGCTGATCGGCGCGCAGGCCTTCCAGGAGACGCCGAAATCGCATGCGCCCGCCGTGGTGCTGGGGCTGGTGCCGCACCTCGCTGCCTGGGCGAAGACGCTGATCGACGGGGCGCTGGGTGCGGCCGGGACCAATGCGGCGACGGTCGGGATCGACAAGCTGGCGACGCTCGGCGTGTTGTATCCGGGGCTCGAGGTGCTGGGCGAAGGGTCGATCCTGTCCGGCCTGATCCTCGCGGCCATCGCCGCCTTCGTCATCGAGCGCGAATGGGTCAACGCGGCATCCTTCGCCGGCGCCGGCGCGGTGCTGACCTTTTTCGGCTTCATGCACGGGCCGGCGGTCGGCTTCGCGGTCACGCCGGCGGTGGCACTGGCCTATGCGATGATGGCGGCCTTCCTGTTCGCCTGCGCGCGCTGGCCGGTGCTCACGGCCGGGCTCGCTCCGAAGCCCGCGGCGGCAGAATAGAATGCGAAGCGGCCGCTCCCCATGATGTCAATCAACCTTGCGACAAGCCTGCGCGAGTATCTGGTGACCTGATCGCGCCACGGTTCGGTGGCGCTGGCAGCCTTCCGGAGACCGCGCCCATGACCTTGCCGATGCCTCCCGCCGGGGCGGGCCTCGCCCGCCGTTCGCTGCTGCGTGGCGTCGGGCTCGCCGCCGGCGCGGCGCCGCTGACCATCGGCTCCCTGCCGCGCCCGTCCGTCGCGCAGGCCGCGTCGCCGGCCGAACGCCGCATGACGCTCGACAACGCCGTGACGGTGACGCGGATGCGGTTGGACAACCTCGTCGCCACTTGGCACGCGACCTTCAACACGGGCGATGTGCTGCGTGCCTTCGATCCGGCGATGCAGGGCGCCGGGTCCGATGTGCGGCTCAGCCGCATCATCACCACCACCGAATTGCCCGGCACCGGAGAGCGCGTGACGATCAGCGGCCTGCTCGCCATCCCTGCCGGGGCGACGGGCCGCATCCCGGTCGTGTCCTGGCAGCACGGCACGATCTTCGGCGCGGACTCCGTCCCCTCGAACCTCACGCGCATCGCCGAGGACGACTACGTCATGCGCGAGGGCACCGATTCCGCCGAGACGCTGTTCATGGTCCAGCGCCTGGCCGCGAATGGCTTCGCGGTGATCGGCGCGGACTACATCGGCAAGGGCCCGTTCCGTGACGGCCGCCCCGAGGCCTATGTCGTTAAGGAGGCGACGACGCGCTGTTGCCTCGACATGCTCGATGCCGGCATCGCCGGGATGCGAAGCCTGGGACTCGAGCCCGGGCCGCTGTTTCTCCATGGCTGGTCGCAGGGCGCGATCAACACGCAATGGCTGGCGCAGGCGCTGCAGGATGGCGGGCGCCCGGCGCGCGCCGCCGCCGCCGCCAGCCCGTTCAACGACCTGAACGAGACGTTCCGCTGGTGGGCGGGTGGGCTGACCTATCCGGCGCCGACCGCGGCGGCCTATCCGGCCGTGCCGGATTGGGTGTCGCTCGGGATGATTATCGTGCTCGGCAGCTACCAGACCTATTACGGCCTCGATGGGCTGATCGAGGCGGCGGTGCGCCCCGAATATCACGAGATGGCGCTGAAGTTCTGGCCTGATGAGGGCCTCGACTTCGACCCCGCGCAGCACTTCCCGAAGACGACCGAATTGCTGACGGAGGGGCTCTTCCAGGGCTTCACCGCCGATGTCGTCAGCCGCTTCCTGCGCCAGCTCGCGGCGAACCGAGCGACCTTCTGGGACTACGCCGCACCGATGCGCTTCTTCTACGGGCTGGCCGACGAGGCGATCCATCCCGTCCTCGCGCAGCAGCCCCTCGCCGCAGGTGGGGCGCGGATCGACGGCGCCGCCGTGCCCCGCGGCACCCATCGCATCACCTTCCTCGCGAGCCTCTACGGCAACGGGGCGGAGACCAGCGGCCAGCCCGACCTGCTGACCTGGTTCCGGTCCCGCCTGCCGGGCTGACCTCCGCGCCTCACCGCGGCCCGTATTGCGCGGTGAGGTAGGCGATGATGGCCGGGATGTCCTCGCGCGGGACCGGGGCGTGGAAGACGCCGACCATCTTGTTGACCTCGGCGGTCCACTGCGCCTCGTTCAGGAAGGGCGAGTTCATCGGGATGTAGGCCAGGGTGTGGCAGGCACCGCAATTGGCCTGGACCTGCTCCCGCCCCGGGCCGGGGCGCAACTCGGGTTCCGCGGCCATGGCGGAGAGCAGCGGCGCGGCCAGTGCGCCGGCGATGACGATGCTCCTCATGACGCGATCACCTCCAGCGTCTGGATGACGTTGTGGTGGTAGCCGGCCGGGTTCGGGACCAGCCGAGCGGCCTGCACCTGGCCGGCATTGCTGGTCGCGCGCACCATCGCCTGCACCGGACCAGCCCGGCCGGGCTGCACCCGCATCGTCCAGGGACGGAAGGCGTAGACGCCAAGATCCTGGCCGAGCCGCGCCCGCTGCCAGGTCTCGCCGCGATCGGTCGAGACCTCGACGCTGCGGATGCCATGGCCGCCATCCCAGGCGATGCCCTCGATGTCGAAGCCGCCGACGGGCACGCGCACGCCGTCCTGCAGGTTCGTCACCAGCGAATTCACCATGATCTGCGTGATCGGCTCATTCGCCTGGGTCATCTGGGTCGGGAAATCCATGTCGGTGGGGAAGAGCCCGCGCGGCACGCGATAGGCGGCCTTCATCCAGAAATTCTCTTCCGGGGCCGTGCGCAGCTCGATCCGGTTGACGTGCTTCATCCAGTAGGTCGCAGTCCAGCCGGGCACCACAACGCGCAGCGGGAAGCCGTTGAAATGCGGCAAAGGCTGGCCGTTCATCTCCCAGGCGAGCAGCGTGTCGGAATGAATCGCCCTCGCCAGCGGGATGGATTTCACGAAGTCGGGCGTCTCGGGCACGATCGGGCCGTCGGCCCCGTCGAAGGCGACCTCGATGGTGTCGGACTTCACGCCCGCCCGTGCGAGGACATCGCGCAGCCGCACGCCAGTCCAGCGCGCATTGCCCATCGCCCCGATGCCCCATTCGACGCCCGGCACATGCGGCTGGAACAGGCCGCGGCGATTGCCCGAGCACTGGCAGACCGCCGTCACCGTGACCGGCGGGGCGATCCGTTGCAGATCGGCGAGGCTCAGCGTCACCGAACGCTCCGCCCCCGGCCCGCCGATCGCGACACGCCAGTCGCGCAGTTCATCCATCTCGGGGATCAGGGCGAGGTGATAGCGGACGAAGAAGCGGTCATTCGGCGTGATCGGGGTGCGAAACGCATCGAGCGGCGTCTCGAAATTCGGTGGTCGGTCGGTGAGCTCGATGAGCTGTCGCTTGCCGGGCAGCGCACCCATGCGCGCGATCTCGCGCGTGCCTGCGGGCAATCGGGGGTCGAACTGCGCCAGTGCCGGACGCGCCGCGACCAGAAGCGTCGCGCCGGCGAGAATCTCCCGCCTCCGCATCGCCGTTCCTCCTTGCATCCTTCTTGGCCCTCGCGGGCAAGGCGGAGCCTACGCCGTCGCGCGGCCGGACCGCCACGGAATTATCCGGCGGCGTCGCCCTGCCACAGCCCCTTCGCCGCCAGCCAGTCCTGCACCAGCGCCGCCACCTGGTCGCTGTTGCGGTCCATCATGATCATGTGGCTGTTGCCGACGATGCCGTGCTCGGGCAGGTCCACGACATCGACGCTGCCGCCGGCGGCGCGCACCGCGTCCGCGAAGGCGACACCATGGGCGCGGATGGTCGGCCAGCGCGCATCGTCGGCGATGTAGTCGCCGAAGATCATCAGCACCGGGATGCCGCGCAGGGCTGCGACCTTCTCCGCCAGCCCGACCGAGGCCGGTTCCACCAGCACCAGCGCGCGCACCTTGTCCGGCCATTCCTGCGCCGCGCGCCAGCCGAAGAAGCCGCCCTGGCTGTGCGCCACCACCACCGAGGGACCGATGCGATCGAGCAGCGCACCATAGGCCGCGAGGATCAGGTCATCCGTGGTGGTGAAGCGCGGCACGTTCTGCCGGATGAAGGCGCGCCAGGATTCCGGATCGGAGGGGAATTGCTGGCCCGGATAGACGTGCCCTTCCTGCGGCGTGCCGGGGCCGATGCGGAAGCGCAGCCAGGGGTTTTCCAGCGGCCCGACGACCGGGACGCCGCCGGTCTCCTCCGGGATGCGCGTCCAGCCGGCGCGGCCGCGTTCGACGGCATCGCTGACAACCACCTCCCAGCCCTGCCGGAGGAAGAAATGCTGCCAGCCCTCGCGGCCGTCCGGCGTGGTCTCCCAGCACGCGCCGGTCAGCCCGCCGCCATGCCAGAGCATCAGCGGCACCGCCCCGCGCCGCGGCTCCGGCACCATGAACTGCGCATACATGCCGCCGACGAGATAGGTGCCGTTGGGATCGAGCCGCGCCGGCGCGCTGCCGGGGGTGTAGAGCACCTCCCGCACCGGCGCGCCTTCGACGCGCACCTCGCGCCCGCCGACATGGAAGCTGCCCCAACGGGCAAGCGAGATCGGGGCGCTGGCAGTGGTCATGACATCTCCTGGCGGTTCCTCGCCGCGGAGGCTAGCGGCACCGGGGCGGGGTTGCACACCCCGCCCCGGCCGGCTGAGGGCTTGTCCTGAAGGTCCGGCGCCAGACTCCAGAAGTCGCCGCCAGGCGACTTCTGGGACAGGCTCTCAATCCTTGAAGGGATCGAACTCGCCCGCGCCGGCCATCGCCACGGCGAAGGGGCGCAGCCGATGCAGCACACGGACCGTGTCGCCCTGCGCCGCCAGCACTT
Organism: Roseomonas alba; assembly: GCF_019430885.1. Taxonomy (GTDB): domain Bacteria; phylum Pseudomonadota; class Alphaproteobacteria; order Acetobacterales; family Acetobacteraceae; genus Neoroseomonas; species Neoroseomonas alba. The sequence goes on along the minus strand of NZ_JAHYBZ010000001.1, from coordinate 601,055 downwards.
CCGGCAGGCGGCGATAGGCCATCGGGCTCTCATCCACGTCGCCGCCCGAGAGCTGCACGCCGCGTTCCCGCAGCCAGTCGTGCATCTGGTCGCGGGTGAAGCGGCGATGCGCCTCCTTGCGGCTGGTCACGCGCCCGGCGCCATGGATGGTGGAGTAGAGCGCGGCACGCGACGCGTCGCTCTCCAGCCCTTCCAGGATCACCGCGTCGTCACCCATCGACCCGCCGACGAAGCCGCGCTGGCCGGGGAAGGCCGGCGTCGCGCCCTTGCGGACGACCCAGAGGTCGCGATCGCCGTGCCGTTCCTTCCAGGCATAGTTGTGGTGGTTGTGCACGCTGTCGGTGACGGCACCGCCCACGATCGCGCGCACGCGCTCCACCACCCATTCGCGCCCGGCATAGGCATAGCGGCCGGCGAGTTCCATCGCGGCCAGGTAGCGCTGGCCGAGTTCGGAGGCCTCATCGACCACGGTCGGCGGCACATGCATGCCGTCCCGCCCGCCGGCGGCCTTCAGGTATCGCGTGGCGCTGGTGTGCCCCAGCCCGCGCGACCCGAAATGCACGCCGATCCACACCAGCCCGGCCTCGTCCTCGAACAGGTCCACATAGTGGTTGCCCGAACCCACCGTGCCGAGCTGCGCGGCCGCCTTCTGCCGGTAGTCGCCCATGCCGGAGGCATGCCAGGCCTCGTCGTCGTCCAGCACCTCGTGCTCGACGCGCGCGGCGTTGGCGCGGCCGATGCCGAAGGAGATGGTGCGGCGAATGCCCGTCAGGATATCCGGCACATCGTCGCGGATCCGCGCGGCGGGCATGTCGAGCCGCACCGCGAGGTTGCCGCAGCCGATGTCGAAGCCGACGCCGGAGATGCTGACCTGGCCCTCATAGGCGATCACGCCGCCGACAGGCTGCGCATAGCCGAGATGCCCATCCGCACACAGCGTCGCGGCGACCGTGTTGCCCACACGCAGGCAGTTGCGCATCTGGTCGACCGTGCCCGACTCATGCGCGCCGAAGACGGTCAGTGGCGCATCGCGATAGGTCTCCGGCTGCGACGCCATGATCTCGGCCTCGCGCGCGCGGGCCGCGTCGCGCCGTGCATCGCGCGCGGCGTCGCGGAACTGCGTCCAGACCGGCATGGTCTTGCCGGGCTTGTCGGGGTTGGGAATGCGCGCCTCGGGGTCGAGACCAGCCGCCATGGCCAGTTCGCGCGCGGGCGCTTCCAGCGGGTCGGAGCGACGCATGGGAGTACTCCAGATTGTGCGTAGTCTTGGGAGAGAGAGAAGCGGCGCGACAGGCGCCGCGGTGTGTCAGGCGAGGACGGGTTGCCGCTTCGCTGGGCCGGTCAGGCACGCGCGCAGCCGCAGCGACCGTCCGGGCATAAACCCGTCCGTATTGCTGGCGACGACGATGCGAAGCGCGATCGGCGACATGGGTGACACACGATATCTCGGCGAAGGAATTTCCGCCGAGGGCGGTGCGGATACGCGAAGCCGTTGCCGCGATGCAAGCGGAAAAGCGCGCGATGCCGTGCCGGGCTGCCGCTTGCTTCGGCTGCGGAGTTGGAGGGGCCTTGCCCCTCCAAGCCTCCCCACCAAAGGCCACAGGGCCTTCGGAAACCAATACTTGGCGCTGAGCGGGGAAGCTCTTTCGCAATACCGAGGCGCGCGTGGTGCACGGCGCTCAGTCGATGCTTCCAGGCGTTAACATCCGACTCATCGGGACGCCGCGCGCCTCAGCCCGCCGCATCCCGCAGCGTGTCGAAGCGCCGCTTCAGCACGTCTAGCTGCTCCTCGGTGCTGTCCTCGAGCGAGATCATCTGGTCCTGCGCGCCTTTGGTGGCGCGGATCAGCTCGTCGAGCTTCAGTTGCAGCGCGCGGGTGTCGCGGTTCTGGGTGTTCTGCATCAGGAACACCATCAGGAAGGTGATGATCGTCGTGCCCGTGTTGATGACGAGCTGCCAGGTGTCGGAGAAGCCGAAGAACGGCCCCGACACCCCCCACAGCAGGATCAGCGCCAGGGCGGCGAGGAAGGTCGAGGCGCGGCCGGCCTGACGACCCGCCCATTGCGCCACGGCCTCGAAGATCTTGGACATGGGGTGTCTCCGGTCACGCCGCGCACAGGGGCGCGGCAGATCGGGAACACCCGGGCGGCGCCGCGGTTGCGTGACGAATGCGTCACGCCCGCGGCGTGGCGCCTCAGATCATCGCCATCCCGCCATTCACATGAATGGTCTGGCCGGTGATCCATCCGGCCTCGGGGCTGGCCAGGAATACCACCGCGGCCGCGATATCCTCCGGCGTGCCCATCCGCTGCGTCGGAATGCGCGACAGCAGCGCGGTCTTCTGCGCCTCCCCCAGCACATCGGTCATCGCCGTCTTCACGAAGCCCGGGGCGACGACGTTCACCGTCACGCCGCGCGTCGCCACTTCCTGCGCCAGCGACTTCGACATGCCGATCAACCCGGCCTTGGCCGCCGAATAGTTCGCCTGCCCCGCATTGCCCGTCACGCCGACGATGGACGCGATGGAGATGATCCGCCCCGACCGCTTCTTCATCATCCCACGCAGCGCGGCGCGCGCGAGGCGGAAGGGCGCGGTCAGGTCGACCTCCAGCACCGCGTTCCAGTCGGCATCGCCCATGCGCAGCGCCAGCATGTCCCGCGTGAAGCCGGCATTGTTCACCAGGATGTCGAGGCCGCCGGCCTCGGTCTCGATCTTCTCGACCAGCGCGGCAGGCGCGGCCGGGTCGGTCAGGTCGGCCGGCGCGACGATCACGCGCGCCCCGCCCAGGGCTTCGGCCACGCGGGCGAGTTCCGCCTCGCGCCGGCCGGTGATCGCGACAGTCGCGCCCTGCTTGTGCAGCGCGGTCGCGATGGCCTCGCCGATGCCGCCCGTGGCGCCGGTGACGAGGGCGGTCTTGCCGGTCAGATCGAACATGTCTCGGTCTCCTGGCGACGCCCGCGACGGACGTCTGGCTGTCTCTGCGAAAGGGTCAGTGGAAGCGCTTGGCCATGCTGTAGCGCGCATGGCCCGGCGGGCAGTCCTCGAGGGTGCCGGTGACGCGGTAGCCCTGCTTCTCGTAGAAGCCCCGCGCCTGGAAGGAATAGGTGTCGAGCCGCGCCCCGATGCAGCCCTGCCCGCGCGCCGCGGCCTCGGCCTGCTGCAGCAGGCGCTGGCCCCAGCCCTGCCCGCGCAGCGCGGGGGCAACCGCCAGGGTCATCACATAGAGCCACCGCCACGAGATGCGCCCGATCAGCCCGCCCGCGACGCCGCCCTCGGCATCGCGGATGGTGAGCAGCACCGCTTCGCGCACATGCGGCCAGCCGGCAGCGGCATTGGCGTCGGCGAGGACGGCCATGATCGCCGCCTCATCCGCCGCCTCCGGCGCCGCGATGCGCTCGATATGCGTCACAGGGCCTTCAGGAAGGCTTCGACATCGGCCGGCGTGCCGATCGCCTGCGCGCGTGCCTCGGGGGCGTTGCGCTTCATCAGCCCGGTCAGCACCTTGCCCGCGCCGAGCTCGACGAAGCTGTCGCAGCCCATCGCGGCCATGGCGGCGACGCATTCACGCCAGCGAACCGTGCCGGTCACCTGTCGCACCAGCAGGTCGCGGATCTCGGTCGGGTCGGTTGCCTTGGCGGCGGTGACGTTCGCCACCACCGGCACCAGAGGCGCGCGGAGGTCCGCCTTGGCCAGCGCCTCGGCCATCGCATCGGCTGCGGGCGCCATCAGCGCGCAGTGGAAGGGAGCGGAGACTGGCAGCAGCATCGCGCGCTTCACGCCCTCGGCCTTGGCGATCTCGATGGCGCGCTCGACCGCGGCCTTGGCGCCGGAGATCACGACCTGGCCGCCGCCATTGTCGTTGGCGGCCTCGACCACCTCGGCCTTGCCGGTCTCGGGGTCGGGCGCGGCCTTGGCGCAGATCGCCTTCGCCTGGTCGAGCTCCGCGCCGAGCAGCGCGGCCATGGCGCCCGTCCCGGGCGGGGTCGCCTTCTGCATCGCCTCGCCGCGCAGACGCAGCAGGCGCGCGGCGGTGGCGATGTCGAAGGCGCCGGCCGCGGTCAGGGCGCTGTATTCGCCGAGCGAATGCCCCGCGACCAGCACGACCTTCTCCGCCAGCACGAAGCCGCCCTCGGACTCCAGCGCGCGCACCACCGCGAGCGAATGGGCCATCAGCGCCGGCTGGGTGTTGGCGGTGAGCGTCAGCTCCTCATGCGGCCCTTCCCACATCAGCGTGGACAGCTTCTGGGACAGCGCGTCGTCCACTTCCTGGAAGACGTGGCGGGCGGCGGGGAAGGCCTCGGCCAGGTCGCGGCCCATGCCGACGGCCTGGCTGCCCTGGCCGGGGAAGACGAAGGCGGTTGCCATGTGAATGCGTTTCCGTGTCGTGCAGGCGATGGTCGAACGATCGCGCGCATTGCGGGTCCGACACGCCATTGTCAACAAGCGGCGATGGTTCCTACCCGCGGAACATGCCGGGATGCCAATGATGTCCGTGGCCCGATCCGGTGCCATAGACGGCCAGGAAGATGCGCATCTCGGGTGCCGAGTCGCCCCGATGGAAGGCCAGCGCCGCCTGCATCATGGCGTCATCCAGGGCGTTGAAGCGCAGCGCGGCGCGGCGGAGTTCGCTCCAGTCGGGCAGGCGGAAGGCCTCGACCCAGATCTCCGGGCGCCCGATGTCGCGGACCAGCGTCCAGTCGGTCGCCCCGTCGCGGTGCCGGGATTGGCGCAACCCCTGCATCGCCCGGCGAAAGGCCGCGATATCGGATTCGCCCACCACATAGGCGACGCTGACCAGCACCGGATGCGCGTCGGTGCGCAGGACCTCCATCAGGCCGGCACCGACCGCGAATTCGGGCAGGCTGTGCTGGGGCGCGGCGGCGGGATCGGGCACCTCGGAGGGCAGTTGCTGGGACCGCGCCAGCACCGCGATGACAATGCCGCCCAGCCCCGCCGCCAGCAGCGCCCCCTTCACCCCGGCATGCATGCCGAGCCAGCCCCAGCCGATCGCCCCGAAGCCCATGCCGCCATTGTAGACCGCCTGGTAGATGGCCAGGCCGCGCGCCTGCACCCAGGGCGCGCAGGCGAGCTGCACCGTTGATTGCAGGCTGGCCGCCGCCGCGATCCACCCCATGCCGAAGACGAACATCGCGATGGCCGCGACCGTCAGGCCGGGCATCACCGCGATCGGGATCAGCGCCGCCGCATTCACGACCCCGGCGAGCATCACCAGCGTGTCCGGCGTATAGCGTTCGCGCAGCCGGGGCATGACGAGCCCGCCCACCACCGCCCCCGCCCCCATCGAGGCCAGCAGCAGGCCGAAGCTCGTCGCCGCGAGGCCCAGCACGTTGTGCACATAGAGCGGCAGCAGCGCCCAGACCGCGCTGGCGCAGCCGAAGAAGGCCGCCGAGCGGAACAGCGCGGCGCGCAGGCTGGGCTCGTAGGCGGCATAGCGCAGGCCGAGCCGCATCGCCTGCACCAGCGGTTCCGGCGGCAGGTCGGCCGGGCGCGTGGAGGCCGGAAAGACCAGCAGCCCGCCGATGATGACCGCGACGATGGCGAAGGACAGCGCATTCGCCCCGAAGGCGACCGCCGCGCCGCCCCCCGCGACGATGACCCCGCCCAGCGCCGGACCCACGGCCCGCGCCAGGTTGAATCCCACGGAATTCAGCACCAGCGCCTGCGGCAGTTCGGCGCGGGGCACCAGCAGCGGCACCGAGGACGACCAGGCCGGGCTGTTCAGCGCCGTGAAGCAGGCGAGCAGCGCCGTCAGCAGCAGCAGCAACCAGGCATCGACCAGGCCAAGAAGCTGCAGCGCCGCCAGCAGCCCGGACGCGGCGAGCATCGCGAGGTTGCTCCAGACCAGCAGCCGCTTGCGGTCCAGCCGGTCCGCCAGCGCCCCGGCCGGCAAGGCCAGGACCAGGATCGGAAGCTGTGCGGCAGCGAGGATCAGGCTGACCATCAGCGGGTCCGGCGCGAGCATCGTCATGACCCAGGCGCTCGCCGTCGACTGGATCCAGGTGCCGATGGCCGAGATGGCATTGCCGAACCACAGCCAGGCGAAGGCATGGTGGCGTAGAGGCGTCAGTGAGCTCGGCAGTCGCATCGGCGTCCTGTCTCAAGGGGGGGCGGCGCACGAGGCCCTGCCCCGTCGAACCTCCCCGCGCAACGCGCAGTGCCACCCGAATGCCGCCTTTCGACGCCGGGCGCAGCGGGCAATCTGCCGCATCCCGGCGCGCAGCGCGTACGGGGCCGGGCTCCGGCGCCGGTTCCGCATCGCGCCGGCGCGAGGCATCCGGACACCGTCAGACCTAGGGCGCGGCGGCCCCCGGAGGAAGCCCCCCTTTCTCGGCCCGGGCCTGCAAGGCCTGGAGTTCCTCGAAAAATCGGGCCGCCGCGACATCGGGCGCCCAGGGCCGCCAGGGCGGATCACCGTAGCGCACCGCAAGCGGATCGCCTGCCATGGGGGCGGCACGGATCCCGAGCGTCTCGCGCACCTCCTGCGCCGTCCAGCCGACCACGTGCACCGCCTCGCCCGCCGCCACGGCGATGTCGACGGATTTGTGGGCGCGCTTCTCCTCGCTGGTCCAGGCCGGCAGGCGGTAGCGTGTGGCAATCACCGCGAGCAGCCGCGCCTGCAGCTCGGCGAAGCCTGGCCCGAGAAACGGCTTCAGGGGCGAGATGCAGTCAAAGTTGATCAACCCCTCATCCGCGTCATGCAGCAATTCGCGCAGCTCCTGCGCCGGCGTCAGGCGATTCCGCGTGCGGCTGCGGCGCAGGGCCAGCACCGTCAGGGAATGCTGCGCGACCGACAGCGGCTCCGGCCAGGCGGAATGCCCGCCCCAGCGGAAGGTGCGCGCAAGGCCCGTGGCGAGATCCGTATCCGTCCAGTCGAAGGGCGTCGGCGACAGAAGATCGAGCCGCCGCCCCGAGGGCAGCCGCACCCAGGCGCGATCGGCCATCAGGCGCTGCCCGCGATCTCGGTGAGGCGCGCGAAATCCTCGGCGGCGATGGGCACGCCTTCCGCCAGGCGCGCGCGATGCCGGGCGAGCGAGGCCTCCCCGGGCAGGCGCACCCGTTGCGCGGGGTCCGCCGGTTCCGTCTCGTGCAGGATGGCGCGAAAGGCGTCGATGCGCGCGGCGAGCGTCTCGGGCAGGCCAAGGCGCGTCGTGTCGACCAGGACCAGCACATGGCCGAGATCCTGCGGCTTCGCCGGGTCCTTGTCCCAGGCACCGATGCCGGTGAGGAACCCCGCCCCCGACAACACGCCCGCCAGCATGTCCACCATCAGGGCGAGCCCATAGCCCTTGTGCCCGCCCATCGCCAGCAGGAAGCCGCCCATCGCGGCGGCCGGATCGGTGGTGGGATGCCCTGCCCCATCAGTCGCCCAGCCGTCCGGGATCGCCGCGCCGGCGCGCGCGGCCGCGCGGATCTTCGCCCGTGCCGCGACGCTCATCGCCATGTCGAGGATGACCGGCTCCCCGCCGGGCCGCGGCACCCCGATGCCGATCGGGTTGTTCCCCAGTCGCGCCTCGCGACCGCCGACCGGCGCGATCGACGGCGCGGCGTTCGACGCGATGACGCTGGCGAAGCCGTGCCGCGCGGCGATGAAGCAGTAGGGCATGATCGCGCCAAGGTGATTGGACCCGCGCACAAAGGCGGCCGCGACGCCGGCGCCGTGGGCTGCCTGCATCGCCGCATGCAGGGCGCGCGACGCCACCAGCGGACCCATGCCGTTCGCACCGTCCACGCGCATCAGCGCGCCCGCCGCGCGTTCGATCCGCGGGCGTGCCCGCGGATCAATGCCGCCCGCCTTCACGCGGGCGAGATACTCGGGAATGCGCTGGACGCCATGGGTGCGGATGCCGAACAGATCGGCGAGCACCAGGATTCGTGCCACCTCCGCCGCATCATCGGACCGCATGCCGCCGCGCCCCAACGCCCGTGCCGCGAGCGCCTCGAGCTGCGGGGCCGGCAGGACGGCATCGGAGGGGGTCACACGAAGCCTCCTGGCAGGCGCGGGCAGGACGCGACCGTGATCATCAGACACGCCCTGCGTGCATCGCGCGATCAAGAATCACCTGCCGCGCGAGGCCTGGTCAATAGGTCGCGAAGATACGCTCGTGATCTGTCACACCGGCCGCGAGCGACAGCGACAGAAGGATGCGCGCCTTCTGCGGTGTCAGGTTGTCGGCCGCGATGAAGCCGGCATTCCGCCCGCGCGTCGTCCGCGCCGCGCGACCTGATCCGGCGCGGGTGGACAGCGCCACCACCACACCGCTGGCGACCGCCGCTTCCAGCGCCACCGCCATGGCCGGCGTCACGAAGGACGGCGCGAATCCCGCCGCGACGATGCCCTTGGCCCCGGCCGCGACAAAGGCGTCGATCGCCGCGCCATCCGCCCCGGCATAGGTATAGGCGATGTCGACACGCGGCAGTGCATCGAGCCCGCGCACGTCGAACTCGGTGTCCGGGGCAAGCCGTCGCAGCGGCTTTCGATACCAGCAGATCTCGTCCGCATCGGCCTGGCCGAGCACGCCGAAATCCGCCGTGCGGAAGGTCTGTAGCCGCAGGGTCGAGGTCTTGGTCACCTCGCGTGCCGCCTGGATCTCATCGTTCAACAGCACCAGCGCGCCGAGTCCGCGTGCGCGCGGATCGGCCGCGACGCGCACCGCGTTCACCAGGTTCATCGGACCGTCACCCGACAGGGCGGAGGCCGGCCGCTGCGCGCCGACCAGCACGACCGGCAACGGAATCTTCAGCGTCAGGGACAGGAAATACGCCGTTTCCTCCAACGACGCCGTGCCATGGGTGACGACGATGCCGGCCAGATCCGGATGTTCCGCGGCAAGACGGTCGCAGATCAGCACCAGTTCCTTCCACTCCGCCCAGGCCATGGCGGTCGACGCAATCGCCTTGAAGGGCACGGGCACGATCTCGGCGACCAGGGCGAGTTCCGGCACGCGCGCGATGACGCCGTTCACGTCGAGCACCTGGCCCGTCGCGGAATAGTCGATCAGGTCGAGTGGCCCGCGCCCGACCGAGGAGATGGTGCCGCCCGTCCCGACGATGGCGACCTTCGGTTTCGCGCTCACGCCGCCGCTTTCTCCGCAGCACCGAGACGCAGTCTTTCGATCACATGGTCCACAGTCATCACATCCCCGAAGATGTTCCAGAAGGCGGCGAGCGAGGCATTGTGCTCCGCGTCACTAGTCGCCGCGTTGCAATCCGCCACCATGACGGTGCGGAAGTCGAGCATCATGGCGTCGCGCGCACTGCTCTCGCAGCAGACATTCGTGACGGTGCCGCCGATGAGCACCGTGTCGAAACCCCGCGCGCGCAGGCGCTGCTCCAGATCGGAGGAACCCTGGATGAAGGCGCTGAAGCGGCGCTTGAGAACCGTCTCGTCCTCCGGCCGCACATCGAGGGCCGGCCACAGCGCGTGACCCGGCGTGCCTTCCATCATCGCCGCATTGCGGCGCGCGCGCGCGGCCGGCGTGACCATGCGCTGCATGACCGTCCATTCGGTCTCGCAGCTCGCATCATGGGTGTTCTGGATCCAGAAGACGCCGCCGCCGGCCTCACGCAACGCGGCGGCCAGGCGGTTGACGGCGGGGACGATGCGTTCGGCCATCGGGCAACAGGCATGGCTGATCGCCGGATCCATGAAACCGACCTGCATGTCGATCACCACGAAGGCGGTGCGCGTCGGGTCCAGATCCTCGAAGGGGTGGGCGCGGCCGCAGCGCGCCTCCACCCGCGCCACGATCTCGGGCGGGATCGACAGGGGATGCATGCGCAGGGTCTCCTCGGAAGAAGCGGAGGGCCGGCGACGTTCTGCGTTTCCGGCGCGCAGGCTATCGGCGCTGCATCCGCGCGGCAACGGGGCGGTCGTGGCCTGTCCCGCGATGCGTCCCGCAGCGCAGCTCCGAATCGCCTCTCAGCCGCGGGCTTCCACCACCGCCGTGGTCAGGCGGGAGACGCAGGCGAGCCGCCCGTCCGCCCGATGGATCTCCGTCTGCCAGACCTGGGTGGTGCGGCCGAGATGCAGGGGCCGGCAGAGCGCCGTCACAGTGTCGCCCTTCGGCACGGCCGCCACGTGATTCGCATTGATCTCGAGCCCCACGGCGCGGCGGTCCTCGGGCAGCGTCAACTGACTCGCGACGCTGCCCAGGGTTTCGGCCAGCACCACCGAGGCACCCCCATGCAGGATTCCGAAGGGCTGGACGTGGCGGTCGTCGACCGGCATGTCGGCACGAATGAAGTCGGGGCCGATTTCCAGGATACGAATGCCGAACAGGCCGGGCAGGCTGCCCGCGAAGCGCTGCTCTATTTCGGCCGGCTCCACCGGACGACGCCAGATGCTCATGCCGCCCGCTTCCTGCCCGTCCTGCCTCGGTGCTGGCGCGAAATGTGCACAGCCGCCGGCATGAGGCAAGCGAGTGGACGGCCCCGCTACTGGACCGGGAGAAAGTTTGGGACCTCAACCATGAGTGTTGACGGCTGGCCCTGCCGAAGGATTAGGCTTGTGGTAACAACCGCGGCGGGCGAAACGTCACTGCGCCACGCGTATCCCGACCAAGAAGGATGCCGTGTCTCGATCGAACGCTCCGTTCGCTCCGCCAGGGGTGGCTTGGGGTGCGGCCGGAGTGGCCGACAGAAAATGGTGGTGCCGTGCACGTAATTCTGGACGTGTCCCGGTTCCTGGCATGTGGCCGCCGCCGGGCGCCCTCGGGGATCGATCGTGTCGAGGCTGCCTATGCGGCGCAATGGCTCGCGCGCGGGCCGGCCGAGGTGACCTTCTGTGCCCGCGGCCCCTGGGGCGGATATGCCGCCCTGCCGCATGGGCTGGTTGCGGATTTCGCGGCCCTGCTCACCCATGGCTGGACCGGCGGCCCGAAGGCAGAGGCCACGCGGCAGGCCGCGTTCCGGCTGGGCCGAAAGGCGCTCATGCAGGCCACCATCGGCCGCGGCCGCAGCCGGCTGGCCCAGATCATGGCGCGGGAGCGCCGAACGCTGTTCCTGCTCGTCTCCCACCGCCTCATGGAAAAGGCCGAACCCATCGCGGCATTGCGCGACCAGGGTGCGGCCTTCATCCCGCTGGTGCATGACCTGATCCCGGCGACGCATCCGGAATACGCGCGCCCGGGCGTGGCCATGCAGCATCTGCGGCGGCTGGAGACGGTCGCGTCTCTCGCCTCCGGCATCATCGTCAATTCCGCGGCGACGGCGGCGGTGCTGCAGCCGCATCTGGTCCGCCAGGCCAATCCGCCCGCCGTGGTGGTCGCGCCGCTCGGCATCGATATGCCCATGCCGGTGCCCGATCGGGCCGTGCAGCCGGATGGTCCCTATTTCGTCTCCATCGGCACCATCGAGCCGCGCAAGAATCATTTGCTGCTGCTCCATCTCTGGCGCGACTTCGCCGAGAAATGGGGACCGGCCGCGCCGCGCCTCGTTCTGGTCGGTCGCCGCGGCTGGGAAAACGAGAACGTCCTCGACCTGCTCGAACGCTGCACGCTGCTGCGCGGGCTGGTCAGCGAGGCGGGGTCGCTCGCCGACCCGGCCGTCGCCGGGCTGCTCGCCGGCAGCCGGGCCCTGCTCTTCCCCTCCTTCGCCGAGGGCTACGGGCTGCCGCTGGCCGAGGCCCTGGCCGTCGGCGCGCCGGCCATCTGCTCCGACCTGCCGGCGCTGCGCGAGGTTGGCGGCGACGTGCCGGAATATCTCGACCCGCTGGACGGGGCCGGATGGCGGCGGATGGTGCTCGACTACGCCACGCCGGACAGCCGCGCGCGGGCCGCGCAGCAGGCCCGCATGCGAGGCTGGTCCGCGCCCGACTGGCCCTGCCACTTCGAGGCGGTGGATCGGCTTCTCGACGAGGTCGCCACGCATCACGCAGCGACCTTGCCGCTGGCTCCCTCGCGCCGCCCAGGCGCAGTCATGCCGACGCCCGATCCCGTCGCGGCGCGCCCCCTGGTGTTGCGATGATCCGCCCGGCCCGCTGCCCCGGGCAGGGTCTGCCGCGCGGATGACGACACCCGGTTCGAGGCGCCCCATCCTGTCGGCCCGCACGTCCCGCCCCTCCGGCGGCATCGCGATCATCGGCGCTGCCTGCCGCCTGCCCGGCGCGCCGGACCTCGACGCCTTCTGGTCGCTGCTCGCCGAGGGCCGGGACGCCGTTACCACCGTGCCGGCCGACCGCTTCGACCAGGCGCGCTGGGGCCATCCGCGCAAATCCGAGCCCGGCCGGGCCTATACCTTCGCGGCCGGGACGATCGGCGATGCGGCCGGCTTCGACGCGCCCGCCTTCGGCCTGTCCCCACGCGAAGCCGCCGAGATGGACCCGCAGCAGCGCCTGCTGCTGGAAGTCGCCGCCGAAGCCTTCGAGGATGCCGGCTGGCCCGCCGAACGCCTCGCGGGGCGGCACATCGCCGTTTATGCGGGCGGTTCCTCGACCGACTATGCGGAGCTGCGGCTGGAGGATCCCTCGGCCGGCGACCGCTTCTTCATGACCGGCAACGCGCTGTCGATCCTGGCGAACCGGATCGGCAACGTCTTCGACCTGCGCGGGCCGGCGCAGACCATCGACACGGCCTGCTCCTCCTCCCTGGTGGCGCTGCACCACGCCGCCCTCGCCCTCGCCGACCAGCCCGATCTGGAAGCCGCGGTGGTGGGCGGGGTGAACATGCTGCTCTCGCCCTATTCCTTCATCGGCTTCTCGCGCGCGGGGATGCTCTCGCCGACCGGGCGCTGCCGCGCCTTCGACGCGTCCGCGGACGGCTATGTGCGCGCCGAGGGCGCGGGCGTGGTGATCCTCAAGCGCCTGGACGACGCTATCGCCGCCGGCGACCCGATCCGCGCGGTGCTGCTCGGGTCCGGCGTCAACGCCGCCGGGCGCACCATCGGCCTGTCGCTGCCGAACCGCAGCGCCCAGGCTGCCCTGATGGGCCGCGTCGTCGCGCGCGCCGGCATCGCGCCGGACCGCTTCGTCGCTTTCGAGGCGCATGGCACCGGCACCCGCGTCGGCGACCCGGCCGAGAGCTGGGCCATCGGAACCACCATCGCGCAGCATCGTGATGCACCGCTGCCGATCGGGTCGGTGAAGACCAATATCGGGCATCTCGAAGCCGGCTCCGGCATGGCCGGCCTGCTCAAGGCGATGCTGGTGCTGGAGAAGGGTATCGTCCCGCCCTCGCTGCACTTCGGCGACCCCAATCCCGAGATCGATTTCGCCGGCTGGAACATCGCCGTGCCGACGGCGGCGACGCCGGTCTCGCCGCGCGCGGATGCCGTGGTCGGAGTGAATTCCTTCGGCTTCGGCGGCACGAATGCGACGGTGCTGCTCGGCCGCGCACCGGCCACGAAGCCGCAACCCGCAGGCCGGCCGCGCGGCGTGCCGCCGCTGGTGCTCTCGGCGCATTCCGAAGCCGCGCTCGGCCTGCTGGTCGAAACCTGGCGCGGCAGGCTGCCTGGGGCGGATGGCGCGGCCCTCGCGCGCGGCGTCGCACGGCATCGTGATCTGGCAGCCCATCGATTGGTGCTGCGGGGCGCGGATGGCGATGCGCTCAGCGAGGCCCTGGACGCCTGGACCCAGGGCAACCGCGACGCCGCTGCGCAGGGCCAGGCGGTGCGCGGCAGCACGGCCTTCGTCTTCTCCGGCAACGGCGCCCAGCATGCCGGCATGGCGAAGGAGGCACTGCGCAGCAACGCCGCCTTCCGCAACGCCGTGAAGCAGGCCGATGCAGCGCTCGCCCCGCTGCTCGGCTGGTCGCCGCTGACGCTGCTGAAGCGCGGCGTGCCGGCGGCGATGCTGGCCGGCACCGACATCGCCCAGCCGCTGCTCTTCGCCGTGCAGGTTGGCGTGGTCGGCGCGCTGGCGGTACAGGGCATCCGGCCGGCGCTCGTGCTCGGCCATTCGGTGGGCGAGGTCGCCGCCGCCTGGTGCGCCGGTATCCTGCCGCTCGACCAGGCCGCGCGGCTGATCGTCGCACGGTCGCGCCACCAGCACATGACGCGCGGGACCGGCCGCATGGCCGCGATCGGTGCCTCGGCCGAAGCCGCCGCCCCACTGCTGGAGGCGAACGGGCCGGGGCTGGACGTCGCCGCCATCAACGGCCCGTCCGCCATCACCGTGGCCGGCCCGGCCGAGGCCATCGCGCGGCTCTGCGCCGCGGCGGAACAGGCGCGGGTCTCGGCCGTGACGCTCGACCTCGACTACGCCTTCCATGCGGCGACGATGGACCCGGTGCGCGATGGGCTGCTGGCCGATCTCGCCGCACTGGCGCCGCAGGCCGGCGCCCTGCCCATGGTCTCCTCGGTGACCGGCTCCGTGATTGGGGGCGAAGACGCCATCGCCGCCTATTGGTGGCGCAACCTGCGCGAGCCGGTGCGCTTCCGCGAAGCCGTCCATGCCGCGGCCGAGGCCGGCGCGCGGCTCTTCCTCGAAATCGGCCCGGCGGCCGTACTGCAATCCTACCTGCGCGAAAGCCTGCGCGAGGGCACCGAGGGTGCGGCCGTGCTCGCCACGCTGACGCGGCGCGACGGCGCCGGCGACCCCTTCCCCGCCATCGCCGACCGCGCCATCGCCCGCGGCGCCGACCCGCGCGAGGGCCCCGCCTTCACTGGCCCGGCCGAACGCGCCCTGCCCCGCACCCCCTTCGCCCGCAGCCCGACCTGGTTCCCCCGCACCACCGAGGGCGCGGCTCTGACCCTGCCGCGCCGCGACCATCCCCTGCTCGGCATTCGCCAGGGCGAGGATGCGCGGGCCTGGACCACCTGGCTCGACACCGAGCTGCATCCCTGGCTCGCCGACCACAAGCTGCTCGGCGAGGCTGTGCTGCCCGCCGCCGGCATGGCCGAGATGGCCCTCGCCGCCGCCGCCGCGCGCCATCCGGAGGCCGAGGTGGTCGAGGTCTCCGACCTCGTCATCCTGCGTCCCCTGCCGCTCGAACCCGACCGCACGCGGGAGGTCCGCGTGGTGACCGAAGAGGAAGGCGGCTTCGTCCTCGAGAGCCGCCGGCGCCTCGCCGAGGAGCCCTGGAGCCTCTCCGCCCGGGCGCGCATCGCCGTCCTGCCGCGCCTTCCCGCCGCTGCCGTGCCACCCGCCGGCGGCACGCGCCGCGTGACGGGCGCCGAGGTGGTCGCGCTCGCCGCACGCAGCGGCCTCGACTACGGCCCCGCCTTCCGCCCCGTGCAATCCGTCCTGGCCAATGATGCCGAGGCGCGCGCGCGCGTCACCCTGCGCTTGCCCGACACCGCCCCGCCGGCCGAGGGCTTCATCCTGCACCCCGTCCTGCTGGACGGTGCGCTGCAAGGGCTGATCGCGCTGCTCTCGGCGCAGGTGCGCGCGGAGGGGCAATCGCTGGTCCCGGTGCGCATCGGCCGCCTGTCCGCCCGTCGCGGCGCGGAACCCCCCGCCAGCGCCGAGGTCGCCCTGACCCGCCGTGGCGAGCGCTTCGTCGCCGCCGACCTGGTGCTGCGCGACGCGGCCGAGGCGGTCGTCGCCATCGCCGACGATGTCTGGCTCCAGCGCATCCGCCTGCCCGGCCGCAACGACATCGCCGACAGCGCCTTCCGCCTCGAACCGCTGCCCGCGCCCCCCTTGCCGCCCGCCCCGGCGCCGCTCGATGCCGAGGCCGCGCTGGAGGCCGCCCGCGCCGCCGATGCCGCGGCCGACATGACCGAGGCCGCGCTGCTGCTGGAAGGCTTCGCCGCCGCCGCGGCCATCGCCGCCCTGCCGGCCGCGCCGCCGCTCGCCACCCCCTATCGCCGGGCGCTTTGGCAAGCCCTCGCCGAAGGCGGCTTCGCCGAGGAGAACGGCGCCGGCTGGCGCCTCGCCGAGGACCAGCCGCTGCCGCCGGCGCAGGAGATCTGGCGCGCGGTGCTGGCCGAACAGCCCCGTCTCGCGCTCGACATGGCATGGCTGGCGCGCGCCGCGGAGACCTTGCCCACGGCACTGGCCGGCGAAGCTGCCGCCGCCGCGCCGCCGCCGCCCGAAGCCGGCGCCTTCGCGCGCATCGCCGCGGTGATGGAAACGGCGATCGCCTCGCTCGCCGCCGCCTGGCCGGAAGGCCGCGCGCTGCGGGTGCTCGACCTGTCGGGCGGCGGGCCGCTGACGCGCCATGCCGTGGCGGCCCTCGCCACTTCCGGCCGCCGCGTCGAATACCGCGCCGCCGGGGAAGCCCGCGCCGGCGCGGCGCCCCCCGCCGTCGAGGGTATCGCCTTCGCCTGGACTGGCTGGGATCCACTCGCCGGGACGGGCGCGGTGGAACCGGCGGACCTCGTCATCGGCCTCGCCGCCGGGGCGTGCGGGCGATCGGGAACGAAGCTCGCGGCCGCGCTGCGCAATGCCTGCGTGCCGGGCGGGCTGCTGCTGCTTGCCGAACCCGCGCCGGGGCGGCTGTGGGATTTTGCCTGCGGGCAGGACCCGTCCTGGTGGGATGGCGGCGACGGCGCGCTGCCCGATGCCGAAGCCTGGCGCGCGGCACTGTCGCAGGCCGGCTTCGAATCCCCCGACGCGCTGCCGCTGTCCGCCGCGCCCTGGCCCGCGCTGCTGCTGGCCGCGCGCGCGCCGTCGGTGATCGTCGCCGCGGTGCCGAAGCCGCGCCGCGTGCTGGTCTGCGTCGAGACCGGTGCGGAACCGCTTGGCACCGCGCTGGAAGCCGCGCTGCACAGCGAAGGCCACGCGGTTGCGCGGCATCCCCTCGTCACGCCGCCGAGCCCGCGCGACATGCGCGGCGCCCAGGTTGTCGCCCTGATGCGCGCGGAAACGGATGCGGGTGCGACCCTCGCCGCCGCGACCCGCCTCGCCGAGGCCGCCATGGGATCGGCGGCAAGCTTCGCGCTGGTCGGCGCCGGCGACACGGCGCGCGCCGCAGCCATCGCTGGCCTCGGTCGGGTGCTGGCGAATGAGATGCCGGAGCTGAAGCTGCGCCGGATCAGCCTCGATCCCGCCCTGCCGGTGGACCGCGCGGCGCGGCGGCTGGCCGCCGAACTCGGCGGCGACGCGCCGGAGGTGATCGTCACGCCCCAGGGCCGGATGACGCCGCTGCTGTCCCCCGGCCTGCCTGTTGGCGAAGCGGGCGGGGCACGCCGGCTGCTCGTCGGGCAGCCCGGACAGATCGGCAGCCTCGCCTGGGCACCGCTACCCGACCTGCCCGAGCCCGGCCCCGGCGAGGTTCGCCTGCGCCTCCAGGCCGCCGGCTTGAACTTCCGCGATTTGATGTGGGCCCAGGGCCTGCTGCCCGAGGACGCGCTGATGGACGGCTTCGCCGGCCCGACCCTCGGCATGGAAGGTGCAGGCATCGTCGAGGCCGTCGGCCCCGATGTCGCGCTGCGGCCGGGCCAGGCGGTCTTCGGCTTCGCGCCCTCGGCCTTCGGTACCCGCGCGCTGACCCGCGCGGAAGCCCTGGCGCCGCTGCCGGCGGGCCTGTCGCCCGAAGCCGCGGCGACCATCCCCGTCGCCTTCATCACCGCGGCCTATGCCCTGGAGACCCTGGCCCGCATCCGCCCCGGCGAGCGCGTGCTGATCCATGGCGGCGCCGGTGGCGTGGGCCTCGCCGCCATCCAGATCGCCCAGGCCGCCGGCGCGCTGGTCGCCGCCACCGCAGGCAGCGCCGAGAAGCGCGCCTTCCTGCGCATGACGGGCGTTGATCTCGTGCTCGACAGCCGCGATGCCGGCTTCGCCGACGCGCTGCGCGCCGCCTGGCCGGAAGGCGTCGACGTCGTGCTGAACTCGCTCGCCGGCGAGGCGATGGAACGCTCGCTTGGCCTTGTCGCGCCCTTCGGGCGGTTCATCGAGCTCGGCAAGCGCGACTTCGTCGAGAACCGCCGCGCACCGCTGCGCCCCTTCCGCCGTAACGTCTCCTACTTCGCGGTCGACGCCGATGCGCTGCCGCGTGCCAAACCCGACCTTGCCGCCGCACTGCTCGCCGACATCGCCGCGCGCCTCGCCGAAGGCACGCTGCTGCCCCTGCCCCATGCGGTGTTCGAGGCGGCGGAGACCGAGAGCGCCTTCCGCACCCTCCAGGCCTCCACCCATATCGGCAAGCTGGTGATCCGCCCGCCCGCCGATACTGCGGACCCCGCCCCCGAACCGTGGAAGCCCGATGCGGACGGGATCTATCTCGTCCTGGGCGGCGTGCAGGGCTTCGGGCTGGAATGCGCGAAATGGCTTGCCGCGGAGGGTGCGGCGCACCTCGTGCTGGTCTCGCGCCGCGGCGGGACGACGCCCGGGGCGGATGCCGCGCTGCGCACCCTTGCGGCACTCGGCGCGCGCGCCCGGATCGAAGCCTGCGATGCCGCCGACGACACGGCGCTGGCGGTGCTCCTGAAGAAGCTGCGCCGCGAAGGCCCGCCGATCCGCGGCATCGTCCACGCCGCCGCCGCCTTCGCCGATGGCGCCGCGACGACCATGGATGCGGCGCGATTCGCGACGGTGCTCGCCCCCAAGCTGCTCGCGGCCGAGGCGCTGGACCGCCTGACCGCCGACGATCCGCTGCACCTGTTCCTGCTGTTCTCCTCGGCCACCACGGCCTTCGGCAATCCCGGCCAGGCGAACTACGTCGCGGCGAATCTCGCGCTGGAAGCCATCGCGCGGCGCCGGGTCGCGGCGGGCAAGCCGGCGCTCGCCATCGGCTGGGGTCCCATCGCGGATGCTGGCATCCTGGCCCGCGACACCGCCACCGCCGAGACGCTCGAACGCCGCACCGGCGTCGCGCCCATGCCGGCGCAGGAGGCGCTCTCCACGCTCCCTGCCATTCTCGCCGCCGGCGTGCCGGTCGCGCATGTCGCCCGCGTCACCTGGGGCACGCTGTCGGCAGGCCTGCCGATCCTCGCCGAGCCCGCCTACGCCGCCGTGCGCGCCGCGCGCGAGGGCGGCGCGGAAGGGGCCGATCTCCGCGCCGAACTCCGCGCGCTGCCGCCCGACGAAGCCCGCGCCCGCCTGGTCCGTCTGGCGCAGGAGGAAATCGGTCGCATCCTCCGGCTGCCCATCGAAGCAGTCGGTGCCGATGCCCCGGTGGCGGGGCTTGGCCTGGACAGCCTCGGCGGACTCGAATTGCGCATGGCGCTGGAACGGCGGCTCGGCGTACAGGTGCCCTTGGCGAGCGTCACCGAAGACCTCACCATCGCCATCCTCGCTGGCCGGATCGCCGGCGTCGTTCTGGAAGACCGGACGGAACAGACGGTGCAGTCACTGATGGATGCCTATGAGCCCGAGCGCGCCGCCGCACCGGAGAGCGTGAAGTGACCCAGGGCTTCGGCCTGTCGGCGACCGCCCGGCTCGCCCTGCTGCAACGCCTGTCGAAGCGCAAGGAAGACAAGGGCCCCGCCCCCGGCGCGGCCCGCGCCTTCCGCGAACTTCCCGGCCAGCGCGACATGGAGCTGATCCGCGAGGCCGCCGGCGCACTCGGCCTCGAAAACCCGTTCTTCCGCCCGCATGAGGGCATCGCCGGCGCGACCTCGATCATCGGCAATCGCGAGGTCATCAACTACGGTTCCTACAACTATCTCGGCCTGAACGGCGATGCGCGCGTGATGCGTGCGGCACAGGCCGCGATCGAACGCCACGGCGTCTCGGCCTCGGCATCACGCATGGTCTCCGGCGAACGCCCCGTGCATGCGGCGCTCGAAGAAGCGATCGCCGCGCATTACGGCGTGGACGCCGCACTCGCCTTCGTCTCCGGCCACGCGACCAACGTCACGGTGCTTGGTCATCTGATGGGCCCGCGCGACCTGATCCTGCACGACGCCGCCATCCACAATTCCTGTGCCGAGGGCGCTCGCCTGTCAGGCGCCAAACGCATCGCCTTCGCCCACAACGACTGGCGCGCCGCGGAAAAGGAACTCGCCGCCGCCCGCCGCGCCGCGCGCCGTGCCCTCATCGTCATCGAGGGCCACTACTCGATGGACGGTGACATCCCCGACCTGCCCCGCTTCGTCGAGATGGCGCGCAAGCACGATGCCTGGCTGATGGTGGATGAGGCCCACGGCATGGGCGTCGTGGGTGCGACCGGCCACGGCATCCACGAGCACTGGAACGTCGATGCGCGCGACGTCGACATCTGGATGGGCACGCTGTCCAAGACGCTGTCGGGATGCGGCGGCTACATCGCCGGCAACGCGGATCTGATCGCCTGGCTCAAGCACTCCGCGCCCGGCTTCGTCTATTCGGTGGGCATGGCCCCCGCGCTCGCCGCCGCCGCGCTGGAATCCCTGCGCATCCTCGCCGCCGAGCCCGACCGCGTCGCACGCCTCCAGTCGAACGCGACGCTGTTCCTGCGGCTTGCGAAGGAAGCCGGGCTGGACACGGGAACCTCGGCCGGGCTCGCCATCGTGCCGATTATCGTCGGCTCCTCGGTGGGCGCGGCGCGGCTGTCGCAGGCGCTGTTCGATGTCGGCATCAACGTGCAGCCGATCCTCTACCCGGCCGTGCCGGAAAGCTCGGCACGGCTGCGCTTCTTCCTGTCGGCGGATCACACCGAGACCCAGATCCGCCGGACGGTCGAGGCGGTCGCGCAGGCGATGGCGGGCGCACGGCCGGCGGAGATCGCGGGCTGAACGGCGGGGGTCGCTGTTGGAGGGGCTCTGCCCCTCCAAACCACCCCGCCAAAGGCCACTGGGCCTTTGGAAACCTTGACTTGGTGCCAGGCACGGGAGGCAGTCCGAACAGCGCGACGGACGTTGGTGCTCGGTGTCCGACCGCCGGGCAGCGTGGGTACATGCCGTCATGGCCCGACCACCGGGCCGGGTGCCAGGTGTTGGTTTCCAATGGGCTTCCCGATTGCTCCGATACTTTCACGGTCGCGATCGGAGGGGCGCCGCCCCTCCAAACCACCCCGCCAAGTGCTTGGAGCACTTGGAACGCAGTCTTCTGGCGCCGGGCACAACAGGCATGGCGAACCCCCCCAGCGGCCTTCGCGCGCAAACGCGGGTCTCGGCACTCTTCTGGCAGCGGCGCACAGCGCCAGGTTGAGGTTTCCAAAGGCCCTTCGGCCTTTGGTGGGGTGGGGTCCGGGGAGGGGCAAAGCCCCTCCCCGTCGCGCCACGACCGCGCTCCCCGATGACCCTCCGCCTCGCCGTCCTCACCCTCGAATCCACCGCAACCTCCGAGGCTGCCGCGCGTGTCCTGCGTGATACCCCGCATGACATCGTCTTCCTCGGCTTGTCGGACGCCTACAGCGCGAACGTCGCGTCCACGCGGAAGCATGTCGCGCGGTCCGGCTGGCGCATCCTGCCCTGGCTCTTCGTCGAGTTCGCCGCGCCGCGGCTGATGCGCGGCGAGGGCGTGGGTCCGGTCGGCGTCGCGGCCTTCGCGCGGGGCGTGCCGCCGACCGTCGTCACATCGGTGAACGGTGCGACGATCCAGGGCATGCTGGCAACGCTGAAGCCCGACCTCATCGTCACCTGCCATTTCGACCAGATCCTCGCGCCGGAGACGATCGCGCTGGCACGCCTTGGCGGGATCAATCTGCATCCGTCCCTGCTGCCGCTGCATCGCGGGCCGATGCCGTGCTTCTGGGCGGCAGCGGATGGCAATGGCGAGTTCGGCGTGACGGTGCATCGCCTCGTTCCCCGCATCGATGCGGGGGCGATCCTCGCGCAGCGCGCGGTGACGCCGCCGGATGGCGCGACGGTGTCGGGCATGGCGCGCGCGCTGCATCGCGCCGGCGCGGAGTTGCTGCTGGACGTGATCGAGGAGATCGCCGCGGGCCGCGATCGCGGCGTGGAAGTGCCGACGCTGCCCTATCGTCCCTTCCCGACGCAGCAGGACTTGGCGGCGGCGGCGAAGCGCGGCGTGCGGCTGACCGGCTGGGCGGATTTCCGCGCCGCGCGGGCGTTGCACGGCGCGGTGCGGTAGAGCAGGTTGCTCTCCTGGCCATGGCTGGAACGCGCGATGCAAACCCAGGCGAAGGCCGCCCGCTCCAGCGCCTCAGCCGAGCACCGTCGCCGCGACCAGGCGGTTCAACGACGCGGCGTCGAGCGGCCGCACATCCCCCTGCCCTGCACCATCGCTGCGCCA
This sequence comes from Roseomonas alba, assembly GCF_019430885.1. Lineage (GTDB taxonomy): Bacteria > Pseudomonadota > Alphaproteobacteria > Acetobacterales > Acetobacteraceae > Neoroseomonas > Neoroseomonas alba. The sequence goes on along the minus strand of NZ_JAHYBZ010000001.1, from coordinate 579,036 downwards.
GACGACATAGTCGGTATCCGTGCCGCCGCGTGCCGCCGGCAAGGCCGGCCGATGGTCGCCGAACGCCACCAGCACCACGGGCCGCGTGCTGCGTCGCGCCGCCTCCACAAACGTGCCGAGCATCGCATCCGTCGCTTCCATCCGCGCCGCCCAGCTCACCGCCGGATCCGGCCCAGACCAGGGACCGTGCCCCGCCACGGTGATGGCGTAGAGGAAAGCCGGACCCGACACCGCGTCGAGTGCAGCCATGAGCCGCTCGGCCACCGCAGCGTCTGTCACCAGGCCATGCGCCTGCTCGGCTCCCGAAAAGGCCTCGGCAGCGTCGAACCGCTCGAAGCCCAGCGCCGGCAGCACGCGATCGCGCCCGAAGAAGCGCGCATCGAAGGGATGCAGGCAAGTGGTCGCATACCCCGCCCCCCGCAGCGTCCAGGCGAGCGAGCCCACCGGCGCGCGGGCAAAGCGGAAATAGGGATTCAACCGATCCAGGCCGAGCACATCGTCCGCAAGTCCGGTCAGCACCACGAACTCCGTGCGCATCGTGTTCGCGCCGAAACCGGGCACGGCAAGCGGCCCGCGCGCAACCGCCTCGCGACCGAGCGCATCCCAGCGGGGCAGCGCCGCCGGAATGCCGAGCCGCCGCGGATCGCAGAAGGATTCCAACTGCAGCAGCACCAGATGCGGCGTCGCGGCATCGGGCCGCGCGACGGCCGGCGCGGGCGGATGCGCCGCACGGCGTGCGCCGCGTTCCACCGCCGCGATGCGCGCATGCAGCGCGAAGGTCGCGATCGGCCCGAAGCGCGCCGCATCTCGCGCCGGCTCGCGTGCCGGTTCGGCGCCACGCAGCAGCGCCAGCGGCCGCATGATCAACGCGACCAAGACTGCGGCCAGCAGCAGCAACGCAACCCGCACCATCCAGCCCAACGGCAGCACCGGTTCCAGCCACAGCACCAGCAGGAAGGCCATGACGCCTGCGCCAAGCCCGCCGACGATCACGACCGTCGGCACGAAGGGCAGGTAGAAGCGCGGATGCGCCACGACCTGCCACAGCAGCCCGCCATCGGTGAAGGTCAGCGGCTCACCCAGCGCCGTGCGCTTGGCGCGATCCGCCACGCCGAGGAACAGGCACGCCCCTGCCGCGAAGCCGCCCGCCATGATCGGGCGCCCCGTCACCGCCAGCAGCACCAGGAACAGCGCGACGACCGGCGCCGCATCCAGCCCCATCCAGGCCGAGACACGCGCCCGCGCGCCATGCCGCAGCCACAGCCAGAAGGGCAGCGGCAGCAGCGCACCGAGGATCAGGTGCAGCGCAGCGCTCACACGCTCGGCCCATCCTCGGGCCGGATGCGGAAGCGCATGCGGCGGACCATCCAGTCCGACACGCCCGCCGGCATCGCATCCACGACACGCAGCAGCGCGGCGAGCGGCAGCGGAAACGCCGCCCGCCGCGCCCCGCGCAGGATCGCGCGATGCGTCCGTTCCGCCGCGACATCCAGGGACACCGCGAGCGGCCGCGGTCCGGCCCAGCGGTCGCCCATCGCGCTGTCGAAGAATCCCGGCAGCACCACCGTCACGCCGACGCCGCGCGGGGCGAGCGCCGCGCGCAGCCCCTCCCCATAGGCACGCAATCCGGCCTTGGACGCGGCATAGCCCGGCGCATCCGGCAACCCGCGATACGCCGCGACGGACGCGATCAGCACGATCCGCCCGGCGCGGCGTTCGCGCATCGCCGGCAACAGTGGCTCGACCAGGTGCATCGCGCCGAGCAGGTTCACCGCGACCTGCTCCGTCGCGCCTGCCAGCCCTTCCCACGCGCCATCCGGGCGCACGCCGCGCGCGATGCCGGCATTGGCGATGATGCAATCGACCGGCCGCGTCGCCTCCCAGGCGAGGAGTTGCGCCGCCACCGCCACGCCGTCGCGGACATCGAGCGCGGCCGTCTCCACGGTCGCCCCCCGGGCCGCGCAGCGCGCCGCGGTCTCCGCCAGCCCCGACGCCGTGCGCGCCAGCAGCCGCAGCGTCACGCCTCGTGTCGCGAAGCGCTCGGCCAGCGCCGCGCCCAACCCGCGCGAGGCGCCCGAGATCACCACGCAGCCGAAGGGCGCCATGCCCGCGCTATTCCGCCGCGAGGCCCGGTGCGGCCCCCGCTGCGGCCTCGAGCCGCGGCACGGCATTGCCGACCGCCTCGGTGATGCCGTCCTTGCTGAAGAAGCCGCCGCGGATCAGGCAGTGCGCAGCAAGCACGCGGCGCAGCGCATCCACCAGCGCCATGTCTGGCGGCATCGCCTCGGTCCAGAAGCGGTCGAGCCGGCCCTGGAAGGTCAGGCCCGGCATGTCGTAGATCGCCTTGCCCAGCGCAATGACAGGCTTGCCCTCACGCAGGGATTGCAGCCCCGCCGTACTGTTGACCGTGACAACGCCCGCCGCCGGCGCCAGCACGGGGCCGAAGGGCAGTTCGGGCAGCCAGATGACGCGTCCCCCGACGCCGAGCGCCCGGGCCCGGCGCATCACGAACCGTCCCCAATTGGTCAGCCCGTTGTCGAGCGGATGGCCCTTCACCGCCAGCAGCGCCGTGCCAGGCGCGTGCTGTGCGAAGGAGGCGAGGATGGTGGCGATCGCCTCCCCCAGCGTCGGGAAGGGCGAATGCAGACGAAGCTGGTAGTCGCCCTCGAGCTGCAGCGGCAGCACGAAGACCGGTCCCGGCCAGGTCTGGAGCATCGCGAGCCGTCCCCGCGCGCCACGCTGCCGGATCGGGCGCAGCGCACCGCGGATGAGCCAGCCAGTATATTCGTGGAAGGGATTCCAGGGCCGATGGGTCCGCCAATGCGGGAAGCGTCGGCGCCTCACGACGTTGTGCACGTTATAGCGGACATCGTCGCTGGCCCGGCGCAGGAAGGACCCGCCCGACAGCGTCTCGGGCGCCGCCGGCGGCAGGCCCCGCGCCATGGCAAGGATCCGCGCCGGATCCCGCGGCAGAGGCGAGAAGGCATTCACCCCGTCCTGCTCCAGCGTGATGTAGCCGGGGCGGAGATACGCCTCCTCGAAGATCCAGGACCGGATGCCGCGCCGCTTCGCGACGGCGATCGCCGCGATGTGCCGCGGGCGGCAATCGCTGAACATCACGAGGTCGGTGACGCCGTGGGCCTCGACCAGCGCCTCGAGCGCTGAGGGCCATTGCGCGTCGGTGCCCGCGAAATCGGTTGCGGTGGGCCGCTGCCAGAAGAGCCGGTCGCCGGCGTTGAAGTTCACCCGATGCACGGCATGCCCGCGCGCGAGCAGCGCATCGCCGAGCCGCACGAAGAGATGCGTCGCGAGACCCTGCAGGAACAGGAACGACCGCCGCTGCGTCATCCACCGCAACCCTGCATCAGCCGCGGCCCCGCATCAGCCGCGCCATCGCCCGGCCCTGCCAGCGGCGCAGGCGCGCGGGCAGCCCGCCGCGCCAGGCGGCAGCCTCCGCAAGCCGGTCGAGCAGGGCCTCCGGCGTCGTGGGCAGCTCGGTCACCGGGTCCTGATAGCGGGGATAGAGCAGCAGCGCACCAGCAAGGATGTGATCGATGGTGAGGCGCCGCACCCGACGCGGGATCGGTGCGCGGTCTTCCGTCAGCCCCCAGCCGGCATAGAAAGGCTGGCCCCAGCAGGTGACGGACAGGCCCCGGAGCAATGCCTCGAAGCCGGTGAGCGAGGTGATGGTGTGCACCTCATCCACCTGCGCGAGCAGGGGAGCGATGGGCGCCCGGTCGAGCACCATGTCGGCCAGCGCGAGCGCCTGATCCGGCGGTATCCGGCCGGTCCGGTAGCCGGCCTCGACATCCGGGTGCGGCTTGAAGGCGATGAAGGCGTCGGGATGCGCGACGCGCACGGCCTGCAGCAAGGCGAGGTTGCTGCGCACCGTCCCCGCCCCGCCCCGCAGGACGGACAGATCGTCCTCCACCTGGCCTGGCACGAGGATGCGGCGGCGCCCTGGCGTCGCCGGCAGGGTCGGGGCCGCTCCCGAAAGATTGTACTTCGTGACACCCCGCGCCACGAGCATCGCGCGCAACGCCGCCGCCCGCGCCAGCAGCGCCGGCGGGAACGCCGCGGTGGCGAGCAGGATCTCAAGGTCGCTGGGCCCCGAGGGATCAAAATAGGGCCGACGCGAATCGAGCGTCAGCGATGCTGCCGGCAGGAAGCCTGCACCGAGGCCGGCGGAACGGATGAACCCATCCTCCACCCAGAGCAGCGGAATGCCCGCCGCGCGTGCGGCGGCCTCGAGGCCGGCGGGCGCGCGGCTCGACCATACGGCGATGGTACCGTCCCGGCGCACGGCCTCGCCGATGGCGGCGCGGGTGCTGCGGGCGAAGGCCGGCGGGCCAGCGGCGGAGGCGAGGGCCGAGGCGATGCGCCGCCGCTTCCAGAAGGACATCCCGACGCAGACCGCGATGCGGCGGTTCGCCGCCTCCTGCACCCGCCACCGGCCAAGCAGGGCGATGGCCTCCTCGATGGAGACAGGCCGCCCGCCCGCCGGGTCGACGCAGCGTGCGGCCGCGGCCAGGGCCGCCAGCGTGGCGAGGCCGTCCGGCATCGGGCCGTCCGGGGTCCGGACCTCGACCCCGGCCAGGGCGGCCAGGTGCGCGGTGGGCCCCGGCAGGGCGTAGATCCGGGCCGCCACGTCGAACAGCGTCCAGGGGGAGAACCGCCCCGGATGCGTCGCAGAGAGCACGGGAGGGGCGTCCCCCGGCGCCTCGGGCGCACGACAGGCCAGAAGGGGGCGGCCCGCGGCCCGCGCCGCCGCCGCGGCCTCCTGCCACAGGGCCTGCACCGCCCCGCTGCGTGCCGGATCGCAGGGATCGAGGAGGATCAGCGCCTCGGCCGGCGCGAGTCCGAACGCGGCCGGCCCCGGATCGTCCAGCCCCGGCGGACCGCCGATGCGCGCATCCCGCAGAGTGTCGCGCAGGATGCTGGCGCGGACAGGGTCGGATGGTGGCGATACGGCCAGCGCGGCAGCCACCGGATCCTCGGCCGCCGCACCGAACAGGATGGCGGGCACGCCGCGCCCCCCGAAGACGACGGGCGGAAATGGCCCCGGGGTGACCCGAAAGACGGTTCCGCCCCAGCGCATGGGCACGGGCATGTTGCAGGGCAGCAACAGCCGTACATCATCCACATCGCCCCCATCATGCAACCATGGCGTGCAGGACCAGAAAGCCGGCAGATGGGGCCAGAGGCGCAGCAGGGCCGGTGGCACCAGCAGGCGCGGCTCGGAAGCGGTCCCTTGATGGGTAGGTTCCCTGTGCAGCGCCTGCAACCTCGCCTCATCCTGCGCGCCTGGCGGCGGTCCTGCGGCGACCCAGCACCAGTCACGTCTCCGCACCGCCCCACAGCCTGTTGTTTTTGCGTGTTTCGTGACGAAAGGCTAGGTTGCCGCATTAGCGAATTCAGGGATGGCTGCCGAATGATCCTTGCCCGGCATCATGGCGAGCGCGGGATGACGAGGGCGCTGCTCGGCGGCGTGCTGCTGCTCGCCGGCTGTGGCCTGGACACCGCCGGTCCGACGACGGATGTCGTGGCCCCGGCCGCGATCTCGGACCCCGTCATCGCCTTTGCCGCGCATGGCGGCGGCGCCGGCGCCGAGGAGACGGTCACCCTTCCTTCCACCGGGCAGGTGGTGCGGCTGCGTCTGGTGCGGGCCTATCTGGCGGCGAGCGGCAGCGAGTGCCGCGAGGTGGAGGTCGGTGCCGGCGGGTCGGCGTACAGCCGGCTGGTGTGCAGCGCCGGCACCGGTTGGCGCGAGGCGCGGCCCCTGCTGCGCAGCGCGTCGCGCGGGCCGTGAGCGGAACGGCGCCCGGGACGCTGCTGATCGACTGCGGTCGGCAGCAGTTGCGCGTCATCGGTGCGCTGATCATCCGCGAGATGCATACGCGCTTCGGGCGGCATCGCCTGGGCTATGTCTGGCTGTTCTTCGAGCCGCTGCTGCTCGGCGGCATGATCGCGGTGATCCACGGCTCCAGTATCGGCGGCGAGAACCTGCGCGGCACCTTCGAGTTCTTCTCGATCGGCTACATCATGTTCTTCGCCTTCCGCGGCATGGTCAATCGCGCCTCGGGGACGATCGGCGCGAACCGCGGACTGCTCTATCATCGGCAGGTGACGCTGCCGGACCTGTTCTACGCACGCCACATCATCGAAGCCGTGGCCTGCACCGGCGTCCTGACCATCTTCACCGTCGCCGGCATCGCCCTCGGCAGCGATCCGCCGGATTCACCGGCCAAGATGATCAGCGCCCTTGGCCTGATGGTCCTTCTCGCCCAGGGCGTCGCCCTGACGGTCGGCGCCCTGACCAGCGAATGGGAAGCAATCGACCGTCTCATCCACGCCATGTCCTACCTGATGCTGCCCTTCAGCGGCCTGTTCTTCATGGTGGACTGGCTGCCGGACTGGATGCAGCAAATCGTGCTATGGATCCCCACGGTCCATATCTTCGAGCTGCTGCGGTCGGGCCAGTTCGGCGACCGCGTCACGCCGCACTACGACCTTACCTATGTGGCCGGCTGGATCCTGGTTCCGCACCTGCTGGGGCTCGCCGGCCTGCGCATCGTGCGCAACCGCATCGGGCTGGAGTAGGAGAAGCAATGGCGCTCGAGCTCATCGACGTCCACAAATCCTATCCGATGAACATCGGTCGCAAGTATGTGCTGCGCGGTGTCAATGCCAGCTTCCGCAAGGGGGAACGGGTAGGCGTGCTCGGCCGCAACGGCACCGGCAAGTCGACACTGGTGCGTATCCTGGGCGGCATCGAGGCGCCGACACGCGGAGCCATCCGGCGGACCATGTCGGTCTCCTGGCCGATCGGCATGGCAGCAGGCTTCCAGGGTGCCCTGTCGGGCGCGGACAATACGCGCTTCATCGCCCGCATCTACGACAGGCCGGTGCAGGCAACGGTCGACTATGTCGAGAGCTTCGCCGAGCTCGGCGAGTATCTCCACATGCCTGTCCACACCTATTCGGCCGGGATGCGTTCGCGCCTGGGCCTCGCGATTTCGCTCGCCGTCGAATTCGACTGCTTCCTGGTCGATGAGGCGCTGGCGGTGGGCGACACGAAATTCGGCCGTGCCTTCGGCGCGCGGTTGCAACATGCCGGGCTGATCATCGTCACACATTCGCCATCCCTTGTCCGCCAGCTCTGCACACGCGCCGCGGTACTGGATCAGGGAACCCTCACGTTCTACGAAGATCTCGATGAAGCTCTCGCCACCTACAACAGCCTTTGAGGCACCCGCCTTTCAGGCTCCCGTCGCGGAGGTCGAGACTCGCTGGAGCGAGGCGGCCGCCGTCCCTCCACGCAAGCCGCAGTCGCGGCTGTGGCGCCTCCTGCGCCACCCCTTCACCTGGTGGGTGCTGGCGCCGACGCTGATCGCGATCGTCTATTTCTACGGCATTGCGAGCCCGCAATACGTCAGCGAGGCACGCTTCGTCGTGCGGTCCCGCTCGGACGCGCCGCAGGTCTCGTTGGGCAGCATGCTGTCCGCCGCGGTGGGCGCCGCGCCCGGCGTCTCATCGGGCGACGCCTACAGCGTACGCGACTTCCTCACCTCGCATGATGCGGTGATGCGGACCGATGAGCGGCTCGACCTGCATCGGATCTGGGGACGCGAAGACGCGGACATCATCGCGCGGCTGTGGAACGACGATCCAGAGCGCCTGACCAAGTATTACAACAGCATGGTCAGCGTGACCTACGACAGCTCGACCGCCGTGATCACGCTCCGCGTCCGCAGTTTCTCGCCCGCGGACTCCAAGGCCATTGCCGAGACCTTGCTGACCCTGTCGGAGCAGTTGATCAACAGTCTCTCGGAACGGGCGCGCGAGGACGCGCTGCGCATCGCCCGCCATGAGGTGGAGATTGCCGAACGACGCGTGCTGACCAGCCGGGAAGCACTGACCAGCTTCCGCGAGCAGCAGCAGGAACTCGACAGTGCCGGTGCCGTCCAGGCCGCGGTGGCGACCATGGCTCAGCTCGAAGGCCAGCTCATCGCCGCCCAGGCCGAACTGCGCGAGCGTCAGGCCTTCATGCGGCCCGACAACACCGTCCTGCAGGTCACGCGCAACCGCATCCAGGCGCTGGAGCGCCAGATCGAGGCGGAGCGGATCCGCCGGACCCAGGGCGATGGCGCCCTGTCCCAACAGCTTGCCGGCTTCGAACGCCTGATGCTGGAGCGCGACTTCGCCGACCGGCAGCTCGCCTCCGCCACGGCAAGCCTCGAGACGGCGCGGATCGAGGCGCAGCGCCAGCAGCTCTACCTTGCGCGCGTCGTCGAACCGAACCTCGCCGTCTATCCCCTCTATCCGCGGAAACTCATCGGTGTGGGCAGTGTCTTCCTCGGGCTCTCCGTGGCCTTCGGTATCGGGTGGCTTCTCATTGCAGGGATGCGCGAGCATGCGGTCTGAACGGCGCGGTCTGGCCGCGCTGCTGCTTGCGGGGCTGATGATCCTGGGCGCCCCGCTGGGCGCGGCGGCAGCACAGAGCCTCGGGTCGCGCGGCGTCCCCGGACAGGGTGTCATACCCGGAGTGCCGGGGGCGTTGCCGGGCTTCCCGCTGCTGACGCAGTCACAGACGCCGGCGCAGCAGGCGGTCACGGCGCCCGCCGGCACGCCGGCGGTGCAACCGCCCCCGGTTTTCGACCAGCGCAGCCTGGCCGACATCCCGGGCCAGCAGCGCGGGACCGAACGCATCGGCAGCCCCACCCAGGCCGAGGGCGGGCCTTCCCTCGTGGCGCCGCTCGGCGACCAGGCCCGCATCTCGGGGCCGGCGACGGCGGTGTTCGGGGCATCGCTCTTCACCGGCGGGCAGCAATCCTCCTCGGATGCGCCGAACCCGAACTACATCCTCGCCCCGGGTGACCGGGTGTCGGTCCGCGCCTGGGGCGCGGTCGATTCCGAGCTGGTGGGCCAGATCGACCCGGCCGGCAACCTGTTCCTGCCCAATATCGGTCCGGTGCAGGTCGCCGGCGTGCGCGTGGGCGACCTGCAGAGCGTGATCGAGGGCGAGGTCCGCAAGGTCTACACCTCCCAGGTGCAGGTCTATGCGACGGTGCTGTCCACCCAGCGCATCGGCGTCTTCGTGACCGGCTTCGTGCGCTCGCCAGGCCGCTATGCCGGCACCGCATCGGACAGCATCCTCGACTTCCTGGTGCGCGCCGGCGGCATCGACCCCGGCCGCGGCTCCTTCCGCGAGATCGCCCTGAACCGCGGCGGACGGACCGTCACGAACATCGATCTCTATCGCTTCCTGCTGCAGGGCAATCTGCCGACCATCCGGATGCAGGAAGGCGACACCATCGTGGTCGGCCGCCAGCGTGCCATGGTCGGTGCCGACGGCGCCGTGCGGAACAACTACCTCTTCGAGAGCGCCGGCCGGACCGCGCTGACGGGCCGGGAGATCGTCGAACTCGCGCGCCCCCTGCCCGCGGCGACCAACGCCGTGCTGCGCGGCGTGCGCAACGCCCAGCCCTTCTCGCGCTACCTGACCATCGCGGAACTGGCCCAGCTCACCCTGCAGGACCAGGACACCGTCACCTTCGTGGCCGACGTCGCCGCACGGACCATCCGGGTGACCGTCGAGGGCAGCCGGCTCTATCCCTCGGTCCTCGTTGCCGATCGCGACACGACCTTCTGCCAGATCCTCGACCACATCGCGGTCGAACGCGGCCTCGCGAACACCGAGGGCGTGTTCATCCTGCGCCCCTCCCTCGCCGTGCAGCAGAAGCGCACCATCGACGAGGCGCTGGACCGGCTCGAGCGCCAGCTCTTCACCGCCCCCGCGCCCACCACCTCGGTCGCCGAGGCCCGCAGCGCGGAAGCCAGCCTGATCACGCAATACATCTCCCGCGCCCGGCGCGTGCAGCCCGAGGGCCGCATCGTCGCCATGTCGGCGGCCGGGACCTGCATGCCGCTGCGGCTCGAGAACGGGGACATCATCGTCATCCCCGAACTGTCCAGCACCGTGCTGGTGCAGGGGGAAGTCACCTTCCCGCAGGCCGTGATCTGGCGCCCCGGCATGACGATGGGCGACTTCCTCGAAGCCGCCGGCGGGCTGACCCCGCGCGGATCGCGCTCGACGCTGATGATCCGCCGCCCCTCGGGCCAGGCGATCCTCAACCCGTCGCAGGAGCCGCGGCCGGGGGATGAGCTGGTCGCCCTGCCCTATCTCGATCCCAAGGTCTGGCTGTTCGGCCGCGACCTGATCACGGCGCTGTTCCAGGTGGCCCTCGCCGCGCGCGTCTTCATCAACAACTAGCGCGGGATGCGTATCGCCCTTCTCGCCGATATCCACGGCAACCTCGAGGCCTTCCGGGCTTGCCTTGAGCACGCCCGGGCGCGGGGGGCGGAACGGCTGGTGCTGCTGGGCGACCTGGTGGGTTACGGCGCCGATCCCGGCGCCGTGCTCGACATCGCCATGGAAGAGGTCGGGCGCGGCGCCATCGCCCTGCTCGGCAATCATGACGAGGCAGCGATCGCGACCGGCGGCTCGGGCATGAACGACATGGCGGCCGCGGCCATCGCCTGGACCCGCGCCCGGCTGACACAGGCCCAACGGGACTTCATCGCCGACCTGCCGCTGACCGCCGAGGAGGAAGGCCGCCTCTACGTCCATGCCGAGGCCTCCGCGCCGGCCCGCTGGCGCTATGTGACCGATGCGGATGCCGCGCGGCGCAGCATGGAAGCGGTGCATGCCCATGCGACCTTCTGCGGCCATGTCCACAAGCCCGGCCTCTACAGCCTGGGCGACACCGGCAAGCTGGTCGGCTTTCGCCCGGTCGCCGGCGCACCGGTGCCCCTCGCGCGCGGGCGGCACTGGCTCGCCGTGCTGGGTGCGGTCGGCCAGCCGCGGGACGGCGACCCGTCCGCCTGCTACATGATGCTGGACACCGGGGCGCAGCTTCAGGCGTCATGGATGCGCGTGCCCTACGACGTCACCACCGCCGCTGCCAAGATCCGGGCCGCCGGCCTCCCGGTCGGACTCGCCGAACGGCTGTTCGTCGGGCGCTGACCGCCAAGGACGGAAGGAGCACCGCGTGCCGCTGCCGGACCCAGCAAGAGGCGAGGTTCCCGCGCAGGACGAGGACCGGAACGGGACAGGGCGCGACACGCATTGGAGAGGGGCCCTGCCGCTCTCCAAGCCTCACCCCGCCAAAGGCGGAAAGGCCTCTGGTGGGGTGGTTTGGAGCGGCAAGGCCCCTCCAATTCCGCAGCGGAAGCAGGAAGACCCATCGGCCTTTGCCGGAATAGGTTCCGACGACCCCTCCCCGCCCCATCGCCGGGCCCCGCTCCCGGCCACGAATGCACCATGCCCCACCGCCGCGTAATCGACGGCTTCACCGTCTGCGAGACGCTGCATGAAGGCGGCATGGCGGTCCTCTACCGGGTCGAACGCAACCCCGACGACCCGCCCATGCTCATGAAAGTCCCCCGCCTGCGGGAGGGCGAGGACCCCGCCGCCATCGTCTCCTTCGAGATGGAGCAGATGATCATGCCGCGGCTGTCGGGCCCGCATGTGCCGCGCCTGATCGCCCAGGGCGGCTTCGAGGCCCAGCCCTACATCGTCATGGAGCGCATCGAGGGCCAGGCCCTCAGCAGCCGCCTGCGCGACCTGCCCCTGCCGCCGGAGGAGGTGGCCTCGATCGGCGCCGCCATCGCCGATGCGCTCGATGCGCTGCACCACCAGCATGTCGTCCATCTCGACGTGAAGCCCGCCAACATCCTGTTCCGCGAGACGGGCGAGGCGGTGATGATCGACTTCGGCCTCGCCCATCACGAACAGCTTCCCGACCTGATGGCCGAGGAGTTCCGCCTCCCCTACGGCACCACCCCCTACATGGCGCCGGGCCAGGCGCTGGGCGTGCGCAACGACCCGCGCAGCGACCTGTTTGCCCTGGGCGTGGTGCTCTACCAGCTCGCCACCGCCGACCTGCCCTTCGGCGAGCCGCAGCACCTCAAGGGCGTCAAGGCGCGGCTGTGGCGCGACCCGGTCCCGCCCCGCCGCAGGCGCAGCAGCATCCCCCCCTGGCTGCAGGAGATCATCCTGCGCTGCCTGGAGGTCTCCCCCACCAAGCGCCACCCGACCGCCGCGCAGCTCGCCTTCGACCTGCGGCACCCGGAGCAGGTGGAACTGACCGAGCGTGCGGAGAAGCGCAGCCGCGACGGATACCTGACCGTGCTGCGCCGGCGCCTCCGTCCCGAGACCTTCGAGCAGCGCGCCTTCACCACGGCCCGCCAGGTGCGCTCGGCGCCGATCATCGCCGTCGCGATCGATATCTCCGCCGTCGATGAGGGTTTGGCTGCAGCGTTGCGCGACCAGGCGCTGCGGATGCTCGGTAATCGGCCCGGGGCGCGGATCGCCTGCCTCAACGTGCTGAAGACGGCGCTGCTGTCCATCGACACCACGCTCGACGAGCAGGGGCGCAACCGGCACGTCCAGCGCCTGGTCGAACTGCAGCATTGGGCCAGGCCGCTCGGGCTCGGCGAGTCGCGGCTGACCTTCCATGTGCTGGAATCCGCCGATGTCGCCGACGCCATCCTGGACTATGCGCGGGCCAACCGGGTCGACCATGTGGTGCTCGGCGCACGAGCGGAATCGCTGTCGCGCCGGCTGCTCGGCAGCGTCTCGGGCAAGGTGGCCGCGGAAGCGCCCTGCAGCGTGACGGTCGTGCGGCAGCGCCACACGGGGTAGGCCGGATCAGGCGAGGCGCGCCGGCCGCGGCCAGGGCAGGACGGCATGCCCATGGCGCCGCAGCGCCGCCAGCCTTTCGCTACGCGCCATGTCCTCGGCGATGCCGACGGAGAAGGCGGTCAGGTCATGCGCCGCGGCAAAGCGGGCGGCAGCGGCATCCAGCCTTGCCGCCTCGGCCGACCCGGGGCCGGCCAGCATGCGTGCGGCATGGGTGATGACCAGGGCCGCCTGCGCGGGCGACAGGCCGTGCCAGCTGATGCCGAAGGCGATCGCGCCGCGTTCCAGCACCAACGCGCGGGCGGCGACATCGGCCGGTGCGGGTCTGAGGCCCTCCGGCATCGAGGATGTCACGATCGCGCGCAGCAAGCGGCGCATCCTGGCCCTGAAAAACACTGGCACCTGGTTCCACGAGAAGCAAAACGGGGGGCGGACCCATACCGACTCCGTGTCGCAATCCCGAACGAAAGCGCTGCATTATGGTGTTCGCGATCATGCATGCTGTACCGTCGCGTGATCGCGTTCGGGGGATGTCATGACATCGCTGCGCGGGATGGACCTCAACCTGCTGCTGGTCTTCGAGGCGCTGTATGATACGCGCTCGGTCTCCCGCGCCGGGGAACGGCTCGGCCTGAGCCAGTCCGCAACCAGCCACGCCCTGGGCCGATTGCGCGAGGCCTGCCGCGACGAACTGTTCCTGCGCGCGCCCACCGGCATGACACCGACCCCGGTCGCCAACCGGATCTTCCCGGAAATCCATACAGCGCTCGATTCCCTGCGCCACTCGATCGAGGAAGCCCGTGGCTTCGACGCCATCAGCAGCACCCGCCGCTTCGAGATCGCCATCCCCCATCCGCTCGGCCCCGAATACGCGCTGCGCATCCGCGATGCGGCGGCGGCGGCCGCGCCGGGGGTCAGGCTGCGCTTCGACACGCGGACCCTGGCCGACGACGCCCCGCTGCTGATGCGCGAGGGCCAGATCGACCTGGCCATCGACTGGATCGCCGCCGAGGATGATCGCTTCGTCAACCGGCGCCTGTTCGACGACAGCCTGGTGATCGCCGCCCGCAAGGGCCATCCCCGCGCCAAGGCGCGAATGGGTTGGTCGGAGCTGGCGCAGGAGGAATTCGTCCGCTGCCACCGCCGCGCCTTCGAACGCCGCCCCAAGGCGCTCAGCGGCAAGCTGTGGGACCTGATGTCCGAAAGCCGGCTGACCGTCAGCGAATACCTGGAAGTGCCCTTCGTCGTCTCGCGCACCGACTATCTCGGCGTGCTGCCAAAATCCATGGCCTGCATCGCCGCCCGGGACTTCCGCATGATCGTCGTTGAAGTCCCGGGCCCGTCCATCCGCATCCCGATCTGGCTGGTCTGGCACGAAGGGCGGCGCCGCGACGCCGGCCACGCCTGGCTGCGCGGGCTCGTGCACCGGGTGATGCAGACGGCGGCGGTGGAGGCGGGGCTGCTGGCAGAGGCGTCGTCGCCAAAGTGAGGGGGCGACGGGAGAGGGATGGCGCCCCTCTCCGATCAACCGCGCCGGGACAGGGGCTACCGGCCCTTCCCGTTCACCCGGCCGTCGCCAGCCCGTGCTGTTCGCGCACCGGCAGGAAGCGGATCATCGGGAATTCCTCTTCCGCCCGCTTCCGGCGCCAGTCGGAGGTGAAGAAGGCGACCTGCTCGTCGTCATGGTCCTGCGCCATGTCCATGCGGTTCGCGGCCGAGAAGCGCTCGATCGCCTCGCGGTCCTCGCTCGCCATCCAGCGCATCGTGCTCCAGGGCGCCGCTTCGAAGGATGCCGGCACGCCATATTCGGCGCGCAGGCGGGACTGCAGCACGTCGAGCTGCAGCAGCCCGACCACGCCGACGATGGGCTGGGACCCGTCCAGCGGGCGGAACAGCTGCACCACGCCCTCATCCGCCAGTTCGTCCAGCGCCTTGCGCAGCTTCTTGGCCAGCATCGGATCGTCGAGGCGCACCCGGCGAAGGTGTTCCGGCGCGAAGGACGGTACGCCCTGGAAGTTGAGCAGATCGCCCTCGGTCAGCGTGTCGCCGATGCGGATGCCGCCATGGGTCGCGATGCCGACCACATCACCCGGCCAGGCTTCCTCGGCGACCTGGCGGTCCTTCGCGAAGAAGAAGAGCGGCGCATTGACCGGCACCAGCTTGCCGGTGCGGACCTGGCGCAGGCGCATGCCCTTCTCCAGCCGGCCCGAGCAGATGCGCAGGAAAGCAACGCGGTCGCGGTGCTGCGGGTCCATGTTCGCCTGGATCTTGAAGACGAAGCCGGACAGCTTCGGTTCCTCCGGCCGCACCGTGCGGACATCGGCCGGGCGCGGCCGCGGCGGCGGGGCAAAGCGGGCGAGCCCTTCCAGCAGATGCGCCACGCCGAAATCGCGCAGCGCCGAGCCGAAATAGACCGGCGTCAGCGACCCTTCGAGGAACTTGCCGAGGTCGAACTCGGCGCAGGCGCCGGCCGCGAGCTCCGCCTGTTCGCGCAGCGTCGCCGCGCGATCGCCGGGCACGCGGGCCTCGATGGTCGGGTCGTCCAGGCCCGTCAGCGGGATGACCTCGTCGGAATCCACCATGCGCAGGGATGGGTGCAGGATGTCGTAGACCCCGCGCAGATCCTGCCCCTGCCCCACCGGCCAGGCGACCGGGGTCGCCTCCAGCGCCAGCGTCTTCTCGATCTCGTCGAGCAGGTCAAAGGGGTCGCGCCCCTCGCGGTCCATCTTGTTGACGAAGGTGATGATCGGGATGTCGCGCATCCGGCAGACCTCGAACAGCTTGCGGGTCTGGCTCTCGATGCCCTTGGCGGCGTCGAGCACCATCACCGCTGCGTCCACGGCCGTCAGCGTGCGGTAGGTGTCTTCCGAGAAATCCTCGTGGCCCGGCGTGTCGAGCAAGTTGAAGACCGTGCCGTCCTTCTCGAAGGTCATGACCGAGGTCGCGACCGAGATGCCGCGCTCCTGCTCGATCTTCATCCAGTCCGATCGCGTACGGCGTGCGTTGCCCTTGGCGCGCACCTGCCCGGCGAGCTGGATCGCGCCACCCTTGAGCAGCAGCTTTTCGGTCAGCGTGGTCTTGCCCGCGTCGGGGTGGGCGATGATGGCGAAGGACCGGCGCCGCGCGGCTTCGGCGGCCACGCGGGAGTCCGCGGGTAGGGGCATGTCCATGGTGGGCGGAAACTAGCCGGGATCGTGTCCGGGGGGAATCACGCTGCGCGGCCGTGCCGCCATGCCGGAGGCGCGGCGGTCCGGACCCGGCCCGTCGTCCGACTTCTCCGCCCCGGTCTTCGGGGGCGGCGTCTTCATTTCCGCCACACGTCGAAGAAATATGGCGTCGCACAACCAAAGGTACCCAGGCCTGGTTGTGGGCCCAAAATGTTGGGTGTGGCAGGGTTGCAACGATCACCAATAGGTTGCGTTAATGGATTGCAAGGGCTTCTTGTGGCGTGGTCACATCCGCGCGTCATTGCACAAGGGAACGCCCCATGTCCGAGTTCGGGTTCCGGGGGACTCAGAACCTCCCGCTCGATACCCAGATCGGTCTGACGGCGGAAGGGCGATGGGCCATGGCCCTCGGGATCATGGCGCTGCTGATCGGCCTGGGGGCTGCCGCCGGCGGGGTCTATATCGGCTTCGCCTCCGCGGTCCAGCTCATTGCCCTGCCGGCCGGGCTGCCGGCGGCGGAACCGGAAACGGTAGCGATCCTTCTCGTCGCCTGCGGCGCCATCACCATGCTGCTCGGCGCCATCAGCATCTACAAGGCGAACGAAGTCTGACGCCTTCCTAACTGTCGCTTGCGCTGCCGCCGGGCTGCGCGACATTGGGGTCATGGCTGACGGCTCCGCCCCCCTGTCGATGTCGCTGCACCGGCATATCGCCGAAATCCCCGCACCCGAATGGGATGCCTGCGCCGGGGGCGACAATCCCTTCGTCAGCCACGCCTTCCTCTCGGCACTGGAAGACAGCGGCAGCGCCATCCCCGATCGCGGCTGGCTGCCCCAGCACGTCGCGTTGCGCGACGAGGCGGGCACGCTGCTCGCCTGCGCCCCCTGCTATGCGAAGTCCCATTCCCAGGGCGAATACGTCTTCGACCATTCCTGGGCCGATGCGCTGGAACGCGCCGGCGGGCGCTACTACCCGAAGCTCCAGGTCTGCGTGCCCTTCTCCCCCGTCCCGGGACCCCGGCTGCTGATCCGCCCCGACAGCGCCGTGCCGGCCGGCGCGCTGGGGCAGGCGCTGACCCAGGCCTGCCAGGCGCTCGGCACCTCCTCGGTCCACGTCACCTTCTGCACCGGCCCGGAGTGGGAGGCGCTGGGCGAGGCCGGCTGGCTGCAACGCCTCGGCACCCAGTTCCACTGGGCCAATCCGGGCTATGGCTGCTTCGACGACTTCCTCGGCGCGCTCGCCTCGCGCAAGCGCAAGGTGCTGAAGCGGGAACGGCGCGATGTCGCGGAAAGCGGCCTCACCCTGCGCTGCCTGCGCGGGGCCGAGATCACCACGCGCCACTGGGATGCCTTCCACCGCTTCTACCGCAGCACCACGGACAAGAAGTGGGGCCGCAGCGCCTACCTCACCCGGCGCTTCTGGCCGATGCTGGGCGAGCGGTTGGGCGATGCCGTGGTGCTGATGATCGCCGAGCGCGGCGGCGAACCCGTCGCCGGCGCGCTGAACCTGCTCGGCCGCGACGCGCTCTATGGCCGCAACTGGGGCGCGACGGTCGACGTCCCCTTCCTGCATTTCGAGCTCTGCTACTACATGGCCATGGACTTCGCGATCGCCCATGGCGTGCCGCGCGTGGAAGCCGGCGCCCAGGGCGAGCACAAGATCCAGCGCGGCTACCTGCCCGTGCCGACCTACTCCGCGCATTGGATCGCGCATCGCGGCCTGTCCGGCGCGGTGTCCGACTTCCTCGACCGCGAACGCCCGGCGATGTTGCGGGAAATGGAGATGCTCGCGACGCTCTCCCCCTTCCGCAAGGAGTCCGAGTCGTGATCCGCATCGCCATCGAGGACCCGGACCAGCCCGAGATCCGCGCCATGCTCGCCGCCGGAGAGGCGAACAGCGCGTCGCTCTATCCGGCCGAGAGCAACCATCACCTGCCGCTCGACGCCCTGCGCGCGCCGGACGTGCTGTTCCATGTCGCGCGGGATGCGGAGGGTATCGCCCTCGGCACCGGCGCCGTCGTGCTGAAGGGCGACTGGGCCGAGGTGAAGCGCATGTGGACCACCCCCGCCGCCCGCGGCCGCCGCGTCGCCGCACAGGTGCTGGCGGCGCTGGAAGCCGCCGCGCAGGCGCGGGACGTCCAGGTGCTGCGGCTCGAGACCGGCGTGAACAGCCACGCGGCGCTCGCGCTCTATGCCCGCGCCGGCTTCAGCGCCATCGACCCCTTCGAGGGCTATGCCCCCGATCCGCTCAGCGTCTTCCTGGAGAAGCGGATCGGCTGAGAGGCATGCGCCTCGCCTTTTTCCAACTGGCGCTGTCCATGGTGCTGGTGGGGGCCAATGTCGCCGTGGCGAAGCTGCTCGCCGAGGCGCTGCCCATCGCCATGGTCGCCTTCCTGCGCTGCCTGCTGGCGACCGTCGTGCTGTGGCCGCTCGCGCGCTGGATGGACGGGGCGCAGCGCGTGCCGGGTCCGATCTTGCGCAACCTCGCCTTGCAGGCGGTGTTCGGCACGGCGCTCTACAATGCGGGGCTGCTCGCCGGACTGCGGCTGACGAGTGCGCTGGAAGGCGGGCTGGTGCTGGCGACGCTGCCCGCCGTGGTCGCCATCGGCGGCGCGCTGCTGCTGCGCGAACGCCTGCCGGGGCGGCAATGGGCCGCGGTCGCGCTGGCGGGGGGCGGCATGGCGGCGATCACCGTCGCGCGCGTCGCCGGCGGGTCGCACGGGTCGGTGCTGGGCAACCTGCTGGTCTTCTGCGGCGTGCTGGGGGAGGCGACTTACGTCCTGCTCGCCCGCCGCATCGCCGGGCGCGTGCCGGTGGTGACGGCCAGCCTGTGGATGCAGGTCTTCTCCGCGCTGGTGCTCGCTCCCTTCGCGCTGCCAGGGATTGGCGCGATCACCGCGCTGGCCGAACCCAGCCTCGCCGCGCTGCTCGCGTTCCACTCCCTGACGGCGAGCGTGATCTGCCTGCTGCTCTGGTATGCCGGGCTGAAGCGCGTGCCGGCCGGGATGGCGGGAATCTTCACGGTCTTCCTGCCCGGCACGGCGGCGCTGGTGGCCATCACGCTGCTGGGCGAGACCTTCACCGCCGTCCACGCGGCCGGCTTCGCGCTGATGATCACCAGCGTCGCCGTGGCGACCTGGCCAGTGAGGGCCACTGTGCGATGAGAGCCTGGTTCGGCTGCACCGGCGCCGAGATGCTGGCGCGCGATCCGGCCGAGATCGCCGCGCGCCTCGCCGCAGCACAACAGGCGCGCGGCTATCCCGGCACACCGGACCAGCAGACGGTGTGGGAGACGACGATCGCCGCCCTGCGCGACGCCCTGCGCCAGGCTGATGGCGGTGCATGGACGATCGCCCTGGAATACGACCTGCTGCGCCTGGAAAAGCGCATCGACGCCGTGGTGCTGACCGACCGCGCCATTCTGGTGCTGGAATTCAAGCAGCGCGACGCCTCGCCCGCGGCGCTCGCCGAGGCCGAGGATTATGCGCTCGACCTGCGCGACTTCCACAGCGGTAGCCGTGCCCATCCGATCCTGCCCGTGCTGGTGACCGGCGGCGTCGACGGCTTTCCCCTGCCGCGCCAACCGCCGCTGATCTGGCATGGCGCGCTGCCGCCGATACACTGCGGGCTGAACGGCCTCGCGGCGCTGTTCGCCTGGGTGCAGTCCCAGGCACCGGCCGCGCCGCTCGATGGCCAGGCCTGGCTCGATGCGCCCTACCGCCCTGTGCCCGGCATCGTCGAGGCCGCGACGATGCTCTTCGCGCGCCACGGCGTCGCCGAGATCGCGGCGGCGCGCGCCGACGCCGCCAATCTGCGCGAGACCACCGCCGCCATCACGCGGGCCATTGCCGCCGCGCAGAACGACCGCGCGAAATGCGTCGTCTTCGTCACCGGCATCCCCGGCGCCGGCAAGACGCTGTGCGGCCTCAACACCGTCTTCGGCGCGGAACGGCAGCACGGCGCCGCCTTCCTCACCGGCAATGCCCCGCTCGTCGCCGTGCTGCGCGAGGCCCTGGCGCGCGATGCCGCCGCGCGCCGTGGCGTCGCCCGCACCCAGGCGCTGCGCGAGGTGAAGGCCGCGCTGCAGAACGTGCATCGCTTCCTCGAGGACAATGCCCTCGACCCGACCCGCCTGCCGCCCGAACGCGTGATCGTCTTCGACGAGGCGCAACGTGCCTGGGACGAGGCGAAGGCCCGCCGCGGCACCCAGAACCGCCCCGGCCGCCTCACCCTGAGCGAACCGGCCCACGCCCTGGAGATCATGGGCCGCCATGAGGGCTGGTCCGTCATCGTCGCCCTGATCGGCAATGGGCAGGAGATCAACACGGGTGAAGCCGGCCTGCGCGAATGGGGCCGCGTCATCGCCGCCGATCCCCGCTGGCGCGCCGTCGCCGCACCCCGCGTGCTGTCGGCCGGGGATCCCCTGCAACGCCTGGCGGATGTGGAACCACCCTGGCTTGCCCTCGATCCCGCGCTCGATCTGACGGTCCCGCTGCGCGCGGTACGCGATTCGGCGGTCGCGGAGTGGGTGGAGGCGGTCCTCGCCGATGACGCGCCACGCGCCGCCGCCATCGCCGCGTCCGCGACGGATTTCCCGGTCTTCCTGACGCGCTCGGTGGACGCCACGCGGGACGCGCTGCGCCGCTTCGCCCGCGGCCATCGTCGCGCGGGACTGCTGCGGTCGTCAGGGGCGAAGCGGCTGCGTGGCGACGGCCTCGCCGCCGAGGTCCCGCCGGACGACGTGCCGGACTGGTTCCTCAACCACTTCCTGCATCCGGCCCCGGCGCGCCCGCGCGACATCCGCGCCTCCGACGCGCTGGAAGCCGCCGCGACGGAATATGCCTGCCAGGGGCTGGAACTCGATGTCGCGGGCCTCGCCTGGGGCGGAGACCTGGTCCGGGCCGCCGAGCACTGGACCGCCCGTCGCTTCGTCGGAACGCGCTGGCAGCCGGACAGGGCGGAGGCGCATTACGTCCTCAACACCTATCGCGTCCTGCTGACTCGGGCGCGTTACGAGACGGTGCTCTGGGTTCCGCGGGGATCGCCGGCGCACGACCCCTTCCACGATGCCAGCCGCGATGCCGCGCTCTACGACACCGTCGCGGCATTCCTTGCCGCCTGCGGCGCGCGGCCGCTCGACCCCGCCCTCCCCGCCCCCACGCGCGCCGAACCCGCGACACTGCTATGACCCTCGCCATGCGCCTGCTGACGATCCTCCTCTGCGCCCTCCTCGCCCTTCCCGTCCGGGCCGCCGAGCTGAAGCTCGCCGCATGGAACCTCGAATGGCTGACCACCAAGGCGGCGGGGCATCCGGATCTGCCTTCCTCCCGGCCCGCGCGCTCGTCCGAGGATTTCGCCCGCCTGCGCGCCTATGCCGATCGCCTCGCCGCCGATGTGATCGCGATCCAGGAAGTCGACGGCCCGCTCGCCGCCGCCCGCGTCTTCGACTCCACGCGCTATGACTTCCACTTCCCCGCCGAGACCGACATCCAGCGCGCCGGCTTCGCCTGGCGACGCGGGCTGGCCGTGACGCGCAACCCGGATGTGATGGCGCTCGACCTCGCCCCCACGGCGCGGCGGTCCCTGCGGCGCGGCGCCGACATCACGGTGCGCGACGGCGATGGTCCGCCGATCCGCCTGCTCTCGCTGCATCTCGACGGCGGCTGCGCCCGCGATTCCGTCCTGCAGCCCGATTCCCGCGACTGCCAGAATCTCGGCCGCCAGGCCACGATCCTGCGCGACTGGATCGCCGCCCGCCGGCAGGAAGGCATCGCCTTCGCCATCCTCGGCGACTTCAACCGCCGCATGGCGCGCGACGACGAGTTCCTCGGCATCCTGACCGAGGCCGCGCCGCTCACCCGCGTCACCGAGGGCCTGTCCAACCCCTGCCAGTCGCGCGATTCCCGCACGCGCCCCTTCATCGACCACATCCTGCTCGGCGGGCCGGCACGCGACTGGCTGGTGCGGGACAGCTTCCGCGTCCTCGTCTATGCCGAACGTGATCCGGCGATCCTCGCGCGCCTGTCGGACCACTGCCCGATCAGCGTCCGGCTCGACCCGCGCTGATGGACCGCACGCCCGGCTTCAGCCGCATCACCCTGCCGCTGGCGGCCATCAACTTCCTCAACCAGGGGAACCGCGCGCTGGTCGCGACGATCGGCCCGCTCCTCGCGATCGAGTTCGGGCTGTCAGCGGCGGAGCTCGGCCTGCTCGCCGCCTGCTTCTTCGGCGCCTATGCGCTGGCGCAACTGCCGATCGGTGTCGCGCTCGACCTGCACGGCCCGCGCAAGGTGCAGAGCGTGCTGGCCCTGGTCGCCGCGACCGGCTTCGTGCTGTGCGCCGTCGCCCCCGGCGTGGGCATGCTGGCGATCGGCCGCATCGTCGCCGGCGTCGGCGTCGCCGCCGGGCTGATGGCGATGCTGAAAGCGAACACGCAATGGTATCCGAAGGCGCGCGTCGCCGCGGTGACCGGCGCCGGGCTGTTCCTCGCCGGCATGGGTGGCATGGCCGCGACGCTGCCGGTGCAGGCCGCGCTGCCGCTGCTGGGCTGGCGCGGGATCTTCGTGCTGCTCGCGCTGCTTGCCGTTGCCGTCTCGGTCTGGATCCGGCTGGCCGTGCCGGACCGCCCGATGGGCGCGGTGGTGCCACGGCGGCGCAGCCTGCTGGGCGAGATCGCCGAGTTCGGCCGCATCTTCCGCGACCGCGGCTTCCTGCGCTTCCTGCCGGCGATCATGGTGCTCTCGGCGCAGAACTTCACCTTCCAGGGGCTCTGGGCCGGGCCGTGGCTGCGCGACGTGGCGGGGCTGTCGGACGGGCCGCGCGCGACGGTCTTGCTGATCTATGCGACCGGCCTCGTCACCGGCAGCCTGGTGACCGGGCAGGCGGCCTCCTTCGCCCAGACGCGCGGCTTCTCGCCGATGTTCGTGCCCTATCTCGGCATGGCCGGCGTGCTCGCCATCCAGATCGCGCTCATCATGGTGCCGGAGGGCTTCTGGCCGGTCGCCACGGTGTGGTTCCTCTTCTCCTTCTTCGCCTCGGTCGGCGTGTCGGGCTATGCCGCGATCGGCCAGGGCTTCCCGCCCGAATTGCAGGGCCGCGTCGCCACCGCGATCAACTTCTCCATGCTGTCGCTGGTCTTCGTCCTGCAAACGGGCATCGGCGTGATCCTCGACTTCTGGCCGCGCAACCCGGATGGCGGCTGGGATCCGACCGGCTATGCCGTGGCGTTCTCCGTGACGTTTCTGTTGCAGGTCCTCGCCGCCCTGTGGATCGTGGTGGCGCCGAGGCCGCGGGCTGCGCACTGACGCAGCACCTCGCGGCAACGGGCTTCGTCCGATCGCGCGATGCGGTCACGTCACAGGGAGGGCCGCCATGATCAACAAGCGCGTCGCGAAGGTCCTGGACCGTTTCCGCATCACATCCGGCAAGGGCTTCCGGCTGAAGGACCACGATCCGGGCGACACCGGCGGGCTCGACCTGCAGAAGGACCACGCCGCGGACCTGCTGCAGCAGGGCATCGAGCGGCTCGCCGAATTGCAGGACATGCTCTACGCGCAGGATCGCTGGTCGATGCTGTGCATCTTCCAGGCGATGGATGCGGCGGGGAAGGACGGCGTGATCAAGCACGTCTTCTCCGGCATCAATCCGCAGGGCTGCCAGGTGCATTCCTTCAAGCAGCCGACGCCGGTCGACCTCGACCACGATTTCCTGTGGCGCCATTCGGTGGCGCTGCCGGAACGCGGCCGCATCGGCATCCACAACCGGTCCTGGTACGAGGAAGTGCTGGTGGTGCGCGTGCATCCCGACCTCCTGACCAAGGAGAAGCTGCCGCCGCGCCTGGTGGGCAAGACGATCTGGGAGGAACGGCTGGAGGACATCGCGGCCTATGAACGCTACCTCGCCCGGCAGGGCACGGTGGTACTGAAGTTCTTCCTGCATGTCGGCAAGGGCGAGCAGAAGCGCCGCTTCCTGTCGCGCATCGAGGAGCCGGAGAAGAACTGGAAGTTCTCGGCGGCCGACGTGGCCGAGCGCGGGCACTGGGATGCCTACATGAGCGCCTATGAGGAGGCGATCCGCGGCACGGCGGCCAAGCATGCGCCCTGGTACGTGGTGCCGGCCGACAACAAGTGGTTCACGCGGCTGCTGGTGGAGGCCGCGATCGTCGAGGCGCTGGAAGGGCTGGACCTGCACTACCCGAAGGTGACGAAGGCAGAGAAGGCAGCGTTGGAGGTGGCGCGGAAGGCGCTGGTCTAGCGCCTTTTCCGATCGAACGGCACCGGCCGCACCCCCACCCGGCCACCCATCCAGGATACTGTCGTTGGGTGGCCGGGTGGGGATGCGGGCCGGTGCCGATCCCGCGCGAGCGAAAAACGCCCTAGCGCCTTCAGCAGTTCAGGTAGCGGAAGGCGGCGCCATAGGCGCGCGGCAGATCACGGGTATGCCGCCCGACAAGCCCGCCCCAGTCCGCATCCGGCACGCCGTCGAAGATGCAGGCCTCGAAGGGTTCGAAGGCGGCCTCGCTGTCCCAGAAGAGGCGCCGGCGCTCATCGAGGTCCGCCCATCGGACAACCTGCCGCCGCGGCGGATTCCCGATGGTCCAGGCGCCCCGCGTGATCCCCGACGCTTCCGCCAGCATCAGCGTCGGCGGCGGGCTGCGCCATTCCGGCCGGCACAGCCACCATTTGCGGGCCGCGTCCCACAGCGCCTCGCCCATCATGTCTTCGGACCAGGTCCGGTTGATGTTCACGAGTATCGCCGCACGGTCGGTCCGCAGCGGCTCGGCCGCATGGTCGATGAGGATCGAATCGAGCGTCCGGATGCCGCATTCCGTCCCGGCGCCACGGACGAGATTCGTCAGTCGCACCTTCCATCGCAGAAGCACGTCGATGACGGTCGCCTCGATATCCGCTGCCGCACTGCGTCCGCCGAGCCTGCTCCGCAGGATATGGACCTTCGGCTCCAGCCCGGCGCCATGGATCGCCCTGATGCGGTCGAGCTTCGCACCGGTCTCGTCGGTCGTCAGCGCGGCGTGCGAATGGGCAAGGACGCGGTCGCCGACGCCGCGGCCGACATAGAACAGTATTCCGTCGCGCGGATCCTCCAACGCATAGACGTACTTGCCCAGCGCTTCCCGGACCTCGGCCGGCAGCGCCGACGGCAGCATCGCACTCAGCCTTCGTCCGCCCGGTCCAGCACGTGCAGCGCATAGGTGAAGGCCGCGCCCGCATTCAGCGCGATCGCCACCCCCGCCGTCTCCGCGATCTCCTCCTTCGTCGCGCCGGCGACCATGGCCTTGCGCACATGCGCGTCCATGCAGCCCTCGCATCTCGTGGTGATCGCCACGGCGATCGCGATCAGCTCCCGCATCTTCGCATCCAGATGCGTGGTCTTCGCCGCGCCGTTGTTCAGCGCCACGAAGCCCTTCACGATTTCCGGGTGCAGTTGGCCGAGTTCCTTGCCGCGCCCGCGCAGCGCCTCGGAATAGGCTTTCCAATCCTTGATCGCGCTCATTCTGGCATTCCCCTCGCGGCGCGGGATGGCGCCGTCAGGGCGGCAGGATATCCGCGAGCGTGGCGCGCCGCACCCCTGCCGCCGCCATCGCCTTCCACGCCGCGGCCAGGCTGCCGTCGAGGTCGATGGCCCGGCAGGCATCCTCGATCACCGTCGCCTCGAAGCCGAAGCGCCGCGCGTCGAGCGCCGTCCAGGCCACACAGAAATCCGTCGCCAGCCCGCAGATGTGCACATGCTTAATGCCGCGCGACGTCAGCCAGCCATCGAGCCCCGTGCGCGTGACGCGATCCGCCTCCAGAAACGCCGAATAGGAATCCACATCCCGATGCCCACCCTTGCGGAGGATGAGCTGCGCATGCGGCACGTCGAGATCCGGATGCAGCGCCGCACCATCCCCGCCGGCGACGCAGTGGTCGGGCCAGAGAACCTGATCGCCGTAATGCATCGCCTTGGTCTGGAAGGGCGCATGCCCGTCATGCTGGGACGCAAAGGACGCATGATCCGCCGGGTGCCAGTCCTGCGTCAGCACGACGTCGCGGTAGTGCGGCGCAAGGGCGTTGATCAGCGGGACGACCTCATGCCCGCCAGGGACCGCGAGCGCACCGCCGGGGCAGAAATCCTGTTGGACGTCGACGACCAGGAGGGCGACCGTGGTCATTGGAGGGGCTCCAGCCCATGGGTGCGGAGATCCCGGCGATGGCGCATCGGGGAAGGGCTCTGCCCTCCCCCGAACCCCCACCCGCCAAAGGCCACAAGGCCTTTGGAAACCGATACCTGGCGCTGGGCACCACGGTCAGACATGGGCCGAAACCCACCGTCGCGCACCAAAGGCGCTCGGTGGATGTCGCATGCCCGAAGTGCCCGGCGCCAACAGATTGCGTTCCAAGTGCTCCAAGCACTTGGCGGGGTGAGGTTTGGAGAGGGGCGGCGCCCCTCTCCAATCCCGCGCTGCGTCTCATCCATGCGCAAACGGGTCTCCGCCGCTCCAGTTCTCACCAGCGGAACCATCGGAACGGCCTTCGGCGAAGACAGGTCCGGAGAGCGGCGGCGCCCCTCTCCGACACTCCCTACTCCACCTGCTCCGGCTCCCGCTCCGCATCCCCTTCGCCTTCTTCCGGCTTGGGCAATGCGGCAGGTGCCGCTTCGACGACCTCGAAGGTCAGTGCCCCGTCCTTGAGCCCCACCTTCACCGCGCCGCCCTTTACCAGCTTGCCGAACAGCAGTTCCTCGGCGAGCGGCTTCTTCACATGCTCCTGGATCACGCGGGCCAGCGGCCGCGCACCGTAGAGCGGGTCGTAGCCCCGCTCCGCCAGCCATTCCTTGGCGGCGGACGACAGTTCGATCGTCACGTTGCGGTCGGCGAGCTGCGCCTCGAGCTGCATGACGAACTTCTCGACCACGCGCCCGACGATCTCCGGCGTCAGGCCAGAAAACGGCACGGTGGCGTCGAGCCGGTTGCGGAACTCCGGGGTGAAGAGCCGCTTGATCGCCTCTTCGTCCTCGCCCACGCGCGTCTCGCGTTCGAAGCCGATGGTGGGCTTGGCCATGTCGGACGCACCGGCATTGGTCGTCATGATCAGGATGACGTTGCGGAAGTCGACGGTCTTTCCGTTGTGGTCCGTCAGCTTCCCGTGGTCCATCACCTGCAGCAGGATGTTGTAGAGATCCTGATGCGCCTTCTCGATCTCGTCGAGCAGCAGCACGGCATGCGGATGCTGGTCGATGGAATCCGTCAGCAGCCCGCCCTGGTCGAAGCCGACATAGCCCGGCGGCGCGCCGATCAGCCGGCTGACACTGTGCCGCTCCATGTATTCCGACATGTCGAAGCGGATCAGCTCGATGCCGAGAGTCTTGGCGAGCTGCTTCGCCACCTCGGTCTTGCCGACGCCGGTCGGGCCTGAGAACAGGTAGTTGCCGATCGGCTTCTCCGGATCGCGCAGCCCGGCGCGCGCCAGCTTGATCGCGGCGGACAACGCGTCGATCGCCTTGTCCTGGCCGAACACCATCGCCTTTAGGTCGCGCTCAAGATTCTTGAGCTGCTCCCGGTCGTCGGTCGAGACCGACTTCGGCGGGATGCGTGCGATCTTCGCGACGATGTCCTCCACGTCCTTCAGCGTCACCGTCTTGCGGCGCTTGCCCTCGGGCAACAGCATCCGCGACGCGCCGACCTCGTCGATCACGTCGATCGCCTTGTCCGGCAACTTGCGGTCGTGGATGTACTTGGCCGAGAGCTCCACCGCGGCGCGGATCGCCTCCGGCGTGTAGCGGACCTTGTGATGCTTCTCGTAGTTGGTCTTGAGGCCCTGCAGGATCTTCACCGCATCCTCGACCGTCGGCTCGTTGACGTCGATCTTCTGGAAGCGGCGGACCAGCGCCCGGTCCTTCTCGAAGTAGTTGCGGTATTCCTTGTAGGTGGTCGACCCGATGCAGCGCAGCGTGCCCTGGGCGAGCGCCGGCTTCAGCAGGTTCGACGCATCCATCGCCCCGCCGCTCGTCGCGCCCGCGCCGATGACGGTATGGATCTCGTCGATGAACAGGATGGAACCGGCCTGGTTCTCCAGCTCCTGCACCACGGCCTTGAGCCGTTCCTCGAAATCGCCGCGATACCGCGTGCCGGCCAGCAGCGACCCCATGTCGAGCGCATAGATGGTCGACTTCAGCAGCACCTCGGGGACGTCACCCTCGACGATGCGCTTCGCCAGGCCTTCCGCGATCGCGGTCTTGCCCACGCCCGGATCACCCACATAGAGCGGGTTGTTCTTGGTGCGCCGGCACAGGATCTGGATGGTGCGCTCGATTTCCGGATCGCGCCCGATCAGCGGGTCGATCTTGCCCTGCTGCGCCTTCTTGTTGAGGTTGACGCAGTAGTTGGACAGCGCGTCCTGACCGCGGCCGGCGCGCGGCTTCTCCTCCTTCTCCTGGTTCTCCTCATTGTTGGAACCGGCGGAGGCGGTGGGCGAACCCTGCACCGGGCGCGGCTGCGACCGGCCGGGCGCCTTGGCGATGCCGTGGCTGATGAAGTTGACGGCGTCGAGCCGCGTCATGTCCTGCAGTTGCAGGAAGTAGACCGCATGCGACTCACGCTCGCTGAACAGGGCGACCAGCACATTCGCGCCGGTCACCTCGTCGCGCCCGGACGACTGCACGTGGATGGCCGCGCGCTGCACCACGCGCTGGAACCCCGCGGTCGGCTTGGGATCGCCGCCGCGCTCGGTCACCAGCCCGGCGAGGTCCTTGTCGAGGAACTCGGTCAGGTCGCGTTTCAGCCGGTCGAGGTCGACGCCGCAGGCGCGCAGCACGGTGGCCGCATCCTGGTCGTCGCCCAAGGCCAGCAGCAGATGTTCGAGTGTCGCGTATTCGTGGCGCCGTTCACTGGCCAGGGCCAATGCCCGGTGGAGCGTCTGCTCGAGGTTGCGGGACAGCATATCAGTGACGCTCCCCTGTCGATGGTGCACCGGTCCCCTCGGACCGGGATCGCACCGTGTATCCAGACGTGATGTGGGCTTCTCCCGGGGTTTCTGCGACCCCTTTTCCCTATTCCTTTTCGATCGTGCACTGCAGAGGGTGCTGGTTCTGCCGCGCCAGATCCATCACCTGGGTCACCTTGGTCTCGGCGACCTCGTAGGTGAAGACGCCGCATACGCCGACTCCGCGACGATGGACGTGCAGCATGATGCGCGTCGCCTCCTCGCGGTTCTTCTGAAAAAAGCGTTCGAGGACATGCACGACGAATTCCATCGGCGTGTAGTCGTCGTTCAGCATCAGAACCTTGTACATGGCGGGCTTCTTGGTGCGTGGCCGCGCCTTGACGACGACGCCGGTCTGCGACCCGTCGTTGCCCTGTCCGTTCCCCGTGCGCTTGTCCGGATCGCTCATGGCTGCAGAAGTGGTTCCCTTGGCAGCGGCGTCAAAGTCACCCGCCGCGATGCAGGATATCGGAGCGTGCGGCGCGAGGTGAAGGGCTGACCGCATGCCGGCCGCAGATTGTGCCGCGCCGTGCCCGGTGCAAGACGCGGAAGGGCCCGGCCCCTGCCCCGTCCCCGCTGATGCGGAGACCGGACCGGATGCCGGGCCCTTCGTGTGGCCACCCCGTCCTGGGTGGGAGGGGAGGGAAGTTCGGACGGAGCGGCCGTAGTCCCGTTGCGATCAGGCCGCGAGCGGCTTCGCGAACTTCTCCATCGCCGCCGTCATGCGGGCGCTGAGCGGAGCCACCGAGGCCTCGGTCAGCTTGAAGACGGCTTCCTGGAACTTCGCGGTCTCGGCGACGGTCTTCTCGACCGCGGCCTTCGCAAACTTCGTCTGGATCTCGGCGGCCTCGTTGAGGCTCTTCACCGCCGCGAGCGCCTTCGCGCCCTCGAGGGTGTGGTCCGTCAGGCCCTGGGCCAGCGCCATCGCCTGGCGGGCGAGGTCCTGCGCACCGGTCGCCCAGGTCTGCGCGGCCTTGGTCACCGCCTCGACATTGCCGCGGCTGAACTCGGCCACGTCCTCGGCCGCCTTCATGAAGCCTTCGGCGCCCTTCGTCATCTGCTCCATGCCCTTCTCCATCGCAGCGCGGGCCTTCTCCGCGCCTTCGGTCACGAACTTCTGCGCCTGGGCGGTGCCCTCGGCGGCAAGCTTCTTCACATCGGTCTTGGCTTCAGCCATGTCTTCGGTCCTTTCCTCAATCGTTTCGGGCGCCTGGACGGCGCCGTTCTGCCGGGCTGGCCCGGGCTTCCGGACCGTCTTGCTGCGCTGCAACATGGCTATCGTTTAGGCGGCGTGACGGTCTGAGTGCAAGTGTTATTTTGCGCCGCACAAAAAACCTTCATGCAATGGCACGCAGGTGTCGGTAACGGTTTGCCCCAAGAACGGAAGGTAAACCCTTGCCCGGAAACGAACTCCGTGCCGTTTTGCGGTGGACTACCCGGACCGGGCCCGTTATCTTTCGCGCGAGTGTGACCCGCCGCGCCCCAGGCGCGCCGGACCCAGGGGGATTCTGCATGACGTCATCGAGCGCCCGATCGCGCCCGACCCGCTCTCGCCGCGCCCCCTGGCGCGGGGTCGCTGCCCTCTTCGCGGCGTGCGCCGTGTGGTTGACCGCCTTCCCCGCTGCGGCCCAGATCGGCAGCGAGCGCTATTCCGCCATGGTCGTTGATGCCCGCACCGGCACCGTCCTGATCGCGGCGAACCCCGACGAACAACGCTACCCCGCGTCGCTCACCAAGATGATGACGCTCTATATGTTGTTCGAGGCCCTGCGCGAGGGCCGCGTCCAGCTCAACACCCCGATCCGCATGAGCGACGAGGCCGCCTCGCGCCCGCCTTCGAAGCTTGGCCTGCCGCCGGGTGCGACGCTCACCGCCGAACAGGCGATTCTCGCCCTGGTGACAAAGAGCGCCAACGACGTCGCTTCGGCCGTCGGCGAGCATCTGGGTGGCAGCGAGGAACGCTTCGCGCAGCTCATGACGTTGCGCGCCCGCGCCCTCGGCATGTCACGCACGACTTTCCGCAACGCCTCCGGCCTGCCCGACCCCGACAACGTCACCACGGCGCGGGACATGGCGACGCTCGGCCTGCGGCTGATCCACGACTTCCCCGACCGCTACCGCTACTTCAGCACCATGCACTTCGCCTGGGGGCGGCAGATGATCCGCAACCACAACCGGATGCTCGGCGACTATGATGGCGCGGACGGCATAAAGACTGGCTACATTCGCGACTCCGGCTTCAACATCGTCACCTCCGCCCAGCGCGACGGCGTGCGCCTGGTCGGCGTGACCATGGGTGGCTCCTCCTGGGTCGAACGCGACCGACACATGGGCGCGCTGCTCGACCAGGGCTTCGCCCGGCTCGGTGTCGCGGCGCGGCCGCCATCGGCGCTGATGGCCGCGGCGGCGGCCACCGGGGCGGTCGGCGCAGCGCGTGCGGCCACCGTTTCCCGTCGCGCGGCGACCACACGGCAGGTCGGTCCCGGCCAAGGCAGCACCGCCGCCGCTGCGGCGCGGCGCGCGGTTAGCACGCCGCGGCGTGCCGCGACCCCGACGCCACCGGCGCGCCAGGCGATGGCGCGGCCCGTGGTCCAGCGCACCCGCGTGGTCGTACCGGAACAGGGCAGCCGCTCGACCACCTCCCTCGGCGCGCGCCGTAGCAACAGCCTGCCCGCGCCGGTGCGCCGCTCGGGCGCCACGGCGGCCCAGCGCTAAAGGTCGGCTAGCGCCGGAACAGCGGCCGGAGAGCCCCGGCTCGCGGCCGCCATTCGCCGCGTGCGCTTGGCGCTACCCCGCGGCGGCAACGATCGGTCCGCCTCGCAGCGCGCGATGGGCAGTTGCGGCGCGGATCCGCGGCACCCGGCGCGCGGCCGGATCGGCGTCCACCGTGCGGCAGGCGCACCCATAGCCATAAGGCCCGCCGAGCGGCCGCACCCAGTCGCGATCCGTCATGCCGGTTACCGGCAGCATGCCCGGCGCGAATGGCCGCCCCTGGGTCCGGAGGTCCCAGGGCGCATCGCGATCCTCCAGGACCCAGTTCGCCGGGCCGGGGTTCCGCAGCCATCCGCAGCGGCGCTCAGCGGCATCCGCGAATGCGCTCATCACCGCGATTGCCAGTACCAGCCAGACCGACCGCACCACCCCGCTCCCAGCGCAGCATTGCGCCGGAACGGTGGTGCCAGCCGCCCCGGCGCTATCCGAAGCGCTTCAGCCAGTGCCGCGCGATGTCCATCCGCCGCGCGACCCAGACGCCATCCCCGGCCGCCGCGACATGGGCGAGCAACTGCTCCAGCCCCGCGATCCGCCCCGGCCGCCCGATGGTGCGCAGATGCAGCCCGACCGACATCATTCGCCCGCCTTCCTTCATCAGCCGGTCGAAGGCGGCGATGCAGTAGCGCGCGAAATCCTCGGCGAAGGCGAAGCCCTGCCCGGTGCGGAAGCGCATGTCGTTGGTGTCGAAGGCATAGGGCAGGATGACATGCGGCCCCGCCGGCCCCGCCGCGATGCGCGGCAGGTCGTCGTCATAGCAGTCGGAATCGTAGAGGAAGCCGCCCTCCTCCATCAGCAGCCGCCGGGTATTGCCGGACGGCGCGCCCTTGGTGTGCCATCCCACCGGCCGTGCGCCGCCATGCTCGGCGAGCGTCGCGACGGTGCGCGCGATGACCAGCCGTTCGACCGCCTCCTCCATCCCGGCATGGGCTTCCCAGCGCCAGCCATGGGCGCTGACCTCATGCCCCCGCGCGGCGGGCGCCGCCGCAAGCTGCGGCGTCACCGCCACCGCCCGCCCGCAGGCCGAGAAGGTCGCCTTCACTCCGAAGGCATCGAACTGGTCCAGCACCCGCCACAGCCCGACCCGCGCGCCATAGTCGAAATGGCCCTCGGTGCAGGGATCAGGCGCGCCCTGGGTGACGATCCCGGTCTCCGGATTCGCCTCGTTGCGTCCGTCGCCGGACCCGATGCCGAACTCCGCCCCTTCCTCGACATTCACCACGATGGACAGGGCGACCCGCGCCCCGCCCGGCCATTGCGGATCGGGCGGGTTGGGGCCGTAGCCGACCAGGTCGCGGCTCGCCGGCGGCATGCCGCCGGGCAGGCGGGCCTCAGGCATAGGCCTTGAGGATCGCCTTCATCGCCGGCGCAAGGTCCGGCCGCTTCAGCGCGAAGGCGACCTGGGCTTCGAGGAAGCCGGCCTTGTCGCCGCAATCGTAGCGCCG
This sequence comes from Roseomonas alba, assembly GCF_019430885.1. GTDB lineage: Bacteria > Pseudomonadota > Alphaproteobacteria > Acetobacterales > Acetobacteraceae > Neoroseomonas > Neoroseomonas alba. The sequence continues at coordinate 545,976 of NZ_JAHYBZ010000001.1, read as the reverse complement.
GCCTTCATAGCGCAAACCGTGGAAGGGCTGGCTGCCGATCAGCTTCGCCATGGAGTCGGTGAGCTGCACTTCCCCGCCCGCGCCCTTCTCCAGCTTGGCGAGGTGCTGCATCACCTCGGGCATCAGCACGTAGCGGCCGATGATCGTCAGGTTGGACGGCGCCTGCTCGACCGGCGGCTTCTCGACCAGCCCCTTCACCGACACGAGCTTGCCCTTGTCCTCGGCGACATCGAGCACGCCGTAGCGGTTCACCCGCTCCATCGGCACTTCCTCGATGGCGACGACATTGCCGCCGGTCTCGCGATAGGCCTCGGCGAGTTGCCCCGTGCAGGGCGTCTCGCACATCATGAGGTCGTCCGGCAGCAGGATGGCGAACGGGTCCTCGCCGACGAAGGATCGCGCGCACCAGATCGCGTGGCCGAGGCCCATCGGCACCTGCTGGCGCACCGTGACGATCGACCCCGGCACCATCGCCTGGGCACGCAGCGCGTTCAGCTCCGCGGTCTTCTCCCGCGCCTCGAGCGTGCGCTCCAGCTCATAGGCCACGTCGAAATGCTCGACGATCGCCGTCTTGCCGCGGCCCGTGACAAAACAGAACTGCTCGATGCCGGCGGCGCGCGCCTCGTCCACCGCATATTGGATCAGCGGCCGGTCGACGACCGGCAGCATCTCCTTCGCCAGGGCCTTGGTGGCCGGCAGGAAGCGGGTGCCGAGGCCAGCGACGGGCAGCACGGCCTTTTTCAGAGGCTTCAGGGTCACGGACAACACATCCCCTCGATTCCGATTGCGTCGCGGCAAGAAAGCACGCCAGGGCGACGAGAATAAGACGGCACGCCTTCACCATTTGGTTGCAACTGCATGGCCGCTCTCGCGTGTCATGCCGGCGCAATCGCCGGAAGGCGCCGATTCCGTAAGCGTGGCACGCCGGTCGCGCACAACGGAACCGGAAACGATGCCGACCGCAACCCCCCTCTCCCGCCTCGCCCTCGCCGCCTTCGGACTGCATGGCGCCGATCAGCTTGTCACGGCGGCGCTGCCGCTGGTGGCCGTGCTCGCGATCGGCGCCGGCCCGCAACTGGTCGGTGCGCTGCTCGCCGCGCAGGCCGCGGCCTGGCTCGCCTTCTCGCTGCCCGCCGGGCTGCTGGTCGACCGCATCGGGCGCACGCGGCTGCTGAGCGCGGCGACCCTGGCGGCAGCCGGCGGCGCGACCCTCGCCCTGCCGGCGGTGGCGGGCGGCGCGCCGGCGCTGCTGGGCCTCGCGGCCTTCCTGGCCGCCTGCGGCACGGTTCTGTTCGTCCTCGCCGCGGGCAGCCTGGTGCCCGCCCTGGCCCCGCCCGATGGCCTCGCCCCGGCCAATGCGCGCCTGGAACTGGCCCGCGCCGTGGCGAGCCTCGGCGCCCCGCCGCTGGTCGGCCTGCTGGCCGGGCGAGGCCTGGCGGTCGCGGCCTTCGGCCTCGCGATCGGCGCCGCCCTGCTCGCCTTCGCCGCCGCTCGCGGCCTGCCGATGCTCGCCGCCCCGGTCACGGCGACGCGTCCGCCGATCCGCGCGCAGCTCGCCGAGGGCGCCCGATTCGTCCTCGGTCATCCGCTGCTGCGCGGCATCTTCGGCTGCGCGCTCTGCTGGAACTTCGCCTTCTTCGCGCTGCTCGCCGCCATCGTGCCTTACGCGCTGGGGCATCTCGGGCTCGATCCCGCGCGGCTTGGCCTGGCCCAGGCGGGGTATGGCGCGGGGATGATCGCGGGGGCCGCCGCGGCAGCCCCCGTGCAGCGGCGCTTCGGGCCGAATGCGATCCTGCTCGCCGGGCCCGGCCTGTCGGTGGTGGCGCCCATCCTGCTGCTGGCCGCCCCGGCCGGCGGCGTGGCGCTGCCCTTCGCCGCGCTGTTCCTGGTCGGCTTCGGGCCGATGATGTGGCTGATCTGCCAGACCGGCATCCGCCAGATCGTGACCCCGCCCGCGATGCTCGGCCGCGTCGGGGCTGTGCTGCAGGTGGCGATCTACGGGGTGCGGCCGCTCGGCGCGCTGCTCGCCGGGGCGCTCGGGCCGGAAGGCGGGGTGATGCTGGCGGCGGCGGGGTTCACGGCGTCGCTGATGGTGGTGGCGGCATCGGAACTCGCGGGGCTGCGGCGGCTGCCGGCGATATGACCGGCCGGGGGCGCCGCCGCCTTCTCGGCTCGCGCAGGAGCCCCGGCCATCCGGTGTCCGGGACGCTTCCGGCGGAAGAAAGACATCCGCGGGACACGGCGTGTCGTCGTTGACTTGTCCCGCCATCCCGGCCACGGCTGTCGATGAGCAGAAGGAGCACCCGACGATGAAGCCACACGAAGTGCAGGTTCCGTTCCCGCTGGACATGCTGGGCGACCTCGACACGACGCTGCGGCATGTCGAGGACAACCATCTCGCGACGCTCGACACGCCGGAAAAGCAGCAGCCCTTCCACGCCCTGGTCGCCGCGGCCCGGGCAATCCGGGCCGCGATCCACGCGCATCGCGCCAAATCGGCGGATGCGCAGGATCTGCCCTACATTCCCCTGGAACGACAGCATGTGTCGGACGTCGTCGCATTCGCCAGGGGTGCGCAGGATGTCGGGGCCGACGCGCACCGCGCCGCCACCAATGTCGCGGACTGGCTCGATCGCGGCCTCTGAGAGCCCGTTTGGAACTGCGCCGATTGGCGCATGTCCAGGTCCGGCACCGGCCCACGCCCCCATCGCCCGGCCACCCAACGACAGCATGCTGAATTGGGCGGCCGGGTAGGGGCGCGGCCTTTTCAAACGGTCTCTGAGTCCATCGGCTTCGTCTGATCGGTGGAACCGGGAGGGGCCCAGCCCCTCCCGCAACAATACCGGGGTGACCCTGGGGGCCTTTCACCCCCTCGGCCCGCGGCCGGCGAGAGGGGCCGCGGCCCCTCTCCAACCGTTTCAGCCGATCTCGAACATCCCTTCGACCTCGACCGCGGCATCCCCCGGCAACGACGGCACGCCGATCGTGCTCCGCGCATGGCGCCCGGCATCGCCGAACACCTCGACGGCGAGATCCGACGCCCCGTTCATCACTGCCGCGTGCTGGGTGAAGGATGCCGGCGCCGCGATGAACCCGCCCAGGCGCAACACGCGCTTCACCGTATCGAGGTCCCCCGTCGCCGCCTTGAGCTGCGCAAGCAGGTTGATGAAGCAGAGCTTCGCCGCCTCCTTGGCGACCTCCGGCGTGACCGTCTCGCCCACCTTGCCGGTATAGACGATGGTCCCGTCGCGCAGCGGGATCTGGCCCGAGATCACCACCAGCGACCCGCTGACGGTGAAAGGCACGTAGTTGGCGATCGGCGCCGCCGGTGTCGGCAGGGTGATGCCGAGCGCCTTCAGGCGCTCCTCAATGCGTCCGGCCATGGGGTCTGGTCCTTTCTGGGTGGTCAGGCGGCGTGGCGAAAGCCACGCCCGCGCCGCGGCGCCGGCTGCGCCGGCAGGTCGAGCGGCAGCAGCGGCGGCTGGCTCTCGGCCACCGGCAGCGGCATTTCCTCCTCGGCGGGATCGGGCAGGTCCACCCGGCCGAGATAGTCGATGGCGAGCCGCCGGAATGCCCAGTCGAGCACCGAGGTGGCGCGCTGGATGGCGCTGTCGCCCTCCACCACGCCGCCCGTGCCGGGCGCATAGGCGTAGGAATCGACGAAGGCATCGAGCGGCACGCCGCTGCCGAGGCCGAGCGTCACCGCCTGGGCCAGGGCCTCCAGCAGCCCCCGCGCCGACATCCCTTCGCGCGGCGCGCTGAAGGCGATCTCGCGCAGCCGGCCGCGATCATCTTCGGAGGCGCGCAGCGCGACCCGGGCGCCGCCGATGGTCACGCGCCAAGTGCGCGCGGCAGGGGCGGCAACGGAGCGCGGCACGGACCGGCGTGGGATCTGCGGCGCGGCGGCGATCGCCGGCGGGGCCGGCGGCGCGGCATCGAGGAAGGGCAGCACCGCCGCTTCCATCGCCGCGCGGGCGGCCGGCGGCGGCGGGGCCAGCAGGGCGGCGGCGGCCGCACCGGCACGGTGCGCCGCCCGGGTCGGCAGCAGCACATGCCGACCATCGGCATCGCGGCCCGGGCGCACGGCGCCGGGGGCCGGCGCCAGGCCAGCCGTCTCGGCACCCAGCAAGGCCTCGGCCGCATCGGCCGGGGCCAGGGCGACGCAGCCCTCATGGCGCAGCCCGGGGGCGGAGGCCGCCATATCGAGTGCCGCGCGCGCCGCTTGGGCGAGGCCCGGGACGACGGTCTCGGCCGGCGGTTCCGGCCAGATCAAGGCGACCGGGTGCAGCGCACCGTGGCGAGCGGCAAGGCGGCCCGACTCGGCCTCCGCCGCGCCGCGCGTCAGGGCGGCGATGGCGGTGGCGACGGCGCGCGCCTCGGCGCTGTCATAGGGCAGGCGGAAGGCGGCCAGCAGCCCCGCGAGATCGGCGAAGCCCACGCGCAGCCGCGGCGCCCGGCCGCTGCCCAGGATGTCCAGCACCCGCACCGCCATGCCGACCGCCGCCGCATACCCCGCCGAGTCGAACCCACCCGCCGCATCCAGGAAGGCCGGCAGGCTGAGGACGAAGCGCGGTTCCTCCTTGCGGTCGCGCCACACCTCCATCCCCGGCGCGCCGCGGCGGGCCAGCAGCAGGGCGCGCAGCGCGGCGGCAAGGTCGTCCGCCTCCTCCGGGCTTTCCAGCAGGCCGAGGCGGCGGCCGCGGGTGGTCACCCGCCGGATCCAGCCTTCGGCGAGGGTCGGGAAGACCACCGGCCCGGTGCCGGGGGCGAGGCCGGCCAACGCCTCGGCGGCATCGTCATCCCAGGCGGCCGGAAGGGCCACGGGCCGTAGGGGAGCATCGGGATCGGCCCCGCACCGCATCCGCCGCAGCGCCACACCATCCCACAGAGTGCCGATCATGCCTGCCATGAGGCGATGCTATAAGCGCCGACGCGGGGACGGAAGCCGCATCTTGTGCCAAATCGCGACTCTGACCCCAATATCCTGTGGATCGCCCATGCTTTGCGCGCCGGCCCGTGCTGTGGCATCAGGGGGCTTCCGGCATTCCCGCTTAAGGACGCGCCGCCATGGCCATGTTCGACGCCCTGTTCATCCGCCTCACCAGCCGCCGCGTCGGCCAGGACAAGGTCGGCAACACCTATTGGGAGGCGCGCCGGCGCAAGGATTTCTACGGCCGCCCGATGCGCCGCGTCATCTATCCGGGCGCCAATGACCCCACCACCGTGCCCCCCGAGTGGTGGGGCTGGATCCACCACACCACCGAACAGCCCCTGCCCCAGGACGCGCCGAAGAAGCCCTGGCAGAAGGAGCACCGGCCCAACCTGACCGGCACGCCGCAGGCCTGGAGCCCCGCCGGCCAGGCACCGTCCGGTGACTATGAGGCCTGGACGCCGGGGCGCTGAGCCCCGACATCAGCCCCATGCAGAAGCGCAGCCTTGCCGAGGTCCTGACCGGCGCCGTCGTGCTCGTCGTGGCGATCGCCTTCCTGGCCTATGCCGTCACCGGCAGCGGGCGGGCCTTCACCACCTCCGGCATCAGCCTGACCGCGCGGTTCGACCGCATCGACGGCCTCGCCCAGGGGGCCGATATCCGCATCGCCGGGGTGAAGGTCGGCCAAGTGGTCAGCCAGCGCATCGACCCCGAGACCTTCCTCGCCGTGCTGACCCTTCGGGTGGAGGAAGGGCTGCGCCTGCCCACCGACACCTCGGCCGAGATCCAGTCCGAAGGGCTGCTGGGCGGCAAGTATGTCGCGCTGGTGCCCGGCGGGTCCGAGCGCTACCTCGCCAATGGCGGCGAGATCACCATCACCCAGAGCGCGGTGAGCCTCGAAAGCCTGCTCGGCCGCTTCATCTTCAGCGTGACGGAGATGAACCAGCAGCGCGACCGCGAGCAACCTGCCCCCGCCCCCGCGCCGGCCGCGCCGCAATGATGGCCGCCGCCCCAACCACCTGGCCCGGCGCCGACGGCCAGCCGCTCTCCTGTCGCGAGAAGCTGAAGGTCCTCGCCGAGAATCACGAGGAAGCCCGCCAGGCCCTGCAGGACGTCTTCGAGGATGCCGTGCTGATGGGCGTGGACGAGGCCGCGATGCGCCGCATCCTGGCCGAGATGGTCGCCGGCCTCACCACGCCGAAGCGCCGCGCATGAGGCGGCTGCTCGTGCTCGCCCTGCTGATGGCGCCCCTGCCCGCCGCGGCCCAGGGCTGGGTGCCGATGCAGACCGCGAAGCTGCAGGCACTCGACAAGGTGACGGCGCGCATCACCATCCTCGAGGCGCGGGTCGGCACGCCGATCACCTTCGGCGCCCTGACCATCGATGTGCGCGCCTGCCAGGCGCGTCCGCCGGATGAGGTGCCCGACGCCGCCGCCTGGATGGAGGTGACCGACAGCCGCGCCCGCCCCGGCGCGCCGCCGGCCTTCCGCGGCTGGATGTTCGCCAATGCGCCGGGCGTCAGTATGCTCGAGCACCCGGTCTACGACCTCCGCGTGCTGGAGTGCCGCTGACCGGCATCGCGGAATTTTCTCCGCACATTCTGGCGTTCTAGGAATTCACTCTTGACCGTCATGCACCGGGGGCGATAGCCTCCGGCGCATCAAGGGGCGAGGTGCGCCCGCGGCGCACCGCTCCGTTTTCCTCGACATCCCGCTTGTTCCCGACCGCCGGCCCGCACGATGCAGGACGGCGATTGGGAATATTTGCCCCGGCTTCGGCCGGCATCCCCGGCCCTGCCCATTCCGGGCGGCGGCACCGACGCGGCCTGCGCCGCGGCGACCCCCGGCCTCCCCCGAGGCCACACGCTGACACGAAGGAACCCCCGCCATGACCAAGACCCTTCCCGCCCTGCCCGCCACCGACGCCAAGCCCGCCGCCGAGGCCGGGACCCTGCGCCTCGGCGGCCTGTCGCCGCTCTTCCCGCCGGCCGCCGCCGATGCCGGCACGCTCCGTCTGGGCGGCCTGTCCCCGCTCTTCGCCGATGCCGGCCGGCTGCGGATGGGCGGGCTCTCGCCATTGTTCGGCCGCTCCTGAGCCTCCGGGCCGCCCGGTCACCGCCGGGCGGCTCCGCCTTCCCGGGGAACGCAACGAAAAAGGGACATCCCGGCATGACCGAGGACACCACGCCGCTGGTCCGGTTCTGGCAACTCACCGAGGGCGGCCGCCCGCCGCAGCGCGCCGACCGCGCCGCCGGCGGCACCCTGCCGACCCGCGCCTTCCGCTATTGCGAGGCCTCCACCACCGCCTCGGCCTTCGGCTGGTTCCTCTTCCCGCCGATGGACCTCGCCGTGGTCTGGGACGGCAGCGAGACCCGCTGGACCTGGGAAGGCGCCGATGCCTGGTACCCCCTGTCCGTCGCCCAGTTCCCCGGCCTGCGCGACCGCTTCGATGCCGCTGCCCCCGAGGCCCTCCGCGGCTGGTCGCCCCCCTTCATCGGCGCGCTGCCCGAGCCCGGCCTGCTGAACCTCTGGTCGGGCCTGATGGCGCGCACGCGCCCGGGCTGGTCCCTGCTTGTCCGTCCACCCGTGAACCTGCCGCGCACCGCCGGCTTCGAGCCCTTCGAGGGCATCGTCGAGGCCGATCGCTGGTTTGGCCCACTCTTCGTCAACCTGCGCCTGACCCGCACCCACACCCCGGTCGAATTCCGCCGCGACATGCCCTTCCTGCAGGTCCAGCCCATCCCCCGCGCCGCCTACGCCGACGCCGCGTTGAACGACGCGCCGGTGGCGGTCGGTCTGGAGGCGCTGAGCGCCGAGGAATGGGCGGACTACGACCGCAGCATCGTCGCGCCGCGCCGCGGCGGCGGCTGCCCGCTGGGCCGCGACGCGGCGGACGTGCGCAAGCGGCGGCGGGCGGAAGCGGGGTGAGCCTCCCGGGGGCTCCGTGCACGCACCTCCCGAGCCCCCGCTTGATGGCCGGCGACGCCCCGCAGGCACAAAGCGCCTGGCGGGGGCAGAGCGGGGAAGAGATCTGGCCCATGAGCGCGAGGATAGGGCCCCCGACGCGACGGTGAGGGGCTTTGCCACCCCCCGAAGCCCCACCCCACCAAAGGCCTTGTGGCCTATGGCGGGGTGAGGTTTGGAGAGGGGCAGCGCCCCCTCTCCGTCTCCGTCAGCGCCTCATCCCCGCGCGCATGGGGGACCGAGCGCCTACCTGCGCGACAGAACGGGAAACGGCGCCGCTGGCACCAGGGACATGTGGCCGTCAGCCCGGCCTGGACGGGGCCATCAGCGAGGCGTGCCCCGCCCGCCCCAGCAACAGCACGTCACGCAGCCGCAATCCCATCACCATCGCCGCCTGATCGAGGCTGTGCATCATCGCCAGGTCGCTCTCCGATGCCACAGGCTCCCTTTCCCCGCAGCGGCGCGCCAGCACGATCCCCTCGGCCTCCAGCGCCAGGGCGCGGCGGATTGCCAGGCCCGGCGCGGCCGACGATGCGATGGCGCCCAACGTCTCCTCCGCCAGCAACCTGCCACGCCGGTTGAGGAAAAGGGCGTGGATCTCGCCCGGCAGCAGCCGTGTTGCGCCGCGGCGCAGATGCGCCACCCAGTCGGCGGGCTGCGCCAGCACCACCATGCGTCCGCGCCGCTGCCGTTCGAGCCGCCGCGCCGCCATCTGCACGGCATGCAGCACCGCCGCCCCCGCCTCACCCACTTCCGGCATGATGGCAAGGTCGCGCAGGCTGGCCGCGACGGCCTCGGCGAAGCTGCCATAGCGCGCGATCAGCGCCTCCATCGCCTCCGCCGCCTCGATGCAGCCGAGGCAGGGAACGAGCAGTGCATAGAGCACTTCCCGATCTTCCGGTTCGACCGCTCCCCGGGCGGCGCAGGAGGTGCGGCTGCGCATCGACATGGGCGGGGCGGCGATCACGACCGGCTGGCAGGCGTGGGCATCCATCAGGGGTCTCCAGCCAAATTCTACTAATTGGTGAATTTTGTTTGTCCTTTTCCGCGCATTGAGGCACATCGGAACAGCGTCGGCAGGCGTCGGAATGTCGTCGGCGCGATCACCGATCGGGAGGTGTTCCGCGTTGTCCAGCGTCGGCTCCCCGCAGCAGGCGCCGTCCGTCATCGACGGTCGGCTGCGCATCCGACTGGCCGACACGATGCAGATCACCGATCCCGGGGGCCGCCCCCTGTTGCCGGGCGGGCCCCGCCCGCGTGCCCTGATCGCCCTGCTGGCGCTGGCGCCGGGGCAGCGCATGCCGCGCCGGCTGCTCGCCGGCCTGTTGTGGTCGGGGACGGAGGCGCGCCACGGCCTGGGCCGCCTGCGCGACGTGCTTCACGATCTGCGCGCCCTGCTGTCCGCGGCGGGGGCAGACATCATCGGCGCGGACCAGGCCACCATCTGGCTTGATCCCGACGCCGTCGCGGTGGAGATCCCGGTGCGCAACCCGGGTTGGCCCTTCCTGCCGGAACTGCGGGGCATCGACCCGCAGCTCGACGACTGGCTCGACCGTGCCGGGCAAGGTGATGCGGCGAACGAGGCCCGCCCCCAGGCCGACCGCACCACGCCGTCGGCGCCACGTCGGACCAGCGTGCTGGTGATGCCCCTCAGCAACCTGGCGGGCGCGCGGGCGGGGCATATCGACGTCGCGGCGACGGACGCGATCCTTGCGGCGCTGTCCGCGCTGCGCTCGATCTCCGTGCTGGTCGAGATGCCGGGGCGCAGCCCGCCCAGCCCGGACTACATGCTCGCCGGCAACATCCATCTGGCCGGGCAGAGGCCGCAGGTCTCGCTGCGTCTGGTCGATGTCGCCGGCGGGGGTGCCGTGGTCTGGTCCTCGGTGATCGCGCCGGAGGAGACCGGACCGTCCGGCTTCGCCGAGGAGGTCGCCGCCCGGGCCTGCGCGCGGCTCGAACACGAATTGCTGCTGCTGGAAGCCGAGCGCGCCACCCAGCGCCCACTGGCCGAGGCCTCGGCGCAGGAGATGGTCCTGCGCGTGGTCCCCGACATCTACCGGCTGGAACGCGATGCCTTCGAACGTGCGGGCAAGGTGCTGGTCGCCGCGACGCGGCGCGATCCACGGCTCGCCTCGGCCCAGGCCTGGCTTGCCTATTGGAACGTGCTGATGGTGGGCCAGGGCTGGGCGCCGCTGGAACGCGAGGCGCTCGCCGTCGCCGGCCAGGCGGCGGAACAGGCGGTCCTGCTCGATCCGCGCGACGCCCGGGGGCTCGCCATCGCCGGCCATGTGCGGGGCTTCCTGCACCACCAGATCCCCGAGGCGCTGGCGTTGACCCGCCAGGCGCTGGAGATCAACCCGGCGCTGCCCGCGGCCTGGACCTTCTCGGGCATGGCGCATGCCTATGCGGGGGAGCTGGACACGGCGCGGCGGCATCTGCGCCGGGCGCTCGCCCTGTTGCCGCGCAACCCGCATGCCTTCTTCACCGAGGCAGGACTCGCGACGGTCGAGATGCTGCTCGGCAACCATGACGCCGCGATCGGGGTGGGCCGCGCGGTGCTGCAGATCCAGCCGCGCTTCACCGCGGCGCTGCGGGCGCAGATCGCGGCGCTTGGCCATCTGGGACGCGCGGAGGACGCGCGGCCGCTGGTGCGCGGGCTGCTGGAACTCGATCCGGGCTTCACCGTGGCGCGGTTCCGCAGCGCCGCACCCTATGTGCGGCGGCGCGACATGGACCACTTCCTGCGCGGATTGCGCCAGGCCGGGGTAGCCTGAGAGCCCGTTTGAGCACGCCGGCACCGGCCCGCACCCCAACCGGTCACCCAACGACAGTATCCTGGATGAGTGGCCGGGTGGGGGTAAGGGCCCGGTGCCGGCATCAAGCATGCGCCGCATGGCGCATTCTCAAACGGTCTCTGAGCCCTACGGATCCGCCCGTCCGACCCGTACCAGGTCGAGCCGCATGGCGCCGAGGAAGGTCGAGGGGAATTCCACCTTCACCGGCAGCGGCGGCAGGCCGGCGCCGAACAGGGCGACCCAGGCCTCGGCCTCCCGCGGCCGGCCGGCCTGGGCCGGATCGTCCTCACGCCGGAAGCCCGACACCAGACGACTTTCGAGCTGGCAGCGCAGCGCCGGCGTCGCCGGCTGGCCCTGCGTCAGCGGCAGCGCGGTGGTGCCCAGCGTGCGGGAGGTCCATTCCAGCCGCCGGCGCCCGTCGAACACCGAGCCCGCCAGATCGCACCGCCGGGTCGCCGCTGCGTCGAGCGACAGGCGGACCAGGGCCGAGAGCGTGTCGATCGTGCCCTCGCGCTGTTCCGGCGGCACCGGGATGCGGTCAGGCCCCTCCGGCGGTTCGAGCACTGCGAGTCGTGGCGTGCCGCCGAGATAATCCATGATCGTCCGTCGCGTGCCGCTGCGCCAGTTGCCCTCCGCCACATAGCGCAACGGCTGCACCTGCCTCCCCACCAGGCCGCCCTGGACTTCGGCGCGCTGCTCGGCAGGCAGGAATAGCCGCGCCAGACCGCGGGCGCGGGAAATGCTGGTGAGCCGGTAGGACGCCTCGGTCAGCTGGATGGCGAGTTGCACATCCATCACCGGCAGGCCGGATTGGGTAACGCGGTATTCGGCCTCGATCGGATTGGCGCGCGCGCCGGGCACGCCGCCCGCGAGAGCGGCTCCGGCCAGCACGACGACGGCGAGGCGCGGCAGCATGAATCAAAGAATGGCGCATTCGCCGGCCGGAACAAGGGGGAGCACCGCTTGACACCCCCACCCCACCGCTTCTATGTCCGCGCTCCCTGCTGGATGGGCGCGTAGCTCAGCGGGAGAGCATTCGCTTCACACGCGAAGGGTCACAGGTTCAATCCCTGTCGCGCCCACCATTCCCTCCGATTGCCGATGTCATGCATGAGCGGCCCGCGCGGCTGAACGGTTCCTGCCGCGTCGGTGGGCGTTGAAGAGGGGCTTTTGCCCCGCTCCAGACCTCACCCCACCAGGATGCTGGGCATCCCGGACCGCAATCTTCTGATGTTGGGCACGACAGGCGCTCTGCGCCCGCCAGGCGCGCTTCGGGCGCGGATGCGGGTCTCGGCGCCATTCCGCCCGTGGCGCACAGCGCCAGGTGACGGTTTCCAAAGGCCCTGTGGCCTTTGGTGGGAAGGGTTCGGGAGGGGCAAAGCCCCTCCCGAGACACTCAGCGCGGCTGCGCCGGCTGGCCCGGCGTACCGGGCTGCCCCGGGCCGCGCATCGGCGGGCCGCGGCGGCCTTCGCCGCGATGCCCGCGCACCTCGTCCCGCGACAGCGAGCCGTCACCATTGGCGTCGGCAGCGCGGAAGGCTGCCTCGGCCATCGGCCGCAGCTCGTCCATGCTGATCTTGCCGTCCAGGTTCACGTCGATGAAGCGGAAGACCACCCCACCGCGCTCCTGCATGCGCTCGGTCGCGCGTTCCGGCATCGGGCGGCGGTCTTCGGGGCGCTGCGCCTGGATGAAGGCAACCACCTCCTCGATCGTCACGCCGCCATCCTTGTTGGCGTCGACCTCGGCGAAGCGGGCCTGCAGCCAGGCCATCGCCTCGTCGCGGGAGACCTGCCCGTCGCCATTGGCATCCGCACGGGCGAAGGCCTCGCCCAGGAAAAAGCCGCCGGCGCCGCGCGGGCCGTGATGGGGGCCGAAGCCGCCGGGGCCGCGGCCAGGGCCCGGGCCACCACCCCAACCCGGCGCGCCCGGGGGCGGGCCCGGCGGGGTGCCCGGGGCCGGCTGCGCCATCGCCAGGCCCATGCTGCCCGCCACCATGGCCGCCGCCAGAGCCGTGATCGTCGTCTTACGCATCCTCAGGTCCTTTCTCTCCGCGGCCTTACACCGCTGTGAGGAAACTGGCCCTGCCGTGTAACGGCGGCATTGCGCCACCGCACAATACTGGTGAGGAAGCGTAACCCGAAGATGGTCAGGGCGTGCCCGCCTCGCCCAGATCCCACCACATTCCGGCGAAGGCCAGGATGCCTTCGCGCGCGGGGGCGATCAGGTAGTGCTCGTCCGGCCCGTGCTGCTTGCAGCCATTGTAGCTGTGCGGCACCCAGACCAGCGGCACGTGCAGGTGGTCGACGAAGACATCGCCCGGCAGGCCGCCCGAGGAATTCGGGATGATCTGCACCTTCTTGCCCAGCGACTTCTGCATCGAGGCCTGCGCCCAGCGCACCCAGGGATGATCCGGATCGGTGCGGGAGGCCGGCATGCGGATGAAGGCGTTCTCCACCGCGATGTCCTGGAAGCCGTGCGCGTCGAGGTGGTCGCGCACCGCCTTGGCGAAGGTGGTGGGATCGCTGTCCACCGTATAGCGGACCTGCATGTGCGCGCGCGCATCCGGGGCGACGGCGTTGACGGGGTTTTCCGGCCGGCCGGAGACCATCGCGAGGACGATCAGGCTGTTCCAGCCATAGATCTTCTCGGCGGAGCTGAGGCCGGGCTCGCCCCAGCCCTCGTCGATCGTCGCGGCGCCGTCGCCGCCGCCGACCGGGCAGCCATCGAGCACGGCGCGGACGGAATTGGACAGGGACGGCGGCAGGATGCCACGGACCAGCACCTTTCCGTTACGGTCCATCATGGTGGTCAGCGCATGGGCGAGCAGGATCGCCGGGTCGCGCGTCAGCCCGCCCCAATGGCCGGAATGCACCCCGCCGGGCCGCAGCTTCATCACCAGGTCGAAGTGGAAGGTGCCGCGCGTGCCGGTCGCGATGGTCGGGATGCCGGGTTCGACGCGCGGGCCGTCGGAGGCAATCAGCACATCGGCGGCGAGTTCGTCCGCATTCGCGGCGACGAAGTCCTTGAGGCCGGTGGAGCCGCGCTCCTCGGCCATTTCCAGCACCACCTTCACGTTGAAGCCGAGCTTGCCCTCGCGCTCCGCGATCACCGCTTCCAGGGCGGCGATGTTCAGCGCGTGCTGGCCCTTGTTGTCGGCCGTGCCGCGGCCGTACCAGCGGTCGCCTTCCTCGATCAGCTTCCAGGGTTCGAGGCCGGCGCGCCACTGGTCCTCGAGGCCACGCACCGTATCGCCGTGGCCATACAGCAGCACGGTCGGGCGCGACGGATCCTCGATGCGGGCGGCGGTCAGGATCGGGCCGAAGCCTTCGCGCGGGTTCGGCCGCACCTGCACCGTGAAGCCCAGCCCTTCCAGCCAGGGCCGGATCGCGCCGTTCAGGTAGCGGTCGAGATCGGCCTCGCGGCCTTCCTCCTGCGCGGTGGAGGGGATGGCGACGAGATCGGACAGCAGCGACTTGAAGCCGCCATCGTCGAAGAAGGAGGCGGCGCGGGACAGGGCGCCTTCGCGGGTGGGCATTGCTGACTCCACATGGGTCCGGCCGGATGCCGGAGCCGTCGCCGTTCCCCTAGCCCCGCTTTGGCCGAAGCGCAAAGCGGCGGTCAGCGCCTTCCGGGAGGCATTGGTGTGCTAGCCTCCGCGCGTCCGGGGGGACGTCAGCCACGCGAGGGCAACAAGATGACAGCATACCTGGTTGCAAACATCACGGTCACCGACCCCGAGCGTTACCCGGCCTATCGGGCGCAGGTCCCGGCCGTGATTGCACAATATGGCGGCCGCTTCCTGGTCCGCGCCGGGACGGTGCATCCCCTCGAAGGGGAGTTCGGCCTGGACCGCTTCGTCGTGATCGAGTTCCCCTCGCTGGAGGCCGCGAAGGCGTTCTACCACAGCCCCGAATACGCGCCGCTCCTCAAACTCCGCTCGGAAACGACGCGGTCGCAGGTCGTCTTCGTCGAGGGCTATCGTCCCGCATAGCCTTGCGGGACGATAGCCGCGACACGCCCGGATCGAGCGGCCGCTCAGACGATCTGGTTGACCAGGGTGGCCTCACCCCGCTGCAGCCGGGCGATGTTCTCCACCATGAAGTCGAGGACGTTGTCCTCGTACATATGCGTCTCGCCGCCGGTATGCGGGGTGATCAGCACATGCGGCATGTCCCAGAGCGGGCTGTCGCCGGGAAGCGGCTCGTCGGCCGTCACGTCCAGGCCGGCGAACGCGAAGGACCGCTTGCGGCAGGCCTCGATCAGCGCGGGTTCATCGACCACGCGGCCGCGCGCGACATTGATGAACAGCGCAGAGGGCTTCAGCAGCGCCAGCGCTTCCGCATCGATCAGCCCGCGGGTGTCGTCGGTCAGCGGGCAGGCAAGGATCAGCACATCCGCGCGCGGCAGCAGCGTCTTCAGGTCGCGGAAGGAATGCACCTCATCGGCCCCTTCCGGCCCACCGGCGACATTCTGGCGCACGCCGATCACGTTCATGCCGAAGGCCTTGCACAGGCGCGCGATCCGCCCGCCGATGCGGCCCAGGCCGACCACGATCGCGGTCTTGGCGCCGACCTCGTCCTCGCGCTTTGCGAAGTCGCCCTGCATGCCGCGCCAGACATGCTTCGCCTGGTTGTCGCGCGCCTCGGGGATGCGGCGCAGCAGCGCCAGCATCAGCGCGATGGCGTGTTCGGACACCGCATTGGCGTTGATGCCCTGGCCGCTCGCCAGCCGGATGCCGGCCTTCTTCAGGACCTCCCGGTCGTACTGGTCGGTGCCGGCCGAGCAGGACTGCACGAAGCGCAGCTTCGGTGCGATGGCCGGCAGGTCGTTGCGCCACATGCCCGAGCACACCAGCACATCGGCCTGGGCGATGTTGGCGTCGAGTTCCTCACGGGACCGCGCCTCGATGACTCGGATGCCGGTGCCGCGCGGCGCGAAGCGGTCCCCGAAGCGATAGGCGACATGGGCGAAGAGCACGGTCAGTTGGTCGCTCGGCGGCAGCATGGGTTGGCGGACTCCCGGTTCGAAAAACGGGCGCGACCCTGGCCCCGGCCCTGCGCCGACGCAAGAGGCCCGCGATCAGCGCCGCGTGGCCGCCGTGCTGGCCGTCGCCGACCCGCCGCCGCTGCTGCCGCCCCCCGCGCCGGCGAAGAGCGCCGCGGCCGCACCCGCCGCGGCAAGACCCGCCGCGGCAAGGGCCGAGGGCCCTGCCAGGGTCTCGCCCGACGGGGCGACCATCACCATGCGCTGCTGCGGGCGGGGCGCCGGGGCCAGATGCAACCGGGGCGGCGGCGCACCGCGCGGCCCGATGACCACGCTGCTCTCAGGCGGCACCACGACGCTGCGCGTCTGCGCCGCGGCCGGAAGCGCAGCGAGCGACAGGAGCAGAACCCAGGGCGAAATTCTATCCATGGTAGAAATTAGCCTAAGATGCTCGCCCCGCTCCTGCAAGGACCGGCGCGAGATCACGCGCGCCTCGCAGCCATGATTGCCGCCGCGCCGGCGCCACCTGCCCCGCCACCGCGGCGGACAGCGCGCGGACTCAGTATGGCATGGAAGCCGCGGAGCTGGCGGAGCTGCCTGGCGCGCCCCATCGCGGATTGCGGAGCGACACCGCTTGCGAACTCCGCGCGGCAGCGGCCCGTCCCCGATCGTTCTCGGGCCTCCTTGCCAGCTACCGCCCCCCGGCCTAATGCCGGCGGATAAGGAGAGACGCGCCATGGACACGCATGTGCAGACCGACACCCACGCCGAGATCCGCGAGGAGGTGCGCAAGCTCTGCACGCGCTTCCCCGGCGAATACTGGCGCGAGCTCGATGCCCGCCGCGGCTATCCCACCGAATTCGTCCAGGCGCTGACCGAGGCCGGCTGGCTCGCTGCCCTGATCCCCGAGGAATATGGCGGGTCGGGCCTGCCGTTGTCCGCTGCCGCCGCGATCCTCGAGGAGATCCACGCCTCCGGCTGCAACGCCGCCGCCTGCCACGCCCAGATGTACACGATGGGCACGGTGCTGAAGCACGGCAGCCCCGAGCAGAAGCAAAAGTACCTGCCCAAGATCGCGACCGGCGAACTGCGCCTGCAGGCCTTCGGCGTGACCGAGCCGACCTCCGGCACCGACACCACCGCGCTGCGGACCGTCGCGAAGAAGGAAGGCAACGGCAAGTACATCGTCAACGGCCAGAAGATCTGGACGTCGCGCGCGGAGCATTCCGACCTGATGCTGCTGCTGGCCCGTACCACGCCGCGCGACCAGGTGAAGAAGAAGACCGACGGTCTGTCCACCTTCCTGGTCGACATGAAGGCGGCGCTGGGCAACGGCCTGACCATCCGCCCGATCCGCACCATGATGAACCACAACACCACCGAGGTGTTCTTCGACAACATGGAGGTCCCCGCCGAGAACCTGGTCGGCGAGGAAGGCAAGGGCTTCCGCTACATCCTCGACGGCATGAACGCCGAGCGCATGCTCATCTCGGGCGAGTGCATCGGCGACGCCAAGTGGTTCATCAACAAGGCGGTGGAGTATTCCAAGCAGCGCGTGCTGTTCGGCCACCCGATCGGCAAGAACCAGGGCGTGCAGTTCCCCATCGCCAAGGCCTATGCCGCGATGCGCGCGGCCGAGGCGCTGCTGCAGAAGGGCCTGCAGAAGTTCGAGGCCGGCCTGCCCTGCGGCGAGGAAGCCAACATGGGCAAGATGGTCTGCGCCGATGCGGCCTGGGCGGCCGCGGAGGCCTGCCTGCAGACCCATGGCGGCTTCGGCTTCGCCGAGGAATACGACGTCGAGCGCAAGTACCGCGAATGCCGCCTGTATCAGGTGGCGCCGATCAGCACGAACCTGGTGCTGTCCTATATCGGCGAGCACGTGCTCGGGATGCCGCGGAGCTACTGACCATGGCCGGCGTGCCTGTCGCCATCGCCTATGATTTCGACGGCACGCTCGCCCCGGGCAACATGCAGGAGCACGTCTTCCTGCCGAAGCTCGGGCTGAACGCCGCGTCCTTCTGGGCGCGGGCGAATGCGCTGGCCGAGGAGCAGCAGGGCGACCCGATCCTGACCTATATGCACCGCATGCTGGGCGAAGCGGCAAACGCCGACATCCCCATGCGGCGCGAGGATTGGGCGGCCCACGGCGCCGGCATCACGCTGTTCCCCGGCGTGGAGACCTGGTTCGACCGGGTGAACGCGGCGGGTGCGGCGCGCGGCCTCGCGATCGAGCACTACGTCATCTCCTCCGGCCTTCGCGAACTGGTGGAAGGCACGGCGATCCGGAAGCATTTCCGCGCGGTCTTCGCGTCCGGCTTCCTGTACAGCGCGTCCGGCGTCGCGGTCGCGCCGGCGATCGCGGTGAACTACACGACCAAGACGCAATACCTCTTCCGCATCAACAAGGACGCGCTGGACCTCGCCGACAACAAGGCGGTGAATGCCTACCAGCCGCAGGACCAGCGGCGCGTCCCCTTCCCCAACATGATCTTCATCGGCGATGGCGACACCGACATCCCCTGCTTCCGCACGGTGAAGGAACAGGGCGGGCATTCCATCGCCGTGCATCCCGCCGGCGACGCTGACCGCGCCGCGCGCACCCGCAAGCTGATCGCCGAAGGTCGCGTCCACTGCGCCGTGCCCGCCGACTACCGCGAAGGCGGGGTGCTGGAACGGCGAGTCCTCGCCATCCTCGACCTGCTCGCCGCGCGGGAGGCGGTCACGGCACCGACACCCGAACCCGGCGCCTAGAGCAGATCCTGTCCGGATGAACTCATCCGGACCGGTGAAGATGCTCGCAGAAACAAATACCTGGAGCATTGCAGGTGAACGGACGTTCGCCGGCAATGCTCCAGTCTCGCCTCATGGCGAGGTTCCTGCCCCTGCCCTTCACGAGCCCCTCCGCCCGACCAGGATCGCCCTAGGGGCCCAGATACACTCGGCCCAGGTTGCAGCGTGCCGGCGGGGTCCGGGCCTGCCTTCACGCGGCGGGCGGCCGCGGCCAGCGGCGCGGGTTCGGCCGGCGGGACGGGCACCGACAGGCGCAACGCCTTGGCCATTCGCGGCGTGGTTGGGGGGCAGAGTCGCTCCAATTCCGCCCGCACCGGCCATTCCCAAGGGCCGCCGGCATCAGGGCGGCAGATAGGTCCATATCGCCACCGCCCCGAACCATTGCCGGTCGCCCCCGGGCCGGCACCGCGCCACGGCATGGCTCCAGCTTCCGTAGGAAGCGGCAACCTCCCCCACGAAGTCGAAGCGATGGAGCTGCGGCCGCTCGATCGCGCGACCGGCGGTATCGGTGGCCGGCTCGACCCGCTGCAGCCACAGCCATGACATCGACAGCAGGGAGGGCGCATCGGCCGGCATTCCGGCCGGGCGGGAGACCTCCGTGCGGATGAAGGGCGTCACGGCGCGCCGCCGGCGCTCGCCATCCGCGCCATAACCGGTGACATAGACCGTGCCGAGCTGGGTCGTCGAAGACAGCTCGCCATGCGCATCGAGGCGCAGCACCAGGTCATAGAAGGCCCGGAGCCCGTCCAGCAGGTCGTGCGGCGGCGTGGTGACCAGCGACAATTTCTGCGCCTGGGCGACGACCTGCTCGATATGGCCAGCGCAGGCCTGGGCTGTCTTGCCTTCGACGACGACCGCCGTGATGTCGATCTGGTCGGCGGCGGACTGGCCTGCCGCCACAGCGGGCATCAGCAGGGCCAGCAGCGCCACGAGGCAGGCGGCGGCGCGCGGCGTCGGCCCGGTCGGTGGCATGGCCCGGCCGGTATCGCATCTCGGCGGAAGGCGCCTCGCCTGCGCCACGGGTCAGCCGCCGGCGCGCATGCGCCCGGGATTGAGGATGCCCGCCGGGTCCAGCACCGCCTTCACCCGCCGCGCGATCATGGCCAGCGCCGGGGGTTCCTGCGGCAGGACCGCGACCGTGCGCCGCAGGGCCTCAGGGCCATGGAACAGCGTGCAGGTGCCGCCAGAGGCCGCCGCGGCGGCAGCCAATGTCTCATGCGCCGATGCCTGTGCCGGCGCGGCCACCCAGACCAAGCCGCCGCCCCAGTCCAGCATCGCGCGGCCACCCAGCGCCTCGGCAGCCCGCGCCACCGCAGGACCCGCCGAGGGCCGCACCGAAATGCGCCACACCGCCTCCTCCGCCGCCGCACCGAGCGGACGGACATCGCGCACCTCGCGCCAGAAGGCCCGGGCCGCATCGCCATCCAGCACCGTGTTGTTGCCGAAGCTCGCCAGGGCTTCCCGCAGGCGGGCGAGGCGATAGGTGACGGACGGCGCGAAATCCTCGATGCGCAGCGCGGCCATCATCGGTTCGCCGGGCAGCAGGGCCGCGCCGGACACGCCGAAGGGACTGCCCAGCCCGGCCGAAAGCGCCCGCACGCCCATCTCGGCATCCGCGACGGCGATGAGCAGCGTGCCGGTGGCCTCGGGCGCGGGCAGAACCTTCAGCGTGATCTCCGTCATCACGCCGAGCGTGCCGTAGGACCCCGCCAGCAGCTTGCACAGATCGAGGCCCGTGACGTTCTTCAGCACGCGGCCGCCGGAGCGCATCACCTCCCCCGCGCCGTTCACGAAGCGGATGCCGAGCACATGGTCGCGCATCGCCCCCCAGGCGACGCGCCGGGGCCCCGAGAGGTTCGCCGCGACGATGCCGCCCAGCGTCGCGGGCTCGTCGGTGCCGAAGATCGCGCGGGTGTCGGGCGGCTCGGCGATCAGATGCTGGCCCTTCTCGGCGAGCGCGGCCTCGATCTCGGGGATCGGGGTGCCGGCGCGGGCGGACAGCACCAGCTCCGCCGGGCTGTACAGCGTGATGCCCGACAGGTTGCGGGTCGAGACGGTGCGCGCCGCCTGGACGGGACGCAGCAGGCCGCGCTTCGAGCCATTGCCCTCGATGGCGATCGGCTCGCGCGCCGCATGCGCGGCGGCGATGGCAGCCGCGAGGCCAGCTTCGTCGGGCGGGGACAGCAGTTCGCTCATTCGGCAGCCAGAGGCATGTCTTGCAGCGGGAAGACCTTGGATGGATTCAGCAGCCATTGCGGATCGAAGGCCGACTTGATGGCGCGCTGCTGGTCGAGCTCGTGCGCGGTGAACTGCACGGTCATCAGGTCGCGCTTCTCGACGCCGACGCCGTGCTCGCCGGTCAGGCAGCCGCCGACCTCGACGCAGAGCCTCAGGATGTCGGCGCCGAAGGATTCCGCGCGATGGAAGCTGTCGGCATCATTGGCGTCGAACATGATCAGCGGGTGCAGGTTGCCGTCGCCGGCGTGGAAGACGTTCGCGACGCCGAGGCCGTATTGGGTGCTCATCTCCCCGATGCGCTTCAGCACGAAGGGCAGTTCCGAGGTCGGGATGGTACCGTCCATGCAGAGATAGTCGGGGCTGATGCGCCCGACCGCGCCGAAGGCGCCCTTGCGGCCCTTCCAGATGGCGAGGGATTGCTCGGCCGATTCGGCGACCTTCAGGCTGATCGGGTCGAAGCGTTCGCAGATCGCCTTGATGCGGGCGAGGAGGTCGTCCTGCTCCGCGACGGACCCTTCTACCTCGATGATCAGCATTGCCTCGGCATCGAGCGGATAGCCGGCATGGGCGAAGGCCTCGCAGGCATGGATGCAGGGCTTGTCCATGAATTCCAGCGCGACGGGGATGATGCCGGAACCGATGATGGCATCGACGGCGGCCCCCGCGATCTCGGTGCCCTTGAAGGCGGCGAGCATGGCGCGCGCGCCCTCGGGGCCGCGCAGGATGCGCACGGTGACCTCGGTGACCATGCCGAGCTGGCCCTCGGACCCCGTGATGAGGCCGAGCCAGTCATAGCCGGCGGCATCGAGATGGGCGCCGCCGATGTCGATGACCTCGCCCTCGATGGTGACGAACTTCACGCCGAGCAGGTTGTTCGCGGTGACGCCGTATTTCAGGCAATGCGCGCCGCCGGAATTCATCATGACGTTACCGCCGATCATGCAGGCGAGCTGGGAGGACGGATCGGGCGCATAGAAGAATCCGTCGCCGGAGACGGCATTGGTGATGCCGATATTGGTGACGCCGGCCTCGACCACGGCGAGGCGGTCCTCAAGGTCGATCTCGATGATCCGATTCATGCGCATCAGGCCGACGACGACGGCGTCTTCCATCGGCAGCGCGCCGCCTGACAGCGAGGTGCCGGCGCCGCGTGGCACCACGCGCACGCCGGTCTCGTGGCAGTAGCGCAGCACGGCGGCGACCTGGTCCGTCGTGCGCGGCAGCACCACGGCGAGCGGCACCTGGCGATAGGCAGCCAGGCCGTCGGTCTCATAAGGCTTGAGGCGCGTCGGTTCGCTGATCACCCCGTCGCCGGGGACGATGGCAGACAGGGCGGCCACGATCTCGGCCTTGCGGGCGAGAATCTCGGGCTTCGGGGCTGGCAGGGTGATCACGGCGGCGTTCCTCCGACAGGCGGAAGATGCGCATGGCACCGCGCCGCGGCAAGCGTTGCATGGCCGCACCAAACCCGTCACCCTGACAACCACTGCCGGGGATCGGGAGGGATGATGCGCAAGGTGGTGATCGCGGCCGCGCTGACGGCTGCCCTGGCCTCGCCGGCGCTGGCCCAGCGCCAGGGGAGCTACAGCGTCGAGGGGCAGAGCCCCGACGGGCAACGATACGACGGCACGGCCATGCTCGCGCCGACCGGCGGCAACACCTGGCGAGTGGTGTGGAATGCGGGCGGCGGCACGGCGCAGGGCGTGGCCATCCTCATCCCGCAAGGGCCGCTGCTGGTGGTGGGCTACACGATGCAGGGCGATACCGGCGTCGCGGTCTATGCCGTGCAGCCGGATGGACGGCTGCTCGGCACCTGGACCCAGGGCCAGGGCGGCGGAATCGGCACCGAGACGCTGACGCCGACCGGTGGTCAGAGCGGCAAGTAGCGCGCGCGCAACCTTACGCGCCGTGCCTGGTCAGGCACGGAGTCAGCGGCGCGAGGCAGTGACGGCCCCAGGCATGACAAAGGGGGCCGGAGCCCCCTTCCCCAGGCACACCCTGGCGGGTGGGCTCAGCCCTGGCGGGCCTTCAGCCGGGGGTTCTTCTTGTTGATGACGTAAACGCGGCCGCGGCGACGCACCAGCACGCAGTTCTTGTCGCGGGTCTTCGCGGTCTTCAGGGAATTGCGGATCTTCATGGCTTACCTCGTGAGGGGGCGCTTCTAGGGGCGCCATTGCGGCAAGTCAACCGCGTGGAGGCGCATCCATAAGCATCTGCGTGTCGGTTTCGGACGAATTCCCGGCGCCGGCATGGGAGGACAGCGGGGACGGATGGAACGCGTCAAAGAGCAGCCCGCACCCTATCCCGTGCCGACGCAAGGATCAAGGAATTTGATCCTAATCAAGCCATGGCGTAGGTCATGCTCACCCGCCCGTCCGGCAGGCGCCGCAGATCCTGCAGCGCGAGTCCCTGCCGCCGTGCGGTCGTCGCGAAGAGCGACCGCCCCTCCCCCGCGATCAGCGGATAGGCCAGCAGCCGGATCTCATCGACCAGCCCGGCGTCCATCAGGGCTGCCGTCACGCTGGCCCCGCCGACCAGGTAGATGTCCCGCCCCGGCTGCTGCTTGAGGGAAGCGACCGCATCGAAATCCCGCAGGAACCGCGTCGTCGGCCAGGCCGTGCTGTCGAGGGTCCGCGACAGGACATAGTGCGGCGTCCGCGTGATGAACCTGGCCCAGGCCAGCTCCGCCTGGGACGGCGCGGCGCCGGTGATCCAGACAGGCGTGTCAGGGTCCGCCTGAATGGCCGACCAGTAGCGCTCATAGCCAGGATACATGCCGCCGCCGAGCAGGCAGGCGTCGATTCGGTCAGTCAGGCCATATTCCTCGGACCAGGTCTCGACCCAATCCGCGGTGCCGTCCGCACCCTCGGTCTTGCCATCGAGAGAGACCTTCAGTCCGGCGATCAGCTTGCGCATGGTGGTGTCCTTTCCTGTGTGATGCGGGACAGCAGGTCAGGAGGGGCTTTGCCCCTCCCGAACCCTCCCCACCAAAGGCCGCAAGGCCTTTGGAAACCCTGACTTGGTGCCTTGCGCCCAAGGCTGGATCAGTGCCGAAACCCGCTTCTGCGCACCGAAGGCGTTGCGGGGGTCCGGAATCCCGGCGGTGCCCAGCACCAGGTATCGGTTTCCAAAGGCCCTGTGGCCTTTGGCGGGGAGAGCCCGAGAGGGGCGGCGCCCCTCTCGGTCCCGCCCTCACTCACTCGGGAATCCGCTTCGCATATTCCCCCTTCAGCCGCAGCCACTCGTCCCAGAATGGCGCGGGTTCCACGCCTGCCATCCGCGCCGCCAGCACGTCGAGGTGTCCGTGCCACCCGGCCGAGACCTTCAGCAGCATGTCGCGATCCGGCAGGCGACGGTGGGTGATGGTCAGCAGCACCTTCTGCCCCACCGGGGCGAGCTCGAAGGTCACGCCGTCGCTGCGGCCCCAGGTGATGACCAGGCGGCGGGGCGGGTCGATCTCCAGCACCTCGCACAGCAGGCGGTGTTCCTCGTCAAACCCTTCGGGCCGGCGGCTCGGCGGGGTGTTGAGCTCGTCGTTGCGCCAGACGAATTCGACGGTGGCGCCGACCTTCTGGTCCATCGGCCCGGCGGCGAGCCACTGCCGTCGGAGGTCGCTGTCGGTGATGTAGGCCCAGACGCGCTCGATCGGCCCGGGCAGCATGCGCTGGATCTGCAGCGTCATGGGCTCGGTCAGCGCGCCGTAGCCATTGGGCGGGGTGAGGTCGTTCATGACTCGTCTCCTTGTTTCTCGGGGGCAGGCGTCTCGGCCTCCTGACGGAGGAGGCGTTCGAGGATGGCGAGCCGGTCGGTCCAGAACTGCTCGTAGAAGCCCAGCCAGTCATGGGCGGTGGCGAGCGGTCCGGCTTCGAGCCGGCAGACATGGGTGCGGCCGCGGATGTCGCGGCGGATCAGCCCGGCCTGTTCCAGCACCTTGATGTGCTTCGACGCGGCGGCGAGCGAGATGGCGAAGGGGTGGGCGAGCTGCCCCACGGTGCGTTCGCCGTCGGCCAGGTCGCGCAGCATGCGGCGGCGGGTGGCATCGCCGAGGGCGTGGAAGACGGCGTCCAGCGGTGGGGGCTGATATTCAACCATACGGTTGAATGTTGACTTCCTTGCCCGAATAGTCAACCAATTTGTTTAGTGTTTCACATCCATCCCCTCGCCGCGCCCATCCCCCCGATCACGGCATTGTCGCTTGTCGTGACATACCGACCAGTTGGTATGTTCCTGCGCATGGAAGCCGCCCGTCCCCGCCGCAACGAAGCCCGCACCCGCCTCCTCGATGCCGCGGTGACCGTGCTGCGCCGGCAGGGCTATGCCGGCACGACGGTGGAGGACATCTGCACCGAGGCGGGCGTGACCAAGGGCGCCTTCTTCCACCATTTTCGCAGCAAGGATGACCTCGCGGTCGCGGCGGCGGGGCGGTTCAGCGAATGGCTGGAGGCGCTGTTCGAACGGTCCGGCTGGCGCGGCCACGCCGATCCGCTCGACCGCGTGCTGGCCTATGTCGACTTCCGCATCGCGATCTTCCGCGGGGCCATCCCGCAATACACCTGCATGCTCGGCATGATGGTGCAGGAGACCTACGCGACGAATCCGGCCATCCGCCTCGCCTGCGAAGCCGGCATCCGCCTGCATGCCGCGCCGATCGAGGAAGAGATCGCCGCAGCGATGCGCGAGCACGGCGTCACCGGCTTCACCGCCGGGAGCCTCGCCGTCCACATCATGGCCGTGGTCCAGGGCGCCTTCGTCCTCGCCAAGGCGGTCGATGGCCCGGACGGCGCGGTCGAAACCCTGCGGCACCTGCGCCGCTACATCGCAATGCTGTTTCGGGAGAAAGCGCCGTGACCGAACTCTCCACGTGCCTGTGGTTCGCGACGCAGGCCGAGGAGGCCGCGCGCCACTACGTCGCCGCCATCCCCAATTCCGCGATCGGCGAAGTGACCACGCGCCCGCCCGGCGTGCCCGGCGCCGAGGGATCGGTGTTCATGGTCACCTTCACCCTCGCCGGCGCGCCGATGCTCGCCTTCAACGCGGATCCGCCGCCGGGCTTCACCAACGGCCTGTCGCTGGTGGTGTCCTGCACCGACCAGGCCGAGCTCGACCGCGTCTGGGACGCGATGCTGGAAGGCGGCGGCAAGACCCAGGCCTGCGGCTGGCTCACCGACCGCTTCGGCGTGTCCTGGCAGATCGTGCCGGAGGCGCTGCCGCGCCTGATGAAGGCCGGCGACGCCGCGCAGCGTGGCCGCGTCATGGCCGCGCTGATGACGATGATCAAGCTCGACGCCGCCGCGCTCGAAGCGGCGTTCCACGCGTCCTGACGCGACAGCAACCAGGAGAGACGACCATGTCCTATGTCGACGGCTTTGTGCTGGCCGTGCCCAACGCCAAGAAGGACTCCTACCGCGCGCATGCCGAGAAGGCCGGTGCGGTGTTCAAGGAGTACGGCATGCTCCAGATGTTCGAATGCTGGGGCGACGACGTGCCCGAGGGCAAGCTCACCTCCTTCCGCATGGCGGTGAAGCAGGAAGAGGACGAGACCGTCGTCTTCTCCTGGATCACCTGGCCGCCGAAGGAGGTCCGCGACGAGGGCTGGAAGAAGATCATGGAAGATCCGCGCATGAAGATGGATGGGCAGGAGATGCCCTTCGACGGCAAGCGGATGATCTATGGCGGCTTCAAGGTTCTGGTTCAGATCTGAGACGGAGGACGCGTCATGCCCATCACTCCCTACCTCTTCTTCGAAGGCCGCGCCGAGGAGGCGATCGCCTTCTACAAGACCGCGATCGGCGCCACGGCGCCCGTGATGATGCGCAACAGCGATTCTCCCGAGCCGCCCCCGCCGGGCATGATGCCGCCCGGATCCGAGCAGAAGATCATGCATGCCGAGCTGAAGATCGGCGATTCCACGGTGCTGGTCTCGGACGGCCATTGCGCGGGGGCGGCGCAGTTCGCCGGCTTCGGCCTGTCCCTGCCTGCGCATGACGAGGCGGAGGCGAACCGCTTCTTCGCCGCCCTGTCGGATGGCGGAGAGGTGCGCATGCCGGTGTCGAAGACCTTCTTCAGCCCCGCCTTCGGCATGGTGCAGGACCGCTTCGGCGTGTTGTGGATGGTCGGCGTCTTCGAGGAGCGCCCGTGATGGTCTTCGATCCCGCGCGCGACCTGGTCTTCGAGCGACGGCTCGACGTGCCGCCGGCGAAGCTGTGGGCGTGCTGGACGCAGCCGGCGCTGCTGGAGCAGTGGTTCTGCCCGGCGCCCTGGCGCGCGACGGATTTCGACATCGACCTGCGCCCGGGCGGCCGGTTCAAGAGCATCTTTCGCGGCCCTGAGGGCGAGGTGATGCCGCAGAGCGGCTGCGTCCTGGAGGTCGTGCCGGAACGGCGCCTCGTGTGGACCGACGCGATGGAGGAAGGCTACCGCCCCCGCGCCGAGCCCTTCATGACCGGGACGATCACCTTCGACCCGATCCCGGAGGGCACGCTCTACAAGGCCGTCGTGCTGCACGCCAATGCCGAGACCCGCGCGAAGCACGAGGCGATGGGGTTCCAGGAGGGCTGGGGGAAGGCCGCCGATCAGCTCGTCGCGCTGGCGCGCGGGCTGTGACCCGAGGCAGCGGGCGGCACGGCGTAACCGGAGGAGGGCAGTGCCCTCCCTCGGGGTCGCGCTCAGTCCCGTGGCAGCGACGCGATCGCGCGTTCGTATTCGCCCGTGTCGAAACCCACGATCAGCCGGTCGCCGAGCGCGAGCACGGGCCGCTTGATCATGGATGGCTGGTCCTGCATCAGCGCCAGGGCGCGTGCTTCGGTCAGGCCTTCCTTCTGCACGTCGGGCAACTTGCGGAAGGTGGTGCCGCTGCGGTTGAGCAACCTCTCCCAGCCCACCTTCTTCGCCCAGGCCTTGAGCGTCGCGCCGTCGATGCCCTTCGCCTTGTAGTCGTGGAAGTCGTGGGCGACGCCGTGGCTTTCCAGCCAGGCCCGGGCCTTCTTCATCGTGTCGCAGTTCTTGATGCCGTGGATGGTGATGGGCGTGGGCACGGGCAGGCTCCGATGATGCGTCCGGCCGCGAGCCTAGCCCGATTTCGCGCGCCAGGCCCCATCGGGCGTGCGCACAGGGCCCCTGTCCGACACGGAGGACCGGCCCGCATCGTGACGGGAGGAACCGCATGGCCGACCTGGTCCTGAGCATTTTCACCAGCCTCGACGGCTATTTCACCAAGCCTGGTGGCGCATTCGCGCCCCCGCCCTGGTCGGATGAGGTGGAGCGCGAATGGTCGCTCGCCGCGCTGAAGCGGGCGCGCCACCTGCTCTATGGCCGGGTGAACTTCCTGTTCAACAAAGGCTTCTGGAGCCCCGCCGAGACCGATCCGTCCAGCATGGCGGCGGGCATTTCCTATGCGCCGCTGATGAACGGGCTGCCCAAGACGGTGGTGTCCCGCACGCTGACCGGCGACCCGGGATGGAACGGCCGCATCGCCGGACCGGATCTCGCGGCCGAGGTCGCTCGGCTGAAGCGCGAGGTCACCGGCGGCGACATCTTCGCCTTCGGCGGCGGCGGGCTGGCGAACAGCCTGCTGGCCCTCGATCTCGTGGACGAGTTCTGGCTGTTGATCACGCCCGAACTCTATGGCTCGGGCGACCCCTTCTTCCGCGCCGGGCGGCCGGAAGTCCGGATGACCCTGACGGAATGCCGCCCGCTCGATGTGGGCTCCGTCATCCTGCGCTACCGCCGTCAGCGGCGGGCATGATCGCCATGGCCCTGACGCTCTACGCCCATCCCTTCTCGGCCTTCTGCCAGAAGGCGCTGGTCGCGCTCTATGAGAACGCGACGCCCTTCACCGTCCGCCCCATCGACCTCGGCAGCGAGGCCGATGCGGCGGCACTCGCCGCGCTCTGGCCGATGCGACGCTTCCCCGTGCTGGTGGATGGCGACACGGTGCTGCCCGAGGCGACCGTCATCATCGAGCATCTCGACCTGCACCATCCCGGCCCGATGCCCCTGATCCCCCGGGATCGCGACGCGGCGATCGAGGCGCGCCTGCTCGACCGCGTCTTCGACAACGACATCCTGGTGCCTATGCAGAAGGTGGTGCTGGACGCGATCCGGCCGGCGGGCGCGCGGGATCCCTTCGGGGTGGCGCAGGCGCGCACGGCGCTCCGCACGGCCTATGCGTGGCTCGACGCCCGCCTCGCCGGCCGTGCCTGGGCGGCGGGGGAGAGCTTCTCGCTCGCCGATTGCGCCGCCGCGCCCGGGCTGCTCTACGCCGACTGGGTGGAACCGATCCCGGAGGCGTTTGCGACGCTGCGCACCTATCGCGCGCGGCTGCTGGCGCGGGCGTCCTATGCGCGGGCGCTCGACGAGGCGCGGCCATATCGGCGCCTGTTCCCGCTCGGCGACCCCGGGCGGGACTGATACCGGCGGCTCCTCGCCCTGATCTGGCGGACCGACCGCGGCCCTGCCACAGGCGCGCGAAGACACGACGCTGACGGCAACGGAGAGGGGCTCTGTCCCTCCCTGTCGTGTCGCATGCCTGCGCACCGTGCCGCACGCCGCCGCTGCGGGCCGGGTGACGCGAGGGCGCCGCCCCTACGAACCACCCGGGAATGGCGTCCAGCCCGGCCGGCTCCCGCCGTCAGCCCTCAGCGCCGAGCCGTTCCGCCAGCCGTCCGGCAGCCTCGGCGAAAGCCCCGGCATCCTCCTCAGTCAGGATCTCGGCCACCAGGCGGGGCATGATCCCCGCGAGCACCGCGACAAGGGCCGCATCGCGGCCCGGCGCCACCCGGTCCAGCCCGTGCACCACCTCCTCATCGAGGACGAGGAAGAACTTGTCGCCGTATTCGTCGCTCTCGGTGCCCGGCCAGGCCTCGAAGACACGCGGCCAGGACGGTGCGCGGCGGAACTCCAGTACCACCTTGGTGCCCGAGACGCCGAACTTGAATTTGACCTCCCGCCAGCGCTCGCCGCGCGACGCGAGGCCGGTCAGCCGCAGGTCGATCAACCGTCCGCTGGGCTCGTCCTGCCGCGCATCGAGCACCACCTCGGCATAATGCGCCTTCCCGTCCAGCCCGGTGACGGCCTCGGTGCCGGATGGTGGGGCCTCCGGCCATTGCTCGCGGGGATAGGCCTCCTCCAGCGCCCGCAGGGGCCGCGCCTGGACGATCGGCGGTGCCGGCGGCTCCACGGCCCCGGCGGCCTCCGGCGCGACGCCCCCTGTCACCGCGTTCGCGAACAGCACGGGCGCCAGCACATCGAGCACGGCCGGTCCGACGCCGCGCAGTTCCAGCGCGACCTCCGGCGCAGCGTCGCCGGCGGGCAACGAGAAAGGCCGCGTCTCGTCCGGCGACAGGGGCCGCCATTCCGTTGCGGCCGCACCATCCCCCAACGCCAGCCGGGCCTCCATGATCCCGCTGCCGAGGCGCAGGTCGCAGCGCAAGGCAGCACAATGATCGGGCAAGGGACCGAGAAGCAGCCGCGTGGTCTCCCACGCCGCGGGCAGGGTCAGCGTGCGCCGCTCGCGCGATCCGGCGTCGAGGTCCCCGGGCCCGTCCAGGCGCGCCGCGGCGAGCATCTGCGCGGGGGCGAGGCGCGGCACGCGCGGAGCCGCCTCCCCGTACCAGTCCTCCCAGGCCATGTGCAGCGGCTGCACGAGGCAGGCGCCGATCGGCAAGGTGGCCACGGCCAGGGCCGGTTCCCCCGGGCGCTCCGCCGCGGCCGACAGGGCGACCTCGCCTGCCTCGCCCTCCGCCTGCACGCTGATCAGGAGCGTCTGCGGCCGCCCCGACACTGGTTCCGGCGTCTCGAGATGCAGCCAGCCAGCCTGCAGATCCGCCGCCGGCACGCGCCAGGCGCAAAGCACCCGATCCGTCTCCGCGCCGATCAACCGCACCGACAGCCCCGCATTCGCCGCCTCGGCGAGGTGCAGGCTCAGCCGCGCAATGCCCGCGGTCGGCATGCCCGGCTGGAACAGCCGCGCCTCCGCGCCCGCCGCCAGCCGCAGCGGCACGGCGGCCTCGTCGACGGCGAGGTCCATACGGATCTCCGCCTCGGGCGGCGTCCGCCCCGCCGCGGCCTGGAGCAGGGCGGCGACCGAGCCGCGCAGCTGCTCGACCTCCATGCGCAGTGCGACGATGCGCTGCTCCTGCTCGCAGACACGCCGCGTGGCGGCCGCGGCATCGTCCAACGCCACGGCCAGGAGTTCCGGCAGCGCGGCGAGGCCGCTCTCGGCGACGATCACCGTCGGCGGCTCGAGCCCATGGTCCCGCCACCAGGCGGCGAGACGCCGGGCCCCCAGGGGGGTCTGCGCGACGATGGCGATCACGGCGCCGGGCGGATGCGCCAGGACGATTGGGCCGGTATCGCCATCATGCGCCGGACCAAGGCGCAGCATGACCCCGTCAGCGAGGAAATGGGCGTGACAGAGCCGCGCCCCGGCGCCATCCAGCGCCACCGTCTCCGGCAGGCGGCTGTCGACCACGATGGTCGGGCGGCCATCGAACAGGGCGGCCAGCGCCGCCGCCGGCGCATGGACGCGAAGGCCAGCGGCAACCTCCGCAATAAGAGGTTGCGTGATCCCGACCTCACCCTGAAATTGCATTCCAGTCTGGACCTTTGAACCTGGGCCTGTTCAGGAACGGCATGAACGAACACGCGGACGTAACGGGCACCGATTGCGACGTCGTCGTCATCATTCCTCTATACAGGCAGCCGGCTCTGTTCTCGGAAGCCATCGCCTCGGTTCTGGCGCAGCAGGGCGCGCCAGCCTGCCGGATCATCGTTGTTCTGGATGGATGTGTCTATCGCCAAAGCCTGGACTCCGCGCGCGCCTGGGCCCGCGCCCATGCACCGCAGGTCGTCGTCCTGGCGCAGCCGAATCGGGGCCTCGCCGCCGCGCGCAATGCCGGCATCCGCTTCGCGCTCCAGGCCTGGCCGGGTTGCCGGGCGATGTTCTTCCTCGACGCCGACAACCGCATCGGGCCCCATTTCCTGCGCCGCGCCTGGCAGGCAATGTCGGCTGCCGCGCCCGAGGTCGGCTGGATCTATCCGGATTTTGATCTCTTCGGCATCGGCGGTGCGTGGTCCACCGCCGGGACCCACGACCTGCTGCAGCACCTGACGGAGAACATCTGCGACGCCGCGGCGCTGGTCCGGCGGGAGGTCTGCGAGGCCGGCGTCGTCTTCGACGAATCCCTGCGCGCAGGCTTCGAGGATTGGGACTTCTTCCTGCGGGCCGCCAGCGCCGGGTTTCGCGGCGCACATCTGCCGCAGGCCGGCTTCACCTACCGCCGCCGGCCGGAAAGCATGCTGACCGAGGCGCGACGCGACCGTGCCGCCCTGCTCTCCACGTTGCGGTCGCGGCACCGGTCGCTCTACGCACCGCGCGCCGTCCTCGGCCTGGAGGCGCGGGAAGCGCCGCGCTTCGCGCTGTTCGAGCCTGACGCGGCCCTCGCCTGCCTCGACCCCGAGGCGCCGCCGCGGGCCGACGCGCCCGCGTCGCTGATCCGGCGCCTGGCCGCAGCACATCGCGCCCCGGGGCGGGAACATGCGCCCGCCCTCGCCGTCTTCGCCGCGGCGGGCGTCCTGCCGGCGCTGCGCCGCTCGGGCCTGCTACGCGGCATCCTCGCCCATGCCGAGCGGTTGCTGGAGTCGGCACCGGTCTGCGGCGTCACCCTCGGCGCCTCGCCGGATGGGCAGATCGGCCTCAGGCCGGACCACCAGCCGAAGGTCGACGACGCGGCGCTCGTCGTGCTGCGCAGCGCGACACTGGCCAAGGCCGCCGGCGCCGGCGGATCGCTCGCCGCCCTGCCCGCGCGAGGCATGACGGCCTGGCTCACCGGCCCCGTCCCGCCACCGGGGGGCGCGGTGGCGCTGGCCCAGGCGACGGCGCGGGGCTTCGCCGCCGCGCTGCGGGACCTGCCGCCCTCCCGCATCTGGCGCCCCGACGGACGGATCGCGCGGGCGGAGGCCGCAGGCCGCGTCGCCCGTTCCGCCCTGCGCGCCTGGCCGCTGCTGCCGCTGGCGCCGCAGACGGACCGTCGCGACATCGCCTTCATGACCCCGGTCTTCGGCATGGGCGGGGTCGAGCGCGTGCTCTGCTGCCTGGCGGCCGAGATGCGCCGGGCCGGCTGGCGCACGCATCTCGTCGTCACCGACGCCGAGACCATCGCCCGCCCGCCGGCCGAGGCCTTCGACGGCATCGTCCTGCTGCCCGGCTTCGATGCCGAGCGACACGGGGGCGGGCGGAACGCCTATGCCGGCGCGGCGACCTCGCTGCTGCCCGAGGACTCGGAGGAGACGGAGGCGCTGCTCGGGCTGCTCGCGCCCATGCAGGCGGTGCTGGTGACGCATGCCTTCGCCGGCCATGCCCTGGTGGGGCGGCTGCGACGCTTCGGCATCCGTACCGCCTGCGCCCTGCACCTGTCCGAGCGCGGCGCTTTCGGCGAGCCGATCGGCAACCCGCAGACCGCCCTCGCCTATCAGCACGCCTATGACCTGTTCGTCGCGCATTCCCGGGAACTCGGCCTGTGGTGCGCGGCCTCGGGCGTGCCCGAGGAGGCGGTCCTGACGCTGGAGAACGCGCCGGGCTACCCCGCCGGTACCGAAGGCGTGGCGGCCGCGGTGGCAGGACGGCGCATGCCGCGCGAGGGACGCCGGCTACGGGCGCTCTTCCTGGGGCGGCTCGACCGGCAGAAGGGGCCGGACCGGCTGGCGGCGATCATGGCGGCGACCCGCGACGCGGTGGACTGGCGCGTGGTCGGCCGCGCCGTGCTGGACGAACCGCCCGCGCTGCCGGTCGACCCCGAACCACCCGTCGAGGATCCGGCCGCGCTCGACGCGCTCTATGCCTGGGCCGATGCGCTGGTGCTGCCCTCCCGCTTCGAAGGGGTGCCGCTGACCGTGCTCGAGGCCCAGCGCATGGGCTGCGTTCCCGTCGCGACCGATGTCGGCGGCGTGGCGGAAGCCGTGACCCATGGCGAGGACGGCCTGCTGGTGCCGAACGGGCCCGATGGCGAGGTCATCCGCGGCATGACGGCGGCACTGCTGCGCCTTGCGGGGGATGACGGGCTGCGCCGGGCGCTCGCCGAGGCCGCCGCCACGCGCGGGGCACGGCGCGGCTGGGACCGGGCGGCGGCGGCCCTGCTGGAGGCACTCGCGCCGGCGGAGGCGCTACGGCCCCTCCTGTCCCCCACCCCTGCCGAGGCGGTCGGCGCATGACCCTGGAAGCTCTCGCATACCGACGGATTCCGCAGGCCCGCGTGCAGGTCTTCGACTGGCCCGTGGTGCGCGTGCCGGATGGCTTCCGCGGCGGCCCGGTGCTGACCGAGGAGGCCGATGCGCCCCTGCGCCACACCCGCCGCCGCCGCCCGATCGACCAGTTCCGGCCCGACGAGACCTATGAGGAGACACTGCCCGGCCAATACGTCTATGCAGGACCGGTCTATGGCCATTTCGGCCACTTCATGGCCGAGTTCGTCCATCGCATCATCCCCGCCCGGCTGCGCGGCCTCCGCTTTCCGCTGCTCTTCGTCTCGACCCAGGGGTTCAACCCGCATCCGACCTATGGCGAATTCCCCGAGGTGATGAAGGAAGCGCTCGCCTTCCTGGAGGTCCGGCCCCAGGACGTGACGGTGGTCAACCGCAACACGGTGGTCGAGGTGCTGCACGTCGTCGAGGCCGGCTCCGACCTCGTGGGCGGACCGAAGCCGGGCTATGTCGAAGCGCTCGCCGCCTTCTGCGGCCCGAAGCTCGATGCGCGCCACGGCGCCACGGCGCGGCCGCGCAAGCTCTACGTCTCCCGTTCGGCCCTGCCGCCGCAGGGCATCGTGCTCGGCGAGACCTGGTTCGAACAGCATCTGGAACGCGCGGGCTTCACCGTCTTCCGGCCTGAGGAATGGCGCTTCACGCCGCAGCTCGATCACTACCGCAAGGCCGAGGCCGTGGTGTTCCCCGAGGGGTCCGCCTGCCACGGCACCGAACTGCTCGGCGCGGGCGCGATGGGGCACAGCGTCATCCTGCCGCGCCGCACCGGGCCGGAAGCGGCCAACCTCCAGCGCGTCGTCGAGCCCCGATCACGGGCCTTCACCATGCTCGCCGGCTGCACGGACTACCTCGGCAGCGCGGCCGCGCAGAAGGGCACTGGCCTGCCGCTCGCCCATCTCGGCGTGTCCTGGCTCAACCTCGATGCGACCGTTGCCGCCTTCCGCGCCCACGGGCTGGCGGAGTTGACCGGCGTCACGCTGCGCGACTACACGGCCGCGGCCGAGGCCGACTTCCAGCGCTACCTGGCATTCCTGTCGCGTCCCGGCGGACCTTTCGACGCCGGACACGCCCGGACGCTGGCGGAAGCGTTCGAAGCGCGCATGGCGGCGGGTCTCGTGGCGGGATCATGAACCAGGGCACGAGCATCCGGGCCATCCGGCCGCGTCGCGTCGCGTCGCAGGGCGGTTCGCGTGCGCGCCAGGCCGCCGCGCCCCGGCCGCGACGCCACGGCGGGGCCTCATGGGCGATCGGTGGCCCTGCCCTCCCCGGGCGCGGGCGGGCTGGCACGATCGGGCGTTGCGCGGGAGCGTCGGCATGAAGGTCCGCATCGGCCAGGACGACGTCCTGGCACTGGACTGCGTCCAGCCGCTCGGGGGCGGACACGTCTTCGTCCAGGGCTGGCTGTCCTGGCCGCGCGGGACGGCGACACCGGTGCTCGGGCTCCGGGCCGGGGACCTGCCGCTCGAGAGCCTGGCGCATGTCCTGTACGACCGGTCCGATCTGACGGGCGCGATGGATGACGGCCGCAACTCACGCGGCTTCATCCTTGTGGCCGGCCCGCCTGCCGGCACGCGCCTCGCCGGAGAGTTCCACTTCACCGTAGGGACCGACGAGGTCGCCATGCCGGCCACCCGCCTCGGCGCGCCGGTGGCCGAGTTGCTCGCGCGCCAGCCCTGGGGTGCGGTGTTCGACCTGATTGCCGCCGCGGCGGCGGATTCGCGGCTGCGCACCCTGCTCGTCCCTGAGGGTGGCGGGGCCGGTGCCCTTGACCGGTGGATTGCCTCGGTCCCGCGCCTGGCCACGCCGGTCGAGAACCAGGGCGGCCTCGCGCATGTCGAAGCGGCCGCGACGGCCCTGGGGGAATGCGTGGTGGCAGTCACCCTGCCCCGCCCGCTCGGCCCGCAGGAGGAGTTGCGCGTCGTCGCCCTCGCCGAGGACAGGGATCGCCGGCTGCCGGTCCGGCTGGAAGGCCCGCCGCCCCTGCGCGCGGAGCACGGGGTGAGGCTCTATGGCCGGCTGCCGGCGGGTTCCGGCCTGCCCGTCGCATCCTTCGACCTGCTGGTCGGGCTGCAGCATCCCGGGGGCGGCGCCTGGTTCCGTACCGCGCCGAGGCTGATCCCGGCGCCGGCATTCCTCGCGGCGTTGCAGCATCCGCATGGCGATGGCAACGCCGCGGACGGCTTCGCCTGGCTGCACGGGGTGCTGGAGATGCGGCGCGCGGCATTCGACGTGGCCTTCCACGCCGCACTGGCGAGCTGTGCCCCCCGCGGCATGCCCGGCGAGGCGCCGGTGGTGGCCGTGCTGCACGATATGGACGATCGCTTCGCCGCGCGACTGGTCTTCCTGGCCGCGGCAGAGATCGAGCGCCGCGCCGCCGAAGTCGTGGTGGTCGGCGCGCCGGGGCCGGCGGCGGAGGTGGCCGACGTCTTCCTCCAGCGCGGCCGCATCCCGGTGCGCGTCGGGCTCGACCTCCCGGGCGCGGTGCGCCGCGGCACCTATGCGCGCGCCCGCCTCGTCCCGATCGAGCCGGCGGCCCTGGCCGAAGCCCTGGAAACAGGCGGGCTGGACGCGCTGTTCGCCCGCGGGATCGACGGCGCGGCGCTGGCGCCCGTGCTGCGCCTCGCCGGCGCGGCGGGCTCGCTCGATGGCGGGGACGCCATCGCGCGGCTGGCGCGCCTCCTCGCCGGCCTCGAAGGCGGATCGGGCCTGCGGCACCGCGGCATGCCCCTGGTCGGCGCGGCAGGCCATCTCGTCACCGAGCACCTCGCCGCGCTATGGCGCGACGCGGCGCCGGCATTGCGCGCACGGGCATCGCATGAACCGCGCTGAATCGTCCTGGTCCCTGCTGCCGGCATCGCCCGAGGAATCGCGTGCGCCGGTATGCATCGTTGTCCATGCCCATCCCGACCTGTCGAAGGGCGGCGGGGAGACCGCGGCCTACCGCGAATTCCTCGCGCTGCGCGCGGCGGGCCACGAGGTCAGCCTCGTCGCCGCGGCCGAGTTCGGCGGGCCGGACCACATCCTGCCCCACGCGCCAGGCGAGTTCCTGTTCTCGACCGCAGGGATGGCCGAAGACCGGCTGTTCTGGGCGGACATCGCCGACCGGCGAGAGCTTGTCCGCTTCCTCGCACGCCAGCGTGCGCGCATCTTCCATTTCCACCATCTGTGGCGGATCGGTCTCGACCTCGTCGCCGAGTTGATGGAAGCGCGCCCCGACGCGCGCTTCGTCATCACGCTGCATGAGATGCTCGCCATCTGCGCCCATCACGGCCAGATGATCCGCACCCGTGGGCGCGAGCTATGTCGCGCCGCCGCGCCGACGCGGTGCAGCGCCTGCTTCCCCGAATGGCAGCCGCGGCACTTCGTGCTGCGCCGCGCCGCCTTCCTCGAGACGCTGCGGCGCTTCGAGGCCGTGGTCTATCCCTCGGACTTCATCCGTCAGCGCTATCGCGACTGGGGCCTTGCCCCGGCGCGGGACGTGGTGCTGGAGAACTACCTCGGCGACGCGCTCGCCGATGTGCCGCGCCGGCAGGCGGCCGACCCGGCGCTGGCCGGCCACTTCGCCTTCTTCGGCCAGCCGACGCCCTTCAAGGGGCTGGACGTGCTGCTGCGCGGCTTCGCGCTCGCCGTCGCCGCCGCGCCGGGGCTCACCCTCTCGGTCTTCGGCTGCGAGCGCGAGGAGGTGCTCGGCATGTTCCCCACCCTCGCCCCGGCGCTCGACCAGGCGGGCCCGGCGCTGTCCTTCTTCGGGCGCTACGACCAGGCCGACGTGATCCACCTGATGCAGGGCGCGGGCTGGGTCGTGGTGCCCTCGATCTGGTGGGAGAACTCGCCGGTGGTGATCCAGGAGGCGATGCGCGCCGGCACGCCGCTCATCGTCTCGGACATCGGCGGCATGGCCGAGAAGGTGCGCCCCGGGCTCGATGGGCTGCATTTCCGGCGCGGGTCGCCGCCCAACCTCGCCAGCGTGCTGCGCCAGGCCGCCGATCCCGTGCGCCATGCCACAATCAGCGCGAGCCTGAACG
This sequence comes from Roseomonas alba, assembly GCF_019430885.1. Classification (GTDB taxonomy): domain Bacteria; phylum Pseudomonadota; class Alphaproteobacteria; order Acetobacterales; family Acetobacteraceae; genus Neoroseomonas; species Neoroseomonas alba. Next base: position 507,997 of record NZ_JAHYBZ010000001.1, on the reverse strand, counting down.
ACAGTATTGCACGCGCCGAGTTTCTCGTTGGTCTTGAACGCGCCTTTGGGTTGATGCCCGCAGAAGCGGAGTAGATCACAGAATCGCGAACTCTCTTGTATTCAGCCTGGCTGGCGCTGGAGCCGATGAAAGGGATTTTGTAACGCTTCGGCTATACTGCTAGGTCGTGCATCGTTTCTGTCGTCCTTGAACCGTCGGGATTCGCCAGCCCCCCGGAGCTGCGCATCAGGAGAGTCAAAAGATGTCCATGCGCCTCCTGCTGGACGGGAACTTCAATCACTACTTCGACCCGCAGCGGACCAAGGGCGCGCTCTGGCTGTTCCAGCACGTCCCCAAGACCGCAGGCAGTTCGCTGCGCGAGGAGATTGCCGGCGCTCTGCGCGAGAACCGGCCCGCGACGAACATCCATGTCGACGGGATGGATCTGGCGATCCCCTTCCATGACCGGCTGGACCGCGCAGTGGAGGACTTCGCCACGCGTTGTGCCGACAACAGCTATCGCTTCGCGTCGGGGCACATCTTCGCCCGCCACGTCGCGCGCATCCGCGCCGCGGCGCCGCAGACGCGCCTGTTCACCTATCTGCGCGACCCGGTGTCGCGCTTCATCTCCGATTATCGCTACCAGCGTTCGCCCATGCATCCGGGCCATGAGGCGTTCCGGCGCGAGGTGCCGACCATCGAAGCCTTCCTCGCGCGCGGCTGGACCGCGAACCAGATGACTCAGTACCTGCTGCCGCTGGACCATCTTCTCGATACCTTCGAGTTCGTGGGGCTGCAGGACGACTACGACACCAGCTTCCGCATCCTGACGCGCCTCATCGGCATCCAGCGCGAGCCCAGCCTGCGCGAGCGGACCAACCCGCCGACGCAGGACAATCCCGCTGACATCGACCCGACATTGGCGGCACGGATCGAGGCAGCCCACGCCTTCGACCGGTCGCTGTTCGAGGAGCTGCGCCGGCGCCTCGACATGGTGAAGGACGACCTGGCCGCCTGGATCCTGCAACGCGCAGCGTGATGCAGGCTGGCCGGGGCCGCGATTCCCCGCGGCGCCAGGACGCGGGGCAGCGGGGCCGCATCAGGCCACGAGCGGCGCGACAATCGCCTTCAGCAAGGCGGCCGCGTCGCGCGGGCTCAATCGCACCTGCAGTCCGCGCTGGCCGCCATTGACATAGACGAAGTCCTCGGCGAGCGCCTGTTCCTCGATCGCCGTGCGCACCGGGCGCATCTGGCCGAAGGGGCTGATGCCGCCGACCTTGTAGCCGGTGACGCGCTCGGCCTCCGCCGGCTTCATCATCTGCGCCGACTTGCCACCGAAAGCCGCGGCCAGGCGCTTCATCGACACCTCATGGTCCGAGGGCACGATGACGCAGGCCGGCTTGCCGTCCACCAGCGCCATCAGCGTCTTGAGCACGCGGGAGGGGGCCTCCCCGAGCGCCTCGGCCGCCTGCAACCCGATGCTGTCGGCGTCGGGGTCGTAGTCGTAGCTGTGGATGGTGAAGGCCGCGCCGGCCTTGGTCAGAGCCACCGTGGCCCGCGTTGCCTTGGACACGCTCTCCGTCCCGCCTGGTTCATCGCGGACCCTTCCGCGGCGTCGATGCCGCGCATCATAGGCTACGCGGCGCGACCGCCCAGCCCTTCAGCCGGCCCGGAGGTTGGAGAGGTGGAACCGGAGAGGGGCGCCGCCCCTCTCCGGGCCTCTCCCCGCCAAAGGCCGAAGGGCCTTTGGAAACCTCGGCCTGGCGCCGTGCGCCGCTGTCAGGATGCGGGCCGAAACCCGCCCCTGCGCACGACACGCCCACGATGGGAATTGGGGTGCCCGCAAGGCCAAGCACCAGGTGACGGTTTCCAAAGGCCCTGTGGCCTTTGGCGGGGTGGCTTGGAGGGGCAGAGCCCCTCCAATAGCCCAACCACGCCGCAGTCGCGGCCGCTGATATGCAGCGCGTCCGCCTTACGCCGCTGCCGGGACCGACAGGTAGTCGATCGCGCACATCACCTGGAGCTTCAGCACAGCGATCGCCTCATCGATCGTGACGTGCTCATTGTCCGTGCCCATGCTGAGCGGCGACGGTCCGACGATCACCGCCGGGATGCCGCGCCAGCGCCAGTAGCGCGTGTCGGTGCCACCCAGGCTGCACACCGGCGGCGCCTCGATGCCGAGCAGCGCGCGCGTGTTGTCGCGCAGGATCAGGGCCATCTCGCCATCGGGCTCGGTGCCGCTGGCGGGGTAGCTGTGGTCCTCGTTGATCGTCAGGGTGCAGCCGAACTCCGCGGCGAGGCCCGGCAGTTCCGCGCGCACGCGATCGAGATCCGGGCCGTAGGGCACGCGGATGTCCACATGCACGGCGCAGTCGGTCGGGATCTGCGTCGCCTTGCGGCCGCCCTGGATGACGCCGGCATTGACGGTCATGCGCAGCGCATTGTCGGCCGCGCCCTTGCCCAGCAGGGCGTCGGCGGCGGCGATGCTCGCCGGGTCGCGCAGAACGGCGACGATCTCCTCGGGCATGTCCGCGAGACGCAGATGGTAGCGGTCGTAGAGCGCCTGCGTCGCGGCAACGACCTGCTGGATCGGATTGTTCGAGCGGTGCGGATAGCCACCATGCCCGCCCGGCCCGTTGGCCGAGAGTGAGAAGCGCAATGTGCCCTTCTCAAGGAAGCGGATATTGCCGAGGCCGCTCGGTTCGCCGTTCAGGCAGCAATCGCCGCTGATTTCGTCGGCACAGGTGTCGAAGAGGAACTTCGTGCCGTAGCGGCCGCCGGATTGCTCATCCGACACCACGGTCAGCGTCAGCTTGCCAAACAGCCGGTCGCGATACGGGTAGAGCAGCCCATAGGTGAGGATCGAAGCGAGCGTGCCGGTCTTCATGTCCGACGCACCGCGCGCGACGATGCGGTCGCCCTCGATCTCCGCGGCCCAGAGACGGTCGTCGGAGACGGGAAAGACATCCATGTGCCCGTTCAGCACCAGGTGCCGCCCCACCACCGGCGCATGCCAGCAGGAGATGATGTTGGGCATATCCTCCCGCGCCGCGACGGTGCGGTGTTCCAGGCCGAAACGATCGAGGATGCCGCGCACGAAATCTGCCGCCTCCCGCGTGTCGCCCGGCGGGTTGACCGAGCGGATGCGCAGGAAGTCCTGCAGCAGGGCGACGACGTCGTCGCGTCTTGCGTCGATGTGGCGGCAGAGCGAGGCCTTCAGGTCGGCAGCCGTCATCACTCCCACTCGATCGTGCCCGGCGGCTTCGAGGTGATGTCGTAGGTCACGCGATTGATGCCGCGCACCTCGTTGACGATGCGGTTCGCCACGCGGCTCAGGAATTCCATGGTGAACGGATAGACATCCGCCGTCATGCCGTCGGTGGACGTCACCGCGCGGAGCGCGCAGGCCTGGTCGTAGGTCCGGCCATCCCCCATCACGCCCACGGTGCGCACCGGCAGCAGCACCGCGAAGGCCTGCCAGATCGCGTCATACAGGCCGGCCGCGCGGATCTCCTCCAGGTAGATCACATCCACCTTGCGCAGCAGGTCCGCCTTCTCTCGCGTCACCTCGCCGGGGATGCGGATGGCGAGGCCCGGCCCCGGGAAGGGATGGCGCCCGACGATCTCCTCCGGGATACCGAGTTCGCGGCCGAGCGCGCGCACCTCGTCCTTGAACAGGTCGCGCAGCGGCTCGACGAGCTTCATGCGCATGCCTTCGGGCAGGCCGCCGACATTGTGGTGCGACTTGATCGTCACCGACGGCCCGCCGGTCGCGGACACGCTCTCGATCACATCCGGATACAGCGTGCCCTGGGCGAGGAAATCCGCGCCGCCGATCTTGGTCTGCTCTTCCTCGAAGACCTCGATGAACAGGCGTCCGATGGTCTTGCGCTTCACCTCCGGGTCCGTAACGCCGGAGAGCTGGCCGAGGAACAGGTCGCTCGCGTCGCGATGGACGAGATGGATGTTGAAGCGGTCGCGGAAGGTGGAGACCACCTGCTCGGACTCGTTCGCCCGCATCAGCCCATGATCGACATAGATGCAGGTGAGCTGGTCGCCGATCGCCTCATGGATCAGCACGGCGGCGACCGAGGAATCCACACCGCCCGACAGCCCGCAGACCACGCGGCCCTTGCCGACCTGGGCGCGGATCTTCTCGACCATCTCGGCGCGGAAGGCACCCATGGTCCAATCGCCGGAACAGCCACAGACCAGATTGGTGAAGTTCTTCAGCAGCGCGGCGCCATGCGGCGTGTGCACCACCTCGGGGTGGAACATCGTGCCGTAGTAGTGGCGGGCATCATCCGCGATCACCGCGAAGGGCGCGCCCTCGCTGGATGCCACCACGCGGAAGCCCGGCGGCAGTTCGGTGATGCGGTCGCCATGCGACATCCAGACCTGCTCGCGCGCGCCCTTGGCCCAGATGCCCTGGGTGATGGCGCAGTCGCCGGTGACATCGATGAAGGCGCGGCCAAACTCGGCGGTATGCCCGCTCTCGACCGTGCCGCCGAGCTGCTGGGCCATGGTCTGCTGCCCGTAGCAGATGCCCAGGATCGGCAGCCCGGAGGCGAAGGCATAGTCCGGCGCCCGGGGGCTTTCGCCTTCGGTCACGGAAGCGGGACCGCCCGAGAAGATGATCCCCCTCGGCGCGAAGGCGCGGATGCGGTCTTCCGGGGCGTTGTTGAAGGGCCAGACCTCGCAATAGACCCCGGCTTCGCGGAGGCGGCGCGCGATGAGCTGCGTCACCTGGCTGCCGAAGTCGAGGATCAGGATCCGGTCGTGGCGGGGGGCGGAATCAGGAATCGGGTCGGCCATGGCGGCGTGAAGCACACCCATGCGCGCGGGGCAAGATGCCCTCGGTCAACGCTCCCCTGCGGGCGCAGTCGCGGCGAGCAGCACTTCGATCGGATCCCACAGAAAGGCCGCCTGGCGCACCGTCTGCCCGCCGACGCGGATTTCCTCGTGCGCGACCTCGCGCCCGCCCAGGTGGCGGTAGAACCAGCGCGTCGGATTGTCGTGCAGCACCCACAGCATGGCCGACCGGCAGCCCACGGCGCGAAGATGCGCCCCCATGGCGCGCATCAGCCGCCGCCCGGCCCCGCGCTCCCGCCAATCCTCCAGCAGATACAGCGTCTCGACCTCGCCATCGGCGATGCCCGTCCGCCGTGCCCGACCGCCCGAGGCGAAGCCGACGACGCCCTGGTCCCCCGCCGCGGCGACGAAGACCGCGTGCCCTTCCCGCCGGTCCAGCACGGCGCGCTGGTAGAACCCGGCGAGCCGATGCGGCGACAGCCCCGCCAGATAGGCATCGGGCAGGATGCCGGCATAGGTCGACCGCCACACCGCGGCATGGATCTCGCCGATCGCCTGGGCATCGCCCGGGCGCGCGCGCCGGATGCTGATCACGGCACGCGCTCCAGCACCGCGCAGAAGAAGCCGTCCGTGCCGTTCGCCCCGGGCGACAGGCTCATCCACGGCCCGGCGCAGGGGACCCCCACCCCGGGCAGCAGCGCCGTCCAGAGCCGTTCCAGCGGAACCGGAACAAAACCAGGGGCACGCGCCAGGAAGCGGTCCATCTGCTCTTCATTCTCCTGCGGCAGGAGTGAACAGGTAGCGTAGACCAGCCTTCCCCCCGGGCGCACCAGTTCCGAGGCCCTCGCGAGAATCTCATCCTGCACGGCAACAAGCTCGGCGAGGTCCTCGGGCCGCGTGCGCAGCCGCGCATCGGGGTTGCGCCGCCAGGTCCCGGTGCCGGTGCAGGGCGCATCGACCAGCACGCGGTCGAAGGACCCGGCGCGCCGCTTGGCCCAGCGGTCACCGGGTGCCAGCAGATGCCGTTCGGCATTGTCGACACCCGCCCGGCGGAGGCGCTTCGCCGCCCCCTCCAGCCGCGGCGCGGAGGTGTCGCAGGCGGTGATTCGCCCGCGATTGCCCATGGTCGCCGCCATGGCGAGGGTCTTGCCCGCCGCCCCGGCGCAGTAATCCGCCACCCGCATGCCGGGCCCGGCCTCCGCCAGCAGGGCGATGAGCTGGCTGCCCTCGTCCTGCACCTCGATCATCCCCTCGCGATAGGCGGCGGTGCCGGTCACCGGGCGGCGGGACGGCAGGCGCAGCCCCCAGGGGGACAGGGGCGTCGGCTCGGTCGGGACGCCCTCGGCCGCGAGGGTCCGTGCCGCCGTGGCACGGTCGGTCTTGAGCAGGTTCACGCGCAGGTCGAGCGGCGCCTCGGTCTCCAGCGCCGCCGCTTCCTCCGCCAGCCGCGGCCCGAACCGCGCGGACAGCGCCGGCAGCACCCAATCCGGCAGGTTCAGCCGGGGCCCGTCCGGCATGGCCGGGTCGATGAGCGGCCGCCCGTCCAGCGCCGCCGCCACCCGCCGTTCCCCGGCATCGAGCGCCGCCGGCCCGTAATGCGACCCGTCGAAGACGGCCTCGACCGCCTGGCGCCCGCGCCCATGGTCCTCGGCGCGGCCCAGCAGCATCTGGGCCAGCAGCAGCAGGCGCGGCGTCGGCGCCACCCCCAGCCGCGCCAGGTGCCAGTCGAGCCGCAGCCGCTGCCGGACCACGTCCCAGGCGCGTTCCGAGACCTCCCGCCGGTCGCCCCCGCCGATGAAGCGGCGGGCACGGAAGAAGTCGCTCGCCACGGCATCGGCCGGGCGACGGCGCGCCGCGGGCGCGAAGCATTGTTCCTCAAGCGCCGCGAGCAGGCTGATCGCGGCGGCAATCCGGGCAGAAGGGGTCACGATAGAAGGTCAGCCAGTCCTGAAAGGTTGGGCAGGGAGGGTACGCCGGCATCCGCCAGCCCGTATTCGTCCGGCGCGTCGCGGCGGTTCACGCGCACGACCCGCATGCCGAAGGCATAGGCCGCCTGCCCATCCCAGGCATTGCCCGACACGAAGACGAGCTGGTCCGAGGAACAGCCGAACTGCCGGGTCGCCAGGCGATAGACCCGCGGGTCGGGTTTGAAGATTCCAACGGATTCCACGCTCAGCACCTCATCCAGCAGCGGGGTGAGGCCGGCTGCCTCCACCGCATCCGCCAGCATGCTTGGCGTCCCGTTCGACAATATGGCGGTGGCGATGCCCTGCGCACGAAGTGCCCGCAGCATGTCCGGCACCTCGGGATAGGCCGGCAGGACGCGATAGGCCTCCATCAGGTCCCTTTCCAGCGCCGCATCCGCAATGCCATGCCGGGCACAGACGAAGGCGAGGGCATCGCGGGTGCAGAGCCAGAAATCCTCGTGATGCGACGGGCCGGTCAGGCTGCGGACCCAGCTGTATTCAAGCTGCTTGTTCCGCCATTCGGCCGACAGGGCCGCCCAGCGGTCGCCGAGCCGCGCGGCATGCGCCGCCATGGCACCATCGATGTCGAGCAGCGTGCCATAGGCGTCGAAAATGACGGCTTCAGGCTTGGACATGGCGTTCAGCTCCATTGGAGAGGCGAAACCTCCCCGCCAGGAGGCAGTATTGGCGCCGCGCGCACAGGTTGCACCAGCCCCGCGATGCGTATGGCCGCGGGTGGGCGGGCGATTCAGGCGTCCGGTCGCGCTTGTTCTTCCGATGCGGGAATTGGAGGGGCTTTGCCCCTCCAAACCACCCCACCAAAGGCCGAAAGGCCTTTGGAAACCGTCACTTGGCGCAGGGCAGCGCGGGCAGGACCAGTGCCGTAATCCGCATCGGCGCAGGGAAGGCGCCGAGAGGGCGAGGAATGGCCGACGGGCCGAACGCCAGGTGCCGGCGGTCCAGGCCATCCATGGCCTGGGTTCCCATTGACGTTGCCCTGCAACGTCAATGGGAACCCAGGCGGGGTGAGGTTTGGAGAGGGTCGGCGCCCCTCTCCAATGCTTGTCCCCGCATCAATGGGGCAAAGCCCCATCCCATTCTCACCCGCGCATCAGGGTCCCACCAAGGCTTTGCGACCTTGGCGCGCTCAGCGGCACGGTCCGTGAAGGTCAAAGTCCCCCGCGGCCCGGCCCTCAGCCCTCCGCCCGGTAGTTCGGCGCTTCCCGCGTGATTGCCACGTCATGCACATGGCTCTCGCGCAGCCCGGCCCCGGTGATCCGCCGGAAGCGGCCGTTCACCTGCAGGTCCGGAATGGTCGCGCAGCCCGTGTAGCCCATCGCCGCGCGCAGCCCGCCGACCATCTGGTGCACCACGGTGCCGACCGGGCCCTTGTAGCCGACGCGGCCCTCGATGCCTTCCGGCACCAGCTTCAGCGTGTCCTGCACCTCGGCCTGGAAGTAGCGGTCGGCCGATCCCCGCGCCATCGCACCCAGCGAGCCCATGCCGCGATACGACTTGTACGACCGGCCCTGGTAGAGGAAGACCTCGCCCGGGGCCTCGTCGGTGCCGGCGAAGACGCTGCCCATCATGGCGCAATCCGCCCCGCCGGCGATCGCCTTGGCCAGGTCGCCCGAGGTGCGAATGCCGCCATCGGCGATGGACGGCACGCCCTTCTCCCGCGCAGCGGCGGAACTTTCCATCACGGCGGTGAGCTGCGGCACGCCGACGCCGGCGACGATGCGGGTCGTGCAGATGGACCCCGGACCGATGCCGATCTTCACGGCGTCCGCCCCGGCCTCGATCAGCGCCAGCGCGCCCTCCGGCGTCGCGATGTTGCCGGCGACGACCTGGACGGAATTGGACAGGCGCTTGATGCGCTCCACCGCCTTCATCACGCCGCCCGAATGGCCATGGGCGGTGTCCACCACGATCACGTCCACCTCGGCCGCGACCAGCAGTTCGGCGCGATGATAGCCGTCCTCGCCCACCCCCGTCGCCGCGGCGACGCGCAGCCGGCCCATCGCGTCCTTCACCGCGTTCGGGTTCGCCTGCGCCTTGTCCATGTCCTTCACGGTGACGAGGCCGACGCAGCGATAGGCGTCGTCCACCACCAGCAGCTTCTCGATGCGGTGCTTGTGCAACAGGGTGCGGGCTTCGTCCGCGGTCACCTCGGGGGAGGCGGTGATCAGGTTCTCCCGCGTCATCAGCTCATAGACGCGCAGGTTCGGGTCGGTCGCGAAGCGGACGTCGCGGTTGGTGATGATGCCGACAAGGCGCCCCGACCCGCGCTCGACCACCGGAATGCCGCTGATGCGGTAGCGGTCCTGCAACGCGCGGACCTCGGCGAGCGTCTGATCGGGATGCACGGTGAGCGGATTCACCACCATGCCCGATTCGAACTTCTTCACCTGCCGGACCTGGGCAGCCTGCTCCTCGGGGGTGAGGTTCTTGTGGATGACGCCGATGCCGCCGGTCTGGGCCATGGCGATGGCCATGTTGCCCTCGGTGACCGTGTCCATCGCGGCGGAAATCAGCGGAATGTTGAGCGTGATCTCCCGCGTCATCCGCGTGCGCGTGTCGGTCTGCGACGGCAGCACGGTGGAATAGGAAGGCACCAGCAGCACGTCGTCGAAGGCATAGGCCTCCTCGATCATGCGGATGCCGCGACGGGGGAGCTGTTCAGGCGAGTTGTCGGGAGCCATGGGGGACCTTTCGCGATCCGAACCTTGGCGGCCCCACTTAGTGCGATGCGCGCGCGGGGGCAAGCACATGCCCGCGGCAGTTGCGTGTCAGACCCCGATCAGGGCCGGGTCGAGCGCCACCGGACGCGGCAGGATGCCAGGCATCGGGCCCCGCCGGCGCCGGATGCGGCTGCCCTGGCCGCGCATCAGCACCACGCCCATCGCATGCGCCACCAGACTGCCGGTCCTGCCGGATTCCGGCATCGCGACGCTCGGCACCGTGCCCACGCCCCGCTCCGGTCGGGGCCCCGGGGCATGCCGGGGGTGTGCTCGGCCGGCCGATGCGCGGGGGGCCGGTCCCCTCGCCGCGCTCCGCAATCGCAGCCCCGCGGTGTCCCGGGGCGGGATTTGCGTCGGCCCGGCCAGGAAGACCCGGGCGATGCGGCGAGGCGGCACGGCCTCCCGCCCCGCGGCATCCCGCAGCCGGCGCGCGTCCCGGGCCAGCGCCGGCGCGGCGTTCAGCCCCACCGGCGCCGCCCGGCGCGAGACCGACCCTGGCCTCAGGCTGTCTCTTCGGGGGTGAAATCCAGCGCCACGCCGTTGATGCAGTAGCGCAGGCCGGTCGGAGGCGGCCCGTCCTCGAAGACATGACCGAGATGGCTGCCGCAGCGGCTGCAATGCACCTCGGTCCGCACCATGCCGTAGCTGCGATCGGTGGTGGTCTCGACCGCGTCGGGCTCCGGCGTGTCGAAGCTCGGCCAGCCCGTGCCGCTCTCGAATTTGCGGCCGGACCGGAACAGCGCCTGGCCGCAGCCGGCGCAGGCGAAGACGCCGCGGCGCTTCTCCCGCAGCAGGGCGCAGCTTCCCGGGCGTTCGGTGCCGTGGGCCCGCATCACCTGGTACTGCTCGGGCGTCAGCAGCGCGCGCCATTCGGCCTCGCTGCGGGTGATGGGGAAGGTCTTCTCGGCTGTCGTCATTCTCGATCCCTTCGCGGCCCTGCCGCACCCGACGGTTACGGCGTCCATGTCCCGATGGTTACGGCGTCCATGTGGGGTGCCGGCGCCAGGATGACGACATCCGGGCCCCGATTGCCAGCCCGTCGCGCGCCTCGTTATAGTCCAAGAAATATATCGCGGCCATGCGGCCCGACACTAGGAGGAGAGCGAGATGCAGCATGAGACCGAGCACTATGTGAACGGCGCCTGGGTCGCCCCGCTGGAACCCCGGCTGATCGACGTGGTGAATCCCTCGACCGAGGAGGCCTTCACGCAGATCGCGGTGGGCGGCCCGAAGGACGTGGACCGTGCCGTGGCCGCCGCGCGCGCGGCCTTTCCCGCCTTCGCGCAGACCTCGCGCCAGGACCGGGTCGACCTGCTGCGCGCCATCCTGTCCGAATACCAGAAGCGCCGCGAGGACATCGCCGCCGCCCTGTCGCAGGAGATGGGCGCGCCGCTGAAATTCGCCCTGGAGCGCCAGGCGGCGACCGGCACCGCGCATCTGACGCGCATGATCCAGGTGCTGCAGGACTATGCCTTCGAGGAGGTGCAGGGCACGACGCTGATCGCGCGCGAACCGATCGGCGTGGTCGGCCTCATCACGCCGTGGAACTGGCCGATCAACCAGATCGTCTGCAAGGTCGCGCCGGGCATCGCCGCCGGCTGCACCATGGTGCTGAAGCCCTCGGAGGTCGCGCCGCTCAACGCCATCATCTGGTCCGAGGTGATGCATGCCGCCGGCGTGCCGGCCGGCGTCTACAACATGGTGCAGGGCGAAGGGGCGGTGGTCGGCAACGCCATGTCGGCGCATCCCGACATCGACATGATGTCCTTCACCGGATCGACGCGCGCCGGCATCCTGGTGGCGCAGACCGCGGCGACGACGGTCAAGCGCGTGGCGCAGGAGCTCGGCGGCAAGTCGGCGAACATCCTGCTGCCCGACGTGGATTTCCAGGTCGCGGTGACCAAGGGCGTGCTGGGCATGATGGGCAACAGCGGCCAGTCCTGCAACGCGCCGACCCGCATGTTCGTCCCCGCCGACCGGCAGGAGGAAGTGAAGGCCATCGCCAAGGCGGCGGCGGACAGCGTCGTCGTCGGCCCGGTGGACGATCCCCGCACCACCATCGGCCCGGTGGTCAGCGAGGTGCAGTTCGCCAAGATCCAGCGCCTGATCGAGGCCGGAATCAGGGAGGGCGCGGAACTCGTGGCTGGCGGCCCGGGCCGGCCGGAGAACCTCAACCGCGGCTATTTCGTGCGCCCGACCGTCTTCGCCAATGTCCGCAACGACATGACCATCGCGCGGGAGGAGATCTTCGGACCCGTCCTGTCCATCCTGCCCTATCGCGACGAGGCGCATGCCATCGAGATGGCCAATGACACGGTCTATGGCCTCGCCGCCTACGTGCAGTCGCCGGACATCGCGCGGGCGCGGCGCGTCTCGGCGCAGATGCGCGCGGGCAATGTCTTCATGAACTATCCGGTCGGCGACACGGCCGCGCCCTTCGGCGGCTACAAGCAGTCGGGCAACGGGCGCGAATACGGGAAGTGGGCGCTCGACGACTTCACCGAGATCAAGGCCGTCATCGGCTACGAGGCCGCCTGAGCATCGACGGCCTCATGCGCAGCCGCATATGACGGACCATCGCAACGGAAGGACCAACGCCATGAAGCTCTCGGCCCGCAACCAGTTCGCCGGCACGATCCTCGAGGTCCACAAGGGGGCCACCACCACCCATGTGCGCATCGAGATCGCGCCGGGGATCGTCTTCACCGCCTCCATCACCAACGAAGCCGCCGAGGAGCTCGGGCTGAAGCAGGGCGGCAAGGCCTATGCGGTGGTGAAGGCGTCGGATGTGATGGTCGGCGTGGAGTGACCTCGGCGGGGCCCCTGCCCCGCCGAACCTGCCCCGCCAGAGGCGGGCGGCCTGGTCCGGAAGGCCGGACCGGGCCACTACGCCCCGAAGCCGAGTTCCGTGAGCCGCCGGCGCAGTGCCGGGCTCTCCAGCGCCGCCAGGAAGGCCGCCACCGGCGGCCGCCCGGCCCGGGCCTCGGGCAGGAAGAAGTCGTAATGCTCATCGGCCAGCGGCAGGAAGCCGAGGCCATAGGCGCCCGCCACCGGCGCGATCGCGACGCCCCAATCCGCCCGTCCCTGCGCCACCGCCGCCGCCACCGCATTGTGCGATTTCGGCTGGTTCGCATACCCCGCCGGCCGCGCGCCGCCGAGCAGCCCATCCAGCAACATGCGCGTCCCCGACCCCGCATTGCGGTTCACCAGCAGCAGCGCGGGGTCTGCCGCGGCACGGCGCACCGCCTCGGGTCCGTCCAGTCCTTCGAAGCGCGCATCGCCGGGGCGGAACACCACGCCCTGCAAGCGCCGCCAGCCCGGCACCAGCCGCAGCCCGGGGGCCAGGAATGGCGCGTTGTAGGCCCCGCTCTTCGGATCGAGCAGATGCGCCGGCGCCAGGTCGCATTCCCCACGCTTCGCCGCCGCCAGCCCGCCGAGGCTGCCCACCGCCAGGCTGCGCGCCGCGATGCCCTGCGCCGCCAGCACGTCCAGTACGGCGTCGAGCCCCGTGCAGTGGCTGCCGATGATGACCAGGTCCGGCGGCCGCAGCGCGCCGCCGATCAGCCGCACGCGGACCGGCGCGCCGGCCTCGGCCCCGGCATCCAGCGCCGGGATGGCGAAGACGCCATCGGCCTGGGAGAAGGCGGTGACGCTGCCCGACCCCTTTCCGAGGGGGAAGGCCCGCAGCCCGCCCTCCGCCTCGGCCAGCGAGACCATGACGTATTCGGTGCGGCCGAGTTCGCTCGGCATCCGCACGGCAAGCGTCGCGGCGACTTCCGTCTCCTCGCGCGGTGGCAGGCCCGCCAGCGCGCGGATCACCGGCACGACGAATTCCTGGAAGGTGAAGACCGCGCTGGTCGGGAAGCCCGGCAGCACCACGACCGGCGTCGTCCCGACCGCGGCGAGGCAGAGCGGCTTGCCCGGCTTCAGCGCCACGCCATGCACCAGCACGCCGGGTTCGCCCATGCCGGCAAGGATGCGATGGGACACATCCCCCGCCCCCTTGCTGGTGCCGCCCGACATGACGACGAGATCGGCCCGCGCCAGGGCATCCCGCAACGCTGCGGCGAGCACCGCCTCATCATCCGGAAAGATGCCGAGCGGGACGGGCTCCCCGCCATGCTCCGCGACCGCGGCGCAGAGGATCGCAGCATTGCTGTCCGGGATGCCGCCGGGCGGCAGGGCCCTGCCGGGCGGGTGCAGCTCGTCGCCGGTCGACAACACGGCGACGCGCGGCCGCCGCACCACCGGAACACTGTCATGGCCGGCGGCGGCGAGCATGCCGATCTCGCGGCTGGTCACGATGGCGCCCGCGCGCAGCAGCGCCTCGCCGCGTGCGATGTCGCTGCCGGCAAAGCCAATGAATTGCCCCGCCGCGACGGCGCGGTTCAGCAGCATGGCGGGACCGTCCGGGGCATCATCCAGCGCCGTCCATTCGATCATCGCCACCGCATCGGCCCCGCGCGGGATCATCCCGCCCGTCGCGATCGCCGTGGCCGTGCCGGGTGCCAGCGCGATGCCCGGCGCGACGCCGCAGGCCAACACTTCCGCATTCAGCCGCAGCCTCCGCGGCGCGCCGTCCCGCGCGCCTTCGGTATCCGCCGCGCGCACCGCGAAACCATCCACCGAGGCCCGGTCGAAGGGCGGCGCATCCGCCGCCGCCGCGACGGGTTCGGCCACTACGCGCCCCAGCGCCGCAGCAAGCGTCACCCGCTCCGCCGGCAAGGGCCGCAAATCCAGCGCGGCGCGGAAGCGGGCCATCGCCTCCTCGGCCGACAGGATGGCGAGGAATTGTTCCTGCCGCGCCGCACGGCGGATGCGGTCGAGCAAGGGGTCGTCGGTCAGGGTCTCGGTCACAGCACTATGATGGGGACGGTGGTGCCGGCCTCGTAGCCCTCGGAGGAGGCGGGCACCACCAGCAGGGCATCGGCGGCGGCGAGCGCGGCCAGCGGCAACGCCCCGATGGCGAGCGGTTCCTCCCCGCCTTCCGCATCCCGCCGCAACGGAACGATCTCGGCGAGACCCACGACCGAGGCGACCTTCCGCGCCAGCCGCGCCGTCTCCGGCGGCGCCGTGCCGCGCCCGGCCAGGGCGGCGATGGCCGGCCGGGCCAACAGGAACCAGGCCGCCAGCGCCTCCTCGACCGGGTCGGGCAGCAGCAGCGCCGGCCGGCCGTCGACACGGCCGAAACCCACCGTCATGCCGGGCCGCGCTCCCAGGCCGCGCACCGACAGCCCGCCAGGGTCGTGTCGCAACAGCACGAGGTCCGCCGTCGCCGCGCATTCCTGCAACGCCGCACCTTCGGTGGTGGCCAGCGCGGCGAGCGCCGGCATCAGCGGGTCCGCCGCCATGGCGAGGCGCGGGATGCGCACCGCCACCTCCCGCACATCGAGCGCGGCCAGTGCCGGCAGGTCCTGCGGACGCAGCGCCTCGCCCACCGCCCGCAGCACGGTCCCGGCAGCGATGTCCGCGCCCGGCTGGCGCACGCCCTCCCCGGGCGCGACGGCGTCCAGCACCTGCGCGAAGGGACCGTCGCGATCCACCGCAAAGCCCGGCAGCACGGCGTCGGTACCCGGCGGCAAGGCCTCGCCCGGCCGGACCCAGGCGGGGACGGCGGCCAGGGGAACGGGCGCATAGGGGCCGGCACCCATCGTCTCGGCGGCGGCCACCGCCCAGCCGGCCGCGAGCGCCGTCACGACGGGCGGCACCGGCCCGGCGGCGATGACAGGTTCGGCCAGCACGCGGCCCACCGCCTCCCCCACCGGCAGCCGGCAGGGCGCGACCGGCCCTGGCAACAGGGCCAGCCAGGCCGCTCGGGCATCGTCCAACTCCGTCAGGCGCAGCGGGGCATCGTCCATCGCCCCAGCATCCCACAGCCGCGCCGACTTGGCGCGGGCCGGTCCCGCACCTTGACCTCGGTCTGCTTCGATATATTCAATGAAATACAACGAAGACCCAGGGGAACATCGCCATGGCGACCTATCCGACGCTGAAGCTCCGCATCGCCGGCGACTGGCGCCAGCGCCCCGGCGCCCCGGTGCACAACCCCCTGGACGACAGCGTGATCGGGGAGGTCCCCTACGCGACGCGTGCCGACCTTGACGACGCCCTCGCCGCCGCGGTGGAAGGCCAGCGCATCTGGCGCCGTACCGCCCCCGCCAGGCGTGCCGGGATCATGCGCGAGGCGACCCGCCTGCTGCGCGATCGCGCGGACGCCATCGCCGCCGCCGTCACCCTCGAACAGGGCAAGCCGCGCGCCCAGGCGAAGGTCGAGGTCCTGCGCGCCTGCGACATCATCGAATGGGACGCCGAGGAAGGCCGCCGCGCCTATGGCCGCGTCATCCCCGCCGAGCCCGGCATGCGCCACATCGTCCTGCGCGAGCCGATCGGTCTCGTCGCCGGCTTCGCGCCGTGGAACTTCCCGGTCAGCTCGCCGACGCGCAAGGTCGCCGGCGCGCTCGCCGCGGGCTGCGCCATCATCCTCAAGGCGTCGGAGGAAACGCCCGCCGGTGCCATGCACCTGGTCGAGGCCTTCATCGATGCCGGCGTGCCCAGGGGCGTGCTGCAGCTCGTCTTCGGCGTGCCGTCGGAGATCTCGGAATACCTGATCCCGCAGCCCGATGTGCGGCTGGTGACCTTCACGGGCTCGGTCCCGGTGGGCAAGCGCCTCTCCGCCCTGGCCGGCGCGCATATGAAGCCGGCTATCATGGAACTCGGCGGCCATGCGCCGGTGATCGTCTGCGACGATGTGGACGTGGAATCCGCCGCCGCGCTCTCCGCCACGGTGAAGTCCCGCAATGCCGGCCAGGTCTGCGTCGCGCCGACGCGCTTCTACGTCGACGACGCCGTGCATGACCGCTTCGCCGATGCCTTCGGCGAGACGGCCCGCGCCGTGCGGGTCGGCGACGGCCTCGACCCCGCGACGCAGATGGGCCCCGTCGCGAATCCGCGGCGGCTGGAGGCGATGCAGCGCCTGGTCGCCGATGCCGTCGCCCGCGGCGCGCGCGTGCTGGCGGGCGGCGAGCGCATCGGCAACCGCGGCTGCCTCTTCCCGCTGACCGTGCTCGCCGACGTGCCCGACGACGCGCTGGCGATGCATGAGGAACCCTTCGGCCCGCTCGCCCTCATCAGCCGCACGCGCGACCTTGGCGAGGCCATCGCCAAGGCCAATGCCCTGCCCTTCGGCCTCGCCGGCTACGCCTTCACCCATTCCGCCCCGCGCGTGGAACGGCTCAGCGAGGAGCTCGAAGTCGGCAACCTGTCGATCAACCACCTCGTCGCCTCGGTCCCCGAGACGCCCTTCGGCGGCGTCAAAGACAGCGGCTATGGACGCGAAGGCGGCAGCGAGGGCCTCGCCTGCTACACGGTGACGAAGAACGTCTCCCACCTGGTCGGCAGCGCATGATCACCGCCGCGCGGGCTTGAGGTCCACCAGCGGCGTGCCGTCCATGCAGTCGAGGCTGCGCACCGTCAGCGCATCCTCGGCGACGGCGGTGACGGTGACCTCGGACGTCGCGATCGGGTTCGGCCGGTTCGGCGAGCGCAGGGCAAAGGTGCCGAGCGGCGCCGGCCGCCCCTTCGGCGCCTGCACCAGCAGATCCCGCCGCGCCAGGTGCATCCAGTAGAGCACCTCGACGCGATCCCCCGGCGCGATGCCATGCAGCGCGGGCCGCCAGGGTTCGTCGATCTCGATGCGGCATTCCGGGCCATCCGGCGCGGCGCGATGCGGGCAATCCGCGCGGGTCGCATAGGGCGTGCGGATGCGGCCGATAAAGGTCAGCGTCGCATCGGCGCGGTCAGGGGTACCGCCTTCGACTTCACCGGGGCGGGTGGCGTGCCAGTCCATGGAATCCTCAGGGCGAAGGGGATGTCATGATAGGCGGGAGAGGAGCATCGCGCCTCTCCCCCCCCTCCTCCCGTCAGCGCCCTCCTGATGACTGGGGTGGAGGCGAGAGGCGGTGAGCATCGGAGACGCAAAGCGCCACGCGCGAAGATTGTGTGGATGGCGGATCGGGAAGGGCTCTGCCCTCCCCCGAACCCCCACCCGCCAAAGGCCATAGGGCCTTTGGATGCCGTCACTTGGCGCCATGCATCGAGGCAGACAGCCATGACGGATGGCGCGATCGGCACGGCGCGCGTGTGGGCGCCGAGAGAAGCTCCCGGCTCAGCACAGGGTATCGGCTTCCAAAGGCCCTGTGGCCTTTTGGGGGGGTGAGGCCGGAAGAGAGGCACAGAGCCCCCCTCCATTGTCCTCAGCGCTTCATCGTCGCGCGTATGGAGCCCTGCCCCTCCTCAATCCCAGCCGACCGCGCCCGGCATCTCCTTCACCGGCGCCGCCGCCTTCAAGGCAGCCAGGTCCGGCACCGGCCGGCGCAGCGTGGCGTCGCCCGCGAAGGCCTCCTCGATCGCCGCCGCCACGCGCAGCACCAGCGCGTCGCCGCCGCGCGGACCGACGATCTGCAGGCCGAAGGGCATGCCCAGCGCATCGACGCCCATGGGCAGCGAGATCGCCGGATGCCCGCACAGCGTCACGTAATAGGCGCAGGCGAGCCAGTGGAAGTAGGTCCGGGTGGGCTTTCCGTCGATCTCGGCCGGGTAGAGTTCCTTCCACGGACGGGGCGAGACGGCGATCGCCGGTGTAATCAGGATGTCGTGGCGGGCGAAGAAATGCTGCCAGGCACGGTAGATGCGCGTCTGCGCCGCCGCGGCGTTCGCCCCATCCTCGAGGCTGTAGCGCAGCCCTTCCTCGACATTGGCGCGGACATTGGGGCCGACCATGTCGGGCGTCTCGCGCACCTTCTGCGCATGGGCAGTGACGAACATCATGGAGCGCAGGACCTCGAAGGCCTCGTCGCCGCCGCGGCAATCCGGGTCGGCCTCCTCGGCCGCGCCGAACAGCGGTGCGATCGCCTTGGCCCGGATGGCGAAGGCGTCGCGGACCAGCTTCTCGACCGGCGCCTGGCCGAAATCGACGCTGACGGCGAGCCGCAGCGAGGCCAGATCCACGGGCTTCACCGGATGATACCGCCAGCCGAGGCCGCGCACCGGCTCGCCCGGCAGCGTATAGGCCAGCGGATCCCGCGCATCGTCGGAGGCCATGGCCGCGAACATCAGCGCCGTATCGGTCGCGGTACGCGCCATCGGCCCCAGCACCGGCAGGCCCGACCAGCCATGCGGGCGCCGTTCGGACGGCACCACGCCCGGCGAGGGCCGGAAGCCGACGATGCCGTTGAACGCTGCCGGGTTGCGGAGCGACCCCCCGGTATCCGACCCGGTGCAGATCGGCGCCATGCCGCAGGCGAGTGCCACGCCCGAACCGCCCGAGGAGCCGGCCGCGGATTTCGTCGGATCGAACGGATTGCCCGTCACGCCATGGACGGCGTTGCGGGTATTCGCCCCGGCGCCGAATTCCGGCGTGTTGGTCTTGCCCACCACCACCGCGCCGGCGGCGCGCAGGTTGCCGACTGCAATCGAATCAGCCTGGGCGACATTGTCCTTGAACAGCGGGCTGCCGAAGGTGGTCGGCAGGCCCTTCGCGTCGTCGAGGTCCTTCACGCCAAGCGGCAGGCCATGCAGCAGGCCAAGCTTCTCGCCCTTCATCACGGCGGCCTCGGCGGCCTTGGCGGTGGCGCGGGCGGCAGGCTCGTCCATTGCGACCATGGCGTTGACGGCGTGGTTCACCTCGCCGATGCGCTTCAGGCAGGACTCCAGCAGTTCCACCGGCGAGAGCGCCTTGCGCCCGATCAGGCGACGCGCCTCGAGGGCTGTCAGGTCGCAGGGTTCGGTCATGCGCCGAGTTCCTTCTCGTACAAGGCAAGCGTGTGCTCGTCGAAGCAGGCGAAGGTCACCGCGACCCCGCCATGGCGCGCACCATCCTCCCGCACGGTGGCGACGGCAATCCGCGTCGCCTGATCCACCGGGTAGCCGAAGATGCCGGTCGAGATGGCCGGGAAGGCGATGGACCGCCCGCCAGCCTGGCGCAGCAGGGCGAGGCTTGCGCGGTAGCAGCCGGCGAGCAGGTCCGGCTCCCCCGACCCGCCACCATGCCAGACGGGACCGACGGCATGAATGATGTGCCGCGCCGGCAGCGCGAAGCCCGGCGTGATGCGCGCCTCCCCGGTCGGGCAGGGCGCGACCTTGGCGCAGGCGGCGGCAAGGTCCTCTGCGCCGGCGGCACGGAAGATGGCGCCGCAGACGCCGCCGCCCATCAGCAGGCGGTCATTCGCGGCGTTGACGATGGCATCGACGGCGAGGGTGGTGATGTCGGCCTGGATGGCGTGCAGGGTCATGGCGGCTGCTGCACGCAAAGGTCAGGCGTGATGCCGAGTTCCATAGCCGTCTCCGGCGCTCCGTGACCCAACACCAGGATGCAACATATAGTCTGAAGCCGGCTCAGGATGTCTGGGTGCGTCCCACGGGGAAAGCCTATCCCTTCCCAGAATGCGATGAGCTTGGGGTGCATCTCCATCAGGACAGGATCGTCGTCTTCCTCGCGGGGCTCGAACGTCCGCGCGGCCAGTTCCCGCATGAGGTCGGGGCGCATCCCGGCCAATGCCTCGATCTTGCGAAGGGCGAGGTCATGATCCTCGGCGTATGGCGTCTTGCAGACCAGCGGCTTCGCTACAGGAATGCGTGGTGGCCGTTCCTCTAGGGTACGAAGAAGCTCGACATCCGACAAAGAGCTTCCTGTTGCGCGGATGCATTCTCGACGAAGGCCCGTGCCGACACCAGGATCTTCCATCGCGTCCACGAAGCGCCAGAAGGGTACGCGTCGCGCAAACAGGCCTTCCCAAGTGCGTGGGTGCGGCCTGGGATCAAGCAAGGCGGCCATTGCCTCGCGGCCGTGCTGCCGCAGATAGGCATCCACGACGCGTTCGATGACCGGGCCGAGCGGCTCGGCCGCGGTCATCGATTCCGGCGATGACGGATGCAGCGCCGCCCTCAATACCCCATCGCGCAGCCATCCTTGCGCGGGTCGGACCCGCCGACGAGGCAGCCCTTTTCCCGGTCGATGTAGATCGCCTGGCCGCCACCATGCGGCTTGTCGATCAGGGTGCAGTCATGGCCGAGGCGGTTCAGCCGATCGACCACCTGGCCCGGGATGCCGCGCTCGATCTGCACCTTGCCGTCCTGCGGCATCAGGCGCGGGAAGTCGATCGCCTCCTGCACATCCATGCCGAACTCGAAGTGGTTCGCCAGGAACAGCGTCTGGCCGGTCGGCTGGAAGCGTCCGCCCATCACGCCATACGGCATGATCGCCTGGCCATCCTTCATCACCATGCCGGGGATGATGGTGTGCAGCGGCCGCTTGCGGGGCGCGATGCAGTTCGGGTGCCCGTCCTCGATGCGGAAGCCGAAGCCGCGATTCTGCAGCATCACCCCCGCGCCCTCGGCGAGGATGCCCGAGCCGAAGCCTTCGAAGAGGGAGTTGATGAAGGAGACGGCGTTGCCATCCTTGTCGACGACGCAGAGGTAGACCGTGTCCTTGTGCTTCGCGAGGTCGCTCTCGCCGGCCGGCGGCAGTTCCGGCATGGCGCGCTCGTCGTCGATCAGCGCCGCGAGGCGGCCGAGATACTCATCCGACAGCAGCTTCTCGACCGGCACATCCACCATCGACGGATCGGCGAGGAAAGCATCGCGGTCGCGATAGGCCAGCCGCGCCGCCTCGATATGGCGATGGAAGCGCTCGGCGGAGAGCGGCCCCTGTTCCGGCGTCGGCAGCTTGCCGATCATGCCGAGGATCTGGAGAACATGCATGCCCGACCCGTTGGGCGGGCACTGGAAGACCTCGACATCGCGCCACTTGATCGAGATCGGGTCGACGAATTCCGCGACATCGGCGCCGAGGGCGAAATCCTCCTCGGTGTGCAGGCCCCCGGCGGCGCGCAGCGTCGCGACGATGTCGGCCGCGACCTCGCCTTCATAAAAGGCCTTCTTGCCGTGCGCGGCGATGGCGCGCAGCGTCTTCGCAAGTTCCGGCTGCACGAAGCGGGTGCCGAGCTTCGGCGCTTCCCCGTCGCGCAGGAAGCGCCGCGCCGAGGCTGGATTCTTCGACAGCTTGCCGACCGACCCTTCCCAGTCCCACGCCACACGGGGGGAGATGGCGAAGCCCTCCTCCGCATAGCGGATCGCGGCCTGGAGGATACGGTCGAGGCCGAGCTTGCCATGGGTCCGGTTCAGCAGGTCCCAGGCACTGACCGCGCCGGGGATGGTCACCGAATGGGCCGAGGTATTGACCATCTTCGTCAGGCCGGCGGCGCGCAGCGCCTCCGGCGTCGCGGCGATCGGCGCGCGGCCCGACCCGTTCAGCGCGATGACCTTGGACGATCCCGCCGGCACGTAGAGGCAGAAATTGTCGCCGCCGATGCCGGTCGAGGCCGGCTCGATCACGCATTGCACGGCGCAGGCGGCGATGGCGGCGTCCATCGCATTGCCCCCGGCGCGCAGGATGTCGAGTGCGACGAGCGTCGCCTGCGGCATGGAGGTCGCGGCCATGCCGTTGGTGCCATAGGCGGCGCTGCGGCCGGGCAGGTGGAAGTCGCGCATTCGGCAGGTCCGTTTCCGTGAGGTGCTATCCCCTTCCATGCAACGGGACGGGGAGCTTGGAAAGGCGGCGGGACGCATGGCCTGCCCCCATGCGGGGCATGACCGCGCCCCGGCCGTCCCGCGCCGCGCACGACAATGTGCCGGACGCGAAAGAGCGCGGCGCTCCAACAACCATTGCGTTCATGATACAGCATTGCTCCCGTGAGACGATCAAGGGGAGCGGAATGATGGTTCAGGGCGAACAGGACTCCGCCTTGGCCGGCAGCGCCGTGCCGAAGCATCTCCTGGTCTGGCGGGAAGACGACGTCGACCCGCGGCAGAGGTTGCGCGTGGCCTTGCGCCTGCACCCGGCGTGCGGGGATGACACGTTGCTGCAGGCCGCGATGCGGATCGGCGCGCAGCCCCTTGCCGCGCGGCGCCATCTCGCCCGCGCGGAGCTGGCGGAACACTACGGCCCGGCCCCAGGGGCGATGGCCGGCGTCACCGCCTTCTGCGCGCAGCACGGCCTCACGGTGGAAGGCACGGCTCTCGGCGGGCTGATCGTCACCCTCGCCGGCCAGGCGGGCGATTTCGCCGCGGCGTTCGGCGTCACGCTGGGCCGCTACACCATGGGCGGGCTGTCGCTGCGCGCCTATGACGGTGCGCTGACCCTGCCCGCCGGCCTCGCCCCCTTCGTCGCCGCGGTGCTCGGGGTCGATGAGGTGTCCCGCCTCGCCGCGACACGGTCCGCGGCAATGGAATACAGTGAACCGTCCTCGATCGAGGGCAACCTGCCGACCACCGTCGCCTTCGACTATTACCAATACCCGCGGGGCGCGACCGGCGCCGGCACGGTCGTCGCCTTCATCGAGAGCGACCTTGTCGTCGATCTCGATGACATCCAGGCCTTCTTCACCTCCCTCGGGCTGCCGGAGGTGTCGATCGTCCTGGAACTGCCGCAAGGCCCGCCAACAGGGGATCCGGAGATCAATGGCGAGGCGACGATGGACCTCAAGCTTGTCGGGGCCGTCGCGCCGGGCGCGACGCTGGTGGGCTATACGCAGGGGCAGTCCTATGGCTATTCAGACGATCCCTGGATCGACTCGCTGACGGCGGCGCTGGCCAACGAAACCTATGCGTGCAGCGTGATGTCGATCAGCCTCGGCATGCCGGAATCGAACTGGCCGCCGCAGACCGCCTTCACGGTGCATTTCCTCTTCGCCATCGCCGCCCTGCTCGGCGTGACCGTCTGCATCGCGTCGGGCGACTTCGGCGCCCCGGGCGATCCTGACGGCGCCTACAGGCAGAACTGCGCCTTCCCCGCCTCCTCCTCGTTCTGCCTTGCCTGCGGCGGGACCGAGCTGGTGCTCGAGCAGCAGGGCGATGCGCGCATCCTGATAAACGAGGTCGCGTGGAACGAGATGGAAGCGCCAGGTCAGAAACGTGCGACCGGCGGGGGCATCAGCACCTTCTTCGCCGTCCCGGACTACCAGCAGGACCTCATCCTGCCGGCGCCCTTCAATCCAGACCAGGGACCCGGCCGCGGACTGCCCGACGTTGCGAGCAACGCTGCCATAAAGAGCGGCTACGGGCTGCTGCCGGGCGGGCTGGGCGATTACTTCGGCACCAGCGCCGCCGCCCCCATGTGGGCCGGGCTCGCGGCGTTGCTGGTGGAATTGCACGCCGGGCAGCCGGTGGGATTCCTGACGCCCCTGCTCTACCGGTTGCAGCTCGGCGGCACCGCCTGCTGCACGCCCATCGTCGAGGGCAACAACGGGCCGCCGCCGGGCATCGACGGGCCCGTGATGCCGGAGGCGTGCTACCCGACCGGGGCTCCGTGGAATGCCTGCTGCGGGCTCGGTTCGCCGCTCGGCGGAAACATCGCCGCGGCGCTGGGCCTCGGGACGGGGACGCAAGCCGCGCCCGCGAACCGCGGATAGCGCCGCGGCCCAGGGGCCGGTTTCCACGAACACGCCGGCCAGGACGGGTGCGCACCGCGGATAGGGCCTCCGGCGGAACGGGGGCGACTGGCCTGCCTTGCAGTGCTGGAATGGCAGCGGGAACGTCGCAGGAGAGTCGCCCCCGTCATGCCGCTGCCTCGTCGTCTGGTGCTGACCGCTGCCCTCGCCTTCCCGGCCCTGGCCCGGGCGCGCGATACCATCCCCCCCGAAGCGCGACCCGTCCCGGCGCGGCTGCTGCCCGTGCCCGGCACGGTCAGCCCCGAGCTGCAACGGCTCATCGCCGCACCCTATCCGGTCGGCTGGAACGTGACGCCCACGGATGCCGCCGGCTGGCGGCAGGTGCAGGTCGCGAGCTCCGCCGCGATCGAGCCGCACATGGCCGCCCTGGCCGCCTCCCTGCGCGTGCGGGTGGAGCCGTCGAGCATCGCCGGCGTGCCGGTCTTCATCGTCACGCCCGAGACCCTGCCCGCCGCCAACCGAGACCGCCTGCTGCTGCATCTGCATGGCGGCGGCTACGTGCTCTATCCGGGCCTGGTCGGCGTCGGGGAGGCGATGCTGATGGCAAGCCATGGCGGCTTCAGCTGCGTCTCGGTCGATTACCGCATGCCCCCCGACCACCCCTTCCCCGCCGCGCTGAACGACGCCATCGCCGTCTGGCGTGCCCTGACCGCGGAGCGCGACCCACGCCGGATGGCGATCTTCGGCAGTTCGGCAGGGGGCGGGCTGACGCTCGCGACGCTGCTGCGCGCACGGCAGGACGACCTCCCCTTCCCCGCCGCCATCGCGCCCGGCACGCCCTGGTGCGACCTGACGGATGCGGGCGACAGTCTCCGTGCCAATGCCTATGTCGACAACGTGCTGGTCGCGCCCACGGGGTGGCTGGGCGGTGCGGCGAGGCTCTATGCGGCGGAGCGCGACCTGGCGGACCCGCTGATCTCCCCGATCTTCGGCGACTTCACGGGCTTTCCGCCGGCCATCCTGACCTCCGGCACGCGCGACCTGCTGCTGAGCGACACGGTCCGGGCGCATCGCAAGCTGCGCCGGGCGGGGGTGACGGCGGCACTCCAGGTCTTCGAAGGGCAGAGCCACGCGCAATTCATCAGCCCGGGCGTGCCGGAGACGGCGGAAGCGTTCGGGGAGATCGCGGGGTTCCTGGGGCGGCACCTGGCGTGAGGCCCGGGAGGGGCACCGGCCCATCGCACGAAGATGGGTCGCATCGGCGCCTCCGCAGCCTCGGCAAAGGCCGAGAGGTCTTCCTGATGGCTCCGATACTTCCGCCGTCGCTGTTGGAGGGGCGCCGCCCCTCCAAACCACCCCGCCAAGTGCTTGGAGCACTTGGAACGCACTCCTTTGGCACCGGGCAGGTTTGAGGGAAGACTCCCGCGAAAGCGCGCTTCGTGCGCAAAGGCGGGTCTCAGCGTCGTTCTGCCCGTGTTGCGGGGCGCCGGGTGACGGTTTCCAAAGATCCCGGGCCTCTGACGGGGAGAGTCCTGAGAGGGGGACGCCCCTCTCGACCCCACAGCGGAAATATCAGGATCATCAGAAGGGATAATTCGCCCTCCCCCGCGCCTTGGATGCCCTCACGCCTCCACGACGACATAGGCCTCCTCGACCCGCACCGGGATCGTCTCGGCCGTATAGGGGCCTTCCACCAGTTCGGACCCTTCCGCGACACCTGCCGGGAAGGGCCGCACCTTGGTCCGCCGCGGGTCGAACCAGGACTTGCCGGTACGGATGTCGAACTCCCACTGGTGCCAGGGGCAGCGGACGAATTCTCCGGCGCGGGAGAAGCGGTAGTGCCCCGGCTCGTCCGACTGCGTCAGGCCGCAGAGGATGCCCCCGGAAAGCTGGCTGCCCTGGTGCGGGCAGCGGTCGAGCAGCGCGAAGAACTCGCCATCGAGGTTGAAGACGACGATGCGCTTGCCCGCGGCTTCCACGACCTTGCGGCCACCGGGCGGGATTTCGCTGACCGGAGCGACGACGTGGCGGCTCATCGGAAGCGGTAGATCCTGTTCGCGTTGCCACCATAGATCGCCGCGCGCTTCTCCTCCGGGATGAAGGAGGGAATGGCCATGCGCGGATCGTCGAAATCCCAGTGCGGATAATCGGAGGCGAACAGGATCCGGTCCCACCCGATCCATTCCATGGCGTCGAGCAGATGCTCGGGCCGCTCCGGCTCCTCGATCGGCTGGGTCGAGACGAAGACGTGCTCGCGCATGATCTCGGACGGCGCGCGCGTCAGGTGCGGCACCTCATCCCGCAGCCGCTTCCAGGCACCGTCCAGTCGCCAGGCGAGCGAAGGCATCCAGCCGAAGCCGCATTCGATCATGACGACGTTCAGCCCCGGGAAGCGCTCGAAGACGCCCTCGACCACCATCGACGCCACCTGCGCCTGGGCCGAGGTGGCATGCTCCTGCACCTCCTCGACATAGAAGGAGGGCCAGCCCGTGCTGGTCATGGCATGGCCGGAATAGCCGAAGGCGTGGATGCCGACCGGCAGGCCGACCTCGGCCGCGGCCTCGTAGATCGGCCAATAGCGCCGGCGGCCGAGCGGCTCGCAGGTCCGGCTCAGCAGGAAGACCTGGCAGAAGCGCGGGTCGCCGGCGCGCTTGCGGATCTCGGCGGCCGCGGCGGGCCCGTCCTCATAGGGCACGACGATCGAACCGCGCAGGCGCGGTTCGTGACGCAGCCAGTGTTCGATCTGCCAGTCATTCACCGCCGAGGTCAGCGCGATGGACAGCCCGTCATTCACATCCCCCTGCCCCGAGGGCTGCAACGGGTTCAGCACCCCGACATCGAGCCCGTAGCGATCGAGCAACTGCTCCTGCAGGAAGGGCAGGTCCGAGGCAGGCGGCCCGCCGCCCGGCGGCCAGGCATCGCGCCGGCAGGCGAGCGGCGCCGCCTTCGGAAACGGATACCCCTTCGCGAAACCATGCCGCGCATGGATGCCGTAGGTCGTCAGGCGGTGCCAGTCGGCGTCCGAGACGAAGGGCCGGAACTCCGACAGGTCGCGCACCCGCGGATGGATATCGACATCCACCAGGCCGAGCGTCGCCGCGGCGGGCTTGCCATAGGAGGCGATGGGACGGACGAGGTTCATGCGCTCACTCCCTCCGCGAGGCGCGCATAGGTCGCGCGCGGATTGTCCACCATGATCTTCGTGAGCAGCCCTTCCGGCAGGCCGGGCGGAACGGTGTCGTCGCCATCGAAATGCGCGTGCGGCCAGTCGGTCGCCCAGAGCAGCAACTCATCGGACCGCAGATGATCGAGCAGCCGTTTCATCTGCTCCGCATCCTCCGGCCCGTCGAAGGGGCGCACGGTCAGGCGGACATGGTCGCGCACGATCTCGGCGGGCGGGCGGTCGATCCAGGGGATCTCGAAGCGCACGCCCTTCCAGGACTTGGTCAGCCGCCACAGGAAGGCCGGCAGCCAGGACACGCCGGATTCCACCAGCACGACCTTCAGGCCCGGGAATTTCGCGAAGACGCCCTCGGTGACCAGGGAGGCGAGGGTCGCCTGGAAGCCATAGATGTTCGAGGTGTATTCCTCGACATGCCAGGACGGCCAGCCGACCGAGGTCGGCGGGTGCCGCCAGGCGCTGCCGGCATGGATGGCGAGCGGCAGCCCGTGCTTCTCCAGCGCCGCGTGCAGCGGCCACCATTCCCGACGGCCGATCGGCGTCTCCCCCATGCAGAGCACCATCGCCTGCACGAAGCGGCGATCCGGGGCGAGACGCTCGATCTCGGCGAGCGCGTCCTCCAGCCCGTTGGGCAGCAGGATCGAGGCGCGCAACCGATCATCGCGGTCCAGCCACTCGGCGCGGATCCAGTCGTTCACCGCGCGGGCCATCGCCGCCGACATGTCGCGGCTGAAGGGAAGCTGCACGGGGAACAGCGGGTTGAGGATGCCGAAGGCCGCCCCCCAGCGATCCAGCGCCTGGGTCTGCAACTCGCCCACCGTCGAAGGCGCGCGCCCCTTCGGTCCGCGCCAGTCGGCGCGCACCGAGGTCGGCGCATTGGGCGGGTAGGAAGCGCTCTCCAGCACCTCGATGCCGCGCTCGACCAGGGTGTGGCGCCAGTATTCGTCCATGTAGGGCAGCAGCGTCGCCACGCTGGGCACGCCGGGATGCAGATCGCAATCGATGGCGGATGCAGTCACGTTCCCTCCGCGCCGTTTCCCGGCGTCAGGCGGACAGGTTCCACCCTTCGGGCAGGGAGGGCAATGGCCCGCGAAGCACTTCATCGCGCGCCGGACCGGTCAGGATGAGGCTTCTCCCGTCGCCCCGCTTGGACCCGCCCGATGGCTCAGCTCTTCATTGTCGACCGCCGCGCCCCGCGCGCCCAGTGGATGCTCGAGTTCATGACCATCCGCGGCTATCCGGTCGTCGATGTCCATGACATCGAGGATCTCGCCTCCGTCTCCGCCCGCGCCATCGCGCGGCTGCGCGGGGAACGGATCAACCGCCTGACCTTCGTCGCCCATGGCTATCCGGGGCAATTGCAACTCGGCCAGGGGCTGACGGAACACAGCGCTCACGACCTGGCGCCCCTGCGGCGCCACATGCGCGGCGGGCCGCTCGGCAGCGTCTGGTGCTTCGCCTGCATGGCCGGCGCGGGCGCCGGGCCGGACGCCGATCATCCGGATGCCGTGCTGCACAGCGGCTGGAACGCCGCGGGGTCGACGGCGAGCATCACCCTCGGACCCGGCTATCGCCTGTTGCGCGCGCTGGCCGGCACGCTGGACTGCCAGGCGCATGCACCGGTCCAGACGCAGTATCTGCGCCCGGTGCACGACTATGACCGGCTGCTGCTCGGCGAGGCCTTCCAGGGACCGCTGCTCGCGGTGGGGCCGACCGGCGCCTTCCATCTGGACTATCCGGACGGATCCACGCGGCTCTGGTGAGCGGAGGGCGCTTGCCGCCCCCGGATCACCGCGCGACGTCCCGTCAGTCGATGAACTGCGCCAGCCGCACCGCCGTATGTCCGCGATGGACGATCGGCGTCGGCATGATCAGCAGGCAGTTGTCATGCGGGGTGCGGATCTCCTCCTCCCCATCCATGGCGATCAGCGTGTTGCGCAGGGGGATCACCTCGCCGCCGCGGAAGTCGCGCAGGAAGGCGAAGGACCGGCTGCGCACCGTCACCGTGCGCGTGACCCGGGCCCGGCGCGGCCGCGGCAGATCACCATCCTCGACCAGCTCCTGGCCGGGCATCGCCATGCCCGCATGACGCAGCAGCCGGGCCGCGGCGAGTTCCATGCGCGCGACGGTGCTCGGCTCCCAATGCAGCCCGGCCTCGATCAGCACCGCCGCGCGTGCCGTGGCCCGATCGGAGAAGAGCTCATGGTCGATCATCCGGCGCCCGCCGACATGGCCGGCATCCGACACCACCAGCGGCGGCACGCCGACCGCCATGCCGAGCCGCGCCGCCTTCTCCGTCTCGCCCGCCAGGATCAGCGGATCGGAATCCCACAGCATGGAATGCAGGTCGCCGAGCAGATCCACCGTCTCAAGGAAGGGTAGCAGCTCCCGCGCCCGGCGCAGTTCCGAGGATCGCCGCTTGCCCTCCAGCGTATCGACGTCCCAGAGCCGGTTCATGTCCTCGTCCAGGAAGCGCGACGCCGTCGGATTCGCGGGATCGAACTGCGCAAAGGCATCAAGGTTCACGAAGACCAGGCTCAGTGTTCCGCGGGCCGGGCGGATGCCGGCGCGCAGCCAGCGGTCCAGCACGGTGGCCCCGGCGATCTCATTGCCATGCACGATGGCGCTGATCGCGAGATGCGGGCCGGGCTGCGCCGCCGCAAAGGTCCAGATGCCCGGGATCCCGCTATTGCCGGCGAGCCAGGGCGCGAGGTCCGGGACGGGGATGTTCACCGGGACGATCGGCGGCGTGATGGACCAGGGCCAGACGCCCGACCCGCCGCTCATGCGATGACCCTGCGCGACGCCGTCGCGCGGTGCAGCAGATGAGAGCAACGATCAAACATGTGCGCCACGGTTGCAGTCTATACGGCTGCTGCCCCGCGTCCAATCCGACGTCCTGCACCGGTTTCGATACCGCTCGGTCAATCCTCCCCCGCGCGGCTTGGCGGGTGGCCAGGATCCCGCCGCGCCGCGGCACGCCCCGCCACGCCGGTCACGGCGCGAGCGGCGCCGGCCCGGTCACCGCGGCGACGTAGCGCGCGACGCTCGCACGCATCGCCGCCTTGCCGCCGGTCGCCATCACGCGGTCCCACCAGCCGCCATAGATGGCATCGAATGCCAGCGCATCGAGCCGCGCGCCCATGCGCGTCACTTCGGCGGCCGGCAGCGGCACCCAGTTGGGAAAGGACCACATGAAGGAGACGTGCTTGCGGTCCGGCGCGACCGAAGCGATGTCGCCGGTCAGGATCGCGCCCGCGCCCTCGGCACGATGCAGGATGGTGCCGCCGGCGAAATGCCCGCCCAGGCGATGCAGCGTGATGCCGGGCAGGACGTCATGCGTCTCGCCCTCCCAGAATCGGATCGCGGGGTCGGGCCGCATCACCCAGCGCCGGTCGTCGGCATGCAGCAGCACGGGGCAGTCGAAGGCCCGCGCCCAGTCGACCATGCTGGTGTAGAAATGCGGGTGGCTGATCGCGATCGCCGTCAGCCCGCCCAGCGCCTTGACCAGCGTGACCGTCGCGGGGTCGAGCAGCGCGACGCAATCCCACAGCACATTGCCCGCCGGCGTGCGGACCAGCAGCGCGCGCTGCCCGATCGCGAAATCGGGGAAGACGCCGAGGCCGAGCAGCCCCGGCGCGACCTCCCGCCAGCCGATGGCGTGGCGGCGCGCCAAGGCCTCCATTGTCGTCCAGGCCTGGCCCGCGGCCGGCACCCATTGCCGCGGATCCTCGCAGATCAGGCAGGCGGCGGGCGGTGCCGCCGAGGGCGCGTGCTGCGTGCCGCAGGTGGCGCAGATGAAGGCCGTTCCGCTCATCCCCGGCGTTGCCGTTCCTCCGCGATGATCTGTTCGAGCTGCGCGACCGGCACAGCACCCGGTATCAGCGTATCACCGACGACGAGCGCCGGCGTGCCCTCGATGCGCAATGTGCGGGCCAGCGCAATGTTGGCATCGAGCCGGCGCTGGATCTCCGGGTCGTCCTTCTCGCGCCACATGCGGTCCACATCGATGCCGACCCGCCCCGCCTCGGCGCGGATCACGGCATCGGTCGGCTCGCCGCGCAGGCTCATCAGCGCGTCATAGAGCTCGGGATACTTGCCCTGGCGCTGCGCCGCGAGCAGCGCGCGGGAGGCGACGACGCTCTGCGGCCCCAGGATGGGCAGGTCCTTCATCACGACACGGATGTTCCGGTCGCGCTGGAGCAGCGGCTTCATCTCGGCATGCAGCCGCTTGCAGTAGGGGCAGCGCGCGTCGAAGAACTCGACGATGGTCACATCTCCGCGCGGATTGCCGCGGACGGGGTCGGTGGCGACGCCGAACAGCTCCTGCCGGTGGGCGGCGATGGCGCCGCGCTGAGCGTCCTCGCGGTCGCGCTCCTCGGCAGCCTGCAGGGCGCCGAAGGCCTCGCGCAGGATGGTCGGGTCGCGGCGCAGGGCATCGCGCAGGATCTCGACGATCTCGGCACGCTGGGCCTCGGTGAAGGCCTGGGCCATGGCGCGGCCCGCGAACAGGGTGCCGGCCGCGGCCAGCAGGAAGGAACGACGCATGCAGCACTCCCGGCGCGAAACCGCCGCCGCGCCACCATGCGCGCGGCCGGGGCCCGGCTCAACATTCGCCGCAGCAGATGGACCCGGTTACGCCCGGGGTCGAGCCCCATGCGCGTGAGGACCAGGGCCCTGAAGGGAATGCGGATCCGCCCGCAGGCGCCAGGATATGGCGGATGGCGGGAATGGAGAGGGGCCCTGCCCCCCTCCAAACCTCACCCCGCCAAAGGCCACAGGGCCTTTGGAAACCGTCACCTGCCGCCCTGCGCGGGGGTCCGGCCGCCGTGAAACGCCCGCTTCGTGCCCGGCGTCGCGAATCATGCCGGCACCATGCGCTGCGCGCCCTTCGATATCCCGAAACGAACGCCGCGCCCGGCGCCAGGTATCGGCTTCCAAAGGCCCTGTGGCCTTTGGCGGGTGGGGGTCCGGGGGAGGGCAGAGCCCTTCCCCGCTCCGCGCGCGCCATAATCGCGCCCCCTGGCGTCCCGACCCGCCATTCCGGCCATGATGCGGTTGCCGGCCGTGGCGAAGGCGTCTATGGCCCCGCCCTTGGGATGCGTGATGCGGAATGCGGTCCCTGTGGCCGCGGAGCAGAGGATGTGAGCGACACCGGCATGAAGACCAGCACTCCGAGGACCGTCAGCGCCCCTTGCCAGCCCGCAGCGGGCCGGCCGCGCCGCCGCGCCGCCTGGCTGCTGGCCGCCACGGCGATGTTGTCCGGCTGCTCCTGGTTCGGCGGCAGCCGGACCCCGACGGTGCCGATCGGCACGCCGGGCTATGTCACCGGCTTCCTCGGCGGCGCCGTAGCCGACGAGCCCCGCGCCGCGCTGGTGGCGCGCGAGATCCTGTCCTCCGGCGGCACGGCGGTCGATGCGGCCGTGGCCGGGGCCTTCGCCATGTCGGTCACCCTGCCCTCCCGTGCCGGGATCGGTGGTGGTGGAGCCTGCCTCGTCTACAACCAGAGGCTGCGGCAGGTCGTCGCCGTCTCCTTCCCCGCCGGCGGACGCAGCGCGGCGCTGCCCCCAGGCACCGACCGGCCGGCGGCGATTCCGCTCATGGCGCGCGGGCTGTTCCTGCTGCACACCCGCGGGGGCCGGCTGCGCTTCGAACAGCTCATCCGCCCCGCCGAGGATCTCGCGCGCTTCGGCACCGAGGTCAGCGCCGCGCTGGCCGAGGACCTCGCCGTCGTTGCCGCCCCGCTGCTGAACGACCCGCAGGCGCGCCGCGTCTTCGGCGCCCCGGGCGGCGGGCCGCTGCGCGGCGGCGAGCGGCTGACGCAACTCGACCTCGGCGCGACGCTCGCGCAGATGCGCTCGGGCGGAGTCGGCGAACTCTATCAGGGCGGGCTGTCCCAGCGGCTCGAGGAAGCGTCCCTTCTGGCCGGCGGCGGGTTGACCGACGCCGAGATGCGCGCCGCGCTGGCCGAGGTCCAGGACCCGGTGCGCGTGCCGGTCGGCACCGACATCGCCTTCTTCCTGCCCGCGGGCGCCGATGGGTCCGCGGGCACCGCAGCCGCCTTCCAGGCCATCCAGGCGGGCGGCGCGCCAGGCGGCGGCGCCATGATGTCGGGTGCGAGCGCCGGGCTGCTGACGATGGATTCCGCGGGCGATGCGGTGGCCTGCACCTTCTCGATGAACAACCTGTTCGGCACGGGCCGGGTGGTCGAGGGCACCGGCGTGCTGCTCGCCGCCGCGCCGAACATGGGCACGGTGCCGCCGGCGCCGCTCGCCGTGGGCATGGTGACGAATCGCGACCTGCGCAGCTTCCGCATGGCCTCGGCGGGCACGGGGCAGCAGGCGGCGGGCATTGCCGCGGCGACGATGCTGGCGACGGCGCTGCGCCGGCAGCCCTTTGACAGCGGCTTCGCCGCCATCCCCGAACCGGGCCGCGGCCTGGTGCTGTCCTGCCCCGCCTACATGCCCGGCGGGAACCAGAGCTGCGTCGCGGCCGCCGATCCGCGCGGCGGCGGCGTCGCCGCGGGTTCCTTCGCGCCATGAAGGTCGGCCGGGCGGGCGACGCCCCGCCCTTCCTGGTGATGGACGTGATCGCGGCTGCCAATGCGCGCGCCGCGTCCCTGCCGCAGGGCGCGCCCGGCATCCTGCGCATGGAGGTCGGCCAGCCCGGTACCGGCGCTCCGCGCGGCGCGGCCGAGGCTGCGATCCGCGCCCTGCAGGCCGGTGCGCCGATGGGCTACACGGAGGCCTTCGGCCTGCGGTCGCTGCGCGGACGCATCGCCCGGCACTATCGCGAACGCTACGGCGTGACGGTGGACGAAGCGCGCATCGCCGTGACGGTCGGCGCCTCCGGGGCCTTCCCGCTGGCCTTCCTCGCTGCCTTCGATCCGGGCGACCGGGTCGCAATGGCCGCGCCCTTCTACCCGCCCTACGCCAATATCCTGACCGCGCTCGGCATGCAGCCGGTGCTGCTGCCCTGCGATGCCACGACGCGCTTCCAGCCCACCATCGCGATGCTGGAGAAGATGGACCCGCGCCCGCAGGGCCTGATCGTCGCGAGCCCCTGCAACCCGGCGGGCACCATGCTCTCGCCGGAGGAACTTGCCGCCATCGCGCGCTGGTGCCACGCCAACGACGTGCGCCTGATCAGCGACGAGATCTATCACGGCCTGACCTGGGGCAGCGTCGCGGAGAGTTCCGCCGCCGGCTTCAGCGACAGCGCGGTGGTGGTGAATTCCTTCTCGAAATACTGGTCCATGACGGGCTGGCGCATCGGCTGGCTGCTGCTGCCCGAGGATATGGTCCGCCCGGTCGAATGCCTGGCGCAGAACATGTTCATCAGCGCCCCGCACATCGCCCAGGTCGCCGCCGAGGCCGCGATGGACTGCGTGGAGGAGCTGGAAGCCAACAAGGCCGCCTATGCCCGCAGCCGCGCCGCGCTCCTCGAAGGGCTGCCCAAGGCGGGCTTCACCAACATCGCCGCGGCGGATGGTGCTTTCTATTTGTGGTGCGATGTCGGCCACCTGACCAACGACAGCGCCGCCTTCTGCGCCGAGATGCTCGACAAGGCCGGCATCGCCGCAACGACGGGCCTCGACTTCGACCGGGATCGCGGCACGCGGTTCCTGCGCTTCTCCTATTGCGGGCCGGAAGCGCAGATGGTCGCGGCGCCGGAGCGACTGCGGCGCTGGCTGGCGCGGTGACGCCGGGGAGGAGCGCCGCCCCTCCCGCCCCGCTTTATGCCGGCAGACCGGTCGGCTGACCGGTCCAAGGCCGCGGTGGGTTCCCCGTCAATTTTCTCCTCAATCTGACTGGTGCCCCGGAATGCGGCCTGCCAGCAGTCCGGCGTCACGCCGGAGGCGTGCCTGCGGCAGGACGGCAAGCAAGCTGGAGGTTTGCGCCCCGCGTCCGAGGGCATGAAAAAGCGGATACCGGCGGCCCGGATCGGGCCGTTGGTATCACGGCGCGGCAGCCGGCATCCGGTCCGCTCGGAAATGCGGGGCTCACGCGCCGGCGCTGCGGCCAATCTCCGTGGCCGATCGCGCCTCCCTGCCTGCCTTGCATGCAGGGCTTGCGCATAACATAAGACTTAGATTATATAGAAAGTCCTTATCCAAGGGAACGCAACGCATGGACCCGGTCATGTCCCCAGAGGCCGTTGCGGCCTTGCGGGACAAGGCGGCGGATGCGGCGCGGCTGCTTGCGCTGCTCGGCAACGAAAACCGCCTCGTCCTGCTCTGCCACCTCGTCCAGGCGGGGGAGATGGGCGTGGGCGCACTGGCCGAGGCAGTCGGCCTCTCCCAGCCCGCCCTGTCCCAGCACCTCGCCAGACTGCGCGAGGATGGCCTCGTCGCGACCCGGCGCAAGGCGCAGACGGTGCATTACCGCCTGGCCGATCCCCGCGTCGCCGCGGTCATGCTCCTGCTCCGCGACCTGTTCTGCTCCCTGCCGGGCGATACGACGCCATCAAGGACCAACGCATGCTGAAGACCGTCACCCCCGAACACGCTGCCCGACTGATCCGCGACGAAGGCGCGCTGCTCGTCGATGTCCGCGAGGCCGACGAGTTCGCCCGCGAACGCATTCCCGGCGCGCAGAACCTGCCGCTGTCGCGTCTCGATCCGGCGGAGCTGGCGCAGCACGAAGGCGGCAAGCTGCTGTTCCATTGCCGGTCGGGGGCGCGCACCACGGGTCACGTCGCGCGGCTCGCCGCCTGCGCCGGACCGATCGAGGCCTATGTCGTGGCGGGCGGGCTCGACGCGTGGAAGCGCGCCGGTCTGCCCACCGCCGAGAACCGCCGGCAGCCGCTCGAACTGATGCGCCAGGTGCAGATCACCGCGGGGTCGATGATCGCGCTGGGCGTGGTACTCGGGGCGACCGTCTCGCCATTGTTCTACGCGGTGTCGGGATTCATGGGGGCCGGGCTCGTCTTCGCTGGCCTGACCGGCCTCTGCCCCCTGGCGCGACTGCTGCGCGCCATGCCGTGGAACCGGGCGGCATCACTGAACGCGGCGGCATAGGGCGCGCCCGGGGTCTCCGCCCCGCACATGTCGACCGGGGAAGGGCCCTGGCCCTCCCCGCCAAAGACCACGCCCCGCCCCGGGCGGGAGATCCCTTGCCATGCATACCCTGTCCGCCTTGCAGATGATCCTCGGCGCCGGTTCCGGCGGCCTGGTCGGCTTCACTCTCGGCCTGGTGGGCGGGGGCGGGTCGATCCTGGCGGTGCCGTTGCTCGTCTATCTCGTCGGCGTGCCGCTGCCGCATGTCGCGATCGGTACCAGCGCCGTGGCGGTGGCGGCGAATGCCGCGGCGGGGCTCGCCACCCATGCGCGAGTGGGCAATGTGCGCTGGCCCTGCGCCGCGGCCTTTTCGGCAGCCGGGCTGCTGGGGGCGCTGGTGGGCGCGCAGCTCGGCAAGATGGCGGATGGACAGGCGCTGCTGACCGCCTTCGCCGTGATGATGGCGGTGGTCGCAGTGCTGATGCTGCGCCGGCGTGAACCGGGCGAGGATCGCCAGGTGCGCCTGAACCGGCAGAACGCGCCGCGGCTCATCGCCACCGGCCTCGCCGTCGGTGGAATGTCCGGCTTCTTCGGCATCGGCGGCGGCTTCCTGATCGTGCCGGGGCTGATCCTGGCCACGGGCATGCCGATGCTCCAGGCGGTGGGCACCTCGCTGGTGGCGGTGACGACCTTCGGCCTGGCGACGGCGGGCAGCTACGCCTCGGCGGGGCTGGTGGACTGGTCGCTCGCGGCGATGTTCATCGTGGGCGGCGTGGCGGGCAGCCTGCTCGGCACGCGGGCCGGGCGGGCGCTGGCCGCGCGGCGCGGCGCGCTGACCAAGGTGTTCGGCGGGCTGATCCTGGCCGTCGCGGCCTATGTGCTGGTGCGCAGCCTCGGCGTGATCGGCTGACCCGTCACAGGCCCCAGGCCGCGTTACTGTCCGCGGGCGCCTGGTCGCGCCGTTCGGTCATGCCGTAGTCGCGCAACACGCCGGCGACGCGCAGGCGATAGGCGGCGAAGACCCCTCCCCGCCCCGCCTTCTGCGCCCCGCGATGGGCTTCCTGGCAGCGCCAGCCCCGCACCGCTTCCTCACTTTCCCAGAAGGACAGCGACAGCAGCTTCGCCGGCTGGGTGATGCTGCGGAAGCGCTCGACCGAGACGAAGCCCGGTTGGCGCTCCAGTTCTGAGCGCAGCGCCCCGGCGATGGCGAGGTAGTCGCCCTCATGCCCTTCCGCCGGCTCGACTTCGAAGATGACGGCGATCATCGGTGCCTCCCCTGTCGCGGGCCTTGTCGCAGCTTGCGGGCCGGCGCGCTTCGCCGGTGACCGAAGCATCGCCGCGCGCCCTGCGCTACTATCCTTCGCCATGACCGACCCGACCGCGCCCGGACCGCTCGCCGCCACCGCCGCGCTCATGGCCGACCCGGCCCGCGCGCGGATGCTCGCCGCGCTGATGGGCGGCGAGGCCATGACCGCCGGGGAGCTCGCCCGCATCGCCGGCGTGGTGCCGGCGACGGCGAGCGGCCATCTCGCCCGCCTGGCCGAGGGTGGCCTCATCATCGTCCACGCCCAGGGCCGACACCGCTACCACCGCCTGGCGTCCGAGGAAGTCGCCGCGGTGATCGAGACGCTGGGTGGCCTGTCTGCCCGTATCGCCCCGCCGCGCCCCTGGAAGCATGGCGAGACGGCCCGCCAGGCGCGGCTGTGCTGGAACCACCTGGCCGGGCGGCTGGGCGTCGCCCTGCATGAACGACTGACCGGCGTGGGGTGGCTGACCCCGAGCCCTGGCGGATGGGACGCGTCGATGGAAGGCCGGACGCGGCTCGCGGCGACGGGCGTGGACCTCGACCGTGCCGGAAAGGCGCCGCGCTTCGCCTGCGACTGCATGGATTGGTCGGAACGCCGGCCGCACCTCGCCGGGGGCCTGGGGAAGGAGATCGCGCGCGCCTGGTTCGACCGCGGCTGGCTACGGCGCGTGCCGGCGGAATGCGAGAGCGACGTGCTGGCGAAGCGGCGCGTGTCGGTGACGCCGGAGGGCGCCCGGGGAATGAAGGACGCGCTGGGGTTCGACGCATGACCCGGCGGCGTCCTGCCCCACAGGCGCGATGATGGATCGGCCCGCTGATCAGCTCGTCCAGAATCTCCGGACCCGCCCCGCGCGCATGACGATGGGGCCATGACGGAACCGGAGCACGGCTGCCCCGGTTCGCCGGCCCGACGCCGGGGCACATCGTTCCAGGACAGGCTCGATCATCCCGCCGGGCTTCCTTCTCCCCTGCGCCATCGCGCCTGACATACCACCGGCGCCGGACGCCGCTGGCTAGGCGTGCAAGGGGGACAGAGCCCCTTCGCTTTCCCCCGGCCCCGGGGCTTGCGCATCTCCCCATCCCGCGCTTGCGTGGCGCCGAAGCATGTCTTCTTGGGGGAACGTCATGGCCGGCCTGAAACTCATCACCTTCGCCGATGCGGCGGGCAGTCGCGTGGGCGTGCTGCTGGATGGCGCGCGGGTGCTCGACCTGGGCGCGGCCATGCCGCCGGCGCGCGGCATGATCGCGCTGATCGAGGCCGGATCGGCTGCGCTCGCCACGGTGCGGGCGCTCGCGGCGAATCCGCCGGCCGCCGCGGTGCTCCCGCTGTCCTCGGTGGCGCTGCAGGCGCCGATTCCCCAGCCGCGTCGCAATGTGTTCTGCGTCGGGCGCAACTACATGGACCATGTCGCGGAGGGCGACCGCACCCGCGGCATCACCAATTCCGAGGTGCCCAAGTATCCGCAGTTCTTCACCAAGGCGGCGGATACGGTGATCGCGCCCGGCGCGTCCGTGCCCTCCCATGCCGGCGTGACGCAGTGGCTGGACTATGAGGTCGAGCTGGTCGCGGTGATCGGCACCGCCGGGCGCGACATCCCGAAGGAGAAGGCGCTCGACCACGTCTTCGGCTGGACCATCGGCAATGACGTGACGGGGCGCGATCTGCAGCGGCGCCATGGGCAGTGGTTCAAGGGCAAGTCGCTCGACCGGTCCTGCCCGATGGGGCCGGTGATCGTCCCGCGCGAGGATCTCGATGCCTCCGATCTCGCGATCGGCCTGAAGATCAACGGCGAGCAGCGGCAATCCTCGCGCACCAGCAAGATGATCTTCGACGTGACGGAGATCATCCACCAGCTTTCCGCCGGCTTCACCCTGCTGCCGGGCGACGTGATCATGACCGGCACGCCGGAAGGCGTGGGCTATGCCATGCAGCCGCCGCAGACGATGAAGACCGGCGACGTGATGGAGTTGGAGATCGAGGGCATCGGCACGCTGACCAACGCGATCGGCGATTGACCGCGCCATGGTCGGGGTCTGCCTGACCTTCGACAACGGGCCGGAGCCAGGGGTGACGCCCGGCGTGCTGGATGTCCTGGCACGCCGGCGCATCGCC
Source organism: Roseomonas alba (assembly GCF_019430885.1). Taxonomy (GTDB): domain Bacteria; phylum Pseudomonadota; class Alphaproteobacteria; order Acetobacterales; family Acetobacteraceae; genus Neoroseomonas; species Neoroseomonas alba. The sequence goes on along the minus strand of NZ_JAHYBZ010000001.1, from coordinate 468,456 downwards.
GCGACCTTCTTCCTCGTCGGCGAGAAGCTGCGTGACCCCGCCGCGCGCGCCTGCGCCGAGCGCGCGAAGGCCGAGGGCCATGCGATCGGCAACCACACGCTGACGCATGGCGAACCGCTCGGGCGACGCGGCGCGGAGGAGGCTGTGGCGGAGATCGCGGAGACCGATGCGCTGCTCGGTGCCCTGCACGGGCCGGACCGGCTGTTCCGGCCGAATGGCGGGGGTGGGCGGCTCGGGCCGCATCTGCTGAACCGTGCGGCGGCCGATCACCTGGTCGCGCACCGGCATACGGTGTGGCTGTGGAACGCCGTGCCGGGCGACTTCCGTGACCCGGAAGGCTGGGTGGCGACGGCGCTCGCCATGCTGCGCGCACAGCGGGAGACGACGCTGCTGGTGCTGCACGACCTCCCGAACGGGGCGATGCGGCACCTCGACCGCTTCCTCGGCGAAGCGGCGGATGCCGGCGCCGTGTTCGGCGCGCCGCCGCCGGAGGATTGCGTGCCTCTGCGTCGCGGCGTGCCGCAGCCCGGCTTCGAGAGGTTCGTCAGCGAAGCCTGACCGGGTCAGGCGCGGAAGGGCACCAGGCCATATTCCAGGCTGCGCGCGATCCGGCGCGCGCGGTCCAGCATGTGCTCCGCGCCGGCAGGGGTGAAATGGTCGCGTGCCGTCGCCTCGAACAGCGACAGCCAGCGGGTGAAATGCGCCGGGGTCAGCGTCAGATGCGCGTGCGCACGCATCGGCTGGCCGTGATACTCGCCCGTCATCAGGGCCACCGAGCCCCAGAAACGCTTCAGCGTGGCGATATGCGCCTCCCAATCCTTCACCGTGGCGAAGGCCGGGGCGAGCAGCGCATCGACGCGCATCGCGCCGTAGAAGGCACGCAGGAAACGCTCGATGGCCTCGGGGGACAGGCCGGTGCGGTCCATCACCTCGGCCGTCAGGGCGGCGCGGCGCTCGGGGCCTTCGGGGATGGGCGGGGAGGGCTGCATTGTGGTATCTCCAATACCAATTTCCTGCGCCGGCCCGCCGGCGCCGTCAAGACCCCGGCCGTGGAGCCCCTGCCTTGCGCCTTCTCGCCGCCACCGATGCCGCGCTGCGCGTGCTGATGCGCCTGGGCACCGACCCCGATCGCCGGCGCAGCACGGAAGACCTCGCCCAGTCGGTCGGCGTGCCGCGCAACCATGTGCAGAAGATCGTGCAGGACCTGGCCGAGGCCGGGTTGGTGCACACGCAGCGCGGGGCCGGCGGCGGCGTCGTGCTGGCCGTGCCGCCGGCCGCGATCCGCCTGGGCGCGGTGGTGCGCCGCTTCGAGGCCGGCCAGGCGTTGGTCGAATGCTTCCGCGCGGATGGCGGCGCCTGCTGCCTGTCGCCCGATTGCCGCCTACGCGGCGTGCTGGCGGCAGCGCGGGAGGCGTTCCTCGCGCGGCTCGACGCGACCACGCTCGCCGATTGCCTGGCCCCGTCTGCCGCCTGATCCCACACCGTGCTATCGCGGCTGCCGAGGATGGAGGAACGCATGGCCGGAGTGCTGACAGGCAAGGTCGCCCTGGTGACGGGCGCAGGAAAGAACATCGGGCGCGCCATTGCGCTGACCCTCGCGCGGGATGGCGCGACGGTGGTGGTGAACGGGCGGTCCGACGCCGCCGCGATCGAGGCCGTCGCATCCGAGATCCGCGCCGCCGGCGGGACCGCGACGGCACTGCTCGGCGACGTGTCGGTCGAGGAGGAGGTGACCGGCCTCGCGAACCGCATCGCGGAGCGGCATGGCGGCGTCGACATCCTGGTCTGCAATGCCGGCCTGCGGCGGCAGACGGCCTTCCTCGACATGCCCTATGCCGAGTGGCGGGAGATCCTGTCGGTGGCACTCGATGGCGCCTTCCTGCTGTCGCGCGCCTTCGCGCCGCAGATGATCGCGCGCGGCGGCGGGTCGATCGTCGCGCTGTCGGGCATTTCCACCCATGTCGGCACGCCGAACCGCGCGCATGTCTCGGCGTCGAAATCGGGATTGGAAGGGCTGATGCGGGCGCTGGCGGTGGAACTCGCCCCGCAGGGCATCCGCGCGAATTGCGTCGCACCCGGCGCGGTGGATACGCAGCGCGGCGCGAGCGCGGGGGCCATGCCGCAGACGCTCGGCCGCGACGACGGCATCCCGCTGCGCCGCAAGGCGAGCGTGCGGGAGATCGCGGATGTCGTGCGCATGCTGGCCGGACCGGAGGGCGGCTACGTCACCGGCCAGACGATCCATGTGAATGGCGGGGCATTCCTGACCTGAAGCATCGGTCGCAGGACGGCTGCCGGACCGGGAGGGGCGCTGCCCGTCTCAGGCTCGCCCCGCCCAAAGGGCCTGCCTGATGACAGGCCCGCTTCCGCCGCTGACGTTGGAGGGGCGCTGCCCCTCCAAACCACCCCGCCAAGTGCTTGGAGCACTTGGAACGCAATCTTCTGGTGCGGTGCACGGCACCCTTGCTGCCCCCTCCAACCGCCCTTCGTGCGCGAGAGCGGCTTTCGGCGCCATTCCGGCAGCGGCGCAAAGTGCCACGCTGAGGTCTGCAATGGCCTTCGATGGGGAGAGGCCGAGAAGGACGCAGCCCTTTCGATCCCCCAGCAGAAGGCGGCATGTCATCGGAAGGCCTTCGAAAATGCCAGGCATCAGTGGCCGAAACATGGAGCGGCGCGCTCTCTGCGCCGCGCCGGAAGGCATACCGATCCACAGGGCACCGGGCAGGCGCCGGCATTGCGCCATGACCGTCCCGCTCGGCGCCAAGTGACGGTTTCCAAAGGCCTTTCGGCCTTTGGTGGGGTGAGGCTTGGAGAGGGGCAAAGCCCCTCTCCAATCCACCGCCCGGCCAGGACTGCCGGCCGTCCGCGGGCGCGGCTCAACGTGACGCGGCCTTTGGCCACCGCAGCCGCCGCGCTATCCGTGCTCGTCCCCTCCCCCGTCATCGCGAGTCCCATGCCGCCCACCGCCGCCATGCGCCGTCCCCGCCCCGACCTGGCGCTGGAAGCCGGCGCCGGACGCGTCGCCGGCGTGGACGAGGCCGGGCGCGGACCGCTTGCGGGACCGGTGGTGGCGGGCGCGGTGATCTTCCTGTGCCCCCCCTCGCCCGCGCTCGCGGCGCTGATCGACGATTCGAAGAAGCTGAAGGAGGCCCAGCGCGCTGCCGCCTTCGCCGCCCTGCGGCAGGCGGCCCGCGAGGGCGTCCTCGAATTCGGCATCGGCGCCGCCTCGGCGGCGGAGATCGGCACGGTGAACATCCTGCGCGCGACGCATCTCGCCATGGCGCGCGCGGTGTCGCGGCTGCGCGCGCCGCCCGACCTCGCGCTGGTGGACGGCAACCAGCCGCCGCGCCTGCCCTGCCCGGTGCGCTGCGTCATCGGCGGCGATGCGCTGTCGCTGTCGATCGCCGCGGCGTCGATCCTCGCCAAGGTCGTGCGCGACCGCGCCATGACGCGGCTCGACCCGCGCTGGCCGGGATATGGCTTCGCGCGCCATGCCGGATACCCCACGGCGGCGCATCTCGCCGCGCTCGAACGGCTCGGACCGAGCCCGCATCACCGCCGCGGTTTTCGTCCCGTCGACCAGGCCGCCTTCCGCTTCGCTTGACCTGCCGAGTCGCACAAGCGATTCTGCGCGCTTCGCGTCGGGGGACGAGGTTCACGAGTGGGTACGCAGATTGACACGCCGCTCGACCAGGTGCTGGTCGGGGACTGCATCGCGTGGCTGCGGCATCTGCCGCCGGCCTCGGTCCATGCCATCTTTGCGGACCCGCCCTACAATCTGCAGCTCAAGGGCACGCTGCGCCGGCCGGATGATTCGCTGGTCGATGGCGTCGATGACGAATGGGACCGCTTCGCCGATCTCGGCGCCTACGATTCCTTCACGCGCGAATGGCTGACCGAATGCCGTCGCGTGCTGCGCAAGGACGGCACCATCTGGGTCATGGGCGCCTACCACAACGTCTTCCGGCTCGGCTCGGCGTTGCAGGACCTCGGTTACTGGATCCTGAACGACGTGATCTGGCGGAAGTCGAACCCAATGCCGAACTTCCGTGGCCGCCGCTTCACCAATGCGCATGAGACGCTGGTCTGGGCGTCACGTGGCCCCGAATCGCGCTACCGCTTCAACTACGCGGCCATGAAATCGCTCAACGACGACCTGCAGATGCGCAGCGACTGGTTCATCCCGCTCTGCACGGGCGGCGAACGCCTGCGCGACGACAAGGGCGACAAGCTGCACCCGACCCAGAAGCCCGAGGCGCTGCTGCATCGCGTCATCCTGTCGTGCACGAATCCGGGCGAGGTGATCCTCGATCCCTTCTTCGGCTCGGGCACCACCGGGGCGGTCGCGAAGCGGCTCGGCCGCCGCTTCATCGGCATCGAGCGCGAGCAGGCCTATGCCGACGCCGCCCGCGCCCGCATCGAGGCGATCGAGCCCGCCCCGGAGGACGCCGCCGCCGCCCTGCCCTCGAAGAAGGAACAGAAGCGCATTCCCTTCGGCACGCTGGTCGAACGCGGCCTGGTGCCGCCCGGGACGAAGCTGTTCGACCGCCAGAAGCGATTCGAGGCGGTGGTCGGCGTCGACGGCACGCTGCGCTGCGGCCTCGCCACGGGGTCGATCCACAAGGTCGGCTCGGCGGTGCAGGAAGCGCCGTCCTGCAATGGCTGGCTGTTCTGGCACATCGAAAGCCGCGACGGCCGCCTGCACGTGCTCGACGAGCTGCGCGAGACCATCGCGCGCGAGAACGGATAAGGTCGCGTCCATGAGCGAGACCATCCCCCCGACCGTGCCCCCCGCCCCCGTCGCCCCGCCGCCTGCCGCCGTGCCCGAGGGCCGGTCCTGGCTGCGCGTGGTGCTCGAGGAATCGCCCTACCTCATCATGCTCTTCGCCGGCTTCTTCGGCGTCTCGGTGTCGGGCGGCGACATGCCGAACCTGCTCTATTGGCAGGTGCTGACGCCGATCTTCGGGGTTCTGTGCATCGCCGCCGGATGGAAGTCCGCGTCGAACCGCGGCATGCGGATGCGCCTGATCTGGACGCAGGCAGCACATTGGGCAGCCTTCCTCGCCGCCATGCTGCTGATGTTCCTGCCCTCGGTGCGCGGCGTGGTGAACGACAACGGCACGGAGATCGCGCTGCTGCTGCTGCTCGGCCTCGGCACTTTCGTGGCCGGCGTGCATGCGGGGTCGTGGCGGATCGTGCTGGTGGGGGCCGTGCTCGGGGCGTCGGTGCCGACGGTGGCGACGCTGCAGCAATCCGCGCTGCTACTGACCGTGGCGGCGCTGATCGTGGCGGGCATCGCGGCGGCCTTCGTCTTCGCCCGCGCCCGCGGCAGCTCCGCAGCGGCCTGATCGCGCCGACGATCCGGTATCCACCAGCCTGGGGCGCCACCGTCGTCGGGCGCGCTCGCTTGCGCGGCCGCACATGACGCCCCGTCCCTGCAGCCGACCCGCGCGGCGATCAGGCCATCGTCACCAAGCCGATGACGATGCAGAGGAGACCGAAGACAACAAGGCCGACTGCGAGGACCAGGCCGCCGCGCGGCCGCGAATCCTCCCGTTCCGCGCCGGACGGCGCCCGGCGGCGCGGCCGGAGGTCAGGCGCTGGCGCCATGGCTCAGACAGGGGAACGGGGGCACGGCTTCAGCTCCTCGCGACAGTCCAGGGTCGCGGCAAGCCGTAGGGGAAGGCCCCGCAAAGGCGCCATGTGAAATTGCCGCCCGCCGCGTATCGCGCGCGCAAAGGCCCTGCCTCCTGCATTTTTGCGTTCTGTTTACGGGCGGCCGCCACATTCGGCATGGAGCCTTTTCGCCCCGCCGTCGCACCTTCCGCGCCATCCGCACACCGCGGAAAGGCGAAGGAGGGAGCGACCGTCCCGTCGGCCGCATGCCAGCATGAGAGTCCACGGACTGACATTCCACCGCCCTGGAGGCCTGGCCCCCACCGGGGCCGAGGCCCTGCCAGGCAGGGCGGGCCTGCGCCCCGGCAGCATGTCACCGGCCCTCATCGTCGGAAGCGGCTTCTGCGCGGCGCTCCTCTGGGCCCTCGTCGGATCTCTCCTGTTCGGTCTGGGCCTTCGTCCGATCCCCCGGGGCATGGCGCTCGCCTGGCTCGCCGGTGAACTTGCGATCGGCGCCGCGGTGTTCATCGCCCTGATGCTTGGGGCGCCTTCGGGACCGCCGGCCGACGAGGCGCCTCACCCCTGCCGCACCGGTCCGCCACGGGCAGGCGCGTGGCCCGCCCCGCAGCCTGTCCCAACACACTCTCAGGAGGCGAGCCGCAGGCTTGCCGCATCGACATGACCTCCCTCCCCATCCTCATCGCCGATCTCGGCCCGGTCTGGCACACGGTGCTGGCCGCCCTTGTCATCGGGTCCTGGCTCGTGGCCCTGCGCCGCGTCGTCCGCGACTTTCGCCGGGATGCGCGCGCATCGCATCGCCCTGCCGGCCACGGGCCGGCCCGGGCGGTCGCGTGCGCGGCCCTGCCGATGGCGCCGGCATCACGCAGGGCACCGCGGCGTGCGCCCCGGATGCCACCAGCCCCGTCAGTCGCCGTCGCGCAGCGCGGCGATCACGCCACCGCCTCCATCAATTCCAACAAGCGCCGCATCACGGTGGGCACCGCGGCGCGCGCGGCGGCCGGGGCCAGCCATTCGCCCTCCGGTGCCACGGCCGGGCCCACGGCCGCCGCATAGAGCACCATCTCCAGCTGGAAATGCGTGAAGCCGTGCCGCGCGATGCCCGGCACACGCTGCCACCGCGCGATGGCCGGCGCGTGCGCCATCGCCTCGCCTTCCCAGGGCGCATCGCGCCAGGGCGTGCCCGGCACTTCCAGCATGCCGCCAAGCAACCCCTTCGCCGGCCGCCGGCGCAGCAGGATGCGGCCCTCGTGGTCGGTCAGCAGGAAATGCACGCCATGGCGCAGCGGGCGCGCCGCCTTCGGCGTCTTGCGCGGCAGGTCCGCCGCAATGCCGGCCCGCTGCGCCGCGCAACCGCCGCGCCAGGGGCACAGCCCGCAGGCCGGGCTGCGCGGCGTGCAGATGGTGGCGCCGAGATCGAACAGCGCCTGCGCGAAGTCGCCGGGCCGGGCGCGCGCGGCGGGGTCGTGCATGAACCCTTCGGCCAGCGCCACCAGCCGCGGCTTGGACCCCGGCAGCGGCTCCTCAACCGCCTTCAGCCGGGCGATGACGCGCTCGACATTACCATCCACCGGCAGCACCGGCTCGTCGAAGGCGATCGCCCCGACCGCCGCGGCCGTATAGCGCCCGATCCCCGGCAGGTCCTGCAGTCCCGCAGCGTCGCGCGGAAAGCTGCCGCGCATCGCCACAGCCTTGGCGCAGGCATGCAGGTTCCGCGCCCTCGCATAGTAGCCGAGCCCCGCCCATTCCTCCGCCACCTCGGCCCAATCCGCGGCCGCCAGGGCCGTCACGGTCGGGAAGCGCGCCAGGAACCGGGCATAGCGCGGCCCTACCGTTGCCACCGTGGTCTGCTGCAACATCACCTCGGACAGCCAGACGCGGTATGGATCGCGCGCCTCGCCCGGCCCGGCGCGCCAGGGCAGGATGCGCCGGTGCCGGTCGTACCAGGCGAGGAGTTCGGCAGCGGAGGGCAGCGCGGATGTCACGGGATGACGAGCATAGAAGGTTCCTGGGCGGGCCGAGGCCGGTCGGTGCCCTGGTCCCAGCGCTCACACGCCCGGCCTTCAAGCGCAAGAGTCCCGCGGGCGCCCAGATCATGGCCGACTGGCCCGCCCTGGTCGGCCCGGCCATCGCGGCCGTCACGCAACCCATGCGCCTGACCCAGGGCACGCTGACGCTGGCCTGTTCCGGCCCCGTGGCGATGGAAATGCAGCACCTCGCCCCCCAATTGGCGGGGCGGATCAATGCGGCTCTGGGCCGGGTGGCGGTGGAGCGGTTCCGATTCGTGCAACGCGCCCCCGCCGGTGCTCCGGTGCGGAAGCCGCGCGAATCGGCCCCGAAACCCCTCCCGGAGCGGGTCGAATCGGCGCTGGAAGGGGTCTCCTCCCCCGAACTGCGCGAGGCGCTGGCAAGATTGGCCCGCGGCGTCTATCGGGGTCGCTGATCCGTCGATCAACCTTGGCCTCCCCCGGGGCTTCGCACCGGCCGGGTGGCCCGATACCGAAACGGGAACCATCGATGCCCATCGACCGTCGCGTCGTCCTCGCCGCCGCCTCCGGCCTTCTCGCCGCCGGGGGGCTGGTGCGCCCCGCCGCCGCCCAGGCCGACAACCCGAAGCTGTCCGAGCGCTCGATGGGCGACGGCCCGCTGGTGGTGCAGGAATTCTTCTCCCTCACCTGTTCCCATTGCGGCGATTTCGGCCGCAGCACCTGGCCGCAGGTGAAGGCGGAGCTGGTGCAGACCGGCAAGATCCGCTTCGTCTGGCGCGACTTCCCGCTCGACCAGATCGCGCTGCGCGCCGCCGTCGTGGCCCGCTACCTGCCGATCCCGGCCTATGAGCCCTTCATCGAGACGCTGTTCCAGACCCAGGACCGCTGGGCCTTCGCCCGCGGCGTCGATCACAAGACCGAGATCGGCAAGATCGCGGTGCTCGCCGGCATGCCCCAGGCGATGTTCGAGACGGCCTGGGCCGACGACGCCACCGCCCGCGGCATCCTCGAACTGCGCCAGCAGGGCGAGCGCCAGTACAATATCCAGGCCACGCCGACCTTCGTCTTCGGCAGCCGCACCGTCTCCGGCGCCATCCCCTTCGACCGCTTCGCCCAGGAAGTGGCGCGGGGCTGAGTGATGGATGACGGGCAGGCGAATCCTCCGACCCCGCCGGAGGAGGAGGATGACGGCACGCCGCGCAGCGAGGCCCAGCGCCTTGCCGCCGTGCGCGCCACGCTTGCCCGCATCCGCATCGCCGGCTTCAAATCCTTCGCCGAGGCCACGACGGTCGAGGTCCTGCCCGGCCTGACCGGCATCGTCGGCCCCAATGGCTGCGGCAAGTCCAACGTCGTCGAGGCGCTGCGCTGGGCGATGGGCGAGACCTCGGCCAAGGCCATGCGCGGCGGGGAGATGGACGACGTCATCTTCGCCGGCACGGCCACCCGGGCGGGCCGCAACCTCGCGGAAGTGACGCTGCAACTGGAAGAGGCAGAGGGCCTCGCCCCGCCGCCCAACCAGGACCAGGCGGAACTCGAGATCATCCGCCGCATCACCCGCGGCCAGGGCAGCGCCTTTCGGGTGAACGGCAAGGAGGTCCGCGCGCGCGACGTGCAGACCATGTTCGCCGATATCGGCTCCGGCGCCCGGGCCTCGGCCATGGTCAGCCAGGGCCGGGTCTCGACCATGATCCAGGCCAAGCCCGAGGATCGCCGCCAGGTGCTGGAGGAGGCCGCCGGCATCGCCGGCCTGCGCGCCCGCCGCCATGAGGCGGAACTGAAGCTGCGACAGGCTGAGACCAACCTGACGCGGGCCGAGGACACGCTCGGCCAGCTCGATTCCCAGCGCCAGAATTTGCAGCGCCAGGCGCGGCAGGCGAACCGCTACCGGAACCTGTCCGGGCTGGTGCGGCAGGCGGAAGGCGAATGGCTGGCGATCCTCGCCGCCCGCGCCGAGACCGCCGCGCGCGTGGCCAAGACCCAGTTCGATGAGGCCCGCGCCGCCGTCCGCGCCGCCGAGGCCGAGGCCGAGCGCGCCACCATCGCCGCCTTCGAGGCCGACAAGGCCATCCCCGGTCCGCGCGAGGCCGAGGCCATCGCCCGTACCGCGCTGGAACGCCGCCGCGTCGAATCCGAAGGCCTGGAAGCCGAGGAACGCCGCGCCCGCGAGGCACTGGACGCCGCCGAGGCCCGGCTGTCGCAGTTGCAGCGCGACCTGACGCATGCGGAAGGCGTGCTGCGCGACGCCGACGCCGCGCGCGAACGCCTCGCCCAGGAGGCCGAGGCGCTACGCGCCGTCGAAACCTCGCTACCGGCGCGCCAGCAGGCCGCCGAGGCCGCGCTGGCCGAGGCTGAGCAGGCCGCCCAGGCCGCCGAACAGGCCACCCAGGCCGCCACCGAACAGGCCGCCGAGGCCGCCGCCCGCGTCCAATCCGCCGCCGAGGCCCGCGCCGCCGCCGAGGCCCGGTTGAAGCGTGCGCAGGACGGCCATGCCCGCCTCGCTGCCGAGCGCGAGACCGCCGCCCGTGCCCGCGTCCCGCAGGAAGCCCGCGCCGAGGCCGCCGCCGAGGTCGCCGCCGCCGATGCGGCGTTGGAAGCGGCGCGCGTCGCGCTGGAAGAGGCCGAAGCCGCCCGCGCCGCCGCCGCCGCCCGCCACGCCGAGGCGCGGCGTGCGGCATCCGAGGCCGCCGCCATTGCGCAGCGCGTCGGTTCCGAACGCACCGCCGCGCAGGACCGGCTGGCCCGCATCACCGCCCAGCATGCGGCGATGCAGAAGGACCGCGACGCTGCCGCGGCCGAACACATCCCGCCCGCCGAGCGCGAGGCCGCCGCCGCCGCGCTCGCCGCCGCCGACGCCGCCGTCGCCGAGGCCCGCGCCGCGCTGGAGAAGGCCGAGGGCCTGCGGAGCTGGGCCGCCGCCGCCCATGCCGAGGCAGGCCGCGCCGCCACCGCCGCCGGCGGCGAACGCGCCCGCGCCGCTGCCGAAGTCGATGCGTTGAAGGCCGTCCTGGCCTCGCGCGAACCCGGCGCTGCGGCGCCGATCCTGGACCAGGTTGGCGTTCCGGCCGGCCTGGAAGCCGCGCTCGGCGCCGCGCTGGGCGAAGCGCTGGAAAGCCCCTCCGACGAAGCCGCCCCGCGCCACTGGCGCACCCTGCCGCCACTCGACGTCAACGCGCCGCTGCCGGACGGCGCGGTGCCGCTGTCGCGACTGGTGGAAGCCCCGGCTGCCCTGTCACGCGCTTTGGCCCAGATCGGCTTGCTGCCGCGCGGCATCGATGGCGCCGCCTTGCAGGCCGCGCTGAAGCCCGGCCAGTCGCTGGTGACGGAAGAAGGCGCGCTGTGGCGTTGGGACGGCCATACCACCCGCGCCGGTGCGCCGACGCCGGGCGCGGTGCGCCTCGCCCAGCGCAACGCCCTGCGTGCGGCGGAAGCCCGGCTCGACAAGGCCGAGGCCGAGGCCGCCACCACCGATGCCGCCCGCGCCGAGGCCGCGAAGCAGGAAGAAGACGCCCGCCGCGCCGAATCCGCCGCCCGCGACGCCCGCGCCCGCGCCGAGGCCGCGCTGGGCGAGGCGCGCCAGGCCGAGGCCGCACTGGCCGCCCGCCATGCCCGCGCGGAAAGCCGCCTGGCCGCGATCGAGCCTCAGTTGGCCCGCCTCGCCGCGGACCGCGCCGAGGCGGAGACGCTGCTGGACGCCGCCGCCCAGGCCTTCGCCGCCCTGCCCGACCTGCCCGGCCTGCGCGCCCAGGCCGAGGAAGCCGGCCGCGCCGAGACCCGCGCCCAGGCCGCCGAACACGCCGCCCGCGAGGCCCGCCGCACCGCCGAGGCCAACGCCAAGGGCGCGCGGCAGCATGAATCGACCCTCGCCGCCCGCGCGGCCGAGGCGGAAAGCCGGCTGGCAGCGCTGGAACCGCAAGTGGCACGTCTCGCGGCCGAACTGGCCGAGGCAGAGGCCGCCCATGCGGAGACCCTTGCCGCCGAGGCCGCCCTGCCCGACCTGGAGGCGATGCGCGCCGCCGTGGCGCAAGCCCGCGATGCGTTGACCGCCGCGCGCGCGGCGGAAGTCCAGGCGCGCAGCGATATCGGCGCTCTGGCGAATGAAGGCGCGCGCGTCACCGCACGCCTCGGCGCGGTCGCCGAGGAAGCCGCGCTGTGGACCACCCGCGGCAGCGATGCCGAGGCGCGGGTGGTCGAACTGCGGCGCCGGGGCGCCGAGGCGCAGACCGAACGGGACGCCCTGTCCGAGGCGCCCGACGATGCGGCGGGACGCCGCCAGCAGGCCGGCCGCCTGCTCGCCGAATGCGAGGCGACTCACCAAGCCGCAGCCGCCGCCCTGACCGCGGCGGAAACCGCCCTGCGCGACACCGCCGAGGCCCGCCGCCGCGCCGACGCCGCCTTCGCCGCCGCGCGCGAAGGCCAGGTCCGCGCCGAAGCCGCCGCCGAGGCCGCCGCCACCGCCGAGGACGCCGTCGCCGCCCGCATCGCCGAGCGTCTCGGCGAGGATGCCGACCTGCCCCCGCCGCCCGAGGAACTCTCCGACGCCGCCGAGGAGAAGGCCCGCCGCAAGGTCGAGCGCCTGTCGCGCGAACGCGAGGAGATGGGCCCGGTCAACCTCCGCGCCGAGATCGAGGTCGCCGAGATCGAGGAACGCATCGGCCAGATCGGCACCGACCGCGACGAGGTGACGGCGGCGATCGCCAAGCTGCGCGGGTCGATCGGCCACCTCAACCGCGAGGGCCGCGAGCGCCTGCGCGAGGTCTTCGACCGCGTCGATGCGGAATTCCGCAACCTGTTCTCCCGCCTGTTCGGCGGCGGGCGGGCGCATCTCGCCCTGGTCGGCTCCGACGATCCGCTGGAAGCCGGGCTGGAGATCTACGCCGAGCCGCCGGGCAAGAAGCTGGCGACCCTGTCGCTGCTCTCGGGCGGCGAGCAGGCGCTGACCGCGCTGTCTCTGATCTTCGCCGTCTTCCGCTGCCAGCCCGCCCCGGTCTGCGTGCTGGACGAGGTGGACGCGCCGCTGGACGACGCGAATGTGGAACGGCTCTGCGACCTGCTGGCGGCCATGGCGGCGGAAGCCGGCACGCGCTTCCTCGTCGTCACCCACCACCCGCTGACCATGGCGCGGATGCATCGGCTCTATGGCGTGACCATGCAGGAACGCGGCGTGTCACGGCTGCTGAGCGTGGATCTGGGCCAGGCTGTGGAAATGGCGGAAGGGCCGGTCGCGGCCTGACGGCCCCAGGATCGGAGCCGGGAGAGCGGCCTCGCCACTGTCGGGCTCTCCCCGGCGGGCGTTGCCGATGGCACGCTTGCGGTCGCCGGAAAGGACCGGAGGGGCTCTGCCCCTCCGAACCACCCCACCAGGGGCTTGGAGCCCCTGGACCGCAAACTTCTGGTGTCGGGCGGCCGGGTCATTCCATGCCCTCCCGGTGCGTTTCGGGCGCAAGGGCGGGCGCCGGGATCCCCGTCCACCAGTGGCGCAGGGCGCCAAATGGAGGTTTCCAAAGGCCTTCCGGCACCTGGCAGGTCCAGGGCAGAGCCCTGGTGGGGTCCGGGGCGAGGCCCCGGGTCGCTCCTACAGTTCGAGAATCCGCTCCGGCGTAGCGCGCCCGCGGATCAGGTCCCACACCCCGATCATGTTCCCGCGGAACCGCCCCCAGCGATCCGCCCAGGGTTCCGGCTTCAGCGACCGCACGAGGTTCGCCAGGCAATGCCGTGCCGCGGAGGGAATGGCGTGGTTCCAGGGGAACGACCCCTTCCGCGCCAGGTAGATGGGATTCACCACCTGGGAATAGCCCAGGCGCAATTGCTTCACGCGGCCCGACTTCGCCCCCAGATGCACGCCCCGCGCGCCGAGCAGGCGCAGGATGGTGCCGTGCTCGCCGAGGCGTCGCGTGACGTCGATGTCCTCGTACCAGGCATACAGCGGCAGGCGCTCGTCCACGCGGATGCCGTGGGCGCGCACCGTCGCCATGCGGAAGGCCATGTTGCAGCCATAGCCGTTGAAGGCGGGCTCGACGGCGGCTTTGTCGGCGGGCGGCGTGTCGGCGGCGAGAAATCCGAAGCCCTCGTCCAGCGAATAGCCGGGGCCCTTTGCGCCGTCGGCAATGACGAGGCCGGTGGCCACCACCATGTCCGGATGCGCGAGGAAGGCGGCCTCGACCACGGCGAGGAAATCCGGCGCGCAGAGGAAGTCATCGTCCAGGAACAGCACCACGTCGCAATCCACCGCCGCGTCCAGGATGGCATTGCGCTGGCGCGGCAGCCCGGCGGCGGCGGTGAGGAACTCGGCGCCGGCGCAGTCCGTGATGTCGTCGGGGGTGACGTGGCAGACGATGGTGCGGTCGGCGCGGCGAGTCTGGCGTTGCAGGTCCGCCAACACACCGGCGAGGATCGCGGGTCGTCCACGCGTGGCGATGCCGATGGCGATGCGCATCACCCGGCCTCCGTCAGCGCGGGCACCGTCGAGGGCTGGCGGGCCTCGCGCGCCAGCATGCCGGCCAGACGGCCACGGAAGGTCATGAAGTAGTAGCCGGCGTCATGCAGCCGGCCGCGCAGCAGGCTGGCCGCCACGCCACCGAGCGGTCGGACCAGGAAGGTCCCGCGCACGGATAGCGGCGCGCCGTTGCGCCTCAGCGCGAAGCCCAGGCCGCGGCCGTAGCGTTCGGCGCGTTCGACGGCGACGTCGGACAGGCGCTTGTCGGGATGGATGATGCGCAGATCGGCGTCGTAGCGGGCGGCAAGACCCTTCGCCATGGCGCGGCAGACCAGGTCGTTGCCTTCGGCGGAGCCGAACGGGCTGCCGGGCCCCATGGATTCGTCGAAGCCGCCGAGCGCCAGCGCGGTCTGGCGGCGCAGGAACAGGTTGAACTCGATGACGCTGGTCCAGACGTTGGACAGGTCGATCGGGCCGCTGTCCAGGCGCCAGCGCCCCGATCCCAGCCCGCCTTCGGGCGAGGCTGCGGGGCCGGTCAGCACATGCAGCGCCGGCGCTGCACGGAAGGCTTGATCGACTTGATCCAGCACGCCGGGCGGATAGAGGCAGTCATCGTCGGGGAAGGTGATGATCTCTCCGCGCGCGTGGCGCAGGCCGAGGTTGCGCGCGTGGTTGGCGCTGCGCACGGACGACCGCAGGCGCTTCAGCGTCATGCGCGGGGCATAGCTTGCCTCGATGGGGCCAAGCCGGTCGTCGTCGTTCTGATCGACGATGATGACCTCGACATCGCTGCGGCCCTGGGCCAGCAGGCTGTCGAGCAGCGCGCCGACGTCCGTATCGCGGCCGAGCGTCGCGACGACGAGGGTGAACCTCATCGCATCGCCTCCTCGACGACACGACGCATGGCGGCGCGGAAGGCGCCGTGGCTGAAGCGTTCGGCATTGGCACGGCAGGCGGCAGGGGCGATGGACAGCGTGTCGAAGGATTCGACCGCGGCGATGATCGCGTCGGCCGATTGCGTGTCGAAGAAGCTGCCGGTCTGGCCGGGGATGACGATGTCGCGCGCGCCGCCCTTGCCGAAGGCGATGACGGGGGTGCCGCAGGCCTGGGCCTCGACGGTCGCGATGCCGAAATCCTCCTCGGCGGCGAAGACGCAGGCGCAGGCATCCTGGGTCAGCCGCACCAGCTCCGCCGTGCCGACGCGGCCGCGGAACTCGATATTGGGAGCGCCGGCGGCGGCCTCACGCACCATGGGTGCGTTGGTGCCGTCGCCCACCACCACCAGGCGGCGGCCGGGCATGCGGCGGAAGGCCTCGGCGATCAGCTCGATGCGCTTGTAGGGCACCATGCGGGAGGCGACGAGGAAGAAGTCCTGCTTGTCTTCCTTCAGCGCGAAGCGGTCGACATCGACCGGCGGATGCACGGTGATGCTGTCGCGCCGCCACGCCTTGCGGATGCGCTCGCCGATATAGGTGGAGTTCGCGACCACCACGTCGGGGTTCATCGCGCTGGCGCGGTCCCAGATGCGCAGCTTGTGCAGCAGGTGGCGGGTGTAGGCGCCCTTCAGCCCGTGCTCCATCTTGGCTTCGCGCAGATACTGGTGCTGCAGGTCCCAGGCATAGCGCATCGGGCTGTGCACGTAGCTGACATGGAGCTGGCCCGGGCCGGTCAGCACGCCCTTGGCGACGGCGTGCGAGGAGGACAGCACGAGGTCGTAGCCCGACATGTCGAACTGCTCGATCGCGATCGGCATCAGGCCGAGATACTTGCGGAAGTGCTTTCGCGCGAAGGGCAGGCGCTGGATGAAGCTGGTCTTCACGGGCTTGCCGCGCAGGAAGCCGCGCTCGGCCTCCGGCATGAAGTCGCAGATCACGAAGAGATCCGCCTCGGGCCATTCGGCGAGGAGCTGTTCCACGACGCGCTCGGACCCCGCATAGGAATCGAGCCATTCATGGACGATGGCGACCTTCATGCGCGGCGGCCCTCGATCAGGGAGAGGAGCGTCCGCGCGGCGCGCTCCCAGGTGAAGCTCCGCGCGCGGTCGAGCCCGGCGCGGATCATGCCCTCGCGCAGGCCGTCCTCCTCGACGAGGCGGGAGACGGTGTCCTGCAACGTCGCCGGCTGCGCGGGGTCGAACCACAGCGCGGCCTCGCCGCAGACTTCCGGCACCGCGCCGGCATGGGCGGCGAGCACCGGGCAGCCGCAGACCATGGCTTCGAGTGGCGGCAGGCCGAAGCCCTCGTAGCGGGAGGGGAAGATGAGGCAGAGCGCGTTCTCGTACAGCGCGCGCAGCTCGGCATCCGACACGCGACCGAGCAGCTTCGCGCTGTCCGCCGCGACGCCGCCGCCGGCGCGGAACACCGCCGGATCGGCGGCGCCGGCCACGGCAAGCGTCAGCCCATGGGCACCGAGCGTCTCGGCAGCCGCGGTCAGCGCGGCGAGGTTCTTGTGCGCGGCGGGATTGCCCACCACCAGCGCGAAGCGGCCGCGTTCCAGGCCATGCTTCGCGATGATCGCGGTGTCGGCCGGCGTGCGCAGCACATGCTCCCCGCCTTCGGGAATGACGCCGGCATCGACGCCGAGCGCGGCCTGGATCCGCGCGCGGGAGAATTCCGAGACCGTCAGGATCATCGCCCCGCTGCGCGCGAGGCGTTTCTGCATCAGCCGATACCAGGTCCGGAAGGCGAAGGAATAGGATTCGGGCGTGTCGAAGGCGCCGGCGTCGTGGATCACCACCGCCTGGCGCGCGCCCAGCATCAGCGGGGCGGTATTGCCCAGGCTGACCAGCATGTCGCCGCGCAGCGCGCGCGGCAGGTCGATCTGCTCCCAGGCCTGGCCGGACCGCGATCCGACGGATTCGGCACGGAAGCTGCGCAGCCCGGCATCCCGCGCGCCGGCCGGATGCAACACCCGCGCGACCGGCCATTCGGACCGCGCGGCCAGCGCATCGGCGGCCGCGACGATCTCGGTCGCGAAGCGCTGCACGCCGGTCATGCCCTGGGTGAGATAACGCCCATTGATCGCGATGCCGGTCATGCCCGCGCCATCCCCACCCGCCGCAGCAGCGCCGCGCGATCGTCCTGCGGCGCGATGCGCCAGCCCATCGCCACGGCCAGGCCCAGCGTGACCGCGCCCAGCAGCATCGGCACGACGACGCCCGGGATCGCCGCCATCAGCACCAGCCCGGCGCCGCAGGCAGCCAGCAGAGGCAACAGCGCACGGCCGGCCTCCGCCGCCGGCGGATAGAAGCGCGCGGCCAGCAGGAAGCGCCCGGCGCAATCCGTCGCCGTGCGGGCGGCCCAGGCGATGGCCGCACCCTCGATACCGATCAGCAGCAGGAGGGCCGCGCCCAGCGGCAGGAAGATCGCGGCCTGGATCAGGGAAAAGGTCGCCGTCACTTCCGGCCGCCCGATCGCATCCAGCAGCGTCCCCGGGACGAAGGCGAGGCAGGAGAAGAAGATCCCGACCCCCAGGATGCGCAGCACCACCCCGCCGCCATCCGCGAAGGCCGCACCGAGCCACAGCCACAGCAGCCAATGGGCCAGCGCCACCAGCACGAGGCAGGCCGGCAGCACCATCCCGGCGACGATCAGCGCGCCGCGCCGCAGCAGCAGCGCCGTGCGCTCGGGCGCGGAGCGAAAGGAGGAGGCGATGGCCGGCAGCAAGGTCTGCGCCACCGCCACGGGCAGGATCCACATGCGCATGACGAGGTCGAGGGGTGTGGCATAGAAGGCCACCGCCGTCAGCCCGATCAGCGCGCCGATGATGAAGCGGTCGGCATAGAGCAGCATCTGGGTCAGCGCGCCGGACAGGCTCATCCACCCGCCCTGGCGCAACAGGGGCCGCAGCAGCGCGAATCGCGCACGGTCCAGGCCGAGCCGCGGCACGTCGCGCCAGGCGAGTGCCGCATAGGCGAGGCCGCTCGCCAGCCGCACCGCGACCAAAGCGAGCATCACGCCGACCAGGCTGTTCCACAGCCACAGGGCGATCACCGGACCCAGGTAGTAGAAGACGCTCACCGGCATGTTGACCAAATTGGCCGCCCGGAAGCGCTGCCACGCCGCCAGCACCCCCCACAGCGCCGCATTCAGCACCACCAGCGGCGCGGCCAGGGCCAGTACGCGGAAGGCGGCCAGCGCCTCGGCCTCGAGCCCCGGCGGGACGATCAGCACGCGCCCGATCAGCACCGGCATGAAGGCATAGGCGAGCCCCGCCATGATCGAGGACAGGCCGAGCAGCGCCCAGATCGTCGCCCCCACCAGCGCCGGGGCGTCGCGTCCGCGGCCCTCGCCGATCGCCTCGGAGACGGCGCGCGTCAGCGCCATGCCGAGCCCGAGGTCGAACACCCCGAAGATGCCGACCATGGCGAGGGCGAGGGTGAACAGCCCCCAGCGGTCGGTGCCCAGCAGATGGACCAGCACCGGGGTGATCCCCAGCGCGATGATCAGCGGGATTCCGCGCCCCAGCGCGTTCCACACCACCCCGGACACGAGCCGGCGTCCGCCGGCCCGGTCTTCGGGGCCCTCGGACGCCGTACCAGTCATCGAATGGGACCCTTGTTTCGCCCGCTGCTCAGTGCGCGCCGCGGCGGGAGAGTACCGCAACCGGGGTCTTCAGCAGAATGCGCAGATCGGCCAGCAGCGAGGGCTGCGAGACATAGGCCACGTCGAGCGCGACGCGCTGGTCGTAGGAGGTCTCGGACCGGCCCGACACCTGCCACAGGCCGGTGATGCCCGGGCGGACCGTCAGATAGTGGGCGGAGGCCGCACCATAGAAGCTGTCGAGCTCCGAGGCGGTGACCGGGCGGGGGCCGACGATCGCCATGTCGCCGCGCAGCACGTTGATGAGCTGCGGCAGCTCGTCCAGCGAGGTCGCGCGCAGGAAGCGGCCGATGCGGGTGATGCGCGGGTCGTTGCGCAGCTTGCGGGTGGTCTCCCACTCCTCGCGCGCCTCGGGGTCCGAGGCGAGCAGGGCTTCTAGCCGCGCCTGGCTGTCCACCACCATGGAGCGGAACTTCAGGCAGCCGAAGATGCGCCCGCCGCGGCCGACGCGATTGTGCGCGTAGAAGGCCGGGCCGCCATCGGCGCGCACCAGCAGCGACACCACCAGGAAGAAAGGCGCGGCCGCCACCAGCGCGGCGGCAGCGATGGCGATGTCCATCGCCCGCTTCGCCAGCGGGGTGAAACCGACCGTACGAATGCCGGTGACAACGCCGGCAACGGCGCTGTGCGGGGGGAGAGGACCAACCGGAACGCTGGACATCGGCGTCAGCAACCTTCTGGATGTCACCATCGCCGGCGGGGGCCGGCGACGGCCAAAGGGGTTCCTCGGACCCGGAGCCGGACCCGCCTGGGGCGGAACGGCGAACCAGTCCTTGGGTTGACCCGGAAGTTGATCCTTGGCGCTGTCGGATTTGGGACCTGCTTGCGGCGCAAATGTGGCGGCGCAGTATTCCGTGAGCGGATTTTTTCGTGGGGGATCAGGGGCTTCGGGGGTGCTGCGTCACTCCCGGACCCCGTTGCGGTTCACCCAGTTTCGCGGCATCCGGTTCGGAGCCATTGTTTTCCCAGGCAATCCTGATCCGACGTTCTCGCGGATTCGGGAGGTCGGACGAAACCGGAGTGCGCCCCCTGTCGCCCAGATCTGAAACTCTTCTGTCTTATGGCGTGGCGTTGCTGCTCGGCGTCGCATTGGTGCTGGCGATCTTCCCGGTCGATTTCCTGCTGCCTCATGCCGGCGGGCCCTGGGCACCGCAGGGCGATGCCGCGCAACACGCCATCGCGCAGCGCTACTTCATCGGCGATGCCTGGCGCTGGCCGCCACTGCTGGCCTTGAACCTGCTGCCGCCTGACGGGCTGAACATCGCCTTCGCCGACGGCATTCCGCTGCTTGCCCTGCCGCTGAAGGCGCTGCGCGCCGTCCTGCCCGAGGGCTTCCACGGCATCGGCCTGTGGTATGCCATCGCCTGGACGATGCAGCCGGTCGCCGCCGTCTGGTGCTTGCGCGGGACGGGTGAGCGGCGCCTGCTGCCGGCCGTGGCGATCGCGCTCGCGGCCTCGGCCATGCCGGCCTTCATCAACCGCTATGGCCACGCCGCGCTGACCGGGCATTTCACGCTGCTGGTCGCGCTGGGCCTCTATCTGCGGCTGGCGCGCGGGCAGTCGGCGGCGTTGTGGGGCGCGGCGGTGCTGGTCGCGGTCGCGACGCTGCTGGTGCATCCCTATCTCGCGGCGATGGTGCTCGCGCTGCTCGCCGCCGTGCCGGCGACGCTGCTGCTGCGCGGGGATCGCGGATGGTTCGCCGCCGGGCTGGGTCTGCTGGCCTGCGTCGTCGCGGTGGGCGCGGTGATGGCAGCCTTCGGCTATCTCGGCGCGCAGGGCGATGGAGGCTATGGCGATTTCGCGCTGAACCTGCTCTCGCCCGTCTGGCCCTGGCGATCCTGGTTCATCGGCGGGCTGGTGAACGCCGAGGTCGACGCGACCGGCCATGGCGGGTGGGAGGGCTACAACTGGCTCGGCCTCGGCCTGCTGGCCGGGCTGCTTGCCGTCGCGGTGCTGGCGCCGCGCGATTTGCTGCGCGCGCTGCGGCACCACGCCGGGCTGGCTCTGGTGCTGCTGGGGCTGACGCTGCTGGCCGTGTCCTTCCGCGTCGGGCTCGGGCGCGGCGTCGTGCTGGACCTCGGGGCGCCGCCTGGCTTCCTCGAGCAGTTCCGCGCCTCGGGCCGCTTCTTCTGGCCGGTCGGTGCGGCGCTTCTGGTGGGTTGCATCGCGCTGCTGGCGCGCCTGCCGCGCATCGGTCCCGTCGCGGTCCTGCTGCTCGGCGCGGTGCAGTTCCTCGACGCCGCGCCGAATCGCGCCGCGATTCACGCCTGGGCGGCGACGCGCATGCCCTGGAGCGTTGATGCGCCGACGCTGCGGCACCTGCTTGCCGGGGCGGACTCCGTCGCGGTCTTTCCCACCTGGCCCTGCGTGCCGAAGCCGGACACCTTCGGCGACCACACGCGACAGTTGCAGGTGTTGAGCCTCGCCGCCGAACGGCCAGTACCGGCGAACACCATGTATGTCGCACGCTGGCGCGGCGAGCGGCCGCGTTGCGACGATGAAGCGGCGATGGCGCGTCCGCTCGCGCCGGGGGAACTGCGCATCATCCTGCCGGGGGCGCGCAGCGGCCCGCCGCCCGCGGCGTGCCAGGAGGTCGGCGCACTCCTGGCCTGCCGCGGGCCGTAGCGGAGAGGCCCGACGCCTGCGCGCCACGCGGGAAGCGTGGAACGGAGAGGGGCTCCACCCCGGATACCGGATCCCTCCTCGAACCGCCGGAGAAGATAAGAATTCGGTTACTCGCGAACGGCTATCCAATCTGCCATCGGGTTGGAGCCGTTCCGTCATGTCGATTGCGCGCCGCGTGCTGCTCTCCGGCTTCGGCTTTCCTCTCGCCGCCGCCGCCGGGGACCTCGCCGTGCTTCAGGTCGCGGGCAGCATCGCACCGCCCTCACCCCGCCTGCTGGACCTCGCCGCGCTCGACGCAATCGGGCTGGAACCGCTCGTCACGCGCACGCCCTGGACGCAGGGGCCGCAACATTTCTCGGGTGTGACGCTGGCGCGCCTTCTCGCCTCGCTCGGTGCCTTCGGCGACACGCTGCGCGTCGTGGCGCTGAATGACTACGCGGCCGCCATGCCGATCGCCGAGGTGTTGGCGAGCGACGGCTTCCTCGCCACCCGCCAGGATGGCGAGCCGATCCCCATCCGGAATCGCGGGCCGTTCTGGATCCTCTTCCCCTGGTCGGAGCGCCCCGAATTGTTCACCCGGATCCACCGCCAGCGCGCAGTCTGGCAGGTCAAACGATTGGAGATCGCGTGAGCGGCCGCGGCCGGGCAATGGCCAGCTCCGGCCGTTGGTCGCGCTCCACCGTCCCTCTGCTGGCGATCACCGCGGCGGTGGTCGTCTTCATCGCCTCGCTGGCGACCTCGGGCCGGCAATTGGCACGCATGGCCGAGCTGCAGACGGAAGGCCACCGCATCGGCGTGTGGGAAAGCAGCCAAGCGCTGCTCGAGCTCTCGCGGCTGCACACCGATGTCGAGCGCCTGGCGGCCGGCCAGCCCGATGCGCCCCAGGACGTCGTGCTGCGCTTCGAGATCGTCTGGAGCCGCCTGGTCGCCTTGCAGGAAGGCGACGGCGAGACCCGGGTGCCGGTCGTCCTGCGGGAGATCCGCACCGGCCTGCCGGACCTCTTCGCCACCCTCGCCCCGATCGAGCGCCTGCCCGCGCGCTACGCGACCGGTGACGCGCAGGCGATCCCGGAGGCGCGCGACGCGCTGACGACTCTCGTCGCACGGCTCGGCGAGGCGAACCGCAATCTCTATTTCGAACAGCAGGTCGCCAAGGACGCCGCGGCCGCCGGCCTGCTCCGGCTGCACCACGCCTTCGCCGTCAGCGCCATCGGCCTGGTGGTCAGCGCGACGCTGCTCTCGGCTCTTCTCTATGTGTTGTGGCGCCGTACCACCGGCCTGCTGGAGCAGACCGAGGCGGCGAGCGCGCGCGCCGAGGATTCGGAACGCATGCTGCGCGTGGTGGTCGATGCGCTGCCGGTCATGGTCTCGGCCCATGATCCGCAGGGGCGATTCGTGCTGGCGAACGCCGCCCTCGCGGCCTTCCACGGCACCAGCGAGGCCGCGCTGCTCGGGCGCAACATCGCCGAGATCTCCGCCTCGGCCGAGGATGCCGCCGATCTCGCCGCGGCCCTGGCCGGCGGCCGCCAGCTTCCGTTCCGGGAGGTGACCGCGACCGGCCCGGATGGCACGGAACATACGTTGCTCAGCACCGCGGCCCCGGTGATGGCCCCGGGTGCCGCGCCCTCCTTCGTGGTGCGCATCGGCATCGACATCACCGCACGGAAAGCCGCCGAGGAACAGATCCGCTACATGGCGGAGCACGATTCCCTGACCGGCCTCGCCAACCGGCTGCTCTTCACCCGCCACCTCGACCGCTTGCTCGCCGAGGGCGGGATGGTGGCCCTGCACCTGATCGACCTCGACGACTTCAAGGATGTGAACGACACCATGGGCCATGCGGCGGGCGATGCGCTGCTGATGGCCGCGACCAGCCGCATGCGCTCCTGCCTCAGGCCCGCGGACATGCTGGCGCGGCTGGGGGGTGACGAATTCGCCGTGGTGCAGGCAGGCATCGCCGGACCGAAGGAGGCCGATGCGGCGGCCTCGCGCCTCATCCGCGCGCTGCGCGCGCCCTACGCGATCGACGGCACCAGCGTGACCGTGGGTGCGAGCATCGGCGTCGCCATCGGCCCGGTCGATGGCGTCGATGGGCCCGCCCTGCTGCAACGCGCCGACATTGCCCTGTACCGCGCCAAGGGGTCGGGGCGCGGCCAGGTACGGCGATTCTCGGCGGCCATGGCCGCCGCGCTGATCGACCAGCGGCGGCTCGAAGCCGATGTGCAGCGGGCGCTCGCGAAGCGGGAACTCCATTTCGCTTTCCAGCCCAAATTCCACCTCTCCGATCTGTCCTTCGCGGGCTGCGAGGCGCTGCTGCGCTGGAACCACCCGACGCGCGGTGCCATCCCGCCAAGCCTCTTCATCCCCGCCGCAGAACGCGCGGGGCTTTCGGTCGCGCTGGCCCGGGTGACGCTCGAACAGGCGCTGGTGCAGCAGCAGGAATGGCGCAAGGCCGGGCTCGACATCGCGATCGCGGTGAACCTCTCGGCACGCCATATCGTGACCGGCCAGGCCCCCGACCTGCTGCGGGAGGCGCTGGACGCCGTCGGCGGCCAGCCCGACCGGCTCGAGATCGAAGTGACCGAGGATGTCTTCATCCGCGACCCGGATGCCGCGGCGGCGACCCTCGCGCGGCTGAGGGAGACCGGGGTGCGGCTTGCGCTGGATGATTTCGGGACCGGATACGCCTCGCTCGGCTATCTGCAGCAACTGCCCTTCGACGTCATCAAGCTGGACCGGTCCTTCGTGGCCGGGCTCGGCACCAGCACCCGCACCGAGCGGATCGTGGACGCGGTGACGCGCATCGCCCATGGGCTCGGCGCCAGGCTGGTGGCGGAAGGGGTGGAAAGCGCCGTGCAGCTCGCCCGGCTGCGGGATTTCGGCTGCGACGAGGGCCAGGGATACCTGCTCGGCCGGCCCATGCCGCCCGAGGCGCTGGCCCGCCTGGTGCCGCCCTCGGCACGGAGCGCGACCAAGGCCCCGCTCATGCCGGTCGAGTAACCGCCCGCGGCCCGCGCGGCCAGCCTTACCAAACCCTTGCTGCGCCGCCACATCCGCTTGACAGCCGGGGGGCCTCACCCTAAAGCCCGGCTGCCTTCCGGCGGGGGCCCGCCAGGGAGCAAAGGTGAACGAGCGCGACGGTTTCGAGGAACGCTTGCGGCAGGCCAGATCCAAGCAGGGTCTGGATACGCCACCCGCCGGGCGCGGGAAGGCACCGCAGAGCCCCTGGGGGTTCGGCTTGCGCGCGGGGGTCGAGGTCGTCTCGGCCCTGGTTGTCGGCATCGGTCTCGGCTTCTGGCTGGACCGCTGGCTCGGCACCTGGCCTTGGCTCTTCCTGGTGTTCTTCGTCATGGGCAGTGCGGCCGGGGTCTTGAACGTCTATCGCCTGTTCAATCCGCGACCGCGCTCGCGCACACGCAGTGACTGATGGACGGGGGATCAGCCGTTGGCGACCGAAGGCAAGACGATCGACGCTCTCAGCCAGTTCGAGCTGTCGCCGATTCTCGGCGTGGTCGGCAAGGCGGTGTCCTTCAGCCAGTCCAACGTCTTCATGCTGGTGGCGCTACTGCTGTCGGCCGGGCTGATGCTGGGCTCCGCGCGCCGCGGCGCGCTGATCCCGGGGCGCTTCCAGGCGCTCGGTGAATCGGCCTACGAATTCATCGCCGGCATGGTCCGCGACCAGGTGGGCGACGAGGGCAAGAAGTACTTCCCCTTCGTCTTCTCGGTCTTCATGTTCGTGCTGTTCGGCAACCTGCTCGGCATGCTGCCCTACGCTTTCACCTTCACCTCCCACATCGCGGTGACGCTCGCCTTGGCGGTGGTGGTGTTCCTGACGGTGACGGTGATCGCGATCGCCCGCCACGGCTGGCACTTCTTCTCCTACTTCTTCCCCGAAGGCGCGCCGGTCTGGCTGGCGCCGATCATCATCCCGGTCGAAGTGATCTCCTACTTCTCCCGCGTGGTGTCCCTCTCGGTGCGTCTTTTCGCGAACATGGTCGCCGGCCACGTCATGCTGAAGGTCTTCGCCACCTTCGTCGTGCTGCTGGGTGGCCTTGGCGTGGTGGGCCCCTTCGTGGCCGCCCTGCCGCTCGCGGTGAACATTGCCCTGGTCGGCTTCGAATTCCTGGTCGCGTTCCTGCAGGCCTATGTCTTCGCCATCCTGACCAGCATCTACCTGCACGACGCGGTGCACCTGCACTGACCCGCCATGTGACCGGGGTGCCGGTGCACACGCGTACGTACAGAACCTCCATGGATTGACGGAAGGACGAGTAACATGGAAGTCGCCGCTGCGAAGGCCCTTGGGGCCGGTATCGCCGTGATCGCGCTGTTCGGCGTGGGTCTCGGCATCGGCAACATCTTCTCCTCGCTGATCACCAGCGTGGCGCGCAACCCGGGTGCCCGCGACGCGGTCTTCCCGATCGGCATTCTGGGCTTCGCCCTCACGGAAGCCGTCGCGCTCTTCGCGCTGCTGATCGCCTTCCTCATCCTGTTCGCCTGATTCCGCTGCCCCGCGCCCGGCAACGGGCCGCGGGGCACGGCGTCCGCCCGGGTTCGCCCCGGGATGTTGAGGTGATGGAGAGGATGGCGATGCGCCGAGTGACGATGCTGGCGGTCCTGGCCGCCACCCTGCCGGCGATGGCGTTCGCGGCCGAGACGGGCGTCGTGCCTGTCGATGGCATGCCGCAGCTCGCCTTCGGCCACCCCGAACAGGGCCCACTGCTGATCGGCCAGGTGGTCTGGCAGCTGATCATCTTCGGTGCGCTGGTCTACATCATGGCCCATGTCGCCCTGCCCAAGGTGGGCGCGGTGATCGAGGGCCGCCACAGCCGGATTGCGGCAGACCTCGAGGCAGCGCAGGCCGCCAAGACCGAGGCCGACGCCGCCATGGCCGCGCATCGCGCGGCGACCGAGCAGGCGCGCGCCGCGGCCCGCACCCAGGTCGCCACCGCCATGCAGGCCGCCCAGGCCGAGAGCGATGCCAAGGCCGCGGCGCTGGCTACGCGCCTGAACGCCCAGATCGCCGAGGCCGAAGCCAGCATCGAGGCCTCCCGCACCGCTGCCATGGGCGCGCTGCGCGGGGTCGCGACCGATACCACTGCGGCGCTGCTGACCAAGCTGGTCGGCCGGGCCGATGCCGCGGCGGTCGATGCCGCCGTGTCGCGCGAACTCGCCGCGCGCGGGAGGGCGTGATGCACCACTACGAACACTTCTGGCTCGACCCGAAGTTCTGGGTCGCGGTTTCCTTCGTCCTGTTCTTCCTGCTGCTCGGCAGGAAGCTGTGGGGCGCGATCGGCGGGGCGCTCGACGCCAAGGCCGCCGGGATCAAGCGTCAGCTCGATGAGGCGTCGCGCTTGCGCGCCGAGGCCGAACAGATGCTGAAGGATGCCGAGGCCGAGCGCGCCGCCGCCGCGAAGGAGGCGGAGGACCTGCTGGCCCGCGCCGCCGCCGAGGCGGACCGCGTCGCCGCCGCCGCGGCCGCCGAGGCCGAGGCCGCCGCGAAGCGCCGCGAGCGCATGGCGCTCGACCGCATCGCCGCCGCCGAGGCCAGCGCCGTCGCGGACGTCCGCAACGCCGCCGCCGAGATCGCCGGCGCGGCCGCCCGTTCGGTGCTGTCGGAGACGCTGGACGCCGCCGCCGACGCCGCCCTGGTGGACCAGAGCCTGAACGACCTGCCCAAGGCGTTGCGCGCGGCCTGATCGGTCGCCATCGCCCGATACCGGGGCGTCGGCCTTCGCGGCCGGCGCCCTTTTTTTATGCTTTTTCGGCAAGCACGCCGCCTTCCCCTCGGGCGCGTGATGGCGCAAGCATGCTGCCACTGACACGCTCGGGATGCATTGCCATGTCCTTACGCTTCACCCTTGCCGCCGCGCTGCTGGCCGGCAGCGCCATGACGGCGCAGGCAAACAATTTCCGTTGGGCCAATGACGGCGACGTCAACTCGATGGATCCCTACACGCGGCAGGAGACCTTCCTGCTGTCCTTCAACGCCAATATCTACGAGCCGCTGGTCCGCCGCGACGCGCAGATGCGCGTCGAACCCGCGCTGGCCGAGCGCTGGGAGAACCCCTCCCCCACCGTCTGGCGCTTCCATCTGCGCCAGGGCGTCCGCTTTTCGGATGGCACGCCATTCACCGCCGACGACGTGATCTTCAGCGCGGAACGCGCACGCGGGCCGGGGTCGAACATCCAGGGCGTGCTCGCCTCGGTGAAGGAGATCCGCAAGATCGACGACCATACGGTCGAATTCGAGACCACCGTCCCGAACCCGATCCTGCTGCAGGAAATCACCAACTGGGGCATGATGTCCCGCGCCTGGGCTGCGCAGCACAACGCGGAACGCCCCGTCGACCTGACCACCACGGGTGAGAACTTCGCCACCCGCAACGCGATGGGCACGGGCCCCTTCCTGCTGCAGTCGCGCGAGCCCGACCGCCGCACCGTGCTGGTGCCGAACCCGACCTGGTGGGACACCCCGCGCCATAACCTCACCCGCGCGGAGTTCAACGTCATCTCCAACGACGCGACGCGCGTCGCGGCCCTGCTCTCGGGCGAGATGGACTTCGTCTACACCGTGCCGCCGCAGGACGTGGAACGCATCCGCCGCTCGCCGGGCGTGTCCATCCTCCAGGGACCTGAGCTGCGCACCATCTACCTCGGCATGGACCAGATGCGGCCGCAGCTTCTGAAGTCCGACGTTCAGGGGAAGAACCCGTTCCAGGACGTGCGCGTGCGCCGGGCCATGCTGCTGGCCATCGACGTGAACGCCATCCAGCGCACCGTGATGCGCGGCCAGTCGCGGCCGACCAACCTGCTCTACGGGCCGGGCGTGAACGGCTTCCTTGAGGCCGACGACGTCCGCCCCGCGGTGAACGTCGCCGAGGGCCGCCGCCTCCTGACGGAAGCCGGCTACCCGAACGGCTTCGGCGTCACCCTCGACTGCCCGAACGACCGCTACGTCAATGACGAGGCCGTCTGCACCGCCATCACGGCCATGCTGGCGCGGGTCGGCATCCGCGTGACGCTCAACGCGCAGACCCGCGCGCGCTACTTCTCCGAGATCAACGGGCCGCGCTTCAACACCTCCTTCTACATGCTGGGTTGGACGCCCTCGACCGGTGATGCGCACAACGCCTTCTACAACCTCGCGGCGACGCGTACCGGCTCGCGCGGCGTGTTCAACAGCGCGGGCTATTCCAACCCGGCCTTCGACACGCTGGTGGACCGCATCGCGGTGGAAACCGACCCAGCGCAGCGTCAGCGGCTGATCTCGGAAGCCAGCCAGGTGCTGCGCGACGACGTCGCCTTCATCCCGCTCCACCAGCAGCAGATCGTCTGGGCGGTGCGCAATGGCTGGACCGTCGTGCAGACGGCGGACAACTACTTCCAGCTCCGGCATGTGCGGCACGGCCAGTAAGGCGCGCCGGAGAGGGGCTTGCCCCTCTCCGGACCTCACCTGGGCACGGGTACCCCTTCACGTTGCCTCGCAACGCGAATGGGAGCCCGCATCGGCCGAAAGACCTTTCTAGACCTCACCCCGGCGCCGGGCGCGACCGCCAGGATCAGTGCCGAGACCCGCATCGGCGCACCAAATGCGCTGTGAGGGCATCGCATGGCGTTGCTGCGCGGCGCCAGCTATCCGGCATTCCAAATGCTCTCAGCATTTGGCGGGGTGGTCCGGAGGGGCAGAGCCCCTCCGGTTCCTTTCTCCGGCCGGGCCTTTCCTCCCCTACCGCTGCACGACTGCCAGCGAGTTCGCGAAGCTGTCCTCGACCACCCGGAACCAGGTCTGCTGTTCCACGCGGTAGCGGTCCCACTGCGCGTGGATCTCCTTGAACCGCGCATTGCGGTTGCCGAGTTCGGCGTAGAGCTCCTGCGTCGTGCGGAAGCAGGCCGCGATGACGTCGCGCGGAAAGGCCTTGAGCTGCGTGCCGGACGCGATCAGCCGCCGCAGCGCCGGCGGATTCAGCGCGTCGTAGCGCCCCGTCATGTAGACATAGCCATCGCCGCAGGCCGTCTCGAGCGCCGCCTTGTAGGTCGGCGGCAGGCCCTCCCAGGCGGCCTTGTTCACCAGCATGGTGATGGACGGGCCGGGCTCCCACCAGCCGGGGTAGTAGTAGTATTGGGCGACGCGCTGGAAGCCGAGCTTCTCGTCGTCATAGGGCCCGACCCATTCGGCGCCGTCGATCACGCCGCGCTCCAGCGCGGGGTAGATGTCCGCCCCGCCAAGCTGCTGCGACACGGCGCCGAGCTTGTTCAGCACCTCGCCCGCATAGCCCGCGATGCGGAACTTCAGGCCGCGCAGGTCCTCGACGCTCTTGATCTCCTTGCGGAACCAGCCGCCCATCTGCGCACCGGTATTGCCGCCGAGCAGGCAGACCACGCCCTGGTCCGCGAAGACCGGCGCCATGAGGTCCTTGCCGCCGCCGTCATGCCACCAGGAATATTGCTGCCGGGCGTTCAGCCCGAAGGGCACGCAGGACCCGAAGGCGAGCGATGGGTCCTTGCCGGTGTAGTAGTAGGGGGCCGACCAGCCGATCTCGACCGACCCCTGCCCTGCGGCATCGAGCACCTGCAGCGCCGGGACCAGTTCGCCGGGTGCGAAAGGCTGGATCTGGAACGCCCCCTCGGTGATCTCGTTCACCCGGCGGCAGATGTGTTCCTGCGTGCCGTAGAGCGTATCGAGCGATTTCGGGAAGCTGCCCGGGCAGCGCCAGCGGATGCGGGGCTGGGCATTGGCGACATGCGGTGCGGCGACGGTCGCGACAGCTGCGCCCGCCGCCCCGCTCGCGATGAAGCGGCGACGATCCATTCTTGGCTTTCCTCCAATGCCGGAAACGCTCCGGCAGGGCCTCAGAATGGGCGGCACCGCCACCGCATGCAACGTGATGCTCTACCGTTCCGCAGGCGGCGCGAGTGCGGCACGGAAGAAGGCAATCGCATCCGCCCGGAAGGCCCGATGGAAGGCGGCGCGGTCGAAACCCGGGGGGTCGGCGCAGAGCCATGGCTCGGCCGCGCGGCGCTCGGGCCCGCAGGGCGGCGTGAAGACCCAGTGGTCGGCACCGGGCACCACGCTCGGCACGGGATGGCCCGGCAGCAGCGGGGCGATGGCCTCGGCGTGATTAGGCTCGGCGAGCAGCGAGTCGGCCTCGGCCCGCCACAGCCGCACCGCGGTCCCCGGCGGCACGCCGCGCATCCCGTCCCCGGCGAAGAGGAAGCCAAGCGCCGGCGCGGCCAGCATCGCGGCACGGAAGCGCGAATCGGGGGCCGTGAAGGCCGGCGCATCCGCTGCCGCCAAGGCGCTCTGCCCGAACGGCGAAAGGCAGAGCCGTTCCTGCGGCGCGACCTCGCACAGTGCCCGCCAGCGCGCCGGATCCGCGCGGCCGCCGATCAGCAGCATGGCCGCCGTCGCCCCGGCGGAATAGCCGAACACGCCCAGCCGCCCCGGATCGACGCGATCGCCCGCGCGCACCAGGACGGCGTCCAGCACCCGCGACGCCGTGCGCGCACGCGCCGCCATGCGCGCGAAAGCGTTCGGCGCGCTGCGATCGGCAACCTGCGTGAAGCCCGCCGCCGCGATGCCTGCCCCAGCCAGCGCGGCACCGAGCGGCGCGAGTTCCGACCAGCGACCTCCGGCGCCATGCAGCAGCAGGACCAGCGGCGCGCGGGTGGCACCGTCCGGCAGCCACAGCGCGGCTTCGAGAGGCGGCGTCCCGGAGACCTCGAACACCGTCTGCGCCACAGCGCCGCGGGCGAGCAGCGCCACCGAGACCAGAACCAGCGCGGCGACGCGGCGGATCACCCCTCCCCGCCCTCGGGCCCATAGAAGATCACCCAGGTCGCGAAGTCGGGCGAAAAATCCTCGAAACGATGCTCGGCATGAGCCGGGACCCAAAGCAGGTCGCCCGGCCCGAAGGGCGTCCGCATGCCGGCGCAGAAGAAGGTGCCGGTGCCGCGCACGACGACATAGGCCTCGTCACGCGTGTGAGGGGTTTGCGGGTCGGTGCCCTGGGGGGCGTACCAGCGGGCCTCGAAGGTCCCATGGCCGAAGATGCGCGCGGACAGGCGGCCGGGTTCGTTCGGCGCCGTGGCAGCCTCTGCGGCGGGGAAGGCATGGCGTGGCATGCGCGGATGCTGCGCGCGGCAGCGCGCCGGACGCAAGGGTGCAGCATCGATGCGGGCGCCGGCTCGGATGTCCGGGTTGCACCTGTCCGCTTGCAGAGGAGATTGGAGGGGCTTTGCCCCTCCAAACCACCCCGCCAAGTGCTTGGAGCACTTGGAACGCAGTCTGTTGGCGTTGGGCAGGATAGTCACCCTCCCTCCATCAAACGCCCGTCATGCGCGGGAGCGGGTGTGGGCTCCATTCCCCGGCGGGACATTTCCAAGGGCCCTGCCGATGCTCCCGATACTGCCGCAAAGGGGCCGAAACGGGCGCCGTGCGAACAATGCCGAGATCCGCCTCCGCGCACGAACGGCGCGTGGAGGGTACGGCATGCCTGTCCTGCCCAACGCCAACGGATTGCGGTCCAGGGGCTCCAAGCCCTTGGCGGGGTGAGGTTTGGAAGGGGCAGAGCCCCTCTCCAATCGCCATCTCACAAGATCAGAATGCGATCCGCCCCGCCGCCGCCAGCGCCAACAGCAGCGACGCGACATGCGTCGATTGCTGCACCGCCCCTTCGCGGATGATCCGCAGCACCTCGGGGACCGGGATCAGCTCGACGGCGATTTCCTCGCCATTGTCGAAGGACTGCACCCCGTCCGGCCGCGCCCCCAGCGCGAGTACCGTATGCACGCGGTTGGTATGCGTCGCCGGGTTGGGCCGCAGGCTCACCACGTGCCGCCACTCCGCGGCGGAATGCCCGGTCTCCTCGCGGAACTCGCGCTTCCCGGCCTCGACCGCATCGGCGTCAGCGGCATCCATCACGCCGCCAGGCAGTTCCAGATGCACCTCCTGCGCGCCGTGCCGGTACTGCCGGTTCATCACCAGGCGATCGTCATCGGTCAGCGCGACGACATGCACCCAATCCGCATATTCGAGCACGTAGAAGGGATCGACCACGTCGCCCGAGGGGGCGACGCAGCTATCGGCGCGCACGCGGATCCAGCGATCCGCGAGCACGATGCGGCTGGCCGTGACCTGCCAAGGCTTGAGCTGGCTCATTCCGCCGCGATCTGATGCGCCTGCGCATAGGCCTCGAGCGGCGCGCAGGAGCAGACCAGGTTGCGGTCGCCATAGACGTTGTCCACCCGCTTCACCGGCGGCCAGTATTTGCGCGCCTTCACGAAGGGCAGCGGGAAGGCCGCCTGTTCGCGGGTATAGGCGTGCGACCAGTCTTCCGCGGCGATCTCGGCCGCGGTGTGCGGCGCGTTCTTCAGCGGATTGTCGGCCTTGTCCATGCGGCCCTGCTCGACCGCACGGATCTCGGCGCGGATGGCGACCATCGCGTCGATGAAGCGATCCAGCTCGCCCTTGGGCTCGCTCTCGGTGGGTTCCACCATCAGCGTGCCGGCGACGGGCCAGGACATGGTCGGCGCATGGAAGCCGAAATCCTGCAGCCGCTTGGCGATGTCCTCGACCAGCACGCCGCCGCCCTGCTGGAAGCCGCGGCAGTCGAGGATGCATTCATGCGCGACCATGCCGTTCATGCCGCGATAGAGCACCGGGAAATGCGCTTCGAGCCGCTTCGCGATGTAGTTCGCGTTGAGGATCGCGACCTGCGTCGCGCGCTTCAGCGCCTCGGCCCCCATCATGCGGATATAGGCGTAGGAGATCGGCAGGATCGACGCCGACCCCCAGGGCGCGGCGGACACCACGATGTCCTTCGACCCGCCGCAATCCACCACCGGATGCCCGGGCAGGAAGGGGGCGAGTTCCCGCGTGACGCCGATCGGCCCCACGCCCGGCCCGCCGCCGCCATGCGGGATGCAGAAGGTCTTGTGCAGGTTCAGGTGGCAGACATCCGCGCCGATCGTCGCCGGCGAGGTCAGCCCCACCTGCGCGTTCATGTTGGCGCCGTCCATGTAGACCTTGCCGCCATGGGCGTGGATCAGGGCGCAGATCTCGCGGATCGTGCCCTCGAAGACGCCGTGCGTGGACGGATAGGTGATCATCAGCGCGGCGAGGTTCGCCGCGTGCTGTTCCGCCTTGGCCTTCAGGTCGGCGATGTCGACGGACCCGTCGCGATCCGTGCCGACCACCACCACGCGCATCCCCGCCATCGCGGCGGAAGCGGGATTGGTGCCATGCGCCGAGGCCGGGATCAGGCAGATGTCGCGATGCGTATCGCCGCGCGACAGGTGCCAGCCGCGGATCGCCAGCAGCCCCGCATATTCGCCCTGGCTGCCCGCGTTGGGCTGCAAGGACACCGCCGCGAAGCCGGTGATGCGGCACAGCCAGTCGGACAGGCGGTCGGTCAGCTCGCGATAGCCCTTCGCCTGGTCGACCGGCGCGAAGGGATGGATGACGCTGAAGCCCGGCAGGGTGACGGGCACCATCTCGGCCGTCGCGTTCAGCTTCATCGTGCAGGACCCCAGCGGGATCATGCTGCGGTTCAGCGCGACGTCCTTGTCCTCCAGCATCTTCAGGTAGCGGAGCATCGCGTGCTCCGAATGATGCGTGTTGAAGACGGACGCGGTCAGATAGGCGGAACGGCGTTCCAGCGCGGCCGGCAGGCCGCCTGCCGTCTCGCCCACCGCGACCGGCTTGCCGCCGGCCTCGGCCAGGACACCGACCAGCGCGTCGAGATCCTCGCGCGTCACCGTCTCGTCGAGCGCGATGCCGACGGTCGTCGCGTCGATACGCGCGAAGTTGAAGCCGCGCTTCAGCGCGGTCGCCATCAGCGCATCGGCCTTGGCGCCCGCGTCGAGCGCCACGGTGTCGAAGAAGGCATCATGCTTCAGCGCGAAGCCGGCCGCCTGCGCCGCGCCGGCGACGAGGCGCGCCAGCAGGTTCACCCGCGTCGCGATGCGCTTCAGCCCCTCCGGCCCGTGCCAGACGGCATAGAAACCGGCCATGACGGCCAGCAGCACCTGCGCGGTGCAGATGTTGGATGTCGCCTTCTCGCGGCGGATATGCTGCTCGCGCGTCTGCAGGGCGAGGCGCATCGCCGGCGCGCCCGCCGCATCCACCGACACGCCCACCAGGCGCCCCGGCATCAGCCGCTTATGCGCATCCTTCACAGCCATGTAGCCGGCATGCGGCCCGCCATAGCCCATCGGCACGCCGAAGCGCTGGGCCGAGCCCACCACGACATCGGCCCCCATCTCGCCCGGCGGCGTCAGCACGCAGAGCGACAGCGGATCGGCCGCGACGATGGCAAGCCCGCCGCCGGCCTGCACCGCCGCGATCTCGGGGGTCAGGTCGCGCACTTCGCCGGTCGTGCCCGGATACTGCACCACCAGGGCGAAGGGCTTCTCGGCCGTGACCTCGGCGACGATGGCCGCGACCGGCACGAACTTCACGCTGATGCCGAGCGGCGCGGCGCGCGTCGTCAGCACCGCCTTCGACTGCGGATGCAGGTCGTCGGCGGCGATCAGCAGATGCGACTTGCCGCGCGCGGCACCATGGGCGAGGTGCATCGCCTCGGCGATCGCCGTCGCCTCATCCAGCAGCGAGGCATTCGCCACCGGCAGGCCGGTCAGGTCGCTGATCATGGTCTGGAAGTTCACCAGGGCTTCCAGCCGCCCCTGCGCGATCTCGGCCTGGTATGGCGTATAGGCCGTGTACCAGCCGGGGCTCTCCAGCACGTTGCGCCGGATGACCAGCGGCGTATGCGTGCCGTGATACCCCATGCCGATCAGCGACTTGATGTCGGCGCGGTTGCGCAGCGCCATGGCGCGCAGCTCGGCGAGCAGTTCCAGCTCCGTCGCCGGTTCCGGCAGCCCCGCCATGTCCATGCCGAGGATCGCCGCCGGCACGGTCTTGGCGGCCAGGTCATCGAGGCTCGACGCGCCGACGACCTTCAGCATGGCCGCGATCTCGGACTCCGACGGTCCGATGTGGCGCGGGGCGAAGGCGTCGCCCGCCTCCAATGCCGCCAGCGTGTCGAGCGCCGTCATCAGAGCGTGTCCACATAGGCCGCATAGGCGGCTTCATCGAGCAGGGCAGCGATCTCGCCGGCATCGGCGGGTTCGATCTTGAAAAACCAGCCATCGGTGGTCGGCGCCGAATTGATGGTGCCGGGGTTGTCGGACAGCGCGCCGTTGACCTCGACGATCTTGCCCGCGATCGGGGCATAGACATCGGAGGCCGCCTTCACGCTCTCCACCACCGCGATGGCCTCGCCCGCGGTCACCTCGCGGCCGATTTCGGGCAGGTCCACGAAGACCACGTCGCCCAGCGCGTTCTGCGCATGGTCGGTGATGCCGACGGTGGCGATGCCACCATCCAGGCGCACCCATTCATGGTCCTTGGTGAATTTCGTCTCGGACATCGGGGCCGATCCTTCAGCGGGCGTAGCGGTGGGGAACGAAGGGCATGGGCGCGACGCGGGCGGGGATCGCCTTGCCGCGCACCATGAGGTCGAGGGCGGTGCCATCCGCGGCGTGGTCGCGCGCGACATAGCCCATGGCCATGGGGCCGTTCAGGGACGGGCCGAAGCCGCCCGAGGTGATCTCGCCGATGGCGGCACCGCCGGGCGCGTGGATGGGCGTGTGGCCGCGCGCGGGCTGGCGGCCGTCGGGCTTGATGCCGACGCGCAGGCGCTTCGTGCCGTTCGCGAGTTCCTCGCGCACGCGCTCCGCGCCCGGGAAGTTCCATTCGGTGCGGCGGCGCTTGCCGAGGGTCCAGGTCAGCGCGGCCTCGACCGGGCTCGTCGTCTCGTCGATGTCGTTGCCATAAAGGCAAAGCCCCGCTTCGAGCCGCAGCGAATCACGCGCCCCGAGGCCCGCCGGATGCACGCCCGGCAGTGCGAGCAGTGTGCGGGCGAAGCCCTCGGCAAGGTCCGCCGGGACCGAGATTTCGACCCCGTCCTCGCCCGTGTAGCCGGACCGCGAGACGAGCACGGGCACGCCCGCGATGTTGAACGATCCCACGCCCATGAAGCCGAGTTCCGCGATGCCCGGCGCCAGCGTCGCAATCGACGCGACCGCCTGCGGCCCCTGCAGCGCGATCAGCGCGCGGTCCGGCAGCGGCTTCAGCGTCACGCCGGCCGGCAGTACCGATTCGATGTAGGGCAGGTCGACATGCTTGCGGCTGGCATTGACCACCAGGAACAGCCGGTCGCCCAGGTTCGCGACCATGAAGTCGTCGAGGATGCCGCCGTCCGCCATGGTCAGCAGGCCGTACTTCTGGCGCCCGGGCTTGAGGATCTGCACATCGGCCGGCGTCACGCGCTCCAGCGCCGCGGCCGCCCCTTCGCCGACCAGTTCCGCCTGGCCCATATGGGAGACATCGAACAGCGCGGCCGTCTCGCGGCATTGCAGGTGCTCGGTCAGGATGCCGGCCGGGTACTGGACCGGCATGGCATAGCCCGCGAAGGGCACCATCCGTCCGCCCAGTTCGCGGTGCAGCGCCGCCAACGGCGTTTCGAGAAGCGTCTCGGTCGAATCGGCCACGGGTCCTCCCGCCGCATCGCGGCGTTCCGGGTTGAAAACCGTGGCCCCCCTCTGTCCATGGACCTGAGAGATTCGGCGGGGGCGCTTGCCTCGCCTTACTCCGTCGGTGCCGTGACCTTGCGGCCACGGGCTTTCCAGAGGCCCCTTCCCCGCGCGGCCCTCGATACCTGAGCGTTTCCGGGGGCCGGTTGCGCCTTCGGCGGGGACTCGCGTCCCTCTCTCCCGCGCGGGATCTGCGGGGTGGCCCTTCCTGACAGATCAGCCGGATCGGCGCAACGGCGTCGGGTGGGTGCGCCTACTCCGCCGCAGCCCGGCTGCGTGCGCGCGCCCGCGACCGGCACCAGAAATGCCGCACCACGAAGAAGGCCAGCGCCACGCCCGCCAGGACGCAGATCGACCAGAACAGCCGCTCCACCCCCAGCCAGGACCCGAGGAACCACCCCGCCGCGACGAAGCTCCCCGCCCAGATCCCGGCCGCGATGAAGTTCAGCACCACGAAGCGCGCCCAGTTGTATCCGGCCAGGCCGCAGACGAGCGACGCCACGTTGCGGATGCCATAGAGGAACCGGAAGGTCAGGATGAACAGCGTGCCGTATTGCTCGAGCAGCCGCGTCGCCGCCTCCACCCTCGGCTGGGATTTGGGAAACCGGCTCAGGATTCCCGGGCCGTAGCGGCGCCCCACATAGAACCAGGTCTGGTCGCCCAGATAGGAGCCGAGCCAGACGGAACCCAACAGGATCCACGGATCGACCATGCCGACCGTCGCCCCGATGGCGGCGGCAGCAAGGACGAAGGTTTCCCCTTCGAAAAATGCCCAGAGCGCGGCGCCCACATAGGCAAGCGCGCCCCATTCGGCCCAGAACTCGGCCAAGAGGAAGCCCCCGTGTTTCTTGCGGGACACAATGCCCGGTCGCGCCGTCCAAGGGAATGCCGAAGCATCACACCTCCGTCATCGGCCGGTCAAAACGTTGGATTTCCAGCGTATAGCCGGCCGGGTCCCGAAAGAATACGGATGTGACGCCATAGGCCGCGGCATGGAACGGCGGCCCCTGCACCGCCACGCCTGCCGCCAGCAGCCGCGCATGCCAGCCCTCGACGTCCGGATGCACCAGGCTGACCACGACACCGCCCTCCCGGCGGGGATCCTCGGTCGCGCGCGGCCCGCGCGCCCGGCAGACGCCCAGATACCCCTGCCCGCCCGCCACGGTCGCATAGATGCGGCAACTCCCCTGGTCGCGGACCAGCGTCAGGCCAAGCACCTCCTCATAGAAGCGCCAGCACGCCTCCGGCGCCTCGGCATAGAGGAAGGTCACCTGCTGGGCGAAGGGCACGGTCATGGCACGGACCATGGCGGCCCCGGCCCGCGCGCGCCAGCGCCAGATCCCCGCGCTGGCCACCCCATCCGAAAACCGGGATGATCCGCCCCTGCGGTCCGCCGAGGGCCGCGGAAATGCGCAGCGCAGGAGGGCCAGACCGCATGAGCGACCTCGCGAACAAGATCACCAGCCAGATCCCGCTGAAGGAGCCGGCCTGGCTCAAGGAATTCAAGGCCTTCATCATGCGCGGCAACGTCATCGACCTCGCCGTCGGCGTGGTCATCGGCGCCGCCTTCACCGCCATCGTCTCCTCGGTCGTCGAGGATCTGATCAACCCGATCGTCGGCATCCTGATGGGCGGGATCGACTTCTCGAACCTCTTCATCGTGCTGTTCGGCGAACGCCGCGCCTCGCTGGAAGCGACACGCCAGGGCGGCGCCTCGGTGATCGCGATCGGCTCCTTCCTCAACGCGGTGATCAAGTTCCTGATCGTCGGCTTCGCGGTGTTCTGGCTGGTGAAGATCCTGTCCAAGCTGCAGGCGTCGCAGGCGGTGGAAAAGGCGACAGCCAAGCCGGGACCGACGGCGACCGAGACGCTGCTGACGGAAATCCGCGACGAGCTGAAGGCGCAGCGCGGCGCGACACCGCCGGCGGGGTGAGAGACCGCGCCAACCCGGCTGCCGGCGCTGCCGGGAGGGGCTTCCCGATACTCTGAGGCCGGAGCCGGAGGGGCGCCGCCCCTCCGGACCACCCCGCCAGGCCACAGTGTGGCCTGGACCGCCGGTACCTGGCGCCGGGCGCGGCGTGCATGCTGCTCCTTCGCGGCACCCTTTGTGCGCACGGGCGTGTTTCGCCCCCAAACCTGACCGCAGGGCAAGGTTCTCGGCCGCCGATAGCGGGGTGACTTGGAGGGGGTCTCCGCCCCTCCAAGCGACGGCGGGGGCTACCGGGTCGTCAGGAAGGCCCTTGGCGCCCCTGACCGGACGCCGCGCGACTGCTCCGCGGAGCGCCAACAGGGTGCAGGCCCGGATGCCCGGCCCCCAAAGCCTCTCTGCGTCACGCGCCGAGGCGCAGTGCCCCTGACCCGACCAGCGCCGCGAGCCGCGCCGCCACCGCAACCTCCGCCGCCGCATCCAGGCCGAGCGCCGCCAGGATCGCCCGCGCCAGTTCCGCCTCCGTCAGCGCGCCGCGCCGCGCCAGCAGAGCCTCTGCCGTCGCCGCGATCTCGGCCGGCGGCACGGCGGCCGCGCGGCGCAAATGCGGCGCCGCGGCGCGCCGGTCGCGCGGCGTGACCTTGGTGTCGGCGGTCATCAGAAGGCCGGCGGCTTCAGCCACGCCATGCTGCGCCCTGGCGATGCCGATGGCTTGGCGGATCGCGTCCTTCTCCTTCGTCGTCAGGGAATCCCGCCCGGCGCAAAGCCGCAGCCGCTCGGCCAGGCTGTCCCCGGTGATCGGCGCCTCGACGCGCACCACCTCGGCAATGGCGGCGGCCAGTGTCGCGGCGGTCAGCGAATCAAGCGGTCCCTGCGCCAGGTCCGGCGCCGCCTCGCGATAAGGTTCGGCGAGACCGGGCTCCGACACCGGCGGCGGCGCGGCGGCTTCCGGTGCGACCACGGGCGCGGCGCCCAGTGCCGTCCGCACCTTCGCCGCCTCGGCCTCGGGCCGCGCATACCAGGCAAGCGACCACGCCCGGGCGAGCTTCCAGCCCATCATCTCCAGCGCCGCGGGCCGGCCGCGCTCGCGGTCGCGGGCGCAGCGCAGTGCCGCCCAATCGCCGGCATCGGCCTCGATGCCGAGTTCGTAGCCCTGCTCCCCCTTGGCCGCGACGTCCAGGAACAGCCCGGCCAGACCGACATGCGGCACGGCGTCCTTGCCGGCCGCGCGCACGGCTTCCGCGATCGCCTCGGTGATCGGGCTGCCCATGCGGTCGCTCCCGCCGCGCGGCGCCGCAGCCGGTCCGGCAGCGAAGGCGAGGAAGGTCTTGAGCGCCGCCACGCCGCGCCCCGAGGCGCGTTCGAGGTCGATGTCATCCGCCCCGATGCCGGAGAAGACGATGCAGCGCTTCTTCGCCCGCGTGATCAGCACGTTCAGCCGCCGCTCGCCGCCCTCGGCAGACAAGGGTCCGAAGCGCATGGCCAGCTTACCATCCTTGCCGCGCCCATAGCCGACCGAGATCAGGATCGCGTCGCGCTCATCGCCCTGCACGTTCTCGAGGTTCTTCACGAAGAAGGGCTCGTCGGCATGGTTGGCGAAGAAGGCATCGGCGGAGGGGTCCGCGCGTCGAGCCGCCTCGACCGCATCCGTGATCGCATCGCGCTGGCGGATGGAGAACGCCGCGACGCCGAGCGTATCCCCCGGCGTTTCCTTCGCATGCCGCATCACGGCCTGCGCGACCGCCTCGGCCTCGGCGCGGTTGACCCCCTCGCCCGTCTCCCAGGCGCCATCCACCCGCACCAGCGACAGGCCGAGCAGCGCCGAACGCGGGCGGGGGCTCGGCAGCACCAGCAGCCGGTTCTCGTAGAATTCAGCATTGCTGGTGGCGATCAGGCTCTCGTGCCGCGACCGGTAATGCCAGCGCAGCATCGCCGACGGCACGCCGCGCGCATTGCACAGGCCAAGGACGGATTCCACGTCGCGCGCCGCCACCGCCTCGGGCGCGTCTTCCGGGGCGACATCATCCTCCTCGCCCGTCATGCGCTGGAAGAACCGGGTCGGGGGCATCTGCTTGTCGTCGCCCACCACCACCACCTGGCGGCAGCGCGCGATCGCACCCAGCGCATCGACGGGTTCGACCTGCGATGCCTCGTCCATCACCATCAGGTCGAAGGTCAGGCCCGGCCGCAGCCCGTGCGGCGGGGCGAGGAACTGCGCGACCGAGAGCGGGCTCATCATGAAGATCGGCTTCGCCGCCTGCACGGCGGGGGAAGCGCGCAGCAGCAATTCGCGCACCGGCAGGTGACCGCGCTTCTTCTCCATCTCGCCGCGGATGACGGTCATGCCCGGCATGCCGTCGCGCACCTGCTTCACCCGGTCGGCATGGGCGCGCGCGGCCTCGGCGCGGGTCAGGGCGATGCGGGCGCGGTCGGCCTCGCGGAACTCCGCGACCAGCCGGTCGTATCCGGCGGCGTCGAAGGCGGCGAGGTCGGGATGCGTCGCCGTCGCCGCCCGCAGCAGCGATTCGTGCAGCGCATAGGCGAAGGCGTCCTCGGCCGCGTCCGGCGCCAGGCGGCCATCCTGCAACCGCTCCACCACCGCCCCCAGCCCCTGGGCCTGCGCCAGCGCCCGGCGCCAGCCCTGCCACAGCGGCAGCGCCTCCGGCCGCATCGCCCACTCGCCCAGGCGATCGGCCAGCGCCGCGAAGGGCGGATCGGCACTGCCGAAGGCCGCGACGGGATCGAGGCCGGTCGCCTGCTGCACCTCGGTCCAGGCCATGGCCGCGGCTTCAAGCAGCGCCGCATCGCCGGTCGGCGCATCAGCGGCCAGCGCCATCGCGGCCTCCGGCCCATGCTTCTGCCGCCACAGGATCAGGGCGGACATGGCGGAGGGATCGGTGTCCTCCCCCTTCCACAGGCTGCCGAAGGCCGCCGCGCCCAGTGCATTGCCGCCGCGCACCCGCGCCCGCGCCGCCTGTCCGGCGATGGCCGCGCTCAGCGCCGCGACCGGGTCGGCGCCATCCCGCGCGACGCGCGCGCCGACCTCCTGCGCCGACCGCCGCGCCGAATTCAGGAAGCCGAAGAAGCCGCCGGAGGAAGCCAGCGCCGCCCGCGCCTCCTCCAGACCCGGCACATCCAGCGCCCCGGGCCGCAGGCGCGGATCACGCTTCGCGATGGCGAGTTGCGCCACCGCCTCGGTCAGAGAGATCAGCGGCGCCGGATCGGCCCGCCAGGCCGCGCTGGCCATGGCGTGCTTGTCATGCGGCGGCGCCTCCCGCAGCGCCGCCGCCGCGCGCAGACGCGCAGCCACCGCCGCCGGTCCCGCCGTCCCGCCTGCCGAGGCCCCGGCGGCCGCGAAGGCGCGAATCCAGCCCGGCAGGCGCTGCATCAAGCGGTCAGCATCGGCCGGCCCCAGATCCGCCGTCACGCCGCGCCACGGATTGTGCGCGCCATCCGCTTCGGTCGCGCGGGCAGCAAGATCGCGCAGCGCATCGCGCTTCGTCGCGATCGTCGCACCGTCCCAACTTCCGGCTTCGAGCGTGAAGTCGGGCACCGCGACGCCGCGCCGACGCAGCCCGACCAGCGTGCCGATCACCTGGTGCAGCGGCATCCCCGATGCCCCCGCCGTGCCGCGCATCGCCGCCGCATGGCGGTTCAGCCTTCCGCGCAGCGTGGCCAGCCGTTCGATCACCGCGTCGCGGTTCGGCTTCGGCGGCGGCGGCAGGGCGAGCGTCGCACGCAGCTCATCCATCACGGCGCGCTTCGACTGCTTCTCCGAATGCAGTTCCAGGCAGGCGGCGCCGAGGCCGATCTGCTCCAGCCTTCGCTTCACCACTTCCAGCGCCGCGAGCTTCTCCGCGACGAACAGCACGGACCGACCATCCAGCACCGCCTGCGCGAGGATCGTCGCGATGGTCTGCGACTTGCCCGTCCCCGGCGGCCCCTGGATCACCACATGCCCGCCGCGCCGGACGGATTCCGCGGCCAATGCCTGCGACCCGTCCATGTCCATCACATGGTCCAGGCGCTCGACCGGGATCGCCTCATCCACATCGGCGTCGTCGGGAAAAGTCGGCGGCGCCGAAAGCGGTTCCCCACCCACCAGCGTTCGCACCAACGGATGGTCGCCGAGGCCGGGATTCTCCTCCGGCCCCAGGTCGCGCCACATCAGGAACTTGGCGAAGCTGAACAGCCCCAACGCCAGCGCATCCGGATCGACCGACCATTCCGCGCGATCCTTCACCGCGCCGGCCACGGCCTCCGCCCAGGCGGTCGGGTTGTAGGCCTCGGCGTCGAACTCCGGCAGGGCGGTGCCGAAATTGACCTTCAGCATTTCGCGCAGGGACAGGTTCTCGGCGACCTCGGTCGTGCCAGCGCGCAGCCGGAAGGTCTGCGACACACCCTCCCGTTCCAGCGTCACCGGCAGCAGGGCGAGCGGCGCGCGGCGTTCCGTCTCCGGTGTGCCGGGATCGCGCCAGGTCAGCGTGCCGAGGGCGAGGTTGAGCGTCGGCACGCCCGTCTCCTCCCGCGCCGTGCGCGCATCCGTCATCAGGTCGCGCAGGCGGCGGGCGAGGTCGGACGGCGGAAGCTGGACGCGCAGCTTGTCGTCGCGCTGGTGTTCCTCCCGCGTCGCGGTGCCGTCCGCGCGCGACACGCCCTCGGCCTTGGCCGCGGATTTCGAGCTGCGCCGCCGCCGTGGCTTCGCGCCCTCGGCGGACGGCGCGTCGGGCGCTTCCTCGCCGGCTGCCTCGAAGCCGAAGGCGCGGCCGGACCCAAGCGCGCCGATCACGAAATCCGCATCCTCATCGTCGAGGATCAGCACGCCGCGCGACCGCCCCGGCCGCGGCAGCGACAGCAGCCGGTTGCGCGTGGACAGGTCGAGCAGCGCGCGGCGCGCCTCCTCGAGGGCCTGACGAAGATCGGTCATGGCGTCCCTATACTCCGCTCAATGATCGGCGGCGCCCAGCAACCGCCGCAGGCGCAGCTCCTCGAGGTCCAGCTCCTCGGTCAGGCGACCCATCAGCTCCTCGTCCAGCCCGTCTTCCTCGCGATGGCGCAGCAGCCGGTCGCGGCCGGCGCGCAGCGCGTGCAGCCGGTGCTCCAGCCGCGCCGCCCGCTCGGCCGCGATCGCGCCCTGGTTCACCCCATCCAGCAGGCGCACCCGGTCGCGGTATTCGGGCAGCAGGTCCTGGGCGATGGCGCCGGCAAGCAGATCCTCCGCCCGCCGCTCCATCTCCCGCAGCGAGGCATGGGCGACGAGCGTCCGCGCGGCCGCTTCCTCGACCGACATGCCGGTGCGCCGGGTCTCCTCGACGCCGAGGCGCCGGATCACCCATTCCAGCGTGGTCCCCTGCAACACCAGCGTCGCGAGAATGGCGCAGAAGGACAGGAAGACCAGCAGGTCGCGCTCGGGGAAGGTCACCGGCAGCGACAGGGCTGCGGCCAGCGACACCACGCCCCGCATCCCCGCCCAGCACAGCACGGTGATGTGCCCCCAGGGCGGCATCGGATCGTGCCGGCGGATCGAGGGGAATTGCCGCGGCAGCCAGCTCGCCGGAAACACCCAGACGAAGCGCGAGACGATCAGCACCGCCGAGACC
Source organism: Roseomonas alba (assembly GCF_019430885.1). Lineage (GTDB taxonomy): Bacteria > Pseudomonadota > Alphaproteobacteria > Acetobacterales > Acetobacteraceae > Neoroseomonas > Neoroseomonas alba. The sequence goes on along the minus strand of NZ_JAHYBZ010000001.1, from coordinate 424,051 downwards.
GTCCCCGCCAGCAGCGCCAGGTGCCACCCGTGATAGTCGTGCAGCCGGTCAAGGATGCCGTTGAGCTGCAAGCCGATCAGGATGAAGACCATGCTGTTCAGCACGAATTCGATGAAGGTCCAGACCGCGCGCGATTCGCTGCGGGTGCGGGCGGTGAAGCTGTGCTGCGCCCGCCCCAGCACCAGCCCTGCCGTCACCACGGCGATGACGCCGGACAAATGGAAGGCTTCCGCCGCGAAGAAGGCGGCGAAGCAGGCGATGAAGGAGGCCGCGGTCTCCAGCAGCGAGTCCTGCAACCGCCGACCCGCCAGGATGACGAGCCGCCCGATCGCCCAGCCCACCGCCACCCCGCCGACCGAGACGGTGATGAAGGTGATCCCGGCCTCGGACCAGGAGAAAGTGCCCGCCATCATGGCCACCACCGCGAAGCGGTAGAGCACCAGCGCCGTGGCGTCGTTGATCAGGCTTTCGCCTTCCAGCACGGTGACGAGCCGCCGCGGCAGGCGCAGCTTCTGCAACACGGCGCTCGCCGCCACGGCATCGGGCGGTGCGACGATGGCGCCGAGCGCGATCGCCGCCGCCCACGGAAAGCCCGGGATCAGCAGCTTCACCGCCGCGGCGATGCAGAAGGCGGTGAACAGCACCGCGCCGACCGCCAGCAGCAGGATGGGCCGGATGCTGGTCTTGAAGGCCGCCCAGTCGGTGCGGATCGCGCTGACCTGCAACAGCGGCGGCAGGAAGAAGGCGAGCGCGAATTGCGGGTCGAGCTCCACCTCCGGCATGCCCGGAATGAAGGCGATCGCCATCCCCCCCAGCACGAGCACCACCGGATAGGGCAGCCGGATGCGGCGCGCGAGCAGCGCGAAGCCGACGCAGGCCGCCATCAACGCCAGAAGAACCTGAAGGATCGCCATCGCGGCGAAACTGCCAAGACCGGGGACGCCTGGGAAGCGGGGCTTGGGAGTCGGGGCGAGGCTTCCCATTTTGGGAAGCATGCTCGACGCCCCCCTTCCCCCCACTGACGATCCCCTGCTGGACGCCTATTCCCGCGCCGTCACCTCGGCCGTGTCGCGGGTCGGCCCCGCCGTGGTGCATGTCGCCGCGCGCCACGAGGCCCGCGGCGGCACCGGCTCCGGCGTCGTCATCTCCCCTGATGGGCTGGTCCTGACCAATGCCCATGTCGTCGCCGGCGCCACGGCCCTCGAGGCCATGGCGCCGGATGGCCGCCGCTTCCCGGTCCGGCTGCTCGGCCAGGACCGCGCCACCGACATCGCCGTCCTCCGCGCCGAGGCGCAGGGCCCGTTGCCCGTCGCCGAGCTCGGCAGTTCGGCTGGGCTGCGGCCTGGCCAGGTGGCGATCGCCATCGGCAACCCGCTCGGCTTCGCCAATACGGTGACGGCCGGCATCGTCAGCGCCGTGGGCCGTGCCCTGCCCTCCCGTGGCGGTTGGCCGGTCGAGGATCTGATCCAGACCGACGCCGCGCTGAACCCGGGCAATTCGGGCGGGGCGCTCGCCGATTCCGCCGGCCGCGTGATCGGCATCGCGACGGCGGTGATCGCCGGCGCGCAGGGCCTCTGCTTCGCCGTCGCCGCGGACACCGCCCGGCTGGTGCTGAGCCAGGTGCTGCGCTTCGGGCGGGTGCGCCGTGCCGTGCTCGGCATCGCCGTGGAACGCGTCCCCGTGCCGCGTCGCCTTGCCCGCGCGGCGGGGCTGGAGGAGCAGACCTTCGGTGCCCGCATCGCCAAGCTGGTCCCGAACGGCCCCGCCGCGGCGGCCGGACTGCGCGAGGGCGACGTGATCCTCGCCATCGACGGCCTCGCCGCGACCGGCGCGGATGCGCTGCTGCGCGCGCTGCATGGCGAGCGCGTCGGCGTCCCGGCGGAGATCCTTGCCCTGCGCGGCGCCGAGGTGCTGCGCGTCACGGCAACGCCGGCGGAGCGTGAGACGACGGGCTGAAAGGCAAAGGAGTCCCGGGGAGAGTTCGTGCCCTCATGCGCGCAGAGATTGACGCTCGACTGATGCGGCGGAGAGGGGCTTCAGCCTCCCCACGAAAGGCCGAATGGCCTTCCTGACAGCCCCGGCACGCTCACTGTGGACGTTGGAGGGGCTTTGCCCCTCCAAACCACCCCAGCAAAGGCCGAAAGGCCTTTGCAAACCTCGACCTGGCGCCGCGCGCCACGGCCGGAAATGCTGCCGGAACCCGCCTTCGCGCACCAAACCCGCTGACCGCATGAGGCATCCCCGTTCCGCCCCGCCCCAGGTGTTGGTTTCCAAAGGCCCCGTGGCCTTTGGCGGGTGGGGGTGCGGGGGAGGGCAGAGCCCTTCCCCGCTCCGACCGCAGCATCCTCGGCCCTCGCGCGGCGCGGCGCCGTTCGATCCCTTGGCCGCCCTGCGCACCCAGCCGCGCTGCGGACCCTGCCTCGATCAACCTAGAGGCCTCACCGATACCCCATCCTGTCGAGATACGGCCCGAACGCCGCATCCAGCATGGCCCGCTCCGCCCCCTCCAATTCCCTCACATGCCGTTCGGGCAGCGCCTTGTTGCGGTGGGTGAAGGCGATGTGCCCGGCATAGAAGCGCACCAACCAGTTCGGTGTCCCCAGCCCCAGATGGGCCTTGATGGCGTCGATCGCCGCATCCATCCGGAAGGCGCAGGTCTCGTAGCGGACTTCGAGTACCCCCGGCAGCCCATGCCAGGCATCGAGGTCCGACAGGTATCCGCGCACGCGCGCGGCCGCGTCCTCAAGGGTCACGAACTCCGCGAAGGCCGCCTGCCCTTCCGCCCGCGCGGCACGCCCCGCGTCGCAGAGCGACAGGCAGATGTCGCGCGGATCGCGATGGTTCACGATGGCCTTCGCCGCCCCGCGCGTCGCCAGCGCGGCATACGCCGCGATCCACTCCGCACCTGGCCGGTCATGCGTCTTGATCACCAGGATGCGGTCGCCGGCCCGTCGCGCCGCGGCGTCCAGCAGCGCCGGATCCAGCACCTGGTGGAAATTCACCTTGTGGCCCGGCGAGGAGAGCGGCGCCGGCAGCAGCCGCTGCGAATGCCCGGCGAAGCGCGCCGCGGCGCGCGCGATCTGGAAGGCAAGGGTGCTGCCCGACTTCGGAATGCCGTAGCTGAAGACGAGCATCGCCCGGCGCTCAGCCGTCGGCGCGCGGAACCCAGGGGATGCGGCCGACCTCGATGCCCTCGTCCTTCAGCGCCTCGGCCTCGGCGTCGGAGGCCTCGCCGAAGATGCCCCGGGCATCGGCCTCGCCGCGATGGATGCGGCGCGCCTCCTCGGCGAAATCCTTGCCGACATAGTCGCAGTTCTTCTCGACCTCGGCCCGCAGCTTCTGGAGCATGGCGCGAAGCTGCGCCGGCATCGGCCCGGCGGCGGCCTGTGGCGCCTCGGCCGGCGCGGCGGCGGGGGGCGCTTCGGGAGCAGGCGCCGGCACCACGGCGTTGCGCGCCGGGCGGCCCTTCTTCGGGATGGCGGGCGCCATCAGGGCGCGTTCGACCTTGGTACCGCCGCAGACGGGACAGTCCACCAGACCAGCCTTGCTCAATGCCTCGAAGGCGCCGCTGTCCTTGTACCAGCCATCGAAGGCGTGTTCCTCGCCCGTGCTGGTGCAGCGCAACTGGTAGTGGATCATCGCTCCATCGTTCCCGGCGGGCCGTCCATCATGCCCTTGAACCTCATGTGGCACTCCGATGACGAGAGTGCCAGAGGCCGCGTCAGGCCGCCAGCAGAGGATCGAGCTTGCCCGCCCGGTCCAGCGCCGCGAGGTCATCCGACCCGCCGACCGCCTGCCCGTCGATGAAGATCTGCGGCACGGTGGTGCGCCCGCCGGACCGCTTCACCGCATCGGCCCGCGCGGCGGACCCGTTCGGAGCGTAGATCTCCTCGTAAGCGACGCCCTTGCGATCCAGCAGCGCCTTGGCGCGCGCGCAATAGGGGCAGAAGTCCTGAACGTAGATCTCGATCTTGGCCATGCCGCCAGAATTGGCGCAGCGCAGCAGGAGATCAAGCCGTCCCGAGACGCGGATCAGGCACGCGTGCCGCGGCGAGCACATCGACCCCCGCGGCCCCGGCGCCGAGCAGCGCGACCGCACAGGCCTCCGCAGTGGCGCCCGAGGTCATGACATCGTCCACCAGCAGCACCTGCCGACCCGCCAGCCGCCGCGCCCCGCTGCGGGACACGGCGAAGGCGCCCTCGACCGTCGCGGCGCGTTCGGCCGCGCTCTTGCCGCCCAGCGCCTCCGTGGCGCGGATCCGGCGCAGCATGTCCGGCACCACGGGGATGGCCGCGATGCGCCCGACCGCCTGGGCCAGCAGCGCCGCCTGGTCGTAGCGCCGCGCGACCAGCCGCCGCCAATGCACCGGGACCGGGACGATGATCTCGGCGCGCGCCAGCAGGGCCGCCCCGGCGCGTGCCATGTGCCGCGCCAGCGGCCGGGCGAGGTCCGTCCGGTCGCCATGCTTGAAGGGCAGAATCAGACGCCGGGCACCCTCCCCGTAGCGAAAGGCCGCCCGCGCCGTCCGGAAGGCCGGCGTCCGGTTCCGGCAGGCGCCGCAGAGCAACCCGCCTTCCCCTGCCTCGCCCTGCCCCTCATGGGCGAAGGGCACGCCGCAACGGGCGCAGAAGGGTGCCGTGACGGGCGTCAGCGCCGTGAAGCACGCGGCACAGAGCGTGCCGTGCTCCGCCACCTCCGCCTCGCAGGACAGGCAGCGCGGTGGCAGCAGCGCGTCGAGCAGCGCCGCCGAGGCCCGTCGCGCCCCATGGGCCAGGCGATGCAGCCCGGCCGGCACCTCAGGCCCAGGCGCCGAAGGGCGCGTCGCCGTCCTTCGCCACCTCATGCACCAGGTCGATCTCCCAGGAGAGGTATTCGCGCATCGCTTCCTCCACCCCGGAATTCCGGTCGTAGGGACGGAGGTAGAAGTCGGCGCAGTCCTCATCCGCCGGGTCGCGGCGGTCGGCGGCGAGCGGGAACCCCGCCGCGGCCCAGGCCTTGGTCCCGCCGGCGAGGATCTTCACCGGCGCCTTCGCGAACCCCTGCAATTCCGCGGCGGCGAGCCGCGCCTGCGCCTCCACCGGGGCAGCGACGACGATCTGCCGGTCCCCGGTGAGCCGGTCCGCCAGCCGCGCGAGCCGCGTGCGGATGCCCCACAGCGCGCCCGGCACATGCCCGTCGCGGAAATCGATCGACCGGGCGAGGTCCACCACCTGCGCCGCCCCCTCGGCCGCCAGCGCCGCCAGCTCGGCGGGCGCGACGTGCGGCACGCGGACCGCCTCGGCCTCGGGCACCTCCGGGACCGCGCCGCCCTGTTCCAGCCGCCCCTCCAGCCCGTCGGTCAGGACGTACACCTCCCAGCCCCCGAGCTCCCGTAGCCAGCCGCCGGTCATGCGCGCGCGCACGCCGGTATCGTCCACCAGCACGATCCGCGCCCCACGCACCGCGACCCATTGGTCGGTCGCCTGCACCAACTGCCCGCCCGGCGCCGAGCGGCTGCCCAGCAGATGCCCCGCCGCGAATTCCGCCGGATCGCGGACATCGAGCAGATAGGTCGTCCGGTGCCCCTCCAGCCGGTCCAGTTCCGCCCGGGTGATGAACCGCACGCCGTTCTTGCGCGCGAATCGGTCGGCGCGCGTGAAGGCCTGCTCCGACCCGGCAGGGAGGCGTTCCGGATACCGGTCCGAGCGCCCCCGGTCACAGGTGAAGCCCGCCAGTTCCCATCCCATCGTGCCGTTGCGCAGCGCCACCACCTTGTTCGGCACCCCCGCGCTGCGCAGCGATTCCGCCCCCAGGATCGACCGCGTCCGCCCCGCGCAATTCACCACGATGGTCGTGTCCGGCCGGGTGACAAACTCGCCGATGCGATAGACCAGCTCCCCGCCCGGCACGTTCACCGCGGTCGGGATGGTCATGCGGTGGAATTCGTCCATCGGCCGGCTGTCCAGCACCACCATGTCGGTGCCGCTGTCCATCATGGCCTTCAGCTCCGCCGGGTCGACCGACGGCGTCCCGTAGTGATGCTCCACCCATTCCCCGAAGGCCTTGGACGGCACGTTCACCCCGGAAAACGCCGTGTATCCCGCCGCGATCCAGCCCGGTGTGCCGCCGGCGAGCACCGACACATCGGTGCAGCCCATCCCGGCCAGATAATCCGCGAGACGCCCGGCATATCCTTCCCCGCCATCGACGCAGACCACGCGCACATCACGCCGCGGCAGCAGGCTGCGCGCCCGCATCTCCATCTTCGACAGGCCGCAGGGCACCGCCCAGAACAGGTGGGACCGGCCGAACTCCCCATCCTCCCGCGCATCCAGGATGGCGAGTTCGCCCCCATCCCGGATCCAGCCCTTCAGCGTGGCGGCGTCGATCGACTTCGGCATGCGGTCCCACTCCCTGGTCGAGGCGGACGCTACGGCGGAATCACCGCGCCGGGAACCTCTCGGGACCCGCTTGCCGCCGCGCCGCGCCGGGCGCATCTGTCCGCCATGGCCGACCCGACCGCCGTCTTCGACCGCCGCCTGGTGCGGCTCCGCCGCGACCGATCGGCCGCGACCCAGCACCGCGTCGCGCCGATCCTCGAGGAAGCGGCCGATCGCCTGCTGGACCGGCTGGACGACACGACGCGGCGCTTCACCCGCGCGCTCGAGATCGGCGGCCGCGGCCTGATCGCCCCGCGCCTCGCCGCGCGCGGGATCGGACACATCATCTCCGCCGACCTCTCTCCCGCGCTCGCCGCGCGCGGCGGCGGCGTCCCCGTCGCGTTGGACGAGGAATGGCTCCCCTTCGCCCCGGCCAGCTTCGATCTGGTCGTCGCCTTCCTCGACCTGCATTGGGTGAACGACCTGCCCGGCGCGCTGGTCCAGCTCCGTCGCGCCATGGTCCCCGACGGGCTGTTCCTCGCCCTGTTGCCCGGCCTGCCCACCCTGCAGGAGCTCCGCACCGCGACCATCTCGGCCGAGACGGAACTGCGCGGCGGCCTGTCCCCTCGCGTCTCCCCCTTTCCCGAACTGCGCGACGGCGCCGGCCTGCTGCAACGCGCCGGCTTCACCATGCCCGTCGCGGATGCCGAGGAGTTGCCCCTCCTCTACCGCGACCCCTTCGCCCTGTTCGCCGACCTGCGCGCCGCCGGCGAGACCAACGCGGTACTGACCCGCGACGGGCGCATACCGCCCCGCGCGCTGTTCCCGCTCGCCGCCGCGCACATGCCCCGCGATGCGCAGGGCACGCCCGCCACGCTGCGCCTGATCGCGCTGACCGGCTGGTCGCCCGGCGAAGGCCAACCCCAGCCCGCCCGGCCCGGCAGCGCGACGACGCGCCTCGCCGACGCCCTTGGTGCCAAGGAACACGGCACCGGAGAGAAGACCGGCCGCTGACGGGCCGTGTCCCGGCTGCTTCCGGGCTGAGGCGTTGGAGGGGCGCCGCCCCTCCAAACCACCCCGCCAAGTGCTTGGAGCACTTGGAACGCAATCCGTTTGGCACCGGGCGCGACGGGCATGCTGCCCCCGCAAGACGCGCTTGGTGCGCGAGAGCGGGTTTCGGCATCCATGCCGCCCGCGGTGCACGATGCCAAAGCGAGGTTTCCAAGGGCCCTCCGGCCTTTGGCGGGGTCAGGCGGAGCGAGGGCAGCGCCTCTCTCGGTTCCACGGCGGACGCATCGCGGTCATGAGGACGGCCTTCGCAAACCGTAGCTTGGCATCGTGCGCCGCCGACAGAATGGTTGCCGAAACCCGCTCTCGCGCACCAAGCGCGCTGGGAGGGTGCAGCATGAGTTCTCCGCCCGGCGCCAACAGATTGCGGTCCAGGGGCTCCAAGCCCCTGGCGGGGTGGTCCGGAGGGGCGGAGCCCCTCCGGCTTCTTCCCGCGGACCCAGCCGGATCATCGGAACACCCACTGGACGATCACCGTCCGGCGCATGCCTGCACCCGGCACCGGGCGCTGAGCCTCTCCTTGCAACCGGGGGTGCGCGGGAGCATCTTCGGCGCTCACGTCACGCAAGGTTTCTGGACAGTTTTGATGGAGCAGCACGGCGGCGAACCGCGTCGGATCATCATCCACCGCCCCGAGGATTTCGAGGGCATGCGCAAGGCCGGCCGCCTGGCCGCCGAGACGCTCGACATGATCGCGCCCCACATCCGCCCTGGCATCACGACGGGCGAGATCGACCGGCTGTGCCACGACTTCATGATCGCGCACCACGCCATCCCGGCGACGCTCGGCTATCGCGGCTACACCAAGTCGACCTGCACCTCGGTCAACCATGTGGTCTGCCACGGCATCCCGGGCGACCGCGTCCTGGCCGATGGCGACATCGTCAACATCGACGTCACCGTCATCCTCGATGGCTGGTATGGCGACAGCAGCCGCATGTACGTTGCGGGCACGCCGTCGACCAAGGCACGGCTGCTGATGGACGTGACCTATGAATCGATGATGCGCGGCATCGCAGCGGTGAAGCCGGGGGCGACGCTCGGCGATGTCGGCCACGCCATCCAGACCTATGTCGAGAAGCAGCGCTTCTCGGTGGTGCGCGACTTCTGCGGCCACGGCATTGGCCGCCACTTCCACGCGCCGCCCAACGTGCTGCATTTCGGCCGGCCCGGCGAAGGCCCCAAGCTGCGCCCGGGCATGTTCTTCACCATCGAACCCATGGTGAATGCCGGCCGGCCCGAGGTGAAGATCCTCGACGATGGCTGGACCGCCGTGACGCGCGATCGTTCGCTCTCGGCGCAGTACGAGCACATGGTCGGCGTGACCGAGACCGGGGTGGAGATCTTCACCCTCTCCCCCGCCGGCCTGCACAAGCCGCACCTGGCCGGCTGATCCCACGGGGCGTCAGTCGAGCGGTTTGATTTTCGGCGCCGATAATCTACCTTGGGTTGGGTATCCGCCGGGCGGTCCGGCGGCGCCCGCGGAGCCGGCATGGCGCGACCCAAGCATTTCGCCGAGGCCAGCCCCGGCCTGCTCGCCGACCTGGTCCCAGCCTCGACCGGCGACGCCGATCCCCCCGGCCATCTCGGCCATCGCGCCCGCATGCGCGGCAAGCTGCTGACCGCCGGCCCCGACGCGCTGCTCGACCACGAATTGCTGGAAATGGTGCTCTTCCTCGCCCTGCCGCGGCGGGACACCAAGCCGATCGCCCGCGCGCTGCTCGCCCGCTTCGGCTCCTTCGCCAATGCCCTCTCCGCCCCGCTGCAGGACCTGCGCGAGATCGAGGGCCTGGGCGAGGCCGGCGCCGCCGCCCTACGCACCGTCCAGGCCGCCGCCCTGCGTCTCGCCCGCGCGGAAGTCCTCGACCGCCCCGTCCTCAACAACTGGGACCGCCTGCTCGCCTACCTCACCGCCGCCCTGTCGCGCGAAAGGGTCGAGCAGTTCCGCGTCCTCTTTCTCGACACCCGCAACCGCCTGATCGCCGACGAGGCCCAGGCCCGCGGCACCGTGAACCACACCCCCGTCTATCCGCGCGAGGTCGTCCGCCGCGCCCTCGAACTCCAGGCGACGGCGCTGATCCTGGTCCACAACCACCCCTCGGGCGACCCCTCCCCCTCCCGCGCCGATCTCGACATGACGCAGGAAGTGAAGGCCGCCGCGGCGAGCCTTGGCATCGTGCTGCACGACCACCTGATCATCGGCAACGGACACCACCTCTCCTTCCGTCGCGAAGGCTTCCTCTGATCGGGGCATGCGCCGTCCGGCGCATGTTCGCCTCCGGCGCCGGCCCGCGTGCGATGACAGCATCCAAAATGGGCGGGCGCGCGCCGGTGCCGGACTGTCCGAACGATCACTGAAGGATTTCGCGCGGCGTGCGTCCGGTCACGCCGGACCCGTTGACCACCCAGGGGCCAACCCGGCACGCTCCGGTCCATGCGCTCCATCCTGCCGCTCGTCGCGTTCGCCGCCGCCTGCGCCGCGCTGCCGGCCCTCGCCCAGAAGCCGGGCCAGGGCTGGGGCGGCGGGTCACTCGGCAACCTCCCGCCCCCGCCCACGCAGCAGGGGCCGCAATTCACCCCACAGCCGCAACGCCCGCAGGCACGGCCGCAGATGGCGCTGCCGCGCGACAAGCCCCCGCCGCTCGGCGGCCAGCAGGCCTTCCCGCGGCCCCCGCAGCCCGGAGCTGGGCCCCGTCCCCCCAGCCAGATGGCCGCGCTGCCGCGCGACAAGCCGCCGCCGCTCGGTGGCGGCCGCGCACCCGGTCCGCAGGCAGGCCTCGGCCCCAGTCCAGGGCCACAGGCGGGGGGCCGACAGCCGCCGCGCCCGGTCTCCTCCGGCACCGGCTTCGTCGTGGCACCGCGCCAGGTCATGACGAACCACCATGTCGCCGCCGGCTGCACGGCCATGACCGCGCGTACCCAGGGCGGGCAGGACATCGCGGCCACCGTCATCGCCGTCGACGAGGAACGCGACCTCGCCCTGCTGCGCACCGACGCCGATGCCGGCCCGGTCCTGTCCTTCCGCCGCAGCACCGCCGTCCGCCGCGGCGAGAACGTCGTGACCTACGGCTTCCCGCTCGCCGGGCTGCTCTCCTCCGGTCCCACCCTGACCACGGGCGACGTATCCGCCCTCGCCGGGCTGGGTGACAACCCGCGCCAGATCCAGATCAGCGCGCCGGTGCAGCAGGGCAATTCCGGCGGGCCGCTGCTGGATCTGCACGGCCAGATCGTCGGCGTCATCGTCTCCAAGCTGAATGCCCAGCGCATCGCCCAGGCGACCGGCGACATCCCGCAGAACGTGAACTTCGCGGTGAAGCACACCGAGGCCATCGACTTCCTGCGCGAACACGGCGTGCAGCCGCAGATGGAAGAGCCGACCGGCGCGCTGCGCACCGCCGCCGAGATCGGCGAGGTCGCGCACGCCTCGACGCTGTTCCTGCGCTGCCTGCGCTGAAATCCGGCGGAGAATCGCGCGACGAAGGCCAGAGAGGGGCTTTGCCCCTCCCCGGAAATCGGAGGGGCGCTGCCCCTCCGAACCACCCTGCCGGTGCCTGGAGCACCTGGACCGTAATCTGCTGGCGCCAGGCAGGACGGACATGCTCGACCCGCTCAGCTTGCGTCCTGCGCAAATGCGGGTTTCGGCATCCATTTTAGCAGCGATGCCTGGCGCCACATGGAGGTTTGCAGAGGCCTTTCGGCCGATGCGGGCTCTCATTCGGGTCGCGAAGCACTGTGAATGAGTTCGCGTGCTGGGCTGGTCCGGAGGGGCAAAGCCCTCCAGCTTGCGCAACGGAAGTATCGGGGTAGTCAGGACGGCCTTTGCCGGGCTTGGCGGCACGGCCTCCAAGGTGCGGAGAAGGAGAGAACCCCCTCTCCAATCGAGCCCTACGACGCCCCGGCGCCCCGCACCGCCTGCAGCGCCGCCGCGGCAAACGCCGTCGGGTCAGCCTGTGCCGGCCGGCGTTCGGCCATCGTCACCTGGACCTTCACGAAGCGTCCCTGCGCCCCGCCGATGCAAACATGGCGGACCACGGGGGCGCGTCCGAAGGCGCCGGTCAACACCGCGCAGCGCAGGCCGGCCTCGGCCAGGGTCACCCGCTCCTGCTCGGCCAGCCGGCGTCCCGTCCTGCCCTGCGGCGCTTCCGACAATTCGGCGACCGCGGCGGTCAGCTCGCGATCAATGCCAGGCGCGGCCGGATCGCTCGGCGCCGGCGTCGCCCCGCCGAAGATCAGCACCGATCCCACGGCGCCACGGTTCGGCGTCGCATAGTCCAGCGACAGGGACGGCCCGGGCCGCCGCGCCGTCTCACCGAGCGTGAAGCCCGCGAGTTGCTGCGGCATGGCCTGGGCGATGGTGTCGAGGCTCGGCGCCTGGGCCTGGTTCAGCGCGGCACAACCGGCCGTGGCGAGGATGAGGCAGGGCACAAGACCGCTGATTCGCCGCCGCCCCCGGACCGCCCTATCTCGCCGTTGCGTCATCGCCTGCCCCCCAACTGCATCCGGCGCGCGGATGCGCGCCGGGCGGGGCGAAGAAACGCAGGCAATTTCGGCCAAAGCAAGACCGCCCCCGCCGCATTGCCGGCACGGGCCGGCCATGGGCGCGATCAGGCCGTCGCCCGCCGCCGGGTCGCGTCGCGCACGACCCCGGCCACCACGGTGATGATCGAGGAATAGATGATCATCTGCATCACCGTCGCCCCCACCCACAGCCAGACCGGGAAGACCCCCGAAATGGCCGGGACCAGGAAGCCTAGCGGCAGGAACAGGTAGGCATAGGCCTCCGGCACCGCCTCGGTGACCTGGTGGGTGCCCTCGTAGATCATGTTGCCGGCGACATAGAGGATGACGAGCAGGCCGACCCAGGCGATCCAGCGATGCTTGTTCAGCAGGTTCGCGATCAGCGAGGCCGCCACGCCCATCAGCACGACCGACACGGCCAGGCCGACGATCAGGACGTAAGGGTGGTCCTTCGACGCACCGGCCACGGCCAGCACGTTGTCGAGGCTCATGGAGATGTCGGCGACCAGGATCTGGGTGATGGCCTGGCGCAGCGTCTTGGTGGGCGCCCCGGGGGTCGCCGCGCCCTGGAGCGCCGCCGCCCCCTCATGCTGCTCGGTCGTGTCGGGATGGTCATGCCCGCCGTCGCGCAGTTCGCGATACATCTTCCAGCAGACCCAGAGCAGCAGCACGCCGCCCGCCAGCACGATGCCGACGATATTGAGCAGCTGCACCGTGATCGAGGCGAAGGCGATGCGCATGATCGTCGCCGCGATGATGCCCCAGAAGATCGCCTTCTTGCGCTGATCGGCCGGCAGGCCGGCGGCCGCCATGCCCACGACGATGGCGTTGTCGCCGGCGAGGACGACGTCGATGAACAGAACCGTGGCCAGTGGCTGAAGCCACACGGGCAGCATTTCCAGCATGTCAGTCGCCCCAGAACGCGTTGCAAGAAATTAATGCGCAGCGCAATACCGGGGGGCCGGCGGCGCCGCAAGCCCGCTTACCGTGGGCCGGCTTGCGCTGCGGCCCCGCACGGGCCAAACCGCGCCGGCATTTGATCCGGAGCCGCCAGCCATGGTCCCGCGCTATTCCCGTCCGCAGATGGAAGCCATCTGGTCGCCCGCCGAGCGTTACCGGATCTGGTTCGAGATCGAGGCGCTCGCCGCCGAGGCCATGGCGCAGTTCGGCACCATCCCGGCCGAGGCCGCCCGCGCCATCCGCGACAAGGGCGCCCCGCGGGCCGCCGCGATCGGCGAGGCCGAGGTCGCCCGCATCGACGAGATCGAGCGCGTCACCCGCCACGACGTCATCGCCTTCCTGACCTTCATGGCGGAGGGAATCGGCCCCGAGGCGCGCTTCATGCACCAGGGCATGACCTCGTCGGACGTGCTCGACACCTGCCTCGCCGTGCAGATGACCCGCGCGGCGGACCTGCTGATCGCGGACATGGACGCGCTGCTCGCCGCGCTGAAAACCCGCGCGCTCGAGCACAAGATGACGCCCACCATCGGGCGCAGCCACGGCATCCATGCCGAGCCCTCGACCTTCGGCCTGAAGCTCGCCGGCCACTACGCCGAATTCACCCGCGGGCGCGAACGCCTGGTCGCCGCGCGGCGCGAGATCGCGACCTGCGCCATCTCCGGCCCCGTCGGCACCTTCGCCTCGGTCGACCCCCGCGTGGAGGCCTTCGTCGCGGAGAAGCTCGGCCTGGCGGTCGAGCCGGTCAGCACCCAGGTCATCCCCCGAGACCGCCACGCCGCCTTCTTCTGCGCGCTGGCCGTGGTCGCCTCGGGCATCGAGCGCCTGGCGACCGAGGTCCGCCACCTGCAGCGGTCCGAGGTGCGCGAGGCGGAGGAGTATTTCCACCCCGGGCAGAAGGGCAGCTCCTCCATGCCCCACAAGCGCAACCCGGTGCTGAGCGAGAACATCACCGGCCTGGCGCGGCTGATCCGCGGCTATGCCGTGCCGGCGCTCGAGAACGTCGCGCTGTGGCATGAGCGCGACATCAGCCATTCGTCGGTGGAGCGGGTGATCGGCCCGGATGCGACCATCGCGCTCGACTTCGCGCTCGGCCGGCTGACCGGGATGATCGAGAAGCTCACCGTCTATCCGCAGCGCATGGCCGCGAACCTCGAATCGCTGGGCGGCGTGGTGCACAGCCAGAAGGTGCTGTTGGCCCTGACCCAGGCGGGGATGAGCCGCGAGGACGCCTATGCCGCCGTGCAGCGCGCGGCCATGGCGACCTGGACCGCGCTCGGCACGCCCGCGGCCCGCAACTTCCGCGCCAATCTCGAAGCCGATCCGGCGGTCTCCGCGCTGATGAGCCCGGCCGCGCTGGAAGCGGCGATGGATCCGAAGCGCGACTTCGTCCATGTCGACACGGTGTTCCGCCGGGTCTTCGGGGAAGCCTGAGAGCCTGTTGGAAGGTCCGGCACCGGCCTGCATGGACGTTCGAAAGACCGTCCTCATGCCCCCGGATGGTTCCGTTGGACGCGGGAGAAAGCCGAAGGGCTCCGTCACAACAGGCGGTCGATGCCGGCCGGCGGGCAAGGCTGCACCCCTCGAAGCGCCTTGCAGGCACAGGAGCGGGCTTCGGCACGCATGCCGTCCGTGGCGCCCGGCGCCAGGTTGAGGTTTCCAAAGGCCGTTCGGGCTTTGGCGGGGCGGTCTGGAGGGGCGAAGCCCGTGCAGCGCCACAGCGGGATGCGCAGGAAGGGCCCATCAACCCTTCCGCGGCGCGCGCTCCGAGGCGGGCCAAGGCCCTTCCGCGCGCGTCCCGAATGCCCCCATGCCCTCCGTAACGAACTGTCACAGCTTCGCGAGACCTGCGGAAAAATCATGGCAACGGCGCCGTTGTTCGGCCGTTCTGTGCGTTCAGAGTGCTGTCGTGAACAGGAGGGATCAGATGAAGCGTCTGTCCAGAATTCTGGCGGTGTTCGCCGTGGCGGGCGCTGCTGTTGCCGCCCTTCCCGCCCCGGCCCAGGCCGGTGGCGACCATTGGCGGGGCCATCCCGGCCGCGGCTGGGGTCCGCCCCCGGGCCGGGGCTGGGGTCCGCCGCCGCGGTACTATGCGCCGCGCCCGGTCTATGTGGCGCCGCGGCCGGTCTACGTAGCCCCGCGCTACTATGCGCCGCCGCCGGTCTACTACGCTCCGCCGCCGCGCGCTTATTACGCTCCGCCGCCGCCCGTCTACTACGCGCCGCCGGCCTATTACGCGCCGCCGGCCTATTACGTGCCGCCGCCGGGGATATCGCTGAACTTCCGGTTTTGAGTGTCGGTGCGCGGATCCCCGCCATGGCGCGACCGGCCGAAGTGCCGGCCGCGCCGCCTGACTTGGCTTGGCGGGTAGCCGCCGGGCGCGACGGGATCAGCGGCGCTTGGGGGCGGCATCGCCCCTTCGGCTTGTCCGTCGGCTCGCGACGTGCCGCCTGCGACTCCGGACCGGACATGATTCCGGCCACGCGATGCCCCGGCGGGTGAGAGCGCATGGCGATGCGCTACGTCGCCCGCGATGCGGCATGATCTTTGCGGGATCGCTGGTAGCGGGATCGTTGTAAACAGCCGCGAGAGCCAGCCTGCCGGAAGGGTTTCAACGATGTTCAGGCCCAAGATTCCGACGGCGCGTCAGAATTCCCGCTCACTCCCATGCGCGCAAAGGCGCCTGTCAACACGTACTGAAGGTTCCGCGGATGAAGGGCTCTGTGCCGCCTGACGAGGAAGCGAGGCTTGCCGCCCTGCATGGCCTTGGCGTGCTGGATAAAACACCCGAACCTGAGTTCGACCGCATCACGCGGTTGGCCGCGCACCTGCTGAATGCTCCCATAGCCCTGATGACGCTGGTCGGTCGCGATCAGCAATGGATCAAGTCGCATTTCGGGCTGGAGCCAAAGGAGGCCGCGCCTGGGCACGCCTTCTACCGCCACGCGATGCGGGACGACGATATCCTCGTCGTCAACGATGCGGCAGGCGATCCCCGCTTCGCGAACAATCCCCTTGTCACGGGCGAGCCCTCGATCCGCTTCTATGCGGGTGCCCCCCTCCGAACACCCGAGGGTGATGCCATCGGTGTCCTGTGCATCATCGATCGCTCGGCACGCGCGACATTCTCGCCCGAACAGCAGCAGATCCTGCGCTCCCTGGCCGGCGTGGTCATGGCGCAGATCGAGGCTCGCCGAGCGATGGGATATGTCGATCGCGTCACCGGCCTGCCGAACCGCTTCCGCCTGCTGCACGATGTCGGGCAACTTGCGACCGAGGCGGAGGCTTCAGGCCGCACCTTTGCCGTGGTCGTCATCAAGACAGCCTCGCCAGGCCAGTATGCCGAGCTTGTCAGGACGCTCGGGCACACCATCGCGGACTCGTTCGACATCGGCGCGGCGCAGACGGTCCGTGGCGTGCTTCCTGCGGAAATCGAGCCATACCATCTGATCGGCTCGCGATTTGCGTGCGTGGTCCGGGATGGCGACGAGGCCAAGGCAGAGGATCTGGCCCGGCATTTGGCGGCCGATCTGGCCAAGCCGATCCTGCTCGACGGCATTCCCTTCACCACCTCGAAGGGCATCGGCATCGCCGAATTCCCGAAACACGGCAGGAGCGCCGAGGAAATCGTGCGCGCCGCCACCAGCGCGGCACACCAGGCGCTGGAGGAGCGCGAGGCCTATCGCATTCACGGGCCGGCCTGGGACGAAGCGCGCAACAGGACCTTCACCCTGCTGAGGGACCTGACCGTTGCCACGGGCGAAGGCCGGCAACTCCGGGTCGAGTACCAGCCGAAGATTGATCTGCGCACGAACCGGTGCATCGGAGCGGAAGCGCTTCTCCGCTGGGACCACCCCCAGTTGGGACCGATTTCTCCCGGCGAATTCGTACCGCTGTTTGAACGGACGTCCAATATCCACAGGCTGACCCAGTACGCGATCGAAGACGTCCTGACTCAAGTCAGGAGATGGCGGACCGATGGGTTGGAGGTCTGCATATCCATCAACATTTCCGGTCTTGATCTGCTGGATGATGATTTTGACAATCGCCTGTCTTCTGCCCTGAAAAAACATAAAGTACAGCCAGATTGGATAGATATTGAATTAACCGAGACGGCCCGCATGGACGATCCCGCCAGTATCGGCATGAAAATCCAGAAATTGCGGGATATTGGCATTGATATCGGTATCGATGATTTTGGAACGGGGCAAAGCGCCCTCTCATATCTCAAATATATACCAGCATCATTCGTCAAGATTGACAGCATGTTCATACGAAGCCTGGAACAGGACGAAAACGACCGCATCATGGTCCGCTCGACCATCGACATGGCCCACGCCCTGCAGCGCCGCGTCGTCGCCGAAGGCATAGAAAGCCAGGTCATCCTCGACTGGCTGCGCGGCAATGGCTGCGACCACGGACAGGGCTTCGCGATATCCGCCCCTCTCCGGCCCGAGGCCTTCGCGCGATGGGTCCGGGACAGGACGTGACAGCCGCGACGCGGCACAGGCCCGAAACACTGCACCCTGCCGGGAGGCCGCCCTGAAACGGCCCGCACCCATCGTCCCGGGCGGGCTCTGAGAGCCCGTTCGGAAATGCGCCGATCGGCGCATGTCCAGGTCCGGTGCCGGAAATTTCAAACGATCTCTGAACGCAAGCGCCGGCCGGCCGACGACCATACGCTGAATGGCATAGCCGGGTTGGAGAGCGAGTCGGCGCCGGCCTCGGCATTACGCCATGCGACGCCTTTCCGGGCAGGCCGCCCGGACTGCACAACGGCCCCGACCCTTGGCAGGATACGCCGGTGTGCACCGTCATCGTCCTGAACCGCCCCGGCCATGCCTGGCCCCTGATCCTGGCCGCGAATCGCGACGAGAGGCTGGACCGCGCCTGGGACGCTCCGGCCGCCTGGTGGCCGGACCATCCGGGCCTCATCGGCGGCCGCGATCGCACGGCCGGCGGAAGCTGGATGGCCCTGGGGCCCGAAGGCGTCATCGCTGCCGTCCTGAACCGCCCCGGCAGCCTGGGCCCCGAGGCCGGCAAGCGGTCCCGCGGCGAGCTTCCGATCCTCGCCGCCGCCGCCCCTTCGGCCGAGGACGCCACCCGGCGCATCACCGCCCTGGAGGCGCGCAACTGGCGCCCCTTCAACATGGTCATCGCCGATTCGCAGCGGGCGTTCTTCCTGCGTGGCCTCGGCTCCGGCCAGGCCGATCTGCTGCCGCTGCCGGAGGGCCTGACCATGGTCACCGCCCACGACCCGAACGACCTGGCGAGTCCCCGCACCCGACGCCACCTGCCGCGTTTCCGCGCCGCCCCGGCACCCAACCCCGCCACGGGCGACTGGTCCGCCTGGGAAGCGCTGCTGTCCGACAGCGGCTTCGACCCGGCCATCGGCCGGGCCGAAACACTCAATGTCCCGCCGACCGGGGGTTTCGGCACGGTCTGCGCCAGCCTCCTCGCCCTTGGGGCCGATGGCAGCCGGGCATGGCGCTTCTGCCCGGGCCCGCCGGGTTCCGCCCCCTTCGCGCCCCTCGCCCTGCCCCTCCCTGCCTGACGCGCATCAGAACCCGCCCGAGGGCAATGGCCCTCCGGGGAATCGCTTGCTATACCGCGCCCCTCGACCGCCGGCCGCCCCCAGGCTGCGCGGCTGCAAGGATTCTGAAGCGATGGCGCGACGCCGACAACTCTACGAGGGCAAAGCCAAGATCCTGTTCGAGGGTCCCGAGCCCGGCACCCTGGTCCAGTACTTCAAGGACGACGCCACCGCCTTCAACGCGAAGAAGAAGGGCACCATCACCGGCAAGGGTGTCCTCAACAACCGCATCAGCGAATACCTGATGACGCGGCTCGCCGAGATCGGCGTGCCCACGCACTTCATCCGTCGCCTGAACATGCGCGAACAGCTGATCCGCGAAGTCGAGATCATCCCGCTCGAAGTGGTGGTCCGCAATGTCGCGGCCGGCTCGCTGTCGCAGCGCCTCGGCATCACCGAGGGCCAGCGCCTGCCCCGCTCGATCATCGAGTACTACTACAAGAACGACGCGCTGAATGACCCGATGGTGGCCGAGGAGCACATCACCTGCTTCGGCTGGGCCTCCACCCAGGACCTCGACGACATCGTCGCCCTGACCCTGCGCGTGAACGACTTCCTCAGCGGCCTGCTGCTCGGCGTCGGCATCACCCTCGTCGACTTCAAGCTGGAATTCGGCCGGCTGTGGGAAAATGACGAGATGCGCATCGTCCTCGCCGACGAGATCTCCCCCGACAATTGTCGCCTGTGGGATTCCAAGACCGGCGAGAAGATGGACAAGGACCGCTTCCGCCGCGACCTCGGCAAGGTCGAGGAAGGCTACCAGGAAGTCGCCCGCCGCCTCGGCATCCTGCCCGAGGCCGGCCCGCGCGACATGTCGGGCCCCGAGGTGATGCAGTGACATCCGGTCGTCGGGGTGCGTCGCGCGGAATGCGCGCCGGGCTGAAGGTGCGCGGAACGCGCGCCGGGCTCAAGGTGCGCGGAACGCGCGCCCGGCCCGGGATGGCGAGCAGCGGAGACGTGAATCGGATGTCCCGTCCATGAAGGCCCGTGTCTACGTGATGCCGAAGACCGGCGTCCTCGACCCCCAGGGCAAGGCCATCGGCCACGCCCTGGAAGGCCTCGGCTTCGCCGGCGTGAACGACGTCCGTGCCGGCAAGGTCATCGAGCTCGACCTCGCCGAGACCGACCCCGCCAAGGCCAAGGCCGCCGCCGAGGACATGGCCCGCAAGCTCCTCGCCAACACGGTCATCGAATCCTTCAGGGTCGAGATCCCCTGACATGATCCGCCTCAGCCTCTTCGCGATGGTGGCCCTGACCATCCTCATCGCGATGGGGCTGCGCTGGCGGGACGACCGCCTTGCCGCCCAGCGCCAGGCCGCGCGCCTCACCATGGTCGCCCGCGGCAAGCGCACCGTCCACCGCTGGGTCACTGCCGCGGCCTTCGCCGTGCTGACCACCATGATCGTCCTGGGCGGCCTGCACTGGCTGCGCATCTCCCTCGGCTGACCGGAGACCCCTGATGAAATCCGCCATCATCACCTTCCCCGGCACCAACCGCGAACGCGACATGCGCCTCGCGCTGAAGCGCGCCACCGGCCGCGAGCCGCTGATGCTCTTCCACCGGGATGAACTGCCGAAGGACCTCGACCTCGTCGTCCTCCCCGGCGGCTTCTCCTATGGCGACTACCTCCGCTGCGGCGCCATGGCCGCCCAATCGCCCATCATGAAGGACGTGAAGGCCTTCGCGGAAAAGGGCGGCCACATCCTCGGCGTCTGCAACGGCTTCCAGATCCTGATCGAGACCGGCCTTCTCCCCGGCGGCCTCCTCCGCAACGCCTCGCTCCGCTTCCTCTCCATGGACTGCCACATGCGCGTCGAGCGCGCCGGCACCGCCTTCACCTCCCGCTGGCAGAAGGGCGCGGTCTTCCGCAGCCCGATGGCCCATGGCGACGGCAACTACTTCGCCGATGACGCGACGCTCGACCGCCTGGAAGGCGAAGGCCTCGTCGCCTTCCGCTACACCAACGAGAACGGCGACGTCACCGAAGCCGCCAACCGCAACGGCAGCGCGCGCAACATCGCGGGCATCCTCTCCCCCAACCTGCGCATCTGCGGCCTGATGCCGCACCCCGAGGACTTGGTGGACCCGCTCATGGGCGGCACCGACGGCCTCCCCATGTTCGAAAGCCTCGCGGAAAGCCTCGTCTCCGCCTGACGCGCCTAGAGCAGATCCCGATCAGGTGGAATCGCCTGATCGGGTGAAGATGCCCGTGAAAACAAAGCTCTGGAGACATTGCCGTGCGCCAGGGCGAACGGGAACACCTTTAAAGCCGCGCGGACACACCCCGCCGCGGCACCGACAGCACCACCCCGTCCGGAGCGGACTCGACCGCATACCCGCGCCGCTCCGCGACAAGCCCCAGCCGCCCCGCCAACGTCCGGGCCAGCCCCTCGGCCGCATCCCGCCGCGCCGCCGGCTCGCCCGGGGGCAACAGCCACTCCAGCCGCACCCGCCGCCGCCCTTCCAGGCTGAGCCCGTAATGCGCATGGACCTGATCCCCGCGCAGCGACAAGTCGCTCACGCTCCGCCGCGGCCGGATGATTTCCATCCGCACCACCACGGCCCCGAATCGATCAAGCGGCACCCGCCGCGCCACCGCCAGCCCCAACACCCGCCGCGACACGACCACCTCGCCCCGCGACGGGTCGATCCGCACCTGCCGCGTCACCGCACAGCCCAGCGCGAACATGCCCAGCACCGGCCCCACGGCCAGCATCACCACCGGCGACCCGATCGCCGCCTGCACCGCGGCGACCACAACGAACGCCGCCCCCGCAATCCCGATCCCGATCCATCCGGCCCCGATGCGATCGCGCCCGAACACGAGCGACCCATCGCCGCCCCTGCCCTGCACCCTGCCCGTCGCCCGCGCCATGAGCGCCCCCGGCCGCCATCCCGGCACCAGGAACGGGCCTGGGGCCCCAACGACTACCGCGCGGCGACCGCGCCGCAAAGCACCGGGGTCACCGCACGGAACCCCTCAGGGCCGGTATGAGAACGGCCCGCACCCACACCCCGCCCCCCAACGACAGCATCCTGGTTGGGCAGCCGGGTGGCGGTGCGGGCCGGCATCGAGAACGCGCCGCAAGGCGCATTCTCAAACGGTCTCTCAGGCCGCCAGCTTCTTCGCGATCTCCGCGACATGCTTGCCCTGGAACCGCACCCCCGCCAGCTCATTTTCGCTCGGCTGCCGCGACCCGTCCCCATTCGCGATCGTGCTCGCGCCATAGGGTGACCCGCCCGTGATCTCGTCGTTCCGCATCTGCCCCTGGAAGGCATAGGGCAGCCCCACGATCACCATCCCATGATGCAGCAGCACCGTATGCGTCGACAGGATCGTGCTCTCCTGCCCGCCATGCTGCGTCGCGGTCGAGGTGAACACGCTGCCCACCTTCCCCACCAGCTTCCCGTTGAACCAAAGCCCCCCGGTCTGATCGAGGAAGTTCTTCATCTGCGCCGGCATGTTCCCGAACCGCGTCGGCACGCCCAGGATGATCGCGTCATACTCCGGCAGTTCCTCCACCGTCGCGATCGGCGCCGCCTGGTCGACCTTGAAATGGCTGGCCTTCGCGACCGCCTCCGGCACCAGCTCCGGCACCCGCTTCACCACGACCTCGGCGCCAGCCTCCCGCACACCCTCGGCGGCGGCATAGGCCATCTGCTCGACATGGCCGTAGCTGGAATAATACAGAACGAGAACCTTCGTCATCGGACCCAACCCTCTTGCATCAGGAGGTGAAAACCAGACCCGCACCCCACGGCGCGGCGTGAGAGGGTCTATGCGCCTTCACGAGCCCGTCTTTCCAAACCCGATGCCTGATGGCCGCCATCACGGTTCCCAATTGGCGCGGCCTCGGCGCGTGGAACGGGAGGGGCCCTGCCCCTCCCGAACCCTCCCCGCCAAAGGCCGAAGGGCCCTTGTAAACCTCGACTCCGCCCTCGCAGCCAGACAGCGCCCTACCGCGCCGGAGCCTCCATATTGTTCGGATTCAGCCCCAGCGCCTGCGCGGTCACAGGATTGATCTGCCCCGTCGCCTCGATGCCCCGGCCCCGCTGGAAGCGCTCCAGCGCCTCCTGCGTCCCGGCCCCCCACATCCCATCCACGCCACCGCGATAGAACCCCAGCGCCCGCAACCGCTGCTGCACATTCCGCACCGCTTGCGGGCTGAGCGCCGCCGCCGCCGGCACCACCGCTACCGGTTCCGCCGGCGGCAACAGCCGCGGCATCCCGACCCCAAGCGCCTGCGCCGTCGCCAGGTTCAGCGCCCCGGTCACCGCCAGCCCCCGCGCCTGCTGGAACCGGTCGAGCGCCTGCTGGCTCTCCGGCCCCCACACCCCATCCGCCACCCCGTCATAGACCCCAGCAGCCTTCAGCCTCTCCTGCACCACCGTCGTCGCCGACGGCGACAAGGGCTGCACGAAGGACAGAGGCGGCGCAGACTGCGCCACCGCAGCCCCGACACCCACCACCGCGGACAGCACGGCACCGGCAACCACGCGCGACAGGGTTCGCATGACCTGTAACTCCTCCAATGTTCGGAAAAGCAACGGGGCCAGGCACCCGCCAGTTTCACCAAACCCCTCCGCCCCGCCCCCTCCCGCCGCAACAAGCCGAATTTGGCCACTCATTTCGCTGGACGACCAAGCACTCCGCCTGGATGGTGCGCCGCCCTCGACCAGACGAGGCGCCGCACACGCAGCCGCCGCGCGCCACAGACTGCAGGAGACCTCGCGTGACCCTTTCCCGCCGCAACGCCATGACGGCCAGCCTCGCGCTGCTCGGCGCGGCCCCCACCGCCGCCCACGCCCAATTCGACGGCCCCGTCGCCCACCTCCTGGACGGCGCCGCCGACTTCGCCACCGCCATCGAGGCCTACACCTACGGCTACCCCCTCGTGACGATGGAAATGACCCGCCGCGTCATGACCAACGTCGCCGGCCCGGAAGCCATGCGCGCCCCCATGGGCAACTTCATCAAGGCGCGGAACTACCCCACCGCCGCCTTCCGCGATGTCACGGCGCCCAACGCCGACACGCTCTACACCGCGGCCTGGATCGACCTGTCGGCGGAACCCTGGATCCTCAGCCTGCCCGACTTCGCCGGCCGCTACTTCCTCTTCCCGATGCTCGACGCCTGGACCAACGTCTTCCAGGTGCCCGGCAGCCGTACCACCGGCACCGGCGCGCAGACCTACGCCATCACCGGCCCAGGCTGGCGCGGCACCCTTCCCGCCGGCGTCACCGAATACAAGGCGCCGACCAACATGGTCTGGATCCTCGGCCGCATCTATTGCACCGGCACGCCCGAGGACTACGCCGCCGTCCACGCCCTGCAGGACGCCTGCAAGCTCACCCCGCTCAGCGCCTACGGCCGCGCCTTCACCCCGCCGCCCGGCCGCGTCGACCCCGCGATCGACATGCGCATGGCCGTGCGCGACCAGGTCAACGCCCTGTCCCTGCCCGACTACTTCGCCCTGATGGCGGAGCTGATGAAGGCCAACCCCCCATCCGCCGCCGACGCCCCGATGGTCGCGAAAATGGCCGCCCTCGGCCTGGTCCCCGGGCAGAGCTTCGACCGCTCCAAGCTCAACGTCGACTTCGCCTCCCGCGTGCCGCGCCTGGCCTTCGACCGCATCATGCTGCACTTCCGCTTCAGCGGCGGCGACATCCAGCACATCAACGGCTGGGCCTTCACCACCAAGACCGGCATCTACGGCACCAACTACCTCCAGCGCGCCCTGATCACCGCCATCGGCCTCGGCGCCAACCGCCCGCAGGACGCGGTCTACCCGACCTCGACCGCCGACGCGGCCGGCGCGACCTATTCCGGCGCCAACCGCTACACCATCCGCTTCCCGGCCGGCCACCTGCCGCCCACCCGCGGCTTCTGGTCCGTCACCATGTATGACGAGAACTACTTCTTCGTCGCCAACCCGCTGAACCGCTACTCCATCAGCGCGCGCCAGGACCTCAAGCGCAACGCGGACGGATCGGTCGACCTGATCATCCAGAAGGACTCCCCCGGCGCCGAGCGCGAAAGCAACTGGCTGCCCGCCCCGGCCGGGAAGTTCGTGCTGATGCTGCGCATGTACTGGCCGGACGAAAGCGACCCGTCGATCCTCAACGGGTCCTGGACCATGCCGGGGGTGACGAAGGTCGGCTGAGGCCCACGGCTTCCTGCCGGGGAAGGTCGACGCAGGGGCTCTGCCCCTGCACCCCGGCAGGAAACTCAGTTTCCTGCACCTTCGATCGGTCTGTCTGTCGCGCGGGCAGACAGGCCGCGACCATCCGGCGGCGCGATCGGCCGCCAATCCCGACACAGGCGCAACAAACACATCAACGGCGTGAGTTCACACGCCGCGCTGTTCGATGCCACCATGCCGCGGCACCACGCCACCGCCGCCGACGACCCGATCCCGGTCAGCCAGCGGCCATCGTCGGACGACGGAAAGGACACCCATGGACAGCCTCACCCCCACCGCGCCTGACCTGCTGGAAGCCCAGCGCCGCCAGGCCCGCATCGACCTCGCGGCCGCCCACCGCCTCGCCGTCCTCGACGACTATCACGAGGCCATCGACAACCACTTCACCCTGCTCGTCCCCGGCCGCCCGGGCCGCTTCTACCTCAACGAATTCGGCCTGCACTGGAACGAGGTCACCGCCAGCAACCTCATCGAGGTCGCCTTCGACGGCACTGTCGTCGAAGGCACCGGCCCCGCCGACCGCAGCGCCATCTGCATCCACGCCCCCATCCACGAAGCCACCGGCGCCGCCTGCGTGCTCCATACCCACATGCCCTACGCGACGGCGCTGTCGCAGCTCGAGGACATGACCCTGGAGATGACCGGCCAGGGCGCCCTGCAATTCGAAGGCCGCATCGCCTACGACTACGACTACAACGGCTTCGCCCACGAACACGCCGAAGGCGAACGCATGGCCGCCCTGATGGGCGACAACATCGTGCTGATGATGGCCAACCACGGCGTCGTCGTGATCGGCGACACCGTGGCCCAGGCCTACCGCCGCCTCTACTTCCTCGAACGCTCCTGCCGCACGCAGCTCTTCGGCATGTGGACCGGCCAGCGCCGCCGCTTCGTCGCACCCGACGTGCTGGAGAAGATGCGCGAACAGGCCAGCTGGAAAGACCCGACCATGGCGATGAGCGGGTCCGACTACTACTTCGCCGCGATGAAGCGGATGCTGGACCGGACCCAGCCGGACTACGCGGAGTAGGGTGCTGTCGGACGGCGCTCGGCGGAGCGCACTGCCTCGCCGGGCGGCTTCGCAGGGGCTGTTCCCCTGCATCCCGGCAGGAAACGAAGGTTACTGCACCTTCGGTCTGCCGGACCCTCGCGCGCGCAGGATTGCATCGGTCTGCGACGTCAGTGGCCGCGCCTGTAAGATCGCTTCATCTGTGTCGAACTGGCGCGACTGGAAACAAGGCCCGTCGACGACCCGCCGTGCGTGGTTCACGTAGGCGGTGCTGACCCCGGGACGAAGCTGAGACCGATTCAGCCAAAGGGTATGGTCTCGGCGTACAAGGCTCTCCATCGATTCCGATCGATCACAAGCTGCGCGAACCATGTTCGACGGCAGTTTGGCCGGCGGAGGAGACCGGCGACCGAGGCGGCGCGGCCACGGCGCCGGCATCGGAGGTGGTGGTCGCGACCGCTGTCGTTCTGTTGTTCAGCGCCTCCTCGGCCGCGCGCCAGCCCCGGTTGAATCCGCGTTCCTCTGCTTCATCGAGCAACCTGGCCAGCGCCGCGCGTTCAGCCTCGGTTCGGTCACTGCCTGAATTGAACCACCACAAGGCGCCGCGCCAAACGGCGCGCGGCAGCGTCCACACGACAATCACCATCAACAGCGCACCGCCGGTCTGCAGGGCCTGCGAAACGACGCCGGGCCAGTTGATCCCGTCCAACATCCGGTGCTCCATCCAAATCAAGGCCAACCCGCCGCGCAACGACAACGGCCGGCGACGCGCATTCAGCTTGCGCTTGAGCCAATCCAGACAAACCTCTCGCGCACGTCAATCGGCCACCGCGCCCTCGGCATGCGCGCCCCGCCCCGAAAGACAGGACGGGCGCGCCGCGGAGCCGGGCGAGGGCGCGTGCAAATGCCGCGTTGGGCTGAGCCGAAGGCGAACGCATGGCCGCCCTCATGGACGACAACATCGTGCTGATGATGGCCAACCACGGCGTCGTCGTGATCGGCGACACCGTGGCCCAGGCCTACCGCCGGCTCTACTTCCTCGAACGCTCCTGCCGCACGCAGCTCTTCGGCATGTGGACCGGCCAGCGCCGCCGGTTCGTCGCACCCGGAGTGCTGGAGAAGATGCGCGAACAGGCCGGCTGGAAAGACCCGACCATGGCGATGAGCGGGTCCGACTACTACTTCGCCGCGATGAAGCGGATGCTGGACCGGACCCAGCCGGACTACGCGGAGTAGGGCGCTGTCGGACGACGCTCGGCGGGGGCACTTTCTCGCCGGGCGGCTTTGCAGGGGCTGTTCCCCTGCACCCCGGCAGGAAACGAAGGTTACTGCACCTTCGAGTCTTCTAATATCTCGGAGAAAATCCCTCGACTCGAATCATATTTGAATGCGATATGGATTGCATTTCCATTTCACGATCCTGAAATTTGATTAGATAAATCGTTGCTGGAACTGAAAGAAATATTATAAGTATGGCGATGTATTTCATCAAAACAAAAATATGCTCTCCACGCTTCACTCTTTTCCATTCAAATTTCAATAATTCTTGAGATTCGTCCAGAAATCTATCTTCTATCAATTTGATATTTTCTGGAGTCATCTTCTTATTGTCTGAAGCTAGACCCTCAAAGTCGCCCATAGTCTTCAATAATTTTGAAGCTGTTTTCTCCTTGTTATTTATTCTCAGCTTTATCCCATTACTTGCTTCGTTTAATGCCCTGTATCCCTCTAAAAGGCCATCTTTATCGTCATGAACACCAGCACTACGGAGCCTTATATTATCAGATACTGCGTTAATATTTACTAGGTAGTCCACAAAACATTTCCGCAATGCGTCAATCCACGCTTGACGGAACTCGGATACCTTCTGTTCTTTAGCGATAATTAGGCCTAGCAAAGATGCAAAACCTGCTATCGCTGCCGCGCCAACCGCCCCAACGCTGATATCGCCCATGCTTCTCGCTTCTTCCTAGCGCGTCGTGCTGCACTCAGCCTTGGTTGCAAGTTCACGTAAATTTGGTTCTATATTCAAATCATGCAAAGGTTGTAACGCCTTTGCAAGCTGGCGATTCGGTCAGGGGAGTGTGCGCACAGGTGCAAGAAACGCTAACTTTTCGCTTTGAAGGCGGTTTGGCCGACTCTCACAGAATGAATTTCTACGAGTCTGCGCGATTCCAATATGCCGCCGCAAGGTTGCTGGTAAAGTTAACACAGTTTCGCGATAGAGGTAGATTTACTCAGAAAATTACGGATGGCGTGAATTTTGATATCGAATTGACCGCTCATTCCGAAGGCTCCTTCAATATAAACATAGAAAACACAGAGCCGACTACTGAGAAAAAGCCATTTATGAACGCTGAATTAGGCGATATTTTGGCTTTTTTAGGTGAACGACTCGTTGAGAAAATCGACCAAGACGCTCTCACAGAAGCACAAAATCCTGGTCAGGACGTCCACCCTATCCGCAGCTCGGGGGGCACGGTATCTACTAAGAGATTAGATGAATTAACGCGGGAATATGTAAAATCGGGAGATCTAAATACTGCTTTGCCTGCTCCCATTGAGGATATGGTTAAGCGTCGTGCCGCCGAGCTCTATCGGGAAAGGAGGCTCAACGCCAAAAAAGCGGAGATTATGAAAATCGACAAGGAAAGTGCGCAAAAATTAATATCGATGTCCGCGCCCCTCCTCAAGGAAATGTCTGTCCCCTTGCGGAGGAGCGCCACCTCGCTCCAGGTTTTACCCAACGAAACAGCCCAAACTCAGCCAATTCTTTTTCTCGATCAGAAGTTAGCTCAATCCATCGAAACGGCGATCGTTGATGATTATACGGATATTATCCTCGGTAATATTACGCAGTTCAACAAGGATAATGGTTGGGGAAAAGTAAAAATTGAAAACAATACTAAAATATTGAGTTTCAATATACCTTCAGATATATTGCCCGTTATTAAGCAGAAATTAATAGACAAGATGAAGGTGGATCAGGTTTATCTTGAAGGGTACTTTGTAAGGGATCGCGGCGGCGAAGCGATTCGACTTATGGTGATTGGAATCCGCCACACACCGAAGTGATATTGTCGAGGTAGCAGTTCGTGTCGAGACGGGCATGTGCCAGATTATCGTTGCACTTTGCTCGGGAATATGTTCCTATTTCCCGATGCGCGCTCACCCCCTCACCCCCCTCCAATTTCACGCCCTCCTCCCCTTCATCCTCCCCCGTTCCCCCGCCGGCCGCCAGATCAGCGATCTCAAGGCCCGCATGAACGCCATATTCCACCTCGCCTGCACCACCGACCCCTGGCGCGCCCTCCCCCCGGAACACGGCAAGCCCGACACCGTCTCCCGCTACTTCCGCCGCCTGACCCATGCCGGCCTGTGGGAACGCCTCCTCGAAGCCATCAAGGAAAACGATCCCAAACACCCGCTGAATGAGATCGCCCCCCTCATCTTCCGCGCCTGCCGCCGCGCCATCCGCCTCCGCGGTCTCCGCTTCATCGTCCTCATCCGCCGCCTCGGCTTCCTCACCGCCCTGAACGGCCCGCCCTCCAAGCTCCCCAACCCCGATTTGTCCGAAAAGCTGAAGGCCATGCGCCTCCCGGCCATGCCCTCCACCCGCAAGCAGATCGCCGCCTATCTCGGCTACCTGAAGGCCCTCAAACACCTCCACCGCATGGCCGGCGGCATCAAGCACCTCACCCGAAAACAGCGCCTCGGCTGGTCATGACCAGCCCCGCGCACGCACCCACTGGACAGCGGCACGCGCGCTACCCACAACGCGCCCATGACCGCCGCCGCGCCCACGCCCCTCGACCCCGCCCGTGCCGCCCAGCTTGCCGCCGAATTCGGCCTCAAGCCGGACGAATACGACCGCGCCCTCGCCATCCTCGGCCGCACCCCCTCGCTGACCGAACTCGGCGTCTTCTCGGTGATGTGGTCGGAACACTGCTCCTACAAATCCAGCCGCGTCTGGCTGAAGGAACTCCCCACCAAGGCCCCCTGGGTCATCCAGGGCCCGGGGGAGAATGCCGGCGTCATTGCCATCGGGGATGGCCTGGCCGCCGTCTTCAAGATGGAATCCCACAACCACCCCAGTTGGATCGAGCCCTACAACGGCGCGGCCACCGGGGTCGGTGGCATCCTGCGCGATGTCTTCACCATGGGTGCCCGCCCCATCGCCAACCTCAACGCCCTGCGCTTCGGCGCCCCGGACGCGCCGCGGATGAAGCAGGTGATCGACGGCGTGGTCCGCGGCATCGGCGGCTACGGCAACTGCGTCGGCGTCCCGACGGTGGGCGGGGAGGTCAACTTCCACCCCGCCTACAACGGCAACCCGCTGGTCAACGCCATGACGGTCGGCATCGCCAAGGCCGACCGCATCTTCACCGCCGCCGCCACCGGCATCGGCAACCCCGTGGTCTATGTCGGTTCCAAGACCGGCCGCGACGGCATCCACGGTGCCACCATGTCCTCCGCGGAATTCTCCGCGGACTCCGAAGAAAAGCGCCCCACCGTCCAGATCGGCGACCCCTTCGCGGAAAAACTCCTCATCGAGGCCTGCCTGGAACTCATGGCCACCGACGCCATCGTCGCCATCCAGGACATGGGCGCCGCGGGCCTGACCAGCAGCGGTGTCGAGATGGCCGGCAAAGGTGGCATGGGCATCGACCTCACCCTCGACAACGTCCCCCAGCGCGAGGAGGGGATGACCGCCTACGAGATGATGCTCTCCGAGAGCCAGGAGCGCATGCTCATGGTCCTCAAGCCCGGCCGCGAGGCGATGGCCGAGGCCATCTTCACCAAGTGGGAGCTGGACTTCGCGGTGATCGGCCACCTCACCGACACCGGCCGCATCGTCATCCGCCACAAGGGGGAAATCGAGGCCGACATCCCCCTCGCCCCGCTGGAATCGGAATCCCCCCTCTACCGCCGCCCCACCGAGGACACCCCGAAGCAGCCTCTCCTGGCCCCGGCCTCGATCCCCGACCCGGTCGGCATCGAACAGGCCCTGCTGACCCTGGTCGCGACCCCGGACCTCTGCTCCCGCCGCTGGATCTGGGACCAGTACGACGCCCTGGTGAACGGCCAGACCGTCCACCGCCCCGGCGGCGCCGACGCGGCCATCGTGAAGATCGAGGATCACGACCGCGCCCTGGCCATGACCACCGACTGCACGCCCCGCTACGTCCTCGCGGACCCCGAGGCGGGCGGCGCCCAGGCGGTCGCCGAGGCCTGGCGCAACATCACCGCCACCGGCGCCCTGCCGCTCGCCATCACCGACAACATGAACTTCGGCAACCCCGAGAAGCCGCGGATCATGGGCCAGTTCGCCTCCGCGGTGCGCGGCATGGCCGCCGCCTGCACCGCACTCGACTTCCCGGTCGTGAGCGGCAACGTCTCCCTCTACAACGAGACCGAGGGCCGGGCGATCCTCCCCACCCCCGCCATCGGCGGCGTCGGTGTGATCGACGACGCGGCCGACGCCATCGGCCTCGGCATGCCGGCGAACGCGGAGCTGGTCCTGGTCGGCACCACCGCCGGCCACCTCGGCCAATCCCTCTGGCTGCGGGACATCGCCGGCCGCGAGGAAGGCGCCCCGCCCCCGGTGGACCTGGCCGCGGAGCGCCGCAACGGCGACTTCGTCCGCACCCAGATCCTCGCCGGCGATGTGCTGGCCTGCCACGACTGCGCCGATGGCGGCCTGCTGGTCGCCATCGCCGAGATGGCCATGGCGACCAACACCGGCGCGACCCTCGCCCCCGCCTGGGATGCCCTGCCCGCCCACGCCTTCTGGTTCGGCGAGGACCAGGCCCGTTACGTCCTTGCAGTCTCCGACGCCGCTGCCATCCTGGCCGAGGCCAAGCTGGCGGGTGTGCCCGCCTACCGGCTCGGCCGTTCCGGCGGGTCTGCCCTGGATTTGGGCGGCGGCCGGTCCATATCGGTGTCGACCCTGCGGGAGGCGAACGAAGCGACGCTCCCCGCCCTGATGGAAGGACGTGCCTGATGGCGATGCAACCGGCAGAGATCGAGGCGCTGATCAAATCCGCCCTCCCCGATGCCGAGGTCACCATCGAGGACCTGGCCGGTGACGGCGACCACTACGCCGCCAAGGTCGTCTCGGCGTCCTTCCGCGGCATCTCCCGCGTGAAGCAGCACCAGATCGTCTACGCCGCGCTGCAGGGCCGCATGGGCGGTGTCCTGCACGCGCTGGCCCTTCAGACCTCCGCTCCGGAATAGGACCCAGACCCGATGTCGAACCCCACCTTCGACCGCATCCAGGCCACCATCGACGAGACCCCCGTGGTGCTCTTCATGAAGGGCACGCCGGTCTTCCCGCAGTGCGGCTTCTCCGCGCGCGTCGTTCAGATCCTGACCCACATGGGCGTGCCCTTCTCGGGCGTGAACGTGCTCGAGGACATGGAGATCCGTGAGGGCATCAAGGCCTTCACCAACTGGCCGACCATCCCCCAGCTCTATGTGAAGGGCGAGTTCGTCGGCGGCTGCGACATCGTCATGGAGATGTTCCAGTCCGGCGAGCTGGCGACCCTGCTCGCCGAGAAGGAAGTCCCCCACAAGGCCGAGGCCTGATTGGCCCCGCCGGGGACCCGCCAAGCGGCGCGGTCCCCGGCGATCACCACCGCCCTGCCGGAACCCTCGTCGGCAACCCCTTCCGGCTGCGTTCAGGCGGCGACGGGGTGCCCATCTTGCGCCGCGCCGCTGGGCGGCACGGCCTCGTCCGGCGCCTCAGCGCCCCGCCAGCCGCGCCACGTTGATCGCACGGGCGTAGGCGAGCTTCGCGTCCGCCGGCGCGTCGCCCTGGACCTGCACCAGGATGCGGTTGTCCACCAGCATGCTGACATTGCCGTCATTGGCCTGGATGGCGCGCAGCTCGCCAACCCGCACGAGCCGCCCCATCGCCCCGGCCAGCATCGGATTGGCCAGCACCGCGGCAAGCTGAGCGATCATCGGGTTGTCGCTCATCACCTGGATCTCGACCGTCTGGTCCTGCGCGTTGCGATAGGTGCGCGACGCCATCGACCCACCGAACAGTCCGGCAGCCCCGGCAGCGTTCGACGTCGCCTCCTCGGCGGTCCAACCCGGCAGCGCATCGGGCAGCGCCGCGGCCAGGTTCGCCGCGCCGCGCTGCTGCAGCAGTTGCAGCGCCTCCTGCAACGCGGTCTGCGCCGCCTGGAACTGCCCGCCCTGATAGGCGCGCTGCGCCTCCCCGATCGCGTCGGAGATGTCGTCGGCCCGCGCCGGCGCGACGGCGATCATCGCCATCAGGGCAGCGGTCATCAGCATCGAACGGCGCATGTCGTGGTCCCCCTTCAATAAGCGGCGGCACCCTAGCGACGAACTTTCGCTTCGCCCATGCAATGCATCACAACGCATGCAGGCGCGGCGCGTTCAGCCTTCCTCGCGAATGATGCGGAGGATGTCGTCACCATAGCGCTCCACGCGCGACCGCCCCATCCCCGGCACCTCCAGCAGCGCATCGATGTTCCCGGGCCTCGCCGCCGCAATGCCGCCCAGCGTCCGGTCATCGGCCACGACATAGGCCGGCACCCCCTGCGCCTGCGCCACACCACGCCGCCACAGCCGCAGCGCATCGAACAGCGGATCGCCCGAGGAGACCGGCGGCGGGCCATGACCGGCCGACCGCCTCGGCGCCGACTGCACCGTGTCCTCGCGCAGCATCACCGGCTCCGCGCCGCGCAGGACGGGACGCGCCGCTTCGGTCGCGACCAGCTCGCCATGGTTCTCGACAACCACGTCGAGCGCTCCGCGCGCGACGAGCTGCCGCGCCACGCCACGCCAGGCGCTGTCGGAGAAATCCTTGCCCACCCCGAAGGTCGGCAGCTTGTCATGGGCGAATTGCGCCACCTTGTCGGTCAGCCGCCCGCGCAGCACGTCCACCACATGGCCAAGCCCGAAGCGCTGCCCGGTCCGCACCACGGCCGAGAGCATCTTCTGCGCCGCCACCGTCCCGTCGAACAGACGCGGCGGCGTCTTGCAGATGTCGCAGGCGCCGCATTCGGGAGTGGCAGGCTCCTCGCCAAAGCAGCGCAGCAGCAGGGCGCGACGG
This sequence comes from Roseomonas alba, assembly GCF_019430885.1. Classification (GTDB taxonomy): domain Bacteria; phylum Pseudomonadota; class Alphaproteobacteria; order Acetobacterales; family Acetobacteraceae; genus Neoroseomonas; species Neoroseomonas alba. The sequence goes on along the minus strand of NZ_JAHYBZ010000001.1, from coordinate 390,253 downwards.
CAGGTCGCCGCCTCGGCGATGGCGATCATGGCATCGAGCCGGGAGCGTTCGACGCGCTTCTGCTCGTCGCTCGCCGGGCTCTCGGCGATGCGGTGCCGCGCGATCGCCATGTCGCCGGCACCGAACAGCAGCAGCGCGCGGGCGGGGTCGCCGTCGCGGCCGGCACGGCCGATCTCCTGGTACCAGCTCTCCGGGCTGCGCGGCAGGTCGAGATGCGCCACCCAGCGCACATCCGGGCGGTCGATGCCCATGCCGAAGGCGATCGTCGCCGCCATGATGACATCGTCGCCGCGGGCGAAGCGGCGATGGGCGTCGCGCTTGTCCGCCGCATCCATCCCGGCATGGAAGGCGAGCGCGTCGTGCCCGTCCGTGCGCAGCCACTCGGCGGTCGATTCCGCCTTGGCGCGGCTGCCGCAATAGACGATGCCGCAGCCGCCCACCTCGCGGATCAGGGCGCGAAGCTGGCCGCGCTCGCTCTCGCGCGGCGCCGCCGTGATGAATATGTTCGGCCGGTCGAAGGAGGCGCGGAAGACCGGCGCCTCGGTCAGGTCGAGCTGGACGCGAATGTCCTCGACCGTGCGCGGGTCGGCGGTCGCGGTCAGCGCAAGGCGAGGCACGCCCGGGAAGTTCCGCCCCAGCACGCCGAGGCCACGGTATTCCGGCCGGAAGTGATGCCCCCACTGGCTGACGCAATGCGCCTCATCCACGGCAAAGAGGGCGATGGGCAGTTCATCGAGACGCTGGAGCATGCCGTCCAGCGTCAGGCGCTCCGGCGAGACGTAAAGCAGCTTCAGCCGGCCCTGGTGCAGGTCGCGCAGCACGGTGCGCGCTTCCTCCGGCGGCAGGTCGGAATGCAGCGCGGCGGCGGCAACACCCTGCTGGCGCAGGGCGGCGACCTGGTCCTCCATCAGCGCGATCAGCGGCGAGACGACGATGCCGACGCCGTTGCGGCACAGGGCCGGCACCTGGAAGCAGAGGCTCTTGCCGCCGCCCGTCGGCATCAGCACCAGCCCGGAACCGCCCTCCGTCGCGTGGCGGACGATCTCCTCCTGCCGCCCGCGGAAATTCTCATAACCGAAGACGCGGCGGAGGACCTCGCTCGGGTCCTCCGGGGTGCGCATCAGGCGCCGATGCGGATCTCGACGCGCCGGCTCTCGGTCGCCACCGCCTCGAAGGGCACCGGGCCGCGCGGCACGATGCGGATGCGGTCCCGCGCGACGCCGAACTGCACCAGCAGGTCGGCGACATGCTGAGCGCGCGCCTCGGACAATGCGCGGTTATAGGCGACGCCGCCCGCCGGGCCGGCAAAGCCGAGCACCGACACGGGGCCCTGCATGGTCTTGGCGCGCTCGGCGACGCCCTTCACCACATCCTGTGCCTCGGGGCCGAGCTGCGCGCTGTCCTCGGTGAAGAAGACGGTGATCGCACGGCCCTGCGGTTCCTGGGTCGCACAGGCAGCGGCCAGCAGGACGGGAGCGGCGGCGAAGAAGGTGCGGCGGCGCATCTTGGAACGACTCCGGGTTGGAATGCCCCCTTGGTCGCGCGAAGCCGGCATGGCCGTCAACTGGCGCGCGATCAGCGCGAGCAGGCCGCGCCGCCGAGCACGCAGAATGTCGCGCAATGCGGGTGGTTCAGGGCCACCGGCCGCGCGGCCTCGGCCAGGGATTCGCCGAGTTCGAATTGCGGGTCGTAGGGCAGCAGCGTGCAGGCGACGACCGATGGCCGCGCGGCACCGCGGCGCTTCACCACCATCCGTGCCGAGGCACACATCAGGCTGTCGGGCGATTTGCGCAGGATGCCCCAGCAGGCGGTGGTGATCTCCGGCACGTCGGCGCCGGCATTCATCTCGGGGAAGAGCATCAGCGCCACGGGGTCGGCGGCATCGACCGGGATGCCAAGGGCGGCGAAGAGCGCGGCGTATCCGGCCCGCATCGCCGCCTCGGCCCCGACGCCGAAGCCGGCGCGGCCGGCGACATGGATGTGGAAGCCGTGGCGGGCGAGCCAGACCAGCCCATCAAGGGTCTTCGCAAAGCTGCCGTCCCCGCGTTCGGCGTCGTGCAGCACCGGATCGTGGTGGTCGAGGGAGACCCGCAGGGTCAGCCGATCGCCGAAGGCCTCGCGCAGGGCGAGCAGCGCCGACGCATGGTTCATCATCGGCTTCATGGCATTGGTCAGCACCAGGGCCGACAGCCCGCGCCCGAGCACGTCGCGCAGCATCGCCGGCAGGTCGCGGTTCAGGAAGGGCTCGCCGCCGGTGAAGCCGATCTCGGTGAGCGGCATGCCGAGGGCCGCAGCCTCGTCGAGATAGGCCGCCAGTTCGGCGGCGCCGAGATAGACGAGCGCATCGTTGGTCGGGCTGCTCTCGATGTAGCAATGCCGGCAGGTGATGTTGCACAGCGTGCCGGTATTCACCCAGAGGGTGCGCAGGCCGGTCAGCGGCACGCTCGCCCGGGGCTCGCCCTTGGCGGTGACGGCAGGATCGCGGAACTTCGCCGGGTCGAGCGGGCGGGGCAGTGTCTGCAACGACATGGTCACCAATGGCGCCCCACAGAGGTTGATCCAGGGCAAAGCACCTTCGGTGCCAGTGGCGCTACCCAGATCCCACTGGCCTGTGGGCCCTTCGACCGGCCCTGCCAGCGTGCAAGGAGGGAGAAAGCCATGAGTGCCCGTCTTCCAATGCCGCGCCCGGAAAACCCGTCCGACCTGTTCGGAACGTTACAGCGGGAGGTGAACCGGGTCTTCGATCAAATGTTCGGAGGCAGCCCTGCCTCGGTTACGGGCTTCGCACCCAAGATCGAGGTGAAGGAGACCGCCGAGGGCCTGACCGTCACCGCCGAGCTGCCGGGGATCGAGGAGAAGGATGTCGAGGTATCGCTGGACGGCGACATGCTGACCCTGTCCGGCGAGAAGCGCGCGGAGAAGACCGAGGATAAGGAGGGCCTTCACCTCGCCGAGCGGTCCTATGGCAGCTTCCGGCGCAGCCTCGCCCTGCCCTGGTCGCCCAACCCGGCCGATGCGACGGCCGCCTTCGACAAGGGCGTGCTGACCGTCACCCTGAAGCGGCCGCCCGAGGCCGAGGCGAAGGCCAACCGCATTCCGATCGGCAAGCCCGCCGCGGCCGGCTGATCCCGTCGAGAGGCCGCGTGGAAATGCGCCAATCGGCGCATTTGCTGTCCGGCACCGGCCCGCATCCCCAGCCGGCCATCCAACGTCAGTATGCTGAATGGGGTGGCCCGGCGGGGATGAGGGCTGGTGCCGGATTTTTCAAACGGTCTCTCAACCGGTGGCCGGGATCGCCCGGCCGCCGACCAGGCGCAGGATGCGCGTTGGCCGCTCGACGCCGATCAGCCGGTGCAGGATCAGGATGACGCTGCGGCCCGCCATCGCCTCGTCCAGCGTGGCGAGGAAGGCGCGCTCGGTATCGGCATCGAGACCGGCGGCCGGTTCATCCAGGATGAGCACCGAGGCGGGGGAGAGCAGCGTGCGGGCCAAGGCGAGGCGCCGGCCCTGGCCGCCGGAGAAGCGCGTGCCGCCTTCGCCGCACTGGGTTTCCAGCCCTTCGGGCAGACTGCGGATGAGGTCCCCGATCTGCGCGCGGTCGAGCGCCCGCCAGAGTTCGGCCTCGGTCGCCTCCGGCGCGGCGAGGCGCAGATTGGCGGCGATGCTGTCGTCGAACAGCCGCGCATCCTGGGTGAGCCAGGCGACCCGCCGGCGCAGATCGGCCGCGGCCAGCGTCGCGATGTCGATCCCGCCCAGCGTGATGCTGCCGGATTGCGGCGCCGCGAATTTCAGCAGCAGGGCGGCGAGCGTCGATTTGCCGGCGCCCGAGGGGCCCAGCAACGCGATGCGCGCGCCCTCGGGCACGTCCAGGTCGAGCCCGTCGAAGACGGCCGGGCGGTCGGGGGCCCAGGCAAAGGTGACGCCCGACAGGCGCAGCGCATGGCCCTTCGGCAGCGGCGCCGGCGCGGAAGGGTCGGGCACGGGTTCGGGGGTGTCGGCGGCTTCGAACAGCCGATGCGCGGCGGCGCCGGCCGCGGCGAGCGCGGCGCCGGCACGCGGCATCAGGCTGAGCGCCTCGGCGGCGGCGAAGGCAAGGAAGACCGCGAGCAGCCCGGTCGCGACAGCATGGTCCCGCGACGCCAGCGCCCAGGCGAGGCACCCGAGCAGCGCCACCTGGGTCAGCAGGGAGCCCATCGCGCCGCCCCAGGCCGCGCGGCGCGCGAGGCGCGTCTGCGCGGCGGCGAGGGTCGCGCCCTCGGCCGCCACGCGCGCGGCGGCGCGGGCCTCGCCATTGGCGGCGAGGGTGTCCTCGAGTCCCGTCAGCGGTTCGACGACGGCGCTGCGCAGCGCACCCTGGGCCTCGGCGACCTCGGCCCCGGCCCGCGCCGCGGCGGGGGCGAGCAGCATCGGCAGGACCAGCGCGGCGGCGAGCGGCAGGGCCAGGATGGCCGCGAGGCCTGGCGAGGCGGCGCCGACGACGAGCGCCATGGTGACCACCACGGCGAGCGCCGCCGCGGCGGGGACGATGACGCGCAGATAGAGCCCGTCCAGCGCCTCGACATCCGCGACCAGGCGGCCGAGCAGGTCGCCGGCGCGGCGCAGGCCGAGCCCGGCCGGCAGGCGCTGGGCCAGGCGGCCGAAGAACCACACCCGGGTCTGGGCCAGGGCGCGGAAGGTCGCCTCATGCGTCACCAGCCGTTCGAGGTACCGGGCGACGGGACGGAACAGCATCACCGGCCGCAGCCAGAGCAGGGCCGTGATCCCGAAGCCCACCACCAGCACGGGCGCGCCGCTGCCCTGCGCCACGGCGCCCGAGATGACGCGCGCGGCGAGCACCAGCAGCGCAACGCCCGACAGGGCGGAGAGCACCGCCATGGCAACGCCCGCCGTCAGCCATCCGGCATGGCCGCGCCACAGGCGGAGAACCCGGAAGACGTCGTGTCGCATCACTCACCTGCCATGCGGGGGGCGCCGGCGCGGCCCGCCTGCATCTCCAGCACGCGGCCGAAGGCGTTGCGCGCCACCCGCGCATGGGTGGCGACGATGGCGGTGCGGCCGATGCAGAGCCTGCGCAGCGCGTCGAGCACCACCGCCTCCGTGCCCGGGTCGAGATGCGCGGTCGGCTCGTCGAGCAGCACCAGCGGCGTGTCGCGCAGGAAGGCGCGGGCGACCGCGACGCGCTGGGCCTGGCCGCCGGACAGGCCGAAGCCGCCCTCGCCGACCGGCGTGTCGAGGCCCTGGGGCAGGTCGGCGGCGAATTCCATCACCTGGGCGGCGCGCGCTGCGGCCTCGACGGCGGCGTCATCGGCCTCGGGGCGGGCGAAGCGGATGTTCTCGCGGATCGTGTCGTGGAAGATGAAGGCGCGCTGGCCGACATAGGAGGAGAGGCGACGGAGCTCCGCCGGCCTCAGCAGCATCGCGTCGCGGCCGTTGATGGCGACGCGCCCGGCATCCGGGCGGCGGAAGCCCATGAGGATGCGCAGCACGCTGGTCTTGCCGGCGCCGGAGGGGCCGGTCAGCAGCACGGTTTCCCCCGGCATGGCGCGCAGGGACAGGCCGTCGAGCGCCGGCGGGCGATCGGGGGCGTAGGACAGCGTCACATCCTGGAAGGTGATGGTGACCTTGGGCGGGACTTCCTCGAGCAACAGGCCCTCGGGGTCCGGAGCGTCGAGCAGTGGGGCGAGGTCGGCGGCCGCGCCGCGCGCCGAGAGCTGTTCGTGATAGGCGGCGGAAAAGGCCCGCAGCGGCGCGAAGAAGGCCGGGACGAGCAGCAGGGTGAACAGCGCCGCGACGGGCTCCGGATGGCCGCCTCGGACCAGTGCGCCATGGTGGTAGGCAAGCGAGGCCAACGCGACGGCGATGAGCAGTTCCATCGCGCCGGCCGAGACGAAGGCGACGCGCAGCACCCGCATGGTGCGGCGGCGGAGCTCATCGGCCGCGGCGCCGAGGCGCGTCGCCTCGGCCTGCTGCTGGTTGAACAGCACCAGCACCGGCAGGCCGCGCATGCGGTCGAGGAAGCGGCCGGACAGGCGCTGCAGGGCGGCGAATTGCCGGCGGCTGGCCTGGGCGGCGCCGATGCCGGTGATGGCCTGGATGACCGGTACCAGCAGGCCGCAGCCGAGCAGGATCAGGCCGCTGCGCAGATCCATCACGGAGGTCGCGGCCGCGACCAGCAGCGGCCCGAGCAGCGCCAGCATCGCCGCGGGCAGGTAGCGCGCGAAGTAGCCTTCCATCGCCTCGATGCGTTCGACGACGAGGGCGCTCTTCTGGCCCACGGCGCGGTCATCGGCGGGGCCGGCGGCGAGCAGCCGGGCGAAGGCGGTGGCGCGCAGGCGGGACTTGGCGGCCTCGCCGGCCGCGAGCTGCGCGCGTTCCTGGGCGATGCCGAGGCCCGCCATGAGCAGGGCCAGCACCGCCGCGGCGGCGAGTTCCGCCCAGCCGGCATCGGCGCGGCCGAGCAGCGTCGCCAGAAGCCGCGCCAGAAGAAATGCCTGTGCGATGCCACAGGCGACGATCCCGAGTCCGATGAGGACAGGCGGGAGGAGGCGCGACCGCTCGGCCCGGGCCTCTCGCTTCAGCAGGGCAGCGGCGGCGTGCTCTGCTCGCGGTTCGGGGGATGCCATGGCGGCGTTCTAGCCGAGATGCGACGGGTCCGAAATCGGGATGCCACGACTTGCCGGCGCCGTGGCCCGGCGGCATCAGGACGGGCCAGGAGGTGCCCGATGCTGCCCACCCATGACCGCTACGACTACCATCCCTGGCCGGAGCGGAAGGCCTATGAGTGGCCGGGCGGGGCGAAGCTCGCGGTCTATCTCGGCGTGAACCTGGAGCATTTCGCGTTTGGCGAGGGGCTGGGAGCGGAGCTCGCGCCGGGCGGGCCGCAGCCGGACATCCTGAACTTCGCCTGGCGGGACTACGGCAACCGGGTGGGCGCCTGGCGGCTGATCGAATTGCTGGACGAGGTCGGCTTCCCCGCGACGGTGCTGCTCAACAGCGCGATGTATGCCTATGCGCCGTCGCTGGTCGCGGCGCATCGCCGGCGGGGGGACGAGATCGCCGGGCATGGGCGGACCAATTCCGAACGCCAGTCCGTGCTGCCGGAGGCCGAGGAACGCACACTGATCGCGGAGAGCACCGCGGCGATCGTCGCGCATGAAGGCAAGGCACCGCGCGGCTGGCTGTCCCCCTGGATCGCCGAGTCGCGGGTCACGCCCGACCTGCTGGCCGAGGCGGGCTATGCCTATTCGCTGAACTGGGCGGCGGATGACGCGCCGATCTGGAAGCGAACGCGGGCGGGCAGGCTGCTTGCCATCCCCTACCCGCAGGAGATCAACGACATCCCCTCCATCGTCGGGCGGAAGGATGGCGCGGCGCAGTTCGCCGACATGATCATCGACGATTTCGAGGAGCGGCTGCTCCAGACGCGGGACGGGTTGCCGCAGGTGATGGGGATCGCGCTGCATCCGTATCTCGTGGGCCAGCCCTATCGGCTGCGGCAATTGCGGCGGGCGCTGATGCATCTCGCGGCGCGGCGCGGCGTTGTCTGGGTCACGACCGCGGTCGGCATCCTCGACCATGTGACGGGGCTGCCGCCAGGCACCATTCCGGGAGAGTGAGATGCGCCGATTGCTGCCTGCCCTGGCCCTGCTGGCCGCCTGTTCGACGGAACCCGGTCCGGGCACGCCACGCACGGTGGGACAGGTCGACCTCGCCCGCTACGCAGGGCAGTGGTACGAAATCGCGCGCTTCCCGACCTCCTTCCAGGACAGCGCGCGCATCCGCTGCGAATACACGACCGCGACCTACACCCCGCGGCCTGACGGCAAGGTCAGCGTGGTGAACCGATGCCGCAACGGGCTGGCGGGCGGGGCGGAAAGCGTTGCGGAGGGCACGGCCTACAGCGCGTCACCCGGCAATGACCGGCTGCGCGTGACCTTCTTCTGGCCCTTCTACGGGGATTACTGGGTGATCGGGCTCGATCCCGACTATCGCTGGGCCGTGGTGGGGGCGCCGGGGCGCGACTACCTGTGGATCCTGTCGCGCACGCCGCAGATGGCGCCGGCCGACCGTGATGCGGCCATCGCCATCGCGCGGCGGGAGGGCTTCGACACCGCGAAGCTCCAGCCCACCCCGCAATAGCGCCGCCTCAGCGCCCGAGCAGCATGATCGTGCTGCGTGGCGGTTCATCCGCGCGGAAGGCCGGCCAGCGGGTCGCGGGATTGGCCCAGTTCGCGCCGGGCGTCGCACCGGGATGGGCCACGGCGGCGAGCAGCGTGCCATCCGCCGTCACGGCCGCGCCGGAGGCTGCCGCCCCGACCGGGACGGCCATGAGCAGGGAGGGCTGGCCGCGATCGGCGCCCTCGGTCGGGACGCGGTAGAAGGCCTCGGGCAGCGCACCCGGCCGGGCGCCGCGATCGGTGCCGACCAGCAGGGCGCCTGCGCCATCGAAGGCCAGCGAGGCCGGCGCCCAGGGCCAGGCCGGGACCGGCGTGGGCGCCTCGCCGCGCCGCGCAGGCGGCTGGGCCGGGGCCTCGCGGCCTTGCAGCAGCGTTTCGGCGATACCGGTCTCGGAGGCCAGGTCGCCCGCGGCGGCGCGAAGGGCGAACGCCTGGCCGGCGCCGCCGCGCGTTGCGACGCATAGCCTCTGCCGCTGCGCATCGAGGGCAACCGCCCAGGGCTGATCGAGCGCCGTCGCGCCCACCCCGCGCGCGGCGGCGAGGGGATCGCCTTCGGGCAGGGGCAGCCAGCGCAGGGACCCGCCCTCGAAGCGCGCGGCGGCCATGCGGCCGGCGTCGAGCGCCCGCGCTCCCGCCGTGTCGTTCGACAGGAAGCGATAGAGGTAGCCGCCCGGCCGGCCATCAACCATCCAGACCACGGCGCGGCCATCGGCCGCGAGGCCCGCCGCCGCGTCCACGGCGCCGAAGCGGCCCGGCGCGGCACGCTTCACGGGGACGGAAACGGGATCGGAGGGATCGACCTCCACCAGCATGCCGGTGGTGCTCGATTCGAGCCCGGGCAAGCGGCCGACCCAGGCGGCGGCACCGCCCTCGGCGAGCAGCACGCTGCCCCAGGGGGTGACGCAGCCGCCGGTGACGCCGACGATGCCGGCCGCCGGGCCGCCATCCGTGCCGATGCGGCACAGCGTCGCCGCCGTCAGGCGGCGGTTCTGGAAGCCGCCATCCACGACCACCCAGGTGCCGCCACGCCGCGCGACATTGACCAGGGTCGCACCCTGCATGGCGCCGGCGACGGCCGGGATGTCGCGGCCGCCGGGGAAGGCCATCGCCGCATCCACGGTCGGATGCGCGACCACCAGCACCGCGCGCGGCACGCCGTCGGAGGCCTCCGGCGAAGGGATCAGCGCCACGATGCGGGCATCCCACCCGAATTGCGCGGCGGCGGCCTCGGCGGTGGGGCGGGCAGGCGTCCAGTCCGGCGCGTCGAAGGTCACGCGGTCGCCCCAGCGGATCAGCACGCCCTCCCGCAGACCCGGCGCGACGAAGAGGTCCTGGCGCAGGGTGAACGACTGCGCGCGCAGCGCCGGCGCGGCGAGCAGCAGCGGTGCGGCGAGCAATCCCCGGCGGGCAATCATGCGGCGGTGTCCTCGATGCGCGGCGGCAGGTGGACGCGGACCGGGGGCAGGGCCTCGGTCCATTTCTCCACCTGCACCAGGCAGGATTGCGCGGAAGGCCCCTGCCCCAGGCGCGAGGTGCCGATATCCGGCGTCAGCACGTTCGGATTGCCATGCACGCAGAGGCTGCCCGGCACGCCGGGTTCCAGCGGGTCGAACCAGGCGCCGGTCGCCATCATGGCGACGCCGCGCATCAGCCCTGGATCGGTGCGCAGGCCACCCAGGCAGGCGCCGCGGTCGTTGAAGACGCGCACGATGTCGCCCGGATTCAGGCCGCGTTCGGCGGCGTCGTCGGGGTTCAGGGTGATGGGCTCGCGACCCGCGATCTTGTTGGTCGCGGCGACACGGCCAGGGTCGAGCTGGCCATGCAGCCGCGTGGCCGGCTGGTAGGACAGCAGGTGCAGCGGGAAGCGTTCCGCCTGCTTCGCGCCGAGCCATTCACGCGGTTCGATCCAGACCGGGTGGCCCGGCGCGTCGTCATAGCCGAAGGATGCGATGGTGGGGCTGAACAGCTCGACCTTGCCGGTCGCGGTGTCGAGCGGGTGTTCCTCGGGGTCCGCCGCGAAATCGGCGAATTGCGTGTATTCCTCGCCGCGCGCGGGGGCGTCCGCTTCCCAATAGCCCTTGGCCCAGAAGCTGTCGAAGTCGGGCGTGTCGACGCCGGTGCGGGCGCAATTCTGGCGCCACTGCTCGAAGAGGTGACGCAGCCAGGCCTCCTCGTTGCGCTGCTCGGTGAAGCGGTCGCGGAAGCCGAGTTCCTCGGCGATGTCGGCGAGCATGTCGTGGTCGTTGCGCGCCTGGCCGACCGGGTCGATCGCCTTGTGCATGGCGCGCAGGAAGCGGTCGCGGCCGGACGACGCGATGTCGTTGCGTTCCAGCGTCGTCGTCGCCGGCAGCACGATGTCGGCGTGGCGGGCGAGCGCGTTCCAGTGCTGGTCCTGCGCGATGATCGTCTCGGCATTCGCCCAGGCGCGCAGCATGCGGTTGAGGTCCTGGTGGTGGTGGAATGGGTTGCCGCCGGCCCACCAGATGATGCGCGTGTCGGGGTAGCGCTGTTCGCGGCCGTTGAAGTCGTAGGTCTCGCCGGGCTTTTCCAGCATGTCGGTGACGCGCGCGACGGGAATGAAGGCACCGGTCGGGTTGCGCGTGCCGGGCATGGAGAAGGAGGGGATTTCGCGGCGCGGATGACCCATGCCGCCGACGCTGCCATAGCCATAGGCCACGCCCTCGCCTGGCCTGCCGATCTTGCCGAGGATCGCGGCGAGGGCGGCCAGCATCCAATAGGGCTGCTCGCCATAGTCGGCGCGCTGGAGCGACCAGGTCGCGGTCAGCATGGCGGGCTGGTCGGCCAGTTCCGTCGCGAGGCGCCGGATGGTCGCGGCGGGAATGGTTGTGATGGGCTCGGCCCATTCGGGCGTCTTCGCGATACCGTCGGACTCGCCGGTGACGTAGGCCCGCAGGCGGTCCCAGCCGGTGCAGCGCGTGGCGAGGAAGTCGCGATCCTCGCGCCCGGCCGCGACGATAGCCTGCGCCATGGCGAGCAGCAGCGCGGTATCGGTGCCCGGACGGATCGGAATCCACTCGGCGTTGCACCAGTCGGGCACATCGGCGCGGTTGGGCGAGACCTGGACGAAGCGCAGCCCGGCTGCTGCCGCGGCGCGCAGGTTCATCTCATTGGCGTGGGCGCCCGAGGCGCCCGAGGTAACCAGCCCGTTGCGTAGCGGCAGCCCGCCCAGGCACAGCATCACCTTCGAATAGCGGATGATCGCCGCCCAATCGGTGGTGCGGCCCAACAGCACTTCGTTGGTGCCGAGGACATGCGGCAGCAGCGCCTGCGCCGCCGCGTAGGAATAGGCGTTGATCTGTCCCGTATAGCCGCCGCCGAGGCCCAGGAAGCGCTGCAACTGCGACCGCGCATGGTGGAAGCGGCCCGCCGAGGACCAGCCATAGGACCCGCCGAAGATGCTGGTCGGGCCGTGCTCGGCGCGGACGCGGCGGGTTTCCTCCGCCACCAGGCGCACGGCGCGATCCCAGGATACGGGAACGAAGGCATCCCCACCGCGCAGCGCGCCGCGCCGACGACCTTCGAGCCAGCCCTTGCGAACATAGGGGCGATCCACCCGAGAGGGGGCGTGGACGATGTCGGGCATCGCCTCGATCAGGCTTCCCGGGAAGGGGTCGCGATCGAAAGGCTGCACGCCCACCACGCGGCCGTCGCGCACAACGGCCTCGAAACTGCCCCAATGGGCGGCATGCGGCTTGATCTCGGTCATGTGCGGCTCCTTCGCCCGGGAAAGTGGCGTGGGCATGGCCGAAGGGCAACCGCAGCCCCTTGGGCGGCGCGACGTCCGGGCCTAATGTGCGGCCTTCTTTCGCCTGGAGAAGGCCTCTGCCATGACCCCGCCGCGCAATTCCAATGCCGCTCGCGACATCGCGAACGTGCTGCACCCCTATACGGACGCCAAGGCGTTCCAGCAGACGGGCCCGCTGGTCATCACCCGCGGCAAGGGCGTGAAGATCTACGACGAGCAGGGCAAGGAATACATCGAGGCGCTGGCCGGGCTGTGGTGCGCCTCGCTCGGCTTCGACAACGAACGCCTGGTGCAGGCCGCGACCAACCAGATGCGGAAGCTGCCCTTCTACCACTCGTTCACGTCGAAGTCGCACGAGCCGATGATCGACCTGGCCGAGATGCTGATCGAGCGCGCGCCGTCGCCGATGAGCAAGGTCTTCTTCGGCAACTCCGGCTCCGAGGCGAATGACTCGGCGCTGAAGATGGTCTGGTACATGAACAACGCCATCGGCAAGCCGAAGAAGAAGAAGGTCTTCGCCCGCATCAAGGCGTATCACGGCATCACGCTCGCCGCCGCCTCGCTGACCGGCCTGCCGGCGAACCACAAGCTGTTCGACGCGCCGATCGCCAATGGCCGCTTCATCCATGTCGGCACGCCGCACCACTACCATGAGGCGAAGCCGGGCGAGTCCGAGGAGGATTTCGCGACGCGCCTCGCCGAGGAGCTGGAAGCGAAGATCATCGCCGAGGGCGGCGCCGAGGAATGCGCGGCGTTCTGGGCCGAGCCGGTGATGGGTGCGGGCGGCGTGATCGTGCCGCCGAAGACCTACTTCGAGAAGGTGCAGGCCGTGCTGAAGAAGTACGACATGCTCTTCGTCGTCGATGAGGTCATCTGCGGCTTCGGGCGCACCGGCAGCTACTGGGGCAGCCAGACCTTCAACATCCAGCCGGACATCCTGGTCTGCGCGAAGGCGCTGTCGTCGTCCTACCTGCCGATCTCGGCGGTGATGGTGAACGAGGCGGTGTTCCAGGGCATCGCCGAGGGCTCCTCGGCCGTCGGCACCTGGGGCCATGGCTTCACCTATTCGGGCCACCCGGTCAGCGCCGCCGTCGCGATCGAGACGCTGAAGATCTACGACGAGACCAAGCTGGTCGATCACGCGGCGGAAGTCGGCGCGCATATGCAGGCGGAACTCCGCAAGCGCTTCGCCGACCATCCGATCGTCGGCGAAGTCCGCGGCGTCGGCCTGATCGGCGCGATCGAGCTGTCCGCCGACAAGGCGGCAAAGAAGCCCTTCGACCCGGCGAAGAAGGCCGGCCCGCGCCTGTGCAAGCTCGGCGAGGAGAATGGCGTGATCCTGCGCGCCATGGCCAATGACAGCATGGGCTTCTCCCCGCCGCTGGTCATCACCAAGGACGAGGTGACCGAGATGCTGAGCCGCGTGGAGAAGTCGCTGGACGCGCTGGCAGTGGAGCTGCGGCGGGAAAGCATCGCCGCGGTGTGAGTCGTCTTGGAGAGGGGCTTTGCCCCTCTCCAAACCTTTCCCCACCAAAGGCCACAGGGCCTTTGGAAACCGATACCTGGCGTCGGGCCATCAGGGCACGCCACGCTGTTGATGCCGCGTCGGGCCCGACGCAAGTTTCTCGTTCTATGCACCCTCCCCGCCCAGCACCAAGTTGAGGTGTCCAGAGGCCTTTCGGCCTTTGGCGGGGTGGTCCGGAGGGGCAGAGCCCCTCCGGTGACCGCGACATTCGGAACCGACCGTGACCGCGACATCCCCTGCCCTGCCCATTGCTGTCGCGCTCGCCATCGCGCCGCTGGCTGTGGTGCTGCAATCCAAGGCCATGGCGCCCATCGCGCTGATCGCGTTGGCGTTCAGCGTCGTCGCGGCATGGCGGCGCGACCACGCATTGCCTTGGGGCCCGTCTGCGGCGCTGCTCGCCGCGCTGGCCCTCGGCCTGTGGGGCACGGTCAGCGCCGCCTGGGCGATCGAGCCGGCACGCGCCTTCACGACCGGCCTGTCGATGGTCGGCATGGTGCTCCTTGCCGGCGGATCGGCGCAGGCGTTGAACGGCAGCGACGATGCGACGCGCGCGCACCTGGTGCTGGTGCTGGCCATCGGGCTCGCGGTCGGACTGGTCGCCGCGACGATCGACACGCTGACGGGCAATGCCATCCGCGCGGCGGTTCGCGGCCTGCGGGAGGTGCCGGTCACGCTGGCCTTCGGGCTGAAGCCGGCGGGGTCGGTGATGGCGCTGCTGCTGCCTCTGGCCGCCGCCCTGCCCTGGCCGGTGGTGCCGCGGATCGGTGCGCTGGTCGTGGGTGCGCTTGTGCTGATCCTGCTGCCCGGTGACACGGCGAAGATCGCCGCGGTGCTCGGTCTGGTTGCGGCGGGGGCGGCACAGCTTGCGCCGCGCGCGGTGCCGCGGCTGATCGGCGCGGCGCTCGGCGTTACCATCTTGGTCATGCCGCTGCTGGTCGCGCTGATCCCCGGCTTGCCGCTGGAGCGCTTTCCGCAATCCGCGCTGCACCGGATGCTGATCTGGGACTTCGCGGCCGAACGCATCGCGGAACGGCCGATCCTCGGCTGGGGCATGGAAGCGAGCCGCGAGATTCCGGGCGGCCGCAATCAGCCCTCCGCAGCAGCGCTGGACCGGATGCGCATCACCGATCCCGCCATGCGGCGCTGGTTCGGCGAACCGCATGTGAACATCCTGCCCCTGCATCCGCATAACGGCGCGTTGCAGTTGTGGCTGGAGCTCGGGGCGGTGGGCGCGGCGATGGCGGCGCTGCTGGCCTGGTTCCTCGGTGTGGCGGCGGCGCGAGCGCCCTCGCCGGCCGCGGCGACGGGGGCGCTGACCTCCGCCGCGATCACGGCCATGCTGTCCTTCGGGGCCTGGCAGGCCTGGTGGGTCGCGGCGATGCTGCTGGCCGCCGCAGCCTGCGCCGGGCTCCCCCGCGCCGGGGCCAGGGTTCGAGGCGTTCAGGAAACGCCGTAGGTCGTCTCTCGCGACATGGCCGCGAGGTGTTCGGAGACCGGCCCCGGGACCGTCCTACCGTGCGCGTTCGATGACGAAGGTGACGACGTCCGCGAGGGCGGTCTTCTCGGCGCTGTCGGGAAAGGACGCGAGCGCCGCGATCGCCTGTTCGCCATAGAGGCGCGCGCGTTCGATGGTGTCGTCGAGCGCGCCGTGCCGGCGCATCAGCGTCAGCGCGTGGGCGAGGTCTTCCTCGCCCTGGTCGCGCTCTTCCTGGGTGCGGCGCCAGAAGTCACGCTCCGCGTCGTCGCCGCGCTGGAAGGCGAGCAGCACGGGCAGGGTGATCTTGCCTTCTCGGAAATCGTCGCCGACCGTCTTGCCGAGCGCGGCCTGATCCGCGCTGTAGTCGAGCGCATCGTCGACGAGTTGGAAGGCGATGCCGAGCGTCATGCCGAAATCGCGCATGGCGGCCTGACGGGCAGAGGGCTGATCCGCGACGACGGCGCCGACCTCCGTCGCCGCGGCGAAGAGCGCGGCGGTCTTGCCCTCGATGACCTTGAGATACTGCGCCTCGGTCGTCGTGGTGTCGTTCTGGGTGATGAGTTGCAGAACCTCGCCTTCCGCAATGGTCGCGGACGCGGCGGAGAGGATGCGCAGCACTTCGAGGTTGCCGTCCTCGACCATCAGTTCGAAGGCGCGGGAAAAGAGGAAGTCGCCGACCAGCACCGACGCCTTGTTACCGAACAGCGCATTGGCCGAGGCCTGGCCACGGCGCAGCGCGCTCTCATCCACCACGTCGTCATGCAGCAGCGTGGCGGTGTGGATGAACTCGACGCAGGCGGCAAGCTTCACATGGCGCGCGCCGCGATAGCCGCAGAGCCGCGCGGCGGAGAGCGTCAGCAGCGGGCGCAGGCGCTTGCCGCCGGCCGCGATGAGATGAGCGGCAAGCTGCGGGATCAGCGAGACCTCGCTCTGCATGCGGTCGACGATGAGGCGGTTGCACGCCTCGAGGTCGTCGCGCACGAGCATGGTCAACGCGGTGAGCGCATCCTCACCCCGCTTCGCGGCTGCGGCATCCTGGCCCGCCGGACCGGCGTCGAGCGGCTTTGCGATGGCGCTCACCCTTGCACTTCTCCTGCTGCGGCGCGCACCATAGTCATGCCCCGCCCAGGCGGCAAGCAGCGGAAAAACAAGGGAAATGGACTTGCGATGCGCATCGTCGCCACCACCACGGACCCGGTGCGGCTGTCCTTCCTGCGCGCCCTGCTGGCCGATGCGGGGATCGATACGGTCGTGCTCGACGCGCATATCAGCGCCATGGAAGGGGGCATCGGAGCCTTCCCCCGTCGCTTGGCCGTGGCAACCGACGATGAGCGCCGTGCCCGTGCCGTGCTGACGGAGGCCGGCGAGGCCACGGCGTGACCGATACGACCGAGGATGCGTTGCTCGACGGCCGCGTGCGGCTGCGCCAGCCGGCGAAGGGATTCCGCGCCGGGCTGGATGCGGTGCTGCTGGCGGCCTTCGTGCCGGCACGGCCCGGCGAACATGTGCTGGAAGCGGGCTGCGGCAGCGGCGCGGCCTTCCTCTGCCTTGCGGCACGCGTGCCCGGCTTGCGCGTCGCAGCGGTGGAACGCGACCCGGCAATGGCGGCGCTTGCCGCCACGAATGCCAGGGCGAATGCCGTCGATGCACGGGTGACCGAGGGCGATGTCGTGGATCGGGTCCTCGCCCGCCGGCTGGCGCCCTGCGACCATGCCTTCGCCAACCCGCCCTACTGGCCGGACGGCACGCCGCCGCCGCAGGCGCTGCGCAGCGCGGCGACACATGAAGCCGGTACGGACCTGGACGCCTGGGCGGCCTTTTTGGCGGCCGCGCTGCGCGATCGCGGCACGGCGAGCCTGGTGCTGCCAGCCGCGCGCTTCGATGCCGGGGTCGCGGCCCTGCGAAGCGCGGGCTGCGGGTCGGTCACGCTACTGCCGATCGCGCCACGGGCAGGCGATGCCGCGAAGCGGGTGCTGATCCGGGCCCGCAAGGCCGGGCGCGCGCCGGCGCGGCTGTTGCCGCCCTTCGTGCTGCATGAGGCTGACGGCGCCTTCACCCCCGCCGCGGAGGCCGTGCTGCGCCTGGCCGCCCCGCTGGCCGCGGAATAGGACCTACTGGTCCTTCACTTCCGGGTGGCGCAGCAGCCAGAGACGCTCATGCGCCGCGACCAGGCTCTCGAGATTCTTGCGTCGGTTCGAATCCGGAGAGGCCGGGCGCCGCGTGAGCATCATTTCCAGAATGCGCAGCAGTTCCTCAGCAACCTCGAAATCGCCCTGATCGCAGGCGTGGTGAAAGGCAATCAGGATCTTGTCGGACAGGCGTCGCGTATGTCGCGGTGCTCCCGCGCCACCCCGCCCGCCATCGGCGCTCATCGCGCCGTCGTTGTCATCCAGCGACATGATGCCCCTCCACCGCCGTGCCCGCCCTGTTGATCGGGCCAGCCACCGTGGCTGCTGTAACATACCGCCGGAGGCGGCCTTGCGAAACCCTGTGTCTCACAGCGCGCGAAGCTGTGCGTTGACGGCGGCGGCGATCGCCTCCGGCGTGGTTTCTGGACGGAACAGGCTGCGCACGCGCCCATCCGGTCCGACGAAATAAATGAAGGAGGAATGGTCCATCAGGTAATCCGTGGAATCGCGCGGCTGGACCTTCGCGTAATAGACGCGATAGGCGCGCGCGGCCTGGGCCACCTGCTCGGCGCTGCCGGTCAGCCCGACCATGCGCGGATGGAAACGCGAGACGTAGTCGGCCATCGCCGCCGGCGTATCGCGTTCGGGATCGATGGAGATGAAGACCGGCGTCACGCGCTCCCCGGCCGGGCCCATGGCATCGAGCGCCGCGGCGATGGTGCCGAGCTCGGTCGGGCAGACATCGGGGCAATAGGTGAAGCCGAAATAGACCAGCAGCGGCTTGCCGGCGAAGTCGCGCTCGGTGACCGTACGGCCGGTCTGATCGACCAGCGTGAATGGCCCGCCCAGCGCGACGCCCTGCGCGAGCTGCACCCCACCGGGCGAGGGCGCCGGCATGTCGGCCCCCGTCATCTTGGCAAGATGCCGCAGGAAGGAATCCGCGACGGATTCGTCCGGGGCCCGGCCGAACCAGGCCGTGGCCCAGACACCTCCGAGCAGGACGACGAGAAGCAGGGCGAGTATGCGAATGGCGCGCAACATGATGCGGCGCAGTTAGGCCGCACCGAGGGGGGCACGCAAGGCCACCTCCGCGCGGTCCTGCTCTGCTCGCAGCCCGGTTGAGAATCCTCGCAGAAATCCGCGCACTCATCCGGCACGACGCGTGGCCGGATGCGGTGCGGGCCGATGCCGACAACGAGGGTGCGCCGGATGACGGATGCCCGGCGGCGCTCAGTGACGGACGCCCTCGATCGCGCCGTCCGGCTGCGGTGAGGTGAAGACGGAATCCGCGAAGGCTTCTTCCCAGGTGCCGGCGGTGCTGGCCTTGGAGTATTCCGTCGCGCGGTTCTCGAAGAAATTGGTGTGCTCGACCGCGTTCAGCATCTCATCGAGCCAGGGCAGCGGATTCTTCTCGATGTTGTAGAGCGGCTCGAGGCCGAGCTGCTGCAGGCGGCGATCGGCGATGAAGCGGATATACTCCTTAGTCTGCGCCGCATCGAGGCCCTGCACGCCGCCCAACTCGAAAGCGAGATCGATGAAGGCGTCCTCGTGCTCCACGATGGTGGCGCAGATCAGGGTGATGTCGCGCCGCAGCTCGGCGGTCCAGATCTCCGGGTTCTCCTGCACGAAGGTGCGGAACAACCGGATGACGGACAGGCAGTGCAGCGTCTCGTCGCGCACCGACCAGGTCACGATCTGGCCCATGCCCTTCATCTTGTTGAAGCGCGGGAAGTTCATGAGGATCGCGAAGGAAGCGAAGAGCTGCAGACCTTCCGTGAAGGCGCCGAAGGCGGCGAGCGTCTTGGCGATCTCGATCTTCGAATCGACCGAGAAGGTCTGCATGTAGTCGTACTTGTCCTTCATCTCCTTGTATTTGAGGAAGGCGGTGTACTCGATCTCGGGCATGCCGATGGTGTCGAGCAGGTGGCTGTAGGCCGCCACGTGGATGGTCTCGATGTTGCTGAAGGCGGACAGCATCATGAGCACTTCCGTCGGCTTGAACACCTGGGAGTAGTGCTTCATGTAGCAGTTGTTCACCTCGACATCGGCCTGGGTGAAGAAGCGGAAGATCTGGGTGAGCAGGTTGCGCTCGCCATCCGTCAGATTCTTCTGCCAGTCCTTGACGTCATCGGCCATCGGCACTTCTTCGGGCAGCCAATGCACGCGCTGCTGCATCAGCCAGGCATCATAGGCCCACGGGTAGCGGAACGGCTTGTAGACCGGATTCGAGGTGAGAAGATCGAACTTCACAGGAAGTTCGTCGGTCGAGACTCCGTCGGCCATGGGCCATCCCCCAGCAAGACTGCGCTGCGCTGATTCCTACCACGCTTTGTGGGAGCATCAAGAACACACCACAACATATTGTGGTGCCGCGAGTCGTGGCCGCGACTCGCGGCGGGCAGGTCACTCTACGCGGATGTTGGCGTCGCGCGCGATCACGGCGTTCTCGGCCACTTCGCGGCGGATGCGGGCGTCGAAGGCCTCCGGTCCCTCGGCGAGGATGACGCCGCCCGCATCGACGATGCGCCGCGCGATCGTCACGTCGCGCAGCAGGCCGAGCGTGTCATTCGCGATGCGGTCGACGATCGGGCGGGGGACGCTCTTCGGCCCGAGGAAGCCGTACCAGGGGCTCGTGTCGGGAATATCGAAGCCGACCTCCGCCAGGGTAGGAATGCCGGGCAGCACTTCCACGCGCACCGGTCCGCCGATCGCGAGCGCGCGCAACCCGCCATCCCGCACCAGGCCGATCGCGCCCGACAGGGTGCTGAAGGTGGCCGGCACGCGGCCGGACATTACCTCCTGAAGGGCCGGAGCACCGCCGCGGAAGGCAACATGCGTCACCTCGATGCCCGCCTTGCGACGGAAAATCTCCAGCGCGAAATGCCCGGAGGAGCCGTTGCCCGAGGAGGCGAAGGCCATGCCCGGGTCACGCTTCGCCGCCTCGACCAGCGCGCCGACGGTCCTGTAGGGTGAATCCTTCCCCACGAAGAGCACGGTCGGCGAGGCGTAGATGTTCACGATCGGGGTGAAGTCCGCGAGCGTGTCATAGGGCAGCCGCGCATAGACCGCGGCGTTGGACGCATGCGTGCTGGCGGCGAGGAAGATCGTGTAGCCATCGCCAGGGGAGCGGGCGACGGCCTCGCTCGCGATCACCTGGCTGGCGCCTGGCCGGTTCTCGATGACGATGGGCTGGCCCCAGAGGCGGCCGAGCGGATCCTGCAACAGGCGCCCGCCGAAATCGGTGGGACCACCTGCCGGATAGCCGATGATCATGCGGACAGGCTTGTCGGGCCAGGAACCCTGGGCGCGGGCCGGAGAGACAAGAGGTATCGCCGCGAGCGCAAGGCTCCGCCGGGTGAGCATGGTCGTTTCTCCCAAAGTGGTTTTGCGGAAGGCTAGCCACAGATGTGTCGCTTGGGAAAGCCGGGACCGCGGTTCGGGAAAGCCGGAGGGAAGATTGGAGAGTGGCGCCACCTCACAGGCGCGAAGATCGTGGTGATGGCGAACCGGGGAAGGGCTCTGCCCTCCCCCGAACCCCCACCCGCCAAAGGCCCGAGGCCTTTGGAAACCATGACCTGGCGCTCGGCATGAATGGGCTTCACACTCATTGAACGCGTGCCGTGCGCTGCTGCCCGAGAGATGCCGAGACCCGCCTTCGCGCATCGCGGGCGTTTGGAGTGGGCGGTGAGGGCGTTGTGTCCGGCACCAGAAGATTGCGTTCCGCGTGCTCCAGGCACGAGGAGCGCCCATTGGCGTCGCAAAGCAACGTCAATCGGGACCCTGGTGGTGGCGTGGTTTTGGAGGGGCTGCGCGCCCCAAGGAGCAGACCAACCCTCAGGAAGACCTTCCGGCCGGTCTTTGCTGCCTCCCCACGCTACCGCCGATCCGGATAGTCCCGCCCCGGCCTGGCCCGGTAGGTCGGCAGTGACCAGCCTGCCGTGATCGCCGCTGCCCGCGCTCCGAACCCGAGGGCAATGCCGCAGGAAATCGCCGCCGTGCGCCCCACCCCGAGATCGAGCAGCAGCACGAACCCCGCCGCGCCGAGTGCCGCCGCGGTGACGTAAATCTCCCGCCGCAGCACGAGCGGCACCTCGGCACAGATGATGTCGCGCAGCATGCCGCCGGCAGTCGCCGTGATGGTGCCCATCAGCACGGCCACCCAGGCGGTTGCGCCCGCGCGCTGCGCAGCCTCGGCACCCAGCACGGCGAAGAGACCGAGCCCGACCGCATCGGCCCAGAGCAGCAACACGAAGCGCCGTTCGACCAGATGCGCCATGAAGAAGACGACCAGCGCGAGGCTGGCGGCCAGCGCCACCATCCCCGGTACGCGCAGCCAGAAGACCGGCTGGTTGAGGATCACATCGCGCACCGTGCCCCCGCCGAAGGCACAGAGGCACGCGATCAGCATGAAGCCCACCGGATCGAGCTGCTTACGCGAGGCGCTGAGCGCCCCCGCAACGGCAAGCACCCCCACCGCCGCCCAGGTGAGCACGTCCAGCAGGTCATCGAAGACGATCACACGGGCGTGCCCCGGCCACGCGCCCCGGTCACTCGGCGGGGACGGCCGCCGCGGGCTTCCGACTGCGCGCCCCGGCTTGCGCTGAACCGGCGCAGAGCAACGACAGCCCGAGCAGCACAGCCACCACCGGCAGAACCAGAACCGGATATCCCATGTCGATCAGGAAGCCGAGCGGCACCGGCGTGATCGCGTTGCCGAGCGGCAGGCCGGAGGAGACGAAGCCAAAGACCTTGCCGATCTCGCCGGGTGGCGAGGCATCCTTCAACATCACGTCGCGCGGCGTGCGCGACGCGCCCATGGCGAGGCCACCGAGGAAGCCCACGATCGGCAGCAGGAGTTCCGGCATGGGCACCAGGCCGAGCGTCACGATCATCGCCATGGCGAAAACGGTCAGCACCACGACGAAGCCGATCAGGTTGCGCTTGGAGGTATCCGCGACCCAGCCGCCCACAAGCGTGCCCCCGGTCGCGCCGACCATGTAGCCGGTCAGCACCGTGGAGGCGACGGCGACCGGCGTGCCCCACAGCTTGCCGAGCACGGTGATGATCCAGGACTGGATGCCCGACCCGGCCATGGAGGAGAGCATGAAGAAGGCGAAGAACAACAGGATGGGACGCGAGAGCAGCAGCTCCCGGCCACTTGGCCCGCCCTCGGCCTTCCGCAGCTTGGGCTGGTCCTGCAGGATGCGGCTCTGCACCAGGATGGCGAGGACCACCGGCACCCCGAGCAGCCCGACCACCAGCAGCGACCAGCGCCAGCCCACGATGGCCGCGAGCAGCGCGATCACCGGCGGCGCCAGGGCAAAGCCGAGATTGCCGGTGAAGGTGTGCAGCGCGAAGGCGCGCCCCATGCGCGCCTTGTCGATCGACCCGGCGAGGATCGCGTAGTCCGCCGGGTGGATCACCGAATTGCCGATGCCCGACAGAATGGCGAGCAGCCAGATCGCCCAGATCCCCGGCGCGGCCGCCATAGCCGAGACGGACAGGGCCATCAGCAGCGTCCCACCGACCAGGAAGGGCCGCGCGCCGCGCCGATCCACCAAGAAGCCTACGGGGGTCTGGAGCAACGCCGTGGTACCGGACATCAGCGCGACGGCCAGGCCGAGCTCGGCGAAGGAGACGCCGAACTCCGCCCGCCAGAACAGGAAGAGCGGCGGCAGGGTCAGCATGTAGAAATGTGACAGGAAGTGCCCGGTGCCGATCAGCGTGATGATGCGCGCTTCCCGGCCGATGCCGGCGGGCTTGGACGTTTCGGCGGGCATGTCTGCACCCTGGCCTGTGACTATTGCCGTAACGCTGGGCGCGGTGCGGTCCCCCGTCAACGGGCGATTTTCCCGACATTCCATCCATGTCGGCGAGCCTGGCGGCCCGCCGCCGTTTGCGAGCCATTCGCAAGTACTTGAGCTGCACCGCAAAAGTCCCGCCGCGGATTTGACGCTGTCCCGCGCCGCACCATACAAGTGCCGGCACAAGGCCGTCCCCCGGCTCGGGGATCGGGGCAGGCGGCGCTTTGGAGTTTACGGACCATGTCCAAGATCACCGACGCGCGGGAGGCCCTGATGGTCGGCCGCCGGTCGGATGGCAGCCTCGTCCGCCGTCCGCTGTCGCCCCATCTGCAGGTCTACGACATGTTGCAGATGTCCTCCGCACTCTCCATCACCCACCGCATCACCGGCGCGCTCTGGTCGATCGGCATGGTCTTCCTGGTGTGGTGGCTGGTCGCCGCCGCCGCCGGCGAATCCGCCTATAATGGCGCGATGTGGTTCTTCGGGTCCTTCATCGGCGTGCTCGGCCTGATGGGCCTGACGGCGGTGGCCTGGTACCACACGCTGGCCGGCATCCGGCACCTCTACTGGGACAGCGGCCGTGGCTTCGAGATCCCGACCATGTACCTCACCGGCCGGGCGGTGCTGATCGGCACCGCGGCGCTCACCGCGCTGACCTGGCTCATCATGCTCATCACCTGGATCTGACGCCGATGGCCGCGCCGACAATCCGCTCCCTTCGCTCCCCGCTCGGCCGCGTGCGCGGCCTGGGCGCCGCCAAGGGCGGCACGCATCACTGGTGGATGCAGCGCGTCACCTCCATGGCGTTGCTGCCGCTGACCATCTGGCTGGTCTTCGCCCTGGCCCGCATGCCGGATGCCACCTGGCAGGAGGCGACGGCCTGGATCGGCCGCCCCTTCAACGCCGTGCTGCTGCTCGCCTTCCTCGCCGCCGCCTTCCACCACATGGCCTATGGCCTGCAGGAGTGGATCGAGGATTATGTGCGCGGCGAGCTCTGCAAGGTCGGCGCGCTGCTCGTGATCAAGGGCGCCTGCTTCCTGCTGTGGCTGTCGGCGACGCTCGCCGTGCTGCGCATCGCGGTCTGACCGAAGACGGTCAGGCCGCCCGATTTGACAAGCATCGCCCCCTGGCGGGCGCGAACGAGACGGATGCGATGAACGCGATCAGCAAGCCTTCGAACGGCGCCTACCGCATCGTCGATCACACCTATGACGTGGTGGTGGTCGGCGCGGGCGGCGCGGGTCTGCGCGCGACCTTCGGCATGGGTGCGGCGGGCCTCAGCACCGCCTGCATCACCAAGGTCTTCCCCACGCGCTCCCACACCGTGGCCGCGCAGGGGGGCGTCGGCGCCTCGCTCGGCAACATGGGCGAGGATGACTGGCGCTGGCACATGTACGACACCGTGAAGGGGTCGGACTGGCTCGGCGACCAGGACGCGATCGAATACATGTGCCGCGAGGCGGTGCCGGCGATCTACGAGCTGGAACACTTCGGCGTGCCGTTCAGCCGCACCGAGGACGGCAAGATCTACCAGCGCCCCTTCGGCGGCCACATGAAGTACTACGGCAAGGAGCCCGCGATGCGGGCCTGCGCCGCGGCCGACCGCACGGGCCATGCGATCCTGCACACGCTCTATCAGCAGTCGCTCAAGCATAACTGCGAGTTCTTCGTCGAGTATTTCGCCCTCGACCTCATCATGGAGGACGGCGCCTGCCGCGGCGTCATCGCCTGGTGCCTCGAGGATGGCTCGATCCATCGCTTCCGCGCCCAGACCACGGTGCTGGCGACCGGCGGCTATGGCCGCGCCTATTTCTCCTGCACCTCGGCGCATACCTGCACGGGTGACGGCGGCGGCATGGTGCTGCGCGCCGGCCTGCCGCTGCAGGATAATGAGTTCGTGCAGTTCCACCCGACCGGCATCTACGGCTCGGGCTGCCTCGTCACCGAGGGCGCCCGCGGCGAAGGCGGCTACCTGACGAACTCCGAGGGCGAGCGCTTCATGGAGCGCTACGCGCCGACGGCGAAGGACCTCGCCTCGCGCGACGTCGTCTCCCGTGCCATGTCGATGGAGATCCGCGAGGGCCGCGGCGTCGGTCCGCTGAAGGACCACATCTACCTGCACCTCGAGCACCTGGGCGCGGACATCCTGCATGAACGCCTCCCCGGCATTTCCGAGACGGCGAAGATCTTCGCCGGCGTGGATGTGACGAAGGAGCCGATCCCGATGCTGCCGACCGTCCACTACAACATGGGCGGCATCCCCACGAACATTCACTGCGAGGTGCTGGACGCGACTAGCGCCGACCAGGACAAGGTGGTCCCCGGCCTGATGGCCGTGGGCGAGGCCGCCTGCGTGTCGGTGCATGGCGCGAACCGGCTCGGCACCAATTCGCTGCTCGACCTGGTGGTGTTCGGCCGCGCCGCCGCGCATCGCGCGGCGGAGACGATCAAGGCTGGCGCGACGCAGGCCCCGCTGCCGCCCAAGGCCGGCGAGGCCTCGCTCGACCGCTTCGACCGCGTGCGCAATGCGAAGGGCTCGACCTCGGTCGCCGAGCTGCGCCTGACCATGCAGCGCACCATGCAGGCGCATGCCGCGGTGTTCCGCACCTCCGAACTGCTGAAGGAAGGTGTGGAGAAGATGGACAAGGTCGCCGCCACCTTCGGCGACATCAAGATCGCCGACCGCTCCCTGATCTGGAACAGCGACCTGATGGAGGCGCTGGAGCTGGACAACCTGATCGGCAATGCGCTGACGACGATCCATGGCGCCGATGCGCGCAAGGAATCGCGCGGCGCCCACGCCCAGGAAGACTTCCCCGAGCGCGACGACGTGAACTGGATGAAGCACACCCTGGCGCGCGTGGACGACAAATACGCCGTCAGCCTCGACTACCGCGACGTGAAGATGCGCACGCTGACGAATGAAGTGCAGGTCTTCCCGCCGAAGCCGCGCGTGTACTGAGGAACCCGACCGATGGCCACCTTCACGCTTCCGAAGAACTCCACGGTCGGCGAAGGCCGTACCTATCCGGCGCCCGCCGGCGCGAAGAACGTCAAGGCGTTCAAGATCTACCGTTGGGATCCGGATGGCGGTGCCAACCCGCGCACCGACACCTATGAGATCGATCTCGACCAGTGCGGGCCGATGGTCCTCGACGCGCTGATCAAGATCAAGAACGAGGTCGACACCACCCTCACCTTCCGCCGTTCCTGCCGCGAAGGCATCTGCGGCTCCTGTGCGATGAACATCGACGGGCTGAACACGCTCGCGTGCCTCAAGCCCATCGAGGAAGTGACGGGCGACGTCCGCATCTCCCCGCTGCCGCACATGCCGGTGGTGAAGGACCTGGTGCCGGACCTCAACCAGATCTACGCGCAGCTCCGTTCGGTCGAGCCCTGGCTGAAGTCCGACACGCCGCCGCCACCCGATGGCGAGCGCCTGCAGTCGAAGGAAGAGCGCGCGAAGCTCGATGGGCTGTGGGAGTGCATCCTGTGCTTCTGCTGCTCGACCGCCTGCCCGTCCTATTGGTGGAATGGCGACCGCTACCTCGGCCCCGCGGTGCTGCTGCAGGCCTATCGCTGGATCGCGGACAGCCGCGATGAGGCGACGGGCGAGCGTCTCGACGCGCTCGAGGATCCGTTCAAGCTGTATCGCTGCCACACCATCATGAACTGCACCCGGACCTGCCCGAAGGGGCTGAACCCGGCGCAGGCGATCGGCGAGATCAAGAAGCTGATGGTCGAACGCCAGGGGTAAGGCCGGCTGGAGGGGCTCTGCCCCTCCAGACCCACCCCGCCAAAGGCCGAAAGGCCTTTGCAAGCCAATACCTGGCGCCGTGCGCCCCCGACAGAATGAATGCCGAAGCCCGCTCCTGCGCACAAAGCGCGGCGAGCGGGCTTTTCGCGACAGCGGCGCCCGGCGCCAAGTCGCGGTTTCCAAAGGCCTTTCGGCCTTTGGCGGGGTGGTTCGGAGGGGCAGCGCCCCTCCGACCTTCATCGCATCACGGCGCCGGCCGCACCCCCATCGCCACCGTCCGTTCATCCATCCGCGGATCGTGTTCCAGCCCGCGCTTCAGCGCCCAGGTATTCACGTACTGCATGAGCTGGATGTAGGGCTCGTCTTCCCCGTACAGCGCCACCGCCTGGTGCCAGATCGCCTCGCGCGCCGTGTCGTCCAACGTCGCCGATCCCTGCGCGGCGAACTGGTCAAAGCGCGGGTCGGAGTAGCGCGCATTGTTGTTCGACCCGGTCAGCCGCGTGCGGTCGCGCGTGCCGATCGTATTGATCAGGAAGTTCGAGGCCTCGCCGCTCGAGGACCCCCAGGCGCCGAGCTGCATGGCGAATTCGAAGCGCGAACGCCGCGCGACGAAGGCCGTCCAGGGCAGTGCCTCGACCTGGGTGCGCACGCCGACGCGCGTCCACATCTGCGCGACGGCCTGGGCGATGCGCGCATCGTTCGGCCAGCGATCATTCGGCGCCGACAGCGTGACGCGGAAGCCGTCCGGATAGCCGGCCTCGGCCAACAGGCGCCGCGCCGCGGCGGGGTCATAGGCACGCGGGGGCACATGCGTGTTGAAGCCAAAGGCACCTTCCGGCAGCCATTGCGCCGTCGCGGTCGCCGCGCCTTCCATCACGCGTTCGACCAGCGCGTCCCGGTTGATCGCCATCGACAGCGCGCGACGGACGCGCACGTCCTTGAAGGGATTCACCGCGAGCGGCCGGCCCGCATTGTCGGTGATCTGCGCATTGCCGCCCTCGATGCCGTAGTCGGGGGCGAGGAAGACGGTGCGCAGGCTCGGAACCGACGTCACGGTCAGCCGCTGGTCGTGGCGCAGCCGCGCGATGTCGGTGGTCGGGATCTGTTCGATCAGGTCGACATCGCCGGCGAGAAGTGCGGCGGTGCGCGCGCCGTCATTGCCGATGATGCGATAGGACACGCGCGCCCAGGGCTGGGCCGGGCCGAACCAGGATGGGTTGCGTTCGAACTCCACGCGATCGCCCAGGCGATAGGAAACCTGGCGATACGGCCCGGTGCCGATCGCCGCGCGACCCGAATTGAAATCCTCGCTGCTCGGGTTCTCGCCGATGGCCCGGGAGATGATCGACACGGAGGACAGGTCGAGCGGCATCAGCGGATGCGGCGTGCGGGTGTGGATGCGGATCGTCTCGGCATCCACGATCTCGACGCGGGTGATGGCGCGCAGGAAGCCGCCGAAACCGCCCGGGCTGTTCGGCACGTTCGGCACGCGCGCGAAGGTGAAGACGACGTCGTCCGCGGTGAAGGGCTTGCCGTCGTGCCAGGTCACGCCCTGGCGCAGCTTGAACTCCCACACCGTGTCCGACACCGTGCGCCAGGAGGTGGCGAGCGATGGGAAGGGCCGCGCCTGCGCATCGCGTTCGACCAGCCGGTCAAAGACGTGCATCGTCGCCGCGTTGTTCGGCCCAAAGTTGTGATAGTGCGGGTCCATCGAAGTGACCGGCGCCGCGGCGCCGATGGTGAGCGTCTGGGCTCCGGCCGTGGTGCCAGCCAGCATCGCGGCCAAACCCGCGACGCGAGCCGCGGCCTTCATGCAGTTCATCAAATTATCTCCCGGTCTGGTCGCGGACCAGCGTTCTTCCCAATCCCTGCCGCATCGTCGCAGCCAGGGCAGATGGGGGAAAGGGGCAATCGCCCACTGTTATGTGGCCGGGTTGCGACAAGACCGCCCCTTCGTGCCAGCATGGCGGCCGACCCGGCCAAAGATGCCGGGATAGGGAAACGGAGAAAGACGCATGCCCCGCCGGACCCGCTCCGCTGCCATAGGCCTTGCCGTGTTCATGACCGCGACCACCGTCTCGGCCCAGACGCTGAATGTCGGATCTGCCGCGCCCGTGACCACGGTGGACCCGCATTTCCACAATGTCGGTCCGAACAACGCGCTGACGATGCACATCTTCGACCGGCTGGTCGAACGCGATGCGCGCGCGCGGCCGCATCCCTCGCTCGCCACCTCCTGGCGCGCGGTGTCGGACACGGTGTGGGAGTTCAAGCTGCGCGAGGGCGTGACCTGGCACGACGGCAAGCCCTTCACCGCGGACGACGTCGTCTTCACCTTTTCCCGCGTGCCCAACGTGCCGAACAGTCCCGGCGGGTTCCAGGGCTTCCTGCGCGCCATCACCCGCGTCGAGGTGGTCGATCCGCTGACGCTGCGCCTGCATACCGCCGCACCGCATCCGCTCATGCCGCTCGACCTCGCCTCGGTGTCCATCATCGCGCGCCACGCGGCGGAAGGCGCGGCGACCGAGGACTTCAACACCGGCCGCGCCGCCATCGGCACCGGCCCCTATCGCCTGGCCAGCTACCGCTCCGGCGACCGCGTCGAGATGACGCGCAACGATGCCTATTTCGGCGGCGCGCAGCCCTGGGCGCAGGTGAACTACCGTATCGTCAACAATGACGCGGCGCGTACCGCCGCGCTGCTCGCGGGCGATCTCGACCTGATCGAGCAGGTGCCCACCTCGGACCTCGCGCGGCTGCGCCGGGACAGCCGCGTGACCATCACCGAGATCCCCTCGCTCCGCACTGTCTACATGGCGCCGGACTACACGCGCGACGGCGGCACGCCGTTGATCACCGACAATGCGGGCCATCCCCTGCCGGTGAACCCCTTCAAGGACGCGCGCGTGCGCCGCGCCCTGTCCATGGCCATCAATCGCCAGGCACTGGTCGATCGCGTGATGGAAGGCGCGGCGACCGCGACCGCGCAATGGCTGCCCGAAGGCGCCTTTGGCTACAATCCGCGCATTCGGCCCCGCGCTTTCGATCCGGATGGGGCGAAGCGCCTGCTCGCCGAAGCCGGCTACCCGGATGGCTTCCGCATCACCATGCACACGCCGAACGACCGCTGGCCGAACGATGCGCGGCTGGCCCAGGCGGTCGCGCAGATGTGGACCCGCATCGGCGTGCGGGTGCAGGTCGACGCCCTGCCCTGGACCGCCTTCGTGCCCCGGCGCGCGCGCATCGAATATGCGATGCAGATGGCCGCCTGGGGCAGTTCGACGGGCGAGGGTTCGAACTTCCTGATCAACACTCTCGCGACCAATGACCGCCAGCGCCTGACCGGGGCGAACAACAATGCGCGCTTCTCCGGCCCGGTCTTCGACGAGCTCGCTGCGCGCGGCTCGGCGACGCTGGACGATGAGCGGCGCGAGGTGATCTGGCACGAGGCCGTGGCGCTCTACGCCGAGGAGGAACCGCTGATCCAGCTCATCCAGTACGTGAACACCTGGGCCGTGCGCCGCGGCCTGACGCATGAGCCGCGCATGGATGAGCGCACGGTGGCAATGGGCGTGCGCCCGGCGCCGTAAGATGCCTTGCCCGTCTCGGGGCAAGGCCGGCCGGCCTCCGTTGCGGAGGGGCGGTGCCGCGCTCCGTGCTGCCGAAGTCGCTGAACTCTGGCATCCTCGCGAGGCGCCTTGCGCGCTGATGCGGGGTCCGGCACGCGATCAATCAGCAGTGCCTGGCGGGATCCGAGCGCCGCCCGATGGCCCGCATGCCTCCGAGGGCGAAGATCGGAGGGGCTCTGCCCCTCCGAGCCACCCCGCCAGGGGATTGGATCCCCTGGACCGCATTCTGCTGGTGCCGGGCCGGGGGGTCATTTTGAGCCCTCCCGGCGCGTTTCGGGCTCAAGGGCGGGCTTCGGCATTCCGTTCCACGTGGGCGCACGGCGCCAAAGGGAGGTTTGCAAGGACCCTTCGGCCCTTGCCGGGGTGGTTTCCTCCAACCCCACAGCGGACATATCGAGCTAATCAGGAGGGCCTTTGGCAGGATGGCTTGGAGGGGCAAGGCTCGCCCGATACATCCTATCCCGCGAGGACCCGCAGTTCCGCCGCGATTGCCTCCAGCTCCGCCAGCGCCGCGCGCAGCGCCGCCGTTTCCTGCTCCTCCGCGGCGGGCGGCGGCGGCGGGTCGCCGAGCGGCAATTCGCCGGTCACGGCCTGGGGTCCTTCGTCGGTCCCGTCACGCAGCAGCCGCTGCACACCCTTGATCGTATAGCCCTGGGTGTAGAGCAGGTCGGAGATGCGCCGCAGCAGCGCAATGTCCTCCGGCCGGTAGTAGCGCCGCCCGCCACCGCGCTTCAGCGGCTTGAGCTGCGGGAACTTCGATTCCCAGAAACGCAGAACGTGCTGGGGAATATGCAGGTCGTCGGCGACCTCGCTGATGGTCCGGAAGGCGGTCGGGGCCTTGCGCGGCCTGGTCCGCGTGTCCGACTCGACCTCCGGCGGCAGGTCGTCGCTCATTCCTCGTCGCCTTCGGGCTCGTTGTTGATCCGGGCCTTGAGCACCTGGGACGGACGGAAGGACAGGACCTTGCGCGGCAGGATCGGCACCTCGACGCCGGTCTTCGGGTTGCGCCCCACCCTCTGGCCCTTCTGACGCACCAGAAATGTACCGAAGGCGGAGATCTTCACTGGCTCACCGGCCTCCAGCGCCGCGGAGATCCGCTCGAGCACGGTCTCCAGCAGGGCCGCACTCTCGTTCCGCGACAGCCCGACATTGGCGTAGATCGCCTCGGCAAGCTGCGCGCGCGTGACCGTATCCATGCCCAGCGGGCCCCCATAAACCCCTCAGCCCAAAAGAAAGCCGGGATGCGGGTCGCCCGTCAACCGGAACCGGCCGACGCGGTCACCGCACCCCATAGACCAGGTCGGGCAGAAAGGTCGCGACCGCCGGCACATAGGTCACGAGGATCAGCAGGGCCGTCATGATGGCGATGAAGGGCCAGACCCCACGTACCACCTCCGACAGCGGGCAACGCAGGATGCCCGCCAGCACGAAGAGATTGAGCCCCACCGGCGGCGTCAGCAGCGCCAGTTCCATGTTCATCGTCACCACCACGCCGAAATGGACGGTGTCGATGTCGAAGGGCTTCAGCAGCGGCAGGATCACCGGCATCGCCAGCAGCAGCACGGAGAAGACCTCGAGGAACATGCCGAGGATCATCAGCAGCACGTTGATGCCGATGAGGAACTGCCACCAGGTCAGGCCGAGCGAGGTGGTCCATGCGACGACGCGCGCGGCGACGCCCGCCTCGGTCACCCAATGCCCGAAGATCAGCGCGAGCGCGATGATGATCATGATCGCCGCGGCGTTGCGCACCGCCTCGGCCATCACGGTCAGCAGCTGGGACGGGGCGATGCCCTTGTAGACGAAGACCGACAGGGCGAGCGCCACGACCGCCGAGAGCGCGGCGCACTCGGTCAGCGTCACGACGCCGCCGTAGAGCCCGCCCAGCACGATCACCGGGACCGAGAGCGCCGGCAGCGCATAGACCGTGCGCCGCCATTTCTCCCGCGTCTCCAGCGAGGTCTCCCGCGCATAGCCCTTGCGGCGCGCGTAGTAGACGACCCAGGCAGCGATCGCGCCGGCCTGCAGCAGGCCGGGAATGACGCCGGCGAGGAAGAGGCGCGTGATCGCCTCATCCGCCAGCACGCCATAGACCACGAAGGCGAGCGAGGGCGGGATCAGGATGCCGAGCGTGCCCGAGGCCGCGACGATGCCCGCCGCGAAATGCCGCTCATACCCCGCGCGCAGCATGGCCGGCACCAGCACCGTGCCCATCGCCATGGCGGTGGCGACCGAGGACCCGCACATCGCCGCGAAGATGGTGCAGGAGGCGACGCAGACCAGGCCGAGCCCGCCCGGGATGCCGCCAACCCAGGCTTCGGCCGCGCCGATCAGCGCCTTCGCCACATTGCCGCGTTCCATGAAGACCGCGGCGGCGACGAAATAGGGCACGGCGAGCAGCGTCGTCGAATTGAACTCGTCGACGATCTTCTGCGCCATGGGCAGCAGCGGCTGGCCTTCGCCGAGGAAGGCGAGGAAGGCCGTCGAGCCCATCACGAGCCAGATGGGCACGCCGAGGATCAGCAGCCCGCCGAACAGGACCCAGATCATGGCCCGGCCCGCCCGCGCAGGCCCGCATGATCCAGCAGCTTCAGGACATAGGCCACCGCCATCAGCGCCATGCCGACCGGCAGCGAGGCCTGGTAGATCCACAGCGGGAAACGCAGCGTCGTGGTCGAGACGTCGCCGAAATCCCAGCTTTCATAGGTGACGAGGTAGCCGAGCCAGCACAGCGCGATCGACATGGCGAGGCCGAGCAGGTCGCCCAGCACCGCCAGCGCGCGCTGCACCGGCAGCGGCATCGCGCCGACCACCAGATCTGCCCGGATGTGCCGGTCCGCCGCCGTCACCGCGGCGAAGGACACGCACACCGCCCAGACGATGAGGTAGACCTGCACCTCGTCGCCCCACTCGATCGCATGCTGCGGGGCCACCGCCCGCAGCAGCACGTTCACCACGGCAAGCAGCAGCGCGCTCATGCCGAACAGGCCCACGACGAAGGAGTCGATGCGGGCCAACACGCCGCGGCGCTCGGCCGCGGCGGGAGGGGCGAGTTCCATCGGGGCCTGCGAAGGTCAGACGCGAACGCCGGACGCGCGGATCTCCCGCAGCACGCCCGCGACCAGTTCGCGATCCATGCCGATCTCCCCGACCACCTGGTCCTGCGTCGTCATCAGGCGCTGGCGGGCCTCGGCCACCTCGTCGGGCGCCGCAGTCTTGATGGTGATGCCGTTGCGCAACAGGACGTCGCGCGCGGCGATCTGCGCGGCGGCCGCCTCCGTGCGCTCCTTGTCCACCGTCGCTTCCCAGGCGGTGACCAGCTTGCGCTGTTCTTCCGCGTTCAGCTTCGCCCAGAAGGCCTGGCTGACCATCGGGATGTACTGGTTGAAGGTCTGGTTGTCCTCGAAGCAGTACTTCACCCCGGCATCCCAGAGCTTCGCGGTGTTGGAGCTCTCATGCGTCGTGATGAGGCCGTCCACCGTGTTCTGGCTGAGCGCGAGCGGCACGTCCGGCCAGGGCACCAGCACCGGATTGGCGCCGAGCGTGCGGATACGCGCGGCGTTCGCCGACCCGCCCGGATGGCGGATGCGCAGCCCCTGCAGGTCCGCATAGCCGTTGAGCGGCTTGCTGGTGCTGTAGAAATGCTGCCCGCCCAGGTCGAACCAGCGGCCCAGCACCTTCACCCGCAACCGTTCCTCCAGCTTGCGGTTGATCTGCTGGCCGGCCGGCCCGTCCATGATCTTGTAGAGCAGCTCGGCGCTCAGCCCGTAGAACATCGGCAGCGACGGCAGTGCGGCATCCGAGGCAATGCCGTCGAGCTGCCACCACCCCGGAATGCCCATCTCAACGGCGCCCTGGCGCAGCGCGCGCGGCACGTCCCGGTCGCGGAAGAGCTGTGCCGAGGGGAAGATCTGCGGCGCCACACGCGGAATGTCCGCGTGCACGCGCGTCGCAAAGGTCTCGGTATTCGTGTTGCGCACATGGGTAGGGTTGGTGTCGAGCGATATGCGCATCTGGTCCGCCGCCCAGGACGGACGCACTCCGAGCGCGAAAACGGAACCGACGACACCGAAGACGAATGGACGACGAAGCATGTCCTCAACCTCCCACATTGCCCCGCTGTTCCGCGGGTGCATAGAACCATCGCATAACAGGGCGCGGACCAGCCACGCCCCTCGGCCCTATAGGTGGTGATAGACGCCCGAAGTCAATGCGCGGACGGTCCGAGGATCAGAAGCGGATGAGCGCAGCACCCCAGGTCAGCCCGCCGCCGATCGCTTCCAGCACCGCGAGGTCGCCGCGCCGGATGCGCCCGTCGCCGCAGGCTTCGGCGATGGCGAGCGGAATGGACGCGGCCGAAGTGTTGGCATGCCTGTCGACGGTAACGACCACGCGCTCGGACGGCAGGTGCAGCTTCTTGCCCATGGCGTCGATGATGCGGCGATTCGCTTGGTGCGGGATCAGCCAGCGCACATCCTCGTGGCCGAGACCGTTCGCCGTCAACGCTTCATCCACCACGGCGGCGAGCTTCGTCACGGCATGGCGGAACACCTCTCGCCCGGCCATGCGCAGCAGGCCGGTGCCGCCCGTCGATCCGGCTCCACCCTCGATATGCAGGATGTCGCCGAAATTCCCGTCCGAATGGAGGTGGGTCGAGAGAACGCCGCGATCGGCGGTGGTGCCCTCGCCTTCCCCCGCGCGCAGCAGCACCGCGCCGGCGCCGTCGCCGAACAGCACGCAAGTGCCGCGATCGGTCCAGTCGAGGATGCGCGAATAGACCTCGGTGCCAATCACCAGCACACAGTGCGCCTGGCCGGTGCGGATCAGCGCGTCCGCGACGCCCATCGCATAAATGAAGCCGGTGCAGGCCGCGGCCATGTCGAAGGCGAAGCCCCTCGTCGCGCCGATCTTCGCCTGGATACGCACCGCCGTCGCCGGAAATGCGGAATCGGGCGTGGAAGTCGCGACGAGCACGGCATCGACCTCGGACGCCTCAACACCGGCACGTTGCAGCGCCTGGCGCGCCGCGGCCGCGCCCATGTCGGACGCGGTCTCGCCCTCGGCGGCGACGTGGCGATAGCCGATGCCGGTGCGCTCGCGGATCCAGGCGTCGGAGGTCTCGATACCCTTCAGCGCCGCGAGTTCGTCGTTCGACAGTCGGGTCGCGGGCAGATAGCCGCCGCAACCGGCGATGGTGGCGCGCAGGACCATGGAAGGCAGGCTACCTCAGTGGGGATCGGCCGCGATTCGCGGTCCGCTTGTGGACAGGCGTGACAGGCCCTCACGGATACGCTCGTTGAAGCCGTGCGTCACCATGTCCATCGCAACATCGACCGCATGGGCGAAGCCGAGCGCGTCGGTGCCGCCATGCGACTTCACGACCACGCCATTCAGCCCGATCAGGATCGCGCCGTTGTAGCGGCGCGGATCCATCCATTCACGCAGGCGGTCGAGCGCGGGGCGCGCCAGCAGATAGCCGAGACGGGCCGGCACGCTGCTCGTAAAGACCTGGCGCAGGAGGTCGCGCATGAGCTTCAGGGCGCCCTCGCCGGTCTTGAGCGCGACATTGCCGGTGAAGCCGTCGGTGACGATCACGTCCGTGGTGCCGGCCGTGATGTCATGGCCTTCGACAAAGCCACGGAAATTGCCGCCGATATGCGAATCGCGCAGCGTCTCGGCGGCCGCGCGCACGCGATCATCGCCCTTCAGCTCCTCGGAGCCGACATTGAGCAGGCCGATCGACGGGTTGGTCAGGCCAAGCACGGCGCGCGCAAAGGCGTCGCCCATGACGGCGAATTCGACGAGATTGCGCGCATCGCACTGCACATTGGCGCCGAGGTCGAGCAGCACGACGTCGCCGCGCGCGGATGGCCCGATGGCGGCGAGCGCCGGCCGGTCGATCTCGCGCATCGTCTTGATGACGATCTTCGACAGCGCCATGAGCGCGCCGGTATTGCCGGCCGAGACGATGCCCGACGCTTCCCCCTGCGCCACCGCGTCAATGGCGACGCGCATGGAGGAGGCGCGCACCCGCAGCGCCGCCGTCGGCTTCATGTCGCCGGGGATGTAGTCCGGGGCGTGCCGCAGGCTGCAGGCGCGCGCGGCACGCTTGCGCCGCGCCAGAGCGCCGCCCACGCGGGCCTCGTCGCCGACCAGCAGGAAACGCGCGTCGGGATGCCGTTCGGCTGCCAGTTCCAGGCCGTCGAGAACGACTTCCGGCGCCGCATCGCCACCCATGGCGTCGATCGCCAGGGCGAAGGGCGGGCTCGGCTGAGGCACCTCAGGCTTCCATCGGCGCGGACGTCACCACCGCGCGTCAGGAACGGATCGTCTGGCCCACACGCTCGGCCGCCACCACCTCACGGCCGTCATAGTGGCCGCAATGGGAGCAGACGTGATGCGGTCGCTTCAGCTCACCGCAGTTCGAGCACTCCTGGTAGGAGGGGGCGCTCAGTGCCTCGTGGCTGCGACGCATGCCGCGGCGGGAGGGCGAAACCTTTTTCTTCGGAACGGCCATGGTGCCGAGCCTCTTTCGTCAATTAGCGTTCAGGATAGCGGGAGGGCGGGGCATTAGCACCCCCCCCCTCCCTATGCAAGCCGCGGTGGGTCCAGGGCTGCTATTTCCGCCCCTTCAGGGCCGCCAGCGCCGCGAAAGGGTTCTTCGGTGCCGCCTCGGGGGCTGGTTCACCCCCCTCCTCCGGCAGGGCCGCGCCCGGCGCACGGGGATAGGGATCGAGGGCCAGAGAGAGCTGCTCGGCCAGTGCATCGCCCAACTCGGCAACGCCGCCCGGGGCCTCGATCTCGTCCGGCGCCTCGGGGTCGTCGGACCAGGTCTCGCCGGGCCCGAGGATGCGCAGGTGCACATGCTCCTCCACCTGCTGGGTCACGGGTTCCAGCGTGACGACGCAATCCTGCACCACCTCGGCCGACAACCGGCCGGTGATGGCGACCCCGCCGCCCGGTTCGGGCGCCAGGCGCAGATCGGCGGCAAAACGGTTCACCGCAGGAATGCCGAAACGCAGCGCAAGCGCGGCACGCTCGGCCGGGGTCGCGGTCAGGTGTTCCTCCCGCCCCTCGGGCGGGACGCGGGCCAGGGCCAGGGGCCGGGAGAATTCAGGCGTCATGGAGCAGGGCCTCCGCATCCAGGAAGGTGACCCGGCCGGCCACGAGATCGCCGATTCCCTGCCCGGCCAGATGGGCCGCCTGGGCCCGGGTGATGGCGGCCAGGCGCGCGGGCGCGGCCGCGGCGGGCGGCTCGGCGCTGCGCCAGACATTGCGGGCGAGCGCCTCGGCCAGCGCCGTATCATCAACCGAATCGATCGCCGCCTCATAGGCCAGGGCGCGGCCATGGAAGGCTTCCCAGGCCTGGCGCACCTTCTTGCCGACCGACAGGTCGCCGACGCCCATTTCCCGCAGGTTCTGGTCCATGTCGGCGAACATGGCGTCAAACACCGCCTGGGCCAGGGCCGGGCCGCGCGCATCGCCATCCCGGCGCAGCCGGTTGATCAGCAGCCCGACATGCAGGGCGATCAGGTCGAAGCGGCCCTCCACGGTGTCGGGTGCGCCCAGCACGGCGAATAGCGCCGGCGTCCGTGCCGCGCCGACCGCCGCGCCGTAGAGTTCGAAGCCGGCCCGCTCATGGGGCCGGCGCCGGAACATCGCGAGGATGCCCATGATATGAAGGTGCTCCTGCCCCGCGCCTGTTGACCGGGGGGTGTCATGCTGTCTATCGGTTCCGCGACATGGCCCGCCATCCCCGATCGGTCAACGCATTCCGCCTCGCGACCTGCCTGGTCCTGGTCACGGTCCTTTCGGGCTGCACCTGGATCACCAATACGCTTGGCCCCGCCCCCGTCCAGCGCGGCAACCGCGTGGATCCCGAGCGCCTCGCCCAGATCACGCCGGGCGTGCAGACGCGCTCGGATGTCGAGGCGCTGCTCGGCTCGCCCTCGGCCCGCGGCACCTTCGACGAGAACCACTGGTACTACATCAGCGCCCAGTCCCGCCTGTCGCCGGGCCGGACCCTGCTGATCGAGGATCAGCGCGTCGTCGCCATCGCCTTCAACCAGCAGGGCGTGGTCAGCGAGGTCCGCGAGCTGACCGATGCGGACGGCCGGCCGGTGACAATGGTGTCGCGCGAGACGCCGGTGCCGGGCAGCGAGCGCTCCCTGCTGCAGGCGCTGTTCGGCAATCTCGGCCGGCCCGGAATGGGCGGCACGCCCGGCGTCGGCAATCCGGCAAGCCTCGGCGGCGGAGCGCGGTAGCGATCACGGCTGACGCCGTGGTCAGAAATGGCTCCAGCCGCCGCGCGTGAGGGTCAGGACACGGCCATCGGCGCCTCGTACTTGGACCTCCGGCGCGCCTTCCACCATCCTGCCGATGCGGGTCACGGGCACCGCGGCCGCACGGGATGCGCCCTGGACGGCCGCGGCCGCGGTGGGCGCGGCCGTGAACAGAAGCTCATAGTCGTCGCCGCCGGTCAGGATGGCCGGCAGCAGCGCCGCATCGCCCGCAATCAGCGCGGCAGCCGCGGGGGAAAGCGGCACCGCGGCAGCGTCGAGTTCCGCCCCGCAACCTGCCGCGCGGCACAGATGGCCGAGGTCCTGCACCAGCCCGTCCGAGACATCCATCCCGGCGTGAATGACGCCCGCGATGGCCTGGCCCAGCGCCAGCCGCGGTTCCGGCAGGCGGTAGCGGCGCGCGAGGTGCCCCGCCGCATCGTCCGGCAATTCCCCGCGCAGCACCCGAAGCCCGAGCGCCCCATCGCCGATCGTGCCTGAAACCCAGATGTCGTCCCCCGGCCTGGCGCCGACACGCCGGATCGCCCGGCCGGGAGCCACGCTGCCGAGGATGGTCAGCGACAGGCAGGTCGGCCCGGGCGTCGTCACCGTGTCCCCGCCCAGCGCGGCGAGGCCGAAGCTGCGCTGATCCTCCGCCAGGCCGGCGACGAAGCCGGCGATCCAGTCATCGGTCGTGCCGCGCCGGAACGCCGTGGTCATCAGGTAGCCGAGCGGAACCGCCCCCATGGCTGCGAGGTCGGAGAGATTCACCCGCAGCAGCTTGCGCCCGATCGTGTTGGGCGGGTCATCGGGAAGGAAGTGGACGCCAGCGATCATGGCATCGGCCGCCAGGACGAGCTGTCGGCCAGGCGGGACGTCCAGAAGCGCGGCGTCGTCGGACAGGCCGAGGGCGCCCTCCCCCGCCAAAGGCAGGAAGTGGCGGGCAATGAGGGCGAATTCCGGCGGGAGCGTCATGCAACGATGCCCACACTCACGTCGGACCGACCGGAAATGGGCTCTGCCCCTTTCCGGACCTCACCCCGCCAAAGGCCAAAAAGCCTCTGGACACCAATTTTCGGTTCCGGGCACGCCAGCCATGCGGCCCCCGCGAAGCACCCTTTGTGCTCAAGAACCAGTTTCGACATGCTGCGGACCATGGCGCACGGCGCCAAATGGAGGTTTCCAAAGGCCTTTCGGCCTTTGGTGGGGGTGGCTTGGAGGGGGCAAGGCCCCCTCCAACGCAACCTCACCGCGCGAACTCCGCCGGCCGCAGCGCATGCGCCATGGCATCCAGCACGCCATTCGCGAAGCGGGACGTCTCCTCGTCCAGGAACCCGCGCGCGACGTCCAGATACTCGTTGATCACCACCCGCGCCGGCGGTTCCTTGCCGCTCAGCAGCTCAGCCGCGGCGGCCCGCAGCAGGGCGCGCAGCACGGGGTCGAGCCGTTCCAGCGTCCAGTCCTTGGACAGGCGCGCGCGGATCTCGGCGTCGGCATCCTCGGACCGGGTGGCGGCGGCCTTCAGGATCGTTTCGAACAGGGGAATGTGGGCCAATGGAACCTGGCCGTCCTCGAAGGCTTCCGCGCCCTCGCCCGCACCGATGCGGTGGCGGATGAACTGGGCGGCGACGGTCTCGGCGCTCTCGCCGGTCTGCTCGGATTGGAACAGCGCCTGCACGGCGGCGACCCGCGCGCCCGTGCGCGGCCGGCCGGCCGGCTTGGGGGGCTTGCTCATCCGGCGAGGCCCCAGCCGCGGGCGATGCCGATCTGGGCGATCAGGGCATGCGCCGCCTCGGCGCCCTTGTTCATGCGGTCGTCGCGCGACCGCGCGATCGCCTGGTCGAGCGTGTCCACCGTCAGCAGGCCGAAGCCGATCGCGGCGGCCGAACGGGTCGAGAGGTCCATCACGCCGTGGCAGATCGCGTCGCAGATGAAGGTGTAATGGTCGGTCTCTCCCTTCACCACGCAGCCGAGCAGCAGGAAGCCGTCCCAGCGCCCGGGCAGCTTCAGGGCCATGGCAAGGGCGGCAGGCAGCTCGTAGCCGCCGGCGACCTCGGTCACGTCGACCGTGGCCGAGACATCGGCGAAGACGTCGCGCGCGCCGCGCAGCATCCCGTCGACCACATCCCGGTAATAGGGTGCCGAGAGGACCAGGATGCGCGGCGCCGGGCCGGCGAGCACGGCCTTGCCGCGCTCGGGGGAATCAAGGGTGCTCAATTGGCGTTGTCCGTGGTGATGGGCCGGATCTCGACATCTTCGATGCCGTAGCCCTCGAGGCCGACGATCGGCCGCGGATGGTTGGAAAGGCGGATCATGCGCGTCACGCCGAGGTCGGCAAGGATCTGCGCGCCGATGCCGTAATCGCGCAGCTCGGGCGGTGTGGCCTTGCCGCGGCCGCGGCGGATCGTGTCGGACAGGCCATCGGTGCGCCAGTCGCGCAGCAGCACGACGACGCCGCGGCCGGCCGCGGCGATCTCGCGCATCGCGCCGTGCAGCTCGCCGATGGTGCGGCCGGAGACCAGGTCGTTCAGGACGGACGCCGCATGCATGCGCACCAGCACGGGGTCATCGCCACCGATGTCGCCCTTCACCAGCGCAAGGTGCTCGCCGGCCGTGACCGTGCTGGCATAGACCACGGCGCGCCATTCGCCGCCGATCGCCTGGGGCAGGATCGAATCCTCGACCCGGCGGACCAGGCGCTCGGTGCGGCGGCGATGGGCGATCAGGTCGGCGATGGTGCCGAGCTTCAGCCCGTGATGCTGGGCGAACGCCACCAGGTCCGGCATGCGGGCCATGGTGCCGTCGTCGTTCATGATTTCGCAGATCACCCCGGCCGGGTTCAGCCCGGCGAGGCGCGCGAAGTCGACCGCCGCCTCGGTATGGCCCGCGCGGACCAGCGTGCCGCCTTCGCGGGCGACCAGCGGGAAGACATGGCCGGGGGTGACGATGTGCTCGCGCCCCAGGTCGGGGTTGATGGCGACGGCGACGGTGCGCGCGCGGTCGGCGGCGGAGATGCCGGTGGTCACCCCGTCCCGCGCCTCGATGGACACGGTGAAGGCGGTGGCGTGGCGCGTGCCGTTCGACTGCGCCATCAGCGGCAGACCGAGCTGTTCGACCCGCTGGCGCGTCATGGCCAAGCAGATCAGGCCGCGCGCATAGCGGGCCATGAAATTGATGGCATCCGGCGTGGCGAACTGCGCGGGGATGACGAGGTCGCCCTCATTCTCGCGGTCCTCGTCATCCACCAGGATGAACATCCGCCCGCTCCGCGCTTCCTCGAGCAGTTCCTCGGTCGGCGACAGGAACTCCGTGAAGGAGGTGCGGACGGTCTCGGTCATCGCGCTCAACGGTTCGACTCCTGGAGGCGCGCGACATAGCGCGCCATCATGTCCGCCTCGATGTTCACGCGGTCGCCGGGCTGCAGCGTGCCGAAGGTGGTGACCGAGGCGGTGTGCGGGATGATGTTGACCCCGAACACGTCACCGTCAACCTCGTTCACGGTCAGCGAAACGCCGTCGATCGCAATCGATCCCTTGGCCGCGACGAAGCGCGACAGGGCTTTCGGCACGCGGAAGCGCCAGCGGACGGAGGCGTTCTCGGGGGTGGCGGACACCACCTCGGCCACGCCATCGACGTGGCCGGAGACGATGTGGCCCCCGAGTTCGTCGCCCATGCGCAAGGCGCGTTCCAGGTTGATGCGCCGGCCTGGGGTCCAGGACCCGACGGTGGTCATGGCGACCGTCTCGGCCGAGCAATCGACGGAAAAGGCATCGGCCGCGAGGTGCACCACAGTCAGGCAGACGCCCGAACAGGCGATGGAGGCACCCAGCGCAGCCGGAGCCGGCGTGGCGAGGAAGCCCGGCGAGGTTCCGATGACGAGGCGCAGGTCATGCCCGCCGCCGATCGGCTGGACTTCCCGCACGGTGCCAAGGTCCGTGACGATCCCGGTGAACATCAGCCGACCTCCGCGATGGGTTCGAATTCGGTGAGCATATCCGCCCCGAGGGGCCGGACGGCGACCCTGCGGAAACGTGGCATGGCGGCGAGCGCGGCGAGGTGCAAGTCCCCCGTCGCGGGATGGCCCTCCCCGCCCATGATTCCGGGCGCGTGGAACCAGGCGAGGCGATCGACCAACCCGCCGCGCAGCAGCCCGGCGGCCAGCCCCGCCCCGCCCTCGGCCAGCACCCGCGTCACGCCGCGCCCGGCCAGCGCGCCGAGCAGGGCGCGGAGGTCGAGGCCGGTTTCAGCCCCCGCCGGGACGGTCAGGACGGACACGCCTGCGGAGATGTAGCGCGCCAGGGCGCTGGGTGGGTGGCCGGGGACGGTGACGATGGTGGTCGGCGTGGTCGCGGCGGTGGTGACCAGCCGCGCGGTGACCGGCGTGCGCAGCCGGGCATCGGCGACGACGCGCAGCAGGGGCACGCGCTCCATGCCCGGGATGCGGACGGTGAGGTCCGGGTCGTCGGCCAGCACCGTGCCGGACCCGACCAGGATGGCATCGTGGCGCGCGCGCAGGGCATGGGCCTCGCGGCGCGCCTCGGGGCCGGTGATCCAGCGGGATTCCCCGGTCGCCGTCGCGATGCGCCCGTCCAGCGTGCTGGCGAGCTTCAAGGTGACGATGGGCAGGCCCTGTTCGATGCGGCGGAAGAAGCCGGCGTTCAGCGCGCGGGCCTCGGCTTCCAGCAGGCCTTCCTCGACCACGATGCAGGCGTCGCGCAGCAGGGTGACGCCGCGGCCGTTCACGCGGGGGTCGGGGTCGCGCATGGCCATGACGACGCGAGCGACGCCGGCGGCGGTCAGCGCGTCGCAGCAGGGCGGCGTACGGCCGTGATGGGAGCAGGGCTCCAGGGTGACATAGGCCGTCGCGCCCCGGGCCTTGGACCCGGCGCGGCGCAGCGCCTCGGTTTCCGCATGGGGGCGGCCGCCCGGCTGG
Source organism: Roseomonas alba (assembly GCF_019430885.1). Classification (GTDB taxonomy): domain Bacteria; phylum Pseudomonadota; class Alphaproteobacteria; order Acetobacterales; family Acetobacteraceae; genus Neoroseomonas; species Neoroseomonas alba. Next base: position 346,777 of record NZ_JAHYBZ010000001.1, on the reverse strand, counting down.
GTCCAGCCGCGGCCGATGACCGTGCCGTGCTTGACCAGCACGCAGCCGACCGCCGGGTTCGGCCAGGTATTGCCGAGCCCACGGCGGGCCAGCGCCAGGGCGGCGCGCATATGGGCGGTGTCATCGGACATGCGGGACCGGGTTTGTCCCGCAGGCGCGAAGGCGGGGCAAGGTGGCTTGCAACATGGCGGCCCCGTCACGCGCAGGGGTCTATGCCCTCGTCATGCCCCTGGAACGCTGAAATCGCTGGCCGCCCTGCGGGCCGGCGCAACAGCGCTCCAGACGGTTTCCACAGGCCTCGGGCCTTTGGCGGGGCGGGGTCCGGGGAAGGGCGGCGCCCCTCCCCCGGCGTCACTCCTTGCGCCCGAGCTCCCCGAGGAAGGCCTGGAAATCCTTCGCCTCGCCGAAATTGCGATAGACGCTGGCGAAGCGGACATAGGCGACCTGGTCGAGTTCCCGCAGCGCGTCCATCACGATCTCGCCGATCTTGCGGGACGGGATCTCGGTCTCGCCCTCGGTCTCCAGGCGGCGCTGGATGGCGTTGACCAGGCGTTCGATGCGGTCCTCGTCGACCGGGCGCTTGCGCAGGGCAATGCGGATGGACCGGGCCAGCTTCTCCCGGTCGAAGGGCACGCGGCGATTGTCGGATTTCAGCACCGTGATCTCGCGGAGCTGCACCCGCTCGAAGGTGGTGAAGCGCGCCCCGCAGGCGGCGCAGGCGCGCCGGCGACGGATCGCCGCGGCGTCCTCGGCCGGGCGGCTGTCCTTCACCTGCGTGTCCTCGGCGCCGCAGAAGGGGCACTTCATCGCGTGGCGTCCTTCGTTCGTATTCCGGGGTGTCCTCTACATATGGTGGCTCATGTGGCGCAAGAGCGCCATCGGTAGCCTTCGCGCCGCAGGGGCGCGCCGGTCTGCCTTGCCCTGTCCGGCCCCCGAGGGCATCCCTGCGGCATGGAGATCCGCCCCGCCATCGCCGCCGATGCCGAAGCCGCCAGCGCGCTGCTGCGGCAGTCGATCCGGGAGTTGTGCGTCGCCGACCACGGCCATGATCCGGCGATCCTGGACCGCTGGCTCGCCAACAAGACGCCGGAACAGTTCCGCGCCTGGCTCAAGTCGCCGGGGCTTCATGTGCTGGTGGCGACCGAGGGCGAGGCGCGGCTCGCGGTCGGCTCGGTGAGTTCCGAAGGGCGGATCGGATTGAACTACGTCGCGCCCGCGGCGCGCTTCCGTGGGGTGAGCAAGGCCATGCTGGCGGCGCTGGAGGACCAGGCGCGGCGGGCGGGCGCGACGCGCTGCACGCTGGAGAGCACCGTCACGGCCCAACGCTTCTACCGGGCGGCGGGCTATGTCGAAACCGGCCCGACGATCAGCCAGTTCGGCACCGCGAGCATCCCGATGGCACGGGCGCTCGCGGGGTAGGCACCGGCCTCAGTAGACCGGGAAGCGGCGGCAGAGGTCGAGAACCTTGGCCTTCACCGCGGCCTCGACCGCGGCGTTGCCGTCCTCGGCATTGGCGCGGGCGGCGCCGTCGAGGACCTCGCCGATCAGCTTGCCGATCTCGCGGAACTCGGCGGTGCCGAAGCCGCGGGTCGTGCCGGCCGGGGTGCCCAGGCGCACGCCCGAGGTCACCATCGGCTTTTCCGGATCGAAGGGGATCGCGTTCTTGTTGCAGGTGAGGTGCGCGCGGTTCAGCGAGGCCTCGCCCACCTTGCCGGTCAGCTTCTTGGGCCGCAGGTCGACCAGCAGCAGGTGGTTGTCGGTCCCACCCGTCACCAGATCGAGGCCCTGCGCCAGCAGCTCCTCGGCGAGCGTCTTGGCGTTGGCGACGACCTGCTGGGCGTAGTTGCGGAATTCGGGCTTCAGCGCCTCGCCGAAGGCCACGGCCTTGCCGGCAATGACATGCATCAGCGGGCCGCCCTGAAGCCCCGGGAAGACCGCGGAGTTGATCTTCTTCCCCAGCGCCTCGTCGTTGGAGAGGATCATGCCCCCGCGCGGGCCGCGCAGCGTCTTGTGGGTGGTCGTGGTCACCACATGGGCGTGCGGGATCGGGCTGTCATGCGCCCCGCCCGCCACCAGGCCCGCGAAATGGGCCATGTCCACCATGAAGTACGCGCCCACCTCGTCGGCGATGGCGCGGAAGCGGGCGAAGTCCCAGGCGCGGGCATAGGCCGACCCGCCGGCGACGATCACTTTCGGCTTGGACTCACGGGCGATGCGCGCGACCTCATCCATGTCGATGCGCTGGTCCTCGCGCCGCACCGTGTAGGGGGCGACCTTGAACCACTTGCCCGACTGGTTGGCCGGCGAGCCATGGGTCAGGTGCCCGCCGGCGGCGAGATCGAGGCCCATGAAGGTATCGCCCGGCTGCATCAGGGCGAAGAAGACGGCCTGGTTGGCCTGGGCGCCGGAATGCGGCTGGACGTTCGCAAAGGAGCAGCCGAAGAGCTGGCAGGCGCGCTCGATGGCGATGCGCTCGGCGATATCAACTGCCTCGCAGCCGCCATAGTAGCGGCGGCCGGGATAGCCCTCGGCATATTTGTTGGTCAGGACGCTGCCCTGGGCTTCGAGCACGGCCTTCGAGACGATGTTCTCGGAGGCGATGAGCTCGATGCCATCCTGCTGGCGCGTCAGTTCCTGGGCGACGGCGGCGGCGATGTCCGGGTCGGCTTCGGCGAGGGTGGCCTTGAAGAAGGCTGCGGCGGGCGCGGCGCCGGCGGCGGGGCCGTCGGGCGCGCGCAGAGGGACAGGGGCAGGGCGCATCATGGGGCGGGTTTTGCGCTTCCCACGGCGCTGTTGGCAAGGCGGAGTTGCGGAGGCGAGCCAAAGCCGCCCGGATCAGCGAGGGGACGACATCGGACGAATCCGCGGGCCCCGCGGTGGAGGCTCTGTACCGCCACAGGCCGGCGCCATGCGGTCGCGCGACACCCGATGTGCCGATCGCGAAATCCGCCGGCCGTCCTTAACGGGCGTCTCCGCCATGTTGCCCGCAATCCACGCCGTCGACCGGAAATCCCACGGACTTCACGGACAGGACCCTAGGAGCGCGCCACCTCGCCGACATCGTCGATCTTGGTGACCCGCCTCTGATGCCGGCCGCCTTCGAAGGCCGTGGCGAGAAAGACGCGCAGCGCATCCAGCGCCGTCTCGACCCCAATGGTCCGGGCGCCGAAGCAGGCGATGTTGGCATCGTTATGCGCGCGGGTCAGGCGGGCTTCTGTCGTGTCGTGCAGCACCGCGGCCCGGATGCCCTTGTGGCGGTTGGCAGCCATGGACATGCCGATGCCGCTGCCGCAGACGAGGATTCCGAAGCCCGCATCGCCGCGCGCCACAGCATCGGCCACCAAGCGGGCATAGTCAGGGTAGTCGACCGAATCCGCGGCATTCGTCCCGAAATCCGTGACGGCGTGACCCTCCGCTTCGAGGGCCGCTTTCAGCGCCTCCTTCAGCGGCAGTCCGGCATGGTCGCTGGCGATGACAATCATCGGCGGCTCCTTGGGTTCGTGGCTAGGCAGGATGGATGCCGGGCGCTCAAGAAGCTTGCGCGGGGAGCTCGACTTCGAGGAGATCGGCGATCTCGCCATGGTTCTCGATGATCTCCTCGTAAGCCGGCGTCGTCTTGAGGAAATCCGAAGCGATCCGGTCCAGCGGATGACCGAGGAAGCCCCGCAATGCGCGCCAGCTTGGCGACAGGCCGTCGAGCAGGTCCTCGTAATGGATCTCGCAATGACGGCAGGGCTTCACCCAGCCCCGGAACAGGTCGATCACGCGCGTCATCCGCCCGATGTCAGCCTCAAGCCGGCGCCGCGCGACCTGCATGGGCATGACCGCGAGCTCGGTGGGATTTCGGGTGCGCCAGACCCCGGTATGCTGTGCATAGAGATTGGATATGCAAGTCTGCGCAACGTTCCGCCGCACCAAGTGGATGATGCCGACATCGGACTGCCGCGCCCATTCCAGCAGGTAGGGCGCGGAGATCATGTCCCACCACCCGCCCGAGAAATTGATGACATGGCCGTACTTGATGTCGCAAACGGCCGCAGAGCGCCCGAGCGATGCGGCGCGTGCCCGGAAATGCCCGAAATAGGCATCGAGCAATTGCCGGGTATGGGGCTGCGACGGCACGAAGAGCCGCGGCTCGTCCAGCAGGCGCTCACGGCAGAAGGCAAAGAAGTTGGTGTCGGATTCGGCGTCGCCGGAGGCTGCGGCGTTCGCCACCTCCCCAGGCGCGAACGCCGCGCGGTTGGCTGTCAGGATGGATCGGAAGAGATGCGTGCCGGACCGCTCGGCGGCGAGGAGAAGGAACAGCCGCGCCGGGGGATGCGCGGATCCCGCGGGCCCCACGTCGCACTGCGCGTCCTGCCTCTGCAAAGTCATCGCCAGACCAAATCTCCTGCCATCGCCGCCCATGCCAGGCCCGTTAGCGACGTCCGTGAACCATATGGCACCGGGTGGAGCACCATGATAGCCTTTGCCCGTGCACCGGTTGGCCCCATCAAACGATGCGTCAGACCAGGGCGCAATGGGCCCCGACATGACCGAACGCGCGCTGCCCGGCACCTCGTATCCCATTCGCTATGCCGGAATCATCGACGCCAGCGGGCCCTGCGCTGCCATCGAACAATCCTTCCGCCAGCGCCAACGCTATGACGCGGCACCGCAGACGATCGCCTTCCATCCGGGCCGCTGGATCCTCGACCTCCGCTTCGGGTCCTTGCTCGAGAAGCGCGATGGCTCCTGGCAGCCGCGATCCGGCACGCTGTACCACCCCTATCGGCCCGGCGAGAGCGCCTATGTCGCCGAGGTGAACGGCATCCTGCCGCGAGCCCTCGAGCGCGGACGCGTGGCCGAGCTCGGTGCGGAGCAGGGCCGCTGGAACGTGCCGCTTCTGGGTCGCTGGTCAGGGGTCTATTTCCATCTCCTCGCGGAGACGCTGACGCAGATCGACCTGCTGGAGGAAGCCTTCGGCTCGGCGGCCCTGCGCGGCATCGCGCCAGCGGAGGCCAGCACTGTCCAGCGCATCGGCATCGACGACGCCGCTCGGCGCGGCATCGCCAAGGCAACCGCGCCGGGGCGTTTCGCCGCCATCGATGGGGCACTGCTTTATTCCGGCCTACATCGGCACGCCGCGATCAACGCGGCCTTCGCCGCGATGGCCAGACGGCTACGGGCCCGCTATGCGACCGGGACCGCGACCACCGACCGCCCGATATACATCGCACGACTGGCGGCCACGGCACGCCCGCTGGGCAATGAGGCCGCTGTGACCGCGCTCGCGGAGTCGCTGGGCTACGAGATCCTGGACCCCGGCACCTTGAGCTTCGCCGACCAGGTGCGACGCTTCGCGGCAGCGCGCGTCGTGGTCGGGCCGCACGGATCGGGCCTCAGCAGCGCCGCCTTCTGCGAGGCCGGGTCGCTGCTGCTGGAACTGCGTCCGCTCAATCGTGCCGGCCAGTCGCCGACATTGGAGGACAGCTATCGTCGCATCGCCGCGGTCGGGAGCCTCTTCTATGATTGCGCGATCTTCCCGAATCCGCCGGATACCGAGGCCTGGGACGTGGATCTCGACCGCGCGGCGCGGATCCTCGAACGCGCGGCAGCTTGGCGGGTGCCGGCCGGCGAGGCGGCCTGACGGGCGCATCGGGACCGTCGTCGGAAGTGGAAGATCGACGGCCGCCTTGGGCCGGCATGTCATGACGGGTGGGCCAGGAACGGGTCACGCCGCGATGCGACGGCTGCGATCGTCCCGACTGGCCTGGGCAGCAGACCGATGCCCGCATGCATCACAGGGCTCACAAACGGGAGACCACGACCGCCGTGACGATACAGCCTCTCTCCTCCTTCCGTCATGCCTGCGTGGATCACATCGTCTCGCTGGGGACGGCCTGTGAGACCGCCTACAACCTCCGTCGTCACTACGACTTCGCAACAGCTTATCCATTCGACTGGTGGATCAGCGGAACCGGCGGCGTCGCACACCTGATCCGGGACGGTGCCGCGGCGGATCTCTATCGCGTGGAGGATCTGGAAGCCTGGAACGGCGGTGCCGCCATCCGCAATACCCGCTACGACATTCGCCTCCATCATGAGTTCCCGCGCGACTGGCGCGCACCTGGCCAGCCCGTGGCGGCGGGCTGGACGGAGCATGTCGCAACGCCACGGCGGCGCACCGCGCATCTGACGCGGCGGTTCTTCGGGTTGGCAGGAACTGCACGGAGCGTTGTCTTCTTCCGCATGTTCGGCCAAGCCGACAGCAGCGAGGCCGATACCCTTGCGCTGCTCAATGCGCTCCAGCATCGCTTTGCGGCGGTCCCGACCGGCGTGGTGTTCGTCAATCATCGCGGCCCGTCACCCGGCAACTGGCCAATCGAACACATTACGGTAGGCCGCCGAGGCGACTGGCGCGGCGATTCCGGGGCGTGGGACGCCGCGCTCAGCAGTCTGCGCCTGCGGCTGACGCCTGGCCTGCATCGGGCGCTCGGTCCGCAGGATCTGCGCGTTCAGGCCGCAGCGACCATGATCCCGGAGGTGGAGCACGCCATCGATCCTCCGGCCGAATCCGTCGGGGGCCATTCCCATCCGCCCGAGCGGCCGATATCAATCGAGGGATGAACGCGCGCCGACATTCTTCCATCCAAGCATCGGGGACCTCGCCGTGAGCGATGCGGAGAACATCATTGGCACCCTGCGTGCCGAGGTCGCCGAGTTGCGGGCGCGGATCGACGCCTTCGAGCGCATCCTGCAGCTGCGTGACGCGGCAATCGCCCAGGCAGCGCCCGCGCCGCCGCCGGCGCCAGCCGCGGCCCTGCCGACGACCCATACGATCGAAGCCGACCAGCTTCTGCCGGTACAGGATGGCTTCTATCAGCTCGAATGGGGCCCCGAGGGCGCCTTCCGCTGGACCGGCCCGCGGGAGGAGGTGCATTTCGAGGCCTGGATCGACCGTTCCGCCCCGCTCGTCGCCACCGTGCAGCTTTTTCATCTCGGCACGCCCGCCAATGGCAAGGACATGGCGGTGGTGGTGGACGGTGCGGCCTATCCGCTGCTGCGCGAAGGCACCAGCAAGGTGCTGAAATCGGAACCCATCGCGCCGCGCGCCGGCGATGGGCCGACCCGCTTCACGCTCCGCGTGCCGCACATGCATTCCCCTTCCGCCCGGGGCGCTGCCGACAAGCGCCAGCTCGGCGTCGCCTTCCAGCGGCTGATCATCGCCCGTGGCTGAGGCGACCGCGCCTGCCTGCCGTATCACCGCGGCGATCTGCACCTATGACCGCTACGACCTGCTCCCCGGTGCCATCGGCTCCGTGCTGGGGCAGTCGCTTCCGGCCGGCAGCTTCGAGCTGCTCGTCATCGACAACTCGCCCGACGCCGCACGGTCGGCGCGCGAGGCGGCGGCCTTCGCCGGTAGCCCCGGCCTGACCTGGCTGCACGAGGCGCGGCCCGGCCTGTCCAATGCCCGCAACGTCGCGGCGCGCCGGGCCCGTTCCCCACTGATCGCCTTTCTCGACGACGACGCCCGCGCCGACCCGGTCTGGCTCGAGAATATCGCCGGCTGCTTCGATGCCTTCGGCGCATCCGTCGGCGTGGTCGGCGGGCGCATCCGGCCCTGGTGGGGTGCCCCGCGCCCGGACTGGCTGCCGGAGACCATGCTGGGCGCGCTCACCGTGGTCGATCTCGGTCCCAAGCGCCGATTGCTGGAAGACGGCGAGTGGGTCGCCGGCGCCAATATCGCCTTCCGCATCGACGCGCTGCGGCAGGCCGGGTGGTTCGACGCTTCGCTCGGCCGCACCGGAGGCGGGGCAAGCCTGCTCTCCGCCGAGGAGACGGCGCTGACCGACCGCATCAAGGCGCAGGGCGGCCGCGTCGCCTATGACCCGCTCGCCGCGGTCGAGCACTGGGTGGATCCGGAGCGCCTGACCCAGCGCTGGTTCCGCCGCCGCGCGGCCTGGCAGGCGGTCTCGGACTATCTGCGCGCGCCGAACGCCCAGATGGAGCGGCGGGAGGACGCCTGGGCGGCGGTGAAAGGCTTCCTGCTCAGCCGCAATCCGGCCGACCGCACGTTGCGCGGCCTCGCGCTGGAACAAACGACGCCGGGCGATTTCCGCTGGCAGAATGCGGCCGTCTACAACGCCGTCATCGCCCTGCTCGCCGGGCTGGACGAGCAGGATGACGTCTGAGGCGTCCCCGCGCGGCGCCTGGGCGGGGCTGCGCGTCCTCGTCCTTTCTCCGGTCCCCACCTGGCCGGTAACCTTCGGCAACCGCAACCGCATCGTCCAGGTGAACCGCGCCCTGCAGCGCGAGGGCGCGCAGGTGACGCTGCTGCACTACCCATCGGACGAGGAGTGGCGAACCCGCCTGCCACGCGATGCCATGGCCGCCATGGCCGGGCAGTGGGAGGCGGTCTTCCATGGCGCCGTCACCCGCCCGCTGCACACGCGCCCCGCCGAGGGCCCGGATCACAGCATCGACGAATGGTGGGACCCGGCGATCGGACAGATGCTCGACTGGCTCTTCAAGGTCGGGCGCTACGATGCGCTGCTGGTGAACTACACATGGCTGTCGAAGGCGCTGGAGCACGCCCCCCCGGGCGTGCTGCGCATCCTCGACACGCATGACCGCTTCTCCGGCCGGCGGGAACTGCTCGCCGCGCATGGGCTGTCCGCCGAGTACTTCCACACGACGGAAGACCAGGAACGCATCGCCCTCGACCGCGCCGACCTCGTCTGGGCGATCAAGGAGCAGGAGGCCGGGTTCTTCCGCACCATCACGACGCGGCCCGTGCGCACCCTGCTGCACATGGAACCGCCGGCGCCGGACGCGCCGCCACGCCGTCGGGACGATGTGCTGCGCCTCGGCATCGTGGGCGGGCGGAACAACATCAACGCGACGAATATCCGCCGCTTCCTCACCGTGGCCGACGCCTATCTCCGCCGCACCCTGCTGCCGGTCGAGATCGTCGTTGCCGGTTCCGTCTGCGACCTGCTGGAAGGGCTGCGCCTGCCCTATCTGCGCCAGCTCGGCACCGTCGAGAGCATGGACGCGCTCTACGACCAGGTGGATGCGGTACTGGCGCCGCTGGCGTTCTCCACAGGCTTGAAGATCAAGGTCGGCGAGGCGCTGTCGCGCGGCAAGCCGCTGATCAGCCACGTCCATGCCTTCGAGGGCTACGTCCCCACCCACCCCTGCCACGAATGCGCGGATTTCGAGGAGATGATGCGCGCCGTGCACCGGCTGCTGCGCGATCCCGCGCGCCTCGCCACGCTGGCGGAGGCGTCGCGCCGCTCGGTCGCCGCCGCAGCGGAGAGCATCGCGGCGACGATCGCCGATGCGGGGGCGCGGGCCACGGAGCTGCCGGCCTCCATTGTCTTCGTCCTGCGCTTCGACCAGGCGCGCAACGGCAGCCTGCTCCTCGACCACGTGCTGGATGCCGCGCGCTATGCGAGCTATCGGGCGCCGGTCGCGCTGCATCTCTCCGGCGACCCGGCGACGGCCGATGTCGCCGCGCTGCGGCTGCTCGCCGCGCGCGGCCGGATCGTGGTCGATCCGGCGAGTCCCGCCCTGCCCGCCCCGGTGGCGCAGGCCCTGTTCGACGACACCGAGCCGCGCCGGGCAAGGCTGTCCGATCTGCTTGCAGCGCCGCACCTGGCCGCCTGGTTCGCTGCCCCGCCCGACGCGGCGCCGGACCGGCCGGTGCGGACGCAGATCGGCCTGGCCCATGCAGGTGCGCTCGCGCTGGATGGGCGGCTGGATGGCCGGCTCGCCGCGCTTGCCCGGGCCTTTCCACGCTTCCTGCTGCTGGAGGAAGCGCCGTCCCGCGACGCGGCGGCGCTTGCGCTCGCCGCAGGGGCCGAGCGGGTGGCGGTGCCGCTGTTGTGGCGCGGCGAGGAGAGCCGGCTGCTCGCGGCGCTGCGCACGGCTCCGCCGGGTGGGCCGGCGGCCGTGCTGGCGGCCGATGCCTCGGCGCCGGCGCTGCTGCCCGTGCTGGCCTTTCTGACGACCGCCCTGGGGCGCCAGGTGGCGTTGTTCGTCGCCAACCCGGAGGCTGGCCTGCCCAATTGGCCGCAGGATGGTCCGCTTACCGTGCGCGGGGAAATGATCGCGCTGGCCGGACTTGACGCCGCCTTTGATCCACATCGCTGGCGGGGCCGCCGCCCGGCCTTCTTCGTCGAGCATGGCCGCACCTCCGCCGCGCGCCCGGCCCGCGAGGTGGCCCTGCGCAGCGGCATCGCGCATCTGCGCTTTGGCGAGGCGACGGCGCCGGAGGTGGTCTCCACCGCGCCCGCCCTGTCCTATCGCGCCGGCGGCGTCGTCTCGACCGCGCTGGTACTCGCGACCCTGGACCGCCAGGCGGAGGAGGCGGCCGCGACCGGCGATGCCGCCGAGGAACTCGGCCGCGATGCGGGTTGGGCGCGGCTCTGGAGCGAGTTCGGACGACTCCTCGCGCCATAGGCGCTGGCCCAAGGCAGAAATTTTCTCTCCAGACAGGGCGACGCGGCGAAGGATTTCATCCCGGCGCAGGACCGCATGCGACGGCTGCATTTCTCTTTCGCATTGCCGCAACACGTGGCAGTTGAGGGCCGGGAAAACGCCGCACCGGAAGGGATGCCATGTCCGATACCACCTGGACGAACCCCGAGACCATCGCCCTGCATGCCGGCTGGCGCGCGGATCCCTCGACGGGTTCGGTCGCGGTGCCGATCCACCAGACGACCTCCTTCCAGTTCCAGGATACCGGCCATGCCGCGCGCCTGTTTGCGCTGCAGGAGCTGGGCATGATCTACACGCGGATCATGAACCCGACCGTCGACGTGCTGGAAAAGCGCGTTGCGGCGTTGGAGGGCGGCGTGGCCGCCCTCGCGGTCGGGTCGGGCCAGGCGGCGACCACCTTCACAGTGATGAACCTGTGCGAGGCGGGCGACAACATCGTGTCGTCCACCGACCTCTACGGCGGCACCTGGAACCTGTTCGCGAACACGCTGAAGCAGTTCGGCATCGAGGTCCGCTTCGTCGATCCCGCCGATCCCCAGAACTTCGTGAAGGCGACCGACGACCGCACCCGCGCCTGGTATGCCGAGACCCTGCCCAACCCGAAGCTGCAGGTCTTCCCGATCGCGGAAGTCGCGGCGCTCGGCCGCAAGATCGGCATCCCGCTGATCATGGACAACACCGCGGCCCCGGTGATCTGCCAGCCGCTGAAGCTCGGTGCCGCGATCGTCATGCATTCGACGACGAAGTGGATCGGCGGGCATGGCACCGCGATCGGCGGCGTGGTGGTCGATGGCGGCAATTTCGACTGGGAGGCCCATGGCGACCGCTTCCCGACGCTGAACAAGCCCGACCCGTCCTATCACGGCGCGGTGTGGACGCAGGCGGTGAAGCCGCTCGGCCCGATCGCCTACATCATCCGCATGCGCACCTGCCTGCTGCGCGACATCGGCGCGCCGCTCGCGCCCATGAACGCCTTCCTGGCCATCCAGGGACTCGAGACGCTGCCGCTCCGCATGGAACGCCATAATGCCAATGCGCTGAAGGCGGCCGCCTTCCTGGCCGGACATCCGGGGGTGGAAAAGGTGATCCATCCTTCGCTCATGGAGGGAGAACCGAAGCGCCGCGCCGATGCGACGCTGAAGGGCGGCTATGGCAGCCTGATCGGCATCGAGCTGAAAGGCGGAAAAGACGCCGGTCAGCGCTTCATCGAGGCGCTGAAGATGTTCTACCATGTCGCCAATATCGGTGATGCCCGCAGCCTCGCCATCCATCCGGCCACGACGACGCACAGCCAGCTCGACGAGCAGGAGCAGGCCGCATCCGGCGTCACGCCGGGCTATGTGCGGCTGTCGATCGGCATCGAGCATATCGACGACATCCTGGCCGATCTCGACCAGGCGCTTGCCGCCGCTACAGGACCAGGGTTGAAGGCCGCCGCCGAATGAACGCAGACCGCCGCCGCTCCACGCCTTTCGAAGCCGAGGCCCCCGCGGCCCTCGGCTCCTATCCGACGGTGCGCCTGCGCCGCAACCGGCGCGATGCCTGGACGCGGCGGCTGGTCGCCGAGAACACCCTTTCGGTCGACGACCTGATCTGGCCGATCTTCATCATCGAGGGGACGAACGACGAACGCGCCGTCGCCTCGATGCCCGGCCAGACGCGGGTGACGGTGGATCGGCTCGCGAAGCATGTGGAGCGCGCGGCGACGCTGGGCATTCCGGCCCTCGCCCTCTTCCCCGTCACCCCGCCCGAGGCGAAGGATGCCGAAGGGACCGAGGCGCTGAACGCGAACAACCTGATCTGCCGCGCGGCGCGGGAGCTGAAGAAGCATTTCCCGGAGATCGGGCTGGTCGGCGACGTGGCGCTCGACCCCTATACCGACCACGGGCATGACGGGGTGATCCGCCAGACCCGCACGGGCGACTACGTGCACAACGACGATTCCGTCGCGGTGCTGGTCCAGCAGGCGCTGAACCAGGCCGAGGCGGGCATCGACGTCATCGCGCCGTCCGACATGATGGATGGGCGCATCGGCGCCATCCGCAGCGCGCTGGACACGCAGGGGCTGATCGACACGCGCATCATGTCCTATGCGGCGAAGTACGCCTCGGCCTTCTACGGGCCGTTCCGCGATGCGCTCGGGTCGGGCAAGGCACTGCGCGGGGACAAGAAGACCTACCAGATGGACCCGGCCAATTCGGACGAGGCGCTGCGCGAAGTCGCCCTCGACCTCGCCGAGGGCGCGGACATGGTCATGGTCAAGCCGGGAATGCCCTATCTCGACATCGTCCGCCGTGTGAAGGACCGCTTCGCGGTGCCCACCTTCGCCTATCAGGTGTCGGGCGAATACGCGATGATCATGGCCGCGGTGCAGAATGGCTGGATCGAACATGAACGCGCGATGATGGAAAGCCTGATGGGCTTCAAGCGCGCCGGGGCCAGCGGGGTTCTGACGTATTTCGCAGTGGAGGCGGCGGAGGTGCTCCGCCATGGCTGAGGCCCGGCTGCCCACCGATATCCTGCGCCGTCCCTGGCACGGGGCCTCCGACCGCGTGGAGGACCCCGCCATCGTCGCCATCCGCCTGCACCGGGCGGAGGTCGAAGCCGTGATGATCTACCGCCGCATGCCGCCCGGCAGCCCCGAGCAGGCGCGCGCCTGGCGCCGCGTGGCAAGCCTGCGGGAACGGCGCTGCGCGCTGATGCCGGAGACGTCCGCCGCGCGCCTGCCGCCGCTGCCCACCGCGCCGGCGGGCGCGATGTCGGCGTGGCAGAAGCTGCGCCGGCGGCTCGGCCTGGGGCGGAACTGATAGCGGCCAGCCTGACGGCTGACTCGGCATCAGAGTCCTGGTTTCACGGGCGGCCGCCGACCAAGCCAGCGCGCCATGCCGCCGGGCCAGACCGCCGAAAAGACCAGCGACAAGGCCCGGCGGCATGACCCCGGATTTGCGTTGCTGACCTACCCGCGCGAGGCTTCGCCTGGGAGGACAACACCATGGCTCAGGATTGGCTCGGACTTGCGGGACACGTCGCGATCGTCACGGGCGCGGCCGGCGGCATCGGCAGCGCCATCGCCGTCGAACTGGCGGCAGCCGGGGCGGCAGTCGGGGTGCTCGACCTCGACGGCGCGGCGGCGGAGATGGTCGCGGCGGGCTTGCGGACCAAGGGCGCGCGGGCCGTCGCCGCCGCCTGCAACACCACCGACGAGGCCAGCGTCCACGCGGCGCTGGAGGCGACGCGCGCCACGCTCGGCGATGCCGCCATCCTGGTGAACAATGCCGGCATCCTGCGGCCGGGGGCGCTCGCGGACCTGCCGATCGCGCAGTGGAATGCGCTGATGGCAGTGAACCTGACCGGCTATCTGGCCTGCGCCCAGGCGGTGCGGCCGCAGATGCTGGCCCGTGGCGGCGGGGCGATCGTACACATCGCCTCCATCGCCGCGACCAACCCGCAGCCGCGCAGCGGGGCCTACAGCCCGTCCAAGGCGGGGGTAGCGATGCTGTCGCGACAGCTCGCGCTGGAATGGGGGCCGGACGGCATCCGGAGCAACATCGTCAGCCCCGGCTTCATCCGCACGCCGATGTCGGAGAGCTTCTATCAGGCGCCAGGCATCCTCGAACGGCGAGAAGCCATCGTGCCACGCCGGCGGGTGGGGAAGCCGCAGGATATCGCGGATGCGGTGACGTTCCTCGCCAGCCCGCGCGCGTCCTATGTGAATGGGGCGGAACTGCTGGTGGATGGGGGGCTCGACCAGGTGATGATGGAGCTTACGCCGCGACCGGGGTTCTGACGGCAGAGGGGTTTGCCTTCAGCAAAGGTCGAAAGGCGCCTCCGATCACCCTGACGCTTCGGCTGTCGCGGCTGGAGAAGCTGCTGGCGGCAGCATCCACGCTCGATGTCTCGACGCTGCGGGAGATGCTGGCAAAGGGCGTCTGACGCACGGCTCGCGGAGGAAAGCCGTGACCCGGGCGATCGAGGAGAAGGACTACTCGCAGCACGGCGCCTGCCACCTCGTCGGTGTGGCGCCGAAGACGTACCGCTACGTCTCGCGGCGTCCTGATGATGGCGAGGTCCGCGTCAGGCCGCGGACGCTGGCGGATGAACGCCGGCGCTTCGACGTGCTGGCGGTGGTGGACGACTTCAGCCGCGAGTGCCTGGCGTTGGTGGCGGATACATCGCTGTCGCGGCTGTGCGTCGGGCGTGAGCTCGACCGGATCGTGGCGCTGCGTGGCCGCCCGGCGATGATCGTCAGCGACAACGGCAGCGAGCTGTCCTCGCACGCGATGCTGCGCTGGCAGCAGGAACGGGCCCCGGCACTACATCGCGCCGGGCAAGCCGCAGCAGAGCAGGTTCGTCGAGAGCTTCAACGGCCGGTTCCGCGACGAACGCCTCAACGCGCCCCTGTTCGGCAGCCTGCCCGCGGCGCGCCGGATCCTCGAAGCCTGGACGACTACAACACGACCCGCCCGCACACGAGCCTGAATGGGCTCACCTCAGCAGCCTTTGCAACCCGCCCCGCGTCGGGGCACATGGAGAACAGGCTCTGCCCACGAATGAGGGTTCTTTGGGGGCAGGGTCACCATCCCTGGCGTTAGCTCGAAGCCATCCGCTCCACGTCGACCCGGCACATTCACAGCCCATGCCCGAAGACGGTCCTCGTCGAACGCTTACCCTCCATCCGGTGATGGTTCAGGTTGGTCCGCGCGCTAGGAGCGTGACATCTGGGCAATGGCTCTGGCGTCGAGGGCAGCGCGAACAATCTCTGACTTCTCGCGTACCCTGGCCTCCCAGGAATGGGGTCGGACCGCTAAGAGCCGAGCCGCGCGAAGCGCTGGCGGCTCGGCAAGTGCCGCCTCAATCGCCCGCGCGAAGTCGTCGGCGGCATCGGCGATGCGGACGACATCGGCGAGGCGGCACGCGGCCGGCACACGCGTGCTGACCACGGGGCGGCCGCCTGCGAGGTACTCATACAGCTTAAGAGCGTCTCCCCTCAGCGTGACGTCGTTCAGCGGGAAGGGCATGATCGCTACATCAATGCCTTTGAGAAAGCCGGGGAAGTCTTCGTAGCGCTGCTTGCCGAGCAGGTGGATGTTCGGGCAGTCAGCGAACACCGAGGCATCGAAGCCGAACCATATGTACCCCACAAGCGCAATGCTCCATTCCGGATGTTGCTGCGCGATGTGGCGGAGCAATGCGATGTCGATCTTCCAGGGATCCACGCCTCCGAGGTAGCCGATCACCGGTCGCGACAGCCTTGCAATCGCCGGCGGCAGCGGCGTTGCCGGATCCAGGGCGCGGCCGAAGAACTCAAGATCGGCTGCGCAATTCACCACATGAACCGACGTGTTGTACGCACGAAGTGGCTGCGCCAGTTCCTCGGTTACCGCCATCACAAGGTCGGCGGACCGGCACGCATCTGCTTCAAGTGCGAGTACGAGCGCACGGTGACTGTCGTCACGCGCAAGAGCAGCATCATAGTCCACGGATTCGAATATCCGGAGCGGCGAGGCAAAATGCCGCAGCACCGAGCCGCTCTCGTAGAGAGTCGACCAAAGGATTGGATCGCGAAGTCCCATCTGCCGGGACACCCGCCGCAGCAAGCGTGCGAGGACAATGCCGTTCGCCTCGGACACGAAGCGCCAACGTGTCAGCCCCGGCAGCGCGATTGGCGGGGGACGGAAAACCCAGAGATTGTCAGTGATGTGCTCGAGCGCCGGCTTACTTTCCTTCCCCCGGCGTTGCCATCGCAACGTGCGCCGGAGCGTTGCCCAGGAGCGGAGCGGCTCGACGTAGAGAACCCGGTTGTGCTTCGCGAGGCCGAGCGCCGAATGGGAGGTGACACTGTTGATCACGCCCCACTCGACGGGGCCAAGGCAGATGATGTCCTGTCCCTGCAGCGGGACGGTGCGAGCGTATCCCGTCGATCCTTCAGGCATCATGGCACCTCCAGCCGCGCCAGGGTCTCCACTCAAGATTCATGGAGGCATCACTGGATCGGCGCAAGCAACAAGCACTTGTGTTGCGATGCGCAGCTCAGCATCGGACGACCGGGGCACTGAAACGAAGCCTCGCCGCCCACACGCCTGCCGAGACCCGGCCACCGGATCCTCCGGACGCCTGCGCGACCTGGACGCGCCAGGCAAGATCGGCGTCGAGCGCTTACGGGGCAGGCGCCCATTGCGAGGTTGGGCGCTGCCAGGTGCATGCGCATATCAGCGATCCGGACGAACGATGTGGAACGGGTTGGAAATGCCCGCCAGCCTCAATCTTAGCGCCGAGGGCCCGTCAGCAGGCCCCATGCCGTGCCGCGGCCAGGCATGCCGCGCTTCAGCGTGTCGCCGATCAAGATTGCCGCGTACGGTCGTCACAGCGGTGCGGAAGCCAAGCGCAGCTGCGATTTGCGCCTCGCGCGCACCCGTCGTGCCGGGCGAACCATACGGAAATGCGAGATGGCGGACAGCGCGCGCGGTCTCGTGCTCAAGCCGCTCGCGGCTGCCGGCCATCTCCTCCGCCGCAGCATGCTCGGTCAGGGTGGCAAGCGGTGGATGGCTCAAGGTGTGGGCGCCGATCTCGATCATCGGCGAAGCGGCAAGGCGCCGGATCATGGTCCAATCCATCATGTGCCGTGCGGCGAGGACCTTGGGGTCGACGCCATAGCGCTCGATGAGCGCCGTCATCAGACCGGCGCGCACATCGGCGGGGGCGGTCGTCATCACATGTGCCGTGGTTGCAAAAGCACGCTGCTTGCCAGTGCGATCGCCGGTGGCAATCGTGGTCTCCGCAGGCAACGGCAAGCGTAGTCGAGGCTCGCGCGCTATGGCCTCGTCCAGAGCATACCACCACAGCGGCGATGTGCCATCGACCAGCCCAGGCGCAACGTAGACCGTTGCAGGCACACGCCGAGCCTCGAGTATCGGCAGCAGCAGGTCGTGATTGTCGCGGTACCCGTCGTCGAACGTGAGGCAGACGAAACGCCGGGCGCGCGGATCGGCAAGCCGCTGCTGTGCCTCGTCGAGCGTCACCACGTCGACGCCATCTTCGGCGAGCGCATCGAGCAGCAGCCCGAAGGTCGATGCCGAGACAATATTGCGCTGATTGGCCTCGAAGATGAGGTCCGCTTGCGGAGGGCCAAGGCGATGAAAGACCAAGACGGCGCCCCTCCCGCCCAGGATGGGGAGGGCAATGTGCGCGAAGCCGACGCGAATGAGGAGTTCCTTCAACATGCACCGCACAAGGCGCGGCGCGCGTCGCTGGGACGGTCTTGTGGAACGCACAGCGAAGGAGCCGGCACGATACGAGACCACGTTGCCTGCATGATCGTCGCGTTCATGTTCGCCAGCCTCAGATCCCGCCAGCTTTGCAGGAGCACTATGGAACGGCCGCGGGACACAGGCATCCGAGCGCCCTCGGCGTGCGTCGCGGCATCGGGTAGTGCGACGTTCTCCGTCATGGCCCGCCGTCCCCATTGTCGGGCGGTTCCATCAGAGGGGGAGGCGCGTGTCCCACACGAGGAGCGAAGTAGCGCAAGGCGCTACCGACATGCCAACACCACGCGCGACTGAATGGACGTCTTGCGCTTGCGCGCTGGTGCACATGGAGGAAGCGGATCGCCGGGAAGATCCAAGTCGCGAGCCCGGCGCGTCGCAGCCGCCAGGCGAGATCGACGTCCTCGTAGTAGAGGCGGTAGCGTTCGTCCATGCCTCCGACTCGCTCGAAATCGGCTCGGCGCATCAGCAGAAAGGCGCCGAAGATCCAATCAACGGCGAACGGCGTCGCGCGCCTCCCCATGGGCATGGTGGCGCGCGTGTACCAGGCTGGACGCCAAGGCCAATGCTCGGCGCCGAAACCGCGGGCTATCGGTACCGCGGGAGAGGGAAAGCGCCGGAAATTCTGCTGCAGCGTGCCGTTCTCCGAGACCAGGGTGCAACCGAGAAGTCCGATCCGGGGATGCTCATCCAGAAAGCGGATCGCGTCGATCAAGCGCCCTTCGCGATGCTCCGTGTCGGGATTGAGAAACAACAGGAAGGGTGCTGTGGTCGCCGCGGCACCACGATTCACATTGGCTGCGAAGCCAACCGAGCGATCGTTGCGCAGGACGTGCACGTCAAACCCGGCGACCGCCTTCGCAGCGGCTCCATCCGGCAGGTTGTCGATCACGACGATCTCGCTCGAGAGTTCCGTGAGCGCGGGTTGGAGCGATGCGATGCAGGCTGGAAGCATCGCGTCATGCCCATGGCTGATGATGACGATTGCGAGGTCAGGGTCCTGACAATGCCCCCCCGACTCATGTGCCACGCTCCGCCTCCCTTGCGAGTTCCTCACAGAAGCCTTCGAGTTGACGCATCATCGCATTCGGAGAGTAGTGCTGGATCAAGCGCCTGCGCCCTGCCTGGCCGAACCGCACTCTCTCCTCGGGGGAGCCGGCGAGGCGTCCGATCGCGGCGACGAGCGAGGGCACGGACCCAACCTCGACGATCAACCCTGAGACGCCATGCTCGATCGCAACGGGGAGTTCGCCGACCCGCGATGCGATGACGGGGACCGCGATGCTCATCGCCTCCATTGCCGTCATCGGCATGCTGTCCTTGAGAGACGGGATACAGAGCATGTCCATCGCCGCGAGCCACGGTCGGACCTCCGGCACGAGGCCGGCAAAGTGCACGTGCTCGGCCATGCCGAGGTTTGCCGCGAGTTCGCGATACTGTGCATCGGCCGGGCCGTCGCCAACGACCAGCGCTGTGACATCCAGCCCCTGGGCACGCAGCCGGGCGACTGCTTCGATCAGCAAAGCCTGCCCTTTGCCCGGGTGCAGCCTGCCGAGCACGCCGACCACCAGGCCTCCCGAGGGCGCCACGGCGTCGCGGATGGTGGCGCCCTGTTCAGCATACGCAGCGGGATCATCCGCCGCGACGCCGTTGGTGACGATGCCGACCCGTCGTGCACCTGCGCGAGATACCTCCTCGGCCATTGCGTTCGAACCAACCAGCACGAGGTCGGCCCCAGGAACAAGTCGGCGGTCGACTTCCTCGTAGAGCCGGTGTCGTCCGGAATGCGTGTTGCCCAGCCAGCCATGCACATGGGCAATCCAGGGCACGCGTCGAACGCGCCGGATCATCCATCCCAGGAGATTCGACCGCATGTCGTTCGTATGAAGAATCGCGCCGGGGCGATCGGCCAGCAGTGCCGCAAGGTACTTGGCGGTGAGTGGCGCGGCTGCGAGGCCGTGCCAGTCGAGCCGCTCGGAAGGCATCTGCTCGGCAAGATCCGCGAGGATGCGGGGCAGGGTTTCCCGGGGACGGGCAAGCAGTGCGAGCAACGGTGGAAAGCGATTGCGGTCGATGGATTCCGCGATCACGTGCAGGAGGGATTCAGGGCCTCCGACGCTGTCATAAGCGCCCTTGACCATCACAAGGGGAATCTGCGGTCTCATGCGCGCCGCCGGAATGCGCGACGATAGCCGATTGCGAAAAGAAGAGTGCCCCCGACGCTGATCACGGCCGCGACTGCCGGGTGCACGGTCGGATAGTCGGGCACAGACGGCGAGGCGCGCATGTAGACCGCCGTCGCGGCGAGGGGCATCGCGGCAAGGGCGATGAAGTTCCATATGCGGAGCGGAGGGCGGAACGCGATGAGCAGACTGCTGTCAGGGGAGCTCGCGCGGAGGCGTCGCAACGCAACGTAGAGAGCGCCGAGAAGAACCGGCAGGACGAGGGCGGAGATCGGCACCGTCGGCACGGTTACCGCACCGAAAAATGCGAGGACCGGCAAGGCAGCGAGCGCAATGCCCCAGCGCGATGGCGCGAAGGTCTCAGGACGTCCGATCGCGACCAGAACATGTGCCGAGGCGAGGCAAATGGTCGCAGCGGTGGCGTGCAGCAGGAACTCATCGGGCTCGACGGAGACCGGCGGCGTTTCGCCCCGCCAACCGAGCGCCCACAGACCCCAAAACGCACCCAAACCCAGGGACAGCAAGAGGCTCGGGCCGGGGCTCCGTTCCCGCAGGGCAACGCCGAGCATGTACCAGCCAAGCACGACCGAGAGCGGCCCGTGCCATGCAAGCGCTGTCCAGGCGATCGTCAAAGGAAACGGCATGGAGCTATCGCCGTATACGGTCATCGCGTAGACGCCTTCGCAGGTCCAGCCGAAGAACGCGCCCGCCAGCATCAGCCCCCAAATGTCTGCGATCCGGAAAAGTCGAATGACGACGAGCGTGAGATAGGCGAAGAGACAATACAGCAGCAGACCAAAGAGCCGGCCGGACAATTCGTCCCCCGGCCGCCATACCGACCAGAAGACGGTCTCCGAAAAGAAGTGCAGGATGTAGCCTGTGCCGAGCACGAGAAGCGTACTGCGTCCGAGGCGGGCGAAGGCATTCATGGCGAGATCCCACGCACGCCAAGCCCTGCGTCTGCCGTGAAGGCGACGCGCCGGAGCGCTGCTGCAAAGCCAGCCAGAATCCACGGCATCTTGATCAGCATCACCGCCCCGAACGCGCCACAAGCCAGGAAGCCGACGGTCGAGGCGAACAGGCAGTCCGCCAATAGCCTGTGGGGCGGGGCGCCGTAACGGCGCACCAGTGCGAGATCGCGGAGGAGCAAAGCGCAAAGCGCCGCGAAGGTCAGCAGCCCAAGGAGGCCGAACTCGACCCAGACCTGCACCACCATGTTGTGGGCGTTGATGAGTGCCAGGCTGTC
The DNA here is from genome assembly GCF_019430885.1 of Roseomonas alba. Taxonomy (GTDB): domain Bacteria; phylum Pseudomonadota; class Alphaproteobacteria; order Acetobacterales; family Acetobacteraceae; genus Neoroseomonas; species Neoroseomonas alba. The sequence continues at coordinate 325,601 of NZ_JAHYBZ010000001.1, read as the reverse complement.
TTCCCCGATCGCCGCGCGCCGCAAAGTTTCGCTTTCATAGGCCGCGACGTCTGGCGGCAGCCGCGGCTGCCTTCGGAACCAGTCGAAGAGGTTCGGCCCGAACTGACTGTAGCCGTAGCCGAACAAGGGTCGCTCTTGGATCAGCGAGATGCCGCCCCAAAGGTAGTAGGAGCGGATCGGTGTGCTGCCGCCTGTCTCAGCATAGCTGATGGAGTAGATGCGTTCGAGCCCGGCGGGATTCCAGGCGGCGATCCCAATCCCGCCGAGAATTGCCGCGGCGACCAGGGGACCGAGCGGAAGTCGGCGTCGGATCACAAGCCAGATGAGTGCGACGGCAAACCCGATCAGAGCCGATCGCGTGAGCGAGAGCACTATGCCCATGCTCTGCAGGCCTGCCATGGCGAGGATGACGAGACGCGCCCCCGTCGTAGCAAACCGGTGGAAGAGATAGAGATTGATCGGAAGAACGCCGACGAGAGTGTAGCCGAACCAATTCGCATCCTCGAGGCCGCCCGTGACCCGCTTGATCTCGACGCCCTCGAGAGAGCCGCTATCGATCTGGGCGCCGATGCTGACGCCGCTCGCCCCAGCATCCTCGTATTCGATCGCCAGTGAAGGCAGCAAGAACTCAGCGAATGCGAGCAGTGTCGACGCGGTCATCGCCGTGGAAAGCGTGACGCATGTGACATTAAGTGCGTGATCATTCTCCCCGCCAATGTTCGCGACCATGATCGTCAGCGCCGCGAGCTGAATGTACAGCGTCATCCCCTGCACATATTCCGTCGTATTCGCCGTAACGAAACCTGAGAGCACTACGACCGCCACGAAGGAAAGCAGGGCTGGCATCACTGGCGACCAGGTGATGGGCACGCGATTCACGACGCTGCGCGCGCCCCACGCGGCGAGGGTCACGATGCCGGCGATCTTGTTCAGGCTCAGCGGCAGGCCGGTCACCTGCTCGCTACCCGGCACCTGCAGGACGGTGCTCGTGAACAGCATGAAAGCGAGGCCGATTGCGGGCACCACGTAGATGAGTGCCATGAGCCCCACGGCGAGAATGCCCCCGGCTGCGACGGTGGGACCGGCCACTGCGGCAGCCACGAAGAGGCCGCCACCGACCGCGGCGGGGATCAGTGACCCAATTCGCCGCATGAGACTTCCCTGGGGCCGAGTCTGATTTCAACTTTCCCGCGCGCCAGCCTTTGCGCATGTGCGAGCAGGAGGAGCGCCACTCCGACGCGCGCGACGCAGACACCTTGGGCCATGCCAACGATTCCAAACACGTTGAGCAAGGCAAAGCCGACGAGCGTGACCAGCACCGTCTGGCAAAGCGCAATCACGACCGTGAGGGACGGTGCGTGAACCGCGACCATGGCGAGCGGCAGCGGCGCGATCGCGAGCCAAAATAGCGTTCCCGCCAGGAGCCACAGGAATGCCGGCACGCCGGGTACGTATCCAGCCCCCAGCACGATCTCCACGACCGGCGCAGCGAGCAGAAGCGCCGCGAGCAGAGCGAGCGTCGTCGCTGGAATGGAGAAGACGAGGAACATGCGGAGGTTCGAGGTATAGCTGCTGTCGCTCCTCATGCGCGCGATGCGCGGCTGGATGACCGAGGAGAGGCTGCCGGCGACGATATCCGCCGTCATCGCAAGCGCTGCCATCGCCCCGTAGCGGCCGGCAGCGTCAGCACCTTCCGACGCGAAGACGAGCATCACGTCCAGCCGCTCATTGACAGCGCCGATCATCATCGCCGGCACCATCCACCGAAGAAAGACGAGCAGCTCTAGGATGTCGCCTCGGCGGAACTCGAGCGAACGCAGCAGTCCCGCGGGAAGCAGCAGGGCCGCGCCTGTTACTGCGGCAGCCAAGGTGATGGCCCCGTAGGCGGCCAGCACGCGCTCCACTGTGATCCACGCCCCCGCCCAGAGCATCAGCACAGCAACAAGGCGGGCTATCTGGAGCATACCCTCGAGCAGAACAAGGGCCGTGAAGCGTTCGCTCGCCTGCAGCACCACCATGACGGACCGAAAGAGCGCGTCCGCCAGGATCGCCACAACGATCCAACCCATCAGGGGTGCGATGGATGCCGCAGTGCTTTCACCTGCCAACGCAGCAAAGGCCAACAACGCTACGGCGACGACAGCCGCCATAGCCATGCGCAGGGCGAAGGCACCGCGAAAGAGCGCATAGGCGGCGGCCGGATCTTCGTGGAGCAAAGTCGGCACGCGTCGCATGAGCGCGAGATCGCCTGGATCGACGATGAAGCCCGAGGCGATCTTCACGCAGGCGATGGCGACTGCGAAGAGTCCCGCCTGTACCAGGCCGGCTTCGTCCCGGCCGAGGCCGCGATAGACGAGCATGATCCCGATGAACCAGAGACAGACGAAGCCGATACGGCCACCGATCACCAGCAGACCGTCCCGTGCTGCACCTCGTCTCACGTCCTGCTCCGTTGGGGCAGGTTGTCGGTTGGGATGGCGCTGGTCCGTCCTCTCATCCGCGCGAGCGCGCGAATGGCCGGGACAGGCAGCAGGCCGAAGCCGATCCGTGCCCAGCTTTCCGGATGCAGGAGCACGTCAGGCACGGCACGGACGATCTCGGAGAGGTTCGAGAGATAGCGGCCGTAACCATCGGCACGGCTTACGTGCAGGATCTCTATCGCGTTGCGCGCGACCAGGCGTTGGGCCAAAGCGCGCATGTCGGCGCTGCCGCCGTCGACGACCTCCGGCCATGCGAAACACTCACGGACGGCGCTCATTTGCCTGTGGAACATCGAGTTCGTCCGATACATCGGAACGGAGATTGAATTGCTGTGCACGCGATAGTCCACAAGTCGCTTGTCGATGTATCCGACGTTACCGGCGAGACAGAGGCGACAGAACAGCCAGAGATCGGTGATCTCGCCCCAGCCTTCGTGGAAAGGACCGCTCGCACGGATCAGGTTCGTGCGCATCAGCATGGTGGTGAAGCAGAACCCATGACGGAAGACGTCCACCAGCGCCTGCCGACCGGGGGTCACTCGCGGCCAACCGTCTCCGGTGCCGCCGAACCGCGTGCCGTTCTCATCGATCCAGAACGCTGCCCCATGGACCATGCTGCAGTCGGTATGGGCGTCCAGGAAGCCTACCGCCTCGGTCAGGAAGTCTGCCGCAAGGATGTCGTCCGCACCGAGGAAGAGGATGCAATCCCCCCGCGCGAGCCGGCAGCCGAGATGCACGTTGCCGGCAAAGCCGATATTCGTGTCGTTGATCCGATAGATGAGGCGAGGATCGGAGAAGCGGGCGACGGCGACGGCCGTATCATCGGTTGACGCATTGTCGAGCACGAGCAACTCGAAATCCGTAAAGCGCTGGGCAAGCGCACTTCCAATCGAACTCGGCAACCATTGCGCCGCATTGTAGGTAGGGATCACGATGCTGACGCGCGGGGTGGCGGTCATGTCGGTTGCACCTACCACCTTCTGGCGCATTGGGGTGCACGCGGCGACTTCGCATCTGTCCACGTCATGACATGTCTGTCTCGTGCGACGCGCCCCGGACCGCGGCCCCGCTCGCGCGATATTCGCGCAGCAGTACGAGTGCGGCGGCGATAGCAAGCCCGGAGACAAGCCCGAGCAGTGCCGTCCGCCGCAGCGAGGGCGATGAGGGCAGGATTTCGGCGGTCGGCGGCATGATGACCCGCAGCCCGGTGAGTTGCACGCTCTCCATGGCCTCGGCGATCCGCGCGTCCTCGTAGCCGCGCGCATAGACATCAACCGCGCGGCGCAGCCGCGCAATTTCGCGCTCCAGATCGGCGATCGCGACATCGGCGGTCTCGATGTCGCGCAGTTCGGCGCGAAGATGGTCGAGTTCGCCCTGGAGCTCGCGTGCGCGATTGCGCTGCCCCTCAAGGTCAACGCGTCGCGTCAGCAGGTCGCGCTCGAGCGCCTGGTGCAGCTGGTTGACGCCCGTGGTCACCTGGTCGATGCGGTAGGTGTCTTCCGACGCGAGCAACGCGATCAGTGCGTCGGCCTGCCGTCGGATATCGCGTATCTCCTCGCTTGCCTCGCCATAGCGGGATTGTTGTGTGATCAGCTGAAGGCGGAGTTCCGTCAGCCGTGCCCGGAGTTGATCGGTCGTCGTATTCCGTGAACGCACGGCACTCAGCTCGATCTCCTCAGGCAGGCGGGCGAGCGCAGCCTCGGCCTGTCGGATCTCGGCCTCCACGGCGACGATGTTCGCGTTGAGTTGTTGTAAACGCGTTTGAGCCTGGGCCTCGGCATGAATCAACACGGTGCGTTGCTCGGACGCAGACCATACGGGGTTGCGGCCTGCCGTGCGTAGGCTGAGGAGGCGATCCTCTGCGCTTCGGAGTTCTGCGCGGCGTTCGGAAAGGGCACTCCGAAAGAAACCGGTCGCCCCCGGCATTCGGTAGGCGTCCGCATGGCCCGCGAGGGCCAAGTTGACGAAGCGGCCGAGCAGAACCTCGCCGGCGTGTGGATCCGGGTAGTTCAAAGTGACGGAAATCACGTCCGTGCGACGGATCGGCTCGATCCTCAGTGCCGATCCGATCGCGAGCGTCACCCGATCGAGTTCTGTTGTGCGTGGGCGAAGCCCGACGAACTCCATTGCCTCGCGGATGGCATCTCGTGCCCCACGCATGGCCTCCGAGGCGGTGTGTTTCAGGCGTTGAAGAAAGGTCTGCGGCGGTGCGCCGCGAAAGAATTCAAGCCCGAGTTCTGATACGGCATCACGAATCAATCTTGGGTTGGAGAAGATCTCGACGCCGGTCGCGGAATCCTCCGGACGTCGCATGGCAGGCGCGGCAGGTGCGCCTTCCCGCGCTGCAAGGAGCGGCGAGCCTGTCATTTCCGGTCCCAGATTGACCATGATCTTCGCCGTGACGGCGTAGCTTGGCCCGCGGATGAAGACGGCAGCGGCAATCATCGCCAGCATACCCATCACGGCGCACGCAAAGACCAGCTTCCATTGGCGGCGCAGCAGCGCGACCCAGCCGAGAAGATCTGTGGGCAGACCGGTTACCCGGGGCGCTGCCCCGAATGCCGAGCTCCCGATCGGACGACCACCTTCCATCCGGTCCTCTCGTCTGGACAGTGCCAAGCTGCCATGTTCGGGCCCCGCAGCGTCGCAACAGTTGCGGTCTCGGTGGTGTCATTCACCGGCTGGTTGCGCCTTACGATGCAGCTAGAGCCAAACCATTCTGGCGACGTTTTTTTTATTGCATGCCGACACCCGCCCGCGCAACGTTCCGCCGCAGCGATGATGTTGGTTTCGATGGAGTTGGAGCCAGCAAGCGGACGATGACATGACGCTACGACGGGTTCGTTCCCGTGCCTGTTCGACGGTTGATGATCCCCGGACAGGCCAGCCCTTCTCGTGAGGGCGGACCCTGTATCGGTTGCTTGAGTGGCACGCGCCGCTCCTCCTCTTCGGTTTCCCCCACCGTCAGATGAGGCGAATTGTGAGCCATCCGATGCCTCGAGCGAAGCGCCGCTTTGATCTCTTGGTGGGGACGGCCATGCTCGTCACGTTCTTGCCCATGCTTCTTCTAACCTGTCTCGGAATCCTGATCCTGGAGGGGCGTCCGGTATTCTACGTCTCCCGCCGGCGTCTCGATGCGGGACCGCCGAAGCCGGTATTGAAGTTCCGCACGATGCGCCGGGATGCGGAGCGCATCGCAAACCGCAACACGGTTCCGATCGCGAACACGCGCTTCCTCAACCTTCCTCCCGATTCACCGCTTTACACGCCGATCGGCCGATCGATCGAACGCCTGATGCTCACTGAAATGCCGCAGCTCATCCACGTCATTAGCGGCCGCATGAGCGTCGTGGGCAACCGGCCGCTACCCGAGAATGTCGTTGCCGCCCTGTCCAAGGAGTTTCCTGGCGTTGAAGCTCGGTTTCTCGTCCGCGGCGGGCTGACCGGGCCGGTCCAGCTCATTGGGCGCGACCGGATCAGCGACGCTGATCGGCTCGAGTTGGAGATCGCGTATTGCCGTGCGGTGCTCGCGGCCTATTCGCCGCTGCTGGATCTCAAGATTCTCGTATACACGGTGCTCAGCGGCATCTCGGCACACTTCCGGTTCACGCCGGAGGAGCTCGGCGCGCTGCTCGCGAGCCACACGGAGCAAAAGGCATCGATGCAGCCGCGCATGCATCAACCCCTTCTCGGGAGTGCCGAGAAGGAACGGCCAGCTGAAGCGGCGGTACCAATCCCTGAACGGAGACGCGCCCGATCATGATTCGCCTTGCACGGCTGTGTCTGACCACGCTTCTTCTCGCGTTGGGTTCATCATATGAAATCGCTGCCGCGGAGCCTTTCATCCTGGGGCCCGGCGACCGCGTCTCCGTTATCGTTCATCGTCGGGCGGATCTGTCCGGCGAGTTTCGCGTCTTGCCAGGCGGTGCTCTTTCATTGCCATTCATCGGCACCGTGCCGGCGGCGGGACAATCCATCGAGGAGGTACGCGAGACGCTGATGCGCCGGATGCGCGACGATGCCTCGCTGCTTGATCCGCGCGTCTCGGTCGAGGTCGTGGAGCTGCAACCCGTGCTGGTTGCCGGCAATGTCCGCCGTCCAGGCCAGGTCCCGTTCCAGTACGGCATGACGGTGGCACATGCACTCGCGGCCGCTGGTGGGCCCAGGCGGATCGAACTTGAGGAGGTCGGTGCTCGCGTGGAGGTATTCCGGCTCCGAGAGCGGTTCCGTCAAAGCCAGGATGCCATGGGGCTCATGTTGATCCGACAGGCGCGCCTTGCGGCTGAAGCCTCCGGCGCCGAGGAATTCGCCCCGCCCGTAGCGGCCGCGCGCTTCCTGCCGGGTGAGCGCCTGGAGCAGACCGTTGCTGCCGAACGCGACATCATGCGCCGTCGAAATGCCGGCTTCACCAGCCTGATTTCCATGCTCGATGCGCAAGCTGCGGCCTTCAATGACGAAATTCGCGCGCTGCGAGAGCAGAATGAGTCGAAGGACCGCGAGGCCGCACTACTGGAGCAGGAAAGGGCCTATGTCGCGGACCTGATGCGACAAGGCTTAACCGCGCGCGATTCCCGGGTCGTGCAATTGGCCCGCGCCGCGGTCCAGGTGGAAGGCGAGCGACGGCAGATTCTCGCATTCATCGCGCGTGCACGACAGGAACTGGCGCGCGTCGAGCAGACACGCTCACACACCGAGGTTCAGCGCCAACTCGAGATCACGACGGGCCTCAAGGAGGCCGAGGACAGTCTGACCGGCCTGCGCGTCGCGCTCGAGGAGGTGCGTGCGAGTCTCGCTCAGCTTCACGAAACGCTCCCCCCCGATGATGTTCCCCTCGGCAGCCGTGCGGCGCCCATGATCACCATCATGCGTGTCCGTTCTTCGCCTCCCCAGCGGATCATGGCGCATTCCGATACGCCGCTGATGCCCGGGGATTTGGTCGAGGTGCCGTTGGATGGGTCGGAACCCGGGCGTCGCCTTGCGTCGGGGGCACAGCCAGCGGCACCGGCGCAGTGAACATGACGACGGGCTGCTCGCAGCTACCCGAATGGAAGCCGTGATGCACCGTCGGAAGCGCGCCGCGTCCGCATCCTCGGGAGCCACCGCACTGGGATGTGCTCGCGGCCGACGCGGCCCAGGACCTCACGCCGGAGGAGTTGCGGCTCGACCGCAGGGACGGCGCTTGCGTGTAACATCAGCCCGCCATGCGGTTCAGTCGCTGCGACGCAGGCAGACGAGGCCGAAGTAACTCGTCCGCCCCATTCCAGGCACCTTGCCAAGGCCTCGATCGGCTGTTCGCAGCACAGCCGAGGCGAGCCGTCCACGCATGAAGGGCAAGTAGCAGAGCATTCGCGCGCACACGACGGTCGGCCACTCGACCGCGACGCTGCCCTGGAAGACCTCGCCAAAGCCCCGGACGGCGGAGGGAGAAAGCGGTGCCTCGTCGTCGGTCGAAGCCTTCTCGATCCCAAAGCGCCCGGGCAGGATCCGCCGGGCGGCTGAGAGCAGCGGGTTGAAGCCCATGGTTTCGACGAAGGCCGCCGGCGCGCCGGGCCGCAATACGCGAGACAACTCCGCGGCCGACGACGCGAGCTGCGTGTGATGCAGCACGAAGAGACCACAGGCGGCATCGCAGGACGCATCTGGCAGCCCGGTGCTTTCAGCGCTCGCCAGGTGAAAGGTGATGCGGTCGAGGACGCCACTTCGTTCCGCCCGCTGACGCGCCAAGGCGAGCGAGGCGCGAGAGACGTCCACTGCTATGACCTCCGCGCCGCGATGCGCGAGCGCCGTCGCGAGGAAGCCATTCCCCGTGCCAAGGTCCAGGATGCGACGGCCAGAGAGGTCGCCCAACCGCTCGAACAGGCAGGCGGTGAGCACCGGCAGATCGAGGAAAGGCAACCACGGCTTTGCGCGATCGTGCAGGTCGGCGGGCAGGACGGCGAGCGCCTCACCGTATTCCGCGATCTCGGCTGCAGCCACTGCATCCCAGTGGCTGCTTTCGCGGTCGATGCGGTCCGCACCAGAGGTGGGTTCTTCGGTCCGTGTCACGGGGTACTCCAACCTGTGCTCGGTGGGCGCCAGGACACCCACGCTGCGACGGCAACGGCAACGGCATCGCGTCCATGAGGGACGACGAAGCCTTGCCCTCTGTCGACGCAGGCCATGGTTTGCGCTGGATCCATGGCTGGCCCTAGGTCGCCAGCGCGTCGCGATAGGCGTTGAGCGTCCGGCGCGCGCATTCCTGCCAGGTGTAGAATTCCGCACGCCGTCGCCCCCGGGCGACGAAGTCCTGACGCATTGCAGGATCCTCCGCGAGCAGCCGCAGCTTCGCCGCGATGTCCTCGACCGACATCGGATTGCAGAGCAATGCGGCGTCACCTGCCACTTCCCGCAGCGACGAATTATCGGAGGTGAGGACCGCGACACCCGCCGCCATCGCCTCGACCACGGGGAGGCCAAAGCCTTCGTAGAGCGACGGATAGGCGAAGACGTCGCAGGCCGCATAGAGGCCGACGAGGTCGGAATCCGCGATGAAGCCCGTGAAGAGCACTTGCCCGGCAAGATCCGGTGCCTGTGCGCGCTTGTAGACGTCGCTGTTTGCCCAGCCGGGCTCGCCGCAGAGGACCAGGCGATGCGGGATTGATCCCTCGCGCTTCAGCAACGCGAAAGCCTCGAGCAAGCGGGGCAGGTTCTTGCGTGGCTGCAAAGTGCCGACTGAAAGAAGAAATGGCCCGTCGATCCCGAACCGCCGGAGCACCGTCTGCGTCGCTTCCTCGCTGGGGCGCCTGAAGAAGTGTGGCCCGACGCCACCCGGCGTCGTCACCACACGCGCGCCGGCTGCGGGAAACAACGCGCGGATATCGGCGGCGGTGCTTTCCGAAATCGCGAGGATGTGGTCTGCCTGCTGCAGCGCACGCGGGATCAGGGTTCGAAAATAGGCAGTCTTGACGCGTTCATGGGTCTGGCCGTGGCTGAACCACGTCATGTCATAGATTGTAACGACCTGCCGGCTGGTCTTGCGCAGCGGGAGTGTGAAGCCCTGACCGTGCAGCAGTTCCGCGCCATGGCGACGCACCAAGCTCGGCAGAACCAATTGCTCCCAGACCAGTCGCACGGGCCGCGAGAGCCTCGGTGCGTGCACCGTGAAGTTTGGACCGAGCTGGAGCTCCCGCCGGCCGAGTTCGGTTGTGTAGACGTTGTACTCGTTGTCGCCGTCGATCCCCGAGAGTGCGGTCAGGAGCTCATCGATGAAGCGCCCGACTCCGGTCTTCACGGCGCCCATCGCCATGGCGTTGATCAGAATGCGAGCCATCGCGAGGTCCCGTTGGAATTTCCCGCCGACACTCAAGAACTATAGCGAAGGCCGCTTCGAATGTGAAACATTTGGCGCTGACGTTGCGGCAAGGAGGCTCCGATTGGCCGCCGGCCGGAATGGACCGTCTGGACGCGTTCGCGCCGCGGATGCGCCGGCGGACGTGGCGCATCGGCGATCGTGTGATTGCTCGTGGGGAGGCTGGCATCGATACTCTGGCAGGCACATCTGTCTTTCTGACCGGGGCTTCGGGCTTCGTCGGCCGCGCGCTGTTGCCGCTGCTGGTTGATGTTGGTTGCCGAGTGACGTGCTTTGGCAGAAGTGCGCCGGTCACCGAGATGGGCGCCCCAGTGCGCCATGCCGCGGGCGACGTCCGAGATGCCGCGGTTCTTGACGCGGCCCTGGCGGCGGCGCGCCCCGATCTGGTGTTCCATCTCGCCGGCGTCTCGGCCCCGCCGCGTGACCTGCCGGCACGTCGGGCCATGCTCGAGCTCAATGTGCTCGCAACAGAGATGCTCCTGCAGGCGGCGCTGAACGCCGGCGTGCGGAAAGTGCTCGTTGTCGGGTCCGCGGCCCAGTACGGTCCGCTCGCAAGGATCGGTCGTGGCCTGCGGGAGGACGATGCCTGCAGGCCCACGGGCCTTTACGGAATCTCCAAGGCGGCTGCGGGGAGCGTCGCACTCGACTTCGCGCAAGCGACGGGCTTGTCGGTCACGCTCGCGGTTCCATTCAATGTCATCGGCCCGGGGCAAGCCGAGCACTTGGTGCCGGCGACCTTCATCAGCCAGATTCTCGCCGCGCCAGGTGATGGGCCGGTCCGGATCCGCGTCGGCGACATCACCGCCGAGCGCGACTGGGTTGACGTGCGCGACGTTGCGCGTGCGCTGCTCAGCCTGGCATCGCGGGGCCTTGGCGGCGCCTACAATATCTGCAGCGGGCGTCCACGACCGGTATCGGCGTTGCTTCAGGCGCTTCGCGCAGCAAGTCCCCGTCACTTCGATTGGGTCGTCGATGAGGCGCGGCTTCGCGCCGACCAGCCTTCGATCCACTACGGCGATCCCGCGCGGATCGCCGCGGATACCGGTTGGAGTGCAGAGATCGCGCTACCGGACTCGCTGGCGGCGATGTTCACGGCGGCGGGTGGGCAACATGCGCACCATGCGACGTGATCGGGACCCGCGGCCTACGAGGCCGTGCGCACCACGCCCGTGCCGCCGGCGGGGCGCTGCCGTCATCGCTTCGGCATTCCCGGCGGGTTCCCGCGGAGATCTCCGCACCGGACAAGGTTTCACAGGAGGGCTATCGATCTCATGAGCTTCTGGCGCGGCAAGAAGGTTCTGGTTACGGGCGGCGCCGGCTTCATCGGTTCGCACCTCTGTGAGGCGCTCCTCGCACGCGGGGCGGAGGTCACCATCTTCACGCGCTACAGTTCCCGCGGCGTCGCCGGCGCGGTGGACGACATGCCGAAGACGACACGCGCGGCGCTGCGCATCATCATGGGCGACCTCAAGGATCCGGCGGGCGTGGATGGTGCGGTGGCGTCGCAGGAGGTCGTGTTCCACCTCGCCGCACATATCGGCATCCCCTACTCGTACGTGCATCCACTCGACGTGATGCAGACCAACGCCATCGGTACTGCCCATGTCCTGGAGGCGTGCCGGCGTCACAGCGTGTCGAAGCTCGTCGCCTTCTCGACGAGCGAGGTCTATGGCTCGGCGATCTATGCCCCGATCGATGAGGCGCATCCCTTGCAGCCGCAATCGCCCTATGCGGCAAGCAAGGTCGCGGCGGATGCGCTCGCGTTGAGCTACTGGCGGTCGTTCGGCACGCCAGTTGCGCTGTGCCGGCCGTTCAACACGTTTGGTCCGCGCCAGCCGGCGCGCGCAGTGCTGCCGACGATTATCGCACAGGCACTCTCACGCGACCGCATCAGCCTGGGTGCGCTCACGCCCACGCGCGACTTCCTCTTCGTCGTCGACACGGTGGAAGGCGCGATCCGCGTGGCGGAATCCCCGGACACACTCGGCGAGGTGGTCAACCTCGGGACCGGCATCGAGATCACGATTGGCGAGGCGGCGGCGGCAATCCTGCGTGTTATTGGGCGCGATTTGCCGATTGAAACCGACGAGATGCGCATACGCCCGGAAAAGAGCGAAGTAGTGCGTTTGATCGCCGATGCGCGCAAAGGCGAGCGACTGCTCGGCTGGCGTCCGACGACGAGCTTCGAGCATGGGATCGCGGCGACTGTGGACTGGGTACGGCGTCACCCCGGCTTTCTGGTCCAGGGCTCGTACCATGTCTGATCGAGGGAGGCGCACATGAAGGCTGTCATCATGGCTGGAGGCAAGGGCTTGCGCCTCAGGCCGTTCACGACGGTGTTGCCGAAGCCGTTGATGCCGGTAGGCGAGTTGCCGATCCTTGAGATCCTGCTCCGCCAACTCGCACGGGCTGGCGTGGACGAAGCGATCATCTCGATCGGTTACCTTGGCCCGCTGATAAGGAGTTACCTCGACCACAGCGCCATCTCGAAACGTGTCAGGATCCGCTACCACACGGAACAGGAGCCCCTTGGCACTGCTGGGGCCGTTGGAAGCATCGAAGGCCTCGACGCCCCGTTCTTCGTGCTGAATGGCGACATTCTGACCACGATGGATTTCGCCGCCATGTATCGCAGCCATCTCGAGACGCAGGCTGAACTGACGGTTGGCGTCGTGCATCACCGGACACGGATCGAACTGGGCGTGCTGGACCTTACGGAGGAGGGGCGCGTCGCTGGTTACGACGAAAAGCCGACACACATCTATGCGGCAAGCATGGGTGTCTATGTATACTCGCCTAGCGTCCAGCAGTTCATTCCACCGGGAAAATATCTCGACGCCCCTACACTCGTGTTGAAACTCATCGAGCAGAACCGAAAGGTTCAGGCCTATACACCAGATGCGCTGTGGCTGGACCTTGGGAACCAAGGCGAGCTTGAGCGTGCGCAGACGATTTTTTCCGAAAACTTGACGAGGTTCCTGCCCGACGGCGTTTGAGCCCCGAGTACAACCAAATTACTGCCGAGGACGCTCGCCTATTCCGCAAAGCACGGGCGGCGCTGGGAATCCAAAAATTTCCCCAATTTTATCAAATGTAAAAATATAAAATTTCATTATTGCCTTTTCAAATCATATTCCTGTTCAAGTAATTTCTTTTTTGTACATATATGGTTGTGCAGTGGTCACCGCTGGTTGTATCGACCTTATCTTTCGAACTTCTAGCGGGATTGCTGGGCGTGAAACCACAAACATTGAGTGAGTCCGATGGGTCTGATGCATGCTGGGCCGGTCACGCCCGGCGGGTCCCGGCATGGCGCTGACGTCGCTCGCCTCCACCTCGTGGTCCACCGTCGCGGGGGGAACCTTCAATGGCAATGTCGCTGCCGGCGACCCCACAATTCTGAACGACGGCACAATTTGGCGCCTATTTTACACCGACGGGATCGAGCTTGCCGATGGCACACACCCGGTCATCGCCGGGGCGGTGTCGACGGATGGACTCACATGGACGCAGATCGGCGGTAACCTGAGCGCCGGGACAGTCGTCAGCGGCAACAGCGCAGGCACAGCCAACGTTGAGGGGGCCTCCATATTCAAGGCCGGCAGCACCTACGTCCTGCTCTATTCCGGCTACGCGAACACCGCGGGGGCAATGAGTGGCTTCCCCGCAGCGCTCTACGCCGCCGTTTCTACCGATGGTGCGAATTTCACGGTCGTGGACGGCGGGCCTGTCCTGGCGCCCACACCTGGCTGGTACGACAATGACGCCGTCTACAGTCCGACCGTCATCGCCTTCGATGCCGGCTATCTCATGCTCTACTGCGGACACGCCTACACCGACGCGACGATGATCGGCGGGGAATTCGGCGTCCGACTGCTCGCGGCGACATCCGACGATGGCATGACATGGACGAAGCGTGACGAACCGGTCCTCGTCGCGGATTCGTCACGGTCTTGGATGGCCGACGGCGTTGCCGAGCCATCTCTGATCCAGGGGCCGGACGGAAAGTGGTACCTCTTTTTCACCGGCCTTCATGGCGACGATCGAGTGATCGGGATCGCAGTCGCGGACAATCCACTCGGCCCATGGGACGTGGCACCGGAGCCCATCGTCTCCGCGGCCAGCCTTGGCCTGCCATCTGGCAGCCGCGTGGTGGGCCCCGAGGCCGAATTCTCCGGCGGCGTGCTCCGTCTCTGGTTCACCACAGTTTCACAGGACGGACTCCATAGCATCGTTTATGCGGAAGCCGACTGGGGCGCCGCAACGGGTACGGTGGGGACATTCGTCCCGCACTGGTTGGGCACAGAACTGAATGACAGCATCCAGGGCACGGCTGCCGCCGACAGCATCACGGCGGGGGCAGGCAATGACTGGATGGCCGCCGAGGGCGGCGACGACACTGTCGACGCCGGCGATGGTGCGGATCTGATCAACGGACAGTCCGGCAATGACCTCCTTCTCGGCGGCTCGGGCGTTGACACCATCGATGCTGGTGACGGCGCCGATACGGTCCGTGCGGGGAACCACGGCGACTACGTCTGGGGCGGATTGGGCAGCGACAGCCTGCTTGGCGAGGCTGGCGACGACAGCCTGTTCGGCGGCGCGGGGCTCGATACTCTCGATGGTGGGGCAGGCGCGGATTTCCTGGCCGGCGACAGCGGCGCCGATATCCTCCGAGGCGATATCGGGGACGACGTCCTGCTCGGCGCCGAGGGGGCCGACCTGCTCCTCGGCGCAAATGGCTTCGACGTCCTGGATGGCGGTGCCGACGACGATACGCTCGACGGTGGGGCGGACGACGATCAACTCGGAGGCGGGAGCGGCAATGATCTGCTTCGTGCAGGGACGGGAAATGACGTTGCCGATGCCGGTGACGGCAACGACACGGTCGACGGCGGCACCGGCAATGATGTGATCTGGGGGGGAGACGGCGCGGACCGCCTTCTAGGGAACGCGGGCAACGACATTCTGCATGGCGGCGCCGGGGCCAATACGCTCTATGGGGACGACGGTGACGACGTCCTGTCCGGTGGCAGCGACGCCGACATCCTGTTGGGCGGAGCCGGCGCCGACTATTTGGTGGGGGGCGCTGACGCGGATCGGCTGGATGGTGGCGGGGACGCCGATATTCTCCAAGGAGACGACGGCAACGACACGCTGGCCGGTGGAGCGGGTGCCGATGTCCTTGTCGGTGGGACCGGCGTCGATGTGGCCGATTACCTTTGGTCCAAGGGCGTCACCATTGCGCTGGACGGATCCGTCACGGCAACCGGTGATGCGGCGGGAGACATCCTGGATGGTGTCGAGAATCTTATCGGTTCGGCCACTGGCTCCGATCGACTGGTCGGTGATGCCGGCGCAAACCGCCTTGAGGGACGTGGAGGCAACGACACGCTGATCGGCGGTGCCGGCAGTGACACTATGTTGGGCGGGTTCGGCGATGATCTGTACATCGTTGACTCGGCGACCGACCGGATCGTCGAGGGGGTGAACGCCGGGACGGACTTGGTGCGAACGAGCGTGTCCTTTGCCCTCGGCGCGAACCTCGAGAAGATCGCGGTCGCCGCGGGAACGGTCGCAGGGCTCACGCTGACAGGCAACGCGCTCGACAACGTGCTCTATGGCGGGACAGGTTCCGACAGGCAGAACGGCGGGCTCGGCAACGATACGTTGAGCGGCGGTGCCGGCAACGACACGCTCGCCGGCGGAGCAGGAAGCGATGTCCTTATGGGTGGCGCCGGCAATGATGCCTTCGTCTTCAATACCACCCCGAATGGGGCGACGAATCTCGACCGCATCAGCGGCTTCTCTACAACGGATGACATCATCCACCTTGAGAACGCCGTCTTCTTGGGTCTTTCGCCTGGCACCGGCAGCCTATCCAGCGCCGCGTTCCACGCGGGCGCTGGAGTGACGGCAGCCCATGATGCCGACGACCGCATCGTCTACAACGCGACGACGGGCGAGCTCTTTTATGACGCCGACGGAGCGGGCGGTGTCGCATCGATCCGGTTCGCCGTGATCGAGGATCGGGCCGTGTTGACCGCATCCGATTTCCTGATCGTCTGACGGGCATCCCCCCAGCGACGGGTATTAATACGGCGACAGGCGACGCATCTGGGCGACCGAGAGCAGGAACGGCGGCGTGGGCATGGCGGCACCTCCAACATGCCACGAATCACACCCCGCCGCGTTGACAGAAGCGACTGGGAGGTCCTGAGCCTGGAGCAGATCCTGTCCAGATAGACCCATCTGGACAGGTGAAGACGCTCACAGAAACAAACATCCCGAGCGTTGCAGGTGAACGGAAGTTCTCCAGAGCCTCACATGGTACCGCCTCGGAACGAAGCGCCTTCGCCTGATACGATACTTGCGATGGGATGCAGCTACTGAGCGTCTCAGGTGCTCCTGACCGCGTCCGAACTCAGCGTATTCACCATTCTCGCGGAAGGCGGTCCGCTGGAACTCGGGGCGCCGCAAGGGCGGCTTGGAATTCGCCACCGCGGTGCCCTGAACGTCCTCGACGCGCTGGGGATGCTCGAACTCGTCCTGAACCTGAAAACTGATCCGGCGGGACGGCAACGCTCTCATTCCCGCTGGATTCCGTTCAGGGGGGAAGATTAGGGCCTAAGAGGGGGCAAAGCCCCTCCAACCGCAGCAGCAGAAGGAGCAGGCCGAAAAGACTGTTGGTGATGCGAGGTTTGAAGAAGGGCAACCCCCTCTCCAAGTCACCCTGCGAGGAACCGCGCCACCAGCCCGATCTGCGTTGCATCCATCAGCGCCGGCGCGTGCCCGGTGCCCGGGATCTCGGTACATTCCACATGCGGCGTCGCGGCCATGTCCTGGGCCGTCTCGGCCGGCAGGATGTCGCTGTCCGCCCCGCGGATCACCAGCACCGGCATCGTAATCAGCGCCCAGAGCCCACGCATGTCCACGGCCTGGGCCTCCTGCGCGCGGATCGGGTCGGCGATGGCGGGGTCGTAGTGCAGCATGATGCCGCCCTCGACCTTGCGGGCGGAGGTCTCGGCCAGGTGCCGCCACTGCGCATCCGTCAGCGGCCCGAAGGGGGCGTGGACGCGGCGCAGATGGGATTCCAGCGCGGCGACATCGGGAAAGACCTCGGGCGGCAGGGCCATGTAGTCGCGGATGCGCGCCATGGCGTCCTGCGGGATGAAGGCGCCGACATCGTTCAGCACCATGCGGCGGATCGGATTGCCGCGCGTTGCCGCGATCGCCATGCCGCAGATGCCACCGAGCGACGTGCCGACCCAGTCCACTGGCTGGTCGAAGCGCGCCAGCAGATGCGACAGCGCGCCGACATAGGTCATCGGCTGGTAGAGCGCGGGGTCGGGCAGCCAGTCCGAGGCCCCGCGTCCCGGCAGGTCGGGGCAAATGACGCGGCGACCGGCGGCGGCCAGGACTTCGGCCAGGGCGTCGAAGTCGCGGCCGGACCGGGTCAGACCATGGACGCAGATGACCGGGGCGCCATCCTCCGGCCCCCATTCCCACCAATGCATCGTGAAGAAGCCGGCAGGCGAAAGCCAACGCACCGCGCCGTCGCGCATCATGTCCTTCCCCTTCCCGCCGGCGCGGCCGGCTACAGGATGCCTTTGGCGCGCAATTCCTCGATCTCGGTCGCGCCCATGCCGAGAATGCCCGACAGCACGGCCTCGGTGTGCTCGCCCAGCATAGGCGGCGCCGAGCGGTAGGTGGGCGGCGTCGCGCTGAGCTTCACGGGGTTGGCAATAACTTTCACGGTGGCGCCGCTGCCATGAGCCATCTCAAGGGTCATGTTGCGCGCCTGCACATGCGGGTCGGCGAAGACGTCCTTCAGCGTGTTGATCGGGCCGCAGCCGATCTTCAGCGCCTCCAGCGCCTCCACCCATTCCGCCGTGGTCTTCGTCTTCATCACCGGCGTCAGGGTCTGCGTCACCAGGTCGCGGTTCGCGACGCGCTTCGGGTTGGTCGCGAAGCGCTCGTCGGCGAGCAGGTGTTCCTGACCGAAATTCTTGCAGAAACGCTCGAAGGTCGGGTCGTTGCCGACGGCGAGGATCAGGTAGCCGTCCTTGGTCGGGTATTCCTGATAGGGGCTGATGTTCGGGTGCTGGTTGCCCAGGCGCGGCGGGTTCTCGCCGGTCGACAGGTAGTTCATGCCCTGGTTGGCGAGCCAGGCGACGTGCGTATCCAGCATGCCGATGTCGATCTGCTGCCCCTGCCCCGTCGCGTTGCGGTGGTTCAGCGCGGCGAGGATGCCGATGCAGCCGTACAGCCCGGCAAACAGATCCGCGACCGGCACGCCGGCCTTTTGCGGGGAACCGTTCGGTTCGCCGGTCAGCGACATGATGCCGCCCATCGCCTGGATCAGCGCGTCATAGCCGGGACGCGGCGCATAGGGGCCGGTCTGGCCGAAGCCGGTGATCGAGCAGTAGATCAGGCGGGGGAAGCGGTCCTTGAGCTGGTCATAGCCCAGCCCGTATTTGGCGAGCGCACCGACCTTGAAGTTCTCGGCGAGGATGTCGCAGCTTTCGAGGAGCTTGAGGATCAGCGCCTGACCCTCGGGCTTGGCGATGTCCACCGTGACCGACTTCTTGTTGCGGTTCACGCCGAGGAAATAGGCGGATTCCTTGGTTTCAGGCCAGAAGGGCGGGGCGAAGCCGCGGGTGTCGTCGCCGGCTTCGGGGCGCTCGATCTTGATCACCTCGGCGCCGAGGTCGCCCAGCATCTGCGTGCAGGTCGGCCCGGCCAGGACGCGGGTGAGGTCGAGAACGCGAAGACCGGCGAGCGGTCCCGGGGCGGCGGTGGTCATGCGACAATTCCCTCTCGGCAGTCCTGTCGCTTATAGGCGGCGGGACTGGCGGGACAAGACGCGGCGGGCGGAACGGGAGGGGCGCCGCCCCTCGCTGACCCTTCCCGCCAAATGACCGTGTCATTGGGAAAGCCGTCTTCCGGCGCAGGGCATGGGGGGCTCGCCAGCCACGTCACGGAACTCGTGGCGCACGGATGCGGGGCTAGGCGCCGTGGCTCATGGCGGCACGGCGCGGCATTCCGGTCCCGCCGGGCCGCCCACCCAGGCATAGCGGCCGGCGCTGGTACGGAAGTTCCGCAGACCCTCGCTGCGCGTGTCGAGCAGGGTGACGCCGCCGGCTGCACCCCGATCCCCGGCATCGGCGATGGTGCAGGCGATGCGCCAGCGCGCCTCCGGCTCCGACCACCACATCACCACGCCGGGCAGGGGCTCGCCCTCCCGGCGCAGCATCGGCCAGTCGAACAGCAGGAACGCGATCTCCGCGCCTCTCCGGCCAAGGTCGCTCGTCGCATAGAGCAGGTCGAACGCCGGGTCGAAGTTGCGCGGTCGGCCCGACGTGCGGTCCACGCCGATCCGCGCGCCTTCGTGATTGATCGCCATGGCATCGGCGATCGGGTGATTCATGTTGCGGAAGGCACGCAGGGCGGAGGCCGCCAACGGGCTGATGGATCGCCAGCGCACGAGACGCTCCCCGCGCCGGACAGCGCTGCCCTGAATCGGCCCGGCCACCGGCAGGCATTCCATCCGGCCCGAACCGCCGTGCATGCGTCGCCAGCCATAAGGACCTTCGAGCGTGCGAAAGGGGCGCCAGCCGTGGCTGGCCCCGCCGATGAAGACGCCAGGGCCAGGGCCGAGACCCACCACGCGTTCCTCAATCTCACAAGCGACTCGCCAAGGCCCGGCGTCGTCCCGCAGCATGACGACGCCGGCCGTGCGCGCAGTACTGCCCGATGAACCGGGGCCCATCGGCAGCAGAAATACCATGTGGTGACCATCGCCGTTGAGATCCTGGACAACGTAAAAGAGATCTGTCGGATCGAAGTTCAGCGACCGCCCTTCCGCCTGCTCGCGGCCCTGGCGGTCATCCGCATCCATGTTGAGTGTCAGCGGCTCGGCGAAGGGATCACCGCTGCGGCGAAGGCCGTCGAACGCCGATGCTGCCGTGCGGTCCATGAAGCGCCACGGGAGCATGCCCTCCGCCGCCATCACCCTGGGGACGACGATAAGGACCGCCGCCAGGATCAGAGGCAGTACCTTCATCACCGCATCCGTTCGTAGGATTCACCCGAAAACGCACGCAGGCGCCGTTCGATTTCGTTGTACGATGACCGATAGCCTCGTTGTCCTGGTCTCGAGGCAGGAAGAGCCCCGTTGGCTGCCCTCACTTCAAGATATTGGATCACTCTTGGAGCACCTTCCCGATGCGCGGCGGCCGCCAAGCCCGCCGGTGTCAACGGTACGGGTTGTCCGTCAAAGCCCTGTATGATTTCACGACGCTCGCCTCGCGCCCAAACACCAGCCCTTTCCAGTTGGCGTTCGTTATCATTCATGTAGCGGTTGAGAGCCGCCTCCTGCGCAGCGGGATTGGCCAGAAAGGCGGCATCGCCTGTGACGCTCAAAAATCCTGGCTGCGGCGTCCAAACGCCATGGCTGTTTCGCCAACCCGCCGCCTCAAGCGCGATACCCGTCATCTGGTACCGCCCCAGCGCCCCGCTCGCATTCCGCGCCCCATACCCATGGTCCCGCGCTGCGCTCCCGCGCGACTCCTCCTCCGCAATCCGC
Organism: Roseomonas alba; assembly: GCF_019430885.1. Lineage (GTDB taxonomy): Bacteria > Pseudomonadota > Alphaproteobacteria > Acetobacterales > Acetobacteraceae > Neoroseomonas > Neoroseomonas alba. The sequence goes on along the minus strand of NZ_JAHYBZ010000001.1, from coordinate 305,185 downwards.
TCCCGCCACGCCTGGTTCGGCTGCCCCACCCAGGCCCGCGGCGGGATCGCGGCCGGCGCGGCGGCGCGCCGCTGGGCCGGCTGGGCGAGTACCGCGCGCGCGCCTGCCCTCATGGCGTCACCCGAAGGCATTCAGGCCGGTCTGGCGCGTCCGGCACGGCACGCCAATCATAGACCCCCGCGCTGGTGCGGAAGTTCCGCAACCCCTCGCTGCGCGCATCGAGCAAGGTGACGCCGCCGGCCGCGCCCCGATCCCCGGCATCGGCGATGGTGCAGGCGATGCGCCAGCGCCGGCGGGGCTCCTCGATCGGGCGGTTCTCGACCATCACCACGCCAGGCAGGGGCTCACCCTCCCGGCGCAGCATCGGCCAGTCGAACAGCAGGAAGACCAGCGGGCCGCGATCGCCGCCCATCGGGTGCACCGCGTAGAGCAGGTCGAAGGCCGGGTCGAAGTTGCGCGGCCGTCCGGGCGTGCGGTCCACGCCGATCCGCGCGCCTTCGTGGTTGATCGCCATCGCGTCGGCGATCGGGTGGGACGAAACGCGGAATTCATGCAGGGCCGACGCTGCATCGGGGTCAATGGAACGCCAGGGCAGCCAAGCCGCGCGCCGCCGCAGCCCGCGGATGGCCGGGGACGGCTCGGCCGCCAGCCCAACGCATTCCATGCGGCCCGATCCGTCTGCCATCGGCCGCCATCCATAGGGCGCGTCATCGGTACGAAAGCCGCGCCACCCCATCGAGGATGTGGCGAGACGCCGGATCGCGCCGGGCGGGTAGGATGCGTACCCATGCGAGAACTGGCATGCCTCGCGCCATTGGCCAGGACGGTCCTCCACCATCGCAACGCCGCTGAGCCAGCCTGTGTTGCCGGAGATGGTCGATGTCGTGAACACCATAAGGACCTCTGGCCGGCCATCGCCGTTGAAGTCCTCGACGATCGTCAGCAAATCCTCGACAGGATTGAAGTTGAGCGAGCTCCAGTCGTCGTTGCCACGACCCTGCCGGTCGTCGTCATCGATATTCAGGGTGACAGAGTCGCTCAACCCGCTCCGCTCGGGGTCGCCCTGCCGCAGCCCCTGCAAGGCCGCAGCGGCGACAGGATCCATGAAGCGCCAAGCCAGGTGCGTTTCGTGCGCAATGGCCGTGTGACTGGCCAGCATCGTGATTAGCACCAGTGATGCCAACCTCATGGCGGAACGGCGTGGCATTCGGGCCCCGCCGGGCCGCCCGCCCAGGCATAGCGGCCGGCACTGGTACGGAAGTCGCGCAGCCCCTCGCTGCGCGTGTCGAGCAAGGTGACGCCGCCGGCCGCACCCCGATCCCCGGCATCGGCGATGGTGCAGGCGATGCGCCAGCGCGCCTCCGGCGCCGACCACCACATCACCACGCCAGGCAGGGGCTCCCCGTCCCGGCGCAGCATCGGCCAGTCGAACAGCAGGAACGCGATCTCCGCGCCTCTGCGGCCAAGGTCGCTCGTCGCATAGAGCAGGTCGAAGGCCGGGTCGAAGTTGCGTGGCCGGCCCGGCGTGCGGTTCACGCCGATGCGGGCACCTTCGTGGTTGATCGCCATGGCGTCGGCGATGGGATGGGTCGACAGGCGGAACTCACGCAGTGCATCAGACGCCATCGGGTCGATAGGACGCTGCCAGTGCACCCAGCGCGCCCGTCGCCGCGGCCCGCGAACGGGCCGGACCGCCGTGATCTCCGGTGGGGTGCATTCCATGCGCCCCGATCCGTCGGCCATTGGCCGCCAGCCATAGATGCCCTCATCGGTCCGGAAGTTCCGCCATCCCCGCAAAGGCGCCGCCGGAAGACGGATCGCGCCGACGGGCGGCGCGGAACGATGCGCGATGGAACACGCCTCGCGCCACCGGCCAGGCGCGTCTTCGACCATGACGACTCCCCACAGACCACCCCAATTGCCGGAAATGGCGGCCGTGTTGAACAACAGCAAGACCTCCGGCCGGCCGTCGCCGCCGAGGTCCTCCACGATGGTCAGCAGATCGCGGGCCGGGTCGAAGTTCATCGCTCTACGGCCGTCTTCTCCGCGGCCTTGCCGATCGTCCGGATCTTCGTTGAGGGCTAGGTCAAAGGCGACATTGAGCGGGTCTCGCGCGCTTTCCTCGCGCAGGCCCTGAAATCCGGCAGCGGCAACGGGGTCCATGAAACGCCAGGATAGGTGAACGTCGTGCGCTAGCGCAGCCGGTGCCCCCAGCAGCGCGGCCGCCAACAGAAGAGCGCGCTTCACGGCCGCAGCCGCTGATAGGACGTCATATCCTCGAAGCGGCGCAGACGCCCTTCGATGACCCTGAACATATACCTTTGGCTATCGTTCCGCGCCGCTGACAGCGATGCACCACGATCGCGATGCTCTAGATAGGCCTTCACGCCGCCAGCGCCGTAGCGATGGCCGGCCGCAGCGAGGTTTGCTTCACGGAGAGTGATCGGCGTGCCATCGAATGCTCGCACCTGCTGGCCCAGCCGGGCCATCACGCCGTTATTCACCATGCGTTGCTCTATCCCACGCAAATAGTCGGTGAGGGCCGCCTCCTGCGCCGCCGGGTTTGCGAGGAAGGCCGCGTCGCTTCGCACGTTCGGAAAATTTGCGGGTGGGTGCCATGCACCCGGGCCGTCTTGCCAGCCTGCCTCTCGCAGCGCGATTGGCGTCATCTGATACCGCCCCAGCGCCCCGCTCGCATTCCGCACACCATAGCCATGGTCGCGCGCAGCGCCCTCCCGCGACTCCTCCTCCGCGATCCTCTCCCGCCATTCCTGGTTCGGCTGCCCCACCCAGGCTCGCGGCGGCATCGCGGCCGGCGCGGCGGCGCGGGGCTGGGCCGGCTGCGCGGGTGCGGCGCGCGGGGTCGCCCGCGATGCCGCCTGCCCCGCCCCCGCCGGCCGGCCCGATCCCGCGGGTGGCGCCGAGCGCTCATAGGCGCGGACCCCATGCGGCCGCCCATCCTCGCCCCGGCGCTGATGGGCGCGCACATGGACCATCGCCTCGCCCTGCTGCGCCGCCATCGCGCGCGGGCCGGGCCCCGGATAGCGCGCGGCATAGGCCGCCGCCACCTCCCGCCGCAGCCCCTCGCCGGCCGCGCCGGGCTGCCGGTAGGCCGGCTGCCGGATCATCGCGCGGAGATCCGCATCCTTCGAAGCCGCATCCGCCATCGTCTCACGCCTTCATGCCGCACGAGACGAATATGTTCCTATTTTGTTCTCAAAGTCAAGCCCGCACCCGCTTGCCCCGCCGGCCCTCGCGGCGCATGGTCCGCCGCCATCGCAGGCCCCGAAAACCATCCCGGGAGGATCAGAATGCTCGACCGTCCGCACCCCACCCCTGCCCAGCCCTCCACCGATCCCTTCGCGCTCGCCAAGGCGCTCTCCGGCGTCCATTTCATCGGCGGCGCCTATGTCCCCGCGCGGTCGGGCAAGACCTTCGCCGTGGTGAATCCGGCGACGGGTGCGGAAGTCGCCCGCGCCGCCGAAGGCGATGCGGCGGATGTCGATGCCGCCGTGCAGGATGCCGCGAAGGCGCAGAAGGACTGGGCGAAGGTTCCTGCCCGCAAGCGTGGCGCGCTGGTCCATCAATGCGCGCAGCTCCTCAAGGAGCATGTCGATGAGCTCGGCCGCCTGATCGCGCTGGAAACGGGCAAGGCGCTGCGCACCGAATCCCGCGTCGAGGCCGGCGTCGTCGCCGATGTCTTCGAATTCTTCGGCGGCCTCGGCTCCGAGCTGAAGGGCGAATCCGTCCCCTTCGACCCCAAGGTGCTGTCGGTGACGGTGCGCGAGCCGCTCGGCGTGGTGGGCGCCATCATCCCGTGGAACGTGCCGATGCTGCTGATGGCGCTGAAGGTCGCGCCGGCGCTGGTGGCCGGCAATGCCGTGGTGGTGAAGTCGGCCGAGGAAGCCCCCCTCGCGGTGCTGCGCATCTGCGAGATCATGAACCGCATCCTGCCGCCCGGCGTGTTCAACATGGTCTCGGGTTTCGGCCCCGAATGCGGCGCGCCGCTGGTCGAGCACAAGCTGGTGCGCAAGGTGACCTTCACCGGCTCGGTCGAGACCGGCAAGATCGTCGCCCGCGCCGCGGCCGAGAAGCTGATCCCGGTCACGCTCGAACTCGGCGGCAAGTCGCCGATGATCGTCTTCGCCGATTGCGACTTCGACAAGACGGTCTCCGGCGCGCTGACCTCGATGCGCTTCACGCGGCAGGGCCAGTCCTGCACGGCCGCATCGCGCATCTATGTCGAACGCCCGATCTTCGATCGCTTCGTCAAGGCGATGACCGATGCGGTGAACGGCATGGTCATGGGCGATCCGCTGGATGAGAAGACCGACATCGGCACCATCGTCAGCGAAGGCCAGCTCGAGAAGGTCAAGGGCTTCATCGCCGAGGGCAAGGCCACACCCGGTGCGACCGCCCATGTCTGCTCCGCCATGCCGACCGACCCGGCGCTGAAGAAGGGCCTGTTCATCCAGCCCGTGATCTTCACCGGCCTGACCGGCGACAGCCGCCTGGTGCGCGAGGAGATCTTCGGACCCGTCACCGTCATCCAGCCCTTCGACAGCCCCGAGGCCGTGCTCGCCGAGGCGAATGACAGCGACTACGGCCTCGCCGCGTCGCTGTGGACGAACAACCTCAAGGTCGGGCTCGACCTCGCGCACCGGCTGGAGGCGGGGCTGGTGCAGATCAACCAGAACCTCGTCGTGCAGGCGAACCTGTCCTATGGCGGGGTGAAGTCCTCGGGCCTCGGCAAGGAAGCAAGCCTGGAGGCGATGCTCGAGCACTTCACGCACAAGAAGACCATCATGGTGAACATGGCGTGAGGGTGCTCCGGCGCGGGCTGGTCCTGGCCCTGATCCTCGCGGGCTGCGCGGCGGAACCCCCGCCCGCGCCGCCCGCCGCGCCTCCCCCGCCCCCGCCTCCGGTGGGCTGGGAACCGATCCCCTCGCTCAGCACCGGCGGCGACATCGTCAGCGGCTATGTGCAGGAGCGGGGCCTGGTGGCGCGCGGTGCGGTCCGCCGCGCCTGGATCCTGCTGAACCTGCGCGAGCCCATCCCGATCCCCGAGACGGGCGGGCGGGCGCAATCGGTGCGTTTCATGGCCGAGTACCGCTGTGCCGAGCGGCAGTGGCGGCCGCTCGAAGGCGCCTGGTTCGCCCGGCAGAACGCGCAGGAGCCGGTCCATGCCGAACGGCCGCGCGGCCGGACCTTCCAGCCCGCGCCGGCGGGCTCGCTTGGCGGGTCCTTCCTGGATGCGGCCTGCGGGCTGTAGCCTCCGGGGCAGCCGCTCCCCCCGGGACCGGATCGCGCCTGACGGGACATGGCCGGGCGCGTGACGGCGCCCGGCGACGCCGGACGACCGGAAGACGCGGGCGTCAGCCGTCGTATTCGCCGAATAGCCGGTAGCGCAGGGCCCGCAGGGTCTGCGGATCAACCCCGGCCGCCATGGCCGCACGATAGGCGGCCAGCGCCGGCTTGATCCGCTTGCGCAGACGTTCGGCATCCGACAGGCCGACCCAGGCGATGGCCAAGCCGGGGTCGGCCTCGGTCAGGCGCGTGAAGAGTTCCCCCGCTTCCGGCACGCGCCCCGCTTCGAGCATGAGCTGGCCGAGCCGCACCAGGGTCGGCACATGGTCGGGGGCCGCGGCCGCCGTCGCTTCCAGCAGCGCCAGCGCCTCCCGCTTGCGGCCCTGGCGCAGTAACGCCTCGGCCATGGCGAAGTTCACCGCAGAGGATTCCGCATCCTCGTCGATCGCCTGGGCCAGGGCCGAGCGCACCGCCTCGGCCTCGCCGCGGCTCAGCAGCATCTGGCCCAGCATCCCGCGCAGGTCCTGCGCAGCCGGATCGGCCTCCAGCCCGCGCCGGACCGCGGCCTCGGCCTCCTCGGGCCGGCCCGCCGCCTGCAGCACCTCGGCCAGGCCCACCCAGACCGCCTGGGGAGGGTGCGCCATCATGGCGATCAGGCGCTCATAGATCTCGGCCGCACCGGCGTAGTCCTCACGTTCCGCCAGCATGCGGGCCAGGCGCTGGGCGATGCTCACCGCCTCCGGCAGGGCTTCGAGCCCGGCCCTCGCCACGGCCAGGGCATCGCGGCGCCGTTCCTGGCGACGCAGCACGTCCATCAGGGCCAGGTAGCCACCCTCGGAGGAGGGATCGAGCGCGATCGCCCGGCGTGCCTCGCGTTCCGCCGCGGCGCCCTGGTCCAGGGCAAGGAGGAAGTTCGCATGGCGGACAGCCAGCGCGGCATCCGTCGGATGCAGGGCCAGCGCCTCGGCCGCGACCGCCCGCCCCTGCTCGTGCCGCCTGAGTTGCGACAGCGCATCGAGCATGCCCGTCCACGACGCCGCCTGCTGCGGCTGCGCGTCGATGAGGCGACGATGATGCAGGATCGCCTCCTCGCCCCGCCCGACGGCGACCAGGGCGCGGGCCATCCGCCGGACCAGCCGGGCGCCGCCCGGATGCTGGTCCAGCGCCGCCTGCCCGACCAGGACGGCCGCCTGCAGGCGCCCACCCTGCGACAGCCGGTCGATCACGGCGTGCCACTCCGTCTCCGTCGCCGGATGCTCGGCGAGACCGGACAGCAATGCGGCCAGATACGGACCGGCCGCCTGGTCCGGTGCCGGGTCCGGTTCCAGCATGGCGAGACCCAGCGCCGCGCCGCGCTGCGCGGGCTCCTGCGCCAGAGCGGCCAGGAAGCGCCGCTCCGCATCGGCGGGCTGGCCGGCCCACAGCGCGATCTCGCCCGACAGGGCCAGCATCGCGGCGTCGGCCGGGGCCGCGGCCAGCGCCGAGGCCGCTGCCGCGGACATCGCCTCCGTGCACTCCAGCCGGGGCAGAAGGCCGATCAGCGCCGCGCCGATCGCCTCGTCGCGCACGCCGTCACGGATGGCATCGAACAGGGCCAGTGCGGCCGCCGGCACCTGGCCGAGGCGCTGCAGGCACTGGGCAAGCGCGACCCGCGGCCGGGCCGCGGCAGGGATGGCGGCGATCCAGCGGCGCAGCAGGGCCGCCTCCGCATCGTACCGCCGTTGGGCGCGCAGGGTATTGGCCTGGACGGCAAAGTGCCGGTCCGCGACAACGGGCGGGGGAGCCGGCGGCGGCCCCGACGGCGCTGGCTTCACCGGCGCCTTGCCGCGCAGGGCGGCCGCCCATCCGGCATGCCCGCGCGCCTCGGCGGCCATGGCGACCGCCCGGCGCAGGCCCGGCGACCGAAGGCGTGCCTCGCGCAGCACCGCGACCACGCCGGGCCCATCCTCCGCCAGGGCGGCATGCAACAACGGCCCGAGGCGGCCGGTCTCCGCGAGGACCGACGCGACGCCGCTCCCCCCGCGGCGCAGCGGCACCGCCAGGATCCTGGGCATGGCCGCAAGCCGCCGCGCCTGGGCACGGTCATGCGGCACCAGCGGGTCGTAGACGATGACCGGCAGGCGGGCGAGGTCGGCCCGGCGCACCGTCATGTCGGCGTTCCGTTCCGCGTCGAACTGGCGCGCGGTGCGCGGGTCGCGCGGCACGGCCACGGGATCGAGGGAAAAGACGGGCGCGAAGGCGATGCTCGCCTTCGCGCTCATGGCGCGGCCGTATTTCAGGGCGGCATAGCCGCCCATCCCGGCGCCGAAGGTGATGCGCGGGCCCCGCGGCAGGGCGGCGAGCGCCTGGGGCAGCAGCGCCGCCATCTCGGCGCCCGGGTACCAGGTCGGGCGGTGCGCCGCGAAGACCAGCGTGCTCCAGCCGAGCGGCGCCACCTGGCCGCGGAACCACCACCCCTCCGGCTCCACCGGCGCGGCACTGGCGGGGGTGAAGACAACCAGGCTCGCCGGCCCCTCGCCCGGCCAGAACCAGAGGCGAAGGCTGTCGCTCTCGCCCAGCAGGCGCGGCGCCGGGCGCTCCTCGCGGGCAGGCGCCGCCGTCAGCGCGCCCCCCGTTTCTTCGAGCATGCCGGGCAGCCGGTCGTCGGCGATGCCGGCGGCGAGGGCGTCGCGCGCCGCCGCCACCGCCTCGGCCAGGAGATTGATCCGCCCCAGCCGCTCGACGAGGCGCAGGCGGGGCTCGGGGTCCTGGGGCGCTGCCTCGATCCAGCCGCGCAGCGCAGCGATCTCGGCTTCCGGCCGCGCGGTGCGGGCGAGCGCATCTGCGCGGGCCCTCAGCGCGCGGACCGGATCGACGCGGCGGGCCAGGGCACGCTGCTGCGTTGCCGCGGCCCAGTGCGGATGGCCATGGGCCTCCAGCATCGCGGCGGCGGCGAGCAGCACGGTGGGCGACTGCCGGCGGGCCAGACGGATCGCTGCCACGGCCTCCTCCGTCCTTCCGGCGATCAGATGCTCGCAGACGGGGAGGAGTTGCCGAGCCTCGGGGAGCAGCAGCGCCGTCATATGGCCCGCCAGGCGCAGCTTCACCGCCCGGATGCCGGGCAGCGCCGCGATGGCGCGCGCCTGCCGGTCGTCTGCGCCGACGCCCGGATCCCACAGCACCAGCGCACCGTCGGGATAGTCGCCGGGCGCGATGCGCATGCCGGCATGGCGCCGGGGATCGAAATGCGCCGCGCCGATCTCCCCCGTCGTCCCGTCGGCGGGATCGATGGAGAAATGCGGCGAGAACCCGAGCGCACCCCGCGCCCCGAGGCCGGCAGCGTATTTCAGCGCCCCATAGCCGCCCATGTCGAAGCCATAGGTCACCAGATCGGGCCGGGCAGCGGCCCGGATGGCGGGCAGCACGGTTTCCATCAGGTCGCGCGGGAACCAGTCCGGATCGGTCGTGGCGACGCCGATGAGGTCCACCCCCTCCTGCCGTCCCAGCGACGATCCCCACCAGCGATCCTCCGTGACGATCGGCTGCCGCGGACCGAAGACGACCAGGGTCCAGGGTGTCGTGCCGGGGCGATGGAAGACATGGATGCCGCCGGCGCGGTGCAGGGCTCGCGTCTGGGGGGTCGTCGTCATGCCCCTTGGGGTAGCGCAGGACGCCGCCGTGCGGAACCGTCCCGGCCTTCCGTTTCGGACCATCCGCACCCATTCTGCCCGCCATGTCCTTCATCCTGCGCTGGTCGGGCCGCGCGGCCGCGGGCCTGATCCTGCTGGCCCTGGCCGCCACATTGCTGCTGACGGCCGCCGTCTGGTGGAGCCTGCCGGCCCGCCAGGGACGGCTGGTGCTGCCCGGGCTGGCTTCGGCGGTCGAGGTCGGCTTCGACGATCGCGGCATTCCGCACGTCGCCGCGGCCAACGAGACGGATGCCTGGACCGCGCTCGGCTGGCTGCATGCCCGCGACCGCCTGTTCCAGATGGAGATGATGCGCCGCGGTGCGGCGGGGCGGCTCGCCGAGGTCACCGGGTCGGCCGCACTGCGCATCGACCGCTACATGCGCATCCTGGGGCTGGTGCCGCGGGCCGAGGCCGACCTCGCCGCGCTGCCCGCCGCGACACGCCAGGCTCTGGCGGCCTATGCGACCGGGGTGAATGCCTGGATCTCCGCCCATGGGCGCTTCGCGGGACCGGAATTCGTGATGCTCGGCGCGCCGGAGCCCTGGCGGCCAGTGGATAGCCTGCTCTGGGGCAAGGTCATGGGGCTGTGGCTGTCAGGCAACTGGCGAACCGAGCTGGAACGCGCCCGGCTGGAGGCCATCCTGTCGCCGGACCGGATCGAGGACCTCTGGCCCGCCGACACGACGCCGGGCCGGCCGGACCAGCCCCTGCTGCGGCAGGGCGCGGCGGCCGGGCCGGCGGCGACCAACGCGCACGCCGGGGCCTCGTCCTTCGCCGCGCTGGATGGGCTGCTGGCGCAGATTCCGCACTTTCCGGTCGATGCGCCGCTGCCCTCCATGGCCTCCAACGCCTGGACGGTGGCGTCGGCACGGGCGGCGCGAGGGGCGCCGCTGCTCGCCTCGGACCCCCATCTCGGCTATTCGGCGCCGATCCTGTGGTACCTCGCGCGCATCGAACTGCCCGGCGGGCGAGTGCTCGCCGGGGCCACCGCGCCGGGCGTGCCCGGCATCATCATCGGGCGGAACGAACGCCTCGCCTGGGGGTTCACCACCACCACCTCCGACACCCAGGACGTCTTCGTCGAGCGGCTTGTCGGGTCCGACGCTTATGAGACCCCCGACGGCCCCCGCCCCTTCATGGTGCGGGAGGAGGTGATCCGCGTGCGCGGTGGCGACCCGGTGACGCTGCGGGTGCGCGAGACGCGGCATGGGCCGGTGATCTCGGATCTCGATGCGCCGCAGGGACGCACGGACGGGACGGTGCTCGCCGTCGCCATGGCCAATCTCGCGCCGGGGGATACCGCGGCGGCGGGGCTGCTGGCGCTGAACGACGCCGGCAGCATCGGCGCGGCGCGGGAGGCCGCTCGGCTGATCACCAGCCCCGCCCAGAACATGATGGTCGCGGATGCCGAGGGAAACATCGCACTCTACCTCACCGGCCGGGTGCCGCTGCGCCGGTCGGGGGACGGGTCACAGCCGATGCCGGGCTGGGACGGGCGCGCCGACTGGACTGGCTTCGCGCCCTTCGACACCCTGCCCCGTGTCGAGAACCCGGCGAGCGGCATGCTCGCCAACGCCAACAACCGCGTCGCGCCGGCCGGTGGCGGCGTGTTCCTCGCCCGCGACTGGCCGGGCGATTGGCGGTTCCGCCGGGTGGGCGAGATGCTTGCCGCCCGCCCGCAGTTTCAGGCGGCGGATTTCGCGGCCATGCAGGCGGATGTCGTCTCGGTCTTCGCGCGGGAGATGCTGCCCGTGCTGCGCGCCGCCCCGCGGCCCGATGGCGCGGGCGGGGCTGCCTTCGACCTGCTCGCCGCCTGGGATGGGGAGATGGAAGGCCCGCGTCCCCAGCCGCTGATCTTCCACGCGACCATGGGCCGCTTCGCGCGCACGGTGCTGACCCGCGCCGGCGTGCCCGAGGACGCGCAGCGCGCCAGCGCCGAATTCCTCCATCGCATCCTGACCGACCCGGCGCGCGGCCGCGCCTGGTGCGGGGAGGCCGGCTGCAGGCCCGTCCTATCCGCGGCCCTGGCGCAGGCCGTGGCGGAGCTCGGCCCGATCCACGGGCCCGATCCCTCCACCTGGCGCTGGGGATCGGCCCATCAGGCGCGCTTCGAGCATCCGATGCTGCGCTACGTCCCCGGCCTCGACAGCCTGACCCGCATCACCACCCCCTCCGCCGGGGATGGCGAGACGGTCAGCCGCGCCGGGTTGCGCGCCGAGCTCGAGGGCCGATTCGGCAATATCCATGGCGCGGGTTTCCGCGGGGTCTTCGATCTCTCGGACCCGGCCGGCGCCTGGGTGGTGATCGCCACCGGCCAGTCCGGCCATCCGATGAGCCCGCATTGGGCGGACCAGCTCGATGCCTGGCGTGACGGGGCGCTGCTGCGCCTCGGTCCCATCGCCGGCGAGCCCGCCGGACGCATCCGTCTGCTGCCGTGATCCGGACGGATGGTTGATTCCGACCGCGCAGACGCCGACACTAGGCGCAATCCGATGCTCCAACGCTCTGCCCGTCGCCCGCACTTCTTCTACACGACCGCGCCCCTGCCCTGCCCCTACCTGGCCGGGCGGACGGAACGAAAGGTCGTGACCGAACTCTCCGGCACCGATGCCGAGGCGCTGCACGACCGGCTGTCGCGCGCCGGGTTCCGCCGCAGCCACAACATCGCCTATTCGCCTGTCTGCCCGGGCTGCCAGGCTTGCATCCCGATCCGCATCGTCGTTTCGGCCTTCGAGCCGGACCGCACCCAGCGCCGCATCGCCCGCGCCAATGCCGACATCACCGCGGCCGAGATGCCCGCCCGTGCCACCGCGGAACAATTCGCGCTGTTCAACCGCTACCAGAAGGCGCGGCACGCGGATGGCGACATGGCGGCGATGGGCTTCTACGACTACCGCGCGATGATCGAGGACACGCCGATCACCACGACCGTGGTCGAGCTGCGCGACCCGACCGACAGGCTGGTCGGCGCCTGCCTGACGGACCGACTCTCGGACGGGCTCTCGGCAGTCTATTCCTTCTACGAGCCGGGCGAGGACAAGCGCTCGACCGGCACCTTCATCGTGCTGTGGCTGGTGCAACGGGCGCGCGAGCTCGGCCTGCCCTACGTCTATCTCGGCTATTGGGTGCCGGAGAGCCGGAAGATGGCCTACAAGGCGCGCTTCCGGCCGAGCGAGGTGCTGATGGGCGGAAGCTGGCGGGTGCTGAACGAAGGCGCCGAAAGGCCCGCGACGGCACCGGTGATGACCAGCGCCGATCTGTGAGGGCGGCACGGGCCGCCCGTTTCGCACACTGATGGGCCAGCGGGGTCGGGGCGGGGCACTTCGCTCGTCGTCAGATGCCAGCGCGCCCATGTCCTGACCTGCGGAACCGAGAGGGGCGGAGCCTCATGGAGACGAAGGTGAGGCACGCGACGCGACGGGGGGCTTTGCCCCTCTCCATCTCCGTCAGTGCCGCATCTTCGCGCGCATGGCGCAGCGCGCCTCCGATCATCGGACCGGGATGGCCCGTGACGGACGCCATCGGCCGATGCCCGCCGTGCCATCGGGGAAGCGACGGAAGAGTGTAACGGTCGGCCTTGTGGCGCCCTCCTGTGACGATTATGGTGCATCGCCCCGGCGGCAAACGCTGCGGGCGGATATCCGGGCAGGATCGCCCGGCGCGTGACCCCGGGGCTCAAGGCCAGGGCGTGCGACCGGCGCGACTGATCGGGAACCTGGCCTGGAGCCGGGATGGCGATCATGCCTCCCGCGCCTTTCCGTGGATCAGCCGGGTGCCCTCCTACCGGTTCCGCCAGCGCGGAGACGGGTGCGCGCATGATCCGGACCGCCCCCAGCCGGCAGCCGGACCTCCGCACCGCGTCGCCGGCCCGCCCGTGCCTGGGACCACCGCGCTTTGCGCGGCCGTTCAAGGGTTTCCGGGGCAGAGACCAGGCGCGCCCACCCCGGGCCCGTACCGCTATGCCTGCGGTATGCGGTCCACCGAGCGAGGATGTTCGCCGCCGCATGCCTGACGACGCAGCGCCGCGATTCCGTTCCAAGCCCGGGCCCCGCCATTCCGTTGCGCCGGCGGCCCAGCCGCGGCGCGGAGTTCCGACGCCCATGACCAAGCGCATGCTGATCGACGCATCCCACCCCGAGGAAACACGGGTGGTGGTGCTGGACGGCAACCGCGTCGAGGAATTCGACCTCGAGACCGCCACCCGCAAGCCGCTGAAGGGTAACATCTACCTGGCCAAGGTGGTGCGGGTCGAACCCAGCCTTCAGGCCGCCTTCGTCGAATATGGCGGCAATCGCCACGGCTTCCTCGCCTTCGGCGAAATCCACCCCGACTACTACCAGATCCCCATCGCCGACCGGCAGCGCCTGATCGAGATGCAGGCGGAGGATGCCCGCGCGGAGGAGGAGGACGACCTCCCGCCCGAATCCGCCATGGACCGCGCCGACTGGAACGGCGAGGGCAATGAGGGCTGGACGCCGGCCGAGGATGCCACCGAAGCCCCGGCGGAAGATGCGCCGGCGCCGGCCGCCCAGGCGCTCGACATGGCCGAGGAGCGCATCACCGGCACGCCGGATGCCGGCATGACCATCGAGGAGGCGCCGGCGGAGGGCGCGGCCGACACGGCGCCCGAGGCCGAACCCGTCGTCCTGGCGGATGCCGTCGCGCCCGCCGAGGTGCTGCCCGCCGCCGTCGAAGCCGCCACCGAGGCCGAGCCCGTCACCGCCGAGGGCGAGCCTGCCGTCGCCGAAAGCGAGGCCGAGGAGATCAGCCGCGTCGAGAGCCTTCCCGCCGAGGAAGCCCCGCCGCCCGAGACGATCGGCGGCGAGGACCTGCCGCCGGAAAGCGAGGAAGACCGCCGCGAGCGCCGCATCCCGCCCCGCTTCCTGCGCCACTACAAGATCCAGGAAGTCATCAAGCGCCGGCAGATCATGCTGGTGCAGGTCGTCAAGGAGGAGCGCGGCGGCAAGGGTGCGGCGCTGACCAGCTACATCTCGCTCGCCGGCCGCTTCTCCGTGCTGATGCCGAATTCCCCGCGCGGCGGCGGCGTCTCCCGAAAGATCACCTCCGCCGCCGACCGCAAGCGCCTGCGCGAGGTCGTCGAGGAGATGAGCCTGCCCGACGGCATGTCGCTGATCGTGCGCACCGCCGGCGCGCAGCGCCCCAAGCCCGAAATCAAGCGCGACTGCGAATACCTGCTGCGGCTGTGGGACAGCATCCGCGAACGGACGCTCGCCTCCACCGCCCCCGCGCTGATCTATGAGGAAGCGGACCTCATCAAGCGGTCGATCCGCGACGTCTACGGCCGCGACATCGAGGAAGTCGTCGTCGAGGGCGACGACGCCTACGGCCAGGCGCGCGAATTCATGCGCATGCTGATGCCGCAGAGCTCCGGCCGCATCCGCATGCATCGCGAGGCGGTGCCGCTGTTCGCCCGGCACAATGTCGATGCGCAGCTCGACGCGATGCATTCGCCGGTCGTGCAGCTCAAGTCGGGCGGCTACATCGTCATCAACCAGACCGAGGCGCTGGTCGCCATCGACGTGAATTCGGGCCGCGCGACGCGCGACCGGCACATCGAGGACACCGCGCTGCGCACCAACCTCGAAGCCTCGGACGAGATCGCCCGGCAGCTTCGCCTGCGCGACCTCGCCGGCCTGATCGTCATCGACTTCATCGACATGGAGTCGTCCAAGCATGACGGCATGGTCGAACGGCGCCTGAAGGAGGCGCTGAAGCACGACCGCGCGCGCATCCAGGTCGGCCGCATCAGCCATTTCGGCCTGCTGGAGATGTCGCGCCAGCGGCTGCGCCCGTCCATCGCCGAACAGACCTTCGTCACCTGCCCGCATTGCCAGGGCCGCGGCACCGTCCGCAGCGTCGAGAGCAGTGCCCTGCAGGTGCTGCGCGCGATCGAGGAGGAGGGCGCGAAGCGCCGCGCCGCCGAGATCTGCGTGCATGTCGCAAGCCCCGTCGCGCTGTGGCTGCTGAACCGCAAGCGCGACCGCCTGGCGGAGCTCGAAGCCCGCTTCGGCATGTCGGTGATGTTCGAACCCGACGATGCGCTGATCCCACCGGCGCTGAAGATCGAACGCCTGCGCGCCGCCGAGCCGGCCGCCATCCCTGCCGCGCCCTCCGCCCTGCGCATGGACTACGCGCCGGAGCCGGTCGAGGCCGAGGAAGACGTCGAGGAGGCCGAGGACAGCGAAGAGGCGGCCGAGGCCACTCCCCGCCGCGCCGGTGAGGAAACCGCCGAGGAGGGCGAGCGCCGCCGCCGCCGCCGCCGCCGTCGCCGTGGCGGTCGCCGCGAGGACGGCCGCGATGCGGCTGCGGGTGGCGAGGATGGCGAGGGCCCAGACGGCGACGCCGAGGGCGAGGGCGAGGTCGAGGCCGATGAGGGCACCGAGCAGGCCGAGGCCGGTGAACCCGTCGAGCCCATGGAGGCCGGCGAGGCATCCGAGGCGGCCGAGACGGCCGACGCTGCAGCGGCCGATACGGCTGAGGGCGAGGCCCGCCGCCGCCGCCGCGGCCGTCGTGGTGGTCGTCGTCGGCGCGATGACGGCACGACGCCCGACCTGATGGCGGGTGTCGAGGAGGAAGCCGAGGCCCCCGCCCCGGTGCCCGCCCCTGCCCCGTCGCGCTACAGCGGCCCGACGCCGGCCGACCCCTTCGCGGGCCAGATCGACGACATCTTCGAGGCGATGGAAGCGGCCGAGGCCGCTGCCGAGCGTGCCGCGACCGCGCCTCGCCCCGCGCGCGTCGCGCCCCCCGTGGCTGAAGCGCCGGCCGCCGAAGCTGCTCCGGTATCCGAGCCCGTGGCGGCCGAAGCCGTACCCGAAGTGCCGGTGGCCCGTCCCCCTGAGCCGGAACCCGAACCCGCCCCTATCGCTGCGGCCGAACCCGCCGCGCCGGAGCCGGAGCCGGAGCCTGCCAGCGTGCCGGAACCCGAGCCCGCCGCGGCCGAACCGGTCCCGGCTGCCACGGAGGCAGGCCCGGTGGAGCCGGTAGTCGGCGCGCCGATCCAGCCCGTGCTCCTCGACAGCGAAGCGACGCCGGACCGGCCGAAGCGGCAAGGCTGGTGGCGCCGCTGAGATCAACACGGCACCACGTGGCGATACGCCGCGTGGTGCCGGGGTAGAAGCCCGCGCCGCGCGCGACGGGGAGGGTTCCTGCCCATCTCCGGACCGACTGTCCCGGCACAGGCCGAAGGGCCTTGGTGGTGGTTGTTTGCCCGCTTCCGCTGCGGCAGCCATCGGAGGGGCGCCGCCCCTCCGAATCAGCCCGCCAGGGGATTGGATCCCCTGGAACGCATTCTGCTGGTGCCGGGCGGCGGGGTCATTCCATGCCCTCCCGGCGCGTTTCGGGTGCAGAAGCGGGCCTCGGCATTCCAGTCTGCCAGCGGCGCGCGACGCCAGGTGAAGGTTTCCAAGGGCCCTTCGGCCTTTGGCGGGGTGAGGTTTGGAGAGGGGCGGCGCCCCTCTCCATTCGCCATCGCCCGCCATGTCTTCGCGCCGATGGACCGGCGCCCCCGCAACGCGACGGCGGAGGTTTCGACGTGGTCAGGAACGCCGACCGGCCAAAGGTCCCGAGCGACGGCGCGCGTCCATGGTATGCGGCATCGGCATCACGCCCGGACAAGATCCCGGCACTGTCCCCCGCGGCCTTCGCCTGCCGCGGCTGCGTCCTTCCGGGGCGCCCCTCCCCACATCACGCCTTCGGCGCGCGCGGGAAGGCCTCGTGATGGCGGATCACCTCGCGGATGACGAAGGCGAGATACTTCTCGGCGAATTCCGGATCGAGGTCCGCGACCTTGGCCAGGTCCCGCAGCCGCGCGACCTGCTGTTCCTCGCGCTTCGGGTCGGCGGGCGGCATGGCGTGCTTCGCCTTCAGCGCGCCGACACGCTGGGTGCAGCGGAAGCGTTCCGCCAGCATGTGGATCATCGCCGCATCGATGTTGTCGATGGTCTTGCGCATCGCGAGCAGTTCCTGCCGCGCTTCGTCCTGGCTCTCGGCCATGCGTGTTTCCCCCTCCGGTCGCGTGGGACGGGCCTGCTGAGGCCAGCAGGCCCATCCGTCAAGCCTGTCAGGCGACTTTGCGGCTGGCCGGCAGGGACCGCATGGCGGCACGGAAGGCGTCGAGGGTCTGCGCCACATCCTCGGCCGTATGCGCGGTCGAGACGTAGTACTTGCTGTCGCCCTTCAGGATGCCGCGGCTGCGCAGCGTGGTGTTGACGTGCTTCTGCATCGCCGCGTCCTGGCGCAGCAGGGCGCGATAGTCGCGCAAGTCCCCATCGGCATAGACGACATCGAAGAGCACCGGCTCGCCCAGGCACTGCGCCGGGATGCCGGCTTCGGCGATCAGCGTCGTCAGCCCGTCCATCAGCGAGCGGCCGGTGGCGAAGACCGCGTCATAGGTACCGGGCTCGCGCAGCACCTCGATGGTCGCGAGGCCCGCCGCGGCGGCGACCGGATTGCCGGACAACGTGCCGACCTGGGTGAGGAAACGCTCCTCGCCGACCGCCGCCTTGTCGAACAGGGCCATGATCTCGGCCTTGCCGCCGATCGCGGACAGCGCGTAGCCGCCGCCGATGATCTTGCCCATCGTGCAGATATCCGGCGTCACGCCATAGAATTGCTGCGCGCCGCCCAGGGAGAAGCGGAAGCCGGTCACCACCTCGTCGAAGATCAGCGGAATGCCGAGCCGGGCGGTCACCTCGCGCACCGCGGCCAGGAAGCCGGGCTTGGGCGGGATCAGGCGCTGCAGCGGCTCCATGATGACGCCGCCGATCTCATCCTGATGCGCCTCGATCAGCTTCACGGCGGCGTCGATGTCGTTGAAGGGGGCGACCAGCACCTCGGAGCGGACCGATTCGGGAATGCCGGGGCTGTCGGGCACGGCGGCGGGGAAGTTCGCGAGGCGCTTCGGCGCCAGCGACATCAGCGCCCAGTCCGACATGCCGTGGTAGCCGCCCTCGAACTTCACGATCTTGGGCTTGCCGCGATACGCCCGGGCGAGGCGCATGGCATAGAAATCCGCCTCGGTGCCGGAGGAGAGGAAGCGCACCTTCTCCGCACAGGGCACCGCGTCGACGATCGCCTCGGCCAGGCGGATGCCGTGCTCATTGTCGGCGAAGAAGGTCGAGCCCTTCCCGACCTGCTCGATCACCGCCGCATCCACCTTGGGATGGCAATGGCCGATGAACATCGGGCCGGAGCCGAGCAGAAAGTCGATGTAGTCGTTGCCCGACACATCCTGCACATGCCCGCCCTTGCCCGAGCGCACCACGATGTCGGCGGGGAAATTGCCCAGCCCACCGCCGGGCAGGACGCGCTTCGCGGCCTCCATCAGCGCCAGTTCTTCCGCGCTCTTCGTGATGCCGCTCATGTCCTGCTCCTCATGCTGCGGCGCACAGCCTATCGAAGCGCCGTCGCGTCGACTACCGGCGGCCGGGCTGCGGCGGCGCGTCGGTCGCCGAATCCTGTCCGATGCCGAAGATCCCGCGCAGGAAACCCGGCGTCAGCGCCGCCAGCGGATTGACACTGACCGCCGGATCGGCGAGCGGCCCGCGGATACGATAGGTGGCGGCGAAGAGCCCGCCACCCTGCTCCGGGCTGAAGATCCGCCCCAGCAGCGGAATGCGCCCCAGCAGCGAGTTGAAGACATAGGCCGGCACGATGGTGCCCTCCATGTCGATCGCGTCGCGCCGCCGGTCGATCCGCCCGCGCGCCGTCAGCCCCAGCGACATGGAGAAGGCCCGCGCATCATCCAGCACCAGCGCCTCGGGCGTCAGGGTGAAGGGCGCGGTCAGGCTGGCGAAGGTGAGGCCCTGGCCGGACAATGCCTCGAAGACACCGAAGACCGACATGGCCTGCAGCAGCTTGCCCACGGCCGGCGCGTTCTCCACGGCGAATTCCTCGAGTTCCGCCGTTCCGGCCAGGGGCGCGCCCGACCGGTCATGGGCGTAGGTCGCATCGACCGACAGGCGCCCCCCCTGGATCGTGCGCAGCACGCCGAAGGCACGCAGCAGCGCGCCGCCATTGTCGCTGGTCAGCCGCAGGCGCCGCCTGCCAAGCTGCGGCGCGACGCTGAGATCGAGGCTTCCGCCGCCGACCACCCGGCCACGGACCTGCGCGGCGGCGAGCAGGCCCCGGCCATTCACACCGAGCGTCGCGGTAATGCCCGACAGCGCCGCATCCCCCTGCAGAAGCACGCGATCGAAATGGGCCTCGAGCGAAACACCAGCGCCGTCATCCCCGCCCGCCTCGCCTTCGGCCGCGCTGCCGCTGCGCGCCAACACCGGCGCGATGTCGAGCACCGGCCCACGCATGGCGATGGTCCAATCCCCGCCGGGGCCCTCCGGCGGGACGAGCTCCCCGCTGAATCGGCTGCGCCCGAGATGGGCCTGCTGGATCTCGATGCGCCGGGGCATGTTGCGGCGAAGCTGCGTGCCGCGGCCGCGCATCTGGGCATCGGCCGTCTCGACGCGGATGCCGTCGATGGCGGTGAGCTGCCCGTTCGCCAGCACGAAGGTCGCTTCACCCTGACCCGCCACACCTGGCGGCTTCGCCCATGCCAGGGCGTCGATGGACAGGCGGGCATCGCGCAGATCGGTGCGGAGCTGTACCCGCCCCTGGCCGTTCCGCCGCGTCTCATTGCGGATGTCGAGCCCGACCGCGCCGGTGACGAAGGGCCGCGGATCGAGGCCGAAGGCGGCGATCTGGCCCACCTCGGCGCGGCCCGTCACGGTTTCGCGCGACACCACCTGGTTCGCTGGGCCGTTGCGGAAATCGGCGGTCTGCTGGATGCGAACGGCGATGCCTTGCACCGTCGCCGTTCCGTTCACCCGCAGCCCCTGCGGATCGGCGGTGAAGTCGAAGGCACCGCGTTCGAGGTCCTTGCCCAGCACCAGGCGCGGGATGCGGATATCGGCGGCCCGGCCGGTCGCCGAAATCCGCATCGCCTCGATCGGCAGTTCCGCGATCATGGGGAAGCCGAGCGACAGTCGCCCTTCCCGCAGCGTGCCCGTCACGGAATCGACCGGCGGCGGGCGCGACCGGAACAGGCCGAGTCGCGGCTGGCGCAGCAGCGCCCAGACATCGGCGGCCGGCCCGCCGACAACGAGTTCGATTTCCGCGATCTCGGGGTCGGTGGTGAAGCCGATGCGCACCTTGCCCTCGCGCACCTCGATGGCCGTGCCGGACTGGTTGCCACCGGTCAGGTCGATCTCGATGGCATCGAGGCCGAAGCGCGCGCGGCCATTCGCATGGGCCGCCGGCGGAATGGGGCGCAGCCAGTGGACCTCGAGCCCCTCGGCGTCCAGCGTGCCGTCCAGGCTCGCAAGGGCAAAGGCTCCGGTGGCGGGGTCCACTGTTGCGGTCAGCCGCCAGTTGCCGTCGCGCGCGACACCGTCGGTCAGGTTCTCAGTCAGCCATTCCCGCGCCCCGCGGGCGATGCCGGCGGGCCAATAGAATCCGAGGTCGGCCGCAGCCACCTGATCGAGGCCGAACTGCGCTTCGATCCGCCATTGGGCCCCGGCGCGGCGCGCCTCGGCCTGGCCGGTGATGGTCGGCGCGGCGGCTGCGGCGCGCAGCACCGAGGGCTGGGCAGGATGCAGCACCGCGCGCTCGATGCGCAGCGTCTCCTCCTCCAGCGTCACGTCGGCCTCGAGCGAGGCCAGCGCGATGCGCCCCTTGGCCCCGAGGTCGATCGCCCCCGGGCCGATGCGCAGCCGCGCCAGTGCCATGCTGGGGATGCGCAGCCCGTCAAGCTGCACATCGACCGCAAGCGTCGCCGGCGCGTCGATCATGGCGAGCGGGGCAAGGCGCGGCGCATTGCGCGCCAGTGCTGCCGGCCGCACTGTCGGGACGGTAACGGTCGCCCGGCCGCGCCCCGTCGCGCCGTCGATCGTTCCGGCGACCCGCAGCCCCAGCCGCTCCGCACCCAGCGCCAGCCCCCCACTGCCGGCGAGGTCGATCCCCCCGCCGGCGCGGCGGGTCAGCGCCAGGGCGTCGATCTCCGCCGTCCAAGACCGGCCGAGTTGCCGATCCACCACGATCAGCCGCGTGTCGCTCAGCCGCACCGACCGCAAGGCCGACAGCGGCGCATCGTCGGAGGGCGGGCGCATGAGCTGGGCTGCGAGATCGAGCAACGGCGAGGCTTCGCCCGCCGGTGGCTCCTCCCCTGCTGCCGCGGCCTCGGTATCGCCTCGGCGCAGGTCGAGGCTGAGCGTCCCATCCTCCGACCGCGTCGCGCGCAACGTCAGCCCGCTCACCGTCAGCGCCCGCGGCGCCAGCACGCCGCGCAGCAGCCACGCCGGAGACAACGACAGAGTCGCATCGGGCAGGTCGGCATGCATCACGCCGTCGGCACCGATGGCTTCGACCTGTCGCATGGTCAGTTCGATCGGCGAACGCTGGCCCTCGCGCCAGCCCGCCCAGGCGATGGCGACCTCGCCGATCTGGAGCCGCGCGCCGTCGCGCCCCGTATCGAAGGCTTTCTCGAGTTCCCGCGCCAGCATGGGGAGCGGCAAAGGCCCTTCCTGGAGCCGCCAAGCCAGGGCGGCGAGGCCGATCCCCGCCAGCATCGCGACGGCAAGGACCATGCGCAGCAGGCGGCTCAGCCAGCGCCCGGCTTGACCTGCGGCCCGCCTCACCTGTTCCCTGCCCGGCCATGACGGCCTGTTTCGCGCCTGAGCGCCTGCCCCACCCCTTCGACCCCGACGCCGCCCGCCTGATGCGGGAGAATTTCGCCGAACGCGGCGAGGCGGAACGGGACTTCGCCGCGTCCGGCCCCGGCCGGGCGCTGCTCGATGCGCTCGGGGGGCACAGCCCCTATCTGGCGGATCTCGCCATCCGCGAATCCGCCGCGCTGCTGGCCATCGCCCAGGATGGGCCGGATGAGGCCTTCGCCCGAGCGCTCGATCCGCTGACCCGCATCGACCCCGAGACGCCGCGCGCGGCCGTTGCGACCGTGCTGCGCCAGGCCAAGCGCCAGGGCGCCCTGGCGGCTGCGGTGGGTGACATCACAGGGCTGTGGCCACTCGACCGTGTCACCGGGGCGCTGTCCGACCTGGCGGAGGCGTCGATCGACGCCGCCTGCGCGCATTTGCTGCGCGATGCCGCTGCCCGCGGCGAACTCCGCGTTACGGGCGCAGCCCGGACGGAACCGCGGCTCGTCGGTCGGAACTCGGGCCTCGTCGTGCTTGGGATGGGCAAGCTGGGCGGGCGCGAACTGAACTATTCGTCCGATGTGGACCTCATGGTGCTCTATGACCCTGCGGCAGCCTACCATGCCGATCGCGCGGGCGCCGTCTATGTCCGAATCGCCCGCGATCTCGTGAGGCTGCTCGAGGAACGCACGGCCGAGGGCTATGTTTTCCGCACGGATCTGCGATTGCGCCCGGATCCGGCGGCGACGCCGCTCGCGGTCTCGATCCCCGCCGCCATCACCTACTACGAGAGCATGGGCCAGAACTGGGAACGCGCCGCCATGATCAAGGCGCGGCCGGTCGCGGCTGACCGCGCGGCGGGCGAGGCCTTCCTGCGCGAGATCCGGCCCTTCGTCTGGCGCCGCCATCTCGACTTCGCCGCGGTCGCCGACATCCATTCCATCAAGCGCCAGATCCACGCCCACAAGGGTGCGAAGGGCGCGCACGACACGGTGCAGGTCGAAGGTCATGACGTGAAGCTCGGCCGCGGCGGCATCCGCGAGATCGAGTTCACCGTGCAGGTGCTGCAACTGATCTGGGGCGGGCGCGATCCAGGGCTGCGCGACCCGACGACGCTCGGCGCGCTGTCCTCGCTCGCCAGCGCGGGCAAGATCGACCGGCGCGCGGCGGCAGACCTCGCCGACGCCTACGTCTTCCTCCGCACCCTCGAACACCGGCTGCAGATGGTCGCCGACCGGCAGACCCATCGCATGCCGGAGGATGCGCAGGGCATCG
Source organism: Roseomonas alba (assembly GCF_019430885.1). Classification (GTDB taxonomy): domain Bacteria; phylum Pseudomonadota; class Alphaproteobacteria; order Acetobacterales; family Acetobacteraceae; genus Neoroseomonas; species Neoroseomonas alba. The sequence goes on along the minus strand of NZ_JAHYBZ010000001.1, from coordinate 282,270 downwards.
CCAACATCGCCTCCTTCCTCGGCTTCCCGGATGTCGAGGCCTTCCGCCGCGTCTTCACCGAGCATCTGCGCAAGGTCGAACGCCATTACGGCCGGATGTTCGAGGCCGAGCCGACGCTCGCCGCCGAGGACGTCCGGGGCAGCCTGGTCTTCACCGGCGTCGAGGACGACCCGGCGACCATCGCGACGCTGCGAGCGATGGGCTACGCGAATCCCTCGGCCGTCGCGGCGCTGGTGCGCGGCTGGCACCATGGCCATACCCGCGCGACACGCAGCGAGCGCGCGCGCGAATTGCTGACGGCGCTGATGCCCGGCCTGCTCGCCGCCTTCGCAAAGCAGCGCGATCCGGATACGGCGCTGGCACGGCTCGACGGGGTGTTCGGGCGGCTCGCCGCCGGCGTGCAGGTGCTCTCGCTGCTGGCACGCAATCCGGCGCTGCTCGACCGGCTGGCCGCCATCCTCGGGGCGGCGCCGCAGCTTGCCGACCATCTCGCCAGCCATACCGCGGCGCTGGAAGGGCTGCTGGTCGGCGCCGGCGGCACGGTGGGCAACGCCGCGACCACCCTGCCCGCCCAGCTCAAGGACGCGCGCCACATCGAGGAAGCGATGGACGCCGCCCGCCGCCTGGTGCTGGAGGGCAAGTTCGAGATCGACGCGGCCGCGCTGGAAGGCCTGATCGACATCGACGCGGCGGGCGAGGCGCGCAGCGCCCTGGCCGATGCCGCCATCATCGGGCTGCTCCCGCACATCCAGGCGGAATTCGCCGAGCGATACGGCAAGGTGAAGGGTGGCGGCCTGGCCGTCGTCGCGCTGGGCAAGCTCGGCGGGCGCGAGATGCTGCCGGGATCGGATCTCGATCTGATCCTGATCTATGACCACGCCGCCGGCGTGGAGGCGAGTGAGGGCAGGCCACGGCGCGGCCATCCCGCACCGCGCCCGCTGCCGGTCAGCCAGTATTTCACCCGTCTCGCGCATCAGGTGATCGGCGGCATCACCGCGCCGGGGCCCGGCGGCAAGCTGTATGAGGTGGATATGCGGCTGCGGCCCTCCGGGTCGAAGGGGCCGGTCGCCGTCTCGCTGTCCGGCTTCCAGCGCTACCACGCGGAGGATGCCTGGACCTGGGAACGCATGGCGCTGACCCGCGCCCGCGTGGTGTCCGCGACGCCGGCGCTGAAACGCAAGGTGGAAGCCGCGATCCGCACCGCGCTGCTGCGGCCCGATGTGGCGGACAAGGCGATCCCCGACGCGGTCGCGATGCGGGCGCGCATGCTGCGCGACCTGCCGCCGGACGGCCCCTGGGATGTGAAGCTCGGCCGCGGCGGGCTGGTCGAGGTGGAGTTCATCGCCCAGGCGCTGCAACTCGCGCATGCGAAGCGGCATCCGGAGGCGCTCGCCACCACGACGCGCGTCGCGATCGCGCGGCTGGCCAAGGCCGGGCTGCTCGACCCCGCCGAGGCGGAGACCCTGATCGCGGCCGAACATCTGTGGCGCACCATCAGCGGTCTGCTGCGCCTGACCGTCGGCCGCTGGCGGGAGGAAGCCCTGCCCGAGAGTCTGGTTGCGCCGCTGCTGCATGCCTGTCGCGGGCTGAATCCCGCCACGCCCTTGGTTGACCTCGCCGGGCTCAAGGCACAGATGGCGAGCCGGGCGAAGGCGGTGCGCGCGGTGTTCGAGCGGCGCCTGGGACGGCCTGAAACCAACGGGGACGCGAAATGAGCGCACTGACCGAAGGCAGTACCGCACCCGCCTTCACCATGAAGGCAAGTGGCGGGCGGGAGGTCTCCTCCGCCGCGCTCAAGGGTAAGCCTTACCTGATCTACTTCTACCCGAAGGCCAATACGCCGGGCTGTACCACCCAGGCCTGCGGCGTGCAGGAGGCGCTGCCGCAACTCGGCAAGCTCGGCCTGACGGTGATCGGGGTCAGCCCCGACGCCATCCCGCCCATCGAGAAATTCGCGGCGAAGTACAATCTCGCCTTCCCGCTCGCCTCCGATGCCGACCACGCGGTCGCCGAGGCCTATGGCGTCTGGGTCGAGAAGTCGATGTATGGCCGGACCTATATGGGCATGGAGCGCAGCAGCTTCCTGGTCGGCGCGGACGGGAAGATCGTGAAGGTCTGGCGCAAGGTGAAGCCGGCCGAGCACGCCGCCCAGGTGCTGGAGGCCGCGAAGGCGCTATAGCTACTGCCCGGTGGCGATCTGCCGGAAGACGTCCTCCGCTTCCTTGAAGGTCTCCTCGGCCCGGGCCTTCATCAGCGGATCGGCGAAGCGGTCGGGGTGGAAGCGCAGGCGGAAGGCGCGACGGGCCGCATCGACGAGCCAGCCGGGCGCCGTGTCGGCCAGGTGCACGCGGCGCATCAGCGTGCCGCCGCGCGAGGGCAGCGGTTCGCACGCCAGCGCCCGTTCGGCGGTGGCGGCACGGGCCTCGGCCTCCCGCGCGCGGCGCTCGGCCTGGTCCAGCCGGGCCTTCAGGGCGGCGACTTCGGGCCCGCCATCGGCGGCGGGGCGTTCAGACAGCGCGCTGGTGCCGCCGATCAGCGCTGCCACGCGCTGCGCCGCGGCGACAGCCACATCCACGTCACGACGGCTCAACTCCGCCAGGATGTATTCCAGCAGTTCCTGGTCATGCGCGTTGGATTCGGCGAAATCCAGCAGCCGGGCGGAAGGCCAGTTCGCGATGCTGCGCCGATTGAGAGCCTGGACGGCTTCCGACATGGCCTGATTGTTACCCGGTCTGTCCCAAAAACGCAGCATGACAGACGAATTGAGCGATCTCCACGCACCAGCGGTAGCGAAATAGCGCCCATCGGTTGTGTCGTCCTCGCGATGATCGCGTCATGGTCCGCGCAGTCGCTCGATCGCGTCAAAGCAGGCCTCGGCGCGCTTGAAGATCTCCTCGGCACGCGGCCGGCGTTGGCGGTCCGCGACGGCATCCGGGTGGTAGCGGCGGCGGAAGGCGCGGCGGACCTCCGCCACCAGCCAGGCCGGCGCGTCGGGCGCCAGATGGACGCGGCGATGCAGGTCTCCCGCCTCCCCGGACGGGTCGAGCGGCGTCCGGGCCGCGTCCAGTGCCGCGATCCGCGCCCGCAGCGCGGTGATCTCCTGCGCCGCGGCGGCGAGGGTGCCGCGCAGCCGTCGGATCTCACCCTCCGCCGGCGGCGGCATCGCGGCGCAGGCGGCGAGCATTCCGCGCAACCGCTCTTCCAGCGCCTTGGCGCGCCGGCCACGTCGATGGGATGCTTCCTCCAGCAGGGTGGTCAGCACGGCGGTCTGCAACGGGTGCAGCGTGGCCTGCTCGGCCAGTTGCTCGAGCGGCCATTCGCGCAGCGGGCGTTCCGGGTGCCGATCCCCGTTCACGCGGCGTCCTCCTGTTCAGCCGTGCGTTTGTCGCAGGTCGGGGTTAACGACGCGCTGCGACAAGGCCCCTTTCGGACAGGGCGCGCGTGGAGGACACTGCGCCCGATAGCGCCGGGAGGATGACGATGCGCGATTTCCGTATAGGCCGAAGGGCCACCGTCGGGCTTGGCATGGCCCTGGCCAGCCCCGCCGTGCACGCACAGGGCGCCTGGCCGAACCGGCCCGTCCGCATCGTCGTGCCCTTCCCGCCGGGTGGTTCGAACGACGTGGTCGCGCGGCCGATCGCCGAGCGGCTGCAGCATCGCCTCGGCCAGCCCGTCGTCATCGAGAACCGGGCCGGCGCCGGCGGAGCGATCGGCGCGACCGCCGTGACGCAGTCGCCGGCCGACGGCTATACGCTGATGGTCTCCTCCTCCTCCTTCGCCACGACCTCCATCGCGCAGCGCGTGCCCTGGACGGTGCTGGACAATTTCACGCCCATCGCGCTGCTCGCGCGCTCGCCCTTCATCGTCATCGTGAACAACGATTTCCCGGCGCGCAGCGTGCAGGACCTGGTGCGCATCGCGAAGGAACGGCCGGGCACGATCGACTACGCGACCTCGGGGCCCGGCGGCATCAACCACTTCGTCACCGAGTACTTCTGCCAGGCCGCGGGCGTGCGGATGAACCACGTGCCCTATCGCGGCACGGGGCCGGCGGTGACGGATCTCGTCGCGGGGCATGTGCAGCTCATGATCACGACCATGCCGAGCGCAGCGGGCGTCGTGCGGGACAACCGCGTGCGGCTGCTCGCCTACACCGCGCCCGGCGCACCCGAAGGCGCGCCGCCGGCGCCCATCGTGAAGGATCTCGGCATCAACTACGAAACCGACATCTGGTGGGGCATGTTCGGCCCGAAGGACGTGCCGGCGCCGATCGTGGACAAGCTGAACACCGAGGTGAATGCCGCGCTGCGCGACCCCGACATGGTGCGGCTGTTCCAAGGTGAGGGCGCGCGCCCGTCCCCCGGCACGCCCGCGGACTTCATCGCGCTGCTGCGCAGCGAGATCGCGCGCTGGCGCGAGGTGGCGCGGGTGGCGGACATTCACTTGGACTGAGGCGCAGCATGCCGGAGATCCACCGCAAGCAATTCGACCCCGCTGCGCGCGGCGCCATGGACGGCGTGCGGGTGGTGGATCTCTCGCGCCTCGTCGCCGGGAACGTGCTGACCAAGGTCTTCTCCGACCACGGCGCGGAGGTGGTGAAGGTCGAGCCGCCCGAGGGCGACACGCTGCGCGCCTGGCGCGTCGGCGGCGTCGAGACCTCGTGGAAAACGATCTGCCGCAACAAGAAGTCGGTCTGTCTCAACCTGAAGACGCCCGATGGCATCGCGACGGTGAAGGCGCTGGTGAAGGACGCCGCGATGTTCGTGGAATCCTTCCGCCCCGGCGTGCTGGAGGCGATGGGGCTCGCGCCCGATGTGCTGCTCGCCATCAATCCGAAGCTGGTGATCGTCCGCATCTCCGGCTGGGGGCAGGATGGGCCCTACAGCCACAAGCCGGGCTTCGGCACGCTGGTCGAAGGGTATTCCGGCTTCGCGGCGATCAACGGCTTCGAGGATCGCGAGCCGGTTCTGCCGCCGATGTTCATGGGCGATGCCTATGCGGGGCTGTATGGCGCCTCGGTCGCGATGATCGCGCTGCGCCATGCGGAAACGGGAGGCGCCGGCCAGGTGCTGGACGTGTCGCTGTTCGAACCGCTGTTCAGCGTGCTGGAACCGCAGATCGCGAATTGGCGGCTGACGCAGAAGCGCAAGCCGCGCACGGGCAGCCGGTCCACCAATACCTCGCCGCGCAACGCGTATCGCACCAAGGATGGCGGCTGGGTCTGCCTGTCGGCCTCGACGCAGGGCATGACGGAGAAGCTGCTGCGGTCCATCGGGCGGGAGGATCTGATCACCGACCCGCGCTTCGTGAACAACCCCGCCCGGCTGCAGCATTGGGAAGAACTCGACGCCATCATCGGCGGCTGGATCGGGGAACGCGACCTCGCGGCGAATCTCGATCACTTCGACAAGGCCGGCGTGACCATCGGCCCGATCATGGACACGGCGATGCTGGAACGCGACCGCTACACCGTCGAGCGCGAGGCGCTGATCGAGGTCCCCGACGAGGACATGCCCGATGGCTGGCTGCCCATGCATGGCTTCGTCCCGCGCCTGTCCGGCACGCCCGGCATCCTGGCCCGCCCCGCCCCGCGCATCGGCGAGCACAATGACGAGATCCTGACCCCGGTGCTGGGGACCGCGGAACTCGCGCGGCTGCGCGCCGCGGGCGTGGTGCGGGAGGCCGCGCCGAAGCAAGCCGCCGAATAGGGCTTGCTATTGGAGCGATCGCTCCATTAAGTTCTGGATCATTCGATCCAGAACCTGTGGAGCCCTGCCCTGGCCCGTCCCCGCGCCTTCGACGAGAGCGCCGCGCTCGATGCGGCCATGACCCGCTTCTGGGAGCATGGCTATGCCGCGACCTCGGTGCGCGACCTCGGCGATTGCATGGGGCTGGGGGCGGCGAGCCTCTACAACGCCTTCGGCGACAAGCGGGCGCTGTTCACGCGCTGCCTCGACCGTTACCTCGACCGCAACATGCGCGAGCGCATCGCGCGGCATGAAGCGAGCAACCCGCCGCGCGAGGCGATCGAGGCGTTCCTGGCCGAGAGCGTCGAACGGTCCCTCGCCGACCGGCGCGGCTGCCTGCTGGTCAACACCGCGCTCGAAATCGCGCCGCATGACGAGGAGGTCGGCGAGGTCGTCGCCGCGCGGCTCGGCGAGCTCGAAGCCTTCTTCCGCCGCTGCATCCTGCGCGGTCAGCGCAGCGGGACCATCGCGCGGCGGCATCCCGCGCGCGATCTCGCACGGCTGTTCCTGACCACCGTGATGGGGCTGCGCGTCCTGGCGCGCGCGCGGCCCGAACCCGCGCTGCTGCGCGGTGCCGTGCGCCAGGCCCTGACCCTTCTCGATCCCCCCGCAACGGAGATCCCGTCGTGATCGACCTGCACTACTGGACGACGCCGAACGGCCACAAGGTAACGATGTTCCTGGAAGAAGCGGGCCTGCCCTACCGCATCATCCCGGTGAACATCTCCGCCGGCGATCAGTTCAAGCCGGACTTCCTGGCCATCGCGCCGAACAACCGTATCCCGGCCATCGTCGATCACGCGCCGGCGGATGGCTCCGCGCCGGTGTCGCTGTTCGAGAGCGGCGCGATCCTGCTGTATCTCGCCGACAAGATCGGCCGCTTCATCGCGCCCGCATCGCAGGTCCATGCGCGCGCCGAGGTGCTGCAATGGCTGTTCTGGCAGATGGGCGGGCTCGGCCCGATGGCCGGGCAGAACCACCACTTCTCCCAATACGCGCCGGAGAAGATCCCCTACGCGATCAATCGCTATGTCAACGAGACCAACCGGCTCTATGGCGTGCTGAACAAGCGCCTGGCCGATCGCGCCTTCATGGCGGGCGATGACTACTCCATCGCCGACATGGCCACCTACCCCTGGATCGTGCCGCATGAGCGCCAGGGCCAGAAGCTTGAGCACTTCCCGCACCTCAAGCGCTGGTTCGACGCCATCCGCGCGCGCCCGGCGACCGAGCGTGCCTATGCCCGCGCGCAGGAGGTAAACAGCACGCCGACGGTGAACGCCGCCTCCTCCTCCATCCTGTTCGGCCAGACGGCCAAGACCGTCGCGGCGGAGTGAGACCATGGGACTGAAACTGTTCGAACTCTGCGGCCAGGATCCCGTCCGCGTCTTCAGCCCCTTCTGCTGGCGATCGCGCATGGCGCTGACGCTGAAGGGCCTGCCCTTCGAAAGCGTGCCCTGGCGCTTCACCGAGACCGATCGCCTCGCCTTCGCGCAGCACGACAAGGTGCCTGTGCTGGTCGATGGCGATCGCGCCGTGCCGGATTCCTGGGCCATCGCGCAATATCTCGACGCGACCTATCCCGGGACGCCGTCGTTGCTGCACGGCAACCCCGAACCCTATCTGTTCGTCGCCGCCTGGAACGACACGGTGGTGCAGGCGGGCATCTCGCGGCTCATCGTCTCCGACATTCCGCCGCTGCTCGGCGAGAAGGAGCTGCCCTACTTCATGGAGAGCCGCGAGAAGCGCTTCGGCATGCCCCTCGCCGAGGTGACCGCGGATCGTGACGTGAAGCTTCCCGCCTATCGCGCCAGCCTGCAGCCGATGCGCCAGGCGCTGAAGGGCCGCGACTTCCTCGGCGGCGCGGCGCCCGACTACGCCGACTGCATCGTCTTCGGGACCTTCATGTGGGCGCGCGTGGTCAGCCCGCTCGCCGTGCTGGAAGCCGACGACCCCATTCATGCCTGGCGGGAGCGCATGCTCGACCTCGCCGGCGGCATGGCCCGCAACGCTCCCTGCTGCTGAGATCACCATGACCCAGGCCACGAAGCTCGCCGCCGGCGCGGTATTCCCCGACATCAGCGTGGCCCGCCTCGGCGGCGGAACCATCGCACCCGCGGCAATGGAAGGCTGGCGCCTGCTGGTCGTCTATCGCGGCAAGCACTGCCCGCTGTGCAAGCCCTACCTGACCACGCTGGACGGGCTGATCGACAGCTTCGCCGAGGCCGGCGTGCAGGTGATGGCCGTCTCCGCCGATCCGGAGGAGAAGGCCACCGCCGACGTCGCCGAATTCGGCTGGCGCTTTCCAGTCGGCTACGGGCTGACCGTCGCGCAGATGCAGGAACTCGGGCTCTACGTCTCGACGCCGCGCTCGGCGCAGGAGACGGACCGGCCCTTCGCGGAACCGGGGCTATTCCTGATCAACCCGGAAGGGCGTGTGCAGATCGTCGATATCTCCAACGCACCCTTCTCGCGGCCGGACCTCGCCGCGATCGCACGGGGGGCGAAGCGGATCCAGGAGATGAACTACCCGATCCGGGGGACGCTGGCGGCGTAAGGCGCTGTTGGAGGGGGCTTTGCCCCCTCCAAGCCTCCCCCACCAAAGGCCACAGGGCCTTTGGAAACCGTCACTTGGTGCTGTGCAGCACGGTCCGGCCGCGATCGGATGGGCGCTTCGTGCTCAGCGAGGAGCATGATCGGGCGCCGTGCAGGACAAGAGTTTCCCCATCCCGCACTGAACCATCTGCCCCACGCCAGGTATCGGTTTCCAAAGGCCCTGTGGCCTTTGGTGGGTGGGGGTCCGGGGGAGGGCAAAGCCCTCCTCCGTTGTCACGCCCTCAGAAGCTGATCTGCACTTTCATCGCCCGCGCCCTGTCCGCCGCCAATGCGAAGGCCTCTGCGGCGCGATCCACCGGAAAGCATGCCGTCAGCAACGGCGACACGTCGATCGCGCGCCGACCGAGCGTTTCCACCGCCAGCACGAATTCCGCGTGGAAGCGGAAGGTGCCGCGCCAGGTGATTTCCTTCGCGGCCAGCATCGACAGCGGCACGGACACATCCCCACCGATCCCGATCTGCACGATCGTCCCGCGCGGCCGCAGCACCGGCAGAATGCCGAGCAGGGCCGGCGCGCTGCCCGAGGCCTCGAAGGCCATGTCGAACCAGCCCTTGTTCGCGACGAAGGGCGCAAGCGCATCCGTCGCGCCCCCGACCGCGACGAAAGCGTCGGCGCCCATGGCGCGCACCGTCGCTTCGGGCGCGGTGGTCAAGTCCGTCGCCACGATCTCCCGCGCCCCCGCCAACCGCGCCGCGGCGACCGTCAGCGCCCCGATCGGCCCGCTGCCCGTGACCAGCACCCGCTTGCCCAGCAGCGGCCCGGCTTGGTTCACCGCATGCAGGCAGACGGCGAGCGGTTCCGCGAATGCCGCTGTCGTCACGTCCAGGCCATCGGGCAGCGGGACAGCCTGAGCGGCCTCGCAGACCAGCGCCTCGCGGAAGCCGCCATCGATATGCGGGTCGCGCATCGCGCTGCCGTAAAATCGCATGTCCAGGCAGTGCTGCTGCTCGCCTGCCTGGCAGAAGCGGCAGATGCCGCAGGGCAGCGAGGGATTCACCGCCACCGCCTGTCCCACGGCCAGGCCGGACACGCCTTGCCCCAGCGCATCGATCACGCCGGCGACCTCGTGCCCCAGCACCATCGGGTGCTTCACCCGTACCGTGCCGAAACCGCCATGCTGATAGTAGTGCAGGTCCGACCCGCAGATGCCGCCCGCGCCGATGCGCACGCGCACCTGGCCTGGGCCGGGCTCGGCGACCGCGCGATCCTCGACGCGCAGGTCGTGCGGCGGATGGATGACGACGGCGCGCATCACGCGACCGGCGTCGGCAGCGGACGCCCGGCGAAGTGGGCGTCGAGGTTCTCGCGCATCAGCGCCCCCATGGCCTTGCGCGTCTCCACCGTGCCGGAGGCCTGGTGCGGGGAGAGCACGACATTCGCGAAACCCTTGAACACCGGATCGATCCAGGGCTCGTTGTGGAACACATCGAGCCCCGCCGCGGCGATGCGCCCGGATTTCAGGGCCTCGATCAGCGCCGCCTCATCCACCACGGACCCGCGCGAGACGTTCACGAAGATCACGCCCCGCGGCAAGGCCTCGATCGCCGCGCGATCGACCAGGCCCGCCGTTGCCGCGCCCCCGGCCGCGGAGACGATCAGGATGTCGACATGCGGCGCCAGGGCGGCCGGCGATGCATAATGGGCATAGGGCACGTCCTTCTTCGTCCGGCCGGAATAGGCGATGTCCATGCGGAAACCCTCGGCCCGCCGCGCGATGGCGCGCCCGATCCGCCCCAGCCCGACGATGCCGAGCTTCTTGCCCCAGACCCGCGTCGCGAGCCGCATCGGCCCCTTCTGCGCCCAGGTGCCGGACCGCACATAGGCATCGCCTTCCGGGATCGCGCGCGCGGTGGCGAGCAGCAGGGCGAAGGCCATGTCCGCCACATCCTCGGTCAGCACATCCGGCGTGTTGGTCACGGCGATGCCGCGCGCCTTGGCCGCGGCGAGGTCGATCGCATCCACGCCGACGCCATAGCAGGCGATGATCCTCGCCTGCGGGCAGGCATCCATCATCGCCGCATCGGCGCCGAGTTCGCCTTTCGTCGCGATGGCACGGATCGCCGGGCCGTGCTGCGCGAGGAAATCCTCGCGGTTCGGCGCTTCGTAGAGCAGATGCAGCGAGAAGCGCTCGGCGAGCGCGACTAGGTCCCAATCCGGCAGAACGCCCACGACGAGCAGCCCTGGCTTGTCCATCCGCGGTTCCTCCCCCTAGCCTTTGCTTCCGATCTACCAGGGGGAGACCATCCATGTCGCGTGCGCTGTTCGACCTGACGGGGAAGCTGGCCCTGGTCACCGGGTCCAGCCAGGGCATCGGCTATGCACTGGCCAAGGGCCTCGCCGAGGCCGGCGCCCGCGTGGTGCTGAACGGCCGCGACGCTGGGAAGCTGAAGGCCGCGCAGGCTGCGCTGGCGGATCAGGACATCGCGACGGAACTCGCCCCCTTCGACGTCACCGATCCGGATGCCGTCGAGGCTGCCATCGCCGGCATCGAGGCCGCGCACGGCGCCATCGACATCCTAGTCGCCAATGCCGGCATCAATCTCCGCGCGCCCTCGACCGAAATGCCGCCCGAGACCTGGCGCAAGGTGCTCGGCGTCAATCTCGACGGCGTCTGGTACTGCTGCCAGGCGGCAGGCAAGCGCATGGTCGCGCGCAAGCGGGGCAAGATCATCACCATCTGTTCGGTGCAGAGCGAGCTCGGCCGCCCCACCATCGCGCCCTATGCGTCGAGCAAGGGGGCGCTGCGCATGCTCACCCGCACGCTCTGTGCCGAATGGGCGAAGCATGGGGTGAATGTGAACGGCGTGGCGCCGGGCTACTACGACACGGAGCTCACATCCGCGCTGGTGAATGATCCGGCATTCACCGACTGGCTGTGCCAGCGCGTCCCCGCCGGGCGCTGGGGCCGCGTCGAGGAACTGGTCGGCGCGACGGTATTCCTCGCCGCGCCGGCTTCGGACTTCGTCCATGGGCAACTGGTCTTCGTCGACGGCGGCATGACCGCCGTCGTCTGACACTACCGCGCCTGGGCGATCAGCCGTCGCGCGCGGTCGACGATCGGCTTGTCGATCATGTCGCCCTCGAAGGCGACGGCGCCCTTGCCTTCGGCCAACGCTGCCTCGAAGGCGGCGACGAGGCGTTTCGCGCGTTCCACCTCCTCGGGCCGCGCGCCATATTCCTCGTTGATGATCGGCACCTGGGAGGGATGCACGCAGGAGGCGCAGGCGAAGCCGATCGTCTTCGACCGCCGCAGCATGGCGCGATAGCCGTCGAGATCCTTGAGCCCCGCCACCGTGCCGATGAAGCCGAGCGGCAGCACCCCCGCCGCGCGCGCGGCGATGACGCCGAGCCGCTTTGGCAGATCCAGCGCATCGGGCGTCGGCTCGGCGCCGAGATCCGTCGCGAGATCCTCCCCACCGATGCCGAGTGCCACCACACGCGGATCGGCCGACGCGATAGCCTGGGCATGAGGCAGGGACGCCGCATCCTCGACCAGCGCGACGAAGCGCACGGACCCGATGGGGCGGCCGGCCTCGGCCTCCGATTCCGCCGTCAGCTCGGACAGCATGCGCACATGGTCGGCGCCCATCATCTTGGTGCAGACCAGCGCATCGGCGCCGGCGGAGACCGCGGCGGCGATGTCCTGCACCGTCATGCGCAGCGGGCGGTTGATGCGCACCAGCACATCGGCGCCGCCGCGCCGCACGCTCGCCACCGAGGCCGGCAGCCCGGCCCGCGCGGCCGCCTTGGCGTCCGGCGCGACGCCGTCCTCGAGGTCGAGGATCACCGCATCGGCGCCGCGCTCATGCGCCTTGGCGACGAATTTCTCGGCACTCGCCGGCACGTAGAGCAGGGAGCGCCACTGAGGCAGGAAGCGGGTCATGCCAGTGCCTCCGACCCCGGCACCACGCCGCGCGGCAGGCTGGTGGCATAGCGCGCGATCTCGCCCGGCCGCGTCACCCACAACCGGTCGCGATGCGACAGGATGTGGCGCAGCGCGTCGCGCAGTGCACGCAGGCGGAAGGGCTGGCCGACAATGAAGGGATGCAGCACGACCGAGCAGACCAGGGGCCGCTTCTTCGACTGCTCCAGCATCTCGTCGAACTGGTCGATGATCATCTGGGCGAACTGGCGGCCGGTGTGCTGGCGGAAGACCTGGGCGGGACTGTCGTTCAACTCGATGGAATAGGGCACGGAGAGCATCGCCCCGGCGCGCGTCGTCATCCAGAAGGGCTGGTCGTCGGCCGGCCAGTCCATGACGTAGGAGAAGCCTTCCTCCTTCAGCAGGTCGAGCGTCACCGCCGACTGCGCGATGTACGGGCCGAGCCAGCCCTGCGGCGCGCTGCCGGAATGGCGGATGATGGCGTCGCGGCTCTCGGCGATGAGGCGGCGCTCATCCTCCTCCCACAGGATGTCCTGGCGTTCGGCATTGGTGCGGCCATGGCCGATGAACTCGTCGCCGCGCGCCTTCAGCGCCGGGGCGATCTCCGGGCAGGCATCGAGCACCGCGCCGTTCACGTTGTGGGCCGCGGGGATCTCCAGCTCGTCCAGCATGTCGAGCATGTTCCAGAGCCCGACGCGGTTGCCGTAGTCGCGCCAGGCGTAGTTGCGCTGGTTCTGCACGGCGGGCGCGCCGGTGCTGTCGGACCCCATGCCAGCGCGATAGGCGAAGGCCTCGATGTTGTTGCACACGACGAGCGCGAGGCGCGTGCCGTTCGGCCATTCATAGGTCGGTCGTTGGGGAATGGCACTGTGGGCGTAGCGCCCGTGGCCAGGAAGTTTCATCGCGCGGCCCTCCATGCGTCGCGCGCACGCTGCGTCAGCGAAGGACGGAGGTCAACGCGGGTCAGGCGAAGGCGAGCGGAACGACGCAGTCCTCGCCGAAGCGCGCGATGTGGCGCTGCCCCGGCGCCGGTCGCAGCATGCCGGTGCAGGTGCCGGTGCTGACCAGGTCCCCCGCAGCCAGGCCCTCGCCGCGTCGGCGCAACGCCTCGGCCAGCCAGAGCAGGACGTGGAAGGGATGGCCCATGGCCTCGGCGCCGCTGCCGGTGCGGCGCACCACGGCGTCGACCTCCAGCGAGACCGGCAGCGCGGCCAGGTCGCGCGCCCGCCAATCCGGGATCGCCGGGCCGAGCACGTAGCGGCCATTGCCCGCGCCATCGGCAAGGATGCCGGGCGTGGGCGGCAGCGCATCCATCGGATAGCGGCATTCGGCGATTTCGATGCCGCCATGCGCGGCGCCGATCGCGGCTTCGACCTCGGCGGCCGTCCAGGGTGCGTCGCGCGGCGGCAGCGGATGATCGAGGCGCAGCACGATCTCGCATTCCACAATCGGATCAAGCAGCGCCGCATGATCGAGCGTGGCGGGTGCTGCCGTCACGAAGCGCGCATAGATCGGGCCGCGGATGGGTTCGGACGCGCGCAAGCGACGCTGCATCTCGGCGGTCGTGGCCGCGATCTTCCATCCGCGGCGGTCCCAGCCGAGCAGGGCTGCGACGTCGGCGCCGACGGCATAGCCTTCCTCGGCATCGGCCGGCAGTTCTGGCGGCGGCGCGATCTGCCGTCCCCCGCGGCGCGCGGCCGCGAGGGAGTCGGCAAGGCGGTGCCGCGCCTCGGGCGTCAAGGCGGTCAGCCGTTCGTAGAGATTCCCGCCGCGCGCACCACGGGCGCCCAGCGGTCGTATTCGCTTTTCACGAAGGCGTCGGTTTCCTGCGGCGTCATGATCATCGGCTCGCTCGCAATGGCGACCAGCCGCCCGTTGATCTGCGGCGAGGCCAAAGCCTCGCGCACCGCATCGCCGAGGCGGGTGACGATCGCCTCCGGCGTGCCCTTCGGCGCGAAGAGCCCGGTCCAGGACCGCACCGCGAAATCCGGCACGCCCTGTTCCATCACCGTCGGGAGGTCGGTGCGGATCGACACGCGCTGCGCCGTGCAGACCCCGAGGATCTTCAGCCGCCCATCCGACGCCGCCGGTGCCACGGTCGGCAGGTTCATGAAGGCGATGGGGATGGTGCCGGCGACGAGATCCGTCAGGGCCGGACCGCCGCCGCGATAGGGCACATGCGTCAGGTCGAGTTCCGTCCGCATCCTGAACAGCTCGCCCGCCAGGTGGTTCGAGGTCCCGACGCCCGAGGAACCGAAGGAGAAGCCGCCGCGCGTCGCGCGCACCTTGGCGATCAGTTCCTGGACGTTGGACACGCCGACGGCAGGATTGGCCGCGATCACATTCGGCACGTCGGTCAGCATGCCGACGCCGACCAGCGCCTCCCGTGGGTCATAGCCGAGATCGCCCGAGACCAGCGGATGGAAGACGTGGTTGGAGGCCGAGGAGATCAGCATGGTCTGCCCGTCCGGCCGCGCCCGCGCCACCATGCCCATGCCGAGCGATCCGCCACCGCCCGGGCGGTTGTCGATGATGAAGGGCTGGCCGAATTTCTGTTCCAGGGCGGGGGCGACCAGGCGCGCCACCACGTCGTTCGATCCGCCCGCTGCGAAGGGCACCAGCAGCGTCACCGGCCGGTTCGGCCAGCCATCCTGCGCGAATGCGAAACGGGGCGCGGCCAGCGTTGCGGCCGCGAGCGCCAATGCCTGCCGACGGTTCACCGTCACTCTCCCTTGGACCCGACCATTCGCCCCTACCGTGTCACGCGAGCGGGAGCAAGCGTCATGGCAGCGCCGCCAGGCGTTCCGTCAGCAGGGCGAAGAAGCGGCCGGCGTCGAGGGTTTCGAGCAGCCGGGCATTCGGCGCCTGCCCGCTGCGTTCCCAACGATCCACCACGGTGCGGCCGCGCGCGACGCCCGCGCATTCGACATGCACATGCACATCGCGATGGGTGAACAGCGTCGGATCGAGCAGCCAGGCGACGGCGCAGGGATCGTGCAGCGGATGCCCGCGATGGCCGAAGCGGCGGGAGGGCGGCACCGAGCCCATGATGCGCGCAGCGGCATCGAGGCAGGCACCCCCGCCCGCGGCGCGCAACGCCGCGATGCGGTCGGGCGTGACCAGCGCCTGGGCGGTGAGCTCCAGCGTCGCGAGCGTCACCGGCCGCCCGCATTCCAGCAGCATCGCGAGCGATTCCGGGTCGGACCAGGCGTTGAACTCGGCGGAAGGCGTGATGTTGCCCTCGGCCCAGGCGCCGGTCATCAGCGCGATCTCCTCCACCCGATCCACCAGCGCGGGTTCGGTGGCGAGGGCGAGGGCAAGGTTCGTCGCCGGGCCGATGCCGATCAGCGTCACGCGCTCCTCGGCGCGCAGCAGGGCGCGGATCGCATCCGCCGCGATGCCGGGGGTTGCTGGTGGGCCCTCGGGCAGCGCGACCCCGGCCAACCCATCCGCGCCATGCACCTGGGTCTCGGACCGGAAGGCGCCGAGCAGCGGGCCTTCGGCGCCCGCCACCACCGGCACGGCGCGCCCGGTCAGCCCGACTATGGCGCGCGCGTTGCGCAGCGTATGCGACAGCCCGACATTGCCGCCGGCCACGGTGACCAGGCGGACATCCAGTTCCGGGCTCGCCAGCGCGAGCCACAGCGCCACCGCGTCATCCGTGCCCGGATCGGTGTCGATGAGGCAGACGCGGCGTGTCATGCCAGTTCCTGTTCGACCAGGGAGCACCAGAAGGCCGCGCCATGCGTCAGGGCTTCGTCATTGAAGTCGAAGTGCGGGTTATGATGGACACCCTCGGGATGCGCGGGTGCGCCGGTGCCGAGCCAGACATAGGCGCCGGGGCGTTCGGCGAGGAATTCCGAGAAATCCTCGCCCGGTGTCAGCGGCGGATGGTCGTCCATCGCCAGGGCGCCTGCGGAAGCCTGTGCCGCGCCGAAGGCCACGGCCGCCTGCGCCGGATGGTTCACGGTTGGCGAGATGCGGCGGATGTAGCGCGGCTCGGCCCGCACGCGGCAGGTCGTCGCGACGCTGTGCGCGACTTCGACCAGGCGGGCTTCGAGATGGCTGCGCACCGCCTCGTTGAAGGCGCGGGCGGTGCCGCAGAGGAAGACCTCGGACGGAATGACGTTCGGCGCGTTGCGCGCGCCGGCCGCCATGTGCCCGACCGACAGCACCGCGGCCTGCAGCGGGTCGATCTCCCGCGCCACGATCATCGGCAGGGCGGCGATGAACTGCGCGGCGGCGAGTGGCGCATCCGTGCCGAGATGCGGCCGCGCCCCATGCACGCCCGCGCCGTGGAAGGTGACTTCCCAGGTATCGGAGGACGCCAGCACCGCGCCCTTCGGCACCGCGATCGTGCCCAGCGGCAGGTTCATCAGGTTGTGCATGCCGTAGACGGCATCAACGGGGAATCGGTCGAACAGCCCGTCCTTGACCATGCGCGCGGCGCCGCCGAGCGATTCCTCCGCCGGCTGGAAGACGAAATGCACCGTGCCGCCGAAGCGGTCGCGATTCTCCGACAGCCAGCGCGCGGCACCGAGCAGCATCGCCGTGTGCCCATCATGACCGCAGGCATGCATCTTCCCCGGAACAGTGCTGGCGTAGGCAGCGCCCGTCGCTTCCGGCATCGCCAGCGCATCCATGTCGGCGCGCAGCGCCACGGCGCGGTTGCCGCCCGCACCCCGCGTGCCGGTCAGCGTGCCGACCACGCCGGTCACGCCGATGCCGTCCTCGACCGCGATGCCCCATTGCTTCAGCAGGTCGGCGACGATGCCGGCGGTACGGGTCTCCTCGAAGCCCAGTTCCGGATGCGCATGGAAGTCGCGCCGCCAGGCCGTCATCTCGGCGGCCAGGGGCATCAGGTCGTCCGGGCTCGGCATGGTGGTCTCCGTTGCTGCGCTGCCGCGAATTTGCCATTTTGGCGGCTCTTCCACCACAGGCTGACCCATGGAGTTCTGGCAATCCTTCGATGCCTCCGGCGCCGAGGGACCGTTCACCGACCGCTACCCAGCGCCCATGCCCGATGGCTCGCGGCTGGTGCTGCCCTTGCGCGACTACGGGGACATCGCCGTCGCCGGGTTCATCGCCAACCAAGCCGCGATCGCGGTGGCGAAGCGCATCGGGCTGTGGATGGCCGATGTGGCGCGGGACCTGGGTGCGGAGGTCGTGGTCGGCCTGCCGACGCTCGGCCAGGTCTTCGCGCCGGTCGTCGCCGAGGCACTGGGCCACACGAACTGGGTCGCCCCCGGTTGGTCGCGCAAGCGCTGGTATGAGGAGGCACTGTCGGTGCCAGCCTCCTCCTCCACCGCGCCGAGCGAGCGGCGGCTGTGGCTCGACCCGCGCATCCTGCCGCGGCTTGCCGGGCGCCGTGCGCTGCTGGTGGATGACGTGATCTCGACCGGCTCCTCGGCGCTGGCTGGCGTCGCGCTGCTGGAACGCGCGGGGGTGCGGCCGGCGGCGCTGCTGGTCGCCATGGCCCAAGGCGATCGCTGGCGCGCCACCTGGCCCGCCGACATCCCCGTGCGCGCGGCCTTCGCCACGCCGCTGTTCACCCGCGTCCCCGGCGGCTGGATGCCCGCGCCGGAGACCGCGCCGACCGAACTCTGCCAGAGGACCGCCGCATGAAGCGCCTGCTGCTTGCCGCTTTCACCGCCCTCGCCTTCCCCGCCGCCGCGCAGGACCGCGCGGAGCTGCGCATCGGCGTGGAGGCCGGGCCCACCAGCCTCGACCCGCACTACGCCAGCCTGATCACCAACATCGCCTTCGCGCGGCACGTCTTCCAGCCGCTGGCGGAACAGGATGCGCGCCAGGTGCTGCGGCCGGCCATCGCGAAGTCCTGGCGCGTGGTGGATGACACCACCTGGGAGCTGGAGTTGAACCCGGCGGCGCGCTTCTCCGACGGCCGCCCGGTCACCGTGGACGACATCGCCTTCACCATCCAGCGCGCGGGCGATGTGCCGAACTCGCCGTCGTCCTTCCGCTATGCGACGCGGCCCGTCGCGGCGGTGGAGAGCGTCGGGCCGCACACCATCCGCATCCGCACCCATGGTCCCTTCCCGCTTCTGTTGAATCAGCTCGCCCTGGTGATGATCGTGCCGAAGCGCGATGGGCTGACCACCGCGATGTTCAATGATGGCTCGGCCATGATCGGCAGCGGGCCGTATCGGCTCGCCTCCTGGCAGCCCGGCCAGCCGGTGCGCTATGCGCGCAATGACGCCTTCGCCGGCACGCCGCCTGCCTTCGGCACGGTGGAATTCCGCCCGATCGGCAATGCTGGCGCGCGTGTCGCCGCCCTGCGCTCCGGCGATGTCGATCTGATCGAGATCGTCCCGCCCGACCAGTTCGCCCGTTTCAAGACGGACACGCATTTCGCCACCGCGGAAAGCCCGTCGAACCGGCTGATCTTCCTCACCCTCGATTCGGGGCGCGAGGAAAGTCCCTTCATCCGCGTCCCCGACGGCGCGCCTCTGCGCAATCCGCTGCGCGACGCGCGGGTGCGCCGCGCCCTGTCCATCGCCATCAATCGCGAGGCGCTGGTCACCCGCACCATGCAGGGCCAGGCTGTCGCCGCCGGCGATCTTGGCCCGCAGGGCTATTTCGGCACCTCGCCCGACCTGACGCCACCGCCCTACGACCCCGAGGCGGCGCGCCGCCTGCTCGCCGAGGCTGGCTTCCCGCGCGGCTTCGCGGTCCAGGTGAACGGCCCCAACGACCGCTACGTGAACGATGAGCAGGTGGTCCAGGCCATCGCCCAGTTCTGGACCCGCATCGGCCTGCAAGCCACCGTCGAGGTGAAGCCCCGCGGCGTCTGGCTGACCGAGGCGGCGCAGTTGCGCTACTCCGTGAACCTCGCCGGCTTCTCGCCCAACCCCGAGGTGCTCGGGATGCTCGAGACGCAGGTGCATAGCTGGGACACGGCGCTCGGCCTCGGAACCGCGAATCGCGGGCGGTTCAGCAACCCGGAGATCGACGCGCTGATCCAGCGCGCGCGCACCACCATGGACAACGCCGAACGCGAGCGCCTGACGCAGGAGGCGACACGCCGCGCGCTGCGCGACGAGACGTCGCTGATCCCACTCTATTTCCAGGTGAACAGCTGGGCGATGCGGCAGGGCGTGACCTATGAGGCGCGGACAGATGAGATGACGCTGGCCTTCTCGGCGGGGCGCGTACGCTGAGACTGGCGCATTGGAGGGGCGCCGCCCCTCCAAGCCACCCCGCCAAAGGCCCGAGGCCTTTGGAAACCATTACCTGGCGCCGCGCACCAATGGCGGAACGAGTGGCGAAACCCGCTCATGCGCCCTGTTCGCGCGACAAGGGCCCCGGCGCGGCAGTCGCGCCCCGCGCCAACAGATTGCGGTCCAGGGGCTCCAAGCCCCTGGCAGGGTGGTTCGGAGGGACGGCGTCCCTCCGACCTTCTTGTTGGAAGCCCCTGATCAGGCCCGAAAAATCCCAGTAGCCGGGATATACCCCACGCCCAATTGCGAACAGATCGCATCAGTGCCCCGGCCCCTTGGCATCACCGTCCGGAGCGTGTCCTACTCGCCCGCATTACGTGACGGGGAGCGACCATGCCAGCGGATGGCGGCGCGACAGACAGGATCATCACCTCCGCGCCCATCGGCGATGAGGTCAAGACTACCACTTGCTACATGTGCGCCTGCCGCTGCGGCATCCGCGTGCACCTGAAGGACGGCCGCGTCCGCTACATCGAAGGCAATCCCGACCACCCGGTGAACAAGGGCGTGCTCTGCGGCAAGGGCAGCGCCGGGATCATGACGCAGTATTCGCCGGCGCGGCTGCAAGCGCCGCTGAAGCGTGTCGGCCCGCGTGGGTCGGGTGAATACGCCGAGATCTCCTGGGACGAGGCGATGGAGATCGCCACCGGCTGGCTGAAGCATGTGCGGGAGACGGATCCGCGCAAGCTCGCCTTCTTCACCGGGCGCGACCAGTCGCAGTCGCTGACCGGCTTCTGGGCGGCGCAGTTCGGCACGCCGAATTTCGCGGCCCATGGCGGCTTCTGCTCGGTGAACATGGCGGCCGGCGGGCTCTACACCATCGGCGGATCCTTCTGGGAATTCGGCGAGCCCGACTGGGAGCACTCGAAGTACCTGATGATCTTCGGCGTCGCCGAGGATCATGATTCCAACCCCATCAAGACCGGCCTCGCCGCGCTGAAGAAGCGCGGGTCGAAGATCGTCTCGGTCAATCCGGTCCGCACCGGCTATTCGGCGATCGCCGATGAATGGGTGGGCATCCGTCCGGGCACGGACGGGCTGTTCATCATGGCGCTGATCCATGAGCTGATCCGCACCGACCGCGTCGATGGCGAGTTCCTGGTCCGCTACACCAACGCGCCTTGGCTGGTGGTGCGCAATCCGGGCGGGGCGGATGACGGGCTGTTCGCGCGCGACGCGGATGGCAAGCCGCTCGCCTGGGACCGCGCGCGTGGCGCGATCCTCGCCGAGACCGCCGATCTCTCGCCCGTTCTGGTCGGCGAGTTCACGCTGCCCGATGGCCGCCGCGTGCAGCCGGTCTTCCATCTGATGGCCGAGCGCTATCTCGGTGCCGAATACGCGCCCGAGGCGGTCGCCGAACGCTGCGGGCTGGATGCCGATCGCATCCGGCGCCTCGCCGCCGAGATCGCCGACATCGCCTTCAACCATCCGCTGACGCTCGACATTCCCTGGACCGATGTCTGGGGCCGCAAGCATGGCACGATGGTCGGGCGCCCCATCTCCTTCCACGCCATGCGCGGCATCAGCGCGCATTCCAACGGCTTTCACACCTGCCGCGCGCTGCATCTGCTGCAGATGATCCTGGGCGCCGTCGATACGCCGGGTTCCTGGCGCTACAAATCGCCCTTCCCGCGGCCGATCCCGCCGGGTCCCGGCCCGGCCGGCAAGGGTGCCAAGCCGAACACGCCACTCGCGGGTAACATCCTCTCCTTCACCCATGGGCCGGACGATCTGCTGGTCGAGGATGACGGCACGCCGCTGCGCATCGACCACTCCTTCTCCTGGGAAGCGCCGCTCGGCCTGCATGGGATGATGCACACCGTCATCGGCAATGCCGCGGCGGGCAACCCGTACAAGATCGACACGCTGTTCATGTTCATGGCGAACATGGCCTGGAACAGCGCGATGAACCCGCTGGAGACCATCGCCTGCCTGACGGCGCAGGAGGAGAATGGCGACTACGTCATCCCGCACGTCATCTACTCGGACGCGTATTTCAGCGAGACCGTCCCCTATGCGGATCTGATCCTGCCGGACACGACCTATCTGGAACGCTGGGATGCGATCTCCATCCTCGACCGTCCGATCGGGTCTTCCCACGGGCCGGGCGATGCCATCCGCCAGCCGGTGATCAGGCCCGACCGCGACGTGCGGCCCTTCCAGGATGTGCTGATCGCGCTCGGCGCGCGGCTTGGGCTGCCGGCCTTCACCAAGGAAGACGGCTCGCCGAAGTTCAAGGACTATCCCGACTACCTGACCAACCACCAGCGCACGCCCGGCGTGGGTCCGCTGGCCGGCTGGCGCGGCGAGGACGGGTCGAAGAAGGGTGTCGGCGAACCCAATCCCGACCAGCTCAAGCGCTATGTCGAGAATGGCTGCTTCTGGCGCCACCACCTCGCGCCTGAGGAATCCTACTTCAAGCACGCCAACGCGACCTATCTGGCGAACTCCAAGGCGATGGGCATGCAGGGCCAGTCGAACCAGATCGTGCTGCAGATCTGGTCGGAGCCGCTGCAGAAGTTCCGCCTCGCCGCCGAGGGTCATGGCGCGAAGCAGCCGCCCGAGCATCTGCGCGAACGCGTGCGCACCTACTGCGACCCGCTGCCCATCTGGTACACGCCGCTCGAACAGCAGCAGCACGACACCGAGCCCTTCCCGCTCTCGGCGGTCACGCAGCGGCCGATGGCGATGTACCATTCCTGGGGCTCGATGAATGCCTGGTTGCGGCAGATCCATGGCTCCAACAAGCTGTACATGTCGCGCGAACGCGCCACCGCCGAGGGCCTCGCCCAGGATGACTGGGTCTGGGTCGAAAGCCGCAGCGGACGCGTCAAGGCGCAGCTCAGCCTGATGGAAGGTGTGAACCGCGACACCGTCTGGACCTGGAACGCCATCGGCAAGCGCGCCGGCGCCTGGATGCTCTCCCCCGACGCGGCGGAGGCCCAGCGCGGCTTCCTGCTGAACCATGTGATCAGCGAATGGCTGCCCGCGCAGACCGGCCCGCGCCTGGCCAATGCCGACCCGGTCACCGGCCAGGCCGCCTGGTACGATCTGCGCGTGAAGGTGACCAAGGTCGCCCCCGGCGAGGAAGGCATCACCGATCCGCTGCCGACCATGCTGAAGCCCCCGCCGGACATGCCGGCCCCACCCGATATCCTGCGCTATGACGTGGCGGAGACGCGCCGATGACATCCCTGCCGCAACCCGGGGCGAAGAAGCTCGGCCTCGTCATCGACCTCGACACCTGCGTCGGCTGCCAGGCCTGCGCAACCAACTGCAAGGAATGGAACACCAGCGGGCATATGGGCCCGCTGCCGGACCAGCATCCCTATTCGGCCGGGCAGGAGGGCGTGTGGTTCAATCGCGTCCATTCCTATGAGGCCGGCGATGGCGAGGCCGGCCGCACGGTGCATTTCCCGCGGTCCTGCCTGCATTGCGAAACGCCCGCCTGCGTCACCGTCTGCCCCACCGGCGCGTCCTACAAGCGCGCCGAGGACGGCATCGTGCTGGTCAACACCGACATGTGCATCGGCTGCCAGCTCTGCGCCTGGGCCTGCCCCTATGGCGCGCGCGAATTCGACGAGGATCAGGGCGTGATGAAGAAGTGCACGCTCTGCATCGACCGCATCTACAACGAGGAAATCCCCGAGGCGCGGCGCGTCCCTGCCTGCGTCTCGACCTGCCCGGCCAATGCACGGCATTTCGGCGACCTGGGTGATCCCGACAGCGACGTGTCGAAGCTGGTCGCCGAGCGTGGCGGCTTCGAGCTGATGCCCGAGCTCGGCTACAAGCCGGTGAACCGGTATTTGCCGCCACGTCGCGCGCCCAAGGTCGACGCCGGTCCGCCCAAGGATGCCGGTCCCCTGCCCTCCCAGATCACCAACCCGCTGCTGCGCTGGGTGGACAAGGTTCTCTCGCGATGAATCCCGCGCCTTCGATCGTCTTCTTCACCGTCTGCTCCGGCGCCGGTTACGGGCTGCTGTTCTGGCTCGGGCTGCTGCGGTTCTTCGGGCTGGTGCCGGCCAACGCGGGCTTCGGCGTCGCGGCCTGCGGCCTCGCGCTCGTGCTGGTGATGTTCGGGCTGCTGTCCTCCACGGCGCATCTCGGCCGGCCAGAGCGCGCCTGGCGGGCGCTCAGCCAGTGGCGGTCCTCCTGGCTGTCGCGGGAGGGTGTTGCGGCCGTCGTGACCTTCGCGCCGGCCGGGCTGCTCTTCCTCGCGCTGGCCGCGGACAATGAGGCGCTGGCGCGGCCGATGGGGCTGCTGTCCGCGGCTGGCGCGGCGATCACCGTCTATTGCACGGGGATGATCTACGCGTCGCTGAAGACCATCCGGCAGTGGCACCATCCTCTCGTCGTGCCGTGCTATCTGCTGTTCGGCGCCTTCTCCGGGGCGGTGCTGCTGGCATTGATCGCGGCCTTCTGGGGCGCGGCGGCGGTACCGGCGGCGATCGCCGCGGTGCTGGGCGCCTGTGCCTTCCTGCTGAAGCGCCTCTACTGGTCGAGCGTGGATGGCGGCCGGCCGGTCGCGACGATGGAGAGCGCGACGGGGCTCGGCTTCATCGGCACGGTGCGGCCGCTCGACCCGCCGCACACCGAGACCAACTACCTGCTGCGCGAGATGGCCTTCCGCATCGCGCGGGTACATGCGGCGCGGCTGCGGCGCATTGCCGCGCTGGCAGGCTTCGCGGCGCCGGCCCTGCTGATGCTGCTGGTCTACCTGGCCGGTGGCGTGGTCGGCGGCGTGCTGGCCGTCGCCGCCGTGGCGCTGGCGACGGCCGGCCTGCTCGCCGAACGCTGGCTGATGTTCGCCGAGGCGACGCACACCGTCAGCGTCTATTACGGGGTGCCCGACCGGCGCTGACGCGCCGCGCTTGCATCGCCGCCCTGCCTCCCGGAGGATCGCCGCAACGATCACGGGAGGAAAAAACCATGAAGCGCTCGACCTTTCTGCGCGGCGGCGCCGCAGCATTGGCCGTCGCTGCCCTGCCGCGCGGCGCCGCGGCCCAGGCGGATGCCTCCGGGCTCCGGCTGGGCCTCAAGCTCAGCCCGACCTCGATGGACCCGCATTTCCGCCTGTCCGGCGAGCAGAACCTGCTGCGCGCGCTGCATGCCCGCCTGGTCGGCATGACGCCCGACGGCAAGCCCGAGCCCGGCGTCGCGGAATCCTGGCGCCCGATCAACGAAGGCGCGGCCTGGGAATTCCGCATACGCGCCGATGCGAAGTTCTCCGACGGCAGCCCGATCACCGCCGAGGACGTCGCCTATTCCCTCGCCCGCGTGCCGACCATCGAGGGCTCGGCCGGCGCCTACCAGATCTTCGTGCGCGCCATCGCGAGGACCGAGGTGAAGGATGCCCACACCATCCTGCTGCACACCACGGCGCCCTACCCCTTCATGGTCGAGGACATGACCGAGATCGCGGTGATCTCGAAGGCGCTTGGCCCCAATCTGCGCACGGCGGATTTCAACAGCCAGGCGGTGAAGATCTTCTCCGGCCCCTATGCGCTGACCGACTACCGCTTCGGCGAATTCGTCGCCATGCGGCGCAACCCGAACTGGTTCGGCACCCGCCCGGAATTCGAAAGCGCCCATTTCAAGGTCATCGCCGGGGATTCCAGCCGCATGGCGGCGCTGCTCGCCGGCGACGTGCAGGCGGCGGATGAGGTGGCGATCCAGGATCTCGGCCGCATGCGCGGCGATCCGGCGCTGAACGTCACGCAGACCGCGGGCATGCGCGTGATGTACATCGCGATGGACATGGACCGCGACGTCTCGCCGCAGATCCGTGACGCGAACGGCCAGCCGATGACGCGCAATCCGCTGAAGGACGTGCGGGTGCGCCAGGCGCTGTCCTTCGCCATCAACCGCCAGGCCATCGTGGATCGGGTGATGGAAGGGGCGGCGACCATCGCCTCGAACGTGCTGCCCGACGGCACGCCGGGGACCTCGTCCAACCTGCGCGTCACCCCCTACGACCCCGACCGCGCCCGGCGGCTGTTGGCCGAGGCGGGCTACCCGAACGGCTTCCAGATTACCCTGCACGCGACCAACGACCGCTATCCGAACGACGAGAAGGTGGCACAGGCCATCGCCCAGTTCTGGACGCGCATCGGCGTGCGCACCGACGTTGCGACGCTACCGAACGCCGCCTTCTTCCCCGCCGCGGCGCGCCAGCAATTCAGCGTCTTCGCGGCCCAGTACGGCGCGGACAACGTCTCCTACGCCTATCGCGCGCTGCTGCATGCCTATGACCGGGATCGCGGGCTCGGTACCGCGAACCGCACGCGGCATGCGAGCGCCCGCGCCGACGCGGTCGTGGCGGAAGCGCTGCGTGAAATGGAGGAGACCCGCCGCAACGCCCTGCTGGCCCAGGCCTCGGAGATTGCGATCGGCGAGGAGGCGATCATGCACATGATCTACCATCCGGCCTATGTCTACGCGGCGCGCAAGCCGTTGTCGGTCACGCCCTACTACAATGGGGCGTTCCTGCCGCAGGCGGTGCGCCGAAATTGACGTGAAGGGGGGCGGGATTGGTCGGAGCGGCGGGATTCGAACCCACGACCCCCAGTCCCCCAGACTGATGCGCTACCAGGCTGCGCTACGCTCCGACCGGGACGCGCCGTTTAGCACCGGCCGCAGCGGGATGCCACCCCCCGGTGGCGGAAGACGTTCAGCATCGGACATCCGGGCCTTCCGCCCTACAGGAACCCCACCGGATCGACATCCACCTGCACCCGGACATTCCCCGGCACCGTCACTTTCGCCAGCCAATCCTGCAGCAGTGGCTGCACGGCGATGTCCCGCCGCGTCTTCAGCAGCAGCCGCCGGCGGTGCCGGCCGCGCAGGATGGCGAGCGGAGCCGGGGCCGGGCCCAGCACCTCGACCCCCTCCCCGCCCGGCGCCGCCAGGCCCAGGTCGCGCGCCGTGCGCTCCGCCGCGCGTTCGTCCTCGGAACTGACGATCAGCGCGGCGAGGCGGCCGAAGGGCGGCCAATGGCCGGGGCGGCGGTCATTGGCCTCGGCCTCCATGAAGGCATCGAGGTCGCCGGAAACCAGCGCCTGCATCACCGGGTGCTCGGGCGCAAAGGATTGCAGGAGGACGCGGCCGCGATGCTCCTCACGCCCCGCCCGGCCGGCAACCTGGTGCAGGAGTTGGAACGTGCGTTCTGAGGCGCGCAGATCGCCCCCCGCCAGGCCGAGATCCGCATCGACCACGCCGACCAGGGTCAGATGCGGAAAATGCCAGCCCTTGGCGACGATCTGCGTGCCGATGATCAGGTCCACCTCCCGGTTCTGGATCGCCTGTGCCGCCGCCGCGGCCGCCGCGGGGCCGGGTATGGTGTCCGAGGCCATGACCAGGCGCCGCGCCTCGGGCCACAGAGCGGTCGCTTCTTCCAGAACGCGCTCGACGCCAGGGCCGATCGGCACGGTCGAATGCGGCGCGCCGCAATTCGGGCAGGCCTCCGGCGGAGCCTCGACATGGCCGCAGTGGTGGCATTGCAGCCGCCGCGCGGCGCGGTGCTCGACCAGCCAGGCCGTGCAGTTGGGGCAGCGCAGGCGATGGCCGCAGGCGCGGCACAGCGTCATCGGCGCATAGCCACGGCGGTTCAGGAACAGCATGGCCTGTTCCCCGCGCGCCAGCGTCTGCGTCACCGCCTCGACCAGGGGCGGAGACAGGAAATGTCCGCGTTCCGGCGGCGTCCGGCGGAGGTCGATCAGCGCGACATCGGGCATCTCCGCCCCACCATGGCGCGCCGGCAGATGCACAGAGGCATAGCGCCCGGTCGCCGCATTGGTGGTGCTTTCCAGCGACGGCGTCGCGCTCGCGAGCACACACGCCGCCGAGGACAGCCGCGCCCGCACCACCGCCATGTCCCGCGCGTGATAGACGACACCTTCCTCCTGCTTGAAGGCGGTCTCGTGCTCCTCATCCACCACGATCAGACCGAGATCGGGAAAGGGCAGGAACAGAGCGGACCGCGCGCCGACCAACACCGGCGCCTCGCCTTCCGCCACGGCGCGCCAGGTCTCGCGCCGGGTGCGGGGGGTCAGTTCGGAATGCCACAGCGCCGGCGCCACGCCGAAGCGGCCGCGGAAGCGGTCGAGCCACTGCGCGGAGAGCGCGATCTCCGGCAGCAGCACCAGGGCCTGCCGGCCCTCGCGCAGGGCCTGGGCCACGGCTTCGAAATAGACCTCGGTCTTGCCCGACCCCGTCACCCCGGTCAGCAGCGTGGTGGAGAAGGCGCGGCGTGACACGGCGGCGCGCAGGGCGTCAGCCGCGGTCGCCTGTTCGGGACCGAGGGACGGTCCGGGGTGGTCGGGGTCGGGCCGGGTGAAGGCCGCCTGGCGCGGCATCAGGGCGGGCTCGATCAGCCCGGCATCGGCCATGCCGCGCAGGATGGCGGGCGCCACGCTGGCCGCTTCCGCGATCTGCCCGCCCGCGCGCGGCGTGTCGTCGGCCAGCAGGTCGAGCACCCGGCGCCGCGGCGGCGTGATGCGCGCGCCGTCCGGCGGATGGGGCGCGCGGCGCCAGCCGGCCCTGGGGGCGGGCGCCTCCAATGCCGAGGGGGCGCTCATCGCCATGCGCAGCACGGCCCCCGGCGGGCTCAGCGTATAGGCGGCGACCCAGTCGACGAAGCGGCGCAGCGTCGCCGTCATGGGCGGGGCATCGAGCACCTGCTCGACGCTGCGCAGCCGCTTTTCGGACAACCCGGGGTTGGGATCACCATCCCATACCACACCAATGGATTGCCGTCTCCCCAGTGGCACAACCACGAAGGCGCCCACCGGGACCACCGCCCCTACCGGCGCGCGATAATCGTATGCATCGGCAAGTGGAAGGGGGAGCAGCACGCGAAGACGTGCCGCTAACGCAACAACAGATGCAACCTCATCGGCGTCTCCTGTATTGATTGTATGCATGAGCTAGACTGTGATCATCCGCACGGCGGTCGTTCCGCGCGCGCTGCAATCTACCCCTGGAAGGTTTCTGAGCATGAAGTTCTTCGTCGATACCGCCGAGGTCGCCGACATCCGGTCCCTGGCCGAGGCCGGCCTCGTGGACGGCGTCACTACCAATCCGTCTCTGATCGCGAAATCCGGTCGCGATATGAAGACCGTCATCGCGGAGATCTGCGCCATCACCCCCGGCCCCGTGAGCGCCGAAGTCACCGCCACCGACGCCGCCGGCATGATCGCCGAAGGCAAGGCGCTGCGGGCCATCGCCCCCAATGTGGCGGTCAAGGTGCCTCTGACGGAAGCGGGGCTGGTTGCATGCCGTACGCTCGCGAACGACGGCGCGATGGTCAATGTCACGCTCTGCTTCAGCGCCGCACAGGCACTGCTCGCCGCCAAGGCAGGGGCCACCTTTATCTCTCCATTTGTTGGGCGGCTGGATGATATTTCAAGTGATGGCATGCGTTTGATTGCAGACATTGTCCAGATCTACAAAAATTATACAAACCTTAAGACCGAAGTTCTGGTAGCGTCGGTCCGCCATCCGATCCACCTGGTCGAGTCAGCAAAGCTCGGCGCCCACGTCGCAACCCTTCCGCCGAACGTCATCCGGATGCTGCTGAAGCACCCCCTGACGGATCGCGGCCTGGAGGCCTTTCTGGCCGACTGGAAGAAGACGGGACAATCGATCCTATGAGCGCGCACCTCCCTGCCCAGGCTATCCCTGCACCGGATCTCCAGGCGGAGGAGGTGGAAGCGTACCTACGCGCCAACCCGGGCTTCCTGTCGGAACGCCCGGACATCTACCGGGTCCTCATGCCGCCGCGACGGCTGCATGGGGAGAACCTGGCCGACCACATGGCGGCGATGCTCGCCGCCGAACGTGGCCGCGCCCGCGCCCTGGAATCGGAGTTCGTCGCGGCGATCGAGGCCGGGCGTGCCGGCGCTGCCCTGTCCCTGAGGGTGCGCCTCGCCGTGCTCGCCCTGATGCGCGCCCCGGACGTGATGGAAGCGGTGACCCAGGAGGTGCCGGCACTGCTCGGGGTCGAGACCTGCACCCTCGCCGCCGAGCCGGGGATCGGTCCGGTGCCGCTGCCTGCCGGCATGCTGCGCCTGCCGCGCGGTGCGGTCGCGCGGCTGGTGGGTCATGGGCGCGACGCCGTGGTGCGTACCTCCCCGACCGATCTCGAGATGCTGCATGCCGAGGCTGCGCCCCTGGTGGAACGTGATGCCCTGGCCCGCGTGCCGCTGCCGCTCGGCCCGCCGGCGCTGATCGCGGTCGGCGCGCGCGAAGCCGCCTCGTTGCCGCTGCGCCAGACCGTCTCGGTCCTGGCCTTCCTCGGCCGCGCCGTGGCGGCCGCGCTGTCGCGATAGGGCATGACGGGCGAACAGGCGCGGCACGCCTGGCTGGACTGGCTGGCACGCGAACGCCGCGCCAGCGCAAACACGCTCGAAGCCTACGGCCAGGATGCAGCCGGATTTCTCGGCTTCCTGACGCGGCATCTGGGCGGGGAGCCGGATCTCGCCGCGCTCGGCGCGCTGCGACCGGCCGATCTGCGGGCCTTCCTCGCCGAACGGGCCAATGAAGGAGATTCCACCGCGACGCGCGCACGACGGCTGGCGGCGATCCGCGGCTTCCTGCGCTATCTCACCCGGCATCATGCCATGGCGGCGCTGCCGCTCGGCGCCATTCGCGGACCGCGGCCGAAAGCCCCCATCCCTCGGGCGCTGACGCCCGACCAGGCGCGCGCGGTGGCGCGGGAGGTCGGCGAGGTCCACAGCCTCGGCCGGCATGAACGGCCCGACATGCAGGCGGCACGCGACACCGCGTTGTTCGCGCTGCTCTATGGCGCCGGGCTGCGCATCGCCGAGGCGCTGTCCCTGGACCTGCGCGACGCCCCCCTGCCTGGCCGGGACACCGCGCTGCGCATCATCGGCAAGGGATCGAAGGAACGCCTGGTGCCGGTGCTGCCCGTGGTGCGGGAGGCGATCGCGACCTATCTGCGTCAGCGGGGCGCCGGTGATCCCGGCGATCCGCTGTTCCTCGGGGCGCGCGGCGGGCGGCTCGACCCCGCGGTGGCGCAGAAATCGCTGCGGGAGTTCCGCCGCCTCGCCGGCCTTCCCGAACACGCTACACCCCATGCGCTGCGCCATTCCTTCGCGACCCATCTGCTGGGCGCCGGGGCGGATCTGCGGTCGATCCAGGAACTGCTCGGCCATGCCAGCCTGTCGACGACGCAGCGCTACACCGCGGTGGACGCGGCCGGGCTGCTCGCGACGTGGAAGAAGGCGCATCCGCGGGCTGGGTGAATGGCCCATGCCGCGAAGGGCTTGGCGCGTGATGCGCGATCGCACGTCGCGTCGCCCGCGCCGCAGCCGGCTCGACCTCGTCGCCGGCGGCCGGCGCGACACGGCGGCTATCGTCGCGTTCGACCTCCCGATACGGGTCAGCTTGTCGTTCTCCGCCCCCGATTGCGCGCCTGCGCGCTGGTCAAGCGAGGGTCGGGCGCCCTCCGGCGCCCGGTAGCCGGGTGGCACCGCTGCCAGCGGTGATGCCGATCGAAGAGTTGCCCTTTCACCCGGTGGCGGGCCTGGAGAGGGGCCGCGCCCCTCTCCGATCCGACACCCGATGCGGTCGCCTGCCTATCGCGTCGTCTTCTCGACGTTCCAGAACAGCATCACGGGCGAGTTCAGCATGCCCATGACATTCGCCCGCCTCGCATAGGGTTGGTCCACCTGCCCCAGCACGCGATAGGGCTGCACCTCGGCGAGGCGCCGCTGCAGCGCCTCGGCCGCACGCTGGCGCTCCGCGCCCTCCGGCGCATCGAGCAGGGTGGCACGCAGGCGCTCGGCCTCCTCGTCGCAAGGCCAGCCTGCCCAATTGCGGCCATCGCAGGACATGTTGGCGCCGATATTCGTCAGCGGGTGCAGCATCGTCGCCCCCGAGGCGAAGGTGACGAACAGGTTCCACCCGCCCTGGTCCGGCGGATCGCGCCGCGGCTGGCGGGTGACCACCGTACCCCAGTCATTCACCTGAAGGTCGATGTTCATGCCGACGGCGCGCAGATTGGCGGCCACCACCTCCGCCATCCGCCCGATCGGCGCGATGTCGTTGCTGGTGATGAAGACGATGCGTTCGCCGCGATATCCCGCTTCCTGCAGCAGCGACCGCGCACGTTCGAGGTTGGGGCGGGCATAGCCCTCGGCGCCCGCCTCGCTCGCCATGGAAGTGCCGCAGACGAAATAGGCGTCGCAGCGCCGCCACCAGCGCTCATCGCCCCAACCGCCGGCCATCGCATCCGCCTGGTCCGTGGCGTAGGCGAGGGCGAGGCGCGCGCGCGGATCGTTGAAGGGCGGGAAGATGGTATTCGGCCGCAGCATCGCCTGGGTCGAGATGCCGTTCAGCCGGTCCACCACCACGTCACGGCGGCGCGTGATGGCGGGCACCAGGTCGAGTGCCGGCTGTTCCCAGATGTCGATCTCGCCGGTCTGGATGGCGGCGGCCGCAGTCGCGGCATCGGGCATGATGCGCCATTCGACGCGATCGACCTTCACCACGCGGCCGCCGGCCAGACCATCCGCCGGCTCGCTGCGCGGCACGTAGTCCGGATTGCGGTCATAGACGACGCGCTGGCCGGACAGCCACTGGTCGCGGTTGAAGCGGAAGGGGCCCGAGCCGATGGTCGTGGTGATCGGCACGCCCGGTTCGGCCTGGGCGTCGGCTTCCCGCATGATGACCGGCAGCGCGCCGACCGCCGAGCCCAGCGCATAGGTCACGAAGGCATGCGGGCGCGACAGGCGCATGACGATACCGCGGTCGCCATCCGTTTCCAGCGACGCGACGCGCGCGCCGAGATGGCTGCCCACCACGTCCCGCGCCATCCAGCGCCGCAGCGACGCCACCACGTCGCGCGACGTCACCGGCTGGCCATCGTGGAACTTCAGCCCCTCGCGCAGGGTGAAGCGCCAGACCAGGCCATCGGGGCTGGTGGTGACGTCCTGCACCATCTGCGGCCGCGGGTTGAGCTGGCTGTCCCACGCGAACAGCGTTTCATAGATCATTAGCCCGTGCATGCGGGTGATGGTCACCGACACCGCCATGGGGTCGAGCGTGCGCAGATCCGCATGCGGCACGACGCGCAGCACGCGCGCGTCGGGCGGCGTGGTTTGCGCCGTGGCGGCGATTGGCGCGAACATCGAGGCCGCCGCCAGCAGGGAACGGCGAAGCGAAGCGAGAAGAGGCATCCGGAAATCCCGAGGAATGAAGCCGTGTGCGTTGATTCAGGCGCGCGTGAAGTCGAGCACGCGGCTGCGGTTGGTGACAAGGCGCAGCATGTCCGGCGCATGCAGCCAGGCGCAGGCGCGGCCGGGCCAGGGCAGCGCGCCGACCGGCATCAGCGCGCGCGTGGCGTCGAGCGGCATGAGCGCCGCCCGACGGAACAGCGCGCCGCCGCCGGCTTCGACCATGCCATCGGGCGTGACGGTCAGCGTCGCGTGCTGCGCCGCGGCCCGCCAGGTACCGGCAAAGCCGGACGACAGCGCGGCATCCGTGCGCACGGGCAGGAAGCGGCGGGCGACATGGCCGATCTCGCCGGCAATGGCGTCGCCGTCGCGCTGCAGCCGAATCGGCAGGTAGGGCGACAGCGACACGGCCTCGCCCGGCGCATCGCCGGCGTAGAGCATCTCCCGCGCGCCAAGGAAGGTCAGTGCGCCGGCGCGATGTTCGATCCAGCACGGGCCGTCGGCCTCGACGAAGAAGCCTTCGGGCAGCAGATTGGGCGCCGGGTCGCGTAGCGTCGCACCGGTCAGCGCGGCAGCGACGCGCAGCGCCAGCAGGAAGGGGTCCGTTTCCTCCCGGTTCGACAGCGCGATGACGCCCCAGCCCGCCTCGCGATCGACCAGGAAATGGTTCTTGAACCCGGTCAGGTGCCCGCCATGGCCGAGCAGAGGGCGCCCGCCAAGCCGGCAATGCGCGAGGCCCAGCCCGTAATCGACGGCACGGCCATCGGTCAGCGTCACCGGCGTCGCCATCCGGTCCAGCAGCCCGCCCGCCGGGCCCTCGCCCCGCAATAGTGCCGCGAGCCAGACGGACAGGTCCCGCGCGCTGCCGGTCAGCGCGCCGGAGGCCGAGAGCGCCATGCCGTAGCCGCCGATGCGCCAGGGTCCGCCCGCCTCCCGCCAATAGCCGTCGGCGAGGCCCGGGACCACCGAATCCCAGCCCGCCGGGAAGACGAAGCGCGTGCCGAGCGCACTGTTCAGCGTGACCTCGACCCAGTCGCGAAACACCGCCCCGCGCGCCGCGAGCGCCTGTTCCATCACGCGATAGCCGGTGTTGGAGTAGGACATCTCGACCCCCGGCGGATTGTCGAGGCCGGGCAGGGTGAGCGTGAAGGCATCGAGCGCCGCGACGTCGAGCATCGCCGAGGACGGTGTGGCGCAGATCACGTAGGACTGCATCAGGTCCGGCAGGCCACCGGTCATAGACAGGGCGCGGAAGGCGGGCACGTCGGCGAAAGCGGCCGGCAGCCCCGGGTGCAGCGCGCCGAGCGGCGCCTGCATGTCCAGCCCCTGGTTCAGCGCAAAGGCGCAGAAGACATGCTTGGTGATGGAGGCGAACCGCGTCGGCGTATCCGGCGTGAAGGGCAGCCCGTGCACCAGCGACGCGCAGCCGCCTTGCGCAGTGCCGCGCATCCCGTTGCGATCGAAGATCAGGATGGTGCCGCCGGGCGTGTCATCGGGCCAGGCGGCACAGAGCGCATCGGCGGCGCGACACGCCGCCTTCCAGTCGAGTTCGGCCATGCCGCATGCTGCACCCGCGTGCCGCGCGTGGCCAGGGGCTCGCGGCCACGTCCCGACCGGGTCGCCGGCGTGGAGCCAGCCCTCAGAAATAGCGGCCCGCATCGTCCGGAGCGACCTTGCCGGCCGGAACCATCCGGTCGACATCCCCCACCGCATCGACGCACGGCGACACCTCCCGCACGCGGCCCGTGGCGCGCACCAATGGAGTGGTGGAGCGCACCACGCCGATCACCGGATTCGCCGGCAGAAGGCAGGGCAGAACCAGCGCGGTTCCGGAGGTGCCGGATACGTCGTGTCCTTGGCGGACAGTGCCGAGACCGCGCATGGCGTCCCCGCCGCCTGGGCACATGCCGGAGACCGGGACGCCGGGCACAGGCCGGAGACCGTGACCGCATTGTTGCGGCGGATCGCGCCCCCTAGCGTCGCCGGGGATACGTCGCCTGCGGGGAGGAACCAGCATGCATGGTGCGATGCCACCGCGGCGCATGGCGACCATGCGACGCATTCTGCGCGATCTCGGGCTCACCGCCGCCCTGGCCATGATCGCCTGTCCGCAGAGTGCGCTGGCGCAGGCCGGCGGCAACGACGCCGCGGTCATCGCCGAGCTCCGCCGCCAGCTCGAGGAGATGCGGCAGCGCCTCGAACAGCTCGAGGCGCGGGCTGCGGCTCGACCGGTAGCGACGCCAACGCCGACGCGGCGCGCCACGCCACGCGCGGCCCCGACACCCCCACCCGCCCCTCCCGCGGCCACAGCCCAGGCTGACGCACGCGCAGCCGCCGCGGAAGCACGCGCCGCCGCCGCCGAGGCGCGGGCAGCCCGGCAGGCTCTCGCCGCCGAGACGGCGCCGATCCCGGGCCTCGACCCGCCCGAACGCATGGGCGACTACTATGCGACCGAGGAAGCGCTGCGCCCCGACCTGCCGGGCGTCGCCTTCCGCGTGCCGGGCACCGAGACGCAGGTGCGGCTCTACGGCTTCGCCAAGCTGACCGGCTATTATGATTTCGGGCCGCGCAACCAGACCGATGCGCCGCCACCGCAGACCATCCCGCTGATCGGCAGCCCGGCCGACGAGCAGGGTGGCGACTTCGCCATGACGGCACGCTTCAGCCGCTTCGGCATCGACACGCGCACCCTGACCGCCTGGGGCACGCTCGAAACGAGGATCGAGGGCGATTTCGGCGGCGGCGCGCCGAACACCACGAATGCCGTCTTCCGTCTGCGCCAGGCCTGGGCCGAACTCGGCGACGACAGCTTCCGCGTGCTGGTCGGCCAGGCCAACAGCCTGTGGAACGAAGGCGTCTTCGAAACGCTGATCGACGCCACCAACCTCAACCAGTCCTTCGTGCGCCAGGCGCAGATCCGCGCGACCGGGCGGCTTGCGGACAACCTGACCGGCATGGTCTCGATCGAAGCGCCGGAGACCACCTACACCTCCGTCGCCGGCGTCTTCACCCCGACCACCAGCATGCAGGGCGGCGCGAGCCCGGCCTTCAACTCGGTGCCGGATCTGCTCGGCCGGCTGACCTGGCGGCAGAACGGGCTGGAATTCAACCTGCGCGGCCTGCTGCGCCAGATCGAGATCCGCACCGCCGGCACGTCGGCGTCGCCCTCGGTGTCCGAGACTGCGCCGGCCTGGGGATTCGCCGGCATGATGCGCTTCCCGATGCGCATGCTGTGGGAAGGGTTCGGGCCGGATGAGCTTGCCGTCATGGCCTATTACGGCGACGGCATCGGGCGGTATTTCGCGGGGCAGACCTTCGGGCAGGATGCCGTCACCAATCTCGGCCTGCCGGGGGTGACCAGCCCCAGCCTCGACACCATCGCGACCTACGGCGCGACAGCGGCCTACCGGCGGTTCTGGGCCCCGACGCTGCGCAGCAATGTCGCCTTCTCCTATTCGCGCAACGACTTCCCGTCCTATGCGCTGGGCTTCACCCCCGGCTCGCCCGCCGCGCTGGCGCTGAACCGGGAATACCAGCAGGTCTTCGCCAACCTGATCTGGAGCCCCTTCGGCGAGATCCGCGACGGCGTCTTCAACGCGGGCTGGCTCGACCTCGGCGTCGAGTATCTGTTCACGCGGCGCGACGTCTATGGCGGGTCGCTCGCCACCGGGGCTGCAGGCGACGGCTATGCCATCGCCAACCGCATCCTCTTCGCCGCCATTGCGCGCTTCTGACGCCTCCCCGCGGGACGGCCCGCCAAGGCACGGAACGGTAAGCTGCTGCCGCTCAACGCAAATGGCGCCTAGACTTCGCCAACAGGCACGCCATCGCGCGCCGCAGGACGACATCGGCCCGCGACGATACCGCGCGGACCGTGACGGGAAGGAACGCCGATGACCGGCACCCAGAGTCCGGTTGGCGCCCGCCGCGCGCGACCGACGACACGACACCGCCCAAACCAACCCTGAATCCCGGGACCCGCCATGGACACGCTCGACGCCGTCCTCGCCCGCATCGACGCCAATGCCGATGCCGCGCTCGACCGCCTTTTCGCGCTGCTGCGCATCAAGTCGATCTCGACCGACCCGGCCTATGCCGCGGAGTGCCAGGCCTGCGCGGATTGGCATGCGGCGGACCTCGCTTCGATCGGCTTCACCGCCGAGGCGCGGGCGACCCCCGGGCACCCGATCGTCGTCGCGCATGATCGTGGCGCGAGCGGCCCCTCAGCGCTGTTCTACGGCCATTACGACGTGCAGCCGGTCGATCCGCTGAACCTATGGGACCACGACCCCTTCGAGCCGAAACTCGAGACACGTCCGGACGGCAGCAAGATGATCCGCGCCCGCGGCGCCTCGGACGACAAGGGCCAGGTGATGACCTTCATCGAGGCCTGTCGCGCCTGGAAGGACGTCGCCGGCGCCCTGCCCATCCCGGTGACGGTGCTGCTGGAAGGGGAGGAGGAATCGGGCGGGGTGAACCTGCCATCCTTCCTGACGCAGCACGCCGCTGAGCTGAAGGCCGATATTGGCCTGATCTGCGATACCAACATGTGGGATGCCGCGACGCCGGCGATCCAGACCATGCTGCGCGGGTTGTGCGGGGAGGAGATCATCATCACCGCCGCCGACCGCGACCTGCATTCCGGCTTCTACGGCTCGGCCGCGGCGAACCCGAATCATATTCTGGCGCGCATCATCGCCGATCTGCGCGACGCGGATGGCCGTATCACCCTGCCCGGCTTCTATGACGGCGTGCCAGAACTGCCCGATGCGCTGAAGAAGCAGTGGGACAGCCTGAACTTCGATGCCGGCGCCTTCCTTGGCGCGATCGGCCTGTCGGTGCCGGCGGGGGAGAAGGGGCGCTCGGTGCTGGAAATGACCTGGTCGCGCCCGACCTGCGAGGTGAACGGCATGGGCGGTGGCTATCAGGGCGCCGGCTTCAAGACCGTGATCCCCTCGGTGGCCTCGGCAAAGATCTCCTTCCGTCTCGTCTTCGATCAGGATCCCCACAAGATCCGCGCTGCCTTCCGCGACTTCGTCCGCGCCCGCATCCCGGCCGATTGCAAGGTTGAATTCATCGAGCATGGTTCGGGCAGCGCGATCCGCTTCCCGATCGACGACGCCGCCTTCGGCAAGGCGCGCGACGCGCTGACGGCCGAATGGGGCAAGCCGGCTGTCTTCATCGGCGGCGGCGGATCGATCCCCGTGACGGCCGAGTTGAAGAAGGCGCTGGGCATGGACGTGATCCTTGCCGGTTTCGCGCTGGAGGACGACCGCATCCACAGCCCCAATGAGAAGTACGACCTGCAGTCCTTTCGCAAGGGCATGCGGTCCTGGGCCCGGATCCTCCACGCCCTGGCACAATGAGGAAGCGGCCATGACCGTGTTGGCGGAACCGTCCAAGACGACGATGCAGAAGATCCTGGATGCGGTGGAGCGCGCGGGCAACCGCGTGCCGCATCCGGTGATGATCTTCGTCTACCTGATCCTGGCGGTCATCGCACTGTCGGCCGTGTTTGGCGCGATGGGCGTGCATGTCACCTACCAGGCCTACAACCCCGCCACGGGAGACATCGAACCGGCCAGCACCCATGCCCGCAGCCTGCTGACGGCCGAGGGCATCCGCTTCATGTTCACCGGCGTCATCCAGAACTTCATGAATTTCAACGCGGTGGGCGTGATCATCGTCGCGATGGTCGGCGTCGGCGTCGCCGAGGAAGCGGGGCTGGTCAAGGCGCTGATCCGCAAGCTCGTGGTGGTCGCACCGCCCAAGGCGCTGACCTATATCCTCGTCTTCGTCGGCATCCTCTCCTCCATCGCGGCCGATGCGGGGTATCTGGTGCTGATCCCGCTGGCCGCAGCCGCCTTCATCAGTGTGGGGCGCCATCCCCTCGCCGGGCTTGCGGCGGCCTTCGCCGCGGTGGCCTCGGCCTTCCTGGTGAACATCCTGATCGTGCCGGTGGACGGCATCCTCACGGAAATCACCAACGACGCCATCCGCCTGGTGAACCCGACGCGGTCGATCGACCTCGCCGCGAATGTGTGGTTCTCGATCGGCTCCGTGGTGATGCTGACCGTTCTGATCGCGATCATCACCGAGAAGGTCGTGGAACCGCGTCTCGGCCCCTACACGGGCGACTATGTCGTGCCAGGGGAAACCGGGCTGTCGGACGACGAACAGCGCGGCCTGCGCTACGCGCTGTGGGGGATGCTGGCGTCTTTCGCCTTCATCGGGCTGCTGGTGCTGCCGCCGGGCGCGCCACTGCGCCATCCGGAAACCGGGGCGATCATCGGCAACTCGCCCTTCATGACCAGCCTGATCGTGTCCATCGCGCTGATCTTCCTGGTCAGCGGCGCGGCCTATGGCTTCGGCGCGCGGACGATGAAGCATACCAACGACGTGATCGCGGCTATGCAGAAGGCGATCACGGGCCTGGCCGGGCTGATCCTGCTGCTGCTGGTGATCAGCCAGTTCATCGCCTTCTTCAACTACACCAACATGGCGACGCTGGCCGCGGTTTCCCTCGGCCGCGTGCTGCAGGCGATGAACCTCGACGCGCTGTGGCTGCTGATCGGCTTTGTCTTCGTGGTCTTCCTGCTCGACCTGATCATCACCGCGGCCATCGCGAAATGGGCGATCTTCGCGCCCATCTTCGTGCCGCTGCTGATGCAGCTCGGCGTGGAGCCCGAGGCCGTGCTCGCGGCCTATCGCGTCGGCGACAGCCCGATGAACTCCATCACGCCGCTCAACGCCTATTTCGCGATGATCGTCACCTTCGCCATCAAGTACCAGAAGGATGCGGGCGTCGGGACGGTCATCGCGCTGATGCTGCCCTACGTCATCTGGATCTCGATCATCTGGACGGTGTTCCTGGCGGGTTGGCACCTGTTGGGCCTGCCCTGGGGCCTCTAGCGGGTGGCGGCCGGCAGGGGCGACGCCGCCGCCCGGATCGTGCATAAGAGGCCTTCGCGGAGGAAGGCCCCGAACAGGATGCGGGCCGGGGAAGTCTTGGATGATCGGTCGTCGCCTGATCGCAGCATGGACGGCGTGGGGCGCATTGGGCGCGGCCTGGCCGGCGCGCGCCCAGCGCAACCGTTCCGACCCGAACCCCGATGCCTCGATCGAGATCGAGCAGGTGCGCGTCGGCGTGCTGGCGGTCGGCGCCTCGGTGGGCGGTGGCCGGCTGCATTTCCGGGGAGAAGAATACCGCTTCTCCGTCCGCGGGATCGAGTTCGGCAGCGTGGGCGTCTCCTCGCTCTCGGCGCGCGGCGAGGTCTTCGGCCTGCGTCGCCTCGAGGATTTTCCAGGCCGCTACACCGAGCAGGTCGTCCCGCGGCAAAGGGCGGAAGGCCAGTCGGGACCGGAGACGCGCTGGCTGCGCAACCCAGCCGGGGTGGAGCTGCGCCTGCGGACGGAGCGCGCCGGCGGCCAGTTCCGCATCAACGACGCCGGGGTGACGATCGAGCTGCGGTGATGATGGCGACGCGGCGATGATCGACGGCTTCCTCATCGCCAAGCTCATCTCGCTGTGGCTGTTCGGATTCTCGACGATGCTGAGCATCATCAACCCCTTCGGCATCGCCTTCGTCTTCCACGACATGACGCGGTGGCTGACGACGAGCGAGCGCGCGCGGCTGGCGCGGCAGATCGGGATCAATTCCTTCATCGTGCTGGTCGTCGCGATGTTCCTCGGCTCGCGTGTGCTGTCCTTCTTCGGCATCTCGCTCGAAGCGCTGCGCATCGGCGGCGGCCTCGCGGTGGCAGCGGCGGGCTGGTCCATGCTGCGCGCCGAGCCGACGGAGGCGAAGTCGCCGCCCGCCGCCATGGACACCGCGCCTATCGAGCGCATGGCCTTTTTCCCCCTGACCCTGCCGCTGACGACCGGTCCCGGTTCCATTGCCGCGGCCATCGCGCTCGGCGCGGAACGCAGTGTTGGCGGGAATGACGTGCTGCTGATCAGCGCCCTGTCGGCGCTGATGATCGCCGCCTCGGTCGGCGCCTGCGTCTGGCTCGCCTATGCCTACGCCGAGCCGATCGCCCGGCGCATCGGCACGCAGGGCACGCTGATCGCGACCAAGCTGACCGCCTTCCTCCTCCTGTGCATCGGCGTGCAGATCATGCTGACCGGTGCCTCCGACGCGCTGCGCCCGCTCATCGCGGCGGCACGTTGAATCCGTCACCGATTCCCCGAAGGGTGCCGCGATGACCACGCAACTGCTTCTCGTCCTGGCGCTTCTTGCCACCGCCATCGTGATGTTCATCGCCAATCGGCCGCGGATGGACGCGGTCGGCCTGCTGATGATCGTGCTGCTGCCCTTCACGGGGGTGATGACGATCAACGAGGCGCTGGCCGGCTTCGCGGATTCCTCCATCATCCTGCTCGCCGCGCTGTTCGTGGTTGGCGAAGGCCTGGTGCGCAGCGGCGCCGCGCAGGGCATCGGTGATCTGCTGAGCCGGAAGGCCGGCAGCAGCGAGACGCGCATGCTCGTGCTCCTGATGGTCGCCGGCGCCGGGCTCGGCGCCTTCATGAGCTCGACGGCTGTGGTCGCCATCTTCATCCCCATCGTGCTGCGCATCTGCCGCAATGCCGGCAGCGCGCCGAGCCAGCTCATGATGCCGCTCTCCGTCGCGGCGCTGATCAGCGGCATGATGACGCTGGTGGCGACCGCGCCCAATCTCGTCGTCAGCGCGGAACTGGTGCGGCAGGGCCATGCCGGTTTCAGCTTCTTCGCCTTCACGCCCTTCGGTGTCCCGGTGCTCGCACTGGCCATCCTCTACATGCTCTATGCGCGCCGCCTGCTGCCGGGGCGGCGCGTGCCGGAGGCCGATGCCCGTCGCGCGCCGAGCCTCGCCGAGTGGATCAAGATCTATGGCCTTGCGGGACGGGCGTTCCGCGTGCGCGTCACGCCGGCCTCGCCGCTTGCCGGGCTGCGGCTCGAACAGCTCTCCCTGCGCAAGGAGGGGGTGAACATCCTCGCCATCGAGCGCCGCAGCCATTTCGGCACGGAGGTGATCCGCCCGGATGCGACGACGGAGCTGGGCGCCGGCGATGTCCTGCTGCTCGACGTCAGGAGCACGCCCGAGCGCATCGAATCCCTGCACGATGAATACAAGGTCGAGAACCTGCCGCTCGAGGAGGGGGGCTACTTCCTCGATCGCTCGCAGCAGATTGGCATGGTGGAGGCGATCATTCCGCCGGACTCGCCACTGGTCGGCAGCACGGTCCTGCAGGAACGCATCCGCGCCGAGCATCGCCTGACCGTCATCGGCCTGCGCCATCGCAAGGAAGTGGCCGGCGCCGATCTGCTCGAACAGACGCTGAAGGCCGGCGACACGCTGCTGCTGACCGGCTTCTGGTCCGATATCCGCAAGCTCCAGGCCGATGGCAGCATGCTGCTGGTGCTGAACCTGCCCGCCGAGCATGCCGAGCTACTGCCCGCCGCGGGGCGCATGCCGCAGGCCATCGGGGTGTTGGCGCTGACCGTGGGGCTGATGATCAGCGGCTGGATCCCCAACGTCCATGCGGCGCTGCTGGGCTGCCTGTTGATGGGCCTTTTTGGCTGCGTGGACATGAACAGCGCCTATCGGTCGATCTCCTGGAAGACGCTGGTGCTGATTGTCGGCATGCTGCCCTTCTCGATCGCGCTGCAGCGGACTGGTGGAGTGGATCTCGCCGCCGATGCGGTGGTGGCGCTGGCGGGGGCGGCGTCGACCCACATCCTGCTCGGCGTGATCTTCGTCATCACGGCGATGCTCGGCCTGTTCATCTCCAACACGGCGACGGCGGTACTGATGGCGCCTGTTGCGCTCGCCGTGGCGAAGGAGATCGGTGCCTCGCCCTATCCCTTCGCGATGATTGTCGCGCTGGCGGCCTCGGCAGCCTTCATGACGCCGGTCTCCTCCCCGGTGAATACGCTGGTGGTGGGGCCTGGCAACTACGGCTTCGGGGACTTCATGAAGGTCGGCGTGCCCTTCACGGTGATCGTCATGCTGGTCTGCGTGCTGCTGGTGCCGGCGGTGCTGCCGCCGTGATGGGCGCGGCGGGGCCATGGCCGCGATAGCCTCACCGATCGTGATCATCGGAGGAGGGTGAACGGCGCGCCGGCGGCAACTCACGCGCCATCTACCACGGCCAGGACATCGCGGCCCCAGACGAAAGCCATGTCCCTTTCGGCTGCCATGAGCCGCAGCGTTGCCGCATCGAGCCCCGATGGCGGCTGACTGACCGGGGCTTCGAACGGGTCACCGTCAGCATGAGCCGGCGGCGCCGCGCTCTCTGAAACAAATCAAGGACATTTCCATCGGCGTTCGGCGGCGTCTGGCGTTGACGGTCCGAAACCGCACCCCTGCAGCCTTCCGAGCCTGTGATATGTCCCGGACGCTTGGCAGCGGCGAGCGGACCTGAGCCGCTGACCCCGGCAACATGAGCGCCGGGTTCAGTTAACATGACCAAGGCCGGCACGGACATTTGCCTCGGCGGCTGACCCCGCCCCCAAAAGAGCCCTCGATCATGAGCAGAGCCTGTTCTCCCTGTGCGCCGATGCGCGGCGGGCTGCAAAGGCTGCCGGGGTGAGCCCATTCAGGCTCGTGGGCCGGCGGGTCGCGTTGCAGTCGCTCCTCCATGGCTTCAATGATCCGGCGCACCGCGGGCACTCGTCGCGAGAAGATCGGTCGCAGCCAGGTCCTGCTCGCCCGCTGCTTGCGTGGCAGGCCAGACGAATGGGGTGGCCGGTGACCCCTCAGCGCCGGCCGTGCGCGGGAGCCACCATGCCATAGGACGCCCTCGATGACATGGGCACAGTATGCGACGCCGAGTTGCTTCGGGATGGTCAGCAGCAGCGCCGTCTCGGGCTTCGGTGGCCTGGGGCGCGCTGATGCCATGCCGCTGGAACGCCTCCCGCGCAGCGTCAATCCACGGGCAGGAAGATGAACACCACGGCGCCGACCAGGCAGCCCATGGCGGCGAAATAGGTCCAGCGGAGCTGTTCGCCCAGGAAGGCGACGCTGAAGACGGCGAAGACGCCGAGAGTGATGACCTCCTGCAGGACCTTCAACTGCTGGCCGGTGAAGGTGCCATAGCCGATGCGGTTCGCGGGAACGGCCAGGCAATATTCGAAGAAGGCGATACCCCAGCTGACCAGCACGGCCAGCCACAGCGGCCAGCTCGGTGCCTTCAGGTGGCCATACCAGGCGAAGGTCATCAGGATGTTGCTGCCGACCAGCAGCAGCGGGGTCAGCCACGTGGCGTGGACGGTCATGGCGCTCTCGATTGGTGTGGTGGCACTCAGCCCGCAGCGGGCTGCGGCTGGGGCGGAACGGTGGTTGCGCGGGACGGGCCGGTCGTGTCGCGCGTCTCCGGCATCAGGATGAGGTAGCCGACGAAGCCCAGAGCGGCGATGGAGCCAAGCGTGGCGAAGGCGGCGCCGTATCCCGCGCCGACGACGACCCAGCCGGCGAGGCTCGCACTCATCGCCGCACCGATGCCCTGGGCGGTGGCGACAGCGCCCTGGCTGACATTGAACCGGCCGGTGCCGCGCGTGAGATCCGCGATGACGATGGGGAACAACGCGCCGAAGACGCCCGCGCCGACGCCGTCCAGCAATTGCACCGACAGCAGCCACCACGGGTTGTCGGAGAGGGTGTAGAGGACGCCACGCAGCGCAAGCACACCGAAGGCGAGCAGAAAGAGCGGCTTGC
Organism: Roseomonas alba; assembly: GCF_019430885.1. Taxonomy (GTDB): domain Bacteria; phylum Pseudomonadota; class Alphaproteobacteria; order Acetobacterales; family Acetobacteraceae; genus Neoroseomonas; species Neoroseomonas alba. Next base: position 237,892 of record NZ_JAHYBZ010000001.1, on the reverse strand, counting down.
GTCCCCATGCGTCAGCTTTCGCGCCGGCCAGCATGGCGACCGGCACCATCACGCATTGGGCCGCGACGATGCAGGCCGCGATCAGCGATGTCGCGTGATCCTTGCCGACGATATGCGTCAGCTTCTGGCCTACGGTCGGCAGCATCGCCGCGTTCGCCAGATGGAAGCAGGCCATCAGCCCGGCGAAGACCAGCAGCGGGCCGGATGTCAGCAGCGTCTGCCAAGCGGAAGGCTCATCCTCCGCCTGACCGGCATCATGATGCGAAAGGCCGCGCGCCACATCGTCATCGATCGCCGCGGCGGGGATCAATAGCATCGCGCCGATGCTCGCCACCGCAAGCGCCGCCATGATCCAGAACACCACGATCGGCCCGAACAGGATGGCCGTGCCCGCCGCGAGCGCGGCAGAGGCCGCATTGCCGGCATGGTTGAAGGCCTCGTTGCGGCCAACCCGCCGGGCGAAGGCCTTCGGCCCGACGATGCCGAGGGTGATGGCGGCCAGCGCCGGCGGAAACACGGCGCCGGCGACGCCCGCCAGGGATTGCGTGGCAGCGATGACGTAGAAATTCCCGATGAAGGGCAGAGTGACGCAGGCGAGCGTCACGGCTACGGCCGCGGCGATGACCACGGCACGCTTGTGGCGGGTGCGGTCGATCAGTGCCCCCGCCGGGGTCTGCGCGAGCAGCCCCGTGCCGGCGGCCAGCGTGATGACCATGCCAATGGTCGCCTCGTTCCATCCCTGGTCCGGCCCGCGGACGGCAAGCAGGTAGATGGCGAGGTAGGGGCCAAGCCCATCCCGAACATCCGCCAGGAAGAAATTGAGCGTGTCGAGCGCGCGATCGTGACGACGCATCGGCCGGCCTCCTGCGTCAGCCTCGCGGCGGACGCGGCGGGTGGGGCGGCGACATGTCGCGCGGGCCAGGCCCGGCGATCTCGGTCAGCCGATCCATCGAGGGCCCCGCGAAGCGCGCTTCAATCACGCGGCCGAACACCGTCGTCCGGCCCTCGCCGCGCACCGCAAGGGTCGCGCCGGGGCGGAGCAGTTCGGCCATCTGCACCGCGGCGTGGGGAGGCACGCGAACCGTGGTGCCATCGACCAGGATCGCACCGTTCACCTCGCCGCGCCGGCCGCGCAGCACCGTCTGCACGGGGCCGCTCGCCCCCACCGTCACCTCCCCGCCATGCGGGCCGCCGCCGGCATCGACCACCTCGGCGCCGGTGGCGTCGTTACGCACCGAGACAGCGGCGACCAGCGGCACGCCGATCGCCAGTAGGCCGCGCACCGTCACTGCGTCGCCTGGGCGGGCGGCGAAGACCAGTTCGCTGCCGAGATGCGACGGCAGCTGCACCTGCGTGCCGTCCTGCAGGATCAACCCATCCACCTCACCGCGCGGACCGAGGCTATATCGGGCGACGACGCCGTGCGTTTGCGGCAGTTGCGCAGTGTCGAACATGATGCCGGGCGCTCGCGTGGGACCCGGTGGCACGGGCTGGCCGAAAGCTGTGACCTGCGTCAGCAGGGTCAGCGCGGCGATCGCCGCGGGGCCGACGGCGCGCCGGAAGGGAGGCGACATGGCGAGATCTCCTCTGCGGTCCGTGATGGACCTGCCCAGGGGAGAGCAGCCTCCGTGCCAGCACCGATGAAAAGGAATATCAATCGCTTACGGGGTAGGTATCACCGCTCGCCGTCGGGATTCCGGACATCCGGCGTCGTCTCCTCGGACGCCACCAGGCCATGCTGGCGCAGCTTCGCATAGAGCAGCTGGCGGTGGATCCCGAGCCGTCGGGCCGCCTCCGTCCGATTGCCCCCGCTGTCGCGCAGCGCGCGCTCGATCATCGCGCGTTCCAGCCGCGCCACGGCCTCCGCGAGGTCGCCGGAGAGCCAGTCGGCCGATGGCCCGGGCGCCGCCGGCCCGAACACCCCGAGTTCGGCGGCACCGATCACCGCTGCGCGACTCAGCGCCGCGGCCCGTTCCATCGCGTTGCGGAGTTCCCGTGCATTGCCCGGCCAGTCATGCGCCAGCAACCGGGCCGCCGCATCGGCGCCGAGCCGTTTGCCGCCCGGCAGCCGCGCGAGGAAATGCTCGGCCAGCGGCACCACATCGGCTGGCCGCTCGCGCAGCGGGGCCAAGTGGATCGGCACCACGGCCAGGCGGTAGTACAGGTCCTCGCGGAAGGCGCCCTCGCGCACCCGCGCGGGCAGGTCGCGATGGGTCGCGGCGACCAGGCGCACATCGACCCGCACCGGCCTGCCGCCCAGCGGCGTCACCTCCCTCTCCTGCACGACGCGCAGGATCTTCGCCTGGGTGACGAGGCCCATGTCGCCGATCTCATCGAGGAACAGGGTGCCACCTGCCGCGTCGCGGAAGGCGCCGCGCCGATCGGCGATGGCGCCGGTGAAGGCCCCGCGGGCATGGCCGAACAGCTCGCTCTCCAGCAGCTCGGACGGGATGGCGGCGCAGTTCACGGCGACGAAGGGGCCGGCCGCGCGCCGCCCGAAGCGGTGCAGCGCACGCGCCACCACTTCCTTGCCCGTGCCGGTCTCCCCGGTGATCAGCACTGTTGCGTCGCCATCGGCGATCAGGCCGATCGTCTTCTGCACGGCGCGCATCTCCGCGCTGGCGCCGACGAGGTCATCGGCATCGGCCGGGGCCGGCCCCGCCGCCGGCATCGCGGGTTTGGGCGCTCGCAGCATCCGGGCGACGAGTTCGGCGAGTTCGGCACGCCCGACCGGCTTGGTCAGATGGTCGAAGGCGCCACCGCGCATGGCCTCGATGGTGTTGGCGGCGGAGGCATAGGCCGTCAGGATCGCCACTGGCGGCGCGCCGGGCCGCGCGCGCAATTGGCGCAGCGCGCCCAGCCCGTCGAGCGCGCCCGGCATCCGCAGATCCAGCAGGATCGCGTCCGGACGCTCCCGCACCGCCGTCGCTACGGCCGTGGCGCCGTCCGCCGCCTCCAGCACGCGATGGCCGAGATCGGTGAGGGTCTCCACAAGACCGTCACGCACCGCGTCATCGTCATCGGCGATCAGGATGGTGGCCATGCCTACTCCGGCTGCGGCAAGTCGAGTTCGACGGTGGTGCCATCCGGGCGATGCACCAGGCGAGCCTCGCCGCCATGCGCCCTGGCTACCTCCCGCACCAGCGCCAGGCCAAGCCCCGTGCCGTCCGCGCGGCTGGTCACGAAAGGCTCGAAGACCTGGTCCCGAAGTTCGGCTGGAATGCCCTGTCCGGTGTCGGCGACGGCGAGCAGAAGCGAGTGGTCTTGCCGCACCGCCGACAGCGTCACGCGCCCCCCGCGGGGCGTCGCATCAAGGGCGTTGAGCACCAGATTGTTCAGCGCGCCCTCGATGCCGGAGGCGTCGAGCAGCGCCACGGCCGGCACGCCCGCTGCCACCTCCAGCGTGATGCCGGCCTCGGTCGCCTGTTCGTGGAACAGGGCGATGCGCCCGGCGAGCAGGAGCGGCAGGTCCACCGGTGTGCCGGTGGGCGGCGCAGCGCCCCGCGCCACGTCGAGCAGCCCGCGCGCCACGCGTTCCAGCCGCGCGACCTGACCGAGCACCGCCTCCAGCGCGCGGGCCATCCGCTCCGGGTCGCGCACGGCCAGCGCGTTTTCAGCCTTGAGACGCATGGCGGCCATGGGGTTGCGCACCTCATGCGCGACGCCGGCGGCGACACGGCCCAGCCCGGCCAGGCGCTCGGCCTCCGCAGCACGCTCAGCCGCGGCGACGGCGGCACGGTGCGCTTCGGCAGCACGCTCGGCAGCGCCGTTCACCGCCAGCAACATTCGGTCGAGATCACGTTGTCCGGTCATCTCCAGCTGCGGCAACGCGGTGCCGGCGGGATCTCCCAGGGCGGCCTCGATGCGCCGGAGTTGCCGGGACCAGTTCCACAGCAGCCAGCCGAGCCAACCCGCTGACCCCAGCAGGACGACGGTGAGCACCGCTACCGCCGCGGCGGCGCGCAGATACGCTGTCCCGCCGAACAGGATCACGCGCTGCATCACCCAGGCCGCCATGCCGGGTTCCGGCGCATCCAGGGGACAGGCGCGCAGCAGCAGCGTCTCCGATCGTCCGTCGAACCGTCGCGAGATCGGCCGATCGGCCTCGATGGCTGCTTCCGCCGCCTGTCGGATGCGCGGCAGTTCCGCGGCCGGCAGATCCGTCTTCGGTTCGGCTCCTTCATAGGACGGGAAGGCGTAGGCGAGCGCTCCGCTCCCGCTGCGCCAGAGCCCGCCCTCGACCCCGGGCAAGTCGCGCAGGGCCAGCATCGTCCCGGCGGCGAGCATCTGCGCAATCGCCGCATCCGCCCAGTCGAGCCGGCGGCCGCCGGCGGTGGCAAAGTCGAATCGCCCAGCGATGGCGTCGCAGCCTCGACTCAGTGCGAGTTCGGCGCGCCGCAGCCGTTCGCCGGTGCTGTCGCGATAGAGGGAGATCAGCGCCGCCCCGGCAACCAGCGCAGCCCCTAGGAACAGGCCCCAGCATATGGCGAACCAGCCTGCGAGCGACCGCGGCATCAGGCGGCGGAGCACTCCTCCCCAATCCTTGCTCGGATGCACGGCGCGAGACGGATCCGATCCTGGCATCATGGGTGTAACCTGCGTGACCCGCCGGGGTGCGGCAATCCAAATGCTAAGGCTAAGAACCCTTCGTGGCTTGCCCTCTACGGTGAACCGTTCGACTCGGGAGCAGGCGATATGCCCGCACCCCGGCCATCTTGATGTCGAAGCCCTGGCCCGGACCGTCGCCTACGAAACCTCAAGGCGACCAAGCCGCCAATCGCGCACCAGGGCCGCCGCCGCGCGTGCGGTAATTCGCGCGGCACGCAGCGTGTCAGCCACGATTTCGCATGTCGCCGCAACAGTCGGCGTGCCGCGGTGCTGGAAGGCTCGACCTGGCTCTGTCCAGAATGCCCTTCCCGCCGCCAGGGCGCGACATGCGGGATGGAATGCAAGATGGGCTATTGCCCGCTCCGCAAGCAGCATGTCGAACACTGTGCACCGCGCATGCGGCGGAAACGTATAGAGGGTGGGCAGAATGCTCGCGAGTCACGGACCCCTGCATAGCAGAGCAGGACCATCCGGCACGAGCAGGCGGTCATGCCGATCAGACCCGGATCGCGTGCAGCGCTGCAATGCCACAACCGGAGCCGGCAACGGAGCCTGGACTGCTGAGTGCGCCCCTGTTCGAACTGAAGCGAGGCACCCGGCCCCTACAGGACGCACCGCAGCCAGGACACGATGAAGTCGCAGGCCTTCTGGCCGGCGGCCTCCTGCATGATGTTGTGGCCCGTATCCGGCAGTACGAGCGCCGTGCCGCCATACAGCTTCGCCAATTGATGTGCGGACGGCACGTCAGTCGCATCCTCGGCCCCCGACAGGGCCAGCACCGGACATCCGATCAACGTCGCATCGACCACGGCGCGGCCACCCGACGTGTTCAACGCGCCCGGCGATTCCGGCACCAGCTTCGCCACGATGCCGGCCACGACCTCGGCTGGCGCGCTGTGGAAGTATCTCTGGCGGGCTTCCTCCGGCGTGCGGATCACCAGGCGATCCGCCGGCAGCAAGCCCCGTCGCGTGCCCAGCGCCGCCGGCCCGGCGCTCGAGACCAGCACCAGGGCAGCGCAATCGAGGGTTTGCGCGGCGAGCTGGGCGGCAATACCGCCCAAGCTGTGGCCGATCAGGACCGGCCGCACCACGCCAAGCGCCTCGCAGGCCCGGATGATGTCGTCCCGGTAATCGTCCACCGTCAGGGCGCAGAACTCTGCCGGTGGCATCGGCCAGGAATCGCCATGGCCCCGCAGCGACAGGGCATGCACGGCAAAGCCGCTCCTGGCGCAGGATTGCATCCAGGATTCGAAGGCCCACCAATCATGGCAGCCCCCATGAACCATGATCAGCGTGCCTTCGGCATCGGTGCCGGGGAAGACGCTCCTGACGCTGAGACGGTCGATCTTCCGGAGCGTCGGCGTCATGTCTTGGGAACCGGCCACGACGTCACTCGAAGGCGATGTTCGCCTGGCGGATGAACTCCGACCAGAACGTGTTCTGTGCCGCGACGTATTGCCTGAATGCGTCGCCGACCATGCACTCCGTCATGAAGCCGTTCTGCGCCAGCCTCTCGCCGAAGGCGGTCGACTTCTGCATGTCGGAGGCAGCCTGCACGAGCCGATCGCGGACCTCCGGCGGCAAGCCCGCCGGTGCGAACAGCCCCATCCAGGAGGAGATGTCGAAATCCGGAACGCCCTGTTCCTGGATGGTGGGAATGTCGGACACGCTCGGCCAGCGGCTGCTGGAGGTGACCCCAAGGGCGATCAGCCTGCGATCCGCCACATGGGGCAGCAGTTCGGGCAGGTTGCCGAAGGAGAGATGGATTTGCCCGCCGAGCAGGTCCGACAACATCGGAGCGCTACCCCGATAGGGGATGTGGACCATATCGGTGCCCGTGCGGAGCTTGAAGAGCTCGGCCGACAGATGCGGCGTCCCGCCCGAGCCCGAGGACCCGTAGCTCAGCTTGCCGGGGTTCGCCTTCGCATAGGCGATAAGCTCCTGAACCGAGTTCACCCGAAGCGACGGATGGACGACCAGCAGGTTCGTGAGCTTACCGGTGTGGGCAATCGGCTCGAAATCCGTGAGCGGCTTGTAGGGCAGGTTCGGCTGCAGCGCGGCCGCGATGGCGTGCGTCGAGATGTTGCCGAGCACGAGCGTGTAGCCATCGGGCCGGGCACGGGCGACCTGGCCTGACCCCAGCACGCCCGCGGCGCCCGAGACGTTCTCGACCACGATCGTACCCTTGAGCTGCTCGCCCAGAAGCTGCGACACGACGCGGCCGCTGATGTCGGTGGTGCCGCCGGGCGGAAACGGAACGACAAGCCGGATCGGCCGGTCGGGAAACGTGCCCGCGGCAAGGCCTCGCCTGGACCAGGCCACAGATGCGGATGCCATGGTCCCGATCAGGGTCCGTCGATTGATCCTCATGGATGTAGTCTCCCCAAGTCTATGTAAGCGGTCTGTTTTCAGCGGCTGAACGCGTCGGGTGTTCCCGCCCCTTCAGGAACGGTGCCGGAGCGACGTCGGCGTCACACACGGTCAGGCATCGGCGCGTACCGCCGCCGCGGCGGCCCGCACCACGCCGGACGCCTTGAGCCGCGCCAGTTCGGCTTCACCCAGCACGCCGCCGAGGATCTCGTCATTGTGCTCGCCAAGGCACGGTGCCGGGCGGGCCAGGACGCCCGGCGTCGCGGACAGACGCGGCACCATGCCGTGCATCGGCACGACGCCGCCGGGCATGTCCGCATCCGGCACCTCGATCAGCGCCTCGCGCTCGGCGACATAGTCGTCCTGCAGCAGATCGGCCGCGTCCATGATCGGCCCGATGGTGACGCCGGCGGCATCGAAATGCGCCAGCACCTCCGCCTTGTCGCGCGCGCCGATGAAGGCGCCGATGATCGCGTCCAGCTCCTGCCAATGCTGCAGCCGGTCGGGATTGGTGCGGAAGCGCGGGTCCTCGATCAATTCGGGTCGGTCGATCGCGCGCAGCAGCTTCTCCGTCATGCCCTGGGTCGAGGAGGACAGGCACACCCAGCTGTCGTCGCGGCAGCGATAGGCGTTGCGCGGCGCGGTGTTGGTGCTGCGGCTGCCGGTGCGGCGCTTGGTCTGGCCGGTCAGGCGGTAATTCGCCACCTGCGGGTCCATCACCGCGAGCATCGGATCAATCAGCGACAGATCAATGACCTGGCCCTGGCCGGTGGCCTCGGCATGGCGCAGGGCGATGGTGGCGGATGCCGCGCCGTAGATGCCGGCGTAGCAGTCGCCCATGAACATCGGCGGCAGCACCGGCTCGCGATCCGCGAAGCCGTTGACGGCGGCGAAGCCGGAATAGCCCTCGACCAGCGTGCCGAAGCCCGGCTTGTGGCGGTAGGGCCCGTCCTGCCCCCAGCCGCTGATGCGCACGATGACCAGCGCCGGATTGATCGCGAGCAGCACCTCCGGCGCCAGCCCCATCCGTTCCAGCACGCCGGGGCGGAAGCTCTCCACGAAGATGGCGGCCTCACCGGCGAGCCGGCGCACGACCGCCTGCGCCTCTGGGTTCCGCAGGTCGAGGCAGATGCTCTTCTTGTTGCGGCACCAGCTCTTCCAGGCGGTCTCGACGCCCTTCACCTTCCAGGCCCGCAGCGTGTCGCCCTCGGGCGGCTCGACCTTCACCACCTCGGCGCCATGGTCGGCCAGCACCATGCCGAGGGTATTGCCGGCGACCAGCCGCGCCAGGTCGAGCACACGCACGCCCTCAAGCGCGCCCCGTGCCGCAGGATCAAACTGCTTCAAGTGGAGACGGGATCGTTGCTGGTCCATCCTCATTGCCCCGGCGATGGATGGGTCAGGCGATACAGCGCGCGATTCAGATCCTGGGCAACCGCATGCGGTATGTCGGCCTGGAGCATCCTTCCCCTTCCAGGCGCTGGGCGCCCTTTCGTCCTTTGCAGGCAGAAGATGGCGCGATGGGCGATCTCTGTATAATGCAATGATCGTATCGATTAATGAGATCTGATCATGCATTTGCCCATGGATGATGTGCAGGCTTTCGTCCAGGTAGCAGAGCTTGGGAGCTTTACCCGGGCCGCCGAGCGATTGGTGCTGACGCAAACCGCGTTGACGAGGCGCATCCAGCGGTTGGAGAGCTTCGTTGGCCTGCCATTGCTCGACCGCACGACGCGCCGTACCGGTCTGACCGCCGCGGGGCGCGACTTCCTGCCGCTCGCAAAACGCGTCGTTGAGGATCTGACCCAAGGATTGGAGCGGCTTCGCACCACGGCCAGGCTCGCTGCCGGCGATGTGACCCTGGCGACGATGCCGGCCGTGGCCTATCAGCGCCTGCCCGCCGTCCTGGCGAACTACGCCCGCCGCTACCCGGAAAACCGGGTCATGCTGCTCGAACGTTCGGGCGTCCTGGTGACCGAGGCGGTGCGGCGTGGCGACGCCGAGTTCGGCATCCACATCGCCCGTGAACCGCAGGACGAATTGGCGGAGGATCTGCTCTCGGCGGATCCCCTGGTGCTCGTCTGTCATCCCGAGCACCCCCTGGCCTCGCTTCCCGCCGTGCGGTGGGCGGATCTGCGAGAGATGGACCTCATCACCCTGGGCGGCAGCAGCGGCAATCGCGCTATCATCGAGGCTCAACTCGACCAAGCGGGAGGCGCTGGGTCGAGCCTGCCCCGGCGCGGCCGCTTTGTGGTCGAAAACACGCCGAGCGCCCTGGCGCTGGCGGCAACAGGGGTCGCCGCAGCGATCCTTGCGGCGAATATCGGGCAAGAATTGCTGACAACCAAATTGGTAGAAGTGCCCCTTGTCGAGCCTGTGCTGTACCGGAAGCTCAGCTTGGTGCGCCGCCGACGTGAAGCGCTGACGCCCGCGGCTCAGGCGCTCTACGACATGTTGAAGGTCCATTGATGTCGCAACGACCCTGGTGACGACTGGGAACACGGCGATCGCGGCGCCTGACGGCAGCTCCCTGTTCGGCACCCGATAGCTCTGGATCGAGAGAACGGGGATCGGGTCGCGCTGCTCGGAGCGAACGGCGCCGGCAAGACGCGGGTGATCGAACGACTGCGGGCAGCCTTCGCCAAGGCGCTTGCACCACGCCCCCGCCATCCGGATACCCGGCAGGCATGGCCCGCACCAAGATCGACGTCGCCAATGCCGCGCTGACGCTGCCCACCGCAGGCGCAGCGTGCTGGATCCGAGCAAGCCGGCCTGTATCCGACGCGTCAGGCCGCGGACTTGCCTGGAACGCCGTCGATGGGTGTTGAAGCCGCCCTTGCAGCAACGGCTGTCCCCTACTGACCTCGCGCCTGCCGATCGTCGAAGGCCGCGGGGAATGCGCCGGCGGGGTTGAACACCCTCCGAGGCTCAGTGTAGCTCATTCCCGGGTATCAGAGTGATCGAGGGGCCATCGAACTGGATGTGCGTGAACACGTGCGGCTCGCGTCCCTGGTGGCCAAGGGCGCTATCGCGTCCCTTCCTGGCAGGGCTCACTGCAACCACGCTCGCCTTGCCGGGTTGCCAGGCCTCGCTCAGCCCCTCTGTCCCGCTCTTCGGTGCCTATTTCCCCTCCTGGCTGATCTGCCTGGCGGGGGGGATCATCGGAGCGGTTGTCCTGCGCGTCCTCTTCATCAGGATCGGCCTCGATGAGGTGCTGCCGCTGCGACTGCTCGTCTATGCCTGCCTCGCGGCCGCCATCGGTCTTCTCCTCGCGCTTACGCTCTATGGGCGATAGGCGATGGCATCCTCGGCCTATTCGCGCCGCCGCAGCGTCCTCGGTTCGGTCGTCGCGGCGCTGATCGTCATCGGCGCCGGCGCCGCGGCCTGGCTCTACCTGCATCATGCCGAAAGCAACCCGCTCTCCGAGGATGCGGTGCTGACGGCCAACATCGTCCACGTCGCCTCCAGCGTGCCCGGGCGCATCGTCACCATGACGGTGACGGAGAATCAAAAGGTCGCGAGGGGCGACCTGCTCTTCGCCATCGATCCCGAGCCCTTCCGCCTTGCCGTCGAACAGGCGCGCGCAGATCTGCGCATCGCCGAAGCCGCCCGCGACGCGCAGCAGCGCACCATCAGCGCGGAGCAATCCAACGCCGCCATCGCCGCCGAGCAGGTGACACGCGCCCGGACCAACCTCGCCCTCGCCGAACAGACCCTGACGCGGCTGCTGCCGCTGCTCCGCCCTGGCTATGTCACGGCACAGCAGGTCGATGATGCCCGCACGGCGCGCGACGATGCCCGGACCAGCCTTACCCAGGCGACGCGGCAGGCGGAGGCGGCCACGAGCCTCGTCAGCACGCTCGATGCCTCGCAGGCGCTGGTGGATGCGCGGCGCGCGGCACTCGCCATCGCCGAGCGCAGTCTCGCCAATACCGAGATCCGTGCGCCGCATGACGGCCGCGTCGTCGGCCTCGCCGTCACCACCGGGGAGATCGTCGCGCCGGGGCAATCGGTCTTCACGCTGATCGACACCGGCAGCTGGTTCGCCAGCGCCTCCTTCCGCGAAACCGAGCTGCCCTCGATCGCCGTCGGGGACTGCGCGCAGGTCCGCGCCCTCGCCGACCGGTCGGTGCGCATTGCCGGCCGCGTGACGGGCATCGGCTGGGGCGTGATCTCCGAGGATGTGGTGAACCTGCCGCGCGGCCTGCCCTATGTGCCGAAATCGCTTAACTGGGTGCGCATCATCCAGCGCTTCCCGGTGCGCATCCGCCTCATCGACCCGCCTGAGGACCTCATGCGCATCGGCGCATCGGCGGTCGCGGTGGTCCATCGCGACGGGCAGTGCTGACCGATGACCGATGTCGGCCGCTCCCTGATCGCGCAGACGGCCGCTGACCTCGCGCCCTTTCCGGGTCGCGCGGCGCTGACCTGGCGCATCGCCCTGCTCTGCGCGATCGTCGCCGCCGCCTCGATGATGTATGACATCCCCGAGGCCGGGATCAGCTGCTACCTCATCATCTTCCTGATGAAGCCCGATGCGGTGCAGAACATCGTCACCGCGCTCGGCCTCATCGTGCTGGTGACCATCGTCGTGATGGGCGTGGTGCCGCTGATCAATGCAACCGTCGACTCGCCGCTGCTGCGGATGCTGGCGATTGCCCTGGTCTCCTTCGCCTTCCTCTTCCTCGGCGCGGCGAGCCAGCTCGGGGAGATCGGCGGCGTCATCGCGCTCGTCATCGCCTTCGTCCTCACCCTGGTGAGCATGGCCCCGGTCGCCGATGCCGTGACCTTCGGACTGCGCTTCGCCTGGTATCTCGCGGCGATGCCGATGGCGCTGATGGCGGTGTTCAACCTCGTGCTCGGCCTGTCGCCGGTGCGGCTGCTGCGGGAGACGCTGCGCCTGCGTCTGGCCACCGCCGCCGCGGCCATCGCCACCGGCGCACCGGGGCGGGATGCAGCGCTCGGCGCGCTGCTGCGTGCGGACAATGCAGCTCTTGAACAACAGGCTCTCTTCGTCCGCGTGCTCGCCCTGGTCGGCAGGCCGGCTGCCGCCCAGATCGCGCGCGACGTGCGCGCCGGCTGGCGGCTGATGCTCGCTGCCTCGACCCTGCCCGATGACCTGCCGGCGCCGCGGCGCGACGCGCTGGTCGCGGCGATCCGCCGGGCGCTGGCCGCGCTCGAGGCCGGGGAGATGCCGCCGCGTCCGGCGGCGGACGACGCGGTGGGCGAGGCCGAAACCGGCGTGATCGCGGCGCTCGATGTCCTGGCGGGTGCCACGGAGCCCGAGGTCGTGACGGCCCCGAAGCCGCCTTTCCTCTTCCCCGATGCCTTCACCAACCCCGACTATCAGCGCTTCGCGCTCAAGACCACGGCGGCGGCGATCCTCTGCTACGTCATCTACACCGGCCTCGACTGGCAGGGCATCCATACGGCCATGATCACCTGCTACGTCGCCGCGCTGGGCACCACGGGGGAGACCGTCCACAAGCTCGGCCTGCGCATCCTGGGCTGCCTGATCGGCGCAGCCATGGGCATCGGCGCGGTGCTCTTCGTCATGCCGCAGCTCGACAGCATCGGCGGGCTGATGGCGCTGGTCTTCTGCGGCGTGCTGGTCGGCGCCTGGGTCTCGACCGGCAATGAGCGCATTTCCTATGGCGGCGTGCAGATCGCCCTCGCCTTCCTGCTGACCGTGCTGCAGGGCTTCGGGCCGACCACCAGTCTTTCGGCCGGCTGGGATCGCGTGGTTGGCATCCTGCTCGGCAACCTCGTCGTCTATCTCATCTTCACGCGCCTCTGGCCGGTCTCGGTGGAAGGGGCGGTGCGCGCGCATCTGCGCGGCGCACTGGCTGGACTCGGCCGGATTGCCGCGCTCGCCCCGGAACGCCGCGCCGGGGCGGTGCCCCATGCGGTGCTGGTGATGAAGGAGTCCGGCGCCGCGGAGGAACTGATCGACCTGATGCGCTTCGAACCTGCGGCGATCCGCCCGGCACCAGGCGTCGAGGCCGCGCTGCGATCGGCCAATGACGAGATCGCCGCCCTCGTGCGCGACATCGCCTTCAGCCGGGCGGCGCTGCCGGGGGTTGCGGCGCGGCTGGAAGCGCTCGCCGCGCGGGTGGCCGGCACGGGCGGCGGCGAGATCCCGAACACCGACGGGCCGGACGCGCTGCATCGCCGGCTCGACCGCCTGCAGGCGGCGGTGACCGGCTGATGGCGCTGCGCCTGATCGTCCCGTTCGCGATGGCCGTGGCCCTCGCCGCCTGCGCACCGAACGCGGCGAACATGACCTCGCCCAATGCCGAGACCCCGTGGCACCCGAACGGGCATGAGGACCGCATCTGGAGCGTTCAGGGCCGTTCCGAACCACCGCCGCCCGGCAGCCCGCGCAGCTTCGGCGTGCCGGCCGACCCCACGCTCGCCGTCCTGCCGCAGACACCCGACATCGATCCCCGCCGCCACTATCGGCTGGCGGAACTGATCGACGTCGCGCAGCGGAACAACCCCGCCACCCGCGCGGCGTGGCAGCGTGCGCGCGAAGCCGCGCTCGCCGTCGGCATGATCGAGGCGACCTTCCTGCCGGTGATCACCGCCAATGTCATCGCCGGCCGCCAGACCGTCTCGACGCCCCTGCCGGTGCCGATCGGGTCCCAGCGCTATTTCGAGACGACGACCGACGGCGTCTCGCCCTCGATCGCACTGCAATGGCTGCTGTTCGACTTCGGCCGCCGCGCGGCGCTTGCGGAAGCGGCACGGCACGGCGCCACCGCCGCCAATGTGCTGTTCAATGCCGAGCATCAGAAGCTGATCTTCGACGTCACACGCGCCTACTACGTGCATGGGGCCGCCATGGCCCGGGCGCGCATCGCAGGCGAGGCGCTGCGCAACAGCACCGCCATCCGCAGCGCCGTCGAGGCGAGGCAGGCGCGCGGCCTCGCGACGAGCGTCGAGGTCGCCCAGGCGCGCCAGCAGGTGGCGCAGGCCGAACTGCGCCGGGTCCAGGCCGAAGGCCAGCAGCGCGACACCTACCAGGCGCTTATCAGCGCCATGGGCGTCAATCCCACGCTGCGCCTGCAGGTCGAGGATGCAGGCCAGCGCCCCCTGCCCGATGCGCCTGACCTGCCAGTCGACGACATGATCGGGCTCGCCCTGGCCCGACGTCCCGATGTGATGGCGAGCTACCAGGCGTTGCGGGCCAGCAATGCCGGCATCGCCGCCGCGCGCGCCGAATTCCTGCCCAGCGTCTTCGTCGCGGGCGCCCTGGCCTCGGGCCAGGGCAGCTTCAACGCCAGCGGCCTGCCGACCATCGGTCAGCAGGCGACCGGGTCAGGCGTGCTGTTCGGCGCGACGGTGCCGCTCTATGATTCCGGCCTGCGGGCAGCGCGGCTGCGGCAGGCCGAAGCGCAGGCGGCCGCAGCCGAGAACACCTTCCGGCGCACGCAGAATGTTGCCGTGGGCGAGATCGTCGCTGCCGGCAATGCACTGCGGACCGCGCTTGAATCCCACAGGGCGGCAAGCGCCCTCGCCTCTGCTGCCTCGACCACCTATGACGCTGCCCTGGCGGCCTACCGGAACGGCGTGGGCACGGTGACCGCGGCGACCGCCGCCGATAGCGGCCTGCTCGATGCGCGCCAAGCCCAGGCCGAGGCGCACGCCGCCGCCCTGATCGGCGCGGCGAACCTCGCCTTCGTCGTCGGGACCCTGACCTCGCGCGATGCGGCGCCGTGATGCGGGGAGATCGCGATTTCGCCATGCAGCGCGACATGATCCCGGCTTCACGCGTGCGGACGCACGTGGGAGGAAGCACCGGCGGCCTATCGCAGGACAGGATGAGCACATGGCGGAGCCAACCGGTTCCGCCGCCAGAGGGAGATGACAGAACGTGACATCGGATCGCTCCACGACAACGGCGCGGGGTGCCGCACTCGATGACGTTTACGCGGCAACGGATCTGGCGTCGGCCCTGCCGAAATCCAGCTTTCCCGACGCCGAGCGCGATCCGCGCCACGTCTTCGCGGCGGTGCGCGACGAGCTGATGCTCGACGGCAATTCGCGCCAGAACCTCGCGACATTCTGCCAGACCTGGGTCGACGACGAGATCCACGACCTGATGAACCTGTCGATCGACAAGAACATGATCGACAAGGACGAGTATCCGCAGACGGCGGAGATCGAGGCGCGCTGCGTCGCCATGCTGGCCGATCTGTGGAACGCGCCCGATCCGGCGGCCACGCTCGGCTGCTCGACGGTGGGTTCCTCCGAAGCCGCGATGCTCGGCGGCCTCGCGATGAAGTGGCGCTGGCGCAAGGCGCGCGCCGCCGCCGGCAAGCCGACCGACAGGCCGAACATGATCTGCGGCCCGGTGCAGATCTGCTGGCACAAATTCGCCCGCTATTTCGATGTCGAGCTGCGCGAAATCCCGCTCGAAGGCGACCGCCTCATCATGACGGCGGAGGAGGTGCTCAAGCGCGTCGACGAGAACACGATCGGCGTCGTGCCGACGCTCGGCGTGACCTTCACCTGCCAGTACGAGCCGGTGAAGGCGGTGAGCGATGCGCTCGACAAGCTTCAGGCCGAAACCGGCCTCGACATCCCGATCCATGTGGATGGGGCGAGCGGCGGCTTCCTCGCCCCCTTCTGCGCGCCGGATCTGCCCTGGGATTTCCGCCTGCCGCGGGTGAAATCGATCAACACCTCGGGACACAAATTCGGCCTGGCACCCCTCGGCGTGGGCTGGGTGATCTGGCGGGAGGCGAAGGACCTGCCGGAGGAGCTGGTGTTCAACGTCAACTACCTCGGCGGCAATATGCCGACCTTCGCGCTGAACTTCTCGCGCCCCGGCGGGCAGGTCATCGCGCAATACTACAATTTCCTGCGCCTCGGGCGGGAGGGCTACGCCAGGGTCCACAATGCCTGCTACGCGACGGCGCAATACCTGGCGCGCGAGATCGCCGCTCTCGGGCCCTTCGAGATCCTGTTCGACGGCGACAGCCAGGCCGGCATTCCGGCGCTGTGCTGGAAGGTGAAGGATGGCTTCGATACCCGCGGCTACACGCTCTATGACCTCGCCGACCGCCTGCGCAGCCGCGGCTGGCAGGTGCCGGCCTATTCCATGCCCGCCAACCGGCAGGATCTGGTGATCCAGCGCATCCTGGTGCGCCATGGCGTGAGCTTCGACCTGGCGACACTGCTGATCAACGACATGAAGCGGGCCCTCGCCTTCTTCGCGC
This sequence comes from Roseomonas alba, assembly GCF_019430885.1. Taxonomy (GTDB): domain Bacteria; phylum Pseudomonadota; class Alphaproteobacteria; order Acetobacterales; family Acetobacteraceae; genus Neoroseomonas; species Neoroseomonas alba. Next base: position 221,690 of record NZ_JAHYBZ010000001.1, on the reverse strand, counting down.
AGCACCCGGTCTCTCGGCCGTTGACGGCTGCCGAGGGAAGCGGGTTCAGCCACGGCTGAACCGACCGGCATCGCGCACCGCAGCTTCGAGGAACCGACAACGATGTGCACCTCGCTTGGATATTCGGATGCGGCCGGAAAGGCGTATTTCGGCCGCACCCTGGAACTCACTGTCGACCTGCCCTACCAGCTCCTCCATCTGCCGGTGGGTCTCGAGACCAGTTCCGACATTCCCGGCCACCCGGCACTGTCCTTCACCGCGCGCTACGGCCTTGTCGCCATCGCCATGCCGGCCCGCGTGCCGACGGCGACGGCGCCGCTGTCGATCGGCGATCTCAAGGTGCTGGAAGGCCTCAACGACCAGGGGCTGACCTTCAGCCTGCTCTCCTATCCGAGTGCGGCCGGCAAGCAGGCGGCGGTGGATGCCACGCGATCGGTTCTCTCGGCCTCCGATCTCGGCGCCTGGGCGCTCGGCCAGTTCGCCACCGTCGCCGAAGTCAAGGCGGCACTCGGCACGCAGCCGGTGATGCTGCAGCCCTTGCAGCTTCTCGGCGGCGTCGAATCGCCCTTTCACTACGTCGTGCATGACAGCACCGGCGCATCGGCGGTGATCGAGTTCGATCATGGCGTGATGACCGTCTACGACAATCCGGTCGGCGTCATGACCAACGGGCCGAAATTCGACTGGCACCTGACGAACCTCGATAACTACACGTTCCTGTCGAATGTCGACCGGTCGAGCGCCAGCTTCGGCGGCTACAAGGCCGTCCAGCCGGATTCCGGCATTGCCACGGCGGGGCTGCCGGCCTCCAACACGTCGGTCGGCCGCTTCGTGCGCGCCGCCTACTACGCGCAATTCGCGGAAAAGGCGGCGACGCCGGATCTCGCCGTGCTGACGCTTGCGCACATCATGAACAACTTCGACCGGCCGCGCGGCATCACCATCGACTACCCGGAGGCAGGCGGCGGGCATCTGGAAGTGAAGGGCTTGGCGCAGGGCGGGGCCGCGCCCTACGCGACGGAGTTCACCAGTTGGACCAGCCTGTCGGACCTCGACCGCAAGCTGTTCTTCGTGCGGGACTACCGCAGCCTGAACTTCACGCGGATCGACCTGACGGCCTTGGCCGGGGCAAAGCTACCTGGCGCGGTACCGCTGCAGAAACTCTCCGGCAGTCCGTCCGACGCGACGGAGGCCCTGAAGGGCAAGGCGATCGCGTGATCGCCGGCGCAGGTCATCGTCGCGCATGACTGATCGCACCGTCCAGGGCGGCGGGATGCATATGCGGATCGAGGGGCCCTGGCCCTTCATCACGCATCGCAGCTACGTGGTGGCAGGCCGGCACATCGAATGGCTTGCCCGGGAGCATCGCAAGGGGCTGCGCTTCGCGGCGCGGGCCCTCGATGCCGGCACGCCGCCCTTCTGGCAAGGCAGCCGGTACAATTGGAGCATCGGCGCGATCTTCGCCGTCGGCGCCTTCCTCTTCATGCTGGGCAGCGTGATGAGCCTGATCCCGGCAGGCCCATCGCAGCCTTCCGCCTTCTGGACCAACATCGTGTTCTTCCTCGGGTCGATCCCGTTCACGATCGCGGCCTATCTGCAGCACTTCCAGGCGGCCAATGCGCGCGCCTTCACCGTCGATCCCGTGACGCCGCATACGCGGCACCTGTCGCTGATCGGGTGGCATCCGCGCAGCGCCGGCTGGCTCAGCACCTTCACGCAGTTCGTCGGAACGGTGGCCTTCAACGCCAGCACCTTCAATGCCGTCGTCGCGCCGCCGACCTGGTACGTCCAGGATGTGACGGTCTGGGCACCCGATGTCGTCGGCTCAGTGCTGTTCCTGGTGTCGGGCTACCTGGCCTATCTCGAAGCCGGACACCGCTACTGGAGCTGGCGGCCCCGGGACCTGTCCTGGCAGATCGTCTTCGTGAACCTCATCGGCTGCATCGCCTTCATGACCGCCGCGATCCTCGCCTATGACCCGAACGGTTCGGAGCCGGCGTGGGTCATGCCGGTCTCGATCGTTCACCTGCTGATCGGCGCGGCATGTTTCTTCGTCGGCGCCCTCCTCAGCATGCAGGAAAGCGCCTGCGAAGGTGGCTAAGGCACGTCCGCGGAACATCGGTTCGCGATCTGAGTGACGGCCGCGAGCGGGTCCGCATCCGGCTTTCGGACCTCGATGGGCCGCGCCCGAGCTGCGCCGAAACGCCAAGTGCCGTTGAGTGCCGGAAACTGCCTTACAGGATGGCACGCCACTTGCTTGATCACTTACCATGCAAGACGCGCCCGAGGAATGCGCAGCGGTTGGCCGGTCGCGCCCACGCCGGCTTGGAGAACAATGGTCATCCCTGTTCGAGATCGAGCTCGACGCGGATTCCGCCCGTCCCATCTTTCAGCAGATTTATTTGGCGTTTCGGGAAGCGATCGTGACCCGCCGCCTCGCCGCCGGGTGCCGCCTGCCCTCGACCCGCCAGCTCGCAACGCGGATCGGCGTCTCCCGCACCTCCGTGCTCTCCGCCTATGAGCAGCTCCTGGCCGAAGGCTACGTCACCGGGCAGGCCGGGTCGGGCACCTTCGTCGCCGAGGACGCTGCGCCTTCCATGCAGCTGGCGCCGACCGCCCAGGCGGCCGCCCGGGCGAACCCCGCGCTGTCCCGCATCGGCCAGCGCTACGCGCGTTTCGCCTCGGGGCTGGAGCTGCCGCCCAACCTTCCCTTTGCAGCGGGTTGCTGCTCGATCGACGCCCAGTCCATCGAGGCGCTGCGCCGGACCGGCATGGAGGTGATGCAGAATTTCGACCCGGCTGCCCTGCATTACGGCGACCCGAGCGGACAGAGCGCGCTGCGCGATGAGGTCGCCAAGTATCTTCGCGTCGCCCGGGCGGTCCGCTGCGAGCCCGAGCAGGTGCTGATCCTCTCCGGCGCGCAGCAGGCGATCGACCTGACCATCCGCGTTCTGCTCGACCCCGGCGATGCCGTCTGGATCGAGGATCCGGGATACCTGCCGACGCGGGAGGCGCTCTCTACACTCGGCGCGCGGCTGGTGCCGGTGCCGGTCGACCGCGACGGGCTCGATGTGGAGGCCGGCCGCCGCGCCGCGCCGGGGGCCCGGGCGGTCTACATCACGCCATCCCACCAATATCCCACCGGCGCGGTGATGAGCATTCAGCGGCGGCTCGAATTGCTGGACTGGGCCAATGCCGCCGGCGCCTGGATCGTGGAGGACGATTACGACAGCGAGTTCCGCTACGTCGGCCGCCCCCTGGCGTCTCTGCAGGGCCTCGATCGCGGCGAGACGGTCATCTATGTCGGCACCCTCAGCAAGATGCTGTTCCCCGGCGCCCGGCTGGGCTTCGCCGTGGTGCCGCCATCGCTCGTCGATGTCTTCCGCGGCGCCCGCTTCCTCACCGACCGCCACCCCTCGACCTTGCAGCAGGCGGTGGTCAGCGGCTTCATGCGCCGCGGCTTCCTGACCAGTCATGTCCAGCGCATGCGTCAACGCTACCGCCTGGCCCGGAACGCGGTGGTCGAAGCGATCGAGCGCCAGATGGGCGACCTGGTGGAGGTGGAGGTTCCCGAGGTCGGCATCCAGCTCACCATGCATTTCCGTGGCGCGGTTGACGATGTCGCGGTGGCGGCGGAAGCGGCGCGCCGCGGCCTGGTGGTGAAGGCGGTCAGCCCGCACTACATCGCTGCGCCGCCGCGCAGCGGGTTGGTGCTCGGCTTCTCCGGCTTCGATGAACATCGGCTGCGTACCGCAGTGGCGGAACTCGCCCGCGCGACGCGGGCGGTCATCGCCCGCGCGGCGCCGCCTCAACTCTCGGCGTAGCGCGTGACATAGAGCTTCCGCATCGTCTCCAACACCCTCCAGGTGCCGGCGAAGCCGGGTTCGATCGCGAAGGCGGTACCCGGGCCCAGCAGCATCGTCTCGCCATCCGCCGGGGTGAGTTCCAGCCGGCCGGACAGCATGTGGAAGAACTCCTGATGGACGAAGCGGAAGCGCCAGGCGCCCGGCGTCGCCTCCCATAAGCCGGAGGCGAGCTGCACGCCGCCTTCCTCCCGATAGTGGTAGCGGAAGTTGCGCACCTCGGGCGGCCCGTCCAGCACGGTGAAGCCGCGCGGATGAGCCGTCAGGAACGCGCCCGTGGGCTCGGCCGGAAATCGGGTGAAGAAGGGCATCTGCATGCGGTGCGGAACTCCCGGCTGGTGGCGGGAGCTTAGCGGCGCCGCCCCGGGCGCCGGCAACCGCGAACGCAACTGGTCTTGTCGCGGACGGGCAAGTGGTCCTTCCGGCCTGGGGGCAGCGGCTGAGAGCATCCGGGGCTGTCCCGCCCTGGAGCCTCGTAGCATGATCCGACGCCGCCCCTTCCTGTCCGCCGTCGCCGCGTTGCCGGCCGCCGGCTTCGCCCGGCCGGGCCTGGCGCAGCCTGCGGCCGCCCGGACCCTGCGCCTGGTGCCGCAGGCGGGGCTGACGATCCTTGATCCCATCTTCACCACCGCCGCCGGCACGCAGAATCACGGCTATGCCGTGTTCGACACGCTCTACGGCCTGAATGCGAAATTCGAACCGCTGCCCCAGATGGCGGCCGGCCACACCGTGTCGCAGGATGGCCTGACCTGGGAGGTCACGCTGCGCGACGGGCTGAAGTTCCACGATGGAACCCCGGTGCGCGCGGTGGACTGCGTCGCCAGCCTCAAGCGCTGGGGCGCGCGGGATGCGTTGGGCCAGTTGCTGATGGCCGCGGTCAACGAATGGCAGGCGAAGGACGACAAGACCTTCGCCATCCGCCTGAAGCAACGCTTTCCGCTGATGCTCTACGCGCTGGCCAAGCCGGCGACCAACGTGCCCTTCATCATGCCGGAGCGGCTGGCGACCATCAGCCCGACCACGCAGATCACCGAGATGGTCGGTTCCGGCCCCTATCGCTTCGTCGCCGATGAGTTCATTGCCGGGCAGCGCGCCGTCTATGCGCGCTTCACCGATTACGTGCCGCGGCAGGAGGCGCCGGAACGCACCTCGGGCGGCAAGGTCGTGCATTTCGACCGCTTCGAATGGCAGGCGATCCCCGACAGCGCCACGGCCCTGGCTGCGTTGCGCCAGGGCGAGGTGGATTGGTGGGAGCAAGCGCTGGCCGACACCGTGCCGCTGCTGCGCCGGGCCAGCGGCATCACCATCGGCGGTGGCGACCCGAATGGCTATGTCGGGTTGATCCGCTTCAACAGCCTGCAGCCGCCGTTCAATAACGCCAAGCTGCGCCTCGCCGTGCTGACCGCGGTGCGGCAGCAGGACTACATGACGGCGATCACCAACGATGATCCGTCCTCCTACACGCTCTGCCATTCCTTCCTGCCTTGCGGCACGCCCTATGGCACGCCACCGGCGAACAACCGCTTCTCCGACAGCCCCTCGATCGAGGCGGCGCGGAAACTGGTGCAGGAGAGCGGCTACAACGGCGAGAAGGTCGTCATCATCAACCCGGCCGACTTCCCGACGATCCGGCCGATGGGCCAGATCACCGCGAACCTGCTCCAGCAACTCGGCATGAATGTGGAGTTGGCGGAGACCGACTGGGGCACGGTGCTGCAGCGCCGCGCCAGCCGCGAACCGGTCGATCGTGGCGGGTGGAGCATCTTCCACACCTGGTGGCAGGCGATCGGCATCACCACGCCGGCGACCAGCGGCTATGTCCGTGGCCAGGGCGCCGGCGGCTGGTTCGGCTGGTATGCCAGCGAACCGGTCGAGCGCCTGACAGCGCAATGGCTGTCCGCCGAGACGGAGGCCCAGCGCGTGCAACTGGCCGACCAGATCCAGCAGGTGGTGGCCATTGACGCGCCGGCCGTGCCGCTCGGCGTCTTCCGCATCCCGACCGCCTATCGCAGCAACCTGACCGGGCTGGTCGAAGGCTGCGCGCCCTTCGGCTGGAACATCCGGCGCGGCTGATCTGCCGGGGGTGGCGCGGTACGCGCCACCCTCTCCTCTTCCGACATGACCTCTCTGGAATCGACCGATGGAAACCGTCCGCGTCGTCTGCGCGCATGATTGCCCCGACATGTGTTCCCTGCTGGTGCAGGTGGAAGAAGGGCGCGTGCGCCGCGTCGCCGGCGATCCGGAACACCCCTACACGGCCGGTTTCGCCTGCGCGAAGGTCAACCGCGATGCCGAGCTGGTGCATGCGCCCGGCCGGCTCGCCACCCCGTTGCGCCGCACTGGCCCCAAGGGCAGCGGCCAGTTCGCACCCATCGGCTGGGATGCGGCGCTGGATGAGATCGAGACGCGCTGGAAGGCCATCATCGCCGAATCCGGACCGCTCGCGCTGCTCGGCTATGCCTATTCGGCGCATCAGGGGCAGATCAACCGGCACCTGCCGAACGGATTGTTCCATGCGCTCGGCAGCAGCCGCCTGCAGGCCGGCACGGTATGCGACAGCTGCTGCGAGACGGCCTGGGACATGACGCTGGGCCCGGTGGGCGGGGCTGATCCGGAATCGGTGATCGATTCCGACCTGATCATCGCCTGGGGCTGCGACCTGATGGCGGTGAACGTCCATTTCTTGGCGAAACTGGATGCGCCGCGCAAACGCGGGGTGAAGGTGATCGTCATCGACCCGCGCCGCAGCCGCACGGCGCAACAGGCGGATTGGCACCTGCCCATCCGCATCGGTACCGATGCCGCGCTGGCCATCGGCATCGCGCATATCCTCGCGCGCGACGGCCTGCTCGACCGCGACTATATCGACGCCAACACGCTCGGCTTCGATCGCTGGGCCACCGAGGTGCTGCCCCGCTTCCCACCGGAGCGGGTGGCCGAGATCACCGGTCTTGCCGTCGCGGATATCGAAAAGCTCGCCGCGCTGTACGGCGCCGCGAAGCGGTCCTTCATCCGCGTCGGCGAGGGAATGACGCGCATCATGCGCGGTGGGCAGGCGCTGCGCGCCGTGGTGACCTTGCCGGCGCTGACCGGCGCCTATGGCCGACCCGGCGGCGGCGCGCTGCTGCTGACCGCGGGGTCGATGGATTTCGACTTCTCCTTCGTCCGCAAGCCGATGGGCTCTGCAGCCACGCGGGCAGTGAATCAGAGCCTGCTCGGCCGCGCCCTGCTGGAGATGCGCGACCCGCCGATCCGTGCGCTGTTCGTCGCCGCGAACAACCCCGCGGTGACCTGCCCGGACGCCGCGCGCGTGCGGCAGGGCCTGGCGCGGGAGGATCTGTTCACCGTCGTCCACGACCCCTTCATGACCGACACGGCGCTCCATGCCGATATCGTGCTGCCGGCGACGACCTATCTGGAAACGGCGGACTTCTACCGCGGCTATGGCAGCTACTACATGCAATTCGCCTCTGCCGCCGTGCCGCCGCAGGGCGAGGCCTGGTCCAATGTCCGCCTGGCGCAGGAGCTGGCGCGCCGCATGGGCGTCGACCACCCGGTCTTCACCATGACGGAGCAGGCCATCATGAAGGAGTTCTTCCGCGGCGCCGCCGGCCCGGTTGCCGAAGTCGATCCGGATCGGCTGCTCGACCACCGGCCGGTCAAGGCCGCACCGCCACCCGGGCAGACCTTCCGCACCCCGTCCGGGCGGCTTGAGATCTTCTCCGCGACGCTGGAGGCCGAGGGCGTATCGCCCATGCCCGACTGGATGCCGGATGAGACCGAGGTGAAGGACGCCGCCACTTGGCCGCTGCGGCTGCTGACCGCTCCCTCCTATTTCCAGCCGCACACGGCCTTCGCCGGCGTCGGCTTCCTGCGCGAACGTGAGGGCCGGCCCCATTGCGTGCTGCATCCGCAGGACGCCGCGCGCCGCCAGTTGACCGACGGCCAGGTGGTGCGCCTGTTCAACGACCATGGTGCGATACGGCTGCATCTGCGTGTCAGCGAAGACGTCCGGCCCGGAATCTGCCTGGTGCCCGGCCAGCGGCCGGCGTCGGAGGCCGTGGAGGGCACGGTGAACATGCTCTGCTCTGACCGTCTCTCGGATATCGGGGCCGGGGCGACCTATCAGAGTACCTTCCTGGAAGTCGAAGCGGCCGCCTGAACGCCGGCCTGGGCACTACCGCGCCGGCGCAGGAAACACGCCGGCTCGCGTGCTTCCAGGGAACTTCCAGGCACCGCCGGGCTGGCGGATCCGCCAAAAGTGGCCTTGTCAGCCCCGCCTGAATGGTCGTTCCGTCGCGACCACTTTCATCACTCCATGGCGCCGTCCAACACAGGGTCGACGCCATGCCAGCCAACCGCTCTTTCCACCGCCCGCGCATCGACAGGGGCGCGTGATGGACGGCCTGTCCCCCCTGCCGCCGTCGCTGACCGAGGCCGAGATCCTTGGCGTCCATCACTGGACCGACCGGCTGTTCAGCTTCACCTGCACGCGCGAGCCTTCGCTGCGCTTCGACAGTGGCCAGTTCCTCATGCTCGGCCTGCGGGTTGGCGGCAAACCTCTGCTGCGCGCCTACAGCATCGCCAGCGCCGCCTGGGAGGAGCAGCTTGAGTTCTTCAGCATCAAGATGCCTGACGGGCCGCTGACCTCACGGCTCCAATCCATCCGGCCGGGCGAGCGCATCATCCTCGGGCGCAAGCCGACGGGGACGCTGCTGGCGGGCAACCTGCTGCCGGGACGACGGCTCTACCTGCTGTCCACCGGCACGGGCCTCGCGCCCTTCCTCAGCCTGGTGAAGGACCCGGCGGTGCTGGAACGCTTCGAGACCGTGGTGGTCACCCATGGCTGCCGCCATGAAGGCGACTTCGCCTATCGGGACTGGCTGTCGCGCGGGATCCTGGAGGACGAGTTCCTGGGTGAGTTCACTCAGGGCCGGCTGCGCTACCTGCCGCACGCCACCCGCGACGACACGCGCGTCCGCGGCCGCATCACCGACCTGATCCGCGATGGCGGCCTGGCCGCGCATCTCGGCCTGCCGGACCTCTCGCCGGCCGAAGACCGCGTCATGATCTGCGGCAGCGAGGCGATGCTCGCCGACCTCAAGGCCATGCTGGAGATGCGCGGCTTCACCGAGGGCAGCAACGCCGTCCCCGGACACTATGTGGTCGAGAAGGCCTTCGCCGAGCGCTGAGAGACGGTGTGCCAATGCGCCGTTCGGCGCATCCCCGTCTCCGGCACCGGCCGGCCCCTTTCAGCATCCTGTCGTCGGGTGGCCGCGTGGGGGTGCGGGCCGGTGCCGGACGCTTCAAGCGGTCTCCGAGGCCAACTGGTCCCCTCCGCCCCGCCCGAGTGGTTCTTCCATCGGACCGGCACCGTGACGGACTGTGTCGGGGGAGAAGATGCCGGCACCAGTCAGCAGGGGCTCAACAATGTCACTTCGCCACCTCCGGACCCATCTTCGGAAAGCAGCCAGCGGCGCCTTGCTTGCCGGGGCACTGCTCGGCGCGCCGGGCGCGATGGCCGAAACCGTGTTGCGGGTCGTGCCGCAGGCCGACCTCCGGGCGCTCGACCCGTTCTGGACGACCTCGCAGCTCACCCAGGCGCATGCGCTGATGGTCTATGACCAGCTCTACGCGCTCGATTCCAGCCTGACGCCGCAGCCCCAGATGATCGAGCGCCATGTCGTCACGCCCGACCGTCTCGGCTGGACCTTCACCCTGCGCGAAGGGCTCGCCTTCAGCGATGGTGCGCCGGTCACCGCGCGGGACGTGGTGCCCTCGATCCGCCGCTGGGGCGCCCGCGCCGCGGATGGCCGGCTGATGCTCTCCCGCGTCGCGGCGATCGAAGTGGTGGACGACCGGACCTTCCGCATCCAGCTCCGCCAGCCTTACGGCCAGCTCCTGCAGACGCTGGCCAATCCGACCACGCCGCTTTTCATCATGCGCGAGCGGGAGGCGGTGACCGACCCGTTCAAGGCGGTCACTGAGATCGTGGGGTCCGGTCCTTTCGCCTATGTCCCGTCCGAGCATGTTGCCGGCGTGCGGGTGATCTACCGGCGCAACCCGCATTACCGGCCACGCGAAGAAGCGGCGGACGGCATGGCCGGGGGCCGCGTGGCCAAGGTCGATGTCGTGGAATGGACCATGCTGCCCGACCCGGCCACGGCCGTGGCCGCCCTGTCGCGCGGCGAGGTCGATGTGCTGGAGAACGCCCCCTATGACCTGCTGCCGGTCCTCCAGCGCGAGGCCGGCGTCAGGCTCACGGTGATCGATCCGCTGGGCCAGCAGGGCATGCTGCGCTTCAACTCGCTGGTGCCGCCCTTCAACAACCCGGCGATCCGCCGCGCCGTGCTGCTGGCGGTCGACCGCACCGACCATCTGGCCGCCATGGTCGGCAACGCGACCTATGAGCGAAACTGCGCCTCCGTCTTCATCTGCGGCACGCCGTCCGAGAGCATGGCCGGGCTCGCGGCCTTTGCCCGCCCCAACCTCGCCGCCGCCCGCGCGGCGTTGCAGGCGGCGGGCTACCGGAACGAGCGCGTGGTGATGCTCGATCCGGCCGATTATCCGGTGATCCATGCCGAGACACTGGTCAGCGCCGAATTGCTGCGCAGCATCGGCTTCAATGTGGATCTGCAGACCATGGACTGGTCGGGCGTGGTCAGCCGCCGCTCCGTGCGCGACGACCCGGCGACGGCGCCGAATGGCTGGAACGTGTTCCACACCATCAACCCGTCCATCGTCATGGCGAACCCGATCACCAACTATGCGCTGGCCAGCGCCTGCGACGGCCGCAACTGGTTCGGCTGGCCCTGCGATGAGGAGCTTGAGCGCCGCCGCGTCGCCTTCGCCGACGCTGCCACGCCGGAGGAGCGCCGCCACGCCCTCGATGCCATCCAGGAGCGCTACCTCGAGGTCGTGCCCTTCGTCGCCCTGGGCCAGATCCTCAAGCCGGTGGCCCATCGCAGCAATGTCTCCGGCTTCGTCGCATCGCCCCTGCTCGCGTTCTGGAATGTGGAGAAGCGCTGATGAAAGCCATTTCAAACAAGTTCCGCGGCCTGTTCGCCTTTCTCGTCACGCCGACGGCGGAAGACGGGGAGGTCGTCGACGAAGGCCGTCTGCGGGAACTGATCGACCTGCATATCGAGGCCGGGATGCATGGGCTGACGGTGTTCGGTTCCACCGGCGCCATCGGCTCCTTCTCGGAGGAGGAGCGGCGCCGCGTCATCGCGGTCGCCGCGCGCCATGTGGCCGGTCGCGTGCCGCTGGTCGCCGGGACCGGCGCCATGACGACGGCCGAGACGATCCGCATGACCCGCTACGCCGCCGACCAGGGCGTGGATGCCGTGCTGGTGGTGCCGATCACCTATTGGCCACTGCGCGATTCGGAGATCATCGGCCATTATGAAGCGATCGCCCGGTCGAGCACGGTGCCCCTGGGCATCTACAACAACCCGACCACGACGGGCACCGACATCAAGCCCGAGGTGATCGCGCGGCTTGCCGAACTCGATAGCGTCGCATTCGTGAAGGAGAGTTCCGGCGATCCGGCCCGCATCAGCGCCGTGCGCCACCTGACGGGGCACAGCGTCTCGGTGTTCAACGGCAAGGATTCCATCGCGCCCGAGTGCTTCGCCGCCGGCGCCGACGGGTGGTTCTCCGGCGGCTGCAACGTGCTGATGCGCGAATGCGTCCGGCTCTTTGCGCTAGGCCATGAGGCACCGCGCGACTTCGGCGCGGTGCTCGCCTATTTCGAGACGCTATACCCCATCTTCGACATGCAATCGCGCTGCGGCACCATCCGGGTCGCGCATAGCGGGCTGGCGCTGCGCGGTCATGACATGGGCCCGCCACGCCGGCCGCTGCGGCCGCTCGAGGCGTCGGACCGGGCGATGCTGGAGCGGTTGCTGTCGGGGCTCGAGGCGACGATGCCGGCGCGGCCTCTCGCACCGGCAAAGTAATCGCAGCGGACAGCGGCGGATAGGGGTTTTGCGATTGCCGCGCTAGGTCTGCTGCATGAGGCGCCCATCTCCGCGAGCATTGCGGCAGCCATTGCCGACGTTCCCCGCGATAAGGCGGAAAGGCTTGCGGATCTCCTTCTGGTGCTGCTGCACCGGCGAGCAAATGAGAGCGCAACGACGCCAGGCCTTCCCGCAATGCAGGACGACGAGCCGATTCCGGCGAAGCCGGAGCTGGCGGACTGGCGTCCGTGGGTGAATTGGGGCGGGATCTACGACGAGGCAGGGCAGAGCGTGATCATGAAGGAGGCTGCTACGGCGGAAGCCGAGGAAGCGCCGACATGGGGCAAGCTGCCGTTCGGGCCGGCTCACCTAGGGATGACCGGTATTCCTACCGTTCTGCCAACCATATCCTCGCACTCCCACGGCTTCCGCATTGCTGGCACCGCAGGAGCCTGACGAGATCACGCAGCCTGCCGTGAGCATCGCCGTAGGTGTGGGGACCGATGGCGGTCTTGTGCCCGCAGCGGCAGGCAACCGATAGCCACTGCCCGGCCTCGGCCGCCTGCGGTGCCGGTGTGTCCATGGAGACCGCAGAGCCAGGTGGAATCCGTACAGCCATCATCACCCTCCCTCAGTGCAAAGCAGTGTCGCCGCCGCGAAATCTTCCAGCATCGGAAATGGCAGGCTGGGATGCAGGCCTATCGCCAGATCACGCACAGCCCGGCGAGTGGTGTGCGCGTCCCTGCCTGCGGCAACCTGCCGTTGGAACTCACCCCGCAGGGCGAGCACCGTCAGCTCATCCAGCCACGGCACCGCCGGAGCCGGGATGCTCTCCCCGCCATGATCTGACATGGGTGGACAATGCGGGATGAATGGGAACGAATCAAGAACACGATCGAGGCACGTCGGAATATGATCGAGGCGGATCACAAACCGCTCGCTCGCGCGCACGACCGATCACGATTGGAAGTTGGAGAGATAGTTGGAGAGGTTCCAACCCAATGCTGCCAACCCTTTAAAAAGGTTGGCGTCCCCTAGGGACGCCCCTAAGACGTTCGCCGCGGTTCGCCGCCGTACCCTGAAGAATTATAACACACGGAAATTGCTGGATTTGTAGTTCGCCGCCGTTTCCAGTCGTTCCCGGCTGGCGTTAAATGTTGAGGGGGTTTTCGAGAGCCTGACCCCTCTACGCCCCCTCACCTGCTCGCGCCAGAGGAAGCCGGAAATGCCGCGTCGTGCCGCCCAGCCGCTGACCCATCGCCGCTTGGAACTGCTGAAGCCCAAGTGGTCGGTTGAGAAACAGACGCAGGAGAAGGTGCGAAAATTCGACGGCGAGGGGCTGTTCATTGAGGTCAGGCCCCGGAGCGGCGCTCAGCACCTCCCCGAGCTTCCCAAGGACCAATACACAAAGGTCTGGTTCGTCCGCGTCCGCCTGGACGGCAAGACGAAGGACATGGGCCTGGGCACCTTCCCCGAGATCGGGCTTGCCGAAGCCCGTGAGAAGGCCCGCACTGCGGCGGCAACCGCGCGCAGCGGCATCAACCCGATTGATCAGCGAAAGAACGAGCGGAAGGCGGCCAGGGCCGCACGAGCGACCCAGTCCGAAGAGGCAGTCAGGACCTTCTCCGCGGTCGCCGAGGAATACGTCACCACGACCGCCCCCGGCTTCAAGCACGCTCGCACCGCCGCGCTCTGGCGCACCTCACTGAAGAACTACGCCTACCCCGTCCTGGGCAAGATGCAGGTCGCGCAGATCGATCGAAAGGCCGTGCTGGAGGCGATCCAACCCGTTTGGACTTCCCGCCCGGCGACAGCGCGGAAGGTGCTGCGGCGCATTGGCTCGGTGCTGCGCTATGCCGCCGCGCAGGGCTGGCGGCTCAATGACAACCCGGCCGACGCAAAGATGCTGCGCATGCTCGGGCTGCCGGCGCTGCCGGCCGGCACGTCCTTCCCTGCCCTGCCCCACGCGCGCATGGCCGACTTCATGAAGGCCCTGGCCGCGGCCGAGGGCATTGCGCCGCTGGCGCTCCGCTTCACCATTCTGACGGCCGTCCGGTCGGGCGAGGCCCGCGGCGCGCGCTGGTCGGAGATCGCCTTCCATGGCGACGTGCCGACATGGACCGTGCCGCCCGAACGCATGAAGGGGAAGAAGTCGGTCCAGCGGTCGCCGCACCGGGTGCCTTTGCCTTCCGGCGCCATCGAGGTGCTGCGACTCGCGGCGCAGGCTGCACTTCATGACGACGTGACGCGCGACGACTTGGCCGAGGTCGCGGCCAGCCTTGGCCGGACGCTGATCTTCCCCTCGGCGAAGGAGGACACCGCACTGTCTGACATGGCGCTGTCGGCCGTGATCCGTCGCATGAACGCCGCGCCGGCCGATGCCCCCGACACCCTGCCGACCTGGGTCGACGCGATGGGTCGGGCCGTGGTGCCGCACGGCTTCCGTGCCAGCTTCAGGACCTGGGTCGCCGACACCCGCCCCGCGGACGGTGAAGCGGCGGAGAAAGCCCTCGCGCATGAAGTCGGCACAGCCGTCACGCGCGCCTATCATCGGAGCGACCTGTTCGATCAGCGGCAAGGGCTGATGGAGGCTTGGTCCCGGCACTGCGCCGGCCGGGCGCAGTTGAAGGTGGTGGCGTGATGGGGCGGAAGAAGAAGAAATCCGAGCAGAAGCCAGTGCAGCGCACACTCTCAGCTGCACTCAACGGCGATCTGCCGGACGTGGACGGTTCCGCCATCCGCATCATGGCGCTGCATCGCTTCATTGAGCTGGGTGGGGGTCGGTGGGCGCCAAAGGCGTATCCGCACGGCGCACCGCCCGCCGACGACGATCCGCACATGACGACCGAGCAGATCCTCGAGACAGGCGGCACCGTGCCCATTCCGCACAACCTCAAGATCAAACGAGCCCAAGAAGCCAGCGTGACCTTCGAGCCACTCGGGCGGGGGCGCACCGATGGTGCCGTCACGGTCGGCTTGGCTTGGTCGCACCAGATACTCATCCTCGCGGCGTGCGGTGCCTGCTTGATGCACGATCTCCCGCCCCCGGTGCCCGCGGACTGCGAGGCGTTGGCCCGCGCTCTCGACAGAATGAAAGGCGAAGCAAGCACCCATGCGGCACTGACGGAATATCGGGACGGCCACGAGCATCGACGTCTGCGTGCCGCCGAGGAGGCCTTCGCCGAGCCTCAACCGCAGGTGGCCGGGAGCGATATTGACGGGATGTTCGCTGCGGCGCGCGACCTCGCTGCCGAGCGTGCGCTCGCGGTCGATGTGGCGCGATGGAACGAGGAAGCCCGTGACGCGCGCTCGAACGTCCGCGCAGCTTTGGCGGAAGATGGCCTGACGCACGAGATGCTTGCCGCGCCCGTGGCGCTGACCGAAGACGATGAAGAAGACGCCGCGTTCAAGGCGCTGTACAGGCTACTGTTCACCGCGAAGCGCGTGAAGCGCGGGAAGGACCAGCCCGGCGGGCAGCTGCGCGATGCGCTGCGGCGCCACATGAAAGCCATGCGTGAAGGCGTGGCGCCGCATCCGGTGCGCGGTTGGCGAGTGGGAGGTGGCGTTCCTGCGGGGTGAGGCGCAGCGGGAAGCGTAGTATCCCCGCCGCGCTGCGCGATCCTACTTGCCCGAGATTTCCGCGGAACGTGATAGTAGCGGCAGAGGCGCGATCACAGCACCACACGACCCGCCTGTACATTGAGGCTGCCCCCGTATTTGATCGCGCTCTTAGAATGGGGTCACATGACGCAGCGGGCATCCACCACCAGCCTGCGCCTTATACCATTCGAATCCGGCCTCCAACCGCTCCAGCAGAAGTCGCTCGGAGACAATTTCTATCTGTCTCATATATCGATCTATGATACGACTTTGAACTCGACCCGATCTATCGACGAAGACTATATTATTGTACCGAAATGCCTGATCATTCCCAAAGGAAACGCGAACGCGAACATCAGAAATAGGTTCTGAATCAAGATTATTTATATCAAAATCCCTGAAATCGAGAGCGCCCTCTAAATAATAACTAGAACCCATGACAATCCCCATTTCTCTCTGAAGTTCTTGGAATCCCGGATTTTCGGTATTTCTATACATATAGAATCTTACTATACACGGCTGGGAGGGATTTATTGTCCACATAAATTTTCCTTGCGGCAAAATGAGTCCTACATCAAAGAATAATATCGTTTGATTAGGGACATCCCTTCGAAATACATCTTGCCGACCGGCTATAAATAACCCAGCAAAGGCCTGTAGATTTCTCATTCTTTGATCTTGATTGTTTCTAGAAAATTGCGAAGATATATTCCTTTCGATTTCATTAATGCGCCTGTTCAGTGAATTCTGTGCATTCTGGTAGTCATCTGCCGTAGCATGGGGGGCAGATCCACGCGACTGAGCGCCTTGTCCTCCGGCAACATGAGCGGGTGGCGGGTTGAGAGCGAGAGCCGATGCCTGTGACATGAGGCCATCGGCTCTCAAATTATGCGCGGCCTGGAAACGAGATATGGCACTGCGAGTGGCCGGGCCGTAAACGCCATCAACGACAGCGTCTTGCGGCAGGAAGCCTCTGTCCTTGAGCAACCTCTGCAACGCGATATGGCCACTAATATCGCGCTCGGCTTCCTCGGTCGCAGATGAATTATCGGCCTGCCTAAGCTGCCGCAACCAGGATGCACGTTGGTTGCGGTAGTTTACGGTGATGCACGATCTAAGGCGTGGGAGGTCGGCAGCATCCACTGCTCCCTGTAAAGGAATACCGCAGGCTGTGATGACGGTCCGATGCAGTTGTACCGCTTGTTGTCTAAACTCCGAAGCGCGCTCCACTTGCAGGTGCCGCAAGACGTACAACGGCTGCACCATTTCCAGATCAAGACGGCGCAGCTCAAGGTCACCACAAATGATCTGCGCGAGCGGTTCGGTTGCCCGAGCACAGTCAAAACTTGGCCCCACCTCCTGTCGCCCTGAAATCCCCAAGACAGCTGGCCCCGAAGGAGGGGGAGCGGGCGGCACGGCCGATCTTGTCGGCGACAGGCGGAACGTCGCCTGTCGAACAGCAGCAAGTCTGTCGGCGGGCAGCGGCAATGGATTGCATCGGGGGTCGAGGAAAGCGCGCCGCCCGCTCTCGAAAACGGCTCGCCCTCTCGGATCCGTTGGAACGCCGCCTGATCTCTCGGCGGGCCGCACGGAGGTTACAACGCCACGCTCGTTGACATCGATGCGCACTTGCACAGCCGTGTCATCGGGCGAGCCGTCAGCGACCAATGTCGACCAGCAGCGCCCGACATGAGCGACAATCGCCCCCGCCTCTTCGGGGCTTAATGGCAGGATCAAAGCTGGGGTTTGATCTCTTGTCAGGGCAATTGGCTGTTGCGCTACGGCGTGGAACGCCACGAATCCAGACGCCAAAGCGCAACCAACCGCAATGACGCCCCGCATGCCAACTCCTCCGTTTCACGGTCAACCGACACTAGTGGCGCCAATGAATTTGATCAATCAATTGGCCCGACGGTTAAACCGACAACGTCAGTGGATACAACGTATTCGGTTCCAGCTTCACAGATCGACATCGGTCATGAAGAATATCTGGATGCTCGCGATGTTGCGAGCACCGAATTGGATCAGAGGCGCGCAGCAACAGAATGAGGAAAGAGAAATTGCCGGGGCGGCCGCTGCCCCTCCCGGAGCCGGTGGCGCGCATCTACGACGCGGTGCGCGAGCTTGAGGCGACGTATCCGGGCCGCCGCTTCACGCCGGACGGGCACATGGTGGGCTCCATCGGTGAAGTCATCGCGGCCGAGGCCTTCGGGCTCACACTGCTGCCGATGTCGGCGACGGCGCACGATGCCCGCGATGCGATGGGGCGTGACGTGCAGGTGAAGCTGACCGGGGGTAACTCCATCGCGATGTATGACACTTGCGACCGGCTGCTGGTGCTGCGCATCACCGCCGACAAGCGCCACGCCGAGGTGATCTATGATGGCGATGGGGCGCCCGTGTGGGGTGCCTGCCGCCCGATGCAGAAGAACGGTCAGCGCACCATCAGCGTGGCGCGGCTGCGGGCAATGGCATTAGTGGCTGCGGAGGGTGATTCGGCTGCCGGCTATGCACCATCCGCCTGATCATCGTCAAAATCGGCGATGTCTTCATCCGCAGCCGACTCATCGGATAGATTGAGCAGCGTATATGTGATCCGGGGCGATGCGCCTCGACGCTCGGTTTCGCGAACTAGCATGCGCGCGACACGCCTCTCGCCAATCTCGACGGGGCTTTCCGTCACGCGCCGCAGGAATGCTCCACTCAACTGGGAGTCGACGCGCCCGGTCAGGACATCTCCTGTGTCTTCTCGTCGGAACTCAAAGGTACGGCGTGTTGGGCCAATGCCGATCAGACGCCCCTCAATCTCGACTTCGCGCTCATCAACCCGGCTCTGAGAGGCGCGCTCCGCGGCACGCTCCACACTCTGGCGATCCAGACTTACCTCACGATCACCTTCAACGAGGCGCATCGTAGCTTCTGATTCATTCAGATCTTCAAGCAGGTCCTTGAGGCTCTTGAGCGTGCGCGGATCGAGATCATCGAATGCGCTAGCGAATGCAGCCTCCTCGGGTGAGGAGAACGCCTTCAACAACTCGGTCACCTGCTCCATCGCCTCCTTCACGGCAGTTGGAAACAGTGGCGATTGATCTGCGCCATCTTCCTCCAGGACAAACCCGAAGGACCCCGGCGCGGTGCCGGTGATGTTCAGGCGTGCTACCTCGCGTTCCTTGAGCGGCCCGCGTTGCGCGAGAGGCCCGCGCAAGCGGTGCAGGACTGTTTTCGATACAAGGTCCTGATAGTGACGAAGGCTGTTCGTCGCGAACTCAGCGTCGATGCCTCGCGATCCCTGCACTCTCTTGCCCGTGAAGAAGATAGCTACCTCACCCGTAAGCCGCATCTCGCGTTCGAGCGCAGACAGCTCCTCTTCGACACCGGCTAGCCGTGCCTTCAGTGATAACGCCGTGAGGGGCGCTGCGCCCTCAGCGCCGATGAGGAGTGCGCGCAGCGACTGAAGCTCCGCCATCAGCGTGTCGCGTTGAATCTTTCGGATCATGATCCGTTCATCCGCGCCAACTCCGCTAGGGCAGCGTCGTCATCGGCATTTGAGGCGCCCAGCGGAACTTCGACCAACCCCTTCCATTCCATCTTCCGGGAGTGCGAGAAAAGCCCGAACCAATAGTGCGTTGATGCAACTACCATCATCGGCGGCGCATACAGTTCCATGAAGTACGCGTCGCAGCCGTAGGTCGCCTTCGATGCCGGTGTGGTCAATGCCTGGAACGCCGGGGCGTTCGACGCGATGTGGGCGGCCCAAGCATCGGGCGTTAGAAATGCCGAAGGAGGTTCGATCAGCGTCAACACGTCGATGTCCTGCGGTGGGCGCCCCCGTTGGTGCTCGCAATCCTCCAAAAAGCTGCCTCCGATCCATTGGCTGCCCTGTGTGATGGCCAACGACCGAAGTGCCTGACGATAGTTGAGAAGACCTTGAAGCAGGCTTCGCCGATGCGGCGTAGTGCCAAATTGCGTCACGACCTGCGCCATCGAAGTGCGATATGGCGCCCGCCCGGCGGGTAGCGTCGGACTCTCGCCGATAAAGGGCGGCAATAGCCCCGACAACGCAAGTGGCGGAATCATGGCGTTTCCATTGATATTCAACCCACGATAGTGGCCACCTGCTGTTCCGCGCAACATTACGGAGTGCGATTATTGGAATTGGCTGACACCGTGGTTTGCGCATCGCGTCGGCCCACCGGCGATCCGAACCGGCGCAGCCAATGACGCCCGACCAGAGCCGCCCGCCCCCTGTCTGACCAACCTCGGAAAACTCGATTCGAGCATCGGCACCACCCCAATCGACGAAAACTCGATCGAGCAACGGCACCATGCAGATCGCGGTGGTCTGCCCCGGTTCGCGACGGGGCGCCGCAGCCTGCCGCCGAAGGCTGTTCGGCGTGTCGATGGAGGGGCCGGTGGAAGGGCGACGCGCCGCGCCGGGCGGCGCTGCCCAGGCGCGGCCTCGGCTCAGGGCAGACGGATGGCTTCCGGGGCAGGCTCTTTGTCCCTGCGGAGGGCGCGGCGGGGTCCGGGCTGGGCGGCCGGGGCCGGCGTCGGCGGGGCAGCGCGACCGGCCCCGGACCATGGGCATCTGCGCGGCTGGGCAGGGCTGGGGCGGGGCAGGCTCGCAGGGGTCGGGCCGGTACACCCCTAGCCGGAAAGGTGCTGAGGCCGACAGGCGGCCACGGGCGGCGCGGCGTGTGGGGTGGGGCGCCGAGGCTGGGTCGGTCAGCCGTGCGCCTCCCCTGTGCCCCTCCCTGTGTGACCCCTGTGTGACCCCTGTGCTCCCTCGCATCGACTGGCTCATAAGCCTTTGTTTTCACTGAGCCGGCCTCCTGTGACCCCTGTGTCCCCTGTGTGGTTCGCGACCGTAGCCCCGAGACGCGACGAAGGGCCGGGTGCCGAAGTGTAAGTCGTTATGTCCTCGCGCTAAGGTTAAGAAACACACAGGGGACACAGGGGACACAGGGCTCGTACTCAAGAAAAACAAAGACTTGCGAGGCAGGCAAAGCAGGGGAACGCCGGAACACACAGGGGGGGGGCACAGGGGCGCAGCAGGCGCGGCGCCGGCCATCACATCCTCCTCTCGCGCGGCGGGGGATCGCCGTCGCCCACCCATTGCAGCGAGTACCTGCTCTTGCCCCAGGTGCCGCCGCCCTTGCTGCGAACGAGCTTGAAGCCGCCAGCGATGGTGCCTTCCTTGCTGCCAAGCACCTTCACAAGATACTGCTGCCCCCGGCCAATCGGATCGACCACGGCTCGGACCGACTGGTGCGCCATGATGTCGGCCGCCAAGACAGGCCTGGGGCCAATTTCCATCCACCATTCTGCGAAGAACTCCTCGATCCTCTGCCGCTCGGGGTCTCTTGCCTTGGTCTCGGCCACGCGGTCCATCGCGTCACGGCACCCGAGCGCGAGCAGCGGATCACGGCACCACCTCTCCCATTGCACAAAGTTGCTGGCCGCTTTACCGCGAGGGAGACCTCGGCCCTGCGCGCGCCCCCACCGCCAGATGGTCAGCGCGTCGCGTAGCAGCACCTGCCTCGCGGCCATCGTCTCTGCCAGGAAGTCGCCCTCGAATTCCCGCGCCTCCGGGTTCTCAGTCTTTGCGTCGAGTTCGATCACAACGAACCGCCGCACAAGATCTTCCGAGAGCAGCACGCCATTGCCGGTGACAGATATGAAGGTGGTGGCGTTCAGCTTCAGCATTTCGCTCTTGCCAAGCACGCGCATTTCCGCCGGGCGCTCGGTCAAGGCTGATGCGAGGAGGTCGGACTTGAGCGCGGCACCGTTTACATTGTCGAGGATCACGGCCGACCGTGCTTCAACAAGTACCGCCGCGATGCGCTTTTCCATCTCCTCCACGGCACTACCGGCAGTTACCGCCGCCGGCTGCGCGCCGTAGGCCACCGCGCACATCGAGCGGATCAACAGCCCCTTGCCTGTAGCCGCGCCCGACATTTCCGCCGCGCGCACCAGTACCGCGACAGAGAGGCCAAGACTCGGTCGGCACACTGCCGTGAGCAGCGCGACTAGGAAGGTGCTCTCGTCCATGCCGGGCGGCTTGCTCGTGTCCACCACAGGTTCGCCGCCGCCCGGCACAGCGACACGCTCTGAGTCCGCGAACGGGAAGGTGCGCCAATGCTTCCGCAGCCGCAGCAAGGCTGCCTCTGCCTCCCCCCGCGTCGGCCTCTCCGGAACGTCCACGACCGGCACGTTGCGGCACCACATGCGCGTTGCCGGGTCATACCCCTCGACAGCATGGATCGTGCCATCGTCGCGGAGCAGGGGAGCCGAGGTTATGCCGTCGAGTGGGCGCAAACCCCATGCGTTACGGTCGTCGAGGTAGAGCGCAGCGACATCCTTGGGCAACGTCGAATAGACATCCTCCTCCGCGCCATTTCGCAGAACCTTGACCCGGTATGGCCGTGAAGCAGCGTGCGCTTCATTGATCACGCCAACTGGCGTTAGCCGTTCGACGATCATGGTCTCGGCGCTCGCGTCGCAGGCCACCCGCACCGGCCCTGCGCGGTCGAACAGGTGCGGTTGGGCCGAGAGCAGCTTTCCGAGCGCCTTCGCAGTCTCGGTTAGGTCGGCGCCGTTGATGAGAAGGTCGGGCTTAGCTTTGCTCTTGTTCGCAGCGTCATCGGCTGGGTGTATGCGATAGGTGATTTCTGTCCCGGCGTCGAAAAGCACCGGGCCATGGGCCGTCTGGCGCAGCACAGCCGCTTCCGAGCGAGACTCACGGAATGGCGTCTCGCAGCGCAGTTTGTCGCCCGGATTCATCTCTGCGACCCATTCGCGCAGGGTCTTCACCGCACCCCGACTCTCGATCTCTGTCTCCCAGGTCAAATCGCCTTCGTTCGTGGCCGTGATGCGGTCGCCGTCGCGCTCGATACGCAATCTGGCACCCGTACGCTTCCGATATTTGTCGAGCGCCTGGGCATCCGGCAGCTTGATGCCAGAGATGTCGAGCACGCCGCCGCCCCTGTTGACGATGCGCACATCAGCATCGGTTACCGACATTCCTTCGCCGCACGCCTCTGGCCGTGCGCAGAACACCAGACGGCCGGTGACCCACACCGAGAAATCGATCAGGCTCCGCCACCCGTGACCGATCTCGCGCCCAGGCTCGGTACGTGAACGGTGCGGTGACGGGAACGACAGTCCGGCGTTGACCGCCGCGACGTGCACAGAATTCCGCATCATCTCGATCTTGGATGCGTCGCTGACGTGCACCCAGGCATGAGTCGCCGGGCCGGGATTGCCAGAGCCGTTGACCACGCGCGAGGAAGAACCCCGCAGCTCGACCCGCTCGCACGTCGAGATGCCAGGCACGACAGCCTCCAACCGCTCCAGCCGATCGGCGAGAGGCATGGCTTGCCAATCCTCAGGCATGCCGGGAGGATTGTCCGCATCGATCAGCATCCACGAAGATGGGGCGATGCCGCGTTTGAGCCGGGCAGCGACACGCTCGCTATTCACGAACTGCACACCGCCCGGCACATCTCCCTTCTTGCCGAGCATCTCGAACAGACGCTTCTCGCTGACCATGCGGAACGGGTCTGCGCCGGCATACTCGAAGACGCCGGGGCAGATCACTTCGTCCTCACGCTCAGTGACCTGCCGCAGCAGCGCCACAAGCGCATCAGCATCAGGAACTACGACGGTTCGCGCCGTTCCTTCCGTGACGTGCGCAACAGCCGTCTTCGTCACACGGCCATCGGCGTCGAGCCGGTAGCTCTTGCAAACGCGCGGTGGCGACGCTGACTTGATGATGGTGATGAAATCGTCAGACACCAAGGTTCTCCCCGATGCCCGATGCAGCAGTGAAAGCATACCTCGCAGGAGCGATGGGCGATGAGGTCGCCTGCCTGTCTTTCGCTCGCGGTGCCCGGCCCGGTGTCGCTCTCGTGGCGGCGCCGGGTCTTAAATCAGTCGTTGGTTTTCAGGTTCAGACGAAGCGTAGCGGACGCTCGCTGGCCATCACAACGCGCACCGCCCGGCGCATCGCCCGCCGCCGCGTCCGGCGCAGCGCCTCCCGGCACGGTGTCCTCGCGATCATCGCCGCCACCATCAGTATCCGGCACGCTGCCGCCATCGCTGCCGATAACGCCATCCTGGCCCTGCGCATTGGGCTTGTTCTCCTCGGGTTCGCCACGAGTCATGTCGTGAGGTGTCCTTACGTTTGACAATTCGGTCATTTGCCAAATGAAGGAGAAACCAAGGAAAATGCGCTCGCGCTGATCTCCTCGGCGTACTCCTGGACTGGCAATTCGAGTTCCGCGCCGATCCCGCTTGCGACGGGGTCGGCGCAACTGCGTCAGGGTGACGCTTCCTGCGTGGTGCGCGGGCCGCTTTCAATTACGCGCCCGGCAGCCGCGCGGCACATGGCTGCCTCTTCCTCATCTTCACGAGCAGCACTCTCACGCCGCGCTTCGATCCACAGATCGCGCATCGACTCATCGAGGTATTTCAGAAACAGTTCTCTCTGCTGGTTGCTCGCGCCGATCCACGCGCCAAGCTCCTCAAGCTTGTCCAGCAGAGCATCAAGAGCTCGAAGATGTTTCCCGTCGATCAGAACACCTTTGAACTCGCCACCTTTGAAGTGTTGGACCTCAAGGCATGCCGACAGCATTGGCTCGCCCATATATCCTGACGCTCTGTGCACATAGATCTGCGAGCAGACGTGGATCGGAAGATCACTTGAGCTAGGGACTTGATAGAAGACTCCGTCCGACGTCATCACGAAGCCACGAGGCACCCCAGCACCGGTGTCTTTGTCCGCGAATTTGTCCGACATATATCCTTCTCGGCGCAACTCCTCGACCGCGCTGAGCAGGATCTTCTCGGTGCATCCGAGCCGTGCTCTTTGCTTCTCCAGCTCGATCAGGAATTCCGGCCCGTGCTTGCGCACGATCTCGTGCGCTGCATCGAACAAATACTTGCCGCCGGGCGGGATCTTCGGGAAATCATCATCGCTCATCTCTCGCCCTCCCTCACGCCGCCTGCTTGCGGCGCGCCGGCTTCGTCACCGGCTTCGCGCCGGGCTTCGGCGACGCCTTCTCACCGGGCTTCACGACGTCGGTGATGATGCGCTCGTCTCGCCAGACGCGGAGGCGGTGCGCACGCAACCCATCATCGCGATAGCTGCGGCTGGTCTCCTCTCCGCGAAAGAGCGGGATCGCGTGGATGCCACGCCGAACGAGCTCTGCTTCGCCTTGCGCGAGCAATCCCGAGAAGCGAACGGCCGATGGACCATTGACATGCGTGTCGGCGTCGCCGACTTCGGGCAGCAGCCCGCGCTCCAGCAGCATCTTGAGCAGCGCACCCGGCCCGATTTCGAGCGGGGCGTCCGCGCGATTGGGCAGTGTCTCCGCGAAGACGAGCATCGCTTCGACAATAAGAGACGCACAGCGTGGACTCTTGGCTAGCTTCACTTCAGCTCTCCGAACGGTCTTGGTTTCGACACGTCGAAGAAGCGCCAGTCACTGACAGCTGAGCAACTGTTGGAATTCGCCTGAGCATCGACTGCACAATTCGGATGGCTGCACTGTGCAGATGGCGCCACACATCGCGCTTCCGCCCGGGCGCAAATGATGCGGGCGGCCCTTCCGCCAGGAGGAGCCGCCCGTTCCGTCTTCCGTCAGCGCAGGCAGCTCAGTCGGCGGTGATCGCCCCCCGCGGGTGCTTCGGGCGCACAGGGTCGATGCCCATTGAGTCGATGGTGATGGGCGCCTGCGCCGGAGGCGCCGCGGTCCGCACCGAGCGGCTGCGCCACACGACATCCAGCAGGGCATCCTCGTCGCACCAAATGCTGAAGGCGCCCTCTTGCGACGAGCCTGATGCAGGCCTCACGCCCGGCACACGACGCGACTGCGCGACATGCACCCCGCGGCGCCGCAGCTCGTCCGTCACCCGTACCATCGCCGCCGACAACGCGCGCGCATTCACGCGTTGCGCGGGGCTGCTCCCCGGAGGGATCAAGCCCCCTTCCACCAAGAGCCCCTGCAGTTCGCCGGCCTTGGCAACGAGGGGGTTCGTCTGACGGCAGGGCACCGCCTTCATCAGATCGAGGATCGCGACCACGATCGCTTCATCGATCGCTGCATAGTGCATGGTGCTCACTGATTCATCTCCTCTGCATTCGGGTTTCGTGCGCCACCGGAGGGGTCGTTGGAGGGGTTCGCGATGCCAGCGATCCGCCATCTCCAGGACGCACCATCATCTCGACCAGCCCGATGGTTTCCGGCGCGGAATCCTGAACGTCAGGCCTCGGGCTCGACCTGCGCATCGGTCATCTGGGCCATGGCATCGCGTATGCGGGCCTGTTCGTGGCGCACGCGGCGCAGCGCGGCCAACAGGGCGACCTCCTGCGCAGCATCGGGCGGGCCCTCGCCGTACTGGGCCAGCGCGGCCTCGGCCATGCGGCGGCGAACGTCGCTGTCGAGCGCACGCGCCACGAACCACCCGCGGGACCGCCGCAGCTGCCGCGCCATGCCCGGCAGACCGAGCGCGAGGTAGTCGTCCAGCCACACTTGGACCCAGGCGCCGCCGTCCGCTGCGCCAGCCTCATCCGTGAAGCGGTAGCGCACCCCGCGCCGCCACATCTCGGCTTGCAGCTTCGCGAGCACGTCGGAATGAATGTGCGCGCAGCCGACCTTGTCGATGAAATCGTCGATGCGCATCATGAGCGGCTGGTGCGCGGCCGGTACCGGTCCATCACCCGGCTGCTGCGCCGCCCAGGTCAACAACGCCACGACCAACTCCTCTTCCAATGTCTGGAAGGTCATGTGGTCCTGGGCCAAGCACATCTGCCAAACCTCCTGCCCGCTCGGCGCGGCGCTCGGTCCCGCGTTGGTGGGGTGGCTATCAGCGGTCACGGTCACACTCCTCCGGCTCGATGCATGGGCGGCAGCAGGCGGGACACCATCACCTGGGCGAGGCGCGTGCCCACCCGCCCCGCCTGCTGCCCACCGAGCCGCGGGGCGGCGAGGCGCAGAGCCCTCGCCATTCCCACGGCCCGGCAACTGAAACGGCGCGCGCTCACTGGGCCGCGGGCTCCACACGGGAGTGCGCACCCGCCAAAGCGCGAGAGAACGCGCCCTGCCACGCCTCGACCGAGGCGCCCGAGGCCTGCCGCGTGCCCATGCCGGCCGCCGCGGCGATCTCGGCAGGGTTCGGCCCCGTCGCGTTCACGGTCTGGTTGATGTTCACGACGGCTTCCTGATGGACATTGTTCGTCGTGCCGGGCATCCGATCCGTCAGACCTGCGGACGGTGGGGTGGTCAGGCTTTGCAGGCTGATCGGCGGCCGGCCGGCGCGGTTGAGGCCCTGCCGCACGCGGCGCTGACCCGTGGCGGGGTCGGTCGTTATGCCCGTGCCGCCGCTGCCAGCCTCGCCGACCGAGCCCACGCCCGAGGGCGTTTGTGCCGCCGTGCTGCCAGGAGCGGACCCGGTCAGGCGCGACACAGCCCCCACCAGCCGTTCCACAAGCTCGACCAGGGGGCGGATCGCCTCCATCACTGCGTCGGCGCCGCGCTGAATGCTGTCCCAGAGGTCGACGAAGAACTGCTTCACCGGCCCCCAGGCATCGAGGATCAGCGCCGCCACGCCCGACAGGATGCGGCCCATCTCCGCGACCTGCTCGGAGTTGGTGAAGCGGGACCATTCCTGCGCGATGGTGCGCAGCGCGGCCAGGACGGTCCTTTCCATCCAGTTCCAGGCGTCGATGAAGGGCTGCGCGACGTTGGCGAAGTCGCCGAACATCTGCCCGAACAGCGTGTCGATGTCTTCGCCCGTGACCCAGGCGAAGAAGTCCTCCGCAATGGCCCAGCAGAAGAAGAAGGCTGCTCCCAGCGCGACGAACGCTGCGGCGACGGCTGCCGCCGTCACCCACAGCGGGGCCAGTGCCACAGCCAAGCCCGTGAGCCCGAACATGAGCGTGCGCGCCACCGCATCGGCCCCGCCTAGGCGTTCCACGAGGTCGCGGATGATCCGCCCGACCGGCGCCAGCTTCTGCCGCATCCACTCGATGCCCTGCCCCGCCCGGCGGAACATGTGCGCCAGGATTTGGGACAGCTGCGTGGCCCGGTCGATATCGGCGAGGAAGCGCGCCGTCGCGTTCCCAAGGGTCGCCCAGGCCCTCGCCATGGTGAGCGGCGCGCGGGACAGCTCCTGCCGGGCAGTGCGCGACGCATTCAGCATTGCCAGGATCAGGCGCGCCGGGGTGAGCAGGCCCTTCTCGGCCTGCTCCATCAGCTGCGCCATGGTGACGTTCAGCTCCCGCGCAACGTCCCGCAGGAAGGCCGGCATATTCTCCCGCAGGGTACGGAACTCGTCGCCTTGGAGCTTGCCCGAGGCCAGCGCCTGGCCCAGCTGGATCATGGCGCCGGTCAGCTCCTGCGTGCCGACGCCGGCATTGATGGCAGCGGCCTGCAACCCCTCAATCAGATCGACCGTGTCGCCAGCCGGGCGGCCCAGGTCGCGCATGGCGAGGTTGAATCGGGCGAAGGCGTCGGCGCTGTCGTTGGCCGAGACGCCGGTGCGGAGGCTGGCGTCGTACAACCGCGAATAGACGTCCTCGGCCTCGCCCGCGCTGGTGGCCGAGCGACCGATGGCGCTTTCGATCTTCGCCAGCGAGGCGGTCATGCGGTCGCCGGCCCGCGCGACGAGCGTGCCGATTGTCCCCACGGCTGCCGCGACCGCGGCGATGGCGGCGACGACGCCGGCAGCACGCGCCCGAAGCGCGTTGAAGCGGGCTTCGTAGTCGTGGGCGCCGCGGTCGTCGGTCTTGTAGGAAAGGCGGGTGATGAGTTCGCGAACAATCACGGGCCAGGGTCCTCCTCATTGGTCGGCTTGGTGCCCCCGAAGACACGCTGCATGGCCTCGTGCGTCGCGCGAGCGCGGCGGAGGGTGGCGCGCAGGTCACCCTGCATGGCGGCCGCATCGCCCCGATGCCGGAGCGCGCTTTCCATCAGGAACAGGAACATCTCTCCAAAGCCCGGCATGTTGGGGACCGGGCCACGCGGAGCGCATGGCGCACCTTCGTCTTGCGGGCTGGGGCGGTTCGTCACGCAGCAGCCCTCCTCAGACCATGTCCGAAGTCAGCAGCAGCGGCCCCGCCAGCGTGCGGGCGCAGATGCCGAGCAGGCGAATGTCCTCGCTTTCGTCGCTATCGAGATTCTGCTGCCAGCGCCGCTCACTGACCGGCCAACGCGAGGCGCGCATCGGGTCGGCCTTCCAGATCTGCGCGATCACGTTGGTCAGGGCATGCGCGAGGAACGCGAACGGATCGAAGCCCTCGATAGCGCCGGCCCGCTGTCGGCTCATGCGCTCCACGCGCAGATAGAGGAACGCGTCGTCCAGCATTGCGTCCTTCATCCGCTGACCGTCGAGCAGCACCGGCACGCGCGGGAATTCGAGCCGCGCCGGGCGCATCAGGAGCCGGCGCATCGCTCGCGCAGTGCGCGCGACTTCGGCCGCCTTCGCGGTGTCCGTCAGGCCGTACCAGAATTCCATCACGGCATCGGGCGAGCTGAAAATGTGCACATCTTCTCTGCGCTCCCAGCCAGGCGCGGCCCGTCGGTCGCCGACGCTGTCGCAGCGCCAAGCACCGATACGGCTGGTCAGTGGGCGAAGCCCCTCAACCGGGTCAACGAGGCCAGCGCACAGGCCGGCCTGGGGGTCGGTTGTCGATGAGGCAGGGTTGAACGAGTGCATCGTGCCGCCCCTCCTCAGACCGCCGCCGAAGTCAGCAACAGCGGCGCCGCCAGGGTACGGAAATGGATGCCGCAAGTGGCGATGTCGTCGGCGATGTCGAGGTCGAGGTTGGCCTTCCGGCTCGGGCGCCGATGGCCATTGCGCTGCGCCCGGTCGGGGTCCGCCCGCCATGCCTCGGCCACTGCGCCGCGCGTCAGCAGTTCCGTGAGCCGAGCAATCGGGTCGGCCTCCAGCCGCAAGAACGGCAGGCAGTCGTCGAGCATGTCGGCCGGCACCAGCTCGCCATCCAGCAGCACCGGCACTTCGGGGAATTCCAGCCGACGACGCTTCAGCAGCGCCCGCATGGCGGTCCGGGTGCGGGCTTCCTCGGCCGCCTTCGACCGAGCCTCGCGCTGCTGCGCCTCCGCGGCAGCAGCGGCAGCCTGCGCGGCTTCGCGGCGTGCGGCCTCGGCTTTCTCGGCATCGGCGCGAGCCTTCAGGTGGACAACGGCGCCCTCGCCGTAGGCAGCGACGATGGTCGCGACCGAGGCAGCCCGCGCCTGCTCAGCGGCCTGCGCAGCGGCTTGACGGTCTGCCTCCTGCTTGGCGGCTGCCGCCAGCCCCGCAGGTGACTGCGCGGCTGCGCGCGCTGCATTGTCCCGCGCCTCTGCGGCCTTCAGGCGTTCCCAATGCGCGAGAACCTTCTCGGGGCTCGGGAACACATCGCGCCCATCATGGACCTGAGGCGGATCAGGCCGCTTGGGCGGCTCGGGCGGACGCGTCGGCACATGGGGCCGGATCGGTTCGCCCTTCGCCCAAAGATCGATGCCGTCCTCGCGGAAGGCGCCCGCGCTGTCGTCTCGCAGCGCGCTGACCATCTGTCGCCGCGCGTCGCGGGCCGAGGTGCGGACGGGCACCCGGTCATAGGTGCGTGCCCGCAGGCCGCGCGCCGAGCTGGGCTCGGACTGCGCGTCGCCGCCATCGAGCCGCAGTCGCGCAATGCCGGCCCGGCCCCGCTCGACCACGGCGAGGTGGTTGATGCGGATGTTCCGCTGGATGGCGTCATAGGGCTGGCCATCGGGCGTGACGCCCGGCGTCATGTCCATCTCGACCGCATAGCCGAGCGATAGTTCCCGTTTTGTTCCCATGCGGTTCGGCGCGTGGATCACGACTTCAGCGACCACGGTATCACCGTCGCGCCGACCCTCGGACATGACCGTGCCAATGATGGCGGAGGTGTGCGCGTCTTTCGTCACCCGGCCACGATGACCGTCAGTGACCGGCGCGCCGCGCATCGAGCTCAGGGTCGCGGCGGCGAACACTTCCTCGGGCGGGCGATACTCGCGGCGAACGGTGCCGTCGCCCCGCGGGTACTCGAAGACGCCGGTCCGGCTCACGATGGGCGAGTCCATGATCCAGCCTTCGGGCGTCACCTGCGCGCTTTCCAGCGAGATGAAGTCGAACCGCTGGACGTCCGCGGCGTCGCCGCTGCGGTCCTCGCGCATCACGCGTGGCGGGGTGGCGCGGACAGGCGACGCACGCCAGCCAGAGCTGATGCTGCGGATCATCTCGGCGCGGGCATCGCGCGAGGAGGCGCTGTCGGTGCGGAAATGCTTGGTCACTGGTTCTTCTCCAGGCGGCGTAGGAGGTCCGGGGCGCTGCCGCCGAACAGATGAGGGGCGACGTGGCACATGCGGACGACTTCAGAGCCGTGGCACGTGACTTCGCGCATCGTCACCATCGCGTGTTCATCGAGCGAGCCGCCGGGCGGCGGGACGATCTCCAACTCAAAAAGGTCCGCTCCAATCCGTTTCGGCCGGATCAGCGCGATGTTGTTCACGATGGCAACGCCACCGAACGCATTCGCGATGTGCATCAGTGCGCCGCCACGCCACGGTGGCGAACATCTGGATCGACGACGCGCCCGACAGGATTGCGGTGCAGGTGCTCCTCGACCGAAGCAACTTCGACCAGCGTGCGGCGACCGGCCTTCAGCATGCGCACTCCGCCTTCCTTGCGGAGGCGGTAGAGCGTCTGCTTCGAGATGCTGAACATCTCGGTGGCCTGCGGCACGGTGACGTAGCGCTTTGTGATGTCGGTGCGGCTCACTGGTTCTCTCCGTCGTCGTGATCTGACGGAGCTGATCCTCGGCCAGCCCGGGGCCAGGCAGGGCCGCGATTAATTCGAGTGTTGGCCGCGGCGGACCATGCCCGTTCGCGGCCGGTGCCACGTCAGCAGGGAAGAGGAATTAATCGCGGCCCAAGGACAGGCCGCGCGGTGGCCTTCTCCGCGGTGTCGCCAAGCCGGCGACGCGCTTCAAGGAGACTGAATAGATGAGTGAGATAAAACTCAAAGCTGGCGATCCAGTGATCGATTCAGCTGCCGAAGGTGTGTCAATTCGTGACGCGATGAAGTTGCTTCAGGCAGTGGCGCTCGATCGTTTAGGCTATTTCGACTCAACTGACCTCCGCCTAGTTTGGCGTGAGGAGCATTGGGACGTTGACCCAAATTCCTTGGTCAACAACGCCCTTTGGATGATCGACATGCCATTGCGCGACGAATAGGCCGAGCACGTCACCGCGCTGTGTCCGCGCCCGTCTCGGTAACCGTACCCGCGTAGTCGGCGGGGTCGGCGGGCGGCGCCGAGCAGTCAATCCGCGCTGCTCGGCGCCCACCTCGCGGTGAGATCAGGACCGGCACCCCATCAAGCGCCACGGCGAACCATGGCGACCGTCGAAAAGCGGATAAGGGGGCCGGACGAGGGGCCGTTGAGCGCAAGGGCCATCTTCTTCAGCGATTACAACAGCTTCGCGAAGAAGATGGCGTCCCCTAGGGGATTCGAACCCCTGTTACCGCCGTGAGAGGGCGGTGTCCTAGGCCTCTAGACGAAGGGGACCCGTGCCGGAGGCCGGCTTCTAGCCCCCCCTTCCGGAGGGATCAAGCCGCCTTCTGCGCCGATCGGCAGGAAAAGCACGCGGGACCTCAATCGCGGAGCCGGATCTCCCCGATCCGCCGCGTCCCGTTGGGGTCCAGCAGGATCACGCGCTCCCCATCCGGCCGCGTCACCCACACCGCCAGGGCGCGATCGGTGGCCGCGACCCCGGCGATTCGCGCACCTTCCGGCTGCGCCAGGGACAGCACCGAAGCCGACCCGCCGCTCGGCGTCCCATTGCCAAGACGCTGGACGAGCAGCACCGCGAGCGCCACGGTGCCCGCCACGATCAGCACCCCCATTCCGATCACCAGAGCCTTGAGCGCAGCCACACCATCCCCCTCGCCTGCCGGATCCGCATCCGGCGATACAGACATCCTCGCACCGCCTGAAGCCGCCGGCACCCGCGCCGACCGCTTCCTGGCGGAGGCGATAGGTTCGCTCTCGCGCTCCCGCGTCAAGGCATTGATCGAAGCGGGGCACGGAACCCGCGACGGCGTGCCGATCAAGGACCCGGCCGAGCCGGTCCGCGCCGGCGCACTGTATCGCCTCCACGTCCCGCCGCCGGTGTCCGCCACGCCGCAAGCCCAGGCGATTCCCCTGACCATCCTCTTCGAGGACGCCGACCTCATCGTCATCGACAAGCCCGCGGGCCTGGTGGTGCACCCTGCCCCGGGCAACCCCGACGGCACGCTGGTCAACGCCCTGCTCGCCCATGCCGGCGACGACCTGCCGGGAATCGGTGGCGAGAAGCGCCCCGGCATCGTCCATCGCCTGGACAAGGACACCTCGGGCGTCATGGTTGCGGCCAAAACCGACCGCGCCCACCGCGCCCTGTCCGAGGCCTTCGCCGCCCGCGACCTCGACCGTGCCTATCTCGCCCTGGTCTGGGGCCTGCCCGAACCGCTGCAGGGAGAGGTCTCGGCCCCCATCGGCCGCCACCCGGTGGATCGCAAGCGCATGGCCGTCGTCGAACGCGGCGGCAAGCCGGCCACCACGCGCTATGCCGTGAAGCGCGGCTGGGGCACCGCCGTCAGCCAGGTCGAATGCCGCCTGCTGACCGGCCGGACCCACCAGATCCGCGTCCATATGGCCCATATCGGCCATCCCCTGGTCGGCGACCCGGTCTACCTCCGCCGTACCCCGGCGGCCGCCCGCACCCTGCCGGCGGTCCAGCGCGAGGCCCTGCTCGCCTTCCCCCGCCAAGCACTGCACGCCGCAACGCTGGGCTTCCGACACCCCGTAACCAAGCAGTCGCTCTCTTTCGAAAGCCCCTTACCGGCCGACTTCGCTAGATTGCTTGCGTTGCTGGACGGTAACACCGGGTAACCCGACTATTGCAGTCGGTTTTTCTTGCACCGCGAAACCGAAGGGGCTACAAGAGCGTTGTCGGAATCCGATGGGTGCCACGCACAGCGCCCCGTCCGGCTTGCCCCGTCGTGACAGGGGCCGGCGGCCCGGGTCGGGCCCGGAGGATAGCGACGAAACCGAGGCTATGGCCGTACCGCGCCCCGCCGTCACGGGGGGCCCGCCCGGCCCAGGAGGCAGATATCAATATGGCTTCCAGCATGGCCATTCCAATGGCGACCGAGGGAAATCTCTCCCGCTACCTGCAGGAGATCCGCAAGTTCCCGATGCTGTCGCCGGAAGAGGAACTTTCCCTCGCCCGGCGTTGGAAGGACGAAGGCGATGAGCGTGCCGCGCACAAGCTCGTCACCTCCCACCTGCGCCTGGTGGCGAAGATCGCCATGGGCTACCGCGGCTACGGCCTGCCGGTCGGGGAACTGATCTCCGAAGGCAATGTCGGCATGATGCAGGCGGTCAAGCGCTTCGACCCGGAACGCGGCTTCCGCCTCGCCACCTACGCGATGTGGTGGATCCGCGCCGCGATCCAGGAATACATCCTGCACTCCTGGTCGCTGGTGAAGATGGGCACCACCGCCGCGCAGAAGAAGCTGTTCTTCAACCTGCGCCGGCTGAAGGCCCAGATGTCCGCGCTCGAGGAAGGCGACCTGAAGGACGAGCAGGTGGCGAAGATCGCCCATACCCTGCAGGTGCCCGAACAGGACGTCGTCAGCATGAACCGCCGCCTGTCGAGCCCCGACCACAGCCTGAACGCGCCCGTCCGCGCCGACAGCGAAGGCGAGTGGCAGGACTGGCTGGTCGATGATGGCGAAAGCCAGGAAGAGGAACTGGCCGAGCGGGAGGACATGACCAACCGCCGCGACCTCCTCGCCGGGGCATTGAAGACGCTGAACGAGCGCGAGCGCCACATCCTGATCGAGCGCCGCCTGAAGGAAGAGCCGACCACGCTCGAGGAACTCTCGCAGCAGTACAACATCAGCCGCGAGCGCGTCCGCCAGATCGAGGTCCGCGCCTTCGAGAAGCTGCAGAAGTCGATGAAGCAGCAGGTCGCGGAGCGCCGCCTGACGGTCGGCTGACCGCCCGGTACTGGACGAATATGAAGGGGGCGGCGGGGAGACCTGCCGCCCCCTTTCGTCTTGGCGCGCTGTGACAATGATCGCTGGCGATCCTCACGGCGGCGCGGCAAGACTGCGCCCGCCGGGCCTTTGGCCGCTCAACGCCGCGGCCGCGCCCCATGGAGAAACACGCGCATGTCGCCCGTCACCCGTCGCCTCGCCCTGGCTCTGCCGGCGCTCGCCCTCGCCCTGCCCGTCGCGGCGCAGGAACCGGCGATCCTGCTGTTCCGCGTCGTCTCCCAGCGCGACGAGGTCATCATCGGCCTGACCCCGGCCGAACTTGCCGCCATGGGCAGCGGGCCGGAAGCCGAGCGCATCGCGCGCAAGCTCGCCTCGGACGGACAGGTCGGCGCCTGGCGCTATACGGTTGGCCGCGCGGCGGACGGGTCGACCCGCTATGGGGCGACGGGGCGCATCGCGATCCTCAAGCAGGATACCTATCGGATCGAGCCGTATCGCGCCGCCATTCCTGTGGCGCCGCCGCCGGGCTGATGGCGATTCGAGAGGGGCGCCACCCCTCTCCAAGCCTCTCCCCACCAGGCCATAGATGGCCTGGACCGCCGGACAGTTGGTGCCCTGCACGACGGCCATACTGTCCCCCAGCGCGCTTCGTGCGCAGGTGCGGGTCTCGGCATTGAGCCTGCTCCTGGCGCCCGGCGCCAAGTGACGGTTTCCAAAGGCCTTGCGGCGTTTGGTGGGCTTGGCGGCACTGCCGCCAAGGTCCGGAGAGGGGCAAAGCCTCTCTCCGGTTCCATCCGCCGCCTCAGCGGATCGGCGGCGCGTATTGCTGCCCGCCGTCACGCCACAGCCGGTTCACGCCGCGCGGAATGCCGATCGGGGTAATGTTGCGCTCGTACATCTCGCCGTAGTTCCCAACCTGGCGGATGATCTTCACCACCCAGTCGTTCGCCACGCCCATCGACTGGCCGAGATCGCCCGTGCGCCCCAGCAGCCGCTGGATGTCGGGGTTGGTGCTGGTGCGCGCCAGTTCCTCGACATTCGCGCTGGTCACGCCGAGTTCCTCGGCCGCGATCTGCGCGAACAGCGTCCAGCGGACGATGTCGAAGAAGCGCCAGTCGCCCTTGCGCACCACGGGCCCCAGCGGCTCCTTGGAGATCAGCTCCGGCAACAGCAGGAAGTCGTCCGGGTTCTGCTGGGTCGCGCGGAAGGAGGCGAGCGAGGAGGCGTCGTTGGTATAGGCGTCGCAGCGACCGGAGATGAAGGCCGAGCGGATCTCCTCGACATTCTCGATCACCACCGGGGTGAAGCGCATGTTGTTGGTGCGGAAGTAGTCGGTCAGGTTCAGTTCGGTCGTCGTGCCTGGCTGCACGCAGACCGTCGCGCCATCGAGCTGCCGGGCCGAGGTCACGCCGGAGGTCTTGCGCACCATGAAGCCCTGGCCGTCGTAGAAATTGATGCCGGCGAAAGCGAGGCCGAGCTGCGTCTCGCGCGCCATGGTCCAGGTCGTATTGCGCGCGAGCATGTCGATCTCGCCGGATTGCAGCATGGGGAAGCGCTGCACCGTCGTGTTCGGCAGGAAGCGCACCTTCGTCGCATCACCGAAGATCGCCGCGGCGACCGCCCGGCAGGTATCGGCATCGAGGCCGCGCATCTCGCCCCGGCTGTCCGGCAGAGCGAAGCCTGCGGAGTTGATCGCCACGCCGCAGATGAGCTGCCCACGGGCGCGGATCGCGCCGACCGTGTCAGGGCCAGCGGTCTGGGCCGAAGCCTGCCCGGCCACGGCCATGACCGCGGCCGCAGCCAGGCCCGCGACGCGGGCACGAATGCTTGTCATCAATGATTTCTCCCAGATTCAGAAGCACGGGCCGCCTTCGTTGCGGACGTCCCGCAGGAAGCATGCCCGTGCCCGGCGCCGGCCGCCAAGCGCTGTCTGCGCGGCGCGCCCCGGCGGCGCCTTAGCCGGGTCCAGCGAGGATGGCGTCGGCCATTTTCTCCGCCGTCATCAGGGTCGGGAAATTGGTGTTGGCGGACGGCACCACGGGGAAGACCGAGGCATCGACCACCCGCAGCCCGGCCACGCCGCGCACCCGGCCCGCATTGTCCACCACCGCCATCGGGTCGCCTTCCGCCCCCATGCGGCAGGAACAGGACGCATGCCAGACGCCGATCGTGCCCTTGCGGATGAACTCCTCCAACGCCTCGTCATCCTCCATCACCTGGCGGAAGGTGAAGCCCTCGACGACGTAGCGGTCGATGATCGCGCGCCGCAGCACGGCCGGCCCATCGAGGATTTTCGCGATGAGCGAGGTGAGGAAGCGGTTGCGCGGATTGACCACGCCGATCCTCCGCACGCGGTCGGAATAGAAGGCCGGGAAGGGATCCGTCGAAACAGCGGCGAGCGGCGCGCTGAGATTGAGCGCCGCCGCCAGCTTGAATCCGATCATCAGACGTTCGAGGTCACGCCGGTCGGACAGCAGGTTGAACTCGACATCCGGATGCTGGCGCCAATCGGTGGACAGCAGCCGCACCTGGCCGCGCTGCGAGTAGGTCTTGTTCACCCAGGTCAGCATGGAGCCGATCTGCTCGCCCACCGCATGCCAGGCGGATTTGCTGGCCGCCGCCATGAACATGTCGCCGGCCGGCGCTCCCTCGATACCCGAGGAGAAGCGCAGCCCGACATTGATGTGCCGCCGCAGGGGGGTGCGGTTCAGCCGTGCCTGGGGCTTGATGAAGCAGGACAGCGAGATCGCCGGATGGTCCATCAGCCCCTGCCCCACCCCGGGCAGGTCGGCGCGGACCTCGATGCCGAGGTCCTTCAGGTGCGCCGCCGGCCCGATCCCCGCCCGCATCAGATGCGCCGGCGAATGAATCGCGCCGGTGCAGAGAATGATCTCCCGACCGCGGAATTCCTGTTCCTGGCCCTTCACCAGCGCGCGGATGCCAACGCAGCGCGTGCCCTCGAAGATCAGGCCCATCACCTGCGTCTCGGTGGACATGGTGAGGTTCGGCCGCTTGCGCGTCTCCGCATCCAGGTAGCCGATCGCGGCCGAGACGCGCGAGGTCTCGGTCACGTTCACGGTCACCGGGAAATAGCCGTCCTCGAAGGCGCCGTTCTGGTCGGCGAGAGTCTTGTAGCCGGCCTGGCGGAAGGCCTCGGCCGCCGCGCGGGAATGCTCCGGCCACTGCGATTCCGGCACGCGGCGGACCGGGATGCGGCCCTGCTGCCCATGCCATTCATTGTCGAAATCGAGGTCGCGCTCGACCTTCTTGAAGTAGGGCAGCACGGCGTCCCAGTTCCACCCGGCGGCGCCGCGCTGTTCCCATTCGTCGTAGTCGTGCGGCGCGCCGCGATTGGCCATCTGGCCGTTGATCGAAGACCCGCCGCCCAGCACCCGCGCCTGTTCGTATTTCCGCAGCGGCGGACGGTCGGCCTGCGGGTTGTTGTGGGAGACGACCTGGGTGCGGACCTTCAGCTCGGTCCAGTGGAAACGCGGATCGAAATAGGCCGTGCCGGGATAGGTATCGAGGATGGTCGCCGGCTCCTGGCCTGGTGGCGTGTCGGGGCCGGCCTCGCAGAGCAGGACCTTGTTGGCGCCGGGTGTCGACAGCCGATGCGCCAGAACCGAGCCGGCGGAACCCCCGCCGACGATGATGAAGTCGTACAAGCCGCGCTTCCCCCGATGGATCGTCGTTCGCACCAGCAGATCACTGTCGGACGCGGTGCGGAAGGGGGCGTTGCTGGCTGGGCGTCTGCTTTCGTCCGAGGGCCGGAGGGGCAGAGCCCCTCCGGTCGCGCCGCTGTCCGACCGCGCGGCCCTTGCTGCCCCCGGGCTACGACGCGGCCCGCAGGCGCTGCATCACCTCGTCCGGCGCGTTCAGCGCTTCCCACAGCATGGCCCCGGCCGTAACCGTCGCCGTCCGCAACTGATCCATCGGCACGATGGCGCGCCGATCGGCAGCGGTCAGCAGGTAGCGCAACGCACTGCCCGGCTCGTCGAAGCCGGCGATCAGCCGCGCCGCGGGAATGCCGCAGGCGGCAAAGTTCGCGTGGTCTGAATTGGTCATCAGCGGCTGATGCGTGCGCAGCGTCCGCCCGATCTTCGCAGCCGCGTCCTGCATGAAGGGGCCGAGCATCGCGAAGCCGCTGGTCAGCGCCGTCAGCGAGGGGCCGCCGGCAATCGAATCGAGGTTGATGTTCACCGCCATCGCCGCCCTGCGCGATGGGGCAAGCTGCGCGAGCCAAGCCTTGGACCCGGCCAGCGCCCATTCCTCGGCACCGAAGATGCAGACCGTCAGCCCCCGCGCGCAGCCGGCGACGACCGGCGCCGCCGCACGCGCCAGGCACAGTGCGGCAGCGAGGCCCGTCGCGTTGTCGATGGCGCTCTCCCCCAGCGGATGGCCGTCCAGATGGGCGGAGAGCACGACGCGCTGCTCGCCGCGCCCCGGCAGGTCGAGCACCAGCGTCGGCGTCGTGGCCGGATGATCCTCGCCCAGCAGCGTCACCCGCACCTTGCGCCCCTCGGCGAGCAGCGCGCCCGCTTCGGCCGAGATGCCCATGGCGGGAATCCCCACCCCGCCCGCGCGGCCCGAGGAGCCGGAGACCGGCCCGATGCCGGGTTCCGGCTGCACGATCAGGAAGGCTGCCGCCCCGGCCTCCTGCGCTGCCGCCAGCTTCACCCGCCGATGCACCGTCCCGGCGGAGAAGGGATACTCATGCCGCGCCAGCACCGCGCGCCCGGCGGCGCCGGAGAAATCCCCCGGCACGCCGCGTCCGCAATCCATGCTGTCGAGCACCAGGCCCTCCGCCGGCGTGCTCGCTGCCCCCAGCAGCGGCGCGCAGGCGAGGTCGCGGCCTGTCGCGACATCGATCAACCGCGCGTCGCGACAGTGCCAGCCGGCATAGGCCACCGGCTCCTTTCGGACGGCGCCGAGCATGGCAAGGCGCTCCTCCATCAGCACGAAGCCACGCTCCGCGCTGGCCGTGCCCTGCAGGCGGCCGCCGGTGTCGCAGATCGCCGCGAAATCCGCGGCGATCCCATCGTCGGCGGCGATGCGATCGAGGAAATCCGCGAGCGTCACTGCGCGGTGATGCCCCGCGACCGCGCGATGTCGCGATAGCGCACCAGGTCCTCCCGGATGCGCTGCCCGAAGGCAGCGGGGCCGTCGGGCCGGGCGATCACCGCCAGGGCCTCCAGCCGCGGGGTCATGTCGGGTGCGGCGAGCACGGCCGGCATGGCCGCGGCAATCTTATCGATCACCGGCACCGGCGTGCCGGCGGGGGCCAGCAGCCCCCACCAATGCTCGGCGATCAGGTCGATGCCCTGTTCGCGGAAGGTCGGGATGTCGGGATGGCTGCGCATACGTTCCGCCGCCATGACGCCGAGGCCGCGGATCTGCCCGGAGGAAAGCTGCGGCGCGGCCGAGGCCACGGTGACGAACACCGTGTTGATGTTGCCCGCCGCGAGGTCCTGGATGGCCGGGCCGCCGCCACGATAGGGCACATGCGTCAACTGCGTGCCGGTGACCGCCTGGAACAGCTCGCCCATCATGTGGGAGGCAGCACCGACGCCGCCTGAGCCATAGGTGAAATGCCCCGGCTGCGCCTTGGCGAGCGCGGCGAATTCCGCCGCGTTCCGCACCGGCAGGGACGGATGCCCGAAGATCAGCAGCGGTGCGACGCCAACCATGGCGACGGGCACCAGGTCCTTCTCGACGTCATAGGGCATGCGTGCCTGAAGCGCCGGCACGATGGTGTAGGGCAGGTCCGCGAGCAGCAGCGTGTAGCCATCGGCCGGCGCGCGCGCGACCGCCTCGGTACCGAGCATGGAGCCGGCGCCCGAGCGGTTCTCGACCACGATAGGCTGCCCGAGTGCGGCGCCGAGGCCCGGCTGGATCAGCCGCGCCAGCACGTCGGAGGACCCGCCCGGCGCGAAGGGCACGATCAGGCGTATGGACCGCGTCGGCCAGTCCGTCTGCGCCAGTGCCGGCGCGGCGAGGGCAGCCCCCGCCGCGCCCAGCAGCGCGCGCCGCGTCAGGCCCTCGGGCGCAGCCCGCACCATTCGGTGATGAAGGTTGCGATGGTCTTCGTGCATGACCGGAGATCCTCGATGGAAGTGCGTTCATCGAAGCCGTGCGCAACTTCCCCCTTGGGACCGTAACAGAGTCCCGGGAAACCGAAATAGAGCCCGTAGTAGCGCGCGTCATTCACCGCCGTGGTGCGCCGCTCCGGCATTTCGCCCCCATGCACCGAGGCATGCGCGGCGGCGAGCACCTTCTCCGCCTCGCTGCCCGGTTCCAGCACGTAGGGATCGGTCTGGAACCCAGTCCAGATGATCTCGGGCGGGTTGTTCGCCATGAAGGCGTCGCCCTGCGCCGCGGTCTTCACGCAGGATTCGATGCGGGCCATCGCTTCCTCCGGCGTCATGCCGGGGATCAGGCCGATGCGGCAATCCACCTCGCACCAGGCGGGGGTCGAGGACGCCCAGTCGCCGCCGCGGATGATGCCCGGGTTGAACTTGATGGGGTCCTTGATGTCCGCATACCAGGGGCTGGCCTTGGCTTCCGCGTTCAGCACCTTGGTGTGCGCGTACAGGGCGTTGATCAGCGCATAGGCCGACATGATCGCGTTGGTGCCGTCCTGCGCGACGGCGACATGCACGGGCACGCCCCGCACGCGCAGGCGGAACCAGATGGTGCCGGTCTGGGTGCGGGTGATGGTGTGGCCGGTCGGCTCCGGCACCAGCGCGGCCTCGGCGCGATAGCCGCGCAGCAGGGCGGCGAGCGCGCCATTGCCGGTGCTCTCCTCCTCCGTCACCGTCTCGATGTACACATCCGCCGCCGGCTCGAAGCCCGCCGCGCGGATCGCATCCATGGCGAAGACCATGCAGGCCACGCCCGACTTCATGTCATGCGCGCCGCGGCCATACATCCAGCCGTCGCGGATGGTCGCGGAATAGGGCGGGTAGGTCCACATCTCGTGCGGGCCTTCCGGCACCACGTCGATATGGCCCTGCAGGATCAGGCTGCGGCCCGTCGGGTTCTTTGGACGATGGGCGGCCACGACCTGGATGGAGGCCGCCGGATCGGCATCGACCATCGGTGCCATCTTGGGATGCTCGGGCACGTCGGCGATGGAAAAGCGGTCGACCGCATAACCGCGCTCGGCCATCTGGCGCGCGAACCAGTCCTGCAAGGGCGCCTCACGCCCGCGTAGGGAGGGGAATCGCACCAGTTCCTGCAGGAACTCCACTTCCTTGTCGAAGCCCGCGTCGATCGCGGCGGCAATACGGGACAGGGCTTCGGCATCAGACATGGAACTGCGGATCCTTCGTGTTCTCGACATGGGCGCGTAGCGCGCGGGCTGGATCATAGACAACGCTTCGGGCGCGCCCAGCCCATCGCGTCGATCCTCCGCGCCATCCGGATCGCGCCCTGTCCGCGCGCAGGGCAGCCGGCGCCCACGGTATGAGCACCCGGCACCCCGAGCGTCTTCAGGCGGCGGGGGGAATGATGCGTCGTGCCAAGCCGCGCGCGGCCTGCCAGTGGCGACGGCGCGGCGGGGGAGCACAACGGCCTGCCGCGCAGCCAGTACCAGGAACAGATGCCGGGACGTCTCAATGACCCGTTCGATGCGGTCCCAGGCAATGCGGGAGCTGAAGCCGGTGACCGAGACGGTGATCTCCGCCGGATCGAGCGTCACCGCGATCGGTTCGCGCGAGAGGGCGGTCCGGCTGAAGAAGAGGCCCGCGACCATCGCCAGAATGTGATGCACGGCGAAGGGCAGCAGCACCGGCACGATGATGGCGGGGCAAGACCACCATGTCATCTCACCCGCGGCGACCGCCGTGGCGAAGCCACGCAGACCCTGCAGCGATCCCGCACTGAACCAGGCGACCACCACCATGATCGCGAGAATGACGACGGCTGCGGCGATGCGGCGCCGTCAGGGCCGCCGTTGAACCGCCGCCAGCATGGCGACAAAGTCCGACCGCGGCGTGTGGTGGGGGATGGTGATGCCGTCCGGCCCCGCCCCTGCGGAGGGCGGGGCGTCGCTCATGCGGCGACCTCG
The DNA here is from genome assembly GCF_019430885.1 of Roseomonas alba. GTDB lineage: Bacteria > Pseudomonadota > Alphaproteobacteria > Acetobacterales > Acetobacteraceae > Neoroseomonas > Neoroseomonas alba. The sequence continues at coordinate 179,127 of NZ_JAHYBZ010000001.1, read as the reverse complement.
ACCGCCGCTTCCAGCCCCAGCACCGCGCCCAGCGCCTCGACCCGGCGCATCACGCTCTCGCCGGCGAAGACGCCGCTGCCTTCGACGAGGCGCAGCACGAGCCGCCCCCCCTCGCGCTCCAGCGCGGTTCCGGCGAGCAATTCGGGCGTGCCGCCCGACAGCGTGTAGGCGAGCCGCAGCGCAGCGCCGAGGATCTCCGCCCGCCTTACCGCTGCGACATCCAGCAGCACGCGCGCCGCCTGGAGGAAGGCGGCATCCGGCAGCGCCTCGTAGCGCAGCGCGATGGCCAGCGCGAGGAAGGCGCGCGCATGGTGGTCCAGCCCCACGCCAGGCTGCCGCAGAATGCGGAAATAGGCGTGCTCGGCGCGGTAGTCCGGATGGTCGTGGCTGCCCACGTCGCTGACCCAGCAGGCGGCGACGCGCAGCGCGGCATCGCCGGTCGACTCGCGCTCGAACAGTCCGGCCGTCCATTGCGCGAGGGCCGGCAGCAGGCGCGGGTCGCGGCCGAAGCGGTCGGCCAGGTCGCGTGCCGCGGCGATCAGCGGATCGCGCTGACGTTCCTCGGATTCGAGGTGCCGCGCATACCAACCCTCGCGCAGCCCGTTCGCGCTGAACACGACGCGCCGCGCGCCGGAGGCCCGCAGCAGGCGCCGCATCACCATCGCCGCCCAGGGCAGGTCCTGCACGCGCTTGGTCGGCGCGCCGGGCATGCGGTCGAGCGTGCGGCGCGTCGCGGCCATCACCACGCCGGCCAGGTCGCGCGCTTCCTCCCGCGACAGCACGTAATGGTGCACGATCGACAGCGGATAGGCCGTCTGCGCGATGTGCATGCGCGCGAGCGCACGCCAGGCGCCGCCGACGAGATAGAGGTCGCGCCCCTGCGCCTCGGGCAGCCAAGGCACGCGGTTGAATTCCTCGGTCGCCATGGCGCGGCCGCGTGCGATCTCATTGTTCGCGCGCTCGGCGAGGCGTATGGCGCCGAGCGGCAGGCTCATTACCCGCCCGGCGCGGCCATGCGCCAGTTCCACCAGCTCCAGCGACCCGCCGCCGATATCGCCGAGCACGCCATCGGCGTCAGGGAAGCCCAGCAGCACGCCGTCGGCGGAGAGCAGCCCCTCCTCTTCCCCGGTCAGCACGCGGATGATGAGGTCCGGCAGGCGCTCGCGCAGCCGCGCGACGAAGCTCGGCCCGTTGGTCGCATCACGCACCGCGGCGGTGGCCAGCACCTCGACCGGCTCCGCGCCCATGGCGCGGGCGACAGTGTGGTAGCGCACCATCACCGTCAGCGCCTGCTCCACCGCGTCCTCGTTCAGCAGGCCGGTGGAGACCAGGCCGCGTCCGAGGCCGAGCACCGCCTTCTCGTTGAAGATGGCCTGCGGATTGCGCCCGCGCCCCTCGAAGACGACGAGGCGCACGGAATTGGAACCGAGATCGACGACGGCCGAGCGCGGCAACCGCCGCCCGTCCTCCATCCAGGCCGGGCCTTCTCGCATCGCGCTGTCCACTTGTGTCAGTCCTGCATCACGCGGTCCTGGCGGGGGCGGCGCGGCGTGCCTTTCAGCGCGCTGCCGCGGCCCGACAGGGACGGGTTGGTCATGAAGTACTCATGCGCCGAGACCGGCTTGTCGCCGGGCGCGAGGCGCGTCCATTCGCCATCCGGGCCCAGTTGCCAGGACTGCATCGTGTCCTTCAGGTTCACGACCATGATCTGGTCGAGCACCTGGGCGTGCACGGTGGGATTCTCGACCGGCACCATGGTCTCGACGCGCCAGTCCATGTTGCGCGCCATCCAGTCGGCACTGCTGATGAAGACCTTGGCGCGGCGCGAGGGCAGCCGGTGCCCGTTGCCGAAGACAGCGATGCGCGAATGTTCGAGGAAGCGGCCGACGATCGACTTCACGCGGATATTGTCGCTCATCCCCTTCACGCCCGGGCGCAGGCAACAGATGCCGCGCACCACGGCATCGACCTTCACCCCGGCGCGGGACGCGGCGTAGAGCGCATCGATCAGCGTCTCATCCACCATCGAGTTCATCTTGATCCAGATGGCGGCCGGGCGGCCTTCCCTGGCGAAGGCGATCTCCTGCTCGATCAGTGCGAGCAGCGAGGGGCGGATGGTCAGCGGCGAGAAGGCGAGCTTCTCCATGCTCTCCGGCCGCGCATAGCCGGTCATGAAGTTGAACAGCTTCGCCGCGTCGCGCGTCAGCGCCGGATCGGCGGTGAAGTAGGACAGGTCGGTGTAGATGCGCGCCGTGACTGGATGGTAGTTGCCCGTGCCGAAATGCGCGTAGGAGCGGAGCTGCGCACCCTCGCGGCGTACCACCAGCGACACCTTGGCGTGGGTCTTCAGTTCGACGAAGCCATAGACCACCTGCACGCCGGCGGCTTCCAGCTCGCGCGCGATGGCGATGTTGCGCTCCTCGTCGAAGCGGGCCTTGAGCTCGACGATGCCGGTGACGCTCTTGCCCTGCTCGGCCGCTTCGATCAGGGCCTTGGCGATCGTGCTGTCGCGGGTGGTGCGATAGAGCGTCTGCTTGATCGCGACGACATTCGGATCGCGCGCCGCCTGGCGCAGGAACTGCACCACCACGTCGAAGGATTCATAGGGGTGATGGACGACGATGTCCTTCGCCCGGATCGCCGCGAAGCAATCCCCGCCATAGTCGAGGATGCGTTCCGGGAACCGCGGCGTATAGGGCGTGAAGAGCAGGTCCGGCCGGTCCTCGACGATGAGCTGCGTGAGGTCCGACAGGCCGAGCAGGCCCTCCACGATGAACAGTTCCGATCGCGGCGCGCCCAATTCCTCGGCGACGAAATCGACCATGTCCGGCGGCGTCGCTGCGGTGACGGACAGCCGGATCGGCATGCCGCGCCGGCGCCGCTTCAGCGCGGTCTCATAGGACCGGACGAGATCCTCCGCCTCTTCCTCGAACTCCACATCGGTGTCACGGATCAGGCGGAACAGGCCGGTCTCGGCGGGGATGAAGCCGGGGAACAGCCGGCCGAGGAACATCACGATCAGGTCCTCGAGCATCACGAAGCGGATGCCGGGGGATCCCTCGCGCGGGGGCAGGCGGATGAAGCGCTGCACCTGCGGGGACAGCGGCAGCAGCGCCCGCATCGTCCCGCCATCCTCCTCCCGCACCAGCTTCAGCACCATGCAGAGCGACAGGTTGGCGATGAAGGGGAAGGGATGCGCCGGATCGACGGCGAGCGGCGTCAGGACGGGGAAGACGCGTTCCATGAACAGCTCTTCCAGCCAGGCGCGATCCGCGGCGTCGAGTTCCGCCTGGCCGCAGACGACCACCCCGGCCTCGCGGAGCAGCACCTCCAGCTCCTGCCAGGCCGCGCGCTGCCCGGTGATCAGCGCCAGCGCGCGTTCATGGATGGCGGCCAATTGCTGCGCCGGCGTCTTGCCGTCCGGGGAGACCTTGGCGATCCCCGCCCTCTCCTGCCCCACCAGTCCGGCGACGCGCACGGAATAGAACTCGTCGAGGTTGGAAGCGGAAATGGCGACAAAGCGCAGCCGCTCCAGCAGCGGATGGCGCGGATTGGTCGCTTCCTCCAGCACGCGCTGGTTGAAGGCAAGCCAGGACAGCTCCCGGTTCGCGAAGCGCTCGGGGCTCACCAGCAGCGCGGCAAGGTCCGGATCGACGGTTTCGACGACGTCGTTCATGACAACAGCCTACAGCAGGGCCGGCGTGGCGGGCGAGGGCACCGCGAAGCCTGTCTCGGAACCGTCATCTTCCGCGGCACCAAAGCCGTCCCAGCCGGCCAGGACAGCGCGCGCCAGGGCGCGGCTGACCGGGACCCGGGCGGCCAGCGCGGCGCGGTCGAGCCGGGCGGCCGCCTCGGCCAGGGTCGCTGCATCGCGGTTCAGGCGGGTCAGCAGCCAGGCCTGGACCTCCGGGGCCACGCGCAACTGGCGATCGGCGAAGTGCTTGGCCAGCAGCGCCCCAAGCAGTGCATCCCCGGGCGACCCGATGCCGATCGCCATGGTCGCGCGTAGCCGGCTGGCGAGGTCGGGCAGCGACACGCGCCAGCGGGCGGGCGGCTCGCGGCCGATCAGCAGCAGGTGTTCGCCGCGTTCGGCGCAGAGGTTGATGAGGTGCAGCAGGGCGCGTTCCTCCGCGACGGCATCGGCATCGTCCAGCACGGTCCCGGCCGCGGGCTCCGGCAGGCCGCGCAGGGTGGGGCCGGCGATGAGCCGCCAGCCGCGCTGCGCCGCCACGGCACGGGCGAGATGCGACTTGCCCACCCCTTGCGGGCCGAACAGGGCCAGCCGGCCGAGCGGCCAACGGTCCGGACGGTCGATCCAGGCCAGCGCCTCGGCGTTTGAGGCGTCCTCCAGGAAATCGGCGCGGTTGGAGGAGACGGGCAGCGACAGTGGCAGGACGAATTGCCGCGCGCCGCCGGAGGGCGCGGTCATGGCGCTGGCGGCAGCGGGAGGGGCTCTGTGCCTCCCCGCCCTACCCGGCCAAAGGCCGAAAGGCCTTTGCAAACCTCAACCTGGCGCCCCGCGCCCCGGCCGGAATGGTGCCGAGCCCCGCTCCTGCGCCCGAAGGGTGTTGGGAGGGGATGCTCCATCCGTTGCGCCCCGCGCCAGAAAACTGCGTTCCAAGTACTCCAAGCACTTGGCGGGGAGGTTTGGAGGGGCAGAGCCCCTCCAACTGCGCCAGCGGACATATCCTGGCCGCCAGGAAGGCCCTTCGGCCTTTGCCCGGGTGAGGTTTGGCGAGGGGCAAAGCCCCTCTCCAGGTTTCGCGCGCCCTTCACGTCCCCGTCCGCGGCGGATCGAGATACAGCGGGCTTTCGAGGTACCGCCGCAGCCAATACCGCGCGATCACTCCCAACGCCGCCGCCATCGGCACCGCCAGCAGCACGCCCAGGAACCCGAAGGCCACGCCGCCCGCAAACAGCGCGAAGATCACCCAGACCGCGTGCAGTTCCACCCGGTCGCCGAGCAGGTAGGGGTAGATGACGTATCCCTCGACCGTCTGGCCGACCAGGAAGATGCCGACGACGACCAGCACCTCGTTCCAGGTGCCGAACTGGCCCATGGCGAGCAGCACGGCGGCGGCGAAGCCGGTCAGCGACCCGACATAGGGGATGAAGGTCAGCACGCCGGCCAACAGGCCGATGGTCAGGCCGAGTTCCAGCCCCGCCAGTTGCAGCGCGACGGCATAGAAGATGCCGAGCGCCGCGCAGCACAGCAACTGCCCGCGCAGCCAGGCGGAGAGCACCCGGTCGGTGTCGCGCGCCAGTTGCCTCAACACCGCGGCGTTGCGGCGCGGCAACCAGGATTCGATGCGCGCCAGCATCCCGGGCCAGTCGCGCAGCAGGTAGAAGGCGACCACCGGCACGACGACCACCAGGGTGAAGACCTGGAACAGCGCGAAGCCGCCGCCGATCAGCCGCGTCGTCGCGGTGCCGAGCCAGGCCAGCATGCTCCCCGCCTGATTGATGGCAAGGTCGCGCAAGCGGCGGTCCACCATCTCGGGGCCGAAGGCCTCTTCCAGCCGCTGCAAGCCGTCCTGCAACAGCGCGCCGACGCCGGCGATGTAGCTTGGCAGGCGCTGCACCAGCACCCCGATCTGGGACAGGATCAGCGGGTAGAACAGCAGGGCGGCGATCAGCGCCGTCGCCATCAGCAGAAAGATCAGCAGGAAGGCGGCGAGCGGCCTCCGGATGCCGATGCGCGTCAGCCGCGTCGCCACCGGATCGAGGAAATAGGCCACCACGGCGGCCAGCACGAAGGGCGTCAGGATGCCCTGGAACAGCCACAGGCAGAACAGCAGCGCCGCGGCGAAACCCACCACCAGCGCGGTGCGCTGGGCGCGCGTCGCGGTGCGCGGCGCCGTGGGCGGCGGGAAGCGCGCCGGCGGCCCGCTGCGGGGTGCGAGGGGCGGAAGCGGCGGCTGCGTCACGAGGTCCCGTTTCCGGTCTGCCGTGCCGCCTGCCGCACATAGGCGACGCCCGAGGCGAGGGTGGTGAAGGCGACCAGCCAGGTCATCGCATCCAGCAGGTCAGGCGCGGCGAGATCGTAGCCCTTCAGCAGCAATGCCAGGGCCGCGAGCGCGATCTGCGCCGCCGTATTGGCCTTGGAGATCAGCAGCGGCCGGATGCGCCGCGAGATGCCGAGCAGCCACAGCACCACGAAACCGCCGACGATCAACAGGTCACGGAATACCACCAGGATGGCGAGCCAGTCCGGCAGGATCCCGATCGCGGCGAGGGTCACATAGACCGACACCAGCAGCGCCTTGTCCGCCACCGGGTCCATCAGCGCGCCCAGCGCCGAGCGCGCGTTGCGCACCCGCGCCAGCCAGCCGTCCAGGCCGTCCGAGATGCCGGCACCGACGAAGACCAGGAAGGCGATGTCCAATCTCTGATGCAGCATCAGCCACACCGCTGCCGGCACAGCGCAGAGCCGGGCCAGGGTGATGAGGTTGGGCAGGGTGAACAGCCCTGCCTCGCCATCGACGGCGGCATCAGCCGCCGGCCGCCGGTCGCGGCGGTCAGGACTGTCCGCCAAGGGCCACGCGCCAGGCATCGCCGGGCGCCCCGGAGCCGGGGGCGAAGGTGACTCCCTGGCGCGCCATCTCCTCCGCCGCCGCGCCGGGGGCGGTGCGCAGGCCCAGGCGCAGCCGCGCGCGGTCGGTCGAGATGGCGACGATGTCCAGCCGCGCCGTGGCGTCGCGCAGCCGGCGGCGCAGTTCCAGCCATTCGTTCAGCGAGCCGTAGAGCGCGATCGCCTCGACGGTGGTCGCGGCCGGGCCGGCGCTGGGCGGGCGGCGCGTGTCGGCCGTCGCGTCGGATGGCGTGCCGCTGCCGCCGCCGCTGTCGCCGCCCGATTCGGCGGCCGCGGTGCCGAGATAGCCCCGCGCGCGGGACGGGTTGAAATTCACCGTGATCCGCCCGGTGTAGCGGGTCGGGCTGGTGCGCTCCTCCTCGATGATGATGGAGGTGGTCATCGCCTCGATCTGCGAATCCGACAGCGACCGGGTGGAGCCGGCGGCCTCGGCGATGCGCTGCCAGGCGGCGCGGCGGCCATTGGCCAGCGCCCGTTCGCGGGCAATGACGCCATTCTCGGCGGTTGCCTCGGCGGTCACGCCGGTCTGGGTGAAGCTGATCGGTGCCGGCGCATCCTGCGCGCGCGGGGCTGCCATCGGGGCGAGCATCAGCATCGCGGTTGCGAACAGCGCCGCCGCATGGTTCTTTCCGCGCGCCCGCGCGGTGCGGGACCAGACCGGCATCGCGTCCCCGACCCTTTCCTCGTGGCCGGCCGCAGCGGCCGGCGCCTTGCGCCGCGTTGCGCGGCACTTCCTGCGCCCAGCCTTACCCGATCGGAGGCCGCCCTGACCAGTTCCCCGTCTTCCCCCCTCACCTATCGTGCGGCGGGCGTGGATATCGAAGCCGGCGACGCGCTGGTCGATGCGATCAAGCCGCTGGCCAAGGCGACCGACCGGCCGGGCACCATGGGGGGCCTGGGTGGCTTCGGCGCGCTGTTCGACTTGAAGGCCGCGGGGTTCACCGATCCGGTGCTGGTGTCGTCCACCGATGGCGTTGGCACCAAGCTGCGCGTCGCCATTGATGCCGGGCACCATGCAACGGTCGGCATCGACCTCGTCGCCATGTGCGTGAACGACCTGGTGGTGCAGGGCGCCGAGCCGCTGTTCTTCCTCGATTATTTCGCGACCGGAGCGCTGGACGTGGCCTCGGCGAAGCAGGTGGTCGCCGGCATCGCAGAGGGCTGCCGCATCGCCGGCTGCGCCCTGGTGGGCGGCGAGACGGCCGAGATGCCTGGCATGTATGCCAAGGGCGACTACGACCTCGCCGGCTTCTCGGTGGGTGCCGCCGAACGCGGCGCGCTGCTGCCGAAGGGCGATGTTGGTCCCGGCGACGTGGTGCTGGGGCTGCTCTCCTCCGGCGTGCATTCCAACGGCTATTCGCTGGTCCGGCGCATCGTCGAGCGCGGCAATGCCGGGCTCGATTCGCCCGCGCCCTTCGCCGCCGGCAAGACGCTGGGCGCGGCGTTGCTGGAACCGACGCGGATCTATGTGAAGCCGCTGCTCGCCGCGCATCGCGCCGGGCTGGTGAAGGCCGCCGCGCACATCACTGGCGGCGGCCTGCCCGGCAACCTGCCTCGCGTCCTGCCCGAAGGGACCATCGCGGTGATCGATGCGCGCGCCTGGTCGCCGCCGCCGGTCTTCGCCTGGCTCGCCCGCGTCGGCGAGGTCGCGGCGGAGGAAATGCTGCGCGTCTTCAACTGCGGCATCGGCATGGCGGTCGTGGTCGCGCCCGATTCGGTGGACGCCGCCACCGCCCTGCTGACCGAACAGGGCGAGACGGTCTGCCGCATCGGCACCATCGAGGCCGGATCCGGCGAGGCGCAGGTCCGCATCGACAACCTCGGCGCCGGCTGGCCGGGATGACCCGCCGCCGCGTCGCGGCGCTGATCTCGGGCCGCGGGTCGAACATGGCGGCGTTGCTCGCCGCCGCCGAGGACCCCGCCTACCCGGCCGAGATCGCGCTGGTGCTGTCCAACCGGGCCGATGCGGCGGGGCTCGCCCATGCCGCATCGCGCGGCGTGGCGACCGCCGTGGTGGAAAGCCGCGCCTTCCGCGGCGACCGCGCCGGCTTCGAAGCCGCGATGGAAGCCGAATTCGCGAAGCATGGCATCGAGCTGATCGCGCTGGCCGGCTTCATGCGCGTGCTGACCGAAGGCTTCGTCGCGCGCTGGGAGGGCCGGCTGATCAACATCCACCCGTCCTTGCTGCCCTGCTTCCCGGGGCTCGACACCCATGCGCGGGCGCTCGCCGCCGGGGTGCGGCTGCATGGCTGCACCGTGCATCTGGTGACGGCCGGCGTGGATGAGGGCCCGATCCTCGTCCAGGCCGCCGTGCCGGTGCTGCCAGAGGACGACGAGGCGGCCCTCGCCGCCCGGGTGCTGGCCGAGGAACACCGCCTCTATCGGGCCGCCCTCGCCTGGCTCGCCGCCGGCCAGGTGCGGGTCGAGGCCGGCCGGGCGGTGTTGTCGGGGGTGCCGGCGGCCTCGGGGTCGCTCGCGAACCCCTTGCCCTTGGCCCCGGCCCTTTCTAAACGCTGATCTCTCACGATTGGCAGGGGTGGACCGTGGCCGAACAGCAGACGCACTATGATTTCGTCGAGGTGAAGGCTGGCGACATCCTGGCCGAGCGCGAATCGAGCTGGAACGGCTTCACCCATTTCGTGACGTGGTCCGCCGGCGGGATCGCGATCATCCTGGTGCTGATGTACCTTTTCCTGGTCTGAGCATCGGGCGCCGCCGCCGCAGAGCGGCGGCTTGAGTCTTTGGTTTGTCCCTCAGACGGCGGGCGCCGCGCATCCGCACGGCTTGCCTTCGCGCCGTGCGCTGGCGCGCCGAGGGTCACTGTCGGTTTGGGCGCGGTCGCGCTTTGCGCTCCCGGATCGCGGTAGGCCCGCGATCCGAAGGTCTTTGGTTTGTCTCTCGGACGGCGGGCGGGCCGCATCCGCGGCCCTTGCCTCCGCGTCTTGCGCCGGCGCGCCGGGGGATCGCGGTCGGTCTGGGTGCGATCGCGCTTTGCGCTCCCGGATCGCGGCAGGGCGCGGGGCCGATGGGGCAGGCGCTGTTCCGTCGACGCAGGTCAGTTCGCCGGGCCGGCACCCGGGCGGCCAAGCAGCCAGCCCTGCAACGCATCGCAGCCGGCCTGGCGCAGGGCACGCATCTGCTCCGCGGTTTCCACCGCCTCGGCCACCGCGGTCGCGCCCAGCACGTGGATCATCTCAACCACAGCGGCCACGGCCGCCCGCGTACGGACCGGGTCGCCCGACGGGCCGTCGACACCCCGGGTCAGTTCCGGGTCCAACTTTACGGTCGCGAAGGGAATGTCGCGCAGCACCCGCGCCGAGCCCACCGCTCCACCGAAATCGTCGAGCGCCAGAGCGACGCCCTGCAGGCGGAGCGCGAGTGCCAGGTCGCGCGCCGCGTCCAATTCCCGCACCACCGCCGCCTCGGGCAATTCCAGGGACAAGCCGCGCGGGTCCACCCCGCTCGCCTCCATGGCCGCGCGGACCATCGGCGCCGCCTGGCCCGTCCGGATCGCCGTTTCCGAGATGTTCACCGCCAGGAACGGCCCGCCCGCCTTCCAGGCCGCACGGAGCCGGAAGGCCGACACCAGCACCCAGGCTTCGAGCCCCGTCTCGCAATCCGCGGCGGCCGCAGCGGACAGGATCTCCCGCGCCCCGATCGGGCCGCGCTCCGCATGCTCCCAGCGCAGCAGCGCCTCATAGCCCACGGGCAGCAGCGTGGCGGCGGCGCAGATCGGCTGCAGATCGAGCCGCAGCCCGGAACCGCCGAGGGCGAGCACCTCGACCAGTTCGGCACCGAGTAACTGCAGGTCCACTTCGGTTGCGGTCCCCGCCGTGATCCCGTCCATGCGTCCGCCCGCTCCTCGCCAAGGGCGCACATCAAGACTCAGAGAGTGTTAACGGCGGGTGAGGCAGGCCATGAAAACAAAACCGGCACCGCCCCGCCAAGCGGAGCGGTGCCGGATGTCGGCGGCAGGCGGGTCCTGGGAGAGATCCTGCCCAGGAGGAATCACCCGGACAGGTGAAGATGCCTGCCCGAGGGGAGCGAGGGCGGTTCCATCCTCGGAGGAACCGCTCTCGGCCGCCCGGCGCGATGTCAGCCGACGATCTCGGTGCCGGCGAAGAAATAGGCGATCTCGACCGCCGCGTTCTCCGGGCTGTCGGACCCGTGCACGGAATTCGCCTCGATGCTCTCGGCGAACAGCTTGCGGATGGTGCCCTCGGCGGCGTTGGCCGGGTTGGTCGCGCCCATCAGGTCACGGTTCTTGGCCACGGCGCCCTCGCCTTCCAGCACCTGCACCACCACCGGGCCGGAGACCATGAAGTCCACCAGGTCGTTGTAGAACGGGCGTTCAGCGTGGACCTTGTAGAATTCCTTGGCCTGGGCGCGGGACATCCAGAGGCGCTTCTGGGCGACGATCTTCAGGCCGTTCTTCTCGAACACCGCGTTGATCGCGCCGGTCAGGTTGCGGCGGGTGGCGTCCGGCTTGATGATGGAAAAGGTGCGCTCGATGGCCATGGTGGCAGTCCTCGGTCGTATTGGGTCGCCGGGCGCATAGACGGGGCGCGGCCGGACCGCAAGCCCAGCGGTGTGACCGGCATGGTTCACACCCCGTCGCGGAGATAGTCCGACAGACCCCGCACCAGCGCATCGAAGACCACCCGGCAGCGCGGATCGCGCGCCATGGCTTCGTGCATCGCCACCCAGCAGGGCAGCGGCAGCGCGAACTCCCCGCCCAGCACCCGCGCAAGCGACGGGTCGCGCGCGGCCAGCGGCACCTGGCAGACACCGATGCCGAAGCCCGCCCGGATCGCGGCGAGCTGGGCGAGATCGCTGTCGGCCCGCAGGGCGAACATCTCCCGGTCGAGGCCGCTGATGCGCCGACGCATGGCATTGACCGCCGCCGTCTCTCGGTCGAAGCCGATCAGCGTATGGCCATGCAATGCCGCAAGGCTGTCCGGCACGCCACACCGGTCCAGGTAGTCCCGCCTCGCATGCAGGCCAAGCATGACGTCGCCGATGCGGCGGGCCAGCAACGCCTCCTGCTTCGGGGCGACCATGCGCACGGCGATGTCGGCCTCACGGCGCAGCAGGTCCTCGACCGTGCTGGTCAGGGCGAGTTCCAGCACCAGGCCCGGATGCGTCCGCCGCAGCGCGGCGAGGATCGGTGGCAGGACCTCGACACCGATCACCTCGCTGGCCGTGATGCGCACCGTGCCCTGCACCACGCCGCGGCGGCCAGAAGCCTTGCGCAGCAGCGCCGCCGCCTCCGCGGCGATGGCCTCGGCATGGGGGCGCAGCGCCTGGGCCGCGTCGGTCGGTTCCAGCCCATGGGCGGAACGGGTGAACAACGCCTCGCCCAGCGCCGCCTCCAGCGCATCGACATGCCGCCCTACTGTGGGTTGGGTCAGGTCCAACGCCCGCGCGGCGCCGGACAGGGACCCTTCCTCCAGCACCGCGAGGAAGCTGCGGTAGAGGTCCCAGCCGGGTTCGCGCGATGCCATACGATTTCGTATATCATCTGCACGTCTTCACGCAATTCTGTTCAGGACCGCGCGGCGCGATGTCTCCCCCATCGGACAGGAGACAGACCGGATGAGTCAGGACAGGACGGCCCTGGTGCTCGGCGCCACGGGCGGCATCGGCGGGGCGGTGGCGCGGGGCCTGCTCGCCCGCGGTTGGCGCGTGAAGGCGCTGCACCGGCAGGCGGCCGGCCAGCCGGCGCGTGGCGGACTAGCCTGGGTGCAGGGCGACGCCACCCGACCGGCCGACGTCGCCGCCGCGGCCGAGGGCGTGGCCCTGATCGTCCACGCCGTGAACCCGCCCGGCTATCGCCACTGGCCCCGCCTGGTCCCGGCCATGCTGGAAGCGAGTATCGCCGCCGCCACCCGCCAGCGCGCCCGCATCCTGCTGCCCGGCACGGTCTACAATTACGGCCCCGATACCTTTCCTCGCATCGCCGAGAACGCCCCGCAGCATCCGCTGACCCGCAAGGGCGCAATCCGTGCGGCGATGGAACTGCGCCTGGCCGAATCCGGCCTGGACGTGCTCATCGTCCGCGCCGGGGATTATTTCGGGGCCGAGGCCGGCAACTCCTGGTTCTCCCAGGCCCTGGTGCAGCCGGGAAGCATTCCGCGGCGCATTGTCCATCCCGGCCGGCCGGGCATCGGCCATCAATGGGCCTATCTGCCGGACGTGGCCGAGACCATGCTGCGCCTGCTCCACCACCCTGCCCTGCCCGGCGGCTTCGCGCGCTTCCACATGGACGGCCATTGGGATGCCGGCGGCACGGATATGGTCGATTCCATCCGCCGCGCGCTCGACCAGCCCGACCTGCCGGTGCGCCGCCTGCCCTGGATGCTGTTCCGGCTCCTCGCGCCGGTCTGGCCCTTCGCGCGGGAGGTGGCGGAGATTGCCTATCTCTGGCGCAGCGCGATCCGGCTCGACAATGCGAAGCTGCGCGCCCTGCTCGGCGAGGAGCCGCATACCCCGCTGGACGACGCCGTGTCGGCGACGCTGCGCGGCCTCGGCTGCCTGCCCGCCCCGGTGCTGCGGAAGGCAGTGTCGTGACGGCCGCGCTCGGACGCGCCTTCGCGCTGGCGATCCCGGCCTTCGTGGTCGCGCAATTCCTCCTCGTCGGCCTCGGCGTCTTCGCGGATGGCGCCGCGTGGAACCTGCATCGTTCCGTCGGCGCGGCGATGGCGCTGCCGGTCCTGGGGCTGGCGATCCTGGCCTGCACGACACCCGCGCTGCTGCCGCTGCGCAGTCCTGCAAGTGCCCTCGCAGGACTCTATGCGATGCAGTTCGGCTGGCTCGGGCTGGGTGCAGCGCTCGACATCCCGGCGCTGCGGGCGGCGCATGCGGTGAACGGCCTTGCCATCGCCGCCACGGGCGATGTCCTGCTGCGGCGGCTGCGGCAGCCGGTCGCCGCCATCGGGTGATCGCTTTCGGCCCCGGGTTCAGGGTGGCGCGCTATCCCATACGCGCGACGACCACGGTGCGGGCAGAGCGGAAGAGGGCTCTGCCCTCCCCCGGCCCCCTACCCGCCGAGGGCCACAGGGCCTCTGGAAACCGTCACCTGGCACCGGGAATGACGGCGGGAAGGATGACCGAAACCCGCCCTTGCGCAGAACGGGCGCCGGGAGGGGGCGACGTGACCGTCCTACCCGATGCCGGATGCCGGCGGTCCAGGCCATCCATGGCCTGGCGGGGTAAGGTTTGGAGAGGAACGGCGCCCCCCTCCAACCCACCTTCGCGTAAATGGGCACGGCCCCTCCAACGCGACGCCGCCATCAACGCGCGTCCTCCACGCTGCCTGCACCAGGACGCCCGCGCAGCGTCAGGCCAGACGTCGGCGCCCCGGGGCGTCCATCAGCCCGGCCACGATCGCCTTGCGGACGGGCCCCAGCACCGCCCCGGCCCCGATCAGCGCCGCCCGAGCCAGCCGTGCTGGCGCGCGGTCATCCGAATACAGCCGCGCCACCGCATTGGTGGCGAGGAACAGCGGCAGCGTCGCCCGCCGATGCCCCCAGGCATAGCGCGCCAGCCCCGCCGCCGAGCCAGGATCGGCAGCACGGCGGATCTCCCCGGCCAGCAGTTCGGCACCGGACAGGCCGAAATTGAAGCCATGGGCCGTGACCGGGTGCATCCCGACGGCAGCATCGCCCAGCAGGGCAAAGCGCGGCCCGACGAAGCGGTGGGCGTAGGTCGCGACCAGCGGATAGGCATGCCGCGTCGCCGCCAGCCGCATCGGACCGAGGCGGGATTCGTAGCGGCGCGTCACCTCGGCGCCGAAGTCCTCCTCGGACATGGCCATCGCGGCCTCGGCCAGCGCCGGCGGCAGGGTCAGCACCACCGAGGACATCGCCCCGTTCAGCGGCAGCATGGCGATGGTCTGGCCATGACCGAACCACTCGGTCGCCACGCCGCCATGCGGCTTCTCGTGGGCGACGCGGGCGACGATCATCGTCCGCCCGAAATCGAGCATCGCCGCCCCGATCCCGGCGCGCCGCCGCGCCTCGGAAAAGCGGGAATCCGCAGCGACCACCAGCCGAGCCGTCAGTCTCTCGCCGCCATCCAGCATCACCGTCGCGGAGTCCGCACCGAGCGACAGGCCCACCACCTTGCAGCCGGCGCGCAGTTCGCCCGCATCGGCGGCCATCGCCTGCTCGAACAGCGCGCGACGGATCAGGTGGTTCGGCACCAGCCGGCCGAGCGGTTCCCCTTCGCCGCCTGGCGCGAAGCGCAGGGCCAGTGGCGAGGCGCCGTTGATGACCTTCGCCTCGCGCAGCGGCGCCGTCTCGGCGACCGGGATGCGGTCCCAGGCACCAAGGTCGCCCAGGATGGCCTGGGATCGGTGGGTCAGGGCGATCTCGCGCCCGTCGAAGGCCGGGTCGGCAATGCTCGCCTCGGGCGCGCGCTCCAGCAGGGTGACGCGCAGTCCGCTGCCCGACAGGGCGCAAGCCAGGGCAAGCCCAGCCGGCCCGGCTCCGATGATGGCGACATCCGTATTCATGGCCTCATCCTCCTGCCCGCAATCTGCGCCGTCCTTGATCCGGCACAAGGGCTGCGGCGTCAGAGCCTGTCTCGGACATCGCCTGACGGCGACCTCCGGCGCCCGGCACCGCGGCCCGCAGCCCCACCCGGCCACCCAACAGCGGTATCCCGGATGGGTGGTCGGGGGTGGGGGTGCAGTCCGGCCGGACTTCCAAGACAGGCCCTCAGTCCTCTTCCTCGATGGCGCGGCCCGCCTGGTGCCGGCGCAGCAGCGCCAGCCCGATCCCGGCCGAGACGACGAACAGCCCAACCCCAAGGCCGAGCTGCCAGGCCCCATCCACCCGGATGCCCTTGCCCAGCAGGGCGAAAACCACCGTCTGGGGCAGGTAGCCGATCGCCGAACCGGCCAGGAAGGGCAGGAAGGGAATGCTGGCCATGCCCGCGAGCAGGTTCAGCGCCAGGTTGTTCCCCACCGGCAGCAGCCGCAGGGCGAGCGTCGCGTTGAAGGGGCTGCCCGCCAGCACGTCACGCAGCGGCCGCAGCCGATGCCCGAACCGCCCGGCGAGCCGCCGTTCCGCCCAGCCCCGCCCGACCGCGCCCGCCCACAGATAGGACAGCGCGCAGCCCGCCACCTGCGCGGCCAGCGACAGCGCCGTGCCTTCCACGATCCCGAAGGCATAGCCGCCCAGGAAGGCGACCCCCTGCCGCGGCGCTCCGGCCGCCGTCGCCGCAGCCCCCATGCCGATGAAGACCAGGTCGCCGAGCAGCCCCTGCCCCAGCACCCAGCGATCCACCCAATCCGTCCCGGGGGCGAAGCCGACCTCACGCAGCAACAGCCCGGCCAGCACCAGCCCGGCCGCCATGATCGCCAGCTTGAGCAGCGCCGCGCGACGCCGCCCGGACGCCGCCGCCTCGGTCATGGGCCTTCGTCGCGCTCGATGACCGGCCGCCGGCCGCGTCGCTGCAGCCAGGCCACGCCGATCAGGTCGAAGATGCCCACCAGAAGACGGTCGAGCGTCCCGTAGTTGGAGGCGCCGCGCGTGCGCGGCCGGTGGTTCACGGGCTCGCTGACCACCGCCCCGCCCTGGCGCAGCACCAGCGCCGGCAGATAGCGGTGCATGTGGTCGAATTTCGGCAGATCGAGGAACAGGTCGCGCGGGAAGACCTTCAGCCCGCAGCCGGTATCGGGCGTCGCGTCCCGCAGCAACCAGGCGCGCACGCCGTTGGCGATGCGGCTGGTGTAGCGCTTCACCCCGCTGTCCTTGCGGTTCACCCGGTGCCCCGCGATCAGGGTCCGGCGGCCTTCCTGGGCCTCGGCCTCGGCCCGGGCAAGCAGGCGGGGGATGTCGGCCGGGTCGTTCTGCCCGTCCCCATCCAGGGTCGCGATCCAGCGCCCGCGCGCCGCCTTCACACCGGTGACGATGGCGGCCGACTGGCCGCAGGAGGCCTGATGGCGCAGCGCCCGCAGTGGCGCCCCGGCGGCGCGGGCCGCGCGCAGCGCCTCGGGCGTCGCGTCGGTCGACCCGTCATCGACATAGACGATCTCATGGGGAATGGCGGCGAGCGCGGCCTCGATCTCGGCCACCAGGGGCGCGATGTTCGGGGCCTCGTTCCGCACGGGGATGACGACGGACAGGACGGGTGTCGCGGCGGCATCCGGGCCCGGCTCGGGCGCGGACCCGGCGCGGGGGTCAGGGAGCATGGGGCGCGCGGTAGCAGCCCGGCCCCGCCCCGGCAAGCAGCCCCCGTGTGCTCGGCGCCACGCGGGCCTATATCGCCCGCCATGCCATTCGATTCCCGCGGCGCCGCCGCCCCGCCCGCCGAGCATGACGCCCATCGCCGCCGCGCCGTGGCGCGCTGGCTCCTTTTCATGGCCGGACTGGTCTGGGTGATGGTCGCCCTGGGCGGCGCGACGCGACTGACCGGATCGGGCCTGTCCATCATGGAATGGGCGCCGATCACCGGCATGCTGCCACCGGTGTCGGAAGCCGAATGGAACCGGCTCTACGACCTCTATCGCACCATCCCGCAATATCAGCTCGTGAATGCCGGCTTCGGGCTCGAGGGCTTCAAGCAGATCTTCTGGCTGGAATGGATCCACCGCTTCTGGGGCCGGATGATCGGCATTGCCTATGTGGCCGGGCTCGCCTGGTTCTGGCTGCGCGGGCAGGTGCCGGCCGGATACAAGCCGCGGCTGCTGCTGCTGCTCGTCCTGGGGGGGCTGCAGGGCGCGGTCGGCTGGTTCATGGTGGCCTCGGGCTTCGAGGCGGACCGGACCGCCGTATCGCCCTATCGCCTGGTGATTCACCTCGCCCTCGCCTTCCTGCTCTATGGCATGCTGGTCTGGACGGCGTTGACACTGCTGCGGCCGCGGCCCGATGAAACGCCCGTGCCCGCCGGCCTGCGCCGCCTGGTGCATGCCGTCGGCGGGCTCGCGGTGCTGACCATGCTGGCTGGCGGATTCGTGGCAGGACTTCGTGCGGGTTTGGACTATAATACTTTCCCTCTCATGGAGGGCCGCCTCGTGCCACCGGGCTACTGGGTGCTGGAACCTGGCTGGAGGAATCTCACCGCCAATATCGCGGCGGTGCAGTTCAACCATCGCCTGCTGGCCACCGTGACCCTGGTCCTCGTCGGTTGGGCCCTGGTCGCGGCGATGCGCAGCCTGCCACGCGGGCGGGTCCGCGGGGCGATCCATGGCCTCGCCATGGCCGTGCTGCTGCAATACGGGCTCGGTGTCGCCACGCTGCTCGCCGTGGTGCCGCCCTGGCTCGGCACGCTGCACCAGGCGGTGGCGGTGCTGGTCCTGACCGGGGCGCTGCTGGCGCTCCATGCCTTGCGCCGGTCCCCGGCGCCGGTCGGCGCCAGGTGAACGCTGAGGAGGCCGCCCTCCGGGCCATCGAGGCCCTGCACCACGCCATCCTTGTGATGGACGCGGACAACCGGCTGGTCCTCGCCAACGCCGCGCTGTGGAAGGAGGCCGGGGTCGATTCCGGACGCTTCCCGCCTGGCACGCCGCTGCGCGACATCGCGCGGCTGCTCGCCTATCGTGGCCTGCTCGGTCCCGGCGACCCGGCCGCGCTCGCCGACCAGATCCTCGCGATGGACCGCAGCCAGTTCCACCTGCGCCACCAGCGCAGCGCCGACGGTGCCAGGCTGTCCCAGATTTCGAGCCAGCCCTTGCCCGGCGGCGGCTTCGTGGTCTGCTCGGTCGACATCACCACCCTGCACCGTGCCGAGACGACCGCCCGCAACCGCGCCGCGCTGCTGGAGCGCATCCTGAACACCCAGCGCGGCGGCATCGCCCTGTTCGACGCGGCCAAACGCCTGGTGCTGCACAACCCGGCCTATCGCCGCCATTCCAACGCGACGGCCGAGATGCTGGACGGCCGCCCGACCCTGACGGAGATCATGCAGGCCCTCTCGGAGGCCGGCGAATTCCCGTCCAGCCGCGATCAGGACTACGTCCGCAAGGTGATCTCCGGCGAGCGGTCCCATCTGCGCTTCGGCGAGCGCGAGAAGATGGACGGCACGGTGGTGCGCTTCCACAGCACGCCGCAGCCCGATGGCGGCTTCCTGATCGAAAGCGACGACGTCACCGACCTGCGCCGCGCCGAGGACGAGGCGCGCCGCCGCGCCGCCATCCTCGACGGCGTGCTCGAAGCCTTGCCGCATGGCGTCTGTGTCTGGAGCGCCGACCGGCGCGTCGCCCTGTTCAACGACGCCTATGTGCGATTGATGGAAGGCGCCCCGCTGCAGGTGGGCGACACGCTGGAGGATGTGATCCGCCGCCGTGCCGCGGCGGGCGAATACGGCACCGGCGAGGCCGATGCGATGTACCGGCTGGAGATGGCGCGCGACCTGTCCCGCCCCCAGGAACGCCGCCGCCTGCGCGCCAACGGCACGGCGCTCGACGTCCGCACCGCGCCGCTGCCCGATGGCGGGCACATCTCCGTCGTCACCGAGATCACCGCCCTGTGGCGGGCCGAGGACGAGGCGCGCCGCCGGGCCGAGCTGCTCGAAACCGCGCTGGGGGCCATCCGGCACGGTATCGTCATCTGCGATCCGGACCACCGGGTTCTGGCCGCAAACCAGCTGGCGCGCTCGCTGGTCGGTCATGAACCCGGCACGGACCTGGTCGGCCACACCGCCGAGGAAGTCATCGAGCAACTGCACCGGGCCGGCAATTTCGGGCCCGAGCCGGCAGCTTCGGAGCTGCTGCGGATGGCTCTCGCGCTCGACCGGACGAAACCGCATGTCTACCAGCGCACCACGCCGGACGGCCGGGTCCTCGAGGTCGCCTCGGACCCCACGCCCGATGGCGGCTTCGTCATCACGCATTCGGACATCACGGCCCTCGCCAAGGCCGAGGACGAGGCGAGCCGCCGCGCGAAGGTCCTCGAAACCGCCATGGCCTCGATGCGCCACGGCCTCATCATCTATGGGCCGGATCGCCGGGTCATCGCGGCGAACGAACTCTCGGCCGAGCTCGGCGGACACGCCCCCGGCTCCATCCGCCCGGGGCGGCTGCTCGACGATCTGCTGGGCGACCTGCACGCCGCGGGTGCCTATGGCCCGGAACCCGGTGCGTCGAAGCGGCTGAAGGCCGGGCTCGCCATCGATCGCAGCAAGCCCTACCGCGCCGTCCGCGAGACCGCAGGCGGGCGGGTGCTCGAGATCTCTTCCGACCCCACGCCGGATGGCGGCTTCATCGTCACCCATTTCGACATCACCGCCCGCGCCCGCGCCGAACAGGCGGCGCAGGAGCGCGCGCGCATCCTGCAGGTGATGCTCGACAACACGCGGCACGGCATCTGTCTCTTCGACGCCAATGGCTATGTCGTCGCGGCGAATGCGCTCGCCGCGCGGATCTGTGGCCTGCGGCCCGAACAGATGGCCCCAGGGCGGCACATCCTCGAGATCCGCGACGAGCAGGCCGCCGCCGGCGAGTTCGGCGACCCCGAGGCCTTCGCCCGCTTCGTCGCCGGGCGCCCCGGCGATCCGTGGCGCGGCCCGCACCGTTACACCCGCCGCCGCCCCAACGGCATGGTGCTGGAGATCACCACCGATCCCACGCCCGATGGCGGCTTCGTGCGCACCTATAACGACGTGACCGAGGACCGGATCGTGCGCGACGAGCTGGAGCGCGCCCGGGCCGCGGCCGAAGCGGCGAGCGAGGCGAAATCCCGCTTCCTCGCCACCATGAGCCACGAGCTGCGCACCCCGCTCGCCTCGGTGATCGGCTATGCCGAGGCCCTGCTCGGCGAGACCGCACCCGAGACCATCGCCGAGTATGCTGGCGCGGTGCGCGAGTCCGGGCGGCAATTGCTCGCGCTGATCGACGACATCCTGGAAGTCGCCCGCGTCGGCGGGACCGAGGCGCCGGGCCCGGTCGTGCCGATCGATCCCGCCGCGCTGGTCGGGAGCCTGGCGGCCACGGCGGCGCCCGAGGCCGAGGTGGCGGGCCTGCGGTTCGAAACCGACGCCCCGCCGGGCCTGCCGCGCGCGCTGTGCGACGAGCGCCGGCTGCGCCGCGTCCTGCGCGCGCTGATCGCGAATGCCGTGAAGTTCACCCCCGCCGGCGGCAGCATCCGCGTCGCGGCCGCGGAGGATGACGACCAGGGCCTGGTCTTCCGCATCACCGACACCGGCATCGGCATGGCGGCGAAGGACATCCCCCGCGCCTTCGAACCCTTCACGCAGCTCGAATCCTCGCTGGCCCGGCGCTATGCCGGCTCGGGCCTCGGGCTGCACCTCGCGAAGCTGCTCACGGAGGCGATGGGGGCCAATCTGACCCTCGACAGCCGGCCGGGCGAAGGCACCACCGCAACCCTTCGCCTGCCGCGCGGCATCACCATCTCTCAGTCTGCCAGCGCCGCGCCCCAGGAGACACCATGACCGCCCTCGCCACCACCGACGCCCTGTTCTTCGGCCTGATCGACCGCGCCGCCGCCGAGGCGCGCCTGCGCCAGGCGACCGGGGGCTGCGAGGATGGCGAGTTGTTCCTGGAGTACCGGGAGAGCGAGGCGATTTCGATCGACGATGGCCGTATCCGCTCGGCCTCCTATGACGCGACGCGGGGCTTCGGACTGCGCTCCGTGCAAGGCGAGGCGGCGGGTTATGCCCATGCGGGCGAGCTGTCGGATGCCGCCCTGGCGCGGGCGGCGGAGACGGTGAAGGCGGTGCGGCAGGGCCGGTCGGGTGTGATGGAAGCCGGGCCGCGCGCGACCAATGCGCGGCTCTATTCCGATGCCAACCCGCTGACCCAGATGGATTTCGCCGCCAAGACCGCCCTGCTGCAGGAAATCGACGCTTTCGCCCGCGCGCGCGACCCGCGCGTGGTGCAGGTGATGGCGTCCATTTCCGGCGAATGGCAGGCGGTGCAGATCCTGCGCCCGGACGGGCAGCGCGTGGCGGATCTGCGGCCGCTGGTGCGGCTGAGCGTCTCGGTGGTGGTGGAGAAGGATGGGCGGCGCGAGACCGGGTCCTTCGGCACCGGCGGCCGCTTCGGCTACGACCGCATCCTGACCGAGGCGCAGTGGAAGGGCGCCGTGGACGAGGCGCTGCGCCAGGCGCTGGTGAACCTCGACAGCGTGCCCGCCCCGGCTGGCGAGATGGAGGTGGTGCTGGGATCCGGCTGGCCCGGCATCCTGCTGCACGAGGCCATCGGCCATGGGCTGGAGGGCGACTTCAACCGCAAGAAGACCTCGGCCTTCGCGGGGCTGATGGGGCAGCGCATCGCCTCCCCCGGCGTAACGGTGGTCGATGACGGCACCATTCCCGATCGCCGCGGGTCGCTCACCGTGGATGACGAGGGCACGCCGACCAACCGCACCGTGCTGATCGAGGACGGCATCCTGACCGGCTTCCTTCAGGACCGGCAGAATGCGCGGCTGATGGGTGTCGCCCCCACCGGCAACGGCCGCCGGCAGTCCTTCGCGCATATCCCGATGCCGCGCATGACCAACACGGTGATGCTGGGCGGCGTGCATGAGCCGGGCGAGGTGATCGCCTCGGTGAAGCGCGGGCTCTATGCGGTGAATTTCGGCGGTGGGCAGGTGGACATTACCTCCGGCAAGTTCGTGTTCAGCGCCTCCGAGGCCTATCTGATCGAGGACGGGAAGATCGGCGCGCCGGTGAAGGGCGCGACACTGATCGGCAACGGGCCGGATGCGCTGACCAAGGTCGCGATGGTGGCGAACGACATGGCGCTCGATCCGGGCATCGGGACCTGCGGGAAGCAGGGCCAGGGCGTGCCGGTCGGCGTGGGCCAGCCGACGCTGAAGATGGCAGGGCTGACCGTGGGCGGGACGGCCGTCTGAACGACGCGTCGGCAGCGTGCTGCGCCCATCCTGCGGGCATTCCCGCATGATGCGCGGCGGTCCGGTCCCGCTAGAACATTTCCGGCGAACTTCCGTTCACCTGCAATGCTCTAGGTGTTCGTTTCTGAAGAGCCTCTTCACCGGTCCGGATGAGTTCATCCGGACAGGATCTGCTCTAGGTCAGGAGAGCGCCGCCCCGGCCGCATAAGCCGGAGAGGCCACCTTCGTGATCATCGGCCGTAATGCGCGAATTGCGCGGCGGCTTCAGCGAGTTCCTTCTTCGTCAGCAGCACGGGCTTCAATCCCGCCGCACGCAGGTCGAGATACTGGCCGGCCAGGTTCTCGATCTCCAGGGCGAGCGTCACCGCTGCCTGCAACGTCGCACCGGCGGCGACCACGCCGTGGTTCGCCAGCAGCACGGCCCGCCGGTCGGCGAGCGCCGTCACGCATTCCCGCGCCAGCGCCGCCGTGCCGAAGGTCGCGTGCTTCGCGCAGCGCACCGGCCCGCCGGCGAGCAGCACCATGTAGTGGAAGGGCGGAATCCCGCGTCGCGCACAGGACAGCGCCGTCGCACGCGGGCTGTGGGTGTGGACCACCGCGCCGATCTCGGACCGCGCGGCATAGATCGCCGCATGCAGCCGCCATTCGGAGGATGGGCGATGCGGCGCGCCCTCGGCCGGGATGCCGTCCCTGTCGATGGAGACGATGTCCGCCGGCGTCATCTGCGCATAGGGCAGCGCGGCGGGCGTGATGAGGACATCCTCGCCATCCCGCACCGAGAGGTTGCCGGATTTCGACGGCATCATGCCCGCGGCATCGAGGCGCTGGGCGGCGGCGACGATGGCTTCCGCACTCATGACAGCACGCCCCCCAGGCCGAAGGCGATGCCGGCGAGCAGCAGGCAGCCCATCGCCCCGATCCAGCGTGACAGCGCGCGATGCAGATGCGGCCTGGCCGCCGGCGGCAGGTCGGCCGGCGGCACGATCCAGGCCATGCCGTTGAACAGCAGACGCTTGCCACCGATACGCACGGCGCGGATGCCGGCGGCGATGGCCGTAATCGCCAGGACGGCCATGCCGATCAGCGCCACGGCACCGAGCAGAATGAGCAGCGCCGTCACATCGTCGCGCCCAGCACCCAGGGCGCGAATTCCTGTGCGCCGAAGCCCATCGCCTCGCTCTTCGTCGGTTCGCCGGACGCCGTGCGCAGCATCAGCTCGAAGATACGCTGGCCGCATTGCTCGACCGTCTCCGCACCGCTGACGATGGTGCCGCAGTCGATGTCCATGTCCTCGGACAGGCGGGCGTACATCGCGCTGTTGGTGGCGAGCTTGATCGACGGCGCCGGCTTCATCCCGAAGACGCTGCCGCGCCCCGTGGTGAAGCAGACGAGGTTCGCGCCGCCGGCCACCTGCCCCGTCGCCGCCACCGGGTCGTAGCCCGGCGTGTCCATGAAGACGAAGCCCTTCGCCGTGACGGGCTCGGCATAGCGATAAACGTCGACGAGGTTCGTCGTCCCCGCCTTCGCCATGGCGCCGAGCGACTTCTCGAGGATCGTCGTCAACCCGCCCGCCTTGTTGCCCGGCGAGGGGTTGGCGTTCATCTCGGCGCCTTCGCGGGCGGTGTAGTCCTCCCACCATGTCATCACGTCGACGAGCTTCTGCCCGACCGCCTGCGACACGGCACGGCGCGTCAGCAGGTGTTCGGCGCCATAGGTCTCGGGGCTCTCGCTCAGGATCACCGTGCCGCCATGGCGCACGATCAGGTCCGATGCCGCGCCCAGCGCGGGGTTCGCGGTGATGCCGGAATAGCCGTCCGACCCGCCGCATTGCAGCGCGACGCACAGCTCGGATGCGGGCACCGGTTCGCGCGTCACGGTGTTGGCCTCGGCCAGCACCTCCTTCACGAAGTCCATGCCCTTCAGCACCGTGGCGCGCGACCCGCCGCTGTCCTGGATGTCCATGGACCGCAGCCTGCCGGTCAGCTTCTGCTCCTCCAGCATCGGGCCAAGCTGGTTCACCTCGCAGCCGAGGCCGATGGCGATGACATGCGAGAAATTGGCGTGCCGCGCGAAGCCGGCCAGCGTCCGGCGCAGCACGCGCAGCGGCTCATCCATCGTCATGCCGCAGCCGGTCTTGTGCGTCAGTGCGACCACGCCATCGACATTGCCCCACTCCGCCAGAGGATCATGGCCGGTGATCGGGTTGCGCTCGAACTGCCGCGCGATCAGCTCCGCCACATGGGCCGAGCAGTTCACGCTGGTCACGATGCCGATGTAGTTGCGCGTCGCCACGCGCCCGTCGGCACGGCGGATGCCCATGAAGGTCGCAGGCGTGTCCACATAGGCCGTCGGCACCGCATCCACGCCCCAGGCATAGTCGCGCGCGAAATCGCCCATTTCGCAATTGTGGGTGTGGACCCAGGCGCCCGGTTCGATGCTGTCCGTCGCGAAGCCGATGATCTGGCCGTAGCGGCGGATCGGCTCGCCCTTGGCGATCGGACGGATCGCCACCTTGTGGCCGGCCGGGATGCGGCGTGCGCCCACCGTGACGCCGGGCGCGACAAGCGTGCCCGGCTGCAGAACCATGCGCGCGATGACCACCCCGTCATCGGGGTGCAGACGGATCACGGGCGGCAGCGTCGTGGCGTCCATCGTTTCTCTCCCTGGTCGGAGAGAGAGGCTATCATCCCGCGACGGTCGTGCGGAACATCAGCCGCTGATACTTGGTGTGATCGAACAGCGCCGCCGTGTGCAGGGTGGCGAGGTTGTCCCACACGACCAGATCCCCTGCCCGCCATTGATGGCGATAGACGTAGCGATCCTGGGCGGCGTGCTCCATCACCTCGGCGATCAGGGCGTGGCCCTCGGCCGGCGGCAGGCCGTCCACATGGCTGATGACGGCCGGGCAGATGAACAGGGACGGGCGCCCGGTGATCGGGTGACGCCGTACCAGGGGCTGGGACACCGGCGGGAAGCGGCGGCGCGCCTCGTCGGACAGCGGCGGGCGACCGGGCGTGTGGCGGCGGTTCCATTCGGACAGGGTGTTGAGGTCATGCACCCCGTTCAGCCAGGTGATGCGCGCCCGCAGCGCCGCGGGCAGCTCGGCATAAGCGGTGACGGCATCGAGCAGCCAGGTCTCGCCGCCCTCGGGCGGGCAGGTCACGCCATAGAACAGGGAACAGAGGCTCGGCTTCTCCCGGAAGCTGCTGTCGGCATGCCATTGCTCGACCCCGGTCGCGAAATTCGCGCGCATGCGGTCGTCCGCGTAGTTGCCGACCAGGAAGATCTCCGGGAAATCCGGATGGGTGTGCGTCGAGGCGGAATGCATCTCGAGCGTTCCGAGCCGCTTGCTGAAGGCGACCAGCGCGGCGGGATCGTGCGGCACGTCGCGCAGCAGCAGGAAGCGGTGCTGGTGCAGGGCGTTGCGGAAGGCGGCGACCTCGGCCTCGGGCAGGTCGCCCTCCAGGCGAAAGCCGGTCAGCTCGGCGCCAAAGGTCGTCGCGACCGGGCGCAGATCGAGCATATCGGGAACAGGGGCAAGGCCGGCGCTCATGGCGGTCTCCAGGTAGTCTGCGCAGGCCGGGGACAGGCGATCTTGGGCGCCACAGGCGCCAAGCGCCCATCATGCCAAGCCGCGCCGCGGCTGGCCAGAGGCCGGGCCTTGCCTCGCCGCGGGAATCCGCTCAGTTTGCCGCCGGACACCTTGGGGAGCCCGATCGGGGGCTGAGAGGCGGGCTGCACCCGCGACCCATGGAACCTGATCCGGTTCGGACCGGCGAAGGGAACGGTGCCATCCGTTCGTCCGCGCGTTCTGCCCCCGATCCGGGGCGACGCGCGGCCGCGCGCGCACCCTCCCCCCATCGCCGGCATGGAGGAACGAGGCATGTATCGCCGTTCGCTGCTGGCCGCCGCCGCCGCCGCGCCCCTCGCGCGCCCCGCCTTCGGGCAGACCACCCGCGCGAAGACCCTGCGCTTCATGCCGCAGGCGGCGCTTGCGGTGCTCGACCCGATCTTCAACCCGACCACCATCGTCACGACGCATGGCTATTGCGTCTTCGACACGCTCTATGGTGCCGATCGGGCGCTGCGACCGCACCCGCAGATGGCCGAGGGGCATGAGACCTCCGCCGATGGCCTGACCTGGACCATCCGCCTGCGGGAGGGGCTGACGTTCCACGACGGCGAGCCGGTCCGCGCGAAGGACTGCGTCGCCTCGATCAAGCGCTGGGCGGTGCGCGACGGCTTCGGCCAGGTGATGATGGGCGCGGTGAACGAGATCGTCGCGACCGACGACCGCACCATCACCTTCCGCCTCAAGCGCCCCTTCCCGGCCCTGCTGGATGCGCTGGCGAAGCCCGCCGCTTCGCCCTGCTTCATGATGCCGGAGCGCACGGCGCTGACGCCGCCCGACCGCGCCATCACCGACATGACCGGCAGCGGGCCATGGAAGTGGGTGGGCGGCGAGTTCTCCGCCGGGGCGCGCGCGGTCTATGTGCGCAATGACGCCTATGTCTCGCGCAGCGAGCCCTCGGATGCGGCCTCCGGCGGCAAGCCCGTGCATTTCGACCGGTTGGAACTGGTGTGGATCCCCGATGGTGGCACCGCCGCCGCCGCGCTGCGCACCGGGGAGATCGACTGGATCGAATACCCGCTGCCCGACCTGGTGCCGGTGCTCCAGCGCGAGCGCGGCATCACCACGCAGATCTACGACCCGAACGGCTTCCTGGGTTTCCTGCGCTTCAACGCGCTCTACCCGCCCTTCAACGACGTGAAGGTCCGCCGGGCCATCCGCGACGTGCTGGTGCAGCCCGATTTCATGTCGGCCGTCGCGATGGATGGCGACTGGCGCGAATGCCACGCCGTCTTCCCCTGCGGCCTGCCCGGCGTGACTGAATTCACCCCCGCCCCGCGCGGCGAGGCCGCCATGGACCGCGCCCGCACCGCCCTGCGCGAGGCCGGCTACGCCGGCGAGCCCATCATCCACGTCAACCCGACCGACTTCCCCGCCGTGACCCAGCAGGGCCGCGTGACGGCGGATCTGATGCGGCGGATGGGCGTGAACATCCAACTGGTCGAAGCGGATTGGGCGACCACCATTGCCCGCCGCGCCAACAAGGGTCCGCCGGCGCAGGGCGGGTGGAACCTGCACAACACGAATTTCCCCGCGGCCGGCATCGCCAACCCGGCCCTGTCGCCGATCATCCGCATGAACGGCGACCGCGCCTGGTTCGGCTGGCCGACCGATGCCGGCGTCGAGGAACAGGTCGCCGCCTGGATCGAAGCGCCGAGCGCGCAGGCGCAGGCGGCGGCGATGCAGAAGCTGCAGGAACTGGCCTGGGAGGCGGTGCCCTTTGCACCGACCGGCCTGTTCCGGCTGCGCACGGCATTCCGGTCCGACCTGACCGGGGTGCTGCAGGGGCCGAACCCCTTCGTATGGAACCTGAAGCGGGGCTAGAGCAGTTCGCTATCGAACAGCAGCGGTCCGATGCCGTTCCCGCACAAGCGGAATTGCTTCAGTGCCCCGCGGTCTTCGAGAACATGTTCACCACCGCCACCCCGGCGATGATCAGCCCCATCCCGATCATCGCCGGCAGGTCGAGCGCCTGCCGGAACCACACCCAGCCTACGGCCGAGATGAGCACGATCCCGACGCCCGACCAGATGGCATAGGCGACGCCGGTGGGGATGACGCGCAGGGTGAGCGACAGGCAATAGAAGGCGATGGCATAGCCGACCATCGTCAGGAGACTCGGCCAGGGACGCGTGAAGCCCTCGGAAGCCTTCAACGCCGAGGTCGCGATGACCTCGGCGACGATGGCGATGCCCAGATAGACATAGATGATCATGGCCGGCTAAGGCGCCCCACCCCCTTCGATATCCGATCAGCACCCGCCCGGCATCAGTTCCAGCTTCACCATCCGCCCGTCCACCGCGAATTCGCGGAAGTCCATCAGCATCTGGTCGGCGACGCCGTTCTCCCAGTAGCGCAGCGAGACCTCATAGGACGGCGTCGTGGCACCCCCGCCCTGCTGCTGGGCCTCGCGGTCGAAGAAGGCGATGCGCATGCGCGCCGATCCCAGCGGCGACAGCAGCGGGAACTCCGCATTCGCCTGCGGCCCGTCCCAGGCCGAAAGCACCGTCGTCGTATCCTGCACGCCGTCCGAGGAGGTCCCGTCGAAAAGCGGCCGCACCACAAGGCGCTGGCCGGTGCGTGCCGCATTCAGCGTGATGATGGTGTGCTGGTTCGGCAGGATCGTGCCGACGGGCAGGCGTTCCTCCTTCACCTCAGGCTCGCTGTAGCGGGCGACGCCGGACCCGTCGGCGCTCAGTTCCGCCTCGCCGGCGATGCGCTGGGTCACCGCGCCCTGGGTCATCTGCGTCAGGGTGAAGCGCAGCCGGCGCCCATCCTTGCTTTCATAGGTGGAGTAATCCGAGGTCGTCTCGATCTCGGTCCCGTCCCGGTCGGTCAGGCGCAGGGTGAAGCGCTGGCGGGTGGTCCAGCCATCGCAGGCGTCGATCAGCTCATAGACCATGCCGCCTTCGGCCGAGGCGATGTTGCTCTGGTCCCGCTGCGGCGCGAGGGTCAGGCGATAGGCAGCGCGATGGGCCAGGAGATTCCGCGCTTCGATGGGCTGACCCGGCGGCACAGGGGTCGCGACGGGGGCGGCCGGGGCAGGCGCCTGGGCCCCGGCCGGCGCCACACTGATCACCGTGCCGAGGACGAAGGCAGAAAGAATGGCCAACCGCATGCAAGCGCTCCTGATCGGGACGTTCGGTGCAATCTAGGCCCTCTTTGCCGCGACCGCACCCTTTGCGCAGTCGATCCTGTCGCCGTGGACGGAAAGCGTTCATGTCGGCGGCAGCTTGTCCCGGAAAGGGGGGACCGGGAGGGGCTTGCCTCTCCCGACGCGAAGCCGTGCTTCACGCCCGGCCAAAGGCGACCGGCCAAAGGCGAAAGGTCTTCCTGATTGCCCCGATACATCCGCCGCCGGAGTTGGAGGGGCAGAGCCCCTCCAATACCGCCGCCCGCGCCGCCCCTCAGCCCTTCCGGTCCCGGCACGCCTTGCGCAGGCACTCCAGGAACCGCTTCGGATCGATACCGAGCGCTTCCAGCCGCTTCAGTGCCTCGGGACCGATCGCGCCGCTGTGCAGCAGGCAGCACAGCAGGTCCCCGATCGGGTCGCGCCCGGGTCCGCCGCCGGGGTCACCGCCGGCACCCGGATCGCCTGGCGTGTTCCCGCCGCGCCAGACCGCGCCGGTGACGATCTGCTCCCGCGTGAAGCGCTGGTCGCGGATGGTGCGCCCGACCGCGAGCACGCGGAAGCGATAGACCCCCTGCGTGGTGGTGGTCAGCAGAAGCTGCCAGCGCCCCTGCTCGACCATCGCCATCGGCACCGTGGCCATGCTGCCATCGGGGCGGGTGATCTCGGCGGTGACGGTCGCGGTGCCCTCGATGGGCAGCGAGGATTGCGTCAGCGTCGCCGTCACCGTCAGCACCGCGCCAGGTTCCAGGCCGTTCTGTTCGCAGCGCGCGACCAGCTTCACATTGGAATAGGCGAAGACCGAGGCGGAATAGCGCAGCCCGCCGGCGGCGGTCGTGAAGCCCGGCACGTTCGGCACATGCGTCAGCGACCCGCCGGCGACATACTGCCCGCGCTTGCCCATCGCGATCAGCAGGTTCCACCGGCCGGCATGGGATGGCCGCCCAGCCTTTTCCATCGGCAGGCTGGCGCGCAGATGCACCGTGCCCTGGCCATAGGCGTAGGTGATGGTGGGATCGGTCGCGGCATCGGGTTCGCCGAAGATATCGCCATTCGGCGATTCGAGCGCCATGAGCAGCCCGCGCGGGAAGGGCGTGACGACGACGGCGGTGATCTCGATGTCCTCCTCGATCACGTCGAAGGGGATGCGGATCACCTGGCCCGACAGCACCGAGCCCTCGGGGTCCAGCACGATGTCGTTGTTGGTCACGCCGGCCAGGATCTGCAGGTAGTATTTCGCGAGCTGGAAGGCGGTCTCCTCGGTGACCTGGCCGGTCATCAGCAGATAGCCGCCGGTATTGTTGGCGAGCGCGTCGAGTGTAGCCGGCTGGACACCATCGGCCGTGCCGAGGCCGATGCCGAAGACGCGCTGCCCGATCACACCGGCGGCGACCTCCGAGACGCGCTTCGACGCCGTCTCGATGCCGTCGGTCAGCACGATCATCGCCTTGGCGTCGTAAAAGCCCGCAGCATCGAGCTTCGCCTTGCCGAGCTCGATCCCGTCCCCGATCGCCGTCATGCCGGATGGGTTGGGCGCATAGGCGCCGATCTGCGCGCGCGCGGCGAGGCGGCCGGCGCCGATGCCGGCAGGCCCCGCTACCTGCACGTCCATCAGCGGATGCGGATCCTGGTCGAAGGCGTTCAGCCCAATGCCGCTGTCCGGATAGAGCAGGTCGACCAGCACATTCGCCGCGAAGCGCAGCAGGTTCGCCTTGTCGCCGATGCCCGGCACCGCATCGAGCATGCTGCCCGACCGGTCGAGCACGAGCTGCACCGCGACCGTTGGCCGCGCCACGGTGTTGCCGTTCAGCGCGACGACGAAATCCTGCGCCGTCTCGATGCAGCGGATCGTCGCGCTGTCCGTCGCCGAGGTACCGACCGCCCCCGCAGCATAGGAGAAGAACACCCGCGCCGTACGCAGCGGCCCGCCCGCCGGCAGCGAGGTGACGAGCAAGGCGCCATGCACCGCGAAGGGCGCGCCGGGTGCGGCTGTCACCTCGAAGGTGACGGGCACGCAGGATTCCACCTGGAAGCTCGCCGCGCGCAGCATGGTCGAGCCCACCGGCGTGTCGGTGAAGTCGAGCGTCGGCGTGGTGAGCGTGACGCCCGTCGCCGGCGAGGGCGCGGCGAAGGTCGCGTAGAAGTTCCGGATGGTCCGCCGGCACACCGCGCAGAAGGCGCTGCCCGTGGTGCGCATCATGCAGGCGTATTCGGGGCGATATGCGTCGCAGTGGAAGTAGCGGGCACCTTCGAAGGTACCGACCGTGCCGGCGGCGACCGGGCTCGGTGCATTGTTCGGATTGCCGCAATCGGCGTTGCTCATCGTCGGCACGGACGCGCCGGCCGTAACAAGGGCGGACCATTTCACCGTTGCCGGATCGTCCTCGGCCGTGACATTCGGCTCGGAGGGCTCGCCACCCGTGTAGTTGTCGTGTCCCTCCTCGTCGTCGGTCGAGTAGTAGTCGTATTCGTCGGCCAGGCCGAAGGCGGAATGGCCGAGTTCATGCACTGCCACCTCGCGCCAGTCGCCCGAGGAGGTGGACAGCCAGGCAACCGATCCGCCCGCGCCGCCGCGGATCGCGCCGTTCACCAGCACGATGATGGCGTCGTATTCCGGCAGGGCCGCCGCGACGGTGTCGCGCACCAAGTCGGAATCGCCGGCCAGCAGGCGCCGGATCGCGCCATCCGAGCAGTAGGTCGCGTCGAAATAGGTCGCCGCCGTCGTCCCGGCGCCGGCGCCATCGCCGCACATCGGATCGTCGGCGCCCGATTCATCTGAGGAGACGTCGAGCCGCCAGATGTTGATGCCGCAGGCGACGGCGGGTTCGTCGAAGGGCGGCTGGGTGAAGAGGTAGGTGACGAAATCCTGCACCGAGGCCTGGAAATCCAGGATCTGCGCGCTGGTATAGCCCTCGGCGACCAGGACCAGGTTCCAGCGGTCGGAGGCCGGACCTTCGTCATAGACCTTGGTCAGGCCGAGGACGGTGCCGTTGGACGTGCCCATGTCACTGCCTCCCCTGCCGGGGCGTGTCGTCACCGCCGATTGTCAGGGGCTCGTTGACGTGCACGATCTCGCGTGCCGCCACGGCTGCCCTGTCGCGCTGCTCGACCCGATGCTCGGTGAGGACGAGGCGGCGGGCCTTCGGCGGCACGGGCACGATCACCTCGACGGTATAGGGCTTCGATCGCGGGTGGCGCGCGAAGGGTCGCGCCGGGTCGCCGGTCTGCACCTCATGCGAATCAGGAAACAGGGTCCCGACCTGCCGGCGGTACAGCGTGCGCTCGTCGTCACGGAGTTCGAGCTCGATGCCAATGGGCGGCTTAGAGCGGTCGTCTCGCCGCGGCGGATCCCCGGCCGGGGCGCGCTTGTCGACCGGCCGCACCGATTTCAGGTGGATCGATCCATCCCGCCATTCGAATTGAAGGCGCAAGGCTTCGGCCATGACACGCTCCTGCTGACGCGAGGAAACGGTAACCGATGCAATCCATTGGCTGGCTCAGCCACGTTTTTATACCACCATCGAGACGATCATCGGGAGAAAAATCGCGCGGGGCGTGATGATGGCGCGGCCTGATGCCCGCGGCGCTTGTGAATGGGCGCCGCTGGCAGAAGATTGGAGAGGGGCGCGGGCCCATAGGCGCGAAAGCAAGGCTCGCGACGGGGTCGGGCTTTGCCTCTCCCCGAACCCCGCCCTACCAAAGGCCACAAGGCCCTTGGAAACCGTCACTTGGCGCTCGGCGGAGAGTCCCGTTCACAAGGCCGAAGCACGCGGGATGCACGGCGCTCGGTCATGCTTCCCGGCGTTGGGGACGGGACGCGTGTCCGATGATGGCCGGACCGCTGCGCCCGGCGCCAGGTCCAGGTTTCCAAAGGCCCCGTGGCCTTTGTTGGGAAGTGTCCGAGAGGGGCGACGCCCCTCTCGGTCCCACATCCCAAAGAAGCGCCGCCGCTATCAGGCCGGCTTCGCGCCGGCGGTCTTGGCGGGCGGCAGATCGAGCTTGATGTGCAGTTCCTTCAGCCGCGCGGCCGGAACCGGCGCGGGCGCCTGCATCATCAGATCCTCGCCCTGCTGGTTCAGCGGGAAGAGGATGACCTCACGGATATTGGGCTCGTCGGCCAGCAGCATCACGATGCGGTCGATGCCCGGCGCCGAGCCGCCATGCGGCGGCGCGCCGTAGCGGAAGGCATTGAGCATGCCGCCGAACCGGTCCTCGACATCCTGGGCGGTGTAGCCCGCGATCTCGAAGGCGCGGATCATGATGTCCGGGCGATGGTTGCGGATCGCGCCCGAGGACAGCTCCACCCCGTTGCACACGATGTCGTACTGGAAGGCCTTGATCTCCAGCGGGTCCATCGTGTTCAGCGCCTCCAGCCCACCCTGCGGCATGCTGAAGGGGTTGTGGCTGAAGTCGATCTGCTTGGTGTCCTCGTTCAGCTCGTACATCGGGAAGTCGACGATCCAGCAGAAGCGGAACTCGTCCTTCGCGATCAGGCCGAGCTCCTCGCCGAGGCGCGTGCGCACCTTGCCGGAGAACTTCGGCGCCTCGTCCTTCTTGCCGGCGGCGAAGAAGACGGCGTCACCCGGGTTGAGCCTGCAGGCGACGCGGATGGCCTCGACGCGGTCGGCCTCGAGGTTCTTCGCGATCGGGCCCTTTGGCCCGTCGACGGCGAACTGGATGTAACCCAGGCCGCCGGCGCCCTCCGCGCGCGCCCATTCGTTCAGCTTGTCGAAGAAGCCGCGCGGCTTGTCGGCCGCGCCCGGCGCCGGCACGGCGCGCACGATGCCGCCGGCGGCCGCGATCTTCGCGAACAGCCCAAAGCCGGAATTCGCGAAATGCTCAGTGACGTCGGTGATCTTGATCGGGTTGCGCAGGTCCGGCTTGTCCGAGCCGTATTCCAGCATCGCGGTGTCATAGGCGATGCGCGGGAACGGCGCGCCGTACACCTTCCGCGACCCCGCGAATTCCTCGAAGACGCCCGAGATCACCGGCTCAATGGCGGTGAAGACGTCTTCCTGGGTGACGAAGCTCATCTCGAAGTCGAGCTGGTAGAACTCGCCGGGCGAGCGGTCGGCGCGGGACGCCTCGTCGCGGAAGCAGGGCGCGATCTGGAAATAGCGGTCGAAGCCCGCGACCATGGCGAGCTGCTTGAACTGCTGCGGCGCCTGCGGCAGCGCGTAGAACTTGCCCGGATGGTTGCGCGCCGGCACAAGGAAGTCGCGCGCGCCCTCGGGGGACGACGCAGTCAGGATCGGCGTCTGGAACTCGGTGAAGCCCTGATCGATCATGCGGCGGCGGATCGAGGCGATCACGCCCGCGCGCAGCAGGATGTTGTTCTTCTGCTTCTCCCGCCGCAGGTCGAGGAAGCGGTAGCGCAGGCGCAGATCCTCGGGGAATTCCTGCTCGCCGGCGACCTGGATGGGCAGCACCTCGGCCTGGGACTGGACCGCGATCTCATGCACGCGGATCTCGATCTCGCCAGTCGGCAGCTTGTCGTTGATCGTGCCGGCCTCGCGCAGCACGACCTCGCCGGTCACGGTGATCACGCTCTCGGGGCGCACCGCCTCAGCCTGGTCGAAGACGATCGACCCCGAGGGGAACACGCACTGGGTCAGGCCGAAGCGGTCGCGCAGGTCGATGAACAGCAGGCCGCCATGGTCGCGCTTGCGATGCACCCAGCCGGACAGGCGGACGGTCTTGCCGGCGTCGGAAGCGCGCAGGGCCGCGCAGGTGTGGGTGCGATAGGCGTGCATGGCGGGTGCTCGGCTGCGATTGGAAGGCCGCGCAAAGGGACCGAGCGGGCGCGTGGTGTCAAGGTTGCGGCCTGTCGGTCTGTCCCGAAAGACCCTCGACAGGAGCCTTGGGGCTTTGGGGCGGAGCTTCCAGACAGACCCCCAGTGTCCGTAGATGGTGCTTTGAACCGCCACATCGCGCCACCCTGCGTGAGCGCGGCCGCCCCCGCCCGATTCTCCGTAGCCCGCCCGGGGTCCGTTTCGAAGGAGCGGGACCGGCGAGCAATGCCAGTGTCACAATTGTTCTTTACGCCAATTTTATGGATTGTCGCGCCGCAGCATCGAAATTAGCGTTGCACTGCTGGTCGCGATCAGGGGTCTTGTCATGCGTCGTTTTGCCTTCCTGGTCGGCCTTGCGCTCGCCTGCTCAGCACCATCCGCCCATGCCGAGAGCAGGCCGGCGGAGTGCGAACTCACGGTGCGCGGTCAAACCTACATCCGGGGTGTCTGCCAGTTCTCGCCACAGTCGGGGGGCAGTTTCGAGATCAGCGGCGGCGACTACTTCGCTTATGTCAACGTCACGGGGTCGGGCGTCGCTGACGCCAGCTGGAACGAGAACCCGGCCTCCACGCATGCCCAGGTGCCCCTCGGCACGGTGACGCGCAGCGGCGCCTGCTGGGTTGGGGCGCAGGTGCGGATCTGCGCCCGCGGCCTGTCGCCGGCCGCGCAGCGCGCCGCAGTGGCGGCGCAGCCGGACGGGTACGCGCTGTTCCCCGACATCGCGCTGCATTCCTGCCTTGGCGTCGAAGGTGCGTTGGAGGCAGGGGCGACGATCGTGCTGCGCAACTGCCACGTCCCTGCCGACCTGATCTTCGTACGGCGCGCGGATGGCACGCTTGGCCTCTCCAGGCGACCCGATCTCTGCCTCGGCCTGGAGGGGCCTGGCACATCGAGGCCGCCGCGCCTGATCCTTCAATCCTGCGAAGCAGCCCCGCCGAGCTGGACGACGAGCGCCACCGCCACCCAAGCGGCGCCAGTGCAGTCCGCGGCGGGGAAGTGCCTAGTCATTCCGCAGATGGCGGTGTCCGATGCGCGCTTCCCGTTCCACGTCGAGGCCCAACCGTGCAGCAGCGCGGGCGACCGGGCCGTTCGGTTTGTCCTGAGCAGAGGATAGTATCCCATGAAGTTCCGCATGACGCGGCCCCGGCACCTGCTGGCGGCGGCGCTGTTGACGCTGGCCGCCACGCTGCCCGCGCGCGCGGCGCAGGAACCCTATGGCGAGACGCTGTGGGGGTGGCGCTTCACCCAGGATGTCGTCCGCGGCACGACGATCTGCCGCGCCATATCCTCGAACCCCTCCACCCCGGGCTTCATCATCCAGCGCCTGGGCAATGGAAACTTCTTCCTCTCGTTGCTGGCGCCCGGCGTTCCGCGCGGCAATTATGAGGAAGGCCACCTCGGCTCCGGCAACTTCACCACGAAGGTCAATATCAGGTCCGATGGCAGCCGCATCTACATCCCCGCGGATGACCATGACATGACCCAGATCGGCAGGACCGGCGAGTTCGAATGGGGCGCGGGCCCGGTGCGGGGCCGGACCATCCGGGGCAATGCCAGGGGCATGGGCTTCAACGACGTTGTCCGGCGATTGCGCGACTGCACGCGCGCCAATGGTGGGCGCTGAAATCCCCTCATAACGCCGAACGCCGAAGGAATTCGGGTCTCCTCGTGTTTGGCGCGCGGCCACCACACCAGCCCCGCGCGCCCTATCATCGGCCGATGCCATAGTCCGCTGGTTTCGGCCTCTTCAGGCCCCCAAACGCCGGGCAAATCCCAGCGGCCCGGAAAGTGGCCGTTGAGTCGAACAGATCAATCAGCGCAGCATGCCCGCCCTTGGGAAGGCGCGGCCCAAGACGGGCTGAATGTGCCGCCGCCCGGGCTATTCGCGACCCGACCGGCGCCTGACCCTCACGCGCTGGCGTGGTCCAGTGCCGCCATATCCTCTGCGGACAGCGACACATCCGCCGCCACCGCCAGTTCCGCCAATTGCTCCGGGCTCGTCGCGCTGGCGATGGGCGCGGTGATTCCGGGCCGGGCGATCTGCCAGGCCAGCGCGATGGCCGCCGGGCTGACCTTGTGCTTCGCCGCCGCCGCGTCCACCGCCGCCAGCACCGCCATGCCCTTCTCGGTCATGTGCTTGGCCACGGACCGCTCGCCGCGCACGCTTTTCCCCAGATCCGCGCTGGTCCGGTACTTCCCGGTCAGGAAGCCCGACGCGAGGGAGGAGTAGGTGATGATCCCGACCTCCTCGGCGAGGCAGAGCGGCAGCAGGTCTGCCTCCAGCCCGCGATCCATCAGGTTGTAGACCGGCTGGTGGCTCTCGAAGCGCGGCAGGCCCTGCGCGGCCGACAGGTCCAGGGCTTCCTTCAGCCGTGCCGCGGTGTAGTTCGACGACCCGATCGCCCGGACCTTCCCGGCCTTGATCAGCGCCTGGAAGGCGCCGAGCGTGTCGGCCAGCGGCGTCGCCTCATCGTCGCGATGCGCCTGGTAGAGGTCGATGCACTCGATCCCGAGGCGCTTCAGCGAGGCCTCGCAGGCCGTCGCGATCCAGGCGGGGGACAGGCCCTTGCCCGGCATCTCCATCCCGCATTTGGTCAGGATCAGGACCTTGTCGCGCACGCCGGGGCGGGCCTTCAGCCATGCTCCGATGATGGTTTCCGATTCACCTCCCGAATGGCCGGGCGCCCAGGCGGAATAGACATCGGCTGTGTCGATCGCGATCAGCCCGCGGTCCACGCAGGCATCCAGCAGGCGGAAGGACATGGCCTGGTCGGCCGTCCAGCCGAAGACATTGCCGCCAAAGACCACGACCGGGACTTCGATCCCCGACCGGCCGAGCGCGCGCATCCGCATGGCAAATCCCTTCCCGAATTGCCCAGGAAGCATGCGCCGGCCGCGCCGGGTCGGCCAGCCCCGGCCTGGGTCGCCTTTTCCTTCCGGTCCCCGGGGTCTAAACCCTTCGTGATGACTCGTCGTTCCGCCAGCACCG
This sequence comes from Roseomonas alba, assembly GCF_019430885.1. Lineage (GTDB taxonomy): Bacteria > Pseudomonadota > Alphaproteobacteria > Acetobacterales > Acetobacteraceae > Neoroseomonas > Neoroseomonas alba. Next base: position 141,175 of record NZ_JAHYBZ010000001.1, on the reverse strand, counting down.
CCACCTCCGGCGAGGCCCTGCCCGCCCTGATCACCGACACCGAAGCGCTCGCCGCCCTCTGCGCCCGGCTGCGCCAGGAACGCTTCGTCACGGTCGATACGGAATTCATGCGGGAACGGACCTATTGGCCCGAACTCTGCCTGGTCCAGCTCGCCGGCGAGACCGAGGTGGCCGAGGTCGATGCCCTGGCCCCGGACCTCGACCTGACGCCGCTCGGCGAACTCATGGCCGATGAGGCGGTGACCAAGGTCTTCCACGCCGCCCGGCAGGATGTGGAGATCTTCCTGCTGAAATTCGGCGCGGTGCCGAAGCCGCTGTTTGACACCCAGATCGCGGCCATGGTGGCCGGGTATGGCGACCAGGTCTCCTACGACGCGCTGTGCCGGTCGCTGGCCGGGGTGCAGATCGACAAGGCGCACCGCTTCTCCGACTGGTCGGCCCGGCCGCTTTCGTCCGCGCAGCTTGCCTACGCCGCAGCCGACGTGACCCATCTGCGCAAGATCTACACGGCACTCGACGCCAAGCTGCGGCGGGAGGGGCGGCTCGCCTGGGTGGCCGAGGAGATGGCGGCCCTCGCCGACCCCGCCACCTATCGCCAGGACCCCGAGACCGCCTGGGAACGCCTGCGCCCGCGGACCGGCAACCGCCGCTTCCTCGGCGTGCTGAAGGCGGTCACGGCTTGGCGGGAACGCGAGGCCCAGCGCATCAACATCCCCCGCCAGCGCCTGGTGAAGGACGAGACGCTACTGGAAATCGCGGCGACGACGCCTTCGACGGTGGCCGACCTCACCCGTGCCCGCGGGATTTCGGAGGGCTTCGCCAAGGGACGGTCGGGGACGGGGCTGCTCGCCGCGATCCAGGCCGGGCGCGAACTGCCGGACGACGCCCTGCCGGAGGCCCCCAAGGACCGCAATTTCCCCCCCGCCTCCCCCGCGCTGGTGGCGCTGCTGAAAGTGCTGCTCGCGGCGAAAAGCGAGGAACACCACGTCGCGCCGAAGCTGCTGGCGAGCGGGGACGACCTCGACCGCCTGGCCGGCGGGGACGGCGCGGATGTGCCCGCGCTGCATGGCTGGCGGCGGGATGTCTTCGGCGAGGCGGCGCTGGCGCTGAAAACGGGGCAGCTCGCCCTCGGCGTCGACGGAAAGCGGATCAAACTGATCCCGGCAGGGTGAGGCCGGCCCCAGTACGCGCAAGAGCAGGCTCTATCCGTCGAGAGGCCGAAATTTATTTGATCTGATTTCGAAATTAACTATTGCTCCTCCGGCGAGGAGATCGAATGCCATGGCAAAGACGCCGCGTGGTCGATCCGACAAGTCCAGGACCAGGGCGAAGTCATCGGCCAAGAAGACCAAGGCCAGGAAGGCACTCACGCAGCGGTCTGCACCGAAGCGCGTCGCCGTGCCCGAAACGGGGCCGGTCACACTGGCGGAGGCGCAAGCCATCGTGGCGGCCCGCCGACCGGCGCTGGCCCTGGCAAGAGCTGAAATCCTGGCCGACCCGACCCCCATCACACCGCGAGGCGTCGCCGAAGAGCGCAGGCGGCTGCGCCGGGCACGCGACACCGAGCTGGAACAGCGTCTGCGGGAATATACGGAGACGATGGCCGTCATGAGGGCGCGGGGCGCATTGTTGGTGCCGCGGACCAAGCAGCCGCCAGGAGGGGAAGGCGCCGCCGCCATCGCTGCCGGCGAGCCGCCCCTGAACATCCTGGCTGAAGGCGATTCCTGGTTCGACTACCCGCCGTTCTTTCCGAAGGGTGGCATCGTTCGGCGACTGCAGGACCTGATCGGGTTGCCGATCCTCAACCTGGCCAAGGCCGGCGACGAGGTCCGCTTCATGCTCGGCGTGGAGGAGCGGCGGGTCCTCACCAACTACTTCGCAAATGGCAGTCCTGCCGGCGGTCGTTGGGACGCGGTCCTCTTCTCCGGCGGCGGGAATGACATCGTCGACAATCCCATGGCGCTTTGGGTCAGGGATTTCGATCCCGCCGTGCCGCCGGCGCAGCTCGTGCACTCGACACGCTTCAATACCGCCCTGGATCTCGTGAGGGCCGGTTACGAGGATCTGATCGCCCTGCGGGATCGCTACAGCCCCGACACGCATCTCCTTTTTCATGGCTATGATTTTGCCATTCCCGATGGGCGGGGTGTTTGCTTCCTGGGGCCGTGGCTTCGGCCGACCTTCGCGCTGCGCGGCTTCCCCGCCACGCCCCTGACGGCAGCTCAAGCCGTGGTGCGGGAGATGCTTGAGAGGTTCGCGCGGATGCTGGGGGGCCTTGCGACAGCAAACCCTCGCGTCACCTTCGTCAACGGCCAGGGCACGCTGCCGGTGCAGACATCATCCTGGCACAATGAGCTGCATCCCTCCCGCCCTGGTTTCGACAGCTTCGCGGCGCTGTTCCGTCAGGCGCTCCTGGCCTTGTTCCCCGGCCGCGTGAGGTAAGGCGCGACGACCAAGGCCTTCGCGCAGCGGCGGAGGTCCTGGCCACAAGCCCGTTCACGCAGCCTCAGGCGCGCGCCCCTCACGCGATCGCGTATACGTCGTAGGTCGGCCCGCTCGGCGGCCGCTGCCCGATGCCCACAGCGATGACCTTGTTCATCCAGGCCAGTTCCGGCCCACCGGTCTCAAAGCGCACGGCGGTGCGGAAGTAGTATTCGGACGGGTCGACCGCCTGCCCGCCATTCAGCCGGGCGAGCACTTCGGGCGTCCCCGTCCGCACCCCCGTATAGTGCATGTAGACCACGGCGCCGGACGTCGCCTTCAGGGTCAGCCGCACATCCATATGCGCCGTGCCGTCGGGATCGACACGCAGCCAGTCCGCCGCCGCGCCGGGCAGCACCTCGCCGGTGAAGCGCGGGCCCTCGGCAGTACCGCCGGTGACCGGGACGATGCGCAGTTCCCCCCGCCCGGCCGAGCCGGCCATCTGCGGCGTACCCACGGTCAGGACCAGGCGGAACAGGAAATCGGTTTGCAGCGGCAGTGGCGTCACGAGCGTTCTCTCCCCGGGAAGGTGATGGGGCGGAGAATGCCCGCGCCTCAGCGTTGGCGCCAGGGCAGGCCCTCGGCCTTCCAGCCGGCCACGGTGCCGCGATGGCCCTCGGCGTCCACCGGGCCCTCGAAGCCGTCGGCGACGTTGAAGGCGTGCGGGAAGCCTGCCGCCTGGGCAGCCTGCCCGGCGGCCAGCGACCGCGCGCCGGACCGGCAGATGAAGTAGATCCGGTGCAGCGGCGTCAGCCCGGCCTTGTGGAGCTGATCGGCAAAATGCCCATTCACCTGCATGCTCGGGAAGATCTGCCACGGGATCAGCAGCGGCTGCTTGCCGATGGCGCTGAGGTCCGGCAGCCCGACGAAGTTCCACTCGGCATCGGTGCGCACATCGACCAATGCCGCATCGGAATCCTCGGACAGGAACTGCCACGTCGCCTTGGGACCAATATCCGGAACGCCTGGCACGATGTGACTCCTTGCCGATCCATGATGAAGCCGGAAAATGGTGCCGCGACGCGACCAGGGCAACCGCAAAGCGACCCGGCCGGCACCCCCCCCTTCCGGAATGGCCGCTGAATTGGTGTAGCCTGGACGCGGACCGAAGGCCCGCCGCCAAGGCCGGGCCGCACAGGGAAGGAACAACCATGCTTGGCCTGATGCAGGATTGGCCGCTGCTCATGCACACCGTGCTGGATCACGCCGCGGTCCAGCACCCGCACCGTGAGGTCGTCAGCCGCTCCGTCGAGGGGCCATTCCACCGCACCGACTACGCGACGCTCCGCGGCCGCGCGCTCCGCGTCGCGCAGCGTCTGGGGCGCGACGGGATCCGGCAGGGCGACCGCGTCGCCACCCTCGCCTGGAACACCTGGCGGCATCTCGAGGCCTGGTACGGCATCGCCGGTGTCGGCGCTGTCTATCACACGGTCAATCCGCGGCTGTTTCCCGACCAGATCGCCTGGATCATGAACCATGCCGGGTCGCGGGTGATGATGCTCGACCTGTCCTTCGTGAAGCTGGTCGAGGCCATCGGCGACAAGCTGCCGCTGGTCGAGCGCTTCATCATCCTCACCGACGCCGCGCACATGCCGGAGACCTCCCTGCGCAACGCCGTCGCCTATGAGGACTGGCTCACCGGGGCCGATGGCGACTTCGCCTGGGTGAAGGTGGAGGAGAACGCCGCCGCGGGCATCTGCTACACCTCCGGCACCACGGGCGACCCGAAGGGCGTGGTCTATTCGCACCGGTCCAACGTGATCCACGCGCTCGCCTGCAACCAGGTGGACTGCTTCGGCCTGGGCGCAGCCGATCGCGTCATGCCCGTGGTGCCGATGTTCCACGCCAATGGCTGGTCGCTCGCGCTCTGCGCGCCGATGGTCGGCGCGGCGATGGTCATGCCGGGGGCGAAGCTCGACGGCGCCTCGGTGCATGAGACCATCACCCAGGAGCGCGTCACCTTCTCCGCCGCGGTACCGACCGTCTGGATGATGCTGCTCCAGCACCTGGAGAGCACCGGCACCCGCATCGATTCGATGAATCGCGTCGCGATCGGCGGGTCCGCCTGCCCGCCCGCCATCACCAAGGCCTATCAGGAGAAATATGGCGTCCGCGTCATCCACGCCTGGGGCATGACCGAGATGTCCCCCGTCGGCACCCTGTTCGCCGTGAAGCCCGAGGTTGCGCAGGTGACCGGCGAGGCGATGCTGCGCCTCCAGGCCAAGCAGGGCACCCCGCCCTATACGGTCGAGATGAAGATCACCGATGACGAAGATCGCGACCTGCCCTGGGACGGCACCACCTTTGGCCGGCTGAAGGTGCGCGGCCCCGCCGTCGCCCGCCGCTACTTCCGGCGGGAGGAAGAGGACATCCTCGATGCCCAGGGCTACTTCGACACCGGCGATGTCGCGACCATGGACCCGAATGGCTACATGGAAATCACCGACCGCTCCAAGGACGTGATCAAGTCGGGCGGCGAATGGATCTCCTCCATCGCGCTGGAGAATGCCGCGGTCGGCTACCCTGGCGTCGCCGAGGCCGCAGTCGTGTCCATGAAGGATGCGAAATGGGACGAACGCCCGCTGCTGATCCTGGTGATGAAGCCAGGCGTGCTGTCGCCGAGCCTGCCGCAGATGCGCGACTTCCTCGCCGACAAGGTCGCGAAATGGTGGCTGCCCGACGACCTGGTCGTGCTGGACGACATCCCACACACGGCGACGGGGAAGATCCTGAAGACGAAGCTGCGGGAGATGTTCAAGGACCACCGGCCGGCTGCATAGAGACCGTTTGGCAAGTCCGGCACCGGCCCGCACCTCCACCCGGCCACGCCAGTATCCTGGAATACGTGGCGGGGTGGGGTACGGGCGGGTGCCGAACATGGAAACGTACCGCGAGGCATGTTTTCAGACAGACTCTCGGGACGCGGTCGATCGCCTTCCCAGGCTGCGGCACCGAGAAGGGTCTCTTCCCTGCCGGCACGACGGTATGCTTCGCGCTCCGCCAAGGCCTGAGAGGCCTCCGCAAACTGCGACCTGATGCCCGGCGCCGCGCTCACGCACGAAGCGCGCCGGGAGGGTGCCGAATGCCCGGCCGGTATCAGCCCGCCCACTTCGCGCGGGCATCGGGCAGGATCGCCCGGACCAGGGGAAAGCCCCATCACAACGCAAAGCGCCGGGACCCGAAGGCCCCGGCGCTGCCAGGCGACGTCCTCAGCCGCGGATCAGCGGCTGTAGAATTCGACGACCAGGTTCGGTTCCATCTGGACCGGATAGGGCACGTCGGTCAGCTTCGGCGCGCGGAGGAACTTCCCGCGCATCGCGCGGTGATCCACCTCGATGTATTCGGGGATATCGCGCTCGGCAGACTGCGCGGCGTCGAGCACCACGACGAGCTGCTTCGACTTCTCCTTCACCTCGACCTGATCGCCGTCCTTGACGAGGTAGGAGGGGATGTTCACGCGCTTGCCATTCACGGTGACGTGGCCGTGGTTGACGAACTGGCGGGCGGCGAACGGCGTCACCGCGAACTTCATGCGGTAGACGACGGCGTCCAGGCGACGCTCCAGCAGCTCGATCAGGTTCTCGGAGGTGTCGCCCTTCCGGCGCACGGCCTCCTCATAGTACTTGCGGAACTGCTTCTCGCCGATGTTGCCGTAGTAGCCCTTCAGCTTCTGCTTCGCCATCAGCTGCACGCCGAAGTCGGTCGGCTTCTGCTTGCGGCGCTGGCCGTGCTGGCCGGGGCCGTATTCACGCTTGGCGATGGGGGACTTGGCGCGGCCCCACAGATTGACGCCGAGGCGGCGATTGATCTTGTACTTGGATTCGGCGCGCTTGGTCATGCGCTGCTTGCCGCCGCGTCACCGCGACGGCCCTTCTTCGCTGTGCCCATCAGGGCTGTTGTCCCGGTAGGCCCCCAACCCAGTTCAGGGCGGCGGCGGGCGCGGACCCCGAAGGCCCGTCCACATTCCCGGAAGGAGGCGGCGACATAGGGGGCACGGCGGGGCTTGTCAAACCCGGCGTCCCAAGCCTACTCGCGCGGCATGGTGACGCGTTCGGACATCCTGGTGCTCGGCCTTACGGCGGGCGTGGTCGGCTCCCTGGTGGGCGGGCTGATGCTGTATGCGGGGCTGGCCCTCGTACTCAACGGGAATCACGCCGGCTGGATCATCGCCCTGCCCGCGGCGCCGGCGGGCGGCGGGCTGGGGTTGCTGCTGGCCCGGAAGCTCGCGAAACAGGTGTAGAGCCGCTATCGACGGCGGCCCGCAGGCCAGTCGCCGGTCAGATAGGCTGCGACCGAACGGTGGTAGTCACCCAGCGCGGGCCGGGAGCCTCCACCCCCAACCAGGCGGTTCATCGCCCGCCAGCGCCGCAGGATGGCGGCGACTGCATCGGCATGGTGTCCGAATCCCGCGCCATCAGCGGCGATCAGCGCCAGGGCCTCGGCGTATTCCGCGTCGAAGCGCCCGCCGGCCGTATCGGTCGCCTGGCCGGGGCGGAGCTGGTAGCGATAAACCAGCGCCTCGGCGACCGGCGCCTGCCCGCCCGCCGCCGCCAGCAGCGACAGGTCGAACAGGACGTCGTCGATCAGACGGAAGGGTTGAAAGGGTGGCGCGGCGTCGCGCGGCGCCATCACATGCAGTGAGGCGAAAGCCGAGGCCCAGTCGGCCAGGCCAAAGCGCGCCACACCCTCCGCCGGAATGCGCCGCACCGGTTCGCCGGTCGGATCCCGGACCAGGCTCGGCACCACGACCGCGCCGGCCTTACGAGCCAGAGCCAGGGCGCGGGCGATGGCGTCCTGCGGTCCCTCGAGCGCGTCGTCGCCATCGAGCATCAGCACATGCGCGCCGGTGGCGAACGCCAGCGCCCGGTTGCGCGCCGCATGCGCCCCCGAGGCCACCGCCCCCACCGGCGCGAAACGCAGCCGCGGATCGGCCGGCAGCACCTCGGCATAGTCGGTGCCATCATCGGACGCGACGACCACCTCGACAGCCGCGCCCTCGGCCCGGTCGAGCACCGAGGCGACCGCGACCGGCACCTCCATCCGCAGGCGATGGGCGGCGATCAGCACGGACAGGTCGGGGCGTGTCATGGCCTGGCTTCTGTGCCAGCCGGGGCCGTTCCTGGCCAGGGCGGGTGCCGGATTCGATCCACAGAGTCATCCACAGCCGAAACCGATTGACTGTGACTCCGGAACTTAAATAGAACGCGCTTGACGTTGCCGGTTTGTTCCGGCCGAGTCGCAGGGCCCGGCCGCCTGGAGGAGGAGCAGGAATGCTCACGCGCAAGCAGCACGAGCTGCTGATGTTCATCGACAAGCACCTGCGCGAGACAGGGTTCTCCCCCTCCTTCGAGGAAATGAAGGCGGCGCTGAACCTGAAGTCCAAATCAGGCATCCACAGGCTGATCACGGCGCTCGAGGAGCGTGGATTCCTGCGCCGCCGGGCCCATCGCGCCCGCGCGCTCGAGGTCATTCGCCTGCCCGAGGCCCTGTCGCCCAAGGCACCCCGCGCCCCGAAGACGCCCGATGCCCCGCTCGGCCCCAATGTCATCCGCGGACCCTTCGGCAGCCACGCCCCGGCCCGCGCGGCGGCCGAGATCCCGGAAAGCGCCCCGGTTACCCTGCCCCTCTACGGCCGCATCGCCGCCGGCCTGCCGATCGAGGCGCTGCGCGACAACGGCACGAGCGTCGACGTCCCCGCCACGATGCTCGGCAATGGCGACCACTACGCGCTGGAGGTTGCCGGCGATTCCATGATCGAAGCCGGCATCCTGGACGGCGACACGGTTATCATCAGCCGCGCCGACACGGCCGAGAATGGGTCCATCGTCGTCGCCCTGGTGGATGAGAACGAGGTGACGCTGAAGCGCATTCGCCGCCGCGGCAACTCGATCGCCCTGGAACCGGCCAATCCGCGCCACGAGACGCGGATCTTCGGGCCCGACCGCGTGCGGGTGCAGGGAAAGCTGGTGGGCCTGCTGCGTCGGTACTGACGCAGCCGGACACCCATTGCGTTAGATCGTTTTCGGGCTGTGCAACCACAGGGTGGTGGCGCGGGCGCACGCGTTGCGGCCATGCTCATGTCGATACCATAAGGTTCGGACATGGATTTGATTTTTGGCAGCGAGAGCGACGACACTATCACGAGTGCGATCAACTCCACTGGCGGCACCCCGGCAAGCAATCAGGACGACTATCTCCTCGGCCTCGGCGGCGCGGATCTCCTCGCGGGCGGCCTGGGCGCGGACATGCTCAATGGCGGCGACGGCGCTGATACGCTGCGTGGCGAAGCCGGCGGCGACTATCTCTACGGCGGCGCCGACGCCGATTCCCTGGCCGGCGGCGCCGGGGACGATGTCATCGAGGGCGACGCCGGTCAGGACACCTATCTCGGCGGCAGCGGCGCCGACACCTTCTACGTCACCTACGACAATATCGGGACCATCGTCTCGAGCCCCGATCTGATCCAGGACTTCAATCCTGGCGAGGGCGACCGGCTCGGCATCAACGACTATGACGGGCTGTACGCAGTCCCGACATCGCCGGACGCCTCCGTGCTCCTGCCGCTCTACTGGCGCGGGGCCACCGGCGCGGTGACGGCGCTCGCCCCCGGCCAAGTCCTGCCCGGGACTGCGCCTACCGACGGCATCGCAGCCTATTGGGTTCCGCGCGTCACCGGCGGCGGCTGGGTCGTCGCGGACATCGACCGGAACGGGATCCTCGACAGCGCCGATCTCGCCGTCCGCGTCATGACCGCCGGTGCCGCCAGCATCGGCATCTCGGACTTCGTTCCAGGAACCTTCGCACTGGAAGACGGAGCAACCATGGCGACGATCATTGGCACCTCTGGCAATGACACGATCCTGCCCGGAAATGTCTCCCCCGGCGTTACGGGGGGTACCCCCGGCACCGCGGGCGATTCGATCCTCGGGCTCGGGGGCAATGACATCCTCGATGGCGGGATCGGGAACGACCAGCTCTTCGGTGGCGAGGGCTTCGACCAGCTCACCGGCGGCCTGGGCGACGACACGCTGGTGGGCGGCATCGGGGAGGACTGGTTCCGCGGCGGCGCCGGAAACGACAGCATGGTGGGCGGCGGCGACCAGGGTGACGTCGCGATGTTCAATACGGATGGCCTGGGGGCGGTCACGATCGACCTCGGCACCGGCATCGCGACGGGCCAGGGCAATGACACCCTCGTCGGGATCAACAATCTGCACGGATCCAATTTCGGCGACTCGATCGTTGGATCCACCGCCAACCAATACGTGTTCGGCCGCGCGGGGGCCGACACCATCCGGGGGATGGACGGGTCCGACAACCTGATCGGAGGCAGCGGCAATGACCTCCTGGATGGCGGCGGCGGCAGCGACAACGTCTCCTACATGGCAGACGCCTTCGACGGCGGCGGCGCGCCCACACGGGGCGCCTTCATCAATCTCGGCACCACCAAGCTGACGATCATCGGTGGTGAATCGGTCGACGGACTGCGCGCCATCGACAATTGGGGCCACCTCGACACGCTTGCAGGTTTCGAGAATGCGACCGGGTCGAGCTTTGCCGATGTCATGGGTGGCAGCGATGTCGCGAACAGCCTGTACGGCGATGTCGGCGATGACAGCATATTCGCGTTCGGCGGTGACGATTTCCTCCGCGGCGGCTTCGGGAACGACCTCATCAACGGCGGTGCCGGGTTCGACAACGCATCCTACACCGGCGACGGATCGCCGATCACCGCCAGCGTCTACTACAACGGCGTCGGTGGCCACAACGCGACCGTCAGCTCCGCCGAAGGCGTCGATACGCTGCGCGAGATCGAGGCGATCAGCGGCACGAATGGCGGCGACTTCATCCAGATCTTCTCGGTCGACGGCCCGGCGAGCTTCCAGGCCCGCGGCTATGGCGGCAACGACACCATCGTCGGCATGCCCGACCGGAACTTCTCGATATTCGCGGACTACCGCGTGAGCGGCGTGACGAGTGGGATCGTCGTCGACCTTTCCACCGGCATCGTCGCCAATGACGGCTTCGGCGGGCAGGACAGCCTCGTGAACATCGCCGTGGTCCGCGGCACGGATCTCGGCGACAGCATCTTCGGCTCGGATGGCAATGAGCGTTTCCGGGGCCGCGGTGGCAACGACTGGCTTGACGGGCGCGGCGGCACCGGCGACCAGCTCGACTACACCCAGTCCGCGGCCGCGGTCAGCGTCAACCTCGCCACGCATCGCGCGCAGGATGGCGAGGGCGGCATCGACACCATCTACGGCTTCGAGGACATCCGCACCACGAACCTCAACGATACGCTCATCGGCAGCGCGTATTCGGACTACTTCGCACCCTTCGGCGGCAATGACACCATCGATGGCGGCGGTGGCCAGGACCGCGTCGGCTACGGCTTCGGCCAGGGCAACGTCGCAGCGCCAACCAAGGGTGTGACGGTCAACCTCGTCACCGGCGTCGCGAAGGATGGCTGGGGCGGCACCGACAAGCTCATCAGCATCGAACGGATCAATGGCACGAATTTCGCGGATTCGATCCTCGGCGGTGCGGAGAGCAACCGTTTCCGGGGCGATGCCGGCAACGACACGTTGAACGGCGGCCTCGGCGGCGACTACGCCGAATACAGCTCCGCCACGACGGGCGCGACGGTCGACCTCACCACAGGCATCGCCCAGGACGGGCTGGGCGGCACCGACAGGCTCATCTCCATCGAGAACGCCATCGGCGGCAACTACGCGGATCGCCTCACAGGCGTCGCGCAACTCGGCCGCACCACGTCGCTGCTGCGCGGGGGCGGCGGCAACGACACCCTGGTCGGCATCAACGGCGAATACGTGCTGGCGGACTATTCGGACCAGACCGCGGGCCTGCTGGTCCGGCTCGCCACCGGCAAGGTCGCCGACAGCCGGGGCGGCACCGACACTCTTATCAACATCCGCGGCGTCAGCCTGTTCGGCGACTTTGCCGACACGATCGTCGGCACCGCGGCGAATGAATGGATCGCCCCATCGGAGGGGGCGGACAGCATCAACGCGGGCGGCGGCTTCGACATCATCGCCTATGGCGGCCTCGACAGCGGTGGCGTGTCGGTGAACCTCGTCACGTCGCGCGCGCGCGACACCGGCGGGGACGTCGACACCATCATCGGCTTCGAGGGCGTCTCGACATCCTTTGGCGCCGATACCATCGTCGGCACTGCACTCGCCAACCTGATCGCGCCGGGGGCGGGTGCGGACAGCGTCAATGGCGGTGCCGGGCAGGATACCATTTCCTACAGCCACGGCTTTGCGCCGAACGGTGTGCAGTTCACGGCGAATGAGGCGGGCGACCGTGCCGCGGTGCTGGGCGTGACGATCAACCTCGGCACGCTGCGCGCCACGGATTACGGCGGCGCGATCGATACCATCATCGGCTTCGAGCATGCGATCGGCTCCACGGTCGCCGACAAGGTCACCGGCAACGGTGTCGCCAACTATCTCGGCGGCGCCGAGGGCAACGACACGCTCACAGGTCTCGCCGGCAACGACACGCTCGATGGCGGCGACGGCAATGACCGCATGATCGGCGGGCTCCACGACGACACCTACATCGTCAATGCCGCGCTCGACGTGGTGGTGGAGGCTGCGAACCAGGGGACCGACACCGTCCGCACCACGCTCGCCACCTACACACTCGCCGCGAACATCGAGAATCTCATTGCCACCAACACGGTCGCGCATAAATTCACCGGCAACGGCCTGAACAACGCCATCACCGGCGGTGCCGGCGCGGACACGATCAGCGGCCTCGCCGGGGCAGACACGCTCGACGGCGGGGCGGGCATCGACCGGCTGCTCGGCGGGCTCGGCGACGACTTCTACGTCCTGACCCCTGGCGATGTGGTGGTCGAGGTGGTGAACCAGGGCAGCGACACGGTGCAGACCAGCAGCGGCGCCTACACGCTTGTCGCCCATATCGAGACGCTGCTCCTCACCGGCAGCGCGACCAACGGCACCGGCAACGGCCTCGCCAATACCCTCATCGGCAATGCCGGCGCCAATATCCTCAATGGCGGTGCAGGCAACGACACCATCACGGGCGGCGACGGCGCCGACACCCTCGTCGGCAGCACGGGCCAGGACGTCCTGACCGGTGGCGTCGGGAATGATCGCTTCCGCTTCGCGGCAACCACCGACAGTGCCGTCGCCAATCCCGACGTGATCACGGACTTCACGCCGGCCGGGTCGCAACTGGACCGGATCGAGCTGAACCTGATCGACGCCAACACCACTCTCGCCGGCAACCAGGCCTTCGTCTATCGCGGCGCGGCTTTCACCGGCGCGGCGGGGGATCTGCGCGTGCAGCCCGCCGGAGGCGGCCTCTATACCGCCGCCGGCGACGTGAATGGCGACGGCACGGCGGATTTCGCCATCCTGATCCAATCGGCTGCGGCCCCGGCCGCGAGTTGGTTCATCCTGTGACCTGGACAGGGCCGGATGGCACACCCTTCCGGCCCACCCTCCCCTGCCCTAGGCTGCGCCCGCCAGGGGAGGGAAATCCGGCATGCAGGCACCGCGTCCGGTCGATCGGATCGAGATCACCATCCTTGTCGACAACCTGACGGACACGCTGTCCTCCACGCCGGCCTTCGTCACCCGCGAATGGCCGCGGCTGCAGCGCATGGGCATGACACGCAGCTCGGGCGGGGCGATCTGCTGCGCCAATCACGGCCTGTCGCTCGTCATTGCCGTGGAAGCGGATGGCGAACGCCGCACCATGCTCTTCGACGGGGGGCCGGTGGATTACGCGGTGGCGCGCAACGGGCCGCGCCTCGGCGTCGACTTCGCGGCGATCGAGGCGATGGTCCTCTCCCATGGCCATTGGGACCATGCGGGCGGCCTGCCCAAGGCAATCGAGATGGTGCGCGCCGCGAATGGCGGGCAGTCCGTGCCGCTCTACCTGCATCCCGGCATGTTCCGCGAGCGCGGCGGCCGCGCGCCCGATGGCGGCGTGCTGCCGATGGATCGCGTGCCCGAACCCGCCGCCTGGGCCGCAATGGGCGCCGAGCCGATCGTCACCGCCCAGCCCGCCGTCGTCGCCGGCCATGTGCTGGTCAGCGGCGAGATCCCGCGCGTCACGGACTACGAGGTCGGCCTGCCCGGCCAGGTCTCGCGCGCCGCGGAGACCGCACCCTGGGAAAGCGACGAATGGCTCGCCGATGAGCGCTTCATCGCCGTGCATCTGCGCGGCAAGGGGCTGATCGTCTTCTCCGCCTGCTCGCATTGCGGCATCGTCAACGTGCTGCACGAGGCGCGGCGGCTGATGCCCGACATTCCGCTCCTCGCAGCGATGGGCGGCTTCCATCTCTCCGGCACCAATGAGCGCATCATCCCGCAGACCGTCACCGATCTCGGCGGCTTCGGGCTGCGCTGGATGTTCCCTTCCCACTGCACGGGCTGGCGGGCGCTGAACGCGCTGGAACGCGCCTATGGCGAGCAGGTCGTCGTGCCGGGCGCGGTGGGGAAGACCTTCCTGCTCGAGGCGTGATCCTCCTCCTTCAATCCGCTCCGCTGCTGCTGCTGCCGGGGCTGCTGCTCTCGGGACGCGCGGGGCCGCTGCCGGCGGTGCTCGCCGCGCTCTGCGCCGCGCTGCCGGCGGCCTATGTCTCGCTGCCGGCAGGCGCGGAGTTCCTGGACTTCCTGGGCAGCGAGGCGTTGCGCGGTGGCTTCCTCGCCCTGCAGCCGGCGGGCGTGGTGGTCGGCGGGTTGCTGTTCCACGCCGCGGTGGAAAATCGCGACGCCGCCACCGCCCCACAGGACGCCACGCCGCGGGCCATCTTCACCGCGACGCTGCTGATGGGCGTCTTCATGGAGGCCGTGACCGGCTTCGCCGTGGGTGCCGTCTTCGCGCTCTCCGCGCTGCGCGGCATGGGGCTGCGCGGCGCGCCGGCGGGGGCTCTGGCCTTGCTCTCGCTCTGCCTGATCCCCTGGGGCGGGTTGGGGCCTGGCACCGCGCTCGGTGCGGCGCTGCTCGGCGTGCCGGCGCAGCGCATCGCAGCGGAGACCGCGCTGATGACCGCGCCCTGGCTGCTCGTGCTCGGCCCGGTCTGCTGGCGGCTCTGCGCCGCGGCCGGTGTCGTGGTGCCGGCGCGGGAGCGCGCCGCGCAGATGGCGATGCTGGCGGCGATGGCGACGATCCTGCTCGCCGGCCACTGGGCCCTGCCCTTCGAGATCCTGGGCATACTCGCCTCCGGCATTCCGCTGCTGGTCGCGCTGTATCTGTCCGATCCGCCGCGCGGGCCGGCAGCCTGGCGCCGTGCGGCGGGGGCGCTGTGGCCCTATGCGCTGCTGACGGTCGCGCTGCTCGGGGCGCGGGCGGTGCCGCATCCGCCGGCAGTGCAGCCCTATGCGTCCCTGCCCGCCTTCCCGGTCACGCATGTCGCCGTGGTGCTGGTCGCCGTCGCCACCGGGCTGTTGCTGGTGCGCCGCGACGGCGCCCGGCGCGCTTCCGGCGCCCTGAAGCGCGCGGCGCGGCCGGCGCTGGTGATGCTGCTCTATGTGCTGTTCGCCCGCATCATGGCGGGCAGTGGGGCGACGGGGGCGCTTGCCCAGGCGGCAGCGGGTGCCATGGGCGGGGCCGCGCCCTTCGCCGTGCCGCTGCTCGGCCTCGGCGCCGGCATCGTGACAGGCAGCA
The DNA here is from genome assembly GCF_019430885.1 of Roseomonas alba. Taxonomy (GTDB): domain Bacteria; phylum Pseudomonadota; class Alphaproteobacteria; order Acetobacterales; family Acetobacteraceae; genus Neoroseomonas; species Neoroseomonas alba. Next base: position 126,025 of record NZ_JAHYBZ010000001.1, on the reverse strand, counting down.
ATGTCGGATCCAACGCGGCCATGATGCCGGTGCAGCAGGCCCTGGGACTCGCCGCCGGACTGCCGCCGCTGCTGGCGCCCTCCATCCACAATTTCACGGGTTCGGCCGGGGCCGGCATATCCTTCGCCGCCACCGCCCTGGTCTGCGGGCTGCTCGCCGACGGGACCCGGCCAGCACAGATCTGGCGGCTGCTTCTGCCCTCCACCGCCGCGGTGCTGGTGATCGGCTGGGTCGCCGTCCTGCTGCTGTCGTAACGGCACGCCGTCGCATCAGTCATCCGAAAGATGGACGTCACATTGCATCGTTGAAACTTGCCGAACGGCGCATGACGACTAGCGTCCGGCGCGTATTCACAGCCGCTGGAGATATGCCGCGGCGCCGGGAGTGACGTATGGACAGCCTGATTGCGGCGGCGCCGCGTTTTCTTGAAATCCTGTGGCTCAACATCGTGTTGTCGGGCGACAACGCGGTGGTCATCGGCATGGCGGCTGCAGGCCTGCCGGCGGCGATGCGCAGCAAGGCGGTGCTGTTCGGCATCGTCGCCGCGGCGGTGCTGCGCATCATCTTCTCGATCTTCGCGACCTATCTGCTCGGCCTGTGGTGGATCGCCTTCGTCGGCGGCCTCGCCCTGCTCTACATCGCCTGGTCGTTCCTGAAGGAGCTCCTCCATCACGGCGAGGAGGAGGGCGGCGAGGAAGGCGAGGTCAAGGAAAAGACCCTGATGGCGGCGCTCTGGCAGATCGTCGTCGCCGACGTGTCGATGAGCCTCGACAACGTGCTGGCCGTCGCCGCGGTCGCCCGCAACGACATTGTCATGCTGATCCTGGGCCTGACCATTTCCATCGTCCTGATGGGCCTGCTCGGCGGCTTCCTGGCCAGGCTGCTCGATCGCTTCAAGGTCATCGCCTATATCGGCGTCGCCCTGATCGCCTGGATCGGCCTTGAGCTGATGTGGGAAGGCACGATCAACGCCAATGCCGCGCTGCATATGGGCCTGCCCATCCCGGCCCCGCACGACGCGCCGCATTGATCACGGGCCCGGCCCGGGCGTAGTAGGTCCCCATTCGGGCGGCACCAGCCGCCGCCCGCATGGGAGAGACCCAAGGATGACCATCGCCCGCCGCGCGGCCGTCGCCGCGCTGTGCCTAGCCACCGCCGCCGTGACCGCCCCGGCGATGGCCCAGACCACCATCACCATCCAGCACCCGCTGCCTTCGAACAGCCATTACGGCGCCGGCGCCCAGGCGCTGAAGGAGAGCTTCGAGCGCGCCACCGGCGGCCGCTACCGGGTGAACATCCAGCGCAACGACAACGAGCGCGAGATCATCGAGAGCGTCCAGATCGGCACGGTCGAGTGCTACATCGGCTCCACCGGCCCGGTCGGCAACTTCGTCCCGGCCGTGCGCGTGGTCGACGTGCCTTTCCTGTTCCGCGACTACGCCCATGCCCGCGGCGTGCTGGACAGCGAGATCGGCCAGAACATCCTCCAGCAGTTCAACGCGCGCGGCTTGGTGGGCGTGATCTGGATGGAGAACGGCTTCCGCCACCTCACCAATTCGCGCCGCGAGGTCCATGACCCCGGCGATGTCCGCGGCCTGAAGGTGCGCACCATGGAAAACCAGGTGCATATGCGGGCCTTCACCACCCTTGGCGCGCTGCCGACGCCGATGGCCTTCTCCGAACTCGTCCCCGCCCTGCAGCAGGGCACGGTGGACGGGCAGGAGAACCCGATCCCGGTGATCGTGGCGAACAACCTGAACCAGGTGCAGCGCTACCTGACGCTTACCGGGCACGTCTATTCGCCGGGCCTGCTGATCTGCAACCCAGCCATGATGCAGGCCATGTCGCCCGCCGACCGCGCCGCCTTCATGGAAGCCGCCCGCGCCGGGCAGAAGGCCAATCGCGACCGCGTCAGCGCGGATGAGGCGTCCGGCATCGAGGAACTGCGCCGCCGCGGCATGCAGGTGGTGACCAGCGTGGACACGGCCGCCTTCCAGGCCGCCCTGGCCTCCGCCTTCGCGCAGTATGAGCGCGAACTGGACGCCGACACGCTGCGGCGGATCCGCGCCTGGCAGCCGAACTGAGGCGGCAGGGCTCAGCCGACCGCTGTGGCATTGGAGAGGGGCTCTGCCCCTCTCCAAACCTCTCCCCGCCAAAGGCCACAGGGCCTTGGGAAACCGTCACCTGGTGCGGTGCGCCGTTGGCGGGAAGAACGCCGAAACCCGCCTTTGCGCCCGCGAGGCGCTTGGAAGGGAACGGCATGACCCGCCTGCCCAGCACCAGGTTTCTGCGTTCCAAATGCTCCAAGCACGAGGGGTTCCATTGACGTTGCCCTGCAACGTCAATGGAACCCCGGTGGCGGGGTGGTTCGGAGGGGCGGAGCCCCTCCGATCTTGTCCGGCGGAGCCACCCCGGTAGTCTCGAAGGCCAGCCGGCCCTTTGGCAGGTCGGGGGCCCGGGCGAGCGCAGAGCCCCTCCCCGCTCCGCCACCGCCATGGTCCCGCACGCGCATGAGGATAGCGCCCCAATCTGGGCCTCGGGTCACGGGTGCCATTGCCAGCCCTGCCCGCCCCCGGCTAACTGCCGGCAACAACACCCAACATGGAGGATTCACAGGAATGTCCCTGACCAGACGTCTTGCGTTCGCGGTTGCCCTGGCGGCGCCGCTCGCTGCTGCGCCGGCCTTCGCGCAGACGCAGCTCACCGTGCAGCATGCCCTGCCGGCCAACAGCCATACCGGTGTCGGCGCCACCACCTTTGGGTCGGCCTTCGAGCGCCTGACGAATGGCCGCTACAAGGTTGTTGCCCAGCGCAATGACAATGAACGCGAGATGGTCGAGAGTGTGCAGATCGGCACCATCGACTGCACCTTCACCTCGACGGGCCCGGTCGGGAACTTCGTCCCCGAGGTGCGCATCTTCGACGTGCCCTTCCTGTTCCGCGACGCGACCCATGCCCGCGGCGTGCTGGATTCCGAGATCGGCCAGCAGGTGCTCGCCCGTTTCCCGGCCCGCGGGTTGGTCGGCGTCGTGTGGCTGGAGAACGGATTCCGCAACATGACCAATTCGCGGCGGGAGATTAACACTCCGGCCGATCTGCGCGGCCTGAAGATCCGCACCATGGAGAACCAGGTGCATATGCGGGCCTTCACCACCCTCGGCGCGCTTCCGACCCCGATGGCCTTCTCCGAGCTGATCCCGGCGCTTCAGCAGGGTACGGTGGACGGGCAGGAGAACCCGATCTCGGTCATCGTGGCGAACAACATTTTCCAGGTGCAGCGCTACTTCACCATGACGCGGCACGTCTATTCGCCGCAGGTCATGATCTGCAATCCGCAGACCGTCGCGCGGCTGAGCGCGGCCGACCGTACCCTGTTCTACCAGGCGGCGCGTGAGGCCCAGGCCGCAAACCGCGCCCGCGTCACGGCCGATGACGAGGCGGGCGTTGCGACGCTGCGCCAGAACGGCATGACCGTGGTGACCGAAGTGGACACCGCCGCCTTCCAGGCCGCGCTGGCGCCGGCCTTCGCGGAATGGGAACGGACGCTGGATGCGGGGACGCTGCGGCGCATCCGTGACTGGCAGCCGAACTGACCGACGGCGTCGCCTGAACCGGGGGCGCGGCCAGGTGCTGCGCCCCTTCGCCTGACTGGGGGGTATCGATGAATGCGATGAATGTGGTGCCCTTGCAGGTGACGGCGGCGGCGACGCTCGCCACCGTCATCCTTGCCTTGTGGGCCGGATCCGGCGGTGGGATGCGCGGCGCGGTGCGCAGCACGATCATGCAGGTCGACCGGGCGACCACGGGGCTGGCGGCGATGCTCGCCTGCCTGGCGCTGACCGTCGCAGCGGTTGCCGGCATGTGGCAGGTGATCGCCCGCTTCGCGACGGAAACCCCCTCCGTCTGGTCCGAGGCGCTGGTGCGCACCGCACTGATCTGGATGGCCTTCCTCGGCGTCGCGGTGGCTCTGCGCGCCGGCGCGCTGGTGTCGATCGACGTCGCGCACCGTTACACCGGCGGGGCAGTGCGGCGGGCTCTGGAATCGGCGGCGTTGGCCGCCTCGCTCACCATCCTCGGCATCATGTTCTGGTTCGGCTGGGACATGGCGCTGCGCGTGAAGTTCCAGGAGATGGCGGGCCTCGAAGTGTCGATGTCCTGGGGCTATGCGGCGATCCCGATCGGCGCGGTCTTCGCCATGGTGGGCGTCGTCGCCCAGTTCCTCGACCACCGCCATGAAGAGCTGGAGAACGCCGTATGACGCCCGCCACTCACAGGCGCGCCGACGGCGCGTCCGGAGCGCACGGCGCGACCGCGCCCGGCCTGCCCGCCGCCGCGACTGCGATAGCGCGGGGCGCGAAGGCAAGGGCCGCGGATGGGCCCCAACCGCATTGCTCCGCCATGCGATTGGGCGGCCCGGATGCGGCCCGCCGGCCGTCTGAGGGCTATCAAATATGAGCGGGACCATGCTCACCGTGATGCTGGTGCTTTTCGCCATCAGCATCCCGGTCGCCATCGCCATCGGCATCGCCGCGGTCGTCGGCATCGCCGGCTTCACCTCGTTCCCGCTCATCGTCGCGGCGCAGCAGCTCTTCGTCGCACTCGACAAGTTCCCACTCGCCGCCATTCCCTTCTTCATCCTGGCGGGCAACCTGATGGATGTCGGCGGCATCTCCCGCCGCCTGGTGGAATTCGCCCGCTCCATCGTGGGCGGCGTGCAGGGTGGCCTGCCCGCGACCTGCGTCGTCACCTGCATGATCTTCGCGGCAATCAGCGGATCTTCCGTCGCGACGACCTTCGCGATCGGCGCCATCATGATCCCGGCGCTGGTCAAGGCTGGCTATCCGGTGGCCTTCGCTGCGGCGCTGCAGGCGACCTCGGCGGAACTTGGCGTCATCATCCCGCCGTCGATCCCGATGATCCTCTATGGCGTGACCACCCAGACCTCGATCCCGGAGCTGTTCATCGCCGGCTTCGGGCCGGGCTTCCTGATCGGCGGCGCGCTGATCGTCACCGTGCTGATCTGGTGCCGCATCAAGGGCTGGGGGAAGGAGGACGGCGTTGGGCGCCTGCCCTTCCTGACCGCGACGCGCCAGGCGGCCTTCGCGCTGGTGATGCCGGTGATCGTGCTGGGCGGCATCTATGGCGGCGTGACCACGCCGACCGAGGCCTCGGTGATCGCGGTCTTCTACGCACTGATCGTGGGCATGTTCCTGCATCGCGAGATCGGTCTGCGCGACCTCTACCCGATCTTCCGCAAATCGGTGATCAGCAGCGCGGTGATCATGTTCATCATCGCCTGCGCGGCGCTGTTCTCCTGGCTGCTGAACAGGCAGAACGTGCCGGATGCGGCGGCGAACTGGCTAGCCACCTCCTTCGACAGCGCGGGCGCCTATCTGCTCGTGGTGAACCTGTTCCTCTTCGTCGTGGGCATGTTCGTCGAGACCTCGGCCTCGATCATCGTGCTCGCCCCGATCCTGCAGGAAGCCGCGCAGCGTGTCGGCGTGGACGGGGTGCATTTCGGCACGGTGATGGTGGTGAACCTCGCGCTGGGCATGATCACCCCGCCCTTCGGCGTGAACCTGTTCGCCGCGGCACAGGTGGCCGGGTGCAGCATCGACAAGATGATGAAGCCGCTCGGCGTCTTCATTGCGGTGATCTTCGCCTGCCTGATGGTCATCACCTACATCCCGGCCATCACGCTGGTGCTGCCGCATCTGGTGTTCCGGTGAGCATCGGCACGCCCGAAGCCCTGAAGCACCTGCGGCGGGACCCGATTCTGAAGGCGGTGATCCGCCAGGTCGGGCCCTGCACCCTGAAGCCGGCGCGGCGCCAGCCTTATGAGGCGCTGGTGCGGGCCATCGCGCACCAGCAGGTGCATGGGCGGGCGGCCGAGGCGATCCTCGGCCGCTTCATCGCCTGCTGCTGCCCCGCGGGCTTTCCCGCCCCCGAGGCGGTGCTGGCCGTGACGCCGGAACAGATGCGCGCCTGCGGCCTGTCGGCGAACAAGGCGCTCGCCATCCGCGACATCGCCGAGAAGGCCGCCGCCGGCATCGTGCCGACGCGCGCGGCCGCGCGGAAACTGACCGATGCGGAACTGATCGAGCGCCTGGTCGCGCTGCGCGGGGTCGGGCGCTGGACGGTGGAGATGCTGCTGATCTTCACCCTCGGCCGGCCCGATATCCTGCCGGTGGACGATTTCGGCGTGCGGGAGGGCTACCGCGTCGCCGCCGGGCTGGAGGCGCAGCCCAAGCCCAAGGAACTGGCCGCCATCGGCGAGGCCTGGGGCCCCTTCCGCACCACCGCCGCCTGGTATTTCTGGCGTGCGGCGGACATGGCCAAGGACGGCAGCTTCCGCCAGCCCAAGGCCATCTGAATCGACAGGGCCGTGGCGCGGCCCGCCCCACCGCCGCCATCTTCCGATGCAGACTGCGCCGCCATGATCGGGCGTCGCGGCATCATGACCGGTGTGGGTGGCCTGCTGGCCGCGGGTGCGGGCGTGGCCGCCTATGGCGGCGTGGTCGAGCCCTTCCTGCGCCTGACCGTCCAACATCATCGCATCCGGCCCCTGCGCTGGCCTGCCGGCCTGGCCCTGCGCGTCGCCGTGCTGTCCGACCTGCACGCCGGCGCGCCGCTGATGGATGAAGGCCGCATCGAGCACATCGTCGATCGCGCCAACGGGCTCGCGCCCGACCTGGTGCTGCTGCCGGGGGATTTCGGGCCGTCCTTTCGCTTCGTCACGCGCGTCATCCCGCATGCCGATGTGGCCCGCCGGCTCGCCGCGCTGCGCGCGCCCCTTGGCGTCTATGCCGTCAACGGCAATCACGACTGGTGGGAGGACCACGAGGCGATGCGGCGCGGCCGCGGCGCCGTGACCGCCATCGCCCGCGCCCTGGAAGCCGTCGGCATTCCCACCCTGCGCAACCAGGTGCTGCGCAGTGGCCCCGTGCTGGTCGGCGGACTCGAATCCCAATGGGTCTTCGGTCCGCGCCAGGGCGCCGACGACCTCCCGCGCCTGCTCGACCAGGTCGCCGGCGATGCCCCGCTGCTGTTGATGGCGCATGAACCGGACATCTTCGCGCGGATGCCGGCACGCGCGACCGTCACCTTCTCCGGCCACACCCATGGCGGGCAGGTGCGCCTCGCCGGCTGGTCGCCCATCACGCCCTCCCGCTACGGCAACCGCTACGCCTGGGGACATGTGCGGGAGGAGGGACGCGACCTGATCGTTTCGGGCGGACTCGGCATCAGCACCCTCCCGGTGCGGCTCGGCGTGCCGCCGGAAATCACGCTGGTGGAAATCACCGGCTGATACCGGCCAGCCTTCCGGCTGACTCGGTATCGGAGTCTTGGTATTGCGCGCGGCCGCCCCACCAAACCCGCGCGCCGTACCGTTCGCCTTGCCGATGACCAGGTCATCAGCAAGGCTCGGCGGTATGAGAGCGCCAGACGCGCCGGCCTGAAGGGCGCTGCCATGCCTGCCGGCGCCGATCACCCGATCGCGCCCGCCGACGCCGGAAGCGGAAGGCCGAACGGACACGCCGCGTCCACCGAACGCGCATCGTGCGCAGGGGCGGCTCTCGCCACCGTTCACCCCGTGGCGCGCAGCACCAAGTCGAGGGGTCCAAGGGCCATTCGGCCTTTGGTGGGTGAGGGTCCGGGAGAGGGCAAAGCCCTCACCCGCTTCCGACATCCGCCTCCGGCACGCCCCTCACCCGCCCTGCTCCAGAAATGGCTCCAGCGCCGCGAGGAAGCCTGACGGATTCTCGGCGTGGATCCAGTGTCCCGCCTTGGGGATGGTCACGAAGCGGGCGCGGGGAAACAGGCTCTCGAACAGGGGATGGTTGTCGGCGCGGATGTAGCCGGAGGTCTCGCCGCCCATCACCAGGGTCGGCCCGTCGTAGCGGGCGCCGGGAGGGGTGGAGAAACCCTCGATGCCCGGCATCGCCGCAGCGAGTTCGTCGAGCCCGAGGCGCCAGGCCGGCGGATCGAGGTCGAGGCGCAGGCTCTGGAGCAGGAAGGCACGGATGCCGGCTTCCGGGATTGCGGCGGCCAGGGCAGCATCGGCCTCCCGCCGCGTCAGGCCCGGGGCCAACGTCATGGCCTGCATGGCGGTGATGTAGCCGCGCAGGCCGGGCGGATAGCGGACCGGCGCGATATCCGCGACGATCAGGCGCGAGACGCGCGCGGGGTGGATCAGGGCCAGCATCATGGCGACCTTGCCGCCCATGGAGTGGCCGAGGATGGCAGCCTGGTCGATCCCGGTCGCGTCCATCAGGTCGATCACGTCCCCGGCCATCGCCGCATAGGACATGTCGGCGGCATGCGGCGACGCGCCGTGATTGCGCAGGTCCGGCGTCAGGACGCGGAAGTGCGGGGCCAGGGCCCTGCGGATGGCGCCCCAGTTCTGCCCGGCCCCGAAAAGGCCGTGCAGCAGGATCAGGGGCGGGCCGGAGCCCGCTTCGGTATTCGCCAGGATCATGATCGCGCTCCTTCGCACGATCTTCCACGCACTGTCATGCCGCAGGCTGTTCGCCGGACTCCCGTGCGGCCAGGACGACCGAGGCCACGATCAACCCGCCGCCCAGGATCATGTCCCAGCCGAGCGGTTCCCGCAGCCAGAGATGGCTGACCAGCACGCCGAAGGCCGGAACCAGCAGGAAGGCCACCGAGGCGACGGCACCAGGCAGGCGCCGGCCGACCTCGATGACGCACCAGGTGCCGATCGGGGCCACGACCAGCCCGATATAGAGCATGAAGGGCCAGGACGGGCCGAAGATGCCGCCATCGGGTTCCAGCACCAGGGCGAAGGGAAGGATGAAGACCGTGGCCAGGGTGAAGCACCAGGGCAGCAACTCGAAGACCGAGGAGGCCGGCGGGTATTTCCGCGTGGTGATGATGGCCAGCGTCCAGAACAGCGCGGCCGCCATCAGCATCAGATGGCCGAGAAGCTGCGCCATGTCCGTCCAGTCCACCGACCAGGGGCCGGCCAGCACCGCCACGCCGGCGAGCCCGAGCCCGGCCGCAACCCAGCGATGGGGCGGCACCTTCTCCCCCAGAACAAGGACGGAGAGCGGGATCAGCCAGTAGGTGACGACGGCCGAGATGATGGCCGTCCGCCCGGCCTGGACCATGGCAACCGCTGCATGGGCGAGGACGAAGAAGACACCGAGCTGCAGCAGCCCGAGCGCGAGCACCGAGGGCATGTCCCGCCGCCTGGGCCAGTGCAACCGGCCGAGTGCCGCGAGCAGCAGAGCCGAAACCACGGCCGCCAACCCCGCGCGCCCGACCGCAAACCACATCGGCGTCGCATGGGCGAGTGCGGCCTTGGTGACCGGCCAGGCACCCCCGAACAGAAGAATTGCAACGACCAGCAGATGGAACGCCGAACGCATGGGGCGACAAGATTTCCCGGTTGCAGTGGTGAACCGTGCACGCGCCCCGGTCCGTGTGACGATGTGAGCGCATGCGCGGCTTTTTGGAAAGCCGCCATGCGAGGATGCACGTGTTGCTTTCGTGTCAGGACGGGGAATGCCAGCGCCGCGGACCGTGCCCGGGAAGTGAGCCGGCCTGCAGGCGCATCAGCGCAGCACCCGCCAGCGCCAGCACCGCGCCGCCGGCGGCGAGCGCCCGCCCGCCCCCGCGCGGCAGCCGCCCGATCAGGACGGCCAGGATCAGCGCGAGGGCGAGGAGCGCAAGGAACATGCCCATTCAGTCCATGTAGAGGCCACCATTGATGTGGATCGTCTCGCCCGTGACGAAGGCGGCCGCGTCAGAAGCGAGAAAGGCGATGACCGAGGCGACTTCCTCCGGGCTGCCGAAGCGGCGCATCGGCGTGGCACCGACCAGCGCCGCGCCGTTGTCGCGCATGATCGCCTCGGTCATCGGCGTCGCAATGATGCCGGGAGAGACGCAATTGGCCCGCACGCCCCGGGGGCTCAGCTCATGCACCAGGGACCGGGTGAAGCCGAGCACGGCCGCCTTGCAGGCCGCGTAATGGGCATGGCGGACCGACCCGCGATGCCCGGCCATGGAGGCGATGTTCACGATCGCCCCGCCCTTGCGCAGCACCGGCATGGCGGCCCGGCAGGCATGGAAGACGCCATCAAGGTTGACCCCGATCGTCTGGTGCCAGTCGGCGTCCGACATGGCGGTGACCTCGCGCTCTACATACAGCCCCGCGCCGGTGACGAGGATATCGAGGCCGCCGAGCTCCGTCCCGGCCAGGGCGACCGCGGCCTCGACCTCGGCTGGGTCGGTGACGTCGACCCGTGTCGTAACCACACGCGGGCCGTCCTTGGGCAGGACGGTGGCGAGGTCCTCCAGCGCGCCGGGGTCGAGGTCGGTCAGCACGAGCGCCGCGCCGAGGCGGTGGAACAGCATGGCGGTGGCGCGCGGAATGCCGCCCGTCGCCCCTGTCAGCAGCGCCACCTTGCCGGTCAGGTCGAACATGGGCGGATCTCCCGTTACGGTGCGACAGTCAGCATGATCTTGCCGATATGCGCGCTGCTTTCCATCAGGCGATGCGCCTCGGCGGCCTCGGCGAGGGGGAAGCTGCGGTAGATCTCTGGGCCGAACTGGCCGGCGGCGAGCTTCGGCCAGACCTTCGCTTCCAGCCCGCGCGCCAGTTCCCCCTTCTGCGCCGTGGTGCGCGGGCGCATGGTCGACCCCGTCACCGTCAGGCGCTTCAGCATGATGGGGCGGAGATCGGCCTTCTCCACCTCGAACCCACCGAGGAAGGCGATCAGCACCAGCCGCCCGTCCCAGGCGAGGGAGCGCAGGTTGCGCTGGAAATAGGCGCCGCCGACCATGTCGAGGATGACGTCCACGCCCTTCTTGTCGGTCAGGCGGCGGACTTCCTCGGCGAAGTCCTGGGTGCGGTAGTTGATCGCGGCATCCGCACCGAAACGTAGACAAGCAGCACATTTGTCGTCACTGCCGGCGGTGGCGAAAACGCGCCCGCCGAAGGTTTTCGCAAGCTGGATCGCGGTAACGCCGATGCCGGAGGTGCCGCCATGCACCAGCACCGTCTCGCCCTGCTGCATCTGGCCGTGGCCGAACAGGTTCGCCCAGACGGTGAAGAAGGTCTCGGGCAGCGCGGCGGCGCGCAGCGCGTCGTAGCCGGCGGGCCAAGGCAGGGTCTGGGCCTCGGGTGCGGCGCAATATTCTGCATAGGCGCCGCCATTGGTCAGGGCACAGACCTTGTCGCCCACCTTGTAGCGGGTGACGGCCGAACCGGTGGCGACCACCTCCCCCGCGCATTCCAGGCCGAGGATCGGGCTCGCGCCCGGCGGCGGCGGGTAGGACCCGCTGCGCTGCTGCACATCGGGGCGGTTCACGCCGGCGACCATGACACGGATCAGCACCTCGTCCGGCCTGGGTGCGGGGACCGGCGCGCGGGCGGGGACCAGCACCTCGGGGCCGCCACCGGCGCCATGGTCGATGAAGGTCATCTCCTGCGGCAGGTTCGTCATCGGCGTCGTCTCCCCATGCTGGTGCGGGCGGACCATTCGCCGCGCACACCGCTGCGTCAAGGCAGGCGGGCTTGCCAGCGCGGCGCGGGACGTCGAAGATTCACATTGTTCCCGTCCCGCTGGAGGAAGCCCTTGGCCCCGATCCGTCGCCGCACCGTGCTGGGCGGCCTTGCCGCCACGCCCGCCGTGCCGCGCATCGTAGCCGCCCAGGGCAGCGAGTTGAAATTCGGCGCACTCTATCCCTTCTCAGGCGGACTCGCCCTGCTCGGCGATGAGAGTTTCCGCGGCGTCGAACTGGCGGTGGAGGAGCGCAACGCGGTGGGCGGCGTGCTCGGCCGCCAGATCCGCCTCGCCAAGGGCGACGCGGTCAGTGCCGAACAGGCGATCACGGAAGTCCGCCGGCTGATCGGCACGGAACGCGTCGCGGCGGTATTCGGGACCTATGCCTCGCCGCTGTCCTTCGCCGCGACGCAGGTCAGCGAATTGCAGGGCGTGCCTTATTTCGAGCTGGGCGCGATCAGCGATCCCATCACCGAGCGGGGCTTCCGCTACGTCTTCCGCACCTGCCCGCGCTCCTCGGATTTCGGCCTGGCCACCGTGACGGCGGTGCCCGATGTTCTGGCACCGATCTTCGCCGTGGAGGCCCCGGCGTTGAAGATCGCGATCCTCTTCGAGGATGCGCTCTATGGCCAGACTGTCAGCAGCTTCCAGGAACAGCAGGTCCGCGCCCGCGGCCTGACCCTGGTGGAGAAGATCGGCTATTCGCCGCGTTCGGCGGAACTCGCCTCCGCCATGCAGCGCCTGCGCGCCGCCGGCACCGATATCGTGCTGCACACCGGCTACCAGAACGACATCGTGCTGTTCTTCCGCGCCATGCAGGAAGTGAGCTGGAAGCCGCGCATGGTGATCGGGTCGGGCGCGGGATACTCGCTGGTGGATACGGCGCGCGCCGTTGGCCCCGCCTTCGAGGGCGTGATGAATGTCGATTTCACCCAGTTCGCGGTGAATGAGCGCTTCGCGCCTGGCGTCTCGGCCTTCGTCGAATTCTACAAGCGGCATTACGGCGCTGAGCCGCGATCGGGCCATTCCCTGGCGAACTACTTCGGTGCCCGGGTCTTCCTCGACGCCGTGCATCGCGCCGGCAGCACCGAGAAGGATCGCGTGCGCACCGCCGTGCTCGCCACCGACATCGCCGACGGCACCACCGCCACCGGTTGGGGCGTGCGCTTCGACGAGCGCGGGCAGAACACGCGGGCGAAGCCGTTTCTCCTCCAATGGCAGGGCGGGCGGCAGGTGACGGTGTTCCCCGCGGAAGCCGCGGTGGCGCCGGTCCGGGGGCAGATGGGGGAGACGTCAGGCTAGAGCAGGTCCTGTCCGGATGAACTCATCCGGACAGGTGAAGATGCTCGCAAGAACAAACACCTGGAGCATTGCAGGTGAATGGAGGTTCGCCGGAAATGCTCCGGGCGGGGCCGGGCGGGATCCTGGCCGATACGACGTCGGCTGAGAGGGCGGCGGGCAGGATGCCAGCGGCCCTTGGAAATGACTGGAGCGCGCGGAATCGGAAGGGCTCTGCCCCTTCCAAGCCGCCCCGCCATCGGGCTCCCATTGACGTTGCCGTGCCATGTCCATGGATGCCCCCAGCGCTTGAAGCACCTGGTCTCTTGCTGTTGGGCGTGACAGACATGCCATCCCACCCAGCGCGCTTGCTGCGCAGGTGCGGGTTTCGGCGCCGCTCCGGCAGGGGCGCACAATACCAGGCTGAGGTTTCCAAAGGCCTCTCGGCCTTTGTTGGGGCGTGAAGCACTGCTTCACGCCGAGAGGGGCAAAGCCCCTCTCGGTTCCACAGGTCAGGACATGGAGGCCGCGGGTATCAGTCCGCCTGGATGCCGGCTTCCCGGATGATGCCTTCCCACTTCGTCCGTTCCGCCTCGAGCCACGACTTGGCATAGGCCGGGGACTGGTCGTCGACGATGCGCATGGCGAGATCCGAGAGGCGGGTACGCACCGACGGCTCCTTCGCCACACGCCCGAAGACGGCGGCCACCGCATCGATGATGGGCTCCGGCGTGCCGGAGGGCGCCAGCACCATATGCCAAGTATAGGCTTCAAGGCCCGGGAAGCCCGCCTCGGCAGTGGTCGGCACGTTCGGGAGCTGCGGGAGACGCTGGTCGTCCATCACGGCCAGGGCGCGGGTTTCGCCACGCTGAACGAAGGGCAAGGCGCTGGTCGCGACATCGACGATGATGGGCACCGAGCCGTTCAGCACGTCCGGCATGGCCGCCGCCGTGCCGCGATACGGCACGTGGTTGGCCTGGACATTGGCCCGGCGCAGCAGCAGTTCCGCCGCAAGGTGGAGCGCGCCGCCATTGCCGCTGCTGGCGTAGTCCCACTTGCCGGGCTCGGCGCGCAGCTTGGCGATCAGCTCCTGCAGGGTGCGGGCGGGGAAGTCCTTGTTCACCGTGATCACCATCGGGATCACGCCGATCAGGGAGATGGGCGCGAAATCCGCCACAGGATCGAAGGGCAGGCGCGGGAAGAGCGGCCGCAGCACCGACTGGGCGACCGTGGTGTAGAGCAACGTCTGGCCGTCCTTCGGCGCCTTCGCCACCACGTCGGTGCCGACCACGACGCCGGCGCCGGTGCGGTTCTCGACGATCATGCGCTGGGGAAGGATCTTCGAGATCTCGTCCGCGAAGAGCCGCGCGGGAACGTCGGTGGGGCCGCCGGCAGCGAAGGGCACGACGAGGCGCACCGGCGCAGTCGGCCAGGCCGGGGCCTGGGCCCGGGTGGCGACAGGGGCGAGGGCCGCGGCGGCACCGAGGCCCAGCAGATGACGACGATCCATGACTGCATTCTCCCGAATGCAGGGACAGGTGGCCCATGCGCCGCCATGCGTCAACCGCCCTGAAGGGCGGCTTCCGGTCAACTTGGGCGGATGCCGGCGCCGCGGATTACCGGGGTCCATTTTGCCGTTTCGCTACGCAGGAAGTCCGCTGCACTTTCCGGCGTGCTGTTGGTGACGACGTTCATGGTCATCTGCGCCAGGCGGTCCTGTACTGCCGGAACGGCCAGGGCGCGGTTCACCGCGGCGTTGATCGCCAGGACCGTGCCACGCGGCGTGCCGGCCGGCACCATCACCATGTGCCAAGTATAGCATTCGAAGTTCGGCACGCCGCCTTCGATGAAGGTCGGGATGTCGGGCGCATAGGGCATGCGGGTGCGGGTGCTGATGGCAATCGGCCGGAGTTCGCCGCGCTGGATGTAGGGAAGCGCGCCGGCGGCGACGTCGAAGATCATCGGGATACGGCCGGCCAGCACCTCCGGCGTCGCGGCAGAGGACCCGCGGAAGGCGATGTGGTTCACCCGCAACCCGCCGGCCATGTAGAGAAATAGCTCGGTTCCGAGATGAACAGCCCCGCCATTGCCGCTGCTGGCATAGTCGTACTTGCCAGGATTGGCGCGCAGCAAGGCGATCAGCTCCGGCAGGGTCCGCGCCGGGAAATCCTTGTTCACCATCAGAATCATCGGGATCTGCCCGACGAAGGCGCAGGGAGTGAAGTCGGCCAGCGGATCGAAAGGCAGATGCTCGAACAGGCCTGGAAGATAGGCGTGGCCGACCGTGGTGTAGAGCACCGTCAGCCCGTCCTTCGGCGCCTTGGCGACCATGTCGGTGCCGATCAACACGCCCGATCCGGTGCGGTTCTCCACCACCACGCGGTTGGGCAGGAACTTCGACATCTCATCGGCGAGCAGCCGGGCCGGGATATCCGTAGGGCCGCCAGCCGCGAAGGGCACGATCATGCGAGCGGCCTGGCTGGGCCAAGGGGGCGTCTGCTGCGCCTGCGCGGCGAAGGGTGCGATGGCGCCCGCGGCGCCAAGACCGAGGATGTGGCGGCGGTTCATTCTTGGGTCCTCCCGGTTGCTTGAGGGCAATCTGGGAGGCCGCCGCGCACTACGTCAACGATTTCAGGCCGGATCGAGCCGCTTGCCGTCCGCAGCATCGAAAACGTGCAGCGCAGCAAGGTCGGGAGCGAGGATGAGCGGTTCCTGGGGAATGCCGCCCGGCAAGCGCGCGGTCAGCGCCGTACCGTCCCGGAGGCGCCCATGCACCACCGTCTCGGAGCCCAGCGGCTCGGCGAGGTCGATGGTCACGGCGAGGCCGGCCGCATCGGGCATCAGATGCTCGGGCCGGATGCCGAGGATGACCGCCCGCCCCTCCCCGCCTGGCCGGGCGCCATCGGTGAAGCGCCAGACCGTGCCATCGGCGAGGCGTGCGGCCGCGCCGCCCTCGGCCAGCGTCGCGGGCAGCATGTTCATCGCCGGGCTGCCGATGAAGCTCGCGACATAGGTGTCGGCCGGCCGCGACCAGACCTCCATCGGCGTACCGATCTGGGCGGCGCGGCCTTCATTCATCACCACCAGCCGGTCGCCGAGGGTCATCGCCTCAACCTGGTCATGCGTGACGAAGAGCGAGGTGACGGCGAGGCGTTTCTGCAGGCTGCGGATCTCCGCGCGCATCTGCACGCGCAGCTTGGCGTCGAGGTTGGACAGCGGCTCGTCGAACAGGAAGAGCTTCGGCTCGCGCACGATGGCGCGGCCCATGGCGACGCGCTGGCGCTGGCCGCCCGAAAGCTGGCGCGGCTTGCGGTCGAGCAACTGGCCGATCGACAGCAGGTCGGCGGCTTCCTGCACGCGCCGGCGGATCTCGGGCTTCGGCACGCGGCGGATCTTCAGGCCATAGGCCATGTTGTCGAAGACCGTCATGTGCGGATAGAGCGCATAAGTCTGGAAGACCATGGCGATGTCGCGATCCGCGGGTTCGAGCGGCGTGACATCCACCTTGTCGATCAGCACCGCGCCGGAGGTCGAGGTCTCGAGCCCCGCCACGATGCGCAGCAGGGTCGACTTGCCGCAGCCGGATGCGCCGACGATCACCACCATCTCGCCGTCATGGATGGCGAGGTCGATGCCGTGCAGCACGCGCGTGGCGCCGAAGGATTTCGTCACGCCCTGGATGTCGAGGCTCGCCACGCGGTCACTTCTCCGTCTCGGTCAGGCCCTTGATGAACCAGCGCTGCATCAGCACCACCACGGCCACCGGCGGCAGCAGGGCGAAGACCGCCGTGGTCATGATCAGGTTCCACTCGTTCTGCGCGTCGCCGATGCCGATCATCTTGGTCAGGCCGACGATGATCGTCTCCAGGTCGCGGTTGGTCACCATCAGCAGCGGCCAGAGATACTGGTTCCAGCCATAGATGAAGAGGATGACGAAGAGTGCCGCGATGTTCGTCGCCGACAGCGGCAGCACCACATCCTTGAAGAAGCGCAGCGGCCCCGCCCCGTCGATCTTCGCGGCCTCGACGTATTCGTCGGGAATGGTCAGGAAGAACTGCCGGAACAGCAGCGTCGCGGTGGCCGAGGCGATCAGCGGCAGGGTCAGCCCCGTCATGGT
This sequence comes from Roseomonas alba, assembly GCF_019430885.1. Taxonomy (GTDB): domain Bacteria; phylum Pseudomonadota; class Alphaproteobacteria; order Acetobacterales; family Acetobacteraceae; genus Neoroseomonas; species Neoroseomonas alba. The sequence continues at coordinate 109,099 of NZ_JAHYBZ010000001.1, read as the reverse complement.
GTCGATCAGGGACAGGCTGGTCATCACCTGGAAGGTCGGGATGATGCGGACCTCGACCGGCAGCATCAGGGTGATGAAGATCATCCAGAAGAAGACCATGCGCAGCGGGAAGGCGAAGAACACCACCGCGAAAGCCGAGAGCAGCGAGATCGCGATCTTCCCCACCGCGATCAGCATCGCCATGATGAAGCTGTTCCACAGCATGGTGCTGGCCGGTACGGCGAAGGTGTTGCGCCCGCCCCCGCCCTGCGCCCAGGCGTGCATGTAGTTGTTCCAGGCCTCGCTGCCGGGCAGCAGCGGCACGTCGCCGCGGCCGATCGTGTCCGTGTCGTGGGTGGACCCCACCAGCGTGATCCAGATCGGCATGGCGAAGACGACGACGCCGAGGATCAGCGCGAGATGCGTCAGCACCCGTTCCCGCATCCGACGGCGGCGGGAGGCGGCGGCGAGGGCCTCGACGTCGATCGTGGCCGACATCAGTAGTGCACCCGGCGTTCGATATAGCGGAACTGGATGGCCGTGAGGCCGATGACGATGATCATCAGCACGACGGATTGCGCCGCGGAGGAACCGAAATTCAGGTTCTGCACGCCGTCGACATAGACCTTGTAGATCAGCGTCTCGGTCGCGTTGCCGGGGCCGCCGCGGGTCAGCGCGTGGATCACGCCGAAGGTGTCGAAAAAGGCGTAGACCAGGTTCACCACCAGCAGGAAGAACGCCGTGGGGGACAGAAGTGGGAAGACCACCGTCCAGAAACGGCGCATCGGCCGCGCCCCGTCGATCGCCGCGGCCTCCAGCACCGAGGCCGGGATCGACTGCAGCCCCGCGAGGAAGAAGATGAAGTTGTAGGAGACCTGCTTCCAGGCGGCCGCAATGATGACCATCGCCATCGCCTGCCCGCCATTCACCCGGTAGTCCCAATCGACGCCGATGGCCGCGAAGGCCCGCCCGACCAGGCCGATCGAGGGATGGAAGATGAACAGCCACAGCACGGCCGCAAGCGCGGGTGCGACGGCATAGGGCCAGATCAGCAGCGTCTTGTAGAGCCCCGATCCACGGATCTGCTTGTCCGCCTGCACGGCGAGGAACAGCGCCGCACCCAGCGCCAGCGCGGCGACCGAGGTCGAGAAGATGACCGTGTTCCACGCCGCGTTCAGGTAGATCGGGTCATGGAACAGGTCGCTGAAATTCTCGAACCAGACGAACTCGGTGGACAGGCCGAAGGCGTCCTCACGCTGGGCCGACTGCCAGACCGCCATGCCGGCGGGCCAGAAGAAGAAGACCAGCGTCACCGCCATCTGCGGCAGCAGCAGCAGATAGGGCAGCGCGGCGCCGCGGAAGATGACCTTTTTTCTCACGCCATCCTCCGCGACACCGGGCCCGTCATCAGCCGCGGTTGGCGCGCTGGAAGTTGCGCAGCACCTGGTTGCCGCGCGTGGTGGCCGCGGCCAGCGCCTGCTCGGCCGTCTGCTGGCCCTGGAAGGCGCGCTCCAGCTCCTCCTCCATGATGGTGCGGATCTCGACGAAGCCGCCGAGGCGGATGCCGCGGCTGTTGTCGGTCAGCACACCGCCGCCGCGGAGAAGCTGCTCGATCGGAATGTCGGCGCCGGGGTTGTCACGGTAGAAGCCCTTGTCGCGGGCGATGGCATAGGAGGCGCGGCGCACCGGGACATAGCCGGTGTCCATGTGCCACTGCGCATCGACCTCGGGCTGGCTGATGTACTTGAAGAACTCGGCCACGCCCTTGAATTCGTCTGCCGTGCGCCCGCCGCCAGCGGCCGGGCCCTTGTTCATCACCCAGAAGCTGGCGCCGCCGATGATGGAGTTGATCGGCGCGCGCGGCGTGCCCTGGTAGTAAGGCAGCATCGCAACGCCCCAGTTGAAGCGTGCCTCCCGCTGCACCCGCGCCCGGAAGCCCGAGGAGGTGAACATGATCGCCGCCTGCCCGCTCGGGAAGGCGGGCTCGCCGGCATTGTTGCGGCCGCCGTAGCGGAACAGCCCGTCCTTCTGCCACTGGACCAGATTCGCCATGTGGCGCTGGACCAGCGGGTTGTTGATCTGCAGCTCGGTCCCGAGGCCACCGAAGCCATTCGCCAGCGTCGCCAGCGGAATGTCGTGGATGGCCGAGAAATTCTCGATCTGCGCCCAGGTCAGCCAGGCGGTCGACATCGGCACCTCGGTGCCGGCTGCGCCTTTCAGCTTGGGCAGCAGTTCGGTGACGCCCTGCCAGGTCTCGGGGAACTTGTCGGGGTCCGCACCGGCGGCGCGGAAGGCGTCCTTGTTGTACCAGACGATGGTGGTCGAGCTGTTGAACGGCATCGACATCATCCGCCCGTCCGACAGGCTGTAATAGCCGCGCACGCCGGGCAGGTAGTCGTCGAAGTCGATGGTGGTGCCGGTCTCGGCCATCAGCTCGTGCACCGGCTTCACCGCGCGGCCGGCGGCCATCATGGTGCCGGTGCCGACCTCGAACATCTGCACGATGTGCGGGGCGCTGTTGGCGCGGAAGGCGGCGATCGCCGCGACCATCGTCTCCGGGTAGGAGCCGCGGAAGGTCGGGACGATCTTGTATTTCGTCTGCGTCGCGTTGAAGTCGGTGCAGCGCTTTTCCAGCAGGCCGCCCAGCGGCTGGGCCAGGCCATGCCAGAACTGGATCTCGACCGGCTGGGTCTGGCCCAGCGCGGGGGCAGCGACACCGAGGGACATCGCCCCGGTCATGAGCATGCGGCGACGGAGCATTGCGTCTCTCCCTGTTGCGGCGACGCGGCGGCTTAGCCGGGCGCCTTTTCAGAGAGATTACAGAACGATGTCACTCTGATGAAGGGGCATGACCGACCAGCCGGGCATAGATCTCGGGATCCGTCGCGCCCTCGGTGCCGAACAGCAGGATGCGGCTGGTGGAATCGAGCCCCAGCGCTGCACGTGCGAAGGGCTCGCCGGCGGCCAGGAGAAGCGCGGCAAGGCCCGCCACCGCGCTTTCCCCCGCCACCACCGGTGGGTTGCGGGCGGCGAGCGCCTTCATGCAATCGACCGCGGAATCGTCCGGCACGGCCATGAAGGCGAAGGCGGCGCGCTCCAGCTCCTGCCAGGCGAGCAGCGAGGGCTCGCCGCAGGCGAGGCCTGCCATCAAGGTATCGAGATCGCCCTCGATGGTGGTCGGCTGGCCGGCCTCGGCGCTGGCGAGGAGGCAGGCGGCCTTGTCGGGCTCAGCGACGATTACCTTCACCGCGGCGCCGAAGCGCATGCGCATCTGGGCCGAGACCGCCGCCGCGACCCCGCCGACGCCACCCTGCACGAAGACGTGTGTCGGCGTGATGCCGATCTGCGTCGCGGCCTCATCGGCCATGACGCGATAGCCCTGCATCACGTCGCGCGGGACCTCGGTATAGCCGGGATAGGAGGTGTCGGAGACGACGAACCAGGCATTCGCATCGGCCTGCTTCTGCGCCTCCCGCACCGCATCGTCGTAGTTGCCGGGCACGACGCGGATCTCGGCGCCATATTTCGCGATGGCGTCGCGGCGACCTTGGCTGACGTGTTCATGGACGAAGATGACGCAGGTGGCGCCAAACAGCTTCGCCCCCCAGGCGACGGACCGACCGTGATTGCCGTCCGTCGCACAGCAGACGGTGATGCCGCGCGTCGCCTCCCCGTGGGTGCCCTCCATCAGTTCGGCGGCGGTGGCGGCATTGGCGACGCCGCGCCTGGCGAGTTCCGCCTGGAGCAGGCGCATCACCGCATAGGCGCCGCCCAGCGCCTTGAAGGATCCCAGGCCGAAGCGCCCGCCTTCATGCTTGTAGTGCACCGATGCGACCTGGGCCGCGGCGGCGGCGTCCGGCAGGTCCACCAGTGGGGTCGCCTCATAGCCGGGCCAGGAGGCAATCTCCTCCCGCGCGCGCCGGAAGCCGGAATCGGGCAGGACCACCAAGCCCGGCGTGCCATGGCGGCGGTTCATCATGAAACGGAAGGGGCAGGTCGGGATCATGGCCCGGCCATGCGCCAGCCGAGGGCGCCCGGTCAACCCTTCGGTGGCAGTCGGCCGACTTCCGCCAAGGCCAGCACGACCCAGCGGCGCAGCGCCGCCTCGTCGCAGGATTCGGCAGGGATCTCGACATAGCCCGGCATGGTGCGCAGGCCGGCCCGCAGCGGCCGGGCGATGCCGCGCCGCAGCGCCTCCTCCGCCGCCACGCGACCGAGGCGGAACAAGAACAGGCCCTCGCCATCGCGCCGGGTCGCCGAGGCCAGCAGATGGCCATCCTTCATGGCGCAGTAGCCGCCCATCATCGGCTTCCATACCAGCGGGCCGGCCTCCACGAGGGCCGCGCGCAACCGATCTTCCAGGGAGGGGTCGCGGGCCATGGGCGGTCCTAGGAAGGGCTTGGCGCGGCGGCGAAGCCGGAGCACCTTGCCCCACGGGGAAGAGGAGCAGGCATGCGCATCACCATACTCGGCGGCGGTGGATTTCTGGGCAAGAAGCTGGCCGCGCGGCTGGCCAAGGACGGCACGCTGGGCGGCGAGCCCATCACCGGGCTGACCCTGTTCGACCTGCACGCCCCCACGGCGCCCGAGGCTCCCTTCCCCGTGCAGTGCCTGGGCGGCGACGTCGCGAATCCGGCCGACGTCGCCGCGGCGATCCCCGCGGGGACCGAGGTGGTTTTTCACCTGGCCGCCGTGGTCAGCGCGGCGGCCGAGGCGGATTTCGACCTCGGCATGAAGGTGAACCTGCATGGCACCCTCGCCGTGTTGGGCGCCTGCCGGGCGCTGGGGACCAAGCCGCGCGTGATCTTCACCTCCTCCGTCGCCTCCTTCGGCGGAGGCCAGGACGCGGTGGTGCCCGATGACGGGCGGCAGGTGCCGACCAATTCCTATGGCGCGCAGAAGGCGATCGGGGAGTTGCTGCTGCAGGATGCGTCGCGCAAGGGCTTCCTCGATGCGGTCTGCATCCGGCTGCCGACGGTGATGGTGCGGCCCGGGCGGCCGAACAAGGCGGCGTCCTCCTTCGTCTCGGCCATCATCCGCGAGCCGCTGCTGGGCCTGTCCACCGACTGCCCGGTGCCGCCGGAATTCGCCGTCTGGATCTGCTCCCCGCGCAGCACCATGGAATGGTTCCTGCACGCGGCGACGATGGATACAGCGCCGCTCGGCATCGATCGCGGCATCAACCCGCCGGGGCGCAGCGCGACGGTCGCGAAGCTGCTCGGCGCGCTGGAAATCGTGGCCGGCCATGCGGCACGCGAGAAGGTCGGCTTCGCCTTCGACCGGGAGGTCTTCGACATCGTCGTCGGCTGGCCCGCGGCCTTCGAGGCCGAGCGCGCGCGGCGCCTCGGCTTCCCCGAGCAGGAGCCGCTGGAAGACCTGGTGCGCGCCTTCATCGAGGATGATCTGGAGGCGACCAGGGCCGACCGGGGCCTCTAGAGATTGACGTCGCGTCCCGGCAGCCGCGGCAGGATCAATGCCATATCGGCCCGAAACTTGGCTTGCTGACCAACACCTGGAAAATGCGTGCATTCATATGCCGCGCCCGTGCCAGAGCGACGGACAGCTTCCAACACCTCGCGGCAGATCGATTTCTTGAACGCGATGACCATTTGCGGACGGTAGTTGCGGATGCGCTCTGAGAGCGGCGCAATTCCCGCCTCGCAGGCACTCTGTCGCTCAGCCCGGCCGGTGGTGTTGATAGGCGTCAGGACCAAATCATCCAGGTAAAAGCCTTGCGCTTTGAACCACGCGAGGAAGCCGTCGTCGCCATCGCGTCCAAACGCCTTCCTAATCTCTCGATAGGCGTTGGAATTCGCTCGGTAGAAAAAGGTTCCGCCCGCAGGCGCGGATTCCCCCACCATCAGCATCCTGACACGTTCCGGGCGGAAGCTCAGGCGCAGTGCTTCGGTATCGTTCAAGGCTATACCTCCATGACTGGGCTCAGCAGCCGAGCGGGTCAGACCTCCGCCACCGCGCCGTCGCGTTCGGCCATCAGGCGGCGCATCTCCTCGGGCAGTTCGGCCTTCGCGCCCGTGGCGTTGTCGATGACGACGCAGAGCGCGCGGGCCGAGCACAGCAGCCCGTCGCGCCACATCGCGTATTGATGCACGAACGACGTGCGGCGGAAGGACGCCGTGCGCGCCGTCAGCAGCACCTTGTCCTGGAAATGGCCGGGGCGGTGGTACTTCACCTCGAGCGAGCCGACCACCGGCCCGGGCGCGGTCGGCGAGAAGCCGCCGCCGGCGCCGAGCCACCAGTCGATGCGCATATCCTCGAACAGGGTCAGGTAGGCGGCGTGGTTCACATGGGCGTAGATGTCGCATTCCGCCCAGCGGATGGTGTGTTCCTTCCACAGCGCCCATTGGCCCTCGACGCCGTAGAGCTCGCGCATTGCCGCATCCATCCGGGTGTTCCCTCTCCGTGGCCGGCGGATTGTGGAGCGGGTCGGCGCGGTGGGAAAGCGCGGTTGCGCGTCAGGGCAGGGGCGCGGTGCGGAACAGCGTCACGCGCAGCCCGCCATGCGGCACCGGGGCGTCGGTCGGCAGGAACGGCAGCCCGGTGGCATGGGCAAGCCTGGCATCGGTCGCGATGATGCCGACCCGCCAGCCGTGGAAGCGCTCCATCAGCACGCGGCCCAGCGCCTGGTAGAGAGGCATCAGCTTCGGGCGATCGCCCAGGCGCGTGCCATAAGGCGGATTGACGATGACGAGGCCCGGCGGGCCCTCCGGCGGCACGATGTCGCTGATCGCGCAGCGCCGGAATTCGGTGATGTCGGCGACCCCGGCGCGTTCGGCATTGGCAAGGCTCATCGCGATCGCGCCGGCGTCGCGGTCGCTGCCCTGGAAGCGCGCCGGCGGCGTCCGGCCGCTGCGCACCGCGCGCATCGTCTCCCACGCCTCGGCATCGAAGGTGGCGAGCTTCTCGAAGGCGAAGTGTCGCGCACGGCCCGGGTTGAGGCGTGCGGCGATCTCCGCGGCCTCGATGACGAAGGTGCCGGACCCGCACATCGGGTCGAGCACCGGCTCGTTCCCATCATAGCCACATTGGCGCAGGAACAGCGACGCCATGGTCTCGCGCATCGGCGCGGCGTTCACGGCCTCCTTGTAGCCGCGCTTGTGCAGCGGCTCGCCGGAGGTGTCGATGCTGATGGTGCAGATATCGTGGTCGATCCGGGCCATGACAGTGACCTCGGCATCATCCGCGCTGGGCGCACCGAGGGTCTCACGGATGGCCGTCGCGATCCGCTCCGCCGCCGCGCCGCTGTGATAGATGCGCGATGCGCTGCACGAGGCCTCGACGCGGAATGGGATGTCGGGACGCAGGACGCTGGCCCAGGGGACGTGTCGCGCGCGGCGATCGAGTTGCGCGAGATGCTCGACGCGGAAACTGTCGATGCGGGCCAGGACACGGCTCGCGCCACGGACCCAGAGATTGGCGCGCCAGATTTCCGGCCAGCCGCCTTTCAGCACGACACCGCCGGGCACGGGTTTGGGCCGCTTGAAGCCCTTGTGGCGCACCTCGTCGCACAGCACGGGCTCAAGGCCCGGCAGGGTGGCGAGGAAAATGTCGAACTCCGCGGTCATGGCCGGGGCATGACACGGCGGGGCGGTTCAGGCCAGAGAAGGACGTCACTGCCGGAATTGGAGAGGGGCTTTGCCCCTCTCCAAACCTCACCCCACCAAGTGCTTGGAGCACTTGGAACGCAATCACTTGGCGCGGGCGCAACAGACATTTTGCTCCCTCAACACGCCTCCTTCGCGCAAAGGCGGGTTTCGGCACCATTCCGCCCGAAGCGCAGAGCGCCAGGTCGAGGTTTCCAAAGGCCTTTCGGCCTTTGGTGGGTGGGGGGTCCGGGGGAGGGCAAAGCCCTCCTCCGTCTTCAGCCCGGCGCCCCTCCCCCTTCAGATCCCGGCCTTCTCCAACCGGAAGATCGACCGCGCCATCGCCTGCGCGCGCGGAACGACGGTCTCGACCTCCAGATATTCCTCCGGGCTATGCGCCAGTCCGCCCACCGGCCCCACGCCGCACAGCGTCGGCACGCCGAGCGCCGCCGTGAAGCCCGAATCCGCGCAGCCGCCGGTGAATTCGGCCTCGACCTTCAGCCCCGATTCCGCGGCCGCCGCCTGATAGATCGAGAAGACGCGTTCCGATTCCGCGGATGGGTTCAGTGGTCGGAACTCGCCCTTCACCGCCAGCGTCGCCTTGGTGCCGGGGATGTAGGACTTCGCGACGATGTCGTGGATCTTGCCCATGATCTCGTCGCGCTCGGGCACTTCGACATAGCGCAGGTCGATCTGGAACTGGCAGCTCGGCGCGGTGGTGTTCACCGACTGGCCGCCCTGGATCAGCCCGACATTCAGCGTAATGCCGCGCTTGAGGTCAGTCAGTGCATGGATGGCGACAATCTTGTGTGCGGCCTCCCCGATCGCGCTGATGCCGGCCTCGAAATTGCCACCGGAATGCGCGGCCTTGCCGGTGATGTCCACGACGGAGAACACGCCGCCCTTGCGCGCCTTCACCACATTGCCCGAGGCACGGCCTGGTTCGCTGTTGAAGACGACGCGGGCGTTCTGCGCCTCGGCCTCGATGACCGGGCGGCCTTCAGGGCTGCCGATCTCCTCGTCGCCGGTGAACAGGCCGACGAGCGGCCCCGGCGCGCCGCCGAACTTCTTGAAGGCGGCGAGGACGAACATGTTCATCACGATGCCGGCCTTCATGTCGGCGACACCGGGGCCATAGGCGCGGCCATCCTTGATGGTGAAGGGGCGACGGTCGGGCTCGCCCTTCGGGAAGACGGTGTCGCGATGGCCCATCACCACGATGTTCGACCGCTGATTGCCGGTGCCGAGCTCATAGCCGCCATCGACGATGCCGCGGATGCAGTCGCCATGCTTGGCCTGGGGCAGCACCTCGACGGCGATGCCGTGCGATTCGAGGAAGCGCTTCACCTGCGCGCCGGTGCGATCGACCCCCGCCTTGTCGTAGGACCCGCCATCGGTGTTCACCATCTCGGCGAGTTCGGCGAGCATCGCGTCCTTCTGCGAGGCCAGCCAGGCGGTGATATCGGCTTCGGTACTCATGTGGTTCTCCTTTGCGGCGCAAGGCTGACACCGCGCAGGCCAGGCGCAAAGGGGGGGTGGACAAGTCCGGAATCGGTCCATGTGCATCCCGCAGCCTTCACGCAGCGGTCCCGCATCTGTCATGGGCCACGGCTTAGCGTCCCGCCCCTGATCCGAAGGGCAGAGGGGATTTCGCCATGATACTGAACCGTCGCGCGCTGCTGGGCGGGCTGGCCGCCGCCGGCACACTGCCGCGCTTCGCCGTCGCGCAGGCCGATACGCGGCCGTCCATTACCGTCGCGGTGCAGATCATCAGCACCTCCGGCACCATGGAGCCGATGCGCGAGCAGTCCAATGTCGGCTTCCGTATCATGCCCTCCTTCTCCGAGCCGCTGATCGGCATCGACTGGCAGGAGACGGAGCGCGCGGGCCCGGTGCTTGCCACGTCCTGGCGGCGGATCGATCCGAAGACGCTGGAACTGACGCTGCGCGAGGGCGTGGTGATGCATGACGGCCGCACCATGACGGCCGAGGACGTCGCCTTCACCTTCTCGCGCGAACGCATGTGGACGGGGCTTGCCGCCGACAGCCGCGGGCTGTTCGTGTCCACCACCGCGGGCCAGGGCGGCAAGACGCCACCGCCGGAGGCCGTCGCCATCTCCCGCGCCCACTTCCCGGGCTTCGAGCGGATGGAGATCGTCGACGCGAAGACCGTGCGCTTCGTGAACTCCGTGCCGGATGTGACCCTGGAAGGGCGGCTGACGCGGACCTCGGGCGCGATCTTCTCCCGCGCCGCCTTCGACGCCGCGGAATCCTGGCTGGACTGGGCGCGCAAGCCGGTCGGCACCGGGCCCTATCGCATCGTCGAGCATCGCCCGGGCCGCGACCTGCTGCTCGAGGCGCATGACGCCTATTGGGGCGGGCGCCCGCCGCTGAAGTCGATCCGCCTGGTCGAGGTGCCGGATGTCGCGGGCCGCGTGAACGGGCTGCTCGCCGGCGACTACGACTTCATCTGCGACCTGCCGCCCGACCAGATCGGCGGCGTCGAGCGCAGCGCGCGCCACGAAGTCCAGGGCGGCCCGATCAACAACATCCGCCTGATCGTGTGGGACAAGACGCATCCGGTGCTGGCGAACCCGCTGATCCGCCGCGCCATGTCCCACAGCATCGACCGCCAGGCGATCGTGGACAGCCTGTGGGCCGGCCGCACCCGCGTGCCGAAGGGCCTGCAATGGGAAGTCTATGGCGACATGTACCTGTCGGACTGGGAGGCCCCGCGCTTCGACCCGGCCGAGGCGCGCCGCCTGCTGCGCGAGGCGAACTACCGCGGCGAACCGATCCCGTACCAGTTGCTGAACAACTACTACACGGGCCAGGTCGCGTCCTCACAGATCCTGGTGGAAGGCTGGCGCCAGGTCGGGCTGAACGTGCCGATCGAGATGAAGGAGAATTGGGGCCAGATCCTCGGCCGCTTCCCGGGGCGCGGGCTGTGCGACAACTCCAACACAGCGGTGTTCAACGACCCGGTCGCGCCGATGTCGGTCTATGGGCCGGGCGGGCAAACCTGGGCCGCCGGGCAGTGGCAGAATGACGAGGCGCCGCGGCTGCTCGACGTGCTGCAGGTGGAAAGCGACCTCGCGAAGCGCCAGGCAGCCTTCCGGCGCATGCTGACGCTGACGGAACGCGAGGACCCCGCCTACACCGTGCTGTTCCAGACGGCGAACTTCACGGGCAAGCGGAAGGACCTGCCGTGGAAGGCGTCGAAGTCGTTCGTGATGGATTTCTCGGCGCGCAATTGGGGCGGGTAACACTACGGGGAGGGCTCTGCCCTCCCCAAACCCCACCCGCCAAGGGCCCACGGCCCTTGGATCCCATCGGTCTGTCTGTCGCGACGATGGGCAGACGCGTGCCCATCAAGGCCGACTGGCTGACAGACGGTTTCCAAAGGCCTCGGGCCTTTGGTGGGGAGAGGCTTGGAGAGGGGCAAAGCCCCTCTCCAAATCACAGCGCCGGCCAGCGATCCGCCCAGGGGTACGCCGCCTCGTACTGCCGCGCGAGCGCGATGAGCTTCCAGTCCGCCCCATAGGGCCCGACCAGCTGCACCCCGATCGGCAGCCCTTCGGGCGACGGATCCACCGGCACGTTCAGCCCCGGCAGCCCGCCCGCATTCACGATACCTGTGAAGGCGCGGTGATAGGGCGGGCCGAACTTCGTCGCATCCCAGGGCAGCGCGCCAGCCGAAGGCATCACGATCACGTCCCAGTCGCGGAAGGCGCGGGCGAATTGCGCCTGCACCTCACGGAAGGCGTTCAGCGCATCGACGTAGTCGGCCGCCGAGAGCGTTTCCGCCTTCGCCATCATCTCCTCATAGATCGCGCCGATGCGGCCTTTCCAATCCTTGCCGCGCAGGACCCAGGCAAGACCTGCGGCACCGATCGCCGGCCAGTGCTTCTCGAACAGCGCGATGTCGACGGGCAGCGCGCCCTCGGTGACGCTGTGGCCGAGCGCCGCAAGCTTGCGCGCCGCCTCGGCACAGGATGCGGCGACCGGCGCCTCGACCTGCCATTGCGCGACCTGCGGCACATAGAGGATGCGCAGCCCCGTCGGCGGCGGCGGCTCCTCATGCGGGCCGGGCACGCCGATCGACAGCCGGTCCTCGTCCAGCGGGCCCTGGATGATCGACAGCGTCGTCGCCAGGTCGTCGACCGTGCGCGCGATGGGGCCGATCACCTCGGCATCGTCGAGGATGATCGGCAAGCCGTTGCGGCGCGCGACGCGCCCCGTGCTGGGCTTCAGGCCCACCAGCCCGCAATGGCAGGCCGGGCGACGGATCGACCCGCCACCATCGGTGCCGAGCGTGACCGGCCCGAAGCCCGCGGCCACGGCCGCCGCGCCGCCACCGGTCGAGGCACCCGGCGTCAGCGCCGTGTTCCACGGGTTGCGCGTGGTCCCGAAGGATGCGGTGTCCACATTGCCGCGGCCGAGCGTGAACTCCGACACATTCGTCTTGCCGAGGATGACGGCGCCGCCGGCGCGCAGCCGCGCGACCGGAGTCTCGTCGGCCTCGGGCACGTAGTCCATCCACAATGCGCTGCCCCAGGCGCAGCGCAGGCCGGCGACGGTGATGTTGTCCTTGATCGAGACCGGCACGCCATCCATCGGGCCGAGCGGCTTGCCCGCGGCGAAGCGCGCATCCGCTTCCTGTGCGGCAGCGGTCGCGCCGGCCACGTCCAGGGTCGCGAAGGCGTTGAGCTGCGGATTGGCAGCGGCGATGCGTTCCAGCACGGCGGCCAGCGCCGCGCTCGGCGTCAGGCTCCCCTCGCGGAAACGCGCGGCGAGCACCGTCGCCGGAAGCCGCCAGATATCCTCGGTCATGCTGATGGTCTCCGCGTCACTGCGCCGGGGTGAAGAAGCGCGCCAGGGTGAATTCATCCGCGCGCGGCACATAGGTGATGCCGCCCCGCGTCGCCCAGATATTCACCTGATACAGGATGGGCGCCAATGCCTGGTCCGCCATCGCGACGTCCTGCGCCTGTTCCAGCAAGGCGCGGCGCGATCCGTCATCCACCGTGCCCAGTGCCTGGATGATGATCGCATCGAGCGCCGGGTTGGAATATCGCCCACGATTGGCGACGCCGAGTCCACGATCCCGATTCATCGTCGCCAGCAGCCCACGCAGCGGCGAGGAGGCTTCGCCCGTATTGCTGCCCCAGCCGAGCAGCATGGTCGAGAAGGCGAAATTCGGCGGCCCGCCCTGGGAGAGGATGATGTTGAAGGGCATCGCCTCGGCGCGCACCTCGATGCCCACGCGCGTCAGCATCTGCGCCACGGCCTGGAGGATCTGTTCGTCATTCGGGAATCGGTCGTTGGGGCCGTGGATGGTCAGGCGGAAACCGTCCGGGTAGCCCGCCTCCCGCAACAGGCGCCGTGCGCCGTCCGGGTCGAAGGCCGGCGGGGGAAGGTTCGGGCTGGCGCCGAAGAAGCCCTCGGCGAGCAGGCCGCCGGCGGCGATCGCCTCGTTGTGCATCAGCCGCTCGACGATGGCGGTGCGGTTGATGGCCATGGAGATGGCGCGGCGCACGCGCGCATCCTTCAGCGGGTTCGCCGCCAGCGGCTGGCCGTTGCGCGCGCTGACATGCGGCGTGACGTCTCGGAAGGTGTCGAAGCTGAGGAACATCACGCGGTTCGACACGGTGCGGAACAGCGCGATGCCCGGGCGCTGGCGCAGGGCGTCGAGCTGCGAGATCGGTGCTGCCTCGATCGCATCCACATCGCCGGCGAGCAGCCCAGCGACGCGCGCGCTGTCATTCGGCACGATGCGCAGCGTCGCGCGCTGCCAGGCCGGCGCACCGCCCCAATAGGCGTCGTTGCGGGCGAGCACGACGCGGTCGCCGGGGGTGAAGGATTCGAAGCGGAACGGCCCGCTGCCAATCATCGCCGCGCCCGAGCGGAACTCGGCGGTCGCGGCGGTTTCGAAGCGGCGGGGGATGATGGCGATCACCGACAGGTCGGTGGGCAGCAGCGGCTGCGGCCCGCGCGTTGTGATGCGCAGCGTGTGCGGGTCGACAATCCCGACCGAGGCGATGCCGCGCACGAACTGGGTGAAGGGGCCGGGGCTGTTGGGCACGGCGGGGACGCGGCGCAGGCTCGCCGCGACATCCTCGGCCTCGACCGGCGCGCCGTCGTGGAAGGTCGCGCCGGCGCGCAGGCGGAACTCCCATTCGGTCTCCGAGATCGCGCGCCAGGATTCGGCGAGGCCCGGCGTCAGCGCCTGGCGTTGGTCCTGGTGCACCAGCCGGTCGAAGACATGCGCCGCGATGGCATTGTTCGGCACCAGGTTGTGGAAGTGCGGGTCGATCGCCGTCGGTGTCGCCGCCAGCGCCACGGTCAGCGACTGCGCCACCGCTGCCTTCGCTCCGGCGACAAGCCACGCCGCCAACGCGGCTGCCCAATGCGTTCGCACCATCACGCTCCGATGCCTCATCTTCGTCCTCGGCGTTGCCGCCACGACCGACAAAGGCGCCGGCCGACGTCAGTCAGCATCTTTCGTGCCGCGGACTTCGTGCCCAGGATCGTGTCGCCCCGAACGGCCTGGAGAGCATGATGCTGCATTCACCCTCGCGCCGCGCCTTGCTGATGGCGGCGACGCTCACCGTGCCGGCCGTGGCACGCGCCCAATCGGGCAGCTACCCGAACCGGCCGCTGCGCGTCGTCGTGCCCTTCGCGCCCGGGGGCATCACCGACATCCTCGCCCGCGCGGCGGCGGAAGGCCTGTCACGGGAGATCGGCCAGCTCGTGGTGGTGGACAACCGTGCCGGCGCGGGTGGGAATGTGGGGTCGGAAGCGGTCGCGAAATCCGCGCCCGACGGATACACGATCCTGGCGGTGGGCCCCGCGGTGATGGGTATCGCGAAGCCGCTCTATGCCCGGTTGAACTACGATCCGGACACGGATTTCGCAGCTCTCGGCGTGTTGGGCGCGCAGCCGAACGTCATGCTCGTCAGCCCGCGCGCCCTGCCGGAACCGACGCTCGATGCGCTGGTCGCCAAGGCACGCGCGAAGCCGGGCGAAGTGGCCTTCGCGTCTTCGGGCAGCGGCTCGCTTACGCATCTGACGGCGGAACTCTTCGCCAAGGATGCCGGGCTGCAGATGGTCCATGTGCCCTATCGCGGCAGCCCGCCGGCACTGGCGGATCTCGTCTCGGGCCAGGTCGCGATGATGTGCGACGCGCTGACCACGGCGCTGCCACTGCACCAGTCGGGCCAGGCGCGCATCGTCGGCATCGCCACGCGCGAACGCGCCGCGGAACTGCCCGAGGTGCCCTCCCTGGTCGAGGCCGGCTACCCCAGCCTGGACGTCCCGAACTGGTTCGGCATGTTCGTCCCCGCAGCGACGCCGGCGCCGGTGGTCGATCAATTGCGCATGGCGGTGGCGGCCGTCACGGCCTCGGACAATTATCGCGCATTGATGCGGGCGCGCAGTGCGACCTTGGTCACGCTGGGCGAGGGCGGGCTTGACGGATTTCTGGCCCGGGAGCGCACGCGCTGGGCGGTGGCGGTGCAGGCCAGCGGGGCGCGCGTCGACTGACGGCGAAGGGGCCGGGCCCCTTCGCCTCCAGGGATCAGCGGAAGACCGGGACTGACGTCTCGTCCTCGGGCTCGGGCAGCGGTACCTCGATCCGCACGGTCGAGGGATCGACCCCGGTGCCCTGATGTAGCCAGTAGGTCACGGTCTGCGGCCACATGATGACGACGGCTACGATGATGAGCTGCAGGCACAGCCAGGGCAGCGCGCCCCAGTAGATATCCTTCGTCAGCACTTCCTTGGGCGCCACGCCGCGCAAGTAGAACAGCGCGAAGCCGAAGGGCGGGTGCATGAAGCTGGTCTGCAGGTTCACGCAGAGCAGCACGCCGAACCACACCAGGTTGATGTCGAGCTTCGCCGCCACCGGGGCGAGCAGCGGCACCACGATGAAGGCGATCTCGAAGAAGTCGAGGAAGAAGGCCAGGAAGAAGACGAAGACGTTGACGAAGATCAGGAACCCGGTCTGCCCGCCGGGGAGGTGCGACAGCAGGTGCTCGATCCAGATGCTGCCGTCCACGCCCTGGAAGACCAGGGAGAAGACCGTCGCGCCGATCAGGATGAAGATGACCATCGCGGTGATGCGCGCGGTGTTGGCCATCGCCTCGAAGAGCAGCTTGAAGGTGAAGCGGCCGTTCACGATGGCGATGACGATGGCGCCCATGGCGCCCATCGCACCGGCCTCGGTCGGCGTGGCGAGGCCGAGGAAGATGGTGCCGAGCACGAGGAACATCAGCACCAGCGAGGGCACCATGCCCTTCAGCACTTTCCAGTAGAGCGGCCAGCCGCGCACCCCACGCGCCTCGGGCGGCAGAGGCGGCACCTTCTTCGGCGAGACGATGCTGACGAAGGCGATGAACAGCAGGAACAGCGAGACCTGCAGGATCGACGGCCCGATCGCCCCTGCATACATGTCGCCCACCGACTTGCCGAGCTGGTCGCCCAGCACGATCAGCACCAGCGAGGGCGGGATGAGCTGCGCGATGGTCCCCGAGGCCGCGATGACGCCCGTCGCGATGCGCATGTCGTAGCCGTAGCGCATCATCACCGGCAGGGAGATCATGCCCATGGCGATGACCGAGGCCGCGACCGTGCCCGTGATGGCGCCCAGCACCGCGCCCACCAGCACCACGGCATAGGCAAGGCCGCCCGGCACCTTGCCGAACAATTGCCCGGTGCCTTCCAGCAGATCCTCGGCCAACCCGCAGCGTTCCAGCACCGCGCCCATCAGGGTGAAGAAGGGGATGGCGAGCAGCACCTCGTTCGACAGGATGCCGAAGACGCGCAGCGGCAGGTTTCCGAGATAGGCGGTGGTGAAGAAGCCCATCTCGATCGAGACGAACCCGAAGAACAGCCCGACCGCGGACAGCGAGAAGGCCACCGGGAAGCCGATGAGCAGGAAGATCACCAGGCCGCCGAACATCAGCGGCGGCATCATCTCGAGGCTGATCATCCGCTACTGCTCCAGGCGCTCGTATTCGGCCACCTGGGCAGCCTCGTCGGTCATGCCGCGCAGGGCGGCGATGCGCTTCACCAGCTCGGACAGGCCCTGCAGCGCGACCAGCGCGAAGCCGATCGGCATCAGGATCTTCACCGGCCAGCGGATCAGGCCGCCGGCATTGGGCGACCCTTCCTCCCGGATGAAGGCATCGAGGAAGAACGGCCAGGTCATCCAGGCCAGCAGCAGCATGCCCGGCAGCAGGAAGAAGATGATGCCGAGCAGGTCGATCCACAGCTTGGTGCGGTGCGAGACCGAGCCATAGACCAGGTCCACCCGGACATGCCCGTTGCGGCGCAGCGTATAGGCCGCACCCAGCAGCACCACGGCGGCGAAGAGGTACCACTGCACCTCAAGCCAGGCATTGGACGACCAGGAAAAGGCATAGCGCACGATGGCATTGCCGGCGGCGATCGCGCAGGCGGCCAGGACGCACCATTCGGCGACATACCCGAAGGCGGCGCTGATGGCGTCGACGCCCCGGCTGAACTGGAGTGCGGCACGCATGCTAAGGCGTGCTCCGGCCGAGTTCCGGCCGACCGTGGCGCATGGCGCCGTGCTCCCATGACTGGATCTTGCCCCTCCCGCGCGAGAGGGGCGCTTCCTCTAGCGCCGGCCGCCGGTCAATGCAAATCCGTGGGGTTTGTGCCCGCGGGGCCCGGCGGCCTATCCTGCCACGGTGACTCGGCGCCCATGCCCTGCATGCTGACGGCACTGGCTCTGCTGGTCGGCCTGCTCGCCGCGCTCGGCGTGGCCGCGCTGCCGCTTGCCCGCTTTCCGTCCGGAGCCAGAACGGTGCACGGGGCGGTAGCCGTGGCGGGTCTCGGGTTGGTGGCGGGCGGCATCGGCGGACTGCTGAACGGTCCGGCCGTGATGGAACTGCCCTTCGGGCCGCCCTGGGGGCCGGCGCGGCTGGCGCTCGATCCGCTGTCTTCCTGGTTTCTCCTGCCGCTGGGGCTGTCGGTGGCCTGTGCCGGGCTGTACGCCTTCGGGGGGGTGCATGGCCGGGTGGCGCCGCGGGAGCTCGTGCCCTGGCCGCTCTTCATCGCCGGCATGGCGCTGACGCTGCTCGCCGCGGATGGCTTCACCCTGCTGCTGGGCTTCGAGGCCATGTCCCTCGCCTCCTGGGCCCTGGTCGCCCATGACCACGCGCGAGCCGAGAACCGGGAGGCGGCGCGCATCTATCTGGGTTTCGCCGGTTATGGCGGGCTGGCGCTGGTCCTCGCCTTCGGGGTGCTGGCCGGGGGCGCGGGCGACGTCGCCTTCGCCGTGCTGCGGGAGGCCCCGCCGGAAGGCCTGCGGGCGCTGGCCGTGATGCTGCTGGTCCTGGCCGGGGCGGGGTCCAAGGCCGGGCTGGCGCCGCTGCATGTCTGGCTGCCGCTCGCCCATCCCGCCGCGCCGAGCCACGTCTCGGCGGTGATGTCGGGGGCGATGACCAAGGTCGCGCTCTATGTGCTGGCGCGCTTCCTGTTCGACCTGATGGGGCCGGCCCAGCCGATCTGGATGGGCGCGCCGTTGATCGCGCTCGGCGCAGCGTCGGCCGTGATCGGGGCGCTGCGGGCCAATCTGGAGGAGGACAGCAAGGTCCTGCTGGCCTGCTCCACCATCGAGAATGTCGGGCTGATCGCGATCGGAATGGGGCTCGCCGTGGCCTTCCGGGGGGCCGACCTGCCGGCGCTGGCGGCGCTGGCGGCCGGGGCGGCGCTGCTGCACACGTTGAACCATGCGGTGTTCAAGACGCTGCTGTTCCTGGCGGCCGGCGAGGTCCTGCACGGCGCACTGTCGCGGCAGCTCGACCGGCTGGGCGGGCTGATCCACCGCATGCCCTGGACCGCCTGGGCAGCGCTGACCGGCGCGATGGCCGCGGCCGCACTGCCGCCGCTGTCGGGCTTCGCCTCGGAATGGCTGCTGTTACAGGCGCTGCTGGCGGCCTGGCGGATCGGGGATATCGCCTTCCAGATGGGGGCGGCAGCGGTCACGGCGCTCGCCGCGCTGGCGGCGGCGCTGGCGGCCGCGGCCATGGTGCGCTTCTGGGGGCTGGTCTTCCTCGGCCGTCCGCGCACGCCGCGCGCGGCGGGGGCGGAGGAATCCGGCGGCGCGGTGCGCTGGGCGCTCGCCGTGCCGGCGGGCCTGTGCGTCGTGCTGGGGCTGGTGCCGGGGCTGCTGCTCGACCTCGCCGAGCCGGCGCTGCGGGTGATGGTCGGAACCTCGGCGCCGCGCGCCGGCTGGGATGCTATCGGTGCGGCCGAGGGCGGGGCGCGCTATTGGCCGCTGGCCGTGGCCCTGCTGCTGGCCGCCGCGGTCGGGCTCGCGGTCTGGGTCGTGCGGCGCCGCGCGCCGGCGGGCGTGATGCGCGGCCCGGCCTGGGATTGCGGCTTCATCGCCGCGCCGCCGCATTTTCCCTTCGGCGATCCCGCCGCCCAGCCGAGTGCGGCCGGCTTCGGCCAGCCACTGCGGCGCATGCTGGGCCAGGGGCTGCTCAGCGCCCGCGAACGGGTGACGATGCCCGCCCCCGGGGCGACGAGTCCCGCCGTGCTGGATTCGGGCTTCCGTGATCCGGCGCTGGCCTTCCTGGAAGGCGCCCTGCCCCGCTGGCGGGACGCCGCCGCGGCGCGCGCCGAACGGCTGCGCGACCTATCGATCCGGCAGTGCCTGGGCCTCGCCTTCGGCGCCGTCGTGCTGATGCTGGCCCTGCTCGCCTGGATGGGGGCGCGCTGAGATGGCGGTGGTCTGGTCCATCCTGGCGCAGGCGCTGCACATCGCGCTGATCCTGGCCGCCGCACCGCTGCTGACGGGCGTCGTGCGCTGGATGAAGGCGCGGATGATGGGCCGGCGCGGGCCGCATGTGCTGCAGCCCCTGCGCGACCTCCTGAAGCTGCTGCGCAAGAGGCCGGTGCTGGCGGAGAACGCCTCGGCGATCTCGCTTGCCGCCCCCTATCTCGCGGCCGGGGCGGCCGTCGCGGCCGCGGCGCTGGTGCCGTCCTTCGCGCGCGGCATGGCCTTCGCGCCGCTGGCGGACCTGATCCTGGTCGCGGGGTTGCTCGCCGTCGGGCGCGTGGCGATGGCGCTGGCGGGGATGGATGTCGGTACGCCCTTCGGTGGGCTGGGCGCGGCGCGGGAGATGTCCTTCGCGGCACTCGCCGAGCCGGCGCTGGTGGTGGCGGCGCTGTCGCTTGCGATCCTCGCCGGGACCACGAATCTCGACGCCATCGCCGGGTCCTTCCGGGACGGCGCGCTCGGCCTGCGCGTGTCGCTGGGCCTCGCACTGGTCGCGTTGCTCGCCGTGGCCATCGCGGAGAATGCGCGCATCCCCGTCGACAACCCGTCCACACACCTCGAACTGACCATGGTGCATGAGGCGATGATCCTTGAAGCCTCAGGCCGGCATCTCGCGCTGTGGGACTATGCGGCGCAGATGCGGCTGCTGCTGTGGCTGTCGCTGCTCGCGGCCGTCTTCCTGCCGCTCGGCCAGGCGCCGGCGGGGTCGGCGCCGCATTGGTGGGTGGTCGGGCTCGCCGCCTGGCTGGTGAAGATCGGCGGGCTCGCGCTGGGGCTTGCCGCCTTCGAGAGCGCCATCGCCAAGATGCGCGTCTTCCGCGTGCCGGAATTCCTCGGCGCGGCGCTACTGCTCGGGCTGCTCGGCGCGGTGCTGCTGTTCGTCTCGACGGGGCTCGCGTGAGGTTCGGGCAGCTCACCTACGATCTGTCGCATCTGCTCGGCGGGGCGGTGCTGCTGCTGTCCTTCGTGCTGCTGTATCAGCGGCGCATCGGGACGGTGATCAATGCCTTCGCGATGCAGGGCATGGTGCTGGCCGCGGCGGCGGCCTGGGCGGCGCATGCGCAGGGCGTGCCGGGGCTGTACCTGACCGCCCTGCTGGCCTTCGGCGTGAAGGGTCTGCTGATCCCCTTCGCGCTGCATCGCCTGGTGCGCGAGCTGAACCTGCACCGGACGGTCGAGACCGCGCTCGGCGTCGGGCTGTCGATGACCGCCGGCGTCGCGCTGGTCGGGCTGTGCATCCTCGTCACCCTGCCGGCCACCCAGGATGCCCGCCTGCTGTCGCGCGAGAGCCTGGCCTTCGCCATGTCCGTCGTGCTGCTCGGCATGCTGATGATGATCACGCGGCGCAACGCCATCAGCCAGGTGATCGGGCTGTTGTCGCTCGAGAACGGCCTGATCCTCGCGGCCATCGGCGTGACCGGCATGCCGCTGGTGGTGGAACTGTCCACCGCCGCGCTGGTGCTGATGCTGGCGCTGGTCGCCGGCGTCTTCGCCTTCCAGATCCGCGAACGCTTCGACACGCTCGACACCGGGTCGCTCGAAGAGCATCGCGGGGAACGCCGCTGATGCCGCTGCAATGGGTCATCGTCTTCTGGGCCTGGGCTGGGGCCGTCGCCCTCGCCGCCGTGCCGAATCTGCGGCAGGCGTCCTGGGGCAATGTCGCGGTCAGCGCCGTGTCCTTCCTGATGGCCGGCGTGCTGATGGCGCAGCCCTATGCGCAGCAGGGCTGGACGCATACGGATGCGGTGAACCTGCCTTTCATTCTGCTGTCCGCCTTCGTCGGGCTGACCACCGCGGTGTTCTCGGCGGCGACACTGGACCGCGAAGGCTTCGACCATTGGCGCATCCGCGCCTACCACGCCGCCTTCCAGATCTTCATGGGCGCGCAGACCCTGGCGCTGCTCGCCGACAATCTCGGCGTGATGTGGGTGGCGATCGAGATCGCGACCCTCGCCACCGTCTCCATGGTCGCGGTGCACCGCACCCCCGCGGCCTTCGAGGCGGCGTGGAAGTTCTTCATCCTCTGCGGTGTCGGCATCGCGCTCGCGCTGTTCGGGACCATCGTTCTGTATCTCGCCGCGCAGCCGCTGCTGGATGAGGAGACGGGGCTGTCCTGGACGGCGCTGATGGAGGTGGCGGCGCGCTGCGACCCGGCGACGCTGAACCTCGCCTTCGCCTTCCTGCTGCTGGGCTATGGGACCAAGGTCGGGCTGGTGCCGCTGCATTCCTGGCTGCCGGATGCGCATGCGGAAGGGCCGGTGCCGATCTCCGCCGTGCTGTCGGGGCTGCTGCTGAATGCGGCGATGCTCGCCGTGCTGCGCAACAAGGCGATCGTTGGCGCGAACCCGCAGGCCATCGCGGCCGGGCCCTTCCTGCTGGCGATGGGCCTCGCGACGGTGCTGCTCGCCGCGCTGGCGCTGTGGCGACGGCGTGATGCGCGGCGCTTCTTCGCGTGGTCGTCGATCGAGCATATGGGTATCGCGGCCTTCGCCTTCGGGCTGGGCGGGCCGCTCGCCAATCTCGCGGGGCTGCTGCATCTGCTCGGGCATTCGCTGGTGAAGAGCGCGATCTTCTTCGGCGTCGGCCGCGCGTCTCAGGCTAAGGGCAGCCAGAAGATCGTGGATATCGGCGGGCTGGTCGCGACGCATCCGGCGCTGGGCTGGGGGCTGGCCCTCGCCATCGCGGCCATCGGCGGGCTACCGCCGGCGCTGCTGTTCGTCTCCGAGTTCCGGCTGTTGGCCACCGCGGCGGCCGAGGCACCCTGGCTCGCCATCCCCCTCGCGATCGGCATGGTCACCGCGCTTGCTGCGTTGATCACAGTGCTGCAGGCCATGTGCTTCGGCGCGCCAACGCCCGACGTGCCGAACGGATCGCCGAAGGGCTGGCAGGAGATGGTGGCGGCGACGCCGCTCTGGCTGCATCTGGTGGTGGCGGCGGCACTCGGCCTCGCCATGCCGGCGGGGCTCGCGGCCATGCTCGGCGCCGCGGCAAGGGTGATCGGATGAGCGCGAAAGCCCTGATCCGCGGCGGCGCGCCGCAAGGGGCCGTGCCCCATGACCGCTTCCTGCTCAGCGCGGAAGCCTGGGCCCGCTTGCCCGGTGCGCTAGCGGAGGATCCGGCGATCGCCCTGCTCGGGCTCTGGGCCGAGCTCGGCACGGTCCACGCCGCCTTCCTGGACGAGACGACGAACGAAATCTTCCTGGCCTCCGCCGTGGCGGAGGGCGGGCGCTACGCCGCGCTCTCCCCCGCCCGTCCCGGTGCGATCCGCTTCGAGCGCATGATCCGCGACCTGTGGGGCCTGACCGCCGAGGGCGCGGTCGATCTGCGCCCCTGGCTCGATCATGGCCGCTGGCAGATCGCCGGCCCGATGTCGGCGAACCCCCTGTCCCTGGTCGGTGCAGAACCGCCCCAACCCGAATTCCTTCCCGTCGAGGGCGAGGGCATCCACCAGATCCCGGTCGGCCCCATCCATGCCGGCGTCATCGAGCCCGGCCATTTCCGCTTTCATATCCAGGGCGAGGTCGTGGTCCGGCTGGAAGCGCGGCTCGGCTACAAGCACAAGGGCGTGCTGTCGCTGATGCTCGGCAAGTCGCCGCGCGCGGCGGCGGTGTTCCCGGCGCGGCTGTCGGGGGATTCCACCGTCGCCTTCGGCTGGGCCTTCGCCGCCGCCGCGGAAGCCGCGCTCGGCGTCACCATCCCACCCCGCGCGATCGCGCTTCGCGCGGTGATGGGCGAGCTGGAACGCATCCATAACCACCTGAACGACTGGGGCTTCGTCTGCAACGACGCGGCCTTCGCCTTCCCCCATGCCCGCTGCGGTTTCCTGCGCGAGGGCGTGCTGCGCGCCTGCGCCGCCGCCTTCGGCCACCGGCTGATGATGGACGGGGTGCTGCCCGGCGGCATCGCGCCGGACATCGCACCGGGCGGGGCCGAACTCATCCTCGCCGCGCTGGCCGCGGTGGAGGCGGAAATCCCGGCCCTGCGCCGCATCTATGACAGCCACGCCAGCCTGCAGGACCGGGTGGTGGGCACCGGATTCCTGGACCCCGCGCATGCGCGGCGCTTCGCCGCCGGCGGCTTCGTCGGGCGCGGATCGGGGCGCGGCTTCGACGCGCGGCTGACGCCCGGCTACGCGCCTTATGACTGGTTGCTGCCGCCCATCGCAGTGGAGACCGGCGGCGACGTCGATGCCCGCGTGCGCGTACGCGTCGCGGAACTCGCAACGTCCATCGGTCTGGTGCGGCGGCTGCTCGCCGAGCTGCCGCCGGGCGAGACGCTGGTGCCCCTGCCCTCCCAGGCCGGCGAAGGTGTCGCCCTGATCGAAGGGTTCCGGGGCGAATGCCTCGCCTGGGTGCGGCTGGACGAGGGCGGGCTGATCCGCGGCTGCTTCCTGCGCGACCCATCCTGGCTGCAATGGCCACTGCTGGAAGCGGCGATCGAAGGCAACATCGTCGCGGACTTCCCGCTGTGCAACAAGTCGTTCAACTGCTCCTACAGCGGGGTGGACCTGTGACGGATGGGGTCACAAGTTTTGCCGGGCACGGGCCGAGGGGCCTTGCTGATGGCGCTCGTTCTTCCGCTGTCACCGTTGGAGGGGCTCTGCCCCTCCAAACCACCCCGCCAAGTGCTTGGAGCACTTGGAACGCAATCTTTTGGCACCCAGCGCGGCGCTCGCGCTGCGCCCTCCAAACGCCTTTCGTGCGCAAGGACGGGTCTCGGCGCCATTCTGGCAGCGGCGCACGGCACCAAGTCGAGGTTTCCAATGGCCCTTCGGCCTTTGGCGGGGTGAGCCCGAGAGGGGCAGAGCCCCTCTCGGTCCCCCTGCGAAAGCATCGGGGCTACCGTTGGGCCTGTGGCAGGGTGACGTTTGAAGAAGAGTCCGACCCCTCTCCAGTGCGTGGGGGCGCCTCATGACCATCCTCTTCGACGAGACCATCCCCGTCCTGCGCATCTTTGATGTCGCCAAGGCACGCGAGTTCTACGTCGATTTCCTCGGCATGAGCTGGGATTGGGAGCATCGCTTCGCACCCGACCTGCCGATCTTCGCGCAGGTCTCGCGCGGCGGGCTGTTGCTCTTCCTCAGCGAGCATTTCGGCGACGGCACGCCGGGGACCAAGCTGATCCTGCGCATGACAGGACTCGCGGATTTCCACGCCGAGTTGACGGCCAAGGCCTATCGCCACGCGCGGCCGGGCCTGCACGACCAGCCCTGGGGCTGGCGCGACATGGACATCGCCGATCCCTTCGGCAATCGCCTGGTCTTCTCCGAACGTATCGCGGAGTGCGCCTGATGCTCTGGCCCCGCCTCGCCCGCGCCCTGGTCGGCAAGCCCCTCACCGACGCCGCGCCGCCGGTGCCGCAACCGACTGTCGCGGCGCTGGCCGAACGGCTGGCCACCATGGCGCGGACGCGGCTCGGCCGCAGCCTGGCGATCCGCGAGGTGGACAGTGGGTCCTGCAATGGCTGCGAGCTGGAAATCAACGCGCTGCAGAACGTGGCCTATGACCTGGAACGCTTCGGGCTGCGCTTCGTCGCCTCCCCCAAGCATGCCGATGTGTTGTTGGTGACCGGCCCGGCCTGCGCGAACATGGCCGAGGCGATGGAACGCGCGCTGGCCTGCACGCCCGAACCGCGCTGGGTGGTTGCCGCCGGCGATTGCGCCGTCGATGGCGGTGTCTTCAAGGGCTGCTATGCGGTGCATGGCGGGGTCGGTGCCGTGCTGCCGGTCGATCTGCTGATCCCTGGCTGCCCGCCCTCGCCCGAGCAACTGCTCGAGGGCCTGCTATCGCTGCTGGAGGCGGAGACGCCGCCGATCCGGGCGGCCCGATAAAATCGGCCCGGCTGGATTGCTCCAGCCGGGCCTAAAGACTCCGCCGAAGCGGAGCCAGTCGAGCAGCGGCCTGCCGGGAATAAGCCGCCGCGACAGGTGTGAAACTGCCAGTGGCCAGCTCTCGGTCCGGTGGAAGAGACCTTAATTCGTTGCAACGAGGACGAGTGCCCCCACGCCGCCCGGGCGACCTGCGTCATTTCGGCGCCGTTCGTGATGTCAGGAGCCAAGTATCGGTTTCCAAAGGCCTTTCAGCCTTTGGTGGGGTGGGGTTTCAGGGAGGGGCGAAGCCCCTCTCCCGCGCCATCAGATGAGACACAACTCCGCGAGGTCGCGCCGCAGCTTCGGCGGCAGGCTCTCCAGACCGACCGCCGCAGGCCGATCCGTCGCCACATCCGGCGGCGCTTCCTCGGGCTTGAGATACCGCCACCCCTGGAATGCCTTCACCGGCCGCGCTTCCACCAGCACCAGGGTCGGGTCGAGCAGCAGGGCGGCGCAGGGCGTGTCGTCGTCCCACTGCTCCTCGCGCAGGCCCAGGATGCGCTGGCGCACACGGACGAAGCCGCCGACCACCCAGTAGATCGACCCACCATCCGTGATTTCGTCGATCCTCTTGGGGAACATGCGGGTCCAGGCGCGCAGCGGGGGATCGCTGCGCAGCCTCTCCTTCTGCAGCGCCGCGAGGGCGGCGACGTCCTTGGGGCCGACGGACAGCTTGATCAGGTGCAGCACAGCCCATCCATGTCGCCCCCGGGGACGAGTCGGCAAGAGGGAAGACACCACGCGTAACCGCTTCGTATCGGGGAACGAAGGGTGGGTAAGGAAGGCGGCCCTCCCGGCCGTCCCGGAGAGCAGACTACATGGCCCCCTCGACCGCGACGCGCGCCCTTGCCCGTCCCCCGCGCGACGTGCGCCTCGACGTCATCCGCGGCTGGCTGCAGGTGTCGATCTTCGGGGCGCATGCGGTGGGGTCGGCATTCGGGTCCTACGGAATCCATGCCGCCTGGGGGTTTTCAGACAGTTCGGAGCAGTTCCTCTTCCTCTCGGGCTTCGTGCTGGCCTCCGTGCATACGCTGAAATCCGAACGCGA
The DNA here is from genome assembly GCF_019430885.1 of Roseomonas alba. GTDB lineage: Bacteria > Pseudomonadota > Alphaproteobacteria > Acetobacterales > Acetobacteraceae > Neoroseomonas > Neoroseomonas alba. The sequence continues at coordinate 82,787 of NZ_JAHYBZ010000001.1, read as the reverse complement.
GGGCGCCTGGGCCGCGGCGCGCGACATCTGGCGCCGGGCCTTCCGGCTGTGGCTGGTGCATCTGCTGCTGTTCCTGATGACCGGCGCGCTGATCCTGTGGTCGGAGATGGGCATTCCCCTGCCCGGGGAAGTGACCCGCCTGGGCTGGGGGCCGCTCGCGCACCATCCCTTCCTCGCGCTGCCGGCCGCCGCGCTGCTGCTCTACATGCCGGTCTTCATGGACATCCTGCCGGTCTTCATCCTGTCCATGCTGGCACTTCCCGGCTTCCTGTGGCTGACGCACCGGATCGGTGTCCCGGCATTGATCGTCCCGGCGCTGCTCTGGGGCGGGGTGCAGTTCGGGCTGTGGCACTGGCCAGCCCTGTCGGGGACGGGGCTGGAGCCGCTGGCCTGGCAGTTCGTCTTCATGCTCGGCGCCTGGTTCGGGCGGCGGGCGCTGCTGTGGGGCGGCGCGGTACGGCGCCATGGCTGGGCGATCGCGGCCTCGGTGATGCTGGTGCTGGCCGGCATGAGCTGGAGCATCATCCAGCGCATCGACCCCGCGATCGACAGCGAGACGCTCGCCATCCTCACCTCCAAGACGCATCTGGGCCCGCTCGCCCTGCTGCATGCGCTGGCGCTGGCCTATCTGGTCGCGGTGCTGGTGCCGAAGGATGCGCCCTGGATGCACCATCCGCTCGCACAGCTCATGGCGGCGGCGGGGCGGCATAGCCTCGACGTGTTCCGCACCGGGCTGTTCCTGGCCTGGGGCGTGACCGTCGCCTTCCGCCTCGCACCGGGCGCCTGGTGGCTCGATCCGGTGTTGACGCTGCTCGGGGTCGGCATCCTGCTCGCGCAGGGGGTGCTGACCGAACGGCGGCGCCTGCCCCCGGCGCTGGTGGCGCGATGAGCGCCACCGCCGATTGCTTCCTCGCCCCGCTGCGCTTCAACGCGACGCGCAGCCGGCCTAGTGTGCCGTCACGAAGCAAGGGACGCGCCGTGACGGGCGAGAGCGACGGGCGATGGGAATCCTGGATGGTCGCGGCGCAGGCGGGCGATGCGCGCGCCTATGACATGCTGCTGCGCGACTGCCTGCCGCTGCTGCGCGCCATCGCCCGCCGCCGCATCCGCGACAGCCACGAGGCCGAGGATGCCGTGCAGGACACGCTGCTGACGATGCACCGGATGATTGCCACCTACGACCCGTCCCGCCCGCTGCGCCCCTGGATCGTCGCCATCGCAGAGCGCCGCTGCATCGACCGGCTGCGCCGGCGCGGTCGCGGCGCCGGGCGCGAGACGCCGATCGACGACCATGCCGAAACCCTCGCCGCGCCCGATGCCGGGAATGGCGAGGACCGGGTTGCCGGGCGCGAATTGCGCGACGCCGTGGCCGAATTGCCGGAGAGCCAGCGCACCGCGCTGCGCCTCGCCAAGCTCGAGGACCTGCCGCTCGCCGAGGCGTCGCGGCGCTCGGGCCTGTCGGTCGGCGCGCTCAAAGTGGCGACGCATCGCGCGCTGCGGACGCTGCGCCGACGCCTCGGCGCGGAGGACAAGCCGTGAGCACCACCGAGGAGCTGATCACCCGCCTGTCCGCCGATCTGCGGCCGGTGCACCGGCTCGCGCCGCCGCTGCGCCGCGCCGCCGCCTGGCTCGCCTTCGCCTTCCTGCTGATCGCCGGTGCGGTGGCCTGGCATGGGCCGCGCCCGGACCTCGCCGCGCGCATGGTCGATGTGCAGGAGATGCTGCAATGGATCGCCTCGGGTGCGACCGGGGTGCTCGCGACCATCGCCGCCTTCCAGCTCGCCCTGCCGGACCGCTCGCCGCGCTGGGTGCTGTTGCCGCTGCCGGCGGCGGTGTTGTGGGTCGGCACGCTCGGCTTCGGCTGTCTCGCCGACCTGTTGCGCATCGGGCCGCAGGCGCTGGTGCCCGGTATGTCCTGGGGCTGCGTGGGTTTCATCCTCGGCGTCGGTATCCCGCTGTCGGGATCGCTGATCTGGGTGCTGCGCTATGCTGCCGGCATCCGGCCGCTGCCGGTCGCGGCGATGGGTGGGCTGGCCGGCGCGGCACTGTCGGCGGCGGGGCTGTGGCTGTTCCATGAACTCGACGGCGCGGCCGAGGCCCTGGTCTGGCATGTCGGCATGACGCTCATTGTAGTGGGGCTGTTCCTCGCCTTCGGGCGGTCCTGGGAGGACCGCGCAGCGGCTCGCTTCACCGCGGCTTAAGGGCCCGGCAGACATACTGGAGGCAACGTCCTTGCAACGAGGCCTCCATGCGCGCCTTCCTGAACCTGTCCGTCGGACTGAAACTGCTGACCTCGAGCCTGCTCGCCCTCGCCATGCTGGGTGGCATCGCCGGCACGGTGGCACTGACCGGACGGGACCTGTCCGCCACCGTCGCGCAGCAGGTCCGCCTCGGTGAGGCGACGAGCCTCCTGACCGCGGCCATCAGCGCGGCTTCGGAAGCCCCGACGCATATACGCACGATGCTCGCGGCCAATCGGGCGCCCGATGTCGAGGCCGCGCGCGAGCGCGCCGTGGCCTCGCTGACCGTCACCGGCGACCAGGCGCGGCGCGCGCGCGACGTCGTGCAGGACGCCGCGACGGACGCGCTGCTCGACCGGCTGATCGCGGCAGCGGGCGAGTATGCGCGGCTGATGGGCGAACAGGCGTCGCAGCGCATCGCCATCCTGAGCGCGCGCGATCAGGACTTCCTCGCGCGCGCAGCGGAATACGACCAGGCCTTCGAGGGCGCGAACGCCGCGATCGAGTTCGACCTGTCGGGTGACACGAGGGATGACGCGCGCACGCGCTTCATGGCGTCGCACCAAGGGGTGAACGACATGCGCGCCTCGACCCTACGCTACCTCGCCACCGGCGATGCCGCGCAGGCGCAGCGCGCGCGCCGGTCCGCAGCCCAGGCGCGGGTGCATCTGCGCGGCGCGGTGTCCACCGCCGCGGCCAATCCGCGGGTCAAGGAGGAGCTGGAGCGCATCGGGCGTATCGCGGAGCAGGCCTCGGCCGGCGCGCTGGCCACCATCGAGCGCGGCACCGAACTGGACAAGTTCACGCAGGAACAGGCCTCACCGGCGCGCGATGCGCTGATCGCCGCGGTCGCTGCCGCGAATGGCCGCCTGCGGGAGATGGACAAGGCAGCCGGCGAGGCCGTCGAGGCATCCCTCGCCCGGCAGACACGGCTGGTCTTCCTCGCCGCCGGCGCCATCGCGCTGGTGCTCCTGCTGTCGGCCTTCGCGCTGGCCCGCACCGTGGGCGCGCCGTTGCGCCGCATGGCGGCGACCATCGCGGGCATCGCCGGCGGCAATGCCGACGTGACCGTGACCGACCGCGGCCGCCGTGACGAGATCGGCCGCATCGCCGAGGCGGTGGAGGAACTGCGCGTCACTGTGGGCGAGGCCTTCAGCCGCGGCCAGATGATCGAGCAGATGCCGCTGGGCGTCGTAGTCGCCGATCCGCGCCGCGACTTCACCATCACCTATGCGAATGGCTTCGCGCAGGAACTGATGATGCCGCTGCGCGAGCATCTGGCGCATCAGCCGGACCAGATCGTCGGCAGCAAGGTCGACATCTTCGAGCAGAAGCCCGAGGAGATCCGCGCCGTGGTGGCCGATGCCGCGACGCTGCCGCATCGGGCGCGCGTGCCGATCGGCCCCGAAATGCTCGACCTCAGCATCACGGCGCTGCGCGACGCCACGGGCGAATATGTCGGCGCCATGCTGGCCTGGCAGCGGGTGACGGAACAGGCGCGTCTCGCCGACACCTTCGAGGCCGATATCGGCGCGGTGGTCGATTCCGTCGCGACCGCCGCCGGCCGCATGCAGGATGCCGCGCGCACCCTGACCGAGGCCGCGGCCGCCGGCGGGCGCGAGGCGGTCGCCGTCTCCGAGGCCGGCATGCAGGCCAATGCCGATGTGCAGGCGGTCGCCGCCGCCGCCGAGGAAATGGCCGCGTCGGTCGAGGAGATCACCCGCCGCGTCGCGGAGGCCGCCGAGGTCGCCCGCCGCGCCGTGGCCGAGGCCAAGGCGACCGATTCCACCGTGCGGGGCCTCGCCGAGGCGGCCGCGCGCATCGGCGACGTGGTGCGGCTGATCGGGGAGATCGCGGGGCAGACCAACCTGCTCGCCCTCAATGCCACGATCGAAGCGGCCCGCGCGGGCGAGGCCGGCAAGGGTTTCGCCGTCGTCGCCAGTGAGGTGAAGAACCTCGCCGGCCAGACCGCCAAGGCGACCGAGGAGATCGCCCGCCAGATCAGCGAGATGCAGGGTGCCACGAACCAGGCGGTCGAGGCGATCCGCGCCATCGGCGCCACGGTGGACCGCACCAGCGACATCGCCACCGCCATTGCCGCCGCGGTCGAGGAACAGGGCGCGACGACGCGCGAGATCGCCCGCAGCGCCGCCCAGGTCGCCGAGGCAACCGGCACCGTGGCGCAGCGCATGGAGGGCATTCGCGCCGCTTCCGAGGCGACCGGCGGGTCGGCGGGCGCGGTGCTGGAGGCCTCCGGCGCGCTGTCCGGCGATGCGGCAACGCTGCGGGAACGCTCGGCCGGCTTCCTGCGGGCCATCCGCGCCGCCTAGCCAAACCGGGCGGGCGCCGTTCCCAAGGGGCGGCGCCTGCCGTATGGGAGCGGTCTTTCCGCACAGAGGAGGCGCCCCCATGAGCTACAAGGTCGCGGTCGTCGGCGCCACCGGGGCGGTGGGGCGCGAGATCATCAAGACCCTTGCCGAACGCGAGTTCCCGGTGCGCGAGGTGGTGGCGCTGGCCTCGGGACGCTCAGCCGGGACCGAAATCTCCTTCGGGCCGAAGACGGTGCTGAAGGTGCGGGACCTGGATCGCTACGATTTCGCCGGGACGGATCTCGGGCTGTTCTCGCCGGGGGCCGCGATTTCGGCGGTGCATGCACCCCGCGCCGCGGCGGCGGGATGCCTCGTCATCGACAATACCTCCCAGTTCCGCATGGAACCCGGCGTGCCGCTGGTGGTGCCGGAGGTGAACCCGCAGGCCATCGCCAAGCGCCCGAAGAAAGGGATCATCGCGAACCCCAATTGCTCGACCATCCAGATGGTGGTGGCGCTGAAGCCGCTGCACGACATCGCGAAGGTGAAGCGGGTGGTGGTCGCGACCTATCAGTCCGTCTCGGGCGCGGGGAAGGAGGCGATGGACGAGCTGTGGTCCCAGACGCGCGGCATCTTCGTCAACGATCCGCCGACCCCCGAGCAGTTCACCAAGCCCATCGCCTTCAACGTCATTCCCCATATCGACCGCTTCATGGATGACGGCGCCACGAAGGAGGAATGGAAGATGATGGTCGAGACTCGGAAGATCCTCGACCCCGACATCCAGGTGATCGCCACCTGCGTGCGCGTGCCGGTGATGATCGGCCATGGCGAGGCGGTGCATGTGGAATTCGAGAAGCCCATCACCGAGCGCCAGGCACGCGAGGCGCTGCGAGAGGCGCCGGGTGTCACCGTGCTCGATACGCGCGACGATGGCGGCTATGCGACGCCGCTCGAAATCGCGGGCGAGGACGCGGTCTACATCTCCCGGCTGCGCAAGGACCCGACCGTGCCGCACGGGCTGGCCTTCTGGTGCGTCGCCGACAACCTCCGCAAGGGCGCGGCGCTGAACGCAGTGCAGATCGCCGAGGAACTGCACAGCAAGGGGCTCATCACCGGCGGCTGATGCGGTCGTCAGCCGATGGGCTGCCAGCCCTCGATCACGGCGGGCGGGTTCAGGCTGAACCGCCAGCGGCAGCCGGCCTTCGGCTGGTCGTGCCGGCGGGCGATCGGCAACCCCGCCCAGGCACACATCAGCAGCGTGCCGGTGCCGCCATGTCCGACCAGCGCCAGCGTGCCGCCGCCATGCCGCGCGACGATCCCGGTTGCCGCCGCGACCACGCGCCGCTGCGCATCCACCGCTCGCTCCCAGCCTTCGACGCTTTCCTCCGGCCGGGCGAAGAAGGCGTCAGCCAGACCTTCGAACGCCGCCCGCGGGCGATAGCCTGTGCTGGACCGATCCATCTCGGCCAGGCCGGGATGGACCTGCACCGGCAGGCCGAAACGTGCGGCGAGAAAGCCCGCGGCCTCGATCGCCTTCGCTTCATCGCTCGCCCAGACAGCGGAAAGCCCGGCCAGGTCCGGATCGGCGGCTAGGCGCCGCATGCGGGCGATGCCCTCATCCGCCAGCACCCAGCGCGGCACCGGGATCGCCGGATCGATCACCACCTCGGGGTGGGAGACGAAGATCCCCTGCCCGCTCACCGCGGCCCGCGGCGGCGGTTGGCCTCCAACTCCTCGCGGGTGACCTGGAAGGACAGGCGGACGTTGTGATTCTCGACCAGGCGCTCATCCGCCGGGAAGTTGAAGGAGACGGGGCGGCTCTGCACCCGGACGCGATTGGCATTACCCTCAAAGGTGATGGGCGTGACGAATTCGCGCCGGTCGATCAGTTGCGAGTCGTTGGCGTCGGTCACGGCGATGAACCAGGGCAATTCCACCGCCGCCTGACCCGTCGCGCCCGGGCCACGTTCGACCTCGAACACGGCGCTGATCGCCGCGACCACGGACCGCCGACGGTCGGTGTAGTCGCAACGCGCCTGGAACCCGATCAGCCGGGCATCCGCGGTCATGGAAGCAAGGTCAGGCACCGCACCGGGCCTGTAGCGCGTCAGGTCCGCACCATCGGCGAGGATGGTGATGCGCGGGCATGGCGCAGGCCGGGCCGTCTCGTAGCCCGTGGGGCCGCACCCCGCCAGCACCGTCGTCGCCATCACACAAGCCACCGCATTCAGCCGCATCACCGCCACCTTTCCTGCCCCCTTTGATCCCGGGCGCCCCATCTATAGTGTGCCGCCCGCCCGGGACAGGCCGCAACCTGCCCTTCCCCGATCCGGAACCGAGATGATCCCCGAGAAGCCTGCCCTCCATGTCCTGCTCGCCGGCCCGCGCGGCTTCTGCGCCGGGGTGGACCGCGCGGTGCGGATCGTGGAGGAGGCGCTGAAGCGCCACGGCGCCCCGGTCTATGTCCGGCACGAGATCGTGCACAACCGCTTCGTGGTCGAGGGGCTGGAACACCTCGGCGCCGTCTTCGTGGACGAGCTGTCGGAAGTGCCGGATGACGGGCAGCCGGTGGTCTTTTCCGCCCATGGCGTGCCGAAATCGGTGCCGGCGGAAGCGAAGCAGCGCGAGATGTACTTCCTCGACGCCACCTGCCCGCTGGTCAGCAAGGTGCATCGGGAGGCTGAACGCCACCACGCCCGCGGCCGCCACCTGTTCCTGATCGGCCATGAGGGCCATCCCGAGGTGGTCGGCACCATGGGCCAGCTGCCCGAAGGTGCCATGACGCTGATCGAGGATGCCGAAGCCGCGCGCCGCGTCCAGCCGCCCGAGGGCGTCGAACTGACCTATACGACGCAGACCACGCTGTCGGTGGACGACACGGCGGAGATCGTCGCCATCCTGCGCGACCGCTTCCCCGACATCACCGAGCCGGCGAAGGAAAGCATCTGCTACGCCACCACCAACCGCCAGGCGGCGGTGAAGGCGGTGGCGGCACGGTCCGACCTGGTCATCGTGGTGGGCGCGCCGAACTCGTCCAATTCCGTGCGGCTGCGGGAGGTCGCCGAACGCGCCGGCGCGCCGCGCGCGGTGATGGTGCAGCGGGGTGCGGAACTCGACCCCATGCTCGCCGATGGCTGCGTGACGGTGGGCATCACCGCCGGCGCCTCGGCCCCCGAGATTCTTGTGCAGGAAGTGCTGGACCGGCTGCGGGAACGCTTCGCCGTCAGCGTCGAGGATGTGACCGTGGCGACCGAGGACGTGATCTTCCGTATTCCCCCCATGCGCGCCCACGCCTGATGGCCGTCTATACCGAAGTGACGGATGAGGCGCTGCGCGCCTTCCTCTCCGACTATGCGCTCGGCGAACTGCTGGCCTTCCGCGGCATCGCCGAGGGGGTGGAGAATTCCAACTACGCGCTGAAGACCGAGGCGGGCGATTTCATCCTCACCCTCTACGAGAAGCGCGTGGACCGGATGGAACTGCCCTATTTCCTTGGGCTGATGGAGCACATGGCGGTGCACGGGCTGGCCTGCCCGACGCCGGTGCCGGCGCGTGACGGGGCGGCGCTGCGCGAGTTGTGCGGGCGGCCGGCGGCGATCGTGACCTTCTTGCCCGGCGTCTGGCCGCGCCGGGTGCGCCCGGAACATTGCGCGCCGCTGGGCGAGGCACTCGCGCGCATGCATCGCGCCGGCGAGGGCTTCCCCATCCAACGCCCGAATGCGCTGGGTCCCGCGGGTTGGGCCCCGCTGCTTGATGGCTGCCGCGCACGGGGGGACGAGGTGCAGCCGGGGCTGATCGCGGAGCTGGATGCGGCGCTGACCGGCATCCTCGCCGCCTGGCCGGCGCCGGACACGCTGCCGCGCGGGCATATCCATGCCGATCTGTTTCCCGACAATGTCTTCTTCCTGCCGGATCAGGACGGAAAGCCGCGGGTCTCGGGGCTGATCGACTTCTATTTCGCCTGCACCGATCTCTACGCCTATGACGTCGCGATCTGCCTGAACGCCTGGTGCTTCGAGTCGGACTACTCCTTCAACGTGACCAAGGCGCGGGCGCTGCTGTCCGCCTATGAGTCCGTGCGGCCGATGGCGCAGGCCGAACGCGCGGCGCTGCCGGTACTGGGCCGCGGCGCGGCGCTACGCTTCCTGCTGACGCGGCTGTACGACTGGACGCATACGCCCGACGGCGCGCTGGTCACCCGCAAGGATCCGCTGGAATACCTGCGCAAGCTGCGCTTCTTCGTGCAGGCCGAAAGCCCGGGCGCGCTCGGGCTGTGAGCGCCGATCCGCGTCCCCTCGTCGAGATCTGGACCGATGGCGGCTGCAAGCCCAATCCTGGGCCGGGCGGCTGGGCGGCCATCCTGCGTTTCGGGGAACACGAGCGTGAACTGTCCGGCGGCGAAGCGGAGACGACCAACAACCGCATGGAGCTGACCGCGGCGATCATGGCGCTGGAGGCGTTGAAGAAGCCCTGCCAGGTCGCGCTGCACACCGACAGCGAATATGTCCGCAACGGCATCAGCCGCTGGATTCACGGCTGGGTGCGCAGCAACTGGCGCAATGCGGCGAAAGAGCCTGTGAAGAACCTCGATCTTTGGCAGCGGCTGCTGGCCGCGGCCAAGCCGCACGAGGTCGAATGGCGCTGGGTGCGAGGCCATGCCGGGGACCCGATGAACGAACGCGCGGATGCCCTGGCCACGGCGGCACGGAAGGCCGCGGAACCGTAGGGCACTGCGGGCCAGGCCCGTACGGAGTTCCGCGTACCGATGGCGGGGCGCGCAACACCAGCCATATGCAGTATTCCGTCGGGGCGGGCCTGCGGTCGTCCCTCGGCGGTCCCGACTGACCACGGCGAGGCGTCGCGGTCCCGGGGAAGGATGGCGATCCCGCCATTCTGCGGCATCGGCGCCTACGAGGCGCGAATCTCGCTCCCCCCCGGATGGAAGCACCGGCAGTGCCGTCGAGCGGCCAGCACACGAATCATGCCGGTGCCGCGCGGAGCGTGCCGGGCGCAATTGGCCCGATGGTCGCCACCGTTCATCCCACATGGGCTGGCCTCGCCCTTGTTGCCCAGGTTCAGCCGGAATTCAGTGCCGCTGCGGGCCACGGGGCCGCCGCGGCAGATCGCCGCCAGGCGCAACGCCAATAGTCAGTTCAGGGGATGCCGGCCGGCGCGTGACGCGGCACCTGTGGGCCGTGGCGCGATGCAATTGCGACACCGCCTGCGACGCGACGACGAGGAGATGCAGCGCGTCAGCGAGTACCGCCATCATCCCGCCGAGCGACACCGCGAAGCGCCTCCTTCCGGCCATCCGCGCTGGCGCACTCCCCGCACTGCTCTTCGGGCCGCGCCTGCTCATGCGCCACGGAGCGCCCGGGCAATGGTGCGCCCGGCCAGCGGCACTGCTGGCGCAGAGCCAGGCGGCGGCCCGTGGCGCTCAGCCTGGCGACGGTCGCGGTCGCGGTGGGTGCCCCGGCTGGTTCGTCTGGGGTGCCTATATGGAAGGTCCCTGGACCCGTGACGGCACGGTGCGTGCCTATGTCGTCACGGTGGCGCCCGAAGTCGACGGCCGGATCGTCGCGCTGCCGGTGGTCGACAACCAGTTCGTGCGACCCGGCGCTCATCCGGCTGATGGGCGACGCACCGTTGCTCCGGGGGCATGTTGTCGGCATCGCGCGCGGCATCAGCATCGCCAAATGCACGGCCGAGCCTACAGGGGTTCGCGGCGGTCAACCCGATTTTCACCTGGGTGCGCCTGGCCCAGCGCATCCCCGTGCGCGTGCATATCGACCAAGTACCGGAAGGGCCGCGGCTCGTGGCCGGCATGACCGCGACCGTGCAGATCGAACCGCGCGGTTCGCGGCCGGTGCCCAACGCGACACCGGTGACGCCAACGACACGCTGAGCAAGAGGCCGCGAGACCGCGACGGCATTGGCGCGGCCCGGCATCATCGCGCAGAGCCGATGACGGCCGGCACGGAGGCGATACCAGCGGCCCTGTCTCGATGATCGGTGAGGTTGGGAGATTGGAGGGGCGCCGCCCCTCCAAATCACCCCGCCAAAGGCCACAGGGCCTTTGGAAACCGTCACTTGGCGCCGCGAAGTGCGGGCGCTCCGTTCCTCGTCCGGTGCGCGGCGCGTCTCGGCGCTAGTTCTGCCGGTGGAGCACGACGCAGCGTGAGATTTGCAATGGCCTTTCGGGCGATGCGGGCGCCGATGCGCGGTGCGAAGCTCTGTGAACCGGGTGCCCTGCTGCGATGCACCTGGGAAGTGCGAGGCCCTTCTCGGCTCCACAGCTCAGGAGACGAGACGGCCAGAAGGCGATGTCGGTCCTAGCGTTCGGCATCCACGGCACGCCATTCATGCGTCAGGTCGTCGAGCTTCGCCTTGAGATCGGGCGGAAGCGGGCCGTCCGTCGCCGCAGCGAGGCTGTCCGCCAGTTGCTCCGGCCGGCTCGCGCCGACGATCGGCGCCGTGATCGCCGGGTTCGACAGGACCCAGCGCATCGCCATGGTGGCCATGCTCATCCCCGCTTCCGCGGCGACGGGCTTCAGCGCCTCGATGGTCTCGAACTCGCGCTGGTTCCAGTAGCGCTCCTGGTATCGCGGGCCGGCATTGCCGAGCGTGAAGCGCGATCCTGCAGGCGGCGGCGCATCGCCCCTGTGCTTGCCGGTCAGCATGCCACCGGCAAGCGGATTGTAGGGAATGACGGCAATGCTCTCCTCGGCGCAGAGTGGCAGCATGTCGCGCTCATAGCCGCGGAAGAGGAGATTGTAGCGCGGCTGGCACGAGGCGATGCGCACCAGGTTGCGCGTCTCGCTGCGGCCGATGGCGCGGGCGAGCTTGTGGGCCGGCCAGTTCGACACGCCGACATAGCGCGCCTTGCCACTGCGCACGACGGTGTCGAGCGCTTCCAGCACCTCGTCGATCGGCGTGCGTGGATCGTAGCGATGGAGCTGGTAGAGATCGACATAGTCGGTGCCGAGCCGCTTCAGCGACTCATCGATCGCGTCGAGCACATGCTTGCGCGACATCCCCTGGTCCCACGGCTTCGGGCCCATCACGCCGGCGCATTTGGTCGCGAGGATGACGTCGTGGCGCTTGCCCTTGAGCCAGGCGCCGACGATCTCCTCGGTGCGCCCCCTGGTGTCCGCGCCGCCGCCGAGGGGATAGACATCCGCTGTGTCGAAGAAGTCGATGCCGCCTTCAGCCGCGCGATCCATGATGGCGTTGCTGCTGGCCTCGTCGCATTGCAGGCCGAAGGTCATGGTGCCAAGGCACAGCGCAGAGACGCGAAGGCCGGTTCCGCCGAAGGTCACGTGCTTCATTGTCGGGTGATCCCACGTTTTTGCTGGGGTGAGAGGCGAACAGCGACCAGGCCGCGCGTCACCGCACGCCATGAGGACCATGTCTGCCGGATGGGACACGGCAGGCGCGCATGCCGATGTCGGTCGATGATCGGCACGGCCGTGGCGTCGTGTCCAGTGTCAGGAAGGACAGGATCGGCGGCTCATCGGCACGACCGGCGCTCCACGGGGCTTCTCGCCGCTCACACGATGCCGTGTCGCGACACGGTGGCAAGAGTGACGCAGCGGAGGATCGGTGAACCGCAGCGCGATGCGCGCATCGTCTGCTCGCGATCAACCGGGTACGTGGCGTCGCGCGGCCGCTCTTCGGAGAGCGTGCCTCCCGCCCTATCGGCCGGCCCCGTTCAGCCACTCACCCCGCCACAGCGCCGCAACACGGCGCAGAGCCGCGAGAAGCCCAGCCAGAAGGTGCCATGCTCCGGCGCCCGGTCCGGCCGGGCGTCGAAGGCCGGCTCACCCCGCCGCAGCAGAGCCAGGCGCGCCTCGAAGCGGCCGCGCATGTTCTCCAGGAACCCCGCGCTCGCGCCCATGTATTGTTCGAGCATCTCGGTCGCGAGAGCGATCTCGATCCCGGCCTGCCCATCGGTGGTGAAGCGCTTCAAGGCCCGGCTCTCATCGGCCAGGGCGAGGTGCAGGCGATGGAGTTCCTGCAGATGGCGGGCGATGCGGGTGCGGGCCTCGCGCTCGGCCTCTCCGATCGCCTGGGTCGCGGTGTCCATGGACGGCCTCCGACGCGCATGATGCCGCCGCGCTGATGAAGGTCCCGTGAACACGGAGAGGCTGCCCGGTCCTCCGCCTACCCGGCCTGCGCCGGGCGGCCTATCGGGCGTCAGGCACTGGCAGCGGAGGACGCGCATGCGCATCGAGACGGTGGAGGCGCTGGAAGCGCTCTACGGCATCCCCAACCTCGCCTCGACAGCGAAGGTGGCGGATCGGCTCACCCCGGAATACCGGCGCCTGATCGAGGCCTCGCCCTTCCTCGTCCTCGCCACAGCGGGGCCGGAGGGGCTGGATGCCTCGCCCCGCGGCGACGCGCATGGGCTGGTCCGCATCGCCGATGACCGCACCCTGCTGATGCCCGACCGGCGCGGCAACAACCGCGTGGACAGCCTGCGCAATGTGGTGCGCGACCCGCGCGTGGGGCTGCTGTTCCTCATCCCCGGATCGGGCACCACGCTGCGGGTGAACGGGCGGGCGCATCTGTCGATCGACCCGGATCTCCTGGCCTCCTTCGCGGTCGAGGGCGCGGCACCGCGCTCGGTGATGGTGATCGCGATCGAGGAGCTGTTCTTCCAATGCGCCCGCGCCGTGGTGCGGTCGGCACTGTGGGATCCGTCGCGCCACGCCGCGCCGGGCAGCCTGCCGACACCGGGACAGATCCTCGCGACCATGAGCCAGGGCGAGACGGGCGGCGAAGCCTATGACCGCGAATGGCCGGCGCGCGCGGCCAAGACGATGTGGTGAGGGAGCGTCTGGACACGCGCCGCACGGCGGATGTCCGGACGGTCCGTGGGTACCAAGGCTCATCACCGGCGATCGGGGCGGGCGCCGCCGCATGAGTGCGAAGATGGGACACGCGGCACGACAGGGAGGGGCTTTGCCCCTCCCCGGCCCCCTCCCCACCAAAGGCCACAGGGCCTTTGGAAACCGATACTTGGCGTGGGGCGCGAAGCTCCTTTCGCGGTGTCGAAGCGAGCATGGTGCGCAGCGCTCGGTCACGCTTCCTGGCGTCGAGCACGAAACGCGCGTCTGATGATGGCCGGATCGTCGAGGCCGGCGCCAGGCCAAGGTTTCCAAAGGCCCTGCGGCCTTTGATGGGGAGAGCCCGAGAGGGGCAAAGCCCCTCTCGGTTCCACCGATCAGAAAAAGGGACTGCTGATCCGAGTCACAGCCGCGCGGCGACGCGGGCCACCAGCGCTTCCCGTTCCGCCCGCATCCCCGCCCCACGCGCCTTCGCCGCCGCCAGCACCGCCGGCGGCGCCGTCTCGGGCGAACCGGCCGCGAAGGGCGGCGACGGGGCGTATTCGATCTGCAACTGGATGGCCTGCGCTGCCTCGGGCGAGACCATCTCCGCCACCAGCGCCAGGGCGAAGTCGATCCCCGCCGTCACGCCGCCGCCGGTGACGACGCGGCCGTCGCGCACCCAGCGCGCATGCTCCGGCACCGCGCCCAGCGCGGCGAGGAAATCGTGGCTCGCCCAGTGCGTCGTCGCCCTCACGCCCTTGAGCAGGCCCGCCGCTCCCAGCACCAGCGCGCCGGTGCAGACCGAGGTGACGAAGCGCGCCCCGTCCGCCTGGCGGCGCAGGAAGGCGAGGACCTCCGCATCCTCCATCAACGCCGCGACCCCGGGGCCGCCCGGCACGCAGATCACGTCGAGCTGCGGGCAGGTCGCGAAATCCGTATCCGGCAGCATGGTCAGGCCGGTATCGGCCGCGACCGGATCGCGCGTCTTCCAGACCAGGTGGACCGTGCCGCCAGGGACGCGCGAGAGCACCTCGAAGGGTCCCGTCATGTCGAGCTGCGTCAGGCGCGGGAACAGCAGCAGGCCGAAGCGGAGCGGTGCGGTCATGGTGGTAATCCTCCCACGCCCAGGCTGGCATGCGGCGGCGGGCGCCGCCACCCTGCGGCACGGTGAAGGAGACCAGCCATGCGCCTCGCGGTGATATCCGACATCCATGGGAACCTGCTCGCGCTCGACGCGGTGCTGGCCGACATCGAGTTGCGCGGCGTCGATGCGGTGGTGAATCTCGGCGACTGCGTCACCAGCCCGCTCTGGCCGCGCGAGACCTTCGATCGTCTGGCTGGGCTCGACATCCCGACGGTGCGCGGCAATCACGACCGTCAGATCCTCGAATGGCCGGAGGAGAAGCTGTCCCCGGCCGGCCGATTCGCCCGCGATGCGCTGACCGAGGCCGAGCGCGCCATCCTGCACGCCCTCCCACCGACCATTGAGGTGACGCCCGAGATCCTCGCCGTGCATGGCACACCCATGGATGACAGCACCTATCTGCTGGAGGAGGTGGTGGATGGGCGCCTCGCTCCGGCGCAGCGCGCGACCGTCGCGGCGCGGCTCGGGGCCACGGCGCGGCCGGGCGGCGTGGTGCTGTGCGGGCACAGCCATCGCCAGGCGCTGGTGCAGGGGCCCGAGGGCTGCACCATCCTCAACCCCGGCAGCGTCGGCTGCCCGATCTTCGCCGACGCCGTCGCGGCGAAGGGTCTGGAGCACCGATCGCCCCATGCCCGCTACGCCATCCTGACGCTGCGGCGCGGGCGTTGGGGCGCGGAGCTGCTGGCGCTCGACTACGACTGGGACGCGGCGGCGCGCCGCGCGGCGGAGAATGGCCGCCCCGACTGGGCCGTCGCGATGGCGACCGGCACGGTCGCCTAGAGCAGATCCCGATCAGGTGGAAGCACCCGATCGGGCGAAGATGCCCTCAAGAACAATGGGCTGGAGACGGTGCCGTGAGCCATGGCGAACGGGAACGATTCCAGGGTCAGGTCTTGCGCGGCAGCCAGCGGACGAAGCGCGGCCAGGGACCGGCGCCCCAGGATCCGGGCAGGTTGTTCGCCACATAGGCGACCAGGAAGACGGTCGCGAGGCCCGGCAGCAGCGGCGTCGCCAGGAAGTGCCAGTTCGCGTCCTCGGCGAAGACCACCACCGGATTGGCGCCGGCCGGGGAATGGATGGTGCGCGTCACCGCCATCACCGCGAGCGCCGCGCCCACGGCGAAGGCGATCCAGGGTTCGACGCGCCCGCCGAGGAGGTGATAGCCCTCCCGACAGACGATGCCGACCAGCGTGGCGAGCAGATGCCCGCCGATGAAGGACCGCGGCTGCGCCATGATGCCGCGCGGCATGCCGAACAGGATGACGCAGGATCCGCCGAAGGAGGGCAGCAGCCAGGGATGCTCCGTGAAGGACAGGGCGGCGTTCGCCAGCATCAGCGCGACGGCGGTGCCGACGATCTGCACGAGGATGCGGCTCGGACGCGGCGGCTTCATGGGCGGGTCTTCAGCATGGCGAGGTCCTCGACAGTGTCCACATCCTGCAGCGTGCGGAGCAGCGCGACGCGCCGCCCGCGGAAATTCGCGAGAGTATCGGCCAGGGCATGCGGGCCGGACCAGCGCACGCGGGCGAAGGGCCGCGCCGGCCGCCGCGGCCCGAGGCCGACCAGCCAGTAGCCGCCGTCCCGCGCCGGGCCGAACACCGCGTCGGCACGGCCCAGCGCGCGGAAGGCGGCGGCGATGTCGTCGGGATGCAGATCCGGGATGTCGCTGCCCGCCAACACGGCACGCGGCGCGAGGCGCAGGCAGGCCTGCATGCGCGCGCCGAGATCGCCATGGATCTGATCCATGCGCCGCGTGCCGCGTGGCACGAAGCGCGCCCAGTCGGTGCGTGCCCCACGCGGCGTGGTGGCGAGCAGCGTCGTCCAGCGCCGGTCCCGCGCGATCGGCCGCGCGGTGGCGGCGAGCGTCGCGCAGTGGAAGCGCAGCGCCGCGCGATCCCCGATGCCGGCGGCGAGCCGCCGCTTCACCGCACCGAGGCGGGGCGCCCGGGCGAAGAGAATGACGATCGGCCGGTGCATGCTGCCGCACCCAAGCGCATCAGCGCCGCCGCGCATAGAGCCTGGCGATCCGTTCCGGCGGCACGCCGACGAACCAGAGCGACAGGCAGGCCAGGTTGCGCGCCGAACGCCGCCACCATCCCTCCGCCCGCCAGCGCGCTGCCGAGGTGATGAAGGGCACGCTGAGCCCGACCAGGCGGTCACGGCCGATGCGCCGGACCAGATCGACATCCTCCATGATCGGGGTGGGGCGGTAGCCGCCGACCGCGTCCAGCAGGGTGCGCGGGATCAGCAATCCCTGGTCGCCATAGGGCAGTGCCAGGGCCCGGCAGCGCCAGGCGACGGCGCGCTCCAGCCGCCGCGCCTGCGGGGAGGGATCATCGAGAGCGAAGCGGAAATAGGCAGCACGGGAGGCATTGGCGGGGTCGCCCATGAAGGCTTCGGCAGCCGCCTGCCAGCCGGTGCCGGGACGCGTATCGGCATGCAGCACCAGGACCCAGGGCGTGTGGACCGCTACCGCGCCAGCGGAGAGCTGGTTCCCCCGCCCCCGCGGCGCGGCGATCACCTGCGCGCCGGCTGCCTCGGCCACGGCGATGGTGCCGTCGGTGCTGCCGCCATCCGCCACCAGGATCGCGGCCACCTGCCCGCGCAGGGCCGCGAGCGTCCCGCCCAGGCCTTCCGCGGCGTTGAGTGTCGGCAGGAGGGCCGTGAGTTCCCTTGACGTTCTCATAATGCCGGCGGATGCGGTCCGCGCGCATTAACCTCTCGTTCCCAATATGTTCTTGACCCATCCGGCCGGTTTCGACAGGATGCCCAAGAACGAAAGGGGAACTTCATCTCCCCTCCCCCTGACAGGCAGGAGCCGCGCCATGCCGGACGGTACCCCCCATCTGTCGCCCGATCTGGGCCATGCCCTGCCGCCGCTCGCCCGCAAGGGCCGCGGCGCCGGCCTCAACCCGCCCGTGCGCTTCGAACGCAGCGCGCGGGAAGCCTTCGACGATGGCTGGGGCACGCTGGAAGCCGCCTTCGCCGAACTTCCGCCCCTGCCGACCACGCTCACCAAGGACAGCGCACGATCGGCGCTCGCCTGGAACGAGAGCCCCGACATCGGCTTCGACCGCGCCGTGAACCCCTATCGCGGCTGCGAGCATGGCTGCGTTTATTGCTACGCCCGACCGTCCCACGCCTATCTCGGCCTCTCCCCCGGCCTCGATTTCGAGACGCGGCTGCTCTTCAAGCCCGAGGTAGCGGCGCTGCTGGAAAAGGAGCTGCGCAAGCCCGGCTATGAGCCGAAGCCCATCGCCCTCGGGTCCAACACCGACCCCTACCAGCCGGTCGAGCGCACGCTCAAGCTGACCCGGGCGGTGCTGGAAGTGCTCGATCGCTTCAACCATCCCGTCACCATCGTCACGAAATCGGCCGGCGTGCTGCGCGACCTCGACATCCTCACCGGCATGGCCCAGCGCAACCTGGCCCGCGTCTGCCTGTCCGTCACCACCCTTGATCCCAAGCTCGCCCGCATCATGGAACCGCGCGCCGCCTCCCCCGAACGGCGCCTGGCCGCGGTGCGGGAGCTCACTGCCGCCGGCGTGCCGACTGCGGTCCTCGCCGCCCCCATGATCCCGAGCGTCAACGACGCCGAGCTGGAATCCATCCTGGAACGCGCCGCCGCCGCCGGCGCGACCCATGCCGGCTATGTGCTGCTGCGCCTGCCGCTCGAGATCAAGCAGCTCTTCGAGGAATGGCTCGCCCGCCACATGCCCGACCGGGCGGCGCGGGTGCTGGCCTTGATCCGCCAGACGCGCGGCGGCGCGCTCTACGACAGCCGTTTCGGCGTGCGGCAGAAGGGCACCGGCGTCTATGCCGAGATGCTGGCGCAGCGTTTCGCGGTGGCGGCGCGGCGGCTCGGGCTGGAACGGCGCGGCGGCGGGGTGGGGGCGCTGGATTGCTCGCAGTTCCGGGTTCCGCCCGTGGCGGGCGCCGCGGCAGCGCCGGCGCAGTTGGCGCTGTTCTGAGGTGCTGGGGGACACGCGCCCCGCGGCGCGTACCCGCCTCCGGCGCCCTCACGCCGCCTTCAGGTGTTCCTTCAGCCGCGGCATCAGCTCGACCAGGTTGCAGGGCCGGTGCCGGCTGTCGAGCTGGAACTTCAGGATGTCGTCCCACGCATCCTTGCAGGCCCCGGTCGACCCCGGCAGCGCAAACAGATAGGTCCCGTCCGCCACCCCACCCAGCGCCCGCGACTGCATGGTCGAAGTCCCGATCTTCGCGTAGCTCAACATGCGGAACAGCTCGCCGAAGCCCTCGATCTCCTTCTCCAGCACGCGCTTGAAGGCCTCGGGCGTCACGTCGCGGCCGGTGATGCCGGTGCCCCCGGTGGTGATCACGCAGTCCACGGCCGGGTCCGCGATCCAGCGGCGCAGCAGCGCCTCGATCAGATCCGCCTCATCCTTAACGATCTCCCGTGCCACGCAGCGATGCCCGCCGGCCTCGATGCGCTCCTGCAAGGTCTGGCCGGACCGGTCGGTGGACAGGTCACGCGTGTCGCTCACGGTCAGCACGGCGATGTTCACCGGCAGGAAGGTCAGGCTTTCGTCGATCGGCATGGCGTCCTCCGCGCGTCGGCCCCAACCATGGGCATGGGGCGGGCCGGCTGCAACCTACCGGCCGGACAACTCCCGCTGGACGGCACGGATCTGGACCACGGCCGCGGCGACGCGGATCGCCAGCAGCGCCTCGCCCCGAGTGGCCGAGGCGCGGGACGGATCGCCGGTCGCCCCCAGCGCGGGCAGCGCATCGGGGCGCGGCGGCAGGCGCGACAGGTCGACGCCCGGCGGATGCACGGCCATCAGCTCGGCCGTGTCCTCGATGCCGGCATGGCTGCCGATGGCGGCATCGGTCTCGCCCTGCCCGCGCAGCCAGGCATCCTGGTCGGCGATGGCCGCATAGTAGCGATCCACGGCCAGCACCCGCACGCCCGCCCGCCGCCATTCCGCGGTCAACCGTGCCGCCAGCCGCTCCTGCGGCCGCTGGCTCGGACCGTTGTCGGCCAGGAAGCAGATCAGCCGAAAGCCGCTCAGCCGCAGGCTGCGGGCGATGCCGTCCAGCATGGCGGCGAAGGCATCCTCGGTGACCCCGATCGTGCCGGGAAAGCGCAGATGCCCCTCCGGCGGATCGAAACGCCCCTGCGGCGAGAAGGACAGCACGGGCACCACCAGCGCATCGCCCAGCTCGGCCGCGATCCGCCGCGCTGCCGCCCGCACGATGTGGTCATGCTTGCCAAGGATCATGTGCGGGCCGTTCTGCTCGATCCCCCCGCTCGGCACGATCACGGTGCGGCGGCCGGCGGCGACGGCGTCGCGCACCTCGCTCCAGGTCATGTCTGCGATGTCGAGGCTGTCCGGCACGCGCTGCGCCCGCCCAACCGCCGGATGCAGCGCCGCAACCAGTGCGGCGGCGAGCCCGCGCCGCCGGAAGCCCGTTCCCTCGGGCGCCGCAGTATGGGATTCTGCGCCTTCATGACCTGGCACGATTACGACCCGCTGACTGCTGCCTGGAACTGGCTTCGCTCGCTCGCCGGCGTGCTGACCGAGCCGGGTTCGCCCTTCTGGTGGCCGACGATCATCGCCGCCGCGCTGGCCTTCCTGGCCATCGGCTTCTTCACGCGCGCCTCGTTCCGGGAGATGCGGCGGACCGTCGTGCCGCTGCCCGGCCGGTCCTTCCTGCGCCAGACCTGCCAGGATGCGATCCTCTTCGTGGTGAATGCGGCGCTCCCCTTCCTGCTTGCGCCGGTCTTCTTCCTGCTGAGCGCGGTGGGTGCGACACTCGCGGTCGCGCTGCTCACCCCGGTCTTCGGCGCACCGGAATACGGCGCGCGGCTCAACCATCCACTGGCCATGGTGGCCGCGGCGCTGATCCCCTTCGCGACGACCGACCTGTCGCTCTACTGGACCCATCGCTTCTTCCATCGCCTTCCGCTGCTGTGGCGGGCGCACCGGCTGCATCACGAACCGCCGATGCTGACGCCGCTCACCGCCTTCCGCTTCTGGCCGCAGGAGCAGGTCGTGCACATCGCCGGCGGCGTCTTCATGAACGGGGTGGGGCTCGGGGTCGTCGCCTCGCTGTTCGGCGCCCGCGTCGATCCGGCGACGCTGCTCGGCGTGAACGCCTTTGCCCTGCTGTGGAACGTCGCCTTCTCGCATCTGCGCCACAGCCATATCGCCCTGCCCTTTCCGCGCTGGCTGTCCTACGTCCTGGTCAGTCCGCACATGCACCAAGCGCACCATTCGGCGGATGTGGTGCACCACGACAAGAATTATGCCACCGTCTTCGCACTGTGGGACTGGATGTTCGGCACGCTCTACCTGCCGAAGAAGGGGGAACGCTTCCGCTTCGGCGTGGACGACGCGGCACCGGCGACCGCCGAAGCCCCGCTTCCGCCGGCGGAACCCAAGCCGGCGCGCTGACCGCGGCATGGCCCCGCGCCGGCCGCACGTGAGAGCGCGCCGGGATCACCCGGCCAGCAGCGCGGCGAGATGCCCGCCGATCCCCGGCGCCCCGACGCCGACCGGATTACCCGAGGCCAGCCAGTCCCCGCTATCGAAGGCGTTGGTCCAGCAACCGGCCTCGCGCGCGATGGCGATGGCCGCCGCCGCGTCCCAGGCATTGATGTGCCGTTCCAGATAGCCGTCGATCCGCCCCGCCGCGCTTTCCACCAGGCCGAGCGCCCCCGACCCGCCGCTGCGCACCCCGGCGCCGAGGGTCGTGACGCCCTGCGCCATGCGATGGAATTCGGCGATGGGCAAGCGCAGCGACCAGCCGCATTCAATGATCGCGCGGCTGATGTCGGTGGTGGGCGCGGCGCGGATCGGCGCTCCATTCAGCGTCGCGCCGAAGCCCTCGGCCGCAGCGAAGATCTCGGCGGGCGCATGGCGCGCGATCGCGCCGGCCACGGCGCGGCCATCCACCACCAGGCCGATCGACACGCACCAGCGATCGCTGCCGCGCGCGAAATTCGAGGTCCCGTCGATCGGATCGAGCACCCAGAGCGGGCCGGCGCGGTCGGGCGCACCGCCCATCTCCTCGCCAAGGATGGCCTCGCCCGGGAAATCCTGTTCGAGGCGGGCGCGGATGAAGCGCTCGGTCGCGGTGTCGGCCTCGGTGACGAAGTTCTGCGCACCCTTGAGGCTGGGCACACCCTGCCCGGCGGCGCGCATGCGCGCGGCGAGGGCGGCGGCCTCCACGGCAATGGCGGCGGCCGCGTCGCGGCGGCGGGCTAGGTCGGTCATGCCAGGGTCCTTCGCGGTCGCGGCATGTGACCTGCCAGGCCCTGCCAAGGCAAGACGCCCCGGATGCGCAACGCACGTTGGAGAGGGACTTCGCCCCTCTCCAAACCTCTCTCCGGCAAAGGCCGAAAGGCCCGTGCAAACCTCGACCTGGCGTTATGCGGCCATGGCCCGCAGAAACCCCTCCAGCGCGCGCCGCGCACAAGAGCGGGTCTCGGCGCTCATTCCGAACACCACTGCCCATTGCCGCCAGATTGCGGTCCAGGGGCTCCAAGCCCCTGGCGGGGTGAGGTCCGGAGAGGGGCGGCGTCCCTCTCCGGCGCCACTTATCGCCGGGACTTCGCGCCTATGGCGCAAACGCGGTCAGGCCGCCGCCTGCGCCACCCGGCGCTCCTGCGCCCAAAGCCAGGTCACCGCGCCGAGCGCGGCAATCAGCAGCACCACCGCGAAGGCATTGAGCGCAAGCCAGCCCATGCGCTCCAGCAGGAAGCCGGCGAGGAAGGACGCCGTCGCCGTCGTGCCGAAGACCAGGAAGTCGTTCAGCGCCTGGACCTTGCCGCGTTCATTGGCGCGGTAGCAGGTGGTCACCAGCGTCGTCGCCCCGACGAAGAGGAAATTCCACCCCACCCCGTTCAGCGTCAGCGCGATGCGGAAATTCCACGCATCCACCCCCTGCACGCCGGCAGCCACCCCGATGGCCAGGATCAAGACGCCTACGAACATCACCGGCGTGGTGCCGAAGCGCGTGATCAGGTTGCCGGTGAAGAAGGCCGGCACGAACATCCCCATGACGTGCATGAAGATGACCCAGTGGGCCTCGGCATGCGGCAGGCCGCAGCCGACGATGGCGAGCGGCGAGGCGCTCATCAGGAAGGACATGACGCCGAAGGCAACCATGGCCGAGATCACCGCGGCGACGAAGCGGGGCTGCGCCGCGATCAGGCGGAGATGGCGCGGCGCCAGCGCCTCGGCCGCCGTGCCGCCAGTGCCGACCGGCACGGGCGGAAAGCGGATGAAGGAGACCACGGTGAAGACGATGGCGTGCAGCGCGAACATCGCCGCATAGGTGGCGAGGTAGATCGGCACCCAGGCGTCATGCGTCAGCCGCACCAGGGACGGCCCGAGTATCCCCGCCACCACGCCACCCGCCGTGACCCAGGAAATGGCCCGCGCCCGCCAGAGGCCGGGCACCATCTCGACCGCGGCGAAGCGATACTGGTGCAGGCTGGCCACCGCATAGCCGAGCAGGAATCCGCCCAGGCACATGATCCAGAAATTCGCGAGGTAGAGCCCGCTGCCGATCACGGCCGCCCCGGCCATGCCGAAGCCCGACCCGACCCGGAAGCCGAGCCGCCGCCCCTGCCGTTGCATCAGCAGCGCCGCGGGGAAGACCGAGGCCATGACGCCGAGATGCGTCAGCGTTGCCGGA
The DNA here is from genome assembly GCF_019430885.1 of Roseomonas alba. Classification (GTDB taxonomy): domain Bacteria; phylum Pseudomonadota; class Alphaproteobacteria; order Acetobacterales; family Acetobacteraceae; genus Neoroseomonas; species Neoroseomonas alba. The sequence goes on along the minus strand of NZ_JAHYBZ010000001.1, from coordinate 59,593 downwards.
AGGGTCGCGAGGTCGCGGTTCGGATAGAAGGTGACGATCGACAGCGCGGTCGCCGCCACCATCATGGTGTTGCTCGCCTGCCCCAGCGCCTGGCAGCAGGCGAGCAGGAAAAGATTGGCCTTGGTGCCGCGATCCAGAGGCTGGATCTGCTGAGGGGGCGAGGTCATGGAGAAATGTTTCGCTTTCCATAAGCGAATGCGAAACCCCCCCGGGCGGGGGGCTGGCATGCATCAGCCGTGGGTCAGTACCGCCGGCGTGAGTCCCCGATACCAACGGACCGGTCCGAGGCCGCGAATGCGGCCCACCGGGAGTCTGGCGAAAGCCAAGCACACCGGAGGTTCGCGCCCGGCGTCTGAGGGCTGGAAAAGCCGATGCCAGCCGCCCGGGAATTCGGCCGTCGGCATCAGTGGAAGACCCGGCCGGCATCGATGACGATGGTCTGGCCGGTCATGGTCCCGGTCCGGCACATGGTCACGACCATATCGGCGCAGTCATCCTTGTCCGCCGCCTTGCGCAACAACGATGTGGCGGCGGAACGCTCGACCTGTTCGGGCCGCAGGTTCGCGGTCGCACGGGTGCCTTCCAGCAGGCCGGGGGCGACGCAGTTCACCAGCACCTCGGGCGCCAGGGCGACGGCCATGCATTTCGTCAGATGAATCAGCCCGGCCTTGGACACGGCATAGGCGATGGACGACCCCGTCGGCCCCAGCCCCGCCACCGAGGCGATATTGACGATCCGCCCCCGCCCCTGCGCCTTCATCACCGGAGCGACCGCCTTGGTCAGGCGCATCGGGCCGGTGAGGTTCACGGCCATGATCTTCTCCCAGACTTCCTCGGTCAGGGCATCGAGGTCCGGGAAGGGGATCGACTTGTTGAAGGCGGCGTCGTTGACAAGGATGTCGAGCCGGCCGAAGCGCGCCGTCACATCCGCCACGAGGCGTGACACGGCCGCCGCTTCGGTGATATCGCAGCCAAAGGCAGCGGCCTGCACGCCATGGGTCGCGACCAGGTCCCGCGCGACGGCTTCGGCCTGGTCGCGGCTCGCCGCGTACATCACCGCGACATGCGCGCCCTGTGCCGCCAGCGCGTGACAGATGCGCTGGCCGAGCCCGCCATTGCCACCCGTGACCAGGGCGACGGCGTCCTTGAGATCCATGGTGTTCCTCCGCGTCGCGCGAAGGGTGCGCCGGGGCGTGCGGGGCGGCAAGGGCCGCCCCGGGCCGCTTCAGGGATAGGCCTCGGCGTAGGACTCGCGCAGCGCTTCCTCGAGCAGCCGCCAGGGCTGATAGGCCTTGAGGTCCTCACCGCGCTCCACGCCCGGCAGCAGCCGGTCGCAGGGTTCCGGCACGCCGAGGACCGTGGTGACGGGGATGCGCTCGGCATAGACCGGCAGGGCGTAATCCTCATCGTCATCGGCAAGGCCCTTGGCGCGGATCTTCGCCGAGGCCTGCTCGATCTCCATCACCACCACGGCCGTCGCCTTGATCTCCTGCGCGGTGCTCTGGCGCAGGCCGGCGGTGCGGTTGGGGAAGAAGCGATCGACCATCATGGTCAAAGCGCGCTTCTTCTCCTCGATATCCGTGACCAGCCGCGCATGGCCGAAGCACATGGCGGAGCGGTAGTCGGCCGAATGGTTGAAGCCGCAGCGCGCCATGACCAGGCTGTCGAGATGCGTGACCGTCAGGCAGGCCGGCTGGCCCTTGTCGAGGTTGCGCAGCATCCGGCTGGCGCTGGACCCGTGCCAGTACAGATGCGTCCCCTCCCGCCAGAACAGTGTCGGCGTGCAGTAGGGCTGGCCGTCGATGACGTAGGAGACGTGGCACAGCATCGCGGAATCAAGGATCCGGTGCACCGTCTCGTGGTCATAGGCGCCGCGGTCGTGGCGGCGCTTCACCCGGTTCACCGGGGTGATCGGGTAGCTGGGCGGGATGGCGGTGTCGGGCATGGCTGCACCCAAGTGTTTGACAGCGCCAAGAATGCACGGCGAAATTGGTCGGAACGAGGGCCAATCAGGACCGCCCGATGCCGACCAATCGCGAAAGCCGCGCCGCCGTGCTCGACCTGCCGCTGCGCATCGATGCCGGGGATGGCAGCCAATCCGTCCGCGTCCATGCCGGGCTGCGCGCGGCGATCCTGGATGGGCGACTGGCGGCCGGGCTGCGGCTACCGTCCAGCCGGGCCCTGGCCGACCAGCTCGGCGTGCGGCGCAATGCCGTGGTCGTGGCCTATGAGCTGCTGCTGAGCGACGGCCTGGCCGAGGCGCGGGTCGGCGACGGCACCTATGTCGCCGCCCGGGTGCCGCGCGGGCCGGCGGCACCGGACCCGGTGCCCCTGCCGCCGGTCCCGACGGATCGCGGCCCCTTCGCGGTCGGCTGCACCACGCCCGATCCCATCCTGCTGCGCCAGCTCGGCCGGGCGCTGCGCGACCGTGTGGTGCGGGCGGACCCGGCCGATCTCGGCTATGGCGACCCGCGCGGGCATGCGGCGCTGCGCCGCGCGATCGCGGAGCACCTCGCAGCGACCCGCGGCGTGGAGTGCGACCCCAGCCGCATCCTGATCACCAGCGGCACGCAGCAGGGGCTGCGGCTCTGCGCCGAGGTGCTGCTCGCCCCCGGCGATGCGGTCTGGCTGGAAGACCCCGGCTATCCGACGGCGCAGCGCACGCTGCGCGCGCTCGGCGCGCGGCTGGTGCCGGTGCCGGTGGACGCGTCCGGCATCGACGTCGCCGCGGGTCGCGCGCGGGAACCCGGCGCGCGCATGGCCTATGTCACGCCCTCCCACCAATTCCCCACCGGCGTGACGATGACCATGGCACGCCGGCTCGCCTTGCTCGACTGGGCGCGGGCCGAGGATGCCTGGGTCATCGAGGACGACTACGACAGCGAATTCCGCTTCGCTGGCGCGCCGCTGACGGCGCTGGCCGGCATCGATGGGACGGGGCGGGTGATCTATCTCGGCACCTTCTCCAAGACGCTGTTCCCCGGCCTGCGCGTGGGCTTCGTGGTGGTGCCGGCGTCGCTGGTCGAACGCGTCGTCGCGGCCCGCGCGGTGTCGGACCGCTTCCCTTCCCCGCTGATCGGCGGCGCGCTGGCCGAGGTCATGGACAGCGGCGATTTCGCCGCGCATCTGCGGCGCATGCGCACGCTGTATCGCAGCGCGCGCGACCAGGTCGCCGAGACCCTGAGGCGCACGTCAGGGGGCCGTCTGCGGGTGGACGTGCCGGATCACGGGCTGCATCTGCTCGCCACCCTGCCTGATGCCGCGCCCTCTGGCATCGCACGCGAGATCCAGGCAGAAGCGAGTGTCGAGGGCTGGCTGCTGTCGGAGACGCGGCTGACGCCGGAGGGCCCGGATGGCTTCGTCATCGGCTATTCGGGCCATCAGGCCGCGGCGCTGAAGCGGGCCGCGGAGCGCCTTGGTCGAGCCGTGAGGCGCCGCTGCTGACCTCAGGGCCTGCCCAATGCCAGGTGACGGTTTCCAAAGGCCTCGGGCCGATGGTTCCCCATTGACGGTGCATGGCAACGTCAATCGGATCCCGTGGCGGATGGGGTTCGGGGAGGGCGGAGTCCTCCCTGATCCGTCAGTCGAGCACCGGTTCATACCCCAGCCCAGGTGCCTCCGGCACGGCGATCATGCCGGCCATCGGTGCCAACGCCTTGCCATAGGGCGCGCGTTGCAGGTCGGCGAAGTAGATCTCGATCGGCGCCGCGTCTTCCGTTGCAGCCAGGAAGTGCAGCGTGGCGAGCAGCCCGGGCCCGAAATACGGGCAATGCGGCACCAGCCGCACGCCCATCTCGCGGGCGAGTTCCGCGATTTCCAGCAGCGCCGACATCCCCCCGATCTTGGTGATGGAGGGCTGCGCGACATCGACCGCGCGCGTCTCGAACATGCGGCAGAAATCCTCGACCGTGCCGTTGCATTCCCCGGCCGAGATCGGCACGGGCGAGGCGGCGCGGATGCGGGCGATGGCGGGAATGTCCTCGGGCGGCCAGATCGGTTCCTCGACCCAGCCGATGTTCAGCCCCGCCACGTCCTCGCAGAAGGTCACGGCATCGGCCTCGGTGTCCCAGGCGCAGTTGATGTCGAGCATCAGCGGGATATCCGCCGGCGCGGCCGCGCGCGCGGCGCGGATGCAGGCGAGGTTCACCTCATGCAGCTTGATGTGGCGATAGCCGCGGGACAGTGCCTCGGTGACGTTGCGCGCGACATCCTCGGGCGCGCCGTAGCGCAGCAGGGACGCATAGGCGGGCACCGCGGGACGCGCGGCGTCGCCGAGCAGCGCGTGCAGCGGCTTGCCTTCCGCCTTGGCCCTGATGTCCCACAGGGCGATGTCGATGGCCGAGATGCCGAAGGTGACCGGTCCGTTGCGCCCGAAATTGTGGAAGCGGCGGGCGAGCATCCGCGTGACGCCGGCGATGTCGCGCGCATCCTGGCCGATGCAGGCGGGGGCGATCAGGCGATCGACGGCATCCTTCGTGGTCTCGACCAGGGTGAAGCCGAATCCCTCGCCCCAACCATGGATGCCGGCATCCGTCTCGACGCGCACCAGCAGCGTGTCCATGGCCTTGAGGTGCAGATTGCCCCCGACACCGCCACTGCTGGCGCCGTAGGTGAACTCGGTGCGGTGGTGATGCGTGGTGACGCGGGTGATCTTCATGCTGCTTCCTCGCCGGCGCCGCCCGAGGCCGCGCCGGCGAGTGAGGGCACAATCCCCCCGCCTGGGCAAGCAGCGCCAGGTCAGGCCGAGATGGTCTGCAGCACCTCGAAGCCTTCGAACTGGGGCGGGCCGATGGTGGTTGGCTTGGCCTGGCCGGCGCCCGCATGCGCCTTGCGGAACTGGTCCGAGCGTGTCCAGGCTTCGAAGGCGTCCTTCGACGCCCACAAGGTGAAGGAAGAATAGAGGATGTGGTCCTCCCGCTCTGGTCCCTTCAGGAGGTGGAAGGTGACGAAGCCCGGCACGTCCTTGAGATGGCTGTCGCGGGTTTTCCAGCGCTCCTCGAAGGCTTCGGCTTCGGTGGGGATGACGCGGAATCGGTTGGTGGCGATGAACACGATGGGGTCCTCATTCGATGCAGGCATCCGGCTGCCGCAGCGCGCCGCAGGCCCACGATGACGGGGGCCGGCGCTCTCGAGGTGGCGGGCGAATTCTACCACGCCTGGTTCACCGGCACAGTCCTGCACGCCGTGGCGCGCCATGGCGAGGAGACGGCGGCGGAGCTGATGTTCCGCGTCTTCCGCCACCAGCAGCAAACGACCTTCCTGCCGGGGCTGAAGAAGCTGGGACTGGACGGGCTGCCGCCGGCGGTCGCGGCGGCGCGGTATCACTACCTCTCGAACTTCATCGGCGGTGTTGGTGTCGAATATGTCGAGGAGAGCCCGCGCAAGGCCTGGATCCGCTATCCGCCGCCGCGCTGGGTGTGGCCGGGGGCGACGATCTGCGGAATTCCGTCATCCGTGAACGCCGCGATGCTGCGCGGCTGGCATGCGAACAACGGCGTGATGCTGGGGCGGCTCGGCCTCGGCTTCGTCTGCACGGGGCAGACGGTGGATGGCGATCCGGGGCTCGAAGGCTACTACGTCGAGCATGATCGCGACCTGGCTGAGGATGAGCGGCTGCGCTTCGCGAAGCAGGAAGCCATGCCACGCTTCGATCCGGCCGCCGCGCCGGCGCTCCCGGCCGCCGACTGGCCGGCGGAACGCATCGCCAAGGCGAAGCGCGGCTATGCGATGGAATATGCGCGCACCGTCATGCAGGTGGCGATCGGATTGCTGGGCGAAAGCGAGGGCGGTGCGCTGCTGGGGCATGCCGCGCGGCTGGTGGGGATGCAGCACGTCCATGCGCTGGCCGCGGCGCTGGGCGTGACCAGCCTGCCGGATTTTCTCTGCGCGATGGCGCGGGCCGAGGGCGATGCCGAGGCGACCCTCTCCGCGCAACCGGACGGTAGCGTGGTGCTGCGGCGCCAAGCCCTGCCGCTGTTCCGCGGCATCGACACGACCCCCGCCATGCAGGCGGCGTGGGAGGAATTGATGCGCGGCGCGCTGCTCGCCTGGGACCGCTTCGCGCGGCTGGAACGCATCGGCCCGATGGCCTGGCGGATCAGCGCGGGCTGACGGGCGGGAAGTGCCGGACCATCGCGCGCAGTGAGGCGAGCAACGCAGGCAGGTCGCTCTGGTCGAGCGCGAAGGTGAAGCTGTGTGACTGCGTCAGGTGATCCGGCGTGATCGCCACGTGCATCGTAACCTGCCCGAGCGTGCCGGCCTGTAGCGTCACATCCAGGCCCGGCTCCAGGCAGTCGGGGTGCGCGCTGCCACGCAGATCGTGATGCAGCACCGCCACGGCCTCCGCGAAGGCGGCGAGTTCCACGCCGCGCAGCCAGGGCCCGTGCAGTTCCACCACCGCGCCGGGCGCTTCCACCCGCGCGATGGCCTCGATCCAGTCGCGATCCCAGGCATCGGCGCTGTCCGGCGCCGCGCGGCGCAGGCATTCGATGGTCAGCCCGGCGGTGCGCAGCGCCGCCTCGCCGGGCATGGCCGTGTCAGGCTTCGCCGTTGGCCGCGGCCAGGATGCGGAGCAGGCTCTCGTCGCGCCCCAGCGCCCAGAGCACCGCATTGATCGGCGGGCTGGTCAGGCTGCCGCACAGCGCCGCGCGCAACGGCTGTGCGATGTCCTTCAGCTTGACCTCTTTCACATCGGCATAGTCGCGCAGCCACTGTTCGAGATCCGCCTTCTCCCACGGCGCGGCGGAGAGGAATTCGGCGAGGTCGGCCAACCGCGTCCGCGCCTCCGGCGTCAGCGCGGCATGCGCCTTCTCGTCGATCGCGGGCAACCCCTCATGCACGACGAAGGCGGCGGCGCCGGCCAGTTCCTCCAGCGTGCGGGCGCGTTCCTTGAGGTCCGGCATCAGCAGGCCGACGCGCTCGGCGCCATCGGTGCCGAACAGCGTGCCGCGCTTCGCGAGGATCTCCAGCACCTCCCGCGTCAGCCGCGCATCGTCGGTCTGGCGCAGATAGACGCCGTTGAGATGCGTCAGCTTCGCATAGTCCATGCGCGACGCCGAACGCCCGACATCCTTGATGTCGAACAGTTCGATGGCGCGGTCGCGCGGCACGATCTCCTCGTCGCCATGGCCCCAGCCTAGGCGCAGCAGGTAGTTGCTCACCGCCTCGGGCAGATAGCCCTCGTCGCGGAAGTCGAGCACGCTCACCGCGCCGTGCCGCTTCGACAGCTTCGCGCCGTCGGCGCCGTGGATCAGCGGGATATGCGCGAAATGCGGCCGGCGCCATCCCATCGCGTCATAGACCATGCATTGGCGGAAGGTGTTGGTCAGGTGGTCGTCGCCGCGGATGACATGGGTGATGTCCATGTCGTGGTCATCCACCACCACCGCATGCAGATAGGTCGGCGTGCCGTCCGACCGCAGGATGATCATGTCGTCGAGCTCGGCATTGCCGACGCGGACCTCGCCCTGCACCAGGTCTGCCACCACGGTCTCGCCGTCGATCGGCGCCTTGATGCGGATGGCGAAGGGCTTGCCCTCCTGCTCCGGGCCGGGCTCGCGATCACGCCAACGGCGGTCGTAGCGGGGCGGGCGGCCCTCGGCCATCGCCTTCTCCCGCATCTCCTGCAGTTCCTGCGGCGTCGCCCAGCAGCGATACGCCTTGCCCATGGCAAGCAGCGCATGGGCGATCTCGGCATGGCGCGCCTCGCGCGCCGCCTGGAAGACCGGCGGCTCGTCCGGCGACAGGCCGAGCCAGGCGAGGCTTTCGAGGATCTGGTCCACCGCCGCCTGGGTCGAGCGTTCCTTGTCCGTGTCCTCGATGCGCAGCAGGTAGGTGCCGCCGTGGTGCCGGGCAAAGAGGTAGTTGAACAGCGCGGTGCGTGCCCCGCCGATATGGAGGTAGCCGGTGGGGGAGGGAGCGAAGCGGGTACGGACGGTCATATCACCTGAACTCGGTCGCGGAGGCGCCCCTCATACCAGCGGTGCCCGCCGATGGCACCCTCGGCATGGCAGGGGGTTGCAGGCTGGCCGGGCGCGGCGACCGCCCCCTCTGCGCGCAGGCACTCCTCGCCGCCAGCCTCCCTGGCTAGAATGAACGCAGGAGTTGTGGAACCCGGACCTGTCCAGCACCATCGCGCGATGTGTCCCCTGCGTGCCCTGGCTTGGCTGAACGCCCTCGCCGGCCGGGCAGGGCTGCTGCTGGCGGGGGAACGGGGGCGGCTCGCGCCCTGGCTCGCCGTCGCCATGGGCGCCGGCATCCTGGTCTATTTCGGATTGCGGCAGGAACCCTCCGGCTGGACCGCCGCGCTTGCCCCGGCGCTGATACTGGTCGCGGTGCTGGTCGCACCCCGAGCACCGCATGCCGGCTGGGCGATCGGGCTGCTCGGCGCGGGTGCGTTGGGCTTCGCCGCCGCGGCCTGGCATGCCGCGGCCGCCCCGCCGCTTGCCACGCCGCCGCGTGGGGCGGTGATGCTCAGTGGCATCGTCCAGGATGTCGACCTGCTGCCAGAAGGCCGGCGCCTGACCCTGTCCGAGGTCCGCTTCGCGCCGGACGACCCACCGCAGCCCCGCAGCTTCCGGGTCCGCCTGCGCGCCAATGATCCGGCGCAGACCGCGCCGGGGGATCGCGTGACGGTTCGCGCCCTGGTGCGGCCGCCCTCGGCGCCCGCTTATCCGGGCGCCTGGGACTTCCAGCGCGCGGCCTTCTTCGCCGGCCAGGGCGGGGCGGGTTTCGCCATCGGGCCGGCCGAGGTCATCACCACCGGCGGGCGCGCGCGGCCACTTTCCGGCCTGCGCAGCACGCTGGAAGCGCGCGTGACGGCGGTGGTGCCCGGCCCAGCCGGGGCAGTCGCCGCCGCGCTGCTGACCGGCGGGCAGAGTGCCATTCCCCGCCCCGACATCACCGCCATGCGCGATGCGGGACTCGCACATCTGCTCTCGGTCTCCGGCCTGCACATCGCCATCGTCATGGGCGTCAGCTTCTTCGTCGTGCGGCTGCTGATCGCCTGCTGGCGCTGGGTCGCGTTGCGGGTGGACGGCAAGGCCTGGGCGGGCATCGCCGCCCTTGTCGCCGGCGGATTCTACATGGTGCTGACGGGGTCGCAGGTGCCGATGCAACGGTCCTTCGCCACCGCCGTGCTGGTCACGATCGCACTGCTGACGGGGCGGCAGGCGATCTCCCTGCGCAGTCTGGCCCTGGCGGCGGCGGCGGTGATGCTGCTTTCACCCGAGGCGTTGCTCGGCCCGTCCTTCCAGATGTCCTTCGCCGCCGTGTTGGCGCTGATCGCGGGATGGGAGGCGCTGAAGGCCCCGATGGCCCGGCTGCGCGGCGATGGCGCCTGGTGGCGCAAGGGGCTGGTCTTCGGGGCGGGGCTGCTCGGAACTTCGGTGCTGGCGGGGCTGGCGACGGCGCCCTTCGGCCTCGCCCATTTCGGGCGTCTGCAATGGTACGGCGTGGCGGCGAATGCCGTAGCGGTGCCCCTGACCTCGATGCTGGTCATGCCGGCAGGGATGGTCGCCGCAGCCCTGATGCCCTTCGGCCTGGAAGGCCCGGCACTGGCGATCATGGGCTGGGGCTGCGAGGCGGTGCTGGCCGTGGCACGCGAGGTCGCCGCCTGGCCCGGCGCGGCGCAGGTGGCGCGGCCGATCCCGGCCTGGGGCCTGGTCGCCACGGGGTTCGGGATGGTGTGGGTCTGCCTGTGGCGGCTCCCTTGGCGCTGGTTCGGTGTACCGGTGCTGGCGCTCGGCCTGGCGAGCCCCGTCCTGCATCGCCCACCCGACCTGTTCGTCTCCGGGGATGCGCGGCTGATCGGCGTGGCGGCGGATGGCGGGTTCTGGCTGCAGCGGCAATCGGGGGCTTCGGCCCTGACGCGCGACAGCTGGCTGCGCACGCATGGCCTGACCGAGGCGCAGCCTCTCCCCGCGACGGGCACGGTCGCCGTGGGCTCGATCGCCTGCACGCCGGGCGCCTGCCGCCTGCATGACCGGCCCGAGGTCGTGCTGCTGCGGCGCGACCCGCCGGATGGCTATTGCGGCCGCGCCGCGCTGCTGGTCTCGGCCGAGCCGATCCGCGGGCGATGCGCTGGCAGCCAGGTCCTGGACCGCTTCTCCGTGTGGCGGAACGGGCCGCACGCCGCCTGGTTCGACAGCGACGGCGTGCGTGTCCTGTCCGACCGGGCCTGGCGGGGAACCCGCCCCTGGGTGCCGCCCCCGCCCGTGCCACGCAGCCGGGAGGAGGCGCCACCGGCAGCGGTAGAATAACCCCGCTTGGGCGCTCAGCCTTCCAGCCGCACGTTGGCCGCCTGCGCGACCTCCCGCCACTTCGCGATTTCCGTGCGAATGAAGGTGGCGCATTCCTCCGGCGTCTGCGGGTCGGCAACCGCGCCCATCTGGGTGAAGCGCTCGGCGATCGCCGGGTCCCGCAGCACCGCGACGACATCGGCGTTGATCTTGCGGACGATCTCCGCGGGCGTTCCAGCGGGGGCGACCAGCGCGCTCCAGCCTGCGGCCGAATACCCCGGCACCAGCGTCTCGGCGATGGTCGGCACTTCAGGAAGCTGCGGCACGCGCTGCGCGGAACACAGCGCGATCGGCTTCACCCGGCCCTCGCGGATATGCGGCAGGGAGGACGCCACGGAATCCGTCATCAGCTTCACATTGCCGGCGATGACATCGGCGATGGCCGGCCCGCTGCCGCGGTAGTGCACGATGTTGAAGCGGATATTCGCGCGCAGCATCAGCAGCTCGGCGGCCATGTGCTGGCTCGTCGCCGGCCCGGCGGAGGCCATGTTCAGCGCCCCCGGCTGCGCCCGCGCCGCCGCCGCGAGTTCCTGCATCGTGGTGTAGGGCACGGATGGATGCGCCACGACTAGCAGCGGCACCATCGCGACGTTGGAGATGCCGACGAAATCCTTCTCCGCATCATAGGGCAGGCGCGGCAGGACCGAGGGATTGATGCCGAGCGGCCCCGATGTCCCCGCGATCAGCGTGTAGCCATCGGCTGGGGACCGCGCCCCGGCTTCCATGGCGGGCGCGCCGGCGCCGCCGCCTCGGTTCTCCACCACCACGCGCTGCGGCCACCGCTTCGACAGCTCATCCGCGACCAGCCGCGTCAGGATGTCCGAGGCCTGGCCCGGCGGGAAGGGCACGATGATGCGCACGGGGCGGTTGGGCCAGTCGGACTGCGCCTGCGCGACGGCAGGCAGCATTGGCAGGCTGGCGGCCCCGAGCAGCGCCCGGCGGCGGATGATGGCGGACATGCGGTTTCCTCCCGAAGTGGCCGCATCCTATCCGCGGGGCAGCGCATCCTCCAAGCGGGCCTGGGCGCGGCGCGCGGCGTCGCGGCGGCGGGCGGCGGCGCGACGATCGCGCAGCGTGCCGATCACCTTCTCCGCGCTGCGGGCTTCCGCGAGGGCCGCGCGTTCCGCTTCCTCCGCGGCCTCGGCGCGTGCCGTGGCTTCCCGCTGCGCCTGGCGCAACGCCAGGCCATGGGCGAGGAAGGTGCCATAGGTGACCGGAGCCTCGCCGGGCTGTTCGGCAAGCAGCGTGGCCTCCGCCGCGGCGGCGGCCTGCTGCTGGCGAATCAGGGCGACGCGCGCCTCGGCAAGGCTGCGCTGGGCGGCCTCGACCTCGATGCGGCGGAGCTTTGCGAGCGTGGCGAGCGGATCGCGTGGCATAATGCCGGAACACTGCCACAACGATCCTTGCCGCCCGGTGAAGGCCCGTGGGAGATATCGCGCCAAGCACATCACCGAGGAAGCGACATGCCCCTGCCCTCCAACACGCTGCGCATCGCGGTCCTGCCCGGGGACGGCATCGGCACGGAGGTGACGGCGGCGACGATCGCGGTGCTGGAACCGCTCGCAAAGCGCCACGGCATCGGCCTGGCCTATGAGGAGCTGCGCGCCGGCGCCTTCTGCTATCGCGACACCGGCACGGCGATGAGCGAGGAGACCTTCGAGAGCGCCGCGAAAGCCGACGCGATCCTGCTCGGCGCCATGGGTTGGCCCGAGATCCGTACGGAGGACGGGACGGAGATCGCGCCGCAGCTCGACCTGCGCTTCCGGCTCAACCTCTATGCCGGCGTGCGGCCGTTCCGTGCGCTGCCGGGGGTACCGGTGGCTCTCGCCGATCCGCGCGCGCGGGACATCGACCTGGTCATCGTGCGGGAGAGCACCGAGGGCCTGTTCTTCTCCCGCGACCGCGGCACGGTCACTCATGACATGGCGGAGGAGACGCTGCGCATCACGCGGGGTGTGACGGAGAAGCTGGCGCGCTTCTCCTTCGGCCTCGCGCAGCAGCGCGCGGCACGGCGCGGGCGCCAAGGCACGGTGACGCTGGTGGACAAGGCGAATGTCTTCCGCGCCTTCGCCTTCATGCGCGGCATCTTCGCGGAGGTCGCGGCGAGCTATCCCGATGTCGCGCATGGCGCGCACTACGTCGATGCGATGGCGCTCGACCTGGTGCGCAAGCCGTGGGCCTTCGACGTGCTGCCGACGGAGAACATGTTCGGCGATATCCTCTCCGACCTCGGCGCCGGTCTGATCGGCGGCATGGGCTTCGCGCCGAGTGCCGATATCGGCGACACCCATGCCGTGTTCCAGCCGGCGCACGGCACGGCGCCTGACATCGCCGGCACGGGCATCGCCAATCCGACCGCGACGATCCTGTCAGCCGCGATGATGCTCGACTGGCTGGCGGGCAAAGGTGCGGGGCAGGCCTATGCCGATGCGGCGGCCGAGCTGGATGCAGCGGTCGACGCCGCTTTCGCAAGCGGCCTGCGTACGGCCGATATCGGCGGCCAGGACGGCACCGCAGCCGCGGCCAAGGCCGTCGCGGCGCGGATCGGATCCGCGCCGGATTGAGCCACGTGCATTCCGGCGCTCTATCCGCCCGAACGTAGATAAGGTCCTTCGAAGGTGGCGTTGAGCCCGCAGGGGCTCGACCCCGCCCTTTGCGTCAGCTGCACTCCACCTCGGTCGGCGCTGACGACGATCTCGATGTCGTCGCTCCGGCCAATGAGCCGTCCGGACACCTCATGCGCCTCCACCGTCAGCTCGCAGGTGCTGACATTGCCACTGTCCATGGCGGTCTGGATCGTGATGCGCCACCGACCCTGGACGATCGCGGCGATCTGCATCTCGCCTGTGAATCCGGCCCGCGCATAACGCCAGCGTCCCGTCCAGCCGTCAGGGGCCGTCGCGCCCGAGAGTTCCGCGATACGGCCCCGATAGAGCCCGGCGAGACATTCGGTGTTCACAGCGCGATCGGCGCGACAGGCCGCATCGCGGGACCGGATCCAGGCGCGCTGCTCATCGGTCAGCACCTGCCTCTGCTGTCCCTGCGTCGATGCGCGCTTCTGCGCATAGATCTGGCTGAGCTGCCGATCGAGCTGCGCGAGCTCGGGCGCCGCGCAGATCGCCCTCTCGATCGCACTGGCGGCCCGGGCGCAATCGAAGCTCGCCTGGGCCCGCGCATGCTCGGACACGACGCAGAGCGCCAGCACGCCCAGCAACACCATACGCATCCCGGCAACTCTCCTGGTCATGGGCGCAACAGAACGGTTCACCCGGCGCGCATAACCAGGGACCAGCCCGGCGGCAACGGCCCGACGGCCGCTCCGTCGCGGCGCGGTTCAGGGAGCCCCCGGCCCCGCCGCCAGCCACACTGCATCGGCGGCGAGCTCGGGCCACCCGATCGGCCGCATCGCCGCCGGAGCCTGCGGCGTACCCGCATCCCATCGCCCGGCGGTGATGCGCTGCCCCGTCACGCCATCCGCCGCATCCGACAGCAGCCAGGCGAGCGGCGGCCCCATGATCGCCGGCCGCAGCATCCGCTCGCGCGGCCAGGACGCACCCGCGCCGATGAAGGCCGTATCGGTCGGCCCACCCGGGATCAGCACATTCACCGTGACGCCGCAGCCGGCCAATTCCTCCGCCCAGACGGCAGACGCCGATTCCAGCGCCGATTTCGTCGCCCCATAGGGCAGCACGCGCAGCATGGTGCGGAAGGAGGTGGTGTTGTTCACCACCCTCCCCCAGCGCGCGGCCTTCATCATCGGCAGTGCGGCGCGCGTCAGCAGCATCGGCGCACGGACATTGATCGCGAAGAAGCGATCCCAGGTGGCGGCGTCGAGCTCTTCGATGGTGGGCAGCCGCGTCTCCGCATCCGGTCGCAGGGAGGACGGACCGATGCCAGCATTGTTCACCACCGCATCGATGCGCCCGAACCGCGCGATCGTATCGTCGATGGCTGTCGCGCAACCGGCCTCGGTCGCGAGATCGGCGAGGATCGGATGCAGCGCCGCGCCGGGATGTGCGGCGGCCAGCGCCTCCAGCGCCGCCGTATCACGATCGAGTGCGGCCACCGAATGTCCGGCGGCAAGCGCCGCCGCGACCATGGCTCTGCCGATGCCACCGGCCGCCCCGGTGATGAGCACAATGCGCGCCATGCCGTTCGTTCCTGTCGTTTCCCGCGACGGAGCCTGCCGCCGAACCGGTCCCCTGGCCAGGGCTGACCGCGCCGCCGCAGCGGTCTATCGTCCCGTCCCGGAGAGGGAACGGGCATGCGCGTGACGATCGCGGGCAAGACTGCGACGAAATCGAACATCACGCCGGCCCGGCGCGAACGCCGCGCATGGATGCGCTCTCCCCACCCCACGCCATCCTGGAGAACCGCATGAGCCAGCATTACCTTCCCGTCCGTGACGCCTGGCTGGCCGCGCGGCAGGAGGAGATCCTCGATCCCGGCCAGCGCATCGTCGATCCGCATCATCATCTGTGGGAACGGCCGGGCTGGCGCTATCGGCTCGATGACATCCTCGCCGATATCCGCACCGGCCATGACGTGCGCGCGACGGTGCTGGTGCAGGCCCGCGCCTTCCATCGCGCCGACGGCCCGGAGGAACTGCGCCCGGTCGGCGAGACGCAATACGCCGCTGGCGTCGCGGCGATGTGCGAGAGCGGCATCTACGGCGATGTCCGCGTCTGCGCCGGCATCGTCGGCTTCGCGGATCTGCGGCGCGGCGCCGATGCGGGCGCGGTGCTGGACGCGCATATCGCCGCCGGCAATGGCCGCTTCCGTGGAATCCGCCACATCGCGACCTGGGACCCTGATCCCGAGATGCTGAACCCGGCCTATACGCCGGCCGAGGACATGCTCGACAGCGCGGAATTCCGGGCCGGCATCGCCGAACTCGCCAAGCGCGGCCTGTCCTTCGATGCCTGGATGTATTTCCATCAGATCCCGAAGCTCACCGCCCTCGCGCGCGCCTTTCCCACCGTGCCGATGGTGCTGAACCATTGCGGCGGCGTGCTCGGCATCGGGCCCTATGCCGGCAAGCGTGACAGCGAGGTCTTCGAGGCCTGGTCGATGCATATGCGCGACCTCGCCACCTGCCCGAATGTGATGGTGAAAGTCGGCGGCCTCGGCATGCGCCTGCCGGGCTTCGGCTTCGAGGATGGCGAGATCGCGCCCTCCTCCCAGACCCTCGCCGACGCCTGGAAGCCCTGGACCGATGCCTGCATCGCCGCCTTCGGCACGGCCCGCTGCATGTTCGAGAGCAACTTCCCCGTCGACAAGGGCAGCTACGGCTACGCCGCGGGCTGGAACGCCTTCAAGCGCCTGGCCGCGGAGGCCAGTCCGGAGGAGAAGGCCGACCTGTTCTGGCGCAGCGCGACGCGATTCTATCGCCTGCCGTGACAGCGGTCTGTCACCGTCACGTCACCGTCCTGTCATCCGTCCATCGCCGCCTGCATGCCATGCGGGCGGCGCATCTTCAGGGGATCAGGACCATGTCGCATACCACCATCGCCGGGACCGCGTCGTGACCCGCATCATCATGGTCGCGCTGGACGGCATGCGTCCGGACATGATCGATGCGGCAACGACGCCGCACCTCGCCGCCCTCACCGCGGAGGGCACGCGCTTCGCCAATGCGCGCAGCGTGTTTCCCTCCGAGACGCGCGTCGCCACGCCCTCGCTCATCACCGGCTGCCGGCCCGGCGGGCATGGGATGGTGGCGAATACCCTGTTCGATGCGTCGGTCGCGTCCGATCGCCTGCTGCGCACCAAGTTGGTCAGCGACGTGATGACGCTCGCCAACGGCGCGGAATCGCCCTTGCAGCGGCCGAGCCTCGCCGAACGGCTGGCCCCCGCCGGACTCAGCTTCGCACTGGTCAGCGCAGGCACGCAGGGTGCGGCGCAGTTGCTGCATCCGGCGGCGGAGCGCCTCGGCTCCTTCCGCTGGAATGTCGAGGACACCGATGGCGCCACCGCCGCCGAGGTGCGCGACGCCCTTGGCGCCACGCCGCCGCACGAGACGCCCAACATCCCGCGCGTGGACTTCGCCGGGCGCGTGCTGCTCGACCACGTGCTGCCGAAGCACCGGCCGGATGTCGCGCTGCTGTGGCTGTCGGAACCCGACATCTCCTTCCACTGGGGCGGTCTGCGCGCGCCGCACACGTTGCAGGCGTTGGCGGCCGCCGATGCGGTGCTCGGGCGCATCCGGGCCTGGCGTGACACGCAGCCCGATGCCTCCGAGATCGGCATCGTCGTATTGTCCGACCATGGCCATGTCACCGGCCGCGGCAAGCGCTGCCTGCGCAGCGAGCTGATCCGCGCCGGCTTCCGCGCCGGCACCGGCATGGCCCCGGATGTGGACGTGGTCGTCGCCCCCGCCGCGGCGCCGGGGATGTGGCTGCGCGACCGCGCCCTCGCCCCGCAGATCGCCGAGTTCCTCGCCGGCCAGGATTGGGCGGGGCCGTTGCTCGCGCGCGATCCGTCGATCCTGCCGGAAGGGCGGGCGATGCCGCTGTCGGTGCTCGGCAGCGGCCACGCCCGCAGCGCCGATCTGGTCGCGACCTTCGCCGGGTCCGAGGCACCGGACGAATGGGGCCTGCCCGGCCACGCCCCCTTCGACGCGCCCGACGTGCCGGAAGGCGGCGGCATGCATGGCGGGCTGCATCGCTCGGAACTCGCGACCGTGCTGGTGATGCAGGGCGGGCCGTTCCGCCGCGCGGCGGTGGCGCAGGAAGCCGCCGACCTGACGGATATCGTGCCGACCGTGCTGCATCTGCTGGGCCAGCCGGTGGATGGCATGGAGGGGCGGCCACTGCTCGGCGCGGTGGACCGCGCCGCGGACGCGGCGCCGGCGCGGGAAGTTCTGCACCTGCCGGGCGGCTTCGTGCTCGAGGCGATGCGCGGGCCGACGGGGCGATTCTATCCGACCGGGCTTCGGCGGGCAGGCTAGCGCGCAGCGAGAGACCAGAGAGGGGCTTTGCCCCTCTCCGGACCTGGTCGGCAGTGCCGCCACGCCCCCCCAAGGCCGAAAGGCCTTTGGAACCCTCAACTTGGCACTGGGCGCCGCTGACCGGCTCAACGCCTAGAGCCGCCTTCGCGCACCAGGCGCATTTGGCGGGCACAGACCGCCTGTCGTGCCCAACATGCCCAGCATCCTGGGGCAACCCATTGGCGGGGCGGTTCCGACAGGCGGCGCCCCTGCGATTGCCGCCGCCTCGAATCTATCCGGGCCATCGGGAAGTCCCTTCAACCCTTGGGGCCCGGACATGAGCATGGCCGCTCTCCGGCCGCCTCTCACCGCGCCGCGGTCCGCCACCCTCCTGGCACATCCTCGGTCCCGCTGAAGCGCGGGAAGGCCCCGCGTACCAGTGCCTCCAGGCTCGGTGCAGCGAGGCCCAGCCGGGAGGCATAGATCCACGAATAGGCCAGCACGCGCTGCACGTAGTGCCGCGTCTCCTCGAAGGGGATGGCCTCGATGAACAGGAAGGGGTCGTCGCGATGCCCCGCCGTCGGCAGCCAGCGCGCCAGGTTGCCCGGCCCCGCATTATAGGCGGCGAGCAGCCGGATCAGGTCGCCCTGCACCGACTCCTGCCCGGCGAGCTGCAACAGGTAGCGCTGCCCGATCTCCAGCGAGAGCCCCGGATCATGCAGCCGCGCCGCGCCTTCCGCGCGGAAGCTCGGATCGCCGGCGACATAGGCGGCGGTGGCGGGCATCACCTGCAACAGGCCGCGCGCGCCGGCACGCGACACAGCGCCCGGATCGAAGTTCGATTCCTGCCGCGCCAGGCCGTAGAGCAGCGCCGGATCGACGCGGAAGCCCTCGGCGGGTTGGAGCCGCGGCAGCGGGAAGCGCTGCAGGTCGCGCGGCCGCCCATCCGCCCCCTGCGCCAGGCCGGCGAGTTGCGCACCGAGATTGGTCATGCCCGCGCGGGACGCCACGGCCAGCATCGCGCCCGCCAGCGCCGCATTGCCGCGCGCGGCGGGCCACAGGGCGCGCAATTCGGCCTCGGCGCGCGCGGTCTGGCCGACCTGCAACAGGGCGAGCGCCCGCCAGCCACCGGCCGATTCCGCGAGCGCGGCCGCCCCGGCCTCGTTCGCCGTGCCATGCCAGGCGAAGCCCGGGGCCAGCCCCAGCGCTCGCCGCGCCAGCAGCCCGTGGAAGGTCCGCGGTTCCTGCGCCGCCTGGAGCATCCAGGGGACGTATTGGGTGGGCCGCCTTGCGCGTACCGCCGCCCGTGCCGTCCAGAAGGCCGCCGAGGCCCGCGCCGCCGCCGAGGCACCCTCGGCCCGCGCGGCCGCCTCGAAATAGGGCAGCGCCACGTCGTAGCGTCCAAGGCCCCAGGCGGCGAGCCCGGCGGCGAAGGCGGCTCGGCCGGTCTTCTCGCGCCCGCCGCGGGCGGCCTCGCTCGCCAGGCGGAAGGCCGCCGCGTCCTCGCCCCGACGGAACAGCGCCTGGGCGATATCGGCGCGCAGCGCGGCGGCATAAGGCGCCGTCATGCCACGGGTACGGCGGATCTGGTTCAGCGCGCCCTGGGTGTCGCCGGCGGCGGCGCGCTCCCGCACATCGCGGTCGAGGGCCGGATTGCGGACGAAACCGCGGGCCGGCGGCTCGCTCTCCTCGGGCACCGCCTCGCCATCCTCGGGCAGGGCGCCTTCCTCGGGGGCGGGCGGCAACGCTGCGCCCTGTGGCGACAGGGCGACCAGCAGCGCATGCAGGCGCGGCGCATCGGGCTGATCGCCATAGCGGGCAAGCCAGGCGCGCAGCTCCTCGGCCTGCGGCGCCACCGCGCGGGGGCCGAGCCAGCGATCGGCGAGGATCGGGCCATCGAGGCGACGGTCGCGCAACGCCTCCTGGTCGCGTTTCGCCGCCTCGTATTCGCCTGCGGCCTGGAGGCGGAAGATGCGCGTGATGCGCGCCGCATCGGGGGCGGCGAGGGGTCGGGGCAGTCCGACCGCGCCGCCGCCAGGCTGCGCCGGGACGGGGGCGGCCGAGGCGGTCTGGTCGGCCCGTTGCGCCTGGACCGGAAGGGGGGTTCCGAACCAGAGCGGCAGGCCGAACGCGGCCAGAAGAGCCGCCGGCCTGCACCGGGCCATGGGGCAGATCGCGCACATGGCGAGTCGCGACTAACGGCCGCTCAGCCGCTGGCGCAATATCCATGATCGAGACGAATCCCGCTTTTCAGGATCACCCTTCACGATACCAGGACCTTGCGGCGGGTTCTCCACGCGCGGTCTACGCTCCATCCGCGTCGATGCTGCGTCGCAGCATGAGCAGATCGGCCCAGGCATCGCGCTTGGCCGCCGGGGTCCGCAGCAGATAGGCCGGATGCAGGGTGGCGAGCGCGGGCACGATGCCGAGCCCCTCCACGGATATCGGATGCCACTTGCCGCGCAGCCGGGTGATGCCGTCCTTGGCCCGCAGCAGCGCCTTGGCCGAGGTGCCGCCCAACAGCACCACGCGCCGCGGCTTCACCAGCGCGATGTGGCGCAGCACGAAGGGCAGGAAGAGCGCGATCTCGGCATCCGTCGGCGTGCGGTTGCCGGGCGGGCGCCAGGGCAGGATGTTGGTGATGCAGAAGCCGCCCTCATCGCGCCGCAGGCCGATCGAGGCCAGCATCCGGTCCAGCAACTGCCCCGAAGGCCCGACGAAGGGCCGCCCGAGCCGGTCCTCCTCCCCGCCCGGCGCCTCCCCGATGAACATGAGGCGGGAGGCGGGGTCGCCGTCGGAGAACACCAGGTTGGTCGCGGTCTCGCGCAGGGAGGACCCGTCGAAGGCGCGGATCGCCTCGCGCAACTCGTCGAGAGTGGTCGCGGCAGCGGCGGCCTCGGCGGCGCGGCCGGCGGCCGGCGGGGCCACTGCGACCACGGTGGCGGAGGCTGCCAGCGGGCGCGGCGCCGGCGGCTCCCCGGCCGCCGGGATGACGGGCATGGGCCGTGCAGGGGCGCTGCGGTCGGGCGGCGCATCCTCCAGCGCCTCCTCCGCCCCCCAATCCAGTTGCAGCGCCAGCGCCGCGAGCAGACCCGCCCGATCAAGCTCCATGGATGCGATATCGGCCCGGCGCGGGGTTCCGTGCAACCCGGGGTGCCGCTAAAGGAGCCGAGTCAAGCGAGGAGAATGCGGGGATATGTCCGTCGAGCGCGAGGCCATGGAATTCGACGTGCTGATCGTGGGGGGTGGCCCGTCCGGCCTCGCCGCGGCGATCCGCCTCAAGCAGCTCGCGCCGGATGCCTCGGTATGCCTGGTCGAGAAGGGCTCCGAGATCGGCGCCCACATCCTCTCCGGTGCGGTGCTCGAACCCCGGGCGCTCGATGAGCTGATCCCCGACTGGCGCGACGACCCGCCGGCGCTGGCCACCCCGGCCGCCGAGGATCGTTTCATGTTCCTCACGGAGACGAAGGCCTACAAGCTGCCGACGCCGCCGCAGATGAACAACCACGGGAACTACATCGTCTCGCTGGGCAATGTGTGCCGCTGGCTGGGGGCGAAGGCCGAGGCGCTGGGCGTCGAAATCTATCCGGGCTTCGCCGCCTCCGAGACCATCATCGAGGACGGCGTGGTCAAGGGCGTGGTCGCCGGCGTCATGGGCATCACCAAGGATGGCGAGGAAGGCCCGAACTACCAGCCGGGCATGGAACTGCGCGCGCGCTACACGCTGTTCTCCGAAGGTTGCCGCGGCTCGCTGACCAAGAAGTTGTTCGAGACCTTCAACCTGCGCGACGGCGTCGAGCCGCAGACCTTCGGCATCGGCATCAAGGAGCTCTGGCAGGTTCCCAAGGCGAACCACAAGCCGGGCACCATCTGGCATTCGACCGGCTGGCCGCTGAAGTCCGACACCTATGGCGGGTCGTTCCTCTACATGCTGGGCGAGGACCTGATCTCGACCGGCTTCGTGGTCGGGCTCGACTACCCGAACCCCTGGCTCTCCCCCTTCGAGGAGTTCCAGCGCTTCAAGACCCACCCCTCGGTGAAGCCCTTCTTCGAGGGCGGCAAGCGCATCGCCTATGGCGCGCGCGCGATCAACGAGGGCGGCTTCCAGTCCATCCCGAAGCTGGTCTTCCCGGGCGGGATGCTGATCGGCTGCACGGCGGGCTTCCTCAACGTGCCGAAGATCAAGGGCACGCACACCGCGATGAAGTCCGGCATGCTGGCGGCCGAGGCGGTCGCCGCCGCGCTGCCGAACGAGAGCGCCCCGGCGCAGCTCGACGGCTACAGCGATGCGGTGAAGAACAGCTGGATCTGGCCGGAGCTGAACGCGGTGCGCAACATCCGCCCAGGCTTCGCCAAGTGGGGCCTGTTCGGCGGCATGCTGAACGCCGCACTCGAGACCTACGTCACCCGCGGCAACTCGCCCTGGACGCTGGCGCACCACAAGGACAACGAAAGCCTGAAGAAGGCGTCGGAGTCCGAGAAAATCGCCTATCCCAAGCCCGATGGCGTGCTGACCTTCGATCGCCTTTCCTCGGTGTTCCTGTCGAACACCAACCATGAGGAAGACCAGCCTGCGCATCTGAAGCTGATCGACCCGTCGCGCTGGAAGGGCGTGAACTGGGACCAGTTCGCGAGCCCCGAAAGCCGCTACTGCCCGGCCGGCGTCTATGAGGCGGTGGGTGTGGAGGAAGGCGAGCCGCGCCTCGTGATCAACGCGCAGAACTGCGTGCACTGCAAGACCTGCGACATCAAGGACCCGTCGCAGAACATCGACTGGTGCACGCCCGAGGGCGCGGGCGGTCCCAACTACATCGGCGGCATGTGAGCGCACCGCATCCCGTCATCGGCGTGCTGCGCGCCGGTGCGCTGCTCGGCATGGGCTGGGTGGTGGCCGCGGGTCTCGCCTGGGAATTGTTCGGCCTGCCCTGGGCTGTGCTGATCCTGCTCGTCTGGCTGCTGCTGCAGCGCCTGCTCCATGGCGCGGTGCAGCGCCTGGGCGAGGCGATCCGCGCCGAAACCGCGCCGCGCGCCGCGTCCCGCGCGCCTGAAGAGGACCCCACATGCTGAAGATCCACGGCATCCCGCGCTCCCGCGCCTTCCGCTGCATCTGGGCCGCCGAGGAAGCGGGCCTGCCCTATGAGGTCGTCCCCCTCGGCTTCGCGCCCGGCTTCAAGCTGGAACGCCCGCTGCCGATCAATCCGAACAACAAGATCCCGGCGCTGGAAGACGGCGACCTCGTGCTGTTCGAAAGCCTGGCGATCAACCTGCACCTCGCCGGCAAGGCGGGTGCGCCGCTGATGCCCGCGGGCGACGATGCCTCCCGCGTCATGCAATGGACGCTGTGGACGGCGACCGAGGTCGAGGCCCCGGTCATGCGCTGGGGCTACAACACCTACCTGAAGCCGGCCGCCGAGCGCGATGCCGCCGAAGCCGCGGCGGGGAAGGAAGCGCTCGATGCGCGCCTCGCCGTGCTCGAAGGCGTGCTGGCAAAGAGCCCCTTCCTGCTGGGCGACACCTTCAGCGTCGCGGACCTGAACCTCGCCTGCGTGCTCTACGCGCCCTGGCTGAACGGGTACGACCTGGCGCGGTTCCCGAAGGTGAAGGCGTGGCTCGATGCCTGCCTGACGCGGCCGGCGGCCAAGCGGGCGCGTCAGCAGCGCGAGGGGTAGGGCGATTGGAGAGGGGCACTGCCCCTCTCCGCTTTCCGTCCAGGCAGAAGCCGCGCCTCTCCTGCCTTTCCTACCGCCAGGCGAAGTTCCGCATCGAGCAGGTCTCGACATTGCGCCGTTCCATCACGCGCCGATCCATGTAGACGACGCGCATATCCACCGTGCAGACCTCCCCGCGTGGCAGCGTGATCTGCATGGAAGCCCCGGGCGGGAGGATGTTGCGCGGCCCCAGCCGGTCGGCGCCCCAGTTCCGGTTGCTGGTCAGCGACACGTAGATCTCGCGGATCGTCTCTCCGCTGCGATTGACGAAGGTGAAGGACGGGTTGGCGACGACGCGTTCCGGCGGCGGCTCGGGCGTCGGCTGATAGGGCACGTCGCGGCCGAAGGTGATGCGCGAGAGGGTGCAGGCATGCACGCCAAGATGCCCGTCCTCGGTCCCATCCGCGAAGCGCACCCGGATATCGAGGTAGCAGTCGGGGAAAGTGGGCTCGACCCAGACCTGCATCCCGGGGCGGATCGGCCCCTGGGTCAGGATGTTCGGCCCCCATTCCTGCACCCGCGACGGCGAGACATTGGCCGCGACGATCGTTCGGTCGGTATTGTTCTGCAGCCAGAAGCGGTTCTGCGCCGAGGCCGGTGCGGCACCGGCGACCATCGCAATCAGGGTGGCAATGACGGCGAGGATGCGCATCCATCTCCTCCGGGTAGGCTGGTCGACGCAGTGTAGCTCCTTCGGCGCGGCAGGGTGATGGCACCGACCCTCTGCGTGTAGTGTGGCGCGATGCATGACGACAAGCCGGCGATCCTGGTGCTGGGGGCGGGTGGGCACGGCAAGGCGGTGCTCGACCTGGTGCTGGCGCATGGCGGGTGGCGCCCCGCGGGCGTGGTGGATGCGGCACCGAAGGTCGCGTCGCTGCTCGGCGTGACGGTGCTGGGCGACGAATCGCGCCTTCCCGGGCTGGTGCGATCGGGCGTCACGCGGGCCCATCCGGCGATCGGCCACAATGCGCAGCGCGTAGCAGCGGCCGGGCGCCTTGCGGCGGCGGGCTTCGGGTTGCCGGCGCTGATCCATCCGGCCGCCATCCTCGGTCACGGTGCGACGATCGGCGACGGCTGCGCCGTGCTGGCCCGCGCGGTCATCGGGCCCGAGGCGCAGCTCGGCCGCCTCGTCCTGGTCAACACCGGGGCCATCGTCGAACATGACTGCGTGGTCGAGGACGCCGCCCATATCGCGCCGGGCGCCATCCTGACCGGCGGCGTGCGGGTCGGCGCGCGGGCCATGATCGGCGCCGGGGCGGTGATCCGCCCTGGCGTGACGATCGGTGCGGGCGCCATCATCGGCGCGGGCGCGGCGGTTCTCGCCGACGTCCCACCCGGCGCGACCGTCGCCGGCGTGCCCGCCAAAGCCCTGCCGGAGCCCGCGCCATGACCCTTCCCCGCCGCCTGATCCTCGCCGCGCCGGCGCTCGCCCTGGGCTCGGCCCATGCCCAGACGCCCGGCTGGACGGCCGCGTCCGAATATCCGGCGACCTCCATCCCCGGCGAGGGCGTGACCTTCTTCGCCGAGGCCGCGACGCGCCGCGGCGTGCCGGTCACGGCCGCGCCGGGCGCGCCGGACGGGTATCGCTCGGCCGCGGCCTTCACCGCGCTCGCGCAGGGGCGCTTCGCGGTGGTCGATGCCTTTTCGGGATCGCTGAACGCGGTCGATCCGATGTTCCTGCTATCCTCCCTGCCCTTCCTCACCGCCTCCTATGCCGATGCGGCGCGGCTGCGGGACCTGGCGCGGCCGCACTACGCCGCGGCGGCCGAGAAGCAGGGCGCGGCGCTGCTCTGGACCACGCCCTGGCCGCCATCGGGCCTGTGGACCAAGCGGCCGGTGACGAAGCCCGAGGACCTGCAGGGCCTGCGCGTGCGCACTTATGACGCCACGGGCACCGCGGTGCTGCGCGCCGCCGGCGCGAATGCCGAGGTGCTGTCCTTCGCCGAGGTCGAGGCGCGGCTCGAATCCGGCGCGCTCGATGCGGTGCTGTCCTCGGGCGATGGCGGCGCGGGGCGGCGGTTGTGGCGTTGGCTGCCGAACTTCACCATCGCGGACTACGCTTGGCCGATCTCGCTGGCCTTCGCGTCGAAGACGGCCCTGGCGGCCCTGCCCGCCACGGGTCGCGAGGCCATCACGGCCGCGGCCGCGGAAACCGAGACGCGGCAGTGGCAGGCCATCGAAGGTCGGCTCGCCGCCAACCAGCGCACGATGCGTGAGAACAACGTGGCGATCCACGAACCGACCGACGCCCTGCGCGCGGCCCTGCGCCAGGCCGCCGCCGGCGCGACGACAGCCTGGGAAGCCCAGGCCGGCGACGCCGGGCGGGCGATCCTCGCTGCCTACCGGCGCTGACCCTGGCTTGGAGGGGCGCCGCCCCTCCCCCTATCCTGCACGGGCCGTCGCAGACCGGCCGCCCAGGGAAGGGAACCGCCCCATGAATGACACCGCACCGGCGCCTGCCGAGGAGGCGACCACCCACGCCGCCTTCGCCGACGGCGTCCTCGAACTCACGCTCAGCCATCCACGCCGGCGCAACGCCCTCGCCGCCCCACTGCGGGAGGCGCTGATCCGGCACCTGGAACACGGCCTCGCCGACCCGGCCTGCCGCGTCATCATCCTCACCGGCGCGGGCGGGCATTTCTGCGCGGGCGGGGACATCTCGGCCATGGGCCAGCAGACGCCGCTGGAAAGCCGCGCCCGCATGATGCGCACGAGCCACCACATCATCCGCCTGCTGGTGGAAGGCGAGAAACCCGTCATCGCCGCGGTGGAAGGCCATGCCGCCGGGGCGGGCCTGTCCCTCGCCGCGGCCTGCGACATCGTGGTCGCGGCGCGCAACGCGGTCTTCACCTGTTCCTTCAACCGCATAGGCCTGGTGCCGGACATGGGCGCGGGCTGGACGCTGCCGCGGCGGATCGGCTCCGGCCCGACCAGGCTGCTGATGTTCCGTGGCAAGCCCCTGCCGGCGGAAGAAGCCGCTCGCCTCGGCCTGGTCGAGACCCTGGCGGAACCCGGCGCGGCCCTGGACCAGGCGCGCGCCATCGCGCGCGACATCGCCGCCGTCGCGCCGCTGTCGAACGGGATGGCGAAGCAGTTGCTCGCGCGGTCGCAGGGTAGTCTGGCGGAGTTCCTCAAAGCCGAGGCGGATGCCCAGGCCCTGCTGCGCGAAAGCGAGGATCACCGCGAAGGGCGCGATGCGTTCCTGTCGAAGCGGGCGCCGCATTTCGTGGGGCGGTAGCGCGGGCTGCGGCGGCGCGCGTCCTGGCACGAGATGGAAGGCCCCGCTGAAGATCCTGGTGCCTTCACTGTCGCTATTGGAGGGGCTCTGCCCCTCCAAGCCACCCCGCCAAAGGCCCGAGGCCTTTGGAAACCGATACCTGGTGCGGGGCAGAGCGGGAGTTCGCAACGCCGATGCGCACGCCATGCCCGGCGCCCGGAGTCTTGCCGGCGTCGTGCCTTCTGCGCGGCTCATCCCATCGGCCGGCCCGCCGCGCCCGGCGCCAGGTGACGGTTTCCAAAGGCCCTGTGGCCTTTGGCGGGGAGAGGCTTGGAGAGGGGCAGAGCCCCTCTCCAATCCCCCACGTCACTTCCCCACGAACGCCACGAACCCCGCCAGGTAGTCGCGCAGCATCTTCGTCACCGCCGCATCCGTCAGCGCTCCCTCCGCGTCGAACACTCCCCCGGCGCGCGACACCATCAGGCGTCCCCCGGTCCACAATTCGCAGCCCAGCGTGCGGAGCACCGGCAGCCAGGCATTCTGCGCCAGGATGGTGCCGAAGCCGCCCGGCGAGGCGCCGATCAGCGCCACCTTCCGCCCGGCGAAGACCCGGCCTGCATCAGCGGGCGGACGGGATAGCCAGTCGATCGCGTTCTTGAAGGGGCCAGGGATGGAGTTGTTGTACTCCGGCGAGACCATCAGCAGCGCATCGGCGGCCGCGATCTTGTCCTTCAGAGCGGCGACGGCGGGCGGGATGCCCTCGGCCGCCTCGGCATCGCCGTCATAGACGGGGATGCCATGGATGGTCTCGACCGAGAGTTCCGCGCCCTCCGGCATCAGCCCGGCCGCGGCGCGCAGCAGGGCGGTGTTGAAGGAACCGCGGCGCAGGCTTCCGGATAGTCCGACGATCTTCATCAGGCAGGAGTCCTTTCGGGGCTGGATCAGATCCCGATCAGGTGAAATCAGCTGATCGGGTGAAGATGCTCGCGAAACAAGAGACTGGAGTCGTTGCCGCGAGCGAAGACGAACGGGAACGGCTCTAGCGGCAGGCGACCACCACCTGCTCGGGTCCGCTGACGATGCGGCCATGTCGCATGCCGCGGCTGTTCTCGCGGAAGCTGGAGACCTCGCAGCGGCGGGCCGCGGCGGGGACCGTCGCCATGATGCCGGCTTCGAGGCCCTCATAGCGGCAGACGAGGCGATAGGGCTGGCGGTTGCCGCCAAGGTCCCACCATTCCCGCCGCGTCCGCTGATCGCCATCGGGGCGGAGCTGTACGCGATCGGCGGGGTCGCCTTCATACAGGTCGGCGCCGCGCAGCCAGTGGCGCTGGGGTTCGGGGCGAAGTTCCCAGCCATTGGGCGGACGGATCTCGTCGCGGGATTGCACCTCGATCGAGGGCGGGCAGGCGAGCAGCGGCGGCGCCGGCGTGCGAGTGGCCTGCTGCGCCCCGGCCGTGCCGGCGAGGAGCAGCAGGGGCAGGGCGGCGAGGACGGGACGCATGGGGCTCTCTCCGGATGTCAGGGGCGAAGGAAGCGTTGCGTGATCTCGAAGGCGACGCGGCCAGTTTCGTCGAAGGGGGCGCGGGCGAAGGGGGTGGGGGCCTCTGCCAGCGGCCGCGCCTGGCCGGCAGCATAAAGCGTTTCGTGCAGCCTGTGGTGCCGTGCGCCGAGACCGCCCGGATCGGCGATGAAGACCGGGACGGTGGTGGCCAGGGCCTCGGACAGCATGGAGACGGAATCGCCCGTCACCACCACTGCATCCGCCCAGGCGAGCAGCCCGGCATAGGGGTTGGGACCGGCATCGCCCCAGCGATGGAGGCGGTGCGGAACCGCGGCCAGCGCATCGGCCACAGCGTCTTCGGCGTCGCGGCCCGTGCGGCGCGACCCGGTGGCCAGGACCGATCCGCCAAAGCCTGCGACCTGGCGCGCGATGGCGGCGGCGGCGGCGGGGTCCATCCCCTCGCCGCGCGGTGGGCCACCGAGCATCAGGGCGATGCGGGGGCCGGGATAGTCGCCCAGGGCCGCGAATTCCGCGCGCGCTGCGGCCAGCCGGCCGGGCGACATGCGGTGGGTGGCGCCGAGGATAGGCAGGATGTTGGGCGCTTCGGGCGGCGCATCGTGGCGGCCGATCACCAGCAGGTCGAAGCGGGTCTCGGCAAAGCCGGGGCGCATGCAGTGAACGGTGCGCGCACCCCGCCGCCCGAGCCACAGGGCGACCGGCGCGCTGCGCCGCCCGGCCGAGAGGACAACCTCCGGCCACGGCGCGACGATGCCGCCGCGGCTTTCTGGCGTCAGCCCGACAAGCGTCGGCCAGCGCAGCGGCAGCCGCGCGAGGCGCCCCCAGGCCAGCGGGACGGTCCGGAACGGCCGGCCGAGCCGTTCCGCGATGCCGATCGCCTGCGCCGCCGTGCCGGCGCGCGGGTCCGCCAGCACCCAGATGCGATTCGGATCGTCCTCAGTCATGGACGCGGCCGGCCCTGCCGATTACGACAGTCCGTGGACAGACCACCGCCAGGACGAACCCCCATGACCGCGCTGCACGCCTCCGACTGGGACCGCGACGCCGCCCTGACCACCGCGCGCATCCTGCTTGAGATCAAGGCCATCAATTTCCGGCCCGAAGAGCCCTATACCTTCACCAGCGGCTGGAAGAGCCCGGTCTATATCGACTGCCGCAAGATCATCTCCTTCCCCCGGGCGCGCAACCGGATCATGGAGCTCGGCGTCGAGAAGATCGGCCGCCATGTCGGCTATGAATCGATCGACGTGGTGGTGGGCGGCGAGACGGCGGGCATCCCCTTCGGCGCCTGGATCGCCGACCGGATGATGGCGCCCATGGCCTATGTCCGGAAGAAGCCGAAGGGCTTCGGCCGCAATGCCCAGATCGAGGGCGAGGTGCCGGTCGGTCAGCGCACCCTGCTGGTCGAGGACCTGACCACCGATGGCGGGTCCAAGATCCGCTTCGCCAACGCGCTGCGCGAGGCCGGTGCCGTCTGCGAGCACACCTTCGTCGTCTTCTTCTACGGCGTCTTCCCCGGGTCCTTCGAGAAGATGAAGGAGATGGGGCTGAACCTGCACCACCTCTGCACCTGGTGGGACGTGCTCGAAGTGTGCCGCGAGAAGCCGTATTTCAGCGAGGCGGCACTCAAGGAAGTGCGCAAGTTCCTGGAAGACCCGGTGACCTGGTCGGCGTCGCATGGCGGCGTGGCGAGCGCGGATGAGGCGAAGCTGAAGGACGCCGTCTGATGCGGCTGCGCGTCGCCGCGCTGCTGCTGGC
Organism: Roseomonas alba; assembly: GCF_019430885.1. Taxonomy (GTDB): domain Bacteria; phylum Pseudomonadota; class Alphaproteobacteria; order Acetobacterales; family Acetobacteraceae; genus Neoroseomonas; species Neoroseomonas alba. Next base: position 30,165 of record NZ_JAHYBZ010000001.1, on the reverse strand, counting down.
GGTGGCCTCGCCCGCCGCCGCCCAGCCGCGCGACGCGCTGACCATCGGCATCACGCAGTATCCTTCGACGTTTCATCCCAACATCGAGAACATGGCCGCGAAGTCCTACGTGCTGGGCTTTGCGCGCCGTCCGCTGACCGCATACGGCGCCGATTGGCGCCTCACCTGCCTGACCTGCGAGACCCTGCCGACACTCGAGAACGGCCTGGCCGAACGCGAGACCACGCCTGACGGCAAGGCGGGCATGCGCGTCACCTACCGCCTGCGCGAGGGCCTGCGCTGGGGCGATGGCACGCCGGTCTCCTCGGAAGACCTGCGTTTCGCCTGGGAAGCCGGCCGCAACCCCGCCACCGGCTTCGGTCCCTCCGAATTCTACCGCAGCGCCTATGAGCTCATCGTCGTCGATCCGCGCACCGTCACCCTGCGCTTCGACCGCGTGACCTTCGAATACAACTCCATGGGCGACTTCCAGCCCCTGCCCGCCCATGTCGAGCGCGAACGCTGGCAGGCCGATCCCCGCACCTATCGCACCCGCACCGCCTACGACACCGAGACGACCAACCCCGCCTTGTGGAACGGCCCGTTCCGCATCACCGCGGTACAGCCCGGCGCCTCCGTCACGCTGGAACGCAACCCGGTCTGGAGCGGCGAGGCCCCGCACTTCCGTCGCATCACCATCCGCACGGTCGAGAACACGACGGCCCTCGAGGCCCAGCTCCTCGCCGGCCAGGTGGACATGGTCGCGGGCGAGCTCGGCCTGCCGCTGGAACAGGCCATCGCGCTGGAACGCCGCACCGGCAACCGCTTCCTCTTCCACTACCAGCCGGGGCTGATCTACGAGCATCTCGACGTCCGCCTCGATACCCCGCCGCTGGACGATGTGCGCGTGCGTCGCGCCCTGCTGCTGGCGACAGACCGCAAGACCATCAGCGAACGCCTCTTCGCCGGCCGCCAGCCCGTCGCGCATACCTCGGTCAATCCGCTCGACCCGATGTTCGACCCGGATGTCCGGCAATGGCCCTTCGACCTGGCCCGCGCCCGCGCCCTGCTGGACGAGGCCGGCTGGACCCCCGGCCCCGACGGCATCCGCCGCAACGCCGCCGGGGATCGCCTGTCCCTGGAATTCATGACGACCGCCGGCAACCGTGCCCGCGAACAGGTGCAGCAGGTGCTGCAGGGCATGTGGCGCCAAGCCGGCATCGAGGCCCGCATCCGCAACGAGCCGCCGCGCGTCTTCTTCGCCGAAACCTTGTCCCGCCGCCGCTTCCAGGGGTTGGCACTGTTCGCCTGGATCTCGGCACCGGAATCCGTCCCGCGCTCGACGCTCAATTCCGACGAGATCCCCCGCGAGGCCACCAACTGGTCCGGCCAGAATTTCGGCGGCTACCGCAACGCCGAGGTCGATCGGCTGACGCAGGACATCCCCGAACAGCTCGACGTGCCGCAACGCCGCGAGATGTGGCGCCGGCTCCAGGCGATCTACGCCGAGGACCTGCCCGCCATCCCGCTCTGGTTCCGCGCGGACGCGCATGTCTGGCCGCAATGGCTGGAAGGCGTGCGGCCGACAGGGCAGTTGAACGTGTCGACGCTCTGGGCCGAGGAATGGCGGGCGAAGTGACGGGGCACGGCGCGGCCCCGTCGAGGACCCCGCACCTGCGTTGGGGAGAACTCTGCCCTCCCCAGGCCTCGCGCTTCGATTGGGGAAAGCTCCGCCCTCCCCAAAACCCTCGCCTCGATTGGGGAGAGCTCCGCCCTCCCCAAACCCCTCGCTTCGATTGGGGAGAGCTCCGCCCTCCCCAAACCCCTCGCTTCGATTGGGGAGAGCTCCGCCCTCCCCAAACCCCTCGCTTCGATTGGGGAGAGCTCCGCCCTCCCCAAACCCCTCCGGTCGGGGGAACGTATTCCCCCGAATCCCCCTTCTATTATTGGCCGTTGCACTGGTGCGCGGGGCACCACGCGATGGTCACGATCACGACCGTCGCGCCCAACACCAGGTCGAAGTTTCCAAAGGCCTTACGGCCTTTGGCGGAGTGGGTTCGGGAGGGGCAGAGCCCCTCCCGTCAGCGCCCGTGATCATCCGGCGCCTCCTCCAGATCGCGCTCACCTTGGCGATCCTCTCCTTCTGTGCCTTCGCCCTCATCGCCCTCATGCCAGGCGACCCGATCGAAGTCGCCATCGCCGGCGACCCGCGCCTCACCGCGGAGGATGCCGCCCATCTCCGTGCCCTGCATGGCCTCGACCGGCCCTTCACGGAACGCTACCTCGCTTGGGCCTCCGGCCTGCTGCGCGGCGAGTTCGGCTATTCGCGCCTCTTCGCCCAGCCGGTCGCGTCACTGCTCCGCCCGGCGTTGCTGTCCACGCTGGCGCTGGCCGGCTCGGCGCTCGCCATCGCGCTGGTCGCGGGCGTCGCACTCGGCGCGTTGGCGGCGTCGCGGCCGCGCGCGGCGCCGCTGGTCGACGCCATCGCCGTCCTGGGCCAGGCCATGCCAACCTTCTGGCTCGGCATCCTGCTCATCATCGCCTTCGCCGTGACACTCGGCTGGCTGCCGGCGGGGGGCAGCGCGGATCACGGTCTCGGCCTGACCTATCTGATCTTGCCGGTGACGACACTCGCCATCGCCAATCTCGCCGCCTATGCGCGGCATTCGGCGGCTAGCCTCGAGGCCACGCTCGCCGAACCCTGGATCCGCACCGCCCGCGCGCGCGGCGCGACGGAACGCGGCGTGCTTTGGCGCCACGCCTTCCCCAATGCCGCGCTGCCGATCCTGCAGATCGCCGCATTGGACGCCGGTGCGCTGGCCGGCGGGGCGCTGGTGACGGAAACCGTCTTCGCGCGGCCCGGCATGGGCAAGCTGCTCTACGACGCGGTGATGGGCAACGACACCAACCTCGCTTTGATCGCGCTGCTGCTGGTGGCGCTGGTGACGATGCTGGCGACGCTTGGGGCCGACCTCGCGCAGCGCGCCCTCGATCCTCGGCTGCGCGAGCGATGAAGCGCCTCGCCTTCGGCCTCGCCCTGCTGGCGGTCCTGGCGATCGCCGCGCTGGCCGCGCCCTTCGTCGCGGCGGCGCTGGGCCATGACCCCTTCGCACCCGACCTTTTCGCGCGCTTCGAACCGCCCTCGGCGACGCATCCGCTCGGCACCGACGATCTCGGGCGGGACATCCTGCTGCGGCTGCTCTACGGCGCGCGGGTGTCGCTCGCCGTGGGACTCGCGGCCGCATTGGCGGCGACGGTCATCGGTACGGCGGCGGGGCTCTTCGCCGCCTGGCGCGGGGGCGTGGCGGATGCGCTGGTCATGCGCCTCGCCGACTTCATGCTGGCCCTGCCGGCGCTGCCGTTGCTGGTGCTGCTCGCCGCCGCCGATCCGTCGCGCATCGGCCTGCCGGCGCGGGGCGAGGCCGCCGGCGACGTGCTGCGCATCGTCGTCATCCTCGCCTTGTTCGGCTGGATCGGCGTGGCGCGGCTGGCCCGCGCCGCGGCCCTCGCGACGCTGTCGCGCGACCATGTCCGCGCGGCACGCGCCCTCGGCGCGACCGAGGCGCGCATCCTCCGCCGTCACGTCCTGCCCGCGCTGCTGCCGCCCGTGGCCGTCGCGACCGCGCTCTCCGTCGCCGGCGCGATCCTTGCCGAATCGACCCTGTCCTTCCTCGGGCTCGGCATCAGCCCGCCGGCGCCGTCCTGGGGAAACATGCTGGCGAATGCCCAGGAACTGGTCTTCAGCGCCCCCTGGGCGGCGGTCTGGCCGGGACTCGCCATCATGACGACCGTTGCCGGCTGCTCCCTGGTGGCCGACGGCCTTCGCAGGCGCTAAAGGGCAGGTGATATTTCGTCCATGGCCACCACCGGTCACACTGCCAGGGAAGCAGAACCATGCCGCATACCCCGCTCGCCAAGTCCATGATGGAACTGCTGGCCCATATCAGCCTGCCCGCGGCTGACCGGCAGTTCCCGGCCGGCGATACGGCGCTGGCCGACCCCACAACGCCGCTGCCCGGGACGCTGACCGGCACCGACGGCCTGCTCGACAGCCTGCTGGCCGAGGTCGAGGAAGACCTGCAGGAAGGCCGCAACATGGCGGCCGGTACGGCGCTCGGCCTGGTCGGCACGCGGCTCAGCCTGGACGCCACGCGCGGCGCGCAGCCGCCGCGCCATGTCGAATGGCTCGCCGACCACCTGCGCAAGGCGGCGAACGAGATGGCCGCCAACCAGCCGGGCAAGGCGCTCAAGGCCGTGCGCCGCGCGCGCCTCGCCCTTCGGCCCTGAGGAAAGATTTCAAATCAGTCATTTATCGGAGAGTCTTTCGACACGGATGAAGCAGTAGGAAGGCACAAGGTCACGGCTCCCCCCACCGTTCCGACCGATTCGCATGGTCACAACGGCCAGAAGGATGCCATCACCATGTTCCGCGCCTTTCTCCTCGCCGCCGGGTTGATCCTGGCCCTTGGCTCGTTCAGCGACGCCGAGGCCGCGCGCAGCCGCCCCCGCACCACGGGCACGGACGCCGCCGCGGCCTCGACCGAGACGCCGAGCGCCTCCAGCCGCAGCAGCCGGCGCAGCACGGCGCATCGCCAGCGGCGCAATCGCAGCAGCGCCTCGGCGTCGCACCGCCGTCGTGGCTCGCAGCACGCCTCGGCCAGTGGCAGCCGCCGCAGCTCGCGCGGCAGCAGCGCGCCCACCACGACACCGACGACGGACTGATCGACGCATCCGCTCGCAACACGCGAAAAGGGGGCCACAAGGCCCCCTTTTTTATGTGCCGGGCTTGTGTGGGTGCGCTGGCGAAGGCCTGGCCGAGACCCAACGTGGTGATCGAGCCGGATGTGGAGCCAGGCACCCCGTCCAACCCGCGCCCCGCCAAGTGCTTGGATCACCTGGAACGCTATAGGCGCAGCCACCGCGCTGTCCTCTCCAACCGCCCTTCCCGCGCGAGAACGGGCGTCGGTGCCATTCCGGCGGCGGCCCGCGGCGTCAGGTCGAGGTTCTCAACGGCGTTCGGCCGAAGCAGGTCCTCATTCGCGTCGCCAGGCAACGTGAATGGGGACCCGTGCTGGGGTGGCTTGGAGGGGTAGCGCCCCTCCAAAGCCGCAGTGGCGGCGATTCGGGCCGCCGCGAATCCACACCACGCAGGGCAGTCGCCATCCACAGGACAACCTCCGTGCTCGGTTGATCCCCGACCCGGCAATCGCTGCTTGATTCCTTTAAATTCGAACTTACTAATATTCAGAACAAGTGACGCTGGCTGGGCATCAATCCGGCCCGACGGGAGGAAAATCATGGCGCGTATCGTCATCCTGGGCGCTGGCCTCGGCGGTGCCATCATGGCCTTCGAACTGAAGGACAAGCTCCGACCGGCTGACGAGGTGGTAGTCGTGAATGACGGGCCGACCTATTCCTTCGTTCCCTCCAACCCCTGGGTCGCCGTGGGCTGGCGGGACCGGCAGGACGTGGTGGTGGATCTCGCGCAGGTCTTCGCCCGCCGTGGCATAGCCCTGCGCCCGGAAGGTGCGGCTCGCCTGCATCCGTCCGAGAACCGCCTCGACCTGCGCGACGGCAGCAGCCTGACCTATGACTACCTGGTCATCGCGACGGGCCCCGACCTCGCCTTCGACGAGATCCCCGGCCTCGGCCCCGATGGCCATACCCAATCCATCTGCCATATCGACCACGCTGAGAAGACGCGCACGGCCTTCGAGGCGCTGGTGAAATCCCCCGGCCCGATCGTGGTCGGCGCGGTCCAGGGTGCGTCCTGCTTCGGCCCGGCCTATGAGTTCGCCTTCATCCTCGACACCGCGCTGCGCCGCGCGCGGGTGCGCGACCAGGTGCCGATGACCTTCGTCACGCCGGAACCCTATGTCGGGCATCTCGGCCTGGATGGCGTTGGGGACACCAAGGGGTTGCTCGAAAGCGCGATGCGCGAGCGGCACATCAAATGGATCACCAATGCAAAGGTCACCGGCGTCGAGGCCGGCCGCATGACCGTCGCGGAAGTGGACGCCAAGGGCGAGACCGCCGCGACCCACGACCTGCCATTCACTTTCTCCATGCTGCTGCCGGCCTTCCGCGGCGTGGCGGCGGTGCTGGGGATCGAGGGGCTGACCAACCCGCGCGGCTTCATCACCATCGACAAGCACCAGCGCAACCCGGCCTTCCCGAACATCTTCGCCATCGGCGTCGCGGTCGCCATCCCGCCGGTCGGCAAGACGCCGCTCGCGGTCGGCGTGCCGAAGACCGGCTTCATGATCGAATCCATGGTCACCGCCACAGCCGCCAACATCGCGGCGGTCCTCGATGGCCGGGAGCCCAAGGCGGTCGCAACGTGGAATGCCGTCTGCCTCGCCGATTTCGGCGATGAGGGCATCGCCTTCATCGCCCAGCCGCAGATCCCACCCCGCAACGTGAACTGGTCGTCGCAGGGCAAGTGGGTGCATGCGGCGAAGGTCGGCTTCGAGAAGTACTTCCTGCACAAGATCCGCCAGGGCAAGGCCGAGACCTTCTACGAGAACCTGGTCCTCGACCTGCTCGGCATCCGCAAGCTGAAGGAGATCCGGACGGAGGCCGACTGAGCCCCGCCCGCGGAAGGAGAGACAAAGATGACCATCGACCGTGCCGTATTGTTCTTCGCCGGCTGCGTGGTGCTGGCTTCGGTGGCGCTCGGCGCCTTCGTGTCGCCCTGGTGGCTGCTGCTGACGGCCTTCGCCGGGGCGAACATGATCCAGGCCTCGGTCACCGGGCTCTGCCCGGCGGCCTGGGTGTTCCGCAAGCTGGGGGTGAAGCCGGGCGTCGCCTTCTCCTGATCCGGTGAGGCAGATGCGGCGTCCTTCCTTCGAGTCAGTCGGCGGGAACCGTCTCGAAATCGTGATGATATCCCGACGTCGGCAGGAGTAGCGTCACGGCGGGAGGATACCGCCATGACGAGGCTTCTCCTGTCCCTGGCCGCCGCCATCGCGATCGCCGGACCCGCGGTCGCGCAGAGCCAGCATGAGACCGCGGCGCGCCGCGAATGCATGCAGGCGATGCGCCAACAGGGCGTGCGCGGCTTCGCGATGGAATACCCACGCTATGTCCGGACCAGCGACGGGGCCTCGCTGAACGGACAGATGGTGCAGGGGCCGGTGCGGATCGACTTCGCCTGTGCGCTGGACCGGCGCGCCACGGTTCTGGACCTGACGATGACGCGGCGACAGCCGAACTGATCAGCCGGCTTCCTCGCGCAACATCTCCAGTTCCAGCCAGCGCTCCTCGGCGGCGGCGAGCGCCGCCTGTGCCGTGCCCAGCGCCTCGGTCGCCCTGGCGAAGCCTGCCGGATCGCGCGTGTAGAAGGTGCTGTCGGCGACCTTCGCCTCCAGCGCCGCGATCTCCTTCCCCAGCGTCTCCATGCGCGCCGGCAGGGTCTTCAGCTCGTGCTGCTCCTTGGCGTTCATCCGCACGCGTTTCGGCGGGGGCGGTGCGATGCGCGGTGCTTCGGGTTTCGGCGCAGCGGCCGCCGGCTTCGCCTCGGCCTCCGCGACCCGGGCGCGCACCCCATGGCCGCGCTGGGCCACCATGTCGGTGTAGCCGCCCGCGTATTCCTGCCACCGCCCCTCGCCTTCCCAGGCGATCACGCTGGTGACGGTGCGGTCGAGGAAGTCGCGATCGTGGCTGACCAGGATCACCGTGCCCGCATACTCCGCGACGAGTTCCTGCAGCAGGTCGAGCGTTTCCAGATCGAGGTCGTTGGTCGGCTCGTCCAGCACCAGCAGGTTGGACGGCTTGGCGAAGGCCCGCGCCAGCATCAGCCGCCCGCGCTCCCCACCCGACAGCGCCGAGAGCGGCGTGCGCGCCTGTTCCGGCGTGAAGAGGAAGTCCTTCATGTAGCCGATGACGTGGCGCGGCTGCCCGTTCACATGCACCTGGTCGCCGCGCCCCTCGGTCAGCGCCGCCGACAGGCTGATGGAGGGATCGAGGCTCGCGCGGCGCTGGTCGAGCCCGACCATCTCCAGCCCGGTGCCGAGCCGCACCTCGCCCGTGTCGGGGGCCAGCACGCCGGTCAGCATGTTCAGCAGCGTCGTCTTGCCCGCGCCGTTCGGGCCGACGATGCCGATGCGGTCACCGCGGATGACGCGGGTGGAGACATCCCGCACGACGAAGCGCTCGCCATAGGCCTTGGAAATCGCATCGGCGGCGATGACGAGGTTGCCCGACCCGGCCGCCTCTGCCGCCGTCATGGTCACACGGCCCGGGGCCGTGACACGTTCCCGCCGGCGGCTGCGCAGCGCGTGCAGGTTTTCCAGCCGCCGCACATTGCGCTTGCGCCGCGCGGTCACGCCGTAGCGCAGCCAATGCTCTTCGCGGACGATCTTGCGGGCGAGCTTGTGGGCCTCGCGCTCCTCATCCTCCAGAACCTGGTCGCGCCATTCCTCGAAATGCGCGAAGCCGCGCTCGAGCCGCCGCGTGGTGCCGCGATCGAGCCAGACCATGGCGCGCGACAGGCGTTCGAGGAATCGCCGGTCATGGCTGATCAGCACCAGCGCGGAGTCGAGCGACGCCAACTCCCCTTCCAGCCATTCGATCGCCGGCAAGTCGAGGTGGTTGGTCGGCTCATCCAGCAGCAGGATGTCCGGCGACGGTGCCAAGGCGCGGGCAAGCGCGGCGCGGCGCGTCTCGCCGCCCGACAGCGCGGCGGGCTTTTCCGCCCCCGTCATGCCGAGCTGTTCCAGCAGGTAGCGCGCGCGGTACGGATCGTCCGACGGGCCAAGCCCCGCCTCGACATAGGCCATCACATCGGGGAAGGCCGACAGGTCCGGCTCCTGTTCCAGGTAGCGCATCGTCGCACCGGGCTGGACGAAGCGCGTGCCGGATTCGGCCTCGATGAGGCCGGCGGCGACCTTCAGCAGGGTGGACTTGCCCGAGCCGTTGCGACCGACCAGCGCCAGGCGTTCGCCGGGTGCGACGGAGAGTGAGGCGCCCTCCAGCAGGCGCGTCGAGCCGAAGCCGTGATGGATGTCGGTGAGAAGAAGAAGGGGGGGCGCCATGGGGCGTTACCTCGCTGGCGCGGCGATGCGGGTCAAGGTTGGAGGGGCGCCGCCCCTCCAAACCACCCCGCCAGGTGGTAAACAACCTGGACCGCCGGCTGTTGGTGTTGGGCACGACGCGCGCGCCGCGCGACCAAGTCCGCTCCGTGCGTGGCGGGCTGACCGCGGTACCGGGCGCCAGGCGTGTGCGAGGAAGGCGAAGGTTCTTCCTGCACGATGCCCGGACTTGAACCCAGGGCCGGCGCGCCTGCCTCAATCAAGACCGCCCACCCCGCCCAGCACCCCGTGACGGTTCCCAAAGGCCTCGGGCCTTGGGTGGGCGCGAAGCACTGCTTCCCGGTGTGGAGAGGGGCAAAGCCCCTCTCCACGGGCCCGCGTCACCCCGCGAAGGGATCCCGCATCATGATCGTGTCGTCGCGCTCCGGGCTGGTGGAGAGCAGCACGACCGGCGCCTCGACCAGTTCCTCGATCCGACGGATGTACTTCACCGCCTCGGCCGGGAGCTCGGCGTAGGACCGCGCGCCCCTGGTCGAATCCGACCAGCCCTGCATCGTCTCGTAGATCGGCTCCGCGGCCGCCTGGGCGCGGAAGGCTGCGGGCAGGCGCTTCATGACCTGGCCATTCACCTTGTAGCCGGTGCAGATCTTCAGCTCCGGCAGCCCGTCCAGCACGTCGAGCTTGGTCACCACCAGCCCATTGATGCCGCCCACCTTCACCGCCTGGCGAACCATGCAGGCATCGAACCAGCCGCAGCGGCGCGGGCGGCCGGTGACCGTGCCGAATTCGCGGCCGCGCTCGCCGAGCAGCTTGCCCGTATCGTCATGCAATTCGGAGGGGAACGGCCCGGACCCCACGCGCGTCGTATAGGCCTTGGCGATGCCGAGCACGAAGCCGATCGCATCCGGCCCGATCCCCGCCCCGCCCGCCGCGTTGCCCGCGACGGTGTTGGAGGAGGTCACGTAGGGATAGGTGCCGTGATCGACATCAAGCATCACGGCCTGCGCGCCCTCGAACAGCACGCGCTTGCCGTCGGCGCGCGCGGCATCCAGCAATTCCCAGGCCGGCTCGGCATAGGGCAGCAGCTTCGGCGCGAGGGCGAGCAGCCCGTCGAGCAGTTCCTTCTTCGGGAATTCCGGCGCGCCAAGGCCGCGCAGCAGCGAATTGTGGTGCAGCAGCAGCTCGTCGAGCTTGGCCGACAGCGTCTCGGGCTCAGCGAGGTCGCAGAGGCGGATGGAGCGGCGGCCGACCTTGTCCTCATAGGCCGGGCCGATGCCGCGGCCGGTGGTGCCGATCTTGTCCTCGCCGCGCGCGGCCTCGCGCGCACGGTCCAGCGCGGGGTGCACCGGCAGGATCAGCGGCACGTTCTCCGCGATGCGCAGATTCTCCGGCCCGACCTTGAGGCCCTGGGCGGTGACCTTCTCGATCTCCGACAGCAGCGCATTCGGATCGAGCACCACACCATTGCCGATGACGCCGAGCTTGCCGCGCACCACGCCGGAGGGCAGCAGCGACAGCTTGTAGGTCTGGTTGCCCACGACCAGCGTGTGGCCGGCGTTGTGACCGCCCTGGAAACGCACGACGATATCGGCGCGGCTGGCGAGCCAGTCCACCACCTTGCCCTTGCCCTCGTCGCCCCATTGGGCGCCGATCACGGCGACATTGGCCATGGGTTCAGTCCTTCACCAGGATCGGGACGGGTCTTCCGTCCTTCAGTTCGTGAGTGCAGCGCAGGCGCTGCGGCGTGTCCTCGGGGGCCAGGGCCGCGACGGTCGCGAAGCCCTGGGCGCGGAAGGCTGCGCCATCGGCGCCGGCCGGCAGGAACAGGCGCGGGCGGGGCTCGGCCGCCGGCGCGGCGCGCAGCACCGCATCGGGGTAGAGCGACATGCCCGTCGCCGGTTCGTCATTCTGTGAGACGTAACGCCCGCCGCGGGCGAGCTCCCCCGACATCCCCGGCCCATAGAGGGTGAAGGCGACGCCCGTGTGATAGCGAAAGCCGCGGAACTCGACCGGATCGAGCGTGATGCGCAGCCCCGGCGCGCGGGTGGCAATGGCAGCGAGCACGGCCGCGGCGTTCTCGGCGATGGCGCGGGCGGCCGGCGGCAGGGCCGCGGCCTCCAGCGCGGCGAGCGCGCCCTCGGCCGGGCCGGTCGCGGCCATCAGCGCCGGCAGGCAGGCCAGGGTGCCGTCCTGGCCCTGCACCAGCTCGGCCACCGCGGCGCTGTCCTTGCGGTCCAACGCCCGGGCCAGTCGGGACCGCAGCGCCGGCTCCAGTCCCGCCGCCTCAAGCAGCGCGGGGACCATGGTGGGCAGGGTGACGTCCAGGCTGACGGGAGTGACGCCGATGGCGGCCAGTGCCTCGACCGCGACCACTGCGACTTCGGCATCCGCCGCCGGCGCGGCGCCGCCGATCAGTTCCACGCCGGCTTGGGGAAGCTGGCGCGACGGGGCGAGCTGCGTCCCGCGCACCCGCAGCACCTGGCCGGCATAGCAGAGCCGGAGCGGCCGCGCCTGCCCACCCAGCCGCGTCGCCGCGATGCGTGCGACCTGCGGCGTGGTGTCGGCCCGGAGCCCCATCATGCGCTGGCTGACCGGGTCCATCAGACGGAAGGTCTGCTCGGCCACCGCCGCGCCGGACCCGGCGAGCAGGCTGTCCTCGAATTCCAGCAGCGGGGGTTTCACCCGCTCATACCCATGGGCGGCGAAGACTCCCATCATCGCCTCGACCAGCGCGGCCTCGCGCTCGGCCTCGGGGGGGAGCAGATCGGCAAGGCCCGCGGGCAGCAGGGCGAGGTTCGGCGGATCGTCGGTCATGGCCGGCCGAGGGTGTGGCAGGGCGCCGGGCGCCGGGCAACCCCCGGGGTGCGCAAGGCCGTCCCGCGCCTCGATTCCGCCATGGCGGCGCCGACGGATTGCCACGCCCGCGGGACAAAAGAACGCGATCGGCTTCATCAGTCGTCAACCAATCCCGCCTCAGGATCGCTGTCACGCCAAGTCCAGGCGGAGAGAAACATCATGTCCCAAGCCCGAATTACCGCCCTGCCGGAGCGCAGGTCGCCCCGAGACGAAGTCCTCTCACATGATGACAACCCGGCGCGCGCCTTCGCCAATGGCGTGATGCTGGCCCTGCCGCTGTGGGCGCTGATCGGCGCCATCGTCTGGGCGCTGATCTGACGCCCCTGCCGCGCCTGCCGGAAGCGGAGCGCCCCGGCTCTTCTCGGAACGTGGCCCGCTCGGGCATGCTCCGCCCCGCCAGGTAACACGGAGGGCGGCATGCAACGCAGATTCATCTTGGGGCTGGGCATTCTGACAGGACTTGCCGCCTGCGCGCCGTCGCTGCCGCCTGACTTCAGCTATGGCGGGGCCGGCTTCCAGATCAACAATGTCCGCCTGAACCTTGCCTATGCCGAGCGTAACTTCGGCAACATGGCGCTCTATCGCGGCAAGCCGGCCGAGGCCGCGGCCGCTCTCGCGCAGTTCGAGGCCGCCGTGGCGGGCATGCGCGACCCGGCAACCACCATCGCCCTGCCCATGCGCTACGGCAACATGATCGCTGCCGCGGTGCGAGAAGAGCGCGCGGCGATCGGCGTACCGCTCGATGTGCTGCCCGGCACGGTCGCGGCGGCGCTGGCCAATGCGGTGGGCCCGCTGCAGAGCGGCAACCAGGCCGCCATCACCGCCGCGCTGTCGAACCCGATCTTCACCCTGGGGCCGCAGGAGACCTATCAGCGCCTGTCCAACCTGCCGCGGCTGTGGACGGTGGAATCCGTCGCACCGGAGCTGACCCTCGCGGCGGGCAGCGAGTCGGGCGTCGTGTTGCGCTGAAGGGCGGGAAGCAAATTGGGGAGGGACAAAGCCCCTCCCCGTCACGCCATCCGTTCAAAACGCGAGCTGCGTCGCCTGCATCACCAGCGGCAGCTTGCGCACGCCGGCCAGCACGCCATCCGGCATCGGCCCGTCGAGCCCGACCAGGCAGATCGCATCGCCCCCCGGTGCCGCGCGGCCGAGATGGAAGGTCGCGATGTTCACCCCCGCATCGGCCAGCGCCATGCCGAAGCGACCGATGAAACCCGGCTTGTCCTGGTTGGTCACGTAGAGCATGTGCGGCGCGAAATCCGCCTCCACGGCTATGCCCTTGATGGCGACCAGGCGCGGCTTGTTCTCGGCGACGAGGGTGCCGGCGATGGACCGCTCGAAGCGGTCCGTCACCACCGTCAGGCGGATCAGCGTCTGGTACTCGCCGCTGCGCTCCACGGTGGTCTCGGCGACCTCGATACCGCGCTGCTTCGCGAGCACCGGGGCGTTGACCATGTTCACCGCGCCCATGAGCGGGGTGAGCACCCCGGCCAGCGCCGCGGCCGTCAGCGGGCGCAGGTTCAGCTCCGCCACCGCGCCTTCGTATTCGACGCGGATCGCGGCGATGGCACCGTCCTGCGCGGCGGTGAGCTGCCCCGCCATGCCGCCAAGCAGCCTCGCGAGCTCCATGTAGGGCTTGAGGCGCGGGGCTTCCTCGGCGGTGACGGAGGGCATGTTGATGGCGTTGGACACCGCGCCGGTCAGCAGGAAGTCGGCCATCTGGTCGGCCACCTGCAACGCCACGTTCTCCTGCGCCTCGGCCGTCGCGGCACCCAGATGCGGGGTGCAGACGACGTTCTCCAGCGCAAACAGCGGGCTGCTCGTCGCAGGCTCCGTCTCGAAGACATCGAGCGCGGCACCGGCGAGATGACCCGACTTCAGCGCGTCATACAGCGCGGCCTCATCCACCAGCCCGCCGCGGGCGCAGTTGATCAGCCGTGCGCCCTTCTTCATCCGCGCGATGGCCTCGCGCGAGATGATGTTGCGCGTCTGCTCGGTCAGCGGCGTGTGCAGGGTGATGATATCGGCGCGGGCGATCAGGTCGTCGAGCTCGACCTTCTCAACGCCGATCTCGATGGCGCGCTTCTCGGACAGGAAGGGGTCGAAGGCGATGACCCGCATCTTCAGCCCCAGCGCGCGGTCGGCGACGATGGACCCGATATTCCCGCAGCCCACCAGACCGAGCGTCTTGCCGAACAGTTCGACGCCCATGAAGCGGTTCTTCTCCCACTTGCCGGCCTTGGTCGATGCGCTGGCCTCGGGGATCTGGCGGGCCAGCGCGAACATCATGGCGATGGCGTGCTCGGCGGTGGTGATGGCGTTGCCGAAGGGGGTGTTCATCACCACCACGCCGCGCGCGGTGGCCGATGTCACATCGACATTGTCGACGCCGATGCCGGCGCGGCCGACGACCTTGAGGTTCGGTGCCGCATCCAGCAATTCGCGCGTCACCTTGGTCGCCGAGCGGATGGCGAGACCATCATAGGCGCCGATGATCTCGCGCAGTTCCGCGGGCTTGAGGCCCGGCTTGAAATCCACCTCGAGGCCGCGATCGGCGAAGATCTGGACAGCCGCGGGCGACAGCTTGTCGGAAATCAGGACCTTCGGCATCGGTCAGGCCACCACGATCTCGGCTTCCACCGTGGCGAGCGCCCAGTCCAGCCAGGGCAGCAGCGCCTCGATGTCAGCGGTCTCGACCGTCGCGCCGCCCCAGATGCGCAGGCCCGGGGGCGCGTCGCGATAGGCGCCGGCGTCGAGGGCGACACCTTCCTTCTCCAGCAACGAGGCGATCTTCTTCGCCGCCGCCGCCTGGGCCTCGGCACCCATGACGATGAACCAGGGCGCCGTGATCTTCAGGCAGATCGAGGTGCAGGACCGCGTCGCCGGATCCTCGGCAAGGAAGTCATAGCCCGGCTTGGTCGCGACCCAGCGCGCGATGGCGGCGAGGTTCGCCTCCGACCGCGCGATCAGAGCCTTGAGGCCGCCAATGGATTCGGCCCATTTCAGGCCGTCGATCGCGTCCTCCACGCAGAGCATGGACGGCGTGTTGATGGTCTCGCCCTTGAAGATGCCCTCATTGATCTTCCCGGCCTTGGTCATGCGGAAGATCTTGGGCAGCGGGCGATCGGGGCTGAAGGATTCCAGCCGCGCGACCGCGCGGGGCGACAGGGCGAGCATGCCATGCGCCGCTTCCCCGCCCAGCACCTTCTGCCAGGACCAGGTGACGACATCGAGCTTGTCCCACGGCAAGTCCATCGCGAAGGCGGCCGAGGTCGCGTCGCAGATGGCGAGCCCCTGGCGATCCGCGCTGATGAAATCCGCGTTCGGCAGCCGCACGCCGGAAGTCGTGCCGTTCCACACGAAGACCGCGTCGCGGGCGGAATCGACCTGCGTCACATCCGGCAGCGCGCCATAGGGCGCCTCGATCAGCCGGGCATCCTTCAGCTTGAGCTGCTTCGCGATGTCGGTCGCCCATTCCTTCGAGAAGGATTCCCACACCAGAACATCGACGCCGCGCGCGCCGAGCACCGACCAGAGCACCATCTCGACGGCGCCGGTGTCCGATGCCGGCACGATGCCGAGCCGCCAGTCGGCCGGCATGCCGAGCACGGCCCTGGACCGGTCGATCACCTCGGCGAGGCGCGCCTTCGGTTCCTTCGCGCGATGGCTGCGGCCGAGCAGCGCGCCTTCCAGCGCAGCCAGCGTCCAGCCGGGACGCTTCGCACAGGGACCAGACGAGAATGCGGGGCTCGCCGGACGGAGTCCGGGCTTGGGGGTGGCGTTTGCCATGATGCAGCTCCCTTCCAGAAGCGGATGCGCCCCGGTGGGGGGGCGTGGCCCGCTGTCCGAATACGCCTGTGCGGGGTGCGCGGCAACTGCGTCGGGGTCATGCCCGTTATAGCGGCATGTCGCGCCCGCAGGCCTCCATTCTGATCCTTCTCGGCCTGGTCCTGGCGCTCTTCGTCTTCGTCCCGGAAGTGCCGCTGCTCGGCTTCGCCGGCTTGCTCCTGGCGGCCGCGCTCAGCCTGCCGGCGGGAGTGCTGATGCGCTGGACTGGCCTGCCGCGTGGGGTCGCGGTCCTGATCGTGCTGCTGGCCCTGGTGGGGCTGGCCGTGGCCGCCGGCGCGCTGGCCGCGGGGCCCCTCGCCGCCCAGGCCCACCAATTGGCCGAGGACCTTCCGCGCAGCTTCGAAACGCTGCGCGACCGGGTCAGCGACAGCGATTGGGGCAGTTGGATCTCCGAACGCCTGCGCGTGCCCGAAGGCGGGGCGAGCCAGGGCATGAGCTTCCTGGCGAACGCCACCAACACGACCCTGGGCTGGATCGGCAACGCGGTCGTGGTCCTGCTGGTCGGCGTCTATCTCGCGCTACGTCCCGAGGTCTACGTCGCCGGGCTGCGCGCGTTGTTGCATCCCGCGCTCGACTCGGCAGCGGCCGAGACGCTGGAGGAATGCAGCATCGTGCTGCGGGGCTGGCTGGCGGGCCAGGGCTTCGCGATGGTCGTGTCCGGCAGCCTGATCTTCGCGGGGCTGACCACGCTCGGCATTCCGCTCGCTGGTGTGCTGGCCGTGCTGGCGGCGTTGCTGAACTTCATCCCGAATATCGGTCCAGTCATCGCCGCCACGCCGGCCGTGTTGCTGGCCGCGACCATCTCGCCCTGGATGCCGCTCTGGGTGGCGCTGGTCTTCTTCACGGCGCAATTCATCGAGGGCAACATCCTGACCCCCATGGTGCAGGCGCGCATGGCCGATCTGCCACCAGCGGCGCTGCTGCTCGCACAGGTGCTGATGGCGGGCGCCTTCGGGCTGCTCGGCGTGGCGCTGGCGGCGCCGCTCGCCGCGGTGGTGTCCGTCCTCGTCCGCCACATCTATGCCGAAGGCTGGCTGGGACGCCCCGACGCCAACGGTCGGATCAGACCCGAAGGCTGATGGCGAGGCTGGTGATGGTGGAGAGGGGGTCGCCGCTGCTGGCGCTGGACGCGCTCGCCGCCGCCTCATTCGCCGCGTTGATCAGGTAGCGCTCGGCCAGCTTGCGCACCTGCCTGGGGTCCTGCAGCGAGTCCAGCTTGAGCCGCGAGGTCACGGCGCGACCCTGCGCCTCGACGGATTGGACGGCGATCGCGTCCGGCAGGCCGAGTGCGGTGGTCACGACCTCCCGCAGCGCCGTATTGCCGAGGATCGAATAGACATCCTTGGCGTTCGCGGCGTTCTCCAGGAAGTAGAGCGCGTTCGACAGCCCGGCCTGGCCTTCGTCGAGGCCGCTGCGATACTGGTACTTCACATAGGCGTTGGTGAGGGTCGTGACGAGCTTGTCGTCCTTCAGCCCCGCCAGCCCGGTCTTATAGACCCCGAGGGTCTTCGCCGCATTCTGCCAGGTGCTGCCGAGCTGCGAGGCCAACGACTTGGGGTCGTTTGGGTCGGACAGCAGCGCCTTGCGCAGCAGCGCCGTGTTGCCGACCTGGTCGGCGAGCCCAAGCGCCGGGGCCACGACCTTCAGGATGCGCGGATCGGACAGCGCCTGTTCGATCGTCCCGGCCTTGTCGAGCGCCGTGCGGAACTGCGCGAGCGCGCTGATGGTGACGGGATCCTTCTGCTCCCGCGCGATCCCCTTCGCCTCGGCGCCATCGGCCGTGGCGCGCCGGAGCGCCGGGATCGCCTCCGCCGCCGAGCCGGACGCCGTGCCCGAGGACGACACGCCGAACAGCGCCTGGACCTGCGACAGCGTGATGTTCATGCCGCATCGTGGCATGCGGCCGGTAAGCGAGGCGTTAACCCGGAATGCGCGTCGGATCGACCGTGACGCCGTGGTCGAGCGGCCCATGCCCCGCGCCATAGCCCGGCGCGGCTGCGATCGCTGCACGCACGTAAGCCCGGGCGCGCTGCACCGCATCGCGCAGGGACATGCCCTGCGCCAGGCCCGCCGCGATGGCGCTGGCCAGCGTGCAACCCGTCCCGTGGGTGTGGCGCGTGTCGATGCGCGGGGCGACGAATTCCTCCGCGCCATCGGCCGTGACCAACAGGTCCGTCACCTCGTTGCCTTCGAGATGGCCCCCCTTCAGCAGCACCGCCGGCACACCGAGGCCGCGCAGCGCCGCCGCCGCCTCCCGCATCGCCGGCACGTCGCGGATCGGACGGCCGGTCAGCACCTCGGCCTCGGGCAGGTTCGGGGTGATGACGGTGGCGAGCGGCAGCAGCCGCGCCTTCAGCGTCTCCACCGCATCCGGCGCCAGCAGCGGATGCCCGCCCTTGGCGACCATCACCGGGTCGGCCACGAGGGGAATGCCCTTGGCGCGCGCGGCAATCTCCTCGCAGACCGCCTCGATCACCGGCACGTCGTGCAGCATGCCGGTCTTGAGCGCATCGGCGCCAAGATCGTCCAGCACCACCGCGATCTGCTGGCGGATGAAGTCGATCGGCACGCCGGCGACGCCATGCACGCCAAGCGTGTTCTGCGCGGTCAGCGCCGTGATCGCCGTCATGGCGAAGCCGCCCAGCGCCGTCACCGCCTTGATGTCAGCCTGGATGCCGGCGCCGCCACCGGAGTCACTGCCGGCGATGATGAGGACCCGACCCTTCATGGCGCGTCATGGAGGGGTTGCTTCCCGCTCCAAACCTCTCCCGGCAAAGGCCGAAGCGCCTTCCCGATGACCGCGATGCTTGCGCTGCCGTAGTTGGAGGGGCGCTGCCCAACCAAACCACCCCACCACCGGTGTTCCATTGACGTTGCTCCGCAACGCCAATGGGTGCCCCTGGTGCTTGGAGCACTTGGAACACGAGCTCCTGGCGCCGGGCACGAAGTCCGCACCATCCCCGCCAAGCGCGCTTCGTGCGCAAAGGCGGGTCTCGGCACCGTTCCTGACAACGGGGCCCGGCGCCAGGTGACTGTTTCCAAAGGCTTCGGCCCTTTGGCGGGGTGAGGTCCGGAGAAGGGCAGAGCCCCTCTCTGCGCGCCCTTCGCCGCCATCACGCCGCCCGCGCCTTGGCCCGGATCGCCTCCGCCAGCCGCGAGACCGTCGCTTCCACCAATGCCTCGTCCTCGGCCTCGGCCATCACGCGGATCACGGGTTCGGTGCCGCTCGCGCGGATCAGCACGCGGCCGCGGGTGCCGAGGGCCTCGGACTCCGCCGCGATCGCCGCCTTCACCCCCGCATCGTTCAGTGGGGACGCCCCACCATAGCGCACATTCACCAGGCGCTGGGGCAGCGGCTCGAAGCAGCGCAGGACCTCGCTGGCGGGACGGTTCTCCTCGACCAGCACGTCGAGCACCTGCAACGCCGCGATCAGCCCGTCCCCGGTCGTGCCGAAATCCGGCATGATCATGTGGCCGGACTGCTCGCCGCCCAGGTTGCAGCCGGTCTCGCGCATGCGTTCGCCGACATAGCGATCGCCAACGGCGGTGCGCTGGAGTTTCAGACCGCGGTCGGCGAGGAACCGCTCCAGCCCCATGTTGGACATCACCGTCGCGACCACGGCGCCGCCGCGGAGCTGGTCCCGCGCATGCCAGGACCGCGCGATCAGGGCGAGGATCTGGTCGCCATCGACCACCTGGCCGCGCTCATCGACCAGCACGACGCGATCGGCGTCGCCATCCAGCGCGATGCCGAGATCGGCGCGGCGTTCCTGCACCAGCGCAGCGAGCGCCGCCGGCGCGGTCGAACCGACGCCCTTGTTGATGTTGAATCCGTCCGGCGCCACGCCGACGGACACAACCTCGGCACCCAGTTCCCACAGGACCGTGGGCGCGACCTTGTAGGCGGCGCCATGGGCGCAATCGACCACGATGCGCAGCCCTTCCAGCGTATGGCCGCGGGGGAAGGACGATTTCGCGGCCTCGATATATCGCCCCGGCGCGTCCTCGAGCCGGCTGGCGCGGCCGAGGCGGCTCGGCGCCACCAGGGCTGCGGTCAGGTCGCCGGACATCAGTGTCTCGATGGCGGCTTCCTGCTCATCGGTCAGCTTCAGCCCGTCCGGGCCGAACAGCTTGATGCCGTTATCCTCATAGGGATTGTGGGACGCGCTGATCATTACGCCGAGATCGGCACGGAGCGACCGCGTGAGCAGGGCGATGGCGGGCGTCGGCAGCGGCCCGACCAGCACCACGTCCATCCCGGCGCCCACGAAACCCGCGGTCAGCGCCGGTTCCAGCATGTAGCCGGACAGGCGCGTATCCTTGCCGATGACGACGCGGTGCCGATGGTCGCCGCGGTTGAAGTACCGACCGGCGGCCTGGCCGAGGCGCAGGGCCGTGGCGGCGTCCATCGGCGCGCAATTGGCCGTGCCGCGGATGCCGTCGGTGCCGAACAGGCGGCGGGGGGGCGGTGAGTCCTTGGGCATGCTGGGATCCTCGTCCCCGTTTCCCTAGCGGGCGCAGCCCGCCGCGTCCATGCGCAGGTGCAACCGAGGGCTTTCCCGCGGCGTTTCCCTGGCTGAGGAGAAGGAAGGTTAGGCCCATGTGGATGGTTGCTGCCCTCGCCTTCATGCCCCTGGCGGCGGTGATCTTCGGGACGCTGGCGATCCTGGTGCTGATGTTCCCGGACCTGACGCGCAACGTCGATATCGGTGCGGGCCTGCTCTACGGCGCTGCCGTGCTGAGCATCGTCGTGGCGCTGCCCCTGTCGTGGCTGGCTGCACGGCGCATGACCACGCGGCGTGACCGGCGCATGCTGCACCGCTGAGGAGCGTGCCATGGGTTTGGCGTCGCGGGCGCCCCGTGCTCTCTTGCGCGCAACGCAAGGGAGACGATCGTTCATGCCCACTCCGCCGACCGAACAGGTGCCCGCCATCCATCACCGCCGCGTTGGCGACATCACCATGACGGTGGTGAGCGACGGCTTTCTCGACGGGTCCATGGCCGTGCTGCAGAACATCAGCGTCGAGGATTCCTCGGCCATGCTGCGCGCGGTCTTCCGGCCGGTGCCGCGGCGGACCTCGCTGAACTGCTTCCTGATTCATGGACCGGGCGGCCGCGTCGCGCTGATCGACACCGGCGCCGGGACGCATATGCAGAAATCCTCAGGGCAATTGCCGCGCAACCTCGCCGCGACCGGCATCCTGCCCGGCGAGATCGACACGATCCTGATGACCCACCTGCATCCGGACCATTCCAACGGCCTCGCCACCGCCGAGGACACGGCCGCCTTCCCGAATGCCGAGTTGGTCATGCACGCCGCAGAGCATGCCTACTGGACCAGCGCGGAGGCCGAAGCGGAGGTCATGCGCACCGGCCAGGGCGTGCCGACCGGCGGCGCCTATTTCCCCATGGCGAAGCGCCAGATGGCCCCCTATGCCGACCGCCTGCGCTTCTTCGAAGACGGCGTCGAGGTCTTCCCGGGCGTGACCGCCGTCCATCTGCCGGGCCACACGCCGGGGCATTGCGGCTACCTGATCGCCTCGGGTGGTGAGTCCCTGCTGATCTGGGGCGACGTGATCCACCTGCCGGAAGTGCAGGTGCCGCGCCCTGAAGTCACCATCGCCTTCGACGTGGACCCGGCCCAGGCAGCGGCGACACGCCGGCGCGTCTTCGACATGGTGGCGACCGAGAAGACGCACATCGCCGGCAACCACGTCCATTTCCCGGCCACTGCCCATCTGGCGCGCGAGGGCGACAGTTACCGGCTGTTCCCCGACGCCTGGAACCAGGTGCTGTAGGCGCCTATTCCGGCGCGCGGCCGACCGCGCAGGCACGCCAGACGGCCAGCGCCTGCGCGGTTTCCGCGACATCGTGCACACGCAGGACCGAGGCGCCGCGCGCCGCCCCCGCAAGCGCCGCGGCGACGCTGCCCTGCACGCGGGCCCCGGCCTCCTCGACGCCGGACAGCGTGCCGATGAATCGTTTGCGTGACGCCCCCAGCACCACGCGACAGCCGAGGGCCGCGATCAGCGGCAGCCGGTCGATCAGGGCCAGGTTGTGGTCGACCGTCTTGCCGAAACCGATGCCAGGATCGACCGCGATGCGCCCCCGCGCGATGCCCAGCGCCTCGCAGGTCGCGATGCGGTCGCGCAGGAAGCCCGCGACCTGCACGGCAACGTCGTCATACTCCGCCAGGGCCTGCATCGTCGCCGGATCATCGCCGGGCATATGCATCAGGATGACCGGCACGTCCGATCGCGCGACGAGGGTCATTGCCTCCGGATCATGACGCAGGGCGGAGATGTCGTTGATGACCTCCGCCCCCGCATCCAGCGCCGCGCGCATCGTCGCCGCGTTGCGCGTGTCGATGCTGACCGGGGCAGCCTTCGCCAGTTCCCGCACCACTGGCAGGATGCGGGCGGTCTCCTCTTCCGCCGTCACGGCGGCGGAGCCTGGGCGGGTCGACTCTCCGCCGACATCGAGCATATGCGCCCCGGCCTCAAGCATCGCATGTCCGGCCGCGATGGCAGCCTTCGCATCGAAATGCCGCCCGCCATCCGAGAAGCTGTCCGGCGTGACGTTGACGATGCCCATGATGAGCGGACCATCCGCCGCCAGGCCCGCGAAGGGCGCGGGGCGCTGGGCGAGCGCGTGCATCGCCTCCTGCCAATCCTCCGGCACCTCGCGGATGGGGCCGACGCCGAGGTCCTCGCCATCCTCGATCAGGCGGACGAAGGCGAAGGCGATATCGCCGCCCTGCAGCGGCAGGGCGAAGCCTTCACGCAAGGCATGGAAGGCGACAGGGCCGGTGATGAGGCCCAGGGGTTCGACGAAGCGGCCGAGGATCATGGGCGCGCTTTGCCCCAAGATGGGAAAGTTTGCACGGGGGATTCTGGGACAGGTGCCGTCCATGTGGGCGGCAGGAATGGGGCGGCAGTGGAGCCGGACAGGGGCTTCACCCCATTTCGAACCTTGGCGGCGGTGCAGCCGGGCCCACGAACGGCCGAGAGGCCCTTGCAGACTTCGATCTTGTGTTGGACCGAGCAGACCATCCGCGGCAACGACGGCTGCCGCGCGCGCGAAAGCTGGGCTTGCTGCGGGGCAACGAGCCCTCCGCGAGCTTCGAGATCTCGGCGTCGCAACCGTGCCCGGCGCCAAGTTCCGGCGGTCCAGGGTGCACGGCACCCGGGGGGCCCCATCGGCCTTGCAAGACAACGCCTATGGGGAAGCCCGGCGCGGGTAAGGTCTGGAGAGGGGCGGCGCCCCTCTCCAATCACTACAGCCTCAGGTCGCCGGCGCCGGCCCCGGGTTCAGCCCCGGCGGCCGCGGCGTCGTGGCGCGCCCGGCGGAGGGCACGCTGCCGCGCCCGATATTCACCGGCTCGTCCGGACGATTGCGCACCACCGGCTCGCCGCGGATCACCGAGCGAATCTCGTCGCCCGACAGCGTCTCGTGCTCCAGCAGGCCCTTCGCCAGCAGATGGAGCTCGTCCATGTGCTCGGACAGGATGTGCTTCGCGCGGGCGTAGGCGGTGTCGATGATCGAGCGGATCTCGCCGTCGATCTTCTGCGCCGTGGCCTCCGACAGGTTCTTCTGCTGGGTCACGGAATGGCCCAGGAAGACCTCCTGGCTGTTGTCGCCATAGGCGATCATGCCGATGACGTCGGACATGCCCCATTCGGTGACCATCATGCGGGCCTGGTTGGTGGCCATCTTGATGTCGCCCGAGGCGCCGTTGCTCACCTTGTCCGGTCCGAAGATGAGTTCCTCGGCGACGCGACCGCCCATCGCCATGGCGAGTTCCGCCTTCAGCTTGGACTTGTGCTTGGAGTAGCGGTCGCCTTCCGGCAGCGACATCACCAGGCCCAGCGCACGGCCGCGCGGGATGATGGTCGCCTTGTGGACCGGGTCGCATTCGGGCTCATGCATCGCGACCAGGGCGTGGCCGGCCTCGTGATAGGCGGTCATGCGCTTCTCGGCGTCCGACATGACCAGCGAGCGGCGCTCGCTGCCCATCAGCACCTTGTCCTTGGCCTGCTCGAATTCATGCATGCCGACCGTACGACGGCCCGTGCGTGCGGCGAGCAGCGCCGCCTCGTTCACGAGATTGGCGAGGTCCGCACCGGAGAAGCCCGGCGTGCCGCGCGCGATCACCTTCGGATCTACGTCGGAAGCCAGCGGCACCTTGCGCATGTGCACGCGCAGGATCTTCTCGCGCCCCATCACGTCGGGGTTCGGCACCACCACCTGGCGGTCGAAGCGGCCCGGCCGCAGCAGCGCGGGATCCAGCACGTCCGGGCGGTTGGTCGCGGCGATGATGATGACGCCTTCGTTGGATTCGAAGCCGTCCATCTCCACCAGCATCTGGTTCAGCGTCTGCTCGCGCTCATCATTGCCGCCGCCCAGGCCCGCGCCGCGATGGCGGCCGACCGCGTCGATCTCGTCGATGAAGATGATGCAGGGGGCGTTCTTCTTGCCCTGTTCGAACATGTCGCGCACGCGGGATGCGCCGACGCCGACGAACATCTCGACGAAGTCGGAACCGGAGATGGTGAAGAACGGCACATTCGCCTCGCCGGCGACGGACCGCGCCAGCAGCGTCTTGCCGGTGCCCGGCGGGCCGACCAGCAGCACGCCCTTGGGGATCTTGCCGCCGAGGCGCTGGAACTTCTGCGGGTCGCGCAGGAAGTCCACGATCTCCTCAAGCTCGGACTTGGCTTCCTCGATGCCCGCCACGTCGTCGAAGGTGACGCGGCCCTGCTTCTCGGTCAGCAGCTTCGCCTTGGACTTGCCGAAGCCCATGGCGCGACCGCCGCCGCCCTGCATCTGGCGCATGAAGAAGATCCAGACGCCGATCAGCAGCAGCATCGGGAACCAGGACATCAGGTAGTGGAGCAGCGGGTTGACGTCGCTCTCCTCGGGCCGCGCGACGACGCGGATGTTCTTCTCCGTCAGGCGGGAGACGAGCTGCTGGTCATCCGGCGTGTAGGTCTGGAAGGTCCGCCCGTCCGTCAGCGTGCCCGACAGCGTCCGCCCCTGGATCGTGACGTCCCGAACATGGCCGGCATTCACGTCGTTGAGGAAGTCGGAATAGGCGACCTGCGTCACCCCCGCCCTTCCGGTGCCCGAGGGCTGGAACAGATTGAACAACGCCACGAGCAACAGGGCAACGATCACCCAGAGCGCGAGATTCCGGCCGAAATTGTTCACGTGCGCTTATCCGTCTCCGTGCCGGATGGGTCGCCCGCCCGGCCTTCGCCATGGAACATAGGGTCGGGTTGCCGTCCCTTGAATGGCTGACCCGAAAACTCGCTGCCCGCGCCCCCGGTAAGGATCGGCGCAAAGGCGACCGCAAAGGGCGCGCAGGCTTCAGATGAAGGATAGTCCATCCCAGGCAGCGCGGCCAGCATGCCATTTGGGTCGCGGATCGCCGGCATGGCCTGGAGCACCGCGGATGGCAAGGGAACGTGATCGCGCAGCCGCGCGGCATCGCGGCCCAGCGCGCCGATGCTCCAGCCCGGCCGGCCCGGACCCAGCAGCCGGAAGCGGGCATCCCAGACTATGCCGGGCCGGGCCTCGACCGGAGCCGCGACCGCACCGGGATCGCGCGCCAGCAGCCAGGTTCCGCCGCCAGCGGGCCGCAGCCAGGCGCCAGCCAGGGTGCCGCCGCCGGCGGCCAGCAGGGCGGCGGCCCGATCGCGCGCCGGGAGGAAGCCCGCGCCCCCGATCAGCGCCGTCAGCCAGGCGACGACGCTGACCGCGACGCCATCCCGCCCCAACGCCGCCGGGTCCAGGCGAGCGAAGCCCTCCGGGCGGATCTCGGCGGCCTGGGCGAGCCGTTCGGCCAGCGCCGCCGCTGCCCTCGCCCGCCGCATCGCGAAGGCCGTGGCCGCGCTGCTCAGCGCCGCCACGGCGGCGCCCGTGCCCGCCGGATCGGCCAGCGCCTCGCGCAGCCGGATGCGGGCGAAGCGCGGATCGCGGTTGCTCGGGTCGCGCACCGGGTCCAGCCCCGCCGCGGCCACCACCGCTTCCAGCGCCGCCGGCGGCACGGCGAGCAAGGGCCGAAGGATCAGCGCCGCGCCGGCATCACGCACCGGCGCCATGGCCGCCAAGCCCTCGGCGCCACTGCCGCGCAGGGCGCGGAACAGCAGGGTCTCCGCCTGATCGCCGCGATGATGGCCGAGCAACAGCCAAGGCCGGCCGTCCTGGTTCGCCGCGGCCGTCAGCGCCGACAGCCGCGCTCCGCGCGCCCGTTCCTGCATGCCGGACCCGACCGCCAGCCCCAGCCGCAATACCCGTGCCGCGATCCCCTGCCCCGCCAGCATCTGCGCGACATGCAGGGCCTCCGCAGCGCTTTCGGCACGCAGCCCGTGATCGGCCACGAGCCCCAGGGCATCGCCACCACGCCGCCGCGCCCAGCGATGCGACAGCAGGGCCAGTGCCAGGCTGTGCGAGCCGCCCGACACACCGACCGCCAGGCGCGGATGCGGGCCGAAAGGGCCGAGCGGCGCCATCAGCGCGGCGAAATCGGCCTCGGAAAGCGTCAGGCTATCCCCATGGGCGGGCCGCGATGGGAGACGTGCCCAGCCTGACCCGCCGGAAGAATGGGAGGGGCCTTGCGGCGTGCGCGCGAAGAATGCGGCGCTGGCGGATCGGAGAAGGGCTCTGTCCTCCCCCGAACTCCCACCCGCCAAAGGCCACAGGGCCTTTGGAAACCGTTACCTGGCGTCGGGTGCCACGGCCAGAATGGCGCCGAGACCCGTTCTTGCGCACGAAAGGCGCTTGGAAGATTCCAGCACGACTAACGGGCCCGGCACCAAGACCCGACGGTCCAGGCCATGCCATGGCCTGGCGGGGAGAGCCCGAGACGGGCAGAGCCCCTCTCGGTTCCGGCCTCACCGGCACTGCGCCCGCCGCCGGCTCTCATCCACCCGTCGCGACAGGGCGGCCGACATCTGCGTGTATTCGGACCGGAGCTGGTCGAGCGTATCGCAGGCCTCGCGCCGCGCCCCGAAGCCCTGGAAGGAATTGGCGAGCCCGAGCAACGCCTCCGGCGCCCGCCCCGACCGCCGATTGGCGTTGTAGGCGTCGTTGAAGGCGAGCGCCGCGTTCTGGAACTGCCGCTTGCCGAGCAGCGCCTCGCCGAGCAGCAAATTGGCGTCCTGCGCCCGCGGCCCGGGCCGGCCCTGGAGCACCTCGCGCGCCGCGGCCTCGGCCGTCGCATAATCCTGCCGGCCGAGCGCCGTCTGCCCTTCCGCGATCGCCCGTTCTGCGGTGCGCGGGCCGGGGCTAGCGGCTGCTGCGGTTGGCTGCTGGGGGGCCGGAGCGGGTGCCGCCGCCGGCCCCTGCGGAGGGCGGGGGGCGGCCGCACGACCACTCCCTCCTTCCAGTTGCTGCAGGCGGAAATCCATGTCGCCGCGCAGCTTCTCGACATCCTCGGTCAGGCGCCGGTTGTCGTTCTGCGCGACGTCGAGCTGGCCGCGGAGCTGGCGCACCTGCTCCTCCAGGTCGCCGACGCGGGCGAGAAGCTGCTGCAACAGGTCCTGCGGCGCCGCCGCGCCGCCGCGCGACGGGGCCGGCGCGACGTAGCCGCCTCCGCCGCCGCCGCGGCGCATCGCGTCCAGGTCGCGGCGCAGTTCCAGGATCTGGTTCTGCAGGGCGATCCCTTCCCGACTGTCCATCTGCGCGCTCGCTGGCAGCGGGGCCATCAGCGGCAGGACGGCGAAAGCGGCAAGGAGCGGAAGGCGAAAGGCCATGGCGTGTGGCAGCGGGCCCGGCACGGTGCCGGGCCCCTTCCCTTCTTACTGGACGACGGTGGTGGCGTTGCGGTTCTGGGCCCAGGCGGACTCATCCGAACCAAGCGCCGTCGGGCGGTCCTTGCCGAAGGAGATCGTCGTGATGCGCGCGCCGTTGACGCCCGAGGCAACCAGCACATCGCGCGCCGCATTGGCGCGGCGCTGGCCCAGGGCCAGGTTGTATTCGCGCGTGCCGCGTTCGTCGGTGTTGCCCTGAACCTGGACGCGGACATCGGGGTAGCGGCCCATCCACTCGGCCTGGCGCTGCAGCACCGGGCGCTGGTCGGCGCGGACCTGGGAGCTGTCGAAGTCGAAGAAGACGCGGTCGCCAACATTGGCGACCAGGTCTTCCTGGCTGCCCGGCCGGATAGTGTTGCCGGCCCCGGTCTGGGCCGCGTTCTGATCGGTGTTCGAGCAGGCGGCGAGGAGGGCAAGGGCCGCAACGGCGCCGAGCAGGCGGGTTGTCATCTGGGGGGTCTCCAAGCGGGAGGGTTCAGCAACACAAGGGGGGTAAGCACCCGTCGCCCGCGCGGTCAAGCACGATGCGACGGGAAATTGCCGCGGCGCAGCACACGTTTCAGGATAGCAGGGGCGACCAGGCGGGGTCGGAGGCATCGGTCGGCGTCGGCACCGGCCGTTCGTTGAAACCGGCAATGTCGATCGAGACGATGCGCGACGAGTAGCCCCCGCCCCGGGAATCCGTCGCCCGGCTCTCGCGGAAGAACATGAGGACGCGGCCATTCGGCGCGAAGGTCGGGCCTTCCATGGCCCAGCCCTCGGACAGGATGCGCTCACCCGAGCCGTCGGGGCGCATCACGCCGATCGCGAAGCCGCCACGGCCCATGCGCGTGAAGGCGATGAGGTCGCCGCGCGGTGACCAGACCGGCGTCGCATAGCGGCCATTCCCGAACGAGATGCGCCGGATGTTCCCGCCGCCTGCGTCCATGACATAGAGCTGCTGGTCGCCGCCGCGATCGGAATTGAAGACGATCTGCGATCCGTCGGGCGAGAAGCAGGGCGAGACGTCGAGCCCGCCGCCCGAGGTGAGCTGCCGCTCACCGCCGCCGAGGTTGACGATGAAGATGTTGGCATCGCCGCCGCGCGTCGCGGACATCACCACCGAGCGCCCGTCCGGCGAGAAACGCGGCGACAGCGTCATGCCCGGGAAGTTGCCCAGCACCTGCTGCCGGCCGGAACCGATGTCGAACAGGACCACCCGCGGCTGGCCGCGATCCTGGTAGGACATGAAGGCGATGCGCTCGGCCGAGGGATGGAAGCGCGGCGTCAGTGCGGCGAAGCGGCCATCGGTAAGCATCCGATGGTTCTCGCCATCCTGGTCCATGATGGCGAGGCGCCGGACACGCCGGTCACGCGGGCCGGTCTCGGCGACATAGACGACGCGGGTGTCGAAATAGCCCTTCTCACCGAGCAGCCGTTCGTAGATCACGTCGGAGATCAGGTGCGCGATGCGCCGCCAATTCGCCGCCGGGGCGGTGAAGGCGGTGCCCTGGAGCTGCTGCTCGGGCAGCACGTCCCAAAGTCGGAACTCGACGCGGAGCTGACCGCCCTGGTCGATGACACGCCCGGTCACCAGCGCCTGGGCGCCGATCACGCGCCAGTCCTGGAAGCGCGGCGTCTGGGCGGCGCTTTCCGGCGTCTGGATGAAGGCCTGGCGATCGACCGGACGGAACAGGCCGCAATTGCGCAGGTTATTCTGGATGACGCGGGCGATGTCCCGCCCGCGGCTGTCGCCGGCGAGGTCCGGGATCGCGATCGGAATCGGATCGGTCCGCGCGCGGGTGATGTCGATGACCGCGCCCTGCGGCTGCTGGGCGAGGGCGGGCAGCGGTGTCGCGACGATGCCCGGCGCGACCAGACCGGCGCCGGCGCCGATCAGCACGCGGCGGCGGGTGAAGGCGAAGGAAGCGTTCATCGAACGAGGCCCCTGGGATTGAAGCGGAAGATCGATGCCATGACCGTCGAGTACTTGCTGGGCGGGATAGGCAGAGGGTTGCACTGTGGCGACATGAGGGCGCGACGCGCCGATTCATAGACCGAGCGCGCACGTGGGTCGGAGGGCGGCGAGGAAGCGGGCACGACATTGCGAACGACGCCCTGGGCGTCGAGTTGCACGCGCAGCTCCACCACGATGCTCTCGATCCCGAGCATGCCGCTGTCGACGTTCCAGCATTCCGAGATGCGTTCGGCGAGGCCGCGGATCTCGCCCTGGGTCAGGGCGGCGGTGCCGGTCGGGCTGCCCCCTCCCTGCTGCGGACGGCCGGACGGGTTGGGCCGCGCCGTGGGCGCACGGTCCTGCTGCTGGGTGGTGCGCAGGCGTTCCAGCGTGTTCAGCACCGACTGGCTGCGTTCCTGCGGCCGCGCCACCGGCGGCGTCTGCCCCGTGCCCGCCTGCTGGGACGGTTCGGGCGGCGGCGGCACCGGGGCGGGCGGCAGCGGCAGCGGATCGGGCCGCGGCGTCTGCTGCGCCTGCTGGGGCTGCGGCGGGGTCGGGGTCGGCGGCGTCGGCCGTTCCGTCACCCGCGGCGTGGGGATCGCGTCCGGGGAGGGCGCGGGCGGCGGCGTCGGCGGCGTGGGCTGGGCCTGCTGCGGCGAAGGCGGCGTCGGCGCGGTGGCCGGTGCCGGCGGCGGCGGGG